>NZ_JAEVYN010000003.1 GCF_016807185.1 Leptolyngbya sp. Cla-17
GGGCGCGCTGTCCTCGGTCAAGTGTGCGTGAGTTCTAGCGCAAGACTATATGCAGGCGTTAGGTGTGCCAACATCGCGCTCTTTGACACTGTATGTTTCTAAATCTGAGGACCGTTACCGGCCTGGTATTCTCAAGACCCTACTCTATTGACCCTGATGTTTTGGTGGACAATCCTGTGGCCATTTCAATCGCGTTGCACCCTCCTTTTTGCGCGTTGGTCAGCTAGAGTTATTGCCGCCGCACTCGCAGCAATGCTCATCCAAAAGCATTAGAAGAGTTGAGCATGATAGTGTCGCACTTAATTGAGCGAGAGTACAAAAGCGACATTAATCAAAGCCTGGTTTTGCCGGTCAATTAGTTGAATTGGCTAGCTATTTCGCCAGCGTCTCACTTCACTGGTGGCTAATTGGCTACGTGTTGGTTATTGCCAGGGTAATTTTAACAGTGACAACTGCGCTGCTGGAGGCTTTACCTAGACTATGGACCCTTTGGATTTTGTGAAAATTTGACCCTTGGTTTCAACCTTGGACTGGTGGCGGCGAGCACTTTTCATTCTTCAATCAGCCCATTGCAGCAGAAGCAAATTATTACATGTTTTGGAAAGCAGTGAGACTGCTACTTACAGAAGATGCTGAAGCGTTAGAACAGTTCGACCAAGTAGGCCGCGGCTTTTCAGAAGCCATGCAAAAACAAATCCAAAAAATGTGGGCGGACAAACTTGGCTTGACTGAATATCACCCAAAGCTATTTGAAAAATTTAATGCAGTTAATGACTGACTCAGAGGTAGATACACCATTTTCTTCCGCGAGTTATCCCATATACCAGATGATATCTCAGCATTGAAAAAAAAGCTTCTACGTTAAAACTTCACCACAAACTCGATGAACAATGGCAATCTTGGCTAAAAAGCTGGCGCGACCTCGTCATTAACGACGGCAATTTGGCTGAGATATCAACAAAGATGAAACAGACGAACCCAAAATACACATGGCGAGAGTGGTTGATTGCCCCTGCCTACAACAAGCCATGCAGGGTGACTATACTTTAGTTAAAGAGTTGCAAGAAGCTTAGCTATCCATATGATGAGCAATCACAAGACGTAGAAGATAAATACTATCGTCTAAGACCTAAGGCGTTTTTTAACACGGGTGGGTGTCGCACTATAGCTTTCATCTTGAATAGCTGCGTGACAAGCAACTATTCAAGATGAACAGCTTTGTTCTGAGCAAACTGCTGAAAGCCAGGTTTGCAATGAGTTTGAGTCCGATATGATAAAAAATTTCACGTATCGCGGCTCAACCCTAATAGCAATGCATAATTTGAATTAGAAGTCGAAGCGTCTATTGCTCATTCCCTGGTATAGCCTGGCTTTTTGTAGAGCTTCTCTGGTTGTTCAAGATTTCTGGTTTATAGACTGTCTCTACCCAATCCTCTGGGTGATTTCTTCGATCGCGACCGAAATCGAGTCTTCGCTGCTTTCGAGAATTGACATAGCATCTTTCACAATTTGCTCGACAAACCGAACCTTTGCTGTTCCGACCTCGGGATAAAGCTTGATGCTGATATGAGGCATTGTTTTTCTCCTTCAGTGCTTTGCTGAACAAAGTTTAAAGCCATTGGCGCGGAGGTCATTCTCATGACCAGGGACGAGCCGACAATTACTGGTAAGAATTCGATCCACTGCCTGGATTTAGTTAACGTTTATTGGTAGGTATCGTTTCAGCGATTAATATGTTGCATGAAGGATAGCAGGTGATTTGCAACGACTTGGGGTTGATCGAAGTGGGGCACATGTCCCGCTGCCTCAATCCAAATGAGTTGACTGCCTGAGATCGCTCGCTGCACCGAGTCGCATCAGCGGTTCCTAACACATCATCCGCTTTGCCCCACAGAATCAGCGTGGGATGGGTGACTTGAGCAATTCGATCGCTTAAATCCGAATACCCGCCACTTCTGGTAAAAGAGGCGATCGCCTCCTTCCACCAGGCATCTCTGATGGAGGAATGAGCAACGCAAAGCATCAATCAGCATCGGATTGACCATCGGTAAAACTGAAGCCGCCGCCAGGGCAGCCCGCTTACGGAAATAGAGCCAGTCCGCACCCAGGTCAATGAGTCCCTGTGGCAGAAATTGTCCGATTGGAAAGCTGCCAGAAAGCCAACGCTATCAATCAAAGCAAGGGATCGCACCCAGTTAGGATGGTGCAAAGCGAAATCGATCGCCACTGCCCCTCCTAAAGAAGCACCCACAAGAATAATCGGTTCACCAATCCAAGTTTCTACAATGCTCAGAAGATGTTGCCGGATTGACCTGGATTAACTGAGATCGAGGTAGGGTGCTCGGTGAACCCTGACCCGAGAGGTCGATCGCCCACACGTCTCCGCTCCCTGCCAACAACGGGAGCAACCGCCGAAATTCTAACAGGGAACTGTCGAACCATGCAACAGCAGAATTGGAGGAGTATCCGGGAAACAAGAAGATGACTGGGGAGCGAAATGAACATAAGCCGTCGAGAGCGCCGTTAGCCCTGCTGAAATGGCACCTCGACGATACGACGCTGAATGGTTTGCAGAAGGGTAATCGCCCCTGTATCTTGAATCTCGGCAACAGAGGATGGCAGAAAATGGGCAAACATTAGTCTCAACTAGATTGAGTAAGTTGGTATGCCAAGTTCCAATTTGGAACCGGACGGGATTGTAAATTAGATTGTGTCAAAGGTCAGAAGTTGAGATCTAATGAACTACTGAACTTGAGACAAAATCATGATGACCTTTCAACCCGAACTACTTGACCAACTGCTTCAAGGCTATGAAAAACCAGAAGATTTACTGGGGGATGGTGGCATCCTCAAACAATTGACTCAAGCCTTAGTGGAACGCTGCTGGAGGCAGAAATGCAAACCCACATCGAAGCACATCGGACTCAGCCTGAAGCTTTAAAGCCAAACAATCGTCGCAATGGGCATAGCAGAAGACGATTAAAGGTGAGTTTGGCGAAGCCGAGATTGCGATTCCACGTGACCGAGCAGGGGAGTTCGAACCCATCATCGTCCAGAAAAGGCAGACTCGCTTTGACGGGTTGATGACAAGATTCTGTCGCTGTATGCGCGGGGGATGAGTACTCGTGACATTACAGCTCAACTGCAAGACCTGTATGGGGTAGAAGTATCGGCTGGTTTGATTTCCAACGTGACTGAAGCCGTGGAAGAGGAGCGCAAAGTCTGGCAGAATCGTGGGCTGGAGCGGGTTTACCCAATTGTCTACTTTGATGCCATTGTGGTCAAAGTCAGGCAGGATGGACGGGTGATCAACAAAGCGGTTCATTTAGCTCTGGCAGTGAATCTGTCAGGCACAAAGGAACTGCTGGGCATGTGGATGACCCAAAACGAGTCATCTAAGTTCTGGCTCCAGGTGCTGACGGAATTACAGAATCGAGGACTCAAGGATATTTTCGTTGCTTGCTGTGATGGACTCACTGGCTTTCCAGATGCCATTGAAGCGGTATTTCCCAGAACAACGGTGCAGTTGTGCATCGTCCATATGGTGCGTAATTCCTTGAGCTATGTGTCCTACAAAGACCGTAAAGCTGTAGCAGCCGATTTGCGTCTGGTTTATACGGCCAGCACCGAAGCTTTGGCGGAGCAATACTTGGTGGAGTTGGCTGAGCAATGGGACAAGCAGTATCCCACTATCAGTAAGTCCTGGATGAACCACTGGCAAAGGATTACTCCCTTCTTTGCCTTCCCGAATGAAATTCGGAAAGCCATCTACACGACCAATGCCATTGAGTCGGTCAATATGACCCTGCGAAAGGTGTTGAAGAATCACAGAGCGTTTCCGACCGATGAGTCTGCACTTAAAGTGGTTTACTTAGCAATTCAGAACATCTCCAAAAAATGGACGATGCCGATTAAAGATTGGAAGCCTGCCTTAAATCGGTTTGCCATCGCCTACGACGATCGCTTTCCACTGTGACCTTCTATCCTTGACACAATCTATTTGACATACCCAACCGGACTGCTATCTTATGCAATCTACAAGTTTTCATCCTCCCCGATTGCCTTCAAGTACGCCTCGGCTGCTGCTTGCTTGAAGACACCCTTGGTGTACCGCTGAAACACTCGATCTCTCTTGATCCCCATCAATTCCTTACCAAACAAGGGATCAACGCCTCGTCGGATCACTTCCGTTCCAAAGGTATGCCGGAACCGATGCGGGTTGAGATCTTCCACTCCAGCGATCGCCCCCAATTTCTTCACCATCCGGTGCAACCCTTTGTACCCTAACCTCTGTCCTGCACTCTTTGGGTCCTGCGCCAAAAACATCGGACTCTCTGGCAACGGTTCAAACATTCCACCCTGCTGCCGCCGCCACTCCAGGTAAGTCTCCAGATGAGATCGTGCCTCTCGACTCAGCGGCACCTCCGACACATTCTGCCCCTTCGAGCGATGCACCTTCAAAATCTTGCCGTTCCAATGCTCCACATTCAGAGCAGACGCTTCCGAAGCCCGCAGCCCATGACTGATCACTGCGGTTATCGAAAGATGTGGGTGTATCTCTCTTTAACCTGGTCTGAGGCTCTGGCTCGTGATGCTCAAACCTGGACAAACCATCTGGCAGCAATGGGTGGCAACACACTAATGCATGATGAAGGCGAGAATCTCTGGCTGGCACCGCTGGAGCTTTCAGCAGCAATGACATGGTGAACTCTTGGGGAGCGGAGAAAAAGCAGTTTCGTCAGGGTATTTTTCCGAACGTCAGCAAAACTGGCGATTGGAATGATGTTGGACACTACACTCAGATGATTTGGGGTGCGACGACTCAAGTCGGTTGTGCTAAAACCACCACAGGCGGCAATGACATTTTGGTTTGCCGCTACAGTCCCTCCCGGTAATTTGAGGGACAGCCTGTTTTTTAAAACTGCCACATGGCTCATCTGCCCCTTGATTTAGACTGCAACGTGCCGCAATGGCAATGTTCCGCACCGCTGGACGCAGACATTGCGGCTCACATTCGCCGCGCCATGATGTTGCAGGGCTTCAAATGGGATACGCAAGTGGGCGATGTCAACACCCTGGCTCCTTTTGCCCTGATCTTGCCCAGCTCAGACTTGGCGACAACTTGCTCAATTGGCGGAGTGTCTGACCCAGGAAACACTTCAGGCGGAGGCTGAACTGCAAGAGCGTCCTGATCTGTGGCAAGAATTGGGACTGCCGCGATCACTCCGACAAGCCATGTCCCAACACACACCCTGAACACCTGCCGCTGACCGAAATCAATTTTGGCTATGCCAAGTGTCCACGTAACGGGTTTTTCGTTCCCACTGCATCTCAGACCCCACCGACAAACTGAAGCCGGAAAAAGCTGGCACACGTTGGAGGTGTCTCAAATCGACGGTGCAGCAGTGGGAGAATGGCAAAAATGTCTCCAGTTTGGAGAATCTGGAGAAGATTGCTCGAATTAGGGATGGTGGTGGAGGATTTTGTTGCTTACCTGTATGGGTGCACAGGTGGGTTGACGAGGTAAGGACATTCTTGATCGGGTAGAAGTAATGCCATCGCGGGATTTTGCCCAGATGTTGCGAGTGATGGCGGATCGGATGGCTACGGCAAAGGATGCGCCGCCGATAGTGGAGCGTAAGGGAAGGCTTCGGACTAACGCTCAGCCCAAGGGAAGGGCGAGGGGGAAGGCTTAGCTCAAGGTGATCGGGTGCCGCTGGAGTTGCTGGAGCAAGTTGAAATGGATGAGGTAACGGAGGGTACGGATGAAGAGATGAAGGGTGAAGTCTGAAGAATGAGGCTGAAGGAAAACTGGAGCTTGCAGGGTTGAGATAGGGAACTCTTAACTCAATCAATAGGTTCAAGTATGAGATACCAATCCAGGCAAAGAAGGTCTTCGACATCGGTTTGCAGTCAGAGCAAAACAAGTTCTCTTGCTGGATTGTTGATTGCTGGAGTTAGCCTGCTTTCTGCGAAAGATGCTTTTTACTTTGATAACGGGTCGGGTGGGGCGGGTTGGAAGATTGGTAAACCAAAAGTATCGCTGCTCAACGCTCACGGCGGTCGATCGCTCCAGAAGTTCGGCAGTTGGCGTTGGCGCTGGTGAACCGAGATCGTCAACTCAATGGCTTGTTGCCGCTAGTGGAAGATCCGCTGCTCTCTCAATCGTCTCAGCAGCACAGCCAAGATATGATGAGCCGCAATTATTACGCTCATGTCACTCCAGAGGGGAGAACCCCAACGGAATCGCTTCACCCAAGTAGGCGGACGCGGTGGGGTGGGAGAAAACATCATGCAGCAGACAGCGGAACAGGAATTAGCTTGAGCTATGGGCTGATTGAAGCATTTCAGAAAAGCTGGATGTATAGCACAGGACATCGCCAAAACTTGTTAAAGCCGGACTACAAACGTTTTTGGTTATGGGATTGTGGTTGACCCGATGAGGGGACGAGCTTATGCGGTGCAAAACTTTGCTGGAGCAGAACAGTAATAACACTTGCGTCAGGGACTAGCGATTCTCGGTGTCGATCCACCAGCGTTGAAGTTTAGGCTTTTGACCGGGTTGATTATTGACGGTGACAACTGCTAGCTTTTGCCCGTTGGCGTTGGTGAAGCTGAAGCGACAAAAGCCCATACCTGTACCAGAGCAGGTTTCGACTTCGTTGTAG
Organism: Leptolyngbya sp. Cla-17; assembly: GCF_016807185.1. Lineage (GTDB taxonomy): Bacteria > Cyanobacteriota > Cyanobacteriia > Leptolyngbyales > Leptolyngbyaceae > ULC077BIN1. The sequence goes on from NZ_JAEVYN010000003.1 coordinate 6,669, forward strand.
CCAAGTTTGTCGATGAGGTAGTTCATTGCGCCGAAGCGATCTCGATTGGGGGAATGTACTACACTTGCCATCCGCTGTTGAGCAAGGTCTTTCGTGCCTGAGCGTAGGGCATACCTTGTTTAAGGGTTTTGGGGAGGGTCTGAGCTATGGCGATCGTGGCACAAGGAGTGTTGCGATCGTGGTTGCAGTGATTGTGGCAAGCAGTTTGTTCATAAGCACAACTTTATTTCTCCATGCAGTTCGCTAGATTTTTAGATTTACTGGATTTGTACGGAGCCAAATTAGATGACATCAAGACAAATTCGTGTCGCTGCAAACTCCCGCTATTGTAGGTTTGCAGATGATCGGTTGCTGAACAATCAATCATCTGGTCATCAGGCTTACCAAGTTGGCTCCAGACGGAAGGTTCATCAGGTCTAGCTTTACTGCTTCAACGACACTAATGCGTCTCTACGACAAATTAAAAAGTCACTGTACACCTTAAAAGCATGGCAGCGAAGCGATTAGAACGAGTTCGTTGGCTGCACAAAGCGAGCGTTAGCGCGAACCAAGCAGTTATCGGCGGTGCGCAGCCAGGGAGCACCGTTAGAGGTGGTCATGGCCAGCCCGGAGCGATCACGAAATGCAGTGATCGGATCGCCCGCGTTGTAGGTGCGGCGAATGGACCCATTGGGTGTGGCGCGACAGTTGAGAAAGCCATCAGCCGACACGACTCTCCACCCGCGCCAAGTGCTAGATTGAGTGCCACCATTCCACTGATCGACGCTTACAGGTGTAAAGTCTCCACGCCCATCGGGACGGGGCAAGGCAGCCACTAAATTGAGCGTGACAGTCTGACCGATGACAGGACAAGCCTTGCCGCCTGTAACGTTCCAAGTGACTGAGAATCTTTGCCCAGGGCGATTGTCAGTCATGTCGATCGTGCCTGTACAAACCTGTTCAGCTCCGGGACCCGTACGAGAATCTCGAAACGTGCCTCGATAGCGTGAGACACCACTCTCAGGCACCGGAACACCAGACACATTCGCTGAGCCAATCCAATCTTTGCCTTGAATGCGGCTCACGTATTCCACGCTCGGTTTCGAGCGACTTGAATCAAGCACGAAGCGAGTTTGTCCAGTTGTCGTAGTGTAAACAGCAGCTGAGGCGGCAGCCGGAAAGGCAAATGATAGTGCGCTGAGCGCCAGAAGATAACGGTATTGCATGGTTCAGTCCTGTAGCTTTGTCTTTTCAAAGTTCATTACTTCTAGAAAGACTACGCTTGTGTTGCGTGTTGCTACGGAAACAGTCGATAACTTTCTTCGCTGCTCGACCGAAGGGGGCACCTCAGAATTCGGAAAAATTTGTCCACTTAGGCGTTTCTGTAGCTTTGAGACCCAGTGTTACCGCGTGCGACCTTCCGGTTTACGCACATCCACGGCATTCGGTGGCAGGATGTTGCAGATCAACCCGCCTTCGGTGACCTGTGGATTTTTATCCAGCCCTTCATGCAGGATGCTGCTTTTCTAGCCGCCCATAACGCCTCTTTTGACCGGGGCGTGCTCTATGCGTGCTGTGACCTTTACGGCATTGCTCGACCGCCACAGCCTTTTTTGTGTACGGTGCAACTGGCTTGCAAAACCTGGAATTTACGTCCGACCAAACTGCCAATGTTTGTGAATACCTGGGCATCGAGCTAGAGCACCATCAAGCGTTGTCTGATGCAGAAGCCTGTGCTCGCGTTGCTCTGGCAGCTCACCAGTCCCAAGCAGCTTGCCAGAATCGGTGTTGAACCAATCAAACGTCAGCGCCTACATGGGCTTAGAGATCGCCCCCCTGATGCCAGTGGAACCTGACCCTTGTCACCGTAACAGGGATTGCTTGCCTGATCTCAAGACCAGCCCGTAGGGTGAGAATAGTCCTGTTTGCCTGCCATTCATAATGCCCATTGAGGTCACCCTGGAGCGACGGCAACTGCAATTGACCTGTATCGAGGGGGCACTGGCGAAAGGTGCCACCAGCCGAACACGCTTTACGCCGACAGTTTGAAAGCGCGATCGCTGCATTGCCTTTAATTGCAATCAAGCCCCCCCCTCTCCCTCATCCTCACATTGAGATAATTTGATTAATTGGATTGTTGTGCCTGACGTTGTGACGTTGCCCCAGCCCATGCCTTTGATGATGGCTTTCAATTTTCTGGTCTACGGTGGCTAGAGCTTGTTGTACGCGACCTTGAGAAGCGGAATAGTCATTGCCTCTAAGGAGGGCCAAAAGCGCTGGAACCCCAATAAACCACTTGTCGTTAAACGCTCTAACTGGATCATCATTCCAGGCAATAATCAGAGAAATCGCCTCATCAATCTTTTCCAAAGCCGACGCCTGATCGCGAATTCTTCTTTGCGGCGTATGACCTGCAATAGTTGGTTGAACTCGTGATGGCACTGGCACCACAGGTGTAGGTATCGGAGTAACCGGAGCCGAACCCGTAAACAGTTGTTTTAACTGCTGAAACTGAATCAACTCCGCCTGCAGCCGTTCATTTTCAGTTTTCAACGCCTCCAACTCTTCCAACTCCTCCAACGGTCGAATCGCCACCGATGCCATACTTTGAAGTTGCCCCTGGGCCTGGTCAAGTTTTGCCAAGAGCGCCTGATTTTCAGCCCTCAACCGTTCTTACTTCAGCTGTAAACCATTGAAAGGTGCTGCCAAAGGATTCAACCGAAGTTGCTATCGTCGGAGTCGAATCGTCTCGCAGAAACCTAACAACCGCCTCCATTACATCCGCATTAGAGCCTTGAGCATTGAGTTTAATTGCCGCTAATTCTTTTGAGTTGATGCATTAAATCAGTAGGCACACTCGCGCGAGGTTTACGGGATGGATTTCAGCATCCGGAAGAGCGATCGCCATTGTTTCATTCTCCATTACTTCAACTGGCTCAATATCTGCCAGTTCAACGGGTTCAAGCTCCAATTCGACCGTAGTCGGTAACGCTCCAACGCGTTCTAATAGAATCCCCTTTTCACCGAGTGGCTGCTGCTGGGCCCCGATCAAGAAATAATGAAAGTAGTGTTCCGTAGCCCCCGCATTCTTCCTTTTGCTAATTCAGACTCACCAATCACATGCCCTAGATGCTGTTGCAGGAACCGGTGAGTGCCTTGATTAGGAGGACAGAAGAAATGCGTGGCAATTTCAGCATACGCCCCCCTAAGATTGTGAGCCGTCACCGCCTTTTCGCCAGGTAGCACCGGCAGTACCTCTGAGTCCTCGAAGCTGCTCTTGATATAATGCCTGACACTGGTATTGAGCCTGGAGTTAATGTCATCAGGAGACAACTCCGCCAACTCCTGAATTCTAGGATGGGCTCTAAACTTATAGATCGCCTTTAGAACCTTATCTGCATCAATCAAAGTAGCGATCAGGAAGGTTTGAGCCTTTTCAATGTCTTGAATTCCTTTTTTCAGTTGCCCACGAAACGAGATCGCGTAAGGATGATGGGTCGGTTTAAATTCGCCTTTAGCCACAATCTCACTGAATCGTCTCCCCGTCACCGCCAAAAGCCCTACTGCCCATTCATAGGGAGTTTCCCTTGTCAACAAATCCTTCGCCTTATTCAAGAACCTGTCTGCGCGAATCGGCTGTAAATCGTCCTGCTTTAGATTGTTCTTAATCGTCGTTTTTTGCTTAATTGCTGCTGTACCTCATTTGGATAAGTCAGGTGATAAAGCCCCCAGTGAGGGTAAACCTTGCCATACAGACTAGGTGGCAACTCCAGCCTAGGCAATCGACCCTCATCTATAGCCCGAGCGATTGCCTTGCGATAGTCTGGTAAATATTGATTCGCGATCGAGGCAACCGGGTAGCCTTCTTCGAGGAGGGCAATTTCAGCGGCACAGAGAGCTTTCGCTGCGTTTTCAGTCTTACAGTTGCCCAACCTATCGATAAAGTGGAGGATCAATTCTCCACGTTCGTCTTTGGAGAGTTTAGTGCGATCGTTTGTAGCGATGCGATCGCGGAATCGAGCGATTAATTGTTCGCGGGTGGTGTCATGGGTATAGGCAGTAGGGATAAAACTCATCGTTTCACGTCCATGTTCATTAAATCCCTATCTATATCAGATATTCATACTATATCATTATCCTTATCGCTGTTGCAATCGGTGTGAGGAGGGGGAGCAAGAACTAGTTCTTGCAATAAATTTATGGAACGAATTGGGCATTTTAAGGGGGTAGTTTTTCTGCATCTACTATGAAAGGCGTTTTGCATAGAATCCAAGCAAGGCTTGCTTCGCTGCTTTCCAAAAGCGAACTGAAGCAACCCACAATTAGCAGTTATGGGCAAGCTGAGAGTGGTGTTGCTTTAGACGATATTCAACCGGTAATGGAATGGTTATTCCTTAGCCTTCTCAATGCAGGCTATCAAGGGCAATCTCACTTGTTCTGGTTGTCTCCTAGAGATGCTGTTGACTTGCATCAACATCTACGACAGTTACACCAGAAAGATGAGCCTATTTTTGGCTATCGCTGTGGAGATCGCGTTTCAACACCCCCGGAAGGCTTTTATTGGAGAATAATGGCAGAGCATCCCTCTTTGAAAATTTACCAGTTAGAAGTACAGCAAAATGGCTAAAAATGATTTTGTATCTACAATCGGGGTTGACTATACTACCCTTCTTGACCTGCTTCAAGCAGAAAACATGGATGAAGTTACAAAGAGGCAGGAAATAAAGAGCAACACTGGAACCTTTATTCCTAGTCAATTCAAGAGGTGAAACGGAGCTTTTACAGGTATTAAGCGATGAGTAAGCAAAGCCCATTTCACAAGTTACCCGAATGCGATCGCTGTTTTCACAATACCCATAACCCTCATCTTTTCTGTGCCGTTCATCCCTATGGAGTGCAAGAAAGTAGTGAACAGTGTGTAGATTTTGAACTAGATCCGAACTTATTAAATGGGGAATGGTGGGAGCCAGAAGAAGCCAGTTTTTATGGGAATGAGCTTGTCATTTCACCGGCGCAACGATGGAACCGAGCGCAAAAGCTAGAACTGTTGCTGTGGCATCCGCTTTTTACAGGTCTGTGCCCTGAGTGTCGCTATCCATTTCCTCCCGATTCAGCGCGTGTTCATTGGGATTGCCCTTCGTGTGAATGGAAAGACGACAGTGTGTAGATTGCACTTCAGACAATTTTGTTTGGGTCTAACTTTCTGGTTTTAGCCTAAACCTCACCGGGTTGCAGTGGCTTTCCCTTGCCAGGATTTCTTGCCTATATAGAAGTCTTTTAATCAGCAGAGTGATTGCTCAACTTAATCGTCTAACCGCCGTGTTTGATTAAGATGAGGTCTGAATGTCCAGTTAATGCGTTCTGCTACTGATTGCTTAGTCTTGGGCAATTGATGAATGTGAGTGGATTGGCAACCGGGAAGCATGAGCAGTAGCGAACCATGTTCGAGAAAGAAATGCTGTAATTCCCCCTCATGCCCCTTACGGGGTTTAAGGCTAAACTTGCGGATAGCGCCCAATGAAATCGAAGCGATCGCGGGACTGGTGCCCAGGCTCTTTTCGTTATCCGAGTGCCAACCGATTGAGTGTTCACCGACGCGATAGCGATTGCCAGTGGTGATCGCAAAGTTGAAGCCAGATTCAGTTTCTATACGGTCTCGTAACTTGGCTAATGGGTCCGTCCAGGGCAGCGGTTCTAGAAGTACCGACGACGAATAGAAATAGCTGCATCCCTCATCGCCATAGATAGCTTCCAAACGAGGGACAGGGATAAACTTGCCAAACATCCGAATATCATTTTGCTGCCAACTCAGAGCTTGGCTGTGTTCGTAGAGAGCATCGGCTTCAGCTTGAGAGAGGAATTGAGGCAGGTAGTAGTAGGGTTCTTGGGTCATAGCACCATCAGGGGGGTAGTGAATAGGCAAGGAATTGAAATAATTCGCGATCGCAGCAAGAGAAAACGTGTGACGTAGATTATTTCGATATAAGGTGCCCAAAGTCCAAGGAGATCATTCCTATTTCAAGTTATTTGCTACAGCGAAAGGATTGTAGCCAGAGAAGCTAACCGAGTCCTCATCGAAGAACCCCGCGATTGCCTTTCTGATTCCCTCTTTTTCCAAGCTTTAATAGTACAATTGCTTCAACGGCTCGGAACAATTTACCCATGCGACGGGATTCAATTTTCTATGCCTTATTTCAGCAATCTCCGACGCTTCTATTTGAGTTACTCGAAGAGCCACCCCTTAACGCTGAGGCCTATCGATTTGATTCCGTAGCCGTCAAAGAACCCCGGTTTGAAATCGATGGAGTGTTCTTACCCCCTGACACTGAAGTGCCTGGAATTGTGTACTTTTGTGAGGTTCAATTCCAACGGGATGAGCGGCTGTATGAACGCCTTTTTGGTGAGTCGTTTTTATATTTCTATCGCAACCGAGATCGCTTCAGTGATTGGCAAGCTGTAGTAATTTATCCCGCTCGTTCAATGGAGCAGAGCAATACGCTTCCCTATCAAGATTTACTGGCGGGAGATCGGGTTCATTGCGTGTTTTTAGATGAGTTGGGAGACATTGGACAATTGCCGTTAGGAGTCGCCCTCATGGTATTGACAACCCTTGAAGAAGCTCAAGCACCCGCAGAAGCAAGAGCGTTACTCGCGCGATCGCGGCAGGAAATAGACGAGCCAGCAGCTAGTCGCGCCATAATGGAGATGCTGACCACCATTATGGTTTACAAGTTTACAAATCTGAGTCGGCAGGAGATTGAAACGATGTTGGGAATCAGTTTGCAGCAGACACGGGTATATCAAGAAGCTAAGGAAGAAGCGCTTCAGCAGGTAGTGATAAACCTTCTGAAAGAAGGAATGACGGTAGAGGCGATCGCTCGTGTTACTGGACTATCGGTCGAACAAATCGAGCAGTTGCAGAAGAGCGTTCCTCACAATCCACTAGGATAGTTAACGCGATTGCACGTCTTCACCGCTCCATCCATACTCTTCATTAAATCGCACTGGTTCTGTAGTGTTATTTTTCATCGTTCCATCACGACCTTCCCTAATTCAGGAAAGGAACTGACTTAGATGTTCAAAAAAGCCTTCCCCCTTGCCGTTGCTAGAAGCTGCCGTCGATACCACACTTAACGTTTCAATGAGAGAGTCTTGGCTAGCATTCGCGACTAAATGCGTCAGAGCTTCTCCCCCTTCCCCTGTCTGAGCCGCCACAATAGCATTGATGTAATCTATCCGTTGCTCATTGGCAATTACCCCAATCAGGAAGCCTGCTCGAATCAGTAATAGATTCATCAAGAGGCGTGCTGTGCGTCCATTACCATCTTGAAACGGGTGAACCGTCACTAGCCTGAGATGAGCTTCAGCCGCATAGACGATTGGATGTAGTGCTTTGGCATTTTGAGAATTAAGCCATTCCACAAAGTCTGCCATCAACTTGTCTACCTGATAGTGGGGAAGATAGACAGACTCAGTCCCTGCCGCCCGGACATCCAGTAACCGAAATCGTCCTGCCGTTTCCGGGTCAATCGTTCGCAGAATGAGGCTGTGGACTTGCCTCAACTCCCACTCAGTAATGACAGCATCAGCAACAGAAAACGATTCAATGTAATTGATTGCCTGCCCATGTCCAATCACTTCTAAATGCTCTTTTAAGGACTTGCCCCCAATTGTGATGCCTTGCTCCAGCACTAGAGCAGTCTCTCTAAGCGAGAGCGTGTTGCCCTCGATCGCGTTGGAGTTGTAAGTAAACCGGACATCATAGCGTTGCTTAAGTTCAGCCACGATGCTGCGGTCAAGGGGACGAAACAAGTCAAGCCATGCTTTAAGACGATCTAGATGTGCCAACTTCTCAGAAAGAGAGACGTGGGATGCAAAAGTCAAATGCTCTCTTAAGACCTCTTCTGCGATGAGAACTTGGGATTGTAGGGCAGCAATCCAGCGAGCGTAGGCTATGGATGTATTCATAGGCATTCTGCAAGAAGTCCTCCACTTCAGTTTGACAGAGGAATTGAGGCAGGTCGTAGGGGTTTGAGTTATAGCACTCTGAGGAGTCAATGAACAATTATTTCAAGTTCTTTACTACGGCGAGAGGATTGCAACCGGAGAAGCTGATTGAGTCTTCGTCAAGGAAACCCGCGATCGCCATTTCAACAATTGACTCAATCGGTTGTTCAATCTGAGCGGCATAGGTCAACAGTCCCAACCGAATTTTATCTGGAAGCATCTGAATAAAAGCTTGGGCTGCTTCAGGAGAGAGATGTTCGGTCGTAATCTGCATTTTGCTGTCTCCTAGTTCATGCGAGTGTTGTAACGGGGTCGAGCCATTTGAATCATCAATGTTTCAATGTACTCAACTTGCTGAGGGGAACGCCGACCCATTGCAAAAGTCGAAATTCTAACATCATCTGGATTGAGCCTGTCAACAAATGCCCAACTCAGAGCCTTATGTCCATTACGGAACCGTCGTCTAAGATTGTTACCAATTCCAATATACAAAATCTCATCACGATAACGAAACGCATAGAAGCCTGGATTAGAGGGAACGGTTCAAAATCGCGGCTAAGCGGATAGCATTCCTCAAACAGGATAGAAGAAAGCGCTTTAAGAACCATCTGGGCATCTGATTTAAGTGTTTCGCTCATTGTTCAGTAAAGTGCAGGATCAACTTTGAGCGCTCGTTTTTAACCAGTTTAGTCCGTAGGGAGCGATCGCGAATTATTGGCTATTCCGTGTCCAAAGCTCAATGACATCGAGCCAGTTCATTGCGATCGCCGTCGCCTCGCGATTAAATATTGAATCTAAACTTTACCCTTGTTTTTATAGCCCTGCCTCCATGAGCGCCTGAAACAAATCAGCCTCAATCCCCAACTGGCGCGACCATTCGCCCAAATAATCAAAATCTAGAGTGTCGCCCTGCACCTTTAGTACTCCCAACACATCGCGCCATTGCTTATCCGATTGTGACTGTTGCCGCCAGCGTAATTTATTCAGCACCACATCTTCGGGCGATGCAAAGTAGAACGCTCCAGCCCCAATGACTTCGACTAGCTTGCGGCGCTTAAACTTCACTAAATCAAACTCTTCACTCCCCGCCATCATCAGATCGGCGCGTGAAATCGTAGGCTGATGCGTCACCCCCAAGGTTTTCATCCGACCCGATCTTACATCTTCCACTCCCGGAACATAAAACTGATGAACTTCCAACGCAATCACCAGTTGCTCTAGCTGCAATGGCGCAATTGCTAACACCACATCCAAATCACGGGTTGCTCTCGGATCGCCAAAAGTGGATGAGGCAACCCCGCCCGTAATGTAATAGTCGATTTGTACCTGCTCAAATACCTCATGCAAAATTGCCGCCAGCGCAATCGAATCTTGAATCCAGGTCATTTCATGGGTTGCTGTAAAAAAATTAGGCGGACAATGATCACCCAAAAAAGACTGGGCAACCTTTTGGGCAAAGGCCTCCCCCACCATCTGCGGGAAGCGATGCTTTAGCCCACTTATAGAGAGCCTGCGGGTGCTGCGAGTGTGAGCCGCAGACATCAACGCGCGATCGCTGTTCGTCCGCTGCCGCAATAACGCAAACTCAAACACATCCGTCTCAATGCTAGTGTCTTCCGCTTGGGGGCAGTACCCTGGCTTTACGGTAACCATTTAGGCGAAATACAGTAAAATAAATAGGCTTACATTATACACAATCTAAACGTTGTGGCAGTCAAGAAATATTCACGGCAGCAGGTGATCAAACTGGCAAAAACTACATCTAGCCGACTGTCGTACATGGATCGAATGGGGTTTGTTGTACCAGAGAAGATTGGTGAAGCGGATACCAAAAGCCTGTGGTGCTGTATACGAAACATCAGATTGAACTGGTCAAGCAAATTAACCAGGCTTCTCATTTCTTGAGTGCATCAGGGTTGAGGTTGGCAATCCAACGCGATCGCCTGGCTGAAGTGGTGCGATCGTTGAGTGAATTACTAGATTAATTGAGCTACAAACGAGCTACGAACACAACCAATAAAATATCAAACAAGCTACTTATGCCATATAGCATTCAGAGGTTTTGAATATTGCCAGTCTTTTTCAGTTGATATCGTCTGTCTGGTAGCCGTAGAGTTGTTCTTCAAGGCGAATAATGCCTCTTTCGCCGTCCTGATAGAGAATTTCTGGTCCCAATCCAAAGCAGAATCAGGCAATGGTTCAAAGGCTTGTGGATGCGCGTAGAAAGCATCAAGCACTTTCAAGTCAGATGCCAAAGGCACATTTAAGCGATTGGGATTATTGGGAATGAGAGCGATCGCTTCTCGCAGTTTTTCAACGCCTAGTTGTTGCTGGAGTTGCCATAGAAACTGAACATAGGGCACTGTTGTAGGCATGTTTTCTTTGTGGTAGTGCAACCACAAAACTCGAATTTGGAGTGCAGTACAAGAGATAGAGGAGTTGAGCTTCGAGTTCATAGTGAGTGAAGATGATAATGAACAAAGTGATCGCTGAAGTTTTGTAGAGTGTTTAAGGAACCTTCAGGTTGAAATGAAGTGTTCATAGGAAAAATTTAGGCAAGAGGGTGGTGAAGCCACTGGAGCGATTGGAGCGATCGCAACACTCAGTTAATGAGACGCATCTTAGGAAAGCGGGTAGTCAAGCACTGGAGCGATCGAACATAGCTAGAAGGAGCGATCGCAACACGGCTAGAAGGAGCGATCACATTTCAACTCAAGTGTTGGAGCGACGAACTTTGTGGTCAATCGATAGAGATGTTTCTATGTTTTCTACTGCGTCAAGAGCAGCGTGGATGACCTGCGGTGGAACCAAGAGGTTGAAGCCGTGTTGCATTTTGACAAACGTTCTGCCAGGTTCCAGCCAACCATCACAGCCAACTCCATTGAAAGGCAAAGGAGCGATCGCATAGAGGATTGTAGTGTTTCTCAATGCCTGATTGATTACTGTGTAGCGGTGAACTTCAAACGAGCTAACGATTGCTGTGGTTTCCATTGCCTGATTCCTAGTAGAGTTCAGGGAACGCCAACTTGTTGATCCAGAGGGCGGCTCTTTGGCGCGTCCAGCGACGTTCTAAAGCAACAAGACCAATGGCGTGGTCAATAGCGTATTGCTCGTCAGCGGTCAGTGAGGACTGACGGAGAAAGTCGGTAACAGTTGCAATCTGAGTAGTAGCAGTACCAGTAATCATAGGGAGTGCCCACGAATCAATTCATATTCATATCCATATCGTTATTATAACTCTATCTTTATCAATATCGCAATACATTAACCATAGAAATACCTGGAACTCATCCTGGATAAGACTTGTAAAAAACAATAACTGTCAATGATAGGAATATCAAATGTATCGCAGCTATAAAAAAGATAAAGATAAGAAAGATTCATTAGATATTTGTATCATTTCAGCGTCTCCTTGATAAGGATAGGGCGATGCAATGATGAGAACTGTGCAGAGTCGACAAGTTGAATCGCTGAAACTCATACACAGTGGGCATTGTAGTGATCGTAGTTTATGAGGCTTGTCAGCGATCCCCATCCTGCCGCTATCCTTATCACAAAATGGAGGGTTTGCGATAGGGTGAACGATAAGGATTGCTAATGATAGGGTAGTGATAAGGTATCCTTATAGGTGGACAGGGATAGCTTTTTGGTTAACCAAAAAGCTATCCCTGTCCACCTATAAGGATACCTTATCACTACCCTATCATTAGCAATCCTTATCGTTCACCCTATCGCAAACCCTCCATTTTGTGATAAGGATAGCGGCAGGATGGGGATCGCTGACAAGCCTCATAAACTACGATCACTACAATGCCCACTGTGTATGAGTTTCAGCGATTCAACTTGTCGACTCTGCACAGTTCTCATCATTGCATCGCCCTATCCTTATCAAGGAGACGCTGAAATGATACAAATATCTAATGAATCTTTCTTATCTTTATCTTTTTTATAGCTGCGATACATTTGATATTCCTATCATTGACAGTTATTGTTTTTTACAAGTCTTATCCAGGATGAGTTCCAGGTATTTCTATGGTTAATGTATTGCGATATTGATAAAGATAGAGTTATAATAACGATATGGATATGAATATGAATTGATTCGTGGGCACTCCCTATGATTACTGGTACTGCTACTACTCAGATTGCAACTGTTACCGACTTTCTCCGTCAGTCCTCACTGACCGCTGACGAGCAATACGCTATTGACCACGCCATTGGTCTTGTTGCTTTAGAACGTCGCTGGACGCGCCAAAGAGCCGCCCTCTGGATCAACAAGTTGGCGTTCCCTGAACTCTACTAGGAATCAGGCAATGGAAACCACAGCAATCGTTAGCTCGTTTGAAGTTCACCGCTACACAGTAATCAATCAGGCATTGAGAAACACTACAATCCTCTATGCGATCGCTCCTTTGCCTTTCAATGGAGTTGGCTGTGATGGTTGGCTGGAACCTGGCAGAACGTTTGTCAAAATGCAACACGGCTTCAACCTCTTGGTTCCACCGCAGGTCATCCACGCTGCTCTTGACGCAGTAGAAAACATAGAAACATCTCTATCGATTGACCACAAAGTTCGTCGCTCCAACACTTGAGTTGAAATGTGATCGCTCCTTCTAGCCGTGTTGCGATCGCTCCTTCTAGCTATGTTCGATCGCTCCAGTGCTTGACTACCCGCTTTCCTAAGATGCGTCTCATTAACTGAGTGTTGCGATCGCTCCAATCGCTCCAGTGGCTTCACCACCCTCTTGCCTAAATTTTTCCTATGAACACTTCATTTCAACCTGAAGGTTCCTTAAACACTCTACAAAACTTCAGCGATCACTTTGTTCATTATCATCTTCACTCACTATGAACTCGAAGCTCAACTCCTCTATCTCTTGTACTGCACTCCAAATTCGAGTTTTGTGGTTGCACTACCACAAAGAAAACATGCCTACAACAGTGCCCTATGTTCAGTTTCTATGGCAACTCCAGCAACAACTAGGCGTTGAAAAACTGCGAGAAGCGATCGCTCTCATTCCCAATAATCCCAATCGCTTAAATGTGCCTTTGGCATCTGACTTGAAAGTGCTTGATGCTTTCTACGCGCATCCACAAGCCTTTGAACCATTGCCTGATTCTGCTTTGGATTGGGACCAGAAATTCTCTATCAGGACGGCGAAAGAGGCATTATTCGCCTTGAAGAACAACTCTACGGCTACCAGACAGACGATATCAACTGAAAAAGACTGGCAATATTCAAAACCTCTGAATGCTATATGGCATAAGTAGCTTGTTTGATATTTTATTGGTTGTGTTCGTAGCTCGTTTGTAGCTCAATTAATCTAGTAATTCACTCAACGATCGCACCACTTCAGCCAGGCGATTCGCGTTGGATTGCCAACCTCAACCCTGATGCACTCAAGAAATGAGAAGCCTGGTTAATTTGCTTGACCAGTTCAATCTGATGTTTCGTATACAGCACCACAGGCTTTTTGGTATCCGCTTCACCAATCTTCTCTGGTACAACAAACCCCATTCGATCCATGTACGACAGTCGGCTAGATGTAGTTTTTGCCAGTTTGATCACCTGCTGCCGTGAATATTTCTTGACTGCCACAACGTTTAGATTGTGTATAATGTAAGCCTATTTATTTTACTGTATTTCGCCTAAATGGTTACCGTAAAGCCAGGGTACTGCCCCCAAGCGGAAGACACTAGCATTGAGACGGATGTGTTTGAGTTTGCGTTATTGCGGCAGCGGACGAACAGCGATCGCGCGTTGATGTCTGCGGCTCACACTCGCAGCACCCGCAGGCTCTCTATAAGTGGGCTAAAGCATCGCTTCCCGCAGATGGTGGGGGAGGCCTTTGCCCAAAAGGTTGCCCAGTCTTTTTTGGGTGATCATTGTCCGCCTAATTTTTTTACAGCAACCCATGAAATGACCTGGATTCAAGATTCGATTGCGCTGGCGGCAATTTTGCATGAGGTATTTGAGCAGGTACAAATCGACTATTACATTACGGGCGGGGTTGCCTCATCCACTTTTGGCGATCCGAGAGCAACCCGTGATTTGGATGTGGTGTTAGCAATTGCGCCATTGCAGCTAGAGCAACTGGTGATTGCGTTGGAAGTTCATCAGTTTTATGTTCCGGGAGTGGAAGATGTAAGATCGGGTCGGATGAAAACCTTGGGGGTGACGCATCAGCCTACGATTTCACGCGCCGATCTGATGATGGCGGGGAGTGAAGAGTTTGATTTAGTGAAGTTTAAGCGCCGCAAGCTAGTCGAAGTCATTGGGGCTGGAGCGTTCTACTTTGCATCGCCCGAAGATGTGGTGCTGAATAAATTACGCTGGCGGCAACAGTCACAATCGGATAAGCAATGGCGCGATGTGTTGGGAGTACTAAAGGTGCAGGGCGACACTCTAGATTTTGATTATTTGGGCGAATGGTCGCGCCAGTTGGGGATTGAGGCTGATTTGTTTCAGGCGCTCATGGAGGCAGGGCTATAAAAACAAGGGTAAAGTTTAGATTCAATATTTAATCGCGAGGCGACGGCGATCGCAATGAACTGGCTCGATGTCATTGAGCTTTGGACACGGAATAGCCAATAATTCGCGATCGCTCCCTACGGACTAAACTGGTTAAAAACGAGCGCTCAAAGTTGATCCTGCACTTTACTGAACAATGAGCGAAACACTTAAATCAGATGCCCAGATGGTTCTTAAAGCGCTTTCTTCTATCCTGTTTGAGGAATGCTATCCGCTTAGCCGCGATTTTGAACCCGTTCCCTCTAATCCAGGCTTCTATGCGTTTCGTTATCGTGATGAGATTTTGTATATTGGAATTGGTAACAATCTTAGACGACGGTTCCGTAATGGACATAAGGCTCTGAGTTGGGCATTTGTTGACAGGCTCAATCCAGATGATGTTAGAATTTCGACTTTTGCAATGGGTCGGCGTTCCCCTCAGCAAGTTGAGTACATTGAAACATTGATGATTCAAATGGCTCGACCCCGTTACAACACTCGCATGAACTAGGAGACAGCAAAATGCAGATTACGACCGAACATCTCTCTCCTGAAGCAGCCCAAGCTTTTATTCAGATGCTTCCAGATAAAATTCGGTTGGGACTGTTGACCTATGCCGCTCAGATTGAACAACCGATTGAGTCAATTGTTGAAATGGCGATCGCGGGTTTCCTTGACGAAGACTCAATCAGCTTCTCCGGTTGCAATCCTCTCGCCGTAGTAAAGAACTTGAAATAATTGTTCATTGACTCCTCAGAGTGCTATAACTCAAACCCCTACGACCTGCCTCAATTCCTCTGTCAAACTGAAGTGGAGGACTTCTTGCAGAATGCCTATGAATACATCCATAGCCTACGCTCGCTGGATTGCTGCCCTACAATCCCAAGTTCTCATCGCAGAAGAGGTCTTAAGAGAGCATTTGACTTTTGCATCCCACGTCTCTCTTTCTGAGAAGTTGGCACATCTAGATCGTCTTAAAGCATGGCTTGACTTGTTTCGTCCCCTTGACCGCAGCATCGTGGCTGAACTTAAGCAACGCTATGATGTCCGGTTTACTTACAACTCCAACGCGATCGAGGGCAACACGCTCTCGCTTAGAGAGACTGCTCTAGTGCTGGAGCAAGGCATCACAATTGGGGGCAAGTCCTTAAAAGAGCATTTAGAAGTGATTGGACATGGGCAGGCAATCAATTACATTGAATCGTTTTCTGTTGCTGATGCTGTCATTACTGAGTGGGAGTTGAGGCAAGTCCACAGCCTCATTCTGCGAACGATTGACCCGGAAACGGCAGGACGATTTCGGTTACTGGATGTCCGGGCGGCAGGGACTGAGTCTGTCTATCTTCCCCACTATCAGGTAGACAAGTTGATGGCAGACTTTGTGGAATGGCTTAATTCTCAAAATGCCAAAGCACTACATCCAATCGTCTATGCGGCTGAAGCTCATCTCAGGCTAGTGACGGTTCACCCGTTTCAAGATGGTAATGGACGCACAGCACGCCTCTTGATGAATCTATTACTGATTCGAGCAGGCTTCCTGATTGGGGTAATTGCCAATGAGCAACGGATAGATTACATCAATGCTATTGTGGCGGCTCAGACAGGGGAAGGGGGAGAAGCTCTGACGCATTTAGTCGCGAATGCTAGCCAAGACTCTCTCATTGAAACGTTAAGTGTGGTATCGACGGCAGCTTCTAGCAACGGCAAGGGGGAAGGCTTTTTTGAACATCTAAGTCAGTTCCTTTCCTGAATTAGGGAAGGTCGTGATGGAACGATGAAAAATAACACTACAGAACCAGTGCGATTTAATGAAGAGTATGGATGGAGCGGTGAAGACGTGCAATCGCGTTAACTATCCTAGTGGATTGTGAGGAACGCTCTTCTGCAACTGCTCGATTTGTTCGACCGATAGTCCAGTAACACGAGCGATCGCCTCTACCGTCATTCCTTCTTTCAGAAGGTTTATCACTACCTGCTGAAGCGCTTCTTCCTTAGCTTCTTGATATACCCGTGTCTGCTGCAAACTGATTCCCAACATCGTTTCAATCTCCTGCCGACTCAGATTTGTAAACTTGTAAACCATAATGGTGGTCAGCATCTCCATTATGGCGCGACTAGCTGCTGGCTCGTCTATTTCCTGCCGCGATCGCGCGAGTAACGCTCTTGCTTCTGCGGGTGCTTGAGCTTCTTCAAGGGTTGTCAATACCATGAGGGCGACTCCTAACGGCAATTGTCCAATGTCTCCCAACTCATCTAAAAACACGCAATGAACCCGATCTCCCGCCAGTAAATCTTGATAGGGAAGCGTATTGCTCTGCTCCATTGAACGAGCGGGATAAATTACTACAGCTTGCCAATCACTGAAGCGATCTCGGTTGCGATAGAAATATAAAAACGACTCACCAAAAAGGCGTTCATACAGCCGCTCATCCCGTTGGAATTGAACCTCACAAAAGTACACAATTCCAGGCACTTCAGTGTCAGGGGGTAAGAACACTCCATCGATTTCAAACCGGGGTTCTTTGACGGCTACGGAATCAAATCGATAGGCCTCAGCGTTAAGGGGTGGCTCTTCGAGTAACTCAAATAGAAGCGTCGGAGATTGCTGAAATAAGGCATAGAAAATTGAATCCCGTCGCATGGGTAAATTGTTCCGAGCCGTTGAAGCAATTGTACTATTAAAGCTTGGAAAAAGAGGGAATCAGAAAGGCAATCGCGGGGTTCTTCGATGAGGACTCGGTTAGCTTCTCTGGCTACAATCCTTTCGCTGTAGCAAATAACTTGAAATAGGAATGATCTCCTTGGACTTTGGGCACCTTATATCGAAATAATCTACGTCACACGTTTTCTCTTGCTGCGATCGCGAATTATTTCAATTCCTTGCCTATTCACTACCCCCCTGATGGTGCTATGACCCAAGAACCCTACTACTACCTGCCTCAATTCCTCTCTCAAGCTGAAGCCGATGCTCTCTACGAACACAGCCAAGCTCTGAGTTGGCAGCAAAATGATATTCGGATGTTTGGCAAGTTTATCCCTGTCCCTCGTTTGGAAGCTATCTATGGCGATGAGGGATGCAGCTATTTCTATTCGTCGTCGGTACTTCTAGAACCGCTGCCCTGGACGGACCCATTAGCCAAGTTACGAGACCGTATAGAAACTGAATCTGGCTTCAACTTTGCGATCACCACTGGCAATCGCTATCGCGTCGGTGAACACTCAATCGGTTGGCACTCGGATAACGAAAAGAGCCTGGGCACCAGTCCCGCGATCGCTTCGATTTCATTGGGCGCTATCCGCAAGTTTAGCCTTAAACCCCGTAAGGGGCATGAGGGGGAATTACAGCATTTCTTTCTCGAACATGGTTCGCTACTGCTCATGCTTCCCGGTTGCCAATCCACTCACATTCATCAATTGCCCAAGACTAAGCAATCAGTAGCAGAACGCATTAACTGGACATTCAGACCTCATCTTAATCAAACACGGCGGTTAGACGATTAAGTTGAGCAATCACTCTGCTGATTAAAAGACTTCTATATAGGCAAGAAATCCTGGCAAGGAAAGCCACTGCAACCCGGTGAGGTTTAGGCTAAAACCAGAAAGTTAGACCCAAACAAAATTGTCTGAAGTGCAATCTACACACTGTCGTCTTTCCATTCACACGAAGGGCAATCCCAATGAACACGCGCTGAATCGGGAGGAAATGGATAGCGACACTCAGGGCACAGACCTGTAAAAAGCGGATGCCACAGCAACAGTTCTAGCTTTTGCGCTCGGTTCCATCGTTGCGCCGGTGAAATGACAAGCTCATTCCCATAAAAACTGGCTTCTTCTGGCTCCCACCATTCCCCATTTAATAAGTTCGGATCTAGTTCAAAATCTACACACTGTTCACTACTTTCTTGCACTCCATAGGGATGAACGGCACAGAAAAGATGAGGGTTATGGGTATTGTGAAAACAGCGATCGCATTCGGGTAACTTGTGAAATGGGCTTTGCTTACTCATCGCTTAATACCTGTAAAAGCTCCGTTTCACCTCTTGAATTGACTAGGAATAAAGGTTCCAGTGTTGCTCTTTATTTCCTGCCTCTTTGTAACTTCATCCATGTTTTCTGCTTGAAGCAGGTCAAGAAGGGTAGTATAGTCAACCCCGATTGTAGATACAAAATCATTTTTAGCCATTTTGCTGTACTTCTAACTGGTAAATTTTCAAAGAGGGATGCTCTGCCATTATTCTCCAATAAAAGCCTTCCGGGGGTGTTGAAACGCGATCTCCACAGCGATAGCCAAAAATAGGCTCATCTTTCTGGTGTAACTGTCGTAGATGTTGATGCAAGTCAACAGCATCTCTAGGAGACAACCAGAACAAGTGAGATTGCCCTTGATAGCCTGCATTGAGAAGGCTAAGGAATAACCATTCCATTACCGGTTGAATATCGTCTAAAGCAACACCACTCTCAGCTTGCCCATAACTGCTAATTGTGGGTTGCTTCAGTTCGCTTTTGGAAAGCAGCGAAGCAAGCCTTGCTTGGATTCTATGCAAAACGCCTTTCATAGTAGATGCAAAAAACTACCCCCTTAAAATGCCCAATTCGTTCCATAAATTTATTGCAAGAACTAGTTCTTGCTCCCCCTCCTCACACCGATTGCAACAGCGATAAGGATAATGATATAGTATGAATATCTGATATAGATAGGGATTTAATGAACATGGACGTGAAACGATGAGTTTTATCCCTACTGCCTATACCCATGACACCACCCGCGAACAATTAATCGCTCGATTCCGCGATCGCATCGCTACAAACGATCGCACTAAACTCTCCAAAGACGAACGTGGAGAATTGATCCTCCACTTTATCGATAGGTTGGGCAACTGTAAGACTGAAAACGCAGCGAAAGCTCTCTGTGCCGCTGAAATTGCCCTCCTCGAAGAAGGCTACCCGGTTGCCTCGATCGCGAATCAATATTTACCAGACTATCGCAAGGCAATCGCTCGGGCTATAGATGAGGGTCGATTGCCTAGGCTGGAGTTGCCACCTAGTCTGTATGGCAAGGTTTACCCTCACTGGGGGCTTTATCACCTGACTTATCCAAATGAGGTACAGCAGGCAATTAAGCAAAAAACGACGATTAAGAACAATCTAAAGCAGGACGATTTACAGCCGATTCGCGCAGACAGGTTCTTGAATAAGGCGAAGGATTTGTTGACAAGGGAAACTCCCTATGAATGGGCAGTAGGGCTTTTGGCGGTGACGGGGAGACGATTCAGTGAGATTGTGGCTAAAGGCGAATTTAAACCGACCCATCATCCTTACGCGATCTCGTTTCGTGGGCAACTGAAAAAAGGAATTCAAGACATTGAAAAGGCTCAAACCTTCCTGATCGCTACTTTGATTGATGCAGATAAGGTTCTAAAGGCGATCTATAAGTTTAGAGCCCATCCTAGAATTCAGGAGTTGGCGGAGTTGTCTCCTGATGACATTAACTCCAGGCTCAATACCAGTGTCAGGCATTATATCAAGAGCAGCTTCGAGGACTCAGAGGTACTGCCGGTGCTACCTGGCGAAAAGGCGGTGACGGCTCACAATCTTAGGGGGGCGTATGCTGAAATTGCCACGCATTTCTTCTGTCCTCCTAATCAAGGCACTCACCGGTTCCTGCAACAGCATCTAGGGCATGTGATTGGTGAGTCTGAATTAGCAAAAAGGAAGAATGCGGGGGCTACGGAACACTACTTTCATTATTTCTTGATCGGGGCCCAGCAGCAGCCACTCGGTGAAAAGGGGATTCTATTAGAACGCGTTGGAGCGTTACCGACTACGGTCGAATTGGAGCTTGAACCCGTTGAACTGGCAGATATTGAGCCAGTTGAAGTAATGGAGAATGAAACAATGGCGATCGCTCTTCCGGATGCTGAAATCCATCCCCGTAAACCTCGCGCGAGTGTGCCTACTGATTTAATGCATCAACTCAAAGAATTAGCGGCAATTAAACTCAATGCTCAAGGCTCTAATGCGGATGTAATGGAGGCGGTTGTTAGGTTTCTGCGAGACGATTCGACTCCGACGATAGCAACTTCGGTTGAATCCTTTGGCAGCACCTTTCAATGGTTTACAGCTGAAGTAGAACGGTTGAGGGCTGAAAATCAGGCGCTCTTGGCAAAACTTGACCAGGCCCAGGGGCAACTTCAAAGTATGGCATCGGTGGCGATTCGACCGTTGGAGGAGTTGGAAGAGTTGGAGGCGTTGAAAACTGAAAATGAACGGCTGCAGGCGGAGTTGATTCAGTTTCAGCAGTTAAAACAACTGTTTACGGGTTCGGCTCCGGTTACTCCGATACCTACACCTGTGGTGCCAGTGCCATCACGAGTTCAACCAACTATTGCAGGTCATACGCCGCAAAGAAGAATTCGCGATCAGGCGTCGGCTTTGGAAAAGATTGATGAGGCGATTTCTCTGATTATTGCCTGGAATGATGATCCAGTTAGAGCGTTTAACGACAAGTGGTTTATTGGGGTTCCAGCGCTTTTGGCCCTCCTTAGAGGCAATGACTATTCCGCTTCTCAAGGTCGCGTACAACAAGCTCTAGCCAACCGTAGACCAGAAATTGAAAGCCATCATCAAAGGCATGGGCTGGGGCAACGTCACAACGTCAGGCACAACAATCCAATTAATCAAATTATCTCAATGTGAGGATGAGGGAGAGGGGGGGGGCTTGATTGCAATTAAAGGCAATGCAGCGATCGCGCTTTCAAACTGTCGGCGTAAAGCGTGTCGGCTGGTGGCACCTTTCGCCAGTGCCCCCTCGATACAGGTCAATTGCAGTTGCCGTCGCTCCAGGGTGACCTCAATGGGCATTATGAATGGCAGGCAAACAGGACTATTCTCACCCTACGGGCTGGTCTTGAGATCAGGCAAGCAATCCCTGTTACGGTGACAAGGGTCAGGTTCCACTGGCATCAGGGGGGCGATCTCTAAGCCCATGTAGGCGCTGACGTTTGATTGGTTCAACACCGATTCTGGCAAGCTGCTTGGGACTGGTGAGCTGCCAGAGCAACGCGAGCACAGGCTTCTGCATCAGACAACGCTTGATGGTGCTCTAGCTCGATGCCCAGGTATTCACAAACATTGGGCAGTTTGGTCGGACGTAAATTCCAGGTTTTGCAAGCCAGTTGCACCGTACACAAAAAAGGCTGTGGCGGTCGAGCAATGCCGTAAAGGTCACAGCACGCATAGAGCACGCCCCGGTCAAAAGAGGCGTTATGGGCGGCTAGAAAAGCAGCATCCTGCATGAAGGGCTGGATAAAAATCCACAGGTCACCGAAGGCGGGTTGATCTGCAACATCCTGCCACCGAATGCCGTGGATGTGCGTAAACCGGAAGGTCGCACGCGGTAACACTGGGTCTCAAAGCTACAGAAACGCCTAAGTGGACAAATTTTTCCGAATTCTGAGGTGCCCCCTTCGGTCGAGCAGCGAAGAAAGTTATCGACTGTTTCCGTAGCAACACGCAACACAAGCGTAGTCTTTCTAGAAGTAATGAACTTTGAAAAGACAAAGCTACAGGACTGAACCATGCAATACCGTTATCTTCTGGCGCTCAGCGCACTATCATTTGCCTTTCCGGCTGCCGCCTCAGCTGCTGTTTACACTACGACAACTGGACAAACTCGCTTCGTGCTTGATTCAAGTCGCTCGAAACCGAGCGTGGAATACGTGAGCCGCATTCAAGGCAAAGATTGGATTGGCTCAGCGAATGTGGTCTGGTGTTCCGGTGCCTGAGAGTGGTGTCTCACGCTATCGAGGCACGTTTCGAGATTCTCGTACGGGTCCCGGAGCTGAACAGGTTTGTACAGGCACGATCGACATGACTGACAATCGCCCTGGGCAAAGATTCTCAGTCACTTGGAACGTTACAGGCGGCAAGGCTTGTCCTGTCATCGGTCAGACTGTCACGCTCAATTTAGTGGCTGCCTTGCCCCGTCCCGATGGGCGTGGAGACTTTACACCTGTAAGCGTCGATCAGTGGAATGGTGGCACTCAATCTAGCACTTGGCGCGGGTGGAGAGTCGTGTCGGCTGATGGCTTTCTCAACTGTCGCGCCACACCCAATGGGTCCATTCGCCGCACCTACAACGCGGGCGATCCGATCACTGCATTTCGTGATCGCTCCGGGCTGGCCATGACCACCTCTAACGGTGCTCCCTGGCTGCGCACCGCCGATAACTGCTTGGTTCGCGCTAACGCTCGCTTTGTGCAGCCAACGAACTCGTTCTAATCGCTTCGCTGCCATGCTTTTAAGGTGTACAGTGACTTTTTAATTTGTCGTAGAGACGCATTAGTGTCGTTGAAGCAGTAAAGCTAGACCTGATGAACCTTCCGTCTGGAGCCAACTTGGTAAGCCTGATGACCAGATGATTGATTGTTCAGCAACCGATCATCTGCAAACCTACAATAGCGGGAGTTTGCAGCGACACGAATTTGTCTTGATGTCATCTAATTTGGCTCCGTACAAATCCAGTAAATCTAAAAATCTAGCGAACTGCATGGAGAAATAAAGTTGTGCTTATGAACAAACTGCTTGCCACAATCACTGCAACCACGATCGCAACACTCCTTGTGCCCACGATCGCCATAGCTCAGACCCTCCCCAAAACCCTTAAACAAGGTATGCCCTACGCTCAGGCACGAAAGACCTTGCTCAACAGCGGATGGCAAGTGTAGTACATTCCCCCAATCGAGATCGCTTCGGCGCAATGAACTACCTCATCGACAAACTTGGCTACAACGAAGTCGAAACCTGCTCTGGTACAGGTATGGGCTTTTGTCGCTTCAGCTTCACCAACGCCAACGGGCAAAAGCTAGCAGTTGTCACCGTCAATAATCAACCCGGTCAAAAGCCTAAACTTCAACGCTGGTGGATCGACACCGAGAATCGCTAGTCCCTGACGCAAGTGTTATTACTGTTCTGCTCCAGCAAAGTTTTGCACCGCATAAGCTCGTCCCCTCATCGGGTCAACCACAATCCCATAACCAAAACGTTTGTAGTCCGGCTTTAACAAGTTTTGGCGATGTCCTGTGCTATACATCCAGCTTTTCTGAAATGCTTCAATCAGCCCATAGCTCAGCTAATTCCTGTTCCGCCTGTCTGCTGCATGATGTTTTCTCCCACCCCACCGCGTCCGCCTACTTGGGTGAAGCGATCCGTTGGGGTTCTCCCCTCTGGAGTGACATGAGCGTAATAATTGCGGCTCATCATATCTTGGCTGTGCTGCTGAGACGATTGAGAGAGCAGCGGATCTTCCACTAGCGGCAACAAGCCATTGAGTTGACGATCTCGGTTCACCAGCGCCAACGCCAACTGCCGAACTTCTGGGAGCGATCGACCGCCGTGAGCGTTGAGCAGCGATACTTTTGGTTTACCAATCTTCCAACCCGCCCCACCCGACCCGTTATCAAAGTAAAAAGCATCTTTCGCAGAAAGCAGGCTAACTCCAGCAATCAACAATCCAGGCAAGAGAACTTGTTTTGCTC
This sequence comes from Leptolyngbya sp. Cla-17, assembly GCF_016807185.1. Taxonomy (GTDB): domain Bacteria; phylum Cyanobacteriota; class Cyanobacteriia; order Leptolyngbyales; family Leptolyngbyaceae; genus ULC077BIN1. The sequence goes on from NZ_JAEVYN010000003.1 coordinate 30,702, forward strand.
TGACTGCAAACGATGTCGAAGACCTTCTTTGCCTGGATTGGTATCTCATACTTGAACCTATTGATTGAGTTAAGAGTTCCCTATCTCAACCCTGCAAGCTCCAGTTTCCTTCAGCCTCATTCTTCAGACTTCACCCTTCATCTCTTCATCCGTACCCTCCGTTACCTCATCCATTTCAACTTGCTCCAGCAACTCCAGCGGCACCCGATCACCTTGAGCTAAGCCTTCCCCCTCGCCCTTCCCCTTGGGCTGAGCGTTAGTCGAAGCCTTCCCCTTACGCTCCACTATCGGCGGCGCATCCTTTGCCGTAGCCATCCGATCCGCCATCACTCGCAACATCTGGGCAAAATCCCGCGATGGCATTACTTCTACCCGATCAAGAATGTCCTTACTCGTCAACCCACCTGTGCACCCATACAGGTAAGCAACAAAATCCTCCACCACCATCCCCTAATTCGAGCAATCTTCTCCAGATTCTCCAAACTGGAGACATTTTTGCCATTCTCCCACTGCTGCACCGTCGATTGAGACACCTCCAACGTGTGCCAGCTTTTTCCGGCTTCAGTTTGTCGGTGGGGTCTGAGATGCAGTGGAACGAAAAACCCCGTTACGTGGACACTTGGCATAGCCAAATTGATTTCGGTCAGCGGCAGGTGTTCAGGGTGTGTGTTGGGACATGGCTTGTCGGAGTGATCGCGGCAGTCCCAATTCTTGCCACAGATCAGGACGCTCTTGCAGTTCAGCCTCCGCCTGAAGTGTTTCCTGGGTCAGACACTCCGCCAATTGAGCAAGTTGTCGCCAAGTCTGAGCTGGCAAGATCAGGGCAAAAGGAGCCAGGGTGTTGACATCGCCCACTTGCGTATCCCATTTGAAGCCCTGCAACATCATGGCGCGGCGAATGTGAGCCGCAATGTCTGCGTCCAGCGGTGCGGAACATTGCCATTGCGGCACGTTGCAGTCTAAATCAAGGGGCAGATGAGCCATGTGGCAGTTTTAAAAAACAGGCTGTCCCTCAAAATTACCGGGAGGACTGTAGCGGCAAACCAAAATGTCATTGCCGCCTGTGGTGGTTTTAGCACAACCGACTTGAGTCGTCGCACCCCAAATCATCTGAGTGTAGTGTCCAACATCATTCCAATCGCCAGTTTTGCTGACGTTCGGAAAAATACCCTGACGAAACTGCTTTTTCTCCGCTCCCCAAGAGTTCACCATGTCATTGCTGCTGAAAGCTCCAGCGGTGCCCAGCCAGAGATTCTCGCCTTCATCATGCATTAGTGTGTTGCCACCCATTGCTGCCAGATGGTTTGTCCAGGTTTGAGCATCACGAGCCAGAGCCTCAGACCAGGTTAAGAGAGATACACCCACATCTTTCCGATAACCGCAGTGATCAGTCATGGGCTGCGGGCTTCGGAAGCGTCTGCTCTGAATGTGGAGCATTGGAACGGCAAGATTTTGAAGGTGCATCGCTCGAAGGGGCAGAATGTGTCGGAGGTGCCGCTGAGTCGAGAGGCACGATCTCATCTGGAGACTTACCTGGAGTGGCGGCGGCAGCAGGGTGGAATGTTTGAACCGTTGCCAGAGAGTCCGATGTTTTTGGCGCAGGACCCAAAGAGTGCAGGACAGAGGTTAGGGTACAAAGGGTTGCACCGGATGGTGAAGAAATTGGGGGCGATCGCTGGAGTGGAAGATCTCAACCCGCATCGGTTCCGGCATACCTTTGGAACGGAAGTGATCCGACGAGGCGTTGATCCCTTGTTTGGTAAGGAATTGATGGGGATCAAGAGAGATCGAGTGTTTCAGCGGTACACCAAGGGTGTCTTCAAGCAAGCAGCAGCCGAGGCGTACTTGAAGGCAATCGGGGAGGATGAAAACTTGTAGATTGCATAAGATAGCAGTCCGGTTGGGTATGTCAAATAGATTGTGTCAAGGATAGAAGGTCACAGTGGAAAGCGATCGTCGTAGGCGATGGCAAACCGATTTAAGGCAGGCTTCCAATCTTTAATCGGCATCGTCCATTTTTTGGAGATGTTCTGAATTGCTAAGTAAACCACTTTAAGTGCAGACTCATCGGTCGGAAACGCTCTGTGATTCTTCAACACCTTTCGCAGGGTCATATTGACCGACTCAATGGCATTGGTCGTGTAGATGGCTTTCCGAATTTCATTCGGGAAGGCAAAGAAGGGAGTAATCCTTTGCCAGTGGTTCATCCAGGACTTACTGATAGTGGGATACTGCTTGTCCCATTGCTCAGCCAACTCCACCAAGTATTGCTCCGCCAAAGCTTCGGTGCTGGCCGTATAAACCAGACGCAAATCGGCTGCTACAGCTTTACGGTCTTTGTAGGACACATAGCTCAAGGAATTACGCACCATATGGACGATGCACAACTGCACCGTTGTTCTGGGAAATACCGCTTCAATGGCATCTGGAAAGCCAGTGAGTCCATCACAGCAAGCAACGAAAATATCCTTGAGTCCTCGATTCTGTAATTCCGTCAGCACCTGGAGCCAGAACTTAGATGACTCGTTTTGGGTCATCCACATGCCCAGCAGTTCCTTTGTGCCTGACAGATTCACTGCCAGAGCTAAATGAACCGCTTTGTTGATCACCCGTCCATCCTGCCTGACTTTGACCACAATGGCATCAAAGTAGACAATTGGGTAAACCCGCTCCAGCCCACGATTCTGCCAGACTTTGCGCTCCTCTTCCACGGCTTCAGTCACGTTGGAAATCAAACCAGCCGATACTTCTACCCCATACAGGTCTTGCAGTTGAGCTGTAATGTCACGAGTACTCATCCCCCGCGCATACAGCGACAGAATCTTGTCATCAAACCCGTCAAAGCGAGTCTGCCTTTTCTGGACGATGATGGGTTCGAACTCCCCTGCTCGGTCACGTGGAATCGCAATCTCGGCTTCGCCAAACTCACCTTTAATCGTCTTCTTGCTATGCCCATTGCGACGATTGTTTGGCTTTAAAGCTTCAGGCTGAGTCCGATGTGCTTCGATGTGGGTTTGCATTTCTGCCTCCAGGCAGCGTTCCACTAAGGCTTGAGTCAATTGTTTGAGGATGCCACCATCCCCCAGTAAATCTTCTGGTTTTTCATAGCCTTGAAGCAGTTGGTCAAGTAGTTCGGGTTGAAAGGTCATCATGATTTTGTCTCAAGTTCAGTAGTTCATTAGATCTCAACTTCTGACCTTTGACACAATCTAATTTACAATCCCGTCCGGTTCCAAATTGGAACTTGGCATACCAACTTACTCAATCTAGTTGAGACTAATGTTTGCCCATTTTCTGCCATCCTCTGTTGCCGAGATTCAAGATACAGGGGCGATTACCCTTCTGCAAACCATTCAGCGTCGTATCGTCGAGGTGCCATTTCAGCAGGGGCTAACGGCGCTCTCGACGGCTTATGTTCATTTCGCTCCCCAGTCATCTTCTTGTTTCCCGGATACTCCTCCAATTCTGCTGTTGCATGGGTTCGACAGTTCCCTGTTAGAATTTCGGCGGTTGCTCCCGTTGTTGGCAGGGAGCGGAGACGTGTGGGCGATCGACCTCTTCGGGTCAGGGTTCACCGAGCACCCTACCTCGATCTCAGTTAATCCAGGGTCAATCCGGCAACATCTTCTGAGCATTGTAGAAACTTGGATTGGTGAACCGATTATTCTTGTGGGTGCTTCTTTAGGAGGGGCAGTGGCGATCGATTTCGCTTTGCACCATCCTAACTGGGTGCGATCCCTTGCTTTGATTGATAGCGTTGGCTTTTCTGGCAGCTTTCCAATCGGACAATTTCTGCCACAGGGACTCATTGACCTGGGTGCGGACTGGCTCTATTTCCGTAAGCGGGCTGCCCTGGCGGCGGCTTCAGTTTTACCGATGGTCAATCCGATGCTGATTGATGCTTTGCGTTGCTCATTCCTCCATCAGGAGATGCCTGGGTGGAAGGAGGCGATCGCCTCTTTTACCAGAAGTGGCGGGTATTCGGATTTAAGCGATCGAATTGCTCAAGTCACCCATCCCACGCTGATTCTGTGGGGCAAAGCGGATGATGTGTTAGGAACCGCTGATGCGACTCGGTGGCAGCGAGCGATCTCAGGCAGTCAACTCATTTGGATTGAGGCAGCGGGACATGTGCCCCACTTCGATCAACCCCAAGTCGTTGCAAATCACCTGCTATCCTTCATGCAACATATTAATCGCTGAAACGATACCTACCAATAAACGTTAACTAAATCCAGGCAGTGGATCGAATTCTTACCCAGTAATTGTCGGCTCGTCCCTGGTCATGAGAATGACCTCCGCGCCCAATGGCTTTAAACTTTGTTCAGCAAAGCACTGAAGGAGAAAAACAATGCCTCATATCAGCATCAAGCTTTATCCCGGCAGGTCGGAACAGCAGAAGGTTCGGTTTGTCGAGCAAATTGTGAAAGATGCTATGTCAATTCTCGAAAGCAGCGAAGACTCGATTTCGGTCGCGATCGAAGAAATCAACCCAGAGGATTGGGTAGAGACAGTCTATAAACCAGAAATCTTGAACAACCCAGAGAAGCTCTACAAAAAGCCAGGCTATAACCCAGTGGAATAGCAATAGACGGCTTCGACTTCTAATTCAAATTATGCATTGCTATTAGGGGTTGAGCCGCGATACGTGAAATTTTTTATCATATCGGACTCAAACTCATTGCAAACCTGGCTTTCAGCAGTTGCTCAAGAACAAAGCTGTTCATCTTGAATAGTTGCTTGTCACGCAGCTATTCAAGATGAACAGCTATAGTGCGACACGCCACCCGTGTTAAAAAACGCCTTAGGTCTTAGACGATAGTATTTATCTTCTACGTCTTGTGATTGCTCATCATATGGATAGCTAAGGACTTCTTGCAACTCTTTAACTAAAGTATAGTCACCCTGCATGGCTTGTTGGTAGGCAGGGGCAATCAACCACTCTCGCCATGTGTATTTTGGGTTCGTCTGTTTCATCTTTGTTGATATCTCAGCCAAATTGCCGTCGTTAATGACGAGGTCGCGCCAGCTTTTTAGCCAAGATTGCCATTGTTCATCGAGTTGTGGTGAAGTTTTAACGTAGAAGCTTTTTTTCAATGCTGAGATATCATCTGGTATATGGGATAACTCGCGGAAGAAAATGGTGTAATCTACCTCTGAGTCAGTCATTAACTGCATTAATTTTTCAAATAGCTTTGGGTGATATTCAGTCAAGCCAAGTTTGTCCGCCCACATTTTTTGGATTTGTTTTTGCATGGCTTCTGAAAAGCCGCGGCCTACTTGGTCGAACTGTTCTAACGCTTCAGCATCTTCTGTAAGTAGCAGTCTCACTGCTTTCCAAAACATGTAATAATTTGCTTCTGCTGCAATGGGCTGATTGAAGAATGAAAAGTGCTCGCCGCCACCAGTCCAAGGTTGAAACCAAGGGTCAAATTTTTCACAAAATCCAAAGGGTCCATAGTCTAGGGTAAAGCCTCCAGCAGCGCAGTTGTCACTGTTAAAATTACCCTGGCAATAACCAACACGTAGCCAATTAGCCACCAGTGAAGTGAGACGCTGGCGAAATAGCTTAGCCAATTCAACTAATTGACCGGCAAAACCAAGGCTTTGATTAATGTCGCTTTTGTACTCTCGCTCAATTAAGTGCGACACTATCATGCTCAACTCTTCTAATGCTTTTGGATGAGCATTGCTGCGAGTGCGGCGGGCAAATAACTCTAGCTGACCAACGCGCAAAAAGGAGGGTGCAACGCGAGTTGAAATGGCCACAGGATTGTCCACCAAAACATCAGGGTCAATAGAGTAGGAGTCTTGAGAATACCAAGGCCGGGTAACGGTCTCAGATTTAGAAACATACAGTGTCAAAGAGCGCGATGTTGGCACACCTAACGCCTGCATATAGTCTTGCGCTAGAAACTCACGCACACTTGACCGGAGGACAGCGCGCCCGTCGGCACCCCGGCAATAAGGCGTTGGGCCACCCCCTTTCAATTGCATTTCCCAGCGCTGTCCATTGATGATTCCTTCAAATACAGATATCGCCCGACCATCGCCATAACCATTACCCGTACCAAATGGACATTGTTGGGTATATTCGGTGCCATAAATCGACAGGGCATAACCCGTCGCCCAGCCCACCTGACGCATCGGCTCATGGGCAGCAGAGAGATCACCAGAAAATACACGGCGAAATTTTTCATTAAGCGCCAGCCCATCGCTCAACCCAAGTTCCTTAAAAAAAGTGCGGCTATGAGCTACATATTCTGGGTCTGCAAGCGGCGTGGGTGACACAGGTACGAAATGACCAGAAAAAACCTGGCGGGCCCGGTGATCATCACCATCGACCGTGGCATCAGGATCGGCATTTAAGGTATCCATCAGAGAATAATCTGCCAATTGTACAAACTCATCGAAGGTTGTTACACAAGGCTCAGCAGAGGGTTTAGATGGATATGGCATTGTTGCTAGCGCCGATATTGTTGGGAAGGATTCATGTTTAATTGAGGACTTTGCAGAGGCTAGCATATTAAATGTGAAGCTTTCCAGACTAACCGACTTATTAGTGGGGGTGATTGAAGCAGACCACCTTGAATTCCTTGGGTACCACCGGAGGAATCTGCTCATCTGAGCTTCAGCGCTACAAATAACCGAATAGCTGCCTGCCCAGCAAACAGTCAATGCTTTCATTTCGGTCGCCGCAAACCCTATCCAGCAAAGCTTTGATGCCTATATGATAAATTTTTACACGTATCGTCGGATCGATGCCTATTACTGGAAGCACTATTAAGCGATCGCCATACTGAGAGCAATAATCTCCCCGTTTGTTGTTAACCCTAACAGCATCTCTTGCTGTGGTTGAATATGCTGCCCTGTAATGGCACATTGCTCTTCTTGTTGAGAGACTGCCCTAAACGTCGCCCGAATATCCGACATGGATAACAGTGGGGGATGAAAGGGCGATCGCCTATCTTCAACCGAGTACGATTCTCCTTTGGAGAGGCTACGCCAACGCACCTCATCCGACACCATCTGCTGATCCACAAACTGCCAAAGGACTTCCCGAATCAGGGTTTGATAGCCCTGTTCTCCAGAAATCTCCCGCAATCGCTCCTTCAGTTCGGGTTCCAATCGAATACTCGTGACCTGCATTTCCGAAGTGCTGCCCCGCTTGCGTGTATCCATAACCGAACATCCTAAATTTCAATCAAGGGTGGACAATCCGATACTACAAGTGTAGTATGTAGACATCCAGAATTGTCATACAAATATTACAGCCTTCCATGATACGCATCCTTCACGCCACCTTAGCCAGCGCCATGCTCTGCCGACCTCAACACGGTCTAGGCAGAGCAGCGGTGCTGTTTGCGTTTGAGGGGACGTATTGGTTTAGCGGCGGTAAATCCGTCAGCGAAGGCATTGATATCAAAATCGCCGGACGACTCAATCCGGATCAACTCACTAGCAGCGGGAGGTGCAGGGCAATCCTGACACCGACATAGGGAAAGCCATATCCACTTCCCCAACCCCCGCTCCTGGTCATCAGAGGCGGGGTTTATTTTTTGAGGAGAAAACTCATGCAGACTGAGCAGCGACAAAAAATTCCAATACTTCAGAACCAGGTCGTAGTGTTTTCTAAGAACTACCTGCCCCTGGCACAGATCAACATTAAACGGGCGATCGTTCTACTGGTTACCGGACAGGCAGAGACCCTGGAGTTCAGCAGCACCCAGCAATGGGAAGTACGCTCTCCCAGTGTCGTACTACAAATCCCAGACCACATCCGGTTGACCAGTGGCAATCCAGAGCGGCATTGGAAAGTACCTCCTGTGAATCGTCGGGAAGTCTTCCGCCGCGACAACCACACCTGTCAGTACTGTGGCAGCACTAAGCATTTGACGCTGGATCACGTTATTCCCCGCTCAAAAGGGGGCCCCCATACCTGGGACAACGTGGTAACCGCCTGCGAGAAGTGCAATTCATGCAAAGGCGATCGCCTTCTGCATGAAACCGGGATGGTACTCCAAACCAAACCCAAAGCACCGATGCATCCTGCGATCGCCTTCGCCGAGCAGTTCTGGAAAGAACAGCAACCTGTTGACCCCTGATCTCAAGCCTAGAAAGGAGGCACGACCAATGTTGAAGCTGAATTACACCGACGTTGGGCTGTACATGGAGCGGACCATGACCAACCCCGAACTGTTGATTGCCCAGCGAGTCCTCCTGGCAATGCGGTTAGGGCGATCGCTCCATATCGAATCCGGTCGCGCCTCCTTTCTGCTGCCTGTTGATATTCCCGAACTGGAAGGGCTAGAGATGGCGCTACAGCGGGAATATGGCTCAGTAGTCACCCTCATTGCTGTAGATGAGGAGTTTGTCGAAGTTGGAATCAGCGGAAGCTGGATTGCCGAGGACAAAGACGCTCACGAAGGAATGTTCCTGGCGGTAATGAGCGATCGCGCTGAATTCCTGACTTACAAACTGTGGCGGATGAGTGAAGCCCGCATTTCCTCCCTAGCGTAGTGGGGAAACCCAGTAGGAAAGGGCGATACGACTATTTCTTTCCCGATCGCCCTCTTGCCTAGAAAAAAAGTTGTAGTACACCCTTGACAACTTGCAGCGCGTTTGTAGTATAACTGTAGTATCAACACTACAACCTCTCACAAAGGCTTTGTAGTCACCCTTCTGAACCTAGACAACTGAATCGCCACCTTTGGGGGTGTAGCTTAGTCTGGCTCAAAGCAGTCGCCTGTCGAGCGAAAGATCGCGGGTTCAAATCCCGCCATCCCCGCCTTGTAGCATCGTGGACGAATAGAGAAGTCGCCGTGCCTCTCAAGCATGGAGAAGCGGGTGCAACCCCCGTCGATGCTCCCAATGAGGATGTAGCTCAGATGGACAGAGTGCTTGTTTCCGAGACAAGTGGTCACAGGTACCGCTTCGCGGAAGCAAGCTACGACCCTGTCATCCTCGCTCGTGGGAACGGATTGGCATCACTTGCTCCGAAATCAACAAACGGACGGTTGCAGGATTGGGGTTCAATTCCCCACGTTTCCACCAAATCTCCAGGTCGCCAAGTGGGAAGGCGTTGGTCTGCAAAACCAACTAGCGAGAGTTCGATTCTCTCCCTGGAGTCCAAATTATTGCAGCGTAGCTTAATGGCAAAGCCCCAAGCTCATAACTTGGTCATCGCGGGTACCGCTTCGCGGAAGCAAGCTACAACTCCCGCCGCTGCAACCAATGCACAGATGGTGTAACGGCAACATCGCGGTCTCCAAAACCGTTGTTCGAGGTTCAAATCCTCGTCTGTGCGTTCTACGGCGTGCCCTCATCCGAGAAGCCTACATACTGGTCACTCGCCTAAACAGCGAAGTAGGTACCCTGCGGGAAGCAAGCTACGACTCCTACAGCCTCCGCCAACTTGGAGGCTGAAAAAACAGCTTCTCAAACTTGCACGTTGTAGAAATCTCAAAGTTTGGTGCCGTAGGCAAATTGGTAAAGCCGTCGATCTTTCAAGTCGATGCTTGCGGGTTCAACTCGTCGGCACTGCCAAATTCAACATGGGTCGGCTCGCCTATCAGCGTGGGCAACTGTCTGTAAAACAGCCGCTTCTTGCGTTGCAGGTGCGACTCCTGCCCGACCTACCAAATCTATGGAGAGTAAATCGATCAGGCGATCGGCGCTGTTTGCTAAACAGATGGATGAACAATTGTGGTTCGACTCCACTGCTCTCCGGCTCTGAGAACGTGGTGTAACTGGATAAACACATCGGTCTACGAAACCGAAGAGTGAAGGTTCAACTCCTTCCGTTCTCGCCAATCATGGAGGGCACCGCTGAATGGTCGGCAACTGGTCTTGAAAACCAGGGTAGTCCTTGGGCTAGGGGTTCGATTCCTCTGCTCTCCGCTTGTGGGAAGTTGGTGAAGCTGGTGCTCACGTGCCGCTGAAGACGGCGAGAAGGCGGTTCAATCCCGTCACTTCCCACTCGTTGCCCTATAGCTCAATGGCAGAGCGAGCGGCTGTTAACCGTGAGGTTGCAGGTTCAAGTCCTGCTAGGGCAGCCATTTATTGCAGGATGGACGATTGGCAAGTCGCTCTGACTCTGAATCAGAGAGAGGTTGGTTCAACCCCAACTCCTGCATCCATTTCAATGCCCTGTGGTGTAACTGGCAACATCCCGCTCTTTGAAAGCGAAGATTCCAGGTTCAAACCCTGGCGGGGCAGTTAGGAGGTAAACAGTCGCCTGGGCCATTCCCCTGTATTCCTCCCATCTCTCACTCCTGTAGCCCAACTGGAAGAGGCTATCGCCTTAGAAGCGATGCGTTGCAGGTTCAAATCCTGTCAGGAGTACCAAACATCGGGATGTAATTCAGTGGTCAGAAGCCTTGGTTTGGGACCAAGGAGTCGTGGGTTCAAATCCTACCATCCCGACCATTTGCCCTTGTGACGGAACTGCCAGACGTGCTGGCTTCAGAGACCAGATTTTGTGGGTTCGACTCCCACCAAGGGTACTGATGCTCCTGTGGCGGAAGGGAAGACGCTCTAGACCGAGGATCTAGGTTTTGTGGGTTCGATTCCCACCGGGAGTACCAAGCACCGAAGGCGGAAGTGGTGGACGCGCACGCCCGATAAGCGTGTTATTAGCAGGTTCGACTCCTGCTCGGTGTACCAAATATCTGAGTGTGGTGCAGTGGGAGCACGTCGGTTCGGGGAACCGGAGGTCGTAGGTTCAATCCCTACCACTGAGACCATTCGGGTCGTTAGCTCAACGGTTAGAGTGGCTGCCTTTTAAGCAGACAGATCAGAGTTCAAATCTCTGGCGACCCACCAATGCTTCGGGTTGTTAGCTCAGTTGGTAGAGCAGCCGCCTCTTAAGCGGAAGTGCATAGGTTCAAACCCTATACAACCCACCAAATACCCCTGTGACGCAATTGGCAGACGTGTCCGGCTTAAACCCGGATTGTTGCGAGTTCGACTCTCGCCGGGGGTATAGCGGGGATAGAGCAAGAGCGGCTCGGCAGTCTCATAAGCTGCGATCGGTGAGTGCAACTCTCACCCCCGCGTCTAACAAACGCAGGTGTGATGTAACGGGCAACATGAGGCTCTCGTACAGCCTTCATGCAGGTTCAACTCCTGTCACCTGCTCCAAATGCAGACGTGGTGTAACGGGCAACACAGGGGCTTGGTACGCTCCCGATATGGGTTCAACCCCCATCGTCTGCTCCAAATGTGCTGGTGTAGCTCAGTTGGCAGAGCAATCGCCTTGTAAGCGATGGGTTGCAGGTTCAACTCCTGTCACCAGCCCCAGAATGCGATCGTGGTGCAGCGGCAAGCACCTCTGGCTTCCACCCAGAAGACACGAGTTCGAGTCTCGTCGATCGCTCTGAACCAATAATGGTTCTGCCTGCGATCGTGATGTAACGGCTAGCATCTGAGTCTGCCAGTCTCAGCGTATGGGTTCGAGTCCCATCGATCGCTCTCATAGTCCTGTAGCTCAATGGTGGAGCGGGTTCCTTACAAGAACAGGGTTGCGGGTTCAAATCCTGCCAGGACTACCAATTATGGGCGTGTCGCCTAAGGGATAAGGGCATCGGTCTTCTAAACCGACTCGTATAGGTTCGACTCCTATCACGCCTGCCAAACATGGGTCTGTAGCTTAACTGGGAAAGCGTCTGCCTTGCAAGCAGAAAGATGTCGGTTCAACTCCGACCAGAATCCACCAATGGTGCTTAAAGTCGAAGCGGTCGAGACACCAGCCTGTGAAGCTGGCTATTAGCGGGTTCGAGTCCCGTTAAGCACCCTTAAGATGATGAACAACTGAACAGATGGAATCAGGAATACGATCGCCTACGCAATCCGAGCAATAAACTGTACTGGACTCAGGTTGCAAATGTGATCCAATGCGCCTGTGAGTGTAAACAGCCGTGGATCATCCCGGAATCGAAACACACGGTATAGATGGTAATGATCGCTGTAATTCTGGGAAACCATTACCTCATTCTGAGAAACGAAGAAGGGGACTTGCTTACCATAGGCAGTTGTCTTGACTTCGATGAAGCGATCGCGCCCATCCGCTTCAAACGATCGAACATCAAAACCAGCCCCATCTCCCTCAGTCACAGCAATGTGTTCTACTCGGTATGCAAGGCTTTCTTGCCCCAATCGGATGAGCCGTGCTCGCTCAAAATTAAGCACAAATTCTTCACCAGCCCTGCCAAGGGAGGCATTACGAGCTTCTCGTTCCAGATAATTAATGGCAGGACGGACACGACGCAACGGTTCCGATCGCTCTGCGGTTGGCGCAGGGGTGTATGGTTCAGGAGGAGAATCAAGCCGAGATAGCAAATCCTCTACGGTCGGGATGTTGGCAGGTTCCTCCACTGCCTGCTGCACAATTGCGCTAAAGCTTGAATCAGAACTGATGCGATCAGCGACAACCTCATAAAGTAGGGATTGATAATTACCCAACGGCTTGTAGCCAAAGATGTAGGGATAGCCAAACTCCATTAGGATGGCACTGATATTTTGGTGCTTTCGCTCAATGGCTCCTTCCGATCTCCCGTTGAGAAGCTGGATAAGGTTCCGTCGATGTGCCGCTTTGTTGTAAGGCTCCCGTCGTAATTCCAGGGAGAGCATGGCGAAGTAATCTGAAACAACAGCCTCGACTTCCGCTTGTGACCACTCACTCGGCACGTCATCTTCCCTTGGAACTGAGAAATTGAATCTTCAATGCCTCAAAGCTCATACCGCCGTTGTTACAGGCTGCGTTTTTCCTGCGCTCAACACCCGTGATGAGATGGAGTGCGATGCGGCTTCTGCCATTGCCTGCCAGTCTTCCTGGGTGAAAATTTCCGTCAAAAGTGACACTGCTTGCTTCCCGGTCGCTGGGTTCATATTTCCCGGATCAACACTTTCTGCCAGGATCCTATTAATCCTTGCCAGTTGAGTTTCAGTTGGATTGGTTAAATGATGACGAATCAACCGCCGAGCGATCGCATAGGTGTCGTCAAACCCCGCACCCAAATCCCAGGATTCCATCCACTGTCGTAAGGCTGTAAAGAGAATTGCCTGGACTTTCATCTGCTGCCGCAACTGCTGGTCTTGTTCGCTCGTGAGTGCAGCGATAGTTTGGCTAAACCCTTTCATCGGCAGTCCTGCTTCTACCTGCACCCCGTCTTCAACTTGAGTAGACTCGCGCAACCACGCCTCGTTGTTGCACAAATCCATTAAGTCTCCACTTTGGGCATATTGGGCAGCGAGGGTGGGATCATCCATCGAAAACTTTCCTAGAAATTATGGCAAACTTAGCGCCGGAGCACACCGTATTCAAAGTATACCAAGCCCTCCTTGTCTGGATCTGGGTCATACTCCGGCATTTGGTTGCGACGATAAAATTCTTCTGACTCGGGTAAAGCGTGAAGCCCGACTCGACCGCTATATCCTAATTCCAGGCTGCGCTGCCGCGCAAACAGCAATAGGGTTCGTCCTACCCCCCGTAAGTATGGTGGGTCTTCCAAGCGCCGACGGTTCCAGGGAGCCACAGCCAATGCTTCAACATAAACCAATGGGTAACGCTGGGGAAGTTGAGATCGGTGCCACTGAGTCTCAAGAAACATCAGTCCCTGAGTCAGACTGTCCACTTCAATTGCGTAAGCTTCATACCGGGACTCCTGATTGCCTTGCCGTAGCTTGTAGTCCCAACTCCAATAGCTATCAGGTTGCTCGGTTGCCCTCAAAACACCTTTCCAAATTGTCTCAAAATCCTCTAAGTGGCGATCGCTCATGCTACAGAGTAGTCCAGCTACGATGTCTCCTGTTCCACTTAGCAGTTGAATCGATCGTTGCATTCCCAGAAATTAAAGTGATGGTTCAGAACGTTGCGAGTAATGGTATCTCCAGAGAGTATCTCATGCTGCTGCTGTATCAGTTCTCCAAGGAATCAAATAACTCTGGATGTTGGTCAGCAAAAATGACTTTGCCAAGCACCTGCCGATGTTGTCCGTCTATGAAGACATGCCGCCAATGCTCATTGTTATCCTGAAAGGCATCTATCCGGGGATTGCAACTGTAGTCAAGAAAAGGGGCGATCGCATCAAATAACACGCTCTCATCTCCCGCTTTATCGCACCGATACTCCACAATCTCAATACTACCGTCTGCTTGCTGTACACTCCCTAAAGACCACGCCTGCAACGCATCCATTAGGGTCGCAAAACTCCCAGTAGACGGGAGATGACCACCTCGATAGCATTTTCTCATCGTCTTAGTTGTGTGGTCGTAGCTCATTGCTGTACCCATTCGTTCAACTATTTCAAGTTGATACAGATGATGAATTGCTGCTAGAGCTGCCGTAACTTGAGATGCAGGAATACGAACATTGTGAAATGAATAGTGAATCAAATACCCCATCGATTTATTTCCCGATTCAATCGCAGGTTAATCCCACCACATCGCAATAATAGACGCGCAAATTGATCTTTCTTTGCTTAGATTTGCACAAATTTCTAGCAGATCAATTGGGATATAGAGCAACAGGCGGTTTTTATAAGTTCTACTCATTGGCTTCAGCAGTGCACTACAGCCTGATTGGACTACAACTGGCCTCAAGTAGTACAGAAAATCCCATGCTACAAGCGTAATCCTGACCTGTTGACCCGCCTACGATGTTGATTCTGTGGATGACTCATTGCTCGTTTCGCAACTATTCAAGCTCTACAAGCCTATTATAAAATTAATGAGTTGCCTGACCGATTAGCAATTTTGGTAAGTATTAATACTTCTCCAGCGCGTATGGCCCTTCCTTACACGAATCGTTGCTATTCGCCTATAAATGTCGCAATTCTCAATGTTCAAAATAGGTCTATTGATTAGACCTACGTCCTTAACTTTTAGTAACCTAGAGTAATTGGAATTGAGATAAATTAAGCCGCAAGATCAAGATCCATCGGTTGTTGAATTGGAATTTCAATAACAAATTCTGTACCCTGTGTCGGTGCTGAGTGGCAGTGGAGTTTTCCACCATGCTTTTCTACTACAATCTCGTAGCTAATCGACAGTCCCAAGCCAGTTCCTTGACCCACAGGTTTAGTGGTAAAAAAAGGATCAAACAGCCTATTTTTCACATTTTCACTGATTCCCAGTCCATTGTCAGCAATGCGGACAGTAATCCATTGATCGCCGACAACCTCAGTGCTTATTTGAATTCTGCTGGGTTGTTTGACGCTATCTTCAAACGATCGCTGCTGATTGTATTCCTCCAAAGCATCAATGGCATTAGACAGAATATTCATGAACACCTGATTGAGTTGTCCTGCGTAACATTCAATGGGTGGAAGTTGGCCGTATTCTTTAATAATTTCGATCGCAGCGTGTTCCGGTCTAGCCTTCAATCGATGCTGCAAAATCGTCAGCGTACTATCAATGCCCTCGTGGATATCCACAGCTTTGGCACCATTTTCATCCACACGAGAGAAGATGCGCATCGACTTGACAATTTCATGAATGCGTTGGGCACCAAGGGTGATCGAACTAAAAAGCTTTAGTAGGTCATCTCGGATGAAATCTAGCTCGATCGCGTCCTGTTCTGCTTGAATCCGAGGGGTAGGATTGGGATACTCAGCTTCATAGCAATTGAGAAGACCCATAATGTCCTCAATATAGTCTTTGGCATGGGTCAGGTTGCCATAAATGAAATTCACCGGGTTGTTGATTTCATGAGCAATCCCAGCCGCCATTTGTCCTAGACCAGACATTTTTTCACACTGAATCAGTTGAATTTGCATTTGTTGCAATTCAGCGTAGGCTTGACCCACTTCCGCAACTTTCCGCTCTAGCAGAGCATTTTTCTGTTCTAGGCTCTCAGTTAGATCAGAAATTTTTAAATGCAGCTTGATGCGAGCTAATACTTCCTCTTGTTGAAATGGTTTTGTGATGTAGTCTACGGCTCCAAGTTGAAATCCTTTGACTTTGTTCGCGGTGTCTGAAAGCGCAGTCATGAAGATAACTGGAATATCTTTGGTTTCTGGATTTGCCTTGAGTTGGCGGCAGGTTTCAAATCCATCAATTTCTGGCATCATCACATCCAGCAGGATCAAATTGGGTCGGGCATATTTGACCCGTTCCAGAGCAATTCTTCCTGATTTTGCCACCCAGACTTCTAATCCTACTTGGTCAAGTGTGTCTGACAGAACACCTAAGTTTGCTGGGTTATCATCAACGATGAGAACGATTGCATTGTGATCACTAGCTAGATTCATAGTTTTTACTTGAATAGAAGCAGCGGCAGTTTGATTAATAGTTAAATTCATAGTTTTATACTTGCAGGTCTAGTGAACGGGACTTACTGATAGGAACGAATGAAAGCGAGAATCTCTTCGTCTTGAAATCCTTTTGCCAGTTGATGCAGCTTTTTGGCAAAGGGACTATATTTTTGATCTGTCTGCTCAAGCAGTGCGATCTGTTTCATAATTCCCTTGAAGTTGCCTTTCATCGCTAATTTATACAGCATTTCTAATGCTGCTGGGGGTGGGGCAATTAGTTCCGTATCGTTTACATCTGAATTGATCGCAAGCTGCTGCTCTTCGTAGATCCATTCCAGGTGCAGATGCTTTTGCAATTTCTGGAGTAACTCCCCTGCCAGTACAGGTTTGGGCAGAAAATCATTGCCGCCTGCTTCAATGCTGCGGTACTGATCCGCCTCAAACACGCTGGCAGACGAAACAACGATGATCAGGTCTTTGAAAGTTTCTGACTCTCGCATACGCCTGATCAGCTCAAAGCCATCCACATCGGGCATTACCAAGTCTGTAATCATCAGGTCTGGCTGAACCTCTAACGCTTTGTGCCAGCCCTCCTGCCCGCTGACCGCTTCAACAATATCAAAGCCGATCGGGCTGAGCAACTTAGAGACCACAGAGCGATTTTCCCATCGGTCATCGACCACTAAAATCTTAGGTCGGCAGCCCTTAATGCCGATAATTTGTCCATGCACACTGGTTTGAGCAGTTTTTACCCACTCTGCCGCCTCAATTAAGTTGACATCAAACCAGAAAATACTGCCAGTCCCGACCTCGCTTTGAACCTGAATCGTGCTGCCCATCAGTTCCACAAGCTCCTGGCTGATTGCTAGTCCCAAACCGGTTCCCTCCGATTGACGTTGAGCATCACTCACCTGCTCAAACGGCTGAAAGATCGCCTGGAGCTTGTCTTGCCGAATGCCAATGCCCGTATCGCGCACTTCAAAGCGAATTTTTCCCTCACCTGCAAAGCTGATGGTGAAGGTGACACTGCCTGCATCGGTGAACTTAATAGCGTTGCTTAATAGGTTAATCAAGACTTGTCGCAGGCGTTTTTCATCCGCCCGAATGCCGATCGGCAGTTCAGCAGCCGACTGATATTGGAATTGAATCCCTTTGAGTTCGGCGCGAATACGGCACATTTCAGCCACGCCTTGCAGAAAGGCTGGCAGATGAAAATCAGTGGGCATCAATGCCACTTTCTGCGCTTCGATTTTTGACAGATCCAGAATGTCATTAATTAAGGTCAGCAAATGCGATCCGCACTGGTGAATCACTTCAATCCGCGATCGATCTTCTTCATTCAGGGTGTTGGCACGCTGAAGAATTTGGGCATATCCAATCACCCCGTTGAGCGGAGTTCGCAACTCGTGGCTCATGTTGGCAAGAAATTCACTCTTGGCTCGATTCGCCGCTTCTGCCGCTTCTTTAGCTTGAGTAAGCGCCATCTCCGCTTGTTTGCGATCGTGAATATCGGTGCAAGTACCCACCCATTCTCGGATGCTGCCATCTTCATTAAGCACTGGAACGCCCCGAACAACAAAATAACGGTAGTTTCCATTCGATGCCCGGATTCGATATTCGGTTTCATACAAACTTTTCGTCTGCACAGCCTGTGCCCAAACCTGAATCGTTTGTTCACGGTCATCTGGATGAAGGGCATCTAACCAGCCGAAATCAGCAAACTCAGCTTCAGTCTGTCCAGTAAAAGCTCTCCAAGCGGGATTAGATGCAATACTTCCTTCTAGATTCGCCTTCCAGACAATCTGGGACGTTGCGGTGATTAGAGAACGGTATCGTTCTTCACTTTGCTTAAGAGCATTCTCTGCCTGTCTGCGATCAGTAACATCGCGGCAAACCACAACAGCTCCTTTTAATTGACCGGATTCATCTCTTAAGGGTTTAGCATCGGCTAGTATCCAGCGCCCATCGGGTGATTGAGCATGACGAACAAAGAGTTCGCCATCTTTGGTACTCTCACCTTGAATTGCCCGTACTAGAGGCAGTTCATCCGTTGGGAAGGGGGTGACTTGATCGGGCAGGAATAAGCCATAGTGCTGCGACCATTCATTCGCCTCAGTGTCTGTTACACCGCCACCAAACATTTGCTCGGCGGCTGGGTTGAAGATCAGAAACTGTCCTTGCTCATTGGCAACCACAATACCGTCGCTCATTGAATGAAGGATGAGTTGCAGCAGGTTAGTTTGGTCTTGTAAAGCTACTTCGGCGCGTTTGCGATCGGTAATATCAGTGGAAAATCCACACGTCGCATAGGGAATCCCCTCTAGATCCAAGAGGGGAAATTTCAGCGATAGATAGGTATGTAGCCCATCATCATGAGGTGCTAGTTCTTCCCATTGCATCGCCGTTCCGGCTGCCAACACCTTCTGGTCGTTTGCATCAAAGGCTTCCGCTAGCTCTTGATCAAACAAGTCGCAATTCCGCTTACCCACAATCTCAGTTTTACTTAGGCGAAACAGGGATTCAAATTGTCGGTTGACGGTCAAGAATCGTCCCTCAGTATCTTTCATATAGATGACCGCAGGCGAATTATCGAGAATGGCTTGTAGACGCTCTTCACTTTGACGTAGCGCGAGTTCGGCATCTTTGCGATTCGTAATATCGGTGCAGGTGCCGATCCATTCATGGATACTGCCATCGTTTGCTAGAACGGGAACTCCGCGTACCCAGAAGTAGCGGTAGTCCCCTGCCGCTGATCGAAGGCGGTATTCAGTTTCGTACAGGCTTTTTGTTGCAACAGCTTGTGTCCATCTCTGAGCAGACTGATCTCGGTCATCCGGATGGACCGCATCTAACCAACCAAATTCTTTGTACGCTTCAGAAGTTTGTCCCGTAAAGGCTCTCCAACTGGGAGAATCTTCTAAAACCTGTCCATCGGCACTGGTTGTCCAAACAATCTGAGAGGTTGCAATGGTCAAAGAGCGAAAGCGCGCTTCACTCTGACGCTGTTCTTCCGCCCGTTGTCGGCGAATGTCTATTTTGCCTAAGATTCTCGCATTGAGCCAAATGACGACAGCAAACACGAAGATGCTGAAGATGGCAGAGAGCGCTAAACCAACTTCACCACCATAGAGTTTGGTTCTATATCCAGCGAGAATCATCCCACTCAAAATGGGTGGGATGACAAGCACAGGCAGGAGCAGTCGCCTTGCCATCACACCACCCGCGTTCTGACTGGTAATGATGCCCATGATTCCTTGGTCTGGATGCAGACAGAGGATGCCCGTGCTGAGAATGATGAACGCGATCGCAGTGTGGACTGCCATTTTGGTATACGAACCAAAACCATAAAACTCTTGAATGTTGTAGATGTAGCCAAGCAAGCCCAGCAGGGCAATAAAAAAGGCAACAACTGTGAATGCTTGAATGCCTGGTTGAAACGATCGAGGTTTGCTTAATAAGAGCAAAGCAGACCCCAACAACAAAAAGTTCAGGGCTGTGTTAACGGACATCCGCCCAGGAGTAGAGGTCGCTACAGCAGTCGCTAACTCCCTAAACAAAAGCTGGTCAATGCCCAGGTTTACCCCAAAGCCATATTGAATGAGAGTCAGTAAGCCAAGACCGACAACAATCGCAGCTAAGCTTTTGGCATAACGAGTGGAACGTCGGGTGGGTTGAGAAAGTTGCCGCAGGGCACAACCACTGAGGATGAAGCCGATCGCAGTGTTAGCTTTCATCGTCACCCATATGGGCAGAATGCTCTTCAATCCTGGGATATTGAAGAGCCAACCAAGGATCACAACACAACCAATCAACGTAACGAGGACACTTGCTCCCTTCGTTAACGATTTGAGAACTATGGGCAAATTGTTATCCCCGACTACCCTACTACCGACAAAAGGACTATCCACTTGGCTTCTCCAGTCTTAGTTGGCTCGTATCATGGCGCACATACGACTTTTTCAAACGCTTCACCTGGTAAAGGCGATCAAGCAGATGCTCGATCTCGTTCGGTTGTAATCGCTTACTCATGGTTGCTCCTGCACATCAGCTTAAGAATGGAAGCGTCTACTTAAGCGAAGGCTGGGATGAGTATTCTTGCTGCCGGCACTTGCTGTAGAAAGGGTTCCCAAAAAAACGCGAAGGAAACATATCTTAAAATTTTTTGTCAAGCTTGAATAACAAGCTAAGTGTAAAAAATATTTCCCTTAAAGCCCTCGTTTACGCGACAAGTCAAAATTCAGTTTTTTCGGTACGGTCACAAAAAGCTGATCAGGCGGTAAATATAAAATTAATGTGATCTTTGAAGAAATGTATCAAAGATTACTTGAATTCGTGTAGAAATGTTGCCATACTCTATCTAAAGATAGATTGACTTTCAGCAAAACACTGAATTGATCTCTAGAATTATTTCCCATTTTATGAGTAAGTGTAATAAGGACAAAACGATTGAGAGCAGTAACCGCATCAGTTCGCTAGGAGTTATTTATGCTGCAAAGTTCCTACGCGTTTGTTCCAATTTGTTCCAGCAATAGTTGGGAAAACGCAGATGTCAGTCCTTACAATTTCATCTACTACCGCTCTAGAATCGGCTCCCCGCATGATCCAAGAACAACAAATCACTCCGTTCAAGTTCTACATGGATCAGTCTATGCAATATGGAGTGACCTATGGCAAAGAGCTGTATCGGCTAGCAAGACAGTTTGCTGTAAGTGATCGATTAGAGGCTTATCGGTACGGATGTGAGCTGCTTGAACAAGGTATTCCAACCCTCATCAGTGCCTCGAAACAGCGGTATATCGTGTGGACTAGCTTACGGAGCCCTTTAGCGATTCCCTAGCACTTGCAAATTCAAACTCCTTAGTTATCCAGCAATCTTAATCACTAACATCAGGGCTTACAGTGCATTATGTCTCTCTCCAGAGTGATTCAAGATTCGTTGGCTTTAAAGAAGAGAGGTCAAAGCAAACTCAGCCCAGCTAACTGCCCTGACACAGCTAAATATAAGGGTGAAAGGTTTGCAGTATGTGCCGCTTCTGAGCCAGAGCGGCAGCAACTCTCAGCGATGTTGTATAGCTACGAGCGAATTATTTCCGCCACCTCAGATTGCGTGTCCTTAATCGATCGCAACTATATCTACCAAGTCGTTAACCAGACCTATTTAACCTGGCACCAGAAAGCCTACGATGAAATCGTGGGGCATTCATTCAGCGATTTACTCGGTCAAGATTTTTTTGAGACGGTCTGTAAACCCTTGCTAGACAAGTGCCTTGCAGGCGCAACTGAGCAGACCGTGGAGTCATGGAAAGACTATGGTGATGGTCAGCGGCGCTATGCTAAAGCCACCTATGCGCCTTATGTAGAACTGGATGGCACGATTTCCGGAGTGGTGATTAATGTCCAGGATCTGACGGACCTTAAATTGGCAGAACTCGAAAATCAAGCATTGCAGGAACGGATGCAATTCCTCTTTGCTGCCAGCCCTGGTGTGGTTTACTCTTGCGAAGCAGGGGGAAGTTTTGCCTGTACCTACATCAGCGAGAACGTGACCAGGATGTTTGGCTACACCCCGGCTGATTTCTTGGGAGGGTCAGACTTCTGGGCTAAGCGTCTGCATCCCGACGATGCGCCGAAGCTCTTCGCTGGACTGCCTCGCTTGTTTAAGCAAGGACACCATAGCCACGAATACCGCTTTCAGCATCGGGATGGACACTATTGTTGGGTGCAAGACGATCTGAGGCTGATCCAGAACCTTGAGGGAGAGCCGCTTGAAATCGTAGGGTGTTGGATGATTATTGACGCTCGCAAAGCTGCTGAAGCGGCACTGGAGCGATCGCAAAGACAATACCAAACCCTGGTAGAAAATTCTCCTGATATTATTGAACGGTTTGATCCGCAACTGCGACATCTCTATATCAGCCCAGCCCTGACCAAAATTACTGGCATGGCAACAGATGTCTTTTTGGGCAAAACCTGCCGCGAATTGGGTATGGATGAGGGTATGGTCAATACCTGGGAAGCCGCCGCTTGCTCTTTGCTCACAACGGGTCGAAAGCAACTCATTGAGTTTGAAACGCCTACGCTTGACGGTTTCCGTTCCTATGAAATGGCGGTCGTTCCAGAGTTATCCGATCAACACGCTATCGAGTCACTGCTTTGTATCTCCAGGGATGTGACGGAGCGCAAAGCTGCTGAAGCGGCATTGCGGGAGCAGCAGCAGTTTACCGAGCAGATAGCCGACTCTACCCTGGCAATTCTGTATGTATATGACCTGATTGAGCAACGCAATATCTACTGCAATCAACAGATTGCAGTGGTTTTAGGCTATTCCGTAGACGAGATCCGGCTGATGGATAGCGATCTCCTGCCGGGGCTGACCCATCCAGACGACCTGCCCCAGATGATGGCAAATCATCAACGCCTTTTGATGGTTCAGGATGACGAATTTGTCGAAACGGAATACCGGATACGCCACAAAGATGGGAATTATCGCTGGTTTCTCAGCCGTGATCGCATTTTTAGTCGAACTGCGGACGGGTTACCCAAACAACTCTTGGGCGTGGCAACCGATATCACGGTTCAGAAGCAAACCCAGGCAGTTCTGCATCAGCAGGCAATGCGTCAACGATTGCTGATGGTGGTCACCCAAAATATTCGACAAACGCTTGATTTAAGCCACATCCTCGAAACCACCGTGACTGAGGTGCGGCAGTTCCTGCAAACTGATCGGGTGTTGATCTATCAGTTTAATTCTGACTGGAGCGGTAGCGTTATCGCAGAATCGGTAGCAGCGGGATGGCAATCGATCCTGGGCATGGAAATCACTGACACCTATTTTGTGAATACTCAGGGAGAAGCCTATAAGAGAGGTCGAATTAGGGTAAGCGATGATATTTACGCTGATAATCTAGAGCCTTGCCATTTGGCACTGTTAGAGCGCATACAGACACGGGCGAAACTGGTGGTGCCCATCCTGCAAGCCGATCACCTATGGGGATTTTTAATTGCTCAGCACTGTCAATCACCCCGGCACTGGGAGGCATCGGAAATTGAACTGCAACGACAACTGGCAATGCAGCTTGCGATCGCCATTCAGCAAGCAGAACTGTATCAGCAAGTACAAACCTGGAACACTAGCCTGGAATTGCAGGTGCAGGAGCGCACAGCACAACTCCAACAAGCTTTAGACTTTGAAGCGTTGCTCAAGTGCATTACCGATCAGGTGCGCGACAGCCTGGATGAAGGGCAAATCTTGCAAGCTGCCGTGGAGGCACTGGCCCACGGATTGCCACTCACGGCTTGCGATACAGGTATCTATAACGCAGAACAAACTACATCTACGATCGCCTATGAATGCACCAACACCCTCACTCCCGCTCAAGGTTACACCTTTGAGATCGCGACCGCTGCCCATGCCGAGATCTATCCCCAATTGTTTAGAGGGCAAACCTGTCATTTCACCGACATCACTCCTGATCCACTCCGTCTTGATCAACAGCGGCAGACTACGCTGGCAGTGCCTATTGTAGATGATCAGGGCAGCTTAGGGGATTTGTGGTTGTTTAAACCACCCGGTAGTGTGTTTCATGACCAGGAGGTGCGCCTAGTGAAGCAAGTGGCCAACCAATGCGCGATCGCCTTACGGCAGTCACGTTTGTATCAAGCGGCTCAGACACAGGTAAAAGAGCTGGAACGGTTTAACCAACTGAAAGATGACTTCCTCAGCACCGCCTCCCATGAATTGCGTTCTCCCATGTCCAGCATTAAAATGGCAATCCAAATGCTAGAAATTAGTTTGGAGCCGCTGGGTGTATTGGAAGATAAAGCCAACGCGATCCATTGCTATTTCAACATCCTGCGAGAAGAAGCAAACCGCGAGATTACTTTAATCAATGATTTGCTTGATATGGCGCGGCTTGACGCTGGGACGGAGTCGCTCACTCTCACCACCATTGCGCTTCAGTACTACATTCCTCACCTGGCAGAAGCTTTTAGCGAACGCACTCGCCAACAACAGCAGCACTTAGCTATTCACATTCCTGATCATCTGCCAGACTTCAGCACCGATTTGCCTTATCTGGAGCGCCTTTTAACTGAACTCCTGCACAATGCCTGCAAATACACCCCTGCGGGAGAAAGAATTACCGTGTCGGCTCAATCGACTTCAGAAATCCTGGAGATTTGCGTCAGCAATACGGGGGTCGAAATTCCAGCTTCAGAATGCGATCGCATCTTCGACAAGTTCTACCGTCTTCCTAACAGTGATCCCTGGAAGCATGGCGGCACCGGGCTGGGGTTAGCCCTGGTGAAAAAACTCACCGAACGTTTGGGTGGTCAAATTCACGTTTGCAGTGGCGATGGACAAACAACCTTTAGGCTAGAGTTTACGCATGGCAGCGCCGCCACCGATAAACTCCAGCCATAAGCACTCCAGCTAGTTCGACAGGATGAATTGGGGATCTTTTCTTAAGGAAGTCTGCTCAAACTTTCTATATTGCAAGGGTTTGCAGTCTCATCTATATTCAGACAAACTGATCTAGCATAGTCAGGAGAAAATGTTGAGACTTATTAATATGTAGGGAACTTCAAGTTAACCTGCTAAGCAACCTGTGAGTAACCCTTTCAACCATGTTGTTAAAAACTGTCAGTCGATGGTCAGTGACTGGGCAGATGCCACTGCGTCTGATTCTGGTTGTGCCGTTCGTAATGCAAATTTTTGTAGCGGTTGGCTTGACGGGGTATCTGGGTATTCGTAATAGTCAAAAATCGATCAATACTGTGGTTTCCCAACTCCGCAGTGAAACCAGCGATCGGATTAATCAGCAGATTCTCTTTTATTTAGAAAAGCCCTACCTAATTAATCAAACAATTGCGGCTGGAATTTCAGAAGGACAGATTGACATCAAAGATGTTAAAGCTTTAGAGCATCTCTCCTGGCGGTTGGTCAACCAAAACACTGTGAGCTTCCTTCAAACTGGCACGCCTCAGGGAACTAGCGTTCTAGTTGAACGGTTGGAGGAGGGATTTATCGTGGCTCGGACTGGAGATGCCGACCGACCTAATCGCCAGAGCTACCGTCTGGATGAGCGGGGGAACCGAGCTGAATTGCTGGAAACTAAACTGTTTGACCCACGGACTCGACCCTGGTACAAAGCGGCAGTGGAAGCGGGTGAGCCAAGCTGGAGCAACATCTTTCTTGGGGCTTCAGGAAAAGCGACACTTTCTCTGTCTCAACCGATTTACGGCGAAACCGGCAACCTTTTGGGTGTGCAACATAGTAATTTTCGCCCTTCACGCATTCACGAGTTTTTGAAAAGCGTGAAGGTCGGGCTGACTGGACAAACGTTTATTGTTGATCGTTCGGGGAACATCATTGCCAGTTCGCTGATTGAGCAACCTTACAAGATTCAGGACGAGGACTTAGAGCAGATTCCAGCGACAGACATTGAAAATCCTGTCATTCGTGCCACAGCCAAAGCTGTGCTTGAGCGCTTCGGTAGCTTCAGCATCGATCAGAGCCAACAGCTTGATGTTGTGGTAGATGGCGATCTCCAGTTTGTGCAGATTTCACCCATTCGAGACGAGCAGGGCATTGACTGGTTTAGCATTGTCGTGGTGCCGGAGTCCGACTTCACAGCAGAAATTGATGCCAACACGCGCACGACTATGTTGCTTTGTCTAGCGGCACTGGTGGTTGCAACCGTTTTGGGAATCTACACGGCGCAATGGATCGCTCAGCCCCTTAGACGTTTAAGCCAATCCTCTGAGGCGATGGCGGATGGGGCACTGGATCAAAACGTTGAACTCTCAAACGTGCGAGAGCTAAATGTGCTGGCTCGTTCGTTTAATCGGATGACGCAGCAGCTACGCGGCTCATTTACCCAATTAGAACAAACCAACGAGCAGCTAGAGCATCGGGTGGAGGAACGAACAGCGGATCTGAAGGATACGCTGCAAGAACTGCAACGCACTCAAGCTCAAATGATTCAAGCCGAAAAAATGTCGAGTCTAGGACAGTTGGTGGCTGGAGTCGCGCATGAAATTAATAACCCTGTGAACTTCATTCATGGCAACGTGACTCACATCAATGAATACACTCAAAATCTCCTGGAACTGCTGCAACTCTATCAAACTGAATTTCCAGACTCTACTCCAGCCATTCGAGACAAGATGGACGAGATTGATTTGGAGTTTCTGAATGAAGATGTCCTGAAGCTACTCACATCAATGCAAGTTGGAACGGAGCGCATTCGAGGGATTGTCACGTCGTTGCGGAACTTCTCACGGCTGGATGAAGCGCAGGTGAAAGAGGTGGATGTTCACGAAGGCATTGAAAGCACACTCCTGATTTTGCAGCATCGCTTGAAAGCCAAAGTGAATTGTCCACCGACCACGCTGATTCGGGCTTATGGCGACCTGCCGCTGGTGGAGTGCCATCCTGGGCAGATGAACCAGGTGTTCATGAATATCTTAGTCAATGCACTCGATGCTCTAGAAGAAAGTAATACTAACCGCACCTATCAAGCGATAGAAGCTAATCCTAATCAAATTACAATTCGTACCGCAGTGATTGATGCTGAGTGGGTAGAAGTTGCGATCGCTGACAATGGTCCTGGAATGCTGGAGGAGACCCGTCAACACATTTTTGATCCATTCTTTACCACCAAGCCCGTAGGGAAAGGCACGGGTATGGGCATGTCCATTAGCTATCAAATCATCACCGAGAAACATGGCGGCAACTTAAGCTGTTGCTCTACGGTTGGCAAGGGGACTGAATTTGTGATTCAGATTCCTGTAAGACTGAGTTGCAGTAACGAAAAGATTTTGGTCGGCACGGCTGAAAACTCATGAGTTGAAGCTTATAGCGACACAATCGAAACGCCTATTCTCAGTCAAAATCATGAAGATTTCGGAAACAGGGTAGTTTTGTCCGTCACCTCGTCCTACTAAGTACGCCGTTGCTTCTCACTGAACAGGTAATGTAATCACAAACTCTGTGCCCTGACCCGGTTGAGAGTGGCAGACTAATTGACCTCCGTGTTTCTCAACAATCTGATAGCTGATAAATAAGCCCAATCCGGTTCCTTTCCCCATGGGTTTAGTGGTGAAGAATGGGTCAAACAGCTTGGCTTGAATCTCTGGTGTAATGCCTCGACCATTATCTTTGATCGAGACTTCTACCCAGTCAGCATTGACACAGCGAGTCGAGATAGTGACGGTTTTGGATGATGTATGGTCTGTTGCAGTGGTTTCTAATTCATCGATCGCATTGCCAATCAAATTCATAAACACCTGATTGAGTTGTCCTGCATGGCAGTGAACTAGAGGCAATTCTTCATACTGCTGTTCAATCTCAATCGGCGTTCCAGAAACTAATTTCACGCGATGCTGCAAGATCAAGAGCGTACTTTCTAATCCTTCATGCAGGTCTACCGCTTTGACCGCCGCTTCATCCACTCGTGAGAAGTTGCGCAACGATTGAACAATTTCTCCAATTCGCTCAGTCCCCATCCTCATCGACGCGCAGAGTTTAGGGAAATCTGCTTCAATGTAAGCAAAATCATGGTCCTCCAGAAGCTGTAGTAAATCCGGCGACGGAGCTGTAGTGTGTTGTTGATACGCCCGAACCAACTCAAATAGAGTTTGAATATACTCCTGGATATGCGTCAGATTGCCACTAATAAAGTTAATGGGATTGTTCACCTCATGGGCAATCCCAGCAACTAACTGCCCTAGGCTTGACATCTTCTCACTGTGGAATAACTGAACTTGCGTTTGTTTCAAGTCAGTCAACGTTTGGGCCAACTGTTCAGTTTTCTGTCGGGTTTGAACCAGTAGCTCTGCATGTTGTAGAGCGACACCCAGTTGCGCTGCAATCTGACTGACAAACTCAATTTCAGACGGTTTCCAGTGGCGTGGCGCAGAATGTTGGTACACACCCAGCAACCCCCAAAGCCCTTGACCGACAAAAATGGGAATGAGCATGAATGCCTTCACCTGGAATTGCTCCAGGATCTCCACATGACACTGAGCATAGCCCTGCTGGTAAATGTCATGCACGATTGAGCTGTCACCCGTACGATACCGCCCACCTTGAGTCTCCTGTAAGTGAGTATCGTTCCAAACGGTATTCACTCCAAGCTGACCATTGTTCTGCCACTCAGGCGTGACGGCTTCATAGTTGCTGACAAAGACTCCTCCCCAGTCCTCGTTAAAGCAGTAGATGGCAACCCGTTCTGCTGTGACAACGTGGCTCAGTTCCTGAGTGGCACTTTGAAAGATGGTGTCTATATCTAAGGATTCACGCATTTTGGCAACGATCCAAGATAGCGTCATCTGCCGTTCCACGACCCGTTCTAACTCGGTGTTGGACTGCTGAAGTTGCTCAGATTGCTGTTTCAGTGCTTCCGTGCGCTCTTCTACCTGCCGTTCCAGGCTGGAATTGAGCGATTGTACCTGCTGGTACAGCCGATATTGTTTCACGGTCGCCGCAAAGCGTTCCCCTAGAGCTTGAGCATATTTAATCTCTTCTTCTGTCCAACGCTGCGCCTGTCCTTTCTTGACCTGCCGCCACACTTCAAAGGATTGACGGGGCATCAACTGGCGCGTATCCGGGTTGTGATAGCCACCCCACTCAATCTCGGTATCAATTTCATGACGGAAGAAGGTTAAGCACCCCATGATTTGAGTCCCATGCTTGAGGGGAATAATCAGAGCACTGCGAATTTTTGTGTCATCAAAGAAGGGCGCAAGGGTACGGAAGAGCGGTTCTTGGTAAAGATCATCGACTGCCCAGGATGAAGCGCCAGGTTTGAAGCTCTGAGACGGTTCTACTAGTTCGTACACCGCTCGCATCCATTCAGTTGACCAGGGAGTACGCCCAGTTTCATCCACAGACGGATTCAGGACAGAGTGCAAATATTTTTGCCAGACTAAATTTTCTTCAATCGAGCGCTCTTGGGTGGGATCAATGAGTGCGGGTTGATCCCCACAGGTATAAATTTCTTTAGGTGAATCAGTCTCTGACGCTAGATACAATCTGCCGTCTGCACTCAGGGTGTGCGCTGCTAATTCCAGCGCATCTTGCCAATTGACAGTCGGCGACATTTGCAGTCGTGCCGTAACCTGGTTCATGTTGGCTTCGCGGCGTGCCTGCGATCGCACCTGCTCTAGCAAAACCGATTGAGCAATGGCAACCGCTACTTGGTCCACCACAGCCTGGATGAACTGCAACTCTGCTTCCGTCACGCTACGAGGTTCAGCGTGATGGGAAACTAGAAGCCCCCAAAGATGGTTGGACGACTGGAGGGAGGGTGGATCGTAAGACCCAGAGGCTTCCCCTTCGAGCACGATTGGTACAACGATTGAGGATTTGACTCCCATTGCTGTCAGGTATTCCTGGTGGCAAGGGTCAACTGGACGATACCGAATATCACCTGTGTTGAGGGCTTCTCCGGTTTCTGGGCAGTTGAGTGGGCTAATCCCAATCGTATGATTGCCCAGATCGACGATCGATCGCTGACGGGCACGCACAAACAGTTCACGCGCATAGCGAGGAATGTCGTCTGCGGGAAAGTGAAGTCCCAAAAGAGACGGTAAGCGATCTGCTTGAAGTGACTCTGCCACAACGACCCCATGACCATCGGGGTAGAATTGGTAGATCTTGACTCGATCTGTTCCCAGGTAGGCTCGAACCTCTGCTGCTGTAGTACTTAAGATGCTCTCAAGTTCCAAGGATTGGCGCACCCGGTTCGCAATGCGGTGAAGTAACCCTTCCTGAGTTAAGGGCGAAATAGCGTCGTGCGATGACAGCATAGGGAGGTTCGCTTAAGGAGAATTTGAAGTTGCCAAGCTTAAAGTTCCCTTGAATGATGCAAAATGCTCCTAATTTCGTTAGTGCGTCAGGGCCATGTGAGATAAGTTGCTAGCTTGTGCCAAGTCCAAGGACGAGAGGCGAATCCTACCCGTTGTGCGGCGGTGGAGTTGGGGTTGAGTTAAACTCAACCCCGTTTAGACCACTGTCTCGACACATTTAACACAATTTCGTCCCGCCGCTTTAGCAATATAGAGGGCTTGATCAACGACTTGCATGAGAGACTGACTGGTGTCACCATGTTCAGGGAATAACCCGACCCCCAGTGAAAGTGTCGTGCAGATCGTTGCAGAACCAAACTGCACGCGCATTGCTTGAAAGGAGCGTCGAATCTGTTCTGCTCGCTGATAAACATCCTTCAGCGTTATAGCAGGCAGCGTCAGTACAAATTCTTCACCCCCATAACGGCACGCGATGTCGTCTTGTCGGCTGTGATCGCGCAGCAAACTACCAAAAGCCTGTAATACGCAATCCCCACCTTGATGCCCGTAGGTATCATTAACTTGCTTGAAAAAATCGATGTCCATCAGGATCACAGCGACCGGGTATGCTTCCCGATCCGCGCGTGCCAACTCTCGAGGGAGCGTCTCCTCAAAATAACGTCGATTGAATAAGCCCGTCAGAGCATCGTGGATCGCCTGTTCACGTAGCTGCGTTTGGAGTGCCTTGATCTCATGCAACTGTGCTTGTAGGCGTTCGTTTACCTGGCGCAGTTCAAGGTCAGCTTGTTGCCGTTGAGTGACATTGCGCAAGACAAGCAAGCGCCCAGTGAGACCTTTACAGCGATCGCGTAAAGGTATGACGTGTAACTCCACATAGCAGTCTGCGCTCACCTTAAGGAGCAATTCACTCTGTACTGTTTCAGACGCTTCGCAAAGCTGAGCGATCACTTGCCAGCTTGAGAATAATTGCCTGAGCGGTTGCCCCAAGCAAGTGACGCTGATCCCAGTGAGCTGCTGGGCAGCTGGATTTATATCAATCAACCGATTGTGTAAATCTAGCACTAGGACACCATCCGACATACTCTCGATCAACGTGTCTCGTGCCACTGGTACAAGATCAAACAGACGAAAGCGAAAGAGCGTGACGAAATAGATGATACCTGTCAGCAAAAAGCTCATGGGAGTAAGGTTTAAACCGGCAGGCGTGAGATTGAGCATATATGCGCTACCACCGAGCAACGGGACGAGCGCTCCTGCTAACGCCAGCCAGGATTGTTGCTGCTGGAGTCGCGCGGATTGCTGCGTCGCTTTAACCAGTAGCAGTGAACCAGCGAGTGTATAAAGATAAACGCAGGTCATGACCCAATAAAAACCTGGACCATGCTGGTAAACAATTTGGTTTGTGCCTTGAGAACAGGGCAAAAAGCCACTCCAAACCAACCGATGCTGTTCGTTGGTTGCCACTAAAACCACATTGAGACTAGGGAGTAGCCAGAGCAATACGGTGTTTCTGAGTGTGAGCCACTGCCTTTTATGCGTAAAGTGGATAGCAAAGATGAGAAAGAACGTAACCACGCAGCCAGAGCCAACATATTCCAACTTAGACCAAAAGATTTTGTCGGGTAGAGCGATCGCTGCCGCTTCGAGAGCGGCAACAGTGGCATAGACGGCAATAGAAAGCAACGATAAAATAAACGGTCTGCTGGCAGAGGAGGCAGCACGCCTGCGCCAAGCAGCAACCGCAACCACAACCGCGAGCAGCGCTGTGAAGCTGAGGATGGCAAAAGAGGGATTATGTTCAAAAAGCATAGTGACACTGGGTTCTGGGGCTAGCTCTCACCGCGAGAGCCACTAGCGATTTTTGGCTGCTTAGAGCTATTTGGATAGTAAACAAAAAGCCTTAGAAGTCTTAGAGACTATGCCAAAAGTCTGCTTGAATGCGTTTTATTAATCAGCTACATAGAAACTACCAAGACGGAATAGGCGCTCTAAGAGCCTTAATCTAGTGAGTCCAGGGTATGTCAAATAATTTGTGTCGAAGGTAGGGAATTATTGTAGAAAACGATCATCATAAGCGATCTCAAACCGATTAAAGGCTGGTCGCCAGTCTTTAATCGGCACCGTCCATTTCTTAGTGGGACTTACGCAAAGGCCATTTTGAGCGATGGGTGTTTGAGTTGCTGGCACAGGTAATTGTCTAGTAATCCGTGTTTGAGTTGGTAAATCGTTTGCCCTGTTTGCTTAGCTTTGCACAAATTTGGCGAGAGAAAGTTGTACTGTCACTCCTTCTTCAGCGGGTTTAGCGGGTGTAGCCCTTGGCGGCCCGAAACCCCATGTAAACTCCTGCCACTTTTCCGCTCACGCCGCAACAACCTAACGTTTCCTTACATTTTGTGTAGCAAATAACACTTAGCTTGGTAATCTAGGCACTCTTAAAGCGTACGTATCCTCTAAGGTATAAAAACTTTAGAGGATACCTATGGAAATAACATAGCTGTAACCGAGGTTGGTGTAGGTAAATCCTCTACGGGCATCAGAGAACATTCTTTGACCTTCATAGCTAATGGTTGACTCTGCTTTATAGGTTAAAAGAAGAAGCCATGTGGGAAATCATTTACAATCTCTTTTCGCCTAACCCGTACATTCCCCACGGCCATTGCTACCTGTGGCAATCTCCGCTCGTGGTTTTGTACATCGTCAGCGATTTACTGATTGCAATTGCCTACTTTTCGATCCCAGCCATGCTGCTTTACTTTGTTTGCCAGCGCCGGGACACTCCTTTTCCCAGAGTCTTTGTGCTGTTTGGAGCCTTCATTCTGCTGTGCGGCACAGGGCATTTACTCGAAATCTGGACTCTCTGGCAGCCGACTTATTGGCTTTCTGGGATTGAGAAAGCCATGACGGCATTAGTCTCCTGCTACACTGCCTTGAAATTGATCGAGTTGCTGCCAGAATTTTTGGCTTTACGAACTCCAAGGGAATTAGAAACCGTTAACCAAGCCTTGCAAGCGCAAATCGCCGTTAGCGAACTAGCTTATCGGGAACTGCAACGATCCGAACAAACGCTACAAGCGATCGTTACTGGCACCGCCTCTGTGGCTGGAGAAGCGTTTTTTTCAGCTCTGGTGCAAAATCTAGCGACCTCTTTAGATGTACCTTACGTTCTAGTTTCGGAAATTATTGGTCAGCAGCCTCCAGTGTTGAAAACGCTAGCGTTTTGGGCGAAAGAGCAGATAGGGGCAAATTTCGTTTATGAAATACCAGGGACTCCGTGCGGGGTTGTGGTCGATCAAGCGACGTTATGCTACTACCCCGAACAAGTTCAGGCATTGTTTTCAACAGCAGATTCATTAAAAGCGTTGAATGCTGAGTGCTATGCCGGGGCACCTTTGCTGGATAAAGATCAGCAGGTCATGGGAGTGCTGTGTATCTTGGGCGATCGCCCGTTGGGCAATGAGGAAAATGCGAAAGCTATTATCAAAGTGTTTGCCGCCAGAGCAGCGGTTGAACTTCTCCGCCAACGAGCAGAAACAGCTTTAGCCCGGGCTTATGACGAATTAGAAGACCGAGTGCAGGCACGCACAGTGGAATTAGCCACGACTAACTCAGCCTTAGCAAGCGAAATTCAAGAACGAATCGCTGCTGAAACTGCTCTGCGGCAGCAGGCGGAGCATGAACAACTGATCGCAGCAATTACTCAACATATTCATCATTCTTTGGATTTGCAGGCGGTGCTCAGCACTACGGTTGCTGCTATTCGACAGATACTGCAAACCAACC
Organism: Leptolyngbya sp. Cla-17; assembly: GCF_016807185.1. Taxonomy (GTDB): domain Bacteria; phylum Cyanobacteriota; class Cyanobacteriia; order Leptolyngbyales; family Leptolyngbyaceae; genus ULC077BIN1. The sequence goes on from NZ_JAEVYN010000003.1 coordinate 64,547, forward strand.
GGGTCTTGATCTACCAGCTCCATGCTGATGGGAGTGGTGAGGTGGTAGCAGCATCGACTGGCACAAAGTGGAAGTGTCTTACCGGTGTCACAATTCATAATACTTACTTTGCCCAGAGCTATCTTCAGCTGTATCAGCAAGGGCGCGTTCAGGCAGTCGCAGACATTTATGCTGGTGGGTTAGCTCCCTGCCACATTGAGTTATTAGCAGCATTTCAGGTTAGAGCAAATTTAGCAGTGCCGATTGTCCAGGAGGAGGCGCTGTGGGGGTTGCTGGTTGCTCAGCAGTGCGACACGCCACGGGAATGGCAGCCGATTGAGATTGAGTTACTTAAACAAGTGGCAACTCAAGCCGCAATCGCCATTCAAAAATCTGAACTGTATCAGCAAGCCCAACTAGAAATCGTACAGCGGCAGCAAGCAGAAGCGAGCCTCAAGCATCAAGTCGAGCAAGCGCGGTTGATTGAGAAAATCACGCAGCGGATTCGCCAGTCTTTGAACTTGGAAGAAATTCTCAACACAACGGTTCAGGAAGTCCGACACCTTCTCCAAGCTGATCGGGTACTGCTCTATCAGATTCATGCCGATGGCACGGGTAGCGTCATTACGGAGGCGGTTACAGCAAACTGTACAGCGCTTTTAGGTCAGCCTTTACCAGAAGCCATCTTTCCTCAAGCCAGCCATCAACTGTACCAACAGGGTCGCATCCGGCGGGTTGTAGATGTTGAAACCGATGAGATGTCACCTTGTTTGGCAGCCACCCTGCGACAGATGGGGGTGAAATCAAAATTGGTGGTGCCAATCGTGCAGAGGGAAGGGCTTTGGGGGTTGCTGATTGCTCATCAATGCAGCACACCGAGATCATGGGAGGACTTTGAAGTTGATCTGCTGAAACATTTGGCCACTCAAGTGGAGATTGCCATACAGCAGTCTTGTTTATTTGGACAAGTTCAAATAAACAACAGGGTGCTAGAGCAACAAGTTCAAGAGCGGACAGCGCAACTACAACAGGCACTAGCTTTAGAGGCAGCCCTCAAGCGCATCACGGATAAGGTGCGGGACAGTTTAGACGAAAGCCAGATTTTACAGACCGCTGTTCATGAGTTAATCCGGCTACTACAGGTGGATTACTGCGATACAGCCCTCTATGACTTGGAGCAAGGCACCTCTACGATTTGGTACGAACAGGGACACTTGCCGATAGCAGGTCAGAATCGAGTGGTGCAAATGGTCGATTTTCCTGACATTTACCCGCAGTTGCTACAAGGTCACTACTTGCAATTCTGCCAGAGCACATCTGATGCAATTTCCTCAATCCCGCAGAATCGCGCTGCCATTTTAACTTGTCCCATTTTTGATGATCAAGGAGTGATTGGTGACTTGTGGCTGTCTCACGAGGAGAACCATAGCTTCAATGAGTTAGAAATCCGATTGGTGCAGCAGGTCGCCAATCAGTGTGCGATCGCGCTCAGGCAAGCTCGGCTTTACCAAGCGACTCAGGCACAGGTCGAAGAACTAGAAAAACTCAATCGGTTGAAGGATGATTTCTTGAGTACAGTGTCTCATGAGTTACGCACGCCGATGTCCAGCATCAAAATGGCAACTCATATGCTGGAAATTGTGTTGAAACAAGCCGGGTTGCTGGATGTAGAACCGAGTACAGCCGCCCGCTATTTCAAGATTCTTCAAGATGAATGCCAGCGAGAAATCGGACTGATTAATGACTTACTCGACTTAGCTCGCTTAGATGCGGAAACAGAACCGTTACTGCCCACAACAATCGATTTTCAACTCTGGTTTTCCACCATGATTGAACCGTTTATTGAACGTACCTTAAACCAGAATCAGCGGCTAGGAGTGCACTTTGCTTCAGACTTACCACTCCTAACCACTGATGTCTCTTACCTAAGACAAGTTTTGACGGAACTGCTGCACAACGCCTGCAAGTACACCCCGCTTGGAGAGGAGATTATGGTTGAAACAACTGTCACCGAAGACAACTGGCAGTTTAGCGTCAGTAACTCTGGTGTGAAAATTCTTGCCAGTGAATGCGAACAGATTTTTGATAAGTTCTACCGCATTCCCAACAATGACCCCTGGAAGCATGGGGGGACAGGACTGGGCTTAGCGTTGGTCAAAAAACGGGTGCAGCGTTTAGGGGCAACGATTCGAGCTGAATGTGAGGCCGGACAGATTCGTTTTACTATAGAGTTGCCTATCAGTTCGGGCACATCTAAAAGCAGCAAGATTTTCACTTTAGTGAGCTGATTTAAAGGAGCTATTGGCCAGACGTTCGATCCCTAAAATATAGGTTGCAAAGTTTCCAGCTCCAGACAAAATGCCACAGGGGTGCAGAATTAGTAGTCTTTATAGAAAAAATGAGCACATCTAAATGAAGGATAGCTATTTTGCTGGTCCAGGTAGACCTAATCGGGGTCGAGATGCAGTCGAGTAGGACATCACTGCCCTACCCTCTGCTACAAAACCGTGCTTGCCAGTTTTCTGGCACACGGCTCCTCAACCATCGGGTGCTTGTCTTGCATACCATTAGCCGCTGGCAAACTGCCTTAACTCATGGCTCAGTGGCTTTGTTTTAGCAACTGCAACACCAACTGCTTCTGCTGACGCTAGAGGTTGGTGCTTCATCCATACGTAGTCGTTAACTCGCTCATGACGTGTGCATTGCGACTCACAACGCAACTTTCCTGATGGTTGTGTCTCCGTCGGCATATCCTCTGGCTTTCCCAAAGGCATTAGCTTCTGAGACAATCCCTCCCTCACCAGGCTTGCGGCTGACTACCTGCTCTTGATCCAGTGATCAGGAGAGCAATGGTGAGGGTTACCTCGTTCCCAACTTCCGTTTTGCGCTGCACGTAGGCTCCCACTTTCCACCGGGATTGTATGAGAGTGCTAACAGGTCAGATCGGCAACTGCCTGTCTCGAATCCGTTCCCTTTTGGGCAAGCCCGTCAACCCGCGTAGGCTTGTTGTCGTTGACGATGGTTCAGGTGTGGATTCACTGGCGTTAGCCCTATGCAGCTTTGCTCGGCGGGATTCCCGGTCGGGTTCCGAGTGACCGCCTTTTAGCCCTGCTTCAGACGATTGAGAGTCAGTCGCACACCTGAGGGCTAGGCTGTTACCCCAGCACTAGGGGAGTTGGAATTGTCCAGGTTGGACGCACCACACAGAAGTTGAGTTATCAAGGTTCAACACCCTGACTCTGCTTTATTTCAAGCCTGGTGGAGGGGCTTGACTTGGGCAGAAACGAATCGCACGCCGATATACGACCAAAAAAGTGCAAGATGAGCTGGAAAGCCTTATTTGAATTGAGTTTCAGAGAATCTATTGAAGGCGAGGCTCAGCAGCAGCACTTCTATGGAAGGTGCAGAAGTGGTATGAGAGAATGGGGCTTTCAGCTGTTGAAACCACATCAAAAGAGGCTATGTACGACTGATTTTTGATTAGTACAATGTCCAAAAGTATTCAAACCTTCACTACTCAAGGGTTTAAGCTGTACAGATTAAATCATCTATTTCCTGAAACTCCTACAGGGAAAGAGTTACAGCCTCATGTTACACTTTTTTGGTCGTACGTCGGCTCGATCCCATCTAGAACTGGAGTCAAATGAACGGATCGTTCGATCGAAGGCTAGGACTATCTCCGTTGGAAGTGTACTTTGATTGCTGTGTGAGCAATGCTTCTGTTTGAGGTGAAAGGCTGAGTATGCCTGAGCGCAAATGTAAATCTCGTTGGGGGAAGGGAATCTCGATTTGGCGCTCTTGCAAGAGTTCAAAAATGCGAAAATATAAATCGCTCTTTAAGATAAACTGGCGGCTGGGCTGAGTTGTCCAGACCAACAAATCAAAGTTGAGCGCACTGTCGCCAAAGCCCGTAAAAAACACTTGGGGTGGAGGACTTTGAAGCACATCAGTATGGCTTTGGGCAGCTTCCAAAAGGACGGTGCGTACCATTTGAGGATCGCTATGATAAGCAACACCAACGGGTAAATGCAGCCGAGACACTGGATTGTGATGGTTCCAGTTGATTACTTCCTCTGATAAGAAGCGAGAGTTGGGAACGATGATCGACACATGATCGAGTGTGCGGATTTCGGTGCTACGTCCGCCAATCCGTTCGACTGTACCTTTAAAGCTGCCAATTTCAACAAAATCTCCAACCTGGATAGGACGCTCCAGAATCAAGACTAGACCACTGCCAAAGTTTTTAGCAATGTCTTGTAACCCAAAACCAATGCCCACACCCAAGGCGCTGACCAAAATGGTGAGTGAACTGATATCTAATCCCCAAATCTGTAGGACAATCAGTGTGCCAATGCTGATCAAGCTGTACTTGGTCAGAATCGCTATGATCTCTTGTCCACCTCGGCTTAGCCCTGCTAGATGGAGGATACGCGATCGCATCACATTTGTAATCGTTCCTGCAAGCGCGACTAATCCAGCTAACACTCCGGCAAGCAGCAACAGGTTTGTGACTGAATAAGCATTTCTCCCTAATGTAATAACGGGAGAGGTAAAACTAGACACTAAAACCTGTGTGATCTGATAACTCCAAGAGCGGGTCACTGGAAACAGATTAGTGACATAAAGAGCCGCAATGATCCAAATTCCAAGGCGGGTGATCGCGAGCAACAGTTGTAACAGCCCTTCGAGTGGACGAGAAGAATCTGGGTTTTCTGTTGCAGAGGGCAACCGCTTGCGAAGAAATCGCAAGACTCGCTGTTTAAATTTGCCCAACAGCCAGTGCAGGAGAGCGACCGTTAGCACAATTCCCCCTACCAGAAGTGCCATTTCCTGAAAATAAGCTGCGCTACGCTCTAGCTGTGCCTGCTGAACGGCAGCCTGAATCTGCTGTGCCCAGATGTCAGCTTGTTCATCTGGTGTACTGCCCGGTATCGCATCTGCTTGGGTGACCGTAAGTAAATAGCGATTGTTCAGTAACAGCGTGGGCGACTGATTCCGTTGTTCAATCCTAACGCTGACCCGATTTCCAGATTGCACCTCTTCTTTTAGTTGCAAGGTGACCAGACTGGCGCGTTCTTCAGCAGTGTACTGCCCGGTATCGCTGACTTGAAATAACGATCGACCATCGATGGCAACGGTAGATTGAGCGGGAGATTGAGCGATCGCCGGAGATAACCACAAGTTCAAAATCAGTAAGAGTAAAACTCCAATCCTGCCTGCTGCTTGTGTACATTGCTGTAGAGACATTATTTGCACTGCGATTGCTGAGGAGTGAACACCTCCAAGCTATCAACTTTTCGCTCAGCCTATCACTGTAATCATTCTGAGGATAAAACATGTGAGTCTGCAACCTCAGATATCTACTCATACTAAGCATGCGATCTCAGAAAGCTCAATGAGTATCATGGGAAATAGTGAAAGTCGTAAAGACACCGATAGAGCAGCACTGTGCAGGCAGGTTTCTGAATTAAGGCGAGATTGATGAAGCAAATTGCGTCAAAACAGGGGCGATCGCATCTGAAGAAACGGCTCCGCCAGAGTGGAATGCTAGTGGTTGTGGTGCTGTTACTTACAAGCGGCTTGGGCTATCGCTTTTATCATCAGCCTAAGCTTGATGTAGACACAGTTGCCCCTCAAACGATCGTTGCGCCTGCTTCTGCCAGTGTTGAAGATGTTGAAACAACCGAAAAAAAACGTCTGGAGGCTCGAAGTGGGGTGTTTCCGGCGGTTCGTGTTGACCCAGCAGCCAACCAACAAATACAGCAATTGCTTCAACAACATTTAGAGTGGGGCAACTCAATCCGTGAGGCTTTGGGCGCTTTTCCGTTTGTCAAAACGTCAGTGCTTTCTACACCGACGCAAATTTATTTGCGACAAGCACCTGAGGCAGAGTGGCGGATGCTGCAACAGGGCGTGAGATCGTCCACCGCCAGCCCTGCAACACGGTCTCGGTTCAGCCCAGATCAGCAACAGGCAGATGATCAACTGCAAGCTTACCGTAAGGCAACATCACCGCCAGCCCTTTCTCAGCTTCTAGAGACCATCGCTGTTGCGCGTCGCCGCTATCCGGTTGCTTTAGCCACACTGGCTGCACAGCCCTCAGGTGGCGCTCTGCTCTACAGTACGTCCTTTTTGAACCTTGCTGATGCTGACTGGCAAGCCACACAGAGCGAACTGAAGTCAACCTTAGACCGACTTTTAACTCAAGGCATTTATCCTGGTTTGTCGGAAACCCAACTCAATCAGGCGATCTCCCTTCAAGTCAGCGCGTCCATGCCAGTAGCGGCTCAACCATTGGCAGTGCAATTACTTTCCACCATCCTTTCACCCAATCTGATTAAAGACTCAGAGCAAACCAAGTTAATGGCGGAACAAGCGGCTCAGGCGATCGAGCCAACTCTCATTAGCATTCAAAAAGGGAAAATCATTATTCGCGCAGGGGAACTCATCACTCAGGCAGATTTTGTCTTGCTCGATCACTTCAACTTGAGTCAACGCAGCATTGACTGGTTGGGGCTACTGAGCTTCAGTGGACTCGTTGCCGTGGCGATCAGGGTTTTTAAGCTCATCGATCGACGGACAAAGCCAAAGTTACGGCAGCGGGATTATGTCCTCATCCTGTTGCTGTCTCTCAGTGCCTCTGTCGTAGTTGCAGTGAGCAAAACATTTACAGGGCTACCCGCGATCGGTCTGCTGCTCGGCAGCTTTTATGGCTCTGCAATCGGGGGCACGGTCATGGGTTTGTTGACGTTTTTGCTGCCCATTGGCACCGAAGTAAGCTGGCGCTATTTGCTGCCGAGTGCCGCAGGAGGGTTGCTCGGTAGCCTCATGGCGGGGCAATGGCGCGTTTTCAAGCGAGAGTCACCCCGCACGCGAGAAGATTTGGCGAGTTTGGGCGTGCTGATGGGATTGGTTCAGGGAGTGACTTACTTAATGATCAATACCGCGATCGTCTCACTTTGGTATACAGCTCTGAGTGGAGCAGCGTTATCGGCTCTCTCCGGCATCATTTGGAGTATCGTGGCAATTGGGATTAGTCCGTATCTGGAACGTCTGTTTGATTTAGTCACACCGATTCGGTTAGCAGAGTTGGCAAACCCCAACCGCCCTCTGCTGAAACGTCTGGCACAGGAAGCCCCCGGAACCTTTCAGCACACTCAATTTGTCTCAACGCTGGCAGAAGCCGCTGCCCGATCGCTGGGAGGCAATGTTGAGCTAGTCCGAGCGGGGACGCTGCACCATGATATTGGTAAACTGCATGACCCGCTCGCCTTTATTGAAAACCAGATGGGTAGTGTGAATAAGCATAATGCGATCGATGACCCGTGGAAAAGTGCCGAGATCATTAAAAACCATGTGAGAGAAGGGCTAGTGATGGCACGTCAGTATCGGCTTCCTAGCGCCATTCAAGCGTTTATTCCAGAACACCAAGGCACCATTTTGATTGCCTACTTTTACCATCAAGCCCAACAGCACATACCCTTTGGGAAAGTCATTCAGGAAGCAGATTTTCGCTACGACGGACCCATTCCACAATCGCGGGAAACGGGAATTGTTATGCTAGCAGATGCCTGTGAGGCGGCGCTGCGTTCCTTAGGAGAGGCAACTCCAGCAGAGGCACTGGTAATGGTGAATAAAATTTTGAAAGCCCGCTGGCAAGATCATCAGTTAGTTGATTCCGGGCTGACGCGGCAGGAACTTTCGCAAATCTCCCACATTTTTGTGCAGGTTTGGCAGCAGTTTCACCATCAGCGGATTGCCTATCCTAAAATAATCACGTTGGTTGCAGCAAAACTGTCTCTGATAGCGCTTGATCTGGTAGAGGCAAGAGAGTCGAGTGGCTCTGGCTCAACGTCGGTATTTTGGCAGATGAGGCTTTATCCAGCAAAAAAGTGATGCGATCGCCCATGTGCCAGGGTTCATTAGCAAGCATAATTTGTAACTGATCGGCTCGATTTCGCAAAAGCGGTAGCAAATCACCTGCGGCGATGCAGGCTTGTAATTCAGCTTGCTGTGCGGCAAAGCCCTCTGACTGCAATACCACCTCGAACAGCTCCACGTCCTTCTTGGTGAGAGACTGATTCCACCGATCAAGAGAAACTTGAGCTGCAAAAGCAATCTTAATGCCCGTTGTAGCAAAACTGGGGTGATCTCCACGATTCAATGGGGGCTGAGATAAGGTGGCTACTTTATCGGGGCGGAATAATTCTAAAGCCCGTTGCGCCAAGATACCGTTTAGTTCTGGATTGTTAGTCAGCGCCAAAAATGTGCTCAATGATGCGCTCCCTTCTGCCTCTAGTTCCTCTAGATCTAAGTATTGGCTGATTACAGGAATGTCATCGAGCTGAACTGGCTTAGCATCGCTAGCGTTGAGGTCAATCAACGCCACTGTTTCTCCTTTCTGTTGAAGTAGTCGGACTAGCAGTTGACCCAACTGAGTGTTGCCTACAATAACGGTTCTGACCTGCGTCGTCTGCAACCCCAGACAGCGGGCAATCCAGCCTGCTGTGAGTCCTTGAATTAATACTGTCATTAGGATGGTGAGAAAAACGAGCGCTTTCATTGCCTCACCCCCTGCGATGCCTGCGTTTGTGAGGGAAAGTGCAAATAAGGATGCCATGGATGCAGCGACAATGCCACGAGGAGCAATCCAGGACAAAAAGAACTGCTGTTTCCAGCTAAAGCTCTGATTCCAGGTTGATAGCAGAATGTTGATGGGGCGCACGATGAGCATCAGTGTCAACACCGTCAGGACACCTCCCCAACCTAAATCGAGGATGCGAGAGATCGACAAATCAGCCGCTAATAAAATAAACAGCACCGAATTTGCCAGAATCCCCAACTGTTCATTAAACTGCCGGATCAAGCGTTCTTCGGGAATGGCAGATGCGCGCAGGATCACACCCATCAGCACAGCGACCAATAAACCTGACTCGCTTCGCAGCGCTTGTGCCAGACTGAACGCTCCCCATACTGCCGCAAGTACGACTAAATTTTTCAATTCTTGCGGCAAAGATTTAGATTGTCTCAGCAACAGACTTAGCAAGACACCCCCAATTAGTCCAATCGCGGTGCCAATCCCTAGCCTCAGCCCTAATCCTTTCAGCAACAGCAAGGGTATTGCCGTTCCAACCAAAACCAAGGGCACCTCATGCTGACTTAATACGATCGTGAGGGTAAACACCGCTACGATTGCCCCCAGGGGATCAATCAGAATGCCCTCACCCTCTAGGAGGGTGGCGACTCGCTGTTCAACCCCAATGAGTTTCAGCAAGGGAGTTACAACGGTTGGACCCGTTACTACCACTAACGAGGCGTAGAGAAGGGCGATCGCCCAAGGAAACTGGTTTAACGCATGGGCAGCGATCGCCCCACCTGAAAATGTAACCAGCACCCCAACCGTCACCAGATTGCGAAGGCTAACCGAAACGCTGCTCAGATCGCGAATCTGTAAGCTTAGCCCGCCCTCAAAGAGAATCAAGGCGATCGCTAGAGAAACAATGACTTCTAAGCCACTACCCAAAAGCGACGGCTCCAGCAACCCTAAGCCACTATAGCCTAAAATGATACCAAAGAGCAGCAGCAACACAATGCCGGGGATTTGAAGCCATCGGGCTAAGACCTGAGCACCGATACCAACCCCTACGGCTGTGCTTATGAGAACTGTAATGGGTAAGGAATCTTCCATTCAAATTAATCTGTTGAAGTAAGCGATTTAATGCTGCTAAGGCGATCGTAGCGAGATGATGCCGATTTCGTTTTGAAGTGTTAAGGCACCAAAGGATGCATCTGAGGCAGTGCCTTAATAACGGCTGAAAAGCTAACGCTCACGTAGTGTAGATTCGCTTGACGTTATTGCTTGAGGAACTGTCCATTGGTCTAAAACATCTTTCACCCACACTTCTCTAAGCCAGATTTGTGCAACTACTAAAATTGGTAATCCTAAAAACAATCCTAAAACACCAAAGAACGTGCCAAAGGCAGTCAGCAAAGCCAGTGTTGTTGCGGGTAGAAGAGACAGCCGCTGCTTCATAATGATGGGCGTAATCAGATTGCCTTCAACCTGCTGAATCAAAAAATACAGCAGCAAGACTTCGATCGCTTTCCAAGGAGAATCCAACAAAGCCAGTAGAGCGGGTGGAACAACACTGGCGAGCGCCCCAAGGTAGGGAACGAATGCCGATATGCCTGCAATGAACCCATTCACAAACGGTAAGGGAACCTGTAGCACTAGCAAACCTACGGTTGAGGTAATGCCAATGAAAGCCATGCTCAGGGCAATTCCACCCAGATAATCAATTAAACCAACCTCGCACTTCGAGAGAATGCTATCCGCGCGGTTGCGATAGAACGCGGGAAATCCTTGAATCAACAAATTGCGATACTGCTTTGGATTTACCAGTAACATCAGCGTCAATACAGTTAGCAATAAACCATTGAGCAAGAGAGATAGAGAATTAGAGAAAGCTTGATAGAAATGAATAATCGTCCAGTTTGCTACTTGCTGAAGCTGAAGACTCAAATCGTTCAAGTTAGGAAGATTTTTAATCATCCGACCTGGAATCTGCTCCTGCAACCAGTAGTTGAGATTTGCAACTTGTGCGATCGCACCTGGAATCAGTTCGACCAGTTGGTCAAATTGCTCAGTGATCCGGGTAGCCACTAAAGCCAAAAGCAGTCCTAAAACTACGATGAAGATCGCGATTGTTAGCCCGATCGCAACGCTTCGTTTAAGCTTAGATTTTTGAAATCGACGTACAACTCGGTTCAGCCCAACAGCAAAGATAATCGCCATGAAGAACAGCAGCGCGATCGCTCGAATTTGCCACAGCACATAGAGCGAAATCACTAGCGAAAGCAATCCAATCCAGCGTCCTAACGTCAAAATTATGCCTTTGGCTGAGTGGAAAAGAAAAGCTGCTCAATCAACACCTTATCAACCTTCTGATTCCTGCCAATTTTGATTCAGCTTAGTTTAAAGAATTTCTACCGCAAGCAATACATCGCGCTCTATCTCATGAGGGATATCAATATAAAAAGTAAATATATCAACTGTTTAATGACTTATTAACCCGGCAATCGGAGAGGCTACAGGATAAGAGGCAAAATCGATAGAATCAGGATATGGACCAACCGGATGCACGCTCACTTAATCCCAGCACTCAAGACTACCTCCGCCAACAAGCGATACGCCTACGAGAACAAGGCAAGCGCGTGAGCGAGATTGCAACCTATCTAGGGGTGCATCGCGCAACGGTTTCAAAGTGGTGGCGAGCGTATCAACAAGTCGGAGAAACTGCGCTGCATCAGCAACCGCGAGGCAACAAATTGGGCGAAGGTCGAACCTTAAGTCGAACCGAAGAGGTTTGGATTCAACAGGTGATGCAAGAGCATTTCCCGGATGAATTGAACATTGACAGTGCCCTGTGGACGCGCAGTGCGGTACAGACGTTGATTGCCTGTGAGTGTGGAGTCAAGATGCCCATTCGCACCGTCGGGGAGTATCTCAAGCGCTGGAGGTATACGCCGCAGAAACCACTCAAACGTGCCTATGAGCAAGACCCTGAAGCCGTCAAAGCGTGGTTGGAAACAGAGTATCCGGCGATTGAGCAGCGGGCAAAGACCGAAGCTGCCGAAATCGCTTGGGGGGATGAATCAGGCTTGCGCTCCGATGCTCAAGTCGGTCGCGGTTATGCACCGATTGGGCACACCCCAGAAATTCAACCGAACACCCAACGAGCGAGTGTCAACTACCTTGCTAGCATCAGCAATCAAGGCAAAGTTCGCTTCATGCTCTACACCCAAAAACTCACAGCGCAAGTGTTCATCATCTTTCTCGAACGCTTGATTGCCAAACGGGAACGGAAGCTGATGTGGATTGTAGACCGTCATCCCGTGCATCGTTCTGATGCTGTCCGTCAGTGGATACAGGCGCATCAAGACAAGATTGAGATGCACTTGCTGCCACCCTACGCTCCCCAGTTGAATCCGGCAGAGTATCTCAATTGCGATGTCAAACAAGGGGTGCACTCGAAGCCTCCCACTCGCAACTTGGCTCAGTTGAAAGAGAGGCTGCGGTCGCATCTATTCAAACTGCAAAAATTGCCGGCTCGAATTATCAAGTATTTTCAGCATCCATTTATTGCGTATGCAGCCTAAACAGATGTAGTGTCAATTATTGCCGGGTTAATATGAAAAATGCCAAGTGGAGCAAACGGTGGAATTCGCTCCACTCCAGTTACTGGTTTTTGCCAACTGTGATAGGCGTGATCGTGATCGTGCTGGCATTGCACAATGTTAACTATTGATCGAGCATCTCCAGGGCACAATTGGGCAACTAAACTGGATTTACACAGGTGGATCCGATGGAGCGCGGGCATTACTTTCAGCGGTAACCAGTTCGATGAGCACTGTTGCCGGCTCAGCCCTACTTCTGGCAATACAGTCGAGCTTCTATAGGTTCAGCTATTCTCAGGCATCAAAATACTATATTTTCAAGGAGACACTAAGAGAGTGTTTGTAAATAAGCATTGCGAAAGTATTTACGAAATCCGGTTAAAAAGCGTACTAAAAAGTCAGAGTTGAGTGAGGTTAAGGCATGGGAGCACTTAAAACCTACAGCAGTGATTTAACCGATGCCGAGTGGCACAGAATTGAGCCTTTGTTACCCACAGAAAAACCTGTAGGACGATTGCGGGAAGTAGATTTACGGCAGGTGTTAGATGCCATTTTCTACCGGGTTGAAAATGGAGTGAAGTGGCGCAACCTACCGGCGGATTTTCCAGCATGGCAAACGGTGTATGGCTACTTTCGATTGTGGGTGCGTTTGGGGATATGGGAATCGATGAATCAGGCCTTAATCCACCAGGTCCGACGCTCAGCAGGACGAGTAGGAGAACCCAGTTTGGGCATCATTGATAGCCAGTCAGTCAGATTGGGAGAAAAAGGGGGGAGCACATTGGCGTAGATGGCTTCAAAAAGATCAAAGGGCGCAAACGAACGATTGTTGTCGATGTCTTAGGAATGGTGCTCAAGTGTCATGTGGGGGCTGCCAACCAAGCGGATGTCAAAGCAGCGCCTTGGGTATTGTTTGGGGTGATAGAAACCTACGAACGAATCGTAAAGATCCTAGTAGACCAAGGCTATCGAGGAGATCTAGAAATTGATTTGTCAATGCTGTATGACGTTGAGTTGGAAGTGGTTGAACATCCGGAAAAGGGCTTTTCAGTCCAGCCAAAGCGATGGGTTGTAGAACGGACTTGGGCATGGCTCGAAAATTGCCCTGGACTCACGCGAGACTATGAACGGTTGAGCGAGAATCATCAAGGGATGGTGTACATTGCCATGATTCGGTTAATGCTGCGACGACTAGACAATAATCGCAGACGGTGGAAACAAGAAACTGCTTAACACTGATTTACAAACGTCCTCTAATTTTAATTAGTTCGTAGCAAAATGCTATCGCTCTCTTGCAATGCCACCTTTAAGAAATTTTAGTTTTTCATTGTAAGCAATCAAATCCTGATCCTTTTCGCTGGAATGACAGACACAAATACAAGCGCACAATGGTTACTACATAAGGATTTTTATCTTGCATACTATCGACATAAATAAAATCTACGCTATCTCCCTCGATAGCAAGATTTATTAAATTCATATCATTTCTAATATAAACACAAGTAAATAAGTTTGGAGAAAACACACCATGCCTTTAGTCAAACTCAAAGACTTTTACCCCAACCATGAGGAACCGTCTAACGCAGAAGACATCAAAGACTTTGATGTTTACGCTCAAAGCGATGAAAAGATTGGTTCAATTGAACATATCCTAGTCGATGACAAAAGTGGTCAATTCCGCTATTTTGTCGTTGACACAGGCTTCTGGATTTTTGGCAAAAAAGTGCTGTTGCCAGTGGGACGTGCTGCTATTAAGTACAGCGATCGCCGAATCGAAGTAAATGGCTTAACAAAACAACAGGTCGAAGACTTGCCTAACTTTGATGACCTTGAGAAAGTAGACTACGACTACGAAGAACAGGTGCGCGGGACGTATCGCCCTGCTGCGAGTGCCGCCACCTACGATCGTGATAGCTATAACTATCAGCAAGATCCCTCATTGTACGACTTAAACGATCGCGATCATCAAAGCTTGAAGCTTTACCAGGAACGCCTCGTTGCCGATAAGCATAAACAGAAAGTTGGAGAAGTTTCGATTGGCAAACGAGTCGAGACAGAGACAGCACAAGTAGCGGTTCCTGTTGAGAAGGAGCGTGTCGTAATCGATCGATCGACTGCATCCGCCGGCAATGTTGTTGATCCGAACAATGTCAACTTCGGCAACCAGGAAGTAGTACGAATGGAAGTCTACGAAGAAACCGCTGACATCCATAAAGAAGCGTTTGTGCGTGAGCAAGTTAACGTCAGCAAGGTTGTAGATAAGGATACTGTGAACGCTGAAGAGCAACTTCGTCGGGAAGAACTGGATCTAGAGACACAAGGTCGCCCAGTCGTCGATAACCGCCGTTAATGTCACTGGATAGCTCTAGGCTCATCCTTGTAGGGCTAAAGCTGCTTGAAGGAGTGTGCTTTTAGCCCTACTTTTCCATAGATAAAAGGCTAAAGCTAAAATTATTAAGATGGAACTACACTAAGATTTCGCTGGCGATCGCTCAATGGTACTCCTAAGCAATGGTTCAGATCATTCAGGAGTTTTTGGTTGTGCTTATAAATTTATTTTTAATCACTATCAACCCATAGGAAGACGATTTTATTGATGGATTAAGTAACTTGAATGTAGAAGCGCATTGAGGTTGGTTTGGGAATAGTATGAAACAATTTATCAAACAGCCTTTGATTTATCTAACGTTATTACATGATGTTGTTATAGATCTATTCATCAATCGCTATGAATTTGGCTTAGACATCTAATCTTGATCCACAAGTCTAGAACATGACCCAGGCTTGCAACCTGGGGATTTGATTGAGCGGCTGAATAACCAGCCGATCGAAAAAGTTGAACAGGTACAAAACCAGGTGGAAGCTATTGCTTTAGGGAAGGTATCCCAAATGGGTGTTAACCGCAATGGTCGCAGGCAGACGATTACGGTTCGCCCAGTGCAATTGCCTCCTCAAAAGGCTATTTTTTAAGCACAGATCAATACATATTAAGGTACAAAAGTTCAGGGAACTAACGATGAAACTATTAATCAAGCATAACCTTCTTAAACATAGTCACGCTTTCATACTCGGTAGCGTTGCCTTGTTCACAGGTATTGCTCCTGCTCATGCGTTACCAGGACAAAACCTCAAAACTATTCGACAGTGGTCAAAAGAGAGCTTTGTCTTACCACCAGCCTTGGTTTATAACCCTCAATACGATGCTTACACAGGCATTAGAACGATCGAAGGTGGGCTTCTAGCGCTTTATGTGAAAGTTCGTCCGCAAGATCAAGTTTCCGTTCGGGAACAGATTGTTACTCAATTAAATGCACCGAAGTTGAGCTTTGCTAGAAACGATGCTGAAGGCTTAAAGCTGATTGAGCGTATTTACACACCTGAAATTGCAGACGATTTTCGGACTTCTAAATACGTGGCTCAAATTGGAGAAACTGATTTTTATCAGGGTAAGAAATTTGTCTATACAACACTTCAGCAGCAGCGTACCCGACGCTTTAGCGTCATGCCGTTGAGTGCGTTGAACAAAGCCATTCAACAGCAGGTTGCCTGCCAAAATGAGCGCTGTGCGGTCTACCAACCCTTCTAACCCACCGAAAGGCGAGGTAGGGTTGTGAGGTTAGGACAATGGCTTGGACTGTTGCCTCTGCTCGCCTCGCTTTATGTGCTGTGGCAAGTAAGGAGCGTTGTGTTTTTGTTTTTTGCTGCTGTTCTTTTTGCGATCGCGCTCAATCGGCTCGTGCGGCGATTGCAAAAGTTAGGGGCAAACCGGAGAGCGGCGATTGCGCTGGCTATTGCACTTACTTAGCAGTTTTAGGACTTTTTCTCACCTGTATTATTTGGCATCGCTATGAATTTGGACTCGCCTCCAAATCGGTGGTCGAATATCTTTTGGCGTAATTTTCAGTTGATAAATTGCTTGCGATGGTAATTTCTTCTGAGGTGCCATAGTCGGTTTTATAACTGGAAGCTCAGAATGCGTTTGACGATGCCGCTTGACGCTGTCATTGGTAGTTGTTTGACTCAAGTGCAATGCTTGAGTCATTTTGTGAGGGGAACTGCCTTGCTTTACTATCTGCAATCTTTCGGGAGCTTGCATAAGAGCTTCAACCTTGCGGTGAGAGATGTGAATCATACAGCAGCAGTTCATCAGTTCCTCCTGTTCCTACTCTATGAAAAGTTGGTGGGTGGAGCAGGTTTGGCAGGAAGTTGATGAACTCATGGCACAAAAGAACAACACGATTGACCAGTTCATCCCAGAGGTAAGTGCAGAGTAAAGGTGCTGCCTTTGCCTAATTCACTGCGTACTTGAATGGTGCCATAATGCGCCTGAGCAATGGCCAACGCAATGGGTAAACCTAAACCAGAACCACCTGTATGCCGCGATCGATCTTGTTCGACGCGATAAAAGCGATCAAAAATTCGACCCTGATCGGTTAGGGCAATGCCTAGCCCTGTATCCTGCACTTGGATCATGGCGTATTGTTCATCCTTGTTGAGCAAAACTCTCACCTGTCCTCCCGCTGGCGTTGCTTGAATCGCATTGTTAATTAAGTTGCAGACCAAACGATAAAGCTGTTCTTCGTCGCCTAAAACATCAACTGAGTCAGGCACTTGTAACTGCATTGAGAGTTCTACCTTCTCTTTCACTGCTAAAAAAGCGAGTTCTTCCACTAAATCGCTGATTAAATCATTGAGACAGCAATGGAGATACTTTCCGGTCAATTGACGCTGGTCAATGCGGGTTAGCAGCAGCAGATCCTTGACCAATTCGGAGAGCCGCAGGGTTTGGCGTTGCAGGACGGCTAAAACTCCCTCTGTCATTTCTACGGTGGAGCTTTCAGACTTCCTTGGAAAGCGCAGCGTCGCTTCGATCGTGGCTTGCATGGCAGCGAGGGGCGTGCGAAATTCGTGAGCAGCATCGGCAGTAAACTGCTGCATTTTTCGATAAGAGTGGTAGATTGGCTGCATCGCTAAGCCCGCTAGCCACCAGCTTGATACAACCACTAAGAGCAGCGCGATCGCGCACCCTAGCAGCAACGTCCAGCGTAAGGCAGCCAGATTTTGGTCTAAGTCCTGGAGCGATCGTCCCACCTGCACATAGCCCCCTGGCTGGTCTTGTCTCTGTAGGGGTAAGGAGACCTGGCGATAGCGAATCCCCTGACGATCGTTCACCGTTTGCCACTGGGCTTTTCCCGACGTGCTGGGGAGTTGATCGATTTGTAAGCCCATCACCACGATCGGTCTGCCACTCGTATCCAATAGGCGGATGTAGTAATTGATGGGATCAGGCACTCTGATCAAGGGGAGGCGCATGATTTCAGGCAACTGAGCGGCTTTAGTCGCCTCAGCCGTAGGGATACAATCTGTTTTCGTCAGACATAGACGCAAGGAGAAATTTTTAGCCACCTGACGTAACTGTTCGGGTCGCTGAATGACAGGCTCAATTTGTTTAGCCACTACTCCTGTAACTGCCTGCAAGCCTTGATCAATGGTTCGATGATAGGCATGAGCAACCACCTGGTAAACGCCCAAACCGCTTATCCCCATAATGCAAGCCATGACTCCGGCATACCAGAGCGCCAAACGCAGACGAGTGGAACCAAAGAGTTGATTGGCTTTCATGTTCATCCATCCAGGTTGAAGCGATAGCCCACACCATAGATGGTTTCAATCACAGACCCCTCATCTTCCAATTTGCGTCGGAGTAGACGAACCTGGGCAGCAACGACATTGCTAATAGGTTCAGTACCCGTTTCCCAAAGCTGGTTCGTAATTTGCTCACGATTAACAATTTTATTAGAATTCTTCATGAAGTATTCCAAGAGCTGAAATTCTTTGATGGTCAGAGGAATTACCTGACGATCGCCGTTGGCATCTTGTCGAACGACTGCATGAGTGCCATAGTTGAGCGTTAAATTGCCAGCTTGGAGTTGCGGTGGCTGGATCTGAGGAGATCGTCGCCGCAATGCTCGAAGTCTTGCCAGCAGTTCTGCCATCTGAAATGGTTTAACCAAATAATCATCCGCGCCGCTATCCAGCCCTTGAATCTTTTCCTCCATGCGGTCTTTGGCAGTCAACATCAAAATAGGTAGGGGGCTATTTTGGGCTCGTAGCCGTCTACACAACTCCACCCCCGACAGCCCTGGCAACATCCAATCGAAAATTGCCAAAGTGTATTCAGTCCCGTGTTCTTCTAGATATTTCCATGCTTGGTTGCCATCCAGCACCCAGTCCACCACGTAAGTTTGGTGATTAAGAACTTGTTTAATTGCTGCCCCTAAATCGACTTCGTCTTCAACTAATAGAAGTCGCATTACCAATAACTTTGTTTTTTACTGAAACCCCTTAATCACAAGGTACTTACAGAATAGTGAAATGGGTATGAAATTTATCTCCTCCATTGGATATAAATACTACTAGCCTGCCTACAAAGGGGTTTGAGTTAATAGTGAAAACAGCATGAATTTTTACTCAACCTACTGATAGAAACGTTCTCTATCCCCTTAGCCGGAAGAAATAACTATCTTCAATCTATATAGTAATGAGGAATTGGCTGAAGTTTGATTGTTTACAAGAAATTCAAAAAACGTTTTCTGAATTCAATCTTTTTAAGCTTAATAAGCAACATGGTTTAAAGAAGGTTATGGATCAGCAAACTCATTTGATTCGGAAAAAATTCGGTCTAGTAGGAACGATCTGTGGAAGCTTACTGTTGGGTTTACCTACAGCTTCCTTGGCTAGCCCAGCCGGTCCTACTGTTGTCAATCCCCGCTTCTGGAAGAGGAATGTTGGCGGTATCGCTTGATGAAACGACTACCTTGAGCGATGACCAAGGCGTCTTGAGAATTCAAGCAGATGGTCAAGTCTTCTTAAACCAGACCAATGACAACCAAGCAATTGAGGTGTGAACAGATGTTTTATTGACTGTTCTGACCTAACTGCTGTGACCTAATAACAGTGAACTCGAAAAGCTTTTTGATCATAAATAAACGGAGGAAACCCCCATGACTCGCCACACAAGTTCTAACCACAATAGCTTTACTCAAAAGTTGGGCAAACTGAATGGTGCCCTTCCCACCGGAATTGCTCTCGCCCTCATGATAGTGCTTCCTGCTTGCACGAATGCACGACAAGAGGCAGTTGCCCCCTCACCTGTGGGAAATGTTACGACTAAAGAAGTTGCCAATGAGACTAACCGCCTCATTGGACAGACCGTGACCATTAGAAGCGAGCCAATCAAGAAGATTGCTCCGAACACTTTCACGGTAAGCGATGAGCAATTCTTTGGCACTGAATCGATTCTGGTTGTCAATGCGTCCGGTCAGCCTTTCGTTTTACCCACTGATGCTGACGTTGAAGTACAGGTTACAGGTCAGGTGCGTAACTTTGTGTTAGCAGAGGTGGAACGGGAATTTAACTTGGGCTTAGATCGCAAACTGTATGTTGAGTATGAGAATAAACCTGCTATTGTTGCCCAAGCGATCGCACTCGCACCGGAACCAGGCAAAATCACCGAAGATCCTCAGCGGTATTATGGCAAACCGCTAGCAGTCACCGGTGAAATTGAAGACATCAGAAGTCCGAACTCCTTCACGCTCGATGAGGATCAGTTGTTTGGTGCTACTGATTTGCTGGTCTTACAAGCCAATCCCAAGGCGGGTGCCCCAACTCCAGCAGCAGTCAAAGATGGCGAAACAGTGGCAGTAACAGGTGTACTGCGTCCCTTTATCGTGGCTGACATTGAGCGCGACTATGATTTGACCTGGGACTTAGATTTGCAGAAGAAGTTAGAGGCAGAGTACAGCCAAAAACCTGTACTGATTGCTGATGCTGTTTATCCTTCAGCCATTCCAGACGTGAGAAAGTAAGTTACAGCCTTGAAGCATGGGTTGGGTGCTATGACCACTCAACCCATCCATCTTTTATTGATCTGACAATAACACCTGCATGTAAAGCCCTATGAACCCCATTAACTGAGGCTTGGTGGCTTATGCGTGACCCAGTAACCGCCTAACAACCTGAGCCTGTGCTGAAAGAACCCTAAGCAAAGTAGACAGCAGCATGAATAGTGATCAAAAAATACGAACGACGACACTAATTGATCAGCCACAAGTGCCAGTGCCACCACCACCGCAGGGGCGAGATTGGCTAAAGTGGCTGGGTCCTAGTTTTCTCTGGATGCTGTCTGCCGCTGGCTCTGGTGAGCTACTGTTTACCCCCCGCATTGCGGCGCTCTATGGCTATACCCTCTTATGGGCGCTCCTGGCAGCGGTCGTCCTCAAATGGTTTATCAACCGCGAAGTTGGCAGGTTTACCGTTTGCACTGGGTTAACAATTCTAGAAGGGTTTAAGCGGCTCCCTGGTCCCAAAAACTGGGCAATCTGGCTGATTTTGGTGCCTCAGTTTGTAGTGGCAATCACGACTGTGGCAGGGATGGCAGGAGCCGCTGCCACCGCGCTAATTTTGATGACCGGGGGGACGGTTCAACTGTGGACGGTCATCATTATTGTGGTGACAGCCGCGATCGTCTTTCTAGGACAATACGATGGTGTCGAAAAAGCTTCCTCCTACATTGGTATTGGTCGCACGATTGCCGTGGTGGCGGCGGCAGTTTTTGTTTTTCCTAACTTAGGCAAACTGTCTGGTGGCTTAGTCCCTCAAATCCCTCCAGATATCCAGTATGAGGAAATCTTGCCCTGGTTGGGTTTTATGCTAGCAGGGGCTGCTGGCATCATGTGGTATTCCTATTGGATCGGTGCTAGAGGCTATGGTGCTGCCACTAACAAGCGCGAAGAACCAATCGATTTTCAGCAGCTCGATCGCGATCAACGAGAGCGGTTGCAGGGTTGGCTCAGCCTGATGACCTTCTCCAATACCCTGGCTGTCGTCGGAGCCTTATTAGCAGCCCTCTCATTTCTGATTTTGGGTGCAGAACTGTTGCGTCCACAAGGGTTAGTACCTCAAGAAAACCAGATTGCCGAAACGTTGGGGAGCCTCTTGGGCGATCTTTGGGGACCTTTTGGTTTCTGGTTTATGGTTGCGATCGTCTTCATCACCTTTTGCAGTACCACAATGTCTGTGCAGGATGGGTTTGGGCGGATGTTTGCCGATGGCACGCAAATTTTGCTGCAAGGGTTTGGTGTCCGGGGTGGTCGTTGGACAAATGAAAAATTCCTCCGTAAATTCTATATCGCAACCTTGCTGGCAGGTCTTCCCATCGGCGTATATCTGTTCTTTGGCAAACCTGTAGGATTACTCCAAACGGCTGGAGCCATTGAAGCCTCTCATATCCCAGTCGTCACCGGACTCACTTTATATCTCAACCACCAGATGCTCCCGAAGAAACTACAGCCTGATCTTCTCAGCTTCTGGGCAACGGCTGTAGCAGGACTATTTTTTGCTGGCTTTGCAGTGACCTATTTATTACAGCTCACTGGTCTCATCGGCTCAAGTGGAGCGTAGAGCCAGGAACGAAGTACATAAGGCTGCTATGGCAGCGCTGTTCACAGCAGCTAGAGCAAACCTAGAAAGTGGAACTGAGAGGATAGCGATGGCACAAAGACAACAGACTCACCGCACAAAACCTCAAGCGACTAAGCCTGTCTGTAACCGTATTGGAATCGTGTTTGATTTTGACGATACGCTGGCTCCGGATACTTTTGATGCACTGGTAAAGGCTGTCGGGTTAGATGTAGAGGAATTTCGTCAACAGCAATATGAACCCTTGAAAAATGCAGGCTGGGATCATGTTGCCGCTAGATTCTATTGTTTAATTCAAGCATCTAAAGACCACCCAGAGATTCAGCACAAAATCACCAAAGACTATCTCACACAGTTTGGGCAACAATTACAACCTTTTGACGGCGTTACCGAGATGTTCGATCGTCTACTTCGGCACGTGCAGAATCTCAATCCAGAAATTGAACTTGAGTTTTACATGATTACAGGTGGATTTGGTGAAGTGGTTCGCAACACCTGTATTGCCCCTTACTTTACTCAAATTTGGGGATGTGAATTTCACTATAGTGAGACTGGCGAAATTGAGTTCCTCAAGCGCAGCATCAGCCATACAGAAAAGACCCGCTATTTAATGCAGATTGCCAGTGGTCAGGATCAGGTGGATGGAGATGGGCGATCGTTTGCCTACCGCGATGTTGCAGAAGATCAGTTGCACATTCCCTTGTCACAAATGATCTATGTTGGAGACGGGGCATCCGATGTTCCTTGCTTTTCAGTTCTAAATAACGAAGGAGGAGTTGCGATCGGAGTTTATAAGGGGGGTGCTGCCGATGTATGGAGCCAGCAAATTGAGATAAGCGAAGGTCAGCGAGTAGCGAATCTTGCCCCTGCGGATTATCAGGAGGATTCAGAGTTAATGCGATCGCTCACGCTCGCGGTGGAAAGTTTATGTAAACAGATTTCTCTTCGCCAGTTAAGCGTTGGGGAATAAGCGAAACACACAACCTTAAGAGGTAGCAAAACAATGAGTCAACCGATTGGACACACCCATTGGGCGATCGCAGAAGGGTATATTCCTGCGTATGGTACTGGACCCGAACCGCAATTTACCAGCCATGAAACTGCCTGTTTTCTGAATAGCTCAGACCAGGATGCCCATGTTGAGATCATGATTTATTTCAACGATCGCGAACCTGTAGGACCCTATCGCGTCACCGTTCCAGCGCGTCGCACCAGGCATTTACGGTTTAATGACTTGTCTGATCCTGAACCCATCCCCCGTGATACAGATTACGCCAGTGTGATTGAAGCTGATGTGCCGATCGTGGTTCAACACACGCGTCTGGATTCTCGCCAAGCAGAGAATGCCTTATTAAGTACGATCGCTTATGCGAGTAGTGATTAGGAGCTAATTCGCCTATCAAAACTAATCACAGCTATCTCCAAAAAGACTTGGTTTCCTCAGAAATCATATTGAACTTAAAGGAGAAGGTTACGTTATGACCTTTCCATAGTAAGAAGGTAAACCTTGATTCAAGCAATAGACAATAATTGAGCGAATGAAAAAGTGAAAGTCATAATAAGTAAGTCTGTAAAAACCCTAACCCAAATTGCTTTAGCTAGTGTGGTTTTAGTGAGTGCTGTTGCTTGCAGTTCTGAGCAAGGAGAGCGAGAAGGTGCTGTAGAAAGAGAAGGCGCTATCGAAAGAGAAGGCGGGGAGCAGGAAGGTATTGTGGAAAGAGAAGGCGGGGAGCGGGAAGGCGCTGTCGAAAGAGAAGAAGGAGAGGAGCGTGAGTCTAAAGTGGAGAGAGATTAAACGCGCTCGATCAGAGTTTACTAACTAACCTGATCAGCGTATTGGCTTCCAAAAATCTGGTTGGCGTAGAGACATTCCATTCAAGTTCCTAGAGGACTTTGAGTTAACTATTGGTTCAATTAAAAATCTTTGAAATGAGCTAAAGCGATCGTACGAATGAAAAGCATTTGGTATAAAGATGCCATTATCTACTCGCTAGATGTAGAAACATTTATGGATGGCAACGGTGATGGCGTCGGCGATTTTGTTGGACTCACCCAACGTCTGAACTACTTGGCTGGGTCGGGAATTACCTGCTTATGGTTACTGCCGTTTTACCCCTCCCCCAATCGAGATAACGGTTACGATGTCATGGATTACTACAATGTTGATCCACGCTTAGGAACATTGGGTGATTTCGTCGAGTTTATGCACCGAGCGCGAGAACGAGGCATACGAGTGTTGATCGATCTAGTGATTAATCACACGTCTGATCAGCATCCCTGGTTTCAGCAAGCGCGCTCCAACCCTCAATCTCACTATCGGGATTACTATGTTTGGTCAAAGAATCCACCTAAAAGTGATCCGAGCCTCATCGCCTTTCCAACGGTGGAAGATAGCTTGTGGGAGTATGACGAGCAGGCAGATGCCTATTATTTGCACCACTTCTACAAGCACCAACCCGACCTGAACATTGCTAATCCCTTAGTGCGAGAAGAGATTTGCAAAATCATGGGCTTCTGGTTGGAATTAGGTATATCCGGTTTTCGGGTTGATGCAGCTTCTTTTGTCATTGAAGGCATCGGCATCGCAGAGGCTAACCAGGAAAGCCTACAGAGCTTTTTTGATGAGATGCGAGCATTTCTGACTTCACATCAAGGCGATGCAGTCTTGCTAGCAGAAGCAAACGTGCCAGCAGCAGAAATTTCTACTTTTTTTGGGCAGGGAAACCGCATCCATCTACTGTTCAATTTTTTGCTCAACCAATCTATGTTCTTGGCGCTCGCTCGTCAAGCAGCCGCACCGTTGCACGATGGGCTAAAAAACTTACCAGAAATTCCTGCCCAATGCCAGTGGTTAAATTTTGTACGTCACCATGACGAATTGACGCTCGATCGCCTGAGTGACGCAGAAATGCAAGAGATTTTCGCCGCTTTTGCCCCTGAAGAAAAGATGCAGATCTTTGGTCGGGGCATTCGGCGGCGTTTACCGCCTATGCTCAAGGGCGATCGCCGCCATATCGAACTCACCTATAGCTTAATGTTTAGCTTGCCGGGCACGCCCTTATTGCGCTATGGCGATGAGATCGGTATGGGCGACGACCTCTCTTTGCCGGGACGAACCAGTGTGCGAACGCCAATGCAATGGTCTGGCGAACCAAATGGTGGCTTTTCTGATGCGCCACCTGATCAACTCACTAAACCCATCATTAGTGAGGGCGACTACGGTTACAAGGAGGTTAACGTTGCTCAGGACCAGCGCGATCCATCAGCCCTGATTAACTGGATCGAACGTCTGATTCGGATTCGCAAACAATGTCTGGAATTTGGCTATGGCACACTACAGCTTTTAGAGACGGATGCCCCCTGTGTCCTGGCTCATGGCTGCACCTGGGGCGATCGCGCTGTCATTGCGTTGCATAATTTAGCGAACCACGACTGTACAGTCACACTTAAATCCACTGATTATGGGCATCTATCGGAGCTATTTGGCGATCGCCCGTATGAATCACTGAATGGAGATCACAAAACCATTCCATTGTCTTCCTACGGCTATCGCTGGTTTCGAGTCAATCGAACTCATTAAACGCTGTTATGACACACCACAACTCTCAACCTCAAAATCTACACCAACAGGCGCAACGAGTGGCTGCCCATCCTTGGGTTGAGAAACTAGCCCGCTTCGGCTATGCAGCCAAGGGAACAGTTTATTTTGTGGTTGGCTTACTGGCAGCTCAAACCGCGATCGGTAGTGGGGGCGAGACCACTAGCACCAGTGGAGCCTTGGAAGAGATCGTGGCTCAGCCTTTTGGCAAGGTTCTCCTCGGTCTGATTGCGATTGGCATCATGGGTTATGTGTTTTGGCGGTTGGTGCAAACCGTCCTTGATCCAGAACATCAGGGCGAGAAGTTGAGTCTTAAACGGGTTGCTCAACGCTTAGGCTATGCAGTCAGCGCCATCTCCTATGGCAGTTTGGTGCTGACTGCAATCGGGCTGCTTTTCAGTCTCGGTGAAGGTGAAGGAAACAGCCTTACCACCGAGGATTGGACAGCTCGGTTTCTGTCACAACCCTTTGGGCAGTGGCTAGTTGGACTAGCAGGAGGACTTACAGTCATTGTGGGCCTGTACCACTTCTACAATGCCTACCAAGCAAAGTTTATGCAGAAATTTAAGCAGCACCAGATGAGCCCAACCGAGCATAAATGGACCAAGAGAGCAGGGCAATTTGGGATGGCGGCTCGTGGATTTATGTTTGGCCTGATTGGTATTTTCTTAATCCTAGCGGCATGGCAATCCAAGGCCAGTCAAGCCAGAGGCTTTGGTGGAGTCTTAGCAACCCTAGAACACCAACCTTTTGGTTCTTGGTTGTTGGGTATCGTGGCCCTCGGACTGATTGCTTATAGCATCTATGCTTTGGTGGAGGCTCGTTACCGCCACATTGTTGATTAGTAGATTGTAGTCAAACTACCCAGGAAGATCGGTCATGGTGCAAATTGGTTATCACGCCTCTCACGAACAATTTTCGCCTAGTCAACTGCTGAAGTATGCCCAAATGGCAGAACAGGCAGGCTTTACCCGCGTGCTCTCATCCGATCACTTCCATCCTTGGAGTGAGCAACAGGGGCAAAGCGGCTTCGCCTGGTCGTGGTTAGGCGCAGCCATGCAGGCAACTCCCAGCCTCTCCTATCGAGTGGTCAATGCTCCCGGCGATCGCTACCATCGGGCGATCATCGCCCAAGCTGCCGCTACCCTCGCGGAAATGTTTCCCAATCGCTTTTGGCTGACGGTGGGAAGCGGTCAGGCACTCAACGAACATATCACTGGCAATAAGTGGTTAATCAAGGGCGATCGCAATACTCGACTGAAAGAGTGCGTTGATATCATCCGGGCTTTATGGGCAGGCGAAACCGCCACCCATCATGGGTTAGTTTGTGTTGAAGAAGCCAAACTTTATGCTCGCCCTAACACTCCACTACTGATCATTGGGGCGGCAGTGACAGAAGCGACTGCCGAATGGTTGGTGGGCTGGGCAGATGGGCTGATTACCATTTCACGCCCACCCGAAAAAATAAAACGAGTCGTTGATGCCTTCCGGCGCGGGGGTGGTGAAGGTAAGCCCATGCTTTTGAAAGTTCAGCTTTCCTACGATCGCACCGACGATAGGGCTCGTCAAAAAGCCCACAAACAATGGCGAAACAATATTTTTAAGAATGTTTTGATGACGCAGCTACGCACACCCCAACAGTTTGATGCAGCAGGAGAATTTGTCACACCAGAAGAGCTGAATGAACACGTCCGGATCTCAGCTGCCTCAGGCCGCTCGTTGCGGATCAATGTTGGCGCAAAATCGATCGATGCCCTGCGAGACGAAATTACAGCCCTGCGAACCGAGATTCAGCGCTCAAGACAGGAGCATTAACAACCTTAGAGAGACGTTAGTTGTCCTAATTTCTACTAGCATACAAGTGCTTACTATGATGATTAGGCAATGAATGCAGAAATATCAACGCTCTTAGACAAAATGCAGGCAATGCTGAAGGGCTTCATCTTTTTGTTGCCCAATATGGTGTTGGCATTGATTGTCTTTGCGATCTTTTTCTTTGCTGGTAGAGCGATCAAGAAAGTAGTCAGAAACCTGACGCGCGATCGCCGTCAAGCTCGCAACCTGGGCATGGTGCTAGGGCGATTGGCACAAGGAACAACTATTTTAGTGGGCTTGTTTATTGCGCTGTCGATTGTGATTCCATCGCTTAAAGCCAGTGATCTGGTGCAGCTACTCGGAATCAGTGGTGTAGCGATCGGCTTTGCGTTTCGAGATATTTTACAAAATTTCCTAGCCGGTATTTTAATTCTGTTAACTGAACCCTTCCAAATCGATGATCAAATTGTTTTTAAAGATTTTGAAGGCACGGTAGAAAATATTCAAACCCGCGCAACAACGATTAAAACCTATGATGGGCGGCGGATTGTCATTCCAAATTCTGAGCTATTTACAAATTCTGTTACGGTCAATACTGCGTTTGAAAATCGCCGTTTGCAATATGACATTGGCATTGGTTACGGTGACGATATCGACGAAGCACGACGGTTCATTCTAGAGGCAATACATGAAACAGATGGGGTGTTAGAAACTCCTGCTCCTGATGCGATCGTGGTCGATCTAGCAGGCAGCACCGTCAATATTCGCGCTCGCTGGTGGGTGCAACCGCCTCGTCGTGCTGATGTTCTAGACTTGCAAGATCGCGTCTTGACCAATATCAAGAGCAAGCTAACGGCAAATGGTATTGATTTGCCCTTCCCAACGCAGCAAATTCTCTTTCACGACCAGACCGAAGCAACGGATGGAGATCGCGCCCGTCAACGCGAAGGCTGGCCCGTCGGTAAAGGCGACGCTCCCAAGCCGCGCAACATTAGTCACGCACTGAGGCAGCTTGCCGAAACTAAGTCTCAACGTAACGGTGATGAAGGTCATCATGACCGTTACAGTTCAGCTCAGAACGATCAATGAAATACACGAAGTTCAGCAAACTGTGGGAGTCCTTACATTCCAGTTTCTGGTTTGTGCCAACCCTTATGGTGGTGCTGTCGATCGGGCTGTCGTTTGTCACTATCGGCATCGACCAAACGCTAGAAACCGACATCATTGGCAATCTAGGTTGGGCATATGCTCTCGGTCCTAATGGTTCACGCGCGATCCTTTCAGCGATCGCGGGTTCAATGGTGAGTGTGGCTACCACGGCCTTTTCCATCACGATCGTCGCCCTTCAGCTTGCGTCTTCCCAGTTTGGTCCGCGTCTGCTGCGTAACTTCATGCAAGATATTGGCAACCAAATCGTGTTGGGAACCTTCATCTCCACCTTCGTTTATAGCCTGATGGTGCTGCGAACCATCAACGGTGTTGCCGAAAATGAATTTGTGCCTCATCTTGCTGTCACCGGTGGTATCGGACTTGCCATTGCCAGCATCGGCGTTTTAATCTACTTTATTCACCATGCCGCCACATCGATTCAAGTGGATCATGTCATTTCCAATGTCGGACGTGAGCTAGATGAGGCGATCGATCGCCTCTTTCCCAACAAGATGGGACGCGGTGCGTCCAAGGGTCGGCGGGAACCCATGACATCAGATATTCCAGCCAATTTTGAGCACGATGCCTGCCCGATTCAAGCAGCTAGCAGCAGTTACATCCAGGCTGTTGATACGAGCCAGCTTCTGCAAAAGGCAAAAGAAGGCAATCTCCTGCTACGGCTTCAGCAGTATCCCGGAGACTTTGTGGTGAAAGGAAGTCCCCTGGCGCTCGTCTATCCAGCAGACGCGGTTTGCAAAAAGCTGACTGAACAAATCAACGATGCCTTTGTGCTGGGTTCACAACGCACTGACCAGCAAGATGTAGAGTTCTCAGTTAACCAACTGGTTGAAATTGCAGTCCGTGCGCTTTCACCCGGTATTAATGATCCATTTACGGCTGTTCGTTGCATTGATCAACTCAGTGCAGCACTTTGCCATCTGGCACAAAAAGAAATTCCGTCTGCCTATCGTTACGATGACGAAGATAAGTTGCGCGTCATTGCAGAACCCGTGACCTTTGTGGACATGACTGATGCTGCCTTCAATCAAATTCGGCAGTATGGGCAAACGAGTGTGGCAGTTACAATGCGACTGCTAGAGGCGATCGCCGTTATTGCCCCCTTTACGCATACTAAAGCAGACCGAGCCGCACTGCTGCGCCATGCGGACATGATTGATCGCGGTAGCCAGGAGGGCATCGCCGAAGCGTTAGATCGCAACGATATTAAAGAGCGCTATTTAGCTGCTGTAAAAGCGATCGAACTGCATTGAGATCAGCAGACAGCAAATTTCTACAATCAACCTTGATAAGTGGACAGTCGGCGCGATCGCCTGCTGATGTAGGAACTTTATGGCATCCTGTCATACGGTAAGGTGTTGTTTCTTGCCTGTCTCACTTGATGTTGAATTGTCGTCACACCAGAATTTAACCCATGCTTTTTGCCATTGCGATCGCACCTTTACTCAACGAGCTATCGTCTCGTTTCTCTTCCTTGCCGCTTTTAGCAACGACTGAGGCAGCCAATGCGCCCATTGTTCTCACTGGCGTTTTACTGACTTTAGTTGTGATTTATATTGCCAGTAAGCTAGGCGGTGAATTGTCTAAACGGCTAGACTTACCGCCAGTCTTAGGGGAACTGATTGCAGGTGTCGTAGTAGGGGTGTCGGCGCTGCATCTGCTGATGTTTCCCGCAGGCGGTGCTCAGGCATCTGATTCTGTGATTATGACCATCCTGCAACGCATTGACCACCTGAATCCCGATGCCTTGTCGAGCATCTTTCAGTCTCAGAGCGAGGCAATCTCCATTCTGGCTGAACTGGGAGTCATCATCCTCTTATTTGAAATTGGTCTGGAATCAGACTTGCGCCAACTCAAAGAAGTAGGTTATCAGGCAACAGTCGTTGCTCTTGTGGGCGTTGCTGCGCCCTTTGCAGCGGGCACAGGTGGACTGATGTGGCTGTTTCATGTCCCAGCGATTCCGGCGATTTTTGCGGGTGCTGCCCTGACTGCCACCAGTATTGGCATTACCTCCAAGGTGCTGTCAGAACTGGGGCAGCTCAAATCCAAAGAAGGTCAGATTATTGTGGGTGCCGCTGTCATTGATGATGTGCTGGGCATCCTGGTGCTGGCGGTTGTGGCGAGTTTAGCCAAAACTGGGGCGATCGATATTGCCAATGTGATTTATCTGATTATCAGTGCCACAGTCTTCTTAATTGGTTCGATTCTTTTGGGTAGCTTCTTCAACAAAAGCTTTGTCGCCATTGTCCAAACCCTACAAACACGGGGAAATATCGTGATTCCAGCATTGACCTTTGCCTTCTTCATGGCATTCCTGGGCAATGCGATTCATCTAGAAGCCATTTTAGGTGCCTTTGCTGCGGGATTAGTGCTCGATGAAACCGACCAGCGTAATGAGTTAGATGCCCAGGTGAAGCCGATCGCTGATCTCCTTGTGCCCATTTTCTTCGTGACGGTCGGTGCCAAAGCCGATTTAAGTGTGCTCAATCCAGCCGTGCCTGAGAACCGTGCTGGGTTAGTCATTGCCGCTTTTTTGATGGTTGTAGCGATCGTGGGTAAGGTCATCACGGGTTGGTTTGTGGTGGGGCAACCAGGTATCAACCGACTGGCGATCGGCATTGGGATGATTCCACGGGGCGAAGTAGGGTTGGTATTTGCGGGCATTGGTTCTGCCAGTGGCGCACTCAGCAAGCCTTTAGAAGCCGCCATTATTATCATGGTCATTTTAACGACGTTTCTGGCACCGCCGTTTCTACGTCTTACATTTGGCGAGTCAGCACCGCAACAGTCCGTAGAATCAATCGATTAATCAGGTGAGTCCAAGTCGCCATGATCGACATTGGTTTCAGTTAGCAGATGGGCTTGATGACGCTGGCATAGTATAGAACTTAGGGAGGGAGCTATATTTTTATGAGTTTCAATGCTCTTAGCCGAAGAGTCAGTCTTTCTAACTGCAAAGAGAACCTAACTTACTATGTTTGAAAAGATTTTAATCTGCACAGATTTTGCGGATGGGTTGCATCGCCTCACCCATTTTGTCACCAGTCTAGCGGCTGGAGGCATAAAGCAAATTGTTTTTCTCCATGTTGTACCGTTGTCAGAAACAAGGACGATTCCCAAGATCGATCGTGAGCAAATAGAGCAAGCTCAAGCCCGACTGTCAGCAGCCTTTGACCATAGCCCTGCTGGAGTAGACGTGAAAGTCGAGGTGGAATCGGGACGACCTGTTGAAACCATGCTTAGAGTTGCTCAAAGTTATAAATCTGAGCTGATCGTGCTGGGTTCTCAGGGACATAGCTTATTCACTGAAAAGCTGATCGGCAGTGTAACGGCTGAGCTATCTCGTCAAACAACCATCCCATTACTCATACTGCGTCCGCAGTTAATCGGTGCCCTGACTTCTGAGGAGTTAACCCTCCGCTGTCAGCATCTGTTGCGCTATTTGCTGATCCCCTACGATGGCCATGAAGCGGCTAATTTTTTGGTGCAACAGGTAAAGCGGTTGGCTCAAAAACAGCCTGGTCGTTTTCTGGAACGCTGTAGGGTTTGCTGGATGATGAACAGCCTGCCCACCCCGTCAGAGCGTGAAACTCTATCCCAAGTTAAAGCCGACTTAGAAACCGCAAATTTACAGGTCGAAGCAGACTTTCGCCAAGGAACGGCACTGACTAAGCTTTTAGAGATGGCTCAAATGGATGAGATTAGCGCGATCGCGATCGCTTCAGGCACGCTCGGTAAATTTCAAGAGTGGTTTGTTTCTAGTTTTGCGGCAGAGTTGTTGCGTCAAAGCTGGTGTCCGGTACTCTTCTTCCCAAACATTCATTGAGGTGCTAAGGTCTTGGCTCTTTCAATACCTTGACATCTAAAATAAGTGCATATACACTTAATCCTATGGAGAAACGCACCGACCCAATCAATAAAGCTGAATTAGGTCAAGTGGTTTCAACCTGTGCCTGTTTCAATCTCCGCAAAGCTTCTCGTGCGGTAACGCATCACTTTGATGAAAGCTTGAAACCCAGTGGACTGCTGATTACCCAATTCACCATTCTGGTGGCGGTGGCAATGGCTGAAACAGGAACCATCAATGAATTAGCGGAGATTCTAGTGATGGATCGCACGACCCTAACTCGTAATCTTAAACCTCTCGACCGAGAGGGCTGGTTGAAAATCGAGCCAGGACAAGATCAGCGAACCCGTCTGGTTAGCCTTACACCTAACGGCAAAGCGGCTTTAATTAAAGCGTTACCTCTGTGGAAACAGGCTCAAGACAGTGTGGTGGAAGTTTTTGGACAGCAGCGTCTAAATATCCTGCTCTCATCTTTGACGGAAGCAACCGCGTTGGTTCGTGAAATCTAAAAATTTTCCCAAAAAGGTGTATATACACTAATTGTTGATTGCTTTGGGTTCGCTCCTCTGAGAAAAACCTGCCAAATCATGATCTTCTATGGTTTCTCTATCCTCGAAACAACGCAGCCACATGACTCAGCGATTGCTTTACACCATTATTTGCTGGGGCTTTGGGGTTGGGCTGAGCGGCTATTTTGGACTTTTTAGCTTATTCCCGCTCCCATTGTTTGCTTTGTTCGTGGCGATCGGCATCGTCACTCCCGTAGCAATTTATTACGGCAACTCGACCTTTCGAGCCTACATTCAAGGACTTCATCTGGACTACTTGACCCTATTCCACCTCTGGCGAATTCCGGCAGCCCTAATCTTCTTCTATTACGGTAGTCAGCATCTCTTACCAGTAAACTTTGTGCGGAACGCCGCTTGGGGAGATTTAATGGCGGGTCTGCTAGTATTTCTAGTGCTTGCATTGCCAAAGAATCACTGGAAATACTGGGGCTTTCACCTCTTCGGTATGACAGATTTTGTGATTGCAGTTGCCACAGGATTAACTTTTTCATTGCTTCAAGTGCCGATGATGCAGACAATCACCACTTATCCGATTGTCCTGATTCCTCTATTTGGAGTTGGTATTTCGGGGGCATCACACATCATGGCACTGGATATTCTGATTCGACGAACCACCAAAGCACTCAAGTGATTGAGGGTAAGCGAAATGCGGTATGGAGTAGCGTGTAGCGGCTGACATAAAAACGATCGATGACGCAAAGGTTATCTGTAGCCGCTACTTATAACAATAGATAGCCTGAATAATGAGGCGTTGATCCACTCAGCCGCGATCGCTCATTGCTGCTTGATGTGGTTTCGATAAATCCAAGATGGCTTCGGTTTTGTATATGAGATGAACCCTCAAGTGGGTGGCTGCTTCTGTAACAAACACCTCGTTGCAATTGAGTAGGAGGTACCTATAGGCTAATGTACACAATCGCTCTAGAAAATCCTCGGCACTAATTGATTTAACTCAAAATTCTGATTGTGGAAGAGGTGCCCATCAATCAGGATTGTTACGACTTTAAGCGAGTCAATACGACTGATGAACCTTCTCCAATGTTGGTTGCATTCGATGTCGCGTGGCTTCGCTAACGATTTTAGCCATACCTCTCATTCCGTCGCTGCATAACCTTGGAAGCGCCACTGCCTAAGCCTCACCGCTTAGGACAGATACTTCCGTTTGCCCTTGATGTTGTCTGGTTAGTCTCTCAACCTTAACTTTTTCTGGAGCCAAATCATATGGGTTTAGCAACGATCGCCAAAGAGCCGAATTCTATCGAGAAGCCCCAGCGCCAGAACAGTAAATTCAAACATCTCATGCTGCTGCATTGGATGATGGCAAGTCTTCTGATTCTGTTGTACCTCACAGGTGTCTATGTTGCCCATCCCCCTCAAGCAAACTTCACCAAGTGGCTCAGTCCTTTTCTGCATCAATCCATTGGAACTCTGTTTTTGTTAATGCTGGTAGCGCGGATTTTCTTACTTCTGCGAGTGATCGGATCAAAATACTCCAGACGGTTGCCAAACGTCACTCCGACCTGGCTAAAAACGACTGCTTTGCACACCGTCCTCTATCTTCTCATGCTGATTGTGCCTCTCACTGGTTTCTTTTTGCGGAATTGCCAAGGACTACATACAACTTTCTTTGGCATTTCAGTCCCGTCTGTCCTTGCGGCGAACGATAACTGGGCTGGATCAATGAGAAGTGCCCACTTTGGGGTTTCTTACATGTTTCTGGTGTTCATTGGTCTGCATTTGCTGATGCACTGGAAGTTTGTGCGATCGCGCTTGAGAAGATTTTTTCCAGTCTCCAAGAAGGCTTATTTGCCAGCCGAAATTGCTGCCATAACCACAAAACCTGTAGCTGAACCTCTGGCACAGAACAATTCTAGAGAGTAAAGAGCGGGTTTGGGACAAAACCAAATTCAAGCAATCCAATTTGGTTTCAGCCTTGTATATCAAGTGAATCCTCGAACAGGTAGCGAGTTTTACCGTTGGTCGCCCTCCGCCTCTGAAACCGCAAGACCTATCTGCCACCAGGATTCGTTCTTCATCAATCTCAACTAATTATTCTCAAGGCACAAAATCATGCAAACTCAACTGACGATCGAAATCGAGAATCTAGCCCCGACAAACGGTACCCTACTGACTCCAGTTTGGTTTGGGATTCACAATGGCACGTTTGATACCTACGATCGCGGTCGCCCGGTTTCTCCTGGATTAGAGAGCATTGCAGAAGATGGCGCGGTGGATATCATCAGCCGCGAGTTTAATCTAGCGGGGTTTGGCACGGTGCAAGGCGCAGTGCTTGGATTGGCAGGCGCTCCAGGACCCATTGATGCAGGCGAAACGGGAAGCTTTACCGTCACCGTAGACTGGAGCGATCCGACCAGCCGCTACTTTAGCTACGCTTCTATGATCATTCCCAGCAATGATTTCTTTATATCTAACGGCAACGAACGGGCACACCAGATCTTTGATGACCAGGGCAATTTTTTAGGAGCCGACTTCACAGTTCTCGGTAGCCAGGTGTTAGATGCTGGCAGCGAAGTCAATGATGAGATTCCAGCAAATACCGCCTTCTTTGGACAGCAAGCTCCCAATACGGGTGTGACCGAAAATGGGGTAGTTCAGTTGGCAACCGGGTTTATTCCAGGTGGGCCAATTCTCAGCACTCCTCAATTTGCCAACGCTGATTTTACCGCGCCTAACTATCAAATCGCCCGCTTCCGCATTTTCAACACGATCAATGGAGACGATGGTAGAGATAACCTGACCGGAACCGATCGCGACGATTTGATCAACGGCAATGGGGGCAACGATCGCCTGTATGGTGGACTGGGCAACGATAAGTTGTTTGGTGGCTTGGGAAATGACCTTCTGGAAGGCGGGGCGGGCAATGATTATTTGTATGGCAACGAGGGCAACGATCGCTTGCGGGGCGGCATTGGAGACGATTACCTCTCCGGTGGTATCGGATTCAACACACTGACAGGCGGTGCTGGCAGCGACACCTTTGCCCTGTCCACAGGCACAGGCTTCGATACGATCACCGACTTTGGTGAACAGGATCGCATCAGCTTGCCCAGTGGTTTGCGATTTCAGGATGTAACCCTTACCTCACTGGGTCGCAACACCCTGGTTAGTTTCGGAAGTGACGAACTGGTCACATTGCGAAATGTAAATATCGCTCGAATCACGGATTCTGTCTTTGTCTAAGCAAACTGAATGGATCACTTATAGAGGTTTGTAAGAAAGGCATCTTGCGTTACTCTCAGGCAAGATGCCTTAAATCCATTTTGGTTCTGGCTTTGTATATCAAATGAACCCTAATTGATGAGGTTAAACGATGAACCGTTCTCTTAAGTCATTCCTATTCCTGAGTCTGGGTGTTAGCAGCGTGATTGCTGCTTTTGGTTTAACAACCTTGGTGAATGCCAAACCAGAATTGAGCATTTCTCAACCGGTTCAAATTGCAGGCGCAATGGCAAAACCGCTGGCTCAACAATTGCAAGGAAAACCTGTGGTTGTAGATATTTACGCGAGTTGGTGCCCAGGATGTAAAAATATTGCGCCTACCTTATCCAGCTTGAAGCAGAAATATCAGGGTAAGGCACACTTTGTTGTGTTGGATGTCACCGATCGCGGCACTACACAAATGGCTGAGGCGAAAGCGAAACAATTGGGGCTGAGTGAGTTCTTGATGGCAAATAAAACCCAAACGTCGATGGTTGCCATCATTGATCCTGCTACGGGCAAAGTGTTGAAGCAGTTCCGCAACAATCCCAATCAAGGAGATTATGTGGCAGTTCTCGATCCTGCGATCGCCCAAATGAAGAAGTAGATTTAAGAATCTTAGATTTTGAATTTTAGATTCAATCCAAAATCCAAGCAAGCTTCCGAAAGACACCTCATTGATATTTCTGCAACAACTAACCCATGACTCAAAAAGATTCTGAGTTGCCAGTGTCTACTCACCATCGATCGCTCCATCGATCTCGAAAGTGGCTACTGCCCGTGGTTCTGTTTGTTGGAGCCGGATTGCTTGTGCTAATGGGCGATCGGTTCACAGCAATCTCCACTGGCATCGACTACTTCATTTCCGTGGTTGAGAACACCTATCAGCAGTGGTTTGAGCGACAGGACACTAGCAATCCCTTCATTCTATTAACTCTGGCGTTTCTAGGCGGATTGCTTGCCAGCTTTTCCCCCTGCATCCTGGCACTGCTGCCCGTGAACCTGAGCTACATCGGTACGCTCAAAGTCACGTCTCGTTGGGATGCATTCGTGAAAGCGGGTTGGTTTGTTTTGGGAACGGTGACGGTCTTAAGCTTATTTGGATTGCTCTCTTCCTTTGCGACCGCCGTGATTGTGGACTTTAAAGGAGTGGTGCATCTGATTATCGGTATCGTCATCCTGCTGATGGGGTTGAGCTTTGCCGGAATCATTCATCTGCCGTTACCCCAAACCCAGGTCTCTCTGCCTATTCCAGGTTCTTATGGGGTGGGTGTAACTTTTGCTCTGGTTAGTTCACCGTGTGCCAGTCCAGTATTGTTTGCGGTACTGGCTGCTTCTGCTGCAAGTGGTTCACAGATTCTCAGTGTGCTGACAATGGTGAGTTATGCCCTGGGATACACAGCGATTATCTTTTTCGCCAGCTTGTTTGCCGGACTGGCGAAGCAAAGCCGGGTGTTGCTCCGGCATTCTGATTGGGTGGTGGGTGTGGGAAGTGTCATATTGATTTTGGCAGGGGCATACTATGTGGTCAGTGGAATTCGCTGGTTCTTCTAACATGGCACTAGCAGACCATGAGGATACAACGGTGATTCGGGCGATGCGATCAGGTGATCTGGCTGCCCTAAAAGTGCTCTACCGCCGCTATGGCGAAGTGGTTTACCGTCTGGCATTGCGGATTTTAGGCAACGCTCACGAAGCCGAAGACTTGACTCAGGAAGTGTTTCTTACCTTCTGGCGCACCAAAACCTACGATCCGGCTCGCGGTTCTGTGGTGGCGTTTCTGCTGACGATGACGCGATCGCGGTCAATCAACCGCTTAAATCAGGTGAAATCGAAGCAAAAACTTCTGCAACGCTGGCAGCATAACCAATCGCCGAATGCGCCGAATGCCCCTCTAGAAAATGCCTCTCTAACGGAACTCTCACATCACGTCTCAGAGGCATTGCAAGCCTTACCTGACAGCCAGCGGCAAGTATTAGAGATGGCTTACTATGATGGGCTGAGTCAGTCGGAGATTACTGAGCAGTTGAAGATTCCGCTCGGAACGGTAAAGACGCGATCGCGTCAGGGACTCTTAAAACTAAAACAACTTTTAAAGGATTGGATGGAGTAACGATGGCACCCCTTGAGCCTTCTGAACAATTGGAAAACCTGCTTGCAGGGTACGTTCTAGGCGATCTGACTCCTGAAGAAGCCGTTCAGGTGAAACAGTTGCTGGATCACAACCCAGATCTGTTAATAGAGCTGCGTCGGCTAGAATCGACCCTAGCAGTAATACCATTGTCGTTGCCTGTCTCCTCACCATCTCAGCAGCTAGAAACGCGGATTCTGCAAGCGGCTGAGGCAGAAGCCTCTCCTGCGACCCGTTCTCCCGCAAAAACAAGGAGTTGGATGAGATTGTCATGGAAATGGGGAGGCGCGATCGCCGCTGTGATGATTGCAGGTTTAGGCATTGAAACCTATCGGCTGCATCAGAAATTAGCAGCAACCGAACTCGAAAATCATCATCTACATCAACAGTTGGCAACTGCCCAGGCAACCCTCGATCGCATTCGTCAAACCGAGTTGGCAACGACCCGCAAAGAGCTATCCCGCTATCAGCAAGCAGTAAACCTGCTGCGTCAACCAAAGAATCGCTTTTTGACCTTGATCGGCACAAATCCAAAGTTGCATTCTTCTGGAAGCCTGATTATGGTTCCCACAAAGAGTTCTGCCCTGTTGGTCTTGCGGGATGTTGCCCCATTACCGAAGGGTAAAGTTTATCGCCTGTGGGCGTTGGTGGATGGGCGGAAAGTGACTTGTGGCGATTTTGAGCCGAACGATCGCGGTGAGGTATTTTTGGAACTACCGCTGGATCAATGGGGCGGGACTACAGAAGTTGTGGTCACGATTGAACCAGACCGGGCGCTGTCAATGCCTGTAGGCGAAATGGTCATCACTGGCAGCTAAGCGGTTGACGGCTGGGGTCATTAGGGTTTTGGATCAGCACTGGTTTGTGACGATCGTCGCTTAAAGTTAGGCTTAAAGTTAGACAGTGGGAAGCAAAGCAGAAAGGAGCGATCGCTCTAGATCCCAGGCTAAGTTAACCTAACCGAAGGAATCGCCCCCTCCGCTCGGCTTCAAAACCGTGCTTGCGCTATCTAACTCACCTTGATCGATGCTATGAAATTGCTTGCCCATCGTCTCCTGTCAACGTTTACATCGCGCTTATCACGGCAGATGGGCTTGTGGGTTTTTATAGGCATTTTAGGGATTGAAGTCCTGGTTTTTGTGCCATCTGCTTACCGTCGCAAGGGTGAACAGCTAACCACGATCGCCATGACGGCGAAGGCAACGATCAATGCACTGGCGATAGCGGATGCAGAAATTTCTGGATTTGCCAAGCACCTGCCGCATCTGCAACAAGATGTCGGGATGCAAGGAGGCGCAATCTATCGTGCCGATGGTCGTCTCATCAGGCAGTACGGAGAAAGTGCAACGTTCAGCTTTGAGCAAGCGAAAGCAGGCCAAAACACACTCCACTATGACTCTCCTTGGCGTTATGAAATTGCCTATTCGGTCACGCTTCAGGATGATACCTACTATCTCCTGCTGTCCTATGATGCAACGCGGGTAGCTGAAGATTTAGTAGCATTTTCAGGGCGAATTTTGGGGTTGGTTCTACTGATTTCAGCGAGTGTTACGGCGTTGATGATGTGGATTGTAAACCATCGTCTGATTCATCCCATTTTGGTATTGCAGGCGGATGTGCGGCGAGCGGGGGACTCCATTGACCAAGCCCAACCATTTCAGGATTTCGTGTCATTACAGTATCAAATTCAAAATGAATTGCAAGAAGTGATTCAAGCCTGCCATCAAACCCATCAGAAAACGGTGGATGAGATCGTCCTACGGAAACAATCCGAAGCCAATCTGCGCCAAATCGCAGGTCAGTTAGAGATTGCCCTCAACAATCTTCAGCAAACTCAAGCCCAATTGATTCACACCGAGAAAATGTCCTCGCTGGGTCAACTCAGCGCTGGGTTTGCCCACGAAATCAACAATCCGATTAATTTTATTCGCGCGAACTTAACGCACCTTGCGAATTACACTCAAGATTTACTCGCCGTAATTTCCCAGTATCAACAAGAACCCGCTCAGCCATCCGCCGCCTTACAAGAAAAAATTCAAGCGATTGATCTCAACTTTATTCAGGCGGATATGCCAAGGCTGATCCAGTCGATGGCATCAGGTGCAGAACGCATTCGTAATCTCGTCATCTCATTTCGGAATTTTACCCGACTCGATGAAGCGGATCATAAAGCAGTAGATATTCACGAAGGACTAGAAAGCACTCTGATTCTGCTACAAGAACGTTTCGCTCCTACCGATCTGCGTCCGGCAATTCAAATTCAGCGGGAATATGGTATTTTGCCGACAATACCTTGTTATCCCAGTCAACTTAATCAAGCCTTTTTCTATCTGCTGACTAATGCGATCGAGGCAATTGATCAAGCCGTTCAAATCACAAATTTGACCAATATTGAATCGCCAATTATCCAAATCATCACTGAAGAGGACAATCTTAATATTACGATTTCAATTCTTGACAATGGCATTGGCATTGCACCAGAGATTCAGTCCAAAATCTTTGATCCTTTTTTCACCACCAAAGATGTCGGCAAAGGCATGGGACTGGGGCTGACAAACAGTTATCAAATCATTGCCGAACTCCATCGAGGCGTTCTCGCGTACCATTCCCCCGGCAAGCAAGGGGCTACTTTTACGATTACGCTCCCCAAAGCTTAGGAATGAGAATCATTCAGTATTTTTTAAGCAAGTTCTCAAATTCTCCAGCAAAATTCTCAGCCAGCTATCAGCTTCCGATTAGATCGCTCAGTCATAATAGGGGCAAAGGTAGCGTAGACACTGTTGGCGAAACATTGCTTAACGCACTGAGAGACCTGAACTGCTGTCGTTCCTTAGCTGAAAGTCATTGATTTTGTAAGTCGAGTAACGACGGAATAGGTAGTTCAGCTATGAAGAAATAATTCGCCAACAGTGTCGTCTTAGACCTTATGAAACGCTGGAATACCTGGCATGAAGTTTCTTGACGTTTCTCGACTATGCAGCGTTTGCTGGAGTCGGAGACAAAGACTAAGTAGCTTCTTAAAGTAAGACTCACGTATCTCGTCGTGGAATATACCTTTTCGAGGGGTCATGCAAAGAACCCCATTTTCGGCTGAGGAAGTGCATGAAGGAAATTCGCGGAGAAGCCAGAACCATTCGTCAACTGCTGAGTGGGAATAAGTACTCAATTGACTACTACCAGCGTGAGTACAAGTGGCACACCAAGCAGGTGATTGAGCTACTGGAAGATCTGGCAGCCAAATTCCTTGATGATTTTGACATTGCCCATGACCGCAGTGAAGTGGAGAAGTACGGTCATTATTTCCTTGGTTCGATTATTATTAGCCAGAAGCAAACACAAAAGTTCATCATTGATGGTCAGCAACGTCTTACGACGCTCACGTTGCTACTGATTTTTCTGCACAACCTTCAACGGGAAAAAGACATTGCTGGAAAGCTGTCCGAATTAATCTTTTCGGAGAAATACGACCAGAAGTCTTTCAATCTAAATGTTGAAGAACGCACCCCGGCAATGGAGGCGCTGTTTAACCAGCAACCGTTTGATGATACGGAACAGCCTGAATCTGTCAAAAACATTTTGGCTCGTTACCTCGACATAGAAAAGCATTTTCCAGAGGACTTGTCCGGCGAGGCATTATCCTATTTTGTGGATTGGTTGATCGAGAACGTCCACATGGTGGAGATTACAGCTTACTCAGATGAGGATGCTTACACCATCTTTGAGACTATGAACGATCGTGGGTTGTCGCTAACCCCTACGGATATGCTCAAGGGTTTTATCCTGGCTAATGTTAGTGAAGATGATAAAAAGCATAAGGCCAACCAGATTTGGAAGAACCGGGTAGCAGAGCTAGTGGATCTTGGCAAAGATGAAGACGCCGATGCCTTCAAGACTTGGTTACGCAGTCAATATGCCCGAACTATCAGGGAGCGGAAGAAAGGCGCTACGCCTGGCG
Organism: Leptolyngbya sp. Cla-17; assembly: GCF_016807185.1. Lineage (GTDB taxonomy): Bacteria > Cyanobacteriota > Cyanobacteriia > Leptolyngbyales > Leptolyngbyaceae > ULC077BIN1. The sequence goes on from NZ_JAEVYN010000003.1 coordinate 106,484, forward strand.
AGTTTGATCGACTCGGAACGGAGTTTCACCGTTGGGTTCGGGAACATCAAAAAGAGATTGGACTGAACAAGAGTGCAGATTTCTTCCGTTTTGTGGAACGAGACATGGCATTCTACACGAGACAGTACATGCGCTTGCGTCGAGCGGCCAGAAGCCTGACACCCGGTTTAGAAGAAGTTTTCTATAACGCTCAGCATGAGTTCACGTTGCAATACCCGCTCTTGCTGGCTCCCCTGACACCGGATGATGATGCCACAACAGTTGATAAAAAGCTGTGCTTGGTGGGGACTTTCCTGGATATTCTAATTGCCCGTCGTTTGTGGAACTTTCGCGTGATTGCTTATTCGACTATGCAATACGCTATGTTCCTGGTGATGCGGGATATTCGTGGTCAGACGGTGACCGGTCTAGCCGATATTTTACGGCTCAAGTTAGATGAGAATCAGGAGACCTTTATTTCCAACGATCGCTTGCGGTTGCACCAACAAAACCGTAATGCCGTTCACCAGTTTTTGGCCCGGATTACTAACCATATCGAGCAGCAGTCTGGTTTGCCATCCCGGTATCGAGAGTATGTTTCTGGGGCTGGACCTAACCGCTACGAGGTTGAGCATATCTGGGCAAATATGCCTGATCGTTACACTGAGGAGTTTCCTCAAGAGACCGACTTTTACGAATACCGCAACCGCATAGGTGGTTTACTGTTGCTGCCCAAATCATTTAACGCCAGCTATGGGGCATTGCCCTATGACAAGAAACTACCGGAGTACCTTAAGCAGAATATCCTGGTGCAGTCTTTGAATCCTGATTGTTACAGCCACAATCCAGGTTTTCTGCGATACATCCAAAAGACGGCTTTGCCGTTTACTCCTCATACCCAATTTACCAAGGCTGGCCTAGACGCTCGACAGATGCTTTACCAAAAGTTGGCAGAGGAGATTTGGAATCCAGATAGACTTACTAAGATATTGGAAAGGTAAGTTTGGGGTCGAGATGACATAAGGGCAAAAAGGTGCCAGATGACCTAGAAGCCTCGTCTAGGCTGAGTTTGAAAAAAGCAATATCTTTAAAGGCTTAAACTATTGAAGTCTGGCTGACTGACACATCTTGTCAGATGAGGGGTGTTTAGGATAATGCTCGTAAAGCGTGGATATGTTGATGCACAAGATATCGTTGTTGCTCTGCTGAAAACTGCTCAGGGCAGATCACAACTCCAGTGCCAATGCCATCCACTAGAGCGATGAGTGCATTTGCTTCAAGGATCAAATCTAAATCGGCTCGGATCAGCTTAGCCGCCTGTAACTCAGCCAACTCTTGATAAAGAATTTGCCGAATGTGATCATAGCGTTTTTGATGCTGCTGAATCAGGTGATCGTGCCCGATTGAGTAGCCCAAAAATGCGATCCAAACTTTCCAATCATCCCTACCACTGTCTTCCAAAGGTAGAGCAGCAAAAATCATTTGCTCTAATCGGTCGCTTCCCTGTCGCTTCCCAGCACAAGCTCTCATGTACTCTAAAGTGTTTTCAACCACTTGTTCTAGAGCAAATAAGATGAGTTCTTCCTTATCTCGGAAGTAGTGAGTGACAACTCCAGTGGAAGAACCCAGTTCTTGCGCGATCGCCCGCATACTGGCGCGATCCAACCCTTCTCGAACAATCACTCGCCATGCCGCTTGAGCCACTTCAATACGGCGATCGTCATACCCCATAGCATTCCTCAGTTCTCAGCCATACATCGCAGCTATCTTGACTTACATCATAACAGTTGTTATGTTTCTGTATGACATAACAACTGTTATCATTTTTGCCCTTATGATTAGACTGAGCAAGCCCAATGACATGGCTGCGATACTGTCCATCGCCGAGGCGATCGGTTTTCAGCCAGGTGAACTGGAGGTGGTGAATCAACTGCTGACCGATTATTTTATTGATGGTGACGGTCGTGATCCTCTACAAAACGGTAACACCCAACGGTTCTGGCTCACCCATGACCAAGACAACGATGGGAGCATCGGAGTGGCTTACTGTGAACCGGAACGGATGACGGATCAAACTTGGAATCTGCAGCTGATCGCGGTTCACCCCGCTCACCAGGGACAGGGACACGGTGGCAAGCTATTGCGCCATGTCGAAGAAACGTTGAAAGCGCGTGGTGGACGAATGCTGCTGGTGGAAACCTTAGCGAGCTTCGATTTAGTACAAAAGTTTTATGTAAAGTATGGCTACGAAGAAGAGGCACGGATTCGTGACTTTTATGCAGCAGGTGATGACAAGGTTGTGTTCCGTAAAGTATTGACTGTAAACTAGCAAACGACTTCAGCGATCGCGCTCCATCAAGCCTAGCAGCCACTTACCAGGCTGCTTTTTAATTCATTGTCGAAGAGTCAGCAGACTCGATTCCTAAAATGTGCGCTCTAATTCCTGCCGCTGTCTCTTCAGATAGTCCAGGCTTGACCCTACGCACATCGCCTTTTGGCAGTACTCCTTTGAAGCTGTCGCCAATCCGCTCTCTAGCTGCACGAATTTCATCAGCGGTGACCTGCACTAAATGATGGGGAATGATGCCAGCAGCCGCGAACGTCTTAGCCGCCTCCAGAAATCCATCGGCTTACCGAGAACACGCTTGATCGCCCATCGGGGAGTGTCAGGGCAAATCTTACGAACTGTCTCTTTGCTTTCAGTTGTGCCGTTTGCATTTTGCTTTCGCTCGATTGCGCCCTTGTATAGCAATAGAGAAATTTTGGTCGCTAAGCCTAGAAAGCCTACTGCTTAAGGCTTCTAGCAATTGCTTTGATTGGGCACTTGATTGTGTTGACTGTCCCATTTCCGATTGTTTCTGGGACAGTTTATGCTGTAAAAGCTTGATCTTACGTTGTTCTAGCTTTCTTACTGCAACTAGACCAAACACCGTAAGTGGGACAGTTTGTCCTTAGCGACCATTTTTTCTCGGCTGCTATACAAAGGCGTGATTCAATTCCAGAATCTTATACTACAAGCGTAATCTTGCAGACTTTAAGGACTCCAAAGCCCGGTCTCATCGTTGACTCATTGCTCGTTTCGCAACTATTCAAGCTCTACAAGCCTATTAGTAAAATGATGAGTTGCCTGACCGATTAGCAATTTTGGTAAGTATTGATACTTCTCTAGCGCATATGGCCCTTTTTTACACGAATCGTTGCGTGCGACTTGTTTCCGCTCAAATCGAGTCCTAAAGGACTAGAAATAAAGCGGAGTCAGGGTTCTGAACCTTGATAACTCATCTTTCGTGTGGTGCGTCCAGGTTGGACAATTCCAACTCCCCTAGTGCTGGGGTAACAGCGTAGCCCTCAAGTGTGCGACTGACCCTCAATCGCTTGAAGCAGGGCTAAAAGGCGGTCACTCGGAACCCGACCGGGAATCCCGTCGAGCAGAGCTAACCAAGGCTAACGAAAGTGAACCCACATTTGAACCATCGTTATCGTGAACAAGCCTACGCGGGTTTATGGGCTTGCCCAAAAGGGAAAGGATAACTGGCAGGCAGTTGCAACGCTGACCTGCAAGCACTCAGCAAGAAACCCGGTGGAGAGTGGGAGCCTACAGTCAGCGCAAAACGGAAGATGGGAACAAAGTAACCTCCCCGACCGCTCTCTGAATGGTCGATGTCAGAGCAGGTAGTCAGCCGCATGGGGTGGGGAGGAAGGATTGTCTCAGAAGCCAATGCCTCTGGGAAAGCCAGGGGATATGCAGACGGAGACACAGCCATTGGGAAGGTAGAGTTGTCAGTCGCAATAGACACGTCATGAGCGAGTTAACGACTACGTATGAATGGAAGTCCATCCCCTGGCGCAAGCTGGAGCGGAAGGTCTTTAAGTTGCAAAAGCAAATCTACCGAGCCGCTGGTCGTGGTCAACGAGCAAAAGTGCGCAGGCTTCAGCGACTCCTGATTCACTCTTGGGCAGCGAGAGTTCTGGCAATTCGACGAGTGACGCAAGACAATGCGGGCAAGAAGACAGCAGGCATCGACGGCTTAAAGTCGCTTCCACCGAATCAACGGCTGAAACTTGCCCAACGTCTTCAGTCTGGTTGGAGCAAAGCCTCTCCCATGCGTCGGGTCTGGATTTCTAAACCGGGCAACCGGGAAGAACTCAGACCGCTGCATATTCCAACTCTAGAGGATAGGGCAAGACAAACTCTATTTAAGCTAGCGTTGGAACCCCAATGGGAAGCTAAGTTCGAGCCATACTCGTTCGGCTTTCGCCCAGGGCGCTCCTGTCACGATGCAATCATGGCGATCTACCTCCAGGTTTGTCATCAACCGAAATGGGTTTTAGATGCCGATCTGGCAAAGTGTTTCGACACGATTGCGCAACAACCTTTGTTGAAGAAGCTGAACGCTAGCCCGTTTGTCACTCGACAAATCCGAGCTTGGCTGCGGGCAGGGGTAATGGACAACTTCCAATTCAGTGAAACGCCTCAAGGCGTTCCACAAGGCGGTAGTCTCTCTCCCTTACTAGCGAATGTGGCCTTGCATGGCATGGAAACCTATATTGCCCGCTATTGCAAGGGGGCAAGGGTGATCCGCTATGCCGACGACCTGGTGGTCATCCATCCGGAACGACAGGTCATTGAACACGCTCAACAACTCCTCTCCAGGTGGTTGGAAAAGATGGGATTGGCATTCAAGCCAAGTAATACCAATTTAAAGAGTATTCAAGGCAGATAGGGCATCAAGGATGAAGGGATAACCTGTGACGGAAGCAACTTTTGCCCTCTACTCAATTTAAATTGGTATAAGACCCGCATTTGCCACACCCTCGAATCTGTGGATGGGCAGGTCGGGTTTGACTTCCTGGGTTTCTCTATTCGGCAATATCGAATGAGCAAATATAAATCCGGGCGGTCAATGAAAGGCTATAAGACACTGATACAGCCCAGCAAAGCAGCCATGCAGAGACACCTTCAGCGATTGCAGAAGGTGATTAGAAGCCACAAAGCAGCCCCACAAGTTGCTTTGATTCAACACCTTAACCCGATGATTCGGGGATGGTCGGCTTACTTCTCTGCGCAGTGTAGCAAGGCGGCTTACTCCAAGCTGGATTACTTGCTCTACCAAAAGCTGCGAGCCTGGGCACAGCATCGCCATCCCAACAAGAGTGGACAATGGCGAGCCAGTCGTTACTGGCTAGTCAATCAAGGAGGAGGATGGGTCTTTGCGGCCCAGCAGGGAGAGAACCCGGTGCGGCTTCGTACTCACGTTCAAACTCCCATTGTTCGGCATGTCAAAGTTCAGGGCAGTCGCAGTCCTTTCGATGGGGACTGGAGTTACTGGGGAACCCGCAGGGGCAAACACCCAGAACTCTCCACGCGGATTGCCAAACTGCTGAAGCGGCAACAGGGAAAATGCTCACATTGCGGATTGTGCTTTAAGTCAGATGACCTGCTGGAAGTCCACCATGTGGACGGCAAGCATCAAAATCATCAATGGGACAATCTGACACTATTACATCAGCATTGCCACGACCAGGTTCATTCCGGTATGCATGACAAGCACCCAATGGTTGAGGAGCCGGATGAAGCGAAAGGTTCACGTCCGGTTTTGCAGACGAGTCGGACGGGTGACCGTCCGGCTTAGTCTAACCATACGCCTAAGTTGAATGAATGTAGTTTTTAGTGGTGTCATTTGGTATGTTTCTAGCCAAGGATTCAATGACAATCTGATCCTTGTACATTTGATGGGATAAAAACCAAAGATGCCTGAATATCATGCTCTCATCCTATCAATTCAATCAAATGATCACCCACTCGCAGTGCATTCGCAATAATTGTCAGCGTAGGATTCACAGCGGCACTTGAGCGGAAGAAACTCCCATCCACCACATAGAGATTATCCACGTCATGGGTGCGGCAGTTGAGATTTAGCACTGAGGTGGTGGGATCTTCGCCAAAACGGCAGGTTCCGCACTGGTGGGCAACTCCTTGCAACGATAGCTTTTTGCGGAAATAGAAGGACGCAGGAATAATTTGCTCACCGCAGTTAATGCTTTTGAGGACTCCGATCCATCGATTTAAAAGGCGATTGTAAGCTTCAGTATTGTTTTCAGTGTAACTCAATTGAATTGAATCACCGTGCAACGTGACGCGATTATTTGGCTCCGGTAGGTCTTCCGCCGTCAGCCACCAATCGACTGAGTGAGATGCGATCGCCTCAAAAGCATGCTGTTCTCGAAACGACAGACCCAGCACTGAAGGAGATTCCTGGGCAATCATGTCGGCATTGATTTTGCCTAGCAATTGCACATGACCCATCGGATAATCAAAATCCTCATCCCCCCAGTAAAAATCATTGACTGCTAATGTTTTCTGAAAAGTCGTCAAATTCGATTTTCTGGTGACTCCAATAATGGCTCCGTTCTGGTGCTTCATTAAGTTCCTACCAACCTGATCGGAACTATTTGCCAGCCCATTGGAATGTTGGTCATTAGCTGATTTCAATAGCAGAGCAGCAGAATTAATGGCACCACAGGCAACCACGACAATATCACTTGAAAACAAATGACTTTCGCCATTCATTTCGACTTCTACGGTTGTGACTTCTCGCCCTGAAGGGCTGGTGTGTAATCGCGTGACCGTTGCTTCCGTCAGCAGCGTGACATTGTGATATTGCTCGGCTGGACGGATACAGTTGACATCCGCATCCGCTTTTGCATCTACCAAACAGGGAAAACCATCACAGGTATTGCAGCGAATGCAGGCACTCAAACGGCGATTCACTTCATTTAACTTAATTGCTAACGGCAGATAAAAGGGATGGTAGCCCTGATGCTGCAATGACTCGTGAATCTCCTGAATGCGTGGTTCATGCCTGATAGCGGGATGGGGATAAGCCTCGCTTGCAGAAGGCTCTGTTGGGTCTATCCCGCGCTGACCATGCACTTCGTAAAGCTGTTCTGCCTGGGTGTAATAAGGCTCAAAGTCTTTGTACTTAAGTTGCCATTCGGGAGAGATGCCACCCTTGTGGATCACCTGATCAAAATCCTGTTCTCGCCAACGGAATAGGGCACCGCCGTAGACTTTGGTGTTGCCACCCACAAAGTAACCCACTCCGGGATGAATTGCCTGTCCTTTGTTGTCATACCAGATTTCTGAGGTATGGTAACGGTCTTTCTGTACAACTTGCACGGTGTCCCAGTTCTCTTTCTCTCTGGGCAAGAATGGTCCTCGCTCCAGGATCAAAATCTTTTTGCCCGTGGGCGCGAGACGATAGGCAAGAGTGCCACCGCCTGCGCCAGTACCGACGATAATCAGGTCGTAATGGGATGTAGTCATAGGGGTGATGGGGGTGATCGTTTATCTGTCACTGTTGGCAGTGAATAGGGTAGATGCTTTGATTGCACGCACCCGGCGGCTGTTGAAATTCAAAAACTAATCCTGCCTGTCCGCCTGACTGTGAAAAATCACTGAGTGTCTCCACTCAAACTGATCTAAATGAGAGTTTCCTGAAAAGCGTCTAAAAGTTTTTGCGTTGAAATATCAGTTTTTTAGACTGATTTCCTTAGGCACTTATCATTTGACGATCGCCACTTCCAGTCACAATAAATGCATCTGAAAACACAAACATCCCAATGTCATACTGAGGAAGTTTCTGATGAAATTAAAGCGTTGGGTAACGTTCGGTCTGGTTTCTCTAATGCTAGTCGGTTGTGCCGGAGAAGCTGCTAAACAACAGACCACTGAAAATTCCACTCCTGTAGCCACCACTCCTCCTGCACAATCGGCTCAATCAGAGTCAATTGCCCAATCAACGAATACTGCAAAGCCAACAACTGTTAGATCTGGAAGCTTTGCCCCCGGAGAACATCCCACTCAAGGAGTGGCTCGCATTATCACTCAAGCTGGCAAAGCATTTTTAGAACTTGATGAGGCATTTAAGACCTCCGATATGGGACCAGATCTGGTTGTGATTTTGCACCGTTCCAGTGATGTACTCGGTTCCACTAAACCACCTGCATATCCATTAAAGGAAGGCGATTATGCGCTTCTGGCACCCTTGCAAAAATTTAGTGGTGCTCAACGGTACGCTATTCCTACGAATGTCAACTTAACAGAATACGAATCTGCTGTTATCTGGTGCCGCAAGTTCAACGCAACTTTTGGGGCTGCCAAATTGGCTAGTCAATAGTTATTGGTCAGTAGTTAGCAGTCATTGATATCTTATAAAACGCAAACGACAAATAACTAACGATAAGTGACAAATAACATCTATAACAGTGCTAAATGATTGGTGAACATTGAGGAATGATTGTTAGTAGTCATTGGTCATTGGTCATTAGTTACCGCCCAATGAGTAAGGTTTCACAATCAAATAGGATCGCTATATAAGGAGATCACTCATGACACTCGAAGGTAAAGTTGCTCTAGTTACAGGCGGTAGTCAAGGGATTGGACAGGGAATTGTCCTCCGGCTTGCACAGGCGGGAGCTGATGTTGTGATCAACTATCGCTCTCACCCGGAAGGCGCTGAGGAAACTCTGGAGAAGGTGAAGGAGATCGGTGGCAAGTGCTATATGGCAGAGTGCCCTCACTCCCGTGGTCACACAATTCAAGCCGACTTGGGTAGTGTGGATATGGCGCGGGAACTGATCACAGAAAGCATTGGACATTTTGGCAAGCTCGATATTTTAGTCAACAATGCTGGCATCGAAAAACATGCTCCCTTTTGGGAAGTCACTGAAGCAGATTACGATGCGGTACTGAATGTCAATTTGAAGGGTGTGTTTTTTGCCACACAGGCGTTTGTGAAACATCTGCTGGAAACTAAACGACCCGGCAAAATCATCAACATCAGTTCTGTCCATGAGGATTTGCCTTTCCCCAATTTCACGGCATACTGCGTCAGCAAAGGTGGCATGAAGATGTTTACCCGAAATCTGGCAGTGGAATTGGGCGCGCTGGGCATCACGATTAACAACGTAGCTCCAGGGGCAATTGAAACTCCAATTAATACCAAGCTGCTAAATGACCCAGAAAAGTTAGGTGCATTGCTCAAAAACATTCCACTGGGTCGTTTAGGACAACCACAAGACGTGGCTTCTCTCGTTGCCTTCTTGGCTTCATCTAATGCGGACTACATCACAGGCAGCACGTTCTTTGTAGATGGTGGGTTGCTTTGGAATTATCAGGAGCAGTAATGAACGTTCTACGCCGCCATTATCCGGAATATTTGATGGAAGCTGCGGGTCTGGGACTTTTTATGATTTCTGCCAGTATCGTCACAGCAGTCCTGGAGCATCCAGCCTCGCTGATTCATCAGGCAATTACTGACCCACTCCTACGCCGTTTTATCATTGGGGTAGCGATGGGATTAACGGCGATCGCCATCATCTATTCCCCCTGGGGTAAACAATCCGGAGCACACATCAATCCTGTTGTCACCCTCACCTTCTTCCGACTTGGCAAGATTAAACGAATGGATGCCCTCTTCTACATCGTGGCGCAATTTGTCGGTGCCTTGTTGGGAGTGTTCTTGGCAGCGAAGATTCTGGGAGATGCGATCGCTCATCCCACCGTCGATTATGTCGTCACCATTCCTGGAGCCGGGGGAGCAGGGATTGCATTTCTAGCAGAACTCATCATTTCCTTTGGTGTCATGATGATGATTCTGGTGGTTTCAAATACACCCAAACTGGCGCGCTTTACTGGGATATTTGCAGGGATGTTAATTGCCATCTATATCACCTTAGAAGCTCCCCTATCGGGCATGAGCATGAACCCTGCCCGCACATTAGCCTCGGCAATTCCTGCTCACAACTGGACAGCCATCTGGGTTTATTTCACTGCACCGTTGTTGGGGATGTGGTCAGCCTCTGAGGTCTATGTTCGGTTGAGGGGAAGGAAAGCAGTACGCTGTGCCAAACTCCACCATCACAACAATAAACGCTGTATCTTCCGCTGTGGCTATCGAGAGCAAGCTATGGGTAATGGATCGCAGATGTTGAGCGACAAATTGGTGTAGAGGTTAGTCATTTGTTGCCTGGTCTTCTATTTTCCAATCGCCGCTGGATAGCCGCCAACTCAGTATTCATCAGGAGTGAAGTATGTTTGAAAGTCTGGAAAGAATTCAAAATCCATTCGTCAGAAGTTTAACCGCAGCATTTACAACTCTCTCGGTGATTACCCTCACGTCTGCGATCGCGATTGGAGTAACAAAGTCGAAAGACGAATCTGCCTACAAGACAGCCGTATACGCGTCTTTCATTGGAGCAGGGTGTGGTGCATTGTTTGGCTTTGCTTCTAAAAGTAAGGGGAATCAGCGAACTGCCCAACCCACTCAAACCACCGACAGCACCATCTGGAAAGACTGGCGCAACTTTGTGGTTGTTCGCAAAGTCAAAGAAAGTGAGGAAATTACGTCCTTCTATTTGCAGCCAGAAGATGAGGGCAACATTCCCAACTTCCAACCAGGGCAATTTTTGACCATTAAGCTGGATATTCCCGGACAGGCAAGACCGGTGATTCGTACCTATTCGCTATCGGACTATCCCGAACCTTGCAATTATTACCGTTTATCGATTAAACGGGAACCGATGCCCCCAGGATTAGATGTGATGCCGGGAATTGCATCCAATTTTATGCATGATCAGGTTCATGAAGGTTCAGTGATTCCAGCAAAACCACCCGGCGGTAAGTTTATTCTCGATGTGCAAAAGGCTATACCTGCGGTGCTAATCAGTAATGGTGTTGGTATTACACCCATGATAAGTATGGCAAAAGCATTGGCTTGTCTCAATCCAAACCGTCCCCTCTGGTTTCTACATGGTGCGCGTGATGGCAGCTTCCATGCCTTTCGAGAAGAGGTGGATGAGATCGCAGCACAAAATCCCAATCTAACGGTTCATTATGCCTACAGTCGTCCGAAAGGGGAAGATACTGGTTATTACCACAGTACTGGCTATGTGGATGTTGACTTAATTCAATCCTTGGTTATACAAGAAGCAGAGTACTTTCTATGCGGTTCGCCTCCATTTCTAGAATCGATTCGCGCAGGCTTGAAAGATGTCGGTGTACCTGAAAGCCGAGTCTTTTTTGAGATGTTTACAAAAGCAAGTAAGACAGCCAGCGATCGCCCAATTGCTGAAGTGAATGATGACAATGTTGAAGCAGCGGAAATTGTCTTTGCCCAATCGAATCAAACAATTACCTGGCAAGCTGATGCTGATAGCATTCTGGAATTTGCCGAAGCAAATGATTTGAATCCTCCCTACAGTTGTCGTCAAGGGATCTGTGGCACTTGCGAGTGCAAAATTTTAGAAGGTGAAGTGGAGTACCAAACAACTCCCACAGCAACTGTTGAGGATGGTTCGGTACTGATTTGCATCTCTAAACCCAAAACCTCAAAAGTTGTCCTTGATTTGTAGGAGCAGGTTTAGACAAACGAGTTGCGATCTGGCTAGATGCTTGCCAAACCTCCTACTCTTACTTCGTGGATGCGGGTCAAACCTATACAGGCAGGTTGCCGCTAGATGGCGTTGGGCATCAGGTTGGCACCTGTCGGTTTGGCGACGATCCCACTACCTCAGTGCTAGATCTGAATTGCCGTACCCATGATATTGACAACCTCTACATTACCGATGGGAGCTTCTTCTGCTCCAGTGGCGCAGTGAATCCAACTTTGACCATTATTGCCAATGACCTACGAATCGGAGAGCATCTCATTGATCGCATGAAATAGGACAACGATTAATCAACGGAGTAAGAACAATGAACGAATGGCAGGCGATCGCTAAAATTCCCCCCGCTGAATTAGTAGAAAGTAGGCTGCAACTGCATTATGCCATCCAGTTTATTGCAGCTACAGGCGCGGCATTGGCAGAACCGCTCCCGGATTACAGCCATACTAGTTTGGCATGGCATCCGGTTTTAGAAGTGTTTGTTGGCTCTGCCATTCAAGCAGCAAAGCCGTTTCAGGTGGCACTTGATCCAGTCAGCCTCACATTAATTGTGTTGGATCAGCAGAGTGAAACGATCGCCTCTTTCCCATTGCCTGAAAAAACAATGGCAGCAGGACTGATCTGGCTTCAACAAGAGCTTTCTCAACTGGGTGTAGATGCCAGCAAGATTGTGTTTCTGGATTATCCCCATGATGACTTTCCCGATCATCCCCTTGCCCACGGTGCGGATTTTGATGCCAGTCAACCATTGGTCTTAAGCGAGTTGACAAACTACTATGCCAATACTGATCTGCTCTTTCAGGCAATCATTGCAACGACAGAGGATGCAACTGCTGCCCGGATCTGGCCGCATCACTTTGATATGGCAACGCTGATCATGCTTCCCGGCACTAAAAACGGTAGCCCGCTCACCGTCGGAGTGGGATTATCGCCCGGAGACACCAGTTATCACGAACCGTATTGGTACGTGTCTCCTTACCCCTATCCAGACGCAGTCAGCCTTCCTGCCCTTGACGGTCATGGTTTTTGGCACACTCAGCATTGGGTTGGGGCTGTACTGCCTGCTTCCCGACTCGCTGAGTCCGTCAGTGCTGAAGCCCAACAGCAGCAGGTTGAGGCGTTCTTACATACTGCATTGAGCACATCAATTGCTCTCCTCAAGCCCGAATCGCCTGCTGAGGTTTGAAGATGCCGACACAATTCACTGAAACATTCAAACGATCGCTCCTCGGTGCGGTTGCCTTTGCAGTGATTGTTGCGACATCGCAACTTCAGGCAGGCTCCCAAACACCTCGGCAGAGCGCTGCCGTCCTGACTCAATTAGCTCAACGACAGACAGTGCAGAACGCTGTCATTGCCGTAGAATCGGTGGGCATGACGGTTTCAGATATGGATCAGGCAGTCGATTTCTACTCCAATGTCTTATCTTTTAAGAAAGTTTCAGATGTAGAAGTCTTGGGTGCAGAGTATGAGCAACTGCAAGGACTATTTGGAGTGCGGTTACGGGTCGTTAAGCTGCAACTCGGCAATGAATTGATTGAGTTGACGGAATACCTGACACCAAAAGGACGACCGATTCCTATTGATTCGCGCAGTCACGATCGCTGGTTTCAACATATTGCGATCGCGGTGAGGGATATGGACACAGCCTATCAACACTTGCGCAAGTACAAAGTACAACATGCTTCCACCGCTCCCCAGCGTATTCCTGACTCCAATCAAGCTGCCGCAGGCATTCGCGCCTTCTACTTCAAAGATCCAGATGGGCACAATTTAGAAATTATTTATTTTCCACCGGGAAAGGGCGATCCAAAATGGCAGCAACCAACAAACCAGCTTTTCTTAGGCATTGACCACACGGCAATCGTGGTTTCCAACACAGCCGCCAGCCTCAAGTTCTATCGCGATTTGCTTGGTCTGAAAGTGGCAGGGGAAAGCATAAATTACGGCACTGAGCAGGAACATCTTAACAATGTGCAAGGAGCACGATTGCATATTACTGGGTTGCGTTCTCCCAATGGACCTGGCATTGAGTTTTTGGAATACCTGGAACCGAAAGATGGGCGATCGCTCCCTGCGGATGCCAAACCGAATGATTTACTGCACTGGCAAACGACGCTGGTGGTAAAGGATGTAGCAGCGATCGCTGATCGGCTACAGCTCCATCAAACTACCTTTATTTCTCCCCATGTTGTCACTCTTCCTCAGCAACCATTAGGTTTCAAAAAAGGGCTTCTGGTACGCGATCCAGATGGTCATCCACTGCGTTTAATTGAGAAGACCACTATGCTAAAGTGAAGCCATCGCCAGAGAAACCAGCCATGACAGTCACAACCGTTAAGTGGAGTCTGGATGACTATCACCGCATGATTGCAGCGGGTATCTTAGCCGATCGGCGGGTAGAACTGCTGAAAGGAGAAATTGTTGAAATGGCAGTTGAAGGCGAACCCCATGCCTACGCTCGCAATGAGGCAGATGAATACCTCACAGAGGTGCTAGGAAGCCGCGCCAAGATTCGTCAGGACAGCCCGATTACGCTACCCAATGACTCGGAACCAGAACCAGATATTGCGATCGTGCAGCGGCTGGGACGCGAATATAGATCGCACCATCCCTATCCTGAAAATATCTTTTGGCTAATCGAATATGCCGAGTCTTCGTTGGAAAAAGACTTAGAGGTCAAAAGTAAGGTCTATGCCGAGGCTGGTATTCCAGAATATTGGGTTGTGAACTTGAAAGCAATGCAACTCGTTGTGTTTCGCGATCCACAGAATGGTGCATATGCCTCCCAACAAAACCTCATCAGTGGAACAATTAACCCACTGGCTTTCCCTGATTTGGCGATTGTCATTGAAGCTATCTTAAATCCCTAGCGATAGCAGTTGCAGGTACTTTAACCCTCTAACGGTTTGGGTCAGCTGTTGCCAGAGTCTTTGCATTTAACCCAAGCGGCTTTGGTCAATCCGCTGCACCCGAATTGTTAGGTGGTTGCTTTTACAACATATTAAATTATCGAGAGCGACGCTGCTCAAGTTTCCCTCCCTCTTCCCATTCATATGCTATCTGATTACAAGCTTCGCTAGTGAAGAGAGGCGCACCAGTCATTATTAGGTCGTAATCATCTAACTCATTAAGAAAACGAGTAGCATTTACCTGAATAGGAACTGTCGTTGGAAACATCTCTCCACCATCAGCCCCAAAAATTGAGAGATCCATTCGTTCAACAATTTGATCCCTCGCCTTTGGATAAGTTAAACGAGTAATTTCTAAGAAACATATATCTGTCAGTTGAACAATTGCTATGGAAATAATATTTTGCTTTAAGTAACTCCCATACTTTTGTTCAATACTCGATAAAATCTCTACTTTATGTAATGGAGCTTCGTTACAAATTTTATAAGCTGCCGCAGTTTCTTGAAGGGCACGCACAGCTTCACGAACTGGTACGCGGAAGAACTCTCGATCTCCGCTAGTGCGATAAGCAGCAAATCTATTATGTAAGATATCTTCCACAACCTCGTAATTAGACACTAACTCGTCATAAACCACAAGAAAAGGTGTCGGAACTCCAGTAGTTCGTAATTGTTTTGCCCTAAGCTCAACAGTTTTTTCTGTTCTTCCAATTTTTACTTGGTCGGGAAATGACGGATTGAGCAAAACATAAACAAAACCTTGAGCCATAGCTGCGCTTAGAACAAGAGTCGAAACAAGAAACTACAAAATATGGTTATTCCTATTCTATAAGAAGAACATTGCTAGCTACCTAAAGCTAACTACCCAACAGTGATCTTACGGTAATGCCCCAACATGGAGATAAAGCCACCTAAATATTCATAGACTGAAAGTTTCTGCCTAAGATCCTGTAGTGGGTAGATAGGCAGAATAATTCGGCATAACACCCCAAATCTAGCACTTGGGTAGAATCTTTCCGCACAATACCCTGCTGAAGGTGGATCGGCAGAATCTTTCCGCCTATTTTCAGGTTGACTATGGATTCAAACATGCGTACTATCAAACGCACCGTGCAGTCCGCCTCTACACTCGCTAGGCAAGAGCGCCCAAAGAAACTGCTGAATCAGATACGAAATGCCATTCGGCTCAAGCACTATGCCTACCGTACTGAAGAAACTTACGTGCAGTGGATTCGACGTTAATTGGCTTACTCATTCTGCCTATTTGCTTTTGCATTTCAATCGATCTCGCACTTATTTAGTGTTTTCCGCAAACAAAAAGGCTCTTTGCTTACTCATTTCAGTCGATCGCACATTCATCACAGCGATCGCTGGCAAGGAGTCGTGAATAGTTGAACATTCAAACGGGTTAAACTCAGTACAGAACGATCTTTGGCAGTGAGCACTCCGCCCTTTCAGCCTCTCCTCAGCAACGTCTTATTTGATCGTGTTGTTTCTTCAGGTGTGCCTCAGGTAGATCGCTTTTAATTAGAGTGAGCCTCCAGGTTGCAATCCTGAGAGCGATTGTAGTGTTTTGTTTGACACCGTTTTGTATGGCATAGTGCGATCGCTCCCAACCTCAGTTTGCAAACCAATGAAGCGGTAAACCCTATTTTGGTATGAGGACGTACCCATTATGGCAGCGCAAACTCAAGAAGAAATTCGCTTGGCAGAAGCGATCGCCCATACAGCACACTGGCGCAGATGGGGACCCTACTTGAGCGATCGCCAGTGGGGCACGGTGCGCGAAGATTATAGTCAGCATGGCACTGCCTGGGACTATTTCTCCCATGATCAGGCACGTTCGCGCGCGTACCGCTGGGGTGAAGATGGGTTATTGGGCATTTCCGATAACCATCAACGACTGTGTTTTGCGATCGCCCTGTGGAATGGTGAAGATTCCATCTTGAAAGAGCGTCTGTTTGGTCTCACAGGTAACGAAGGTAATCATGGGGAAGATGTCAAAGAATACTATTTTTACCTGGACAATACCCCGACGCATTCATATATGAAGGCGCTTTATAAATATCCGCATACAGCCTTTCCCTATGACCAACTGGTAGCAGAAAACCGTCGCCGAGATCGACATCAGCCAGAGTTTGAGCTGCTAGATACAGGTATATTTGACGAAAATCGCTACTTCGATGTGTTTGTGGAATATGCCAAGAGATCGGCTGAAGATGTGCTGATCCAAATTACCATCATCAATCGAGGGGCAGAAGCAAAAACGCTGCATTTGCTGCCCACGCTCTGGTTCCGCAATACCTGGTCATGGGATGGTAAATCAGACAAACCAACCTTACAAGCCCTTCATTCTGACGATGACAGCACTCTGATTGAAGCCTTTCATCCGACCTTAGAGAAACGATGGTTCTATGCAGAGGGAAAGGCAGAGGTTCTCTTCACAGAAAATGAGACCAATAGTGAGCGCCTTTTCGGACTGCCCAATGCCTCCGCTTACGTGAAAGATGGCATTCATGAGTATCTTGTGCAGGGCCGCAAAGAAGCGGTGAATCCCGCTCAAACAGGTACAAAAGTGGCTGTTCATTACCTCTTGACACTCTCGCCAGGAGAAACCAAAACCATTCAGCTACGCCTTAGTGATGTGCCCAATTTAGCACAACCGTTAGGGCATGAATTTAACGCCGTCTTTGCGGCACGGAAGCAGGAAGCCGATGCGTTTTATCAGCGCATCACGCCCTTCCCTCTCAGTGAAGATAGGCGAAATGTCCAGCGGCAAGCCTTTGCAGGTATGTTGTGGTGTAAGCAGTATTACCACTACATTATCGAAGACTGGTTGAAAGGCGATATCACTGCACCAAAACTGCCAATAGAACGCAAGCGGGGCAGAAATCGCGAGTGGTTCCATTTCTACGCTGATGATATTCTCTCCATGTGTGACAAGTGGGAATATCCCTGGTTTGCTGCCTGGGATCTGGCTTTCCACTGCATTACCCTGTCCATGATTGATCCTGATTTTGCTAAATATCAGTTGGATGTGCTGACGCGGGAATGGTATATGCATCCCAATGGGCAAATTCCCGCCTATGAATGGGCGTTTGGCGATGTCAATCCACCCGTTCATGCCTGGGCAACCTGGCGGGTTTATCAGATGGAGCAAAAGATCTATGGCAAGAGCGATCGCCAGTTTCTAGAGCGTGTCTTTCAAAAGCTCATGCTCAATTTCACCTGGTGGGTGAATCGCAAGGATACCAAAGGCAACAACGTTTTTCAGGGTGGCTTTCTGGGACTGGATAACATTGGCGTGTTCGATCGCAGCGCTGCACTCCCAACAGGGGGACATATTGACCAATCCGATGGCACCAGTTGGATGGGGATGTATTGCCTTAATATGCTGACGATTGCCCTAGAATTGGCAAAAACCAATCCTGTCTACGAGGACATCGCCACCAAGTTCTTTGAACACTATCTCTACATTGCCGATGCCATGAACCACATTGGCGAGATGGAAGACTCGCTTTGGGATGAAGCCGATGGTTTCTACTATGATGTACTCCATTTGCCGGACGATCTCCAGATTGAAATGAAGGTGCGATCGATGGTTGGGTTAATTCCCCTGTTTGCCGTTGAAACAATCGCACCAGAAACTCTGCAACAGTTACCTAACTTCAAGAAACGCCTGGAATGGTTCATCCAAAATCGTCCTGACCTCCGGCGCAATGTGGCGTGTATGGAAACACAAGGGATGGGTGCAACTCGCTTGCTGGCGATCGCCTCCCAGGACAAGCTCAAACGCATTCTACAAAAAATGCTGGATGAGTCCGAATTCTTTGGCGAATACGGGATTCGAGCCGTCTCCCGCTATCACGCTGATCATCCCTATATCTTTTATGCCAACGGGATGGAGTGCCGCGTCGATTATGAACCCGCCGAATCCACCAGTGGCTTGTTTGGTGGCAACTCCAATTGGCGCGGTCCCGTCTGGTTCCCAGTGAATTATTTGCTGATTGAATCGCTGCAAAAATTCCATCATTATTTGGGCGATGACTTTAAAGTAGAGTGTCCGACAGGTTCTGGACACATGCTGACGCTCCAGGAAGTGGCATCTGCCTTATCCGAACGGCTCACTCGCATCTTTCTGAGAAACCCAGCGGGCGATCGTCCCGTTTATGGCGGTACTGAGCAGTTTCAGACCGATCCGCATTGGCGCGATTTGATCCTGTTCTATGAATATTTCCACGGCGACAATGGAGCGGGTATTGGTGCCAGTCATCAAACGGGCTGGACTGGCTTGGTGGCTCAACTCATTCAGGAATTTGGCGAATACGAGGGGCAATCTCCATCACCGAACGCTGAAGTGGAGAGTGTTAAAGCGCTAGCCCATCCTTAGAAAGCTGAATGCAAGCTAACGGATGATTATTATGTTGGGTATGCCTTGTGGGAGAACCAGTGATGACAACGAATCTTCAAGTGGGCGATCGCTTCCCCGATTTTGTTTTGCCCAATCACCAGAATGATCAAACACAGCTTTCTCGTTTCACACAACCGGGTCTGATGGATCAAACGCTAGGTTTCCTGGATGGTTATCCACTCATTCTGGTGTTTTATCGAGGCTTTTTTTGCCCACGAGATCGTCAACAGTTTCGCCAGCTTGTGCAATTTCAAGAGGAATTAGCAGTCAACTATGGCAAACTTGCTGTGGTAAGTGCCGATCCACCGCTCGTGCAAGCTGCCTTTCGGGCGGGTTTGGAGGCACAGTGGCAATTTCTAGCGGATGAACAGCGAACCATCATCAAACAGATCAACATCTTGGATGAAACGGAAGGAGAGTATGCCTACCGTGCTCAGCCTTACACATTTGTCCTGCGTCCGAATCTAACAATCCACAAAATCTACAATGGCTGGTTTTTTGTTGGGCGACCGACGATCGAAGAACTGCGACACGATCTGCGGACACTAATGGAAACGCGATCGGACTACCGCTACGAGTCATACAACACTCCCGATGTGAAGCAAATCCGCATTCCCCAACAAGATTGGCTTGATGGGGCACCACCCTTGGGCACGAACGGTTTAACGGTTGGGCAAGGCATCATTCGCTGGTTTGATCTTCAGTCAGGTAACGGCATGATTGTCAGAGATGATACGAATGACGAGATCTTCTTCAATTTCACAGCCATTCCCGGTGAAGGTTATCGCACACTGCAAGTAGGCACATTCGTCAAATTTGAGTTAGTTGAAAATAAAGCGGGGTTGACTGCTCGCAATATTCAAAAGCAATGAAAACGTTAGTCTTCATGGTCTACAAAAGCTAATGTTTCTACTCAAGACTTTAGTTACGTGTCTCCTAAAAATATCCAGATGGTAATTTTAGTTCCTATCTTCAATTGCTAGAATTTCTGTCAAGCGTTTATGGCATTGAGTTAAACTCAATGGCTAATAGTGTTCCAGTAAAGGATCCCATTGGAGACTAAGCTCAGGCAACTAGCCTTGTTCATAATCTCCTCATAATCCCCCGTCGTGAACTCCTCTTGATCTGCAAAGAATACCTGTCGTGGAAACTTGTGCCGATATTCGCCCTTATTCAGCTGTAGCTGCACCGTCTGCCGCAAACTAGGATCGGTGAGATAGCGCAAGATGTAGAGGGTCTTGAGGATACGACCGAGCTTGGTAAACGCATTGCAGAAAAAGCCTTTCAAGCGAAACCGTAACTTTCTGGGCAATGGACTAGACCTGTGGATTGAGGCTAAATATTCAAGCCAAATTCATAGCGGTTGATGAATAAACCAATGACGACATCATGTA
Organism: Leptolyngbya sp. Cla-17; assembly: GCF_016807185.1. Taxonomy (GTDB): domain Bacteria; phylum Cyanobacteriota; class Cyanobacteriia; order Leptolyngbyales; family Leptolyngbyaceae; genus ULC077BIN1. The sequence continues at coordinate 126,628 of NZ_JAEVYN010000003.1, forward strand.
ACCAAATTGACTTAGAAAAGCAAATGGTTTTGCGAGCCAACCGTTTAATCCGGGTGCGTAAAGTTAAATGCTTGCGCTCAATCGTTTGAGTATTTGCCTTGCCAACCGTGTGAAAAGCTGGCTCAAGATGCCGTTCATAAGCGCCCCAGCCATCCGTATAGAACTGCATAATTCCAAACGGCTCCAATAAGGTTTTGAGTTCAACAAAGGCACTGTCCTGATGATTCGACAATACATACGCCAACACTTCGCCTGTGTGATGGTCAATGGCGTGCCACAGCCACCGTTGCTGTTGCTTTGAACCCACAAAACTCCACATTTCGTCGGCTTCAGCCTCCAAATCTTTCCACTGGCACAGTTTCACGATTGTTTGAGTCGGTTCAAGTTGTGCTAAACGTGCTTCGTTGACGGCTTTCAAGTGACGATCTTTTTTTTAACGTTTCAATCACCGTGGTGCGGCTAATCTTGAGTACCCGAGCGGTATCGCGAATCCCGCTGCCGTTGACTGCCATAGCTGCAATCTGTTGCTTCACTTCAGGCAAATAGCCCCGGTAAGCATACTCTCGAATAAAAGTGCTGCGACCACACTCAGGGTTGCGACATTTGTAGCGTTGTTTATCTTCGCCAGATTGACCATGCTTTACCACATCGCTGCTTTCACAAGTCGGACAAAGAACGGGTTCAAGCACCATACCTAAAGCTCCAGGAAAAGCAACCCTTTGATTATCCTTTACTTCCACAGGTCTAGTCCACAACCGAAAAACAGAGCCAATGTGGATATATGCTGGCGATGATCACTGAGAAAAAGTCATTTAGCGATCGCCGTATAACAAGTGCCTTGCAGCGGACTATTTAGGGATTCTAGTGCATTGCCGAAATTGCTAGCAACCGCTGAATGCAATCGTTATGTCGCAATCTATTTCATGGCAAAGATAACCTTGAGTGAAGCTGGATGAATTGATAAATTTTGCTATAACAAATTATGGAAAATTTAGCTGTGCTTGCGCTAGGCATTACTGCAATCTCATTACTGATGGGGATTCTCTATCAAGCAGTGAGTGAAGCTTTGGATCGACGCAGGTATCCTCCACAGGGTGAACTTGTTGATATTGGGTGGGGACGCTTACATCTCAACTGTATTGGGCAGGGTACACCAACAGTTGTTATGGATGCTGGTGGCGGTGCTCCCTCAATTACATGGGGCTTAGTTCCATCTGAAATTGCTAAATTCACCCGTGTCTGTACCTATGATCGAGCAGGTTTGGGTTGGAGTGATCCCAATCTCAGAACACCTCGCACCAGCCAGCAGAGCGTTGATGAATTATATGCACTTCTAATTAAAGCTGAGATCAATCCTCCTTACATTTTGGTTGGACACTCGTTAGGTGGAGCTAATATGCGGCTGTATGCTAGTCAGCATCCAGAAAACGTGGTCGGATTAGTGTTGGTCGATTCTGTCCACGAAAATCAGATGACATCTGAAACATGGAAGCGCATGAGAAGGGCGTTATGGCTTTATCAGGCTCTGGAGATTGCCAACCGAGTGGGGGTGTTGCGATTAATTGGGGAGATGAATCTGTTGCCTATGCTTGAGGACATCAAGCAATCAATTCAAAAATATCCGTTAACAGTGCAAGCCTTATTTGACACCTACAAATCTTACTGTTATCGCCCCCACTACTGGGCAACCGTATCAAGTGAATATGCCAACATAAAAAAGAGCTTTGAAGAACTTAGAGGAGTTCCGTCACTGGGCAGCCTACCTTTGATTGTGTTGAGCCAGGGGTCTAAAGATCCAGAGAGGAGTGACGAAGACTTCCAGAAATGGGCATTGCTTCAGTTAGATTTAGCCAAACTATCGTCAAATAGCCAACGTATCATTGCAGAAAACAGTGGCCATCTTATACCGTTAGATCAACCTGATCTGGTTGTTAGCGCAGTTCGCCAATTGGTTGAAAGGGCTTAAAGCTATGAGCCCTTCGGTAAGTCACGGCATAACAACCTTGGCAGAGTGTGTTGCAGCGGACGGTCGAGAAATCTGGATGCTAAGGTCAAGGATATCTGTTGCCGCTGATTTGAACCGTTATGCTGCCTTTATTTTAGGGAAGTACAGTGATTTGAAGCTCACTGATAAGTTATGAGTTCTAGTACATTGAAGGTCAGTTAAACAGTTTTTCCGAGGCAAGTTTCGGCGATCGCTATAGGATAGTTGATGCATTAACTAATCCGTTTAATCACCAACCTCCAGATCGAATGCCTGGTTCATCCTCTGATACTGACTTTCTCCGGCAGTGGCGATATGCCCTTGCACCTCACAACTTGGGGCATCAACTGAAACTTGCATCCCAACTGATGTATAAAGATTTTATGGAACGGCTTGAACCTTATGGTCTGACACCCTTTCATTATTTAGTTCTATGCTGTCTCTGGGAAGAAGATGGTCTGACTACGACAGGTATTGCTGACAGACTGAAACAGCTAGGTGCAACACTAACCGGAGTGGTTGATCGCATGGAAGAGCGAAACCTCGTTTATCGGGAGCGCAACTCCGACGATCGTCGCATCGTCCAAATTTGGCTAACGGCAGAAGGTAAAAGATTGATGCATATCCTACCTCCTCTCGGTGCAGAGACTGTTAAAAAAGCGACTGGGAACATTTCCGAAGCAGAGCAGAAGGTTATGCTAAAGCTCCTCAACCAAATTATCCAAAACTTTTCCTGAGAATGCTAGCAGTAGGATGTTGACTTCCAATCAGTTACTTAATACGCTAACTATCAATATATGAATCTTTTTGCTTGTGCGAATTGGAATTGCAGGAGCATAAGCTTTCGATCAAAATATCTTGGAGAAAACATGCCGAAATTAAATATTCATCAAAGAAACTGGTTGCTGTCAGCACATATTGGCTTTGCCGCACTATGGACAGGAACCGTCTTGAGTATGTTTTTGCTTTCGCTTAGAAACACTAAGTCAGTCAATGCCGAGATGCTGAATGCTCTCAATTCAGCAATTAACCTTCTGGATGACTGGATTGTAATTCCTTCAGCTATTGGCTCCGTCATAACCGCAACATTCCTATGCTGGATGACAAATTATGGATTTACCAAATTTTACTGGGTGATTACTAAGTGGGTACTAACGACTGGTTTAATTGTATTTGGGACATTCTGGCTATTTCCGTGGGGAAATACTGCTCAAAAATTATCAGAGCAACAGGGTTTAAAAGCCTTGAATAATTTGGTTTATAGTTTTGATGCAAAAGGTGTATTGCTCGGAACGCTAGTTCAAGTTTTTTCCTTGGTTATTATTATTGCGATCTCAGTTCTCAAGCCTTGGGGAAGACGACCAGATACAGCGAAGAGCCAAGTCAGTGCAGACTAGTAGAGAGAAGTTAGGGAAGCAAATCGGGTAACAGGGAGGTTTTCCCTCCCCGTCCCCAGGTAGAGTCGAGGGAGGGTATTAAACCTCGCCCCTCTCTGTTAGATCCGGACGTGCCGCTTTGACGGCATCCGGCTCCCGATATTCTGAGCTTTCGCATTTGCTCATGTGGATGTAGTCATGGCACGATTCATGGATTGCCTCTAGATTAGAGGTTTTCCAATTCTGGTGATTTCCGTCAATATGGTGCAGATTAACTGCCTCATCGGACATAAACTTAAGACCGCATCTCGCACATGAATGGTTTTGCTGTTTGAGAGCTTTAGAGGTTTTGCCGTCATAGAGTTTACTATTACGTTCACTCCAGTAGGGTAAGTCACCATCGTAGGGGGACTTAGCCCCCCTGACTTTGATGTATTTGTTTTCGGAATAGGAGACTGGTGGGAATGCCTTTTCTAGCAATGTTGCGCTAGAGAAGCGATTCTGTTTGGACTCCCGATTGAACACTCGGTAGGCTCTGAGTCTGAGATGGGATAGCAAGCTACCGACTCCCGTCATTTTGCAGAACCTGTGGTAGCTCTTCCAGCCTCTAACGATGGGTGCCAGCTTTTCAGCCTTGACCTTCGCACCATAGTTCGAGTGATTGACAATGGATTTTACCTTCTTGCGGAAAGCGTTGAAGTTCTCCTGTGAGGGAGTGCATCTAAACTTTCCATTGCGTTGCACTTTGAAGTGCCAGCCGAGAAAGTCAAATCCATCTGTCGAAGCGGTGACACGGGTTTTGCTCAGACTCACGCTCATCCCCCTTTCTGCTAGAAACTGGCTAATTTCGTCTAGGATGGCTTGTGCATTATCGTTCGGTTTTAGGATAATTACCATATCGTCCGCGTATCGGACACTGGTATGAATTTCCTCAATGCCGTTGAGTGCGATATTGGCAAGTACAGGACTTGCCACTCCACCCTGGGGTGTTCCTTGGTCTGGAAAGCCGATGTTTGTACCTGCCTTGAGGCATCGGAAAATTCCGAGCTTCAGCCCCCTTGGGGCAATCAGGTGATTCATAATGGCTGAGTGTGAAATCCTGTCGAAGCATTTTTCGATATCGAGTTCGATGGCTCGTTTATCGATTCCATTCGATTGAGAGCGGAGGTTGTTGAACAGGTTTTTCTGCGCATCATGGGCTGATCTTCCTGTCCTAAACCCATAGCTTCTCTCGTGGAAAGTGGCTTCGTGCGCGGGTTCTATTGCGAATTTAGCAAGGCATTGCCAAGCTCGATCCGCAATGGTTGGCACCTTGAGCAGACGATTTGTTCCATCTTTTTTTGGAATTGGGATTTCTCGTAGCCCTTGGTGTTTCCAACGGTTAACGTTTGCGCTCAGTTGTTTACTGAGCGCAAAGCGTTCCTCAAACGAGAGAGACGCTTTGCCGTCAATCCCCGCAGTTTGTTTGCCTGCATTAAGCTGCGTTACTTGACGAATCGCTAGTAATTGAGCAGCTTGGGATTTCAGAATCAGTTTTTGCAGTGATCGTGCTTTACGCTTGTCTCCCCTTTGAACTGCTTTGAACACGCGACATTGTAGGCGGAATAAGTTACGACGAAATTGCTTCCACGGTAGGGCTTTCCAGAGTTCACTGCTATTGCTAGCGTGGCTAACCATGCTCATACTCCGTTTAGTGTTTTTCTGAATACCTCAAGGCAATTACGCCTCGTCCTACCCGAAGTCAAGGGATTCGTCCGCTCGTCCGGCTTACCGTGGGTTCGACTGCCCACAGACCCTGAGTTCGTTTTTATTCGTTCCGTTCGATGATTGATTTGTTCCTTTAGGTGTAGCCATTTCAACCGCTAAGACCCCTGACTCAGACCGCTATCGTGCTGAAATGCGGTGGGATTTTCCTTAGCCAAGTCGGGGAAGGTTGCCCTTCTGGATTGCTCCCGCTTTGCGGTGGGTCGCTTTTCTAGGCTCTGTTTCACCCTGGGAACTCCCCGTTAGCACCAGTGTGCTGTGCAATTCAGCTCTGATTGTGCCCTGTTCCCAGCTTCGACCTCCCGAATTCCGAGTCGGGTCATCGTGGGCAGATTGGGAGTTACGCCTGAGTTTGGCGAGTAGGGCTTTCACCTACATCAATCGGACAGTTCACTCCTTGAGGGCTTCATGGGAAGCCGGAGTGGTCAGGTTATGTACGGGCTGATTACCGTGATTCACTGACAACGAATCGCACCAGCACCCCGCATGCGGCTCCGCACGGGGCGCTTCCTCAAAGAGGTTTAGACACTTCAACTCCAAGAATTGATGTCCAGGACTGGTTACGCAATTAAGCGCCGACAAATTAGCTCCCCCGTCCGGGTTCATCGCCACGTCGAGCTTTACGCCTCCTCCCTGCTCTTTGAAGTTCAGCCCTTCACCCTGTCTCATCCATTACGATGAGCGTTTGGCTACTATGGCTTCTGCTGACTTCTGCTCAATCACTCCTGGTGTTACCACCAGACGCGCTGCCTGAGTTTCCGTAGGGTTCTGTGGCTCCCTAGCCGTTTCCAGCTAGACCTCAATCAGACTCCCGTAGACACTCAGACTGCCTCTTGAGCAGATCTCCCCAGATAAGACCGTGAACTGTCCCTGCACAACCGCATCATTTACTGTGTTCCCTGAACCAAAAGGCTTTGTGATGTTGTGCTCACTCGCCACAGGAATCTCAGCCTTCTATGACGTTTCTGTCCGTCAGCTCGCAGGTTTGCCTCCAGCTTCCTTCAGACCCTTCCTCACGGAAACGCCCTTGCCTTAAGCTAGTCGTTGTCGTCACTCGGATCTTTTCGATCATTTGGACGTTGGTTCTCCGACAGGGGACTTTCACCCCATAAGTTCACGCCCATGCTGGGCGTACACAATCCGCCTGCACACCGACCGTATGGAGTTGGTAGCGTTGAGTCAGAAAGCTCACTAACGGCGGGTGAAGCGGAACGTTAGGCTTACTGGTTTACTCCACAGTCTGATACCCATAGGTTGAGCTTGAATTCATTCGTGAGATATTTGATAAAGCAACGCACCTTTGCAGGGATAAATCGCCCTCGTCGATAAACAGCATGAATGGGCAAAGGGACGGGTTGATACTCTCTTAAAACGATACGAAGGCTATCAGAGTTAAGCAAATCGCCAAACAACCAAACGGGGCAAACGGCAACTCCTAAACCGGATAAAACCGCTTCTCGAATGATTGTAGAATTATCGGTTTGCAGATTACCTTTCGCCATGACCTGAACTGTCTCCCCCGTTGGCTGTTGAAAGTGCCACTCGTTTCCTGTGGCAAGGCGAGTGTAAACGATACAGTTATGGTTGACTAAGGCCTCAGGAGTTTGAGGCTCTGGGTGTTTGCAGAAGTAGGTTGTTGCACCAACCGTGACTCGGCGAGTCAAGCCAAGGTGATGGGTGATGAGCGTTGGATCGTTCACCTGCCCAATGCGAAGGGCGAGATCTGTACCCTCTTCAACCAAGTCAATAAAGCGATCGCTCAAAGTCAAATCTAGTTTGATATCCGGATATCGATCCAAAAAATCCTTAATGCAAGGCATGAGTACATGCTGTCCAAATGCAACAGGACAGCTTACCCGTAGTGTTCCAACGGGGTTTTGCCGTTGCCCAACACTGGCTTCAGCCGCAGCAGCCGCATCCAACACCTCTTGGCAATGCTCAAAAAAGCGTTCTCCCTCTTGCGTCAATTGCAGCTTTCGAGTAGAGCGGGCTAAGAGTTGCACATCCAGGTAGTCTTCGAGGGCAGCAATTTGCTTACTTATCGTGGGCTGGCTGGTGTTAAGTTCACGGGCAACCGCAGAAAAACTTCCGGCTTCAACCACTCGCACAAAACTTTGAATACAGTCGAGGCGATCCATACTTCATTTATTCTAAATCCGAATAAATCATATTCCATTCTGCTGGCTTCTCAAACATATTCGCATCAATCAAGATAAACGTATGGAGAGCAGAGCAACTTAACACAACGCAAAGGCTCTCCTACAAAAGGTTTCATGATTAGCTAGGAGATTGGTATGAACATTCAAGAGTCCGTTGCGTTTGTCACAGGTGCAAATCGGGGCATTGGCAAAGCCTATGTTGAAGCGTTGATACAAGCGGGTATTCGTCGCATTTATGTTGCTGCTCGCAATGCAGACACGCTGGGCGATGTGGTTGCGATCTCCCCCGATCGCATTATTGCCATCGCGTTAGATGTGACCGATCCCGATCAAGTGAATGCGGCAGCCCAAATGGCCCAGGATGTCACCTTGTTAATTAACAACGCTGGTGTATTGGGTTCTGGTGGTTTATTTACCCCTAAGAGTGTAGAGACGGCTCAGTGGGAAATGAACACCAATTACTTCGGCACACTCTCTATGGTGCGTGCTTTTGCACCCATTCTCAAGCGTAATGGTGGTGGCACGATCGTGAATCTGCTGACAATCGCCTCTGTGGTGAACGTACCCGTCTTTAGTTCCTACAGTGCCTCCAAAGCCGCGCTCTATTCCTTGACTCAAGGTGCTCGTGCCGAACTCGCAGCGCAGGGCACTCAGGTAATTGGTGTGTTTCCAGGACCCGTTGATACTGCCATGTCTGAAGGGGTGCCCCTTGATAAAGTTGCCCCCATTGAAGTGGCAAAAGCGACACTGCACGCGATCGAACAGGGTCTGGAAGAGGTCTATCCCGATCCGGTTTCTCAAAGCGTATTCGCCAATTTGCAAGCACCGCTCAAAGACATTGAGAGGCAGTTTGCGGGTATGTTGCCTCAGTAATTTGCTTTCAGAAGTTGAATTTGGCGAGCAAACCGCCGCTCGCCAAATTCAACCTCCACTGGAATTACCGTGAATGCGATCGCGCCTAGACCCACTGAAACAGAACTGTTTCGAGCCAATAGCCCAATCGGCAATGAATCAGAACAACGCTTTCTTCAAAAATTGCCGATGCAACGCTTTGCCAAACCCAATGAAATTGCCGCCGCGATCACCTTCTTTGCCTCAGAAGATGCTTCGCATATCACCGGACAAACCTTATTTGTCGATGGCGGTAGCAGTCTTGGTGCAACCTAACATTCGCTCGGAGCGGACTGATAAAAGATGTCAGTGCATTAGCGAGGTTTGTTTGCAGCCGCTCAAGCGAACCGTTAGGATTTCAAGACATCCCCTATTCACGATTGAAGACACTCATGTTCACTTATGTTTGCCTTGGCACAAATGACATTGTTCGCGCAAGTGTTTTCTATGACGCTGTGCTCGGCACACTTGGGTTGTGGCGTTGCGATGTCTCAGGCGAACCGGACTGGGAAGGCTGGGTCGGCTGGGGTACTTACGAAGACCAAGGCATCAAAGAGGTTGCGCTTTGGCTTGGCAAACCCTTCGACGGAAAGGCTGCTATCGCTGGCAATGGTGTGATGATCGCACTGCACGCAAAATCCTGGAAAGCGGTTGAAGCGTTCTACTCGGCCGCCCTGTCCAATGGTGGTACATCCGAAGGGGCACCTGGACTCCGCCTGCAATATAACCCTGACTTCTATGCTGCCTACGTCCGCGATCTAGATGGAAACAAACTGGCGGTTGTGTGTCGTGGATTCACGGAACGGCAAGGCAGTGATGAGTCTAAGAGATGGTAAATTATGACACCAGAAATTAAGATAGCTTCGATAGAAGAGCTGGAAATTCTTTTGCCACTCGTTCGGGCGTTCCACGAATTCGAGGATCTCCACATTACAGAAGAACAAAGGAAAAGCTCACTTACTGCATTGTTGGCCAATGCATTACTTGGTGGAGTTTGGCTAGTTTATTATAATCACCAACCTGTTGGGTATATAGCACTGTGCCTTGGTTATAGTATTGAGTTCGCTGGAAAAGATGCTTTTATTGATGAATTCTACATTAGACCTGAATTTCAAGGAAAGGGACTAGGGAAGCAAACCTTAGAATTTATTAAAATGGCGGCGAAAGATCTTGATATTCGCGCAATTCATCTTGAAGTTGCAAGAACGAACACTAATGCTCATAAGCTTTACTCTCGCTCTAACTTCGAGGTCCGTGACAAATATGTACTCATGTCAGTCAATTTATAATGAAACGTATCAATTAATTCCAGCCTCTACTCAGTATCTCTATAAAGTTAAATTGCCAATCTAATGATGTGAAAGCCGTTAGAATCTGAACCGTATAGAGTATGAGTATTAGTGTGCCTAACAACGAGTGAACGGGGTCGTTGTGCCGCCTGAGATATTGATGAGGGCAGTACGCAGAGATTATTTATTAGTGTTCAGAGTCAATTTGTTTTCAGTTATCGATGAAACAGTCATTTGAGGTTTCTGGAAGGGTGATCCAATTATTTTTAATTGATCGATCTTTTGTTTGGTGAAGACTCTGGAGCAGGAACAAACGAGACGAGTTTTGTGCCGGGAGGATCATTCATCTAAAGCATCATCATTTCAAATTTCAGTTGTCCCGAAGTACAATGGCTGACGCTTATCTCCTCGGTTTGAACCGCTTGCACCTCAGCATTATGAACCAATTGTGCTTTTTGGATTGCTGCACGAACAATGCTGACGACGGTATTGTAAGCTAATCGAGTTGTCTGACTAATGCCCCACAGACTGCTGCCTTCACTGTGCGCTTGCAAGACTTGGCGAATTTGTTTAGCCCTGAGATGATGACGGTAGTAGAGACTGTCAAAGGATTCGGAAAAGGTTTGATGGCAGATGGGACAGAGATAGTGCTGATGTCCGTTGGGCATCTTGCCATGTTTATGAGCTTTGGGATGACTACACAAGGAGCATTGCATACACGGTTTATATTGAGAGATTCTGCCCTACTCTACTAATGCCACATCCGTTTGACGCACTACCATTCATTTAATAACAGCATTTTCTCAGCAAAATCTAATAGTTTTGTTAGGGTCACATCATATTGTTGCAGCCAATTTTACTTAAAGTCTTGAATCTGTGAACGGAGTGGGCGATCGCTTATTTCAAATTCTCAGGGTAGTGAATCAATGCAGCGTTTTGAGAAACAGAAAGTCCCTACGTAATCCTCTAATTGTTAGAATTCGTCAATCAGTTGGGTTTGGTGTACGCAAGTAACTATATTCGGATGCTACTGATGCGCCAATTGTGGGAGACGATTCATCAACTTAAACAGAAACACTTCGCTTCATCCTCGTTGCAATTTCGTCTTACTGCTGAAATTGCTACGTTGTCAGTCTTGTCTTTGGGTAGTGTCGCCATTTGGACAGGTTGGAAGATGCAACAAGTTTTGATTGCAACTCATACCCAGACTGTTGAATATATTGCAAGCCGCTTTCCTCGTGATATAGAACTCTACAGCGAGATGTTACCCGTCAAAACTGGACTGCAAAAAACAATTAATAATGTGGCTGTGCCGGGCTTAGTGGTTTGGGTCAAGAGCGTTGATGGTCAGCTATTGGCGCAGTCTATGGGCATGAATTCATCTTTTTCTGCCACGACTGAATTAATTTCTCTTGCAGAGATGCCTTTAAAGCCGCAAGTCTACCTAGTCGATCATCGCTATCTCATTTTGTATGTAAGCCCAGTGGTATTGCAGGGGAAATTGCTGGGTAAAGTTTACATGGCGCAGGATGTGACGGAGGAGCAACGTCATTTAATTGCAATGCTTCAGGGTTTAGCAGTGGTTTGCATCCTAGCAACGTTGTTGACCATGGCAGCGATCGCTCTGCGGATTCGGCGATCGCTGCAACCATTACAGGATATCAACCAGATTGCAGGCGCAATTTCAGCCGAGGATTTGAGCAAAGTTAAATTGCAACTGAGCAATGCTCCCAGTGAAGTAAAGGAACTGGTTCAAACCCTGAATATGATGCTGTTTCGGCTTTCAGAGGCTTGGGAACAACAACGTCAATTTGTCAGCAATGTTTCCCATGAGCTGCGAACCCCTTTGACAGTTGTGCTGGGGTACGTGCAGAGCTTGCTGCGCCGTAGCACAAACCTCAACGATTATCAAAAAGAAGCTTTAGAGACTGCGGCTTCGGAAGCTGAGCGCACGGTTTGTCTGCTGCAAGATCTATTAGATCTTGCGCGGGCAGACAGTGGTTATATGCACTATCAGCTAGAGCCAGTCATTCTTAACGACCTTGTTATCGAAGTGGCAGGAATGGCAGAAAAGTTTAGCAATCGCTCTGTCAAGGTTGAAGCTAAGAAAGAGGTTGAGGCGATCGCAGACCGTGATCGTTTGAAACAGGTGTTGATTAACTTGATTGATAATGCTATGAAGTACTCTGATCAGTCAATTGAACTGATTATAGAACGGGTAAATCAACAGGCAATTATTCAAGTGTGCGATCGCGGTGTCGGCATTCCCCTTCAAGATCAAAGCCACATTTTTGAACGGTTCTATCGGGTAGATAAAGCTCGGACTCGTTTAGCTAACGACGGCATCACCCAAATGACTGGAGGACATGGGTTGGGGCTATCAATTGTAAAAACTTTGCTAGAAGGAATGGGCGGCAGCATTACTGTGCGATCAAAACTGGGTGAGGGGAGTTTTTTTGAGATCGTTTTACCCACGCAACTTTAGAAACCCTCACGGCAAAAGTCAGCGGTTGCAGATTTCCTCGAACTCAGCCCTAGGATACCCATCAATCCGCTGCACTTATGGGTTAGCTAGGTGTTGTCGAGCTTTTTGCATCACAGACTCGATGTACTCGGCTTTGCCTGTTGTGTACGCTTCCCGATCGCTGAAAAAGCGTTGAGCAAGATTGTACTTCAATCGTGCATAACGTTCGGCTTCGTCTGAATGCTTGCGAAGGTGGTCTCGAAACAACAAACGCTCCCACAATGCGCTATCTGGTTCAACCATGTGAATGTGATGAGTGCGTGGACCGTTTGGGGGGTAAACCTTTCACAAAAAACATCCGCTGGGGGTCAGGATCATCAAACCAGTAAGCATAACCCAGGTACTCTAGCTGAGAAACTGCAACTTGTTTTGCTTCTGCAAGTGAGCGTACCTCTACCAACAAATCAATAATGGGCTTCGCCGCTAACCCTGGAACTGCTGTGCTGCCAAAATGCTCAATACGAGTGATGAGATCTCCGTCTAAAACCGCCCGAATGCTTACAGCTTCTTGTTCAAAAAGTAGCACCCAGTTTGGGTTGTAATCAGTGATGATAATTTCATCCATCGGTCTGCAACTTGTCGATATGAACTGGGCCGACCCAATGCTAACCCTTCTACAGACAATCTAATACCGCTCCAACCTAGAACCGAAGCCAGCTCCTAAGAAACTAGATTCTGAACGAGTATATATACTCAACTTACGAACTCAGTTTCTTTCACCCTGAAGGTGCGTCAGCACGTGGATTGCTAACTACTAATTCATTGGACTGTTTCTGCATAATGACCCTGCCAAGTGGATTATCAGGATTTTTTCCGTATATTTTCAGAAATTGGTTTGCATGAGGCGAAAGACTTTTGGGACTAACGCGATCGCGCTACTTATAGCGATGAGTCAGCAAATCTCCTTGTCTGTAGATGTGGTGCGATCGCAATCTGAGAAGAAGCTGAATTCAAGCTGAGAGTTTTTTACGACTACATTCAGGAGATTCCTGCTCTTACTTCAGATAGGCTTCAGTGCTGACTGAGATGCTTTTAACCAGTGAGCCAGTAAGGTTTACTCAAGAAAATCATCTCACGATTCAACAGTTAGTCAGGAGTAACCCATGAAATTAGCTTCTTTGCTTACAGGTCTTGCAGTGGTTGGATTATTTACCGTTGGAGATGTTTCATTAACGGCAGTGCATCCTTCATTGACTCAAGTAGCCACTGCGGCTGAAATGCCAACTGCTCAACAAAAAATCGCCCTAATCACTAAAAATAAAGGGCAAATCGGCGGTGGCGATCAACTCCGTCGATTTTTCTTCGGAGAGTTAGATCCAATCGGCATTCAGCCAGGTGGTGGAGGTCATGTGGTCAACCTATATAACAAAGCCAACGATGTGACCTTCTCATACTGTGCGCATTTTGACGTGGTGGTTGCAGTGAAGAAGGGAAAAGTGGCTCAGTTTCTTGCCAGTGAAGTGAAGTAGGGCACACAGTCAAAAAAATCAAAATTTAGAAGCTAGGAGTCAGAAGAAAATACAATTTCTTTTTCCTAGCTGCTTTTTATCAGAATCACCCCAATTCAAGAGAGGTTGTATATGGAATTCAGGGATGTGATCTTGCTGCTACATCCGATCGCCGCTGTAGTGATTGTGTTCCCACTCATTGGCATTGTTCTGAATCGCGCCCTTCAAACACGGCAACGTCGATTGCAGACTGCTAGCGGAGAGAAGAGCAAAATTCCTCCAAGTGCAGGACAGGAGCATGTACAGCTTGGTCGTTGGCTGACTGGCGCAGTAGTAGGAATTGTTCTATTAGCATTAGCCTATGACATCTTTAGCAATATTTTTGATCAAAAAGTTTGGGATCAAAGCCCACTTAAGGTAGGAATAATTATCATAATTTTTGGCGTTGCGATCGCGTCTCTAGCGTTGCTTTACCGTGCAAAAACACGACTGTGGCGAGGAGTATTTGCAACTCTCACAGGCATGAGTTTGGTTGTGCTTGGTTGTCAAGATGGTATCTATCGCAAAACAGATCAGTGGTACTTTTCTCACTACTATTACGGCATCACTGCGGCACTATTAATGATTTTTTCTCTGGCAATTTTGCGCGAGATTTACCAAGATAGAACCAACCGCTGGCGTACCATTCACATTGTTCTCAATTCCATTGCGGTGCTCATTTTCATGGGTCAGGGCATTACTGGAACCCAATCACTACTGGAAGTTCCCCTCGCATGGCAAGAACCCTATGTTAATCAACTTTATGGGCAGCAATGCGATAAGAAACCTTGTACGGTTCAAGCAGCGCCTGCCCCTCAAATAGCTAAATAATACTTGCTTGAAGACGGACGAGGAAGATATTAACGTGGCAATAATTGCTCCTACATTTTTTAGGCTAAAACCCCTAAGGATTTTAGCTTTCTTCTTGCAACTTTCGTTGCCGGGTTAATATGCAGCGACAGATATTTATCAAATTGGCATCATTGAGTTGAGTTGTGATCGAGTTTCGACTTCGCTCAACTCGCGGTGGATAAGTGAAGTCGAAACCCGCTATCAACGGATGACAACCCAGTTTTATTGTGAGTCGGCGATATGGACTCTGCACAGGCTACGCCAACACTCTTTTTTGCTGCTGAACTTGAAAGCGATCTCGCTAAAAATGTCGTCTAACCCTTGCAGCAGAGTAGGCTGTTTTCGCTTCGCAACGACTTTACCTTTAAGGTTCTCTGCTGCAAGTTCATAATATTACCTACGGTCGGTGGCTCGCCCCCGATAGGCTGCCATCATCCTCTTCATTTCTGCCATCATTTCCTTCATTTCAGTCATCATTACTTGTTGTTGCTGCTGAACTTCTTGCACGGTCGATGTACTTATTGTTCTGGGCTGAATGGTACCTAACCTCGTCCTACCAATCAGTATCTCCATTTGCTGTATCAGAACCTGTTGCTGCCTATATAAATCGTTCGTTGTTGTAGGCTTTCCGGATGGCACAGAAGTTAGCGCTTTCATTTCTGCCATCATCATTTTCATTTGTGTCATCATCTCTTGCATATCTTCGGTAACTACTCGCAGTTCCCGAAACATCCGCTGTATCGTCGCGTCTTGCTGGGCGATAACAAAAGTCGGCGTTTTGGCTGTAGCAGGTACAGCCACAGACACAATTATCAAGCTAGACACAATGCCATAAACAAGTCTTTTCACTGGAAAAACTCCTTAAACTATTCGTTAGATTAGATGCCTTTAGTCAATTTGAGACACTAAGCACATCTAGTAAGTTACAAATTAAAGTAAATCTAAGAAATCCGAATGAGAGGAAGTTTAAAAACAGAGTAAAGCAATATGATTAGTTAATGAGAAAATACAATATCTTGGTATTAAATTAAAGAACAAACTAATTTGAATCTATCTGTTGGGTAAACTTTTATAAAAAAATTATAAGAGTGGCAATTCAAATAAATTAATTTCTGGTACCGACAGAGAAGCCTTAAGCAGATAAGGTAGCAGTCTTCTAAATAAATCTACTCATCGGCAAAGTATTTACTTTAGAAGTTTCTATACCTTTTTTGAACAAGAATTACTACATTGCACTGAATCGAATCGCATAAACAGAAGTCTTCAGGACGAACTCAGATCTTCTTCAGGCTCTTCTCATCTTGAGCCATCATAATGGAATTGCTCGTTTAGCTTTATTTCAGGGCAACCCAGTGAATATTCAGCCTGATACAAAACTTCGGCAGCGTATTTGGAAGCAGTTTTCTCGCGTTCAGCTTGCCACAGTGATCATGGTAGGAAGCGTAGTTGTATCGGGTGCAATCATTGCCGCCTGGTTTGCTAAACAAGGAACAATTAACCAAATTTTTCAGACTTTGAACCAGCTTCAAGAAAATCCACCCATGTGGATTGAAGCGCCAATGATGGTTGGGCAATATCTGCTGTTTTGGACAGTGGCGTTGTTCTTAGTCGTGTTGGTAGTGATGCGGCTGACTCCTCAACCGCGAACCTGGTCAAGAAACCTGGTGATTAGTATTTTGGCAATTTTGACCCTTCGCTACTTGCTCTGGCGATCGCTCTCCACCCTCAACCTCAGTACCCCGCTTAACGGCGTATTCAGCCTCGGATTGTTTTTTCTAGAGTTGTTGACTCTGACAGGCACCATCATTCAACTGACCTTACTAGTAAAAGTCCGCAGTTCGCAAAATGATCCTGAAGGAACTCGCCGACCTGAAGCCGATTTATTATCAATGGATGTAATCAACGGTGCTTTTACGCCTACTGTCGATATCCTGGTTCCCACCTACAATGAACCTCCTTTCATCCTCCAACGCACCATCATTGGCTGTCAGGCATTAGAGTACAGCCCTAAAACAATTCATCTGCTAGATGATACCCATCGCCCAGAAGTGCAGGCGCTAGCAGCGGAACTGGGGTGTGAATACATCAGCCGACCGGATAACCTTCATGCTAAGGCCGGAAACCTGAATCATGCGATCGCTCATACCAGTGGAGAACTCATCGCAGTCTTCGACGCAGATTTTGTACCTACAAAAAACTTTCTGACTCGCACAGTTGGCTTCTTTCAAGATCAGCGAGTCGCGTTAGTGCAAACGCCTCAAACGTTTTACAACCCTGACCCGATCGCCCGCAATTTGGGCTTAGAACACATCCTCACACCCGAAGAAGAAGTGTTTTATCGCCAAATTCAACCCATCCGAGATAGTGCTGGGGGAGTCGTTTGCTCTGGCACATCCTTTGTGATGCGGCGCTCTACCTTAGTAGAAACAGGCTCTTTCGTCACAGAATCCCTGAGTGAAGATTTTTTCACGGGCATTCGGTTGGCAGCACAGGGGCATCGCCTAGTTTATCTAAATGAAAAGCTGAGTGCGGGTTTAGCAGCTGAAAGTATGGCAGATCAAGCGTTGCAGCGAGTTCGCTGGGCACAGGGAACCTTGCAGGCGTTTTTTGTGAAGTCCAATCCCTTAACGATTCCGGGTTTACGACCAGTCCAGCGGCTTGCCTATTTAGAAGGTCTGCTGCATTGGTTTACCAGCATTTCTCGCGTGGGCTTTCTGCTGATACCGCTGGCATATTCCTTTTTGGGTGTGATTCCCTTGCGGGCAACAGGTGCCGATATTTTGTATTTCTTTGTGCCCTATTACCTGGTCAATCTGAGCGTGTTTTCATGGCTTAATTATCAATCGCGATCCGCCTTGCTCGCAGATGTCTATTCAGTCGTGTTGTGCTTTCCGCTAGCGTTGACGGTGATTAAAACGATGCTGAATCCATTTGGCAAAGGCTTTAAGGTGACGCCCAAGGGCACTTCCAGCGATCGCTTTTTCTTTAACTGGCAGTTGGCGTTGCCCTTAATCATCGTGTTTATCGCCAGTGCGTTCAGCTTGTGGATTAACTTGGGCATTAACTTAGCGATTGGCATGTGGCAACCCGGTATGTCGCCCGTAATGGCTGAGAAAATGAAGGGTTTCGATTTGGGGCTACTCTGGAGCATTTACAACCTGTTAATCTTGGGAACTTCTCTACTCGTATTGATCGATGTTCCACGTCCTAATCTGCACGAATGGTTTGATCTCCATCGAACAGTGCGGTTGCGCATAGGGGAAGAAACATTTTGGGGTAGCACGAGCGCCATCTCAGAGGTGGGTGCCCAGGTGATTCTGACGCAAGCAGGCTTTCCGATGGTGTCACAAGGAATCAAGGGTCAAGCTACGACACCATCAATTCCAGTCGAGCTAGAGATTTTGGAAAATAAGTTAGTCCTTCAAGGTAGGGCAACTTACACCAGTATTAAAGATGAACAGCCAACGGTGCGAGTCATGTTTGAGCACGTTAGCCTCAATCAGCAGCGGCAATTGATTGAAATGCTGTTTTGTCGTCCGGGTCAGTGGAAAAGCCGCTGTTCTCCAGGAGAATTGCGATCGCTCTGGCTGCTGTTTAGGATCATTCTTAGACCCCGGTTTGTCTTCGATCGCAATCCTGATGTCAGCGTAGTGGCTGTATCAAAAGTCTGAGATGGGCAATTTCTAGGCTGTCGTCGCAATAACCACGAAAGTTAATGCCTTTGATTTCGTCGTTTTGGTTGACACAATTCACAAGCATGATGCACTTCAATCTGAAGCGATCGATGAGAGGTGTGAAGTTCATGGGAAACAAGCATAATGCTCCAAAACAACATTCCAACTCCAACTAGAAAAATGATCAACACCACTTGGGCTAACCAACTAATCCCTGTCGCGATCGCAATTGCAATTGCAAACATATCGACTATCAACACGAGAACAGCAGTATAAACCCATCCCAAGACGGTATGCACAATATGATTACGGTGAAACAAATCTGGCAGCAACAGATGCTCTAAATCGTGAAGATGTGCGGCTCTAGAGGGGCTACTGCTTAGATCAATTTCAGAAAGACTTAAAATCTCCTGATTAACTGAGCGCAAATGATTGCTAATTCCGCTGTAGTGAGCAATCAGACCATTTTGCAGAATGGCACAAGCGGTAATCATCACAACAGGTGCAAGGATTAGGCTAATCGCCTTAACAATTGTTTCACTAGTCATGGAGCGCTTTTTCAGTGTACGGAACAACTCTTTCTTCTACTGGATCGCAGTAAGTCTGTCATCAAATGATCACACTGGGCAAGCGTTATTCTGCTTGAATATTACGGGCTGTCATCCCAGTTTTATTATGATCACTACTGCTCCCGCAACGCGTACCCAACGCCACGCACGGTATGAATTAACCGCTTTTCACCCTTCTCTTCTAGCTTTAGGCGTAAATAGCGAATGTAAACCTCAATAATATTAGAATCGCCCATAAAGTCATATCCCCAGACCTTTTCTAAAATTTGGTCGCGGGTAAATACCTGACGAGGATGGCTGAGCAAATATTCCAGCAAGTCAAATTCTTTTGCGGTTAAATCTGTTGCCCTCTGACCTCGATGTACCTCGCGGGTGCGGCGATTTAAGATCAAGTCTTCAAACTGCAATAGATCTTCGTCCGTTTCCTGAGTGCGGCGTAGATGGGCACGAATTCTTGCCAAGAGTTCCTCAATACTGAAGGGTTTAACGACGTAATCATCGGCTCCGGCATCTAGCCCCGCGACGCGATCGCCGACATCATCTCGTGCGGTCAACAAAATAACGGGAACTTTGCTACCCGTTGCCCTCAGCCGACGACAGAGTTCCACGCCAGTTAAACCGGGTAGCATCCAATCTAAGATCGCTAAATCTGGCTCAGATTCTCGCGCCAAAGATAATCCCGACATGCCATCATGCGCCACGCTAACGCGATAGCCTTCGCTATTCAACTCTAGTTCAATAAACCGAGCTAGCTTGACTTCATCTTCTACCAATAGAATATGTGCGGTCATCGTTTAGCTCCTAAGATGAGCATGATCTTATGTTTCGCGGTAGTTTGAATGATTGAAAGAAATGAATGTATGTATGTATGTATGGGCTTAATAATTTAGTTTTTTAGAAAATTTGCCGTAGTCATAGCACTGTTGATATAGGTTATTTCAAATTGATATAGTCGCTCGGCAACGAAAGTCGCAAAAAGAAATCCAGAGCCCTCAAGGGTTTCAGCGTAAAAAATATAGGATCAATTATTGCCAGGTTAGTCAGTCATTTCAAACGCTCTTTCGTAATTCTTTGAAAACGGTTTATCTATTTATAGTGTGTAACTGAGACTTCATTCGACACTGAGAGGAAGATTAAAAACTGCTGAAGAAACTAAATCTAGAGCATTGCACAAGGTAAGTCAGCAATTTTTTGAAAATTACCTGCCTTTATAAGAAATTACCTGCCTTTATAAGATTTTGGTTCTAAGAAGTATACTTTCTAGAGATATAAGTCTCCGATAACAAAGGTTTTAACCACAAATTGTTAAGTCTTTAATTAAGCAAACAGAAAGTAGTGACAGCAACTTCAAAGCACCCGCAGCAGACTGTATTAGAAGTTCTCTCCTCCTTGAGCTACCGCACAGGAGAGCTTAGCAGCTATCTGCAAGAAGTTGCTCAAGGATTGAGCGAACTGATGGAACTAGATTGGTCGGTGGTCACATTCTGCAAAGATGATTCCGAACGCATTTTGGCAAGCACCATTAATTTGGGAGAATCAGCCGATGAGATATATTCTTTACACGGTAGTTTAACGGGAACTGTAGTTAAGACAGGGGAGCCTTTGGTAGTAGAAGATGCCACAGCCTGCACAAATTATGGCAATGCGCCAGAAGGTTATCGAGCTTATTTAGGAGTTCCTCTGCGGACTCCGGCGGGTGAAGTGATTGGCACTATTTGTTCATTTCAGCATCAACCGCGCTACTTCACTGAGTCAGAAGTGCAACTGGCAAAATTGTTTGCCGAACGGGCCGCAACGGCGATTGATAACTACCACCTTTATCAGCAGCAGCAGCAAGTTAACAAACAGCTTGAGGCAGAAATTAAAGACCGTCGCCAAGCCCAAATTGCCCTGCAAGAAAGTGAAGAAAAGTTTCGTCAGCTTGCCGAGAATATTGAGCAAGTTTTTTGGATACGCAGACCCGATGGTCAGATCCTTTATCTCAGCCCCGCTTTTGAACAAGTGTGGGGACAATCCTGTCAGCAGTGGCTTCACGATCGCAGCCTATGGGCAGCCTCCATTCACCCCGACGATCGCACCCGAGTACTAGAAGCACAAAAGCTTGGGCAAGAAAAAGTGGATGAAGAATATCGCATTATTCGCGCTGATGGTTCTACTCGGCTGATTCGAGACCAGTCGTTTCCGGTGCGCGATGATTCAGGACATGTTTACCGCATTGCCGGAATTGCTGAGGATATTACGGAACGCAGACAAGCCGAGCAGGAAATGGGGAAAGCGATCGCCGCGTTGGCAGAAGTGGGCGAATTAGCCGCCATGATCGTGCATGAAGTTCGCAATCCCCTGACTACGGTACTAATGGGATTGGATGCAATCAAATCGATGGAATTGCCAGAATCAGTTCAAGAGCGGCTCAACTTATCGCTAGAAGAAGCAGACCGCATTCGTAACCTGTTGAAGGAAATTTTGCTCTACGCAAAACCACAAGTACTTCAGCCATCCAAGTTAGAGATCAATGCATTTATTAGCGATACGTTGGAGAGCATTCGCATGATGCCTGCAATCAGCCGAAAAATTGACTTTGTGCCAGCACCCTATCCCATCAAAGTTTTAGCCGATAAAGATAAACTGAAGCAGGTATTTATCAATTTGGTAGACAATGCCTGCCAAGCACTTCCAATAGAAAGTGCCAATGCAGATGCAAGAATCACATGGACTGTAGAATCAGATTTAACGACTAATTCGGTCTACATTCGGATACACAATGGCGGCAATCCCATTCCTCCCGAAACGCTGCCAAAGATAATGAAACCCTTTTTCACTACAAAATCTTGCGGAACAGGATTGGGATTGGCAATCGTAAAACGCATCATAGATGCCCATTCTGGAGAACTGATGATCACCTCTAATGCGGCGGAAGGAACCCAAGTAAGCATTAAATTTGCGATCGCGTAGGCGTTGCCTGAGCTTCAATATTTAGTGAAACGTAAACACATACATTAGAATTTTTGGTGAATAAAGAAGAGAGGGTAAGTTCACAGTTCGCGATCGCTGCAATCAGGTTAAATCGCAACCCGAAACGCTTGTGTCGAACTCGATGCATAATCAAATTTTTGCCTTTGTGAAACTGGTCGTTATCCACTTGCAACAGGTTGAGACTCTCTGAGTAAGCCTTAGAGAACTCATCCAAGAACCACTGATAGCACTCGGCTATCGACATGGGAAAATTGCCAGAAAAAGCACTCTCCAGTGGCAGGTTCCACAGCACCATATAGCCAAAATATCAGTAGAGCACTTGCAATTGGTCTTTAACGGTTGGCGTATCCGCTTAGCGGAACTGTTGGGCCAAGTCATCCAAACTTTCTTTCACGTCTATTGACGTTACACCAGCCATTACTAGACCATCCAAACAACTCCGCTCAGTCTAGTCCTTTGCCGCTTATACCAATTTAAATTGAGTAGAGGGCAAAATTTGCTTCCGTCACAGGTTATCCCTTCATCCTTAATGCCCTATCTGCCTTGAATACTCTTTAAATTGGTATTACTCTATCTAAATTGGTATGAGTTGCCAAAAACCACTCCAAAGCCTCAGACAAGTTTTGCAGCAGATGATAATCGATTTCCAAGGTTGTTGGGTCTTATGGCTCATAAAGGTTGAGATGCGGTTCAATCCCGTCCCAGAATCCAAAGCTGTCCAGTTTCATAAAACTCCCCGCGTTGTTCCATGGAGTATCCTCCCAAAAGCAAAGCCAACCAAAGTTGGATTAAGGGTATCCCCATTGCTCGCTGAAGCTGCACTAAAGGAATTGTTGCCATCTGGTGATCTCCCATCCACCGGGAGATCGCCCTTGCCCACGCTGCCACATCTTCGTCGTGGGCTAAAGCCAACGTACGGTTGAAGATTTCTGCTTCCGTAAGATCTGGCTCCTGGCTCATCTGTTGATCTAGCACTTGCAGCACTGTGGTTCGATTTAATTCCCCAACTACTGAATCACCCTCCGCAATCGCTTGCCGCTCTGTGATTTTTCTAGGTAGAGTCGCCAAAGGTTCGATGAACTGCTCGAAATCTACTTCCATTGTTTGGCGCACATATAGATCGAATGCATCGGTTGACATCACCGGACCCTCATCGCTGTTGGTTGCCTCCAACTCTTCAAACGCCAGCGTAGAGCGATCGCAAAAAACCTGAGCAATTTGGGAGATCGCCTCCGCTGCCACTTGTAATTGCCCCCCTGTATCCAACGACAACAACGCCGCATCCAACCCATCAAGCAGTTGTCCCAAATCTGCTTCATCGGGTGAGATCGCGGCTTCCTTTAGCACCTCCCACAACCCCAACTCTAATTGCTCAATCTGCCTCATATCCCTTCCTCACCCATGCAGTGGACAAGGACGGGACTCACACAACTCCGGGTCAAGCCGCATTTGACTGGCAAACTTCTTAATGCCGTACCGCTCCTCTAATACACTCAGCATCTTGCCCACGTACTGGTGAACTTGACTCGGCACCATACCCGCACAATGCACCGCAGGAACGATCGCCACCTTCTCCTGTCCCTGCTAAATCTCTGCTGAGATCGCATGAACAGGCGTGTCCGCTCCGGCTTTGCGATACACCACCAGCACGCCAAACACCAATTGACTCAGGGGCTCAAACTCCACTGAAATCTGCTCTAATTCCCCTTCTTTGCGCTTGCGGCTGCGAGTCTGATTAATGCGATCGCGATTTCTGGCATACGACCTGCGACTATAGCAAACCGCCGGATTCCAGTA
Organism: Leptolyngbya sp. Cla-17; assembly: GCF_016807185.1. Classification (GTDB taxonomy): domain Bacteria; phylum Cyanobacteriota; class Cyanobacteriia; order Leptolyngbyales; family Leptolyngbyaceae; genus ULC077BIN1. The sequence goes on from NZ_JAEVYN010000003.1 coordinate 149,967, forward strand.
GTGATCGCCTTCTGCCCCATGCAACGCCTGTGCCTGCTCCGCTGACAACGTCGCACACTTACGGCATTTGTCTGGTAAGGCTCTTTTAGACATTACACCTCGGTTCTTAACGGAGCGAGTAAGGCATCGACCCACGCTAAATCGTCTGCTGTTAGCACGGGTTTGGGAGGAAGTTCACGATAGTCGATCGACAAGTAATAAAACGCCTCGTCGTAGATGTCACGCAGGGCAGCCGCTAAATCCAGTGGCGCATCAGCATCCGGGAGACGTAGCGGCACGGGCATAATCGGTAAAGGCTCTTGCAGCGAGATCGGCCACACCTCAACTTCCTGCGCCCCAGCACGGGTGAGCGTCACTAGATAAGCCACTGGCGGCAATCGCGGGTGAGCAAATGGACGAGTGCCGTGCCGCAGCAAGTCAATCTCAATCAAATGCACATTGGCGTTGTAGAGCCGCTGTCGCTTTTGGCGATAGGGGGTAATTCCTGGCTCTCGCTTACTCACAGGGGAAAGGATTTCAATGCTCGTCACCAGCGTATTACTGGCAGTATCCCGAATCTCAACGCTGGTGATCCGAACTTCAACGGGTGGCATCAGCGGCAAGGTCAGCGGCGCTGGAGTAACCAAGAGGTTGCCACTCTCTATCGATAAGGGTGAACGCATTGGGGATGAGACTGATTTCTGGCGCAGCACGTCCACATCAGGATAGAGAATGCCAATTTCACTTTCGGGAGCCGTGTCTTGCACTAAATAGACCTCCAGCCGCACGGTGTAGCCCGGTTGGATTTTAGGAGCAAGCTGCTGTCGAATTTTGCTGGCTAATGCATTGTGGACATCGACCCACAGATATCCTTCTAAATAGGGATCCACCCCAGGAAACGGTGACGGCATCTCAAGACTCCCGAATAGGCAGTATGAGAGCATTATAGTTTCTAATCTCAGCTCAAAATCCTAACCTTGTCTAAGCCTTATCATATTCCAGATAATGGTTACTACTCAAGGGTTTGAGCAGTACTGCTTAAATCATATATTCCCTGAAACCCCTACGGGGAGAGAGTTACAGCTTAATGTCTCACTTTTTTACCCGTATGTTGACTCGACCCCTATAGGCACTATTTTTGTTTGAAACAGGGTGATGGCTAAACGTATGATTGAATCGACTCCTATAACGGGCGTTTTCACACTTCGTCCGTCAGATTTAGTGTGTCAATCAAATGACCCCAAAAGAGACATTCAGAAAGGCGATCGCCACTTGGAGTTTCAGCCCTAAAACTCTCTAAAACAGCTTGTCAATCTATCTATCAAAATTGAACCGATGAGACGAGTTTTGATGCAGTTATAGGAAAAGTAGGGTCGAGTAGAGAGGGTTCGATCGTGCGTTAAATTTCTGTGGGTTCGGATAAAGTAGAAAATAGTTACTTTATTGCTCAACCTATGGAATGCCCGTTGTGTGGACATTTGAAGGTTCATAAACACGGTAAGATGACCAGTGGAGTCCAACGGTACTTTTGCCCCGGTTGCCGCCAAACCTTCAACGAACGCTTTGATACCCTCTACTACCATCGTCACATCAGCCCAGAGCAAATCCGCCAAGTTCTACAGGCTCACAGGGAAGACAGCAGTCTGCGAGGCATTAGTCGCACTAGCGGACTGGCATACAATACCGTCGTCAGTCTCGTTCGGGCTGCTAGTCAAAGAGCACAACAGGTACATAATGCCTAGGTGCAAACGGTTCAAACCCAAGAGGTATCGGCTGATGAGATGGGGTCATTTGTGCAAAAAAACAGAAGCAATGCTCCCCCGGTGAATTAGAAGTGGGTGATTGCTGGATTGCGTTGAGTTTAGCCAATTGCAGTGGATTGATTCTAGCGGCATGAGTAGGAAAACATACTGATGAACTGATTGAGGCGTTGATTGTGACCACTCAAGGGAAAACCGATTGTAAACGCTGGAACAGTGACGATTGGGGTGGGTATGAGCGGGTGCTACCCCCTGAGATCCGGCACTACATCGGCAAGGACAGCACACAGCGATTGGAGCGCACCAACGGCATTGTCAGGCAACAGACGGGCAAGTGGCATCGAAGGCAGAATAAGTTTGGCAAGGTGTGGGAGCAATCGAAGGTCACGACGCGATTGGTTGTGAGCTATTTCAATTGGATTTGGCAGCACAGTCGTTTCAAGACCACCGCTGCTCAACGAGCAAATTTAGCTGATCGCTGTTGGAGTTGGCACGATATTGCAATTTACCCCACACTTATTTGACGCACAATCCAATCCATTAATTTAATGCACTACCGACAACTTTACAGACCTGAAGTATCACAACTTTTGTCACGAACCGTTTCAACCTCACAATTTATCAGCGTAAGAGAAACTTTCTGCATGATCAGTTTATTTACCACGCATAATTCTGTATGATAAGAATGTAAACCATGCAGAATTTCATGATTAGCTCATTCCTAGAAGCAGAGCGAGGACGACTGCTTACTCTCATTGTTCAGATTCGAGGGGGTGGAGCCGTTGCTCCTGCTTACTGCTGGCTAACAGAAACCAGTTCAACCAAAGGAGCTAAGACATATACCTATGCCGTGTTGGTCACCCAAAAGTCCGATCGCAAGCCAAAGAGTCAATCGCTTGGCAGACCTGGCAGTCAGAAGCATCGACACTGGAAAGACGCAATTGCTCGTAGGGAAGCGATCGCTGAACTTGAGCAGCAATTATCAATGCTTCAAGCATTGATGGAACGGCAGATAAAAAACAGTAGTCTTTTCAACCACTAGTTGCTAATACAGATAGGATGGCAGATTGATCCTGGGGCTGAATGTTACGTTTTCCTGTTTCAACCATTTTGACCCAACTTAAACTGCGCCCAATTTGGTCAGCCAAGTATGCCTGACTCCATCCCTTTGTTATCCGCAACTGCTTCAGTTGTTCTCCTGATTGAATTTCTTTGGGTAGTTTCGGGGGTGTTATTGCCATACCACCCTGAGATGTTTTAGCAGTGCTTATAGTAGGCAGCCTTGTTTCTGTTCGACGCCGAGCTTCTTCAAGAGCATCCAATCTATCTGAAATTGCTTTGGGGGGTTGCACATACAAACGACCATTGAGAAATAGTGCAAAGCTACCCCTTTCTCTGCGTGTACGGTCCGTCAAACGAGTTCCGGTTGGAGCTAAGGCATCTTTTGCCCAAAACTCAAGTGCAGTATCAGGATCGTCCGGAATTTCATTAAACAAACTTGATTTTCCTGTGTCCACCCAATAAGACATGGGATAAGTTTGGGGGTCAGGAGTAATTGACCAGCCTTTCTCAATCAGAGCCTTGAGGGTTTTTATCCAGGAGTCAACCAATTTGGCACGAGGTTTTGATTTAGCGATCGCATCTTGTAAAGCCTTTTCCCCAAAGGCAATTTTCAATAACAACTCAACCGTGAGGGGACTGCTGCGATTAATCTTAGTTTTAAACAGCAACCAGGTCATTAATCGGGCTGCACCCTCGTAATGATGGTAGGTTGCCATAATATCGAGGATTAGTTCTTTGGAGAGCACACAATACTCGTAATACCCCTTCTTCTGCCGTCGATTTTCTTCATTTAGGAAGTATTTAGCCCACATCCCACAACGAATATTGAGTGTGAAACCGATTAACTCTCCTTGTTCATTCGTCAAGTTATTCTGAAAATGTAAGATAGGTTCTGCAATTTCCCATAAAAAAGTGCGGCTAACATTAATTGTTGGAATGCGTCCAAGTTCGGGGTAAGAAACGTAAACTAACAAATGACAAGGCTGTTTAGCTAGCTTCAGCATCAAATCTAGCTTCTGCTGTTTAGTCAACTTCTTGTTCTTGTGTAGTCCTAGATATTGCTCAAGCTGAGTATCATTGATCGTAAAAACTTCTTCCCACGGACGATCTAATTGAGTTGCGTGGGCAGCATAAATGAGATGCAGGCAGGCAGCACGGAGATCAAATTGCTCAATTAAAGCGATCGCTAGATCACGTTCCAGCACTGATGGGTCGCTGGAAAATAAGTCATCTGTCAGCCAAAACGAAATAAAGCCTTTGCCTTTTGCAACAGGGGATTTGTAATAAGCTTCGCCATCATCAGCGGTCATCCAGGGCAAATCATTTCCCTGAGTTAGAATGTTTGCCCCTTCCCAAATTACTCGACTTGAAGCAGCGTATTCCGCTTGTGTTGCAAACAAACTGGGACTCGACACAGGACGTTGTTCCAAAGAGTTATTCCCTAACTGTTCTGTTCTTACCTTACGAGAACGAACGCCTTTCTGGGAGTCGATTTCCTTATCATCAACTATTTCAACATTAACGGTGACGCTGGGAGAATTTGTAGACATATGCGAAGGCTAGTGCAGCAGGCTTGCAGTTGTTGACTGCGAAGATGCGGAGATCTTACCCTGGATAAATTATTTTGGCTTTATTTCTAAATCTAGTTATGATGACCAACTTAATTCAGATCAGGAGATGATCCCTTTGAAATAAAGGCTTCAGCAAGTTTACACCTTTTGGTCACAATCCCCACCTCTAGGGTTTGTAGTCACATTCTTAGCCTATTTTCTCTCTCTGTCCTGGGTTATTGGTCACACTATAGTCACATCTCCCCCCTTTAGAGGTAGTGGTCACAGTACAGTTACAGTTTCTCTATCCTGGGTTATTGGTCACACCATAGTCACATCTCCCCCCTTTAGAGGTAGTGGTCACAGTACAGTTACAGTTTCTCTATCCTGGGTTATTGGTCACACCATAGTCACATCTCCCCCCTTTAGAGGTAGTGGTCACAGTACAGTTACAGTTTCTCTATCCTGGGTTATTGGTCACACCATAGTCACATCTCCCCCCTTTAGAGATAGTGGTCACAAAGCCGTTTATTGGCTTGTAGACAAGGCTTTGATATGTCTATGCTCATTCAAGATGGGGGTCATGTTTCCCCCCTCATGGGGAGAAGTCTCCCCTCACAAGGAACAAAGGTTCTACTCAATTGGTACAAAAGTCACTTTTTGATTGCTGAGATCCCTACAACGTATAGCTTTCAGAACTTGCTGTTTTTCTGATCAATTTGATCAGTTTGATCCTAGATAGTCACAAGTGTCCTTTGGATCAATTGATACGCTCTGATTGCAAACTATATTTGTATTGATCTTGAAAGCCTCTTCTCTGGCTGCTTCTCCTCAAGTAGGTTTTCAGTACCTCCTTAACTCAGACCACTTTCTCGCTCTCTTTCCACACCGATTTGACTACATCTGGGCAGAATACTCGAATCCTGGTGAGAAGGTGGAGTGGAGAACGGAGAGTCGCCATCTTTTGAGCGATCGCCTGATTCAACAAGGCTCTTACCTTTACGGCGTTCGGTTTGGGGCAGAGACAAACTACTGTCTGCTCGACATCGATATTGGTAGTCTGTATCACCCAAAGCAAGATCCTTTTGCAATCTCGCGCATTCTTGCAGCATTGGAACCGCTGGGCTTGGTAAGTCATGTAGCTTGTACTTCCAGCTATAGCGGCGGACTGCATTTGTATTTCCCTTTTCAGCAGGCTCAAAACTCCTGGAAGTTAGCAATCACGGTTTCCACTTTGCTTGAAAATGCTGGCTTCAAAATTAAGCCAGGACAACTGGAAGTTTTTCCAGATCCAAAACCCTACAACGTTAATGGTAAACCCAGTCTCTTTAATGCTCATCGTTTTCCCCTACAGATTAGTTCTTATTTAGTGGATCAAGATTTCCAACCTTTTTGGGGTACTCAACAAAGTTTTGTGCAGCAGTGGCAAATTGTTCAGGCACGCAATGATGTTGAGGCTTTGGTTATTCGTCGTATCTTAAAACAAGCAAAACGCCATCAATATGCTGTTTCAACTAAGGCAGAGAAATTTATTAATGATCTGAATGCTGAAATTGAACTGGGTTGGACTGATTTTGGACAAACGAATTATCTGCTAGGTCGGATTGCAATGCGAGAGTATATCTTCCGTCATGTCCTAACGGGTGGTAAACCTCTGGTTGGTGATGCATTAGTTAATGCGATTGTCGATATCGCTCGATCGCTCCCCGATTATTCTGAATATTGCCGTCACTGCCATGAAATTGAACACCGAGCGCAGGAGTGGGCACGATGTATTGAGAACAGTCGTTACTTTCACTATGGGGATGCAGTAGGTAAGTTCAAAGCTAAATCAGATGACATCAAGTTGAATAATCCAGATCTTGATTTGGCGATCGCTAAGGCTCCAACCTGGAATCAGCAGCAATCAGAATCAGCCAGAGATCGAATTAGGCGAGCGATCGCTGAGTTGTTAGACCAAGACGCATTACCTGCCAATGCCACTTCACGATTTCATGCGCTGGTCAACTATGGTATCGGGGGTGGGACTTTATACAATCATCGTGATTTGTGGCATCCTAATCACCTGGTCATTTCTCTAGAACCTGTGGAAAACCCCCCGTACCCCCCGACTTCAAATACGAACAGAGCAGGGGATTGCTTTGAGGAAGCATCCCCTGCTCATAGTTCTACAAGCTTATTCCCTAGTACAGGCAGTAATCATCTTACTGACAAGGGTTCTAGCGATCTAGAACTTCAAAATAATGAGCCAGGTCGTAATTCCTTCCTCGCTCAAGCTCCTTCCAATGATGCTTCAGCTTTATCCCAGGACACTAGTTATGTTCAGCAAGTGCTATTTGAGATCAAAGCCTCACAGGAGGCACGGCTAGCCGCCGTTCAAATGGCTTACGAACAGCAACAGCAAATTAAGCGACAGGCTTCTGAATCAAGGCATGTTGCTCGAATGCAGCAATTTCTGGATTCTGGTGATCCAATTTTGATGGCGGAAGCGATCGCTTGGGCACAGGTCAATCCTGGTGTGTTGGATACGAGCCTTACCGTGCGATCGTCTCCCTCTGGAGATTTGATGTTTCCAGGCATTCACTCCACTACCACAATGAGTTTGAGTGATTCAAGTGAACGACCTGAAAGCTTTCCGCCTTGTCAAATTCAAACCACTGGCTCATCCACGGATAGAGATGCCGTTGTGTCTCCTGGTTCGGGAGTTGGCTTACTGGCTGACTAAAACGGGTGAGTCAACGTAATCACCACCCTTCCCATAACCCTGTAAGGCTGTGTTGAATTCTTCCTCCATCGGGGGTTCCTGGAAACTTAAGTTACCCTTGGATGCTGGATCACCCGTGCTGTCTTTAAACTCAAAACCAGCGGGTGATCCAGCCAATGTTTCTTTTGTATTTGTGGAAGAAGATTGTTGAATTTGTTGGCGTTTCGCCTGCCGTCGCTGAAGCACTGCCCACACGCGGCTCCAATGATCCTGGTGAAGTTGGTAGACTCGCAATTTTTCACCTTCATATCCTGCAACAGAGCGAGACCAGCAAGCCTGTTCAACTTTTACGCCTAATTGAGCCAGAAGTTGATGAACGACTTGAGTGTCGCTCATCTTGTCAGAAATCGTCAGGTGCAGAGCGACTTTGATCTGTTTGGCGAAGGCTCTTGCTTTTGCTGCGTAAGAGGTCAAGTCGTATTGAGTCCATGTCCACCCAGCCCGTAGCTTTGCCAGCAACTCATCTATCCTGATCGCAGATCGGATGGCTCGCCGTAACTCCGCGTTGGAAATATCCCAGGGGCAGTAGCTCTGGTTCCAGGTTGCCTGTTTCTCAAGGGAACGGGCAACTTGGTCAATGGCAAGCCCTGGAAACAACTGTGCTTCCAGGCTAAGTAATTCCGCTCTGCGTCTACCCTCGTTATCCCAAAGTACATCCTCAACGGTAATCAAATCAAGTGCGTAAAACTCTTTGAGGTAATACTTGGAAATGGCTAACGACTCTTCTGGGCTGAGTCCTTCTTTCTGCTCCAATGCTGACACCTCTGTATAGGTGAGATCCTCGATCGTAACCAACGCTTCAGCATCAATTTCCCGAATTTCCTGTTTGGCTGTTGCCAGCAAGAGTTTTACAGCAGGATCAGAAGTTCGATCCTCAACACTGACTTGATTTCCCTCAAACTGAAGTCGAACCAGCAATGCAGTTCGGAGATTGTACATCGCAAAATTTTGGTCGGCTGAAATTCGACAGTAGAGGTTTAGATGGGGATCGTTCTGCCAATCGTACTGCGTTAAATCTCCTGCTAAATCTTCCCGCAGACCAGAGCGAATCAGCCGAACCGTCGCCGTTGTTTTTTGTTGTAAATGACGTTTGATTTCTAGTTGGCTAGTGGATCGACTCACCTTTGAAAAGTTTGTTCCTTTTTGAGCACACCAAACCACTCGTTCCACTGGCTCCCGCACTCTTCCTAATGCCTGAGCCATGTCCGCATCGGTGCTTGAGACTCCCGTGAAGATGCCGTACACGGCTGCAATCACGTCTTTTGTTTCGATGCTGACTCCGGTTGCGACTGACGGAGAACAAATAATGACATCGTACTCATGGCGCTCTAAAACAGTATCTGGTGTTTGAATGAACTCCCGTTCACACTCTCCCCCACTGGTTTCGGAATTGACTAACAACAACCGCTTTTCGGGGTGATGTTGATCAAGCAGTCGAGCGATCGCCTTACTGGTTCCCTTACTATCCGTTGCAACAAACACTGCGTTGCCGGGAGCAAGAGCTTTCACGGCAGCCATGATTTCACCCACGATCGTCGTGCGGTCCGAAGCCTGGAGAAAACGCACGGAATAACCTTCGGCTTGATAGGCATTTTGAATCAGGAATACGGACTCGTCAATGTTTCGTAAGGAGTTGAGATAACTCAGGGTGGCGTTATCCAGGTCCGCATCTGCGACAATGACTCGACGAGCGGCTTGAACTAATTCCCGAAATCGTGCCAATAGTGCTGGGCGTTTGCCATCTCTGGCACAAGTGCTGGATGTCAGCAGATGCCGGAGAACTTGAACCACTTCGTCCAGAATTAAATCACACCCAGCAAACTTGTTGGGATCGATTGACAGCAGTGAATCCACACATAACCCAATGCGGAGTGTGTAACCTGCCCCAGTGATGAATGCTCCATTGACCTTATCCAAATCCCCTTTGTAGTCCAGCCCCAAGCGGGAACACAGGTTTCGCATCAGGGCGATTCTGTGTCCACCGGCTAGAACTTTTTCGTCTGCCTCTACCAACGAATGAATGTATTTGGTTTTGCCAGTTCCTTTTGGACTGGCGATCGCGATGATGCCACATTCGGGAAGATTATTGAGCTGTAGAGCTGATAGGTCTGCCGTAGTGAGCCGAATCGAAGCTGGATAAGTCAGTCGGCGCTCTAATCGTTGCCAAATTTGCCAGTGTTCCAGTGCGATCGCTTCTGAGTAGGCAGCATTCCACTCTGCGACTCCACAATTGGCAGTCAAATCGTCCACGCCTTTCCCTTGCTGGTGATCCCATGAGGTGACCTTAACCAGACAGCCTGATTGCAGCAATAATCCACCGAATCGGTAAAGGGCTACGGCGACTCGGCGTTTAGCGGAGTCCTTTGAATCCTGGTCAAATGCAAAAATGAATTGTCTTCCGGGTGTAGCAAAACTGGCAACATCTGGAACTAATACCCTTGTGTCTCCTGGTTGTCTGGAATACCCTCCATTCACTCCATACAGCGCCAAAGGCACATATCCTGCACTCAATAGAGACAACCCCTTCTTGCCGCCTTCAGTTGGCACCATTGGAATTTCTGGATGGGCTTCAACCCAATCCCAGAATGAACCTTCCAGAGGAACTTGAATGCCATAGCGCTGGCTAATTCGTTGGCGAATTTCAGCCGGAACAGCAGGCATGTAAACTCTTGAGCCATTGCCAACTGGTGTTTCGTATTTGCGAGGTTTCTGCTTTTTAGAGTCAATTACTGGCTGACTCAGTTTTGCCTGCCAGCAGGAGCCATCCTCGTTGAGCAGCAAGACGGCACTCATTGTCTCTCGTGCTCGATGACCAAAGCGTGTGATGTGCCAATTTAGAGCTTCATGGATTGGGAAGCAAGGTTCTCCTCCAGGCAGTATTTCGGTGTCGCTGACAATCTGGGTTGCAACTTGATAGAGCGTAGGATGGATTGTGCTACCTGTGATAAACTCCCATTCTATTTTGCGAGCGAAATCAGCTTGTGGGAATGCGGATAGTAAAGGGGCAAGGGCCATCATGCTGCACCTCCCCACAGGTCAAGCTGAGTTCGTCTCGCCTCAGCGACTTGATTGACTGGTTGCGTGGATTCTGGTGTTGAAGAAGTTTGAGTCTTTGCCTGTCCTTTTGAATGGGGTGGCTTGGTTGAAGTTGAATTTGGTGAGTTTGAAGTGGAAGATTTCTCTTCTGGCAAAACGGCTGTTTGTTTCTGTTTGCATATCTCAGCTGGTTGCTTTTGGATCTGATCGGTCACGCTAAACGCTGTAGAAATCCATCCATGTTTTGGACATTTGGAGGTTGTGAGTCCTGGAATTTCCACAGGTAATTGGCAGATCTTGCAATAGCCATACGGATGCCGAGATTCTTCCTGAGAACCTTTGATCATATCTGACATTGATGTCTCTCCTATTGAGTGAGACAGCAGTAAACACCTGTCTCAATGCGAAGAGAGCAGAATCAAGTCATGCCAAATCAAAGAGCAAAAAAGTTGCCATCTAAGACAAATTGCTCCTAGAATATGGGCATGGCAATTTGGATGACCTAATTAGTGCCCTCGGAAAGCAATCAGATTAGAGTCTCCAATCCTGCTCGATTTTTAAATCACTCAACTGTTCTTTAACCCCCGCTGATTCTTAGTTGGGGTTATTCAGTTTTAGGGTTGGTCACATGAAGATTACCTCCTGTCTTGAAACGACAGATCTCCTGCTTAAGGAGGATTGCAAGTGAGAGTATGCTGTTCTAAGACGGCAAGTTTTAGCATCTCTAATCCTCACCGAGCAAAGTTGTCTCACTTTTATATACTTTTAACACTTCTGCGCTTTTTATGATGGGAAAGTATTGCTTTTGTCTTTTTCTGTCATTCCCGCGATCCAATGCTGAGATGTCGCTTGACTTGAGGGGTTAGAATTGGAGGAAATATAGTAGTGAAAAGAATTTATATCCTGTGAACAAAGAGGATGCCATTCGGTTGGTCGATCAACTCCTATCCCAGTCGGGCAGGAGTCTGAGCGATGTTGAGAAGGCGATTCTGGCTGGGGCGTGGGATGGAGAGAAGTACGAACAGATTGTCAAACAGACCCCCTATAGCCTCGCGCATATTCGACAAGTCGGGAAAAAGTTATGGGATGTGTTGTCCGAGACGATGGGACAATCGGTTACAAAATGGAATTTCCATCATGTTTTGGAAAAGAAATTGTCCCCGGTTCCTGTTTTCGGGGACTGCGTACCCAACGTTCCTAGATTTTATGGTCGGGGCAAGGAATTAGCCGATCTCGAAGCGGCAGTCGATCGCAACCAGTGCGTCGTGCTGGTGGGTCCTCCAGGAATTGGAAAGACGGCTTTGACGGCAAAGCTGCTCAACTCCCTGTCTGCCCATGAATGGAACTGTGTAATCTGGAAGTCTGCTTACCCTGTTCCTCCGCTTGATTCACTATTAGAAGAACTTCTGGGCTTTCTGAGTGAGTCAGCAAACCCGGATCTAGATAGCGGGAAGTCAGAAAATAAAGAATCGAGGAGCAGTGAGCCAACGACCAACGTAGTCTCTAAAAATTCAATCACTCGGCTGATCGATCGCTTGCAAGCTCGCCGTTGTCTGGTCATCCTGGATTCTGCCGAGTCGATGCGGGGGCATCAGGAATACCAACCCTTCTTGAGACAGGTGGTTGGAGCATCCCACCGCAGTTGCTTCTTATTGACCTCAGAGGAACCGTTTGAGTCCTTGGAGCGTTGGCGATTGGGCGGACTGGCAGCTCAAACGTTGATCCTCAAGGATCTAGATCATGAATCTGCCAAACGTATTCTGCGAGACAAAGGCTTGACCGATGAGCAGAGCTGGCAGCAACTAATTGAAAAATATGGCGGCAATCCGCTGATCCTGGAGCTTGTGGCGAATGGGGTTAAAGATCTGTTTGGTGGGCATGTAAAAGAGGTGCTAGCCTACGTCACTACCTTCTATACCGATTTGATTGAGGAATTACTGAATCGACAGTTTAATAAATTCCAGGATCTAGAAAAGCAAGTGATGGCGTGTTTAGCGCAAGCCAAAAAGCCGCTCACCTTTGCAGAACTCCTGAAAGATCTGACTAAGGAGGGAATATCATCCTCGGATTTAGTGCAAACGTTAGACTACCTGGACAAACGATCGCTCATTCAAATCGTTAGAAGTGACGACCAGCTCACGGTGTACCAACTGAATTCGATCGTCAGGAAGCATACGCTGAATCGATTGGAGTCTGAGGCTGCAAATTTACCCCCCGTGGTTTGACTGTGAATAGCGGCTGGTGCATCAATCCTGACTGTGCTCATCCAAACGAACCCGGAGCGGCTGACGGTTGCCAGTGGTGCGGCACGGCTCTCCTATTGGCGGGTCGTTATCGAGCCATTCATCCCCTACAAAACGAACGCCATCCCTTAGCTTCAACGGCGCTGTTTGAGGCGATCGATCAATCGGCGGGGAACCAACCCAAAGTATTAAAAGTGTTGTGTGAACCCTCACGGGCAAAAATTGCTCGGTTGGAGCAGGAATACAATGTCTTAACACTGCTGGATGCCCCTGGCAAGATTCCCAGCGCAGACCTGGATGGTTTCTTCTCAGTGCCAACGCCTTCGCTTCCTGTCCATTGCCTGGTGATGGAAAAGATTGCCGGACAACCTCTCAATCAATGGCTAGAAGCAGGCAATCGGCTGTCCCAAGAGAACGCCCTGATCTGGCTGCGTCAACTTATTGAAATCATCGCCATTGTTCACGATCGCTTTTATTTCCATCGTGATATTAAACCAGATAACCTGATCCTCCAACCGAATGGGCAACTTGCTCTGGTTGATTTCGGAGCCTGTCGTCGGATTTCAGAAACCTATCTGGTTAAATTACGTATGGGAGAGACTCCCCACTACGTTAGCCCCAATAGTTCCTATAGCATTACCGCTGTCGGCTCTGCCGGGTACAGTCCCCCTGAACAACTGCACGGACGAGGCGTTCCCCAGTCTGATTTCTTTGCGGTCGCCCGCACCCTGGTTCATTTGCTAACCGGAAGACATCCCGCCCAATTACCGTTAGACGAATCTGGGCACCTATTGTGGAGAAAACACCCCCCCCAGGTTGCCAGACCCCTTGCCGATTTTCTGGATGAACTGCAATCCCCTTCCTGGAGGAAACGCCCTTCAGATACCGAGATGATTTTGCAACGGCTAAATCGTCTGCCTCAACGCATCCGACGTTACCAGCTACTAATGTCTACCCAATTTAGGACGAGTGCGGTAATTACTGGAATTCTAACTGCGGCATCATTCATGTGGGGCGTGAACATTTGGGCAGCCTATCAACAATTATCCCAGGCGCGGCAACTGGCTGAACGCGGAGCGCAAAACCAGCTTGGAGGGAAGCTAGAATTAGCCCGCCAGAACTACCAACGGGCATTGGGACTTGATCCAAACCTGCCAGAGGTGCATCAAAACTTAGCACTCCTCTGCCAGGGTGAGGGGAATGTGCCCTGCGCGATCGAGCATTATCAACAGGCATTGAAACTCACACCCGACAATTGGCAAGTTCACTACAATCTAGGGAATCTATACGATGAGCAGGGTGATTACAGCTATGCGGAACGGCATTACACGTTAGCAATGCAGGCAGATAACCGTCTTGCGATAGATGCTGCTAATAACCTGTCTCGGATAAACATTATCAAGGGTGATTATCGTGAAGCAGCGCTGCTTGCCGCTCAAGCGCTCAAGCAGACTAATGATTCAGTTTCGCAAGCGGCGTTGTTGAAAAACTTGGGTTGGGCTACCTTAAAGCAATCTGATTATGGAGATGCTTTGAGATACCTGCAACGAGCGAAAAAACTAGATCCGCAACGGGCAGATATCTACTGTCTTCTAGCTCAAGCGCAAGAATCTCAAGGGTTTGAGGTAGAAGCAAAGCAAAGTTGGAAAAATTGCCTCCGCTATGACTCAACGGCTGGATTGCCAGAAGTGAAAGCGTGGCGCGAACGAATTCTCAATCGTGTTTTGTGAGACCAAAAAGCCTTATCAGGCGTGTGCTGTTCAAGATTTGTTCGTTATGAGATTAAAAAGGACTTCTTTATTCATTGCAATCCCCCTCTTTTTTGCAAGCATTTTAGGCGATGGGTTGCTGTCAGCCTCTAAAGCAACTTCTCCTTTCTGTCCTGCGGTTGGTCGAGTCCTATCAAAGGGTGATTCTAAATTGCCTGTGGGACGCTTGATTTGTATGGGAGAAAAAGTTCAGCTAGCCCAATTGCCTTCCGTTAGGGTTTTTTGTTTTGTGAGTGGACGAGTCAAGCAATTTACGACCGGGCAGGTTGTCAGTCAGACTGAAGGCTGTAATGCTCCTCCCCGGCAGACGCAGCCACTACGCCGCTGCGGAGCGCAAGAGATCTACCTTTGTGTTCGACCCAAAGGACCCGATGACCAAACGTTGGCTCTGCGACTCACCTATCCCTATGAGCGAGTGGTTTCCACCAGGACTCCCGCTTTAAGGTGGCACCCAGAGCCACAAGCTCACCATTACATGGTTCAGGTTGAAGGGAAAGGGGTCAACTGGCAACAGAACGTTGCCTCTCCTTCGCTGACCTATCCCAAAAACCGTCCGCCACTCCAGCAGGGGCAAGCCTACAAAATTACGATCGCTGCCTACAGTCAACAAAATACTCTACTTGGTGTAAAACAAAGTGTATTAAATGTGCTGTCTTAATCTACCGTTCAAATCATGAATGACAGGGTTGAGCAGGTCAGAGGGCTAAATCTGGGTGAGGATGAGACAACTGTGCTAGACCTGACCAGTATCTATTTGGCTCATGGGTTGTTACACGATGCCAATGTGGCGCTTCAAGCGCGAGCTGGTGCGGGTAGTCGCACTCCTCTTTTCTACCGAGTTTTAGCAGATTGTTATTTGACTGTGGGTCGGTCAGACTTTACCAAGCCTCAGTATGAGAAGGCGATCGCGCTAGCAAAGGCGGTATCGGATCAAGACGTGTTGGGTAGTGCTCAAGCTGGGTTAAAACAATTGAGCAATTAATCTTTGTAGTCTCTTCAGTGCCAGAAGTCAACTGCTAGGCTGCTTCAGCTTGATGGTCATTTTGATATTGTCGGAGTAAATAAACCTGTTCCCGCTGAACACCCACCTGGCAGTCCTCAAAACTGCTGGCATCAGGGTCAAGCAGAAACGTAATCGCTAGCTCCACCACAAACTCTGGTGGAAACTCATACTCGATCGCGTACTGCTCAATTCCCTGCTGGATTGAGTGCGGCAAACGAGCGGGAATGTTTTGATTTGGAGACATATCGACCGGGTCTTTATCGTCTAGACCCACGCTAATCGATGCCGACTCCAAGAAATAGCGGATGGCTAACTTTACCACGGACTCTGGTGCGAGATTCATCTCAACTCCATAGGCTTGAAGTGCCGACTGGATGCGCTCCGGTAGGTAGCCCAGAAGCGTAACCTGGTTGATTGAGTCAGTAGTCTGCATTTAATCAGTCCTCCAGTTTTAGAGATCGCTATAGGGAGGCTGAATTTGCCCAATCATAATTTGCTCTAACTAAAATTAAAGCCAGCTTCCGACTAAGATGAAGGGTGCCCAGTAGTAAGGATGGCGCGTATCTTCTCCTTTTAGAAGCATCAACTGGGCTGTTCTAAGAGCCTCTGCCTTGGGCTGCCCATCTGCCAGGTTTTTATAAAATTGGGACATGAACACAGCGGTTGATGAAGCGTCAACACGCCATAGAGAAGCCACTGTACTCCGTGCTCCTGCCTGTGTCGCAAGTCCTGCAATTCCGAGTGCAGATTTTCGATCGCCCTTTGCGGTTTCACAGGCACTCAATACGAGCAATTCAATGGAGGCATCCTGTTCCGTGCGTCGCTTAACCAATTGGTAAATTTGTCGGACATCAATCACTTGGTCCCAGGCGAGCAAAAAGGTGTCTTCGCGCGAAGAACTGAATTGCCCGTGGGTGGTCAAATGTACTACAGGAAAATTATTCTTTGCCAACTCAGCCTGAAAATTAGCAGCAGTAAAGTCTGCATTCAGCAGAATGGTTGAATTGGTTGCTTTTTTCAGGTCTTGAACTTCTTTTTCAACCTCTCGAAGCGGCTTGAAATTTTTAGGCACTTGCGGAAGTGCAAAACTTGGAGCCTCTTCGCTCAAGCCAGCAATCAAAGTGCTAGGTGATCCGAGCGGCAGCGATCGCGGTTGCCGAAGTTGCCCCCCTAATGTTGTAGCAATACTATATTTCTGAACCAAATAATTCTGCTCATCATGCAGCAGAGCCATTGGAATGGTTTGCAGTAGCGAATCGGTCGCAAAAACCAATGTCCCTTCTGATGGCAAATAGCCTTGCTGCTGGGCTGGTTCAATTAGCTGCTGGTAAAGGGCTTGAGCAAAGGGGAGCAAGACTGATTCCTCCACTGCCACAAATTCATCACTCTGCAAATTGGTGATTAAATTCATGGCATTATTCTCTACTTCGGCAGCATTGGCTGAGTAATAATGAAGCGAGTTATCTTGCGCTTGAACAATCACTCCAATCCGATCGCCCAGATTCAGAATATAGAAAACAGTTGTATTTTTGGGCAGACTAATTTGATCGAGTCCTACAAGATCCAAGTCGCCACAGCGAAGGAAATTTTCTAATTCCACCTGCTGTAATCGCTGCGTGACCAAAACTGCCCGCTTCAGATCAGGTTCCTGGGGTGGCGTTAGCAGCAAGCGGAGGTATTCCCGATAAACAGGCTTAACTTGCTCACGGAACGAAAGTTGGACTTCAGGGTTAACCGCAAGGATATTTCCTCTCACCTGGTCAAGCGCGGCGATCGCGGTTTCATACGCTTGTTCCGCTCGTTTGAAGTCTCCCCGGCGACTATGGATTCGTCCGATCGCTCGCTGCCATTGGTAAACCGCATCCCAGGCGTGAATGGCTTGTGCTAGCGTTGTTGCCTGTTGAAAGATTCTTAACGCCGTTTCTGGTTGCCCACGATCTAGCAACAGTTTGGCTATCTCGCCCTGAGCATAGGACAGCGATCGTGGATTCTGAAGCCCCTGAGCAAGGTCTAGCGCTGACCTGGCGTATTTCATCGCACGCTCATATTGGGTTAACAGTCTTAAGCTTTCTGCAATCTTAATTTGAGCGTAAATGGACTGCTCCGGTGGAATTTCAGAAAAAGATGCTGATTCCAGTTTTGCGAGGCTTCGGTCAAGCTCTGCCTGCACGGTTTGCTTGAGTGGTACTTGAAGATTACGCTTCTCAAGCCATTGCTTTGAAAGCACCAGTATTCCCAGCCGATTGATTTGAGCAAACAATTGAGAACGGCTATCTCCGCCAACCACCGAGACTTCACGGTACAAATCTAATGCTTTTTGTACTCGTTGCTGCAATTGAGATTGAAGTGTCAGCCGTAATTCAGGATTATCTGTGCGATCGTAGCGATCGCAATCCTCTAAATACAGCGATCGCTCAACATTTGCCAGACTGAGTAGAAGTTGCGGAACCGAAACTGAGTCAGATCGTTTCCCTTTATCTAAAGTTTGAGAAAGCACAACGTGTGCCTCTTTTAAGTGTCCAATCACCCGAAGCACATCCCCCAAGCTGTTGAGTCCTGCTACGGTCGCAGGCGTTGATGGAATCGCTGCAATACTATCAGTTATGTGTTTGAGGTCTTGTGGCTCTGATCCATTACTTTGACATAAGTTATTTTCCAGAGTAAGTGTCTGGGTAAGAGTCATACAAGCTTGCGGATACAGACCTAGAGCTTGCATTGCAAGGCTCTGATTGACTTTGCTCCCAATCACACCTTCTGATTTCCCCAACTTGCGATAACCAGCCTCAGCGTTTTTCCAATTCTGGAGTGCTTCTCTAGGATTCCCCTTGTATAGCTGTTCAAAGCCTTGTTTGTTTAGCGCTGAGGGATCGGGTTCTGCTGCGATAAATGGAACCCACCAGGCAGCTAGGAGGCTAAGACAAAATCCTAGAAGACCGACCAGGATGAATCTAAAAACTGACTTCATTGCACAGGTGACTCTTTGATATTAGATAAAGACATTCCTACACAGCTTTTAATTGGCATTGGTCATAGTTCACATCTGCCCTTTGACAGAAGACGAGATAACAATGCCCTCCAATCCTGGCGATCGCCAGGATTGGAGGGTTAGAAGGAGTCTGCAAGTCGATTTGTTGAAAGCGTGAACGCTCGGACTCAAGCAGGAACTACGCAAACTCCACTACCTTCTGGTTAAAGTTGAGTCGGTTCTCGCCCGTGGGGAAGCCTGCCTTGCCGTCACCATCCACGTCCACATTACTGTGAAGGTTGGCGTACAGGTTCCCTGCCAGTAATGCAGCCTGTTCATCCGGCTTCAACTCGAAATTGGCTGAGATGTTACCGGATTTACCATCAGCATTTACAGTGTTCTCCAAGAATCGAACCACTGTAGCATCGGCAAAATTACCGCGATCGTCTCCAGAAGGACTGAAGTGAAGATGAGTCCCGCTCAGTTTGTTACCTTCCTTATCCTCCGGTACAGCTAGGAAGCCATCAACCAAGGCTTTGGGATCAGAGCCGTTGAGGATTTCAGCTTTAGGATCGATTTCCTTTTCTCCCTGGCTAAATAAAGGTGCTCCATCAAAGTCTTTGAATGAGCCTTCCACTTTGAAATTACCCTTGTCATCTAAGCTGAGGTTTGCCTCAGATGATCCTTTACTATCATTCGGAAAAGGAAATTCCTCTGCCCCAGACTTAGCCTCAGCCTGGTTGAAGCTGAAACTGTCGGTGCCGGGGAAGATGAAGTCGTCGCCAGCATCGCCAACTAATTTGTCAGACCCTTTTGTCCCATTGTGTTGCTTGAAGTCCTCAGACATTTTGGGAATGGGGCTTTCAGCCGGACCTGCGTGGTTGTGGTCAGCACTACTACCCAGATCTGCTTGATTGTTCAACGATGATTCAAAATCAGATGTTTGAATCGATGACCCTTTCGAGGCAAGTGTCGCAGAGTCGGAATGCTTTGAGGCATCTGCCCCAATGTCACCTCCTGCCTGTTGAGTTAGGTCATTGTGCTCCTCATTAGATCCATGAATACCAGCCATAAAAAAATTCTCCTACATTCACTTAAAATTCAATCGGGTTGGCACGATGAGTCGTGCATTTATGCCGCTTTTGCAGCTTGACCTGTTGCACCAGCCGCTAGCCTGTCAAGGTCTTGAGAACTGACCTGGACAAAGTTCTGATCAGAAATGTCGCCTACGTTCGTGAACGTCAGTGAAGCTAGAATGTGCTCTGAAGTTTTATCAACGACGACAGTGTTGTTCTTACTGTCTAAGGGCTGATCAAGTCCTCCAGTCTGAGGGTTAGTGCCCTGTCCAAATAGAATGCTGTCCAGGGTCAAGCTATCAGTCAATCCAAACTGGTCGTTCGCTGGATCAAAGTCGAATACCCGATTGGTCGCCTCTTGTCCCAGTGTGATCAGGTCTTTGCCTGTCCCAGTTGTCACCGTGTTGAAGCTGCCCTCTGTGTCCCCTCTGATGATGTCAGAGCCACCAGCTCCAATGACGGTGTTACTGCCACCGCCACCATCGAGGAAATCTCCGTTAGCACCTAACCGCGCTGCCAAATTCTCCTCATTCCTAACTTGGGTGGGATCAAGAGACTTTGTATCTGCCAATGCGTCAGGCGAAACGTGTAGCCCGTCTTCTGCTGACTTGCTACCGGATGAACTGCTGCCAGATTGAGATTTCGCACTCTTGTCTAAGTCGGCAACCTTTTCACCGGATTCAGATCCTTTACTCTTGTTGTCGTTGGGATTTTCACCGTCCTTATTTTTTGCCTCATTCAGCAAAGCGCCAGCTTGACTTTTCGCCTTATCAAATGCATCAAATGCAGTGTCTTTGAATTCTCCCAAAGTGTCACCAACTTTACCCTTCAGATCCTTCGCTTTGCCCTTAGCATCGCCAAACGCATCAGCCGCCTGATCTAAGGCTGCATTAAAGTCGGACTCTTGCACTGATGACCCTATTGACTTGTTCGCAGAAGCGTCACCCGCATTAGGATCTGGGTTGATGATATCGCCGTGAGATTGGTTGTGGTCCTCTAGTTTGAGATGATTATTTGCAGATTCCATAGGTATCCTCTTCACATCTGTGATTGCTGAAAAGATTGGCAAGTTGCCCACGGGAAGCCTTGTGATCGTGATTTGAGGTTTAGTAATTCGTCTTTCTGCTCTCCGACTCACCGCTGACCTACCCGATCAACGGCTCTAGAAGCCAATTGCTGGACAAAGAAAAACTAGATTGAGTGCCTTCAAGTCTATTCAGCGAGAATTCCCCAGTTCCTACAGCCATTGTCTGAATGATCGTTGACCGCAAGCTGACTGCTACCCAATTTGTGCCGCGACTCAAAACTTACACATCCCCCGCACCGCTCTGAAATTCTGTCTCTCAAGGATAGGAAGTTCAGAGTGGATGCTTTACATCTATTGAACGCATCCCCTATTCATATTAACTCTATTCAAAGGTAGAGATAATACTTTTTCTAGAAAAGAAAACTAGAAGTATTTAAAGTTATGTTCAATGGTGGTTTTCGCCCCCGAACTATTTGTTGGGAAATCTAAAATGAGCAAGTATTACCGCCGGACTTGCCTAAATCTATGTCTTTGGAGAGTGTTTCGAGGTGCCTAACATTTAATACAAAAATGTAAAGCGGCTTAAATTTTTGTTCGATTTTGAGTCTAATAAATTTTTGGGTTAGGGGAAAATGTCTCAAGGGCTTCTACTTTCAGATGGAGGTGGTTTCGTTGACCTACTTCTGGTTGTTTATCGGATTAGCCAGGAGCAGAGTCAACGGTTTGATGGACTTGCCAATCAACTCGCCTGCATTCGCCATGATCATCCGGATCGGATTGATTGCTGGCAAGCCTGGTGGGACGAACTCATATTACGGGTTCATTCTCAACCGGGTTGGTATGCAGCGGTTGCATTGCCAGGACACGAGTACAACTGTTTTTGGGGTCCTTATGCTGATCCTCAAACGGCGGTACAAGTTGCCCAAAAACATACAGGTGCTTGTCTATCTGTCAATACTGTAGAAGTCCCTTCTGTTCGATTTCCAAATAATTTGCCCTGGGTTGCTCAAGTCGGTTGAACATTTTCCCACCTCTGTTTTGGGGTGATTGAGTTGGTTTCATGATTGGGCAACTATTGACTGGACGGTATTTAATCCTACAAGCGCTAGGGAAAGGTGGCTTTAGTGAGATCTTCCTGGCACGAGATAAGTATCTCCCACATCATCCACTGTGTGTTGTTAAATGTCTCAAGGCACTTCCCTTTGAAGTGGCTCGACGGATGTTTGACACTGAGGCTCAAGCGTTGCAAGAACTTGGGCGACAATGTGAGCAGATTCCGCTGCTTCTGGCGTGGTTTGAAGTAGGAGATCGCGCTTACCTGGTGCAGGAGTATGTTGAAGGGGAGAATCTGGAACACTGGCTCGATCAGGGGCAGCGTTTTTCTCAGAAAGATGCTGTTTGTTTGCTGCTGGACGTTCTACCCATCCTGGAGTTCATCCACTCTCAGGATCTGATTCATAGGGACATCAAGCCCAGTAACTTAATTCGGCGTACAGACGGCAGGATTGTCTTGATCGACTTTGGTGCTGCCAAATGGCTGAATAATGATTCTGCGGTGATTGAGGAAAAGCAGTCGCCCTCTGACCCAACGACCGAAGCAATTGTGACGATCGGTACTCCTGGATACATGCCGGAGGAGCAACAACAGGGACAAGCTGACTTCAGCAGCGATCTCTATTCTTTGGGTGTTTCGGTTATTCAACTTTTAACCGGAATTCATCCCCGGCAGCTCAAGAAAAACCTTTCGTCTGGTGAAATTGAGTGGGAGTCTTACTTAAAAACGCCACTCGATTCGCGTCTGGTCACAATTCTAAACAAGTTGGTGTGTGTCAATCGCAAAGACCGCTATCGTCAAGCCTCGGAGGTGCTAGCTGATCTACAACAATCAACCAAAGCCCCTAAACCCAGCAGCCAATGGGCTAAAATCCGCATTCCTGCCTTGTCTGTGTCTCCTCGATGGGCTACAGCGGTAGGAGTTTTGTCATTGATCACGACAGTCGGGTTCGTCGGTGTTTGGCAGTTCTCGGTGCGGGGTGGGCACATGAGCGAAGCGATCGCGTCCATGTTGCCCATGTCCAATCAAACAAAACTAACGCTCAAGCACGATTTGGTCGTTGAGAATCCCGTTGATCTTCATACCGTGAGTGCGATCGCTGTGAGTCCTGATGGTGATTTATTAGCTGCCAGTAAAGACCAGTCGTTGTACTTATGGAACCTGCGATTTGGGCGATTGGTTCAGACCCTCAATGATCATCAGACTCAGGTAGCCGCCGTCGCCTTTAGCCCGGACGCTCAAATGATTGCGGGTGGTGGAGATGACCAGGTGTTGAAAATTTGGAATGTTCGCACCGGAAAGATCCTGCAAACCTTTGCAGACCTAGGCGCACCCATGACGGCTGTATTGTTTGCGCCTACTCAACAACTGGTGATTGGTGCCGTTGGTGAACGGCTCCAGGTTTGGGATCTGCGGACTGGAGAACTCCAAAAGGTATTCGCAGGGCACAAAGGGAAGATCAATCATTTGCTCGTCAGTGAGGATGGCAGAACCTTATACAGCCTGGGGGAAGATCGGGCGATCGCCTGGAGTTTAGATAGCGGTGAACTCCTACGGGTATTCCCTAAAGAATCTGGCATGGCAATGACCGGGCGAGTTGAAAAACAACACCTGGTCACGGTTCATTCAGATGGAATGCGAATCTGGGACAAAAAAACAGGTGTCTTATCTCGCGTCGAGAGAGACACTTCAACTCACCCATTGGATATGAAAACCGTTCGTTGTTCAGACCGATACCTTATCACCAGTGATTCGGATCAACGGTTCAAAGTTTGGGAAATATCAATGCTTAGGAAATAGTCATGTTAAGCAAAACATCAGAGAAAACAATGCATCGCGTCCGATGGGTGTTGACCCTTGGATGGTTGCTCCTCATTGCATCCCTGTACTTTGACCCGGTTACAAAATTCTTTTTAGACTCCAGCACAACCTGGAGTCCATTTCGGCTTGATCCATCGTCTTATCTGGACCCAACCAAATGCCCCAAGATTCAAGGGCAGTGTGTGGTTCAAGACCCTCGCTATATGAGTGCCATGATTTGGTGGACGATTATCGTGCCAGCCGCTATTTTGATTCTGATATCTGTTGGTCATGAGTTTTGGAGGCGCATTTGTCCGCTTTCGTTCATTTCCCAAATCCCACGCGCATTGGGTATTCAGCGCAAGCGAAAAGTCGTTGATGTTGCCGGAAATGTTCGATGGGAGGTCGTCACCATTGGAGACAATTCCTGGTTAGGTCGTAACCGTTTGTACGTGCAGTTTGGGTTATTTCTTGCAGGACTGTCAGCCCGGTTGCTGTTTGTTAACGCTGATCGCACGGTGCTGGGATTGTTTCTACTAGGAACTATGCTCTGTGCAGTTTTAGTGGGCTATCTGTACGCCGGAAAGTCATGGTGCAACTACTTCTGCCCAATGGCACCCGTGCAATTGGTCTATACAGGTCCGCGATCGCTCTTAGGCAGTGAAGCGCACCTTAAGCCCAAGCCTGCAATCACCCAGTCCATGTGCCGCACTGTAGACCCACAGACAGGGCAAGAACTAGGTGCCTGTGTTGCCTGCAAATCTCACTGTATTGACATTGATGCAGAAGATTCCTATTGGGCAGGACTCAACGATCGCGGACGAGATGTGGTCGCTTACGGCTACTTAGGGGCAGTCATCGCCTTCTATTTTTACTACTGGCTGTATTCCGGGGATTGGAGCTACTACTTTTCTGGCGCTTGGACACGGGAACAAGGTCAGATGACTCACCTGTTTGATCCAGGGTTTTACTTCAATGGGTTAGCCATTCCCATTCCTAAGCTCTTTGCCGCTCCACTCACCTTTGTTGTTTTTGTAGCTGTTTTTGTGGGGATTGGACGACTGGCTGAGAAGGGATGGTGCAACTTCCAGTCGGTTCAGGGGCGACCTGTTTCATCAGAGCAAGCACGCCATTTTATGTTCACCGTCTTTACAGCCGTGTCCTTCTGGACCTTTTTCACCTTTGGGGCACGTCCCTGGGTGAATCGGCTGCATCCAGTCTTGTTCTATGGTTTCAATGCATTATAGCGTTTCCGGCTCCTGTGAGGTACAAACTAAAGGCTCAAACCCTTGCTCTCTATTATTCTGCCCGTACCTCATCCGACAGAAAACCGCTATAATCGCCGCCTTGGGGTTTGCATGGTTACTGAGAACCCTGCACCGGAGTCATGCTCAATATGAACGTGAACGCATGGCAACCAGTCTCCGAAAGCAGCTCCGAAAGATTCTAGACCCCTCCATGCTAGAAGGGCGATCGCTTGAAGATTTAAGTCCGAACGAGGTCTATACGTTGGTCAAGGCGTTAGACAAATTGTTGCCTGAGATGTCCAAGCAGTCACGGCTTCAGGCGTATATCGGGGTAGTTCAGGATCTTCTGAGTCAACAGGTCGTAAGTGAATTGAACAGTTTGAAGTTTTTTAGTAAGTTGCGGCAAGACCTCGATCTCAAGGATTCAGACCACTTTGAGGCGATGGAATCAATTGCTCTTACCCAACCCAGTCTTTTAGTGTCGCAGGAACTGCCAAGCTCCACTCCTGCTGACTCTGAAACGGTTGCCAAAACCTTGCGGAGAAGGCGCGATCGTAACCAGACTATCACCTTCGGTGAGGCACCCGGTCGGTCTCGACGGTAACACCATCCAGCAATCTGATTTGTTCAAGCAATTTAGTACGGGTATTTTCTTATGATGAAATTCAAATCAGTCAACTTTCAGCAGCAGGTATTCAACGAATACGCACTCCCTCAGAAATACCCTGGACAAACCGAGTGGATCATCGGACGGTGCGACACCTGTGATCTGATCTTAGATAGTCCCGTTGTTAGCAGTGTGCATGGTCGCATTCAGTTCAGCGAAGGGGAGTACTATTTTGTTGATCTGGGCAGCCGCAATGGTTCGTTTGTCAATGGCAAAGACGTACAGCCCAATCAACGAGAATTGCTCCAGCTTGGCGACTTACTCCAGCTTGCAGAGACCTACCTGCATATTGAAGAACTCGAACCAGTTGACCTCTCAGTCCCATCAATCATGCCAAGCCATTTACAGGGATCTACCTGGACGGCTGAAGAAATCACCGTGCGCTGCTGTCGCATTATTCAAGAAACCTCAGATGTCCGAACGTTCTATTTTGTCGCAGAGCCTGCCGTTCGGTTTGATCACTACCTGCCAGGACAGTTTACTAACTTAGCGGTTGAAATTGATGGACAGCAGGTGATCCGTCCTTACTCCATCTCATCGTCTCCAACCTGTCCAGGCTCTCTTGCTTTGACGATTAAGCGAGTGCCCAGCAGTACTCCTGATGTGCCGCCAGGACTTGTTTCTAACTGGCTACATGACAACCTGATTGTGGGCGATCGCCTGAAGCTTTTGGGTGGTTCATTGGGAGGCTTTACTTTTCTACCGGATGCTCCATCCAGGCTGCTCCTCATTTCAGCAGGCTCCGGCATCACTCCCATGATGTCAATGGCACGATGGGCTTACGATTCCTTTGCCGATATTGACATTGTGTTTCTCCATAGCGCCTGCACTCCAGAGGATATTCCCTTCTACGACGAACTGCTGCTGATCGACAAACACATGCCGAACTTTCAACTGGAGATTACGGTGACCCGACAACGCTCCGGAGTGTCATGGGCAGGGCACAAAGGGCGAATCTCCTCGGCAATGCTTCAGCTTCTTACACCCGACTTGCATGAACGTTCTGTTTTCGTGTGCGGTCCTGATGGCTTCATGCACGGGATTCGTTCAATCCTGGAAGACCTTGACTTTCCAATGGACAACTATCACCAAGAAAGCTTTGGCGGGTTCAGGGCATTTGAAGAAGCTCCAGACTCACCGGAAGACGATATATGGGCTGAGGAGAGCGCCCAGCAGGAGCATATACCCATCCAGCAGGATCAAGGACAGACTCAGCTCGTCACCAGTAATAGCAGTAGCTTAAATGGGTATCAGCCTGACTCCGCTTCCGTGGTTACATTCACTAAGTCTCAGAAAGAGATTGCTGGCGATCGCGATCGCTCCATTTTGGAGTTGGCGGAAGAGGCAAGAGTTTCAATCCCTAAAGCGTGCCGGATGGGTGCTTGTGGCACCTGTAAGGTTAAAGTTGCTCAAGGGTCGGTTGAATATAAAGCAACCCCTACAAACCTTACTTCAGCCGACAAAGAGGCAGGATATACACTTGCCTGTATCGCAGCTCCCGTTGGTCGAGTTGCTGTAGAAGCGTAACAGATGCAAAAAGTGGAGGTGTTACACTTTTTGCATCTATCGTCATTGTGGCTACTGATTAGACTGATCCGATGAACTTGGTTTGGACTGCTGAACCGCCGAGACTTGACGCTCACTGGTTTGTGGCTCAGTTGTTAGCGATGGGGCTAAATCGCTAGGAGAATATTGTACGGCTAACCAATAACGACCAGCCTTCTGCGGTTGAGTCCCTGTAAAAACGACCGTGTACTCGCCCGTTTCCGGCAATTTCATGCGGATAAACGCATCAACGGTTCCAGGAGCCGCGTTTGTTCTGGCAATCAACCGGTTGCCAGAACCATATAGCAACACGTAAGGGGTCAGGCTTAAGTTGTTTACCTTGCGAGAGTCCTTGCTCCCTTTGACTTGAATTTGAACAGGAGTACCCGCTTGTCCAGAAAATTTGTAGGCTTCCAGGTAGTATCCGTTCAACTTGGCATCCCTACTGTCGAGAATTCCCGGCAACACCGTTCCTAGCTTAATCGGGGTTGTTTTAACCTGAGTACCTGCTTGACCGTCTGTAACCATTTGTTCGCCAATCGGTGGTGCTGGTGCTGGTTGCGTCTGTTGAGCATTGACCTGATTATTCAGTACAACAGGCACTAGCAGCAGTCCAAAAATAAAGCCAGGTAACATTCCTACACCTAAAAGGTGAAACAAACTTGAACTCAACCGATGAACAGATCTGACCACAACCATAAGATTTCCCTCAAATGTAAAAGGTGACGTTGATTTTGAATGTCCTAAATTGAATCGTCTTGACTGCCTGCCATGCCTCCAAGCAAATCAGAGCTATCGACTCTGACCGTTGACGCATCCGAAACCTTAGGTGCCCTGCTGTTAATCGTCATTGCTCTGGTGGTGTTGAAAGCAGGGCTAATTAGAAGCGGACGATTTCTCAGCAGTGAATCTGTAAATGTGCTCAGCGTCACGGCGTTTCCCAAATGCCGAGAAACGTTGTCTATGTCTTTGGGCTGTGGCAACGAATCAAACGGACTGAACGCTGTCATGACAGTCGTTGTTTGCATAGTGGTAGGTGTTGTTCCTTCTTGCGTCACGCTCGCTCTGAGTTGATCAAACGCTGCCATTCGTTCTTGAATTGATGAAGGTTTATCTTCAATAGGGATTGTGGTAAATTGCTCCCGTGCCATTGTTGAGAATGCTCGATGTGAAGTCATCCCATCAATAGACTTCACGGTTTGTACTTTTATCTTTTCCGTTGCGCCCAAAGTCTGTTCTTTCTCTGAAACAGGAACTATTGCAGCGATTTCAGAAGCAGGCGTGGGCACTGTAGCAACCGTTTTGATCGGGGCAGTCGCGGGAATGGGAACAGTTGAGACTAATATCTGTTTTGGTTGAGCCGATGAGATCGCAGCCGGTTTGACATCAACCGCTAATGCGTTGTCTATTTCACTGCCGACGGTGGCTGGCTCTGTGGAGACTTGTGTGGTCACAACGCTATCAGTAGAAGCGGGCATCCTGGCAACGGCTGTCCTGGTTGTGATTTTGTCAGGTTGCCCTAAATGATCGTTTGCCAGTTGAAGGAGTTGCTGTACCTGAGCGCTTTGGAAGATGGGCATTCCCTTCAATCGATCGAGTGATTTGAGCGCACTATGCCAATCCTTTTTGGCGATCGCCGTCCGAGCAATTTCAAACTGTTCCCCCTGTTTACCCCAGTCCTTTTGCAGTTTTTTGGCTTGAGCAGAACTGGTGCTAGAAGGGGCAACTGCATCCAGCATGGCTAAAGCGGTTTGAATATCGCCCTTCTGATATTTGTCATTGGCGCGTTGTAACAAACTCTGTGAGAACTTATCCTTGACCTGCTGTGCGAGAGCAAAGTGCTGACTGTTCTTTGGAATCCCTTCCAGGTTCAAAATAGCTTGTTTAAACTGGTTACTCTTTGCTTCCGTTTGCGCCTGCCCAATGAGCGACTCATACGTGTCTTCCAGGTCTTGAGGCACCGGTACAGGAGAATCAGTTAAAGAAATATCATTGCTGGCAACATTTCCTTGTCCATCGTTTTGCGTCACACCATAGGTAATCGCTGCGAGAATAACCAGCAAACTCGCCAGGGTCCACCGATTTAGAAGAATCATGAGAAGCCTCCATGAACGTGATTAGGTAGAAAAGGCACAAAAAAGTACAAAAACCATTCAGCGTAAACTATGCGCCATAGAAAGCGCTCCATTGACTAGAACTGACGAAATAGCGAAACTAGCGGGATTTGAGAGAGTAACAGTAATAGAAATATTCCGTGATTCGAGCGTACCATCCTACAAGCAATACTTTCTCTATCTATTGTTAGAAAAAGTAGGATTATTTGCTCATCGAGCCGATCGTAAACCGTCGAATGCTCGGACGATTTCCCCGAATACGAAACTAATCGGTGCTCTTGATTCAATCTTGATATTGGCGGTTGTCGCCATGCCAGGAGTTAAATTGAATCGTTCACTCCGCTTCTCTAAAAACTGCTGATCTAAACGAATTTCCACCGGAAAAGCGGTTGTTTGTCCCGTGCGATCAATTGGAACGGCATCGCTGCCAACCCTGGAAACCACTCCTTTCACCGATCCAAATTCGGTAAATGGAAACGCATCAATTCTCACCTCTACGGGCATTCCTTCCCGGATTGACCCAATATCCTTGTTTGCCACCTGCACCCGTGCGATCAGCGACTCGTTTGGAACCACCTGAAGCAAGACCTGCCCCGGTTGTGCCAAAACACCTGGCACTCTCTGTCCTAAATCAAAGACAACACCAGTAACAGGGGAGCGTAAATCCTGTTGCTCCAGGTCAAGGTTGGTCTGATCCAGTTGAGCGCTGATTTGAATCAGTTGCCGCTGGTCATCTTTGATGACGGTATCAATCTGAGTATCGATCGCTGCCAATTCCCGCTGGAGTCCTTGAAAGAACTGCCCTATCGTTTGATCCCCATCGGCTTGTGCCTGCATTACGCTCGACATCAGCTCACTTTTCTGTACGCGATTTTGAACCACCTGATTTTCCAGGTTACTAACGTCTAACGCCCTTTGTAAGTAGCTGTTGCGGGAAATCGCTCCTGCTTTGACCAGCGGCTGCAACCGATTGACGATTTCTTGCTCGACCTTCAATCGCCCCGATGTGGTTGAGAGTTGAGCGTTTGCCCCAGACACTTGTGTTTGTAGGGCAGACACTCTGACTGAGTTGATAGAGACCTGCTTCTGTAACTGCTGGCGGAACAGTTGATACCGTTGATGCTGTGCCGGAGCTAAACCACTGCCATCTCCAGTGATTTGAGCAACGAGTAACAGCCGATCTTGAACCCGATTCCGCAACTCAGGCGAAAGCCCTTCACCCGATAGAACAAAGCGCCCTTCCCTGGCTGCCCGCAGCACTTCGACCTCTTTGACCAGTAAATCCCATTGCCGGGAGAGCGCATCCTTGCGGGTCAGCAGGGGCTTCTTGTCAATCTGCATCAACAACTGGTCTTTCTCAACCTGTTCACCTTCTCGGACTTGAATCGAGGTAATCATTCCGCCCGCGCGGGATTGAATTGCCTGCGATGCAGAAAGTGGCTCCAACTTGCCGCGTGAGGACACCACCACATCGACCCTGGCAAGAAATCCCCATCCGGTGGCTAACGTCAACCCAATCACAATGATTGTGGTGGTACGCCGAGAAATCTTGGATGGGAGTGGCAAATCCAACGCGGGATTATCCAACGCTTTCTCTGCTGTCTCTATGGTTGATTGGTATCGCTTTTGCAGTGTCCCAACCATGTTTCTAAACCAGCGGTTGTTCCAACGATTGTTCATAGAAATCCCCTTTGACTACACAACTACACAGCTTCGGTTTTTTGCTGTTCCGATAAGCAAAAATAGCGCCCCTGTAACGCCATCAACTCCGCATGAGTGCCCTGCTCTACCACACATCCCTGCTCCATCAGCACAATAAGATCGGCATGGCGAATCGTATTCAATCGGTGCGTGATGAAGAAAACAGTGCGTCCCTTAAATTTCTTTGCCAAATTCAGACACACTTGTTGCTCTGTGTTGTAGTCCAGAGCAGACGTGGCTTCATCAAGAATCAGTAAGCGAGGATTTCGCAACACCATTCGGGCGATCGCAATCCGCTGCCGTTGCCCACCAGAGAGCTTTGCTCCCCGTTCCCCAACCTGAGTGCTGTAGCCATTGGAGAGCTGCATGATAAAGTCATGAGCATCTGCGACTCTCGCCGCTTCAATCACGTCTTCATCGGCAAATGTGTCAAATCGAGTGATGTTGTCCCGGATAGTTCCTTCAAACAGAATCGAATCTTGCGGGACAATGCCAATCTGTTCTCGCAGGGAGAATAGGTCTACCTTGCTGATGTCATACCCATCAACGTAAATGCTGCCTGCATTCGGCAGGTACAGCCGAGGCAGGAGTTTGACCAGCGTACTTTTACCAGAGCCACTTTGACCCACAACTCCAACAAATGAGCCAATGGAAATGTCCAGGCTGACGTTGGATAACTGCAATTGCCCCGGTTTGAAGCCGAAGCTAATTGCTTCATACTGCACCCACCCTTCAACGGGTGGTAGCGCGACATTACTTTCATCCTCTGGCAACACCTCGGTTGGAGCTTCTACAATATCTGCCAGTAGCTCCAACGAAAGGGCTGTTTCCTGGAACCGTTGCCATAGTCTTGACAATCGCACCATCGGACCCACAATATACCCGGCAATAATGCGGAAGGCAATTAATCCCCCTAACGTCAACTCTCCTTTGAGAACTAATTCAGCTCCAATCCACAGCACTAGCAGGCTGCTTAAGGTGTTGATCAGGTTGCTTAAGGAACCGAATGATGTGTTAATCATCCCGGTCTTAAAACTGGTGCCTAAATATTGCAGGTATTGGTCTCGCCAGGTCGCCTGTGCCAAACCTTCCATGTTCTGAGACTTGATCGTAAAAATCCCACCCAGAACTTCAATTAAATAGGATTGAACTCTTGAATTTTGATCTGCTTTAATCCGAATTTGCTTGTTCAGGATGGACGCAACCAATAAGGTCAGGACAATCACGATCGGAACAAATGCCAATACACAAATCGTGAGTTGAACACTGTAAAGCAGCATCACTCCAACGTAGAGGAGTGAAAACACAACATCCAGTACTGCTGTTAATGCTGTGCTGGTTAAAAACTGCCGAATATTCTCTAGTTCTGACAAACGTGCGGATAGTTCACCGACTGGACGCTTCTCAAAAAAATTCAACGGTAAGTTTAGTAAATGACGAACGACAACCGTTCCCAACACTAAATCCACTCGATTGGTCGTACTCGAAAGTAGATAGGAGCGGAGTATTGTTAAAATCGCTTCTAAGGACGAAAATGCAACCATCAAAATCCCAAACATGGGAAGTGCCGCACCACTACTATTGATGATCACTTTGTCAATAATCTGTTGAACTAATAGTGGGTTGGCTAACCCTAAAAGCTGCACAAACACAGAGGCAATCAGAACCTGCATCAACACGCCACGATGCTGATTGAGAATTGGTAAAAACCAACTCACTCCAAACTGCTTGAGTGGCGTTTGTGCGTGTCGCTCGACGATTAATGCTTGGCTGACCGGAGTACCAGATTCAATGCTATCGATCGCGATTTGGTCAGCAACATCTTCTGGTGGAAGTATGACAATGCCTGTCCGAGGCAACCCTACGACGACTCCGTTGTTGCGAGTCAACTCATACAGAAGTGTCAGCACTCCATCCTGCATGATCAAAGCCGGAAACTGTAAGCGTTTTAAGCCAGCAGCGGTCGGCACAAACTTGATAATCTGTGTTTTTAATCCCACTGCCTCTGCTACCCAGGCGCAAAATAGCAGACTGTCTCCGGTTACATTTTCCCGACGCTGGAGCCATTGCCGCAAAAGATCTGGGCGAAACGGCACTTTTAGCCGATCTGCCAGCATCCAGAAGCAAGCAACCAAATCTTCAACTGGATCAAATTCTCTGGAATAGTGAACCGGGTAATTTTTCAGGAGCTGCTTAAGTTCTTTCGTTTCGCCTCGGTTAAGATTTTGCTCCAGGGCTTCTTGTGCCTCTACCAGAGCGATCGCCGACTGCGATTCCAACATCAATTCTGGTTCGACGGGGATCGTCACTCCATCCTCTTCTACTTCCATTAATGTTGGGAGTGAGCCTTTGAGGACGACAGCCGCTAAGAAGTTGCGGTCAATGCCAATCAGTCGGAGTGGAAACGGTGATCCGTTGGGTGGGTGTAAATCAACGCGAACCGTGATGGGAGTTCCGATTTCTACTCGTTTCGTTTTTCCACTCACAAGCCACACTCGTTCAGAAGGGAGTCGCAGCGTTTGAGTTTCTAAGTGTACCGATTGCGGAGACCAGTGAATGACCAATGCCATCTGCTCCTGTTCGGTGTATCGAGCGACCTCCTTGATGTTGATATCCAGCTTGGTGGGAAATAGCGATAGAAACCGGGACAACGTGTCATAGAGTTCTATCTGTGTCACCTGTTCAGTCAATGCCTCCTCTAAATAGGTGATCGCTAACCGCTCGAAATCATCGGCTGGTAATGCTAAGGTAAGCACTTCGTCTGTTCCGGCTGCCCGTACAGATCCATTCGCAACCCGCCGTAGGAGACTGTCCCACCCTACTACCGCGCCCTCCCCTTTTACCGATAGCGTGGGGCTTTTAGCTGCCGCAGAACCCAACAGCCGAATTTGCCCTTGAACCACGCAATGGACGGCGGGCGGCAATTCCCCTTCTCTGTGAATGACTTCTCCAAGACGGAACGTGCAAAGCGTTAGTCTAGAAGCGACTTGCCCTCTAACATCTGCTGGTAATCGGCAAAATGGATAAACGCTAAAGAAATTGGGGATGAATGAGTCAAGCTGCGACTGTCGTGAATCGATCCCTGTCATCAGACTGCTCCTTTAGTTGTCGCACTGGGAAGGATGCCTTGAACCTGCACGCCGTTCGGCTGTGATTTAACCGATTGAATTTGCGATTGCAGCCACTCCATAAAGAGGTGCTCAATTAATTCCGTTCGCACCGAGTCATTTAAACGAGCAAAAATAAACTGTTCAGGTCGGACAATCCAAAAGCTGCTTTGCACCTGAACAGGACTGTACACCTCTCCTGGTTGCCCACTCCGAAACAAACTGGCAATTTCATCAGGGAGAGTTGAAAATCGAACCGGACCGACTAATCCTCCGGTATGTCGCTCAAAATCTTGTGAATGCTGCTGTGCCAATACAGCAAAATCTGCGCCATCGTCACGGATTTGAAAATATAGCTCTTCTGCTAGTGCTAAGTCTGTGACTTTGATGCGTCGGAACCCTACCTGGTCTAGATCCTGCTTCCGCCGCAAAAACTCAGCTTCAATCCGATCTGCAAACAGTAGCCTTTTTAGCTTTCTGACTTGCAAATCTCTCAGAACAACCGTCTTTACATACACTGGGGAAACGCCTTTGCTCTCACACCATTGAACTAAGAACTGATCGAAATCTTCTGGCATTTGAGCTGATCCAGTAAGCGCGCGAACAACTTCTTCCTGGGTCAGTCGAACTTGGGGTAAGACATCATCTAGAACCACATGCCCAATCAGTGACTCCAGCAGCTTGTATCGCACCAGAGACGATACAAGCTGTTCTCCCGTTAGCAGGTGATTTCCAATCTTTAAGCAGGCTTCCATATTTCAACTTTGAGCTTGAGGATTCGCAGCTTGCATGGAGTTGATCGCTTGCTTCAAGTCTTGAACTCTTTGGCTCCCTAGCAATGCAGGATCTTGAATGAGCGAAATTGTTGACAGGGCTGTAGTACAGCGGCGTTCTTGATGGAATTGTTCAGCCAGTTCTAAGACCGTTGAATTCTTAAACCAGGTCTTTCTCACCTGGGCATATTGCTGCTGCGCTGGAGTATTAGCAGGAATCCTTTCAGCCAGGTCGATCGCACCATTCACATCCCCCTGCTCATATTTGTTCAAGGCTTGCTTGAAAACCTCATCTGCCCACCGCTGTTTAACTTGCAGAAGCGTCTTAGCTTCCTCTGGATTAGCGGGTTGGATTTTGTCAACAGTGGCGATCGCGGCTGAGAAATTGCCTTGTTTCGCTAATTGCTGTGCCTGGTTAACCAAATCAACAGCGCTACTGGATGTTGGAGCGGACGTTGGTTGAGCTTGAGCGACAGAAGGAGATGAAAATATACTAGCTGCCGCAGTTAGGGATGGATAAACCTTCCAAGCAGTGCCGATGATAAAGCTGACAACAGCAATAGCCAAGAAGGACACAATTCGCCTTTTCATACAAAACTCCGTGAAAAAATAAATCGAAAATTTGTGGAGATACTTAAAAAAAAATTCATGCCCTGGAGGACATGAATATTGCCCTGGGTAGCTTTCAGGGTGGGGAATTGAATTCGAGTCAGATAGACGAATTCAAACGGCTTTTCTATAAATTAGTTAAACGCAACATTGAGTTTGGTTAAATCACTCGCTGGATAGAGATCTAATACTTTTAAAAACAAAATAAAGTGATTGTATTAATTATATTGTCTCCCTTTAAAGATGAAAAAGCCAACCCTGGTGTGTGGTTGGCTAAACTTGCTTGGATTGGTAGATCCGAGCTAATGGGGCGCAAGGAAAACGTTAAACGATAACTAGCACTGAGAGCGATTCTGACTTTGGAGAAGAGAGAACACACGGACTGAAATACCAGTAACAAGGGTGCAGAAAATCTTGAGTTTCAGGTGGAGTATCAGACCAGATGAAATCAATGTCAAACTGGGACCGTTCTCTGTTGCGAACTAAGACTCTTCGGACTAGTTGCTGAAACTCGATGCTTAGCAACCAGTCTGCACCTTACACTTCAAGTGTTTATTAAACGAAATGTTGAGGCTAAAGAACTCTACCTCCAGATAGAGACAGAAATACTTTTAAAAGAAACAAAATAGTTTGTGTTGTTTATAGGGTGTAAATAATCAGGCAAGCTCTGTTGTCGCAAGGGGTAGCGAAAAACGAAAAACGGTTCCTTTGTTTAGTTCGCTTTCTACATTAATTTGCCCACCCTGGACTTCTACCAGGTGCTTTGTAATCGCCAATCCGATCCCTGTTCCACATGCATTTTGCCTTCGGGAAGACTCTGATCGCCAAAATCGATCAAACACACGGGGTAAGTCCTCTGGAGCAATTCCAACGCCTGTATCAGAGACTTCAACCCATATCCGCGTGTCATCATTCCAAGCCCGAACGATGACACGCCCTTGCTCCGTGTAGTTCAGGGCATTGCTAATCAAGTTGATGAGAACTTGCCGAACGCGATCGGGGTCTGCAAATACTTCAGGCAAATTCCTAGAGCAATTTAGTTCCAGGCGAATCCCCTTGCGGTTTCTGACCGATAAGGCTCGAACAACACTATTCAACAGCGGATTTGGGTCAACCACCTGCAAATGTAATGGGAGATTGCCAGTCTCCACCTTGGAAAGGGTTTTCAAATCCTCTAATAGTCGTGCCATTCGTTCAGCTTCTTCATGGAGTTGCTGTCCGACCGATGGGGTAAGCGACATCTCTCCATGACTCATCAACTCCAAATACCCACGAATCACCGTTAGCGGGTTTCCCAATTCATGTGCCAGATCCCCAATAACTTCCCGGCGACGCTCTTCTACACCCTGCAAACGGCTCGCCACGCTGTTCAGGGTCAACCCTAATCTATGCAGTTCGGGGATATCGCTGGGAGGAATTCGTGCATTCAGATTACCACGATTGAACTGGCTGATCGCTCGCTCAATTCCTCGCAGTGGACGGTCAATCGTTTCCGTTAGGGTCCAGGTAATTAACCCAACGATCACAAAACTAACCAACACAGCCAAGTGAGTTCCCCGGTTATTCACTTGCTCAAATATTTCAAGCAGTCGGTCCGCGTCTTTCTTTTCTGGCGCTGGCTTGGATGGGTTGGTTATTACAGTATCGGAAACTTTCTCCTCAAACGTCTGGGCTTTGTAAATGTGAGCAATACTTGTTGCACTGACTAATGTGACAAGCATCACAAGAAAATTTGTTAGGAGTAGTCGCAGACGCAGGCTGAGAGAGGTTCGTCCTTTATTTAGAAGGTCTCTCGCACTCATGGTTAATAATGCTACTTCTTAATAGATTTTTCTGAGAATTAATCAGGGGCATCATCAAAACTATATCCAACTCTTAGATGAGTCTTGATGTAACGCTCTCGATACTCCAAAGGGCAAATTTTATCTCGCAATCGTTTAATGTAACTGTCCATTGAACGTTCGTCCCCCACAAAGTTTTCTCCTCTCACTGCATTTAACAATTGATTTCGGGTAAACACGACTCGTGGTCGAGATGCCATCTTAAACAGCAAATCAAATTCCACAGGTGACAAAGTGACTGTCTCCCGCTCCCCATCGGGTTCTTGTTGCACAAACACTTCTCGTCGCGCTGGATCGATGAGAAAATGGGGGGTTTCGAGGGGACGGTGCTCTGGATGAGTTAACCGCCTTGATCGCCTGAGCATCGCCCGGACCCGTGCGATTAACTCCTGGGGGCTGAATGGTTTAGGAAGATAATCATCGGCTCCAGCGGTGTAACCCATGATGCGATCGCCCTCAGACGCTTTAGCCGTCAACATCATAATCAGTGGCTCTTTTTTGGGGCTTTTACGAATTTGTTCACACACATCTAACCCATTCATTTTAGGCAGATTCAAATCTAGAATGACAACATCGGGTTCCTTCTGCTCAAATAACTTCAGCCCAGACTCGCCATCATAGGCGACTGAGCAAGAATAGCCTTCGGTCTCCAAGCACCTGCGAATCAGCGACGCAATGTTGTGCTCGTCTTCTACTACCAAAATTTCCATAACCTAAAACCTATGCGCGTTGATCAGGAAGTCGCTATGTGTAGAAAAGCCGTTTTTCCTTCGCGCTATTGACGCAATCCCTCACACCAATTTTGCCATACAGCACAAAATTTATCTCTACCTTGATAATGACATTTTTACCAAAAGTTCAGTCTGCTGGCTTTGGATGTTAGTTCCACAAAATTAGTACGTAACAGTTGCCAGTTTGGATGTATGGTTCTTGCCTCTGGCAACAAGTTGCGAATGCCATAGAAATCCTGAACCATGCCATGCCCATGCCACATCGCCTATCTAATCTCAAAACTAGAACCCTCATTCATCCAGTCCTATGACCTGGTTTCCTAGTTATTGAGAGAAAGATATGCCAACAACCACAACCGTCGCTTCTTCCCCGGATGAAACCGTTGCTGAGATAACTCGTCAAAAGCTGCAACTGTCGCTGTCAACTCCTTTAGCTTCAGAAGAAACTCCTCTTGTCGTCTCTCAATCAAAGTCACACAAGCGCTTTGGCTTGCGCTCGCTATTTGCTCAATTCTTTACGAGTGAGTTTCGTGTTCGACTCCGGAGAATAGCTCCCTGGCTTATCTCTGGTGGTATTTTAGGTCTGAATCTGGTCATGCACGCTCCCACCTTCGTTTTGGGTGCTTGCATTGCTGGGCTGACAGTACAAATTGTCAAAGCCATCATCAAGAGTAATCCTTTGTGCCAACGCATCTGGCAAACGTTGCTGGAAAAAGCTGGTATTCCTGAGCACAAGCTGCCCTGGATGGCTGTTTGCTTTGGTTCTGGTGCTTGGCTGGCAGCCGCACTCCCTTCTCATGCCCTATTTTTTCAAGCCGCTGAAGAGTATGTTCAGACCATTTTTGCAGGTGCAAATACGGGTGGTGGAGCAGCGGGTGTTGATGGACTCATCCCTTTGCTATTTGGTACGCTGCGGGTTATTTTCGTCCTCTACATCGGAATTGCACTGGTTCGTGTGATCAACGCCTTTAGAAATGATGAAGACTGGCAAACAGCCGCCAGAATTCCGTTGATCACAGTTCTGTGTATTGTGATTGGAGATGCCCTCTCTACCTTGATCGTGACGTAAGGAGTGGTTGCTGCTTCTCAACGAAGGAAATTCTATTTTGTCCTAAGTTCCCAACAATTTTTGTCCTTCAATATGCCTACTGAACACGACTACAACTTTGACGAATTCATTCCTGTTAACCAGGTGCTCAACTCAAAGCCTCAGCTCGGTCCTATTCCAGGAGAACAGGTAATTCCGTGGGTTGTGATTGCTATCATTTCCTACGTTCTTTGCCAGGGCATTTTCGGACTTGGTTGGCTACCCACGCTGCTTGTTGTTGTCTGGGGTTGTGCCAGTTGGTGGGTGTTAACTGGAAATGAAGGTTGGCGGTTCTTGAGCAAGTTTCATGGGGTTCCAACCTGGAAGCAAGGCGGACCCGTTCAATATGAAAGCTTGCTTGATCAGCCGTCTTCCTTACGCAAAGATAAACGCGCTGCAACTTGTTCCAGCAAGAACAGTAAGAAGAGGAAGACTCAGGTGCAACGGAGGATATCGAGATGAAGCCTAAATTAGGTAAGCAGCGGGTGGCGGTAATTGAACGAAACAAGAAGCAAACAGTTACGCAAACCGCGTTTGAAGACTTCAATCATCTGGAAGGTTTTGCCCAGATCAATCTGAAGGGGCGGAGTGTAGGGGCTGCGCTGCTTCAAAAGGGCAAAAACCGATTTTGCTTTGTGTTTGGATTTAAGGCAACTGGAATCCACGACACGCTCAAGCCAGACCAAGTTCAACCTACTTTAAGGGGGTTTGAATCTGCTTTGAAGGAATTGCCCAATGGAGAACGGTTGACGGTTCACCTTAGCTCTTTTACCTCTGATAGCGATCGCCAAG
Organism: Leptolyngbya sp. Cla-17; assembly: GCF_016807185.1. Taxonomy (GTDB): domain Bacteria; phylum Cyanobacteriota; class Cyanobacteriia; order Leptolyngbyales; family Leptolyngbyaceae; genus ULC077BIN1. Next base: position 189,269 of record NZ_JAEVYN010000003.1, read on the forward strand.
CAGAACTAGATCGATTGCTGAGTAGAGCACCTTCATCCGAGCTGCGTCTGCTGTTGATGAGTGAAAAAGCGAGAGCACAGGAATTAAAAAATTCTGGCACTCGCAAACCCAAGTCCCTCTATCTCTATGCCACCTATACCATCGAACCCAACCAGAAAGTGACAAATGATGCTGACTGGATTGAAAAAGCTTTAGCAAAAGGGGTTGAGGTTTGGGAATTATTCAAAGGCAATGGCGATCGCGTTGTGCAAGAACGATTTGAAACAATGCTCCAGCGTGCTTTTAGTGAAGGCTACTTGCGCTGGGAGCATTTGCTCAATATCAAAATGGGGTTGGACATTAAGCCCATGAGTGTCCAGGACATTTGGACACAAGTGTGGCATCGATTTAACTGGAGTCCTGCCCCTCCGGTTCCACAGCATATTGTGATGTCTGAGCGGGGCATCCAAGAAATCGTTCAAAAAGATGTTCACGCTGTCAGTACTCTCATACAAGGGGAGTATGGGTACTCCAATGTCCCGCAAGCAGATCGACGCTGGCTTAAGGTGAAAGGAAAGTATGTTGGCGCTTTGACCTTTAATGCTAAACCGGGTGGCTTCAACAATATGAGCGGGCAATTGCGCTACCTCTGGGATGTCCTCTGCCGTCCGCATGTCGTTGATACTGAAATTTTCTGTCAGATCACCAGTCGCAACTCTACACTGGTGAAAACCAATGTGCAGCGCATTCTTAAACAAAGTAATGTGGCAGCACAATTGGCAGAACAAAGCCGCAGTATTGACGTAGCGGCGCAGGTCAAAGTCCGGCGATCGGTACAGGCACAGGAAAAGCTCTATGAAGGGGCTGTTCCAGTCAATATTGCGACCGTCTTTCTAGTTCACCGAAACAATCTGGATCAATTGGATGAGGCATGTGCTGCTTTATCTGATTGCTTCCTGTTGCCTGCCAAAGTGATTCGTGAAACTGAAATTGCATGGCGCGTTTGGCTGCAAACACTGCCGATCTCCTGGGAAAGATTGTTAAGTGCGCCATTCAAACGGCAGCTCACATACCTGACCAGTGAAGCACCGGGTCTGATTCCTCTGACCTTGACTCATCCAGGTGACTCTAAAGGCTTTGAACTGATTGCTGATGATGGGGGTACTCCCGTCCGAATTGACTTCATTGAGGAACATCGGAATATTGCCGTGTTTGGCACGACCCGCTCCGGGAAATCAGTTCTGGTATCGGGGGCAATGTCACAGTTTCTCGCTGAAGGCTACCCGATCGTCTGTCTGGACTATCCCAAACCAGATGGCACCTCAACCTTCACCGACTATGCTGAATTTCTTAAACCCAGAGCTGCGTATTTCGACATTGGACGTGAGTCCAACAATCTATTTGAGATGCCAGATCTACGGCATTTGAACTTAGACGAAGAGAAGCTACGTGAACGGTTTGAGGAATATCGCTCCTTCCTGGAGGGAGCACTGGTCACGATGGTCTTGCCAACCACTCAGCAAGATCCCCTGTTGGAGAATACGGTACGGGCACTGATCGGTCGAGCATTGGGCAACTTCTTCAAAGACCCCGACATTCGCAAGCGATATGACGAGGCTCAAGAAAATGGATTTGGCTCAGTGGCTTGGAATGATACTCCAACCCTGGCTGATTTCATGCAGTTCTGCTCTCTAGAAAAATTAGGAGTAGAAGATGAAATTGGCGTTGTTCGGAGTGCTCATTCGCAGATTCAGCTTCAACTAGAATACTGGCTAGGTTCTCGTGTGGGACGCGCAATCAGCCGACCTTCGTCATTTCCAACCGATGCTCAACTGCTGGTTTTTGCACTGCGAAATATCTCCAATGAAAATGAAGCTGCTGTACTCTCGTTGAGTGCCTATTCAGCCGCACTTAGACGAGCGTTGGAAAGTCCAAAGTCAATCTTTTTTATTGACGAGTCTCCGATTCTGTTTGCGTTTTCAACGATCGCTCGCTTAATTGGACGATTGTGTGCCAACGGTGCTAAGGCTGGGATTCGCACATTTCTATCTGCACAAGATCCTGGCACAATCGTCAACTCTGTTGCTGGGTCGCAAATTATGGAAAACATGAATACGCGACTTGTGGGACGGATTCAACCGATCGCCGTCGAATCATTCGTTAAAAACCTCTCCTACGAACGCTCAATTATTGCTCGAAATGCAGGAGAGTTCTTCTTTCCAAAACGCTCAGAACTTTACTCCAACTGGTTATTAGACATTAATGGCACTTATACCTACTGTCGTTATTATCCCAGCCCAATACAAATTGCGGCAGTTGCTAACAATCCGGATGAGCAGCTTGCTCGAACCCGTGTCTTAGCCCAATATCCCAGTGATCATCTGCTGGGAATGGCAAAGTTTGCCGAGCAGTATGTAAAAGCGATTCGTTCTGGTTCTAGCCTCAATGAGATTGGGGCATCTCCGATATCGACTCATTCTCATTCAAGGAATATCCTCTCCCATGCTGCCTGAATCTTCTTTACAAACTACAAACTCAACTTTGAAGACGGTACAACCGCCTGTCCAACCAAAACGTGCTACGCAATCTCAGTTCAAACTATGGGCTTGGACATTAATGCTGATTATTACAGGAATAGGAATTGTTCCGATTGCCAAAGCCGCTCCCTTAGATGAACTGACAGGCACATTACAGCAAACAGTCACAGATGTCACTCAGAAGGCACTTAACCCGATCGGGCAGATCCAACAACAGATTGGCGATACCGTTGGCGGACTGACTCGCCCACTCGAAAATCTGGGGAATTTTGGAAACATATTTGGTGGAGGCAACCCAATCGGAAACCTCTTAAATCCATTCACTCAGCAGATCTCACAATACTTCCAGGTATTCAACGACTTCATTAACCGCAGCATGTCCAATATTTTTGGCGATGTGTTGGGTGGCATTTTTGGTAATGGTACAAATTCTGCTAACGGCACTGGAGACAACGGAGACAGCAGTCCTACAGGAGCATTGGGACTTCCTGACTTTGAAGCCGTGCATCAACAGATTGAGCAACAGACAGTCGATGGTGGCGCGAATGGGGCAGCGAACGCTCAAATGCAGAAAGTAGACCAGTTTAACCTCAACCCCTTAGTGCTGGCGCAATCCGTCAAGTCTGAAACGGATCGAACAATGAACCGAGGAATGGCATCTAGTGTGGTTGGCAAAGCAGGTCAAAACGCAATGGTGCAGGAATTACAGGGTGCGGGACAAACGCTCCAAACCATTCAGAGCAAAGCTCAAGAAGCCCAGGGAAAAGATGTTACGCAAGATGTGATGAAAGACCTGGTGACATTACAAGCAGGGCAATCTGCATTGCAAGGAGGGGCTTACACCAACCTGATGCTCCTGCGTCAACAAACGGCGGCAAACAGTCTTGTGATGTCTAACATCTCCGATGCGGTTGACGAAACAAATCGAATGCAGCACTCAGAAAAAATTGCGGGAGCCGTTAGCCTGATTCAGGCTTCTGGAAGCGTTTACCTGCCTGGAGCCACGGGTAATCAAACAAATGGTAATCCATAGTTAGACAAAAGCTGCTCAATGCCATACGGCAGTCAGATCGCCTGACTACCGTAAAAATATCGACTGATAAGAGACCTTGACTATGCTGAATCTTCTCTCTTCTCCCTTGCTTGGCGCACTTGGTGCTGGAGACATTCTTCAACGCGGCATTGACACCACGCAAGGGATTGCCCAAGCCTGGAATAATCACTGGCTTAATATCTTTCAAAGTCAGCTATATGCCACGATCGTTGGAATGGCTGGGCTATTTGCGGCAGGCTCGCTCGTTTTTTTCATGCTGCAATTCATTCGCCGTATGGTTCATGAAGAAGACTATCACTCAGCCTTACAAAGCCTGCTTATCCCGCTTGTCATCGTTGTTCTGCTAGCAAACAATGGCAACCTGCTAGGAAAAATTACCTTTAGTTTGCGAGGAGTCATCCACAACGTTTCAGAGCAGGTCTTATCAACCACGCTCCTGGAGGTCAAACTCCAGGATGCGATTCAAGCCTCTGTGGATAAAGGGGTAGTGTCAAGCCAGATTGGGGCGTTGCTGAGTCAATGTCAGGGGATGGTTGGGGAGCGGCAGGTTGAGTGTATGAAAAACGCTAACCAGCAAGCCCAGCAAGTTATTCAGGATTATCAGTCGAAGCATCCTGTGGGAAACGCTTTCGCAGATTTGGGTAATTTGCTGTCTCAAACTCCAAACCTGCGTGCTGCTCAAGGTGCTGGTGAAGCGTTTGAAGGTGGTCTTGATCAAGGTCTCTTATTTGGTGGGGCGAGCTATGCGGCTGGTTTTCTAGGTGCTATCTCTCAATCTCTCGTTCAAGTTGTGCTATTAGCATTTCAATGGGCGTTCGCCAATATCCTCGAAATTGCCATGCTGCTCACTGGATTGATGGGACCGATCGCGGTAGCAGGCGCATTCTTATATGACGGCAAATCAATGTGGGCGTGGTTAACCGGGTTCTTTTCCTTGGGAATGGCGCAGGTTTGCTACAACATCATCGTGGGAGTCGCAGCGGTGGTAGTCGTCAATGCCGAAGTGACAGACACAATGGGCTTTCTGGTGATTATTGCTCTGCTTGCACCCGCTCTGGCTCTGGCATTAGCAGCTGGCGGTGGAATGACTGTTTTCCATGTAATTAACAGTGGCGCAGTTGGAATGCTGTCAACCGTTGCTGCCAATGTCCCTGGACTCAAGAATTTCCGTGGCATTCTCGCTCGGTAGTCCATCACCCACCCATTTGAGGCTTAGGTCATCATGCAGTTAATGAGTAAGAAACGACGGTTTGATTCGTCAGATATTCTCCCGATGTTCGCGCTTGGCACGTTGGGACTTCAAATTTTGATTTTGTTTCTAACTCTTGCTATCGCGACTGGAACCTGGGCAGTGGCTCGAAAACCGTCTCCTTCAATGGTGCAACTTGACAATGGGCGATCGATTGCGATGGAACCAGTCGATCACTTTTCTCGAACGCCAGTCACGGTTCACCAGTTTGTCAAAAATGGGTTAGGAATGCTGTTCACCTGGAATGCAAAGCTTACTTCTAAAAATGGGGCAGGAGCGACCGATCAAGCAAGCCGAGGATCGTTAAGTGATCCAGGAGTTCAGGTGGGCAGAGGTCGAATTACAACTGGAACCTGGCAAGCTTCGTTCATGGTGGCTGAGGATTTTCGCAATCCTTTCCTACAAGAGGTTGCCAAAATGACCCCGAACGGCGTGTTCAGTAATGCGGCTCAAAGCGTCTTGAGCTTTGAATCGGTCTCAGATCCAAAGCCAGTCAAACCGGGAATATGGCAGGTCGATGTGGTTGCCAATCTGTTGATCTTTGATGGTGCACATCCGCAAGGGCGTGTCATTCCATTCAACAAATCTGTTTTTGTGCAAGCCGTTGAACCGACCAGTGACCCTCTACCAGAAAACTCCACTCCAATTCAACAAGCCGTCTATCAAGCGCAGCAAAGCGGATTACGCATTACCGAAATGCGTGATCTGGAGATTCAGCAGCTTACCCGTTAGACCTCGCTACCAACCTCGCAATGATTAGACCTCGATATCATGCATCCCTCTTCCCAATCCTCCAATCCTCAACAATCCCCATCCTCAGAGTGGGATGATCTTGCGGCGATGACTGGCTTCGTCTTGGAACCTCCTCCCGGCAAGCCTGCTCCACCTTCAACGGCAACTGCCGTTCTTGAACGAGAGTCTGCTTCTGACCAGCCAGAAATTCTAGAGGAAACCGTTGACCCAGAAGCATTCGATCCAGAGGCTTCAGAGGAAGAGTTCCTGCTTGACCCCGAAGATCTGGAAGGGGAAGAGGCGTATTCCACCGCTAAAACAAAAACTCCAATCTGGAGTGATCCATTTGCCAAAGCTGGACTGGTCTCAATCCTGATGGCAGGTGCGGTTGGCACGGTGGGTTTGTTCCTTTTGAGTGTGAATAGTTGGGATGACAAAGCTGCCACAAAACCGCCTCCGCCATCTCCTGAGCCGACACCGACCGCTGATCCATCAGCACAGGAGATCGGCAGACTCAAGACTGAAACAGCTCTAAGAACCCAAACGCAAACGATCGCGCAAACCAAACAGAATACTGCTCCACGTCTTCCCACCAAACCAAACACTCAGAAGAGTCCGCTTAAGACTGCTTCAACGAGGTCGTTATCTTCCACCCCGGTTCGTACTCCCGCCCCCGTTGCAGTCGCTCCACCTGTCCGCAGCTATACCCCGGTTATTAGCCCTTCCCCGATTGCACGTTCTGCACCTTTGACAGATAAGCCGCTTAACTCAGTTCCAGAAAACAAAGAGCCGAACCAGGCATGGCAAGATGCAGTAACGGTTGGTAGCTTTGGTCAGGGGAGCGATGGAGGAGAGGATCTCTCTACTGCTGAACCGGCGATGGACTCGTCTGTTTCACCCTCTTCCCTGGGCACTCCTTCCTCTACACCATCGGCAGTAACAGCACAATCTAAGTCTTTGAACAGCGGCGATACTCGCCACCAGGAATTTGGTAGTCCGCAGCGGTACGACGCTGATGTGAATGCCATCATGACGGGTGAGCCAAGTCAGGTATCCCAATTGATGCCTGGATCTACGGCAGCCGCCACGCTCAACACCCCGATTGTGTGGGCAGAAGATATCCAGCAAAAGCAGCCGCAGCAATTCACAGTTCAACTCAATGAACCCTTGCTTGGATCAGATGGCTCAGTCGCGCTTCCGGCTGGAACAGAGTTGGTTGCTCAAGTGGATGCGGTGTCTGATAGCGGCATGGTTCAACTTTCTGTTTCCTCCGTTGTTATCCCTTCTGCCGCAGGCTCTCAAATCGTTCAGGCACCACCAGGCTCGCTGACGATCACGGGCGAGGGTGGCAATCCAGTCATGGCGGACAACATCAACAGAGAGAGGGGCAGATTCGGTAAAGACCTGATGGTGGCGCTCACGGGTGCATTGGGTCAGACTGGCAAACTGTTAAATCGCCCTCAAAGCGAGAGTGTAACCTCAACTCCCTCTCTGTCATCCTCCAACATCACGAACGGTAAGACCGACATTGGCGGTGCATTGCTTGAAGGGGCATTTGGGGCAGTGCAGAAGCAAATGACCGATCGCAATCAACAGTCAGCAGAGAGCAACCGCAATCGAACAAAAGTTTGGCGGGTTCCTGCCGGAAAGCAACTTCAAGTACAAACCAATTCCATATTTGAGGTGGCGCGATGAAAAAGCATCTGCTTTCTTTAACAATGATTCCACTGCTCGTCGGTATTGTGTTCAGTTCTATCACTCCGGCGATCGCTGCACCACTCGTGCGGCAGGTGTCCCAATCTCAGGCACAGGGGCTAAAGGGTAATGGCGCATCCGTAACCGTTTGGCAGGGATCTGGCACTAATATCGATTTCACCCGAACAGGTGAGACGATTTTAAGAGCGTGGCTCGACGACCCCAGCAAGATCGCAGTTGATTTTGATGGTTCGTTAGGAAAGCGTTCTGGAGCCAGTATTGTCCACTTAAAGCGTGTGACAGGAATTCAATTCCCCAACATTCCCCGAACAGAATCGACGCTGTTGACGGTCATTACTCAATCGCAATACGGCAGAAAAACTTACCTATTCCAGGTTGGTTACGGGTCTGGCAAGCCCCAATATGCCTCCATTGCAATCACACCCGATAATCAAAACCTGATTGATGGGGGTGGAGTGGTTGTGGCTGGCAATCGTACCGCCAACTGGAACGATGTTGAGCGCGGACTGCAACGGGCACTGAGCCAGCGGTTAATTTCCTCATCTAGCCCGGTGGCAAAGCGTGTACGGTCATTTTTAGCTCAAGTTCGTAACGGGATGCCGATGCAGCAGGCGGCGCAGCTATCGCAACTATCACTAGCCGTTGTGTCCAAACTGGCTGAAATGGGGTACTCAACAACAACTCCTGCGACACTCCCAAATCCCTCATCCCCTGCTCCTTCTGTTTTTCCCTCGTCTGTAACCCCTGCGTCAAGTTCGCAGTCAACTTCAACTCCTGGAGGTGTGTAACACTATGTCCTTTTGTCGTGTTATTCCTATTGTTCTTGCTGCTGTCTGCTGGGGGTTTACATCACTTCCAACAAAAGCCGCCAGTATTCCGACCGTAACGGTTCAACAAGGCGAACGATCCGCCACTGCCCCAAACTGGGAGGCTCTAACGTTTGCTAAATTACCCAGGCTTCAAACATCGGGAGCGGTTGGATTGCGCTCTTGGCGAACAGGTCAACCGTTGGATCAAGTCCTTACCCTGAGCGACTTTGAACACAACTTCCGCCTGCAAGACTTGAACTTATTTACGATTGCGGTTGGTACTCAAGTTTCACCGGAAGCGGTCAAATTGAGCCAGTTCAAGCTGTTTGAGCGTCAAACGTTAGCCGATTTAGCTGGGGCAATTCCAAAGTTGGGTACTCAACCGATCGCTAAGGTGCCGTTACTCAAAGATCGGCTCAGTGTAGTCTTTCCACGTCCCAACCTGGCTCGCACACTCAATGAAATCATTACCAGCGATCCGCAACTAGGAACCGTTAACTTTATCAACTTTGATTTATCGCGCTATACGCTCAAAGATTTTCCAGGATTGTTGTCTGTACCATTGCAACGATTTCAGTTCTGGCAGACTGCTCGAATTAGCGATGTTCCTGGGCTAAAAGAATTGCCCTGGAGCTTCTTTCCGGTTCCGCCTCAATCCAGTGGCTCTGTTGGCATCATGAAGCTGACTGGCAAGTTGGGGGGTAACAGTCTATCGGGAAGTGATATTGCTGGGTACAGAGTGCCTTGTAACACCATTACCTGCTCTGGAATTCAGTTATCTGGCGATCAAGCCATTCATCGAAAAGTTTGGCTGACAGGTCGGCAACTGGTTCAAGGTGGACAGGGGGAAGGTGCTCAGTTGAGTAATGGGCTTGAACCAACTGGGCGTAATATCTTCAGCAATGCTTTTAAGGTCGTGCTAACAGAAGCGAGTCAGCAAAGCATCAAGACAGCTTTGTATTTTCGTGCTTGTCAACTGTCCTCATCAATCGAACCCAATTGTTCCCCATTCGTGATTGGACCTGTTCCTTTCATCAGCTATCGCCCTGGTGATGGCATTGTCGTAGGTGACATTGAGAATGACACCGAAATGGCTGAGGTGAAACAGGTACACGGCTTTGCCGTTACCGCAAGGGTCGCCCAACCACTTAAACGCGAAACGCCACAAGAACCTGTTCCAATCATTGAGCCGGACGACCCACGCGAAACGCTCCAAGAAAAGCTACTAGCACTTACAGAAGGCTTACGGCAGTGGCTTAAAACGGTATTCCCTGATCTCACCGCTTGAGGTTGAAATGCAACCCTCTCCCTTGATGCAATCCCAAACAATCGCCTTCCGTGCCAGTGAGCCAAATACGTTTGTCCAGAGTGGCTCTCAGTATGGGGGTGGAATCCTCCAGTCCCTTAAAGGGGGCAATGGTCTCATGCTGCTGATTGTGGCGATTGGCTGGATTTCCCTCGCCTGGTTAGGGAAAGGTCGGAAGAATGGCAACAAGATCGCCACCGGCTACCTGGCTGGCGATCGCGAAAAACGAACCGCTCGTAAACGTGCTCTAGACCAACTGGAAAAGCGTAAGCACAATGCGGTGACGCTTTATGCCGGACTGTTTAAGCGCAATGACAAAGGGAAACCTGTTGCTGGAAAGAAAACACTTTGGATTCCGGACGCAAACCGGGGGATTGCCGTGTGTGGTGGACCTGGATCAGGGAAAACCTTCTCACTGATTAATCCGGCGATTCGCTCTGCCATTCAAGAAGGCATCCCCTTGTGTATTTACGATTTCAAATATCCAGAGCAGGCAGAATTGCTCGTGCCGTTTGCGGCAAAGCATGGGTACGATGTCAAAGTGTTTGCTCCAGGCTTTGAAGAATCTGAAGTTTGTAACCCCTTAGACTTCCTCCACAGCCCTGATGATGCGTTAATGGCGCGGCAAATTGCGACGGTGATGAACCGTAACTTTGCGCTCTCTGCCAACGCTTCGGAAGACAAATTTTTCGCCGATGCCGGAGACCAGTTGACCCAGGCGATGCTGATGCTGGCAAAGGGTTTACCAGCGCCCGACATTCTGACTGCATCCACCATTCTGAGCCTGTCGAAACTGCCAGAACGAATTCAAGCGGCGTGGGAACGGAGTGAATCCGGTCAGGGGCATCCCATTAGCCAGTGGGTTTATCTGGCGTTCTCGCAGCTTCTACAACTGGCAGGCAGTGAAAAAACAGTATCAGGGGTCGTTGGAACAGCAAGCAAAGTCTTTAGCCGTTTCCTTAGCCCGGAACTGGTGGGTGCGTTTTGTGGACCCACCACACTGCCATTAGACCTGGAAGGCAAACGCATGATTGTGTTAGGTCTCGATCGCCAGCGCCGGGATGCGGTTGCTCCACTGGTTGCGACTATTCTGCATATGCTGGTGGCTCGCAACGCCCGCAGTGGTCGCAAAGATCCGTTTCTGGTCGCCGTTGACGAGCTGCCCACCGTCTACCTGCCAACCCTGACTCAGTGGCTCAACGAGAATCGTTCTCTTGGGCAAGTCACCTTAATTGGCTATCAGAACTTGAACCAATTAGAGAAAGCCTACTCGCGTGAGATCAGCCGCGCCATTCTGGGTGGTTGTGCCACAAAAGCCATTTTCAACCCACAGGAATCCGAGAGCGCCCGGATGTTTAGTGACTATATCGGTGAAGAAGAACTCACCACGCGCCAAAAAAGCCGCAGTACAGGCAAAGGTGGGGGCAGTACCAGTACTGGAGAGCATTTGCATAAACGAGCGATCGTAGAGTCTGCACAATTCAACAAGTTTGTTGCCGGAAAATGTGTGTTCATTAATCCTGCCTATGGCACTAGGGATGAAGGCTCGATTCCAATGATCACGAGAATCACGTTACCCAAAGAGGATATTAAGGCGGATGAATGGAGCCGCAGTAAATGGGAAAAAGTGCGACAACGATTAATCGAACGGTCTCAACAAGAGTTCTTTTCTGAGGAACATAGCCGAGAACAAATTGCGAAACGAATGGCGATCGCCCAAGAGTATTTCCCGGCACCAGAGGAGAAACCTGCTAAAGGAGGAACCCGTTCTCAAGAAGACGGAAAAGTCAAAGTCACGTTTTAGGGAGACCTTAATTTATGGCTACAGCACCGATTGAAGAAACGGATACACAAACTCAGCCGATCGCTGAACTGAAAGTGTTTGGCAAAGGCAAGGGTGCAATGGTTTTTGAAGATGTCGCTCTAGCAGCGGCTGAAATTTTAGGGGTACAACCCGAATTGACCCGAAATGAAGATCCCATGCTCAAAATTGATGCCGCACAGTTTGAAACGGTGCAGGCAGGATTAGAGGAGCGTGGCTATCAAGTCTCTTTCGTTAAAGAGAAGACCGCTAATATCACGTTGCATGGACACAGTGCCACCATCTACGGACAAGCTGCAAAAGATGTGGCTCAGGAGTTCAATCTTCCGTTGGGACAAACTAGCAAACAAACTCCCAAAGTAAAACTGGATCGAGATGATGTTGATTCTATTGCGGAGTGGCTGAAATCTCAAGGCTACAAAGTGGAATCTCAAGAGCTTGAAAGTAACTTGAAGCCCAAAGTGGTTTTCCGAGAGGCACCAGATGGCGAAACCTACCATGTCTATGATGGCTCTGCCAAAAACCTGGCGAAAGCTCTGGAACGTGAACCAGACGAAACTCCGGGTGGGAGACCCATGCTCACTTTTGATCGCGCAGAGTACCGACAGATCAAGCAGGAATTTGGTGAGAGCTTAGACATTGCTACCAAGGATCTGAAACTGGAAGCGACGATCGCAACCTACGACGGCAATAACGGCAAAGGGGCAGTGATTACGGGTGCTGTGGCTCAAGAAGTTGCCGGGGTATTAGGTCTAGAAACAGGCTATACCAAGCCCTCTGCTACAACGGGTACGGCAATGCCTAAACTCAACCTGACTGAATCGCAAATCAAGCCCGCCAAAGAAGCGTTGGAATCGCAAGGGTATAAGGTTTCTTTTAAGGAACTAGAGGCGAGCAATGTTGCCAATGTCAGTTTATATCCAGATGGAGGAGCCGTTCTATTTGGTAAGCCTGCGGAGATTGTTGCTGAAAAAATGGGTGCTTCAATGGAGCAGACAACAAAGCAAACTCCGATGCTAAAACTGTCTCAATCCAATGTGAATGATGCGATCGCGATTCTCAAAAGCGAGGGTTACGAAATCAATACAACAAATCGGCAGTCTGCAAGTCAGCCTGCGGATCAAGCAGAATCCTCCAGCCGCCCACGCCGCGTTGTCAAAGAAGTCACACTTGCCCCAGAGAACCAGACGAATGTCGGAGACTTGATGACCTATTTCCAGGCAGCAGGGGTGGACAAAGCAGATGATAGAGCCACTGGACTATCGCTTGAATATGCTGAAGGGAAGCTAACGGCAATCACCTCTGAAGGTCACACATTGACCGTTGAAGGAGACTCAGTACGAACGAATTTTAACAGTGCTGACTTCAAGGAATTGGCAGATTTTTCACACAAGACAAATCAGGCTTTAGCAGTAGAAAGCGAGTTTGACTACGATTTTGAAGTTGATGATTAGTAGTCATCGCAATCATGCTTGATGGAGGGACACGATGGTATTTACAGTCAGTGAAGCAAGTGCCGAGAAAATCGAACGGGATATTTCTGAACTTTATCGAGCACTTGCCCGAATACTCAATCAGGACATTCCTGAAATTCCTGAGCCACAACCTGTGTTACCTTCCATTGAAATGCAGGCGGAGTTGGAAGAGGAGTCATTTATTGATGGAGAAGTACTCCCCGAATTGAACGTGTTGATGGGCACTGAGCAGGCACAGCTGATCGGCAGGGAACCTGATTTGCTGCGTGGAGTTGACCCAATCGCCATAGAGGGGAACGATCCACCTTTATTGCAAGCCTCAGAAGCAGCAGAGGTTCGACTTCAAATTGGCAACACATTAATTGCTCGTCCGCTCCTCGCCATCCCTGAAGCGTTGGAAGCAGCGCTTCCAGAAAAGATTGCAGCTTTGCGTGCAGCAGTTGAGCGTCCGGTGTTACCTCAACAGGCAGCTGTTGTAGAGGTGGTAGATGGTGAAATTTTAGATGTCGAAGTCAATGGTGTGCAGCAATTTCATCAAACTGAACAAGGAGTGATTGCAGCGAATTCACTATATCCAGTCCTAGTGGAGCAGAATGCAGTTGCGGTCGCCAATGGGCAGCGACAGATTCAACTTCAACAGCTTCAAGACCTCGCTAATTATCTGCTGGAGTTTTACGCTGCACCATCGGACAGTGGCTCTCGAATGATGAGCCTTGAGATTGATGAGGAGCGCAACCCAATTTATGGAACATCCCCTCACCTCATGCTTGGCTCGTCAGATGAAGGGGTATGGATACTCAAGCTTCCAGATGAGAATAATCCTGATCTCCAAAACGAAGAAGTGGTGATTGCCGCCAAACTGTCTGGTCAACTTAAAGAAGACCTGTTGGGGCAACCAGAATTCAATCCGTTTCTGGCAAATCAAGCTTATGGCGTTCTGCAACGCGAACTAGGGCGGCAGGTAGAGGCTCATGCGGCTGTTCAATCCCGGTTAGTGGATGCAGCTAATGTCTTTGCTCAACCTGACGCAGAAGTAACTATCCGAACTGCCTACTACAATCTGCAAATTAGTTCGGATGCTGAGGATGTTACCGAAATCGGTTGCATTTCTTCTGAAAACCAGGAGGTTCTTAAGCCTGTTCTGACCCGCCAAACCGATGGCAGTTATGTCTCTTTAGCTGAAGATTTAGAACCGATCGCCTATGGGCTAGAACAACAAGCGGCTGCAATATTACAGGTTGAGCAGTTTGGGCAGTGGAATGCTCAACAAACGATGTCGGTAGAGCAATACTACCGCGCCATGCCCAATCAACTGCTGGAGCAAGCCTCTGAAGATATCTGCGGAATCAGGATGCCTCTGGCTTCTGTTGGAGCAGGACTGGATCGAGAAACACTCATCGCAACCATTTTTGACCATCAAGGGGCTGAGTTAAAAGAGCGTAGTCTGGTTGCGGCTCAAGCGATCGCGGATTACCTTGACCCACAAGCCCAGCAAGACTTGCTAAAGATTTATTCGGGTGCTGTGCGCTATGAGCTGTACCGTCCCTATCAAGGCTCAACAGAATTGGAAGGTATCTGTGCTTACGTCAAAGATACAGCACAGCCATTTATTTCGATTGCAGGTGTAGAAGATGGTCCAACACTCCCAACTCAACTAGAAGGGTTAAGCAATCTGGCAGCAGACCTGAGGCAGATTGCAGTCGAACCTCAAATGGTCTTGCGACCCATTGGGGAAGTCGAAACGGTTACAGGAAAAGAGCTTGGAGACTTAGAATATCTACATGGAGCAGTGGTGGCAGAGTCCCCCGTTGTGTTAGTGCAGGTCGATGACCAGGGACGACCAATCGTCACCGCTCCTGTTGTGGCGCATGTGGAAGCCACTGAAGACGAAGTGAAGACGGACGTTAAAGACCGTGAAAGGGACTTGGCTCTCCCCTTAGTCGAGCCATCCAGTGTCGTTTGGGAGAACCTGACGGCGATCGCCGACTACCTGGAATGCAATCTGGATGTTGCGATCGCCCAAGAAAGTAGCAGCGGTTTAACCGCGAGTTTTGATGCAAATAATTTGTTGAAGTTGCAAACGCCGGAGGGACGAATGCTGATTGTTGGTTTGGCAAGCGAGGTGCAAACTGACTTTACTGAATCAGACTTTCAAGCCGTTGCAACCTTAGCTCAAAAGACCACTCTGGCAATGGCTGCTGAGGTTGATGTTGATGAGCAGTTTGACTATGAAATGGAGTGTGAATAATGCATAATCCGTTGATTCCTGCGAGTTGGCAACAGCCGTGGCAAGACTTTTACGACACCTTTAAGGCGGCAACTACGGAAACGAAATTAACCCCTCTTGAGGTTGAGAGAACGACTGGTGACAGTGGCAACAACTCTCACCTGAATCAAGCTCTCGGTCAACTGCGTCCTGCAATTCTAGTTCCTGCTTCTTGGGGCTTATCTTCAGAAGCGCTTGTGGCTTTAAGTGAGAATCCAGGCTGGATTGAACGACTGATTGAAGAGAACCGTAAGCCGCCACTGCCACCCAAATATACTCCCCAGGTGATCGAGATCTGGTTTGATGAGATCTTATTTATCCGCTGGATAAACGGGCTAATCGGTTATCTGCGTTCATGCCCTAAAACGTATCAGCCTCCTTTGATGGAAATCTACTTTGATGAGCAGCTTGCTCTGGCATTAGTACAGGGAGAGGTTGTTGTAAATCGAGCTACTGCAATGGTTCGTGTGGACGAGGTTCTCGGACGTTTAGCTGCATAAGTTTACGAGGGATTTTACGATGTCAACTTCTTCAGTTAACCAACTTATTGATGCGATTGCTGAAAGGTCAGGTGTTGATCCAGAGGCGATGGATCTCAAGATTCGATTTGGTAAAAATGGGCGCACAATTTTCGGTCAGATGGCATCCGGTGAACAACGCGATGAACTAACCGAAGACCGGATTGATTTAATTTCAGCAGTTATCAAAGAGGCACCCAGTCAGGGGGGTGAACTCAACGATTACGCCCAGAAAAATCCGCAACTAGAAATTCGCTCTGGGGACAACATCTTATTTCGTCAAGAACGAGATGGGGTTGTTTCCACGAATGCGCTTTGGCAACCAGAGACAGAGGTTGTCCTGGATAATTCCTGGAGTACTCAGATTGCCGCTATTCCTGCAATCGTTTCTGAGCCTGAAGGCTTGTCTATCACCACTCCACAAGAGGCGGCGCAAGCCATTATTTCTATGGCTGATGAGTTGATGAATCCGTTGGGTGATCCATCCTTAACAGAACCTGTTGTGATGGTTGGCGACTATGCATTGGTGGCGCAAGGTAACAATCTTGCTGTGATGCTGAATGAATCGCCTGTTGCTTATCGTATGGGAACCGAAGCGATCGCAGTAGCAGGAACTTCTCCAGCGATCGCGCAAGCGTTTTCTCAATGGGTAGCTGAGCCACCTCTTAGCCTGCCAATTACCACGGAGTTTTACCACGATTCTGCTCAAGAAACCCATCTTGCCGAGGTGCTGACAATTGACTTACCTCCTGCATTGGTGGTTGCATCGCAGCAAATCGCCCAACTTCCAGAATCTGACAGCAAAGCTTTTTTCCAATCCGTTGTTGAAGACCTGGCTGCTCATTCGCAGAGGGCAGTACAGGCGGTGAAGGATGGATTGGAGAGTGAAACGTTTCAGACGGTGAAGCAAACAGTTCTAGAGAGGGCGAAAAAGACTTTCAAAGCGGTTCAAGAAGAACTTGGGAGTGAGCGGGTTCAAACTCTCAAACAACAGGCTCAAAGCTCGTTACAAGCAGGAGGGACGAAAGCCTTAGAAGTAGGTGGACGCGGGCTGGAGAAGGCAGGGCAATGGCTTGCCTCTCGACCTGCTGCCATTCGGACTCACCAGGCTGCAAAAGCGGCATTAGAAGTCTTCAATCAAGGTTTTGAGCGTACCCAGGAACGGCAGTATGAACACCACGACTTCCGTGTCGCTTTTGAGGGGCAAACCACTTATCGGCTGAGTGATAGAGAAACAGGTCAAGACCTGCTGCGGTTCAAAGTGGAGAGCGTTTTCTATCAGAAAGACCCCAAAATCACGGTTTTGGAGCAGCCGGAGACACTCTCTCGTGAACAGAGTCAAGCTTTGTCTTTGATGCGGCAGGATGCTGAAAATGTCCGGGGGTCCGAACGGGGAGAACAACATCATGCCCAGAAGAGTGAGCAGTTTGCGATCGCGGCTAGATCTGTTGCCCAATACAACGAGACGAATCACTATCAAGACCATCATTACTCCGTTGAGATTGGCTCAAATTCGCTGGTGGTGATGGCTGTTGATGGTCGGGGTGAACTTTATCATCAGCAGGGTGATCAGATTGAATCGCGACTTGAAACACAAGATTTTGAGCGTGCCAGCAAGGTGATGCAAATGCTTCAACAGGTCGCTCAAACCCAAGAAACGAATCGCGACTTTGAACTGAATTAAAAGGAGTCCTCTCTTGCCTGAATCAAACGGATTGTCTAGTAGCTGGTGTGATGCGTGGAGTGCCCTTGCTTTTGCTTTTAACGATGAGATCCACCCACACAGCGATAACACTTCTATGAATGCCCCTCTCCCAGTAGCCGACTATGACTCTGATGATGCTTCTTTAGTTTTGCGAGAAGAAGACCCGGATATTGAGTTACGCCTGGACCAAATGTTTGAACCCAGTACAAAATTCTAAAACCTTTACCAGTTAACAGTTTGCTTCAATCATGCCTGACATTGACCGTGAAGCTCTGATCGAATCATTTCAGAGCCATTTAATTCAAGGAAGGAGCTACGCCCGGATTAATGAAGCACGGGCGCAGGCTGAGGCTGTTTTGGGAACAGCCATTCCATCCGGTAGTCCCCTCACAAAAGGTGTGGATGAGGCAATGGAAGCGGCGGTTGTGCGATCGGCACGGGAAATGATTGGGCAGTCTCAAACCATCCATGAAGCGTTTGATCGACTGGTTGATTTGCTAGAGCGTCAGCCCACGTTAGGCGTTCGTTCTTCCACATCTGTCCGCCAGCAAGCCTACAGTACCCCCATCCCGATCGCATTTTTGGCAGCATCTCTAGCAGGTATCACGGCAGAGACAACCGTGTACGAGCCAACAGCAGGACATGCGGCACTTCTGCTTACGGCAAATCCCCATCGAGCAGTCCTCAATGAGTTGAACCCAGACCGGGTAACTGACCTGAGATTGCAGGGGTATAGCGTCACTGAACATGACGCGGCTATTTACTTACCTGCTGAACAGGTGGATGTGATGTTAGCCAACCCTCCATTTGGGTCGGTGAAGGAGAATGGGCGGACAAAAGAATGGTTGGTGTGGGGCGGACCTGCAACTCCGCAGTATGTCACAACCCAGATTGACCAGACGATTGCCCTTAAGGCGCTTCAGGCAATGAAAGATGATGGACGCTCTGTTCTCATCCTCAGCGCGCCAATGGGGAATAAAACTGGAAATCAAGCTGATGCTATCGCCAGCTATAACTCGCGGCAAAATGCTCCTTTCTACAAAAGCCTGTACGACAACTACAACGTCACCCAGCATTTCTGTATTGCAGGAAGTCTTTACTCTAAACAGGGAACAACCTTCCCGATCGACGTGATTGTAATTGAGGGTAGGGGCAAATCTGCTCGACCTTACCCTGCTGCTGAATTACCCACTGTTTACCGTTCCTTCGCTGATCTCAAGGAGTTGCTACCCGATGGCGATTTATCTCCCGTCCACCTCGAAATTCTGGACTCCACCGACCGAGGACTCGCTGATTCTGCAATTGACAGCAGTGCTCATACCGCAAAAAGTGACCGAAATCCAGAGCTACAACCAATACCTGGAACTCCTGAGCGATCGCCTGGACTGGCTGATTCGCGAGACGTTGGAACAGAAGAATTTGAGCGAGCAGGAGCTATATCAGCAGATCCTCAATATGCTCAGTCAGGGCGAGATGTACCAATTGGTGATGCCAGAAATGGACGAATCGACGTTGGCATGGGCAGAAGCTCTGACGACGAGCAATACGGAACTCCAGGAGGCGATGCTGTTCTTGCATCCCTCGGACTGGAGGGAAGGAGTGACACTGTTCGACTTTCCGGTTCAACCGACGACCGGGAATGGACTGGAAATGGTTCAAACCTTGATTCAAGAGACATCCCTGGAGGAGTGGTTGAACCGGATGATCACGGTTTGCCGCAACCTGTAGCCGCTACTGCCCCTTCATTGGAAACAGCCATCATGGATAACGACATCAAGCAAGTTCCCTACCAACCGCAGAGTCAAGCACCCTATGCTGGAACATTGGTGCCGACGAATCTGCAAACTGCCGTCAAGGACTCGCTGATCCGCTTGGAGCAGAAAGTGGGTTCAATTGATACCTTTGTCGATTACAAGGTGAATCTGGGCACAACTCGGATTCAGCCCTTTGCTGAACAAATCGACAGTGTTGCTCTGGCGATCGACAACCTGGAGCAGGGTGAAGCCTTTATTCTGGGAGATCAGACCGGAATTGGTAAAGGTCTGCAACTGGCGGAAATTGCCAAGGCTCAACTCAGTGGCACCTTGAATCTGCCATCTTCTCAGGATGTCAATACGTTGGTGTTCGTCACCTATGACGCAAAGCTCTACACGGACTTCCTGCGTGACCTGAATGATGTGGGTATCGAAACGATTAAGCCGCTGGTGACGAACTCTGACTTTACGTTGAACCTGCCAGATGGCACCAAGAGCAAAACAGGGGGAAGTAAAGAGCAGAAAGCCTTGCTGGAACGACTGGCGATGCAGCAAGATCTGGGTGACTATAATATCATTTTCACCACCTATTCCCAGCTTCAAACGGTTAAAGGACAGGAAACCGCACGACGAGAGTTCTTGAGATCGATTGCCCCTCAAAGCTTGTTCATTTTTGATGAAAGCCACAACGCCGGAGGGACATCGAATGATACCGCTCAGTCTGGTCCTCAAAACCGTGCCGATTTTGTGCGATCGCTGGTACAACAGGCGGGTGGAGTTGTGTTCTCCTCTGCCACCTATGCCAAAAATCCTTACACGATGACCCTGTATGCATCTCGCACGGGGATGCGCCATGCCGTTGAAGACCAGTTCAGTTTCAGCGATATTGTCCAATCCGGTGGCGTTCCACTCCAGCAAATGCTGGCGGCAAAACTGGCGGAGTCGGGTCAATACCTGCGGCGAGAACGCTCCTTTGAAGGCGTTGAATTTTCAGCCAAAGTGGTTGAGGTAGACAAAGAAATCGCCCAGAATATGGCGACGGTCATGAGTTCCATCATGGAGTTTGACCGTGCCAAGAAAGTTTCTGTCAAGCAAATAGATAAAGACCTGAAGAAAGAAGCTAAACAGGTTGTTTCAGATGGCTCGACGGGTGCGGCTGGAGCCAGTAGCACCAACTTCACCTCCATCATGCACAACGTAATCGGGCAGACGTTGTTAGCCCTGAAAGCTGAAGAGACGGTGCAGGATACGCTGGCGATTTTGCGAAACAACCAGAAACCTGTCATCGCCCTCTACAACACAATGGGTAGTACGATCGGGCGTGCGGCTGAGGAACAAGACCTCAAACCCGGTGATCCAATTGACCTGAGCGTGGGAGACTTGCTGCTGCGGTATCTAGACCGCTCACGAGATGTCATTGAAAAAGATGCCTTTGGCGATCGCACTCGCCGCCAACTAACGGATGAAGAGTTAAATCCTCTCGCACTGCATTTGTATGAGGAGACCAAAGAACTGATTCAAGAAACCGACTGGAGCGGGATTCCAGTTTCTCCGATTGACTATATCCGTCATCGCCTGGAGCAAGAAGGCTACCGGACGGGCGAAATCACTGGACGTGACGATCGGATTGAATATGGTTCCGATGGATTGCAAACGTATCAAACCCGCTCCAGCAAAGAACGAGGGACGACAGCCGCGATTCAAAACGTCGCTGCCTTTAATGCTGGGGAGATGGATGTCATTATTCTCAATCGCTCTGGCTCAACGGGCATCAGCCTTCATGCCTCCGAGCGATTTGCCGATCAGCGTTCCCGGCATATGCTGATTTGTCAGCCGGATTTGGACATCAATCAGTTCATGCAAACCCTGGGCCGAATTCACCGGACAGGTCAGGTAGAGCTGCCGAGTTTCAGCCTGGTTATGGGTGACATTGCGGCGGAGAAACGTCCTGCTGCGGTATTGCTCAAAAAGATGGCATCCCTCAACGCCAACACAACCGCTGCACGAGATAGCAGCTTTAGCCTGGGTGAAGTGGTAGATTTCCTGAATGAGTATGGCGATCAGGTAGCCGTTGAAGTGATGGCAAACCATCCAGACCTGCACGCCAAGTTAGGCTACCCCATCTCCGGGCTGACAGAGGACTCTGATCTGAATACGATCGACACAGAAGGGGCGATCGCCAAAGTCACTGGACGCATTCCCCTGCTACCGCTGCCCCAACAGGAACAGGTCTATGGGCTAATTGAGCGGGAATATCTGGAACTGCTGGAACGAGAACAAGCGATGGGCACCAGTTCTCTGGAGGCAGAAACCGTCGATTTACAGGCAAAAACTCTTGCTCGCATGGAAGTCATGCCTGCTAAAGAAGGTGTTGACAGCCCATTTGCCGAGCCAGCTTTCCTGGAGATTGTTGAGGCTAAATCACCCCGGAAGCCATTAACGGCGCTGGAAGTAACCAATTTGGTTCGGCAAGAACTGGGACTACCAACCGTTGAAACCTTGGAGCAACACGATGAAAGTTTGATTGATGAACGGGCACAGCAGCAGACTCAGCAAACGATTCAGAATTTGCGAGAACGCACCCAAGTTTATCGAGAGCGGACACTGGAACGGCTAACTCAATCGTTTGTCGGTGGACAGGAAAATGCTGAAAACGAAGGCAGTGAAACCGAAGCGAACGATAAGCTAACCTTCAAAATCACCCAATTAAACGATAAACTCAACCGACAAGCTCGAACCGTCGAGCAGTGGTTAGAGCAGTTTCCAGTGGGTCAGTCCGTCTGTTTGACGGGAAATCGAGATGGTGACTTTCACTATGGCGTTGTGCAAAACGTCATTGATCGCTCCAGTGAAGAAGGAAATCCAGTTGCTCCCTCGATGTGGCGACTCCAAATCCAGGTGGCAGATGCGACTCAGCAACTCATCGTTCCGTTCTCCAAAATCAATACGGAATCAATCACTGGAGTCAGCTTGAGACAAGAGGTACTGGACTGGCGGGGCAATGAGATTATTAACAAGTTTGACGAAAAGCAGCAAGAGGTTTACGAGCAACGCCAAATTTTCACAGGCAACGTCATTCGGGCAGCGGAGCAGTTTACAGGCAAGCTGATTAACTACACCACTGAGGACGGTGAGATCCACCAGGGGATGCTGATGGCGCGGAACTTCAAGATTGAAGAGGCGCTGGAAGAACAGCCTGTCATCATGACCACACCGGAATCCTGTCAGCGATTTTTGGAGGTCACAGAGAACAAAGGGACTCTGAAATCGGCAGACCAGAGGCTATCGGTGATGGGGCTTCGAGATGGCAATCTAGCTCTCATGACTGACGCGAGTAAGCAGAAAGGGGGAGATTACTTCCTCGATGATGGGTTGATTGCTGCCGCTGGAGCGGAATTTACTTCTCTAGGAGAGAGAATGCGTTTGGTAGTTGAGGCTGACAAGGTTGAGGTGGTTTTGACCTATCTCTACGAGTCTCACGGCAAACTCAGAGCGTTCACCCATCAAGATAAGGCGCGGGAATTGATGGGGTTGGATCTGCCTACAATGGAAACCGTTGAACCGCCAGTCCAGGGGGCGGAGATACCGACCCCAGAATCCTCAACAGTTCCAATCCAAGCCGAACTGCCCATTGTCTCATCCGTAGAAGAGGCAAGTCCGGGTGGGGATTCTTCACCAAATGGAGATGCCATTGCCTCCAGTGAAATTGCAACGGCTACGATCTCAACTGCCTTGGGCGATCTCACTGTGCGGGTGTTTGAGGCTCCTGATGATTATTTGCGATTGGAGTTTGAGGGAGCAACGGCAAATTGGATGGAATATCCTGCTCAAACGCGAATTGATCATGTCATGCAGTCTGATGTAGCTGTCATGGCAAATGGTTTACAGGATATAGCCAATTACGCTCAGTTTGCTGTGCATCAAGTGCATCAAGACTTTGTGCAGCACTTAGATACAGAAGTTCAGCGAATTGCCCCAGCATTGCGTCGATGGTTGCAGCAGAACGAGGTTGGTGATTCAGAAATTGCCGCTGCCTTTATGGAGCATTATCCGGAGCGCGATCGCATAGGGCTAACTCCTGAATTTATGCAATTAGCGATTCAAACAGTGGTGCAGAGTGAATTGGAGCGCTCAGACCAAACCCACTCGCAAGAGGGGCTAGGTCAATCGCCTCAATCGGAAGCCACTGTTGAAGACGCAATGGAAACCTCTCGAATTTTGCCCTCCAAGGATCAATTTGGTCGAGCAGAGAAAACCATTGCGAAATTTCTCGATCAAGCAGGACTTGCGGATGTCATCTTCAACGTACCAGAGCCAGAGCCAGACTTTCATCTCCGAATTGAGAATGAGCCATACCTCCCACTGGTCATTGAACGGCATGACAATCTTCTCTATCTCACCTACTATCGGCAAGACGATTTTGATTTGGTTCATGACGGCGAAATTGTGTTTCATCTTTCTGATACCGGGCATCTGAAACTTTGTGAAACAGCGGTTCAAAATCCTTTCACAGGCGGTGAGTCACGCGGACTGGATAAAAGCTTTGGAGCCATGTTTGCCCGAAATATTCTGGATCAAGGATTTGCAGAAGCGGCACAACAAGCGTGGGCAGCGAGGCAGACAACACAGACCATGCCAGCCGTTGAAAGAATTGAGTCAGGTATGGTGGAAGCTACTACACAAACTGTGCATGACGGTGTAGAACTTTGTGAGGGGCAACTGACTCAAAACTTTGACGTTGAAATTTCTTCAGCGCAAGCAAGAGAGACTGAATTGGGGAGGGGACAAGAGATCCTTCAAATTGCAGAACGTGCCTACGCCTATGGGGAAGCCATAGACAAACTTCAATTGGATGCGAATGATGAGTTCTGGACAGTTTTCAGTCAGAATTACGACATCAGCTACAATCCCCTGAGCGATAACTTCTTCGTGGTTGGCAAAGATGGGAGTGAGATGACGGCTCAAAGCATTGGGGGAGTTCTCGACCCCGATTGCACGGGCAACATTTTGGAGGCAGATTTGCAAGCGTTTCGGGCGACGGCGGCGGCATTGGATCAGGCAAATTATCAA
Organism: Leptolyngbya sp. Cla-17; assembly: GCF_016807185.1. GTDB lineage: Bacteria > Cyanobacteriota > Cyanobacteriia > Leptolyngbyales > Leptolyngbyaceae > ULC077BIN1. Next base: position 213,261 of record NZ_JAEVYN010000003.1, read on the forward strand.
ACTCAGCGATCTCCTGCGGAAACAGTTGCGATCGCCCAAGCCAAACAAGAACAATCTGTCAGTCAATCAGAGCCACTTGCATCAGTTTCACCGATTGCTGCTGTTAACGCTATGCCTGATTCTGTGGCTCAACCCAATTCTCCTGCCTCAATGGTTCCGACAACCGAGCAACCGGAGCAATCTCAACGACAGGTTAGTGTTGAGGATGTCCGAAACTGGTATCGCCAAGCGCGAGATGTCGGGCGTTCAGATCGTCATTTGAGCAAAATTGAACAAATTGGCAAGGCTTTTGTGCAGGCGCAACCACTGGGCGATCGCGACCTGAAGGCAATGGATCAGGACAGATCTGCTTGGCGTGAGCAGACATTAGTGATCGCTCAACATGCAAGCACCATCCTGGAAGCTGGGGGAGAACCGGTAGAAACTAGGAAAGGAATTGGCTATATCGGCAGTAACTACACGGTTTACGCTGAACAAAATACGGTTTATGCATTTGCGAAAGGGCGTGGAGTTCAGCCATCGGAGGCAGATCGTCAGAATCTTCCCTCAGAAATTCTAAAGTCGGGTCGAGGAATGATTTTGAAGGTCGAGCAGGGAGAACCGGATGTGAAAGCAACCAGAGTGACGACGGCAGACGCTCACCGATTTGAAATGGTTGCCAATCGCCTGCAACGACAATCTCAACGACAAGAAAAAGACGTTGAACGACTACATGCGGTGGGGTTCGATCGATGACTTCGTGACACTCTCCCTCTTCAACACAGTACAGATAATACTTTTCTAGAACTTCTTAAACTACTCAAATGGGATATTGTGCCCCCTTCTCTCGCCACATAGACACAATATCAGCAGCCCACCTTGGATGGTTGGCTGCTCGCAGAGTTCTACCTGAAAGTACCTTCTGGGCAATCTCCGCAGCTTCATTAGCTTGCTGCGGTCGCCAACCCAATTCAGACACCAGCCACGACTTTACCTCATCCGGGTTGAAAACTTCCCCAGCAACGTGAAGTAGTCGGAACATATCAATCGCGGCAGCTTTGTCTGAGGGGTGTGATAAACCTGTACTAAGATTAATTCGTGTTGTTAGGCTTTCAAGTGCAGCTCGAACTGTTGGGTTCAAGAAAGTTTTTGGAGGGTGTGGAGAAGTATCTCCTAATTCATAGACATCCCACATTTGAATCCAAGGTTGCACTTCAGGAACGGACCAAGGAACAACCAAAATTTCTGACACGCTTTGTAACTCATCCACACTATCAAGCAATCGTTGCGGTGGATAAAGCACGAGAACTGGACCGGCCCATGAGGATCGGCGAATGCTCTCGGTCATTAGGTGAAGTTTGCCACTTTTAAGCTGTACTGTGTTGTTTTTTTGCAGTTGCTTTGCTGTCTCTTCGCCAAGTGCGCCCTTGATATTCTCCAATGTTTTTTTCACAGGAACCGCAAGAAGACCTTGATGTGCGGGAGAGGTGGTCATTTGCCTTTGTAACCAGGAGAAGGCAATCTGAAGTGACTGAGGGTTCGGTCCTTCTTGATTGATAAACCAGCGTTTTGTCTGAACTGCCATTGAAGGTTTCCTTTGCTCGATAGACAGAGTTTCTGAAGATGAATTTATCAGCACTCCGATAGTTAATCTTGCGTTGCTTGCCCTGTAGTTGACCTTCTCCACGCTTTAATTGAGAGGTCAAAACCAATAGGTGTTTACGCTCATCAGAAGTTCTTGAATAATCTACTATCTCAGAGAGGACTGCTGGATTAGAAGGTTCTTGTCGTTGGCTGGAAAATTCCCACTTCAACTGTCGTAACAACGCTGCATGGCGATCCCTTTCTGTTCGCTCCCACATTTGAGCAAATTCTTCCATGCTGGCTCCTGTGACTCATTGTTAATGAGGTTGCTGGGAACCAATTGTATCTAATTCTCTAAAAAGTGACTCTCCTTTAGGGCTTTCAAACAAATCTCAGTATTGTCAGACAGACCCTAACCAGTGCCATACGCCAGTCAGATGGCGTTCATAGGCTCGTAGAGTGTGGTTCTTAAGCCCCTCTATGAAAGCCTGTTTTCGACATCTCCTCTGGATCGTCCTTGCCGTTCTGCTGGTCTTCACTGGAATCTTTGGTAATCCCTCAATCGCCAGAGCCGCTGAAACATACGTCCCAACTGCGACCTACAACGGCGCTCCCGTTCCAGATTGGGGTGGCATCTCTTTCTCAAGCCTCCCGACACTTCAAGACGGTGGCTCTATCGACATTCCAGCCGACGTTGTTAACCAGCTTGGGTACAATCCGTCTCGCAGTTGGCAAGCTGGCTCATTGCTGGGCGATGTCATGATGCTCGGTGACGTTCAGGATGCCTTTGGCTTTCAAGGGTTCAGCTTAAATGACATTGCTCAGTTATCAGGGCTTGATCTAAACGCCATCAGTCTGAGCAACTTCGACCTGGCTGGACGACAGACGATCGCCAGTCTGACGCGCACAATCCCAGGTTTAGGGAATCTGAGTTTGGGGCAGGTTAAACCCCTCGCAGATCTTGTGAATGGGAACCTAACCCAAGCTGCACTGAAAAATTTGAACTTAAACGACTGGGGTGGACAGATGCTTGCTGCGCCAATCTCCGCGATCGCCAACCATGAGGTGTTGGGCAGTCTGTCTCTAGATAAATTGCCACTCGCTCAGTACAGCTTCACCCAAATTCCTGGTCTGGATCAGGTTCAGCTAGGCAACTTTCAGGACTGGCAGACTGCCTTTGTGAATGGAGTGCCAGGACTCTCTCAAGTTGCGTTTTCCCAATTCCCACTGAGTCCAGGACAGTTTCTCGGCTTTGTTGCCATCCATGACGTGACCTATGGGGGCGATCGCTCGCATAAAGAATCACGTCAGACTCCCACAAAATTCTCAATTACGGGAAGCGACAAGGTTGGATTTAAACACCCCTGTGCCCAATCTCAAGGGTGTGACTACATTGAACTGAGATCGCCGCTTAGTCTGGGATCAGCAGGTTCTCCTGAATTGAATAATGCTCGATGGATTCGCGGTGGTAAAGGTTCAGGAGAGCAAATGGTGCGAGGTGGAGAAGGTATCCTCGGTCAGCTCAATGGTGGTAAAGAACCCACTGGTCGGCATCCGTTTGGTTCTGCCTTCAAAGTCGTTTTAACCCAAACGGATGAATCTTCTGGCACTGGACAATTTAGTCTGTATTTCCGCGTCTGCCACCGTGGAGCGATCGACCTGGGCTGTACGCCTTACTTCATCGGTCCCATTCCCTTCCTGCCAACTAAAGAAAAGGGGATGGTGTTCGTCGGCTTGACTCCCATGACTCCACCCGCAGGCATTGAATCGCCTGAAACTCCTCAAGAGGTACAAGACCTGATTGACCAATATGATTCAGGCTCAAGTAGTGACAATTCAGAAACCTGCCAGATTGATCCAAGTAAGCTGGATGCCGTGAGTCGAGCTGCACTATCTGCTCTACCAAATGGCGAGATGCAGAAAGCGGCAAAATATATACCCCATATCATGCAAGCATGTGCGAAAGCTGGGGTGACAGACAAAAATCAACTTGCCTATATTCTCGCTACGGCTGAACACGAGACGGATCACTTTAACACAACCAATGAATATAGTCGTGCAATGTATGACTCCTGCGGTTGGGGTGAAGGATTGATTCAAGTGACGTGGTGTGAGAACAAACGGAAAGTTTTCCAGAAGCTAGGGTTGCCTAGCTACAAGGGGTTAAGTGACAAGCGGTTACACCAACCTCAAATCGCTGCGGATGCGTTGTGCCGTGGCATGAAAGAAGGTTGGTATACCAATCGCAATATTGGACAGTGTATCAGTGGCTCTAAAACTGATTTAGCCTGTGCTCGTGGTGTTGTCAATGGAGACTACGACAAAGTTGGTGGGGTTGTCAACGAAAAGTATCAACGATTTGAGCGAGCCTTGCGATCGACAAATAGAACCAGTGCTGCCGGAAAAGATATCTCTGGGGCTGTTGTTTGTTCATCACCAAATGGTTCTACTGGAGGCTCAACTGGAGGTGGAGCAAAGAATAATCGGATTATGCAAACTGCTCAGAAACTGCGAGGAATGAATACGAGCATGGGTCCCCAAGGAGGACGGGAAGCCTGTGCCTGGGCAGTGAATAAGGTGCTTGCAGATGCAGGCATTGCCCCGATTGGTTCCAACCCAAACTATGTGCCCTCGGTTGCGTCTGCCATGAAATCCGGTCGGGGAACTCGTGTTGCGCCTTCTCAAGCGAAAGCTGGAGATATCATCCTGGCAAGAGGCTATGAACATATTGGAATTTGTCAAAACGACGGTTGCACTCGTGTTCTATCCAATTCGTCCAGTCGAGCAACGTTTTCCTGGCAATCCGATCGCAACTTTGCAGGTAGCTACAACAACAGTTCTCATCTTGGTGAAGCTCCAACTGAAGAAATCTATCGCGTCAAATAGGAGGTCATTATGCAACGACATCGAATTCAGCGTCAGCTTACCTTAGTGGTTCTCTGTGGTGTAGCGATCGCTGCCAGCCTCCTGATCGAACCCTGGATTCATCCTGATCAGGCTGTCATGGCACGTCAACCCCAGGCTGTTGCAATTAATGCTGATTCAAAAGCGATTCAACAAATGGCTCTCAAGCATCTCAACTCACGAGGCATTAAACCCAATGCAGCGATCGCTGAAGTTGCCCAAGCCAATGGATATGCACTGGTTGGGTGGATACGAGGGGAAATGGCTGGCAATACCCTATTGAAGAGAAAAAGAAATCGCTGGAACGTAGTTACTTCGGGTGGTGGTTCTTTGGGTGTGCAGGGATTGGTAGAAGCTGGCGTTCCAAAACAAACAGCAGAGCAGTTGATGGATCGATACGACGCAAATTGGCGTAAGCAATAAGAGAGGCTTGAAATGCGACGAAGAATAAGATTCGCGATCGTCCTGCTGGTAATTGGAGTTGGCTGCTTTTTTGCGCTTCGTGCCTATACGAAAAGCACCGCGCCCAATCTTCCCAATGCCGCTACTCTATTTCAATCAGTTCGTCCCACACTAGAGCGAAGTGGTGTTCCGTTACGTTTACCGACCTATATTCCAGCGGAAGGACAACGCCCAGCGGTGAAGCAATATTCGCCACCGTCTATTAGCGCAACCGCTCCACAGCCTCAACCTGAACGAGGGTATTTAGCCATTCTGGGCTACTCACCTGATTGCAACGGCGGCAATGCTTGCCGATTTGGAACTATTTCAGGTGGAATGAAACCTTCTGAATCCATTGAAGAATCTTTTGAGCAAACCCTGTCTGAGCAGAGTCAAAGCAGTTTTCAGGAGCATCGATCTAAAGAACCGTTGTCACGAGTCAAGCTGGCGAATGGCATTGAAGGTTGGTTTCTGCCCTGGATTTGCCGTCACGTTTGCACTGATGCCCAGGTGTCTTGGGACGAATACAGTTACCGCTACTCAGTTGGAGTCAAACTGGGCGATCGCGCGTCGCTCATTAAAATGGCAAACTCTGCAATCGAGGCAGGTGGAAAATGAAGTGGTGGCAGCGCATCCTGGTGATTTTGCTGTGTTGTAGCATCTGGCTGTTTAACATCATGCCTGTTTTGGCTACAGTGAATGCCAATTTAGAGAAAAGCATTTTAGAGGTCATTGATAAGCACCCAGAAGCAATTCTCAAATCTCTGTCTGCCTATCAGCATCAGCAGCGAGAACAGCAGGCGCAGGCACAGGCGCAAGTGTTTGAGCAAGTCCGGCAGCAGCTTCCGCAAATTCTTGAAAATTCACCTGTTTTGGGCGATCGTCAACATGCCGTTGTCACTTTGATTGAATTTGCCGATTTTGAGTGTCCATTCTGCATTCAGGCGCATCTGGGTCTAAAGCAACTGCGCGATCGCTTCCCGACAATGGCATTTGCGTACAAGAACCTGCCACTCGCCGATATTCACCCACAATCAATACCAGCGGCAAAAGCCGCATGGGCGGCTGGACGACAAGGCAAGTTTTGGCAGTACCACGATGCCTTGTATGAAACAGAGAAACCATTGGATGAGGCGGTTTACCTGAAAATCGCTAAAAAATTAAATTTAGATCTGAGCAAGTTTAATCGAGATCGCCAAGGCATTGCAGCATCACAAGCGATTGCTCAGGATTTGCAACTTGCAGCACAGTTGCAAATCACTGGCACTCCATTCTTTCTTGCCATTAGCTCGACAAATATTGAAGCGGTCTCTGGTGTTGATTTTGAGCGTCTTGAATCTATTCTGGATCAAGCCATTCCCAGATGAGAAAATGATTTTGGTTCTTAGCTACTCACTTTGCTGGATCTAAGTCAAGTCCAATTACCCGGATTATATTCATCAGAAAGGTTGTGAAAGGAACTGAAACCTTATCTGGAGGTCTATCGGTTGCTGTAGGTATCAGCATTGCCAGAAACGGATAGAGCGACCATTTGAACTTGGGCTTATCCGCAATTAGAGAATTTGAAGAATTTCCCTGGCTTGAGTTGGAGGAGAGATGAGCGTACAGCTCAATCAGTGTTGTATAGTCCAAGCTGGTTTTTTGATCCTTTTTACTGCGATCGTCCGTTGGCAATATGGGAGTGTGGCGAGGCGTACCTATCGTTAATGCTTTTGCAAACGTTAGATTTCTTCGTCGATGGTTCAGTTGCTGAATGTTAAAAGGAGTAAAACGATTTCTGGAAACGTGAGCTACAGGAATGGCTTGATTCAATTGTGTTGCTGGATCAACTGCAATCCAGCCTTTGCCAGTGTTTTGCCGGATCTCAAAGTGAAGGTGAGGTCCGGTTGAATTGCCTGTGCTGCCAACTGCCCCGATAGGCTGACCCTGTTCGACCCACTGACCTGGTTGAACAAAAATTTCTGATAAGTGAGCATACAGCGTTTCTTCCGTGCCGTCCTTGTGCCGGAGCGCGATCGCTAATCCGTAGCCTCCCTGCCACTGGGCAGCCACTACTTGTCCAGAGTGAGCCGCAATGACCGTTGCACCCATTGGTGCTCCAAAGTCAATTCCTGCATGAAATCGGCTCTCACCACTAATTGGATGGACTCGCCAACCGAATGAGGATGTAGTTGAAGCCGCAACTGCCAATGGAAAAATTAGTCTCAAGTTGCTCCGCACTGACGACGGGTGGGATGGTGACTGCTTAACTATTGGAGCAGAAAAAAACTCCTGATTAGAGAGCGTTCTAGTCGGTGCCGATGGACTAATCGTTAGTGCTCTCCTATCGCCTCTCCGTGGCGCTGGCAGTTGATGGGAACTCGGTTGTAACGGGATGGAGGCTTTATTAGTGATGCTGAAGTTGGCAGTTTTGTTGGCTGTTGGCTGATCTTCTGGAGATAGCGTTGATTGAGATGCTTCCACTGGATTAAGCGGTGCTTGAATGGTCTCAGCCTCAATTTCATTAATCTGTTGAAACAGTTCTGCTTGAATGTCCGCAGGGAGTAGCGGGTTTTGCGCCATTTTGCGAGCCAGTTCAAACTTTCCAGATTCAGCGTAGTGCAGAGCTGCCATAACTAAATACTGCTTGATCTGTTCAGCTTTGTCCTCATTCTCTTGATCCGCTACATCTACCAGTTGTTGCTCTAAAGCCTTCTGCCGTTCTGACTTAGCTTTCGGCTTAGTTAAGCCTAGCCCTGGATTTAAGTCCGACTGCTGGGGAATGCTCTCCGTCTCCTCCAGAGTTTCTGGCTTTGCTTCTAGTTCTTGCTCATCTGTCTGCTGTTTGTCCGGTTGTATGACTTGAGTAAAAACCGTTTCAGGTACTTGAACGGGTTGATCTGCCTGTACCGATGTTTTTGTAGGTTTAATGTGTTGTTCGATCGCAGGCTCAACCGTTGATGGTGTTGCTAATCCTTCTGCTGTCGGATCGGCTTCTTTTGGAGCACCGATCATCGGCGAACTTTTGGGTGCAGGTTCCTTAAGGACTGCTACATCAGCAGTCTTCCCAGACTCGTAAATAGCTGGTGATGGAGCAGGTTGGGCGGAAATCAAGGCATCCTCCTGTCAGGGGCGCGAGGAATTAATCAGAATTAAAGTTTTTCAACTGGAGGCTCCAGCACCACTCCAAATGGTTGATGTGCTGAAATCGTCGAATTAACTGCTGTTCAATTAGGTAATACCGTCTGAATCGTTGAGGTAGAATGATCCAAGGCTGTTGTGGGTCAAACAGAGGTTGCTTAAGATAATGCCAAAGAGGGAAAGTCATTTTGGTTCTCCCGTATTGAGTGAGTTAAAGGAGTCCAAATCGAGACAGATGCAAGCGTAATGAAGCATGTCCCACAATGGCATCACGCGGGACAAAGCCCCAAAGATGGCTGTCATAACTCTGATTCCGGTTATCTCCCAGTACGAAGTACTGATCTTGGGGAATTGTGACCGGACCGTAGGCGTAATTCGGCAGCGCGTGGAGATAGGTCTCTGAAAGTTCCTGCCCATTGACAAAAACCTGTCCACCTTGAACCTGCACTACATCACCGGGCAATCCGATAATGCGCTTGATATAGTCTCCATCCAGGTTTTGAGCCTTCAATTCTGGTGGAGCCTGGAACACTACGACTTCACCCCGTTGAGGAGAACGAATGTGGTAAGACAGTTTCTCCACAATGACGCGATCGCCCTCATGGAGTGTGGGTGTCATAGACCCGGATGGAATATAACGAACTTCAGCAACAAAGGTATGAACTCCCAGTGCCATTAGTAATCCAAGTCCTGCTGTCTTGGCAGACTCAATCCATTCGTTCTTTGGATTTTGTCTTTGTTGAGATGCAGTTTGTGTTGTCATAGCTGTTGTTTTACAGTGAAATTGCAATTAATCCGATCGCGGCGATCAATCCTTTGAGCCAAAGGGGGAGCGGTAGCGGTGGCGCAATGCCTACAGCCGTCAATCCACAGGCAATCGCAAGAAAATTATCAGCGCCAATTACAGACGCTCCTGTAATTAGGAGAAAACCTGTTAAGAGCCAACCGAGAAGGTTTTGCACGGAAGTGAGGGACATCCTTTATCCCCAAATGTTTTTACGTTGTTGTTGGGCTGAGGTTTGTGCTTGTTGCAAAGCGTTTCTAACCTCATCTGGTAACTGGCTGAGTTGTGTCTTGTCCAGCTTCGTCAGTCCATCTGCCACTAACACTTGTTGAATTGATGTCCCGTTTGGTAGCTGAGCGATCGCTCTAGCAACCTCTCCTTTTCCAATGGCTTGTGTGATGGTTAGATCAACTTGCTGGTGGGAGGACTGCAATAGAATTGCGATGACTCCATTTGCCTGTGCTTGCCACTTGGAGTCAATCGGCATGATGCCTGCCAATGTTACTTGCTGTTGGGATTGATCTGAGGCGCGCAACGTCCAGACCTCACCACGAACTCTCTCAACGGTATCACGAGGGGTGGAAGACTGAGAGAATTGCCTCTCCAGATGCTCTGCTAAAGGAACCCAAGTCGGAACTCCAAGCTTGACTCCAAATGGCAGCAGGAGGAGTGCAACACAGAAATAGAAAAGAGGTCTGGTCATCACTGTCACCGTAGCCAGTGGTTGAGGAAATCGAATTCCTTAAGCAGGATTTGCTTGAGATACCGCCAGTTCTCTGGTTGTACCTGCGATTGTTCTACCTCCATGCAGGGAGTTCGTTGCTGTGGTTGCGGTTGTAAATCGCTCACACTTAGGGTAATAGCAGTCAATTGCAGCTCAAGCCGACGCATCAAGTCCAGGTGCTTTCTGCCGATTGGTCGATTTGACAAAATCCCGACCGCATAAACAGTGGCATCCACCTGTTGTGTTAAGTGGTTAATCAAGTCTGTGTCACTGTATTCGTTCAACTCAACAGCAACGCTTTTATTTGCAGATTCAGTCATTGCCGTCGCTACCTGTTGTTCTATTCCTTTGAATAAATCGCCAAATGCCGTTCGCATTGCAGTTTTGTCTTCGTCTGATAAATCTTCTGTAAGAGTTGGGTCTCCAAACACCGTATTCAAAAAGCCGTCAAGCGGTTGAGGTTGGCTCATAACAGGAGTGCTCTAAGGCAGCGAGTAATCCATCTATTCACAACATTAGAGAAGCAATCTGACTGTCGTATGGCATGGGTCTGCTTTTATCTGGTTAGGCTGTCGTGGGGTTACTCTCTCTCCTCGTAGTCAATCGGGAGGTTGTCCTCAATCTCAAAGAGGGCAGTTTGTTGCTCATTCACAACTTCTACGCCGCTAGTTTCCACCTCCGGAGGTATTTCCGTCAGTAGAGGATTGTTGTTCTCTAACCTTGAACTAACTATAGGCACTTGTGTTTGGACAATAGCCAGATCCATGCGTGTTTGCCCAATAATTCCTGGCTCGCGTTCAGTCAGTGACTCCTTCGCCTGGAGCCACGCCTGCAAGGATTGGAAGTAGGCAATATCATCCAGGTTGATTGCGCCCAACTCATTGAGTCCCTCCAGTTGCCATCGACCTGCATTCAAATCATAGTGCTGATGATGATTGATGGCGGACACCATCACAGTATCGCCTCGCTGCATCCAAAGGGTATCAGTGGTTGAGTTATAGCCGACTTGATAATCTCCCAAACCATTGGTGACATGATTCTGCTGCGATTCATCCAGTCTCACCCCTCCCTGTGATTCCTGATAAGAAAACACCTGTTCAGCGATCGCAAGCAAGACATTTGCCCGGTTTTCCTGTTGACTCCAGTAGGTTTCCTCCCAACCGTTCTTTGATGCCTGTGCGGCTTCATCCTCCAACCGTTGGCACTCTGCTACCCATGTGTCAATCTCCGCCCAAGTTTTTATGTCTGCTTGAGTAACGCTCTGTCCCGTTGATAAATCAAGGTTTGCCCCTTCCTGTTGAAGGTGATAGCTGCCCGCTGCATCATCCCGACTGACAACGTAAATCTTGTCCTCAACAGCTAAACGGTATAGGTGCTCGGTACTCTCAGGCGACAATTTGTAGGCAACTTCGCCCTGGCTGGCGTAGTACTCAAACAGTTGTTCAACGGCATTGGCAATTGAGCCGCGATCGTCTTCAGTGACAATGTGATCCTGGTTCCATTGCTGTTGTGCTTGCTGCTGAACGGCTCGTAAATCAACATCTCCAACCACATCCTGTTGCTCAAGGTAGTCCCGCAGCGCTTGAAAGTCTTGAAGTTGCTCTTCCGTAATTTGAGTGTCGGGTTCAGGAACAAATGCCTGCTCATGGAAGTTAACGCACCAATTGCTATCATTTGCCTCAATCCAGAGGGCATCGGACTCTGGATCGTAAACCAGGGTGTGCTTGTCCCCCTGGTATTGCCAGCACTCATCACTGATTGGCTCAACCCATCCGTACTGCTGGGCTAGGGCAAACGTGCGTTCCAAAATTGGGCGAATCTCATTGGCTCTTTGCTCCTGTTCTTGCCAGTATTGCGAGTCTGATATTTCAGGCATGGTTACTTCCTTCCTCCCAATTTGATGAGAACATCATTGATCCGGTTGTTAATATGGCTCATTCCCCTGGGATGGTATTGAATGAGTGATGCGGTAAGGGATGCCGTACAGAAGATGATGAGGACTATCTCAAGAGGTTTGGCGAAGTTCCATTTCTTCTTCCCAATCGGAATCTCCAGCCACGGACGGCTCTGGTTCCTGTTTTGGTCGGGTGTTGAAGATGGGTCGGGATGGACTGACTTCGAGTTCATCGGAGATGTGGGAAGTGTTTTCAGTTGTGCCTTCAGTTCGAGGACGCTTTGATTCGTCTGCTTCAGTTGTTCGGTAATCAAGTTCAGGCGCTGTCCAGTCGAATCCTCCACTTTCTGTTGAGGTTGTTGTGGTAAAGACTTCTTCAAGTCTTCCAAAGTCTCCTGCAAGTTGACTAAGGGCATCTGAAGATCGGTTCGCCTGGATGTTGTCTCCAGCAATTGTTTGAGTGTGATCAAACTCTTGGGCAAGGGTTGGAGCAGGGTAATCAGTTGCTCCATCTGCTCGGCTGTGGCAGGTGCTGGAGCTGTCCACCCTTCCCACAAATTCGGGGGGATTTGTTTCGCTTGAGGATGAGACCGTCCAAGGTTCTGACGATAGTTGACTGCCTGATTGTGTGTCGGAACTGTTGGGGGCCTTGCTGCTGTTGCCCGATCGCTCTGGAGTTGGGTTTTCGGTGTCGGGTGTCCTGAGACTACCTGCTGCCCATTGATCTGTTCCGGGGGCGACTCCAGTAACGGACCCGTGATCGCTGACTTCTGCGGCATCTGAGTTGTCTGTGCTGCTGTCTTCGGCTGAGGGACTTCCAGAACCGTGCTTGCTGGTGGTGATTGCAATGTCGGCGGGGAGAGTGAGTTTGCCTCCTTCGCTTCTGTAATCTTGTCTTTCATTTCTTGAAAAATCATAGTCATTATCTCCAATGAGAGGAGTTGGGTGGTGGTTGATCGCCTGTTGTAGATCAACAAAGCTCACCTGTCCTGGTTGTTGCAGAACCAAACGCTCAATTTCTTCACTGCGATAATCGATGCCTTGTTCAGCCAAAACGGTCAGGCTCTGAGCGACCAGGGTTTGTACGAGTTCCTGTGAGGTCTGAGTCATGAGTGGATGAATCGGAGCTATTTGCAGCATTTGAGCAGCGATCGCTTGCTCGTGCCAGTGCTTTAACAGGTCAAATCGAGGGATATCATGTTTGCGGCTACGAGTCACACGGGTTGCTGCCCACTCCTTTGTTTTGCTGCTGGCATCCACTCCAACCGCCGCTTCAATTTGCTGGGACCGGGTGCTAAACGCCTTAAGTTGACGGTCAGAAAACCCTTCCAAATCCCAAAGTCCGTGACGCTGATCTGTGACATGAATTCGGTAGCCCAAGGCTTGAACCTGCAATGCCAACTCATTCCGGTAAATCTGACCCAGTAGCATCTTGGCGTGATAAATTTCAGCATTATCCAGGCTCTGCCACCTGCCGTTATCAGGTCGGCGCTGGAGATTCAGAATGACGTTGTGAGTGTGAATCTGTGGATCGAGTGAACGGCTGGTGTCGTGGTGAAAACTGGCGATCGCTAACTTTCCGGTTCGCACTTTGCGCCGTTTGCCTCCCTCCCGCAAGCAAACGATGGCGTAACGGTCTTCCATGACTTGCAACATCCTGGCATTTGCCTGCTGTTGAGCGTCCTCTAATCGGTGGTCTCCAAATACCAACGCCTGAATACTGACCGATTTAGGCGCACTGGTAGTTACATCAATGCCAGCGCGTTCAGTCGGGGGAGTTTTATTGGCATCTCTAGCATTGAGTTGCTGTTGATGCAATCGAAGCTTGTCAATCAGGACCTCTCCCGTTGCCGATCTGCCATTTAGCAGGTTTTCCAACTCAAAGTGGTTGACCGATCCTCCCACACCCAACGGCTGCAACAACTTTCCACTCCAGTGAGATACCTGCATTTGGCTAGAAACATTTTGGGATGCGTAATAGTGGCTGGCGTGGGATGGAGAGACATTGGTGAGTGAAACAACCATCGATCGCTACCTTGGTGCTAAAGTCTCTGCTTCAATTTGCTGTAGCCGCAGCTTCAGTGATTCAATCAACTCTTTTCGCTTCAGCTTGAGGGTATCGCTGGCAGTATCTGTCGCTACACATTCCAGCAGGACAAAACAGGCTTCCTGGGTTTTCTGAAGCAGGGATAGGTGAGTCAACGGATTCAAGTGCGATCGCTGGTCGTCCACCTGTTCTTGCATCGACTCCACCCTTTCCATCAGTTTCTCCATGAGCGGCGTGGCGGGTTGGAAGTTCGCGGAAGTGGATGGAGAGGCATTGGAAACCGCTGACTTTTCACCAAAACTCCCATCTGGAAGTAATTGGCATCCAGCTTCCTGGGCGGCTTTGCCCAGTCGAATCCAGTTGCGGATGACATGAATCGGTTTTGCGCCGCGATCGCGGGCGATTTGTTCAATCTCCTGCCCTTCCACAATTGGCAGGGTGATATGGAAATCTTTGGAAGTTCTGGTGCTCATGGAGATGGAAAAGCCTGGAAATGGCACTTGGAAATGGAAAGGGAATGGAATTTCCATCAAGCCGTTGGGTGTGGGAGGTCAGATGAGGTGAATGCTGGAATTTCCATTCCCTACCGTACCGCTGTCATCTGACTGGGAGATGGCACAAATCTGCCAACTTCGCGCAAAATCGCAGACCAGTGCCATACGCCAGTTAGATCATCGGTTTAGTCTGAAAATAGTAAAGCTCAAAAAGGTTATCTGGATTCACTTTCAGAAATAGTACCGACCATTTACCGACCATCTACCGACCCAAAAAAGCAGTTCTGAGCCATCGACTGACCATCTACCGACCATTCAACGACCAAAAGAGGTAACAACAAGCAATGGTAAGTGTTACAGCCGTGCCCATTTCAACATCCACACCAGAGAAGCCTGCCACGATTTACCTTGCTGGGGACTTGGGCAAGTCTGCCTGTAAGTTTCTCTATTGGAATACTGCTGAAGAACTCCAACCACTTTGGTTGGGGTCTGACGTAGCTGAAGGAGTCAGCCCCTCCGTTATCCACAAATTTGATGCGGCTGGAGACCTGGCTGAATCTGTCTGGTTGCAACTGGGCGACAGCACGATTCTGGTGGGTAACTCCGCTGCCGATTATGGCAGTAGCTTTTCGGCGGACAAAGTTCAGGTTGCCGCCTATCAAATTGTCGCAGCGCTGGGCTTAGCGGCGATTCACCTGGGGATTCAGGCGTACAACGCGGTCATTTCCCTGGCAGTTCCACTCAACGAGTATCGCTTCAAAGCGGAGATTGAGACCCGGTTGAGGGAGATCGGAGAAGGCGTAGTCTTCTGCGGACGGCAGCAGCAATTTACTGTGACTCCCTCCTTTTACCCAGAAGGCACAGGGCTATACCTGCTGCACAAAAAAGAGCGAGAACAAGCGATCGCTGATCCCTACACCCGACGAGTCGTTGTCTTGATGATGGGGCACCGCAACTTATCTGTTCTCGTCTTTGAGGGTGGTAGACTCAACGCGAACCAGTCCCAAACCAGTGACAACTTAGGGTTTTGGAATTGTTTCAAGGCGGATGCAACCTCCTCTGGTATCCGGGAAGCCGATTATCCCTCACTCATGGCAGCGGTTACCAGCGGCAAGCCGCAACAGCTTTCTAAAGTGGCAGGTGGCTTGAAAGATTTTTCAACGGCAGCACAAGCAGTCAGAGAAGGTTTGACGAGTCGAGTGGAAACCTTCTGCCGCGATAACGTGATGGATCTGCTGATTAATAGCGATCGCCAGACCGATGTGTTGATTGGAGGGGGAGTGGCGCATGTGATGCGCTCTGAGTTGCGGGACTACTTCACCGAGTTGGGATTGGCTGAGAATTTGTACTTTGCTGATATCGTGGGTGGGCGATTGTTGACCCTGGCAGAGCAAACCCGTAATGCTCAAGGAGACCTGGCGCGTCCACTCCGTTTTGCGGATGTGTATGGGTTAGCTCAGGCACTGGCAGGCAAAGTGAATCGGGGGCGTTAGAGAAGCCGATGGCACTTTCAAAAGTTGCTAAGAAACAGACGGGGCGATCTCGCCGGGAGTTTTCCTACAAGGCAGAAGACGGTACGACCGTTGCTCTTCTCATTGATTACTTCAATGGCAAACTTGCCTCTCTCATTTCGATTCGAGAAGGCAAACGTCGAGCACTGGAAGCGATGGCAGGGTTTTGGCAAGCCTATGCGCTCAGGGCGAGTGGTGCTGAAACCGATCAGCAAAAGGAGGCTGCCCGGTATTCGATCACGGTATTGAGCCAGCAAATTCGGGCGATTTGTGAGGACTTTGGCGTAGTGTCGCCTTTTACTGAGTCACTACCAACCGCCAACGCTAACTCAACGGTGCTTGATGCCCTGATGCAGCTTCTGCAATCTGGCTCGTCCACGACTCAGCACGTTTCACCACTCAAATCTGCCCCTGAGTCAATTCAACACTCTAGCTCAGCTTTAAAAGCAGACAGAGTGTCTGTTGGACTGGAAGCAATTTATGTCGATGACGACGAACTATTAGGAGACCTGGCATGACTGAATTCATGAATGGCGTGATGATAACGACTGGTGTTTTAGCGATCGCCCTCCATGTGTTTGCCCTCATTCGGCAGAAGAGAAATCGCCGCCCTATTCACTACCTTCCTCCGACACGCTCACAGGAGTGGTTTGAGCAATGATGACGCTACCGCTTAGACGTTGGGCTGGTGTGGGGATGGTAGGGGTCACGGGAGTCATTCCACTGGCACCATTGATTGGAGCAACGGTACAAAAAACTACGGCTCAAGCTCAACCCCCAATCCCGACAACTCTTTCTCCCAGTTTGATTGCACCAGGTCTCTCTACAGCAACCAGCCCCTCAACCACGAAATTCAACCTCACTTTCAAACAACAGCCAGCAGCAAAACAACGCTCCAAGTCTTCTAAACCTGAGAGCAAAATGTCCAAAAGTAGGGCGAAGTCATCGACAGATCTATCGGGTGATGCTCCAACCACAGCACCAGTTCAACGACAGGTAGTGCCCCCAACGTCCACTTTTATTCGAGTGCGGGTTGCCTCTCACTCAAACCAATTGCAAATTGCCACCTCTACTCCAGCAGATATCCTTGATGCTGATGGCAAGGTTGTTGCCAGTCTAAACTCCAATCACCCGTACTTGGCAGAGATCGGCTCCAATGGCTTGCAGGTTGGCTCTCAAACCATTCCCAATGGCGCGTTGATTAATCCAGGTTCAGACGGTTTGACATTCGTGGATGGGCATTGGTATCGGGGAGTTATGCAGCTTGTGTATGACGGGGAAAGCCTGCTGGCAATTAACTGGGTTGACCTGGAAGAATATCTTTACGGCGCAGTTGGGTCTGAGATGCCACCTTCATGGAACATTGAAGCGCTGTCCTCACAAGCAATCGCTGCCCGTTCCTATGCTCTTTCATTTTTAGAGCAACCTGCCAGTCCATACTTCGATCTTGGCAATGATGAATACCATCAAGTCTACCGGGGTGTTGAGGCTGAAACTGATTCGACAATCGCTGCTGTAGACTCTACTCGCGCTCAGGTGCTGACCCAAAACGGGCGAATTTTGATGGCGCAGTATGCCTCCACGGAGGAGGTTAGCCGTGAGGCTCATGGGGGAGTGGGCATGAGTCAAACAGGAGCACAGAATTTGGCGGAAGCAGGCTACCATTACGCTTCCATTCTGCAAACCTATTACCCATCCGCTCAACTCTCACTGCTATCCACAACCAGCAACTGAATGTCAGACATTTCCTGACCCGTGCCATACCGGTGCAAGATCGCAGATTTAGTCTGAAATCATTGAGTGTAAATCAGAGGTCATTCAGTGCAACGTTTCCGCTGGCAACAACTCCTATCAACCGCTTGTGCGACCCTTGCGGTATCGGCTTTGCCGTGCGCCCTTGCTCCGTTCCTCTGGTTCGCAGGAGTCGTCCATGCAGGCGATTCTTTACCCACTCCCTCCACGTCTACTGACTTGCCTCCGATTGAAAAACTGAAGTTGCAACTTCAGCAGCGATCGCCATCGCCCGCTCCACCCAAAGCGACTTCACAAGACGCATCAACTCCTCTCGTCACACCTGTCCCGGTTCCGTCTCCCCAACCAACACCCGCTTTATCAGAAGAAAAGCCGCAAAGTCACAGGGCTAACCTGCCGCTTCTGCTGTTTATGGGTGGAGGTGCTGTGGGTGTTGTCGCTATCGGGGTGACTTTGACTAAAAGGAAGAGCGATCGCAGTTCCGAACTCGATTGGCATGAGCGGCAGGAGGATATTTCTGATTCCGTTCAAGTGCCTGAAATCAGCGTTGATGAGTCCCTCGAAGCAAAGGAACAACTTCCCCCCTTTGCTTTAGCAGACGGGTTGGAATTTCTCCTATCAGGTGACCTCAACGGTTGGAATCAATGGCGTGAGGCATACCCAAATCAAAAGTTGAACCTGTCTAAAATGGATCTCTCCGGTCGCTCTTTGCCGGGGTTTAACCTATCCTGTGTTGATTTGTCCGCCGCGAACTTAGATCGTACCAACCTGTCCAGCGCTGACTTAAGCTATGCCAACCTCAGCGCTGCCCGATTGCAAGGGGCAAAGTTGACCAGTGCCAAGCTTGCCTTCGCAGATTGCCGTAGAGCTTCACTCCAGGGAGCAGACCTGTCATTTGCCGATCTGACCTACACCACGCTCAATGAAGCCAATCTGATTTCGGCTCAACTCAAATCCGCTAACCTCAGCCATGCGCGTCTGATCAATGCCAATTTGTCCCATGCTTTTGCGAAATGGGCAATCTTGCAGTCTACGGTGATGACACAGGCGATCGCTCAGCGCACCAATTTTGAAGTGACCCAAATGATGGGCGTGGGGCTGCAAAGAGCCGATCTCTCTCATGCCGATTTCAGGTGTGCCCTTCTCTATGGGGCAAAGACTGAAGGCACCAACTTCACTCAAGCGGATTTTCTGGGTGCACAGATTGAAAACTGGCAATGCGACCAGTGGACTAACTTTTCTGGAACCGTTTTGGAGGAAGAAGCCACTCAAGCTCTTCCTGCTGCACCTGTGATGTCTCAGCCTGCTAGCTGGATTTTGTCGCAGGTTGGAGCGATGGAGTATCCCGAAATTACTCCTAAAGCTGCCTGAACAAGTTATCCAAACCAATCGCCCGTTTCTCCTTTCGACCATAAAAAGAGGACATTTCTATGAACAATATCTTTTTGACTGGAACTTTGATCCGTGCTGAACTCCGGCATACACCCCAAGATCAAACACCCATCTGTGAATTTGACCTGGAATTTCAGTTTGAGCGCAGAGATGCAGTTGTCCGAGAAACAGTAGCTGTGACGGCTTGGAATGAGTTAGGAACAGAGGTTTACAACCAATTTTCAGTTGGCAGTCGAGTCTTGGTCGAAGGGCTGACCCAAATTGAGCTAGTTCCGGTTGCCGAAAATCGCACTATTCCACGGTTGAGCATCCGGGCATTACGGGTTCAAAGTGCATCCCCAGAGCAGTCGCTCAATAGCGTGATGTTGGTTGGGTATGTCGGGAGCGATCCAGACCGCAAAGACCAGGAGTCCGGCAACGTTGTCGCCAATCTTTCGCTGGCAATTAATCGCCCCAAAGTAGAAGAACCCGACTGGTACTCATTGGAATTATGGAATAAACGCGCCGAAGTTGCGATGAACTACGTTCGCAAGGGAAGTTTGATTGGGGTTACCGGGGCACTCAAGATTGACCGTTGGACAGACAAAGCAACCCAGCTTCCACGAACCAAGCCTGTGATCCGAGTCGATCGCTTGGAACTCTTAGGGGGTAAACGCGAAACAGGTTCAGAAGAAACTGAGGCAGTGCCAGACGTTGAAACACAAACACCAGAAGTAGCACCAAACCGCAAGCGTAAAGCCACAAAAGCATCAGCCGCGTGAGAGAACCATGTTGAAACCATTACAGAACTGGCTTGATCGCTGGAAAATCCAGGATAGGCTTACAGCCACTTTGATTTGTTGGTTGATCCCTGCAATCTGTCCATTTGCCCGCGAAATTAAACTGTTTGGTCGAACGATCGCCAGCATTCCGCCGCTATGCAAACTGAATCCTCTTTACGACCAACTGATGGGTCTGCGTTTTCGTGCTTCGACTTTTCTTGAGTCTTGAGGTGATTTCAACTCCGCAGTCCTGGCTGCTATGCCCCTGCTCACCTCAATCAGAACACTTGCACTAAAATACTGACAACTGCATGGAAGTGTTTTAATAATGGCGACCTCCACTCACAACCGTTCTAGTTCCGCAACAAGTCACTCTAAAAACTCGAAAGGCAAACCTCTGATTATCATCGAAGCTCCCGGTAAGCTATCAAAATTGCGACATATTTTAGGAGATGATTATCTGATTCAGGCAAGTGGTGGTCACATTCGGGAACTGGCGAATGATGGCGATGAGCAGTTAGGGTTTGACCTGGTGGGCAACCAGGTGCAATGCCGTTGGGAAGCGCGTGGGTCACGAGGCAAACAAGCGATCGCCCAATTGCGAGAAGCGGCAAAGCACGCTCAGAGTGTTATTCTGGCAACCGATGAAGACCGGGAAGGAGAAACTATTGGCTGGCATATTGCTCAGGCATTAGGATTGAAAACCGTTCAACGAATTACCTATCGAGAAATCACGCCTGCTGCCGTCAGAGCCGCGATCGCCCATCCTCGCCCGATTGATTTGAATCTGGTTCATGCTGGGATTTGCCGTTCTGTCTTAGATAAGCTGGTGGGTTATCGCGGTAGCCCTCTCGTTTGGAAGCTCAACAATGGAGCGAAATCGATCGGTCGGGTTCAGTCTGCGACCCTTCATCTCGTGGTCGAACGAGAGTTGCAGATTCGCAACTTCAAGCCTCAGGACTACTGGAGTTGCTATGTAGATTACAAGGAAGGCTTTCGAGCCTTTTACCATCGAGGTGGGAGTAACAGCACATCGACAGAAGATCTGGCTGATGATGCCGCCGATCCAGCGGACAAAAAAGTTCCCGAATCCGACCGAGTGTTAAGTCAGGCAGAAGCTGATCGACTCATTCAGTTCGCACAGCAGTACCCCCATGGAGTGGTCAGCATTGAGGGGAAAACTGTGAATCGCACGCCGCCTGCTCCCTTTACGACTTCCACACTTCAGCAGGTAGCAGGGTCTAAGTTGCGATTTTCGCCAGAGCAGACGATGCAGATTGCTCAAGGACTGTATGAAAAAGGTATCATCACCTATCACCGCTCCGACAGCACCTACTTGAGTCCGGAGTTTGTTCAATCTGTGCGGAATTGGTTGTCCAGTCATGACCCAACGAACTTGCCGCAGAAAGTGACTCAGCATAAGAGTGGCAAAAACGCACAGGAAGCTCACGAAGCCATCCGACCAACGGATGTTCACCGTTCATCCGAGTCCCTCAAAGCGGAACTGGATGCGGATGCTTTTTCTCTCTATGTGATGATTTGGAAGCGCACCGTTGCATCGCTTTGTCAGCCTGCACGAATCCGGCAGACGCGCATCATCACTCAATCCGGGGATGTGCAGTGGCAGGCGAGAGGTCAGGTGGTTGAGTTCGAGGGGTTTGCCAAGTATTGGCGATCGCTGGGTCAAGATGCCGAGTTACCGATCGTGCAGCAGGGGCAAGCATTGAACCTGGAGCGGGCGGCTCATGAAAAAAAGCAAACTCAACCGCCCCCACGCTACAGCGAAGCCCAGCTCGTTGCTCTGATGGAACGCAAGGGTATTGGTCGTCCCTCCACCTATGCGCCAACCATTCAGACGCTCAAACAGCGCGAGTATGTCAGCATTATCAAAAGCAAACTCCAGCCTACAGCGGTGGGTGAGCAGGTCGATCTCTTCCTGGTGCAAGCCTTACCAAAATTGGTTGATGTTGGGTTCACGGCAGAGATGGAGGCTTCACTCGATCAGATTGCGAGTGGCGAACTGAGTTGGGAGCAGTGGTTGACCCGTTGGAACCGAGATTATTTTGCTCCCGCGCTGGAGCAGGCACGGAAAGTGATTCCCAACTATGCCAGTGAAGCTCCAGTCGGGAAGACTCCTGACGTTTCGGATACTGAATGTCCTCAGTGTCAAAAGCTGATGATCCAACTTCCTTCAAAAAAGGTCAGAAAGGGTTTCTTCCTCAAGTGCCAGGGGTGTGAATCGGTGATGTTTTGGAGCGATCGCACTTCAACCTGGGAAGCGCCACAGGCAAAGTCGAAGCAATCAGAAGGTTCTCCCGCGAAATTAACCGAGCACGTCTGTCCAGTCTGCAAGAAACCATTGGAGGAATACGGCTACCAGAAAGACGGGCAGCAAAAGGTGATGCTACGTTGTTCGGATGCTAAAGCGCGGCAACAGAAAAAGCATGAAGGGGCTGGCTACTTCCAAACGTCGAACGGGTTTTGGAGTCCCAAGTTTGGAGAGTTGGGGAGTGAACAATCTGGCAAAGCTCTTATTCCAACTGCCAAGCGGCAGCCTTTGGGCAAGTCTAGAAGTCGCAGACATTAGGCAGTGGAAAACGTAAGAGGTTTATATGTGGTAAAAAACTTAACCATGCAGAAAAAAAAGATGTTCCCGTGAAGTCACGACTATCCTCCATCAAAGCTCAGGAGCTTTTACAGGTTCTTGAGAATGCAAAATTTCAAGCTCAAAGCTAGATCTATCAGCTTTTTTAACCTGCTTCAATCCCTCGAAACTTGACTAAAGGGATGAGTTTTGAGAGGCGCTCAAGAGTTATGATCACCGATTCACGCATCCAGTTAAGGCATCAGAACGGTAAGAACCTACTGAGCTAGGAACGACAGCAAACCGAACCGTGTTGGCGGAGGTTCTTTCCCATCCTTGAGCCTCAATGATCGCTTGCCCTTTACTCAAAGGTGCTGTACTGCTCTGGGATTGCGTTTGCTCTGGGTCTTTCCATCCCCATTGACTCCCTAAAAACTCGTCAGGGTTGGTTGGAATTCCTCCTGTTCCACTGATGGTAAAACTGTTGGCGTTTGTGCTACTACCACCACCACACGTCACTGCCACTTCGGGAACTGCTGGAGCCGGAACCGCTTGAACGCCACTCCGCGAGAAATCAATGTCCGGGGTGTTGATCTGAACAATCCCGCTGAACTGCGGTCCTAATGTAGACGTAGCGGTAATCAAGCTGTCAGGAGACAGAAATACTCCCTGTGCGTTGATAAAAATTCGCCCGCCTGTACCCTGATTCGCATTCGCACTGATTCGGCTTCCTTGCAGAAGCGCAATCAAGCTGCTGTCAATAGTGATGTTGCCACCATCGCCTGCGCCACTGACGGCTGCAACAATGCTTCCTCCCTCTCGAAGAACTAACGTCCTGGAATTAATTTGGATATCGCCACCCTGCCCACGGTTGGTTTGAGCGGTGATTGCTCCATTGGAAAGAACTTGAACCTTATCAGCGTTGATGATTAGGCTTCCCGCATCCCCAACCCCCTCATTGCGGACACTCACTTGCCCTTTATTCCTAACCGTGAGTTGAGGCGTATTGATGGTGACGTTGCCAGCTGCACCTGTCGGAATTCGTGGCAACCCAAAAAGTTGCTGGAGCGAAGGGTCAACGATCGCAGCCGCAGAACTAATCAAACTGGGATTGCGAGATTCTGGCACTGCTCCAGACACAGTGACAGATCGATCTGCGGTAATAAATACACTGCCTGCCGAACCACTGCTTTGAGTCGATGAGTCAAGGCGACCGCCATTGAGCACCGTTAATGTCGGCGTTTTAATCGTGACAGATCCTGCATTGCCCGTTCCGAGCGTCGATGATCCCAAGAGACTGGGCTGGAGAAACGGTCTTGCTACCCCATTTAGCTCAACGCCTGAAGTTGCATTCACCCAAACATCGCCACCCTCACCCCTGCCATAAGTAGCAGACTCCAAAAAGCCCCCATTAGTGATTCGGAGAGTTCCCGTGTCGATCTGAACGTCTCCGGCTCTGCCTTCTCCCAGGCTTAACGAAACCAGGGTACTTTGCACACGGCGATCGCGAGGTGAAGTTCCATCCACTTGAAATGTCCCAGGAACCTGAATCCGAATATTGCCTGCTGGGTTTGCCCCAAATGTCTCTGTAACAATCAATCCACCTGCTTCCAACTTCAAATTTGGACTGGAGATTTCAATCGTGCCGCCCGGTGCCCTACCAGCCGTCGCATTGATAATGCCGCCTGGAATCCGAGCAATTGGATCAGTGCCACTAACGGTGATTGATTCTGTGGCGTTGAGTGTAAAGGCTTCAGAGGGGATGGTGCCGCCATTGAGACCAATCAGCACTGAACCGCGATCGAGCAGGATGTTACGCCCTTGTAAGTTGAGTGAGTTGCCGCCGAGTCCCGTGGTATCTGCGAGGGAGCGATTGGTGATCAACAGGTCGTTAAAGCTGTGCGTCTGTCCATAGTTGAACCGCCACCCGGTCAAGCTGGGCACAAGGCGAACCGTTCCATTTCCCACACCCGCAATTTCGACGTGTCCACTGGGAACATTCAACACCCCACCATCCAGTGTCACAGCACCTCCAATGATTGCTAATGTCCGGCCGGGTCTGACGGTGAGTCCGGGATTGGTTCCCAATCCAATTGGAGGGGTCAGAAAAGTTGGACCGATTAAGGAATGTCCCTGCCCTTGCACCTTAATCGGTCCTGGATTGAGGAATCCTAGCCCAACTGGAATGCTGCTGGTGAGTAATGGTGCTGCCTGGGGGTTGGTGGCGCTAAACTCGACTCCATCGGCAAATCGAACGCTTTGGGCAGTGCTGGCTAAAAACGACCCGCCAATATTGAGCCTTGCATTCGGTCCCAGGGTGATGCCATTGGGATTGATGAAAATTAGATTCGCCATACCATTCGCCCGCATCAGCCCATCAATCGTGGATGCATCGGTGCCAGTCACACGGCTAATAATTGACTGGAGGTTGACGGCGTTATTAAAGTAAGCGGAGCCGCCCGTTGGGACTGAGAATTGGCTGAAGCTGTGAAATAAATTCCCCCCACGAACAGATCCTCCGTCGATGGTGCAGTTACTACAGTTCGGTGTGACGGTAGAATTCACAGGAAGCGTTGCGTCCGGAACAATTTGGGCGATCGCGGGGGCACTGAAACCCAAATAAATGAGGAGTCTCCCCAATCCTTTGATTAAGAATAATCCGAACGCCGTGGGTTTCGTCTGCATAGCGGTAGGAAATCACAGAGATTGAACATTCTTCTAACAGTACGAGCAACAAGCGACAACTCATGTCTAACCTTCGACAGAGAGAACCCGAAAATCACCCGCCAAAGCAACGGAAACGTTCATGGAAACGGTGCCTTCGACTGTGTGGAGGAGCCGTCTTATTACTGACTCTGGGCATTGGTGCCGATATGCTGATGGGTCGAAGTGTCTATCGTCCCCTAACCCATGTCTATCAAGTCGGAAGCTGGCTTTTCTGTCAGCAGTCGCCAGCCTGCCAGGATCAGAAATACTCCACGCGGGAGGTCACCGGTAAGCGGGGAATGGTGGTGACCGAGCAACAAGAAGCCTCGGCTGTTGGGCTAGACATCCTGAAATCAGGCGGAAACGCGGTAGATGCCGCTGTCGCGATCGGCTATGCCCTGGCGGTAACCTACCCCTGCTGCGGCAACCTGGGCGGTGGCGGCTTCATGCTGATCCGTCAAGCGAATGGCAAAGAGACGGTGATTAACTTCCGCGAGAAAGCGCCTTTGCGATCGCATTCCCAGATGTATGTGAACGAGAAAGGTCAGGTGCAGTCCGATCTCTCTAGAAAAGGCTATCTGGCAATCGGGGTGCCGGGGTCGGTTGCAGGATTGGATCAGGCGCTAACAACCTATGGAACCATGACCCGGCAGCAGGTGATGGCTCCTGCGATTAAACTTGCTGAGAATGGATTCGTTTTACAAGCAGGCGATGTTGACATTCTGAAAAAGAATACTCGCAAGTTCTCAGGGCAACCCAATGTTGCAGCGATCTTCTTGAAAAATGGCAAGCCTTTTGAAGTGGGCGATCGCCTAGTACAAACCGACTTGGCACAGACGTTGAAGCAAATATCCCAACAGGGACCGCAGGCATTTTACAGCGGCTCTATTGCGGCAGAAGTGGTGCGAGAAAGCAACGCTCATGGGGGAATTCTGACGCTGCAAGATTTTCGCTCTTACGCTGTTTCTGAATCAAAACCCTTGCAATGCCAGTATCGGGGCTACACCGTTCTAACCACTCCATTGCCTGGGGGCGGAGTGACGGTCTGCCAGATGCTAACGACTCTGAATGGCTACTCACTGAAGCCAAAGGATTTTCGATCTACTGGTCGCGTGCATTGGTTTCTTTCAACCATGCTATTTGCTTACACTGACCGCAACAAATATCTTGGAGATCCAGAGTTTGTTCAGAACCCGGTTGACAGGCTACTTTCTCCCAAATATGCCGCTCAAGTTCGGCAACAAATTCAACCCGATAAAGCAACGTCTCCCAAGCAACTGTACGCTGACTCTGAGGGGGAACACACCACACATTATTCAGTGGTTGATCGGTTTGGAAATGTCGTTTCAGTCACTTACACGATTAATTCTCTGTTTGGGGCGGAGGTGATTGCGGGCAAGACCGGATTTTTCCTCAATAATGAGATGGATGACTTTGCCACGCAACCAGGGTCTGCCAATCAGTTTGGGCTTGTTCAAGGAAACGCAAACGCGATCGCTCCTGGCAAACGTCCGCTCAGTTCAATGGCTCCTACCCTGGTGATGAAAGACGGGAAGCCCCAGATTGTGACAGGTAGCCCAGGGGGTCCTACAATTTCCACGACGATCCTACAGGTTGTGAGCAATGTAGTGGACTCTGGCATGACGGTAGAACAGTCCGTTGCCTCACCCCGCATTCACTATCAAGGACTTCCCAATGTGGTGGTGACAGAACCCTTTGCCCTTGAGCCAGCCGTTGTGCAATCGCTATGGGAAAAAGGCTATCGGGTTGTTCCTATCCCAAACTGGGGAGCTGCCGAATCAATTTTGATTGATCAAGAATCGACCTTTCACGGGGTGAACGACCCTCGAAAATCTGCAGGGCAGGCAGCAGGATATTAATCCTACGGTTGTTAATTTCTCTTTGGTGAAAGTACGAAATTACTTCTATAGATATATTTTTTAGGTGCCATTTTGCCTTAAAAAATACTGAAAGTTCCTGAGTTTCAGTCAGTTTTGAATCGTTATCTTTTCGCTGTTCTCATCCTTGGCTTATTACCAGCAGGCGTTCCCGCTAACGCTCAAGTTCCCAAT
The DNA here is from genome assembly GCF_016807185.1 of Leptolyngbya sp. Cla-17. Lineage (GTDB taxonomy): Bacteria > Cyanobacteriota > Cyanobacteriia > Leptolyngbyales > Leptolyngbyaceae > ULC077BIN1. The sequence goes on from NZ_JAEVYN010000003.1 coordinate 240,010, forward strand.
GTGACACCCCAACTGCCATCTCCTGTTCTACCCAGACCGATTCCAACACCAGATCTGCCGCGACCTACTCCGCGATCCCCTCCTCTCGATCAATCGCCCCAGCTACTCTTACCATCAGAGCCACTAGAATCTCAAGACACTATTGAAGTTGCTCGATTTGAGTACCAGGGCAACACGATAGTGAGCGATCAAGATCTTGATGCCATCACCGCTCCCTTTAGGGGTCGGCGAATCACCTTCTCTGAGTTATTCAAGGTTCGCTCTGCCATCACCCAACTTTATGTTGACCGGGGATACATTACCTCTGCCGCCTTGATCCCAATTGAAGGAAATGAGGCGGTTGAGATACAAGGTGGTGTGGTGACCATCCAGATTATTGAAGGGAAACTAGAGCGCATTGATATTACGGACAGCAATTATCCCAACGGGGGAACGGCTTCGCACCGTTTGGCGAAATACATCAGACCAAGACTGGAGACTGCTGCTAATCCAATCTTGAATGAGAAGAAACTACTCGAAGCATTGCGGCTGCTTCAGTTAGATCCACTCATTCTGTCGATTTCTGGAAAGTTGGAATCTGGTAGCCAGACAGGTTTGAGTGTTTTGACCATCAACCTGGAACCTGCTCCAACGTTCAGAGCCGCAGCAGAACTCAATAATCGGCGCTCTCCGACGGTTGGGACGCTTGAGCGGCGGGTTCAGCTAACGCAAGCAAATTTGCTAGGACTAGGAGATGGGCTGCAAATCGGCTATGCCAATACCAATGGCAGTAACGAAGTTGATATTGACTATACCATTCCGGTCAGCCTGCGTAATGCAACCGTTTCTTTTCGATACAGCACCCTTTTCAGTCGGGTGATTGAGGAACCGTTTGATGATTTTGACATTCAAGGAAATTCACGCATATATGAATTAACCTTCCGTCAACCTATCATCAGAACCGCCACGGCTCAGTCATTCAAAGAGTTCGCGATCGGCATTACGGCTTCTCGTTTGGAGAGCGACACCTCACTTTTAGGCGTAGACTTTCCCCTTTCTGCTGGAGCGGATGACAGTGGCAAGACGCGCATCTCAGCGCTACGAGTATTTCAGGAATATACTCAGCGGAGCAATCGTCAGGTTTTACTTGTGCGATCGCAGTTCAGTTTTGGGCTAGATGTTCTGGGTGCGACAACCAACTCCTCTCCACCAGATAGCCGCTTTTTTGTTTGGCGAGGACAGGTCGCATTCTTGCAACGATTAGGGTCACGTCCTTATCTGCTGCTCCGCTCGGATCTTCAGTTAGCCGATCGCCCATTAGTGCCTTTAGAGCAGTTCAGCATTGGAGGTCTTTCTACAGTTCGAGGTTATCGGCAAGATGCCCTACTTGGAGATAGTGGTGTTGTGGGATCGATCGAATTGCATTATCCAGCTGTTTCAACTCGAACGATGGAATTACAACTAATTCCATTTTTGGATGTTGGGTATGTGTGGAGTAACCAGAACATTGAATTTGACCGAAACACGCTAGCGTCTTTAGGGCTAGGTGTTCAATGGACCTGGGGAAACTTGATTGTCAATCTCAGCTACGGAGTTCCTTTGATTCCTATTCCTCGAATTGGAGACACGTTGCAGGAAAACGGATTGAATGCCTCCATCAAATATATTTGGGCTTTTTAAGACTTCACCCAAATGCCTTCAGTCTGGTAAAAGTCGCCCCGTTGTTCAATCCCATAGCCTCCGAGCAGCAGTGCCAACCAAATTTCAATAAACGGCATCTGGAGCGATCTCTGAAGTTCCAACAGAGAAACTTCCCTGTTCTGATGCTCTTTCATCCATTGCGAGATTTTCCCAATCCAGGCAGAAATATCTTCATCATGGGCAATGGCAAGCGCATCTTGCTGGACTTGTTCTTGCTCCATTTGGGCTAAAAACTCTAGCAGGTTGCTCTGATCAACGACACTTACAAGGGAATCTGATGGCGAAGGGTTCTCTTGCCATGATGGAGCAGCTTCTAGAACTTCATCCAGATTCAACGTCATGCTTTGCCGCAAAACTTCATGCAGCAACTCAGCCGTCAGAATCGGCTCACCTTGGGCAGGATTGTACTTATCCTCCCACTCTTCTAGCAGACCATTAGCGCGGGAGGCATAAATATCAACGAGTTGAGCCAGAATCGTACCGGCGACCTGCAACTGAGAATCTTGAGGTAAACCAACGAGCAATTGCTCTAGTCCATGCAGGAGTTGATGTAAATTGGCAGAACTCGGATCAGCGATCGCCTGCTGCATCGCCAACTCCAAATCCAGTTCTATCGGTTCTACTGGCATCGACTCAGCCAAGGAATTGCTTCATGGTACGGGAACTGTAAGCTTCAATGGACAGGGAATAACGGGGCAGTTCTGAACCGGAACTTCCTTAACCACATCCTCAAACTTAGTGACTGCAAACTGCTGATTCAAGGATGTTAGAAGTTGTTTAATGTAGTCGGCTACTTTATCGGCTCTCATTCCCATACAGTGTACAGGCTTGACTTCGGCAATTTTTTGACTTCCTTTCCAGACCTCCGCTGCCACAGCATGAACTGGGGTATTGGGAGATTGGCGGTATAGGACGAGAATGGCAGCGGGAGTGGTCGGTGGTAGAGGTGGATCAATCTCAAGGACCTCAAGCGCCGGATGGGTAACCTGCAGATTCGGCTTCCGGACATTATTCCGCCCTTTGCGACTCTTATCATCCCAGCGGCGATACTGGGACTGCTCAGTTTTCCGAATTTGAGCTTTGATGCATTCAATTCGTTGTTCAAGCTGCTGCACTTGTCTACCACGATCGCAGGCTACCTGATACTGAGCAATTTTCTCGACTGGAATGTAAAGGCTTTTTTTGCCATTGGGGAGGAGTTTGCCTCTGCCTGCCCGCAGTCTTGCATATTTACAAGTTTCCTTAGCAGCGGTAGAGGCTGAACCCCCCGCAGGCGATCGCTCAATTCGGACTCCGATGAGGTAGTCCCCCATTCCTTTGAGCGTTTCCAGCTCCGCTTCTAGGGCTGACATCTGGGTTTTCAAATCCCTATCTACTGACATGGTATTCGTGTTACTTTCTATCTTGAATTAAAGTAACACGAATACCTGCTTGAGTTAGCCTCCAGACAAACTCATCTTTCTGCTCCAGCAGCGCCTAAATAACTGCCAGTCCTTTTTTGAGTGCGCTCTTAGCACCAGTCAGAATCCAAGCTATTTGCCATCAAGAAGCTGGTCAATTTTCCGAATACGTTCTTGTAAAGACTCTCGGATGCTTTTTAATTGATCAGGTTTGAATTCATCTAGCTTAATGTTCTGGATTTGCTTGACCGTCTTTAACGATTTTTCTGCGATCGGGTCTGGTTGTTGCGCTGTGGGGTTGTGGTCCTGAATTGTTTTTCGGATGAGGTCGTTTGTTTCTTTTTCAGTAAGTTCTTGCTCTGCAATGCGATAAGCAAGTTGTGAGCGAACTTGTTTAGCATCCGCTTCATTGGTGGTTAGAGCCTCAGCAGTCAATTTATTCACAGCCATGATTTTCCCAGAACTAAGTCCTGTTTCTTGAACCACAGCTTTCAAATCGTCAGTTACCGAAAGGAGTGGAAAGACATTCGCTGAAATTGAAGCTGGGTTGAATTGGCGATCAAGTAATATTTCCAGAATATCTCTGCCTTCTGATGTCTCTAGTCCAAGACTGTCGAGCCACTCTCTTTGCTGTTCGATTGGCTTATTTACCATCTTGGTTAATTCCTTCAATTTGCCAAATTTCCTGATTTGATAAATGACGTTGTTGAGGGTTCTAGGAAAGTCAATCTGCTTTTCCTTCAGGTGGGGATGGCGGCTATAGATAATACGAATGAGTCCATTTGCGACATCTAAGTCGTGAAGTTTTTCAGTATCTTTTCCTGTGACAAACTGTTGTTCAAAACGAGTCGCATCGTCTAAAGACTCATGGTGCGGAAGAAGTACTGCACGCAGAGTGGCTAAACCAGCCTTTGGTCCTGATAGCCGTCGAACGGCTCCATCAAATAACCGATATCTACCATTCTCTTGAGGATTGAGAATGATTGGAGAAATTTGTCCATTTCGCTTTAAACTCTCTGTTCGTTCTTCAATCAGCGCGCGCGGGAAAATGGTTCTTGGTTGATTTGGATCAGGATCAATGAGATCTATTTCAACAATATGCTCACCGCCAACAGCGGCTAATTGCTTAGTCAAATCCTGAATCTGTTGTTCTAAAAACTCTTTTTCTTGGTCGGTGCTTGCTTGTTGTCTAAGCTCAATCACTTCACGCTCAAGGTCTTGGATTTTTTGATTCAACTCCTCATTGAAAGCAGTTGTTGGAGCGACTGTTTGCGTAATTGGAGAAGAAGAAAATCCAGATGCATTTTGGCGAATTAGATCGGTTAGGTTACGCTTTTGTGCCATTAGTTCCACTCCTTCAATTCGGTCAATTCTTTTACAAGTCTTCGGTAATCTGAAGCAGCTTCTGTCCCGTTCTTCCCTTTCCATTGAATAATGGGAAGCCCATCGAGAGGGGCACGTTCATGAGCTTTGTAGGCTCTAATGAAAGTGTTAAAGACAGGCACTCCAGCTTCCATAAAGGTGTTTTGAGCTGCCACTGCTTCATTTATGCTACGAGGATCAACTTTTGTGAGACAGACTCGATGCGGAACTCCTACTGGATGGATAGCAAGTTGAATGGTTGTAATTAAAGCTTGTATATCCAGAGGGGCTGGAGGGGTCGGGAGAACAATGTAATCTCCAGTATGGATAAGCGTTGTGAATGTTTTGCTATCCAGGTGAGGTGGGGTATCACAAACAATCAAATCATAGTCCTCGACTGTTTTTAAGTGCTTCAGGACATCAGGATCAGTTTCTGTTGCAATTTCAAAGTTCTGATTTCCCTGTTGCGCCCACCATGTTGCACTTTCTTGGGAATCTGAATCGACTAAAAGCACACGGCTTTTTTCGGCAAAGACGGCTGCAATATTAAAAGATGTAGTGGTTTTGCCCACTCCTCCCTTACCGTTCAAAATAACCAGGATCTTACCCATTAAATTCCTCGTAAAGCTTGCTGCGTCTATATTTGAGGAGCTAGACAGCATTTACAATCTCAAGATTGTAAATATCTGCATTGAAAGTTGCAATCTTGAGATTGTAAATATCGTAATCCCTTTCTTGAGCTTTGAGCCATCAAACTTCTAAATGTGGGTTCTTGTTTTTAAACTCGATATTCGTTAAATCTAATTGAAATTCCTTTTTCGGAAAAGATGAAGTAGTACAATCGCTCTAAATATAAATAGTGTGAATCAGAATTTCGCAGGCTATTTATTATCTTCTGAAAGGCAGTGTTGGAGACATTTTTGCGAATCAAGAGACTGAGATAAGCTGAGTCTGGGGCTGAAAACAGGTAGAAAGTTGAAATATCCATATAAAGCCGTCTTTTCCTGCTTCATCTGATTTTCCCTTTGATACCAGTCTTGGCTTAAGCCAGTTTGTTAGAAATCTCTCTGCGATCTTCTGATGCTTCGGGTAAGGGGCAAAACTTCCTGTAGATATTGTTTGGGCGTGGAAAATCTTGCTCTTAGTCAGTTCTCCCTGGTTCAAGATGGTAGATGGCAAAATTTTTAACTTGAATTTCTGATGTATATAAAAGTCTGTGAAGCACGCCTGTTTAGCTGTAACAGTTTGCAGAACCTTGCTGAGATAGAAGTTACGCTCTGATATAGCAAGTGCATCAACATCTAGACACTACCCTTGGTATAGCATAGCGATCGCGAAACCCCTAAAAAAACAATCTATTGAAATGGCTAAGAGGGTACATGAGGTTCGCTAAACGTCTTGGATTAGTGGTGCGCCAATCATGGTTGTGCTCAATTACCTGATCCAGATGTGCCGCCTCACCCGTCGCGCCCCGCACCTGGAAGACCGCATCGTTGTAATCCAGATCGGTCTTCCCATCTACCCGCAAATCCTCAAACACAAAGGTATTGCTATCCCCGGTGATATCGGCAATCTGCCCCGTGTGGAACGCACTCTCTGGGTTCGCCGAAGCCATAGAAAACAGCGGGCGGTGATCACCGCCAATCCTAGGATCAGCCAGCGCATCCTTAATCTCGCCGTTGGGAACCAGCATGAAACCTACAGTGTCGCCCGATCTCATCTGGAACGATCGCACTCCCTGATAGTCTCCTGAATTCAGGTCGCCTTCTCCCATCAGGGCACTATGGAATCTTGCCCCTTCTGTGGCATCTGAAATCACAATGTGACCGAGGTCAGAATTGCTGAGGGCACGGTGAGCAGCTTCGTGGATGAACTCCTGCGATCCGGGTTCAAACCGTTCCATTCCACTCAGACTAAAGACTGCAAGTTCTCCCTGGTAGCCGCCGCCATCAAACAGGTAGTCGATGTCTACCGTGCCGGATTCGCCTACGGTGAAGAACCCAGAATCAAATAGGGGTGACTCAAGACTGGGAGGGGCGGTCAGGAAGTCTAGGGACTGATGCTGAAGATCGGTAGCTGCGTGAATCTCTGGGATTGGAGCCGCGACTTCGACTGCCGCAGTGTGGGCATTAGTAAGTGCATGAGAGTCAGCGGAGTGATGATCTGGGAGATCGATTGTGGGAAGCGGATGATCGGGGAGGTGCACGATCGCCAGATCCGGTGTGCCTTCTATGCCGTCGATCCCGACAGTGGGAGTGAGAATGGGTTCCAGAATAAAGCTAGATTGGGCTGAAGCAGCTTGCGGCGATTGAGGGACATGAGGCTGACGGTTCCGCTTAAATAGACGCATAATTCTTTTGACTCGCAATGAGTTGAACATTGAGAAGCTGCCTGAACAACCTCTGTATTCTTCTCGGCAATTTTTTCTAGAAATTACGCGCTACTTGACTATTTTTTCTTCACCCTGCGCTTTATCGCATTTTCTTTGCCTTGAACCGTTAGGGCTACCCATCCACTTGATACAGTTGACCCAAAACCATTGCCATAGAACTCTCCCGATTGCTTTAACTCAACCCCATGATCGCAAGCTGAGAGACTGGCAACTGTAAGTAATCCCCAGTCCCTCAAGAAACTACGCTCCCTCTACCAATTTGAAAATCTGTTGCCGCTCTTCAGGGCTGAGATGCCGTAGATTTTCCACCAGAGTCAGGACGTTTGGTTTGGTAAATTCCTTCTCCGGCAGTTCCTCTAAGCACTGGACGCGATGAAGGCGGCATTGGCAAAGCTAGCTTCCGGCGGTTCCTCTAAGCACTGGACGGGATGGAGGCAGCATTGGCAAAGCTAGCTAGGGGAGCTGACAGTACGCATGGACAAACACCAGCGCTAGGGTCATACTCTGACGCTCAAGGTCAAATATGCCGATTATGAGCAGATCACCCGCGCTCAGACAGTGGCATGGCTATTGCGGGATGCCACAACGCTCTCCAGCATGGGAAAGGACTTGCTGCGGTCACACCTTGAACCAACCAGGAAAGTGAGATTGCTGGGGCTAACAGTGTCTAATCTGGGCGAACCGACTGCATTACTACGCTACACTCAGTTGAGTCTGCACTTGCCGCCGTCTTGTCAGTAGCCCACTAAGACAAGCCAACCTGAGTCTGTCTACCGCCACCAACTTAGCCTCTGATCCAAAACACACGGCAGAGCGACAGGAAGGGGCACTCGCTGTCGTAGGAGCCAGTGCAAGCATCATAGAGCTTTAGGAGTAACTTCATGCCTCCCGCTACCGCTGCCAATGGCTGGATCAATACACTGGAGTCTGATCACCCAGACGTACTTGCCAAGGCACACCAAATCATGGCAAGCATTCACTACTGCACCCTCTCTACTTGTTCTGCCGATGGTTTGCCCTGGGTCTCGCCTGTCTTCTTCGCTTATGACGCAAACTGGCACCTCTACTGGTCTTCAACTATCGCTGCCCAGCACTCCCAAAATCTCGACCACAACCAGGGGCGAGCTGCGATCGCCATCTATGACTCCAGCGTGAGTGAGGGCAGTGGCAAAGGGTTGTACTTGAGCGGTAGCGCTGCTGAAGTCGAGCCAGACCGGGTGCTGTCCAGCATGAAACTGCTGTTTAAGCGTGCTGGCAGAGACCCTAAGCGCACCCCACAAGACTACTTGGAGGCATCCCCTCGCCGCATCTATCGGTTCCAACCGCAGGCAGTCTGGATCAGTGGTGAACGACTGGCGATCGGGAATCAACTGGTCGATACCAAAGTCCGGCTCCATCTCAGAACGGTGCTTGGACAGCAGGTGTAGAAGTGCCCCCTTAGCGGTAAGGCGTATGCTAGAGCCAAAGCGCCTGTGAATTCACAGGCGCTTTGGCATCGGCACGTTTAGAGCCGTCATCCCGCCCCTAGCCACGGTTATGGCAGCAGCGCTTCTTAGTCTTAACGGCTAGCCTTGGAACGTGGCAAACCATTGCTTCAGTTCTGGCAAATAACGCGCTGTGAGGATGCCGCCGACCAAGCCAAACAGATGTCCTTGCCAGGAGATACCACGTCGCCGGGACGGCAAAATACCCCAGATCAGTGGACCGTAAAGCAACGCCACCACGATCGCAATGCCAGCCGAGAGCAGGTCTTGCTCGAAGTAGCTCCGGGACAGCAAAAAGCCGAAATAGCCAAAAACGATGCCGCTTGCGCCAATGTGTAGGGTACGGGGGGCTGCCAAAAGCCAAACGCCCACACCATTCACCAACCAGATCACAGCCGTCGCGATCGTAAATTCGGTAACGCCATGCAAGAGGGTCAACCAGCCAAGCACAGCGAATGGAATTGTATTTGCTATCAAGTGCTGCCAAGTCCCGTGCAGTAGGGGCGCAAACACAATGCCCCGCAGTCCAATCTGGGTTCGGGGCACAATGCCGAAGCGATCCAAGCGGTGCCGCAACAACACCTGGTCTACAAGCTCTAACACCCACATGAGCGCAAGCAAGCTACCCACGATTTTGGCGTGAGTCACAACAGCACTGGCGGTAAGGGGCAAGGGCATTGATCGCGGACATGACTTGCTGTTGTAGTTTAAGCGATCGACTACGCTTTCGCACATGTAGCCTGGAACGAGTCAGAGCAGTATGCTTACACTCATCCAGCATCAACTTGATCCTGGCGTGCTCCTGAGCGAGCGTTCCCGACAGGGCAACCCCTGCCAACAGACAATACTGCTATGATCAGCTTTTAAGAGCCATGCTCATGCCCATTTCGATGTATCAAGCCTCTGTGCCGTCGCTGATACGCGCACTCAACAATCTCGTGGTGATCTTAGAAAAGGGTGCAGCCCATGCTGAAGCCCAAAAAATTGAACCAGCGCTCTTGATTAACAGCCGACTCTATGCCGATATGTTTCCGCTAGGGCGGCAGGTACAAATCGCTTCTGATATCGCTTGTAGAGGCGCCGCCAGACTGGCAGGCTTAGTTGCTCCCTCCATGGAAGACAAGGAATCGACCTTTCCGGAACTCATTGCACGGCTACAGCAAGCCGTCACCTATCTGGAAACGTTGCCCGCTGATCAAATTGATGGTTCTGAGGCACGGTCAATTTCCCTACCAGTCGGTGAAGAAACGATGGTCTTTGAGGGTTTACTGTATCTCCAATACTTTGTGTTACCGAACGTCTATTTTCATGTCACCACGGCTTATGACATTCTCAGGCATCATGGCGTTGCACTGGGTAAACGAGATTTTCTCGGTAAACCCGCCTAGAAACGATCTTGGTCAGCATCGGTCTGTCTTCGTTATCGCAACAGATGCGGCTGGCGAATGAATGACCATCGCTCCGATCAAGAGACGACTAGGCTTGATGGGCAACGAACGATATAGGCATTGAGCATATTCCATGAGCCATTATGTTTATCTTGTGCAATGCGCTGACGGCACGCTCTACACGGGTTATGCCAAAAATGTGCCACAACGGGTGGCGGTGCATAACACTGGCAAGGGCGCTCGCTACACACGTACCCGTCTACCTGTTATCCTGCTTGCCTCCTGGCACTTTCCCACTCAGTCAGCCGCGCTTAAACGGGAATATCAAATCAAGCAACTCACCCGGCAACAAAAACTAGCGTTAAGCACAAGCTCAGTTCATTTCAGAACGGCATCAGAACAGACAGTGAGCGATGCCTTTAACTAAGCGAACTTACGCTGTTTTGTGATTCCAGCGACGCTACAAGAAGCATCGTTAGGCTACTGTCGCTGGCGATCTCTCACATTACACTGTTTAAGGTTTCCAAGCCTCACTGTTGCGACGGCTGATGCTCTTAGCCCGTACTGTTCGGCACAGCAGGTGAACCTCACTCAAGGTCTCGTGGGTCTGTTTTCCAGCAGGACTGTATCGCCAAATCAGGATCAACGACGTTGATCTCTGTCTGCATCGCTGCATCACTGATGGCTTCCTGCTGGTAGCGTTTGAACTGCTGGTGCAGGGTAAGAAGCTGGTTGCCTTTGATCCCCCCTGTCAACAGCAACTACTCAAGGCGTTGGGCAAATTTGTGTATGCTCATAGTGTGTGACTCCCCAACGTTGCCATGTGCTTGCTAGCCAACACTTCCTCCAGGCGCTGCACGAACGCAGAGTCACGATCGCACGTGAGCACCAACTGATCGATCGCTCTCGTCATTGCCACATACAGCAAGCGTGCTTCATCCTCCGGCGTGTTGTGTTTGTTCGGTAGATAGCCCACCCCAGGGACGAAGACGACCGAAAACTCTAACCCCCTACTGCTATGCATAGTCACCAGTTTGACGCTGGGCGCTGCTGCATCATAGAGCTGACTGTCTTGATCTCGATTCAGCCATTCCACTGGAATGTGGGCGTGTTGACAGCAAGCGTAGAGCTGCTCTGCCATCCACTTGGCGCGGTAGACGATCGCCATCTCGTTCCAGGGGATACCACGCCCATGCATTTGCGCTAACCGTGTTGCCAAGTAATCAGCTTCGTGGCGGAAGCTAGGTAGCTTGATTAACTCTGGTGGTGGTCCATGCCGACCTGCACTCTGGGGCTGGATGAGCGGTGGGACATCCTCTTCACGTGCCTCAGTCGGAGTCATGACTTCTTGAGCAAAGGCATAAGCGATCGCCAAGATCTCCTTGGTATTGCGATAGTTAACCTTGAGAATCGTTGTCCGTCCCTGTGCCTGGATGCCGACTTGCTTAAAGCTGAATGTTGGCTTTGCCTTTTGCTCATAAAGATTCTGAGCATCGTCATAGAGCACCAGCAGCGAGTTCGTCGCTGGGTCCACCATTTGGGCAGCAAGTTTGAACCACTCTGGTCGGAAGTCGTGCCCTTCATCAATCATGACCGCACCGTAGCTGCCAGCCGGGATGATACCCGCGTCCACTGACTGGATGACCCGCTGTACCAGCTTGGACACGTAAGCCTCACCCTGGAACTCGTTATAGCTAGGTTTAGCTAAATGGTGCCGCCGGAGCAGTTCCCCGCACCAGCCATGAAAATGCCGGACATGGACACAATCAGAGCCAATGCCTTTGGCGTGAAGCATCTGGCGTAGTCGCGCTGCCAAGGTTACGTTGAAACACAGCACCAGAAGCGGTTTAGTGGTTTCTTCTACCAGGCGCAGGCAACGATAGACCAGGATCAGCGTCTTACCAGAACCCGCTACGCCATGTATGACCCGATGACCATCTCCCAAGCTACGGGCAAGTTGTTCCTGCTGGAGATCCATCACTTGCAAAAGGTCAGGCAGCATGATCGGTTTGGTGGATGCGTCTGGTTGGTCGGGTAGCAGCGAGAGCTGTCTGTTGCTAAGCCGCACTTCTGGGAACAGGTGCCAGCGAATGCGATCAATCTGCGTGGGAGTCAGCGGTTCGCCAAACTCATAGGTGCAGAGGTTCCAGAGCCGTTGTTGAAACGCATAAGCATCGACGCTCTCGTACATTTCATCCTGACAGAACACCAGGTTCGGTTCTAAGACGGCTTCGAGACCAGCCGACTCAAACTGTTTGCGGGTAATGTTAGTCAGGACTAAACCGTAACTGTAGGGAAAGGCAAGCTTGCCGCGATGACGGCTCTCAGCTTGCACCAGTAGTTTATCCTGTCCTAGTTGTTGAGCGATGACCATCAGGTAATCTCTGGCTTGCTCTAACGGGTTACGCACGGTTTTGAAGCCTGCTTCAGTGAGGATGGTGACGGACTCACGATCCGCTTCCCCCTGGAGGGTGCTTAACTTCCAGTCCTTGACCTCCAGCACAAACAGCCCTCGACTGGGATGCAGGAGGATGAAATCGGGATGAAGTCGCTTCGTCCCCACTGGGACATCGTACCAAAGCAGATAATCCGCCTCTAACTTGTCCTCCAACCGTTGTGCTAGGCGTCGCTCACCAGCCGTCATGCGCTGGGAACAGGTGCTGAAAGCAGGAATCAGGGTTGCCATAAGATCGTGCAGACAAATGATGTTACTTTCAGTGTGCCCAAGCTGTAAAGAATGCCGTCAGACTATAGGCACTACTGAGTCGAGCAGGTTATCACAGTAGGAAACGTCTCCTTGCACAAAGGTCAGCATGACTAGCCGTAAGACTTTCTGGATGACAGCCGCTCTGGTGCTCTCACTCACCTTCACACCCCAGTCGAGTCGGGCATCGATTGGGTTGGCTGAGTGGCAAGTGTCTACCCCTGGTGGCAACCTGATTCTCCATGCCGATGGCTGGAAAGAAACCTATGGTGACTGCCTCAAGGCAGATGATGCTGACGTGACACTGCCACCGAGTCAGCATGGGCAAGTGTATGTCTCCCATCTGCGACGCTGGCAATACTACCAGGGCTACATCGCTGGTGAGAGTCAAACAGGATTCTTTTTGTTTAACGAAGTCAGTAAGCAAGTCACCGCTTTCGGTAACGAGCTAGCTTTAAGCCAAGAGATCGCCGACAAAAAGCTGGGTAAACCGAAGTCAAACTGGTTGACCAGTCAGGATGGTTGGACAGAAGCCTGGTTTCCCGAAATGATCTGGCAACCCTGCAAGGAGTTACTCAGCCAGTCCATTGGTAGGCAACCTGGCAAGGGCTTTACCCCCTTATCAAGAGCACAATGCCATCAAGCTTTATCCAAAGAAGCACTGGCGCTCTATCGTGAAACGACTTGGGGACGGCAATGCCAACGGTTCAAAGCGACTCCTGTCTCCCAGCAACAACAACAACCAACCCTACAAGCATTTTGCAATGAACTGTTGAAGACACCGTAAGCTTCAGTCTGCTGCCAACTGCCAGTGCATAGTGACTTTTCTGTTCCTTTGGACTGTGCAACATGACAAAGACAATCGTTGGAATAGTAAGGTTCATAGCTATGATGCCCCTGAAAAGTCACTGGAAAAAGACGGACGAGGTGCGTACTATCCTCGCCGCCTTACGATAGTAGGGTCACGACCGATTAGGAATCTTAGGTTAGTGAGTTGGTTGAAAGCTTTTTCCAGACGAATCAGGCTTCAATGCGGAAGAATCCAGTAGCGATGTCGAGGTCAGTTTGAGGCTTGATCTGGATGATCGTGGTTAGGATAAATTCGACTCTGTGGCGGTCGTTGTCAATCGAACGGGGAGTGGCATTATTGACCAAACTCCTTCAATTTCGGGTCGCTTTGCATGAGCTGAATGAGTTTATCCCTAATACTTTCTAATGGCTTAGGAAGAATATTAAGAAGAGCGGTTGAGTTACTTTGAAGAAGCTGTTCAATTTCATCTCTAACTGCAATCACTGCACTTTCTTGTTCGCCGGAACAAAGGACAAGCAAAATATTTAATGAGGTTAAAAGTTCAGTGATTGCTCCAATTCTTGTAGAAGATTGTTCTACACTATTCCCAAATTTAGTTCTTGCAAGCTGAGTCGCTAGAACAGAAGTAGAAAGGCACTTAGAATAGGCTTCAAATAATTTCTCCTTGTGCCATTTACTGTCTTCTCTCAAACGCTGATACCTATTGTTAAGGTAGGTGGTAAAAAAACTAGCAAACGCTGCGGTTATTATTCCTACCAATATTTGTTGTAGCCAAATAACTTGAGAATTCATATCATTTAATGTTCATTGATTTGCTGTATTTCTGCCGCAGTTAGCCCACAGAGATGAGCAACGCGATCATTTATTTCAGTTTCCCCTTCGGCAACTCCTTGACCTTTGGCATCAAGGCATTTTTTCACTAAGGCACGTTTTCATCCTCACCAGTAATCAGTTACAGGGCATCAGTAGACCTGCTTTGAAAATAGAGGACTAGCTCGGTGGTTGAGGGGTGGCAAGGGGAGTTAATTGAACCGATCGTGCATTAAATTTCTGTGGGTTCCGATAAAATAGGAAACAGCTACTTTATTACTCAACCTATGGAATGCCCGTTGTGTGGACATTTGAAGGTTCATAAACACGGCAAGATGCCCAGTGGAGTCCAACGGTACTTTTGCCCCGGTTGCCGCCAAACTTTAACGAACGCTTTGATACCCTCTACTACCATCGTCACATCAGCCCAGAGCAAATTCGCCAAGTTCTCCAGGCTCACAGCGAAGGCAGCAGTCTGCGAGGCATTAGTCGCACTAGCGGACTGGCATACAATACCGTCGTCAGTCTCGTTCGCTCTGCTAGTCAAAGAGCACAACAGGTACATAATGCCCAGGTGCAAACGGTTCAAACCCAAGAGGTATCGGCTGATGAGATGGGGTCATTTGTGCAAAAAAACAGAAGCAATGCTCCCCCGGTGAATTAGAAGTGGGTGATTGCTGGATTGCGTTGAGTTTAGCCAATTGCAGTGGATTGATTCTAGCGGCATGAGTAGGAAAACATACTGATGAACTGATTGAGGCGTTGATTGTGACCACTCAAGGGAAAACCGATTGTAAACGTTGGAATAGTGACGTACGCCTTTGGCGGAGCGAAGCTCTATGGGGTGGGTATGAGCGGGTGCTACCCCCTGAGATCCTGCACTACATCGGCAAAGACAGCACACAGCGATTGGAGCGCACCAACGGCATTGTCAGGCAACAGACGGGCAAGTGGCTAAGCCTGCGGCACGCTACGCGAACGAAGGCAGAATAAGTTTGGCAAGGTGTGGGAGCAATCGAAGGTCACGACGCGATTGGTTGTGAGCTATTTCAATTGGATTTGGCAGCACAGTCGTTTCAAGACCACCGCTGCTCAACGAGCGAATTTAGCCGATCGCTGTTGGAGTTGGCATGATATTGCAATTTATCCCACAATTATTTGACGCACAATCTTGCATTGTCGGATCGATTGCCAAACAATTGTTGAAGCCCTCACGCTTATCATTAAGTGAAATTGGACAGGTTGTCGGGTTTTGTGACCAGAGCCATTTCACCAATGCCTTTCAACGTCCGATAAAACTTACTCCTCGTCAGTACCGTAATCAGCAATAGACTGAACAAACAGAACGGAATTTTGCAACGATTTGAGCGCAATTCTACAAGACATTCGCATCCGGCTTCTCTGGCGCATCGAGGTCTTTAGCAATCTACAAAGCTTCTGGTTTAGATCGACATTCCTCAGTCCAGCAGCCGTGTTTGAACCAGGTGAACGAACGGGCAAATTTCGAGTAGGTAGTAAGCAATTGTTGTTGAATGAGCAGGGTGAAAGCTATATTTCTGCGGAAGATTACGCGATCGCTCTGCTGGGTGAGGTTGAAAATCCCCAACATCTGCACCAGCAAATGACCATCGTTCAGTATGTAAAATAGCAAACAGATTCAATCAAGATTCAAATTTTTCATCTGGACAGAAATTTCAGTCGCATCTCTTCTTGATGTAAAGTCTAATGACTTTCAGAAATTCGTATAAAACAGGTGAAACGTTCTCCAACAGCCATACCACTGCTACTTCGACTTGCGGAGTTACACCCTGTAGCGGTTTGTAGACAACACCTGCTCGTTGCAGATTTTGGAGTGAGGCTGGAACCAAGGCAATTCCCATTTTTGCTGAAACCAGTCCAATAATCGTCTGCATTTGAACCGCCTCCTGCATTACCTTAGGGCTAAAGTTTGCCTGGTGACAGAAGCTCACGATCTGGTCATAGAGACCTGGTCCAAGATGGCGCGGAAACAAGATGAAGGATTCATCAGCGAGTGCATTAATCGAGATTGTGGTTTCATTTACGAGTGGGTGTGTTTCAGGCAGAGCTACAACCAGTGGTTCTCGCAAAATTGATTCTAATGCGAGGCGATCGTCCTTCAGCGGTGGATGACAAAAGCCAACTTCGATCTGATGATTTTGCAATGCCTCCTCCTGTTGAGTAGTGGTCAATTCCTGCAATACCAGATTCACTTGCGGAAATTGTTCGCGATATTGAGACAGAATCGCGGGCAAAATGTCATAAACAACGGTACTGGTAAATCCAATCATCAAAGTTCCGCTCTCGCCGCTGCCTGCTCGTTGAGTATCGCTTACCGCCTGTTCTACTTGAGTCAGAATCCGGTAAGTTGCCTGCAATAAGACTTGTCCTGCCTCGGTTAACTGAACCTGACGCTTCGTGCGTCGATGGAATAGTTCGACCCCTAATTCTGTTTCCAATTGTTTGATCTGCTGACTAAGTGGGGGTTGAGCGATATGCAACCGTTCGGCTGCCCGATTGAAATGCAGTTCTTCGGCAACCGCTACAAAATAACGCAGGTGACGCAGTTCCATGTTTGATATGTTTCTCGTCTTAAATCCATCAAATCATATATTGGACATCCCTAAAAACGCTTTCTATACTCCAAGAATAATCAATCATGAGCATTCACGAGGACGAAAGTATGCAAGAGAATTTGAGAAGCCAGAAGATTACCCAGGGTTTACAGCGATCGCCTAATCGTGCCCTGCTGCGTGCCGTTGGGTTTAAGGATGCCGATTTCACTAAGCCAATTGTGGGAATCGCGAGTGCTCACAGTACGATCACGCCCTGCAACATGGGAATTGCCCCTCTAGCAACAGAAGCCGAAGCCGGGATTCGAGCAGCCGAGGCGATGCCTCAACTATTTGGCACGATCACGGTCAGTGATGGCATTTCAATGGGCACTGAAGGGATGAAATATTCGCTGGTATCCCGCGATGTGATTGCAGACTCGATCGAAACGGCTTGCAACGCTCAAAGCATGGATGGAGTGCTGGCGATCGGCGGCTGCGATAAAAATATGCCCGGTGCGATGATCGCGATCGCACGCATGAATATTCCAGCCATTTTTGTCTACGGTGGCACGATTAAACCAGGTCATCTAGAGGGTCAAGATTTGACGTTAGTCAGTTCCTTTGAAGCCGTTGGGCAATACAGTGCAGGCAGAATTGATGAGGCGATGCTCTATGCCGTCGAGCGCAATGCCTGTCCAGGATCGGGTTCCTGTGGCGGCATGTTTACGGCGAACACGATGTCGGCTGCTTTTGAGGCGATGGGCATGAGTTTGATGTATTCGTCCACAATGTCTACGATCGCCCCAGAAAAAGCAGCAAACACGGCACTGGCAGGAAAAGTATTAGTGGAAGCGATCCGCCAGCAGATCTTGCCACGAGATATTATTACGCGCCAATCGATCGAAAATGCTGTTTCAGTTGTGATGGCGGTTGGGGGTTCCACCAATGCTGTTTTACATTTTCTGGCGATCGCTCATGCGGCTGAAGTACCTTGGACGATTGATGATTTTGAAACCATTCGGGAACGAGTTCCGGTGCTATGTGACCTCAAACCATCGGGGCGTTATGTGGCGACCGATCTTCATGCGGTAGGCGGCATCCCCCAAGTGATGAAAATGCTGCTGGCACAGAATTTGCTGCACGGTGATTGTTTGACGATTACGGGAGACACGATCGCAGAACGTCTCAAAGACATTCCTGAAGCACCCCCTGCCGACCAGGATGTGATTCGTTCCTGGAGGCATCCCATCTATGCTCAAGGTCATTTGGCGATACTCAAAGGTAATTTGGCAATAGAAGGAGCCGTTGCTAAAATCACGGGCGTGAAAAATCCTAAAATGACTGGACTAGCACGAGTGTTTGAATCTGAGGAAGCCTGCCTGGATGCCATTCTTGCAGGCAAAATTAACGCAGGCGATATCATTGTGATTCGTTATGAAGGACCCAAAGGTGGACCGGGAATGCGAGAAATGTTGGCTCCGACTTCAGCAATTATTGGTGCGGGCTTAGGTGACTCCGTTGGGCTGATCACCGATGGACGTTTTTCGGGTGGGACGTATGGCATGGTCGTCGGTCATGTTGCACCGGAGGCATTTGTGGGTGGAACCATTGCCCTGGTGCAGGAAGGGGATGAAATTACCATCGATGTCCCAGCGAGATCGCTGCATCTACATGTGTCAGAGACAGAACTTGAACAGCGCCGTGCGATCTGGAAACCACCTTTGCCACGCTACACAAGAGGTGTACTTGCCAAGTATGCCAAATTGGTTTCCACGAGTAGTTTAGGTGCGGTGACAGATTTAGTCTAGGTCACTGCTGGAGTGTTCAGCGAACCATCATTCCTGATATTTGGGGTGGTTGCGGAGCGATTTATGAATTTTCTTCCACCGCTCCTTCTCTGCCAGGGCTGCCCGTTGATCTTGCTTGCGAGTCAGATAGTGCAGTTCCCGCTGCAATTTCTGATAGTTCAGGAAACGCCCTTGGTCAAGGTGTCCGTCAACCAGTGCCTGTTGCACGGCGCAACCGGGTTCTTGTTGGTGTTGGCAATCGCGAAAATGACACTGCTGCGCCAATGTTTCAATCTCTGGAAAGGTTTCTGGCAATCCCTCTGTGCCTGACCATACCTGAAGTTCTCGCATTCCAGGTGTGTCGATCATCAACGCACCAGACGGGAGCAGAATCAACTGGCGATGCGTGGTTGTATGTTTCCCGCGATCGTCTCCTTGGCGAACGGCTTGTACTGTTTGAATTGGCTCACCGTTCAGTTGATTCGCGATCGTGGATTTTCCCACACCTGACGATCCCAGTAGAGCGATCGTTTGACCGGATTGCAGATAGGGTTGGAGGGCATCCATTCCCTGTTGTTGTGCGGCACTCAAAGCAATGACTGGAACACCAATGGCGATCGCTTCGACTGCTGCCACCTGTTGTGCAACCTGCAAACAAAGATCTGCCTTATTCAACACAATCACCGGATTGGCACCACTTTCCCATGCCAGAATCAAATAGCGTTCAATCCGTCTCAGGTTCAAATCGCCATCCAGTCCGGAAACAATAAATACGGTATCGACATTGGCAGCAATCACCTGTTCCTCAGTTTTACTGCCTGCAACTTTGCGAGAAAATTTGCTCATGCGCGGCAAGATTGCGTGAATGGTGGCGCGATGGTCTGTGGGTCTGGACTGAATCACGACCCAGTCTCCAACGGCTGGGAAGTCTTGAAGGTCAGTAGTTTGATGTCTGAGCTTGCCAGAAACTTCCGCCAATTGCTCACCCTGCTCGGTGTAAAGCAGGTACGTCTGGCGATATTCAACAGCAACTCGACCTACTGCAAATGCTTGTTCGCAGTAGGGTTTCAAGCTGTGAGCATAGCGATCGCTCCAGCCTAATTGTTCTAAATTCATTGGATTTCCTTTCTGTGATAACTTGTGCACTGCAAGGTTCACAGAAGAGTCCGCATCATCTTGCCGAAATGGTGCAGGAGTGAACGAGACTTCCTGTGTCTTGCGATTGAAGGGTGAGCGTCTTTGCCGTGACGCGATCGGCTAACAATACAGTCATCGTCCACCTCCTTGAGAAGTTCTACAGAAAAACTCCACCCTCACCCTAACTAATTCCTGATTTTCTGAATCAATTTTGCTGTAAATTTTGGTTTCGTCGATTTGGTAAGCGACTCCGCAGCTTTGCAGCAATTCGTAATTCGTAGAATGTCTTACACTGACTTCTTGAATGCCTGGTGCAATGGAGCTTGAGGATATGACGACTAATCAACCTGTTCCGGTAGATAGCGAAATTGAAGCCATCCTAGAACAACGCATCGATCAGGAGAAACAAAGTGTTGGGATTGTCGTAGGAGTGATTGATGAGAGAGGAGAGCGTATCATTGCCTATGGGAATCAGGCTCAGACGAATTCCTGTCCAGTGGATGGCAACACCCTGTTTGAAATTGGTTCAATTACCAAAGTGTTTACGGCGCTAGAGCTGGCGAATCTGGTGAAACAAGGCACTCTTAAGTTGGGCGATCGCATCTCCACGCTTCTGCCTGACGCTGTGAAAGTACCCACTCACAATGGTCAAGAAATTTCCTTGCTGAATTTAGCAACCCATACATCTGGGCTGCCCCGTTTACCTGATAACTTTGCCCCAGCGGATATGAGTAATCCCTATGTCGATTACTCCGTCGAACAGTTGTATGCGTTTTTATCCAACTACCCATTGTCACGAGACATTGGCAGTCAGTACGAATATTCAAATCTAGGCGCAGGGTTGCTGGGGCATCTTCTCAGCCTTAAAACAGGCATGGATTACGAAACGCTCATTACAACCCAGATTACTCAACCGCTGCAAATGAGTGATACGAGCATTCAACTGACTACAGAGCAACATGCTCGATTTGCAACCGGACATAATCTCCTCGGTCAACCCGTTCCTTACTGGGATTTGTCAACCCTGGCAGGTGCAGGAGCCTTGCGAGCTACCGCAAACGATTTGCTCAAATTCCTGGCAGCAAATTTACAGCTTGGATCTTCCCCGTTAAATCCAATCCTCCAGAAAACTCATGTGGTTCAAGCGCCAACGGAAACACTCGGAATGGCGATCGCCCTGGGTTGGCACATCTTGAATCATCATGAGACGGAAATCATCTTCCATGACGGTGGCACAGGTGGATTTCGCAGCTTTTTGGGGTTTGTGAAACAGAAGCGATTAGGAATTGTCGTGCTATCGAATTCAGAGAATGATGTCAATGATATTGGCTTGCATCTGCTGGAACCACGTTATCCTTTGGCTAAACATCATCCCCCCAAACAGCGTCAGGCAATCCCTGTTGATCCCAACCTGTTTGATGCCTATGTGGGACGCTATGAAATCGCTTCAGACTTTATCCTCACCATTACAAAAGAACGCGATCGACTCTATGCTCAAGCCACTGGTCAATCTCAGGTTGAGTTATTTGCAGAAACAGAGACTCAATTTTTCATTACCGAAGTCGATGCTCAAATTACCTTCATTCGAGATTCGCAAGGTCCTGTGAAGCACTTGCTTCTGCATCAGGCAGGACAAGAAATAACAGCCCCAAAATTGAATTAGCATACAGGATCATGATGGGAGGAAAGGCGTTGAGTGAAGCCACAGTTTCGATAATTCAAGCCAAGCGAGATCCGGCACTGAAGGCGATCGTGCAAAAAAGAATCTCGCTGTTCTACAGTCAAGGAGCCGATTTATCGAACGATCGTCCCGCCCATGTTCGCGCCGGTTCCAGCCTCAGTTGGTTGGGCGATAAACTTGCTCTAGTTCAAGATGATGCCAACTTTCTGGTGTTCATTGATCCAGACAGCCTGACCGTTGAGGCAATCACCCTTGCTGCGGGAGAAGCAGGAGCGCGGCAGTTTGATGACTTGCGCGGTAATAAACGCTTTAAGTTGGACTTAGAAGCCTGTACCACAGTTCCAACTCCAAATGGCGACTTATTTCTGGCGTTTGGCTCTGGCTCAATGGCACAACGGGAGCAAATTTTAATGGTGCAGGCATCTGACCCAACCACCCCAACATTGAAACAGGCAAGTGCTTTGTATGCCCAACTGCGAGCCTACACTTCGTTGTGAGATATTAGCTGTCTTGCTGCAATCGCTCCGTAGCAATCCTGTTAAGTGAGCTTTACATTTCCAACCGTCTATCGCCATACCATTGACTCAATTCTTGCTCAATTCTGTTAAGAATGGCGATCGCTTCCATGATTGATGTTGCATCAGGAGTCAACAACGCAAACACCGACTCAACTCGTCGTTGATAGTCCGATGGACAGAGCGCAAAGCGGTTAGCAAGTGCCACTGCACCTTTCTCATTTAATAGGTACGTTTCATTGAGGGTGAAGAGTACCTGATTCATACACGCTACACTGCAAAAACAACAGCCTGCGGCATAGGCAACATCACCTCGTGCAACTGCCTTTTGAGCAACGAACAGGGAAAAACTGATTTCCCAGGCAAACTTATCAATTGTTGCCCCTTTAAGGCTAACCGGATAGAGCGTTGTCTTAGCTTTCAAAGCAGCTAAAATGCCATCTGGATCGTGAAGCGGCAGACAAAGGGCGACTTCACCCATGTAGATCGAGGACACAAAGCCGTGGGGGTGTCCAGGCTGATAATCAATTGTAATTTGTCCGGTATGGCAGTCATGAATGACCTGATTGACCTGAGCTACATCACGGTAGAGGAAATCGACAGGAACACCGTCTACCTTGAGCCAGCCACCACCATTCATCCACTTTCCCCATTCACCAATTGGAGTAATGAGATTCGTGCGATGGTCGTCGTCCACTTCGGAGGCAAGGTGGTTGAGAGCAATCAGATCAGGTGGATTCTCTGGCTGGTAATAAATTCCCAGATCCACATCTGACTTGGGTGTATGGTTGCCTTGTGCCCTTGAACCGCCCAGAGCGATCGCGACAATTCCTTCAATTGACTGCAAGCGATCAATAACGCGAGGAATGAACCGGGGCAATTGCTCATCCATATTGACCCATTCCCATCACTCATTCAAATCTTTGGCTGACGCTTTGATTTTGGTGGCGTTCGGTGTGCGCTAAAGCATTTTTCACTGCGATAGCGTAGCCACACCCTTAGCTGTTGTGGAATTTTCTCCTTTTGCTCCTGCGTCAGGGTGTCATAAAGGGCTAGGGCGCGTTCTCGCTCTCCTCGACAGGCAGCATTGTTATGAGCATCCCAATAGCTGCGGGCAACTCGAATCCGCCGACACACTTCTTTGACCAGTGCCTCTCCCATGAGGGGTTTTTCCTGCTTTGCCATCGTTCCATCCAACTGTCTTGACTCCAATCCTAGCCTACAGAATCACAGGTTCACGGTTATGGTCATCCCAGCCTGACGTAACCGTTCTGCCAGCACATCTCCTAACCCGGTGGCTGGTGTGAGGATGCCTCCTCTCGCCTGTCCACCGGTTAGTTCATCGGTTTGTAGTGCCAGACTCAATGCCGATTCACAGACAAATTTGACCGTTGCTCGATTGCCAGGGTCGCCCTGATCTCGAATGATTCCGCGCACCTTGCGCCCATCGACAGCGGTACCCACCAGTTCACAGGAGAACCACCCCTCGTTCATCGTTTGTTCAGAGGGACCTTCGCCAGGTTGGGGTAGGAAGGGTTGCAGCAGTCCGCGCACTTGGGATTGTTGTAGAACTCCCACGAACAGTCCCAGTCCGGCAGTCACACCGATTGCCTTCAACCATGCCAGGGGTGGGTCAAACTTGAGATACTCTTGATAAGTGAAGTCGGCTCCATAGGGTTTCTGCCAGTCCTTATATAAAGCACTACTGCGGCGGACGATGCGGGCATTCACGACTCCCATGAAAAAGGGTGCAACCCAGGTATTGAGGTTCGGATCAAAGAACGGCGTTTGCGGGTCACGATCGCGCTCAGCTTCGGCATGAGAATGAGCGGTCGAGGGATTCAGCAGGAATGGTTCATTCATCTGAGTTGCGTCTGGAGAATCGTAAAGATTGAACGCCGATGCCAGAGTGCCACCGTTAAATCCACCAAATGCTTGAAAATAGGCATTCACTTGCTGACAGGGCACACCCAATTCTCGTTGCAGGTAACGAACGACCAGGTAAGTCCCAAGATCCGATGGAACCGAATCGAAGCCACAACAGGGAATAATGCGTGTGCCATCGGTAGCAGCTTGAGCATGATAGCGATCAATCAGCGTTCTGACCCAAGGTGTTTCTCCAGTGATATCGACATAATGAGTTCTGAGCCGAACACAAGCATCGACTAGGGCATTGGCATAGAGGGCAAAGGGTCCAGCCGTGTTGAGGATTACTCGTGCTTGAGCAACGATCCCATCGATCGCCTGCTGATCCTGACTATCGGCAACCAGCACATCTACGGTTATGCCAACCTCATCTCGAACAGCCTCTAACCTCTGGCGATTTCGTCCCGAGATCGCCCATCGCACTAATTCAGGAGCAGCATGGTTAGCAAAATATTGCACCGTCTGCTTGCCAACGAAACCACTGGCACCGTAGAGGACAATATCATAGGGGCGATCGGACATGACAGAATCACTCCTGATAATAGAGATACACTTGTACTCTAACGAATGATTGAAGTTTTCATGGCAACTTACTTGATTACGGGTGCCAATCGAGGCATTGGTTACGAATACTGCCGTCAACTGCAAGCGCGGGGAGAGACCGTCATTGCGGTTTGTCGTAGTGCCTCCCAGGAATTGCAGCAGCTAGGCATACAGGTGGAGGAGGGGATTGACATTACCTCCGATGCTTCAGTGGCAGATTTGCAAAGTCGCTTGGGGGAGAGGGCAATTGATGTGTTGATTAACAATGCCGGTATCATTCAGCGGGTGACGCTGGAGAACCTTGACTTCGACAGCATTCGAGAACAGTTTGAGATCAACGCTTTGGGTGCTTTACGGATGACTCATGCACTTCTGCCCAATCTCAAATCAGGCTCTAAAATTGTGCTAATGACTAGTCGGATGGGGTCGATCGCCGACAATACTTCTGGCAGTTCCTACGGCTACCGCATGTCGAAGGTAGCATTGTCGATGGCGGGTAAATCATTGGCTCACGATCTGAAACCGCGCGGGATTGCCGTGGCAATTCTCCATCCCGGTTTAGTGCAAACTCGCATGACAAACTTTACAGCAAATGGCATTACGCCAGAGGAGTCTGTTAAGGGATTACTGGCTCGGATTGACCAGTTAACGCTGGAGAACACAGGCACCTTCTGGCACGCCAATGGTGAAGCGCTGCCGTGGTGAGGTTAGAGCTTACGTCCAACTCCGAAAGAAGGTGTTTTCCTGCCAGGTCGTTGCAGTGCGTTGCTCGATCTCTGCCATTTCAGATTTCACCAATGGCTTAAAGGCACGGGCAACGGTGACATTGTGTTCCAGTTGAGCCACCGTTTCAGCCGCAATGACACAGCAATGCACGCCTGGTAGCGACAAGGTGTAGCCCATTGCCTGATGCATTCCCGCTAATGCCCCAGGTCTAAGTAATCAGTAGGCGCTTGCTCGATCGCTCCAAGTCTCGCCAAGCACCATCGCGATCGCGGGCATCGGTTTTGCTGGCAAGAAAAATCCGCTGACGATGAGCGGGTAACACTTTGCCCAAGTAGTCTTCACTGGGACTGTAATTGGCGGCGGTATCAAAGTAGCGAATGCCCAACGCCAAGGCTCGTTCAACTATGGAAACGGCAGCAGCCTCCGAGTTTTGCCATGATAGCGGCGTTTGACCAGCACCCCCTAATCCCAGAATCGGAACGTGGATGCCAGTCTGTCCCAATTCCCGCTCTGGCATAGAACCGGAGGGCGGAGTTTGAGCGGAGTTGGCAGAACCACCCGTCGAGTTCTCTGTGAGGGCATGACTGCCGACAATGCCGCCTGTGATCGCGAAACTTGTGGCTAAAAAAGTGCGCCGAGTTTGGGGGGCATGAGCTGCTGAAATACTCCCATTCACAAACGGTTGTGTCTAAGCTAACGTAGCTGCAACCAGATAGGCATTAACACTAGGGTCGTTGAAGCATCACAACATTTCTAGTGGAACCGGTTTAGTGGGTGGTGGAAAAGCAGCATTCAGGGCTGCCAGTTCTTCAGCAGTCAATTTCAAATCCAGGGCAGCGCGGTTTTGCTCTACATGCTCAATGCGGCTGGACTTGGGAATTACGATTACATCTTTTTGGTGTAATAACCAGGCGATCGCAACCTGAGCCGCTGTCACTCCACGATTTTGAGCGATCACCTTGAGCGTCTGGTTGTTGAGCAACTGTCCTTGCTCAAGGGGGGAGTACGCCATGATGGGAATCTCTTGCTGCCGACACCAGGGTAACAAGTTCAACTCAATTCCCCGTCGCATCAGGTTGTAGAGTACCTGATTTGTGACAATCGTGTTCCCACCCTTCAAATGGATTGCTTCCTGCATATCTTCAGTATCAAAATTACTCACCCCATAGCTGCGGATTTTTCCCGCCTGCCGAAGGGTTTGAAAAGCGTCCAATGTCTCTGACAACGGTACAGAACCACGCCAATGCAGCAGGTACAGATCTAGATAGTCCGTTTGCAGTCGTTTGAGACTGCGCTCACAGGCAGCAATTGCTCCTTTTTTAGAGGCGTTATGCGGATAGACTTTGCTGACCAAAAGGACTTCAGAACGGCGATTAGCGATCGCCAGGGCAATCACCTCTTCGGCTCCACCTTCTCCATACATTTCGGCAGTATCAATCAAAGAGAGTCCCAGATCCAAGCCGTGACGCAAGGCATTAACTTCAGTCTGTCGATTGCTGGCATTCTCGCCCATTCTCCAGGTGCCCATGCCAAGCACAGGAACGGTTTGTCCAGAGGATACTTGCAGCGATCGCATGAGCGTCATCCTTCCGTTAGGTTACTGTCGGGAGCGCATTTCTTGCTGACGCATTGGCATCACGTCAATCGTACGAAATAGCACAGCCAAATCAACAGGAGTTTGACTCCGTTGTTTTTCTGTCCCGTCTTTACCAATTAAAATCACCGCAAACTCCTCAACAGGGACACCAAATTGTTGTCTGAGCCTCTCTACTGATGCTGCGCTGAGGAATTTCCCATCAACTCGACTCTCTCCTGTTCCCAACACTTCCACCAACTTGAGGTCGCGCTCGTTTACATTGGCTCGATCCGCTTGCCACATTTGTACTTGTTGTTGGTAAGCAGGTATACGCTTTGAAGGCGCGAAGATCAGCACAGTCCGATGCTGCCATTGGTAGTCACTCAATTTGAATTCAACCATCTGCAAACGACCAGAAGTTGAATCAACACTGGTTGTTGAGAGTCCAGACCAAGCAGGGACAGGTGAATCACTCATTGAGATGGGAGGCTGACTATAGACACAGCCTTGCAAAAGGGGCAGAAGA
Source organism: Leptolyngbya sp. Cla-17 (assembly GCF_016807185.1). GTDB lineage: Bacteria > Cyanobacteriota > Cyanobacteriia > Leptolyngbyales > Leptolyngbyaceae > ULC077BIN1. The sequence goes on from NZ_JAEVYN010000003.1 coordinate 267,031, forward strand.
ACAAAAACCGCTAGAAACCACATTGCTTAGATAGAACCGACTTCCTCACTGTAGCCAAATCTTTGCAAGAGAGGCTGATTCCCAAGAGGGAATTTCATGGTTCACGGGTTAAGCGGACAAGGGAAAACCTGCAACAGTCTGGAAGAGATTGTGATGACTCTGGTTCTACCCGAATGGCAGCATGACGTTTTGAGTCTGGCTCATGCCCTCAAACTAGCATCTCAGACCAACGAGAGTATTGTGGAGTAAATGGTAAGTCCAACTTGCAGAAGTGGCATAAACCGACATGGCATACTGGTTGTTTCAAGCCAACCCTAAATACAGCCAAATTCTGACCAGCATTCGAGAATTGTTAGTTCTCTACTGGCTCGTCACGCGGTACAACGATGAAATTACAGTGGACGACCAAGTCCTGATTTGGATTGCCGGAAAGCAAGCGGGAATTTTTGCGATCGCTCGTGTGCTTGAACCACCCCAATTCCTGGATCGTCCACCAGATCTCGCCTACTGGACAACACCCATGCGAGCGATCGGCAGGTTTTATGCTCCGGTCGAGTTCACTCAAAAACTTCTGGATGCACCTCTGCTAAAGTTTTGTCTCCAACACGACCCAGTTTTGCGAAAGTTGCAAGTGCTTCGGACTCCCCGGAGTACAAATTTTGAAGTGACCCAGGAACAATGGCAAAGAGTCGAAGCGTTGCTACAACGGCACTACTAACCAGGTATACGCCAAAACACCCAGAAGGGATACCCCCAACAACAACTCCCGCTGCTCATGCCAGGTGTTCTGCAGTCCGTTCACGAAATACCTGAAAGATTCTTTGCGAGCTCGCCCCAGTTCTGCCATCAGCACCTTTACTTGAGCATCGACTTCTTCAAGGGATACCTCTCCCCGTTGATAAGCCGCATCCAGTTGGCTCAACTTGCGCCAATAGGTGCTCGTCGCCGCTAATAAATTTGAACCCATGGCAGAAATCTCTCTTTGTTAACCTTTGTAACAAGTCTAACGAAGTAAGTTCCTGACTGAGTTCTGCTGAGAGGTAGAAGCAGCAGCGTCAATAGTTAGAAATTGCCTCACTTCTACATCAACACAAGAGCAAAAATCTCCATGACTTCTCTAGAAAAGTACTCCTGTTGTAGATCAACGGAGCGATCGCTACCCTTTGTTAAATTCCAGTTGTCCAACATACTCATATTGTCCATACTGCTGATCGCCGATAAATAATTGCACCTCGTAAGTTCCAGTACCAGGTAAAGTACAGGACAACTGGGGCTGTTGACTCGTTTGCTGGGCGCAGTGTTGGGATTGCCCACTCCCTTTGACTCCATAACTTGCCATCAACCAGCGCTGCCCAGGATTTTCTAGTTGAATCACCGCGTTGCTCCGAATGTCCGTTTGCGATCGCGTCGGTGAAATTAATTTCAACCCCTGAGCAAAGAAGTTGGGACGCAGCATCGGTTGCCGCAGGAAATCACCACGAGTTATAGGTTGGGATAGAAGCTGCCAAGCGGCATCATCGGGGAAATGGCTGACAATCATGACTTTTGGCGGTGGAAACAGGTAGCTAGTGCCATATTTTTTCGTGAAACCGGAGGCATTCACGTAGCCGCTGTCCCAGGTGGCATCGATCAAGTACCAATTTCCTTCAATCTTCGCCGCATTCCAAGCATGACCACTACCATTCAGGTCGCTGATCTGACTGCGAGAATCACCGACCACATACACAATCTCTTCCCCGATCGCCTGCCCCAAAGCTTCTAACAACTTGGCATATCCAGCACAGACCGCTTTGCGGGTGCGAAAGGTGGTTTCCGCATCCTGGGGTGGACGAGGAACTTGTCCGAAGAAAGCCGGAGCATCATAGGCAATGCGATCGGCAACGTAATCGTGTAATGCTTTCACTCGTAGAAACGGATCTTTTTCCTGTTGAGCGATGTATTGGGCAACCGCTGCGATACTGGTTTCAACACCTGGTGGCATTCGAGCAACCGCAGGATGAACACTTGCATCAACTGACCATAGATTTGCCCGACGGGTTGCAGCAGTCTTTGCCGCAGGTTGGGGTGTGGGCTGTGGTTGCGGGGAGACTTGACTGCTTGGTGTGGGCTGTGGAGATGGTTGAACTTCAGGTTGGGGAGTGGGGCTAATCTCTCTAGTGTCAGCGTACTGCTGGTAAGGATTCTGATGCACTGCCAGATATAGCCACTCAAGCTCGTTCGCCAGTTTGAACAGCGATCGCCGTACCAGTTCAATCTGAGATCCCTGCTTACCATCGAGCATCCAGTCGCCTCGCGTTGAAAGTGCCAGAAATGAAGTTTGAGGGCGTAATGCCAGCAGGCAAGCAAGGAAAATCAGGTTGAGCAGGAGAGTTCGCAAGACCAGGCGATCGCCCCAGGTTAAAACTGGCGGCTTTCGTTGGCGACGTTTGCTGCCCCATAAATCCCAGGCGATCGGCAGCAGGGGAAATAGGAGAATGCCAGAGAAGACTGCCAGCCAGGTTGGACCGTTTGTATACGCGACCAGGGAAGATGCTAACCACACCCCCAGGACAGGAGTGAGGAAACCCAACAGGGTTAGCAGTCCTTTGAGCAGCAGAATGGGGAGGTCAAGGAGGAGGAAACGCATAAGATCAAAAAGAATCGCTTACCTGACTTAAGGGTGCCCAATCGTATGAGCCGGAGTTTAAGGTTTGGTTGGAGGGGAAACTTCAAATAGATACACTAACAGGGCGATCGCTTTCTGATTCAACGCTTCCCTGGGTCAAACTCGATAAATGAACACTTACACCAATTCTGGGCTGTTCAAGCTCTAAATCCTATCTTTCTGGTCAAGCAGCTTTCGATGCGACTGCTAGTCTTACCCTTTAGTATGAGGATGTTCATCGCTAAAATGAACGGATGCTGTAAATCTTTAACACAGTAACAATGACGGCACGAGAATTTCCAAACTGGGAAGCGCTTTATCAGGAGAAATCCGTTGAAACCATGCCCTGGTTCAACCCAGACTTAGATCCGGATGTTGAGGAAGCTCTCATTGTCCTTGATCTGAACAGTGGCACCCTACTGGATTTGGGAACCGGACCTGGAACCCAGGCGATCGCGTTAGCTGAGCGAGGCTTCCAGGTAATTGCTACCGATTTGTCAGAAACAGCCATTCGTCAGGCAGCCGAGAAAGCAGCAGAGAAAGGACTAGAAATATCGTTCCGCCAGGATGACATTCTTAACAGTCATCTGGATCGCTCGTTTGATCTGATTTTGGATAGAGGGTGCTTTCATGTTCTGCCACCGCAGCGCAGAGAAGACTATGTGCAGACCGTCGCGAACCTGTTGAAACCAAAGAAATACTTGTTGTTGAAATGCTTTAGCCAGCAGCAACCAGGGGAGCAAGGTCCGTATCGGTTTACTCCAGAAGAAATTCAGCAGATATTTACACAGCGATTTCATCTTAGATCGGTTGCCCAAACAGTCTACCAGGGCACCCTCGATCCCCTCCCCAAAGCGCTCTTTTGCATTCTAGAAAAGCGGTGATTTGACGATGCACCACCCTCGATCGCAGCAGACTCTTGAAGCATTCCAGGCTTTTCTGACCACGCCGCTTGCAGCCAAATTGCAACCGCACAGTCAAGCGGACTGGGAAAAATCAGTTCTGGATCTATTTCATCAAACCGCTGCAACGGTGCCTGCCTATGCTTCATTTCTGCACACTCAGGGTATTGATCCGGCTACTATCCAAACGATCGCAGACTTTCAACACCTGCCCCTGACCACGAAGGACAATTACCTGCGGCAATACCCTATGGCGCAGGTGTGTCGTCAGGGGCAACTCGAAAGCTGCGACATGATTGCCGTTTCCTCTGGCTCCACCGGACAACCCAGCTTTTGGGCGCGATCGCTGGCGGATGAATTTCAAATCGCCACCCGCTTTGAGCAAATTTTTCACGATAGCTTTCAAGCAGATCAACGCCGGACTTTGGCGATCGTATGTTTTGCCCTGGGAACCTGGGTTGGCGGGATGTATACCGCAAATTGTTGTCGTCATCTGGCAAGCAAAGGCTATCCCCTTACCCTGATTACCCCTGGAAACAACAAACCTGAAATCTTGCGGGTTGTTCAAACTCTAGCTCCCCAATTTGAGCAGGTGATACTGCTGGGCTATCCTCCATTTTTGAAAGATGTGATTGATAGTGGCATTGCTCAGGGTGTTGATTGGCAAGCTTATCAGGTGAAGTTGGTGATGGCAGGGGAAGTGTTTAGTGAAGCATGGAGATCGCTAGTAGGCGGTCGGCTTGGCTCTACGAACTTCTGCTACGACTCGGCTTCGCTCTACGGCACAGCGGATGCGGGAGTGTTGGGAAATGAAACGCCCTTGAGCATTTGTATTCGTCGCTGGCTGGCGGATCATCCCGATGCGGCTCGCTCCCTGTTTGGCGAATCCCGATTGCCGACGCTGGCGCAATACGATCCGCTCAGTCGCTTCTTTGAAGTCCAGGACGGCACCCTGTTATTTTCCGGTGATAATGGCATTCCCTTAATTCGCTATCACATCTCTGATAATGGCGGCTTGATCGCGTATCCACAAATGTTGCAATTTTTGCAAGAGTGGGGATTTGATCCCATCAAAGCGCTGCAAGGCAAGCGGGGAGTTTATCCCTTGCCGTTTGTCTATGTGTTTGGACGATCGCATTTCACGGTGTCTTACTTTGGTGCCAACGTCTATCCTGAAAATGTCACGGTTGGATTGGAGCAAGCGCCCATTTGTGAGTGGGTGACTGGAAAATTTGTCATGCAGGTGACGGATGATGCGGATCAAAATAAACAGCTTGCCATTGCAGTTGAGTTAGCTCCCGGTGTGATAGGTAGTGAAGAGCAGCGGAATGCGATCGCGGCTGCCATTCACCAACACCTGCGACGACTCAATAGTGAATTTGCCAACTACGTGCCAGAGGCGTACCAAATTCCTGGTATCACTTTGCATCCAACGGGTGATCCCGATTATTTCCCGGTTGGAGTCAAACACCGTTACACTCGCTCATAATGTGCTTTCGTTTTACAGCAGGCGATGATTCAAACTCTGATTGTCCTACTGATGGTCGTCATCATCACTGCCGCGATTTTGCTTCGCCCTGCTTTGATGCGCTGGCATCGCAATCGCCTCAAACATCGCCCATTTCTCCCGCTCTGGAGGGCAGTAATTGAGCAAACTTTGCCCATGTATGAGAAACTCTCGCTGGACGAACGCAGGCGACTGCAAGGACATATTCAAGTATTTTTGGCAGAAAAACAGTTCATTGGCTGTGCTGGATTGGAGGTTACTGAAGAGATGAAGATCACGATCGCCGCGATCGCCTGTTTATTGCTGCTCAACGAACGCGGACAGTATTTCCCAAAGCTGCGGTCTATCTTGGTTTATCCAACCGTTTATATCGTCAATGAAGCGACCTTTGTGGAGAATTTTATCGTTGAGGAAAGGCGGGAAGCCAGATTGGGAGAATCCTGGAGTGCGGATCAAGTGGTTCTAGCATGGGACATTGTGAAACGAGATACTCTTCATTGGACAGACGGACACAACGTTGTCCTACACGAATTTGCTCATCAGCTCGATCAAGAAGACGGAAAGGCTGAAGGGGTGCCGATTTTGCCAAGCCACTCAGACTATGCTATTTGGAAACAAGTGATGACTCAGTCCTACCGTCAGCTTTGCCAGGATATAGAGCGTGGGGTTCAAACTGTGATAGATAGTTATGGGGCAACCAATCCAGCAGAGTTTTTTGCCGTTGCGACTGAGACATTCTTTGAAAAACCACGCCGATTGCTGACTCACTACCCAACCCTCTATGAACAACTGCGCCGCTATTATCAGCTTGACCCGCTGCAATGGATGGGACGGCAATGACTAAAAAGTCCTATTCAATTCGACCGATGAGCCGCGTAGACCTTCAGATTGCGATCGCGTGGGCAACCGCAGAGGGATGGAATCCGGGGTTGCACGATGCTGAGTGTTTTTATAGAGCCGATCCAACGGGATTTTGGATGGGTTCACTGGGGGATGAACCGATCGCTACCATCTCAGCCGTTAAATATGGCAACTCTTTTGGATTTGTCGGATTCTATATCGTCAAACCAGAGTATCGAGGGCAAGGCTATGGGATTCAACTCTGGAATGCAGCATTAGCTACATTGTCAGGTCGAAATATTGGTCTAGATGGTGTGCTGACTCAACAGAAAAACTATCAGCAATCTGGATTTCAATTCGCCTATCGTAATATTCGCTATGAAGGTGTGAGTGGTGGTGAGTCAACGAATGATTCGCGGATTGTTGATCTATTCAACATTCCATTTGCAACGATTGCAACCTATGATCGAGCATTCTTCCCAGGCGATCGTGTTCAGTTTCTCCGGAGTTGGATTGATCAACCTGATAGTACTGCTTTAGGCATTGTGCAAAACAACACGCTGGTAGGGTACGGAGTGATAAGGCTCTGCCACACAGGTTACAAGATCGGTCCGTTGTTTGCGGATCAGCCATCTTTGGCAGAAGCGTTGTTTGTTGCCCTCCAGTCAACAGTAGCAGCAGGTACTCCCATTTACCTGGATGTTCCTGAAATCAACGTAGCGGCTGTCACCCTGGCTGAGAAGTATGAGATGAAGAGGGTGTTTGAGACAGCTCGGATGTATACTCAAGCCTGCCCTGAGTTACCCTACGATCGCCTGTTTGGTGTGACAACCTTTGAACTTGGATAATGAATTGCCGTCGCTTTAAAGGGTATATCTAGCTACCAACTTCTGAGCAGACTGACAATGCTTTTCAACTAGCTTCAGTGGTGCTAGAAGCTGAGCATTTTCCAGATGACAAGCCACCCAGAAACTAAACAATCGGTTTGGTGACATCCCCTACATAAAGTGAGCCAGGAGGTAAAACTGGACGCTCCAACCAACAGTACTGACCTGTTATTATCCTTAGACCCAGATGTTGAGGAAGCCCTCCTCACCCTCGAACTAAGCTGTAGTATAGTGCTGAATTTGGGAACAGGACCGGGAACCCAGGCGATCTCGTTGGCTGAGCGAGGCTTCCAGGTGATTGCGACAGATTTGTCAGAAACGGCCATTCATCAGGCAGCCGAAAAAGCAGCCGAGAAAAAACTAGAAATACCGTTCCGCCAAGATGACATTTAAACGACGGTTTACCACAGGACACTCAATCCACTCCCTAGAGCACTCTTTTGCATTTTGGAAAAACGTTGATTGCCACAACACGCCCAAAGTACCCCTGTTACTACATTTTAGGCTTTGGGCATGATTGTTGAGGGTAGAAGCTTGTGCCAGACTGGACCATAACAGGCTTCCCTATTTTCTTAAGAGTGTGATTAAAGCAATTCCAGAGCAGGGACAGTTGGTGAGAGTTCGGCAGCGGCAGTATGTTGTGACAGATGTGCGACAAACCACGCTACCTGTCAGTCTTTTATTACCAAAGGTGACTCCGGCTCAAAATCTCGTCCTGCTTTCTTCGATCGAGGATGACGGGTTAGGGGAAGAGCTTCAGGTAATTTGGGAACTAGAGCCTGGGACACAGGTGTATGAGCGGGTCGAATTACCCAAACCCACTGGCTTTGATGATCCGGCTCGACTAGAGGCATTTCTCGATGCCGTGCGATGGGGGGCTGCCTCTTCTGCGGATATTCGCACACTGCAAGCTCCCTTTCGCAGTGGTATTGATATTGAGGACTACCAGCTTGACCCAGTGGTTCGCGCGATTCAGATGCCTCGCGTAAACCTTCTGATCGCGGATGATGTCGGATTGGGAAAGACGATCGAAGCTGGGTTAGTGGCTCAAGAACTGATCATTCGCCATCGCTGCCGAAGGATTCTAATTGTCTGTCCTTCTTCGCTGCAAGTTCAGTGGCGCGATCAGATGCGCGATAAGTTCGGGCTAGACTTTCGGATTGTTGATAGTACCTTGATGAAAGACCTGCGGCGGCAGCGCGGCATTCATGCCAATCCCTGGATTCATTTTCCCCGACTTATTACTTCGATCGACTTCCTCAAGCGCGATCGCCCTTTGCGTCAGTTTCGGGAAGTCTTGCCCGCAGAAGGGGAATCCATTTATCCCCGTCGTTTTGATCTGCTGATTGTGGATGAAGCCCATAACGTGGCTCCTTCTGGTAGTGGGCAGTATGCGATCGACTCCCAGCGAACCGCGACCATTCGTCTATTGGTGCCACACTTTGAGCATAAGCTCTTTCTTACTGCTACCCCTCACAACGGTTATCCCGAAAGCTTCACAGCACTGCTGGAATTGCTAGACGCTCAGCGGTTTGCGCGAGGGGTCGAACCCGATCGTAACCAACTGCAAGTGGTGATGGTGCGGCGCTTGAAGCAGGAGATGAAAAATTGGGATGATTCGCCCATGTTTCCTGAACGGAAGTTGGCGGCGATCGCGGTGGATTATCCTCAAGCAGAACGTCAGGCACATGCGTCCCTGAAGCGGTATACAGAACTGCGAACGAAGGGTGCTAACGACAGCCTTGAAAAGTACGCTACTGAGTTTGTCTTGAAGCTGCTCAAGAAACGGCTGTTTTCCTGTCCCCAAGCATTTCTTACGACTCTGACGCAACACCAGGAGTCGTTAACGACCGCGCGTCGTCGTCAAGCCAGTAGCCTATCTGCGAAACCAACTGAAGGGCTGTTGCGGCGACAGCTAGAGCAGGTGGAAGAAGAATTTGCTGATGATGCGGTGTATGAAGCGGTAACAGATGATTCGATCAGCCAGACCAGTCGTCTGTTTCGGGCGCTTACATCGGAAGAGCAAGGCTTGCTGCGAGAAATGCTTCAGTGGGCGGAAGGGGCAGCCCGACAGCCCGACGCTAAGGCAACCCAACTGCTCGACTGGATCAACACCACCATTCGTCCCCAAGGGCAGTGGTCAAACGAGCGCGTGATTATCTTTACCGAGTATCGGGCAACGCAGAAGTGGCTCTATAATTTGCTGGCAGCCGACGGGCTAGTGCAGGGCGATCGTCTGCGGACGCTTTATGGTGGCATGAACTCAGACGATCGCGAAGCGGTGAAAGCAGCCTTTCAAACGCATCCCGATGTGTCTCCCGTGCGGATTCTGCTGGCGACTGATGCGGCTTCCGAAGGTCTGGACTTACAAAACTTCTGTTCCCGCCTGATCCACTACGAAATTCCCTGGAACCCTAACCGGATGGAGCAGCGCAATGGACGGATTGACCGCCATGGGCAGCGAGCGCCTGAAGTACGGATCTATCACTTTGTGGGCAAAGGCTATCAGGAGCAGACCACGAGCGGGATTCGTCCTGGTGATTTGGAGGGGGATTTAGAGTTCCTGATGCGGGCGGCACTCAAGGTGAACAATATTCGGGAAGACCTGGGCAAAGTAGGTCCGGTGATTGCAGCCCAAGTAGAAGAAGCGATGTTGGGGCGACGAGTGACACTCGATACCACCAGGGCTGAGCAAGAATCGGCACCTGTGAGGCGAATGCTCAAGTTTGAACGCAAGGTGCGAGAGCAAATTGAGAAGCTGCGAGAGCAGTTACAGGAGACGCGGCAAAATCTGCGGCTGACGCCAGAAAACGTCGAAGCGGTGGTGCGGATTGGCTTGGAGCTAGCAGATCAGCCTCCGTTAATTGAGACAACGGTTGAGGGGGTGAAGGGTTCAGTGTTTAATTTGCCCCCACTGAAGAGTAGCTGGGCGGTCTGTGCTGAGGGGTTAGAGCACCCTCACACCAAAGCAATGCGTCCGATCGTGTTTGATGCTGATGCGGCACATGGACGCGATGACGTGGTTCTGGCACACCTGAATCACCGTTTAGTGCAGATGTGTTTGCGGTTGCTCCGGGCAGAGGTCTGGTCTACAGAAGGCAGAAAGCAACTGCATCGAGTGGCTGCTAGAGTGGTGTCCTCGAAGGCAGGGTTAGAAACTCCGGCAGTAGTGGCGTATGGGCGACTGGTGCTGCTGGGGAGTGACCAGCAACGACTGCATGAAGAGGTGATTACGGCCGGTGGAGTGTTGAAGGAAGGACGCTTTAGCCGTTTGGGTGTGATGCCTCTACAAGCGGCATTAGGAGCAGTGTCTGCTGATGCCGTGCCCAAAGCGATGCAACAAAAGTTGGTGGAGCGTTGGGACAAATGCGCCGAGCCACTGATGCAGGCATTAATAGTGCGGCAGGGTGAACGAACCGCCAGTCTGCAACGAGATTTGCAGAACCGGGCGGAGAAAGAGATTGCGAACATTACTGCCATCCTCACTGAATTGCAAACCAGCATTCTCAGAGAACTAGACGAACCTCAAGTAGAGCAATTGACCCTTTTTAGTACGCCAGAGCGAGAGCAGTTTGAGCGAAATATGAACAGCCTCAAAGCCAGGGCAGCGCAAATTCCACAGGAGATTGAACAGGAAACAAGTCTGATCCAGAAGCGGTTTGAAAACCCAACGGCACGACTATTTCCTCTGGCAGTCGTGTTCTTGGTGCCGCAGAAACTCATCCGACCCTAGTAGGCTAGAAAAGCTGACTTTTTGTTCAATAGTGTTCGACGATTTATGCAAAAGACTCACGCCTTCGCAATTCTTGCTCCCGTCCCAGAGATACATTTAATCTCAGGAATGGAGTCGCTTGTTGCCCAAATCGATTCTGATGATCTGCCGCCTGATCATGTGCCCAAAGTGGCTTTTGGCAGCATGGATTTTGAAGTGTTTGGGGAAGCCGAAAAGCTGAGGGGTGGCAAGGCGATCGAGGTCTTCATCTACGCCTCTCACGCCAAAGGCGAGCAGCCATTGAACCCGGAGGTGACCTGGCGCGGATTGTATATAGGTTATGTGGGGTCTCGTCGAGGTCGCTATCCGGGTAAATTGATTTGTCGTCCTCAATCAACGGCTACTGATCCCCCGACCTGGGCGGTGTTTTGGGAGGTGCAAGAGCTAGAGCAGCTTAAGCAGCCGATTCCAATTGGTGGCTTGCGTGGGAAGAATAAGAAAACAAACTATCAAGCTCGATTCATTCCAGAAAGTCCAGTTTTAATTGAATATCCTTAACCATCTATGTCTATTGCCCGTCATCACGCTGAATGGTTATCGCTGGTTGAAGCATCGGGTCCGTTTCTGAGCTTGCCTGTGCTGCTCAAGGCGTTTCCAGCAGGGTTGGATGCCCACGAGCCGGAGCATTTGAAATTGTTGCGATCGGCCTACGAAGAATGGCAGGACAGCCAGTTTGGCTTGAAGCCAGAGCCAGCGATCCATCGAGCGTGGGTGGAGTTTGTGCTGAAGCAAACGCTGGAGTTGCCGGAGGACGTGTTGTTGAGTGGGCAGCAGATCCCGCCGGGGTTGAGTGTGACCGTTGCCGAACAAAATGAAACCTTACGCCCGGATTGGGTGGTGGTGAATCCGGCAGGGACAGCGGATGCGGGGAAGCCTCGGTTACTGGTGCAGCTTGTGCCATCAGGGCAGGCTTTAGAGAAGCCGTTGAAGGGATCGCGATGGGCGGCGAGTCCGGCGACGCGGATGATGGAGTTGCTGCACGCCTGTAATGTGCGGTTGGGGCTGGTGACGAATGGCGAACACTGGATGTTGGTGAATGCGCCGAAGGGAGAGACAACGGGGTTTATCTCCTGGTACAGCATCCTGTGGGTGGAGGAGCATCTGACGCTGCGGGCGTTTCGGAGTTTGTTGGTGGCGCGGCGGTTCTTTGGGGTCGAGGACTCCCAGACGCTAGAGGCTTTGCTGACCCAGAGCGTGGCGGATCAGCAGGAAGTGACCGACCAGTTGGGCTATCAGGTGCGGCGGGCGGTGGAGGTGCTGGTGCAGGCGATCGCTCGTCTCGACCAGGATCAAAATGGAGCGTTGCTGAAAGATATTTCCGAGTCCCAGATCTATGAGGCAGCCCTGACGGTGATGATGCGGCTGGTGTTTCTCTTCTGTGCGGAGGAGCGGGGCTTGTTGCTGTTGGGTGACCCGATTTATGACCAGCATTATGCGGTATCTACTCTGCGGGAGCAGTTGCGATCGCACGCTGATCTGCATGGGGAAGAGGTGTTGGAACGACGATCGGATGCCTGGTGTCGGTTGTTGGCGACGTTTCGGGCTGTGTATGGCGGCATTTTTCACGACACGTTGCAGCTTCCAGCCTATGGCGGCAGTTTGTTTGACCCCGATCGCTTTCCGTTTCTGGAGGGGCGCGAGCAGGGAACGCATTGGCAGGAAACGAGTGCTGACCCATTGCGGATCAACAACCGGATTGTGTTGCACTTGCTAGAGGCGTTGCAAATTCTACAAATTCGGGTGCCGGGTGGTGGCGTGGAGCCGCGTCGGTTGTCGTTTCGAGCGTTGGATATTGAGCAAATTGGGCATGTCTATGAAGGCTTGCTGGATCATACGGCGGTGCGGGCAACTTCGACGGTGCTGGGCTTGGTCGGGACGCGCTATGAGGAACCAGAGGTTGTACTGGCAGAATTAGAGCGGTTCCAGGCGCAGAGTGAAGAAGCGTTATTGGCGTGGTTGAAGGAGCAGACGGGACGATCGCCTACTGCCTTGAAGAAAGCCTTGAGTGCAGAGCTTGAGCCACGCGACCAGCAGCGCTTGCGATCGGCTTGTAACAATGACTCGGCACTGCTCGATCGCGTCCTTCCCTTCGCTGGGTTGATTCGGCAGGATACGCTGGGCTACCCGGTGGTGATTCCGGCAGGGGCGGTGTATATGACCGAGGGGGTCGATCGCCGTCAGTCTGGGACGCACTATACGCCGCGCAATCTAACGGAGGAGATTGTGCAGTATACGCTGGAGCCGTTGGTGTATGAGGGTGTGGCAGAAGGCAAGCCAAAGGAAGAGTGGCGGTTGCGATCGGCGGCGGCATTGCTGCAACTGAAGATTTGCGATATGGCGATGGGCAGTGGCGCGTTTTTGGTGCAGACCTGTCGCTATCTGGCTGGAAAGCTGGTGGAGGCATGGCAGCAGGCGGAGGCAGAGCATCCGGGGCAGGTGGTGATTGCGCCAGAGGGCACGCTGTCAGGGGCGCGTCCAGAGGAGTGCCCGATTCCGAAAGATGCTGATGAGCGGTTGGCGGTGGCACGACGCATTGTGGCGGATCGCTGTCTCTACGGAGTCGATAAAAACCCGTTGGCGGTAGAGATGGCAAAGCTGTCGCTGTGGTTGGTGACGCTGGCGAAGGGGCGACCGTTTACGTTTCTGAATCATGCACTGAAGTGTGGTGATTCGTTATTAGGGGTGACAAGTGCCGAACAGATTGAGAAGTTTCACCTCAATCCACCTGCAAAGCTACAGCGCACGATGATTGCAGCAATTTGTGAGCCGTTGCTGAAGAATGCGATCGCCAAACGTCAGGAACTTGAGAGCTTTTCAGTCAATGACATTCAGGATCTACAGCGGAAGGAAACCTTGTTGCAAGAAGCAGAAGCCGCACTGGGTTGGGTGAAACTGGTCGGCGATTTGTTAATTGGGGAGGCTTTGACGCAATCGGGAAAAGCGGAGAACTTAGCCGCTGAGGCGTTAGAGGTATTGAAACGCTCGGTAGAGGATGCTTTGCTGACTGAGGATGAAGAGGAGCAAGACCACCGTCTCAAGCTTTTGCGGGAAAAAGCAGACCGGATGTTGGATTTGGGTAAACCAGAGAAACAACCAACTCGGAGAGCATTCCATTGGGCTTTGGAGTTTCCTGAAGTGTTTTTGCAGGAAGATGCACCGAAGGGATTTGCGGCGATCGTCGGCAACCCACCCTTTCAAGGCGGACAAAAAATTACAGGCGCGATCGGCACAGACTACCGAAATTTCTTGGTGGAATATCTGGCAAACGGTCAACGAGGCAGCGCGGATCTTTGCGCTTACTTCTTCCTGCGAGCCAATCAACTCATCAGCAATTTTGGAGGATTCGGCTTAGTTGCAACCAATACCATTGCTCAAGGTGATACCCGTGAAGTGGGGTTAGATCAATTAGTGGCAAATGGTTGCGTGATTCATCGGGCTGTACCGAGCCGTCCTTGGATTGGTGCAGCCAGTTTAGAAGTTGCTCATCTTTGGTTATGCAAACAGCAATGGCAAAATGACTATGTTTTAGATGAAAAAGTTGTCCCAGGAATTACATCATTTCTCACGCCACCGGGGAAATCTGTTGGGAAACCGTATCAGCTAATCGCAAATCAAAGTAAATCATTTCAAGGTTCAATTGTCTTAGGCATGGGATTTGTGCTCACGCCCGAAGAGGCACAGGCACTCATCGACAAAGATCCCAAAAACAAAGATGTCCTGTTTCCTTACCTGAATGGAGAAGATTTGAACTCACGCCCCGATCAATCACCGAGCCGATGGGTGATTAATTTCAAAGACTGGGCGTTAGACGCAGACCATGATGATCCCAAGAAGCCAAAGGGTGCGCCCTATGCCGCCGATTATCCTGATTGTTTAGCGATCGTGCGTGAGAAGGTGAAGCCTGAGCGAGATAAGAATAATCGAAAAGAACGCCGTGAAAAATGGTGGCAGTATGCGGAGAAATGTCCGGCGCTTTATGGGGCGATCGAGGGGTGCGATCGAGCTTTGACTTTATCACTTGTTAATAATCATCTGGGTTTCGCCTTTCAGTTACCAAATATAGTTTTTGCCCATAGACTCGCAGTTTTCCCTTTGAGTCAATATTCAGAATTTGCTTTGCTGCAATCAAATTTTCATTATCATTGGGCTTGGCTCCATAGCTCAACAATGCGCCTTGATATAAATTACTCTCCCTCAGACTGCTTTCTAACCTTCCCTTTCCCCACACCCGACCCGTCAGACCTCAGCACCCAATTCGTAACCCTCAATACGATCGGCGAAACCTACTACACCCATCGTCAGGCAGTCATGCGCGATCGGCAGGAAGGACTCACCAAAACCTACAACCGCTTCCATAATTCCAACGAGACGGCGGATGATATTCAGAAATTGCGATCGCTGCACATTGAAATGGATCAGGCAGTAGCCGCTGCCTACGGTTGGCAAGACCTCGACCTAGAGCACGGTTTTCATAAGACCAAACAGGGCGATCGCTTCACCATTAGCGAAACCGCCCGACGGGAAGTGCTCGATCGGCTCTTGGAGTTGAACCATCAGCGATATGCCGAAGAGGTTGCCCAGGGTTTGCATGATAAGGGCAAGAAGAAAGGTAAGTCAGGATCAAAGAAGAAAACTACTATAAAATCGAATTCCTCACCTGAACAAATTTTGCTGTTCTGACCATCAGTTCTATGCCTCTCTTTGAATGAGGAAATATGCAAACCCACGATCGCGAAGTTACGCTAAAGCTCAACTCTCGCCCCTTGAAATATGTATATTTGGTTCGAGATCGAGAGGAATTCCTTGACGCTATAGCCTTATACACGCAAATATGGGGCGGTTTTGCTAATGTAATCTTACCGATCCCGAACGGTGACGCTGAAATTAGTGATTTCAGAACAACTCTTCAGTGGATAAACCCTGATTACATTTTTGTACCGCACGAAGGGTTACCACCACAAGTATCCCAAGTCTTGGATCAATTGCCAGTTCTACTTCGTCCAATTTCAAGAGATGAAGTTCAGAAACATATTAATGGCTCTAGAGATGATTTGCTTCGCTTATTTGGCGGTGTAATATCACGGATGGAGACTATTCTTCCCGTTATTTATCCTGAAGGTTTGGAGGAGAGTAACATCCGGCTTGTAGAGGAGGGTACCTCTTATAATTTTGAACTTGCTGTACAAGTAGGAACTCCAACACAAAAATTTCAAAACTACCTTGGTCAACGTTTAGGAGCTACTACATATTCTAGACCTACAGATATTAAAGAGCTTTTGAAGCTTAGTCTAGTCATCTCCAAATATATGAATCCTATTCAATTAACTATGGATAGGACTGGGACAAGATTTGAGTTATTTTATTCCTACTTAATGATGGTAGATGACCCTGAAACCTTGTGTATTTTTCTTGATGACGGTCAAAATATTGATATTGCCGCTGCTTTTTGGAATACTCGATGGAAGTTTCCGAAAAATAAGATAATTTTGCCAAAAGCTAATTTCTTAAATAACATTGAAAGTCTTACCTTGTTAATTGTTCAGTTCATCCCTTTTATCAGAGCGATATATATTACAGTCGCGTCCACACCGGAAGACGCTGCGGTAATGCATGAAAATTTGAAGAGTGCCTTTGCTACAGCAGGACACGAAATATTGGTTAAAGTCTGCCATTCAAACTTCAAATTCGATTCTATTATTGGACATCTTTATTCTGATGAAACAACCAATTTTACTCGTTCAATCGGTGGAAACGGTTCTGTTCGATTTGTGCCCTTAACCCCCATGGGTCACACAAATACTGAATTTACATTTGGCTATACCGCAGAAGTCAAATTTGAATCAGGCTCAAAATTCTTTAGTCCTAACACTCGCAAGAACTCTATTCTGCTTACAAACGAGCTGCAAAGGATTGAGTATGCAGAAAACAATAAAGAAAATTTTGGAGAACTTTGGTTACGAAGAGACTTACCAGTAAGAGCCACACCAAAAGGAATTACAGGAATTACATTGCCAGGGAGAGAAGCTTGTTTCTATATTCACCCTGATGAAGTTGTCATTAGTACACAGGTAAAGGAAGCTGGCTTAGAAGTTAAACTTAACAAACACACTCGGTATGCTCAGGGATTAGTTAAACGGTTGAATGGATTAGGAGAGGTTGTTAGTTTATTGAACACTGGGGGTTCAGAAATTATTGCTGCTCTTGTGGCTCATAGAGCAGAACAGCAGGGTCTATATAGAGATGGAATCATTACTTTTCTAGAAAAGAACTATGGATTTGATAAAAAGAAAATAAATGAAATTCTTAATCAGAAACTTTCACCTTTACTAGCAAGCGGACTTATAAGACGTGGGTATCCTTTGCAATGCCCAAATTGTAATTTACAGGACTGGTTTTCTCTAGAAGAAATTAGTGAGTTTGTCGATTGTAGGGGTTGTGCTGAAAATTTTCAAATTCCATTGCATGGATTACAGTTTACTTATAAACCTAACGAACTAGTAGCCCGTTTAGTTCAGGAGGGCGGACTTGTGGTTTTAATGACTGCTGCCTTATTTAGAAAAATTCCATCTTCAACTTCAGGCTTTATTCAATTCGGTGGTGATATCTTTCAAGCAGGTAGCAAGACAAATTTTGCAGAAATCGATCTATTCTGGTTGTCTGAAGATACACTTGTTATTTCAGAGTGTAAATCATTATTTGTTTCTAGCGATAAAGCCGATCAGCATCAAACAGATGAAAGACTTGCTGATATCCAGAAATCAGTTGAAAAGAACATTGATGTAGCTGTATTGATTAATGCGCGAGTTCTCATCCTAAGCGTAAGTACAAACTTAGTTGAGCTATCGAAGTTATTTGAGATTGTAGATAATGTTGCGCCTAAAGCAAGAGAGAACAATGTTGGCTTACATCTAGCGATTAATGGAAAGTTTTTTGTGGCTGGAGACACAGACGGAGTAGAGCCACGAAGAATTCGATTAAATGCTCTATTAGTAGAAGATGAGCCTCAACTGCATGAGGCTTTTGTAGGAGAGTCACCGGATCACTATGGTGGAACAGTTGGTGCCAGGGGAATTTTTGACATTGAAGTTTTTGAGAGTTGGGAGCAAGAATTAAAGTTGCAAGGTTCATAATCAAGCTATACCTATAGTTCTTTGATCATTTCTGCCACAATTTTCCCAAAACTCATTACCCCCTGCAAACCTGCTCCTGGGTGTGTTCCAGTTCCAGCACAATAAAGATTTGAAATGTCTTCGCTTTGGTTATGAGGGCGAAACCGAGCAGATTGAAATAGTGTTGGCTCTACTGAAAATGCACTTCCCTTGTAGCTATTCAACTCATTTCAAAAATAGAGAGGGTTAATGACACGCTCCGTAACAATGTGCTGTGATAGGTCCGGTAGATAGTGCTGCTCTAGGTATGAATAATGGCATCCCGGTGAGGCTCGTCATTTCCTGCCAATTGGTTCCATCCAAATTGGGAACTGGAGCTAATGCGTCTAGCAGTCACACGGTAAGAAAAAAGGAAAGATGACCAACAAAAAACTAGAGCCAAAGCGGGCGAGGGTCAAATGAGCCTGCTGTAACCATCCAGCGTTACAAACCTTTATCAACCCTATCCGGATTAATTAGGCTTCTCTTTGAATCCCATGACATTCCGCTGCCCCTATTACACGCGAACAAAAACTCATGAGCCAAGTAATCACTCCAAAAAGAAGTGTTCCGCCTATTCCTGTTACTCTTAACTGCTCCGGTGGTATTTCGTTGGGCGCTTATATGGCAGGAATTTTCTATGAATTGATCAAGGAAGCCGTTAAGCCAGATTCAAAGATTATTGTTGATATTATTACTGGCGCTTCTGCCGGAGCCATGACAGGAGCGATCGCAGCTTACTACCTACTGCGAGAAAATCGTGAGCGCATACTTAGCGAACCTGTAGAAGACAACATCTTCTACAAAGCTTGGGTCGAAAAAATCGATATGGAAGGAATCGATCGCTTGGGCTTTGCTCCAGAAGATGGACAGTGGAGTGTACTATCCGGTAAAAAGATTGCAGAAATTGCAGAATTAATCACACAAGAGCCTCTAGCTATAGAAAAGACACAACCTCTTGCTCTGCTCATGACTCTGACAAATCTTCAGGGTCTTTTGAAGGACACTAAATTCAAGACTGAAGATGGAGATTCAATTCATGTACTTTCCAGTGCGGAAACTCGTCTCTTTCTTTTCCATTCAGAGCTAGATACTGAAAAAGTTAATTCAATGTGGAGAAAAGTCATCACTGGTGGACGAGCATCTGGCGCTTTTCCTGTTGCTTTCCCACCCGTTACAGATGACTCGCGGATAGATAGCCCGAATCTTGAGAATCTAGTTGATGATTACAAAGACTCATACGATAAAGGCTTGCTAAAAGATATTGTTGGTTCAGATCCCAACAAGAAGGAATTTGTTTTTTCTTATACAGATGGAGGCGTATTGGACGGATTGCCCATTGGCAAAGGAATTCAAATCGAGAATGATCTTCTGTCAAATACGCACTATCCATCAGATGCTAACCCTTTCAAGAAATACTGGACAGAGTTGGGGTTGAATCTAGATGGACTAAAGCTTGATCTAGACAATGATGTTACTCAAAACGAGAATCGTAGACGATATGTCTACATCCAACCTAAACCAGTAAACAAGTTGGAGACTCTGCAAAAAGAAGAACCGAGCTTATTTCAGAAATATTTTCCGATGCTAACGGTCGCTATCAAAGCATTAACGTTGACTAAAACCGAGCATGATGCGATTAGGCTTCAAGAAATTCGGGAACGCAATGAAGCTTATAAGCGAGAATTTGAAAATCGAAGAAATCTACGCGACTTGCTAAAAAAACAATTCGGTTCTCTACCTTTATCTTCAGAAATAAAAGACAAATTAGAGGAACCTCTGCCTTATCGCTCCATTCAATTGAATCGTATCTCTCCCAGTACTATTGGCAAGATTAAAGGAATCAAAAAACTAGAAGCGATCGACAAAGCGTTATCCAAGAATAGTTACATTCAAACAAAGCTTGATGAAGGTGACACAGCAGGTTTACTGGCTAGTGACTTCTTTGGAGCCTTTGGTGGCTTCTTTGACAAACGCTATCGCGAACATGATTTCTTGTTAGGTAGACTATCGGGACTCGTCTGGCTGCACCAGCGTTGTTCCGATCTTCAAATTAGTGATGGGGAAATTCAAAACCTTGTTGAGCAAATTGAAGGGGTACATGGACAGAAATTTCTGACTGAAGATCCCACATTGGCAAGCTTACGATTAAGCCAAAAAGTTAGGATTGCTAGAATCTTGCTTCGCTCCATTAGGATTATTTTGATAGAAGCTAAATCATCTCTTCTCAAGATTTTAAGCTTCTTACCCATTATCCTAATTGGAACTTTTGAACTATTGTTAACGGGGATGATGAAAGTTTTTCAAGCCTTTAGAAATTAAAGTCTCACGTCAACCTTGCTTTGAATGAGCTTTCTACTTGTGACTTTCTACTTGTGAACTACTTCTATCGTTTTTTTGTGAGTGATCTTCACCCTCTACCTAGTTTTTGTGATCCACTTTAATCAAATTCAGTGTGCGAAGACGAAATGAAACCTTTGCAGTTAGTTCTTCTCTTCAAGATCATCTTGACGTTTGGACTCTGGAGCGTGCCACTACTCGGGTTCCCTTCATCCTGGCTGATAGCAATAGGATTCCCCAATCCAGAAGATACGATCGTGTTTATACGTTTGCTAGGAGCAGCTTATTTTGCTTTGGGGGCAGGATATGTCCTGGGATACCGTGACTTTAGTAGAAACAAAGATATTGGTAATGCTGTAACAGTTGGCATTATCAGTAACGGTTTAGCATGTATTATTCTGCTGATCTTCGGAATACTCGGTAGCTGGAGTGACTGGGGTATCTGGGCACAAGCTTTCATGTGGGGGTCTGCTGTTGCTACTGGGTTAATTACCTGTGGGCTGGTAGTTTCTCCCGCTACAAGCCGGGAAAGCTCTGACGTTAGTCAAAATCAAACTAAATGAATTAAAACAGTAGATCGGGTTCACAAGTGGCAAATTGCACTCAAAAGATTGTTGCGGACAATATTTGGTAGTTTGGGAAAACAATAATCTTACGGAGAGAAGCCCTGCTCTGATAACCAATTTTTTCCCTATCATTGAAATTCCAGACGATGCTGCTCAAGCTGAAGAAGCAATGGGCACAAAGTTCAAGTTCTGGTTCCACCATCCAGAATTAGGGAATTGTCTCTTCAAATTGGCTCGTTCCAATACTGGCGAAGACTGGTCTGAGAAAATCGCTGCTGAACTTGCTCGATTATTGGGCTTGCCCCACACGACCTATGAGCTGGCTACCTGGCAGGGACAACCTGGGGTAATCTCGCCAAGCTTCCTTCCTAAAAGCACTGCACTCATTCACGGCAATGACATCCTTGCAGGTTTGGTATCCATCTATCCCAAAAATCAAGGCTATAAACTTTCCCAGCACACAATCACAATCGTTCTTGAAGCACTCAAAAGTCCTGGTTTAAAAAGCCCTCTTAACTGGACTCCACTCGCAGGCATCGCTGAGGCTATCTCTACCTTTGTGGGCTATTTGCTTCTGGATGCTTGGATTAGCAATGGCGATCGCCACCATGAAAATTGGGGCTTTGTCGTTCAGTTGCCTGAAGGAATTCCTCATCTGGCTCCCACCTATGATCATGCCTCCTGCTTGGGGCGAGAACTGCTTGACGCAACCCGACAGAAACGGATTCAGTATCGAACCATTCAACAATATGTCCAAAAATCAAGATCTGCTTTTTACCAGCAGGAAAGCGATAAGCAGCTAATGTTAACGTTCGATGTCTTTGCAGCGATCGCTCATGACTACCCAAGGTCAGCGACAATATGGTTAGATCAATTAGCTAAAGTCCCACTTCAAGCGGTCAAAGCGCTCTTTGAGCGAATCCCGGCAAGCCGAATCTCACCACTTGCTCTAGAATTCGGTCACCAGATGCTTGAAATCAACAGAAGTAGGCTACTGCATTTACGAAAGGATTTGAATTGAAAACCCTATTTTTAGCTTGGCAAGACCCAACCTCCAGAACCTGGTTCCCGGTAGGTAAGCTAACTTCTGAAGGTGGGTTGTATTATTTTAGCTACCTTCAAGGAGCTATTCAAGCCAAAGAACAAGCGAACTTTCAACCTCTATGGTCATTTCCCGACCTCTACCATTGCTATAGCTCTGCTGAACTTTTTCCACTCTTTGCAAACCGCCTTCTTCGCCCTTCCCGCCCTGACTACAAAAATTTTGTGCAGTGGCTCAATATTCCTGAGCAACAAGACGATCCGATCGCTCTCCTGGCTCGCAGTGGTGGAAAACGTAAGACTGATAGCCTTGAGGTTTTCCCTTGCCCAGAGCGTGATGAGCAGGGCAACTATCATGTTCACTTCTTTGCCCACGGACTGCGCCACTTCCCCGAAGCCATTCAGCAGTATGTTCAGTCTCTTCAGCCCGAAACTCCATTGCTCGTAACCCATGACCTTCAAAACCCAGTTGATTCTCGTGCCCTGATCCTGAGAACAAAGGATTTACACTTCGTTGGTTACTGCCCTCGTTACCTCACCCAAGATTTCTTTGAACTAATCTGCCAGTTTCCTCAACAGGTGAACGTAACCGTAGAGCGAGTAAATCCTTCACCAACACCGCTCCAATTCCGTCTGCTCTGTAATTTGACCGCTGCCTGGTCAGAAAATTTTCATCCCTTCTCTAGCCCAATTTATCAACCTCTAGTCAAAGATGAGTTTGGAGCGATCGCCTGACTTAACACTTGCAAAAGTGGCGATCGAGAGAAGCGATCGCGCCATTGGTTAGTCGAGCGGATTAGAGAAGATGCTGCGTACTTGCTCGAGGATGATGACAACGAAGCAGAATTCAGTAATTAGGTAACGACCCGTCAGTACCTTGATATGATTGGCTTGTGCGATTTTCCCGACATATGGGCACCGGGCGATGACGACTATTAAGACTAGCCAGACAGCCTTGCCTCTTCACTGAATGGTTAAGTTTGCGCCAGCCAGAAGTGGGCATCCTAGAAGGTGGCACTCAACAGGTATCATTAATGGCTCGAAAATACCGTTTCTCTTGGGATGCGTTTGGTGAAGGGACGGTAAAAGCGATCGCCCATGCAAATGGCTACTCCTCTCGTCTGGAGTCCGATCCACTAACCTGGCTGACCAATAAACATAGCCGCCCGGATGAATACTTCGTTGAGCGCATGAAGCCAACGCTAGAACAATGCTGGCTACCCGACTATTCTGGGACTCCTCAGCTTGTGGAGCAGCTAATTGACGCAGGCATCGGTCCACTCGGCAACCCCAAAACTCAAACGGATTGCGTTGCTTATGTCAGAAAATGCCGTAACTCCAAAACAGTGCGGCTGCGACTGTTGGAAGCAATGCTGCGCTACGGCGACCAGGATCGCCAACCGGATGATCCGCTTCTGTTTCCTACCGATGGCTCTGTGCCTCGTTTTGTCATTCTCGATCCAGCTAAACAGCCTGTAGATTCCCGTCAGCCCTACGATTATCAAAGCGAAGCCTGGGACAAACTATCGGTCCATTTCGCAGAGTCTGAAGTGACCCAGGTTTTTCAGGGTCTTTTGGTCATGCCTACAGGTTCAGGGAAAACCTTTACTAGCGCTCGTTGGTTGATGCAGAACGTAATCAATCGTGGCTATCGTTTAATCTGGCTGGCGCATCGGCATGAATTGCTAGAGCAAGCAGCACGAGAGTTTCACAATTTGGCGAGCTTCGCAACCCACCTCGGAAAGCTGAGGGTTCGTATTATTTCCGGCATTCACTGCTCGACCACCCAAATTGATCCGGCAGACCACATCCTGATTGCCTCAGTCAGCAGCCTTGCCCGTCGCCCTGATCTGATTGATAAAATTCTTGCTGACCCCAAGAGCTTTCTGGTCATTGACGAGGCGCATCACTCCACAGCGAAAAGCTACCAGGCGCTGATTAACCGCTTGGGAACGATTGATAATCGCCGTATTTTAGGAATAACCGCCACACCGACTCGTACAGCAGAAGCTGAGCGAGGCACCCTTGCCAAACTCTTTGGCAACCGGATTCTTTACGACGTACCCATCAAAACTCTGATTGAACGCCAGTTTCTGGCTCGTCCCTTACCAGTGCGGGTCGCAACGAAGGCTGAGGTGGAGGCAGGGGTCACGCCGCAAGATGAGCAATTTCTCGCTCAATTCCATGACCTGAGCGAAGCTTGGCTCCAACGGATTGGTCATCTGGAAGAACGGAACCGCCTCATTGTCGATCACTACCTGCAAAACCACGAGAAATATGGCAAGACCTTAATTTTTGCGATCGATGTGTCCCATGCCGCACTCCTGACGGAACGGCTGCAAGCCAAAGGTATCAAAGCAGACTATGTTGCCAGCTATCGTCTTGACGGCGAACCAACCAACAATCGGGAAAGGATGCATCGTTTCCGTGACCCAGAGAGTGAAGACGCGATCGATGTGCTGGTGAATGTCCAGATTCTCACTGAAGGCGTTGATATTCCTGGCATCCAAACCATCTTTTTGACTCGTCCAACGGTTAGTGAAATTTTAATGCGTCAGATGATTGGACGTGCGTTAAGAGGTGCAAAAGCTAGCGGAACGAAGGACGCTTACATTGTCTCGTTTGAAGACCACTGGGAACGCTTCCGCGAATGGCAAAGCCCATTGGCGCTAGTTCCAGATATTGTGCCTCCAGAGCCTGATGCTGAAAAATCTACAAAAGTGGTGACTCCAACATTGGTTTCGATGCTGCCCTGGGATTTAATTCGAGCAACAGCAGCTCGAATGGCGATGCAAGGGCGGGGCTTTGAGGCAGATGTCTTTGAAGCAATCCCACACGGCTGGTATCTGCTCTCCCGCGACCAGGATGGTGAAGATGTTTATCAGGTGATTGCCGTTTACGAGCATCAACATTCATCCTGGGAAGCACTGCTGAAGGATCTATGGGCACGGACTCAAGTAGCGCTTGCAACGATGCAAGCAGACACTCCCTTCGATGAATTCTTTTGTGATTCTGATTATCCCCTACCCTCTCAACATGATGTGCAAAAGGTCATCGAACATCGGCTAGCAGGTGGAGACTGCCCAGAGTATAACGACCTCGCCGATCGAGAAGCGTGCGATCCTTACTGCATTGCAAGCCGCATTTTTGAAGATGACTTAGGAGCCAAGGCACAGAATACTTTGACTGAGGAACGCTACACCGTTTTGGCTCAAGCGATTTATCCTTCGCTCCGAGACTTTCGAGCCGCGATCGACGATGCTCTCTACGAAAAGCAACACCTAAACGCTAGTACTCGCTTTCAACGGGCAGTGCCAATTTTCCACCCTAGACCCGAAGAAACGCTACAACCGGGACCGCACCACAATTTAGACCATCAGATGGTGAAAGTGCTGGAGTTGGCTTCCGGCTTGCTAGGGATCGATCAACCATTGCCTCAACGGCATTCTGTGGTGTGGACAAAGCGCTTAGTGAAAGGTTGGTATGGACAGGCTTACTGGGAACCCGGTCAGCCTCATGGGCAAGGTAAAATTCGGCTTAACCGCCTGCTTGATAGTCCCGATGTTAGTGAAGACGTGATTCAATATTTGCTTTGGCATGAATACTTGCACCTCTATCTGCAACAGGGACACACCAAGACCTTTCGAGAGTACGAGCGTCGGTGGGTAACCTATCAAGAGTGCGATCGCTTCCTAGACAATCTGAATGAGCGCTTTGGCGTTCAGTTTTGGTAAAGGGCCGACGAGCCACTCCTGAGAAGTAGTGACGATTCACCGTGGAATGGCTTTACTGGAGAAGGACAGACTCAAAACATGGACGGAATCATCTTTGGAAGTATGTTGTGACTGAACAAAAGAAGCTCAGTAGCCTCACAGTCACTTGTTTATCTTTGAGAGCTTGATTCAGCGCTACAAACTTCCCCAACACCGTCTTAATTTATGCCCTTCGAGATCATTCACAAACCCACCTTTACTAACCAACTGCTCGCCATCCCCAAAGAGCGAGTCATGCAGATCTTGGAAAAAATCGAGGTTTTACGGGATGACCCTAAGCCCCACGGCAGTCTGAAGAAGAAGCTATACGGGTACAAAGGCGATATTTACCGCCTGCGGTCTGGAGATTTCCGCATCATTTATACCTACGGTGATGGTTGGGTTGCTCTGCTTGGAGTTGATGCTCGTAAGGATGTCTATAAGGGTGACAAATTGATAGCGGAAGAAACTGAAGTCGATGTCGCTGCCTTTGCTAATCTTGAAGATTTGTTGACTCCGAACCGCTCTCATCCCCCAACCCCTTCGCCTATTTTGGGAGAAGGGGAGCCGGAGAACCTTTTACCTGTTGAGCTAACCGAGGAATTACTCGATCGCCTGCTCATTCCCAAAAGCTGTTTTCCTACTCTCCTGGCTTGTCGTACCCTTGATGACTTGTTAGAAGCCGATGTGCCAGGGGCAGTGCGCGATCGACTTTTCGATTGCATTACGGCTCCCAATTTTGATCAAGTCCTCAATCAGCCCAGTTTTGTTACGGGTAGCCCCGATGCACTGTTGCGCTTCAAAGAAGGGAATTTACTTGGCTTCCTGCTCAAGCTCAACCCTGAGCAAGAGAAATTTGTCACTTGGGCAAGTAACGCTACCGGTCCGACACTGCTCAAGGGTGGTCCCGGTACAGGTAAAAGTACGGTGGCACTTTACCGTACCCGTGAGATTCTGCAACAACTGCAAGCCAGCGGTGTCAGCCAGCCCCGAATTCTCTTCACCACCTACACGAACGCTCTTGTTACCTTCTCTGAACAACTGCTGCAAGAGCTTTTGGGGCAGGACGCTCAGTTTGTGGAGGTGAAGACCGCCGATGCCTTGATCTACTCATTGGTCTGCCACGCTACAGGAGCACCGAACATTGCGACCACTAAAGACCTGCTAAAGCTGGTGCAACAAGCCATACCCCAGACGATCGCGACCGTAGAGGGCAATGCGTTGCAGCAACAGGCACAGCGACTGATTCTGCAACGCCTGCAACCGGAATACCTGCTGGAAGAACTGACCGAGATGATTGATGCCAGAGGCATTGAAACGCTAGAAGCTTACCGCGCCACCCCCCGCACAGGTCGCAGCCTGCCACTCAACAAAGTGCAGCGGCAAGCCATCTGGCAACTGCGGCAGCACTGCGATCGTCTTCTTGTAGACCAAGGCATGGAAACCTGGGCACAGATGCGGAAGCGTGCGTTAGCTCTACTGCAAAACACTCCAGAGCCACTACTATATGATGCCGTCATCATCGACGAAGCCCAAGACCTTAGCCCGACTGTTCTACGTTTTCTGATCCACCTCTGCAAGCAAACGAATCGCCTCTTCATTACCGCCGATGCCAACCAGTCCATCTACGGCAGCAGTTTCCGCTGGAGTGAAATCCATGAGTCCCTCAAGTTTGTGGGGCGCACAGGCATCCTCAAAGTGAACCACCGCACCACCCAAGAAATTGGCGAAGCTGCCTTTGCTTACCTGCAAGACGGCATATTGGAAGAAGATGACAAGGAACGGTTCTATGTCCATACAGGTCCACCGCCAGCAGTTCGGGCCATCCCAGACCGTGCCTCTGAAGGCAGTCTACTGGCTCAGTTCTGCCGTACCGCCGCTCATGAATTTCGCTTAGGTCTGGGAGCCTGTGCGATCCTGGTGCCAACTGAAAAAGCTGGTAAAAACCTCACAGGACAACTAAACTATCTGAGCCTTGACGCGCGGTTTATGACCAGCAAAGACCTGGATCTCAGCTATAAAGGAGTGAAGGTGTTACCACTTAAAGGGGCAAAGGGGTTGGAATTTCCAATCGTGGCGATCGCAGGCTTTTTGGAAGGTGCCTACCCGACGATCGCCAAAGGTACTGCACCAGAAGCGGTGGCGGAAATGATGACCCGTGAGCGACGCACTCTTTATGTTGCCATGACAAGAGCCATGCGTGCCCTGTTGGTGCTGGTGCCTGCCAAGCAACCACCACCTCTGCTCCAAACATTCGATCCTCGCCTCTGGAACCTTGGCAACGCATGAACATTATCAAACTTCCAGCCACGCTTCCGGGGACTTTAGACCTGGTAGCGGTCAACCAACAGTTACGCGATCGTACAGCGCAACTGGATTGGAGTGCTGTCGTTTCTGCCCCTGAGCCGCATCTCGCCGTGTTGCTGGCAGGGCTAGATCTCTCTGACGATACAGATGTTCTCGACTGCGAAGACAGCACCCTGTCCGACACGATCGTGAAGAAAGTAGTGCAGGTGCTGCAAGCCGCACCGAAACAGACCAAGAGAGTGAAAGCCGCAGCGCCCTCTGCTAAAGTAGCGCCTACGGTTTGGCAGCAACCTAGTCTGGTCGAACCTCAATTTGTGGCAACAACCCAGGGAGAGGGCGAAGGACAAGGCAAGTTAATCGAGATGCAATTTGTGCCGGGGAACACCCAGGAAGCGCAGCAACCCGCTGTTGAAGCGGTTGCTAGCCAGGAGCAACCGCTACCGTCTGATCCTCCACCCATCTTGAAGCCACCGTCTCATTACCAAATCCGAGCTGAGTTAGAACAGGCAGTACTGGCGGATTTATTGGGTCCGGCGGGCGGGGAATACGAAGAAGTGGATGAAGCCCGAGTCAGCGATCGCTACCTGGTTGGCTTATTGGCTCCTCTCCACCGACGCAATCGTTCGGCTTTAAGCGAGGAACTGGTAGAACCAACAGACGAACTGGCTACCGCTAAAACGGGCACCGTGGATGAGAGCGCCGAACAGATCGATGAACTGGCTGTGGGTGGCACAGGGACGATCGATGATGGCACTACCGAAACGACCAATCCAGTCAGCGAAACCATGTTCCCATCTTCGCTGGGCCTGAGCTTTTGCGTGAGCGGTACGGCTCCCGCCATCACCATCAAAGCGGGCTGGGGGCAGTACGAGCGTGCCAAAAGTGAAGCTATAGCAACGCCCACTGGCGCACCGAAAACAGTTTGGCGTAGGTATCCCGTCGTGGGGCAATCCCCACCGATACCGCTTCAAGCAGGTGACATTGCACCCTGGCGCATTGACCCAGACCGTGAGGTCTATGTGCGGGGGCAAATCCGTGCCTGTGACGATGACTGGATCATCAGTTTATTCCTAGTCAACGAACAGCGCGAACCGGAGCGTTCCCCTGATCAAGCATGGCTGTTTCAGCCCGAATTGAGCGTAGAAGCCGCAGACCTAAATCAGCGCGATATTTTCATCCGCAAAGCGCAGCAACGCTCAGTGGGTAAACTCGACCCGGTGCAGTACGCCGAAGAACAAGAAATGGCTATGCTCTATCGGCATCAGGTTGAATTTGCCGTGGGGCTTGGGACTGGTGTTCATGTAGAGTTAGCAGACGGCAGCACTGATCGTTCTGTGCGTTTGTGCACAAGGGTTGTGCCCACCTACGAAGTCCCTAAGACCGATGCGCCCACACCCGATGAGATGCCCGGATTAGCAGGACTCGTTCTCGATATGCAGGTGTTAGCCGAGGTTTCCCCGACCGCCCTGCTGGAGCAACTGAATCCTCTGGTCGCGGCCTATGCCGCTTGGATTGTTGAGCAGGCGGCTCGTGTTGCTGATGCCACTGCCCAACTGCAAGGCTATGAGACGATCGCCCATGATACGTTAGCAAAGTGTACCCGCACCTTAGAGCGCATTCAGGCAGGTCTGGCCCTATTGCAGGCGGATTCACAAGCCCTGGAAGCGTTTCAGTTCGCCAACCGAGCGATGTGGCAGCAACGGGTGCATTCACTCTTTGCCGAACAGAAGCGCCGGGGCGAGGCTGTTGAACTAAACACCGTTGATATTCCCAAAAATCGCTCCTGGCGACCTTTTCAGCTTGCCTTCATCCTGCTGAACTTACCCAGTATTACTGACCTGCACCACCCCGATCGCAGCCACGAAACCGAAGCGATCGCCGATCTGCTCTGGTTCCCCACCGGAGGTGGTAAGACAGAAGCCTATTTGGGACTGACCGCTTACACAATTGGACTACGACGCTTACAAGGCACGATCGCCGGACGGTCTGGAGACGCAGGTGTGGCGGTGTTAATGCGTTACACCCTGCGCTTGCTGACGTTGCAGCAATTCCAGCGGGCCACAGCCTTGATTTGTGCTTGTGAAGCGATTCGTCGAGAGGATACTGCTAAATGGGGCAACGAGCCGTTTCGAATTGGCTTATGGGTCGGTCAAAAAACGACTCCCAACCGCACGGAGCAAAGCGAAGAATTCCTTAAGCAAAAGCTGGGACAATATCAGCCGACCAGCAGTGGCTCTCCCCATCAACTCACAAACTGCCCCTGGTGCGGCACCAAAATTGACCCCGGTAAGCAGCATATTAAAGTGGAGTCCTTTGCTAAAGGACAGGCGCGTACCCTCATTTACTGCGGTGACGCGCTCGGTCGCTGTCTGTTTACGCAAAAACAATCCCCAACCGAAGGCTTGCCCATTCTGGTGGTCGATGAAGAAATTTATCGTCGTCTACCGACACTGCTGATTGCCACCGTTGATAAGTTTGCCCAGATGCCGTGGAATGGTGCTGTGCAAATGTTGTTTGGGCAGGTAGACGGCTACTGTCAACGACATGGGTTTGTCTCGCCTGAAATCGAGGATTCGCCGAGCCATCCTGCCAAGTATGGTCAACCGCTGGCTAAAACCCTCCCTTCTAATCCCCTGCGGCCCCCAGATCTAATCATTCAAGACGAGCTACACCTGATCAGTGGACCGCTGGGCACTCTAGTCGGTCTCTACGAAACAGCAGTAGACAAACTCTGTTCCTGGACGGTGGACGGTAAAACAGTCCGTCCTAAAGTCATCGCTTCCACGGCGACCATCCGGCAAGCGCGTGACCAGATCCATCATCTCTTCCTACGACAGGTGCAGGTTTTCCCACCGCAAGGCTTGGATGTCACCGACAACTTCTTTTCCCTTCAACGCGAGCCTGGTGAAGAGTATCCCGGACGGCGTTATCTAGGTATCTGTGCCACAGGACGCAGGCTCAAAGCGGCTCTAATCAGAGTTTATACGGCGGTGCTTGCTGCCTCACAGGCACTTTATGGCAAATATGGCGAAGCGGCTGACCCTTGGATGACCTTGGTCGGCTACTTCAACTCCATGCGGGAACTTGGTGGTACACGGCGCTTGGTGGATGACGACATCCAGTCCCGTCTGGGCAAGATGGATCAACGGGGGCTGGCAAAGAGATCGCGCCTGGAAGTGAAAGAACTGACTTCCCGTATTGCTTCCACTGATATCCCTGTTGTGCTGGATGCGCTGGAAGTGCCGTTTAGCCCCAATCGCGACAAGAAAACCGATACGCGCAAACCCATTGATGTGCTGCTGGCAACCAACATGATTTCGGTGGGTGTGGATGTGCGGCGGTTAGGCACAATGGTGGTGACAGGGCAGCCGAAAACGACGGCAGAGTACATTCAGGCTACGTCTCGTGTCGGACGCGCTTTTCCTGGTCTTGTCTTCACAGTCTATAACTGGGCACGACCACGAGATTTATCTCATTATGAGCAGTTTGAACATTACCACACGACCTTCTACAAACACGTCGAAGCTCTCTCCGTCACGCCCTTTGCGCCTCGCGCGATTGATCGTGGGTTAGCAGCCTTGTTTGTCTCCCTGGTACGGTTGCAGGGCATCGAACTCAACCAGAATGATAAAGCAGGGCGGATCGATCGCAATCATCCGTACATTCAGGCAGCCATCGAGACGATCGTGACACGAGCAGCCAATGTCGATGGTCTTAAAACCAGGGATTTGGTCAGGCAGTCCTTAGAAGCAAAACTCGACTACTGGCTAGAGCAGTCAGACAACCTGCTGGGTGGAGCCGTGTTGGGCTACAAACCAAAAAAAGACGGCATCACGACTGGCTTATTGGCACAACCGGGACAGGGAGACTGGCAACCCTTCACCTGCTTGAATTCACTGCGTAATGTGGAGCCGACGATTGGACTCATTCTGGATGATCGCATTCCGGAGGATGATTTCCGCGCACCTCAACCCATGCCCAGTTCACCCTGATTGAGAGGATTCCATGGCACAAGCACAACCCCGCAGCAAAGTTGGGGAACTCCGTCCCAGCCAAATTCTATTTTCGGCTGGCATTGGTGCCGTGATTGATTTGCCGAACCTCTCCACGATGGTGATGGGACTGGATGATTGGGATCTGACCCATGCGGCTGAACTGGGAGAAGAACGCTTATTGGCAGTCGTGCGGCGATCTCTCAGCTATACGGTCAAGCGGTTACTGTCCCCGCCCGTGCCACCAGAAGCCGATAGCCTGTCGCCGCTCTTAGACGAGAGCCAGCGTGTAGGCATCCCAGTTTCACCGTTCCCGACCTGGATGCTCTGTCCCAGTTGCCGTCTCCTGGCTCCGCTCCAATCTGGACTCTTCGACCTCAAGACCGATCGCTTTCGCTCCGATCAAAACCGCTACATTCACACCAACTGCCCCAAAGGGAAATATCCACCCACCGTCATCCCTGCCCGTTTTCTGGTGGCTTGCCGACATGGGCATCTGGATGATTTTCCCTGGCGTTACTTTGTCCATCGCGGTGTCGATTGTCAAAAGGGCACCTTGCGGTTGTATGAGTATGGTGTCTCCGGCTCGGCGGCTGATATTGAGGTCAAATGCGATGGCTGTGGGGCTAATCGTCGTATGTCGGATGCCTTTGGAGAGTTGGGTAAAAAATATCTGCCTCAATGTCGCGGTCGTCATGTGCATCTGCGGCATTTTGCTGACGGGGGTTGCGACCAGCAAATGGTAGGCATTTCCTTAGGAGCTTCCAATAGCTGGTTTCCAATTACCCTCTCTGTCCTCTCCATCCCCACGACGGTTGATCGGCTGGCTCAACTGGTGGAGAAACACTGGACGGTACTAGAAAAAGCCGTCAGTCTAGAAGTGCTGGCTGCTTTCCGGCTGATTGGGCAACTGAAAGAGTTTGCGAAGTATACCGACGCCGAACTCTGGGCACAGATACAGCAGTGGCGATCAGCGACAGCGGACAACATGGAGGATGAAGCTAAAGACATCAAAACGCCCGAATGGCAGGTTTTCTCTAAGGCAGATACCAGTCTCAATTCGGCTGATTTTTGGCTTTCGTCTGTGGCCGCGCCCAAAGGCTATGAGGCTTATTTCAGCCAAGTCGTGCTGGTCGAACGCCTGCGGGAAGTCCGCGCCTTAGTCGGTTTTACCCGGATTGAATCGCCTGGTGACTTTACGGAAACTGGCGAGTTGCCGGAGGACTGCTGGGCACCCCTGAGCCGCCAGGAGCCAAAGTGGGTGCCAGCAACTGAAGTGCGCGGCGAAGGTCTCTTTATTCAGTTCAGCGAACCAGCGATCTCGCAGTGGGAGAACTTGCCACAACTGAAAGCCTACAAAAAACAGAGCGTTGAAGCGCATCGGCGTTGGCGCACAGCGCGATCGCTTGATCCTGATGCCAATTACCCTGGCGTTCGCTACTTTCTACTACATTCGTTCGCTCATGCCTTAATGCGACAGTTAGCCATTGAATGTGGTTATAGCGCCGCTAGTTTAAGAGAGCGCATTTACTCCAAGTCCCCGGATGAGGATAACGGACCCATGGCAGGCATTCTGCTCTATACAGCGGCACCCGATAGTGAAGGCACCTTGGGTGGCTTAGTGAGTTTAGGAGAACCAACAACACTCGGTCGTCATATTGGTCAAGCTTTAGAGCAGATGCGCTTATGTGCCTCTGACCCTCTGTGTGCAGAGCATAGCCCGCTCCAATCCCTGAACTCCTTACATTGGGCTGCCTGCCATGCCTGCCTCTTCAGCCCAGAAACATCCTGCGAACGGGGCAACAAATACCTCGATCGGACGCTCCTGGTCCCAACGGTGAAGACCGAATTAGAGTCTCTCGCCTTCTTTCAGTCGGTAGTTTGACCTATGGCTACCCTCTCTGCCAAACTGCTGGAACAGTTACGCCGGGTCGCTCAGGAAGTGCCAGCCTCCACCCTGGACTCCCTGCTGCGAGTGCTCATGACTGTCAGTTTTAGTGGGTCATCCACACTAAAGCACAAGCTTCTGCCCTTACTGCCGAGAGCCTCATGGCGACAGTTGACCAATGACTTGATTGATGTGTGGCAGACCGAGGCGACTCTCTTAGATGGCAACGCGATCGCGACCGCCTTGGCAACTGCCGCACATTGCCAAGATAGACTCCAACAGGAGCTAACGGCTGAACTGGTTTGGACTGGACCGAATCCAGACGCACTTCCTCTACGACGCACCGATCAAGCTTTGTTACAACTGATTCGCGCCGCACAGCAAGATCTCCTGATTGTCAGTTTTGCCATCTATAACATTCCTGAGATTGTTCAAGCACTCATTGCTGCGCTTGATCGTGGGGTTAAAGTTCGCATCATCGCTGAAACCCCTGAAGCCAGCGACGGTAAAATTTCTTTTGGGATGGCAACGACCTTTGGCAGGGAGATCTTAGAACGGTTTCAGATCTATGTCTGGCCAAAGGAAAAACGTCCTGTGGATGAGCATGGGCGGTATGGTTCTCTGCATGCCAAGTGTGCTGTTTGCGATTACCAACAGCTCTTTATCTCCAGCGCCAACTTGACAGCATATGCCATGTCACTAAACATCGAGATGGGTATTCTAATTCAGAATTGTAGGCTTGCAAGACAGGTTGTGCAGCAAATGGATCAGCTCATTTTCTATGGAGATTTAACGCTTTGGGAAAGCGACTCTTCGTAACCAGGTTGGCATATCCGCTCCGAAGGAAACTTGCAAAACACTTTATTCTTCATCAGGGGTGGCGGGGTCAGCAAATAGGGAAAGCTGTTCTATCTCCTGAGATATTAGAGACTGCTCAACTTCGGCAGCGATCGCCTCCATTTCTTCCTCTAGATCTGCAATCGTCGGTAAACTCATCTGTAACTCTTCTGGTAATGGTGTGCCCATGTGGTAGGTGGAGATGCCGATTGGTTTATGAACGTCTCGCAAGGCATACTCAGCAACGGTCTTACTCTTAGTCCGGCAGAGGATAATCCCGATCGTCGGTTTATCGTCAGTACCTCGCAACAAGTCATCTACCACTGAAACGTAAAAGTTCATCTTCCCGGAAAATTCTGGCTCAAATTCGACAACCTTTAGATCAATAACGACGAAACAATGCAGGCGGAAATGATAAAAGAGCAGATCGATTCTGTATTCTTTCCCGTCTACAACCAAGGGATATTGACTGCCGACAAAGGAAAACCCCACCCCTAACTCCAGCAAAAACTCCCGAATGTGCTGAATGAGAGCTGTTTCTAGCTCTCGCTCTAGAGCTTGCTTACCTAAACTTAGGAAGTCGAACGAGTACGGATTTTTAATGACCTGCTGCGCTAGTTCGGATTGAGGATCAGGAAGAACTCGGCTAAAATTGGTAATCGCGCTGCCCTGACGACGGTAAAGCTGACTATCCATTTGATGAATCAAGACGTTGCGGCTCCAGCCATACTCAATGGTTTGCTGGATATACCAAATTCGTTCTTTCGGGGTTTTTACTGCGTCCAAAATCCGGACATTGTGCCCCCAGGGAATTAGTGCAACAACCTGTTGCACAATTTCTATATCTGGGTAAGCCCCTGCGAATGCTCTCATGTAAAGCAAGTTGCGGGCAGAAAACCCTTTAATATCTGGGAATGCTTTACGCAGGTCAGTTGCTAGTCGATTAATGACTTTGGCTCCCCATCCCTGCTGCTGCTGTCGCTGCAAAATTTCCTGTCCAATCTGCCAATAGAGCAGAATGAGTTCCCGGTTTACTGCCAGAGCTGCCCTCACCTGAGCATTGCGAATTCGCTCTTTTAGCTCACCGAGAAACTCTTCATAGCCTAGCTTTGACAGATCGTTACCCATTGCCCTTCCATTCCCAGCTTATTGATTGTATCGGAGAGGCATTTCGGACGGTAGTCCAAGTGCTTTTGGACAGTTTATGGGGCTGGCTGTTTTGACTGCGATCGCCCGTAGTGCCATACTCAAATTTTTCAGCGACAATGAGCATTAAGCGTTCAGGAGCCGATGATGATTTAAGCTAAAGCCCTGCCTGAACTGGATGACGCTGAGGATCTAGAGAAACTATTCAGTCTGGGGCGTGAAGCGTCTGGATTCGGTTGGGGCGGCATCTGAATGCCTATGTAGATGTTCTCTTGCTCCTTTACCGGATGGAACTCCCGTTGAATTTTACAGATGCCACAGCAGGAAAAACTTATAGATTGATTGTGGCAGTTGTCTCTGATCTACTCAGATGAAACATCAACGCCCCTTTTCTAAGTCAGAATAAATCAACGTTTCAACTCCCAATACAACAAGCAGTAACAGCTCCACCCAGGACAAAATCGTTACTCCAATCGGTGGATTGGGAACCAGAAACCAGAATGCTCCCAGAGCAATCATTCCTGAAGCGACAAATGTAATTTCATCTACAATTAGCTGTTGAATTTTACGGCGCTTGCGGTGCTTGTCATCCCGATGAGCAATTTCCCACCCAAACAGAGTTTCCAGGTCATCGTAGCCCGTATACTCCTTGACCTTGTCAACCAGTTTGTAGCGAATGTATCTGCAGATCGCCGAAATCTTCTCATCGTTGACCACGTAAGTCCAGCCTAGAATCAGGCATACCCAAGGAACCACCAGTAAGGCATAGTAGTTGGCAGCATTAGAAACCGCAAACGAGATGATCGTGGCAAACAAGCCCAACGTTACGTAGAGCAAGTTGTCCCGGAAGCCAATTCGTTGAGCCTGCTCAGACTTCAGCTTGTCATATTCCTTAAAAAAGATTTCAAGAATTTGGTTTTTATCGCTCATGGCTGGCTCCTACTCAAACCTACCTTTATTGTGGCTGATGAGAAGTCATTCATCAGCAAACCAAACAAATTCTCTAAACTGTGGGCAATTGTTAGGTGAAATAGCCAAAATAGTGGGTATTCAGGTTACTTGAAGGATTAGCCCATGCCTCGTGCGGTGATACTAACTGCTCTGCCTGTTGAATATTTGGCTGTTCGTGCCTATCTTATAAGTCTTCAAGAGGAAATGCATCCTCAGGGGACAATCTACGAGCGGGGGCAGTTCGTTTCTGGGGGGCGACTTTGGGAAGTTGGGATTGTTGAAATTGGCGCAGGTAATTCAGGTACAGCGTTTGAGGCGGAGAGGGCGATCTCCTACTTCAACCCAAATGTTATCCTTTTCGTCGGAGTAGCTGGAGGCATTAAGGATGTTGTACTGGGCGATGTCGTTGCCTCAACAAAAGTTTACGGATACGAATCTGGTAAGACAGAAGGAACGTTCAGACCTAGACCAGAAGTTGGGCTAAGTGCTTATAGTCTGGAACAACGAGCCAGAGCCGAAGCTAGAAAATCAGATTGGCTACAGAGATTGTCGTCCGTTCCTTCTCCTGTGCCAAAAGTTTATGTCGCGCCAATTGCGGCTGGTGAAAAAGTAATCGCTGCGATCGAGTCGGAAATTTTTGAATTTTTGCGCTCCAATTATGGAGATGCGATCGCGGTTGAGATGGAAGGATTTGGCTTTCTCGATGCAGCTCGTGCCAATCAACAAGTGTTCGCACTGATAATTCGTGGCATTTCTGACCTGATTTATAACAAAACTCAAGCAGACACGGAGGGCTATCAAGAGATCGCTGCACGTCATGCTAGTGCTTTTGCATTTGAAATCTTAGCTAAATTCAATTACGAATCAAAACAGGGATTTGAACCGAAGCCTCGTCAGGCTGAGCAAATGGTTCAATATGGCTCTGATTATGCTCAAGGATATCAGACAGTCGTTCAGTCAGGTGGAGTAGCCTATAACGGTGGAATTCACATTCATACTTCTCAAAACCAAAACAGCTTACGGCATTTAGAACTTCAGTTAGCTATTTCTAATTCTGAGTTAGAGCGCTTATCCTCAGGGATTTCCGAAGACATCAATGCCAATAAATTGGAAGAGATTTGTGAACTTGAACGTGAAGGACTGGTGCGGAGTGCTCATAGTGGAACTAGAGAACTACGCGATTCGGAAAATTGGAAGATATTTGAGAGACCAGTCCAAGCAAAGATTCTTAAGATGTTGGCAGGCTACGCGATTGTATTGGATGACGATGCCATTGAAGCGAGTAATCTGCTTGAGCAAGCTACTCAGTTAGATCCTAAAGCGGATACAATCTTCATCCGAACTCTGATTTGCTCTCGCACTCAAGGTGTACAGGCTGCATTAGCAGAACTTAGTAATTTTAACGATATTAGTCTCTTCAACTTAAAGCTTGCTCTGCTGATAGAGATTAGTCGGGCTAATGAAGCGATCGCAACAATTCAGACAATTCCCAATAATATTCAACCTAACGCCGAAACTCATCGTCTACATGCATTAGCCCTTCTAATTGAAGGCAATATACTCGAAGCACAACAGAAGATTCAAGAAGCTGTTTCTGCCAATTCCGAGTGGGAAACGGTACGTGAAACAGAGGCAGTCATTAAATACCATAGTGCTTTATCTCCTGCTGCCTTGCAAAAGGGTAGGTTCCCTCTTCCTGAACCTGTTGATAAAGCATTTATCAAGCATGATGACGACAGTTTAGCTCGTCTACGAAAGGCTGAAGCTGCGTTTGCCAGACTTGCTTCAGAATCGGAGAGAGCAGAAGATTTACGGCAGTACTGGAAAATCTGGCAGCTTGCTTGTTTGGCTAATGATCCGGATCGACAAGATGAAGCGCAAGCATTTTGCCTACGTCTGCTTGAAGAGAATTCAGCTAATACAAAGACAATTGTTTGGGCGATCGCACGAAACTACGAAATTGACACTGCGGTCAGTCAAAGAACTTTAGATAAATCCCTTAAGATATCTACCAATGATAGAGATGCGATTGAACGTATTACTGTTCTGCTCTGGCTCTACCTTAATGATGATAATTCTGAAGCTGCCTTAGACCTTCTAAATCGAACAAGAGAGAAGTTTGCACAGCACGGTGATCTTAATTACTGGCTCTTTTGGTATATTCAAGCTCTCATAGCAGTTGAGAGACTTGAAGAAGCGCTTCAGGAAATTGAAGCTGTATCTGATCCGCAAGCACGTCGTCTCTTAAGAACAGCAGTTTTACGAGAAATTGCTACAGAATCCGGTGATTGGCAAGCAGTGATTGAGCATCTGGAAAATTGCTTTGAGGAAACTCAAGATGGCAAATTCTTGTATGAGTGCTGTTATCTAAAAGCCTATCTTCAAGACTGGTTTTACGTTGCAGATCAATCTGAGGTATTGCTTGAAAAAATTGGCACACCCCGTGCTTTGAGCCTTGCAGTAGATTGCTCTCACAGGGCAAAACGACCAGGTCGATGTGTGAAACTTTTAAGTGAAAACCAAAAGCTTTTCCCGAATGGTGTTCTGCCTGACTACTTACGTCATCTCAAGGTTTGGTGCTTAGCTCAAACTGGTGCTATCACAGCAGCAGTACATGAAGCGGAATCTTTGGCAAAAGACTATCCAACTGCAAATAATCTAGCAACCCTACTGGCAATTCAGTTCCGGCAGGGAGATGCTCATGGAATGGTAATTACAGCCAGGTACTTATTAGAGAAGAACGATGTTCCACCAGCCAATCTTTTACAAGCCGCAAGATTAGTTCAGCCTAAGGACTTAAGGCTAGCTCGTCAGATCTGGCAAAAGGCAACGGAAGCTTCAGTTGATCCAGACATATTAGGAGAAGTAATTGATATAGGCTTCAAGTTATCGCTTGATGCAAATGATGCAGAATTTCGTCAGTTCCTACATCAAGCTCAACTTCTAGCCCTCGAAGATAAAGGACCTTTTAAAGCAGTTCCGCTCAGGGAAGTTATTTCTCTACAACGCAGTTGGTCAGAACATGCAAACGAACTGAATACAAAATATGACCGTGGAGGACTTCCCATTCACTTGGTTGCTGAAGCAGGTAGATTCCCCCTTGTAAATCTCTTCCGAGATCTCCTGCAAAAGAATGCTGTGGCACCAAATCCGCACCGCCAACCATCAATCCTCGTAAGGCATGGTGGTCGTCCGGTGCAAGCGCATCCTTTGTCAGAAGAGTTTAGATTATCTTGCACTCACTGGCGATTGCATTTAGATATATCAGCTTTTCTACTAGCTGATTACTTAGAAATTCTTGACCTTTTGGAAGAGCATTTCAAGCCCCTTAAAGTTTCTGCTGTATTTCAGCCAGCTCTAGCACGCCAGCTTCAGATGCTACACTCGCATCAACCTTCCCGGTTAGAGCTATATCGACAAACGCTAGAACTGTTGTACAGAAATGTTCTCAAAGAACTACCACGGCGAATGGAGGTTTCCATTTCCTTCAGCTGTGATTTGGTGGAAAAGAAAGGGCAACAGTGGATAGCTCTATTGGAAAAGGCAAAAACTGAAGGTGGTTATCTAGTTGAGTTTCTACCATTACAGGTATGGATTACTGAGGAAGAGCTACAACCAATATCTTTATCACCAGAAGATCAAGCACAGGTTATCAATTGCCGTTCTTTGTTAGAAGCACTTAGGCAAAGCAAAGTAATAACAGACAACCAATACCAATCAGCATTAACGGGTTTGGGAAGTGAAGGACATTCAGAACCTTCAGCTTTACTACCTCAACTAAACGTTCCAATTTATCTTATGGGTGGCACTGCTTCAGTTCTAGCAGAAGCCAAAATACTTAATAAAATCTGTCAATATTTTCAAGTCACCGTTGACTATACTTACCTTGATGAGGCACGGCTCGCTATAAGTAGCAACGAACAGCGTTCAAGACTTGTGAGTGAGTTAACTGATCTAATAGAGCGTGTGCGGGATGGATTAGAGAAGCATACTTATGAAACAGTTACGCTGCCGGATAGTAAAGCTAATCAGGAATTAGAACATGAGAATGAGAATAACCTCGATTTACTAACGGCATTTGATTTATTTAGATTCGAATCTCAACTTGATAATGATATAGATGTTATTTGGATTGACGATCGCTTTTTCAATCAATATCCTCATCACACTCAAATTATCACTATCGTTGAAGTACTTGATGCGCTTCTTGCTGTTAATGCGCTCAGTCAAGATGATTACTACGATAAACTATTGCAACTCCGTAAAGCCAACACCCGCTATATTCCAATTAGTGGTAAGGAAATTGTCTACTGGCTGAGACAGGCACCAATAATCGATGGTTCTATTAAGGAAACTGAGGCACTGGCGCTTCTTAGGCAATATATTGCTTCTTGTCTCATCGACACTCATAGATTGCAACTACCTCCTATACCGGACAATTCTCCAAATCCTCAGGGTGAGATAACCTTTCTACTAAGCTGCCTCCGTGCAACTGAAGACGCGATAATTGCTGGATGGTTGGATACTTTGGTAAGCAATGAGGATGCTGTTGCTTACGCTAACTGGATGTTGCTTAATCTTTATACGGGAACTTTTGGATTCCGCCACCTAACGCCAACTAATGATTCTAATGGTAATGGTACTGACCTGATTGGGCTGGATATCAGCAGTTTATATATAAGTGGCATCCACCTATGGCGAGAGCAAAACAGCAATAGCTTAGAGGAACAGAGCCTTCGGCTGCATTACTTTACTTGGCTTGACTGGCAATTGACTGACCGACGATTTAAGGCTAACCCAGATGCTGCAAATATTACATCAAAAGCCATTCACTTCTTGCTTTATGAACAAAGCAAAGCCCATCAAGAGGATGAATTACAAGACCAAGTTGTCCGTTACATTCATCAGCAATTCTATTATGATCTTCCCGATTCCCTTTGCACTGAAATAAAATCTGATCAAGAACTGATGGATTGGCTTGGGATTAGAACTATTCCTTCTATCAAAATTGATAGGTTGAGTTTGCCATCAGCAGAGTTTTGGCAAGCTGCTGAAGCGGCAGTAAATGGCAAAGAGGCTACTATTACTGCACTGGAACCTGAAATTGAACTTAGAATTCAACCCGCTACGAACAATTCTGCAAGAGACGTTCTGGAGATCAGAAGTTATGACGGCTCAATTGTGCAAGGAATAGACGATGCATTATTCCAATTGTTACATCATGACTCATCTCCAGGAGTAGAGGTTCTGAGATCGCGCCGATTTTGGTTAGATTGTGATAATAAAACGCTGGATAAGCTTATTGCTGAGATTAGTACTATCGAAGAACCCCGTGAGCGCTTTGAACAGGCTAAAACGTGGCGAGCTCAATCTGCGGCTTTCTTCTATAAAAAGCTTGAATTAGAACTTGCTCATACTGATGAGTTGAGTATGAGTGAGTTAATGCCTCCCTCAGCTGAGGGATTACTCAGACATTTTCGTATGGATACAACTATCACCAGTGGTGACGCTTTTCATGCTCGTCTGAGTCAAGCTGCTCAATCTCTAATTGCTGAAGAAGGTCTTGAAGAAGCGTTAGAACGGTTGGCTTGTCTACCTGTTAAATTGCCCTTAGTAATACTAGAAGAGCTAGGTAAGTTAGCTCCTGAAGACAGACAGTCTCTATTCAAGAAGCTCACTGCCTCTTGGGCATCCCCCATATGTAAGTTTCATCTGATTGATTTGGCTTTGTGTTTTCCCCAAAAGGAAGAAAGTGAATTAGTGAAGCATTTACTCAATGAAGTTTACAGTGATACAGCTATCCCTCACTTCAATCTACTTAGTGTGCTGTTGCAACTAACAGATAATGCATTTAGTTTCCGCCCTGATGTTAAAGAATGGTCTGTCCCCGTCAGATTAGCTATGACCTGGGCACATGCAAGTAAACTGCAAAATTTCCTAGATATTCCAGGTTTAAAACTTCAGGAGTTTATTGAAAATCTTTGGGTAATGCTTCAGAGCCAAGTCAATCCAGATAGATTTAATCGAGACGTGAAGTTTTGGAATGACATACTCCATCCCCATCGTTTTGACCGAATTGTTATAGCCGTTCATGGGCTTGCATCTTTGTTACAGGATAAGCCATCAGAAGTACTAACCCAAACTGGAGTGATTGAGTGTATACAAGCATTTGCTTTGAAAACAGTTGACGAGCATCGTGTTCCTAATACCCAGCTCTTCCGAGACCCAATGCTAGCACAGGATAGTTTAAGGTCAATTTTAGGGGGCGATCGTGGACACTGTTTAGCTCCGTT
The DNA here is from genome assembly GCF_016807185.1 of Leptolyngbya sp. Cla-17. Classification (GTDB taxonomy): domain Bacteria; phylum Cyanobacteriota; class Cyanobacteriia; order Leptolyngbyales; family Leptolyngbyaceae; genus ULC077BIN1. Next base: position 309,844 of record NZ_JAEVYN010000003.1, read on the forward strand.
CTTTGGCTCAGAACTAGCTCAGTATCTTGAATCGGCATCTTTAAAGGCAATTATTGCAGGGGCAATCCAAAATCTTGAAAGTGATCCAACTGATCTAACTCAATGGAACTGGCTTAATGCTGTTGTTGGGGATTTACCTATTTATGAGGATTTGAGAGACTCATTCAAACAGGTTGTTGCAGGGAGCAGCATCACTACATGGTTCAAGCTCAACCGTGATCTTGGACTTTTAGCATTGGATATTGCATCCGATCAAATTAATTACATTGGTGATGAAGAAGTACGGTCGTATCTAGAAAATCAATTATTGTCTCTCGTGCGATCATTGGATGAAGAGGCACAAAACAATATTAACGAGAATGTAGTCGCCCAGTTGATAGAAATAATATTTAAACTTTCCATCAAACCAGGAAAACCTTGTGAAACTAGTAAACATGCGGCTGATCTAATGAGCAGAACGGCGGATACTTGGCAAGAATTAGCTGACACACATATATATACTGGACTATTTAAGTTAATTCAGGAATTACCCACAGAACAGCTACATGGATTTTGGAAAGCTTTTCTCCATCTTCGAGCCTTACGAAGTCGGCTGGTTTGATTAAGATAGGAGAGAAAGGAAGCGATGGATGATAAGAGGCTAGGTAGAAAATTATTCCCTTATACATAAAAACTATTTGAGCCTGAACAAGCTGAATTATTCTTTAGTCCTGAATGCATTGTAGAAAATATCAGGAAGAGACTTCAGCAGAATCATCCTTTTAATTACAAAGGGTATTGCTGTATCAGTTGAGTCGTGGTTATCCAGCCGAGTTGAGAATGGAGAGTGTAATGAATTCCATCAATCACCATCGCTGCTACAACCAATCCTTGGCGTTTCATTTGATCAAACCACTCATTGAATCCCTTCGGTAAAATTGAGTTCTTCTCAATCTGCAATTTCCAGTTCTTGACGATCGCCTGATAAAGATACCCAACCGGATTTTTGATCTGCTGTTTCTGCTGTTGGTGATTCAGATAATCAATTGCAGCTTGTACTCGATCAGGAAATTGCGCGATCGCCCTTTTGAGGGCAGTCGGTAAAGGGGAACCTGCCGGATGCGCTACCGCTTGAGCTACTGCATCTATAAGTTCTGGGAACTCTGCATCTTGAATTGCAAAATCGTTCCCAGAACTAGCCCGAGAAAGGTTATCTCCTCCGAGCGTTCCGGCTTCTACTTCAGAAGCTTGATTGCAACTTTGTGTTTTCAGGAAATCCATATCTTCAAGATTTTCATTCATGTCTGAAACAACATCCGTTTGTTGTTCTGAGAAAGAAGTTTCTGGAGAAGTTTCTGTATTTGCAATGCGACCAGATCGCGCATCGATGTGATCGCTGTTCACAAATCGAGGTGCGACCAGATCGCAAAAGTCTTCTGTAAATGTATTCAATCTTTCGTAATCGATTCGGTAGAACATCACTCGCTTGCAGCAAGAAATCCAATGTTGTGCCGTCTCAATCAATCCAAGCTTTTTCAGATTAGCGATCGCTTTCCTCAACCCATACTCACTCATCCAGGGGAACTGTTCTTGCCAAGACTTAAGTGAGTTGTAGATCCATTTAGTTCCGTCGATCATCCAACCTGTTGTTGCAGGGTTGAGCGTCCAGTAATACAGTTGTTGCAGGAATGCTCCCTCATCAAACCCTGTTCCTGATTTGCCCAAAGCTTGCTTGAGCCGTCCTGCCAGTTGCGGTGGAATGGGGATTGAGTTTATTTCAAGTGTTTTATTGCTCATCATAGACACCCTTTTATAAATTGATTGATTGATTGATTCGTCATCAAGTTTTGGAAACCCATTCGCTCAAGTCGTCTGTCTGTTCCCCAAACTATTTGCTTGAGCCTGGAAAGTTGAACTTTCATCTGTTCCTGTTGCTTCTCTAACGCTGCGATTTGTTCACCTCGCGCGATCGCGGCTCGAACTTCACCCACGGCTCGATGGGAAAGGTGTTTGGTTTTCACCTTGGGTTGACCGGATTTCTTGCGTTCTCCTGTAAGTCGGCGCAGTTGATAGTAGGTGTATTTTTTTTCGTTTTTGATTTTGGTGTAGGGTTCAATCCAGCAGTTGCGGTAAACGTCGCCTTCTGCGGCAATGGTTTGGATGGAATGACATAAGCGATCGCACTCACTCTGTAAGGTGTTGAGAGTTGTAAGGTAAGCCGATAGCCAGTTGAGTTCTGGAAACTCTTCAAGATTTAGAACGATTGAGGTTCCCAGAACTTGAGGGGTAGCGACTTGGAAGACAGGGCAGCGTTCGACCGTCTCAAGGGTAAAAACTTGCATGAGGAATTGCCCCACGACAATGGTGGGTTCCAGATGGAAGAGAAACGCGATCGCATAAAACCGCCTGCTCTACGCGATCCGCGCTTATTGGGGATTGTTTAGAGGTGATCAGAAGGGCAAAGCAATATCGTGCAAGTCTTTGGAAACCAGCACGATCCACAAGCTATGGCGATAACCGAGGGCAACAGTACCAAAACCAAATCGTTCTCGGTCTTGCTCCCAGTGTTGAATGGATTGCAGAGCAGAGTCGAGGCTAGGCATTTGACAGAAGGCTATCAGCGTGGGGCTAGCTGGACTAGAACAACAGCCTTCGGCGTAGCCTTTAAGGTAGTGAAGGTTATCTTGAAATTCTGCGTGGGGAACGCGGTGATTCATCCCATCCCGAAATCCGGCACTAAAAATCTGATTCGGTGCAAGGGATGTACCATGCCGGGTATGTCTTGGTATCATATGTTGTAAGTCTGTAAAGGACATTGAGAAGGCGATCGCTTAGTTTTTCCAGGACACAGCGATCGCTTTCTCATAGACTCCCTCTGCATTTTCTAACCTGGCTTGGGACAGGCTAAGGCTGCATTAGTTCATTTCATAAGAGTTCTCCGACCTAAAAGCGGATTTTTAGATCTTTGGCTGGTGAAATATTTTGCAATGATGCCTGAGCAATAAAATCTTTGAACAGTTATATCAAGATTCTTTTGTTTCTTGGGCTTGAGCACGTTTTGCTAGCTCAGAAATAATCTCTGTTGCCAATGTTGCAAGTTCATCAGTATTTAGTTCTTCTATCCAACCTGGCTTAAGAGATATGAAATTTCGGGCTGGACGTGCTGATATTTTTGCCAGTCCTTCCTTCAAAAGAAAGCGAATCATCTGAGTTAGATTTCGTTCTTCCTCAGCAGCAACAACCTCTAAAGGCTCTCGAAGTCCTTCAATATCAATGCTGATGCGATCCACTGTTTCGTGCCCAATTGGTTCTGAAATAAGCATACTCTAACCTCAGCGCTAACTAATGGTTCAATCTGGTGCATTCTGGTGTATTCATGCTACCATCCTTCGTAGGAACTTGGGTAAGAATCAACCCACTTCTCATTTAGTTCTTTTTAGGGAATTATGAATATGGCTGAACACCTTGATTTATCAGCAGTTGAGCCGATGACAGAGCCGATCGCCTTTTCGCTGGAACTCGATCTGCCACCAACCCCAGAAGCCTTGAGCGAAGTGGCTGAGACTTCCCCTGTCACTTCTCACGAAGGTAGTACGAATGCTCACCCTCGCCTTTGGCGACCAGCCGAGCCGCAGTTCACAAAAGCGATCGCCCAGTATTACGGGGTGTCTCGCAAATCAGTTCAGCAATGGTTTCAAAAGGTCAAAGATGCCTGCCCGTGGTTTACTGAAACCGATTTGAAACTGCCTGACGAGCGGTATACCCCACTCTGCATCGAACTGATGGGTGGGTATCGAACCTCTGAGTTACCCTTTGAAGCCTGGAAAGCCCAGCTTTGGGAGCAAAACCCTGATCTGGTCACCGCGTATCACGCCTCTACGTCTCAAAGTCAAGCTGCCGACCCTCCGACAACCGCCGCAATTACCCTGCGAGAGTCTGACGTACCGCTCCCTGTGCAGGAGATTCAACCCCTGAATCTAACCGTGGTTGACTCTACCCAACGTCTTGCTGAAGCTATTACCCGCTTGAATAGCACTCTCCAGCAGTTTGTCAGCAACGATCAGACCCTGGAAGATGCCCTCAAACAGAATGCCACTCAAAAAGGCTCTCGGTTGGGAACCGAACTGGCGATCGCGGAAATGGGCAGCATGATGCAGGCAACCGACTCGGCACGGGTGGAGTTGGCAAAAAAGCTGGGCTTACTGTCTATCCCCGCCGATCCACCCCAACAGCAAACTGCCTAATACCGGTCGCGATTGCTGCGTTGATGCTGCTTACTTGTGCCCTTGCTTGGCGCGTTGTTTATTTGCCGCAAACCTCAAATGCCCCAAAACTGCCCACCTCAACGCTTCTCCCCTAGCAGAGTCATCAATTCGTCTCTAACCCTTCACTGAAATTACAACGGATGCATCTCATGACCGCGACCACTCTTGAAGCTCCAATCGCTCTTGAAATCAACCTTTCAGAACCCTTATTCCGACGATTGCAACAAGTGCTTGATGCTGACCCAACCCAAAGTTTTGATGACCTAACCAATCAGGCTCTCACGGCTTATTTGCTGCACCTTAGCGCTTTAGATGGCAAGTAACGCTCATCCAACTGTCTACCTCCTGCTTTTAGCAATGGCGGTGTTCTCTCACTTTCTGGAGACAAATCATGACGTTCAATTCTCAATACGACCCCCAAGCCTGGATCAAGCATGTCATCTTTGATCCTCAGCATGGAGCCTTGTTCCCTTATCGAATGCTAGCTGGAGCGTTTGGGATTGGTGTGGACCGAGAACCCACTCTCAATCAAGCTTTGGGATGGCTAACAAGCGGACAACACTATGTTGAACAACTGGGTCGGACGTTCATAACCCTCGCAGGGTTGTACGCGATCACAGACTTGCTCGGAACTCCTGAAGGGCAGCTATTCAAGCAAGCCTTGATGTCCTGGAGTCAAACCCATCAACCGTTTGGTGGATTTCAAGCTTCTCACGTTGCGCCGATCCAAACTCCTCAAACCTCTTCCCCAATAGAGGTTGTGCCTCACAGTTCATTGGTTCAGGCTCATTCCATGCCCACCGGGATGAGCGAATATTCTAGTCAACCTGGAATGCTCCAGCCTCGTTTTCCCCAGACGAGCCTTCATGATGTTCATCGGGCGAATCATCAGCCGTCTATGTATCCTGGTGAGGCTTTGCCCAGATCACAGGTGGCTCAAGAGCTTGCAAACGTTCTGCGCCCCGAAATTGAGCGTGCGGTTTATGCTGCCACTGCTACAACACGGGTTTCCGAACCGACCAGTCCAAAGGATCAGCAGATTCTAGACGCATTGAAGTGGCAAAGAGAGTCTGATTTGCAACTGATTGAAGGAGTCACTAATGCTCAAAAGGTGGTTGCTGATACTTCTCAAAGCTCTGTCCAAGCGACAGGCAACGCGATCGCTCAAGTTCAAGTGGCAAATGCCGTAGTCAACGAAAGCCAGGGATGGCGGCAAAGTGCTGAACTCTGGCTCGATGGGGTAGACTTACCCACGCTGATTTTTGCGATGTGCCTAGGGATGCCCCTAGTTGCCTTCGCTGCTTGGATTATTGCCTCAACTGCGCTTACTATCTTTCGTCCCTCCTCTTCCCTGCCTCCAAGGGGTCCGGTGGCTGCTTTAATTCACCCAACTTTTGATGTTACTCAAAGCGAGAATTTAATGTGATGAAAGAACCGAACTACTCTCAAAGACCCAGTAGCCATCGCCCCTCCATCACGCCATACCAAAAGCGACCTCAAATTCGGCACCTGACCGAGGTTGAGTTTCAAGTTGCTTTAGAGCAGGTCAAACGCGAACATCGAGGCGTGATGCTGGCGATCGCTCAAGGTGAACTGTCTCGTGACTACCATGTGCTCGACCAACGTCTAATTGAGGTTGGCATTGCTGAAGTGGGCGTTGAAATGACAAAACAAGACTTTTCAATCGTCGTCAACAAGCTGATCCAAAAGCGGTTTCAAGCGGCAATGGCATTTGACGATGCAGCAGCGGCTCCCTTTGAATGGGATCTCCATCGTCAAGGAATTGCTGCCAAGCTTGCAGCCATGCAGATGAAGGTGGATTCGACGGATCAAAAGAATCTGGACGACCAGGAAATCTTGAAACTGCGCGGGTTGATTTCGCAGTTTGCCAACTACTCCACTGGAGGGATTGGAGCAAAAGCCACCAAAGTTGAACGGGGCTTCGAGGGCAATGTCCGGCAGTTGTTTCAATAAGGGCTGCCGTTGTTCCCCATCTTGCCATTGCCTCGATGGATCTTCTCAACCTCTGCCTGGAAGCAGCTTTTTACGATTTGGAGTGCTAATGAACCGCTTAGCGATCGCCGTTGCCACCTTCTTCTTGCTAAACCGCAGCACGACGCTGGTGCAGTGGATTTTGGAATCACAACTCCCGCTGCCCAACCTGGCAATTTTCCTGGTTACTTTATTGGGTGGGCTGATGCTTTTCTATTCCACGGTGCTTCAGGGAAGCCGATTTTGGAGAGACTATCAAACCTCCCTCAACCTCTATGCTCCAGCAGGTTTAGCAGGGTTTGCCCTCAGTCTTTGGCAATTCATGCTCCCTGGCTAACCTGTCTTTCTTTTCAATGCAAGCCAACGCGAGGTTCATATGGTTGATCAGTTTTATGGTGGCGCACCTCCGGAATTCTCGACGACTAATGAGAACACCCGGTATGAAGGTGCGTCTGCTGTGATCGCTCCGTCAGAACCCGATGCCGGCTACCTCAAACGAACCGCGCATGGGTTAACGGCACTGGCGATCGCCGCTGTTTTTACCTTTGTGATTCCATCTGACCCAAACAACCGTTGGTTCTGGAATCTGTTGCAATGGGGCGGCTTAACGTCCGCGTTTGCCGCCGTTGCTCTGTACAGCAAGGTTGAGGAGGAGGAAGAAAAATTGCAAAATAGCCTGGAGATGCAGGTTCAGGAGGCTATTACCACGACCGCAACTCGCTTAAAGCAGCAATACGAAAGCCACCTGTATCAGCTGCAACTTCAGCATCAAGATGATCGGCAAACAATTCATCAGCAGTATCTTGCCGCCGCTCAAGCGCAAGTAGATCAGTTGACCTACCGCCACCAGCAACAGCTTGGGCAATTCCATACCCAGATGGAGCACTCGCAAGGGGATGCAACCCTGTGGCAACATCAAGTAGAGGCTTTAAATCTGGAGTTGACCCAGGTGCAGGCAGCGGCACTAGAGCAACTGAATCAGGAGCGAGACACCATTGCCCTCAAAGAAATGCAGTTCCAGCGCCAGCAGGAGCAGTTAGAACTTGAGCGACAGCAACTCCAAGCAGAGCACCAGCAACTGGACCATTGGCTAGCGGAACAAAGACAGTCCTTAACCCAGCAAAAAGAGGCTCTAGAGTCACGAGAAGTGACTTTAGAAACCAGTCTTGCCCAGCAATATCAAGAGCATCTCCAGGAGCTTCAATCGCGGGAACAGACATTACGCGATCTCGAACTGGCATTTGAAGAACAACTGGAGCAGCGGGTGCTGGCAGAAGAGACAAGGCTCAAAGAGCTTGAAGCCCAGATGATGGCAAACTTTGAGCGATTGTGGTCTGAGCGGGAACAGCTTTATTCGGCTCTGGCAAATAAGGCAATGACCGAGGCGTACAGGCTCAAGCAGCCGGATAAAACGCCCGGTGCCACCCACGAAGAACTATTGGCAGATAAGGTGATTGACCTGCTCTATCGGCATGGCATTATCGCCAAGCGCCCTGTGGTGGAACCCAAGCCTCACAACCAGTTTGACCTCACCTTCACTATTCTCCCGATTGATCCAGTGCTCAACCAGAACCGGGGTGACGATGAACCGGAATACATTACTAATCTAGTCGATGCCTTTAAGCTGATTCAAACCAAGCTGCTCGATGGCATCAAGAATGTCGTCAATGGCTGTGCCTCTAAACCCCAAGCAGAGATGGTCTATGGCGGCATTCAGCTTGCGATCGACATCTCTGGAATTGATTGGGAAGCTCAAGCCCAAGAGCGTAAACGGGCGAAAGAACCGCAAGTCCTTGAAGCGGAACCCGATTGGCTGCTGGTGGTCGCAGAAATAGGCAATCACTTTCGGATTACTGGACCGACTGACTCTGGTAAATCTGCCCTGGCAGATAACCTGGTTGGGTCGCTGCAAGCCGTGTTTGGCACGTTAAGCGTCACTCTAGCTGATCCCAAATATCCCTTTACCGAATGGACGACCTTTCAACCGAACTTTAAGGGAGCTGAGGAGTGCTTAGTTGGGGTGGGCAAGCTGGAGCGATTAGTGGATTCTCGCTTTATTCAAGCGCGGTTGGATAAGGATGCAGGGAGAGCAATTCGAGAATTTCCAGCAGAACTCTTTGCCCTTGATGAAGCCGAAATCTTGATGGATGAAGCTCGATTGCGAGATGACATTGATCCCCCTGGACGCGGGCAACTCTCGATGCAACGAAACCTGGCGCGGATGTTGCGGAAAGGCTTGAAACTGGGGCGTGGGCTGACTAAGAAAAAAGGTAAAGGGCTGAAGGTTTTATACGTGGCACAATCCCCATTGTGTAGCCGTTTAGGACTCAACCGAGATGACTTCGATCAGTCCGTCAACATCTTCATCGGCGAGAACATTCCTCGCGCTTTGGATGAGGAATTGAAAGGCAAAGTTAGCTCCACTGATAAAGAGTTTTGGTTGGCTCAATATCACCTGCGGGTTGCACGCGGCGATTCATACTTTTGTTTGGTTAAAATGCCTGGAAAACGTCCCTTTATTGCTTCCATGCCTACTCCTGGCACCTATGCCGTCAATGGCGTTACTATCTCCCACTTATCTGAACCAGAACCTGTAAATGGAACTATCAGAGATGAAGACTTAGATACGATTAATCTGGATGACCAGACTCATGTTGAGACAACCTTTGATTCGTCTCATCCCTCTGCTGACTCTGAGGTTGATCAGGTTGAGAACTCCCCCAAGGGTGAGTTTGATTTAAAGCTCCCTTACCTGAACAACCTTCCTCCTGAACAAGTGGCACAGTTACTCCAAGGATTGGGCTTTAACCAGGGTGAAGATAGCTCTCAAGATGACCTAAAAGCTTCCTCAGATAACAGTTTGGGGCAGGTTGATCAAGGTTTTAGTGAGGATCAAGACTGGCAACCTGATGAGGTTGACAGATCTTCCTCGGATATCCCCCCACCGGAAGCAGGTTTTGACCAGGTTGACCAAGTTGGGGAGGTTGAGAGGCTTGGGGAGGATGGTAAGGTTTTGCCGCCATTTAACCCTCAAAATGCAGATGTCACTTCCGCTGCAAACCTTGATCAATCCTCTCCTTCTTTCCCTGCAACTCCTACGAGTGATGTCGCACCTGAGACAGATAGTCTGCATGTTTTGCCCTGGTCTTCTACGGCAAAACCAGGCAGGTTATTCGAGAGTGCCAAAGGGCGAATTACTCAACTCATGGGTCAAGGGTACACAAAGCCGTTTGAGATTTGCACGGCAATTTGGGGGAAAGCTATTAACCCGCACTCCAAGCCTTACAACGGCAAAGGAGGAGTCAAGAATTTAGTCGAGAAACTGATAACAGACTTGAATCAGTAAGTTTTAGCTAAAGCGTTTTGAACAACTTTAGTATTCATTTCTCAGTGGACATTCTTTCTCCTAACAAGGAGGTCAATGATGACGAACAGCACTTCATCAGCACGAGGAAAGCAGTTATTCAACTCGCTACTGACCATGGCAGGTCTTGTGGTAGTAGGTGTGGCTGGAGTTGCGTTTTATGCCAATACAAAAGAGTCCAGAGGTGCTTATGGGTCTGGTCATCTACCTTTGACTAATCATCCAACACAAGGAGAAATAAGTCCGCAGATAACCATCCCTAATTCTGAACTGACTCCTTATGTGCCCAAAGCCAATCCATCCCTAAGTGCATCTGGTAACCCCGGTAGTCGATGGAAAGATTCTTATCGAACCTATCAGATTCCTGCCTATTGCAATGGATCACCTAGCAGCGGGGCAAACTTCAGGCAGTATCCGACGCTAGATTCCAATGCAATTTTGGGCGCTGTTGAGTCTGGACAAACCATTTGGCTAACAGGGCACAGAATCAAAAGTGATGGGGTCGTGTGGTATGAATCGATTAACCCGATGCCGCTGGCTCCAACAACCGATTCAACGGCTCAAAACAAGTTGGATGCTTATCAAGTTGGCTGGATTGCAGATTGCTTCTTTTAACAAGTTGCTAATCGCCAATACCTGTAGCTCTTAAAATCTGCCGAAATTAAGAAGTTGCACCAAAATAGAGAAGGGTTTGTAGTGGTTTAGTCAATAATCTGTCGCTGTGTCCGCCAAAGATGCTTTTCACGGGATTGTTATTACTGCCCTCCAGAAAGATGGGTGGCTCATCACTCATGACCGGAGGTATGGGATTCAAGCCCCGCTCCTTTAGGACGGCTTTTCTTGATTTCTAATGTATTCCTTTAGAACCTCTAATGGCGCTCCTCCAACTGAAAGCGCAAAGTAGCTAGGACTCCAGAGTGCTTCTTTGTGTGGTTTTGGCAATCCAGCTTGTCCGTAACGACGGCTCGATACCCCTTTGAGAGCATTAACCATCTGAGAAACTGAAAGCTTTGGAGGATACTCTATCAGTGCGTGTGCGTGGTTTCCTTCGCCATTAAATTCAAGAATCTGGAAGTTCATCTTTTCAGCGACTTCACGAAACGATTTTTCAATCAAATCAAGGCTTTCAGCCGTAAATATAGACCGACGATATTTAGCCACGCAGATTAAGAACTGGGGCTAACGTTGTACTTAGGCTTGAAACGGGCTATACATTTTTTCTCAAAATCGACCCTACTAGATTTTATTCTTTCAATCCAATGTATTCTAGCGCTAGGATTTTCCTGCAAAAGCGATGCCCTTTTGTGGTGATTGCCAGTCATCCTTTCATAAAGATTTTGAGCGTTCCCAATATAGATGACCTCTTCGTCATCCATCACAAAATACACGCAGGAAACTTGCTGAACCATTTGCCATTTTGACAGTGGGACAGAGGGGAGTAAGTAAGGGGTGATTGTTGCTGGCTTTATCCTTTTGGGGTTGATCTTCTCTTCTAAAGATCTGATGTAACTCCTAATAACATCAGTTTGATTTCTCTCTGTCATCTCGCAGAACTCTTGTAGCAGTTCAAGTTCTGACTCAGGCAATCTAAGATTTAAGGTCCCCATTTGTAATGCAAAATGCGTTACAATGATTCTAGCATAGTTGAAGCGCAGACCATGAAAGCCCGGTATCAGTACAGATTTTATCCAACCAGCCAACAGCGACAGAGCTTAGCTCAGTTGTTTGGTTGTGTGCGGGTAGTTTGGAATGATGCCTTAGCGCTCTGCAAGCAGTCTGAGAAGCTGCCGAGTAATAACGACTTGCAAAAGTTGGTCATCACTCAAGCTAAAAAGACGGTTGAGCGGGAATGGTTAGCAACCGTTTCCAATATTCCGTTGCAGCAGTCTGTGGCTGATTTGGGAGTTGCCTACAAAAACTTTTTCGACTCGCTTAAGGGCAAGCGGAAAGGGAAAAAGGTTGGGACTCCCAGATTCAAAAAGAAGACTGGGAGGCAATCAGCGCGGTTTAGAATTGGTGGTTTTTCAATCAAAGGCGATTCAGTCTATCTTGCCAAGATTGGCGAGATGTCGCCTATTTGGTCTAGAGAATTGCCATCAGAGCCTAGCTCTGTCACGGTCATTAAAGACGCAGCTAATCGATATTTCCTTAGCTTTGTTGTAGAAGTTGAACCTATTCAAATCCATGCCAAGAACCAAAGCATCGGAATTGATTTAGGGATTAAGACTTTTGCATTTATGAGCAATGGTGAGAGCGCTAAAGCACCGGACTACTCTAAGTTAGACCGCAAAATCAGACGCAAGCAGCGCAAGTTAGCCCGTCAGCAGCCCGGTTCTAAGCGTCGAGAAGTCACTCGGTTGCAGATTGCCAAACTGCACAACCAGATTGCAGACAAGCGAAAAGACTTCTTGCATAAGCTCTCTACCAAAGTGGTTAGGGAGAATCAGATCATCGTGCTAGAGGACTTAAATATCTCTGGTATGGTCAAGAATCGCAAGTTGTCTAGGGCAATTAGTCTGCAAGGTTGGTCAATGTTCAGAACGTTTTGCGATGGCAAGTCGGTTCGCTACGGTCGAGACTTTCGGGTAATCAACCGATGGGAGCCAACCTCTCAGATTTGCTCTGATTGTGGGTTTCGATGGGGCAAACTCGACCTGAAAGTTAGAACCGTTCAATGCATCAATTGTGGCTCAACCCATGATCGAGACGAGAACGCATCCAAGAATATCGAAAAAGTCGGGATAGGGCATTGCCACGACTCTAAACAAACGGTGAGGGAGCGTAAGACTACCTCGGTAGCAATTCCCGTTGATCCGTCAAGAATCATCGCGGCTTTAGCCCGGTGAGTATGTCAACCCTATCCTCTTCAAGCAGGTAGCTTTGACTTAGCGATCGACCTGGGTGCCGAGAAAGTCGTTGCCGCTCAGCGAGGAGAGCAAAAAATTGCAGTTGAAATCAAAAGCTTTTTAGGACCATCAAAGATTTCACAATTCTATGGTGCGCTTGGACAGTTCATCGCCTATCGTGCGGCTCTACAAATTCAGGAACCAGAACGAATGTTATATTTGGCAGTACCCAGTAGCATTTACGAACTATTTTTCGCAACGTCTTTCATCCAAGACCTTGTTGGGCAAAATCAGCTTAATCTTTTAAGCTACGATCTTGAGCGGGAGGTAATTGAACGTTGGCAACCGGAGCTACACTAGACACTTACCGCCAGTCCATTCGGCAATTGCTGACTCAACATGCCGAGTCAGTTTGGGATGAGCGCATTCACGCCGAAACTCTGTTTGATACTGAACGAGATCGTTACCAATTGGTCTATGTGGGTTGGCGCGGATCAAAGCGGGTCTATGGTGTGGTTCTGCACCTTGATGTTATTGATGGCAAGATTTGGATTCAACAGGATGGCACAGAAGTTGGCATTGCGAACAAGTTAGTTGAGTTAGGCGTGCCAAAGCACGATATTGTTTTGGGCTTTGATCCACCGATGATGCGTCACTACACCGAGTTTTCTGTTGGATGACTCCCCTTCCATCAAGCAGCTCCATCTGAGATCGCGCCGTACCCAAAGCAAATCGTTCCTTCATGATGGTACTCAATGCACCACCCTGCTTGAGGTGACCCAATCCAGGTATCCCAGTCGTGGCTGAACACGGCAAGAGCGTTCTGCTGCACCGTCGATAGCTGCATCTGCAAAATGGGATTGCGGGCGTTGAACCAGATCACTGTCACCATTGGATTGCCTAATTGAAACTGCTGGCAAAGTTGCTCGAGCGCTGCTACAAGCTGCGGCTCTTTTTGACACGGATAGCAAATACTGCCGGGAACGTTTGCCCAATCAATTTGCGACCACTGCCAGGGGAACGATCGCTTCAACCACTCCCCACAGTCGTTCGCCTGCTGATCATCTGGCAGTCGCCAGGTTACGCGATCGCCTGAAATCCCTAATTGCTCAATCATCTGCTTGGCAAACTGGGTGTCATGCTGCTGCTTCAGTTGCCGCAGCTTTTGCCGCAGTTTTGCTTGGCGAGTGTTGCTGTCCATTAATGGGATATCGCTTTAGTTTAAGGAAGCCAGGGAGTGGGTAGAAACTGGCTGAGCGTATCTCTGATGGCACGAGTGGCATTACGGGCAAGGTCGATATGAGGCTCATCCGGTTCAACCGCAATAATTTGGGCAGGTGTCCCTATGCTAAAGCGCTCAATCACCTGATTTGCAGCCTCAAGCCCAGTTACATAGGCTTTTTCCTGCGACCAGGAACCATGACGAGTAATAATCCAATCCCCACTCATAAATACATTGGTAAAACTCGTCCTTCTAGGCAACATGTACTGATAGCTTCCAGGAGAAAAGTGCGTTACCGCTTTAGGCAATCGGATAACACTGCTATCAATCACCCTGGCATCGTGAAACTGGGGAACACAGGTTGCTAAATCATGGTGTACTTTAGCGATGATGTCTTCGTCATCCATCGGCAACAGTTGATTGGCATGGTAAAAGTCAGCTTCAATTACACTGCCCGGTGCATCCTTCCATTCGTCGTGCAAGGCGTTGAGATCAAAAAATGTCCATCCGGTAGTGGCATCAAACCCAAAGCAGGCATTCGACGGCAAAGGCACCGAAACTTTGCGATCAAACCAAAGCCTGGTTGCCAGAACATCGATCGCACCCAAATTCATCAGGTTGCAGAACTCAGGGAACTGCCGCAGCGTCGAACTGCTACTGACAATCTTCTGCATTCCGATGACACCCACTGCAAAAATCACCGCATCTGCTTCAAATCTCTCTTCCCCACATACCACGCCAGTCACTTGTGGTTTGGCATTTCCCCCTTCCTCTGGAGTGTTGATGACGACATCGGTAACTCGACGTTGTGTAAGTACCCGTCCACCAGCGTGCTCAAGTTGCTCTACCCAGGGGCGAAAAATCATTTCTCCCACCGTGCCACGACACCAGACCACATCGAAATCGGGTTGATGTGCCAGGATAAAGTAGTACAGCATTCCCAAGGCTGCCGCCGCTGAGCAGTGTTCTCCCGGTGCAAACAAGCCCACCAGCAACATTGGCTCAAACGACTCTTTGTAAAGCCGTGCAGACACGCCAAATTGTTTGAAGAGTTCACGAGCCGTGATCGGGTCGTACCGTCGCCATGCTGCATCGGAGTTGTCAAAATCAACCATTGCATAAAGCAAAGGTAGGGCAGAGAGGCGATCGCTCAAGGGTAGTCGCTTAAATTGGGTATACAAGAAGGTACCTAATGGCGTGGGTAGCCGGGGTTCCTGTTGAAAAATCGGCGACTCTACTTCTAAGCCTGCTGGCGAATATTGAGAGGAGCGCGTCCAATCGGTAAAAGGACTTAAGCCCAGTTGCTTTACCAGGGCAAAAATATTGCGGTAAGGATACCAGAAGCCATGAATGCCTGCTTCAACCGAGCGTCCCTGTGCCGTTTTCCACCCTGCCACCAACCCGCCCGGATAGCCGCCTGCTTCCAAGAGCGTGACATTGTATCCCTGCTTTGCCAGGTGATACGCGGCTCCTAAGCCAGCCCACCCGGCTCCAACGACGACCACCTTGGGATGCGCTTGAGTTTGATTCATGGGTTACGAGATCTGTTTCCTCTGCTTCACAGCATAAGGCTTCCTTGTTTACATCGAAGGTTCACTATTCAAATTCTGCTGCTTTTTAACAAGTTCAGCATAGAATCGGAATACTCATCGTTTCAAGACTCCAGTTGTGGAAATTTCAACGTCTTCTTACCTCCAATCCTTGCCGCAAGCTGA
This sequence comes from Leptolyngbya sp. Cla-17, assembly GCF_016807185.1. Taxonomy (GTDB): domain Bacteria; phylum Cyanobacteriota; class Cyanobacteriia; order Leptolyngbyales; family Leptolyngbyaceae; genus ULC077BIN1. The sequence continues at coordinate 325,227 of NZ_JAEVYN010000003.1, forward strand.
TGCAGTCGCATTTATTTCATCTCTTCAGAAAGTAAAAAACCACTTGAGTGGAGAACTAGAATGGATCAATCAACAGGTGGAGCAAAAGACGCTTCAACTACAAGGGGTCGAGGCTCTACTCTCCGAATTAGTTGCCCTGGAATCAACTACCTCCCAAGCGCAGAGCGCAATGACTGCGGGTACTGGAAAATCCCCATCTCCACTAGTAGAAACTACAATACTTCCAACCAGCAATGCCGTAAAACTCTCGAATGACCTTGCGAGTTCTGCTGAGTTCAATGAAACTGCTGTGTCTGAGTTTAATTCCCCTACTGAAAGTCCTATCGCCACGACTCCTACTCCAACCCAATTGGAACCCAACCCCAAAGGCTCAAAAATTACCTCCTCGAGATTGCAGCCTAAAGCTCAATCAGTCACTGCTGGTAAAACCAGAACCTCGACAGCAAAAAAAGCGAACCTTCCCAATCAATCAACCCTGAAAAAAGACAAGTCGAGCAAGACTAAGGAGTTTCGGGAACTCCTGCTACCCAAGTTTGAGGGAAGAACTCTCACCGACGCAGTGAATCAAATTTTAGAAAGCACGACAAAGCCACTGCACCTAAATGAACTGCTCAGTCAAATGTACGGCAGCCTCTCTGCTTCAGACTTTAAGCGAGCGAAAGTGTCATTAGCCAGCATTCTTTCTATCGGTAAGAAGGAGGGTAAATGGCAGAGCCTGGGGGGAGGTCTATATGCCGCCAAAAAAGTTGTCCCCGCTTGAAAAGTTGATGTTTAGTTACCATCTAACCCAACAAGCACGCTCATCCGCCGCCAAAGCAGTTTGTTCTTCCATTTCAGTTATCTCCTCTGTTGCTCCCCAATTTAGCCAGCGAGCACGTTCATCACTGCCGACCGCCCCACCCCCAGCGATCGCTTGCTCAATCATTATCCGAATTTCTTCAACCTTGCCCAGGCAACCTTCTAAAGTTTGCAACATCCCAAATTGCTGAGTGATCTGATCTAGGTTTCCCAGTACCTGACGGGCTTCAAGCTTCATTCCAATAGGCAAAGGGACAGTACTTAAGTACTGCTCAACTGCATCTAAGTAGGGTGAGCTTTCGTAGCCACGCCGAATCGTTCCATTGAGACTGGCTTTGATTTTTTGCAGCGCCATCGTCGCCTGAGTCAAGGTTTGGCGAGAGACAGTGCCCATCTGCGTCACAAACACGCCGCGATCTCGATCAAACCGTATCGCCGTATGGTTAATTACAGGTTCTGCCATTGATGCCAGTTGGTCAATTTTTTCTCGAACTGTCTCAGCATAGTCACTGCCTAACTGATTGAAGTCAAGGAAGATCTGAGGTTGGTCTTCCACCTGCACTGGGCGATACCCTTTGTTGCGCTTCTCAGCGAGGAGCTGGTTTAATTTGTTGTCCGCCAGCGCCACCGAACGACAGGAATAGACATGAGGTTTTTGAGCGTAGTTGACCCGCCCGTACTCTACATACAAAGTGCCATCTGATAGTACCCAGGCTGCCCACTGCTTATTACTATTGGTGGTGGCATTGACACAAATGAGTTTGACGGTGCGGATTGCCTTACTTAAATCGGGACGAGTCCTTGTTGTCATAGCTGAAACTCCAAAACCCAAAATCTAAACTTGTATTAGAATCGAGCGCGGCGATCGGAACTGTATTCTGCTGTTTCTATTGTTTCATCGGCTTCCAGGGAGGCAGGAATGGCAGACTGCCGCGCCCAATCCTCTAGTTGACGCAACTTCTCTTGCTCATCTGGGTTACGGCTCTGCACCGGGGCAACCATTGCTGCCTCAATCAACTCGTCCAGGCTCACCTGTCCGGGACGATCAGCGATAAAGGCGGCTTCAGCACAGGTAATCACCAACTGCTCTAGTTCCGCCCCATTAAACCCATCGGTTGCTACGGCAATTCGAGCGATCGCGTCTTTTGACAACTCAATCTTACGGCGCTCCAGGTGGACGTTCAGAATCTCGGCTCTGGCTTTCTGACGAGGTAAGCCCACATAAAACTTGGCATCCCACCGACCATCGCGCAGGAACTCGGAAGGCAGATGATCCACCCGGTTCGCAGTTGCCGCGACAAAAATCGGGATGCGCTTTTCTCGTTTATCGTTGAGCCATTGCAGAAACGTGCCAAACATTCGCTGACTGGTACCACCATCACCGCCCAAGGCATTGACGGCGATCGCGGCAAACTGCTTGTCTAATTCATCAATAAACAGAATACCTGTCTGAGATTCAATCTCCTTCAAAAACCGATCCATATTCTCCTCACTACCGCCCACATGTCGATCCATCATGCGTCCAATGTTCATAACGAAAACTGGCATTTCCCAAGTAGCTGCCATATTCTTCACTGTCAACGTCTTTCCCGTTCCCGGTGGTCCCACAATCAAACAGCCGTTGGGCAGATCCAGCCCATACTCCTGTGCCTTGGGGCTAAACATCTTCGCCTTGCGCTCCAGCCATCGGTCTAAGTTCCCCAGCCCAACCGCTTTGACTGGAGGGGGTTCGAGAATATCAACTCCTCGCTTTCGCAACTTAGCGCTGCGGCGAAGTTTGATAAATTCTCCAGTGCCATCGGTGATCGCCTTATCAGTGATCGCGGCTTCTAGTAACAAATCATCAGCTTCTTCTTTGGTAATCCCGCCCATCGCTCGGATCAGATTTTGCCGCCCTTGGTTCGATAGATTGAATTTCACCTTGCCTTTGGACTGGGCTTTAATATCAGCGAGTCGAAATTCCAGGTTGCTTTCCCGCTCCGCCTCAGTCGGTAGGGGATTATCAATTTCAAAAATCGCACCATCAAAGTGATGGCTCAACCGCAGGCGATCGCCCAACAGAATGATGCGCTTATCTGATCGCTTAATCTCCCGGCAGAGGTCAATCAGATCTTGTAGAACAAAGACGTTCGGTTGCATTCCTCCCGGCAGAAACTCCTGCACATTGGCAATCAAAAATAGGGCATGATCTTTACAGTCGCGAATAAACTGAAACAGCCCGGTCACTGGGTTATCGGTAGTGTAGTCTGGGACTGGAGTTTTCTTGATGCCCGTAATCTTGCCGCTTTTATCACGGGTGAGGCTGACTTCCCGCAATGATTTGCTCAAGTTCCAGTAGTAGGGTTTGTACTCCAACGGTTGGGCAACTTCTAGGAGTAATTTAGTGACCAGTTCATCTTCAACGGCGTTTGGACTGTTAATTGCAAGCACGCCCGAAGCGGCATCCAAGCGGTTTCTGATCAGGGAAATATCCAAGGGCATTGAGCAACTCTCCTACAGACTTTGAGTCAACGTATTGGTCTGAACAATGGGCTGGTCATAAAACTCTGGTTTGGGAGTGAATTTCTCCACTGTGCCCAGTTCTGCCAATGGTTTGGTCAGCGCTTTACAGCCTTCTCCCTGAACTCCTTTGACTTCTGTTTTGATGGACTGACCCAGTTCTAGAGTGATGATAATTGTGGGAGTTTGCATAGTTGTTCTCAAGGATAAATGAATTGGTAGAATGACCCTTAAATGGCGCTGCCAATGGTTTGAAGTTGTTGTTTTGGCTTGATTGTCAACGTAATTTTGTTCTCAATTCGTTGTTCAGTGATGGTGTACTGATTCGCTGGGAACTTCAGCAGTACGGCAGCGCGATCGTGCTCCATCTGAAGTTGCTGATTGAGCAAAATCTTAATTGCGGCATCTTGTAGTTGGGTATAGTCAAACTCTCGCCCAAACTGACTATGACGAATTTCATATGGGTCACACTGAAGGGTGTAGAGATTGGCAACGGCATCCCAAAGAAAGCCGATCGCGGTGCGGTTGTTCATCAACTGCCGCTGACGTGCAATCACATGGGCACGGCGAGAGTCTCCGTAGCTATTGTGGTAGACGATCTCAGCCGCTTGGATGTCTTTAATGCTCATTTCAGGGGTCAGTGTTACCGCTTGCACATCAAATCCCATTGCCTGTAAACCCTTGACAAGGGCTTGCGGGTGATTGAGTTGAGTCCGAATATCGGAGAAGTGAGACATGGTATGGCTCCTCGAAGAAATGGGTGGGTTTGTGATGTGGCAACGAGGACTGAATTGGATGCAGTCTGGCTTAAACAAGCTGTGAGTATAGGTGGGGCGAAAAGATTGCAGGGATGGGATAAATGCGATCGCCGTTAAATGTGAGGAAAAGCAGGTTAGAGGGAGGTATCAAGCCTTTCTTAAGAATACCAGGGTATCCAAGAAATATCAATACAATAGTACTACTTATGGGTAGATTTTCTTGTCAGAATGTCAAGCGTTTGTAAAATGCTTTAGGGTGAAGTTAACAGAGCAAATGTATTAGAGCCGCCATGTCGATCGCACACTATCGCGGAAAAGGGAGTAACCCCAACTCCCATCGCAATCTTGAAGGCAATCGCCGCGTTCCCCTTCCCCGGTGGGGTAGCGTCAAGAAAGAGCATGTCTTCGGTTTGACCGATGAAGCATGGGAAGTTTTGCGCCAGTTGTCCGATCAACACGATGTGTCCGTCAGTGATTGGGTTGAGGCGACGGCGCGATTACTGGAGCAGGATAAACAGTTGGGTGAACAGGTGCTTGATTTGCTCCGGAGCAGGTTAGAAAAGTCTGGGCATCCAAAATCCTGACTTCAGGGCATGGGACGAAATATCCTTTAAAGAAGCGGTATTGAGACGTTTGGGGTGGCTGTTGACACTCCCCGGTCTAAAGACGCGGGGATTCTTGAAGAGTCCATAAGCGAACTTTCAAAGGCGCTGTCAAAACGCCCCTACTAACTCCGTTAAGGTCAAGCCCTAACATCGTCGCTACTTTTCTGATGATATTGGCAGCACCATTGCAGTCTGCATTGATATACCAATTTTGTAGACCCGTTCGGTACAAGCCACGTTTAACTCGTCTACCAGATTCTTTCCACTCATCGGGTTTTGCACCGATTGTAGGCAGGAAGTCACGGTCAATAAATGAAGCCTTAGACGTGTAGCTTTCTTCGGTTTCAACGAACTGAAGCCCGTACTGCTCACACAGTTGCTCAATCCGTTTTTTCAGTCTAGCCGTGGGAATCTGCACAAACTTCTGATTGGTCTTTCTTCCCATGCTGGCTGAGTCTTTCTGCCTTTTGTTCCAGCCAAAAACGACGGTGCCAATTCTGTTCTCTAGGCAATGGGTAACGACCAATCGAGCCGCTTTATTGACCGCATCCCGCATCTGTCGATTCCGCTTTTCGGTTATTCGCGCCAACTGATGCGACCAAAACCCGTTAGACTTGCCATCCATCAGGGTTGAAACTCGCTTGTTGTACCACTGGTTGAGCGCTTTCAAATGTCTGCCATCCACGATGAAGCTGCTTCCAACATTGCTTACACAAGTCAGCCAGTTATCTATCCCGTGGTCAATCCCTAAAACTTTTTTAGGGTCAACATCTGAATACACAGCTTCGGTTTTGTAGACAAACTCAGCATAAAACTGACCATTGCGAGGCAAGATTCTAACTTCTCGAACAACTGCGTAGTCTAGGTTCGATGGCATCTGAATTGTGAAATTCTTCACTCCGAACCAAGTTTGAACTTTTTGCCCTAGTGGAATTGAGATTTGACCATCAATCAACTTTTTGCCTAGAGCCTGTTTAGGGTAGGCAATCAAATGAAGCCCGTCCTTTGTGCGGTAGTTGGGAAACTTGGGTCTGTGTTCTAGACCGCCCTCTCGGAACAGCTTGATTAAACCCTTGAAAGATTTCACTGACTCACCGACCGCCCCACAAGTTTGTTGAGCCGCTTGAGCGCACAACGCTCCGTAGTGAGGATTTCGCTTCAGTTCGTTGATTAGATCAAACGGACGAACGTAAACCCTAGCCTTGAAGTACATCTGACGAGCGTAGTAAACCGCGCAATTGTGCAGCTTGTTAGACTCTCCACAAATAAACTCCAGAACGGCTTTCAGTTCTTTGTCAGGCTTAATTAAAACCTGCTGGCATCCAAACACTTAACTGCTGGCATCCAAACACTTAACGCCTTTTCTATCTATACGCTATGTTGATTATACAAAACACATCAACAAACTGGTTGCGTTATAGCAAGTTTATCGAAGGAAGATTTAGAGTATCGGCACGAAGGTAACGCCGTCTCTCTAATCAATCTGCACTTTGTGTTTATCCCTAAGCGTCGTAAGGCGGTATTGGTTGGCAAGATTACGGAACGGCTGCAAGAAATCATTTTTGAATTGGTTGTAGAGCATCGATGGAAGCTTATTGCTCTTGAGGTGATGCCTGATCATGTTCATTTGCTGCTCAACATCAAGCCGACTGATTCAGCTAGCGGAGTGATGAATAAGGTCAAAGGAAGAGCATCACATCACTTGAGATTGGAGTTCCCAGAACTCAAAAAACTTCCTACTCTGTGGACTCCCAGCTACTTTGTGGGAAGTGTAGGCAATGTCTCAACTGAAACGGTCAGAAAATATATTGAAGGGCAAAAGGGGAAATAACTCGCAACCTCAAGGTTGCTGCTGCGTTTCATCCCCGGCTTGAAAGACCGGGGTTCTCACGCGAGGCTTTATAGAAAAAGACTGGAGCGATGCGATGTCTCCGCTTGTGCCCCAGTCCTGATGTATTGAGAACCTGAGAGTCAAGTTTCTCAATGCTGATTTGATACTCAAATTCTTTCAGGATGCTCATTTCCTCATCCCATACACTTATCCCAGTTGGGTGGATCGGCGACTGGAACATAGCCAGTCTCAGTGGCAATTTTGTAGAGGATCAGTTCAGAAATGTGATGATCCACATACTCAGGAATCATCAACCTCTTCTCAATCCATTGAGGAAGGATGAATAAATGCCCAGAAGCCTCGTAGAGATGTAAAGACACATTTCGAGGAATCTGGGTATTGCCGTAGAGATCGCCGTTGACCGTGAATTGCGTCGAGACAATTTCAACCACGATCCCGTACTCGAATCCCCGCTAGGTCTTTGGTTTGCGGTGTGCCCATTCCTCTGGTCGATACGGATCTTTGAGCTTGACGATATCGCCAATTGAAAGAGTGTAGTTCATGGGCATTGAACGTTCTCCAAGAAATTGATGGGTTCATTGGTACGAAGCAGAAGCAGCAGGTTTGGCACGTTTTGCCTTGTTGTGGATAATGTGAGGGCTAGAAAGGGATGTCTCTGGGTCTCGTTTGCGGCTCGCCTTCCAATCCCCCTTGGAGAAGTTGAAATCTGGGCTTTTGAGTCGTTGAGTCCGATATTCTCTGACTTTTTGCTGCAAGCAAATGAAGGACAAGGGTTTCTGCTGATTGTAGGTGGGCGATCGCTTCCTCCCAGTCTTGCTGATGAATGGAAGAATGATCTGCCTCAATCTGCATGGAAACTTCTAACTCGCATATCGTTGCGGCAATATTCATTAAATTTGCCAGATCAGGCATCGTAGTTTGCTCCTGATTTCGCTTGCATGGGCGGTTTTGAAGACGATAGCCTCCGCAAAACTTCTACCGACTTGATCAGCTTTTCCATTGCCTCAGTAATGTTCCTGTCAACCGTCTCTAGGTCCTGAAGCCGTTGCTAAACACGCTCTTGCAATGCAGTTTGAGGTGGAGAGGCTAAAAAAGCTTTGCCGTCTTCAGTTAAACTAAGGCTGGTTAACAATCCTTCTAGCGTAGTTGCTGCCTTTCTCAACGTGTCTTGGGGTGGGTGAAGGTATACAGAGGATTGCTTGTAAGGAATACCTGGTAGAGTTGGTATATGTGCGGTCATGAAATCTTCCTCACTGCAAAAATGGTTCATCAATGTTGTTGATTGCGGTGGCGATGTGCGACACCACTTCTAAGAGGTTGCTAAACCGGAAGGAGATTGACCGAAACGCTTCGCCTTTGATCCAGTAGTTCAGGCAGGAGGCGACACTGAGCAGCACTTCTTTATCGTCAAAGGCTGTCGTTGTGGCACTACTGCTGACCAGCGCCTCGATGTTGGCATCGTGTAATGTTGCCCAATCAGCATTAACTCGTTGAAGCTGATACGCGATCGTGCCTAACAGCCAGGACAATCGCCATATTTGTTTGTTCATCGACTGGAATAAATCAGCCTTGCTCTCTACTTTCGCAAAGGCGATGTATCGGACGGCAGCAAGCACGAATGGAAAGTCTTCGTTTTCCTCGCAATTGGGTTCAGGTGATGGAAGGATTCCCTGTTCGTATAAATGCCTGACCAGCGCTACAACTATTTCGGATCTTTGTACAGATTCCTCAGCCCATTGAGGATTAAGAGGTTGTTGCGTCATGATTATCTTCTCCGGCTGAAATCGGACTGTTGCTGCGTTGATTGACTTATGTGCAGCATCGAGTATGTCGAGAGGCACTCGTGAATCGTCATCGTCGATCTGATAGCACCAGTTAAGTACCTGTTGAAATGCATCCAGGGCTTGATAGATGACTTGGCGATCGACTGGGTTAAGTTCTTGCATCACAATGAGTTTTAAGTGAAGGGTGATGCAGTAACATCTTTTGAATCGGGATGTTGCTGCAATGTGAATCAGTCAAAAATTGTGTCTTTCTCGTAGCGATAGCACTTTCTATCAATCGTAATGAGTGCTTTCTCTCCATCGGCGTACAGAATTTCTGGAGCCTCATTAAGTGTGTTCAATGTCTTTTGATTCAGGAATTCAAAATGCTCTGGATGTGCGTGGAAGTGATCCAATATGGCTAACTGAATTCCTGCTTGCTCGTAGCTCAACTGGGGGTTGTTTGGAATCAACGCGATCGCTTGCAGTAGTTTCTGCTTTCCCAACTCCTCCAACAACCCATACACATCTTCTTGGGGAGTTATTTGGGTGGAAATTTCCTGTTGAGGCTTGTAGTGCTGTCGTAAGACGGCTAGCTGGAATAATGTCAATTTGATTTTGGGTAGGGTTGTAGTCACTGTATTTCCTCTAAATGACTGTATTTCCTCTAAATGACTGTATTTCCTCTAAATGACTGTTCCTGGTAGGCGGACTCTCTACCAGGAACATCGATTTGTAATGAACAGCATTCAGGCTTATTGTTCACGGGCAGATTGTTCTTGCCCAGCGCGAATCATGGTTGAAACTCTGGGATGATTAAACGGCACCATGAGCAATCTCAGCGCTCCGAATAACTCACCGTAAGCCCCACTCAACTCATCTGCAATCACCTGGTATTGCAGACAATTTTGGTTGATGCTGGTGTTGCTTGCCTCCTGGAATGCAGCAAATGATGTTTCAACAGCGTTCAGCAATTGTTGGTAGTGGCTGAATGCTTGTGCCATTTCCCGTTGGGCATCCGACATTTTTTTCAGTGCGTGTTGATTCAAATTCGGTTCCATCGATTTACCCCTTCTTCGTTTAGGTCTAGACAGTACGCGAGTTCGCAATGGGTCTCGGTCAGGAACTTCGCTGTGATGAGGGTGAATGTGCAGGCTTGACTTACCTGCAGCAACTTTCATGCCGACGATCAAGATCGTCAGCCAAACAAAAAATTTCATGTAGACAAATCCAGTCAGGGATAGAGGAAGAGCTAAAAAACGGCTCTCTGGTTGATGCGGTGCAACTATCGAACTTTGAAGCGAATGTCATCCAGGCACTCTTGAATTCTCGCTTCAAGGTCTGGATGTTTGAGCAACCAATCCAGTATTTGATCGGTGATGATCGGGATTTCTTCTGTTGTGATTGGTGTTCCCGTAGAGTCTTTAGCCTTTTCTAGAACCCTAACCAATTGTTGGATAGAAGTATCCGTTGCCAGAGGCTTACTGGTTGTTGTGCTTATTGTTAACATGGCTACTCTTGTGATTTGAGAGCATTTTCTGGCGTAATTGCTGCTGTGGGTTCTTGCCGCAGCACTTGCAGATAGACTGTGGTTGCGATCGCTCGGTGATCTCGATGATCGGCGAGATCGTTAATTTTGCCTTTTACAGTTTCCAAACAAAACCGAAATAAGTCAGCATGATCACATACAGCAGCCGATAGCTGACGTTTCTGGTCATCTGTCCAAAGCGGTGGTGCATCGGGTCGCTGTGGAATAGCGGGTGGTGTAGTTGAAGCACTCGCAGTGGGTGGAGAAGTGTTTTGAGTGTCCAGCAGCACAATGTTATGTTTGACATTGCCGTTCTTATCACTCCCTGCTGGAATCAGTTGCACTATTACTCCCTTGCGTAGGGGTTTTGTCTCTTCATCGCTCAAAGACTTCCATATCTTGGCTGCTTCTGATCCTTCGGGTTGAGACTGATCTAGAAATAGCACGGAGCGGTACGGTCCATAATCCCCGTCCTTCAACTTTCCGACCACTTCAACCTTTGCGCTGATTGGGCTGACGACTTTTGCCATCGCTAAAAGCTCCTGATTCAGGTGAACTAGAAGGGGCAATAGCGCCCCTCCTTGGTTTGCTGCTCTAAAACTCAACGAACGGAACGTTTGCAAAAATTGCACTGTTCAAGTCGCTTGTTGCATTCGCTCTGTACGTTCCTTCTGGGTAAACTGCAATCTCTCCCTCAAAGCGAACACCTTCGCGCAGGGCGCTCATCCAGCCATCCATGTAAACTTGATTATTCGGTTGTGTCGGCATCTTCCCGAAAGCAAAATCTGCTTTGCCTTCGTAGAAGTCGGGTTCGATGGCTTCCAAAACTTGCTGATCTCGTTGATCCCGATCAGCCAAGCAACAGTCAGCGATAAATGACATACTCAGAACATCCTTTTCTAATTCTAAGGTCGGGCATTTCTGGTGAAGTGCTCTCTTTTTTGTGTTTGAGGGCACTGGCAACAAAGCGCTTGTATTCTGCTGTTCCGCCAAGCGGTTTCTTCAGTCCGTCCGCCGGGGTGTCGCTCCCCTTTTTCACGGGTCATACTCTCTGGGAAGAGTGGCGGGCGCTCTTGAAGCAGTTGCGCTCTCTGCTGCTCTGTTATCTTATCTATATTATACACACTATGTTGATAAAACAACGCTCTTTTTCAGAAAAGTGTGTAAAAATTGGATGATTTTAGCTAGAAAATTATCGACCGTAGATGTAGGCGTTGTGCAGATGCCATTTGCGCCAGATCCGAGAAGCTGGATAATGAGGAGAACTCGTATGGTTTTAGTGATGGCTGGGAAAAAGTCGGGTTCTGGTAAAGCTGGCACTGGCGACGGCAGGGGAAAGCACCGCAACCCAAAGTCTTTGGCGAATTTGAACCGTGAAGGCAGGCAGCTTGCGTATGAAGGGGAGGAAAAGAAGCGGCACAATGTTTCTGTAACCGGCAAAGGGTGGGAGGGATTTAGCCAGATCGCCGATCTCATCGGTCGCTCTAACTCAGATTTGATCGAGGCTCAGGGGCGGGGAGAACTCGACTTGATGATGACGATCGAGCAGTTATGCGGCACCGAGATATTAAAAAAGCTGGATCTGACTCCAGCTCAACTCATGCAACTGCCAATTATTGAGGTTCTCCATCGTCTTTCTCGCGTTCAGCAAAGCCCATCAGATACCATAGGAGGCTCAACTTGACTCGCCTATCCAAAAGGATGGTGTACATTGCGGTCAATTGCGATCGCAGGTAGCAAATCTGGGTTGGGTGAGTGTTGATCTACGGAACTCTGCGCGAACGCTCTAACCACCCGCTAAAATCAGCCAACGTTGCAAAGTTCAACAATGCCTCTCCTAAATCCTCTAGTTGAATCAGGTCGAGTGCTTCGATTTGGGATTTGTAAAGTAGTTTGTGTCAAGAGAGAAAGATTACAGTGGAAACCTCCCTTCAAACTCAATGGCAAAGCGATTTAAAACTGCTTTCCAATCTCGAATCGGCATCGTCCATTTTTTGAAGATATTAGCGATCGCCAAGTAAATGACCTTCATTGCCGATTCATCCGTGGGGAAGGAACGATGATTTCTTAAGACCTTGCGCAGAGACATGTTCATAGATTCAATGGCATTCGTGGTGTAGATGGCTTTACGAATGTCAGGTGGGACGACAAAGAAGGGAATAATCCGGTTCCAGTGATTCATCCAGGATTTACTGATGGTGGGGTATTGCTTGTCCCAGCGCTCGGCAAAGTCAACGAGGGCTTGCTCTGCCTCGGTTTCAGTGGCAGCCGTGTAGATCGCTCTGAGGTCACAGGCAACCGCTTTCCGGTCTTTGTAGGACACATAGCTCAAGGAGTTTCGCACCCTGTGGACAATACAGAGTTGCACCCTAGTTTGAGGAAAGACCGTTTCAATTGCCTCTGGAAAGCCTGTCAGCCCATCGATACAGGCAATGAAAAAGTCTTTAACTCCACGGTTTTGCAACTCGGTGAGCACAGAAAGCCAGAACTTTGACGATTCATTCTGAGTCATCCACAGCCCCAATAGCTCCTTTTGACCCGCCAGGTTCACTCCCAATGCCAGGTGAATGGCTTTGTTGATCACCCGTCCTTCATGCCGCACTTTGACCACCAAGGCATCGAAGTAAACAATCGGATAAATGGCATCGAGGCTGCGATTCTGCCATGCCTTACGCTCTTGCTCTACCGCTTCTGTCACATTGGAGATCAAGCTATGGGATACTTCTACCCCATAGAGATCCTGCAACTGCGCCTGGATGTCCCTTGTGGTCATGCCACGGGCATACAGCGATAGAATCTTGTCGTCAAAGCCATTGAAGCGGGTCTGCCCCTTGGCAATCAACTGCGGTTCAAATGCCCCATTGCGGTCACGGGGAATACCGATCTCGGACTCACCAAACTCCCCTTTAATCGTCTTTTTACTATGTCCATTGCGACGATTCTTGGGGCGTTCAGCTTGGCTCTTGCCCAGAGAATCAATCTCTGATTCTGCCTTCTCCTCTGACAGGGGAGAAAGCCTCTACTGCTCTAACAAATCCTCGTAGTGAAACCCAGTAGAGATAACAACTAAGATAATCAAGGTTGTTAAGAGAAACCCTCGCAATGGAAACCACCAATATTGATAGAACTACTGAGCCAGTTGATCCAAGCGATCCCTATGTTCGTACCGCTCAAACGTTTCCGGTGCTAACAGAAGAGCAGATTGAGCGCGCTAGATTGCTTGGTCAGGAAGAACCGTTGCCCAAAGGCACAATTCTGTTTGAACGTGGGCAACGCAGCGTCGATTTCTTTATTGTGTTGCAGGGCAATATCGAAATTTATGAGCATCGCCAGAATGGGATAAACGTCGTCACCGTCCATGGAGAGCATCAATTTACTGGAGAACTCGATTTATTCAACAGCCGCCAAATTCTCGTTGGCGGTCGTATGGGCGAAAACGGCAGCGTCTTGCGCTTTAATCGTCAGCAGTTTCGTAAACTCATATCTGCTGAACCAGACATCGGCGAAACAGTGATGCGAGCGTTTATTCTGCGACGAGTGGGTTTAATCTCGCATCAGCAAGGCGCTGTGACGCTGATCGCCACCAAAGAGTCTGCGGATAAGCTGCGGATTGAGCGGTTTCTGCGACGCAACGGCTATCCGCTAGAAGTTCTCAGCTATGATGCCGCCTGCCAAGAAACCGCTTTTTTGCAGGATGTTGACCTCAAAGAAGAACAACTCCCGCTCGTGTATATTCACCTGGGCGAACAACTGCTGCATAACCCGTCTAACCTGGAATTAGCTCAATGGCTGGGACTGGTGGAGGTTCTGCCGCCAGACCATGTTTATGATGTGGCGATCGTGGGGGGTGGACCAGCGGGACTTTCAGCGGCAGTTTATGCCGCGTCAGAAGCATTAGATACGGTGTTGATCGAAGCCGAAGCACCGGGCGGACAAGCGGGCACTAGCTCAAAAATTGAGAACTACTTGGGGTTCCCGACTGGCATCTCTGGACAGGCGCTGGCGGGCAGGGCACAGGTGCAGGCACAGAAATTTGGGGCAACGATCGCACTGCCCTTTTTAGTTATAGCTACAGACAACAGTGTTAGGACACAGCATCTTTCAGGACCGACTCCATTGCTTGCCGTAAAGAACTAAAGCTAGACAAGCTGTTGCGAATACGACTTTTCAGCCAAGCCCAACACTTTTCAATCCGATTGAAATCTGGAGAATAAGCGGGTAAATATAACAACCGACACCCTACCGACTCCACCAATTGAGCAACCCGTCCCCCATGATGAAACGTGGCATTGTCGAGAATCAAAACCTTCCCAGGCTTAAGCGTTGGCAGCAAACACGTTTCTAGCCAGATTTCAAACACGACTCGATTACAAGAGCCGTTCACGGTAAAAGCAGCACTCAGTTGGTGCTCACAGTAAGCCGCAATCATATTGATTCGTTGACCCCGTCGCCCTGACTTGAGTGCTTCAAATCGCACACCGGGTTCACACCAACCATATCCATAATCCTCTCGCTCATCCATTCCCGATTCATCGATGTACACCCGGTCGGATAAAGACACTTTGGCGAGCTGCTCTAGGAACTCTGCTCGTTTGTGCTCATCGCGTTCAAGGTAGCCATAGGTCTTTTTTTTCGACTCAAGCCCAGTTTGTGTAACGCCCTGGAAATTGTGCGAACACTGAGTTGGTCTTGCCACAACTCGACCATTTGCGCTTGGGTCTTGCCCCCATGCTGCTTGGCAAATTTGGCAAACTTGTCCCAATCGGTGATTTTGCTGCTGGTTCGATGGGGACGAGTTGTTTTGGCTTGGTAGTCTCCAGTTTCCTTCTGTCGCTTCAGCCATAGATTAATCGTGTTGCGACTGAGTTGAAACACTTGGGCGGCTTCACTCTGCTTCATGCCGTCTAATTGGATGGCATTGATCACCTTTTGTCGCAAGTCGTAACTGTACGCTTTTGCCATAGATGCACTCACCCTCCTATAGCTGGGGATACCTCTCAGTCTATGTCCTATTGGTCCTGGCAATAGCTATACTACGGAAACAGTCGATAACTTTCTTCGCTGCTCGACCGCAGGGGAGCACCTCAGAATTCGGAAAAATTTGTACGCTAAGGCGTTCCTGTAGCTTTGAGACCCAGCGTTACCGTGCCAGCGGGCTTACAGCGATTTTCAGATAAATAAGCCACAGTGAGCGAACCAACCGAGCGCGTCATCAGCGGAAATACAGTCATTGATAATTTTGCTCAAGGCTTGGTCGAGTGCTTCACGGGTTCGAGCCTTAGCCGAGCGCAAAAGTTGCTTCAGTTTTGACCAACACAATTCAATGGGTGAAAGATCTGGTGAATAAGGGGGCAAAAATACGACTTTTGCCCCCACCGCTTCAATGGCCTCTCGCACCACTACGGCATGATGAACAGGTAAGTTATCCATGACAATAATCGCTCCTATCCACAGTTGAGGAATCAAAATCTCCTGGATGTAGAACAAGAACACCTCAGTATTGACGCTGCCGACAAGGCTCATCGTGGCAATCAAACCATCGATACTCATCCCTCCGATTAACGAGATATTCTTTCCTTGATCGCCAGGAGCTTCACTGTCGTACAAGCGTTCACCGATTGGGGCGCGACCATAGAGCCGAGTCATGCCCAGATGGATGCCAGTCTCATCAATGAAGACCAAGTTACGCGGGTCTATCGTGAAACTCCACATCCGATGAGCAAATCGTAAATCTTTGACTCGTTGCGTGTCTTGTTCAGAGGCAATCAGTGTTTTTTTTGACGCTTAACTTGAGCTTACAGACAGTTCGTTGCATGGTCGATACACTCACCTCCACCCCGGTTGCCCTTGCAAAGCGCTCACACAACTCTTCGAGCAGGGCATCCGGTTGGGCCGTAACCAACGCTTCAACGATGGGCAACTGTTCTTTCCCTAACTTGGCAACTGCTCCTCCCCCGTGGGGCTTGGGTTGCACGGTGCCCGTTTCACGATGGTGTCGTCTCAGATCTCTGATGAAGGATAAACTCACCTTAAAGCGCTCTGCCAGTTGCCGCTGTGACCCTTCTTTGGCTTCATACGCTGCCATAATTCGTTGACGTAAATCGACAGATAAGGCGGCTGGCATAGGCGACAATTTTGATATTGCATTGGTTGCCTCTTAGACTGGCAAATTGTGGCTGACTCAAGCAAGAACCGCTGTAAGTGGACCAGCGGGCTCATCCATGCAGAAAGTTACGGTTCGATGTGTCAGGAAACTTAGAGCTGACATGTAACCTGATTTTGATTTTTTGATGAGTTTTCTTGTGCTGATCAAGACCTCATAGCGTCAAAAAGCTCGGCACAAAGAAAATGGTTGTTTTTCTAGCGGTTGCCTTTATGGGAGATGAAAGTATTGCAGGAGAAGGATTCTAGCCAAAACCGTAACTTTCTGTTCAAATGCGCCCGCTGGTCCCACCTACGATGTCGATTCTGGGGATGACTCATTGCTCGTTTCGCAATGAGTTATGACCAAAAAGAAGATGAGCAGAAGTTATCAATCAAGCACCGCCGCCCTTCCCTCGCCAATGCTTCTGTTCATCAACTGTGTCTAAAATCAGCAAGATCACAGTCTGAAACTTCCACCCAGAAAAGGTTTCAGCCGATGTGGCACTTAATGGCCAGAAACGGTTTATACCCCAAATTGCTACGGGAACGCCGTTGAGCACAATGCCCTCAGACCCTCAGAAGAGTGTTGGGTAGCAAGTTGGCTAAAACGCAGGGTAGAGTGCCTGAAAAAGTTTTAGCTGCACTTATCCGTTGAAATAATGTGAACATCAATGTTCTTGAGCGATCGCAGCAGTTTATGAGTAAGCGAGCCACGCAGCATCAATTTCCATCGAGATCGTTGGCTTTCCCCAATCACAATTTGAGTGACGTAGCAGTTTTTTGCAACGTCTGCAATCGCTTTTGCCTTATCCTGATCACCCACTCGAATAAACTCTCCACCAAACTCTTTACAGAGTTGTTCGCAGGTTTCGATATGTAAACTCTCTGCTTTGGTTAAGAAACGATCAGGGTCATCCACGAATAGACAGTAGAAGGGAGCGTGCATGTATCCGGCGATTCGGGCACCGCGTCGGATTAGTTGAATGGCATTGGGATAGGTTGATACACATATTAATACTCGTTCATGAATGCTGCAAAACGGAGCGTCTGCTTTTGTTCCATTCGATGCTTGCTCAAGTGCCTCTTCCTCAATGTTGTCAGCGACTTCTCGTAATGCCAATTCTCTCAAGGCAATCAGGTTACGCCGTTGGAAGAAGTTTTGCAGAGATTGGTCAACCTTTTCAAGGGCGTAGATTTTACCGTCTTTCAGGCGCTCTTCTAGCGTCTCCGGTGTGACATCAATGACGACTACCTGATCGGCTTCTTCTAATAGGCGATCAGGTATCCGCTCTCGTACAACAACTCCTGTAATCCGGGCAACCAGGTCATTCAAGCTCTCTAGATGCTGAATATTAACTGTGGAATACACATCAATCCCGGATGCTAAAACAACTTCTACATCCTGATACCGTTTTTCTCGCTGAGAACCAGGGACATTGGTATGGGCGAGTTCATCGATAAGAACCAGTTGCGGCTGGCGAGCAAGGATTGCGTCTGTGTCCATCTCGGAAAGAATGACACCAGAGCAGTTAATGGGTTGCCTGGGCACCATTTCTAGCCCCTCTGCCCGTTGTGCAGTCTCCTGCCGATTGTGGGTTTCGAGTAAACCGATGACCACATCAACACCCTCTTGCCGGAGGCGATACCCTTCATCCAGCATGCGGTACGTTTTGCCAACGCCGGGAGCCATGCCAATAAAGATTTTGTGCTTGCCGCGATGGGCAGGACGAATGTCGGTGCTGTCAGGTGAAGGGTTTGACGAGTGATACATAGTTTAGCTGCCCAATGCGTCGAGAGCCAGGTTGAGCTTCAGCACATTCACCCCCGGCTCGCCAAAGATGCCTAAAAAGCGACTATCTGTGTTTTGATTGATCAGAGCTTTGAGTTGATTGGGTTGCACCCCCCGTACAGTTGCCACTCGTGTAATCTGCGCTCTGGCGGCTTCAAGCGTGATGTGAGGGTCAAGACTGGAACCAGAAGTGTAAACCAGATCAGCAGTCGGTTGAATACCTGCCTGTTTTAACTGAGCTGTGGTTTCTCGAACTCGCTTAAGCAGATCAGGATTAGACGGAGCCAGGTTACTTGCTCCCGACACACCCGTTTTGAGTATGCCAGACTCATCCTTCTTCGGATCTGCTGTGCTGTAGCTGGTAGTACTGGGACGACTGTTGAAGTAGCGATCGCGGGTAAACGGTTGTCCAATCAAGGCTGATCCGACAGGTTGACCTTGAGCATTCGTCAAAATGCTGCCGTTTGCCTGAAAGGGAAAGGCAATTTGCCCAAAAGCAACCATGACCAGCGGATAAATCAGGGCAGTGATGACCCAAAGCACCAGGGTTGATCGAATGGCTCTACCTGCCTCACGTGAAAAACTCATTAGAACTTCTCCGGTACGAACATAACAAAGAATAAGTAAACCGAGAGCACAATCGTTCCCAGTCCCAAGAGCCCTAATGACCAGGCTTGGGTGCGAGAGAATTCACTGCCACTAGCGGCGTAAACGACAGGTGCAACAACCAGGTTGAAGCTCAGTGCCAAAAATAGATATAGCGGCAGCTTTCGCCTGCGCCATTCTGACCAAATTTCTGAAACCGTCTCGAGCGTTTGAGTGTCTGTTTGAGGAGATGGAAGTGATGATCTTAAAAGATTGAGTTTCATTGCTACAAAGAAATTTGTTTGAGAGCTAGGACAGCGGCAGAATCAAATCGATCGCCTTAATTGCAATGAACGGGGCAATAATGCCGCCTAAGCCGTAAATCAGAATGTTGCGTCGCAGCAGTTGATCGGCGGTTAGTGGACGGAACTGCACACCTTTCAGAGCCAGAGGAATCAGAACTGGAATAATCAAGGCGTTGTAGATCAAAGCAGAGACGATCGCCGATTGAGCACTCTTTAGCCCCATGATGTTGAGCGCACCAATTCCCGCAGCAGCGAAGATGGTGGGAATAATTGCAAAGTATTTGGCGATGTCATTGGCAACGGAGAAGGTGGTTAATGCACCACGGGTAATTAGCAGTTGTTTGCCGATCGTCACCAGGTCGATCAATTTAGTTGGATCAGAATCCAGATCGACCATGTTGGCAGCTTCCTTTGCTGCCTGAGTGCCAGAGTTCATGGCCACACCAACATTGGCCTGAGCCAGAGCAGGTGCGTCATTGGTGCCATCTCCAGTCATGGCCACCAACTTGCCCTGAGCCTGTTCTGAGCGAATGACATCAATTTTGTCTTCGGGGGTGGCTTCAGCAATAAAATCATCCACTCCCGCTTCCTGGGCAATCACAGAGGCAGTAATGCGGTTATCGCCTGTGAGCATGATGGTTTTGACACCCATGCGCCGCAGCTGGTCAAACCGTTCTCGCAGTCCAGGTTTCACAATATCCTTGAGATAAATTACGCCATAAATGTCATTGCCCTGACATACTGCGAGGGGTGTTCCACCCAGATGGGATACTCGCTCGTAGGCTTCATCCAGAGTTGTAGGAACTTGCCCACCTCGTGAACGCACAAAGCCTTTAATGGCATCCACCGCACCTTTTCGGTATTCTTGGCTATCCAGGTCAGTGCCGCTCATACGGGTTCTAGCCGAGAACTCAATGCCCTCTGCGGGTTTGCCATCCAGATCGAATTTCGCACCTAGTTTTTGAGCTAACTGGACGATCGATCGCCCTTCCGGGGTTTCATCAAACACACTGGCAGCTAAACAAACATTGGCGACTTCCTGAAGGTCATGACCATTAACTGGGATAAATTCATCAGCCAAACGGTTTCCTAAAGTAATCGTTCCAGTTTTATCCAAAACCAGCGTATTCACGTCGCCACAAGCTTCTACGGCTCGTCCAGAAGTGGCAATTACGTTAAACTGAGCCACTCGATCCATCCCAGCAATGCCGATCGCACTTAACAAGCCACCAATTGTGGTGGGAATGAGGGCAACCAGAAGGGAAATCAAAATGGCGATGCTGGTGCCAGCCCGTAAACTGTTGCCTGTTGTGTCTCCCGCAACGCTGTCTAAAAAGCCAGCAATGTAGCCAGAAATAGCTGGGGTTGTGGCGACAACAATCAAAAACACCTGGGTCAACACTGCCAACAGCACGGTTAGCGCAATTTCATTGGGCGTTTTGCTGCGTTCGGCTCCTTCTACCAGGGCAATCATGCGATCGATGAACCCCTGCCCTGGATCAGAGGTAATGCGGATCACCAGTTCATCCGAGAGCAGGCGAGTGCCCCCCGTGACGGAACTCGCGATATCTGTACCGGGTTGTTTCAAGACTG
The DNA here is from genome assembly GCF_016807185.1 of Leptolyngbya sp. Cla-17. Lineage (GTDB taxonomy): Bacteria > Cyanobacteriota > Cyanobacteriia > Leptolyngbyales > Leptolyngbyaceae > ULC077BIN1. The sequence continues at coordinate 345,446 of NZ_JAEVYN010000003.1, forward strand.
GAGCCGACTCCCCAGTGATGGCTGATTCATCCACTGAACCAATGCCCTGTATCACCTCACCATCCGCAGGAATCATATCCCCCGCAATCACCTTCACCTGATCGCCCCGACGCAGTTCAGTGGAACTGACTTCCTGAAGATCCCCATCAGGCAATAGCTTGCGGGCAATTGTGTCACTGCGGGTTGATCGCAATGCATCTGCCTGTGCCTTGCCCCGTCCTTCTGCGACCGCTTCGGCAAAGTTGGCAAACAGAACCGTGAAAAATAAAATGAATGTGATGATGCCATTCAACAAACGCTGCTGATTAACATCCGCTTGAACTGTGCCAAACAGGTTGGGATTGATGGTGACAAGTAGAGTAACGATCGTACCCAGCCACACCACAAACATGACTGGATTACGCACTACCACACGCGGATTCAGCTTAACAAATGATTCGCGAATGGCTCGTTGATACAGTCCTTTGCGATCGACTTTTTGCATATGTCTGCGATCATCACGGCGACCATGAGGCACCCGAACTGGGCGAGAGGATGTAGAGGGTTTGTTGTTAGTTTTCATAAGTTCTCAAAACTCCTACCCAATACCTTTGGCAATTTGAAATGCTTCTGCAACCGGACCTAATGCCAGCATCGGGAAAAAGGTCAGTGCGCCCAAAATCAGAATTACACCAGCCGTTACTCCAGTAAACAATCCTGTGTCAGTCCTTAACGTTCCAGTCGTTGCAGGGACGGGTTGTTTGCGGGACATGCTATCCGCCAGCAGCAGCAGCGCCACCATGGGAATGTAGCGTCCCGCTAACAGGCTGAAACTGGTACTTAAATTCCACCAAAGGGTGCCATCTCCCAATCCTTCAAATCCAGACCCGTTGTTTGCAGCAGCGGAAGCGTATTCGTAAATCACCTGAGACAAGCCATGAAATCCGGCGTTACTGATGCCTGCTAGTTGCCCTGACGATGCCAGGGTTATGGCAGATGGAATCAAAACGGCGATCGGGTGAACCAGCAACAGGAGAAAACTCGCCAGTACCACTTCCCGTTTCTCAATCTTGCGTCCTAAGAATTCAGGGGTGCGCCCGACCATTAAGCCTGTCACAAACACAGCCAAAATCAAGTAAGCAAAGAGATACGCCGTTCCCGTTCCCTGTCCACCAAACACAATTTGCAAAAACAGATTGGATAGGGTGACAAATCCGCTATTAGGCATCAACGAGTCGTGCATTCCGTTGACGGCACCACACATACTGGCGGTTGTAAACACAGCAAATAAAGCCGACTGCGCCCAACCAAACCGAACTTCTTTCCCCTCCAAATTCGGAGCCTGATCCACCCCCAACAGCGCATTTACAGCAGGATTACCCTGATATTCTCCAACCCCAGCAATAATGATGAAAATCACCAGAATCGCAAGTGGAATGCTGTACACTAACCACGCTTGCTTCAGATTATTGGCAAAGATGCCATAAGTGATGATCATTGAGGTTGGAATAGAGAGCATTGCAACCAGTTCAATTAAATTTGAGAATCCGTTCGGGTTTTCAAAGGGATGTGCTGAGTTAACACCGAAGAAACCACCACCGTTTTCGCCCAATTCCTTGATAATCTCGAAATGGGCAACCGGACCGCGTGCGATCGCCTGACTTATTTCTGGATTTTCCAAAGTCGGCACGATGGCTGACCCTGAAAGCGTTTCCGGTATTCCAGCTGCAATCAAAACAACAGCACCGACAATGCTAATGGGCAGCAGAATTCGCGTAATGGACTGAATTAAATCGACATAAAAGTTTCCCAACGGTTTGCCCGTTAAGCCCCGGATAAAGGCGATCGCCACCGCAATTCCTGTGGCTGCCGAGGTAAACATCATGAAACCCAGAGCCGCAAACTGGCTGAAATAGCTGTAGGTTGTCTCGCCAGAATAGTGCTGTTGATTGGTATTGGTAACAAATGAAATGGTGGTGTGTAGAGCTAGATCCCAGGACGGTGCACCCAATCCAGTAGGATTAAAGGGCAACGCTCCCTGCAACATGAAGATCAGGTAGATAAATATCAGCATCGCCAAGTTGCTATACAGCACTGCCCGCGCATACTGCCAGCCTGTCATTTCTTCTTTGGCTCGAACTCCACTTAACGAAAAAATAGCTCGTTCTACAGGCGTTAGAACCGGATCAAGTAATGTACGCTGTCCCATAAATACACGTGCCATATACCGACTGAAGAATGGCGTAATTGCCACTACGATCAGTAGCGTCAATCCAATTTGAATCCATCCTTGTAACATGAGTCATTTAACTCCAAGCATTGGTGAAAGGGTCGTTGCTCAGTCATCATTCGTTACTGAACCAGTGTTATTAACTAAAGATTCATCACTAAATCTTTCAAAGCCCCCTATTCATTGATAGTGAGAGTCTGATTTAAGAATTACAAGGTGTAGAGCAGCGTTTACTACAATTCATGGATCAATGGCATATCCATAGGACGTAGTGTTTAGAGAGTGTTTAGACAGGTTCTATATCTACAAATATAGATTTACATCTAAACGCAGACTAAGCTGCTTTTTAGATGGTTTTACTTAAAAAGTTCAATGGCTACTTTCCTGACTTCTGGAGTCAAATGTTGCAACTTCAACATGTGTTTCATTCACAGAACTGGCATTTGAGAACATTCTGGTTAGTGGTGGGATTGTTTGCAGTGGTTCTGTCCCTGGAATTTTCAACCCCACCTGATTACGTGTTTGGCTATCTCTACATTGGTCCCATTCTGTTAGCCAGTGCTCACTTGAGCCGCAAAACTACATTCCAAACGACCCTAATTGCTTGTGTTCTCACCTTGATGAATGTTTGGCTGCCAGGGATTGAAACCGTGAAAGCTCCAACGATCGCCAGCCGATTCATTGCAACACTGGCACTGGTCGTAACGGGTGTTCTGAGCGATCGCAACCGCCTCTATCAACAAACCGTTCTGCAACAGCAAGCCAAACTGGAAGCACAGGAAACGTTAGCCAACATTCGGGAGGACTTTGCCTCAGCCCTGACCCACGATTTAAAAACTCCACTGCTGGGGGCAATTGAGACACTAAAAGCATTTCAAAATGGCAGCTTTGGCTCGGTTGAACCCAGTCAACAGAGGGTTCTAGCAACCATGATGCGAAGTCATAAAACAACCCTACAGATGGTCGAAACCCTGTTGGATGTCTACCGAAATGACAATGAAGGCTTGCAGCTTAATCTCGCTCCAATCGATCTGGTTGAGATTGCAGAAGAGGTCAAAGCAACGATGACAGATTTGGCTGCCAGTCGTCGGGTACACCTCTCTCTCCATCATGGAGCATCTGATTTTCGCCAGTTTCTTTGGGTGAAAGGGGATACCCTGCAACTCCAGCGCGTGATGGCAAACCTGCTCACCAATGCCATTAACCACTCCCCTCGTGGTGAACGGGTTGAGGTCATCCTGGAACCAGGTTCCTCTCATCAGACGGTTAAGGTGACAGACAGTGGTGCAGGCATTAAGTCAAACGAGCTTCCCCACCTGTTTGAACGGTTTTATCAGGGACAGAGCGATAGACAGGCAAAAGGATCAGGCTTGGGGCTTTACCTATCTCGGCAAATCGTAGAGGCTCACGGCGGTACAATTTGGGCAGAGAATCGACAAGCCACCGGGGCAACCTTTGCTTTTCGGTTACCCACGTTCCCGTATAACCCTTCCCATTCTGCTTAAGATGGTATCCCCACCGCTCAAGATTCTTTTAGTCGAGGACGATGAACTCTTTCGTCTCGGTTTACGGGTGCGGCTAGAGCGGGAGCCAGGGCTGGAAATTGTGGCAGAGGCAGAAGATGGGGAGACGGCGATCGAAATGGTCAAATCTCACTTGCTCAACATCGTCGTTTTAGATCTTGGACTACCGGGTTTAGGCGGTGTTGATGCCTGTCGGCAGATCAGACAGTTGGCTCCGAATCTCCCAGTTCTAGTGCTCACCTCGCATACACAAAAAGCATTGATTAACCGAATTATTGAAGTTGGAGCACAAGGCTATTGCATCAAAGGTGCACCATCACAGACTCTAATTCTTGCGATTCAATCAGTCGCCGCTGGAGCATCCTGGTGGGATTCTGCCGCTACAACTGAAATTCGCGCTGCCTTTGAAAGTAATTCCAGTGCCATGTCTGCGAATGTTTCAGATAACTCGGCTCCTGTTCTAACGCGGCGAGAACAGGAAATCCTGGCTTTGATTGCGGATGGCAATACCAACCAGGAGATTGCTCAGATGTTATACATTGCGCCAGGAACGGTGCGAGTTCATGTTCATGCCATTTTGCAGAAGCTAGACGTGCGCGATCGCACCCAAGCTGCTGTCATCGCAATTAGAGACAACCTGATTGCTGAAGACCTGCTTTCTGAGACAACCGATTTGTAATTCCTTGCATTAGGGGTCGAGCCGCCATATGACCAAAAAAGTGCAAGATGAGCTGGAAAGCCTTATTTGAATTGAGTTTTAGAGAATCTATTGAAGGCGAGGCTCAGCAGCAGCACTTCTGTGGGAGTGGCAGAAGTGCTACGAGAGAATGGGGCTTTCAACCGCTGACCGAACAAACCCTTGAGCGTCTTTCAACTGCAATAAAGCATCTTGCACATCTAGCGGGTAACGAGTGCCAATGACCTTCCCTAAATCGCGATCGCCGCCCCGTTTTTCATGACGACGATATAAAAGCCGAAAGCTTTGTGCATCCCCATGAAGGCTTTGCTGTACGAGGTGACTATCATCACTTTCGGGCAGGCTTTCGTGAAACGCAGTTGACACAATGAACCCCTGCAAAACACTCCTCCATCAAATTTGGAGTTACGTTTAATTAGACCAGCTCACAGGCAGAAAGGTTCAGGTGATTGATAGAAATTGTGAAATGAGCAGTCCAGTGAGACGGCATATTTTTTGGGTTAGAGGATGATAAATTGGCAGTCACCCCCAAGGTAAGCGTCCCCATGCAACCCGCCCAGACCTTCCGCCTTGCTGTTACGCTACTGCTGACTTCTGGGTTTCCCCTACTTCTCACTCCTGATGTGCTACTCCCTGCTGCCGCCCAAACTATCCCAGATTACGAAGTCTCACGGGAAGGGGATCGGCTCTTTCAGAAAGGCGAACAGCTGTTATTGCAGGGCAAATCAAAAGCTGCCATTCAAACCTTTGAGCAAATCTTGAACTTCAAGAAAGATAACCCCGCCACTCTGGATAAGATAGGCGAGGCATATCTGGGTATGGGACAGTACGATCGCGCCCTACAAACCTTGCAAACAGCTCTCACTCAAGCGCGTAATCAAAACAACGATCGCCAAACTGCCGCAACTCTGACCAATCTTGCCGATGCCCATCGGGCAAAGGGCGACTATGCCACAGCGATCGAATTGACACAACAGGCGATCGCGATTCAAACCCGTCTGAAAGATCATCTGGAATTGGGCAAAAGCCACCTGATTTGGGGTGCGGCGTTGGTGGGCAAAGGCAACAATGACAAAGCTTTTGAGCCGCTGAAACAAGGATTAGATGAGCTGAAACAAGGCACAGAAAACCCTAAATCGCGGGTTTGGGAAGGACGAATTTTAGCGTGGGTGGGTCGGGCGCAGTCGCTGACCAAACAGCCAGAACAAGGTTTGCAGACGATGCAGCAGGCGTTGGTGATCAATCGAGCGATGGGAGATCGCAAGATGGAAGGCACCACGCTATTTTTCATGGGATTAACCCAAATTGAGCAGGAAAAACCGGAACCTGCGATCGACTTTTATCAACAATCCTTGGCGGTGTATCAAACTACGGACGATCGCGCTTCCGTCGGCTATTTGCACAATCACATCGGCATTGCCCATTATCGGCTGAAGCAATATCCCACAGCGTTGACCCATTTCCAACAAGCCTTACAGATACACCAAGCAGGCGATCGCCCCAAGGCAGATATTGCCCAAGTTTGGACTAATTTGGGCGATGCATATAAACAACAAAAGCAATACCCTCAAGCCCAAGAACACTATCAGCAAGCGTTGACCCTCTATCGACAGCTAAAAAATCCGCAGCAAGAAATCCAGGTTTTGAGCAGCATTGGCTATACCTACTTGTTCCATAGCAATGTTCGCCGCTCTCAAGGGGATTATACTCAGGCTGAAACCCTTTCAGAGCAAGGCTTAGCCACCTTTCAGCAACAGTTAGAAGTAGCACGCGGCAATCGCGATCGCCCCCAAGAACTGTGGGCGCTGAAGGCAATCGCCCAAGCTTATGGCAACATTGGGCAGGCGATTCATGGTAGTGGAAACTATGCGGGAGCCGTGAAACCGTATGAGCAATCCCTTCCGATCTGGCAGCAGGCACAAACACTTGCTACAGACCTTAAAGACGCAGAGGCAAGCCAAGAAATCACGCAGGCAATTTTTCAGACGCGGACGGGAATCGTCAATGCTTACAATGCGCTAAATCAATACGCTGAAGCGTTAGAGCAAATGCGCCAGCTGCGTGCTCTGCTCCAAGCGACCGGAAAACCCGATAACGAACAGAGCCTAATCTTCTTAGAACACACGATTTACAATGGTTTAGCCAATCGCCACAACACCCCAGAACAGTACGACAAATTTTTAGACTATTCCCAAAAAGCGATCGCCCTTGCCGAGAAACTCCAGCCTCCTGGCACAGAACTGCAACATTGGGGAGGGATTGCCCAGGTCTACCGGTTTCGAGGGCAATATGCCCAAGCTTTAGCGATCCATCAGCGCGTGTTGGCGCGATCGCGGGAGGTGCAAAATCGTGAACAGGAAATTTTTGCCCTGCTCTCCATCGGCATCATTTATAAAGATCAAGCAAACTATGCTCAAGCACTTGCCTATTACGAACAAGCCCTCCAACTCAGCCGAGGCTACATCACGAAAGAAAGCATTGCCCTAAACAATATCGCCAATATCTACGTTATTCAGGGTAACTACGCGCAGGCATTAGCAATTTATCAAGATCGATTAGCGAGAAATCAAAAAACTGTGGAGCAATTGTCCGCAGGGGTTACTCCCCAAAACATCCGTTGGCTGTGTCAAGAGCGAAATAATTTTCGCAGTGGCAAAGATCCTCAAGCCAGGCCCGGATCTTCTTCACAAGTGTGTGCTACGCCTGATACTTTGCCCACAGGCTATATTTTTGACTCATTCAAATTCAGGATTGCCACCTGGCGAGGGAGTGTGCTGCATGCCGTAGCGACAAATTTTAACAATTTGGGAACTGTATATGACGACCAGGGCAACTACCCAAAAGCCCAGGAACTCTACCAACAATCCCTGGCGATTAACCGTCAGCAGCAGGATCGAGCAGACGAGGCATACAATCTAAATAACTTGGGAGTAGTGGCGCTCAATCAAGGAGATTATGCCAAAGCGACCCAATTGATCCAGCAAGCTCTGAAGATTGCCGTTGTGCAGAATAACCGCAGCGGCGAAATCGCCTATCGTACAAACTTGGGGCAAATTGCCAGCGATCAAGGTAATTATGCAGCAGCTTTGGAAATCTACCAGACTGTTCTAGCTTTAGCACAAAAGATCGGGCAACGCGCCGCTGAAGCAAAAATTCTGGATAACATTGCAGAAGTGCATCGTTACAAAGGCGACTATGCCAAGGCTTTAACCACCTATCAACAAGCGCTGAAAATTCACCAGGAAATTGGGCAACCTACGGGTACGGTGTCGGTGTTGCTGCATCAGGGGGCACTGCACCGTCAGTTGGGTGAATATTCGCTGGCGATCGCTACCCATCAACAAGCCTTGGCAACAGCCCAAAAAATCGGCACAAAACCGCAGGAAGCCGCAGCCTTGCTTGCCTTGCCTCCGATTATCGCGACCAGGGCAATTTAGATGCGTCACTGAAGCACTATCAACAGGTTCTGGCGATCGCTCAAGCCATTGGCAATCGTTATGGCGAAGCCTCCACACTTCAGGGTTTGGGTCGGCTTTATCTCCAGCAAGCCCAACCGGCACAAGCCGCTAGTACTTTCCAGCAAGCCCTGATTGCTCAACAGCAAATGGGAGTCCGTGCTGATGCTGCCGCTACCCTAAGCTTTTTAGGGCAGGCTCAAACTCAACTAGGCAAAGCAACTGAAGCCCAATCCGCTTTGCAGGAAGCCTTAGTCGTTGCACAAGAGGCGGGCGATCGCCCTACACAGGCTCAAGCCCTTAGCCATTTGGGTGAGTTGTTTGCCAAACAAAAACAGCCAGAACTGGCGATCGCTTTTTACAAACAATCGATCAACGTGCGGGAAGAGATTAAGGGTGGGCTGAAAAGTTTATCGCGATCGCAGCAAGAATCTTATACCCAGACGGTGTCTGGCACCTATCGGGCTTTGGCAGATTTGCTCTTGGCACAGGGGCGAATTCTGGAAGCACAGCAGGTGTTGGAGCTACTGAAAATCCAGGAAATTCGCGAATTCACCCGTGAAGTAAAAACCGCTCAATCTGCCGGGATTGCGACGACTGCAAGTGAAGCAAAAATCCTTAAAGAACACGGCAGCCTGATCGCCTTTGGGCAAAAAGTGGAAACCTGCAAACAGAGCCGCTGTGCCCAACTCAGCCAACTTAACGACCAGCAGCAAGTGCTGACTCAGCAATATAACCAAACCGTTACCAGCTTTGAAAAAGAAATCCGTCGGCGCAAATCGGTGGATGATGCCCTGCTCGACCCGCGCAACCTGTCGTCTAAGGCGAAGGAAATTGTAGAATCGCAACCGGGCACGGTGTTGATTTATCCGTTTGTGTTGGAAGACAAAATCTGGCTGCTGTGGGCGGCAAAAGGCGGGATTATCAAAAGTGTGGCGGTGCCCGTTTCCCGAAAACAACTAGGGGAAACCGTGGTGCAATTTCGCCAAGCGGTGCAAAGTCAGAGTCCGGGCGATCGCCAAGCCATGCTCACGACTGGAAAGCAACTGTATGACTGGCTGATCAAACCACTGGAACCGGAACTGAAAGCCAATAAGATTCAAAATCTCGTGTTTTCGCTGGATCGCGTCACCCGCTACATTCCTATGAGTGCCCTGTTTGATGGCGAAAAGTATTTGATTGAAAACTATGCTGTCTCCACCGTGCTTTCTGCCGATTTAACCGATCTGCGCGATAGACTGCCCGCCAGTAATCAAACCTCCATTTTGGCTTTGGGTGCATCTGAGTTTAAAGATAAGGACTACAGCCCGTTGCCGAGTGTGCCTGCCGAATTAAACGCGATCGTCCAGCAAAAATCTCCATCAAATCAATTGAACGGCGGGTTTTCTGGCTCAAAATTTCTCAACCAGTCGTTTAACTTTCGCGCACTGCGAGACAATTTGATTGCCCACAAAATCTTGCACATTGCTACTCACGGCAAGTTTGTCTCTGGTCGCCCAGAAGATTCTTTTCTCGTGTTGGGCAGTGGCGAGAAACTGACTATCCCAGAAATCAAAACCCTGCAAGATTTGAATAATATCCATCTTGTGGTGCTGTCTGCCTGCGAAACGGCGTTGGGCGGTGCGGATCAAGATGGAGTAGAAATCTCTGGACTCAGCTCTTATTTTTTGAGCAATGGTGCCAAAGCTGTGATTGCGTCTTTATGGAGTGTGAATGATGCGAGTACCAGTGTGTTGATGTATGAGTTTTATCGCACTCTGGCTGCTAGCACTGCCAAAAAGCCAATGACCAAGACTGAAGCCTTGCGTCAAGCTCAGTTATCTCTCATCCGCGAGGGTGGAAATTTTGCCCGTCCTTTCTACTGGGCACCGTTTATCTTGATTGGCAATGGGCAGTGAGTAGTATTCCTTGAAAGCAGGGCTGTGATGGGCGCAATCGCAAAACTTACAGCACCGAAGTGACGGGCAAAATCGCCTTGGGCAACAGTCCATGGACTCCTTTTTGGGGACTGTTCACAACCTGGGTAATGTGGAAATTCACCGCCAAACTGCATAGCACGTAGGCTTCTTCCGCAGGCAACCGATGAAGCGCTGCAAAAACTCAATCATTTGCTGGAGCGCGTGTTCAAAGGCATGACCGAGAGTATTGCCAAAGCCCATGGTGATGAAGTCGGTGGCAGTTTCAGCGATCGGAGCGGTCAATGTTAAATCTTTGCGGACGATCAGTTGAATAGTGCCATTCATCGAGGTTTCGATCGCGGTCACATTCACTTCACCATCACCTTGAACAGCATGACCATCGCCGATTGAAAACAGGGCTCCTGGCACAAAGATCGGCAAAAATAAGCGTGATCCTGCCTGGAGCTGGCGATTATCAATGTTGCCACCGTAGAGTCCGGGCGGAATAGAAGACCGATCATCCTCCGTTGCCACGCCCAAAATGCCAAAAAATGGCTGAAGCGGTAGCCGAATGCCAGTGTCAGGCGGAAACTCAGCAATCCTTTTCTCTAAATCTAGCGGGATGAAGCGCAGGGCAGCTTGAGTGAACTGCTGGGGCAAAGCGCCCATCATCTTTTGATATTTGTCCTTGCGGATTGCGTGTATTGCTTCAGATCCTCGAATTCTGGAATTAATAGAGTTTTCAGTGAAGATACGGCTATCCATAAATAGAGATCGCCTTTAAATGGATACTTTGCAATTTAGAAGATGGCTTAAAAGGTAAAGCTGTTGCCCTATTGCTGCTTTCTGTAAATTAGTGACTTCTCAGACACACTCTTAGGCACTCAGGAAACTTTATGGGTAAATCAATGGAAACAGATGGTCATTACTCTAAACTCCAACAAACAAGTGATACCCGAACGAATTGAGCAGCTACTAGCAGATTGGAAAATGCGGTTAGACCTAGCAAGCCAGAATATGCTTGCCCTTCAGGGGCTGACCACCTATCAACGGTTGGCAGGTGAAGCCGGGTTCCCAAAGACACAACTAACTGGGACTACTGCAATACAGGTTGCTGCTGCCCTTGATGCCATGAACCAGGTTTTTCAGTATTTTGATCTGCTGCTGGCAACGATTAGTCGGGCAGCAGCATTATACAAGCAAGTTCCGCGATTTCTTGGAAGTGATCAAAAGCTGCAAGCAGTTGAAGAGTTGTTAATCGGGCAATCCATTCAGTTGTCCGTTGTACAGGTTCCCTTGGCGCAACGAAGTTTGTTAAGCGCAGCGGAAACCACCTGCACAGTGACACCAGATAACCTTCTGGCAATGATGACCCTTACCTTTGAAACTGCCAGAGATACGATTTTGGCGATTGATGTTGCCTGGTCTCACTTAGAACTAACTCTTTCCCGGGTGGAAGCCGAGATTCAGCCCTTACGGCAGCAGGTGAATATGTTGGGAGGGAATAACCTGATTGACTTAAGAGTAATTCAGCAGGAGATCGCACCACTCCGAGATCGGGTTACGACCGATCCGTTAGGAGTGAAAGATGAGTTTGAGCAGCAAATCCAGCCGTTAATTGAGCGAGTTAAGGATAGTCTGAATCAGGTCTTGCAGCAGCACAATCAGATCCAGGATGGATTGGCGATCGCTCACACGTTGTTGCAGAATCTTACAGAATTAAACCAGCAAGCACATACAGCCTATGCTGAAAGCTTAGAGAAGGTAAGGGATCACTCCGGCTTACAACCGCCTCTATCAGCAGATCATTTGGATGCCCTATGCCAGTGGTTATCCCGCTTGGAAACCCGATTTGCGGAAGGATTAGTCAATCCGATCCAAGTGGGTTTAGAAAATTGGACTGCAAATGTGAAAGCCGCGATCGCGATCGAACAACGTGCCGTCAGTGCCAATTGCTATCCTCTGGAAACTCGTCGCGAACTCCGGGGACGGTTAGCGGCACTGAAGGCAAAAGCCTTGGCGCGTGGACGGGCGGAAGACCCAATTTTGGCTGACCTCTCTGCCCAGGCAAAACAAATCTTATATACCCGCCCGACTGACTTAACTAAAGCGATTGAGTTGGTGACTCAGTACGAGAGGCACCTGAACGATCGCTAACTGAAATCAGAACCAGATCACTCAACCCTCTACCCCTTACTCGGATGAACTATGAACGAACGTTGTCAACGCCCTGCCTGTACTGGAACCCTTGAAGATGGTTATTGCGATGTCTGTGGATTGGCGGCGGTTAGGTCGCTCATTAGCCAGAAACAGACGACAACGCCCACAGGTCGAAGTGCACCCGTCACCACTGGAACTGGGTCTTCCCCTTTAACCAATCGATCTAGAGGCTCTCGCCGCACAGGTTCCACGTCTGCCCGCAGTAGCCGCAAGCAGCTAGGCGCAGGGCTAGTTTCAATTCCAGAATTGCCGTCTACAGAACCGGAAAAACTGATTCTGGTTGAGCCAAACGTGCCGGAGAATAAGCGGTTTTGCGGCAATTGCAACAATCCGCTTCGCCGTGAAAAAGGCTTTTGCAGTAAGTGTGGACAGAAGTATTCCTTCAGTGCAACCCTGAATCCAAAGGATTTAATTGCAGAGCAGTATGAGGTCAAGGGCGCGATCGCCTACGGTGGGTTGGGCTGGATTTACCTGGGGTTTGACAATACGCTGTCTCGCTACATTGTCTTGAAAGGGTTGCTCAACAGCGAAGATGCCGCCAGTGCCGCTGTTGCGATCGCTGAACGTAAATTTTTGGCATCGGTCAAACACGCCAATATCGTTGGCATCTATAACTTCGTGAATCATGGCACCGAAGGCTTCATTGTCATGGAGTACGTCGGTGGCAAGACACTGAAGCAGATTCGCAAAGAACGAGGTCCATTACCCGCAGCCGAGGCGATCGCTTACATCCACCGCATTTTGGGAGCCTTTGCTTATCTACACTCACAAGGATTGGCTTACTGCGACTTCAAGCCCGATAACGTCATGCTGGAAGACAACGATGTCAAGCTGATCGACATGGGCGGTGTGCGTCGGATTGATGATCCTGATGGCGACATTTACGGCACCGTGGGCTACAGTGCGCCTGAAGCAGGGGAAGGTCCTACGGCAGTCTCCGACCTCTACACTATCGGGCGAACTCTGGCAGTCCTGTTGTGTGACATCAAAGGCTTTGGTAGCACCCACCAATACAGCCTGCCCAGTCCTCAAGAAGAACCGCTGTTTGCTCAGCAGGAATCTCTCTATCGATTTTTGTTAAAAGCCACAACCGAAAAACCAGATGACCGCTTTCAATCTGCCGACGAGATGGCAGATCAACTGCTGGGCGTATTGCGAGAGGTCGTTGCCCTAGAAACCAGTACACCCCGTCCGACTACCAGCAGCCTATTTGGCGGAGATTTGCTCGCCCTCACTGCCGCCAATGATTTTGCTCCCATCAAGCCGGAATTCCGTCATCTGCCAATCCCGCTTCTAGATGCCACCGATCCAGCGTTTAATGCGGTTATGAACGCCAGCGCGATCGCTGACCCAGAGCGACGCGTTGAGAACTTGATCCAGGTAGCCGATCAGTATCCCAAATCGAAGGAAGCTCTGCTGCGTCTGGCAAATAGCCTGATTGACCTGGGTGACAATGATAAGCGGGTGGAGAAATTTCGGGTGGAGCAAGTTCTGGCTCAGGTTGAGGAGAACGACCCCTGGGACTGGCGGATACTTTGGTATCGGGGGCGATCTCGGATGGCAGAAGGCAAAGCCCAGGAGGCAAAGAAAGCGTTTGATCAAGTCTACTTTGACCTACCTGGAGAACTGACACCCAAACTAGCGATCGCCATTGCTGCCGAGCAAGCTCGTGATTTTTCCTTCGCCATTCAAATGTATAACCTGGTACTTCGCACCGATCCTAGCTACGTTTCCGCTGCTTTTGGACTGGCACGCTGCCTGGTTCACAAAAACGATCGCAAAGGCGCAGTCGCCGCTCTAGAACAAGTGCCCCAATCCTCTAGCCTGTTCACGCGATCGCGGGTTGAAGTTGCTCGCATTCTCACTAGTCGGGACAGATCCGAACCAGGCATGAACGAACTGAAGAATGCTGCCACGATTGTGGAAGCAATCACTCTAGAAGGGATGGAACGCCATCAATTGAATAAACAAGTCTTAGAAACCGCATTGCATCTTCTCACCACCAAAGCACTCCCACCAACATCCACAGTCACTATTCTGGGACAGCCCCTAGAAGAAGTGAAGTTACGCTTGGGATTAGAAAAAGTTCTGCGATCGATGGCGCACTTGACTCTAGGTGACGAAAAAATTCAATTGGTCGATGAGGCAAATCGTATCCGCCCCAAAACATTGTTTTAGAGACCAATCATCACTAACCCATGACGAATCACGACTATGCAATGTCCTAACTGTAATGGTTCTATCCTGTCAGATGATCGCTTCTGTGAGAATTGTGGTGTACCCTTGATCGCCGAGTCATCGCCCCCGACAGCCTGTGCAAAATGCGGCTCCAGTGACATCGATGCTGAGGATTATTGCGCTCAGTGTGGATTTCGCAACGCTCCAGTCTCTAGTGCCATCCCCAACGATCGCATCGAACTGGCAGTATCGCCACGATTGGCAGGAGTTAGCGATCCGGGACTCAAGCACGATCGCAACGAAGACTACATTACTCTGCAAACCCTGAATGACGACCATCATATCCTGGTTGTGTGTGATGGGGTGTCAAGTTCCCAGACTCCAGAATTAGCAGCAAAAGCAGCAGTAGAGGCGACTTGTCAACATCTAGTAACGGCTTTGCCAGCGGGTGGAGAGTCGGAACTGGCGATGAATGGCGCGATCGCCGCTGCATTGAAAGCAGTTTGCGCCATTCCTTATCATCAACAAGACGATGGCGACCCGCCCTCCACTACAATCGTTGCAGCAATCGTTCAGACAAACAAAATCACAATTGGCTGGCTCGGTGACAGCCGCGCTTATTGGGTTGCTGCCGACACTATCCAACAATTAACTCAAGATGATTCCTGGATGAATGATATGGTTGCGTCTGGCAAACTCTCTGAAGCCGAGGCAAGGCAATCTCCCCACGCCCACGCCATCAATCGCTGGCTAGGAGCAGATGCCAGAGAAAATGCAACTCCTTCGATCGCCACGTTTACGATTCCTGGGTCTGGCTACCTATTGCTATGCAGCGATGGGTTGTGGAACTACACCCCTACTGCCAGCCAGCTTGCAGAATTGGTGCATCGCTATGTGGCTCCTGATGCCATTGTGCTTTCCCGTCGATTAGTCGAGTATGCGAGATCGCAAGGCGGACGCGATAACATCACTGTTGCAGTTTTGTCATTTCTAATTTGATATTCCCAATCCCTAAACCCTTTCTCCCTACTACCTATCAACCATGACAACTACTCAATTTAAAGCTGAAGTCTTCCAAAACCAATTCCTGCCGCAAGGCTCCCGTGAAGTTCATGCCATTATGACGATTGCCGCAGAAGGCGTTGCTGAAGTCTCCGCTGCTTCCGGTCGCGATCGCCTATTTGGCATTATTTGCGATATTTCCGGTTCAATGCAGGGCGAAAAGATTGGGGCAGCCAAGCAGGCAATAATCAAATTGATCCAGTTAATCCCGGAGGATACCCATTTCTTCGTTGTCACTGGAGACAACACTGCCAAAGTACTGGTTCCGGTTGTACTGGCGACACCGCAAAATAAGGAACGGGCAATCAGTCTCATCCGCACGATTGATGCCAACGGAACGACGGTCATTTCAAATTGGTTAATTCAAGCATTGGCACAATTCAAGAAGATGCCTAATGCAATTCGGCAAGCACTTCTATTAACAGATGGTCAAAATGATAGGAATGACGATCGCCCCTTGCTAGCTGCTTTAGAGCGGTGTGAAGGCATATTTCAATGTGACTGTCGAGGCGTGGGTACTGATTGGAAAGTGGGACAGCTTCAGCAAATCTCCAGTAAGTTGCTAGGCACAACCGACATTATTTCCGATGCTACCGGAATTGAGGCAGATTTCCAGGAAATTTTGGGGAAAGCCCTGAGCAAGAACATCAGCGATGTAAATCTTCGGTTGTGGACTCCTCAGGGTGCCCGCACGTTGTTTTGCAAGCAAGTCAGCCCCGATATTGTTGATCTGACTGCCCGCGCCAAATCCATTAAGCCGCAGGTCGTCGATTATCCTACCGGTTCTTGGAGTAAGGACGAATCCCGCGATTACCACTTCTGTATCGAAGTGCAACCGGGCAACATGGGGGATGAAATGCTGGCTGGGCGTGCAAGTTTGATGTGTACTCTAAATGGAGTGGAAACCAAGATTACCGAAGCCAAAATTCTGGCAGTCTGGACTGATGATGAAGCAAAATCCGCCAAAATCGATCGCCGCGTTGCTCACTACACTGGACAGGCAGATCTCGCCCAGTCGATTCAAGAAGGACTGGAAGCCCAAGCGCAGGGCAACCTTGAAGTAGCAACTGCCAAACTTGGTAAAGCGGTGCAGCTTGCTCATCAATCTGGTAACGAGGCAACCGCTAAACTCCTTCGCAAAGTCGTTGAGGTGGAAGATGCCGTTACCGGAACGGTGCGCCTGAAACGAGAAGTTGCGAAGGAAGATGCAATGACGCTGGAAACGCGATCGACCAAAACAACCAGAATTCCTAAATCTGCTCAATAGTGTGAATAGTCGTTAGTCAATGACTGACATTATGTCACAGAACAAATCATCACCAATAAGTGCAACTTTAAGCATTATTTGCATACACTATGTCCATCTACCTCTGTCCCAAAGGACACAACTCGACTGAGCCTGACTATTGTTCTGAATGTGGTGCTCGAATTCAGGGCAGTTCTGACCCATCATTCAGCCCTACGCAACCACCATCATCTCAGTCAAAATCCGGGTTGACCTGTCCCGATTGTGCAACTCTTCACGAACCGAATAGCGGTGATTTTTGCGAAATCTGCGGTTATAACTTCGTCAGTGGGGCACATGGTGAAGTGCCGATCGCGATCAGCCATCCTCCCGTTTCAGACCCAATCAAGCTAGAGGAAGGGGAATCACATCAAAAGCAGGACACCATAGATCCTGTTTCCTTACCCATTTCATCCCTGCCTAGTTCGCCCGACCCTTTGAACTGGGAGCTTACCATTGAGATCGCTGCCGTTGACCTAGATCCAGCAAGCCCACCTCCTCCAGATAACTTTACTCCCATCAGTTTACGTTTAGTGCAAGGCAACAACTTGATTGGACGCACCAGTCAAGCACGCGCAATTCATCCCGAAATTCCTCTCGACTTCGATGATGCCGTTTCCCATCGTCACGCTCTGCTAAGCCTCAATCTCGATGGAACTTTAGTGCTACGGGACATTGGCTCTTCAAATGGCACGAAACTCAATAATGTTGAATTAAAACCAATGGTTGATGTGCTGTTAAAAAGTGAAGATGAAATCACACTGGGACATTGGATAAAAATCAAGGTGGCTAATAGTTAGTCATTGCTTATTAAGCATCAATTTTTACGGATCATCGTTGATATTGCATTCACTACAACTGACAAACGACAACTGATCGCTCATAAAAAGGAGAAACTTAAACAATGAGTTCAACATCTGTAGGTCTTCTGACAAAAGTAAAGGAATCTCCCACTCCAAAGCTGCTGAGATGGAGTTTATTTGCAACTTGGGGGGCTAGCTTGGTGTTGATGACAACGGCGATCTCAGCGGTTCAATCGCAGCGGGATGCCATCAAGACTGTTGGTTTGGATTCAGCCCCCAGCATTCTCAATGCCCAGCGGATCAAAGATAGTTTGGCGGATATGGATGCCAACGCTGCCAATGAGTTGCTGGCTAAACCAGGACAAAATCGGGATGCAGTAGCCGGATATGATCAGCGTCGAGAGAAATTGTCCAATTTGCTAGTTGCCGTTGCCGAAAACATTACCTACGACGACCAGGAACGGATTCCAATTCAAACGATTCAATCGAAGGTCGGTGACTATATTCAGTTCATTCAGCAAGCGCGAGATTTTCATGCTCAAGGCGATCAGGCAAACACGCTCAAAGCCTATCGAGCCGCAGCCGAATTGATGGACAAAACCTTGTTGCCTGCGGCAACGACCCTGGCTGAAGTCAATAATAACCAGCTAACGGTGAGCTACCGAAACCAACGATCAACCCACAGCAGTTATCTGTTTAGCGTGATGATCGCCGGACTGGTACTTTTGGGAGTGCTGGTTGGAGTGCAGTTATTCTTGAATCACAGAATGCGTCGGCGGTTGAATCCTGGATTGCTGGCTGCTTCTGCGATCTCCATCCTTTTTTTGGACTACACCTACCAGAGCCTGAATGCGGCTTCCCATCACTTAAAAGTTGCCAAAGAGAATGCCTTTGACTCCCTCTATGCCTTGCGTGTGGCGCGATCGCTTGCTTACAGTGCCAATGGAGATGAGAGTCGCTATTTACTCGACAGAGCAATCGCCAAAAATCATGAGCAGGCATTTTTTCAGAAAACGGATCAAATTGCCAAAGTCTCCACCCCTCAAACCTTTGATTCAGTTGCCAATGCTTACCGATCCACTCAAGATCGAGAGTTCAGAGCCGACGGGTTCCAGGGATTTTTTGCCGATGCTCTTCACAACATTACCTTCCCCGGTGAACGGGAGGCAGCGGTTGAAACACTCCGGTCATTTGGAGTCTATTTCAACATTGATAATCAAATTCGCCAACTTGAGCAGAGTGGCAAGCATCAAGAGGCGATCGTGCTGTGTATAGGAACCGATGTCGGTCAATCTAATGGGGCATTTGAACAGTATAAGGAAGCCCATCAGAAGGTGCTAGATATAAACATGATGGCGTTTCAGGAGTCGATCGTACAGGCACTTCGGGAAGTGGGTGTTGACATCGCATTTAAAGTTAAAGTCAATCCCAATCCTCAGGACGCTCAGACTAAGGCGGCAAACGAAGCGATCCAAATCTTAGGGACGACGAACAACGTTGAAACTCGGGCCATCACCCGATTTGAAATCATTGCTGCCAGTGCGGTTATTGCGATTGCCCTGTTAACCCTTTTAGGATTAGCTCCTCGACTGAAAGAGTATTCTGCCTAAACCAAATTCGGTAGTTCCAAAGCTTAGTACAAAACAAAAGCTTGCAAAAGGAGAGTAGAGAAAGGTTTTATGAGAACTACTACATTCTGACGATGAAATCCCATGAACCATGATTACGCTAATGGGACCAGCGGGCGCATCCATGCAGAAAGTTACGGTTTCGATGTGTCAGGAAACTTAGATCTGACCATGTAACCTGATTTTGATTTTTTGATGAGTTTTTTTGCGCCTATCAAGGTCCAATTGCGGCTAAAAGTTCGTTACAAAGAAAACGGTTGTTTTTCTAGCAGTTGCCTTTACGGGCGGTGAAAGCTTTGTGGAATAACATCTCCAACCAGAACTGTAGGTTTCTATTCAAATGCCCCGCTGGTTCGATTTGAGCACTGTCCAAGTGCAAACCCTTAGTTGCTGATGCCACGTTCGCTGCCCTCTACGTGTTTTTCCAGCTCTTCATGCAAGGGCAGGCTTAATTGAAGATAGTCCCCTTTCAGTTATGTAACCGAGGACAAGAGCCGTTCATTTGGGTAGCTTAGGCTACATAAGCATCTTTTGCAGCCTCAAACACCTGAACTCGCCACTTATCTAGGATTAAGCTATGAACCGCACTCTCTCCTCCCTATCCCTTTCTGCTCTCGCGATAGGTGTGGCTCTGGTTTCATCCGTTGCCGCTATCAATCCAGCAGAAGCCTTTACCATTTCACTCGACCCCTCCCAGGGCAGTACCGAGAACACTGGCTCTACGGCTTTGCTTGACTTCAACTTTGTCCAAGATGGCGCTAACGTCAAGCTCAACCTGGGCTTCCAAAACACAACCAATGGGTCCACTGGGCTGGGTGCTACAGCCTCAACTCTGGTTGGCGTTGGATTTGATCTACCTGCTTTAATCAAAGGCTTTAGCTACAACGCCTCAGGCAGTGCGTTTACTAGCTTTATGGCGACTCCAGCTTGAATCAGTCAGTCCTAGGTGAGGCAGCTCTAAACCCCTTTGGCACCTTTGATGTCGGCATTCGTTCTGCCGGGCCAGGGACCTTTGCAGGCGGCAATCCTCAAACAGGCTTAACCGCTGGGAACTCTACTTTGGTCAGCTTCATATTCTCCGGTACTGGACTAACGGCTAGCTTGGTTGAGAATTCCTTCCTGAGCGGTATCAAGAACGACTCCTTAAATATCGTTGGTCGCTTCCAGCAAGTAAATGCAGGAGGTGGCAGCGATAAAGTTTTAGGTGGTCTGGTGAGTGGAATCTCTTCAGCTCCTGAAGTCACGCCTATTTCTGTTGGTGAGAACTCTGCGGCGGCTCCTGAACCCATGACCATCTTAGGTGCAATCGCAGCAGGGAGCGCTATTCTAGGTCGCAAGAAGCTTCAGCGTAAAGCGAATGCTTAAGTGCTCTAGGATGAATCCGTCGCTGATATAGACAGGACTTACGCACAGACTAGTGTAATAGCGTTTTCACAGGGGCAATAACTACTATATCTAGTGTCTTTATCCCTATTAGATGCCATTTTGCGTAAGTCCTAATAGATAAGCTGAGGTGAGAAAGCCATGAATGCTGCACTGTTGAGACTCGACAGTGCAGCATTCTTCTTATTTAGAAAGCCTGTGGGCTAATGGAACCAAGAAATTGCCTCTCTGGAAAACATCAATTAAGTTTCTGGTTGGGCTTGTCAAGGCAATACGTTTCCAAAGATATTCAGCTAATCGCTCTACAAATGGTTTGAGCACCTTCTTGATCAAAAGGCTGAAGAGGTGGTGAAAGAAAAAGGGAATCATGCTGGGTCCTCGCATAGGGCTTATAACCTTTACCCTTGTCCGACCTGCGATCAATTGTGCTGGCAGCCCATCAAAACGATCGCCGCTTCATCCATAGCCCGATGGCAATTAAACACCAGCAGTATGAGCAGCGACCCCCATACCTTGAGCGCAATAAACTTGAGAAGATATTCAACCAATCGTGCAGTCATCGCTTGAAGCAGCGCTTCGATGAAAATACTGATACCAATTTAAATTGAGTAAGCGGCAAATGGACTAGACTGAGCGGAGTTGTTTGGAGAGTCTAGTCATGGCAGGTGTAACGTCAATAGACGTGAAAGAAAGTTTGGATGACTTAGCTCAACAGTTGCGGCAAGCCGAAACGCCAAGCGCTAAAGAACGATTGCAAGTGCTCTACTGGTTGAAACAAGAGAATGCGCCGAGCATTAGTGCGATTGCCAAAGCGGTCGGGAAACATCGAAACACGGTGCAAAGCTGGCTATTGATGTATCGCACTGGAGGAGTGGGGGCGATGCTAGAAATCAAGAAATCGCCGGGGGGAGTGCGAGTGATACCCCAATGGGCAGAGGATGCTTTGGCAAAGCGGTTACGACAGAGACACGGCTTTCAAAGTTATGGAGCAGTACAACAGTGGTTGGCAGAAACCTTGGGAGTAGAAGCGGAGTATCACGCGGTCTACCAAATGACCCGCTATCGGCTCAAAGCCAAGCTAAAGGTTGCTCGTCCTCAAAATTGCCAGCAGGATAGTGAACAGCGATCTGCTTTTAAGCAAACCTCAAGGGCGACCTCAGCTTGCTGAGTCAGTATGCTCGCCACCGGGGGCAGGATGAACGTCCCATTCGCTATTTTGCTCAGGATGAGAGTCGTTTTGGACTGCATACTCTGATGGGACGATTGATCACGGCGTGTGGCATCAAACCGATTGGGCAGTGGCAGTGGTTGTTCAAAGCGTTCTGGCTCTACGGGGCGGTTGAACCTGCCACGGGAGAGTCCTTTTTTCTGCAATTTTCTCATGTTGATACCGAGTGTTATCAACGATTCTTGAATGAATTTTCCAACGCTTATCCGGATAGTCTGAACGTCTTGCAAGTGGATAACGGGCGGTTTCACAAGGGTAAAGCGTTGGTGGTGCCAGAGAACATCATCTTGTTATTCCAACCGCCTTACTGCCCTGAGCTAAATCCTATTGAGAGGTTGTGGGAACATCTCAAGGCAAGTTTGAAGTGGGCTGCGTTCAAAACGCTCGACCAACTACAAGTCAAAATCGATCAACTCCTGGCTGAGTTAACACCACAAGTAATTGCTTCTCTCACAGGTTATTCCTTTATCCTGGATGCCCTATCTGCCTTGAATACTGTTTAAATTGGTATGAGGATAGAGTCAGAAGAACTGGTGATCAGGTTGGGTTCAACATAGGGTGTACCCCCTTCGGTTTCGTCCCAGAAGATAATGATCGCCCTAACCGAATAAGCTCCCGAAAAGATTCATTATCAGGAGCTTAATTGCACAGAGGGATAGTTTTATGCTGCCATATCGCCATCATCAATCAATCCCTGCTCTCTCAAAGCCGCATCACCCGCTGACCGAACAAACCCTTGAGGTCTTTCACCTGTAGTACTTTTGTTGTCTCTGCCAATAGGTAGATATTTATGGTTCAAAACCACAACCTGCGAGGGAGGGTTCAGCAAAGATGTTGGTCTATCGTGTTGTTCAAAGCAAGCAAGGAGAAACGATTATGATTCCACCTGCATCTGCTCAAAAATGGGTAATGCTAACAACGGCTGCTCTGTTGCCACTCGGGCTAGTGGGAATGGATTTAGAACACAAGGTTCAAGCCAGTCAGACTAGGTCATTTAACAATTCTGCTCTACCAAACGGCGTTTATCTCTACAGCAATACGCCTCAGCCCGACCAGCTTTTGAACAACTACGTCCTGTTTCAGCACCAGAATGGTAAGGTTGTCGGTGCTTTTTACTCACCTCGATCAGAGTTCTCCTGTTTTGTCGGTGAAATTCAGGGAAGTCGCTTAGATGTGGAAGCGACGATGAATGGAGATTCTCGTCCAGTCGAAGCAGATACCTCCCTCGTTGGGTTGCATTCGATCTCGACTTTCAGCGCCAACGATCAACGCATTCTCTCGATGTGTCAACAATCTGATACCGCACGAGGGGCATCGATGCTCGCAGCTCCTCTGTAGAATCGTGCTTTTACTCCAGAGTCAACTTTCATAATAGTCGCGATTGCTGGAGCAGTAGTCCTCTTGAGCGATTGCAGATTTGAAATACTTTGAAAAATTTGCGGCTGAGCGATCGCAAAGGACTCTTCTATTAATTTCAGTTAAACCATCATGAGACAAACGACAAAACCTAAAACGGTTGAGAATTTAGATTATCTGAAGGGCTATCGGGATGGCATCCGACAAGGCAGGATGGCCACCCGCTCTCGTTCAGGAGACGGGCTTTTGGGTGCGCTACTGGCCATCGCGTTGATTGCTGGCGTTAGCTATGCTGGTTACAGCTATGCCACCACTGGCACAGCGATTCCGTCAGGGATTGATCTTAGGGGGCTGGTATCGCAATCTGATTCTGCTCAATGAGATTGTGTGAAGAACAAAACTCACTTGGATAGAGCTGTAACCAGGAGGACATATGGACGTTGAAGAAATCTTAATCCAATATGCTGAAGGACGGCGAGATTTCACCGCAGTGAAGCTAAGTGAAGCCAATTTAGCAGCAACCGATCTGAGTCATATCATCTTGAACCATGCCGACTTGAACGGTGCAAATTTGACTCAAGCCAATCTCAGCCATGCCAGTTTAAGTCAGGCAGATTTGAATGGAGCCAACCTAAAGGATGCGAATTTGAGTGGCGCAAATCTGAATGGTGCCGTTTTAGAGGGCGCAATTTTGGAGGGAGCAACATTGGACAATGCTGACCTGAGCCACTCTGAGATGGCACTATCGAAGTTGATTGACGCAAGTTTAAGTCAGGCAAATTTAGCAGAGGCTAATTTGAACGCGGCAAATTTAGACCGCGCAGATTTGAGACAGGCGGACTTGGCGATCGCCGATCTCTCCCACGCGAATCTACATCAAGCAGATTTAGACCAGACGAACCTCAGTGGTGCTAATCTGGACGGGGCAAATTTAGCCGGAACCGTTTTGGACGAAGATGCGTAATGAACGGAGGTGAGTATGCTTGAGTGCAGCCGCTTGGTGAGCCACCTCGTCAAAGAAGTCTAACCAGAAACACATTAGAGCTAGCCGTAACAGTTTTCAGGACTTAAGCACTTGCGCCTTCAAATTGAGATCCTCCCTAACCCTTCTTAAGAGGGGGAACCTTAAAAGCTCATTAAAAAGGGGTTTAGGAATCTCTTGCGTAAGTCCTAGTTTCTTGAAAAGTGTTTACATCGCCAGAGATTAGTTCAGGTTTCAAAATGGTTACTTTATTGGATTATCTACTACCCATATCAAGGCACCTCAAACTCGATCGCAGCCAACAATTAAGCGCTACAACGGCTATCGATCCTTCCATGAATATCCGGCATACTTGCCCCTGTTGTTCTAGGGTTTTGCTACGCCACATGCGTTTGGATGGGCTTTACTGGCGTTGTGCCCATTGTCATCAGGACATGCCTATTTTATTAAGTTAACGGCGATCGCTCTAAAAGTCGTCTTTGGGTTATCCACAGTCTTACATCCACAGTTTTTATATTTAGAGGTGAACATGTCCCAGGGCTTAGTCAATCTAACATTGCCAGCAGTTCTTCAAGAGATTGAGTATGTCTTAGAGGAATACCCTGAACATCCTTATCAAGCCGCTTTTTTATTGCCTGAACTGCACCAAAGGCTGGTTGCCCACATTCTCAGTAATGTCCCCAACTACTACATTGTCCAAGGGGTACAAGAACCATTTGACCAATCTAAATACCCCTCTCTCCCTATACAAGAGCGATTACAAATGGAATTGGTCGTTCGTGCCAGTATTCTGCATGTCCTGCGCGAAAACGCCGACTGGCTGAGCTGCAATTTGCCCCGCGTTTAGATTGTCTTGATTTTTGTCTCAGTCAAGGTTGCACCCTCTAGCGCCCCCCATCCTTTGAGCACAAAAACTTGAGAAGATATTCAACCAATCGCGCGGCAAGTAGGCGTAAAGGTATCGAAGCTGCATCCAAGTGCCACGCAACCGCTGTAATGCTTCAGTATCAACGAATCCAGCAAAAAAACCTCGAAATTTGAAACTTGCCCATAAATGATGGCTGGGTTGCTCAGGAATTTAACGGTAGAATCAGCCTTTCACACCCTTTTCGCGTAAAAACTTGCCCGTAAATAGGTATTTCTTGGGATGTTTTGGCTAAATCGTGGAATTTTTTCTGTAATCCTTGCATAGTAAAGCTTTCAGACGCTACGTGGCACTTCGTTGCAGCTATGCTACCTTTGCCCCATCAAGTGGCAACCCGGCGGTGGTTTTGAACAAGGTGAATTTTTGTTACGCTCGATGGACGTTGGGCTGTCGGCACAACGACGGTGGTGAAAAGACCAGATGTGGCACGGGGAGAACTTGCGGGACCAAGTTGGGGACTAGCAAGCAATTAGAGAATTGCGAAGGAAGGGGTTAATCTTTTCCCTTTCCTTTAGCGTTGTCTTTCTCCTGCTCCTTGGCCGCTTTCTCATCCTCTCGTTGTTGTTCCTCCTGTTTCTTCTGGGCTTCTCTTATCTGCTCCTCAGTTTTCTTCTGAGCTTCTTGCGCTTGTTCAGCTTCCTGAGGATTGACTGGTTCCGGTTGCCCCACCTCTGGAAGTGGGATGGCATTATCGGTTGGCTCCACCTCTGGAAGTGGGATGGCATCATCGGTTGGAGGGGATGGTTCTACCGTGCTAGGGGATGGGGATGGTACGGGACTGGGTAACTCAGAATCCCTTGGAGGAATCGCTTCAGGGCGAGTGGGCTGACTGGGGGGCACCGGCGTTGGAGAAGAGGGAGATGTGGTTGTAGCTGTGGTTGGAGAAGCAGTCGCATTGGGATCTGGAACAGGTTGTTGCGGTCTTGCCAAAATTGCTCCAATGATTGCGGCTGTCGCTAATGCGGCTACTCCCATAGGCAACCAGGTTTGCCAGATGGGTCTACTTACCTTAGGGGTGATTGCAGGCTTTCCCTCAGACAAACTCGCGCGACCAGGAGACACACGCAACGTTGCCATTTGGCTTGTTGCTCCGGTTAGGGCGGTTGTTCCAGAGGGGAGAATGGGTAACAGCTTGAGCCAATCATCAATACTGGCAGGTCGATTGTGAGAGTCTACGGCCATGCCCCGAATCACTGCTTGATTCGTTGCGGCGCTCAACTCTGGACGCAAATCACGTGGTACGGATAAGGGTTGGCGCTCTCGCAAAATCGAGGCAACCGGAACTTGAGCCGTGAGTAAAGTGTAGAGGGTAGCCGCTAACCCATACACATCGCTTGTGGGCGATCTCTTCTCCTGTTGGAGATATTGCTCAATGGGAGCATAACCAGGGGAGACCAAACCTGTATGCGTTTGAGTTTCCCCTGGAGAAAATTCACGAGCAATCCCAAAATCAATCAGGACGACTTGATCAGTCCCCTGCCGCAGAATCAAGTTTTGCGGCTTGACATCGCGGTGCAGCAGTCCATTTTGATGAACGACTTTTAAGGCAGAGCCGATCTGACGGGTGTAATGGATTGCGGTTACTTCGGGTAAGGGAGTGTCAGGAAGGACTAGGGTATCGAGGGTTTGTCCTGGGACATACTCCATGACGATGAAGGGAAGATCATCCTCAACAAAGAAGTCGAGCACTCTAACAATATTCGGGTGTACACAAAGGGCCAGTCGCTTCGCTTCTGCCTGAAACTGTTGTTGTGACTGAGCAAATTGTGGGTCTTTGCGAAATGAGTCATTCAGCGTCTTAACCACGACCGTTTGTTCCAACGAGTGCAATCTAGCACGATAGGTAATGCCGAACCCGCCATGCCCAAGTTCGTGAGCGAGTGTATACTTGCCGTTCTGCAACTGTTTTCCAACAAGAATTCCCATACAGTTTCTAAGTAATACTTGGGGCTAAATATATGTTAGAAATTACGACGAATGACTGCTTCTAATAAATAGAGCAAGTTATTCAACAATGAATCATATTCTTGTTAAAGTCTTCTATCGGAGAATCGAGCTATAAACTAAGAATTCTGACTGAACCAGAAGATCAGCGCAGACGACACCGATTGCGCATTACGCTTTGGTTTGAAAACCACTGTCGGATGCTGGATCACAAGTTTAGGCGTGAAACCGCTAGGCAATTGGTAAAGGCAGTTTAAGGCTTTTTGGATTCATGGGGTAGTAAAGCCGACCATCGGAGAGCAGTTCTTCCTCCACTCCAGGCAGGCGCGTCTCTCGGGTGGCGGATTGACAGCGCCTGAAACCTCACCGAAACTCGTAATCATATTGAACTTTATAAATTGTGAGTGCCATGGCGTTTCATCAGGACTATCTAGGGGTCGAACAACCAGCCATTGGCCAACTGATTCGAGAGCTGCGGCAAACCTTGCAGCTCACTCAAGAGAAGTTTGCCGCACAACTGGGCGTCAGCTTCCCCACAATCAATCGCTGGGAAAACGGACATGCCACTCCTTCACCCTTAGCCCTAAAACAAATTGAACTTTTGCTGCACCAGTTAGCGGAGTCACCCGCGATGACGTTGCGAACACGCAGCCAGGCGAGCCAAGGCAAAGACGTTCCTTTCAAGACGCTCAAAGCATGAGAGGAGAGGAACCCTTGGAACGGCCGGAAGCCCTCTTTGTGGGCGGTGGTGAGATGAGTACCTTCCTGAGATCGCACGACTGGTCACAAACGCCCCTGGGCGACATCGAAACGTGGACAGACGACCTGAAAATGGCGGTGCAGCTTCGGTTGGCAAAACTCGACCAAAACCAGCAGTCAGAGAAAACGCCTATAGAAACCGAGCCACAGCAACCCTACAACAGCAACCCCACAGCACCCGTTCAACCTACCCGTGCGTCAGCCGAGTGGCGCGAATTGGAAGCAAAATACCGCACATTGTTGGAGTCGCTTGATGAAGGCTTCTGCCGCTGCGAACTGCTGTTTGATGAGCACGGTGCACCCACTGATTATCGCTTTCTTGAAGTGAATGCGGCATTTGAGCGGCTCACCGGAGTGGAGCAAGCGACTGGTAAAACGATGCGGGAATTGGTGCCCGAGCATGAAGCCTACTGGTCTGAGATCTATGGCAGAGTTGTGCAAACCAGGGAACCTGTTCGCTTTGAGCAGCAAGCGATCGCCATGAACTGTTGGTTTGATGTCTACGCCTTTTGCGTCGGTGAGCCACAAAGCCATCAGTTTGCCGTCTTGTTTACCAACATTAGCGAGACAAAGCGCATCGAAGCCGAGCGCCAAAGAGTTGAGCAGGAACGCGCTCGCTTTCTTGCCATCGGGTCAGATCTGCAAGTCATCACGGGCAGCAACGGCTATTTCCGATGGGTCAGCCCTGCCTTTGAGCGCATTCTCGGCTGGACACCCGCCGAAATGACATCTCGCCCCTGGACGTATTTTGTTCATCCAGACGATATCCCTGCATCTGTTGCGGAAAGCGTCCGCGTGTTGTCTGGCAGCGCAACGTTTGCCTTTGAAAATCGCTATCGGCACAAAGACGGCTCCTACCGCTGGTTGCTCTGGAGAGCGCAGCCGCACCTAGAAGCACAAGTGCTTTACGGAGCGGCGGTGGATATCACTGATCGCAAACAGGCAGAAGTTGCCCTGCGTCAATCGGAAGCACACTATCGCCAGTTGTTCGAGTCGATCGACGAAGGCTTTTGCACGGTTGAAGTGCTCTTCGATGTCGAGGGCAAGCCGGTTGATCACTGCATTTTGCAAGCGAATCCAGCCTTCGAGCGGCAGTCTGGTATTGTCAACTCAGAAGGCAAAAGGGCAAGCGAACTCGCACCGGGGCTGGAACAGTATTGGAATGATCTTTACGCCCAAGTCATTCACACCGGTGAGTCTATCCGCACTGAAGAGCGAGCGAACTCGCTTGATCGCTGGTTCGACGTCTTGGTGTCGCGGATTGGCGATGCCGCAATGCGCCAGGTGGCGGTCGTATTTACCGATATCAGCGAACGCAAACAGGCAGAAGCAACGCTGCGTGAGAGTGAGCAACGGTTCCGACTGATGGCAGATGCCGTCCCGCAAATCGTTTGGATTATGGATGCCCAAGGGCGGGTGGAGTTCTTCAACAAGCAATGGTGCGACTACACAGGCGTGCCTTATAAACCGATGACAGCAGCTGAGGCTGTGGCTAGCTTTGTGCACCCAGACGATGGCGAGCGCTCAATAGAGGTGTTCAACGCAGCGCTACGCAGCGGCGGCGTTTTCGCGGTTGAAAACCGGATTCGCTCGGCCACGGGCAGCTATCGCTGGTTCTTGGTACGTGCAGAGCCTTACCGAGACTCGCAAACGGGCGCGATCAGCCGTTGGTTCGGCGCATCGGTCGATATCCATGATCGCAAACAGGCAGAAGCCACTATTTTGCAACGGGCGGCGCAGTTTCGCCAACTCGCAGATGCCATGCCGCAACAGGTTTGGATCACCGACGCTCAAGGCAATACGCAATATGTGAACCAGCAATGGAGAGCTTACACCGGGCTGACTCTAGAGCAGACTCAAGACATCCACTATGCCACTCAAGTCATTCATCCTGATGATTTTGAGATCACGAGTGAACTGTGGCAGACGGCGCTGGCGACCGGGACACCCTATCAAGCGGAATTTCGCTTGAAACACTGGGCGGCTCAGACCTATCGTTGGTTTCTCTCACGGGCGATCGCCATTCGAGACGAACAGGGACAAATTGTGCAGTGGTTTGGCACGAGCACAGACATCGAAGAGCTGAGACGCGCCCAAGCTGCACGAGAACAGCTCTTACAGCAAGAACAAAGTGCACGCGAAGCCGCCGAGAACGCCAATCGAATCAAAGATGAGTTTCTCGCGGTGCTGTCCCATGAGTTGAGATCGCCCCTCAATCCGATTTTGGGCTGGACACGTCTGTTGCGAAACGGCAAACTCGATCCCGCCCGTCAAAGGGATGCTTTAGCCACGATCGAGCGTAACGCCAAACTCCAATCGCAACTAATTGAGGACTTGCTCGACATTTCCCGCATTATGCAGGGCAAGCTGACCCTAACGGCGACTTCGGTCAGTTTGGCATCTATCATTTCTGCTGCCGTTGAAACCGTGATTTTAGCGGCTGCCGCGAAAAATATTCAAATCACGCTTAACCTTGATTCGGAAGTCGCCCCCGTCCCCGGTGATACGGTCCGGCTGCAACAAGTGGTCTGGAACCTGTTGACCAATGCGGTCAAGTTCACAGACCCTGGCGGACAGGTGATGGTTCAACTGAGGCGAGTGGCTGCCGAGGGCAGCTTGGGCAATGCGATGGCACAAATCGAAGTCATCGATACAGGGAAAGGAATCAATCCACAATTTCTGCCCCATGTGTTTGAGTATTTTCGGCAAGAAGACGGCTCCACGACCCGCAAATTTGGCGGTCTGGGATTGGGGCTAGCGATCGTGCGGCAAATTGTAGAATTGCACGGTGGTTCGGTTAGGGCAGAAAGTAAGGGTGAGCAGCAAGGGGCAACGTTCATTGTGCAGTTGCCGGCACTCCAGATCAGGCGGATCGATTTTGAACCGACCCAGGTTCAAGCCAACTCAGAAATGCGCCTGCAAAATGTGCAAGTTTTGCTTGTGGATGACGATACGGATACCCGCGAGTTTGAGGCTTTCCTGTTGGAACAACAGGGGGCAACGGTGGTCGCCACTGCCTCTGGCTCAGAAGCGTTACAGGCACTTGATCGAGCGATTCCAGATGTGATTGTCAGTGATGTCGGGATGGCAGAAATCGATGGCTATCTGCTGATGGAGCAGATTCGCTCCCGCCCACCGGCTCAGGGCGGTACGGTGCCCGCGATCGCCCTCACGGCCTATGCTGCCGAAATCGACCAAAAACGCGCCCTGCAAGCTGGCTTTCAGCAGCACTTGACGAAACCTTTGGAGTCAGAACGCTTGGTGAGTGCCATTGTGAGCCTGCTCCAAATCAACGCAGGTATAGCGGACACCTGAAAGATGCACACAGCAGCGCTTTAATACCGGAGTAATCACGATGATTGCTTAATTCTAGTGCGATCATTAACAGTGTAGGTTGGGTTGATCAAAAGAAACCAGCGGTTCCCCTACTGGCTAATTCTGCTACTTTAGCGATCGCCAGCTAACCCTTGCGTGCACCGGACGGAATGACAATCCCCAGCTTTGTCTCAATCCTATCTGCCGCCGCTGACGCTCACCGTTGGACTTATCAATATAATGGGGAATTATTAAATTACTCTGCCTCGTTAAACTTCCGTAACTCGCAAGTAGAGTCATTCTAAAATTCTTAAGCTTTATGACAAATGTGCAGTTCTTAGACTCGACCTTTAACGATACAGGCTGGCAGTTAGAGGTAATAACAAGCGGCAAAGGGGGAACAGTAGCAGTCCAGCAAAGAGATGCTATGGGGGAGGTTGGCTCTTTTCGAGAAATCACTAATACCGTTAACCAAGCCTCGAAAGGCGTCAATTCTAACGTGCTTGGGCTGCACTGGCGAGTTGGGGCAACCTATGACCCCCAAGCTCAGGGTGCAATAGCAGCCATTAACTATTCGGAGGAAGCCATCTTAATCAATGGATTTGGTGAGGGGCAAGCTGCCGGACTGGCTCTACGTCAAAATCAACAGATCTACCTCCCTACCTCCAGATTGATTACGCCAGAAACTAGCTGGACACATAAGGAGCTTAACGCTCTGCAGGCACAAGACTTTGTAGCAATGGGTACGACCAACCAACATCCCGATTTCTCAGCGACAGGAGCACCAATTCAGTTTGGCTTCTTTCGCGCCAACACCACAACAAACGCTCAATATTCGATTATTAGTGGGATTGATAACTGGTCGGTTTCAATTAATCCTGTCGCTAAGGCGAATGAGGCAGTAGGGTTGCCTTGGTGGGCAATCGCTGGAATTGGGATAGGATTAGCTTTAGTAATCGCATTTTGGAAGCAACGACAGCCCAGGGATCGTCCTCGTTGAGGATGAAGCTAGAAGTTTTGATCCCCTCTATCGGTTAACGATGCAGGTCTTCGAGCGCGGACTGGGCTAACTTTACTTTGTGAAGTTAGCCCAGTCTAACAATACCTGATGGCAGCCTACAGCATTGATCGTGAAGCAGTGTTGGCAGAACAAAAACGGAGACAAATCGAGTGCAGCGGTTTCACTCGTCGTATCCGATTGCTGTGGAGTGGGGCAAACTAGAGACAGAACAGTTAGAGGCAGTCTTATTGAGTCTGAAGAATCTTGCTCTTGTTAATCAGTACCGCAGCGATCTCCTTTATTAAGTTCAAAACTACTACAAAGCGCTGAAACTTCAATTTCTTTGCCGGTCGCTATGGAACAGGAATGCATGATGAGCGTTAGCAGCGCGGTATTTCTATACAAAATTCTTTTAAGGTGACTTGCCAGTAGTTTGGATCTTGCCAGTATTCTGTATAAGGAGGTTGGTTACTGGAAACCCTCAATGCAGTCCTACGCTTGACGGATTGGTCAACAGAGCAATCGAAAACGACAACAGAAGCCTTCTGCAACTCAGCCGTTCCAGAGTTTCTCCCCCCATAAAATTGCGACTCAACTTCTTGCCAATCCGGCCAATGATAAGCCTTCTTATTCTCACTACGATAGTCCTCAATGCGTTGGAGTAGCTCGTCATAAGCCTTGCTGCTTTCGCTGAGATCGTCCTTAAGACGTTGGGATAAGTCGTCACGAGAAACCTTGCCGCCGCGATAGTCCTCCATAAGTTGGCGTGGCTTATCATGCTCATCAATAGAATGACTTTCCAGGGCATTGCATAACGCGTCAGGGAGCCTGGGAATGATCGCATCTCCCATGGCTTGATGTGAACAACGCAGAGTGCACTGGTATAGGGTAGTCACTTCTCCACTGATAAGACTGACCTCATACGCTGCCGCATCCTCATTGGGGTAATGAGGAACCCACACTCCGGTATTTGGTGGTGGTGGAAAATATTTTGAATAGATTCGCAAGGTTTGCTGAGACAAGTCACACAGAGTATGAGTCGCTCCACCTGGTAGCCACAGCGGTTGCGATCGCATCAGCAGTTGACCGTCTGTCGTCGAATAGGCGGCAATGGCATCACCTTGCACCGCCCACAGAATGTGATCACTGACGCGCAAGGGATAGGCATTGTCTTTCGATTCCCACTCAATCGCACCCGACGCGATCGATCTGCACACGATCTTGCCCTCAATAGAGCAGTAAAACAAGCTGGATTCAAGCAAGTCAACGGCAAGCGGATGCGGTAGAGCCTGGGTAACTGCGACTCTGGGGGCAGGGGAAAGCAAGGTAATTGGTGGTGGGGTTAGCTCTTTAACCACAGGTTGTTTGACTCCAAGTTGAAGTTTGTCGATCACGCTTTGCCAGGAGTTCAGCCACTGCCACATCTCATCGTCTCCTGTCAATTAAACAAACACACGGCGTTGTTGCACGAAAGAGGAACTGGGGGGCGGGAGAGAAATGGTAGGTTTTAATCACCACAACCAAAACACACTATGAGAGCTACATACCGTGTCCGCAACTGGTCTGAGTATAACGTTGGCCTGAAGGGTAGAGAAAGATTTAACCTTTTGGCTAGACGAAGCGGTGCTGGAGGACTGGATTGACCCGTACTTGACTCTTGCTGTTAAGAGACTGATTACTGAAGTTGGGAAGACAGTTACCTCCGTAACATCCTCAATTTCTGAAGAGCTATTCTAGAGGGAATACATAGGGAAGCGAACCAGCAGATCTGTGATGAATTAACATGGCAAGCTATACCAGCACGAATCTAAAGTTGCGCGTTACGGCTAATGTTACCAATAAGCTACGTCTGTATACGCGGAACGAACTTAGTATTATCAGCGTTTTACTCCTTGTGACAGGCCTTTATCTTTGGTCTTTGACCAAAACGCCAGTTTTAGAATGCGATCGCACTTGGTGGCAGTATCCACCCCGGGGGTTACGTTGTCGCGCCAAAACAGTCATGTTTTTTGGGACTGAACCGAGTGATACGGAAGTAGAAGTCAATCCTGTCGAAAGCGTGGCCCTTGTACCTGCAACTCCAGCTAGCCCCTCACCTTTTGGCCAGTTCCATGCTGACTCAATCAACCATCTGCGTATTAGCGGTTCAAATCAGCTTGCAACCATTGATATTCCACTCACAGCGACCTGGCATGATGCAGATACGTTAACCGCTCATTTACGAACCGCGATCGCTAATCCTGAATCACCTGCCGTTCTCGTCACTTCTCCGGTAGGAGCCATTGCCATACAACTGACCCACACTATCAAGAAGACGAAACTTACCCCCATCATTATCAGTTATCCAATCCCCTGGCAACCTTATCTGCCTGGTTTGCTAGTGGTAGTAGCAAGCTTGTTGTATGCCCGTAAACCAGGGTCGTGGTTTGAATTTGACAAAGCAAATGGAATGCTTACCCTCAAACGGCATAGCCTATCCCCCACCCTCAGGTATCCTATTCAAGCTATTCAAGCAATTGCAATTGAAGAAAATCGATTTACATCAATTAAAGAAGTCGGTGAGCATCAACGAAGTCGCCTGGGATATCGAGTTAGCCTGGTTTTAGACTCCGGCCATATAGAACCTTTGGCTAAAACCTACAGCGCTAACCTAAGCAGTAAACGTGAAGCTGCTGAAGTCATTCGCACTTTTCTACAGCTACCCCCTGTAATTTTCAAACAGGGTGAGTAACAACGAGTGCTGTTGGTTTTTCATATGGATATGTTTCTGGGCACTTAAAAGCACCCTTTTTTACATTTTACATTTTGCAATTACTGCCTAACTATCCGGTTGCACCCGATGGAACGTAGTGGCTCAGCGAGTATGGTGAGATAATCTTCCACGGGTGAACCGGGGCGTTAGCTTTTATTATAGAAGCGGAATTGCTTGATCTCCGTCAAATCTGTCGGGTACATCAATAAAGGAGTCGCCGTTTTGAAAGAATGGAAACGATCTCTGCGTATTAGCCTCAAGTATGCTAGGAGCTTGCTTTGTGGCTACCCTTTTTTTTATGCTCGTCAACAAACTCCCCATCGGTCATATCTTTACTCTCATTTATGGTGTGATTCCGTCACAGCCATTCCAACTCGTGGCAGTCCAGAAATTCGGGAAAATCGTGTCTTAAACTTGCAACTGGCTGCGAGCAAAATTCACCAACTTCAACTTAACCCTGGGCAAATCTTCAGCTTCTGTAATTGCGTAGGCGACCCAACCTTAAGTAATGGGTTTAAGGCAGGACCCGTGTTTGTGCGCGGTCAAGTACAGACGGGAGTGGGTGGCGGACTATGCTTAATTGCTACCAACCTGTTTCATATGTTTTTGTTTTCAGGCTGCCAGATTCTGGAGCGACATTGCCATAGCATCGATGCTTACGGGGGCGATCGCTTTTACCAGCTGGGTCAAGATGCTTCGATCTCCTATGGCTATAAAGATTTGATCGTCCGGAATCACAGTGCTGTGGCACTACAATTGCGTTTACAAGTACTGCCGGAGACAGGTCAAGTGGTCTCTAGCTTATGGGGGCAGTCTCCTTGCCCGTGGAAGGTTAAAGTTGACTCTGTGGTTTTGCAAGAGTTGTTATCTCCTTCAACAACTAACTCAACAACTAACATTTCTGGTTGGATCGTTGAAACTCGACGATCTGTGTGTGATCGGGCGGACAATTCAAGAGCAAAGACTGGAGCGAAACTCATGACTGAAGAACTGTCATGGCAACTTGATTACCGCGCCATTAGTGTTTATAAACCCTGTACTGACAGCAGTTTGGAGACTACTAGTAAGATCGATAAGATTGTATGAGCAGTGCTTGTGAAAGCGAGGCCATCGTTTATGGAAGCTGTTGGTGGCAAAAACCAGCTAACAAGTCAATGAAACGGACCGTTGAGAGATCTATAGTGACGGTGCGAAAGTTGTCAGCTGCCGCTTATCTTGGTCATTTTCTGTCAATCAAAGGACCCCAAAAGAGATAGTCAGATGGGCGATCGCAACTTAGCATTTCAGCCCTCAAACCCTGTAAAACAACTTGTCAGTCAATCTATGTATCAAAACCGAACAGATAAGACAGTTGTGATGCAGTTGCAGGGGTCGAGTAGAGAGGGTTCCTCCAATGTTTAGGCTTGCTTTGTATTCCCCGTTGCTCTCACCTTTCGGAATACGAGAGTGTCACACGATTTAGCCTTATATCGTTGGAAACCTCCCCCTCACAGAAGCCTGCCTGCGGTTTTCCCGCACAAGCCTCTTCATTGAGCCATTCACCTGCTCTAATAAAGCGACACTAAGCGACCAGGTCTGGGGAGAGGATGCCACGCCAGATAGCGTAGAAAGCTCTCCCAGCGAAAGCTACGTCGTTGACTCCGTCGATTCAGCCATTTGAAGACCAGCTTGTGAACTGCGTCTTCAAAGTGGTAGAGCGCATGACCGTTGTCGGTGACCCCAAAGTAGTTGAAGTGTCCGCGCAGCTTTTGCCCGATTGCTTGCCATAGCTGAGGCAGCTTATGAGCATTGCGTTTTTGCTGCAACCATTGATTGAGGGTGACTAACGCACGGCGAAATCGTTTCTTTGAAGTCTTGCGCTTTAATCGGGATTTTCCGTTGCGACTCTTGCCCCAGTAGTGGGTAAATCCCAGAAAATCAAAGCTGGGGAATTTTCTCCCGTACTTGAGGGCTAGACCCGCTTGCCGCTTGCCGCAGGGAAGAAGTTGGGTTTTCTCCTCATTGAGGCGCAAGCCGAACTTCTCCAATCGCTTGGGCAGAACCCGCATGAATCGTCGAGCATCATCCTCGAACTCAAACAAGGCAATGCTATCGTCCGCATACCGAATCAGAGCGCAGTAGCCTCGGCAATGCTGGCGCACAATGGTGGTAAACCACTGATCTAGCACAAAATCCAAGAACACATTTGCAATGACGGGGGAGACTATCGAGCCTTGCGGGCTACCCAATTCATCCTGTACTACGCCGCCTGGGGTTTGGACTCCGGCTTTGAGCATTCGCGCAATCACCTGTAGGAATCTTCTATCCCGAATCCGCAGGGCTAATACCTTGAGGATTTCCTGGTGCGGCATGGTGTCGAAGAATTGAGCCAGGTCTAGGTCTGCAATCCACCCAACGGGTTGCCCCATGACCTCCTGATGCAGTTGCCGCAGGGCATCATGACATCCTTTATTGGGTCGAAACCCATAGGAGATACTGAGGAATACCGGTTCGTAAATTGATTCTAAGACCCGACGAGTCATCTCCTGAACGATTTTGTCTTCAACGCAACTGATTCCCAGGGGGCGCAAGCTGCCATCTTCTTTGGGAATCTCGACGCGTCGTACCGCTTGTGGTCGATACGACATCTGGCTCAGTTTCTGGGACAAAGCTTGGAGGTTTTCCTCCAGGTTCTGTCCGTACTCCGTTTTCGTCACTCCATCGATTCCAGGCGCTTTGTTGTCTAGCGACTGAAAGCAGGCTCGCAGATTCTCCACACTATAGTGGTGCATCAGGGCACTGAAGACAGCCCCTGATTCTCTGTGAGCCCGTTCGGCTATCCGCTCGATTCCTGTTGCCACCATACTTCCACCTCTGAGTGTGGTTGATGTTGCCTTCGAGTGTTCGACCCAATGTGTCCCCCTTCGCTCCGTGGGCGTTACCCCACTTCTTCACTACTATGGGGACATCCGACTTCCCATGAACCGTTAAGCGTCCTTCCGGTTTGCCGGTTGTGCTGCTCTACCCCCAATTCGGAGGAGTTCTTGGGATCTCCCGAGTTCCCGACTCTACCTTGATGACGTGCTACGGTCTCCGACCCCGGTGGACCCTCTAGAACCTTGGCTTCGGCTCTGTCGGTTTTGCCTTCCACACCACTAACTGTGTCAGCATCCACCTGTGTGTCTAATTTCGGGGCTCAATCCCTTCACGCTTTCGCATTGCAGCCCATCATCTCCCTGTGTACGCTTCACTGTCCTCGTTGCCGATGACAGCGCAACACTCGGTACTTGGTGCCTTGCCAAGGCTTCCCTGACCAGGTTCTTCCCCTGGTTGGCAGAGCCGAGCTTCGCTCGGCGCACTAATGGACTAGACCTGTGGATTAAATCTAAACATTCAAGCCAAACTCATAGCGGTTGATGAACAGTCCAATGACGACATCATGCAACCAGATGGATTTGGAAAAGCAAATGGTTTTGCGAGCCAACCGTTTAATTCGGGTGCGTAAGGTCAGATGCTTGCGCTCAATCCTTTGAGTATTTGCCTTGCCAACGATGTGAAACGCTGGATCAAGATGACGTGATACCTCCGGCAGGCTACGCCAACATAAGCACCCCAAGCATCGGTGTAAAACTGCATAATCCCAAAGGGTTCTAGCAACGCTTTGAGTGCCAAGAAAGCGCTGTCTTGATGATGAGACAACACA
Source organism: Leptolyngbya sp. Cla-17 (assembly GCF_016807185.1). Classification (GTDB taxonomy): domain Bacteria; phylum Cyanobacteriota; class Cyanobacteriia; order Leptolyngbyales; family Leptolyngbyaceae; genus ULC077BIN1. Next base: position 383,730 of record NZ_JAEVYN010000003.1, read on the forward strand.
TACGCCAACACTTCACCCGTCTGATGGTCAATGGCGTGCCACAACCACCGTTGCTGTTTCTTTGAACCGACGTCACTCCACATTTCGTCAGCTTCAGCTTCCAAGTCTTCCCAGTGGCACAGTTTCACTATCGTTTGAGTCAGTTCAAGTTCTGCCGAACGAGCTTCATTGATTGCTTTGAGATGACGGTCTTTTTTTAACGTTTCAATCACCGTTGTGCGGCTAATCTTGAGCACACGGGCGGTATCTCGTAGGCGTAGACGTGCCGAAGGCTATCCTACTCCCGTTGACTGCCATCTCTGCAATTTGCCGTTTCACTTCTGGGAGGTATCCACAATAACGATACCGATAGTCGCGAATAAAAGTAGAGCGAGAACATTGGGAGTGGCGACATTTGCAGCGTTGCTTGCCTTCCCCTGATTGACCATGCCCAGTCTGTTACCTAGAGAAACAAATCTATCTCAATAGTGAGACAAATCTATCTCAATGGAGAGACAAAATCTAAATGCTCAACCACTAAGGTAATGTCAATTAGATTCCTCATCCTCTTTCTGCGTTTAAGATTAACTCAATCAATGGCATCGCCTTGCTCAAGAACTTCGCGTTGATCGCATCTGTTCTACAATCGCTGCCTAATCACTCATCTGCTTTCCTTCATCTTTTGAGGGCTGCTCATGTTTAAGCGTCGTTTTTTTTAAGTACTTGCATTTGCTGCCGTTTTCACGCTGACAGTAAGTATTGCTGAGCAAGTTTCTTCAGTAAATACTGCTCAGCGAGTGCCTTCAATTGATCTCATCTGCTTTGGTAAAGATCCTCGTTACACAGACAGCAAGAAAGCGTTTTTTATCAATATTTGATCGATGTTCGTATAGGAGCTTAGCGAGTGAATCTTAGATTTAGACGGCGGCGCTTTGGTCAATGGGTCGTCATTAGTGCAGTAACAGGTGCATTTGGCGGGATTACGAAAAGAACGATCGCCCAAACTAGACCTGCTCCTCCTTCGACCGCGCAAGGTTTGGCAGCGAATAGCATCAAGCTCCGAGTCAATGGCAAAGAGTATCCATTGCAAATTGAATCGCGTGTGACCTTGCTGGATGCACTGCGAGATCGCATTGGTCTAACTGGAACCAAAAAAGGATGCGATCGCGGTCAGTGTGGTGCCTGCACTGTATTAGTCAACGGACAGCGGATCAATTCCTGTCTGTCGTTGGCAGTCATGTACGACGATGTAGAAATCACCACCGTTGAAGGATTGGCGCGAGGAAATGACCTACACCCGATCCAGGCAGCATTCATCAAGCATGATGGTTTTCAATGCGGATATTGTACACCCGGCCAACTTTGCTCGGCAGTGGCGGCGATCGCTGAAGCAAAAGCGGGGACAGCTAGTGCAGTGACAGCGGATGTTAGAAAGCAGGAACAGGTTAAATTGACCGATGTAGAAATTCGAGAACGGATGAGTGGGAATCTCTGTCGGTGTGGTGCTTATCCCGGCATTGTTTCAGCAGTACAGGAAGCAAGTCAAGCGAGTTCATAATCGATCTCATTCGTCAATTCCAACAACAAGTAGATTAAATAAAAAAATTTGGTTCTTAGCTCTCTATTCCCCTTCCCTATATGAAGCCATTCGCTTATCTACGGGTTACCGAACCCAGTACAGCTATCCAAGCAGCAACTAGCAACCAAACGAAATTTATCGCTGGTGGTACGAACCTCCTCGATTTGATGAAGGAAGGCATAGAACAGCCTGATCGTCTTGTTGATATCACTCGAATAAAACTGTCGCAAATTGAAACCACATCTAACGGGGTGCGAATTGGGGCGTTAGCAAAAAACAGTGATACTGCCAACCATCCGTTGATTCGCACCCGCTATCCGCTGCTATCACAAGCTTTGCTTGCGGGAGCATCGCCACAACTAAGAAACATGGCATCGGTCGGTGGCAATTTGCTGCAAAGAACTCGCTGCTACTACTTCTCCGATATGTCCATGCCTTGTAATAAGCGTCAACCAGGTTCTGGGTGCGCCGCCATTGAAGGATACAACCGCATTCATGCAATTCTGGGTACGAGTGACCAATGTATCGCGACTCATCCTTCCGATATGTGTGTGGCATTAGCAGCACTTGATGCTGTTGTACAAGTATCGGGAGCAAACGGCGATCGCTCGATTCCATTTTCGGAGTTTCATCGCTTACCAGGAGATACGCCACAGATCGATACGGCACTCCAACCGGGCGAGTTGATTACGGCGGTTGATTTGCCCAATTCACCGTTTGCTGAGCGATCGCATTATCTCAAAGTCAGAGATCGAACATCCTATGCGTTTGCGGTGGTTTCGGTGGCTTCTGCCCTAGAGATCAATAACGGCACGATTCAGAATGCGCGGATGGCATTGGGCGGTGTCGCACATAAACCTTGGCGATCGGTCGAAGCCGAAAAAATTCTGATTGGTGCGAAGCCGAATGAGCAAACCTTCCAGGCGGCGGCAGATGCAACTTTAAGGGGAGCAAAAGGTTACAAAGACAACGCCTTTAAAGTGGAACTCGCAAAACGGTCAATTGTGCGCTCGCTAACTATAGCAACAGAAGGGACAGCGGTATGAATCAAGCAAATCGGTCAATCAATGCAGTGACAGGCAAACCGATGGATCGGGTTGATGGTCGCCAGAAAGTGACGGGAATGGCGCAATACTCGGCTGAATATCCGCAACAGAATCTTGCCTATGCAGTCCTAATTGACAGTAAAATCGCCCGTGGATCAATTAAAACGATTGATACAAGTGCAGCAGAAAAAGCACCGGGAGTTCTTGCTATTCTCACCCATGCTAATGCCCCCAAACTCAAAGCCCTGCCAACTTTTACAGCCGGAGGAAGTGCAGCAGAGAACCGTACTCCCTTAAGCGACAACAATATTTATCACGCAGGTCAATACATTGGTGTGGTTGTTGCCGATACCTTTGAGCGCGCCACCCACGCCGCCGAATTAGTGCGGGTTGAGTATGCACAACAACCTCCACTAATCGAGATGGAGCGGCTGCGAAACCAAGCAGTCATACCGAAAGGCAAAGTAGGGCAAAAACCAGCAGATACGCTGCGCGGTAATCTTGAGCAAGGGTTGGCACAGGCACAGGTGCGGGTTGACGAAACTTACACCACACCCACCGAACACCACAACCCAATGGAGCCGCACGCCACAACCGCCGTTTGGGAAGGCGATCGCCTCACAGTTTACGATGCCACACAGAACAACTTCGGCACGCGCAAAACTCTAGCGGCAGCGTTTGGCATCCCCGAAGCAAACGTGCGCGTTATCTGCAAATTCATCGGCGGTGCCTTCGGTTGTAAAGGGACGATGTGGTCGCATGTCCCTCTAGCTGTCCTAGCCGCTCGTTATGTGCGTCGTCCGGTCAAGCTAGTGTTGACGCGCCCGGAAATGTTTACAGGTACGGGGTACAGGGCGCAGACAGAGCAACAAGTGATTCTGGCTGCTGCTTTAGACGGCAAGCTGACTGCTTTAGCTCACACCGGTATTTCTGATACTTGTGAAGAAGCAATTGGTGAGTTTGTCGAACCGTTCACAAGAGCGACTCCCATGATGTATGCCTGCCCGAATATGCGGCTTTCTCAGCGAGTCGTTCGACTAAACAAAGGGCAACCCACGTTTATGCGCGCCCCAGGTGAAGCTTCTGGAGTTTATGCACTCGAATCTGCCTTTGACGAACTTGCTTATCAGTTAAAACTAGACCCGATCGAGTTGCGCTTGCGAAACCACGCAGACACCGATCCTGATACAAACTTGCCGTGGTCGAGTAAGTCACTCAAGGAATGTTATCAACTGGGTGCTGAGAAGTTTGGCTGGTCGCGGCGAAACCCCGAACCGAGATCGATGCGCGATGGTCGGTATCTGGTGGGCATGGGCATGGCTAATGCAACGTACCCCGTAATTCATTTTCCTGCTAGTGCCGTCGCCAAAATTATGCAAGATGGTCGCGTGGTTGTCCAAAGCGGTACGCACGAGATGGGGACAGGCACGGCAACAGCCTTAGCACCCATAATTGCCGATGCACTGGGCATTACGATCGGGCGAGTGCGATTTGAACTGGGTGATACTGAACTGCCGCGTGCGCCAGTTTCCGGCGGTTCGGCAACCATCTCTTCAGTCGGGACTGCGGTAGCAGGAGCAACGCAAGCAATCCGTGCGAAGGTATTAGAAATAGCCCGTCAAGATAGCAGATCGCCGCTGTACAACATTCCAGATACAGAAGTTGTTGCTGAAAACGGACAGTTGTTTGTTAAGAGCGATCGCGCCAAAAGCGAAACCTATGAATCTATTCTCAAACGCAATAATTTGAAGGTGGTGGAAGCCAGCTTCGATGCCAAGTTTGACTCGAAAGATAAGAAGCATTCAATGCACTCATTTGGCGCACACTTTGCCCAGGTGCTCGTCGATCCCGATCTGGGTCAAATTCGGGTCAGCCGTTTTGTGGGAGCTTTTGGTGCAGGGCAAATCATGAATCTGAAAACCGCACGTTCTCAAATGATTGGTGGAATCACAATGGGCATTGGCATGGCGTTAATGGAAGAGACGATTACCGATTCACGCTCTGGGCACATCGTCAATCCTAATCTGGGCGAGTACCACGTCCCCGTGAATGCAGATATCCCCGCGATCGAAGCTTATTTTGTGGAAGAAAATGACCCATACATCAACTCGATTGGCGCTAAAGGAGTAGGTGAAATTGGAATTGTCGGTGTGGCGGCGGCGATCGCCAATGCGGTCTATCACGCTACCGGAAAACGTATTCGAGATCTGCCAATCACATTAGACAAATTAATCTGAAATGAGCAGTGAAATTCAATCAATTCTCAATGCTTTTGAGCAAAGCCAACGTCAAGGCAAAGCGGCGTTTCTCGCAACAGTAGTCGGCACTCAAGGATCAACCTATCGTCGTCCTGGTGCGCGCCTATTTATCACTGACGATGGCGAAACCGTTGGCTTGGTGAGTGGTGGCTGTCTAGAACGCGATCTTTTTGAACACACTCAGCTCATGCAAGACAATCGACCCAAGATTGTTACTTACGACCATACTGCTACCGAAGATATTCTATGGGGATTTGGACTCGGTTGCACTGGCACTGTGCAGGTCCTGGTTGAACCATTAAATCCGCCTCACGATTCGCTTACCTTTCTAGCTCAGTGTTGGCGCGATCGCGTTCCTGGAGTCTTAGTCAGCATCATTCAAGTTGAAGGCAGTGCCACTCAGTTAGGGGCTTGTCTGACGCTGACATCAGATTCAATTAGCGTGTTGGGTAAAACTGAGCCAGATTTAATCGATGCAATCATCCCCGATGCTCAATCAGTTCTACAACATCAACAGTCTGTGGTGAGGCAATATGAGCTTGCAACCCGACGAGTTCAAGTCTTGCTCGAATTCATTCAACCACCCATCCCCCTGTTGATTTTTGGTGCCGGTCAGGATGCCATGCCCATCGCTGAGTTTGCCAAAACTTTAGGCTGGCATGTAACAGTTATAGACTGTCGCGCCAATCCACTGAGTTACCAGCGATTTGCTAGCAGCGATCAAGTGATTCTCACCCGACGAGACACGCTCGATCGTCTCGCCATCCCAACCGGAGCAGTTGCCGTGATCGTAACCCACAACTACTACGACGATCTGGAAACTCTCAGAGTATTACTCCCGGCTTCTATTCACTACATCGGTTTACTCGGATCAAAACAGCGAACAAAACGACTGCTACAGGAACTGCAACAAGAAACAATCTACACCGAGGTGCAACTATCAAAACTCTACGCTCCAGTTGGACTGGATATTGGAGCGGAAATACCCGCCGCGATCGCGCTGGCGATTGTGGCAGAAATCCAAGCCGTCTTGAGCGGTCGTTCAGGCAACTCTCTCAAATATCGCAATGCATCCATTCATGAAACCTACCCAGATCGGATTACTCCTCCTCGCGGCAGGAGCTTCGAGGAGAATGGGAACGCCCAAGCAGTTACTGCCCATTCAAGGACGTAGCTTGCTTCGGCATCTCGCAGAAATTAGCATCGCGTCACTATGCGATCCGGTGATTGCAGTGCTAGGCGCATCTCCACATCAAATCCGCCCTGAAATTGAAGATTTACCGCTGCAAATTATTGAGAATCAGCATTGGCAATCGGGCATGGGAACCTCGATTAGTACAGGTCTAGCCGCGTTATTAGAACAGAAACCCACCTTGAAAGCAATGTTAATTTTAGTTTGTGACCAACCCTTCGTTTCGACAGCCCTGATCGATCAGCTAGTGGTAGCTTACCAGTCCACAAACTATCAGATTGTAGCAACGACCTATTTAGAAACCATTGGGGTTCCAGCTTTATTGAGCGATCGCTATTTTTCCGAACTCTTGCGGCTCAATTCAGATACTGGAGCAAGACAAATTATTCAACAACATCTCAACGAAACTTACACCATCGATTTTCCAAAAGGCGCGATCGATTTGGATACCCCAGATCAATATCAAGCGTTTCTCGCTCAATCTCATTGAGTTTAACTCTGAGGGCAATCATCTAGCGTGAGCCAAAATTGACTTCAAAACCTTCTCATCCCTCAGCGGTAGCGCGCACCCGAAGCGATGACGACTGCTCTGGTGTGAATTTGAGTTTGATTGTCCAGTATCAGGGTAAAGGGATAGCTCTCGCAATCAATCTTGTTATAGCTATTGCCAGGACCAATAGGACATAGACTGAGAGGTATCCCCAGCTATAGGAGGGTGAGTGCATCTATGGCAAAAGCGTACAGTTACGACTTGCGACAAAAGGTGATCAATGCCATCCAATTAGACGGCATGAAGCAGAGTGAAGCCGCCCAAGTGTTTCAACTCAGTCGCAACACGATTAATCTATGGCTGAAGCGACAGAAGGAAACTGGAGACTACCAAGCCAAAACAACTCGTCCCCATCGAACCAGCAGCAAAATCACCGATTGGGACAAGTTTGCCAAATTTGCCAAGCAGCATGGGGGCAAGACCCAAGCGCAAATGGTCGAGTTGTGGCAAGACCAACTCAGTGTTCGCACAATTTCCAGGGCGTTACACAAACTGGGCTTGAGTCGAAAAAAAAGACCTATGGCTACCTTGAACGCGATGAGCACAAACGAGCAGAGTTCCTAGAGCAGCTCGCCAAAGTGTCTTTATCCGACCGGGTGTACATCGATGAATCGGGAATGGATGAGCGAGAGGATTATGGATATGGTTGGTGTGAACCCGGTGTGCGATTTGAAGCACTCAAGTCAGGGCGACGGGGTCAACGAATCAATATGATTGCGGCTTACTGTGAGCACCAACTGAGTGCTGCTTTTACCGTGAACGGCTCTTGTAATCGAGTCGTGTTTGAAATCTGGCTAGAAACGTGTTTGCTGCCAACGCTTAAGCCTGGGAAGGTTTTGATTCTCGACAATGCCACGTTTCATCATGGGGGACGGGTTGCTCAATTGGTGGAGTCGGTAGGGTGTCGGTTGTTATATTTACCCGCTTATTCTCCAGATTTCAATCGGATTGAAAAGTGTTGGGCTTGGCTGAAAAGTCGTATTCGCAACAGCTTGTCTAGCTTTAGTTCTTTACGGCAAGCAATGGAGTCGGTCCTGAAAGATGCTGTGTCCTAACACTGTTGTCTGTAGCTATAACACGCAACACAAGCGTAGTCTCTCTAGAACTAATGAACTTTGAAAAGACAAAGCTACAGGACTGAACCATGCAATACCGTCATCTTCTGGCGCTCAGCGCACTATCATTTGCCTTTCCGGCTGCTGCCTCAGCTGCTGTTTACACTACGACAACCGGACAAACTCGCTTCGTGCTTGATTCAAGTCGCTCGCAACCGAGCGTGGAATACGTGAGCCGAATTCAAGGCAAAGATTGGATTGGGTCAGCGAATGTGTCTGGTGTTCCGGTGCCTGAGAGTGGTGTCTCACGCTATCGAGGCACGTTTCGAGATTTTCGTACTGGTTCCGGAGCGGAACAGGTTTGTACAGGCACGATCGACATGACTGACAATCGCCCTGGGCAAAGATTCTCAGCCACTTGGAACGTGACAGGCGGCAAAGCTTGTCCCGTCATCGGTCAGACTGTCACGCTCAATTTAGTGGCTGCCTTGCCCCGTCCCGATGCGCGTGGAGACTTTACACCTGCAAGCGTCGATCAGTGGAATGGTGGCACTCAATCTAGCACTTGGCGCGGGTGGAGAGTCGTGTCGGCTGAGGGCTTTCTCAACTGTCGCGCCACACCCAATGGGGCCATTCGTCGCACCTACAACGCGGGCGATCCGATCACTGCATTTCGTGATCGCTCCGGGCTGGCCATGACCACCTTTAACGGTGCTCCCTGGCTGCGAACTGCCGATAATTGCTTGGTTCGCGCTAACGCTCGCTTTGTGCAGCCAACTAACTCGTTCTAATCGCTTTGCTGCCCAATGACTCAGGTATGCGATCACTGCGGTATCGACATCAAACACCGTCAACATCTAATTCATCTGGCTCATGATAACGGTAAGAAAATCGGTTTACTGAATTAGTGCGCTTGCACTCTATAGCCCAGTGCTGAGCAATCGGTTAGAAGCATCAATAACTTAGGGGTTGATTATGGACATTGCAATTTTTTCAACTCAAGCATTACCCTTAGTCTTGAGATCGCTCACTCATATCGCCGCGAATCCAATATCTTGCAACTGGGATGTCGAATCAGTCGATCGCTGACCAACTATTTGTCGCCGTAAGCGAGCCTGTGGCCCTGAATTTTCCATATTGAGGAACTTTTATGAGTTTATCCGAGCCAACACCCAATGCTAATTTGAGCGCTGAAATTTCTATCATCAACCCAGTTTCACCTCCTTCTGTAACAGACAGCTTGTCTGAGAACATCATTCTCACCACTGTTGATGATCTCTACAACTGGGCAAAGATGTCGAGCTTATATCCTTTGTTGTTTGGAACTGCCTGCTGCTTTATTGAACTGGCAGCGTTAATCGCCTCTCGGTTCGACATTGAACGATTTGGGATGTTCCCACGGGCAAGTCCGCGTCAGGCAGATTTGTTAATTACAGCCGGAACCATCACGATGAAGATGTCTCCAGCCCTGATTCGACTATACGAACAAATGCCTGAACCGAAATATGTGATTGCGATGGGAGCCTGTACCATCACAGGCGGTATGTTTAGTGTTGATTCTCCCACGGCTGTCCGAGGCGTTGATAAACTAATTCCCGTTGATATTTACTTACCTGGATGTCCACCTCGACCAGAAGCAATCCTGGACGCAATTATAAAGCTCCGAAAAAAGATCGCGAATGAAAGCTTGCAGGAGCGCCGTAATAGCGAACAGACCCATCGTTATTACAGTCGAACACACACCATGAAAGTGGTTCCGCCTATGTTGACCGGGCAATATTTAGCCGCACAGTCGCGTCAATTCCCCCCGATAAATGCGATTGATCCTTCGCGTTCACTGTCTTTATTCCCTGAAGTGCCTAGCCTACAATCCGAGACTGACCTGCCATGAGTCGAATTGTTTTAACGGTATTCCTAAACAAGTAAGGATCAAATGATGGCGGATATTTCCTTTCTCTGAGGTCAAGCGAGATGATTTCTTGTCCAAGCTGTGAATCCCAACATACGGTCAAGAATGGCAGAATCAGATTGCAGTTTGTCCGCTTCGTCGCAGAGCGGTGGGGAATCTACCCGTACTAGATTGCAATTATGAGACAACCATGACCTTGATCGCTGCGTTCGTCAAGCGCTTCCCACTCATCACCTTTTTTGGTTTGGCCTACGGCTTCTCGTGGGGTAGCTACGCGATTTTATCTGGTCCTTTCCTTTTCCCTTGGGGTCCATGGTTCGCGGCACTGATCGTGGCGAGCGCTACCCTTGGCAAAGCCGGACTGAATGAGCTTTTGCGTCGTTGTCTGTACTGGCGGGTCGGACTCCTGTGGTACATCGTGGTGCTGACCGTTCCGATTGCGATCGCCCTGACCGCAGTAGCGCTTAACCTCCTAATGGGCGCGGCTGTGTCTACAACGATTCAGCTCAGCCCTTGGTACAGTTTCTTCTTCTTGTTTCCCTTAGCCCTGTTTGATGCTCCCCTGTTAGAGGAAACGGGCTGGCGTGGATATTCCCTACCCCAATTTCCCGCCGAGCGTTCGCCAATTGCCAACACCCTCATCCTTGCAGTGCTGATCGCTGGTTGGCATGTGCCGATTGCTTTAAGCGATCGCACCCTTGCAGCACCCTACTTGATCACCGCGATCGCTTCAGCCGTTGTGACGAATTGGGTGTATTACAACACTGATGGCAGCGCATTACTCGCTATGGTGTACCACACAGCAGCAAATACCATGGGAGGCGCAGGATTCAACGTCTTTCAACTGTTCTCAGGCCCAGACTATATTAGGGCGTGGTGGTGTTTAGCTGCCGTGAACTGGATGGCAGCACTCATCGTGATGCTGGTGAGTGGGCCGACGCTCGGGCGATCGCAGCGGAGCATGTAAAAGTGGAGGCTTTTCGCGTATTCGACTTCTCATCAACTACGCCGGATTTCTATCAATCCCGTTTCTCATGATTGTGGTTGTCTGCTTACCATCGACCTCGAATAGGGGGTAAAGATAGCGAAGACACTGTTGGCGAAACATTGCTTAACGCACTGAGAGACCTGAACTGCTGTCGTTCCTTAGCTGAAAGTCATTGGTTTTGTAAGTCGAGTAACGACGGAATAGGTAGTTCAGCTATGAAGAAATAATTCGCCAACAGTGTCAGCGAAGCTGTAACGAAGTGCCACGTAACGTCTGGAAGCTAGATTGCACAAGGATTACAGAAAGAATTTCGTGGTTTGGCTAAAACATCCCGGAAAATAGTCATTTACGGGCAAGTTTTGCAGAGGAAATTGCCTGAAACCCTAGTTCTATCGTGCATTTTATCAAAAACCTATCTATCATTTACGAGCAAGTTGCAAATTTTAGATTTTTAGCTGAACTGCTTGCTATGCAATCGTTTTAGAGGTCGAGTGGCACTTGGTTGCAGCCTCGCTACCTTTGGGCCTACTAGCGTTGATGATGTAGAGTTGGGCTGCGTTTTGTTATTGCGGTGTTTCACTCCCCAGATGCATTTTGGTTTATTATTTTGAACATTTGGCTCGGAGCTATTTTAGATGCTATTCGTAAAACTCGGGCTAATCCGATGGCAATTTCATAATTGTCTTTTCTGATGGCTTGCAAAGTTTTTTTAGCAACTTGTTCGGGCAGAATTCCTTTTGGCTGGCTGCTTTTCGCTCCCACTTTTTCGTGTAATTCGGTTTCAACCAGCGGCGGGGCGACATCGAAAACCTTAACGCTCGTTTCTTTAAGCTGATAACGAAGCGACTTGCTGAAAGATTGCATCGCGGCTTTCGTCGCGCAATAAATGGGCATTACCGCAATCGGCACAAATCCAAGTCCAGACGAAACGTTGACAACCGCAGCCTCTCGTTGTTTCAGCAACTGCGGCAATAATAAAAACGTCAGATGGATTGGCGCAGTCAAATTTGTTTCGATTTCGTTCTCGTTTAGAAAATCATCGGCGAGACTTGAGTCTTTTACTCGGAACTCACGCTCTATTCCGGCATTATTAACCAAAATGTTTAGATTCGAAAAATTCCCGGTCGTCCACTCAACCAGACTATTGCGTTGGTCAACATTGTTTAAGTCGGCAACGCGAATTTGTAATTTGGGAAGTTTCTGTTTTGCCGCTAGTAATGCCTCTGCGCGCCTTCCGCAAATTATCACATTGTTGTTTGCTGCTAAGAAGTGTTTGGCAAGAGCAAATCCAATTCCTGTTGCGCCGCCGGTGATTAAAATCGTGTTGTTTTCAATGTTCATCTTGAGGTTAAGATTATGTTTGAATTATACGGTAATTAAACATGGCTCAATAGCTGTTCTAGGGAGATGAGCTATGGGGAAAAGCCGAAAAGTCTGAACCAGATCCGTTCCAGCGTCTTTTGACCTCCGGCGCTGAAAAGCTTTACTAGTAAGCATTTCAAACCCTTATCTTCAAATACCTCCCCGGAATCCCTATTGAGCCTTAAATATAACCCTCAGCAGCCCAACGACAAGCTCACCGGACGCAGGTACACTTGAACATTCGCCGAGCAGTTTGCGACGTTCCGGTGTAGCGACTTATTATGCCGTCAGTGCAGTAAATGTCACGCACCTTCTCAAGAAGTCGGTTTGGATAAGTCTTGATCTGACGCTACGCTACGGTAGGTAAACTTCCACCCAGCACTTGTTCTCTTCAACTTTTCATGGATTCTTGCGAAGCCGAGAAAACCACCTGTACTAGCGTTGATGATGTAGAGATAGGCAATGATTTCGGCGCGATCTCCATTTACATGAACGATAGGATCGTGAACATAGTGGCGCGTTTCACCATTAGCAGAGGTTTGTGCGTAAAACCCGTTAAACCAAGCCTTGTAGGACTCCAGGCTATCCGCAGAACCAAAGGGTGTTTCACATTAGCACCTCATCGCTCCAGGTCTGGATGTTTTGTTCCAAGTCTCCAGAATCAAATGTTTGCTCTGCGATATAAAGCGTTGTCAGAATATCAATCCGTTCGTCCATTGGTTAATCTCCTGTACTGATTTGAAATTTGCCTTGACGCGACCCTAAAACGCCCAACAACTGCAACTGATATTCGAGATTTGCTCACGCCCCCACAATGCGTTCCGGACCCCAGATGCCAAACGGTGTGAAGTACAACAAGTGGGAGGTGAAAAAGCAGCAGGAGCCGCTTGACCTTGACGGGTAGTGTGGGAGGGGGGGGGAGAAACACCCTCCTCGACCCGATTATGCTCTGATCACCACATAGATCGAGTATAGGATTTGGTTGCCTCTGAAGTGAAACGCCAGCCATCAAACCACATGCTAATTCCCTTGCAATTTTAGGAACTTGCCTCTGAAGTGAAACGCCAGCCATCAAACCACATGCTAATTCCCTTGCAATTTTAGGAACGGGTAATCCGTATACCCTTGCTCTAAATTTTGATCGCTTTTACTGTATATGGTTGCAAAGTTGAGGTCGTTCAAAGGACTATTCAGAGTAAATCGCTCTGGCAAATCGGGGTTTGCGATGAACAACTTACCGAAGGAAACCAGATCTGCTTTGCCAGTCTCTAGCATTCGGTTTCCCTTAGATTTGTCATATCCGCCGTTTGTGATGATTAGACCTGAATAAAGGGGGCGAAAAGTCGAAATCACAGGATTGATCACATCACGGGTCTTGAGATCGTCTTCGCTCGGCTCCATCAAATGCACATACGCCAGCTTAAATTGATTGAGTTGTTCGATCGCATAGCTGAAGGTTGTCAAAGGATTTGAATCGTGTATCCCATAGAACGTATTGCTAGGCGATAGTTTAATCCCGACCCGATCATTCCCCCAAACCTGACAAACTGCTTCTACAATCTCCAGAAGAAATCGAGCGCGATTTTGAATTGAGCCGCCATATTGGTCAGTCCGCTGGTTGGAGCCATCTTGCAGAAATTGGTCAATCAAATAACCAAAAGCACCATGTAGCTCAACGCCATCAAACCCTGCCTGCATCGCATTTTTGGCTCCTTGGCGAAACTGCTCAATGATTTGAGGAATTTCATCAGTTTCCAGTGCGCGAGGTTTATCTAAAGTGACTTTGCCAGTGGGGCCATGCAGGGTGCCGATCGCTGCGATCGCACTTGGTGCAATGGGCAACTTACCGTTAAGCAGGGAGGGATGACTGACCCGCCCACTATGCCACAGTTGCAAAAAGATTTTGCCACCCTCGCGATGCACCGCATCCGTCACTTGCTGCCATGCTGTGACTTGCTCTGGGGAGTAAATGCCTGGACAGTTGACATAGCCGTTACTCAAGGATGAAATCATGGTGCATTCAGTGATGACTAACCCGGCTGAAGCTCTCTGGGCATAATAGTCTGCCATCAAAGGAGTGGGAATTGAGCCAACTGCTCGCAAGCGTGTCATCGGTGCCATGACCATCCGATTGGGTAGTGTGAAAGCTCCCATCTGGATTGGAGTCAATAAATCAATCTTCGCATTCATCATAGGAGCATCTCCAATAGGGATTCAATCAATCTAAAGCGCGGTGTAAAGACTTTATAGGTCTGCTTCATCTCCAAAAGTAGTTGATGCCGCTCACTACCCCAAGATTCTCTCCGGCACCATTCAGGCGATAGAAATCGTTGCCCTGCCCCATCTGAAGCGTGTTCACATAGTTAACAAAATCTTCATGCTCACGCCCAATATTTTGGGAGACCAAGTTGTAAGCAATCCGAACTGTTAACTGATCTGCTTCAGCTAACTGCTCAACGATGTTGTAGTTATCGGGGTAGCGTAATCCGCCTCCTGCTGCATCAATGACGCTGGTGATGCCAAGTCGATTTAGCTCTCGCATAAATTGCCGAGTCGAGTTGATTTCATCATCGGGGGAAAGCTGTTCTGCCAGGGCAAGGGCTGCCAAGAGCGATAGAGGACTGGGTTTAGCAACGATTAGACCCAAAGGGTTTCCGGCGCGATCGCGTTCAATTAAGCCTCCAGGCGGATCAGGAGTGTCTTTGGTATAGCCAATTGCTCGGAGAGCAGCCCGGTTGAGCAGTGCGCGATCGTAGAGGTTCAAGACAAAAACGGGTGTGTCTGGAGCGGCTGCATTGAGTTCTGCCAACGTCGGTAGACAAAGTTCTGCAAATTGAAACTCAGAAAAGCCTCCGATCACTCGTACCCATTGGGGGGTGGGGTTCGCTCTGAGTAGCTTCGTTTTCATTTACTTGTCCAAATGCATGCGATCGAAAAGCCACCTATATGAATGATTCAGCATCAACAGTGATTCTAGAAAGTGAGTTTACCGAGTTTATTGCACTTCGTCTTTAGAGGGAAACTGATTGTTTCGGTTCAAATGCGCTTCTCCCCAACTGCAAAGCACTTGTAAAACAGGTTCAAGACTTCTGCCGTAAGCGGTGAATGAGTATTCCACTTTAGGAGGCACATCTGGATACACATTTCGATGTACAATCGCATCTTTTTCCAGTTCTCGCAACTGCTGAATCAGCATTTTTTCCGTAATTTCAGGCATCAGCCGTTTCAGTTCACCAAACCGTTTTACCTCATCTTTCAAATGCCACAAAATCAAAATCTTCCATTTGCCCCCTAAGATTCTCAATGTCGTTTGCACAAATTCTGTGCCTACCGTTTGTTCAGACATCTACACCACCTCTACACCATCTGTGGATACTGACAAAAAAGTAAGTACTTCCAAAAATATCAGTATAAGTCTAACTTAGAAAGTGTTTACTCCATCTCCACTTTTTCCACTTTGAGGAATTAGTTCTATGTCATCTCTATCAGGAAAAGTTGCGATCGTCACAGGTTCATCTCGTGGCATCGGTCGTGGGATTGCTGAAAGATTAGGACGCGATGGCGCGTCAGTAGTGGTCACTTATGCTGGAGATCGAGACAAGGCGGAAGAGGTTGTTCAGGCGAGCGCCTCTGCTGGATCAAAAGCAACGGCAATTCAGGTCGATGTGCGAAAGCTAGAAGAGGTGAGATCGCTGTTTGAAGAGGCGATCACGCAGTTTGGCAAAGTCGATATTTTAGTCAACAATGCAGCGGGGAGAAACATCTTTAAACCCACCGCAGAAATGACTGAAGACGAATACAACAGTATGTTTGACATCACACGCGGCGTTTACTTTACGCTTCAGCAAGCCGCGCATCATCTCGCAGATGGGGGTCGTATTGTTAGCATCTCGACCAGTGGAACGACAATGGCAATTCCTACGGCTGGCGCGTATGCAGGCTGTAAGGAGGCGATTGAGCAGTTCAGTATGGGACTGGCAAAGGAATTGGGCGCACGGGGAATTACTGTAAACACGCTTTCTCCTGGCGCGACCGAAACCGATGGATTGGTACTGGAGCAAGCACAAGTCGATCAAATGATTGCCCAAACTTCGATGGGACGATTAGGTCAGCCGACCGATATTGCCAATGCGGTTGCTTTGCTGATGTCCGATGATGCTCATTGGATTACAGGTCAATCGATCCGTGCTAACGGTGGCATTGTTTAATTTAACTCAACGTCCAATCACCGACCAAGAGAACACCATGAGCCAACCAAACTCCAACTCATTTCCCACCAAAGCGACTCTCTTGCTCGTGAGTACGCTGACCGTGATGGCGGGGGCGACGATCGCGCCTTCCCTGCCTGCAATGCAAGAGCACTTTAAAGAAGTCCCCAATGCGGCTCTTTGGGTTCGACTGGTACTCACCCTGCCAGCCCTATTTATCGTCTTTGGCTCACTGATTGCGGGAGTAGTGGTCGATCGCTTTGGGCGTAAACCGCTTCTGCTAGCAGCGGTTGCTCTGTATGGGTTGGCTGGCGCGTCCGGCTACGTGCTCAACTCGTTATTCCACATCTTGATTGGACGAGCGTTTCTGGGGTTTGCCGTCGCAGGCATTATGGTCACTGCCACCACCTTGATCGCAGATTATTACACTGGAGCAACCCGCGCTGCCTTTCTCGGCTTGCAGGCTGCCTTTATGGGTTTAGGAGGCGTGGTCTTTCTGTCACTCGGCGGATTTCTGGCGGATCAAAACTGGCGCTCTCCGTTTTTGATCTATTTGTTTGCCTGGGTGCTGTTGCCACTGATCATTTGGGCAATCTCCGAGCCGCACCGAATGACACCTTCCACTCAAGGGAATACTCCCGGTTCTGGTTCCGGTTTTCCGGTCAAACTACTGGCGTTTCTCTACGGCGTGGCGCTGCTGACTCAAATTATCTTCTACCTGATTCCGGTGCAGTTGCCGTTTTACCTGAAAGAATTAGCGAACGCAAACGCGAGTCAAAGTGGACTGGCGATCGCCTTAGCAACCCTATTCAGCGCCATGTCGTCCTTCTTCTACGGTAAAGTCAAACAGCATTTTGGCTTCTTTAGCGTTCTGGTGCTGGCGTTTGGATTGATGGGCGCAGGCTACAGCATCATCGGACTGGTGAATAATTATGCGTTAGTGCTGGTTGGATTGGCGATCGCGGGGTCAGGGTTAGGGTTGCTAATGCCCAATCTAAATCTGTGGATTGCCTCTGAAGTTTCCGATGCGGCTCGAGGACGGGCGCTGGGAGGCTCGACAATGTTCTTTTTCCTAGGGCAATTTCTTTCACCGTTGGTTAGTCAGCCCGTCAGTCAAGCGGTTGGTTTAGGCACAACCTACGCTTTAGCGGGAGGGCTAATGCTGGTTTGTGGATTGGCTCTCATGGCTCTACAGCGCCCTATTTGTAGGCTGATTTCCACAAAAGCAGCGTGAGCTGCGAGTTCATTTTGTACTTTCATGCAAGGAAATAATCCTATAAGGTTTAGAGTATGACGGAGTTTGACCGTATGAGGCGACGTGATTTTAACTGGCTTTATTTGATCGGTGCGATGACGCTCTGTATTCCGTGCAGCAGAGACGCGATCGCTCAATCAGCCTCAACCATACCGATACTAGACCAACCCAATCCCATGACTCAAGTGACATCTGTGAGTCAATTTTCAGATGTGCAACCGACGGATTGGGCGTTTGGTGCGCTGCAAGCTTTGGTGGAACGCTATGGTTGCATCGTTGGTTATCCAGACCGTAGCTATCGAGGCGATCGCGCTTTGACTCGGTATGAATTTGCAGCAGGAGTGAACGCCTGCCTGAATCGGATTTCAGAATTACTGGCAGCGAGTACAGTCAATCTGGTGACTAAAGACGATCGGTTGACCCTGCAAAAACTGCAAGAGGAATTTGCCGCAGAACTGGCAACCTTACGTGGTCGTGTCGATGCTTTGGAGATTCGCACTGCAACATTGGAGCGGAGTCAATTCTCGACAACGACCAGGCTAACAGGACAGGTAATTATTGCTGCCAACGAGGGCAGCTTTGGAAGCGATCGCATCATTGCGCCCAGAGGAGCCGTGATTACGGCATCGGATCCCAATGCAACCGTACTTTACCGCACCAGTTTCAATCTCAACACCAGCTTTCAGGGCAACGATCTCTTGCAAGTACGGCTGGTTACGGGCAGCGATCGCGCCACCGATAACACCGCTGGTTTTTTAGAACCCAATTTGGGCAGTGTGCTGGATTATTCGTTGCCAGGGACAGATGGGCAAATCAGTCTGGGACGTGCCTACTATACATTCACGCCTGTTAAAGATCTCAACGTGACGATCGGCTCTCTGCTCTCAGCCCTGGAGTTTGTTGACAAAAATCGCTACGCCAACACCAGTTTTCGCGACTTCTCAACCCAGGCACTCGTCAACAATTTTATTCTGGCACCCCGTCCGGTGGGTGCAGGTGCAGTATTGGATTGGAACCCTGGCAAAGGCGCATTCAAGCTGCGGGCGGTTTATGTTGCTGCCAGTGGGGCGGCGGATTTAGGCGAAAATCAACGGTTGACCGGCGGTGGCGGAGCAGAAGACGTTCGGCTATTTCCGACTGGCGGTGGTGGGGCGACGGGAGGTTTGTTTGGCGACCCCTATCAGGGCATCATTGAGTTGGAATACACCCCGATTCAATGGTTTACTGCTCGTTTGCTTTACAGTAGCGGCAGGTTATTTGGCAGTGACTTTGATGTTTTTGGGGCAAATGTTGAACTCGCGCTGAGCGATCGCGTGGGACTGTTTGGGCGGTATGGCAGTGCCAACTATCCCAACACGACATTAGGAGACATTAAACCGAAGTACTGGAGCGCTGGAGTAGTGCTGCAAGATTTATTTGTACGCGGCGCACTTGCCGGATTTGGCGTTGGTCAACCTTTTATTGAAGCGGCGGCGGGAAATGTAACTCAAACGAACTTTGAAGCGTTTTACAACTTTCCAATCAACGACAGAATTCAAGTTACGCCGCTGATTCAGGTGATTACCAATGCGGGGAATCGAAATGAAAACGGCACGATTATCACAGGGACTTTACGAACTGTTTTCAGTTTCTAAGGGAGATTGTAAAGTAGATTGTGTCAAAGGTCAGAAGTTGAGATCTAATGAAATGCAGGTCGCTTCAACGTTTTGCCAAATTCCTTATCTTCAAACCACTGCACGGATGCTAGCTCGTGCCCGTGGCGAATTAGCCATTGCTCAATTTTGGCTTTCTGTCTATCCGTTTTCTGGGTGCGAGAAGAGACCCGAAGATAGCACGCGATCGAGAGGGCCATGGTGGGGCGGGAAGAGGATGACAAATAGAGTACACTCTTTTTGGCGGTATTTTTCCTTTCAGTCAACGCTTGAAATTCCTGACCATTCAACAGACGAATTGGGATGAACCCTATTTGTCAGGGTGAGCTAAGGGAATTTGACTCAAAGTGCTAAATAGCGTTGAAGAATTTAGTGCAGAAGAATTCGGAAATTTACAGCTCAAGCAGAGGAGTGTGATCCCAATCGGAGTTCGCCAACAGTATCCGGTGGTTTTGTTTACGCTCGCGATCGCTCCTCCCAAACAAGCCTTTCAACCGATGACCAGAATTTGAATTTGGGGTTTGGGGAGCAGTGGAACGGTAAATGCACTTAAGCGTTCTCAAATCTCATCTGATAGTGCCCTAAAGCATTGCAAATAGAGCCTTTTAGTCTTTCGCTCTGTACCATAAACTAACGGCTACTACCGCTCATAATTAGAGGGACTCATCGTTGCATAAACGAACGTTTGTGCAATGATCCGAATCTAACCAGAAATATAGGCCTTGGCTGTTGCATAAACGTATTGCACTAGACAATCAATTGGCAACAGGTTTATGCAATCCAGTTTGTAGGTCACGCATAGCTTTTAACCTAGGATCAAGGCATTTGTGGTTAGGGCTGCTGGCTAAGGGTTTCTCTGACTGCAATAGAACTGGAGCCTTAAATACATTTACCGTTCCGTTGCTCCTCAGACCCCAATTACAATTCGACAGAATATTTAGTTGGTTCATAGCCTTTCCTCCTGATGTTTGAGGAATAGAGTGACAATTAGTTAGACAGTACTGATTCATGTTCAGGCTCTTTTCTGATTCTGTGCTGAAATCAGATTGCTTCAACACTATTGGCTGTCTAGTACTGAAGTTAACTTGAGAGGCAGCATCAACATCATGACTGGCGAATCCTCTCGTGACTGGTTCAAAAGCTGACTGATTGACATCAATCGAAGAGTTTGAGTTGTAAAAGTGAAGAACCAGACAGCAGATTGGGTTGATTGATTGCTGTAGCTATTTACAGGCGTGATTTAATGGAGCTTACTAAATAGTAGTTTGCATCCTCAAAACCAACTTTTCCAGTAAAGATAGCTATCTTAAGGTTAAACTTAATAGACTTGTTTATTCCAAAAATTGGAGGTTATCTTAGTATCTGTTGGGGAGGAATCTTCTACTTCGACGACACTGATGGCAACTATGATGCACCTCTAACTGAATGGAATAGTGGGATGTACTAGTTTCGTAAGAAATTAAAATTATTCCTAGAAACGCAGTAGCAACGCCACTTAGAAAGATAATGAGTGTCATCAGTGCTAACCAGTTGATGTTGGTGGTAACTGCTATCGCGATCACCAGCATATCCAACATAAATATCAGAATGGATAAATAGATTAGTAGGATGGCATCGTGAACGAAGTGATGATGTTTGAACAGATCAAGTAATAGAACCTCAAGTTCTGGTAGATGTTGTGTTTCGATGTCATCTTCATTGATATGAACACTCCGAAGTTTGATTATTTTCTGATTTACAGTGAGGATGCGATCGCCAATCGAGTTATATTGAATAATCAATCCATTGACAATCAACACACAGGCTGTGACCAGTACAACTGGAGCAATAATTAGACCGATTATCTTAGTGACTCCCTCGATCGAGTTCATACCACACTCCCTTTAGAGGACGTTTGTAAATCAGTGTTAAGCAGTTTCTTGTTTCCACCGTCTGCGATTATTGTCTAGTCGTCGCAGCATCAACCGAATCATGGCAATGTACACCATCCCTTGATGATTCTCGCTCAACCGTTCATAGTCTCGCGTGAGTCCTCGACAATTTTCGAGCCATGCCCAAGTCCGTTCTACAACCCATCGCTTTGGCTGGACTGAAAAGCCCTTTCCTGGATGTTCAACCACCTCCAACTCAACGCCATACACCACTGACAAATCAATTTCTAGATCTCCTCGATAGCCTTGGTCTGCCAGGATCTTCACGATTCGTTCGTAGGTTTCTATCACCCCAAACAGTACCCAAGGCGCTGCTTTGACATCCGCTTGGTTGGCAGCCCCCACATGACACTTGAGCACCATTCCTAAGACATCGACAACAATCGTTCGTTTTCGCCCTTTGATCTTTTTGAAGCCATCTACGCCAATGTGTTCCCCCCTTTTTCTCCCAATCTGACTGACTGGCTATCAATGATGCCCAAACTGGGTTCTCCTACTCGTCCTGCTGAGCGTCGGACCTGGTGGACTAAAGCCTGATTAATCGATTCCCATATCCCCAAACGCACCCACAATCGAAAGTAGCTATACACCGTTTGCCATGCTGGAAAATCCGCCGGCAGGTTGCGCCACTTCACTCCATTTTCAACCCGGTAGAAAATGGCATCTAACACCTGCCGTAAATCTACTTCCCGCAATCGTCCTACAGGTTTTCCTGTGGGTAACAAAGGCTCAATTCTGTGCCACTCGGCATCGGTTAAATCACTGCTGTAGGTTTTAAATGCTCCCATGCCTAACCTCACTCAACTCTGACTTTTTAGTACGCTTTTTAACCGGATTTCGTAAATACTTTCGCAATGCTTATTTACAAACACTCTCTTAGTAAATTCATGCGCGTAGCAACAAAACTGTTACTGATTGACATCTCTCAGTACAATTCTGCACACGGATAGAGGGCTTCTACACAAACTTACATTTAAGCAGAATAAGACTGGATAGAAGCCCTCCGTAATTGATAGTGTCTGCTACTACAAACCCATCTTCTTTAAAGCACTTTCACTACTAGATCTCAACCAGCTTGACTAGCTAGGGCAGCAACTCGTTGAATTGCCTCGACCTGAGTTGGATAACAGTGGATCACGGATGCTAAATCAGCCGGTGTCATCTTTTGCATGACTGCCAAGGTGAGTAGAGGTAGGGATTCACCTGCATGGGCGGCAACAAAAGTCGCCCCAACAATGATTCCCTTTTGTGTGTATAGAGCAATGAACCCATCTGCTTCCCCGTCGATCATTGCCCGCTCAACCTGCCCTAGTTCTAACCGATGGGTATCGATAGCAATTTCGCGCTCTGCCCCTGTTTGAGGAGTGAGTCCAACATGAGCGACCTCCGGATCGGTGTAGGTGCAGCGTGGGATGATCAGTTCTGATACCCGCTTTTCAGCTCCGTCGATCGCATTGGCAACCGCTAGTCCTGCTGTCGCGATCGCTGCATGGGTATACTTCTCTGGCAACGCCACATCACCAGCCGCATACACAGTTGGATTCGTGGTCTGTAGATAGTCATTGGTTTCGACTCCAGAGGCGTTGAACTTCACCCCAGCTACCTCTAAACCCATTCCGTCTACGTTGACCTTTCTACCAGTAGCAATTAGGAGTACGTCGTAGGCTAACTCCGTCCCGTTACTCAGGGTCAGTCGCTGCTGTTCACCATCTACCCTCGTCGCCTTTGTATTGAGGTGCAGCCGCACCCCTTCCGCTTGCAACTGCCTGGTTATCACCTCTGATGCCTCGACTGGCTCAGCTAATAGCAAGCGTTCTCCACTACCAATCAAATCGACCTCGCTGCCCAACCGACAAAATGCCTGAGCCAGTTCGCAGTTTACGGTACCAGCCCCAATACAGACCAGCCGTTGAGGAAGCTCAGACAACTCAAATACGGTTTCGTTCGTTAGATAATGCGCTGTGTCTAACCCTGGTAAATTGGGAACTGCGGGTTTGCTGCCTGAAGCAATGACGGCTTTCTTAAAGCGTAGCGTCTGTTCCTTGACTGCGATCGCATCAGAACTCACAAAGTGAGCATCGCCAAGAAACAGGTCAATCCCAGCCTCAGCCATAACCGACACTGCATCAAAGCTGCCGCTGAAGGCTCGCATCTCCCGAACTCGCGTCATGACTGAAGCAAAATTGACTTGGGGCACAGCACCGAGTGTGTAGCCAAATTTTTCGCCATCGCGTGCTTGATACACTGCCCTGGCAGCTCGGATGAGGGACTTGCTTGGGGTACAGCCAAAGTTAACGCAGGTGCCACCCATCAGGTTTCGCTCAACCACCGCGACGGTGTGACCTGCCTGAATCGCTGTCACCGCAGCCGTCAAACCAGCAGGGCCACCTCCAATCACCACTAAGTCGTATCGGTCTTTCGGTTGGGGCGATTGCCAATCGGTTGGGTGCCCTTGAGCGATCGTCTTGCGGTTGGGGGCATCGAAGGGAGCGATCGTTGCAGTAGACATAAATTACCTCGTTTGATGAGAGAAGGAAAAACTTGAGAACTAGAAGACGCATTGCGGCAATGCGTTAGATTTTCGGAAAGACATAAATCGGTATCGTTGTAATGAATTTATAGATTGCATTTGTACGCACAATGGGAATCCAGTCGTAGAGCACCATCTCTACGGGATGCCATAGCCCCACCCAACCAATGATCGTAAATCCCTCTCTAAAAACACTGCGAATGAATTCAGGGATAAACGACAGAAATTGAGCATTAAACAGGTTAGACAGCAAAAGACATACTGTCAGAAAAGTTAAGCCATTCAACAACGATCGCCAGCAAAATTGCCGCAGTAGCTGTAGCTTACATTCGTTGTTTTTGATGTTTAGGCGGCAGTATTGATTCATGGCTTTCAGAATCTCCTGTTCAAGATCTGGCTTGATTTGCTCAGCAGGCAATAGCAAGGTTAGGCGCATTTTACGGTTTAGAGACTGAGACTCTAATTGACGCAACAATCTTGTTAGAATAGATTCGCCCATAACCTCCAGTTCGTTATTCGAGAAGGGATTCATTTCTGGAGCATTAAAGAGATGATTAATACTGTTTAGCTCCATAACAATGTCAAACTTGTCTGAGCGATGCATAACGTGAAAAACTCATTAGTATTAATAAGGCGATTGCGATCGGTTTAGAAAAGGGAGTACTCCTTTTTGGTCGTGGTAGGGTGAGTCAAGATAGGGAAAGCTCAACGGCAAGTGATGAGGAGAATCGACGCGATCGGTTAATGGAGTGTTAGCAACGATCGTCATCATTATGTCAAAAACATCGTCATTGAGAGTGCGACCATTCAGCCCAGCAAAGCTAAAACTTGCGGCAGTACTGGGGCAATAAGTCAGGACATCGGGAAGCAAAAGATTTGCAATCTGTAAACCATAAGCTTGAGGATTTGCTGCTGTGCCAGCTATCTCTGTAGCTTTGGCAACAACGTTAGCAACCCGAGTCTGGAGGTTAGCTCGATCGTCTCTGGGATGAGTGCGGTTATCCTGTTCGCTCCATTCATCCTCTTGATTAAAGATTGGTTGCAGCAGTGGCATTCCCTGTCGATTTACCTGTTGCTGCGGGACATGTCCAAACAGCGAAACCGTCGTCCAAACTCGAATGACCTCTGTGTTCAGCTTATAATTTGGCACCTCCAGCACAATTCCTGAAACATTTCGGAGATCGAACCAATTCTGTGGCGGTTCAGAGGTGGGATGTTCGAGCCGATTTTCAGAGATTGCGCTGAGAAATTTTGCCAAACCTCCGGCATCTGCAAAGAAGGAATCAGCAGCAAGCCTAGCCCAAATTCGCCCTCCATTTGCAACGCTGATTACTTCGCCAGTCAATCCTTCAGCAATTAATTCTCCCATCGCACCATTGGAAGTTCTGGCAGTTTCGCCTTCGGCAACCCGTACCTGCATAAATTGCACATTGTTACCATTGGGGTTGCCGAAAGTGATGCGGTAACTGATGTCTTCAAGCACATCATTATTCAAATCGATGTTGAATTCGTACAAAGCATCATTTGGACGAAAGGTTATTGGTGAAGAGAGTCCAGCGTCCGGATTAACGGTCAAGATCAAAACAGTGGTATCTGAGTTCTCTCCCGGAAAAACGTAGAGATCGCTTAGGTCAACACGACCATCTTCACGGGCAGTCGGCGAATCAAAATGATGAGACATGACTATTTCTCAATGAATTACAGTTCGACTAACTACGATCAATCCTGAAATAGGCGAACTAAATTACTCTCAGTGGCATAACTGTTGATGTTTTGTAGCAACAACGCCAACTCTGAATGCCCAACAAATCAGTTGGCATCAACCTTCTCGTTAGGGTTCACGCCATCGGTAATCTACTGGTACCCAGTCATAGCCTTGATCTGCTGCCCGAAGGTGTCCAACGCCGGGAAAGGGTAAATGTGCGCCTGCTACCAAAATTCGGGATGCTTCCGCTCTTGCAAACTGTTTTTTGCGTTGTGCCGCAGCAGCAATGGCATCGACATCATAAGCAACTGTAATTTCTGGCTTGGGAAATTGCACCGAAGCAAAGTGAACAATATCGCCCCAAAACTCAATGCTCTCGCCCTTGCTTGCCGCCACATAGCAGCTATGACCAGGAGTGTGTCCGGGTGTGGGATGCGCGGTGATTCCCGGTAGAAGGGCTGTCTTGCCAGAAAACGATTTCACCTTGCCTGCATCTAAATAAGGTTTGACAGTTTTCGCGGCTTCGTCAAAGTACTTTTCAGCAACGTTGAATCGCGTGGCATTCGCTCGATCGAACCAGAAATCGACATCTGGCTTGGCGACATAAACTGTGGCGTTGGGAAATACCAGTTGACCTGCTTTGACCAGACCGCCGCTGTGATCGGTATGAATATGAGTCAGGAGGATTGCATCAACTTCGCTGGGAGCATAGCCTGCTGCCTTCAACGATGTCTGAAGCTTGCCGCCTAGCTTTGGACTAAAGAAGGTTCCGGCTCCTGTATCTACTAACACTTGTTGATCTCCAGTGTCAATCAGGAAGACATTAATCGATGCTTCAATAGGATTGGTTAGAAAGTTTTTCTGAAGCAGGCGATCGGTTTCTGTTGGGTTCGTATTCGACAGCAGCGTATGTAGATCCTGGGGGAGTGTGCCGTCGCTCAGGACTGTAATTGTGAAATCACCTAACTTGAATGGATAGACACCTGGCACTTGAGCAATCGCAATTTTGCCCAGTGATACCGTTGGAAAAAGACAAGAGGTCACAATCATTAGCACTGCGACTATAACAGCTATCATCAGTTTAGAAAACATATTAGAACCCTTTTAGTGGTAATTAAAACTGAATCCAAGCTGATTAAAAGATTAAAAATCTCTAACTTCGTCTACTCAAAACGTATAAAGTTTAAATGCCAGTTTCTTTCAGATTCTTAGGGCAGTTTGTCAGACTCTTGCGCTTCTCACTTGAAATTGAGCAATCGCCCTTCAGCGTTTGGAAACACTCGCCTGTCTGAACATCCCAAAGCTTAGTCGTTCTGTCCTGGCTACTGGTCGCTAGAATGCGTCCATCGGGGCTAAAACAAACTGAATAGATCCAACTTGAGTGTCCCTGCAAGATGTTGAGGCACTGACCACTCTGCACATCCCATATTCGTACTGAAAAATCAGAACTGCTGTTAGCTAGCGTCTTACCGTCTAGGCTGAAACAAACTGAAGTCATCCAATGGGGTGTCACTGTATTTTCATCAATTCCGCTAATCCCTAAATTCCACTTTTGCCACAGATTAATCTGCTGAGATTCTTGAGATTCTGAGGTTTCAGATCGAGAGGTCGGTCGGATATAATCATTCTTGCTCATCTCCAGTCCAAGGGACTGAAACACTGTTTGCAGTGAATATCGGTCTACGGGTTCTATGCAGCCCAATACTTTGGAGATAGTCCGTGAGGATAATTCTGTCCGTTCGCTTAATTCTTCCAACGTAAAGCGATCGCCAGCATTCTCTTCAAATTCCACCTGTGATTTTGAAGTTTGAAGTTTGTTCCATCCATACAGTGTCAGAATCACCCCTCGTTCGCGGCTGCGAGACGTAACTTGAGTTTGGTAGTCTCGTTCTACAAAGTCAGGTTTTGGCTGGTAGGATACAGGGGACTTTGGCATTTTCAGTGCGGCATTCGTCATTGATTCTCCCTCCTTTGTGCAGTCATAATTTGTTTACAAGCCTTGGCGATTATGAAAAATCCCCTGATTCAACAATTGCAGCCAGTAGTGGCTCAATTTCTAAAGCGTTGCGATATCGAGTGCCATTGATGAATAAAGCTGGAGCGTGGGTCACTCCGCTGCGTATTCCACTTTCGATATCTTGATTAATGCGATCGAGATACGTCCCTCTTGCAAGATCCCGCAGAAATTGAGGAACGTTAAGTCCTAAACGATCAGCGTACTCGGCAAGATAGCCATTCTCTAAAGCTTGTTGATGCTCCAGCAAGATTTCGTACATCTGCCAAAACTGACCTTGCGCTCCTGCTGCTTCTGTCGCTGCTGCTGCCTTTTGAGCTTGAGGATGGATGTGAGGTTGAGGAAAATGCCGGAATACAAAGCATAAAGAATCTCTCCCATATAGGGTCGCCTCAAGCTGGCGTTGAATTGCCTTAATTGAGGTATAAAGTTCACCACATTGAGAACATTGATAATCCCCATACTCAACGAGCACAACACGGGCATTCAATGATCCTTGCCGATGGTCTTGCTCAGAAGGGGGTACAACTAACTGATTGTGATCCGCTTCGCAGTTACCGCAAGGGTCGCTAGGTGCGTCATCAGGAATAACATTGCTCATTCTAAACCTTGAGGAAAAGAGGATTAATCGTGCAAGAAGCACGCTGAAATCTCTTTCCTTCATCCCGTATCATGTGTATGGCTTTAATGTACGGGACTCACTTAACGCTGTCGTCAATCCGTGGTTTGTATTTTAGGTAGCAAGACGATTGAGGATTAGTCAATTTGAAGCATTAGAACGAATCAAACTTTAGTTCGGCTTTAGATCAAACTCAGGTTTGATTGTCTACCTCCATAGACAAAATCCCTCGCTTCAGAGTAGTAGCTGGCTATGATTGTCAATCCAGGTTAGAAGTACTATTTGGGGTCACCTCAGAATACGGGAAAAATCGTACGCTAAGGACTTGTAAATGTAGGTGTTGTAAGCCTTTCAATCTTGCAATCAGGCATAATTACTGCGCAGCATAGGCAGGTGACCGCTGCATAGTCACGAAGAGAAGGAATCTTGTTCTTGAAAACCTACGTTTGTGAGAAGCAACCTGTCTTCGATTATTGGTTGGCAAACATAAGGGCATAGAGTTCTCAGAAATAGTTCTCGAAAAGCCTTTCTCGTTTCAATGCCATTGTCATGTGTTTCAAGAAGCTTTCCTTGATCCCTATCACCAAAAATTATGCTCAATAAAGCACTAAGCATCTGATATAACTGACAGCGAAATCAGATTTGCAAAAACCTTAACGTACGATTTTTTCCGTATTCTGAGGCGACCCCTTATCGGGGCGGTTTCCGAAGACCAAGAGGAATTGTCAGTCCTCTTATTAAAGCTGCTGGTGGGGAAACTTAGGTGTGAAATTTACAACTCTAAGAAACACTGAGCTCAGCTAATCGTCATTTATTTTTTCAGACTGATCCCCTCGCTGTTTAGGTTCCAAGCCCGGTTTTATGCAACTTGAATGCACATCAGCTTAACAACCGTATTGCAGCGGAACAACTAGTCTTCTTCGTTGAGTTGCAAAGGTGATTTGTATCCGCTGAATACGACCGTTAGACAGTATTTGTGGGTCATTTACATGATCAGAATTTGAGCTTTCTTATACCGCCCAGCAAAGTAAGCCATTGTATTTTAGTGACTAAACTAATTGCTATGAGCTAGGAAATTGATTTCCTAGCCGGAGGAGGTTGCAATTGAGATTGGTGCAAGATCTCAGATCACCTTGTCTAGAACCCGACCGTTCAGTTTGTAGTCGTCGTGACGACTGTATTATCCTTCAATTTGCCATCCTCCATATTCACAATCCGATCGGCAATATCCAAAATGCGATTGTCGTGCGTCACCAGCAAAATTGTGCAACCTTGCTCTTTCGCCAGCGTTTGCATGAGCGTCACCACATCCCGACCGGATTTGCTATCAAGGGCTGCCGTGGGTTCATCGGCTAAAACCAGTTTGGGATGACTCACCAGGGCACGAGCGATAGCTACGCGCTGTTTTTGTCCACCGGATAAATCATCAGGATAGTAATTGAGGCGCTCACCTAGTCCGACTTGTTCTAAAATTTCGGTCGAGCGAGTTTGCATTTCAGCGACCGAGAAATTAGGGTGTAGTTCGAGTCCCATTCTGACGTTCTGAAGGGTTGTCAGGCTGCTGTGCAGGTTATGTGCCTGAAAAATATATCCATGTTGGCGGCGAACGTGCGCTAATTGTTTGGCAGTTGCACCCAAGAGTTCTTGACCAAACACTTGTAAACGACCCGATTGAGCCGAACGCAATCCACCGACTAAGGTGAGCAGTGTGGTTTTACCAGAACCCGAAGGTCCAGTCATGATCACAATTTCGCCCTCGTTAATTTCAAGATCAATCCCAAACAGAACTTGTTTTTGTAGTTCACCTTGACCGAAATAGTGATCTAGCCCTTGAGCAGAAATTGCAATAGTCATACTTATTCCTAGAACATATCGGCAGGGTCAGCAGATTGCAGTTTACGAGTTGCGATCGCACCCGATAGCATAGACATGACGATCGTTAATACCAGCACCATTAACGCCCTGGTAACGGTCATGTAAAGCGGTAAAGCAGTGGCTTTTGCAGCTAAATGGTAAAGTCCAAACGATAAAAGCAAACCTGGAAAAAATCCCATTATTGAAAGAATGATTACTTCTTCAAAGACCACGCCCAACAGATAAATATTTTGATAGCCCATCGCTTTGAAGGTTGCATATTCTTTGATATGAGCATTTACATCAGTCGATAACACTTGATAGACAATCACGATTCCGACGACAAACGCCATCGCTGTTCCTAAACCGAAAATAAAGCCGATTGGGCTGGCTGATTTCCAAAATTTTTCCTCAAACTGCACATACTCTTGAGCCGTTAACACGCGGACATCATCAGGCAGATGAGCCTTTAAGTCAGCGACAACCTGCTGAGGATCGTAGCCCGGTTTTAGCCGAATCAGCCCGATGCTAATACTGGCAGCATCGCGGCGGGGAAAGAGGCGGAGAAAGGTTTGATCACTCATCATCAGACTGGCATCGGAACCAAACGAAGCCCCCAAGCTAAATAGCCCAGCAATCGTCAAGGTGTGGCGATCTACTTCAGCAGTGATAATCTTGCCTTGATCGACTTGGGCAATGACTTCTTCATACTTACCTCTAGCGCCGCGATCGAAAAGCACCACATTCGGCAACTTAATTTTGTCAAGCTGTTGGTTAACTTCTGGCAAGTCAAACGCTGGCTGATCGGGGGCAAATCCGAGCATCTGTACAGTTGCGGTCTGGCGAGTTTGAGGATTTTTCCAATTGATGGTGTTGACATACAGCGCGTTAGTCGTCTGCACTCCGGGAATATCCATTGCCTGCATTAGCCGCCGCCGCGAAAACGTAGACACATTTTGCAGATTGAGGGCTTTGGGGCTGATCAAAATAATATCTGCCAACATCGCGCGATTAGCACGGGTATTACTGTCATAGAGTGAAGCCTCGAAGCCAAGCTGCATGAACATCAACATATCTGCAAAGGCAATGCCGCCGATCGCGACCAGCAACCGAACTTTTTCGTGGCTCAGTTGTAGCCATCCCAGTGGAGTACGGCGCTGAAGTTGTTGCATCAATTTGATCATTGTTCAATCACTACCCGAACTTGAAGATTCGTGAACTTAGTGGCTTTTTGACTGGAGGCACTATCCAGCGCTACGTGAACCTCGACCACCCTGGCATCAATATTGGCGCTTGGGTCGCTGTTAACGATATCTTGCCGGCGCACTTGCGAACCCACTCGCTCAACCGTGCCGATTAATTCACCGGGAATTGCGTCGCTCGTCACCCGCACTCGTTGTCCAGGCTGAACATTACCAATATCAGTTTGATAAACTTCGGCGATCGCCTGCATCTGTTGAATTGCCCCAATCTCCACAATGCCATCGGTCGAGATGACTTCGCCGGATCGGGTATGAACATATAGGACTTCGCCATCCACAGGCGATCGCACGGATAGTTGCTCCAAACTTGCCTTTGCCTGATTACGCGCTGCGATCGCCCGATTCACCTCTGCTTCCGCCGAACGCACATCCTCAGGACGCACCTCGGCAATCTGAGCCAGGGTGCCTCTCGCTTTATTCAATTCCTGTGGACTGGTAGTGCGAATGCGATCGAGCGTGGCTTGCGCTTCTTGTACAGACTTTTGGGCAGTGTCTAAGGTTAATCGCTTACTGTCACGTTCAGAAGCCGAAATTGCTCCGTCTTGATACAGCGCTTGATAGCGACCATACTCGGTTTGAGCATTTTGCCGTTCGGATTGTAATCGCGCCACCGTTGCTGTTTGAGCGGCAATGTTGCCTTGTTGTTCCATTTGAAGGCGGGCAATTTCGGCACGTTGCGCTTCGATTTCACCTGACTTTGCGCCCGCTAGTGTTACGTCTAATTTTGCTTGCGCCACATTCACTTGTTTTTCGGCTTCCGCCAGGGCTGCTTGTAAGCGATCGCGCGAATCTAAAATCGCAATCACTTGATTCGCTTTGACGCGATCGCCTTCTTTAACCAACAATTGCTCAACTCGTTGCTCTTGGTTCGATGTCGATGCAGAGAGCTTAATCACCTCGCCTTTTGGGGCTAAACGTCCCAATGCTGTGATCGTTTTGATCTCAGGTTGGCTGATGGTTTGAGGGGCGGGGGCAGGTGGAGCGAGAAACCGCCAAACTACCGCCGTCATTATGCCACCGATGCCGAGTGAGATCGCACCAATCAACACAGCTTTACGTACTTTTGGAGAATTCTTTGGAGCAGCAGTTAATATGGCTTTCATGTTTATTTTGCAATGATGGTATGTATCTTTCTACTGTCACGGCAAAGCGGGCGCAGATACAGTGATAGAGGTGGCAGGATTCAAGTCATGGTTTGGGTCAACCAGATGCCCAGCAGGAAATGAAACCATGCGAGGGGTTCCGGTCACAGCCAAACACAGCAGATGGTTGTTGTCACCATCACCCAAATCTGCCAGCGCAAAAGGAGCCACACGTTGGGTACTGCCATCACTCTGTTCAAGCGCAATTTGATACAACAACCGCTCGGCATCACCGAGTTCCTCACTATTGGCTTTTTCCACACCGCCCGTCCACACAGCGCGCACAATTTGTATCGTGTTTTGAGGACAACCACTACCGCTCCCCCGCCCCGTTCCAGACTCTTTGCCAAGTTGCCACTGTTCTTGCGGCACAATTTCGGCCAAAATTAACGTGGGGCCAAGCAGCAAGGGCGTCACATTGATTTGGGTAGCTTTAAAGTTGATGGTCTGATCCAACGAGAGCAAGTTACCTACAATCTTGACCTCGTTGGGCGGGTCATTATTGGCAGAACCAAAGTCACCAACTAGCAGGGCTGTACGCAGTTCGCCAGTATCGATTGCAGGGAACATCGTTACGCAGGTGATCTTGGCCACCTTGCCCAACTGCGTCACCACGCGAAAATCACCAGCTTGAAGGGTACGACTATCCACCTCGTGGTCAAAAATGATCGGCATACCATCAGCCTTGCCTCCACCCGGACAAATCCCGATGTTGGTACTAAAGGGTAGCCCATTATCCAGCCCAAAGAAAGCACTCAACAATTGACCCTGTCCGCGATCTGTGCCGTCATTGACAGTGGTATCAGTTTGATTTGTGTCGGCAAGAAAGTTATCGGCGGGACGGGACAGCAGCCCACAACTCGTCAAAGCAATCAATAACAGCAAAGCGACTAAATGTTTCATTTAACCTCGCTGACTTGTTTCCGACACGCACTCCACAGCGACAGAAACAGCATCGCCATTGCGAGTGGCAAGATAATCTGGTTGCCAATTTCACCGGGCGGGGTGTGTGCGAAGGTAACTGGCTTCATGTGACCCACCAATTTGCGCAACAGAATTTCTAGTGCGAGCAACAGGTACATGAACGGCACGAGCGAGCGATAGCGGAACACAACCAGCAGTTGAATAATGGCAAACAACACTTGCGAACTGCCCCACAGGGCAAAGGCAAAGATAATGCCGTCTGCGCCACCGTTTGAGAGATCCATCCCGGCAATGCTGCCCGCACCACCATCGGGAGCGAGCAGGTGGATCAAACTTCGCACAGTGCTGACGATCGTATACAAGGCAAACACGTAGAACGGCAGTTTCGTCCCTCGTATCGTATTGTCGATTTTGGCAGGCAGTAATATTTCTAAAAGGGTATTCATGGTTATTTCGCAATAAGTGTCGCAGCGATCGCCAACTCGTTGAACTATGGCAAAACCTTCTGATAGGTGTTGTAGAAGTTGTCGCTGATCACATATGCCAACCCATCGGCACTCAATTCAGAATCTGCTTCCAACACACGCGCCTGATATTTCCAGCCCTGCGGCAGTTCCAGGCGTGTGCCCAGCGTTTCCAGATCAGCAATGGTTAATGCTGGATCGGCAATCTGAGCGTAAGATTGCATCCGATAGACCTCCCCTTCAGGAGAGATCAGTTCATAAACCAGGTTGCCTGCTCGATAGAAAAAACTCGTGGTGCGTTGAACTTCATTAGGCGTAAAGAACTTGTCCCCAACGGAGCCTTGCCATAATTTGGTTTCAAGCTTCGCCAATAGTTTCATCTCAATGCCGCCAAAATCGACGACTTTGCCTGCCGCCGTTTCGCCTCCGGCTGTGGTTTGATTGAACACCCAATAGCGTGGCCCGTTGAGTTTGGTTGCTGTGGAGCCATATTGTTGGCTCAGTGCGTCGGCATCTAGCTTTGCCCATAGATCGGCGGGGCAATCATTTAGCCCCATCGTGTTGTAAACCTCGACCGTGAGTGTGAGTCTATCTCGAAACACTGGAAGCACCTCGCAATAGCGGAAATCGCGTAGATCGGCAGGAATCGACATGGATTGAGAGGGTGCGATCGCCGGGATGCCTTTGGATTGAACGGTGTTACCACAGCCAGCCAGTATGATGGCTAACAGCGATCCAAGTAAGGTTTGAAGAAAAGTGCGTTTCATGGGTGGGGTGGTTACAGATAATGCTTACCTCAGAAGCTGCGGCGATCGCGCTTCTTCTATTAACCTGTCGAACCTGAAGGCTGAGAAAGTAGCCTCACAGGTTTAATACCCGAAATTATTTGGTAGCTATCCAAAGATCTAGGTTCTACAATCCAAACGTTTAATTTCAGCAAACGAAGTAGTGAAAATCCGCTTACTGAAATTAACTTTTTAATTAATATCTAACTACCTCATAAACAACATTGCTGCCCTGGTAGAAGGGTTTATAAATAACACCGCCGCAGTTGTAGTAGGTGACTCCACCTTCTAAAGTTGCCGAGCAACCTCCAGGTAATGCCCTGACAACTGCACCAATAGCAGGTCTGCCCTTACCGCATCTACGCCAGGATTGACAACTGGATTAACCACGCCGCCAGGATTTACGCGATCTACGCCAGGATTGACAACTGGATTAACCACGCCGCCAGGATTGACCCGATTCACATTAGGATTCGCATCAAAGTTAGGGTTCACATTTTGACGACCCGCATTAGGATTAGGATTCACATTCGGGTTAACACGCGGTGCAGCAGTTGCATGACGTTGGGCATCCAGAGAAACCATACCGATAGACAACAAGACTGAAAACAAGGCAAAAATGGTGGGACGTGTAAAAGATTTCATGGCGTTTATCCTTTGTTGTTGCTGAATGATGTTATTGAGCAGGAGAAGGGAAGTTGCAGAAATCCTGCTTTTTCTATCAATCTGTCGAACCTGGAGGTTTAGAAAGTAGCCTCACAGGTTCTAATCAAGCAAATTACCAATCCAAATCCAGATCCGGCAAACGGTTCTTCATGCTGTATGGCTCATCAATCACCGGATCAGTAATGTTCAGTTCCTCACGCCATTGCTGCAAGGGTTTATCCCAGCCCTCTTCCCACCGTTGAGCAATCAATGGTTTTATTTCCAGTGCCATCCCCATGCCTCGCGCTGCCTGCTGCGTGACATAGGAGAGCTTTTCCGGTTGACGCTTGAGTGCCAAGCCAATACTAGCCACTTGAAGCACCACCGATGCGGGATAGCCAATCTGCACCGCGTTAATAGACAACACGCCCAACTCTCCACCCGCGGGACCGAAGCCTGTAATCAGGTGAGTTAAATCATGAGTTTTGCGGAGGCGCACCACCACCCAGTCGTCATCCGTTTCAATCTCGCGTTGCCGGAAGAAATTGGGATCATAGCCCAGGGTTTTCATCACCGTAGCGTATGTGTGACCCAGGGTTCCTTTCGGCAATTTGGACAAGGCTTCTAGATCGATCGCGGAACCCATGTAGCGATCGTCCATCATGGCGCGGGCTTCGGGGATGGCTTTCACCCGATCGACACACACCTTCATTTGCTCACTACCGCGAAAGTTATCTTCAATGTCAAACACATTGTCTGTTTTTTCACCCATCGATTTGAGCAAATCGGTGACAGAGCTGAGATTGCGAACAGTGCGGCTCAGTTCCTCAAATTGTTTCAGCATGAGTTCCTCCTGGATGATAAGTAGATAGCGCGTGGTCGTAAGGTGGTGATGATGGCTAGTTTTACAAGTGATTTAGGCGCATTTTTGTTAACCTGCTCTGATTGAATTTGGCATAATTTTTTTGCGTAGATAATCGCGTGATTAGTTGGTTTACTGATTAAGCTAATGGAGACTTAACGCGACTCATAGCGATCGCAAAGACTAAATTCATTGGAGCCAACAGTTCACTAAAGCCGATGATTGCCAGATTTGCTTTTTGGTCGAGGGCACTACTGCTCGCGATCGCCAGACAAATTGCAATATTTCTCATGCTGGTGCTGATTGCCAACACTTTACGATCCGCGAGATCCGCTCCACCCAACCACCAACCGATGATCCAAGCTGCCACGATCAAGGTGGCGATCGCTGCTACACCATTCCATCCCAGCGTTTGAGTATCTAATGCTTTGAGCGTCGAAGTGAGAATAGTCAACGTAATGAACAGGGCAATAGCTAAAAAAGAGGTTAGTTTTTGCAGTTTGGGTGCGATTCTCCGATGGAGAGGCTGCGCCAACATCTCTAGCCAATGTCGGGTCACCTGTCCAGCCAAAAGGGGCGGAGCAATCAGCAACAAGAGGCGACCCATGAGCGGGAAAATAGGCACACTCGCTGGGCTAATACTGGGAAAAATCAGATGAATCAGAATCGGTGTCGCGATTATGGATAAGAGCGATAGCAGAAAGACCAAGCCCACGGCATACATCAGGTTTCCTTTGGCAACCCGCGCAAAATGCAGAGCCAGCAAACCGCCAGGGGCTGCCGCAACCGCCAGAAAACCTATTGAGATTTCGGGCGATAGATGGAACAACCGAATCAGAATTAAGCCCACGATCGGCAGCAAAATGAAATTTGCGAACAGCGATCGCCCCATCAAGCCCGATTTCATCATGGCGATGATTTCGACCTTTGGTTTCTCTAGCGCCACTGAAAAGAGAAACGTAAAGAGAAACAACCAGATGACAATTTTGATTGAAATCGGCAGGGTGTTGAGCATTATGGACTGCCTCCAATCCCGCGCTCTAAGGTGCGTATAAAGTCGTCTAGAACTTCACCAATGGCAGCCTGATCCAGAACGGGACCGTCTTTGACCAATTGGTTTGCGTTGATTCCCAGATAAACCGGAATAAAGCGCCTGAGTTCGTTTCCCAACGTCACGATCGTGAAGGCTGTCACATCTGGATTGATATCCGCTGCAAGTTGACCTTGGGCAATAGCCTCTTGCACACACTGGCGCATGAATGAGATCGAGGCAATTCTTGTGCGCTTAAAGACCTCTTCTCGAAACGGCACATTGCCATGATGGGGTCCTCGATGCAGAATTTGAGTCAAGGCTGGATGCGCCAATTGAAACTCTAAAACTGCCTGAAATAACGCCCGCAAGTACACAAAAAAACCAGCTTGAATGCTTGGCAAATTTGCTCTAGCAATGAACGCTCTCTTTGTCTCCAATGCTTGATCAACCAGGTAGAGATACAGATCTTCTTTATTTTCAAAATATTGATAAAAACTACCTTTAGCAATTTTTGCCTGATTGACAATGTTTGAGATCGACGCGGCTTCATAGCTATGGTTCGCCAACTCGTCGATCGCCGCGTCGATAATGATCTGTCGCTTGACATCAGGTAAATTAAAAAAAGTTTGGGACGGCATGAACCTAATCAAAACGGATATGACCATTCAGTCATATGACTGAATGGTCATATCCTATGGCAAGCCCTTGAATTTGTCTACTCCTTGCTTAGAAAACCTCAGCAGAACATTTACGGTGAAGCGATTTCCGTATAGCACAAGCTAGGAGTCAGTCGAAAAAAAGACTTACGAGTATCAAGAACGGGATGAGCTTGGGGTCACTTCAGAATTCGGGAAAAATCGTACTCTAATGCCTTGCTTTTGCCAGTATTAAGAACCTTCTTGTAATAATTAAACTCTGAAACCCCTGATTTTTCGTTCAAACCGCCTATGGTAAGCAATCTAATGTGAAATTAATACATCTCAAAGTTGACCCCTGAAACCTCTGCATATCAATGCTTACAGCCTTAACGTACAAATTTTTCCAAATTCTGAGTTGACCCCTATTTCACCTTTATAAACTCGCAATTCCGCGTTTCAATGCAATGATGGCTGCTTGGGTGCGATCTTTGACCTCTAGCTTGCTTAAAATTCGGTTAATATGAGTTTTCACCGTACTTTCGCTGATCGTTAGCGCAGTGCTAATTTCTTGATTGCTCATTCCCTGTCCGACTAAACGAAGCACTTCTAGCTCACGATCGCTCAATTCTGGACCAGTCACCCGCTGAACTAGCTTGGCAGCCACGTTGGGGTGAACATACCGTTGCCCCCTGTTCACTGTACGAATTGCTGCCAATAGTTCCTCTGGCTCAGAGTCTTTCAGTAAATATCCCTTTGCCCCGGCTCGCAATCCTTGATAAATCTCTTCATCAGTGTCATACGTGCTCAGCACCATAATCTGGGCGTTAGGGAACTCACTGCGAATCACTGTAATCGCCTCAACACCTCCCATCTCAGGCATCCGTAGATCCATCAAAGTCACATCAGGCTGCTGTTGCTGAAACACTGCGATCGCCTCATGCCCATTTCGCCCCTGACCCGCAATGACGATATCTGAAGCCTTCTCTAACATCCCAATCAAACCCTGAAGGACAACGGGATGATCGTCCACAACCAGAACGCGAATGTGACTGGGCTGACTCATGCTGACTTACTCCCGATTAATAGATACCGTGATCTCGGTCCCTTGCCCTAAATGGCTTTGAATCTTTAACTCAGCTCTGATGCGTTCAGCCCGTTGTACTATCCCCAGCAGACCAAAGCCATTTCTCATCGCCTGGTTTTCTACATCAAATCCCTGCCCATTGTCTTTTATTCGTAAGCTGCATTGGGTCGGTTCATAGACCAGTTCAATGCGGATTTCATGCGCCTCAGCATGTTTGATTGCATTGGTCAAAGCTTCCTGCCCAATCCGAAACAGATTATTCTCCAAATCGGAGGATAGAGGATAGGGCGTACCAATGACTTCGTAGACGATTTGGGTGGCGATTGAGGAGTCCAATTGAGCAGCAAGACGGCTTAGGGCATCCTGTAAGTTACTACTCTCTAAAAGGTGCGGACGGTGTAGTGCCTCTACTGAACGACGTGCCTCCGCAAGCCCAGAACGAGCTAAGTCGAGGATCTGAGTGAGGAGAGTTTGCGCTTTTTCTGGATCTGCCGTTACCTCATCGGAGGCAGATCGAGTATGAATGATAATCCCTGTAAATGCCTGTGCTAAAGTGTCGTGAATTTCCCGTGCCATGTGGTTGCGCTCTTCTAGAATGGAGGCTTCTTCGGCACGTTTGCGATCGTCAATGTCAGCGTGGGTTCCCAACATCCGCATGGGTTGACCTGATTCGTCCCAGGCAACAATTTTGCCAACAGAAAGAGTCCATTTCCACCGACCATCCTGGGTACGCTGGCGATACTCTGCTTGATAGCTGGGGATTTCTCCAGCAATGTAAGCACGGTAGGTTGCGACAACTGATTCTCTGTCGTCAGGATGCAAACGGGCAATCCATTCGGAAATGGGTTCGTGGAATGTTGCTGGATCGTAGCCCAGCATTAAAGCATATTCCGGGTTAAAAATTCTTTCTTCAGTTTTTAAATTGAGATCGTAGAGTCCCTGATTTGTGGCTGTTAGTGCTAGGCGCAGCCGTTCTTCACTATTTTGTAGAGCGGCTTCTGCTTGTTTGCGATCGCTAATATCTGAAATCACGCATTCCATGTATCCATCGGCTGTATTCAGACAAAAGGAGTAAAGTCCCCACAATAGCGCGCCATTTCGTTTTCGTATCTGCACTTCAATGTTTCGCACATTCTTATCAAAGATTTGCAGTTCACCCAGATGCGGGTGCAATACAACTGGATTCACATAAAAGTCTGTCGTGCGTTTGATGCCAATAATCTCATCGGGTGAATCAAAGCCAAACAGCTCCACCAGGCGTTGATTGGCATCGAGAATTAATCCATCAGAAAGACGCGTTCGGAAGATGCAGACCTGTGAGTTTTCAAAGATATTGCGGAACTTAGCTTCACTGCGCTGTAGGGCTGCCGTTCGTTCCGCTACCTGTTGCTCTAAGGTACGATTGTAATCGGTTAGCAGTTGTTCTGCTTGTCTCCGCTCAGTGATGTCTTGAAAGGCTGTCAGCGCATAAGCGACATTGCCCTGCTCATCAAAGATAGGAGTTCCCCACACCTCAACTGGAATGATTGCGCTGTTTTGGTGAATTTCCAGATCGTCAACTGTGGTGCGTTCGCCGCTCAACGCCCGGATAGTGGGTAGTTCTTCAGTGGGATATTGTTGATTTGTTCCCGCCCGATAAAGTTGATAAGCCTCTGCAAGTTGCTCCAGTGTTACGGAAGGATCAGTTCCTTTGCCCACTAACTGAATAGCCCGTTGATTGAAGTAGTAAGGGCGACTAGTCACATCCACGACAGCAATTCCCACCGGGATTGCTTCTAGAAATTGAGTCATCCTACTTTCGCTAGCGCGTAGCCTGGAGTATAGTTTGGCATTTTCGATCGCAATGGCTGCTTGAGTCGATAGTAGATGTAAGACTTGCGATCGCTCCGGTGTAAATGCTCCAGTTGCTAACTGATTTTCCAGATACAACACGCCGACCAGCTTACTTTGGTTCAGCAGTGGTAAACAGAAGACCGACTGAGTTTGATTGTGCTGAATGTATGACTCATTGATAAAATTACCTTCATGAGTTGCATCGTTCAAGATGATGGATTTATGAGTCCGGATCACATACTGAATAATAGATGCGGGTAAACGAGTTGCGATCGGAATCGATTGCAGCACTCGCGTAGCACAAACCTGCTCACCCTCATCGAGTTCACAAGCAGCTTCAATCACCCAGTCGCCTGAGTTCTCCAGAATTAGAAATCCGGTTTGTGCCCCAGCGTTCTCAATTAAAATCTGCATCAGAGAGCCAAGTAACCGATCCAGTTCAATTTCACTCGAAATCGCTTGGGATGCCTTCAGTACTGCTGCCAAGTCGAAAGCGCTGTCTAAGCGAGTAGAGATGGTTTCAGAAGCTGTGCGAATTGCCGTGGAATCAACGCTCGACGACGAAGGAAAAAACTGCGGGTAGCGAGTTTCTAAATCTTTGACTTTTGCAGTTGCTCCCCATTTCACATAACTGTAATGAGCTTCATTAATATACAGCCTGGTAATTTTCTCATTTTTTCTATGCAGCCAAAATTTGGCATACAATTCGTTTGCCAGGGCTTCATTTTGCATAAATTCATTTTCAACCGCCGACTGAATTCCACGCTCATAGAATTCCATCGCCTCGATATGGTTGCCACTGATCCTCGCCATTTCTGCAGAAATTAACAGATATTGATGCAGGAAATTTTCTGGACAGTTCTTAGCCCAAATTCTCATTTTGCCGTGTAGGTCTGTCAACTGGTTCCATGCTTTTTGCTGCTCTTCTGCTGTGAAAGAGTCATAGAGTGCCGCGATCGCGAGGGCGTGATAGAAAACCCTCAGCTCATCCCAAATCGTGCCAGTGTAATCCCGGATAACTCGTTC
This sequence comes from Leptolyngbya sp. Cla-17, assembly GCF_016807185.1. Classification (GTDB taxonomy): domain Bacteria; phylum Cyanobacteriota; class Cyanobacteriia; order Leptolyngbyales; family Leptolyngbyaceae; genus ULC077BIN1. The sequence goes on from NZ_JAEVYN010000003.1 coordinate 425,114, forward strand.
TGTCTCCTGGGCAACTTCACATGCAGCAAGATACCTATCAAAGGTGTAGAGGAGGGCTAGTTTTGCGATGAGGTAGAACATCTCAAAGAGGCTGTGCCCCCGGTGGGTAAGCTGGTACACGTCCTCATCGAAGCTGGCAGTAGGCTCAGTCCGGGCTTTATGAATGGTGAGAGAGGTCGGGCTCTCTGTCAACCCCTGAAGCGCAAGGCTCCATTGACGAAACACCTGCGGGGCATCTACGAAGCCATGCATCTTGATGCGCTTAGTGAAGCTGACAGCCGCTTCACACACCTGCTGCACAGTACCGAGTTCACGGCGGCCAGCAAGCAGGGTGAAGTAACTGTCGTTGAAGAAGGCGTACGCTGCGTCGGAAAAGTGTCCAGTCTCACTGCCAAGCCGTATTGCCTCGCGCGAGTAGGCAAAAGAGTCCACTATCGGCTTGCGCCAGATACTAATCGCCCACGAGAAGTTCATCAAGATCTTGGCTCGCAGTCCAGGATTGGGTAGGCGTTCGTTCAGGTGCATAGCTAGCAGGCCAAACTCATACGAAGATTTATAATCCCCTCTGATAGAACCAATGTGCATGGCATGAAGTACATATGCATGTGCCGATTCTGGGGCGTTTCCACGGGTGAGAGACAGGCAAACCATCTTAGAGGTGTTCAGGAGCGTCAGAATTTTGTCACCCACCAGATAGAACGAGGTATGCAGATTGCTGAGAAGCTTCATAACCATCTGATCTTCTGGATCTTCCATGACTGGCAGGTCAATCAGGGAGTCGATGGTTCTATTACCCACGAGGGACTGGATGGTCGAGAGATCAACCTCCAGAGCCGCCTGCTTTTCTTCCAAAAGGTCAGGAAAGTATACGCCAAAGAGTGCAAGAGCTTCGTAGCCAACACGGATAGCGTCAGCAAAATGAGTTAAGTTTTCATATTGGTGGATCTTTAAGTCGTAGATTTTGCCCTTGTCTAGACGTGATTGCGCCTTTTCCAAAAGCAGATCGAAGTAGTAATCGGCTTCATCGAAACGACCGCATAGGAATTCGCATTCAGCCAGCCCGGTGGTCAAAGCGAATGTAAAATCATAATCCAAGGTCCAACAAATTTCGCTCAAAAGATTTTGCCCAACGTGGAAATAGCTTAAGGCAGTTTTGTAGGCTGTGGAGGTTTTGGCTTTCTTACCAGCAATAAAATTTAGTTGAGCCAATTCATCTTTCTGAGTTTGATCAGTAATCAGTTCAACTCCAATATTTAGCTGGTTAACAATGTCAAATATTTTGTCTTCCAGTGATTCTGGAGGAGTAGATTTTAGAAGTAGTTGACCTATTTGCAAGTGAACCTGTTTTTTGTCTGCTTCTGAGATCAAGGAGTAAACTGCCTGTTGTACCCGGTCATGCAGAAATTTGTAGGAACAGGAGTCAAGAGTCAAGGACCAGGAGTCAGAAGGGTTTTGAGTTTTGAATTCTGAATTCTTGATTTGCAGATATTTATAATCATCCCCAATAGGCAGAATCAAACCTTCTTGTACTGCTTCCCAAAGGTCAGCAGTAGTTTCAGCTTGAGACTTTTCACTGATAATTAATAAGGTCTTATAGTTAAATTGGTTACCAATAGAGGCAGCGAGCTTTAAGATCTGCTGGATTGGCTCCGAGAGTTTCTGAATTTTATCTGCTATTAACTCGACCACGTTATCGGTGAGTTGTGCTGCTTGAATTTGCTCCAAACTCCACTGCCATCTACCAAGATTAAGCTCGAAGTTAAGCAACTTCTCCTGATATAGCGATTTCAAGAATTCATTCAAGAAGAAGGGGTTGCCGCCGGTTTTCTGGCTCACTAAATCTGCCAGTGTTGTTACATTTTTCACTTCACAGTTAAGTGTGTCTGCAATTAACTGGTTAGTATCCGTCAAATCCAAAGGGGAGAGGGAGATATAGTTAATAATCACCCCAGCCTTTTTGATCTCATCTAGTGTCAGCATTAATGAATGAGCTGCACTCACTTCATTATCTCGGTACGCTCCAATTAGCAGCAAATACTGACTATTGGGCTCAGTCATCAATAACTGAATCAGCTTAAGAGAAGCGTTATCTACCCACTGTAAATCGTCTAAGAAAATCACCAAGGGATGTTCTGGTTGGGTAAAAACTTTGATGAAATTTTGGAAGGCTAGATTAAAGCGATTTTGCGACTCTGTAGACGGGAGATCTACTACAGCAGGTTGTTTACCTATAATCAGTCCTATTTCAGGAATTACATCAACAATAATTTGACCATTGTTTCCTAGTGCAGCAAGAAACTTCTCTCGCCAACTAGCGATCTGTATTTCACTTTCAGTTAACAACTGTTGGATTAATTCTTGAAAAGCCTGAATTAGAGAGCTGTAAGGAATATTTCCCTGAAGTTGGTCAAATTTGCCAGAGGCGAAATACCCTCTCTGTCGAGTAATAGGTTTATAAATTTCCTGCACTAACGCCGACTTGCCGATACCGGAATATCCCGAAACCAGCATCATTTCACTTTTACCCTGACTGACTCGCTCAAAGGCTGTTAGCAAGGTAGTAATTTCTTGCTCTCTGCCATAAAGCTTTTGAGAGATTTGAAACTTATCAGAAACGTCGTGTCGAGCTAGAGAGAAGGCTTCAATCCTACCGTCAGCCTTCAACTGATTTAAACACTCCTGCAAATCTACTTTAATTCCCCAGGCACTTTGATATCGGTTTTCAGCGTTTTTTGCTAACAATTTCAATACTAGGTTTGAAACTGCCTTAGGAACCTCTGAATTAAGCTCATGGGGTGGAATTGGTTGCTTGGCAATGTGACAGTGGACTAACTCCACAGCATCCGTTGCCTCAAAAGGCAGACGACCGCAAAGCAATTCATAAAATGTGACACCCAGCGAGTAAAAGTCAGTGCGATAATCCATCGCTCGGTTCATCCTGCCCGTCTGCTCCGGTGACATATAGGCGAGGGTTCCTTCCAGAACATGAAGACTTTTGAAGCTGGGATTGGTGCGAGTAAACCGAGTGGCAATGCCAAAGTCAATAATTTTGACTTGTCCGGTTCCAGGATTGAAAACAATATTGCTGGGATTAATATCTTTGTGAATCACATTGGCAAAATGAATTCTGCCCAGGATCTCTGCGATTTTAACTGCGAGACAAAGAAACACAGGTAAAGGGATTGGGCAATACATCTGTGGGGAATCTTGCATCCATTTCTCCAACGACTCCCCGCCAAAATCCTCCAGCATCATGACGAGAGTGCGCTGGTAATCCTGTTGGCTGTAGACTTTGACGACTCCTTCCAGATTGAGCGATCGCGTCACTTCGTACTCTTGCCTGTAGCGAATTAACTCAGCAGGAGTAGGATAGTCGTGCTTGAGTACTTTGAGGACAATCGGTAAGCCATCTTGCTCTCTGACACCCCGATACACCAGAGAACTGGAACTTTCATAGATTTTGGCTCTGATAGTGATACCGGGTAAGCTAATCATAGCTGGAATACCAAAATTAGGTTAGGTGAGCTTTGGTTAGGGCTGGGTCAATGTTTCCTCTACTCAAGCTCAGGTAATCGTCTTGATGTCCTTAATGCTAATGCTCTCTTGAGCGTTCGTTAAACACTTAGGGAAAAATGTTGGTCGCTTAAGGTAAAACTAACTTACTTATCTTTCCTGGTTTTGGTTAGCAGTAGCCGCAACAATCAAACTAAAAGTTCTGGTCCTTGTAGCAGGTCACACCTATGCAGGCACCGTGACGGATTCAATCCCTACTTCCCCGAACTGCCGGTCAGACCCCTTCTCTGTGAGATAGACATGAGCAAAGAGCAAACTGTTCTTCGCGTTTCGGTGTTCGCCACTGTGATGCTAGCCCTCAGCGGCGTCGTTTTTGGACTCGCTGCCGGATCAACCGCAATTATCTTCGATGGCGTGTATGGGCTGGTGGATGCAGCGATGACGGCGCTTGCACTGGGGGTTGCGCGATTGATCGCTACCTCCAATGCGGCGGATGCGTCTGGCGGTCGGCTTTACGAGCGGTTCACGATGGGCTTTTGGCATCTGGAGCCAATTGTGTTGGGTCTCAACGGAGTCCTGCTTACTGGTGCGGCAATATATGCGCTGATTAACGCGATTGGCAGTATCCTTGTAGGCGGACGCGCACTCTCCTTCGACGCAGCTATAGTCTACGCCGCAATTTCGACCACAGCCGACGTTGGAATGGCTATCTATACACTGCGTGCGAATAGAAGCATACGCTCCCAGCTTGTCGCTCTGGATGCGAAGTCATGGATAATGAGTGCTGCTCTTGGCACTGCGCTGTTCGCCGCCTTCCTGCTGGGCTTTCTTATTCGTGGAACCGCTTACGAATGGCTCTCGGCTTATGTCGATCCTGCGGCATTGTTACTCATCTGCCTTGTCATCATTCCTATGCCTATCGGCACGATTCGTCAGGCGCTAGCCGACATCCTGCTTGTGACTCCACAGGACTTGAAGGAACAGGTTGATCTGGTTGCTATGCAGACCGTGGAGCGGTTCGGGTTCGTCTCTTACCGTGCTTACGTCGCGCGCGTGGGTCGAGGAAGGCAGATAGAACTCAACTTCATCGTACCCCGAGACTATTCTGCCAAGCGGCTGGAGGAATGGGATGCGCTCCGTGATCAGATCGGCGAAGCATTGGGCGAAGACAATCCTGATCGTTGGCTGACGATCGTATTCACCACCGATCCCAAGTGGGCACTGTGATTCCATCGGGCAAGGTTCCAAGGGCGGGTAATGTTGTCGATTCGTTGTTTGCAATGGAAAATTTGAGTCTCTCAGTCACAGCTTTAATACCCAGGGCAAAATTTCAATCTGTAGCCTGTCTCAATGTCCACCATTAAACTTACTTGTAGCTAATTAGGGTGGTTTCAGATTGAAGAACATCAGTCGCTAAAGGTAAAACTAACTTACCTATCTTTCCTGGTTTTAGTTAGCAGTAACCGCAACAATGAAACTAACCACCTTTTTTGTCGATGGCGGTTTGCTTTGGAATTGCCAGAAACAGTAGCGGTGATTAAGTGCTTGATGCAACGCCCCATGTTCCTTTACTACTTACTTTCTCTCCTTATAGTTTAAAGAAATGAATTATGCCTACCAAAGTTGCCGTTAACACTGAACAGATTGTCATCAATGATGGTTCTTCTTTTCTCGTTACGGCTCGTGATGGTTCCATTGATGATAACCGTGCTCAGGGATTCTTTGTTCGCGATACTCGCCTCATTTCCTACTACGAAATTTCTATCAACCGTTATCCTCTGCAACTGCTAGCTTCGAGCAGTATTAGCCATCGCGTTGCTATTTATAAATTTACCAATCCAGAGTTACTCACCGTCAATGGAACGTTGCCTTCTGGTCGTTTGATTATCACCATTCGTCGTGATATTCTCGGTGGCATGCACGAGGATATTGACGTTATTAACCATCACAGCAATCGCGTTGAGTTTCAATTGATGCTTGCTGTTCGTTCAGACTTTGCTGATATTTTTCAAGTTAAGTCAAAGCAATTGCTAACACGGGGTGAGGTAAAAACAACCTGGCAAAATGAAGCCCTCACAACAGAGTATCGGAACGGTGCGTTCCAACGCAGCATCGTCGTTGCACCGGATGGCACCAGTACGCCACCCCGTTACGCCAACGGTCGGCTCTTCTTTGATGTCATCCTCAATCCAGGTGAAACCTGGCACACCTGCATCAACTTTATTGCTCTGGTAGATGACGAAGTGCTGGAACCAAAGCACACAGATGCAACCATCAGCGTCACGAAAGCAGGACAGGTGATGGCGAACTTTCTCGACGTTGCCACCCAACTGCATTCCTCTAATGTAGAGGTGATGGCAACCTATCAACAGGCGTTGATTGACATGGGAGCATTGCGAATTGAAGTAGAGGACACTGGGCAAGCGTTTTGGATGCCAGCAGCAGGCATTCCCTGGTTTGTAGCGGTATTTGGGCGTGATTCGATTATTGCCAGCTTGCAAACTATGGCAGTAAATTATGAGTTTGGGGGCGGCACCTTGGTGAAGCTAGCGCAACTTCAAGCTACAGAGGTAGATGACTGGCGCGATGCTCAACCCGGTAAAATTTTGCATGAGATCCGGCAGGGCGAGTTAGCGCAACGGCATGAAGTTCCACACACCCCTTACTACGGAACAGTGGAAGCCACCATCCTCTGGATTATTACACTAGCAGAGTCCTATCGCTGGAATGCTGACTCCAGCTTGCTTGATACCTGTCGAGTACCGCTAGAACGCGCACTGGCGTGGATTGATCAGTATGGTGATTTTGATGGAGATGGCTTTGTTGAGTATTTAACGCGCTCCAAAGACGGTTTGCGGAATCAAGGATGGAAAGATTCAGGGGACTCGATCGTGTATCCAGACGGTAGTCAAGTTGAACCGCCGATCGCGCTTTGTGAAGTACAGGGTTACGTCTATGATGCCTGGCAACGAGCCTCAACCCTCTATGAAATTTGGGGAGAATCCGAACGTGCCCAAACCTTGCGCCAGAAAGCAGCAGATCTCTACCAACAATTCAACGATCGCTTTTGGATAGCGGAAGAAAACTTTTATTGTTTGGGTTTAGATAGCCAGAAGCAGCAGATTCGATCGATTACCTCGAATCCTGGCCACTTGCTCTGGTCTGGGATTGTGCCCCCCGAACGAGCCAAGCCGCTCGTGCAGCGTCTGTTTCAGCCAGATTTATGGTGCGGTTGGGGTGTACGGACGCTTTCAGCCCAAAATCCTGCCTATAACCCGATTAGCTATCAGCTCGGCAGCGTCTGGCCTCACGATAATGCGTTTATTGCAGCCGGGCTAAAGCGATACGGCTATCACCAGGAAGCTAATCGCATTGCTGAAGCTACCTTTGCGGCAGCGAGTTACTTTGAGTCTGGACGAATGCCAGAACTGTTTGCTGGAATTGAGCGCGGTGCTGAAAGCTTTCCCGTGCCGTATCCGGATGCTAACATCCCGCAAGCTTGGGCGGCTGGCTCAATTTTCTTTCTTATCCGCACCCTGCTTGGACTGGAAGCTGATGCTCCGAAGCGACGGCTACGAGTACAGCCTGTTCTACCGGAATGGTTGCCGGATTTAACCCTGAAGAATTTGGTAGTGGGGGATGCCAAGGTTGCCTTACGGTTCTGGCGTGTGGATAACCAAACGTACTGGGAAATAACTCAATTAGAGGGTGAATTGCATATAGATGCAGAGAAGGATGAATGATGCAGATGCTTCGTTGTCACTACCCCGAATATCCGATGGAAGCAGCAGGATTAGGAATCCTAATGATTTCTGGTATGGCACAAATCTGAGATGCCTTAGAACCGATCAGATCTATTCCATGTTTTTTCCACATCCAATGAACTAAATAGGGTCCACCTTCAGAAACAGTTTTCGTCCGCTTCTGGTCGTCGCACTGTTTCTAGCAACCACTACAATCACATTTTTAGGCATCATCATGAACGCTGCAAATGCACAAGTCAATAAGCCCACGATGGGGTTAAACTCAGCGGAGCAGTCGCCCACCCCGCTGGTCTTCAGAACCGTGCTTGAAGCTTGTAACCTCACACGGCTCCTCAGCAATTTGGTGCTTGTCATGCATACCTACTGAACCAACTAGGATTGAACGGTTGCTCTTTCCCGTTTTGTCTTAACCACATGGCAGTGTCGATGGAGCAGTTGGAGGTTTTTGTATTCGTCCTTACCCCCTTGTGAGAGTGCAAGAATGTGGTCAATATCCAACTGGTCCCCATCTTTGAAAAACAGTCCACAGGCTGGGCATTGTCCTTTCTGGCGCTTGAGTAGCCTTGCCACTCGGGTTGGCACCTCTGGATTGCTGCCCAATCTTGTACTCCAATAAAGCCAATCGCCATCATAGGGACTTCGATTTCCCTGCACCTTGATATGCCGCACAATGGGCGTATCACGATGTTTGAGAAGGTGCATCGGTTGTCCGTTGAGTGTGACGCTAAAGCGCCAATTCTCTCCACTCTCCATTCTCCAGTAACGGTGAATGATCCAGTAAAGAGACTTATTGGGATGACGACGACGTGCCCAAGCCCGCAGTTGCTGAAAGATGAGATGGTCAAGCTTCTCAAAACAGGCTTTGCTGACCACGGATGCAATGCCACCTAACCACTGTTGTAATGCCTGCTGGCAGGCTTGTACCACTGTAATATCTTCGTGTAACACCACAAAATCATCACAGTAGCGAATGAGCCGTGCCGTCTTAGAGACTTGGCTCACCACTGCCTCCATTCCGTGTAAGGCGATATTTGCCATCAACGGAGAGCAACACCCCCCTTGTGGCACACCTTCTTTGGTCGGAAACAGTGCTCCTCTCTCCATCACCCCAGCACTTAGCCAAGCTTGAACTTGTCGTCGTAGCGTTGGAAAGGTCTTGAGTTTTGCCAGCAAGGCGGACTGGTCGATCCGGTCGAAGCATTTTTCGAGATCTGCATCCAAAACGAATTTGGGCTTTTGCCGAATGGCACTGAAAATCGCTTCAATCGCATCATGGCATGAGCGGCTTGGTCGAAACCCATAGCTGTTGGGCTCAAACTTTGCCTCCCATTCGGGTTCTAGTCCTAGCTTTACCAATGTCTGCACACAGCGGTCATGGATTGTCGGAATACCTAACCCACGCTTTTCCGAACTTCCAGGCTTCGGAATAAAGACCCGGCAAACGGGTTGTGCTCGATGGGTTAGGTGTAACATACTGACCAGTTTCAACCGCTGGGATGGAACCAATTGCTTGATTCCATCAATTCCGGCTGTTTTCTTGCCAGTGTTATCCTGAGTCACCTGACGTACCGCGAGACACCTGGCAGACCAGGATCTCATCAGAGTCTTTTGAAGTCGATGAACTGCCTTGACATCGCCACGCTGTGAGGCTTTGAAGATGCGCTTTTGCAACTTAAACACGCGCCGCTCTAGCTGACACCAGGGGATCGTGTTCCATTCCATCATCGGGTTTACCCGTGCTTTAGACATTTTCATTGCTAATCACTCCCCTTCATTCCAAATCACCGTGCCTACGTCTGCATATCCTGCGGCTTTCCCGCTGGCATTAGCTTCTTAGGCAATCCCTCTCACCATTTGCTTGCGGTTAGCACCTACTCGCCCGCCTGACCCAGGGGGCAAGAGCAAATGGTGAGTTACTTCGTTCCGAATAACCATTGATTAGAACCCTTAGAGTGATGCTCTCCACCGGGTTTATTGGGAGTGCAATTGGTCGCTCATACACACGCCAACCCCTTATCCTTTGCCTTTTGGCTCCAGCCTATCAGCCTGATTTGGCTGGTTAACGGTGACGATGGTTCAATGCATCTTCACGGGTGTTACTCATCGGTTCTCTGCTCGACGGGTTTCCAAGTAAGGCTCTCAGATACCGCCTTTTCACCCCGCTTTACGGATTGATGGCTAGTCGCTACCGTAGGGGTGATGCTGTCACCACTGCACTTGTGGGGAGGGGCTTTCACCCTCATGATTATTCAGTTACAAGGTTGTTTGAGTTGTTAACCTCCTTTATTCCTTGCTAGCTATCCCCAAGCTTTCGCTTGTTTCAGCTAAACGAATCGCACGTATGACACCGTTCCTGGCAATTAATTACCACATCGGCTGAAACCTTTTCTGGGTAGAAGTTTCAGACTGTGATCTTGCCTATTTTAGACACAGTTGATGAACAGAAGGATGGAGGGGCTTGATTGATAACTTCTGCTCATCTTCTTTCTGGTGGTCACTCATTGCGAAACGAGCAATGAGTCATCCACAGAATCAACATCGTAGGCGGGTCAACAGGTCAGGATTACGCTTGTAGCATGGGATTTTCTGTACTACTTGAGGCCAGTTGTAGTCCAATCAGGCTGTAGTGCACTGCTGAAGCCAATGAGTAGAACTTATAAAAACCGCCTGTTGCTCTATATCCCAATTGATCTGCTAGAAATTTGTGCAAATCTAAGCAAAGAAAGATCAATTTGCGCGTCTATTATTGCGATGTGGTGGGATTAACCTGCGATTGAATCGGGAAATAAATCGATGGGGTATTTGATTCACTATTCATTTCACAATGTTCGTATTCCTGCATCTCAAGTTACGGCAGCTCTAGCAGCAATTCATCATCTGTATCAACTTGAAATAGTTGAACGAATGGGTACAGCAATGAGCTACGACCACACAACTAAGACGATGAGAAAATGCTATCGAGGTGGTCATCTCCCGTCTACTGGGAGTTTTGCGACCCTAATGGATGCGTTGCAGGCGTGGTCTTTAGGGAGTGTACAGCAAGCAGACGGTAGTATTGAGATTGTGGAGTATCGGTGCGATAAAGCGGGAGATGAGAGCGTGTTATTTGATGCGATCGCCCCTTTTCTTGACTACAGTTGCAATCCCCGGATAGATGCCTTTCAGGATAACAATGAGCATTGGCGGCATGTCTTCATAGACGGACAACATCGGCAGGTGCTTGGCAAAGTCATTTTTGCTGACCAACATCCAGAGTTATTTGATTCCTTGGAGAACTGATACAGCAGCAGCATGAGATACTCTCTGGAGATACCATTACTCGCAACGTTCTGAACCATCACTTTAATTTCTGGGAATGCAACGATCGATTCAACTGCTAAGTGGAACAGGAGACATCGTAGCTGGACTACTCTGTAGCATGAGCGATCGCCACTTAGAGGATTTTGAGACAATTTGGAAAGGTGTTTTGAGGGCAACCGAGCAACCTGATAGCTATTGGAGTTGGGACTACAAGCTACGGCAAGGCAATCAGGAGTCCCGGTATGAAGCTTACGCAATTGAAGTGGACAGTCTGACTCAGGGACTGATGTTTCTTGAGACTCAGTGGCACCGATCTCAACTTCCCCAGCGTTACCCATTGGTTTATGTTGAAGCATTGGCTGTGGCTCCCTGGAACCGTCGGCGCTTGGAAGACCCACCATACTTACGGGGGGTAGGACGAACCCTATTGCTGTTTGCGCGGCAGCGCAGCCTGGAATTAGGATATAGCGGTCGAGTCGGGCTTCACGCTTTACCCGAGTCAGAAGAATTTTATCGTCGCAACCAAATGCCGGAGTATGACCCAGATCCAGACAAGGAGGGCTTGGTATACTTTGAATACGGTGTGCTCCGGCGCTAAGTTTGCCATAATTTCTAGGAAAGTTTTCGATGGATGATCCCACCCTCGCTGCCCAATATGCCCAAAGTGGAGACTTAATGGATTTGTGCAACAACGAGGCGTGGTTGCGCGAGTCTACTCAAGTTGAAGACGGGGTGCAGGTAGAAGCAGGACTGCCGATGAAAGGGTTTAGCCAAACTATCGCTGCACTCACGAGCGAACAAGACCAGCAGTTGCGGCAGCAGATGAAAGTCCAGGCAATTCTCTTTACAGCCTTACGACAGTGGATGGAATCCTGGGATTTGGGTGCGGGGTTTGACGACACCTATGCGATCGCTCGGCGGTTGATTCGTCATCATTTAACCAATCCAACTGAAACTCAACTGGCAAGGATTAATAGGATCCTGGCAGAAAGTGTTGATCCGGGAAATATGAACCCAGCGACCGGGAAGCAAGCAGTGTCACTTTTGACGGAAATTTTCACCCAGGAAGACTGGCAGGCAATGGCAGAAGCCGCATCGCACTCCATCTCATCACGGGTGTTGAGCGCAGGAAAAACGCAGCCTGTAACAACGGCGGTATGAGCTTTGAGGCATTGAAGATTCAATTTCTCAGTTCCAAGGGAAGATGACGTGCCGAGTGAGTGGTCACAAGCGGAAGTCGAGGCTGTTGTTTCAGATTACTTCGCCATGCTCTCCCTGGAATTACGACGGGAGCCTTACAACAAAGCGGCACATCGACGGAACCTTATCCAGCTTCTCAACGGGAGATCGGAAGGAGCCATTGAGCGAAAGCACCAAAATATCAGTGCCATCCTAATGGAGTTTGGCTATCCCTACATCTTTGGCTACAAGCCGTTGGGTAATTATCAATCCCTACTTTATGAGGTTGTCGCTGATCGCATCAGTTCTGATTCAAGCTTTAGCGCAATTGTGCAGCAGGCAGTGGAGGAACCTGCCAACATCCCGACCGTAGAGGATTTGCTATCTCGGCTTGATTCTCCTCCTGAACCATACACCCCTGCGCCAACCGCAGAGCGATCGGAACCGTTGCGTCGTGTCCGTCCTGCCATTAATTATCTGGAACGAGAAGCTCGTAATGCCTCCCTTGGCAGGGCTGGTGAAGAATTTGTGCTTAATTTTGAGCGAGCACGGCTCATCCGATTGGGGCAAGAAAGCCTTGCATACCGAGTAGAACACATTGCTGTGACTGAGGGAGATGGGGCTGGTTTTGATGTTCGATCGTTTGAAGCGGATGGGCGCGATCGCTTCATCGAAGTCAAGACAACTGCCTATGGTAAGCAAGTCCCCTTCTTCGTTTCTCAGAATGAGGTAATGGTTTCCCAGAATTACAGCGATCATTACCATCTATACCGTGTGTTTCGATTCCGGGATGATCCACGGCTGTTTACACTCACAGGCGCATTGGATCACATTTGCAACCTGAGTCCAGTACAGTTTATTGCTCGGATTGCGTAGGCGATCGTATTCCTGATTCCATCTGTTCAGTTGTTCATCATCTTAAGGGTGCTTAACGGGACTCGAACCCGCTAATAGCCAGCTTCACAGGCTGGTGTCTCGACCGCTTCGACTTTAAGCACCATTGGTGGATTCTGGTCGGAGTTGAACCGACATCTTTCTGCTTGCAAGGCAGACGCTTTCCCAGTTAAGCTACAGACCCATGTTTGGCAGGCGTGATAGGAGTCGAACCTATACGAGTCGGTTTAGAAGACCGATGCCCTTATCCCTTAGGCGACACGCCCATAATTGGTAGTCCTGGCAGGATTTGAACCCGCAACCCTGTTCTTGTAAGGAACCCGCTCCACCATTGAGCTACAGGACTATGAGAGCGATCGATGGGACTCGAACCCATACGCTGAGACTGGCAGACTCAGATGCTAGCCGTTACATCACGATCGCAGGCAGAACCATTATTGGTTCAGAGCGATCGACGAGACTCGAACTCGTGTCTTCTGGGTGGAAGCCAGAGGTGCTTGCCGCTGCACCACGATCGCATTCTGGGGCTGGTGACAGGAGTTGAACCTGCAACCCATCGCTTACAAGGCGATTGCTCTGCCAACTGAGCTACACCAGCACATTTGGAGCAGACGATGGGGGTTGAACCCATATCGGGAGCGTACCAAGCCCCTGTGTTGCCCGTTACACCACGTCTGCATTTGGAGCAGGTGACAGGAGTTGAACCTGCATGAAGGCTGTACGAGAGCCTCATGTTGCCCGTTACATCACACCTGCGTTTGTTAGACGCGGGGGTGAGAGTTGCACTCACCGATCGCAGCTTATGAGACTGCCGAGCCGCTCTTGCTCTATCCCCGCTATACCCCCGGCGAGAGTCGAACTCGCAACAATCCGGGTTTAAGCCGGACACGTCTGCCAATTGCGTCACAGGGGTATTTGGTGGGTTGTATAGGGTTTGAACCTATGCACTTCCGCTTAAGAGGCGGCTGCTCTACCAACTGAGCTAACAACCCGAAGCATTGGTGGGTCGCCAGAGATTTGAACTCTGATCTGTCTGCTTAAAAGGCAGCCACTCTAACCGTTGAGCTAACGACCCGAATGGTCTCAGTGGTAGGGATTGAACCTACGACCTCCGGTTCCCCGAACCGACGTGCTCCCACTGCACCACACTCAGATATTTGGTACACCGAGCAGGAGTCGAACCTGCTAATAACACGCTTATCGGGCGTGCGCGTCCACCACTTCCGCCTTCGGTGCTTGGTACTCCCGGTGGGAATCGAACCCACAAAACCTAGATCCTCGGTCTAGAGCGTCTTCCCTTCCGCCACAGGAGCATCAGTACCCTTGGTGGGAGTCGAACCCACAAAATCTGGTCTCTGAAGCCAGCACGTCTGGCAGTTCCGTCACAAGGGCAAATGGTCGGGATGGTAGGATTTGAACCCACGACTCCTTGGTCCCAAACCAAGGCTTCTGACCACTGAATTACATCCCGATGTTTGGTACTCCTGACAGGATTTGAACCTGCAACGCATCGCTTCTAAGGCGATAGCCTCTTCCAGTTGGGCTACAGGAGTGAGAGATGGGAGGAATACAGGGGAATGGCCCAGGCGACTGTTTACCTCCTAACTGCCCCGCCAGGGTTTGAACCTGGAATCTTCGCTTTCAAAGAGCGGGATGTTGCCAGTTACACCACAGGGCATTGAAATGGATGCAGGAGTTGGGGTTGAACCAACCTCTCTCTGATTCAGAGTCAGAGCGACTTGCCAATCGTCCATCCTGCAATAAATGGCTGCCCTAGCAGGACTTGAACCTGCAACCTCACGGTTAACAGCCGCTCGCTCTGCCATTGAGCTATAGGGCAACGAGTGGGAAGTGACGGGATTGAACCGCCTTCTCGCCGTCTTCAGCGGCACGTGAGCACCAGCTTCACCAACTTCCCACAAGCGGAGAGCAGAGGAATCGAACCCCTAGCCCAAGGACTACCCTGGTTTTCAAGACCAGTTGCCGACCATTCAGCGGTGCCCTCCATGATTGGCGAGAACGGAAGGAGTTGAACCTTCACTCTTCGGTTTCGTAGACCGATGTGTTTATCCAGTTACACCACGTTCTCAGAGCCGGAGAGCAGTGGAGTCGAACCACAATTGTTCATCCATCTGTTTAGCAAACAGCGCCGATCGCCTGATCGATTTACTCTCCATAGATTTGGTAGGTCGGGCAGGAGTCGCACCTGCAACGCAAGAAGCGGCTGTTTTACAGACAGTTGCCCACGCTGATAGGCGAGCCGACCCATGTTGAATTTGGCAGTGCCGACGAGTTGAACCCGCAAGCATCGACTTGAAAGATCGACGGCTTTACCAATTTGCCTACGGCACCAAACTTTGAGATTTCTACAACGTGCAAGTTTGAGAAGCTGTTTTTTCAGCCTCCAAGTTGGCGGAGGCTGTAGGAGTCGTAGCTTGCTTCCCGCAGGGTACCTACTTCGCTGTTTAGGCGAGTGACCAGTATGTAGGCTTCTCGGATGAGGGCACGCCGTAGAACGCACAGACGAGGATTTGAACCTCGAACAACGGTTTTGGAGACCGCGATGTTGCCGTTACACCATCTGTGCATTGGTTGCAGCGGCGGGAGTTGTAGCTTGCTTCCGCGAAGCGGTACCCGCGATGACCAAGTTATGAGCTTGGGGCTTTGCCATTAAGCTACGCTGCAATAATTTGGACTCCAGGGAGAGAATCGAACTCTCGCTAGTTGGTTTTGCAGACCAACGCCTTCCCACTTGGCGACCTGGAGATTTGGTGGAAACGTGGGGAATTGAACCCCAATCCTGCAACCGTCCGTTTGTTGATTTCGGAGCAAGTGATGCCAATCCGTTCCCACGAGCGAGGATGACAGGGTCGTAGCTTGCTTCCGCGAAGCGGTACCTGTGACCACTTGTCTCGGAAACAAGCACTCTGTCCATCTGAGCTACATCCTCATTGGGAGCATCGACGGGGGTTGCACCCGCTTCTCCATGCTTGAGAGGCACGGCGACTTCTCTATTCGTCCACGATGCTACAAGGCGGGGATGGCGGGATTTGAACCCGCGATCTTTCGCTCGACAGGCGACTGCTTTGAGCCAGACTAAGCTACACCCCCAAAGGTGGCGATTCAGTTGTCTAGGTTCAGAAGGGTGACTACAAAGCCTTTGTGAGAGGTTGTAGTGTTGATACTACAGTTATACTACAAACGCGCTGCAAGTTGTCAAGGGTGTACTACAACTTTTTTTCTAGGCAAGAGGGCGATCGGGAAAGAAATAGTCGTATCGCCCTTTCCTACTGGGTTTCCCCACTACGCTAGGGAGGAAATGCGGGCTTCACTCATCCGCCACAGTTTGTAAGTCAGGAATTCAGCGCGATCGCTCATTACCGCCAGGAACATTCCTTCGTGAGCGTCTTTGTCCTCGGCAATCCAGCTTCCGCTGATTCCAACTTCGACAAACTCCTCATCTACAGCAATGAGGGTGACTACTGAGCCATATTCCCGCTGTAGCGCCATCTCTAGCCCTTCCAGTTCGGGAATATCAACAGGCAGCAGAAAGGAGGCGCGACCGGATTCGATATGGAGCGATCGCCCTAACCGCATTGCCAGGAGGACTCGCTGGGCAATCAACAGTTCGGGGTTGGTCATGGTCCGCTCCATGTACAGCCCAACGTCGGTGTAATTCAGCTTCAACATTGGTCGTGCCTCCTTTCTAGGCTTGAGATCAGGGGTCAACAGGTTGCTGTTCTTTCCAGAACTGCTCGGCGAAGGCGATCGCAGGATGCATCGGTGCTTTGGGTTTGGTTTGGAGTACCATCCCGGTTTCATGCAGAAGGCGATCGCCTTTGCATGAATTGCACTTCTCGCAGGCGGTTACCACGTTGTCCCAGGTATGGGGGCCCCCTTTTGAGCGGGGAATAACGTGATCCAGCGTCAAATGCTTAGTGCTGCCACAGTACTGACAGGTGTGGTTGTCGCGGCGGAAGACTTCCCGACGATTCACAGGAGGTACTTTCCAATGCCGCTCTGGATTGCCACTGGTCAACCGGATGTGGTCTGGGATTTGTAGTACGACACTGGGAGAGCGTACTTCCCATTGCTGGGTGCTGCTGAACTCCAGGGTCTCTGCCTGTCCGGTAACCAGTAGAACGATCGCCCGTTTAATGTTGATCTGTGCCAGGGGCAGGTAGTTCTTAGAAAACACTACGACCTGGTTCTGAAGTATTGGAATTTTTTGTCGCTGCTCAGTCTGCATGAGTTTTCTCCTCAAAAAATAAACCCCGCCTCTGATGACCAGGAGCGGGGGTTGGGGAAGTGGATATGGCTTTCCCTATGTCGGTGTCAGGATTGCCCTGCACCTCCCGCTGCTAGTGAGTTGATCCGGATTGAGTCGTCCGGCGATTTTGATATCAATGCCTTCGCTGACGGATTTACCGCCGCTAAACCAATACGTCCCCTCAAACGCAAACAGCACCGCTGCTCTGCCTAGACCGTGTTGAGGTCGGCAGAGCATGGCGCTGGCTAAGGTGGCGTGAAGGATGCGTATCATGGAAGGCTGTAATATTTGTATGACAATTCTGGATGTCTACATACTACACTTGTAGTATCGGATTGTCCACCCTTGATTGAAATTTAGGATGTTCGGTTATGGATACACGCAAGCGGGGCAGCACTTCGGAAATGCAGGTCACGAGTATTCGATTGGAACCCGAACTGAAGGAGCGATTGCGGGAGATTTCTGGAGAACAGGGCTATCAAACCCTGATTCGGGAAGTCCTTTGGCAGTTTGTGGATCAGCAGATGGTGTCGGATGAGGTGCGTTGGCGTAGCCTCTCCAAAGGAGAATCGTACTCGGTTGAAGATAGGCGATCGCCCTTTCATCCCCCACTGTTATCCATGTCGGATATTCGGGCGACGTTTAGGGCAGTCTCTCAACAAGAAGAGCAATGTGCCATTACAGGGCAGCATATTCAACCACAGCAAGAGATGCTGTTAGGGTTAACAACAAACGGGGAGATTATTGCTCTCAGTATGGCGATCGCTTAATAGTGCTTCCAGTAATAGGCATCGATCCGACGATACGTGTAAAAATTTATCATATAGGCATCAAAGCTTTGCTGGATAGGGTTTGCGGCGACCGAAATGAAAGCATTGACTGTTTGCTGGGCAGGCAGCTATTCGGTTATTTGTAGCGCTGAAGCTCAGATGAGCAGATTCCTCCGGTGGTACCCAAGGAATTCAAGGTGGTCTGCTTCAATCACCCCCACTAATAAGTCGGTTAGTCTGGAAAGCTTCACATTTAATATGCTAGCCTCTGCAAAGTCCTCAATTAAACATGAATCCTTCCCAACAATATCGGCGCTAGCAACAATGCCATATCCATCTAAACCCTCTGCTGAGCCTTGTGTAACAACCTTCGATGAGTTTGTACAATTGGCAGATTATTCTCTGATGGATACCTTAAATGCCGATCCTGATGCCACGGTCGATGGTGATGATCACCGGGCCCGCCAGGTTTTTTCTGGTCATTTCGTACCTGTGTCACCCACGCCGCTTGCAGACCCAGAATATGTAGCTCATAGCCGCACTTTTTTTAAGGAACTTGGGTTGAGCGATGGGCTGGCGCTTAATGAAAAATTTCGCCGTGTATTTTCTGGTGATCTCTCTGCTGCCCATGAGCCGATGCGTCAGGTGGGCTGGGCGACGGGTTATGCCCTGTCGATTTATGGCACCGAATATACCCAACAATGTCCATTTGGTACGGGTAATGGTTATGGCGATGGTCGGGCGATATCTGTATTTGAAGGAATCATCAATGGACAGCGCTGGGAAATGCAATTGAAAGGGGGTGGCCCAACGCCTTATTGCCGGGGTGCCGACGGGCGCGCTGTCCTCCGGTCAAGTGTGCGTGAGTTTCTAGCGCAAGACTATATGCAGGCGTTAGGTGTGCCAACATCGCGCTCTTTGACACTGTATGTTTCTAAATCTGAGACCGTTACCCGGCCTTGGTATTCTCAAGACTCCTACTCTATTGACCCTGATGTTTTGGTGGACAATCCTGTGGCCATTTCAACTCGCGTTGCACCCTCCTTTTTGCGCGTTGGTCAGCTAGAGTTATTTGCCCGCCGCACTCGCAGCAATGCTCATCCAAAAGCATTAGAAGAGTTGAGCATGATAGTGTCGCACTTAATTGAGCGAGAGTACAAAAGCGACATTAATCAAAGCCTTGGTTTTGCCGGTCAATTAGTTGAATTGGCTAAGCTATTTCGCCAGCGTCTCACTTCACTGGTGGCTAATTGGCTACGTGTTGGTTATTGCCAGGGTAATTTTAACAGTGACAACTGCGCTGCTGGAGGCTTTACCCTAGACTATGGACCCTTTGGATTTTGTGAAAAATTTGACCCTTGGTTTCAACCTTGGACTGGTGGCGGCGAGCACTTTTCATTCTTCAATCAGCCCATTGCAGCAGAAGCAAATTATTACATGTTTTGGAAAGCAGTGAGACTGCTACTTACAGAAGATGCTGAAGCGTTAGAACAGTTCGACCAAGTAGGCCGCGGCTTTTCAGAAGCCATGCAAAAACAAATCCAAAAAATGTGGGCGGACAAACTTGGCTTGACTGAATATCACCCAAAGCTATTTGAAAAATTAATGCAGTTAATGACTGACTCAGAGGTAGATTACACCATTTTCTTCCGCGAGTTATCCCATATACCAGATGATATCTCAGCATTGAAAAAAAGCTTCTACGTTAAAACTTCACCACAACTCGATGAACAATGGCAATCTTGGCTAAAAAGCTGGCGCGACCTCGTCATTAACGACGGCAATTTGGCTGAGATATCAACAAAGATGAAACAGACGAACCCAAAATACACATGGCGAGAGTGGTTGATTGCCCCTGCCTACCAACAAGCCATGCAGGGTGACTATACTTTAGTTAAAGAGTTGCAAGAAGTCCTTAGCTATCCATATGATGAGCAATCACAAGACGTAGAAGATAAATACTATCGTCTAAGACCTAAGGCGTTTTTTAACACGGGTGGCGTGTCGCACTATAGCTGTTCATCTTGAATAGCTGCGTGACAAGCAACTATTCAAGATGAACAGCTTTGTTCTTGAGCAACTGCTGAAAGCCAGGTTTGCAATGAGTTTGAGTCCGATATGATAAAAAATTTCACGTATCGCGGCTCAACCCCTAATAGCAATGCATAATTTGAATTAGAAGTCGAAGCCGTCTATTGCTATTCCACTGGGTTATAGCCTGGCTTTTTGTAGAGCTTCTCTGGGTTGTTCAAGATTTCTGGTTTATAGACTGTCTCTACCCAATCCTCTGGGTTGATTTCTTCGATCGCGACCGAAATCGAGTCTTCGCTGCTTTCGAGAATTGACATAGCATCTTTCACAATTTGCTCGACAAACCGAACCTTCTGCTGTTCCGACCTGCCGGGATAAAGCTTGATGCTGATATGAGGCATTGTTTTTCTCCTTCAGTGCTTTGCTGAACAAAGTTTAAAGCCATTGGGCGCGGAGGTCATTCTCATGACCAGGGACGAGCCGACAATTACTGGGTAAGAATTCGATCCACTGCCTGGATTTAGTTAACGTTTATTGGTAGGTATCGTTTCAGCGATTAATATGTTGCATGAAGGATAGCAGGTGATTTGCAACGACTTGGGGTTGATCGAAGTGGGGCACATGTCCCGCTGCCTCAATCCAAATGAGTTGACTGCCTGAGATCGCTCGCTGCCACCGAGTCGCATCAGCGGTTCCTAACACATCATCCGCTTTGCCCCACAGAATCAGCGTGGGATGGGTGACTTGAGCAATTCGATCGCTTAAATCCGAATACCCGCCACTTCTGGTAAAAGAGGCGATCGCCTCCTTCCACCCAGGCATCTCCTGATGGAGGAATGAGCAACGCAAAGCATCAATCAGCATCGGATTGACCATCGGTAAAACTGAAGCCGCCGCCAGGGCAGCCCGCTTACGGAAATAGAGCCAGTCCGCACCCAGGTCAATGAGTCCCTGTGGCAGAAATTGTCCGATTGGAAAGCTGCCAGAAAAGCCAACGCTATCAATCAAAGCAAGGGATCGCACCCAGTTAGGATGGTGCAAAGCGAAATCGATCGCCACTGCCCCTCCTAAAGAAGCACCCACAAGAATAATCGGTTCACCAATCCAAGTTTCTACAATGCTCAGAAGATGTTGCCGGATTGACCCTGGATTAACTGAGATCGAGGTAGGGTGCTCGGTGAACCCTGACCCGAAGAGGTCGATCGCCCACACGTCTCCGCTCCCTGCCAACAACGGGAGCAACCGCCGAAATTCTAACAGGGAACTGTCGAACCCATGCAACAGCAGAATTGGAGGAGTATCCGGGAAACAAGAAGATGACTGGGGAGCGAAATGAACATAAGCCGTCGAGAGCGCCGTTAGCCCCTGCTGAAATGGCACCTCGACGATACGACGCTGAATGGTTTGCAGAAGGGTAATCGCCCCTGTATCTTGAATCTCGGCAACAGAGGATGGCAGAAAATGGGCAAACATTAGTCTCAACTAGATTGAGTAAGTTGGTATGCCAAGTTCCAATTTGGAACCGGACGGGATTGTAAATTAGATTGTGTCAAAGGTCAGAAGTTGAGATCTAATGAACTACTGAACTTGAGACAAAATCATGATGACCTTTCAACCCGAACTACTTGACCAACTGCTTCAAGGCTATGAAAAACCAGAAGATTTACTGGGGGATGGTGGCATCCTCAAACAATTGACTCAAGCCTTAGTGGAACGCTGCCTGGAGGCAGAAATGCAAACCCACATCGAAGCACATCGGACTCAGCCTGAAGCTTTAAAGCCAAACAATCGTCGCAATGGGCATAGCAAGAAGACGATTAAAGGTGAGTTTGGCGAAGCCGAGATTGCGATTCCACGTGACCGAGCAGGGGAGTTCGAACCCATCATCGTCCAGAAAAGGCAGACTCGCTTTGACGGGTTTGATGACAAGATTCTGTCGCTGTATGCGCGGGGGATGAGTACTCGTGACATTACAGCTCAACTGCAAGACCTGTATGGGGTAGAAGTATCGGCTGGTTTGATTTCCAACGTGACTGAAGCCGTGGAAGAGGAGCGCAAAGTCTGGCAGAATCGTGGGCTGGAGCGGGTTTACCCAATTGTCTACTTTGATGCCATTGTGGTCAAAGTCAGGCAGGATGGACGGGTGATCAACAAAGCGGTTCATTTAGCTCTGGCAGTGAATCTGTCAGGCACAAAGGAACTGCTGGGCATGTGGATGACCCAAAACGAGTCATCTAAGTTCTGGCTCCAGGTGCTGACGGAATTACAGAATCGAGGACTCAAGGATATTTTCGTTGCTTGCTGTGATGGACTCACTGGCTTTCCAGATGCCATTGAAGCGGTATTTCCCAGAACAACGGTGCAGTTGTGCATCGTCCATATGGTGCGTAATTCCTTGAGCTATGTGTCCTACAAAGACCGTAAAGCTGTAGCAGCCGATTTGCGTCTGGTTTATACGGCCAGCACCGAAGCTTTGGCGGAGCAATACTTGGTGGAGTTGGCTGAGCAATGGGACAAGCAGTATCCCACTATCAGTAAGTCCTGGATGAACCACTGGCAAAGGATTACTCCCTTCTTTGCCTTCCCGAATGAAATTCGGAAAGCCATCTACACGACCAATGCCATTGAGTCGGTCAATATGACCCTGCGAAAGGTGTTGAAGAATCACAGAGCGTTTCCGACCGATGAGTCTGCACTTAAAGTGGTTTACTTAGCAATTCAGAACATCTCCAAAAAATGGACGATGCCGATTAAAGATTGGAAGCCTGCCTTAAATCGGTTTGCCATCGCCTACGACGATCGCTTTCCACTGTGACCTTCTATCCTTGACACAATCTATTTGACATACCCAACCGGACTGCTATCTTATGCAATCTACAAGTTTTCATCCTCCCCGATTGCCTTCAAGTACGCCTCGGCTGCTGCTTGCTTGAAGACACCCTTGGTGTACCGCTGAAACACTCGATCTCTCTTGATCCCCATCAATTCCTTACCAAACAAGGGATCAACGCCTCGTCGGATCACTTCCGTTCCAAAGGTATGCCGGAACCGATGCGGGTTGAGATCTTCCACTCCAGCGATCGCCCCCAATTTCTTCACCATCCGGTGCAACCCTTTGTACCCTAACCTCTGTCCTGCACTCTTTGGGTCCTGCGCCAAAAACATCGGACTCTCTGGCAACGGTTCAAACATTCCACCCTGCTGCCGCCGCCACTCCAGGTAAGTCTCCAGATGAGATCGTGCCTCTCGACTCAGCGGCACCTCCGACACATTCTGCCCCTTCGAGCGATGCACCTTCAAAATCTTGCCGTTCCAATGCTCCACATTCAGAGCAGACGCTTCCGAAGCCCGCAGCCCATGACTGATCACTGCGGTTATCGGAAAGATGTGGGTGTATCTCTCTTAACCTGGTCTGAGGCTCTGGCTCGTGATGCTCAAACCTGGACAAACCATCTGGCAGCAATGGGTGGCAACACACTAATGCATGATGAAGGCGAGAATCTCTGGCTGGGCACCGCTGGAGCTTTCAGCAGCAATGACATGGTGAACTCTTGGGGAGCGGAGAAAAAGCAGTTTCGTCAGGGTATTTTTCCGAACGTCAGCAAAACTGGCGATTGGAATGATGTTGGACACTACACTCAGATGATTTGGGGTGCGACGACTCAAGTCGGTTGTGCTAAAACCACCACAGGCGGCAATGACATTTTGGTTTGCCGCTACAGTCCTCCCGGTAATTTTGAGGGACAGCCTGTTTTTTAAAACTGCCACATGGCTCATCTGCCCCTTGATTTAGACTGCAACGTGCCGCAATGGCAATGTTCCGCACCGCTGGACGCAGACATTGCGGCTCACATTCGCCGCGCCATGATGTTGCAGGGCTTCAAATGGGATACGCAAGTGGGCGATGTCAACACCCTGGCTCCTTTTGCCCTGATCTTGCCAGCTCAGACTTGGCGACAACTTGCTCAATTGGCGGAGTGTCTGACCCAGGAAACACTTCAGGCGGAGGCTGAACTGCAAGAGCGTCCTGATCTGTGGCAAGAATTGGGACTGCCGCGATCACTCCGACAAGCCATGTCCCAACACACACCCTGAACACCTGCCGCTGACCGAAATCAATTTGGCTATGCCAAGTGTCCACGTAACGGGGTTTTTCGTTCCACTGCATCTCAGACCCCACCGACAAACTGAAGCCGGAAAAAGCTGGCACACGTTGGAGGTGTCTCAATCGACGGTGCAGCAGTGGGAGAATGGCAAAAATGTCTCCAGTTTGGAGAATCTGGAGAAGATTGCTCGAATTAGGGGATGGTGGTGGAGGATTTTGTTGCTTACCTGTATGGGTGCACAGGTGGGTTGACGAGTAAGGACATTCTTGATCGGGTAGAAGTAATGCCATCGCGGGATTTTGCCCAGATGTTGCGAGTGATGGCGGATCGGATGGCTACGGCAAAGGATGCGCCGCCGATAGTGGAGCGTAAGGGGAAGGCTTCGACTAACGCTCAGCCCAAGGGGAAGGGCGAGGGGGAAGGCTTAGCTCAAGGTGATCGGGTGCCGCTGGAGTTGCTGGAGCAAGTTGAAATGGATGAGGTAACGGAGGGTACGGATGAAGAGATGAAGGGTGAAGTCTGAAGAATGAGGCTGAAGGAAACTGGAGCTTGCAGGGTTGAGATAGGGAACTCTTAACTCAATCAATAGGTTCAAGTATGAGATACCAATCCAGGCAAAGAAGGTCTTCGACATCGTTTGCAGTCAGAGCAAAACAAGTTCTCTTGCCTGGATTGTTGATTGCTGGAGTTAGCCTGCTTTCTGCGAAAGATGCTTTTTACTTTGATAACGGGTCGGGTGGGGCGGGTTGGAAGATTGGTAAACCAAAAGTATCGCTGCTCAACGCTCACGGCGGTCGATCGCTCCCAGAAGTTCGGCAGTTGGCGTTGGCGCTGGTGAACCGAGATCGTCAACTCAATGGCTTGTTGCCGCTAGTGGAAGATCCGCTGCTCTCTCAATCGTCTCAGCAGCACAGCCAAGATATGATGAGCCGCAATTATTACGCTCATGTCACTCCAGAGGGGAGAACCCCAACGGATCGCTTCACCCAAGTAGGCGGACGCGGTGGGGTGGGAGAAAACATCATGCAGCAGACAGGCGGAACAGGAATTAGCTTGAGCTATGGGCTGATTGAAGCATTTCAGAAAAGCTGGATGTATAGCACAGGACATCGCCAAAACTTGTTAAAGCCGGACTACAAACGTTTTGGTTATGGGATTGTGGTTGACCCGATGAGGGGACGAGCTTATGCGGTGCAAAACTTTGCTGGAGCAGAACAGTAATAACACTTGCGTCAGGGACTAGCGATTCTCGGTGTCGATCCACCAGCGTTGAAGTTTAGGCTTTTGACCGGGTTGATTATTGACGGTGACAACTGCTAGCTTTTGCCCGTTGGCGTTGGTGAAGCTGAAGCGACAAAAGCCCATACCTGTACCAGAGCAGGTTTCGACTTCGTTGTAGCCAAGTTTGTCGATGAGGTAGTTCATTGCGCCGAAGCGATCTCGATTGGGGGAATGTACTACACTTGCCATCCGCTGTTGAGCAAGGTCTTTCGTGCCTGAGCGTAGGGCATACCTTGTTTAAGGGTTTTGGGGAGGGTCTGAGCTATGGCGATCGTGGGCACAAGGAGTGTTGCGATCGTGGTTGCAGTGATTGTGGCAAGCAGTTTGTTCATAAGCACAACTTTATTTCTCCATGCAGTTCGCTAGATTTTTAGATTTACTGGATTTGTACGGAGCCAAATTAGATGACATCAAGACAAATTCGTGTCGCTGCAAACTCCCGCTATTGTAGGTTTGCAGATGATCGGTTGCTGAACAATCAATCATCTGGTCATCAGGCTTACCAAGTTGGCTCCAGACGGAAGGTTCATCAGGTCTAGCTTTACTGCTTCAACGACACTAATGCGTCTCTACGACAAATTAAAAAGTCACTGTACACCTTAAAAGCATGGCAGCGAAGCGATTAGAACGAGTTCGTTGGCTGCACAAAGCGAGCGTTAGCGCGAACCAAGCAGTTATCGGCGGTGCGCAGCCAGGGAGCACCGTTAGAGGTGGTCATGGCCAGCCCGGAGCGATCACGAAATGCAGTGATCGGATCGCCCGCGTTGTAGGTGCGGCGAATGGACCCATTGGGTGTGGCGCGACAGTTGAGAAAGCCATCAGCCGACACGACTCTCCACCCGCGCCAAGTGCTAGATTGAGTGCCACCATTCCACTGATCGACGCTTACAGGTGTAAAGTCTCCACGCCCATCGGGACGGGGCAAGGCAGCCACTAAATTGAGCGTGACAGTCTGACCGATGACAGGACAAGCCTTGCCGCCTGTAACGTTCCAAGTGACTGAGAATCTTTGCCCAGGGCGATTGTCAGTCATGTCGATCGTGCCTGTACAAACCTGTTCAGCTCCGGGACCCGTACGAGAATCTCGAAACGTGCCTCGATAGCGTGAGACACCACTCTCAGGCACCGGAACACCAGACACATTCGCTGAGCCAATCCAATCTTTGCCTTGAATGCGGCTCACGTATTCCACGCTCGGTTTCGAGCGACTTGAATCAAGCACGAAGCGAGTTTGTCCAGTTGTCGTAGTGTAAACAGCAGCTGAGGCGGCAGCCGGAAAGGCAAATGATAGTGCGCTGAGCGCCAGAAGATAACGGTATTGCATGGTTCAGTCCTGTAGCTTTGTCTTTTCAAAGTTCATTACTTCTAGAAAGACTACGCTTGTGTTGCGTGTTGCTACGGAAACAGTCGATAACTTTCTTCGCTGCTCGACCGAAGGGGGCACCTCAGAATTCGGAAAAATTTGTCCACTTAGGCGTTTCTGTAGCTTTGAGACCCAGTGTTACCGCGTGCGACCTTCCGGTTTACGCACATCCACGGCATTCGGTGGCAGGATGTTGCAGATCAACCCGCCTTCGGTGACCTGTGGATTTTTATCCAGCCCTTCATGCAGGATGCTGCTTTTCTAGCCGCCCATAACGCCTCTTTTGACCGGGGCGTGCTCTATGCGTGCTGTGACCTTTACGGCATTGCTCGACCGCCACAGCCTTTTTTGTGTACGGTGCAACTGGCTTGCAAAACCTGGAATTTACGTCCGACCAAACTGCCCAATGTTTGTGAATACCTGGGCATCGAGCTAGAGCACCATCAAGCGTTGTCTGATGCAGAAGCCTGTGCTCGCGTTGCTCTGGCAGCTCACCAGTCCCAAGCAGCTTGCCAGAATCGGTGTTGAACCAATCAAACGTCAGCGCCTACATGGGCTTAGAGATCGCCCCCCTGATGCCAGTGGAACCTGACCCTTGTCACCGTAACAGGGATTGCTTGCCTGATCTCAAGACCAGCCCGTAGGGTGAGAATAGTCCTGTTTGCCTGCCATTCATAATGCCCATTGAGGTCACCCTGGAGCGACGGCAACTGCAATTGACCTGTATCGAGGGGGCACTGGCGAAAGGTGCCACCAGCCGACACGCTTTACGCCGACAGTTTGAAAGCGCGATCGCTGCATTGCCTTTAATTGCAATCAAGCCCCCCCCCTCTCCCTCATCCTCACATTGAGATAATTTGATTAATTGGATTGTTGTGCCTGACGTTGTGACGTTGCCCCAGCCCATGCCTTTGATGATGGCTTTCAATTTCTGGTCTACGGTTGGCTAGAGCTTGTTGTACGCGACCTTGAGAAGCGGAATAGTCATTGCCTCTAAGGAGGGCCAAAAGCGCTGGAACCCCAATAAACCACTTGTCGTTAAACGCTCTAACTGGATCATCATTCCAGGCAATAATCAGAGAAATCGCCTCATCAATCTTTTCCAAAGCCGACGCCTGATCGCGAATTCTTCTTTGCGGCGTATGACCTGCAATAGTTGGTTGAACTCGTGATGGCACTGGCACCACAGGTGTAGGTATCGGAGTAACCGGAGCCGAACCCGTAAACAGTTGTTTTAACTGCTGAAACTGAATCAACTCCGCCTGCAGCCGTTCATTTTCAGTTTTCAACGCCTCCAACTCTTCCAACTCCTCCAACGGTCGAATCGCCACCGATGCCATACTTTGAAGTTGCCCCTGGGCCTGGTCAAGTTTTGCCAAGAGCGCCTGATTTTCAGCCCTCAACCGTTCTACTTCAGCTGTAAACCATTGAAAGGTGCTGCCAAAGGATTCAACCGAAGTTGCTATCGTCGGAGTCGAATCGTCTCGCAGAAACCTAACAACCGCCTCCATTACATCCGCATTAGAGCCTTGAGCATTGAGTTTAATTGCCGCTAATTCTTTGAGTTGATGCATTAAATCAGTAGGCACACTCGCGCGAGGTTTACGGGGATGGATTTCAGCATCCGGAAGAGCGATCGCCATTGTTTCATTCTCCATTACTTCAACTGGCTCAATATCTGCCAGTTCAACGGGTTCAAGCTCCAATTCGACCGTAGTCGGTAACGCTCCAACGCGTTCTAATAGAATCCCCTTTTCACCGAGTGGCTGCTGCTGGGCCCCGATCAAGAAATAATGAAAGTAGTGTTCCGTAGCCCCCGCATTCTTCCTTTTTGCTAATTCAGACTCACCAATCACATGCCCTAGATGCTGTTGCAGGAACCGGTGAGTGCCTTGATTAGGAGGACAGAAGAAATGCGTGGCAATTTCAGCATACGCCCCCCTAAGATTGTGAGCCGTCACCGCCTTTTCGCCAGGTAGCACCGGCAGTACCTCTGAGTCCTCGAAGCTGCTCTTGATATAATGCCTGACACTGGTATTGAGCCTGGAGTTAATGTCATCAGGAGACAACTCCGCCAACTCCTGAATTCTAGGATGGGCTCTAAACTTATAGATCGCCTTTAGAACCTTATCTGCATCAATCAAAGTAGCGATCAGGAAGGTTTGAGCCTTTTCAATGTCTTGAATTCCTTTTTTCAGTTGCCCACGAAACGAGATCGCGTAAGGATGATGGGTCGGTTTAAATTCGCCTTTAGCCACAATCTCACTGAATCGTCTCCCCGTCACCGCCAAAAGCCCTACTGCCCATTCATAGGGAGTTTCCCTTGTCAACAAATCCTTCGCCTTATTCAAGAACCTGTCTGCGCGAATCGGCTGTAAATCGTCCTGCTTTAGATTGTTCTTAATCGTCGTTTTTTGCTTAATTGCCTGCTGTACCTCATTTGGATAAGTCAGGTGATAAAGCCCCCAGTGAGGGTAAACCTTGCCATACAGACTAGGTGGCAACTCCAGCCTAGGCAATCGACCCTCATCTATAGCCCGAGCGATTGCCTTGCGATAGTCTGGTAAATATTGATTCGCGATCGAGGCAACCGGGTAGCCTTCTTCGAGGAGGGCAATTTCAGCGGCACAGAGAGCTTTCGCTGCGTTTTCAGTCTTACAGTTGCCCAACCTATCGATAAAGTGGAGGATCAATTCTCCACGTTCGTCTTTGGAGAGTTTAGTGCGATCGTTTGTAGCGATGCGATCGCGGAATCGAGCGATTAATTGTTCGCGGGTGGTGTCATGGGTATAGGCAGTAGGGATAAAACTCATCGTTTCACGTCCATGTTCATTAAATCCCTATCTATATCAGATATTCATACTATATCATTATCCTTATCGCTGTTGCAATCGGTGTGAGGAGGGGGAGCAAGAACTAGTTCTTGCAATAAATTTATGGAACGAATTGGGCATTTTAAGGGGGTAGTTTTTTGCATCTACTATGAAAGGCGTTTTGCATAGAATCCAAGCAAGGCTTGCTTCGCTGCTTTCCAAAAGCGAACTGAAGCAACCCACAATTAGCAGTTATGGGCAAGCTGAGAGTGGTGTTGCTTTAGACGATATTCAACCGGTAATGGAATGGTTATTCCTTAGCCTTCTCAATGCAGGCTATCAAGGGCAATCTCACTTGTTCTGGTTGTCTCCTAGAGATGCTGTTGACTTGCATCAACATCTACGACAGTTACACCAGAAAGATGAGCCTATTTTTGGCTATCGCTGTGGAGATCGCGTTTCAACACCCCCGGAAGGCTTTTATTGGAGAATAATGGCAGAGCATCCCTCTTTGAAAATTTACCAGTTAGAAGTACAGCAAAATGGCTAAAAATGATTTTGTATCTACAATCGGGGTTGACTATACTACCCTTCTTGACCTGCTTCAAGCAGAAAACATGGATGAAGTTACAAAGAGGCAGGAAATAAAGAGCAACACTGGAACCTTTATTCCTAGTCAATTCAAGAGGTGAAACGGAGCTTTTACAGGTATTAAGCGATGAGTAAGCAAAGCCCATTTCACAAGTTACCCGAATGCGATCGCTGTTTTCACAATACCCATAACCCTCATCTTTTCTGTGCCGTTCATCCCTATGGAGTGCAAGAAAGTAGTGAACAGTGTGTAGATTTTGAACTAGATCCGAACTTATTAAATGGGGAATGGTGGGAGCCAGAAGAAGCCAGTTTTTATGGGAATGAGCTTGTCATTTCACCGGCGCAACGATGGAACCGAGCGCAAAAGCTAGAACTGTTGCTGTGGCATCCGCTTTTTACAGGTCTGTGCCCTGAGTGTCGCTATCCATTTCCTCCCGATTCAGCGCGTGTTCATTGGGATTGCCCTTCGTGTGAATGGAAAGACGACAGTGTGTAGATTGCACTTCAGACAATTTTGTTTGGGTCTAACTTTCTGGTTTTAGCCTAAACCTCACCGGGTTGCAGTGGCTTTCCTTGCCAGGATTTCTTGCCTATATAGAAGTCTTTTAATCAGCAGAGTGATTGCTCAACTTAATCGTCTAACCGCCGTGTTTGATTAAGATGAGGTCTGAATGTCCAGTTAATGCGTTCTGCTACTGATTGCTTAGTCTTGGGCAATTGATGAATGTGAGTGGATTGGCAACCGGGAAGCATGAGCAGTAGCGAACCATGTTCGAGAAAGAAATGCTGTAATTCCCCCTCATGCCCCTTACGGGGTTTAAGGCTAAACTTGCGGATAGCGCCCAATGAAATCGAAGCGATCGCGGGACTGGTGCCCAGGCTCTTTTCGTTATCCGAGTGCCAACCGATTGAGTGTTCACCGACGCGATAGCGATTGCCAGTGGTGATCGCAAAGTTGAAGCCAGATTCAGTTTCTATACGGTCTCGTAACTTGGCTAATGGGTCCGTCCAGGGCAGCGGTTCTAGAAGTACCGACGACGAATAGAAATAGCTGCATCCCTCATCGCCATAGATAGCTTCCAAACGAGGGACAGGGATAAACTTGCCAAACATCCGAATATCATTTTGCTGCCAACTCAGAGCTTGGCTGTGTTCGTAGAGAGCATCGGCTTCAGCTTGAGAGAGGAATTGAGGCAGGTAGTAGTAGGGTTCTTGGGTCATAGCACCATCAGGGGGGTAGTGAATAGGCAAGGAATTGAAATAATTCGCGATCGCAGCAAGAGAAAACGTGTGACGTAGATTATTTCGATATAAGGTGCCCAAAGTCCAAGGAGATCATTCCTATTTCAAGTTATTTGCTACAGCGAAAGGATTGTAGCCAGAGAAGCTAACCGAGTCCTCATCGAAGAACCCCGCGATTGCCTTTCTGATTCCCTCTTTTTCCAAGCTTTAATAGTACAATTGCTTCAACGGCTCGGAACAATTTACCCATGCGACGGGATTCAATTTTCTATGCCTTATTTCAGCAATCTCCGACGCTTCTATTTGAGTTACTCGAAGAGCCACCCCTTAACGCTGAGGCCTATCGATTTGATTCCGTAGCCGTCAAAGAACCCCGGTTTGAAATCGATGGAGTGTTCTTACCCCCTGACACTGAAGTGCCTGGAATTGTGTACTTTTGTGAGGTTCAATTCCAACGGGATGAGCGGCTGTATGAACGCCTTTTTGGTGAGTCGTTTTTATATTTCTATCGCAACCGAGATCGCTTCAGTGATTGGCAAGCTGTAGTAATTTATCCCGCTCGTTCAATGGAGCAGAGCAATACGCTTCCCTATCAAGATTTACTGGCGGGAGATCGGGTTCATTGCGTGTTTTTAGATGAGTTGGGAGACATTGGACAATTGCCGTTAGGAGTCGCCCTCATGGTATTGACAACCCTTGAAGAAGCTCAAGCACCCGCAGAAGCAAGAGCGTTACTCGCGCGATCGCGGCAGGAAATAGACGAGCCAGCAGCTAGTCGCGCCATAATGGAGATGCTGACCACCATTATGGTTTACAAGTTTACAAATCTGAGTCGGCAGGAGATTGAAACGATGTTGGGAATCAGTTTGCAGCAGACACGGGTATATCAAGAAGCTAAGGAAGAAGCGCTTCAGCAGGTAGTGATAAACCTTCTGAAAGAAGGAATGACGGTAGAGGCGATCGCTCGTGTTACTGGACTATCGGTCGAACAAATCGAGCAGTTGCAGAAGAGCGTTCCTCACAATCCACTAGGATAGTTAACGCGATTGCACGTCTTCACCGCTCCATCCATACTCTTCATTAAATCGCACTGGTTCTGTAGTGTTATTTTTCATCGTTCCATCACGACCTTCCCTAATTCAGGAAAGGAACTGACTTAGATGTTCAAAAAAGCCTTCCCCCTTGCCGTTGCTAGAAGCTGCCGTCGATACCACACTTAACGTTTCAATGAGAGAGTCTTGGCTAGCATTCGCGACTAAATGCGTCAGAGCTTCTCCCCCTTCCCCTGTCTGAGCCGCCACAATAGCATTGATGTAATCTATCCGTTGCTCATTGGCAATTACCCCAATCAGGAAGCCTGCTCGAATCAGTAATAGATTCATCAAGAGGCGTGCTGTGCGTCCATTACCATCTTGAAACGGGTGAACCGTCACTAGCCTGAGATGAGCTTCAGCCGCATAGACGATTGGATGTAGTGCTTTGGCATTTTGAGAATTAAGCCATTCCACAAAGTCTGCCATCAACTTGTCTACCTGATAGTGGGGAAGATAGACAGACTCAGTCCCTGCCGCCCGGACATCCAGTAACCGAAATCGTCCTGCCGTTTCCGGGTCAATCGTTCGCAGAATGAGGCTGTGGACTTGCCTCAACTCCCACTCAGTAATGACAGCATCAGCAACAGAAAACGATTCAATGTAATTGATTGCCTGCCCATGTCCAATCACTTCTAAATGCTCTTTTAAGGACTTGCCCCCAATTGTGATGCCTTGCTCCAGCACTAGAGCAGTCTCTCTAAGCGAGAGCGTGTTGCCCTCGATCGCGTTGGAGTTGTAAGTAAACCGGACATCATAGCGTTGCTTAAGTTCAGCCACGATGCTGCGGTCAAGGGGACGAAACAAGTCAAGCCATGCTTTAAGACGATCTAGATGTGCCAACTTCTCAGAAAGAGAGACGTGGGATGCAAAAGTCAAATGCTCTCTTAAGACCTCTTCTGCGATGAGAACTTGGGATTGTAGGGCAGCAATCCAGCGAGCGTAGGCTATGGATGTATTCATAGGCATTCTGCAAGAAGTCCTCCACTTCAGTTTGACAGAGGAATTGAGGCAGGTCGTAGGGGTTTGAGTTATAGCACTCTGAGGAGTCAATGAACAATTATTTCAAGTTCTTTACTACGGCGAGAGGATTGCAACCGGAGAAGCTGATTGAGTCTTCGTCAAGGAAACCCGCGATCGCCATTTCAACAATTGACTCAATCGGTTGTTCAATCTGAGCGGCATAGGTCAACAGTCCCAACCGAATTTTATCTGGAAGCATCTGAATAAAAGCTTGGGCTGCTTCAGGAGAGAGATGTTCGGTCGTAATCTGCATTTTGCTGTCTCCTAGTTCATGCGAGTGTTGTAACGGGGTCGAGCCATTTGAATCATCAATGTTTCAATGTACTCAACTTGCTGAGGGGAACGCCGACCCATTGCAAAAGTCGAAATTCTAACATCATCTGGATTGAGCCTGTCAACAAATGCCCAACTCAGAGCCTTATGTCCATTACGGAACCGTCGTCTAAGATTGTTACCAATTCCAATATACAAAATCTCATCACGATAACGAAACGCATAGAAGCCTGGATTAGAGGGAACGGGTTCAAAATCGCGGCTAAGCGGATAGCATTCCTCAAACAGGATAGAAGAAAGCGCTTTAAGAACCATCTGGGCATCTGATTTAAGTGTTTCGCTCATTGTTCAGTAAAGTGCAGGATCAACTTTGAGCGCTCGTTTTTAACCAGTTTAGTCCGTAGGGAGCGATCGCGAATTATTGGCTATTCCGTGTCCAAAGCTCAATGACATCGAGCCAGTTCATTGCGATCGCCGTCGCCTCGCGATTAAATATTGAATCTAAACTTTACCCTTGTTTTTATAGCCCTGCCTCCATGAGCGCCTGAAACAAATCAGCCTCAATCCCCAACTGGCGCGACCATTCGCCCAAATAATCAAAATCTAGAGTGTCGCCCTGCACCTTTAGTACTCCCAACACATCGCGCCATTGCTTATCCGATTGTGACTGTTGCCGCCAGCGTAATTTATTCAGCACCACATCTTCGGGCGATGCAAAGTAGAACGCTCCAGCCCCAATGACTTCGACTAGCTTGCGGCGCTTAAACTTCACTAAATCAAACTCTTCACTCCCCGCCATCATCAGATCGGCGCGTGAAATCGTAGGCTGATGCGTCACCCCCAAGGTTTTCATCCGACCCGATCTTACATCTTCCACTCCCGGAACATAAAACTGATGAACTTCCAACGCAATCACCAGTTGCTCTAGCTGCAATGGCGCAATTGCTAACACCACATCCAAATCACGGGTTGCTCTCGGATCGCCAAAAGTGGATGAGGCAACCCCGCCCGTAATGTAATAGTCGATTTGTACCTGCTCAAATACCTCATGCAAAATTGCCGCCAGCGCAATCGAATCTTGAATCCAGGTCATTTCATGGGTTGCTGTAAAAAAATTAGGCGGACAATGATCACCCAAAAAAGACTGGGCAACCTTTTGGGCAAAGGCCTCCCCCACCATCTGCGGGAAGCGATGCTTTAGCCCACTTATAGAGAGCCTGCGGGTGCTGCGAGTGTGAGCCGCAGACATCAACGCGCGATCGCTGTTCGTCCGCTGCCGCAATAACGCAAACTCAAACACATCCGTCTCAATGCTAGTGTCTTCCGCTTGGGGGCAGTACCCTGGCTTTACGGTAACCATTTAGGCGAAATACAGTAAAATAAATAGGCTTACATTATACACAATCTAAACGTTGTGGCAGTCAAGAAATATTCACGGCAGCAGGTGATCAAACTGGCAAAAACTACATCTAGCCGACTGTCGTACATGGATCGAATGGGGTTTGTTGTACCAGAGAAGATTGGTGAAGCGGATACCAAAAAGCCTGTGGTGCTGTATACGAAACATCAGATTGAACTGGTCAAGCAAATTAACCAGGCTTCTCATTTCTTGAGTGCATCAGGGTTGAGGTTGGCAATCCAACGCGATCGCCTGGCTGAAGTGGTGCGATCGTTGAGTGAATTACTAGATTAATTGAGCTACAAACGAGCTACGAACACAACCAATAAAATATCAAACAAGCTACTTATGCCATATAGCATTCAGAGGTTTTGAATATTGCCAGTCTTTTTCAGTTGATATCGTCTGTCTGGTAGCCGTAGAGTTGTTCTTCAAGGCGAATAATGCCTCTTTCGCCGTCCTGATAGAGAATTTCTGGTCCCAATCCAAAGCAGAATCAGGCAATGGTTCAAAGGCTTGTGGATGCGCGTAGAAAGCATCAAGCACTTTCAAGTCAGATGCCAAAGGCACATTTAAGCGATTGGGATTATTGGGAATGAGAGCGATCGCTTCTCGCAGTTTTTCAACGCCTAGTTGTTGCTGGAGTTGCCATAGAAACTGAACATAGGGCACTGTTGTAGGCATGTTTTCTTTGTGGTAGTGCAACCACAAAACTCGAATTTGGAGTGCAGTACAAGAGATAGAGGAGTTGAGCTTCGAGTTCATAGTGAGTGAAGATGATAATGAACAAAGTGATCGCTGAAGTTTTGTAGAGTGTTTAAGGAACCTTCAGGTTGAAATGAAGTGTTCATAGGAAAAATTTAGGCAAGAGGGTGGTGAAGCCACTGGAGCGATTGGAGCGATCGCAACACTCAGTTAATGAGACGCATCTTAGGAAAGCGGGTAGTCAAGCACTGGAGCGATCGAACATAGCTAGAAGGAGCGATCGCAACACGGCTAGAAGGAGCGATCACATTTCAACTCAAGTGTTGGAGCGACGAACTTTGTGGTCAATCGATAGAGATGTTTCTATGTTTTCTACTGCGTCAAGAGCAGCGTGGATGACCTGCGGTGGAACCAAGAGGTTGAAGCCGTGTTGCATTTTGACAAACGTTCTGCCAGGTTCCAGCCAACCATCACAGCCAACTCCATTGAAAGGCAAAGGAGCGATCGCATAGAGGATTGTAGTGTTTCTCAATGCCTGATTGATTACTGTGTAGCGGTGAACTTCAAACGAGCTAACGATTGCTGTGGTTTCCATTGCCTGATTCCTAGTAGAGTTCAGGGAACGCCAACTTGTTGATCCAGAGGGCGGCTCTTTGGCGCGTCCAGCGACGTTCTAAAGCAACAAGACCAATGGCGTGGTCAATAGCGTATTGCTCGTCAGCGGTCAGTGAGGACTGACGGAGAAAGTCGGTAACAGTTGCAATCTGAGTAGTAGCAGTACCAGTAATCATAGGGAGTGCCCACGAATCAATTCATATTCATATCCATATCGTTATTATAACTCTATCTTTATCAATATCGCAATACATTAACCATAGAAATACCTGGAACTCATCCTGGATAAGACTTGTAAAAAACAATAACTGTCAATGATAGGAATATCAAATGTATCGCAGCTATAAAAAAGATAAAGATAAGAAAGATTCATTAGATATTTGTATCATTTCAGCGTCTCCTTGATAAGGATAGGGCGATGCAATGATGAGAACTGTGCAGAGTCGACAAGTTGAATCGCTGAAACTCATACACAGTGGGCATTGTAGTGATCGTAGTTTATGAGGCTTGTCAGCGATCCCCATCCTGCCGCTATCCTTATCACAAAATGGAGGGTTTGCGATAGGGTGAACGATAAGGATTGCTAATGATAGGGTAGTGATAAGGTATCCTTATAGGTGGACAGGGATAGCTTTTTGGTTAACCAAAAAGCTATCCCTGTCCACCTATAAGGATACCTTATCACTACCCTATCATTAGCAATCCTTATCGTTCACCCTATCGCAAACCCTCCATTTTGTGATAAGGATAGCGGCAGGATGGGGATCGCTGACAAGCCTCATAAACTACGATCACTACAATGCCCACTGTGTATGAGTTTCAGCGATTCAACTTGTCGACTCTGCACAGTTCTCATCATTGCATCGCCCTATCCTTATCAAGGAGACGCTGAAATGATACAAATATCTAATGAATCTTTCTTATCTTTATCTTTTTTATAGCTGCGATACATTTGATATTCCTATCATTGACAGTTATTGTTTTTTACAAGTCTTATCCAGGATGAGTTCCAGGTATTTCTATGGTTAATGTATTGCGATATTGATAAAGATAGAGTTATAATAACGATATGGATATGAATATGAATTGATTCGTGGGCACTCCCTATGATTACTGGTACTGCTACTTACTCAGATTGCAACTGTTACCGACTTTCTCCGTCAGTCCTCACTGACCGCTGACGAGCAATACGCTATTGACCACGCCATTGGTCTTGTTGCTTTAGAACGTCGCTGGACGCGCCAAAGAGCCGCCCTCTGGATCAACAAGTTGGCGTTCCCTGAACTCTACTAGGAATCAGGCAATGGAAACCACAGCAATCGTTAGCTCGTTTGAAGTTCACCGCTACACAGTAATCAATCAGGCATTGAGAAACACTACAATCCTCTATGCGATCGCTCCTTTGCCTTTCAATGGAGTTGGCTGTGATGGTTGGCTGGAACCTGGCAGAACGTTTGTCAAAATGCAACACGGCTTCAACCTCTTGGTTCCACCGCAGGTCATCCACGCTGCTCTTGACGCAGTAGAAAACATAGAAACATCTCTATCGATTGACCACAAAGTTCGTCGCTCCAACACTTGAGTTGAAATGTGATCGCTCCTTCTAGCCGTGTTGCGATCGCTCCTTCTAGCTATGTTCGATCGCTCCAGTGCTTGACTACCCGCTTTCCTAAGATGCGTCTCATTAACTGAGTGTTGCGATCGCTCCAATCGCTCCAGTGGCTTCACCACCCTCTTGCCTAAATTTTTCCTATGAACACTTCATTTCAACCTGAAGGTTCCTTAAACACTCTACAAAACTTCAGCGATCACTTTGTTCATTATCATCTTCACTCACTATGAACTCGAAGCTCAACTCCTCTATCTCTTGTACTGCACTCCAAATTCGAGTTTTGTGGTTGCACTACCACAAAGAAAACATGCCTACAACAGTGCCCTATGTTCAGTTTCTATGGCAACTCCAGCAACAACTAGGCGTTGAAAAACTGCGAGAAGCGATCGCTCTCATTCCCAATAATCCCAATCGCTTAAATGTGCCTTTGGCATCTGACTTGAAAGTGCTTGATGCTTTCTACGCGCATCCACAAGCCTTTGAACCATTGCCTGATTCTGCTTTGGATTGGGACCAGAAATTCTCTATCAGGACGGCGAAAGAGGCATTATTCGCCTTGAAGAACAACTCTACGGCTACCAGACAGACGATATCAACTGAAAAAGACTGGCAATATTCAAAACCTCTGAATGCTATATGGCATAAGTAGCTTGTTTGATATTTTATTGGTTGTGTTCGTAGCTCGTTTGTAGCTCAATTAATCTAGTAATTCACTCAACGATCGCACCACTTCAGCCAGGCGATCGCGTTGGATTGCCAACCTCAACCCTGATGCACTCAAGAAATGAGAAGCCTGGTTAATTTGCTTGACCAGTTCAATCTGATGTTTCGTATACAGCACCACAGGCTTTTTGGTATCCGCTTCACCAATCTTCTCTGGTACAACAAACCCCATTCGATCCATGTACGACAGTCGGCTAGATGTAGTTTTTGCCAGTTTGATCACCTGCTGCCGTGAATATTTCTTGACTGCCACAACGTTTAGATTGTGTATAATGTAAGCCTATTTATTTTACTGTATTTCGCCTAAATGGTTACCGTAAAGCCAGGGTACTGCCCCCAAGCGGAAGACACTAGCATTGAGACGGATGTGTTTGAGTTTGCGTTATTGCGGCAGCGGACGAACAGCGATCGCGCGTTGATGTCTGCGGCTCACACTCGCAGCACCCGCAGGCTCTCTATAAGTGGGCTAAAGCATCGCTTCCCGCAGATGGTGGGGGAGGCCTTTGCCCAAAAGGTTGCCCAGTCTTTTTTGGGTGATCATTGTCCGCCTAATTTTTTTACAGCAACCCATGAAATGACCTGGATTCAAGATTCGATTGCGCTGGCGGCAATTTTGCATGAGGTATTTGAGCAGGTACAAATCGACTATTACATTACGGGCGGGGTTGCCTCATCCACTTTTGGCGATCCGAGAGCAACCCGTGATTTGGATGTGGTGTTAGCAATTGCGCCATTGCAGCTAGAGCAACTGGTGATTGCGTTGGAAGTTCATCAGTTTTATGTTCCGGGAGTGGAAGATGTAAGATCGGGTCGGATGAAAACCTTGGGGGTGACGCATCAGCCTACGATTTCACGCGCCGATCTGATGATGGCGGGGAGTGAAGAGTTTGATTTAGTGAAGTTTAAGCGCCGCAAGCTAGTCGAAGTCATTGGGGCTGGAGCGTTCTACTTTGCATCGCCCGAAGATGTGGTGCTGAATAAATTACGCTGGCGGCAACAGTCACAATCGGATAAGCAATGGCGCGATGTGTTGGGAGTACTAAAGGTGCAGGGCGACACTCTAGATTTTGATTATTTGGGCGAATGGTCGCGCCAGTTGGGGATTGAGGCTGATTTGTTTCAGGCGCTCATGGAGGCAGGGCTATAAAAACAAGGGTAAAGTTTAGATTCAATATTTAATCGCGAGGCGACGGCGATCGCAATGAACTGGCTCGATGTCATTGAGCTTTGGACACGGAATAGCCAATAATTCGCGATCGCTCCCTACGGACTAAACTGGTTAAAAACGAGCGCTCAAAGTTGATCCTGCACTTTACTGAACAATGAGCGAAACACTTAAATCAGATGCCCAGATGGTTCTTAAAGCGCTTTCTTCTATCCTGTTTGAGGAATGCTATCCGCTTAGCCGCGATTTTGAAACCCGTTCCCTCTAATCCAGGCTTCTATGCGTTTCGTTATCGTGATGAGATTTTGTATATTGGAATTGGTAACAATCTTAGACGACGGTTCCGTAATGGACATAAGGCTCTGAGTTGGGCATTTGTTGACAGGCTCAATCCAGATGATGTTAGAATTTCGACTTTTGCAATGGGTCGGCGTTCCCCTCAGCAAGTTGAGTACATTGAAACATTGATGATTCAAATGGCTCGACCCCGTTACAACACTCGCATGAACTAGGAGACAGCAAAATGCAGATTACGACCGAACATCTCTCTCCTGAAGCAGCCCAAGCTTTTATTCAGATGCTTCCAGATAAAATTCGGTTGGGACTGTTGACCTATGCCGCTCAGATTGAACAACCGATTGAGTCAATTGTTGAAATGGCGATCGCGGGTTTCCTTGACGAAGACTCAATCAGCTTCTCCGGTTGCAATCCTCTCGCCGTAGTAAAGAACTTGAAATAATTGTTCATTGACTCCTCAGAGTGCTATAACTCAAACCCCTACGACCTGCCTCAATTCCTCTGTCAAACTGAAGTGGAGGACTTCTTGCAGAATGCCTATGAATACATCCATAGCCTACGCTCGCTGGATT
The DNA here is from genome assembly GCF_016807185.1 of Leptolyngbya sp. Cla-17. Taxonomy (GTDB): domain Bacteria; phylum Cyanobacteriota; class Cyanobacteriia; order Leptolyngbyales; family Leptolyngbyaceae; genus ULC077BIN1. The sequence continues at coordinate 465,709 of NZ_JAEVYN010000003.1, forward strand.
GCTGCCCTACAATCCCAAGTTCTCATCGCAGAAGAGGTCTTAAGAGAGCATTTGACTTTTGCATCCCACGTCTCTCTTTCTGAGAAGTTGGCACATCTAGATCGTCTTAAAGCATGGCTTGACTTGTTTCGTCCCCTTGACCGCAGCATCGTGGCTGAACTTAAGCAACGCTATGATGTCCGGTTTACTTACAACTCCAACGCGATCGAGGGCAACACGCTCTCGCTTAGAGAGACTGCTCTAGTGCTGGAGCAAGGCATCACAATTGGGGGCAAGTCCTTAAAAGAGCATTTAGAAGTGATTGGACATGGGCAGGCAATCAATTACATTGAATCGTTTTCTGTTGCTGATGCTGTCATTACTGAGTGGGAGTTGAGGCAAGTCCACAGCCTCATTCTGCGAACGATTGACCCGGAAACGGCAGGACGATTTCGGTTACTGGATGTCCGGGCGGCAGGGACTGAGTCTGTCTATCTTCCCCACTATCAGGTAGACAAGTTGATGGCAGACTTTGTGGAATGGCTTAATTCTCAAAATGCCAAAGCACTACATCCAATCGTCTATGCGGCTGAAGCTCATCTCAGGCTAGTGACGGTTCACCCGTTTCAAGATGGTAATGGACGCACAGCACGCCTCTTGATGAATCTATTACTGATTCGAGCAGGCTTCCTGATTGGGGTAATTGCCAATGAGCAACGGATAGATTACATCAATGCTATTGTGGCGGCTCAGACAGGGGAAGGGGGAGAAGCTCTGACGCATTTAGTCGCGAATGCTAGCCAAGACTCTCTCATTGAAACGTTAAGTGTGGTATCGACGGCAGCTTCTAGCAACGGCAAGGGGGAAGGCTTTTTTGAACATCTAAGTCAGTTCCTTTCCTGAATTAGGGAAGGTCGTGATGGAACGATGAAAAATAACACTACAGAACCAGTGCGATTTAATGAAGAGTATGGATGGAGCGGTGAAGACGTGCAATCGCGTTAACTATCCTAGTGGATTGTGAGGAACGCTCTTCTGCAACTGCTCGATTTGTTCGACCGATAGTCCAGTAACACGAGCGATCGCCTCTACCGTCATTCCTTCTTTCAGAAGGTTTATCACTACCTGCTGAAGCGCTTCTTCCTTAGCTTCTTGATATACCCGTGTCTGCTGCAAACTGATTCCCAACATCGTTTCAATCTCCTGCCGACTCAGATTTGTAAACTTGTAAACCATAATGGTGGTCAGCATCTCCATTATGGCGCGACTAGCTGCTGGCTCGTCTATTTCCTGCCGCGATCGCGCGAGTAACGCTCTTGCTTCTGCGGGTGCTTGAGCTTCTTCAAGGGTTGTCAATACCATGAGGGCGACTCCTAACGGCAATTGTCCAATGTCTCCCAACTCATCTAAAAACACGCAATGAACCCGATCTCCCGCCAGTAAATCTTGATAGGGAAGCGTATTGCTCTGCTCCATTGAACGAGCGGGATAAATTACTACAGCTTGCCAATCACTGAAGCGATCTCGGTTGCGATAGAAATATAAAAACGACTCACCAAAAAGGCGTTCATACAGCCGCTCATCCCGTTGGAATTGAACCTCACAAAAGTACACAATTCCAGGCACTTCAGTGTCAGGGGGTAAGAACACTCCATCGATTTCAAACCGGGGTTCTTTGACGGCTACGGAATCAAATCGATAGGCCTCAGCGTTAAGGGGTGGCTCTTCGAGTAACTCAAATAGAAGCGTCGGAGATTGCTGAAATAAGGCATAGAAAATTGAATCCCGTCGCATGGGTAAATTGTTCCGAGCCGTTGAAGCAATTGTACTATTAAAGCTTGGAAAAAGAGGGAATCAGAAAGGCAATCGCGGGGTTCTTCGATGAGGACTCGGTTAGCTTCTCTGGCTACAATCCTTTCGCTGTAGCAAATAACTTGAAATAGGAATGATCTCCTTGGACTTTGGGCACCTTATATCGAAATAATCTACGTCACACGTTTTCTCTTGCTGCGATCGCGAATTATTTCAATTCCTTGCCTATTCACTACCCCCCTGATGGTGCTATGACCCAAGAACCCTACTACTACCTGCCTCAATTCCTCTCTCAAGCTGAAGCCGATGCTCTCTACGAACACAGCCAAGCTCTGAGTTGGCAGCAAAATGATATTCGGATGTTTGGCAAGTTTATCCCTGTCCCTCGTTTGGAAGCTATCTATGGCGATGAGGGATGCAGCTATTTCTATTCGTCGTCGGTACTTCTAGAACCGCTGCCCTGGACGGACCCATTAGCCAAGTTACGAGACCGTATAGAAACTGAATCTGGCTTCAACTTTGCGATCACCACTGGCAATCGCTATCGCGTCGGTGAACACTCAATCGGTTGGCACTCGGATAACGAAAAGAGCCTGGGCACCAGTCCCGCGATCGCTTCGATTTCATTGGGCGCTATCCGCAAGTTTAGCCTTAAACCCCGTAAGGGCATGAGGGGGAATTACAGCATTTCTTTCTCGAACATGGTTCGCTACTGCTCATGCTTCCCGGTTGCCAATCCACTCACATTCATCAATTGCCCAAGACTAAGCAATCAGTAGCAGAACGCATTAACTGGACATTCAGACCTCATCTTAATCAAACACGGCGGTTAGACGATTAAGTTGAGCAATCACTCTGCTGATTAAAAGACTTCTATATAGGCAAGAAATCCTGGCAAGGAAAGCCACTGCAACCCGGTGAGGTTTAGGCTAAAACCAGAAAGTTAGACCCAAACAAAATTGTCTGAAGTGCAATCTACACACTGTCGTCTTTCCATTCACACGAAGGGCAATCCCAATGAACACGCGCTGAATCGGGAGGAAATGGATAGCGACACTCAGGGCACAGACCTGTAAAAAGCGGATGCCACAGCAACAGTTCTAGCTTTTGCGCTCGGTTCCATCGTTGCGCCGGTGAAATGACAAGCTCATTCCCATAAAAACTGGCTTCTTCTGGCTCCCACCATTCCCCATTTAATAAGTTCGGATCTAGTTCAAAATCTACACACTGTTCACTACTTTCTTGCACTCCATAGGGATGAACGGCACAGAAAAGATGAGGGTTATGGGTATTGTGAAAACAGCGATCGCATTCGGGTAACTTGTGAAATGGGCTTTGCTTACTCATCGCTTAATACCTGTAAAAGCTCCGTTTCACCTCTTGAATTGACTAGGAATAAAGGTTCCAGTGTTGCTCTTTATTTCCTGCCTCTTTGTAACTTCATCCATGTTTTCTGCTTGAAGCAGGTCAAGAAGGGTAGTATAGTCAACCCCGATTGTAGATACAAAATCATTTTTAGCCATTTTGCTGTACTTCTAACTGGTAAATTTTCAAAGAGGGATGCTCTGCCATTATTCTCCAATAAAAGCCTTCCGGGGTGTTGAAACGCGATCTCCACAGCGATAGCCAAAAATAGGCTCATCTTTCTGGTGTAACTGTCGTAGATGTTGATGCAAGTCAACAGCATCTCTAGGAGACAACCAGAACAAGTGAGATTGCCCTTGATAGCCTGCATTGAGAAGGCTAAGGAATAACCATTCCATTACCGGTTGAATATCGTCTAAAGCAACACCACTCTCAGCTTGCCCATAACTGCTAATTGTGGGTTGCTTCAGTTCGCTTTTGGAAAGCAGCGAAGCAAGCCTTGCTTGGATTCTATGCAAAACGCCTTTCATAGTAGATGCAAAAAACTACCCCCTTAAAATGCCCAATTCGTTCCATAAATTTATTGCAAGAACTAGTTCTTGCTCCCCCTCCTCACACCGATTGCAACAGCGATAAGGATAATGATATAGTATGAATATCTGATATAGATAGGGATTTAATGAACATGGACGTGAAACGATGAGTTTTATCCCTACTGCCTATACCCATGACACCACCCGCGAACAATTAATCGCTCGATTCCGCGATCGCATCGCTACAAACGATCGCACTAAACTCTCCAAAGACGAACGTGGAGAATTGATCCTCCACTTTATCGATAGGTTGGGCAACTGTAAGACTGAAAACGCAGCGAAAGCTCTCTGTGCCGCTGAAATTGCCCTCCTCGAAGAAGGCTACCCGGTTGCCTCGATCGCGAATCAATATTTACCAGACTATCGCAAGGCAATCGCTCGGGCTATAGATGAGGGTCGATTGCCTAGGCTGGAGTTGCCACCTAGTCTGTATGGCAAGGTTTACCCTCACTGGGGGCTTTATCACCTGACTTATCCAAATGAGGTACAGCAGGCAATTAAGCAAAAAACGACGATTAAGAACAATCTAAAGCAGGACGATTTACAGCCGATTCGCGCAGACAGGTTCTTGAATAAGGCGAAGGATTTGTTGACAAGGGAAACTCCCTATGAATGGGCAGTAGGGCTTTTGGCGGTGACGGGGAGACGATTCAGTGAGATTGTGGCTAAAGGCGAATTTAAACCGACCCATCATCCTTACGCGATCTCGTTTCGTGGGCAACTGAAAAAAGGAATTCAAGACATTGAAAAGGCTCAAACCTTCCTGATCGCTACTTTGATTGATGCAGATAAGGTTCTAAAGGCGATCTATAAGTTTAGAGCCCATCCTAGAATTCAGGAGTTGGCGGAGTTGTCTCCTGATGACATTAACTCCAGGCTCAATACCAGTGTCAGGCATTATATCAAGAGCAGCTTCGAGGACTCAGAGGTACTGCCGGTGCTACCTGGCGAAAAGGCGGTGACGGCTCACAATCTTAGGGGGGCGTATGCTGAAATTGCCACGCATTTCTTCTGTCCTCCTAATCAAGGCACTCACCGGTTCCTGCAACAGCATCTAGGGCATGTGATTGGTGAGTCTGAATTAGCAAAAAGGAAGAATGCGGGGGCTACGGAACACTACTTTCATTATTTCTTGATCGGGGCCCAGCAGCAGCCACTCGGTGAAAAGGGGATTCTATTAGAACGCGTTGGAGCGTTACCGACTACGGTCGAATTGGAGCTTGAACCCGTTGAACTGGCAGATATTGAGCCAGTTGAAGTAATGGAGAATGAAACAATGGCGATCGCTCTTCCGGATGCTGAAATCCATCCCCGTAAACCTCGCGCGAGTGTGCCTACTGATTTAATGCATCAACTCAAAGAATTAGCGGCAATTAAACTCAATGCTCAAGGCTCTAATGCGGATGTAATGGAGGCGGTTGTTAGGTTTCTGCGAGACGATTCGACTCCGACGATAGCAACTTCGGTTGAATCCTTTGGCAGCACCTTTCAATGGTTTACAGCTGAAGTAGAACGGTTGAGGGCTGAAAATCAGGCGCTCTTGGCAAAACTTGACCAGGCCCAGGGGCAACTTCAAAGTATGGCATCGGTGGCGATTCGACCGTTGGAGGAGTTGGAAGAGTTGGAGGCGTTGAAAACTGAAAATGAACGGCTGCAGGCGGAGTTGATTCAGTTTCAGCAGTTAAAACAACTGTTTACGGGTTCGGCTCCGGTTACTCCGATACCTACACCTGTGGTGCCAGTGCCATCACGAGTTCAACCAACTATTGCAGGTCATACGCCGCAAAGAAGAATTCGCGATCAGGCGTCGGCTTTGGAAAAGATTGATGAGGCGATTTCTCTGATTATTGCCTGGAATGATGATCCAGTTAGAGCGTTTAACGACAAGTGGTTTATTGGGGTTCCAGCGCTTTTGGCCCTCCTTAGAGGCAATGACTATTCCGCTTCTCAAGGTCGCGTACAACAAGCTCTAGCCAACCGTAGACCAGAAATTGAAAGCCATCATCAAAGGCATGGGCTGGGGCAACGTCACAACGTCAGGCACAACAATCCAATTAATCAAATTATCTCAATGTGAGGATGAGGGAGAGGGGGGGGGCTTGATTGCAATTAAAGGCAATGCAGCGATCGCGCTTTCAAACTGTCGGCGTAAAGCGTGTCGGCTGGTGGCACCTTTCGCCAGTGCCCCCTCGATACAGGTCAATTGCAGTTGCCGTCGCTCCAGGGTGACCTCAATGGGCATTATGAATGGCAGGCAAACAGGACTATTCTCACCCTACGGGCTGGTCTTGAGATCAGGCAAGCAATCCCTGTTACGGTGACAAGGGTCAGGTTCCACTGGCATCAGGGGGGCGATCTCTAAGCCCATGTAGGCGCTGACGTTTGATTGGTTCAACACCGATTCTGGCAAGCTGCTTGGGACTGGTGAGCTGCCAGAGCAACGCGAGCACAGGCTTCTGCATCAGACAACGCTTGATGGTGCTCTAGCTCGATGCCCAGGTATTCACAAACATTGGGCAGTTTGGTCGGACGTAAATTCCAGGTTTTGCAAGCCAGTTGCACCGTACACAAAAAAGGCTGTGGCGGTCGAGCAATGCCGTAAAGGTCACAGCACGCATAGAGCACGCCCCGGTCAAAAGAGGCGTTATGGGCGGCTAGAAAAGCAGCATCCTGCATGAAGGGCTGGATAAAAATCCACAGGTCACCGAAGGCGGGTTGATCTGCAACATCCTGCCACCGAATGCCGTGGATGTGCGTAAACCGGAAGGTCGCACGCGGTAACACTGGGTCTCAAAGCTACAGAAACGCCTAAGTGGACAAATTTTTCCGAATTCTGAGGTGCCCCCTTCGGTCGAGCAGCGAAGAAAGTTATCGACTGTTTCCGTAGCAACACGCAACACAAGCGTAGTCTTTCTAGAAGTAATGAACTTTGAAAAGACAAAGCTACAGGACTGAACCATGCAATACCGTTATCTTCTGGCGCTCAGCGCACTATCATTTGCCTTTCCGGCTGCCGCCTCAGCTGCTGTTTACACTACGACAACTGGACAAACTCGCTTCGTGCTTGATTCAAGTCGCTCGAAACCGAGCGTGGAATACGTGAGCCGCATTCAAGGCAAAGATTGGATTGGCTCAGCGAATGTGTCTGGTGTTCCGGTGCCTGAGAGTGGTTGTCTCACGCTATCGAGGCACGTTTCGAGATTCTCGTACGGGTCCCGGAGCTGAACAGGTTTGTACAGGCACGATCGACATGACTGACAATCGCCCTGGGCAAAGATTCTCAGTCACTTGGAACGTTACAGGCGGCAAGGCTTGTCCTGTCATCGGTCAGACTGTCACGCTCAATTTAGTGGCTGCCTTGCCCCGTCCCGATGGGCGTGGAGACTTTACACCTGTAAGCGTCGATCAGTGGAATGGTGGCACTCAATCTAGCACTTGGCGCGGGTGGAGAGTCGTGTCGGCTGATGGCTTTCTCAACTGTCGCGCCACACCCAATGGGTCCATTCGCCGCACCTACAACGCGGGCGATCCGATCACTGCATTTCGTGATCGCTCCGGGCTGGCCATGACCACCTCTAACGGTGCTCCCTGGCTGCGCACCGCCGATAACTGCTTGGTTCGCGCTAACGCTCGCTTTGTGCAGCCAACGAACTCGTTCTAATCGCTTCGCTGCCATGCTTTTAAGGTGTACAGTGACTTTTAATTTGTCGTAGAGACGCATTAGTGTCGTTGAAGCAGTAAAGCTAGACCTGATGAACCTTCCGTCTGGAGCCAACTTGGTAAGCCTGATGACCAGATGATTGATTGTTCAGCAACCGATCATCTGCAAACCTACAATAGCGGGAGTTTGCAGCGACACGAATTTGTCTTGATGTCATCTAATTTGGCTCCGTACAAATCCAGTAAATCTAAAAATCTAGCGAACTGCATGGAGAAATAAAGTTGTGCTTATGAACAAACTGCTTGCCACAATCACTGCAACCACGATCGCAACACTCCTTGTGCCCACGATCGCCATAGCTCAGACCCTCCCCAAAACCCTTAAACAAGGTATGCCCTACGCTCAGGCACGAAAGACCTTGCTCAACAGCGGATGGCAAGTGTAGTACATTCCCCCAATCGAGATCGCTTCGGCGCAATGAACTACTCATCGACAAACTTGGCTACAACGAAGTCGAAACCTGCTCTGGTACAGGTATGGGCTTTTGTCGCTTCAGCTTCACCAACGCCAACGGCAAAAGCTAGCAGTTGTCACCGTCAATAATCAACCCGGTCAAAAGCCTAAACTTCAACGCTGGTGGATCGACACCGAGAATCGCTAGTCCCTGACGCAAGTGTTATTACTGTTCTGCTCCAGCAAAGTTTTGCACCGCATAAGCTCGTCCCCTCATCGGGTCAACCACAATCCCATAACCAAAACGTTTGTAGTCCGGCTTTAACAAGTTTTTGGCGATGTCCTGTGCTATACATCCAGCTTTTCTGAAATGCTTCAATCAGCCCATAGCTCAAGCTAATTCCTGTTCCGCCTGTCTGCTGCATGATGTTTTTCTCCCACCCCACCGCGTCCGCCTACTTGGGTGAAGCGATCCGTTGGGGTTCTCCCCTCTGGAGTGACATGAGCGTAATAATTGCGGCTCATCATATCTTGGCTGTGCTGCTGAGACGATTGAGAGAGCAGCGGATCTTCCACTAGCGGCAACAAGCCATTGAGTTGACGATCTCGGTTCACCAGCGCCAACGCCAACTGCCGAACTTCTGGGAGCGATCGACCGCCGTGAGCGTTGAGCAGCGATACTTTTGGTTTACCAATCTTCCAACCCGCCCCACCCGACCCGTTATCAAAGTAAAAAGCATCTTTCGCAGAAAGCAGGCTAACTCCAGCAATCAACAATCCAGGCAAGAGAACTTGTTTTGCTCTGACTGCAAACGATGTCGAAGACCTTCTTTGCCTGGATTGGTATCTCATACTTGAACCTATTGATTGAGTTAAGAGTTCCCTATCTCAACCCTGCAAGCTCCAGTTTCCTTCAGCCTCATTCTTCAGACTTCACCCTTCATCTCTTCATCCGTACCCTCCGTTACCTCATCCATTTCAACTTGCTCCAGCAACTCCAGCGGCACCCGATCACCTTGAGCTAAGCCTTCCCCCTCGCCCTTCCCCTTGGGCTGAGCGTTAGTCGAAGCCTTCCCCTTACGCTCCACTATCGGCGGCGCATCCTTTGCCGTAGCCATCCGATCCGCCATCACTCGCAACATCTGGGCAAAATCCGCGATGGCATTACTTCTACCCGATCAAGAATGTCCTTACTCGTCAACCCACCTGTGCACCCATACAGGTAAGCAACAAAATCCTCCACCACCATCCCCTAATTCGAGCAATCTTCTCCAGATTCTCCAAACTGGAGACATTTTTGCCATTTCTCCCACTGCTGCACCGTCGATTGAGACACCTCCAACGTGTGCCAGCTTTTTCCGGCTTCAGTTTGTCGGTGGGGTCTGAGATGCAGTGGAACGAAAAACCCCGTTACGTGGACACTTGGCATAGCCAAATTGATTTCGGTCAGCGGCAGGTGTTCAGGGTGTGTGTTGGGACATGGCTTGTCGGAGTGATCGCGGCAGTCCCAATTCTTGCCACAGATCAGGACGCTCTTGCAGTTCAGCCTCCGCCTGAAGTGTTTCCTGGGTCAGACACTCCGCCAATTGAGCAAGTTGTCGCCAAGTCTGAGCTGGCAAGATCAGGGCAAAAGGAGCCAGGGTGTTGACATCGCCCACTTGCGTATCCCATTTGAAGCCCTGCAACATCATGGCGCGGCGAATGTGAGCCGCAATGTCTGCGTCCAGCGGTGCGGAACATTGCCATTGCGGCACGTTGCAGTCTAAATCAAGGGGCAGATGAGCCATGTGGCAGTTTTAAAAAAACAGGCTGTCCCTCAAAATTACCGGGAGGACTGTAGCGGCAAACCAAAATGTCATTGCCGCCTGTGGTGGTTTTAGCACAACCGACTTGAGTCGTCGCACCCCAATCATCTGAGTGTAGTGTCCAACATCATTCCAATCGCCAGTTTTGCTGACGTTCGGAAAAATACCCTGACGAAACTGCTTTTTCTCCGCTCCCCAAGAGTTCACCATGTCATTGCTGCTGAAAGCTCCAGCGGTGCCCAGCCAGAGATTCTCGCCTTCATCATGCATTAGTGTGTTGCCACCCATTGCTGCCAGATGGTTTGTCCAGGTTTGAGCATCACGAGCCAGAGCCTCAGACCAGGTTAAGAGAGATACACCCACATCTTTCCGATAACCGCAGTGATCAGTCATGGGCTGCGGGCTTCGGAAGCGTCTGCTCTGAATGTGGAGCATTGGAACGGCAAGATTTTGAAGGTGCATCGCTCGAAGGGGCAGAATGTGTCGGAGGTGCCGCTGAGTCGAGAGGCACGATCTCATCTGGAGACTTACCTGGAGTGGCGGCGGCAGCAGGGTGGAATGTTTGAACCGTTGCCAGAGAGTCCGATGTTTTTGGCGCAGGACCCAAAGAGTGCAGGACAGAGGTTAGGGTACAAAGGGTTGCACCGGATGGTGAAGAAATTGGGGGCGATCGCTGGAGTGGAAGATCTCAACCCGCATCGGTTCCGGCATACCTTTGGAACGGAAGTGATCCGACGAGGCGGTTGATCCCTTGTTTGGTAAGGAATTGATGGGGATCAAGAGAGATCGAGTGTTTCAGCGGTACACCAAGGGTGTCTTCAAGCAAGCAGCAGCCGAGGCGTACTTGAAGGCAATCGGGGAGGATGAAAACTTGTAGATTGCATAAGATAGCAGTCCGGTTGGGTATGTCAAATAGATTGTGTCAAGGATAGAAGGTCACAGTGGAAAGCGATCGTCGTAGGCGATGGCAAACCGATTTAAGGCAGGCTTCCAATCTTTAATCGGCATCGTCCATTTTTTGGAGATGTTCTGAATTGCTAAGTAAACCACTTTAAGTGCAGACTCATCGGTCGGAAACGCTCTGTGATTCTTCAACACCTTTCGCAGGGTCATATTGACCGACTCAATGGCATTGGTCGTGTAGATGGCTTTCCGAATTTCATTCGGGAAGGCAAAGAAGGAGTAATCCTTTGCCAGTGGTTCATCCAGGACTTACTGATAGTGGGATACTGCTTGTCCCATTGCTCAGCCAACTCCACCAAGTATTGCTCCGCCAAGCTTCGGTGCTGGCCGTATAAACCAGACGCAAATCGGCTGCTACAGCTTTACGGTCTTTGTAGGACACATAGCTCAAGGAATTACGCACCATATGGACGATGCACAACTGCACCGTTGTTCTGGGAAATACCGCTTCAATGGCATCTGGAAAGCCAGTGAGTCCATCACAGCAAGCAACGAAAATATCCTTGAGTCCTCGATTCTGTAATTCCGTCAGCACCTGGAGCCAGAACTTAGATGACTCGTTTTGGGTCATCCACATGCCCAGCAGTTCCTTTGTGCCTGACAGATTCACTGCCAGAGCTAAATGAACCGCTTTGTTGATCACCCGTCCATCCTGCCTGACTTTGACCACAATGGCATCAAAGTAGACAATTGGGTAAACCCGCTCCAGCCCACGATTCTGCCAGACTTTGCGCTCCTCTTCCACGGCTTCAGTCACGTTGGAAATCAAACCAGCCGATACTTCTACCCCATACAGGTCTTGCAGTTGAGCTGTAATGTCACGAGTACTCATCCCCCGCGCATACAGCGACAGAATCTTGTCATCAACCCGTCAAAGCGAGTCTGCCTTTTCTGGACGATGATGGGTTCGAACTCCCCTGCTCGGTCACGTGGAATCGCAATCTCGGCTTCGCCAAACTCACCTTTAATCGTCTTCTGCTATGCCCATTGCGACGATTGTTTGGCTTTAAAGCTTCAGGCTGAGTCCGATGTGCTTCGATGTGGGTTTGCATTTCTGCCTCCAGCAGCGTTCCACTAAGGCTTGAGTCAATTGTTTGAGGATGCCACCATCCCCCAGTAAATCTTCTGGTTTTTCATAGCCTTGAAGCAGTTGGTCAAGTAGTTCGGGTTGAAAGGTCATCATGATTTTGTCTCAAGTTCAGTAGTTCATTAGATCTCAACTTCTGACCTTTGACACAATCTAATTTACAATCCCGTCCGGTTCCAAATTGGAACTTGGCATACCAACTTACTCAATCTAGTTGAGACTAATGTTTGCCCATTTTCTGCCATCCTCTGTTGCCGAGATTCAAGATACAGGGGCGATTACCCTTCTGCAAACCATTCAGCGTCGTATCGTCGAGGTGCCATTTCAGCAGGGCTAACGGCGCTCTCGACGGCTTATGTTCATTTCGCTCCCCAGTCATCTTCTTGTTTCCCGGATACTCCTCCAATTCTGCTGTTGCATGGTTCGACAGTTCCCTGTTAGAATTTCGGCGGTTGCTCCCGTTGTTGGCAGGGAGCGGAGACGTGTGGGCGATCGACCTCTCGGGTCAGGGTTCACCGAGCACCCTACCTCGATCTCAGTTAATCCAGGTCAATCCGGCAACATCTTCTGAGCATTGTAGAAACTTGGATTGGTGAACCGATTATTCTTGTGGGTGCTTCTTTAGGAGGGGCAGTGGCGATCGATTTCGCTTTGCACCATCCTAACTGGGTGCGATCCCTTGCTTTGATTGATAGCGTTGGCTTTCTGGCAGCTTTCCAATCGGACAATTTCTGCCACAGGGACTCATTGACCTGGGTGCGGACTGGCTCTATTTCCGTAAGCGGGCTGCCCTGGCGGCGGCTTCAGTTTTACCGATGGTCAATCCGATGCTGATTGATGCTTTGCGTTGCTCATTCCTCCATCAGAGATGCCTGGTGGAAGGAGGCGATCGCCTCTTTTACCAGAAGTGGCGGGTATTCGGATTTAAGCGATCGAATTGCTCAAGTCACCCATCCCACGCTGATTCTGTGGGGCAAAGCGGATGATGTGTTAGGAACCGCTGATGCGACTCGGTGCAGCGAGCGATCTCAGGCAGTCAACTCATTTGGATTGAGGCAGCGGGACATGTGCCCCACTTCGATCAACCCCAAGTCGTTGCAAATCACCTGCTATCCTTCATGCAACATATTAATCGCTGAAACGATACCTACCAATAAACGTTAACTAAATCCAGGCAGTGGATCGAATTCTTACCAGTAATTGTCGGCTCGTCCCTGGTCATGAGAATGACCTCCGCGCCAATGGCTTTAAACTTTGTTCAGCAAAGCACTGAAGGAGAAAAACAATGCCTCATATCAGCATCAAGCTTTATCCCGAGGTCGGAACAGCAAAGGTTCGGTTTGTCGAGCAAATTGTGAAAGATGCTATGTCAATTCTCGAAAGCAGCGAAGACTCGATTTCGGTCGCGATCGAAGAAATCACCCAGAGGATTGGGTAGAGACAGTCTATAAACCAGAAATCTTGAACAACCAGAGAAGCTCTACAAAAAGCCAGGCTATACCAGGGAATGAGCAATAGACGCTTCGACTTCTAATTCAAATTATGCATTGCTATTAGGGTTGAGCCGCGATACGTGAAATTTTTTATCATATCGGACTCAAACTCATTGCAAACCTGGCTTTCAGCAGTTTGCTCAGAACAAAGCTGTTCATCTTGAATAGTTGCTTGTCACGCAGCTATTCAAGATGAAAGCTATAGTGCGACACCCACCCGTGTTAAAAAACGCCTTAGGTCTTAGACGATAGTATTTATCTTCTACGTCTTGTGATTGCTCATCATATGGATAGCTAAGCTTCTTGCAACTCTTTAACTAAAGTATAGTCACCCTGCATGGCTTGTTGTAGGCAGGGGCAATCAACCACTCTCGCCATGTGTATTTTGGGTTCGTCTGTTTCATCTTTGTTGATATCTCAGCCAAATTGCCGTCGTTAATGACGAGGTCGCGCCAGCTTTTTAGCCAAGATTGCCATTGTTCATCGAGTTTGTGGTGAAGTTTTAACGTAGAAGCTTTTTTTTCAATGCTGAGATATCATCTGGTATATGGGATAACTCGCGGAAGAAAATGGTGTATCTACCTCTGAGTCAGTCATTAACTGCATTAAATTTTTCAAATAGCTTTGGGTGATATTCAGTCAAGCCAAGTTTGTCCGCCCACATTTTTTGGATTTGTTTTTGCATGGCTTCTGAAAAGCCGCGGCCTACTTGGTCGAACTGTTCTAACGCTTCAGCATCTTCTGTAAGTAGCAGTCTCACTGCTTTCCAAAACATGTAATAATTTGCTTCTGCTGCAATGGGCTGATTGAAGAATGAAAAGTGCTCGCCGCCACCAGTCCAAGGTTGAAACCAAGGGTCAAATTTTCACAAAATCCAAAGGGTCCATAGTCTAGGTAAAGCCTCCAGCAGCGCAGTTGTCACTGTTAAAATTACCCTGGCAATAACCAACACGTAGCCAATTAGCCACCAGTGAAGTGAGACGCTGGCGAAATAGCTAGCCAATTCAACTAATTGACCGGCAAAACCAGGCTTTGATTAATGTCGCTTTTGTACTCTCGCTCAATTAAGTGCGACACTATCATGCTCAACTCTTCTAATGCTTTTGGATGAGCATTGCTGCGAGTGCGGCGGCAATAACTCTAGCTGACCAACGCGCAAAAAGGAGGGTGCAACGCGATTGAAATGGCCACAGGATTGTCCACCAAAACATCAGGGTCAATAGAGTAGGGTCTTGAGAATACCAGGCCGGTAACGGTCCTCAGATTTAGAAACATACAGTGTCAAAGAGCGCGATGTTGGCACACCTAACGCCTGCATATAGTCTTGCGCTAGAACTCACGCACACTTGACCGAGGACAGCGCGCCC
>NZ_JAEVYN010000004.1 GCF_016807185.1 Leptolyngbya sp. Cla-17
GTGTTGATGTCCTTAGTTTTTCGCCATCGATTGGAGAATAATCAGACGATTTTTGAAACCCTTGTTGGGTGGATGCCCTGAAATTCCATTTTTTATTCTCTGGAAAGTAGTGTCATAAATCTTGCTTGTCATAAGCTAAAATTCTTGCGAAATTCGCTTTCAAACTCCTTTTCTATATAGATTTGAGCATTATGACAAATCTCTCCAAATGCCACCATTAGTTCTCCGTATACCCCCATCAATTAACCCGTATGCTCCCATAAAAGGAATTTGAGATCCTTTCAGGAGAAGGCTTTTGGCGGTTTATGACACTCCGATCAGTCTGATAAGACTGATCCTGCTACAAGCGCAAATTTAGAAAGTTTGTCATAATTCATCCGCAGCCACACTATAGACATCCGTACTAGTGGTAAAACCCTTAAGGGACAGGAGGTTGGAAGAATTCAAAGGCTACTAAATTCAATCTCGTTTTTTCTCTACTGTTAGAGCAGGTCTTCAGTTATCAGCTTTTTGAGAAGGCTTCAAGCGAACATTGGCTATTTATCAAGCTAGCCCAAGTGCCAGATGTAGCTGTTGTTTAATCCGATCTTCAATTTGATCTGGTTCTCTGTGACTCCGCTCTGCAAATGACTAGGACAAAGTATCGTGCATCTTGGTCTGTCCTAAGTTCATGTAAATCATGAAAACAGTTGCACGGAGGTAAGCAGCACCCAACTATCATCTAAGACTTCAACACTGACTAACAACAGAAAACCGGGACAGAGCCTCGCCAAAGCCTCTTAACATCCCGGTTTCCTAGCAGTTTCTGAAACAGGCTTTGGGTTTCAAAACCAAGCTTCAGAATTGGTGGAGTATTTTTGTGCATCTACCATTTAGGATACTACCTCTATCACAATGTGCAAGAGGTAGCAGGATTGATTTATGCAAATTTTCCTGCTGGCTGGCAAAACTATGGGGTTTTACTAATCAGTAGGTTGCTAAATCTCATGCATACAACCTGTTACACCTGCAACCTTTAACGGGTTCCCCCCCTCCTCAGGCTAGAGAAATCGGCAATATTGCTTTGGTCAGAAAGCTAGGACAGCGCATATTAATCAAATGCTCAGCCTGAATAGGCTTTCTGACTCGCCCCCGCCATACTCCATATGGCGGAGGCGAAACTGTCCCGGCTCCACTTATCTAAGGAGCCGCTATGATTCTTGCGAAAACAGTAACCTCCAACCAATTCAAGTATATCCAGGAGTGGGATGACGAGTTTCTCTCGCTCTTTCCCCATCGCTATGACTACATCTGGGCAGAGCACCCCAACCCAAAAAGCAAAGTTGAATGGAAAACTGAGAGCCGCCATCCCCTGAGCGATCGCCTCATCCACCAAGGAGCCTATCTCTACGGCGTTCGCTTCGGTGCCGAAACTCAATATTGCCTGCTAGATATCGATGCTGGCAGCATTTACCACCCCAAGCAAGATCGCTTTGCCATCTCCCGCATCCTCGCGGCCCTTGAACCATTAGGACTTGTTAATGCCGTCACCTGCACCAGTTCCTACAGCGGCGGTCTTCATCTCTACTTCCCTTTTCAAGTCACCCAAAACACCTGGGAACTGGCGATCGTCGTCACGACCCTATTAGAAAATGCTGGATTTCGCCTTGCAGGCGGACAACTAGAACTATTTCCCAATCCCAGACCCTATGCCATGGAAGGGAGCCTCAGCCTCTTCAATGCTCATCGGCTACCTCTGCAAGCAGGATCCTATATCCTCGGCCCCGACTTCCAACCCATCTGGAGTGACCCGAACACTTTTGTTCAACACTGGCAGTTTGCCCAGAAACGCAACATCGTTGAGCGCAAAACTCTACAACGACTGCTCAAACAATTTCAGCGAAGGCAGTATCGCATTTCAGGTAAAGCTGAAAAGTTTGTGAATGACCTGAACGCTGAAATTGAACTGGGCTGGACCGGCGCGGGACAAACCAATCGACTGCTGGGTCGAATTACCCTGCGTGCCTATATCTTCCATCACATCCTTGCGGGTGGTGAACCATTGACAGGACGAACGCTGATTGATCAGATCGTCACTACAGCTCAATTCTTACCCGGCTACGAAGACTGGTGTCAGCATCAGCACGAAATTGAACAACGAGCCGAGGAATGGGCGCGGTGCATTGAAGGCAGTCGCTACTTTCACTATGGGGATGGGAATGGCAAATATAAATCGAAAACTGAAGTCAGCCAGCCAGAACAATCCAGTTGGAATCAACGTCAATCTCAAGCGACGCGAGAGCGGATTCGACAGGCGATCGCGGACTTACTCAACCACAACACCTTACCCAGTCATGCCACCGCCCGGTTTCAAGCACTTACCCAATACAGCATTGGTGGTGCCTCCCTTTATCGCCATCGGGACCTATGGCATCCCAACTACCTGTCACTAGGAGCAATCGCACCTGTGGAAATCCCCCCCGGACCCCCAGCTTCAAACACGGATACCCAGTTAGATGGCGTTGGGGACGCATCTAACTGGCACAATCCTACAAGCTTATTATCAGAGAGTGGCGGTAATGCATTGATAGGTGGGGATTTGAGCGATTGCCTGGGGCAACCGTTACCCTCGGTAGGCGGTAATGCTCAGGTAGATCGAACTTCTAGACGTTCTCAACGGGGAGTGGGGGAGTCAAATGGAAGTGATCCGACTATTCAACTCCCCTTATTTGACCTGCAAACTTGGTTCGATCTGGGTCAGGCGGCGGCTCAATCGGCTGATCAACAGGTAAATCAGATCCGTTTTGAGGCCATGCAGGCAGCACCGATGGCTCGGATGCAACGGTATTTAGAATCGGGTGATCCAATTTTGATGGCGGAGGCGATCGCGTGGGCTGAAATCAATCCAGGTGTGTTGCAGGTGGAGCGCCTGAATCTACCGTTATTCGAGACTTTGGAGTTGGATGACTCGGCGCGGGATCTGTCTGGGGTGCTGGCGGCTATATCGGTGCAGATTCAGCGATTAGGATGGACGCGAGAGCAGGTGGGCGATCGTCTATTGCACCTGTTTGGCAAATGCAGTCAGACACGATTAGATGATATGGAGTTGGCGCTGTGGAATCTTTGGCTAGAGGAGCAATCTGATCCCAGCAGGCATGAACCAGAGATGAATAGATAAAACGAATTACAGGAGCATCGCCTAGTATTAAGAAACGCGACAAAATCATCGACGGCTCTACCATTCCATCCATGAAGCGTAGAATCAATGCAAAATCAATGTCTCAAGAGATTGGCTATGGCGACTTCACCTTCTTATCTACAAGCTTTGCCCAAGGACGAGGCGATCGCGTTGGTCACGTCGTTACAAAAGGTGAAAGAGCATTTGTGTCAAGAACTCCAGTGGATGGATGAGCAGCGACAGCAAAAGACGGTGCAGATTCAGGGAATTGAGACGCTACTATTCGAGGTCACTAACTTGGGATTAGTCACGCTGACTTCTGATGCGATTACAGAAATCGCGTCACCGACCATCAGTGACTCTGATGCTCCACTGAGTACGTCTCCCTCAGACATTTCCTCTACGGTTGAACCACAGATTAATGGGCCAGAACAGGACGACGATCTCAAGACAAAATCTGCCCCCAAGCCCTCTACTGCTAGTATCGCCAGTGCTACTACAGCGAAGCAGACAAAGCCCTCGCCAAAATCAATCGGTAAACAGAGTCAATCGCCATCATCGTCTAATCTGCGGCAGTTTCTCAAGGCTGAGTTTCAAGAGACAACGTTTACAGAGGCGGTTGCCCAAATTTTAGAGGATGCGGACAAGCCGCTGCATCTCGATGATTTACTTGAGCAGATGTATGGCAAGGTATCCGATAAGACTTTTCAACGAGCCAAGGTTTCGCTTGCCAATGTGCTTTCTACAGGGACGGGCAAGGGAAGATGGAAAAGTGCGGGCAAGGGGTTTTATGTAGGCAATACAACTGTCAACGGTTGAATATCAATGTCGGATTGTGCGAACGACTATTCCTTACGGGAAGCAAGCAAAGTCGTGCATTGCCGTTATGCCGAAGGCTTTAGTGAGATCGCGTCTTCAGTTTGAATGTGAGTTGCTGACAGAAGCATTGAGCTATTTTAGAAGGCAGAGCCACTGCACGGATGCCATTTATATAGTTTACTTGTACCATCGAACTGCTGCTGTGGTGCGCTGATGGTAAACCTACTGTTGATCGAAAGTCCGGGCAAATCCAAGAAGCTGAGTCAGATTCTCGGTCCCGGCTGGATCGTCAAAGCCAGCATGGGGCATGTGCGTGAACTGGCAAATGATGGCGAGGATGCCTTGGGCTTTGATTTGCTGGATCAGCGCATTGAGTGTCGCTATACCCCCAGGGATGCCAGAGGCAAGAAGGTGCTGTCAGACCTACGGCAGGCGGTGAAGCAAGCGGATGCAGTCTACATTGCCACTGACCCCGATCGCGAAGGGGAAACCATTGGCTGGCATCTGCAACAGGAATTGCGACTCAAAAATCCGCGTCGGGTAGTTTACAGCGAGATTACGCCTCAAGCGGTTAGAGCGGCGATCGCTCATCCCCGTACTCTCGATCAATCCCTGATTGCCGCTGGACGGGCACGAGATTGTCTCGATAAGCTGGTGGGCTACAAGGGCAGCAAGCATGTCGTGTGGCGGCTCAACATTGGCGCGAAGTCCATGGGGCGGGTGCAAAGTGCCACGCTGCATTTGTTGTGTATTCGAGAAAGAGAAATTCAAGCGTTCAAATCCCAAGATTACTGGAGCGTTTGGGTAGAGTATGGGGAAGGGTTTAAGGCATTTTATCGTGCCAAACTGAATGCGAATTCAGCAGCGATGGTCGAACAACCGGATGATGCAGCGGAGGGAAAGGAAAGTCAGGAATCTGATAAAGTGACCAGTCAGGCAGAGGCAGATCGATTAGTGGCGATCGCCCGTTCTCACCCGCATCAAGTCGTAACTGTCGAAGGTAAGGTTGCCCATCAATCGCCACCTGCACCCTTTATCACCTCCTCATTGCAACAGGCAGCGGGCGCGAAACTGCGCTTCAGTCCTGATAAAACGATGAAGGTGGCACAGGCGCTCTATGAAGCAGGTCACATTACCTACATGCGAACGGATTCAGTGATGTTAGCTGAGCCATTTTGTGTAGCCGTGCGGCAATACCTGGAGCAGCATGATCCAACGAATGTGCCCAGCAAAACGACGCGGCATCGGGCAGTCAAAGGGGCACAGGAAGCGCACGAAGCGATTCGTCCCACGGATGTCAATCAATTACCTACCCAACTGCAAGCCAGTGCAGATGAGACAAAGCTGTATGAGTTGATCTGGAATCGAGCTGTGGCTTCTCAGTGTTGCCCGGTGCGGTTGCGGAAGACGCGAGTCGTGACAAAATCCGGATCGGTGCAGTGGGAAGCAACCGGACAGGTGGTAGAGTTTCCCGGCTATACCCGCTATTGGAATAACTTGAGTGCTGATACTCAATTGCCCATGTTGCAGCAGGGACAGCCGTTGACGCTGAAGCAGGCAGACTCAGAAAAGAAGCAGACTCAACCACCACCACGCTATACGGAACCGAAGCTGGTGCAGTTGATGGAACGCAAGGGCATTGGGCGACCCAGTACCTATGCGCCCACGATCAAGACGCTGAAGGAGCGGGAATACGTGCAGGTGGAGAAAGGCAAACTGCAACCCACATCGTTAGGGATGGCATTAGATGAAGCGTTGGAAAAACTACTGCCGGAGTTGATTCAGCCAGAGTTTACGGCACAAATGGAGTCTGCATTGGACGCGATCGCCCAGGGAAAGCAGGATTGGCAGGGGTATCTAACCGATTGGCACCGCACCTATTTTGCACCAGCGTTGGAGAAGGCGGGTCAACTGCTGAAATCAAATGCGATTCAAAGCGGGAACTCTACGGTTGCGCGATGCACTAAACCTGCCGCTGCGCGATCGCCAAGCTCAACCCAGTCAAAGCCACAGGCAACAGTGACGAAAACTGCCTGTCCCAAGTGTGGGGAGGCGATGAGCAAAGTTCCCTCCAAATCCAAGAAGCTGAAGGCGAATCATTTTCTCAAGTGTGGAGCGGCAGGCTGTGGAGCCGTCATGTTCTGGAATCCGCAGGGAAAACGGTATGAGGTGCCCTACGCTCAGCGCATTCCTGACCCAGAGGCTTTTACGGATGTGCCTTGCCCCGTGTGTGGTGCGTTGTTAGAGCGCTATCGCTACACGAAGGAGGGGAAAGAGAAGGTGATGCTGCGCTGTTCGTTACTGGAACATCGCCGGGAAAAATGTAAGGAGGTGGCGTTTTTTGAGGGACGGGAGGGGTTTTGGTCGCCCAAGTTTGGCACGCTGAAGATTGAGAGTTTGGTGAAATAGAAGGGGCGATCTCACTTTCATGTTCCCTCTGAGATCGCTCTAACGTGTGTCTTGCGCCATTGCTCTCTTCTAGTCGTAGAACAAACTCGGCAACCTCGACTCAGTTTCTCTCTACGCTAACTTTAGTGCATGTCTTTACAATACTTCCCATAAACACTATGACTAATCATAAAAGTACATCCAAGGCTGGTTTAGAGCGCAGAAGAGTAGAAGAAGCGCTTCAAGCGTTCCTAGCCCCAGAGAATGAGGCTAAAGTTTTTGCCCTGAAGGGAGATTGGGGAGTCGGGAAAACGTATCTGGTAAAAACACTCTTGTTGAACAAAAATAAGGAATACCATTATTCCTCTGTTTTCGGTATTTCATCGATTGATGAATTGAAAATTCAATTATGGAGTAACTTTCAACCAATCACTAAGGAAGAAAAAAGTGGATTGTGGGGTAATCAGAAGCCTAGAAAAGGTTTAAGGCATATAAAAGAAATATCAGAGAGTATAGAAAAACTAACAAAAGGCAGTTCACTAGGAGGAATAATCACTTCATCATCAATTTCATTGCTCAGCAATGTAATCATCAACAATACACTTAAAGGGAAATTAATTTGTATAGATGACCTTGAAAGAAGCTCAAAGAAACTACGGTTAGATGAACTATTAGGTTTCGTTGAAAGTCTTACCGAAGAATATAAGTGTAAGATTATACTTATATTCTGTGAAGACAAATTTGATGAGGAAGCAAAAAAGATTTTGAATGAATATAGAGAGAAGGTTATTGATATTGAAGTTAAGCTAGACCCCAGTGTAGAGGAAAATTTTCATCTAGAGTTTGACAAAGATGATCCCGATGAAAAGATTATCTTTAATTATTTAAGAAACGAGTATATTCAGACAAACAATATTCGTGTTCTTAAAAAAATACGATGGGTTTTAGAAAAAATTAGACCTTATATTAAAGATTTTTTACCAATTATTCAAAAGCAAATAATCGAAGAAGCCATTTTTATTTCCCTGGCAAAGTTTGATAAGAAATTTTCTATCGATTTGGATAGATTGCTATCTCTAGACGACTACCAACAGTTACTCGGTAGCGAAAAGGATGAGGATAGAAACCTCTATTTTGCAGCAATGACTCTTGGCTATTCTGGATCCCCAATAAGTGATGAGATCGTTCATCTCGTAGAGACATCAATATGTGATTACAAAAAAATTTCTGAAACAGGTAAGCAGCTTAATGATAGGGAACAACAAAATAGAATTAGAGAAAGACTACAGGAAGTATACGTTTTCTACTCTGAATCCTTCGGATCTTCCGAAACGGAACTCTGTAAAAAAGTAATAGAGTTTCTTGACAATTACTGCCTTTTTATAGAGTTCGGTGAACTTAGAGAACTTGAGAATATTACACAAGCTATTGATTTAGACATGTCTAGTTATAAGAGAACTTGGCTAAAACATCAAGTTGATAGTTCAGATAGCCCTCAGTCATTAAACTATTTACGATCTCTATTTCAAGAGTTTCCTGACTTGATGTCTGAGGTTGAAGAGAAAATTAAGAGCATTGGGGAGACAATGAGTATTACTCAGGTGCTAAGCAAGTCTCTTCAAAATAAATCTGGGTCTGAAATAGAAACTAATTATTTGAATGAGCGTACTCTAGAGGACTATAAAGAATGGCTTTTAGAGAGGGATCCTGATAAATACTCTTTAATCAAACAAGGACTAAAAACGGGTAAAAAATATTCTCAAACTTTGAAGCAAGCTATCATTGAATTAGCTCAGAAAAGCAAGTTGAATGCTATGAGGGCGAAGTACTTATACGACATAGATATTGAAAATAGAGATAATTCTGAGGTGTAGTTGCTGAGGAATCTGCTGTCGTTCAGTTGAAGTAACTCTTGTAATGACATAATACTTGCGTTGTCAGAGACCGCAATTTCTCTCAGCAAACGCGCGATTTAGAGGAGCTGCATCTAGATTTGTCGCCAGGAAATCCTCACTACCACGCAAGTGATGTATGCCCAATAATCGCGATCGCCCCAAGCAGCTATCTTATAATACGTTTGTCCTGAGTAATCAGAGAACGCGAGTTGAATGAGCAACGCCAACAACCAGGAACCCATCAGGCTCCTCCCGTGGAGTCCCTGCAAGGCGTGGTCGAACGGCTCACCTACCACTCCGAAGAATCGGGCTACACCGTCGCTCGTCTGAAAGCACCCCGCACCAGCGAACTTATTACCATCACAGGCAGCTTTGCCACCATCCAGGCAGGACAAACCCTGCAACTGCAAGGCATCTGGAAAGACCATCCCAAGTTCGGTGCCCAGTTTCAGGTGACGCAGTACCGGGAAACCAAACCCGCCACGATCACGGGGATTGAGAAGTACCTGGGCAGCGGCTTGATCAAAGGCGTGGGATACGTCACCGCGAAACGCATCGTTGCTCACTTTGGGCTGGAAACGCTGGACATCATTGAGAACCAGATTGAGCGCCTGGTGGAGGTTCCCGGTATCGCCCACAAGCGGGTGAAGCTGATTCAAACCGCCTGGGGGACGCAAAAAGCAATCAAGGACGTGATGCTGTTTTTGCAGAGTCATGGCGTTTCCACCACCTACGCGGTCAAGATCTATAAGCAGTATGGGGATGAATCGATCGCCACTGTCACCCACAATCCTTACCAACTGGCGACCGATGTCTACGGCATTGGGTTTGTGACTGCCGATGCGATCGCTCGAAATCTTGGCATTGCTCCCAGCTCCCAGTTTCGCTACCGCGCGGGGATTCTGCATGTGCTGGGGGAAGCTTCTGAAGATGGACACTGCTTCTTGCCCCACGATGAGTTAATTGGGCAGGTGGTGAAGCGATTGGATATTGAGGATCACCATCCCAATCCTGACTCTGTAGAGTTTTTGATTCACTTGATGGTGCAAGAGCGGGAGTTGGTCAAAACCGAAACGCCGATCGCTGGACTGGAGCAATTTGGTTACTATGCGCCGCCCTTTTTTGCAGCCGAATACAAGCTGGCGGATCAGTTACAACAGATTTTGAGACAGCCGCTTCAGGTCGATGCACCCCGTGTCCAACAGTGGATTGAGCGGTTTATTGAAAAAACGGGTACGCCGCTTTCTGAGCAACAGTGCCATGCGGTCGAGATGGCAGCGAGCCAGCGAGTACTAATTCTCACAGGGGGACCCGGTTGTGGCAAGACGTTTACCACCCGGACGATTGTGGCACTGTGGAAAGCAATGGGGAAGTCGATTGCGCTTGCATCGCCCACCGGACGGGCAGCCCAGCGGTTGAGCGAGATGACGGGTCAAGAGGCAAAAACGGTGCATCGACTGCTGGAGTTTGACCCCAAAACGATGAAGTTTAAGCGCGATGTAGACAATCCCATCCCGGCTGAGGCGATCGTGGTGGATGAAGCCTCCATGTTGGATCTATTTCTGGCGAACTCGCTGATGAAAGCCGTTTCCCCCGATGCCCAACTGCTACTGGTGGGGGACACCGACCAATTGCCAAGTGTGGGACCGGGATCGGTGTTGCAAGATTTGATTACCTCTGAACAGGTTCCGGTGGTGCGGTTGACTCAGGTGTTCCGACAGGCGCAGGCTAGCCACATTATTCGCAATGCTCATCGCATCAATGCAGGACAGTTCCCGCAGTTGGAGCCAGTCTCGAATGCACCTCAGTCCGATTGTCTGTGGCTCGGTGCACCAGAGCCAGAACACGGAGTCCAGGCTATTCGAGAGCTAATGGGCGACTTGATTCCCCAGCAGGGCTTTGATCCAGCCAGCGATGTGCAGGTGCTGTGTCCCATGACACGGGGAGAGGTCGGCACTCGCAATCTTAATATGGTGTTGCAACAGCTCGTCAATCCACCCAGCTTTAACAAATCTGAGATTATGCGGGCAGGAATGACGCTGCGGGTGGGCGATCGCGTGATTCAAAAGGTCAACGACTACAACCGGGAAGTGTTCAATGGCGACTTGGGCATGATTGCAGCGGTGGATGTGGAAGAACAAGAGGTAGTAGTGCAGTTTGGAGCGCGCTCCGTAAGCTACGATTATGCCGATCTGAACGAAATCACGCTGGCGTGGGCAGTGACAATTCACAAGAGCCAGGGCAGCGAGTATCCGGTGGTGATTCTACCCATCTATATGCAGCACTATCTGATGCTGTCGCGTAATCTGATTTATACCGGGTTAACCCGTGCCAAAAAGCTATAGCAATCGAGCATTTGGTTAGGACAATGCTTTGAAGGCATTATCGACTGCATCCCAAAGGGTTTGAAACTGATTGAGGGTTTTACGTAAGTAGTGCTTCAGCCGCGCCCAAAACTTTTCAATCTTGTTCAAGTCCGGGGAATAGGGTGGCAGAAATAGAACAAGGCACCCAGCTTGCTCAATCTGCTCTCGAATTACCCTCGATTTGTGAAAACTGGCATTGTCCATCACGACCACTTGTCCTGGCTTTAACTGAGCCACGAGAAACTCTTGTACCCAGGTTTCAACTAACACACTGTCGCAATAGCCCTTGAAGGTCATCGGCGCGATCACTTGACGCTCACACCATCGCGCAATCATGCTGATGCGCTCCGTTCGATGCCCTAATTTCAGGGCCTCAAATCGCTTGGATTGCTCACACCATCCATAGGCATAGTCTTCGGTGTCATCCACACCGGCTTCATCCACATAAACAAGTTGCTCCGGAAGGTAGGCTTGCAATTGGGCTAAGCAGACTTGCCGTTGCGCTTCATCCCGTTCCCGATAGCCATAGCTCTTTTTTTTCGAGTGAAACCAATCCGCTTTAAGGCTTTACCCAGGGTGTGGTCACTGATTGGTTGACCCCACTGCTCTGCCATCTCCTTCTGCGTCAAATGTCCATGCTGCTTGGCAAAGACTCGAAATTGCTCCAAATCAGTGATCTTGCCTTGGGGACCACGTGGATAGTGCCGAATAGCACTGGGTGAACCTGTTGCGTCTCGTCGTTTGAGCCACAGGTCAATCGTGTTGCGGCTAATGTTAAACAGTTGGCTGACGTGGCTTTTACGGTGTCCACTAGCAATCGCGTCCAATACTTTTTGGCGCAGGTCCTCGCTGTAAGGAGCAGGCATGGGAATAGCTATCCACTACTTAGGTGTATCTGTATATCCTGTCTTAACTATCCTCTCGATTGCTATAGCAATTGTAGTAGGGCCACAAAAGGCGATCGCCCTTGCAGTCCGGCAGGTTAAGGATCGGCAACGCTACACGTTGCTGGATAAACGGCTGCGGGAGCAATAGGGTTCAAACGGGCAAAGCTATCCTATGCCGCCACGCAACGGCTGAAATCCTTACACAGTAATATTCGCAGAAAATTTTGACTCTCACCAATCGCAAGCTGCATCCAATTGCGATCGTTCACTGAGATCTAATCGGAAGGTTTCATAAGGGTTGACGTGTGCCCAAATCGGAGGAGTCAGTGCTCGCAAATCATTGGTCTACATTTGTTCTACCCACATTTTGTCAGTCAATTCCTGCTGCATCATCAATGTAATCACATAAACCAGGCAAATTTGCAACAAGTGTCATGACAATGCGGCAATTTCCTGATCATCATCGCTGCCCCAATCTAGACAAAGCACAGGTTCTAGAACCGGCGGCTAATTCGAGGAAAAGCACTCATCTGAGTCTCTCATTTCAACACGTCTAGAACATTACCAATATAGGCAGACGTTGGACGTGTCATAGGGGTTAGACTAAGCCGTCTCGGTGACGGGGTGGCTTAGTCTAACCCCATCTTCCCAAAAGTTGTCACGGTGATAGGTTTTACTTGTGTTCTACCCTCAGGGTTGACGATGATGACAGAAGAAAGTGGAAATGCTCCCTTATGGTTAATCGTCAGCTAAAACTACTAAACCACGATGCTGCGTGGTTAATCACTATTCCCAAACGCAGTGAGTTTAGTGAACCAGCTTTTCACTTTGGGGAACGAGTGAAATTTTGCCCTGATAAAGAAGGTGATCGTACTTGGGAAACGGGCAGGATTGTTGGCATGAAAGCTTCCGAGCAGGAGCAATGGATTTATCACATCGAGCTGGATAGCGATAGTCCACTTTACGCTTGTGGCATACAGGAGCTATCTGCAAAACAAAATGAGGTGAGCCTGGTTAAAGATTCTTGTTCCGTCAGAAACCAAGTCCAAGCAACACGAGCATGGTTCCCTACAGCAGAAGCGGCTGCCTTGCTGGGCATCACCAACAATCAACTTCGTAAATTAAGATTAAACGGGCTATTCAAGCAGGGCTTTCATTACAGAGATACTTCCATACCCAACTCTGGGTTACCGCGCTGGCAGTGGCATGTAGAACGATGCACTCAAGCACTAGAATCTCCCTTGGAGAGGCGCAGAGGCTATTACAGTAGAATTTAGTCTGTTCAGGGTAACCCTGCTGACTATGTTTTAGAAAATAACTGTCTTTGTTGGATGTGATGTCACAGAAGAGTCTCAACATTATATTTTTCTGCTTTCACTAACAATCACTGCTTCTATGCCGCCTCCGCCGTGTCGGTGGCCGCAGCAAACTTAGTGGGTCTTCAACCGAATCGACCACTGTTTCCTGGCTCGAAGTAAAATCTAATATCTTTGTGTTCTGCTTTTTTCCTATAGTAAAACTTGAGCTATTAGAAGCTTGATTACTTACAAAAGCTAGCTCTACTGTTTCTTTTAGTTCGACCACTTGAAGAGATAAAGCTTCTACCTCTTTTTTTAGATTGGCAAGACTTTTTTCGATTTTTTTAACAGCTATTGCTTCCTTTGAGGGGGAGGTACTCTCTGAAACAATTACAGAGTTGCTCTTAATTAAGCTTAAGCCATTATCATCAAATTCGGTCTGGCTAGTTTTATTAGGCTCAGTAAGATTTTTTTGATTGCTAACAATTGCTAGTCCGTGTCTCAACAATTGCTCAACCAATTCTTGTTTTTTCATATCTTTGTATTTTGCCATATTCTCAATTTCTAGATTTAGGCTTTCAGGAATACGCGTTCCGAGTTGCACTTTAGTCATAGCATTCACCTAATACATTTTTCTTTGTGAGGTTAACTTGCTAGCAATTTTGAGCCAACGCTAGCAAAAGGGCTATATTTTCAAAGATGAGGGAGTTAACAAATTGAGTAGCTAAGCTAGAAGAGATTTCTGGCAAAGCTATCAAGTGGTTCTAAAGGTGTGCAAATAGGTAGTGAAATTTTAGTGAAATGGGAAAAAAACTCCTGAAAGTACTGAAAATACGTAACCTAAAGAGTTTTTTGGGAACACTGCGCGTTACCGCTTCTGCATCCTTCGGGCTCAAATGTATTGTGCCGCTCTTGTCTGAGTTTGAGCGGCTGTATCCAGATCTCACCATTGATCTCCTACTCACCGATACCGTTGTCGATCTGTTCTCTGAAAGAATTGACGTTGCGGTTCGACTAGGACTCCTCGCAGATTCGACCCTGATTGCTCAACAATTAATGCCAACACACTATTCAGTTTGCGCCAGCTCAGGTTATCTCAAGCGATCGAGACAAATCCAGCACCCCCATGATCTGGAGCACCATAACTGTCTGCTATTTCCACTGGCAGGCTTTCGATCAAGATGGATCTTTAAGAACCGCAAGGGAGAACTGAGCGAAATTCCTGTTTCTGGGCGCACCATGATTTCCAGCGCGATCGCCCTTCAGCAATGTGCGATCGCTGGCATGGGTTTAGCACTGCTTCCTAACTGGTTGATCGACGCAGATCTACAAGCTGGTACTCTCATTGACGTGTTTCCAGACTATGCCGTAACAGCAACGGATTTCAGCACAGCGGCTTGGCTCGTTTATCCTTCTCGTGCCTACGTTCCGCTTAAAGTTCGGATGTTTACTGAGTTCATCAGGAAGTCGATTTCAGATTTGACTAAAACTTGATATGCCAGGCAGAGTCCTCTCATTATTGCCGCAAGCTAACTAGTCGATGAAGCAGACGGTTGAGAGATCTGGGTGTAGTTGCCAAAGCTTTCTGCCACCGCTTATCTTAGTCATTAACAGTAAATCCAACGACCGGATACCGTTGGCGAACTCTGACTAGGATCACACTCCTCTGCTTCAGCTGTAGATTTCCGAATTCTTCTGCACTAATTCTTCAAAGCTATTTAGCACTTTGAGTCAATTTCCCTCGGCTCACCCTGACAAATAGGGTTCATTCCAATTCGTCTGTTGGGTGGTCCTAAAGAGGTAGTGCTACACAGGTAAGGATGCATTGTAGTGATGAACAAAGAACCAAATAGGCACCAATATGGTTCTCTAACTTCTTGGAAAACGATAATGTCTTCCTGACTAAGCGCGACACTTGCTGGCGTAAGGTGCAGTTAAACCGCCTCAATATAGCTAGTTTTGCCACTCTCCTTGCCCACACTGTGATGACGTTTATTAGGAAACACCTGATTGTAAGCTGACCAGAAATCGGTGTAGCAGAGCACACTGTCGATACACCGCTGGCAATGCATCCCATAATCCTTGGGCGCCATCCCGACTCCGCTCACCGACATACACCCCGACAATTTCTCGCGTTTCGACATCTAATGCCAACCAAATCCACTGCTTGTTATCTTTGTTGCCGACAAACGACCACATCTCGTCGCACTGGATGGTTAAGCGTCCCTTTTTTTAGCCCGCACATTCACTTGACGGGGCACGTTCTGATATTTCGCGTTGACATAGCTTTGCAGCCAAGGTTCTGAAACACCTGCTACTCTGGCAATCCCAGCTAAAGGAATCTTCTCTAGCATCAATTTGTCAATCAGAGTTTTAGTGGCCTGATCAATTATTTTGTTTTGGGGGTCTTGAACAAATTGTCTGCCACAGTCGCGGCACTTAAAGTTCTGTTTACCGTTATGGATTTTGCCATTTTTGACTGTATGGGTTGAGTCACAAGCAGGACAGGCAGGCTGAGCAACTGACATAGATTGATGGAGCTAACTTTGTCCTCTCTATCCTTACATCTTTAGGACTACCATCAAGTTTAAGAGTTAAGGAGTTGATCGCTCAGGTCTATCGGCTCCTGATGGTGATAGCTACAGCGAAAAATGCAGCGTTTATGATTCAAGTGATGCAGTTTGGCGCATTTGACGGCTCTATGCCCAAACCAGACTTGGTATAGTGCAGCAGCCGAAAACATGCTGAGGGGTGGCACGAGCACATACAGCCAGAACGCTGTCCAATTTTGCGCTGGTAACGCTGAGGCAAAGCTGCGAGCAGGATTCATGCCAAAGCCCGAAAGGGGTGCTTCAAGAGTGACGTAGAGCATCACCAAACAGCCCGCGAAGATGCCTGTGTAGCGATTGAGCTTTGGGTGGTTACTAGTAAGTAAAACCATCATCATCATCATGAAGGCAATCACCCATTCGCCCAACAAAGCACCCATCCAGCCTAACCAACCGGGCACAGTCACGACATAGCTAACAGGTGGTTGCGTGAACAGGCTACCAAAGAGCAGCGCTACTAAAGAAACGCCAGCTAAGCCACCCAGGCATTGAAACACGACGTAAAAGATAGCATCCTGGCGCTTGATTTTACCGGCACGGTAAAACGTGAGCGTAATGGCTGGATTCATGTGTGCGCCAGACTGTTTGCCCCAGGGAGAATAGATGAGCGCGATCGCCGTTGTTCCCATTGCTACCCCAATCAGAAAGCGACGCAGGTCGCTATTGGCTATCGCCTGATGCACCGGAGAATCGGGATGCTCAAACAGGATGGTAAAGACCCCAGCCGAAACCATGAAAAGTCCAAGCTCCGCGGCTTCCATTAAGTATTCTGGCAAATGCTCTTTAAAGGTTTCCATGCTGACCTCCCGGTGTTTGCCGTTCGACACTTCGATCTTCAACATTCTGTAAAATCATGGCTGCTACGAGTCCTGTCCAGCCCGTTTGATGGTTGGCTCCCAGACCTGTGCCATTGTCACCGTGAAAATATTCATGGAACAGGATGAGATTTTTCCAGTGTGGATCGGTTTGGAAGATCTCCAAATTGCCATAGACAGGACGCTTACCTGATTCATCCGGCTCAAAGATGGCGACTAGGCGATGGGAAAGGTCGATCGCTACCTCTCGCAGCGTCATTACGCGACCAGATCCAGTAGGGCATTCAACTTTGAACGTGTCGCCAAAATACTCGTAGAAGCGCCAAAGAGCTTCAATGATTAGATAGTTCACCGGAAACCAAATAGGTCCACGCCAGTTGGAATTGCCGCCAAATAGACCTGTAGTAGATTCGGCTGGTTCATAACGCACGCAGTAGTCATGATCGCCTTCGTGCAACGTGTAGGGATGCTCTAGATGGACTTTTGAGAGCGCACGAATCCCATGAGGGCTGAGGAACTCACTTTCATCCAACAGACGCTGCAAGACGCGCTTTAGCTTTGATCCATAGACGATCGCCAATAAGCGTCTGGCTCCCAGTCCTGGCGTTTCCATACACGCCACTTTGTTCTTTAGTTCTGGGCGATTGCGGATAAACCATTCCATCCGCCGCTTGAACCCTGGAAATTGATTGAGCGTGTCTAGCTCCAACACCGCCACTGCAAAGAGCGGAATTAATCCAACTATCGATCGCACTTTCAGGGGGAACTGGCGACCATCCGGCAATCGCAACGCATCGTAATAGAAACCATCTCCATCATCCCAAAGTGCAATCTCACCATTGCCAATGCCATCAATCGCAGACGCAATGTAGAGGAAATGTTCAAAAAACTTGCTGGCTATGTCTTCATAGGCATCATCTTCTTTCGCCAGTTCCAACGCGATCGCCAGCATGTTCAAACAATACATCCCCATCCAACTCGTACCATCTGCCTGATTCAGATAGCCGCCCGTCGGTAATTCTTGGCTGCGATCGAACACACCAATGTTATCCAACCCCAAAAAGCCACCTTGAAAGACATTGTTGCCTTCCATATCTTTGCGATTCACCCACCAGGTAAAGTTCAGCAGCAGTTTATGGAAAACTCGTTCAAGGAATTGGCGATCGCTGCGTCCATAAAACTTTTGCTCCATTTGGTAGACGCGTAATGCTGCCCACGCATGAACCGGGGGATTGACATCACTAAACGCCCACTCGTATGCAGGCAGTTGTCCGTTGGGCTGCATGTACCATTCCCGGGTGAGGCGATCGAGCTGCAATTTGGCGAAGTCTGGATCAAGCACTACTAAAGGAATGAGATGGAACGCCAGATCCCAAGCAGCAAACCAGGGATATTCCCACTTGTCGGGCATGGAGAGGATATCTTCACTGAATAAATTGATCCAATCACGGTTGCGTCCAGCCTTCCGTTCTGGCGGTGGCGGCGGTTGGTTGGGATCGCCGTTTAACCAGTCATGCACTACGTAGTTGTAGGACTGCTTACTCCACAGCAGTCCAGCAAACGCCTGTCGCTGAATGTTGCGTTCATCCTCGGACATGGGAAAGGGGCAAAGACGCTGATAGAAGGCATCCGCTTCCTGTTTACGAGTGTAGAAAATGGCATCGAATTCAGCTCCCAGTGGATCGCTGAGGGTTTGTTGATCAGACAAACGCAAGCGAATGGTTTTGGTTTCTCCTGGCGCAAACATTAATGGATAACGAGCCGCAAATTTGGTGCCGATGCGATCAACATTGATGGCGTTCTGCTTGCCATGTACGACATAATCATTGATGCCGTCTTTGACATAAGGTGATGTATTACTAGAACCAAAGAGCCGTTCGTTATTGGTTTCATTGTTGGTAAACAGCAGCTCTGCACCCGGTTCACAGTAGAGCCAGTGAGTACCCAGAGTGGGATGGTCGGCTTCAAGGACGCTCACTGGTGCGTCAGCGACCACTTTGATGAAAGGTGCTTCAGTATCGGGAAGCCAGTCCCACAGGTTGCGGAACCAGAGGGTTGGTAGGAGATGGAGTGTAGCGGTTTCAGCGCCTCGGTTGGCGATCGTCACCTGAATCAAAATATCTTCGGGTGTTGCTTTGGCATATTCCACAAAGACATCAAAATAGCGATTTTCTGCAAAAATGCCCGTATCCAGCAACTCAAATTCGGATTCAAATTTGCTTCTGCGGCGATTTTCTTCTGTCAATTGCGTGTAGGGAAATGCCTGTTGTGGGTACTTATATAGACATTTCATGTAAGAATGCGTGGGCGTATTGTCTAGATAAAAATAGTATTCTTTTACATCTTCGCCATGATTGCCTTCACTGCCTGTCAAACCAAATAACCGCTCTTTCAAAATGGGATCATTGCCATTCCACAGGGCGATCGCAAAGCACAAGCGCTGGCGACTATCCGAAATACCTGCAATGCCATCTTCACCCCAACGATATGCCCGCGATCGTGCCTGATCGTGTGGAAAATAATCCCAGGCAGACCCATACGGGCTGTAGTCTTCTCGCACAGTGCCCCACTGTCGCTCACTTACATACGGTCCCCAACGTTTCCAGTAGGCAGTGCGTTCCCGATCTTGCTGCAATCGATCTTCTTCTGGAGTCATACCTCGCCTCTGCTGTGACTAATCTGGACAACGCATCGATCCATAGCGGCTCTAAATCTGGCTGAAGCATCCAGGACTCAGAATCCAGAATGTTTTCTTATGCTGACTACTGACTCAGTCAATAAACCTCACTTTTTGGAAATCATTTTACCTATTGCTCTTGATAGTTCCAGAGCAAGCCACCATCCACAAAAAACGTTGTGCCTGTGACGTAATCGGCTTCATCGGACGCGAGAAACGCTACCATCGACGCAACATCGACTGGTTTGCCTAAGCGCCCTAATGGAATGTTTTGTAGAAGTGCGCCGAGCTTTTGGGGATCGTTTAAGAGCTTGGTATTGATGGGAGTTTCGATCGCTCCTGGAGCCACATTATTGATATTGATTCCAAGCGGTGCGAGTTCGATCGCCAGGTTGCGCGTCAGCATTTTCAAACCGCCTTTGCTGGCACAGTAAGCCGCAAAGTGAGGAAAGGGCAATTCCTCATGCACTGAGCTAATGTTAATAATTTTGCCAGGACGTTTAGTGTCTCTCAAATACTTCACAAGAGCTTGTGTTGCAAAGAATACACCCTTGAGATTGACGTTTAGTACGGCATCATAATCGGCTTCAGTCACATCCCAGAAATCAGCGTTTTTTTCGATTCCGGCATTATTCACGAGAATATCGAGTTTACCGAAATGGGCAATGCTGTCTGCAACCATGCGCTGCACATCTGCGATCGTACCTAGATCTGCCTGTACAGTCAGACCCTCAACCGTGTCACAGTGTCCCTCGATCATATGACAACGACCGCCACCCGCCGCTTTCACTTTCTCCAGAGTTTCTTCTGCGCCTTGTGGATTAGAGCGGTAATTGATAACCACATCTGCACCGTCTTGAGCCAGGCGAATGGCAATGGCTTGTCCAATACCCTGACTGCTGCCAGTGACCAACGCTACTTTACCGTCGAGTTTCATACTATTCCTCTCACTTACAACATTGACTAAACCATTGCATCCCAGATTGTCTTTGTGTCTGCAAACATTCGGAAACAGGACACCTTACCATCAACAAGATTGTAAAGATGGGCTGCAACGGCACGAAGCGGTTTTTGTGATTGCCGATGACGACCAATATAGACTCCAACAACAATTACAGAAGCCCCCGCATCAAGGTACTGCTCAATGTGAAACGAAAACTCATCCCAACGCTCATCATTGGATTTAAAGACCCCTTCAATTACTGCTTCTGCGCCTCGGTAAATTGCACCGTTTGGAAAACCTTCATTCTGCATCCATTCGAGTCCGGGGGTGCAGATGAGCCGAAAAGCATCGTAATCCTTCTCGTGGAAAGCCCTATATAACTCTCGGACAACTTCAAGATTCGTCATCTATACTTACCACACACATCACTCCCTAAGCTCAAGCGCCACAACTTGCTCACGAGTAAGAGAACTATTTCAAGCGCTCAGCTAAATGGTCACCCACGCGTAGAGCATTTGCAATGATTGTCAGCGTTGGATTCACACCAGAGTTTGATGGGAAAAAACTGCCGTCCACCACGTAAAGATTATCAATGTCATGGGTGCGGCAATTGAGATCAAGCACCGATGTTGTGGGGTCTTCGCCAAAGCGGCAGGTGCCGCACTGATGCCCCACAACCTGAATGCCTGTGTTGTTGCGTGGGTAAATGCCGTGGTGCAGACGCACATTCTCGGCACTTTTATCGATCGCTTTTAATACCTCCGTCCAACGGTGAATCAGGCGATCGCGAGCTTCGGTATTATTGGATGTGTAGTCTAAATGCAGCTTGTCCCCCTCGACCCGCACCCGATTGTTGGGATCAGGTAAATCCTCCGTTTGCAACCACCATCCCGTCGAGTGGTTCGCAATTTGCTGCAAGCCAAAACCGGGTACTAATTTTGCCAGTGGAGCTAGTAAGGGTGGCGCTTCGGCTGGGATCATGTCTCCAAGAACGTTACCCGTGTTCTGCACTTCGCCCATTGGGTAAGGAAAATCTGGTTCTCCCCAGTAGAAATCGTTTATGCAGATGGTTTTTTGATATATATCAGGATTGGGAGTGATACTGAGTTGTACCATTGCGGTCGTTAGGTGTTTCATCAAGTTGCGCCCAACCTGATCAGACTGATTTGCGAGTCCAGTGGGATGTTGATCGGTTGCTGATCGCAACAGCAGCGCTGCCGAATTAATAGCACCACAGGCAACGACTACAATAGCGCCCCGAAACAGGTGCGTCTCCCCATCAATCTCGGTTTCTACCCCTGTAATCTCTCGACCCGATGCGCTCGTATGTAGCCGCAACACCTTCGCTTTGGTCTTCAGTGTCACGTTGGGAAATTTCAGCGCTGGTTCAATTCCATTCACCTCTCCATCTGCCTTCGCATGCACCAAACAGGGAAACCCATCACACGTGTCACAGCGAATACAGGTGCTGAGGGTGCGATCAACTTCATTGAGCTTTAGTCCCAGTGGCAGATGGAAGGGGTGTAAGCCTTGCTTGGCGATCTCCTCGGCAAGCTGCTGCATTCGCGGCTCATGGCTAATGGGAGGATAAGCATACTCGCTGCTGCGCAGTGGTTCAGTCGGATCTTCACCTTGTTTGCCATGTACATCGTAAAGTGCCTCTCCTTGGGCGTAGTAAGGCTCAAAGTCGGCGTATTTGAGTGACCAGGCAGGCGAAATGCCGTCGCGATGTTCAACCGCTTCAAAATCTCGCTCTCGTAAGCGTAATAGAGCGGCACCATACACTTTGGTGTTGCCACCCACCCAGTAGCTCATTTGAGGGCGAAAGGCTTTTCCAGTGCTGTCATACCAATGATCTTTGGTGTGGTAGCGTTCTTTGACATAAACGTCAGTCGCACTCCAGTTTGCCTTTTCTTTGGGCAAGTAAGTACCCCGCTCCAGAATCAGAATTTTCTTGCCAGTTGGAGCCAGTTTGTATGCCAACGTGCCGCCACCGGCACCCGTACCAATAATAATCAGGTCATAGGATTGCTCATCACTGATCACGGTCGCTCTCCTTTTGGGTTTTTGCTTACTGATTTTTACTTGCTGATGCAGGCAAAAGGACTCTCTCAGCCACCAACGCTGCGACGTCTTAGCCCATTTGCTTCTTTATTAAGCCTGAGTAAAGTTGCACTAACAAACATATCAACAGGTTCTGAGTAATGGATGAGTTTTACCTTTGTATAAGGGGCAGATGTAGGTAAGCAGATTATTTGGCGCAGTTAACAAAGGATTGGTGCAATCTCTAGAACCTTTGCTCCTTGTGTCCATGATCGCAGCGCCTGCCCTCACCGTTAAGCTGCTAGTTAACAATGGTGTGATCAATTGCATCATGGTTATATGCCACTGGAGCTTACCAGGTCGTGACAAGATGCTGAATTGCGTCTTTTGCTGCTGCAAGAGACTGCTGACGGGCATCCTCACCCGAAGCCAGTTGATCCGCGTGGATAAAGGTGATGTTGTTAATACCAATCATGCCAAAGATGGCGCGGAGGTAGGGTTCCTGAAAGTCAAAGGCGGCATAGGGTGTACCTGCGGGATAAGTGCCGCCACGAGTGGTGATCACCAGCATTTTCTTATGCATCAGCAAGCCGTCATACCCACCTTGAGCATTCACGACAAAGGTTCGACCCACTCGAACGATTTGATCAATGAATGCTTTGAGATTCGAGGGCACGTTGAAGTTGTACATCGGCACACCTAAAACGTAGTGGTCTGCCGATATAAGCTCATTAATCAATGCATCAGATACTTTCAATGCGGCATTCAATTCTGGGGATCGGGCATCAGGTGGACTGAATGCGGCAGCGATCCACGGTTCATCCACAGGCGGAATCAGAGAATGTCCTAAATCGCGGTAGGTCACTGCATCTTCAGGAAAAGCAGTTTGCCACGCTGCAACAAATTCTTTGGTCAATTGACGAGAAATCGATCGTTCGCCGCGTGGACTGGAGTCGAGATGTAGAAGATGAGCCATGGAACAGAATCTCCAATTATTGAACGGATGCACTACGTAATTTTGGGCAGCATAATAGCCTCATACTGGCAGAGCAGTGGGGGTATCGTTTGTCCTCTCCCTGAGTTGCCACCGTGATGACAACCGGAAAAGCATCAATCTTAATCTCAACAGTCTGACCGGGCTGCCTCCTCCCTAATTGAGTTTCTTTAAAGTTTGCTACAACCCTGGGTTGCTGAGTTTTTACTGCCATGGGCGTTTGGCTGGACTGCACCCGTTGTTCGACCTGCACGGCTTTATTACCAATAGTCCCTGCGGTTGGTGCGGCAATGATGGTATGGGACAACTGGAGTTGGGCATTGTTCGCCATCAATCAATGTTTGTAAGACTGAACGCTATAGTGCCAATTTGGTAATCAATCAGCAACATGGCGACTTTGTTAGGTGTTGTGACCGTAGCCATATCGGTTAGGGCAGGGTCATCTGATTTAAGATGCTGTGGCTTGCATTAAACCTTCAAGATCTTGATTAGGTTGGCAGCGAATGCCAATGAAAAAGGCAGGCGTTTCTTGAACTCCATGCTGCTGACCACTCTGGACATCAATCTGGACGCGCGCTCTGTGAACGCGAGCTGATAATTCCTGCAAGAATCGAGGAACATCAAGATTGAGTCGCACCGCATATTCCACTAAATCGGCATCAGCAAGTGCCCGTGAATTTTACAAGAGCAGTTCGGGCATCTGCCCGAACTGCTTCCGCTGTCTCTGCGGCTTTTTGAGCTTGGGGATGCCGATGAGTCAGGCGAAAGTGACGAAAAACAAACGCAATCGCCTAATTGCGCCTGAAGTTGTTGGATAAGAAAATAGCATCGACCTGACCGCGGGCATTCATAATCGCCATACTCCATCAGCAAAATGGGAGCATCACTTGATCCACAAAAATGATCGCAATCATGCAATGTGAAAATAACACTACCGATTTCGCTTGGCTGACTCATAGCAATCACAAGTGCGTTTTCGTTGCTCTTATCCTATGAGGTTCAACTTAAGTTGCAAACTGCCTTAAATCCAGGCTTTAAACTAACCAAAAGGCAGTCTCAAATTTTGACTTTTTGCTGAGAAATTTGCTTAACTTTTGGCTAGGCATGATGGTAGGCCCTGCCACCTGACTGACTGACACATCTTGTCAGATGAGGGGTCAAATACCAAGTACTCTGAGGATTACCACATCACCAGAAGGCGTTATGGAAGAAACCCCTCGCTTCTATATGCGCTGCGACAGCTATGGGGTCAATACTGCCACCCTAGAGACCAACGCCTGTTGTAATCCGGTAGTGCATCAAATAATGGTGGGGTAGGTGACGAGCTCGTGCCACGTCCAAGATTTGTGGGCTAATCCTACTGTTCCTGAGGAATCACTCGTTGCAACCGACGCTCCAGGATGAGGCGATCGCGCTCCGACAGCAGACGGTCGGCTGTTGATTCAGCACCCATCCTGGCAGCTTGAACCTTTGAATCTTTGACATTTACGGTTTCAGTGGTCTGAGCATTCGTCGGCTGAGTGTTTGCTTGAGGAGCTCTTGCTTGAGGAGTCGCACTCGCAGGCGCAGCCAGAGTTGCGACTAACAAAATAGTTAAACCAGTATCAATCAGGCGTTGCATAACTGTCTCCTTTTATCCCTCTTAAATCACTCTGAGTAGAGATTATCTAGAATAGGTGTCAGTTGATCTCAATTCAATTGCTATGCCAGCGTCTAGAGTCGCTCGACCGACGATTCGTTTTGTGGATGAATATTGCCAACTGTATGAGGGCTTATTCCCCGAAGTGCGCAGCTTTGAAGCGTTCAAGCTGTTGCATCTGGGGATGATTAGCGAGATTAAACGCAAATCCTTACCCGCGATTGCCAAAGTGGTTGGACTTGATAACCAACAAAACTTACATCACTTCCTGAGCGAGTCTCCTTGGCAGATGCATCAGTTACGCCAGAAGCGATTGGAGTTGACCCTCAAGGTCCTCAACGGTCGGTCATTGATATTACTGATTGATGAAACCGGAGATTGTAAGAAGGGCAAAAGTACTGATTATGTCAAACGGCAATACATTGGCAACGTCGGTAAAAAGGAAAATGGCATCGTCGCGGTGACTGCCTACGGATTGGTTAATGGCATGATTGTGCCGTTGAGTTTTGAGGTGTATAAGCCCAAAGAACGACTCAAAGAGGGAGAAGAGTATCAAAGCAAACCGCAAATTGCCGCCAGGATGATTCGCCAATTGCAAGCACTGGGCTTTCAGTTTGAGTTGGTGCTTGCCGATAGTTTGTATGGCGAAAGTAAAGTCAACTTTGTGGATGTGCTCGATGAGTTGAAACTGCCGTATATTCTGGCGATTCGCAGCAACCATGCTCTGTGGTTACCGCAAGACCAAGAGGTGTACCAGGAGCCGTGGCAAACCTTCAAGCGCACCTTTAGCAATGGCACCACTGAGACTCGCTACAGGGCAGAGGTGATTTACGGCAAACGGCATCGCAAGCAGTATTGGCTTTTGACCACTGACCCCGAAACTCTGCCAGACAATTCCACTTCCTTTGTGATGG
Organism: Leptolyngbya sp. Cla-17; assembly: GCF_016807185.1. Taxonomy (GTDB): domain Bacteria; phylum Cyanobacteriota; class Cyanobacteriia; order Leptolyngbyales; family Leptolyngbyaceae; genus ULC077BIN1. The sequence continues at coordinate 25,445 of NZ_JAEVYN010000004.1, forward strand.
TCTGTGCCCCGGCAGTCAACCTGGGTGAGATTGGCGACAGTTATGGCTTTAGAACCTGGATTGAGTATGGTCTCAAGCAAGCTAAAGATGCGCTGGGCTGGGCTGATTTTCGCATGACCCGTTATGAGCAGATTGAAAAGTGGTGGGAGTTGGTCATGAGTGCGTTTTTGATGGTCAGTTTGTTTGCCGACCCATTCAACGACTCCTGTCCACTGGCCCATCAGCAGTTTGTGCAACATCCTTGGTGGAATAACCAGAGCGGTTGGAAGAACTTACTCAACAATCTGCGCTTAATCATTCAACCTTTAGTTTGCTTCAATTGGCTTAAACACTGGTTGACGGTTTTTCCCATTGCTTCCCTTCAGTTAGGGTTTGAGCAACTGACGCAGAAGATGAATCAGTTTATCTGTCCACGGGTGCATCAGCTAAACCTCCAACTTATCTTTTCATCTGCTTAAAGTGATTAATGAGGGATAGGATGATTGTGTTTGATTTGATTGCTATCGACTTGGTTGCACTTGCAACTAGATTAGTTATACTCCAATCTGATTACAAATGCAACTAGATTGAGTAGAATAGTTTCAGATGCAATTACTTGATGGAGGGGTGAGCAATGGGAACACTAGATCGTCCAGCCCTGGATGAGTCTCGCAGCCGACTGTGGCGATTATTTCGCACCACATGTGTCGTTGTCACAGAGCAGATTGAGCAAGACCTAGAGGCGGAGGGGCTACCGCCCTTAATCTGGTACAGCGTGTTATGGGCGTTGGAGCGTGCCCCGGATCATGAAATGCGCCTGCATGAATTGGCTCAGGAAGTGTTTCTCAGTCGCAGCAATATCACACGCCTGATTGATCGCCTGGAAGATGCCGGGTTGCTATGTCGCAAGCGCTGCCCCAACGATCGGCGGGGGCAATATGCCGCCCTGACAGAGGCGGGATTGGCGATGCGAAAACGGATGTGGGCAGTCTATTCTGGAGGCATTGCCAGCTACTTCACGGATCACCTCAACGATGAAGAGGTGCAACTGCTGGACACCGTGTTCGATCGTGCTCTCACCACTGCTCAAGCGGGACTAGGGACTGGAGGTTAGAGAACAAGCCAATACTCCTCATTTCTCACTCCTCATTTCTCCCAACCCATGCCTTCCACCCAAACCATCCCCGCAAGGAGATAAATCTGATGCCCTTGCCTGGCTGCGTCGCTAAAACTGGAGAGCAGCAGTTTCCGTCCATGACGGCGGGAGAGTATCTGATGCAGCTATTTCTTTCCTACAGTAGTAACAAAAGAGGGATTAGACAGTAACTAACGTGGAAAGATGAGAATTGCGGTTTTTTAGGAACGTTAGCAGTCGTTCTGGGTAGTCAGCGGCAACAGCCGTTTGAATGGAGGAGCGGGCTTGTAGCGATCGCCGCCACTGGCTGACCTGGGGCGTGTCCGTAAAAAAGCCGCTGTTTGAAATGGTTTCAAATACATTGAAATAGCGAAAGATGGGTCCATAGACGGCATCCACAAGTGAAAACCTTTCTCCAGCAAAATAAGGACTCGCTGTGAGGTTTTGTTCTAACCAAACAAATTTATCAACTAACTCCTGCCGTTTCTGTTCAAAGGCATCTGCATTAGGCGCATTGTAGAACCCAGCGATCGTATTGAGGACACTGGAGCCAAACTCAATCCATGAGCGATGCTTAGCTTTTTCAAGTGGATCAGCCGGATGCAGCGAACCAGGTGTGATTTCATCGAGATATTCGCAGATCACCGCTGATTCAAACAACACATCATCACCAACACGCAGCACAGGCACCTTTCCTAAAGGCGAAAGTTGCCGAAACCAATCGGGTTTGTTTGCCAGGTCAATATAGGTGAGATCGTGAGGAATGTCTTTTTCGACCAATGTGATCACTGCCCGCTGCACGTAGGGACAGAGGTGATGACTCACCAGTTCAAGTTTAGGCATTGACATCAGAATATCCTCTTCTATAGAAACTACAGACTCGGCGCGAGCGTCAAGACTGGGTGTATCGACATGAGCATGAAGGAAACACTGGCATTGAGCAAGGGCTCTGTGTAAATGTGAGCGTTGGCAGAGACTTTTCAGCGGGTGATTAGGCAACTGCCAAAACAACTCTGCCAAGACCTGTAGTGGATGAAGGTTGTCGTTAAAAAGTAATTCTGTCCGAATCGTGGTTTATTTTTTAGCATAGGCAACAAAAGAAACTCCAATAATCACCAATACAACTCCAGCAATACGTAAAGGGTTGGCTGAAACTTTAGTCAGTCCAATCACACCGTAGTGATCGAGAAAAAGCGCACAAATCATCTGACCCGCGATCGTCAGTGCTAGCGTGAGCGCCGTACCTATCTTCGCGGCCGCGAAGATAGTTGACCAAACATACAGCGTTCCGAGACATCCGCCGATCCACATCCACCAGGATGTTTGTGAGATCACGGCTGTAGCAGGTAAGGGATAACGAGCAAACCAGCAGATGGCAAGAGAGGCGAGTGTACCAGCCAGATAGGAGATAAATGTCACCTGCATCGGCTGCCCCACATATCGCCTCAGCAGAGCATTGAGGGCAACCTGAACGGGCAATACTGCCCCTCCCATCAGGGTCGCAATGAAGTAGATGCTTTTGTCATTCATAGAATTCTTCTGAGTTTCAATGCTGATAGACTACGATCGCGTCAACACTACTTTTCCAACCGCCTGTCCAGATTTCACCCGTTGATGAGCTTGCAAGAAACTTCGACACGCCGATTGGGGGTAGTCCATCATAGTTGCGACCTTCAGTAATGGGGAAACAGGGAATAGGGGAAGAGAACAGGTTAGAGTTTCGGGTAGAGCCATCGCTTAAATAGCCTGGTCAGGCGGGGCATGATCAGGTAGGTAAGCAGGGCGACGACCAGACCAGTGGTGACCAGTTGATTGAGCAATATTGGTAGGTTGGACAGAATCGGAGCGAGTAATCGACTGACGACAGTCAGAGTGACAAACACGCCTAGCCATGTCACGATCGCCATCTTGTAGCGAGGGGGCGGAGATTTGAGCGGCTGATTGGGTAGACTAAACCAGGTTTCCAATCCGGTAAGAGTTTGAATGGATTCTGGCTGTTCAATCAGGGGTTGTAATCGTTCAATCCATGCGTGCCGCACATCGGACTCTAGCCAGGTTTTGAGGTTGTCGTAGCGATCGAACTTGAGGATCACCACATACTCAGGATGGGAATGATCCTGCGGTCGAATGGTGCTGACACCCAAATGTCCTTTGAATTTTCGGGCATCGCCGCCGATGCCATGAAACCACTCTTCATAGCCTTGTTCCCGCCCAGGACGTACGACATGAGAAATAATTGCCGTGACTGGAGAGTCTTCATCTGTGCCAAGGGTTAACGATTCTTCCATCATCGAATTTGTCTCTTCTGATTGCCATGTTCAAAACAGAAAAACAGTTCTCACTGTAGCGGTGACGATCGTGCCGTTTGCGTCCTGGTTCCCAGCCTTTGTAATCACCTGGAGTGTGGGCGTGATGCGAATTGCATCAGTGATGGGAAAGTTATAGAACGCTTCAAAGTTGGTTTGAGTCGCGTTGCCAATCTCAGAGGCAATGATCGGTTGACCAGCGGCAATGCCACCGATCGCCCCTTGCTTAAACAGGTCAGGAAAAGCAATGCCGGTCATCCAGTAAGCCAGAGTGACATCTTTAAAGGCGGTGTTGCGATACGTGCCCACGCCATACCTACCAAACATCGCCACTTTAGGCGTGAGGCGAACTTCTGCATTCACCCCAAAGACATCAAAACGCTGGTCAAACACTTCTCCACCGCTGTACTGCAAGCGAATCGCCAAATTGCGGAAAGGGGCATACTCCACTTCAACCGTGCCTTGATAGGTATCACCAAACAGACCACGATCGCCTAATGCTGCTGGGCTAGTCACACTATTAGGATACAAAACTCGGGTGAAAGAAGACGTGCCTCGAATGGGTTGCCCAGTACCAGGATTGGCAGCATCGGCAGCAGCATACAAAGCGCGCAGGCTGAAGTCCCCCAGTTTCCAGTCGATTGCCGCTCCAGCACTAGGGCCGTTGACTGGAAACAGAATAAAATTGTTGACCAGTGCTAGGGTGCTGAAGTCTCGAAAGCTGGCGTTGGCGTAGCTGTTGCGATCGACGTAATCGGTGGTGCGAATATCGGGACCGATGGAAACACTAAGATTTCTAACAGGCTGAAAAGTGTAAGACAGCCGCCCAATCCCAAAATTCCCATCGCTGGGTGGTTTAACCGAGTAATCTAACACGCTGCCAAAGTTTGGCTCTAAAACACCCGCAACATTGTCGTTCGCGCCATTGCTGCCCGTATCAATCCGAATTTTGAGTAAGTCGGTACCCGTAAAACTGGTGTTTAGATCGAGGGCAACTCGGTAGAGAACCGTTAGATTCAAGTCCTGATCAGCCAATACTCTCCCAGTTGGATCAATGATGCTTTCCCCTGCAAAATCGCCGCCATTGATTGAGAAGAGGACCTGTCCAGTGAGTTTAGTGGTGGTCGAAAATTGTTGAGCTTCTAAGGTTGCAGTTCGAGCTTCAAGGGTATCTACTCGTCCTCGCAGTGTTGCCAGTTCAGCAGCAAATTCCTCCTGAAGTCGTTGCAAGGTTTGTCGATTGTCTGTTTTAACTAACTCTGCTGTAGCACCGGCGAGGCGCTGATTGAGTTGATCGAGACAGGCATTTAACCCGGCAGCAAACTCATAACGAGTCAGAGATCGCTGTCCGCGAAATGTTTGGTCAGGATAGCCAGCCATACAACCGTAGCGTTCCACCAGCGATCGCAACGCCTGAAACGCCCAATCGGTTGGTTGTACATCGGCAAGCTGGCTCACCGATGTCATCTGACTACTCATCGGCTCCTGAGCAGCGGCAGACCCCAGTAGAGTTTGTGGAATGAGAGACACTCCAGTCATTAAAGAAGGCAGAATAAACCGAGAGAAACGTTTCATCTGGAGCAACCATCATAGAGACATCAAATGGTTAGGCAATTTTAGGCAGCCCGTCTCGAATTAGAAATCAGTGTGATTGCAGGCAACCGACTAACGAGACACCACCACTTTTAAGGCAGATTGAGCAGTAGCGATCGCCTGCTGACGAGCATCATCTCCACCCATCAGATTATCGGCGTGAATCACTTCAACATCGGTGATGCCAATAAAGCCGAAGATGAGTCGCAGATAGGGTTCCTGCATATCGTAGGGATAGTAAGGCGTATCTTTAGGATAGGAACCGCCCCGCGCCGTAATAATCAACAGCTTTTTGCCTGTAACCAAGCCTTTGTAACTGCCATCGGCTTCAACGCTAAAGGTACGACCGACGCGCACAATTTGGTCAAGGTATGCCTTAAAACCTGCGGGAATGCTGAAGTTATACATTGGGACGCTGAAGACATAGCGATCGGCTGCTAAGAATTCATCCACGAGTTCATTCGAGGGACGAATGGCAGCGGCTTGTTCGGGCGTGTGTTGGTCAGGTGCAGAGTAAGCGGCAGCGATCCAGGGTTCATCAATTAGGGGAACGGGATGATGCCCTAAATCGCGATAGGTCACGGTATCACTGGGATGTGCCGCTTTCCAGTTGGCGATGAATTCTTTTGAGAGGGTGCGGGATATCGAGCGATCGTCGCGCGGACTTGAATCAAGATGAAGAAGATGAGTCATAGAAAGAATAGGGTTTAGTAAAGATCAACATCAAAGATTGTTTCACCTGTGCATCCGCAGAGCGATCGGGCACCATCGACAACTGCCTCAGCCATTTTTTGGGTGCTCCCCAGCGTTGGGGTATGAACGACCAGGATTTTTGTGGTGTGGGTCATCTCTACACCTCAACCAACTTGGCAAGAATTTCTTGATATAGCTATTGCCAGGACCAATAGGACATAGACTGAGAGGTATCCCCAGCTATAGGAGGGTGAGTGCATCTATGGCAAAAGCATACAGTTACGACTTGCGACAAAAGGTGATCAATGCCATCCAATTAGACGGCATGAAGCAGAGTGAAGCCGCCCAAGTGTTTCAACTCAGTCGCAACACGATCAATCTATGGCTGAAGCGACAGAAGGAAACTGGAGACTACCAAGCCAAAACAACTCGTCCCCATCGAACCACCAGCAAAATCACCGATTGGGACAAGTTTGCCAAATTTGCCAAGCAGCATGGGGGCACAACCCAAGCGCAAATGGTCGAGTTGTGGCAAGACCAACTCAGTGTTCGCACAATTTCCAGGGCGTTACACAAACTGGGCTTGAGTCGAAAAAAAAGACCTATGGCTACCTTGAACGCGATGAGCACAAACGAGCAGAGTTCCTAGAGCAGCTAGCCAAAGTGTCTTTATCCGACCGGGTGTACATCGATGAATCGGGAATGGATGAGCGAGAGGATTATGGATATGGTTGGTGTGAACCCGGTGTGCGATTTGAAGCACTCAAGTCAGGGCGACGGGTTCAACGAATCAATATGATTGCGGCTTACTGTGAGCACCAACTGAGTGCTGCTTTTACCGTGAACGGCTCTTGTAATCGAGTCGTGTTTGAAATCTGGCTAGAAACGTGTTTGCTGCCAACGCTTAAGCCTGGGAAGGTTTTGATTCTCGACAATGCCACGTTTCATCATGGGGGACGGGTTGCTCAATTGGTGGAGTCGGTAGGGTGTCGGTTGTTATATTTACCCGCTTATTCTCCAGATTTCAATCGGATTGAAAAGTGTTGGGCCTGGCTGAAAAGTCGTATTCGCAACAGCTTGTCTAGCTTTAGTTCTTTACGGCAAGCAATGGAGTCGGTCCTGAAAGATGCTGTGTCCTAACACTGTTGTCTGTAGCTATACATGATGGTCTGGATGGTCTGTCCAACCCCTTCTGACCAGGAGTTCGCCAGTTCTGCCATCACTTGATTGGTAGAAGTCAAGGTGACCCCGTGCTTCTCCATCCGTCTCAAAGCCGTTTCGTCCGCCAGCGTTGTAGGTGAGCCGCCTGCATCCACTACCACCTGAACTTCAAACCCCTCTTCGGTCGCGCTGATAGCGGGATAGACGATACACACGTCATTCGTCAACCCTGCCATAATCAGCTTTTTCTTGCCTGTGGCAATCACTGCACTTTTATACTCGTCATATTCCCAGCAGTTCACCACACCGGGACGTTTAATCCGGTTGTTGTAGGCTTCAGGCGCGATGGTTTGCAAGTCATCCAGCAATAACCCTTGAAAGTGCTCTTCCATGCTGGTGGTCAACACCAATGGCATTCCACCTTCAACTGCTGTACGAGCTAGGGCACGAGTGTTTTTAACAATTTCCTCGCGTGGCAAATTGCGGGCAAGTTTGATGGTGCCTTGCTGATGGTCAATCAGCAGCATCGCCGCATTCTCGACAGTGAACTTGTTCTTCATGGGACTCTCCTAAAAGTTAATTTGTGCGTTGCAGGTAGCCATCATCGGCTAGAAACATGTATGTCTCCGCTAAGTTCAAAGTGTGATGACCTAGGGTAGATCGAAGGACACCGCTAATCGAATGGAGACAAAATTAACTCAGTTACCCACTAGTCATTGCCATTGATTTTTCAGAACCCACACTTGCATCAGCCTTGGCGACTGCATAGCTAGTCATTAAATTCTTATAGTCAGGAAGATATCCTGCTAGAAGGGTGCCCAATCCCTCAATGTCGTTGCGCCAATCGCGGTGTAGTTCACACGCAACACTAAACCAATTGACTAATTGAACACCTGCACTCGACATCCGACTCCAAGCAGCGTGGCGACAAACTTCATCAAAGGTGCCAGACGCATCCGTCACTACAAAAACGTCATAGCCAGCTTCGACGGCTGATAGAGCGCAAAATGCGACACAAACATCTGTCACGATGCCAGCAATGATTAGCTGTTTCTTGCCCGTTGCTGCTACGGCTTTAACAAAAGCCTCATTATCCCAGGCGTTAATCTGTCCAGGACGAGCAATGTAGGGAGCGTCCGGAAACATCTCCTTGATCTCCGGCAGCAACGGACCGTTTGGACCTTGCTCAAAGCTGGTGGCTAAAACGGTGGGCAGGTTAAAGAACTTGGCTGTACCAGCAAGTGCAAGCACATTGTTTTTGAAGTCGCTCGCACTAAAGTCCTTGACCAATGAGAAAAGCCCTGTTTGGTGATCGACCAGTAAAACGGCAGCGTTGTTCTTGTCGAGACGGTTGTACTTAAATGTGGACATGAGAAGTTTCCTCATTAAAATAGTTCACGGACTGTTGCAGCATGGAATGAGGGATAAGAGGTTGTCTCCCCTGCCATGCTCTTTGTCATATCAGCGGAGACAAAGACTGTGTGTTTGCGTGTGAGAATTCACTCGCTAATTCCCGATTTAACCTTCTACAAACAAATCTGTTTAGAGCGTAATGCCTTGGGCTTGCATGGCTCGTGCCGTTTGCACTAAAATTTGCTTCTGCTGCAACATTTCCAAATACTTCTTGATGCATCACTAGTGATCAACCAACTTACACGGGTTGATTTGTCGGTACAACTAGCATTCTCGGAATCAGCACATGATCGGGTTGCTCGAGCACAATCCGCACCGCACGGGCAATATCTTCGGGTTGCAGCGATCCACCAGACATGACCCAATCTTTATCGCCTTGTCCCCAATGGTCGTATAGTCCAGTATCAACTGTACCAGGAGCGATCGCCGCAACTTTAATTCCGCTGCCTGCTAGTTCCATGCGTAGGGCATCCGTAAAGGCTTCAACAGCGAATTTAGTGCCATTGTAGGCGGCGTTTTTCGGTGTGGTTTTCAAGCCTGCGACGCTGGAGGTGTTAATCAAAAAGCCGCTGCCTGCCTGTTTGAACTGTCGGAGAGCGATGTAGGCAAGTCGGAATACAGACTCCACATTGAGTCGTACCATCTGGCAGACTGCTTCGATGTCAACTTCCTCGATCGCGCCTGTGGTCATGGCTCCCGCATTGTTGATCACCACATCGAGTTGTCCAAAGGTCGAGATGGCAAAATCCACCAGCTTTTGGGGTACATCGTCATCGGTAATTGTTGCCGCCAAGACTTTGGCGTTTTTTAGCGAAGCTGCCAGTTGATCCAATTTGTCTTGCGATCGCGCCGTCAGCACTAACTTCATTCCAGCTTGATCGAGGTCTTGCGCGATCGCTTTACCAATGCCGCTACTGGCTCCCGTAATTAATGCCACTTTGTTTTGCAGTTCCATCGTTAAGTTCCTCTACTGACGAATGAATTGTTCCGAGAGTAAAAATTGAATCGAGTGTAGATCGGTTTTCAAGTGCCTGCGTTTTGCGTAGATTTCTTACCTCCCACAGCGCTTCTAACGCATCTAACGTGAGTTCCACCAGTTTGAGAAAATGGCTTTCATCGTCGTCGGTAACTTGTAAATGAGCAGCAAACATGGCGCAATCAGCAAATGAGTGGCGCGTTCTCTCATGCTTGAAAACTTTTACTGTCTGGGGCTTCTAGCTCTCTACAGTAGGTTGAGCATCCATTCGTGATCTTAAAGTGCAGGAGGCTTGTCCGAAGCGGCATAGAGGGTTTGCGCCATCGATTTGCTATTGTGCCAAATTGTTTGCTCACGCACATTCGCCATCAGTGAACGTCATAATGTGGTCAGGAATTCTACAAGCTGCTGTGGGTTCGCAGCAAAGGGAGAATGGCTGGTCGCCATTGTCAGAACTTTTTGACAGGGTAAGGCAGTATACATCTTCTGCTGAATGATGTTAGGCACGGTATTATCCTGCATTGTTTCAATGTAGAAGCGCTTTTCAGCATATTGTTTGGCATCAGCATGCACTGTCAATGGTGTAGCAAAAGGGGCGATCGCCTGTTCTCGCATCTTGGCTTGAATCACTGCCACATCAGCATCACTACAATCGGCACAAAAGACCTCTTTCACCCCATCAGGGTTAACGCTGGCAGCTTCAGGTGACGTTTGCACCCAGTTTGTAAATAGCTTGGAACCTGCGTGTTCCGGTTCCTGAGTTTTACCATACAGTGACTCACCCGCTTGTAATAGGTAAGCACTGATGTAAACGAGTTTTTCCACACGATCGGGAACCACCTCATTCGCCTGAGAAATGACAATGCCGCCCATGCTGTGCCCCACTAAAGTTACGGGTTGTACCTGCGCGTTGATGGTTTCCACCACTCTATCGGTATAACCTTGCAACGTGACTTGGGCAATCGGCGTTTGATCAGCACCACTGCCCGGCAGATCTAGTACAACAACGTCATGCCCTGCGGCAGTCAGCAGCGGTTTGACCTGATCCCAACACCAAGCGCCGAGCCATGCCCCATGTACTAATACAAACGTTTTGTTTGACATTGCGTTTAAGCTCCTATTGCATCATTCAGAGGTAGAGCAAATTAGATGTCGAGCAACGATTAAAATCTCGACGGAAAGCAGCACAGGTAACTATTTGTTACTGAATAGATACTAATGGAGGTATGTGCACTGCCACCCAGATACTATGCCGCCATGTCAAACAGCAATACTTCAGCAGTATTAGACGCACCTTGCAGCGTAATCTGTGATTCCTGAGCGATCACAGCCCCATCGCCAGCGGCCAGTGTTTGACCATTCAGTTGAACGGCACCCTGCGCCACTTGCAACCAGGCAACTCGTCCATTGGCGAAGGTGTGGCTGATGGCATTGCCCTCGTTCAACGTGGCAGCGTAAAAGTCAACATTTTGGTGAATCGTAATGGAGCCATCACGACCATCACGAGAGCCAACCAACCTCAGCGTCCCGCGCTTCTCTGCGTCAGTAAAGGTCTTTTGTTCATAACCGGGTTCAATCCCTTTCTGTTCTGGCAAAATCCAGATTTGTAGGAAATGGACTGGCTCGGTTTTGGAAGCATTGTACTCGCTGTGCTGGATGCCCGTGCCAGCAGACATCCGCTGCACATCTCCAGGACGAATCACTGAGCCTGTACCGATACTGTCTTTATGTTCCAAAGCACCTTCTAACACATAGGAAATGATTTCCATATCGCGGTGCCCGTGAGTACTGAAGCCTTGTCCAGGAGTCACTTTGTCTTCGTTAATCACACGCAAGTTAGCGAAGCCCATGTGATCGGGGTCGTAATACTCACCAAAGGAGAAAGTGTGACGACTATCGAGCCAACCAAAATTAGCAGTACCACGATCCTGAGCCGGTCGAATTGCAATCATATCTTGTGATTTCGAATGGGTGGGAGCAATTTGTTTTAGCAACATCGGTATTATGAGTTCAACTGAAATAAAAGACAATATGTTATTTTGCGTACAGACTGTCTCTAAAAAATTTACAATGCCTCGCCAATGGATAAGTTGGTAGTGCACTAAAGGATTGTGGGGTAGGTAACGACATCCTGCCAGGTCCAAGGCTGCTCAGCCAGTTTTGCTCGTTGAGCCGCAGTTGTTTTGAATCGACTATGCCGCCAAATCCAATTGAAATAGCTGACTACTAAGCGTGTTGTCACTTTCGTTTGCTCCCACAGCTTGCCGAACTTGTTTTGCCTGCGGTGCCATCGAGCAGTTTGTTGTCGGACGATGCCGTTGGTTCGCTCTAAGCGCTGCGTTTTGTCTTTGCCAACATAGTGCAGAATTTCAGGCGGAAGGACTCGTTCATAGCCTCCCCAGTCATCACTGTTCCACTGTTTGCAAGCCGTTTTTCCCTGTGTACTAATTACCAATTCCTCAATAAGTTCGTCTGTATGCTTGCCCACTCGTGCCGCTAAAATCAGTCCACTGGAGTCCGCTAAACTCAGACCTATCCAGCAGTCTCCCACTTCTAATTCATTGGAAAGACATTGCTTCTGTTTTTTTGCACGAAAGACCACATCTCATCCGCACTCACCTCTGCGGTTGCCACTTGCTTGACCTGGTCGTTATGAATTAGCTGAGCCTTGGCACTCGATGCCCGAACAATACTGACCACGGTGTTGTATGCCAAGCCTGTAATTCGGCTAATCCCTCGTAAGCTGCTGCCCTCACTATGAGCTTGTAGCACCTGCTGAACTTGTTCCGGACTCACTCGTCGCCAGTAGTACAGCGTGTCAAAGCTCTCACAGAAGGTTTGCTGGCAGTGAGGGCAGAAATAGCGTTGGTGTCCATTGGGCAGCTTGCCATGCTTATGACACTTAGGATGACCACAAAGTCGGCATTCCATAGCTTCTTGAGGGGAAAGAATTGATCCTACTTTACCAAGCCCACAATCCTTTAACCTTTACCAAGCCCACAATCCTTTAACGCACAATCGATAAGTTCGAAAGTATTCGCGCCTTTACCCAAGTCGTGATTTCGGGTGGTTTTGCGGCAGCGGCGCGGGACATGGGAGTATCACGATCGGTCGTCAATAAACTGGTGATTGCCCTGGAAAATGAACTGGGAGTGCAGTTGTTGCATCGCAGTACGCGGATAGTAACTCCGACGGAGAGCGGGTTAGCGTTTCATGAGCGGTGCCTGGAGATTTTGGCAAGTCTGGAGGAAGCAGAGCGATCGCTGACTCAACTACAAGCGGAACCGAGAGGTAGACTAAGAGTGAACGCGCCGATGACGTTTGGCACCATGCACTTGGCTCCTGCCCTTGCTGACTTTGTCGTGCAGTATCCCGATCTTCAGGTACAACTGACCCTGAACGATCGCTTTATTGACCCGATCGAAGAAGGCTTCGATGTCACAGTACGAATTGCCAAAGCTCAAGAGAGCGCAAGTTTGATTGTGCATCCGTTGTCTGCGGCTCCCCGAGTGCTGTGTGCGGCTCCCAGATATCTAGAGAGATATGGAACTCCCAATCACCCATATGAATTGCAGCACCATTCTTGTTTGCATTATGGTCAACTTGCCGTGGAAGATCAGTGGACATTGATTGGACCCGAAGGAGAGCAAACAGTTTCGGTGAATGGAGTACTGTGTTCTAATAACGGCGAAGTCCTTAGGGATGCAGCCGTTGGTGGTTTAGGGATTACGTTACTGCCGACATTTATTGTCGAGCAGGAACTGCAACAAGGGACGCTGCGAATTGTATTGCCCAACTATCAGCCACCCGAACTTTCGATTTCGGTAATCTATCCGGTCAATCGTCACCTGTCAACCAAGGTGCGGTTGCTGGTTGATTTCCTTCAGAAACAGCTTGGTGAGCAATCGAATTGAAATCGTGGGTCAAGATGACATGAAGCCGATACCAGTTCTATCACCTCCTTAAATGTTCACCTCCTTAAATGTCTCCAAGCCTTTCACCCAAGCAATTTGCAGTTGAGTAGCTGTGGAATTGCGCTTGAACAAGAGCTTAATCGGTTATTCTCTAGCTGTCGCTAGTCCTGAGATTGGAATACCTATTAAAGAAGTTGGGTTTTGGATGAACAAAAGTTAAGGATACAGCCCTAACTTTCGTTGGATTTTGTCTAAACTTTCGTTGAGTTCAGTTCAATCTGAAGCTTGTATAGTAAGACTGCGTCCAATCCCGAATTTTCAGGAAAACCCTGTTCTTGCTCTAGAGGTTGCTATAGACACAGCACTGGCTCAACTCCACGATCGCCTCTCTGCGCTGGAACAAGAGAATGCCCTGCTGCGATCGCGGCTCCAGTCGTGCGAACAGGAATCACTGCAACTCAGCGTTAGCAATGCTTCAGAACATCGCCTTTTAGAAGCTAGTGCCCAAGTTGCTAGTGCTTTACTGACGATTTCGCCTCTTGATCAAGCCGTCAACACAACTTTACAAATCATTGGCGAGAGTTTGGAGACTGATCGCGTAGCGGTGATCGAGAATTCTGCCCCTTCCTTTAACTCTGCATCTACAGGATGGAAAGTGTTGTATGAATGGACTTCTCCTCATACCACGCCACAGATTTCTCATCCTGATTTATCACAAGGAACCTGGGAGGGCATTGAGGAGTGGTATGAGCGTTTGAGTCAAAATCAAAGCATTAGCTGTCTGCTGGAAGAAATGCCTGAACCGTTCCGAAGTGAGCAAGCAGAACTAGGATTGAAAGCGCTCTATGCTGTTCCCATTTTTGTTGAGGATAAGTATTGGGGAGTCATTGGGTTTGATGACTGCCGTGAAGCAAAACATCGCAGTCCAGCAGAACTGTCGGTATTGAAGATTGCTGCTGATTGTATTGGCAGTGCCATTCAGCGCGAGAGGCTGCGCCAAGCTACGCAACGCACTCAGCAAGCCATTCTAGAAGCGGAACAAGCACGATCGGCTGAACTAGAGAAAGTGAATAAGGCGCTTAAGCGAACGGTCGATGTGCTGGCAATGGAAACAGACCTTGATCGCTTTTTAGGACAGGTGCTCCGAGTGATTGCGGATCAGCTGGAAGCGCCGCTAGCAGAGTATTGGTACCATCCCGAACCCGCTAATCTTGCTTATGTCGGGTTAACGTATTGGCAGGGGCAGATCCTCAAACCAGAGGAACAACCAGGGCATATTGGCTCGTTTGGCTACCCTGTGCCAGCGGCAATGATTCAGCAAGAAAGCCTTCACCATCGCCGGAATCACTTCATCACTGAAGATATGGCAACCAGTCCGCATCTAAGCCAGATTGCCCATGAATCTGGCTTAGATGCTGGCGCTTGGTACAGCTCGCGTGGGGTTAGCAGTGCCCTCAATGTGCCGTTGATTTTAGGTGACAAGACAATCGGGGCACTGATTGTCTTTTTTCCAGGGAGCCGTCCTTTCAGTGAGCCACAGATTGAACTTGCCTATGCCTTGGCGCAGCAGGTAACACTGGCAATTCAACTCACACGATTAGCAGAAGCGGCGAAACAAACGGCGATCGCTCGTGAGCAAAAACAAGCAGCTCAGCATCAGGCCGCAGAACTATCGAGAGCCAACACCCTGCTGCGCAACAGCTTGAGCGACCTATCTACAAATCCCAACCTCAACGATGTTTTGGGGCACTTGCTAGTGGAAGTCGTTCGCTATTCAGGGGCTTTGGTGGGGCACATCTTTAGCTATGATGCCGACCAGAATACCCTCAACCTGACCATTCGCTGCCAGGATGGGCAGCATTTTTTCACCCCTGCTGACGATGAACCGATCCTATTTCAATCCCCTATTCCCGTTGAGCGCACTTTGATTTTTTCTCAGCTTTGCGAACAGCCCAGGTTAGCTGTCCTTAATCAAGAAGACTTTGAAGGACGGTTGTGGCAAGATGTCTCAGAATGGTTTCAAAGCCGTGGTTATCGGGGCACCAGCACCTGTGTGCTGATGGTCGGCGATCGCCCCTTAGGACTCTTAGCAATGGCGTTTCCACAGCCAATCACTTTTAGTTCAGTCGAGGAAGAATTGGTTCTGGCCCTGGCTCAACAAATCGCGTTGGTGCTTCAACTAACAATCTTAGGAGAAGCTGACAAGCAAGCGGCGTTAGCGAAGCTGAACGAAGTTCTTGCCCGTGAAGGAGAAGTAGCAGCCTTAGAACAGGTCGCAGAACTCGCAAAAGCGAACGCCTCATTGCGTCGCTCCGTGACACACCTCAGCAGCACAGATAGTTTGCACTCATTTCTGGTGGCTGCGCTTCAGGGGGCGATTCAATCTAGCCGCGCCGCAACGGGGGCTATATTTCTCTACCATAGTGCCTCCCATACTCTACAGATGATGGCTTTAGTGTTACATGGAGAAGTGATAGACATTGCTACTGATCCTCGTGCTGAACTCTGGCGTCCGCCTGTGCCTGCCGACCTGACGCAGATTTTGCAGATGGTTCAAGACCCAGACCACCAGGTTATTTGGTTTACTCAAGATCAACCGTTATCAGAAACCTGGAAATTTTCGCGCCCTTGGCACCAGCAGCATGGACACAAAACTGTCTTCATGATTCCGCTGGCGATCGGTGAACAAGTATTAGGCTTTATGGGACTTGCTTTCACCACGGATCAACCGCCGAGTGAGTTTCGCTTTGAGCAGTGCCGCAGCTTTGCCCACCATGCTGCCCTGGCTATTCAAATGGCTCAGTTAGCTGAGCAGGCTAAAGACGCGGCTCTATTAGAAGAACGTAACCGCATGGCAAGCGAGATCCACGATACCCTTGCTCAAGCCTTCACAGGCATTTCCCTTCAGATCGAAGTAGTCAAATCGCTGGTTCACGAAGAATCCCAAACCGTTCAGCAGATTCTTAAACACATGAGTCAACTAGCCGAAGCCGGACTGACTGAAGCGCGGAGATCGGTCTGGGCACTTTATCCGCTTGCCGCTGAGTATGCAGACTTAGCGCAACTGCTCTATGAAAGTGTGGAGCAAATGACTCGTAACACCTCGATCGCCGTTGAAGTCAATGTGCAGGGAAGCCCTTACAGCCTGCCACCCTTCATCGGCATGAACCTGCTGCGAATTGGGCAAGAGGCCGTTACCAACGCCCTAAAACACGCTCAGGCGGATACACTTGCCATCGAACTTGCCTACGACAGTGATCGTATCAGCCTCACCATCCACGACAATGGGCGAGGCTTCATCCCACCTACCACACCCGACAACATCAACGGCGGCTTTGGACTGATCAGCATGTATGAGCGCTGCGATCGCATTGGTGCCCAAATGAGTTTATCTAGTCAACCAGGGCAAGGCACTCAAATTCTGGTCGAAGCACCGCTCGGTTAGGGAAAGGAAAAGGGAGCAAAGCAGTGAACATACCGCAGAGAAAAAGCAATGATCAACCACAAACAAAACATCGCAAAGCTCGAACTCCGTTTTCTCTATCAGACCGTTATCCTGCTAGCGCCCCCCAGTTAGCCATGAGTGATACCAACATTCGAGTCTTAATTGCCGATGACCACCCCGTGGTGAGATCGGGCTTAGCCATGATTATTGACTGTAGCGAAGGCATCGAAACGGTTGCCGAAGCCAGTACAGGAGTCGAAGCGGTCGAACTTTTTCGCCAACACCAACCCGATGTCGTGTTGATGGATTTGAAAATGCCAGAGATGGGCGGTGTGGAGGCGATCGCTGCCATTCGCCGAGAGTTTTCTGATGCCCACATTATTGTCTTGACTACCTACGACGGCGATGAAGATATCTATCGAGGACTGAGCGCTGGAGCCAGAGGTTACCTGCTCAAGAATGTCACTCATCAAACTTTAGTGGATGGGATTAGGCGTGTTCATGCAGGACAGAAATACATTCCGCCTGATGTCGGTGCCAGACTGGCAGAACGAATGAACAGTCCTCAGTTAACCGAGCGTGAACGGCAAGTGCTGCTGCTGCTGACAGAAGGCAAGTCAAACCAGGAGATTGCTGACGCACTCCACATCAGCGAAGGGACGATCAAGTTTCACGTCAATGGCATTTTGAGAAAACTGAATGTGAGCGATCGTACCCAAGCCGTTCTGGTTGCGCTCAAGCGAGGCATTACCAATCTGTGAGACTTTTACCCTTCCTGTCGGCTAGGAACGCTAACGGATGGTTGCGTCGGTAGCGGTCTAGCTGGAGCAATATAGGGAAATTCGGCTCTCAGATCACTGGGTGGCGGCACTTTGTTCTGAAGTAAGGTGTTGAAAAACAAGGTGTAAACAACCGTACCGAAATCATCTTGTAGTCTTCGCCCATTGATGCCCGCAAATCCAAAA
Organism: Leptolyngbya sp. Cla-17; assembly: GCF_016807185.1. GTDB lineage: Bacteria > Cyanobacteriota > Cyanobacteriia > Leptolyngbyales > Leptolyngbyaceae > ULC077BIN1. Next base: position 43,025 of record NZ_JAEVYN010000004.1, read on the forward strand.
CCGGCTGGAAGCTGTGAGTCGAAGGGAAGCACATCTGGAAATAGCCAATTTGCTACCATCTGTCCATAACTTGCAGGTTCATCGGTACTGCCTGCAACGCGACAAATTTGAGTCACCAGATCCATTACTGGCTGAGCGAAGTTGTCATAGTCAGTATCCGGATCGGTGGAGTTGTAGAGTAATGATCCTGCGGGGTTGTCATTAAACGTTGCAGCAAAATTGGGCTTGCCGCAGCGATTCACCTGCGTCCAATGCCCGTGATCGTTGGCTGAAACCGTTGCATAGAAGCCAAACGGAGCAGTTGAAATGAGATCAAGGGGCAGTTCGGCAACGATCGCCAGCACATTAGTAGCCCCCGTTGTGCTGGCTCCAGTGCTAAAACTCTCTGGATTCCAGACGTTATTTTGAATGGCCTGATCGAGGCAAACACGGGCAGCAACCGCATCTAAAAAGAAGGGATCGCCTGCCAGTCCGACCCAAATACGTCCTACATTGGCAACAGTCGCAATTTCATTCATGGTTCCCAGTCCTAATGCTTCACCTGTAGCCCGAGGATCATGTGCTGCTTCGCCGCTCAGGTAGGTGAGCATCCAGGCTTGAGGAGCGACATCCCCCTGAAAAATGAATCTGAAGATAGCATCAGCTTTTGCATCCCCATTGGTATCAAAGCGAAATTCACAGGCTGTTTCGGGTCTAAAGGTATCCCACTGAGGTTGTCCAGTAAAAGGCGAAGGCAGTCCGGCGAGAGGACTGAGCGTCATAATAGCGACAATTGTTTTGGGAGTGTCACTATTGAACAAATAAATATCGCAGATGTTGATGCGGCTATCTTGTCGAGATTCTGGCGAATCAAAATGATGGCTCATAGGATTGTTTTAACTGATGGCTACTTGACGAAAAGTGCTTCGGTGCCTGTATACGGCAGTAAGGGAATGACTTCAAATTGCAGGACTCCTGCTTGTGCCATTGGCAACTGAGCAATCATTGCATTGACTTCTTCTAAATTGTTTGCCTCAAAGAGCAGCACAGCTCCACTTTTGTCGGCAATGTAATGGATGGAACGAAGATGATTGCTGGCGTAAAGCTCCCACGCCTTAGCGGCTTCTGGCTTCACGAAGGGTAAGACTTGTTCAATCTCAGTTCCAGCAGTGATGCGTCCGATGACTAGAAATTGCATTCAATTGACCTCACTGATAGACATATTCGACCTGCCAAGTTTCAGGAGTTTGGGTGTGTAGTTGCCAGTAGACAGCCGCGATCGCATCGGGATCAAATTTTGTTCCTGGTGCGATCTCTCCGCAAATGGTCACAGTCGCAATGTGAATGCCGTCTACTTTCAGTTCGTCTGCCAAACCTAAGGCAAGGTAACGGATTGCCGCTTTGCCGATCCCTAATGAAATCTGTTGGGGGCTAGGATAAAGCGCTAGTCCACCACCCGTCAGTAAAATGGTTCCACTTCGTTGATGTTGCATCTCAGGCAACACTTGTTGAATCGCAGTGATGACTCCTACCGCGTTAACTTTGAAGTCTTGCACTAACGTCTCGGCGGTCAAACTCATCACAGAATCTTGCTTGAGCAGGGCAGCATTGTAAACTAGGACATCAGGATGACCAAGCGTTTGATTGATTGCTGCAAAGGCTGTCGTGATCGAGTCAGGATCAGCCGCATCAACGCTAAATCCAGTTGCCTGAATTCCTACATCGCTCAAGGTTTTTGTATACTCAGCCAACGCTGCCGGGCGACGGGCTAAGAGTGCAAGTTGATACCCTTCTCGACCAAACCGTTGGGCGATCGCTAATCCTAACCCTGCTCCTGCCCCCACCAAAGCACAAACCTTGCTCATCGGCTCACCTCACTCCACAATGACACGTCGATCGGCGCAGCCAGTAAGGTATCCGACTTCGCGATGAACTGTTTGAAGTAGTCGGTTTGCTGATGAAAATTTAGAGCTGCCTGATTTTCCCAAACGACATAGAGCAGAATCGTCACCTGATCATCTACGGCTTGGTGCATGATGTAAAGCTGACATCCGGCTTCCTGGCGGCTCTGTTGAGCAATCTCATAAAGCTCGTTGTAGAGTGCTGTCTCCATCCCTGCTTGCGGCTTAAAGCGGGAGACTAGAACAATCGGTTCTTCCCTCATGTCGCGTTTTGTCTTGTCGATTTCGGTGGGATGACTCATGGCAGTCACACATGCGCTTATTCTATGAGGTTTAACTTAAGTTGCAAACTGCCTTCAATCCAGGCTTTAAACTAACCAAAAGGCAGTCTCAGATTTTGACTTTTTACTGAGGCATTTGCTTAACTTTTGGCTAGGCATGATTGCTACTCTAAGTGAGCTAGACCCCGTTTGAGAGCAGCGATGACGGCTTGGGTGCGATCGCTTACCCCTAACTTGTACAAAATATGGTTGATGTGAAATTTCACTGTCCCTTCAGAGACACTGAGAGCAGCGCTATTTTGATTGCTGTTGCCCCGCGCCAGCAGTTGCAGCACTGCCATTCTCGCTCCGTCGCCCTTGTGTAGCAACCCAATGAACCCGGAAATGCCTAACCAGGTGTTGGAGCGGATGTGAAGGTGATAGCGCTGAGCTTCGCTAAAAATGGTTTCACACCGCTCAGCTTAGCCGTTATGCCGCAGAGATGTCAGCCAAGGCGGCAGGTTAAAGGCTATCTGTTGGTATTCAGCGTCAAGTTATTTCAAGGTTGTTAGTGAGGAAGTAATTTGAAGGTTATCTTCCGTTCGGTATTAGATATTTGAAGGCGAGCGGTGAGAATGGTGTTTTGAGGTTATCGGTGAAGTGATAGACGCGAATCAAGCATCGTTTCTAGGGTGATTGCTAGTTGAAATCTTGACGATATTGGCTGGGGGTGCTTCCACAAATTTTGGAAAAACTGGTTGTGAAGTGGGATTGACTGGAGAAACCTATCTCTTGAGCAATTTCTGCAAGCGACTTTCTAGGATCTCTAAGCAAAGTCTTGGCTCTCTCAATTCTTTGCTGAATTACGAACTGATGAACCGACTGACCAACAGTATGTTTGAAGACGGCACATAGATGATTGACACTCATATTGCAGGCAGAAGCGATCGCTGCCAGAGGCAAGTCCTCGCCCAAGTGAGACTCAATGAAATCGATTGCATAAGCAACACGGGTATCATCGGGTTTTGACAACGCTGTCCTTTCTGCAACTTTTGCAGTTGAGTAATGCGTAACCAAATACATTGCCAGGCTGCGAGTCAACGCATCAATGTATGTCTTGCCATGCGGTGAACCCGCTTCTAGTTCAGATAGCAATTCTGTTGCCGAGGCAGAAAGAAAAGGCACGGATTTTACATCGTGTTCTATCAAACGAATAGAATCTGGATCGCCTTTGACGAGATCCTTGCTGACCTCCTTGATTAACAAAGGTGAGATAAACAGATTTGCCGCAGCAAAAGGGCTGAGCCATCGCCAGTGTTGTGAACAACCTGCGGGTGTAATTGCAACATCACCTTGACGCAGAACCATTGACTTCAGACGCTGATCATTCAGATTTTCATACTGAGTTTTGGGTAGCAGACTTACAAACAAAAGGTTTTCAGCCAGTCCAGGGACATTGATTTCACCGGGTAGGAGCGAGTGCTTCAGCAAAATAATGTCTTGCCAGCCTGCTACTTCGCTGTTTTGCTCTGGAGCATAGGGAACTTGATGGATAAATTGCCGGATCGAGACCAGATTTGAAGCTTGCATAACGTGAGTCATTTACAAAATCTCACTGCTCATAATCATATTTTTTTGAAAGACAAAGACTTGGCTTAACCATAAACTCAGATTTGAAGTACTTTCATCCATCAGATATTGACCAGTATGACAAGTCGTAATCCCTTCGCGGAACCATTGACACCCGATAACGCTGCAATGCTCTTGATTGACCATCAAGTGGGTCTTTTCCAATTTCTTCCCTCAGTTGAGCCACTGAAACTGAAGAACAACATCATTGCGCTCGCAAAAGTTGCCAAGCGCTTTAACTTACCAACGTTGCTGACCACTAGTTGGTCCCAGGGTCCCAACGGACCGACCATGCCAGAGTTGGTTGAACTGTTTCCTGAGCACGAAATTATTGAACGCGACACCGTAAAATTTTGGGATCATGCTCCTTCTGCGGAAGCAGTCGAAAAGATGAATCGCAAGAAGTTGATCATTGCTGCGCTAGACACCACTACTTGTCTCGCTTTTGCTGCAATTTACGGTGTCCAGCGAGGCTATGATGTTTACGCGGTGATGGATGCTTCTTCAACCTTTGATGAATTGAATCAACAGGCTGCGATGATGCGAATGTCGGCTGCGGGTGTGGTGGTAACAACCTGGATTCCGGTACTGGCTGAACTTGCCAACAACACCGTCAAGAATGGGTTTCACATTGCTGACTTACTGGCTGAACACACGGGCAGCTATCACGGTGCTTGGAGTAACTATACTGCGACTGCTAAGACAGCGGATCTCGTGCAATCACAGTTGAACGAGGCTCGAAAAGCATCGAGGTTGTAGAACATTGTGGCTCAGTTCTTGGATACATAGTGGAAATCCTAGGTGCCAACCTCCAGGATTCAGTGAGCATCAAATTAGTGGGAGTGCTATCGCTTGATTATTCCCGGCTTAACGTGTCTCAATTTTTTGAGAAATCGCTTTGATTGAACAGCGTAACCAACGATTTGCTTCATCTTGGTTGCTCAAAGCACTCCATAGCATCGAAACCATCCATGGTTTCGTTTTGACTGGAAGTTCAAAAATTGTCAAATTGCAGACCATTGCCAACCGGAGCGCAATGCGACGGGGAAGCGCTGCGACTAGATCACTAGACGCGATCGCAAACGGTAAAACCATCATATGCGGGGTTGTGAGTGCAATACGACGCTCTAAGTTTTGCTCACTCAATGCCTTGTCGATTTCGCCTATGGTATCTCGACGTAGGGTGGCAAGGGCATGAGAAAGCTGGGCAAAGAGTTCTAAACTCATGGTTCCCTGCTTAACAGCCGGGTGTCCTTGACGGGCAATTCCCACAAATCGTTCTTCAAAGATGGGTTCCCACTGGGTTTGTCGGGGTGGATCGGGAAAAACACCCAATGCCACATCGATTATCCCCTGTTCTAGTAAATCTCCAACGCTGTCCTTCTCAAATCCAATCATCTGAAAGTTGATTGATGGAGCTGCTTGATGACTAAACTCTAGCAGCGGTGGCACTAGGACAAAGCTACTGTAGTCTGAACTGCCAATGGCAAAGGTGCGGTCGCTAGAAGTTGGCTCAAAGGCCTGACTTTGGGTAACGGTTTGGCGAATCTGTTGCAATGCTGCCAAGATACTTGGGGCGATTGTCTGGGCTTTGAGCGTCGGTTGCATCTGTCCCCCTAACCTGACAAACAATTCATCTTCAAACAAAACACGCAGACGACTGAGCGCTGCACTCATAGCAGGCTGTCCCATCTGAAGCTGCTCGGCAGCTTTAGTAACGCTGCGCTGTTCCAGGAGAGCTTCAAAGGCAACCAACAAGTTCAAGTTGATCGCAGCCAGATTCATCGATTTCATTGATGTTATTTATCTAAAATATCGGCTTGTTCAATAGTTTAGGGGTTGTTACGGTAACGGTACAGCCAACTCACTCAGAGGAATTTGATGACTATGACGCAGAAAGTTGCCGTAATCACGGGCAGTCACAAAGGATTAGGCTATGCGATCGCTCGCCAGTTAGCCCAGCAAGAGAATATTCAGGTTGTGCTGACGAGTCGTAAGGAGCAAGATGGTCTATCCGCTCAACAGCGCCTATTGAGCGAAAATATTCAAGTAGATTTTCATTCTCTGGATGTCACGAGCGATGCAAGTGTGCAGCAGTTCACAACCTGGTTGCAGCAGGCTTATGGCAGAGTCGATATTTTGGTCAACAATGCAGGTGTCAACCTAACGGTGCAGCCAGAAGAAGCCAGTCTGCTTACGGTTCAGATGGAAACGATGCTGGCAACCTTTACAACCAATGTTTTAGCCGTTGCTCGAATAACCCAGGCTCTAATGCCATTGATGAGAGCGCAAAACTATGGACGGATCGTAAATGTGTCTACTGAAATGGCTTCCCTCACGTCTATGGGCAGCGATTACTATCCGTTGGCTCCGTCGTATCGCCTTTCCAAAGTTGGGCTGAATGGACTGACGGCGCTCTGGGCGAAGGAACTCCAAGGCACCAATATTTTAGTAAATGCATACTCTCCTGGCTGGATGCAAACTGACATAGGTGGACCTAATGCGCCGTTCACAGCCGATGAAGGCGCTGAAACTGCCGTGTATCTAGCAACGCTTCCACAGAATGGTGCCCAGGGTAAGTTTTTTGCGGAAATGCGGAAGTTTGGGGGCGCAGTGGCGCTACCTTGGTAATCAATTTTGAACCGAAGACAAAACGCTACTACAGTGATACCAATTTAAATTGAGTAAGCGGCAAATGGACTAGACTGAGCGGAGTTGTTTGGAGAGTCTAGTCATGGCAGGTGTAACGTCAATAGACGTGAAAGAAAGTTTGGATGACTTAGCTCAACAGTTGCGGCAAGCCGAAACGCCAAGCGCTAAAGAACGATTGCAAGTGCTCTACTGGTTGAAACAAGAGAATGCGCCGAGCATTAGTGCGATTGCCAAAGCGGTCGGGAAACATCGAAACACGGTGCAAAGCTGGCTATTGATGTATCGCACTGGAGGAGTGGGGGCGATGCTAGAAATCAAGAAATCGCCGGGGGGAGTGCGAGTGATACCCCAATGGGCAGAGGATGCTTTGGCAAAGCGGTTACGACAGAGACACGGCTTTCAAAGTTATGGAGCAGTACAACAGTGGTTGGCAGAAACCTTGGGAGTAGAAGCGGAGTATCACGCGGTCTACCAAATGACCCGCTATCGGCTCAAAGCCAAGCTAAAGGTTGCTCGTCCTCAAAATTGCCAGCAGGATAGTGAACAGCGATCTGCTTTTAAGCAAACCTCAAGGGCGACCTCAGCTTGCTGAGTCAGTATGCTCGCCACCGGGGGCAGGATGAACGTCCCATTCGCTATTTTGCTCAGGATGAGAGTCGTTTTGGACTGCATACTCTGATGGGACGATTGATCACGGCGTGTGGCATCAAACCGATTGGGCAGTGGCAGTGGTTGTTCAAAGCGTTCTGGCTCTACGGGGCGGTTGAACCTGCCACGGGAGAGTCCTTTTTTCTGCAATTTTCTCATGTTGATACCGAGTGTTATCAACGATTCTTGAATGAATTTTCCAACGCTTATCCGGATAGTCTGAACGTCTTGCAAGTGGATAACGGGCGGTTTCACAAGGGTAAAGCGTTGGTGGTGCCAGAGAACATCATCTTGTTATTCCAACCGCCTTACTGCCCTGAGCTAAATCCTATTGAGAGGTTGTGGGAACATCTCAAGGCAAGTTTGAAGTGGGCTGCGTTCAAAACGCTCGACCAACTACAAGTCAAAATCGATCAACTCCTGGCTGAGTTAACACCACAAGTAATTGCTTCTCTCACAGGTTATTCCTTTATCCTGGATGCCCTATCTGCCTTGAATACTGTTTAAATTGGTATGAGAAGAAATCTACGATGACTCCAACTGAAGAACAAAATTTGGCGATCGCCGAACGGTTATGGTTTAACGGTGCGAGTATTGCCATTACCTATGCTGGGAATCGAGAAAAGGCGGAAGCCGTTATCGAAACTATCAAAAAGAATGGGATGCACGCGATCGCCATTCAAGCAAACCTCAGCCACACGGATGAAGTTACAAAGCTGTTTGACGCAGCCCAGTAGCAGTTTGGCAGCCTCGATATTCTTGTCAACAATGCTGGAACTGGAGTGGGCGGTACTGTTGCCGAACAGATGAAGCTGCGTTTGACAAGTGTTTGAGCTAAACGTGAAAGGCACTTTTTCTGAATGAAACAAGCTGCCAATCGCCTCAACCTAAACGGGCGAATTATGAACATCTCCAGTGGTCTCGTGGTGCGTCCCATCCCAGAATTCAGCTTGTATTGCACCAGCAAAGCCGCGATCGAGATGATGGGGAAAGTGCTATCGATGGAAGTGGGCGATCGCAGCATCACCGTCAACACGGTTTCACCGGGACCAATCGACACTGAAATGTTTGGTAATTCGGGCGATGATCTCAAAGCGGCGGCTGACGATTGAGTGTGATGAATTGTGGTCCTTTGTAGACAACAAGAAGAACAAGCAGTGGGTCTGGTTAGCACTTGATGCAGATACTCGTGAGATTGTGGGTGTTTACATTGGCGCACGGGATGAGGCGGCAGCGGCGTCGCTGATGAAGAAGGGGACAGCGAGGGTCGTGATTGCGAATAGTGTTTTCATGGCAGTTCCTCCTTGAGGGAAGGGTTGTTTAATGTGGTTATGAAGCTGCTTCGACCTTTGCACTAACCCCTGGACGACTGCCTTTGACCAGCACGGGAGCGGGATAACTGGCGGGCTTGTCTCCCACCGTCGCGCCGCCGTTAATCATGCCCTGATGACTATCGGTGAAAAAGCTATAAGGAAACGGTCTTTCAGGCTCGCTCACTGCATCAAGACGGGTGAGCAGTTCTACAGGGATGCTAAAGTCGAGTGCCTGTAAATTGTCTTGAAGCTGGGTGAGTTTGGTCGCGCCAATGATTACCGAGGACACGCTAGGGCGATTCACCACCCAATTAACGGCGACTTGCGCCATACTCCGACCAATTTTGCCTGCAACCTCTTCTAGTTCGGTCACGATACGGAAATTACGCTCGTTGAATTTATCGAAGGCAGAGTTGCCAGAACCCGCGACCGTGGCTAGCCTTCCTGCGCCTGTAGCGCCTTGCTGTGAGGGTTTGTATTTGCCGGAGAGCAGACCACTCGCCAAAGGTGACCAGACCATGATGCTGGTACCAAGGGTTTGGGCCAGAGTGGTAAATTCATGCTCAATGTTTCGTTCAACGAGTGAATACTCAAGCTGAGCCGTAGCGAAGCTTTCCAACCCACGTTCTTTGGCAATTGTCTGCGCTTGCGCGATGTACCAAGCAGGCGCATCGGAAATGCCCACATAACGCACTTTGCCTGAACGCACGAGATCATCGAGAGTACGCACCACCTCTTCAGCGGGGGTGACGCGATCCCATGTGTGGAGGAGGTACAGGTCAATGTAATCCGTGTTCAGCCGTTGGAGAGAACCTTCCACTGCACGTAGTATATTCTTGCGCCCATTGCCGCCACTATTGGGATTACCGGGCTGCCCGTTATAGCTGAATTTAGTCGCGATCACGGACTTGTCCCGTGATTTGGAATCGGTGATGAACTGACCGAGCATACGTTCACTATTACCGTTGGTGTAAAGGTCGGCGGTGTCGATGAAATTACCGCCTGCCTCCAAATAGGCATCAAAAATCTGGCGGGACTGGGCGGTATCTGAACCCCATCCCCAATCATCACCGAAGGTCATAGTACCAAGGGCGAGACGGCTGACTTTGAGTCCGGTATTCCCTAGTGTGAAATACTGCATGACGGTTGTCCTTTGGTTGGTGATTTGGTTATACACTGAACACAAATTCTGTGAATAAGCAAAGATTTGGCACAATTTGCGGAAGAGTGGCACGATTTTGCGAAGCCAGAATACGCAAGTGTTTTAAGCTTTCAACCCACTTCTAGCTACTACCGCTTAGACACAGCTCATCCCAGACTGTTAGAGGCTGGAATGCTTACGCAGATTCACATGAACCAATTGCGCCATCGATTTACAAATTGCGCCATATTTTTTGCTCATTCACAACAGGGTTTTCCTGAAAGTTCGGGATTGGGCGCAATCAGTACTATACAAGCTTCGGCTTAAACTGAACTCAACGAAAGTTAGGAATACATTCATAACTTTCGTTAATCAGTGGACTCAACTTATAACCTAAGCATTCCAACCGCAAGACTAGCGACAGATCGAGAGTACCCGATTAAGCTGTTGCTCAATTGCAATTTCACAACCGCCAAGGCAAGGAGATACAGCAATGACCTATGAAATGCTTTCGGCAGATAACGCTTGTGCTTTATTAGTTGATCATCAGGCAGGGTTGATGCTGTTTACCGGAGATATCGATCCGGTGCATTTGAGAAACAATTCCATTGCCCTGGCAAAGGTTTTGAAGCTACATAACATTCCGGTTGTTTTGACAGCAGCAGCAATGGGTCCAATGGGTCCTATCGGTCCAATCATCCCAGAAATTCGAGAACTCTTTCCTGATGTTGAGCCGATTTATCGCACCAAAATCAACTCATGGCATGACGATCGCATCCGGGGCGCGATCAAGGCAACGGGTCGCAAGAAAGTCATCGCCGCCGGAATCACGGCTGATTTCTGCATCGGGATTCCGGCTAAAACAATGGCAGCAGAGGGTTACGACGTGCGTTTGGTAATGGATGCGTCGGGCAATTATTCCGAAATGGTGTTGCACGCCTCGATCGCCAACTTAACGCAGGCTGGAGTTAAGGTTTCCAATTGGCTCAGCGTCGCCTGTGAACTACAACAGGATTGGGCGATCGAACGCACCGCTAAAGGTTTGCTAGAAATTTACCAGCAGCATCTACCACAGTGGGGAATGCTAGAAATCACCCAAAACACCTGGAAGTCGATGCAGAATCAGCCCACTGGCACAACTAAGTAGCTGGGTTCAATCAAAGGTAAACGTAGCGCAGGCATCCCGGTTGTTAATCAGATGTCAGTGCTACTGTTTCCTTAGAAATTGCGCTAGTAGCACGTCAGAATCTAAGCACTGAACTGAAGAATGCCGCTATGTCTAAGAAACGACTTGCTAAAGGGTTGCTAGCTGTGGCTGCCCTTTCAACCTTGATCATTCCAATCGTCACCGATGCCGTTTTTCTGACGAATGCACACATGAATAATCCTGCTTGGTTGCCTCACGCAAAACTGCATTGCGCGATGTCATTTTTTGCGGCTGCTTCTTTAGGACTTGCCGCGTTAGCCATTCTAAAAGTTCGTCCTGTAAGCGATCGCTTTTCGATGGGACTTGCCGCGTTTCTTGGCTCTGCATTTTGGATCGGGCTAATCGCCTCTGGTCTGCTGCCGGGAACCTCTTATGGGTTTCTCAATGATCCGGTTTTGGGCAACGTGACTGCACCTCAAGTTGGCGGTATCTCGATTTATCCGAACGTGATGGCAGCTGTAGTTACCATTGCGATCGCGCTAGCAGGCTACTGGTTCGCGAATCAGGCAGAGTCAGCCAATCAATACCGATGAAATGTAGCGATCGCTTTGATTAACTTATTCAACTATAGCGGTTTTCTGTCGGATGAGGTACGGGCAGAATAATAGAGAGCAAGGGTTTGAGCCTTTAGTTTGTACCTCACAGGAGCCGGAAACGCTATAATAAAAATGACGAATGAAATGAAAGCGGTTCAAATTCATACGTATGGCAACCCTGATGTCCTGGTCTATGAAGATGCAGCGCGACCAGAACCTAAAGCCGATGAAGTCTTGATTCGAGTTCATGCCGCAGGTGTCAACCCAGCCGACTGGAAAATTCGTCAGGGCTTTTTGCAAGACAAGTTTCCGTTTCCCATGCCGCTAATTTTAGGCTATGACGTAGCAGGCGTGATTGAAGCGATCGGAGCAAATGTCACTACTCTGAAACCTGGAGAGCCGGTGTTTGCCATGCTGCCCTTAAATCAATTAGGTGCCTACGCAGAATATGTGGTTGCTCAAGCCGCGATCGTTGCTCCCAAACCAGCCGCTCTTGATTTCATCACGGCGGCTGGCATTGCCAGTATTGCTCTGACCGCTTGGCAAGCGTTGTTTGATTTAGCGCAACTGCAAGCAGGACAAACCATTTTGATTCATGGTGCATCTGGTGGAGTGGGCAGTTTCGCCGTCCAGTTTGCCAAATGGAAAGGTGCCACTGCGATCAGTACAGCATCAACCAATAACATTGAATTAATTCAACAGTTGGGGGTTGATCAAGCGATCGACTACAAAACAGAACGCTTTGAAGACAAAGTTTCTAATGTTGATGTGGTGCTGGATACGATCGGCAAAGAGACACGAACACGCTCCTGGCAAGTGCTGAAATCGGGTGGAATTCTAGTTTCAACGGAAGGAGCGGCAGAACCCGTTGAATCGCCCAATCCAGAAATTCGCGGCGTTCCCATCTTTGCTGAACCGAAAAATTTGGCTCAACTGCAACAGATTGGACAACTGATCGACCAGGGACAGATTCAGCCGCCTACAGTAGAACCCTTGCCGCTGGTAAAAGCCGCAGAGCTTCATGATGCGCTGCAAAACCAGCATCGGCGTGGCAAGTTTGTTTTGCAGGTGGTGTAACGGTATGAACTTCTGGTGCTGGTTAAGCTTATTGTTTTCAGATATTCGTTGGTCGCTTGTCAGCAGCTCTGGTATCTTTAGCGTCGTGACGCAAATCAGCATCATGCTAGCTGCACTACCCGCAGCGGCAAGTGAGCCGCTAGATCAGATAGAAGCTCCATTAATGGATGCCTTTCAAGTCACCTCAGTTTCACAACTCGCCGATGTGCAGCCGACTGATTGGGCATTTTTGGCGCTCCAGTCCCTGGTAGAGCGGTATGACTGCCTTGCAGGCTATCCCGAAAGCCTTTCAGGCACGCTTCGCGAACAAACTTTTCGCGGCAGTCAAGCCCTTACTCGCTACGAGTTCGCGGCTGGGTTGAATACTTGCTTGGAGCGCGTTAGCGAGTTGCTGGCAACTAATACTCAAAGCCTGGTCTCCCGAGAAGATCTGGCTGTATTCCAGCGATTGCAGGAAGAGTTTGCGGCGGAATTGGCAACGCTGCGAGGGCGAGTTGGAACGTTGGAAACGCGGACGGCAGAACTAGAAGTCCGTCAGTTCTCCACCACAACGAAGTTAACTGGACAAGTGATTGCTGCTGTGACTGGCGGTAGCTTTAGTGGCGATCGGATTCTTGCGCCTACAGGCGCGATCGTTGCAGAGGAAGATCCCAATGCTACTGTCATTTACCGAACATCTATATTCTTCAACACCAGTTTTCAGGGCACCGACCAATTGCAGGTGCGCCTGGTTGCTGGCAGCGAGGGTGCCAACGACAATGCTGCCGGGTTCTTGGAGCCGAACTTTGGAAGTGTGCTCGACTTTTCGGTTCCGGGTCGCTCTCAGTTTGCCCTTGGTCGATTGTTCTACACCTTTACTCCCATTAGGGATGTCAGTGTGACGTTGGGTCCGCAAATTGTTGCTACGGATTATGTCGACCGCAATAGATATGCGAACACCAGCTTTCTCGACTTTTCAACTCAAGCTTTGATCAACAACTTTCCGCTGTTTCCCCGCTCGGTTGGAGCAGGCGCAGTGCTCGATTGGCATCCAGAGAGAAGTGCTTTCAAACTACGAGCGGTTTACGTAGCGGGTAACGCTGCCAGTTTCAACACAAATGGTCAGCGGTATATTGAAGGTCCTCAAGCCCCTGCCTTGCTGTTCCCTAATCGTGGTGGCAGTGGTGGATTGTTTGGCGATCCCTATCTGGGAATTATTGAGTTGGAGTACGTTCCTTCTACGGCGTTCACGCTCCGGCTTCAATATAGTGGTGGAAAATTTTTGGAAAGTCGGTTTGATGTGTTTGGGGCAAACGTTGAGGTATCGCTATCAAAACAGGTTGCTTTGTTTGGTCGTTACGGCAACGGGACTTACCTGAACACCACCGTCGGAAACCTTAACCCCCAATATTGGATGGCAGGAATTGCATTTCGAGATTTGTTCATGCCGAGTGCATTAGCCGGAATTGCGGCGGGTCAGCCACTGATCGAAAGTAATGTTGGGAATGCAACTCAGACGAATTTTGAAGCATTCTACAACCTTCCCATCAATGACAATGTTCGCATCACACCGTTAGTTCAAGTGATTACAGATGCCGGTAATCAGGGTAGCAATGGTCCGATCATCACCGGAACCATAAGAACTGTGTTTTCTTTTTAAAGTCTTCTAGACATCGGCACAAATTACATGTCAATCAAACGACCGGATACCGTTGGCGAACTCCGATTGGGATCACATTCCTCTGCTTGAGCTGTAAATTTCCGAATTCTTGTGCACTAATTCTTCAACGCTATTTTGCACTTTGAGTCAATTTTCTTCGGCTCACCCTGACAAATAGGGTTGATTCCAATTCATCTGTTAAATGACTAGGAATTTCAGGCGTTGACTGAGAGGGAAAATACCGCCAAAAAGAGTGTACTCTATTTGTCATCCTCTTCCCGCCTCACCATGGCCCGCTTGATCGCGTGTTATCTTCGGGTCTCTTCTCGCACCCAGAAAACGGATAGCCAGAAAGCCGAAATTGCGCAATGGCTAATTCGCCACAGGCACGAGCAAGCATCCGTGCAGTGGTTTGAAGATAAGGAATCTGGCAAGACTTCTCTTGAATAGTTGCTCGTTTCGCAACTATTCAAGCTCTACAAGCCTATTAGTAAAATTGATGATTTACCTGACTGGTTAGCAATTTTGGTGAGAATTGATTCTTCTATAACACCTATGGCCCTTTCTTATACGAATTGTTGCCATACGCCAAGCAGACGAAGCAGTTCAGGTTGTTGCATAGCAGCATGATGGATAACACCCTAGGTTAGAATGTTATCCATCATAAATGACCGATAACATCGTTTATTTCCAGAATTAACCATCAGATGTGAAGGTTAACACCCCGAGAACTCGAACTTAACCTGCGAAGTTTCTGTTTAATTTCTTAAGAAGAGAGTATTATCCCGTAGAACCGCCAGATAATTCTGAGGAAAGTGGGTGCTTATCTAGCAGGTTTGACGTTGAATACATAGTTATGCTTCATTATTGTTGCCTACCACTGTATCTCTATGATCGTCCAGCCAATTTTTTAAGCGAAACAAAGAGTGGTGTATCGCGTCGATCTCTTCAGGACTCCATTCTGAAAAGATGAGTTGGGCATCGGGCAGGATGCAGGAGATCGCCTTCTGGTGTGCTTCCAGTCCTAGTGCTGTGATGGAGTGATATTTAACACGCTTATCCTCCTGACTTACCTGGACATCTAAGTAGCCCTTCTTAATTAGATGCTGCACCGTTTTTGTAATGGCGGGTTGATTTGCCTGAAACGCTGAGGCAAGTTGCGTGATGGTACGAGCCTGCCGTGGATCGCGGCTGAAATGGTTCAGCATGGTAAATTGCGGCAACGGCAAACTACTCTCAGTCATTAATTGATTGAACCGCGCGGTGGTTAACTGGTTTGCCACCCCAATCCAAATCAGCACTTGTTTTAGTTTTTCAGGATCATGACAACTCATAGCTTTTTAGGTTAGCAGCAAATCTTGCAAATCTCGACGAGGTGAAGGATCGGGTTGCTCCACGTACCCCAATCGCATCAGCATTTGCATCGTGTGTCCTTTAGGAATACCGAGCATCGCCAAAACCCCTTGTTGCAATGATTGCATCTCTGCATACTCCTGGAGAACCTGACTCATGGGATGCGTGGCAACTCCCAGTGCTGTCGCTTTGAGATTGAGCCGCGCATAGGCACGACCGACGGCTAGCTGAGTTGAGCGAGTGTTATTACTCGTGGTCATCCAGGCAAAAGCAGGCGTTGCTTCTGCCATATCCCGATACATCGTCACTCCCGATTGAAACGCCTCGGACGTTGGATCAGCGAGCTTTTCTCGGTTCACCATGCCCAATAAACGCCCCCATCCAATCGGCGCTCCGGTCAAATCAATTCCATTGCGATGTTGATTAACTTCCTGCGCTCCAATCCGCATCACGTTCACACTTTCCTGGTATGTACGTGGCGTTCGTAGCTCAATTTCCATGCCCGATTGCACTACTCCTTGCAATCCCAGGACTCGCGGTTGATCTGTGGCAACAGTGAGTTTGCAATCAGGATCAGTGTAGGCAGTGGTTAAACCTTGTCCATGTTCAACTCGTAGTGGTCTCGTCGTATCAAAGGGAACTTTGGCACTGCGTCGTTGCAGAATCTGCTGAAAGAGTGGATCTGGCTCTCGATCTGCGTCTGAAATGAGCCGAATTGAGGCGACAGGTCTGCCGTCAATGCGATCGCCAAACTCACCCTTTGGAAAGTAGGTAATCTCAGTCCGATGACCTGCCGCACTGGCGGCTAGATCCAACAATTCTAGAAACGCCCCGTGCCCAATCAAAATCTGGCGAGAGAATGGATCGGTTTCGGGCAGCAACCGAGTGCGATCGCAATACAGGTCAATTTGTCTAGGCTGTCGTAGGTCAACAATCCACGGCTGCATATTGTGGGGATTGGGAGCCAGCATTGCGTACGACAACACGCGCTTGCGAATATCTGAATCAGTTGACTCGACTTTAGACCAGGCAGCGATCGCAGTCGATGGCATCTTGTCTAGATCGATTACCGCCCTGCCTGCTGCCACAATTACGGCTGTAGTCCCTGCCATCAGAATAAAGTTACGTCGAGAAAGCATCATAAAACCCAAAAAATATTCCTAGGAATATATTAACATTCCTAGGAATATTGTAAAGGGCCATTTTCTCACCCTGAAATCGGATGAAAGGTATGCTTAGTCTGTGGTGATAACCGCATAACAAATCGCTGAACCGGAACGAAACGTGAGCTATTTGTTGAGTCGCAAAGGTTATCACCGTCCGGTTAGCTCAGTCGTTAGTTGTCTTTCCTAACAGAGAATGGATTACATTATAAGAAAGGCGAATCTTGATGACCGGGAGGCAATCGAACTGCTCATCGCAGAGTCGGCCCGAGGCTTAAGCCGAGAAGATTATTCCGAGCAGCAAGTCGAATCCGCAATCAGAACAGTTTTCGGTGTCGACACCGACCTTATTGTTGATAGCACGTATTTCGTTGCTGATAGCTTCGGTATGTTGATCGGCTGCGGTGGGTGGAGTAAGAGAAGAACCCTTTTCGGCGGTGACCGGTTTGCGAGCAGAGACTCCAGCGAGCTTGACCCGAGGGTCGAGGCGGCTAGGGTTCGGGCGTTCTTCGTACATCCAGAGCACGCGAGGAGGGGGATAGGGCGCGCGATCCTCTCGTTGTGTGAAAGTGTGGCGAGAACTAACAGCTTCCGGTCAATTGAGCTAATGGCGACGCTCCCCGGGGTTAAGATGTACAGAGCTTGTGGTTATGAAGGCAGCGAACGAGTTGAATACCGGATTGGAGAGGGTATGAGCATTGAGTTTGTGCCAATGCAGAAAGAGTTGCAATAAGACCATGATGGACAACGTTAGCCTGCTGTACGCTACATTGTTTCGGTAGAAGAACTTATATCCTCAACATGACTGAACACAGCGCATGGCGAATTTCGTTGGCTCACAAAATCGCTCCTGCTTTCACAGCTAATCCCAAGGTCGAAGCGTGTTTCGTATTTGGCTCGGCAGCTTTAGGTATTTCAGACCAGTATTCTGACCTTGAATTAGCATTTATCTGGTCACAATTGCCATCCGCCGAAGAACTGGGAACAGTAGCACAAAAAGTTGGTGTCAAAGGATGGGAAATTGAGCCGTACGGAGAAGCTAAACAGGCCTGGTTGGAGCAGTTTTACATATACGGCATGAAAATCGAAGCAGGTCATTGGGCACGAGAGACAATGGACAACATCGTGATTGATGTTGTTGAGCATTACGATGTGTCGCACAACGGGCTTTTGTTTGAGAAGCAAGCGATCTCATCTCATCTTCAACGTGCAGTGGTTCTTCAGGGCGAAGACATGATTAAACAGTGGCAAACTCAGCTTTCTCCGTATCCTGAAGAACTTGCAGTTGCAATGGTTCAGAAGCATCTGAAGTTTCGCCCGTTTGATGGTCAACATATCTTGACCGAGCGCCTTGAGATCCCGATGCTGTATGAGAACAACTGCGCCATTGTGCGATGGCTGCTCAACATATTGTTCGGGCTGAACCGCATTTATCATCCTGGTTTTAAGTGGACACGTTACTTTGTTGAAGAAATGAACATTAAACCGCCTGAGTTTTTTGTGCGGTTAGAGCGTGTTTTTCGATCGGATGCTGCAAGTGGGACCCATGAGTTGCGACAACTTGCGGAGGAGGTAGTGCCCTAAAGGTAATGATACCTGCAATGAAGACTGAACAGACGTTGCAGGCATACAGCTAGCAGTTTTACGCCTTAAGTCTATAGGCTGATTTTGAGTCGAAAGTGCGCCAGCCTGAGCCATAGTCAGTGTTCTCGCTTCCATATTGCGCGGGAACTTCAACCCCTTGCGGCAAATGATGATCCATAGATTCAAGACTGGCAGGGGCTTTCAGCTATCATCACATCTTTAGGACTACCGCGGAGGAAACGCTCGACCTTGTAGAGCAGTGCTTACCGAAAGTTGACCTCAAGCAGCAGCGTGAAACGTTCAATCGGCTCTATCCAAGGTGGAAGTTGCCTGTTAATGGTTAACTTAACGTCAATCAAAAACAGGCTAACCATCCCAATGCACTGGAACAAAGTCAAGGGGCTGGTGAGTTGCAGAGGCGGTCTGTGTCCGCTCATCTTCACCGTTATGCCTACCCGAACGTGTCAACCTTTACTTAGGATCAGAGGCTTTTCGTGTCGAAATGATATGTAAATTGAGCAAAGAAACCGTATGTACAAAGTTTTTGGAGACATGTTGTCAGGGAATTGCTACAAAATTAAGTTGTTGATGCAGTTTCTTGGTATTGAACATGCATGGGTTCATGTTGACATTCTTGCTGGTGAAACTCATACAGAAGAATTTAAGCAAATGAATCCAAATGCGAGAATACCAGTCATTGAATTGGGTGATGGTAAACATCTTTGGGAATCTAATGCAATTTTGAATTACTTAGCAGAAAGTACTGCTTTTCTTCCACAAGAGAAGTATAAAAGATCTCAAGTTTTGCAGTGGCAGTTTTTTGAACAGTATAGCCATGAACCCTATATTGCAACGGCAAGGTATATCAATAAGTATCTAGAATTGCCCAAAGAGCGAGAAGCAGAATATCATTCCAAGCAGGCTGGTGGTCATAAAGCACTTTCAGTAATGGAGAAACACCTTGCTGAAAATAAATTTCTCCTGGGTGACAGCGCAACTATCGCTGATATCAGCCTCTATGCATATACACATGTGGCGGATGAGGGCGGGTTTGATTTGTCTGAGTATGTGAGTATTCAGCGATGGTTCAAAGACTTTGAGAATATTCCTGGTTATATAAAGATGGCAAGGGAAAATGCATAACTACCCCAATGCAGCGGACGGGTGGAAGCTGCTAGTGCTAACTTTAAGGTTAGCCACCGCCGCTGGTTGGGAACATTATCTCGTTGCGCGGGGCATTGATGTAAACTCAGGGGCCTTATGGAACAAGGCAAAGTCATCTTTCTCAACGGGACAAGCAGTTCAGGCAAATCTACCACAGCCAAACTTTTACAGCAGCGTTTGGATGCAGCGTTTCTTCATATGCAAATGGACGACTTTTTCAATATAGTTCCCGTCCAATACAAAGACGATGTTGAAGTTTGCGGAAGGATGTTGGCTGGTTTTCATCATTCCATTTCGGCTTTAGTCCAGACAAATAACAATGTCATTGTTGACCATGTTTTGTTTCACAACGCTTGGCTAAAGGAATGTGCGGAGTTGTTACGAGACTATTATGTGTTGTTTATTGGCGTTCATTGCCCACTGCCCGAACTTGAACGTCGTGAAAAACAGAGAGAAGACAGAGGCGACGGCTGGGCGAGAGAGCAATACGAAGTCATTCATGCCGGCAAAGCTTACGACGTTGAAATAGATACCTTTGCCTCAACGCCGGAAGAATGTGTCGAGCAGATCATCGCTTTTTACATGAGTCAGCAGCCTAGCGCATTCAAGCAGTTGTAAAGTCGTCAACAGCGAGACAACAATCCCAATGCATCGGAATAAAGTCAAGGGATTGATGAGTTGCAGAGGCTGTCTGTGTCCGGTGATTGGAACCGTTAGCCCTCAAGTTACGGGTCAAGGTTGTGGTTGGATATTCATCTGTTAGTCTTCAGGGTCAAGTCAATTCTCAAGCGATCATCAAATGGTAGACACTCTTGAATTTCCTGATTCTTGGGTAATTATGTTGCGTTTGGCGATTAGGTAAGTCTTGATTTCTTCAAGTTGTCGCATTTTCTCAGTAATTTCATCAAACTTACGATCGATGACTTTCAGCTTCTCAGAGAGTGGCATCGAAACGCTTCCCCAAGTTTCAATCAGGTGTTTAATCTCATTGAGCGTGAATCCTAGAGACTTGCCTTGCGTAATAATTACGACTCGTTCCAATATCTCTGAACTGAACTCCATATAAGTTCTCGTCCCTGCTTGTCGTGCTTTCGCCTCGATCAGTCCCATTTTTTCGTAAAAACGAATCGTGTCTTTTGACAACCCTGTTTTCTTAGACAATTCACCGATCAGCATGGCAGTAACCTAAATCTTCTAAAACCCTCTTGACTGTGGAGTATACTCCATAGTTTACGCTGCTTGATATCAATATCTAGATTTCTGGAAGTTATATCAAGCATGAGCAAAACAGTTTTGATCACCGGTGCTTCAAGTGGAATTGGCGAGGCAACCGCGAAGTGTTTTCTTCAGAAAGGCTGGAATGTAGCAGCCACGATGCGATCTCCGACTAAAGCGGGCGATTGGGCAACCGCCGAAAATGTCATTTGTCCCCAGCTTGATCTCACACAGGCAGACACGATCTCAGCGGCTATCCATGAGACGCTTGAGCGGTTTGGGCAAATTGATGTGCTGGTGAATAATGCTGGATATGCATTGATGGGACCGTTGGAAGGAGTGACCCCTGAGCAATTGCATCTCCAGTTTCAGACTAATTTTTTCGGACTAGTCACCGTGATTCAAACCATTCTGCCTGTTTTACGTCAGCAGGGGGGAGGCACTATTGTCAATGTGGCATCGATCGGGGGTCGTCTTGCCTTTCCCCTAATCTCGCCTTATCACGCAACGAAATGGGCAGTAGAGGGGCTATCTGAGTCATTACGTTATGAGGTACGGCGCTTTGGCATTCAGGTGAAAATCATTGAACCGGGCGGCATTAAAACCGATTTTGTCGATCGCAGTACCAATTGGGTTAGTCATCCCGATTACACCGTGATGGTGGATCGAATGAAACGCTTTAGTAAGAGAGTAGACGCATCTTTGCCTGGACCTGAAAGGGTTGCCAGAACCATCTATCGCGCTGCAATTGATCGCTCAGGCAGACTGCGTTATTCGCCTCATGGCGAGATTTTTTTCTGGTTGCACGCCCTTCTTCCTGACCGCATCTGGCGATCGCTAATCGAAACCATGATGCTAGGACAAAATAAATAGGAGAGGTTGATGAAAGTTTTCGTCACAGGTGGTTCCGGATTTGTCGGTCGATGCATGATTCAAATGCTGTGCGATCGCGGGGATGAGGTGGTTGCTTTAGCTCGATCAGAGCAAGCTGCAAGACAAGTGACTCAGTTGGATGCAAAGGCAGTGCAAGGCGATCTGCTAGATGAACAAGCCATGATCCGAGGAATGCAAGACTGTGACGTTGTGTTCCACATTGCAGGCTTTTTAAGCATTTGGGGGAAATACAAAGCGTTCTACGAAACGAATGTGCTTGGAACTGAATGTGCGTTAGCTGCCGCACAAGCGGCAAATGTTCCTTGCTTTGTTCAAATTGGTGCAGCGGCTTCTGTGTTCGATCGCCAACCGCTATCTCAGATTGACGAATCTTATCCGCTTAAGCAACCTGAGTTCTCTCCTTACATCGCTACTAAAAGCATTGCAGAACAACGAGTTATCGCTGCAAATCGACCCGGATTTAGAACCTCTGTGGTTCGTCCTTCTTGGATTTGGGGCAAGGGAGATCATGTCTTGCCTCAGCTAGTAACAGCAGTAAAAACTGGACAATTCATTTGGATTGCTCAAGGCAAATATCCTTACATGACGACTCACGTCACCAATGTTTGTCATGGGGCAATTCTAGCGGCTGAGAGAAGTCCAGGTGGACAAGCCTACTTTTTGAGTGATGGAGATGTTGTACAGTTTCGTCAGTGGGTTACAACCTTATTACAAATTGCTGGAGTCAAACCAGGTCAATTGAGCATTCCTAGATGGGTTGCTTGGAATGTCGCTGAATTGATGGAATCAATTTGGAAAATCACGAGACGCAAAGACGTTCCACCTATCACTCGCACAATGGTTAGGTTGATTGGGCAGGAATTGACATTTACAGATCGTAAAGCACGGAAAGAACTTGGCTATACTCCAATTATGACTCGTGAGCTTGGGTTAGCAGAACTCGCAGACGCTATCTGTAAAACAGGCTAACAAATCGCTGGAGTGGAGAACCGAGTCTTCCCGTCTATCGGTTTGGTCTGCTCGACCCTGTTAAGGATGGCGATTCAAGAGAAGCGATCGCTGAGTCAGCACCACCATCCCGGCAAAGCCCCACCCTATTGCTCCTGAGGAATCACTCTTTGCAACCGACGCTCCAGGATGAGGCGATCGCGCTCCGACAGCAAACGATCTGCTGTTGGTTCAGCACTCACCCTAGCAGCTTGAACCTTTGCATCTTTGACATTTACGGTTTCAGTGGTCTGAGCATTCGTCGGCTGAGTGTTTGCTTGAGGAGCTCTTGCTTGGGGAGTGGCACTCGCAGGCGCAGCCAGCGTTGCGACTAACAAAATAGTTAAACCAGTATCAATCAGGCGTTGCATAACTGTCTCCTTTAAGGATGATTGTGTTTGATTTGATTGCTGTCGACTTGGTTGCATTTGCAACTAGATTAGTTATACTCCAATCTGATTACAAATGCAACTAGATTAAGTAGAATAGTTTCAGATGAAATTACTTGATGGAGGAGTGAGCAATGGGAACACTAGATCGTCCACCCCTGGATGAGTCTCGCAGCCGACTGTGGCGATTATTTCGCACCACGTGTGTTGTTGTCACAGAGCAGATTGAGCAAGACCTAGAGGCGGAGGGGCTACCGCCCTTAATCTGGTACAGCGTGTTATGGGCGTTGGAGCGTGCCCCGGATCATGAAATGCGCCTGCATGAATTGGCTCAGGAAGTGTTTCTCAGTCGCAGCAACATTACCCGTCTGATTGATCGCCTGGAAGATGCCGGGTTACTATGTCGCAAGCGCTGCCCCAACGATCGGCGGGGGCAATATGCCGCCCTGACAGAGGCGGGATTGGCAATGCGAAAACGGATGTGGGCAGTCTATTCTGGAGGCATTGCCAGCTACTTCACGGATCACCTCAACGATGAAGAGGTGCAACTGCTGGACACCGTGTTTGATCGTGCTCTCACCACTGCTCAAGCGGGACTAGAGGCTGGAGGTTAGGATTGCCAGTTTGAAAAAGTTAGGCACTACAACCTTTGACAAGCGAAACGATTTTCTTCACTGTTGCAATCAAGTTGAGACGTTGCCGCAGTGAGCAAAGCTAGTGCTGTGCGAAATTGCTTAGTCTCGTTCTCAATTTCCTCAAGCTCTGCGATCGCCAACTTCAGCAGCAAAACTGAATCCTCCAGCGATCGAGTAGCGCAGTTGTAAGTGGGCGCGTAGATGCTGAATGATGTCGGCTGGAATCGCTGCTGCTACAGGGAAATAGCCCAGTCGTTGAAACGCTTTGAGTAACACCAATACGCTGAGTTGTCTGCTTCTCGTGCGGGCTTGAACTTGAGCAAAGGCCACTTCAGCAGCACTTGGCGTGTACAGTGTGTCCAATTCTGTCGATGGCAGTGAAGACTTGAAAGTGGGGTTCTTTGCACAACCCCTCAAAAAGGTATAGTCCAAAACGAGATACGTGAGTCTCATGACAAGAAGGATTTTGCTCTCTTTCCTTCCTCTGGCGATGACTGGATGAGCAAAGAACTTCATACCAGGTCTTCTGCTGTTTCATAAGGTCTAAGGCTTTGTGAGAAAGGCAATTTGAGACATGAATTGAGACGCATCGATCGCTAGGTCTCGAAAGGTATACAACACTGTTGGCGAACTCCAGAAGTAGCAAAAAATCGGTAAGCTGAGGCTAATCTATCACTGATAGGAAGTACGATCGCAAAGCGCTTCCTAAGGAAAATCGCCATGTCCCTAAAGCCTCAGCCGGACTCATTAGTGCCCGCCGATACGCTGCGAGTTGCCAAAGCCGCGTTTGCCAAAGGCAATCCATACCTGACGCTACACGATGAACTCGGCCCTATCTTTGAAGATGCCGACTTCACCGAGCTGTTCTCAGAGGTTGGACAGTCGGCCATTCCACCGTGGCGGTTGGCGTTAGTAACCATCATGCAGTTCCGCGAAAATCTATCAGATCGCCAAGCGGCTGAAGCTGTGCGCTCCCGTATCGACTGGAAGTATTTGCTACGGCTAGAACTGACCGACACCGGGTTCAACTACAGCGTGCTGAGCGAATTTCGAGGCCGGTTGCTAGCAGGCAACGTCGAACACCTGTTGCTAGATAAACTGCTGGAGCGCTGCCGAGAATTGGGGCTAGTCAAAGCCGGTGGTCAGCAACGTACTGATTCGACGCGAGTGCTGGGTGCAATCCGCAGCCTGAACCGTTTAGAAGTCGTTGGTGAAACGTTACGCGCTGCTCTGAATGATCTAGCCGTACTAGCCCCCGAGTGGTTGCAACGGATCGCACCTGAAGCCTGGTATCAACGCTACGGGCGGCGCATCGAAGACTACCACCTGCCGTCAAAACCATCAGAGCGCACTGCCTATGCTCAGCAGGTCGGCGAAGACGGTGACTACTTGCTCAACTGTCTAGCCGACTCAGCCATCGCTGCTGAAGGTCAGGCACTACCGACTGTTCAAGCGCTGGTCACCCTCTGGCAATATCACTACATACGCATTGACGACGAGGGTGGCTCAAGCCTGCGTTGGAAAAGCAACCAGGAGATGACCAAAAAGACGCCCACTATCGAATCACCCTACGACACAGAAGTCCGCTATCGTCGCCGTTGTGGGACGACTTGGGTGGGCTACATCGCACACCTGAGCGAAACCTGCAACGACGACGCTTGTCATCTCATTACCCACGTTGTCACCACCGATGCGAGTGGTCACGAAGCCCAATCTATCGAAGGGATTCACGGCGCTCTGATGACCAAGCAACTACGACCAGACGAGCACTATGTTTATGCCGCCTACGTAGATGCGATACTACTTGCAAGTGCCCAAGAGCAAGGCATCGAAACCATTGGGCCACCCCGACCAAACCCTAGTTGGCAGACGCGAACCGAAGGCGCTTACACCGTAGAGCAGTTTCAGATTGACTGGGACAATAAACAGGTGACCTGCCCTGAAGGTAAAACCTCCAGTCCCTGGACAGAGCACGTGCGAGCGTCAGGCGACCCTTACTTGTTTGCCCGGTTCAGCCATCAAGACTGCGGGGACTGCGAGGCGCGTCATCGATGCACCAAAGCGAAGCCACCAGCAGGTAGAACGCTGCACCTGCTACCGCAAGCCGCACACGATGCATTGGCCAGAGCGAGAGCGATCCAGGAAACTGATGAAGGGCAGAAGCGCTACCACCGCCGTGCCGGTATCGAGAGCACGATAGCGCAGGGCATCAAAAGCTGCGGCCTACGTCGTTCTCGATATATCGGCCTAGCAAAAACGCACTTACAGAACATGGCGATTGGCGCTGCGATGAACATCGACCGTCTATTCAACTGGTTTCAGGGCGTTCCGTTAGCAAAAACTAGAGTCTCCCACTTTAAGGCGTTAGCGCCTGCCTAACCTAGCTGTCAAAGCGTTTCGGAAAAAGTCAATCTATAGAAACAACAGAAAAGATCACAACTTTCGGAGGCAAGCAAATGGTCTTCGGACTTACTTTGCTGTCTGGGGTAATTAGTAGAGTGTCACCACCGCAAATGTAGACCAATGGCCTTGCTACCTGAGCTGACTCAGCAGGGTCTTGAGCATCGGCGAAGGAGTTCGCCAACAGTGTCGCATACCTTCTGAGACGTTCCTGGGTAAGAAAGAGCACTGACGCGGCAATCACCATGCAGACAGGCGACGGCGCAGCAAATCGCCAGAAGCTTTGACATAAGAGTGTTTTAACAGTAATTAGATTGCTAAAAACATACTAAGACTTAATCGTCTCAAAGTGGACTATACCTTTTTGAGGGGTTGTGCAAAGAACCCCCATTTGTACTGCCAGTGCTCGTTTCAGTTCACGAGGGTCAGGATTGCTTTGAATAAACTTAGCAAGTTCTTCCATACACAGCTTAACGATGCCAACTATAGTCCTTATCCAACAACCATTCTACCTTTATCCTTTTTGACAAATGATTTAGGACTGCTATATCTTTAAAGGCTTAAACTATTGAAGTCTGGCTGACTGACACATCTTGTCAGATGAGGGGTGTTTAGGATAATGCTCGTAAAGCATGGATATGTTGATGCACAAGATATCGTTGTTGCTCTGCTGAAAACTGCTCAGGGCAGATCACAACTCCAGTGCCAATGCCATCCACTAGAGCGATGAGTGCATTTGCTTCAAGGATCAAATCTAAATCGGCTCGGATCAGCTTAGCCGCCTGTAACTCAGCCAACTCTTGATAAAGAATTTGCCGAATGTGATCATAGCGTTTTTGATGCTGCTGAATCAGGTGATCGTGCCCGATTGAGTAGCCCAAAAATGCGATCCAAACTTTCCAATCATCCCTACCACTGTCTTCCAAAGGTAGAGCAGCAAAAATCATTTGCTCTAATCGGTCGCGTCCCTGTCGCTTCCCAGCACAAGCTCTCATGTACTCTAAAGTGGTTTCAACCACTTGTTCTAGAGCAAATAAGATGAGTTCTTCCTTATCTCGGAAGTAGTGAGTGACAACTCCAGTGGAAGAACCCAGTTCTTGCGCGATCGCCCGCATACTGGCGCGATCCAACCCTTCTCGAACAATCACTCGCCATGCCGCTTGAGCCACTTCAATACGGCGATCGTCATACCCCATAGCATTCCTCAGTTCGCAGCCATACATCGCAGCTATCTTGACTTACATCATAACAGTTGTTATGTTTCTGTATGACATAACAACTGTTATCATTTTTGCCCTTATGATTAGACTGAGCAAGCCCAATGACATGGCTGCGATACTGTCCATCGCCGAGGCGATCGGTTTTCAGCCAGGTGAACTGGAGGTGGTGAATCAACTGCTGACCGATTATTTTACTGATGGTGACGGTCGTGATCCTCTACAAAACGTTAACACCCAACGGTTCTGGCTCACCCATGACCAAGACAACGATGGGAGCATCGGAGTGGCTTACTGTGAACCGGAACGGATGACGGATCAAACTTGGAATCTGCAGCTGATCGCGGTTCACCCCGCTCACCAGGGACAGGGACACGGTGGCAAGCTATTGCGCCATGTCGAAGAAACGTTGAAAGCGCGTGGTGGACGAATGCTGCTGGTGGAAACCTTAGCGAGCTTCGATTTAGTACAAAAGTTTTATGTAAAGTATGGCTACGAAGAAGAGGCACGGATTCGTGACTTTTATGCAGCAGGTGATGACAAGGTTGTGTTCCGTAAAGTATTGACTGTAAACTAGCAAACGACTTCAGCGATCGCGCTCCATCAAGCCTAGCAGCCACTTACCAGGCTGCTTTTTAATTCATTGTCGAAGAGTCAGCAGACTCGATTCCTAAAATGTGCGCTCTAATTCCTGCCGCTGTCTCTTCAGATAGTCCAGGCTTGACCCTACGCACATCGCCTTTTGGCAGTACTCCTTTGAAGCTGTCGCCAATCCGCTCTCTAGCTGCACGAATTTCATCAGCGGTGACCTGCACTAAATGATGGGGAATGATGCCAGCAGCAGCGAACGTCTTAGCCGCCTCCAGAAATCCATCGGCTTACCGAGAACACGTTTGATCGCCCATCGGGGAGTGTCAGGGCAAATCTTACGAACTGTCTCTTTGCTTTCAGTTGTGCCGTTTGCATTTTGCTTTCGCTCGATTGCGCCCTTGTATAGCAATAGAGTTAAACTCAGCGGAGCAGTCCCCCACTCCGCTGGTCTTCAGAACCGTGCATGAGACTCGTCGCCTCACACGGCTCCTCAACCGTTTGGTGCTTATCACGCAGACTTCGGTGCAATTGGTCATGGCAATGTCGATGCAGTAGCGCCAGATTGTTCTGTTTGTAGGTGGCAGAGTTGCCGTCCACATGGTGAACTTCCATCAGATCCTCTGACTGAAAATACAACCCACACGATTGACACTTTCCTGCTTGAGCCGCCAACAGTTTGACAACCGTTGGTTTAATGGTCGGGAAAGTGCCTGTTCGTTGACTCCAATAGACCCAATCACCATCATACGGGCTTCGACTACTTTGAACCTTAATGTGACGTCGAATTGGCGTCGATTCATGCTTGCGAAGCGGCGTTGCTTTGTCGCCTGGAGGGGCAAACAGCCATCCCTTGCCTTCTCTTAATCGCCAGTATTTGTAGGCGATCCAGTGTCGGTTCTTGTGGGGATGACGACGGTAAGACCAAGCCCGTAATTTGTGATAGAGTTGGCAGTCCATTGCACTGAAGACTGCTTTACTGCATACGGTGCTGTAGTAGTTCGACCAGCCACGGATGACCGGATTGAGATGGGTTATCAGTTGCGCTTGAGTTGCGGAACGATGCCCCCTGACAATCTGCCTCAATCGTTGACCGTGTCGAATTTGTGCAGCCTTGCTTGGTTTGATGAAGGTCTTAAAGCCTTGCTTGGAATGGGTTTTCCCTACCCGATATTGTCGAATAGAGTATCCCAAGAAGTCGAATCCCACATCGCCGTTGATAGTCTCTAGCGTGTGAGTAATCCGAGTTTTGCTGGGCTTTAGTTCCAAACCCATGCCTGACAACCACTTACTGAGAACCTGCTGACTCGCCTGAATCACGGTAAGATCAGGGTGAAGAACCACCAGATCATCGGCATACTGAACTAGCATTGGACGTTGATTGCCCTTAAATGCGTTGTTCAATGTTGATGCCATTCCGTGAAGCGCCACATTTGCCAGCAGGGGGGAGAGCACGCCCTGTACAATGTTGCAAACACCTCCCTAAAGTTTTTAATTTCGATTTCCAGAGAGAAACTGCGCCCTGATTATGGAGATGGCTTTCAGGGTGCCCCCTTGCATTTCATTTAAGCTCAAACTTCCCAGAACTACTGACAATGATAGGTTTCGAGATATCTTGGTATCCCGTTGGTGGAGGAGCCAAACTTTTGAATGTGCATTTTTCCTAAAGTGGCTTTAACCCCTTCTTCTCACTTTGAGGGAAGCCACCATGAATCAGCCCAACCCGAAGCGAAAACGGATATTGGAGGTTCGCGCTAGCTTTGAAGTTTCCCGACTCTCCCCTGAGTACCTTGCCAGTGCTTATGAACAGATTTTGCCCCCTGTACGGCGCGTCGCTTCAATGCCAAAACAAGCATCCGTTATCGATATCAATGCTATAGAAAAACGAATTGGAGAAGAGAATTATGAACAGTCATGATATTCAAGTGGCGATCTATGCGCGTGTCTCTTCAGAACAACAAGTGTCCTCTCATACGATTGAGAGTCAACTATCAATATTGCGGGAAAAGATCACGGCTGATGGATGTGTCTTACAACCCGATTTGCAATTTATTGATGAAGGTTATAGTGGTGCGACACTCTTGCGTCCAGCTCTGGAACAACTGCGTGATCTGGCAGCGACAGGCAGCATCGACCGACTTTACATTCATTCCCCAGATCGCTTGGCTCGCAAATATGCCTATCAAGTCTTGCTCCTGGATGAACTGCAACGAGCTGGGGTGGAAATTGTGTTTCTCAATCGGGCTTTAGGCGACTCTCCCGAGGATGACCTGTTACTGCAAGTTCAAGGCATGGTGGCGGAATATGAACGAGCCAAAATCCTAGAACGAAGCCGCCGTGGGAAGCGCCATGCTGCTCGTTCAGGTTCTGTCAATCCGCTATCCGGTGCGCCTTATGGCTATCACTACATTGATACCCAACAAGGCAATGGGCAAGCGCGTTATGAAGTCCATCCTGAACAGGCACCAGTCGTGCGCCAAATTTTCGATTGGATAGGGCGAGAACAGGCAACGATTGGCGAAGCCTGTCGCCGCCTCCAGCAAGCGGACATTCCCTCACCCAAGGGTAAGCCTGTCTGGGATCGTTCCACCATCTGGGGAATGCTGAACAATCCAGCCTATAAAGGCACGCGATCGGGACAAAGCGACCGCGCTTACGCCCAGGTCGTAGACAGTCGCCCTTTCCTCGTCAAGATTATTCGATCTACGACAAAGACCCGCAGCAGTGGATTTTGATTCCGGTGCCCGCGTTGATTGACGAAGCCTTGTTTGAAGCCGTGCAACAACAGTTGCAGGAGAATCGCCAACGCGCCCGCCAAAGTCAAAGAGGCGCAAAATATCTCCTGCAAGGACTCTTAGTTTGTCAGCAGTGTGGCTACGCTTATTACGGTAAACCTGTCAGTCACAAAGCGGCGAAAGGCAAGGTTCGAGAGTATGCTTACTACCGCTGTATTGGCACCGATGCTTATCGCTTTGGCGGAGATCGCATTTGCAGCAATTTGCAAGTCCGCACTGATTTGCTGGAAATGGCAGTATGGCAGCAGGTGCAGGCGTTACTAGAGAATCCGCAGCGACTGACTCAGGAGTATACCCGTCGAGCACAAGCGCCCAAACAGGGACAACACCTTACCGCATTGGAAACGCAATTGACCAAACTGCGACGCGGACTGGAGCGCCTGATTGATATAGCTGTCGCCGGGTGTGTTAGGACAGATTGGTGATGAACATCAACACCCGTGAGCTTTGTGAATTGACCCTTGTCCTAAGTCTTCCGTCCGTTGCTATAGTTATGCTGAGGGGGTGATTCACAAAGCTGAGTTTGAGCCGCGCATCACTCAGATGCGAGTCCGGATCGCCGCCTTAGAAACTCAGATCGCGCAAGCAACCTCAGAAATGACCCGCCAACAAGAGCTTCGGCTGATCATTGGCCGATTAAAAGACTTTGCCACTCAAGTAAAAACTGGATTAGAACAGTTGGATTGGCAACAGCGCCGGGACATTATTCGCACCTTGGTCAAGCGGGTAGAAATTGACAAAGATCAGGTCAATGTCGTCTTCAGAGTCGAACCCCTTTCACCTGTGCCTGACTCTGATAAAGATTGTTTGCAACATTGTACAGGGCGTGAGGGGACCGCCTTGAGCGATACCTTCTGAAGTGGGATAAAGAGTTTCCCCATCCATACTCCCGCTTTCTAACCAAGCCCGAATTTGTCTTGTCAGACTGGGAAAGGTTTTGAGTTTTCTCAACAGAGCAGTTTGATTGATGCGCTCGAAGCATTTCTGAATATCCGCATCGAGCACGAATTTCGGCTTCTGCTTGATTGCCAGAAAGATCGCTCCAATCGCATCTCGGCATGAGCGTCCGGGTCGATAGCCATAGTTGTTTGGCTCCAAGTGTGCTTCCCATTCCGGTTCCAATGCGAGTTTGACCAATGCTTGCAAGGCACGGTCGTGCATGGTGGGAATGCTCAGCGGTCTTTGCTCCGTTTTACTACCAGGTTTTGGAATGTAAACTCGGCGCACTGGTGCCGCTTTGTCTCCCAGTTGTAGATCTTGGGTCAGTTGTAACCGCTGCTTGGGTGAGAGCGACGCTAAGCCGTCGATACCTGCGGTTTTCTTGCCCTTGTTATCTTGCGTGACTCGTCGAACCGCGAGACACTTGGCTGACCAGGACTTCATCAATAATCTCTGGAGTCGGTGGACTGCCTTGACATCTCCACGACACGAAGCTCGATATATCCGGGTTTGGAGCTTAAAGACCTGACGCTGGATGCGTTTCCAGGGTAGGTCTTTCCATTCATACATCGGTTGAAAAACCGTGTTCATGACATTTGCACTCTGACTGTCAGCTATATCTTCCAAACGGTCGTGCCTCTGTCTGCATATCCTTTGGCTTTCCCAAAGGCATTGGCTTTTGAGGCAATCCTGCCCACCGTGCCGCTTGCGGTTGACTCCCTACTCAAGCCATCGACCGGATCTTGAGAGCAAACACAGGGGTTATTTCGTTCCTAACTTCCGTTTGTCGCTGAAGGAAGGTTCCTACTTCCCGCCGGGTTTATAGAGGATGCATTCAGGTCAGAATTTTGGCTGCCTGACTCCTTACCTTTCCCATTTTGGGCAAGCCTTGGAAGTTGGAGACAAAGCTCCATCGCCCTCTCAGCAAGGGTTTCAGATTTGGAGAAAACTTTTATTAATTCTTAACGATTTTGTCACAAAATCGGAGGTGCTACGCCAGAGCCTCTCTAGGCTTTTGTTTATAACCAATTCTTTTTGTGACAGTACTGGCAAGGTTGATGCTGTAGGTTTCACTGTCACAAAAACAAGGAGATAATTTTATGGGATCTGCAAAACGTGGGGGAACCAGAGCGGGCGGTGGACGTCCTTCGCCTTGGCGGCATCAGCCAACCCGTACCATTCGCATTCCGCAGATCTTTGAAGCCATTCTGCTAGAGATTGCTCAGAATCTGGATCAGTCTTCTGAAGACGTGTTGGTGGTTGATCTCAAGTCTCTAGCGATCACGAAGCAGACCAAAAAGGAGCAGGTTAACCTGCTGAAAATACCGATCTACAAACATTCATCTGCCAAAGTCGTCAGGCTAGAAGACCTAGCCCGTGTCTTTCAAGAGCTTCTCTAGCAATAACTGCGCTAGAAAGCAATTCCTACGATGTCATTTAAAACATTGCATTTAAGGACCAGCGGGCGCATTTGAACAGGAAGTTACGGTCTTGGCTAGAATCCTTATCGGGGTTAAATGAGTAGTCGTACAGAAAATCACGCTAAGGCTATTTCCCTCTATCTGCTGTTCCCGTAACGACCGGCTTAAAAACAAAGCTCAAGACGTTGTCGATGGCATGACGGCATTGATAAGTGGAGCCAATCAGTTAAAAAACGTATTACACAGAGCTTGGACTTGTTTTGGACTAAGTAGTACAGCCAAGAGGCAGATTGCAAACGTAATCTCACGGGTTACAGGTGGCTGAAACCCTGATGCTCTGGATGACTCATTGCGAAACGAGCAATGAGTCATCCACTAGAAAGAAGATGAGCAAAAGTTATCAATCAAGCCCCACCATCCTTCCCTCGCAACTGCTTCTGTTCATCCACTGTGTCTAAAACAGGCAAGATCACAGGCTGGACCTTCCACCAAGAAGAGGTTTCAGCCGATGTGATACTTAATTGCCAAGAACAGTGTCATACCCCTCTTACCGACGTAAGTTCGATGAGGAAGTATACGATAGCAACCGTTTGGTTAAAATCTCCAACTTTTTCCGCTCTCGCGAACTATTGCTTAGTACTCTGAAAACCTTGAATTCTCGTTGTTTTCCGACTGAAACCGATTGAGTTTTGTAAATTAAACAACGACAGAATGGGTCGCTTAGACATAAAGAAACAATTCGCAAACAGTATCGTATGTCGGCTCGATCCCTCATTGCTCTAGCCTGCATTATTCATGAGTAGTGACAAAAACAGATCGACTCAGGCAGGCAAAGAGTGCAACCAAGAACTGGGGAGTGAAGAGTGAACAAAACGCCGTAAATACGATTGCAAACAGCAAAAACAGCCCTAAAAACCACTGACAGACACACTAATCCTATCTGAGTCTAAAATCTAGCCCAAAATCAGCGCCTGTGAGGAGACTAATCGTTGAGTAATCTGACGGAGTTCATAAGCAAATGGACAATAAGCGGCCAACTCTACTAACACCCGTCGGGCTGAAACTCTGACTCTAGCAGCCCCTTTGATCAGCATGGCTTGCAACCGTGGGACTTGGGCGGTGGCAAATTGAGTGCCTGCGGCAGCATGGCGAATCGTCAGCAGCAGGATGTAAGCGGCTTGAGCGAGCAGCAGACGAAACTGGTTGGCGATGAAGGTGTGGCAACTGAGGCGGTCGGCTTGAATGCCGAGCTTCAACTCTTTGATCCGATGTTCACTGTCGGCTCCCCGCTGCACATAGAAGTCGTCGTACACCTGATGTGCGGGTTCTTCCAAGTTATAGCAATCGAGGGTTTAGTTAAGACATAATTATAGAGATATATTTACTCATTTCCCCCTCCAGTTATGCCTAGTCCCTACAGCGATGACCTGCGTCAAAAAGTGCTCGATGCCATTGACAGTGGATACCGTAAAAGTCACATCAGTCGCCTGTTTAACCTCAGCCGCAACACCATCGACTTATGGCTCAAACGACGGGAGGAAACCGGGTCACTCAGTGCTATTTGCGATTACCAACGGGGACCTCAAGGCAAGATCGCCGACTTAGAGCAGTTTCGAGCCTTTGCGGCTGAGCATGGACATCTGACACAGAAGGGAATGGCAGCACAGTGGCATGAACCGATTAGTGACCATGCCATCAGCAAAGCGCTGAGGCGGATTGGTTTCACTCGCAAAAAAAGAGCTATGGCTATCAAGAGCGGGATGCAGCGCAACGGCAAGCCTTCCTCGCTCAATTGCAAGCGTATTGCGTAGAACAACTGGTTTACGTAGACGAAGCAGGGGTGGATGACACCGAAGACTATGCCTATGGCTGGTGTGCTCAATCTGAGCGGTTTGAAGCGTTGAAATTAGGGCACCGCACCCAGCGCATTAGCATGATCGCTGCTTGGTGTAATCGTCAAGTGGTGGCCCCGCTGACCTTCACAGGCTACTGCGATACAACGTTGGTGGAGACCTGGGTGCAGCAGTGTCTGGTGGGGCAATTACAGCCAGGGCAAGTCGTCGTGATGGATAAGCGCATTAGCATGATCGCTGCTTGGTGTAATCGTCAAGTGGTGGCCCCGCTGACCTTCACAGGCTACTGCGATACAACGTTGGTGGAGACCTGGGTGCAGCAGTGTCTGGTGGGGCAATTACAGCCAGGGCAAGTCGTCGTGATGGATAATGCCAGCTTTCACAAATCAACGTTGATTCGCGAGTTGATTGAGCAAGCCGGCTGTACACTCCTATTTTTGCCGCCTTATTCCCCAGACTTGAACAAGATCGAAAAGTTTTGGGCGCGTCTCAAGCATTACCTTCGCAAGACGTTGAATCAGTTTCAGAACCTTTGGGATGCGGTTGATAATGCCTTCAGACAATTGTCCTAACCTTCCACTCGACTGCTATAGTGAGCACAAAGCGCGGGTTCGCTCCTTTGGGCAACCATTCAGCCTTCATCACCAACCGTCGAGGTTCATCCCAACTGGCAGCGGCATAGTAGACATCATCAAACAACCGCGCCTTCTCGCCAGTCTTGAGATATTGCAACCGCGCCCGTTCTAGGAGGTCAGCAATTTTGCGCTCAGTCACCGCATTGCGAGCAAAGCCAACCGCATAGCCGACCTTGGAGCGTTCACACACCCGCAAGATTTCGACCAAAGCAAAGCCTGCATCGGCTCTCAAGATGATACGAACATCTGGAAACGCCCGCTTTAAGCGCCAGAACAGCCAGCGCAAAATGCCGGCCACCCCTTTGCCGGAGTGACTATTGCCTGCCCTCAACTGCAATACTACCGGGTAGCCGCTCTTCGCTTCGTTGATTAAGACCGGAAAGTACATGTGCTGCCCATAGTAGCCGTGAAAACAACTCAACTGCTGATGCCCGTGCGTCGGGTCATCCCACCCATCGATGTCCAACACGATTTCTTCGGGCGCCTGCCGATATTGCTTGATAAAGCCATCCACCATCCGACTTCGCATCCGCGAAACTTCTCCCTTGCTGATATGGTTCTCTAGGCGAGTCATGGTGGGTTGACTCGCTAGGTGCGCTTGATGGGCTAGCGGCAATCGGTCACAGGCAAGTTTATAAATAGGGTCATGGCGCAGTTGGTTGCTATCGTTGGCATCTTCGTACCCGCCGACAAGTTGATATACTCGTTGACTCACTAACTGCTGTAGGCTATGCGTAATTTTGTTGGGGTCGCGCCACTCCTCGATGCAGTCGGCAATTCCTTGGCAAACCTGCCTCTGTTGTTCGGCTTGTCGAGCCAGCAAAATCCCCGCATCCGAACTTAGTTCCAGGTCGGAAAAACGAACCACTAGAGACCGATGGGAATAAAAATCGTAGGGCAGGTCTGAATTACACTCTGTCATGGCAGAATAAGAGCACTAAAAATTCTAGAGAGCTTGATTCTATTCGGTTTCAAGCTCTTTTTCTTATCCTTCTTTTACCTCTTCGTGAATAATCCAGGCTAGTCTAAAAGTACTTTTGCGTAGGTCCTGTTGATGAAACATTCCGATCACTGGCTATGCGGCATCATTGTGGCTGGCATCATGCTAACGGCTCTGCCGGATCGCGCCCGAGCGAGTGGCCGCTACGTCCTCAATCAAACCCCACAGACGATCGAGCGTTATTTTGGCCGCTACTGGACGCGCCTTACCCGCACCGAAAACGGCGTGAAACGCGTTACCTACACCTACTCTCCAAGAGGATTGCAGCGGATTTTTCCAAATACGCGCGTTGATCGCTTTGCGATTACGTTTGTAGAGAATCGGTCGCAGTCAATCAGCGTTGCCATTACAGGCTCTCCCGACGAGCTGAGCTTCACCTACAATCGAGCCGACTCCTCCCGCCTCTACGAGTACATCTTTGGCTACCGGCCTCCAATCCGGCAGCAGCTTTCCTCTCGCTTCACGGGTAACACAACCATTTACGACTACGAAGACTGTTTAGGCGATGGTATTGCGACTCGCTACACGCTGGGCGGTGCCGCACAATTCCTGCTCAGTGGGGCTGAGCTTCGCTATAACGAGCGCTGCGAACCGCCTTACACACGCTGAGTTTCAAGTTTGCGAAAGGTGGAGAGCGCTGCGAGCAGCATCGGCTCGATCTCAATCTCACGCCTCACCGCAAGCGTTACAGCGATGATGTCATCGCTTTCAAATAAATCCCTCTGCCGTTGGAAAATGCTATTCCTCTACCAATCAAATTGGACGCACAGCAATTGAAGTAAGGCTTTCCAGCCCATCTTGCACTTTTTGGGTCGTATGTCGGCTCAACCCCAACTAGACCAAATTATATAGCGGTTTTCTGTCGGATGAGGTACGGGCAGAATAATAGAGAGCAAGGGTTTGAGCCTTTAGTTTGTACCTCACAGGAGCCGGAAACGCTATATATAGAGAAATATTTGCGGAGGCAGAAAGCCTCGCGGATTTGCGCCGCTGTTTTATTGAAGGGGATATGGCATCTGGGACGCTCTCGAAAGAAGTTGGTGACAACCCTCATTCCAGGCTTCCAGGTGGCTAATGACCGAATCGTTGTCGTATGCCTATTCAAGGGGACTCTCACCTTCAAAAGAATCGACACTATAAGATTTTCCGAATGTCAAATTATGTAAATAATTTGTTATATTAATTTACATAGCGCAATATACCGCTTTGGGTGTTGTTCCTAGTTGACAGTCCGAGAGCTTACGCAATAAGCGTAACGAGCCGTTTCACTCCAGAATAAATTGCAAGACGGTTAGATTACATCAGGTTCGCAGTTCTACCCAAATCAGTTTACAGGAGGCACATGTGAATCAGGCGAGCGAACTCACCCTAGAGCAAGAATTCAGCATCAGACTTTTTGCAGATCAAGTCCAAGGGATGTCTCATAAACAAGCTCAAGATTTTTTGGTTGAGCAGTATCGGCTCATGATGATTCAGGAAACCCTGTATCAGAGTCTACTGAAACACGAGTGGAAGTTAGATTTAGATCCTGCTTCTATCTAAAACAGAAAGTAAGCTTCACTTTTCATAGTTGATTTACTTTTCACACCCACCTAGTTTGAAGCACTTATCATGACAAGTCCCACAAAAACCATCTCTGCTTCTAACACTCGCAACGGTTGGGCTTGGGGATTTACTCCTCAGGCTGAGAGTTGGAATGGTCGTTTTGCAATGATTGGTTTTGCATCTGTTCTTCTAATCGAAGCATTTTCTGGTCAGGGTACTCTTCACTTCTGGAATTTGTTGTAAGCCAGCGGATTAATTTGTAGGTTGGCTGAGCAAAACGCGTTTTGCTGTAGTTTACCAGTCATCACTGATCGCTGAGTTTTTCACCGTCATTTAATCCGAGTTTAGAGAAAGCTTTCTTCAAGTAAATTTGAGTTCGATAAAGGATTTCTATGACCACGCGCTCACGTATCAAGAACCGTAATGTGCTGAATTTTGCTGTTTTCAGTTCATCCTTTAATCAGTTTCTGGGCTTGCTACGCCGTACGTTTCTGATGGGCTTGCTGATTAGTTTAATTTGGCTACCAGGACTATCGATTAATCCGGCACTCGCTATCTCTAATGTTGACGTTGCTGCTACTGAAAAAGCTGCTTCTCAAATGGTTAATGCCGCTGCCAAAGGCGATCGCTTAAGTGCCTTAATTAATTGCTTACCCACACAGCTCAGTCAACCTAGCCTTAAGCAAGCTTTGAGCGAAATGGGCAACGACCAAATTGAGAGAGCTTTGAACCTCAAGGCTACCCCTAAGCTCAGTCAAGCAGAAGTCGATTTGGCGAGTTGCCTAGATCGTAAATCAGCGTAGATTGCGTCTTAATCTACAGCTTTGTTCATAACAGCTACAGCATTCTGACCGTACCCTTTACCCTAGGTGAAATATGGCTGGTTTTTTTGGATCTATTCTTATCCCCGAAGCTATTCAGGATAAATCTAGCGTTGATGCTCTGAAGAACCGATTGGATTGGGGAGAACCTGCTTTGACTATTATTGATGTCAGAAATAGAAACGCTTTTAACGCTAGACGAATTATGGGCGCGATCTCGATGCCCATTGAGGAACTTGTTGATCGTGCCCGTGCCAGCCTTGAATTGGTTCGGGATATTTACGTTTACGGTGACACAGATGAGCAAACGGCTGAAGCCGCATCTAAACTGCGGCAAGCCGGATATCAACATGTTGCCGAACTGATGGGTGGTCTAAAAGCCTGGAAGTCAGCTAAATACCCAATTGAAGAGGTTCCAGCGATTAGCGTTTGATTTGATTCAATCTGATTAGCGATCGATTTGCTCTTGCCTCCTGTTTAATGTGAGTTGGCAAGAGCTTTTTATTCAGTGGGTTTGTGGATCTAGAATTAAAGTTTGATGTCGTAGTCCACCCAATTACCCCAGAACTGAACCACTATGCGCTGAAAATGCATAGGTTCCTGAAGGGCTGAAAGCCTAAGTTATCCCTCTTGAATCACTTTCGGAAAAGCAAATTTAATCAAAAATGCTGAAGATTCTATACGGCTTGAGTCTTAGCATACGCAGCTTATTTCCGATATTTCAAAACATTTGACAATGAAGCGTATATACC
This sequence comes from Leptolyngbya sp. Cla-17, assembly GCF_016807185.1. Classification (GTDB taxonomy): domain Bacteria; phylum Cyanobacteriota; class Cyanobacteriia; order Leptolyngbyales; family Leptolyngbyaceae; genus ULC077BIN1. Next base: position 82,357 of record NZ_JAEVYN010000004.1, read on the forward strand.
AGACAGCAGTCGGTGAAAGACTTTCAGCGTTTTGCCTGGATTTTACTTTAACTAGAGTGACATATGAGGGTTAAGGTCGTATGCCGCCACTCATCTTTGCCGTTATGAACGCAATCGCCGACCTGCATTCATGAGGCGCACCCGTGATTTTAGCGGAAGGTCTGTTCTTGCACAAAAGTTCCATCTGCTGTCACCACAACGTAGCGATATTGTTGTGGAGCACTTTGCCAAAAACGCTGTAGTAAGGATTGGCTGTAACCCACAGGAGCATTCACTTCAAAGTAACCCTGTTCGGGTACCCAGGCAATCCACCAGTTGTTTGCCGCCTGTTCATACCCGATCGCATTCCAAAATTTCAGCCGAGTTGCTCGCTCTGGTGCGGCTGCAATTGGGAACCGTACCTTTCGCCACGCAGGACGACCGACATTCCGCAATTCTGCTTCTAGCTCTGACCGAGGAGTGAAGAATTCAGCAAAATTGTAGTAATGCGAATATCTCGCTTTCTCGGTTAACGTCGTCATATTATGACAGGCAGAAGCCTGGTAAATCATGCGTTGATCATTGGCATAGATTGTATAAGGTCCAATTAGTACCGCTCCGCTGAGTGCTTGTTCTTCTGCGGGCGTTAACGTATAGCCAAAGATTGCATCAATCACCTGCTGCTTTTGTGATCCTGTTAAGCGATCAAAGGCTGGAGTAAGTGCAACGCGATCGCCAACCAGAGTGCCCAATGGACGGGCCTGTCCCCAAGGATAAGTGGTTTGCTGTTGTAACTGCTGCCACTGACGCTCCATTGCGGGCTGCATCTGTTCCACTGACGCCAGTACTTCAGCACAGTTTGCGAGGGCTGGTGCCATTTTGAACAGATTTGCTGCTGCTAACATCAAGCTTAAAACTGTAACCGATGACCAAAATCGAAAGTTTAGTTTGAGCATCAGTTGAAATCCCTCATAGGCATTGTGCCGCGATCCGTGTCAAAGTTTATCATAGAGGTGTTAAAGCCTTATATAGAAAGGATTTCGGCGTTTGACTCAAAACAGGGCTAATTTTGTTGGTTAGTTGCGCCATAGGCCGAAGCGCAACGGTAGAATGCGGTTTTCAGGCGACGAATGAAGGGTAAATCAGGTGGTGTACTAGCTGTTTTCCAATTTCCAGTAGTACAGCGTCTAAAAGTAGTCCAAACCTCTACTAACCAGTGCTTTCAGCGATCACAGTTAAAGACCAAAGAGCTAGAGTGCTCATTCAGTCTACATTTCAGGCGATTATAATAAACTTTCGCACGCTTCGCGGCTCGATTCCGCTCAACAGCACCCTTCGGACGCTGTATTCTCCGGAAGCAGCTTGCTGTGGAGAATTGACCCGAAGAGATTAAAGAATTTTTTGCTCCATCGCGTCAAATGCCTCAACCCTGGCTGCTGCCGCTTTACTCGTTGGGTAATCTTCTGCAAACAGCGACCAAACCATCGAGTCTCGTTTGCATCCCTGATGATCTTCTTCTCGCTGCCGCAGGGTTGCTTCATGAGTAAAGCCCAATTTGCGTGGAACCGCTGCGCTTGCAAGGTTGGTTGAAGCGCAGTGAATTTCTACTCGCATCACCTGGTTCACCTCAAAGGCAACTTTAGTCAATGCCGCTGCCGCCTCGGTTGCTAACCCGTGATTGATGTGATGGGCATCAATCCAGTACCCAATCTCTAGCGCATCGTCGTAGCTGTCTGTATGCAGCCCGATTGCTCCCAGCACTTGCGTTTCGTCAAGATTGAAGATGCCATAGTTAAAGTTCTGTCCCAAGTCAAACTCGCCACGAGATTGCCTGAGCCAGCCCACTCGCTGCTGCAAATCTTTGGGTTCCTCCCGCGCCCACGGTAGCCAGACTTTAAGATGGTCTAAACTTTGGGCGATCGTGGTTGATAACAACGGTGCATCTGCTGGATTCCAACAGCGGATAACCAGTCGTCCAGTCTGAATTCGATAGGCTGGACTGAGATGTTCTACTGGCATAATAGTTGGACCTGCTGCTGAACCTGGTAAGGGTCTCTACAGCAAACCCCGTTCCCAATCCAGACGCTGATGCAAATTACGACCCTAAGTTCTGATCAGGCAGTAAACATAAAATCAATGTGCTCTTTGAAGAAATGTGTCAAAGATCAGTTGAATTTGTAAAGAAATGTTGCTATTCTCTGTCTATAGGGGGATTGACTCGCAGTCAAAGTCCAAAATTAGTTTCCAGGATTAGTTTTTCCCTTTGAACAAGCATTATCAGGACAAAACGATTTAGAGCAGTAGCCGCATCAGTTCGCTATAGGTCGATGATGCTGCAAAGCTCTCTGATTGCTTGTTTCAACTATAGCTAGGAAAACACAAATGTCGGTCCTTACGATTTCATCTACTACTGCTCTAGAATCTGCTCCTCGCATGATCCCGGAACAACAAATCACTCTATTCAAGTTCTACATGGATCAGTCTATGCAAGATGGAGTGACCTATGGCAAGGAACTGTATCAGCTAGCAAGACAGTTTGTTGCAAGCGATCGATTAGAGGCTTATCGCTACGGATGTGAGCTGCTTGGACAAGGTGTTCCAACCCTGATTAGCGTCTCGAAACAGCGGTATATCGTGTGGACTGGCTTACGGAGACCTTTAGCTGTTCCACAGTGATTGCAAATTCAAACTCGTTCGTATCAATCTCTCTAATTGTTAACATCAGGGCTTACGGTGCATTATGTCTCTCTCCAGGTCGATTCAAGATTCGTTGGCTTTAACGAAGAGATGTCAAAGCAAACTCAGCCCAGCTAACTACCCTGACACAGCTAAATATAAGGGTGAAAGGTTTGCAGTATGTGCCGCATCTGAGCCAGAGCCGCAGCAACTTGCAGCGATGCTGTATAGCTACGAGCGGATTGTTTCCGCCACCCCTGATTGCGTGGCCTTAATGGATCGCAACTATATCTACCAAGTCGTCAACCAGTCTTATTTAACCTGGCATCAGAAAGCCTACGATGAAATCGTGGGGCACTCGGTTAGCGCCTTACACGGGCAAGAATTTTTTGAGACCATCTCCAAGCCGAACCTCGATCGCGGACTTGCCGGGGCGACTGGGCATATTGCGGAGTTATGGCTGGACTATCCCGATGGTCAGCGGCGCTTTATCAGAGCCACCTATGCCCCTTATCGAGAACTGGATGGCACGATTTCCGGTGTAGTGATCAATGTCCAGGATTTGACCCAACTTAAACGGGCAGAACTTGCCAATCAGGCATTGCAGGAGCGGATGCAATTTCTCCTCGCTGCCAGCCCTGGTGTGGTTTACTCTTGCGAAGCAGAGGGAAATTTTGCCTGTACCTACATCAGCGAAAACGTGACCCGGATGTTTGGCTACGCCCCAACTGATTTCTCGGGAGGGTCAGACTTTTGGGCTGAGCATCTGCATCCCGACGATGCGCTGAGGCTCTCCGCTGGACTGCCTCGCTTGTTTGAGCAAGGACACCATAGCCATGAATACCGCTTTCGGCATCGCGATGGACACTATTGTTGGGTGCAAGACGATCTGAGGCTGATCCGGAATCTTGAGGGAGAGCCGCTTGAAATCGTAGGGTGTTGGATGATGATTGACGATCGCAAAGCTGCCGAAGCTGCACTGGACCGGTCGCAAAAACAATACCAAACCCTGGTGGAAAATTCTCCCGATATTATTGAACGGTTTGATCCGCAACTGCGACATCTCTATGTCAACTCAGCCCTCACCAAAATTACTGGCATTGCCACAGATGCCTTGTTGGGCAAAACCTGCCGCGAATTGGGCATGGATGAGGGTATGGTCAATACCTGGGAAGCCGCCGCTTGCTCTCTGATCACAACGGGTCAAAAGCAACTCGTTGAGTTTGAACTGCCTACGCTTGACGGTTTCCGTTCCTATGAAATGGCGATCGTTCCAGAGCTATCCGATCAACACGCGATCGAGTCACTGCTTTGTATCTCCAGGGATGTGACGGAGCGCAAAGCTGCCGAAGCTGCATTGCGGCAGCAGCAGCAGCTTACAGAGCAGATAGCTGACTCTACCCTGGCAATTCTGTATGTGTATGACCTGATTGAGCAACGCAATATCTACTGCAATCAACAGATTGAAGCAGTTTTGGGCTATTCCGTAGACGAGATCCGGCTGATGGACAACGATCTCCTGACGCTGCTGATCCATCCAGACGACATGCACCATCTGCTAGCCAGTTATCAACGTCTTTTGATGGCTCAGGATGACGAATTTGTGGAAACGGAATATCGGGTATTACACAAAGATGGGGACTATCGCTGGTTGCTCAGCCGCCAGCGGATTTTCAACCGGACAGTGGATGGGTTGCCCAAACAACTCTTGGGCGTGTCAACCGATATCACGGTTCAGAAGCAAACCCAGGCTGCCCTGCATCAGCAGGCAATGCGGCAACGATTGCTGATGGTGGTCACCCAAAATATTCGACAAACGCTTGATTTAAGCCACATCCTCGAAACCACCGTGACCGAGGTGCGGCAATTCCTGCAAACCGATCGGGTGTTGATCTATCAGTTTGGCTCTGACTGGAGCGGTAGCATTATTGCGGAATCGGTAGTAGAGGGATGGCAATCTATCCTGGGCATGCAAATCACTGATACCTATTTTGTGAACATCCAGGGAGAAGCCTATGAGCCGGGCAGCATTAAGGTAACTAATGATATTTATAGAGCGAACCTAGAGCCTTGCCATTTAGCACTGTTAGAGCAATTGCAGGTACGGGCGAAACTGGTAGTTCCCATCCTGTATGACAATCGCCTGTGGGGATTGTTAATTGCCCATCATTGTCAATCACCCCGGCAATGGGAGACATCAGAAATTGAATTGCAACGACAACTGGCAACGCAACTTGCGATCGCCATTCAGCAAGCAGAATTGTATCAGCAGGTGCAAACCCTCAACACAGGACTGGAAGTGCAGGTGCAGGAACGCACAGCACAACTCCGACAAGCTTTAGACTTTGAGGCGCTGCTCAAGCGGATTACGGATCGGGTCCGCGATAGCCTGGATGAAGCCCACATTTTGCAAGCTGCTGTGGAAGAATTGGCTCAAGGATTGCCAGTTGCGGCTTGCGATACAGGCATCTATAACGCGGAACAAACCACGTCTACGATCGCCTATGAATGCACCAATACCCTCACTCCCGCTCAAGGCTCTACCTTTGCGATCCCCAATGGGTCCCATGTTGAGGTTTACCCTCAATTGCTCAGTGGTCTGACCTGCTATTTCAGCGACATTGCGCCGCACCCACTGAACCCTAGACAACAGTTGCTGACCACCCTGGCAACTCCGATTATGGATGACCAGGGAGTCCTGGGAGATATGTGGTTGTTCAAACCATCCGGTGAGACGTTTGATGATCTGGAAGTGCGCCTGGTGCAGCAGGTGGCAACCCAATGCGCGATCTCCCTGCGGCAGTCACGTTTGTATCAAGCGGCTCAGACACAGGTACAAGAGCTGGAACGGTTTAACCAACTGAAAGATGACTTCCTCAGCACCGCTTCCCATGAATTGCGTTCTCCCATGTCCAGCATTAAAATGGCAATCCAAATGCTAGAAATTAGTTTGGAGCCGCTGGGTGTCTTGGAAGATAAAGCCAACCCGATCCATTGCTATTTCAACATCCTGCGAGAAGAAGCAAACCGCGAGATTACTTTAATCAATGATTTGCTTGATATGGCCCGACTTGACGCTGGGACGGAGCCTCTCACCCTCACCACCATTGCGCTTCAGTACTACATTCCTCACCTGGCAGAAGCTTTTAGCGAACGCACTCGCCAACAACAGCAGCACTTAGCTATTCACATTCCTGATCATCTGCCAGACTTCAGCACCGATTTGCCTTATCTGGAACGCATTTTAACCGAACTCCTGCACAATGCCTGCAAATACACCCCTGCTGGAGAAACAATTACCGTGTCTGCTCAATCGGCTTCAGGAATCCTGGAGATTTTCGTCAGCAATACGGGGGTCGAAATTCCAGCCGCAGAATGCGATCGCATCTTCGACAAATTCTACCGTATTCCTAGCAGTGATCCCTGGAAGCATGGCGGCACTGGGCTGGGGTTAGCCCTGGTAAAAAAACTCACCGAACGTTTGGGTGGTCAGATTCACGTTTGCAGTGGCGATGGACAAACAACCTTTAGGCTGGAGTTTAGGTATGGCAGTGGTGCAGCCAATAAACTCCATCCATAAGCCCTCTAGCTACTTCGATAGGACAAATTGAGATGCTCTTCTCAAGGAAGCCTGCTCAAACTTTCCACATTGCAAGGATTGTCCAGATTCAGACTGACTGACCTAGCATAGTCAGGGGCAATTGTTGAGATTATTAATTGATCGTAGGAAATTTTAAGTTAACCCGCTAAGTAACCTGTGAGTAACCCTTCTAACCATGTTATTAAAAACTGTAAGCCGATGGTCGGTGACTGGGCAGATGCCACTGCGCCTGATTCTGGTTGTGCCGTTCGTAATGCAAATTTTTGTAGCGGTGGGCTTGACGGGTTATCTGGGTATTCGTAATAGTCAAAAATCGATCAACACTGTGGTCTCTCAACTCCGCAGTGAAACCAGCGATCGGATTAATCAGCAGATTCTCTTTTATCTAGAAAAGCCCTACCTCACTAATCAAACAATTGCGGCTGGAATTTCGGAAGGACAAATTGACATCAAAGATATTAAAGCCTTAGAGCATTTCTCCTGGCGGTTGGTGAACCAAAACACCGTGGGCTTTCTCCAAACCGCCACGCCTCAGGGAACTAGCGTGACGGTTGAAAGGGTAGAGAATGGCTCGATCGAGGCTCGTGTTGTCACCAGTCTACCCAATCGCCAGACTTACCGCCTGGATGACCAGGGGAACCGAGCTGAATTGCTGGAAACTAAAAAGTTTGACCCACGGACTCGACCCTGGTACAAGGCGGCATTACAAGCGGGTGAGCCAAGCTGGAGCAAAATCTTTGTCGGGGCTTCAGGAAAAGTGACAATTTCTCTGTCGCAACCGATTTACGGCGAAATCGGCAACCTTTTGGGTGTGCAAAATAGTAATTTTCGCCTTTCACGGATTCACGAGTTTTTGAAAAGCGTCAAGGTCGGACTGACTGGACAAACGTTTATTGTGGATCGCTCTGGACAGTTAATTGCTAGCTCGCTGATTGAGCAACCTTACAAGATTCAGGACGAGGAATTAGAGCAAATTCCAGCGACAGCCATTGAAAATCTTGTCATTCGTGCCACAGCCACAGCTGTGCTTGAGCGCTTTGGTGATTTCAGCCGCATCAATCAGAGCCAACAGCTTGATGTTGTGGTAGATGGCGATCGCCAGTTTGTGCAGATTTCACCCATTCGAGACGAGCAGGGCATTGACTGGTTCAGTGTTGTGGTGGTGCCGGAGTCCGACTTCACAGCAGAAATTGACGCCAACACGCGCACGACTATGTTGCTTTGTCTAGCGGCACTGGTGGTTGCAACCATTTTAGGGATCTACACGGCACAATTAATTGCTCAGCCCCTTAGACGTTTAAGCCAATCCTCTGAGGCGATGGCGGATGGGGCACTCGATCAAAACGTCGAACTCTCAAATGTGCGAGAGCTAAATGTGCTAGCTCGTTCATTTAATCGAATGACGCAGCAGCTACGCGGCTCATTTACCCAATTAGAACAAACCAACGAGCAGCTAGAGCATCGGGTGGAAGAACGAACAGCGGATCTGAAGGAGACGCTGCAAGAACTGCAACGCACTCAAACTCAGATGATTCAAGCCGAAAAAATGTCGAGTTTAGGACAGTTGGTGGCTGGAGTCGCGCATGAAATTAATAACCCTGTGAACTTCATTCATGGCAACGTGACTCACATCAATGAATACACTCAAAATCTCCTGGAACTGCTGCAACTCTATCAAACTGAATTTCCAGACTCTACTCCAGCCATTCGAGACAAGATGGACGAGATTGATTTGGAGTTTCTGAATGAAGATGTCCTGAAGCTACTGACATCGATGCAAGTTGGAACGGAGCGCATTCGAGGGATTGTCACGTCGTTGCGGAACTTCTCACGGCTGGATGAAGCGCAGGTGAAAGAGGTGGATATTCACGAAGGCATTGAAAGCACGCTCCTGATTTTGCAGCATCGCTTGAAAGCCAAAGTGAATTGTCCACCGACCACGCTGATTCGGGCTTATGGCGACCTGCCGCTGGTGGAGTGCCACCCTGGGCAGATGAACCAGGTGTTCATGAATATCTTAGTCAATGCGCTTGATGCTTTAGAAGAAAGTAATATCAACCGCACCTATCAAGCGATAGAAGCTAATCCTAATCAGATTACAATTCGTACCGCAGTGATTGATGCCGAGTGGGTAGAAATTGCGATCGCTGACAATGGTCCTGGAATGTCAGAGGAGACCCATCAACACATTTTTGATCCATTTTTTACCACCAAGCCCATTGGGAAGGGCACGGGTATGGGCATGTCCATTAGCTATCAAATCATCACCGAGAAACATGGCGGCAACTTCAGCTGTTGCTCTACCCTTGGCAAGGGGACTGAATTTGTGATTCAGATTCCTGTAAGACTGAGTTGCAGGAACGAAAAGATGTTGGTCGGCACAGCTGAAAATTCATGAGTTGAAGCTTATAGCGATACAATCGAAACGCCTATTCTCAGTCAAAATCATGAAGATTTCGGAAACAGGGTAGTTTTGTCCGTCACCTCGTCCTACTAAGTACGCCGTTGCTTCTCACTGAACAGGTAATGTAATCACAAACTCTGTGCCCTGACCCGGTTGAGAGTGGCAGACTAATTGACCTCCGTGTTTTTCAACAATCTGATAGCTGATAAATAAGCCCAGTCCGGTTCCTTTCCCTATGGGTTTAGTAGTGAAGAACGGGTCAAACAGCTTGGCTTGAATCTCCGGTGTAATGCCTCGACCATTATCTTTGATCGAGACTTCTACCCAGTCAGCATTGACACAGCGAGTCGAGATAGTGACGGTTTTGGATGATGTATGGCCTGTGGCAGTGGTTTCTAATTCATCGATCGCATTGCCAATCAAATTCATAAATACCTGATTGAGCTGTCCTGCATGGCAATGAACTGGAGGCAATTCTTCATAGTGTTGTTCAATCTCAATCGGCTTTCCAGAAACTAATTTCAAACGATGCTGCAAGATCAGGAGCGTACTTTCCAATCCTTCATGCAGGTCTACCGCTTTGACCGCCGCTTCATCCACTCGTGAGAAGTTGCGCAACGATTCAACGATTTCTCCAATTCGCTCAGTCCCCATTTTCATTGATGCACATAGTTTGGGGAAATCTGCTTCAATGTAAGCAAAATCACTGTCCTCCAAAAGCTGTAGTAAATCCGGCGACGGGGCTGAAGTATGTTGTTGATACGCCCGAACCAACTCAAATAAAGTTTGAATATACTCCTGGATATGAGCCAGATTGCCACTAATAAAGTTAATGGGGTTGTTCACCTCATGGGCAATCCCAGCAACTAACTGCCCTAGGCTGGACATCTTCTCACTGTGGAATAACTGAACTTGCGTTTGTTTCAAGTCATTCAACGTTTGTGCCAACTGTTCAGTTTTCTGTCGGGTTTGAACCAGTAGCTCTGCATGTTGTAGAGCGACTCCCAGTTGCGCTGCAATCTGACTGACAAACTCAATTTCAGAGGGTTTCCAGTGACGCGGCGCAGAATGTTGGTACACACCCAGCAAACCCCAAAGCGCTTGACCGACAAAGATGGGCATCACCATGAATGCCTTCACCTGAAACTGCTCCAGGATCTCCACATGACACTGAGCATAGCCCTGCTGGTAAATGTCATGCACGATTGAGCTGTCACCCGTGCGGTAGCGTCCACCTTGAGTCTCCTGTAAGTGAGTATCGTTCCAAACGGTATTCACTCCAAGCTGACCATTGTTCTGCCACTCAGGCGTGACCGCTTCATAGTTGCCGATAAAGGCTCCACCCCAATCCGCATTAAAGCGGTAGATAGCAACCCGTTCTGCTGTGACAACGTGGCTCAGCGACTGAGTGGCAATTTGAAAGATGGTGTCAATGTCTAAGGATTCACGAATTTTGGCAACGATTCGAGACAGCGTCATCTGCCGTTCCACGACCCGTTCTAACTCGGTGTTGGACTGCTGAAGTTGCTCAGATTGCTGTTTCAGTGCTTCCGTACGCTCTTCCACCTGCCGTTCCAGGCTGGCATTGAGCGATTGTACCTGCTGATACAGCCGATATTGTTTCACGGTCGCCGCAAAGCGTTCCCCTAGAGCTTGAGCATATTTGATCTCTTCTTCTGTCCAACGCTGCGCCTGCCCTTTCTTGATCTGCCGCCACACTTCAAAGGATTGACGGGGCATTAACTGACGCGTATCCGGGTTGTGATAGCCACCCCACTCAATCTCGGTATCAATTTCGCGACGGAAGAAGGTTAAGCACCCCATGATTTGAGTCCCATGCTTGAGGGGAATAATCAGAGCACTGCGAATGTTTGTGCCATCAAAGAAGGGTGCGAGGGTGCGAAATAGCGGTTCTTGGTAAAGATCATCGACTGCCCAGGATGAAGCGCCAGGCTTGAAGCTCTGAGACGGTTCTACTAGTTCGTACACCGCTCGCATCCACTCAGGTGACCAGGGAGTACGCCCCGTTTCATCTACAGAATGATTTAGGACAGAGTGCAAGTATTTTTGCCACACTAGATTCTCTTCAATCGAGCGCTCTTGGGTGGGATCAATGAGTGCGGGTTGCTCCCCACAGGTATAAATTTCTTTAGGTGAATCAGTCTCTGAAGCTAGATACAACCTGCCGCCTGCACTCAGGGTGTGCGAGGCTAATTCCAGCGCCTCTTGCCAATCGACAGTCGGCGACATTTGCAGTCGTGCCGTAACCTGGTTCATATTGGCTTCGCGGCGTGCCTGAGATCGCACCTGCTCTAGCAAAACCGATTGCGCAATGGCAACCGCTACTTGATCCACCACTGCCTGGATGAACTGCAACTCCGCTTCCGTCACGCTACGAGGTTCAGCGTGATGGGAGACTAGAAGCCCCCAAAGATGGTTGGCAGACTGGAGGGAGGGAGGATCGTAAAACCCGGAGGCTTCCCCTTCGAGCACAATTGGCACAACGATTGAGGATTTGACTCCCATTGCTGTCAGGTATTCCTGGTGGCAAGGGTCAACTGGACGATACCGAATATCACCTGTGTTGAGGGCTTCTCCGGTTTCTGGGCAGTTGAGTGGGCTAATCCCAATCGTATGATTGCCTAGATCGACGATCGATCGCTGACGGGCACGCACAAACAGTTCACGGGCATAACGAGGAATGTCGTCTGCGGGAAAGTGAAGTCCTAGAAGAGACGGTAAGCGATCTGCTTGAAGTGATTCTGCTACAACGACCCCATGACCATCCGGGTAGAATTGGTAGATCTTGACTCGATCTGTTCCCAGGTAGGCTCGAACCTCTGCTGCTGTAGTACTTAAGATACTCTCAAGTTCCAAGGATTGGCGCACCCGGTTCGCAATGCGGTGAAGTAACCCTTCCTGAGTTAAGGGCGAAATAGCGTCGTGCGATGACAGCATAGGGAGGTTCGCTTAAGGAGAATTTGAAGTTGCCAAGCTTAAAGTTCCCTTGAATGATGCAAAATGCTCCTACTTTCGGTAGTGCGTCAGGACAATGCGAGATAAGCTGCTAGCTTGTGCCAAGTCCAAGGACGAGAGGCGAATCCTACCCGTTGTGCGGTGGTGGAGTTGAAGCGACTGTGCCGCCAAATCCAATTGAAGTCGCTTACGACTAACCGAGTGGTCACTTTCGTCTGTCCACACACCTCGCCAAACTGGTTCTGTCGTCGATGCCATCTTCCTGTTTGTTGTCGAACAATCCCATTCGTACGCTCTAATCGCTGTGTTGGGGGATTTTCAAGTCAGCATCAATAACTAATGACACCCCCTCCAAGTGCAAACCCTTAGTTGCTAGTGCCACGTTCACTGCCTTCTACGTGTTTTTCCAGCTCTTCATTCAATAGCAGGCTTAATTGAAGATAGTCCCCTTTCAGTTATTTAACCGAGGACAAGAGCCGTTCATTTGGGTAGCTTAGGCTACATAAGCATCTTTTGCAGCCTAAGACACCTGAACTCGCCACTTATCTAGGACTAAGCTATGAACCGCACTCTCTCCTCCCTATCCCTTTCTGCTCTCGCGATTGGTGTGGCTCTCGTTTCATCCGTTGCCGCTATCAATCCAGCCGAAGCCTTTACCATTTCACTCGACCCCTCCCAAGGCAGTACCGAGAACACTGGCTCTACTGCTTTGCTTGACTTCAACTTTGTCCAAGATGGCTCTAACGTCAAGCTCAACCTGGGCTTCCAAAACACAACCAATGGGTCCACTGGGTTGGGTGCTACAGCCTCAACTCTAGTTGGCGTTGGATTTGATCTACCTGCTTTAATCAAAGGCTTTAGCTACAACGCCTCAGGCAGTGCGTTTACTAAGCTTTATGGCGACTCCAGCTTGAATCAGTCGGTCGTAGGTGAGGCAGCTCTAAACCCCTTTGGCACCTTTGATGTCGGTATTCGTTCTGCCGGGCCAGGGACCTTTGCAGGCGGCAATCCTCAAACAGGCTTAACCGCTGGGAACTCTACTTTGGTCAGCTTCATATTCTCTGGTACTGGACTAACGGCTAGCTTGGTTGAGAATTCCTTCCTGAGCGGTATCAAGAACAACTCCTTAAATATCGTTGGTCGCTTCCAGCAAGTAAATGCAGGAGGTGGCAGCGATAAAGTTTTAGGTGGTCTGGTGAGTGGAATCTCTTCGGCTCCTGAAATTACGCCTATTTCTGTTGGTGAGAACTCTGCGGCGGCTCCTGAACCCATGACCATTTTAGGTGCAATTGCAGCAGGGAGCGCTATTCTAGGTCGCAAGAAGCTTCAGCGTAAAGCGAATGCTTAAGTGCCATAGGATGAATCCGGCACTGATATAGATAAGCTAGGTGAGAAAGCTATGAATGCTGCACTGTTGAGACTCGACAGTGCAGCATTCTTCTTATTTAGAAAGCTTGTGGGCTAATGGAACCAAGGAGTGTCAATCAAACGACCCCAAAAGAGACACTCAGATGGGCGATCGCCCATGAACGACAGAATCGGACTTGGGGTGTCTCAAAAACTGTTTCAGAATCAAAGTCTCAAAAAAAGGTGCGTCCATGAGTTTTGATACAGTGTTCTGACCTGAAAACAGTGACGCAAAGGCTGCCTCTGCTAGCCTACTGCCGCATTTTCTGAAACAGGAGTGATTGAGGTGAGTTTGAGTCGCTGACATGTTATCTGGATGAATGGAAAATATGCCTTTATGCGTTAATTAGGTTTAATTGATTCACTGATCGCGTCACGCAACAGTTGTTTAAATTTTGGCAGTTGTTTAATGAGCGTTTGTGCCCCCGGTGAATCCGGAGCAGCCACTTCCCATTGCTCCAACTCTTTCAATGCCTTTTTGATAAATGTGCAACTCTGCACATTTTTCGGTGGCTCTTCTCCTGCCAGATAACTCATCACCGTTCGGCGACTTTTACCAATAATTGTTTGGAGAGCGGGAGCCAGTGCTTTTTCACCTGCTTTGGGTCTACCTTTTCCATCTTTGTACCCAGCTTTCCTCAATCGATCTGCGATTGCTCTGACTTCAGCAGGGGTGTAGTCGCGTCGCTGTTCATTTTCTGCGATCTCAACTTCTAAAGCGCGAGATGGTTCTCTTTGTGCGTCGAACTCCATGACTCGCACAGGTACTCCAGCGGCAAAATGTTGATTGAAGGTTTCTAAATCAATCTCTTTCAGTTGAGAAATTGCGGCTAATCGATGTCCACCTGCCAGCAACCGACCTTGCTTATCTACCGCCAACGGTTCGATCAGCCCCAACGCTGCAATTGACTCAGCTAAAGCCTCAACGTGAGCCGAATTGAGGGGACGGGTATCAGCGTCTCGTGGTTTGATTGCCTCCAGCGACATCACGGCATTGTTATTAGGCGCAGCAATACCGCGCTTGGTATTGCTTTGAGCAGTTTTGATCAGGTCATTAAGACTCATGGCTACCTGAATGATTTTGTAAGCTTCCACAGTTCAGCACCAACTGATTCCCACTCCGCTGCCGCACCAGCCGCCGCTTTGCCAGACAGCATGGAGACGGTACAGCCTGACAATTCTGCATCTAGATAGCAATCACGGCGCTGAATTGCTTGAGTGAAAGTGGGGATACTCGCCTGCACTAATGCTTGCTGTACTCGCTCGCCTCTACGGGAGGGGCGAGGTGGCACAAGGGACAGTAGCACCCGGTAGCGATCAGGAGTAAGTTCATTGAACTGGGTCAACGTTTGAATTGTTGCTTCAATCGCTGCGGGGGAACAGGATGTGGGAATAATCAAAAAGTCTGCGGCATTGGCAAGTTGCGTCAGTTCGACTTCGTTGGGGTTTCCCGGCGTGTCGATCACCAGGTCGGTAAAGCCATCGGGCGGTTGCTCATCACCATCGAAAACAGTGAAGCCAACGTTGTGATTAGCGGCAAGACCCCGCTTATACCAATTTAGGGCAGTGCGGATTGCGTCGCCATCGCCTAGCACTACGCGTCGTCCTCGATGTTTACTTAATGATTCAGCAATATGAATTGCCGTAATCGTTTTAGCCACGCCACCCTTAAAACTTAGGACAACAATGATCATCCAACCAGCCTCATAACTTTATGCTCTTGCCCTAATCATGCGGCGTTCGTGTATCACCATCAATTTTGCCATGTTGCCAGCTATTGAAACGCTTGCGAACAATTTTGCTGCAACAATTTCAAACTGTCTCAGCAAATCTTCAATAATGATGTTTGCAAAGACAACGAATTTAGAAAAACTTATCAATCAACGTAAGTATAGGGGTTTCAGCCGTTGACGAGATGAAGTGACTGATAAGCTCTGCTTAACTATCCTTTTCGATGTCATGAATGCGCCGTTAAGAATGGCTTTTCTACTTGGTATTCTGTTGGAATACCAAGTAAGGATTAAACGCTAATTGGTTAAGCAACTCCTAAACCGATAAATGTGCAATCCTGCACATTTATTAAAAAACGAGGTTAGTTAATTGAGCAATGCCAAAAGTTAGTAGGAATGGTCAAGCAGCAGTTTTGAGTCCGGGACAGCTAGACGAATTGTGGAGTGAGTTGGAGCAACCGCACAGGCTAATTACTCAAATTTGTTACTACACTGCCTCACGACTGGGTGAGGTATGCGCGTTACGGGCAGAAGATGTGGTGAATGGTGAAATTGTATTTCGAGCAAAGAATACCAAAACGGATGTGACTCGCACGATCGCGATCGCGCCTCCACTTGCAAAAGCATTAATAACCACTGTTCTACCTGCAACGGGTTATCTCTTCCCTGGCAAGTTTAAGGGGCACGTTACGACGCAGGCAGTTGATTTGGCGCTGAGAAGTGCTTGTGATTACTTGGGGTTTAAGGGAGTGAGTACCCACAGCTTCCGCCGATCACTGCTGACGCATCTCTATCGGGCGGGGCACTCACTCCGAACCTTACAGCAAATTTCGGGACATCAGGATATTGGCAACTTAGCCCGTTACCTGGACATCGATCGAGATGAGGCAACGAAGGCGCTGATGGACTTCTTTTCAGCTTGAGTTCCCTTTCCTCTATTGCTTTAGTTGGGTGAGAATGCTTTCTTAAGGTAGCTTTTCCACAAGCAGACTTAGCAGGTTTAGAACTTGATTCATATCGCCTCGAAGGAGTTGAATTTCTTGCTCGATCGCCGCTAGTCGTTGAACCATAGAATCTTGAGCGTTGGCAGCTTTTGGGGAGGAGTCTATGGAGGCTTCGTTTAGTTTGGCAGCGAGAGCATCCCAACTATTGGCTTTTAGATTGAAGTGGGCTTTAGCATCCTTGAGCGATTTGAACTGTTGCTTGAGTTGTTCGCCCGTGCGAGGTGCAGACGGTTTTAGTTGGGTTTGCTGGTCAAGATCGTCCTCAACCATTTCAACTACTTGGTCGATCAGGCGATCGTGATTGACAGCAATTTGGGCAGCAGCCCCCAGAATTCGGGAGGTGGCTTTAATCTGCACATCGCGTTCTTGCCGGAGTTGGCTGGTTAGATTGCGAATACGATCGCCCAAAGCCGAGGTGACAACGGTGGGGCGGATAGTATCTGAATCATTGCTCATGGTGCTGCTCTACTCCGCAAGAATATCTTTGACTGTTTGCCAGATGCGTTTAAATTTTTGCAGTAATCCTAGTGGATTATTGGTTGGTTCTTCGTCCACTGAATTGATGAGTGACTGAATGCGATCCATGCGGGTAGCGATCGCGTCTAGGTTGGTCAATGCGCCTTCTTCTCGGTTCATCGAGTCGCGGAGCATCAGGCTCATTTCGCCAATTTCTTGCTTTAAGCGTTCATTTTCTCGCTTGCGGCGAGTTTCCCAGCCTTTAATGCCTGCCTTAGAGCGTCGTTCAAATTTGAGGTCGTCTTGAACCTGAGTATAGAGAGTGAGGTAATGCTGGCGTTCTGCGTCAGCGGTTTCATATTTTGCTGATAGCTCGATCGTTCGGGATTGCTCTTGGTTGTAGAGGGTGAGGTAAGTCTGTGCTTGAGTGTGGGATTCCTGATACAGGGTAAGGGTAGAGCGATATCGGTGCTGTTCTTCCTGATATAGGGTGAGGGCGGATTGGTGCTTTTGCTGTGCTTCTAAATAAAGTTGGTGGTTCTGTTGGGCTTCTTGTTCAAGTGTCTGATTGCTCTGGCGGAGTTCATCCCGGTCGCTGCGAGCTTTGAGCAAAAGACTCCGAAGTTCATGGGGTGGGGTTGGCTCGGATTGCCGGGAGGTGGGATTGTGAATAGAATTGTCATCGGAATTATCGCGTCGATCTGCTCTTCGCATAGGCATAGTGCAACCTCAAGAAGCCTTTTTTAACCCTTCTGGTTTAGGATGCCCCAATCCGGAGAGTGTTAACAGAGGATGAAGCTACAACTCGTCTCAAAAGGCACGATGCAGAATCGTTTGAAATAAATGCTTTGCCTGTTGATCGACAGGTTGACGGATCGCTGGCAAAACCAAGCAATTAGAGCAACTTTCAAAGTTTTCTACTGGGGTAGGAAACGCTGACGTTCGGCGATGCGCTCTAAGGTGTTGAGTTGAAGTAGAAAGGCAGTTGTTCGTCCTACTGGAGAAACGCCGATGATCTGAAAACTTTGGAGTTGAAAGTGCTCTGTCCAGAGTTGAGTTCGGGGGTTGAAGAGAAAGCTAAAGTGGTTAGTTTCTGGGTCAAAAGAGCCAAGATCAGTGCCTTTATGACGGTTGCAGCGCCAGCAGGCTAGAGCAAGGTTATCGGCTTCCGTTTTGCCGTTGTGTTTTTCGGGGACGACGTGATCGACTTCGTGGGGAAAGAAAGATAGTTGGGCAGGTAGCAAGCAATATTCGCAGCGATCGCCTGCCCGTTCTTCTACCAGACGACGAAGTTGGGCTGGGATGTAGGTCATGCGGAGGCGGCAAGATAGGGGAGGGAACCCGACTTAATTAGGATGACTAGATGTTCAATCCGTTCATATTCATTGAGTTCGGCTTGCTCAGCAGGGGTGAAAATCTCTGCATGACTACGGCTGATTAGGGTTTGCAGGCGCTCTTGCATTTCAGCGGTGGGGCGGAAATTGGCAATTTCTTTTGGGGTGGGATTGCTGGCAAGAAAGTTGAGGATGTAGTGATAGATGTGGGCAGGTAAGGCTGGCTGTTGCAAACTGAGTTGTAGCAGTTCTGGCAATCTGTCGCCCAACTGTTGCAATTGTTCCGAGAGTTCATCAGGTACGGTGATTGTGATTTGTGCCATTGCCCAGTCTCTATAATCTCGACCGCTTCAACTCTAACATTTTGGTTTTCTACAGCTCGCCCCGAAAGGCGCGATGCAGGACAGTTTGAAAGAGACTGTCGTCATTTCCTGCTTTATTCCGTGACCTCTTCGGTTCCCTCTATATCCCTACTCTTAACCGTCGCCACAACCGTATTTAACTCCATCTCCAACTGCTCAATCGTCGGTAGGCTCTCCTGCAATGGCTTAGGTAATGCACCCGCAAGTTGATGCGTTGACACTCCAATCGGCTTGTTCACGTCCCGCAGCGCATACTCCGCCACGGCTTTGTTCTTCGACTTGCATAAAATAATTCCGATCGTCGGTTGATCGTCAGAGTGACGCAGCAAGTCATCCACTGCCGACACGTAAAAATTCATCTTGCCAGAAAACTCTGGTTTAAACTCGGTCATCTTCAGGTCGATCACCACATAGCAACGCAGACGAAGATGGTAGAACAACAGATCAATGTAAAAATCCTCTCCACCCACAATCAAGCGATACTGGCTACCCACAAAGGCAAACCCTACCCCCAGTTCCAGCAAAAATTCTCGGATGTGGCTCACCAAGGCGCTTTCTAAATCTCGCT
The DNA here is from genome assembly GCF_016807185.1 of Leptolyngbya sp. Cla-17. Lineage (GTDB taxonomy): Bacteria > Cyanobacteriota > Cyanobacteriia > Leptolyngbyales > Leptolyngbyaceae > ULC077BIN1. Next base: position 100,854 of record NZ_JAEVYN010000004.1, read on the forward strand.
CTTGTGCCTCCGCCCCTAAACTAAGGAAATCAAAATGATAGGGGTCTTTGATCAGTTGTTGAGCCAGATCCGATTGAGGGGCGGGGAGAGCACGCTCGAAGTTGGTGGTTGCTCCTCCCTGGCGCTGGTAAAGCTGGCTTTCGATCTGATACACCAAAATGTTTCGGCTCCAGCCATGTTCCACTGACTTCTGGGCATACCATAGCCGCTCGTTGACTGGCTTTAGCTTCTCCAACAGGGCAACGTTGTGATACCAAGTAATTTGTGCAAGCACCCCTTGCACAATTGCATCCTCTGGGTAGGCTTCGGCGAACGATCTCATGTACTTGAGGTTGCGCGGCGAAAAACCCTTCATCTCCGGGAATTCCTTTTGCAAGTCTTTCGCCAACCGATCAATCACCTTTGCTCCCCAGCCCTGCTGCTGCTGCCGGGTCAAAATTTCCCGTCCGATTTGCCAGTAGAGTAATACCAACTCCCGATTGACCGCCAACGCTGCTCGTACTTGCGCCGTGCGAATTCGCTCCTTTAAATCCCGTAGAAGGGCGTTGTAGTCCCCAGTAGTAGATAGATCTTTCGTCATTGTTCAAGCTGCTCAAGACTCTGCTCATCATACGTGGAGAAGCAACTTTAATTTAATGGGCGACTGGAAACCAGATTTACTTAACTGCGGAGGATTACGCTAATCCTCTAACACTCTGCCTCTACGTCGCGCTGCTACTTACCCCCGTGTATCAAAACTCGTCGCACTTACTCCGTTTTGATGCATAGATAGATTGACGACTTGTTTTACAAAGTTTAGAGGGTGAAACGCCAGATCGCCGTTGCAAAGTGCAACTCTCTCTTTTGGGGTCGTTTTATTTACACTTCTAATCTGCACACTCTTCATCTAGGGGTAAGGATAGCGGTGCGATGTAGAAAGCTAATTGTCGTCTAATAGACTCTAGATGACCCTGACTTTGACGCTAAGATTCAGGCAGCCGTTTTGCGACAAATGCAAGCCGTAGATAATAACGGTGAAGCGGCGATCTAATCTCTCACCTGAATTAGGGATTAAGAAAGTCTAGATGTTCCCCCGGAAGTTGGCTTAAGGCTTTCGGGGTTCCCGTTTGCTTCAGTTCCCCCTGATCCAACAGCACAATCCAATCAGCTCGTTGAATCACTCTGGGGCGATGGCTGATCATAATGGTGGTTTTGCCCTGACGGTTCACTAGCAGTTGATCCAGCACTTCGGCTTCGGTCACTGGGTCGAGGGCACCCGTCGATTCATCTAGAATCAGCACCGGGGGATCGATGAGAATGGCACGGGCGATCGCTAACCGTTGCCGTTGTCCGCCGGATAGATTCGCGCCGAATTCGCCTAGCACTGTGTGGTACTTATCCGGCAGGTCGCTGATGAACTGATCGGCACCGGCAACCTGGCAGGCGTAGACAATCTGTTCTAGCGTTGCGTTGGGATAGCTGAAGCGGAAGTTGTTGATAATCGATCGACTCCAGAAATGCGCTTCCTGGGGCACGAGAGACACCTGCTGTCGCAGACACTCCAGCGCCAGATCCGATTGGTTGTACTGCCCAAAGCGAATATTACCGGATTGCAATGGGTATAAGCCTGCAATCAGTTTTGCCAGCGTGCTTTTGCCGCAACCCGATTTACCAATCAACGCCGTGACTTTGCCACCGGGAATGGTAATCGAAAAGTCCTTCAGCAGGGCAACCCGTCCGATGTGGTGAAAGTTCAGATTCGTGCAGGTGATAGGGGCATCGGATGGAATTTCTACCCAATCTTTGGGCGCGTTTGCCTGAACTTCAGGAGTGGCATCAATAATGTCGCTAATCCGCTGAGTGGCGGTTTTAGCACGAGCAAACTCATCGACAAAACTGATCACCGTGCTGATTAAGGTCGTAAAGTTGCGGTTCATGGCGTTGAATGCCAGCAGTTGCCCGATCGACAGTTCTTGCCGAATCACCAAAAAACTGCCAAAACACAGAACCGCTAGCATCCCCAAACCAGAGACCAGAGTAGAAAAGACATGATTCACAATGCTGATTTGCAACAGGCTGAAGGTAACATTGGCGAGCTTGCCAAACCGACTTTGTACTTCTTCCCAGGCTTGCGGTGTGGCATTCGTCGTTTTCAGCGTCAGAGCACCTTTGAAGGTTTCCACCAGCAACCCTTGATTCTCCGTATCTGTCACCAGCACATCGCGGGTCTTTTGTTGCAATGCGGGTAGAAATATTAGCGTCGAGAGAGTCATCAGCATGGCTACTGCGATCGCCGCTACTGTCAGCTTCCAGCTATAAATCAGCATCAATCCCAGGGACACCAGCGCAATGAAGGACTCACTGGGTAAAGTGATCACGACCTGGGAAACCAGCAAATTGATCTCTCGAATATCGCGCAGACGACTGACAATTTCGCCACTTCGGTGCGATTCGTAATAGCTGAGGGGCAGTTGCAGAATTTGACGACCAAAATCCAGTGCCAATCCGAGTTCCAGTCGTTGGGCGAAGTGGGCAACCAGGTGTCCCTGAATCAGGCGCATCAAACTACTGAACAGAGTCATGGCTGTTACGGCGATCGCGATCGTCACCAATAAGTCCAAATCTCCCCGCACCAGCACATCATCGGTTAGCACCTGGATTAGCAGAGGAAATGCCAGGGACAACAGCCCAATCACCAGATTTAGCGGTAACACCTGGGCAATTAGAGCGCGGTAATGCCAGACCCGACGGAAGAAGCGACCAAATCCAGCAATTTGATCATTCGGTTGTTCGTAAAAGCGGCTTTCATCCACCACCAAGAGCAGCATCACACCATTACTCCAGGACTCCATCAACGCTTCACGGGTAAGATAGCGGATGCCCACTCCCGGATCAGCAATCACATACCGATTACGCTTGCGACCATACAAAACCACCCAGTGATAGCCCTTCCAGTGAATAACGGCAGGCAAGGGGGCTTCATCCAATTGATCGATAAACTCGGAGGTTGCTTTGACTGCACGAGCATTAAAGCCTAGGGTTTCTGCACCCCGACGCAATCCCAGAAGCGTTGTCCCAAGTTGCCCCGTCCCGATCGCCTCCCGAATGCGGGGAATAGCAAAGGTTCGCCCATAGGATTTAGCAACAGTGGCAAGACAGGCAGCGCCACAATCTTCTTCACTGTGCTGGAGAACAATTGGATAGCCTGGATAGTTCATCAAAGTTTGGCAGCGATTGAGCAATGTACATAGGATTATTATCTATTGCACGGTTGCCCCTAAGCTGATCAACATGGATTGTTGCGCGTCGGTTACACCCTTAACTCCACCAATATTCATCTCAGCATATAACTCTGGCAACTTGAGAACCTGAATGCATTGCTGAGCTTCGAGATTCCACAATTGCAACGTGCCATTATCTCCCCCGCTCACCAGGGTTTGACCGTCTGGACTAAACGCCACAGAATGCACTAATGAATTAGCCTGAAAAATGGCTCGGCAGTCCCAGGACGGAACATCCCAGATACGAATTGTTTTGTCAAAACTCCCGGTGGCGAAGGTCTGACCATCCGGAGAAAAGGCAATTCCCATCACAACATTATGATGAGCGCTGAGGGTGCGATCACACTGTCCAGTCTCCAGTGACCATAGTTTCACCATAGCATCCGAGCTTGCCGTGGCAATGAACGGGAGAGAGGGATGAAAGACAATCGTCGTCAATGCATTCGTATGACCCATCAAGATGTGTAAACACTGCCCAGAGTCAACATCCCAGATTCTCACCATCTGATCAAAGCTGCCGCTAGCGAGAAGTTTACCGGTTGGAGAAAACGCAACAGACCAAATCACGGCTTTGTGTCCTTCCAGAATTTTCTCAACCTGTTGATGCTTTAGATTAAAAATTTGCACATTTTTGTCGTCGCCGCCACTCGCGATCAACGAGCCATCCGGGTGAAAGCAAACTGAATTCACCTTGCCAATATGGGCTGGGATGGTGATTGAACAGGTTCCATTTTGAACATCCCAGAGTTTCAGGTTTGAGTTAGCGTGCATATTTCCACTCATCAACTGTTGCCCATCAGGACTGAAGGCGATCGCATGAACTTCACTGGGATGCTTCATGGTTTGGATGCACTGTTTGTCAGCAACCTGCCAAATTCTAATGATGCCATCCAGGCTGCTACTGGCGATGGTTTGACCGTTTGGAGAAAACGCAGCGAACCAAATAATATTCTTATATCCCGACCAGGTTCTGGCACAGGCTTTATTCGCCAGATCCCAGTGCTTGATCAACCGATCCATGCCACCACTAGCTAGCGTTTTGCTATCGGCAGAAAACGCAACGGACATCACCATACTGCTGTGACCTCGGAAACAGGCAGTGCATCGTCTATCCTCAATGTTCCAAAGTCTGACTGTTTGATCCATACTGCCACTGGCAATAGTTTGACCATCCGGGGAAAAGGCAACGGACCAAATTTGCAGGGTATGTCCTTCAAAGTCTTGCAGACAAAGTCCAGACTGGAGATCCCAGAGTTTGACAAGATAGTCATTGCCGCCACTGACAATATAGTGACCATCGGGTGAGATATCCACCGTCCAAACAGTGTGGGAATGCCCTTCAAACGTTCTGATGCACTCCCCTTGCACCAGATCCCACAACCTGACCTGGTGATCTTCACTGCCACTGACCAAATAACGTTGATCTCTTGTAAGCGCGATCGAGCGAACTGATGACTGATTAGCACTTAAAGTCTGCAAGCATTTCCCTGTCTTGCAATCCCACCGTTTGATCGTGCCATCTTCACAACTGCTGGCGAACCAACTGCTGTCCTTGGAGAAGACGACAGACCAGACGATCTTAGTATGGACATTTAAGGTGTATAAACATTGCCCTGTTCTCACCTCCCAGAGCTTAATCGTGCCATCAATGCTGCCACTCACTAGTAATCGACTATCGGGCGAAATGGCGAGAGTAAAGATAAAGTTCTCATGAGCCTTCAGTGTGACTTGGTTTTGTTTGGGGTGATAAAACCACAGATGAATCAACCCGGCAGAATCTCCAGCCGCCCAATACTCGCCATCCGGGCTGAAGGCGATCGCAGGAATCCAGCCAAAGGTTTGGGAAAACCGTGATTTTGATAAATCCGACTGAGAAAAATCGACATTGTATAAGGTGAGTCCCTGTAAATCTGCCTGCCAGACTGTGAGTTGAGAAAAGTTGTAGCCTGATAAATCGCCATCCAACTGGCGCAGCAGGTTAATCATATTCCCGGCGGCGTAACCCCTAGCATGGGCGCGATCGGCTCGCATTGCCTGAAGCATTTGCTGGAAGTGCTGTTCTATTCCTGCGACATTGCCGAAACAGATGATGAGATGGTCAAGGACGGGCTGCAAAATCAACCGAATTTGGGTGTCTTTCACATACTCCTTCGCTTGCACTTGAATCAAGGCGTATTGCTGGAACAAGCATCGATTGGGAATGGTCTCTCCGACTTGCCAGCGACAAAGTTGCTCACTCATTTGTTCAATCAAGCAGTTGGTGACGTATTCCATCACGACGGGCTGCTGGGTAAAGCAGTTTTCCACCTTCTCAATCAGCGATCGACTTTGGAGCGAGGCGAGTACCTGGAGCAGTTGATGGGGAGGAATGGGATGGACTAAATCTTCAGGCAATTCCATTAAGGCGACTGGTTCACGCTTGATGGCGAGCCACATCATCACCTCCTGTTCCTGAGAGCTAAGCCGCTGAAATTGCTGATCCAGGAGTTCGCGAATGTCATCAAAAATGAAAGAAGATCGTCCTAAAATCGCTAAAAACTCATATAAATCTCCGTTACAGATCGCGCGGATGAACGAGGCGGCAATCTTGAGCGCTAGTGGATTGCCTGCGTAGCGCTCAGTGATGAGTTGCCATGCCACTAAATCGCCTGTAAATTGACCAGTACTGCTGATTAGATCTCGCCCTTCGATATAAGACAACCCTTTAATAATGAGTGATCGTACAGGCAAATTCATCCCTACTTTGGGAACCAGATCGCGCGGTCGTTCTCGACTGGTGACGATCAGACAACTCAGATGGGACGTTTCACCGACTCGCTGGAATAATTGACTGTAACCTTCGTAGCCCGGTCGATAGTGGCTATAGCGATCGCCCGTTTGCAAGATTGCTTCAGCATTATCTAAAATCAGCAAACAGCGGTGACTCTGTAGAGAGTGCAGGAGCTGTGAAATCGCCGCCTCAACAGTATAGGGAACCTCCACATCCTGTTGTTGAGATAGGAACTTGATTAAATCTATGACTAGATCCAGGGTGGGAGGTGCATTGCGTAGGCTACGCCAGATGACAAACTCAAAGTCTGATTGGACATTTTGACCGACTTTGATTGAGAGTGCGGTTTTGCCAATCCCCCCCATCCCCAGTAGCAAAATAAATCGACAGCGGTCTGAAATAATCCACTGGCTTAATGTTTCTTGTTCTTCCGATCGTCCAAAAAAAGTGGACACATCAATTGCTTCACCCCAATCGATGTTGCAACGCGGGTAATCATCACGGGGAGCGGGTTGAGCAACGGGTGTAGACGGAAGAAGTGTTTGCTGCCGTTGCCGTGCCAGGGCTGCCTTAAAGTTCGTTTTGCTGACTGGTTCTCCTAAGGCGATGGATAAATCTCGCCAGAGCTTAGGACCTACATCCTTACGCAAATAGTTAGCAGAGTAGCCCGTTTTTTCAGCGATCGCTTCATAGGTCTGTTGCTCCCAGGCTCCCCGCAAAATCAGGGTTTCGACATCGGTCAAGGGTCGTAGTGAATGCTGGACAAGCAAATCACTGCCAAGTTTCAGTGTTTGTTCAATTTCCATGGGCGAACGTCACTCCGCTCTTACCTGACATTTCCAGACATTTTCCACCTATGTCCGTATTTTTGCAAATTCCAGGGCATATTGGGTGTTTTTGCCAGGATCTCGTGGGCTTTGTTAGAGAACTTCATCGCCAGTTTGACGAAGATTCAGAGATCTCACGGAAGCTATTTTTGAAATCCTGACATTTTCGGTAACGACAATCACAAAACCTAGGACTAACTTAGGAATACGAAGCTTCGCACCCAACATTCAAATGGAGAAACACAATGAAACGGATTCAAACTCAAACCAATATCAATCAATTCCTGCAAACTCTATCTGAATCGACAGCTAATGGTACTCAAGTACTTGTTCAGCCTCTTTCTTCTGAAGCTCAACAACAAATTACTGGAGGTGAGCGCACTGGAGCTGATCGTTTAGTTCTTTACACTGAAGAGCTTAAGACAAATCCAAATGCTCGACTTTAGTGAATTTTAGTCTGGAGGGCGATCGCCCTCCTTCCATACAATCCATCAAATCCTAATGGAGAAACATCATGAAACGTCAAATGTCTGTCAATACAACAGCTAATGGTACTCAAGTACTTGTTCAGCCTCTTTCTTCTGAAGCTCAACAACAAATTACTGGAGGTGAGCGCACTGGAGCTGATCGTTTAGTTCTTTACACTGAAGAGCTTAAGACAAATCCAAATGCTCGACTTTAGTAAATTTTAGTCTGGAGGGCGATCGCCCTGCGGGTGGTGGTGGTGGCGACATCATTGTTTTTGACATTGTTGATTCAGTCGCTGAGGGTGGCGGGACTCTAATACCAATAAAAGTCAAACACAACCTATAGCCTGGTTTTGACTCCTCTCTCACCTTCAGGAAGACGCGATCGAGCAGTGTCTCTGCAAGAGAATCGATCGTTTAATTGTCTGACGAGCGATCGCCCGATTTCAACTCAACCTCGATCTCACTTAAATGGAGAGAATCATGAAACAAAGTAAATCTGAAGTTAATTTGAACCAACTGCTACGCGACCTGCCTGAATCAACCCAGCAAGTCATTCGGGGTGGCACTTTTATTGAAGCGAATGAAGTAGATTCTACTGAGGCTGCTGGGACTCCCGTAATTGCTGTTGGTGGCTACATCAGAATTAAGAAATTGAATTCTGGTGGCTAACTAGTTTAGTGAACCCAACAGACCTGTCGATCACTTTTCAACCCCGATCTCATTCAAATGGAGAAACACGATGCAACGGATTAAAACTCAAACAAATATTAACCAATTGTTGCAAGCTATACCTGAAACTACCCAAGAAACCATTTGTGGTGGCTCTACTACTAGTTGTGGGGTAAACACAATGTTCCTTGACGGAAGTGTGAAATTTGTGGGGTCGTCGCTAAGTAGCAATGTTGCATCAACCTCTGGTGGGCCTTATTACACCGGATCTGTCACGGTCTCCGATGATGGTTAATCCTAACTTCTTCAAGAATTGTCGGAGTAATCAGTAGAGAATAGCGCGATCGAACCACGGAAAATCGAAGGAGCGATCGCGCAATCTCGACTCTAATCTAACCAGTCCAAATGGAGAAAAACAATGGATCGGATCAAATCGAAAGTCATCATCAATCGACTCCTACAAACCATGTCTGAAGATGCTCAGCAAGCGGTGAGCGGCGGTGCTATCTACAGTGATCCCGAATACAAATATGTTCCTGTTAGGAGATATAGCTATGCAACAACGTCATCTCATAACAAGGAAAAGCAAGATGACCTCCTCTAGCGATCGCCTTTCAAAACCCAAATACATAGAATTATCAGATGAATTAGCTGCCCATATCTGCGGTGGCACGATCCCTGGAATCCATAAAGATTCCGATGTCACCCTGAAACGAGGGATAATCAGCTCCAATTATTTTGATGGCAAACTATTGACAGCGGATGACCTCAAGGCTGAGCAACGTTCATAACGTAACCCATGCCCATCCTGCGATCGCACTTCAATTTCTGGGATGCGTTGCCCCAGCTCAACTCAAATCTCCTACTCAGATGGAGGAACATTGTTAAACGCTCAAACCCCTTCCTCCGTTAATCCAGAGGGTCTCCGTCTGGTGCAGCCGAATGAGTTTTTGCCGCCTGTCGGTCGGTGGGCAACCTTCGGTAGTATCGCCATGCTTGCCATTTTTGGTGGAACGATCGCTCTCGCTGCGGTGCTGAAGTATCCGACGACTGTTAAAGCTCCGGTCATCATTCGTCCCACTGGAGACCTGCGAATTGTTCAAGCAACAACCACTGGAAAGGTCAACCGGATTGAGGTAAAAACCCATCAGGTTGTGCAACAGGGACAGGCGATCGCCTACCTGGATGACTCTCGCCTCCAAACTCAAAAGCGGCAACTCCAAAGCAGTATTCAACAAACCCAACGGCAACTGAATCAACTTGATGCCCAAATTCAGACGGTGCAAACTCAGAGCGCCGCAGAGGTTCAGGCATATCAGCGGGGAGTCGCCGCCGCAGGAGGGGAACTACGATTAAATCAACGCCAACATCAAGAGCGGCAGACAACTGCGCAGGCAGACGTGCGAGAAGCAGAAGCCGCCGTTAAGTTAGCACAGGAAGAGTTAACCCGCTATCGAACCTTAGCCAATACGGGAGCCGTGAGCCAATCTCAGATTGGTGAGAAAACCACTGCACTGGAAGTTGCCCTTGCCCGCCTGCAACGCACCCAGGCAGCGCTCAATCCCAGTGCAGCATCCGTAGAGATTGCAACGGAAAAGGTCGAACAAGAACGATCAAGAGGGGCTGCAACGCTGGCAACGCTGCATAAGGAACAGGAAGCATTGATTCAGCAACGGGTAAAGTTGCAAAATGAGTTGACTCGCGATCGCCAGGAACTCCAGCAAGTTAAAGCCGATTCAGCTAACACAATTGTTCGGTCACCCGCAACGGGCACAATTCAACAATTGAACCTACGTAATCCTAATCAGGTAGTGCAATCTGGCGACCTGATTGCTCAGATTGCACCCAGTAACGTTCCTTTGATTATTAAATCGTATGTTTCGACCCAGGAGATTGGTCAAGTCAAAATTGGACAACCCGTGAGCATTAAAGTATCAGGATGTCCCTATCCTGACTATGGAACGCTGGCTGGTACCGTTACTGCAATCTCCCCCGATGCATCAGTTTCCCCTTCTCCAACGGCAACTTCTGTGGTTCAAGATCCACCAAATCCCTTGTCGAGCGGTCGCTATGAAGTGATGATTCAATCTCAAACTCGATTTCTTGGCTCGCCTGACCGTCCGTGCTATCTGCAAGCTGGAATGGATGGGAGTGCAGAGATTGTGACTCGTCAGGAGACGGTATTGCTCTTTCTTCTGAAAAAGGCAAGGCTACTAATCCGGGTGTGAAACAGACGGGGCAATTAGGGGTAAAAGTAGCAAAAGCTATGACACAACCATTCGCATTTAGGATGTGGCATCCTGGCAATGCCGAGCCGTTTTTCAAGCAAATTCGGTTGTGCATTCTGTAGCATTTAGTCCAGATAATCAAACCCTGATCAGTGGGGGCAACAACAAATAAAGGAAGATAAATAACTTTCGGCGTTGCTGAATCAGCCTATGATGGGCTGAGGAATGGGCACCTCTCGGAACTTGAGATAGTGAAGTAACAATCGAATTGAATGCGCCAGCATTTCTACTGATTTGGAATAACACAACGTCTTACGATGTAATCAAGCCAGATAATGGCGTAAGCGAGTGTTTTCCCCTTCCACTCTAGTCATGTAAGTTTTGCTCACAATCTGGTCACCCTCGCGGATAAAACTAGGATAAACAGACCAGCCATCCGTGATGTAGAAATAGCACTGCCAGGTTGCCACCACTGCCCATAAAGGTTTGAAGGTCTGGGCACTATGATCGCCTAATACCCAGCCTAAGATCCCTGGCTTGAAGTGGTCAACCGCCGTCCACAGCCAGATTTTGTTTTTTTTGAGCCGACAAAAGTTTCCAATTCATCAAGTTCACCAACTTGATGAACCGTCTCAGGTGCATAGGCATCGGGAAGTAATTCCCCCACTTGCTTGACCCAGGTAATCACGGTCGTGTGATGCACTCCTTTGACCCGTTCAATCGCTCGAAATCCTAAGCCATTGACGTACATTCTCAGGCACTCCCGCTTAAACTCATCCGAGTATCCAGCAGGCGGAGAATAGGTGTCAAAGAACTGCCGTCTGCACTCCTTGCAGATGTGATTTTGTTTCCCTTTTTGCTTCCCATTTTTACTGATATTAGTCGAGCCACATTCTGGACACTGCATTGTTTCTCCCCTGATTTCATAGCCTCATTATGCAACGCCTAACTTTCTTAATGCTTACGCGAAGCTTACCTGACATTCCCAGACATTTTTGGTAACGACAATCAAAATCTCGACCACTATGCTGAAAGTATCGAATTTGTTGAAAGGAAACTATGAACGCATTGGCTAAACTCTCAATCTGCACAATTGTTAGCACAGCATTTCTATCGATCGCTTCTAGTGCGATCGCGGCTCCAGCAGCCTTCAAAACTGAGCGTGGTCACGTCATTGTCACAGGTCTAGTTCCAACGCAAAGATACCAAATTAGAACGCTGAGCGCTCAGGACAAGCCAGGTACGCGCCAGGACAAAGCCGCAAATCGTTGCGGTGAAGTTGTGATTGAGAAGGCGGCGAATTATAAGCGATTGGCTGTGGGTCAAGTGGAGATTGAGCCTGCTACTTTACCAACAAATACCTATGAAAGATGTCAGCCGCAAAGAAGCGGTGCAACCATGCAACCGACTGGTGTTGAACGGGCAAACACCCCAACACCTAGATAAACCGCAATTGATGAGAAGTAAAGGGCTAGCAACCACTAGCCCCGTGAACGTTTAAATAATTGAAATATGCAATCGATTAGCCGAAATCAGTTAAACCTGATTGGTATCTTTACTTTAATGATTGGTGCAGGGTTCCTCCTGACTGCTGGTGTTTTAACCGCATCTACCTATCGATTTGTCGCGATGGCATCTCGATCGGAAGGAAGAGTCATTCGTCTCACCACACGCAATCTTGAACCTGTGATTCGGTTTGTGCCAGCAGGGTCAACCAACGCTGTTGAGTTTGTGGGGAAGATACCGATTACGGGAGTGATGAATAGATATGGCGTAGGTGATAAAGTCCCTGTTTTGTACCTCAAGGATGGTGGATATCCTTCTGGTTTCCAGACGGGTATCGACACCATAGGTGCCCTATGGTCTCTTCAGTTGTTCTATGCAGTGTTGGGTACGTCAGCGATTTTTAATGGTTTGCGTGTAAAACGTTTGGCTTCGAGGCAATCATAGAACAATTACATTGCAATATGATGAAAAGAATACGACGGAATTTAAAGTACTTCATTAGCACTGGTTTAGTCACAGTTTTAATAACTGGAATTGTGAATCGTGCTGTCGCTCAACCCAATTCTAACAAATTTAAAACCTTTACTGAATGGTGTAAAACCAAAGAAAACTTGCCGCCCGATGCTCGTCATACCGTCGAGATATTGTTGGCAGAAGCCGAAACACAACATTGCGATCGCGCCGAAGTAGTCTTGTCAGGCTCAACGAGGCTACTTCTCATCAACAGACAGATTAAAAATTTGCAGCCGCTCACTATCTTACAGAATCTCAAGGAGCTTGATCTGAGTGGTAATCAAATTACAGACTTGCGCCCACTTTCTACTCTCACCAATCTAACAATGCTAACTCTCAGCGGCAATCAAATTGTCGATTTAGAACCCTTATCGAGGTTAACTAACTTGGTTGAGCTTTGGCTAAGCCGCAATCAAATTGTTGATTTAGAACCCTTAGCAAAACTATCTAACTTAACCGAGCTTTGGCTAACTGATAATCAAGTTGCCGATGTGCACTCCCTATCAACTCTCACCAACTTGAAGCGGCTTGCTCTTGCCTATAATCAAATTGTCGATGTGCAGTCCTTATCGCCTCTGACTAATCTCGAATCACTGCTTCTACATAACAACCAAATTAAACACGTGGCACCGCTCAAAACGCTGACAAATTTAGCTACTCTACCTCAGTAATAATCAAATAGAACAAGCACATTCATTATCCACTTTAGGAAATCTAAAGATACTTTTACTGAGTGAGAATCCATTACGCGATCGCACCTGTCCAGTTAAGCCGACAGCAATTTGTGGTTTCTAATTCTCCAAGATGGAGTTCAATCATGCTAAAACAACGACTCAATGAAAATCTTCGCAGTGCTCTCAGTATCTGTCTATTATCAGTTTCGCTATTTGGGAGTTTGAGCGATCGCGCAACAGCTCAAACATCCAATGAATTGACCCGCTTTTCAGATTGGTGTCAGCAGAAAGCAACCCTGAATCCTGAGGCTCGTCATACGGTTAACGTCCTGCTTAAGGAAGCAAAGACACAGGATTGCAAAAAGGCTGAGACAACCTTAACAGGCTTAACAGAACTGTTTCTGACCAGCGACCAGATTAAGGATTTGCAACCTCTAGCGACTCTGACGAATCTTAAAAAGCTAGATCTGACTAACAACCAAATTACCGATGTCCAACCCCTTTCTGCCCTGACTAACCTGCGATCGCTTTCTCTGGCTGTCAACCAAATTACCGATGTCCAACCCCTTTCTACTCTCACTAACTTGCAAAGCCTGGATCTGATTGGCAATCAAGTTTCAAATTTAACAGGGCTATCCAATCTGAAAAATCTAGAGACGCTTGGGCTGGATCGCAATCAAGTTCATGATTTGAAGCCTCTTGCGACCCTGACAACTCTAAAGGAACTCTCCCTCAGTGACAATCAAATTGCCGATCTACAACCCCTATCGACTCTGCGTAACCTGGATGCTTTAGTTCTTAGCAGCAATCGGATTATCAGCGTGCAACCCCTATCAGCACTGACTAACTTGAAGCTACTGTGGTTGAGCAAGAATCAGGTTAGCGATGCAACCCCTCTCTCGACTCTCACAAACTTGACCTTTCTTGCCCTTGACCACAATCAAATTGTCGAGGTTCAACCCCTCTCCACCCTCACTAAGCTTGATATGCTTTTCCTCCACAATAATCAAATTACTAATGTTGCTCCTCTTGCCACGCTGACAAAGCTAGGTATGCTTTTCTTGAACGGAAATCGGATTGAGCAGGTGCAACCCCTAGCGGCTTTAAAGCATCTCCAAGCACTGATACTGGTTGATAATTCGCTGCGCGATCGCACCTGTCCAGTACAACCCGCAAGTGTCTGTGCGTTCTAACCACAGTGCTCTGACGCACTTAACCCAAATTTCCCCTGGTGGTTTATGAAAGCTGCGAAAACTGTCATCATTTCGATTGTTGGGGCTGGAGCGATGATCGCGGTAGTGCTGGGCATTATGTCTGGCATCAACTATCTGGGAGGACTCCTTTGGCGGGATGAAGCGCTGGTATGTCGGAAGGAGAGGCTGAACGCGCTGGCAGTGACGGCGGATGGCAACACCTTAATTGCTGGAGGGACACACATCAGACTGTGGGATATTGCTACAGGCAAAAAACTGTATGGCAGCACCACGGTCCGCTATGGAGCGGGAAAAATGGCTGGGCTGTCACCGGCTGTCGTTAGTGCCCTGGTCATTACCCCGGATCAGCGGTTGTTCATCAGTGCCGTCAGTTCATTAGGGGCGATCGGTAGCCAGGGAGTGCATGAAATTCAGGTTTGGGATTTGGCAAGGCATCAACCAATTCGCTTCTTCATCTTCAATGGACATCGCGATCGCGTGCGCTTTCTAGCGGTTAGCCCAGATAGCCAAACTCTAGTCAGTCAGGATGATAGCGGTGTGATTCAGCTTCGGAACTTAGCAACAGGACAGGTGAAGAAAACCTGGAATACTGAGGTATCGCAACGGTTTCCTATTTTGATCAGTTCCGATGGCAAGGTGTTTACCAGTATGGGTAAGGATGGAACTGTAACCCTATGGGACATGGCAACGGGCAATGCGGTGAGCAAGCTAAAAGCTGATCCGAGCCATACCCCGCTGGCAATCAGTGCGAACAATAAAACCTTGCTGACCCAGAATGCGGGAGATGTAAAGCGGTTTAGAGCAATTGCCACTGGAGCAGAATTAAAAACCTTGAAGGGGAGCTACATCGAATCTGCCTTCGCGGTTAGCCCTGATCGCAAGCAGGGGTTGATTACGATTGATGCTGGCATCAATCGCTATGACTTGGTTACAGGTACAGAATTACAAACCTTCAACACTGACAAGTTCTACAACGCGATCGCAATTACCCCTGATGGTTCTTCATTCCTCACCCTAGACCCTGAAGACAATTACACCTTGTGGAATTTAGCAACGGGGACAAGGATGCGACAGCTTGAAGGCAAAGCGGGTCGGGGAGATAAAGCGTTTGCTGGGGCTAAAATCTTGGTAAACGCTGCAAATCATACTAGCAATAGGATTACCCTGTGGGATTTGCAAACCGGAAAACGAATCCGAAAATTTTGCAATCAGTAAATGACAGTTTTAAGAGTGCTACACCCTAAGTTCAACCAGACAGTTTGCCTTAAAGTCTATTGCAACACACTACTTTAGGAGTTAAACCAGCCCGATGCAAGCCATTGATCGAGACATGCAAAAATTGCTCGGTATTCTCTTTCCAATTCTTGGCGTTGTACTCCTACTGGGAGCGAGTATTGAAGCACTGATGACCCATCGCTTTATCACGCTGGCATCCAGGGCAGAAGGTGAAGTCGTCCGGCTTGATGCAGGGGGTGCTCATCCAGTCATCCAATTTGCACCAGCCGGAAAAGCCGTCATTAAATTTTCGACCAGTGGGTATATCAACTACGCTGTCGGCGATCGAGTAGCAGTTTTGTACTTAGAGGATGCTCAAGACCCATCGATGACTTGGGCAAAAATCGACACACCAGGAGCTTTATGGTTTGAAGAAATTCATCTAGTGGGGCTAGGTGCAGCGATGCTGATAGCAGGCTTATACAATCGGCGGTAATGTTCTAGATGTCTGGAGAGGAGAACTATGCGGGTGTAACCCGCTTTCTTCGAGGATGTGCCCAGGTATGCATGGTAGTAGGTTAGTCATGAAAATATGGATCGTGCCATTGCTGGCGATCGCCGCTTTGACGGTTACTATCGTATCGGTAAAAGCCGAGCGTAACCCCTATGGCAAGATACTAACGGATTTGTGGGCTGAAGGTTCACGATTAGAAAAACAGCGCGATTTTGCAGGGGCACAACGCCTCTATGAAAAAGCGTTGCAGCAGTCTCAGACGTTGCCAGATTCGCTAGTGAAACGTTGTGCGATCGCCATTTCCCGCGTTGAACTTGAATCCATGATTGCTGCTCAAACTTATATCCGTGAGCATGGGAATGATCCTAAGCTTAGGGAAGGAATAGAGATCACAATAATCCAGCAATCCTATGCTTCTTGGGAGAAGATCGGTCGAGAGCTAAAGCTGCTTTCAACGGACTGCCCATCAAGCCATTGCTTCAGTTCCATTACCCAGTTTTCATTGCTTTATTATGGTGCTTAAGTCCCTTCACTCAAAATCTTTTGCTAGTGTTTTGAAATTGGTAAACCTTGTTCACTTGCCTTACTTACTTGTAGCTGCTGTTACCTTAACCTGTGGGCAGCCCATCGCCCTAACCCAACCTAAACCTGTCACTCCCGCTGCTAAAGCTGCCCACTGCGCTAATCGTAGCTATGCGATGTTCCTCAATTCCCTGGCGATCAGCCCCGATGGTAAAACCGCCTTCAGCAGCATTTTTGACTCTGCTATTTACCGGTGGGATCTCACCACCAACAAACCAGGTCAAATCCTAGCCAACCATCAGGAAATGGTCTATGCATTGACCTTGAGCCAGGATGGTAGCCGCTTAGTCAGCGGAGGAAGTGATGGGGTGATTCGGGTTTGGCAGGCGGCGGATGGCAAGTTACTCCAGACAATGCCAGCATCTGACATCGTTTATGCTCTGAAAATCAGCCCCGATGGCAAAACCTTGGTCAGCGGCGACAGCAATAAAGACATTAAGATCTGGCAAATAGAAACGGGAAAACTGGTACGAACGCTGCGGGGGCACGATCGAGAAGTCATGTCTCTAGCCTTTACCCCTGATGGCAAAACCCTAGCCAGTGGTTCCTTTGAGACCGTTAAGCTGTGGGATATGGCGACCGGTCGCAACCTGCGGACACTAACCTGGCGCGATCGTCGGATCAGCAGCGGGTTTGCGCTGGTTGCCATCACCCCTGATGGCAAAACAGTCATTGCCGGGTCTTCTTTGACCCAGCTTGGGGCTGGACAAAACGCAATTTACAGTTGGGAGTTGGCAACCGGTAAGCCTCGCACTAATCTAGCTCCCCAACTCGATAATTGGGTCTATGGCATCGCCATCACGCCCAATGGCAAGACCTTGGTAACTGGCAATTTTGGCATCACCACTTGGGATTTAACCACGGGTAAGATTACCTATCAACAACGTACTAGTCCTGCCGGGGAGGACGATCTGGTGAGTTTGGCGATGGCGGCTGATGGCAAAACCCTATTGTTGGCGACGCAACGTAAAGGGCTTAGGCTCTGGGATTTAACGAGCCGCAAGGTAACACGGGTGCTGTTGGACAACTGTCCAGAACCCAAGTTTTGATCCCATGAACTCCCTCGCCTAGTCCTGCAGTCAAGGCTCTTGTGGCAGTCCTAAATGAGTTGTGAATCGGCACAAACGTCAATTCGATCAACTATCAATTCACCCTAACCGTCTTCGACATGATGGAGTTTAAGTGATTTACTACAGTTCAACGTCACTCAGTTCGCTCAAATGATTAAGAAGATGTTCATAATTTCCTTTTTTTCATTGCTTATTGTGGGATCAATCATCTACATAGATATCACAAAGACTCGATTTGATTCATCTACGTGGAAACAAACTAATCAGTTGAACCAAGCTTCCTACCCGCGACTGGAAATGGCAGATGATTTGATTCACGATCGCACGTTGTATGGCAAAACGAAAGCGGAGGTTATCGAACTATTGGGAAAACCATCGAATGATGGCTACTTCAAAACCTATGACTTAGTGTACTGGCTGGGTCCTTCAAGAGGTGGGTTCAGCGTGGATTCAGAATGGCTTTTGATCCAATTGAATGATTCAGGGCGAGTCAGCAAGTATGAGTTAGGACGTGACTAAAAGGAGCCGGAGTCTCGTAATGCTTTCTTATCGGGTTTGCCCAGAGCCGTGTAGGGTAGATCGGTACGGAACTCGATCAGCGCAGGCATCTGATAGCGGGCAACACGCGGTTTCAACCAGTCGCGCAACATAACTTCGTTCAGCTCCGTGTGCGGCTTTTTGATCACCACTGCTTGTAAGCGCTGACCAAATTCTGCGTCAGGAATGCCAAAAACCACCGCAGAGTCCACATCAGGGTGTTGCATGAGCATGTTTTCCAGGTCGATCGGGTAAACATTCTCACCTCCAGACACAATCATGTCATCCACTCGACCACAGAGAAAGATATCCCCCTCCGCATCTTGATAGGCGAGATCCCCTGTTTCGATCCAGCGTTTTCGATCAGTAGACCAGGCACTGCGAATACACAGGCGACCAATGCTGCGATCTCCGTCCTCCTGCTCTCTATCACTTACAATCCTGACGTTCACTCCCCAGACGGGCTGCCCGATCGAGGCAGGCTTTCGACTTAGCAGTGCCGGTGTTCCCAGGATACAAAACCCAGCCTCTGAGGTGCCATACAAATTGAAGAGACTCCGCTCCGACTGAACCAACGTGTCTTGAACCAGCGACGGACTCAACGCAGCGCCGCCAGAAAGGATGCGCTGTAAGGACGATAACGAACTTGAATTGTGCTTCAGCATTCGCTGCAACATCAACGGCACCAGTGTGACGACTTCGATTTGATGGGTGGCAATAAGAGCACAAGCCTGTGCTGCCTCGAACCGACGAGTGACATACAGTTCACCCCCAAGCACCATTCCAATCAGCAAGGCAGCTAAACCAAAGCCATGATAGATGGGCGTGGCAATGTAGAGCGATCGATAGTCGTCTAAGTTCACTTGCTTTAGCAGGGCGATAAACGGCGGCAGAAAGTTCAAGACTGAGGGTTTACGGCTCGCAGGCTTGGGTTGCCCGGTGGTGCCACCCGTCATCACGACAATGTTGCCAGTTTTGACCGTTTTTAGCGGGCTGTTCGTTAATCGAGGGATGGACGACAGTTGGTCGATAGAAGGGGCAGTGACATGGTAAGCCGGGAGCGCCCGACGCTGTTGCAAAGCGGCTTCAAGCCAGGGAGAGACGGGCTGCTCGTCCTGCCAGTCAAAAATGAAAAAGTCGATCGCTAACCGTTCGGTCAATGCTTGCATCTGGTGACTGCTCAGTTCTGGGTTCAGCAGAAACAGGTTTGCGCCTAAACGCGAGACGGCAAAGATGGCTTTAATCCCAGCGGCATGGTTGCGGCAGGCGATCGCGACTTTTTGCTGGCGCTGAATGCCATAGTCTCGCTGTAAGGTCAGTGCTAACGATTCAGCCTGTTGCCAGAGTTGGCGGTAACTGAAGCGATCGCGGTCGTCAGTTACCGCCAGACGGTGAGGATGTAATTGAGACACCAGGCGTAACAGTGCCATCAGATTGACCCCTGTGGTGACTAACGCAACTAAGAGATGGAACAATCCAGTGGGGGTCAGCAACTGGGCACGATATAGCTTGCGGATCAGCCTTACCATAGCCCTCCTACCGATTTCGTCTTAAGTAATGGCTCATCGCGACCTCCCACCATCCACGCCCCAGCACAGAAGCCATTTGCCCCAGCATCAACCACCAGGGAGCATAGGTGCGTTTACGAGAGAGCATTGCTTTACAGATCAATTGCGCCACCTGTTCCGGCTGCATTGCGGGCAGGTGCTGGTATGCCTGAGTCGGCTCAATCATTCTAGTCCGCACTAGGGGAAGATAAATAGAGGTTGTTCTGACCCCGCGAACATTCAATTCTGGGCTGACACACCGAAACCATTGATCGAAGGCGGTTTTTGATGCTTGATAAGCTGCCCATTTAGGTGCCGGAATGAGCAACACGTTCACGGCAGAGATATTGATCACCTGCCCTCGACGAGCCACCAAGCTGGGAATCAGCCCCAACATTAGTTGCACCGGCGCAAAATAATTCAAATTCATGGTGCGAGTAAAATCATGGGGGCGATCGAGCGAGTCAAAAATGGAGCGGCGAATCGACTTCCCAGCATTGCTGACGAATATATCAATCCCTCCAGAGCATTGTTGTAAGTGGGCGAGGAGCGCTTGCACCGCTACTGTATCCCTCAGATCACAAGGGAAAATGTTAGCTCGTCCTCCTTTAGCTTCTACTCGTTGTTTCACGTCTATGAGTTTTGCTTCGGTACGGGCTACCAGCAGCAAATGAGCCTGGGTCTCTGCCAATTTTTCTGCCAAACACTCGCCAATACCATAACTTGCTCCCGTAATCAGGATGGTTTTTCCAGCTAAATCGTGTTGAAGCTGAGTGTCACTAAAATCTAAAAATGGAAAAAAAAGGAGTCTCATGAAGAATGCTCATACGGCATTAAAGTAGTCATCGTTTACTTTAAAGTTGTCAGTAAGATGCAGAAGAATGTACCATTCGATTCATTTCAAACAAGATTAAGAACAATGAAGAACTACCCGCAGGTACTTCGACAAGTTGGAATAATTTGGATCGGATTTGGCATAACAGACATTTTTTATCTTCTGTACTCTGTCGTGAATGGCAAGAGCTATTTTCTAGGATGGTATGTACTGGCGATCGCCGTCGGCGTTCTGCTATTTAGGGAAAACTTAAAGGTTGCCTGTTGGACAGGAGATGCCGCCGCATTTTTGCTGGTTGGTATTTTTGGATTTCTTCTAACCAGCTTATTGATGAGACCGTTGGAGTTGTGGAAGGTTCACCTCCAACTTTATCCAATCCACGTTATCTATTTTTTGGTTTTTCACATCTGCTTAATGGTTGGCTTGAGTTGGACTCATCAGCAACTGCGTAACCGAGTCGTTTTGCAGGCTTGTGCTGCGGCTGGAATGAAAACAAAGTTTCCTAAAATAGCCTTTGGTCTATTTGTTGGCTTTATTGTTTCTTTCACGTTTTTAACGCACTCGGTACTGAATGGAACAGATGCAGCAGAAGCAAAACGGTTAGCCCAAATTCAACTAGGAGAGCAATACGCCTATCATGTCACTGGACTACAGTGGTCTGGTGATCAAGTGTCTGCCAAGGTCACAGCCTATTCAAACAATGAGATTCGTTTCACGAAAGTTAACTGGAGCAGAAAAAGCTAAGGGTAGCACGCCTCGTATCCCCAAGGTGGTTTAGAATTGCGTGATTGCCCAAGGTCATAGGCTTCATAACAAGCAAACTCTTGCACTTTATTGTTGACTAAGCCGTAGGTGACATCGCCCTCAGGCTTGGCTGAAAATGCCACCATACTAATGGTTGGGCAACTTGTGATAATAGCTGAACTCACTCGTTCCATCAGTTTAGATGAAGCCAGGATATCATACCCTCCACTGCCATCCATGAAAAACTTGTACCCATCGGGGCGACTCGTCGGATTGTCAGGATAGTATGCGCTGACCTTCGTAGGGGTCAGGTGAAGCGAATTCAGGTTTTTGACATTAAGGAGTGTACTATGGGCAGTGATTAATGCCTGGTTACAACTTAATTCTTGATCAGACATTGGATTTGCCCAGCCAAGCGGCGTACACATCCCACGCGATCCCGGCATCGTGGATTGGCACCAGTAATAGCCCTCACCAAATACAACTCCGTCTTTAACGTATTTGAGTCGGGAAACGGGTCTCCACTCGGTCTGCCCATTTTCATCGGCATAGTAGTATTGATTTCCTTTAACAAACAACGACATCCCAGCACCTCCAATCCAATATTTGCCGCTGTTGATTTTACTGACGGCATTGGATGGTTGAGCTTGGCAGCGATCGAAAATCCATAGCACATCCCCAATTAAGGGTGGGGTTTCAGTGCCCCTGCGTTGATAGTAGTCATGGCTGCCTAATTGGGCAATAACGGCATACTCAGGAGCCTCTTTTTCCTCTCCTAACCAAAGCGGTGTTGCAGATTTCAAAGCTTGGTTAAAAAATGTGATCCAGAAGCTTTTGTTCTGGTTTGAGTGACTTTTGGATAGTTCATTGAGCCAAACTGACCCATACCCGCTCGATTGATTGACTGTAAACTGATAGAGCGATCGATGTTGGGAATGATGCATCACAGCCGTTGCATAGTAGGGAGTATTAGGCGGGGGTGCGTCGAAAACTAATTCAAAGCCCTTGCCATCTCCATCTCGATAAACACTGCTCGCAATGGGGCACACTTTTGCTGGGGCTGCTTCTGCTAGAGATGGCATAGACAGCGCAACAATAAACAGCATCAATCCAGCCAAGTTCTTAGTCTTCATCAACTGCCACCATACCTCATCAGTTAATCTTGATTAAGTCTTTAAAGAGGATTAGATTAGAGTCTTTACCAATTTTGAGTTGGCAGAGAGACCGTTTTGATCAAGCGATCGCTGGCTCGCACACAACATTTTTCTTTAGTTCTCAACCAGGAGCTTCCGTCGGGCAGTTCGACCAGATTTCGACCATCTAGCATTTCTCGACCTAACTTACTAATGATTTGCCCTTTCCGGTAGGAATACTTCACAACTCCATTCGGTTGATCTCGACAGTTCAGCATCCCATCGGCAGAAACAACTTGCCATTGCGTCCAGGTATAAATCCCTGATTCACCCAAAAACGTGTTGCTGTTGGCGTTGGTAAAGTCCCCCCGATTGTTAGCTTTAGGTAAAGCTTCTAGCAGGTTTAGCTGGAATTTTTGTCCTTTCAGAACTTTACAATCCTGATTATGAGGATGAATGAAATTCACCGACTCGCGAGTGACAATCCAGTTCACCTGAGCAACCATCGGTAGTCCTGCTTGAGGATTAGGACGACGAATGCTGATACGCCCCGTACAGGTATCACTGAACATCCCTGATAAATAGGTGTAAGTCTTGTCGCGACGAATACTGGTGATATTCAACTGCCCTCGAATGGGCTTACCATTTTCCATCGTTTCGTATACGCTATAAAACTGTCCCTTACCAGTCATTTCAACAACAGCGATCGTGGTCACTCTATTGCTATAAGTGGTATGAATCCATTTCTCAGTCGGCTCGGCTGCACCCTCGATCGCAGACACCAACAGCATTTTGAGTGAGGACAAAAGGAAAACAGCGATCGAAGCTTGAGCATGCTGATACATAATCACTTCTTGACCTGTACGACTACAGCTTGACAAAAATTGGACTAATTAGTTGAAAGCATAATTTGAAAAGCCCGATGCAGTTCAGTTCCAGAATAGATAAAGAAAATCCAGAAAATAGGGATGAGGATTAAGTTTAGATCCAGTGGTATCCGAAGTTTCTGAGCAATCTTCGCGATCGCAATATAGGTGATTAGTAGCAGAAGACTACCAATCATATAGTGGTAAAGGGTTTTCAAGCCCAAAGCCCACCCTCTTGCATATTCATTTTGAACACCTGGAACACCCAACACCCACAAACAGAGTGTCAACACACAAACAACCGATGTGATACAGATAAATAGAAAAGTGCCCTGCTTAAAGACTGCTATGGCACCTGTATTCCCATTTCTGCTCATTTAAGTCCTCCTGTATCTTTTTTCTTTAGTTCTGATCCGGGATGCACTTCACATTTTTTGCTACAGACCAGAGTCCCACCAATATGGCAACTCCATAAGCCAACAACAATCCCGGAAAAGCATGTTCCACCAGTGTCCAGTGAGGAATGTCGCTAGGACCAGAGCGGGGGGCATTGCCGAGCAAAATTTGTAGATTAGAATAGCAAGGAGCGCCGTCCTTAGCCCGAAAGCAGTTGCCAGGTGACATGAGAATCGTTGCAACTTGTAGGGCTAAAGCAATACTCCAAATCCGGTATTTGATTCGGAATGTTTTGGTGCGGCTTTGCAAGACAATTGTCCACAACCAAGCTAAAGCAATTGCATAGAGTGGGTAAAGCACGACGGTATAGACTATAAAACCAATGATGGTGTTTGATGCGATCAGGAATAGAACAACACTCAAGCAGAAATAGATTGTCAGTACCAAACCAAATTTAATCATTGCCTTACTCCTTGATGAAGTTCTCCCATGCCCAGACAACTTGCACAACTGCCTGACTTTCAGCGTTTTCACCCTGTTCCCCCACGACAAACCGGAGAAAGTTCGCGATCGCTAAACTTTGATTTCTGTCAAACCCGTAAGCGGCAAACACCGGATCAGGCAGACTTTTTCTTAACGATCCCACTAAATTCGTGATCCTGAAGAATGGAATCCAGACATCAATGTGTCCTTCTAACCCTGCAATCATATAGCGTTTCCGGCTCCTGTGAGGTACAAACTAAAGGCTCAAACCCTTGCTCTCTATTATTCTGCCCGTACCTCATCCGACAGAAAACCGCTATAAAAGCTGGGAGGTAGTAGCGTGTACCCTGTTCATCCATAAACGACAGAGCTGATTCAAAGTCGACCAAAGTTACACGCTGAATCTCTGTCCAGTGTGTATCGGTATCTTGTAATCGTGCGGCTGCAACGGCTTTATCAGAAGCGTAGCTGTCCAACGCGATCGCTTGATGCAACGTCACACCATCCCAGCGTTCTACGTTGGCAAATGCGCTTGCAATTTGCTCAATCAGTACTTGTGATGTCAAAGAGTTGCACATACACCGATTCGATGCCCATTGTTTGAGTGTTACAGGTATTATTAAATTCACCTGCATCTCAAACAATTCCCGTTTCACAATCCTACAAATCAGCTAGATGTAGAGTTTTATAACTCCTAAACTATTCCAAGATTCTATGATTGTCATTCCTGAAAATGTCTGGAAAAGTCTGGAAAAAATGGTTGAAAATGCTACGGGTAGTTGAATTGCAGAGTAGTCTTAGGGGGTTGAGTAGTAATGGATGTTGTTGGCGAATTGTACTATTGGGAATAGAAATCGAATGTTCAATGACATAGCTTAGATTAGGTAATGTTCTAGACCTGTGGAAATGCGAGAATACAGACAGGCGTTTACCCGTGAACTTACAGCATGGTTTTAGAACCTGTTCTTTGTCCTGATTGTGGAAGCAATAACGTGGTCAAGCACGGTCGCTCTGAGGAGAGCAAGCAACGTTATAAATGTCGTAATTCGGAATGCGCTCGCAGCACCTTCATTCGAGACTATGCTTACCGAGGCTACTTGCCCGAAGTCAAACAGCAGATTGTTGATATGGCAGTCAACGGGAGTGGCATCCGAGATACTGCACGAGTGTTGAAGATTAGTCCGACTACGGTGATTGAAGAGTTAAAAAAAAGATCGACATCTCAAAGCAGTCAATGAAGCTCGTCTAGCCCAGCTTGAACCGACTCAAACCATCGTCAAGCTGTGCCAATGGGAGGATGTAGAGGCAGAAGTGGATGAGATGGGTCGTTTTGTCCACTCCAAGCAACAGCAACGTTGGTTGTGGCACGCCATTGATCATGCAACAGGCGAAGTATTGGCATATGTCTTGTCGAACCATCAAGACACGGCTTTTCTCGAACTCAAGTCATTGTTGGAGCCATTTGGGATTATGCAGTTCTATACGGACGGCTGGGGTGCTTATGAGCGACATCTGGAGCCAGCGTTTCATACCGTTGGTAAACACAATACTCAGACGATTGAGCGTAAGCATTTGACTTTACGGACTCGGATCAAGCGATTAGCTCGCAAAACTATTTGCTTTTCTAAGTCCATCTGGTTGCACGATGTAGTCATTGGACTGTTCATCAATCGCTATGAATTTGGCTTGCTGGTTTAGAGCTATCCACAGGTCTAGAACATTAGTGCGCCGAGCGAAGCTCGGCTCTGCCAACCAGGGGAAGAACCTGGTCAGGGAAGCCTTGGCAAGGCACCAAGTACCGAGTGTTGCGCTGTCATCGGCAACGAGGACAGTGAAGCGTACACAGGGAGATGATGGGCTGCAATGCGAAAGCGTGAAGGGATTGAGCCCCGAAATTAGACATACACGTGGATGCCGACACAGTTCGTGTTGTGGAAGGCAAAACCAACAGAGCCAACTGCCAGGGTTCTGGAGGGTCCACCGGGGTCGGAGACCGTAGCACGTCATCAAGGTAGAGTCGGGAACTCGGGAGGTCCCATGAACTCCTCCATCGGGGGGTAGAGCCGCACAACCGGCAAACCGGAAGAACGCTCAACGATTCATGGGAAGTCGGATGTCCCCATAGTAGTGAAGAAGTGGGGTAACGCCCACGGAGCGAAGGGGGACACATTGGGTCGAACACTCGAAGGCAACATCAACCACACTCAGAGGTGGAAGTATGGTGACAACAGGAATCGAGCGGATAGCCGAACGGGCTCACAGAGAACCAGGGACTGTCTTCAGTGCCCTGATACACCACTATAGTGTGGAGAATCTGCGAGCCTGCTTTCAGTCGCTAGACAACAAAGCGCCTGGAATCGATGGAGTGACGAAAACGGAGTACGGACAGAACCTGGAGGAAAATCTACAGGGGTTGCACCGGAAACTGAACCAGATGTCGTATCGACCCCAAGCGGTACGACGAGTCGAGATTCCCAAAGAAGATGGCAGCTTGCGCCCTCTGGGAATTAGTTGCGTTGAAGACAAAATCGTTCAGGAGATGACTCGTCGGGTCTTAGAATCAATTTACGAACCGGTATTCCTCAGTAACTCCTATGGGTTTCGACCCCATAAAGGATGTCATGATGCCCTGCGGCAACTGCATCAGGAGGTCATGGGGCAACCCGTTGGGTGGATTGCAGACCTAGACCTGGCTCAATTCTTCGACACCATGCCGCACCAGGAAATCCTCAAGGTATTAGCCCTGCGGATTCGGGATAGAAGATTCCTACAGGTGATTGCGCGAATGCTCAAAGCCGGAGTCCAAACCCTAGGCGGCGTAGTACAGGATGAATTGGGTAGCCCGCAAGGCTCGATAGTCTCCCCCGTCATTGCAAATGTGTTCTTGGATTTTGTGCTAGATCAGTGGTTTACCACCATTGTGCGCCAGCACTGCCGAGGCTACTGCGCTCTGATCCGGTATGCGGACGATAGCATTGCCTTGTTTGAGTTCGAGGACGATGCTCGACGATTCATGCGGGTTCTGCCCAAGCGATTGGAGAAGTTCGGCTTGCGCCTCAATGAGGAGAAAACCCAACTTCTTCCCTGCGGCAAGCGGCAAGCGGGTCTAGCCCTCAAGTACGGGAGAAAATTCCCCAGCTTTGATTTTCTGGGGTTCACCCATTACTGGGGCAAGAGTCGCAACGGAAAAGCCCGATTAAAGCGCAAGACTTCAAAGAAACGATTTCGCCGTGCGTTAGTCACCCTCAATCAATGGTTGCAGCAAAAACGCAATGCTCATAAGCTGCCTCAGCTATGGCAAGCAATCGGGCAAAAGCTGCGCGGACACTTCAACTACTTTGGGGTCACCGACAACGGTCATGCGCTCTACCACTTTGAAGACGCAGTTCACAAGCTGGTCTTCAAATGGCTGAATCGACGGAGTCAACGACGTAGCTTTCGCTGGGAGAGCTTTCTACGCTATCTGGCGTGGCATCCTCTCCCCAGACCTGGTCGCTTAGTGTCGCTTTATTAGAGCAGGTGAATGGCTCAATGAAGAGGCTTGTGCGGGAAAACCGCAGGCAGGCTTCTGTGAGGGGGAGGTTTCCAACGATGCAAGGCTAAATCGTGTGACACTCTCGTATTCCGAAAGGGGAGAGCAACGGGGAATACAAAGCAAGCCTAAACATTGGAGGAACCCTCTCTACTCGACCCTTGCCCAACTAATTAGTGAAAAAGCAATGAAGATTGGCGGTATGACATCACATAGCAAGCCTTTTTTTGTCTTTGAAGGTCCACCAAAAAGTGAATATATAACTATCATAAATGAGACTTTTAGTGTTCTCAATGATGATCAGACACTTGCAGAATACGGAGTTTCTGACGAAATTGCTAAAAGCTTAGCAAATAACTCAGAATCAATTGGTCAATTTATGAACTCTTGCTACGAATATATTGATAGTAAGAGGGGTAATCTTGAAGACAGTGTCACTAATTTTAAGAGAAAAAGAATTCATCTTTGGATGTTGTTTGCAAGCTTTGAAGACGATTTGGGTAGAAATCATGGCATAATCCGTAGCTTAACTTTTGGGGATTTACAAAAGGTTCAAATTAAGCGCTTACTGATAGGAGATTCGCAAGAAGCAAAGTACTGGGAACCTAGACAAGGAATATTTGGGCTAGTATCTGATTATCTTGATCTTCGAGTTACTTATCTACCTCTTAGAACAGCAGCAGCAATTCTATCTGCATATGGATCACAAGAATTAGTTGAAACTTTAAAGCGAAAAGATTTGATTGAAAGAGAGGCAGTTAAATTAACCGCTCGTAATTCATTGCTTAATAATACTGCTGTAGGTGCTTTCCTGCAAGGAAAAGGCTTCATTGATCTTGATGTATCTAAGCGAGGTCAACTAAGCGAGAAGCAAAAATTAATATTCAAGGAAATTGTGAAGATTGCAAGGAATGATGATGAGTCTATAAACATAGCAATTAAAAACGCCCTTGAAGATTGGAATCCAGATCCTGAAGCTAAGTTTTATACGGAGCTTAGAGTGTGTGACAACATAATTTGTGATATTACCTATGTAACTTCAACTGATATCTTTTGTGTAGAAGTAAAATGGACTTCTGATATTCTTCAGGAAAGTTATGTTAAGTCAGAAACTTCTAAAAGAGTTAGAGATTTCTGTGAATATCTTCCAGAATTAAAAACTTATCTTGAGCAAAGCCAAAGTGTATAATGATCCGCTCAAGATAACTGTGACTTAGTTATTTTCAGTGCAAAGGTTGACATACATTTTCCCTTTCACAATCTGCTTCATGATGAATCAATGTTTAATAGGCATTGCTTATTGGGTAGTGAGTAAGCAATGCCTAAACTAGTTATCCGATCTCACTGGCAGCGGCATGTCCAGAATCTCCATCAGCAGGTCCAAGCGAGAAGGGCGCATCAACAGCGGGACAAGGTTCGGCAAGCTGTAGTAGTCTTCCGCAAAGGTGAATGTTATTTATGAATGGCTGTTTCTAAAGCTTCAACCAGCCAAACACATCAGCGATAGTAAGTTGCAAGTTAGCAATTAAATTGGGAACAGGTAAAGCGTCTTGTTCTTCTTGTAGAAACTCAGGTTGTTGTCCTGATGGGTAGATAAGGAGCGATCGCTCCTCTGGATCAATCAACCAACCCATCTGACAACCGTGCTTTAAACAATGCAGAATATTACCAGTTACTTTGGTTGGACTTTGATCTGGAGAAAGAATCTCGATCGTCCAATCAGGGCAAATTGGAAAGACGTTAGCAATATCGCCATTCTCATCCACTGGGATTCGATCCCAGGAAAAGACAGTAACATCAGGAACGATCGATCTGCCGCCAAATGTACATCTTAATTCTGGAAACGCATGGGCAACTCGATGCTTTTTAACAACTGCATTGATCGCTGTTATCAGTTCGCCTTGAATAATACTGTGCTTTCCCTGCGGCATGGGCTTTTGAATCACCTGTCCATTGATATATTCACTCGCAGGTTTTGTTTCTGGTAATTTCAGAAACTCCTTCAGCATGATTGTTTTTTCTGGTACCTGTACCATCCGAAACATTCCCCTTGCTTAACATCAACCCAGCAAAGTAGAAAGGGCATTACCCACCACA
The DNA here is from genome assembly GCF_016807185.1 of Leptolyngbya sp. Cla-17. GTDB lineage: Bacteria > Cyanobacteriota > Cyanobacteriia > Leptolyngbyales > Leptolyngbyaceae > ULC077BIN1. Next base: position 130,536 of record NZ_JAEVYN010000004.1, read on the forward strand.
GCGATGAGTTATGCCCTATTCTAAACCCTACTTATCCAAGCGCACTGGCAGCGGCATGTCCAGAATCTCCATCAGCAGCTCCAGACGAGAAGGGCGCGTCAACAGCGGTACAAGGTTGGGTAAGCTGTAGTAGTCTCCTGCAAAGGTAAACGTCTCTACAGGTGCTTGCTGTCCCTTCAGTTGGCTCTCTAGCCAGTTGCAGTAACCACCCACCCGCACGATTACTACATTAGGCATGATTGCCAACTCCCGGCAGTAGGTCTTGTAAACCTCACCGAAGTAGGGAGCCGCATTCTCACCCTCATCTGTGACGATGATGATCTGATCCACAATTTGCCGCTTCTTCCGCATGGCTTCCAGAGGCGCACCGATGCTGGTGCCACCCCCTGCCTTGATGTGCTGGAATGCCCGCTCCCAGTCAGTCAACTCCTTGCCCTGTGCCGTCACAGGATAGGGAATGTTGTCGAAGGCATAGACAAACAGGTCTGCCTGGGTAATGCCAGAGATCAGGGCAGCGATTCGCTTACCTAACTCGATCGCATTTTCCATTGAACCCGACTTGTCCACCAACAAAGCAGTCGGACGGGTAATCACACCCCGTCGCTTCACCTGCTCATTCGTCACCTTCTCCAACCGAGCCACGGTATCGTCATCGAGATCGGCTGCATCAGCGGCAACCTGTGCTTTGAATGCGGCAACCCGCGCACTCTTGGATGCTTCATCCAGCTTGCCATCAATCAACGCCTTAACCTCTGGGTGATCCATTGCCCCTCTTGCCTGGAGGGACTTGAGGTTGTTGATTACTTCTTGAGGAGTCATAACGCCACCAAGACAACCGGAGTCAGTTGCTTAACCGCACCAATGGCGATCGTGTAAGGCAACTTGAACTCGACAATCAACCGTGCTTGTTCTGCGGCACTTTCAACCTTCGCAAGCTGCTTCAACACCTCTGCTAGTGAACCCACTGGAGGGTGATCACGGAACAGAATCGCATTTGCCCGCTCACCCGGCTTGATGTGCAACGAGGCATACAAGTGCTTCATTGCCTTCCGTCCCCGTAGTGCGGCGCGATCGAACAGGGCAGGGTTACTTTCTCGCACCTTCAGATACCGCTGCACCGCAGTCCAGGCAGAACGAGGGAGCTTATTGCGGTGCTGCTTCATGAAGTCCACGACACGAGCTACCTGATAAGGCGGAAACTCTTGCAGCATGGTGAATCCAGCATCCCGGTGTTCGGTCAAATTGCTGGTCAGCAAATGAGCAACAAACACTTCCTTGTGATCGCGTACATTGCCGTTGCGCTGATACCAAACTGCTAAATGTCCGTAAAAGATGGGGTCGCGTTCCACGATTAGTTTGTGGATTTCTGCCACCTGTTCCAGCTTGCGGTGGGGAGTGGTGAGCAAGCTGTTCAGCATTTCCAGCCGTAAATCCCGTTCGATGTTGTTCATGGGAACCTCCTCTAGTTTTCAATGAATGAGGAGGCAGATGTTGCACGCAACGGTGATGAGTCACCGCGCAAGTTACAGAAGCTGGGCTGAAGGGTGTTATCCCTTCAGGTTTGCCTGCTATTGGTCTCAGGCTTGCAGCGTATCCCTCCAGATACACACCTTGGTTTTGGTGGAGAGTATGTAAGCTTCTGCGATCGGGGCGCGGCAACAACTGCCAAATAAGATAGGGAAAGTGAGAATTGGCGAGGCTATTGCCTAAAAGTAGTGGCTGCGTAGACTACCGTCATATCTGCCACTGTTACGGCAACATCGCTTGAAAGGAACGTCCAGAACCACAAGGGCACAAATCACTGTTCCCCAGTTTCTCCTGGAGTTCTTTGTCACCGTGAACGACTCGATATCCTCGTTTCACAGATGTTTCTGATGGATATCCTCGACGACGTTTGCTAGAGGGTTCAAAAGCAGACCGTTTCCAGTTCGTCAAAACCTTCTAACTCGTCATCTAGATTGATGTTATGGGAATTGATTTGCTTCATCATTCTCACCTCCAGCTAATTAGAGTGAAATCACCTCGTGCAAGTTGAAAAAGCGGTTGTGTCATACGCAGGATTTGAACCTGCAACCAATCGTTTATGAGACGATTGCTCTACCATTGAGCAAGTATGTAGGCTTTTCCGGTTAGGGCACGAAGTGAAAATAAGTTAACCGTAAACAGCTTCAGGACGAATGATCAAATCACCGCTTGGACGACGATCAAGCACATAAGCAGAAAGACAATTGACGTTGACATCCAAATGCCGAGAGACTCGTTCTTTGACTGCCATATCATTCATGCCTGCGGTAATTCCTAGTTGAGTTTCTGATAGGTCGAGCGATCGACCTTCAAATCGAATATGTACCATTGCTATCACCTCTTGCTTATCAATATAGCGTTTCCGGCTCCTGTGAGGTACAAACTAAAGGCTCAAACCCTTGCTCTCTATTATTCTGCCCGTACCTCATCCGACAGAAAACCGCTATAGGACAACGGAAGGAGGAGGAGTCGAACCTCAATAGCGTTACACTATCCTCTGGTCTTCCAAACCAGTTGCCGTCCACACAGCCGCACCTTCCATCAGCGGAAACTGGAGGAATCGAACCTCTACAGCATGAACTGCACGCCTGTTTACCCTACGGGAAGCAAGCTACGAGACAGGTTGCTGAGCTTCAGCTACAGCTTCCATTTGGGGTGACTGACGAGAGTCGAACTCGCTAACACTGGTGTCACAGACCAGCCCCTCCACCACTTCGGGTTCAGTCACAGTGGATCTGATCGGAATCGAACCGATCTCCTCCCGATGAGAATTGCACTCATCCCTCGTACAAGTTCACAAAGCTGTTTTTGCTTCTTGACAGGAAGTTAGTATGTAAGCTTTGTCGGTTAGGGTACAAGGTGGTTTAGGCGCTCTGCCACTAGAGCTACAGACCCAGGGTTGGTGGATTCTGGTCGGATTTGAACCGACATCTTTCTGCTTGCAAGGCAGACGCTTTCCCAGTTAAGCTACAGACCCCTATGGCAGGAGTGGTAGGGATCGAACCTACACAAGTCGATTTAGAAGATCGATGCCCTTTCCATTAGGCGACACTCCCAAAAGTTGGTAGTCCTGGCAGGATTTGAACCCGCAACCCGGTTCTTGTAAGGAACTCGCTCCACCATTGAGCTACAGGACTATAAGAGCCATTGCCTTTCGGCACGCTCAAGCGATCGATGGGACTCGAACCCATGCGCTGAGACTGGCAGACTCAGATGCTCGCCGCTACATCACGATCGCGTTTGGTATGGACAGTGGGACTCGAACCCACACCAAGAGGTTGGAAGCCTCACATGCTACCGCTACACCACGTCCACATTCTGGGGCTGACGACAGGAGTTGAACCTGCAACCTTTCGCTTACAAGGCGATTGCTCTGTCGACTGAGCTACACCAGCACGTTTGGATCAGACGATGGGGTTTGAACCCATATCGGGAGCGTACCAAGCCCCTGTGTTGACCGTTACACCACATCTGCATCTGGAGCAGGCGACAGGAGTTGAACCTGCATGAAGGCTGTACGAGAGCCTCATGTTGCCCGTTACATCACACCTGCATTTGGACGCGGGGGTGAGAGTTGCACTCACTGATCGCAGCTTATGAGACTGCCGAGCCGCTCTTGCTCTATCCCCGCTATACCCCCGGCGAGAGTCGAACTCGCAACAATCCGGGTTTAAGCCGGACACGTCTGCCAATTGCGTCACAGGGGCATTTGGTAGGTTGTATAGGGTTTGAACCTATGCACTTCCGCTTAAGAGGCGGCTGCTCTACCAACTGAGCTAACAACCCGAAGCATTGGTGGGTCGCCAGAGATTTGAACTCTGATCTGTCTGCTTAAAAGGCAGCCACTCTAACCGTTGAGCTAACGACCCGAATGGTCTGAGTGGTAGGGATTGAACCTACGACCTCCGGTTCCCCGAACCGACGTGCTGCTGCTGCACTACACTCAGATATTTGGTGCACCGAGCAGGAGTCGAACCTGCTAATAACACGCTTATCGGGCGTGCGCGTCCACCACTTCCGCCTTCGGTGCTTGGTACTCCCGACAGGATTTGAACCTGCATAATCTAGGCTCTCGACCTAGCACGTATTCCAGTTTCGTCACGGGAGCATCAGTACCCTTGGTGGGAGTCGAACCCACAAAATCTGGTCTCTGAAGCCAGCACGTCTGCCAGTTCCGTCACAAGGGCAAATGGTCGGGATGGTAGGATTTGAACCCACGACTCCTTGGTCCCAAACCAAGGCTTCTGACCACTGAATTACATCCCGATGCTTGGTACTCCTGACAGGATTTGAACCTGCAACGCATCGCTTCTAAGGCGATCGCCTCTTCCAGTTGGGCTACAGAAGCATAGTTGGTACTCCTGGTGGGAATCGAACCCACACGTGACTGTTTTTGAGACAGCCGCCTCTTCCGATTGGGCTACAGGAGTGAGAGATGGGAGGAATACAGGGGATTGACCCAGGCGACTGTTTACCTCCCAACTGCCTCGCCAGGATTTGAACCTGGAACTTCGCTTTCAAAGAGCGGGATGTTGCCAGTTACACCACAAGGCATTGGATGCAGGAGTTGGGGTCGAACCAACCTCTCTCTGATTCAGAGTCAGAGCGACTTGCCAATCGTCCATCCTGCAATAAATGGCTGCCCCGGCAGGGATTGAACCTGCGACCGTTCGCTTAACAGGCGATCGCTCCGCCATTGAGCTATGGGGCACTACAATTTCCCTGACCTCAGGGATGGGAACGGCAGGAATCGAACCCGCGTCTCCAGGGCTTCAACCTGGCGCTAAACCCAGCTCAGCTACATTCCCAATTGGCGGAGGCTAAGAGAATCGAACTCTTGACGGTCTCACCCGCAGGCGTTTTCAAGACGCTTTCCTCGTCCATGCCGGACAACCTCCATGAGTGGCGAGAACGGAAGGAGTTGAACCTTCACTCTTCGGTTTCGTAGACCGAGATGTTTGCCGTTACACTACGTTCTCAAAGGCGGAGAGCAGTGGACTCGAACCACAATTGTTCATCCATCTGTTTAGCAAACAGCGCCGATCGCCTGATCGGGTTACTCTCCATCGCATTGCAATCAAACCGTTGGTAGGTCGGGCAGGAGTCGCACCTGCAACGCAAGAAGCGGCTGTTTTACAGACAGTTGCCCCCGCTGATAGGCGAGCCGACCTATGCTTGTTGATTGCTGCTCAAGTCTGAGCAAGTTTGGCAGTGCCGACGGGGGTTAAACCCGCAAACGCAGCATTGAAAGTGCTGTGGCTTTACCGATTTGCCTACGGCACCAAACCTTGAGATTTCTATAGCGTGCAAGTTTGAGAAGCTGTTTTTTCCAACCTCCAAGTTAGCGGAGGTTGTAGGATCTGAACCCACTTCGCTGTTCAGGCGAATGACCATATGTAGGCTTCTCGGATGAGGGCACACCGTAGAACGCACAGACCAGGATTTGAACCCGAACAAAAGGCTTTGGAGACCCTTGTGCTGCCGTTACACCATCTGTGCAATGGTCGCAGTGGTGGGAGTCGAACCCACATAGCCTCAGTTATGAGCTGAGTACCTTGCCGTTAGGTGACACTGCAATAATTGGACTCCAGGGAGAGAATCGAACTCTCGCTAGTTGGTTTTGCAGACCAACGCCTTCCCACTTGGCGACCTGGAGATGTGGTGGAAATGTGGTGGAGATGTGGTGGAGATGTGGGGAATTGAACCCCAATCCTGCAACCGTCCATTTGTTGGTTTCGGAGCAGGTGATGCCAATCCACCCCCACGAGCGAGGATGACAGGGTTTGTAGCTTGCTTCCGCGAAGCGGTACCTGTGGCTACTTGTTTCGGAAACAAGTACTCTGTCCATCTGAGTTACATCCTCATTGGGAGCATCGACGGGAGTTGCACCCGCTTCTCCATGCTTGAGAGGCACGGCGACTTCTCTAGTCGTCCACGATGCTACAAGGCTTTCTAAGTGATGATTTTGTGAGAACCACAAGCAATCATTCATTGAAAGCTAAGGCGGGGATGATGGGATTTGAACCCACGATCTTTCGCTCGACAGGCGACTGCTTTGAACCGGACTAAGCTACACCCCCAAGGTGGCGATTCAGTTTTCAAGGTGCAAGTTGCTGATGAATCAGCAGGAATTAGAAGAAGCAACGCCGTTCCAGGGTATAAGTTTGCTAAAGGTGGCGGAGTGCTTGTGTGCGTTGAATGGAAAATAACGTTCCCTGATTCAATGCGTTGTCTTGAAGTGGCGTGGAAGTGCCAGAAGGATAAGTGGGTAAGAACTCTAAGAACCTCAAGAGACCATTGTTTTTAGTAAGGGAGTGAGTGTTCATTGGATTAGCTCATCTGTGTTTCGTCTCATACTACAAATATAATACAATACACTACAAGGTGTCAAGGGGGTACTACAACTTCTTTGGGACGGGAGAGAACGACTGTTTAAAAAATACTTGTATCGCTCTCTCCCGCTGGATTTGCTCACTATGCCGGAGAGGAAATGTGGGCTTCGCTCATCTGCCACAACTTGTAGATCAAGAACTCGGTGCGATCGCTCATCACCGTCAAGAACATTCCTTCGTGAGCGTCCTTGCTCTCAGCGACCCAGCTACCGCTGAAGTTAACTTCTACAAAATCGTTATCGACAGGAAAGACAGTTGCGGTGGAGTTGCATTCCTGCTGCAACGCTATTTCCAGCCCCTCCAGTGCGGGCAAATCCGAAGGTAATAGAAAGGAAGCACGACTGGGTTCAACATGGATCGATCGCCCTAACCGCACCGCCAGGAGGACTCGCTGGGCAATCAACAGTTCAGGGTTGGTCATGGTCCGCTCCATAAACAGCCCAACATCGGTGTAGTTCAGCTTCAACATCGGTCTTGCCTCCTTCTTGGTTGAGGTCAGGTGTCAACAGGTTGCTGTTCTTTCCAGAACTGTTCAGCAAAGGTGATCGCAGGATGCATCGGTGCTTTGAGTTTGGTTCTGAGCACCATTCCGGTTTCATGCAGGAGGCGATCGCCCTTAGCCGAGTTGCACTTCTCGCAGGCGGTCACCACGTTGTCCCAAGTATGGGTTCCGCCTTTTGAGCGGGGAATGACGTGATCCAGCGTCAGATGCTTGGTACTGCCACAGTACTGACAGGCGTGGTTGTCGCGGCGAAAGACTTCCCGACGATTAACTGGAGGCACTTTCCAATGCCGCTCTGGATTGCCGCTGGTCAAACGAATGTGGTCTGGAATTTGTAGTACGACACTGGGCGAGCGTACTTCCCATTGCTGGCTGCTGCTAAACTCTAGAGTCTCTGCCTGTCCGGTAACCAGAAGCACGATCGCCCGTTTAAGGTTGATTCGCGCCAGGGGCAGGTAGTTCTTAGAAAACACCACCACCTGGTTCTGAAGTATTGGAATTTTCTGTCGCTGCTCGGTCTGCATGAGTTTCTCCTCAAAAAATAACCCCCGCCTCTGAGCACCAGGAGCGGGGGTTGGGAAGTGGCTATGGGTTTCCCTATGTCGGTGTCAGGATTGCCCTGCACCTCCCGCTGCTAGTCAGTTGATCCGGATTGAGTCGTCCGGCGATGTTGCTATCAATGCTTTCACTGACGGATTTACCGCCGCTAAACCGATACGTCCCCTCAAACGCGAACAGCGCCGCTGCTCTGCCTAGACTGTATTGAGGTCGGCACTGCATGGCGCTGGCTAAGGTGGCGTGAAGGATGCGTATCATGGAAGGCTGTAGTATTTGTATTACAAATCCGAATGTTTACATACTACATTTGTAGTATCAGATTGTCCACCCTTGATTGAAATTTAGGATGTTCGGTTATGGATACACGCAAACGGGGTAGCACTTCGGAAATGCAGGTCACGAGTATCCGACTGGAACCGGAACTGAAAGAGCGATTGCGAGAAATCTCTGGAGAGCAGGGGTATCAAACCCTCATCCGAGATGTACTCTGGCGGTTTGTAGAACGACAGGCGAGACTAGACGAGTTACTGCATGATGGAAATTGGCAATTACCCCAAAAGGAGAACGGCTTCGCATTGCCCTCCTATCCCTCGATGTTTTTCATATCAGATATTCGAGCGAAGTTTAGGGCAGTTGCCCAGCAAGAACAGCGATGCGCCATTACGGGTCAACTGATCCGTCCACAGCAACCTATGTGGTTGGGATTGACAATGACTGGAAATATGGTTCCTCTGAGTTTTGAAATGACTGATGATGGAGAGTGAGGCGATCGCCCATAACCCGCACAATTACCCGATCGCGCTGGTTGGTCGTTGCTGTCTCAAGCTTCACCGTCAAGGCAGAATTGGATCAAACTCACACAGTCGGTCTGAAACACTGGCTTAACGGTCTTGCGATTGAGCCACTCGTTGGGAGCGTGAACATGACCACTTTCACACCCATAGGCATTGACGATAGAAATCCCCAACCGACTAATCACATTGCCAACACTGCCTGCACCATTCGCAACCAAAGGCAGATCCTGATCCATAATGTTGCTTCCTGAAGCTGCTCTGTAATGGGCTGCATTTTGCCGCGAAATTTGCACAAATGCCCTTTGCGTCCATGTTTTTTGATCATCAATGGCTTGGGTTCATGCAACCATTGTCAGGTAAGGATAACCCAGCACAGAACTAATGAGAGTAATGCTAGGAGCTTGCTCAGTCGCTCCCCATCCGTTAGATGAGTCGATTCTAGGCAAAACCCACGCGTTTTGAACATGCCGAATAATGTTTCATAGGGCTTCGCCCCGCCACAGGCGTACGACCAGCGTTTGGCGTAATCGGTGATGGCAGATTTAGGAGCACTTTAGGTTGCAAACACCAAGAGTGATATGAAATCCGGGTGTAAACTTACTGCATAAAGTTAGCCTAGAAAGTCCTATGCCCAAACGCCTAACCCTTGAGCCTCATCTCAGTTGTGAAGAATTGGAGGAGCGGTATCGTCAAGCGAAAGAGGGGATCGAACGTAGTCAGTACCAAATTCTGTGGCTACTGGCGAAGGACAAGCGGACGGCAGAGGTGCGCGAGGTGACAGGGTATTCGTTGCGCTGGATACGGGTGATAGCCAATCGCTACAATCGAAAGGGAGAAGCAAGTGTGGGGGATGGTCGGCAGCACAATTGTGGAGCCGAACCTTTACTCGATGAAGTTCAACAAGCCCAACTCCTGCAAGCGATTGCAACGCCTACGACTGAAAACGGCTTGTGGAATGGACGCAAGGTTGCCGATTGGATGAGTCGAGTGCTCGAGCGTCCAGTGTCGCCTCAGCGAGGGTGGGAATACCTCAAGCAGATGGAGTTTCGCCTGCGAGTGCCGCGCCCTGAGCATCAGCAGCAAGACCCGCAAGAACAGGAAGCCTGGAAAAAAAACTGCCCGTGCGAGTAGAGCAGTTGCGTCAGCAGTATCCTCAGGCAGAGATTCAACTCTGGGCAATGGATGAACATCGAATCGGTCTCAAGCCCGTGCTGCGGCGCATCTGGGTGCCTTGGTGGGAAAACCCAATTGCTAAAGTGCAGTGGCGTTATGAGTGGGTCTGGGTCTACGGTTTTGTTCATCCTGCCTCCGGCGAGACGTACTGGTGGATCATGCCCAAAGTCAACATCGACTTGTTCAATCGAGTCTTAGCAGATTTTGCTCAGCATTTTGGATTGGGTCAGCACAAACATGTTTTATTGAGCGTTGACCAAGCGGGTTGGCACACGAGTGACAAGGTAGTATTACCCGAAGGTTTGCACCTGGAATTTCTCCCCCCCTATTCACCTGAGTTACAGCCCGCAGAACGCCTGTGGTCAATTTTGGATGAACCGATTGTAAATCGTATCTTTGAGAAGATTGAAGACCTTGAACAAGTACTCTGTGACCGCTGCTGTGCACTGCTTAAACAGCACGAATTTATTCGAGGTCTGACTCATTTTCACTGGTGGCAGGAAGCTAATGCTTAACGATAACTACTTAGCCGGATTTCATATGAATTGTCCTCTAAGCGCAACGCCACAATATAGACCCAATGTTCCCATAAACGTCGTTTGTGACGCAAAATCTTGGTTTGACCCACCGCTAAATCACCAAAGGCAAGCTTGACTTTGAGACTACCTCGACCATCGCTCAGTTTATGATTCTCTCGAATGCGAATCCGAAAGGGTGTCAGTGGATCATGCAGCAGATACTCAAACCAGTCTTTGCCCACCAACTCCCGGTCAGCCGTCAGACAAGTGATTTCCTGTTCACCGAATCGTTCTAGTAACTGGTTGAATAACCGCATGCGTTCATCACTGTTAGAGTTGCCTCGCTTGTCGAGCAGACACCAAACTAGGGGAAAGGCAACGCCCTCATGAACGACCCCGAGCATCAGGATGTTGAAAACACAATCGCCGAAGCGCCACTCCGCTCGATCCAACGATAGGGTCCAAGGCTCTGGAATATCCATCAGAACAACAACGGTTTGCGCAATCTCAGTGTAATTGAGTTCGTAGGAGCGGAAGAAATGTTGCAGACGTTTGTAGTGTGAATCGATTTGTGTCTTACCGCTGAAGCCTGTAGCCAACTCGGAAAAGTTCACCGTTTTCACCTGCAACAGAGCAATGAGAAACGCAGCCAAAAAGCTTAATCTTGCTCCATGCCAGGCTAAGCGAGGGCGCAAAGCATCTCGAAGTAGAGTAACCTGATTCATGAGGGTTTTATGGACGAATGTGGTAATTCTCATGAAACCCTCTTCTACTCACTTTTCACAAGCTTTTGTCCTGTACTTAGGGCTTAGTCATAGGTTCTACGAGGTCAGGGGTTTGGAAGACGGTAAGCTTTAGAAATACAATTTCGATCTTATAAATTTAAGTTGGCGGCTAATGGCTAAGTTAAGCTTGGGATTGGAATGGTTTTTGAATCCAGACCATGTGCCTCTGCTGGTAGGGTTGAAGCAGGGATGGTTTGCAGATCTAGATATCGATTTGGAATTAGTTGAACCATCCGAACACATTGATGCGATCGTCCAGATCCAGGACGGAACGCTCGATATTGCCATTACGGAGCCAGTGCATCTGGTTGAAGATCGCAGTAACGGTCATCCGGTCATTGGTTGGGCACGGTTTTTACACACCAATGGTGGGGTCATGTACTTTGCAGGGCAAGGGATTGAGCGCCCCAAAGATATGTTGGGCAAGCGATTGCAATACCCCGGCGCACCCTCAGCTTTAGGAAAGGCGATCGCTAAAACGATGATCGAGGCGGATGGCGGTCAGTTCACCGATGATGCTATCACCTCCGTAGACAATGGTTTCTTCCACACAGACGCACTCATTGACAACAAAGCAGACTGTGCAACGCTAGCGTTCTACAACTTTGAAGTTATTGAAGCTCGGCTTCGGGGCTATGATGCTCAGTTTTTCGCCCTTAAGGATTGGGGCATTCCAGATTTCTGTCAACTCATTTTCATCACGACTCCAGAGTTATTGCAACAGCGACGGCAAGAACTCCAGGCTTTCCTAAAGGTATTCCGACGAGGCATTGACTTCATCCATCAGCAGCCCGAAGCGGCACAGGCAATTTATAACCAGCACACAGGAGCCTACGCTGACGATGCGATCGGGCGAGCCATCTATCAGGCAACCGTTCCCTGTTTCACTTATGACTTTACGATGACTACTGACTACTATGACCAACTACAGACCTGGATGCACCATACCGGGCAGATTGCCAACTGCTTACCCGTCACCACCTATTGGACTAACTCACTCGCCCTATAGAAGGGCAATTTTCAGAGACATCTGATTTTATGCTGCTGACTGGCGATTGCGAATTCAAGGAAGCCTAAAACCCTTTTGCATCAATGGCTTCAGTGACCGAAATTCTGCGCAACTCATTTGCAAGCGTCTAAAAAGGGCAATTTTCGCCTGAGGAACTATCCTACCCCTAGAGAATAATTTTGCGTAACTCATTTGCTCTTAGGGTTGATGGGGGTGTGCAAGTTCTAAAAAACTTGAAGTTGCTGCTGTGTAACGGTTTCAGCCTTTAGGAGAAAGCGCAAGTCGTTTGGAAATGGCGCAATATAATGTGCTCAGTCACAACTGGAGCGATCAGGTTTGTACGATGGCTGTTGTCCAGTTCAGAGGCGAGGCGATTCAGAGCAAGGAGATCCGGTAGGTTCTCTGGCTGGTAATAAAGCCCTAGATCTATAGCTGTCGCCGGGTGTGTTAGGACAGATTGGTGATGAACATCAACACCCGTGAGCTTTGTGAATTGACCCTTGTCCTAAGTCTTCCGTCCGTTGCTATATCCCTCTTGAATCACTTTCGGAAAAGCAAATTTAATCAAAAATGCTGAAGCTTCTATACGGCTTGAGTCTTAGCATACGCAGCTTATTTCCGATATTTCAAAACATTTGACAATGAAGCGTATATACCAGACAGCAGTCGGTGAAAGACTTTCAGCGTTTTGCCTGGATTTTACTTTAACTAGAGTGACATATGAGGGATATATCTGACTTGGGGGTATGGTTGCCTCTTGCCCTTGAGCCTCCCAAAGCGATCGCCACAATCCCTTCAACCGACTACAAGCAATCGACAATGTGATGAGTGAACTGGGGCAATTGCTCATTCATGACGACGAGTTCATCTCTATCGTCATCCCAGCCCGACGCAATCGTTCTGCCAAAACATCCCCCAATCCGGTTGCTGGTGTAAGAATACCTCCCCGTGTTTGACCACCGGGCAACTCATCCGTTTGCAGAGCCAGACTCAAGGCAGCTTCACACACAAATTTGACCGTTGCCCGGTTGCCAGGGTCACCCTGATCTCGAATCAGCCCCCGCATCTTGCGTCCATCCACAGCAGTGCCCACCAGTTCACAGGAGAACCAGCCTTCGTTCATGGTTTGCTCAGAGGGTCCGCTACCCGGTTGAGGCAGAATGGGTTGCACGAGCGATCGCACCTGCGGCTGTTTCAAAGCTCCCGTAAATAAGGCGAGTCCTGCGGTAACACCCGTTGCTTTTAGCCACGCCAATGGCTCATCAAACTTGAGATACTCCTGATAGGTGAAACCGGGTCCATAGGGTTCCTGCCATTCCTCATGCAATGCAGAACTGCGGCGGACGATGCGAGTATTGACAGGTCCCATGAAAAAGGGCGCAATCCAGGTGTTGAGGTTGCAATCAAAGGATGGTATTTGCGGGTCACGATCGCGTTCAGCTTTGCCGTCGCGCAGAGAATCGTTCTGAGCTTGAATCTGAGATGTGGACGGATTGAGCAGGAAAGGTTCATTCATCTGCGCTACCCCTGCTGAATTGTAGAGATTGAGAGCAGAGGCTAGGGTGCCGCCGTTAAAACCACCGGACATCTGAAAATAGGCATTCACTTGCTGGCAGGGCATCCCCCATTCTCGTTGTAGATGACGGATAACCAGGTAGGTGCCGAGATCTGAGGGGACAGAATCAAAGCCACAGCAGGGAATAATGCGAGTGCCATCTGCTGCTGCTTGAGCATGATAGCGATCAATCAGCGTTCTGACCCAAGGTGTTTCTCCAGTGATGTCTACATAATGCGTCTTGAAGCGAACACAGGCATCCACTAAGGCATTGCCATAAAGAGCAAACGGTCCGGCAGTAGTCAGTAGCACTCGTGTTTGAGAGACGATCGCGTCGATCGCCGATTGATCTTGGCTATCGGCAACCAGCACATCCACGGTTACACCAACTGCGTCCCGAACGGCTTCTAACTTTTGACGGTTTCGTCCCGCGATCGCCCACCGCATTGGTTTAGAGGAGACATGGTTGGCAAAATATTGCACCGTCTGCTTGCCAACGAAACCACTGGCACCGTAAAGAACGACATCATAGGGGCGATCGGACATGACCGAATCACTCCTGATAATAGAGATACACTGGTACTCTAACGAATGATTGAAGTTTTCATGGCAACTTACTTGATTACGGGTGCCAATCGAGGCATTGGTTACGAATACTGCCGTCAACTGCAAGCGCGGGGAGAGACCGTCATTGCGGTTTGTCGTAGTGCCTCCCAGGAATTGCAGCAGCTAGGCATACAAGTGGAGGAGGGGATTGACATTACCTCCGATGCTTCAGTGGCAGATTTGCAAAGTCGCTTGGGGGAGAGGGCAATTGATGTGTTGATTAACAATGCGGGTATCATTCAGCGGGTGACGATGGAGAACCTTGACTTTGACAGCATTCGAGAACAGTTTGAGATCAACGCTTTGGGTGCTTTACGGATGACTCATGCACTTCTGCCCAATCTCAAATCAGGCTCTAAAATTGTGCTAATGACTAGTCGGATGGGGTCGATCGCCGACAATACTTCTGGCAGTTCCTACGGCTACCGCATGTCGAAGGTGGCATTGTCGATGGCGGGTAAATCATTGGCTCACGATCTGAAACCGCGCGGGATTGCCGTGGCAATTCTCCATCCCGGTTTAGTGCAAACTCGTATGACAAACTTTATAGCAAATGGCATTACGCCAGAGGAGTCTGTTAAGGGATTACTGGCTCGGATTGACCAGTTAACGCTGGAGAACACAGGCACCTTCTGGCACGCCAATGGTGAAGTGCTGCCGTGGTGAGGTTAGAGCTTACGTCCAACTCCGAAAGAAGGTGTTTTCCTGCCAAGTCGTTGCAGTGCGTTGCTCGATCGCTGCCATTTCAGATTTCACCAATGGCTTAAAGTCACGGGCAACGGTGACATGTGTTCCAGTTGAGCCACCGTTGCAGCCGCAATGACACAGCAATGCACGCCTGGTAGCGACAAGGTGTAGCCCATTGCCAGATGCATTCCCGCTAATGCCCCAGAGTTAAATAGCCGTCCATAAGCGGGCACCTTCATCGCCACGACTCCGACCCGACGTGCCCCAGCTACAGGTAGAACGGTTGAAGCAAACGGACGGGGATGATGTTTGTCAGCCGCATTAAAAGCAACCAGGATGATATCGAAGGGATAGCGTCCCAACCCAGCGGCAATCACCGCAGGGTCATGATGTCCGGTAGTGCTGCCAAACCCACAAGCTTCTGTCTCTTTGCCTCTTCCAACGCATGGATGGCTCCCGCTTTACTCAAAATGGTGTCGAGTTCTTGGGTGAACGAGACATGATGCAGTTGCCACAGGTTTAAGTAATAGACATTATTGGAAATAGCGAAGCACTAGAAAGCACGACAAGAGAGTACTTCTAGCAATTTTAAGCTTAGGCGGTTTTGAGTTGAGGATGGGTGAGTTGACGATGAGTGAGCCGAAAGTTGTGCAGTCCGCAGGCAGTTTCCATCACATCATCCGCATAATAGCCAGTTCGGTTGCGAAACTTGTGTGCCACAATGTTGCAGCGTTTGATGCCACTGATTTGATGTTCTATTTCGACTCGTTCGCTGGAAATCTCCCGGTTGTGGTGTTTATCTTGGTCGCTTAACTGCTGGTTTCGAGGCTTTTTCTTCGGTTGTCTAATCGTCACTCCAGGGGGTGCAAACCCTTGAAACCCTCTGTCTTGCCACAAGGTACTGCCGGGTGGAAACTGGTATTCCTCGCCGTCACAAATGGCTTTGTCATGCACACTGCCACAGTAGGTGTCGCTTAAAAACACAACCTTTCCCCCCCGCTCACTGATGATATTGTTGGTCATCGTATGACGCTTCTTTTTGCCACTGTAATAATCCTGCTGGCGCTCTGGGTCTTTTGGCCGATTCATCGGGCGCTCAGTGCCGTCGATGATGAACTCCAAACTGGGACACTCCCTTAACACCGCTTCTAGCCGTGCGGGTTCTCGCTCCGGTAATTGTTTCTCATAGCCCAATGCTTGATTCAATATTCGGCTCAACTTGTGAATCCATTCCCAGGCTTGGGTTTGTCCAATCCCAAACAAAAACCCTTGCACCGTTTGGGTGGGATACACTCGGAAGTACACCAAAATAAATAACAGTTTGTCTGCACTGCTGGACACCTCAGCGTGTCGTCCTCCCCCATAGCGACGGGCACGAGGTCGCTTAATGTATTCCCGTTCGATATATTCTTGCCATGCCACCTCAAAGCTTTCCAGCAATTGCTCAAATTCCGCAGGCTTTAATCCCGTGAGACTTTGCAACACGTAGGGCTTACCTTGAACTTTGCTATAGCTCAACATCGCTGGTTCCGTTCGACTTGCGTTATCTTTTTCGCATCCTATTCTATTTCCGATTAAGTCTAATCAGTCTTAAGGCGCTTGAGCAATCGCTCCAAGTCTCGCCAAGCACCATCGCGATCGCGAGCATCGGTTTTGCTGGCAAGAAAAATCCGCTGACGATGAGCGGGTAACACTTTGCCCAAGTAGTCTTCACTGGGACCGTAATTGGCGGCGGTATCAAAGTAGCGAATGCCCAACGCCAAGGCTCGTTCAACTATGGAAACGGCAGCAGCCTCCAAGTTCTGCCGTGATAGCGGCGTTTGACCAGCACCCCCTAATCCCAGAATCAGAACCTTGATGCCGCGGTCTGTCCCAATTCCCGCTCTGGCATAGAACCGGAGGGCGGAGTTTGAGCGGAGTTGGCAGAACCACCCGTCGAGTTCTCTCTGAGGGCATGCCTGCCGACAATGCCGCCTGCGATCGCGAAACTTGTGGCTAAAAAAGTGCGCCGAGTTTGGGGGGGCATGAGCTGCTGAAATACGCCCATTCACAAACGGTTGTGTCTAAGCTAACGTAGCTACAACCAAATAGGCATTAACACTAGGGTCGTTGAAGCATCACAACATTTCTAGTGGAACAGGTTTAGTGGGTGGTGGAAAAGCCGCATTCAGGGCTGCCAGTTCTTCAGCAGTCAATTTCAAATCCAGGGCAGCGCGGTTTTGCTCTACATGCTCAATGCGGCTGGACTTGGGAATTACGATTACATCTTTTTGATGTAATAACCAGGCGATCGCAACCTGAGCCGCTGTCACTCCACGATTTTGAGCGACCGCCTTGAGCGTCTGATTGTTCAGCAACCGTCCTTGCTCAATGGGGGAATACGCCATAATCGGAATCCCTTGCTGCCGACACCAGGGTAACAAGTTCAACTCAATTCCCCGTCGCATCAGGTTGTAGAGTACCTGATTTGTGGCAATCGTGTTCCCACCCTTCAAATGGATTGCTTCCTGCATATCTTCAGTATCAAAATTACTCACCCCATAGCTGCGGATTTTTCCCGCCTGCCGAAGGGTTTGAAAAGCGTCCAATGTCTCTGCTAGAGGCACAGAACCACGCCAATGCAGCAGGTAGAGATCCAGGTAGTCCGTTTGCAGCCGTTTGAGACTGCGTTCACAGGCGGCAATTGCTCCTTTTTTAGAGGCGTTATGCGGGTAGACTTTGCTGACCAAAAAGACTTCAGAACGGCGATTAGCGATCGCCGGGGCAATCACCTCTTCGGCTCCACCTTCTCCATACATTTCGGCAGTATCAATCAAAGAGAGTCCCAGATCCAAGCCGTGACGCAAGGCATTAATTTCAGTCTGTCGATTGCTGGCATTCTCGCCCATTCTCCAGGTGCCCATGCCAAGCACAGGAACGGTTTGTCCAGAGTGTAGTTGCAGCGATCGCATGAGCGTCATCCTTCCGTTAGGTTACTGTCGGGAGCGCATTTCTTGCTGACGCATTGGCATCGCGTCAATCGTACGAAATAGCACAGCCACATCAACAGGAGTTTGACTCCGTTGTTTTTCTGTCCCATCTTTACCAATTAAAATCACCGCAAACTCCTCAACGGGAACACCAAATTGTTGTCTGAGCCTCTCTACTGATGCTGCGCTGAGGAATTTCCCATCAACTCGACTCTCTCCTGTTCCCAACACTTCCACCAACTTGAGGTCGCGCTCGTTTACATTGGCTCGATCCGCTTGCCACATTTGTACTTGTTGTTGGTAAACAGGTATACGCTTTGAAGGCGCGAAGATCAGCACAGTCCGATGCTGCCATTGGTAGTCACTCAATTTGAATTCAACCATCTGCAAACGACCAGAAGTTGAATCAACACTGGTTGTTGAGAGTCCAGAACAAGCAGGGACAGGTGAATCACTCATTGAGATGGGAGGCTGAGGGTAGGCACAGCCCTGTAGCAAGGACAAAAGAACAACAGGTACAGTGAAAGACTGCATTGAGGCACGGAAATAACTTTCTTACTGTAACCAAATCGCTGCAAGAGGGACTGGTTCCCAAGGGAGAATTTGAGAGTACACAGGTCAGGCAGAAAGAGGAAAACCTGCTGCCAGCAGCCAACCGAAAAATAGAGCAGAGCCGATCGCATAAACCCCTGCTCGATTCAATAAACCTGCCACCAGAGACAAGATCCCCATCAGTGGCGGAAATAGTGGCAAGAGCAAAAACATGAATCCCAGTTGAGGTAAAAAGTTGAGCGTCAACACGAAGCCGCCAATCAAAACGACGCTCTGTCCCAGCCACCAGAGAATGCGTTTGCCAACCCCAATATTCTGCTGCACGATTCCCGCTGCTAAGAACCAGGGGAAACAGGCGATCGCCAGCGGTAACCATAGCCTCAACCGAATCGGAATCAGCCACCACTGTAGCCAGACCACCTGAGCCATTGCGCCAAAGGCAACCCAGAGGATGACAAACAGGGCAATCCCTAACCCAACAGCGCGAAGGGTCGGACGCGGCAGATGGGCAAGCACTCCTAGCCAGGTTGAGCCTGCAATCAGAAACCAGACTCCAACTGCCCCACCCACTTGCACTCCGCCCAAATCTTCAATTCTGTAGTTCTGGCTGAGCAGCACCAGCCCAACTACGGCTACCAGAGGTGCCAGGAGCAAGCCTGTCCAACGCCGAATCGCAGCAATGCTGACGGTTGATTCTTGGGAGACTGTCATCAGGGGAGCGAGTGCCGCTAATCCCAGCAGCCAGCCCAGCAGATGTAAACCATACCACCCCATACGACGGTCGCGATAGCGTTGACTTGTCAAATCGACATAGTTACTTTCATGGGTTCTACCAAACGTCGCATCGAGCCAGCTCAAGGCTGCTTGATGGCTGCGATCGCTAAACAGAATGGTGATATGTTCCACACCGGGGATAATAACGAGTTTTCGCCCCCGACCCGCTGCTAGATTGGCATTTTCTCCGCCTGCTTGGGCGAGAACTCGTTGAGCATTCGCCACGAACCTGCCCTCACCACTGCCTGCCTGTAGCTGAAGATTGCGCGGAGTTTGCGGTGTCACGTTGGCTCCCGTGGGAGACACGGCAACGGTTGCAGCAAAGCGGTTGGTATCAACAATCGCTTCACTCATCACGATGCCGCTGCCCATCGAGTGCCCCAACAGCGCCAATCGAGTCGGGTCAACTTCGGGTTGTTCCAGCAGCGATCTCATCGCCAGTTCAAGTGCTCGGCGCGTCTCATACTGTTTCAGCGGAGTAGGATTTGCGCCATGTCCATCAAAATCCCACAGCATGACGGCATAGCCTGCGTGAGCCAGTACGTGTCCATAGCCCAGCATCAACTGTTTGGAACCTGCAAACCCATGAGCAACCAACACACCTGGGACTGCCTTTGCCCCTTGAGGAGCCAGGTAAAGTAAGGGGATGCCCTCTCGCTGAAGCAATCGCACCTCTAACCCCGATCGGGCGACAGCAATTCCAAACCAAGATAAGACAATCAGCAGGATTGCCAATACCAATAGCCCCAAGCGTCGATACTTCAACTTCATAAGCTTTAGTTAATGTCCAAACATTATCTACTGGTGTAGTGCAAAACGCAGTTCAGTCACTCACGACAGGATGACGAATCCCAATCACCTTCATACGGAGATGATTGGATGGGGCAACGGTGATGCCGCGGCGAATTGGGCGAATCAGTCTGGAATCGACTAGTGAGAACTCTAACCTGGATAGAACCTTAAACAGCACCAGCTTCATTTCAAATAGGGCAAAGGCAGCACCAATACAGCGGCGATCGCCTCCACCGAAGGGCAAATACTCGTAGGGCGAGTACTGCCGCTCCAGAAAACGTTCGGGTCTAAACTGCTTCGGCTCTGGATACACAGACTCACGATGATGAGCCAAATAGATTGATGGCATGATCACTGTTCCTGGTTCCAACGGGTAGCCTGCAATCTCAATGGGCTGCTTGACCACACGTGGAAAGGCACTGAGCGCAATCGGGTACAGGCGTAGTGTTTCCTGGCAAACGGCGTGCAGGTAGGGTAACCGAGCGATCGCAGTCGGGTCAGCATCACTGTCAAAAGCATCGATTTCTGACAGTAGTTTGGTTTGCACATCTGGCAAGGAGACAATCCAGTACAGCGCCCAGGCTAAGGCAGAAGCAGTCGTTTCATGTCCAGCAAATAACAGGGTAATCAGTTCGTCCCGCAACTCCACATCACTCATGGGCTGCCCTTCGACATCACGGGCTGCCATCAACAGTGCCAGGATGTCCGATCGCTCAAGATTAGATTGATTTCGGCGATCGGCGATCTCAGCATAGAGTAGGTCATCCACCTGCTGTCGCCGTTGCAAAAACCGTCCCCAGGGACTCCATCCCCAATCTTTCTGCAAAAACGGATAGAACAAAAACATGGCACCCAACGGAGAGCCAAATCCATCTAGCATCTGGCTCATTGCTTGGCATAATTGCTCACACCGTTCCCCTCCTTCCAATCCAAAAACGGCTTGCAAAATTACCTGGAGGGAAATGGATTGCATCACCGGACGCACTGCAAAGGTTGTGCCAACCTTCCACGAACGGATGATTTCGGTTGTAATAGACCCAATTACTTGAGCGTAGGAACGCATCCGATCACCGTGGAAAGGAGGCATCAAAAGCTGCCGCTGCCGCTGGTGTGCGGCTCCCTCCAGCAACACAATCCCGCGCTCCCCAATCAGTTCTTTGAGGATCTGGTTGCCTCGTCCGGCGCTTAACTGCTCAGGCTTTGCCGTGAAAATGGCTTCCAACGCTTGGGGGCTGCTGAAATAAACCAGGGCAGGTTTTGCATCAGGCTGCGACACACGGTAATTATCTCCATAAGCTCGACAGCGTGCCTGGATCGTTTCCAGGGGTTGAAACAAGAAGCGCAATCCCCACAGGCGACGCTGCCAGATGGAGGTTTTGGGAGGACCGTTGAGCGATCGAGGAACGGTATTTACCATGATTCGTGCAAGGTCATCAGGGCGACGGGGCAAGCAACAGCCTTATCTTCTAGGGTATGATCACGCGATGATTTGTGGGCATTTTCCGATGACGAATGATGACCTTCCATTCCCGTAGTTACCCCGAAAGGGGGTGTAGTTACGTTTCATCAATTATGAAAACATCATGCTGAAATGGACGACTATCCCCTGGCTTCTAGTTGGACTCCGGTTCCTGCTTGCTCCCTTCCTGCTGCTCGATGCCCTGGATGGCAAAACGGATATTGGCTTCGTGGTGGGCTATACAATCGCTGTGCTTTCTGACATTTTTGACGGCGTGATTGCTCGTAAACTTGGCAGTAGCACCGTGGGGCTAAGACAGGCAGATAGCTGGGCAGACGGTAATGGACTAGACCTGTGGAATAAATCTAAACATTTAAGCCAAACTCATAGCGGTTGATGAACAATCCAATGACGACATCATGCAACCAGATGGATTTGGAAAAGCAAATGGTTTTGCGAGCCAACCGTTTAATTCGGGTGCGTAAGGTCAGATGCTTGCGCTCAATCTTCTGAGTATGGCGTTTACCCACCCTGTGTAGACTTGGATCGAGGTGTCTTTCATAAGCACCCCAAGCATCGGTGTAGAACTGCATAATCCCAAAGGGTTCTAACAACGCTTTGAGTGCCAAGAAAGCACTGTCTTGATGATGAGACAACACATACGCCAACACTTCACCCGTCTGATGGTCAATGGCGTGCCACAACCACCGTTGCTGTTTCTTTGAACCGACGTAACTCCACATTTCGTCAGCTTCAGCCTCCAGATCTTCCCACTGGCACAGTTTCACTATCGTTTGAGTCGGTTCAAGTTCTGCCAAACGAGCTTCATTGATTGCTTTGAGGTGACGGTCTTTTTTTTAGCGTTTCAATCACCGTTGTGCGGCTAATCTTGAGAACACGGGCGGTATCTCGAATCCCACTCCCGTTGACTGCCATATCTGCAATTTGCCGTTTCACTTCTGGGAGGTATCCACGATACCGATAGTCGCGAATAAAAGTAGAGCGAGAACATTGGGAGTTGCGACATTTGTAGCGTTGCTTGCCTTCACCTGATTGACCATGCTTGACGACATCGTTACTTCCGCAGGTTGGGCAAAGAATCGGTTCAAGCACCATATTCAAGTCTCCAGACAACTACCCTTTTGATTGTTACCTGTTTCTACAGGTCTAGTCCACTACCGATGTTGTGATGCAATTTCAAATGCCCTTACTGTGGGCGATCGCTCCCCAAGTAACGCTTTTTGCAACCAGCCTGATTAAATTTGGTAAGTTTCCCAGCTTTCATACCTACACCGCAAAGGTTTGGGGCATTTCTCTCTTTAGACTTGTTTGGGAATAAGGCGAAATAGCAAGTTAGTGATTAGATAGGATAATGCTGAACATCGAACGGGCATTGAAGCAAGACCGACTGCTCCGGGCAATGATTGGGTTGAACCGGAAAGCGTTTGATGCGCTCTTGCCACCGTTCAGTGGGGTCTATGAGCAAATACAACTTCAACAACCTCGCCAACGTGCTCTGGGAGGTGGACGTAAAGCTCGGTTACGCACGTTTCGGGACAAATTGTTTTATATCCTGTTCTACTTCAAAAGCTACCCTACGTTTGATTTGGCAGGACTGTTATTTGAGATTGACCGCGCCCAAGCGCACTACTGGATGCATCGTTTACAACCGATTCTCGAGGCTACCCTGGGTGAAAAGCTGGCATTGCCAGAACGCAAACTGACGAGCGTTGAGGCGTTTGTTGAGCGATTTCCTGGTGTGAAGCGAGTCATGGTGGATGGCACCGAACGTCCCATTGCCCGTCCTCAAAACCCGGAAGCACAAAAGCTGAATTACTCCGGTAAAAAGAAACGGCATACTCGTAAACATCTCGCAGCCGTAGACCAAGGCAAGCGGGTATTGGTGTTAAGCAAGGCACGGGAAGGGAAACTGCATGATAAAAAGTTCCACGACGAAGACGACATCGTGGGCGGTGTGCCCGATGAGATTCCCGTTGAACTGGATTTGGGGTTTCTCGGAGTTCAGAAGCAGTATGACAACATTCGCATTCCGCATAAAAAAACGAGGGGAGGCGAATTAACCCCAGAGCAAAAGGCTGACAATCGAGCTTTGAGTCAATCGCGTGTCGTTTGTGAGAATGCCTTTGCTGGGGTCAAACGTTATGGTGCAGTCAGTGCGGTTTATCGTAATCGCATTGAGGCGTTTGACGATCATTTAATGTTGACTGCGGCTGGATTATGGAATTTCTACTTGATGGCAGCATGAAAACTACTTTAGAAACCAAGAAAGTCAGAATTTTAACTGAACTCTAAGCTATTTCCCAACAACTCTTTTGTTGCTGTCGTTGGATTATTTGGGTTCAGCCAACCGATGTTCCTCTGGGGCGCGATCGTTTTTTGCTGGGTCAACAGTTTGGAAGAGATTGTGAT
Source organism: Leptolyngbya sp. Cla-17 (assembly GCF_016807185.1). Taxonomy (GTDB): domain Bacteria; phylum Cyanobacteriota; class Cyanobacteriia; order Leptolyngbyales; family Leptolyngbyaceae; genus ULC077BIN1. Next base: position 154,115 of record NZ_JAEVYN010000004.1, read on the forward strand.
GACTCTGGTTCTACCCGAATGGCAGCATGACGTTTTGAGTCTGGCACATGCCCTCAAACTGGCATCTCAGACCAACGAGAGTATTGTGGAGTAAATGGTAAGTCCAACTTGCAGAAGCGGCATAAACCGACATGGCATACTGGTTGTTTCAAGCCAACCCTAAATACAGCCAAATTCTGACCAGCATTCGAGAATTGTTAGTTCTCTACTGGCTCGTCACGCGGTACAACGATGAAATTACAGTTGACGACCAAGTCCTGATTTGGATTGCCGGAAAGCAAGCGGGAATTTATGCGATCGCTCGTGTGCTTGAACTACCTCAATTCCTGGATCGTCCACCAGATCTCGCCTACTGGACAACACCCATGCGAGCGATCGGCAGGTTTTATACTCCGGTCGAGTTCACTCAAAAACTTCTGGATGCACCGCTGCTAAAGTCCTGGCTCCAACACGACCCAGTTTTGCGAAAGTTGCCAGTGCTTCGGACTCCCCGGAGTACAAATTTTGAAGTGACCCAGGAACAATGGCAAAGAGTTGAAGCGTTGCTACAACGGCAATACTAACCAGGTACACGCCAAAACACCCAGAAGGGACACCCCCAAAAACAACTCCCGCTGCTCATGCCAGGTGTTCCGCAGTCCGTTCACGAAATACCTGAAAGATTCTTTGCGAGCTTGCCCCAGTTCTGCCATCAGCACCTTTACTTGAGCATCGACTTCTTCAAGGGATACCTCTCCCCGTTGATAAGCCGCATCCAGTTGGTTCAACTTGCGCCAATAGGTGCTCGTCGCCTCTAATAAATTTGAACCCATGACAGAAATCTCTCTTTGTTAACCTTTGTAACAAGTCTAACGAAGTAAGTTCCTGACTGAGTTCTGTTGAGAGGTAGAAGCAGCAGCGTCAATAGTTAGAAATTGCCTCACTTCTACATCAACACAAGAGCAAAAATCTCCATGACTTCTCTAAAAAAGTACTCCTGTTGTAGTTCAACGGGGCGATCGCTACCCTTTGTTAAATTCCAGTTGTCCAACATACTCATATTGTCCATACTGCTGATCGCCGCTAAATAATTGCACCTCGTAAGTTCCAGTACCAGGTAAAGCACAGGACAACTGGGGCTGTTGACTCGTCTGCTGGGCGCAGTGTTGGGATTGCCCACTCCCTTTGACTCCATAACTTGCCATCAACCAGCGCTGCCCAGAATTTTCTAGTTGAATCACCGCGTTGCTCCGAATGTCCGTTTGCGATCGCGTCGGTGAAATTAATTTCAACCCCTGAGCAAAGAAGTTGGGACGCAGCATCGGTTGCCGCAGGAAATCACCACGAGTTATAGGTTGGGATAGAAGCTGCCAAGCGGCATCATCGGGGAAATGGCTGACAATCATGACTTCTGACGGTGGAAACAGGTAGCTAGTGCCATATTTTTTCGTGAAACCGGAGGCATTCACGTAGCCGCTGTCCCAGGTGGCATCGATCAAGTACCAATTTCCTTCAATCTTCGCCGCATTCCAAGCATGACCACTACCATTCAGGTCGCTGATCTGACTGCGAGAATCACCGACCACATACACAATCTCTTCCCCGATCGCCTGCCCCAAAGCTTCTAACAACTTGGCATATCCAGCACAGACCGCTTTGCGGGTGCGAAAGGTGGTTTCCGCATCCTGGGGTGGACGAGGAACTTGTCCGAAGAAAGCCGGAGCATCATAGGCAATGCGATCGGCAACGTAATCGTGTAATGCTTTCACTCGTAGAAACGGATCTTTTTCCTGTTGAGAGATGTATTGGGCAACCGCTGCGATACTGGTTTCAACACCTGGTGGCATTCGAGCAACCGCAGGATGAATACTTGCATCAACTGACCACAGGTTTGCCCGACGGGTTGTAGAGGGGATTGGAGCAGGTTGTGATGTAGGCTGCGGTTGTGGAGAAGTTTGACTGCTTGAGGTTGGCTGTGGAGAGGGTTGAACTTCAGGCTGGGGAGTCGGGCGAATATCTCTGGTGTCGGCATACTGCGTGTAGGGATTCTGATGAACTGCCAGATACAACCACTCTAGTCCGTTTGCCAATTTGAACAGCGATCGCCGTACCAGTTCAATTTGGGGTCCCTGTCTGCCATCCAATATCCAGTCGCCCCGCGTTGAAAGGGCTAGAAATGAGGTTTGGGGACGTAGTGCCAGCAGGCAAACCAAAAAAATTAGGTTGAGCAATAGGGTTCGCAGAATGATGCGATCGCCCCAAGTTAAAGTACGTGGCTTCAACTTGCGCCGTTTTCTACCCCATAAATCCCAGGCGATCGGCAGCAGGGGAAACAGGAGAATGCCGGAGAGGACTGCCAACCAGGTTGGACCATTTGTATACGCCACCAGGGAGGATGCTAACCACACACCCAGGACAGGGGTGAGAAAAACCAACAGGGTTAATAGTCCTTTAATCAGCAGAATGGGGAGGTCAAGGAGGAGGAAACGCATAAGATCAAAAAGAATCGCTTACCTGACTTAAAGAGTGCCCAATCGTGTGAGCCGGAGTTTAAGGTTTGGTGGAAGGGGGAATTTCAAGTATAAATACATAGTTCTACCCCTTAGCATGAGGATGTTCGTTTTACTGACGGCTAGAGTTTGAACAGAAGCGTTGTTTAAATAGGCGCAACCATGTTGTATCGGCTGCTGGGCGAAAATCGAATTTGTATTACTCAACCCACCCATGCCTGGGTTTCGGGACAAATGGCTCACGTGTGGGGGAATGAAATGTTTGGCGCGATCGCACCTTACGAAGCTGTCTGTTTAGGGGCAGAACAGCATGATATCGGTTGGATACCTTGGGAATCTGCTCCAACACTTAATCCTGATACAGGCTATCCCCATAGCTTCAATGAGGTCGCACCGGAAGTTCACACCCAACTCTGGGCAGGGGCAAAACAATTGGCAATGCCAATGGGACGGTACGTGGCACTGCTGGTCTCCTTGCATGGCACAGGGCTGTACGAGCGGTTTACGCATTGGCAGCGATCGTCCGACTCAAGACGAATTGTCGAAGCCTTTTTGCAACAAGAGAAGGAATTTCAGGGGCAGTTGATCCAGCGCTTAGAACAAGACTCTGTTTACGCACCCTATGTCACACCAGAGTCAATTTTCCGAAATCAACGCCTTGTAGCGACGCTGGACGCACTGTCTCTCACCATTTGTATGGGCATAACCGAACTACGACAGTTTGTGGAAGTACCAGCCGCAAGGGAGGCAATAACTTTAACGTTGTCACCGATTGATGGTGATCCAACACGGCTATTGGTGGCACCCTGGTGCTTTCAAACTAATGAAGTGACGGTTGTGTTTGAAGGGCGAATCTTAGGGAAGAAATTTACGGATGAGCAAATGATGCGCGATTTCCTTGCGACTGCTCCCTGGGTGACTTTTACTGCAATGCTTTATCCAGCAGAGAGATAGAAGTAAAACGATGCTACAAATTTCCAATTTGGTCGTAATTCCAGAACGAGATGATTTTGCCCATCAACTTTACTATCAAGATTCCGATTTTCAGGTCGTCGATCGCGTGGTTGAGTTAGTCCAGCAACGAGGTGCGGCTTCGGCTCAAATTGCATTGGCGTAGTTGCTCCATTAACCTGGAGTTACGGCTCCAGGTTAATGGAGCAAGTAAGATGAATCCTTTGGAGGATGCCCTGGCATCTCTGGAGATTGAGCTAACCTAAGCGGAGTGTCAACGATTAGAGAGGAATCTTACCAACCTCATGCTGTACCAGGACATCGCTAAAATGGACAAATGCTGTAAATCTTTAACAGAGTAACAATGACGGCACGAGAATTTCCAAACTGGGAAGCGCTTTATCAGGAGAAATCCGTTGAAACCATGCCCTGGTTCAACCCAGACTTAGATCCGGATGTTGAGGAAGCTCTCATTGTCCTTGATCTGAACAGTGGCACCCTACTGGATTTGGGAACCGGACCCGGAACTCAGGCGATCGCGTTAGCCGAGCGAGGCTTTCAGGTAATTGCCACAGATTTGTCAGAAACAGCCATTCGTCAGGCAGCCGAGAAAGGGCTAGAAATATCGTTCCGCCAAGATGACATTCTTAACAGTCATCTTGATCGGTCGTTTGACCTGATTTTGGATAGAGGTTGCTTTCATGGTCTGCTACCACAGCGCAGAGACAACTATGTGCAGACCGTCGCGAACCTGTTGAAACCAAAGAAATACTTGTTGTTGAAATGCTTTAGCCAGCAGCAACCAGGGGAGCAAGGTCCGTATCGGTTTACTCCAGAAGAAATTCAGCAGATATTTACACAGCGATTTCATCTAAGATCAGTTGCCCAAACCGTCTACCAAGGCACCCTCGATCCCCTTCTTAAAGCGCTCTTTTGCATTCTAGAAAAGCGGTGATTTTATGATGCACCGCCTTCAATCGCAGCACATTCTTGAAGCATTCCAGGCTTTTCTAAGCACGACGCTTGCAGCCAAATTGCAACAGCACAGTCAAGCAGAGGGAGAAATCGGTTCTGGACTTGTTTGACCAAACTGCTGCACTAGAACTCTTGCGTGAATCAAGAAGAGAGCGAAAGTTCACAGTTGATGATCGCCACAATCAGGTTGAAGCGCAACCCGAAGCGCTTGCGTCGATTTCGATACCGTTCAGCGAGAATCCGAAAAATCTTGAGCTTCCGATTCACATGCTCAGCGACCACTCGTAATCGGGCTAGAGTGCGGTTGTGCTGCCGCTCGGCTTTGCTCAGTTTGCCTTTACGGGGCTTTTTGGTTGGAGTGCAACTACAGGGATGTAGCTTTGCCATACCCTGATAGCCTCTGTCCGCTAAACACAACTGCTCCGGCAGCATCGGCAGGCGATGGAGCTTGAACAAGCGAAAGTCATGGACTTGCCCTTTGCCAAAGGCTGTGCAGATAATCTGTCCAGTCGCTTGATTGACTACCACTTGAGCTTTTAGGGTATGCCGCTTTTTCTTGCCGCTGTAGTAGCCTCGCTGTTTTTTTGGGGACGCTCAATGGGGCTTTCAGTCACATCCACTGCCACTACGCTCCAAGTACTGGCATTCTGGTAGAGTTGCTTTTTGCCGGGTAGCCGAAACTGGTCTGAATTGGTCAATAATCCTTCCACCTTTTGAATCAATCGACATACGGCTGACTCGCTCATCCCCCACGTGGTGGCGATATGAAACTGTGTCCGGTATTCTCGCCAGTATTCAAGTACGACCAACAATTGGTCTTCTACGCTTAATTTGCACTGTCCACCCCGTTTTCCCCTGCGGTCAAGATCGGGACGCAATATTGCTACCATCTGCTCAAACGTTTCAAGGTGAACCCCACATCGACGTTTGAAAGCTCCGGGTTTAAGTTGGCTAAGTTGCTCGTAGGTCATAATATCCTCCTCCTTGACCTAGTTCTAGCTGCTTACATACATTCACGCAAGAGGTCTAATGGTTCCTGCCTATGCAGCATTTCTGTGCACTCAAGGGATTGATCCGGCTGCTGTTCAAACGATCGCAGATTTTCAGCGCCTTCCCCTGACTACTAAAGACAATTACCTGCGGCAACACCCGTTAGCGCAGGTATGTCGTCAAGGGCAACTAGAGGACTGCGACATGAAATCCTAACTTTGTCTGAGCCTCATCATATTCCAGATAATGGTTATTATCCGGAATATCATCAAGATGAGATTTTGAACTGCCCACCCCGAACACCTGTTGAATCGGCGATCGCTCAAATTCACGGGATGCTCCCAAAACCACATACTCTCTGCGAATTTGTCTATAGCGGTTCTCAGTCGAGTGAGGTACAGTAGCAACAATGAGTAAACCAATGACGAATATCTTTAAGCGACACTTGAGCAAACGCTTGAGTCATCGCCTCGTCTAACGCTTGTTTGGTTCGTGGAGCAATCGCGCGGAGGATTGCTTTGACTTTTGACCAAAACTGCTCAATGGGATTAAAGTCGGGTGAGTAGGAGGGTAAATAGACTAATTTTGCACCCACTGCTTCAATCGCTTGGGCAATGCCATCGACTTTGTGAGAACTAAAGTTATCCATAACGACACAGGCTCCCTTCCACAAGTTTGGCACTAACACCTGTTGGACAAAAGTTTGAAACGCCCGTCCGTCCGTTCCCCCTTCAAAGGTCAGTGCCGCAATGATGCCATCAAGGGTGAGCGCTCCAATGATGGTTTGGTTTTTTCCTCGGTTCTGTGGACGATGACTGTAAGCGCGGTGTCCTTGAAGGGCTCTGGCATAGAGCCTTGCCATTGCTAGATTTACTCCGGCTTCGTCGATGAATACTAGGTCTTTGGCTTCGACTTGAGTAATCATTTGCCAAAACTCAACCCGTGCCTGCTGCACCTGCTCCTGGTCTCGTTCAGTTGCTCGAAAGGTTTTTTTTGACGGTGAGCTTTAAGCGTTGCACCGCTCGTCCCATCGTTGAACGACTTACTCGCATTCCTACTTTCGCCTCGAATTGCTCAGATAACTGGGCAAGCGTGGCATCATTGGTAGCCTCGACTAATTCGGCAAGCACTTGATGATGCTCAAGCGTCAGTTGAGCGGGCTTACCTCCTCCATGAGGTTTTGGCTCAATGCTGCCCGTTTCTCGGTATTGTTTAAGCAGTTTGATAATGAAACTGGTTGCCACGCTAAATCGCTTGGCTAGTTGGCGTTGAGAGATGGGTTCGTCTTTGTAAACGTCAATGATTTTTTGGCGCAAGTCTGTAGAATACGCTTTCATCACTACCGATTCATTTAGGCTACTAAACATTACTAGAATCGTACCTCATTCAATAGGAAAAGGCTATATGAACCGACGGAAATCGATTCCTGATCCCATTATTATTCCGCTCCAGTCAATCGCGGGGCAATCTGAACCGACGCGATTGATTAGGACTAGTCAACCTGCTGAGTTAAGGAAGTTACGGGTAGATGAGTTTTTGCAGGCGCGATCGCTGGCTCCCAAAAGTCAGCACGTTTTTTATGTCTATGATTTTGGAGATGAATGGGTACATCAAATTACAGTAGAAAAGATTCTGCCGATGCAGTCTGAACAGCCATATCCCACTTGTTTAGCGGGGAAACGAGCCTGTCCACCGGAAGACTACGGTGGCAGTTGGGGGTATGCAGCATTGCTGAAAATTCTGAAAAATCCACGTCATCGAGAATATCGAGAACGAAAGGAGTGGGTCGGGCGTAAGTTTAGTCCTGAAGCTTTTGATTTTAAGGAGGTCAATGAGCAGTTAAAGGAGTTTGATTATCTTTCTCCCCTTTAGTCAGACTACAACCTGCCACCAAAGCAAAATTTTCGCTAGGTTAAGAGAGATCTGTAGCACCTCGACAATATTTTTTCAACAGTTCTGGCAACGGACTACCGATTTACCTGTAGCCCACATTCCGCCCTTCCAACTTCACAGAAGCTCTGGCTAGAAGATTATTGCAATAAGTCAGGATAATTCTCAATTAAGCTCAAATAGTTCTTCTGAACCAAAAATCTTGTATCCTCTGCCAGCAAGGCTTTTAGTGTTAAATATTTGAGTGTGCCACTTAAAGGGCGGAATGTGTGCTGTAGAGCCACTTCTACTTCTTTTAACTTCTGTTGTAGGGACTAGCGCAACTCCACCGGGGAGGAATGATCTATTTCTTCCAACGGTAATCCACTAAGGCTTTGCAAAATACGAGTGATTTTCTTCTCGTTCCCATTATTAGGCTGTATTGAGGGCTTTGTGTTTAGAATCTCCTTGATACACTCGTTCGCTTCAGTCAGTAAAAGGTTCTTATGAAGGACTTCTTGGACGACATCAAACCAAATAGCGATCGCTTTCTGCTCTAACCCAATCAATGGCTTGCCCCGGGGGCAAGCCCCGATCTACATTTCGCCACAAGGGGCGAGGAATCAACCCGCGAGGGATTCAAAAGTCGAACACTTTAAATAACCTACTCTTCATTTCTAAACTGCTGAAGTTCAGCTTTTTTTCCCTGTAGGGCTTTTTCCATACGCTCGATCGCTGTCAGTAATTCCCGTTTTTGATAGGCGGACATTTTAACGACTTTTTTTGAACTTATTCCTTGAATCTGCTCTTCCATCTTCTCTAACCGAGCTATGACCGGGTGGTTGGCTGGCTTTGGTGGTGTAGACCCCGATTTCAAGGCTTTAATTTGAGTTGTGAGCGTGTCGATCGTCCAGCCATTGCTTACACTTGCCTCCAAAAGCTGCTCTCGAAAATCCTCTTTTTCTACCTGTGCGATCGCCAACGCTTTTGTATAACTGAGTTTTCCACTGTTGTAGACCACCATTACATCTTCTGGCAGATTGAGTAGGCGTAAGCGTACAGAGACAAATGATTGCCAGCTAATATCAGGAGCAACTTCAGCAAATGCTTGATGAATAATTTGTTCTTGCTGCGGGTCAATCAGTGCTGCATTTCCTTCTGTCGCATTTTTCATTTGCCGTAGAAGCTTGATAACTTCTTCCTCCTGCATTTGAAGCATGAGTGTCAGCAGGTAAAGTAACTCTTTGGTGTCATCTAGCTCATTTAGATTTCGACGACGCACGTTTTCAATGCGGGAAAGTTTAACAGCTGTAACGTCATCTGTATCAATAACATCAACCTTGACTATCTCTAAACCCGCATCAATCGCCGCGTCTAGGCGTGATTCTCCAGCAATTAATCGAAGCGAACCATCTGGAAGTTTTTGAACCCAAATTGCTCCACGAAATCCATAGGTACGAATCGAGTCCACTAACTCCGCGTGAGCTATTGGGTCTTTTTCTCGACGTGACTTGTAAGGTCGTCTCTGGATCTGAACGATTGGAACCTCAATTCCTTCTGCAACAACTTGACTACCGACAGCCTTCTCTAGCTGTTGAAGTAGCTGTGTTCGTTCAGACTCCAAAGCAACAACTTGGTCCTTGAGTTCTTGAGTCTGGTTGTTCAGCTTTTGACTACTGCTCAAAAATTCCCTGACGCTTGGTCTCTGTGCCATAACTGGTTCCCTACTTAGTCAAATTTTCAATAGCATCGACAATTGGCTCGAAATCTTTACACGCTGGTTCTCCAGGGCGATAAATATAAAGTGGCGCAATACCCCTATTAGCAGCGTTTTCAAAATGTCTGTTGTGGCGAATTGGAGGAAAACAGTGAACTTTTTGATCGCTGAAAACGTCATTGATTTCGCATACAAAGCTATGTTGATCCGCACTTTTTTCAACTTTCATGGGAACGCTCCCAAGGATCTGAGGTGGGGGATTAAGGTTCAATTCCTCTATTTCACTCCGAATCATTTGAAGTAAAGAATTGACTCCACTGATTTTGACACTCATTGGGCTGGGGATCAAAATATGAGTTGAGGCTGCTAGAGCACAATAACTTAGAACATCCAGCGAGGCTGGGGAGTCAAGCAAAATGACGTCAGCATCCGGTGGAAACTTTCTAAATGCTCGTTGCAGAACATACTCTCTACCAGTCCGGCTTGGCAGATCAAGTCCCACAGATACCATGACGTCTCCACCCAAGCACAATCCGAATTTCTCGTTTGACTGCTTCCACTGTGGAACGACCACAGGATAGTGCCCCTCAAATTTCCTAGAGAAGATAGCAGCACTACTCTCCTCCGCTCCAATTGGGTCTTCCAGCCCGACAAATTTAGCAAGAGAGCCGTTAGTGTCAAGATCAATCAGCAAGGTTTTGACCTTGCGTTGAGCTAATCGATATCCCAAATGTATCGACAGAGTAGTTTTTCCAACACCTCCAGCATTGGAGGCGACCCAAATTACGATCGGTGGTTTCATTATTCAAAGCCTTCTTTGACAGGGATTTTTGCCATTTTTTACTGAAACATTGCTGACTACTACTTCCACTTTTAGCGATTCGCTTTCACCGACTTAAGGACTAAACAAGGAGTACAAATAGCAGTTAGAAAAACGTTTTTCTAACTTTAATCGCTAAGGGTCAATTTCCTGTGGCTTGCCGCTCCAGGGATAAAGCGGAAGTACGTTCCAAAAGGAGAATTCCGTATTGCCTTGTCCGCTTGCAACAAGGATAGGAATTTTAGCGCTCCGTGTCTTTTTTTACTCTTTCGTCATTTCCTAGAAATACTTTACAGCGATTTTCAACTTATGAAGCCGTTTCGGATGGTCAATTTTGGTAAAATCTTGCTTACATCTGCTGTAAATTATCAGGGTGATGGATCAAGACTAGAAGTAAGTATGATGACAACGCCAGAGAAACCAAAACCACATTTCTTCTTGGCGCAGCATAGCCCTCATGTGTCACTCTAGGGAAAGTAAAATCAATTCTAAATGCCCAAATCCTTTCACCGCCGGGTGTCTAGATATACACTCCGTTATCGAACACTTTGAAATATCGGAAATAAGCTGTATAGAACCCGTTTGATATCTAATTGACCGCAAGCCGTTTGAGCATCAGTCGGATGAAGCAAAGATTCACCTTCGCTGTGGCATTGTCCAGGGTTCTCTCAAAGTTCTTCACTAGACTTTTACAACGTTCGATCCAAGCGTTGGAGCGTTCAACAACCCATCGAGTAGCTACCACAACAAATCCGGTTTTCCCTTGCTCCTGCTTTTGAGTCTTGGTCGGTTTTGGAGCTAACTCAAATCGAATTTTGGTCATAATGTCAGGATACATCTGCTCTAGCGCCGTTGTCAGCATTGCTGGATGATACCCGTTATCCACCAGAATCGTCAGTTTGGGCAGATCGCCCAGTCTGGTTTGAAAGTAATCAATGTGCTTTGAGAACATTTCAATTAGTCCCTGGTCGTCGGATACACTGGCTTTGGTGCAATGGATGAAGAACGGGAATCCCAGAGTATCTACAGCAAGATGCCGTTTGATGCCATTGGTTGATTTGTAGAAACAAAACCCTTTCGATTTCACACTGGCGCTACAGGTGTTTTTCACCGCTTGTGAGTCAATCAGAAGCAGCATCGTCCAGATTGTTTTTTTTGACTTGTACTCAAACCTGAACGTGTAAAGCATCTCTGATCTGCTCTAGCACTCCTGCTGAGCGCCACTGCTTGTAGTGCCAAAATACGGTGGAGTAGGGCGGCAGGTCTTTGGGTAAGTCGCCCCAATTACACCCATTCTTAAGTTGATACAAGATCCCATCTAAAATGTGCCGCTTTGTCCAAACCGGGGGTCTGGTTTGCTTCTTTTGAGGCAACAGGGGCCCGATAATCTCCCATTCTGCGTCGGTTAAGCTACTTGAATAGGGCATTTATTCCTAATTCTACCCTCTCATCCAAGATCCCAAATAGGTTCTATATGCTGGGATTTAAGCTGTGTAGGAATTTCATTATTTTTGACTAAACTTACTCTTGCCGAAGTGATTTAAGAGGGATAACTGTCCACAGTGGGCGGTTGAGTCGTCAATAGAACGCCCCAAACCAACAGCAAAAACCATTCAAACGGGGCTTCACGACTAAACACCGGATGCAACTTGACCAGAATTTCTCGATGCGTTGATAGATTTCCATAATGGACTTGGCTGATTATGGTTATTTCAGCCAGTTTCCGACATTCCGTCCATGCTCGGGCTGGAATGTCCTTTTTTACTCTCAGTAGTCCATTTAGAGAAGAACTTCGCCCTGTCCAGTTTTACGACTGGAATTTAAATATCTAGTTGTTTGAGTTGATTAAGACCAATTTATACCTGTGATCTTGTTGTCCAGAAGAATCTGTTACATAGCTCGGTATAGTACAGAGATGATATAGAGAACCAATTTTGAAATGGATGAAAGGTACTTGAAGTTAGGCTATGACGAGTTCTTGCGGGAGCTAAAGGAGCGCATCCGCAATGCTCAGGTGCGAGCAGCCTTGGCAGTCAACCGGGAACTGGTTCTGCTCTACTGGCAGATTGGCAACGAGATTCTGTATCGACAGCAGCAGCAAGGCTGGGGATCAAAAGTCATCAACCGACTGGCAACTGACCTCCGCAATGCGTTTCCTGACATCAAAGGGTTTTCAGCCCGCAACCTCAACTACATGCGGGCTTTTGCGGAGGCTTACCCGGACGAGACAATAGTGCAACAGGTTGTTGCACTAATTCCCTGGGGTCATAATGTGCGGATCTTGGACGCGGTGAAAACCTCGGAAGAACGCATGTGGTATATCCAGCAGACAATCCAGTATGGCTGGAGCCGTAATATCTTGATCCACCAGATGGATAGCCACCTTTATCGTCGCCAAGGCAGTGCAATCACCAACTTTAGCCGTGTTCTACCTGACCCTCAATCTGAACTTGCGCAGCAGGTCGTTAAAAATCCGTACTCATTCGACTTCCTCAGTTTGGGCAAAGAAGCGCTGGAGCGGGAACTGGAAAGTGCCCTGATCAAACACATCCGAGAATTTCTGCTGGAACTGGGCGTTGGCTTTTCCTTTGTCGGCAGTCAGTACCCTCTTGTTGTGGATGGTAAGGATTACAGAATTGACCTGTTGTTCTATCATTTCCGCCTGCACTGTTTCGTAGTGATTGACCTCAAGGTGGTCGAATTTGAGCCGGAGTTTTCTGGCAAGATGAACTTCTACGTTTCAGCCGTAGATGATCTCTTGCGTGGTGCTGACGATAACCCAACAATCGGCGTTATTCTCTGTCGCACTAAGAGCAAAACGGTCGCCGAGTACGCCCTGCGCGATGTTCATAAGCCGATCGGAATTTCGACTTATCACATGGGAACGCCTTTACCCACTCAGTTTCAGAGCAATTTGCCGACGATCGAAGCACTTGAGGAGGAAATTGAAATCGTCGCTGCCGAAGTCGAGCAAACCTTAGCGTCCCAGGAAGCGGAACAGCTTGATTTATTTGCAGACCCAGCAAGGCAGGAGAAAGAATAAACAGTAAATTGAGATCGCTCCTGCAATCCTTGCTGTAAGTTGCCACTGTCATCATGCCATCTCTTTGAATCGGCGGTGTTAAATTGAGGTATGCTATGCCAAACTTTAAGGCAACTCCGGCAAAGGGGTTAGCATCTGGAGAGAAACGTTATAGACATGGGCAATCGCAAGCTGAAGCAGTCTAAAACTCAAATCCCTGTCCATCCTGATTTCCAGCAGGGGGATATTCAGATTGCTGCTCAAGTCGAGCTAGTTACCGAAGAGCCTACCTTTACTCTCTTTAGCCACCGGGAATCTGTCAGTGAAGGCGAGCCTTCCACCCCTACTAACGAAAGCCACCTCATCCAAGCAGCCAGGGACAACCTGAATCCTCAGCAAATTGAGGCAACCATTCAGTACCTTCAGAGTAAGTCAAGCTTACTGGAACGGGTCACGATAGAGATTTCCCAGTACTTGATCACTGCTTACAAAGACAGGTTGACAACGCAAGCCCAGCCCACGACTAAAAAAGTTTCTGGGAAAACTCTGCCCTCGATTGAAGTTGAACAAGATACAAACTCAGGCTCTTTGCAGTTAAAAACAAACCTGAATCAAGACGTTCTTCAGCAAATCCGCAGCTTAATCAAAGAGTTTTTCGAGAGAAACGCGCTTTGGGATAAAAGCGCTAAGGATATTTGGTCAAACTTGATTGCTTGGGCTGTGGAGGATATGAAGGCAGAGGTCGGTGAGGCAGCTTTGACATCCCTGACTCAAGAAGAATTTTATCTTGAATTAAATCGCTGTTTATTCGAGAAAGAATCGATCTTCATCAGTAACAGAATTAACTTTCTGGAAAAGTCCTATGCCGAAAGTATTGCCCACTTAATCGTTCAAGATCTTGATTTACCAAACTATCCTTTAGCAGGCTTAGAGAGGCTGTTGGGAGTTCACCCAAATAGTGAGAAAAAACCAGTTCCATCCACTGAGAGGACTCCGTCTAAAATTGATTCTGTTGCGGCAATTCCCACTGGTTTACCCATCGTCAGCAGCATTTCTGCACAGCTTAATACTGCACTATGGAAACCTGATGATTCAGGCATTGCTCACTTTCGATATCACTCAAAAAACAATCAGAGTAATTATTTAGAACATTACATTACAACCCCTGGAGATATTGAAGTACTTCCTTGGGAAGCAGCAGAGCAAATCATTAATAAATTTGGTTTTAATACCGTTAAATTGCAATTCATTTTGGCTGCTCACGCGATGAGGCAAGCGCTTCCCTGGGAAAGCACGTTTACCCTCAAAGCCAGCGATATTATTGAAGAATTTGGTTGGGACAAGAACCACAGTACAAGCTTGCCTACCAAACGGAATGAAGTTGCCAGTATTGCCTATGCGCTCTCCTGCTTGCTCGTGAAAGCCGTCTGGGTTGAAGGTCGGGGCAAAAATCAGGTGGATGCCAGTACGCCCATCGGTCGCATGTGGGAACTGTTGATTGATCCCCACGGACAGTTTGACTGGACAACAGGCAGAATCGATGAGCCAGATGAAGTTTTCATCACCGTCCGTCCTGGCTTATGGACTGCTCATTTTCTAAACCAAGCCGGAAGCAAGGCAAAGGAAGCCCTGTATCAGTTTGGTTATCTAGCTCTAAATATCCTGAAGCTAGACCCCTACCATGATGAACTAACGCTCAGATTAGCGATTCATCTGACCCTAGACGTGCGAATTCGTGCCAGAGATCGAAATCCCTATGAGTATCGGGTGAAGACGCTGCTGGAAGCTGTTCTACCAACAACGGTGATTCAGGAAGCTCGCCAGAGTAGCGAAAAAGCGCGTAGTTTATTCAACCGCTGGCATCATGCTCTGGGACTCCTAGAGAGCTTGGGTTGGCAGCCTGATGAAGTTGATCAAGCTGCGGGTTTCTACGTCATGCCTTTCCCAGATTGGTTAGAACTAGACACCAAAATTAAGAAGCCTAGAGGATGGATTGAGCAGTGGCTAGAGCAACGGTTAATCATTAAGCCCCCTAATCCCATTCCTGACCGCATGGCACCCTTGAATGCTTCTCGAAAGCGGCAGACCAAGCGAATGAAGTCCGAACCTCTTGCTCCGTTAACTGGATCACAGATTAAGGAGGCTCGAAAGACAAAAGGATGGACGCAGGCAAAACTTGCTGGCACCTTAGGGGTGCATCAAAGCTTGATTGCCAAGATTGAATCGGGCGATCGCCCCATCAGCACTGAACTTGAACCCTCCCTCCGAGAACTTCTGAGCCTTTGATCTGTCATATTCCCCATGCCTTGTCATAAATCAAGCTGTCTTAAATGATCGTCAAATCTAATCCCAACAAGGGTTATAGGATTATGACAGACCGATCCAGATGCTCCCATAATTTCTCCGTATGGTTCCATGAACTTGCTGATTACCCTCTTCGTTACTGCCAAGGTTCAACTCCCTAGAAT
>NZ_JAEVYN010000005.1 GCF_016807185.1 Leptolyngbya sp. Cla-17
TATGGTACAGTGCGCTACGGACGATGGCGAAATTTGCCCGCCAACTTGGCAGACCCCATCAAGAATATGAGGCGATCGCAGACCGCACGTTGAGTAAGTTCTCCCGCTTCTGGAACCCAGATTTAGGATGCTGCTATGACGTACTCGATAGTCCTGACGGCGATGATGCCTCACTGCGTCCCAATCAAATTTTTGCCGTGTCCTTACCGGTCGCCGGGGCAAATAGTCATGCACCGCTACTCACCCCTGCCCAACAGCAAGGCGTTGTCGATACTTGTGAACGCTTACTGTTGACTTCCCATGGGCTGCGATCGCTAGCTCCCAATCAGCCTCAATACCAGGGACACTACGGCGGCAACTCATTGCAGCGGGATAGTGCGTATCACCAGGGAACGACCTGGGGCTGGTTGCTGGGTCCTTTTGTGTTGGCACATTTGCGAGTGTATAACAATCCTACTCAAGCGCGACAATTCTTAGAACCAATCGCTCATCATCTGTTGACTCACGGTCTTGCTACTTGCAGTGAAATTTTTGACGGGGATGCTCCCATGACTCCACGCGGCTGTATTGCCCAAGCCTGGACCGTTGCAGAAGTATTGCGCGCCTGGGTTGCAACCGAGCAAGCTTAGGAGTGGAAATGGTCTAATTCCACTCCCTCAGTCTTTGCCATAACCGCTGCGGCATTTCACTCACAATTGAGACTAAAACGCTATTACATTGGCGTTCATCAACTTCTCATCTTGCCCTCAGCCTTTCTATTGGTTGATCAGCCGATACTTCAGCTAGTAAATAAACCTGTAACCGAATCTCTCAGCATGGAGTATTCCCCACTATGGTAACGACAACCGCAGAAGAGCAACGATTGGAAGCAGCGATCGCCCATACTGCACACTGGCGCAGATGGGGACCTTACTTGAGCGATCGCCAGTGGGGCACGGTGCGCGAAGATTATAGCCAGCATGGCACTGCCTGGGACGATTTCACCCATGATCAGGCACGATCGCGTGCCTACCGCTGGGGTGAAGATGGGTTGTTGGGCATTTCCGATAACCATCAGCGGCTATGTTTTGCGATCGCCCTGTGGAATGGTGAAGATCCCATCTTGAAAGAGCGTCTGTTTGGTCTCACAGGTAACGAAGGCAACCACGGGGAAGATGTTAAAGAATACTATTTTTATCTGGACAATACCCCGACGCATTCGTATATGAAGGCGCTTTACAAATATCCGCATACAGCCTTTCCCTACGACCAACTGGTAGCAGAAAACCGTCGCCGCGATCGGCATCAATCAGAGTTTGAGTTGCTAGATACAGGTATCTTTGACGACAATCGCTACTTCGATGTGTTTGTGGAATACGCCAAGCGATCGGCGGAAGATGTGCTGATCCAAATTACCATTATCAATCGTGGTGCAGAAGCAAAAACGCTGCATTTGCTGCCGACTCTCTGGTTCCGCAATACCTGGTCGTGGGATGGTAAATCAGACAAACCAACCTTACAAGCCCTTCATTCTGACGATGACAGCACTCTGATTGGAGCCTTTCATCCGACGTTAGAGAAACGATGGTTCTATGCACAAGGAAAGGCAGAGGTTCTCTTCACAGAAAATGAGACCAATAGTGAGCGCCTTTTTGGAGTGCCCAATGCCTCCGCTTACGTGAAAGATGGCATTGATGAGTATATTGTGCAGGGTCGCAAGGAAGCGGTGAATCCCGCTCAAACAGGTACGAAAGCGGCTGTTCATTACATCTTGACACTCTCGCCGGGAGAAACCAAAACCATTCAGCTACGCCTTAGTGATGTGCCCAATTTAGCACAACCGTTAGGGCATGAATTTAACGCCGTCTTTGCGGCACGGAAGCAGGAAGCCGATGCATTTTATCAGCGCATCACGCCTTTCCCTCTCAGTAAAGATATGCGAAATGTCCAGCGGCAAGCCTTTGCAGGTATGTTGTGGTGTAAGCAGTATTACCACTACATTATCGAAGACTGGTTGAAAGGCGATATCACTGCACCAAAGCTGCCAATAGAGCGCAAGCGGGGCAGAAATCGCGAGTGGTTCCATTTCTACGCTGATGATATTCTCTCCATGTGTGACAAGTGGGAATATCCCTGGTTCGCTGCCTGGGATCTGGCTTTCCACTGTATTACCCTGTCCATGATTGATCCTGATTTCGCTAAATATCAGTTGGATGTGCTGACGCGGGAATGGTATATGCATCCCAATGGGCAAATTCCCGCCTATGAATGGGCGTTTGGCGATGTCAATCCACCCGTTCACGCTTGGGCAACCTGGCGGGTTTATCAAATGGAGCAAAAGATCTATGGCAAGAGAGATCGCCAGTTTCTAGAGCGTGTCTTTCAAAAGCTCATGCTCAATTTCACCTGGTGGGTGAATCGCAAGGATACCAAAGGCAACAACGTTTTTCAGGGTGGCTTTCTGGGACTGGATAACATTGGCGTGTTCGATCGCAGCGCTGCCTTGCCCACTGGGGGACATATTGACCAATCCGATGGCACTAGTTGGATGGGGATGTATTGCCTCAATATGCTGACGATCGCCCTGGAATTGGCAAAGACCAATCCTGTCTACGAAGATATCGCTACCAAGTTCTTTGAACACTACCTCTACATTGCCGATGCCATGAACCATATCGGTGAGATGGAAGCATCGCTTTGGGATGAAGCCGATGGTTTCTACTATGATGTGCTGCATTTGCCGGACGATCGCCAGATTGAAATGAAGGTGCGATCGATGGTCGGGTTGATTCCCCTCTTTGCCGTTGAAACGATAGCACCAGAAACTCTCCAACAGTTACCTAACTTCAAGAAACGTCTGGAATGGTTCATCCAAAATCGTCCTGACCTCCGACGCAATGTGGCTTGTATGGAAACAAAAGGGATGGGTGCAACTCGGTTGCTGGCGATCGCTTCCCAGGACAAACTCAAACGCATTCTACAAAAAATGCTGGATGAGTCTGAATTCTTTGGCGACTACGGGATTCGAGCTGTCTCCCGCTATCACGCTGATCATCCCTATATCTTTTATGCCAACGGGATGGAGTGCCGCGTCGATTATGAACCCGCAGAATCCAGCAGTGGCTTGTTTGGTGGCAACTCCAATTGGCGCGGTCCTGTCTGGTTTCCGGTAAACTTCCTGCTGATTGAATCGCTGCAAACGTTCCATCATTATCTGGGCGATGACTTTAAGGTTGAGTGTCCGACAGGTTCTGGTCAGATGCTGACGCTTCGGGACGTGGCGGCTGCTTTATCACAACGGCTGACTCGCATCTTTCTGAGAAACCCAGCGGGCGATCGTCCCGTTTATGGCGCTACTGAGCAATTTCAGACTGATCCACACTGGCGTGATTTAATCTTGTTCTACGAATATTTTCACGGCGATAATGGAGCAGGTATTGGTGCCAGCCATCAAACGGGGTGGACTGGTTTGGTGGCTCAACTGATTCAGCAATTTGGCGAATACGAGGGGCAATCTCCATCACCGAACGCTGTAGTGGAGAGTGTTAAAGCGCTATCCCATCCTTAGAAAGCTGAATGCAAGCTAACGGATGATTATTATGTTGGGTCTGCCTTGTGGGAGAACCAGTGATGATACCAAATTAAATTGGAGCCATTACAGATCAGATAAACTGAGCGATGTAGAGGTGAGAGTCTAACAATGGCTGGAGTAAGCGCAATCGCAATTAAAGAAAGTCTCGAGGAGCTAGGCACCCGTTTGCGAGCGGTTGAACAGCCGATACTCAAAGAGCGATTGCAAGTGTTGTACTGGCTCAAACAAGCGCACGCACCGAGTGTCAGTCAGATTGCGATTGCAATTGGCAGGCATCGGGGCACGGTGCAAAAATGGTTAGCCCTGTACCGAGCGCAAGGATTAGAAGCATTGCTGGTGGTTAAACCCACTCCAGGAGGAGGCAACCGGGTGATTCCAATGTGGGCGGAGGTTGCCTTAGCCAAGCGATTGCAGGAACCGAGCAATGGGTTTAGCAGCTATGGGAAGGTGCAGCAGTGGCTGTTAGAGAGTTTAGGGGTAGAAGCCGAGTATCATGCGGTCTACCAGATGACGCGCTATCGACTCAAAGCGAAACTCAAGGTCGCCCGTCCTCAAAACATCAAGCAGAACCGAGTCCAGCGAGAGGCATTTAAGCAAACCTCGCAGACGACCTCGACTTATTGAGTCAGTACTATCGGCAGGTGCGCCAGGATGAGCGACCGATTCGTTACTTCGCACAAGATGAGAGTCGCTTTGGACTTCACACGCTCATCGGACGATTAATTACGGCAGTTGGGGTTAAACCCATCGGGGCGTGGCAATGGATATTCAAAGCATTCTGGCTATACGGTGCTGTGGAACCTACCACAGGAGAGTCCTTTTTCTTGCAATTCTCCCATGTCGATACCGCATGCTACCAATGGTTCTTAGATGAGTTCTCCAAGGCTTACCCCGATAGTCTCAACATCCTGCAAGTGGATAACGGACGGTTCCACAAAGGCAAAGACCTTATTGTGCCAGAGAACATTATCTTGGTGTTTCAACCGCCTTACTGCCCAGAGTTAAATCCTATCGAGCGTTTATGGGAACATCTCAAGGCGGATCTCAAGTGGGCTGCGTTCAAAACGCTTGACCAACTGCAATCCAGGGTTGATCAACTCTTAGCCCAGCTAACCCCTCAAGTGATTGCTTCCCTTACAGGCTACCCCTTTATCCTCAATGCACTATCTGTCATTGACACCATTTAAATTGGTATGACAACGAACCTTCAAGTGGGCGATCGCTTCCCCGATTTTGTTTTGCCCAATCACCAGAATGATCAAACACAGCTTTCTCGGTTCACACAACCTGGTCTGATGGATCAAACGCTAGGTTTTCTGGATGGTTATCCACTCATTCTGGTGTTTTATCGAGGCTTTTTTTGCCCACGCGATCGTCAACAGTTTCGCCAGCTTGTGCAATTTCAAGAGGAATTAGCAGTCAACTATGGCAAACTTGCTGTGGTAAGTGCCGATCCACCGCTCGTGCAAGCTGCCTTTCGGGCGGGTTTGGAGGCACAGTGGCAATTTCTAGCGGATGAACAGCGAACCATCATCAAACAGATCAACATCTTGGATGAAACGGAAGGCGAGTATGCCTACCGTGCTCAGCCTTATACATTTGTCCTGCGTCCGAATCTAACAATCCACAAAATCTACAATGGCTGGTTTTTTGTTGGGCGACCGACGATCGAAGAACTGCGACACGATCTGCGGACACTAATGGAAACGCGATCGGACTACCGCTACGAGTCATACAACACTCCCGATGTGAAGCAAATTCGCATTCCCCAACAAGATTGGCTTGATGGGGCACCACCCTTGGGCACGAATGGTTTAACGGTTGGGCAAGGCATCATTCGCTGGTTTGATCTTCAGTCAGGTAACGGCATGATTGTCAGAGATGACACGAATGACGAGATCTTCTTCAATTTCACAGCCATTCCCGGTGAAGGCTATCGCACACTGCAAGCAGGCACATTCGTCAAATTTGAGTTGGTTGAAAATAAAGCGGGGTTGACTGCTCGCAATATTCAAAAGCAATGAAAACGTTAGTCTTCATTGTCTACCAGAACTAATGTTTCTACTTAAGACTTTAGTTACGTGTCTCCTAAAAATGGTAATGTTCTAGACTTGTGGAAATGAGGGAAAATGAGATATAGCAATCGAGTAGTTGGTTAGGACAACGCTTTGAAGGCATTATCGACTGCATCCCAAAGAGTTTGAAACTGATTGAGGGTTTTACGTAAGTAGTGCTTCAGCCGCGCCCAAAACTTTTCAATCTTGTTCAAGTCCGGGGAATAGGGTGGCAGAAATAGAACAAGGCACCCAGCTTGCTCAATCTGCTCTCGAATTACCCTCGATTTGTGAAAACTGGCATTGTCCATCACGACCACTTGTCCTGGCTTTAACTGAGCCACGAGAAACTCTTGTACCCAGGTTTCAACTAACACACTGTCGCAATAGCCCTTGAAGGTCATCGGCGCGATCACTTGACGCTCACACCATCGCGCAATCATGCTGATGCGCTCCGTTCGATGCCCTAATTTCAGGGCCTCAAATCGCTTGGATTGCTCACACCATCCATAGGCATAGTCTTCGGTGTCATCCACACCGGCTTCATCCACATAAACAAGTTGCTCCGGAAGGTAGGCTTGCAATTGGGCTAAGCAGACTTGCCGTTGCGCTTCATCCCGTTCCCGATAGCCATAGCTCTTTTTTTTCGAGTGAAACCAATCCGCTTTAAGGCTTTACCCAGGGTGTGGTCACTGATTGGTTGACCCCACTGCTCTGCCATCTCCTTCTGCGTCAAATGTCCATGCTGCTTGGCAAAGACTCGAAATTGCTCCAAATCAGTGATCTTGCCTTGGGGACCACGTGGATAGTGCCGAATAGCACTGGGTGAACCTGTTGCGTCTCGTCGTTTGAGCCACAGGTCAATCGTGTTGCGGCTAATGTTAAACAGTTGGCTGACGTGGCTTTTACGGTGTCCACTAGCAATCGCGTCCAATACTTTTTGGCGCAGGTCCTCGCTGTAAGGAGCAGGCATGGGAATAGCTATCCATTACTTAGGTGTATCTGTATATCCTGTCTTAACTATCCTCTCGATTGCTATAGGTGTTATTGCTAAATTTGCAGCATGGTTTTGGAACCTGTTCCTTGTCCTACTTGTGGTAGTACTGATGTCGTGAAGCATGGTCAATCTGAGACAGGCAAACAACGCTACAAGTGCCGCAACCGCGAGTGTAACCGCAGAACCTTCATCCGAGACTATGCTTACCGAGGCTACTTGCCCGATGTCAAACAGCAGATTGCCGACATGGCGGTTAACGGCAGTGGCATCCGAGATACTGCCCGTGTGCTGAGAATTAGTCCTACAACTGTAATTGAAGCATTAAAAAAAAGATCGTCATCTGCAATCGATCAATCAAGCTCGGTTAGCTGAGATAGAACCCGCTCAGACAATGGTGCGGCTGTGCCAATGGGAGGAGGTAGAGGCAGAAGTCGATGAAATGTGGAGCTTTGTTCAATCCAAGCAGCAACAACGGTGGTTATGGCATGCCATCGACCACCACACCGGTGCAGTATTAGCTTATGTGTTGTCAGACCACAAAGACAGTGCCTTTCTCAAACTCAAATCATTGTTGGAGCCATTCGGAATTACCCAGTTCTATACCGATGGTTGGGGCGCTTATGAACGCCATCTTGAGCCTGCTGTGCAGACCGTTGGCAAAGCCAATACTCAGACCATTGAGCGCAAACATCTCACTTTACGCACTCGGATTAAGCGGCTGGCTCGAAAAACGATTTGCTTCTCCAAGTCCATTTGGTTACATGATGTCGTCATTGGTCTATTCATCAACCGCTATGAATTTGGCTTAGACATCTAAGGTCAATCCACAAGTCTAGAACACAACCCTAAAAATATCCAAGTGGTAATTTTAGTTCCTACCTTCAATTGCTAGAATTTCTGTCAAGCGTTTAAGGCATTGAGTTAAACTCAATGCCTTAATAGTGTTCCAGTAGAAGGATCGCATTGGAGACTAAGCTCAGGCAACTAGCCTTGTTCATAATCTCCTCGTAATCCCCCGTCGTGAACTCCTCTTGATCTGCAAAGAATACCCGTCGTGGCAACTTGCGCCAATATTCGCTCTTATTAAGCTGTAGCTGTACCGTCTGCCGCAAACTGGGATCGGTGAGATAGCGCAAGATGTATAGGGTCTTGAGGATACAACCGAGATTGGTAAACGCCTTGCAGAAAAAGCCTTTCAAGCGAAACCGTAACTTTCTGTTCAAATGCGCCCGCTGGTCCTACACCGAGATACGGGTCAAGTTTTCAAGGTTCAATCGGGTGCAGTCTCTGAGTAACGATAGAGGTTGGGTAGACTCGTAGATGTTGCTGGAGGAAGATTTAATGAAAATTGCAGTTGTCACATTTGAGGGCTTCAATGAAATTGACTCATTTGTTGCCCTGCATATTTTGAATCGGGTAAAACGCGAAGGTTGGAATGCTGAAATCGTTGCACCAAGCGATCGCGTAACATCAATGAATGGAGTAACAGTTCATACGCAGCAACCATTCTCGTTTGTGAATCAAGCGGATGCTGTTTTGTTCGGGAGCGGCAAACTGACCCGAACTTTGATTCAAGATGAGAAGTTGATGGCGGGTTTTCAACTCAATCCGTCACGTCAACTGATTGGTTCACAATGTTCAGGTGCACTGATTATGAAACGAATTGGACTGGTCGAAAATATTCCCATTTGCACTGATTTAGTGACTCGTCCGTGGCTAGTTGAATCGGGTGCTCAAGTTATCGATCAATCCGGTAGTGGACTAGACCTGTGGAAATAGGCAACAATCAAAAGGGTAGTTGTCTGGAGACTTGAATATGGTGCTTGAACCGATTCTTTGCCCAACCTGCGGAAGTAACGATGTCGTCAAGCATGGTCAATCTGGGGAAGGCAAGCAACGCTACAAATGCCGTAACTCCCAATGTTCTCGCTCTACTTTTATTCGCGACTATCGGTATCGTGGATACCTCCCAGAAGTAAAACGGCAAATTGCAGGGCTGGGGTACTTACGAAGACCAAGGCATCAAAGAGGTTGCGCTTTGGCTTGGCAAACCCTTCGACGGAAAGGCTGCTATCGCTGGCAATGGTGTGATGATCGCACTGCACGCAAAATCCTGGGAAGCGGTTGAAGCGTTCTACTCGGCAGCCCTGTCCAATGGTGGTACATCTGAAGGGGCACCTAGACTCCGCCTGCAATATAACCCTGACTTCTATGCTGCCTACGTCCGCGATCTAGATGGAAACAAACTGGCGGTTGTGTGTCGTGGTTTCACGGAACGGCAAGGCAGTGATGAGTCTAAGAGATTGTAAATTATGACACCAGAAATTAAGATAGCTTCGATAGAAGATCTGGAAATTCTTTTGCCACTCGTTCGGGCGTTCCACGAATTCGAGGATCTCCACATTACAGAAGAACAAAGGAAAAGCTCACTTACTGCATTGTTGGCCAATGCAGTACTTGGTGGAGTTTGGCTAGTTTATTATAATCACCAACCTGTTGGGTATATAGCACTGTGCCTTGGTTATAGTATTGAGTTCGCTGGAAAAGATGCTTTTATTGATGAATTCTACATTAGACCTGAATTTCGAAGAAAGGGACTAGGGAAGCAAACCTTAGAATTTATTAAAATGGCGGCGAAAGATCTTGATATTCGCGCAATTCATCTTGAAGTTGCAAGAACGAACACTAATGCTCATAAGCTTTACTCTCGCTCTAACTTCGAGGTCCGTGACAAATATGTACTCA
Source organism: Leptolyngbya sp. Cla-17 (assembly GCF_016807185.1). Taxonomy (GTDB): domain Bacteria; phylum Cyanobacteriota; class Cyanobacteriia; order Leptolyngbyales; family Leptolyngbyaceae; genus ULC077BIN1. The sequence continues at coordinate 9,368 of NZ_JAEVYN010000005.1, forward strand.
TGTCAGTCAATCTATAATGAAACGTATCAATTAATTCCAGCCTCTACTCAGTATCTCTATAAAGTTAAATTGCCAATCTAATGATGTGAAAGCCGTTAGAATCTGAACCGTATAGAGTATGAGTATTAGTGTGCCTAACAACGAGTGAACGGGGTCGTTGTGCCGCCTGAGATATTGATGAGGGCAGTACGCAGAGATTATTTATTAGTGTTTAGAGTCAATTTGTTTTCAGTTATCGATGAAACAGTCATTTGAGGTTTCTGGAAGGGTGATCCAATTATTTTTAATTGATCGATCTTTTGTTTGGTCGAAGAATCTGGAGCAGGAACAAACGAGACGAGTTTTGTGCCGGGAGGATCATCATCTAAAGCATCATCATTTCAAATTTCAGTTGTCCCGAAGTACAATGGCTGACGCTTATCTCCTCGTTTTGAACCGCTTGCACCTCAGCATTATGAACCAATTGTGCTTTTTGGCTTGCTGCACGAACAATGCTGACGACGGTATTGTAAGCTAATCGAGTTGTCCGACTAATGCCCCACAGACTGCTGCCTTCACTGTGCGCTTGCAAGACTTGGCGAATTTGTTTAGCCCTGAGATGATGACGGTAGTAGAAACTGTCAAAGGATTCGGAAAAGGTTTGATGGCAGATGGGACAGAGATAGTGTTGATGTCCGTTGGGCATCTTGCCATGTTTATGAGCTTTGGGATGACTACACAAGGAGCATTGCATACACGGTTTATGTTGAGAGATTCTGCCCTACTCTACTAATGCCACATCCGTTTGATGCACTACCATTCATTTAACAACAGCATTTTCTCAGCAAAAATTTATAGTTTTGTTAGGGTCACATCATATTGTTGCAGCCAATTTTACTTAAAGTCTTGAATCTGTGAACGGAGTGGGCGATCACTTATTTCAAATTCTCAGGGTAGTGAATCAATGCAGCGTTTTGAGAAGCAGAAAGTCCCTACGTAATCCTCTAATTGTTAGAATTCGTCAATCAGCTGGGTTTGGTGTACGCAAGTAACTATATTCGGATGCTACTGATGCGCCAATTGTGGGAGACGATCCATCAACTTAAACAGAAACACTTCGCTTCATCCTCGTTGCAATTTCGTCTTACTGTCGAAATTGCAACATTGTCAGTTTTGTCTTTGGGTGGTGTTGCCATTTGGACTGGTTGGAAGATGCAACAAGTTTTGATTGCAACTCATACCCAGACTGTTGAATATATTGCAAGCCGCTTTCCTCGTGATGTAGAACTTTACAGCGAGATGTTGCCAGTCAAAACTGGACTGCAAAAAACAATTAATAATGTGGCTGTGTCGGGCTTAGTGGTTTGGGTCAAGAGCGTTGATGGTCAGCTATTGGCGCAGTCTATGGGCATGAATTCATCTTTTTCTGCCACGGCTGAATTAATTTCTCTTGCAGAGATGCCTTTAAAGCCGCAAGTCTACCTAGTCGATCATCGTTATCTCATTTTGTATGTAAGCCCAGTGGTATTGCAGGGGAAATTACTGGGTAAAGTTTACATGGCGCAGGATGTGACGGAGGAGCAACGTCATTTAATTGCAATGCTTCAGGGTTTAGCGGTGGTTTGCATCCTAGCAACGTTGTTGACAATGGCGGCGATCGCTCTGCGGATTCGGCGATCGCTGCAACCATTACAAGATATCAACCAGATTGCAGGCGCAATTTCAGCCGAGGATTTGAGTAACGTTAAGTTGCAACTGAGCAATGCTCCTAATGAGGTAAAGGAACTGGCTCAAACCCTTGAAATGATGCTCTCTCGGCTTTCGGATGCTTGGGAACAACAGCGTCAGTTTGTCAGCAATGTCTCCCACGAACTGCGAACCCCTTTGACGGTCGTGCTGGGCTATCTGCAAAGTTTGCTGCGCCGCAGCACAAACCTAAACGATTATCAAAAAGAAGCTTTAGAGACTGCGGCTTCGGAAGCTGAGCGCACAGTTTGCCTGCTGCAAGATCTATTAGATCTGGCGCGGGCAGACAGTGGCTATATGCACTATCGTCTAGAACCAGTCCTGCTCAACGACCTTGTTACAGAGGTAGCAGGGATGGCAGCAAAGTTTAGTAACCGATCCATCAAGGTTCAAGCCAATGAAGAGGTTGAGGCGATTGCAGACCGTGATTGCTTGAAACAGGTGTTGATCAACCTAATTGATAATGCCGTGAAATACTCTGATCAGTCTGTTGAACTGATGATAGAGCGGGTAAATCAACAGGCAATTATTCAAGTGTGCGATCGCGGTGTTGGCATTCCTCTTCAAGATCAAAGTCGTATTTTTGAACGGTTCTATCGTATAGATAAAGCTCGAACTCGTTTAGCTAACGACGGCATCACCCAAATGACTGGAGGACATGGGTTGGGGCTATCAATTGTAAAAACTTTGCTAGAAGGAATGGGCGGCAGCATTACTGTGCGATCAAAACTGGGTGAGGGGAGTGTTTTTGCGATCGTTTTACCCACGCAACTTTAGAAACCCTCACGGCAAAAGTCAGCGGTTGCAGATTTCCTCGAACTCAGCACTAGTGTTCAGTCAATCAAGAAGTGACGAGTAGAAGGAGTAAGATTGAGTCAGTCCTTTCAACGGTGCTGGTATGGTTAAAAAGTACATCGTTAACTTAAACGAAACAGAACGGCAGTCTCTCGAACAACTGGTCACGACCGGCAAACGAGCTGCCTACACGATCAATCATGCGCGGATTCTTCTGAAAGCGGATTGCAATCAACCGAACGGGAGTTGGCGTGACCAGGACATCAAAGATGCCTTTGACATTAGTTTGCGAACGATTGAGCGGGTGCGGCAACGATTTGTCGAAGAAGGTCTGGAAGCTGCGCTTAAAAGCCGTCCGGGTGGAGGACGAAAAAGAAAGTTGGATGGGGAAAGTGAGGCACATTTGATCGCATTGCGATGTAGTGAGGCTCCCGAGGGAAAGGGGCGCTGGACGTTGCGATTATTGGCAGATCAAATGGTGGAACTGGGGTATGTCGAACAGTTGAGTCATGAAAGCGTGCGACAAGTGCTGAAAAAAACGAACTGCAACCCTGGCGGCAAGAGTGCTGGGTAATTCCACCGGAGCAAAACGCAGAGTTTGTCTGGCGAATGGAAGCAGTGCTGGACCTGTATCAAACAGCTTATAACCCCAACGTTCCAGTGGTTTGCATTGATGAGGCAACCAAGCAATTAGTCAAAGAAACCCTCGTTCCCATGCCAGCAGAGCGGGGACAACCGGAACGGGTCGATTATGAGTATGAACGCAACGGCACAGCGAACTTGTTTATGGTGAGTGAACCGATGGTGGGATGGCGGCGGGTGGAAGTGACAAAGCAACGCACAGCCCTCGATTATGCCCACTTGCTCAAAACCTTGGTCGATGTAGATTATGCCCAAGCCGACAAAGTGATCGTCATTGCCGATAATCTCAACACCCATTCACCCGCTTCACTTTACAAAGCCTTTGAGCCAACCGAAGCGCAGCGAATTTTGAGCCGCTTGGAGTTTTGTCATACTCCTAAGCATGGCAGTTGGTTAAACATGGCTGAAATTGAACTGAGTATTTTGAGTCGTCAATGTTTGGATCGTCGCATTCCTGATATGGATGTGCTCAAGCGGGAAGTTGCAGCTTGGCAGGACAACCGCAATCATGAGGAAACCTGGATTGACTGGCGCTTTGCGACGGCGGATGCCAGGGTGAAATTAAAGCGGCTTTACCCGTCTATTAATAATTGACTAAACACTAGGATACCCATCAATCCGCTGCACTTATGGGTTAGCTAGGTGTTGTCGAGCTTTTTGCATCACAGACTCGATGTACTCGACTTTGCCTGTTGTGTACGCTTCCCGATCGCTGAAAAAGCGTTGAGCAAGATTGTACTTCAATCTTGCATAACGTTCGGCTTCGTCTGAATGCTTGCGAAGGTGGTCTCGAAACAACAAACGCTCCCACAATTCGCTATCTGGTTCAACCATGTGAATGTGGTGAGTGCGTGGACCGGTGGGGGGTAAACCTTTCACAAAAAACATCCGCTGGGGGTCAGGATTATCAACCCAGTAAGCATAACCCAGGTACTCTAGCTGAGAAACTGCAACTTGTTTTGCTTCTGCAAGTGAGCGTACCTCTACCAACAAATCAATAATGGGCTTCGCCGCTAACCCTGGAACTGCTGTGCTGCCAAAATGCTCAATACGAGTGATGAGATCTCCGTCTAGAAACGCCCGAATGCTTACAGCTTCTTGTTCAAAAAGTAGCACCCAGTTTGGGTTGTAATCAGTGATGATAATTTCATCCATCGGTCTGCAACTTGTCGATATGAACTGGGCCAACCCAATGCTAACCCTTCTACAGACAATCTAATACCGCTCCAACCTAGACCCGAAGCCAGCTAACTATTAATTCATTGGACTGTTTCTGCATAATGACCCTGCCAAGTGGATTATCAGGATTTTTTCCGTATATTTTCAGAAATTGGTTTGCATGAGGCGAAAGACTTTTGGGACTAACGCGATCGCGCTACTTATAGCGATGAGTCAGCAAATCTCCTTGTCTGTAGATGTGGTGCGATCGCAATCTGAGAAGAAGCTGAATTCAAGCTGAGAGTTTTTTACGACTACATTCAGGAGATTTCTGCTCTTACTTCAGATAGGCTTCAGTGCTGACTGAGATGCTTTTAACCAGTGAGCCAGTAAGGTTTACTCAAGAAAATCATCTCACGATTCAACAGTTAGTCAGGAGTAACCCATGAAATTAGCTTCTTTGCTTACAGGTCTTGCAGTGGTTGGATTATTTACCGTTGGAGATGTTTCATTAACGGCAGTGCATCCTTCATTGACTCAAGTAGCCACTGCGGCTGAAATGCCAACTGCTCAACAAAAAATCGCCCTAATCACTAAAAATAAAGGGCAAATCGGCGGTGGCGATCAACTCCGTCGATTTTTCTTCGGAGAGTTAGATCCAATCGGCATTCAGCCAGGTGGAGGAGGTCATGTGGTCAACCTATATAACAAAGCCAACGATGTGACCTTCTCATACTGTGCGCATTTTGACGTGGTGGTTGCAGTGAAGAAGGGAAAAGTGGCTCAGTTTCTTGCCAGTGAAGTGAAGTAGGGCACACAGTCAAAAAAATCAAAATTTAGAAGCTAGGAGTCAGAAGAAAATACAATTTCTTTTTCCTAGCTGCTTTTTATCAGAATCACCCCAATTCAAGAGAGGTTGTATATGGAATTCAGGGATGTGATCTTGCTGCTACATCCGATCGCCGCTGTAGTGATTGTGTTCCCACTCATTGGCATTGTTCTGAATCGCGCCCTTCAAACACGGCAACGTCGATTGCAGACTGCTAGCGGAGAGAAGAGCAAAATTCCTCCAAGTGCAGGACAGGAGCATGTACAGCTTGGTCGTTGGCTGACTGGCGCAGTAGTAGGAATTGTTCTATTAGCATTAGCCTATGACATCTTTAGCAATATTTTTGATCAAAAAGTTTGGGATCAAAGCCCACTTAAGGTAGGAATAATTATCATAATTTTTGGCGTTGCGATCGCGTCTCTAGCGTTGCTTTACCGTGCAAAAACACGACTGTGGCGAGGAGTATTTGCAACTCTCACAGGCATGAGTTTGGTTGTGCTTGGTTGTCAAGATGGTATCTATCGCAAAACAGATCAGTGGTACTTTTCTCACTACTATTACGGCATCACTGCGGCACTATTAATGATTTTTTCTCTGGCAATTTTGCGCGAGATTTACCAAGATAGAACCAACCGCTGGCGTACCATTCACATTGTTCTCAATTCCATTGCGGTGCTCATTTTCATGGGTCAGGGCATTACTGGAACCCAATCACTACTGGAAGTTCCCCTCGCATGGCAAGAACCCTATGTTAATCAACTTTATGGGCAGCAATGCGATAAGAAACCTTGTACGGTTCAAGCAGCGCCTGCCCCTCAAATAGCTAAATAATACTTGCTTGAAGACGGACGAGGAAGATATTAACGTGGCAATAATTGCTCCTACATTTTTTAGGCTAAAACCCCTAAGGATTTTAGCTTTCTTCTTGCAACTTTCGTTGCCGGGTTAATATGCAGCGACAGATATTTATCAAATTGGCATCATTGAGTTGAGTTGTGATTGAGTTTCGACTTCGCTCAACTCGCGGTGGATAAGTGAAGTCGAAACCCGCTATCAACGGATAACAACCCAGTTTTATTGTGAGTCGGCGATATGGACTCTGCACAGGCTACGCCAACACTCTTTTTTGCTGCTGAACTTGAAAGCGATCTCGCTAAAAATGTCGTCTAACCCTTGCAGCAGAGTAGGCTGTTTTCGCTTCGCAACGACTTTACCTTTAAGGTTCTCTGCTGCAAGTTCATACTATTACCTACGGTCGGTGGCTCGCCCCCGATAGGCTGCCATCATCCTCTTCATTTCTGCCATCATTTCCTTCATCTCAGTCATCATTACTTGTTGTTGCTGCTGAACTTCTTGCACGGTCGATGTACTTATTGTTCTGGGCTGAATGGTACCTAACCTCGTCCTACCAATCAGTATCTCCATTTGCTGTATCAGAACCTGTTGCTGCCTATATAAATCGTTCGTTGTTGTAGGCTTTCCGGATGGCACAGAAGTTAGCGCTTTCATTTCTGCCATCATCAGTTTCATTTGTGTCATCATCTCTTGCATATCTTCGGTAACTACTCGCAGTTCCCGAAACATCCGCTGTATCGTCGCGTCTTGCTGGGCGATAACAAAAGTCGGCGTTTTGGCTGTAGCAGGTACAGCCACAGACACAATTATCAAGCTAGACACAATGCCATAAACAAGTCTTTTCACTGGAAAAACTCCTTAAACTATTCGTTAGATTAGATGCCTTTAGTCAATTTGAGACACTAAGCACATCTAGTAAGTTACAAATTAAAGTAAATCTAAGAAATCCGAATGAGAGGGAGTTTAAAAACAGAGTAAAGCAATATGATTAGTTAATGAGAAAATACAATATCTTGGTATTAAATTAAAGAACAAACTAATTTGAATCTATCTGTTGGGTAAACTTTTATAAAAAAATTATAAGAGTGGCAATTCAAATAGATTAATTTCTGGTACCGACAGAGAAGCCTTAAGCAGATAAGGTAGCAGTCTTCTAAATAAATCTACTCATCGGCAAAGTATTTACTTTAGAAGTTTCTATACCTTTTTTGAACAAGAATTACTACATTAGACATTATTGGAAATAGCGAAGCACTAGAAAGCACGACAAGAGAGTACTTCTAGCAATTTTAAGCTTAGGCGGTTTTGAGTTGAGGATGGGTGAGTTGACGATGAGTGAGCCGAAAGTTGTGCAGTCCGCAGGCAGTTTCCATCACATCATCCGCATAATAGCCAGTTCGGTTGCGAAACTTGTGTGCCACAATGTTGCAGCGTTTGATGCCACTGATTTGATGTTCTATTTCGACTCGTTCGCTGGAAATCTCCCGGTTGTGGTGTTTATCTTGGTCGCTTAACTGCTGGTTTCGAGGCTTTTTCTTCGGTTGTCTAATCGTCACTCCAGGGGGTGCAAACCCTTGAAACCCTCTGTCTTGCCACAAGGTACTGCCGGGTGGAAACTGGTATTCCTCGCCGTCACAAATGGCTTTGTCATGCACACTGCCACAGTAGGTGTCGCTTAAAAACACAACCTTTCCCCCCCGCTCACTGATGATATTGTTGGTCATCGTATGACGCTTCTTTTTGCCACTGTAATAATCCTGCTGGCGCTCTGGGTCTTTTGGCCGATTCATCGGGCGCTCAGTGCCGTCGATGATGAACTCCAAACTGGGACACTCCCTTAACACCGCTTCTAGCCGTGCGGGTTCTCGCTCCGGTAATTGTTTCTCATAGCCCAATGCTTGATTCAATATTCGGCTCAACTTGTGAATCCATTCCCAGGCTTGGGTTTGTCCAATCCCAAACAAAAACCCTTGCACCGTTTGGGTGGGATACACTCGGAAGTACACCAAAATAAATAACAGTTTGTCTGCACTGCTGGACACCTCAGCGTGTCGTCCTCCCCCATAGCGACGGGCACGAGGTCGCTTAATGTATTCCCGTTCGATATATTCTTGCCATGCCACCTCAAAGCTTTCCAGCAATTGCTCAAATTCCGCAGGCTTTAATCCCGTGAGACTTTGCAACACGTAGGGCTTACCTTGAACTTTGCTATAGCTCAACATCGCTGGTTCCGTTCGACTTGCGTTATCTTTTTCGCATCCTATTCTATTTCCGATTAAGTCTATTGCACTGAATCGAATCGCATAAACAGAAGTCTTCAGGACGAACTCAGATCTTCTTCAGGCTCTTCTCATCTTGAGCCATCATAATGGAATTGCTCGTTTAGCTTTATTTCAGGGCAACCCAGTGAATATTCAGCCTGATACAAAACTTCGGCAGCGTATTTGGAAGCAGTTTTCTCGCGTTCAGCTTGCCACAGTGATCATGGTAGGAAGCGTAGTTGTATCGGGTGCAATCATTGCCGCCTGGTTTGCTAAACAAGGAACAATTAACCAAATTTTTCAGACTTTGAACCAGCTTCAAGAAAATCCACCCATGTGGATTGAAGCGCCAATGATGGTTGGGCAATATCTGCTGTTTTGGACAGTGGCGTTGTTCTTAGTCGTGTTGGTAGTGATGCGGCTGACTCCTCAACCGCGAACCTGGTCAAGAAACCTGGTGATTAGTATTTTGGCAATTTTGACCCTTCGCTACTTGCTCTGGCGATCGCTCTCCACCCTCAATCTCAGTACCCCGCTTAACGGCGTATTCAGCCTCGGATTGTTTTTTCTAGAGTTATTGACTCTGACAGGCACCATCATTCAACTGACCTTGCTGGTAAAAGTCCGCAGTTCGCAAGATGATCCTGAAGGAACTCGCCGACCTGAAGCCGATTTATTATCAATGGATGTAATCAACGGTGTTTTCACACCCAGTGTCGATATCCTGGTTCCCACCTACAATGAACCTCCTTTCATCCTTCAACGCACCATCATTGGCTGTCAGGCACTAGAATACAGCCCTAAAACAATTTATCTGCTAGATGATACCCATCGTCCAGAAGTGCAGGCGCTAGCAGCGGAACTGGGGTGTGAATACATCACCCGACCGGATAACCTTCATGCTAAGGCCGGAAACCTGAATCATGCGCTCGCTTATACCAGTGGAGAACTCATCGTAGTCTTCGACGCAGATTTTGTGCCTACAAAAAACTTTCTGACTCGCACAGTCGGCTTCTTTCAAGATCAGCGAGTCGCGTTAGTGCAAACGCCTCAAACGTTTTACAACCCTGATCCGATCGCCCGCAACTTGGGCTTGGAACACATCCTCACACCCGAAGAAGAAGTGTTTTATCGCCAAATTCAACCCATCCGAGATAGTGCTGGAGGAGTCGTTTGCTCTGGCACATCCTTTGTGATGCGGCGCTCTACCTTAGTAGAAACAGGCTCTTTCGTCACAGAATCCCTGAGTGAAGATTTTTTCACGGGCATTCGGTTGGCAGCACAGGGGCATCGCCTGGTTTATCTAAATGAAAAGCTGAGTGCGGGTTTAGCAGCTGAAAGTATGGCAGATCAAGCGTTGCAGCGAGTTCGCTGGGCACAGGGAACCTTGCAGGCGTTTTTTGTGAAGTCCAATCCCTTAACGATTCCGGGTTTACGCCCAGTCCAGCGGCTTGCTTATCTAGAAGGGCTGCTGCATTGGTTTACCAGCATTTCTCGCGTAGGCTTTCTGCTAATACCGCTGGCATATTCCTTTTTGGGTGTGATTCCCCTACGGGCAACGGGTGCCGATATTTTGTATTTCTTTGTGCCCTATTACCTGGTTAATCTGAGCGTGTTCTCATGGCTCAATTATCAATCGCGATCCGCCTTGCTCGCAGATGTCTATTCAGTCGTGTTGTGCTTTCCGCTAGCGTTGACCGTGATTAAAACGATGCTGAATCCATTTGGCAAAGGCTTTAAGGTGACGCCCAAGGGCACTTCCAGCGATCACTTTTTCTTTAACTGGCAGTTGGCGTTGCCCTTGATCATTGTGTTTATCGCCAGTGCTTTCAGCTTGTGGATTAACTTGGGTATTAACTTAGCGATTGGCATGTGGCAACCTGGCATGTCACCCGTGATGGCTGAGAAAATGAAGGGTTTCGATTTAGGGTTGCTCTGGAGCATCTACAACCTGTTGATATTGGGAACTTCTCTACTTGTGTTGATCGATGTTCCACGTCCTAATCTGCATGAATGGTTTGATCTCCATCGAACAGTGCGGTTGCACATAGGGGAACAAACATTTTGGGGCACCACAAGCGCCATCTCAGAGGTGGGTGCCCAGGTGATTCTGACACAAGCAGGCTTTCCAATGGTGTCACAGAGCCTGAAGGGTCAAGCTACGACTACATCAATTCCAGTCGAGCTAGAGATTTTGGAAAATAAGTTAGTCCTTCAAGGCAGGGCAACCTGTACGAGTATTAAAGATGAACAGTCAACAGTGCGAGTTATGTTTGAGCAAGTTAGCCTCAAACAGCAGCGACAACTAGTTGAAATGCTATTTTGCCGTCCCGGTCAATGGAAAAGCCGTTGTTCTCCAGGAGAATTGCGATCGCTCTGGCTGCTGTGTAGGATCATTCTCAGACCCCGGTTTGTCTTCGATCGCAATCCTGATGTCAGCGTAGTGGCTGTATCAAAAGTTTGAGATGGGCAATTTCAGGCTGCTGTCGCAATAACTACGAAAGTCAATGCCTTTGATTTCGTCGTTTTGGTTGACACAATTCACAAGCATGATGCACCTCAATCTGGAGCGATCGATGAGAGGTGTGAAGTTCATGCGAAACAAGCATAATGCTCCAAAACAACATTCCAACTCCAAGCAAAAAAATGATCAACACCACTTGGGATAACCAACTAATACCTGTCGCGATCGCAATTGCAATTGCAAACATATCGACTATCAACACAAGAACAGCAGTATAAACCCATTCCAAGACGGTATGCACAATATGATTACGGTGAAACAAATCCGGCAGTAACAAATGCTCTAAATCGTGAAGATGCGCGGCTCTAGAAGGACTGCTGCTTAAATCAATTTCAGAAAGACTCAAAATCTCTTGATTAACTGAGCGCAGATGATTGCTAATTCCGCTGTAGTGAGCAATCAGACCATTTTGCAGAATGGCACAAGCGGTAATCATCACAACAGGTGCAAGGATTAGACTAATCGCCTTAACAATTGTTTCACTAGTCATAGAGCGCTTTTTCAGTGTATGGAACAACTCTTTCTTCTACTGGATAGCAGTAAATCTGTCATCAAATGATCACACTGGGCAAGCGTTATTCTGCTTAAATATTACGGGCTGTTATCCCAGTTTTATTATGATCACTACTGCTCCCGCAAGGCATAGCCAACGCCACGCACGGTATGAATCAGGCGCTTTTCACCCTTCTCTTCTAGCTTCAAGCGTAAATAGCGAATGTAAACCTCAATAATATTAGAATCGCCCATAAAGTCATATCCCCAGACCTTTTCTAAAATTTGGTCGCGGGTAAATACCTGACGAGGATGGCTGAGCAAATATTCAAGCAAGTCAAATTCTTTTGCGGTTAAATCTGTTGCCCGCTGACCTCGATGGACCTCGCGGGTGCGGCGATTTAAGATCAAGTCTTCAAACTGCAATAGATCTTCGTCCGTTTCCTGAGTGCGGCGTAGATGGGCACGAATTCTTGCCAAGAGTTCCTCAATACTGAAGGGTTTGACGACGTAATCATCGGCTCCGGCATCTAGACCCGCGACGCGATCGCCCACATCATCTCGTGCAGTCAACAAAATGACGGGAACTTTGCTACCCGTTGCCCTCAGCCGACGACAGAGTTCAACGCCCGTCAAACCGGGTAGCATCCAATCTAAGATCGCTAAATCTGGCTTCGATTCCCGCGCCAAAGATAATCCTGACATGCCATCATGCGCCACACTCACGCGATAGCCTTCGCTGCTCAACTCTAGTTCAATAAACCGAGCTAGCTTGACTTCATCTTCTACCAATAGAATATGTGCGGTCATCGTTTAGCTCCTGAGATGAGCATGATCTTGTGTTGTGCCGTAGTTTGAATGATTGAAGGAAATGAGTGTACGGACTTAATAATTTGATTTTTTTGAAAATTTGTCGCAGGTATAACACCTTTGATACAGGTCATTTCAAACGTTCTTTCGTAATTTTTTAGAAACTTTTTATCTATTTACAGTGTGTAACTGAAGCTTCATTCGACGCTGAGAGGAAGATTAAAAACTGCTGAAGAAACTAAATCTAGAGCATTGCACAAGGTAAGTCAGCAATTTTTTGAAAATTACTTGCCTTTATAAGAAATTACCTGCCTTTATAAGATTTTGGTTCTAAGAAGTATACTTTCTAGAGATATAAGTCTCCGATAACAAAGGTTTTAACCACAAATTGTTAAGTCTTTAATTAAGCAAACAGAAAGTAGTGACAGCAACTTCAAAGCACCCGCAGCAGACTGTATTAGAAGTTCTCTCCTCCTTGAGCTACCGCACAGGAGAGCTTAGCAGCTATCTGCAAGAAGTTGCTCAAGGATTGAGCGAACTGATGGAACTAGATTGGTCGGTGGTCACATTCTGCAAAGATGATTCCGAACGCATTTTGGCAAGCACCATTAATTTGGGAGAATCAGCCGATGAGATGTATTCTTTACACGGTAGTTTAACGGGAACCGTAGTTAAGACAGGGCAGCCTTTGGTGGTAGAAGATGCCACAACCTGTACAAATTATGGCAATGCGCCAGAAGGTTATCGAGCTTATTTAGGAGTTCCTCTGCGGACTCCGGCGGGTGAAGTAATTGGCACTATTTGTTCATTTCAGCATCAACCGCGCTACTTCACTGAGGCAGAAGTGCAACTGGCAAAATTGTTTGCTGAACGGGCCGCAACGGCGATTGATAACTACCACCTTTATCAGCAACAGCAGCAAGTTAACAAACAGCTTGAGGCAGAAATTAAAGACCGTCGCCAAGCCCAAATTGCCCTACAAGAAAGTGAAGAAAAGTTTCGTCAGCTTGCCGAGAATATTGAGCAAGTTTTTTGGATACGCAGACCCGACGGTCAAATCCTTTATCTCAGCCCCGCTTTTGAACAAGTGTGGGGACAATCCTGTCAGCAGTGGCTTCACGATTGCAGCCTGTGGGCAGCCTCCATTCACCCTGACGATCGCACCCGAATGCTAGAAGCACAACGGCTTGGGCAGGGAAAAGTGGATGAAGAATATCGCATTGTTCGCGCTGATGGTTCAATTCGGTTAATTAGAGATCAGTCATTTCCGGTGCGCGATGATTCAGGACATGTTTACCGCATTGCCGGAATTGCTGAGGATATTACGGAACGCAGACAAGCTGAGCAGGAAATGGGGAAAGCGATCGCCGCTTTGGCAGAAGTGGGCGAATTAGCCGCCATGATCGTGCATGAAGTTCGCAATCCTCTAACTACGGTACTGATGGGACTGGATGCAATCAAGTCGATAGAATTGCCAGAATCAGTTCAAGAGCGGCTCAACTTATCGTTAGAAGAAGCAGACCGCATTCGTAACCTGTTGAAGGAAATTTTGCTCTACGCAAAACCACAAGTGCTTCAGCTCTCCGAGTTAGAGGTCAATGCATTTATTGGCGATACGTTGGAAAGCATTCGCATGATGCCTGCAATCAGCCGAAAAATTGACTTTGTGCCAGCACCCTATCCCATCAGGGTTTTAGCCGATAAAGATAAACTGAAGCAGGTATTTATCAATTTAGTAGACAATGCTTGTCAAGCACTTTCAATAGAAAGTGCCAATGCAGATGCAAGAATCACATGGACTGTAGAACCAGATTTAACGACTAATTCGGTCTACATTCGGATACACAATGGCGGCAATCCAATTCCTCCCGAAACGCTGCCAAAGATAATGAAACCTTTTTTCACTACAAAATCTTGCGGAACAGGATTGGGATTGGCAATCGTAAAACGCATCATAGATGCCCATTCTGGAGAACTGATGATCACCTCTAATGCGGCGGAAGGAACCCAAGTAAGCATTAAATTTGCGATCGCGTAGGCGTTGCCTGAGCTTCAATATTTAGTGAAACGTAAACACATACATTAGAATTTTTGGTGAATAAAGAAGAGAGGGTAAGTTCACAGTTCGCGATCGCTGCAATCAGGTTAAATCGCAACCCGAAACGCTTGTGTCGAACTCGATGCATAATCAAATTTTTGCCTTTGTGAAACTGGTCGTTATCCACTTGCAACAGGTTGAGACTCTCTGAGTAAGCCTTAGAGAACTCATCCAAGAACCACTGATAGCACTCGGCTATCGACATGGAAAAATTGCAAGAAAAAGCACTCTCCAGTGGCAGGTTCCACAGCACCATATAGCCAAAATATCAGTAGAGCACTTGCAATTGGTCTTTAACGGTTGGCGTATCCGCTTAGCGGAACTGTTGGGCCAAGTCATACCAATTTAAATGGTGTCAATGACAGATAGTGCATTGAGGATAAAGGGGTAGCCTGTAAGGGAAGCAATCACTTGAGGGGTTAGCTGGGCTAAGAGTTGATCAACCCTGGATTGCAGTTGGTCAAGCGTTTTGAACGCAGCCCACTTGAGATCCGCCTTGAGATGTTCCCATAAACGCTCGATAGGATTTAACTCTGGGCAGTAAGGCGGTTGAAACACCAAGATATAGCGTTTCCGGCTCCTGTGAGGTACAAACTAAAGGCTCAAACCCTTGCTCTCTATTATTCTGCCCGTACCTCATCCGACAGAAAACCGCTATAATGTTCTCTGGCACAATAAGGTCTTTGCCTTTGTGGAACCGTCCGTTATCCACTTGCAGGATGTTGAGACTATCGGGGTAAGCCTTGGAGAACTCATCTAAGAACCATTGGTAGCATGCGGTATCGACATGGGAGAATTGCAAGAAAAAGGACTCTCCTGTGGTAGGTTCCACAGCACCGTATAGCCAGAATGCTTTGAATATCCATTGCCACGCCCCGATGGGTTTAACCCCAACTGCCGTAATTAATCGTCCGATGAGCGTGTGAAGTCCAAAGCGACTCTCATCTTGTGCGAAGTAACGAATCGGTCGCTCATCCTGGCGCACCTGCCGATAGTACTGACTCAATAAGTCGAGGTCGTCTGCGAGGTTTGCTTAAATGCCTCTCGCTGGACTCGGTTCTGCTTGATGTTTTGAGGACGGGCGACCTTGAGTTTCGCTTTGAGTCGATAGCGCGTCATCTGGTAGACCGCATGATACTCGGCTTCTACCCCTAAACTCTCTAACAGCCACTGCTGCACCTTCCCATAGCTGCTAAACCCATTGCTCGGTTCCTGCAATCGCTTGGCTAAGGCAACCTCCGCCCACATTGGAATCACCCGGTTGCCTCCTCCTGGAGTGGGTTTAACCACCAGCAATGCTTCTAATCCTTGCGCTCGGTACAGGGCTAACCATTTTTGCACCGTGCCCCGATGCCTGCCAATTGCAATCGCAATCTGACTGACACTCGGTGCGTGCGCTTGTTTGAGCCAGTACAACACTTGCAATCGCTCTTTGAGTATCGGCTGTTCAACCGCTCGCAAACGGGTGCCTAGCTCCTCGAGACTTTCTTTAATTGCGATTGCGCTTACTCCAGCCATTGTTAGACTCTCACCTCTACATCGCTCAGTTTATCTGATCTGTAATGGCTCCAATTTAATTTGGTATCATCCAAACTTTCTTTCACGTCTATTGACGTTACACCAGCCATTACTAGACCATCCAAACAACTCCGCTCAGTCTAGTCCTTTGCCGCTTACTCTATCTAAATTGGTATGAGGTGCCAAAAACCACTCCAAAGCCTCAGACAAGTTTTGCAGCAGATGATAATCGATTTCCAAGGTTGTTGGGTCTTATGGCTCATAAAGGTTGAGATGCGGTTCAATCCCGTCCCAGAATCCAAAGCTGTCCAGTTTCATAAAACTCCCCGCGTTGTTCCATGGAGTATCCTCCCAAAAGCAAAGCCAACCAAAGTTGGATTAAGGGTATCCCCATTGCTCGCTGAAGCTGCACTAAAGGAATTGTTGCCATCTGGTGATCTCCCATCCACCGGGAGATCGCCCTTGCCCACGCTGCCACATCTTCGTCGTGGGCTAAAGCCAACGTACGGTTGAAGATTTCTGCTTCCGTAAGATCTGGCTCCTGACTCATCTGTTGATCTAGCACTTGCAGCACTGTGGTTCGATTTAATTCCCCAACTACTGAATCACCCTCCGCAATCGCTTGCCGCTCTGTAATTTTTCTAGGTAGAGTCGCCAAAGGTTTGATGAACTGGTCGAAATCCACCTCCATTGTTTGGCGGACATACTGATCGAACGCCTCGGTTGGCATCACCGGACCCTCATCGCTGGTTGTTGCCTCCAATTCCTCAAACGCCAGCGTAGAGCGATCGCAAAAGACCTGAGCAATTTGGGAGATCGCTTCTGCTGCTACCTGTAACTGCCCCACTGTATCCAATGACAACAACGCCGCATCCAACCCATCCAGCAGTTGTCCCACATCTGCTTCATCGGGTGCGATCGCTGCTTCCTTTAGCACCTCCCACAACCCCAACTCTAATTGCTCAATCTGCCTCATCTCTTAATCTCACCCATGCAGTGGACAGGGACGGGATGCACATAACTCCGGGTCAAGCCGCATTTGACTGGCAAACTTTTTAATGCCGTATCGCTCCTCCAAGACACTCAACATCTTGTTTACATACTGATGCACTTGACTCGGCACCATACCCGCACAATGCACGGTTGGCACAATCGCCACCTTCTCCTGTCCCTGCCAAATCTCTGCTGAGATCGCATGAACAGGCGTGTCCACTCCCGCTTTGCGATACACCACCAGCACCCCAAACACCAATCGACTCAGTGGCTCAAATTCCACTGAAATCTGCTCTAATTCCCCTTCTTTGCGTTTGCGGCTGCGAGTCTGATTAATGCGCTCGCGATTTCTGGCATACGACCTGCGACTATAGCAAACCGCCGGGTTCCAGCAACGATCGCCTTCTGCCCCATGCAACGCCTGTGCCTGCTCCGCTGACAAGGTCGCACACTTACGGCATTTCTCTGGTAAGGCTCTTTTAGACATTACACCTCGGTTCTCAAGGGTGCGAGTAAGGCATCTACCCACCCTAAAGCGTCTGCTGTTAGCACGGGTTTAGGAGAAAGTTCACGATAGTCGATCAACAAGTGATAAAACACCTCATCGTAGATGTCACGCAGGGCAGCCGCTAAATCCAGTGGCGCATCAACATCCGGGAGACATAGCGGCACGGTGTAGCCCGGTTGGATTTTAGGAGCAAGCTGCTGTCGAATTTTACTGGCTAAGGCATTGTGGACATCGACCCACAGATAGCCTTCCAAGTAGGGATCCATCCCAGGAAAAGGTGACGGCATGGCAAGACTCCCGAATAGGCAGTATGAGAGCATTATAGTTTCTAATCTCAGCTCAAAATCCTAACTTCGTCTGAGCCTCATCATATTCCAGATAATGGTTATTATCCGGAATATAATCAAGCATGGATTTTGAATCGCTCACCCCGAACACCTGTTGAATCGGCGATCGCTCAAATTCACCGGATGCTCGATTGTTGTGATACTCTCTGCAAATTTTCCTATGACACGACGGAAATCGATTCCTGATCCGATTATTGTTCCGCTCCAGTCAATCCCGGGGCAGTCTGATGCTGCCCGATTGAGTCAGACCAGCTGGCTGACTGACACAAAAACTTGGAAGAGGGGCAAATCCAAGTACTCTGAGGATTACCACATCAACAGAAGTCGTTATGGAAAACACCCCTCGCCTCTATGATGCGCTGCAAGCGTTGCTGGGTCAACACTGTCGCTGGCGAGATCAGCGCCACTTGTACCCTCTGGTCTGGATGGTCGCAGGACTGGTTGCAAGCGGACAAATCAGCTTAACGGCATGGAGCGATTATGTGCGAAGTCGTGCGGTTTATGCTCAGAGTACGCAACGGCGATTTTCACGGTGGCTTGGGAATGAGCGGGTACACGAGCATTCGTTATATGCCCGGTTGATTGGATATGCCCTATCGGTTTGGCAGCAAGAGCGCATTGTTCTGGCACTCGATACGACCCGGTTGTGGGAGCAATACTGTGTGATCCGGATTGTGGTCGTATACCGAGGACGAGGAATTCCAGTGGTCTGGAAGGTGCTGAAGCATTCTAGCAGTACCGTTGCTTATGCCACCTACGCTCCGCTGTTGGATGCCGTCGTTGAGGTATTGCCCGCAGGGGTTGAAGTCTTGTTTTTGGCAGACCGAGGCTTTGCTGACGTGGAGTTATTCAAACACCTGCATCGTTTGGGCTGGCACTACCGGATTCGGGTCAAGTCCAACTTTCTGGTGTATCGCGGTCAGCAGGGTACACCCATCTCGTTCTACACGCTATCGACCAGTCATGCCCTGTTTCTGCATCAAGTCAAGATCACTAAAGCTCGCTATGGGCTGGTGCATCTAGCCTTAGCTCATCACTATCCCAGTCGGGAACGTTGGTATGTCGTTAGTGACCAACCCACTACGACCGAAACCTTTGTTGAATACGGCTTGAGGTTTGATATTGAGGAGAACTTTTTGGATGATAAGTCCAACGGTTTTCAACTTGAATCCTCCCACATCCGTTCTGCTGCCATGCTCTCACGCTTGTGCTTGGTACTCGCCGTTGCCACTCTCTATTTGACCAGTGCTGGCACAGCAGTGGTGGAGCGAGGTGAGCGTCGTCAGGTTGACCCGCATTGGTTTCGGGGCAGTAGCTATTTCAAGATTGGCTGGCATTGGATTCGCAAAGCCCTCGTGCAAGGTTGGGGACTGCCCACGACTCTGGCGCTCAAATCTGCCCTTGACCCTGCTCCCTGCATTTCGTCTAAATCTCAAGCGGCACAGCAACAACCGCTCTATTTCAGATGCACGACTGTTGATTGTGCGATTTCTCTGGAACAAAGTCTCAGCACTGCTTAGAAGGCTAGAGTCGAAAAGATGTGTCAGTCAACCAGGTCAGACCAGTCAACTTGCTGATTTAAGGAGTTTGCGGGTAGATGAGTTTTTGCAGGCGCGATCGCTGGCTCCCAAAAGTCAGAAAGCTTATCGGCAAGACTTACAGTGTTTTCTGAATTGGACGGACAAGGGGTGGGCAGAGATTACGCCTCGTCAAGTGGCTCAGTTCAAGGCACATTTGATGCGGCAGGATTTAGAAACAGGTCGGAGATCGCTTTCGGATGCGACGGTCAGAAGAATTTTGGGAACGCTGAAAAACTTCTCTGGGTGGATGGTGCGTTCTCGCTATGTGAGTATCAATCCGACGACGGAAGTGGATCTGCCGAAGCTAACGGAACCGGAGGCACAGAATCTTAAGGATGGGGAGGTACAGAAGATTGTTGAAGCAGCGTTAGCTAGTTCATTGCCAGAGCGGAACATTGCTTTGATTACAGTGCTGTTGCATGGATTACGGGCTGAAGAGGTATCCATGTTAAATCTTGAAGATTATGACGGGCGACGGTTACGCATCCGGGAGGCGAAGGCAGATAGTAAGGGATGGGTTCCACTGACACCTCAAGGAAAGGAAGCGGTAGAGCGGTATCTCCAGTGGCGCGAATTGACGGGGGAAATATTATTGCCAGAGCGTCCGCTGTTTGTTTCCCATTCTCGGCGCAATCTCTCGCAGCGACTGGGCTATGACGGGATTCGCAAGGTGATGGATATGATTTCAAGGCAGACGGGAATTGATTTTCATGCTCATCAGTTCCGGCATACGTTTGCCACGAATCTCGTATTGAAGGGGATGAATCCGTATCATGTGATGACTTTGACTCGGCATAAGTCGGTGCAAAACTTTCGGCGCTACACTAGGGCGGCAGACCAACAAGCGGCAGAAAAGGCGTTTGTTGAAGTCATGGGAATGGAAAATGCGATCAAGCTAGAGGAGGATGGATCGAGATCATTAACTTGATCGTAAAGCCCTCGCAATCCCATCAATTGCCCAGGATAGTAAATTTATGTGTTTACGAAAACTGGGAAAAGATTGCTGCAATTAGCGATACTACTTTGTGGAGGAATAGCTTCAGTTCGGCAAAATTATCTGCTGCTATGGGGAATTCTCGTCTTGCTTAGAACTATCCAGCGCCAGTTGAGAATCCTCTAACACCGAGGGGCTTTTATCACGGTCAATCTCTGAAATAATTGCCTCTAATTCAACTTCCAACTGTTTTATGGAAGGTAAACTGTCTTTTAATTGCTTGGGCAACCTATGAGTTGATACACCTATTGGTGTATTGAGATTACGGAGTGCATATTCGGCTGTTGTTTTACTTTTGGATTTACATAGGATCAGTCCAATAGTCGGTTGGTCATCCGTATGACGGAGTAAATCGTCCACTGCGGACACATAGAAATTCATTTTGCCTGTAAATTCTGGCTCAAATTCGGTCATCTTCAAATCAATTACGATGTAGCAGCGCAGTTGGACATGATAGAAAAGCAAGTCTAGCCTATAGTCTTTGCCATCTACCTGAATTGGATACTGACTGCCTAAGAAGGCAAACCCTACCCCTAGCTCTAACAAGAAATCTCGAATATGATCCACTAATGCCCGTTCAAGCTCTCGCTCCTGTGCGCCTTCCTTAAGAGTCAAAAAATCAAAGTTATAGGGATCTTTAATTAGATTTTGAGCTAAATCAGATTGAGGTTGAGGCAAAGTGTAAGCAAAATTAGTAACTGCTCCCCCCTGACGACGGTATAAATCAGATTCAATTTGCATGACCAAGACGTTTCGACTCCAGCCATTTTCAATCGTCTTTTGGGCGTACCAGAGACGTTCTTCGGCATTTTTAAGCTTCTCTAGAAGAGCGATATTGTGGTACCAGGGAATTTCGCCAAGCGGCGCTTGGCTAATTTGATCTTCTGCGTATGATTGAGCGAACAACCGCATATATTTGAGGTTAGAGCGGGAAAAGCCATTCATATCTGGGAACTCATACTTCAAGTCCTTTGCTAACCGATCAATGATCTTCGATCCCCATTTCTCTGCTTGCTGGCGTTCCAAAATCTCCTTCCCAATTTGCCAATAGAGCAACAGAAGTTCCTGATTGACTGCTAATGCGGCTTTAACTTGAGCCTGACGGATACGCTGCTTTAAGTCATTGAAGAAAGAAACGTAATTATCGGGAGAAGAGAGAAAACCTGGCTTAGTCACGATTCGCACCAACAGTTAACAAAATCATCGCTCCAAACGGTAGCTGTTTTAGTATGATTCATCTCAGAATCGATCAACTGCGCTTCAGGCGCTCTGACGACTAAATCTTAGAAATTAATTTATGGTTCACCTAGTGGCAAAAGTAATTACGACCTTTAACCAAGCTGGTGGCGTTGGTAAAACAAGCCTGACCATGAATTTAGGGTATCAGTTAGGGCAACGGAAAAAACAGAAAGTCCTCCTGATTGACATGGACCCGCAAGCTAGCCTCACAATTTTTATGGGAATAGATCCAACTGAACAGGAATTAACCGTAAAGGATGCAATTCTTGACAAGAAGAATCTACCAATCCATGACAACATACATGGCATGGATTTGGTTCCGTCCAATATTCTGCTGAGTGCGGCGGAAATGCAGTTATCTTCAGTACTCCGGCGTGAGCTACGGCTCAAACAGGCAATCGATAAAATAGCGGATCGATATGATTTTATCCTAATCGACTCGCCACCTAGTTTAGGAATGTTGAGTACTTTAAGCCTTGTTGCAGCCAATTATGTTTTGGTTCCAAGTCAAACTCAATTCAAAAGCATCCAGGGGACAAATCTAGTTCTTCAAACGATCGCTGATGTTAGGGATGCGATCGATCATAAGCTTGAACTTGCTGGAGTCGTACCGACTATCTATGCCAAAGGAACATTACAGGATCGGGAAGCCCTCAGGGTCCTTGAAAGTCAGCTTTCAGCGATTACGAAAGTTTATCCACCGCTTCCACGCTCCACAGCTTTCCCAGATGCCTCTCAAGAGCGATTACCACTAGCCATATTTAGTCCAAAGCATCCAGCAATTACCATTCTCAATCAAATAGCGAAAGACATGGAGAAGTTACCTTGAGCACAAAGCGACAAAGAACCCAATACTCAGCTTTAAGTGGAGTCAATGCGTTCCTAAGTAGTGGAGGCAAAAAAGAGGCTGAGAAGTCAAGCAACACAATCTCTATTGAAAACATCAGACTTCCCCACCGACAACCGCGTCGATATTTTGATCCCATCAAGATGGAGCAGCTTACACAGTCAGTGAAAGAGCATGGCATTCTGGAGCCTCTTCTAGTAAGAGGTTTACCAGACGGCAAGTATGAACTAGTAGCTGGAGAGCGGCGTTACCGGGCGGCTAAAGAAGCCGGACTTGAAGAAGTTCCGATTTCTGTTCGAGAGTTAGACGATGAACAAGCGCTTCAAATTGCTCTAATCGAGAATTTACAGCGCGAAGATCTCAATCCGGTCGAGGAAACTGAAGGCATTCTTGACTTGCTAGCAATTACACTACAGACTTCCAGAGAAGAAATTATCAGCACCTTAAATATCGCAGCTCACGCAAAGCGCAAAGGGGAGGAAGTTGCGGATAACGTTATCCGCAAGAATTTAGATGAGATAGAAAAGGTGTTTGCTATAGTAGGAACACTAAGTTCTGAAAGCTTTAGAACCAACCGCTTACCCCTTCTGAATCTGCCCGAAGAAGTCTTAGGTGCTTTGAGGACGGGTCAACTAGAATACACAAAAGCCAGGGCGATCGCCAAACTTAAAGATTCCAACCAACGCCAGCAGCTTCTAGAGAAGGCTATCGTTGAGGATCTTTCTCTAGCTCAGATCAAAGAAGAAGTAAAACCAAAGTCTCTTTCTAAAGCAGAGCCGCTGAATTTTAATCGTCGAATTTCTAAGATTGAGCAAGCTATCCGGCGTAAGGGATTGCTGGAGAATTCAGAAAAATGCGAAGAGATAGATAAGCTGTTGAAAAAGTTGGAAAGTTTAATTGAAAAATAGCTTCAAGCATTAATGCCGTTAGCGTGAAATCTACACTGTTCCAGTACTTTTGTAGGGGGGAATTGAGCTTCACTATTTTCACGGCTACATCTGCCCATCAAAATCTCCAAGCAATGCTTTGATCCGCGTACGATGCTTTGGTTGAATCGTTCGCTGTCCTTTTAACCAGCGCGTAACCAGAGAGCGGTCTACTTGCAACGCATCTGCCAATTGAGCCTTGGTCATTCCCTTCGCATCCAGCGCAGCCTGAATTGCTTCACTTGTTAGCAGGGGCGGTTGGGCAGGTGTACGTGAGGGCTTCAAGGCAACAGGTATATGACCACCCAGCTTTTCCTGGATTTTCACAGAAGGCTTGATAATTACGATCGCTCTGAGCCAAGTCGCCAACCAATTGCGAGGACGATAGCCAGAATCTAAATCATCACTCAACGACCAAGCGGGTCTGATACTCTCTGGATAAGTCGCTTGATCAAAATCAATCTCCCACCCCAATTCTTTGAGAGTCAACAAAGCGCTGTCCCATTGGTTGATCAATTTAATCCGGCGTAATCGATCTTCTTGAACATTCTCCAGAAGATCCTTCGGCTCCAACCGCTCTAGCAGTGTTCGCACCTCATAACGACCGTCATCTCGTATCCGACTCATGATGGTGAGGAAGATGGCAAGCTTTGAAGCTAATCGTTGACGGTAAGGGTTGATCTGAAGCGTACTCTTTGCCAAATAGCCATATTGAAAGAGGGCTTCTTTAGCGCTGGCATCGCTAGCATTCAAGAACTTTTCAGTCCAAACGCCGGGGCGTACCTTAATGTAAAGTTCATCTGGCTCACCCGCTTCGTAGGTTGGAGAATCGGGTTGATTAATATCCATTGTCAATGCCAGTTGACCCGCATACCCCAAACCCTCCAAAGTCCACATTGCACCCCGCTCAACGTTGTAACGTTTTGCGCCAATGTTGATATTACTTACAAGTACAGAGAGGCTACAGACCAACTCGACTAGATGTCCAATCTTCTTGAGCTTTTGAGCGATCGTAATATCAGTGCGTTTGCCCCAACCAAAGAGTCGAATTAGATCAGTACCCTTGAGCCGAATCTGCTCTGCCCACGGCTCTTCTGAATCAGTTGCATAAGAAGAGAAAATCAAGAAGACATACGCCGCCTCAGGACCAAACTGCTGAATGATTTCCCACGCTGCCTTACCTGGCACCAGTTCAATTTGCTGGTTTGAGGGACTCTGACGTACAATTTGATGCTGAATAAAGCCTTCCCCTACCAGTTTCTTCCAGTACGGATACTCCCCATCTTCCCATTGAGAATTAATCAGCGCCTGTGCACCTGTGAGAATTGGGTAGCCAGTTGCCACCCGTTCAACTTCTGCATCTTGAAACAAAGGCTCACGCGTGGCGGCAGCAACAGACTTAACGCCCAGCAGCTTATCAATTTCAGCGGCGCTATGCCCCGATAGATTCAGATGTCGTAACCACTGACTGGCCGTGTGAAAAGCACAAGCACTCGTCACTAATGACTCGCGCCACTCGTCACTATCCGTTAAATCGTCCCCTGACTCCAGCGACAGCACACCTACAACAGAACAATCAGATGGCATCAGCCCTTCTCGATGCCATTGGTCAAGTCGTAGCAAGATCCAGGTTGCTGTCTGATCCCAAAACTTATCAGTTTTCAATACTGAGCGAAATCGCCGTTCAAGCCGCACCATCGTTTGCTTTTGAAGGGCATCAATCTTCTCTGTCTCGCCATAGAGATTGATTATATCGATATCACCCTTCAGCCGTGTGTGCGCTAGATGTAATCTAAATTGGTTAATTCCAGTTGCAACATTAACCAAAACCAGATTTAGAAATGCTTTGTCCATCTTCAACTTTGCAGCATAAAACTGTACCTGACTCTGATCCAACACAATTGACGCGACATCAGAAGAGAGTGAGTCAGACAAGAGTGAGGTTGAGTCTAAAGCGAGTTCATTGAGCTGGGTCACGGGTACTATGTAAAACTTATCCACATCGGCACAGTATAGCCCTGAGAGCAGAAAATCGAGATCCAGTCAGCTATGTTGTCAATAAAAGAGAACCCATCGCAGACTGGTGTCACATATAAAAAATTATCAGTGCCCTCGGAGAGGGGGATACGACGATTACCCCTGTGCATTCTTTTTGCCTTGAGAGACTAGAATCACGCAACTTTAACTCTAGGATCTATTAACATAGAATGAATTTATCAACCGTAGGTCAAGGTAATCAACAAACAGCTCGCTCCAAAATCTCCAAACCGTAAAGGTCTTAGAAGTTGAGCTAGGAGCGTCACTAGAGTCAAGTAAAAACCTGTCAAAAGTTTAGAAGATTTAACAATTGCCAAAATTGACACGACTTCTAGAATCCAGCTACATTGCTCATTCTACTACTCAATGCAATTCTCCCATCATCGCCAACTGACAGCATTGACAAAATTGCCTATTAGACTAGTTGCGAGCAACAAAAGCTCAAGATTAAGTAACGGATTGACAAATTGACGACAGACTCTAGGATCTAGCAACGTATGGTCAGTCGTCCAAAATTGCCAAAAATTGACAGGTTGCCTAGTATCTTGAAACATTGCCAATATTGACAACTACGACTAGATTAACGTAACAAATCAGGTTGACAAGATTGTCAAGTTCTCTAGAATCGCGAAACAAAGTCATTGAGACGGTTGCTACCACTCTAGAATGGCGCTACGAAAAAAATTTTTACTAAATTTTAGTGCCTAGAATCAGCGAACAAAGCAATCTCAGGACTGGGACAGCTAGGCACTTCTACCGACTATTGCCAAGTCTAAGGGTAAGCGCAATATTCCCAATTGACTCAGCTAGTAACGCGCAAAAACGGATTGTTTAATGATCAAGAACAAATGTCTACAGGTGTATACCCTGTGAGTCTGTTGAGCGTCACCATACAATTGGCGGTCTTCACAGGGTTTATATGAAGAAACTATTTGCTATGCACCTCAAGCAATTGAGAGCAACAAGAAATAGCAAAAAGCTGAGATAAACAAGAAGCAAACATGAAACAGACCAGTGCAACCCGCTTTGAAAGCGTACGTGAGTGGAATGAGCCGTTTTTATCTCTGTTTTCTCACCGCTTCGACTATATCTTTGCACCTTACCCAAATCCTGGTGAAACCCCAGCCTGGCAGACTGAAAGCCGTCACCCCTTATCAGATCGCCTAATTCAGCAGGGGGCGTATCTCTACGGCGTTCGCTTTGGCGCAGAAGCAAACTATTGCCTTCTCGACATTGACGCTGGTAGCACCTATCACCCCAAACACGATCCGTTTGCCATCTCCCGCATTGCTGCTGCACTGGAATCCCTTGGACTGGTTCGCTACATCACTTGCACCTCTAGTTACAGCAGCGGTTTACACCTTTATTTTCCCTTTCAACAACCGCAAAGCTCTTGGCAGCTAGCGATCGCCCTTGCCTGCCTGCTGGAAAATGCCGGATTCAAACTTCAACCCGGACAACTTGAAATCTTCCCAAATCCGAAGCCCTACGCAACAGACAGCACTCCCAGTCTGTTCAATGCTCATCGGCTACCGTTGCAGATCGGTTCCTATCTACTCAACAAAGAGTTTGAACCGATCTGGAGTAATGCTCACACCTTCGTCAAGCAGTGGCAGTTTGCTCAACAGCGCAACGATATTGATAGCAAAACGCTTAAGCAGATCCTTAAACAGGCAAAGCGTAAGCACTTCGGCATCTCAGGCAAAGCAGAGAAGTTTGTTAACGACTTAAATGCCGAAATTGAATTGGGATGGACGGGCTATGGACAAACCAATCGGTTGCTCGGACGGATCACTATGCGAGAGTACATTTTTCATCACGTCCTTTCGGGTGGAAAACCATTAGCAGGAACAGCACTGATGACTACCATTGTTGAAACCGCTCAATCTCTTCCAGGCTATCGAGAATGGTGCCAGCATCAGCACGAAATTGAACATCGCGCCGAAGAATGGACGCGGTGTATTGAAAATAGCCATTATTTTCACTTTAGCGACCAGAGTAAAAAGCCTAAACCAGAAATTCAAGACCCAGAACTAATCGCTGCTATTGATAAATCCCCATCCTGGAATCAACGCCAGTCTGCTGCAACCCGAGACCGAATTCGACGAGCGATCGCAGATTTGCTTGAGACAAATAGTCTACCGATTCAAGCCACTACCCGGTTTCAGATGTTACTAAAATACGGCATTGGTGGAGCATCGCTTTATCGCCACCGCGACCTGTGGCATCCCAACCACTTTGGTATGGACGCAAATCAGGATTTGGCAGATGCATTTGCCTCTCCTGTGAAAATCCCCCCAAACCCCCCAACTTCAAACACGGATGCCCAGTTAGATTGCGTTGGGGACGCATCTAACTGGCACAATCCTACAAGCTTATTATCAGATAATGGCGGTAATGACCCATCAGGAAAGGATTTGAATGATCGCCTAGGGCAATCGTTACTCTCAGTAGGCGGTAATGCTCAGGTAGATCCAACTTCTAGACATGCTCAAAGGGGAGTGGGGGAGTCAAATGGAAGGGATCACACGATTCAACTCCCTTTATTTGACCTGCAAACTTGGTTCGATCTGGGTCAGGCGGCGGCTCAATCGGCTGATCAACAGGTAAATCAGATCCGCCTTGAAGCAATGCAGGCAGCTCCGATTGCTCGGATGCAGCGGTTTTTGGAATCGGGTGATCCAATTTTGATGGCGGAGGCGATCGCGTGGGCTGAAATCAATCCGGGGGTGTTGCAGGTGGAGCGCTTGAATCTACCGTTATTTGAGGCTTTGGAGTTCGATGATTCGGCGCGGGATCTGTCTGGGGTGCTGGCGGCTATATCGGTGCAGATTCAGCGATTAGGATGGACGCGAGAGCAGGTGGGCGATCGCTTATGGCAACTATTGGGTAAGCGTAGTCAGGCTCAGTTAGATGATATGGAGTTGGCGCTGTGGAATCTTTGGCTGGAGGAGCTATCCGACTCTAAAAGCCATGAACCAAGGATGCAAAGATAGGAGGAGTAAAGTGAGAAGAATGTATTTTTCATTGGAGTCCAAGCGGCGGCTATTCTAATGAGAACTAATGTAGATTTTAGACAGTCCCTGCTGGCCTATGTAGGTCTCCTCTTCCACAAACTCTCGACAACGTCTTAAGCATTGTTTTTGTGATCGCTACGGGAACACCAAACAGAGGGATATAGCCTTACGTAATTTTTTGTATGGCTACGCAATGAACGTCACCACCGCAAGCGGACGGTGTATTACTTCGCTACGCTTCACACGCTTTGCGGCTCGACTCCGCTCAACAGCGCCCATTCGGACTGCTGTACTACGTGCGCCCCAAAGGGCAGGGAATCTACCCGTAGCGATAGAAGCGTTTACAGCTCTTTCAAAAGGTAACTTATCAAGAAGTATCCCTCAAGTCTGCGGGGATTCTATTGTAGTAGCATCTCCGCAGATTATCTGGTAGTTTAATAGTGCAAGGATACTATTATCAACCTAATGAAACTGACCATTGGATATGCTCGTGTCTCGACAACTGAGCAGTTTTACTCTCAATCATTAGATCGGCAAATTGATATTCTAAAGGAACACGGCGTTGACAAAATTTTCCGTGATGTTGAATCAGGCGCAAACTCAGATAGAGCAGAATTTCAACAACTAATTAAATTGATTCAGCAGGGCGAGGTTCGTACTTTAAAGGCGGTTGCCTGGGATCGCTTGATGCGCGACCCTTATATGGGATTTTTTGTCAAGGATCTATTACGCGAACACGACGTACAGCTCTTTTTGCTTAACCAGGGAGAAGTAGATTTAAGCACAGCCGCTGGTGAACTAAGTGCAGATATGCAGATAATGCTAGGCGCTTATGAGCGCAAAACGATCATCGAACGAATTAATCGAGTTCATAAAAGTCGAAGAAAAGACCAAATCGCCTGGCAGGTATTTCCATTTGGCTACAGAATTATTAACAACAAGTATGAGCTTGATACAACCCCTTGCGTCTGCCCCATAGAAGGAAGGCCAGCTAACTATCGAGAATTGAGTTTTGAAGATGAACCAGATAATTCATCAAAGCTATTAAGTTGGAGCAAAGCTAGGATTTCTCGAGAAATGGTCGAGAGTTTTCTAGAACTAAGAAAGGCTTCAAAAGTACTACAGCGGATGCACGCGAGGTTTGGTTCCTCAATAATAAAGAAGAGGAAACCAGTTGTAGGTTTAGCTATCTTTGGAACTATATCCGGCTTAAAGCGATGGTTAAGAAATCCAATTCTTCAAGGACATACATGTTATCAGAAGTATCCAAGGAAAGGAAAATATCCTGATATTAATGAGTGGAATGTTATTCCTAATACCCATCCTGGTCAAGCTCTGATAACTAGTGAGGAATATCAGGAGATTGAGGAAATTATAAGTTCCTCTTTTGGCAAATTAGGAAAACCTGAAAGAACTTATTACTTAACTGGAAAAGTAGTTTGTCAAAAATGCGGTGGTTCTTGTGATCTGAAACGTGGTGGACAGTATTCCTATTATGCATGTGGGCACTCAAGAACTTACTGCGATAGTCGAAAACACGTCAGACTTGAGAGAATAGAGGAAGCGATTATTTATCGAATTTCTACAAGAGCTAATGAAATTTACCTAGGCAATACTGCTCTTACAGAAGATTCGGCTGAGTTAGCTAAAACAGCTGAAATCAAGAAAAAAATACAAGATATAGAAAATCTTTCATGGTCTAAAGTAGATCGAGATCTAAGCAATATTAAGCGGGATCTCTGTAGAGAGCTTGAAACTGAAATGAACAAACCTAGAAAGGTTAGTCAGGAAATTATTCGTCATCCTCAAGCTCAAAATATCAATTTTTGGTACACATTAACCAAAACTGAGCGTGAAATTTTTTATGGGAAACTGGTTGACCGTATATTAATAGTAGATGGAAAGGTATTAGCCATAGATTTAAGCGTTTGAACTTACATTCCTCTACTTTCGGACTTCTAAAAGGATGTCTATGCTACCTCTGAATATTTTCGCTGCTGCTGTAAATCGATTTCTTAAGGCAGAGAAGATTGCACTGCAAGAGTGGCGAAAAGCGTGTGATTGCTCTGAACCTGGCCTAAGTAGCCAATGCCAAAGTTGTCCATATAACAAAAAGCTTGGTCTTCTAATCCAGGCTCAAATTGCTTCTTCAGACAAAGATTTTGGAGCAATCATGCCTTCAAGTAATGAGGATCCCTACTCAGAGGACACTAAAAAGCAGGCGCTAAGGATGTTTGATCTTGGCTACTCAATTCAAGAGATTCAATATTTGCTTGATATACCTTCGCGTCGCACCATTAGGAAATGGTTTCGAGAATTTGGAAAATTGCCAGGACTGTCAGAGCAATATCCTGACAGCCTAAAAGAACAATGCCTACTGAGCTATGCCAATGGATTGCCTCCCAAGGAAATTGAGGATGCAGTCAATGTGCCAGCTGATACCATCACGCTCTGGGCTGCTCAAGCTGGAATTTCGAGGGAGAGGAAATACACTCTGGAGGAGAAGCAAGCTTGCTTGAAGCTATATGAGCGCGGAAATTCTTCCAATGCGATTTTTGAGAGGACAGGTATTCCTGCTGTAACAATCCGTAGCTGGATTGCTGAAGCTGGTATTGGCAGAGGACAGAAACGATACTCAGAGGAGGAGAAGGAGCATTGTATCCAGCTTTACTTAGCGGGCAAAAGTTCTACCGAAGTTGCGAAACTGACAGGCATTAAAGGTGAAACGATTCGGTCCTGGTTGAGAAAGGCGAACTTGAGCCGTGGAAGCCAAGGTGCCTCTGGACATCCCTCCGTTTAGCATACTAAGCACAGGGAATTGCCGCTGCTTTAGCCTCTTGCACGGGACTTACTTTATCTCCACCTCTAAATTTTGGGTTGATGGGTAAGAAGGGGCTAAGATGCAGTGAACCAGCCCTACTCAACCGCAACTCTGCAGGAGAGCTCTAAGCAAGAAACTGAATTTCATACTTCGTTAGTGTAGGAGCGCTGCTCTTACTTACCACGTTCTATTCAACCCAAAGTTCAGCAGGTAGCCTAAACTCATTACAGACCGTGATGTTCGCCATTGATGCCCTTTTCCCTTACTGCTAATAACGTTGCAACTCAAGCCAAAATCATTGGTGTCTTGATTACGATCATTTGGATGTTAGAGATTGTGGATCAATTGTTGTTACAGCACCGCCTAAATCGTCTGGGTATTGTGCCCCGTACTCAAATTGGACTACGGGGCATTTTGTTTGCTCCACTGCTGCATGGCACCTGGAATCACCTGATTGCCAATACGTTACCTTTCGCTGTGCTCGGCTGGTTTACGCTGCTGCACGGGGTCACAGAATTCACGGTCGCCACGGCTGTGATTTGGCTCGTCAGTGGTTTAGGCATTTGGCTCTTTGCAGCACCTAACACGATTCACATTGGCGCTAGCGGCATCATTTTTGGCTATTTCGGCTTTTTGCTGTCCCGGAGCTACTTTGAGCAAGAGCTGTTCTCTGCCACCGTTTCAGTCGTGGTAGCTTTGCTCTACGGTCCACTCATTTGGGGCGTTTTACCCTCACGACGACGCGGCATCTCTTGGCAAGGACATCTATTTGGCTTTGTGGGCGGCATCCTTACGGCACGTTATTTACCGGAGTTGAGGCAGTTGTTTGAGCTGCTTGCGATCACATAAAAACTGCCATACTACACCGCTCAAGCACAAGTTCTGTCAAGATTACAGCCGCTAAAACTACACGACAACGAGCGTGGGATCGGCGACAAATAAAGTGGAATACGACAGCTCTAAACTGAGGTGATTCACGACACTGTGAATCACCTCAGTTTAGGTACTTTGCTGCCAGCTTATTTGAAGGTAGCGATCGCTTTGACCGCGACCGCTTTGCCTACTGTCTCACCACCTGTCGCATCGAAGTTCCAATGTACACCCAGGTAGATCCGACTGACCGCATTCTGCTCGATCGCTTCGCGCAAGGTGAAAGTCTGCTCCCAGCGCGGGCGGGTTGTGCCCGTGTTGTCTGTCGTTATGCCATTAAATTCATCTGAGACGAAAGTCACTCGCAGATCTTCTGGCTGTTTATCCAGCAGCGCGGCAGCAGTTTCAAAGCAAGCGGAGCCAAACGTCGAGTGTCCAGAAGGGTAGGCTGGAAAGTTCGGGGTGAAATTGCTGCCTAGACCGCCAAACACTGGAGGAGCCGGATTGCTTTTGGGAGCGCCCAGCGGTAGCCAGAACGGGTCTCCCGCTTTCCGCAGATTGTTGCGATCGCCTTTGCCCGTCGGTCCAAATCCCGTTTCTGCTTCGCGAATGGCGACGACGGGACGCCAAAAATCGTACTCATATTTCCAGTGCCATGCGGCAATGCCAGCATCCGCCATCGCCACGTTGATTGCTGTAAATAGTTTGATTTGATCTTTGTGCGACAAATCTTTCAACTCAGAAAGTTGGCGTACGACTTGGTTATACAGGCGCGGTGGTGTGCCCAGTTGATTCGCACCGTCATATCCCCAAAAGATGCCGATCGCCGCTTGCTCACGCGAATCCGAATCACGCTGAGTAGTGTCGCTTTTGCCCGCCTTGATCACTTCGTTGAACGCCAGCGCATACTCATCGCTATCTAATGCAGGGGGAGCAGCAAGGAAAGCATCGGTGACAACGTTGGTTAGGACAAAGGGCTTGACCTTGCCCCAAGGTCGCCCCAGTGCTTTTTGCATTGAGTTGAGCGGGTCACGGCGATGATGTCCGGGTTCTTCTGAATACAGTTCATCAAGTTGCGGCAGTTCCGAGCCGTCACCTTGACGAGCGAACAGCCAAGCATCAGCGACCTGCTGACCATAGGCGAGAGCGGCAGGATCAGCACCGACGATCAGCGTAGCCGATCGAGCGGCGATGAATTGAGCGTCATCTGGATACAAAGCGGTGGCAGCTTGAAGTGCCGCACCCAAGAGGGCAGCCGTTCCAGTCGCCTCATCGGTGCTAATGCCTACGGGTAGAATCGGCAGGGGCGCGAGGACGAAGGGCAAGAAACTGGTGATTGCAGCATATGCATCGTGCGCAGCAAGGTGGATAAGGGCAAGGGCACGCGAGGTTTTGGTGGGACCTGCGTTGGTCGGTGAATGACCGTTGCTAAAATCACGAGCGACCAATTCAAGCGCGAGAGCGTTGATATCTAGGATATTCATGAGTTGCTTAGGGGGAGTTCAATTCAGTAGACCACTTGATTGTGGCTAGGACGATCTCCGCTTCACAGTACCCACACGGGCACTATTTCCTTCAGTAATCAGAAAATGCGACAATTAGGGGTTAAACTCAGCGGAGCAGTCGCCCACCCCGCTGGTCTTCAGAACCGTGCTTGAAGCTTGTAACCTCACACGGCTCCTCAGCAATTTGGTGCTTGTCATGCATACCTACGAACCAACTAGGATTGAACGGTTGCTCTTTCCCGTCTTGTCTTAACCACATGGCAGTGTCGATGGAGCAATTGGAAGTTTTTGTATTCGTCCTTACCCCCTTGTGAGAGCGCGAGGATGTGGTCAATATCCAATTGGTCCCCATCTTTGAAAAACAGTCCACAGGCTGGGCATTGTCCTTTCTGGCGCTTGAGTAGCCTTGCCACTCGGGTTGGCACCTCTGGATTGCTGCCCAATCTTATACTCCAATAAAGCCAATCGCCATCATAGGGACTTCGATTTCCCTGCACCTTGATATGCCGCACAATGGGCGTATCACGATGTTTGAGAAGGTGCATCGGTTGTCCGTTGAGTGTGACGCTAAAGCGCCAATTCTCTCCACTTTCCATTCTCCAGTAACGGTGAATGATCCAGTAAAGAGACTTATTGGGATGACGACGACGTGCCCAAGCCCGCAGTTGCTGAAAAATGAGATGGTCGAGCTTCTCAAAACAGGCTTTGCTGACCACGGATGCATAATAGTTTGCCCACCCTCGAATACGTGGATTCAGATGACGAATCAATGCCGCTTGAGGGGCTGCTCGATGGGTCTTGATAATGCACCCGATTGCTTCAAGTTGCTGTTTCAGCTTAGCGAGACTAGGTTTGATGAGAGTCTTAAACCCAAGTGGTTGGGGATGCTTGCCTCGGGTTCCAGATTTACCGCATTGATATTTGCCAACGTGGAATTGCCGAATCTGCATACCCAAAAAATCAAATCCCACTCGTCCCTCAAATGGTTTGAGGGTATGCGTGATGTGGGTTTTGCTTGGCTTCAAGGTTAAGCCCATGCCACCTAACCACTGTTGTAATGCCTGCTGGCAGGCTTGTACCGCTGTAATATCTTCGTGTAACACCACAAAATCATCACAGTAGCGAATGAGCCGTGCCGTCTTAGAGACTTGGCTCACCACTGCCTCCATTCCGTGTAAGGCGATATTTGCCATCAACGGAGAGCAACACCCCCCTTGTGGCACACCTTCTTTGGTCGGAAACAGTGCTCCTCTCTCCATCACCCCAGCACTTAGCCAAGCTTGAACTTGTCGTCGTAGCGTTGGAAAGGTCTTGAGTTTTGCCAGCAAGGCGGACTGGTCGATCCGGTCGAAGCATTTTTCGAGATCTGCATCCAAAACGAATTTGGGCTTTTGCCGAATGGCACTGAAAATCGCTTCAATCGCATCATGGCATGAGCGGCTTGGTCGAAACCCATAGCTGTTGGGCTCAAACTTTGCCTCCCATTCGGGTTCTAGTCCTAGCTTTACCAATGTCTGCACACAGCGGTCATGGATTGTCGGAATACCTAACCCACGCTTTTCCGAACTTCCAGGCTTTGGAATAAAGACCCGGCGAACGGGTTGTGCTCGATGGGTTAGGTGTAACATACTGACCAGTTTCAACCGCTGGGATGGAACCAATTGCTTGATTCCATCAATTCCGGCTGTTTTCTTGCCAGTGTTATCCTGAGTCACCTGACGTACCGCGAGACACCTGGCAGACCAGGATCTCATCAGAGTCTTTTGAAGTCGATGAACTGCCTTGACATCGCCACGCTGCGAGGCTTTGAAGATGCGCTTTTGCAACTTAAACACGCGCCGCTCTAGCTGACACCAGGGGATCGTGTTCCATTCCATCATCGGGTTTACCCGTGCTTTAGACATTTTCATTGCTAATCACTCCCCTTCATTCCAAATCACCGTGCCTACGTCTGCATATCCTGCGGCTTTCCCGCTGGCATTAGCTTCTTAGGCAATCCCTCTCACCATTTGCTTGCGGTTAGCACCTACTCGCCCGCCTGACCCAGGGGGCAAGAGCAAATGGTGAGTTACTTCGTTCCGAATAACCATTGATTAGAACCCTTAGAGTGATGCTCTCCACCGGGTTTATTGGGAGTGCAATTGGTCGCTCATACACACGCCAACCCCTTATCCTTTGCCTTTTGGCTCCAGCCTATCAGCCTGATTTGGCTGGTTAACGGTGACGATGGTTCAATGCATCTTCACGGGTGTTACTCATCGGTTCTCTGCTCGACGGGTTTCCAAGTAAGGCTCTCAGATACCGCCTTTTCACCCCGCTTTACGGATTGATGGCTAGTCGCTACCGTAGGGGTGATGCTGTCACCACTGCACTTGTGGGGAGGGGCTTTCACCCTCATGATTATTCAGTTACAAGGTTGTTTGAGTTGTTAACCTCCTTTATTCCTTGCTAGCTATCCCCAAGCTTTCGCTTGTTTCAGCTAAACGAATCGCACGTATGACACCGTTCCTGGCAATTAAGTACCACATCGGCTGAAACCTTTATTAGGCAGTACTTCCAAGAGACAATTTTTCAAGAAAATCATTGATCCGATGACTTTTGGAAGACGACAGGGATGCCAAAATCAATGGGAGGAGGGCAACGGTCCATGTCCAAACTGTAACGACCAAACCGATTAATGTGCTGCGTCCAATAAGGACTAAGCGCTGCGATGGTTTCGGGTTCAATGCAAACGAAACGAAGTAAGTTGGAAGGTAGCAGACAACTATTGATAAGTTCTACTAAAGATGGAAAAACCCTACTACAGATGGGTTGGACTTTTTCTGGACTGATTCAATTCCAGAATCTTATACTACAAGCGTAATCTTGCGGGCTTTAAGGACTCCAAAGCCCGATCTCATCGTTGACTCGTTGCTCGTTTCGCAACTATTCAAGCTCTACAAGCCTATTAGTAAAATTGATGAGTCGCCTGACCGATTAGCAATGTTGGTAAGTATTGATACTTCTCTAGCGCATATGGCCCTTTTTCACACGAATTGTTGCCATACGCCGGGATGGGGATAGAGGAAAACGAGCAGCGGCAGAGAAAAGAGTGTTAAGCCGGAAAGCGTTGCTGTGTAAGGGGTTAAGATGCAGTCGAGTAGGACATCGCTGCCCTACCCCACGTACCGACGATCGCGCCTTAAGGAGTGCTTATGGATGGATCTCATCGGCGGCGACGCTACTAGGTCCGAACGTCAGCACAAAGGTGGTTTGTCCACCGCCACTCTCAACGTGGATTTGACCACCCAAACGTGCGGTGAGCTGTTTCACCAGGGCTAACCCCAGTCCGGTGCCACCATGTTTCCAGGGGTCGTGGTTGGGGATGCGGTAGAACTTGTCGAAGATGCGCTCGTATTCGGTCGCTGGAATCTCGACACCCGTATTGCTGACGCGCAGTTCTAAGGCTGCTGGCGTAGCTCGAGCTGACACCGTAATGGTGCCTCCGGTCGGCGTGTATTTGCAGGCGTTGTGCAGGAGTTCCGTCAGAATCCGTTCCAGGTAAGGTAAATCGGTGGTGAAGGGGGGAAAATTGGTAGGAAGATGGAGGGTTAAGTGCTGCTGCTGTTGCTGGGTTCGTTCGCTAAAAGAGTCTGCCAGGTGCGGCAGATAGATCTGGAGGTTAATGGTGGTGAGAGTGAGTGGTTCTGTGTCAGCATCCAGTCGCGCCAGATCTAGCAGATCGTTGATTAACGTCAGCTCACGTTTCCCCTCCTCGCGCAGGATTTTGAAGTAGTGATTAATCGCGTTGGCGGCATCGTCTAAAACGCCCAACGGCTCCAAACTAATTTCTAGCATTTGGGTCGCCATTTTAATGTTAGACATGGGCGTGCGGAGTTCGTGGGAGACGGTGCTGAGGAAGTCATCTTTCAGTTGGTTAAGCCGCTCCAACGCTTGCACCTGCGCCTGGGCTGCTTGATAGAGACGCGATTGTCGCAGCGCGATCGCACATTGGTTGGCCACCTGCTGCACCAGGCGGACATCCTGGTCATCAAACACCTCACCGGATGGTTTGAATAGCCACAGATCCCCCAAGACACCCTGGTCATCTATAAGAGGCACTGCCAGGGTGGTCTGTCGCTGTTGATCAGCACGCAGCGGGTGAGGCGTAACATCGCTGAACTGGCAGCTTC
Source organism: Leptolyngbya sp. Cla-17 (assembly GCF_016807185.1). GTDB lineage: Bacteria > Cyanobacteriota > Cyanobacteriia > Leptolyngbyales > Leptolyngbyaceae > ULC077BIN1. Next base: position 46,931 of record NZ_JAEVYN010000005.1, read on the forward strand.
GCCCACTGAGCAAGTAGGGATACACCTCGGGATGGGTAGCTGTCGCCAGCTCAAAGGTGCAGCCTTGAGCGGACGCGAGGGTGTTGGTCACTTCGTAGGCGATTGTAGACGTGGTTTGTTCCGCGTTGTAAATACCCGCATCGCAGGCACCGATCGATAATCCCTGGGCGAGTGCCTCAACGGACGTTTGCAAAATGTGCCTTTCATCCAGGCTATCGCGCACACGATCGGTAATCCGTTTGAGGAGGGCTTCAAACTCTAAGGCTTTTTGGAGTTGGGCTGTACGCTCCTGAACCTGCAATTCCAGTCTAGTGTTGCAGGTTTGCACCTGCCGATACAATTCTGCTTGCTGAATGGCGATCGCAAGCTGGGTCGCTAGGTGTTGCAGTAGTTCAATTTCTAAAGTTGCCCATAGGCGCGGTGCGTTGCACTGCTGAGCGACTAGCAACCCCCACAGGTGGTTGTCTTGCAAGATCGGCACAACCAGATTGGCCCGCACCTGCATTTGTTCTAACAGTGCCACATGGCAAGGATCAAGCTCATCGGTGTAAATATCATTGGATGCCTTCACTCTGCCTTGGATATAGGGTTTTCCCTCCGTTTCCAAAAAATAGGTATCGGTGATTTGCTTGCCCAGGATTGATGTCCATCCCACCGCCACGGCTTCCGCAATGATGCTGCCACTCCAGTTGGGTTCAAACTGATAGATGATCACCCGATCGGTCTGCAAGAACTGCCGCACCTCGGACACAGCGGTCTGGAGGATGTGGTCTAAGTCGAGCGTTTGACGCATCTGTTGGGTAACCGTCAGCAGCAACCGTCGTTGCTCAGACTGCCATTGCAGGTCCAGTTCTGCCTGCTTCAAACGGCTAATGTCAATGAAGGTCACCACCACCTGCAGCAGGGACCCGTCAGCGGCAAACTCTGGAAAGGCCGTGACTAAGCCCCACTTTTGTGACTGATCGCCCCGCCTGATCCCGACCACATAATTTTTGAGGGGTGCATGCATCGCTAGCACGCGGTTGACCGGATACTCCTCCACGGGCATCACGCTGGCATCTTCACGCAGAAACTGCCAGCCCGGATCAATCGCGACTTTACCCAGCATTTGCTCCCTTGACAGCCCTAATAAAGCACAGGCAGTGTCATTACACTGCAAGATCTGGGTATCTGGAGCATGTACTACCAAACCGGTATTTAAGTGGTTGACCAGGTTATAGTACTGCGCTTCACTTGAGCGTAAGGTGGTGCCTGGGCGATCGCAGCTCACACTCACTAGGCACTGTTGGTGTGAGCTGCAGTCGGTGGCACTGTCTGCTGTCTGCTGCTCTATCTGACTTTCTAAGTGTTGCTGGCGTTGGCGCAGTGTAGCCTGCTGGACAGCGACCCCTAGTGGCAGAGCGATGTGCTGCAAGAACTGCACCTCCAGGGGTTGCCACTCATGCGGGCTGCGACAGTGGTGGGCAATTAACAAGCCCCAGAGGGTACTCTGGCTGAAAATTGGTACCACCAGATTGGCTTGTACCTGTAAGCGTGCCAAAAGTTGGACGTAGCAAGGGTCAATCCTGCCGTTGTGCACGTCGGCAATGGTAGTGGTGTGTCCTTGTTGATAGCGTTCGACCCAAGTGGCACCCAAGCACGGGTCATAGAGCCGTTGTCCCAGCAGCGGTGTGCCATCGGCACCAACAGACTCAAAAGCGACAACAGCATCCTGATCCTCTAGGAAGCGATAGATGAGCACACGATCACATTGCAGCAGGGCTCGGGCATCGGTGATCACCCACTGCAAAAGGCTTTCTAGTGCTAGACCGTGTTGGATCTGGGCAGTAATGTCTGCGCTTTTCTCGAGAATGACCTCCAAAGCAAGCAAAGCGGTTAACGAATCTCTAGACACCCTAATACTCCCAAAGACGGAGTCGTCTTTTTGACACAGCGACTGTATTAATCTTGACCAGAAGACCCTCTCTGCAAACAAGCCACCATCACACCATATCAAAACAACATCATGAGACAGCCAAAGTAAAGGCTGGCTGGTTGAGAACCCTAACGCCTGCTGCTACAGTGCACCTGTAGCAGCAGGCAGCCTGACCGGAATCTGTATCACAAACTCAGACCCCTTGCCGACCGTCGAGAAACAGTCTAATTTGCCGCCGTGTTTCTCGGTAATAATTTGATAGACCAGCGGGCGCATTTGAACAGAAAGTTACGGTTTTGGCTAGAATCCTTATGCCACAAGGTTTTCATTTCCCATAAAGGCAACCGCTAGAAAAACAACCATTTTCTTTGTGCCGAGCTTTTTGACGCTATGAGGTCTTGATCAGCACAAGAAAACTCATCAAAAAATCAAAATCAGGTTACATGGTCAGCTCTAAGTTTCCTGATACATCGAAACCGTAACTTTCTGCATGGATGCGCCCGCTGGTCCCAGTAATTAGATTGCTAAAAACATACTAAGACTTAATCGTCTCAAAGTGGACTATACCTTTTTGAGGGGTTGTGCAAAGAACCCCAACCAGGGATCATGCATTTGAGTATAGATATTTAGGGCTTGATTGCAAATGTCTAGTTCAGTTTCTGACCGTCTTCAGCAACAGTCTGAACGAATCATGGGTTTGTGGGAAGAGCGGGCGCGTCAGGAAGTTGATGCAGCCATGCATCAAGATTCACTTCTCTTGCGAGATTCACTACCGCTGTACTTAAGACAACTGGTTAATGAGCTTTCAACCAACATTGAACGAACACCCACTCGCACTAGAGCCGACGAGAAAGAAAGCACACGAACTGGCAAGAAGCGTGGGCGTGAACGGGCTGGGTATGTTGACTACTCCATGCCTCAACTCATCTTCGAGTACCATATCCTCCGTCAAGTCGTCTTTCAGGTTTTAGAGGAAGAAGTGCCTTTAAAGATGCAGGAACGAGACATCATTATTGACTCCTTTGAGCAAGCGGTGAATGACGCGGCTACGCAATTCTCCCAAACCCTACGCGAGATTCAGACACTGTTTACGGAGACGCTGACTCACGACCTCAGAAATCCCATCACGATTGTTAAAACGGGTATGTATTTGATACTAGGACGGCTGGGACAAGGTGAGACCAATGTGGACAATGTGGCAGCACGGATCATCCGTGCTGCTAATCGAATGGATGTGATGATTCAAAATCTGCTTGATGCCGGTCAGTTACGGGCAGGGCAGAGCTTAAAGCTGGAATGTGCAGTTTGTGATTTAGAGCAGCTAGTTCAGGATGTCGTGGCAGACTTGAGCTTTGCTTATAAAAATCGCTTTGTGGTGGTGTCGGAAGGACCGATCATGATCTATTGCAGCCGCAAAGAAATCCAGCGGGTGATTGAAAACATTGCCACTAACGCTGTGAAATACGGTGCGCCTGGTAGTCCGATTACGCTGACACTTCAGCAAACTGCCACGCAGATCAGCCTAACGATCCATAACGAAGGCAGCCGATCTCCCCAGACGCACAGGCGATCCTGTTTCAACAATTTCGTCGCACCACCGCTACTGGAGAGCAAACAGGCTGGGGCTTGGGCCTCTTTTTAGCCAAGAGTATTACCGAAGCGCATCACGGGACGATCTCGGTGGAAAGTGAGGAGGGCAAAGGGACAAGCTTCATTATCATTCTACCCAAGGGCGAGGTGCAGCCATGAGCGCTTCCAACCATTAGACCTATTGCGGAATAAAAAATTATGGTGAGAAGCTGAGAAATCCTAAACTGGGAGAACATGGGGTTAAGATGCAGTCGAGTAGGACATCACTGCCCTACCCTCTGCTACAAAACCGTGCTTGCCAGTTTTCTGGCACACGGCTCCTCAACCATCGGGTGCTTGTCTTGCATACCATTAGCCGTTGGCAAACTGCCTTAACTCATGGCTTAGTGGCTTTGTTTTAGCAACTGCAACACCAACTGCTTCTGCTGACGCTAGAGGTTGGTGCTTCATCCATACGTAGTCGTTAACTCGCTCATGACGTGTGCATTGCGACTCACAACGCAACTTTCCTGATGGTTGTGTCTCCGTCGGCATATCCTCTGGCTTTCCCAAAGGCATTAGCTTCTGAGACAATCCCTCCCTCACCAGGCTTGCGGCTGACTACCTGCTCTTGATCCAGTGATCAGGAGAACAATGGTGAGGGTTACCTCGTTCCCAACTTCCGTTTTGCGCTGCACGTAGGCTCCCACTTTCCACCGGGATTGTATGAGAGTGCTAACAGGTCAGATCGGCAACTGCCTGCCTCGAATCCGTTCCCTTTTGGGCAAGCCCGTAAACCCGCGTGGGCTTGTTCACCTTTGACGATGGTTCAGATGTGGATTCACTGGCGTTAGCCCTATGCAGCTCTGCTCGACGGGATTCTCAGTCGGGTTCTGAGTGACCGCCTTTTAGCCCTGCTTCAGATGCTTGAGAGTCAGTCGCACACCTGAGGGCTAGGCTGTTACCCCAGCACTAGGGGAGATGGAATTGTCCCAAAGGGACGCACCACACAGAAGTTGAGTTATCAAGGTTCAACACCCTGACTCTGCTTTATTTCAAGCCTGGTGGAGGGGCTTGACTTGGGCAGAAACGAATCGCACGCCGACATAAGGGCAAAAAGGTGCCAGTACAGATTTTACTTGGGGTTGAACCGATATACGACTAAAAAAGTGCAAGATAGGCTGGAAAGCCTTATTTGGATTGAGTTTTAGAGAATCTATTGAAGCGAGGCTCAGCAGCACTTCTATGGAAGGGGCAGAAGTACTACGAGAGAATGGGGCTTTCAGCCATTGAAACCGCATCAAAAGAGGCTATGTACGACTGATTTTTGATTAGTACAATGTCGCCTCTACGTAGCAACAGAACAAAAACCAACGCTAAGGCTAAATTCCTTGCTGCAAAGGAAGTGTAGCCTTGAGTTTTGTCGCTATAGTTGTCGCAGTGAACGCAACCCCTGTCTACTTGGTAACTAAAGTCAGGCAACTGGACTGATTCGCCAAGTCTTCCTGCTTGCGTTGGCGCAATTCTCCCTGGCGCGCAACCATCAGAAAGCGGCGCAGGGAATGAATCGATAGCGTTGGGAATTGTTCCTTTGCTACGTAAAGGCGGACTACTGAATTTACCAAATCTTAGCCCAGCGTTAACCTATTGAGAGCAGCAATCTCATAGACTAAACCTGTATCAACAGCTACAATTTAGAGCGTTTCTCAATTCCCATGGAGAAACGTTTTTATCCTCACTTTCAGATTTTAAGAGAGGAAATATCTCATGACTTCTCAGCAGATAGAGCGCCCCCCTAAACAATCCCTGCGTGACCAAGACACCTTTGATTTACAGGATTGGATTAATCAAGTTAGACGGCAGAATCAGAGCAGACCGGATTTTGAGGAGTGGGCCATAGAAGTCAAAGCCCAAATGCTCAGATCCTTGGGAAAACAGGTAACACCCTAACTTAACTACAATTTGTCTGCTGTAATACACAAGTCTCAGACATCCCCGTAGCACCGCTCTTTTCAGGGGAATAGGTCATTAAATAGACAACAACGAAGCGTTAAAGCTTTACTTTGTGGAGGTACACTTGCCAAAGTTTCGCTCACCTAGAAGTCGTCATGGCTTAAGGCTTGTCTCAACCAATTCATCGATCTGATCCCAATGCTATCAGCCGTACTCCAGATGCGGAAATGGACGCAGCCCAGAAAGACCTGAATGGTGCAGCCCCTGACTAAGACACTGTAGATGGTCTTACTCCTAGCCCCTCGGATGCTGTACTTGAGGACACGATCGCTGATGATCAAACGATAAGTGTGAATCGGCACGCAGGATAGGGAGTTGAATGCGCCTTTTGCGGGAGGGGTAATGCTTAATGTTACGTCCCTCCGTTCTTGGGTATTAACTTTTTAGGCGATTGCCTAGATCAAACCCAAATGAATCTATTCACATCATGCTTTTTGTACCGCAATGAACACTTAAAAATGAAAGGATTTATAAGTTTTTAGAGAAAAGCTGCTTTTAATCTGACACTCACTTTCAAAGTAAGTGAAGTCAATCTACCTTTAGAGTGAAAATACCTTGTTGGTAAGATTACGATACTCAACTAGATTTTTTACTTTCAATTGACCCAATAGAATTTGTTTAAGATAGAGTTAAGAAGATGGGATCTTCTAATTCTAAGCCAGCCATGAGATTTAAACTGGGCGATAAGATGTATTACATTGGCTCAAATCAGATGATCCAACAGGACTATGGTAGGCAGGAGCTAACCATTTTTGCCGTAGATCCAAAGACTGGTTACGTAGCCTGTACTACAGCCCAAGGCCAGTGGTTGGTGGGAGTCAATCCGAGAGAGAGCCAACCCATTGAGAATCCGGTGCCCCAGGTAGCTCAGGAGGCAAGTTAAAGGAGAATGGTTATGGTGGGGCGGTTTATTTCAATTGAAGTTGATTTACTGGATAACAGCTTAGCGGTACAAGCAGAAATTGGGAGTATCGTAGCACAGTGGCAGCCTTGTCTTTGCTGGATTGTTTCAGATGTAGATCCGAAACGAAAAAAATTGGTCGTTGATGCCGTGGTTTTAGAACGGAATTAACTGAACAGGTAATAGTTTGCGGAGTTTGCGGAGCAGATGAGCCGCCTAGTGATCATAGAGGGAGAGTCCATCAAACCGGGAGCATCTGAGTTTTCCGGTAAACGATTCATGAAGGCTCTAGCTTCGCTCAATTCGCATCCAGAGATACTTTCCAGGGTATTTCCAGCGTCATAGGTGGCTCCTGTATTCAAGGGCTTGAGTGCTTGCAACTGCCATCGTCGGGGCGGGGTAGGGATTCCCCATTCAATCTTTTGTAAGCTCTGAATCGTGGCCAAAACGATTAAACGATCGCCCACTTGCAACCGGATATCATCGGAGGGCATCAGTTTCAGATGAGCATCAGCATGAGACGGGTACGCGATCGGCACCACTTCATAGCCGTAGACAACCTGTGCCAGAAGTTTACCATGCAAAGTATCGGTTGCCTCGATGTGGTATTCCGTCACCAGAATGGTTTGATTAGTTAGCCGAAACAGACTCAGGATATTTTCACCAAAGGCTGCTCCCGCAAAGACCTTTTTCACTAACTCAAACCTTCACAGCAATTCAGAATGTGCTGCTTTTCAGTAAACTTTTCATTGAGGTGAATCTACGCGCTTACTTCTTCCCCTCTTGAGAGTTTTGGCGCTCGCCCCCATCCGTTGTGTCTGGTCGCGGGCAAGAAGATCGTCACTGTTGCCGAAACCTTTTAAGGTCGCAAAAAGCTATAAAAATACCCCTAGTTGTTCACTAAGGGCAGCGAGTGGGTGTTTTTACATCGCTCGTGTCAGGGCTGACTTATAAAACACGATCGTGTCTCGTTGCTTAGGCGGCACTCTTGCGCTGTTGCCTACGGCGGACTGCTGCCATTCCAGCCCCGGCGAGTGCCAGTCCTGCCATGGTCGTGGGTTCAGGCACCGCTTCCGATGGACGCTCTGTGAGGCTGACTGAAATTGTATTATCTGTAGACGCGACTACACTGAATTTGTCAGCGTAGTCGGTTTCAATGGCTGGGCTGCCATCAGCACCGTAGTCAATAGCACCGAAAAACTGGTTGGCAAAAGATAAGCCTATGCTGTTGTAGAGATAGCCGAACCTCTGTTGGAAAACGTCGGTTTGAAAAGCAGCCCGCACCAAAGACAGGTTAGTGATGTCAGATTTTCCATAGGGTGTGCCCTCATGCGTGAAGCTGGCATCCAGCAAGCTGCTTAAAGTCCATGTTTGCTCCTGAAAACCGTCGTCAGGCAGTGAGAATTGACTATCCGGCGTATCATCCACCTGAACCCAACCCGTGGTGGTGGTGGTGTCCGCCCACTGAATATTGAAGTCATAAAAACTAAGGGCTTGAGCTGCTTCTGCTGACAGCACACTCGCACCTAGCGTTAGTCCAGCCGCCACCGTCGCAAGCGAGGGAAGAAATCGAGTCATTGTAAGAGCTCCTCTCAGGTAATAGTTATGTTCCTTGGTTCAAGGAATACTAATAGCTACGGTACCGATTTCTTCTGAGTAACGCGTGTTCTCCCTTACTCCTTCACGGGAACTTTACGGAACTTTCACGATAACTTCAGTGAATCTACACGGGAGCTTCACTGAATCTACATCCTGCTGAAGAACTGTATTGACCGTCGCTGCTGATGTGTTTACGGATACGACTATGCTCCCTGCAAAAAGCTGTCAGCGTGATTATTAATAGCTTTACGCGTCTCTCTGGTCAGAAGTCGCTCGTGGTTTTAGAGAGCAGTGGAACGGTAAATGCACTTAAGGCTCCTCCAATGAATTGCGCAGCATCCTCAATTCGCCTCTAGAAACCACCTCTGGTACTGCGAAAGAATAACGTCCCAGCATGTGGATATGCCCATAAATTAACGGAGATAGTCGAGCCACGTCAGCATCCAGGACCAGCGGGCGCATCCTTGCAGAAAGTTACGGTTTCGATGTGTCAGGAAACTTAGAGCTGACCATGTAACCTGATTTTGATTTCTTGATGAGTTTTCTTGTGCTGATAAAGACCTTATTGCGGCGAAAAGCTCGGCACAAAGAAAACGGTCGTTTTTCTAGCGGTTGCCTTTATGGGAAATGAAAGTATTGCAGGAGAAGGATTTTGGCCAAAACCGTAACTTTCTGTTCAAATGCGCCCGCTGGTCCTTTTAGCGGTTGCTTTACTTGGGTGCCTGATGGCTTAAACTGTCCCGTTTTGAGCCATAAATGGGACACTTCAAATTGCGAAGAACGATTTTGCGCCGTTTCAGGCTTCTAGTGTTTGATCAACCAGTCGCCGAAAATGGGACAATCGGCGCAGTTGACTCTAAATCCTCAGCAACTGCACCGATGCGCTCAATTTTGCTGTAAGTGTTGAGTGAGAGAAAGCCAAAGCCAACCTTAGAGGCCACATCTAGAATCGTGTAAAACATCGTTTCAAAGTCCTGACCGATGGCATCAATGCCGGTGGGAGCCAAAATCCAGACAATCGGGTAAGCCGTCCAAAGCATCAAATGAATAGTAATCAGACGGTTAAAGGCTGTTTGGGTGCGGGGACGATTGCGCTCAGCCTCGTGCTTGAAGGGCACCAGCAGTAAATAGATCACAGCTAAATATGCAGCAGAGCTGACGACATACCAGATATAGTTGATCGGCTTGGGGGAGAGGGTTGCCACTAACCCCGTCGCAATCATAAAAGCATTGGACCCCAGCAAACTGCCCGTTAGAGGAAGACTGGTGCGACCCAAAAAGGCAAAAATCAGCAACAGCAGTGGTGTAGACAAAGACCAAGTAATATAGCGAACCCAAACGGTGGGGCGACCATAAACTATGCTCTGCCCCTGCCCCAAAGCCGTCGCTAAATAAAGAGCGCTGGCAATCAGGCAGATAAAAAAGCTGAGCGTATATAGCTTTCTCCAGCCTTCGGTTTTAGCATTGTGGCTACCAAAGCCAAAAAATGTAGCGCCCAGCGCCATGCAAGTTACTCCAATCCAAAGCCAAGTTTGAGCCATAGCAGTTGCAATCACCCCAAAAGTTTACCCATACCGTCTCAGACTCACGACTCTGTCTGCATGATTCTAAGGGCAGATTCTTGGGGATAGATTTTGGGATTTGAGTCGTAGCTGATGCGTATCTGTCTCTCGAATAGCGATTGCTACTGGTTACGATAAGCGAGCAGTTAACTGGGTAGAGGCAGGGTTTATCTTTTGTTGCTTAGCTTTGCACAAATTTCTAGCAGATCAATTGGGATATGGAGCAACAGGCGGGTTTTATAAGTTCTACTCATTGGCTGCAGCAGCGTACCACAGACTGATTGGACTACAACTGTAGTAACTTCCACCAATAGAGAGATGTCAATATAAGTAAAGCAGGCAATAGTGCAAGGTGTATACAAAATACTACGAAAAAACTGGCATTCGATTTAACTTCTGCCTCAGTTCATCATTTCCTTACAGACTAAATTATTCATATCCCATAAGCTATGCAAAGCGAAGAATCACGCCCCATTTCTAGCGAAATTTCAGGAGAGAAACTGCCTTATCCTGCGAGCCAAGCAGACATGGCGCTTCAGCCTGATACCGACTTATCGAGCTATTTACCCGCAGGCAAACTTAGCGGCAAAGTTGCGCTAGTGACAGGGGGTGATTCGGGAATTGGACGGGCAGTTGCCTTGGCTTTTGCAATGGAAGGGGCAGAGGTTGCCATTTTCTACAACGAGAACGAGGAAGATGCAAACACGACCCGCACAATGGTCGAGGCTCAAGGGCAGCGCTGTCTTGCGATCAAGGGTGATGTGCGCCACTCGGAAGACTGCCGTCATGCGATCGAGCGGACAGTTGTTGAACTAGGCGGACTAAATATTCTCGTTAACAATGCCGCTTATCAAATGGCGCAAAAGAAGTTTGAAGATATTAGTGAAGAACAATTCCGCCGGACTCTTGAAACCAATATTTTTGGCTACTTCTACATGGCGCAAGCGGCTCTTCCTTACCTTTCGGCAGAGGATGCGATTATCAATACGGGCAGTATTGTAGGCTTAGTTGGGAATGAGATGCTGATTGACTATTGCGCCAGCAAGGGAGCAATTCACGCTTTTACAAAAGCACTGGCGTTAAATTTAGCCGATCGCAAAATTCGCGTCAACGCCATTGCCCCAGGTCCAGTTTGGACACCCAACATCCCAGCAACAATGCCGATTGAAGAAGTCGAAAACTTTGGGCACGAGGTTGCGTTGGGTCGTCCCGGTCAACCCGAAGAACTCGCTCCAGCCTATGTATTTTTGGCATCTAAAGACTCTAGTTTCATTACAGGCAGCATTATTGAAGTCACGGGCGGTAAACTGTCAAGCGGCTAACAATTTCAGTGCATTTCTCAGTGTATTAATGAAGGGCAAACTGCTTCAAACAAAATCAACGGAACACATTCATGGAGCAAACCCCTTACCCGTCTGGAACAGTTCGCCATCTATTAAGTACTTCACAAGTCACGCCAAAAACTAAGGAAGTTCTTCAGCAAAGGCTGGAAGTATCTGACTCGAAACCCAGCTTTTTTGATCAAGCATCATTTGCGATTCTTCAAGCTGCTGCCGCTCGGCTGATCCCTCAAGTAGAAGTCGAAGCGATCGCCCTAGCTTTAGCACTCGATCAACGGTTGGCAACAGGAATCGGGGACGGTTGGCGTTATGACACAGTGCCGCCTGACTCCAAAGCCCATCAATTGGGATTGCAAGGGCTAGAAGAGAGTGCGCGATCTCTCTTTGGCAAAGGATTTATATCTTTAAATGAGGCTGAACAAGATGCGGTGCTGCAAGCAGTTCAGCAAGCAAAAGCACCGGGAACAACTTGGGAGACGCTCCCTAGCGATCTATATTTTGAAGAGTTGCTGGTTGAACTAACGGAGGCATACTATAGCCACCCATTAGCGCAAGAAGCAATTGGCTATGTAGGTATGGCAGATGCTCACGGCTGGCAGGCGATCGGGCTAAACCAGTTAGAGCCTTGGGAGCCTCAGACACTCACCGATGTAGTCGATATCGACACAAAGATAGATTCAAAGGCAGAGCAAATTCCCCCGATTTCTACTCCTTCACATCCGGTAACACCCCCGATTGTCTATTCTCTCGATCACCCGGTCGATGCGGTTGTCGTTGGTACAGGTGCAGGAGGTGCGCCGCTGTTAGCTCGTCTGGCACAAGCAGGTCTGTCGGTTGTGGCACTAGAAGCCGGAGAATTCTGGAATCCGGCACAAGATTTTGCCACGGATGAGAGATCGCAATCCAAGCTGTTTTGGACAGACGAGCGATTGAGTGCAGGAGAAGACGCGATCGCCTTTGGCAACAACAATTCAGGCATTGGCGTAGGCGGTTCGACTCTGCACTACACTGCATATGTGCCGCGACCGCAACCCGATGATTTTCATCTGCATCGTGATTTTGGCGTGGGAATAGACTGGTGCTTGAGCTACGCAGATTTGCAGCCTTACTACGAAGAAGTCGAAGGTTTTTTAGGTGTATCGGGAGCATCACCTTATCCTTGGGAACCCGATCGCGCTCCCTATCCGCTTCCACCTCTACCGCTTAACGGCGCGGCGCAACTAATGCAGCGGGGCTGTCAAGCTCTGGGCATTCGGACTGCTCCGGCTGCGAATGCTGCCCTTTCTGCGCCTTACTTTCAGCCCGGAGTCGGTTGGCGATCGGCTTGTACCAATCGCGGATTTTGTCAGGTAGGATGCAGCGTCGGCGCAAAAGCCAGCATGGATGTTACGTTTATTCCACTCGCCCTTCAGCACGGGGCAGAAGTGCGATCACGTTGCTTTGTCACTCGCCTAGAAACCGATGCGAGTGGTCAGATTACGGCAGTCGTGTATGTGCAGGAAGGACAGGAAAAACGTCAGCCCTGTCGATCGCTCTTCTTATGTGCGGGAGCGATCGAAACGCCGCGCCTATTGTTGCTCAACAGCCTGGCAAACTCCAGCGGTCAGGTTGGGCGCAACTTTATGGCGCATCCAGGGGTACAGGTGTGGGGACAGTTTCCTGAAGATATTCGTCCTTATAAGGGCATTCCGGGCGGGCTGATTTCTGAAGACACGCACCGCCCTCAAGACGCTGATTTTGCGGGAGGATATCTGTTGCAGAGTATTGGCGTAATGCCCGTCACCTATGCCTCCCAGCTTGCACGGGGATCGGGACTGTGGGGCGATCGCCTCCGTTCTCATATGTTTGGCTACAATCACACGGCAGGCATCAATATTCTGGGTGAATGTTTACCCTACGAATACAACTACCTGGAATTATCGGATGAGAAAGACGATCGCGGACTGCCCAAACCGCGCGTCCACTTTACCAATGGTGAAAACGAGCGGCGGATGAATGCCCACGCTGAAGCCTTGATGCGTCAAATCTGGTCAGCCGCAGGTGCAGAAAGTTTATGGACTTTTTCGCGGAATGCTCACACGATTGGCACTTGTCGCATGGGAACTGATCCGACTCAAGCTGTGGTTGATCCAGACGGGCGATCGTTCGATGTACCCAACCTTTACATCATGGACAACTCCATTTTTCCGAGTGCTTTGAGCGTGAATCCGGCTTTAACGCTGATGGCGCTGTCGTTACGAGTTGCCGATCGCTTTTTGCAACAAGCTCAACCAGGAGAACAATAAGTGGCGCAAGGATTTCTCGATCTAATTCAGCAGCGATATCACAACGGTCAATATCCGGGTGATAGACAGGGCGGCGCAGCAGGTTCGACTGGAAGCGGACTTCCCAGCCACAAACCAGGGAATTTCATGTTCGCTACCGGAATCGAGTGTTCTTATCCGACAATCAATCAGGGGCGCACCCGCCGCGACCAGCTTGCAGAATGCGGGCACTATCAGCACTGGCGCAAAGATTTGCAGCTTGTAAAAGATTTGGGACTGGGGGTGTTGCGCTACGGTTTGCCCTATCACCAGATTCACATGGGGGCAGGACGCTATGACTGGAGTTTTGCCGATGACGTGATGCAGGAAATGCGGCGATTGGAGATTACTCCGATTCTGGATTTGCTGCACTTTGGCGTTCCCGATTGGTTGGGCAACTTCCAAAACCCCGAACTGCCAATTCACTTTGCCGACTACTGCGCTGCGGTTGCCGATCGCTATCCCTGGGTGCGCTACTATACGCCCGTCAATGAGATTTATATTACGGCGCGTGTCAGTGCCAAAGACGGACTTTGGAATGAGCAGTTGAAAGACGATCGCGCCTTCGTAACGGCAATGAAGCACATTGTCGCTGCCAGCATTTTGGGGACTCAGCGCATTGCCGAATGCCGTCCCGATCTAGTCGTCATCCAAAGTGAAAGCGCCGAATACACGCACGAAGCCTGCGCGGTGCAATCGCGGGAAGTGAAGCTGCTCAATAGTCTTCGCTTTCTCTCACTCGATTTGCTGTATGCCATGCCGCCCGATGCTCATGTCTGTATGTACCTGCTGGATAACGGACTCACCCGTGAAGAATTTGATTGGTTTATGGTAGGTGAACCGCCCGGATTTCAAGTCATGGGCAACGACTACTACGGACGCAACGAACGCATCATGCTCGCAGACGGCAGCATTTGCCAGGGCGAAGACACATTGGGCTGGTATCAAATTACCCGCGAGTATTACGATCGCTACCGCAAACCCGTCATGCACACTGAAACCAACGTTTTTGATGCCGAAAAAGCTCCCTGCTGGCTCTGGAAGCAGTGGGTCAATATTCTACGAATGCGGCAAGATGGCGTTCCTGTCCTCGGCTTCACCTGGTACAGCCTCACCGATCAGATTGATTGGGATATTGAACTCGCAGAGGTTAAAGGAACGGTGAACGCCTGCGGTCTGTATGACCTTGACCGCAACCCCCGACCCGTTGCCCAGGCATACCACGACTTGCTGAAGGAATTTGGTCAAATTACGATCGTCCCGCACGGGGAAATGTTTGAGGTTACAAACGAGCCAGCCATGCTCAAGGTGGAGATTTAACCCGTGCAGCACATCGTCAACGGCACAAAACTAAATGTCTTGGAGCAAGGTGAGGGAAACCCAGCGTTAGTGTTTCTACACTACTTTGGCGGTTCAGCAAACTTCTGGACAGAAGTAATCGCGCAACTCCGGCACGAATGTCACTGCATCGCCCTCGATCTGCCTGGCTTCGGTGAGTCTGAACCGATCGCAGGCAACACCGTAAAAGATATGGCAACCTGTGTTTTGGCTTTGGTAGAGCAGCTTCAGCTCAAGCAATACATTCTGGTCGGTCACTCAATGGGCGGTAAAGTTGCTCTGGCAATCGCAGCCACTCAAATCGCTCAGCTAAAATCACTGGTGCTGTTGGCTCCTTCACCCCCAACTCCAGAACCGATGGAGGACGCAGAACGATCGCACCTTCTACAAACCGGGGGCGATCGAGCCGCAGCAGAGAAAACTGTCCGCAAAATCACGGCTCATTCACTACCTGATCGCTTATTCAATCGCGTCATTCAAGACAATATTCATAGTTCTCCTGCCGCGTGGCGAGCCTGGTTGGAGTGCGGCAGTCGCGAGGATATTTCTGCCCAAATGTCTAGAATTGCAGTTCCAGTTTTAATCGTAGCTGGCGCGGAAGATCCGGTTATGTCCAAAGATATGCTTCAGCAAGAAGTGGTCGATCGGCTTGCAATCGCTCGCCTGGTGGTTGTGTCGCAGGTCGGGCATTTGCTGCCGATCGAAAATCCTCAGGCTGTCAGCGAATTGATTCAATTGACGATCTGAGTCGGCTCCTATATCCAAAGTAGGTTGATGCAGCATAAAGGCAGTCCTAGGGTTAAAGGGTATATGTTAGAAGCTATGCAAGTACTGACTAATTGGGCATTAGGACAGGATGAAATCTATGGAGTCTGGGCTTTTTGTGATGTTGAAAATGCTGCATCGGCACGAGTGATGGAGAAAGTTGGAATGCAGAGAGAAGGTATGTTGAAGCGTTGGTTCATTCACCCTAATATTTCTAAAGAGCCACGAGACTGTTATTGCTATGCAATCAGCAAGTAAGCTCCAAAAGCAGCAAATGGTGAGCAATCGCGGCATAACACCGCAATGCACCGAAACTCTGAAGTATGCTGGGGGCTAGCGAAGATTATCTGCGTCCGATGCATTGCGAACGTTATCTGTAAAACAAACGACCGTTTGTTTTACGGTTGGGGTTTGTCAGGGTAAAGTAGCGTTTCAGCCTCCAAACTCTGTAAAACAACTTGTCAATCAATCTATGTATCAAAATAGGGCGGGCGCGACGAGTTTTGATACAGTTGTAGCATTGCAAGTTTCTCGCTGCCATGTTGATTGGGTACGAACGGGTTTCAACAGATGATCAAAATTTGGCGTTACAACATGACGCGCTGCAAACGGCGGGGTGTGACAAACAGGACTTACGCAAGAGTCATTTGAACAGATGGATGCTTGAGTTGGGCAATCAAGTAATCTGAGAGCATTCCCTCCCTGCTTAATCTGATAAACCGTTCTACTGGTCTGATAAGCGATCGCTTTGAGGCGACTCCAAACGAGCAAGGCACAGGCAATATGATTGCGCTGAATCCGCGCTTTGCGGCATTGACACGCTTCCACGCCAGTCAACTGCTTGAGTTCGCGGTGAAACTCCTCAATCTTTCAACGGATGCCACACTCATCTTGTACCGCATCCGTAGAAGATTGAGTTAAGTCGTTTGTGACGACAAACTCTGTCATCCTGCTTTATCTGCTGGTATTTCGCGTTAACGTACTGTTGCAATCACAGTTCTGAGATTTGCAGGGCACGGGCAATTCCTGCTAACGACAACTTTTCTAGAAGCAATCGGTCAATGATGCCTTTAGTTTCCTCGCCAATCATCCGCCATTGCGGATTTTCAACAAATTGCCGTCCACAATCTCGACATTTATGATTTTGCTTCTGATGTCGGGTTCGACCGTTTCTCATCACAGAGTTAGACAACAGCTTGGACAGACAGGCAGAGCGGTAGACATGAAAACAAATAACGTTAGAATCACAGCACCGTCATTCTCTCATCCTTTCCTCTTTACCATTACCCTTGGTTCTTTGGGGTGGAAAGTTCTTCTGCCACCAAAACCGATTTTGCTCACTCAAAGGAAATGCACCCAGATAAAGAGGTGTTTGATTCCTGATTGCTGGAGAATACGATTTTAGATAAAAGTTATCCGCTGTTGGATCCATAAATTGAGGATCACCAATGATGGCTTTGTTACCCTTGAATGAATAGATCGTTGCCCAATCGTTCGGCAACCAACCCGCCTCGATCGAAGAGCGGGCATTGTCAGGAGAATGGATCAAATTCTGAAACACCTGAATATTTTTCTGTTGAAATACCTGATGAATATTGGAATTACTTTCTAAATAGCGATCGCTGTATCCAATTTGGAAGCCCACATTCTGACTCACAATATTTCTGGAAATTTCAACGGATCTTAAGTTGTTGGAAAAGAGATACAAACCTCCAGTAATCCAATAAAATTCTTCACCAGGATTCGGTTTTCCATAACCGTTATGATAAATAGTGTTGTGATAAATTTTGATATTTTCGCGTAAACCGTCTTCACCCCATCGTCCAAATAATATTCCAGTGCCCCAATTGTCATAAAGTAAATTGTGATGAACTCGAATATTTCTAGCAGAAATTCCGCTTTCTACAGACAAAACGAAGCCCGCCCCCTGGCAATCATGTACAACGTTTTGGAAAACTTCAACATCCTCTAAAACACCAAACCAACTATCAACATAAAGTCCTTGGCGTTTGACATGGTGCACGTAATTGTGATGAACCTGACCATGCTGACTCGCCTCCTTCACATCAATTCCCTCTTTTTGGCTATCCTGGACTTGGTTATAAGCCACCTCAAAGTGTTCTACAGTGCCTAAAGAAATGGCTTCATGGGGAGCTTCTCCGGTTTCAGCACCGACATAACCCAGTTTGAGGTTATTTGCATTAATCACAGTATTCGCCAGAATTTTGATGTGATGAGACACTGATCCTTGACTTCCCCAAACACCAATTCCAGAAGAAAAAGAATTTTCAGTTTGGTTGTTCTTTAATGTGATGTGGTGACTATTTCTAATAGTGAAGCCTGAATTGTGGGAATTTTTAATGCTAAGATTCTTCACCGTAATATAACTAACATTTTCTAATTGAAATGCACCCTGGTCGTGAGGAAAGGGAGGGGTTTCAGACTTTAGAATGTTAATTTGATCGGCATTAATCACAACAGCTTCATTGGGATAGGCTGCATACGTAATTGGATGGGCCTGAGTACCCGAATGATGAACCTGAATTTGTTGAGCAATTGGATAGATCCCCCCCCGAATATAAACGGTTTGTCCAGTCGTTAAAACTGCAGCCGCATGATGAATGGTTGCCCAGGGTCGAGTGAATGAGCCATCGTAGGTATCGTTTCCATTGGTAGCAACATAAAAGGTTGGTTGACTGGTTTTGGCAAGGCTATTCTCCGGATTCAACCCATGGATGCTTAGGATCAATAGAACGGGAACGATCGCAAATCTAATGAACCGAAAGACTGACCATTTCATAACAGATTATGAATCGAGGGGGGTTACGCTACTTTAACCGAATTTTTTGCCCCGAATTTGTTCTTGAGTCCAGCTTTTCCCGTTCATAAAACGGCTATGAAACTTCTAATCACTGGCGCAAGTGGGTTTCTGGGGTGGCATTTAACAGAGCTTGCTGCGTCAACCTGGGATGTGTACGGCACCTGGTGATCGCGACTATGACATCCTTATCCCATGCTTTTGTGGCAGTATCACAGCAGCCACAACGGAGGCATGCAACCGATGTTCCCTCACCACAAGCCGCACCGGGGGAATCTCGACCTGCTGCACCCAATATGGGTCTAGGTCTTTGCCCTGCAACACCTCTCCACAGTTGATGTAGCGTTGCGGATCTCAGGGGGTGACAGTGAAGACGAAAGCAAAGCTGGGAAGTAGAAATGAAGCACACGAATAAACGAAAATAGAGCGAGGTCTTTGAATTCGCTCTACCACATCAAAATATGTTGCCGCCATTTCACCAGGCTTGCCTATCGGCATAACTCTCTCAAATTCAATTGATGACACTGACCATGTTAATCACGTTGTTGCAGAGTGAACGCCAAGTATCACTTGAGCGGTTAGCGACCCTGTTTGCTCAACCGATCCAATTTGAGAGTCGTCGTCGGAACTTGCAACGGTTTTTGATGCTGCCGCAGTTGAGTGCTAAAGCGCTGTGGTTTCCCATCCTCAAGTATTGGCTCAAGGGGCACTTTAATCCTCATATGTCACTCTAGTTAAAGTAAAATCCAGGCAAAACGCTGAAAGACTTTCACCGACCGCTGTCTGATATCCCTCTTGAATCACTTTCGGAAAAGCAAATTTAATCAAAAATGCTGAAGATTCTATACGGCTTGAGTCTTAGCATACGCAGCTTATTTCCGATATTTCAAAACATTTGACAATGAAGCGTATATACCAGACAGCAGTCGGTGAAAGACTTTCAGCGTTTTGCCTGGATTTTACTTTAACTAGAGTGACATATGAGGGATATAGCAGTACGCTGTTGTCTTAGGACACATTCTTAAGCTAGGTTTGTTTTATTTCAGGCTCGAAATGGAGAAAATGTCCTGACGCGCTTTGGTATTGCTATATCCCTCATTAATCACTCTAAGCAGATGAAAAGATAAGTTGGAGGTTTAGCTGATGCACCCGTGGACAGATAAACTGATTCATCTTCTGCGTCAGTTGCTCAAACCCTAACTGAAGGGAAGCAATGGGAAAAACCGTCAACCAGTGTTTAAGCCAATTGAAGCAAACTAAAGGTTGAATAACTAAACGCAAGTTGTTGAGTAAGTTCTTCCAACCGCTCTGGTTATTCCACCACGGGTGCTGCGAAAACCGCTGATGGGCCAGTGGACAGGAGTCGTTGAATGGGTCGGCAAACAAACTGACCATCAAAAACGTACTCATGACCAACTCCCACCACTTCTCAATCTGCTCATAGCGGGTCATACGAAAGTCTGCCCACCCGAGTGCATCTTTGGCTTGTTTGAGACCATACTCAATCCAGGTTCTAAAGCCATAACTGTCACCAATATCTTTGAGTTTGATTGCCGGGGCACAGACCATGACATAGGACGTTGAGTTGTCCGGTAACGTGTCAGGGTCAGTGGTCAACAGCCAGTACTGCTTGCGGTGGCTTTTGCCGTAAATCACCTCAGCCATGTGACGGGTTTCTGTCGTGCCATTACTAAAGGTGCGCTTGAAGGTCTGCCAAGGCTCCTGGTACACCTCCTGGTCTTGCGGTAGCCACAAAGCATGGTTGCTGCGAATCGCCAGGATGTAAGGTAGGTTTAATTCATCTAGCACATCGACAAAGTTGACTTTACTTTCGCCATACAAGCTATCGGCGAGCACCAGTTCAAACTCAAATCCTAGTGCTTGTAATTGTCGAATCATGGTTGCCGCAATTTGCGGTTTACTTTGATACTCTTCTCCCTCTTTGAGTCGTTCTCTGGGTTTATACACCTCAAAACTCAATGGCACAATCATGCCATCGACTAAGCCGTAGGCAGTGACAGCGACAATGCCATTTTCCTTCTTACCGACGTTGCCGATGTATTGCCGTTTGACGTAATCAGTGCTTTTTCCCTTCTTACAATCTCCAGTTTCATCAATCAGTAATATCAATGACCGACCGTTGAGTACCTTGAGGGTCAACTCCAATCGCTTCTGGCGTAACTGTTGCACCTGCCAAGGAGACTCGGTAAGGAAGTGATGTAAGTTTTGCTGATTGTTTAAGCCTACTGCTTTGGCAATGGCAGGTAAGGATTTGCGTTTAATCTCGCTAATCATCCCCAGATGCAGAAGCTTAAAGGCTTCATAGCTGCGCACTTCTGGGAATAAGTCCTCATACAATTGGCAGTATTCATCCACAAAATGTATCGTCGGGCGGGCGGCTCTAGATGCTGGCATGGCAATTGAATCTGGACAAACGTACCTCTATAATAGATAGTCTCTAGTCAGAGTGATTTAAGAGGGTTATATACGCTTCATTGTCAAATGTTTTGAAATATCGGAAATAAGCTGCATATGCTAAGACTCAAGCTGTATAGAAGCTTCAGCATTTTTTATTAAATTTGCTTTTCCAAAAGTGATTCAAGAGGGATATATGCGAAGCGGTAGAGCGTTCTTGGTGGGAATATTGGCTGTGCTGGTGCTAGCCGTTTGGCAAGTTGGAGCGACGCTACCACCTGTCCACATTCTGCCCTTGGGGGATTCGATTACCCAAGGTGGGCGGACGGACCGTGAAGAGTATACCTACCGCTTACCATTACAGCGCCTATTAGTCGAGGCAGGTGTGCCCTTTGTGTTCATTGGGTCTATGACTACGGGGCTACAGCCAGAGGCTACGTGGCCAGCAGTGGCTCCTGGCGTACAGTTTGATCGCCATCATGAAGGACACTATGGCTGGAAAACGGCTGCTGTGCGGGATCAGTTGGCGACTTGGCTGCAATCCTATGCTCGCCCGGATATCGTGCTGATTCATCTTGGGACTAATGACCAGGATGCTGCCAACAGCGCTGCTAACGCGGTCGAGGCAAAGGCACTTTTTACCCACGCAATCGTGGAACCGTTGGCAGACATGATCGGCATCCTGCGCAGGCGGAATCCCAGGGTTGTGATCTTGGTAGGGCATTTAAATTTCGATAGCGACACTGCAAGGCAAATTCGTTTGTTGGTCGAGTCTATGGCGAGCAGGCTTTCAACACCAGCTTCACCGATCGTGACTGTGCCTCATTATCTTGGATTTATAGCGGCACCTGGCCCTGGAAGTGACACCTTCGACTGGGCCCATCCTAATCCTCAGGGGCAGCAGAAAATGGCTCTAGCCTGGTTCAAGGCGATGAAGCCTTATTTACCCCTGAGTTCAACTCAAGCCCCAAAGGAGCAATAGCTGTGCAGTTCACCCCATCATCACAGTGCATTTAGCGATTATCGGCGTTGCATAATGAAGGGATGAATTAGGGTTAATTTTGATGCAATGTCCAGGCTACCAATCCACTCATATCCGTAAGAACGGGAAGAGAAGGGGTAAGCAAAATTAGGCGTTGCTGAATGGGATATGAATCAAATTAGCGTTGGAATGGAACGGAATTTTAGGTGGTGGAGTAGCAAACGGATGGTAGTGCGTTAAACGATGGTGGCGTTGAGCCGCCGTTGTCTTCAATCGACTATGCTGCCAAATCCAGTTGAAGTACCTCACCACTAAACGAGCCGTCACTTTGGTTTGCTCCCATAGTTCCACCAGCCAACGGTGAATCACTGGTGAAATCATCATACAGCGGTTCTTGCTTGAGTCAGCCACAATTTGCCAGTCTAAGAGGCAACCAATGCAATATCAAAATTGTCGCCTATGCCAGCCGCCTTATCTGTCGATTTACGTCAACGAATTATGGCAGCGTATGACAAAGAAGGGTCACAGCGGCAACTGGCAGAGCGCTTTAAGGTGAGTTTATCCTTCATCAGAGATCTGAGACGACACCATCGTGAAACGGGCACCGTGCAACCCAAGCCCCACGGGGGAGGAGCAGTTGCCAAGTTAGGGAAAGAACAGTTGCCCATCGTTGAAGCGTTGGTTACGGCCCAACCGGATGCCCTGCTCGAAGAGTTGTGTGAGCGCTTTGCAAGGGCAACCGGGGTGGAGGTGAGTGTATCGACCATGCAACGAACTGTCTGTAAGCTCAAGTTAAGCGTCAAAAAAAACACTGATTGCCTCTGAACAAGACACGCAACGAGTCAAAGATTTACGATTTGCTCATCGGATGTGGAGTTTCACGATAGACCCGCGTAACTTGGTCTTCATTGATGAGACTGGCATCCATCTGGGCATGACTCGGCTCTATGGTCGCGCCCCAATCGGTGAACGCTTGTACGACAGTGAAACTCCTGGCGATCAAGGAAAGAATATCTCGTTAATCGGAGGGATGAGTATCGATGGTTTGATTGCCACGATGAGCCTTGTCGGCAGCGTCAATACTGAGGTGTTCTTGTTCTACATCCAGGAGATTTTGATTCCTCAACTGTGGATAGGAGCGATTATTGTCATGGATAACTTACCTGTTCATCATGCCGTAGTGGTGCGAGAGGCAATTGAAGCGGTGGGGGCAAAAGTTGTATTTTTGCCCCCTTATTCACCAGATCTTTCACCCATTGAATTGTGTTGGTCAAAACTGAAGCAACTTTTGCGCTCGGCTAAGGCTCGAACCTGTGAAGCACTCGACCAAGCCTTGAGCAAAATTATCAATGACTGTATTTCCGCTGATGACGCGCTCGGTTGGTTCGCTCACTGTGGCTTATTTATCTGAAAATCGCTGTAAGTTTGCCCTATGGGGCTGAAAACGCTCAAAATACGCCTAAAAGCGTGACTAATTGCCTCTCCGCAATTAATCAACTCTCCCTAGCGCCTAGTGGGTCATGCTTTTTGCCAACCCCCATTCCGGATAATCAATGTTATCAGGAATAGAAGGGACGGTGAGATCAGGATGTAGCACCACAAGGTCGTCAGAAGCTGCTCACTAATCCCGACCCACCCAAGACGATCGCGGTCTAAGTGAGAAACAGGGCGTTTTCTGAACCATCTCCTGATCCTATGATTATCGGTAGTGCATCGAGCAATCCTGGGGTCGCTCAAATTTACTGGGAGAAATATCTGCACCCCCGGCGACAATCCTTCGCTGTTATTATCGAACGGGCAAAGACAAGAAATGAAACTCCAACAGACTTAGATTCAGGCTTGGTTTTTGACACGATAAGCGGCATCATGCTCTATGCCTTGATCTTCCCGCCTATAGAATTTTGGACAACCTATGTCCGTCGTGCCCTGAGTTTGCTGCTTAGATGAGTTTTGACGTGATTAGCTTTGAACGCTCGCAGACAACCTAGATGTGCTGTCCACACACATAACTTAAAGCCGCTCAACGGCTGTAATTGAGCGGCAAACGATCGCCTTCAGCTTAAATAAATATTACGCTTCTGTCCGCTCCAATGCTTTGTTAGCCATCTCCTGCGCTCGGGGTGGGAGAGAACCACTCAGGCCGATGCTCGAACTCCGGAACTTCGACGAAGAAGTCATTGGCAATCACCAAGACGCTATCGTCGAGGCACAACATGACCGGGACCTCCCTGCGCGACGGCTCGCGCGAAATGTGGGTCCGCGCTGCCATGAGCCCGAGCTCTTCTTTCACGGCGTTGAACAAGGTATGCGGGAAGTACCCTAAGCTGTACGGCGCTCGGTGCTGAGTACGGCTACCTAGATACTGCTCAAGAACGGCGGGGGTGACACCGGGAAGCTGGCGCTTGATAACGGCATCGAAAAGCGCCGCGCGGTCAACCTCAGAGTTGCAGAAAATCTCAGCATTGTCCTCGAACTCCCAGAGCTTCGGATGCTCCCCGAAAAACTTGAGGTTGGTGGCAGAGCGATAGCCCGTGAGTTCACAGCGGAGTGGCCGTACTGCCTCGATAACCAGGTCTCGATCCGCCTCGTCTCCACAATTGAAGCCCCAGGCAGCGCCAGAAGCACGAGCGGCGATGTATTGCGGATGCTCCCACCATGGATACACGCTTACGACGATGCGTGCTGAGGCCTCAGTGTCGGCGCAGCACAAGCGAAAGTCGGCGTGGCGAATCTCGCCGTCGATGTGCGTGAAGCGGTGCATGACGTCGCGATAGTTGTGCCGCATCAACAGGTGCCCTCCTCTCTGAGTCTAGCTAACGCTCCCAATCACCCGCCGTAGATAACCTCTAACTCCCAACCAATACCCCCTTGGCGGTCGGTGTGCATTGGGAGCGTTAGCCTGCGGGAACTTTATATATTCTACTCATCTAATAGAGAAGACTGATGGAGAAGAAACTCACGAATTGCAAGACCTTCTGTTAAGCCGATCGCTCGTGAGTAAGCTTGCTGGGCTTCAGATTTGCACCCTAGGTGCTTAAGTAAATCAGCCTTCAGCGCCCAATAGGGTTGGTAGTTCTTCACAGTTTCGGTCGGCAATTCATCAAGCCGCACTAACCCCTGGTTTAATCCTTTGGCTTTGGCGATCGCCGCCGCATGACTCACTAATGCACCGAGCGTGGGTGAAAGCTGAATCAATCCTTCATATAATAATGCTAGTGCTTCCCAATTAACCTGTTGAGTAACGGCACGTTGGGCGTGGATAGATTGAATGGCCGCTTCAAGCTGAAATCGTCCTAGTTGCTTAAATGTAGACGCTTGAGCGAGTTCGCGTTCTGCTTCATCGATCATCGGCTGTGACCAAAGCCGCGTATCTTGCTGCAATAAGGGGATGTAAGCACCATTTATAGTGCGACGAGCATCGCGTCGGGCTTCGCAATAAAGCATTAGGGCAAGTAATCCGCGTGCTTCCGGTGCTTGAGGCATTAACTGAATGCACAAACGGACTAACCAGATCGCTTCCTCAGCTAATCCTTGATGCCGAGAATCGCCGCCGTCTATAGTTTCCCAAGCATTGGTATAGGCAGCGTAAATCGCTTCTAACACAGCAGCTAGTCGAGTCGGCAATTCCTCTGCTTCTGGCAATTCAAAAGCAATACCCGCATCCCGAATTTTTGCCTTTGCCCTAACCAAGCGTTGGCTCATGGTAGCAGGTGCAACCAGAAACGCAGAAGCAATCTGTGCCGCATTCAGACCGAACACCGTTTGCAACATCAACGAGGTGTGAATTGTGGCATCAATGGCTGGGTGAGCACAAATGAAGAATAATTTCAGGCGATCATCGGGAATGTTCGTCCCATCAAAAGACGGTTCTGTTTGCGATTCCAGTTCGTTCAGTTTGAAGGTGTTGAGGATTTTATCCTGAACTTGCGATCGCCGTGATGCGTCAATCAGTCGGTGTCTCGCCGTTACCAGCAGCCACGCTTCAGGATTTTTGGGAACTCCGGTCTCCGTCCAAGTTTTTAAGGCAGTCAGGAACGCATCGCCGAGGGCATCTTCGGCGGCCGCCACATCCCTTGTTTGTGCTGCCAGATAAGCAACCAACCTGCCATAGGAGTTGCGGGCAGCCAATTCTGCCGCTCGACGTGCATCCATCTGTGTTTAACCTCTCGGTGCTGTCTGTTGCCAAGCGGGTAACTGCTCAATCCGACTATACCAAGTGCGAATATGAGGATAGTCTTCCAGGGGGAATCGCCCAGGCACCGCATACGTTAAGTCACTGGCAACCGAAAAGTCAGCCAACGTCAACGTGGCATTGACTAAGAATTCACGCTCTGCCAGATGATGATTCAGGGCGATCGCTTCGGTATGAAAGCGTTCAATTGCCTGTTGCACGACTTGCAGATCAGGTTCTCCCAGTTGCAAGAGAGGCTTGACGAAGTTCTCGTACTGCAAGGGCTGACATACCTGATACCAGTGGGCAAGTTGCCAACTTTGCCAGCGCATGATGTCCGCTCGAATCTGCGGAACTTCTGGCCAAAGAGTATTGGGCACCTGACTTGCCAAATATTGCATAATGGCGGTGGACTCCCACAGGATAAACTCGCCATCTTGCAAGACCGGAGTGCGACCCGTTGGATTTAATCGCACAAACTCTGGGGTGCGTTGTTCGCCTTTCTGCAAATCCACCAATCGCAGTTCAAGCGGTAGCCCTAGATGAATCGCAACGGCATGAACTTTACGAGTGTTCGGAGAGGGGGGAAAGTAGTACAGTTTCATCAAATAATCTCCTATTCCTGGTTCATGGGTAGCAAAGGACGCACTTCAACGGCGCAATTACTCGCGGCAGGGCAGCGGGCAGCCCAATCTAGAGCAGCATCTAGATCTGGGACATCAATGATAAAAAAGCCACCCAGTTGCTCTTTGGTATCAGCATAGGGACCATCTTGAACATTCCGCTGTCCGTTTTGTAGACGGATAGTTGTGCCTGTATGACTGGGATGGAGTGCTGCGCCACCTGCCATCACTCCCGCTTCAGCAAGAGCTTGCGAGTAGGCGTTATATGCAGGCATGTGCGTTTCACGGTTAGTAAAGTCTTGCTCGGTCTCGTAAACCAGAATGGCGTATTTCATCAGAGCTTGTCCTTTTGAGGTTTGATGAAAGCACAGAAGCTTTCTCTGCTTCCTGCCTCTATGACGAACAAGAGTCTGACATTTCGACAGGGATTAGTATTTATTTTGAGCAATTTTAAAGTAGGCTGGTGGGCTGGCAATTCTATCAAACCAATAATCACCCATCCGACCAATATCGATTACTTGAGCAGGCTAACCGTTCCTGCTGAGCGGCTGCAAGTAGCCTTTGCAACACGACCAAGATCTCGCAAAAGTCCGCTCCAGCAGGTTTGTTAGCTTGCTAGAAGAGCTATAGTTGCACTTTCATTTGAGAAAGATCAACCTCCTCTGATTTGATCGCCCGAATATACCGGAATTTCCATATTTCAGTATTTTCAATTATTTTAAAACCTGCTAGTTTAAGTCCTCTAACAAACCCTTGGAGATCTTTAAAGTGCGATGTTACCTCATAAATCCAGAGTTGCCCATCAAGTTTAAGTGTACGAGCTGCTTCTCGGATGTAATCAGTGGTATTCAAACCCATAAGTGACAGATTGAACATGGCAACATCCAGACAATTATCTTCTAAAGGCACACGAGCCACATCGCACTCAATGACTGAATTATTGATTGCAATGAAATCAAAGCTATGAACCGTATGCCTGCCAACAAGGGCTTTAGCTATCAGCGCTTCCCCACAACCAAAATCAGCCACAACTAGATCAGATCGCTTCTGAAGCCACTTGATAGCCTCCTCGTAAGGAATAACTGTCCAGGTCTTCCGAGCCTCTTGATAGAGCGTATGATATTGCATCCACTCTTCTGGATTACCTTGTAAACGTTCATAGGTAGTATGACTATAACTGCTATTCCAACGAGCATTCATACGGCTGAAGTCACCGTATTGAACATTTCGTCGTTGGCTATCTATAGGATCAGCATCTGGAAGTGGAACAAAAATTCTAGGACGAATAATTGATTTCTGTTCACCTATTTTCAACCGTTCTAGCCACTTCCGCAGATCTCGAAATGCTTGAGATTCAGTACGTAGTTGACCTTCAGGCATTACACCATCAACCGCAGCGTCGGCAACTGTCTGTTTGTTTTGTAGCCTAGCTAAACGCCCCTCATCCCAACTCCAATGTTCTCCATCATCCAAACCATAAGTTACTGGCATTAGGATTGTGAGGGTATCGTGGACTTGCCCCTGTCGATTCAATCGTCCTTCTAGTTGCTCTAGTTCAGCACTTGTCCAAGGTGGAATATTGAGGATGAGGCGATCGCAAACTCGTTGAAAGCCATCAACACCAGTAGCCATAGCACTACTGGCAATTAGAACGTCCACAGAGCCGTCAATGAAGGTGTTACGACCACTTTTGTCTCCTCCTATGTGAAAACCAACAGTCCAGCCCTCTGCCTCGATTGCCTCTTTTAGCTGATCGATGATGCCCTCAACATAGTGGGTATAAACAATAGTTTTAGGACGGATCTCCTTGAGAATGGCTGGAATCCTAGCATGGGTAAGGATCTGCTCCATTTTTAGGATAGACGTGCCTTCTTCCCGAATTTTATCAACTAAATGAGTGCAATCAACTGGAATTCTTACTTTATTGATGTCGATTTCAGGTTTGACTTTAGAACGAATTCCCAGCGTTACAAACGCCTGATGTAGACGCATGCAGTTGTTAAGCGTAGCCTTTTCACCTAAATCAGAATGCTCTCTACCTGTCACCAATTCAACTAAGCTCTTCCCTTCTTTTAAGTTATTAATCACAGGAGTTGCACTCATGCCAAGCACATGAAGATTAGGATTCTTCTCTGCTGCGTTGGTAATCAGAGCAAGAACCATCCGCCGCCGTTTAGATGGATCATCACCACGTTGCTTGCAGCGATGAATCTCATCCACAATGATGAAGTCAATTTGATATCGCTCTAGTAGTTGCCTAATGTGAGCAGGCGTTGAGGGTTGTTGGAACATCTCGTGATTTAGAAGGACGTAATGATGCCCCTCTTCAATATCTATCCAATGAGGATTAAAGTTCTTGATTGTAACTCGGCTATCTGGAAAAACATGTTTGATTTCCCCATGCCAGTTTTGCACTGTATCCAATGGACAGATGATGATTGTGAGATGAGCATTAATGATGCGACTGCTCAGAATACCACCAATCGTTTTACCTGTTCCTGTTAATGAAAGGTTTAACATTCGCTGCTGGCTACGTAAGTGAACCGCAGCCAATTTTTGCATTAAGTTTGGAGGTGTGACTTTGCCATCAACTCGGAATGCCCAGCCTGATGGAATGGTCATATCTCGCGCTTGGTTATATTCGTCAAGAAATTGATCTCTTACTTGACGACCGTAGCCTTCATCCGTAAAAGCTTCAATCGCTTCAACGGCAGATTCATCCTTAAAAACTTCTGCCCAGATCCGATTGCGTCTAGAAGCAATAAAGAAGTCAATTGCTTCTTGATCAGCCGAAGCAACAATTTTGCTGCTCAAAAACTCCAGACTTTTCCGTACCTTGACTTTTGGTAGCTCATTAAGCTCATTAAGTTGCTCTTGAGAGTCATTGGTTGTTTCAAAGGTTTGAGATGCTTCAGATATGCTCAGTGATGGAATACTATCAACAATCTGTAATTCAGTGTCAGCTTTAAGAACATCAACTGAATTAACTTCAGTCTCAGATACTTTGGCTTCCTTACCTTGAATTACATCTCGAAGTTTCTGTCCTCTTAGCTTGCCTCGAATAATATCTTTAACAAGCTTGAGTCCTTCGATATTTTTCGTATCTAAGACACCCGATTGTTCAAAGATTTTATACAACTCAGCCTGAGTCAAATTGGGAATGTGAGATTCTAAACTGGCAACAAACTGACGAATAGCCTCTATATTCCAGCCAAAACAGCGAGCACAGCCATTATTGCCTAAGTTCCACGATCCCTTAGTGATGCTGCCTATTCTAGTTTTCCACTCGTATCCGTCATGCGGACACTTAAACCATGCCTCTTGCTGAGAACCTCTAGTGAACTTTTCGGGATATATGCTTAATTCATTGTTCTTTTGATAATCCCAGTACTGAGCCACATAGTCAGGATAAGCAGCAATCAATGAAGTGCTTTCTATTGCAACAAATCCTCTACAAGCAGGACAGCCGCTATTACCTTTCTTCCAGGATGATTTGATTTGGGATAGAGGAGCTACCCATTGGTGACCATCAGTAGGGCACTTAAAGAATGCCTCTTTGCGCGATCCAATAGTCATTTTCGTTGGATCGAGTCCTAATTCATTATTAGCTTCATAGAACCAATACTTAGCGACTTCTTCAGGAAACTCAACTACTATTGAATCTCTACGTTGCCATTCACCCTGCTTACGTTCAGCAGTACCATTACAAACCCGGCAACCAGCATTTCCCTTTGACCACTGCTGATTCACTGTTGTTGTGATACGTGCTTCCCACTCATTGCCATCATGAGGACATTTGAACCATACCTTCCTATTGCTTGCAAGAGTCAGTTTTGCTGCGTCTAAGTTAGATTGGTTATTTTTTTCGTAATCCCAGTATAGTCTGGTAAGTTCCGGATAAACTCCTGTAAGAGTAGGTTGCTTTTCAGCCTTCTTCTTTTTGCCCGCACATGCTGGACATCCACTAGTTCCATTTCTATCCCAGCTCTGCCTTACTATTTCAGAAGGCTTTTTCTTCCAAGAATATCCATCAATAGGACACCTGAACCATATATCTTGCTGTGTAGTTCCGGCAGGAACATCTTCAGGCTTGAGGTCTCCATTTCTCTCGCAATCCCATAATTCTGCAACTCGCTCTGGATAAAGGGCGGCTAAGCTTCTTGAATAAAGTTCTTGCTTGGCACTTTCTCTTTTTTCTTCTTCAGCCGATGCCTCTGCTTCCTCACACTCTTTTAAATACTCATGAAATGCAGGATTGATATTAAGGATTTGTCTAACTCGCTCTCTACTAATTCCATATTGATCACCTATTTGCTGCCTGTTAAGTCCTTGCTTATAAAGTTCCAGAAACTGATTACTTTTCTCAAGTTTTGCTTGTTTTGATTTACTTAGTTTAGGTAACTCTTTTCTTCCTTCACTATCTAATTCAGGTAAACGACTCGATTGGTCGTCCTTTTGTTCTTGCCAAGATTCACAAACAGCCTGACCTAAGCTTGTAAGAAAAACTTGATTATCTTCTAGTTTAATAAGTCCCCTATCTTGAAGATTGAGCACTGTGTCTTTAACAGAACTAAACTGTTTAACTGGTTGAGGAGATAGATATAGGGCTCTAAGAATCAGCGTCTGGTTCTTGCCAAATCCTTTTGTGCCTTCCTGGATCTTCTCTGCATTATCCATAGCTGAACCTGAACAATTAAAGGTGCCTATGTACTAGTTTTAGGCTTCACACATCAGTTTGCCCTTCTACTACTCAAAATTCACCAAACTTTAAAGCTTTCAGGCAATTCAGGCAGCCGATTTCACATTTCTTGCCAATTTCCTCGGAAGCTTATCCTAAAAACAGCATTGGAGTAGCTTGATACTGCTTTCAACAGATAACGCTGAGGCTACTACCCTACAAATAAATCAGCAGGCTAACTGTTAATAGGCTGAATTTTTCCGCCTAAGATCCCATAGAGGATGGATAGGCAGAATGATTCGGTATAACACCCCAAATTACTACTTATACGGAATTGCGGAAGGCAGTATTTTTTAGGCAGATTAAATTGCTTGAATCCAGTTAAAGCCAACTTTGCCTTGAACTACCGAAGGATGCTGCATTAGCCATTGACACCGCTTGACTAAGGCATGCTCTAGGGTATCGAGGTTGTTAAACACTTGATTGGCAACCGCTTCACGCAGCAAAGACCAAACACATTCAGTGGGTTGTAGTTGGGGAGTATAGGGCAATAGTGGATATAAGAAGATGCCTGCGGGTACCTGAAGTTTCTGGCTCATATGCCACGCGGCTTGGTCAACCAGTAGGATGACCAATTGCTGACGATGGGGATTGACGTGGGCTGCAAACAACTCTAACGCCATCTGCATCATGGAGACGTTCGCACGGGGCAATAATAGGAAGTAACTGGCTCCGCTATCGGGATGGACAAAGCCATAAGTGTAGACCCATTGATAGCGGCGGCAATGCTGCGCCGATGGGCGTTTTCCTACGGGTGCCCAAACCCGCCTGACAATGGGTTGCAAGCCTAATCGAGCTTCGTCTTCTGCCCAAATTTCAATCTCCCGATGGGGAAACAACGATCGCAACCACGCCACATGACCTGCCAATCCTGCTTTGAACTCTGCTTGCTGTTCAAGGGTTGCACTTTGATGATGCACCGGACGCGGCACCTGCAAGCTCAACCCCAACCGTCGTAGATACTTCCATGCCGTTGAGGGGTGTAAGCGAATGCCAAAGTAGGTTTTGATGTACTCCCCAACTTTCGGTCCACTCCACAGTCCGCCATCATCTGGGGGACTCTGTAAGCGCTGCTGCAATTGCTGTTGCTGTTCATCCCTTAAAGCCAGACGATTGCCTCCAGGGTTTAAGCGCTGCCGATTGATCAGTCCGACTGCGCCTTCGGCGTTGTAGCGACGGGCAATTTTCCGCACTCCACTACAACTGAGTCCACAAATTTCAGCGGTTTGTTCAATGCTCATTGCAGTCTTCGGATGACTCAGCAAGCGAATCACCAACCAACGGTTCTTCTCGCCAGCATCTTGGCACTGAATATACCGTTGAGTTAGATCTGCGTAGTCTAGATGAGGGCTAATTTGAGTGCGTCGCCGAGGCATCGTCAGAGTACCTTTTTCATTTTTCTAAATGATACTCCCCTGCTCAATTCCGTATTATGCAGATTATTTCCGCATAATATGCCTTTTTAGCTGATTAGCAAGAATCTTTCCGCATATTTTCAGATTTCTTACGGAGTGAGGGTGGCGTATGGTTAGACTAAGCCGGACCCCTAGTGAGTTTTGGCAAGATGATTTAAGCAATACTAAATGCGTTAAAGAGAAAACCTTAAAGCAGCTTTATCCATAGCGAGATCGCGCATTCCGAAATAATTGTAGAGAAAAGCCACGATCTCAGGTTGAACAATCAGCAAAGCTGATTGGACTAAATCCACTGCCCGAAACGGCTGAAAGTACTGGAAACTCGTAGACTAATTGCTTACGCGCAATTAATCTAGCCACTCTATTAATTGCTAGATAAGGCTTTTAGAATCAGTTCAGACTTTTGGACTAAAACTGGACTAACACCTTGTTCTTGCATCCCTATTTTCTGAAGTGTGGAAGGGGCAGCGGGTAACAAGTGAACCTGATTAATCGAATGAAAAATTTCCACATTGCCAGGAAAATTCCACCCGACCATTATACTGCTCTGCAAGATATTGCGAGATCGTGCGACATTGACCCAAACACTATCAACTAAAGCGACTATTTACCGAGGTAGGCATTACTTCCCTTGAAAAGCCTGACAGGGAACAGGAGTTATCCAAACATTTACAGGATTGGTAGATGGTGCATTAGCAACCAGTTCCCCACCTCCATCTGTTCCCACAATCAAACCCTGCGCTTCAACAATGGGTAGCTGGATCGATGGGCTTCGACGTGAGACATTTGGCGAACGTTTAGTCAAGGCGCGCTCAGCCGAACGGTGGATGGGTGAGTCACCTCGCACTCCCAAACTCCCCATCTCCGGACTCCTAAACTCCGCACCCTGGACTCCCCTCTGTCCCAACTCCACCAACTCCACTAATGCTTCACTGCCGCCCAGAGCATCTTCCGGTCCCAGAGGCACCCCACCACTGCCTAACACCACAAACTTGTTATCCCTGGTGCGGCGTGAACATTGCTGCCCAATTTGTTTAGATGAATCGGATAATTTGATGGGCAGGGTTGCTAATCCTCGGTTTGGATCAATGTTGAGCATGTTGATGGCAACCGTGCCGCTGAGACCAAACTGGGAGCTTGCCGTAATATCGCTGAAGGGCGTGAGCTTGGGTTGAAACTGTAAACCGAAGATCGCATTGGTCGTAATGGTAATATTGCCACCGCGTCCGCTAAAGGCATTGGCAGTAATGTCGCTGTTTTCACCCAACACGCCGATGATGAAGGGTGTCCGAATCGTGATGTTGCCACCATCTCCTCCGGCTTGAGCGGTGCCTGCTGTGGCAGAAATTAAACTGTTGCGCCGCAACAACATTAAATCTTTCACATCTAAGGTAATGTTGCCTCCCTGAGCACTAGCAGTTTCGGCTGTAATTGAGCCGCGATCGCGCAACTCCAATCCATCTGCTTGAATCGTAATGTTGCCGCCTGTGCCCTTGCCCTGGCTACCGACTGCGATCGCCGCACCATCTTGAATTAGTACTGTTCTCGGATCAATGGTAATACTACCGCCATTACCAGTTGACCTCGCAGTGGTACTGGCGAATAAGCCACTGTTCGCTCCGGTTAACGTGACGCGCTCTTGCACCTTGAGAACAATATTTCCGGCTGATGCACTACCTGTCGTGATTGTGAGGAATTGGCTTCCACCGATAACCTCTAAATTAGTCGCTTGGACTTGGATGTTGCCTGCTTTGCCTTGCCCAGCAATCTTACTGTTCAAGTAAGCACCATTAGTCAGGATTAGCGAACCAGTGAAAAGACGAATTTCACCACCCTGACCATTCCCCGTAGGTGTAACGCTGCTATCGATAAGGGCATTGTCGAGAGAAATCTGCTCACGAGCATTGACTAAGATATTTCCTGCATTGCCCTGTCCAGCTGTATTAGAAATCAATCCAGCCTCATTGGATAGGAAAAGAGAACTCGCTGAGATATTAATGTCGCTTCCATTTCCGATGCCCGTGGGTGCGACGCTACTAGTGATTGCGCTGATTGTCCCGTTGGGAGACGCTCCATCCAGAGATACAAGATCGCGGGCGACAATGCGGATATTCCCTGCATTGCCTGTTCCGCCTACAACCGAAAAGAGGAGAGCACCATTAGTCAAAGATAGGGAGTTAGTAACAATATCAATAGCTCCCCCCTTACCAACACCTGAAGGAGCTACTCCATTAAAGACTCCACTGGAGAATTCTTCATTCGGGCTAAAGCCATTCAAAATGACTTGATCTCGTGCATTGATAAGAATATTTCCAGCATCACCCTTTCCATTTGTTTCAGCAACGAGTTGACCGCCGTTGGTTAAGGAAAGAGTTCCAGCAGAAACACTCACATTGCCACCATTGCCAACTCCCGTTCGATTCACAACTCCTGAAAGATAGGAATCATCAAAGGATGCAAGATCGCGAACTTCCACTGAAATATTACCTGCATTGCCAATACCGCTGGTGCTTGCAGATAGTCGAGCCGTGTTGGTAAAGCTCAAAGAACCTGCGGTAACTCGAATGTTACCGCCATTGCCAGTTGCACCCGACCGAACAGAACTCGTTGCTACAGATCGATCAAAGAGCAAGCGATCACGAACATCAATCAAAATATTTCCTGCGTTACCTCGCCCCAGCGTCAGCGATTGTAGTTCACTCCGCTCTGTGACAGTCAAATTCTCCGCTGAAATAATCAGATTTCCCGCATTTGCGCTCAGGACTGTGCGATTTGTTAAAGTAACATCACGTCGGGAGGTCTCTGGAGCTAGCTCAGTTCTCAGACGATCACCATTCAGCCCTAGCCCTATTGAACCATTTTCGCCCACTGCGCTAAGAGTAATTTGCCGTCCTGGTGTTTGGATCACTGAGTTATCTAGCGTCATATTGCCCCCTACAAGAGCAAAGTCGCTGAATCTATCAGTTTGTCCTGCTGAAAAGACCGATCGCTGCATCCGAATTTCTCCGGGTGTTTGCCCCATCTGCAAGCCGATCGGGACGCTGACAGTCAGTAGTGGAGCCGGGTCATTGGTGCGAAACTCGGTGCCATCCATAAACTGCATTCGATTGGCAGTGGTTGCCAGGAAGGAGCCGCCGATGTTCAACGTCGCACCCGGACCAAAGACAATACCGTTGGGGTTGAGCAAGAAGAAGTTGGCAGAGTTGCTGGTGGCGATCGTGCCATTGATGTTGGAGATAAAGGGTTGCCCCACTCCCGTCACGCGCACAATTACATTCTGAATCGCCGGGGTGGTGATAAACCCGGCAAAATCCCCGTTCGGTAGAGAAAACTGGCGAAAGCTGTGAAACAAATTGCTGCCTCTGGTCGCCCCATTGGTGATAATGCAGGTTCCCGTACAGGGCGCGATCGCGGAACCATTAACCCGCGTTCCTAACGTGCCATCACCCGTAACTTGAGCCAGCGAAACAGCAGGATAGAGAGTCAACATGACTCCGCCAACTACCCCCACCCACCCAACTTGCTTAGGTTGAAAGCTCGATTTTTGAATCATGTTGTTCTCCTAAACATCAATCAGGAAGTCAGCTAAAAGTTGGAGATTGGAGACAGTCTCACCACGATAATATGTGGCAGAGGGATTTTTGATGACTAAAGATAGTTGTGCAATTTAGATGCATTTTTTACTGTCAATTTGCTTCCGTGGAGTTTATTCAATTCAATCCACGTAAATTTATTCTTGCTGGCGCAATGCCCAAAGTAGTTTTTGAGCTTTCTAGGCACGATCTACCAGTTGTAGGGCAAGTTCAATAGGGTAGTTTCTGAAGCTGTTGATTTGATGGGCATTTTGAATCAACTCCTGTAAACACACCTCTCTACTAATAGCTGGAGTTGGATTGGAATCTGGAGGGCATGTCTCAACGGTGGAAGAACAAACTGGATTGGGGAATTTGGTGGTTAGAAACATCATGAGTTAGCTCGATATTGAAGTTTGGGGGCAAACCTGATCTGAGAATTATTCATTCCTCTAGCTATACTATTGGTTTATTTTTTCTGAATTTATTCACTCGATGAGTGCAGTGGATTTTCAAAATCCCGTTTAATCTTCTGACTTGGAGTCTTTTTCTTCAACTTGTGCTGCGGCTATTTGCAGTTCCATCTCAAGTTGCTCAATGGAAGGAAGGCTATCTTTGAGTGGTTCCGGCAGGTCTTCTTTCAATTGATAGGTTGCAACTCCTATTGGCTTATGAATGTCTTGTAAGGCATATTCCACAGTGATGTCACTTTTAGATCGGCAGAGAATGAGACCAATCGTGCGTCGATCCTCTGGAGAGCGTAAGAGGTTGTCAACGGCTGACACGTAGAAATTGAGTTGTCCACTGTAGAAGGGGAGAAACTCTCCAACCTTCAACTCAATTACAACATAGCAGTGCAATTTTGCATGGTAGAAGAGCATGTCAATGAAATACTCCTTGTTGTCTACCACCAGCGAATATTGGCTACCGAGAAAGGCAAATCCAACACCTAATTCCATCAGAAAGTCTCGAATATGGGCAATGAGTGCTTTTTCTAACTCTCGCTCTTGGCTTCCTTGAGTAAGTGATAGAAAATCAAAGTTATAGGGGTCTTTGAGAAGCTGAATAGCTAGGTCAGAATCAGTTTTGGGGAGGGTGCGCTCAAAATTAGTAATGGCACTTCCCTGCCGCTCAAGCAGCCGAGTTTCAATCTGCATCACGAGAATGTCTCGGCTCCATCCATTCTCCAAAGTCTTTTGTGCATACCAAAGCCTCTCCTCCTCTGACTTAAGCTTCTCAAGTAGGGCAATGTTATGTCGCCACGGCAGTTGTGCAACGCTGCATTGCACAACTGTCTTGTCTGGATAAGCTTCAGCAAAAGCCCTCATGTATTTGAGGTTTCGGGCTGAGAAACCAGTCAGTCCAGGAAACTCTTTTTTAAGGTCTTTGGCAAGCTGATCAACAACTTTTGTGCCGTATCCTTGCCGCTCTTGTCGGCTGAGAATTTCTCGACCAATTTCCCAATACAGTGTGAGCATCTCTTCATTAATGGCGACGGCGGCCTTGACCTGAGCCTTCCGAATTCGGCTCTTTAAGCTGCTTAAGAAGCTGTTGTAGTCGTCTGGGAAAAGGGAAGATTGTTTGGGCACGAAGGAGACTCCACAGTCCGGAGTGAATATCCATTGTCAAGCTCATTTCTGCTGACAAACGGCTGGTTGTGGATCAACTATAGATTTTCCCCAGCCCTAAAAAGCACAAAGCATGAAAATTTGTATGTAAAGAACGCGATCGCCCAGATTTCAGTCCATTGGTGCAAAGTGTTTTTCTCATCATCGGATTGCTTACAACAAGTCCATATAAACTAATAGAGTCGCTTCTACGGACACCATGATTATTACGACTGCCTCATTTAAAGGTGGCGTTGCGAAAACCACTACAGCCATTCATTTGGCGGCCTATTTGCAAACCAAAGGTCAAACTCTCCTGATTGATGGTGACAATAACCGTTCGGCAACTCGCTGGGCAGAACGGAGTCTAGAGCGGGGAGGATTGCCTTTCAAAGTTGTTGGAGTTAATCAATCTGCTAAGTACAGCAAAGGGTGTGAGCATTTTGTCATCGATACGGAAGCCAGCGCTGAAGAAGAAGAATTGAGAGAAATTATAGATGGTTGTGATTTGTTGATTCTGCCTACAACTCCTGACACGATGTCTCTCGATGCTCTTATTCAAACAGTTGAATTGCTTAGAGCTTTGGGTATTGATAAATATAGAGTCCTGCTCACCAGAGTGCCCCCGCCCCCTCGACGAGAAGGAGAGGAAGCCAGAGAATTTCTAACCGAAGCTGGCTTTCCTTTGTTCAAAGGCAAAATTAGAGAAGCCGTGGCGTTTCAGAAGGCGGCGAATGAGGGTGTATTAGTTCACCAGGTGAGCGATCGCCGTGCTCGAAATGCCTGGAACGAATACAGCGCGATTGGTAAGGAGGTATTTGGTGAGTAATCCAAAACAAAATCGCTTCAAAGGGTTAATGCAGGTCATTCGCCAGGAAAGCGCTGCACCAGATGCCCAGGAAGATGAAACAGATAGTCCGGAAGGTAAGAAAGAGCAATCCAACGCTGAGAGTTTCCCGGAGCAACCCACTGTAATTTGGGTGCCTCACAAAAAAATTCATCGTGATTTAGGGCAGTCGCGTCGCTATTTTGATCCTGATGAATTGAACAATATGGCAGCTTCTATGAAAGCTGTTGGAGTGATCGATCCGCTTTCGGTGCGCCTTCGTCCTGGCACATCAGATGAGTACGATTTGCTGGCAGGGGAGAAGCGTCACCGATCTGCGGAGATCGCGGGTTTAGAAAAAGTCCCAGTTAGATTTTTTGAGGTGGACGACCAGATTGCTGAAGACATTAAAGCAATCAGTAACCTTCAGCGAAGCGACCTGAATAAATGGGAAGAGACAAATGCCATTATGGGGATGCTGTGCCGTAATTTGGGAAAGACACAAGCAGAGGTCATTAGCCTACTTAATCAGGCAGCAAACCAGAAACGTGGGCTTACGGACAACGTTGTCCGTAGTGAAGATTGGATAGCTGTTGAAGAAATTTTTACGGTTGTAGGTCGCTTGACACCAGAGAGTTTTCGCAAGCATCGGGTTCCATTAATTAAGCTTCCTGAGCACATTCAAGCTGTTTTACAACAAGGTAAACTGCACTACACCAAAGTCAACGAAGTCCTAAAAGTCAAAGATACAAACCAACAGCGTCAGCTGTTAGAACTGGCGATATCCCAAGAGCTTTCGGTTAGTGAAATTCAGGCGGAGGTTAAAACCCTGCGTCAGGCTAAAGTACCATTGGATGTTGCTGAACCCGATGAAATTCCTTTACCTCAACGCCTGACGATTGTGACGCAGCAACTTAAAAAGGCAAAAGTCTGGAATGATCCTAAAAAGAAAAGAAGGCTGGAAAAGTTATTAGCTGAACTCGGTTCCTTAATCACTGAATAAAACCGAAATCAGCCCGTGAAGAAAGGGTCGTTTTTTGATACCCCTTCCAGGCGAGCAATAACTGTCGATTTAAGCCAGTTTCAGACGGCTTCAATTTATACCCCTTTTTTGACACCCTGTGATCGATCTCCACTGCACCGCCGTTACCAATCTGGATGATATGGTGATCGCTACACTCAGCTTTTGAGCGTAGCCGGAGCTTGGCTTTGATTTTCAGGTGTTACAGAACTCATGTGCAACCGCAAGTTTTGAGGCATTGATTTTGAGACGGGTTTTGAAGCCGCCCAAGTCTGATTCTGTCGTTCGTGGGAGATCGCCTATCTGACTGTCTCTTTTGGGGTCGGATACTGTTGGCGAAGTCCGATTGGGATCACACTCCTCTGCTTTAACTGTCAATCCGAGAACGCACTGCATCAGCGGATTGTCGGTCAGACAGATTCTCGCGGAATTGCATGAGGGTGATCAGGGCCAATCGCCAAGGTGGAACTGCGGGTTGCCCTGTTGTGGAAAACAGATTGGCAAAATCTGCATCTGCAAAAATCGGTCCTAGTTCATCTCTCAGCGTTAAGTAAGGATTGCCTTTGGGAAAGTGGCTTTCGCGACCCGCACTGTTTCTCGAGGAACTAAAGGAATTGGTTCAAACGCCAGGGACATGGCAACTCACCTCGCAAAACTAAGGGAATTGCTCTCTAGAATAGCCGATGTGATCCTAGTCGGGGTTCGCCAACAGTATCGGGTCGTTTGATTGACAATCACCCAATTTCACCAGTTTCTCTATAAACAATTGTAAAGTTGAGGAGGGGGTGACTATATTGTTAATTTTGTGCAGTATTCCTTGAGGCATGTAGCTATTCAAAACTAAAATTTAGTTTTGCTAATGGTTATTTAAAAGCTTCAACATTGTTGTCAAGCAATGGGCTTAGCGAATAGATGGCTTTATTCTTAATCCTCCAGGAGGTATGTGTCAATGAATATAGTTGACGAGGTTAAGATTGAGAACCTGGGCAATTGGTTGAAGTCTCTAAAGCTTAACAGTGGTACAGTTCTGCATATTCCGCCTCACGCGACCTCGGAGGCGATCGTAGGTGTAGAAGTTCAAGACAATACTGAAGTCGCTAAGCTCCTACGGCAATGTTCGATCGCAGTGCATGAGATAACTGCCTCTACTCCTGACGTAAAGTCGAATACTGATACAGGAGGCTCAACCCCCTCTGCATGAAAATAATTCCGCCGTCGCTCATGGGATGGTTTCCATCTAATCGACACAAGTTTTGTGCTTAGAAATGGTTCCTTTATGCTGAAGGAGAACAGGTATGGCTAATCTGACCTATCCAGGTGTTTATGTTGAAGAGGTATCTAGTGGCATTCGTCCCATTCAATCTGCGGGAACCTCAACAGCGGCTTTCATAGGGATCGCAGAGAAGGGTCCTCTTAATGAGGCGGTGAAGATCTTCAACTTTACAGAGTATCAGAATCTATATGGCAGCTTCTTAAACAATTCCTTTCTGAGCCATAGCGTTTACCAGTTTTTCAATAATGGTGGTTCGCAATGTTACATCATTAGGATAGGAACCAATCTAAAAACGGCAAATATAGTTCTTAAGGA
The DNA here is from genome assembly GCF_016807185.1 of Leptolyngbya sp. Cla-17. Lineage (GTDB taxonomy): Bacteria > Cyanobacteriota > Cyanobacteriia > Leptolyngbyales > Leptolyngbyaceae > ULC077BIN1. Next base: position 88,012 of record NZ_JAEVYN010000005.1, read on the forward strand.
CCGTGGATCTACGGCTCAACCCAGCCTAACAATCTCAGCAAAATCCCCAGGTGTTTGGGGGAATCAACTAGCTGTGCAAGTTACAGATGGCAGCAACGACCCTGCCAATGAATTTAATTTGCTTGTCTATCGCCAAGATGCAGTAATCCCTTCTGATCTGACTAAGGCAACTTTACTGGAACGCATTGAAAACTTAAGCATGGTTCCTGGCAGTGCCAATTTTTTTGCAACACGCACCTCTGCATCAAAACAGATTCAAGCTACAGTCACACAGATTCAAACTACAGTCACGGGTAATCCAAACGTCCAAGCTGGAAGCAGTCTTGGGGCTGGTACACCTCTACCATTGACGATCGCTGAGCGGAAGAAATTCCGCATCAACATTGATGGGGATGGCTATCAAGAAGTAGACTTGCAAACTGCGGTAGGGTTGGGTGCCGGACAGGTTACTGACCTCAACAGCACAGCAACTATCGCATCTGCGATTGCCTTTGCGGTCAGACGATTGACAAAGCTACGAGCTTCGACCAACCAGGCGGCATTCGACAACTTTACCTGTGCGCCAAACAGTGAGGGGGTTCTTCTACTCACATCAGGTGCTTCTAGTTTGGCATCCTCAGTCACCGTTGCCCCGGCCATCAATAGTAGTGAAGATGCCAGTGGGCTGCTCAAACTTGGTAAATTGAACAGCGGTAAAGAAACGATAGGTGGGGCTGTGACACGCCCCCTAGTCAATCCCATTGGTATCCCATATTATTTTCTTGGCGATAATACTGAGAACACAGCCCAAGTGGTATCGATCCAGGTTGGTTCTGATGGCGATCTGGTTAATTCCGACCAACCTTTCATTGCGGCCTTACCGCTCCTCGACACCATTGATGACGTGAGTCTGATTGCCATTCCTGGCATTGGTTCAGAAGCGATCGTCGGAGCCGGGATGAAATACTGTGCCAATCGTTCTCTGAGCGATTGTTTCTTTATTGGTGATATGCGTCAGGATAACGATACGGTTGCGGAAGCGGAGATATTTGCGGCGGCGGTCAGTCCCAAGAATTCCTATGGAGCAGTCTATATACCCTGGGTCAAAATGCTTGATCCGACTGGTGTTTTGCCGGAGCCAATTCTGGTTCCCCCTTCTGGTTTTGTGGCTGGACTTTATGCAAAAACTGATGCCCAGCGGGGTGTTTGGAAAGCACCCGCTGGTGTGAATGTGGGGTTGGGTGGCGCAGTGGGGTTGGCGGTCAACTTTACTGATGTGCAACAAGGGAACTTGAACGACAAAAACATCAATGGCATCAGACAATTTGCCTCTTCAGGGATCGTCCTTTGGGGGGCACGAACAATGAGTGCTGATCCGGAGTGGAAATATATTCCTGTTCGCCGGATGGCGATCTTTCTGCGAGTCAGTATCTACCGTGGCATTCAGTTTGCGGTTTTTGAGCCCAATGACGAGCCACTCTGGTCGCAGTTGCGTCTGAACATTGGATCGTTTATGACTGGGCTGTTTCGACGTGGGGCATTTCAAGGGGCAACACCTTCTCAGGCTTTCTTTGTCAAGTGTGATGGAGAAACAACGACCCAGGACGACATCAATGTAGGAAGAGTGAATGTACTGGTAGGCTTTGCCCCACTCAAACCAGCTGAATTTGTAGTAGTGAAAATCAGTCAGAAAGCGGGACAGTCTTCTTAGTCATTGCTGCTGTAGATCATAAAGACATACAAGAAAGGAGTTAGGCATGCCAAGATTTACGGTTAACTCTGACCGCTTTGACCCATATCACAATTTTAAGTTCAAAGTTAAGTGGGATGGTCAGTACGTGGCAGGGCTGAGCAAGTGCAGTGCCTTAAAGAAAACCACCGAATCAACGCCCTGGTATGAAGCGGGGGATCAGAGTGGGCCGCACAAGATTCCCGGCAAAACGACCTGTGATCCGATTACGCTTTCAGCAGGTGTCACCCATGACACTACCTTTGAGGCATGGGCAAATCTCGTCAATAACTACGAGGGGGAAGCAGCGATGTCGTTGAAGAACTTTCGTAAAGATATCACCATTGAAGTTTGTAACCTCCAGGGTAAAACAGTTCTTGCCTATAACGTTTTTCGTTGTTGGGTTGCAGAATACCAGGCGATTCCTGAATTGGATGCCAGTGGCAATGCGGTGATGATACAGACCATCAAACTAGAGCATGAGGGTTGGAAACGCGACATGTCTGTGACCGAACCCGTTGAAACCTAAAGCAGCCATGGTAAATAAGGTGATGGATAATGTCACGGTGTTCCTCCCTGGAGGCTATATGGATTGCAATGGTAGCCTTCACCAAGAGGTTGAGATTACGCCGCTCACAGGTCGTGAAGAGGAACTACTAGTTTCACAGCAACAACGGGAGGTGGCATCACTAGTCACAGAGGTGCTTCAACGATGTGTCCAGCGCATTGGCACAGTTAGCCCTGTCACTAAAGATGTAATTTGTAACCTGCTGGTCGCTGATCGCCAGTATTTGTTACTTAAGCTGCGAGAGCTAACCCTGGGAGACTACGTTCGGGCCACCATCTGCTGCCCCTGGCCCGGCTGTGGCAAGAAGATTATGGTCAACTTTACGATTGCCGATATTCCCGTTACGGAGTCAATCGATAAAAACTTCATTTATAGGATGGAACTCTCACTAGAAGCAGCTTTTGTCTCTAAGACGGGAGAAATATCTCGTGAGGTTGCCTTTCGCCTCCCCAATGGTGGCGATCAGGAATTGATCTCGCCCCTTTTGGCTCAAAATGAGGCACAGGCACTGAGCCTATTGTTGCAACGCTGTCTTCATAGCATAGGCTCACTTGAACACCCCAAGCAGGAGGTTATTGATCTGCTTTCGCCCCTAGCGCGGATGGAAATTGAGCAGCAGATGGAGGCTGTTGCGCCCAAAGTGGAATTAACGATGGAGTCGAAGTGTCCGGAGTGTGGTCGCGATTATGCAGTGCCGTTTGACATCCAGCACTTTTTCTTTGGCGAACTACAAACCAGCCGTGACTTGCTTTACCGAGAAGTGCATTATCTGGCCTACCACTATCACTGGAGTGAGCGGGAAATTATGGACATGCCCCGCCCAAAGCGACGCACCTATATTGAAATTCTTGCAGAAGAAATCGAGAAATTAAACGATGTCGCTTGAGCATCCCTCTATGGCAGCAGGTTATTTACATCAGATTCTCGTTAATGGCGCGACTCCGTTTCGCTATCGTAGCAATGTGCGATCGCTGCTCGGAATGCCAGACATTGATGCAACTCCCCCTGCTGCTGCAAATCTTCCGCCCATTGAGTTTCTGTATGCCATACCTCGATCGATTTCAGCGAATTTGCCAGACTCGATTCAACAGAGTAGTTGGGAATCAGATTCCACTAACGCAAACGAATTGGTAAGGGAAGTACTTCCCCATACGCCTCTAACAAAACCGCCTATTACCACTACCATTCCTGGAATCACTAATTATCGCTCTCCTAGTCTAGAGAGTAGACTAACGATCCCAGGCTCTCTCCAACCAGCCGAAACCAATATAGGGATGCCCGAAGCAATTGATTCCATCGACAGTCCACAACGTTTGATTTCAGCTTTTCCTTCTAGGAAGATCGTGCCTAAAATTTCAGCTAGCTCGATTGAGACTCCTCAACATTTGGTAGAGGATTCAAGCATCAAGGATGTTGCCAGCGAATCTGCCACCTTATCTTTTCGCAAGCAGGCAAGTACAGATACTAATACTACGAGCATCAATACAACACCAACTAAAGGGCTAGCTAGCCAGACTGCACCCTTGCCAATTGCTACCACACCCATACCTATGGCAAGTGCCATCCATATGCCTCCTAGTGCTGTGGCAGTTCAACCGGCAGCCAAAGTAACGGAAGAACTGACCAGGCTTCGTCACATAGTTGCTGACCTGACTGCCCAGGTTACTGCTCAGAAGGAATTTCAGCGACCAGCACCACCTATCGTTTTGCCTCCATCTGTGCAGATCGTTGAACGATCTGTGTCACCCCAAAAAACTCCGCAGGCATTTTGGGAGCGGAGTTATGTGAGCCGCTTGTATCGCTGGTCGCGCAGGTGAGGAGGAACAGCGATGAGTGCTTCTACGGCGATCGGGTTGGTCAGTGAGTCTCTCAGGAATCTCCTGGTGGGTGAGATGCAGTTGAGTTCATCTGTAGATGTAACGATCCTGGCACCGGATGAAGGGGGGGGGAATCAGCGAATTAATTTATTCCTGTATCAGGTTTTAGAGAATCCAACCCTTAAGAATATGGACTGGCAACTCAAGCCAGGAACTGCCAATGTGCTGGTACCTCCGCCCCTTTCTTTAAATTTGTTCTACCTGATGACACCCTACGCCCCCAATGAGCAGCAGACTGGCAACTCGACTGCCCATGCAATTTTGGGTGAAGCCATGCGTGTTTTCTACGAAAACCCAATTGTGCCCCAAACTTACCTAGCCGATGGACTGGAGGATGCCCGGGAACAGATTCAAATTATCCATAACACGCTGGATATGGAAGAGTTGGCGCGGGTCTGGAGTACGTTTACAAAGCCATTTCGTCTGTCGATTCTCTACCAGGTTTCGGTTGTGCAAATCGATGCTCTGCCTGCCAGTGAGCGTCCAATGCCGCCCCGAGTCCGCCAAACTGGAGCACCTGAGGTTGGTGCGATGTTCAGCCCACCCATAGTAGACAGCATCACTCCCATACGGGGATCTGTGGGGACAGCCATCACCCTCCAAGGAGAGCACTTGGTAGGTTGGCGGGCTTCGGTTAGGATTTTGCGGAGAACCATTCTCAATGCCCAAGAATTAACCCAAAATCAATTCACTGTCACGGTTCCGAATGATTTGCCCCCAGGGTTCCACGAAATACGAGTTGATGTCTCAAACTTATTCAGGAGAACTTTTTTCTTTGAGGTAACCCCATGATAGTGCAGCCGGATATCCCCAAAAATCAGGTGATGCCGGCTTATGCTGACCCGTTTGAGCATCTGTATGATGTGTTGAAGTGGTTGGATCTGCGAATTCAGATGGAAGTATTGAAGCTACGATCGCGCACCCAACCGTTCCAGCAGTTAGCCGTTGACCAGCAGGTCTATATCAGTCATGAAGAAGTGGACTGGTTAGTAGGTGCAGCATCCTTGCCCAACTCAGATTCAGTCGAACTAGGCAAGCTCCGCCATCAGATTGCCCAACTGTCGCAACAGATGCAAGCTAGGGTTGTGGTTAGCCTTGAACAAGAGGTCTTTCTGCCGCTGATTCAGTTAGCCCGTACTTTCAAACTCTCCCCGTTTGAAGCACAGGCGGTAGTTATCTGTCTCGCTCCAGAGCTACACCGTAAATATGACCGGCTCTACGCTTATTTGCAAGACGACATCACCCGCAAGAAACCCAGTGTCGATTTGATTTTGACGCTGCTTTGCTCAGCTCAAAGCGATCGCGCCAGCCCTGACCTTTCTGCTCGTTGGCGAGCCAAATTCTATTTCTCGGAGACAGCAACTCTCTTTCGGGCAGATATTCTCCAACCCATTGATGATCCCCACAGTCCTTCTGGAGCGAGTGATTTGGGGCGATTTCTGCGGTTGGATGGGCGGATTTTGAACTATTTGTTGGGCAATTACCAGATCGATGAACGGTTAAGTAATCTGGTGACTCTACATAACCCTAGCCAGACCTTGGAACAGGTGTTGATAGACCCGATCGCCAAAACCAAAATGGAGCAATTGTTGCAGCACCACTGCTCACCTCCCACAAAGGAAGGTGATCGGGTAGTAGTGTATCTTCAGGGGCTAACGGGTGTGGGTAAGCGGGAATTAGCTCTGGGAGCTTGTGCCCAGCTCAATTGTCGGTTGCTCTATGTCGATTTGAATTTGCTACTGGCGCAGGAAGCAGAAGCGGAAAAGCTCGTGCGGTTAGTGTTTCGTGAAGGACTGCTGCTACGGGGGGCGCTCTATTTTGATCACTTGGATCGATTGATGGGGGATGAGCCAAAGGGGAAGATGATCTTGAAGCGGCTGGCGAGGATCATGGCTGACTTTGGCTGGTTGGCATTTTTGGCGGGGGAAAAGCCCTGGCACCCCCAGGATTTATTTGAGTCGATGGTGTTTCAGTCGATCGCCCTCTCTCTGCCCGATATGGCATTGCGAACGGCTATTTGGAAGCAGTCTCTAGAAAACCATCTACCCACTGCTGATGAGACTTGGGCAAACCAACTGGCGAATCAGTTTCGTTTGACCCCCAGGCAAATTCGAGCAGCGGTGGCAATGGCGATCGCCCACGGTTCCCTGACGGCGGAACAACCGGATCTAACGCTAGCTGATCTCTATACTGCCTGCCGGAACCAAAGCAATCAAAAGTTGAGTGAATTGGCGGCAAAGGTTGAGCCGCGCTATGGCTGGCAGGATCTGATCCTGCCTGAAGACAAGCTGGCGCAACTGAAGGAAATTTGTAGTCAGTCGAGGCATCGCTACCAGGTGTTTGGTGACTGGGGTTTTGACCGCAAGCTATCCCATGGTAAAGGATTAAGTGCGCTGTTTTCGGGTCCACCCGGTACGGGTAAGACCATGGCAGCCCAAGTCATTGCCCATGATCTCCAGGTAGATCTGTATAAGGTAGACCTGGCTGGGGTGGTAAGCAAATACATCGGTGAGACGGAAAAGAATCTGTCCCGCATTTTTCAGGAAGCGGAAACCAGCAATGCGATTCTATTTTTTGATGAGGCGGATGCCCTATTTGGCAAACGCACAGAAGTCTCGGATGCCCACGATCGCTATGCCAACATTGAAACTAGCTATTTGCTGCAAAGGATGGAGGAGTATGAAGGGATTGTGATTCTGGCTACGAACCTGCGGGCGAATATGGACGATGCTTTTACTCGGCGACTACGGTTTATTGTCGAGTTTCCCTTCCCGGATGATGCCAACCGAGGGCTCATCTGGAAAACCCATTTCCCACCTGATGCTCCTTTAAGTGAGGAGTTAGATTATGAATTCCTGGCACGAAAGTTTCAGGTGGCAGGGGGCAGTATCAAGAACATTGTGTTGAGCGCGGCTTTCTTTGCGGCTGAGGAGGGAGGGGCGATCTGCATGAATCATGTTTTGCGGGGAGCAAAGCGAGAATTTGAGAAGATCGGCAAACTGTGGAATGAGGTGAACGCACCGTCATCTGGAACTAGGAAGCATTGAGGAGGATCTGGGATGTTTACTGTGAAGGATCAAGACCCACAGAAAAAAGCTGTTACTTCCCGTTCTAAAGGTTTGGATGGGAAGACCCACAGTGGGCCACAAATGCGCGAGCCGGTTGGTTCTCTGCAATCCCTACAACGCAATCTGGGTAATGGCTACCTGCAAGCAAGCAATCCGACAAGCACTCACATGACAACGGACGTCAATGGGTTGCGGCTTCAACGGGCTTGTGCCTGTGGCAGTTCATGTGCGAAGTGTGCCGCAAAAGGAAATGAGCAACGAATACTCCAGCCTAAGCTGACGATTGGCTCACCCAATGACAGGTACGAGCAAGAAGCCGATCGCATTGCCGATCAGGTGATGCGAATGCCAGAGCCAACGATTCAACGACGGATGGATCCGGAAGAAGAAGAGGACATGGTTCAGAGGAAGGTTGCTGACCAAATTACTCCTTTAGTCCAGAGGGAAGCGTTGCCTGAGATGGAAGAGGAAGAAGAGGAAGTCATTCAGACGAAAACGATTGGCAATCAAACTGCTCCTTTTCCCCCGCGAGAATCCTCTGAAGTTCCCTCCATCGTCCACGAAGTTTTGAACTCGCCCGGCCAACCGCTTGACCCAGCTACCCGCGCCTTTATGGAACCGCGCTTCGGTCACGATCTCAGTAGGGTGCGCGTGCACACGGACGCGAAGGCGGCTGAGTCGGCGCAGGCGGTGAACGCACGAGCTTACACGGTCGGGCGGGACGTGGTGTTTGGGAACGGTGAGTATGCGCCTCAATCGGCAGAAGGCGGCTGGCTCTTCGCGCATGAGTTAACGCATGTAATGCAGCAAAATATGGTTGGTAGTGAGGCATCTGTCCGCCGTAGCGAATCAGCACCCGTACTCCAGAGAAACCCCGCGCGCGCGACCCCGCGCGCGCTTCGGGTCGTTGGCAAGGGGTTCGAGAAGCGCGTAGACGTAGTGGTGACGCAAGCCCAGAATTCCCGTATGGCAATCACCACCGCCTTAGACGATGGGATAAAGGGCCTGGATGCAACCCGCGCCGATCTCGAAGCGGTTGCCAAGGTTTACATGCTGGCATACACGCACTTCGAGATGATTCTCAAGAGGGGTGAGGCAGAGGCGAAGGTGAACGCTGCGATCCAGAATTTGGTCCTCAGCATAGCTATCAGTGTTGCCGTCGGTGTGCCGCTTAGCGCAGCGCTGAGCGGTATGGTTGTGGTGCGGATTCTCGATAAGACGCTCATCGAGTTCGGCAAGACGATGGTCAAGGAAGGGGTGAAAAAGACCCTTATGCCGGACAGCGGTGGCGGGCTGGCAGCCACCGCGGAAGCGGCGACGGAGGACTTTAAGGGCAAAGTGAACCCGACCCTGAAGCGCCTGGAGGTTTTTCAGCAGCTTACGGACCTCTACCGCGAGCTAGCGATGCTCGGCCTCAAGATTGACGATGTGGCGCAAGTCTCCGACTGGTGTGTCGAAGCGAAAGCGGATGCACGCGAGTTCGAGTTGACAGGTCGCCACCGAACGCTCTCCGAGATTCAGCTCGATATGCAGATCTCCATTCTGGAGGGGGCGGCGGAGTCGCAGAACAAACTTGGCGATCAGATCGCTTCCATCTCCGGGCGCATCCGCGAGGCACAGAAGGCGGCAAGCGACGCGGCCGCCAAAGCCGACGCCGATCGGATGGAGCGCCACCTCTGGATTCAATGGATGGGCTCGCTGCCGCTCGATGATGCCGACTTGATCGATGCAGACCCCATCGAGAATCGGCTTAATCGACTCGGCATTCAGGGCTACCGCCCTCATGGGGGCGGTGGTAGCCTTATCGACTGGTACACTGGCGATTGGACCTCCGGGAGTGACGTGGAGGAGGGGGTGAAACGCGCGCAGCTCTACTCGGCGGCGATTGCCGCTGTGGGCCAAATAGGAGTGCTCTACGCTTACTCTCCGACTCATGGCAAGCTTGCCCTAAGCAGGCAGGTGGGCGATCAGCGCACGCCTTGGGCGCGCGCCGACGGCATGACGATCCAGATCTATGGCGAGGCCGTGGATGGCGACGCGATCAGGGTCGTCGGCCTTAGCGGCGGCTTCGGCTCCCCCAAGCTCATCGGCCAGCCGCGTAAAGACGAGATGCGGGGCGTGCCGCCGCCTGACCTTTCGTACAATAGGTTGTGAGGCAATGCTAGGGCGCGAGCGCGATCCGCACCCTGCATAGTGCGATCGATCGCCTCGTAGGTTGGGTTGACGAAGGAAACCCAACACCTATAAGCCTTTCGGGTCAAACGGAATACAAATGCAACCTTTGGCTTTGTTGGGTTTTGCTGTCGCGCAACCCAACCTACGTTTATTAATTGCTGATTTCTGGGGGAAATTGAATATCGCCCTCCGTACCCCAATCGAGGGGATAACAGTCATCCCGCACATAACGGTGAAAACTCGAATGTAGTCTACGGGTTGCAGCTAATTACACCTAACCAGGTGAAGGGAACCGTACGATCGTGCCTAGGGCTCAAGAGAAAGGAGCGATCGCAGTTGCGTTTTAGGATAAGGGGGATCGTATTTGTTTGAGGTAGTAAGAGACGATTGTCGGGCGATTCTCCTCAAAATGGCAGAGCCCGACATAGGTGTCCTGGCAGGGCGATTGTCACTATCCTGAATCACCCACTTTATGAATCAGTTGCGATCGCTTCACATCGATTTGTTGCAGCTGAGAAACCCAATTGTTCTGGACAACATAAAATAAATTCATCCCCAATACCTAAAATCGTCACCAATAGCTCAGGTCACGCAGTTCACATTTGTGAAAAAGAAACAATTATGTCTGGCTTCCCCAATAAACCCAGAATTCTGCGTGGAGCATTTGTCGAATACGGCATCAGCCTTCCCCCTCTCTTTGTGGTGTTTCAGTTCAATCCGATACAATTAACTCGCAATCGCAGCCTCACCCACGCTCCACCGAGTGGTGGACCAGACTCACTTAGGGACTTCCACAAGATCTCTGACGACCTTGCCGAGATCAGGGATGAGCAGATCGTCACCGTGCAAGAGGAAACGATAGGATTTGAGATCCGCCTAGATGCCTCCGATAAGCTGAATGAAGGTGACACCATTACCGAGCAGTTTGGCATTTCGCCCCAGCTTTCTACGCTGGAGTTGATGGTTCATCCAAAAGATGAAAGCTTGATTGGTCAAGCACTCGGATCGCTCTTAGGTTCGCCGGGGGGATTTAGCTTTACTCGCAAGCCTAATCCGCCTTTAGTCCTGTTCATTTGGGGACGTAAACGAGTATTGCCCGTCAACATCAATAGTCTAAACATCACTGAAACGCTGTATAGCGCCGATCTAAACCCAACCCAGGCTACTGTCAGCGTCAGCTTAACCGTCATTGAGGGACGGAGTAGCCCCTACATGTATTCCAAGGCGAGGAAAGAAGCCATGTCGGAACTCAATTTAACCAATATCACTGACATCGCTAATGTTGTGATTCCAGGATAAAACTTATGTTTTTCAAAAATTCGCGTTACCGCAAACTGCCAGATGAAGTAACAGTGGATGCCAAAGGGCGACGGCTGACATCTAAGAGTTCAAGAGCGCTACCCGAAGTAACAGGTATCTTTCAACACACCCTTGCAGATGGCGATCGCCTCGACCACTTAGCCCATAAATACTACAATCAACCCCGCAAATGGTGGCGCATCTGTGATGCCAATCCAGAATTCATGTCACCCCAGGCTTTATTAGGCAAAACACCATTCATTACTCAACAATTTCCCCTCTCTTTTCCTGAGAGTCAAGGACAACCGCCTTGGGCTGTGTTGATGAAGACAATCTCTGACCAGGTTGGTATTGAAGATATTTTGCTGACAGATGACGAAAATTACCTGATCATCACGTTTAATCAAATTAACATTCAAGCCAGCACCTTGACTGAGATAATCAGCAGGGCCGGTTTTATCGTAGGGCAACCGCAGACCATTGGACGCACGGGCAAGCAGATCGTCATTCCTCCTGATATTTTTGCATAAAGGCAATTTATGGCGTTCGAACATCTTGCAATTACCATTGATGACGAAGAGGTCAGCGAGCTCTATGAGAACCTGGTGAGTCTTGACGTAGAGCTTGATGACGAACTCGCAGCAATGTTCCAGTTGCATATTGCGATCGCCCTCCAGCCCGATGGCTCCTGGCCCTATCTTGATGACGAACGATTTCGAGTTTGGCAGCCTATTACTATTACCGCTGGCTTAGAGAGTGGTGCTGAAGAACTAATTTCTGGCTATATCACCCATGTCAAACCATCTTTCTCTCGTAACCCTATTCAATACACGCTAGAAGTCTGGGGTATGGACAGCAGCGTTTTGATGGATCGAGAAGAAAAGTTGAAAGACTGGCCCAACAAAAAAGATAGTGATATCGCATCTGAAATTTTTAACCTGTATGGGTTTACACCAAAAACAGAAGATACAGCCGTAATTCACAATGAAGCGATTTCCACAACTATTCAACGGGAAACTGACATTCAGTTTTTACGTCGTTTAGCCCTGCGAAATGGTTTTGAATGCTACGTTGAGGGTGCAATCGGCTATTTCCGTTCATTGCAAATCGATGCACCTCCTCAACCTGTGCTGGAAGTTCGCTTTGACGATAAAACCACTGTGCAGAAATTTTCTTTAGAGGTGAATGCGCTGACTCCTGCCAACGTCGCCATGGTTCAAGTTGATCGCGCTACGAAGAAAGTGCTGGATGTAATTACCGAAACTAGCCAACAAGCAGCTCTAGGAAAAATGGATGCCATCGGCTTGCTACCAGTTGGTATGAAGCCTGGAGTGGTAGTCGTAGGTGGAGTTGTGGCAACCGGACAGCCAGAAATGGCTGCTCTCTGTCAAGGACTTTATGACCAGGGCAGTTGGTTTGTCACTGGAGAAGGAGAGGTTGCCGCAAACGGTTACGGGCATGTGCTGAGAGCTAGACAAACTGTCACCATTAAAGGGATTGGGGAAACTTACAGCGGTGTCTACTATGTCACCCATGTCACCCATTCGTTTTCTGCTGAGGGATACAAACAAATCTTTCGAGTGAAACGGAATGCCATTCTGCCGACCGGATCAGAACAATTTTCTACCTAACTTCTAGACCTAAATTTCGGAGCACGATTGGTTATGAGTTTGGAAAAAGTGGTTGCCAACTTAGTGCAGAAAATAGAGAACCGATTTTATGGGAAATATCGGGGGCTTGTCGTAGAAAATGCTGATCCTGAAAAATTAGGTCGCTTGAAAGTTAAAGTTCCCAGTGTGCTTGGCAATGAAGTTGTTTCTGGGTGGGCAATGCCTTGTACTCCCTATGGGGGCGATCGCGATCAAGGTTTCCTGTTTATTCCTGAAGTTGGCGCTGGGGTTTGGGTGGAGTTTGAAGAAGGCGATCTAGAATTTCCGATTTGGGTAGGCACTTTTTGGAGTAAGCCTGATGGTGAAAGTGAACTCCCAAAAGTAGCTGATGAGATTCAAAATTCACCTACTCAGAAAATCATTAAGACAAAGAAGGGCCATACGATTCAATTGGAAGATGCAGATGGCAAGGAAAAAATAACTATCAAACACAAAGATAAATCGTTTTTTGCGATCGATGAGAACGGAAGTGTCATCATTGGTAATCAAAAAGGCTCTACGATTCTTTTGAATTCAAAAGATAAGAACCTAATGTTGGTCGATGAACACGCTAATTCAGTGATCATGTCTGAGGAAAGCATCACAATCGTTACTAAAGACGGTAAAGTGGCGATCGAGTTAAGCGGTAGTATGGCGCGGATTGCTGCAGAAGAGATTGTCATGCAGGGAAAATCAGTCGTGCTGGGGGCAGCGGGAGCACCAACAGAACTGGAACCGACCATCAAAGCCAAAACATTTTTTAGTACCATATGGGCGACCCATACCCATCCCACAGCGCTTGGTCCATCCGGTCCTCCTATCCCTCCGGTTGCACCAATGTTAGCGGCACCAGTAGTACCATTCATCACCAGCAATGTATTAGTCAAGTGAAGAAGGATGAGCAACTGTAAATTTCCCTCTCTACCAACGCTTACGCCGCCGGATGTTGGAATCTCGTCACCAATCTCTAAATCACCCCTTGCTTTACCCAAATTGCCTGATTTCCCAGCTTGCCCCCTAGATTAATGAGGGAACTAATGAAATGAGTTTAGATAAAGAAACTTTAAAGCAAGACATCAAGCAAGCCTTTAAAGATGCAAAAGAAACTCAGGCTCCCAAAGATCCAGATCCCCAAAAAATTGATGAGATTCAAAACAATATCCTTGAGAAGTTGTCTCTAGATATTGCTGAGGCAATCGATAAGTTTGTGAAAGGAGGCTCAGTTTCAGATATCACTGTTGAGGTTAAGGATGCGAACAATAACATGATTGGTAAAGGGACTCAAACGGGAACAGGGAAAATTGAGTGATTCGATATTACCGATTAGGTCATTCAACCATAGTGTCAATCAATCCTTAAAGGCTCATGGCACAGGGTAAAACAAGTTTTGGGTTTCCATTTTCCGTCAATCTAGCAGGTCGCATTATTTCTAGCGATGGTGACGAAGCCATTCGTGGCAAAATGATTCAGGTGCTCTTCACAGCACCGGGAGAGCGGGTCAACTTACCGGAATTTGGCTGTGGTTTATTTAATCTGGTCTTTGAACCAAACGATGTTGTGCTGGCGGATGCGATGGAATTTACCGTGGGGCAGGCGCTGACTCGCTGGCTTCGGGATGAAATTATCGTGGATGCGGTGAGTGTCGAAGCAGAACAAGAAACGGCAATGATTGAAATTGTCTATACCAAACGGGTAGACCTGTCGCGCCAGATGGTGCGGATTCAATTCCGGTAACAGTGATTCAGAGGTGACACATGGCGGAAATCCAAAAAGTAGATGGGCAATCAGTCATCGATTACGTGGCTCGCGACTACGATAGTCTGCTCCAGTCCATGCGCGATCAGATTTCCACCAAGCTGCCGGAGTGGACCGACTATACCTCAGAAGCTGACATGGGCAATGTGCTCTTGCAGCTTTTTGCCCATATGGGCGATACCCTTAGCTACTACCAGGATCGCATTGCCAATGAGAGCTTTCTCAGCACTGCCCAAACGCGCCGCAGCATTATTCAACATCTGCGCCTCATCGGTTATCGCCTCTCAACCGCTTCTCCAGCAGCAGCCAAACTCGTCCTGACCGTTCCCACCTCGGTCAGTGATGTATTGACAATCTCTAAAGGGGATGCCTTCGCGACTAAGAGCCAGAAGAACAAAAAGAGTGTGCGCTTTGAATATACGAGTGAAACACCGTTAATCATCAATTGCGCTACACTCCCTCTCGATCTAAAGGATAGAACCAAGAAAATCTACGCAGACGGTATCCCTGTTGAAGAAGGACGGTTAGTGAAGGATGAAATTCTGGGAGTTTCCGATGGTAAGCCGAATCAACGCTTCACCCTGAGTCATGCGGGTGTAATTTTACGTTCCCTTAACACCACACGGCAGGTCAATCAAGATCTGCTGCTGCTGACAGAGCAGGGCGGGATCATTGAACCCTGGACATTGCGCGAAAGTTTAGCCTTTAGTCGAGAGCAGCAGCGCGATTTTATTTTAGCGATCGATGACCAGGATCGGGCAACCGTGATTTTTGGGGATGGGGCGTTCGGATTTATTCCACCCAGTGGACGCCAGATCAAAGTAACCTATCGGGTTGGTGGTGGAGCGTTCGGTAATGTGCCTGCTAACACGATCGAGACACTTGCCAGTGCGCCTCAACTAGCACTGGTCGGGGCCAAAGTCACCAATCCTGCTCTTGCTAGTGGCGGTGCCGATCGAGAGAGCATTGAACGCGCTGTCATGAACGCGCCCAAAGTGTTTCGTTCCCTCAAACGGGCTGTCACGGCGGATGACTACAAATCACTGGCGCTTGACTTCAATGGTGTGAGTAAAGTGCGGGCAGAGTCAACGAACTGGAATACTGTAACACTCTATATCGCCCCTGAAGGCGGCGGACGAGTCAGCGATGTGCTAGAAGCGAACCTATTAGCCTACTTTGAGGATAAACGTCCGCTCACAACCCTCATTGAAATCGCCGATGTCGATTACGTCAAAATTTATATCACAGCCGAAGTTGGAGTTGAAAGCTACTATTCCCGTAATGAGATTAAGGAGCAGTTAGAAGGCGCTGTTGCTAAGTTACTGGCACTGGAGAATGTTGATTTCAAGCAGACCCTCTACCTCAGTAAATTCTATGAAGCGATGGAGGCGATCGCAGGGGTTGCCTACGTCAACATCACAGAGTTCAGACGACAGGGCGCAGCACCTAGTTCGATCGAGAACAGCGGCAAGATTGAGTTGGGGAGTAATGAGATACCGATTGTCTCAGATGATCCCGCTTATCTCAAGGGCATCAAATTTTCAACCTCAGAAGAGGGAGGGTAATCATGCGCTTGCTGCAAATTACTGCCACTCCCCATCCTGTTGGTAACCAGATCAGCTTGCACTGGCAGAATCCGTCACCCAATCAGTACCCAGGTGTGCGGGTAGTCCGGCGGGAAGAGACCCACCCAATATCCCCCAACGATGGCAAACTAGTCAAAGAGGGGGAGGGTTTGACAACGGCTGAGGATGAGGATCTCAAGGGCGAAACCGTTTACTACTACACCCTGTTTCCTTACCGCAGCCCGCAGCAGTACCACTTCGATCCGCACAACCGTATATCTGCGATGGCAACTGCGCCATACAATACAGCGGGGCAGTTGTACGATCTCCTCCCGGCTATCTATCATCGCTACGATGCAGAGTCTGGTCAATTGCGCGACTTTCTTGAACTGCCAGGAGAGCAGCTTGACCAGCTCTACAGTTTTGCCACTGCCCTGCTCAACGCCTACAATCTCGATCGTGTCGATGGGCGCTTGCTGCCCCTGTTAGCGGAGTGGATTGGTTGGCAAACCGATTACCGCATAGAAATTGCCAAGCAACGCAATGAAATTCGATACGCCCCTTATCTATATCAAACAATAGGGCTGATTCCAACCCTGGAAGCAACCGTCAAGCGGTTCATCGGTTGGGAGAGTCGCACCAAAGAGTTTGTTCATAACGTCTTTCGCTCTAACTGCCCAGAGCGGCTAAACCTCTGGCTACGCCAACGCAATAGCAGCGGCGAGTGGTCTCAGTCAACCAAACCTCTATCCCTCAATTTTGCCTATGAAGGTCGTCCATCCGCTATTCGAGATCAGAGTGGAAAGCTCTGGTTGTTCTATCACACCTTCAAGCAAAACCGCTGTGAGATCTGGTACAAGATTTATACGCCCAACGCGCCAGACGAAAAGAAATGGACACCCAGTCAACCCTTAAACAGCAATCAGGTATTTGAAAAATATCCAACCGCCGCGCTTCAGCGAGACCCAGTGCTTCAAAGTGAAAGATTGTGGGTGTTCTGGAGTGCCTATGTAAAGGCTGAGAACCGTTGGCAAATTCAATATCAAACTCGCATCAATGACCGTTGGTCTACGGTTGAGCTTTTTAGAAACGATGGGAGCGATCGCCGCCAACCCTGCGCAGTTACGGATACCAGCAATGGTCTTTGGTTATTCTGGATTGAATCCATTGATGGACGGCAACAACTCAAATACAACCGACACAATGGCACCAATTGGGAGCTTCCAACCGCCGCTACCTTCCCTTTGGCAAGTGGACAAGATCCATGGGCCGTGAACGATGTATTTGTAGTCATCCATCCCACCGCCGCCACGCAGCCCCTCTGGATTTTCTGGGCACGCCAAGAGCCATCTGGCATTGTTCCCCAAACCCGCTGGCAGATTACCTATCGAGTCAAACAGGGACTTGATCCAACGGTGACCAGTGACTGGAGTGAGGTGCGTACCCTCCCCTGGGCTGCACTGGGCAATGACGATCGGGACCCATCTGCACTGGTGCGTGAAGACGGCACAATTGAGTTGTTTTGGAGTTCTACCCGGGGTGGAAGCTGGTCGATTTGGCACACATTGCTGGATGCAACCACCCATACTTGGGGTACAGCTGAACCCATCACCACAGGTGCCTATTCTCAACATGCACCCCTTTGTATCGCTAATCCAGAGGGTACTCTATTGATCTACCGCTCTAACCAGAGTTTGACCTACACCAGTCAGGTCTATGGTGCCACCGACACCACGGATTTCCGATACGTCGGGTGTACTACCGTTGATACTCGTAATCTAACTAAGCTGAATTTACGGGAACAGTTCGATGATTTCCAGACCTACACCGCTGTTGTAAACTCGCAGGGTAGACCCACAAGCTCAGCTGACTGGTTTGCCTGGTTTGCCCGTCGCGATACCGTCGGACTCTACTTAACGCCGGACACCGAAGATCCCGATCTGCTACAACGCGATCAGGAGCTCCTAAAAAATGTCCTGCCACAATTCCTACCCATTCAGACGCGAGTTGAATTCTTCCTGCAACCGGCTGAAGCTGAAGAGATTTACGACACAATACAAAACGTCACAGAATTGGCAGAGGATATTGGTGTTTTAAACGAGGCAGAAATCTATAGTGATGGGGTTGATGTAGGTAGCGATCGCATCCCTGAATGGCAGTTATTTGTGACCAACACGCTTAACCATCTGACTACAAATTTTTCAGCCTCTCCCATCGAAGTCCGCTTCAGAACTTGGCACTCTGCCCTTACCTATGAATAAATCCTTACCATCTCCTAGTGGAGGCACTCCATGATTGAGGAACCACTATTCAAATATTCTTGCCCCCAGGGAGAGTTTCAGGACACCCTAATCGATATTGACGGTCATGTCATTTGGCAAACTCCCTGGCAGCCCAATTTAATTGTCGATGGTTTGCGTAGAGTGTTAGCTGCGCTGATAAAGGGAGAGGGACAGGCATTAACATTTTGGGCAGTTGGAACAGGACAGGATTCTTGGGATAGCCTACCCCCAGTGCTACCTGGTGATGACGAACGTCGCCAACTCACACGACTATATCGTGAAACGAAACGCAAACCCATACCTGCCAACCAAATGATTTTTGTCGGCGGTACCTCTTTAAGTCCATCCAATCAATTACAAATTAGAGTCGATTTCCTCGCAGAAGATATTCCTACGATTGGCGATCGCCAATTGCGAGAGTTTGGGCTGATTTCAGGCGGAACCGCTGCTTCAAATACTGGAGTTCTGATCAACCATCGGATTCATCCCCGCATTGATCTCCAGGAGGGCTTTACCCTCCAGCGCACCTTGCGCTTAACCTTTTAGAGTAGGAGTTAGCAGCAATGGGCAACTTTTCCCGCGATACCTTTGATCCGCTCAAGCGGTATGCCAGCGTGCGCTTACAGCAGGGGGTGCCGCTAATTGATGCTGACTGGAATGAAATGGACGACATCCGCCGAACTGAGTTGCGGACGTTTATAAAATGGTTTATCGGCGATGGCATTCCTGCTAAGAGCGATGGCTCTAGGAATGACGCATTCCGCATTGCGGCAATACCTACACCAGATAGTGCAAATTTTAGGATTTTGGCGGGTGGTGGTACTGATGATTCAGGTGCAAATCGCTGTCTTGTCGATGGTGTTGAGGTTTTTATTACCCAAGACATCGAATTTAAAGCTCAACCTTTACATGAAAGTTATGCCGGATCTAATTCACCAGTGGCTCCTGATGCCACACCTGTAGATCCCAATGCTCCCAAAATTGCAGGTATTCCCACAACCGCTGGTTCCTATCTAGTTTATTTGGATGTATGGGAATGGGAAGTTGGTGCATCAGAAGATAATGCTCACCTAGTGAATCCGGCGATTGGCGTAGAAACCTGTGTCCGTCTCAAGCGTTCTTGGATAGTGCGGGTATTCCAAGCAGGCGCAGAAAATCGCTTACCAAATCACAGTTACTATCTTTTAGCAACCATCAACCGACCAACAGATGGTGCAACAATTACCCCCGAACAGATCACTGACCAGCGGCGAACCGAACTCAACTTGTCCAAATACCTAAAAACTCCTATTTATGCACAACAAGGGTCAACAGTTATAGATAATCAAGCACTCAGCAGCATGTTTTCCCAACTACGTAATGCTCTGCGGAATCGCTTAGCAAGCCAAACCCTCTTTGTTGACGCAGCACCTTCGGATCTGGATAGAACTCTGGTTTACTTTACACTTCAAGATGTTTTTCAGATATGTACATCTGGCATTACACAAGTACTGACCAACAATGTAAGTATTTCTGATGTATTCCAGTTAATGCAAATTCTTGCTGACGCGCAAGAGAACTTTTTGAAAACGCTTGACCAACATGGAAGCCCCTCAAGTAGTGGCAAAGGGAATTTTATAAACAGATATCGCCGCAACTTGAATTTATTAAAAGACGAAATAACAGCTTCTAGTCTAATTAACACATATTCTACTCAAAAAAACATTAGTGTTTGGCTTTTCGATGAACGTGGACGTGACGTGGCAAGTATGTTGAGGTCGCAACAAGATCGATTAGCGAGGGGCGCCGTCCAAGCGATGTACCAGAAATTTCCATTCTTGGCTCGACGGTATGGAAGCATCGAGATGTCAAGTCTCTCAGGAGTTTTGAGGGTTCTCCTATTAAATGTTGCGCAAGCAGCCGAAGAGGAAGGAACGAGCAGTCTCGATGCAGCTATGAATGAACTCAAAAGATCACTTAACAGTGTAGGAGATTCTCCTAGCTGGTACATTGAAGCATTAGAATTCATGAAGGCAAATCATGGTATTACGACGAGCGAATTCGTTGTAACAGCTAACTCATATTTTGACTATGCAATTAATGCTCTCAGTTGACCAAGGAATCAAATTTTGCACGTTCGGCTCACTTGCTGATGCTTCATCGTTGTCAGAAGCAGTTTGCAATGTTACTCCCGCAACTATCCATCACTCAGCCCATAACTACTGATGTTCTAAATCAGAAGAAGCTGGTGGAGGCGACTAGTGAATTTCTTTGATAAAGACTAAATTTCAATTATTCCAGAGGCTGACCACGAGTGTGTTGCTTGAGGCGATTAAATTTAATTATGACCCTGCTTCAGTCCAAAGGATGCCCTTAAGGGGTTAGACTAAGCCACCCCATCACCGAGGCGGCTTAGTCTAACCCCAATGACGAATTAACCCTCTACTCAGACCCCCCTTGAGGTCTCCTCCATCAGACCAAGAAACACCTGAGCCTCCGCCACCAGAATGGCATCTCCCGACTCCAACCACCGCCGCATTTTATCCACATGAGCCGGAGAAGGATGAGTAAACTGTTCCCTCTGCTGTCCATACTGCTGCCAAAGCTCCAACTGAGCCGCCCGCTTATATGCCTGCACCTCTTCCACCTCAGCCAGCTTCTGCCTGACAAACTCAACCCCCTCCCGGTTTTCTTGAGTATTACTACTTATTGCTTGAGCATTTGAGTCTCTCGCACCGCTCAACTCCTTACCAGATGGCACATTACTGGACTTAAGCGCTAATAAGCTTGGATACTTTGGCGCGTTCCCTTCGCGCTCAATGTCTAAACCTGGGGGGTACGGGGGGTTATCCACAGGCATCAAGTATTCGGGATGCCATAAATCCTTATGCCTGTAGAGCGTCGCCCCACCGATGCCACTTGCCGTTAAAGCACTAAACCTTGCTGTCGCCCCAATCGGTAGACTATTCGACTCCAGCATGAGCGCGATCGCCCTGCTAATCCGTCCCCGTGCTTCATCCAACTGCTGCTCATGCCAGCTTGGAGTCTCCGCTGGTCTAGAAGACCGATTCGGTTTAGCCCTCCGCCCCTTGTAGGGAAAATAACGAGTCGTGGTTTCAACCGACTGTGCCCACTCCTCTGCCCGATGCCGAATCTCATGCTGATGTTGACAAAACTCTCGGTAGCCCGGAAGTGCCGTGGCAATCTCCACCATTTTCTCCACCAGCGCCCTGCCCTCCAGGCAATGACCATAGAGAATCTTGGCAAAGATGTACGTTCTTAACGCAATCCGTCCCAAAATCCGATTGGTTTGCCCCGTCCCACTCCAACCCGGTTCAATTTCCGCATTCAAGTCATTCAAGAACTTGTCTACTTTGCCCGATAGACTAAAGCGCCGCCGCTTTGCCGTCTTCAGCACTTGCTTCAACGCTCTAGACGTGATCCGATTGCGCCGTAGACAAAACCGCCACTGATGCACAAACTCTGCTGGAGTGCTAAAGATCGGTTCCCAATCGGAGCCAAGCAAATAAGAACCCAACTGGAGCGGTAGTCGATGCGCCGCATACAGCGTGGGCTTGCCATCGACGAAGCCGCGATCATTGGGAAACAGTTCCAACTGACCGGGAGAGAACACAAAGCCAGCGTTCTCCAATAGCGCTTGCACCGCCCCCGCCAACTCATAGGACTTCTGCGCCCGTTCAAACGGAAAGTAGAGATGGAGACCGCCACTGTAGGAACTGGTCACGGCAATGTAGCTCACCAGTCCCAGCATTTCCAGGGCAGCGACCAGACGCGCGATCGCGAAGGGATCATGCCGGGGATGGTAGAGACTGCCGCTATCAATATCGAACAGCAGGTAGTTGGTTTTCGGTCCAAAGCGCACCCCGTAGAGATAGCCCCCTTGCAGGATCAAGCGATCTGAGAGCGGGTGACGACTCTCGGTCTGCCACGCTGGGGTGGCGTTGGGCTGGGGATGCTCTGCCCAGATGTAGTCATGGCGGTGAGGAAACAGCGCTAGGAAGGCATCCTCCGATTCCGCTACCGATTGAAATTGATGGGAAGAGCGAGAGAGGGCTAGCGGCATGGGCTGCCCTCCCGATGGTCACAAAATCTTCGACGCATGATCAACTTCCTATGTTTGAACAACAGAGGATAGGAAGCTATGCAAAAAAGTTAAACAATTCATCAAAGATGTTGCACCTTTTGACAAATTGCTACTAAAATTGGCATAGCAAAGCTGGATGACCTAACGTTGCTTTTCCTGGGCGTAGTTAGAGTCTCCGAATCCTATCCAGAACTAAATAAAGTCTTTCGCCCCTTCTGTTAGCGCAGTGGGGGTTTCGACTTTTTAAAGGGTTTTCTATGTCACGGGCTCACCTCCTGGGGGTTTCAAACAGGGAAACTTGTTGACTCATCTCCGGCTTTGACGGTTGCCAGTGATCTGTGCTGTAGAGAGTATGTCTGATCTAACCGCAGATCTGGGGAAATGCCGCACTTTTCGAGAAACTCTTTGGCAAAACGGTGTTATGGACGGCTTTACCCCTTGCCTCTTTTACAACTGCTGGTGAATCGCCTTTAAAAACTCAGTCACCGCATCAGGCTGATTGGGATATTGCATCATCAAGCGTTCCATCCAGGTTAATCAGTTTTAGCCCTGAAACATCTTCCAGAGAATAATTAATTTCTTCAAGCTGCTCCCAACTGACGTTATCAATCACTTTGGCTCGTTTGGGTTGGGATATTTGTAGAACTTGGGTGGTCATCAGCGATCGCTCCCCTTACTTGCCCTTGCTAGTGGCTAGCTTTTCCTTTTCCATCTGATCCAACCGTTCTCTAATCAGCACACGAATTTTTGCCGCTAAGGGCAGTTCAGCCCATGCTGCATCATCCCTACACGATTCGATTGAATCCCGCAAATCACTAACATCCACGGGTATACGTCCTTTTTGCGCCACTGTGTCACTGACTAGAGATATGTGACTCATATTCTACGCTCCATATTCAGAATAATAGCAAAAGACTCACATAGGATCTATTTGACTCATCTAGTCTCTAGCATGTTAGCATCATTTCAGAAATCGGAACACTTTAGAAACAGCACTAGAACGCACCTGAAACGAGAGCTACTTGTTTCGGCTGTTCCGTGCGTGTTCTAATCGTTCCACCCCAGTGCCCACACCGTTCAGAGGCAACCATGAAGACTTCGCTGACCAAGTTTTGCAAAGATTACTCCCTTGCCAAAACGACCGTTTTCAACCGCTGTAAAGAATTGGGCATCGACACTTCAGAAGGGGTCAGTCCTACTGATTGCGATCGCCTGCTGCATGAATTTGACATCGCCCCATCAGACCCTGAACCTGTGCCCATCCAGACCACCGTAGAAGTGGGCAACCATCAGATTGTGCTCTCCACTCCACAGCTACCTGCTGCATTCAGTCTGGAATCATTGCGTACTGGGAAATCCATCACCTTTGAAGACCCCCTGGCAGTCGCCACCCAATTTATTGAAGTGGCAGACCAAATCAGTGATGCCATGGAAACCGACTTAGATAATCGCAAGGCAAAGCTGAACCAGACCAGGCAAGCCAAAGACGCGATCGCCGCCAAAGCGATGGCGTTGAAGCTGCAACAGCAGCGCTATCAGGAGAAAGCCTATCGGATTGACTCTGAGCAGTCTGACCAGACCGACTCCCTCAAAGAAGCACTGGAATTGTTGCAAGCCTTGGGGAAGTAACCGCTTTTCTCTGCTTAGCACTGCTGCTCTTCATCCTTGCCCCTCAAAAGAATCCGAATGAAGCGACCCAAGATCAAACCACCCAAACCCGCGCCGCCGTCTTGCCCTGGGCAATTGCCGCTTTTTGATCGCGTGACCACTTTGATTATCGAAACCGACGCAGACCCCGACTACGAACGAGCCAAACAAATCTTTGCTGAGTTACTGGAGGAACCCTATGGATCTTGATTTCGCAGTCGCTCTAATGATTGCCGGGTGCTTCGCGATCGCCCATCCCATCAAACCAGAACATGCCCCCATTCAGCGCGCTCAAGCATCGACTAAAGTCTGCAACTGTGCTGAATATGTGCATCGCAAACATCTCCAAGTGCCTGATCTGAGCGAGTACACCGGGGAATTTGCAGACCACATGATCGCCGCTGGCTACCAGCAAGTTTCCCAGCCGGAAGCTGGAGCGATCGCCCGAATTCCACCGGGCACACCTGGGCTGACAGGCAACACCGGGCATGTTGCCATCATTCAATCAGTTGATTTTGATGGAGTGCCCATCATCCACTCTGCTAACTCAGGCGGCAACCAATTTGATGCTGGATGCTCCAACGTCGCTATGGAGCGCGATGAAAGCTATCTCAACCAAGCCGTTACCTACTGGGCAAAAAACTAAGAGAGAGCGATCGCGGAACTTTGGACGGCAACGCGATCACCCCCTACAAAAAAGCAAACCCTCACAAGGATTCACCCTATGAAACTACCATTTCGCTACCGTCGCCGCCATCAGTCCACCGTCATCAAAGTTGTTTTGGGTGTGGCTCTAGTCGGCTGTGCGATCGCCTCCATCCCTGACACTCAACGCAATTTAGAACGACTCAGCCAGGTGCGAGACAGAGCCGCCGCCATCTCTACCGAACAGGAACTCAAGAAACTAGACGCTGAGAAAGTCGCTGCTGAAGCTGAAACCGCTGATATGCGCCTGATGAAAGGCTGTAGCACCTTCCTGGTATCTGCCAGTAATACTGCCAAATTTGGCAACGTTTATCCCGGTGGAAAAGTGGTGAATCCTGCGACTGGGTTAAGCCTCGCACCGGGTTCCGTAGTCTGTGATAACCAGGGTGGCACTGCTGTGATGGCAGATATAGGCGGCAGCGGTATCGCCATGACCGACATTGCCATTACTCAAGATTTCCAGCTCGTGCGAAAAGCGATGGACCTGCACGGCATCAACCCGCAAGCAGGCGATGGGCGCGTCGGTGGGGCGAATGCCCGACTTCAACACTAATTATTCAGCCTAACTATGTGGAGCAACTCTCATGACTCAAACCGCCGCCAAGCCTCCCCAGCAGATTGACCCTACTAAACAATATTTGGTATCAGCATCTCACCCAGAGCGGGGTACTTTTTGGGCTTACAAAGCCGAAGGAGAGTACGGATGGCTGCAAGCACCTTTTCAGGATCAAAAGCCCTCTTACCTCAGCCTGTCGGATATCCAGGCGATATCGGAAGGCGACACCCTTTTCAAGTGGTATCTGACCGACTCTGCAAAAACGAGCTATCCCTATCAACCCGAAAAAGCGCAAACCAAAATTTCTGAAAATATGACCCAAACCGCAGACAAATCTAAACGTAAGTTCCGAATTCGCCTTGGCAAGAATCAACAGGCTGATGCGAGCAAGCCGGAGCCAAGAGAAGAACAGAAAGAAGGCTGGAGTCCTCTTCTGCTAGTCGTTTCTCTGTTGTTGGGGTTATTGCTATTAATGGCGATCGCCTGGAACGTGCAGCCGTTTCAAGACTTCATCGTCTTGCTAGCCAATCGCATTGATTTCACCAATCTTGCTGAATTCCCGGAAGAGAGGACCGGAGCGATCGCTTGACCATGAGATAAAACTCCTGGTTTTTATCTCAGGAACATATACAGTGCTACCAACTATGACGTTATAGGTTTTTTCTATACCGTCAATCTACCGCATGACAGAAGTCAGGTGGATTCTAGGGTCAAGCCATTTGCCAAGTCATTTCTTGACCTGCCTGCAAGGGTACAAGTGCCGATTCCGTAAATGGAACTTCATCGGGAACACGCCAAGTCGTTTTGGTTAATGTAATGTGTTCAGTGTTGCGTGGAAGTTGATAAAAATCTGGCCCATAGAAGCTGGCGAAAGCTTCAAGTTTATCAAGGGCATCGGCACTCTCAAACGCTTCTGTATACAACTCCATCGCATGCAGAGCCGAATAGCAACCTGCACAGCCACAAGAACTTTCTTTGCTATTTCGAGGATGGGGGGCGCTATCGGTGCCTAGAAAAAACTTAGGATGACCGGAGGTTGCTGCTCGTAAAAGAGCTGATCGATGCTCCTCTCGTTTCAAAATTGGCAGGCAATAAAAATGGGGGCGAATGCCACCCTGGAACAGGCTATTGCGGTTAAATAACAAATGTTGTGGCGTGATGGTTGCAGCGATGTTGTTTGCAGATAGGACATACTGCACCGCATCGGAGGTGGTAATGTGTTCAAGGACTACGCGCAGCCTGGGAAATCGTTGCTTGAGAGGGATCAAATGTTGCTCGATAAACACCTTCTCGAGATCGAACATATCAACATTGTGATCGGTCACTTCACCGTGCAGGAGTAAAGGCAGGTCTACCTGCTGCATTGCTTCAAAGACGCGATCACACTTGCGAATGTCCGTCACCCCAAGGGCTGAATTGGTCGTTGCCCCGGCTGGATAGTACTTGACCGCTTTGACAAACTGAGAGGCTTTCGCCGCGATGATTTCCTCGGGGTTGGTGTTGTCGGTGAGGTAGAGCGTCATCAGGGGCTCAAACTGCTGACCCTCTGGAACTGCTGCAAGAATGCGATCGCGGTAGGCTGCTGCATCAGCGACCAAGCGTACTGGAGGCTTTAAATTTGGCATGATAATCGCGCGGGCGAACTGACGCACCGTATGCGGCAGAACCGCTTTCAATGCCGCGCCGTCGCGTAAATGGAGATGCCAGTCATCAGGTCGGGTGATCATGAGCTTTTGCATGCTTCAATTATAAAACCGCTAGTGCTTTAGAAAGACGCACGCTAACAATACCTGATGGCAGCCTACAGCATTGATCGGGAAGCAGTGTTGGCAGAACAAAAACGGAGACAAATCGAGCGTGGCGGTTTCACTCGTCGTATCCGATTGCTGTGGAGTGGGACAGACTAGAGACAGAACAGTTAGAGGCAGTCTTATTGAGTCTGAAGAATCTTGCTCTTGTTAATCAGTACCGCAGCGATCGCCTTTATTAAGTTCAAAGCTACTACAAAGCGCTGAAACTTCAATTTCTTTGTCGGTCGCTATGGAACAGGAATCCATGATGAGCGTTAGCAGCGCGGTATTTCTAGACAAAATTCTTTTAAGGTGACTTGCCAGTAGTTTGGATCTTGCCAGTATTCTGTATAAGGAGGTTGGTTACTGGAAACCCTTAATGCAGTCCTACGCTTGACGGATTGGTCAACAGAGTAATCGAAAACGACAACAGAAGCCTTCTTCAACTCAGCCATTCTAGAGTTTCTCCCCCCATAAAATTGCGACTCAACTTCTTGCCAAGCCGGCCAATGATAAGCCTTTCTGTTCTCACCACGATAGTCCTCAATGCGTTGGAGTAACTCGTCATAAGCCTTGCTGCGTTCGCTGAGATCGTCCTTAAGACGTTGGGATAGCTCGTCACGAGAAACCTTGCCGCCGCGATAGTCCTCAATAAGTTGGCGTGGCTTATCAAGCTCATCAATAGAATGGCTTTCCAGGGCGCTGCGTAACGCGTCAGGGAGCCTGGGAATGATCTCATCTCCCATGGCCCGCTGTGAACAACGCAGAGTGCACTGGTATAGGGTAGTCACTTCTCCACTGATCAGACTGACCTCATACGCTGCCGCATCCTCATTGGGGTAATGAGGAACCCACACTCCGGTATTTGGTGGTGGAGAATATTTTGCATAGATTCGCAAGGTTTGCTGAGACAAGTCACACAGAGTATGAGTCGCTCCACCTGGTAGCCACAGCGGTTGCGATCGCATCAGCAGTTGACCGTCTGTCGTCGCATAGGCGGCGATGGCATCACCTTGCACCGCCCACAGAATGTGATCACTGACGCGCAAGGGATAGGCATTGTCTTTCGATTCCCACTCAATTGCACCCGACGCGATCGAGCGGCACACAATTTTGCCCTCGATAGAGCGGTAAAACAAGCTGGATTCAAGCAAGTCAACGGCAAGCGGATGCGGTAGAGCCTGGGTAACTGCGGCTCTAGAGACAGGGGAAAGCAAGGTAGTTGGTGGTGGGGGTAGCTCTTTAACCACAGGTTGTTTGACTCCAAGTTGAAGTCTGCCGATCGCGCTTTGCCAGGAGTTCAGCCACTGCCACATCTCATCGTCTCCTGTCAATTAAACAAACACACGGCGTTGTTGCACGAAAGAGGAGCTGCTTAGCTTTGCCCACTTGGTCTCGTTCTTAAGTCGGTTCACTGCTTCACTATGCCCTAGCTCCCTATTCCGACTGTTGCGAAGCACCCCTGGTCGAGTGAGCGGCCTTTTAGTCTTTTGCTTCAGCCTCACGATCGCAGTAAGCTTTGGCTGCTGCGAGTGCCGATGATTGCTCTGGATCTGGCGCACCTTTTGGATACGCGGAAGCACCAAAAGGTTGATAGGAGAGATCGTCAAATGTGCCGGGCAACTCGACACCATCGACACTGACAGTGAAGTGAGAAGCAGTCACTGAACCGGGCATGGACTGCTGAAATTCATCTATTTCAATCAAGCGGCCTTTGTAGATTTCTTCGTAAAGTTTGTCCCTACTACCTGTCATGAGAGTTTAGTGCTCCGCTTATAAAGTGTTCTGTCTCTCTAACCTTATACCAATTTAAATAGTTTCAATGACAGATAGTGCATTGAGGATAAAGGGGTAGCCCGTGAGAGAAGCAATCACTTGAGGGGTTAACTGGGATAAGAGTTGATCTACTCTGGATTGCAGTTGGTCAAGCGTTTTGAACGAAACCCACTTGAGATCCGCCTTGAGATATTCCCATAGCCTCTCAATTGGATTTAACTCCGGACAGTAAGGCGGTTGGAACACCAGGATAATGTTCTGTGGCACAATCAACGCTTTGCCTTTGTGGAACCGTCCGTTATCCACTTGCAGGATATTGAGACTATCGGGGTAAGCCTTGGAGAACTCATCCAAGAAGCATTGGTAGCACTCGGTATCGACATGGGAGAACTGCCAGAAAAAGGATTCTCCGGTGGCAGGTTCCACAGCGCCATAGAGCCAGAATGCTTTGAACACCCGTTGCCATGAGCCAATGGGTTTCACTCCAAAGGCTGTAATCAAACGCCCGATAATGGTATGCAGCCCAAAGCGGCTCTCATCCCCAGCAAAATAGCGAATAGGTCGTTTATCCTGGCGCACTTGCCGAGCGTATTGGCTCAACAAATCGAGGTCGTCTGCAAGGTTTGCTTAAATGCCTCTCGTTGTGCTCGGTTCTGCTTGAGGTGTTGGGGACGAGCCACTTTTAGCTTGGCTTTGAGCCGATAACGGGTCATCTGGTAGACCGCATGATACTGGGCTTCTATTCCTAAACTCTCCAAGAGCCACTGCTGCACCTCCCCATAGCTGTCAAACCCATTGTCCGGTTCCTGCAATCGCTTTGCTAAGGCAACTTCTGCCCACATTGGAATCATCCGGTTGCCTCCTCCTGGCGTTGGCTTGACCACCAGCAATGCCTCTAATCCTTGTGCTCGATACAGCGCTAACCACTTTTGCACCGTGCCTCGATGCCTGCCAATTGCAACCGCGATCTGGCTGATGCTCGGTGCTTGCGCTCGTTTGAGCCAGTACAACACTTGCAATCGTTCTTTAACTATCGGCTGTTCAACCGTTCGCAAGCGGGTGCCTAACTCCTCGAGACTTTCTTTAATTACGATTGCGCTGACACCAGCCATGATTAGACTCTCACCTCTACATTCCTCAGTTTATCTGATCTGTAACTACTCCAATTTAATTTGGTATTAGAACAGCGTGACCATGAGTCCAGTCTGATTTGACCCTCGCTGCGTTATACGGAATTGAGTAGGGGAGTATCATTTAGCAAGATGAAAAAGGTACTCTGTCCATGCCTCGACCCCGCACTCAAATTAGCCCTCATCTAGACTACGCAGATCTAACTCAGCGGTATGTTCAGTGCCAAGATGCTGGCGAGAAAAACCGTTGGTTGGTGATTCGATTGCTCAGTCATCCAAAGACTCCGATGAGCATCGAACAAACCGCTGAGATTTGTGGACTCAGTTGTAGTGGAGTGCGGAAAATTGCCCGTCGCTACAACGCCGAGGGTGCGGTCGGACTAGTCAATCGGCAACGCTTGAACCCTGGGGGCAATCGGTTGGCTTTAAGTGATGAACAGCAACGGCTATTGCGGCAACGCTTACAGAGTGCCCCGGATGATGGCGGACTCTGGAGTGGACCGAAAGTTGGGGAGTATATCGAAACCTACTTTGGCATTTGCTTACACCCCTCAACAGCCTGGAAGTATCTACGACGTTTGGGGTTGAGCTTGCAGGTGCCGCGTCCGGTGCATCATCAAAGCGCAACCCTTGAGCAGCAAGCAGAGTTCAAAGCAGGATTAGCAGGTCATGTGGCGTGGTTGCGCTCGTTGTTTCCCAATCGGGAGATTGTAATTTGGGCGGAAGACGAAGCTCGATTAGGCTTGCAACCCATTGTCAGGCGGGTTTGGGCACCCATAGGAGAACGCCCATCAGCGCATCATTCTCGCCGCTATCAATGGGTCTACACCTATGGTTTTGTCCATCCTGCCACTGGAGCGAGCTACTTCCTTTTATTGCCCCGTGCCAATGTCTCCATGATGCAGATGGCGTTAGAGCTATTTGCGGCTCAGGTCAATCCCCATCGTCAGCAGTTGATCATTCTATTGGTTGATCAGGCCGCGTGGCATATGAGCCAAAAACTTCAGGTGCCCCCGGCATTTTCTTCTACCCGCTATTGCCCTATACCCTCCAACTGCAACCCACTGAATGTGTCTGGTCTTTGCTGCGCGAAGCAATCGCTAATCAAGTGTTTGACAATCTTGATGCTTTAGAGGATGTCTTAGTCAAGCGGTGCCAATGGTTGATGCAGCATCCTGTGATAGTTCAAGGCAAAGTGGGCTTTGATTGGATTCAAGCAATTTAATCTGGTCAAAAAGTACTGCCTTCCGCAATTCCGTATTAGAACGGCTTAGCCAGGTTCGAGACCGAGCCGCCGCCATCTCTACCGAACAGGAACTCAAGAAACTAGACGCTGAGAAAGTCGCTGCTGAAGCTAAAACCGCTGATATGCGCCTGATGAAGGGCTGTAGCACCTTCCTGGTATCTGCCAGCAATGCCACCAAATTTGGCAACGTTTACCCCGGTGGAAAAGTGGTTAATCCTGCGACTGGGTTAAGCCTCGCACCCGGTTCCGTGGTCTGTGATAACCAGGGCGGCACCGCCGTGATGGCAGATATAGGCGGCAGCGGTATTGCCATGACCGACATTGCCATTACTCAAGACTTCCAGCTCGTGCGAAAAGCGATGGACCTGCACGGCATCAACCCGCAAGCAGGCGATGGGCGCATCGGAGGGGCGAATGCCCGACTTCAACACTAATTATTCAGCCTAACTATGTGGGGACTTTTTCGCAGATCAAACTGAAACCCCTGCCCTATAAGGGGTCTGAATTTAGTAGAAAATCTTACTATTTTTTAACAATTATGTGTCAAATCCAGAAAGGCTTTAGTAAAGCCTAAAAAAGCATTTAAATATAACTCTGGCTTTTGTGACAGTGCCTAAAAGGTTGATTCTTGCGTTGAATTTGTGTCAGAACTAGGAGGCAGTAAGATGGTTAAATCTGGTCGCGGCGGTGCTAGAGCGGGTGGCGGGCGTCCTTCACCCTGGAACCATGAGCCGACTCGAACGGTGCGCATTCCAGAAGTTTTTGCGGCAACCGTTTTAGAGATTGTGAAAAAGCTCGACAACGGTTGCGGAGATATTGTGGTGGTTAATCCTACATCCTTAAAAGTTAACCAGCAGGTGAAGAAGAACCAGGTAACTTCACCGCCACCCCGCAAATATGTCCACTCTGGGCATAAGGTTTTACGAGTGAAGGAGCTAGTGCAATTTCTCGAAGCTTATCTAGAGGGGGACTGACCTTGAGCATCGAGCAAAACTTAACGAGCAAAGTTAGGGCCGAGCGAGTAATGTTTTTTTTGCATAACCAACGGCGTGCTCATACCAATTTAAACAGTATTCAAGGCAGATAGGGCATCCAGGATAAAGGAATAACCTGTGAGAGAAGCAATTACTTGTGGTGTTAACTCAGCCAGGAGTTGATCGATTTTGACTTGTAGTTGGTCGAGCGTTTTGAACGCAGCCCACTTCAAACTTGCCTTGAGATGTTCCCACAACCTCTCAATAGGATTTAGCTCAGGGCAGTAAGGCGGTTGGAATAACAAGATGATGTTCTCTGGCACCACCAACGCTTTACCCTTGTGAAACCGCCCGTTATCCACTTGCAAGACGTTCAGACTATCCGGATAAGCGTTGGAAAATTCATTCAAGAATCGTTGATAACACTCGGTATCAACATGAGAAAATTGCAGAAAAAAGGACTCTCCCGTGGCAGGTTCAACCGCCCCGTAGAGCCAGAACGCTTTGAACAACCACTGCCACTGCCCAATCGGTTTGATGCCACACGCCGTGATCAATCGTCCCATCAGAGTATGCAGTCCAAAACGACTCTCATCCTGAGCAAAATAGCGAATGGGACGTTCATCCTGCCCCCGGTGGCGAGCATACTGACTCAGCAAGCTGAGGTCGCCCTTGAGGTTTGCTTAAAAGCAGATCGCTGTTCACTATCCTGCTGGCAATTTTGAGGACGAGCAACCTTTAGCTTGGCTTTGAGCCGATAGCGGGTCATTTGGTAGACCGCGTGATACTCCGCTTCTACTCCCAAGGTTTCTGCCAACCACTGTTGTACTGCTCCATAACTTTGAAAGCCGTGTCTCTGTCGTAACCGCTTTGCCAAAGCATCCTCTGCCCATTGGGGTATCACTCGCACTCCCCCCGGCGATTTCTTGATTTCTAGCATCGCCCCCACTCCTCCAGTGCGATACATCAATAGCCAGCTTTGCACCGTGTTTCGATGTTTCCCGACCGCTTTGGCAATCGCACTAATGCTCGGCGCATTCTCTTGTTTCAACCAGTAGAGCACTTGCAATCGTTCTTTAGCGCTTGGCGTTTCGGCTTGCCGCAACTGTTGAGCTAAGTCATCCAAACTTTCTTTCACGTCTATTGACGTTACACCTGCCATGACTAGACTCTCCAAACAACTCCGCTCAGTCTAGTCCATTTGCCGCTTACTCAATTTAAATTGGTATCAGTTTTCCTGCAGCTGTAACTTAAAGCATAAGAGGAACCGGTCAGCTGACAGTAAAACACTGCCTGACTGCTCAAACAACGCCTGGATGAATTGCTCCAGTCGCTCCGTTCACCCCACTGGTACAAGCCCTTCTTGTGCTGACTGCCACCTTTGAGGTGGTTAGTCCAAACGCCGTCCAAAGTCTGAAGGCGTGAAGGCGATCAAAACTCAAAACTTAGACCTGAAAGTACTTTCAACCGTTCTTAAGGCCACTGGGTTCATTGCACCCCCCAGCAGAAGGGCAAGCAGGAGCATCGGTGTTTCTGCCGTTGTAACAGTTTGGGAGTCATTCAAAGGGGTAGGGTGATCGACAGATTGGCTGATCTGATGAATGTATCAAATGTCAACTACATTAGGCTCTTCCGAGCTTTTGGTGATCAATAATGACACAGCGAACTATGCTTGCTTAGCTTTGCACAAATTTTTTGCAGATTAATTGGGATATGGTTAGTCGCCCGTCTGGCTTAGTCTAACCATACGCAATTCACTATAACTTTTAGAGTTTTCACCCCTCTCAAACTCTGATAACCCTTATTAGCAAATCAGTAGCGCAGAATTATTCTCTGCCGATTCCGAAATTTTTCGGATGAAAATCTGCTTTGAAAGGTGCTAGCAAATGATGGTTCAGCCTCTTTCACAACACTGTAGCGAAGCTAGGTCATCTGCTGTGCTGCCCACTGATTGAGATCTTGACGGTTAATGGCGGTGGTAGTGCACTAAAGGATTGTGGGGTAGGTAACGACATCCTGCCAGGTCCAAGGCTGCTCAGCCAGTTTTGCTCGTTGAGCCGCAGTTGTTTTGAATCGACTATGCCGCCAAATCCAATTGAAATAGCTGACTACTAAGCGTGTTGTCACTTTCGTTTGCTCCCACCGTTTGCCGAACTTGTTTTGCCTGCGGTGCCATCGAGCAGTTTGTTGTCGGACGATGCCGTTGGTTCGCTCTAAGCGCTGCGTTTTGTCTTTGCCAACATAGTGCAGAATTTCAGGCGGAAGGACTCGTTCATAGCCTCCCCAGTCATCACTGTTCCACTGTTTGCAAGCCGTTTTTCCCTGTGTACTAATTACCAATTCCTCAATAAGTTCGTCTGTATGCTTGCCCACTCGTGCCGCTAAAATCAGTCCACTGGAGTCCGCTAAACTCAGACCTATCCAGCAGTCTCCCACTTCTAATTCATTGGAAAGACATTGCTTCTGTTTTTTTGCACGAAAGACCACATCTCATCCGCACTCACCTCTGCGGTTGCCACTTGCTTGACCTGGTCGTTATGAATTAGCTGAGCCTTGGCACTCGATGCCCGAACAATACTGACCACGGTGTTGTATGCCAAGCCTGTAATTCGGCTAATCCCTCGTAAGCTGCTGCCCTCACTATGAGCTTGTAGCACCTGCTGAACTTGTTCCGGACTCACTCGTCGCCAGTAGTACAGCGTGTCAAAGCTCTCACAGAAGGTTTGCTGGCAGTGAGGGCAGAAATAGCGTTGGTGTCCATTGGGCAGCTTGCCATGCTTATGACACTTAGGATGACCACAAAGTCGGCATTCCATAGCTTCTTGAGGGGAAAGAATTGATCCTACTTTACCAAGCCCACAATCCTTTAACGCACAATCATGGCGGTTGCCATCAGATCGGGGAAGCGATCGGGCGTACAGGCAAACGCAGGAATACCCAGAGATGCCATGAATTGAGTGTTGCTATGGTCATAGCAGGGCGCACCATCATCATTGAGTGCCAGCAGGGTGATGAATTGAATTCCTGAAGCAACGAGGTTACTGACGCGCTTTCGCATTTCATCCTGGTTACCCCCCTCGTACAGGTCACTAATCAACACGAGGATCGTATCCTGTGGTTGACGAATGAGTCCTTGACAGTAAGCGAGTGCCTGATTGATGTCAGTGCCGCCGCCTAGCTGAGTGCCAAATAAAACCTCAACGGGATCTTGCAGCAAGTCAGTCAGGTCAACCACTGCCGTATCGAACACAACCATATGGGTTTGCACTGCCGGAAGGGACGCTAAGACAGCACTAAAAATTCCGGCATAAACAACAGAGGTTGCCATTGAACCACTCTGATCCACACAAAGAATGATGTTTCGCAGGGCAGAACGTTTGCGTCCAAAGCCGATCCGAGTTTCGGGAATGATGGTGCGGTAAGCAGGCTGATAGTGTTTCAGGTTGGCGCGAATTGTACGATGCCAATCAATTTCATGATGACGGGGACGACGGTTGCGCATGGAACGATTAAGGCTACCCAAAATTGCCTGCCGAGTCGGATTTTCAAGTTTGCGGATCAGATCTTCAACGACTCGTCTGACCACAATTCGAGCAGTTTCTTTTGTCTTACCGGGCATGACTCCACTCAGAGACAGCAGGTTAGAAACGAGATGTACATCAGGTTCTACTGCCTCCAGCAGTTCTGGTTCCAATAACATTTGGCGCAGGTTCAGCCGATTCAAGGCATCTTGCTGCATCACTTTTACAACAGAAGTGGGGAAGTAGGTGCGAATATCACCCAACCAACGCGCCACTTTGGGAGAAGAAGCCCCCAGTCCACCTTGACGATCGCCATCGTAAAGCGCACTCAACGTCTGATCGATCGCTTGGTCTGCTCCTGCCAAACTAAAGCTGTCACCTCCTATGCCATTGCCGTTCGTTGAACCGCAAATGCCATCCGCTGCGCCACCACCGAGGATGAGCCGCCAGCGTCTCAATCGTTCTGTTGAAGGAGAGTCTGTCATGGTGCAATACCAAGTAATTGGGCAACGAGTGGGAGAACGGTATCGGCGCGATCGCTATCAAACGAACCTGCTTTGACGAATACAGGGGTATGACTATTTCCCTGCCGAACTCGCTCTCCCATCTGACGACGTTCAGGGGCAGCGAAGGTAGAAAAGGTGCGACGCAACAGCGGCAAAATTGTAGTAAACGTCTCACTTGATAGCTGAGTCACCCAGTCGTCTAAAACTTGCCAAAGCGTTGAGTTATGGAGCAGCAACAACCCACTGCCTGCCAAAAAGCCTTCAATCCAGGTGGCAGCTTGAGCCGGTTCGCTGGCAGTTGAGAGTGCTAATCCCAGTCGTCGTGCCGTAGCTTCTGGCTGCAAAACTCCGGCTTCAAAGAGTAGGCGACAGCAGCGCCCCGCGACCAGTCCATGTAACTCCTGCTGGTCTACCAGTTGAAGAAGAACCTGTTGCCACATTTCCAATGCATCTGGTTGTTGAAGGATCGCGATCGCTCCATTCATGTCGTTCACCTGCTGATGCATTTGGGTTGCCGCATCATCGTCCAGAGAAGCCGCAGCAAGCGGTAGACCAATGCAAACGCGAGTGATCAGCCCACTAACGATATGCTCAACCGTTGTCGTTTCAAACTGGCGTACTGTACCGTAGCGCATCACATTGACTAGAGGCGGCAAAGCATTCATCAGATGTGCCATATCGCTTGCCAGAGCCGCTTCTGATTCAAGACAGCGCATCAGGTGGACGATCGCCTGGGGGAGGTTTGCCAGCAGGGTTTGATCAATCAGCTTCGTGAGGTCAGGTAGGTTGGCTTGATTGGCGCGATCACATGTCCAGGTCGTGGCAGCCGTTTCAATCGTATTGCCCCAGATGCCTGCTTCAATCAAGTGAATGGCAAACTCTGGTTGCCACTGGAGCTGCCAGGATTCGCGGAAGGTGCCTTTCGTGTTACCTGTGGACTGTTGCCGTCCCCAAGGAATCTGCAATAGGTTGAGCCGATGTAACAGGTGTGATCGCTCTAAATCTAGAGGCTTACGAAGATCCAGATCCAGCGTTGTTTCGGTTGCTGCTGGTTTAAGCCGCAGTCGCTTCTGCTGTCGCTGCAAATCCTGCTGTAGAGGAATCATGGGGGTTTCGGCAGGCACCTTACCCAATCGTTCACCCACAATGAGCTGCTGCTGAATCAACTGCATGGGCAGTGCATCACCAAAACAAAGAACCGTCTGGGTTGCTTCGTTCAATTCAGGAAGACCCGGAAGGGGGCGATTGCGCAATGCTGCTAATGTTTCCGCTAATCGAACCGCTTCAATGACGCTGGCGGAAGAGGCATCTAGGTCTTGTTTTCGTAACAGTCGAGCAACCTTCGTCATCCAGCGAATTGAGGTGTGGAAGGGAGTGAGGATTGAGAGTTGGGGGTTGGGGGTTGGGTTAGCTGGTGAATCTGTTTCCCATCCCCTATCCCCTATCCCCCGTCCCCTATTCCCCATTTCCCACAAATGCTGATACCAACCAGGAGATGCAATTCCTGCTCCGTAGCCACTGCTAATCGTCAATCGTCCATATGTCCAGGGAACCCAGGTCGCTTCAACCTTAAGTTTTGGGAGTCCCTTTAGCAGGGCAACATCTTCTGTGGCGCATGGCATCGTCGCCAAAGCAGGCGCGTGCCATGCGCCACAGACAACGGCAATTCGTTGAAAACCTTGCTTTTCTGCGTCGCGGATGGTCTTCCGCATGTAGGCTTCTCGATACGGTTCCAGTGGGGATTGGGAGGTGGGGGCTTGGGAGTGAGGATCAGTTTCTATGTGCGATCGCAGCACACTCATCGCTTCTAGAATGGCAGCAAACAACTCCGTGCTATCCTGCCGTTGTTCGACCAGATGTTCCCACCAACGTTCGCCATCGCTGTATCCTGCTGCTTGGGCAAGAAGGCTCAAGGGATCATCATAGGGATTAGGAATTGGGGGTTGGGGGAGTACTTTTGATGATTCTGTTTCGGCTTGCTCTCCATCCTCCGACGGCTGTTCTTGATTCGCGAATTCCTGTTCCTTATCTTCCATTCCCATTGCAAGTCGATGAGTTTGGGGTAAATCCATGAACCGGACAGGAATCTGCTGAGTCAGCCCATAGTGAATGGCTTGCCACTCTGGAGAAAACACTGCAAAAGGGTAATAAGCTGCCTGCTGAGGGTTTTCGGGTGCATAAACCAGCAATGCGACAGGTGGACGCATCTGAGGATCAATCAACAGCGGTAAAACTGTCTCTGCATCAGGCGGTCCTTCCACCAGCACAATATCTGGCTGAAGTTGCGTCAACGCCTGACAAAGACTGCGAGCAGAGCCAGGTCCATGATGACGAATTCCAAAAATGTGAATTGACATAAGGTGTGCCCCTAGAGCATCGCACGGCTAGCGCGATACAAATCTTTCCAACCGTCCCGCTCCTTGACAACGGTTTCCAGATACTCCTTCCAGACCACCTGATCCTGAACAGGGTCTTTCACAACCGCTCCAACTAAACCAGACATCAAATCACTAGCCGTTAGAGAGCCATCACCAAAGTGAGCTGAGAGGGACATACCACTGCTCACGACTGAAATCGCTTCTGCTGGGCTGAGTGTTCCCGTTGGAGATTTGAGTTTTGTTTTGCCATCAATGGTGACTCCACTTCGCAATTCTCGAAAGATCGTCACCACCCGCTGAATTTCCTCCAAAGCCGGCACCTCAGCAGGCAGTTCTAAGGCTCGTCCCAGGCTTGTCACTCGTTGTTGAACAATGCTGACTTCTTCTTCGATCGTATTGGGAACAGGTAGAATCACCGTATTAAACCGACGTTTGAGAGCACTAGAGAGTTCGTTGACACCGCGATCGCGATTATTCGCTGTGGCAATCACGTTAAACCCTTTGGTCGCCTGCACTTCTGTGTTCAGTTCGGGAATCGGCAATATCTTTTCAGATAAAACAGTAATCAATGTATCTTGCACATCCGAAGGAATACGAGTGAGTTCTTCTACACGAGCGATTTTTCCATCTGCCATTGCCCGCATCATGGGGCTGGCAACTAACGCCTCCATTGAAGGACCGTCTGCCAGCAATCGAGCATAGTTCCAGCCGTAACGAATGGCTTCTTCACTCGTGCCAGCCGTTCCCTGAATCAGCCTGGTGGAATCACCGGAAACTGCTGCCGCCAAGTGTTCAGATACCCAGGACTTGGCTGTTCCTGGAACGCCATACAGCAGCAAGGCGCGATCGGTCGCAAGAGTCGCGATCGCCACTTCCATCAAACGACGATTGCCAATGTATTTGGGAATTACTTCAAAACCGTTGTCCAGTTTGCTTCCCAGTAAGTAGATTGATACTGCCCAGGGGGAAAGCTTCCAATTTGGCGGGCGTTGGCGTGTATCAGCTTTTGCAAGTTCTTCGAGTTCGTGAGCAAATTGCTGTTCAGCGTGTTCGCGGAGGAGAGAGGGAGTGGGAGATGGGGGTTGGGAGTCGGGGGTTGGGGGTTGGGAATTGGAATGTTGAGGTTTAGATTTTGTGGTTGCCATAGTTCATGCTCTGGTGTTGATAAAGTTAATGCAGAAAAATTATCCAAACTTGCTAGCTATTCCCCATCCCCCATCCCCTATCCTCCATCCCCCAGTCCAAATGCCTGTACCATCTCCTTGCGAAATGCTAGTAACGCTATCAGATCATTCATGCTGTTTATCCAATGAGAATCATTAGCTAGGCTTTCACGTAACCGCACGACTTCTGAAGTGAGGCTAACTGGAATAAAACGAGCAAATTCTTGGAGAGCAGATCTAAGTTCCCAATCAGAATTTGAAGAAGTTTTGGTGTGATCCAAATGTTCTTCTAAACCATCCAAAACGAGACGAGCTAAGTCAAAGCTCCATAGTTTGGCACTGGAACGAAGCAACCAAATCGTTAATGAATCATTGATTTTTCTGTGAAAAACCTGGAACAGATCAATTAAGAGAGCATCACGTCGATCAGGTGCAAGCGTCTTAAATAGATCCTCGACACTGATTTCAATTAGTGCAGCATCGCTAATTGATACTTGGTCGGTGAAGTAAAGTTTGAAAATAGCTTCCAGCCACACCTTGTTGGTTTGACGTTTTGCTGCCAGAGCAAATCCGTTTAGCAAAACCATTTGCCAATCATGAGATTGGATCAGCTTGACGATTTCCTCTGGGCATAGTTGCCATCGCTCTGTCCAGTTGTTGAGGGGTGTAGCCCCAATCATCTGTAACAACCACCAAGCTTTCTCACCCACTTTGGCATTAACAGCAGCGGTTAGTTTTGGCTCAATTCCCAGCTGTATCAAAGTGTTATCTAACTGCTCAGGTAGCTGTACCTGCAAAGATAAATCTTTGTTTTGTTCAAGTATGAGGCAACGGCAAACGTGTTCTGTTACCTGTTGGCACAGGCGTGAATCGGGCAGACTCGCGAGTAAATCTACTGCAACTCGCCGGACTTCCTTACTACGATCGCCCAATCCATCTTCTAGAAATGGCTCATCTGTCAGGCTGAGTCCAATGCGGAAGGCTTCCAGGAATTTGGCTCGATCGCTTGCTGTTTCTTGCTTCCAGGTTGATTGCAGCAATTCTCTAGCGTGCTCAGGATTGTGCGATCGCAGACCTTGCAAATAGAGCAAGCGTGCTGATGGCTTTCCTGTTTCCCAGTCTGCTTCTGTGGTTAGAGCCACTGCATAGTTCCAATCCGAATTCTGTGCGGCTAGCCAACGTCCCCGTTGTCCTAAAACAGGTAGAACAGACGCTCGCAATTCTCGTTGCTGTCGTCCTTTGTCTAGCAGCGATGGGAGCAGCATCTCAGGCACACGCTGTCCAGCGATCGCAGCGTTCTCTAACCACTCACTCAACAGATGCTGAAACTGCCCCTCAAGAATTTGCTGCAAATAACGCGCCGCACGAGGACTGCACCGGGGAAGATCTTCTGCTGAACAGGATTCTCCTTGAGCCATCGATCGCACTTCGGGAAGCCATCCAACGTGCTGATGTAGAGACACAACCCCAACCGCAGAGAGGAGTGCCGCTTCGTTGGGGCGATCGCTTGATTGAGACAGGTAGTGTCCTAAATTGCCTGAGATGTTTGGTAGCTGAAACGGTTGCCGTTCTGTGCCGAGCAAAGCAGCAGAGGCGATCGTCCGCCAGGGAGAATCAGTTGCCAAAGCCATAGTAAGAATCCTTTACCCAAACGCTCAATACATTTAAAAACGTGCCATCCCACTCGCCAAACACCGAAAGGGGATAGCCTCCACTCAGGGCTAGGAGTTGCCATCCTTGAGTTGCTTCCATGCGACGTGAGAGGGGCAACACTACACCCTGTTGATCTTGCAGCAGCCAGCCTTTCTCCTCCTGCCGTGGCATCACAGCTTGCAGCAGTAGAGGGAACCGTTCTAGCCAGGGGCAACTCGCTAATGCCTTGCTATAGGTAGCGATCGCCTCTGTAATCGACTCAGTACCGGGTGGGGTTTTTGGGAGGGCAACCGCTTCCTGACGAGTTTTGATCAGGGCACGCAAAGGATAAGCACTGGGATAAAACACCAACTCCGCTTCCAGACACGTTCCTGGTAAAAGGCTCTGCTCAAACGGTTGTTGCCCGTGGGCAAAATCCAGCAAGAGGGCAAAGGTGTGAGTGGCAATGCCATAGAGCCAGGTTCGCTGTGCCCGTAACCGTTCCTCTTCCTCGGTGCGTTGCCCAACCACTAGCCAAAGGTCTGCGTCAGCCTGCCCAGTCAAGACTGCCTCTTGATTCAGTGACCAGCCAAGTTGAGTCCGCAGGTCAGCTTGCACGGCGGTTGGCAAGGTTTCAATGCGCTCGAAGCCTTCGATGAGCAGATATAGCCGCCCCAATCGCTCCAGCACTCGATCGCTCCAATCTGCACCCGTGTGGCTGATGCCAGCCAGTTCTCGTAACTGTCGTGCCAGACCAGGAGCCTGAGCATCGACCATGCGAGCGGCGATCGTATCCCACATCTGATAGGATTCCTGCGGTAGTGTTGCCAATCCCTGCCGCACCCGATCTTCTAGCCATAGGCGCAATTCCTGGATGCCTGCACTCACCTTACGCTGCCGTTCCGCTACCCGCTTGGCTTGTGCGATCGGATCGGCTGCCTGTTCCTGTCGTTTCGCCTGCTTCTCTGCTTGTTTCTCCGATCGCTGTGACCGACTGGCTAACCAGTCTGCCACCCAAACAGGGGGATCGGTCTCAACCATCTCC
Organism: Leptolyngbya sp. Cla-17; assembly: GCF_016807185.1. Classification (GTDB taxonomy): domain Bacteria; phylum Cyanobacteriota; class Cyanobacteriia; order Leptolyngbyales; family Leptolyngbyaceae; genus ULC077BIN1. Next base: position 130,111 of record NZ_JAEVYN010000005.1, read on the forward strand.
CCCGGTTGCTCTGCTAGTAACAAGAACAGCCCCAACCCATGCTTGCAGGGAAATTTACGGCTGGGGCAGCTACAACGAAACGCAGGTTCGCTCAGATCAATCTGTGCCTGATAGGGATTTTTGCCACTTCCCTGACACTCTCCCCAAATCACGGACTGCTGCCGACCTAAAGAACCCCATTTCTGACGAGTTGCCAACCCACGCCCATTTTTTGCAGAAGCGGCATCGGGTGCCAGCGCTAAGATCTGATCTGCTGTCCATTGGGCAGGCATAGAAACTCCCCGTTAAACTTATGCAATGTCCCAACGCCTTCGTAACGTTTTTGGCTGAGGTGTGTCATCCGTATTCTTACGAAGCGCTTGGTTCAAATGTACTATATATGATTGCAAGAGTAAATTGCTGGAATTTTTGCGTTACAGCATGGCTAAGCTTCCGCATACTACGGCTTGTTGAATGTCGCTTTTGGTTTTGAAGGAGAACGACCTCGAAATTGTGGGTAGTTTTCTGGGTAGCTCGGTGCTTTGTTTGCTGTCAAGCAGGGGAAAGAATTGAGCGATCGCGACCCCCACCATTACCGCAGACACCACGAGCGATCGCGGCTCCTGAAACAAAATCAGCGGATTGACCAGCATCCCCGCCGAAATCAGGAAGAACGGCACAAACAGAGTATTGCTAATAAACTGAATCCGATTCATGAGCGGTCTGAGTTGCGGAATCAGTTGTGTAATCGCAATGCCTGTCAAAAACGCGCCAATGATCGGTTCAATCTCAATCAGTTTGGCGAAGTAGGACACCACGCTTGCTTTTACACAAGTTTAGAAGCAGGTCGGCTGCTATGATTCTTTTTTAGCTGCTTCAGTTGATGTAGCCCTGTCAGCAGTCAATCAACAGATTAGTGATCAACGGAGTTATCACCAGGTTACTCAAGGCTATCGAACTAGGTAAGCATCGCGCCACTTATAATTGGCATCGACGCTAGAGTGCTTATTCAGTCTACGTTTCAGGCGATTATGATAAACTTCCGCACGCTTCGCGGCTCGATTCCGTTAAACAGCACCCTTCGGACGCTGTATTCTCCGGACGCAGCAAGCTGCGGGGAAGTGACCCGAAGGAATTAAAGAATTTTTTGCCCCATCGCGTCAAATGCCTCAACTCTGGCTGCTGCCGCTTTACTCTTTGGGTAATCTTCTGCAAACAACGACCAAACCATCGAGTCTCGTTTGCATCCCTCATGATCTTCTTCGCGCTGCCGCAGGGTTGCTTCATGAGTAAAGCCCACTTTGCGTGGAACCGCTGCGCTTGCGAGGTTAGTTGGATCGCAGTGAATTTCTACTCGCGTCACCTGGTTCACCTCAAAGGCAACTTTAGTCAAAGCCGCTGCCGCCTCGGTTGCTAACCCGTGATTGATGTGATGGGCATCAACCCAGTACCCAATCTCTAGCGCATCGTCGTAGCTGTCAGTATGCAGCCCGATCGCTCCCAGCACTTGCGTTTCGTCAAGATTAAAGATGCCATAGTTAAAGTTCTGTCCTAAGTCGAACTCGCCACGAGATTGCCTGAGCCAGGCCACTCGCTGCTGCAAATCTTTGGGTTCCTCCCGCGCCCACGGTAGCCAGACTTTAAGATGCTCTAAACTTTGGGCGATCGCGGTTGATAACAACGGTGCATCTGCTGGATTCCAACAGCGGATAACCAGTCGTCCAGTATGAATTCGATAGGCTGGACTGAGATGTTCTACTGGCATAGTAGTTGGAACTCCTGCTGCTGAACCTGGTAAGGGTCTCTACAGCACCCCCCGTTCCCAATCCAGACGCTGATGCAAATTACTTCAGCAGCCTACTACAGCCTGATTGGACTACAACGGGACTTAAGTAGTACAGAAAATCTCATGCTACAAGCGTAATCCTGGCCTGTTTACCCACCTACGATGTCGATTCTGTGGATGACTAATTGCTCGTTTCGCAACTATTCAAGCTCTACAAGCCTATTAGTAAAATGATGAGTTGCCTGACCGATTAGCAATTTTGGTAAGTATTGATACTTCTCCAGCAGATATGACCCTTTTTTACACGAATCGTTGCCATACGCCTAAGTTGAATGAATGTAGTTTTTAGTGGTGTCATTTGGTATGTTTCTAGCCAAGGATTCAATGACAATCTGATCCTTGTACATTTGATGGGATACAAACCAAAGATGCCTGAATATCATGCTCTCATCCTATCAATTCAATCAAATGATCACCCACTCGCAGTGCATTCGCAATAATTGTCAGCGTAGGATTCACAGCGGCACTTGAGCGGAAGAAACTCCCATCCACCACATAGAGATTATCCACGTCATGGGTGCGGCAGTTGAGATTTAGCACTGAGGTGGTGGGATCTTCGCCAAAACGGCAGGTTCCGCACTGGTGGGCAACTCCTTGCAACGATAGCTTTTTGCGGAAATAGAAGGACGCAGGAATAATTCGCTCACCGCAGTTAATGCTTTTGAGGACTCCGATCCATCGATTTAAAAGGCGATTGTAAGCTTCAGTATTGTTTTCAGTGTAACTCAATTGAATTGAATCACCGTGCAACGTGACGCGATTATTTGGCTCCGGTAGGTCTTCCGCCGTCAGCCACCAATCGACTGAGTGAGATGCGATCGCCTCAAAAGCATGCTGTTCTCGAAACGACAGACCCAGCACTGAAGGAGATTTCTGGGCAATCATGTCGGCATTGATTTTGCCTAGCAATTGCACATGACCCATCGGATAATCAAAATCCTCATCCCCCCAGTAAAAATCATTGACTGCTAATGTTTTCTGAAAAGTCGTCAAATTCGATTTTCTGGTGACTCCAATAATGGCTCCGTTCTGGTGCTTCATTAAGTTCCTACCAACCTGATCGGAACTATTTGCCAGCCCATTGGAATGTTGGTCATTAGCTGATTTCAATAGCAGAGCAGCAGAATTAATGGCACCACAGGCAACCACGACAATATCACTTGAAAACAAATGACTTTCGCCATTCATTTCGACTTCTACGGTTGTGACTTCTCGCCCTGAAGGGCTGGTGTGTAATCGCGTGACCTTTGCTTCCGTCAGCAGCGTGACATTGTGATATTGCTCGGCTGGACGGATACAGTTGACATCCGCATCCGCTTTTGCATCTACCAAACAGGGAAAACCATCACAGGTATTGCAGCGAATGCAGGCACTCAAACGGCGATTCACTTCATTTAACTTAATTGCTAACGGCAGATAAAAGGGATGGTAGCCCTGATGCTGCAATGACTCGTGAATCTCCTGAATGCGTGGTTCATGCCTGATAGCGGGATGGGGATAAGCCTCGCTTGCAGAAGGCTCTGTTGGGTCTATCCCGCGCTGACCATGCACTTCGTAAAGCTGTTCTGCCTGGGTGTAATAAGGCTCAAAGTCTTTGTACTTAAGTTGCCATTCGGGAGAGATGCCACCCTTGTGGATCACCTGATCAAAATCCTGTTCTCGCCAACGGAATAGGGCACCGCCGTAGACTTTGGTGTTGCCACCCACAAAGTAACCCACTCCGGGATGAATTGCCTGTCCTTTGTTGTCATACCAGATTTCTGAGGTATGGTAACGGTCTTTCTGTACAACTTGCACGGTGTCCCAGTTCTCTTTCTCTCTGGGCAAGAATGGTCCTCGCTCCAGGATCAAAATCTTTTTGCCCGTGGGCGCGAGACGATAGGCAAGAGTGCCACCGCCTGCGCCAGTACCGACGATAATCAGGTCGTAATGGGATGTAGTCATAGGGGTGATGGGGGTGATCGTTTATCTGTCACTGTTGGCAGTGAATAGGGTAGATGCTTTGATTGCACGCACCCGGCGGCTGTTGAAATTCAAAAACTAATCCTGCCTGTCCGCCTGACTGTGAAAAATCACTAAGTGTCTCCACTCAAACTGATCTAAATGAGAGTTTCCTGAAAAGCGTCTAAAAGTTTTTGCGTTGAAATATCAGTTTTTTAGACTGATTTCCTTAGGCGCTTATCATTTGACGATCGCCACTTCCAGTCACAATAAATGGTGCATCTGAAAACACAAACATCCTAATGTCATACTGAGGAAGTTTCTGATGAAATTAAAGCGTTGGGTAACGTTCGGTCTGGTTTCTCTAATGCTAGTCGGTTGTGCCGGAGAAGCTGCTAAACAACGGATCACTGAAAATCCCACTCCTGTAGCCACCACTCCTCCTGCACAATCGGCTCAATCAGAGTCAATTGCCCAATCAACGAATACTGCAAATCCAACAACTGTTAGATTTGGAAGCTTTGCCCCCGGAGAACATCCTACTCAAGGAGTGGCTCGCATTATCACTCAAGCTGGTAAAGCATTTTTAGAACTTAATGAGGGATTTAAAACCTCCGATATGGGACCAGATCTGGTTGTGATTTTGCATCGTTCCAGTGATGTACTCGGTTCCACTAAACCACCTGCATATCCATTGAAGGAAGGCGATTATACGCTTCTGGCACCCTTGCAAAAATTTAGTGGTGCTCAACGGTACGCTATTCCTACGAATGTCAACTTAGCAGAATACGAATCTGCTGTTATCTGGTGCCGCAAGTTCAACGCAACTTTTGGGGCTGCCAAATTGGCTAGTCAATAGTTATTGGTCAGTAGTTAGTAGTCATTGGTTCTTATAAAACGCAAACGACAAACAACTAACGATAAGTGACAAATAACATCTATAGCAGTGCTAAATGATTGGTGAACATTGAGGAATGATTGTTAGTAGTCATTGGTCATTGGTCATTAGTTACCGCCCAATGAGTAAGGTTTCACAATCAAATAGGATCGCTATATAAGGAGAACATCCATGACACTCGAAGGTAAAGTTGCTCTGGTTACAGGCGGTAGTCAAGGGATTGGACAGGGAATTGTCCTCCGGCTTGCACAGGCGGGAGCTGATGTTGTGATCAACTATCGCTCCCACCCGGAAGGCGCTGAGGAAACTCTGGAGAAGGTGAAGGCGATCGGTGGCAAGTGCTATATGGCAGAGTGCCCTCACTCCCGTGGTCACACAATTCAAGCCGACTTGGGTAGTGTGGGTATAGTACGGGAACTGATCACAGAAAGCATTGGACATTTTGGCAAGCTCGATATTTTAGTCAACAACGCTGGCATCGAAAAACATGCTCCCTTTTGGGAAGTCACTGAGGCAGATTACGATGCGGTACTGAATGTCAATTTGAAGGGTGTATTTTTTGCCACACAGGCGTTTGTGAAACATCTGCTGGAAACTAAACGACCCGGCAAAATCATCAACATCAGTTCTGTCCATGAGGATTTGCCTTTCCCAAATTTCACGGCATACTGCGTCAGCAAGGGTGGAATGAAAATGCTTACCCGAAATCTGGCAGTGGAATTGGGCGCGCTGGGCATCACGATTAACAACGTGGCTCCAGGGGCAATTGAAACTCCAATTAATACCAAGCTGCTAAATGACCCAGAAAAGTTAGGTGCATTGCTCAAAAACATTCCACTGGGTCGTTTAGGACAACCACAAGACGTTGCTTCTCTCGTTGCCTTCTTGGCTTCATCTGATGCGGACTACATCACAGGCAGCACGTTCTTTGTAGATGGTGGGTTGCTTTGGAATTATCAGGAGCAGTAATGAACGTTCTACGCCGCCATTATCCGGAATATTTGATGGAAGCTGCGGGTCTGGGACTTTTCATGATTTCTGCCAGTATCGTCACAGCAGTCCTGGAGCATCCAGCCTCGCTGATTCACCAGGCAATTCCTGACCCACTCCTACGCCGTTTTATCATTGGGGTGGCGATGGGATTGACGGCGATCGCCATTATCTATTCCCCTTGGGGCAAACAGTCTGGAGCACACATCAATCCTGTTGTCACCCTCACCTTCTTCCGACTCGGCAAGATTAAACGCATGGATGCCCTCTTCTACATCGTGGCACAATTTGTCGGTGCCTTATTGGGCGTGCTATTGGCAGCGAAGATTCTGGGAGATGCGATCGCTCATCCCACCGTCGGTTATATCGTCACCATTCCTGGAGCCAGTGGAGTAGGGATTGCATTTCTAGCAGAACTCATCATTTCCTTTGGTGTCATGATGATGATTCTAGTGGTTTCAAATACACCCAAACTGGCGCGCTTTACTGGGATATTTGCAGGGATGTTAATTGCCATCTATATCACCTTAGAAGCTCCCCTATCAGGCATGAGCATGAATCCTGCCCGCACATTAGCCTCGGCAATTCCCGCTCACAACTGGACAGCCATCTGGGTTTATTTCACTGCACCGTTGTTGGGGATGTGGTCAGCCTCTGAGGTCTATGTTCGTTTGAGGGGAAGGAAAGCGGTGCGCTGTGCCAAACTCCACCATCACAACAATAAACGCTGTATCTTCCGCTGCGGCTATCGAGAGCAAGCTATGGGTAATGGATCGCAGATGTTGAGCGACAAATTGGTGTAGAGGTTAGTCATTTGTTGCCTGGTCTTCTATTTTCCAATCGCCGCTGGATAGCCGCCAACTCAGTATTCATCAGGAGTGAAGTATGTTTGAAAGCTTGGGAAGAATTCAAAATCCATTCGTCAGAAGTTTAACCGCAGCATTTACAACTCTCTCGGTGATTACCCTCACTTCTGCGATCGCAATTGGTGTAACCAAGTCGAAAGACGAATCTGCCTATAAGACAGCCGTATATGCGTCTTTCATTGGAGCAGGGTGTGGTGCATTGTTTGGCTTTGCTTCTAAAAGTAAGGGGAATCAGCGAACTGCCCAACCCACTCAAACCACCGACAGTACCATCTGGAAAGACTGGCGCAACTTTGTGGTTGTTCGCAAAGTCAAAGAAAGTGAGGAAATTACGTCCTTCTACTTGCAGCCAGAAGATAAGGGCGACATTCCCAACTTCCAACCAGGGCAATTTTTGACCATTAAGCTGGATATTCCCGGACAGGCAAGATCGGTGATTCGTACCTATTCGCTATCGGACTATCCCGAACCTTGCGATTATTACCGTTTATCGATTAAACGGGAACCGATGCCCCCAGGATTAGATGTGATGCCGGGAATTGCATCAAATTTTATGCATGATCAGGTTCATGAAGGTTCGGTGATTCCAGCAAAACCACCCAGCGGTAAGTTTATTCTCGATGTGCAAAAGGCTATACCTGCGGTGCTAATCAGTAATGGTGTTGGTATTACACCCATGATGAGTATGGCAAAAGCGGTGGCTCGTCTCAATCCAAACCGTCCTCTCTGGTTTCTACATGGTGCGCGTGATGGCAGCTTCGATGCCTTTCGAGAAGAGGTGGATGCGATCGCAGCACAAAATCCCAATCTAACGGTTCATTATGCCTACAGTCGTCCGAGAGGGGAAGATACTGGTTATTACCACAGTACTGGCTATGTGGATATTGACTTAATTCAATCCTTGATTATACAAGAAGCAGAGTACTTTCTATGCGGCTCGCCCCCATTTCTAGAATCGATTCGCGCAGGCTTGAAAGAGGTCGGTGTACCTGAAAGCCGAGTCTTCTTTGAGATGTTTACAAAGGCAAGTAAGACAGCCAGCGATCGCCCAATTGCTGAAGTGAATGATGACAATGTTGAAGCAGCGGAAATTGTCTTTGCCCAATCGAATCAAACAATTACCTGGCAAACTGATGCCGATAGCATTCTGGATTTTGCCGAAACCAATGGTTTGAACCCTCCCTACAGTTGTCGTCAAGGAATCTGTGGCACTTGCGAGTGCAAAATTCTAGAAGGTGAAGTGGAGTACCAAACAATGCCCACAGCAACTGTTGAGGATGGTTCGGTACTGATTTGCATCTCTAAACCCAAAACCTCAAAAGTTGTCCTTGATTTGTAGGAGTAGGTTTAGACAAACGAGTTGCGATCTGGCTAGATGCTTGCCAAACCTCCTACTCTTACTTCGTGGATGCGGGTCAAACCTATACAGGCAGGTTGCCGCTAGATGGCGTTGGGCATCAGGTTGGCACCTGTCGGTTTGGCGGCGACCCCACTACCTCAGTGCTAGATCTGAATTGCTGCACCCATGATATTGACAACCTCTACATTACCGACTAGAGCTTCTTCTGCTCCAGTGGCGTAGTGAATCCAACTTTGACCATTATTGCCAATGCCCTACGAATTGGAGAGCATCTCATTGATCGCATGAAATAGAACAACGATTAATTAACGGAGTAAAAACAATGAACGAATGGCAGGCGATCGCTAAAATTCCCCCCGATGAATTAGTAGAAAGTAGGCTGCAACTGCATTATGCCATCCAGTTTATTGCAGCTACAGGCGCGGCATTGGCAGAACCGCTCCCGGACTACAGCCATACTAGTTTGGCATGGCATCCGGTTTTAGAAGTGTTTGTTGGCTCTGCCATTCAAGCAGCAAAGCCGTTTCAAGTGGCACTTGATCCAGTCAGCCTCACATTAATTGTGTTGGATCAGCAGAGTGAAACGATCGCCTCTTTCCCATTGCCTGAAAAAACAATGGCAGCAGGGCTGAGCTGGCTTCAACAAGAGCTTTCTCAACTGGGTGTCGATGCCAGCAAGATTGTGTTTTTGGATTATCCACATGATGACTTTCCCGATCATCCCCTTGCCCACGGTGCGGATTTTGATGCCAGTCAACCATTGGTCTTAAGCGAGTTGACAAACTACTATGCCAATACTGATCTGCTCTTTCAGGCAATCATTGCGACGACAGAGGATGCGACTGCTGCCCGGATCTGGCCGCATCACTTTGATATGGCAACGCTGATCATGCTTCCCGGCACTAAAAACGGTAGCCCGCTCACCGTCGGAGTGGGATTATCGCCCGGAGACACCAGTTATCACGAACCGTATTGGTATGTGTCTCCTTACCCCTATCCAGACGCAGTCAGCCTGCCTGCCCTTGACGGTCATGGTTTTTGGCACACTCAGCATTGGGTTGGGGCTGCACTGCCTGCTTCTCGACTCGCTGAGTCTGTCAGTGCTGAAGCCCAACAGCAGCAGGTTGAGGTGTTCTTACATACTGCATTGAGTACATCAATCGCTCTCCTCAAGCCCGAATCGTCTGCTGAGGTTTGAAGATGCCTACACAACTCACTAAAACATTCAAACGATCGCTCCTCGCTGCGGTTGCCTTTGCAGTGATTGTTGCGGCATCGCAACTTCAGGCAGGCTCCCAAACACCTCGGCAGCGCGCCGCCAGCTTGACTCAATTAGCTCAACGACAGACAGTGCAGAACACTGTCATTGCCGTAGAATCCGTGGGCATGACGGTTTCAGATATGGATCAGGCAGTCGATTTCTACTCCAATGTCTTATCTTTTAAGAAAGTTGCAGATGTAGAAGTTTTGGGTACAGAGTATGAGCAACTGCAAGGACTATTTGGAGTGCGGTTACGGGTCGTTAAGCTGCAACTAGGCAATGAAGTGATTGAGTTGACGGAATACCTGACACCAAAAGGGCGACCGATTCCCATTGATTCGCGCAGTAACGATCGCTGGTTTCAACATATTGCGATCGCGGTGAGCGATATGGACAAAGCCTACCAACACTTACGCAAATACAAAGTGCAACATGCGTCTACCGCTCCCCAACGCATTCCTGACTCCAATCAAGCTGCCGCAGGCATTCGCGCCTTTTATTTCAAAGATCCGGATGGACACAATTTAGAGATTATTTATTTTCCACCGGGAAAGGGCGATCCAAAATGGCAGAAAGCAACGAATCAGCTATTTTTGGGTATTGACCATACCGCGATCGTGGTCTCTAACACCCAAGCCAGCCTCAAGTTCTACCGGGATTTGCTTGGTTTCAAAGTGGCAGGGGAAAGTATGAACGCTGGCACCGAGCAGGAGCATCTCAACAATGTGCAAGGCGCACGACTGCACATTACCGGGTTACGCTCTCCCGGTGGACCTGGCATTGAGTTTTTGGAATACCTGGAACCGAAGGATGGACGATCGCTCCCTACGGATGCCAAACCGAATGATTTACTACACTGGCAAACGACGCTGGTGGTGAAGGATGTAACGGCGATTGCCGATCGGTTACGGCTCAATCAAACCACCTTTATTTCTCCCAGTGTTGTCACCCTTCCTCAGCAAGCATTAGGCTTCAGAAAAGGAATGCTGGTACGCGATCCAGACGGTCATCCGCTGCGTTTGGTTGAGAAGACCGATATGCTAAAGTAAAGCCATCGCCAGAGAAACCAGCCATGACAGTCACAACAGTTAAGTGGAGTCTGGATGACTATCACCGCATGATTGCAGTAGGCATTTTAGCCGATCGGCGGGTAGAACTGCTGAACGGAGAAATTGTTGAAATGGCAATTGAAGGCGAACCCCATGCCTACTCTCGAAATGAGGCAGATGAATATCTCACAGAGGTGCTAGGAAGCCGCGCTAAGGTTCGTCAGGACAGCCCGATTACGCTACCCAACGACTCAGAACCAGAACCAGATATTGCGATCGTGCAACGGCTGGGACGCGAATATCGATCGCACCATCCCTATCCTGAAAATATCTTTTGGCTGATCGAATATGCTGAGTCTTCGTTGGAAAAAGATTTAGATGTCAAAAGTAAGATCTATGCCGAGGCTGGTATTCCAGAATATTGGGTTGTAAATTTGAAAGCAATGCAACTCATTGTGTTTCGCGATCCGCAGAATGGTGCATATGCCTCCCAACAAACCCTCATCAGTGGAACAATTAACCCACTGGCTTTCCCTGATTTGGCGATCGTCGTTGAAGCTATCTTAAATCCCTAGCGATCGCAATCACTGGACTTAGACACCTTCTGTTACCAACCATTATGTTCAAAGTTCCGGTGCATTGCGGTTGCTAGCCTACTGAGGCTATTTTTGTAAGTATCTCCGGAAAACAGGACTATATTTATAGTGTGTCGTTTCATCCTTTAATTTTATCCTCAGCTCCAAACATTTCTGGACTGTCTAGGATGAGCAGAATCGCAGTTGATACCTGATTATTGCTAAATCCCAACTCCTGTGCAATGACTTTATGGATGTTCTTTGGCCAGGGTTGTTTAGGCAGCCTGTTTGCAATTTCAGTTACCTGTTCGTCAGTTAAGGAGCATTGAAATCCTTTGCTTAAAATTACTCTTTCTTGAATGGCGAGAAGTTTTTTATTTTCAAGTCTTTTTAATTGTTCTGTGTAAGCACATACATCTGATGTTGCTCCTGCCAAAATCAATGTCAACTCTGTATCGGTTCCAATCCTAAATTCAATGATTTCGTCCAGAAGAAAATCTCTATTATTTAGAGTCACTCTATATTCAGGATCAAGAATAAGAGTTGCTTTTTCTTCAATGTTCGTTAACTCAATTTTGACCCGGTAGTTTCGAGGGTTATAGTTAGCTTTCCTGGCTATTTTGGAGAGCCTAATAACTTCTGATTCAATGTACGATGCAAAATTCTCAATAGTCCTCAATGCGTCGAGAAGATAATCTTCTGAGATTTCAAGTTGTGCTGAGGTATCAGAATACTTATGTCGATAGTAAGCATCAGTTTTGCCAAGCCGATGAACAAGTAAGTGCCGCCTATCATGCATTTCTTCAAGTTTTTTAAGCGCAATAGATGATTTGCTGAAGTCTATTTGTAATCGTTGTTGATAAAATTTTCTCATTTCAAGAAAGCCCTGATTTTGCAACCTCCGGCATTCTCGCTGGATCAATTTAGCCCATATTTCAGTGATTGAATCTGCGCTTAAAAGTTCTCCGTAATTAAACTCGACCTTTTCGTTTCTGTTAAAAAGGTCTTTGCGCGACATAAACAATGTTTTCACAGAATCAATTAAAAATACTTCGAGAGAAGAGATGACCCTGACAAAAATAACCTCTCTAACTTGTTTTAAGTATCGTCTCCCTAAGAATTTGTGAATTGTATAGCCATTTGGAATATTGTATTTCTTGGAGTTCGATGTACTTATGATGGGTTCGTCAAAATTTCGACTTCCATCTTTTTTCTCAATCTTTAAGCTTTTTATAGCTATTTTGGCAGAATAAAAACTTGAGAAATAAAGACTTTGAAGCTGAGAAAATTCTGCTTGAAGTTTGACTAATGCCATTCTTATCTATCTGAAAAGAGCTTTCAATAAAGTAGGCTAACGATTAATAGACGGAAAGTTTCCGCCTAAGATCTCACAGTGGGTAGATAGGCAGAATGATTCGGCATAGCACCCCAAATCTAGCGCTCAGGTAGAATCTTTCCGTATCGTACCCTGCTGAAGGTGGATAGGCAGAATCTTTCTGTATAGTTTCAGGTTTACTACGGACGCGATCGCATGTGCTATTAAACGCACCGTGCACTACTCCTCCACACTTGTTATGCAAGAGCGCCCAAAGAAATTGCTCGATCAGGAATGTTGGCATAAGCGTGATGGTGATGTTGCCGACTGCTTTCGATTAACAAGCCGCCTTTATCTGGTCCAGAATGGAACATCATCTCTTTACCAAGATTGACCTAACAGAATTGTTTTCTTATTCAGGTTTCAGCCTGCTCTCAGAGCATTCTGAGGATCGCCCTCGATACTCCAATGAGTGCTCCCAGCGAGGTGGTTCGTCATGTGTATTGAATTTGGGCGAGAAATTTGCGGTGACCTTAGCCATGCAGAAACACGCGAGTGGATTGTCACGAATGGGATGGGTGGCTATGCGTCTGGCACGGTTGCTGGATTACTTACCCGTCGCTATCACGGCTTACTGGTAGCCGCCTTGAAGCCACCGCTGGGTCGCACCTTGCTCCTAACTAAGCTGGATGAAATGGCATTGTATGACGGGCAAGCTTACGCCCTTTATACCGATCGTTGGGCAAATGATATTGTTGCGCCCCAGGGTTACCGACACATTGAGCGCTTCACCCTAGAAGGGACAATCCCAACGTGGCGCTTTGCTTACGCGAATGCTCTAGTGGAAAAGCGAATTTGGATGCAGCAGGGAGCAAACACCACCTATGTTCAATACACACTCAAGCGTGCGACCCAACCGCTGACACTGACGCTGAAAGCCTTGGTCAATTATCGTGACTACCACGGTAGCACTCAAAGTAATGGCTGGGGGATGAGCATTGATCCGATTAGTCAGGGAATTAGCGTGATTGCTTATCCGGATGCAACACCGATTTACCTATTGAGTGATCGCGCCACGGTAACCCCAGCGCACAACTGGTATTACAACTTTGAGTTAGCGATTGAGCAGTATCGGGGATTAAGCGATCGCGAAGATCACCTGCACGCCGCCACCTTTGAAGTCACGCTTCATCCGGGCGAAGCCGTGACGTTTGTTGCCAGCACCGAAAAGCAGCCCAACCTGGATGGAGAAACAGCACTCAAATTACGCCGTACTCAAGAGCAACGGTTGATCAATCTGTGGAAAGGCAATCAACCAGGCAATGGCAATCATGGCAACACACCAGCCTGGGTCAATCGTTTGGTGTTAGCGGCGGATCAGTTCATCGTCGATCGCCCGCTACCGGATGAACCGAGTGGCAAAACCATCATTGCAGGCTATCACTGGTTTGGGGACTGGGGGCGCGACACGATGATCAGCTTACCGGGGTTGACGATCGCCACCGGACGAGCCGAAATTGCTCGCGCCATTCTTCGCACCTTTGCCAATTATGTTGATCAAGGAATGTTACCCAATCGTTTCCCCGATGCCGATGAGCAACCGGAATATAATACGGTCGATGCAACCCTCTGGTATTTTGAGGCGCTTCGCCTTTACTACAATGCCACAGACGATGATGAGTTATTACGAGAACTGTTCCCGGTGCTAGCAGACATGATCGATTGGCACTGTCGCGGCACTCGCTACAACATTCACTTGGATTCAGCCGACGGCTTACTTTACGCGGGCGAAGCAGGGGTGCAATTGACCTGGATGGATGCCAAAGTGGGTGATTGGGTCGTGACACCACGCATTGGTAAACCGATAGAGATCAATGCGC
>NZ_JAEVYN010000007.1:0-48412 GCF_016807185.1 Leptolyngbya sp. Cla-17
ATGTAGATAAGTTTCATGGTACGTACCAAGGGTATCAGAATCGTTCAAACTCGGCGATTGAGGAAGCGAGTCCTACTTGTAAAACAAACAACCTCAAAAGAGACAGTCAGAAGAGCGATCGCAACTTGGCGTTTCAGCCCTAAAACCCTCTAAAACAACTTGTCTATCTATCTATCAAAATCGAACCGATGAGACGAGTTTTGATGCAGTTACAGGAGAGTGACTTCGGTCAGTCTTGACATGAGATTTGTAGTCTGGGTCGAGTAGAGAGGGTTCCTCCAATGTTTAGGCTTGCTTTGTATTCCCCGTTGCTCTCCCCTTTCGGAATACGAGAGTGTCACACGATTTAGCCTTGCATCGTTGGAAACCTCCCCCTCACAGAAGCCTGCCTGCGGTTTTCCCGCACAAGCCTCTTCATTGAGCCATTCACCTGCTCTAATAAAGCGACACTAAGCGACCAGGTCTGGGGAGAGGATGCCACGCCAGATAGCGTAGAAAGCTCTCCCAGCGAAAGCTACGTCGTTGACTCCGTCGATTCAGCCATTTGAAGACCAGCTTGTGAACTGCGTCTTCAAAGTGGTAGAGCGCATGACCGTTGTCGGTGACCCCAAAGTAGTTGAAGTGTCCGCGCAGCTTTTGCCCGATTGCTTGCCATAGCTGAGGCAGCTTATGAGCATTGCGTTTTTGCTGCAACCATTGATTGAGGGTGACTAACGCACGGCGAAATCGTTTCTTTGAAGTCTTGCGCTTTAATCGGGCTTTTCCGTTGCGACTCTTGCCCCAGTAATGGGTGAACCCCAGAAAATCAAAGCTGGGGAATTTTCTCCCGTACTTGAGGGCTAGACCCGCTTGCCGCTTGCCGCAGGGAAGAAGTTGGGTTTTCTCCTCATTGAGGCGCAAGCCGAACTTCTCCAATCGCTTGGGCAGAACCCGCATGAATCGTCGAGCATCGTCCTCGAACTCAAACAAGGCAATGCTATCGTCCGCATACCGGATCAGAGCGCAGTAGCCTCGGCAGTGCTGGCGCACAATGGTGGTAAACCACTGATCTAGCACAAAATCCAAGAACACATTTGCAATGACGGGGGAGACTATCGAGCCTTGCGGGCTACCCAATTCATCCTGTACTACGCCGCCTAGGGTTTGGACTCCGGCTTTGAGCATTCGCGCAATCACCTGTAGGAATCTTCTATCCCGAATCCGCAGGGCTAATACCTTGAGGATTTCCTGGTGCGGCATGGTGTCGAAGAATTGAGCCAGGTCTAGGTCTGCAATCCACCCAACGGGTTGCCCCATGACCTCCTGATGCAGTTGCCGCAGGGCATCATGACATCCTTTATGGGGTCGAAACCCATAGGAGTTACTGAGGAATACCGGTTCGTAAATTGATTCTAAGACCCGACGAGTCATCTCCTGAACGATTTTGTCTTCAACGCAACTAATTCCCAGAGGGCGCAAGCTGCCATCTTCTTTGGGAATCTCGACTCGTCGTACCGCTTGGGGTCGATACGACATCTGGTTCAGTTTCCGGTGCAACCCCTGTAGATTTTCCTCCAGGTTCTGTCCGTACTCCGTTTTCGTCACTCCATCGATTCCAGGCGCTTTGTTGTCTAGCGACTGAAAGCAGGCTCGCAGATTCTCCACACTATAGTGGTGCATCAGGGCACTGAAGACAGTCCCTGGTTCTCTGTGAGCCCGTTCGGCTATCCGCTCGATTCCTGTTGTCACCATACTTCCACCTCTGAGTGTGGTTGATGTTGCCTTCGAGTGTTCGACCCAATGTGTCCCCCTTCGCTCCGTGGGCGTTACCCCACTTCTTCACTACTATGGGGACATCCGACTTCCCATGAATCGTTGAGCGTTCTTCCGGTTTGCCGGTTGTGCGGCTCTACCCCCCGATGGAGGAGTTCATGGGACCTCCCGAGTTCCCGACTCTACCTTGATGACGTGCTACGGTCTCCGACCCCGGTGGACCCTCCAGAACCCTGGCAGTTGGCTCTGTTGGTTTTGCCTTCCACAACACGAACTGTGTCGGCATCCACGTGTATGTCTAATTTCGGGGCTCAATCCCTTCACGCTTTCGCATTGCAGCCCATCATCTCCCTGTGTACGCTTCACTGTCCTCGTTGCCGATGACAGCGCAACACTCGGTACTTGGTGCCTTGCCAAGGCTTCCCTGACCAGGTTCTTCCCCTGGTTGGCAGAGCCGAGCTTCGCTCGGCGCACTCGTCTTCTAGACCTGTGGAAATGCGAGAATACAGACAGGCGTTTACCCGTGAACTTACAGCATGGTTTTAGAACCTGTTCTTTGTCCTGATTGTGGAAGCAATAACGTGGTCAAGCACGGTCGCTCTGAGGAGAGCAAGCAACGTTATAAATGTCGTAATTCGGAATGCGCTCGCAGCACCTTCATTCGAGACTATGCTTACCGAGGCTACTTGCCCGAAGTCAAACAGCAGATTGTTGATATGGCAGTCAACGGGAGTGGCATCCGAGATACTGCACGAGTGTTGAAGATTAGTCCGACTACGGTGATTGAAGAGTTAAAAAAAAGATCGACATCTCAAAGCAGTCAATGAAGCTCGTCTAGCCCAGCTTGAACCGACTCAAACCATCGTCAAGCTGTGCCAATGGGAGGATGTAGAGGCAGAAGTGGATGAGATGGGTCGTTTTGTCCACTCCAAGCAACAGCAACGTTGGTTGTGGCACGCCATTGATCATGCAACAGGCGAAGTATTGGCATATGTCTTGTCGAACCATCAAGACACGGCTTTTCTCGAACTCAAGTCATTGTTGGAGCCATTTGGGATTATGCAGTTCTATACGGACGGCTGGGGTGCTTATGAGCGACATCTGGAGCCAGCGTTTCATACCGTTGGTAAACACAATACTCAGACGATTGAGCGTAAGCATTTGACTTTACGGACTCGGATCAAGCGATTAGCTCGCAAAACTATTTGCTTTTCTAAGTCCATCTGGTTGCACGATGTAGTCATTGGACTGTTCATCAATCGCTATGAATTTGGCTTGCTGGTTTAGAGCTATCCACAGGTCTAGAAGACGAGTGCGCCGAGCGAAGCTCGGCTCTGCCAACCAGGGGAAGAACCTGGTCAGGGAAGCCTTGGCAAGGCACCAAGTACCGAGTGTTGCGCTGTCATCGGCAACGAGGACAGTGAAGCGTACACAGGGAGATGATGGGCTGCAATGCGAAAGCGTGAAGGGATTGAGCCCCGAAATTAGACATACACGTGGATGCCGACACAGTTCGTGTTGTGGAAGGCAAAACCAACAGAGCCAACTGCCAGGGTTCTGGAGGGTCCACCGGGGTCGGAGACCGTAGCACGTCATCAAGGTAGAGTCGGGAACTCGGGAGGTCCCATGAACTCCTCCATCGGGGGGTAGAGCCGCACAACCGGCAAACCGGAAGAACGCTCAACGATTCATGGGAAGTCGGATGTCCCCATAGTAGTGAAGAAGTGGGGTAACGCCCACGGAGCGAAGGGGGACACATTGGGTCGAACACTCGAAGGCAACATCAACCACACTCAGAGGTGGAAGTATGGTGATACCAAATTAAATTGGAGCCATTACAGATCAGATAAACTGAGCGATGTAGAGGTGAGAGTCTAACAATGGCTGGAGTAAGCGCAATCGCAATTAAAGAAAGTCTCGAGGAGCTAGGCACCCGTTTGCGAGCGGTTGAACAGCCGATACTCAAAGAGCGATTGCAAGTGTTGTACTGGCTCAAACAAGCGCACGCACCGAGTGTCAGTCAGATTGCGATTGCAATTGGCAGGCATCGGGGCACGGTGCAAAAATGGTTAGCCCTGTACCGAGCGCAAGGATTAGAAGCATTGCTGGTGGTTAAACCCACTCCAGGAGGAGGCAACCGGGTGATTCCAATGTGGGCGGAGGTTGCCTTAGCCAAGCGATTGCAGGAACCGAGCAATGGGTTTAGCAGCTATGGGAAGGTGCAGCAGTGGCTGTTAGAGAGTTTAGGGGTAGAAGCCGAGTATCATGCGGTCTACCAGATGACGCGCTATCGACTCAAAGCGAAACTCAAGGTCGCCCGTCCTCAAAACATCAAGCAGAACCGAGTCCAGCGAGAGGCATTTAAGCAAACCTCGCAGACGACCTCGACTTATTGAGTCAGTACTATCGGCAGGTGCGCCAGGATGAGCGACCGATTCGTTACTTCGCACAAGATGAGAGTCGCTTTGGACTTCACACGCTCATCGGACGATTAATTACGGCAGTTGGGGTTAAACCCATCGGGGCGTGGCAATGGATATTCAAAGCATTCTGGCTATACGGTGCTGTGGAACCTACCACAGGAGAGTCCTTTTTCTTGCAATTCTCCCATGTCGATACCGCATGCTACCAATGGTTCTTAGATGAGTTCTCCAAGGCTTACCCCGATAGTCTCAACATCCTGCAAGTGGATAACGGACGGTTCCACAAAGGCAAAGACCTTATTGTGCCAGAGAACATTATCTTGGTGTTTCAACCGCCTTACTGCCCAGAGTTAAATCCTATCGAGCGTTTATGGGAACATCTCAAGGCGGATCTCAAGTGGGCTGCGTTCAAAACGCTTGACCAACTGCAATCCAGGGTTGATCAACTCTTAGCCCAGCTAACCCCTCAAGTGATTGCTTCCCTTACAGGCTACCCCTTTATCCTCAATGCACTATCTGTCATTGACACCATTTAAATTGGTATGACAACAGGAATCGAGCGGATAGCCGAACGGGCTCACAGAGAACCAGGGACTGTCTTCAGTGCCCTGATACACCACTATAGTGTGGAGAATCTGCGAGCCTGCTTTCAGTCGCTAGACAACAAAGCGCCTGGAATCGATGGAGTGACGAAAACGGAGTACGGACAGAACCTGGAGGAAAATCTACAGGGGTTGCACCGGAAACTGAACCAGATGTCGTATCGACCCCAAGCGGTACGACGAGTCGAGATTCCCAAAGAAGATGGCAGCTTGCGCCCTCTGGGAATTAGTTGCGTTGAAGACAAAATCGTTCAGGAGATGACTCGTCGGGTCTTAGAATCAATTTACGAACCGGTATTCCTCAGTAACTCCTATGGGTTTCGACCCCATAAAGGATGTCATGATGCCCTGCGGCAACTGCATCAGGAGGTCATGGGGCAACCCGTTGGGTGGATTGCAGACCTAGACCTGGCTCAATTCTTCGACACCATGCCGCACCAGGAAATCCTCAAGGTATTAGCCCTGCGGATTCGGGATAGAAGATTCCTACAGGTGATTGCGCGAATGCTCAAAGCCGGAGTCCAAACCCTAGGCGGCGTAGTACAGGATGAATTGGGTAGCCCGCAAGGCTCGATAGTCTCCCCCGTCATTGCAAATGTGTTCTTGGATTTTGTGCTAGATCAGTGGTTTACCACCATTGTGCGCCAGCACTGCCGAGGCTACTGCGCTCTGATCCGGTATGCGGACGATAGCATTGCCTTGTTTGAGTTCGAGGACGATGCTCGACGATTCATGCGGGTTCTGCCCAAGCGATTGGAGAAGTTCGGCTTGCGCCTCAATGAGGAGAAAACCCAACTTCTTCCCTGCGGCAAGCGGCAAGCGGGTCTAGCCCTCAAGTACGGGAGAAAATTCCCCAGCTTTGATTTTCTGGGGTTCACCCATTACTGGGGCAAGAGTCGCAACGGAAAAGCCCGATTAAAGCGCAAGACTTCAAAGAAACGATTTCGCCGTGCGTTAGTCACCCTCAATCAATGGTTGCAGCAAAAACGCAATGCTCATAAGCTGCCTCAGCTATGGCAAGCAATCGGGCAAAAGCTGCGCGGACACTTCAACTACTTTGGGGTCACCGACAACGGTCATGCGCTCTACCACTTTGAAGACGCAGTTCACAAGCTGGTCTTCAAATGGCTGAATCGACGGAGTCAACGACGTAGCTTTCGCTGGGAGAGCTTTCTACGCTATCTGGCGTGGCATCCTCTCCCCAGACCTGGTCGCTTAGTGTCGCTTTATTAGAGCAGGTGAATGGCTCAATGAAGAGGCTTGTGCGGGAAAACCGCAGGCAGGCTTCTGTGAGGGGGAGGTTTCCAACGATGCAAGGCTAAATCGTGTGACACTCTCGTATTCCGAAAGGGGAGAGCAACGGGGAATACAAAGCAAGCCTAAACATTGGAGGAACCCTCTCTACTCGACCCCAAAGACAGGAAGGAAAAACCAGAGTCTGACGAATATGCGGCATACCTGACAGAGTATTACTCAGTTTGGTTAGAAAATTACGAGATGACGCAGCAAGCTTGCTAGGGGTGAATAAATATGGCTAATCATCTTCATTATCAAGATCCGAGGTGGGACCTTGCTGACCCTCACGATTACGAAATTGACCCCTACACCGTTGAGCCGAACTACTGGAACCAAGAGACCTCAAATCAAGAAGACACTTGGCGCTACTAGAAGCTGATTAAAGATTACGAATTTCAGGAGCGGGGTGGTTTTCAGGTCTATGACTGCGTGATGGCTCAGATTAATCCAGATTGCTGTGTTCCGGCTGTGATCATTGAAGTGGAGCTAGATAGCTTGGTTGTCACAGGTGCAACGGCTGATACAACTGGAAAAGACCATCGAATTTCAAAAAATGCTGCTTGTTGGGTATGGTAGGAAGTGAGGAGGGTGCTGTTAAAGCAGCCCTGGAGACTGAAGTAGAAAATGAGCCTGAAGTATGTGGCGTTGACTAGAGCAAAGGTTAGACCTAATTTTTGTGCTGAAAGAATGATATTTTGCTATAGCATTCCTAGTGTTTTAGCTAACGATAGCCATTACGTCGAGGTTGCTCAAATTAAGCCAGAGTGATTTAAGAGGAATACCTCATTAATAGGCTGACCTGTCTCAATTTTTCGGAATTCTGTTGAGATCGATATAATTGGCGGCATAGCTCATGACATCCTTTAGGAGGGCGTTCTATGATTGCTTTATCTGGAATTGCCATCCAAAGCAAAATTTACGAAAGCTCAAATTCTCTGGTGTATCGGGGCATCAGGGAAGAAGATGAGCGAGAGATCGTCATCAAACTGCTCAAGCAGGATTATCCCTCTCCTCAAGAATTAACCCGCTACCGACAGGAATATGAAATTACCTGCTCTCTCCACCTGGAAGGAGTAGTCAAGGCATACAGCCAGCAGGAGTATCAACGCACGCTGGTTATTTTCTTAGAAGACTTTGGGGGTGAGTCCCTGGAGCAATGGATGCGGCGGCGCTCAGATTTCTGCCCCATGCCCTTAGCCACTTTTTTACGGCTGGCGATCGCACTCACCGATATTCTGGGCAGTATTCACGCCAACAATATCATTCACAAAGATCTTAATCCTGGCAACATCGTTTTGAACCCAGATACTGGCGTTGTTAAAATTATTGACTTTGGAATAGCTACCCGATTTAACCGCACGAATCCGACGTTCAAAAGTCTCCACGTATTAGAGGGCACTCTTGCTTACCTCTCTCCTGAGCAAACTGGGCGTATGAACCGTTTGCTGGACTACCGAACCGATTTTTACTCGCTCGGTGTGACGTTCTACGAACTACTCACCGGACAGTTGCCGTTTCCCAAAACAGACATCCTTGAACTTGTCCATTGCCACATCGCAAAGCCGCCCATACCACCACAGGAATTGAATGCAACAATCCCTAAAGCAGTTTCAGACATCATTTTGAAACTGATGGCGAAGAATGCCGAGGATCGCTATAAAAGTGCTTGGGGCATCAAAGCAGATTTGGAGCTGTGTGCTGAGCAATTAGCAGCAAGCGGTCAAATTAACGACATCCAACTGAGTCTACAAGATGTTTCAGATCAGTTTCAAATTCCCCAAAAGCTATACGGACGGGAGGCGGAAATCGCCGCATTATTGGCAGCGTTTGAGAGAGTAGCAGGAGGAAGTGAAACGGAGATAGAGAGACGCGGAGAGGGGGAGAGCGATAATATTCCCACATCCCCGCATGCCCGCATCCCCGCATCCCCGTATGCCCGCGTCTCCGCTTCTTGTGAAATGCTACTTGTCTCTGGCTACGCTGGCATTGGTAAATCAGTGTTAGTGCAGGAACTCTATAAACCAATCACAGCAAAGCATGGCTATTTTATCTCTGGTAAGTTTGACCAATTTCAGCGCAACCTTCCCTACAGCGCGATCGCAGATGCTCTGCAAAAATTGGTGCAGCAATTACTCGGTGAACCAGACGAACAAGTACAACAGTGGCGATCGCGCCTGCTAACAGCGTTGGGAAGCAACGGACAACTCATTATTGATGTCATTCCCGAATTAGAACTAATCGTCGGCAGACAGCCGCCATTAACCGAAGTTGGATCAACGGAGGCACAAAATCGGTTTAACCTTGTCTTTCAAAAGTTCATTCGAGCCTGCTGTTCCTGTGAACATCCTTTGGTTATTTTTCTAGATGATTTGCAATGGGTAGATTCAGCCACGCTTAAACTTATTGAGTTAATCCTGAGCGACCGTGTGACGCAATCCTTGCTTCTGATTGGAGCCTATCGGGATAACGAAGTTACCCAGGCACATCCGCTTCTTGCAACAGTAGAAAAGCTAAAACAGGAAGAGGTTGCAATTAATCAATTAACGTTAGCTCCGCTGGGACTGGGGGCAGTGGCTCAACTGACTGGTGAGACTTTGCACACCTCTACTGAGTCGATCAAGCCTTTAGCAGAGTTGGTATGGCGGAAAGCAAGCGGCAACCCCTACTTCACGAATGAGTTCCTCAAAACGTTGTACACCGAAGATCTAATCGTCTTCAACGTTAATCAACAACGCTGGCAATGGGATGTTGCTCAGATCAAAGCCAAAAATATTACCGACAATGTGGTGCAGTTGATGATCGGGAAGTTGAAACAACTGCCGGAGCAAACTCAACGGGTTTTACGTTTAGCGGCTTGTGTTGGTGCTGAATTTGATTTGGCGGCACTCTCAGCCATTTGCGAACGATCAGTGGCTGAAATTTTTGCAGAACTGACAACAGCGACTCAGTCGGAATTGATTCTAGCTACTTCAGAGCTAGATGAGAACCTATTAATTCAAAATTACAAGTTTTCACATGATCGCGTTCAGCAAGCTGCCTATGTTGTGATTGATGAATCACACAAACAAGTGGTTCATCTTCAAATTGGTCGTAATCTGCTGGGAAAAACTCTGCTAGAGCGCCGATCAGACCAACTATTTGAGATTGTGGATCATCTCAATCATGGGATTGAGATAATTACTGACCAAGTAGAACGAGATGAAATTGCCAAACTGAACCTATTGGCAGGTCAGAAAGCAAAGGGGGCGATCGCTTATAACGTGGCTCAAAACTATTTAGCCACAGGCAGAGCATGGCTGGCAGCCTCTAGCTGGCAAAGCAACTATCACCTGACCTTAGATTTATATACAGAAACGACAGAAATCGCGTACTTGTGTGGCGAGTTTGAGCAGGTAGAGGATTGGGCGGCAATTGTTCTACAAGAAGCCAAGACAGTTCTCGATACTGTAAAAGTGTATGAAGTCAAAATTCAAACTAATATGGCACAGAGCCAGCCATTGAAGGCAATCGATACAGCATTGCAGGTTTTGCAGAAACTGGGAGTTAGTTTTTTCAAAACACAGAGTCAGTCAGATGTTCAACTTGAACTTGGCGCAATTATCTCACTCATGGGTGAGAAACCAATCGAGGACTTGATCCATTTGCCAGAAATGACCGAACCGGACAAGTTGGCGGCGATGAAAATACTATCAAGTATTACGATCGCCGCCTATGTCGCAGCTCCTGATTTGATGCCTTTGCTTGTGACTAAACAAGTAAACTTATCAATTCAGTATGGTAATGCTGTTGTATCTCCCTTTGCCTTTGCCTTTTACGGATTGATTCTTTGTGGAACGAGCGGGAACATTGAGAATGGGTACGAGTTTGGGCAACTTGCGCTAAATCTGTTGACATACCCTAATACCCATTCTCTCAGGGCTAGAACATTACTCATTGTGAATAACTTTATTATTCATTGGAAAGAACATATCAGAAACACAACCCAATCCTTGCTAGAAGCCTACCAAAGAGGTTTAGAAACTGGAGATTTAGAGTTTGCTGCTTATTGTGCTCATTGTTATTGTTTCCAATCCTACGCAGTTGGAAAGGAACTCGTAGAAGTTGATCGCGAGATGACGAAATACAATGAAGCACTCCGTCAAATCAAACAGAAAACGGCGCTAACCTGGAACCAAATCTTTCAGCAGACGATCGCAAATTTGGTGGGCTACTCGGTCAATCCAACCCGTCTAGTTGGTAAATTCTACAATGAGGAGAATGGATTGCCACAACATGAAACAGCAAATGATGGAACTGCAATCTTTGATGTCTATTTCAATAAACTTTTTCTATGCTATCTCTTTTCTCAATATGCTCAGGCAGTTGAAAACTCAACCATAGCAGAACGTTATTTGATCCGAATAACAGGCACACCTCTTGGTCCTTTTTACCACCTCTATGATGCGCTCGCAAGGCTAGCGACATACGCCGAAAGCAGCGTTCAAGCACAGGCGGAAATCCTGAAAAAAATTGCAGTTAGCCAGGAGAAATTGAAGCAATGGGCACACTATGCGCCCGTGAATCATTTACATAAATATTATTTAGTGGAGGCGGAGAAGGCACGAGTGTTGAGTCAATTGCTGGAGGCAGAAGAATTTTACGAGCAAGCGATTCAGGGAGCAAGAGACAATGAATATATTCAGGAAGAAGCCTTAGCCTATGAATTAGCTGCCAAGTTTTACTTGTCTCGTGGTCGAGAAAAGTTTGCCCAAACCTATATGAAAGAAGCACACTACTGCTATGAGCGCTGGGGAGCGATTGCGAAGGTCAAAAATTTAGAAACTCGCTATCCACGGTTCTTTCCTCAGTCATCGGGTGTCGCTGATACGTCAATTCGCACCACTGCTAGAACCACTTCTACCACCTCACCTATCGCTTTCGATTTAGCAGCGGTAATGAAAGCATCTCATGCGATTTCAAGTGAAATTGAACTGGATCAGTTGCTCAATTCCTTTATGCAGCTCTTAATCGAGAATGCGGGAGCGCAAAGCGGGTGTTTGCTCTTGGAAAGCTCAGGCGTATGGGCGATCGAAGCTGCTTGTGAACTCAATGAGGGTGAGCAAGTTTGTGTGACACAAGTGCTGCAATCGATTCCAACAGTACATCGCCTACCCGAATCAATCATTCAATATGTGATTCGGACGCATGAACCTGTCATCCTCAATGACGCGATTCGTGAAGGAAATTTCACAAATGAACCGTACATTCAACGCAATCAAACTCAATCAATGCTCTGCTTGCCGCTACTCAATCAAAGTAAGCTTGTTGGCGTGTTGTATCTAGAAAACCAATTAGCGGCTGGAGCTTTTACACCTGATCGAACACAAGTTCTGCATCTATTATCAATCCAGGCAGCGATTGCGATTGAAAATGCAAAACTCTACTCTAAACTACGCGACGGCAAAAGTCAGATAAATCAATTTCTAGAAGCAGTTCAAGTGGGAATTGCGGTCTTAGATGCGACGGGTCACCCTTACTATGTCAATCAACGAGGCATTCAGCTACTAGGCAAAGGCGCTGATCCTACCGTAACACCAGATTATATTGCAGAGGTCTATCAAGTTTACCTGGCTGGAACGGATCAAAACTGTTCCCCTGAAGAGATGCCAATCGTCCGAGCGTTAAAAGGCGAACGTACAAGAACGGATGATTTAGAGATTCATCAAGGCGAGACAATCATTCCCATTGAGACATGGGGAACTCCTATCTTTGATGAGCAAGGCAATGTTGCTTACGCGATCGCTGCCTTTCAAGACATTACAGAACGCAGACAAGCAGAGAAACTGCTAGCTGACTACAACCAAACGTTGGCGCAACAAGTCACTGAGCGGACGTTGCTCTTATCTCAGGAAATTGAAGAGCGTCAACGAGTTGAAAACGCTCTGCGACAGAGTGAAGAGCAACGCAAGCTGACAATGGACTTCAGTTACATCGGCACTTGGAACTGGGACATCGTAGAGAATACAGTCAATTGGGATGATAATCACTTCCGATTGCTGGGGTTAGTACCCGGTGAAGTTGAGAGTAGCTATCAGGCATGGTGCGATCGAGTTCATCCAGAAGATATCGATCGAGTTGAGCAAACGATTACGGCAGCCCTAGCAAGCCGCACCGATTACGAAGCTGAATATCGAGTGATTTACCTGAATGGCAGTATTCGTTGGTTAGTGAGTCGCGGTCGAGGCATTTATAACCAAGCTGGACAGCATGTGCGAATGCTCGGTGTCATTCTCGACGTAAGCGAACAGCGAAACGCCGCACTACGTGAACGCAAACGAGCCGAGCACGCCTCCATTCTGGAAGAACGCAACCGGATGGCGCGAGAAATTCACGATACGCTGGCACAGTCCTTCACAGGCATTCTGCTTCAGGTAGGAGCGGCAACACAAGTGCTGACAGACGATTTGGAAGCACCCCAGGATCATCTGGAAATGCTGGAAATGATTGATGAACTGGCACGAACAGGATTGGCTGAGGCTCGTCGATCAGTGGCAGCACTCCGTCCCCAACTCCTGGAAGAGGGCAACTTGCATAGTGCTCTACAGCGCCTTGTGGTTCAGATGAGGGGCACTACCGAGACGGCACTCCTTTATGAAAGCAAAGGTACAGCCTATCCCTTACCAACTGATGTTGAAAATCACTTACTACGGATGGGGCAGGAAGCACTGACCAATGCCATTAAATACGCGGATGCCAGCGAAATTCAATTGCAGTTGGTGTATGAGGCTGCACGATGTACACTGTGCGTTAAAGATAATGGGCGGGGCTTTAGTGTTGGTAGTGTTCCATCGGGCGGTGGTTTTGGATTGCTAGGCATGAGCGAGCGAGCAGAACAAATTGACGCACAATTGTCGATTCAGAGCCAACCTGGGCAGGGCACCGAAATTGCCGTCATTGTCAATCGAGCGGAACCATCACGATGAGTCAACTCACTACAATTCGGGTTCTAATTGTTGACGACCACACCGTTGTCAGACGAGGGCTGGCAACGATCATTAACCGTGATCCAGAAATGACGGTCGTTGCTCAAGCCGAAGATGGGCAGCAGGCGATCGACCTGTTCCGGGAGTATCAACCCGATGTCACGCTGATGGATTTGAGTATGCCTCAAATGGGAGGAGTGGCAGCCATTACGGCGATCTGTGCTGAATGTAAGCAAGCGCGAATTACGGTGCTCACCACCTACGATGGCGATGAAGATATCTATCGCGGCTTGCAGGCGGGGGCACAGGGCTACCTGCTCAAAGATGCAAAACCCAACGAGCTGCTGAATGCGATTCGCACGATCCATAGCGGTCAAAAGTATGTGCCGCCAGCCGTCGGAGCAAAACTGTTGCAGCGCATGAGCCATCCAGAACTGAGTGAACGAGAGCTAGCGGTGCTCCGTCTGATGGCACAGGGAATGAGCAATGCCGACATTGCAGCTGCCTTAAGTATTGGCGAAAGTACCGTCAAGTCGCACATCAACCGTCTTTTAAGTAAATTAGGCGTGAGCGATCGCACTCAAGCCGTAATTGTTGCCGTTAAGCGCGGACTGGTCAGTTTGTAGGCTGTACTAAAGTTGGAATTGAGATAGCACTTTAGTTGGAGCCAGCCTTGCATTGTGAGATGGACTATTTTACCCATCGCTCGACTGTGCAAAAGTGTCAACCCTGAGTGGAAGACAAGTGGGAGGCGTTTACTTACGGCGGATTGCAGTGTTAAGAGGGACAGTAACAGCAGTGTGCAAACCAGTTGTGCAAATGTTGAGGATCTATCAAATCCATCGCTGTGGCAATGAGGGTATCTACCCTTTTCGAGGTTGTCGGCGAGAACTGTCTTAGGAAAGCCTTTAACTGTGACCACCAATGCTCAATCGGATTAAATTCGGGAGAGTAAGGAGACAGATACAGAACCTTCGCTCCAACCGCCTCAATTAAAGGTGCAATGGCTTTTACCTTGTGAGCAGGCAGGTTATCCATGACCACGACAGCCCCTTTCCACAGTTGAGGCACAAGACACTTTGAGACGTACACCTCAAAGACAACCGCGTCCATCGACTGATCTATCGTCATCACAGCCAGCACCTTTGAGACGGTAATCGCGCCCATGACACTCACCTTCTTGCCCCGATAAAAAGGTTTGAAGTCATACGCTCGTTCCCCAGGTGCAGCACGGGCATGGGTTCGCATGAGTCCCAGTAGAACACCCATCTCATCGAGAAACACTAAATCTTTGAGTTCTATACTCGTCACCTGTGCCCAGTACTCCTGTCTCAGGAGTTGGACTCGTTCGCTGGTGGCTTGGCTGGAGCGGAGCGTTTTTTTTTGCGCGGTAAATTGAGTCTCTGAAAGGTTCGGCACATAGTACTTTGGCTAACCCATAGCCCAGTCTCATCAAAGAGTAGCTCACAATATTCCGCTAAGGTCGCATCGCGCTGGTTCTCGAAGATCGCCACTAACTGGTCTTTGTGCTCCATCACAGGACTCACCGAACCACCCTGCTTATGGGGAACGACGTGACCTTCTGTGCGCTTCTGAATCATCCATCTCTCGACGCAACTCTTGCTGACAGCAAAGCGGGCAGCAACTTTTCGGATCGAGCTATCACCCTTCTCCATAGCACTTACAATCTTCTCTCGAAAGTCTATGGAATACGGCTTCATTTTTGACCCAACGTTGTAATCCTTCATTGTCCTCTATCTGACTGCAATCCGCTGTAGATTAAAAATGGAATACAAAGCGGAGTAGCGGTTGTTTCAGCTTTGTTATCAGTGGAATTCAATGACAACAAACCGCTTCACCCAAAAGTTGGGAAGAACCTAAATAAGTCAGTGTATACAATAGCTCCTAACGATTCAGAGGTACAAAATATGATTACGATTCGATCGGCTCAAGACCGAGGTATTGCTAATTTTGGTTGGCTCGATAGTCATCACACCTTCTCTTTTGGCAACTATTACGACCCCAACTATATGGGTTTTGCTGCTCTGCGGGTGATCAACGAAGATAAAGTCACTCCTGGTCAAGGCTTTGGCACTCACGCACACCGTGATATGGAAATCATTTCCTACGTCCTCGAAGGTGCATTAGAACACAAAGACAGCATTGGCACCGGGTCTGTGATTCGTCCGAGCGATGTGCAGCGAATGTCTGCCGGAACAGGCATTCAGCACAGTGAGTTTAATGCGTCTTCCACGGAACCTGTGCATTTCCTGCAAATTTGGATTCTGCCAGAACAGAACGGGATTCAACCTGGCTATGAGCAGAAAACCTTTGCTGAGACAGAAAAGCGTGACACATTACTATTGATTGGCTCTCGTGATGGGCGTGACGGCTCCATTACGATCCATCAAGATGTGAATCTCTACGCTACCGCTTTGCAGGAGGGTGACAAGGTAAGCCATCCCGTAGCAGAGGGACGAGTAGCCTGGTTGCAAGTGGTGCGTGGTGCCGTGCAGGTGAATGAGCTAACGCTGACTGCTGGCGATGGTGCTGCGATCGCTCAAGAAGCACAAATCACCCTACAAGGTGCGTCTAATGATTCTGAAGTGCTGTTGTTTGACCTGGCAGCCTAACGTTGAAGGATGCTTGAATGCGCTTCAGGCATCTTCTTGCCGCATATAGAAGGTTACTGAGAAACCTGTTCTTTCTGTCAGTCAATCAGTAGGTCTACTAACCGATGACTGACAGACCTATAACCCCGAAAAGCGCCTGCAAAAACAAGGGCTGGCTCAAGCCTTTAACCATCTGCGAGTGGGTCTGTGAGACTGGAACTGATTTTTACGCAGGGGTCGTCAGTCAAGTGAAGCAGGAGATCGAGCTAACGAATGCCCAAATCGCGTCGCGTCGTTCGACTCCCTACGTGAGTGGTCGGTAAACCTAGTTCTGCAAAAGCGCAGATAGCAAATTCTTTAGATCGCCAAACGTTGAGGAGTGAGCAACTTAAATAGTTATACGATCGCAGCAATTGGTCATAGACTTGGATGGGTTGATCGGTCATTACCGCTAATTTGCAGAGAGGTTCGCATTGTGACTATTTCCATAGCTAACTCATCTCCTCATGTTTGGCTGCCGTTGCCCGTTGCCGCCTGGCAGGACACCTATCAAACGCTCCATTTGTGGACACAAATTATTGGCAAAATTCGTTTAGCCTTGGCACCCAAGCTCAACCATTGGTGGCATTCAACGCTGTATGTTACCCCACGTGGACTCACAACTTCAACCATTCCTGATGGCACCCGCAGCTTTCAAATCACCTTTGATTTTTTGAAGCATCAACTGTTGATTGAGACCAGTGATGGCATCACTAAAACCATTGCGCTGGCACCTCGCTCGGTCGCTGATTTTTATCAAGCGGTCATGCGTACTTTGAAGGACATCGGGATCGAGGTGCAAATTTGGACGATGCCGCAGGAAATCGCTGATCCAATCCCGTTTGAGCAGGATGAGCAACATGCGGCTTACGATCCAGAGTTTGCCCAACGGTTCTGGCAGATTCTGATGCAAGCCGATCGCCTCCTGACAGTTTTTCGAGCTCATTATGCGGGGAAGTGTAGCCCTGTCCATTTCTTCTGGGGCAGTTTTGACCTGGCAGTGACGCGCTTTTCGGGACAACGTGCGCCAGAACATCCTGGTGGAGTGCCGGGTATGGCAGATTGGGTGACGCGAGAAGCCTACTCCCACGAGGTCAGCAGTTGCGGCTTTTGGTTTGGGGGTGGATCGATCGAAGCCCTGTTCTATGCCTACGCTTACCCAGCACTAGAAAGCTTTAAGGATTATCCCATCCAGCCTCCAGCCGCGTTTTATAGTGCGGATATGCAGGAATTCATTTTGCCCTATGAAACCTTGAGGCAGTCTGATGACCCTGATGCAATGGTGTTGGAGTTTCTCCAAAGCACTTACGAAGCAGCGGCAAATTTAGGACATTGGAATTGTGCTGCCTTAGAATACAAGCCAGTCCTTAAAGGCTAAAGTCACCCTTTGTGGATCGCCCTTGTGAACGAAGGTAGCAACATGCACAGATCGCACTTAACAGCATGGGTTTTGATGGGTAGTGTTCTGGGTGCATCGCTTTGTACTCAACCGATCGCCGCTCAAGTAATCCCTGATGCCACACTGCCAGCAGGAGAGCGATCGCAAGTGTCTGGTAATCCCAATGTTCAGATCGATGGTGGAGCAAGGCGAGGGGGTAGCCTGTTCCATAGCTTCAGCCAGTTTTCGATTCCCACAGGTGGGTCTGCTTACTTCAACAACGCTATTGATGTACAGAACATTTTCAGCCGCGTGACGGGTGGGTCAATCTCGAACATTGATGGGTTGATCCGAGCAAATGGAACGGCAAATCTGTTTCTGCTCAACCCGAATGGGATTTTGTTTGGTCCAAATGCGTCCCTCAATATTGGCGGTTCGTTTGTTGCCAGTACCGCTGACAGCATCAACTTTGCCGATAATTTTCAGTACAGCGCTACAAATCCTCAAACGACACCGCTGTTGACGATCAGCGTTCCCGTTGGATTGCAGATGGGAACCAATCCAGGGCGCATTGCGATGCAGGGGAATGGCTACGATTTATCCGTTGCAGTGCCTATTTTTTCTCCTCTTGTCAGAGGCAGTAGTACAGCAGGTTTGCGGGTGCCAGCCGGTCGAACCCTCGCTTTGATTGGCGGAGATATAGACATTGCTGGCGGCACGCTGACGGCAGAGCAAGGACGTATTGAATTGGGTAGCGTGCGTGACGGGCAAGTAAACCTCAGTTCTACAAATTCTGGCTTTGCGTTTGATTATCAAGAAAGCCAACGCTTTGGTGATATTCGCCTCTCACGACAGGCGCTAGGAGATGCGAGTGGAGGCGGATTAATTCAGGTACAGGGGAATCAGGTATCACTGGCGGATGGCTCACTGCTATTGATTCAGAACCGGGGGACTCAGGCTGGAGGGAGCATCAGAGTGGATGCTACTCAGTCTTTAGAACTAAGCGGAGGCAGCCCAGATGGTAGATTTACTGGCGGCTTGAATAGCCAAACTGTGGGAGTTAGGAGTGGAGCAGATGTTGCAGTCTCAACTCGACAATTGGCTGCTCGATATGGAGCAGCAATAATTGCTCGCTCCTACGGATCTGGTAGGGCAGGTAACATAACTGTGCAAGCCTCTAATTCAGTGCAAGCCGTCGGTTTTTCGTCCATTAATCCTAGTGTACTCAGTACCATCGGTAATAGTGCTTTCAGCTCTGGAGATGCGGGAGATGTCACTGTGTCAACACAGAAGATAACGATTCTTGAGGGAGGAACCATTGGATCGGTAACGTTTGGCATCGGTCGCGGCGGCGATGTCACTGTAAATGCGTTTGACTCGATAAAACTGATTGGACAGAGCAGTCTTTCCAGTCAAAGTGTTCTAAACGCTCTTACTATTGGTGCTGGAGATGCTGGGCAACTCACGGTCAACACTTCAAGGTTAGTGGCTCAGGATGGAGGAGCCGTTACGACTGTCACTCTGGGGTCTGGTCGCGCAGGTAGTCTCACCGTCAATGCCAAAGAGTCTGTAGAGGTCAGTGGTCGCTCCCCGCTTTTTCTGCCCAGTTATGTGGGTTCGTCTGCCCCGATTGCAAGTGATACTTTAAAGCAAGCTTATCGACTGCCTGACAGACCCAGCGGAAATTCAGGCAGCGTGACCATTAATACTCCCCGTTTGAGTATCAGTGATGGTGCATATGTCGGTGTCAGCAATGATGGCACCGGGAGTGCTGGCACCTTGCGGGTAACCACCAACTCGATTGTTGTAGACAATAGTGGTGCGATTACAGCCGCCACTGTATCTGGAGAAGGGGGCAACATCGACCTCAACGTGCGCGATTTTCTGCTGCTGCGAAACAATAGTTCGATTACCGCATCGGCAGGTGGTACAGGTAATGGTGGCAACATTCAGATTAATGCAGGCTCGATCGTGGCTGTACCCAGTGAAAATAGCGATATTCGTGCCAATTCCGTCAATGCTCGTGGCGGTAGCGTCACGATTAATGCCTCTGGTATCTTTGGCATCCAGTTTCGCCCTCAAAACACCCCTTTGAGCGACATCACCGCAACCGGAGCCAGTTCTGCCCAGAGTGGCACGGTGCAACTCAACATCGAACGCTTTGACCCCACCTCTGGTTTAGTCGCACTTCCCACAACGGTTGTCGATTCATCCCGCCTGATTGTCCAGGGTTGTCCTGCCAATCAAGGCAACTCTTTCGTCATCAGTGGTCGCGGTGGTTTGCCTCCCACGCCTGAACAACAATTAGACGATGATGCGGAGTGGAGCGATCGACGCAGGCTAAACGTGGCTCAGAAGATGGATCAGAGGAGTAGAGGACGCGGAGACGCGGACTTCGGCGTGAGCGCTCAGTCGAACGAGACGCAAAGACGCAGAGACGTTTCTTATGCAAAATCTCCCGACACTCCAATCATGGAAGCGGCTGGAGTGCAGGTAACTTCTACGGGGGAGATCTTTTTGGTTGCCAGCACCCCTGACCCTACGATACAGAATCGATTGAATCAAGCAGTTACCTGCCAAGAAAGGTAGCATAAGCTGCTCAAAGACTCAGTCGCTAAGTATGCTTGCCGAACTAGAGACTGCCTTAAGCATCGGCGAAAGCCCTGCCAAATCGCACATCAATCGGCTTCTAAGTAAATTGGGCGTGGGCGGTAGCTTGCCCTGATTTGTCAGTTCGCACTCAGGCCGTAATTGTTGCCGTTAAACGTGGGCTTGTCAGTTTGTAGGTTGTACTTTATACGGAATTGAGTAGGGGAGTATCATTTAGCAAGATGAAAAAGGTACTCTGTCCATGCCTCGACCCCGCACTCAAATTAGCCCTCATCTAGACTACGCAGATCTAACTCAGCGGTATGTTCAGTGCCAAGATGCTGGCGAGAAAAACCGTTGGTTGGTGATTCGATTGCTCAGTCATCCAAAGACTCCGATGAGCATCGAACAAACCGCTGAGATTTGTGGACTCAGTTGTAGTGGAGTGCGGAAAATTGCCCGTCGCTACAACGCCGAGGGTGCGGTCGGACTAGTCAATCGGCAACGCTTGAACCCTGGGGGCAATCGGTTGGCTTTAAGTGATGAACAGCAACGGCTATTGCGGCAACGCTTACAGAGTGCCCCGGATGATGGCGGACTCTGGAGTGGACCGAAAGTTGGGGAGTATATCGAAACCTACTTTGGCATTTGCTTACACCCCTCAACAGCCTGGAAGTATCTACGACGTTTGGGGTTGAGCTTGCAGGTGCCGCATCCGGTGCATCATCAAAGCGCAACCCTTGAGCAGCAAGCAGAGTTCAAAGCAGGATTAGCAGGTCATGTGGCGTGGTTGCGCTCGTTGTTTCCCAATCGGGAGATTGTAATTTGGGCGGAAGACGAAGCTCGATTAGGCTTGCAACCCATTGTCAGGCGGGTTTGGGCACCCATAGGAGAACGCCCATCAGCGCATCATTCTCGCCGCTATCAATGGGTCTACACCTATGGTTTTGTCCATCCTGCCACTGGAGCGAGCTACTTCCTTTTATTGCCCCGTGCCAATGTCTCCATGATGCAGATGGCGTTAGAGCTATTTGCGGCTCAGGTCAATCCCCATCGTCAGCAGTTGATCATTCTATTGGTTGATCAGGCCGCGTGGCATATGAGCCAAAAACTTCAGGTGCCCCCCGGCATTTTCTTCTACCCGCTATTGCCCTATACCCCCCAACTGCAACCCACTGAATGTGTCTGGTCTTTGCTGCGCGAAGCAATCGCTAATCAAGTGTTTGACAATCTTGATGCTTTAGAGGATGTCTTAGTCAAGCGGTGCCAATGGTTGATGCAGCATCCTGTGATAGTTCAAGGCAAAGTGGGCTTTGATTGGATTCAAGCAATTTAATCTGGTCAAAAAGTACTGCCTTCCGCAATTCCGTATTAGTTGTTATCTTTACTGGGTTTCACTACGAGGATTTGTTAGAGCAGTAGAGGCTTTCTCCTCAAAGAACAACTGCGAGTAGGTCATAGTCTCAAATTAGCAATCGCTCACTCGCATCACTAACTGAGTACCCAAATTTGTGCCGTTTCATAAAATTCACCCCGTTGCTGGAGCGTAAATCCTCCCAGTAGTAGCGCCAGCCAAAGTTGAATTAGAGGCATTCCCGTTGATTGCTGAAGCTCAACCAGTGGAGCCATAGAAACTTGTTGTTCTGCCATCCACTGAGCGATTGCCCTTGCCCACGCTGCCACATCTTCATCATGGGCGATCGCCCACGTGTGGTTGAAGATTTCTGCTTCCGTAAGGTCTGGCTCCTGGCTCATCTGTTGATCTAGCACTTGCAGCACTGTGGTTCGATTTAATTCCCCAACCACTGAATCACCCTCCGCAATCGCTTGCCGCTCTGTGATTTTTCTAGGTAGAGTCGCCAAAGGTTTGATGAACTGGTCGAAATCCACTTCCATCGTCTGCCGGACATACTGATCGAACGCCTCGGTTGGCATCACCGGACCCTCATCGCTGGTGGTTGCCTCCAATTCCTCAAATGCCAGAGCCGAGCGATCGCAAAAGACCTGAGCAATTTGGGAGATCGCTTCTGCTGCTACCTGTAACTGCCCCACTGTATCCAACGACAACAACGCCGCATCCAGCCCATCCAGCAGTTGCCCCACATCTGCTTCATCGGGTGCGATCGCTGCTTCCTTTAGCACCTCCCACAACCCCAACTCTAATTGCTCAATCTGCCTCATCTCTTAATCTCACCCATGCAGTGGACAGGGACGGGATGCACATAACTCCGGGTCAAGCCGCATTTGACTGGCAAACTTTTTAATGCCGTATCGCTCCTCCAAGACACTCAACATCTTGTTTACATACTGATGCACTTGACTCGGCACCATACCCGCACAATGCACGGTTGGCACAATCGCCACCTTCTCCTGTCCCTGCCAAATCTCTGCTGAGATCGCATGAACAGGCGTGTCCACTCCCGCTTTGCGATACACCACCAGCACCCCAAACACCAATCGACTCAGTGGCTCAAATTCCACTGAAATCTGCTCTAATTCCCCTTCTTTGCGTTTGCGGCTGCGAGTCTGATTAATGCGCTCGCGATTTCTGGCATACGACCTGCGACTATAGCAAACCGCCGGGTTCCAGCAACGATCGCCTTCTGCCCCATGCAACGCCTGTGCCTGCTCCGCTGACAAGGTCGCACACTTACGGCATTTCTCTGGTAAGGCTCTTTTAGACATTACACCTCGGTTCTCAAGGGTGCGAGTAAGGCATCTACCCACCCTAAAGCGTCTGCTGTTAGCACGGGTTTAGGAGAAAGTTCACGATAGTCGATCAACAAGTGATAAAACACCTCATCGTAGATGTCACGCAGGGCAGCCGCTAAATCCAGTGGCGCATCAACATCCGGGAGACATAGCGGCACGGTGTAGCCCGGTTGGATTTTAGGAGCAAGCTGCTGTCGAATTTTACTGGCTAAGGCATTGTGGACATCGACCCACAGATAGCCTTCCAAGTAGGGATCCATCCCAGGAAAAGGTGACGGCATGGCAAGACTCCCGAATAGGCAGTATGAGAGCATTATAGTTTCTAATCTCAGCTCAAAATCCTAACTTCGTCTGAGCCTCATCATATTCCAGATAATGGTTATTATCCGGAATATGATGAATGGGAAATTTTGAGTTGCTGACCCTGAGTACCTGTTGAAATCGCGATCGCTCAACAGAACCGGAAGCTTAATAGCTATCCTAGCGAGAACCAGTAAGACTAGAGCACTCGGTTCAGTCGCGCACAGACTATAAACTCCCATCCGGGGGTTGGCTAAGAAGTAAACCTGATTAATAGCTCTTCTTGTGAGAGTTGTAGGAGCAGCGGGGTGTACTCTTCAGGAGGTAGGACTAAGATTTGAGAAATCAGGGCAGCCAGGGATTCGTCGAGTTCCCCGAAGCGGACTTTGAGCAGATTTTCTATAACCTTCCGTTCGCCCTGCTTCTCACCTCGGCGTTCACCTCGACGCTCGGTTTCCTGTTCCCATTCTAAATACGCTTGCGATAAGGTCATAAGCAACTGCTCATCCTCAGAGGTTTGGGTACCAGTCAGTTCAATTGTAACTTTCCATGCCGTCAGCATTTGTAATGTTTTAGAACGCCGAAAATCCGTTGCTGGTAGCGCCAAAACTTCAGAGATCGCTTGCCGTTGTGTTTCGTCCCGTCCCAAAATTCGCAGCCAAAGAGTTTCCTCGGTTGGGGGGAGTTGGTTGATCGCAACGATAACCGTCTTAAGAGCATTTGCTAGAAAGTAGATGCCTGGTAGCCATTGTTCATTTGGAACTGCACTAAAATCATTCAGGACAGGCTTTGAAACATCGGCGGCAAGAACCCAAAGTTTGGGCAACTCCCCTTCCAAAGTCCGGCTCTCTTGACGATTCGCCTGCCGACGTTGGTCTTCATGCACCCAAAATAGCTTCAGCAAACAGGTGCGGACTTCGGTGCGGGTTGGCGGATTGTGAAAGGGTTCAATCAGGCAGGGAGTTGTGGCGATTCTACCCAGCAAACCTAAGCTACTGGAGTCAACTGTCGATTGGGGAAAGGGTTCAAACCAAACATCGACAAACTTCGATTCTCCGGGGACTTCTAAACTCCGTTCGGCTCGACCCAACGGAGTCAGAAATTCTTTGAGAAATTCTTTCGCTAACTGATCGAAGGGAATTTGAGTCATGGCACAGTTGCTTTGTACTATTTACATTTACCATGCTTGTAGTCAGTGCCGTTAAGGTTCGCTCCTCCATTTGAATTGTTCTTACTCCTTCGCATTGATGCCACCGCCACCCTGGGTAAGGCGCTGCCACATGGGTAGTTGGGTTTCACCGCCGCCCTCAATCCGCTCTAGCGCTGCTATCATCTCGATTCGCACATCAAATTCCACTTCGCGTTCCACTGCATTACGTAGGGCATCTACAGCAGTGAGATCGCCCAGCTCATTCAAGAATCGAGCCGCTCTCCAACGCACGAGCTTCGAGGAGTCTGCTAATGCCTGAGTCATCGTTAGCATGGCACTAATATTTCCCAAATCGCTTAAGGCATCTCCCGCTGTCCGCCGGACGATCGCGGATGGATCTGCAAGGACAATCCGAGCCAGCGGTTCAACGGCAGCATCTATACCGCTAGCACCGAGGAGAGCAGCAGCCCAGCGACGAATCGTGCTCTGTTTGTCATTGAGAACCATCACGATCTGCGGCAACGTTTCGGGGGTGACTTCAATCTGTTGTAGCGCCTTGAGTCGATATTTCCAGTTCAGGTGATACAGATCCGCTAACAGAGATTGCTGTCGGTCGGCGTTATGGACTTGCTTTTTGGTGTCGTTGGACATGACAGCGGCTTCAATCCGAGCCAGTTCGTCATCGTCCATTAGGCTAACAATCTCGTCTGCGACCAGTTGCGCGACTGCTTCAGGGGAGCCAGCCGGAGCCTGATAGGGTTCCCACTGTCGCTCTGCCACGTAATTTGCGCCCGTGGCACGAATCGCTCGCTGAAGTGCCTGATTGAATCGCTCTGGCAAGGCTACCCGCGCTTGTTGACCATCGGCAGCGATCGCTCTCACTTGCACTGGAATCCCACGAAACACCTGAACAGCGACCTCAACGGAACCTAAGTTTGAGCTGTGCGGCTGGCTAGTTAGACTGGCAGGTGGTATTGGCTCCTGGGACTGTGAAACCTGATCTAGAAGCGTTGAGTCAGCATCTTGAGCCACCCCAATAATGCCAGCAGCTTCCGCCAGGATCGGCTGCCAGTCTGCATTCCCTTTACGGGTCAGCGTGATGAAATCATGGACGAGAAAGACCGATTGGACTGTCTCAATCGCAAGCAACTGTTGAGCGAAGGTCGGAGCATTGGGCTGTTCTCCGCCTTTCTGCAGCGTCAAGGCTTTGGCGCTAATTACCTCGTTCAGATTGAGTTTGATGCAATTCGGACTGGGGGTGGTTTCAATCGATCGCAGTTGCATAGCCTTATCCTTAACTCGTTCAGATCGCCCAAACACGAGGTGAATTTGATTCAACCGATGTGGTTTCACATTGATCCTAACTCACTGGAATTGCCAATCGGTATTTGGTTGTGGTTTCAAATCAGCCGTCTCCACCAGCAGCTTAAGTCGTAAAATACACTGAATGGTCGAACGTTTTTGATTGAGGAACTTTGATTGAGGAACATCGTTCATGAACCGCCGCAAAATGGTTCCAGAGCCTGTGGTTCTGCTACTGCAATCGATTGATAGCAAGACAGGTTCAACCGTTAGTCCGACTCGCCTAGACCTGACGAATTTACGCGAGGAGCGGGTAAAGGAGTTTTTGCAGGCGCGATCGCTGGCTCCCAAAAGTCAGAAAGCCTATCGGCAAGACTTACAGTGCTTTCTAAATTGGATAGACAAGGGCTGGGCGGAGGTTACGCCTCGTCAGATTGCTCAGTTCAAAGCCTATTTGATGCGTCAGGACTTGGAAACAGGTCGGCGATCGCTTTCAGATGCTACGGTCAGGAGAATTTTGGGAACGCTAAAGAACTTTTATGGGTGGATGGTACGTTCTCGGTATGTCAGTATCAATCCGACAACGGAAGTGGATTTGCCGAAGCTGACGGAACCGGAGGCGCAGAATCTTAAGGAGGGGGAAGTAGAGCGCATTGTTCAGGCGGCGTTAGCCAGTTCGTTGCCGGAGCGCAACATTGCCTTGATTTCAGTGCTGTTGCATGGGTTACGGGCTGAAGAGGTATCTATGTTAAATCTTAAAGATTATGACGGGCGACGGTTACGCATCCGGGAGGCGAAGGAGGATAGTAAGGGATGGGTGCCACTGACACCTCAAGGTAAGGAAGCCGTAGAGCGGTATCTTCAGTGGCGGGAATTGACAGGGGAAATATTATCTCCAGAGTGTCCGTTGTTTGTTTCCCATTCCCGGCGCAATCTTTGGCAGCGACTGGGCTATGACGGGATTTGCAAGATGATGAATGCGATTTCAAAGCAAACGGGAATTGATTTTCATGCGCATCAGTTCCGGCATACATTTGCGACCAATTTGGTATTGAAGGGGATGAATCCGTATCATGTGATGACACTAACTCGGCATAAGTCGGTGCAAAACTTTCGCCGCTATACCAAGGCAGCCGACCAACAAGCGGCGGAAAAAGCGTTTGATGAACTGATGGGAATGAGAAATATGACCAAGGCAGAGAAGGATGAATTCAATTCCATCTGATTCAAATCTACAGGCACGGTATATTCATGAAGCAAAATTGATATACCCTGATAATTTGAAAAGTGTATTTATATAGTGAGTAACCTCAAGCTAAAACTGTACCGGAGATCTCCAGTACAGTTTTCATAAGTTTTAGATAGGTATGTACTGGGGAACTCCGGTACATTGGAAAAGCCCTTCAGTAGGAAAAGACCATGATTGTCGTCTGTGGCGGAATCAAAGGCGGTGGTGGAAAAACTACATTGGCAACAAATCTAGCAGTAATGAGAGCGCTAGCTGGTTACGATGTTTTGTTAGTTGATGCTGATGAACAAGATAGTGCAAGTGACTTTACAGTGCTTCGCAATCAGATTTTTGAACCCAATGGCGGGGCTGGTTACACGGCTATCAAGCTTAGAGGGCAGGCAGTAAGGTCAGAAGTGGCTCGCATGGCTTCAAAATATGATGATGTAGTAATTGATGCCGGAGGGCGAGACAACACGGGACATAGAGCAGCGCTGCTAGTTGCCAACCTCTACTTAGTACCGCTTTTTCCAGGGAGTTTTGACGCATGGACGTTAGACAGTGTTGCAAAGTTAATAGATGAAGCAAGCGCCTTTAATGACCAACTGAAGTCGATTTGTTTCATTAACCGGGCGGATGCTCAGGGTGGAGACAATGAAGAGGCAGCGCAAGTTGCGAGAGAAACAGAGGGGTTGATTTTTCTGGAGCAGCCAATTGGTACTCGAAAGGCGTTTCGACGCTCGGCATCTGAAGGTAAAGCGGTGGTCGAGTATCGACCAAAAGACACCAAGGCAATTGATGAAATTACACGACTTTACCGTTCGGTATTTAACGAAAAATGGAGCTTGGCTCAGGAGAATAAATAGGAATGCCAATTCAACGTAGACCAAAACCTACCTCTCCAGATGAGTTTATTGAGGGGGCAAATCTAACCGAAAGTGTACTGCAACATCAGATTGAGGTGCTTGAGCATCAACTTCAACAAAAGGATGAGCATGAGCAAGCACTAGTTGGTGAGATTGAACAGCTACGAGCAAATGATTTGGATGAGACCGAACGTCAACTTTTGCAAAAGCAGATTGATGAGCTACGAGAACATCTGAAGCAGAATCAAGGGTCAGTTGAGTATCCAATTGCCAAGATCCATCCCAACCCAAAGCAGACTAGACAGACCTTTAAGGAAGAGGTTGAAGCAATGGAGCGATCGCTTCAAGAAGAAGGTCAGCTTGATGATGTCATGTTGTTCGATGATGGCACCTTGTTTGATGGAGAGTGTCGCTGGAGAGCGGCTACTAACTTGAACTGGAAAACTATTAGGGCAGTCTTTGTCTCCCGTCCTGAAAACGATCAAACTCTGCGGCGTAGAACTTACCTAGCGAATCGTCATCGTCGAGATTTAAATGCACTTGACAAAGCAGCAAGTTTAGTCGCCATCGTTTGTGATGAAATTTCTGAACTAAAGCCTGATGAGGTTTCTAGAATTGTGAATCGTGTGCTGACGCGATTGAAACGAAGAAAACAGAAACTAGGCGACAGGTTGCACCTACAACCTCAGGAGCAACAACGCGCGATTTTAGCTCAATTCAAGCTTGAACCAGTAGAAATCCAAGTCTTTCTAATTTTACTAGGACTACAGGAACATCCTGCTACGTTGAATCGCAACGTTTTCCCTACCCTCAGCCTCAATCCCAATTTAAGAATAGCTGTACGGGAAAGAGCATTAGGCTGTGCCCAAGCTCTCGTTCTCAATCGACTTACATCTGACAATCTTGGTCTATCCAAACAGAAGGCACTACAGCTACTTAATGAAGGAATTGAGGTGACCCTGGCAAACAATTTATCAGAGATCAAAGCTCAGCAGTGGGTCGCCGAGCAGAAGAAACAACTTGTAGGAGATGCTACAAAAGCACTATCTAATGGAGTCAGGAATCAGCATGTTGATCATATCCTCGTAGCTGTTCAACGCTTAGATCTTGACAAAGCCACAATTTCAACCGAACAACGCCAGGAGTTAAAACAAGCCTTGAAAAGAGTTTTGCAGATGTTGTAGAAGTAAAAGGCAACAGATTCCAAACTGCGCAACCCTCAAAGCTATTGTTGTGAAATGGCTAGCCTCAAATATTAGCAACAAAATTTGCCTTGATCGAAGGCACCTCTATGACCCTTACCTTACCTAATTACTCAACAGACCTTTTGACTACTGAAATTTAATTCATGTCTGACTTATTCAATCTCAAAGACTACGAAACCTTTCTGACTGACTTGAAAGTTCGCATCCGCAGTGCTCAAGTTCGTGCATCTATCGCCGTCAACCGAGAACTAGTGCTGCTTTATTGGCAGATTGGTCGAGACATTTTGAATCGTCAGCAGCAGCAAGGTTGGGGCGCAAAAGTCATTCAAACCCTCTCAAAAGACTTAAAGCAGGAATTTCCAGAAATGAAGGGTTTTTCCCGCTCTAATCTGCTTTACATGCGAGCGTTTGCTCAAGCATTTCCTGATGAGGCAATTGTCCAAGCGGCGCTTGGACAAGTTACTTGGTATCACAATATAGCGTTGCTAGACAAACTCAAATCTAATGAGGAGCGGCTATGGTACGCGAGACAAACAATTGAGCATGGTTGGAGCCGCAATGTATTGGTGCATCAAGTTGAAAGCGATTTATATCGCCGAATGGGAGGAGCGGTTACTAATTTCGATCGCGCCCTACCTCCACCTCAATCTGATTTGGCAAACCAACTGCTCAAAGATCCCTATCATCTAGATTTCCTTGATGTTACCTCATCTGTGCAAGAGCGAGATCTTGAACGGGCACTTGTTGAACGCATTCGGGAATTCTTGCTGGAGCTAGGGGTTGGATTTGCGTTTGTAGGCAGCCAGTATCACTTAGAAGTCGATGGAGATGACTATTACATTGATCTATTATTTTATCATCTAAAGCTGCGTTGCTACGTGGTGATCGACCTTAAAGTTACCGAATTTCAGCCAGAGTTCTCCGGCAAAATGAACTTCTACATTTCCGCTGTAGATGACTTATTGAGACATCCAGAAGATCGCTCGACGATCGGGATTATTCTGTGCAAGGGTAAGAAAAAAACGGCTGTTGAGTATGCCCTAAGGGATGTCAATCGCCCTATTGGTGTTTCAACTTATCAATTAAAAGACTCATTACCCAAATTACTTGAGGAAAACCTACCGACTGTAGAACAACTTGCGATGGAACTAAATACGGTAGTTGCAGAAGTTGTTAAAAGCAGTGAAAGTGAATCTGAAGAAGCATTACTGTTAGACGAACTTTGATGGGTCTTTCTTTCCATTCTCGCAATGAGCAAGTAAAAGCTTGTATTTCCTTAATGGTGGTTTAAGTAAGGTTATACTGCGCTCGGTCTCAGCTTCTGAGGATTGATTTGAAATTGAATGCTAGGTGTCTTCCTTTTACCGGGTAGTTCTTGGGCACCAAGAATATAACCCTCTTGCTGCAACTCCTCAACTGTGCGCCAAAAAATCTGATTATTCCTTGAAGAGTTGCTCCCTAGCAAATCAAGATTCTTAAACAAATACTGTTTAGAAATTGTCAAATACTGTCCATCTTGCGGAGAATCCCATTTGAGCCGACTTGCAAGGTAGATTAATAGTTTGGTTCTGTAGTCGTTTTTGGTGTTACTACCAAGTTTTTGAGTGACATCCACATCTCCAGCAAACAAAACGTAATCCCCAGTACGACTTGATCCTTCAAAAAATTCTAAAGATACTGTATACGAATCAGCTAATTCATAAGTAT
This sequence comes from Leptolyngbya sp. Cla-17, assembly GCF_016807185.1. Taxonomy (GTDB): domain Bacteria; phylum Cyanobacteriota; class Cyanobacteriia; order Leptolyngbyales; family Leptolyngbyaceae; genus ULC077BIN1. Next base: position 30,124 of record NZ_JAEVYN010000007.1, read on the forward strand.
AGTCAGCAGCTTTTGCCAAATCAAAGTCGCGAGAAAGATTTTCTATCTTGTAGCTTTTAATTCGCAGGATGCTCTTGATGATTACCTCTGCTCCAATTTTATTTCCTTCCCTTAGAGACTTGGCTAAAACTAATTCCACTCGGTGCAGCGCTACGAGGTCGCGGTTTAACTGAGATCGCACCTTGGCATGGAAACTACCCCCTTTGGTACGCGAGTAACCCAAGTTCTCCAGCAAGTTATTTGAGCGAAAAGTAACTACCGGACCGTTATTTTGTTCATCTGCCAGTTTATAGAGATACAACACAATTCCAACTTGGCGAGGGTTAAGAAAAGTCAGCAGAGCCATAAACAGGCGCTGAATCTTACGATCCTGTATCTTTTCAAGCCCTTTGGCAATTCCCTGAGCAGCTAAAGTTTCAAGGTCAAGGCTGTCGTACTGTTGCTTTAATTCTTCCCACTCATCAGTCGTCAAATCTTCAAGTGGAACACGCCGTATGACTGCTACTTCACCAGCATCATTCGTATCGGCTTCAACTCGCATCTCCAGATAGTACCCATCACCATCTGAACGTAAAATCGGTAAGTGGACATCTGGATTGTTGATGGATGCCCCAGCTCTAGGCAACACCATCAGTAGCTGACCATCCACCGGAAAAGTCAAGTCTCTTTCAATTGAAGCCATGCAGTTATGGGGATAGGCGATAGATGAATTCTACTAGATGTGTTGAGATATAATCCTACTCACTCTACCGATAGACGATCCTACATGAATTAGTTCTATCACTCCCGCGTATGTTTTTACATTCAAGCTCTATCACTCCCGCGTATAGATGCTTCTATCACTCCCGCGTATAAAAGTCTTTTGTTCTATCACTCCCGCGTATAGATGCTTCTATCACTCCCACGTATGTCTTGGAAATAGTTTTACGATGAAACCTGCCACCCAAAGATACTAGACATTTTGTTCTATCACTCCCGCGTATGAATTGTTTGTCATTCGAAAGGAGATTCAAGTTTTGTTCTATCACTCCCGCGTATAAATTGCTCTATCACTCCGGCGTAAAACAGCTCTATCACTCCGGCGTAAAGCAATTAGATCGGGAGTTTCAGCATGTTTCACAGTGAGATTTTGGGTGTTTAATGTAGCTTAGTTAAAGTTTAGTTCTTTTGTTCTAAATAAAGTAGCAAGTGTACAGCTTCACTCTTAGAGGTCTACATACCATGATGAACTGGCTTACCACGAGCCAACAGTTAGAAATGTTCTATTTAACGAACTTGCTTACGCCGACACACAGTAACTAGAAAACCGGGACAGAGCCTCGCCAAAGTCTCAATTATCCCGGCTTCCTGAACTTCGATCAAAGGAAAAGCCATTCCTTTAATTTGGGTTTTATATGATTGCATAATAGCAGTCTTAATGATTTGTCATGCAAAAAACTACCAAGATTCAGTAAGTCTTGGTGAAATTTGTTCTTGATTAAAGAGCGAACAAGCTTTGCATAAAAAATTTTGGATTGCCGGGTTGTCATGTTGAGCTTGTACTTAATATCAGCAGAGGCTATCTGAACTGGTTCCATTGGTTAAATGGAGCCAAGATGACTATTGCTCAATCAACAACACAGTTTCAATATATTCAGGAGTGGGAAGATAAATTTCTTGGGCTCTTTCCGCATCGCCACGACTATATCTACGCCAAACATCCGGAACCCGGACACACACCCGATTGGAAAACTGAAAGCCGTCATTCCCTCTCAGATCGCATCCTGCAACAGGGCTCCACCCTCTTTGGGGTGCGCTTCGGCAAATCAACCAACTACTGCATCCTCGACATCGATGCAGGCAGTCTCTATCATCCCCAGCGAGATCGCTTTGCCATCTCTCGCATCCTCGCTGCCCTTGAACCCTTAGGACTCGTCAATGCTGTTCCCTGCACCAGTTCCTACAGCGGTGGTCTTCATCTCTACTTCCCCTTTCAAATTACTCAAAACACCTGGGAACTAGCGATCGCCGTTACAACCCTGTTAGAAAACGCTGGATTTCGCCTGAGCGCCGGACACCTAGAACTATTTCCCAATCCCCGACCCTATGCCCTGGAAGGGAGTCTGGGACTCTTCAATGCTCATCGGCTACCGCTACAAGCAGGCTCCTATCTCCTGGACCATGACTTCCAAGCTCTCTGGAGTGACCCGCCCACCTTCGTCGAACACTGGCAGTTTGCCCAGAAACGCAACACCGTGGAGCGCAAAACTCTACAACGATTGCTCAAACAATTTCAGCGCAAGCACTATCGCATCTCTGGCAAAGCCGAAAAGTTTGTCAATGACTTGAACGCTGAAATTGAACTGGGCTGGACTGGCGCTGGACAAACCAATCGACTGCTCGGTCGCATCGCGATGCGGGCTTACATTTTTCACCACATCCTCTGTGGGGGGGAACGATTAACCGGACAGCCCCTGATTAATGCCATTGTCACCACGGCACAATCCTTACCCGGCTATGAAGAATGGTGTCAGCATCAGCATGAAATTGAACAGCGAGCCGAAGAATGGGCACGATGCGTCGAGGGTAGCCGCTACTTTCACTATGGGGATAAGAATGATAGGGATGAGTCGAAAGCTGAAGTCGGTCAGCCAGAACCACTGAGTTGGAATCAACAGCAATCCCAAGCGGCACGAGACCGGATTCGGCAGGCGATCGCGGATTTGCTCAACCACAACACCTTACCCAGTGGTGCCACTGCTCGATGGCAAGCACTCACTCAATACGGCATTGGCGGTGCTTCGCTCTATAGCCACCGAGACTTATGGCATCCCAACTACCTAGTGCTAGAGGCAATTGAGCCTACAGAAATCCCCCCAGACCCCCCAACTTCAAACACGGATGCCCAGTTAGATGCGTCCCCAACGCACTCTAACTGGCACAATCCTACAAGCTTATTATCAAAAAATGGCGGTAATGACTTAGGGAGAAAGGATTTGAGCGATCGTCTGGGGCAACCATTACCCTCGGTAGGCGGTAATGCTGAGGTAGACCAACCTTCTAGACACTCTCAACGGGGAGCAGAGGGGTCAAATGGAAGTAATCCCACGATTCAACCACCTTTATTTGACCTACAAACTGGGTTGGATGTGGGTCAAATAAAGGTGGCTCAATCAGCGGATCAACAGGTGAATCAGATCCGTCTTGAGGCCATGCAGGCAGCGCCGATGGCTCGGATGCAGCGGTATTTGGAATCGGGTGATCCAATTTTGATGGCGGAGGCGCTGGCGTGGGCTGACATCAATCCGGGGGTGTTGCAGGTGGAGCGCCTGAATCTACCGTTATTCGAGGCTCTGGAGTTGGATGACTCAGCGCGTGACTTGTCCGATGTGCTGGCGGCTATATCGGTGCAGATTCAGCGATTCGGATGGACGCGAGAGCAGGTGGGAGATCGCTTGGAGCAACTGTTGGGTAAGCGTAGTCAGGCACACTTAGATGATATGGAGTTGGCGCTGTGGAATCTTTGGTTGGAGGAGCAATCTGACTCTAAAAGGGATGAACCGGGGAGGTAAAGAAAGGAGGGAAGGGGTGAATGTAAAGGACTGTATTTTCCATTGAAGTCCAAGCGATGACTATCCTAAAGAGAATTGGGGATTACGGTTTCTAATCTACTGGAGCCATCTCAGTCTTCAAACTCTGTGCAGTTGTGTCTTGAGTTTGCCTCTTACTCGCGGTACTGACTCCAGCCACTGCCTTTGTGTTTGGCATTGAATATTGTCGGGTGCAGGATTTCCGCCAGGATTTCCAGTGAGTCTACCAGCCGAGGACCGGGACGGTTGAAGTAGGCATTGCCATCGGTCAGATAAAGCTGCTGCTGGTTTACTGCCCGTAGCTGCTGCCATTGTGGATGGGTTGCGAGTGCCTGCTGCATTTCCTCACGGGTACGAGGTAGGTCAAATCCGCAGGCCATGATGATGATGATGTCTGGGTCAGCTTCAATCAATGTTTCCCACGAGAGGTAGGGAGAATGCTGCCCAACTTTTCCGAACAGATCCTGTCCACCTGCTAGGTCCACTAATTCAGGTATCCAGTTGCCACTGCCCATCAGCGGGTCAATCCACTCAATCGCGGCGACTTTGGGGCGATCTCCGGCTGAGATGGCTTGTGTTTTCTGCTGACAGGTCTCAACACGGGCTTTTAATTCCGTCAGCGCGGGATTTGCATCGACTTCTAGCTGATTGGCAACCCGCTGAATGTCTGCCCACACATCGATCAGCGTGTGCGGTTGCAGAGAAATGACCTGCGGCTGGGGGTGGCTGAGGGTGGCAACAGCTTGCTCAACCAGAGCGAAGTTGACGGCGCAAACATCGCACTGATCTTGTGTGACGATGTGCGTGGGTTTAAGTTGTTCCAGCACATCCAGCTTGATTTCATAGATGCTTAAGGTCGCTTGTAGTAGTGTTTGCACGTCGGCATCAATTTGGGCACTCGGCTTTTCGATGTTGAGCCGAGCAGCGGTACAAATTGGACGGGTTTGAATCTCTGGTGGATAGTCGCACTCATGGCTCCGCCCGACGACACACTCAGTCAGTCCGAGTGCCGCTAGAATTTCAGTGGCACTCGGCAGAAGAGATACAATCCTTGGCAATGATTTAGACATACGATAGTTCCTGTCTTCAAACGCAACCAGTTTGTAGTCTAAAGGAGAATCAGAATAATGGGTTTTACAGATCGAATTTGATAGCGGCACAGTCAGTACCGTTTCCTCTTTTTCAGATCGCCTGTACTATTAAAAGGTTGATTGGAGACTGGCTGCATGGCGAACCTGCTGTTGATCGAAAGTCCAGGCAAATCCAAAAAGCTGAGTCAGATTCTCGGTCCTGGTTGGATCGTCAAAGCCAGCATGGGGCATGTGCGCGAACTGGCAAATGATGGCGAGGATGCCTTGGGTTTTGACCTGCTCGACCAACACATTGAGTGTCGCTATAACCCAAGGGATGCTAGGGGCAAGAAGGTCTTGGCAGACCTGCGACAAGCCGTAAAGCAAGCAGATGCCGTTTACATTGCCACTGACCCCGATCGCGAAGGGGAAACGATTGGCTGGCATTTGCAACAGGAATTGCGACTCAAAAATCCGCGTCGGGTGGTCTACAGCGAGATTACGCCCCAAGCGGTTAGAGCGGCAATTGCCCAACCGAGATCGTTGGATCAATCCCTGATTGCCGCTGGACGCGCACGAGATTGCCTCGATAAGCTGGTGGGCTACAAGGGCAGCAAGCATGTGGTCTGGCGGCTCAACATTGGCGCGAAGTCCATGGGTCGGGTGCAGAGTGCCACGCTGCATCTGCTCTGTACGCGAGAAAAGGAAATTCAAGCATTCAAATCCCAGGATTACTGGAGCGTTTGGGTGGAATATGGGGAAGGGTTTAAGGCGTTTTATCGGGCCAAACTAAATGCCAATCCTGGGACAAAGTCGGCAGCCGTAACCGAACAACCGGATGATGCGGCAGAAGACAAGGAAAGCCAGGAATCTGATAAGGTAACTAGTCAGGCAGAGGCCGATCGATTGGTGGCGATCGCTCGTTCCCATCTGCATCAAGTGGTCATCGTTGAAGGTAAAGTTGCCCATCAATCGCCGCCACCACCGTTTATCACCTCCTCATTGCAACAGGCAGCAGGCGCGAAACTGCGCTTTAGTCCTGATAAAACGATGAAGGTGGCACAGGCGCTCTATGAAGCGGGTCACATTACCTATATGCGAACGGATTCAGTGATGTTAGCCGAGCCATTTTGTGTAGCCGTGCGGCAATACCTGGAGCAGCATGATCCAACGAATGTGCCCAGCAAAACAACGCGACATCGGGCAGTCAAAGGGGCACAGGAAGCGCACGAAGCGATCCGTCCTACGGATGTGAATCAATTGCCTGCCCAACTGCAAGCGAGTGCCGATGAGACAAAGCTGTATGAGTTGATCTGGAATCGAGCTGTGGCTTCTCAGTGTTGCCCGGTGCGGTTGCGGAAAACGCGAGTGGTGACGAAATCAGGTACGGTGCAGTGGGAAGCAACCGGACAGGTGGTGGAGTTTCCCGGCTATACGCGCTATTGGAATAACTTGAGTGCCGATACCCAATTGCCCATGTTGCAGCAGGGACAGCCGTTGACGCTGAAGCAGGCAGACTCAGAAAAGAAGCAGACTCAACCCCCACCGCGCTATACGGAACCGAAGCTGGTGCAGTTGATGGAACGCAAGGGCATTGGGCGACCCAGTACCTATGCGCCCACGATCAAGACGCTGAAGGAGCGGGAATACGTGCAGGTGGAGAAAGGCAAACTGCAACCCACATCGTTAGGGATGGCATTAGATGAAGCGTTGGAAAAACTACTGCCGGAGTTGATTCAGCCAGAGCTTACGGCACAAATGGAGTCTGCATTGGACGCGATCGCTCAGGGAAAGCAAGATTGGCAGGGATACCTGACCGATTGGCACCGCACCTATTTTGCACCAGCGTTGGAGAAGGCGGGTGAACTGCTGAAATCAAATGCGATTCAAAGCGGGAACTCTACGGTTGCGCGATGCGCTAAACCCGCCGCTGCGCGATGCTCTAGAGGAGCCGCTGCGCGAACGCCAAGCTCAACCCAGTCAAAGCCACAGGCAACAGTGACGAAAACCGCCTGTCCCAAGTGTGGGGAAGCGATGAGCAAAGTTCCCTCCAAATCCAAGAAGCTGAAGGCGAATCATTTTCTCAAGTGTGGAGCGGTAGGCTGTGGAGCAGTCATGTTTTGGAATCCCCAGGGGAAACGGTATGAGGTGCCCTATGCTCAGCGCATTCCTGACCCAGAAGCTTTTACGGATGTGCCTTGCCCCGTGTGTGGAGCATTGCTGGAACGCTATCGCTACACGAAGGAGGGGAAGGAGAAGGTGATGTTGCGCTGTTCGCTGCTAGAGAATCGACGCGGGAAATGCAAAGAGGTGGCGTTTTTTGAGGGGCGGGAGGGTTTTTGGTCGCCCAAGTTTGGCACGCTGAAGATCAAGAGTGTGGTGAAGTAGGGGAGCCTTTGACCTTTGACAGCTTTATCTATGCGAACATCGTGCGGGTAACTTGCTTATGATAAAGAAAACTTTTTTGAAATGGTGTAGTCTGCCGATTGTATGCTCGCACCCGCTGAATTCCACTCCTACTTACAAGAAATCTGCTGTCGCTATGAGCAGTGGTGGACTGAGAATGCTCTGACAGAAACGATCGCCGTTCGACAAGCAACCTTCTCATTTGAGCAGATGGTACAAACGGAGGAAAAGGACTCAGAAGGAAAATCGAAGAAAATTACACTGCCAATATTCAAAGCGGTTCAGAAATATATCCAATCTGATCAGAGTTACACAGAAACCGAGCACATTCTATTAGTTGGCTCTCCAGGGGTTGGTAAATCAACGGCTCTTCTACGTTGTTTGTTTCTGATTGCAGAAAAAGAACGCGAGAAGCCTGAGCCGCGCCTCCCAGTTCTGGTTCCGATGAAAAAATATAAAGTTAGTTTTTCTAATTCTGAAGACCCTTCAGGGATGTTGACTCTAATTAGAGGTGCTTTGCCACCAAAAATACGGCGAAAAGTTTCAGTTTCAGAAGTCGAAGAACTTTTGTTTGACAAGCGGTTAATTCTGCTATTAGACGGCTTGAATGAAATGCCAGCAGATACCATTCGCACACACTTGAAGGCATTTCGTGAAGAGTGTCAGAATTCCCAAGTGTCACTCATCTGCACAACACGAGAGCTAGGGGGCGGAGATTTAGGGATCAAACGAAGGCTAGAAATTCAACCCCTGAGAAGCGAAGAAGTTGAGCGATTCTTGCAGGATTGCATTCCAGATCAGAAGCAAAAGGTATTGCAACTGCTCAATCGCGATAACCGAGAGTTAAGCCGCACTCCTTTTGTGCTGTGGATGTTGTATGACTTGTTTCAAAAGCAGGGGATCGAAGTAGAGACATTAGCAGAGTCATTTCGTCAATTCTTCCAATCTTTCAAAAAATATAAGGAAGATGCCCCTGTTTCAGATGAGCGTCGGCAGGAATGGAATCTTTGGCTAGAACATCTGGCGTTCACGATGCTGAATAATCCAGATCCAACTGATCCAGGTTTAGTTATTTCTAAGGAGCAAGCAGAAAAGAGCCTGATAGAAAAGTTTGGCAGTCTTTACGGTGCTTCATCCCGCATTGGAGAACTACTCGATCATTATTTGTTAGAACCAATTTCTGAGAAAGAAATCAGCTTTCAACACCAACTGATTCAGGAATACTATGCCGCAGAATGCTTGTTAGCTCAATTGCCTGGTTTGCTTAAGAAGCCGCCTGAGCAAAAGTACACACCATTTCAGATGGATTATCTCAATTATGTGAAATGGACAGAAGCGATCTCTCTCATGTTTGGACTACTAGAGTTAGAAAAAGAAGCAGAAAAATTAGTAGAGATGACATTAGGCGTAGATTTAAAGTTGAGTGCAAGGCTTGCAGGAGAAGTAAAACCAAATCTTCAGACCAACACAGTCAAAATAATTGCAGATCAAGAGGTTCCAGAGTGGTTCAGGATATTTCTTCTTGGGGAAACCAAATCTCCAAAAGCTATTGATGTATTAATGAACATTATTCAGCAGTCAGATTCCTCTATCCGTAGACGAGTAGTTTGGGCATCAAGACAATTAGACATTAAATTTGCTATGCCTTTGTTTAAGGAAGCGATCAAAGATCCTGACCCTAGTGTGCGCGAAACTACTATACGAGCAGTTGCAGAATCAGACATTGAACAGGCAGTTTTACTTGCAACTCAGATTTTATCTAAAGAATCAGCACCTTCAGTTCGTGAAGCAGCAGTAATTTGTGCACTAGGAAAATCGGAAACTGAAGCTGCAATTTTGGCTCTACTTCAAGCAACGCAGGATAAAGAAAATGATGTCAGAGCAATGGCTGCCCATAACTTAGAAAAGATGAATTGTAAAATATTACTCTCTATATTAAGTAAAACTCTAAAAAACAAAATTATAGCCCCAGATATTCGCAAAAGTGCAGCTAAACAATTAGGTAAATTAGGTGACGAAAGTATTACTTGTGATTTATTTGAAGCTCAACTGGATTTAAATTCAAATATTTCTAAAGAAGCTGCTTGTGCTCTCCAAGAAGTTAGAAGCAAGTTGAGTCAGCAGGGTAGTGATTTAGAAATTCATCAAGAAGAGCAGAATAAACGTCAAATTGATTCTTGGCATGTGTATCTTAGATCTGAAGAACCTATTCCAAGAGGTAATGCTATATATCATTTGACAAGCCTACTTGATAAGGAAGTAGCTATTGAGCTAGCACTTCAAGCTTTAGATGATACACATCCCTATGTACGAGGACATGCCATTACTAAACTAGTAAAGCTGGTTGGGGCAGAGGCGATTCCTCAAGCAGTGAAGGCTTTAGATGATATGCATTATGGTGTCCGTGACAAAGCATCTCAAGCACTAATAGATATGAAGAAAGATTCGCTTGGGAACTTAGAAATTTTTGAAGAAACAGTTTCTAATCTAATTCAGATTCTCGGCGAAGATAAAAATGTACATGTTCAGAGTACGACAATTAATACACTCACGAATTTATGTTCCATACATCCAAGCTTACTTTCGCGTCAAGATTTGGAGAACGCGATTCTAAATGCTTCACACTCTTCAGACAACTATTTACGACAGAAGGCTGCAAAAGCGTTAGGACAATTTAGCAGTGAAATATCAACCCGAAGATTATTGCAACTGATGGGAGATTCGGTTTCTCATACAGTTTTAACTTCAACTGAAGCTATAAAAAATATTTCATATCAAATTACTGCAAAATTTCTTCCAAAATTGGCAGAACTAATTTTCAAGTCAGAGGAAGGCTTTGTGCTTGATGCGATCGCTGCTATTCAGTCACGCTGCGGATTCTATAACTATGATATTGCTCAAGCGAAATCTCACCAGAGCGTGAAAGGTAGGAGCGAAGAAAATTTACTACACGACAAATTAGATACCCTTACTCAGGAGGTCAAAAAAGTGTCAGAAGAACCTAAGCGTGTTATTCACACTCAAAGCTACTTTGAAAAAGGTACTCATACCCATGCTCACAACTATGCAAACGATGAAACTCTGAAGCAAGAAATCACTGACCTTCGTCAACTAGTGAGTCAACTTCAGCAAAAACATCAACCCACTACTGAAGCCGCAGCTATTCAAGTGTTTGATGTCGAACTTCATACACTTCAAAGGACAAATCCTAATCGTTGGGAAACAATTCAGAAACAACTACAACTGTTAAAACATCAGCTTTTTAACCCAGAGCGCCATCTCACAGCAAGCAAAGCTGCGATCGCTGAGGTTGCAAAACACTATTTGGAGGACAGTGTTCTCGCTAAAGCTCTTATCACCTATGTTGACACTATGAGTGCTGATACTGACCAAGGAAAATAATCCTATGCAAATCACGATCGAACTTCCTGACGACATCGCCAATCAACTGCAAGCTGGCGACAGTTCCCGCCGAGTTTTGGAACTAATCGCAGCTGACCGCTACCGTCAAGGTCAGATAGGAGCCGCAGAAGTCCGGCGAATGCTCACCTTTTCCTCCCGTTGGGAAACCTACGAATTTCTCAAGCGTGAAAAAGCTTACTTACCCTACACACAGGATGACCTGGAACAGGATGTCCAAAGTATTCGCAGTGTTTTGGGCGCGGAGTGACATCACCAGGATTACTTGCTCAACCGAAGCTCAACGGGGTTTCATGGATATAAAATGAGATTTTCAATTTTGGCTCTCATCAATCACGATCGCCCCAAGCGGCTATCTTATAATACGTTTGTCCTGAGTAATCAGAGAACGCGAGTTGAATGAGCAACGCCAACAACCAGGAACCCATCAGGCTCCTCCCGTGGAGTCCCTGCAAGGCGTGGTCGAACGGCTCACCTACCACTCCGAAGAATCGGGCTACACCGTCGCTCGTCTGAAAGCACCCCGCACCAGCGAACTTATTACCATCACAGGCAGCTTTGCCACCATCCAGGCAGGACAAACCCTGCAACTGCAAGGCATCTGGAAAGACCATCCCAAGTTCGGTGCCCAGTTTCAGGTGACGCAGTACCGGGAAACCAAACCCGCCACGATCACGGGGATTGAGAAGTACCTGGGCAGCGGCTTGATCAAAGGCGTGGGATACGTCACCGCGAAACGCATCGTTGCTCACTTTGGGCTGGAAACGCTGGACATCATTGAGAACCAGATTGAGCGCCTGGTGGAGGTTCCCGGTATCGCCCACAAGCGGGTGAAGCTGATTCAAACCGCCTGGGGGACGCAAAAAGCAATCAAGGACGTGATGCTGTTTTTGCAGAGTCATGGCGTTTCCACCACCTACGCGGTCAAGATCTATAAGCAGTATGGGGATGAATCGATCGCCACTGTCACCCACAATCCTTACCAACTGGCGACCGATGTCTACGGCATTGGGTTTGTGACTGCCGATGCGATCGCTCGAAATCTTGGCATTGCTCCCAGCTCCCAGTTTCGCTACCGCGCGGGGATTCTGCATGTGCTGGGGGAAGCTTCTGAAGATGGACACTGCTTCTTGCCCCACGATGAGTTAATTGGGCAGGTGGTGAAGCGATTGGATATTGAGGATCACCATCCCAATCCTGACTCTGTAGAGTTTTTGATTCACTTGATGGTGCAAGAGCGGGAGTTGGTCAAAACCGAAACGCCGATCGCTGGACTGGAGCAATTTGGTTACTATGCGCCGCCCTTTTTTGCAGCCGAATACAAGCTGGCGGATCAGTTACAACAGATTTTGAGACAGCCGCTTCAGGTCGATGCACCCCGTGTCCAACAGTGGATTGAGCGGTTTATTGAAAAAACGGGTACGCCGCTTTCTGAGCAACAGTGCCATGCGGTCGAGATGGCAGCGAGCCAGCGAGTACTAATTCTCACAGGGGGACCCGGTTGTGGCAAGACGTTTACCACCCGGACGATTGTGGCACTGTGGAAAGCAATGGGGAAGTCGATTGCGCTTGCATCGCCCACCGGACGGGCAGCCCAGCGGTTGAGCGAGATGACGGGTCAAGAGGCAAAAACGGTGCATCGACTGCTGGAGTTTGACCCCAAAACGATGAAGTTTAAGCGCGATGTAGACAATCCCATCCCGGCTGAGGCGATCGTGGTGGATGAAGCCTCCATGTTGGATCTATTTCTGGCGAACTCGCTGATGAAAGCCGTTTCCCCCGATGCCCAACTGCTACTGGTGGGGGACACCGACCAATTGCCAAGTGTGGGACCGGGATCGGTGTTGCAAGATTTGATTACCTCTGAACAGGTTCCGGTGGTGCGGTTGACTCAGGTGTTCCGACAGGCGCAGGCTAGCCACATTATTCGCAATGCTCATCGCATCAATGCAGGACAGTTCCCGCAGTTGGAGCCAGTCTCGAATGCACCTCAGTCCGATTGTCTGTGGCTCGGTGCACCAGAGCCAGAACACGGAGTCCAGGCTATTCGAGAGGTGATGGGCGACTTGATTCCCCAGCAGGGCTTTGATCCAGCCAGCGATGTGCAGGTGCTGTGTCCCATGACACGGGGAGAGGTCGGCACTCGCAATCTTAATATGGTGTTGCAACAGCTAGTCAATCCACCCAGCTCTAACAAATCTGAGATTATGCGGGCAGGAATGACGCTGCGGGTGGGCGATCGCGTGATGCAAAAGGTGAATGACTACAACCGGGAAGTGTTCAATGGCGACCTGGGCATGATTGCAGCGGTGGATGTGGAAGAACAAGAGGTAGTGGTGCAGTTTGGAGAGCGATCCGTGAGCTACGACTATGCCGACCTGAACGAAATCACGCTGGCGTGGGCAGTGACAATTCACAAGAGCCAAGGCAGCGAGTATCCGGTGGTCATTCTGCCCATCTATATGCAGCACTACCTGATGCTGTCGCGGAATCTGATTTATACCGGCTTAACCCGTGCCAAAAAGCTAGCAATTGTAGTGGGTCCGCAGAAGGCGATCGCCCTGGCAGTCCGGCAGGTTAAGGATCGTCAACGCTATACGCTGCTGGATAAACGGCTGCGGGAGCAATAGGGTTCAAACGGGCGAAGCTATCCTATGCCGCCACGCAACGGCTAGAATCCTTATACAGTAATATTCGCAGAAAATTTTGACTCTCACCAATCGTAAGCTGCATCCAATTGCGATCGTTCACTGAGAGCTAATCGGAAGGTGCCATAAGGGTTGACGTGTGCCCAAATCAGAGGAGTCACTGCTCGCAAATCATCGGCCTGCATGCGTTCTACCCCTCAGTACGGGACAAAAAGCTTGAAAGGATGAGCAGGGTAGGGTTTCATCAGAATTACCACACTCTGGAGAAACCCTATGAGCCAATATAGCGAATTAAAGCGAGTCCTCCAAGAACAATTGAACTGGCACGGAGCGAGGATTTCATTTCTGGCATTGTTCTTGTTAGCCTTGCTGAAAGTCAAGACAGTGAACTTGAGCGAACTGTGTGTAGGCTTTGGTGGTAGGGCATTGCCCGAATCGAGCTACAAGCGATTGCAGCGATTTTTCCGAGGGTTTGCGCTCGACGAAGCTCAACTGGCTAGCGTCGTGGTGAGTTGGATGCAGATTCCGGAGGACTGGGTGTTGAGCCTGGATCGCACCACCTGGAAATTTGGCACTCAGTGGTACAACATTTTGACTTTGGGCATAGTTCATGAAGGAGTTGCCTTCCCGGTACTGTGGTGGCTGTTGGACAAGCGGGGGAATTCCAACAGTGACGAGCGGATGCGGTTAATGGAGACCTTTGCCAAACGGTTCCCCACCGCTAGAGTGAACTACTTGTGTGCCGACCGCGAGTTCATTGGGCAAGCCTGGGTGCGCTATCTTCTACTCGAACCTACCCTCGCCTTTCGCTTACGGATTCGCAGCAGTGACCAGATTGAGCATGATGGCAGGGTGCTGGCGGCGCGAGTCGTCTTTGCCCATCTGCAACCCGGTCAATCCCAACAACTCACAGGCACCTGCCGAGTCTGGGGCTACCCAGTTGCCGTTGAAGCGCTACGACTTGATGATGGGGAGTTACTCGTGGTGATTGCTCCCCTCAAGGCGCAAGATTTGGTCAAAGACTATGCCTTGCGCTGGGGAATTGAAACGCTGTTTGGTATTTTCAAAACTCGCGGGTTCTGTCTGGAATCGACGCACTTTACCGATGATAAACGGTTGAGTAAATTGTTTGCCTTGTTGACTTTAGCTTTATGTTGGGCGATGCGAACCGGGTTATGGTTGCATCAATGGCAGCCCATTAAGATTAAAAAACACGGTCGTCGCGCCAAAAGTCTGTTTCGCTTAGGGTTCGATTATTTGCGCCATTTGGTACTCAATCCATCCTTGTCCAATGAGTCCGACTTTGTGCAATCCCTACAACTTTTGTCCTGTACTTAGGTTCTACCCACATTTTGTCAGTCAATACCTGCTGAGGTCTATGGGGATTGGTTCCCCTTCCAGGTAACGGTTGGGCTAGAGGGTGCTGCGATCACCTGCATCATTATTGAGGATGGCAGTATTTTGACATTCTTGGCAGGCTTTCCGACGGGATTGATTAAGCAGGTCAGAGGGGCGATCCAACGATTGGCGCGATCGCTTTATACAATTGTGGCTAACAGCCTAAGCATTGGAAAGGGGCCAGCTTCGCTTAGCGCCCATTTTTCTCCGTTGTCATACAAGGGCGAGAGTAGACAATCAAGGTTCCATATTCTTCGGAATCCAGAGCCTTGATGGTTGTTTGCCACCCGCCGCCTGTTAGCGCATCGGCGCAGTTGGCTCCAAATCCTCAGCAACTGCACCGATGCGCTCAATTTTGCTGTAAGTGTTGAGTGAGAGAAAGCCAAAGCCAACCTTAGAGGCCACATCTAGAATCGTGTAAAACATCGTTTCAAGGTCCTGGCCGATGGCATCAATGCCGGTGGGAGCCAAAATCCAGACAATCGGGTAAGCCGTCCAAAGCATCAAATGAATAGTAATCAGACGGTTAAAGGCTGTTTGGGTGCGGGAACGATTGCGCTCAGCCTCGTGCTTGAAGGGCACCAGCAGTAAATAGATCACAGCTAAATATGCAGCAGAGCTGACGACATACCAGATATCTCAGTACGGGACAAAAAGCTTGAAAGGATGAGCAGGGTAGGGTTTCATCAGAATTACCACACTCTGGAGAAACCCTATGAGCCAATATAGCGAATTAAAGCGAGTCCTCCAAGAACAATTGAACTGGCACGGAGCGAGGATTTCATTTCTGGCATTGTTCTTGTTAGCCTTGCTGAAAGTCAAGACAGTGAACTTGAGCGAACTGTGTGTAGGCTTTGGTGGTAGGGCATTGCCCGAATCGAGCTACAAGCGATTGCAGCGATTTTTCCGAGGGTTTGCGCTCGACGAAGCTCAACTGGCTAGCGTCGTGGTGAGTTGGATGCAGATTCCGGAGGACTGGGTGTTGAGCCTGGATCGCACCACCTGGAAATTTGGCACTCAGTGGTACAACATTTTGACTTTGGGCATAGTTCATGAAGGAGTTGCCTTCCCGGTACTGTGGTGGCTGTTGGACAAGCGGGGGAATTCCAACAGTGACGAGCGGATGCGGTTAATGGAGACCTTTGCCAAACGGTTCCCCACCGCTAGAGTGAACTACTTGTGTGCCGACCGCGAGTTCATTGGGCAAGCCTGGGTGCGCTATCTTCTACTCGAACCTACCCTCGCCTTTCGCTTACGGATTCGCAGCAGTGACCAGATTGAGCATGATGGCAGGGTGCTGGCGGCGCGAGTCGTCTTTGCCCATCTGCAACCCGGTCAATCCCAACAACTCACAGGCACCTGCCGAGTCTGGGGCTACCCAGTTGCCGTTGAAGCGCTACGACTTGATGATGGGGAGTTACTCGTGGTGATTGCTCCCCTCAAGGCGCAAGATTTGGTCAAAGACTATGCCTTGCGCTGGGGAATTGAAACGCTGTTTGGTATTTTCAAAACTCGCGGGTTCTGTCTGGAATCGACGCACTTTACCGATGATGAACGGTTGAGTAAATTGTTTGCCTTGTTGACTTTAGCTTTATGTTGGGCGATGCGAACCGGGTTATGGTTGCATCAATGGCAGCCCATTAAGATTAAAAAACACGGTCGTCGCGCCAAAAGTCTGTTTCGCTTAGGGTTCGATTATTTGCGCCATTTGGTACTCAATCCATCCTTGTCCAATGAGTCCGACTTTGTGCAATCCCTACAACTTTTGTCCTGTACTTAGACCAGATATAGTTGATCGGCTTGGGGGAGAGGGTTGCCACTAACCCCGTCGCAATCATAAAAGCATTGGCCCCCAGCAAACTGCCCGTTAGGGTAAGACTAGTGCGACCCAAAAAGGCAAAAATCAGCAATAGCAGTGGTGTAGACAAAGACCAGGTGATATAGCGAACCCAAACGGTGGGGCGACCATAAACTATGCTCTGCCCCTGCCCCAAAGCCGTCGCTAAATAAAGAGCGCTGGCAATCAGGCAGATAAAAAAGCTGAGCGTATATAGCTTTCTCCAGCCTTCGGTTTTAGCATTGTGGCTACCAAAGCCAAAAAATGTAGCGCCCAGCGCCATGCAAGCTACTCCAATCCAAAGCCAAGTTTGATACCAAATTGAAAAAAGGGAGTAACAAATGGGAGACTAAGTTCTACCGTGTGGAGAACAACAGCAATGGTGGGTGTCACTCGCATCAAAATCCAGGAAACAGTGGCAGAACTAGAAGCTCTGATTCAACAGCAATCAAATCCAAACCGGAAAGAGCGGTTGCAAGTGTTGTACTTGCTGAAGTTAGCGGATGCCAGGAGTATTAGTGCGATTGCAAAAGTGGTCGGGCGGCACCGGGGGAGTGTGCAACGCTGGTTGAGCCAGTATCGGGAAGCGGGACTGAACGGATTGCTCGAAACTCGCCAAAGTTCAGGACGACCGCAGGTGATTCCAGGGTGGGCGCTCAAGAGCCTGCAACGACGATTGGATGACCCTGAAACAGGCTTTGGCAGCTACACACAAGTGCAGCAATGGTTATCAGAGACCTTGAACGTAGAAGCCGAGTATGCCACCGTGCATCATCTGGTGCGCTACCGCTTGGGTGCGAAGTTGAAAGCCGCCCGTCCGGTTCATGCCAAGCAGAACCCAGAAGCCCTTGAGGCCTTTAAGCAAACCTCAGCGACGACCTGATTCTGCTCAAACAGTATGCAACGCTAGTAAAACCGGAGTTTGAACGGATTCGCTACTTCGCTCAGGATGAAAGTCGATTTGGGTTGAAAACGACAGTTGGACGATTGATCACGAGCTTAGGAGTCAAACCACTAGGCAGTTGGCAATGGCAGTTCAAAGCCTTTTGGATCTATGGTGCGGTGGAACCGACCACCGGAGAGCAGTTCTTTTTGCAATTTACCCATGTCGATAGTGAATGCTATCAGCTTTTCCTCGACCAATTTTCGCAAGCCTATCCAGATAGCCTCAACATCCTCCAAGTCGATAACGGAGCCTTTCATAAAGCCAAAGACCTGGTGATTCCAGACAATATCATGCTGCTGTTTCAACCGCCTTACTGCCCTGAGTTGAATCCCATTGAGCGGTTGTGGCAGCACTTGAAGAAGGATTTGCGCTGGGCACTGTTCAAGAACCCAACTCAACTACAAACGAAAGTGGACAAATTGATTGCCGATTTAACGACCAAAACCGTTGCTTCTCTGACTGGCTTTAGCTTTATTGTAGATGCACTATCTGTCGCAGGCATTTTTTGATTTGGTATGAGCCATAGCGGTTGCAATCATCTCAAAAGTTTACCCATACCGTCTCAGACTCACGACTCTGTCTGCATGATTCTGAGGGTAGATTTTTGGAGATAGATTTTGGGATTTGGGCCGTAACTGATACGTATCTGTCTCTTGAATAGCGATTGCTAGTTGTTACGATAAGCGGGCAGTTAACTGGATTGCTTTTACACAAATTTGGAGAGAGGAAGTTGATACTGTCACCTTTCTTGAGGTGCACTGGGTCTACTTCGCCTAGCAGACTCTTGCTGAAGGACCGGAATCAGCTTTGCAATTTCTATACTCGCAGGACTGATTTTGTGGGATTTGGACCAGCGGGGGCATTTACGAAAAAAACTACGGTTTTGACTTGTCAAGAAACTTGCGGCTGTCCACTAACTTGATTTTGATTTCTGGATGAGTTTTTTTTGCGCCTATCAATTCAATGTGCTAGTAAATGATGAACTGCTGTTAAGA
>NZ_JAEVYN010000007.1:52028-135159 GCF_016807185.1 Leptolyngbya sp. Cla-17
GCTGGCGCATTGGAGCACTGTGATTGTTATGTTCTGTTGTGGTCTCCCCAAGCGGCGTTGAGCGAAATCATAACCGAAGAAGTACGCCAAGTGAGAGAACGAGCCAATGCGACCAATCGCCCAGGAATTATACCGATTCAGATTGGGCAAGTGGCATCAGTTAACTCTGATTTGAGTGACTATCTAGCAGGGTTGCAGTCGTGGGAATGGCGATCGTCTACTGATGCACCAGCAATTGTTGAAGCCGTTCAAAATCAACTGATCGCTCCTCAGCAAGACAATCGATTGGCTGAGAAAGATTCATCGGTGCTTCCAGCCTTGATACCGCCTGACAGTCCCTCTACAGAACCAGAGCTTCCAGTCGGTCAAGTGCCGCTTGAGTCTACTTTTTATATTGAGCGTCCACCGATCGAAGCTCAGTGTTATCAGGAAATCGCGCATCCAGGTGCACTGATTCGGATCAAAGCACCCAGGCAGATGGGAAAAACATCGTTGATGGCACGTATTCTTGATCAGGCACGCAAGCAGGGCTATCGCACGGTGCATCTAAGCTTTCAACTCGCTCCCAGTGATGTGTTAGGCAATGTCGATAAATTAATGCGCTGGTTTTGTCTTTGCGTGAGCCGAAGTTTGCGCTTACCCAATCAGTTAGCTGAGTATTGGGACGATATTTTTGATGGCAACTACAACAGCACCAGTTATTTTGAGCAGTATTTGCTGGCAGCAAGCAACAGTCCGTTAGTGATTGGTTTAGATGAGGTTGATCGCGTGTTTGCCTATCCAGAAATTGCCAATGATTTTTTGGGATTATTGCGAGCCTGGTATGAGAAGGCAAGATACGGCGATAGCGATAGCGATACCTGGAAAAAGCTTCGACTCATCGTGATTCATTCCACCGAGGTCTACATCCCGATGAATTTGAATCAATCGCCCTTTAATGTGGGACTCTCGATCGAGTTACCTGAACTCACCCTGGAGCAGGTGCAGGACTTAACTCAGCGCTATCGGCTAGATTGGACACTCAATCAAATAGAGAAACTGATGCGTTTAGTCGGCGGTCATCCTTACTTGTTGCGAGTGGCGATGTATCACGTTGCTCATCAAACAATCGCCTTTGAACAGGTACTTGAACAAGCCGCAACCGAAGCAGGCGTTTACAGCGATCATCTTCGTCGTCATTTGTGGAACCTGGAACAACATCCAGAATTAGCTAACGCCTTTAGCGATGTGGTGACCGCAAAGACTCCGGTTTCATTAAGGACAATCTTGGCATTTAAACTACATAGTTTGGGACTGGTAACGCTCGCAAGCAATCATGTCACCCCACGGTGTGAGCTGTACAGACAGTATTTTTGTGAACATCCGGCAATGGATGAGATTGAATTAACGTGATCGACAACCCATGAATCAACGTTTAACTTACAACTATCAAGTTGGGGGCAGCCTACCTCCGAACGCTTTATCGTATGTCGAGCGACAGGCAGATCAAGCTTTATACGAAAAGCTAAAAGCGGGTGATACCAAATTAAATTGGAGCCATTACAGATCAGATAAACTGAGCGATGTAGAGGTGAGAGTCTAACAATGGCTGGAGTAAGCGCAATCGCAATTAAAGAAAGTCTCGAGGAGCTAGGCACCCGTTTGCGAGCGGTTGAACAGCCGATACTCAAAGAGCGATTGCAAGTGTTGTACTGGCTCAAACAAGCGCACGCACCGAGTGTCAGTCAGATTGCGATTGCAATTGGCAGGCATCGGGGCACGGTGCAAAAATGGTTAGCCCTGTACCGAGCGCAAGGATTAGAAGCATTGCTGGTGGTTAAACCCACTCCAGGAGGAGGCAACCGGGTGATTCCAATGTGGGCGGAGGTTGCCTTAGCCAAGCGATTGCAGGAACCGAGCAATGGGTTTAGCAGCTATGGGAAGGTGCAGCAGTGGCTGTTAGAGAGTTTAGGGGTAGAAGCCGAGTATCATGCGGTCTACCAGATGACGCGCTATCGACTCAAAGCGAAACTCAAGGTCGCCCGTCCTCAAAACATCAAGCAGAACCGAGTCCAGCGAGAGGCATTTAAGCAAACCTCGCAGACGACCTCGACTTATTGAGTCAGTACTATCGGCAGGTGCGCCAGGATGAGCGACCGATTCGTTACTTCGCACAAGATGAGAGTCGCTTTGGACTTCACACGCTCATCGGACGATTAATTACGGCAGTTGGGGTTAAACCCATCGGGGCGTGGCAATGGATATTCAAAGCATTCTGGCTATACGGTGCTGTGGAACCTACCACAGGAGAGTCCTTTTTCTTGCAATTCTCCCATGTCGATACCGCATGCTACCAATGGTTCTTAGATGAGTTCTCCAAGGCTTACCCCGATAGTCTCAACATCCTGCAAGTGGATAACGGACGGTTCCACAAAGGCAAAGACCTTATTGTGCCAGAGAACATTATCTTGGTGTTTCAACCGCCTTACTGCCCAGAGTTAAATCCTATCGAGCGTTTATGGGAACATCTCAAGGCGGATCTCAAGTGGGCTGCGTTCAAAACGCTTGACCAACTGCAATCCAGGGTTGATCAACTCTTAGCCCAGCTAACCCCTCAAGTGATTGCTTCCCTTACAGGCTACCCCTTTATCCTCAATGCACTATCTGTCATTGACACCATTTAAATTGGTATGAGTTTTGTTATGTGTTGAACTCTCGGCAGATGGGCAAATCCAGTCTGCGCGTCCGCACCATGCGTCGGTTGCAAGGTGATCACATTGTCTGTGTTGTGATTGATGTGACTGCGATTGGCACTCAGCAGGTCACGCCCGACCGCTGGTATGCCGGGTTGGTAGGCACGATCGTCAACAGTTTGAAGCTGCAAATCAACCTACGATCGTGGTGGCGTGAGCATGAGCATCTTTCGGCTGTAAATCGCTTGAACGTTTTCATTGAGTCAGTGCTGCTGGTCGAAATTCATCAACCGATCGTGATTTTTATTGATGAAATTGATAGCATTCTCAGTCTCATGTTCAAAGATGATTTCTTTGCGTTTATTCGCGCCTGCTACAACAAACGTGCGGATGCCCCAGACTACAATCGCCTGACTTTTGCACTCCTAGGTGTAGCCGCCGCTTCCGATCTAGTGCAAGACAAGAACCGCACACCGTTTAACATTGGGCAGATCATTGACTTAAATGGTTTCCAATTGCATGAAACCCAACCGCTCATTCAGGGATTAGCGACAAAGGTCAGCAATCCTGAAGCCGTGTTGCGTACAGTCTTAGATTGGACGGGGGGGCAGCCCTTTTTGACCCAAAAGCTGTGTGATTTAGTCCTCAACACTGCCACGCCTATACCCGCTAACGCTGTTGACTGGATCGAACAACAAGTTTCTCAAAACGTCATTCAGAATTGGGAAGCACAGGATGAACCAGAGCATCTCAAGACAATCCGCGATCGCCTGTTACGAAATGAACGACGGGTAGCCCAACTTTTGGGACTGTATCAGCAAGTTTTGCAGCTGGACGGAATTGCAGCTGATGGCAGTTTTGGGCAAGTGGAATTGCAGCTATCGGGCTTAGTGGTTAAACAGCAGGGCAAATTAAAAGTTTACAACCGCATTTATGCCTCTGTGTTCGATCTCCGTTGGGTGGAAAAAGCGTTGTCAGATTTACGTCCCTACGCTGAAGCACTGAATGCCTGGATCGCTTCCAATCAAGAAGACGCATCACCGCTGCTGCAAGGGCAGGCACTCCAAAACGCGCAAGCGTGGGCAGCCGGTAAGAGCCTGAGTACTGAAGATTATCAATTTTTGAATGCCAGCCAAGAGCGCCAACAACGCGAGGCACAACGAACCGCGAAGCGGCAGATCAGAGTTGGGTCTGCGTTTTTAAGTCTGTCTTTGGTTGGCACGATGACAGCGGTTATTCTGGCAAGTATGGTGTACAAAGTTGAGCAGATTCAAGCGTTGAATGCAGTCTCTGAGAAGCTACTTGGGTCCAATCAACAATTGGAAACGCAGCAACTAGAGGCACTGATTGCCAGCGTGAAGGCAAGTCAGCAGCTAAAAGACGTTGTTGGTAACCAAAGCGAATTAAAAACCAAAACGGCAAATGTTCTGCAACAGGTAATCTATGCGATTCAGGAATCCAATCGCTTAGAGCGACATCACGACTCCGTTAACAGCGTTAGCTTTAGTCCGGATGGACAGACCATTGCCTCTGCTAGTGACGACAAAACTATCAAACTTTGGAGTCGTGATGGGACTGAGCTAAAAACTTTGAATGGACATCACGACTCCGTTAACAGCGTCAGCTTTAGTCCCGATGGACAGACCATTGCCTCCGCCAGTGACGACAAAACCATCAAACTTTGGAGTCGTGATGGGACTGAGCTAAAAACTTTGAATGGACATCGTGGGACTGTTACCAGTGTGAGCTTTAGTCCGGATGGACAGACTATTGCCTCTGCTAGTGACGACAAAACCATTAAACTCTGGAAGCGCGATGGCATTGAATTGAAAACCTTAACCGGGCATAACGGTGCCGTCACCAGTGTCAGCTTTAGTCCGGATGGGCAGACCATCGCCTCTGCTAGTGAAGATAGCACTGTAAAACTCTGGAACCGAGAGGGTAAAGCACTCAAAACCCTCAAAGGTCATGGAGACAAAGTTTATAGTGTGAGTTTTAGTCCCGATAGTCAGATACTGGCGACGGCAAGTTGGGATTATACAGTCAAACTTTGGAGGCGCGATGGCACGCCACTAAAGACATTGTTGGGACACAATGATCGCGTCATGAGCGTCAGTTTCAGCCCGGATGGACAGACGATCGTCACCGCGAGTAGCGACAAAACGATCAAGCTTTGGCGGCAGGACGGCACCTTACTCAAAACTCTGAAAGGACACAACGACCGCATTACCAGCGTCAGTTTCAGCCCGGATGGACAGACGATCGCGTCAGCTAGCTTTGATCAAACGATCCGCTTTTGGAAAATCGATGGCAGCTTGCCGTTAATTCTGCAAGGGCACACTGGCGATGTTTATAAAGTCAGTTTCAGCCCGAATGGGCAGACAATCGCAACGGCAAGTTACGATCGCACCGTCAAACTGTGGAACCGAGATGGTAGAGCGCTCACAACTTTGAAGGGACATCGCGAGCGCGTGTGGGACATCAGTTTCAGCCCGGATGGTCAAACCATTGCCACTGCCAGTTGGGATAAAACCATCAAACTTTGGCGACGCGACGGTAGGCTGCTTGGCACTTTGACCGGACACAGCGGGTGGGTTATGAGCGTTAGCTTCAGTCCCGATGGTCAAACGATCTCGTCAACAGGCAGCGACCGAAGCATCATCCTCTGGAATGCCAGCAGCAAAAAGATTAAACAAAAGTGGCACACCAACCATCAGGGGAACGTTGCAGATATTCGCTTTAGCCCCGTTAACGTTAGTCTGCCGTTGGGTACTAACCAGACCATCAGCGGAGCCATGCTCGAAGGTGCGATCGCAACTGCCAGCGATGACAAAACTGTCAAACTCTGGAGCCACGATGGTAAAGCAATTGGAGAGCTAAAAGGACATCGTGATGAAGTCAATGGCATTAATTTTAGCCCAGACGGAAAAACCATTGCGACTGCTAGCGATGACAAAACTGTCAAACTTTGGGCGCTGGATGGCACGCTCCTGAGAACCTTAACCGGACACACTGAGCGCATCATATCTGTTAGTTTCAGCCCTGACGGCAACGTGATGGCCACAGCAGGTTTCGATAAAACCATTAAACTTTGGCGGACATCAGATGGTAGCCCACTTCAAACGTTTTCTGGTCATACCGATTGGGTCTGGCATGTCAGCTTTAGCCCCGACGGTAAACTACTTGCATCTGCCAGCCGCGATCAAACAACCAGGCTTTGGCAACTCGATAGCACTAAGCAACAGCTTTCAGAGTTGAAAGCGCTATTACCTTTTAGCTGTCAGTGGCTACACGATTATTTGAAGACAAATCCAAAATTGGAAGAGTACGATCGCCACATCTGCAACAGTTACGGTGATGCTCCATAACTCTCATCGTATTTATACAGAAGGTAATGGGTAAAGGTAATGCCGCAAAAGCAGGCAATTTCAGGAAACACTGGTAGTCTAAAGTTTAGGGAAAACCGAGTACTCAACTTCCTAGCTAAGATTGCTCTGGTTTCCACTGGGTGGAGGACGGAAGCAATATTTATTGAAAACTGTTGACCAGACAACGAAAACTAACCAATATGCGGAGGTTCCAGCTCTGATCTCTGTCCGTGCAGCCATTGATTGGGTGAACGAGCAGGCTAGTGAGGAGTAGGTTCGGTTTTCTCACTCCAGACATCCCTGTGGTGAGTCGGCTTCACTGGAGAAAGGTTTATTATCCCAGCCGAGCTAGCCCAGAGAGGAACACGAAGCGTGAGATCCATTTCCGCCCTACTGAGAGCGTTACAGCACCCAGACGATGAGATGCGGAGGTTCGCCGTGTCTGACCTCTGCGAGCATCACCAGCGAACTGATCCGCGAGTGCTTCAAGCCCTATCTGAGCAGTTATTGCAGGACGAATGTGAGCACGTGCGGGAGGTGGTGGCGGAGTCACTCGGTAAGCTGGGCACGATCGCAGTTCCCCTACTCATCACTACACTCAATGACGCTGACTCCTATGTGCGAGGAAAGGCGGCACAACAACTCGGTGAATTAGGCGATGAACGGGCGATCGCACCGCTAATCCAAACCCTGCAAGATGACCACCAGGACGTACGGTATAAAGCCGTAGATGCCTTGTTGGAATTGCATTCGACGCAGGCGATTGCAGCGGTCATTCAATTTTTGCAGCAACACTATTTGACCAGCGATAGCTTGTATGAGGGTCTCATCCGTAAGCTGCTCCTGCTCCAGCCAGAACCAGTGGTCGATCTTTTGCTGCAAGCGCTAACCACCAACCCCAGTGACCAAGTGCGTCAAGAAGCCGCAAAAATCCTGGCAGAGGTGGGAGATGCGCGAGCCATTCAACCGTTAGTCACGCTGTTTGAACACCGGATGCTCAACGTTAACGAAACAGCCGCTCGAGCCTTGGTGCAATTAGGCCCAATGGCAATTCCGGCTTTGCAAGACGCGCTCGCTGCTGAATCGCCTTGGCGAGTATTGTGGGCCAGTTATACCCTCGTGCAACTGGGTGAATCCGAGGCTTTGGCAACCCTACTAAATTTACTGCATCACTCATTCTGGGGGATTCGCCAGTATGCCATTGCTAATTTGACGAAGCTCGGTGATCGCCGAAGCGTAGAACCCATCATTGCGTGTCTTCAAGACTCCCATGACAAAGTGCAATTGCAGGCAGTCCAGGCATTAGGCGCATTAAAAGACGATCGCGCGATTGAACCCTTGCTGGAATTGGCTCAGTCGTCTCCAGAACCTCTGTGGCGATCAATCATTGGAGTCTTGAGTCAGTTTAATCATCCACGGATCGCCGCACTGATGCTCACAGTGGTGCCACATTCTGAGCCAGTAATTCGGTCTTACGCCATCCTTGCTCTCAAAGCAGGCAAGTCAGAGCAAAGCCTTCCCCTCCTGATCAATGCTCTTGAAGACCCAGATTGGCACGTTCGGGAAGCGGCGACTCAAGGGTTGGGCGATCTCGGTGACTCGGCAGCGGTGCGGCCTCTGATACAGCGATTCAAGCAAATTGCGGAATACGGTCGATTCCAGCAAACTCAGGAGACCAGTGAAAACACGACCGCCGCCTTGCTCAAACTCGGAAAACCTGTGGTTGCGCCCTTGATTGCGGTCTTGAAAGCTTCAACGCATGACCGAATTCGTGCTCGGGCGATCCTGCTATTGGGGCAATTGCAAGATCGAAGAGCCGTACCCGTGTTAGCAAAGCTTTTGCATCCATCCGAAATAGAAACGCATTATTTGCACAAAGCACAGCAAATCGCAGAGCGGGCAACAGCCGCAACAGCACTGGGCATGATCGGCGATGTCAGCGCGATCGATCCCTTAATTGCGGCTTCAAAAGACAGCGAAGAGGAGGTGGTTTTAAGAGTTGCCGAGGCCTTGAGCCAATTTCAGCTTCCCATCGTGGTGGAAACCCTGATTCAAATCTTGCGGAAGTGGAATGGTTGGCACTTCGCCTATTCGGGACAACCAGAAGCGGTCCAAGCGATCGCCCAAACGCTGGCACAAATTGGCGATCAACGGGCGATTGAACCACTGATTAAAGTCCTAGCCTGGGGTTATGAGTATCCCTGTGGTCTGGGCATGCAGGAGGAGGCAGACCGCACCGGCGGAGGCTCACCCAACCTAACAACAGGAGATGTATTGGCAGCCGATCAAGCCATTGCAGCCACCTTAACCCAACTGACAGGCATGACCATTTCAGACTTGTTACTGGGCATGGTGCGAGACGAAGCCCATCCTTTGCGAGAAACAGCCGCGATCGCCTTGGGCAGAGTGGGAGACTTAACCCTGGTTCCAGTGATGGATGCTCTGCAGGACGAAGATGCTTTTGTCCGACGCAGCGCCGCTTGCGCTCTGGGTATGATGTACGACGAGCGGGCGGTTCTCCCTCTTACAGACGCGTTGCAAGAGGCAGAAGATGAGGTGGTTTTACAGGCGAGCGAATCCTTGCGCTGGCTAGCGGTGCACCATCGGCATGTTCTTGAGGCAGTCCCAATCCTGTGTCAACTGTTAACTCATTCAAATTGGCAAATTCGGGCGGCGGCGGCCAGAGCCTTGAGCCAGTCACCTGATGAACAAAGCTTGATACCGCTCGTGACAAGCCTCAGCGATCCTCATCCTACGGTGCGTAAGTCGGTGGTCTTTGCCTTGCGCTACCTAGGCGATGAGCGGGCGATCGCGCCCGTGCAAGCCCAACTGAACGATGAAGACCTGGGAGTACGACTGGAAGCGATCCGTTGTTTAGGTGAAATCGGGGTTTCAGAAAGTGTTGAACCGCTGACCGAACTGTTGACCAATCCAGAGATGAAAGTGCGACTGGGTGCAGTAATAGCACTGCATCAGATCGGTATGGCATCTGCTGTCACCGCTCTCATGACAGCCCTTCAGGATGAAAGCCCCCCTGTGCAGGACATGGCCAGTTGGGCGTTAAAGGAACTTGGCGGACGTGCTGAACTCGATTGATGGCACGGTTCTGGGTCTTTGAGTCCTTGAGGCAAAGACAGCGAAGACACTGTTGGCGAAACATTGCTTAACGCACTGAGAGACCTGAACTGCTGTCGTTCCTTAGCTGAAAGTCATTGGTTTTGTAAGTCGAGTAACGACGGAATAGGTAGTTCAGCTATGAAGAAATAATTCGCCAACAGTGTCTACGCTACCTTTGCCCCTACATGCCAAGGCTTTCGGTAATACTCGAATTCAAAACCGTAACTTTCTGTTCAAATGCGCCCGCTGGTCCATCTGCCGAAACTCTCTCATACCCGATTAGCATAGTCAGAAGTTCTAATGTACTGCAACTGTATCAGAACTCGTCAAACCTGCCCTATTTTGGCACATAGATTAATTGACAAGTTGTTTTACAAAGGTTAAGGGCTGAAACGCTACTTTGCCCTGACAGACCCCAACCGTAAAACAAACGGTGGTTTATTTTACAATTAACGGCTCAAATCAGCGGCAACGAGCAACCTTGGTGATACAACCAACCGCCTTTTTCCGTCCGCTGCATTTGAGTTGTTAGACCATGCCTCACAGATCGCTTTTACATGGGATCACAATGCTTCAATCTTAACGATGCCGCCCTCAATGGTATCAACCTGCAATCGATATCCGTAGAGTAGCGCCATCCCCAGCAGGGGTTCCGTTTCTGATTCTGCGATATAAATTTCGCGGTACTGCCCATCCCAAATCACTGTAGCAGTGTACAAGTCAAAAAGAGTTTCACTGCCATCGCCTAATGTGACAATATCAGAGGCACTCCAAGGTAAATCAAGAGTGGCGATGATTGCAGATGGTAAAGATAGAAATCCACTGAACCCGGTATCAATCACAGTATCAATCACTTGGCGTTGCCCATTTGCGTTACCGACCACAAGGGGAAGCGATCTCTTCTATCACTTGAATGCTCTCTAAATCACTCACCAACAGTCCTCATAAATTCACCTAAACTTTGAACAAAACTTAGCTTGTTGAACCCGAAATCAAGTCAGCGTGTTTGAATGGATTATCCTTGCTTTTCAACCAAGTGTTCTAAGGATGATTTGTCCAATAAATTTCACCACTACTAAAGATACCTGTCCGAATCTTACAACTAGTTTGACAATGTTTACCCCGACTGTTCGTATATTTCACATTATAAGTACGAGTGGTTTTATCCATGTCAAACCACACCATTGAAATAACAATATTGGTTGAGCTGCTACGACGAAGGTAATCACTTATTCTCTGCTTCTCTCTTTTAACTTGAAAATCTCCAATTACTAAAGCACCAATAGCGATAGTAGCAGCAAGAGTAAAACAAAGAAAACAAAAGATGAGATGCCAGTTTTCCTTAATGAATAAGATTAAAGCGTCAATGATTAAGGTTAAGTCTCTCATTCTTGTAACTCGACTTGCATACTTTAGAGAGTTGTAAAATTAGTAAGTAGCCTCTATCTGGATGAGCGAATCGCTTCCTAGCAAAACGCCCGGTTGAACCCTGAACTTACAGCAGAAAAGCTGAAAAAACGTCTCAACGGATAACCAAGCCAGCTAACGACTAAGTTAAGCGGACGCTAACCGCCTTTGAGTCTCTCACAGTATATTCTGCCGTTCTGCTCCAACGACTTGTTAGCCTAAATGCCAATTGCATCCTAAAACTAAACGTTTAACGATTTAGTGTTGAAATACAAGCAGGCTCTTGAAAAATTTCGATGAAATGCACAAAATCTCTGACACTGATCCATTCATAAGAGATTGCAATTCCCTCACTAATGCAGTGTGTCGTGATATGCAATGTTCCGCCCTCACCAGAGTCGTCATAGACTGACCGCCGATAAACTGGAGAATTGGTAGAAGGTGGGTAACCGAAAATATACTTAAACAAATTATTGAAGCAGGTTGGATAATAATTTGGTTCGTCGAGTTGCTCTGAACGAATGTTGAATCCCATCCCATTCTGGTGGATTTTAATACGCTCTGCTCGATTATTAACAAAGTCAATGGACAGTCTCAAATTGTTTGCGTTAAGAAAAAGTGAGCGTATTGCTCCAGGATTATAGGTATATTTCACAAGGCGATCGCCTGCTGCATTTGTAGTTGTTAAACGGGTCCAATACTGACCAAAGTAATCTTCAATGATAGTAGGACTTTCATTGAAGATTACTTGTCTGCTTGCATTTGCTGAAGACTGAATACCCACTCCTATCGAAATGTTTAATCCTAAAACTACTAGACCTTTAATGAATTGGTATTGCCGCATTGTCAAAATTATAAATCAATCAGTTTTTATTTTCTATCCTAGTCTTCAGTCTAGTTTAAGTTAGAGAGTAAAGATGAGAAATTCTCCCTTCAGAACGCATTTTTGCTAAGTTGCTGACGTGGCAAGCCACGGGGAATTTCCCCCAGAGATTAAAGATTGAAACCCTCACTACACATGCCTAAAATAATGTATCTTTCAAGGCTTTGATGGCTAGGCTAACGGCACAAGTCAGCGGTTGCCGATCACCTCGAATGCCCCAACGATCTCCCGTCAATCCGCTGCACTGCCGTGTTAGCTGGAGCACGCACCGATCGCCCCCCAACTACGCCTCACCCAAAATCTCCTGGGCGTTTGCGGACTGACCGATCGCCCTTTGCTACCGTCTCACCGATCGCCTCCTGGATGCTTTCAGAATGACCGATCGCCCTTTGCTACCGTCTCACCGATCGCCTCCTGAGCGTTTGCGGACTCACCGATCGCCCCTTGCTACCGCCCCGCCCCCAGTCTCCTGAGTGCTTTTGGATACTGAGAAAATTTTGAGTGACGATCGCAACCCCAGACTCCTGGCGTTTTCGGACTTGTCAATTGCCGCGCGGGACAAGTGCAAGGACTTTGAGCGGAGCCAGCTACCGTCCCCGTTCACCCGCCATAGATAACCTCAAACGCTCACAGATAACCTCTCTGCGGTCGGCGTGCAGGGGCGTTGTTATGCACTCAACGTAGTCAGATATGATAATGCTGGAGTGGAATTGCTTCAGTTTGAATATAATTCAATATCGTCTGAGAATCAAAATTTGGCGGGATGTGTACTAACCAGAAAGAAGCCATTGAAACCACTGAAGCACAGCCATTTTTTTCTAAATAATCACTAAATTTAATTGCATCTTCGCCGCGACAACCTGCCCTTGCCATCAGACGTAGCGTTGTATAACCAGATTTTTCAATGATTTGTGTGACCGAGAGATGTCCGTACTCATTGGGCTGAGCTTCAATGATGTCGTTTAAGCCGAGGTCTAAAGGATTGCTATGGAAGAACAAATCCCAATAGATATCTTTAATGATGTAACGATTTTGCCCGATTGATTCACCGGCGAAATAGGGCGCGTCTTCTTCGCCATCGTTACAGAATAACTCGGTTAATCGATTCTCGTTATCCATGTGGGGATCTATTGAGGGGACAAGTGCAACGACTTTGAGCAGAGCCAGCTAACGTTCCGGCTGAGCGGCTGCAAGTAACTTTTGCATCACAACCAAGATCTCTCGACAGTCCGCTCCAGCCGGGTTGTTAGGGCGCAAGACCCTTCCACATCGGATACGAGATGACGGTGCCGAATGCGAGCGACGACTCACCGACGGGAGAGAAGCCACGACCCTCGTAGAACTGTCGAGCGGTCGCTGAACGCTCTAGCCTGATCTCACGAATGCCCAAGCGACTCGCCTCGCTTTCGAGGAACGCCATCAATCCCTTGCTGACCCCATGGAAGCGTGCCAGGGGCGACACGTACAAGAGGGCGAGCGTGCCTGACTGACTTAGCAGCCCGAAGCCAACAATGCCAATGGATGCCTGGGCAACGGCTGCGATGTTTCTTGGCGATGCGATCCAAGACGCCACATTCTCAATTGTCTTGTTCGATAGCCAGGCAGCGATCGTTGCCTGATCGCCGTGATGATCCTCGATGCACAACTCCGCGATCGATTGCCGCACCGCCTCACAAGCGCCTGGTGCATCTGCTACTTCCGCCCGTCGAATCAAGTATTCCATCGTCGTCGAATGTGACACCCTAACGACCAAGCTCACCCGCCGCTGGAGTGGAGCGAGGAACGAGCGTAGGCTGTAGGCGGTCGGGTGCAGCGCCTTGTTCGGCGGCTTTTTAGGACGTTTGGCGACGTGTTTATGACACTGATTCTGAATGTGTTTTCAGAAACTGTAGCATTTCATCTACCAGCTTTTCTTCATCGCCGTAAATTCCATCTACTGCAAGGTCAATGGCATCCCAAAAACACCACATTTCCGGCTCGGCTTCATCGTTTGGCACGTCGTTATCAGTAGCCATATGATAAAGCCAGCCTGCAACTTTTGGAGCTTGTTTCCGATCTTGACTTACCAAATCAAACATTGAACGAAAAATGCGCCTTGTTAGTGCACGTTTATCAAACTCTCCTTTCACCTGTGAGAGTGCGTCGGCAACGGCATTTATGCCTTTGCTGCCCGATACTGACGCTTCAATGATGTTGATGTCTGGCGATGCTTCCGCCATTATTACTGAATCACACCAAGCGATTACATCAGCTAATTTGACTGATCCCAACAACAATCCAACTCTATAAAATTCGGCCTGTTCTTTCATATTCTGGTAGTGCTCAAGATGTAATGATGGAGCAGTAGAGTTTATGCTTCTCTCCTGCCATGCCAGCCTGCACCCTTTGTGCGTCGTCCCAAACGGTCAAGAATGGTCATATCCACAACGGTAAACAACGGTTCAAATGCCAGGACTGTGGACGACAGTTTGTCGAACAACCGACTAAAAAAGTAATCGACCAAGCCACACGGGAATTGATTGACCGCTTGCTGTTGGAGCGCATTTCTCTAGCTGGAATCGCTCGGGCAGCGCAAGTTTCTGAGCAATGGCTGCAAACCTACGTCAATGAGAAGTATGCGAAGGCGCCTCGCCAAGTGCAGGTGCCACCCAAAAAAAGGGGCGGTTGACGATTGAGTGTGATACCAATTTAAATGGTGTCAATGACAGATAGTGCATTGAGGATAAAGGGGTAGCCTGTAAGGGAAGCAATCACTTGAGGGGTTAGCTGGGCTAAGAGTTGATCAACCCTGGATTGCAGTTGGTCAAGCGTTTTGAACGCAGCCCACTTGAGATCCGCCTTGAGATGTTCCCATAAACGCTCGATAGGATTTAACTCTGGGCAGTAAGGCGGTTGAAACACCAAGATAATGTTCTCTGGCACAATAAGGTCTTTGCCTTTGTGGAACCGTCCGTTATCCACTTGCAGGATGTTGAGACTATCGGGGTAAGCCTTGGAGAACTCATCTAAGAACCATTGGTAGCATGCGGTATCGACATGGGAGAATTGCAAGAAAAAGGACTCTCCTGTGGTAGGTTCCACAGCACCGTATAGCCAGAATGCTTTGAATATCCATTGCCACGCCCCGATGGGTTTAACCCCAACTGCCGTAATTAATCGTCCGATGAGCGTGTGAAGTCCAAAGCGACTCTCATCTTGTGCGAAGTAACGAATCGGTCGCTCATCCTGGCGCACCTGCCGATAGTACTGACTCAATAAGTCGAGGTCGTCTGCGAGGTTTGCTTAAATGCCTCTCGCTGGACTCGGTTCTGCTTGATGTTTTGAGGACGGGCGACCTTGAGTTTCGCTTTGAGTCGATAGCGCGTCATCTGGTAGACCGCATGATACTCGGCTTCTACCCCTAAACTCTCTAACAGCCACTGCTGCACCTTCCCATAGCTGCTAAACCCATTGCTCGGTTCCTGCAATCGCTTGGCTAAGGCAACCTCCGCCCACATTGGAATCACCCGGTTGCCTCCTCCTGGAGTGGGTTTAACCACCAGCAATGCTTCTAATCCTTGCGCTCGGTACAGGGCTAACCATTTTTGCACCGTGCCCCGATGCCTGCCAATTGCAATCGCAATCTGACTGACACTCGGTGCGTGCGCTTGTTTGAGCCAGTACAACACTTGCAATCGCTCTTTGAGTATCGGCTGTTCAACCGCTCGCAAACGGGTGCCTAGCTCCTCGAGACTTTCTTTAATTGCGATTGCGCTTACTCCAGCCATTGTTAGACTCTCACCTCTACATCGCTCAGTTTATCTGATCTGTAATGGCTCCAATTTAATTTGGTATCAGTTACACCACAGGCTCTGAAGCGATGGGCATGACCAAAATCTTATCGACCCGCGTCCCGTCCATGTCCATGACTGGTGGCTTACTGAACTGTTCAACTGGCTAACTCCCTTTCCTCTAAAACACCACACCCGGTTTGGAAGTTTTTATGGCATCGCGGCTTCGCCCGTCAAGGGTAAGAGAAGGGTAAAGATCGTGCCTTGACCGAGATCGCTGTGCACCTGAATGCTACCTTTGTGAACCTGCGCGATCGCCTGTGCAATTGCCAAGCCTAAACCAGTGCCTCCTGTTTCGCGGGAGCGATCGCTGTCAACGCGGTAAAAGCGATCAAAAATGTAGGGTTGTGCTGCGGTGGCAATGCCAATGCCTGTATCTTTCACAGTAATGAACGCGGTGTGATCATGGGCTGTTAAGCTAACGACCACCGCCCCCCCGCTGGGCGTGTATTGAATCGCATTCGCCATTAAGTTTGATACCAGACGGTACAGTTGGGATTCGTTCCCCAAAACATAAATTTCATGCTTGGGCAGGTGATGGGTGAGGTGAATTTCAGCAATAGTTGCCAGCTCTAAGAATTCCTCGGTCAGATCGCTCATCAAATCATTGAGGCAACAAGACTGAAACGGCTTGGGCGACGAGCTATGCTCAAGACTGGTTAAAAAGAGTAAATCCGTAATCAAATGGCTGAGTCGTCGTCCCTGCCGCTCAACTGTATGGAGCATCATGGGGATATCATGCTGCTGGGCTGGCGGTAGGCGGAGCATCGCTTCCACTGTCGCCAGGAGGCTGGCAAGGGGCGATCGCAGTTCGTGGGCAGCATTAGCGGTGAACTGTTGCTGTTGCTGGTAGGACTGATAAATCGGCTGCATTGCTAAGCCTGAAAGCCACCAGCTCGACGCGGCAACCACGCCCAAAGCGATGGGAAACCCGATGACCAAAATCCATTGCATCCGGTTGACTTCAGCATCAAAGGGTTCTAAAGTGCGTCCAATTTGTAAGTAGCCCCAAGACGCTTGACGGCTCTGAGGCGCTGTGTGATGAGCTTCAGAGCTATGCAGGATGATGGTGAATTGATGGTAGCGAACGCCGTTTGCACTCTGGAAGGTTTGCCAGGGAGCAGCGTTGAACGTTTGAGGTAGGTCTACAGGTTGATTGGGGGAGAAGGCAAGCAGATGACTCTGATGATTAAACAGACGAATATAGTAAGTGCTGCGATCGCTAATGCCAGTCGTGTGACGTTGAATCAACGTGGGGCTGACGTTACAGGACTGCCCAGCTAAACAAAGTTCAGGCAAAATGCGTCGCAAAACAGCCGTTGGGTTTTCTGAAGCAGGCAACATTGGTTCCAGGCTGTCATGCAGTGTGCCCGAGATCGACTCCATTTCTCGTTCCATTGCCGCCCAATTAGACTGCACCAGAGATCGATACATCCCAAACCCCGACAGGCTTAGAATCACACCCATGACCAGCGCATACCAAAGGGCTAAACGGGTACGACTACGGCGAAAAAGCTGGTGGCTGTTCATAGTAGCTATGAGGCTGTGTTAAAGCGATAGCCCTGCCCTGAAATGGTTTGAGGGGGTGTACCATTGCCTATTATTGTGGCAGTCATCATAGGCTTGCTGGCATGTAGATAAAGCGACGCATGAATCAGCGCAGGAAATCTTAGGAGCATCGATCAGTATAGCGAACCATGATTTTTGGGTGATGAGCACACAAGAGGTAATTCAGATCACATCTTTCTGTCTCCTAGGAATCACACTTGATTTTGAGGTTTCTATCAAAATCCTGGTCGCATTATGCGTTCTGCAAGGGTTGGCATGAGACGCTCAAGCACAAACAGCAATTTGGTTTTACCAATCCGCATTTCCAGTCGATCTTGAGTAAAATTATGCCAAAATTCTTCGACTAATGCCTCTGGTTTAAGCTTGCCGCGTCCCCGCCCTTGTGTCATCGCCGTATCTACAATCGGTGGAATGATTTCAAAGACTCGGACAGAGGTGGCTTCAAGCTGCCATCGCAAGGTTTTGGTGAAACTATGCAGCGCCGCTTTACTTGCACAATAGATGGGGGCACTTTGCTTTGGTACAATACCAAGCCCTGACGAAACGTTAACAATGGCAGCCGTGGGATGACTCAGTAGTTGCGGGAGAAAAAGTTTTGTTAGGTACAGAGGGCTAAGCAAGTTAATGTCTAGTTCAGTTTCAATTTGCTCTATTGAGATCGCACCATCAGCGAAGTCATAGTTGTATTGAACGCCTGCATTGTTGATCAGAATATTTACATCAGGGTAACTGTAGGCTAACTTCCTGAGCGCTTGGCGATCGCGCATATCCGCAAGCTCAATAGTAATTTTTGGAAGTTGACTTTTCACGACTTCAGCTTTTTGAGAATTGGTGCCTGTCACAATTACAGCATTACCTTCCCGAAGAAACCGTTGGGCAAGAGCGAAACCAATGCCTGATGTGCCGCCTGTAATCAAAATAGTATGATGAGTCGCCTTCATAAAGATTCCAGCCGTTAGGGTATTGCAGTTATCCTAGACCGGAGTTCGTAGTCGTTCATTAACATGAGTTAAGGCGATTTCAGTTGAGAACGAATTCGACTTAAGGTTACAGGAGTGATGCCGAGGTAGGAAGCAATATGATGTTGCTTGAGTCGAGTTTCTAAATCAGGGTATTCTGCTTGAAAACTCAAGTAGCGAGTTTTGGCATCATCCAACAATAAAGCACTTTCCCGCTTCTCTTTTTTGATGAATAAGATTTCAGCAATCTTACAATTGAGTGCTTGCCAGCAGGCATCATTCTCACACAGCGATCGATACGCTGAATAATCGGCAACGAGTAGCTTTGCATCTTCCAATGCCTGAATAAAAAGTCGTGAAGGTTGTTTTAGTAACAGGGCACTGTAGGCCGCAACAAAGCTATTCTCAGCACAAAATGACTTCGTGTATTCAGTCCCCTCGCAATCGACATAATACAAACGCAGGATGCCTGACAGCACAAACCCGATTGTTTTGGGTACATCACCCGCACGAGCAAAAAACTCACCTCGTTTCAAGTGATAAGTTTGAAACAGGTTCGTCGCTTTGATGGCTTCGTCTTCTGGTAGATTGGTCAGCGATCTCAGGATCGCAATCAATTGGTCTAACTCCTGGGTCTGCATAGCTTAGATGCGATTTACCTGTTATTCATGCTGCTCAATACGCCAACCGCAATGCCACAATAGCGGTGACAGTTCACAGGGAGGTGTTAAAGCGATAGCCCTGCCCCGGAATGGTTTCAATTGGGCAATCGCAATCATAGCTGGCTAATTTGCGCCGCAGTAATCGCATTTGTGCGGCAACCACATTGCTGATCGGTTCTTCTTCCAGATCCCAGAGTTGCTGTCGAATTTTACTGCCCGCAAGGATGCGATCGGGGTTTTGCATGAGATAGGCGAGAATTTGAAATTCTTTGACCGTTAACGGAATCCTTTGAGGCGGCTGCACTCGCTCACTGCACAGAGCATTGTTGGCGTAATCCAGGGTAAAGCTGCCCACGGTCAGCGATGGCGGTTGGAGGTTCGGCGATCGCCGCTGAAGTGCCCGCAGCCGTGCCAGTAGTTCTGCCATCACAAACGGCTTGACCAGATAATCATCGGCTCCCGCATCCAACCCTGCTACGCGGTTTTCGGGTTGACCCAGAGCCGTGAGCATCAGCACGGGTAAGGGGTTTTGGTGTATTCTGAGCCGCTGGCATAACTCCAGACCCGATAGCTCTGGCAGCATCCAATCGACGATCGCCACTGTGTAGTCCGTCCACTGGTTTTCGAGACAGTGCCATGCTTGAGCGCCACCTGTTACCCAGTCCACCACATATTTTTCACTGACTAAGACTTGCTTAATCGCCAGTCCCAGATCGGCTTCATCTTCCACCAGCAAAACTCGCATCGCCTCAGGAAAATCAACCACGAGCTTGATTCTACCGAACCCGCTACCATTTCACCTGATTTTCATCTGCCCTTTGGCAGACTATGGAGGCTTTTGTTCAGCCCATGTCCTTGTGAGGAAATATGATGAAGCCCACTCCATTGATGAGTTGCATTCTTGCCCTCGGTTTAGCGGTCAGTGCGCCCACGGTTGTCTTTGCCCACGTCGGGCATGGGGATGAATTTCAGGCAGAAGGGGGCATTAATCGGGTTCAAGTGAATGCTGAAACTGATTCATTGGTGGGCATTAAAGTCACGCCGATTGAACCCGCCACCAATGGAAGTGCGGCGGTTTTCGTTCCGGCGACAGCACTGGTGGATGACAATGGACGGCAACTTGTTTTTGTGCAGTACGAGAATTTTTATGAGCCAGTTCCCATCACGACTGGCGCAACGAAGGGTGAACTGGTTGAGGTGACTCAAGGTTTATCGGTTGGGGAAGAGCTCGTGACCCAGGGCAGTTTGTCGCTCTATGCCGAATCGCGCAAAACTCAAACGGCTACGACATCGCCCAGTCCAGCCGCCGCTTCTCCTCAACCGGATGCACCCAAGGCTCAGGCAGATGCTCAGGAACTCCCGAATAGCAATGATGCGGCTGGTAATCTCGTTCAAGCGGGTGAACCGACTCCGCCGTCGGGTAGAGTGCCGGTGGGGCTTTTAGCCGCTGTGGGCGGAGGTGCCGTGCTATTGGTGGGAGCGATCGCCGTGCTGGGCGGTCGCAAGAAAAAGAGTCCCTTTTCCAACAAGAAAGGGGACTTCTAATTTAAATGTTCAATTCTCTTCTCGATCAGACGCTCAAAACCTCGATAGTGCAGCGTTGGTTCATTGTCATTTGTGCAATTTTAATTACGGTGTGGGGAGTCTTTAGCGTCACCCAAATGCCGCTGGATGTGTTTCCTGAATTCGCACCGCCCCAAGTGGATATTCATACTGAGGCAACTGGGTTAGCCCCTGAAGAAGTTGAATCGCAAATTACGGTGCCGATCGAACGTGCGGTGAATGGCTTACCCGGAGTGACGACGGTGCGATCGTCCTCGAAGGTGGGTTTATCGATGGTGCAGGTGGTGTTTGACCAGGATGCCGACATTTACAAAGCACGGCAATCCGTAACAGAACGGCTGCAACAGGTGACGAATCAATTGCCGGAAGGGGTGCATCCCCCTGAAATTTCACCGCTAGCATCGCCGTTGGGCACCATTTTGATGTATACCTTTACGGTGAATGGGCGGGGGCAAACCGACCTGATGGATCTGCGTCGCTTGGTGGATAGCACCCTTAGCAGCCAGATTTTGTCGGTGCCCGGAGTTACGGATGTCACTGTTTACGGCGGCGATGAACGGCAGGAGCAGGTGTTAGTTGATCCAGCCAAACTGCGATCGCGCAATGTTTCCCTCACGGAAGTCACCGATGCCGCCAGAGGCGCAAACTCGAATGCTCCGGGTGGCTTCTTGATTGGGGGTGGTCAAGAACTCTTGGTGCGCGGCATGGGACAGGTGAAATCCATTGAGGATTTGCAAGCGTCTGTTGTCAAAGTCCAGGACGGTAGACCCGTCTTGCTCAAAGATGTGGCAGAAGTCACAACTGGAGCCGCCTTGAAACGAGGGGATGGCAGCTTTAACGGGCAGCCTGCGATCGTGATGATGGTGAACAAGCAGCCCGATGTGGATACGCCGACCGTCACCAAAGCCGTAGAAGCGGTGATGCGATCGTTGCAGCCAACGTTTCCAGTGGATGTGCAGGTGGCACAAACCTTCCGGCAAGCGAACTTTATTGATGCTGCCATTCAGAATGTTGGCAGTTCGCTACTGGAGGGCATTGTTATTGTTTCCGTGGTGATGCTGTTGTTTCTGATGAACTGGCGGACTGCTCTGATTACCCTCAGTGCCATTCCCCTGTCATTGTTGATTGGGGTCATGCTGATGAAAGCCTTTGGGCTTGGCATCAATACCATGACTTTGGGGGGTTTGGTCGTGGCACTGGGCGGTTTCGTCGATGACTCGATCGTCTACATGGAAAACTGCTACCGCAAACTGAGAGAAAATCAGGCGCAAGGGCATCCAATCCCAGCATTCAAGGTCGTGCTTGACTCATTTGTCGAAGTGCGATTGGCAGTGGTTTTTTCCACCGTGATCATCATCGTCGTGTTTGCGCCGATCTTTAGCTTGCAGGGAGTGGAAGGCAATATCTTTGCTCCCATGGGCTGGGCATATTTGCTGTCGATCGCGGCTTCCTTATTCGTGGCAATGACGCTCACTCCAGCCCTGTGCGCCATTTTGCTGGCAAAGCAAACCCTTCCTCAAGAAAATACAGTGGTGTCTCGCTGGGCGCAGCGGCTCTACCGTCCACTGCTCAACCTATCCTTGCGATCGCCCCAAATTATTTTGGGTGTGGCGTTGGCAGCACTGGTGGCTGCGTTTGCGATCGTGCCCTCACTGGGACGGGTGTTTCTGCCGGAATTTCAGGAAAAATCGATGGTCAACTCGATGGTTCTATTTCCGGGTGTTTCCCTAGATATGACCAATCGGGCAGGTATTGCTCTTGCCAATTCGCTCAAGGATAATCCGCTGTATGAGTGGGTGCAGGTACGCGCTGGACG
The DNA here is from genome assembly GCF_016807185.1 of Leptolyngbya sp. Cla-17. GTDB lineage: Bacteria > Cyanobacteriota > Cyanobacteriia > Leptolyngbyales > Leptolyngbyaceae > ULC077BIN1. The sequence goes on from NZ_JAEVYN010000007.1 coordinate 73,875, forward strand.
TACTCCCGGTGACGCAGATGGAGCCGGGGTCAACATGGCGCATGTGGATGTGGAACTGAGCGATGAAGCACTCAAAGACCGGGAAGCCAGCATCAAACAACTGCGCGAGGCATTCCTGAAGTTGCCTGGTATTGCGCCGAATATCGGTGGATTTATCTCCCACCGGATGGACGAGGTGTTGTCGGGTGTCAGAAGTGCGATCGCCGTGAAAATCTTTGGACCCGATTTAGTAGAACTCCGCAAGGTTGGGGAACAGGTGCGCGATGTGATTCAACCGATCGCCGGAGTTGTAGACCTCCAACTGGAACCGCAATTGCCCATTCGCCAGGTGCAAATTCAATACAATCGCACGGCGGCAGCAACCTACGGATTACAAATGGAGCAGGTATCCGATGCAGTCGAAACAGCCCTGAATGGTCGCGTGGTGTCGCAGGTCGCAGAAAATCAGCAGTTGATTGATATTGCAGTTTCACTGCCAGCATCGGCACGTAACAGTTTAGATGCCATTCGCGCGGTTCCTATCTCTACACCCACAGGACAAATTATTCCCCTCGGCACGGTCGCCACAGTTGAGTATGGCATGGGAGCCAATGTGGTCAATCGTGAAGATGTTTCCCGCTTGATTGTGGTTTCAACCAACGTCGCAGGGCGTGATCTCGGTAGCGTGGTAGGTGATATTCAGGCTCAAATTCAGCAAAAAGTGCAGTTGCCCAAGGGGTACTTTATCCAGTACGGCGGACAATTTGAAGCAGAGCAAAATGCCTCGAATAACCTGCTGATTTATAGCATCCTGGCAGCGATCGCTATTGCCGTTTTAATGTTCTTCTCCGTGAAGTCGCTACCTGCCACGATCGCCATCATGATCAACTTACCGCTGGCACTCGTTGGGGGCATTGTCTCCATTCTGTTGAGTGGGGGTGTCATGTCCATTGCATCCCTGGTTGGCTTCATCACTCTGTTTGGAGTGGCTGTTCGCAATGGTTTGTTGCTGGTCGATAACTACAACAACAAGTTTGCTCAAGGAATGCACCTAAAAGATGTGATTGTCAAAGGATCTTTGGAACGCATTGATGCCATTCTGATGACTGCTCTCACTTCAGCCTTGGGAACATTACCCCTTGTGCTTGCGAGTGGAGCCGGAAATGAAATCTTGCAACCATTGGCGATCGTGGTGTTAGGGGGGTTATTCACCTCAACCGCGTTGACTCTGTTGGTGATTCCTGCCATCTACGCCAAGTTTGGCAAGTGGTTGATTCCTCAGCGCAAAGCAGCCGAGTCCATTACGGTCGATTCTGACTTTGCTCCTGCAAATACGATGGCGAAATCTTAGTCATCACTGGCTTTCAAGTATCATGTTATACGGAATTGCGGAAGGCAGTACTTTTTGACCAGATTAAATTGCTTGAATCCAATCAAAGCCCACTTTGCCTTGAACTATCACAGGATGCTGCATCAACCATTGGCACCGCTTGACTAAGACATCCTCTAAAGCATCAAGATTGTCAAACACTTGATTAGCGATTGCTTCGCGCAGCAAAGACCAGACACATTCAGTGGGTTGCAGTTGGAGGGTATAGGGCAATAGCGGGTAGAAGAAAATGCCGGGGGGCACCTGAAGTTTTTGGCTCATATGCCACGCGGCCTGATCAACCAATAGAATGATCAACTGCTGACGATGGGGATTGACCTGAGCCGCAAATAGCTCTAACGCCATCTGCATCATGGAGACATTGGCACGGGGCAATAAAAGGAAGTAGCTCGCTCCAGTGGCAGGATGGACAAAACCATAGGTGTAGACCCATTGATAGCGGCGAGAATGATGCGCTGATGGGCGTTCTCCTATGGGTGCCCAAACCCGCCTGACAATGGGTTGCAAGCCTAATCGAGCTTCGTCTTCCGCCCAAATTACAATCTCCCGATTGGGAAACAACGAGCGCAACCACGCCACATGACCTGCTAATCCTGCTTTGAACTCTGCTTGCTGCTCAAGGGTTGCGCTTTGATGATGCACCGGACGCGGCACCTGCAAGCTCAACCCCAAACGTCGTAGATACTTCCAGGCTGTTGAGGGGTGTAAGCAAATGCCAAAGTAGGTTTCGATATACTCCCCAACTTTCGGTCCACTCCAGAGTCCGCCATCATCCGGGGCACTCTGTAAGCGTTGCCGCAATAGCCGTTGCTGTTCATCACTTAAAGCCAACCGATTGCCCCCAGGGTTCAAGCGTTGCCGATTGACTAGTCCGACCGCACCCTCGGCGTTGTAGCGACGGGCAATTTTCCGCACTCCACTACAACTGAGTCCACAAATCTCAGCGGTTTGTTCGATGCTCATCGGAGTCTTTGGATGACTGAGCAATCGAATCACCAACCAACGGTTTTTCTCGCCAGCATCTTGGCACTGAACATACCGCTGAGTTAGATCTGCGTAGTCTAGATGAGGGCTAATTTGAGTGCGGGGTCGAGGCATGGACAGAGTACCTTTTTCATCTTGCTAAATGATACTCCCCTACTCAATTCCGTATAATTTGAGTGCGGGGTCGAGGCATGGACAGAGTACCTTTTTCATCTTGCTAAATGATACTCCCCTACTCAATTCCGTATTAGGCGCGATCGCTTGGGGATTACCGACTTGCAGATACTGCATAATCCCACGGGCGATCGCTGCCGCTGTTTGACTGCGATAAGCCGGCTCTGCCAGCTTTGGTGCACCATTCTGCCCGGTTAAAAACCCTACTTCCACCAAAATTGAGAGCATTTCCGTATAGCGCAGCACATAGAATCTCGCTTTACGCACCTTGAGATCGCCAATGCCTGTCTCTTGTAACACCCGTTCATGCACGGTACGCGCCAGGTTCTCGCCACTGGAAAAGTAATACGTTTCTAGGCCATTCACTTCAGGGCGGCTCATACTAATCGCGTTGGCATGGATACTGACGAACAGCGTTGCATTCATCCGCTTGGCAATTTGCACTCTCGTTGCCAGCCCTAAATGGGGCATGGCAACGAGAGTGTAAAAATGAGCCATTTGCCTCGGAGGAGTATAAATCACTATCAGCATTGCTAATGAAAGGTTTGACTCATAGGCTTTGCTAATCGCCTTATAGTGCTTGAATAGTTGCGAAACGAGCAATGAGTCAACGAGTTTATTGGCTTTCAGCTACCTGCAACCCGTAAGATTACGTTTGTAATCTGCCTCTTGGCTGTACTACTTAGGCCAAAACAAGTCCAAGCTCTGTGTAATACGTTTTTTTAACTGATTGGCTCCACTTATCAATGCCGTCATGCCATCGACAATGTCTTGAGCTTTGCTTTTAAGCCGGTCGCTACGGAAACAGCAGATAGAGGACCAGCAGGCGCATTTGAACAGGAAGTTACGGTTCGGCTAGAATTCTTATCCCGCAATACTTTCATCTCCCATAAAGGCAACAGCTAGAAAAACAACCGTTTTCTTTGTGCCGAGCTTTTTGACGCTATGAGGTCTTGATCAGCACAAGAAAACTCATCAAGAAATCAAAATCAGGTTACATGGTCAGCTCTAAGTTTCCTGACACATCGAAACCGTAACTTTCTGCAAGGATGCGCCCGCTGGTCCTAATAAGTCGGTTAGTCTGGAAAGCTTCACATTTAATATGTTAGCCTCTGCAAAGTCCTCAATTAAACATGAATCCTTCCCGACAATATCGGCGCTAGCAACAATGTCATATCCATCTAAACCCTCTGCTGAGCCTTGTGTAACAACCTTCGATGAGTTTGTACAATTGGCAGATTATTCTCTGATGGATACCTTAAATGCCGATCCTAATGCCACGGTCGATGGTGATGATCACCGGGCCCGCCAGGTTTTTTCTGGTCATTTCGTACCTGTGACACCCACGCCGCTTGCAGACCCAGAATATGTAGCTCATAGCCGCACTTTTTTTAAGGAACTTGGGTTGAGCGATGGACTGGCGCTTAATGAAAAATTTCGCCGTGTATTTTCTGGTGATCTCTCTGCTGCCCAGGAGCCGATGCGTCAGGTGGGCTGGGCGACGGGTTATGCCCTGTCGATTTATGGCACCGAATATACCCAACAATGTCCATTTGGTACGGGTAATGGTTATGGCGATGGTCGAGCGATATCTGTATTTGAAGGAATCATCAATGGACAGCGCTGGGAAATGCAATTGAAAGGGGGTGGCCCAACGCCTTATTGCCGGGGTGCCGACGGGCGCGCTGTCCTCCGATCAAGTGTGCGTGAGTTTCTAGCGCAAGACTATATGCAAGCGTTAGGTGTGCCAACATCGCGCTCTTTGACACTGTATGTTTCTAAATCTGAGACTGTTACCCGGCCTTGGTATTCTCAAGACTCCTACTCTATTGACCCTGATGTTTTGGTGGACAATCCTGTGGCCATTTCAACTCGCGTTGCACCCTCCTTTTTGCGCGTTGGTCAACTAGAGTTATTTGCCCGCCGCACTCGCAGCAATGCTTATCCAAAAGCATTAGAAGAGTTGAGCATGATAGTGTCGCACTTAATTGAGCGAGAGTACAAAAGCGACATTAATCAAAACCTTGGTTTTGCCGATCAATTAGTTGAGTTGGCTAAGCTATTTCGCCAGCGTCTCACTTCACTGGTGGCTAATTGGCTACGTGTTGGTTATTGCCAGGGTAATTTTAACAGTGACAACTGCGCTGCTGGAGGCTTTACCCTAGACTATGGACCCTTTGGATTTTGTGAAAAATTTGACCCTTGGTTTCAACCTTGGACTGGTGGCGGCGAGCACTTTTCATTCTTCAATCAGCCCATTGCAGCAGAAGCAAATTATTACATGTTTTGGAAAGCAGTGAGACTGCTACTTACAGAAGATGCTGAAGCGTTAGAACAGTTCGACCAAGTAGGCCGCGGCTTTTCAGAAGCCATGCAAAAACAAATCCAAAAAATGTGGGCGGACAAACTTGGCTTGACTGAATATCACCCAAAGCTATTTGAAAAATTAATGCAGTTAATGACTGACTCAGAGGTAGATTACACCATTTTCTTCCGCGAGTTATCCCATATACCAGATGATATCTCAGCATTGAAAAAAAGCTTCTACGTTAAAGCTTCACCACAACTCGATGAACAATGGCAATCTTGGCTAAAAAGCTGGCGCGACCTTGTCATTAACGACGGCAATTTGGCTGAGATATCGACAAAGATGAAACAGACGAACCCAAAATATACATGGCGAGAGTGGTTGATTGCCCCTGCCTACCAACAAGCCATGCAGGGTGACTATACTTTAGTTAAAGAGTTGCAAGAAGTCCTTAGCTGTCCATATGATGAGCAATCACAAGACGTAGAAGATAAATACTATCGTCTAAGGCCTAAGGCGTTTTTTAACACGGGTGGCGTGTCGCACTATAGCTGTTCATCTTGAATAGCTGCGTGACAAGCAACTTGTATTTTGGAAGCGAGCAGCTTTGTTCTTGAGCAACTGTTGAAAGCCAGGTTTGCAATGAGTTCCGATACGATAAAAAATTGCACGTATCTCGGCTCAACCCCTAATAGCAATGCATTATTTGAATTAGAAGTCGAAGCCGTCTATTGCTATTCCAGTGGGTTATAGCCTGGCTTTTTGTAGAGCTTCTCTGGGTTGTTCAAGATTTCTGGTTTATAGACTGTCTCTACCCAATCCTCTGGGTTGATTTCTTCGATCGCGACCGAAATCGAGTCTTCGCTGCTTTCGAGAATTGACATAGCATCTTTCACAATTTGCTCGACAAACCGAACCTTCTGCTGTTCCGACCTGCCGGGATAAAGCTTGATGCTGATATGAGGCATTGTTTTTCTCCTTCAGTGCTTTGCTGAACAAAGTTTAAAGCCATTGGGCGCGGAGGTCATTCTCATGACCAGGAACGAGCCGACAATTACTGGGTAAGAATTCGATCCACTGCCTGGATTTAGTTAACGTTTATTGGTAGGTATCGTTTCAGCGATTAATATGTTGCATGAAGGATAGCAGGTGATTTGCAACGACTTGGGGTTGATCGAAGTGGGGCACATGTCCCGCTGCCTCAATCCAAATGAGTTGACTGCCTGAGATCGCTTGCTGCCACCGAGTCGCATCAGCAGTTCCTAACACATCATCCGCTTTGCCCCACAGAATCAGCGTGGGATGGGTGACTTGAGCAATTCGATCGCTTAAATCCGAATACCCGCCACTTCTGGTAAAGGAGGCGATCGCCTCCTTCCACCCAGGCATCTCCTGATGGAGGAATGAGCAATGCAAAGCATCAATCAGCATCGGATTGACCATCGGTAAAACTGAAGCCGCCGCCAGGGCAGCCCACTTACGGAAATAGAGCCAGTCCGCACCCAGGTCAATGAGTCCCTGTGGCAGAAATTGTCCGATTGGAAAGCTGCCAGAAAAGCCAACGCTATCAATCAAAGCAAGGGATCGCACCCAGTTAGGATGGTGCAAAGCGAAATCGATCGCCACTGCCCCTCCTAAAGAAGCACCCACAAGAATAATCGGTTCACCAATCCAAGTTTCTACAATGCTCAGAAGATGTTGCCGGATTGACCCTGGATTAACTGAGATCGAGGTAGGGTGCTCGGTGAACCCTGACCCGAAGAGGTCGATCGCCCACACGTCTCCGCTCCCTGCCAACAACGGGAGCAACCGCCGAAATTCTAGCAGGGAACTGTCGAACCCATGCAACAGCAGAATTGGAGGAGTATCCGGGAAACAAGAAGATGACTGGGGAGCGAAATGAACATAAGCCGTCGAGAGCGCCGTTAGCCCCTGCTGAAATGGCACCTCGACGGTACGACGCTGAATGGTTTGCAGAAGGGTAATCGCCCCTGTATCTTGAATCTCGGCAACAGAGGATGGCAGAAAATGGGCAAACATTAGTCTCAACTAGATTGAGTAAGTTGGTATGCCAAGTTCCAATTTGGAACCGGACTGCTATCTTATGCAATCTACAAGTTTTCATCCTCCCCGATTGCCTTCAAGTACGCCTCGGCTGCTGCTTGCTTGAAGACACCCTTGGTGTACCGCTGAAACACTCGATCGCTCTTGATCCCCATCAATTCCTTACCAAACAAGGGATCAACGCCTCGTCGGATCACTTCCGTTCCAAAGGTATGCCGGAACCGATGCGGGTTGAGATCTTCCACTCCAGCGATCGCCCCCAATTTCTTCACCATCCGGTGCAACCCTTTGTACCCTAACCTCTGTCCTGCACTCTTTGGGTCCTGCGCCAAAAACATCGGACTCTCTGGCAACGGTTCAAACATTCCACCCTGCTGCCGCCGCCACTCCAGGTAAGCCTCCAGATGAGATCGTGCCTCTCGACTCAGCGGCACCTCCGACACATTCTGCCCCTTCGAGCGATGCACCTTCAAAATCTTGCCGTTCCAATGCTCCACATTCAGAGCAGACGCTTCCGAAGCCCGCAGCCCATGACTGATCACTGCGGTTATCGGAAAGATGTGGGTGTATCTCTCTTAACCTGGTCTGAGGCTCTGGCTCGTGATGCTCAAACCTGGGCAAACCATCTGGCAGCAATGGGTGGCAACACACTAATGCATGACGATCTCGATGATGAAGGCGAGAATCTCTGGCTGGGCACCGCTGGAGCTTTCAGCAGCAATGACATGGTGAACTCTTGGGGAGCGGAGAAAAAGCAGTTTCGTCAGGGTATTTTTCCGAACGTCAGCAAAACTGGCGATTGGAATGATGTTGGACACTACACTCAGATGATTTGGGGTGCGACGACTCAAGTCGGTTGTGCTAAAACCACCACAGGCGGTAATGATATTTTGGTTTGCCGCTACAGCCCTGATTCACTACCTAGTTTTTCTACTGTCAACAAAACAGTCCTGCCTACTAAGGCGGTGCTTCTCTTATCGGCGATAGCCTTTGATAGTAATGCAGCATCATTCCTGCGCTCGTTCCCATTAAGCCTGCAATATCTGCTGAATCCATCCCTTGCGCCATCAGCCTAGTCACACAAGTAACTCTCAACATCCGAGGATTAAGATTTTTTAGACCAACTTGCAGACCATATCTTTTAAGGACATCCCGCACCCCTGTGGACGTCATACCTCCTCTCTGCCCGACAAACACAGGTGCTTGGCTGCCTGCTTGTGTTTGATAACCCAGATCCAGTAGAGCAGCACAAACCTCTGGAGGCAGCACAATCCTCTTATCTAAATAGCTTTTTAGCTGCCTTACAAGCAACACACCTTTTCCAGACCCAATCTTTATATCTGCCCAGCGTAACTTACACAGTTCCCCCACACGTATCCCTGTATATAGCAGCAACTTGACGATTGCAAGATCGCGCGGGTTCTGGTCTCGCTGCACTGCTTCGAGCAGACTCTGTTGTTCCACCTGCGTTAGGGACTTCGGTCGTTCAACTGAGACGGCTTTAACCGGAACAGGCATTATGGGAAATCGAAACTTGGTTGACCTCTCATTTTGATGCAACCAGGTATAAAAGCTCTTCAATGTTCCCATTCGCCGATTCACGCTGCGAGGGTTCAATTTTTGCTGGATTAACAAAAACTCCTGATACTGTATCAGCTCTTCCCAGCTTACTTGTGTGAGACCAGGGAGCGCAGGCTCAGACGTGTTTAACCATTGCTGAAAGGCCTTTAAATCCGAATGGTAATTCTTGACAGTGAGTGGACTGCGCTCTAATTGCTTCAGGTGGGCAGCAAAGCGCTCCCAGTACTCCTTAAACTCTCCCTCAACTGCACCAGACTCAATCATTTTGCCTACAAAAGAGGAATCAAGGTCTATCGTTTAACGATACTTCTATCACACCTAATACGACCAAAGTATCACTAAGTGATAGCTCTTATCAGAGGATAACCTTCCATTCATATCAAGCGCTTGCTGCTTAAGCAGAGGATGAGGCGAAGCATAGAAGCCACCCCAGGACTGTCAGGCTCGACCTCAATTCAGTTTAGGAGAGCTAGTAAAACTTACAGACTCAGTGTATATTTAACTATACTCTTTTCCCATTCTTCTCTCTTGGTGTAGAAGCGGTATTTACCAGCCGTATGCGAGACACATCGCTTCGACAATTCCATGCGGCTGTTCTCAGAAATTGTTGAAGCGATTCGATAATACGATGACAAATTCACAAACAATTCAAGGCTCTAGGGGAACACCTGCTGAAAGTAAAGTGAAAAAGACAAATGTTCATCTACGTGAAGAGTTGGGTATTCAGATAAAAATTGATTTAGCAGGCAATAGTCTACGGATTAGAAAAACGCTCCCGCCTCGCCCCAGATCAGGGCGTACTGATTGGTATCAGCAGACGATTACGCTGGGGCTTAAGGCTAATCCGAAAGGAATAGCTCAAGCACTCAAAGATGTGATCGAGCTAAACAACCTCCTCTCTCAGAGAAAGTTCGATTGGAAAATCTGGGACGACTATCTCTGTCGTCCTTGCAAAGCTCGTGTTAATCAAACTGAATTGATCGGGGCACAGGTTGAAAAGTTTAAAAAGTACTTCTTGGCCTTACGAAAAGAGAAGGTCAGCAGAGCGGAAGCTTGGAAGAGGCAGTGGGCTCACTACTTGAATAAACTTCCTCTGGATCAATACTTGACAGACCAAGTTATTTCAGATGTGATTATAGCGTTTTCGGCTCCTGTGAGGTACAAACTAAAGGCTCAAACCCTTGCTTTCTATTATTCTTCCTGTACTTCATCCAACAGAGAACCGCTATAACCCTCTTAAATCACTCTGACTAGAGACTATCTATTATAGAGGTACGTTTGTCCAGATTCAATTGCCATGCCAGCATCTAGAGCCGCCCGCCCGACGATACATTTTGTGGATGAATACTGCCAATTGTATGAGGACTTATTCCCAGAAGTGCGCAGCTATGAAGCCTTTAAGCTTCTGCATCTGGGGATGATTAGCGAGATTAAACGCAAATCCTTACCTGCCATTGCCAAAGCAGTAGGCTTAAACAATCAGCAAAACTTACATCACTTCCTTACCGAGTCTCCTTGGCAGGTGCAACAGTTACGCCAGAAGCGATTGGAGTTGACCCTCAAGGTACTCAACGGTCGGTCATTGATATTACTGATTGATGAAACTGGAGATTGTAAGAAGGGAAAAAGCACTGATTACGTCAAACGGCAATACATCGGCAACGTCGGTAAGAAGGAAAATGGCATTGTCGCTGTCACTGCCTACGGCTTAGTCGATGGCATGATTGTGCCATTGAGTTTTGAGGTGTATAAACCCAGAGAACGACTCAAAGAGGGAGAAGAGTATCAAAGTAAACCGCAAATTGCGGCAACCATGATTCGACAATTACAAGCACTAGGATTTGAGTTTGAACTGGTGCTCGCCGATAGCTTGTATGGCGAAAGTAAAGTCAACTTTGTCGATGTGCTAGATGAATTAAACCTACCTTACATCCTGGCGATTCGCAGCAACCATGCTTTGTGGCTACCGCAAGACCAGGAGGTGTACCAGGAGCCTTGGCAGACCTTCAAGCGCACCTTTAGTAATGGCACGACAGAAACCCGTCACATGGCTGAGGTGATTTACGGCAAAAGCCACCGCAAGCAGTACTGGCTGTTGACCACTGACCCTGACACGTTACCGGACAACTCAACGTCCTATGTCATGGTCTGTGCCCCGGCAATCAAACTCAAAGATATTGGTGACAGTTATGGCTTTAGAACCTGGATTGAGTATGGTCTCAAACAAGCCAAAGATGCACTCGGGTGGGCAGACTTTCGTATGACCCGCTATGAGCAGATTGAGAAGTGGTGGGAGTTGGTCATGAGTACGTTTTTGATGGTCAGTTTGTTTGCCGACCCATTCAACGACTCCTGTCCACTGGCCCATCAGCGGTTTTCGCAGCACCCGTGGTGGAATAACCAGAGCGGTTGGAAGAACTTACTCAACAACTTGCGTTTAGTTATTCAACCTTTAGTTTGCTTCAATTGGCTTAAACACTGGTTGACGGTTTTTCCCATTGCTTCCCTTCAGTTAGGGTTTGAGCAACTGACGCAGAAGATGAATCAGTTTATCTGTCCACGGGTGCATCAGCTAAACCTCCAACTTATCTTTTCATCTGCTTAGAGTGATTAATGAGGGATAATCAGAAAACTGAGGAGGGAACTGCTAGCCGCGAAAAACTTTGCAACAAACTTAAGAAATTCGTTGAGTTTTTAGATTTTGAGACAAAGCTTGACTTTAAAAAGTTAAGTAGGGGGTATGAGCTTTCACCTGTCGATGAAGACGCGTTGCCGACCGATGAAGAAATTTTGGCGGCTCTCGATTTAATTGATGATCCTGAGTGGCGGACAGCTTATCTCCTACAAGCTGTCTTTGGACTGCGCAATCATGAAATATTTTTCTTAATTCGCAGCAATGTTGAGATACACAAGGGCATCGCCGTCCTTAAAGTTTCCGAGGAAACAAAAACGGGGTTTCATCCCGTGGCCGCTTTATATCCTGAGTGGTTTGATGATCCGGAGTGGAGTTTAAGGACTGCCAAACTCCCCGATGTGGAGCTTGACTTAGAGAAAACGACCCTGTCTATAATTGGTGGGGAGGTCACAAGTGCCTTTAAAAAAAGATTTAAGATTCCTTTCACCCCTTATAAACTGCGCCACGCTTGGGCTCGAAGAGCACTGATGTTTGGTTTCCCCGATGAGGCAGCCGCAGAATTTATGGGACACAGCGTGGAAGTTCACAGAAAGCATTACCACAGGCTGATTGCCATGAAGGAGAGCCTCAGGATTGCCCAAGCTTCAATGGTCAACCCTAATCGTCCTAAACCCCCTCAGAGATAAATCATAAACCTATCTTAAGCAGCATCTGTTAGATGTAGCTAACACCAAGGCTATCATCCGTGAACGATTGAGCCTATTTTCTAGAAAGTAGTAACTTGAATGAATTTTAGCGCTTGAGTAGTGTCTATAAAGCATACACGCAAGCAAAGGGGCGATGCATTGATCAAGACCCATTTAGCTGCTGATAGTTCAAACTTCCGCTTACAAGTTAATGCTGGAATTTCGTGAGATATGGAAATGTAATTCAGATAATCATTACTAAAGCTTTACTAATTCAATGTCACATTTAGTGTTTTCTTGAATCAATTAATTATACTAACCTAGCCCACAAAGTCAGCAAACCGTTGCTACACACTAAATGGAAGCATTCAGACATCATCAATTATGTTCAAACGATCCATTAGAATGTCCATATAGCAGGACATTCTAGTTTTCGGAATCACTTACCCAGTAAGGGTTAGAGAGATTCAAAAAGTTAATGTTACTAAAATTGTGCTTTACAGCTCTATCTAATCTGTAACGAATAACAGCGCCAGCAGTCATTACTTGGCTTGACTCATTAAAAACTCAGAAATCGATGATGGTCTGAGTTTTAGAAGACTACTGGATGTCTCTATCAGGACTATCCTCGCTCATCCAGCGAGGATTCGTTCAAACACGAGCCCTCGCTGGATGAAGACTTAACGCTATAGAATGATTCATTGCATCAAAAACTTGGACTCGATGGACTGACTTTGGCAGTCGCATGATTCCGCTCTGAAACCTCAGATGTGCTTTCAACAGTCTGCCTCTAGTTTTAACCTGTCAAGAGCTGTAGAGTGAATGGACGAAAGCATCTACATTCAGGTTTTCCCACTGTTGAAAATCTGAGCCAAAGGTACTCCGACCCCACAGTACTCCCCACGCTGGAATGACTGGCAGAGCTAGAAGCTAAACTAGGGTGTGGTTTCACCGGAAACACCTCTCCGAGGAGGCGCAATCTAATCCGGCTTGACCCAAGCCTACTGCAAAAATTGAACCACGACTATAGATCATGCCATCTTTTTGGACATACTCCAAAATGACCAGAGCACTCAAACCTGAGGGATCAGCGTAGGGGTGCCCAGAGAAGAACATTCGCTCATCCCTTCAGCGCTCATTACCTCTTTGGATAACAGAGGTGCAATTTGAGCGGATGAGCGGCGCTGTTTTGGCACAGGTCTTTTCTCGGACGGAACTTCTAGGGCTTTCCCACAGCGAATCGCATGCCACTGCCATCGAGATTTCCCGGAGCCGGGAACGCTAATATCTCGGTAGTGATAGCCTGACTTGAAGAGTCCTCTGCGTCTCAGCTTACGGAGTTGCTCAGCAGAGACCCCTAGTGTCTGAGCGGCAACCTGCGTCAAGCGCCAGTCTGGTTCAGGCCGAAGCTGGGGGCGGATGGATTGAGAGTCGGGAACGAGCTTGAGAGCTGTCTCGGGGATCGTCACGTCGCCATCTTCTTGAACGGGAAGCGATGACTCCAGATCCAAGTGAATTTCGTACTGCCACTGCTGGGCTGAGGTGAACGTCATGCCGAAGATGCGCCCGGTTCGATAGATCCTGTGACCATCCTCTTTATAGGGCCACTTGACGCGCTCGCCGAAGTAGAACTGAGGTTGAGTAAATTCTTGGCATTTTGGTACTCCAATGAACCAAACTAGGTCGGAGTCATGAGTCAATGGTTTTAGTTGAGGCATAAAGCAAATTCCTTGTAAAACTTGAGGGGTGACTGCATTCGCTAAACCACCTTCCTGACGTGGCGAGAGAAGGAACACAATGGAGAGCAATGCAATCGGTTAGAGCTAAAGATCGTCGGTTTCTTAACTGACTTGAATCGGAGTTTGTAAGGCAATCTAATTTCTACAGCGGTGCGGTGATGGCTGAGGTCTTGTCTGCGGTCAATGTTGCGGTAATGGCTAAGGTGCTTTACCTGGCGCACACCGCACCTGCTTTCTTGGCAGATTGACTTGTTCCAAGCATCACGATTAAAAATTAAATCGCTTAAACTACCATCCTTCAACCGCTTTGACAGAATTTTCAAGTCCTATAAAATGGCTCCTACAGCTATAGGACAGGGTCTGAGGTCAGTTTATAAGTGATAGATCCCTATAAACTGAGCTTTTCCCAGGCAAGGGTTCTGTCTGCTGCCTCCGCTTGTAGATTGTTCTCCTATAAAATACGCAAGACCCTATGACTCGATCTGGCAGATTGAGTCAACTGAGCTAGAGCCAGGCATCAAATGCGAAGTTGATCCAATCGGTTTTCTGCGTCAAATCCGTTTCAGTTTATCGGTGCAAAACTGTGTCCTGGCTGGGTGTGACGGGTGTGGCGATCGCTGAGACCATCAACGATACTCCTAATAAAAACTTCCTAGGTTTGTAGCTGAGGAAGTTGCATTTTCGTGAGTGTGGTCAGTCGAAAGCAACAGAGGTAGCAGCAGGTATCCAGTGGGAAGCGCTACCCAGGTAGCGGCAGGTAGCAGCCAGGTAGCAGCCAGGTAGCAGGCGTTACCTCCCCAAAATCGATATATTTTTTGATTGCTACCTGCTACCTGTTTCCCACTTGATCCACTCCCCTTTTCCTTCGCTTGGGGTGAAGGTTGATATTAGTTGAAGCTGCATCAATTCAATCAAAGAATCGTCGATCGCTTCGGAATCAAGTGGATTTTTCCGTCTAGCTCTTCCCCAATCTTTTAGGGTGGATACTGCCAATTCTCCCCCCTTTGAATGGATATATCTGGCAACATCGTTCAGCGGCTCAGGCAAGTCCTCAAAGGAACTTTTTGTGGGTACAACCTCACGAATTGCTGTAGGTTCCACCGCGTCCATCTGATAGGTTTTCTCCAGTTGCTCTACGGGCGAAGGCAACTGGTAGGCATCCGCTATCTGCTCAATCTTCTTGGGAGTGAGCGCAGGTGAGGATAGCAAATCCTCTAAATCATTTGGCTCACTGTCCACTTCCACAGCTTCAACGCCTGGGCGCAAATCGATTACATTGGGCACCGCGTCCCAAGTGGGATATTGGGGAATGTTACTCGGCGCGGTTAGGGCAGAGTAAACCGCGTTGCTAGTGAGCCAACAGCGACCAGGTGGTAAGGTCGCCTCATCGAAAGGAATCGCTAAAAGGTCACAAACAGTTTTGCTGCCAGTACGATCGCTCCCAACAGCGGCGATCGCTGTAAACATTGCTCTGTTTGATCTGCCACTAAATCCCAAATCTTCAAGCGTGACCGATTGCCCCGATAGCCAGATTGCCATATTAGATCCCCTAAGCAGGGAGGCAACGGCGGTCAGTTTGCTTTTGAAAATTTGCTTTTGCTTAGGCGTGAACAGCCCGATCAGGGCAGTAATCTCTTCAAGCAGCAGAATGAATGGCTCGTAGTTCCCTGGCTGGTTATTGCGGCGGCTCCCCTCCAACGCAAATTCCTCCAGCGTTGCCATCAAATCAGCGAATAAATTCTCATCGGTTTGCAATCTATCCTTTAAATAGTGTTTTTCGGCTCGTACCCAGTAGCCTGATTCAGCGAGTTTGTTTTTGGGATTGAAGATCCAATACCGTAAGCCTCGTTCTTTCACACCCAAACTGAGGGCGATCGCAGCCAATACTCCTTTCCCACTGCCAGGAAGACCCGCGATGATGACGGGTTGCAAGGGTGCGGAGGTGAGAGATCGCAAAAACTCCATTGCATTAGGCAGTTGAACGGGCGGTGCTTCACCGAAGGCGGTCGCTAACTCATCTAAAGTTTCAGGTGGATTGGCTGTGTTGCCATTAATCGGCACTAACTCAGGCTCAAACCAGCGATGCCCTTTCGCCTCGGTTTCACCCTGCTCTAGCAACTCATCTAGCTTTTCCCCATAGTGATCCTCTAGCAGGTTCCAGCCATCGCGGTTGAGCGGAATCCCTTTTTGAGCCGCATGAAACAGTTGCTCAGCAGCGGCAGTCTTGCCAAACGATTCGGTGTACTCCTTCAACTCATTGCCCCTGGCAGCAACCGCAGAGCCATTGTGTTTGATGGCAAACTCAGCCCGGGCAATCGCGTTGTTCTGTTTTTTTTGCGAGAGTGCCACTCCGCCCAAGGTCAGGGCACCTGCGACAAAATAGTTGGTGAATGCTAGAGCGACGGCACCCAAGCCCAAGCTGCCAATCATCAGATAGGGCACGTTATCGCATTCGTCCATCGCTTGCCTGACGGCGGTTTCATTCCAATCGAGAGCGTTGTTATGCATGGGTGGCTTCCTCTTTTTTGGGGAAGATTTCGGGGTAGAGGGACAGGACGATTCGCACGATGCGATCGACCAGGAACAGTACTGAAAACATGAGGGCAACGTTAATCCAATCGATTTTGCCTACTTGAAAGGTGATCAAATACCACAGGAAGGTGAACAGGTTGCCGTCAGTCACGGGCGGATGAGTGATAAAACAAATCCCCAATTCCAGGACATAGACGATGTTCCGAGTGCTGCAAAGGGTTTGGTAGGTGCGGATCGGGTGATTGTTATAGGAGCGCTTAAGGCTACTCACCGCCCGTCCATCGTTTTTGCTTTGGCGGTATCTTGCCCAGGCTGACCACTGTTCAATAATTTTCCGCATCCGCTTAGGATTGCGTTTGTAGAGGTAGGGTGCCAGTTCTAAGCCTTGAAAAATGGCATAGAGCAGGATTCCCAGCACGATCGCAAAGAACCGGGCGATCGCCTGGAACAACGCACCGATACCCGGCAAGGCAAACAGGAATTCAGCAAGATTGGTGAAGTCAATGCGATTGGCTAGCAAAACGATGAAGTCTTGAAACGGCTGCACGTTCCAGGCGATCGCCATTAATAGCAATAACCCCAACAACAGAGAAACGACTAGCAGAAGAGGACTCCAGCCTTCTTTCTGTTCTTCTCTTGGCTCCGGCTTGCTCGCATCAGCCTGTTGATTCTTGCCAAGGCGAATTCGGAACTTACGTTTAGATTTGTCTGCGGTTTGGGTCATATTTTCAGAAATTTTGGTTTGCGCTTTTTCGGGTTGATAGGGATAGCTCGTTTTTGCAGAGTCGGTCAGATACCACTTGAAAAGGGTGTCGCCTTCCGATATCGCCTGGATATCCGACAGGCTGAGGTAAGAGGGCTTTTGATCCTGAAAAGGTGCTTGCAGCCATCCGTACTCTCCTTCGGCTTTGTAAGCCCAAAAAGTACCCCGCTCTGGGTGAGATGCTGATACCAAATATTGTTTAGTAGGGTCAATCTGCTGGGGAGGCTTGGCGGCGGTTTGAGTCATGAGAGTTGCTCCACATAGTTAGGCTGAATAATTAGTGTTGAAGTCGGGCATTCGCCCCCCCAATGCGCCCATCACCTGCTTGCGGGTTAATGCCGTGCAGGTCCATCGCTTTTCGCACGAGTCTAAAATCTTGAGTAATGGCAATGTCGGTCATGGCGATACCGCTGCCGCCTATATCTGCCATCACGGCGGTGCCACCTTGGTTGTCGCAGACGATGGAACCCGGTGCGAGGCTTAAGTCTGTGGTAGGATTAACCACTTTTCCACCGGGATAAACGTTGCCAAATTTGGTGGCATTGCTGGCAGATACCAGGAAAGTGCTACAGCCTTTCATCAGGCGCATATCAGCGGTTTTAGCTTCAGCAGCGACTTTCTCAGCGTCTAGTTTCTTGAGTTCCTGTTCGGTAGAGATGGCGGCGGCTCGGTCTCGAACCTGGCTGAGTCGTTCTAAATTGCGCTGGGTATCGGGAATGGAGGCGATCGCGCAGCCAATTAAACCTACACCCAGAAATGCTTTAACAATGGTGGACTGATGGCGGCGACGGTAGCGAAATGGTAGTTTCATAGGGTAAATCCTTGTGTGGGTTTGCTTTTTTGTAGGGGGCGATCACGTTGCCGTCCAAAGTTCCGCGATCGCTCTCTCTTAGTTTTTTGCCCAGTAGGTAACGGCTTTGTTGAGATAACTTTCATCGCGCTCCATAGCGACGTTGGAGCATCCAGCATCAGATTGGTTGCCGCCTGAGTTGGCAGAGTTGATAACGGGCACTCCATCAAAATCAACAAATTGAATGATGGCAACATGCCCGGTATTGCCTGTCAGCCCTGATGTACCGGGTGGGATTCGAGCGATCGCCCCTGGCGTTGGCTGGGAAATTTGCTGGTAGCCCGCGGCGATCAGGTGGTCTGCAAAGTCCCCGGTGTACTTGCTGAGATCGGGAACTTGGGGGATTTTGCGATGCACATAGTCGGCACAGTTGCAGAATTTAGGCGATGGTTCTGGTTGGATGGGAGGGGCGATCGCGATGCACCCGGCAATCATTAGAGCGACTGCGAAATCAAGATCCATAGTTTTCCTCCAGTAACTCAGCAAAGATTTGTTTGGCTCGTTCGTAGTCGGGGTCTGCGTCGGTTTCAATAATCAAAGTGGTCAGGCGATCAAAAAGTGGCAATTGCCCACGGCAAGGCGGCGGCACGGGTTTGGGTGGTCTGATCTGGGGTCGCTTCATTTGGATTCCTTTGAGTAGCAAGGATGAGGAGCAGCAGTGCTAAGCAGAGAAAAGCGGTTACTTCCCCAAGGCTTGCAACAATTCCAGTGCTTCTTTGAGGGAGTCGGTCTGGTCAGACTGCTCAGAGTCAATCCGATAGGCTTTCTCCTGATAGCGCTGTTGTTGCAGCTTCAATGCCATCGCTTTGGCGGCGATCGCGTCCTTCGCTTGCCTGGTCTGGTTCAGCTTTACCTTGCGATTATCTAAATCGGTTTCCATGGCATCAGAGATTTGGTCTGCCACTTCAATGAACTGGGTGGCGACTGCCAGGGGATCTTCAAAGGTGATGGATTTCCCCGTACGCAATGATTCCAGGCTGAATGCAGCAGGGAGCTGTGGAGCGGAGAGCACGATCTGATGGTTGCCCACTTCGACGGTGGTTTGAATCGGGACGGGTTCAGGGTCTGATGGTGCGATATCGAATTCATGTAAAAGGCGATCGCAATCAGTAGGGCTGACCCCTTCTGAAGTGTCAATGCCCAATTCTTTACAGCGATTAAAAACAGTGGTTTTGGCAAGGGAGTAGTCTTTGCAAAACTTGGTCAGTGAAGTCTTCATGGTTGCCTCTGAACGGTGTGGGCACTGGGGTGGAACGGTTTGAACACGCACGGAACAGCCGAAACAAGTAGCTCTCGTTTCAGGTGCGTTCTAGTGCTGTTTCTAAGGTGTTCCGATTTCTAAAATGAATGCTAACATAACGGAATCAAACTTAGTCAAAAAGATTCCAAAAGGCTAAAAAAGGTTATTATTGACCCAATCGCGATCATTTTTAACGAAAGGGATAGGATTATGAATGAAATGATTTGATTGATTCTTAGATGAACCAACAGCGGGAACGCCTTTCAATCGAAATAGGCGATATTCGTGAACAGGTAGAATCCTGCCGCGATGACGCTGCGTGGCAAGAATTGCCGTTATCAGCAAAGCTAAGAGTATTGATTAAAGAGCGTTTAGAACAGCTTCAGACTGCGAAAGATTCAAAGTAAGGAGAGCAATGGCAGAAATTGATGAAAGCATTGACAGGCTAGGCAACAAGATTGATGGTTTAGCTGTGCAAGTTAGCACTTTAGGCAACAAAGTTGATGATCTTGCTGTGCAAGTTGGCAGCTTAACTGAGAGCATCACCCGCTTAGAACGCAATGTAGAAAAGCAAGCATCAACCGCAGATAAAAATGCTGAACATATTGCTCAATTGATTGGTGTGGTCGATAAGTTGGTTTCTAGGAATTGAGGTCTATAGTAAGGGGCGATCGCGATGACACAATTGCTTCAACAATCCACTGACCAGCGCATCGTCATCCAAGGAACATGGGCTCACTTCAAACTCATCCAGCAGGGTTTTGAAGCAACCCCCGGTGCCAAATTGTCTTACTACCAAGGGACGATAGAAATTCTCATGCCTGGAGAAGACCACGAGTTTTTTTCCCGTGTCATCCATTATTTGGTGACTACATTTCTACTCAAACAGGGAATCAAATTCAAGATGACCGGGGCAAAGACTCAGGAGAAACCAGGGGAGGTTTCTGCTCAGGCCGATGAGTCTTACTGTCTGGGTGGCTCTAAGCCAATCCCTGATTTGTCGATTGAAGTCATTTTCAGCAGTGGAGCGAATAAGCTACCGCGATACAGAGCCTTGGGCGTGATTGAAGTGTGGTTCTGGGAGGATGGAGTCCTCACCCTGCATCATCTGCGTGGCAATGAGTATGAGCAGATTGAACGGAGTGAGCTACCTGGCTTAGAGCAACTAGATACGAACTTATTAAGGCGCTGCATCTTGATCGCTGAGAGCGACTTTGCCGAAGCGGTGCAAGTTTTCCAACAGTCAATTTAGAGCAGTTTTTGAAAAACTGCTACATTTTCCCCGATCTGCGCTTAGATCATTCAAGCAACTCACTACAGCCCACTCGCTGAGTGTAGATAAGCGCCTGATCCCGAACCCGTTGCCCCGTTTGAAATCCCCAGGAGGTCAGCCCGTGACATAAAAAACTCTTTACAAAGTCAGAACCCCCACTGCTCGTAACAGAAGGGGCGAAAGACTTGATTTAGTTCTGGATAGGATTTGGAGACTCTAACTACCGCCGTCAGAAAGCAAACGTTAAGTCATCCAGCTTTGCTATGCCAATTTTAGTAGCAATTTGTCAAAAGGTGCAACATCTTTGACGAATTGTTCAACTTCTTGCATAGCTTCCTATCCCTTGTTGTTCCAACATAGGGAGTTCATCATGCATCGAAGATTTTGTGACGATTGGGAGGACAGACCATGACTCTGCCTCTCATCTCCTCATTCAAGGGGTTTGGAGCTAAACTCAAACCCAAACGTTCCCATCCCAGTCCTCAGTTTCAATCCATTCAGGAAGGAGAAGATGCCTTCCTCACGCTGTTTCCTCATCGCCATGATTACATCTGGGCAGCGCATCCCCAGCCCATGGCCAAGCCAGCGTGGCAGACTGAAAGTCGTCACCCGCTCTCAGATCGCTTGATCCTGCAAGGTGGCTATCTCTACGGGGTCCGCTTTGGACCTAAAACCCACTACTTGCTGTTCGATATTGACAGCCGCAGTCTGTATCATCCTCGGCATGACCCGTTTGCGATCGCGCGTCTGGTGGCGGCTCTTGAAGTGCTGGGACTGGTCAGCTACATTGCGGTGACCAGTTCTTACAGTGACGGTCTCCATCTCTACTTTCCGTTTGAGCAGGCGCAGAAGTCTTATGAGTTGGCGGGAGCGGTGCAAGCCCTATTGGAGAACGCAGGTTTCGTTTTCTCTCCCGGTCAGCTGGAACTGTTTCCCAATGATCGCGGATTTGTCGATGGCAAGCCTACGCTGTATGCAGCGCATCGGCTGCCGCTCCAGTTGGGTTCTTATTTGCTTGACTCCGATTGGGAACCGATCTTTAGCACTCCAGCAGAGTTTGTGCATCAGTGGCGGTTTTGTCTACGGCGCAATCGGATCACGTCTAGAGCGTTGAAGCAAGTGCTGAAGACGGCAAAGCGGCGGCGCTTTAGTCTATCGGGCAAGGTGGACAAGTTCTTGAATGACCTGAATGCGGAGATTGAACCGGGCTGGAGTGGGACGGGGCAAACCAATCGCATTCTGGGACGGATTGCTTTAAGAACGTATATCTTTGCCAAGATTCTCTATGGCCATTGCCTGGAGGGTAAGGCGCTGGTGGAGAAGATGGTGGAGATTGCAACAGCACTGCCCGGCTATCGGGACCATTGCCAGCATCAGCATGAGATCCGGCATCGTGTCGAAGAGTGGGCACAGTCGGTTGAAACCACGACTCGCTATTTCCCTTACAAGGGGAGGAGGGCTAAACCGAATCGGTCTTCTAAGCCAGCAGAGACTCCAAGTTGGCACGAGCAGCAGTTAGAGGATGCACGGGGGCGGATTAGCAGGGCGATCGCGCTCATGCTGGAGTCGAATGCTCTACCGATTGGGGCGACAGCGAGGTTTAGCGCTTTGACCGAAAGTGGCATCGGTGGGGCAACGCTCTACAGGCATAAGGATTTATGGCATCCCGAATACTTGATGCCTGCTAATCCGCCCCCGTACCCCCCAGGTTTAGACATTGAGCGCGAAGGGAACGCGCCAAAGTATCCAAGCTTATTAGCGCTTAAGTCCAGTAATGTGCCATCTGGTAAGGAGTTGAGCGGTGCGAGAGACTCAAATGCTCAAGCAATAAGTAGTAATACTCAAGAAAACCGGGAGGGGGTTGAGTTTGTCAGGCAGAAGCTGGCTGAGGTGGAAGAGGTGCAGGCGTATAAACGTGCGGCTCAGTTGGAGCTTTGGCATACTCATTTTTGTCCGGCTCATGTGGACAAGATGCGGCGGTGGTTGGAGTCGGGGGATGTAATTCTGGTGGCGGAAGCGGAGGTGTTTTTTGGTCTGATGCAGAGGGCTAGTGATTACAATTTACGTTGATAGCCAAATTGCAGAGGTCAGGTTCGCCCCTTGCAAATCTGCTCCACCCAAATTGGCAGAAAATAAATTGGTGCCACTTAGATCTGCTTTCTGCAGTTTAGTTCTAATCAAGCTTGCACACGCTAAGTTGGTGCCGCTCAAGTTACTTTGACGATCATTTTGGCTGTCTGCAAGTTGGCATTTGTAAAATCTACGCCAATTAGATTTGCCCCTTGCAAATCTGCACCCATTAAATTAGTACAATGCAGATCAGCTCCCCGCAAATCGCATCCCTGGTAGCGTTTCGTTTCTAAAAGTTGCTTGAGGTGCTGGGAATTGCCAGTGCTTTATTTGTTCTTTGCAAGTGTCGTCGCAAGCAATACAGGTAACTCCAATCACAGCAATTTTGAGCAGAAGCTTAAATCTCATCGTGGATCACAGAAATGAATCGCCGCCTTTCACAAATCATTTCGCAGCTCAATTCTAATCCAATGTCGATGCGTTACTTAGATCTTTATATCTCTGCTTCATCGAAAGCACAGGATCAATAGGCGATCGTATTTCTCAAAGAAGGGGTTGAGCCGACATACGACCAAAAAAGTGCAACATGAGGCTGTAACTTTTTCCCTGTAGGGGTTTCAGAAAATAGATGATTTAAGCTGTACTGCTGAAACCCTTGAGTAGTAAAGGTTTGGACTACTTTTGAACATTGTACTAATCAAAAATCAGTCGTATCCCTCTTGAATCACTTTCGGAAAAGCAAATTTAATCAAAAATGCTGAAGCTTCTATACGGCTTGAGTCTTAGCATACGCAGCTTATTTCCGATATTTCAAAACATTTGACAATGAAGCGTATATACCAGACAGCAGTCGGTGAAAGACTTTCAGCGTTTTGCCTGGATTTTACTTTAACTAGAGTGACATATGAGGGGTATAGCTACAGACAACAGTGTTAGGACACAGCATCTTTCAGGACCGACTCCATTGCTTGCCGTAAAGAACTAAAGCTAGACAAGCTGTTGCGAATACGACTTTTCAGCCAGGCCCAACACTTTTCAATCCGATTGAAATCTGGAGAATAAGCGGGTAAATATAACAACCGACACCCTACCGACTCCACCAATTGAGCAACCCGTCCCCCATGATGAAACGTGGCATTGTCGAGAATCAAAACCTTCCCAGGCTTAAGCGTTGGCAGCAAACACGTTTCTAGCCAGATTTCAAACACGACTCGATTACAAGAGCCGTTCACGGTAAAAGCAGCACTCAGTTGGTGCTCACAGTAAGCCGCAATCATATTGATTCGTTGAACCCGTCGCCCTGACTTGAGTGCTTCAAATCGCACACCGGGTTCACACCAACCATATCCATAATCCTCTCGCTCATCCATTCCCGATTCATCGATGTACACCCGGTCGGATAAAGACACTTTGGCTAGCTGCTCTAGGAACTCTGCTCGTTTGTGCTCATCGCGTTCAAGGTAGCCATAGGTCTTTTTTTTCGACTCAAGCCCAGTTTGTGTAACGCCCTGGAAATTGTGCGAACACTGAGTTGGTCTTGCCACAACTCGACCATTTGCGCTTGGGTTGTGCCCCCATGCTGCTTGGCAAATTTGGCAAACTTGTCCCAATCGGTGATTTTGCTGGTGGTTCGATGGGGACGAGTTGTTTTGGCTTGGTAGTCTCCAGTTTCCTTCTGTCGCTTCAGCCATAGATTGATCGTGTTGCGACTGAGTTGAAACACTTGGGCGGCTTCACTCTGCTTCATGCCGTCTAATTGGATGGCATTGATCACCTTTTGTCGCAAGTCGTAACTGTATGCTTTTGCCATAGATGCACTCACCCTCGTAGGATTGGGGATACCTCTCAGTCTATGTCCTATTGGTCCTGGCAATAGCTATACATAGCCTCTTTTGATGTGGTTTCAATGGCTGAAAGCCCCATTCTCTCGTAGTACTTCTGCCACTCCCACAGAAGTGCTGTTGCTGAGCCTCGCTTCAATAGATTCTCTAAAACTCAATCCAAATAAGGCTTTCCAGCCTATCTTGCACTTTTTTAGTCGTATATCGGCTCAACCCCTTACTGTCCCTTTTAACACTGCAATCCGCCGTATCTGTATGGGAACCTCAAACTGCTTGACTAGCCTTTATAAACAGTTTCTAAAAAGAGAAAGAGGTTCGTAGTACGGTTAGAAAAATGTCCTTGTTGCCATCGTTGTGGTTGGGTGCGGTGAGCCAAACAATGCCAGGTGTAATGGAAAGATTATCATTAATGGCATGGCGGTAGAAGGCTTCGATATGCAGACCTGTATTGAGATCTCTGCGGGGTAGTCCGGGGATAAGAGTGCTGGTGCCCGTTAGTTTGGGTTGCATTCCAACGACGATGCCGCCCAAGTTTCCTTTCTTGAGCAAATCTGGAAAGGCTAGAGTGATTGCCCAGGTCCAGATATCGGCATCGGCTTTGACATCGGTTTTGGTTTCGGCATCAAAGTATGCCGCAAAGCCGCCAACTTGAAATTTTGGGCTGACCTTAAAGTTAGCTTCAATGCCAAAGGAGTTAGAGGAGACGGCTCTGCCGCCCAGGTTGGAGGCGATACCGCCAGTTCCGTGGATTAAGCCGTTATCGTTGTAAGCATTGACGTAGGTGAAGGCAAAGGTACCAAAATTAGGGGCGTAGACCAGTTGAGCGAGGGCAGCATAATCCCCATTAAACAAGCCATTTCCAGCAGATGGGATGTTTGCCTCGCTGGCAAGATAACCCATTTCCAGCTTGAAATTATTACCTAAGTTGATATTGGCAGCCACTCCCGTATCAAAACTCAGTCGGTAAATTGGGCTATAGCGTCCAAAGCGGCTGATAGAACCTGTTGCATCATTCAGTAGAGGATTGACAAGATTGTCTAGCACATCGATGAAGCCGGAGATTGGACCTGCGCTAACCACGAGTTTGACCCGATCTCCCACAGGAAAGTTGTACAGAATTCTTAGAAAACCGGCATTTGTGGCATCAGGACCAGACTGGAAACCCAAGCGCGCTTCATTGCTGGGAGCGGTATCGGTGATCGGTCGCGGTTCGATCGCATTGGTACCCTGGATACGGATGGACAATAGATCTCGACCGGTAAAGCTGGTGATAAGGTTCAACCGAGCGCGATCGCTCAGAGTTGTATTGTAGTTATCCTCTTGTCCATTCCCACTGGCACCGCCAAAGGCATCAGTAACCTGGACAATTGCCTGTCCATATAGCTTCGTTGTCACAGAAAACTGCTGGCTTTCTAGCGTCGCTGTCCGAACTTCCAGACCATCGACTCGATCTCGCAGGGTTGCCAGTTCAGCAGCAAACTCTTCTTGCAACTTCTGTAGTGTCAGCAAATCTTCTCGTCTAACAAGATCCGCGATCGCTGCGGTGGTTAGCTGATTAATTCGATCCATGCAGGCGTTTAACCCGGCGGCAAACTCGGAACGGGTCAGTGCCCGGTTGCCCGTGCGGTTTGGATAGCCAATCATGCAACCATACCGTTCTGCCAAAGACTGCAATGCCTGAAATGCCCAATCTGTCGGCTTGACATCAGCAAGTTGGGAGACTGAAGTTATCTGATCCAGTTCAGATATTTCTTCTGATGCCAACGATTCAGCGACTGCCGCTGTCATCCCGATGGAGAGCAGCAGTGAGGCGATTAGGCAACTTTTCCACAGATTGCGTCTCATTGCTTCCCTTTCCTCATAACAGCCTCACTATGGTAGAGGGCAAAATCTATAGAACTTGAAAATTGTTAGCTCTTCACGCCTGATGGGAATGCTTGGTGTGTCAGCTGCAATCTAACGATAGATTTTATGGATGCTCCAAAGACTCAGCGTTCCAGCGGTCTTCCTTTACGATTGGTGCTGATCGTACCGTTTATTGTGCAGATTTCGGTTGCCGTGGGGTTAACGGGTTGGCTGTCAATCCGCAACGGACAACGAGCAGTCAACGACGTCGCAAGCCAACTCCGGCGCGAAGTCACCAACCGAATTGATAGTGAAGTGCGCCACAGTTTGGCAACAGCCGATACTGTGAACCAGTTGGCAGTGAATGCTCTGCGGCGAGAAGGGGCAGATTTACGGAATGTGCGCTCGCCGCAAGCAGTGTATTGGGACCATCTGAGAAGTACGAGCGTCATCAGTGGGTTAGGCATTGGGAACACGAGCGGCGATCTTTTTGCGGTTCAGCGGCGCACTAAGGCGGGGGAAGACATCTATTTCATTGAGTATACCGATATTCCCCTGGGACGACGGTGGCGGAGTAATCAGGTTAATTTAGAGCAGCAAGTCGTTGATACGTCCCTAGGAGATAAACCGATTGATGGGCGGCAACGAGCCTGGTATAAGGCAGCCGTAGCCGCGCGTGGCGCTGCCTGGAGCAATATTTACACCTCGGTCAGCCGATCAGCCGATAAAACCCTTGCTGTCAATGTGGCTCGTCCCATTTATGACAAAAACCAGGAGTTGCTGGCAGTATCAGGAGTCATTTTTAACCTGCGGCAGGTGAGCCAATTTCTCAATGGGTTGAAGTTGAGCGAATCTGGACAGATGTTTATTATTGAGCGCAGTGGAGAGCTGGTTGGCACATCGGATGCCAAAGATCCCTTCACCCTCAACAATGACAAGGTTGAGCGACTCAAGGCAGTCAACAGTACCAGTCCATTGATTCGCGCTGCTGCCAGTCATCTCAATCAACAATTTGCTGACCTAAGCAAAATTGAGCAAGCCCAACAACTTGAGTTTTTCATTGATGGCAAGCGGCAATTTTTACAGGTGACCCCGCTATCTTTTGGCAATGGGATTGATTGGTTGATTGTGGCAGCAGTGCCAGAATCAGACTTTATGGCGCAAATTAATCAAAATACGCAAAATACAATCCTTCTGTGCTTACTGGCGCTCGGAGTTGCCAGTGGAGTCAGCGTCCTCACCTCCCGCTGGATCAGTGCCCCGATGTCTCGCCTGGGTGCAGCTTCACGAGCGATCGCCGCTGGCAAACTCGATCAGTCTGTCGATGCAAAAGGAATCCGGGAACTCGAAGTGCTGGGACAATCCTTCAACCAGATGGCAAAGCAACTCAAAGGTTCCTTTGAAGAACTGGAAACACGGGTTGAGCAACGCACCGCCGAATTGAACGTTGCCAAAGAAGTCGCAGACACCGCCAACCGGGCAAAGAGTGAATTTTTGGCAAACATGAGCCACGAACTCCGCACGCCCCTGAATGGCATCCTGGGCTATGCCCAAATTCTGCTGCGCGACAAAACAGCCAACCCCAAACAAAAGGATGGCTTAAGCATCATTCAGCAATGTGGGGATCATCTGCTCAACTTGATCAATGATATCCTCGACCTATCAAAAATTGAAGCTCGCAAACTAGAGCTAAATTCCCACGATTTTGACTTCGCGACCTTTCTCCATAGCATTGTCGATATCTGTCGCGTGAAAGCAGAACAAAAGGAAATCACCTTTACCTATGAGCCACTGAATAAGCTGCCGGCAGCCGTTCACGCAGACGAAAAGCGGCTACGTCAGATTTTGCTCAACCTGATGGGCAATGCGATTAAGTTCACCGATCGCGGGGGTGTCACCTTCAAAGTCGGTGTGCTGTTAGACAGCAGCAGCATAGCAAAGCCAGATGCAAAGCCAGATGCAGAGCCAGGGAATCATGGGTTGCGTCCATCTGCCCAACCTGCCACTACCCGAATTCGGTTTCAAGTTGAAGACACGGGTGTAGGGATGACTGCTGAGCAAATTGAGAAAATTTTTACCCCCTTTGAGCAGGTCGGTGAAAAGCATCGGATGGCAGAAGGGACGGGCTTAGGACTGGCGATTACGCAACAAATTGTGCAACTTATGGACAGCCAGATTCAGGTAGAAAGCATCACTGGGCAGGGAAGCACGTTCTGGTTTGAGGTAGACCTGGCAGAAGCGGAAAACTGGATTGAGTCCCAAGCCAGCCATTCTGCACTGCATATCACAGGCTACGAAGGGGAACGGCGATCGCTCCTAGTTGTCGATGACCGTTGGGAAAATCGCTCAGTCTTGGTCAACCTCCTACAACCCCTCGGCTTTGAAATAATTGAAGCCAGTCATGGGCAAGAAGGGATAGAGCAAGCAATGACGCAGCACCTCGATCTGATCATTACCGACATTGCCATGCCGGTGATGGACGGCTTTAAGATGGTGCGGAAGCTGCGATCGCTGCCCCAATTCCAGCATGTGCCGATCATCGCCTCCTCTGCCAGTGTCTTCAAAATGGATCGTCAGGAAAGCCAGGAAGCAGGCTGCACCGATTTTCTACCCAAGCCTATCCAGGTTGAGGAACTGCTAGAACAATTGGGATGTTATCTGACGCTTTCCTGGATCTACGATTCTGATAGCCCAACACCCGCTGCATCCAGAGCAACCGTTCCTGAACTGGAGTCGCAGTGGCTTGTGCCTAAGCCCGCAGAACTAGCAGCCCTGTATGCCAGTGCTCGTATTGGTGACATCTGGGCAGTGGAAGAGGAAGCCCAACGCATTCAGGCATTGCACCCTGACTACCAGGCATTTGCTACGAAAATTGTGCAGTTGGCACAAGACATGAACGAGCAAGCCATTCTCAAATTAGTTAAACCCTACGCGGAGCTCGAACAATGACAATCCCACCCCAGAGCTTAATTCTGGTTGTGGATGATACCCCAACCAATGCCAAAGTTTTGTTTGATGTCTTAAAAGACGCGGGTTTCCGTGTCCTGTTGGCGCAGACGGGAGAGAGTGCCCTGGAAAAGCTCCAGGTCATCAGTCCAGACATAATTTTGTTAGACGTAATGATGCCCGGTATTGATGGTTTTGAGACTTGCCGTCGTCTGAAAGCTTCTGACTCCACAAAAGATATCCCGGTCATTTTCATGACCGCTTTATCCGACACCACAAATAAAGTTCAGGGATTTAAGCTGGGCGCGGTAGATTACCTTACCAAACCCTTACAGCAGGAAGAAGTGCTGGCTCGTGTCAACGCTCATCTCCGCGTCAGGAATCTCAACCAAGAACTCCAACAGTTAAACGAGACGCTGGAACACCAGGTGACTCAACGTACGGAGGAATTGTCATCGGCTCTTGCCCAAATTCAACAATCTCAACTACACCTAGTACAGCGTGAAAAGATGTCTGCTTTGGGAGAAATGGTTGCTGGAGTTGCCCATGAAATTAACAATCCGGTCGGATTCATTGCGGGTAACTTAGCCCCTGCTCTGGAATATGTCAGGGACTTATTTGGTCTGATAGATCTGTATCAACAGAAGTTGCCTGATGCTGATGCTGAAATGGAAGCAGCCATTGCAGCCGTTGACCTGGAGTACGTACGGGAAGATTTACCTAAGTTGCTTTCCTCAATGAAGGAGGGTGTAAACCGCATTCGCACCATTAGCACCAGTCTGCGATCGTTTTCGCGAGGCGATACAGGGCAAACCAGCGACTTTAACATCCATGAGGGTATTGACAGTACGCTGATGATCCTGGGACATCGGCTGAAAGCCACGCCGGATCGCCTGGAGATCAAGATTTACAAAGACTATAGCGACTTACCTGCCGTGAAGTGCTATCCAGGGCAATTAAACCAAGTATTCATGAACATTTTGAGCAATGCGATCGATGCTCTGGATGAGCGGGATCAATGCCGCACCGTTGAAACAATCAAAACCGATCCCAGTACAATTCGCATCTGGACTGAAGTGATTAATCAACAGTGGGTGGGCATTCACATTGTCGATAATGGGTCAGGCATGGCTGAGGACACGCGATCGCGCCTGTTTCAGCCTTTCTTCACAACAAAACCAGTGGGCAAAGGCACAGGCTTGGGCTTATCGATCAGCCACCAAATTGTGGCAGAGAACCATCTCGGCAAACTGCATTGTCACTCTACCCTGGGAGAAGGAACAGAATTTGTGATTGAGATTCCGCTTTAACTCAACGAAGGCGAGGCAGCGATAGAATTCTTCGGGATTGTAAATTAGATTGTGTCAAAGGTCAGAAGTTGAGATCTAATGAAATGCAGGTCGCTTCAAAGTTTTGCCAGATTCCTTATCTTCAAACCACTGCACGGATGCTAGATCGTGCCCGTGGCGAATTAGCCATTGCTCAATTTCGGCTTTCTGGCTATCCGTTTTCTGGGTGCGAGAAGAGACCCGAAGATAACACGCGATCAAGGGGGCCATGGTGAGGCGGGAAGAGGATGACAAATAGAGTACAGTTCAAGCGTCTGCATGACTAGCATTGGGGCATTGAACAGTTTTATAGTGCCGTGAAACAGGTATGCAATATCGAGCGGTTTCACGTCAAAGATCGCGATGCCATCCAGACGCACATCTTTAGTGCCTTGAGAGCGTTTGTTCAACTGGAGTGCAAACGAGTCGCAGGAGCTATTCTTAAATGGTATGAGGTGAAACGTAACTTATTCAATCCCCTCTTCGCCTCATGCATTCAAGACCAACTGGCACAGTTAGCTGACATTTAATCCACATCTCAGCAATTCTGCCAATGCGTAAGTTCTAATCTATTGTGCTCCTTTAAGGAAAGTAAAGTAGCTTTGCTTTTTATACTAGTGACCTTCATTCTTTAGATAGATATAGTGTTTATCATTCAATTGAGTTACGGATAAACGGAATTTTGAGATAATACCCCTACTTCGAGGCTTTCCCCCTTATTAGGCGGGAACCGCCATAAGAGGAACTTTAGAGGAGGAAATTTAAGGCTGTCTTAGAACACCTTAGCCACGGGAGACAAAGGTCATGGAATTCAATCACCAACTATGGCAGGGAACCCAGTGGAATACGCGCAGCAGAGCTGCTTTAGGGCTAATTCTGCTCATCATCGTTGGGTGGTTGGGGAATTATTTCCGCTGGTCATTCTTCTTCCATCTCGACTTTCTATTTGGGACGATCGCCGTCTGGCTGGTACTGGGTCTCTATGGGCAGCGCTGGTGTATTTCCGCCGTGATTCTGGCTAGCAGTTACACCTACTTCCTCTGGAAGCATCCCTATGCCATTATCATCTTCACCTGCGAAGCCTTATTTGTTAGTTGGTTATTCCGTCGCTCCCGCCAAAACCTCGTTCTGCTAGACGGCATCTATTGGATATGTATTGGGATGCCCCTAGTCTGGCTGTTCTATCATCATGTCCTGGATCACGATTCCACCCAGACCACCATCATCATGCTGAAGCAGGCTGTCAATGGCATCTTTAATGCCCTAGTTGCCAGCCTGCTTCTGATCTATCTCCCCATTCATCGCTGGTTTAATCGCCCTCAGGGAATCAGTTCCCTCTCTCTGCAACAAACCTTATTTAACCTGCTGGTTGCCTTCGTTTTCTTTCCCACCTTGATGCTCATGGCACTGGACAGCCATCGTGTGGTTGGCAACATTGAAATCACGGCTCAGGAAGAACTCAGGTCAGCATCAATCGAATTGGGGGCACAGATTGATGCATGGCACGAACAACTGTTACACGCCACAGGAGCGTTAGCCCAAGTTGCGGCTCAGTCCAACCTGACCCAGACGGTTCAATTGGAGCAAAGCACAGAACTTACCCAACGAGCATTTCTAGATTTTCACACCCTCTACGTTGTTACCCCTACCGGTCAAGTCAGTGCTGTTTCTTCTGCATTCGATCGGCCAGCAAAAGCCGCTACAGGCGTCAGACTGGCGGGTATTCCCTACTTTGAAGCGATTCGTAATACCCGTCAACCAACCCTGTCGGGTTTATGGACACAATCGAGCAACATATCAACGGCTGGGGTAATTTTGAGTACTCCTGTGGTCAAAGAAGACCGCCTGTTGGGGTTCGTCATCAGTGAGATTAACTTAAATCGAATTGAGCATCTCTTCAAAACTTACACCAAGAAAGGGCTGCAAATTACGTTGCTCGATCGCAATAACACCATCATCACTAGCACTCAGAGCGGTCGCGCAGTCGCCCAAACGTTTGACCCACAGCAGGGAGTCGAAATTCGGGTGATCACCCCAGATACCTATCAATGGTTCTCCACAACGGGCAGCTCATTGCTCATGGTGCGGTGGAGTAATTCCTTCTTTGTCCAGGAAACTGCCTTAGAGAATCAGATCCCCTGGAAATTGCTGATCGAGGTTCCTGTTGCCCCCTCTGTTTCCCAAGTGCTGCGGTTTCACGTCCGAAGTCTGAGCATTTTGATGTTCATTTCGGGATTAGCATTGCTACTGGCAACCCTACTCACTCGCAGATTGGTCAGTCCCCTCTCTCAGTTAGCACGGGTAACCACAAACCTACCCAATCAATTAGTCGAGCAAAAATCGATCGACTGGCCCAGTAGCTCGGTCATGGAAATTGGCTCCCTCGTCCGCAATTTTAAGGTCATGTCCTCCACCCTGACGCAAAAATTCCAGGAGCTGCAAAACGCTAAAGAAACGGCTGATGCTGCGAATCGGGCTAAAAGCCAATTTCTAGCCAACATGAGCCACGAATTACGAACTCCCTTGAATGCCATTCTCGGCTTTACTCAACTCCTGACCCGTAACGCTCCTCCAAGCTCAGAAACCTCAGAGCTAACGATCATTCAGCGCAACGGAGAGCATTTGCTAGAGTTGGTCAGCGATGTGTTAGAAATGTCCAAGATCGAGGCCGGTCGAGTCATTCTGAACGAGACCAATTTTGATCTTTATCTCTTGCTTGACTCCTTAGAAGAAATGCTGCAACTCCGGGCTGAATCTAAAGGGTTGCAACTTGTGTTTAGGTGCTCACCAGATGTGCCCCAATATGTCCAAACCGATGAGCGGAAACTCCGTCAAGTTTTACTCAATCTGCTAGGAAACGCGATTAAGTTTACGCAAGCCGGATGTGTAACGTTGCGGATTAGAAGTGAGGAGGCAAAAAATTTACCTCCTCCCTCCTCCTCCCTCCTCCTCCCTCCTCCTCCCTCCTCCTCCCTCCTCCTCCCTCCTCCTCCCTCCTCCCCATTCCCCTGTCTTTCCATCCCCTCACCCTCTACCTTGAAGTTGAAGACACTGGACCTGGGATTGCTGCTCATGAAATGAATCAGTTGTTTGAGGCTTTTTCCCAAACGGAAATAGGACGGAAATCTCAACAGGGAACGGGATTGGGACTAGCCATTAGCCGACAATTTGTGCGCTTAATGGGTGGGGATATCACAGCTAACAGTGTGCTAGGTCGGGGTGCCACCTTTGCCTTTGAGATTAATGTCGGACTGGGGAATCCCGCGGAGATTGCGGGACAACAGCCCCTTCGACGGGTAATTGGGCTTGCTCCCGGCCAACCGAAATACCGCATTCTGGTGGTCGATGATCGTTGGGTGAATCGCCAATTGTTGCTTAGATTTCTGGAACCGATCGGGTTTGAAGTCCGCGATGCTGAAAATGGACAGCAGGCAGTCGCCCTCTGGGAAGCGTGGCAACCTCATCTGATTTGGATGGATATGCGAATGCCCGTGATGGATGGCTATGAAGCGACCCGGTACATTAAAGCCCAGTTGCAAGGTCAGGCAACGGTAATTATTGCCATCACAGCCAGTGTCCTTGATGAAGAGCGGGCAATTGTCTTGGCCGCAGGCTGCGACGATTTTGTGAGGAAGCCTGTCTGGGAAGACATCGTCTTTGAGAAGATAGCTCAATAGACATTATTGGAAATAGCGAAGCACTAGAAAGCACGACAAGAGAGTACTTCTAGCAATTTTAAGCTTAGGCGGTTTTGAGTTGAGGATGGGTGAGTTGACGATGAGTGAGCCGAAAGTTGTGCAGTCCGCAGGCAGTTTCCATCACATCATCCGCATAATAGCCAGTTCGGTTGCGAAACTTGTGTGCCACAATGTTGCAGCGTTTGATGCCACTGATTTGATGTTCTATTTCGACTCGTTCGCTGGAAATCTCCCGGTTGTGGTGTTTATCTTGGTCGCTTAACTGCTGGTTTCGAGGCTTTTTCTTCGGTTGTCTAATCGTCACTCCAGGGGGTGCAAACCCTTGAAACCCTCTGTCTTGCCACAAGGTACTGCCGGGTGGAAACTGGTATTCCTCGCCGTCACAAATGGCTTTGTCATGCACACTGCCACAGTAGGTGTCGCTTAAAAACACAACCTTTCCCCCCCGCTCACTGATGATATTGTTGGTCATCGTATGACGCTTCTTTTTGCCACTGTAATAATCCTGCTGGCGCTCTGGGTCTTTTGGCCGATTCATCGGGCGCTCAGTGCCGTCGATGATGAACTCCAAACTGGGACACTCCCTTAACACCGCTTCTAGCCGTGCGGGTTCTCGCTCCGGTAATTGTTTCTCATAGCCCAATGCTTGATTCAATATTCGGCTCAACTTGTGAATCCATTCCCAGGCTTGGGTTTGTCCAATCCCAAACAAAAACCCTTGCACCGTTTGGGTGGGATACACTCGGAAGTACACCAAAATAAATAACAGTTTGTCTGCACTGCTGGACACCTCAGCGTGTCGTCCTCCCCCATAGCGACGGGCACGAGGTCGCTTAATGTATTCCCGTTCGATATATTCTTGCCATGCCACCTCAAAGCTTTCCAGCAATTGCTCAAATTCCGCAGGCTTTAATCCCGTGAGACTTTGCAACACGTAGGGCTTACCTTGAACTTTGCTATAGCTCAACATCGCTGGTTCCGTTCGACTTGCGTTATCTTTTTCGCATCCTATTCTATTTCCGATTAAGTCTAATATTTAGGAGTCAGTTATCTTTATGAAGAGAAAGATCAAGAAGACACCCAAAACGAAGGCATGAGGACCGTGAACAGTGGGAAGAATGAGGTTAGACTTCGTCCATCCGTCCTCCTGTCACCGGCTTCGCTTCATGTCATGCCTTCTAGCTGGATTGCTCAACTCCATCAGTCGGCTATGCAACTCGACGATAAGCAAGTTTTCTCGCTGATTGCGGCGATTCCTCCGGAGCATGCTGCCATTGCCATTGCCCTGACGGATTTGGTCAATCGAGTGCGCTTCGATAAGATCGTCAACCTCTCTCAACCCGTTGTTCAGACATGAATAGTGAACAGTCCACAGCAACTAAAGGCAATATTTTGATTGTTGATGATGCTTTGGACAGTCTGAATCTGTTGTACGCAACGCTGTCCCAGCGGGGGTACGAGGTGCGTAAGGCGATTAACGGCTCAATGGCACTGATGGGGGTGCAGTCGGCTCCCCCCGACTTGATTCTGCTGGATATCCGGATGCCAGATATGGATGGCTATGAGGTCTGTCAACTGCTGAAAGCGTCCCCAGAAAGCTGCAATATTCCGATTATTTTTCTCAGCGCTCTAGATGAACCGCTGGACAAAGTGCGGGCGTTTTCCTTAGGGGCGGCGGATTACATCACTAAGCCCTTCCAAACTGAAGAGGTCCTCGCTCGGATTGAGAATCAATTGGCGCTTCAGGCTGCCAAAGCAGAAATTCGCCGGTTCAATGCGGCACTGGAACAACGAGTGCAGCAACGCACCGAGGAATTGCAACGGGAAATTGGGGAGCGGCAGCGGGCTGAGGAGTCGCTCCGTCAACAGGCAGAACAAACGCAATTGGTCGCGGCGATCGCCCAACGCATTCGTCAGTCCTTAGACTTGGACACCATTCTCAAGACCACTGTGACAGAAATCCGCCAGCTTTTGCAAGTTGATCGCGTGCTGATTTATCGGTTTGAGCCAGATTGGAGTGGCGTGGTCGTGGTTGAGTCTGTGTCCAAAAGCGACCACTCAATTATCGGAAAACCCTTGATCGATCACTGCTTCCAACAAGGCTTTGTCGAGCAATACCGACAAGGACGGATTCAAAACCTGGAGGATATTTATACCGGGGGACTGACTCAGTGTCACATTGATCTCTTAGCGGATTTAGGGGTGAGAGCAAACTTAGTCGTGCCGATTGTGCAAGAGGAAAACCTATGGGGGCTTCTCCTTGCCAATCAATGTGTGCAGCCACGACGATGGACGCTTCTGGAAGTTGACCTGATGAAGCAACTCTCTACCCAGTTGGCGATCGCCATTCAGCAATCCGAACTCTATCATCAGGTGCAACAATTCAACGCTAAATTAGAGCGCCAGGTTCAAGAGCGGACCCTACAATTGCAGCGATCGCTCGATTTTGAAGCCGCCCTCAAACGCATCACCGACAAAGTTCGGGATAGCTTAGACGAAAGTCAGATTTTGCAAGCGGCGGTTCAAGAACTGGCTCATGTCCTCCAGATTGAATGCTGTAATGCCGGCCTTTACAACGCCGAACTGACCTCATCGACCATTGCGTTTGAATACACCACTTCCTTGCCCTCCTATCAGGGTTTGGTTGTGCAGATGGGGAATTATCCAGAGATTTACCGACAACTCTTGCAACATCAAAGCATTCAACTGTGCGGTGCCCAACCTCAATTAATTGGGGAAACTGACTACCAATTCGCGATGCTTGCCTGTCCTGTCGCCGATGATCAGGGCGTAATTGGAGATTTGTGGCTATTTAAGCCCAAAGAGGCCATGTTTGAAGACCTAGAAGTGCGGTTAGTGCAGCAGGTTGCGAACCAGTGTGCCATTGCTCTGCGTCAAGCGAGATTGTATGCAACTGCTCAAACCCAGGTGGAAACCCTAGAAAGCCTGCACCAGCTTAAGGATGATTTTCTCAGCACGGTTTCCCATGAATTGCGATCGCCCGTAACGAACATGAAGATGGCGATTCAAATGCTAGAAGTTGCCCTTGAGCAAATCAAGGCGGCGAGCTTTGCAGAGATAGGAGCAGACGCGCCATCGAATAAAACAGTCCAAAGAGCCACCCATTATTTACAAATTCTCGGCAGTGAATGCGATCGAGAAATCAGTCTAGTCACTGACCTGCTGGACTTACAACGACTGGAAGCGGGTGCTCAAGACAGCATCACGGATTGGATCGACTTGAATCTGTGGCTACCCACCTCAATCGATGCCTTTGAGGAACGCACTCAGGCTCGCCAGCAACAGTTACAGGTGGAAATACCAGCCCTACTCCCTCAAATTTGTTCCGACCTTGACGCCATCAACCGCATTCTCACAGAACTGCTGCACAATGCCTGCAAATATACCCCACCCGGAGAAACCATTACCGTAACGGCTCAGGTCGATCCATCTTCTCGCTTCTCACAGCCATCTTCATCCTTTAACCAATCCAAAGGATCGGGTACGGTGATGCGTCTTTCAACCCTCCTACTGAGCGTCACTAACTCCGGGGTAGAAATTTCTGCCGATGAACTCCCTCGTATTTTCGAGAAGTTTTACCGGGTTGCCACTGCTGATCGATGGCAGCAAGGGGGAACTGGTTTGGGGTTAGCTCTAGTAAAAAAGCTGGTAGAACATCTGGGGGGAACAATTGAAGCCAGAAGCATTCAGAGGCAGACAACTTTTAGGATAGCGTTACCCATTGCTTGTTGAGCAATGGGTAACGCTATCCTGAATAGCGGCAAAAATAAAACCTCACGGATGAGTGGTGCGCTGCTTTGTTGCAAACGTTCTTGGGGTTGAGCCGATATACGACTAAAAAAGTGCAAGATAGGCTGGAAAGCCTTATTTGGATTGAGTTTTAGAGAATCTATTGAAGCGAGGCTCAGCAACAGCACTTCTGTGGGAGTGGCAGAAGTACTACGAGAGAATGGGGCTTTCAGCCATTGAAACCACATCAAAAGAGGCTATGTAGGGTTCTTTTACGCAAAGGTACGTAAAGCGACATGGCGTAATGCAACATTCAGTCCTGCTTTCGCAGTTCCCGAATCCGCTCCGGCGGAAAATAGCGATAGAAAGCAGTTCTCCCGACTCTGAGGTGATCGATGACATCCCCGACAAACGGGTAGTTTACCGTGTCCTTGAGCATCGCCTCAGCCAATCCGCCACCGACGAGCGCACAGCAGAGATCCGGGCTGCCGTCGCCAACCACGCCATCATCTCATGGGAGCATATCAACCTGCTCGGCGAGTACGACTTCTCCGATGAAAAGCTCCGGGATTCGGTCGGCATCCCACCCCCAAAAAACAGCCTGAAAGCACAAGCTCAAAAAGGGGAAAGGAAACCCGTGTAAACGGTGGGTCTTAGCGCTTTTCCTGGCAGGGTCATGTCGCTTTACGTACCTTTGCGTTAAGGAACCCAACTAGGTGATCGACGCTTTCGCCTTGAAAGTCGTGCAAATCCAAGCAGAAGCGTGTAATGCTCAACTAGACAGAGGCTTAACTGGACGGATCGGAATTTCGATCCAAAACTCGGTTCCCCGTCCGATTTCAGAATTGCATTGAATTGAGCCGTGATGCTTCTCCGTCACAATTTGGTGGCTAATGGAAAGCCCAAGTCCTGTACCTTTGCCAACCCGTTTAGTGGTGAAGAAAGGGTCAAAAATGCGTTTCTGAACCTCTTCAGGCATACCCGATCCATTATCGACAATTTGTACAGCAATAGAATTAGCACTTTTAACCATTGTGCGAATTGTGATAGTGCTCGGTTTTGTCTGGATGTCTACTTTAGAGCGCTCACTGTTGTAGCTCTCTAGAGCATCGATCGCATTACCGAGAATATTCATAAACACTTGATTAAGCTGTCCAGCATAACATTCCACCAAGGGAAGGTTGCCATACTCTTTAACCAGCTCAGTCCCACTACCATCAGGTTTTACTTTCAGTCGATTCTGAAGAATTAGCAGAGTACTATCAATACCTTCATGAATATCGACGGGCTTCATTTCTGCCTCGTCGAGTCGTGAGAAATTGCGTAATGTCAAGACGATCTGCCGAATGCGATCGGTGCCAACTTTCATGGAAGACAGCAACTTGGGCAAGTCTTCGATCAAAAAATCCAGATCTAGCTCATCGATCTGTTGCTGAAGCTCAGGAGTTAAGTCGGGAGCATGTTGTTGGCAAAGCTGCGCAAGATTTAATAGGTTTTGCAAATAATCGCTAGCACAGTTGATATTGCCATGAATAAAGTTGACAGGATTATTAATTTCATGAGCCACACAGGCAACTAACTGACCCAAGCTAGACATCTTTTCGGTCTGGATCAATTGTGACTGAGTTTTCTGAAGTTGCAGCAGCGTTTGTTCTAGCTGCTGTGTTTGGTATTGGGCAGTAGCAGTGGCAACATTGAGTGCTTTGAGGTTGTTGTAAGCTCTGGAGTGATAGCGAATGCGAGCAACTAACTCGATGCGATCGGGAATTTTAACTAAGTAATCATTCGCACCGTGACTAAACGCTTCTGCTTTCAGATTGGGCTCCTCTTTAGTTGAAAGCATAATAATAGGAATATTCTGGGTGGCTGGATGTGCGCGAAACCAGCGCAACAGCATTAACCCATCGACACTCGGCATAATCAAATCTTGCAAGATAACGGTTGGAGCAACTTTGACCGCTGTTTGAATCGCCTGAGTCGGATCGCTGCAATAGTGAAATGTGATGTCATTTTCGCAAGCTAAAGCCCGACGGATAGCTTCACTAATAATTAGCTGATCATCAATCAGCAAAACTGTTATTTGAGAGGATTGGAAGCCTACCACACTTTCTACCTTCTTGAACACCTCTTTAGCCTCAGAAGGTGATGCAGCAAACTCAACTGACAATGAAGCAGGCAGATTTGGAGCCTGTAGCATCACGTAACTTCTCCCTCTCTTAAATGCCGATCTACTGAAAAGCTGGCTATAAAGCTCTTTTGATTATTGCCTCTAGCTAATATTCCCAAAAGTCTTTCAAACTCCACCACTCAAATTTTATACAGGCTGTAGGCAAAAAAATTCCTGAGCCAAGAGCTTCAATCGGGTGAGGAGTATGGTCTAGAACACTACCATCCCGGTGCAGCAAGCCCTGTCTAAGTTTCAACAAGGGCTGCGGCAAGGGGCACGACTGAGTAAGTTCCGTTTACATCAAGCGATGAATTCTTTGCCGAATCACAGTTGCCTCAGCGATATTTCCTTGCTGCTCTTTCAGTAAAGCCAAGTGCAGCAAAGCTTCAACGCATTCGGGCTTCAGGTAAATTGCCTTCTGAAAACATTGTTCAGCTTGTTCCTCATGCCCCATTGCCTGACGGGCTTGACCCAGCAAGGTATAACCCTCGGCGCTAGTACGGTTCTCGTTGAGGTATGCCTGACAAGACTGGATCGCTTCTTGCAAATGACCTTGGTTTGCTAATGTTCTGGCTGTACTCAGCACATCTTGTTTGGGAAAGTCGGTGGGTTGCTTGTCGTTTCTGGAGGTCTGGTTTGATGGCGATGTCTGGCTTTTACAGGTGGCAGGTAGGTTCGGGCGATCGCTCAATTTATGAGGTTGGAAAGCAGTTTTTGGGGATGATTTAGCTTGCGAAGATACAGGACGGTTAGCCATCGGAGCGCGAGGAGAACCCTCGGCTTTGCGATAAGCAAAGGCAAACGGATGGCGAACAGACGTAAACTGCAAAGAAGAAAGCAACGCTGCTTCAGCATGTCCCACGAATAGCAATCCCTTTGGGGCAAGGAGTTGAGTTAAGGCTTGAATAGCTTTTTCTCTAGCAATATTGTCAAAATAAATTAAAAGATTGCGGCAGAAAATGATGTCGTAGGGTTGTTTGCCTACTAAAAATGTTGGATCAACTAAATTGCCCTGGGCGAAGCGAACGGTGGAATGAATTGACTGACAAAGATGGTATCTCTCTGTAGTGTGCTCAAAATAGCGTTGCTGAAAGGCTAGATCGGTGCCGCGCAGGGCATTTTTGTCATAGATTGCCCGTTGAGCAAACTGGAGCGACTGGCGGCTGATATCCACTGCATCAATTTGAAACTGCTGGGAAGACAGACCTAGCTCAATTAAAGCGATCGCCATCGAATAAGGCTCTTCTCCAGTTGAGCAAGGCACACTCAGGACTCTAAGAGATCTGCCAAGATTCACTCGTGACCATTCATGCTCAACATACTTTCTCAGGAGTATGAAGGGTTCCCGATCGCGAAAAAACCAGGTTTCTGGAACAATGACCGCTTCAATCAG
This sequence comes from Leptolyngbya sp. Cla-17, assembly GCF_016807185.1. Taxonomy (GTDB): domain Bacteria; phylum Cyanobacteriota; class Cyanobacteriia; order Leptolyngbyales; family Leptolyngbyaceae; genus ULC077BIN1. The sequence continues at coordinate 115,111 of NZ_JAEVYN010000007.1, forward strand.
TTCGTCTAGCACTTGGCTAGAAGTCTGTAGCTGCTTGAGATAGACCGATAGATCGGTCAAATTTTGAGCCTGAAGGCGAGATTGCACAGCTCTAGCAAGTGCACCTGCCCCTAGTAACGGCGCATCTAACCCTGTTTTCTGCCTTAGCAGTGCTTCAATTGCCAGGTATGTCATGAGTTGCAAAGAGAGTCGATCGCTCTGCCTCTGGTAATAAATACTCGATCCTGACGCACTGGATCATGCCTTGTGCATCCATAATCATTTTTCCCAGATAAGGGGCTGTTTTGACAGAAACGCCTGCGTCAACGAATTCTGCTTCTGGTTTATTCAAGGTTTCGACCACTTGCTCTGCCATTAACCCCAAAATAGATACCGGCTGTTTTGAGGTCACTTCAGCCCGATTTTGGCTTTCCAGTAGAAGATTTGTGGCTGCTGTCTCTGCGGTTGCTTTTTCTGGAGTTAGGGTGTGGAAATAATTAACCAGGATAATCCGGGTGCTGAGGTGGGTATGGCAGGGTCTTCCCTGAATTAACTGACACAGATCAAGGATCGGTACAATTTGTCCCCGATAGTTGAATACACCAGAAATATAGTCAGGAGCATGGGGGAGTTTCTTAATCTCAACCAGGGGCACAATTTCTACAATCTGTTTGCTCTCCAGAGCATATCGTTCATTTTCTAAGCAGAAGAGCAGCATTAACATAGGAGATTGGCGAGGTTTTAGAGGGGGGAATTCAAACTTAGCTCGATCTTTTATCTTGCCCGTTTGATACAAGTTGGGGCGATCGCTCCAACCGATAAAATGTCCACGGCTGCTCCCAACTCAGCAGCGACTTTCGGCATTCCGTAGACAATGGAGCTTGCCTGGTCTTGGGCGATCGTATGCCAACCAGCAGTGCGTAGTTTCGCTAATCCGGCTGCACCGTCTTTACCCATTCCAGTCAGCAAAATCCCAATGCCCGGCTGCAACCAGTGGGTGGCGACGCTTTTGAAAAAGACATCGATCGAAGGGTGGTAAGAGCAGTTTTGCGGTTCTGAGGTGTAGCCCAGGGTCAGATCGGGGTGCATCACGAGATGATGATCAGTTCCCGCAACCCAAACTTTTCCAGGTTCTAACTTGCAGTTTGAACCTGCAAGCTGCACAGGTAACAACGTTTGGCTATCTAGCCAGTGGGCAAAGCTGGGCGCAAATTGAGCATCCACATGCTGCACAATCACGACTGCTGCCCGAAAGGTTGCCGGAAACTGCGAGAGAATCTTGGCGAGTGCCTGAGGTCCACCCGTTGAAGCGCCAATCACGATTAACGGTGGGAGCAGTTGCGGGTGGGATTTCAGGGGCGGAGTTGAGTACGATCGCTGTCTGGGTGATTTACCAATTAGTTTGGCGATCGTCGCAATTTTGGCTAGCAGCCCTGCTCCGCCATCGGTTTGTCCACTCAAACCTAAAACAGGGGTTCTGACTGCATCCAACGCGCCGTAGCCCATTGCCTCAAACACTTGCGGAGCCAGGCTATTGACGCTAGCCGTCACCAATAGAATCGCACAGGGAGACTGTGCCATGATGCGCCGTGTTGCCTCAATGCCATCCATCACTGGCATCAGCAAATCCATCAGGATCAGATCGGGGGTATCTGCCTGACATTTAGCCACGGCTTCTGCGCCATCGTGGGCAATCCATGCCAGTTCATAGCCTGGTGTAGTAGCAATCACCCGTCGTAACGCTTCTACAGCGATCACTAAATCATTGACGATCGCAACTCTCATAGGTTTCTACAAAAGCGGATTCTCATCAGGCTTCTCCAACTAGATCAATTACTGCTTGTAGCAGGGTATCGTCATGAAAACTGCTTTTAGTTAAATAGTAATTTGCACCCGCATCTAAGCCGCGAATCCGGTCTTCTTCTCGGTCTTTGTAAGACACAATGATCACGGGTAAAGCCTTTAAATTAGCATTGGTTTTTATCTGAGTGACGAGTTCAATGCCATTCATGCGGGGCATATCAATGTCTGTAACAACCAGGTCATATTGCCCACTGCGAACCGCATTCCAGCCATCCATGCCATTGACTGCCACCTCAACCTCATAGCCTTTATTTTCTAGCAGTTTCCGTTCCATTTCTCGCACGGTGATCGAGTCATCTACGACCAGAATTCGTTTTCGCTGTTGAGTAACTACCCCATTAGTGGCTTGATTCACCTGCTTCAGTTGCCCACTTGCCAAAAGTTTGTCAACCGATCGGACTAAATCCTCCACATCCACCAGAAGAACTGGCGCACCATCTTCCATCAAAGCAGCGGCACTGATATTGGGAACTTTACCTAGGCGCTGATTTAAGGGTCTCACAACCAGGCTCCGCTCACCTAAAAATCGATCAACCACTAACCCATAACGACTCACGTCATTCGCGGACGTAGAACCGCTGCTCACATTGCTAATCACAATGGTGGGTAAAACTTCTGGTCTGATCGGCGATGGTGGCAACTCCAGCACTTGATGGGCGAGGACTAGCCCGATCGGCTGCTGGTTGAGGGTGAAGTAGGGGCGATTTTCTGAGACAGAAACAGCGGTCTGCGGCAGCATCACCACTTGCTCAATGCGGGTGAGGGGCACAGCATAGGGTTCACCAGAGATTTCGACGAGCAGCGTCCGAATCACAGATAACGTGAGGGGCAGTTGCAGGTGGAAGGCAGTGCCCTTGCCGGGTTGGGAGGTAACTCGGATGGTGCCTCCTACTCTACGTACCATGCTGTGAGCGACATCCAGCCCTACACCCCGTCCCGATACTTCAGTCAACATCTCCGCGGTCGAGAAACCGGGTAAGAACAGAAAGTCCAGCAACTCAGTTTCGGTTAGCTGCCTTGCCATTTCTGCTGTGGTCAGTTGTTTGGCAACAATTTCCTGGCGCAAAACTTCCAAATCAATACCCCGACCATCATCAGACACAGTAATTGAGAGCATTCTGGCACGATGGACTGCTTCGATGCGAATCGTTCCTTGAACGGGCTTTCCAGCCGCTAACCGTTCAGCAGGTGATTCAATGCCGTGATCGATCGCGTTACGCAGAATGTGCGTTAGTGGTGCTTCTAATCGCTCTAGAATATCTCGATCGACTGCTGTAGCCTTACCCACAATCTCAAATTTGATCTGCTTACCCAACTGTCTGGCTAAGTCGCGCACCATGCGGGGAAAGCCCTGTCCACCGTCGCCAAAGGGGCGCATATGGCTGGCAATCACTTCCCGGTAAAGGCGATCGGCAAGATTAGCAGAACGACGAGAAAAGAGTTCCAGATCGGTTTGGCGATCGCTGAGGATCTGGCGACATTCGCTTGCTTTTTGGCGGGCTATTCTCAATTGCTCCTCAGTTTGCTGGCTGACGGCGGGGTCGGCAAATGATTCTTGCAGCTTTTCTAGAACGCCTGCCAGTTCTACCTGACGCGCCTTTAACTTCAGCAAGGAATCGGCAAACGGCTGCAACCAGTTGGCTTCTACCAAAGACTCTCCCGCCAATCCCATTAAGCGATTGAGATTATCTACACTGACCCGGACTACGCGATCGGATGTTGGCTCTGATCCCGGCTGTGCTATGAGGTCAGTATTTACACTCAGGGGCTGCTGGAGCGGAGGCAGATCGGGTCTAGTCTCCACCAGAACTGTGGTTGGAGTGATCACCGCTTCTATAGTGGGTTTTGAGCTGGAAACGTCTAAGTCAAACAGTTGCAGCTCTGCTTGAGCGACGACTGCTACCCCACTGCTGGCTAAACTGACTGGGTCAGTGGAGGCAGAAAGATCACTGTCTGAGTTGAGAATGGTAGAGATCGCTGTGAGAACTGACTGTACGCGATCGTCCTGTTTTGAGACCGGCACTTGTGGATTAGCAATCAAAGTGTCGGCAATGTAGAGCAGCAGATCCGACCCCTGCAACAGCACATCAATATGGTTGGCAGTCAGGCTCAGGTCGCCTGTTTGAGCGGCAACAAAGCAATCTTCCATGACGTGGGCAAGGGCGATCGCGGCATCAATCTCGACAATCCGGGCGGCTCCCTTAATGGAATGAGCGGCTCGCATGAGAGCGGTCAGCTCTTCACTGGGATCAGGGTTATTTTCTAACGCCAGCAGACAGGTATTCAGCGTGGCTACTTGATTTTTCACCTCCATGTAAAACAGATCCAGCATGGAGAGATGGCTAAAGTCTTGCTGTCCACTCATTACAGCACTCTCCGGGTTAAGGTATAAAACAACAGCTCATCATCGAGAAAGCTAACGTGGGTATCGTGCCAACTCATCAAGCCTTTCGTGTAGGTGTTCGTAGACTTGGCGACATTAGTGGGCGTACTCCTCAATTCGTCTGGATGCACTTGCTCTACGCCATAAATCTCGTCAACCGGAAAAACCCAGCACTCTCCTTCTCGCTCTGTAACCATCATGCGCTCGTAGACCACTGGGCTAGCCGTTTGGATCGTTGTCTGGGCTGTTTCTAAATTCAGCAAATTTGCTAGAGAGGCGCACATTTGCAGCTCTCCCCGAATGTTGACTAAGCCCAAAAGGATTTGGTTGCTGCGATGAGGCAGCGTGTGAATGATGGTAGGTGGTGTCATTTCTTTGAACAGGTGAGCCGGAAGTGCTAGCCACTCACTTTGCAGACGAAACACTAAAATGGCGATCGGCGTGAGGCTTGGCAGTGCTTTGGCTTTGAGCGCATCCCCTGAAGACAGCGTGGCGGTTGACTTAGCGGTCGCGGTTGCTAATAAGTTTGTCCACTCTTGCAAATAGCTGGTTGGGACATCCCGTTCTAGTAATCGGCGGCCTTCGGCTGAATAGATTGGACAGTTGCGACAGTGGGTGAACGTTTGCAACTCTGGACAGGAGCGATCGCCGCCAATCCCAATTTGATTCCAACAATTTTTCATCTTAAGTTTGCCACCTTAAAGCCAGAAATAGCTTGACGTTCCATCACTCCAGTCGAAACTTTGCCAGTAAAACCTTTGTTTTATCCATCGACTTTAAAATTAGAAATTTCTCGACGCAAGTTTTGGGAAACTTTACTGAGTTGTTCAATCACTCCGTTCGTTTCTTGCAGGGAATTCTGCGTCTGCCTAGATGCCTCACTCAACTGCATCATCACCTCACTAATCTGCCGCGCCCCCTGCGACTGCATCTCCATGCCCTCATTCACCTGGGCAAACTGGGGGGTCAATGCCTGCACCTGCTCAATCACCTCTGCTACCTGACTGCTGATACTGCCTACATTCTCTACGCCTCTGTCCATCTCACGGGTAAACTTATCCATCTCCATCACCCCGGTGGACACGGCTGACTGCATCTCCTTCACCATTTGCTCGATGTCTAGCGTTGCCACAGCGGTTTGGTCTGCCAGGCGGCGAATCTCTCTAGCCACCACAGCAAATCCCAACCCATACTCTCCTGCTTTCTCAGCTTCGATCGCGGCATTGAGGGATAGCAGATTGGTTTGGTCGGCTACTTTGGTAATGGTTGTAACGACAGTGTTGATGTTATTTGCCTTCTCGCTCATGGTGCCTAGTTTGGCGGAGATGGATGTGGTGGATGTTGCCAGTTGGCGCATGGTGGTTTCCATCTGCCTTAAACCTTGTTGTCCGTTATCGGCGGCAGTGGTGGTCGATTGAGCTGTAGCAACGATGGCTTCCATGGTTTTGGCGAGTTCGCTGGCAGTGGCAGCGATTTCTTTGGCGGTGACGGAGACTTGAGTGGTGGAGGCGACTTGTTCCGTCATGGTGGCTTCGAGTTGTTTGCCCGAAGCAGCGATTTGCGTGCTGGAGGTGGTGACTTGAATCCCTGATTGTTGCACCTGCCGCACTAACCCATTCAAGTTTTGGGTCATCTTCTGAAATGCCTTCAATAATTGTCCGATTTCGTCTTGACTATTGAACTCGTTTTCGATGCGCTGACTTAAATCACCTTCAGACATCTTGTCTGCAACGTCTACCACTCTAGTGATTCTGGAGCCTAACGATCTAGAAATGAGATAGGCAGCGATAATGGCAATCAGCAATGAGATGACTGCACCTAAAACTGAAATTGTGCTCAACAACTCAATGCTAGCTTTCGTTAGCCCAATGCTTTTTCCCATGATGGTTTGCTCCCCGGCGGCAAACGAGTCGCTCACTGCTTGAAATTGATCTCCCAACGATCGCGATGCCGCCAGATAGCTTGTAACTGCCTGTTGACGTTTCCCCTCTGCTTCTAGCTGAAAGGTTTGCTTCAATAGTGCATTATATTGCTCTTGCATCTGGAGCATCTGTTTCAACTTTTCTTTCTGTCCGGCATCCTCAATGACATTGGCTGTGCGTTCAGCTCCTTGACGGAACTTTGTTTTATCGTTCTCTAGCCGACTGAATGCATCCCTATTTTTCTCCAAGAGATACCGACGCGTTCGCCGATCCATATTGGCAAAACTAAGAGCCATGTCATCATTACCTAAGACTGCGTTGAACGAGATGTTAACCTGCCTGAAGGTTAGGGTTGCTTTGTTCGCAACAAAGTAAACGGTTCCACTCAAAATGAAAATCAGCAGGGTGGGAACTGAGTAACCCAGCAGCGTACGATCTCGTAGCTTCAAATTTTTGAACATTTGAGTGATTTTCTCCAGCAAACTTCAGCAAAGACTGGTTTAAACATTGAGGGCTGCGATCGATGTCTGAAAAAGCAACTCTTTACCCATGGGCTAGTAACCTGACGCTCTCAAGGCAAACCGATTATCAACCAGTACTCACTTTAAACCGAGAGATTTCCTGGCGAAGCCCTTGAGCGGTTCCGGTCAATTGGGCGATCGCCGTATTCGTCTCACTCAACGACGTTGCCGTTTGCCGAGATGCCTCACCCAACTGCATCATCGCCTCACTAATCTGCTGTGCCCCCTGCGACTGCATCTCCATCCCTTCATTCACCTGGGCAAACTGGGGAGTCAATGCCTGCACCTGCTCAATCACCTCTGCTACCTGAGTGCCGATGGTGCCCACATCCTCCACGCCTCTGTCCATCTCGCGGGTGAACTTATCCATCTCCATCACCCCGGTGGACACTGCCGACTGCATCTCCTTCACCATTTGCTCAATATCTAGCGTTGCCACTGCTGTTTGGTCTGCCAAGCGGCGAATCTCTCTAGCCACCACCGCAAACCCCAACCCATATTCCCCGGCTTTTTCTGCTTCGATCGCCGCATTGAGCGATAGCAAGTTAGTTTGGTCTGCCACTTTCGTAATGGTTGTGACCACGGTGTTGATGTTATTTGCCTTCTCGCTCATGGTGCCCAGTTTGGCGGAGATGGAGGTGGTGGATGTTGCCAGTTGGCGCATGGTAGCTTCCATCTGCCTCAAGCCTTGTTGTCCGTTGTCGGCAGCAGTGGTGGTCGATTGGGCAGTAGCAACGACGGCTTCCATGGTTTTGGCGAGTTCGCTGGCGGTGGCAGCGATTTCTTTGGCAGTGACGGAGACTTGAGTGGTGGAGGCGACTTGTTCAGTCAGGGTGGCTTCGAGTTGTTTGCCCGAAGCGGCGATTTGAGTGGTGGAGGTGGTGACCTGAATCCCCGACTGCTGCACCTGCCGCACTAACCCGTTCAAGTTTTGGGTCATTGCTCCCAAAGCAGCCATTAATCTGCCAATTTCATCATTCGAGGTCACTTCAACTTGGGTGGTTAAGTCGCCTACAGAAACTTTTTCTGCCAACGTGACAACCTTGCTCAACACACGCCTGAGAATTTGGGTGATGATGACTGAAGTGCCAGCTCCAATGACAACGACTGCTAGAATACTTGTCCAAGAAACAACAGTTGTCAGATTTTGTGCCTGCGTCGATACCTGCTGCCGTTCCGCCAAAAGCTGTTCTTCAACTTTTACCATTTCAGCTAGCCGATTTCGGATGTCATCCATCAGTTGTTTGCCCTTACCCGAAAGGACAAGCGCCTTCACGTCTTTCTCCTTACCTGCTTTCCGCAGGTTAATGGTTGCTTCTAGCTCCTCCATTTTTTGTTGAGCCAGGTTCTCAACCACAGATAATCTTTCAATCTGTTTAGGGTTGTCCTTAATCTTGTCTCTAAGCTGTGAAAAATTATCCCTCAGCTTTTGGCTTGCGCTGTTAAACGGCTCTAGATAAGACTCCTGATTCACAAAAAGGAAGCCGCGCTGACCTGTCTCTGCATCCACCAAAGTTTTCTCTAGATCTTTCAGTTGAGCTTTAACCGCATAGGTATGCGTCACCCAATCTACAGAATCAATTAACGTGTTGGTCGCCGATCTAGAAATCAAACTGCTTGCTGCGGTTAAGGCAACAATGATGCCAAAGCCGATCGGCACTAGCTGACTAATTTTAATCCCTCGCTTCATTCGCTTCTCCTTTATCCTTTTCGCTTGAAAATCTAAAATATGGAACTGAATACAACGTTCTGAGTACTCGATCTAAACGTTTAAGGACAGTGCCTCCTCTGTAACCTAAAGAAGTGGAAATCATAAAAAATCATTTAACTACAGTCTGTTCAGTCTTAAACACTTTCTCTAAAGGCATTCGCCTCAGTCTATTAGCTGTATTGCAAAGTTTGATAATTGAGATTTGCATGTAGTTTTGATGACATGATATTTACATTCTCAATTAGCTTTCTAACGTTCAAGATGATGGTCTAGAGAAGAATTGGCTATATTTGGGGTAAAGGTAGCGAAGCTGCAACGAAGCGCCATCTGAAACCTGAAACATCTGCCATCTAAGAATTTTAGTTAGAAAAACTGAAAAAACAGCAACTTACCCATAAATGATGCTTAGATTACCAGAAAAGCACACGACGGAATCGGCATTTCAGGCTTTTATCCTCTTCAAACTTGCCTGTAAATAGTTCTTTTTCGGCATGTTTGAGCCAATCACGAAAAGTTTTATGAACCCCGTGTGCGTTATGCATTCTAGCCGTCGCGTGGCACTTCGTTGTAACTTCGCTATCCTTACCCCTAGATGAAGAGTGTGCAGATTAGAAGTGTCAATCAAACGACCGTTTGTTTTACGGTTGGGGTTTGTCAGGGCAAAGTAGCGTTTCAGCCCTCAACCTGTGTAAAAAAACTTGTCAATTAATCTATGTATCAAAATTGGGCAGGCGCGACGAGTTCTGATACCGTTACAGTACCTTAGAACTTCTGGCCATGCTGATCGGGTATGAGATAGTTTCGGCAGATGGACCAGCGGGCGCGTTTGAACAGAAAGTTACGGTTTCGCTTGAAAGGCTTTTTCTGCAAGGCGTTTACTAATCTCGGTCGTATCCTCAAGATCCTCTACATCTTGCGCTATCTCACTGCTCCCATTTTGAGGCAGACAGTGCAGCTACAGCTTAACAAGTCGAATATGGGGTTGAGCCGACATACGATCGAATGTCTATAACCGGATCAATGGGCTGAAAGAGAAGGGCTACCCGTTGGAGCCGGAGAAGCGGGTAGGGCTGATTCATTCTAGGGGAAGAAAATTTAAGCTAACAGAGGCAGCAATTAATTCGCGTCCCTCCCATCCGACCCATGACCTTGATAGAAGCTCTGCAAACGATTCCAGACCATCGTCGCGGTGCTGGACAGCGCTATCCCCTGTGGGTGTTTCTGCTGTTAATCATTCTGGGCACGATGAGTGGCTACCGAGGGTATCGGGGTTTATCGCGCTTCATGCTCCGCCACCAGGAGCATCTGGCAGAGCGCTTAGGCTTGCGCCGAGCGCAGTTACCGAGTTATTCCACCATTCGACGCTTGTTGATGGAGATTGACTTTAATGCAGTCGCAACCGCCTTTAACCAATGGGCGCAGAGTGCCGGATTGGTTAAAGCTGGAAACAACTGTGCAGTGGATGGCAAAAGCTTAAAGAACACGCTCACCGACACTGACACGGCACAGCAAAACTTTGTCAATGTCGTGTCAGTGTTTCAGTTAGAACAGGGACTGGTGGTGGGACAAGCCGTCTTTGAAAATCAGCATCAGAGCGAGATTAAGGCGGTCTATGAACTGCTGGAACATTTGCAGTTATCTGGGGTAACGGTGAGTTTGGACGCATTGCACACTCAAAAAAAACCGTGGAATTAATTCACAGCCAAGGAAATGATTACGTGATTAGTGTGAAAGCGAATCAGAAAACGCTTTATCAGCAATTACAAGACCTGGCTCAGAGGGATACGGTGTTCAGTATTCATCTTGATGCCGAACAGACGCGGGACCGTCAAACGACCCGAATTGCTGCGGTTTTTCCCTTGCCAGATGGTCTGAAGCACCTTTGGAGTGGTGCTCAACAAGGAGTGGAGGTGATCCGCCTGGGCAAGCGCCAGGGAGAACCGTACTATGAGCGTCGATACTACATCACCAGTTGGTCGCAGCAGGCAGATGCCTTGCAAGCCCGCATTCGGTCGCATTGGGGGATTGAGAATCCGCTGCATTGGGTCAAAGATGTCGTGCTCGGCGAAGACCAAAGCTCGATTGCAGCGAAACCTGCTGCTACCTTGATGGCGTTCATTCGCAATCTAGTAATTACCTTATTTCGTCGAGCAGGGCATCACTCGATTACGGCTGCCATCGACCGCTTCAGCAATGACTTGAATCAGTTATTGCCCATGCTGGACTTTCCCTCTGGCTAGAATGAATCAACCCTAGGAGAAGCGGGGGGCAAAGTCAATCTTCAATGCGGATCAGGTGCAGGTGATGGATGCGCTGGATAGCCATATTAAAGCGGGGAATGAGATCGCCACTTTTCCGGCTGCGGATGGTCATACGGATCTGCTGCGTGTCTCACAGGACACCTGGAAACTGTCTCACAGGACGCAGGACATTAATAGGGTTGATGAGAGTAAAATGGTGGGCGTACTGTTGGGTGCGCTGGCTTCTCTCCAGCCTACTGAACCTGATCCGCTGGCAAACCTAGAACTGTTGGAGCGAGTGGCTGAGAAGGGGTGGTTACTCTCGACTAGCCAGCTTGCGCCATTGTTGGGGCTGAAGTCGTTGCACGGGGCTGAGTTTTGCCGCTATGGGTTTGTGTTTACCAGGGGGGGCAGGAATGGGGCTGAGAGTGCGTGGCGGGTGGGAAAAGGAAATTGAATGGGTGCGATCGCTGAGCGGGTTTTCAGTAGACAGAATAGTGCGGTCGATTCACCCAAAACAGTATGCTATGCAGAATGATTCTGCCTATCTCTTCGATTGGAGTGTTATGCAGAAATCGTCTGGCTAATCATCCGTTTTGGGATGTTATACAGAAAGTTTCAGTCTATTAATAGTTAGACTGCAAAAAACTCCGCTGGTGCATATCTCTCTAGCCATCAGATATATAGCTTGATAAAGACTTTAAGGGACTTTGAGTTTAAGCGTAAAAAATATCGAATTAAGAAAAACACTAGAGACCTGCAAAGGAGATTTATTCAATGCCAATATCTATAAGCTGTCAGTGCGGAAAGTCTTACAACTTAAAAGATGAATTTGCGGGAAGAACAGTCAAATGTTCTAACTGTGGTGCAAGTCTTCAGGTTGATAGAATACAAGGTAGTAATGTTCAGGAGCGCAGACAATCATTATCTGATTCGGTATTTAACCGAGATAAGTTCCTACTCCGTCAAAAAGTTTTGACTATTTCTGAAAAATATGATGTCTGTGATGAGCAGGGAAATCCTCTTCTTTATATCGAGCGCCCTGCTCATTTTCTAAGGAACTTAGGAGCCGCGTTGGCAGGAGTAATTGCTGGAATTACGGTTGCTATCTTACTTTTTATGCTTGTTGGTGTCGCATCTGAATCACTAACAGGCGTTCTAATCTTATTTGCACTGCTTAGTTGGTTTGTGATGACATTTGCTGTCATCACTTTGCTTTACAAAAAACGAGATGTCACTATTTATCGGGACAAAAGCAAGCAAGAGCCACTGCTTAAAGTTTTACAAGATAAGAAGGTTGAAATTCTGACAGCAACCTTTACATTAAGAGATACTAACGGTGAGTTGGCAAAATTTCGTAAAAATTATCTATATGATTTCTTCCGTAAACACTGGCATTGCTACTCTCCTGATGGTTCTCTGATCTGTGTTGCAAAAGAAGACTCGATTATTTTAGCTTTGCTGCGACGATTCCTCCTGGGTACCTTCTTCGGATTACTCCGAACCAACTTCATCATTGTTCAAGGTAATAGTGACAGGGTTATTGGTGAGTTCAATCGTAAGGTTACGATTCTGGATCGCTATGTGCTAGACATGAGTGCTGACCAGCGACATTCTCTTGATCGCAGAATTGCGATCGCCTTAGGAGTGATGCTCGATACAGGTGAACGAAGGTAAATAGTAGGAATAAATCTAATGTCTTCCAAAAATGACTTACACCCAAAATCAGGCTCTAACCAGGAATATTCATCTAACGAAGAACCTCTTTCGATTACGGAAGGGATGCTAGCTGATCAGCCAGAAAATGACAGGCTCGATTTTGAGCGAGGCATGTCTTACTTTCCACCCTTAACATTAATTTTGATTACTGCAAATGTTGTAGTGTTCGTATGGCAAATGGCTACAGGTGCGCTAGATAGTGAGGCGGCAATTATTGCAGCGGGGGCATTAGAGAGAGAACATCTATTGCGAGGAGAAGTGTGGCGGTTATTTAGTCCAATGTTTTTACATGGAAGTTTAGATCATTTGTTCGGCAACTGTTTTGCCTTGTATATCTTAGGAATTACCTGTGAACACGCGCTTGGTTTTATACAATCTGGAATTGTCTATTTTTTAAGTGGCTTTTGTGGTTCTCTACTCAGCATCATGGTTCAACCGGGACCATCTGTAGGAGCATCTGGTGCAATTTTTGGGCTAATGGCGCTCGTCGTTGTATTATTTTACAGATATCAAAAATCATTTTTTATTCGAGATCGCCGGATCGGTTTTGTTATAGCGGCTTGGGGATTGTATACAATTTTTATTGGGTTTCTAACGCCTTTTATTGATAATTTTGCCCACATTGGTGGTGCTATTGGTGGAGGCATTGCAATGATATTTCAAAAGCCAACTTTATTAACTAAAATCCGCGCTCCTAATACTCAAAATAAAAGGCTTTAGTCAGATAATTAGGATGAGGAAACATTCACCAAACCTTACCTTTTTGCGCGAAGCTTGCTTGAGCCGTCTAACAATGCCCATGCACGCCGACCGCCGAGACTTGATCTGTTGTGACGCAAAGGTTATCTGCTGCGGGTGATGGGCAACGACTATGAAGCCGTGACGGTGTCAAGCGGGTTTGAGCTGTTCTGTGTTGAGAGAGTTCTGAATTTCATGCAATCAAAAGTCGTCATCTAGTCACTAGATGAGGGCACTACTGTTTATCAAAGTCTATCTGAAGAATGGGTCGGATTGGATTCTAAACGACTATCCGAGGTGTCAATGCTGTTTGCATTTCTATTTCTAGATTTACAACTTAAACATTGTCTCAATCATCTTTGCAAAAGTTGCTTGTCTTATTCGTTAGATCAACCGTATTTCATGTTAGTTCCCGTTTCAAGATCAAGCATCATAGATCCAGTTCAACACTATTTCAGACTGACTAATTGATTGACTAATTGATTGGCTAATTGATTGACAGATTATTTATCTAACTGCTCATTTGATTAATTTGTGCCAGTCTTATTCGTTAGATCAACAATGTTTCATGTTAGTTGCCTCATCCAAGATCAAGCTACCAAATTTTATCAACTGGGTGCGGTTGAGGCACCCAGTTGAGGGGTATCATCCTGCCAGGGTTGCTTCTGCCTCAACATCGCCCAGCACCGTACCAAGAGTTTTCGCGCCACGGCAATGATGGCAATTTTCTTCCGAGTTGTCTGCCCTCCACAAATCCGTTGATAGATGGACACGGCCCAGGGATTGTAACGCAGCATCGCCCAAGCCACCTCGACTAACGCACTCCGGAGAATGCGAGAGCCTCGGCGGGTAATGCGACCCAGTCGATTGGTTTGCCCTGACTGCCTCTGGTCTGGAACTAATCCAGCATAAGCAGAAACTTGCCGAGCATTTTGAAATCGGTTGGGGTCATCGAGTGCCGCTACAATCACTTCAGCCGTTCTACGCCCAACCCCTGGAATCGTTTGCAACAGTTTCACCTGCTCATCTTGCTGAGCGATTTTTTCCAGTTGCTCATCCACACTTTGGAGTTGTTGCCACAGAATATCGAGACTCTGCAATTCCAGGTCGAGTTCACCCTGCCACAGCTCATCGAGTTCACACTCAGCCAGGGGTTTACGATATTGACTCAAGGTCTCAATCCCTGTCACTGTCCAAGCCCGATGTCCACCCGGAATACTGATGCCCTGCTGGTCAAACAACGCACGAATCCTATTCTGGATTCGAGTAACCCGATTGACCAGGGTCTTACGATACTTCACCAACTGACGATATTGACGACGTTCTGCCACCGGAACGTAGACTGCTGAGATCTGGGCGAGGGCAGTCAGTTTCGCCAGCTTGAGGGCATCGTCTTTGTCAGTCTTCCGTTTGACATTTTTCCATCGCCACGCTTCAGCGCTGGGATTGGCGACTACAACCTTGTAGCCTAGGCTTTGGCAAAAGTCGTGTACCCACCCGCTAATCGAACTGGTCTCTATCACGATTTGGTCGGGTTGGTTTTGATTGAGCAGTTGCTCGAATGCCCACCGCTGGGTGGCGATCGTCTCAAATTCACTTTGATTGGTTGTGGTGTCAAATAAGCAGGCAACTGAGTTGAATTTACCCAGGTCAATCGCGAGAATCTTCATGCTATTCTCCAAAAGTAAGAGGGTGAGGGTTGGGTTGTCTTTACTCTCTCACGGCTTACATAGATTCTCTCTCAGTACGGGACAAAAAGCTTGAAAGGATGAGCAGGGTAGGGTTTCATCAGAATTACCACACTCTGGAGAAACCCTATGAGCCAATATAGCGAATTAAAGCGAGTCCTCCAAGAACAATTGAACTGGCACGGAGCGAGGATTTCATTTCTGGCATTGTTCTTGTTAGCCTTGCTGAAAGTCAAGACAGTGAACTTGAGCGAACTGTGTGTAGGCTTTGGTGGTAGGGCATTGCCCGAATCGAGCTACAAGCGATTGCAGCGATTTTTCCGAGGGTTTGCGCTCGACGAAGCTCAACTGGCTAGCGTCGTGGTGAGTTGGATGCAGATTCCGGAGGACTGGGTGTTGAGCCTGGATCGCACCACCTGGAAATTTGGCACTCAGTGGTACAACATTTTGACTTTGGGCATAGTTCATGAAGGAGTTGCCTTCCCGGTACTGTGGTGGCTGTTGGACAAGCGGGGGAATTCCAACAGTGACGAGCGGATGCGGTTAATGGAGACCTTTGCCAAACGGTTCCCCACCGCTAGAGTGAACTACTTGTGTGCCGACCGCGAGTTCATTGGGCAAGCCTGGGTGCGCTATCTTCTACTCGAACCTACCCTCGCCTTTCGCTTACGGATTCGCAGCAGTGACCAGATTGAGCATGATGGCAGGGTGCTGGCGGCGCGAGTCGTCTTTGCCCATCTGCAACCCGGTCAATCCCAACAACTCACAGGCACCTGCCGAGTCTGGGGCTACCCAGTTGCCGTTGAAGCGCTACGACTTGATGATGGGGAGTTACTCGTGGTGATTGCTCCCCTCAAGGCGCAAGATTTGGTCAAAGACTATGCCTTGCGCTGGGGAATTGAAACGCTGTTTGGTATTTTCAAAACTCGCGGGTTCTGTCTGGAATCGACGCACTTTACCGATGATAAACGGTTGAGTAAATTGTTTGCCTTGTTGACTTTAGCTTTATGTTGGGCGATGCGAACCGGGTTATGGTTGCATCAATGGCAGCCCATTAAGATTAAAAAACACGGTCGTCGCGCCAAAAGTCTGTTTCGCTTAGGGTTCGATTATTTGCGCCATTTGGTACTCAATCCATCCTTGTCCAATGAGTCCGACTTTGTGCAATCCCTACAACTTTTGTCCTGTACTTAGAGATTCTCTACATAAAATCATACAGCGTTAGCTCGAATGCCAATAATCTATGTAATTGCTTGAAAAAGCTATGTCTGATGGATACAGTAAAGGGCTGCTTCGGTTTCGCCAAGATGGTGATAACACTGGCTGAGATAATGTAATGTCTTAGGCTGTAGTCCCTGAAGTTTGAGGGATTGCTGAAAATATTTGGAGGCGGTGCGGTAGTCTTGCAAGTCGATCAGAAGTTTGCCAAGTTGGAAGGCAAGATCCTGGGCTTCGCTGATCGGGTAGTAGGTGTCCCACACATTATGAATGAGTTGAATCAGCTCCTGACATTGAGTATCGGAAGCAGATTTAGCGTGAGCTAAGAGGGTAGGCAGGCAAGCAAGGAAGATGTTAGCGTCCCAACCGCTGAGGCGAATGTAGGCGATCGCTTGTTGTAGGGTAAGGCGATCGCAGTTTGGTTCAATCGCTCTTTTGAGGCTGAAGAAATCGTCGGGGCTGTGGTTGATAATGGCATCTTGATAGGCGTGGCGGGTTTCGGCGTAGTTAGTGGGGGGATTGCCGAGGAGAAAAGCGGAGATGTTGAGGCTGGTGTGGTGATGGGGGGTGTGGAGGGCTTGACCGCCCTGATAAATCACGTATTGACCGATTGCATGGTAGTTGACCATGAGGGAGAAGCAGTTGCCGTGAAAAACCATCTGGGGTTTTTCACGGTTTTGCAAGTCTTCGAGTTTGCTGTAGCCTTTGTCGCCAGAAAGAAAAAGCAGTCGATTTTGACTGAGGTGGTGCAGGTTACGAATGCAATTCAGTCCGACAATTGGGAACAGTAGGGCAGTATCGGTGAGGTGATGTTGATAGTCAGACAGAATTTGATTGCAGGTGAGATCGGTGTAGTAATTCGAGGTGATGGGGCGATCGGTGTACGTGACGTTGATTTGGTGAATCAGATTAGGATCGTTGAGGGGGAGATTTGAATTTTGTTCTCCCCGTCGGCTGACGCTCTGGGAAGCCTGAGTCGAACCGAAGGGAATTTTGAATTTTGAATTGTCCGGCAGGGAGAGGGTGACGAGGCTGGCATGGAGTTGGTGTTGTTTGAGGGTGAAAACGTCTTGGGGGAGGCAATCGAAAAAGTAGTTAGCGAGGACGATGAGAGGGTTTTTGAGGGTGGTGTGGGTTTGGTTGGCAAAATGCAGGTTGAGGGTTTGGTCGTGTTGGGCATCAAAGTGGGCGATGTCGAGGATGCCCTGCTGGAAGTAGGGTTGCAGGAAGGGGTGTGTGCGCCAGTAGTTTAGAGTACTGTCTGAGAAGTCGGCAAGGATATACTTGACGGGGAGATGGCGGAGGGTGGAGTGGGGGAAAAAGTCCCAGAATTTTTTCAAGAAGTGGTAAGCGAAGCGACCGGAACCAGCACCGAGTTCCAGGATATAGATCGGGTGGTTAGGATCGAGCATTGGGTGCCAGTCCCGCAGGAAGCCGAAGACGACTTTGGCATAGGCATTAGCAATGAAGGGATTACTCGTGACGTAGTGAGGAACGGTGCCTTGATTCCAGGCGTTGATACCCTGTTGGGCAAAGAAATGACGCTGAAATTGCCAGAGAAGGGACTGGGAAAGGGGCTGATTCGTTTCCAAGATAGGGCAAGAGGCAGATCTTGGAGGCATAATGGTCTCCATCCAGCGTCCTCAATTCAGCAACATATTTACATATTTCATATTTACTTGGAGGTGGAGTCTGTAATACCTGTATTAATCTGATTGCGAACGCCATCAGCAACACTCTCAACACTCTGGCTGATCTGAGTTTCTAACCCACTGATAATGTTGGTTAAGTTAGCAATTTCCTTGTTCAGTTGCCGCGTGACTCTGCGAACTACGAACCAGGTGATCACAGCTGTCATCAACCCATCAATGCCGAGCATTCCCCAAGTAAGGGTTTGGATAGAGCTTTTAATAGCCGCATTCACTTCATTTTTCAAATCATCTAGTTTATTTTTCACCTGCACTGTGATGTTGTCGATTTCATCCTGGACTTGTCTAGTAACACCACTCACACTTTTATCAACTTGCTGTTCAATTGTCTTTGGAATGGCACTCAATTGTTTTTGATAGCTATCAACTTCTTTCTGATAATTATCTATTTTACTAATATACGTATTTACTTGATTCGTGTAGGGCTGAATTGTTGTTTCAATAGTGTTTTGGATCTGTGGCTTGAGAGTATTGGCAATACTTGACGCAAGATTATTACCATTAAGACTAAAATCTTTGACGACCTGCGAGTGTGCTTGTTGAATGCTAATTAGACAGAGGACAGTAACAGGAAGAATGATCGCTGCAAGTTTTAAGTTAATTTTTGATAAGATCTGCATTGTTTTCGCCTCCGAGTTCAGATAGATGGTTTTGTAAGAAACATATTTGGTGGAACTAAAAAGCGCGGTTTAATCCGCTAGAACTTGCATTAGCAAACTTAACTTAAGAACGAGTTACATGACCCACATCAAGACTCAAGACTATAGCAATCCTAAGTCAGTTATGAAACGAAACTCTGTGCAATAAGGGGCTTAAGCTCCTTGTTATTTTCATAGCTCAAAGAGGATTGCTATATATCCCTCATATGTCACTCTAATTAAAGTAAAATCCAGGCAAAACGCTGAACGTCTTTCACCGACTGCTGTCTGGTATATACGCTTCATTGTCAAATGTTTTGAAATATCGGAAATAAGCTACATATGCTAAGACTCAAGCCGTATAGAAGCTTCAGCATTTTTGACTAAATTTGCTTTTCCGAAAGTGATTCAAGAGGGATAGATAGGAAAAATCTGGATACAACACCTTGGAACTGAGGCAGGGATTGCTTGAGATTTAGAGATTGCAGGGATTCCGAGGAAGCAGATTGTGTTGGGGTTTAAGCCGCCGGAGGTGCGCCCATTGACGGGGTATGGGGTGGGTTGAGGTTCAAGCTGTTGGATAGGAGTAGTTGCAGGCAAATCGTACAGATAAACGGGTTAGCAGTTGCATAACCTTATTCTGATCGAGCAAATTTTTTGTGCGCCTCATCATAAAGTTCTTTGGCTTTTTTAATAACATCATCTAATGATTCAGCATTATTCAAATCCCACTCCAGGTCATAAATATCTTTCCCTTTATTTTTTTCCTCTTGCTCACGGTAATTATCATCGGCTTGATTACCATTGCGGGATTCTCTAGATATGTAAGATCCAAATAGGTTTTCAAAATTTCGATATTTTAGAATAGTATGTTCTATCTGTTTAAAACGAGTTTGAGTTTCTGGCATACTTAACCATTTTCCTAGTTTCAGTAATAAGAATTGATTGTCATCTTTTGCATGATCCTCTAGCGTCTTTGAGAAATCAAGATTAGAATTCATTTTTGCGAAAAAATAGCGTAGTGATATGCTATTGTCCTCAATTTTTATCTCCTCATCTTCTGGTTTTCTATTAGAGTTTTTCGGGCAATATTTTTGGCTTTTCAGCTCCTCCTTTTCAAGGTTCCAAAAGGCAATTTCGATTGACGATAAGCCTAAGTTATTCAATATATACTTATCATCATCTAAATTCTTTATCAAAGGCTCATAGTGTTGAGAAATATCACTGCCTTTTTTTTTGTTTTCATTACCGACTAGTACTATGTCAACGGTCATACCTTTATCAGTAGGAATAAAGCTTTCCATACAAGCAACAAGTTTAAGAAACAGAATACAACTATGGTGACTATATCCGACGTACAAACGATGATTCTCTGAATACGCCTCTACGGATTCTTCTCCTAGTAATTCTCTCGAAAGCCACTTTGCCTTAATATTTCTCAGTTTATGCAACCTTTCCGTCTTACCCAGCTGCGATGCAGCTATGAAAGCTTGATTGATATGAATTCCAAGTTCACCAACTCCAAATCCCATAGTATATTCAAAAGATTTTCCCCTCTCAAACCCTGTTGAGCCATTGCTATAGCCATATTCAGAGAGGAATATAGTTTTGGCATTTTTCCAGGAACCTTTAGTGCAGCTTTCTTTTATAATCTTTTCAAAGGCACCGTTAAGTCTCGCGGCAACGTGAACTACCATGACATTGGAGCTTTTATCATCTG
>NZ_JAEVYN010000008.1:0-93685 GCF_016807185.1 Leptolyngbya sp. Cla-17
TATCGAGAAAGCGATCCAGTTTCGCAAAGGTCGGTAAGGGTTTGAAGGGAGGACCATGCTCCAGTTCGATGTCAGGCGCACCCTCGGCAAAGTAATAGACCTGCTCAAAGCCGATCTCGTTGCGGTAGTAATCCCTCATAGCTTCAGCATCCCGCTTGGCATAGCTAAGGGCTTGCAGATTGTCGTAGTTGTTTATGCCAATGGCGATCGCCCAGTTCTGTCCCATGCCCCATGCCTGACTTTTTTCTTCCCACTACAAGGTAAGCGCTTGGTTAGTCCAGAGGCAAGCGCTTGTCGGGTAGGAGCAGAAGGCGGGTGGGTAGGGAGCTGAGCAAAAAGCTGCGATTACGCGTCGCGTAGGATTAGGGTAGAGAAGCAAGGAAAAGGGTAAAAGGGTTAAGAGCGCAAAGGGCTACAGTTGAGTCACGCGGAGGCGCAGACAACACGAAAACCGATGGCGTCGAATCTATTGCCCGGCACCGGCCAGTAGCGCTCGGCAGAACGGCAATTCCTGGGATTGATGTAACCACGCCCCCCGCGCTATAGCCGATACTTGTCATCGCCTCCGGCTATGCGGCTTAGTTATAGCAACGGAGTTAAGCTCAGCGGAGCAGTCACCCACTCCGCTGAGTTTAACTTAACCCCAACATCCTTTCAATCGGGGTGCTTTTGCTACCTTGACGCATACTCGCTAGGGAAACCAATGGAATGGAAACCACTGAAGGAACACATCATTACCGCTTTTAAGGGATTGTATTGCTTCATCAATCAACCTGAGCGAATGACGAATTAACCTTCTACTCAGACCCCTTTGAAGTCTCCTGTATCAAACCAAAAAACACCTCAGCTTCTGCCACCAGAATGGCATCTCCCGACTCCAACCAGTGCCACATCTTGTCCACATGAGTCACAGAAGCAGTCAATTGCCCCTGCTCCTGTCCATACTGCTGCCAAAGCTCCAATTGAGCCGCTCGTTTATACGCCTGCACCTCCGCCAACGTCTGCCTGACAAACTCAATCCGCTCCTGTTTCTCTTGAGTATTACTACTTATTGCTTGAGTATTCGAGTCTCTTACACCGCTTAACTCCTTGCCAGATGGCACATTACTGGACTTTGACACTAATAAGCTTAGACACTTTGGCGCGTCCCCTTCGCGCTCAATGTCTAAACCTGGGGGGTGCGGGGGGGTATCCACAGGTATCAAGTATTCGGGATGCCATAAATCCTTATGTCTATAAAGCGTCGCCCCACCAATGCCACTTGCCGTTAAGGCGCTAAACCTCGCTGTCGCTCCCATCGGTAGGGTATTCGACTCCAGCATGAGCGCGATCGCCCTGCTAATTCGCCCCCGTGCATCCTCTAACTGCTGCTCATGCCAACTTGGAGTCTCCGCTGGCTGAGAAGACCGATTCGGTTTAGCCCTCCGCCCCTTGTAGGGAAAATAGCGGGTTGTGGTTTCAACCGACTGTGCCCACTCCTCCACCCGCTGCCGAATCTCATGCTGATGCTGGCAAAACTCCCGGTAACCCGGTAGCGCCGTTGCAATCTCCACCATCTTTTCCACCAGCGCCCTGCCCTCCAAGCCATGGCCATAGAGAACCTTGGCAAAGATGTACGTTCTTAAAGCAATCCGTCCCAAAATCCGATTGGTTTGCCCTAGTCCACTCCAACCCGGTTCAATCTCCGCATTCAGGTCATTCAAGAACTTGTCCACCTTGCCTGACAAACTAAAGCGCCGCCGTTTTGCCGCCTTGAGCACCTGCCTGATAGCTCTAGACGTGACCGGGTTGCGCCGTAGGCAAAACCGCCACTGGAGAACAAACTCCGCTGGAGTACTAAAGATCGGTTCCCAATCGGAGTTGAGCAAGTAAGAACCTAACTGCAACGGCAACCGATGCGCCGCATACAGCGTCGGCTTGCCGTCTACAAATCCGCGATCGTTGGGAAACAGTTCCAGCTGACCGGGAGAGAACACAAAGCCCGCGTTCTCCAATAGGGCTTGCACCGCTCCCGCGAGTTCATAAGACTTCTGTGCCCGTTCAAATGGAAAATAGAGATGCAGACCGCCACTGTAGGAGCTGGTCACGGCAATGTGGCTGACCAGTCCCAGCGGTTCCAGGGCCGCCACCAGACGAGCGATCGCAAACGGGTCACGCCGAGGATGGTAGAGACTGCCGCTGTCAATATCGAACAGTAAGTAATGGGTTTTCGGTCCAAAGCGCACCCCGTAAAGGTAGCCGCCTTGAAGGATCAAGCGATCTGAGAGCGGATGACGGCTTTCGGTCTGCCACGCTGGCTTCGCCGTGGGCTGGGGATGCGCTGCCCAGATGTAGTCATGACGATGGGGAAACAGAGCCAGGAAGGTATCTTCCCCTTCCGCTACCGACTGAAACTGAGGACTTGGAGCGGAACGTCTGGTTTGGAGCTTAGCTCCAAACCCCTTGAATGAGGGGGCGAGAGGCAGAGTCATGGTCTGTCCTCCCAATAGTCACAAAATCTTCGATGCATGATCAACTCCCTATGCCTTGTGAACGAACGGCAGATAGGAAGCTATGCAAAATTAGTAAAATTCGTCAAAGATGTTGCACCTTTTGACAAATTGCTACTAAAATTGGCATAGCAAAGCTGGATGACCTAACGTTTGCTTTTCCACGGCTGTTAGTTAGAGTCTCCGAATCCTATCCAAATTAAATAAAGTCTTTTCGCCCCTTCTGTTACTAGCAGTGGGGGTTCTGACTTTTTAAAGGGGTTTCTTCTATGTCACGGGCGGACCTCCTGGGGATTTCAAACGGGAAAACTTGTTGGCTCATCTGCGGCTTTGACGGTTGCCAGTGATCTTTGCTGTAGAGAGTCTGTCTGATCTAACCGCAGATCTGGGGAAATGCCGCACTTTTCGAGAAACTCTTTGGCAAAACGGTCATCGCATCATACTGATTGGGGTATTGCATCATCAGCAAGCATTCCACCTAGGTCAATCAGTTTTAGCCCTGAAACATCTTCCAGAGAAGAATCGATTTCTTCAAGCTGCTCCCAACTGACGTTGTGAATCACTATTGCTCGCTTCGGTTGGGATGTTTGTAGAACTTGGGTGGTCATCAGCGATTGCTCTCCTTACTTGCCTTTACTAATGGGCATTTCTATTAGTTTCTGATTGCCAGCCGATCAACAACTTTAATCAGGTTTGCGACGTTTTCAGCTTGAATTTTTGCCGCTTCATTATGACTTCGGCTCTCTTCAACCAAGCCATCAACAGACCGCTTTTGATCAAGAACCGCACTGGTTAACGCTCCAACCTGTACGGCTAAATCATCAATTTTGCTGCCTAGCCTATCGCCCATCTGGTCAATGCGATCGCTTAACTGCTGATTAGATTGCTGCATTGATTCTCGCAGGTCACTAATTTGACGACCCTGCATAGAAGTAATGTCAGCCAGCGCTTGAATAGCTCGATTAAGTTCGTTTGCCATCGCGATCGCTCCTTACTTGTCCTTGCTAGCAGAATCAGAAATCAAGCCTTGTTTGGCTGCGTCAATCACTGCTCTTTCGATAAGAACAGCGACCATCTGCGACATGGAACGCCTTTCAACGTCTGCGAGTGCTTTCAAGCCTTCTTTAAGGTCTTCTTCGATAAAGGCTGTGATGGTGACCTTTGACATTTCATCATTGCTCAGTTCTGACATCATCATACGCTTCCAATAAGAAAAAGGTGAAAACTCTATCGCTTTGAATGGATTCTAACAAAAGCTATTGTATTTCTAACAAATCTTGTTAGGATGTTGGAACATTCCAGAAACAGCCATAGAACGCTCTGAGACGAACATCCCTTAGTTCGCCTTGTTCCGTGCGCGTTCCAGCCGTTTAAACCCAGTCCTCAAGCCGTTCAGGAGCCACATGAATACATCACTGACCAAATTCTGCAAAGACCATGACTTACCAAAATCCACCGTGCATCGTCGCTGCCAAGAATTGAGAATCGAAACCTCAGATGGGTTAGCCGCTGACGATTGCGATCGCCTATTACATGAATTCGACATCGCCCCATCCGAACCAGAACCTGTGCCCATCCAGACCACCGTCGAAGTGGGCAACCATCAGATCGTGCTCTCTACTCCACAGCTCCCTGCTGCATTCAGCCTGGAATCATTGCGTACTGGGAAATCCATCACCTTTGAAGACCCCCTAGCAGTCGCCTCCCAGTTCATTGAAGTGGCAGATCAAATCTCTGATGCCATGGAAACCGACTTAGATAATCGCAAGGCAAAGTTGAACCAGACTAAGCAAGCCAAAGACGCGATCGCAGCCAAAGCGATGGCATTGAAGCTGCAACAGCAGCGCTATCAGGAGAAAGCCTATCGAATTGACTCTGAGCAGTCTGACCAGACCGACTCCCTCAAAGAAGCACTGGAATTGTTGCAAGCCTTGGGGAAGTAACCGCTTTTCTCTGCTTAGCATTGCTGCTCTTCATCCTTGCTACTCAAAGGAATCCAAATGAAGCGACCCCAGATCAGACCACCCAAACCCGTGCCGCTGCCTTGCCGTGGGCAATTGCCACTTTTTGATCGCGTGACCACTTTGATTATCGAAACCGACGCAGACCCTAACTACGAACGAGCCAAACAAATCTTTGCTGAGTTACTGGAAGAAACCTATGGATCTTGATTTCGCAGTCGCTTTAATGATTGCTGGGTGCATTGCGATCGCCCATCCCATCCAACCAGAACCATCGCCTAAATTCTGCAACTGTGCTGAATATGTACATCGCAAAAATCCCCAAGTGCCCGATCTGAGCAAGTACACCGGGGAATTCGCAGATCACATGATCGCCGCTGGCTACCAGCCAGTTTCCCAGCCGGAAGCTGGGGCAGTCGCTCGAATTCCACCGGGCACACCAGGGCGGACAGGCAATACCGGGCATGTTGCCATCATTCAATCGGTTGATTTTGATGGAGTGCCCATCATCAACTCTGCCAACTCAGGCGGCAACCAATTTGATGCTGGATGCTCCACGTCGCTATTGAGCGCGATGAACGCTATCTCAACGAAGAAGTTACCTACTGGGCAAAAAACTAAGAGAGAGCGATCGCGGAACTTTGGACGGCAACGCGATCGCCCCCTACAAAAAAGCAAACCCTCACAAGGATTCACCCTATGAAACTACCATTTCGTTACCGTCGCCGCCATCAGGCCACCATCATCAAAGTTATTTTGGGTGTGGCTCTAGTCGGATGTGCGATCGCCTCCATCCCTGACACTCAACGCAACTTAGAACGACTCAGCCAGGTGCGAGACCGAGCCGCCGCCATCTCTACCGAACAGGAACTCAAGAAACTAGACGCTGAGAAAGTCGCTGCTGAAGCTAAAACCGCTGATATGCGCCTGATGAAAGGCTGTAGCACTTTCCTGGTATCTGCCAGCAATGCCACCAAGTTTGGCAACGTTTACCCCGGTGGAAAAGTGGTTAATCCTGCCACAGGCTTAAGCCTCGCACCGGGTTCCGTGGTCTGTGACAACCAGGGCGGCACCGCCGTGATGGCAGATATAGGCGGCAGCGGTATTGCCATGACCGACATTGCCATTACTCAAGACTTCCAGCTCGTGCGAAAAGCGATGGACCTGCACGGCATCAACCCGCAAGCAGGCGATGGGCGCGTTGGTGGGGCGAATGCCCGACTTCAACACTAATGATTCAGCCTAACTATGTGGAGAAACCCTCATGACCCAAACCGCCGCCCAGCCTCCCCAGCAGATTGACCCTACTAAACAATATTTGGTATCAGCATCCCACCCAGAGCGGGGTACTTTTTGGGCTTACAAAGCCGAAGGAGAGTACGGATGGCTGCAAGCACCTTTTCAAGATCAAAAGCCCTCTTACCTCAGCCTGTCGGATATCCAGGCGATATCGGAAGGCGACACCCTTTTCAAGTGGTATCTGACCGACTCTGCAAAAACGAGCTATCCCTATCAACCCGAAAAAGCGCAAACCGAAATTTCTGAAAATATGACCCAAACCGCAAACAAATCTAAACGTAAATTCCGCATTCGCCTTGGCAAGAATCAACAGGCTGATGGGAGCAATCCGGAGCAAAAAGAAGAACAGAAAGAAGGCTGGAGTCCTCTCTTGCTACTCGTTTCTCTATTGCTGGGGTTATTGCTATTAATGGCGATCGCCTGGAACGTGCAGCCGTTTCAAGACTTCATCGTTTTGCTAGCCAACCGCATCGACTTCACCAATCTGGCTGAATTCCTGTTTGCCTTGCCCGGTATCGGTGCGTTGTTCCAGGCGATCGCCCGGTTCTTTGCGATCGTGCTGGGAATCCTGCTCTATGCCATTTTTCAAGGCTTAGAACTGGCACCCTATCTGTACAAGCGCAATCCTAAGCGGATGCGGAAAATTATTGAACAGTGGTCAGCCTGGGCAAGATACCGCCAAAGCAAAAATGATGGACGGGCAGTAACTAGCCTGAAACGCTCCTATAACAATCACCCGATCCGCACCTATCAAACCCTTTGCAGCACTCGAAACATCGTCTATGTCCTGGAATTGGGGATTTGTTTTATCACTCATCCGCCCGTGACTGATGGCAACCTGTTCACCTTCCTGTGGTATTTGATCACCTTCCAGGTCGGCAAAATCGATTGGATCAACGTTGCCCTGATGTTCTCAGTGCTGTTCCTGGTCGATCGCATCGTGCGAATTGCCTTATCCATCTACCCTGAAATCTTCCCCAAAAAGGAGGAAGCCACCCATGCATAACACCGCAGAAGATTGGAATGAAACCGCTGTCAGGCAGGCGATGGATGAATGCGATAACGTGCCCTATCTAATGATTGGCAGCTTGGGTTTAGGTGCCGTCGCTTTAGCATTCACCAACTATTTTGTAGCAGGTGCCCTGACCTTGGGCGGAGTGGCACTCTCGCAAAAGAAACAGAACAACGCGATCGCCCGGGCGGAGTTTGCCATCAAGCACAATGGCTCTGCGGTTGCTGCCAGAGGCAATGAGTTGAAGGAGTACACCGAATCGGTTGGCAAGAATGCCGCTGCTGAGCAACTGCTTCATGCGGCTCAAAAAGGGATTCCGCTCAACCGCGATGGCTGGAACCTGCTAGAGGATCACTATGGCGAAAAGCTAGATGGGTTACTAGAGCAGACTGAAACCGAGGCGAAAGGGCATCGCTGGTTTGAGCCTGAGTTAGTACCCATTAATGGCACCACTGCCAATCCACCTGAAACTTTAGATGAGTTAGCGACCGCCTTCGGTGAAACACCGCCCGTTCAGCCGCCCAATGCAATGGAGTTTTTGCGATCGCTGACCTCTGCGCCACTCCAACCTGTCATCCTTGCGGGTCTTCCTGGCAGTGGCAAAGGACTGCTGGCCGCGATCGCCCTGAGTTTGGGTGTGAAAGAACGCGGCTTACGGTATTGGATCTTCAATCCAAAAAACAAGCTAGAGGAAGCGGGATATTGGGCCAGGGCGGAAAAGCATTACCTCAAAGATCGCCTGCAACAGGATGATCAGATATTTTCAGATTTGATGGCAACGCTGGAGCTATTTAGCTACGAAGGAAGCCGCCGCAATAACCAGCCGGGAACCTACGAGCCATTTGTTCTCTTGCTTGAAGAGATCACCGCCCTGATCGGGCTATTCACCCCCAAGCAGAAACAGGCATTCAAATCAAAGATTACAGCTCTAGCTTCCCTGCTGCGAGGCTGCAACATGGCGGTATGGCTGTCGGGTCAGTCGGTCACGCTCGAAGACTTAGGATTTAGTGGCAGATCAAACAGAGCGATGTTTACCGCGATCGCCGCGATCGGACCCGACCGGACTGGATGCAAAAATATCTGTGATACCCTCGCAATTCCCTTTGATGAGACAACCTTACCGCCGGGTAGAGTTTGGCTCACCAGCAACGCTGTTTATTCTGCTTTAGTCGCACCCGGTAACATTCCCCAATATCCCACCTGGGAAGCGGTGCCCAATGTAATTGACTTGCGCCCCGGTGTGGAAGTGTCAGAAGTGGGCACTTCACAAGCCTCGGATATAGCTGATTTATTGGCTTCCCCCAATCTCACCGAAGTGAAGATCCAGCAGATCAGGGATGCTTACAAATTGGAGACTCCAAATACTCAGCGATGTCCTGTGGAGCAACAGGCCGCTCATGAGCTTACCCAAATTCAGGAAGTACACCCCACCTCTGAACCCCTTAAAATCGACTTCGATTTAGAAGATGTGTTGCTAGAATTACGCCCGATTGTTGACTATTCAATCAAGCAAAATGGCTTTATCAAAGCAATTGATGTGAAGCGAAACGTAAAGGAATTCAAATCAGTTTCTACCGAGGATATTCGCAATCACTTTATTGGCTTAGCCAATCAGGGTTTTGGAGTATCACAGGGTGATGGCGACTTCTTAAAATACAGTGCTTTTGGGGGTGTGATGGGGTGTGATGCCATCACAGGGTGATGGGGTGTGATGCGCGTGATATAAGGGTGTGGAGCTATCACAGGGGGTGTGATGTCACACCGGTGACAGAAATGCATCACAGGGTGATGTCACACCCCATCACACCCACCCGTCACCCCTTGCCACACCCATCAAACAGCAAACTATCTTAGCTTCAAAGCTAGGGAGTTTCTGTTAGGAGTATCGTTCATGGGCTCAGCGATCGCCAAAAATCTAACGGCTTCTACTTCTCTCCAGCCCATACTCCCAATCGCTTACCCTTCGCTTCCTGCTCAGCCTCAGCCAAAAACTCACTTCCATTGGGGCAGCGATCGCTGTATTGTTGGTAGTGACGCGCCATCCCTACTCGAACCAGCTCGTAATTCAGCAGCTTCTCCTCTTCCGTCCCTTTGCCTGCCGACACAAAAACTTCTGCCAGCAACAGCCCACTTCGATCTCGCTCTGATGGCACCACAATCACCTGATTCCCAACCGCACTGACGAGCGATCTTAACTTTTCACGCGCATCGTTCCCCACCGGCTGACCCAGTGGCGGTGCATCAATACCGCAGAGTCGAATGCGATCATCTTTCCCCTCAGCTTTAACGGTAAGCGTGTCTCCATCTATTACATTCACCACTTCCCACCTTTCCGAGCGTCCTGGGCTGGGAGCCAATCCTTGAGGTCGTTGATTGGGATGGTTGTAGTCCACCGTTGACGCTTGAAAGGTCTGCCATTTTTGAAACGACAGAACTGCTATCAACACCACCAACACCCCCACTGGAATCCAATTAATCGCCTGTTTCATTCGTTTCATCGCAGTAGCGCACTCACCCCTCCTAGGATTCCCGAAAGCGTGTGAGTTTCATAAGACCACTTTGGATAGGAAGTTTATAGTTTTCACCTTCAGCCGCTTCAGTCGGGTGTTTCAACGAACAGATTGCCCATGAAGTGGCTGTAGGTCTGGCTGAATTGCCACCCCGATCGCCACCCCCAGCCAGGACACAGTGTTGCACCGACAAACTGAAACGAATTTGACGCAGAAAACGGGTTGAATCAGCGTCCCTTGATCAACTGATTGTTCTGAGGATCAACCCTGCCATCAAACTACTTCTCCAGCACTAATTCAGTCTTCATCGCTCAGATCTGAACCATTCATGTTGTTCAGTTCGCCTGTCTCTCTTCGCTGCACCTGAGAGATGACGACTGGAGGACTCTCGCAAGCAACTTTTACAAAAGGATAATCACTATGTCTCGTTCTAAAACGTCTCCGCATCCGCTTGACCCAGTCTGGTTAGTGGTAGTGCCCCAACCAGATTTCACCGAACCTCAGTTTCACTTTGGTGAGCGAGTGCAATGGGCGGGTGAAAATGACCAACGGGTCTGGCAGCGCCAAACGGGCTGCATCATCGGCATGACTTTCATCCGTTCCCACGGTTGGGAATACCATATTCAACCCGATTTAGATCCAGTCGCTTCCAACCCCTCTGCCCCTACAACCTTAGTCAGCCTCCCCGTTCATGACCTGACTCGGATCGAAGCCGCAACCTCCATCGAGTCCTATCTACAGCCTCCTTCTGCCTGGTTGCCAACCGCTCAAGCTGCTCAAGTCCTGGGTCTTTCCGCCGAACAGTTGCGTCGGCTCCGGCGTAAAGGACTGTTCAAAGTCGGGCACCACTGTCGAGACACCTCCTTTCCCAACTCAGGGCTGTCTCGTTGGCAGTGGCATGTGGTGCGTTGTGGTCAGGCTTTAGCGGTACCACCTGAGAAACGCGATCTTCCCTGCCCATAGTGCCTGACCGCTTCCAAGTAGCCCTCTTACTACAGACGTTTAGGTCCGTAAGTGCAGGGATTACAGAGGGCTCAACCGGGCGACACGCAGGAACGCGCACCCTCTGCTGTTGAAACTGGACAATCTTTGCTCCCCTGTTAGATCGTTGCCTGACTGATCGGCAAGGGATTGAAGAAAAGGGCAGGAAAATTAACATGCCCCAGCGCAAAAGTTTGCTTGCTTGCCGTATAATTTGGACAAACCGGAGTAGACTGGCCTGCGCCTATACTTAGATCTACCTGCTCTTAAACGTCTCGGTAAGCATATCGAGGCATGGTAGCAAAGAGTTGCGGACACCAGCAGTAAATGTTCGCTATCAGCAACCGCTCCGGACTGCCAAGTACCACGAATAGTCTCGGGCTTGACAAAGCTTCCTTTACGGAAGCGGATGTAAGCTTTGAGGCGTTTATCTAGCCCTTTCCGTCTTGAGAAAAGGTGAGGATATGATTCGTTCATAGACTTTAGTCCGTTTCAAAGCTGTGTTCTGATGCAGAGTTTTTGACAGCGGTTCTATTTTCGTTGAGAGTTTTGCGACTAAAAAGTTAGTGAGCAACGCTCAACTTTGAAGTGACTGCTTTTTTTTACGTGTAGTGCGTTTAAGGCAACACTGGGTGACCTTGTGAGGGCTCAACTCATAGTCGGTCTGACTCAAGGCTTAGGAGAGTGGTCTCAGCCACCGAGCCGTTAGGGAAACTTTAGGGAAACCAAAAAACAAGCAAAAAACAAGCAACCGAAACCCCTGTCTCGCAGGGGTTTGTCTAGGGTGAAAGGTAAATGAAGCGCCTTGAATGGCAAGGCGCTTCATGCACTCGTTGCCTGAGCCTTAAAGCGGCTTAAATGTGCTCAAAGCCTCATCGAATGGGCTTTACAAGGTTAATCCTGTCTTTGAAATATTGGTCAAATCGGTGCAAATAGCATCAAAGATACCCGTGAAAAGAGGGAAAAAAAAGGGAAAATTCGATTGAGCTAAGCCTAGATTGAGGCGGTCACTCCTTCAGTCTTAAACTAGCTGATTTAGAAAGGCTTGCGCGATCACTGCCGCCTTGGACCAGTCCGCAGGGTCGTACTGCTCCTTCTCTATATCGAGTGCAGCAAACGCCTTGCTGAGCACTTCGTCTTCGGAGTCCTGGACAGAGTTGGCTGATGCGAGACTTGAATCCTCCTTGTGCTTTGAATAGGCGGCATAGATCCCCCGCACGGTATGAAAATCAAGCGCTTTCCCAGTGAAGCGATAAGCAGGAAAACGCAGTAACTTGCTAAAGGACACAGCATCTGGATAGGGTTCCCCCTTTTTCAAAGTGAACAGCCGCTGATGGTGTGGATTGAAACAACTACGCAGCCCTGGCACGGCTACAGTTTTGCCTCGCCCATCTTGATAGACATAATGCAGGAGCCACTCCTCCAGGTACTGATAGAAACAACGCCCATCGGTATAGCTCAAGTTGGGCACCAAGACTAAGTCAGGTGATCGCGGACCTTTGAGCTTTTGATCCACCCGCTTGATCCACCAGCCCTGTTGGTCCGGGTAAAGGACACTCGCCTCACCATCCAGTGCTTGAGCTTTACGCACTGGACGGTGAGGCCGCGGCAGTTGTGAAAATGTCAGTTTCCGCAGTTCGTTTGAGCGCCGTGGTGGCATATAAGCCAGGAAAGCGAACAACAAAAACCGTTGATAACTTTGAGCGATCGCCGTCAATGAGCGTGGTGGCGCTAGTGTTACCCCACCTTGCTTTGATTGCGTACTCTGGTGCAATTGAGATACACACTCCCCTCTGAGTGTCTCCACCAGGTTCAAGAATTCAGGCCACTCCAGTCGCTTCTTCGACTCATCGCTGACCGCTTGGTGGGTCTTGAGTTGAGCATACACCACCTTGCGTAACTCTTGCAGAGCCGCAATGGTAACTTGAGCCGGCTCTGCTTCCTGCTCTCCAGCGACACTGTCTTGACGATAAACAAACCGGACCACTGCAAACAAGGCATTGATCACTCGGAGGGCAGTGTAAGGGCTCTGAACCGCTTCACTGCGCCCGTCTAAGTGCTCCTCCTGGGGTGTTCTTAACCACTCTAAGTAAGCTTGCACTAAGGCAACGACTCGCTCGGCTTCCGCTTCAGATGGCAAAACTGGCTGTTCTCTCCCCAGTGAACTAGCACTACCCACCACCAACTGCCGCAAGCTCAACTCCTGTAAAGGCACTCCTCCCTCACTGTGAAGCCAGCCCAAAAATCGCTCCACCTGATGCAAATATTGCTGTGCCGTGGCGGCGCTCACTCCCATCGAGTCTCGCTCCTCTGCTCCTGCTCCCGTCAGAAACTGGGTAAACAGTGCTAACTCTTGCCGAAGTGCCTCTGACTGTTCAGCCTCAACCAAGCGATACCGCTGTCTTGCCCGACGGGTCGTCAGACGAACATCATTCGCCGAGCGCCGGTGCTGTCGTACTCGAGACGCTGGCTCCGCCACTAACGCTGTCTCTAGCCAACCCTGCTGTTGGCACCAGGTCATCAAACGCTGCAAAGCCCAACGGTAAGTGCGCCGACTGTTTCCAGCTACAGCCAGTTGTTCAAACAACCGCTCTTGCACCCCTGGTGCCTCCTGCAACCGCTTAAAGGGCAACTGTTGCAGCAACTGTAATCCCTGCTCATACTCTGCCGGAGACAGACGCTGTCCCTGTGGTGAGGGCAGACCCCACCCAGGCAGCGTATAGCGCCAGAGCGCTGTCCGCACCTGCGCCCATGCCGCTGTTGCCTGCTTCGGCGGCATGGTGGACTGGACATGCGATTCGTAAGCAAGCAAAGCATCGAGCAAAGAACGGGGCGGTTGAGGCTGTGGCATGCGGTTTACAAAATGTAGCGATAAAAAACTTTCCCTAAAGAGACCCTTAGGGTAGAGTTATATGACGGTAGCTAGCTTAGTTATCAGTAAATGTTGTTTCTCTACTTTTCTGACTATGACCAAACACGACTTTTCTGACTTTGATCAAAGGCTCAAGTTCGTTAACTTGAGGCTTAAAGGGGCACAACTACCGGTCTCGCTTACACGCAAGGGCAGTTCTTTATATGCCAGGGCGACCTTGCCCCCTCCACCAGATTCTGACAAATCTTTGCCACATCAACAACACCTAAAGCTAGGAATAAAGGCAAATCTTCTCGCGCTCAAACAGGCGGAGGCGATCGCGAAAAAAATTGGAGCCGCAGTGCTGCTTAAAGAGTTTCGCTGGTCGGACTACGGGCGAGGGGACAAGAAACCGGACAAGCAAACGGCTGCTGCTTGGTGTAAAGCCTTTGAAGTGCATTACTTCGAGGCAACCGAGCGCAATCCCACTACTGAAGAGTCTTTCAAAACGGTTTATCTTGACTATCTAAAGCGGCTGCCTCAAGCCCAAGCGTTGACCCGAGAAAGCTTGGAACGTGTGATTAAAGCAACTCAACCCAATAGCTGTCAGCGTGCCAAAAGCTGCATGGCGTTTAAGCGCTTTGGCCTGTTTGCTGGCATCGATGTCAGCTTTATTAATGACAAGCTTAGAGGCACCTATTCCTCCTTCAAAACCGCTCCGCGAGACTTGCCGTCTGCCCAAGTGATTGTTGAATGGTGGGCCAAAATACCGAACCGAGGCTGGCAATGGGTTTATGGCATGCTCGCGACCTATGGCTTAAGGCCACATGAGGCGTTTCATTTGGATACTCAGGAGCTAGAGCAGGGTGGCTTGATCCTTAAGGTTCTGGACGAGACAAAGACTGGCTATCGAGAGGTTTATCCGCTTTACCCAGAGTGGGTTGAGCAATTGGGCTTGCGACACAAGCAATTACCCAATGTCACCGGTAAAACCAATTCGGCTTTGGGGGAGAGAGTTTCACAAGCTTTTCGGCGCTATCATATCCCTTTCCCAGCCTACAATCTCCGGCATAGCTATGCTGTTCGCTGTGTTGAGTTTGGTTATGATACGTCTCTGGGCGCTCGGTGGATGGGGCATTC
This sequence comes from Leptolyngbya sp. Cla-17, assembly GCF_016807185.1. GTDB lineage: Bacteria > Cyanobacteriota > Cyanobacteriia > Leptolyngbyales > Leptolyngbyaceae > ULC077BIN1. The sequence continues at coordinate 14,244 of NZ_JAEVYN010000008.1, forward strand.
CGAGCCGATCCACTCCAGAATCTACCGAGCATGGATCTCTCAAGAGGTTGTGCAGGCGGCCTTTGAGCGGGCACTTAAAAGTCCAAATCGACCACAACCACCGCTTATAGGGGAGTTAAAGCCACCTGAAAGTGACCAGTCAGCAGCGGCTTAAACCACAGGGCATTGCTTCAAATACAGGCTTTCTCGGTTCCGGAGCCGAGAAAGCCTGTGCCTTAGAGGGGGTCGAATCGCTGCTCAACTTACTTCATCACTGGGTTCCCTAGGTTCTATCTCGCCACGGCTATCCAAAGGCGTAGTTTGACCCGGATGAAATGGCTAAAAGCATGAGAAACAGTTGGCAAATGATGGGGTTAGATGAGTAGCCGTACAAAAAATCACGCTAAGGCTATTTCCCTCTATCCGCTGTTCCTGTAGCGACCGGCTTAAAAACAAAGCTCAAGACGTTGTCGATGGCATGACGGCATTGATAAGTGGAGCCCAATCAGTTAAAAAAACGTATTACACAGAGCTTGGACTTGTTTTGGCCTAAGTAGTACAGCCAAGAGGCAGATTACAAACGTAATCTCACGGGTTGCAGGTAGCTGAAAGCCAATAAACTCGTTGACTCATTGCTCGTTTCGCAACTATTCAAGCACTATAAGGCGATTAGCAAAGCCTATGAGTCAAACCTTTCATTAGCAATGCTGATAGTGATTTATACTCCTCCGAGGCAAATGGCTCATTTTTACACTCTCGTTGCCATGCCCCATTTAGGGCTGGCAACGAGAGTGCAAATTGCCAAGCGGATGAATGCAACGCTGTTCGTCAGTATCCATGCCAACGCGATTAGTATGAGCCGCCCTGAAGTGAATGGCCTAGAAACGTATTACTTTTCCAGTGGCGAGAACCTGGCGCGTACCGTGCATGAACGGGTGTTACAAGAGACAGGCATTGGCGATCTCAAGGTGCGTAAAGCGAGATTCTATGTGCTGCGCTATACGGAAATGCTCTCAATTTTGGTGGAAGTAGGGTTTTTAACCGGGCAGAATGGTGCACCAAAGCTGGCAGAGCCGGCTTATCGCAGTCAAACAGCGGCAGCGATCGCCCGTGGGATTATGCAGTATCTGCAAGTCGGTAATCCCCAAGCGATCGCGCCTAATACGGAATTGAGTAGGGGAGTATCATTTAGCAAGATGAAAAAGGTACTCTGTCCATGCCTCGACCCCGCACTCAAATTATACGGAATTGAGTAGGGGAGTATCATTTAGCAAGATGAAAAAGGTACTCTGTCCATGCCTCGACCCCGCACTCAAATTAGCCCTCATCTAGACTACGCAGATCTAACTCAGCGGTATGTTCAGTGCCAAGATGCTGGCGAGAAAAACCGTTGGTTGGTGATTCGATTGCTCAGTCATCCAAAGACTCCGATGAGCATCGAACAAACCGCTGAGATTTGTGGACTCAGTTGTAGTGGAGTGCGGAAAATTGCCCGTCGCTACAACGCCGAGGGTGCGGTCGGACTAGTCAATCGGCAACGCTTGAACCCTGGGGGCAATCGGTTGGCTTTAAGTGATGAACAGCAACGGCTATTGCGGCAACGCTTACAGAGTGCCCCGGATGATGGCGGACTCTGGAGTGGACCGAAAGTTGGGGAGTATATCGAAACCTACTTTGGCATTTGCTTACACCCCTCAACAGCCTGGAAGTATCTACGACGTTTGGGGTTGAGCTTGCAGGTGCCGCGTCCGGTGCATCATCAAAGCGCAACCCTTGAGCAGCAAGCAGAGTTCAAAGCAGGATTAGCAGGTCATGTGGCGTGGTTGCGCTCGTTGTTTCCCAATCGGGAGATTGTAATTTGGGCGGAAGACGAAGCTCGATTAGGCTTGCAACCCATTGTCAGGCGGGTTTGGGCACCCATAGGAGAACGCCCATCAGCGCATCATTCTCGCCGCTATCAATGGGTCTACACCTATGGTTTTGTCCATCCTGCCACTGGAGCGAGCTACTTCCTTTTATTGCCCCGTGCCAATGTCTCCATGATGCAGATGGCGTTAGAGCTATTTGCGGCTCAGGTCAATCCCCATCGTCAGCAGTTGATCATTCTATTGGTTGATCAGGCCGCGTGGCATATGAGCCAAAAACTTCAGGTGCCCCCCGGCATTTTCTTCTACCCGCTATTGCCCTATACCCTCCAACTGCAACCCACTGAATGTGTCTGGTCTTTGCTGCGCGAAGCAATCGCTAATCAAGTGTTTGACAATCTTGATGCTTTAGAGGATGTCTTAGTCAAGCGGTGCCAATGGTTGATGCAGCATCCTGTGATAGTTCAAGGCAAAGTGGGCTTTGATTGGATTCAAGCAATTTAATCTGGTCAAAAAGTACTGCCTTCCGCAATTCCGTATAACATGATACTTGAAAGCCAGTGATGACTAAGATTTCGCCATCGTATTTGCAGGAGCAAAGTCAGAATCGACCGTAATGGACTCGGCTGCTTTGCGCTGAGGAATCAACCACTTGCCAAACTTGGCGTAGATGGCAGGAATCACCAACAGAGTCAACGCGGTTGAGGTGAATAACCCCCCTAACACCACGATCGCCAATGGTTGCAAGATTTCATTTCCGGCTCCACTCGCAAGCACAAGGGGTAATGTTCCCAAGGCTGAAGTGAGAGCAGTCATCAGAATGGCATCAATGCGTTCCAAAGATCCTTTGACAATCACATCTTTTAGGTGCATTCCTTGAGCAAACTTGTTGTTGTAGTTATCGACCAGCAACAAACCATTGCGAACAGCCACTCCAAACAGAGTGATGAAGCCAACCAGGGATGCAATGGACATGACACCCCCACTCAACAGAATGGAGACAATGCCCCCAACGAGTGCCAGCGGTAAGTTGATCATGATGGCGATCGTGGCAGGTAGCGACTTCACGGAGAAGAACATTAAAACGGCAATAGCGATCGCTGCCAGGATGCTATAAATCAGCAGGTTATTCGAGGCATTTTGCTCTGCTTCAAATTGTCCGCCGTACTGGATAAAGTACCCCTTGGGCAACTGCACTTTTTGCTGAATTTGAGCCTGAATATCACCTACCACGCTACCGAGATCACGCCCTGCGACGTTGGTTGAAACCACAATCAAGCGGGAAACATCTTCACGATTGACCACATTGGCTCCCATGCCATACTCAACTGTGGCGACCGTGCCGAGGGGAATAATTTGTCCTGTGGGTGTAGAGATAGGAACCGCGCGAATGGCATCTAAACTGTTACGTGCCGATGCTGGCAGTGAAACTGCAATATCAATCAACTGCTGATTTTCTGCGACCTGCGACACCACGCGACCATTCAGGGCTGTTTCGACTGCATCGGATACCTGCTCCATTTGTAATCCGTAGGTTGCTGCCGCCGTGCGATTGTATTGAATTTGCACCTGGCGAATGGGCAATTGCGGTTCCAGTTGGAGGTCTACAACTCCGGCGATCGGTTGAATCACATCGCGCACCTGTTCCCCAACCTTGCGGAGTTCTACTAAATCGGGTCCAAAGATTTTCACGGCGATCGCACTTCTGACACCCGACAACACCTCGTCCATCCGGTGGGAGATAAATCCACCGATATTCGGCGCAATACCAGGCAACTTCAGGAATGCCTCGCGCAGTTGTTTGATGCTGGCTTCCCGGTCTTTGAGTGCTTCATCGCTCAGTTCCACATCCACATGCGCCATGTTGACCCCGGCTCCATCTGCGTCACCGGGAGTACGTCCAGCGCGTACCTGCACCCACTCATACAGCGGATTATCCTTGAGCGAATTGGCAAGAGCAATACCTGCCCGATTGGTCATATCTAGGGAAACACCCGGAAATAGAACCATCGAGTTGACCATCGATTTTTCCTGAAATTCCGGCAGAAACACCCGTCCCAGTGAGGGCACGATCGCAAACGCAGCCACCAGTGCTGCCAACGCCACACCCAAAATAATTTGGGGCGATCGCAAGGATAGGTTGAGCAGTGGACGGTAGAGCCGCTGCGCCCAGCGAGACACCACTGTATTTTCTTGAGGAAGGGTTTGCTTTGCCAGCAAAATGGCGCACAGGGCTGGAGTGAGCGTCATTGCCACGAATAAGGAAGCCGCGATCGACAGCAAATATGCCCAGCCCATGGGAGCAAAGATATTGCCTTCCACTCCCTGCAAGCTAAAGATCGGCGCAAACACGACGATGATGATCACGGTGGAAAAAACCACTGCCAATCGCACTTCGACAAATGAGTCAAGCACGACCTTGAATGCTGGGATTGGATGCCCTTGCGCCTGATTTTCTCTCAGTTTGCGGTAGCAGTTTTCCATGTAGACGATCGAGTCATCGACGAAACCGCCCAGTGCCACGACCAAACCCCCCAAAGTCATGGTATTGATGCCAAGCCCAAAGGCTTTCATCAGCATGACCCCAATCAACAATGACAGGGGAATGGCACTGAGGGTAATCAGAGCAGTCCGCCAGTTCATCAGAAACAACAGCATCACCACGGAAACAATAACAATGCCCTCCAGTAGCGAACTGCCAACATTCTGAATGGCAGCATCAATAAAGTTCGCTTGCCGGAAGGTTTGTGCCACCTGCACATCCACTGGAAACGTTGGCTGCAACGATCGCATCACCGCTTCTACGGCTTTGGTGACGGTCGGCGTATCCACATCGGGCTGCTTGTTCACCATCATCACGATCGCAGGCTGCCCGTTAAAGCTGCCATCCCCTCGTTTCAAGGCGGCTCCAGTTGTGACTTCTGCCACATCTTTGAGCAAGACGGGTCTACCGTCCTGGACTTTGACAACAGACGCTTGCAAATCCTCAATGGATTTCACCTGTCCCATGCCGCGCACCAAGAGTTCTTGACCACCCCCAATCAAGAAGCCACCCGGAGCATTCGAGTTTGCGCCTCTGGCGGCATCGGTGACTTCCGTGAGGGAAACATTGCGCGATCGCAGTTTGGCTGGATCAACTAACACCTGCTCCTGCCGTTCATCGCCGCCGTAAACAGTGACATCCGTAACTCCGGGCACCGACAAAATCTGGCTGCTAAGGGTGCTATCCACCAAGCGACGCAGATCCATCAGGTCGGTTTGCCCCCGCCCATTCACCGTAAAGGTATACATCAAAATGGTGCCCAACGGCGATGCTAGCGGTGAAATTTCAGGGGGATGCACCCCTTCCGGCAATTGATTCGTCACCTGTTGCAGCCGTTCTGTTACGGATTGCCGTGCTTTGTAAATGTCGGCATCCTGGTCAAACACCACCTGCACCATCGATAAACCCACCTTCGAGGACGATCGCACCGTCGTCACTCCGGGTAAGCCATTCACCGCACGTTCGATCGGCACCGTAATTTGCGATTCAACTTCTTCAGGGGCTAACCCAGTTGCCTCAGTATGAATATCCACTTGGGGCGGTGCGAATTCAGGAAACACATCCAGCGGCATTTGGGTGACGCTAAAGACTCCCCACACCGTAATTAAAATTGCACAAATGACAATGAACCAACGCTGCACTATCGAGGTTTTGAGCGTCTGATCGAGAAGAGAATTGAACATTTAAATTAGAAGTCCCCTTTCTTGTTGGAAAAGGGACTCTTTTTCTTGCGACCGCCCAGCACGGCGATCGCTCCCACCAATAGCACGGCACCTCCGCCCACAGCGGCTAAAAGCCCCACCGGCACTCTACCCGACGGCGGAGTCGGTTCACCCGCTTGAACGAGATTACCAGCCGCATCATTGCTATTCGGGAGTTCCTGAGCATCTGCCTGAGCCTTGGGTGCATCCGGTTGAGGAGAAGCGGCGGCTGGACTGGGCGATGTCGTAGCCGTTTGAGTTTTGCGCGATTCGGCATAGAGCGACAAACTGCCCTGGGTCACGAGCTCTTCCCCAACCGATAAACCTTGAGTCACCTCAACCAGTTCACCCTTCGTTGCGCCAGTCGTGATGGGAACTGGCTCATAAAAATTCTCGTACTGCACAAAAACAAGTTGCCGTCCATTGTCATCCACCAGTGCTGTCGCCGGAACGAAAACCGCCGCACTTCCATTGGTGGCGGGTTCAATCGGCGTGACTTTAATGCCCACCAATGAATCAGTTTCAGCATTCACTTGAACCCGATTAATGCCCCCTTCTGCCTGAAATTCATCCCCATGCCCGACGTGGGCAAAGACAACCGTGGGCGCACTGACCGCTAAACCGAGGGCAAGAATGCAACTCATCAATGGAGTGGGCTTCATCATATTTCCTCACAAGGACATGGGCTGAACAAAAGCCTCCATAGTCTGCCAAAGGGCAGATGAAAATCAGGTGAAATGGTAGCGGGTTCGGTAGAATCAAGCTCGTGGTTGATTTTCCTGAGGCGATGCGAGTTTTGCTGGTGGAAGATGAAGCCGATCTGGGACTGGCGATTAAGCAAGTCTTAGTCAGTGAAAAATATGTGGTGGACTGGGTAACAGGTGGCGCTCAAGCATGGCACTGTCTCGAAAACCAGTGGACGGACTACACAGTGGCGATCGTCGATTGGATGCTGCCAGAGCTATCGGGTCTGGAGTTATGCCAGCGGCTCAGAATACACCAAAACCCCTTACCCGTGCTGATGCTCACGGCTCTGGGTCAACCCGAAAACCGCGTAGCAGGGTTGGATGCGGGAGCCGATGATTATCTGGTCAAGCCGTTTGTGATGGCAGAACTACTGGCACGGCTGCGGGCACTTCAGCGGCGATCGCCGAACCTCCAACCGCCATCGCTGACCGTGGGCAGCTTTACCCTGGATTACGCCAACAATGCTCTGTGCAGTGAGCGAGTGCAGCCGCCTCAAAGGATTCCGTTAACGGTCAAAGAATTTCAAATTCTCGCCTATCTCATGCAAAACCCCGATCGCATCCTTGCGGGCAGTAAAATTCGACAGCAACTCTGGGATCTGGAAGAAGAACCGATCAGCAATGTGGTTGCCGCACAAATGCGATTACTGCGGCGCAAATTAGCCAGCTATGATTGCGATTGCCCAATTGAAACCATTCCGGGGCAGGGCTATCGCTTTAACACCTCCCTGTGAACTGTCACCGCTATTGTGGCATTGCGGTTGGCGTATTGAGCAGCATGAATAACAGGTAAATCGCATCTAAGCTATGCAGACCCAGGAGTTAGACCAATTGATTGCGATCCTGAGATCGCTGACCAATCTACCAGAAGACGAAGCCATCAAAGCGACGAACCTGTTTCAAACTTATCACTTGAAACGAGGTGAGTTTTTTGCTCGTGCGGGTGATGTACCCAAAACAATCGGGTTTGTGCTGTCAGGCATCCTGCGTTTGTATTATGTCGATTGCGAGGGGACTGAATACACGAAGTCATTTTGTGCTGAGAATAGCTTTGTTGCGGCCTACAGTGCCCTGTTACTAAAACAACCTTCACGACTTTTTATTCAGGCATTGGAAGATGCAAAGCTACTCGTTGCCGATTATTCAGCGTATCGATCGCTGTGTGAGAATGATGCCTGCTGGCAAGCACTCAATTGTAAGATTGCTGAAATCTTATTCATCAAAAAAGAGAAGCGGGAAAGTGCTTTATTGTTGGATGATGCCAAAACTCGCTACTTGAGTTTTCAAGCAGAATACCCTGATTTAGAAACTCGACTCAAGCAACATCATATTGCTTCCTACCTCGGCATCACTCCTGTAACCTTAAGTCGAATTCGTTCTCAACTGAAATCGCCTTAACTCATGTTAATGAACGACTACGAACTCCGGTCTAGGATAACTGCAATACCCTAACGGCTGGAATCTTTATGAAGGCGACTCATCATACTATTTTGATTACAGGCGGCACATCAGGCATTGGTTTCGCTCTTGCCCAACGGTTTCTTCGGGAAGGTAATGCTGTAATTGTGACAGGCACCAATTCTCAAAAAGCTGAAGTCGTGAAAAGTCAACTTCCAAAAATTACTATTGAGCTTGCGGATATGCGCGATCGCCAAGCGCTCAGGAAGTTAGCCTACAGTTACCCTGATGTAAATATTCTGATCAACAATGCAGGCGTTCAATACAACTATGACTTCGCTGATGGTGCGATCTCAATAGAGCAAATTGAAACTGAACTAGACATTAACTTGCTTAGCCCTCTGTACCTAACAAAACTTTTTCTCCCGCAACTACTGAGTCATCCCACGGCTGCCATTGTTAACGTTTCGTCAGGGCTTGGTATTGTACCAAAGCAAAGTGCCCCCATCTATTGTGCAAGTAAAGCGGCGCTGCATAGTTTCACCAAAACCTTGCGATGGCAGCTTGAAGCCACCTCTGTCCGAGTCTTTGAAATCATTCCACCGATTGTAGATACGGCGATGACACAAGGGCGGGGACGCGGCAAGCTTAAACCAGAGGCATTAGTCGAAGAATTTTGGCATAATTTTACTCAAGATCGACTGGAAATGCGGATTGGTAAAACCAAATTGCTGTTTGTGCTTGAGCGTCTCATGCCAACCCTTGCAGAACGCATAATGCGACCAGGATTTTGATAGAAACCTCAAAATCAAGTGTGATTCCTAGGAGACAGAAAGATGTGATCTGAATTACCTCTTGTGTGCTCATCACCCAAAAATCATGGTTCGCTATACTGATCGATGCTCCTAAGATTTCCTGCGCTGATTCATGCGTCGCTTTATCTACATGCCAGCAAGCCTATGATGACTGCCACAATAATAGGCAATGGTACACCCCCTCAAACCATTTCAGGGCAGGGCTATCGCTTTAACACAGCCTCATAGCTACTATGAACAGCCACCAGCTTTTTCGCCGTAGTCGTACCCGTTTAGCCCTTTGGTATGCGCTGGTCATGGGTGTGATTCTAAGCCTGTCGGGGTTTGGGATGTATCGATCTCTGGTGCAGTCTAATTGGGCGGCAATGGAACGAGAAATGGAGTCGATCTCGGGCACACTGCATGACAGCCTGGAACCAATGTTGCCTGCTTCAGAAAACCCAACGGCTGTTTTGCGACGCATTTTGCCTGAACTTTGTTTAGCTGGGCAGTCCTGTAACGTCAGCCCCACGTTGATTCAACGTCACACGACTGGCATTAGCGATCGCAGCACTTACTATATTCGTCTGTTTAATCATCAGAGTCATCTGCTTGCCTTCTCCCCCAATCAACCTGTAGACCTACCTCAAACGTTCAACGCTGCTCCCTGGCAAACCTTCCAGAGTGCAAACGGCGTTCGCTACCATCAATTCACCATCATCCTGCATAGCTCTGAAGCTCATCACACAGCGCCTCAGAGCCGTCAAGCGTCTTGGGGCTACTTACAAATTGGACGCACTTTAGAACCCTTTGATGCTGAAGTCAACCGGATGCAATGGATTTTGGTCATCGGGTTTCCCATCGCTTTGGGCGTGGTTGCCGCGTCGAGCTGGTGGCTTTCAGGCTTAGCAATGCAGCCGATTTATCAGTCCTACCAGCAACAGCAACAGTTCACCGCTAATGCTGCCCACGAACTGCGATCGCCCCTTGCCAGCCTCCTGGCGACAGTGGAAGCGATGCTCCGCCTACCGCCAGCCCAGCAGCATGATATCCCCATGATGCTCCATACAGTTGAGCGGCAGGGACGACGACTCAGCCATTTGATTACGGATTTACTCTTTTTAACCAGTCTTGAGCATAGCTCGTCGCCCAAGCCGTTTCAGTCTTGTTGCCTCAATGATTTGATGAGCGATCTGACCGAGGAATTCTTAGAGCTGGCAACTATTGCTGAAATTCACCTCACCCATCACCTGCCCAAGCATGAAATTTATGTTTTGGGGAACGAATCCCAACTGTACCGTCTGGTATCAAACTTAATGGCGAATGCGATTCAATACACGCCCAGCGGGGGGGCGGTGGTCGTTAGCTTAACAGCCCATGATCACACCGCGTTCATTACTGTGAAAGATACAGGCATTGGCATTGCCACCGCAGCACAACCCTACATTTTTGATCGCTTTTACCGCGTTGACAGCGATCGCTCCCGCGAAACAGGAGGCACTGGTTTAGGCTTGGCAATTGCACAGGCGATCGCGCAGGTTCACAAAGGTAGCATTCAGGTGCACAGCGATCTCGGTCAAGGCACGATCTTTACCCTTCTCTTACCCTTGACGGGCGAAGCCGCGATGCCATAAAAACTTCCAAACCGGGTGTGGTGTTTTAGAGGAAAGGGAGTTAGCCAGTTGAACAGTTCAGTAAGCCACCAGTCATGGACATGGACGGGACGCGGGTCGATAAGATTTTGGTCATGCCCATCGCTTCAGAGCCTGTGGTGTAACTGATACCAAATTAAATTGGAGCCATTACAGATCAGATAAACTGAGCGATGTAGAGGTGAGAGTCTAACAATGGCTGGAGTAAGCGCAATCGCAATTAAAGAAAGTCTCGAGGAGCTAGGCACCCGTTTGCGAGCGGTTGAACAGCCGATACTCAAAGAGCGATTGCAAGTGTTGTACTGGCTCAAACAAGCGCACGCACCGAGTGTCAGTCAGATTGCGATTGCAATTGGCAGGCATCGGGGCACGGTGCAAAAATGGTTAGCCCTGTACCGAGCGCAAGGATTAGAAGCATTGCTGGTGGTTAAACCCACTCCAGGAGGAGGCAACCGGGTGATTCCAATGTGGGCGGAGGTTGCCTTAGCCAAGCGATTGCAGGAACCGAGCAATGGGTTTAGCAGCTATGGGAAGGTGCAGCAGTGGCTGTTAGAGAGTTTAGGGGTAGAAGCCGAGTATCATGCGGTCTACCAGATGACGCGCTATCGACTCAAAGCGAAACTCAAGGTCGCCCGTCCTCAAAACATCAAGCAGAACCGAGTCCAGCGAGAGGCATTTAAGCAAACCTCGCAGACGACCTCGACTTATTGAGTCAGTACTATCGGCAGGTGCGCCAGGATGAGCGACCGATTCGTTACTTCGCACAAGATGAGAGTCGCTTTGGACTTCACACGCTCATCGGACGATTAATTACGGCAGTTGGGGTTAAACCCATCGGGGCGTGGCAATGGATATTCAAAGCATTCTGGCTATACGGTGCTGTGGAACCTACCACAGGAGAGTCCTTTTTCTTGCAATTCTCCCATGTCGATACCGCATGCTACCAATGGTTCTTAGATGAGTTCTCCAAGGCTTACCCCGATAGTCTCAACATCCTGCAAGTGGATAACGGACGGTTCCACAAAGGCAAAGACCTTATTGTGCCAGAGAACATTATCTTGGTGTTTCAACCGCCTTACTGCCCAGAGTTAAATCCTATCGAGCGTTTATGGGAACATCTCAAGGCGGATCTCAAGTGGGCTGCGTTCAAAACGCTTGACCAACTGCAATCCAGGGTTGATCAACTCTTAGCCCAGCTAACCCCTCAAGTGATTGCTTCCCTTACAGGCTACCCCTTTATCCTCAATGCACTATCTGTCATTGACACCATTTAAATTGGTATCACACTCAATCGTCAACCGCCCCTTTTTTTGGGTGGCACCTGCACTTGGCGAGGCGCCTTCGCATACTTCTCATTGACGTAGGTTTGCAGCCATTGCTCAGAAACTTGCGCTGCCCGAGCGATTCCAGCTAGAGAAATGCGCTCCAACAGCAAGCGGTCAATCAATTCCCGTGTGGCTTGGTCGATTACTTTTTTAGTCGGTTGTTCGACAAACTGTCGTCCACAGTCCTGGCATTTGAACCGTTGTTTACCGTTGTGGATATGACCATTCTTGACCGTTTGGGACGACGCACAAAGGGTGCAGGCTGGCATGGCAGGAGAGAAGCATAAACTCTACTGCTCCATCATTACATCTTGAGCACTACCAGAATATGAAAGAACAGGCCGAATTTTATAGAGTTGGATTGTTGTTGGGATCAGTCAAATTAGCTGATGTAATCGCTTGGTGTGATTCAGTAATAATGGCGGAAGCATCGCCAGACATCAACATCATTGAAGCGTCAGTATCGGGCAGCAAAGGCATAAATGCCGTTGCCGACGCACTCTCACAGGTGAAAGGAGAGTTTGATAAACGTGCACTAACAAGGCGCATTTTTCGTTCAATGTTTGATTTGGTAAGTCAAGATCGGAAACAAGCTCCAAAAGTTGCAGGCTGGCTTTATCATATGGCTACTGATAACGACGTGCCAAACGATGAAGCCGAGCCGGAAATGTGGTGTTTTTGGGATGCCATTGACCTTGCAGTAGATGGAATTTACGGCGATGAAGAAAAGCTGGTAGATGAAATGCTACAGTTTCTGAAAACACATTCAGAATCAGTGTCATAAACACGTCGCCAAACGTCCTAAAAAGCCGCCGAACAAGGCGCTGCACCCGACCGCCTACAGCCTACGCTCGTTCCTCGCTCCACTCCAGCGGCGGGTGAGCTTGGTCGTTAGGGTGTCACATTCGACGACGATGGAATACTTGATTCGACGGGCGGAAGTAGCAGATGCACCAGGCGCTTGTGAGGCGGTGCGGCAATCGATCGCGGAGTTGTGCATCGAGGATCATCACGGCGATCAGGCAACGATCGCTGCCTGGCTATCGAACAAGACAATTGAGAATGTGGCGTCTTGGATCGCATCGCCAAGAAACATCGCAGCCGTTGCCCAGGCATCCATTGGCATTGTTGGCTTCGGGCTGCTAAGTCAGTCAGGCACGCTCGCCCTCTTGTACGTGTCGCCCCTGGCACGCTTCCATGGGGTCAGCAAGGGATTGATGGCGTTCCTCGAAAGCGAGGCGAGTCGCTTGGGCATTCGTGAGATCAGGCTAGAGCGTTCAGCGACCGCTCGACAGTTCTACGAGGGTCGTGGCTTCTCTCCCGTCGGTGAGTCGTCGCTCGCATTCGGCACCGTCATCTCGTATCCGATGTGGAAGGGTCTTGCGCCCTAACAACCCGGCTGGAGCGGACTGTCGAGAGATCTTGGTTGTGATGCAAAAGTTACTTGCAGCCGCTCAGCCGGAACGTTAGCTGGCTCTGCTCAAAGTCGTTGCACTTGTCCCCTCAATAGATCCCCACATGGATAACGAGAATCGATTAACCGAGTTATTCTGTAACGATGGCGAAGAAGACGCGCCCTATTTCGCCGGTGAATCAATCGGGCAAAATCGTTACATCATTAAAGATATCTATTGGGATTTGTTCTTCCATAGCAATCCTTTAGACCTCGGCTTAAACGACATCATTGAAGCTCAGCCCAATGAGTACGGACATCTCTCGGTCACACAAATCATTGAAAAATCTGGTTATACAACGCTACGTCTGATGGCAAGGGCAGGTTGTCGCGGCGAAGATGCAATTAAATTTAGTGATTATTTAGAAAAAAATGGCTGTGCTTCAGTGGTTTCAATGGCTTCTTTCTGGTTAGTACACATCCCGCCAAATTTTGATTCTCAGACGATATTGAATTATATTCAAACTGAAGCAATTCCACTCCAGCATTATCATATCTGACTACGTTGAGTGCATAACAACGCCCCTGCACGCCGACCGCAGAGAGGTTATCTGTGAGCGTTTGAGGTTATCTATGGCGGGTGAACGGGGACGGTAGCTGGCTCCGCTCAAAGTCCTTGCACTTGTCCCGCGCGGCAATTGACAAGTCCGAAAACGCCAGGAGTCTGGGGTTGCGATCGTCACTCAAAATTTTCTCAGTATCCAAAAGCACTCAGGAGACTGGGGGCGGGGCGGTAGCAAGGGGCGATCGGTGAGTCCGCAAACGCTCAGGAGGCGATCGGTGAGACGGTAGCAAAGGGCGATCGGTCATTCTGAAAGCATCCAGGAGGCGATCGGTGAGACGGTAGCAAAGGGCGATCGGTCAGTCCGCAAACGCCCAGGAGATTTTGGGTGAGGCGTAGTTGGGGGGCGATCGGTGCGTGCTCCAGCTAACACGGCAGTGCAGCGGATTGACGGGAGATCGTTGGGGCATTCGAGGTGATCGGCAACCGCTGACTTGTGCCGTTAGCCTAGCCATCAAAGCCTTGAAAGATACATTATTTTAGGCATGTGTAGTGAGGGTTTCAATCTTTAATCTCTGGGGGAAATTCCCCGTGGCTTGCCACGTCAGCAACTTAGCAAAAATGCGTTCTGAAGGGAGAATTTCTCATCTTTACTCTCTAACTTAAACTAGACTGAAGACTAGGATAGAAAATAAAAACTGATTGATTTATAATTTTGACAATGCGGCAATACCAATTCATTAAAGGTCTAGTAGTTTTAGGATTAAACATTTCGATAGGAGTGGGTATTCAGTCTTCAGCAAATGCAAGCAGACAAGTAATCTTCAATGAAAGTCCTACTATCATTGAAGATTACTTTGGTCAGTATTGGACCCGTTTAACAACTACAAATGCAGCAGGCGATCGCCTTGTGAAATATACCTATAATCCTGGAGCAATACGCTCACTTTTTCTTAACGCAAACAATTTGAGACTGTCCATTGACTTTGTTAATAATCGAGCAGAGCGTATTAAAATCCACCAGAATGGGATGGGATTCAACATTCGTTCAGAGCAACTCGACGAACCAAATTATTATCCAACCTGCTTCAATAATTTGTTTAAGTATATTTTCGGTTACCCACCTTCTACCAATTCTCCAGTTTATCGGCGGTCAGTCTATGACGACTCTGGTGAGGGCGGAACATTGCATATCACGACACACTGCATTAGTGAGGGAATTGCAATCTCTTATGAATGGATCAGTGTCAGAGATTTTGTGCATTTCATCGAAATTTTTCAAGAGCCTGCTTGTATTTCAACACTAAATCGTTAAACGTTTAGTTTTAGGATGCAATTGGCATTTAGGCTAACAAGTCGTTGGAGCAGAACGGCAGAATATACTGTGAGAGACTCAAAGGCGGTTAGCGTCCGCTTAACTTAGTCGTTAGCTGGCTTGGTTATCCGTTGAGACGTTTTTTCAGCTTTTCTGCTGTAAGTTCAGGGTTCAACCGGGCGTTTTGCTAGGAAGCGATTCGCTCATCCAGATAGAGGCTACTTACTAATTTTACAACTCTCTAAAGTATGCAAGTCGAGTTACAAGAATGAGAGACTTAACCTTAATCATTGACGCTTTAATCTTATTCATTAAGGAAAACTGGCATCTCATCTTTTGTTTTCTTTGTTTTACTCTTGCTGCTACTATCGCTATTGGTGCTTTAGTAATTGGAGATTTTCAAGTTAAAAGAGAGAAGCAGAGAATAAGTGATTACCTTCGTCGTAGCAGCTCAACCAATATTGTTATTTCAATGGTGTGGTTTGACATGGATAAAACCACTCGTACTTATAATGTGAAATATACGAACAGTCGGGGTAAACATTGTCAAACTAGTTGTAAGATTCGGACAGGTATCTTTAGTAGTGGTGAAATTTATTGGACAAATCATCCTTAGAACACTTGGTTGAAAAGCAAGGATAATCCATTCAAACACGCTGACTTGATTTCGGGTTCAACAAGCTAAGTTTTGTTCAAAGTTTAGGTGAATTTATGAGGACTGTTGGTGAGTGATTTAGAGAGCATTCAAGTGATAGAAGAGATCGCTTCCCCTTGTGGTCGGTAACGCAAATGGGCAACGCCAAGTGATTGATACTGTGATTGATACCGGGTTCAGTGGATTTCTATCTTTACCATCTGCAATCATCGCCACTCTTGATTTACCTTGGAGTGCCTCTGATATTGTCACATTAGGCGATGGCAGTGAAACTCTTTTTGACTTGTACACTGCTACAGTGATTTGGGATGGGCAGTACCGCGAAATTTATATCGCAGAATCAGAAACGGAACCCCTGCTGGGGATGGCGCTACTCTACGGATATCGATTGCAGGTTGATACCATTGAGGGCGGCATCGTTAAGATTGAAGCATTGTGATCCCATGTAAAAGCGATCTGTGAGGCATGGTCTAACAACTCAAATGCAGCGGACGGAAAAAGGCGGTTGGTTGTATCACCAAGGTTGCTCGTTGCCGCTGATTTGAGCCGTTAATTGTAAAATAAACCACCGTTTGTTTTACAAGTAGGGTTTGCATGGGCAAAGTACCGTTTCAGCCTCTAAACCCTGTAAAACAACTTGTCAATGAATCTATGTATCAAAATAGGGCGGGTTCAACGAGTTCTGATACAGTTGCAGTACATTAGAACGTCTGACCATGTTGATTGTGTACGAACGGGTTTCAACGGATGACCAAAACCTGGCACTGCAAAATGATGCGTTGCAAGTGGCGGGGTGTGACAAAATATTCTCTGACAAACTGAGTGGGGTGAAAGCTGATCGCCCTGGCTTACAGCAAGCACTCAATTATGTGAGACCAGGAGACACCTTAGTCGTATGGCGACTCGATCGCTTGGGGCGATCTCTCAAAGATTTGATTGCGCTGGTGGAGGATCTGGAGCGCCGACAAATTGGATTTCGTTCGCTGCAAGAGAGTATCGATACCACGACCAGTGGGGGCAAGCTGATTTTTCATGTGTTTGGGGCGCTGGCTGAGTTTGAGCGCAATTTGATTCGGGAGCGCACGAAAGCGGGTTTGCAAGCTGCCAGAGCCAGAGGACGAACCGGGGGACGACGACAGAAGTTAACATCAGAGCAGATTGCCATTGGGCGATCACTGGCCAGCGATCCCAACCGAACGGTGACTTCCATTTGTGAACACTTGGAAATTAGTCGTCCCACGTTCTATCGCTACATCATGCCTAAAGTGGAGCCAGCGCCAACCACCAAAACCACACAGGTGCATCTTTGGCTCAGAGTTGAGAATAACAACAAGTTTGTGCGCCGAAAGAAGAAAGTGAGGGAGACGATCGAACGGATGTGTCTATCTCGCTATGGGATGCAAAAGCAGGGGAAGGACAGTTGCGAGTATGAATTGACGATCGCCTATCAGGACGATCAAGACCTCGACAAGCAAATTGAGGATCTGCTGGACGAAATGCACTCTCAAGCAGATTTAGAAGATTGTTTCATTGAGGCAGATGTAACCGAGATTGGCACAGAGCGAAGTTGGTGAGAAAAATACAATAAAGAAATGACTTTGCTGTTGTACAGGGCCAAATTAAATGACGTCGGTGCCTGATTCGCCTATATTTTCACCGAAAGCATCATAACCGTAGTGTAGGTGTGAAAATTAGTGTTTTTGGAGGGGTGATCGCTCCATACAAAGACTCAAAATCATTAACCTCAAGCTGGTACAATCGCACCATGTTTGATAACGTTTCCAAATTCCTTGTTGAGCAATACTCAGCCGATTTTGCCAGTTGGTTGGTGGGTGAACCGATTGCCTTGACTGAATTGAGTCCATCCGAATTGTCGCTAGAACCAATTCGCGCTGATGCCTTGATTTTGCTGCAATCGGCTGACGTGGTTTTACATTGTGAGTTTCAAACCGACCCTGACTCAACAATGCCCTTTCGGATGGCAGATTACGCACTTCGCGTGTTTAGACGGTTTCCTCAAAAACGTTTGGTGCAAGTGGTGATTTACTTACGTCCCACTGACTCCGAGTTAGTGCAGCAAAACACGTTTACTGCTAATCGCTTATATCACGAGTTTCAAGTGGTCAGGCTATGGGAGCAACCCACCGAGTTTTTCTTTCAGCGCCCTGGACTGTTGCCCTATGCTGTGTTGAGTCAAACGAGCGATCGCTCCTCAGTTTTGCGAGAAGTGGCAGAAGCAATTGACGCACTACAAGGCAGACAGCAGCAGAGCAATTTAGCTGCCGCCACTGGCATATTGGCTGGGTTAGTATTAGACAAACAGATGATTCGACGATTGTTACGGAGAGAACTGATGCAAGAGTCTGTAATTTATCAGGAATTGCGGAAAGAGGCACGTGAGGAAGTGCGTCAGGAAGAACGTCTGAAGGGTGAGCAATTGCTCATCCTAGAGCAACTCACAAACCTATTTATAGAGCTGCCTCAGAATATTCAAGATGCGATTGCCTATCTACCGAGTGACCGCCTCAAGGCATTGAGTCTTGCTCTTCTAAGATTTAAGAGCTTAGAAGATTTTGAGCAATGGTTGAAAGAAAATGCAGGCTAGGTGTACAGCGCCAACTTGAATGACGTCGAGACAAATTCGTGTCGTGCAGCAAACTCGTTCTGCTACAGGCTGACAGAAAAAATTTGCTGAGCGACCGAGTCATCAGATCATCAGAATTGGCAGGCGGCTTGCAAGTGGGAAAGCTGCCTGCTCTAGCTTTACTGCTTTAGCGACATTAATGTGTCTCCGCGACAAATAAAAAGTCACTGTACACAAACCCAAGAGACGGGTCAGAAGAGACGACGATAGAAGTATGACTGGTGTAAATTTCAGTTTCATACTCTTGAAAATCGGATATCCTTCAAGCTTCAAAGATGAGTTAACTGCTAAACCAATTCATGTGATCAGAAATCCTTATTAGGGTATGCTGCTCATACGGCAATTGGCATTGAAACAAATGGGAAAAGTCATTGCACTATTTAATCAAGCTGGGGGAGTTGGTAAGTCAACTTTAGCAGTGAATCTAGGATATAGTTTGGCTCAAAGAAAGCATCGCGTGCTATTAGTCGATGTTGATCCTCAGTCATCACTAACTACGTTTATGGGTCTGGAACCAGGCACGTTAGAACGAACAGTCTATAACGCGATCGTGCCAGAAGAAGAACTGCCAATT
This sequence comes from Leptolyngbya sp. Cla-17, assembly GCF_016807185.1. GTDB lineage: Bacteria > Cyanobacteriota > Cyanobacteriia > Leptolyngbyales > Leptolyngbyaceae > ULC077BIN1. The sequence continues at coordinate 32,890 of NZ_JAEVYN010000008.1, forward strand.
CATAAACAAATCCACGGTATGGATTTAGTGCCTGCCCAGTTGAAGCTTTCTGATGCGGAGCAGGAATTAGTCACTGCTTATATGCGTGACACTCGCCTCAAAGATGCTTTAGAACCAGTTCGAGACCAGTACGATTTTATCTTGATCGATTGTCCGCCTAGCTTAGGAATGCTGAGCTACATTTCTTTAGTGGCAACGGACTACCTGTTGATTCCAATTCAGACTCAGTTCAAAGCGTTTCAAGGAACTGACATGCTTTTGCAAACCTTGCAAAAGGTAAAAGCCAAATCCAATCGAAATCTCAAAATTGCGGGATTTGTGCCTACGATGTACGACAGACGCAACTCCCACGATGAGCTGACGTTGAAGGCAATCCAAGAACAGCTTGCTCCAATCGCTAAAATTCTTCCATCTATTCCTAAGTCAACTGTCTTCGCAGATGCTTCAATGGACAGAATGCCGTTAGCTATCTATAGCCCTAAGCATCCAGCTAAAAAGGTGTTAGACGGAATTGCTAAAGAGATGGAGAAGCTAGGATGACATCAAAGCGTGAGCGTGTGTTCGGAGGCAAAATCACGGCTCCAGTAACGTTGTTTGGAGATGTTGAAACCATACATACCCCTAACACAGTAGCGATCGCCCGTATTCGACTACCGGATCAACAGCCTCGTCGATATTTCGATCCCCAGAAGATGGAACAGCTCGTACTCTCCGTGAAAGAGCATGGAATTTTAGAGCCATTGCTGGTGCGAACCCTTGATGAATCAGATGTCTACGAGTTAGTCGCTGGAGAACGGCGCTACCGCGCTGCGAAAGAAGCAGGTTTAACTGATGTTCCTGCTGTAATCCGTGACTTGACCGATGAGCAGGCAGTCCAACTGGCTCTGATTGAGAACCTACAGCGAGAGGATCTTAATCCAATTGAAGAAACGGAAGGAGTCTTACAGCTTTTGGCACTCAAGCTAAAAATAAGCGTTGATGAAACACCTAAGCTGCTTTATCGTATGCAGCATGAGGCAAAAGGAAAAGTTGCCCATAACGTTATGGGCAGTTCAGAAGATGAAGCGATACAAGCGGTTTTTGCTTCGCTGGGAACAATGACATGGGAGTCATTCGTCAACAATCGGCTTCCCCTACTTAACCTTCCTGAAGATGTTTTAGAGGCTTTGCAGCAGGGTAAAATTGCCTACACCAAGGCTCAAGCGATCGCTCGTGTCAAAAATGAGGAGCAGCGCAAAGACCTACTTAAGAAAGCGATAGCTCAAGGCTTATCTTTAGCTCAGATTAAAGAGTGTGTTGATAGGTTCAAGTCTAGTGCTGCGGCAGCAGCAGACCAACCCCTTCTGAAAACTCAGATTGATGATGTATTGAAACTCGCCAAGCGATCAAAGATTTGGGATGATCCCAAAAAACAAAAAAAGCTGGAGAAGGTACTGGCTGATTTGCGCTCATTGATTTCTGATACAGTTTAGTTCTGGGCGAGGCATCCAACCTCTTCTATTGAAGTTGGGATTAGATTTAGTGAGCAAATTAGATTCAGGAGAATACGGCAGTCTCCTCATTGAAATAAAACAGCGAATTCGATCTGCTCAATATGAGGCGCTTCGGGCAGTCAATAAAGAGCTGATTGCGCTTTACTGGGACATTGGGCAACTGATCGTGACTCGCCAACAAGGAGAAAGCTGGGGGAAGGCGATCGTTGAACAGCTAGCCAAGGACTTACAGTCAGAGTTTCCAGGAATGAGTGGTTTCTCAGTCCGTAACATCTGGAATATGCGAAGCTTTTACGTCACTTACAGCCAAGATCAAAAACTGCAACCATTAGTTGCAGAAATTGGTTGGACTCATAATTTGGTCATCATGGAGAAATGCAAAGATGACTTAGAGCGAGAGTTCTACATCCGGATGACCCGCAAATATGGCTGGACAAAGAACGTCTTACTGCACCAAATTGAGAATCAAAATTATGAAAAGACTCTATTAAACCAGACAAATTTTGAGGCTACAGTCTCTGAAGAAGTTCGGAACCAAGCTAAATTGGCAGTAAAAGACGAATACACTTTTCCATTTTTGGAGCTAGGGGATAAATACTCGGAGCGTCAACTTGAGACCGCTATTTTGGCAAAAGTTGAACCTTTTCTACAAGAAATGGGCGGGATGTTTACCTTTGTTGGAAGCCAATACCGACTAGAAGTCGGCAACAAGGAATATTTTATTGACATCGTACTTTATCATCGATCGTTGCAATGCTTGGTAGCGATAGATCTCAAGATCGGAGAGTTTGAACCAGAATATATTGGAAAAATGCAGTTTTATCTCGCTGTGCTAGATGACCAGATACGGCTTCCGCATGAACAACCCTCGGTTGGAATTATCCTTTGCAAGACGAAAGATAAAACAACAGTAGAGTATGCATTGAAGGACGCGACCAAGCCAATCGGTGTAGCAACCTACCGCATTTTCTCTTCGCTACCGCAGAACTTACAAGGCCAACTGCCAGCTCCAGCACAAGTCGCTAAATTGTTGGAAGGGTTAAATTAAGTACCGATGAAAGTGCTGTCAAAATACGATCTTTATAAGCCACGGAACAGAGATAAATTAAGACATTGAGACAAATTCGGGTCGTCGAGCAAATCTAATTGCTGTATGCTTCCAGGGATTGAAGCTGATGCAATTTGCCCGTTTCCTGTCCGTACTCGAACTAATCTTTAGAAAACACAAACACCATAGCCTCAATGACCTTGATTTGGCACTACGGCAAATAAAAAGTCACTGTATATCATATTTTCTAACTAAAGCTAAAGCTGCTTGACGGTGTTTTTCCGCTAGACGAGCAGGCGATAAAAACTGAGCGTGTTCCAGGTAGCGGTTCACCCAAAAGCTAAATTCGTTAAGTGATCGCTCCGGTAAGTTGACGCTGTAATCCAAATACACTGGTTCACCTGTTTGTTTGTCTTTAGATCCATACACAATCTTTTGTTTAGGATGTCGCCGCTCTCCTTCTTCCACAAAGCGAGAGGCAGGCGGAAAAAACCGTACCTTCACCGTAATCAAGGGCAAAGTTCCTTGCCGTTCCAATTGTTGCTCTGTGGGATTGCCTAGACTTAACCTCCAGCCATTACCCAACAGGTGATGAGCAATATCTAGACTGTTTCGTTGAGCTTCCAGACCGCGTCCCGTTGAATTGAGCATTTTCAAATGGTTTTTGAAGCGATCAATTCGCGAAATTGCCAGATGACCATTATCGAAATTTTCCATCATCAGATACCAGGCAATATCGTGATAGAGCAGTTGGAGCGGATAAACTTGGCGGTAGGTCGCTTGGCCATTGTATGGAGTCCGAGATAGGTAAACTTCAATGGGTAAACCTCGAAAGATTGCGCTTTCAAGCGCCTCCAATTCATGAAATAGAGTGTTCCGGTTCTGTTGCTTCAGCATCATCTCGCCTGGATCAGTATGGATGATCGCCCGATTGAAGTGGGCACGCACCGGATAAAACAATTCCCCTTTGCTGTCTAAATCCATTGGCTTTAGGCGTTTGCTCAGGGTCTGGTAGATGTGTCTTGCCTGAGAGTCACCTTGATATTTCGCCTGAGATAGCAGTGCATTCAATGCAAACTGCAACTCCTACCGATTCATAGCCCCAGTCGGTCGTACTTATACCAAATCAAAAAATGCGTGCGACAGATAGGGCATCGACAATAAAGCCAAAGCCAGTCACAGAAGCAACGGTTTCGGTCGTTAAATCGGCAATCAATCTGTCCACTTTCGTTTGGAGTTGAGTCAAGTGCTTGAACAGTGCCCAGCGCAAATCCTTTTTCAAGTGCTGCCACAAGCGCTCAATGGGATTCAACTCAGGGCAATAAGGCGGTTGAAACAGCAAGATGATGTTGTCTGGAATCGCCAGGTCTTTGGCTTTGTGGAAGGCTCCATTATCGACTTGGAGGATGTTGAGGCTATCTGGATAGGCTTGCGAAAACTGTTCGAGAAAAAGCTGATAGCACTGCCTATCGACATGGGTAAATTGCAGAAAGAACTGCTCTCCGGTGGTCGGTTCCACGGCACCGTAAATCCAAAAGGCTTTGAACTGTCATTGCCAAGTGCCCAATGGTTTCACGCCTAAACTCGTGATCAAGCGACCAACCGTCGTTTTCAATCCAAAGCGACTCTCGTCAGCCGCAAAGTAGCGAAGCCGTTCAAACTCCGGTTTGACTAGCGCTGCATACTGTTTCAGCAGGATGAGGTCGTCGCTGAGGTTTGCTTAAAGGCCGTAAGGGCTTCTGGGTTCTGTTTGGCATGCACGGGACGGGCGGCTTTCAACTTCGCACCCAAGCGATACCGCACCAGATGATGCACGGTGGCATACTCAGCTTCCACGTTCAAGGTTTCCGATAGCCATTGCTGCACTTGCGTATAGCTGCCAAAGCCTGTTTCAGGGTCATCTAACCGTCGTTTCAGGCTCGCCACTGCCCACGTTGGAATCACCTGCGGTCGTCCTGGGCTTTGGTGCGTTTCAAGTAGTCCGTTCAAGCCTGTTTCCCGGTACTGGCTCAACCACCGTTGTACACTGCCCCGGTGCCGCCCAACCACTTTCGCAATCGCGCTAATACTCATGGCATCCGGTAACTGCAGCAAGTACAACACTTGCAACCGTTCTTTTAGGTTTGGATGAGATTGCTGTTGAATCAATGCTTCCAATTCTGTGACTGTTTCTCGGATTTTGATGCGGGTGACACCGACCATTGCTATTTTTCTCCACAAGCTAGACCTTACTCTCCCATTTGCCACTCCCTTTTTTAGATTTGGTATTAGCAGATCGTAGAGTGTTTTGTCGGACGCTAAATCGATTCGTAAATTCTCTAATGCTTTGCGGGGCAAAATTTGACTAAAAATAGCTCCTTTAGCAGTGGGGACTGGGGTTGCTATAACTAAGCCGCATAGCCGGAGGCGATGACAAGTATCGGCTATAGCGCGGGGGGCGTGGTTACATCAATCCCAGGAATTGCCGTTCTGCCGAGCGCTACTGGCCGGTGCCGGGCAATAGATTCGACGCCATCGGTTTTCGTGTTGTCTGCGCCTCCGCGTGACTCAACTGTAGCCCTTTGCGCTCTTAACCCTTTTACCCTTTTCCTTGCTTCTCTACCCTAATCCTACGCGACGCGTAATCGCAGCTTTTTGCTCAGCTCCCTACCCACCCGCCTTCTGCTCCTACCCGACAAGCGCTTGCCTCTGGACTAACCAAGCGCTTACCTTGTAGTGGGAAGAAAAAAGTCAGGCATGGGGCATGGGACAGAACTGGGCGATCGCCATTGGCATAAACAACTACGACAATCTGCAAGCCCTTAGCTATGCCAAGCGGGATGCTGAAGCTATGAGGGATTACTACCGCAACGAGATCGGCTTTGAGCAGGTCTATTACTTTGCCGAGGGTGCGCCTGACATCGAACTGGAGCATGGTCCTCCCTTCAAACCCTTACCGACCTTTGCGAAACTGGATCGCTTTCTCGATATCCGGTTTGAGCAGCCGTTTCTCCATCCTGGCGACAACTTCTGGTTTTTCTTTGCCGGGCATGGCAAGCGCCACCGCGATCGCGACTACCTGATGCCAAGTGATGTTAACCCCCGCAACATTGAAGGCACCGCCATTGCCCTTAACCATGTGACCGAGCGGCTGCGCCGTTGTGGCGCTGACAACGTCATCCTGCTGCTCGACGCTTGCCGGAATGATGGAGATCGCGACGGTGAAGGGCTTGGAATTGAAAAACAGCAGGGGGTGGTGACGCTGTTTGCCTGTAGCCCCAGCGAGCGATCGTATGAGATTGAGGCATTGCAGCAAGGTGCCTTCACCCATACGCTACTGCAAGGATTACGGCTGCAAGGGGAAGGGAACTGCGCCACCGTGGAACGACTGGATCAGTACCTCCGGTATCGCGTGCCTGAGCTTAATCGGCGTTACAACAAACCCCCGCAAACCCCATATACCAATGCGGAACCGATCGCCAAACGGCATCTAATTCTGTTACCGCAGAAAGCAACTCTGACAGATGTGATGGCACTAAAAAATGATGCTCTAGAAGCAGAAGCAAAACGGAATTGGGAAGTGGCGGAACAACTGTGGGTCAGAGTCTTAGCGGCATCGCCAGCGGATCAGCAAGCGATCTCAGGGATTCGTCGATTGGCACAAATACCAGCGGCATCGCCAGCGGATCAGCAAGCGATCTCAGGGATTCGTCGATTGGCACAAATACCAGCGGCATCGCCAGCGGATCAGCACACGTCAGTGCTGCTCAAACAGACACCCACTGGAGAAGCGACCGTTCAGCCCAAACCGGATGTTCCTTCCCCACCCACCGTTCCGGTTACCACTACTCCTTCTATCAACGAGCCGATCGAGGTGTTTATCTCCTACTCCCATCGGGATGATGATCTACGGCAAGAACTGGACATTCATTTGGCAAACCTGAAACGGCAGAAAAAAATAGAGGCTTGGCACGATCGCGCCATTGAAGCGGGAGAAGAATGGGAAGCCCAGATTAAAGGGAACTTGGAATCGGCGCGAATCATTCTATTGTTGATCAGTCCACCCTTCATGGCGTCTGACTATTGCTACGACATCGAAATGCAGAGGTCGATTGAGCGACATAATGCAGGCACAGCTCGTGTCATTCCTATTATTCTTCGCCCCTGCGATTGGAGAGGCTCGCCTTTTAGCAAACTCCAGATTTTACCGAAAGACGCTAAGCCGGTGACCCAGTGGAGCGATCGCGATGCAGCCTTTCTAGATGTAGTGGAGGGGCTTCGCCAAGTGCTCAATTCCGTAAAAAAAGTAACCAATCCACGGGAGATATACACTCAACCCGTGGATTTTGAGGCAGAACCTCCGAGTGGTCTTTGGCATCATCAAGAAGTAATCTCAGTCCCTTTACCCAGTTCAGATGAGGTAGAAATTACCTTACCTAAATCTCTTACACAACAGGCTTCTCCTGCAAATGCTGTCACCTTTGATGTCATCAAGATTGATTCAATTGGACAGCAAGTAAACTTAGGTCACTAGCCACAGTTGCGCTGTCTCGTCTGCCATGCCTCTTACTCCAGTCTTTTTCTCTATCCTCGCCTGAATGCAGCTCAAATGGCATCCCTGGAGTTATTCGGTGTCTTCATCACGGTGGGTAGCAGCAGATGAATAGAAAACCCTTTGCAGTAAAATCGGGCTTAGATCAAATACACTTTGTCGGCTTGAAACAACCGCTAGTAAAAACAAAGATTACAACTCCACAGGGCTTGCACTGGTATTGCTATTGATTTCTTCTAGTTCCTTGATAATTTCGTCTGGCTTAATTTTTGGAGGAAGAAGTATTAACACTTGTTCAGGGGAGCACTGGGTATCCTTCGATTCACTAGCGCAAATAGCTAGATAACCCTCCGCAGATGGTCTGATGATGTAGTTTAGCTTTCCGTAGTCTTTATTTTTCTGGAATCTACTTGACACTTCTTTACATCGTTCTAAAGGTGTTGATCCTAAGGGAGTCCAGTATTGTTTAGTCCATCGAATAAAAACTATTATTCCTCTATTAGGGTGATCAACCAAAGTAGCAGGAGACCCTTTATCTGTACCGCAATAGAATCTGCCTGGTGCTTGATTTAATGCAGAAGATTTTTGTGAACTAGGACTGGTTGCTGGCATTAGAGCAGGTACAGACCGCCATAGCAACCACACAACAGTACCAAATCCTACTACACCTCCCAAAACCTCTAAAATTTCTTTCACCCTTTTTGAGGGGCGAATGGAACTAGGTTCTGCTGGTATTTGTGCCAATCGACGAATCCCTGAGATCGCTTGCTGATCCGCTGGCGATGCCGCTGGTATTTGTGCCAATCGACGAATCCCTGAGATCGCTTGCTGATCCGCTGGCGATGCCGCTGGTATTTGTGCCAATCGACGAATCCCTGAGATCGCTTGCTGATCCGCTGGCGATGCCGCTAAGACTCTGACCCACAGTTGTTCCGCCACTTCCCAATTCCGTTTTGCTTCTGCTTCTAGAGCATCATTTTTTAGTGCCATCACATCTGTCAGAGTTGCTTTCTGCGGTAACAGAATTAGATGCCGTTTGGCGATCGGTTCCGCATTGGTATATGGGGTTTGCGGGGGTTTGTTGTAACGCCGATTAAGCTCAGGCACGCGATACCGGAGGTACTGATCCAGTCGTTCCACGGTGGCGCAGTTCCCTTCCCCTTGCAGCCGTAATCCTTGCAGTAGCGTATGGGTGAAGGCACCTTGCTGCAATGCCTCAATCTCATACGATCGCTCGCTGGGGCTACAGGCAAACAGCGTCACCACCCCCTGCTGTTTTTCAATTCCAAGCCCTTCACCGTCGCGATCTCCATCATTCCGGCAAGCGTCGAGCAGCAGGATGACGTTGTCAGCGCCACAACGGCGCAGCCGCTCGGTCACATGGTTAAGGGCAATGGCGGTGCCTTCAATGTTGCGGGGGTTAACATCACTTGGCATCAGGTAGTCGCGATCGCGGTGGCGCTTGCCATGCCCGGCAAAGAAAAACCAGAAGTTGTCGCCAGGATGGAGAAACGGCTGCTCAAACCGGANGCAACCTGACCTATGCCGATGAATATGTGAACGAGTTGCTAGATCTACTGGAGATGTATCAACAAGAGTATTCGCCTCCCACAGCCTCAATTCAAGCCAAAGTTGAGGTGATCGATCTTGCGTTTTTACTAGAGGATTTACCCAAGCTGCTGAATTCTATGAAGGTAGGGGCAGAGCGGATTCAGGCGATTGTTGCTTCTTTGCGAACATTCTCACGCATGGATGAGGCAGAAGTGAAGGCAGTCGATATCCACGAGGGGATTGATAGCACATTGATGATTTTGCAAAGCCGTCTGAAAGGTACGCACGAACGCGGTGCAATCTCAGTCGTGAAAAACTACGGCAACTTGCCACTGGTGGAATGCTATGCCGGACAGTTGAATCAGGTGTTTATGAATATCCTCAGCAATGCGATCGACGCATTGGAAGAGAATTCTCAAAACTTCTCACCACCTCACGTCGAAGCCTCAAAAACGCAAAGCGCCGCTGACGCTAACAGCCCTCAAAACTCTTTCGCCTCTCCTGTGATTACCATCCATACCGCGAGAATCTCCCCTGATCGCATAGCCATCTCCGTTACAGACAATGGCTCTGGAATTCCCGACAATGTACAGCAACGATTGTTCGATCCCTTTTTCACTACCAAAGAAGTTGGCAAAGGCACGGGCATGGGATTATCAATTAGCTATCAGATCGTTACTGAAAAACATGGAGGCTCACTGAACTGTGTTTCTGCATTAGGACAGGGAGCAGCCTTTCGGATTGAGATTCCCATTTCTCAAGGCTCTACTTGAGGAGAGTTTAGGAGGAAGTTGGGGTTAAGTTAAACTCAGCGGAGCAGTCACCCACTCCGCTGAGTTTAACTTAACCCCTAATTGAATAGAAACCTGACGCGATCGCAATGCATGAACCCAGCATGATGAAGGTCGCTCCCTACTCGCTAGGGAAACTAATTGAATGGAAATAGCCGAAGGAACCTAACCACTTCAATCGATTGAAGTGGTTAGGTTCCTGACTGAAGCGACCTCAGCGAATGACGAATTAATTTCTACTCAGACCCCTTTGAGTTCTGCTGCATCAGACCAAAAAACACCTCTGCTTCCGCCACCAGAATGGCATCCCCCGACTCCAGCCATTGCCGCATTTTGTCCACCTGAGCCACCGAAGCAGTCAATTGCCCCTCCACCTGCCCATACAGCTGCCAAAGCTCCAGCTGAGCCGCTCGTTTATACGCCTGCACCTGCTCCACCTCAGCCAACTTCTGCCTGACAAATTCAACCCCCTCCTTTTTCTCTTGAGTATTACTACTTATTGCTTCAGCATTCGCATCTCTCGCACCGCTCAAATGCTTGCCAGATGGCGTATTACTGGACTTGAGCGCTAATAAGCTTGGACACTTTGGCGCGTTCCCTTCGCGCTCAATGTCTAAACCTAGGGGGTACGGGGGGTTATCCCCAGGTATCAAGTATTCGGGATGCCATAAATCCTTATGTCTATAGAGCGTCGCCCCACCAATGCCACTTGCCGTTAAGGCGCTAAACCTCGCCGTCGCCCCAATCGGTAGACTATTCGACTCCAGCAGTTGCGCGATCGCCCTGCTAATTCGCCCCCGTGCATCCTCTAACTGCTGCTCATGCCAACTTGGAGTCTCCGCTGGCTGAGAAGACCGATTCGGTTTAGCCCTCCGCCCCTTGTAGGGAAAATAACGAGTTGTGGTTTCAACCGACTGTGCCCACTCCTCCACCCGCTGCCGAATCTCATGCTGATGCTGGCAAAACTCCCGGTAACCCGGTAGCGCCGTTGCAATCTCCACCATCTTTTCCACCAGCGCCTGACCCTCCAGGCAATGGCCATACAGAATCTTGGCAAAGATATACGTTCTCATCGCAATCCGTCCCAGAATTCGATTGGTTTGTCCTGTCCCACTCCAGCCCGGTTCAATCTCCGCATTCAGGTCATTCAAGAACTTGTCTACCTTGCCCGATAGACTAAAGCGCCGCCGTTTTGCCGCCTTCAGCACCCGTTTCAATGCTTTAGACGTGACCGGGTTGCGGCCCAGACAAAACCGCCACTGGTGCACAAACTCCGCTGGAGTGCTAAAGATCGGTTCCCAATCGGAGTCAAGCAAATAAGAACCCAACTGAAGCGGCAGCCGATGCGCCGCATACAGCGTCGGCTTGCCATCGACGAAGCCACGATCATTGGGAAACAGTTCCAGCTGACCAGGAGAGAACACAAAGCCAGCGTTTTCTAATAGGGCTTGCACCGCTCCCGCGAGTTCATAAGACTTCTGCGCCCGTTCAAACGGAAAGTAAAGATGCAGACCCCCACTATAGGAACTGGTCACGGCAATGTAGCTCACCAGTCCCAGCACTTCCAGGGCCGCTACCAGACGCGCGATCGCAAACGGGTCACGCCGGGGATGATAGAGACTACCACTGTCAATATCGAACAGCAGGTAATGGGTCTTAGGTCCAAAGCGCACCCCGTAGAGATAGCCGCCTTGCAGGATCAAGCGATCTGAGAGCGGATGACGACTTTCGGTTTGCCACTCTGGCTTCGCCGTGGGCTGAGGATGCTCTGCCCAGATGTAGTCATGGCGATGGGGAAACAGCGCGAGGAAGGCATCCTCCCCTTCTGCCACTGACTGAAACTGAGGACTGGTATGGGAACGTTTGGGTTGGAGCGAAACTCCAACCCCCTTGAATGAGGGGATGAGAGGCAGAGTCATGGTCTGTCCTCCCAGTAGTTAAAAAATTTTCGATGCACGATGAACTCCCTATGCCTTGTGAACGAACGGCAGATAGGAAGCTATGCAAAATCAGTGAAATTCGTCAAAGATGTTGCACCTTTTGACAAATTGCTACTAAAATTGGCATAGCAAAGCTGGATGACCTAACATTTGCTTTTCGGTGGCGCAGTTAGAGTCTCCAAATCCTATCCAGAACTAAATAAGGTCTTTTCGCCCCTTCTGTTGACGCAGTGGGGGTTCTGACTTTTTAAAGGGTTTTCTATGTCACGGGCTCACCTCCTGGAGTTTCAAACGGGAAAACTGGTTCGTGATCGGGCGCTTATCTACACTCAGCGAGTGGGCTGTAGTGAGTCGCTTGAATGATCTAAGCGCAGATCTGGCAAAATGTCGTAGTTTTTCAAAAACTACTCTAAATCGACTGTTGGAAAACTTGCACCGCTTCGGCAAAATCAGTTTCAGCCATCAAGATGCAGCGCCTTAGTAAGTTCACATCCAACTGATCTAATCCAGGTAATTCACTCCGTTCAATCTGTTCATACCCGTTGCCGCGCAGATGATACAGCGTAAGGACTCCATCCTCCCAGAACCACACTTCAATCACGCCCAAGGCTCTGTATCGCGGTAGCTTATTCGCTCCACTGCTGAAAATGACTTCAATCGACAAATCAGGGATTGGCTTAGAGCCACCCAGACAGTAAGACTCATCGGCCTGAGCAGAAACCTCCCCTGGTTTCTCCTGAGTCTTTGCCCCGGTCATCTTGAATTTGATTCCCTGTTTGAGTAGAAATGTAGTCACCAAATAATGGATGACACGGGAAAAAAACTCGTGGTCTTCTCCAGGCATGAGAATTTCTATCGTCCCTTGGTAGTAAGACAGTTTGGCACCGGGGGTTGCTTCAAAACCCTGCTGGATGAGTGTGAAGTGATCCCATGTTCCTTGGATGACGATGCGCTGGTCAGTGGATTGTTGAAGCAATTGTGCCATCACGATCCTTCCCCTTACTTGCCCTTGTTAGTAGCCGTCTTTTCCACTTTATCTAAATACTCATGTAGAGCCTTTTCAACTACTTCAGACATAGTTACGCCATCGCGAACGGATTGGAGTTTCAGTCGCGTTTTCAGGTCGTCTGGGATGTCTACTTGTAGTCGCATGGCTTCATTTATTGCTTCTGCCATAAATACTATCTCACCTTCCAGGAATAGTGATCATTGCAGTAGTAATACTAGCACTACTATTAAAACATATGTTAGCATTTATTTTAGAAATCGGAACACCTTAGAAACAGCGCTAGAACGCACCCGAAACGAGAGCTACTTGTTTCACACTGTTCCGTGCGTGTTCCAACCGTTCCACCCCAGTACCCACACCGTTCAGAGGCAACCATGAAGACTTCACTGACCAAATTTTGCAAAGACTACTCCCTTGCTAAAACCACTGTTTTTAATCGCTGTAAAGAATTGGGCATGGATACTTCAAAAGGAGTTAGCCCTACTGATTGCGATCGCCTATTACATGAATTCGACATCGCCCCATCCGAACCAGAACCCGTCCCGATTCAAACCACCGTAGAAGTGGGCAACCATCAGATCGTGCTCTCCACTCCACAGCTCCCTGCTGCATTCAGCCTGGAATCATTGCGTACTGGGAAATCCATCACCTTTGAAGACCCCCTAGCAGTCGCCTCCCAGTTCATTGAAGTGGCAGATCAAATCTCTGATGCCATGGAAACCGACTTAGATAATCGCAAGGCAAAGTTGAACCAGACTAAGCAAGCCAAAGACGCGATCGCAGCCAAAGCGATGGCATTGAAGCTGCAACAGCAGCGCTATCAGGAGAAAGCCTATCGAATTGACTCTGAGCAGTCTGACCAGACCGACTCCCTCAAAGAAGCACTGGAATTGTTGCAAGCCTTGGGGAAGTAACCGCTTTTCTCTGCTTAGCATTGCTGCTCTTCATCCTTGCTACTCAAAGGAATCCAAATGAAGCGACCCCAGATCAGACCACCCAAACCCGTGCCGCTGCCTTGCCGTGGGCAATTGCCACTTTTTGATCGCGTGACCACTTTGATTATCGAAACCGACGCAGACCCTAACTACGAACGAGCCAAACAAATCTTTGCTGAGTTACTGGAAGAAACCTATGGATCTTGATTTCGCAGTCGCTTTAATGATTGCTGGGTGCATTGCGATCGCCCATCCCATCCAACCAGAACCATCGCCTAAATTCTGCAACTGTGCTGAATATGTACATCGCAAAAATCCCCAAGTGCCCGATCTGAGCAAGTACACCGGGGAATTCGCAGATCACATGATCGCCGCTGGCTACCAGCCAGTTTCCCAGCCGGAAGCTGGGGCAGTCGCTCGAATTCCACCGGGCACACCAGGGCGGACAGGCAATACCGGGCATGTTGCCATCATTCAATCGGTTGATTTTGATGGAGTGCCCATCATCAACTCTGCCAACTCAGGCGGCAACCAATTTGATGCTGGATGCTCCACGTCGCTATTGAGCGCGATGAACGCTATCTCAACGAAGAAGTTACCTACTGGGCAAAAAACTAAGAGAGAGCGATCGCGGAACTTTGGACGGCAACGCGATCGCCCCCTACAAAAAAGCAAACCCTCACAAGGATTCACCCTATGAAACTACCATTTCGTTACCGTCGCCGCCATCAGGCCACCATCATCAAAGTTATTTTGGGTGTGGCTCTAGTCGGATGTGCGATCGCCTCCATCCCTGACACTCAACGCAACTTAGAACGACTCAGCCAGGTGCGAGACCGAGCCGCCGCCATCTCTACCGAACAGGAACTCAAGAAACTAGACGCTGAGAAAGTCGCTGCTGAAGCTAAAACCGCTGATATGCGCCTGATGAAAGGCTGTAGCACTTTCCTGGTATCTGCCAGCAATGCCACCAAGTTTGGCAACGTTTACCCCGGTGGAAAAGTGGTTAATCCTGCCACAGGCTTAAGCCTCGCACCGGGTTCCGTGGTCTGTGATAACCAGGGTGGCACCGCCGTGATGGCAGATATAGGCGGCAGCGGTATTGCCATGACCGACATTGCCATTACTCAAGATTTCCAGCTCGTGCGAAAAGCGATGGACCTGCACGGCATCAACCCGCAAGCAGGCGATGGGCGCATCGGTGGGGCGAATGCCCGACTTCAACACTAATTATTCAGCCTAACTATGTGGAGAAACCCTCATGACCCAAACCGCCGCCAAGCCTCCCCAGCAGATTGACCCTACTAAACAATATTTGGTATCAGCATCTCACCCAGAGCGGGGTACTTTTTGGGCTTACAAAGCCGAAGGAGAGTACGGATGGCTGCAAGCACCTTTTCAAGATCAAAAGCCCTCTTACCTCAGCCTGTCGGATATCCAGGCGATATCGGAAGGCGACACCCTTTTCAAGTGGTATCTGACCGACTCTGCAAAAACGAGCTATCCCTATCAACCCGAAAAAGCGCAAACCGAAATTTCTGAAAATATGACCCAAACCGCAGACAACTCTAAACGTAAGCTAAAAATCCGATTCGGCAAAAATCGACAGGCTTCTATCGGTGAACCAGGGCAACAGAACGAGCAAGAGGGCTGGAGTCCCCTCTTGCTGGTCATTTGCCTACTGCTGGTATTACTGCTACTAATGGCGATCTTCTTTAACGTGCAGCCATTTGTGGACTTCATCATTCTGCTAGCCAACCGCATCGACTTCACCAATTTTGCTGAATTCCTGTTTGCCTTGCCCGGTATCGGTGCATTGTTCCAGTGGATTGCTGGATTCTTTGCAGCGCTTCTAGGAAGTATGCTCTATGCCATTTTCCAGGGTTTAGAGCTGGCTCCCTACCTCTACAAACGCAATCCTAAACGGATGAGACGAATCATTGAGCAGTGGGCAACATGGGCTACTTATCGTCAAAAGAAAGGAGAGGGTCGGGCAGTAACTAGCCTGAAACGCTCCTATAACAATCACCCGATCCGCACCTATCAAACCCTTTGCAGCACTCGAAACATCGTCTATGTCCTGGAATTGGGGATTTGTTTTATCACTCATCCGCCCGTGACTGATGGCAACCTGTTCACCTTCCTGTGGTATTTGATCACCTTCCAGGTCGGCAAAATCGATTGGATCAACGTTGCCCTCATGTTCTCAGTGCTGTTCCTGGTCGATCGCATCGTGCGAATTGCCTTATCCATCTACCCTGAAATCTTCCCCAAAAAGGAGGAAGCCACCCATGCATAACACCGCAGAAGATTGGAATGAAACCGCTGTCAGGCAGGCGATGGATGAATGCGATAACGTGCCCTATCTAATGATTGGCAGCTTGGGCTTAGGTGCTGTCGCTCTAGCATTCACCAACTATTTTGTTGCAGGTGCCCTGACCTTGGGCGGAGTGGCACTCTCGCAAAAGAAACAGAACAATGCGATCGCCCGGGCGGAGTTTGCCATCAAGCACAATGGCTCTGCGGTTGCTGCCAGAGGCAATGAGTTGAAGGAGTACACCGAATCGGTTGGCAAGAATGCCGCTGCTGAGCAACTGCTTCATGCGGCTCAAAAAGGGATTCCGCTCAACCGCGATGGCTGGAACCTGCTAGAGGATCACTATGGCGAAAAGCTAGATGGGTTACTAGAGCAGACTGAAACCGAGGCGAAAGGGCATCGCTGGTTTGAGCCTGAGTTAGTACCCATTAATGGCACCACTGCCAATCCACCTGAAACTTTAGATGAGTTAGCGACCGCCTTCGGTGAAACACCGCCCGTTCAGCCGCCCAATGCAATGGAGTTTTTGCGATCGCTGACCTCTGCGCCACTCCAACCTGTCATCCTTGCGGGTCTTCCTGGCAGTGGCAAAGGACTGCTGGCCGCGATCGCCCTGAGTTTGGGTGTGAAAGAACGCGGCTTACGGTATTGGATCTTCAATCCAAAAAACAAGCTAGAGGAAGCGGGATATTGGGCCAGGGCGGAAAAGCATTACCTCAAAGATCGCCTGCAACAGGATGATCAGATATTTTCAGATTTGATGGCAACGCTGGAGCTATTTAGCTACGAAGGAAGCCGCCGCAATAACCAGCCGGGAACCTACGAGCCATTTGTTCTCTTGCTTGAAGAGATCACCGCCCTGATCGGGCTATTCACCCCCAAGCAGAAACAGGCATTCAAATCAAAGATTACAGCTCTAGCTTCCCTGCTGCGAGGCTGCAACATGGCGGTATGGCTGTCGGGTCAGTCGGTCACGCTCGAAGACTTAGGATTTAGTGGCAGATCAAACAGAGCGATGTTTACCGCGATCGCCGCGATCGGACCCGACCGGACTGGATGCAAAAATATCTGTGATACCCTCGCAATTCCCTTTGATGAGACAACCTTACCGCCGGGTAGAGTTTGGCTCACCAGCAACGCTGTTTATTCTGCTTTAGTCGCACCCGGTAACATTCCCCAATATCCCACCTGGGAAGCGGTGCCCAATGTAATTGACTTGCGCCCCGGTGTGGAAGTGTCAGAAGTGGGCACTTCACAAGCCTCGGATATAGCTGATTTATTGGCTTCCCCCAATCTCACCGAAGTGAAGATCCAGCAGATCAGGGATGCTTACAAATTGGAGACTCCAAATACTCAGCGATGTCCTGTGGAGCAACAGGCCGCTCATGAGCTTACCCAAATTCAGGAAGTACACCCCACCTCTGAACCCCTTAAAATCGACTTCGATTTAGAAGATGTGTTGCTAGAATTACGCCCGATTGTTGACTATTCAATCAAGCAAAATGGCTTTATCAAAGCAATTGATGTGAAGCGAAACGTAAAGGAATTCAAATCAGTTTCTACCGAGGATATTCGCAATCACTTTATTGGCTTAGCCAATCAGGGTTTTGGAGTATCACAGGGTGATGGCGACTTCTTAAAATACAGTGCTTTTGGGGGTGTGATGGGGTGTGATGCCATCACAGGGTGATGGGGTGTGATGCGCGTGATATAAGGGTGTGGAGCTATCACAGGGGGTGTGATGTCACACCGGTGACAGAAATGCATCACAGGGTGATGTCACACCCCATCACACCCACCCGTCACCCCTTGCCACACCCATCAAACAGCAAACTATCTTAGCTTCAAAGCTAGGGAGTTTCTGTTAGGAGTATCGTTCATGGGCTCAGCGATCGCCAAGAAACTAACGGCTTTTAATACTCTCCAGCCCATACTCCCAACCGCTTACCCTTCGCTACCTGCTCAGCCTCAGCCAAAAACTCACTTCCATTGGGGCAGCGATCGCTGTATTGCTGGTAATGACGCGCCATTCCTACTCGAACCAGCTCGTAATTCAGCAGCTTCTCCTCTTCCGTCCCTTTGCCTGCCGACACAAAAACTTCTGCCAGCAACAGCCCACTTCGATCTCGCTCTGATGGAACCACAATCACCTGATTCCCAACTGCACTGACGAGCGATCTTAACTTTTCACGCGCATCGTTCCCCATCGGCTGACCCAGTTGCGGTGCATCAATGCCGCAGGGTCGAATGAGATCGTCTTTCCCCTCAGCCTTAACGGTAAGCGTGTCTCCATCTATTACATTCACCACTTCCCACCTTTCCGAGCGTCCTGGGCTGGGAGCCAATCCTTGAGGTCGTTGATTGGGATGGTTGTAGTCCAGCGTTGACGCTTGAAAGGTCTGCCATTTTTGAAACGACAGACCTGCTATCAACACCACCAACACCCCCACTGGAATCAAATTCATCGCCTGTTTCATTCGTTTCATCGCAGTAGCGCACTCACCCCTCCTAGGATTCCCGAAAGCGTGTGAGTTTCATAAGGCCAAGTTCGCCTGTCTCTCTTCGCTGCACCTGAGAGATGACGACTGGAGGACTTGCCCAAACAACTTTTATAAAAGGATGATCACTATGTCTCGTTCTAAAACGTCTCCGCATCCGCTTGACCCAGTCTGGTTGGTGGTAGTACCCCAGCCAGATTTCACCGAACCTCAGTTTCACTTTGGTGAACGGGTGCAATGGGCGGGTGAAAATGACCAGGGTATTTGGCAGCGCCAAACGGGCTGCATCATCGGCATGACTTTCATCCGTTCCCACGGTTGGGAATACCACATTCAACCCAATTTAGATCCAGTCGCTTCCAACCCCTCTACCCCTGCAACCTTAGTCAGTCTCCCCGTTCAGGACCTGACTCGGATCGAAGCCGCAACCTCCATCGAGTCCTATCTACAGCCTCCTTCTGCCTGGTTGCCAACCGCTCAAGCCGCTCAAGTCTTGGGTCTCTCCGCCGAACAGTTGCGTAAACTGCGGCGGAAAGGACTGTTCAAGGTCGGGACCCATTGTCGGGACATGACGATTCCTGGCTCTGGGCTACCTCGGTGGCAGTGGCAGGTTGAGCGATGTCAGCAGGCCCTTGCAGTGCCCCCAGCAAAACGGTCCGTTCCAGCCAACGAATAGGATTAGCGCCTATCACCAGAGAATTGAGGAACCGGGGCTGCTCCTGCTTCACGGTTGGTATGGTCTCGTCAACCAGGAATCGGATAGAACTCTCGAGTTCTTTGATTAAGGAGAGATCTACGCAAGGTCAAATTGCATCGGTTCAATCATCGGTGGGGCAGCCGTTTCAAATAGGGGTTAACGCACAAAGAATGTGTTGACTTCCATAGTCCCTGCTCGACTGAAAACCTGTCAAACACTTGCTGAGCGGCGACTCTAAGCCCTTTCCTCTCACGGCTGATTACCGTTGAATACCTGCCATTAGGGCTAGATATACCCCCAAAAAGAAGGAAGAAATCAAGGAAAAAAAGGGGGAAGATCCCCCTTAAATTGGTTGGTATTCGAGGGGTCGGATCGTTTCAGCGATCCGACCTCCTCACCTTTTTTAAGCGCAGTCTCTCCAGCCGTGCGTGGGTTCGCTGTCGGCTTCACCCTCCTTCAATCCCAGGGTCGGGTCATGGGATGGCTGTGGTGTCTGGTCTTCTGGCTCCAGAATCGCCGCTTCCTCCGGCAGGGGTGAGAGGGCAGATGGCTCGGTACCCGCTGCCACCTTTTCCATCGTGCTCTCAGGATCTGAATGCTGGGTCTCTGCCACCGCATCCTCAGGTTGCTGCTCTGATTCCTCTGCCTCGTCGGGCATCCACACCATCGGAGCCTGGGGGCGATTGGGATGATTGATCGTCGCTTCGTAAGCTTGGCGGTCAATGCCCTCCGAAATCCAAGCCTGATAGATCTTGGTGTGGATGTCCACCCCATGCCCCATTCGCCGCGCGGCTAAACTCACCTCCACCCCAAATCGAAGCGACCGGACTGCCCAACAATGCCGCAAGTCATAGGGTTTGAAGGGGACTCCGTATCGTTTAAATGCTACTGAAACCCGGCTTCCAAGCTGCTGGTTGTCTTTGCCAGTCACTTGAGGCATTTGTGGGTGGCGTAGGTTGAATTGTTCAACCCATTCCGGGTAGAGCGGTGGAACTTTGCGCGCCCCCGTTTTCCCGTCTAACACTTCAATCATGTCACCGCCCTCTTCCAGCGCCTGGACATCCAGGTGAAATACTTCGTGGGGTCGCAAGCCATAGGTTGCCATCATGCCCGCCACCCAGCGCCACTTGGGATTCGGAATTTGGCAAATCGCCTGAACGATCGCTTCATCGGTCGGCAGATCCCGGCGAGCGGGTTTAAGAGAAGAGTAACGCCCTTTGAGCGCTTTAATCCCTGTCACATCAAATCCAGCAAATTTTCCTAGAGTGCCACAGGTAAGACTCATTGCGGCTCGGGTGCAACTGTCAGGTTTGGTCTGCCGCACAGCCTGATCGAGCAAGTTGAGCGTCAACGTTTGCGTTTGCGGGAGCCGCCGCAGATACTCTCGATAATGGGCCCTCCAAGTGCATTCACTTTTTGGGGTGCGTTTGCGGCGCTCAAAGTAATCCTTCTCCAGGGCCACGATCCATTGAGTGACCGTTCGCTGGTCAGGTGTTTTGAGTGGACGTGCTGAATAAGTGGACCAGTCAAACTTCTTCAACACCAACGCTGAGCTGATCTCTTTCGCTTTGGCTTCCGCCTCCTTCATTCCGGCGGGGACTGCCTTCACCTTGAGTGCAATTTCTTGCTGATGGGGTTCCGGTTTCTTAGAACCAGGTTTGGGTGGAAAAGTGCCTCTGGCATAAAGGGAATTTCCCTTTTGAATCAACGTCACCCCCGTCTTGGCAATCTTGAGGCGACGATTCACGTCATTGAGTTGGTTCTCAAACAATGGGTAAGCCATGAAAATTCTCCGTAAGTAGATACGCGATCGCGGACTGCTGAGCACGATCGCAGGGCAACCCCTGGAATGAATTCACATTGAATCAAAACAATTAGATAGAACGCTTTAAGGAATTGCGATCAGACATCTCAAAGCCGCTCGTGAATGGCTTTCTATCCTAATGGTTCATTCGTCAATGAAAACTTATAAATCTGACCGTAGCTGCTCGCATGTAACGAAGAGGAGCTGGGCGCAGGTCCAGAAGCTGCTTTAAAAGGTATCCCTTAAATTTAGGGACGCAGCAATTCTCACTAATAAAATCACATTCAATCACCCTTGTCAAGCCTCAAAACCACATTCTTTGAGAAATTTCGAGCTTTTTTTAGTGAAATACTAGCATTTTGCTAAAAAAAGTAGTAAATTGCTTGGTTAAATCATCTTTTTGCACTCTCAAGGACAGGACATGGCAACAGCAGAGTGGTTAGCAACCCATCGGCCAGTGATGGCTTATCTTCAGCCAGAATTTTACGCCCAGCTACAGGAGTACAAAACCACCTCGAAGTTGTCGATGTCAGAGGCGATTAAACAGTTATTAAAGCTGGGACTGCAACAGCAACTAGCTTTACCACCTCAGTCTCAGGACGACGCTTTAGAAGAGACAACGCCACCTCAGCTTGTCGATGGGGCGGATGAACAGCCAGACTTGAGCCACCGAGTTGCCACCCTTGAAGCTGCATTGGTGCACATGCAAGGGGATCTCTCGCTGATGCTATCTAGTTCTTTGGCGGGCAGCGGCCAGCCTGATGCTGTACCTGAGCGGACTACGGCTCAGCCTAGGACTGCTCAGACTAAGCCAGAACACACTGCGTATCGCCTGACACGGTCTGATGCTCAGAAAGTGCGAGAACGAGAACTCTTGCGTGAATCAAGACGAGAGGGCAAGTTCAAAGTTGATGATCGCTGCAATGAGATTGAAGCGCAACCCGAAGCGCTTGCGTCGATTTCGAGACCGTTCAGCAAGAATCCGAAAAATCTTGAGCTTACGATTCACATGCTCAGCGACCACCCGCAATCGGGCTAGATTTCGGTTATGCTGCCGCTCCGCTCTGCTCAGTTTGCCTTGACGCGGTTTTTTGGTTGGAATACAAGCAGAGGGATGGAGCTTTGCAATACCTTGATAGCCCTTATCCGCCAAACACAACTGCTCTGGTAGCATCGGCAGACGATGTAACTTGAACCGTCGAAAGTCATGGACTCGCCCTTTGCCAAACGCCGTACAGATAATCTGTCCAGTGGCTTGATTGACCAGAACTTGAGCTTTTAGCGTATGCCGCTTTTTATTACCGCTGTAGTAGCGTCGCTGTTTTTTTGGGGACGTTCAATTGGACTTTCAGTGACATCGACCGCCCAAACACTCCAGGTACTGGCATTCTGATAAAGTTGCTTTTTGCCGGGTAGCCGGAACTTACCTGACTTTATTAATCGACTTTCAACCTTTTGGATCAAGCGGCACACTGCCGACTCACTCAATCCCCAAGTGGTGGCAATGTGAAACTGGATCCGGTATTCTCGCCAGTACTCAAGTACGACTAGCATTTGGTCTTCCACGCTTAATTTGCACTGTCCACCCCGTTTACCGGTTCGGTCAAGGTCAGGACGCAGCACATCCACCATCTGCGCGAAGGTTTGTGGGTGGATTCCGCAGCGGCGTTTGAATAACTCAGGCTTGAGTTGGCTCAGTTGTTTGTAGGTCATCATTCCTCCTTGACCTATTTGTAGCCACTTACCTCTATTCACGGCAAGAGGTCTACTGTTTATGAAGCTACGATCCTCCATGGAACCTGACCTGCGGCAGACAGGAGATCTCGAGCTTCCAAGATGGCTGCTTATGAGTAAGGTTGCGAATTTGCCGAAGGTTGCTCGCCTAAGTGCTTCAGCCATTCTTTCTCCAGCCCCTGATCCATACGGCTTGCTTCCTCCTGCCAATAGCAAGCAAGCTAAGACGATTAATGCTATTTCAAAAGTGATTTATCCGAGTGCTCCATTGAATGCCGAAATCAGTGAGCCTCATTCTCCATTGGCTTCGGTTCAGGCTCACCTCGTTGAGTCTCAGCCAAACCAGTCCCGTTCTTCAACTGCTGAAGCTCAGGTGACGAGTGAGCCACTTCGGACGGAAGCAGAACAGGTTCAAATGGAGCAATCGCAACCGGTTTCCCGCTCAGAAGGAACCGAACCAACTGATAGAGAAGCGCGACCGCGAAAACAGCCCTCGTCCGATCATGCGGCTGCCCAATCGCCTAAGCAGAAGAAAAAGTGGTCTATAGGATGGTTAGAGTTTTAATGCCTTAGCCAGATCTCATTTTTGTCCTTCATTCTCTCCACCATCACTGCTGGCTTAGAGATTGCTGGCGATTGAAAAAATGTTTTTGCGCTTTGCATGAAAGTAAGTGATGGCCAAAAACATACAGGTTGCACTCTGCTTTAAACACGGGGGTGTGGTGCTTTGCCTGAGAAAGCCGAAAGTACCGTTTAGATTCCTCATTCCTTGAGTCAGAGCATAGTTGGTGATACTGATACACCGTTGTGTAATCTGGTTTGGTTTGGCACAGTTGTCGCTTGAGTACTGGCGGTAAACCATTGAGCTGCCGCAGCGGATTCGACACTCGCCGTCGAATCGTGCGATCGCTGCGGCTTAAAGCAGTGCCAATGCCATGCTGGGAGACCCCATAGAGCTTGAATTGTTCACTGACAAAGATGCGTTGTTGCGAAACATGTTTCACGAGTGCGCCCGTGGAAGTTGCAGACGAGGTGAGTAACGTTTCGGGTTTGGCAATCTTGCCTCTATAGCCCTCAGTTTTTGCTTGTTTTTGAGCTAAATAGTAGGAGGCCCGTTGCAGTTGTTCTATTTGGATCTCGGTTGCCAACACTTTGGCGTGTCTGAGATCGGTGAGTTTAACTTCGGCGGTGGCACCCCAGGATGCTAGTTCTAATTGCTGGCAAAGCTTAACCAGGGAGGTGTGGAAGACGATCGCCACCCCATTTTGAGTTTGGTAATGACGGAAGAACCCATATCGTTTGCCCAGGGTTAGCCAGCGCTTGATAGTGACTTCTGACTTACCAAAGGTGGTTGCAGCTTCTTTCAATGAGAAGGTGGCTCGCCCGGTCCCTTTTGCCAAGGCTCGCACATACTCCCAAAACGGGGCGATCGACGGTAACCCAGCCGCTTTTGCCCAAGCTGGATAATGACCGCCATCGACCACAAAGGTATGGATTTTTGCGAAAGAAGTGCTCACAATGGTTGCACTGGCTGGAATTGCAAGTTTAATTGAGGCAGCAATGGGTTGTTAAGCGAGGCTATTCCGCATGCTGAATGAATGGAATGACGCGACGCGGTCACGTTAATCACTCTGACCTGTCGGCAATAGATGCCAAATGAGTGAAATGCTATTAGCCGTTGGAAAAACCGATGGGCTGAACTCTAGAAAAGCTTAGTGAAGGGTACACGCTTTGCTTAGTTTGCTACTATCCACATTAGTCTATAGGATCACTTAAAAGTACGCAAGTACTGTTTGAGGGATTGCTTATCTTTTTGATCCATTGTCGTGAGTAGCTGGGCATAGACTCTTGCGTAAATCTGCAAAACTTGTGCTTGGGAAGGTAGAGTTATCAGTCGCAATGGACACGTCATGGGCGAGTTAACGACTACCTATGAATGGAAGTCCATCCCCTGGCGCAAGCTGGAGCGGAAGGTCTTTAAGTTGCAAAAGCAAATCTACCGAGCCGCTCGGGTATGCATGACAAGCACAAAGAACTTTCAATCCAGCTTCCCCGTGATATTGAAACGTTGCAGCTACCCATCGCTGATCACCCGTCCGGAATCTGGAAACGGGATGAAGTAGATTAGGATAGGCACTTTTCTTTTACTGGAGAACTTCTGCGATGCCCTCGCGCTTGAAGTCTACTGGTCTCACCATTGCAGCATTGGTGCTGTCTCTGACGGCTCCCCTACTTCCGACTGCTTACTCTCCACTCCCTGTTTTTGCCCAGACTTCGACTAATTCGGCTTCTAAAGCAGAGGCAGATCGCCTTTTGCAGCAGGGAACTCAGCAATATGATATTAGCCAGTTTGACGCTGCATTCCAGTCGTGGCAAAAATCTCTCCAAATTTACCGCGCCATTAAAGACCGACTTGGTGAAGGACAATCCCTGGGCGGTTTGGGACTTGCTTACCATTCTCTGGGCAACTATGCCAAAGCCATTGAGTATCAAGAACAGCATTTAGCTGTCGCACGAGAAATCAAAAATCGTTTCGGTGAAGGAGCATCGCTAGGCAATCTGGGACTTGCTTACTATTCCTTAGGCAACTATGCCAAAGCCATTGAGTATCACGAACAGAGTTTAGCCGTCGCACGAGAAATCAAAAATCGTTTCGGCGAAGGACAATCGCTAGGCAATCTGGGACTTGCTTACTATTCCTTAGGCAACTATGCCAAAGCCATTGAGTATCACGAACAGAGTTTAGCCGTCGCACGAGAAATCAAAAATCGTCTCGGCGAAGGAGCATCGCTAGGCAATCTGGGACTTGCTTACTATTCCTTAGGCAACTATGCCAAAGCCATTGAGTATCACGAACAGAGTTTAGCCGTCGCACGAGAAATCAAAGACCGGTTCGGTGAAGGAGCATCGCTAGGCAATCTGGGACTTGCTTACTATTCCTTAGGCAACTATGCCAAAGCCATTGAGTATCAAGAACAGAGTTTAGCTGTCGCACGAGAAATCAAAAATCGTTTCGGCGAAGGACAATCGCTAGGCAATCTGGGACTTGCTTACTATTCCTTAGGCAACTATGCCAAAGCCATTGAGTATCAAGAACAGAGTTTAGCCGTCGCACGAGAAATCAAAGACCGGTTCGGTGAAGGAGCATCGCTAGGCAATCTGGGACTTGCTTACTATTCCTTAGGCAACTATGCCAAAGCCATTGAGTATCACGAACAGAGTTTAGCTGTCGCACGAGAAATCAAAAATCGTCTCGGCGAAGGACAATCGCTAGGCAATTTGGGACTGGCTTATGATTCTCTAGGCAACTATGCCAAAGCGATGGAGTATCAAGAACAGAGTTTAGCTGTCGCACGAGAAATCAAAGACCGCGAGGGCGAGGGTCTTTGGCTCAGCAATCTGGGGATCACATTAGCAAAACAGCAACAACCGGAACTGGCGATCGTCTTCTACAAACAATCGGTCAGCGTTCGCGAAACCATTCGCGGAGACATTCGCAAACTACCGCGCGAGTCGCAAGAATCCTACACCCAAACCGTTGCAGGCACCTATCGCCGTCTCGCCGATCTGCTCCTTGCCCAAGGTCGCGTCTTAGAGGCACAGCAAGTTTTGGAACTGTTGAAAATCCAGGAACTACGCAACTATACCCGCGACACTCGTGCTGGTGGCGAAACTAAAGGCGCACCCCTGAATGCGATCGAAGCCCCTATCATTCCCCCCTTCGACAACCTGATCGCACTTGGCATCAAACTCACCACCTGCGAACGCCAAAAACCCTACTGCGCCGATCGTGATCAACTCCTCAGCCAACGCAACCAAGCCACCGATCAATTTAGTCAACAAGCCGATCGGCTTCGCACTCTCGCCCGCCAAGGACGCGACAAAGACCCCGCCCAACTGCAACAAGAAGAACTCACCGTCGCCGCTTACAAAATTGTCCAGTCCCAACCCAACACCGTTCTGATTTATCCCCTTGTCCTCGAAGACAAACTCTGGCTCGTCTACGGACTTCAAGCAGGCAAACGAGGCGTGGTCTTCGCTAGCAAAGAAATTCCCGTCAGCCGCAAAGATCTCTCCGCCACCGTTACCCAATTTCGTCAACTGCTAGAAGACCCCAACAGCGATATCAAACAACTCCAGCAAACCAGCCAAAAACTCTACGGCTGGCTGATTGCACCCTTGCGCCCCCAACTCGACGCTAACGGCATTCAAAATCTGGTGTTTTCCCTCGATCGCTCTACCCGCTATGTGCCGATCTCCGCCCTCTACGACGGCAGTCAATACCTCGCTCAACGCTTCAGCCTCTCCACCATCCTCACCGCAGGCTTAACCGATACCCAAGATAAACTCTCCCCCAACCTCGCCGACAACGCTGTCCTCGGTCTAGGACTCTCCAACGCCGCCCCAGGCTTCCCCGCCTTACCCAATGTCGTCAACGAACTGAATGCGATCGTTCGCACCAACAAACCCAACTCCAAAGGTATTTTTCAAGGCACCGAACGGCTGAATGGCGACTTCAGTCTCAACGCCTTTAAAGACCTCCTCGACTACCGCATTCTTCACATGGCGACTCACGGTAAATTCGACTCTGAAGATCCTGAAAAGTCCTTCCTCGTCCTCGGTGATGGCAATCACCTGAAGGTGACAGACATCAAAAAAATGAACGATCTGGGGGGCATTCATCTCGTTGTGCTATCTGCTTGTGAAACGGCACAGGGTGGCCCTGATAAAGAAGGGATTGAAGTGTCGGGTTTGAGCTATTACTTCCTGACCCAAAACGTAAAATCTGTAATGGCATCTCTTTGGAAAGTCAACGATGCTAGCACCAGCCAACTCATGCAGCAGTTTTACAAGAATCTGGCGACGGGCAAAATGAGCAAAGCCGCAGCCTTGCAAACAGCACAACTGTCCATGATCCAAGGAGAGGGCACTGCAACGGGGCAGTCTCGTGGTGATAGCTTCAAATTGCCTTCCACGGATGGATCCAAACCATTGATCGCGCGTGACCTCCGCCATCCCTACTACTGGGCACCATTTATTCTCATTGGTAATGGGTTGTAAATCGAGATCGCCCACTCTCATCCGCTTTCCATTCATCGGAGTGTTTTATGAAACGGCGTCAGTTATTGCAGGTTGGAGGCGGCACCATCGCGGCTCTGGGTGTGAATCAACTTGACCTTGAGCACAAAGCCTTTCAGTATGCCAAAGTGTTAGCGCAGGGCACCCCCCGTAAGCGGGCACTACTGGTTGGGATTAACCAATACACAGGCATCAAAAAAGGCGAATGGCAACCGCTCAAGGGTGCGCTGAATGATGTTTATTTACAAAAGGAACTGCTCACTCTGCGCTTTGGGTTCTATCCCGATGACATTCGGGTTCTGACAGACAAAGCTGCCACCCGGAAGAACATCCTGGAAGCCTTTGAGTCTCATTTGATTGCAGCCGCCAAACCAGATGATGTGGTGGTGTTCCATTTCTCAGGGCATGGCTCGAATGTGCTTGACCCCGACAAAGTGCATGATGATGGGCTGAGCGGTACTCTGGTTCCCTACGACAACGACCTTCCCTTTGGGTATCCCAATGTGGGTGGCGAAGTGAATGACATTACCGCCGGGACACTGTTTTTGCTGATGGCAGCGCTCAAGCAGAAGGGCGTGACCAACGTCACGGTGGTGCTGGATAGCTGTTATGCCGGTGCGGGAGTGCGGGGCAATTTGATTGTGCGATCGCGGGACGGACACTTTGAACTGCGAGGCAATGAGCGCACCTCTAAGCTGACGATCGGACAGGAGGAACAGGACTATCAGGCACGCTGGTTGAAAGACCTGAACCTGCCCAAAGCGGACTGGCTCAAATTACGCAAAGACCAGATCGCTAACGGTGTCGCTATTCTGGCAGCACAGCGCAATCAACAGGCGATCGATGCAGTGTTTGCGAACGACATTCATGCGGGCGTGTTTACCCATGCGTTAACCCGCTATCTGTGGCAGCAGACCCAAGCCCAGTCGTTGCAGGTGGTCATCAACGCGGCTCAGGCGAAGGCTGAGAAATTCCTCAAAACGGTGCCCAATTCACGGCTCCAAACGCCTTACTCTGAAGTGGCACCGGGTACTGGGAACGACCAGAAAAGCATCTATTTCACACCGTTTGAAACCACCGGGTCGGCGGATGCGGTGATTACAAAAGTGAATGGAAAACAGGTCAAGGTCTTGCTGACGGTTGATCCAAACAGCGTGGAAGCATTAGGTCGGGGTGCCGAGTTGAAATTGGTCGATGCCAAGGGAGCGGAAAAAGGAATTCTGCAAATTACATCACGGGACAAACTGGAGGCTCAGGGTACTCTTCTGCTTAAAGGTTCAGCCACGGTTGCTCCGGGAGAGGTGTTGCAGGAACAGATCCGCGCCATTCCTAAAGATGTGACGCTGCGAGTTGGACTCGATCGCTCCCTCGGTTCAGAGATGGAAACGGCGAAGCGATCGCTACAGGCAGTTCCACGCATGGAGGCCCTGCCACTCTTACAACAGGAAGTTCATATCATCCTGGCACGCAAAGAGGGCCGCATCAGGCTGTTTTCCCCTGGACTCGATCCACTGCCAGAACCGCCTGGACCTGTTGGGGAAACAGTGACAGCAGCCGTGGAGCGGTTGCGAACGAAGTTCAATTTGCTACTGGCGGCGCGGGTTTTAAAACTGATGCTAAATACCAGTACTTCCCGGTTGAAGGTGAGTGCAGCAGTGCGGGTGGGAGATTCGAGAGAGATTCTAGCGCAGGCATTTACCGTGCGGGGAGGAGGGCAACCGCTGCAAACGCTTCAGAGTTCTGATAGCTCGGTGCAGCCGCTTGCTGGATTAAAAGTAGGACAAAAGCTGCAAATTGTGGTGCAAAACCAGGAAGCGCGTGAGCTTTACGTTGGGATTGTGCTGTTCAGTCCCGATGGGTCGGTCTTGCCCCTTGTCGAACAAGTTTCTCCAGCAGGTCAGGAGGTGCGGTTTCCGCCGCAGGGTGCGATCGAACTACAGCCACCTTTGGGCATTGCCGAAATTTTGGTGATCGCGAGTACGGTTTCGCTGGAAAAGGCGTTGACTGCTTTGGCTGCCTTACGCAACCCGCAGTCGGACTCACGTCGGGGCGAAGCAACGGTGGATGGGGTCTCTCAACTGCTGGAGGATCTGGATGCAGGCACTCGTGGGGCAGCTCAATCAACGTCATCAACGTCAAACGTGCGCCTGGTGGATACGCGCCAGATGGCAGCACTGTCCATTGGATTTGAAATTGTGGATTAAGTGCTTGCACTTCAAAGAGTTTGAAGGTTCATCAGTAAACCTCAAAGTATCATCGCTGAACCTGAGAACATCATCGTTGATGATTGAAGGACGGTCGTTGAGTGTTGGAACATCATCGAAGCTCCAGGCACTATCACTGCATGGTTTAACAAACGTCAGCTCTGATGGGGCAACTCCGGAGATAGGGACTCAAGGGTTGTATTTCTCCTTAAGCTAGACAATAGCTTGGAGAATGCGTTATCAGCCCCCAATTGCTAAACAATGCCACATACCCTTAAAGTTCTACGCACTCTCACGATTGCACTGCTCTTGTCTCCAACAGTGCTCCTACTCTCCACACCCTACACCCCAATCCTTGCCCAAGCATCATCAAACCAGACCCGTAAAGATGAAGCTGAACAGTTAAATCAGCAGGGAATGCAGCAGTATCGACAGGCAGAGTACCGCAAAGCGCTTGAATCGTTTCAAAAAGCGTTTGCCATGTATCAGGAAATTGGTGACCGATCGGGTGAGGGCACCACGCTCAACAATATTGGGTTAATTTACTCCAGGTTGGGGCAGTATTCTAAAGCGTTGGAGTTCTATCAGCAAGCCTTAGTCATCAGCAAGGAAATTGGTGACCGATCAGGTGAGGGCACCACGCTCAACAATATTGGGTTCATTTATTCCAGGCTGGGGCAGTATTCCAAAGCGTTGGAGTTCTATCAGCAAGCCTTAGCGATTCTTAAGGCCATCGGTGACCGATCGGGTGAGGGCACCATGCTCAACAATATTGGGTTCATTTACGACAGGCTGGGGCAGTATTCCAAAGCGTTGGAGTTCTATCAGCAAGCCTTAGCGATTCGCAAGGAAATTGGTAACCGCTCGGGCGAGGGCATCACGCTCAACAATATTGGGTTCATTTACGACAGGCTGGGGCAGTATTCCAAAGCGTTGGAGTTCTATCAGCAAGCCTTAGCGATTCTTAAGGCCCTTGGTGACCGCTCGGGTGAGGGCACCATGCTCAACAATATTGGGGGAATTTACAACAGACTGGGGCAGTATTCCAAAGCGTTGGAGTTCTATCAGCAAGCCTTAGCGATTCGCAAGGCCCTTGGTGACCGCTCGGGCGAAGGTGGTTCGCTCAACAATATTGGGTTCATTTACGACAGGCTGGGGCAGTATTCTAAAGCGTTGGAGTTCTATCAGCAAGCCTTAGCGATTCTCAAGGTCATTGGTGACCGCTCGGGCGAGGGCACCACGCTCAACAATATTGGGTTAATTTATTTCAGGCTGGGGCAGTATTCCAAAGCGTTGGAGTTCTATCAGCAAGCCTTAGCGATTCTCAAGGTCATTGGTGACCACTCGGGCGAGGGCACCACGCTCAACAATATTGGGGGAATTTACGACAGGCTGGGGCAGTATTCCAAAGCGTTGGAGTTCTATCAGCAAGCCTTAGCGATTCTCAAGGCCATTGGTGACCGCTCGGGTGAGGGCACCACGCTCAACAATATTGGCAATTTGCTGGATGCTCAGAAACAATCCGAGTTGGCAATTGTATTTCTCAAACAATCCGTCAGCACCTTTGAAACAATTCGGCAAGATCTGCGAGTGCTGCCGAATGAGCAACAAGAGTCTTACACCAAAACAGTGGCAGACACCTATCGTCAACTGGCTGACCTGTTGCTAAAACAAGATCGGGTATTGGAAGCACAGCAAGTGTTAGACCTGCTCAAAATTCAAGAGCTGAATGATTACCTGCGCAACGTACGGGGTGGAAGGCAACCTCTGTATGAGTTGCCGCCCGAACAGGCAATCTTGAAAAAGTACAACGAACTGCAAAAGACCGCGATTCAGTTGGGGCAAGAATTGACAGCCCTGCGAAAGCTTCCAGAAGCAAGCCGCACCTCTGCCCAACAGCAGCACATTGCCAAACTGGTCAAGCTCCAGGACGACCTGAACCAGCAGTTCAACGGCTTTACAGAACGAGGCGATGTCGTCGCACTGGTCAAGCAACTCACTCCCACCGTGCTGCGGCAAACTGTAGACCTGACTCAACTCGATGCCCTCCGCAACGATTTGCGCCAGCTCAATGCCGTTTTGCTCTATCCCCTCGTGCTAGAAGACCGCTTGGAACTGGTGATTACTACACCCGATTCGCCTCCCCTACGTCGCACCGTCAACGTCAAACGAGAGGAACTGAACGCCGCCATTGTTGAATTCCGTCGTGCCCTGCAAGATCCAAGCAGGGATGCCAAAGTGCCTGCCCAAAAGCTTTACACCTGGCTAATCAAACCACTGGAAGCAGATCTGAAACAGGCAAACGCGAAAACCATCATTTATGCCCCCGATGGGCAGTTGCGCTATATTCCCCTGCAAGCGCTGTATGACGGTCAGCAGTGGCTAGTCCAACGCTACGGCATCAACAACATCACCGCTCGATCATTCACCGAGTTCAAAACCCAACCCAATAAACAGCCCTATGTGCTGGCAGGTGCCTTTACCACGGGTCAATATCGCTTTCAAGTGGGCGATCGCCAGGTCTCCTTCAAGGGCTTACCCTTCGCCGGAAAAGAGGTGGACGCCCTCGCCACACTGCTGCCGAACACTAAAAAACTCGTGGACAAGTTATTCAGCCGCGATGCCACCACCACCCAAATGAATGAGTTCAATGTGGTGCATCTGGCAACCCATGCGAGTTTCGTCCCCGGCACTGCTGCCAACTCGTTCATCGTCTTTGGTAATGGCGATAAAGCCACCCTCAAAGACATCGAAAGCTGGTCATTGGACAATGTGGATCTGGTCGTGCTGAGTGCCTGTGAAACGGGTTTAGGTGGCAAATTCGGCAACGGCGAAGAGATTTTAGGGCTGGGTTATCAGTTTCAAAATCGAGGAGCCAAAGCGGCGATCGCTTCGCTCTGGTCAGTCGATGATGGTGGCACCCAGGAGTTGATGAATGCTTTTTACACCGCGCTCAAGCAGGGAAACATCACCAAAGCCGAAGCGCTACAAAAAGCCCAGCTTGCCATGATCCAAAATGGGAGTAGTGGCACCGGGAAGCGCGGCGACAGCTTCAAGTTGCCAGCCACCGATGGTTCCAAGCCTGCCATTTCCCGTAACCCTAGCCATCCCTACTACTGGGCACCGTTTATTTTGATTGGTAACGGATTGTAAAGGGGATTAATGTCGCCCGTGAAGCTCCAACAGTCATCGGTGAAGCTTGAAGCAAGGTCAGTGTTGTTTAAATACTTGTGATTGAGTGTTTGAGCCTCGTCAACGAATAGTTGAACCTAACAGTTGAGTCTTTGCATCTCGTCGGCGAGTCTTGGAACCTCATCAACAAATGGTTGAACCTTGTAATTGAGTCTTTAAGCTTTATCAATATCAATGACTTGAAACTCCCGGAAATAGTCTCTCAAGGAGTGTAGTCTTTCTCTAGACTAAAGCATAAGTCAGGACATGCAGTCATTTGCCCCCTTGCCTGAACACTAATGTCACCCTATCTGATTCGCCTCAACTCCCTCACGGCTGCGCTCCTGTTAGCGGCTGTCGTGCCCTGCCCCATGCTCCTGGTGCAACGTCCTGTCGTGGCACAGACCAACCCGGATCGGAAAACGGAAGCTGATCGGCTGTTGCAGCAGGGCAGGCAGCAATTGCAGACCAGCCAATACGAAGCCGCACAGCAGTCCTGTCAGCAGGCACTGGAAATTTATCGAGCACTCAAAGACCGCAATGGGGAAGCCAAGGCGCTGAATAATCTGGGCATTGCTTACAGTTCGCTGTCGCAGTACGACCAAGCGATCACTTACTACCAGCAGGCGTTGCCCCTGTTTCAGCAAGTCAAAGACCGCAATGGGGAAGCCAAGGCGCTGACTAATCTGGGCATTGCTTACAGGTCGCTGTCGCAGTACGACCAAGCGATCACTTACTACCAGCAGGCGTTGCCCCTGTTTCAGCAAGTCAAAGACCGCAATGGGGAAGCCAGGGCGCTGAATAATCTGGGCCTTGCTTACTGGTCGCTGTCGCAGTATGACCAAGCGATCACTTACTACCAGCAGGCGTTGCCCCTGTTTCAGCAAGTCAAAGACCGCAATGGGGAAGCCAACGCGCTGATGAATCTGGGCGGTGCTTACCGGTCGCTGTCGCAGTACGACCAAGCGATCACTTACTACCAGCAGGCGTTGCCCCTGTTTCAGCAAGTCAAAGACCGCAATGGGGAAGCCAAGGCGCTGAATAATCTGGGCATTGCTTACAGTTCGCTGTCGCAGTATGACCAAGCGATCACTTACTACCAGCAGGCGTTGCCCCTGTTTCAGCAAGTCAAAGACCGCAATGGGGAAGCCCAGGCGCTGAATAATCTGGGCATTGCTTACCGGTCGCTGTCGCAGTACGACCAAGCGATCACTTACTACCAGCAGGCGTTGCCCCTGTTTCAGCAAGTCAAAGACCGCAACGGGGAAGCCAAGGCGCTGGCTAATCTGGGCGGTGCTTACTGGTTGCTATCGCAGTACGACAAAGCGATCACCTACTACCAGCAGGCGTTGCCAATCTATCAGCAAGTCAAAGACCGCAATGGGGAAGCCATTGCGCTGAATAATCTGGGCGGTGCTTACCGGTCGCTGTCTCAGTACGACAAAGCGATTACCTACTACCAGCAGGCGTTGCCCCTGTTTCAGCAAGTCAAAGACCGCAATGGGGAAGCCAACGCGCTGAGTAATCTGGGCAATGCTTACTGGTCGCTGTCGCAGTACGACAAAGCGATTACCTACTACCAGCAGGCGTTGCCCCTGTTTCAGCAAGTCAAAGACCGCAATGGGGAAGGTAGCCTTCTCAGCGACATCGGCAACCTTCTAGCAACTCAGAAGCAGCCAGAGTTAGCGATTGTGTTCTACAAACAATCCGTCAATGTGCGGGAAAGTATTCGAGCAGGCATTCGTTCGCTCTCCCACGACCTGCAAGCCTCCTACACCGAGTCTGTTGCGGACACCTATCGCCGTCTGGCAGATCTGCTTCTCTCCGAGGGACGAGTTCTGGAAGCCCAGCAAGTCTTGGAACTGCTCAAAATTCAAGAACTGCGCGACTACACCCGCGATACTCGTGCTGGCGGGAAAACTCAGGGCAGTCCTCTTACGCCACCCGAAGCCGCTGTCGTGCCTCCTTATAACAGCGTGATCACTGTCGGACTCAAGCTGAGCGAGTGCGAACAGCAAAAACCCTACTGCCTAGAACGCGACCAACTGTTGGCTCAACGCAATACCGCCAACACCGCCTTCAACCAGCAGGTAGATAATCTCAGGGCACTGGCAAAACAGCAGCAGGGCAGAGATCCCGCCCAACTCCAGCGTGAAGAACTTACCGTCGCCGCCCAAAACGTCGTGAAAGCTCAGCCCAAAACCGTCCTGATCTATCCCCTCGTGCTGGAAGACAAACTCTGGCTCGTTTGGGGTACGCAAGCCGGGAAACAAGGTGTGGTCTTTGCCAGTAAGGAGGTTACAGTCAGCCGTAAAAAACTGGCGGAGAAAGCTGTAGAGTTCCGCACTCTGCTAGAGAAACCAGGCGACGTGAAGCAGCTTCAGCAGGTCAGCTCTCAGCTTTACCAGTGGTTGGTCGAGCCGCTTCGCGCAGAGCTAGATGCCAATGGGATTCAAAACCTGGTGTTCTCTCTAGACCGATCCACCCGCTACATCCCCATGGCGGCTCTCTTTGACGGCAAGCAGTACCTGGTCGATCGCTTCACCGTTTCCACCATCCTGACCGCCGGATTGACCAATACCCAGGACAAACTCTCCTCTAAAATTGACGATGACCCCGTACTCGCGCTGGGACTCTCGGAGAAGGTGCCGAACTTCAATGCGTTGCCTAATGTCCTCGATGAACTCAATGGCATTGTGCGATCGGGCAACACAGGTATCTATCCCGGCTTGAAGCTACTGAACAAAGAGTTCACAACCGAGGCGTTCAAAAAGCTCATCGACCATCGCATTGTCCATATTGCCACCCACGGTCAGTTTGTCCCTGGCAAACCGGAAGACTCCTTTCTGGTGCTGGGTAATGGTCAGCCACTCAAAATCCCCCAAATTGAAACGATGACCGACCTGGGAGGCATTCATCTCGTGGTGCTGTCCGCCTGCGAAACCGCAAAAGGCGGTGCGGATAAAGAAGGCATTGAAGTGTCCGGCATCAGCTACTACTTCCTGAGCAGCGGCGCAAAGTCAGTGATTGCCTCCCTCTGGCTCGTCAACGACACCAGCACCAGCCAACTGATGCAGCAGTTCTATAAAAACCTAGCAACGGGTATGAGCAAAGCTGAAGCTCTGCGACAGGCACAGCAGTTTTTGCTGCAAGTGGGGAGCAATGGTACCAAGCAAACTCGCGGTGACAGCTTCAAACTTCCCACCACTGATGGCTCCAAACCCATCACTCGTGATTTCAGCCATCCCTACTACTGGGCACCCTTCATCCTCATTGGCAACAATTTATAGGATGATGACCACATGACGCTACCACTCGACCAAGCCATTCAACATTACGAGGCGGCGATCGCCGCCCTTGCTCAAGCCGCTCGTCCTGTTCCAGCCGTGATCGTGCTGGAAGCGTTGAATGCTAGAGATGGCGTACAGGCAGCGCTGGCAGACGCCGATCACGTGTCTGGTGCAGCACTCCAAACCATCAGCAAGCTGGATCAACAGTTAAGAAATCATGCCAGCGAGATCGCTCCCTTCATCCAGGCGGCAGATTGGCGTGCCAGCTTTAGCCCCAAGGAAACCGCCTGGTGGTGGTGGCTAGAAGCGCCCAAACCAAAGCAGTGGAGTCAGTTCGATTGGCTCTGGACAGCGCTCTCAGTAACCTTTCTCACTATTTCACTCGGACTGGTGGGCGATATTTCCACCCGCTTTCTTAAAGGTGGCCCTGATACAGCCGGGGCGATTGCCGTCAGCACTCAAAGCATCCTCACCCTCTTAGCTGCTGGTGGAGCACTCACCAAAGCTGGACAGGAAGCCAGCAAACAGTCTCTTAAAAAGTTGAACGTCTCAGAACAGTATTGGCACGAACTCGGAACCGTTGGATCAGGCGTGTTACTGCTGGGTTTGATTGGACTCCGACAATCCTTGCCAGCCATCTCTAGCTGGTACACCGATCGAGGACGAGAAGCCTACGATCAGAAAGCTTGGGGCAGTGCCGAAGCACAATACAAGCGGGCACTGGAGCTGAATGCCGATAATACGTCCGCTCACTTCTGGTTGGGCCGACTGTACGAGGATTTGCAAAAGCCCGATGAGGCTCGAACACAATATCAGTATGCGATCGCCGACGATCCCAACGCGGTCAATAACTTAGCGCGGCTTAGCATTCTCAAGAAGGACTATCCGACCGCGATCTCCCTCCTGCAAAAGCCCCTGTCTGATGAGCAAACGGCACTCGAACCCGCAACGAAATTTGCCTTAATGAAAAACATGGGCTGGGTACGGTTAAAACAGGGCAACGCTACCGATGCCGAAACCTGGCTGGACGATGCCATCAAACTGGGACAAGCTGAAAAATTGCCCGAGAAAACCATCGCTGCCGCCCATTGTTTGCAGGCACAGGTCATTGAAGCCCAAGGCGATCCGAAAAAGCCGCTCGTGGCTCAGAAGCAAGCCCTTCCCGAATGGAAAAAGTGTGCCGGTCATGGTACAGCGACCGTCCCCGAAGAAGATGAATGGATGACCACTGCCCAGCAACGTCTGCCTAAATTGGAGGAAGGTCAGTGAAAGCAACTATATCGAAGCAGAACAGGCGTTGGGTGGCTCTCGTGATTGGGGTATTCATGGCGGTGGCGATCACCTTCACGATCCTGCCAGTCACCTTTGCCCAAGGCTCTAAGGCTGACCTGCCTCGCTCCGCCAGAATCCAGTCCATTGCTGGTAAGGGCAAAGTGCGAATCCAGCGAGATAACCCCACCCAGAGCTTTTTTGCCCGTCAGGGAACAGAACTGAACCGGGGCGATTTATTGACTCCAGACAAAGGGGTGCAGGTAACGATTGTGTGTCCCAATGGGTTGCAGCGGTCTGTGAAAGCCCTATCTGGACTCGGCAAAGTCTGTCCTATTTGGAAAACCGACGCTTCTAGAGGCACCCAATCCGCTGAGACAGTGGGTGGGTTGGATGCGTCCATCCCCTACTTAATTACCCCCCGCCACTCACTTTCGCTGAGTGCAAAACCCCTATTCCGCTGGAATGCTGTCGCGGGTGCAAGTGACTACAGTGTTGAAGTGAGCAGTCCAACGGGCATTGTCTGGCAAACGAAAACAAAGAACACTCACATTACCTATACTGGCAAACCCTTAGAACCAGGAGTAGGCTACTCTTTCGTGGTAACCACCCCTATAGGTCGCTCTTCTCGTGAAGACAAA
The DNA here is from genome assembly GCF_016807185.1 of Leptolyngbya sp. Cla-17. Taxonomy (GTDB): domain Bacteria; phylum Cyanobacteriota; class Cyanobacteriia; order Leptolyngbyales; family Leptolyngbyaceae; genus ULC077BIN1. Next base: position 70,892 of record NZ_JAEVYN010000008.1, read on the forward strand.
ACACCCAACGGTGAATTGGCAAAGGCGCTCGATTTCAGAGTATTGCGGTCCTCTGAAGCAGCCGAAGTTCAGACCCTCAATGCGAAACTGCTGCAAAACAAACCGATTAATGAAACAACCGCGTTGATGCTGGCGACCTACTATGGCGACTATGTTTTGCCTGCCAGTGAGATCGCGGCCTACGGACTGGCGCAAGACAATTACCAAACCTACAGCCTCAGCGCTGAGGCGATTGCAGTGCTGGAAGCCCAGCTTAAGCAAAATCAGCGATCGCCCATTCTTTACCGCACCCTCGGAGACCTCTACTGGCAAACAGGCTTAATCCAGTTGGCAGGTGATGCTTACAATAGTGCCATTGCTCAAGTGGAGTCCCCGGAGGATCTGGAAGAATGGACACTAGCTCATTACGGGTTGGGTCAGGTATACGCAACCCTCAAAGACCCTCAGCAACTGCTTTACTCTCTTTCTCAAGCCAGAGCAGGCTTTATTTTTTTGGGAAGCCGGGATCAAGCGGAACAACTCGAGCGACAAATAGAACGTCTAAGAAAAGCGACAAGTAAGTAGCTAGCCTCGTAACTATGGGGGATTTTCAAGTCAGCAGCATCATCCGAACAGAAAGTCATGGTAAGGAGTGTACCAGTTGAACCTGCTGAAAACCACGAGCCTGAAATTGATTGTAAATTAAACGACCGTTTGTTTTACGGTTGGGGTTTGTCAGGGTAAAGTAGCGTTTCAGCCCTCAAACTATGTAAAAAAACTTGTCAATAAATCTATGTATCAAAATAGGGCACGTTCAACGAGTTCTGATACAGTTGCAGCACATTAGCACTTCTGACTATGCTAATCGGGTATGAGAGAGTTTCGGCAGATGGACCAGCGGGCGCATTTGAACAGAACGTTATGGTTTCGCTTGAAAGGCTTTTTCTGCAAGGCGTTTACTAATCTCGGTCGTATCCTCAAGACCCTCTACATCTTGTGCTATCTCACTGATCCCATTTTGCGGCAGACAGTGCAGCTACAGCTTAACAAGTCGAATATGGGGTTGATGAGAGTAAGATGGTGGGCGTACTGTTGGGTGCGCTGGCTTCTCTCCAGCCTACTGAACCTGACCCGCTGGCAAACCTGGAACTGTTAGAGCGAGTGGTTGAGAAGGGGTGGTTACTCTCGACTAGCCAGCTTGCGCCGTTGTTGGGGCTGAAGTCGCTGCACGGGTCTGAGTTTTGCCGCTATGGGTTTGTGTTTACCCGTGTGGGCAGGAATGGGGCTGAGAGTGCGTGGCGGGTGGGGAAGGAAAAGTGAGTTAGGAGGGTGCGATCGCTTAGTGGGTTTTCAGTAGACAGAATAGTGCGATCGATTCACCCAAAACAGTATGTTATGCAGAATGATTCTGCCTATCTCTTCGATTGGAGTGTTATGCAGAAATCGTCTGGCTAATCATCAGTTTTGGGATGTTATACGGAAAGTTTCAGTCTATTAATAGTTGGGCAGCTTCGCATTACTGGTGGGACTGTACACCAAGGTTGCCTATCAGTCTTCAAGGTCAGGTTAGGCTAACGAAAAGGCATTTGTAATTGGAAAAAAACTTTTGGGATCTCTGTGGCTCATCTTGGTGGACTACTTTGGACACAACAAAACTGGCTTGCTCAAGCCAGTAGTTGGATTGATCGTGAGTTGCATCAACAAGGTATCAAACGAATTGGTTCAATTAAGCAGATTCGGGTTCGTCATTGGTCAACAATACTCCAAGTTCCCACAAGCATAGGCAGTATCTACTTCAAAGCAGTTGTATCAGATCTTGCCTACGAAGCAGCACTCACCCAAGTTCTATCGCATCGGTATCCTCACTGCATACCACAAGTTTTAGCGATCGCTAGGGAACAGGGTTGGCTGCTTATGCCTGATGGAGGGATGATACTTCGGGAAACTCTGAAAATTGAGGATGATATTCAACACTGGGAGAATCTCTTGCCAATCTATGCAAGGGTGCAGCAGGATTCTGCCAAATATCTCAAGGAATTTTTGGAACTGGGTGTCCCCGATCGCCGTTTAGCAGTTTTACCTGCTAGGTTTCAACAACTTCTGACGGATACCGAAATGCTAGGTCTTAATCATCCCGGTGGACTCAGTTTACTTGAATATCAATGTTTGCAGAATAAGGCTGATTTATTGGTCAAGTTATGTGAACAACTAGCGACTTTTAGCATACCAGAAACACTTCATCATGGAGACTTACATGATGGAAACGTCTTTGTTAGCGATGAACGGTACATGTTCTTTGACTGGGGCGACAGTAGTATCGCTCATCCTTTCTTCAGCTTACACAGTACCTATGGCAGTTTAGAGAGGAGATTTGATCTAGAAAAAAATTCGCTCTGGTTTAAGCAACTCAGAAAGTGCTACTTAGAGGAGTGGACTGAATATGAAACAGAAGAAAGACTAGAAGAAGCGTTTGAGCTAGCCCAACAATTGTCACCTATTCTTGCAATTTTGAGGTGGCTGCCAGTTTTATCAAGTATGGATGCAACAAATCGAAACAGATATATTGAAGCAGTTCCAGATCTGTTGAGAGAGTTTCTAAGTATGATACAAACTGATGAGGATAAACTTTGATGATTTCAACAGCAGCCCAACATAGTCCCTGAGGTGGACGGAGTCAATAAACATTATTGGAAATAGTGAAGCACTTTAAAGAAGTACGAGAGAGACCCTCTAGCAATATCAAGCTTAGGCAGCTTTGAGTTGACGATGGGTGAGCCGCAAGTTGTGCAGCCCGCAGGCAGTTTCCATCACATCATCCCCATAATAGCCAGTTCGGTTGCGAAATTTATGCACCACAATGTTGCAGCGTTTGATGCCACTGATGTGATGTTCTATTTCGACTCGTTCGCTGGAAATCTCCCGGTTATGATGTTTATCTTCGTCGCTTGACGACTGGTTTCGAGGCTTCTTCTTCGGTTGTCTAATCGTCACTCCAGGAGGGGCAAACCCTTGAAACCCTCGGTCTTGCCACAAGCTACTGCCGGGTGGAAACTGATATTGCTCGCCGTCACAAATCGCTTTGTCATGCACTCTGCCACCGTAGGTGTCACTCAGAAATACAACCTTGCCTCCACGCTCACTGATGAGAGTGTTGGTCATCGTGTGACGCTTGGTTTTGCCACTGTAATAATCCTGCTGACGTTCTGGGTCTTTCGGACGATTAATCGGACGCTGCGTGCCATCAATCATGAACTCTAAGCTGGGGCACTCCCTTAACACCGCTTCTAGCCGTGCGGGTTCTCGCTCCGGTAATTGTTTCTCATAGCCCAAGGCTTGATTCAAAATTCGGCTCAACTTGTGAATCCATTCCCATGCTTGGGTTTGTCCAATCCCAAACAAAAAACCTTGCACTATAGCTATTGCCAGGACCAATAGGACATAGACTGAGAGGTATCCCCAATCCTACGAGGGTGAGTGCATCTATGGCAAAAGCATACAGTTACGACTTGCGACAAAAGGTGATCAATGCCATCCAATTAGACGGCATGAAGCAGAGTGAAGCCGCCCAAGTGTTTCAACTCAGTCGCAACACGATCAATCTATGGCTGAAGCGACAGAAGGAAACTGGAGACTACCAAGCCAAAACAACTCGTCCCCATCGAACCACCAGCAAAATCACCGATTGGGACAAGTTTGCCAAATTTGCCAAGCAGCATGGGGGCACAACCCAAGCGCAAATGGTCGAGTTGTGGCAAGACCAACTCAGTGTTCGCACAATTTCCAGGGCGTTACACAAACTGGGCTTGAGTCGAAAAAAAAGACCTATGGCTACCTTGAACGCGATGAGCACAAACGAGCAGAGTTCCTAGAGCAGCTAGCCAAAGTGTCTTTATCCGACCGGGTGTACATCGATGAATCGGGAATGGATGAGCGAGAGGATTATGGATATGGTTGGTGTGAACCCGGTGTGCGATTTGAAGCACTCAAGTCAGGGCGACGGGGTCAACGAATCAATATGATTGCGGCTTACTGTGAGCACCAACTGAGTGCTGCTTTTACCGTGAACGGCTCTTGTAATCGAGTCGTGTTTGAAATCTGGCTAGAAACGTGTTTGCTGCCAACGCTTAAGCCTGGGAAGGTTTTGATTCTCGACAATGCCACGTTTCATCATGGGGGACGGGTTGCTCAATTGGTGGAGTCGGTAGGGTGTCGGTTGTTATATTTACCCGCTTATTCTCCAGATTTCAATCGGATTGAAAAGTGTTGGGCCTGGCTGAAAAGTCGTATTCGCAACAGCTTGTCTAGCTTTAGTTCTTTACGGCAAGCAATGGAGTCGGTCCTGAAAGATGCTGTGTCCTAACACTGTTGTCTGTAGCTATACTTGGGTGGGATACAGTCGGAAGTACACCAAAATAAATAACAGCTTGTCCGCACTGCTCGATAACTCGGCGTGTCGTCCTCCCCCATAGCGACGGGCACGAGGTCTGTTGATGTATTCCCGTTCGATGTATTCTTGCCATGCTACTTCAAAGCTTTCCAGCAATTGCTCAAATTCCGCTGACTTGAGTCCTGTGAGACTTTGTAACACGTAGGGCTTAGCGTGAACTTTGCTATAGCTCAACATCGCTTACTCCGTTCGACTTGCATTATCTTTTTCTCGTCCTATTCTATTTCCGATTAAGTCTAATAGAGAAGTCTGAACCTTTAGTTTTGGTGTATCTACTTGCTTTTGGATGCCCAACAAAATCGTCTGTAGTTGGTTAGTGAATTATTTTTATTCTCAACTTCAGATTTATTCAGTTACCTATTTCAGGCTTGCTTGATTTTTACATTTGTCTCGCAGTTGTTTTTTCTGTTGATTTCTCCATTGTTTATTTGATGTTTAACTGGTTTCATTTGTCAGGCAAGTGAGTGACTAAATTGCCAACCGTTTGACTAACGGTGATTGCTTCTGTCTCAATGCAGCAACATACTTCTCCTCATCATAGGGAGTGTTGTCCTGTCAACAGCGCCACAAAATTCTGCCCCACTTGTAAGCCAGCGATCGAATCGCTTTTTGATGACTTTTGCCCGCTTGTTTTTGCTGTTCATAGAACGCCTGTGACCAAGCCGAAAACCGTCTTGCCTGGTTGACCCATTCCACAAACGTCTGCCTCAAGAAAATCGGACAAGACCAGCGCCAGTGAACCCATCTTTTCTTCCCACTTTCCTCCTTAACCGGAGCAATCCCCACATAACTCATGAAGGCTTGTGCAGAAGTGAAACGGGAACGATCTTCTCCAAACGCCACGAGTAATCGGGGTGCTAAATGGGGACCTGCTCCTGGCAACTCGGCAAATAAGGGCGCATCCGGGAGTGCCTCAAACAAGTGGGCAATGGTGTCATTAAAGCGGGTTAGTTGTTGGATGATGACCTTCAAAAGAGCAACCAGTGCCAGTGTCAAGGCTTGCGCGGGCATGACGATCGCCTCGTCTGGTGTCAAGGGTGGACCTGCATCTTGGATTTGTTGGATGCGACGGGTGATCGCGGTGCGCCTGACCACCGTATGAGAGCGAAAGAACAAGGTCAACTGCTGTGAGGTAGCCGCTTGAGCAGATTTGACATCCGGGAACTGTTGGAGGAAGTCACAGAACAGGCGGGTGTCCTTATCCTCAAACCAATCGAGGACTTGAGGGAAATAGGACTTGAGAGAGGCAGTGATGCGATTGGTCAATCTGACCTTCTCTTGCACTAACATCCGGCGCGACTCCACCCATTGTCTGAGGGCGCGGATTTGAGGACAGCCTGTCACCCAGCGTTCTAATTTCTCGGGATGTTTTTGCATCAGCTCCACTAAGATACGGGCATCTACGGGGTCAGACTTTGCCCGTGAGGGTTGGAACGCTTTGCGGTAGTTGGCAACGGTGCGAGGGTTGATAGGGAACAGCACCAGATTGTCGTACTGACAAAGTGCATACAGCAGGGGACCTCTTTTCTGTTCCAGTCCAACGGCAATCTGCCCTGCTCCATAAAGGGTTCGCAGTTGATTTACCCAATCTAAGAGGTCTTGAGGGCGGCTACCAATTACGCTCTCCTGCCACCTGCCAGAGGCACAATCATAGAGAGCAATGTCATGTTTGCGGTCTGCCCAGTCGATGCCGATGTAAGCCGCATAGGAGTCGGTTGTCATGTTAGATAAATGCCTTGATATGAATTCAACGCAGAGCACCTGCCGTCTGCACACGCGAAAAGATTATGGAAAAGGTTGAAGCCTTGTTCCCTGAGAATTCGTTAAAGTGGGTTAGAACAAAGGTGAGAGGCGAGGCGATATGTTAGTAGTCATTGAATGACATTCGCTGCATGGTCGTCCTCTTACCCTGGTAGGTGCTCCCGCTTTTTTACTCTATGCCCTTCTGAAGTCAGTTCGAGATGAAGAACGAGGAGCGAACGATATGTTAGTAGACATGCGTGCTGTCATCCAATGCATGGTCGTCTCCTTTGCCTCTCTTCTGCTCGTCTCCCCATAAAGGCGCTGCACCGGAACGTATTAAGGTTATGGGTGAGAGGCAAAGGTTGCCTGCGTCCGGTGAGCTTTGCCGTTAGCCAGCTTTCGCAATAGGGTTATCGAGGGGTTGGGAAGCTGAAGACCCCGGTACTTCAACGGTATCGGTGAGGGGCGATCGCCCCCACAGCGAGAGGTTGCGCTCATCGAGGCGATCGCCCAAGTCTCAGGTCCCACAGCGTTAGTGTCTCAGCGATCACTCCAGTGCCATAAATATCCACTTTGCATCGGCTAGAGCGCACTCTTCCAGGCGACTAAAGGAATGAGCGACAGCACTCCATTCAAAGCAGCGATTGCCCAGCTACAGTACACTAACCACTTCCCGGTTGAACGAGCCATCCAGCGATAGCGAACCAACAGCCAAACGAAGACCCACTCCAATAAACAGCCTCCGACAGCCATGAAACCAAGATAGGTTGCCGCACGATCGCTGATGTCACCGGGATAGAGGTCAGGATTGGTAATAAAGAAACTGCAAATAGCCATCATGCCAGTGGTTAGAACCATTACAAACAGGCTCAGTAGGCTGAGGCAGAGAACCAGAATGGTTTTAACCAGGGGCGATCGCGCCGATGAAGAATCGTGAGACATGGTTGGCTAAAGAGCGAAGGCAGAACCTATCGCTAGCATAATGATCCGGCTGGAGGGGACTAGTAAAGTTGTTGATACTATATCAAAGAGATCGACAGCCGCTCAGCCGGAACGTTGGGCAGCCGTTGCGGTATCGCTACGTTACTGGGTGAGAGACTATATCTTAAAAGGCATGGTTAAGGGAGAACGCTGTGTATGTCCGAGTTCGACTTTGAAGTAACGCTGCGCGAGATCACTAAGGAAAATTTGAGTGAAATTCTTCGCCTGAAAGTAGCCCCGCACCAAGAACAATTCGTGGCATCCAACGCCGCGTCGATCGCTGAAGCACACTTTGAGCCAGAGGTTGCTTGGTTCCTCCGCGCTGTTTACGCTGGTGATATGCCGGTCGGTTTTTTGATGTTGGAAGACGACGTAGCTCAGGAGGAGTACTTTCTGTGGCGCTTCATGATAGATAAGCAGTACCAAGGGCGTGGGTATGGGCAGAGGGCGCTGGAGTTGCTCTTCGTGCATGTCAAGACGCGCCCTGGAGCGGATGCGGTCTATACAAGTTGTGTGCCAGCCGAAGGCAGTCCCGGCTCGTTCTACGAGAAGATGGGTTTTGTTTACACCGGAAAAGAAGAGGACGGCGATCTTGTGATGCGACGTGAATTGTGATCTAGAAATGGTAAGTGGGTAGCGATCCGCCCAACAATTCAAATGCAGCGGACAGAACGAACTGCTTTCTGCTTCGTTTCAAGGATCTCTATCGCCGCTGATTTGAGTCGTTAGGGCGTCACATTCGAGACGATGGAATACTTGATTCGACGGGCGGAAGTAGCGGATGCACCAGGCGCGTGTGAGGCGGTGCGGCAGTCGATCGCGGAGTTGTGCATCGAGGATCATCACGGCGATCAGGCAACGATCGCTGCCTGGCTATCGAACAAGACAATTGAGAATGTGGCGTCTTGGATCGCATCGCCAAGAAACATCGCAGCCGTTGCCCAGGCATCCATTGGCATTGTTGGCTTCGGGCTGCTAAGTCAGTCAGGCACGCTCGCCCTTTTGTACGTGTCGCCCCTGGCACGCTTCCATGGGGTCAGCAAAGGATTGATGGCGTTCCTCGAAAGCGAGGCGAGTCGCTTGGGCATTCGTGAGATCAGGCTAGAGAGTTCAGCGACCGCTCGACACTTCTACGAGGGTCGTGGCTTCTCTCCCGTCGGTGAGCCGTCGCTCGCATTCGGCACCGTCATCTCGTATCCGATGTGGAAGGGTCTTGCGCCCTAACATCCAAATGTCATAAGTTGGTATTATGGGGGCTGTTCCTAACGCTGCAATGCCATTTCCCCTTTTCTGGCAAGCAAGCTCCACCTATCGAAAGTTGGTAAAACAACAAGGTGTTGAAAGGAGTTATAGTTCTGGTGTTCTCAATCTTTGTCTCATAAGCTTCTTTCAAAGCTTGCACATACCCTGGTTTACACTTCGTGACAGATTCTCTTTTCCCCGACATCGCCCGTTATGACATCTTCTTGAATGCCCTTAAGACACGCATTCGTACTGCTCAGACGCGGGCATCACTTGCCGTCAACCAGGAATTAATTTTGCTCTACTGGCAGATTGGTCAGGAGATTCTGCAACGACAGCAAGAGGAAGGGTGGGGTGCCAAGGTAATTGATCGTTTAGCGAAAGACTTGAAACGGGAGTTTCCTGAGATGAAAGGTTTCTCCCGCTCTAACCTGAAATACATGCGGACTTTTGCTGAAGCCTACCCCGCAGGTGAAATTGGTCAGCAGCTTGCTGGCCAAATACCCTGGTTCCACAACTGTATGATCCTGGAGAAGGTCAAGGACCCGCAGATGCGGCTGTGGTATGTTCAAAAAACAATTGAAAATGGCTGGAGCCGGAACATTCTGGTCATGCAGATCGAAAGCGGGCTGCACCAGCGGCAGGGTGGAGCAGTCACCAATTTTGAGCGCACCCTGCCCCCATCGCAATCAGATTTAGCGCACCAATTAATTAAAGACCCATACGCGCTGGACTTCTTGACGTTAGGCGAAGAGGCTCAAGAGCGTGACTTGGAGCGGGGGCTGGTAGAGCATATCCGTGACTTTCTGATGGAGCTTGGCACAGGCTTTGCCTTTGTGGGCAGTCAGCACCCCCTAGAAGTCAGTGGCAAAGAGTACAGAATAGACCTGCTCTTCTATCACATCCCATTGCACCGTTATGTGGTGATTGACCTGAAGATGGGCGAATTTGAACCGCAGCACTCTGGGCAGATGAGTTTCTATGTGGCGGCGGTCGATAATCTGTTACGCACTGAGCGGGATGACCCAACGATTGGCATCATCTTGTGCAAGTCCAAAGACCGCACCATCGTTGAATACGCGCTTCAGGGCAGCCATTTACCCATTGGAGTCTCGTCCTATCAACTCCAGTCCAAACTGCCACCAGCCCTGGAAAGCAGTCTACCTTCAGCAGAGCAACTGGAAATCGTACTCAATACAGCAGCGGCATCAATGGAGGCAATTTTAGACGAGACATCACAGAGCGAGCCTCGTGATGAGGTACGACCCTCATGAAAACAACACCGAATACTCAAGATACAGTATCCAAAAAATCGCCCAACTCGCGTAAGTATGCTGACGTGCGATCGCGCGAGCATCTACTTCAGGAAGAAGTGGAGTCAATGCGCGAAGCGATTAAAAAGAACGGTGGTCGCCATGCTCATCGGAATAGCACTCTCATCCTGATAATCTATCGGCACGGGCTGCGGGTGGAAGAAACCGCTAATCTCAAGTGGGAGCAGGTTGATTTCGCATCAGGCAATATTCATGTGCGGCGGATCAAGCGGGGATCACCTTCCACGCAGCCGTTGGGTGGCAATGAGATGCGAGCACTGCGAAAGCTCCAGCGGGAATATCCAACTTCGCCCTTTGTCTTTCAGTCCAGCCGCAAGGGGCCACTGGCAAACGATACGATCGCGGGCATCGTAGAGCAAGCTGGGGCGCTGGCAGCGTTACCGTTCCCCACTCACCCGCATATGCTCCGGCATGGCACTGGTTACTATTTAGCAAACAAAGGTGTGGACACGCGGACGATCCAAGCCTATCTAGGACATCGTAATATCCAGCATACAGTTCGCTACACAGAACTAGCACCAGGGCGTTTTAAGGGCTTGTGGGATGATCAGTGACTATGTTGAGACAGCGTAAGCACCGCAGGCAATTAGGGAAAAAGCGGTCGATTGTGCCGTTGTCTCAATGCTGTGACAAGTGCTCGATTCAGTCGAGAAGCCTATCAATTCGATCAGCAGTACAGTATTCTTCTGTTATTACTGTCAAATGGCAATCTAATGGGACAGGTTATTGCCGTCTTCAATCAATCTGGAGGCGTTGGGAAAAGCACGTTAACCATGAATTTGGGCTATCACTTGGTGCAACGCAAAAAGAAAGTGCTGTTGGTTGACATGGACCCACAAGCGAGCCTAACTGCTTTTATGGGGCTGGAACCCTCTGATCTGGACAAAACGATCTATGAATCTGTGATGGCATCGGAGCCTCTACCCATTCATACCGACCTTCATGGTGTCGATCTTGTGCCTGCCAACATCAATTTAAGTGGGGCAGAGTTAGAACTGGTAGTGGCAGATATGAGAGACTATCGGCTGAAAGAAGCGTTAAGTGCTGTTGTAGACAAATACAATTTTATTTTTATTGATTGCCCTCCTAGTCTTGGCATCTTGAGCTATATCAGTCTTGTCGCAGCAACTCATGTACTGATTCCTATTCAAACGCAGTATAAAGCTCTCAAAGGAACAGAGCTTCTTCTAAGTACGATCGCTCGTGTGCGATCGCGTGCCAACAAAACATTAAGTGTTGCAGGTGTAGTGCCTACAATGCACGAAGCTAGAACTGTCCAAGGTGTGATGTCTTTGCAGTCCATTCAGGAACAGCTAGCTAAAATTGGGACTGTCTTTCCGACCATCCCTCGCTCTGTAAGCTTTGCTGATGCGTCCCAGGAACACTTACCGTTAGCACTTTACAGCCCTAAGCATCCAGCCGTGCCTTTGTTCAATCAGATTGCTCGTAGTCTAGAAAAAATGTCATGAGTGTAAGAAAGCGCACTAACCAGCCTTATCAAATCAAAGGTGTTGATGCTCTCTTTGGTGAAACAGCCCAGGCAGAAACAGAGTATCGCCATCTGGCAACGGCTGACATGGTTCCATCAGAGCAACAGCCACGCAGGTACTTCGATCCAGAGAAATTGAACCAGCTTGTTGAGTCAATCAAACAGCATGGCATTTTAGAACCGCTATTGGTGCGTCCTCTGAAACATGGCAAATATGAGATAGTTGCCGGAGAACGCCGTTATCGGGCGGCAACGATGCTTGGACTGACTGAAGTTCCTGTAGTCGTTCGGAATTTCAACGATCAAGAAGCTCTACAAGTTGCCCTGATCGAAAACCTACAACGGGAAGACCTGAATCCAATTGAGGAAACTGAGGGTATTTTAGAGTTGGTAGCACTTCGCTTGCAAAAGGATGTTGAGCACGTTATTACCTTGCTCACTCAAGCAGCCCATCCAGAACGCAATTCTGTGGATAACGTTATCCACAAAGAAGAATGGCAAGTGCTCCAGAAGATTTTTGATACGGTTGGACGCTTTACCCCTGAGAGCTTCCGTACTAATCGTCTGCCTCTGTTAAATTTGCCAACTGACATTTTGAACACTTTAAGAGAAGGGAAGATTGCTTATACCAAAGCTAGGGCAATTGCACGGGTCAAAGATGAGGCTCAACGGCATGAGTTGCTTACAACGGCTATCCAGGAGGACTTGTCGCTGGTTCAGATAAAAGAACGTATAGTAACCAGTGCCAAAATCGATAGTGCTGAAGCACCAATTGCATCTCTTAAAACTCGCTTTGAATCAGCATACAAGCGTGTCAAGAAGTCAAAGGTTTGGGATAGCCCCAAGAAGCAGAAAGCTTTGGAGAAGCTTCTGGAAACGTTAGAACAGCTTGTGGAACAAGATTAATTCAGCTTTTGAAAAGCGAGCAGAGAATACTATCCAGAAGCAATAGAACGAAAAAAAAGAGACTGTAATCCTTACCAGACAAAGGTTTTAGCCTTAGCGTTGTTTATTGTTCTATTGCTAAACATACCCGAACTTGACCTATTGCAATGGATGGAACGGCCATGACTAAAAAGTCCTATTCAATTCGACCAATGAATCGTAAAGAGCTTCAGATTGCGATCTCGTGGGCAACCGCAGAGGGATGGAATCCGGGGTTGCACGACGCTGAGTGTTTTCATACAGCCGATCCAACGGGGTTTTGGATGGGTTTATTGGGGGATGAACCGATCGCTACCATCTCAGCCGTTAAATATGGCGACTCTTTTGGATTTGTCGGATTCTATATTGTCAAACCAGAGTATCGGGGGCAAGGCTATGGGATTCAACTCTGGAATGCAGCGTTAAATACATTATCAGGTCGAAATATTGGTCTAGATGGTGTGCTAGCTCAACAGGACAATTATCAGAAATCTGGATTTCAATTCGCCTATCGTAATATTCGCTACGAGGGTGTGAGTGGTAGTAAGTCAACGAATCATTTAGGAGTCGTTGACTTATCCACCATTCCGTTTGAAATGATTGCAGTTTATGATCGATCATTTTTCCCAGGCGATCGCGCTCAGTTTCTGCGAGATTGGCTTGATCAACCTGATAGTAATGCTTTGGGTATGGTGCAAAACAACACGCTGGTAGGGTACGGAGTGATAAGGCTCTGCCACACAGGTTACAAGATCGGTCCGTTGTTTGCGGATCAGCCATCTTTGGCAGAAGCGTTGTTTGTTGCCCTCCAGTCAACGGTAGCAGCAGGTACTCCCATTTACCTGGATGTTCCTGAAATTAACGTAGTGGCTGTCAACCTGGCTGAGAAGTATGAGATGAAGAGGGTGTTTGAGACAGCTCGGATGTATACTCAAGCCTGTCCTGAGTTGCCCTACGATCGCCTGTTTGGTGTGACAACCTTTGAACTTGGATGATGAATCGCCGTCGCTTTAAAGGGTATATGGGGTTGAGGCAGATGGCAGCATCATTACCTTTCTGGAGGGCTTTCCCGACTCAGTGATTGAGCAGGCGAGGTCAGCTTTGAAGCAGCTCGCTCAGGATTTGTATGAACTGCTAGAAGGAGGGTGAATGGGTACTGCCTTCTATGCCATCACCGATGACCGACTCAAGGCGATTGGGCATACAACAACGATTCGGTTCTTTTTGGGGTCATAAGGCTCTAAACCCTTATCTAAAGCCACCTGGAAACCTGGAATGAGGTAAACTCTCGTCCAAAAGGTAGGAGCGCTAAGGTCATCAGTTTGAAGTGTTGCTTGGCGAATGGTAATCCAACGATGGTGATGGCAAGAATGATGCCCCACAGTAAGTGAGATAGAGCAATTCCCCAACCAAATAGCACAATCCAAATTAGGTTAAAAATGGTTGTCAAAAGATCATCAGCGTGAGGTTTGGCGATAACTTCTTTACCAAAAGGGGTGAAGGTGGCAATTCCCAGGTTAATTGCTTTAATGCCAAAGGGAATGCCAATGATGGTCGTGCAAATTCCTAATCCGCCAATGATGTAGCCGATACCACTCATAAATCCACCGAAAATCAGCCGATGATGTTTCCGATTAAGCTCATGCTAGATTTCCTATAAATAGGATACTTTCAAGGCAATCACTGCGATCGCACAAAAACATATAATCGGGTAAACCCCCATCTCTGCTGGGGAACTCACAGAGTTTGACAGTTCCGGGAGTCTAAGGAAGAGTCGTCGTTAACGTGAGTTCATGGGGCATAAGATACGTGATTGCAATATATCGGATACTCTGTCCTAACTTTCCCGTCTATTCTCCAAACCCAAAGGTGATGAATTCTAGTAACTCTGCGCGTTTGGGACTTATGTTTACTTCAAGTTTTCCAAATTTTTCAAAATTTGCCCGAAGTTCTTCATCAAGATTTGCCCGTGCCATCACCGCCATTATCTCGATTGAGGCGGAACTTGGATACACCAAGCGATTTATCCGGGAGATATGAGTGTGCAGAAAGTTCCATATATCTCTCGTCACTACCTCCTGGGCAGCTTTGCCCAATCCTACTACTTGATGGTCAATCCCAAACCAAACAATGTCTACAATTGATTCTTCTACCCATTGATGGAAATCTTTTGGATCACCCGGTATACCATCTGACCAGGGGTTCTCATCCTCTACCTCACCTTTATGACTGTAACCTACCCCCATCCATCCATACTTTGAGGAGCTACTATCTATCCGACCTATCCGACCCGTTTTTCTCCTATGCGTTAGATCTAAATGGATGCATTCTTTCCAGTTACCGTCAATATAGTAAGTAAAATGAGCGATTTGCCCATCTCCATAAAAAGCAGCAATAAATTCATTATTAGGATAATTGGCTCTCGCAGCTTCTAGTCTGGCGTAATTGATCGGTATGTGACTTACGGGCAGCCAAGAAGCGTTGATATAGGAAAGATCAATCGGTCGAAGGTGCGACAAAATTTCATGTATGCACATTTTGGGTTCGTTGCAATGACTATTCAAGAATAGACTGGCAACTTGGATCACACCTGATTACGTAACACTTCATAGCGCAGAGGCAAGATATTTTGTGGTAGGGGCTAATTCGCTTTGAGGGGTAATTGAAGCGTAGCTGCTATGAGGGGCAATTAGGCTGAAACCATTACAGGGCAGACGATTCAAGCTAGTCTTTTTGTACTAACAAACTTCGGTATTCCTCAAATTTGCCTCTATCAATCAACGAATTTACGCTGTTTCAGGCTTCAGATTGATCCTAATTGCCCCTGGTGACAGCCTCGCTTCAATCACCCCTATAACTGAGCCATTTTGAATCAGTTGCAGGGCATTATAATGATCGGGCGGAATTTTCCCACAATGTGAAAAATTTTCATCGATTAATCAGGTTCACTTGTGATCCGTCACCCCTCCCCACTTCAGAAAATAGGGATGCAAAAACAGGGTGTTAGTCCAAGATTAGTCCAAATGTCTGAACTGATTCTAAAAGCATTGCTCAACAAGCATTAAAGACTATTGATTAATTGCGCGATTCGCAATTAGTCTACGAGTTCATTGCGTTTCAGCCATTCGGAGGACTGGATTTAGTCCAATCAGCAAAGCTGATTATTTGAGCCAAGCTTTTTATACAGCCTATAACTAATCTATCTAAGTACAGGACAAAAGTTGTAGGGATTGCACAAAGTCGGACTCATTGGACAAGGATGGATTGAGTACCAAATGGCGCAAATAATCGAACCCTAAGCGAAACAGACTTTTGGCGCGACGACCGTGTTTTTTAATCTTAATGGGCTGCCATTGATGCAACCATAACCCGGTTCGCATCGCCCAACATAAAGCTAAAGTCAACAAGGCAAACAATTTACTCAACCGTTCATCATCGGTAAAGTGCGTCGATTCCAGACAGAACCCGCGAGTTTTGAAAATACCAAACAGCGTTTCAATTCCCCAGCGCAAGGCATAGTCTTTGACCAAATCTTGCGCCTTGAGGGGAGCAATCACCACGAGTAACTCCCCATCATCAAGTCGTAGCGCTTCAACGGCAACTGGGTAGCCCCAGACTCGGCAGGTGCCTGTGAGTTGTTGGGATTGACCGGGTTGCAGATGGGCAAAGACGACTCGCGCCGCCAGCACCCTGCCATCATGCTCAATCTGGTCACTGCTGCGAATCCGTAAGCGAAAGGCGAGGGTAGGTTCGAGTAGAAGATAGCGCACCCAGGCTTGCCCAATGAACTCGCGGTCGGCACACAAGTAGTTCACTCTAGCGGTGGGGAACCGTTTGGCAAAGGTCTCCATTAACCGCATCCGCTCGTCACTGTTGGAATTCCCCCGCTTGTCCAACAGCCACCACAGTACCGGGAAGGCAACTCCTTCATGAACTATGCCCAAAGTCAAAATGTTGTACCACTGAGTGCCAAATTTCCAGGTGGTGCGATCCAGGCTCAACACCCAGTCCTCCGGAATCTGCATCCAACTCACCACGACGCTAGCCAGTTGAGCTTCGTCGAGCGCAAACCCTCGGAAAAATCGCTGCAATCGCTTGTAGCTCGATTCGGGCAATGCCCTACCACCAAAGCCTACACACAGTTCGCTCAAGTTCACTGTCTTGACTTTCAGCAAGGCTAACAAGAACAATGCCAGAAATGAAATCCTCGCTCCGTGCCAGTTCAATTGTTCTTGGAGGACTCGCTTTAATTCGCTATATTGGCTCATAGGGTTTCTCCAGAGTGTGGTAATTCTGATGAAACCCTACCCTGCTCATCCTTTCAAGCTTTTTGTCCCGTACTGAGCTAATCTATATCTAGGTTCTGTATTTCATCACTAAGGTTTACAGATATCTTTAGCATTTTCAAGGCTTCAATAAACAAAAATGGGTTATCAACATGTTGAATATAAACACATGTTGCTACCCACAAAAAATCCTTTTTGAATTCTGGTTTGAATTCGATCTGAAATGCGTCATCTTCAGAACTAAGGTGAAACTTAACTTCCTTGATTTTGATCATAGGGACGTCAAGTTTTTTATCAGCAATCCTAAGATAATCCTTGTGAACTACAAATCGACCAAAGATAAATTCTTTGCCGTCTTGAATGTCTGACTTTATTTTTGCCCAAAGCTTAGGTTCGGTATTAGTTCTAATTGCCTTCACAAGCTTTCTGGACAAAGAAGAAAAGTCCTCTTCTCGATCGTAATCTCCGTACTTGTTACCACTACCGTTTTTTGTAAAGTATCTATAGCGTAATAAATAGCTAAAATCAACCGGATTTCCCAAGACATAAGAAGCAGAGGAACCGCAAAGTATTTTAATCGAGATTATATCTTCATAGCGATAAGCTATTACCTTGTCTGATCTTAAAAATCTAGGTTGTATGATCAGAAATCCTTGCTCATAAATAAAAATTTCCTGTGATGGGTATAGTCCAACCCTTGGAACCTTATCAGTTTGAATTTTTCTGCCAAGATGTAAATCCAAGAGAACTTTGTCTATGCTCTTATTCAATTTCATATTAATTTCAAGTTGAATGCAGCATCTTTCAGTGGGTAATGCCCTGAAGGAAAGGTTTTTCCACGATGAAAACCTCTTGAGATTCAGAGGCTTATCATATCCCTCAGGGCGCTACCTTTCAGTGAAATTGGTTTTGCAGTCTAACGGTACCCATCACCCACCGCAGATAACCTTTGAATTCCAACAAATAACTTCTCGGCGGTCGGTGTGCATGGACGTTGTTAGACTGCGATCGCTGATTAGTTTTTGAATGTAAAGGTTAATTCTTGAATATAAAATTGTGAAGCAAATCAACCATACGTTCCTGTACCGCTTCGTCTAATCCAGGATACAGCTTGATTACTTTATCCTGGACTCGCAACTCGATTGAACGCCAATAGACAGGTGGAGGATCATCATTGGCTTCTGTCACAGATTCCACAGCGACGATGCTGTCTAGCTTGTAGAGAATTACCTTTGGGGGACGATACGGGAAAATGGCAGGGGTAGAGCATGTTAGAATCCCTGCCTGTTTATCAAAGGTATAGGTCGGATAACGTCCACCCCCATATACTCTGACCAGTAACAAACCCACAAATGGCAGTGCTGCTGTAATGCTCCCTAATGTGAGAGCTAATCTAATAGAAGAACCGGGAAACAAAAAGACCACTAGAGTACAGACAGCAAACGTAATCAGCGGTTGAATAATCAAATTATTTGCGCTAGGAATTAGTCCATAGCCATACACCATAGCCCCATCCAAGAGGATTAACCTCAATGCTGAATGCTCCAGCACTTTCATGGATGGATTTAGAGTGTGATTATTCTTCATAACACAGGAATGCCATAAAGCATCTTGATCTTTCTGTAGATACCTCAGTCTTAAGCTTTAGGGAGGCGATCGCCACACATTCATCTGCATCAGCGGCAGTATCTCAGGCTCTCTTTCAGACCAAATTATCATGCTAAAGCAGTCTAACTATTAATAGACTGAAACTTTCTGTATAACATCCCAAAACTGATGATTAGCCAGACGATTTCTGCATAACACTCCAATCGAAGAGATAGGCAGAATCATTCTGCATAACATACTGTTTTGGGTGAATCGATCGCACTATTCTGTCTACTGAAAACCCACTAAGCGATCGCACCCTCCTAACTCACTTTTCCTTTCCCCACCCGCCACGCACTCTCAGCCCCATTCCTGCTCACCCTGGTAAACACAAACCCATAGCGGCAAAACTCAGCCCCAACAAAGGCGCAAGCTGACTCGTAGACAATACCCACCCCTTCTCAGCCACCCGATCAAACAGTTCTAGGTTTGCCAGCGGGTCAGGTTGAGTAGACTGGAGAGAAGCCAGCGCACCCAACAGTACGCCCACCATCTTACTCTCGTCACCCCTAGTAATGTCCTGCATCTTATGAGACGGTTTCTAGGTGTCCTGTGAGACACGCAGCAGATCCGTATAGCCATTACTCGGAATGTATTAAAGTCAGGTTCAGAATCTGAACTATTGCGTTGAAGGCAATTAGTCTAC
The DNA here is from genome assembly GCF_016807185.1 of Leptolyngbya sp. Cla-17. GTDB lineage: Bacteria > Cyanobacteriota > Cyanobacteriia > Leptolyngbyales > Leptolyngbyaceae > ULC077BIN1. The sequence continues at coordinate 89,610 of NZ_JAEVYN010000008.1, forward strand.
GAGTTTCTAGTACTTCCAGCCATTTAGAACAGTGGATTTAGTCCAATCAGTTTTGCTGATTAATTGCCGTAGCCTTTTGGGCGATCGCGTCAATGATTAAGCGGTTAGTTGGGTACTAACGGCATTTAAAGGAGCAAGTCCGATAAATAATCTAGAGTTCAAGTGGTATGTCTCATTGAGACTAAAAAGTGCTTTTTGAAACATCTTCCAGTAAAGACTTTCATCCTAATGGTACTTTCTGTTCCATTCCTCCTCAACCCCTCTCAATGCCCCACGTCTCAGGCGACAGTAGCTCATGGCTGGTGTCATTGATATGGGTAAATTCTTGGTTCTTCGCCTGTATGGAAGAGAATTCACGGATTTGTTTAAGTAGAAGTACTATTTGTTACATTGAGCGCGGGTGTTTAACTAGCATTGGTAATATCCCAATGAACGGCTATATGCCGAAAAACACAATGATCAGAGGCGTTGCAGCAGCGATCGCGCTATCATCCATCTCCCTGTTCGCCAGCACACCTGCTCAGGCTGAACAGTGGTATTTCTGGGTCCAAAATAGCTCCGAGGTTAACATCCAGAAGCTTCTGGTTTCTGAAAACAAACGTCAGTGGTTTGAGGTTGGAGATGGCCTTAACTCTGGTGAAAAGAACAAGCTGGTTTGGGATGAGTCAACCAATAGTGAAGGTTGCACACAGTGGATCAAAGCCCAATTCAGTAACGGCGAGGAAAGCCCACCGTCAAAAATCAATTTCTGCGAAAACTTAGACGATCCCATTGTTTTTGAATAACTGAACTAGAAAGTTCGACGTTGCAGAATAGGAGTATGAGTCACAACCTCCGGCTTTGCCGGAGGCTTGAAGGTGTAAAGGTAGCGAAGCTGCATCCAAGTGCCACGCAATCGCTGTAATGCTTCAGTATCAACGAATCCAGCAAAAAAACTCGAAATTTGAAACTTGCCCATAAATGATGGCTGGGTTGCTCAGGAATTTAACAGTAGAATCAGCCTTTCACGCTTTTTCGCGTAAAAACTTGCCGGTAAATAGGTATTTCTTGGGATGTCTTAGCTAAATCATAGAAAATGGCGATCTTAGGAGAGCAAAAAGATGAAGTACTGGATATTGGGTGCGGTAGCTGGCATCGGCTTACTGCTGGTACCCGTAAAAGTACCTTGCGGCAGTCCAGGAGCCACCTGCGCCATGCCGCCTCTCCCTGGAGGTACGACTCCCAGATACTATTATGAGTACGAGCCGTTGGGTGTGCTGTGGTTGGAACTGCTGACGCAAGCAAATTTGCCATTTTATTATGCCAGCGGCACTGAGAACGGGTAGCACATCGATCGTCAAACGAGGCATCCATCTTGATAGCAGATTATGTTGAAGCCGGACATCCAATTTACTACTAGCCCTGTAGAGCTTGAATAGTTGCGAAACGAGCAATGAGTCAACGATGAGACCGGGCTTTTGAATCCTTAAAACCCGCAAGATTACGCTTGCAGCATAAGATTCTGGAGTTGAATCAGTCCAGAAAAAGTCCAACCCATCTGTAGTATGGGTTTTCCATCTTCAGTAGAACTTATCAACGATGAGATCGGGCTTTGGAGTCCTTAAAGCCTGCAAGATGGACCAGCGGGGGCATTTGAACAGAAACCTACGGTTCTGGTTGGAGATCTTATTCCACAAAGCTTTCACCGCCCGTAAAGGCAACTCCTAGAAAAACGTTCGTTTTCTTTGTGACGAACTTTTAGCCGCAATTGGACCTTGATAGGCGCAAAAAAACTCATCCAGAAATCAAAATCAAGTTAAGTGGGCAGCCGCAAGTTTCTTGACAAGTCAAAACCGTAGGTTTTTCGTAAATGCCCCTGCTGGTCCGATTAGGGAGAGATCTACGCAAGGTCAAATTGCATCGGTTCAAGCAGCGGTGGGGTAGCCGTTTCAAATAGGGGTCGCCACAACAACAGTGGGTGGAGTATTTGAAGTGATGAATTTGGAATTTTGAAATAACTCATGCCGCGAAACCAAAGGGGGGCAACCCAACGACAGAGCTTAGCCGCCCCGACCGCTGTCCCGTGCAGCTTGAATCAAGGGACGATAGACACCAGTTGGATGGAGTCTGTGGGAGGTTAGATCACTTGAACAATCGTTAACTTGTTTTTATGCTGGGAATACTAGTGGGAATTTAGGCACACTTTCCTATCTGCTTCCTTCACTGAAATTATTAACTAATGCACTCTTTACCCAGTCACCGTTCCAAGTCGATGGGTTTTGCCAACGATGCAGCCTGTCAAGAGGCAGGAGCAACTTCTTTGATGTGGTTAAACCGAGTAATCAACACGATTCCCCAAGCAGTGTACTGGAAAGATCAAAACAATCAATTTTTAGGATGCAACCAGGCATTTGCCCACGCGGCGGGTTTGACCGATCCAGACGCAATTTTAGGCAAGTCAGCAGTGGAATTACCAGACGACATGCAGTCACAGCTATTGAGCGATCGCGATCGCGTCGTCCTGCAAACGAACCAGCCTGAGCACCACACCTTAGACCTGACAGATACCCGGAAGTGTCCGACTTGGGTTAACATTCAAAAATTGCCTCTACAGGATGATTACGGTAGCGCGATCGGCGTGGTCTGCACGATTGAAGATATTACCTGTGCGAAACAAGCCGAACTACAACTACAACAGTCAGAAGCAGGCATTTTGGTGGCACCTGCTATTACTGAAACCCAAGAGTCTGACCATCAGCTAAGAGATTCAAAGACTTTTCTAAGTCATGTTTTAAATGGAGTAGATGATCCCATCTTTGTCAAAGATCGCGATCATCGTTGGGTGTTGATGAATGATTCATTTTGCCGATTTTTAGGTCGAGATCGCGCTGAGTTACTCAACAAAACTGACTATGATTTTTTTCCAAAAGCAGAAGCCGACCTGTTTTGGCAAAAAGATGAATGGCTTTTTATTAGCGGCAACACCGATGAAAATGAAAATTCTTTCACAGGTAACGATGGCAAAACCGTTACCATTTCCACCAAAAAATCTCCTTTTACCGATCAAAACAACCATCAATTTTTGGTTGGCACCATTCGAGATATTACCGATCGCAAGCAAACAGAATTTGCTTTAGAGGATTTAAATGAAGCATGGGAGGCTCGTGTGGAAGTCCGTACTGCTGCTTTGCGAGAAAGTGAAGCCCGCCTCAGAACATTGATGGCGAACCTACCGGTTGGAGTATGGGCAACTGATGCGACTGCTCGCTATATCGTTCAAAATCCTACGTCGTTTGAGCAATGGGGCGATTTGATTGGAAAACAGCCTCAAGACCTAGACTTGCCATCAGAAGTGATTGACACTTGGTTGGAAGAGCAGCGTCGCATTTTGGCTGGCGAAATTATCCGTAAAGAAGATTGCCATCGGCATGATGGTCATGTCTGGTTCTACTCTACGATTTTGGCTCCGATTTGGGATGGCGATCTCATCATCGGGTTACTAGGAGTATCCACTGATATCACGGAGCAAAAACGGACGGAAGCCGCCTTACGAGAAAATGAAGATACGCTTAGAGGCATTTTGCAAAACATGCCGGTGATGATGGATGCGTTTGATGAAAATGGCACTATCATCACCTGGAACAGTGAATGTGAAAGGGTTACCGGGTATAGCGCCAATGAGGTTATTGGCAACCCCAATGTGATTGAGTTGCTCTATCCTGACCCGGTTTATCGAGATGAGATGATGCAAATATGGGCGCAACTTGGCGACAACTATCGCAATTGGGAATGGAAGATTTGGTGTAAGGATGGCACGGTTAAGACGGTGTTATGGTCGAATCTATCGGGGCAGTTTCCGGTTCCGGGTTGGGCGAGTTGGGGCATCGCCATTGATATTAGCGATCGCAAACAAGCCGAGCTTCAGCTCCAAGCTTCTGAAAACTGCTTGAGGCAACAGGCACAAGAATTAACCGATACTTTAAAGGAATTACAGCGCACCCAATCTCAACTGGTGCAAAGCGAGAAAATGTCGAGCCTGGGACAATTGGTGGCAGGCGTTGCCCACGAAATCAACAATCCAGTCAATTTTATCTATG
>NZ_JAEVYN010000008.1:94273-156340 GCF_016807185.1 Leptolyngbya sp. Cla-17
AGCTACGTCGCAGCCTACACAGAGCTGATTGGTGCACCATTGCTGGCAATTGGTTTTTTAGCCCGTCCTGCGGCTTTTGGGTTGTTTGGCACGATGTGTGTCGCGATGTATCATCACATTCTAGTTGCGGGTCTGAGTATTCCTTACCTTGAGCTGTCTGCGGTCTATGCAGCTTGTTTCCTGTTTTTCACAGTCAATGGACCTGGTTTATTTTCAACGGACGCTTTGATTCTGCACTGGCTGGACTCTAACGCTCTATCGGCAAAAGCTAAGCAAGTCATGCGTCTGGAGCGAGCTTTCAATTCAGTCGGTGCTGAGGCTGAAACTTTGAGAAAGCAGTAATAGGGTTAAGCTAGAAGTCTCTGATGGACGCTTTTAGACCATAGGAAGGCGGTTTTGCGCGACTTTGGAATGACAGAAAAGTTTAGGATGGACACTTAATCATGCGAATTGTGGCCATCCTCCAACCCGCTCTCACCACCCCTTAAGGTCGTCTGCATTAGGCTAAAAAACACTTCCGCCTCCGCCACCAAAATTGCGTCCCCTGACTCCAACCATCGCCGCATCTTATCCACACGAGCCGGAGAAGGATGAGTAACCTGCCCCCCCTTCTGCTCATACTGCTGCCAAAGCTCCAATTGAGCCGCACGTTGATACGCCTGCACCTGTTCCACTTCAGCCAATTTCTGCTTCACAAACTCAACCCCCGTCCCCTTCGCTTGAGTATTACTACTTATTGCCTGAACATTCACGTCTCTCGCACCGCTCAAATGCTTACCAGATGGCGTATTACTGGACTTGAGCGCTAATAAGCTTGGACACTTTGGCGCGTCCTCTTCGCGCTCAATGTTCAAACCTGGGGGGTGCGGGGGGGTATCGTTCGACTGAGTGGACTTCGAGTGAGCCTCAGCCGAACTCCTCACGCCGAAGTCCACAGGCATCAAGTATTCGGGATGCCATAAATCCTTATGTCTATAGAGCGTCGCCCCACCGATGCCACCTTCCGTTAAAGCTCTAAACCTCGCCGTCGCCCCAATCGATAGAGCATTCGACTCCAGCATGAGCGCGATCGCCCGGCTAATCCGCCCCCGTGCATCCTCTAACTGCTGCTCGTGCCAGCTTGGAGTCTCTGCTGGCTTAGAAGACCGATTCGGTTTAGCCCTCCGCCCCTTGTAAGGGAAATAGCGAGTCGTGGTTTCAACCGACTGTGCCCACTCTTCGACACGATGCCGGATCTCATGCTGATGCTGGCAATGGTCCCGATAGCCGGGCAGTGCTGTTGCAATCTCCACCATCTTCTCCACCAGCGCCTTACCCTCCAGGCAATGGCCATAGAGAATCTTGGCAAAGATATACGTTCTTAAAGCAATCCGTCCCAGAATGCGATTGGTTTGCCCCGTCCCACTCCAGCCCGGTTCAATCTCCGCATTCAGGTCATTCAAGAACTTGTCCACCTTGCCCGATAGACTAAAGCGCCGCCGCTTTGCCGCCTTCAGCACCTGTTTCAACGCTCTAGACGTGACCGGGTTGCGCCGTAGACAAAACTGCCACTGGTGAACAAACTCCGCTGGAGTGCTAAAGATTGTTTCCCAATCGTGATTGAGTAGATAAGAACCCAACTGAAGCGGCAGTCGATGCGCCGCATACAGCGTCGGCTTGCCATCGACAAATCCGCGATCATTGGGGAACAGTTCCAGCTGTCCCGGAGAGAACACAAAGCCCGCGTTCTCCAATAGCGCTTGCACCGCCCCCGCGAGTTCATACGACTTCTGCACCCGTTCAAACGGAAAGTAGAGATGCAGACCCCCACTGTAGGAACTGGTCACGGCGATGTAGCTTACCAGTCCCAGCACTTCAAGAGCCGCGACCAAACGCGCAATCGCAAACGGGTCACGCCGAGGATGGTAAAGACTGCCGCTGTCAATATCGAACAGCAAGTAATTGGTTTTCGGTCCAAAGCGCACCCCGTAGAGAGAGCTACCTTGAAGAACGAGACGATCTGAGAGCGGGTGACGGCTCTCGGTCTGCCACTCTGGCTTGGTGGTGGGCTGAGGATGCTCTGCCCAGATGTAGTCGTGGCGATGGGAAAACAGCGCAAGGAAGGCATCTTCCCCTTCCGCTACTGACTGAAATTGAGGACTTGGATGGGAACGTTTGGGTTGGAGTTTAGCTCCAAACCCCTTGAATGAGGGGATGAGAGGCAGAGTCATGGTCTGCCCTCCCAATAGTCACAAAATCTTCGATGCATGATGAACTCCCTATGTTGGAACAACAAGAGATAGGAAGCTATGCAAGAAGTTGAACAATTCGTCAAAGATGTTGCACCTTTTGACAAATTGCTACTAAAATTGGCATAGCAAAGCTGGATGACCTAACATTTGCTTTCGTCGGCGCAGTTAGAGTCTCCGAATCCTATCCAGAACTAAATCAAGTCTTTCACCCCTTCTGTTTGCCGCAGTGGGGGTTCTGACTTTTAAAGGGTTTTCTATGTCACGGGCTGACCTCCTGGGGTTTTCAAACGGGAAAACTGGTTGGCTCCGCTGCGGCTTTGGCTGTAGAGAGCATGTCTGATCTAACCGCAGATCTGGGAAAATGTCGCACTTTTCGAGAAACTTTTTGGCAAAACAGTGTTTTGGATGGCTTTACCCCTGCCTCTTCTACAACTGCTGGTGAATCGCCTCTAAAAACTCAGTCACCGCATCAGGCTGATTGGGGTATCGCATCATCAAGCGTTCCATCCAGGTCAATCAGTTTTAGCCCTGAAACATCTTCCAGAGAAGAATCGATTTCTTCAAGCTGCTCACAACTGACGTTGTGAATCACTATGGCTCGTTTCGGTTGGGGTGTTTGTAGGACTTGGGTGGTCATCAGCGATCGCTATCCTTACTTGCCCTTGCTATCAGGTTTTTTTGGTTGAATCTCCCCCCGCTCTTTAGCTGCCAATATTCCTACTTCAACCAGAAAAGCAGCTAAATTAGCCGCTGGTCTGCCTTGCTGATCTGACCAGTGTTCTAAGTCTTCATAGACCGAATCGGGCACGGTGATTGTAAAGCGCTTGCTCACTGGGGTCATACCAATTCTCCTACAAAACGATCCTACACGCTTCATCTGAGAAGACGCTAAAAACATCTTAATAGAATCTTTTCAGATTGCAATTAGATGCTAACATGCTTTTTAGAACTCGATAAGATTCTTGTGAGAATCGTATAAGAACATGAAAACGACTGAAACCACTTTGTTAAGGGAGTATAGCCGCGACGAACTCATTCTTATGCTTTCAACGGCTATAGCAGTCGAGGGGAAGGTTAGGACAATTGTCTGAAGGCATTATCGACCGCATCCCAAAGGTTCTGAAACTGATTCAACGTCTTGCGAAGGTAATGCTTGAGACGCGCCCAAAACTTTTCGATCTTGTTCAAGTCTGGAGAATAAGGCGGCAAAAATAGGAGTGTACAGCCGGCTTGCTCAATCAACTCGCGAATCAACGTTGATTTGTGAAAGCTGGCATTATCCATCACGACGACTTGCCCTGGCTTTAGTTGCCCCACCAGACACTGCTGCACCCAGGTCTCCACCAACGTGGTATCGCAGTAGCCTGTGAAGGTCAGCGGGGCCACCACTTGACGATTACACCAAGCAGCGATCATGCTAATGCGTTGGGTGCGGTGCCCTAACTTCAACGCTTCAAACTGCTCAGATTGAGCACACCAGCCATAGGCATAGTCTTCGGTGTCATCCACCCCTGCTTCGTCTACGTAAACGAGCTGCTCTGCTGAGTACGCTTGCAATTGAGCGAGGAAGGCTTGCCGCTGCGCTGCATCCCGCTCTTGATACCCATAACTCTTTTTTTGCGGGTGAAACCAATCCGCCTCAGCGCTTTGCTGATGGCATAGTCACTAATCGGTTCATGCCACTGTGCTGCCATCCCCTTCTGTGTCAAATGTCCATGCTCAGTTGCAAAAGCTCGAAACTGCTCTAAGTCAGCGATCTTGCCTTGAGGTCCCCGTTGGTAATCGCAAATGGCACTGAGTGACCCGCTTTCCTCCCGTCGTTTGAGCCATAAGTCGATGGTGTTACGGCTGAGGTTAAACAGGCGACTGATGTGACTTTTACGGTATCCACTGTCAATGGCATCGAGCACTTTTTGACGCAGGTCATCGCTGTAGGGACTAGGCATGGCCGGAGGGGAGAGTGAGTAAAGATGTCTCTATAATTATGTCTCAACTAAACCCTCGACTGCTATAGCCCTCTTGAATCACTTTCAGAAAAGCAAATTTAGTCAAAAATGCTGAAGCTTCTATACGGCTTGAGTCTTAGCATATGTAGCTTATTTCCGATATTTCAAAACATTTGACAATGAAGCGTATATACCAGACAGCAGTCGGTGAAAGACGTTCAGCGTTTTGCCTGGATTTTACTTTAACTAGAGTGACATATGAGGGATAGGAGAAAATTCAGCCGTCCCCCGCTGTCAGTTCCTACTTTTTATCGCTGGGTTGATCAGCTATCGATCAGTCCAAAACACCGATACAGCGAATTGGACGCGAGACGATTAATGCTTCTTTGCTGCCATTATTCGCAAGGTGGAAAAGCATCCAACCTACCTAATATCTAGCCAACCCTATTTAGGAAAATCGACCGATGAAACGCAATCAGATCAGGCAAATGCTTTCTAAGTCCGTAACTGACGCTCAGTTAAGACGGGCGATCTCTGCTCTAGAACTGCCTACTAACGACGATGCCAACTACACCGATGAACAAGCAAAAGTCATCATCAATCAGTTCAAATCTGGTGAAGTTGGCAAAAGCGATCGCCACGCCCAAACAGCCAACGCCGCCCATCAATCCACCGTGCAGGACAAAGCAACCTTAGCCGTTCGCACTCAGCAGCAGTTAGCAGGGATTCAATCATCCATCGATAAGATTGCCAGCGACAGAACCAACGCTATAGAGCAGGTGAGTGATACCCTTGCCTACCTTTACTCGCCTGCCACATTTCAAAGTGAAGTAATGGCTCTCACGGCTGAAAAGTTAGGGCTAAAGGATGCGGAATCAAAACAAGAACCAACAATCCGAACCCTAGATTCCCTCAGTGATTGCTTTTCACGATTTGCTGATTCGGTAGAGTACCCCGCGATCGCCGCCTCGTCTGCTCTCGGTTGCTTGCCGATGTAGTTTCGTACAAACCCCATGAAGCGACCCAAGATCAAACCACCGAAACCAGCGCCGCCGTCATCCCATGACCAGCTCCCTTTATTTGATCGCGTGACCACTTTGATTATCGAAACCGACGCAGACCCTGACTACGAAAGAGCCAAACAAATCTTTGCTGAGTTACTGGAGGAAAACTATGGATCTTGATTTCGCAGTAGCTCTAATGATTGCCGGGTGCATCGCGATCGCCCATCCCATCCAACCAGAACCATCGCCTAAATTCTGTAACTGTGCCGAATACGTCCATCGCAAAAATCCCCAAGTACCCGATCTGAGCGAGTACACCGGGGAATTTACAGACCACCTGATCGCCGCTGGCTACCAGCAAGTTTCCCAGCCGAAAGCTGGGGCGGTCGCTCGAATCCCACCCGGTACGTCAGGGATGACAGGCAATACCGGGCATGTTGCCATCATTCAATCAGTTGATTTTGATGGAGTGCCCCTCATCAACTCTGCCAACTCAGGCGGCAATCAATTCGATGCTGGATGCTCCAACGTCGCTATGGAGCGCGATGAACGCTATCTCAACCAAGCCGTTACCTACTGGGCAAAAAACTAAGAGAGAGCGATCTCGAAACTTTGGACGGCAACGCGATCGCCCCCTACAAAAAAGCAAACCCACACAAGGATTCACCCTATGAAACTACCATTTCGCTACCGTCGTCGCCATCAAGCTCCCCACAACCTTGCAAATGAAACGAAGCAAGTTGGAAGTTAGCAGACAACCATTGATCAGTTTTATTAAAGATGGAAAACCCATACTACAGATGGGTTGGACTTTTTTTGGACTGATCAATTCCAGAATCTTATACTACAAGCGTAATCTTGCGGGCTTTAAGGACTCCAAAGCCCTATCTCATCGTTGACTCATTGCTCGTTTCGCAACTATTCAAGCTCTATAGGGCTAGTAGTAAAACTGATGAGTCGCCTGACTGATTAGCAATTTTGGTGAGAATCGGTTTCATGCTGTTGGAGATCGTTCAATTAACTCTTTTACCCAGAGAGCAGGAGCATGAACACGAGAGCACCTGGCACGAGCATGAACATCAGCACAACGAAGATCACCAGCACGAACATCATCCCGGTATTCTAGTGATGGACTTTCACACGCATCCGCATCAACACAGAGCCATGCGTCACGCCCATCGCTACTCTGACTCCCACCATTTTCATGGACATTGTTAGTAGAGAGGAAATATACCGTGTTAGTGGTTGATCAGACTTATCGTTACCGAGAATTTGGTATAGGTTACGGACCGTGGGAAACGCTCTGCCGAGTTCGTATCTTTCAACCACACCCAGAGTCAACCGTTGTGATCGTTTCAGATAGCAGCCTTTTAACAGGCACCTCGGTTGCAAATTTTTCTCAGTCTCTCGCCACTCTAATCGTCAATCACTTCAGCTTAAATCCTTCTCTGGTTCTTTGGATTGAGCAGCCGTCAGACTAGACTTAAGCCGGAACCTTCACTGGCAAGCCTCAGTCAAAGTTCACCACATCACAGGGGATACTTTCGATACAGTCAGCCTGCGATCGAGTAATCTAATCGAGCGGTCTTCTCAGCGAAACCCCATAAAACATTAGATGACTTTATTGGTCAAGGACTCAAGTCGCCGCTTAACTGATCAATTTCCCAGTAAAGCAGGTTCTATGCTTAAACCATTCATCTGATCCACAGAGTTTACAAATACCGAACTATGTCCTCGATCGCCTTTGAAATTGTTCTGATTCTGCTGCTGACCATTGCCAACGGGATCTTCTCAGGCTCGGAGATTGCCGTGGTTTCTGCCCGCAAAGTCCGGTTGGAGCAGTTAGCCAACCGAGGCAATAAAAAAGCGCGGTTAGCACTCAAGTTAGCGAATTCCCCTAACGATTTTCTGTCTGCCGTTCAAATTGGGATTACACTGATCGGTATTCTCAGCGGCGCTTTGGGTGGTGCAACCCTATCCACGCGGTTAGGAGACTTCTTCAAGTCCATCACTTGGTTGGCTGCTTATAGCGAAACCCTGAGCCTCCTGGTTGTGGTGTCCATCATTACCTATCTGTCTCTGGTAATCGGTGAACTGTTGCCGAAACGGATTGCCTTAAACAATCCAGAACAAATCGCCTGCAATATTGCCGGACCGATGCGTTTGCTAGCAATCATCACGGCTCCGGTGGTCAAACTGCTCAGTGTTTCAACCGATAGTTTGCTAAAGCTGCTGGGGATTCAGGCATCTAACGAACCTGCCATTACAGAGGAAGAAATCAAGGTGCTGATTGAGCAAGGCACTCAGGCAGGTACGTTTGAGGAATCTGAGCAGGAAATGGTGTCGCGGGTCTTTCGGCTTGGAGATCGCTCTATTAAGTCACTCATGACTCCCCGCACTGCGATCGCGTGGTTAGATATTGCGGCTCCCTGGGAAGAGAATCAGCGCGAGATTCAGGAACAGCCTCACTCCCACTACCCAGTGGCGCGAGACAGCCTGGATGACTGTCTGGGCATTGTCCGCATGAAAGATATTTTGTCTACTTACATGGTGGGAGAACCCGCTGACTTACAGCGTCTGCTACAGCCGCCGCTTTATATTCCTGAAGGGTCGCGGGCGCTCAACGTCCTGGAGACCTTTCAAGAGACGGGAACACACGCTGCCCTCGTGATCGATGAATATGGTGGCATTGAAGGCATGGTGACCATCGATGATCTGATTGAGGCGATCGTGGGCGAGTTGCCGTCTGCCGAAGAGATTAATGAACCCCAAATTGTGCAGCGGGAAGACGGTTCCTGGTTCCTAGATGGCTTGTTATCGAGCGATGCGCTGAAGGATCTTTTAGAGCGGGAAACCTTACCCAACGAAGCAGAGGGGCACTACCACACCCTGGGCGGCTTTATCATTGCCATGCTGGGACGCATTCCAACATCAGGCAATCACTTTGATGCGGTGGGCTTCCGGTTTGAAGTCGTAGACATGGACGGGACGCGGGTCGATAAGGTTTTGATCACGCCGCTTGCTTCAGAGGCGGCAGCAGCCGTAAACCAGCTAGACTCAGACACTTGAAGCCGCAGCCGGCTCCTGATGATCGGTCTGGTCTTTTGTTTTTAGTGATCGCACCTTGGTGAGGTAGAGTAATTTCGATCGCGAGTCCCCTGAGGCACCAGCGTCATCACCGACATCAGCGTCAACTCCATCAGTTCAACATACGCTTCAAGATCAACCTGATTTGCCAGCAACATATCCCGGTACTGCTGCTTAATCTGGCTTAACTTTTGCATTGCAGTAGCTGGATCGGTTTGGAGCGTTGCCTGCCATTCGTCTAGCAGCAACAGGGTATCCATCACAAACTGCTTGCGCTGTTTTTCCAACAGGTTGCGGCATTGCTCGGCAAACGTTTGCGTTTTTTGTTGGAGTTGCTCATAAATATCGCTGGTAACGGCACCATCAATAAACCGCAGGCGATGCTCCTGGCGCAATTCTTCAATACCCCGCAAGGCTTGTTCAGGATCATCTGTCAGCAGCATTTGCAGTTCATTGATCCGGCTAGTCGTGGTGGTCACTAGCTTCTTCGATCGCGCCTTGCGCCACCGTTGAAACAGAAACCCAACAAGGCTGCTGGTGCCCACAATGAACACCCCCGCCTGGAGATCACTATTGTTTTCCCAGTAGCGAATGAGTGCTGCACGCGGATCGCCCTGCTCGAAGACCGCTTGTGACGCTGGGTGAATGTAGAACAACCCCTTTCGCAGCAAGGTTGCTTCCTCGCCATTTTGCAGGTCTGGATAGAACGGGGAGTAGGTGCGGGCGGTGTCAACAATCGCCCAGGTGACTAGCCCTACCGTTTGCTGGCTCACATCGGGACGCGTGACCAACACCGTTGCCGTCGAGAGGGTTGTCACATCGCGATCAGGGATCGGCGGACGGGCGGTATAGCTACCAAGGGGCAAGGTTGCAGGCTGGTAAGAACCAGGCGCTTGCGCCATCAGATGATTGATCAACTCAGGCTGGAGCGGCAGAATGGTGACATTGGGAGTCATCGCTAACTGCTGCCGCAGCCGTTGGCTAGCTCCAACACTGCCCACATAAATCAGCGCCTCTACCTGCCGCCGCTGCAATTTCTGGAAGGCTGCGTCAAACCCGGAGTCATCGGCTTGCAGCTTCAGCCCATTTGCCTGGATGAGTTGGTTGGCAGTGAAGCGAATACCGCTACCAGGGGCACCGATCGCCACCCGCTGACCCTGAAGATCGGCAAACGTTCGTAACCTAGAATCTCGGTGGGCGATCACATGCACACTTTCGTTAGACAAGAGGGCGACCGCCTGAATCTTGCCCTGCTCCATTGGTTTCTGAGCAATGTCTAATTGCACTAAAGCAAAGTCTACCTGGCGATCAACCAAACGCTGGAGGTTTTGTGCTGACCCTTTTGATTCAAGGTTTTGCACCGTTAAGTCAACAGTGGTAGTGGCAGATTGACGCACCTGTTCGCCCAACCGAGCGTAAAACCCGCCAGCAACGCCACTGGAAAGCGTGACCCTGTTTGGCTGTGTGCTACAGCTACTCAGCAGGAAAACCCCACAGCCACCGATGAGACTGGTGGCAACGAAGACAAGTGTTTTAGGACGATCGGCCAGCAGAGAAAATTGCCTCCGGACATTAGTTGATGAACGTTTTTCAAAGGACGCAGTAGCTTGCTGGAACATCAAATCCCCTGTCAGCCGCCATAATTAAGTGATTTCAAGACCAACACCCAGACCATCCATTACGCTTTGAGACCTCTCGTAAAGTCGCTCCTTCGTGCAAATAGTGGATGATTCGCTAGCTTTCCCTGGGCTATAATCCTGCTGGCCTAATCATCTCAGGTAAACGCTGGGTCATGATCCGGCTTTTGGCGATTGGGCATGAATGTATGAGTGTGGCAGCGCATAAGGTATAAGTTAACAGTCTTAAACAAGTGTGTGAGGAAACATTGTCGCACCAGCCTTTTAATTCCGGTCAAAAGAAAATATCTTCAGGCTCTGAGCGGTTACAGAAGTCTCACCAGGGCAGGCGATGGCTGTTGCTTGGGTTAGCCGGAGTGGCTTTGCTCTCCGCAACGGCTGGAGGCTGGTTAGCAATGGCGTTTTCCGCCGCCCCTCTGATGCAAGCAACGTTAGATGCAAAAGGAGCAACCCTTTTCGCCAAGGGAGGCGCTATTTCAGACAACCGAAAATTTGCCCTGCCGCAACTCACTCGTTCGGTAAATATTTTGGTTCTAGGAGTCAAAGTCCTCTCAACGGATGTTAAAAACCCTCCAGCTTATACAAAGAAACTAGGCTATCAGGCAACCATCAACTCTTTTGACGGACTGACCGATACGATGTTGTTGCTGCGGTTTGACCCGCAAACCCAAAAGCTGAATGTACTCTCAATCCCTCGTGATACCCGCACGCTCATTGAGGGCTTTGGTGTCACCAAAATTAACGAAGCGAATGTCGAAGGCGGACCTGCTTTAGCGGCTAAAGCGGTAAGTGATTTATTGGATGGGGTCGGCATCGATCGCTATGTTCGCATCAATGTTCAAGGAGTCCAGGCGTTGATAGACGCTCTGGGTGGCGTGACCGTCTATGTCCCCAAAGACATCAAATACCAGGATGACAGCCAGCACCTCTACATCAATTTGAAGGCTGGCAAGCAGCATCTCAACGGCGATCAGGCATTGCAACTCTTGCGCTTTCGCTACGACGAATACGGCGATATCGGACGTATTCAACGCCAACAGATGGTGATGCGGGCACTGAAAGAACAAACGCTCAATCTGAGCACGATCGCCCGCTTACCCCAAATTCTGTCAACCATCCAAGCCTATGTTGATACTAATTTAAGCGTTGAAGAAATTCTGGCTTTAACTGGGTTTGCCCAGCAAACAGATCGTGCCAGTGTGCAGATGCTCATGGTGCCTGGAAGCTTCAGTAGTCCTAGCCAGTACCAAGCAAGCTACTGGTTGCCTGATCCAACTCGCATTCAAACTATGGTTGCTCAGTATTTTGCTACTGGCATTGGTAACGTTCAAGGAAATGCACCTACAACCCTGAGCATTGCCATCCAAGATAGCACCGGGCAACGTCATGCAGTGCAAAAGTTAGTGGCTGCTTTGGAAAAAACTGGCTATGCAAACATCACTGTCGATGTTCCCTGGAGTGAACCACTGGAGACATCACAAATTGTGGCGCAGTCAGGCGATGCTCAAAGCGCAGAGAGGCTGAAAAACAGCCTTGGTGTTGGGGAAGTGCGCGTGGAAAGTACGGGAAGCTTGGCATCAGACATTACCATTAAGCTTGGCAAAGATTGGCTTCAGCAGAGAAGAGGAGACTGAAGCTCACCTCCTGCGCCGATTCACCCACATGGCAACAGCCAAAGCTCCAAAAATTCCTAAAAACCGGATAAGCGCCTGACCATAGTCGGGCTTCAGTGGTTTCTCGTTAGCGTTGCTCTGAGGCGGCTCTGATGCTGTGCTACTAGGTGTTGAAGTCGCTGCAACAGCAGGGGCATCAGTGAATCTGTATGGAACCTTAACCGTCAGAGCAGGCACTAGCCCACTCAAACTCATAATAATTGTCAGATTTGTGCAGGCTCGACGGGTTAAACTCACAAATTCAAAGACGCATTTCCCGTCAATTATTACCGATTTTGACTCGCAGCTACCGCCTGCAAGCGGATGGAGTTTGTCACAAAAAGGTCATCTGATACCAATTTAACCAGTGTTTAAGGCAGATAGGGCATCCAGGATAAATGGATAGCCTGTGACAGAAGCAACTATGTCCGGCGTTAGCTCAGCCAGCAGTTGATCAACTTTGATTGGCAGTTGCTCTAAAGTTTTGAACGCAGCCCACTTGAGATCTGCCTTGAGATATTCCCACAACCTCTCAATAGGATTTAACTCTGGGCAGTAAGGCGGTTGAAACACCAAGATGACGTTCTCTGGCACAATCAACGCTTTACCTTTGTGAAACCGTCCGTTATCCACTTGCAGGATGTTAAGACTCTGTGGGTAAGCCTTGGAGAACTCGTCCAAGAACCACTGATAGCACTCGGTATCGACATGGGACAATTGCCAGAAAAAGGACTCTCCGGTGGCAGGTTCCACCGCGCCATACAGCCAAAATGCTTTGAACATCCATTGCCATGAGCCAATGGGTTTCACCCCAAACGCTGTAATCAATCGTCCAATCAGGGTATGCAGCCCAAAGTGACTCTCATCTTGTGCAAAGTAGGGTTCCTTGACGCAAAGGTACGTAAAGCGACATGCCCCTGCGAGGAAAGGCGCTAAGATCCACCGTTTACATGGGTTTCCCTTCCCCTTTTTAAGCTTGCGCTTTCAGGCTGTTTTTTGGGGGTGGGATGCCGACCGAATCCCGGAGCTTTTCATCGGAGAAGTCGTACTCGCCGAGCAGATTGATATGCTCCCATGAGATGACGGAGTGGTTGGCGACGGCAGCCCGGATCTCCGCTTTGCGCTCGTCGGTGGCGGCTTGGCTGAGGCGATGCTCAAGGACACGGTAAACTACCCGTTTGTCGGGGATGTCATCGACACCTCAGAGTCGGGAGAACTGCTTTCTATCGCTATTTTCCGCCGGAGCGGATTCGGGAACTGCGAAAGCAGGACTGAATGTTGGCCTTACGCCATGTCGCTTTACGTACCTTTGCGTAAAAGAACCCAATAATCACGCTGACAGCTTTTTGCAGGGAGCGCAGTCGTATCCGTAAACACATCAGCAGCGACGGCCAATACAGTTCTTCACAGGATGTAGATTCAGTGAAGCTCTCGTGTAGATTCAGTGAAGTTATCGTGAAATTTCCGTAAAGTTCCCGTGAAGGAGTAAGTGAGAACACGCGTTACCCAGAAGAAATCGGTACCGTAGCTATTAGTATTCCTTGAATAAAGGAACATAACTATTACCTGAGAGGATCTCTTACAATGACTCGATTTCTTCCCTCGCTTGCGACGGTGGCGGCTGGACTAACGCTAGGTGCGAGTGTGCTGTCAGCAGAAGCAGCTCAAGCCCTTAGTTTTTATGACTTCAATATTCAGTGGGCGGACACCACCACCACCATGGGTTGGATTCAGGTGGATGATACGCCGGATAGTCAATTCTCACTGCCTGACGACGGTTTTCAGGAGCAAACATGGACTTTAAGCAGCTTGCTGGATGCCAGCTTCACGCATGAGGGCACACCCTATGGAAAATCTGACATCACTAACATGTCTTTGGTGCGGGCTGCTTTTCAAACCGACGTTTTCCAACAGAGGTTCGGCTCTCTCTACAACAGCATAGGCTTATCTTTTGCCAACCAGTTTTTCGGTGCTATTGACTACGGTGCTGATGGCAGCCCAGCCATTGAAACCGACTACGCTGACAAATTCAGTGTAGTCGCGTCTACAGATAATACAATTTCAGTCAGCCTCACAGAGCGTCCATCGGAAGCGGTGCCTGAACCCACGACCATGGCAGGACTGGCACTCGCCGGGGCTGGAATGGCAGCAGTCCGCCGTAGGCAACAGCGCAAGAGTGCCGCCTGAGCAACGAGACACGATCGTGTTTTATAAGTCCGCCCTGACACGAGCGATGTAAAAACACCCACTCGCTGCCCTTAGTAAACAACTAGGGGTATTTTTATAGCTTTTTGCGACCTTAAAAGGTTTCGGCAACAGTGACGATCTTCTTGCCCGCGATTCAGAGCTTACAAAAGATTGAATGGGGAATCCCTACCCCGCCCCGACAATGGCAGTTGCAAGCACTCAAGCCCTTGAATACAGGAGCCACCTATGACGCTGGAAATACCCTGGAAAATATCTCTGGATGCGAATTGAGCGAAGCCAGAGCCTTCATGGATCGTTTGCCGGAAAACTCAGATGCTCCCGGTTTGATGGAACTCTCCCTCTATGATCACCAGGCGGCTCATCTGCTCCGCAAACTCCGCAAACTCCGCAAACTATTACCTATTCAGTTAATTCCGTTCTAAAACCACGGCATCAACGACCAATTTTTTTCGTTTCGGATCTACATCTGAAACGATCCAGCAAAGACAAGCCTGCCACTGTGCTAGGATACCCCTAATTTCTGCTTGTACCGCTAAGCTGTTATCCAGTAAATCAACTTCAATTGAACTGAACCACTATGCACTGAAAGTGCATAGGTTCCTAAAGGGCTAAAAGCCCAAGTTAATCTACTCAAGTAAGAAGTTATCGCGCTCCTGATTCGATGGACTCCGATGATGCTCTAAATACTCTTCCACTAACTGCTCACTCAGATTCCCGGTACTCCATGCCCCATACCCAATTGCCCAGAAATGCTTACCCCAATACCGCTTCTGCAACTCTGGGTACTCCTGCTGCAACAATCGTGAACTTCGCCCTTTCATCCGCTTCACCAAGTCACTCACCGATTTTGATGGCGGATACTCAAGATGCAGATGCACATGATCTTTACTCACCGCTCCTTTGAGGATTGTCACATCTTCTGCGTCACACACTTGGATAATCAGTTCCCGGCATCGCTTTTGGATCTCGCCTTTGAGCACTGCATAACGGTACTTCGTCACCCAGACGATATGGACTGTCAACCGCGTGACCGTGTGACTTCCCCGTCGCTGTTCTGCCATGATGGTTTCTGTCAAAGCTACCATCTTTGCAATTCCACCTGAACCTCCGGGAACTGTGTAGCAGCTAAAGCCTCCCACTAAAGTGGGTAGTTTTGACTAGCGTGCTGGAACAATAAACCGCCCAACCATAACCATTCTCCTTTAACTTGCCTCCTGAGCTACCTGGGGCACCGGATTCTCAATAGGTTGGCTCTCTCTCGGATTGACTCCCACCAACCACTGGCCTTGGGCTGTAGTACAGGCTACGTAACCAGTCTTTGGATCTACGGCAAAAATGGTTAGCTCCTGCTTACCATAGTCCTGTTGGATCATCTGATTTGAGCCAATGTAATACATCTTATCGCCCAGTTTAAATCTCATGGCTGGCTTAGAACTAGAAGATCCCATCTTCTTAACTCTATCTTAAACAAATTCTATTGGGTCAATTGAAAGTAAAAAATCCAGTTGAGTATCGTAATCTTACCAACAAGGTATTTTCACTCTAAAGGTAGATTGACTTTACTTACTTTGAAAGTGACTGTCAGATTAAAAGCAGCTTTTCTCTAAAAACTTATAAATTCTTTAATTTTTAACTGTTTATTGCGGTACAAAAAGCATGATGTGAATAGATTCATTTGGGTTTGATCTAGGCAATCGCCTAAAAAGTTAACACCCAAAAACGGAGGGACGTAACATTAAGCATTACCCCTCCCGCAAAAGGCCCATTCAACTCCCTATCCTGCGTGCCGATTCACACTTATCGTTTGATCATGGACCAGCGGGCGCATCCTTGCAGAAAGTTACGGTTTCGATGTATCAGGAAACTTAGAGCTGACCATGTAACCTGATTTTGATTTCTTGATGAGTTTTCTTGTGCTGATAAAGACCTCATAGCGTCAAAAAGCTCGGCACAAAGAAAACGGTCGTTTTTCTAGCTGTTGCCTTTATGGGAGATGAAAGTATTGCAGGAGAAGGATTTCAGTCAAAACCGTAACTTTCTGTTCAAACGCGCCCGCTGGTCCTCACCGGACGCAGACACCCTCTGCAACTTAGCCGACCATATTGGTAGGTTCCGGTGCAGCGCGGTTGTGTACGCCCAGCATGGGCGAGAACTTATGGGGTGAAAGTCCCCTGTCGGAGAACCAACGTCCAAATGATCGAAAAGATCCGAGTGACGACAACGACTAGCTTAAGGCCAGGGCGTTTCCGTGAGGAAGGGTCTGAAGGAAGCTGGAGGCAAACCTGCGAGCTGACGGACAGAAACGTCATAGAAGGCTGAGATTCCTGTGGCGAGTGAGCACAACATCACAAAGCCTTTTGGTTCAGGGAACACAGTAAATGACGCGGTTGTGCAGGGACAGTTCACGCTCTTATCTGGGGAGATCTGCTCAAGAGGCGGTCTGTGAACCTATGGGAGCCTGACTGAGGGCGATTTGGAAACGAATCGACAACCCACAGAACCCTACGGGAATACAGGCAGCGTGAATGGTGGCAACACCAGTCATGATTGAGCAGAAGTCAGCAGATGCCATAGTAGCCAAACGCTTATCGTAATGGATGAGACACGGTGAAGGGCTGAACTTCAGAGAGCAGGGAGGAGTCGCAAAGCTCGACGTGGCGATGAACCCGGATGGGGGAGCTAATTTGTCGGCGCTTAATTGTGTAGCCAGCCTTGGACATCAATTCTTTGGAATTGAATCGTCTCAACCTTTCCGAGGAAGCGCCCCGTGCGGAGCCGCATGCGGGGTGCTGTGGGGACGGGGAGGGAAAACCTCCCTGTTACCCGATTATGCTGTCGAACTTGTTGATTTAGCGCCGTTCGGCTTTGCCGTCTCGGAGAGAATCGCCCCTCAAATCATCAGCACCCCGTCCTCAACAGTTCTCTTAAGCAACCTGAGCCATTGCCTGTCGCACTGGAATTTGTACTGCAAACTCTGTTCCCTGCCCTGAAGTAGAATGACACTCGATCGTGCCACCGTGTTTCTCAGTGACGATTTGATGACTGATCGACAGCCCCAAGCCCGTGCCTTTGCCAGCGGGTTTGGTGGTGAAGAACGGATCGAACAGTTTAGAGCGAATGGGTTCTGGGATACCGACTCCATTATCGGCAATGCCAATCGTGATCCAGTTCGCACGACTGATGGAGGTGCGGATGGTAATGGTCGGTTGTTGGTGATCGCTGATGCCTGATTCTTCCAAGGCATCGATCGCATTACTCAAAATATTCATGACTACCTGGTTGAGTTGGCTGGGGCAGCATTCAACTTCTGGTAATTGCCCGTAGTCTTTGATCACTTGAATGGCGGGAAAGTTGGGTCTGGCTTTGAGGCGGTGTTGCAAGATCATCAGGGTGCTATCGATGCCATCGTGAATGTTGGCAGGTTTGAGGTCGGCTTCATCCAGGCGGGAGAAGTTACGGAGTGAGAGGACCAATTGGCGAATGCGATCGCTACCCACTTTCATCGAATCGAGCATCTTGACCAGATCGTCTTGCAAAAATGCTAAATCGAGTGCTTCTGCCCGGGTCTGGATTTCTGCGACCGGATTGGGATAGTGCTGCTGGTACAGTTGCACAAAGTCCAACAGATCCTGCGTGTATTCTTTGACATGCATCAGGTTGCCGTGGATGAAGTTCACCGGATTGTTGATTTCGTGGGCGATTCCGGCAACCAACTGGCCAAGGGCAGACATTTTTTCACCCTGTACTAGATGCAGTTGGGACTGTTTCAGGTGCTCTAATGCCTGGTTCAGTTCATCGGTGCGCTGTTCCAGCACGCTGCTCGCATTTCGCAGTTGTAAATGAACTCGAATGCGTGCCAACACCTCTTCGTGCTGAATCGGTTTGGTAATGTAATCCACTGCGCCCAAATTCAACCCTTTGACCTTATCCACAGAATCCGAAAGGGCGGTCATAAACATGACAGGAATGTTGCAGGTTATGGGGTTAGCTTTGATGTGCTGGCAGGTTTCAAATCCGTCAATTCCTGGCATCATCACGTCGAGCAAAATTAGATCGGGCAGATAGGATTGTAGACGTTGCAAGGCGGTTTCACCATTTTTGGCGATCGCCACCCGATAGCCCTGTTCGCTCAACAAATCGAACAAGACTTGCAGGTTGGTCGGGGTATCGTCTACGACTAAGACCGTGTTCTCTTGAGAAACTAAATCGACTGACATCAGGAAGCTCCTAAATGGATTAAAGGGACGGAATAGTCAATCGTGATGCAAAGGGCTAACGTTAACGGGTTAAACCCTTGGCTTGATCAGATGGAGAATGGCTTCGTCATCAAACTGTTGACTCAGTTCTAGAACTCGGTTGGCAAAGGCAGCATATTCGGGCGCTAATTGCTTCAGGCGGTTGGCTTCCTGCTGGATATCGGTCATAAAACCACCCTGAGCAGCGGCATAGAGGGCTGCCAGTTCAGCGGCAGGGGGCACCAGCAGATCAACTTGCTCGGCATGGCTGGCAGCGGGTTGAGTTACCTCCTCGGTTTCGTAGATCCACTGCAACTCCAGGTGGCGCTGCAATTCAGCGAGCAACCCGGTAAACTCGATCGGTTTTGGGAAAAAGCTGTTGCACCCTGCATCCAGACTTTCCTGCACATCCACCTGAGACAAAGTGGCAGGGGAGGCGATGATCGGCGTGGTGGCAAAGTCGGGGAGTTGCCGCAGGCGACGGGTCATCTCTAAGCCATCCATGACTGCCATTGCCACATCTGTAATAATCAAGTCGGGGCGCATCTGCAGCGCCAGATCCAACCCCGTTTGTCCGTCTCCAGCTTCTGCCAGCTTAAAGCCCAGCGGTTCTAGCATATTCACTGCCACCAGACGGTTTTCTTCGCGATCGTCAATCACGAGAATTTTGCGGCGTTCGCCCTGATAACCAATGACTTTGTGGTTGGCGATCGCGTTCTGTATCGTCCAATCGGATGCTGGCAGCAAGTCTACCTCAAACCAGAAACTGCTACCCTGACCCAACACACTCTGAACCTGAATTTCGCTGCCCATCTTCTGGATGATTTGTTGACTGATTGCCAGTCCCAGTCCCGTCCCTTCGCTATTGCGATCGCGCTTGCTGGCTTGCTCAAACGGCAAGAAAATCGTGCCCAATTTTTCCGTTGCAATCCCAATGCCCGTGTCTTTAATCTGGAAGCGAACCCGGCAGCTTGAGACCTCCGAGGTTTCTAAAACCCCGGAGGTCTGCACAGGTTCTACTCGAAATGTAACAGTGCCAAAGTCGGTAAATTTGACCGCATTGCTGAGCAGGTTGAGCAACACTTGTCGTAGGCGTTTGTCGTCCGCGTGAAAGGCTGTGGGTAGGTTGCTGGCGGGCTGATAGTGAAACTCCACGCCTTTTTGGTCTGCTTTGACGCGGCAAATATCGACCGTGGAGGACAGGAAGTTAGCGAAGTGGAAATCCTGGGGATAAAGATCCATTTTTTGGACTTCCAATTTAGACAGATCCAGAATGTCGTTGATCAGCGTCAGCAGGTGAGAACCGCACTGGTGAATCACGCCCAAGCCCTTCATCTGTTTGGCGGTGGTGGCAGGGTCGCGCTGGAGAATTTGGGCATAGCCTAGGATGCCGTTGAGCGGGGTGCGGAGTTCGTGGTTCATGTTGGCGAGAAACTCGCTCTTGGTGCGGTTGGCGGCTTCGGCGGCTTCTTTTGCCTGTTGCAGTTCCGCCGTGCGTTGTTCTACCCGGTCTTCAAGTTCTGCCTTACTGTTTTCCACGGTGGCGAAGGAGTCGCGCAATTGCCCTGCCATCTGGTTAAAGGCCTGGGACACCTGCTCAATTTCGTCCTGGGTGCGGATAGTCAGGCGGTAGGAAAGGTTGCCTGTGCCAATCGCAGTGGCTCCCTCCTGAAGCTGTTTGAGGGATTGAATCACCGGGCGCAGAATTAGCCAAAATTCACCAACCACGATCAACACCAGAAAGATTACGGTGGTGTAAGAGAGGGCGTTGGCGATCGCGCTCACCCGTGCCAACTCCTGCTCTGCTTGCGCTGCCTGTTGGCGAGACTGTTGTATCAGCCTGTTGAGAAAAAAGTCCATATCCCGCCCAAAGCTGTTGATGGCGCGGAAGTCTTGCTGGTTGTCTGCTAGGGCGGTGGGCGATGCCTGGTTCGCTGATGCTTGCAACTGGTCTACCATCGCCTCAAAAATCTCATGCCGCTGACCGATATAGTCAAGTTCTGGAGAGGGCATCAAGGTTTTTAACTCGGCGAGTAGCTGCACCAATGCTGTACGCTCCGCCCGCTCTTCTGTTTGGCGATTTTGGAGCAACACCTGATCCTTCGTGTGATCAATTTCCCTTCGGATCTGGTTTTCTGCCTGGATTGCCAGCTCAATCCGGTGCTTTGCCTGAGTGTATTGATCGAGGGCGGTTTGCCCAGTCTGATTGCGCCACAGGGTACTGCCACCAGAGATGAGCGCGATCGCCCCCACTAAAATTGCCGAAACGCCGATAAATTTCGTTGAGATCTTCATTTCGAGGTGTCCGCCGTCAGGCGCAGTTGAATTCGCAATTGTTGGATCGGCTCATAGTCTGAAGCTTCCACCAGGGTATAGCCCTGAGCCTGGGTGCCAACAATATCTTGTAAACCAGGAGGCACTGTCAGAAAAGCTTCTTTGAGTTTCTCAATCAGTGCCGGTGGCAGGTTGCTAGCGACCAGGAAGGGGGAATGGGGCACCGGGGCAGACTCCCACAACACCCTGGAGTTTCCAGGGGTAAGCTGACCCAGGCTTTGCCGCTTGTTATACGAGGGAATGTTAGTGGCAATGGCATCGACTTTGCCGTCCTCCAGCAGGGCTTCGGTTTGGGCATGGGTGCCACCAAAAATCACCGCTGCAAAATCACGATCTGGGTCAATGCCCAGTTGCTTTAGCGCCGCCAAGGGCATGAGATAGCCCGATGTGGAGGAAGGGCTAACAAAGGCAACGCGCTTGCCCCTCAGGTCTGCTAAGGTCTGGATGGGGCTGCTTGCCGCCACAATGATGCAGGCACGATACCAGGGACGGTTGGTGAATTGGTCGATCGGTGCAGCCAGGGGTTCGACCTTTGCCCCTCGCTCTAAGGCTTCAAAATAGGAGACGGCTCCGGTATAAGCGGCATTTGCTCGCCCATCCACCAGCATATCGACGTTGTCTTTGTAGCTAGCGGCAATCAGGAACTCGACTCGCTGCCCCAACACTTTTTCCAGGTGGGCATCCAGTGGCGCAATCATCTGCTCTTGCTCGGCTTTGTTTTGGGTGGGCAGCACACTAATGCGCAGGACAGGCTGCTCGGATGGCGGGGTGGAAACCTGGGCAGTTGGGTTCGGTGGCGGGGTGCATCCGGGAATGAGGACAAGTGCCATCCCGATCAGGGCTAATCCCAGTTCGTGGAGGTTGGAGGAGGGCGGTGGCGTTAGCCTGTGCGTCAGAACGTGTCGTCCCAATAATGCCGCCAATGAGTTGCGTACGACTTTCTCAGGGGCAGAGCGTATTGTTGACTTTGTTGCGCTCATAAATCTCTTTGCCAGAGTCTCAAGGGGCCATGAACAGAGAGTGTTCCCAGATTGACGACTCGAAGCACAATATCTACTGCAATTCAGCGATCGCTTTCAAACAACGCCCCCACCGATAACTCAAGGCGGCATAACTATTATAGCGGTTTTCTGTCGGATGAGGTACGGGCAGAATAATAGAGAGCAAGGGTTTGAGCCTTTAGTTTGTACCTCACAGGAGCCGGAAACGCTATAATAGGCTGAAACCTTCCGCCTAAGATCCCACAGTGGGTGGATAGGCAGAATGATTCGGCATAAAGCCCCAAATTTAGCGCCTAGGTAGAACCTTTCCGCATAGTACGCGGCTGAAGGTGGATAGGCAGAATCTTTCCGCATCTTTTCAGCTTTGGCACGGTTACGGGTAGATGTACGATCGCTTTCACAAATCGCCATCTGGCAACATCAGCACTAATCAGGTAGGGTTCACCTTAAAGCGAAATATCGCGATCGCTGAATCCCAGTTTTCTTCTATAATTATGAGAATGATTTTCATTCTTATACTGGAGGCATAGTGTATGGTTGTTGCCGACATTCCAAGTTCCGTCCCTGTAACCCTACTCACAGGCTACTTAGGCGCAGGCAAAACTACTCTGCTGAATCGCATTCTGACTCACGAACACGGCAAAAAGGTTGCGGTGATCGTCAATGAGTTTGGAGACGTGGGCATTGATCACCAGTTGGTGATCGACGCGGATGAAGAAATCTTTGAGATGAATAATGGCTGCATCTGCTGCACCGTGAGAGGCGACCTGATTCGGATCATTGGCAACTTAATGAAGCGACGAGACAAGTTTGACCATCTGGTGATTGAAACCACCGGGCTGGCTGATCCGGCTCCCGTGATCCAGACCTTCTTTATGGATGAGGATGTGCAGGCGCAAACCAAGCTTGATTCAGTGGTGACGGTGGTGGATGCCAAACACATCTGGCAGCATTGGGAGGCGGAAGAAGCACAGGAACAGATTGCCTTCGCTGACGTAGTGCTGCTCAACAAAACTGATTTGGTAACACCAGAAGTCTTAGACGAACTGGAGCGGCGGATTCGGGGCATGAACGCCCTTGCCAAAATCTACCGCACCCGCAACGCTGAACTGGAAATGGATGCTCTACTGGGCATCGGTGCCTTTGACCTGGAGCGGGCATTAGAAATCGACCCGGAGTTTTTGAGTGAAACGGCACACGAGCATGATGAAACGGTCGGTTCGGTGGCGATCGTCGAAGCGGGTGAGTTAGACGGCAACAAGCTCAACGCATGGCTTGGTGAACTGTTGCGAAATCAAGGACAGGACATCTTTCGGATGAAAGGCATCCTGACGATCTCAGGCGAAGAGCAGCGCTTTGTGTTCCAGGGCGTGCATATGCTCTTTGATGGCAGAGCAGACCGTCCCTGGAAAGCGGGAGAGCGTAAAAATGAACTGGTGTTTATCGGTCGCAACCTGGACGAAGTCCAATTGAGAGAGGATTTTCGGGCATGTCTGGTTTAAGAGCAAGCGGTCTGAAGACAAAAAAGCAGGGTGAATTCGAGCCGCACTGGCAAGGAACCCTAGCTGACTATGTGACAGCTATCGCCTGGTCACTCGATGGCAAAATGGCAGCGAGTTCGGCTGCGGGTGAAGTAGTGCTTTATCAAGCGGGAGCCTTTCAAGAAACGTCTCTACAGCAAGGTGACGGACGATCGGTGGACTGTCTTGCCTGGTCTCAAGACGGACGATGGCTTGCGGCTGGAGGGCAAAGCGGGCAGGTGAAGCTTTGGCGAATGCAATCAGAACGACCGGAACTGATCGCTATCGTGGGCAATCCGTCTGCCTGGGTTGATCACATGGCATGGAGTCCGACCCAGGATTTATTGGCATTTAGCCTGGGAAAGTATGTGCAGGTCTGGGATGCTGCCTTAGGCGACGTTGCCACGACCCTGGCTTTTGATACCTCTTCTGCCCTGGATCTGACCTGGCATCCAGATGGGAAACGACTGTCTGTTGGCGGTTATCAAGGTGTGAAGATCTGGACGGCGGACGACTGGGATGATGATCCGTATCTGTTGATGATTCCTTCTGCAAGTGTAGCGATCGCCTGGTCGCCCGATGGTAGATACATAGCCTCTGGCAACCTTGATCGGACGATCACCGTGCTGGAGTGGGAGAACCCTCATCCCTGGGTCATGCGCGGCTTTCCTGGTAAGGTACGTCAACTCGCCTGGTCAGATGTGCCGACTAAAGTGGGTGCCTCGTTGCTGGCTTCTGCCAGTGCTGAAGGGCTGGTCGTTTGGGAAAAGCAGGCAGATGAGGCATTAGGTTGGGAAGGTCGTGTGTTAGCAGGACACGAAGGTATTGTCCAGTCCATGCACTTTCAGCCAGACACGCTCTTACTTGCCTCAGCAGCGGCAGATGGTTGGGTCTGCCTGTGGCACAAAGCCCAGCGCCTAGCCCAAGTGCTGAATGGTGCATCCAACGGGTTTGCTTGTCTTGCATGGCACCCCAAAGGAAAGCAACTTGCCGCCGGTGGACAGAACGGGGAACTATTAGTTTGGTCAAAGCTAGGACGTGGACAGGGATTTGGACAACGTTAGCGCCAGCCTTGGCTGATACGCTACGCGGTTGTCTTATCCAAATGCTCAATGAGTGCCTGGTAAAAGTCGAGCACATGACGATCGTGCAGACGATAGAACACATGCCGTCCTTGTTTGCGAAAGCTAACCAAACGAATGGTGCGGAGTGTTCTCAACTGATGCGACACGGCTGACTCGTTCATGCTCAAAGCGATCGCTAAATCACCCACGCACATCTCCTGCTCCGCCAGCATGGAGAGCAAGCGCAACCGATTCGTATCAGCTAGAAAGCCAAGAAACCCTGACATGCGTTGTGCCTGCTCCACCGTTAGTGTTGCGGTTTGAGCAAGGCTGGCAGTGTCAGAGTGATGGGAGTGGGAAACCTCACAACAGAGATCTTCCCCCTCCTCAAACGGTTCAGTCGGGGCTTTTTCAGATGGGTTGTTTGGCATTGCTAAACCGCGTTGGACGGGATCTAAGCGTCGCAGGTACAGCCTGTGTGATCACAGCCCTGACCCACAGGATGACCATTAGCGCAGGCTTCACCGCAATAGGGCTTACCGTCTTTCGTCACAGCATCCGAGAGCGAAACGATACATAGACAAGATTCACAGGCACATTTCATTTGGGTCACGGTAGACATAGCTTAACTCCTTTCAGTTCTATGAATAGCCTGACATGTGAACAAGCATTCAGGTATGTACGGTTTAGAATCTTTACAGTTTTCAGCGGTCGTTCACTATACGGTTAGGGCTTTAGTCGTCGTTAGAGTGACGAAACCGTCTAGACAGGTTAGAGTGGCTGACTATAACCAACAACCAGTAGCTAGCGTATGAATCTTGCAAAGCTTATTCTCCTTGCCTGTCCCGTTGTTCTAACGTCAATGTTGATGGAAGCAGTTCCTGCCCATGCGTTTGAGGCTGCCACTCCTTTGCAGGTACCGCAAGTGAATGTGGCGCAAACGGCTGTTGATCACCTAAATTTAACTGCTTCAAATCTAAGGTCTGATCAACCCCTCATTCCAACAGGTTGCGGCTGTACACAGTGCTTCAAGGCGGAGCAACTGCTACAAGGTCGTTTACCTGGATTCTAGGGAAACTGGTTTGCTTAGGCGATCTCCCCTTTTTCTGCAAGCGGTCAGCAGCCAAAGCAGTGGTGCTTAGTCATCGCGTCTGAGGAACTTGAAGCCGTTAATTGGACTGGCTGGTGGTTTTAGCTGGGTGGAAGTCAAAATTCCCTGAGACGGGCTGAATAGTAATGCCAACAAAAACAAACTGGATGACACCAGTACGATCGCTGGACCCGAAGGCAAGTTCTGGTAGTAACTGAGGTAGACACCAGCGATACTGGCGATCGCGCCCAGAACAGCCCCCACAAGCATCATCTGATGCAATTCTTTGACTAACAAATAAGCGGTCAACGCCGGGCCAACCAGTAGAGAAATCACCAGAATGACTCCTACTGCTTGCATACTGACAATGATCGTCAGCGTGATAGCGACCATGAAGCCAAAGTAAATGGTGTTAATCGGTAAACCGATCGCCTGGGCACCCGTTTTGTCAAAGGTGTAGAACAACAATTCCTTGTAGAACAGTTTGACGACCAACAGAATTAAACCCGCAATTACGAACGTTCGCTGAATGTCGAGGGGTGTCACTCCCAGAATATCGCCGAACAGAAAGCTGTCTAGATCAAGCTTGTTTTTCAATACGGTAATCAGCGTGATTCCTAGCGCGAAAAAAGTCGAAAAGGTCAGCGCCATTGCGGCATCGACCTTAACTCGTGTTTGAGCACGAATCCAGGTAATGAGCAAAGCACCGAGAATGCCAGAACCGAACGCACCGATCAGAATATCAATACCCAGAAAGAAAGAGATGGATAAGCCTGGTAGAACGCAGTGCGCGACCACATCTCCTAGCAAGGCCATGCGCTGCACAATCAGGTAACTGCCGACCACTGGACAAAGAATGCCAACCAGCACACCGATCGCGATCGCGTTTCGCATGAATTCGTAGCCAAGCGGTTCTAGCAGCAGGTTGAGCATGGGGAATGGGGAGTGAGGAATTTAACAGAAGAATGATGTCTCTATATCTTGATGCAATGGCTTGCCCAAAGGGGTGCCGTAGGCTTGACACAAGTTTTCGGGAGTCATCACGTGTTGCGGTGAACCATCTGCAATCAGGCATTGATTGAGTAACAGCAAGCGATCGAGTTGATTGAGCGACTGTCCCCATTCGTGAGTGCTCAGGAGTAAAATTTTGCCCTGCGATCGCAACTCCTCAAACACTTGCAGCATGATGGCTTGGGTTTTCTGATCGACACCCGTAAAGGGTTCATCAAACAAGAATAGATCCGCTTGTTGAGCTAACGCACGGGCTAGGAACACCCGTTGCTGCTGTCCGCCGGAGAGTTCATTAATGCGGCGATCACGAAGATCGAGCATCTCGACTTGTGCCAGTGCCGCTTTAGCCATTGCTTTTGCCGCTCGACCAGGACTGCGAAACCACCCTAGCTGACGAGTTCGCGCCATCATGACAACGTTCCAGACCGTGATGGGGTAATCCCAATCAATGTGCGATCGCTGCGGGATGTATGACACTCGCTCTAACTGCTGGTGGAGTGGACAGGTGCAGTAGTGAACCACACCGCCCGATGTAGGCACCAAGCCTAACAACGCTTTAAGCAGCGTACTTTTACCTGCCCCGTTGGGTCCAATGAGGCCTACCAGTTGCCCTGGACTCACCTGGAAGCTCACCGGATCAAGTCCGCGCACGCTTCGATAATTGACAGCAAGCTGCTGAACCTCTAACATGAAAACCTGCAATGAGAACGATTATCATTATAGGCTTGCAAAGGGATTCAAAGATTAAAACATCATGCTTATTCAGCGCCATCGAACTCTAGGAAGCACACTACTCGCCCTCACGGTCAGCATCCTTAGCGCCTGTGCCTCATCCACGCCAACCAGCCAAACTAACCCCGCAACTTCTACGAATACCGCCGCGACCAGTACGAATTTGAAAGTGCTTGCTACCAGCAGTGTCCTATGTGATTTAACCAAGACCGTTGCCGCCAATACGATCGATTTGACGTGCCTGGTCAAAGCAGGAACCGACTCCCACGCTTATGAGCCAACTCCGGAAGACCGTAGGGCGATTGAAGATGCCCAACTTGTGCTCTACTCCGGCTACGACTTTGAACCCAGCTTGATCAAGCTCATCAAAGCCTCCTCTAATCCTGCCACCAAAGTTGCAGTGGGTGAAGTGGCAGTTCCTAAGCCTCTCATGGGTGAACATGAGCATGAACACGGTGAGGAACATGCTGAGGGTAAGAAACCTGCTGAAGGGGAAAAGCAGGCGGAAGCAGCAGAACCCGACCCGCATATCTGGCACAACGCCAAAAATGGGATTCAGATGGTGAAAGTGATTCAAGCCAACCTGACGAAAGCGGCTCCGGCAAACGCTGACCTGTATGCCAAAAATGCTCAAGCCCTGACCGCAGAACTGACTCAGGTTGATGGTTGGATTAAGGCTCAAATTGCAACCATTCCATCCGCCTCTCGCAAGCTAGTGACCACTCACGATGCATTAGGCTACTACTCTGCGGCATACGGAATTCCAGGTGAAGGGGCATTGCAGGGGATTAGCACTGAAGAAAAACCCACTGCCGCACGGGTAAAAGAATTGACTGAGGCGATTAAAGCTGACAAGGTGCCGACCATTTTTGCAGAAGTGTCAGTCAATCCCAAGTTGATTAAGACCGTGGCAAAAGAGGCAAACGTGAAGCTCTCAGACCAGGAACTGTTTACCGATGGGTTGGGAGAAACAGGCTCTGGGGGCGATACCTACCTCAAAATGCTGGTTGCCAATACAAGAGCGATCGTTGAAGAGTTAGGCGGTCAATATGCCGCATTTCAGCCGAAGTAATTTACTTACCCAGGTAACAGTGGCAATCCGGCTTCTCAATTAACGATTCTACCAGGGCATTGAGTACGGTGGCGGCGAGTAAACCACCCCCTAACGTTCCTTCAACAGTAATAAAGGGAATGCCGGACTGCATCAGTTTACGCTTCGCCGCCGGGGCATGACTGAAGCCAATCGGCAGCCCAATCACCAAAGCAGGCCGAAGAATGCGTTGATGAATTGCCTCACAGACTGCCAGTAGGACTGAGGGTGCATAGCCAATCACGATCACACATCCGACTGGAAGTTGGTGCAAGCGATTTTTCCAGGCATGATTCTGCCAGAATGCTTGTTCGGCTTCGGCAGCACTGGTGATATGCGGATTGTCAATCAGCGTTTGCATCGGACAACCCAAGTGAGCTAGTCGGGTTTGGTCGATCGCCGTGCTCACCGTGAGTACATCCACCACCACCAGACAACCCGATTTGAAAGCGGTGCGGCTAGCAGCGAGGGCTTGATTTCCCAACCGCACAAATGGCACTAAACTGACATCGCCACTCGCTAGCACTAGCTTAGAGAGCAAATTCACCTCAATTTCTGATCGATCTGACAGGTCAGGCAGCAATCGCTTCAGCGACTCCTGAAAGGCTTCGGGATGGGCATGAACTTGGGCATCCAAGCCGCACCATAGTTTTTCCAAGCCGCCCAACCCAGTTTGTGTTTCCACTTCCAGCAGCTTGAGTTGAGCCAGAACCTCAGCTTGGGTGGTTTGACAATGGCGATCGCGTCCCAATAGCCCTTCTAGCGCGGATGCGGTCTGCCGCAGTTGTGCGATTTGCCCAATGATCGTGCGGTACTGCTGCTGCAACTGCGCCATCAATGTTGCTTGTTCTACTTCCGGCTCTGCTTCCAAAAGTTTGTGAATGTGGGACAACTGAAAGCCCTGCTGTTTCAGCGCCACAATGCGTTGCAGTCGTTGCACGTCCTGATCCGTATAAAGGCGATAGTTACCGGGCGATCGCTCTGGTTGAGGCATTAATCCCAACTGGTGATAATGCCGCACCATCCGGGGGGTAATATCGCTACCAACCGCATCTGTCAGTTCTTTGATGGTTAAACATGAGTCAGCCATGTATGGTTTCTAAAAGTAGAATATTGAATTAGTTGTTTTGTGCTGCATCTACAATTGAAACTATTAATTTCTCAATACAACTTTCCCAGAAAATATTCTTTTTGATTTCATCAAAACTTGTAGTTCCAGGCCATGCTCCTTTCAAAAGACAAAAGTACTCTTTCCCTAGTAAAGCTTGATGTCTTTCATCTTTGAAGCCACCCCAATTCAAATCGGTCATCACTAGGAGATAGGCTTTTGCTTTAGAAAATTCCGCTATAAGTTGAGTTTTTCTTGCTTCAAAATGTTCTTCCCAGTTACCTCGATTCCAACCCAATTGAGTTTTACATTCAACGATGGCAATCAGTTCGTCGTTCTTCCAAATCGATATATCTGGTCGGATAGAACCTCTCTTTCTTCTAACTTGACGCTCTGAATGAATTTCTAGTCCAATTTCTGGGCGTTCAAGAACAAGTTTTAAGAAAAAAGCAACTGACTCAACAAAATAATCTGCGCCTGCTGTTATGTATCGCTTTCTCAATAAATTCTTGATTGCATACTGCATTTCATAGTATGTATTTAGCCTCTCAAGCAAGCATAAAGTTATCTCATTTGAGGTCAGGTTTATCTCAAATGAATGCTGAACTTCCAAAATTGATTTAAGAGAAAGATATTGGCTCTTCAAACTCTCAAGATAGGCTTGTTCTAAATCGGAGAGTTCCATTTGAATTTGGCTATAGCGCAGTCTACACTGATCTAACCTTGACATTAACACCAATGTCAAGGTTTAGAGTGGAAAAGTTCTCTCATGCACGGCTCATGTTTCACCAATCACGGCTCCCCCAACTGGTAAACACCCACTCAGAAGTGTTTGCGGCGATTCTCTGTGGCTGCTTTCTCTTGTTGGGTTGGATGGCGCTACACCTCGGATGGGATGGACTGGCACTGCTGATTTTGCCTATGGCTTATGTCGTTGGCGGATATGAGAGCGCCCGTGAAGGATTGACAACGCTCATCAAAGAAAAAGAACTCGACGTAGATTTGCTGATGATTGTGGCAGCCTTGGGAGCCGCCGGACTGGGCTTGTGGCGACAGGAATACTACCTGATCGTTGATGGGGCAGCGTTGATTTTGATCTTTGCAATCAGTGGCGCATTGGAAGACTACGCAATGCAGCGCACCGCTCGCAGCATTCGCAGCTTGATGAGCCTGACTTCTGACACGGCACAAGTGTTGCGATCAGGCAGAGAAGTATCCGTTTCCATTGATCAATTAGAGTTGAGCGATCAAATTGTGGTCAAGCCAGGAGAACTCATTCCAACCGACGCGCTGATTCTAGAAGGATTTAGTACGTTGAATCAAGCAGCGATTACAGGTGAATCGATTCCGGTTGAAAAGACAGTTGGGGATGAGGTCTTCGCCGGGACACTCAATGGCAATGGAGCCTTAAAACTCAAAGTCCATCAACCGCCAGAGAGTAGTCTGCTGCGGCGTGTGATTCGCTTAGTGGAGCAGGCACAAACAGAGACACCCCCTTCCCAACAATTTATTGAACGCTTTGAACATGGGTATGCTCGTGTCATTTTCGTGGCTGGACTGTTGCTGGCGGTGCTGCCGCCCTTCCTGCTGCACTGGAGTTGGGAAACGACGATTTATCGGGCATTAATTTTTCTCGTCGTCGCATCGCCCTGTGCGTTAGTAGCAGCAATTATGCCGACACTGCTATCGGGCATCGCCAATGGTGCAAGACAGGGAATTTTGTTCAAGAACGGTGCCCAGTTAGAGCAGATTGGCAACGTACGGGCGATCGCCTTTGATAAAACGGGAACGCTTACAACCGGACAGCTACAAGTTTGCCAGGTGATTCCGGCAACAGGCTTTTCCGAAGCAGAAGTTTTGCAAGTTGCCGGCGCTTTAGAATCTGGTTCAGAGCATCCGATTGGGGCGGCAATCGTTCAAGCTGCCCAAGAGTTAGACTGGTCACGCGCCACAGAAGTGCAGGCTCACCCTGGTCGAGGCATTGCAGGGATTTGGCGCAAGCAATCAGTGTTTGTGGGCACTGCTAACTTTATCAATCAATCCATTGCCGATTTACCCATTGAACTGGTGCAGTGTGTGAATTCGCTAGAGCAAGACGGCAAAACCGTGGTCTGGGTAGCTCAGGCTCAGCAAGTAATTGGCGTAATTGCGATCGCCGATCAAGTGCGACCCGAAGCAGCACGGGCGATCGCTCAACTCAAAAAGCTGGGCATTGAGCAAATCATTATGCTGACAGGCGACAACCAGCGCACGGCTCACAGCATTGCTCAGGCGATCGGCATCGATCAAGTTTATGCTGAACTGTTACCAGAAGATAAGCTGCACCTCATTCGTCAACTGCAAAACCAATACAAGACGGTGGCAATGGTTGGGGATGGGATTAATGATGCGCCCGCCTTAGCTCAAGCCTCTGTTGGTATTGCGATGGGCGTTGCTGGCAGCGATGTGGCTCTCGAAACCGCTGACATCGTGTTAGTGACAGATCGGTTAGAGAAAATTGCAGTAGCCGTCAAATTGGGACGGCGATCTCACCGAGTCGTCAAACAAAATATTGTATTTGCGATCGGTTTTATTGTGCTGCTCGTAGCGGTCAACTTTGCAGGTAATATCACTCTACCCCTCGGTGTTATTGGACATGAAGGATCGACAGTACTGGTCATTCTAAGTGGGTTACGATTGCTCAAAAATTAGCCGGGGAACGGCTGAAATTTATGCTTGGAGGCTGCGCCTAGCTTTGGTATTAGCTCAACTCTTAATGATGTAAAATCACAGCGCGACCTTTTCGCTTTCTCTATGAAAAAACAAGAATCTGCTGTCGTGTTCGACCAAGAGCGCGCTTCTGCCTACGACAAGCGGTTCGCTAAATTGGCTCCCCTGCGCGATGCAATTCATTTGCTAATGCACATGATATTTTCTGAGCTTCCCACGGATGCACACATTGTCTCTTATGGCAAAGATGTCGCCTTGTTGCCACCGCAAAAAATTGAAGCAATCATTGCATCGAGCGGCTTTGACTCGCCTATATTGTTTTTTCAAACTCTTCTTATTCGCGCCTAGTATTCCAGACGAACTCCCTGAATTATACGGAATTGCGGAAGGCAGTACTTTTTGACCAGATTAAATTGCTTGAATCCAATCAAAGCCCACTTTGCCTTGAACTATCACAGGATGCTGCATCAACCATTGGCACCGCTTGACTAAGACATCCTCTAAAGCATCAAGATTGTCAAACACTTGATTAGCGATTGCTTCGCGCAGCAAAGACCAGACACATTCAGTGGGTTGCAGTTGGGGGGTATAGGGCAATAGCGGGTAGAAGAAAATGCCGGGGGGCACCTGAAGTTTTTGGCTCATATGCCACGCGGCCTGATCAACCAATAGAATGATCAACTGCTGACGATGGGGATTGACCTGAGCCGCAAATAGCTCTAACGCCATCTGCATCATGGAGACATTGGCACGGGGCAATAAAAGGAAGTAGCTCGCTCCAGTGGCAGGATGGACAAAACCATAGGTGTAGACCCATTGATAGCGGCGAGAATGATGCGCTGATGGGCGTTCTCCTATGGGTGCCCAAACCCGCCTGACAATGGGTTGCAAGCCTAATCGAGCTTCGTCTTCCGCCCAAATTACAATCTCCCGATTGGGAAACAACGAGCGCAACCACGCCACATGACCTGCTAATCCTGCTTTGAACTCTGCTTGCTGCTCAAGGGTTGCGCTTTGATGATGCACCGGACGCGGCACCTGCAAGCTCAACCCCAAACGTCGTAGATACTTCCAGGCTGTTGAGGGGTGTAAGCAAATGCCAAAGTAGGTTTCGATATACTCCCCAACTTTCGGTCCACTCCAGAGTCCGCCATCATCCGGGGCACTCTGTAAGCGTTGCCGCAATAGCCGTTGCTGTTCATCACTTAAAGCCAACCGATTGCCCCCAGGGTTCAAGCGTTGCCGATTGACTAGTCCGACCGCACCCTCGGCGTTGTAGCGACGGGCAATTTTCCGCACTCCACTACAACTGAGTCCACAAATCTCAGCGGTTTGTTCGATGCTCATCGGAGTCTTTGGATGACTGAGCAATCGAATCACCAACCAACGGTTTTTCTCGCCAGCATCTTGGCACTGAACATACCGCTGAGTTAGATCTGCGTAGTCTAGATGAGGGCTAATTTGAGTGCGGGGTCGAGGCATGGACAGAGTACCTTTTTCATCTTGCTAAATGATACTCCCCTACTCAATTCCGTATTAGACGTTGCCAACAGTTTCCGAATGGCATTGCTCCTTGCTACAGCTTCGGCTGTCGCTTGTTCCTCTCCAACGGTGTGTGAGCTTGGTCGGTCAGTGTCAATCAAAGGACCGTTTGTTTTACAAGTGGGGTTAAAGAAGCAATTGGGCGTTTCAGCTCTCAAACTCTGTAAAACAAGTCGTCAATGAATTTGTGTATTAAAAAGCAGACGGTTGTGACAAGTTTTGAATGCAGTGACTCCGTTGCAACTTTGTCACTGCATTCAAATATCAACAACAACGCAGCAACAAGCCTGAATTAAGAAGACTTAGGAATGGACGTGTTTCTGACACCGGAGCTAGAGCCAAACGCTTATTAAGCGTCTACTGCGGAAATACAGCTATCCACCTGATAAAGCAGAAGAACCTACTCAAACCGTCATCCAACAAGCTGAAACTTTTGTAAAACTGGGCATCATAATAATCGATGGCCTTGCTAGGTTGAAAATAGAGAAGTTCACGTCAAGCCTACGCAGCTTGGTTTGATTTCAGCGGTAAACCAATCTGAGGTTTGCAATCTGTAAAAGTCAGTGAATCGGTATCTAGAAAGTCTGCCAACGCCATTTCTAGCACCAGTTCAATGCTGTAGCCAATCTGTTTTGCATGATTGAGGTAAGCTTCCCGAATATGATCTGGCAGCACGGCTAGTAGCATCAATGCTGCATCGTAGCTTAAATGCTTCTTGTCAGTCTCTGGGAGAGTGTGCATCATCATGTCCTCTAATCTCTATTAGGGTACTGAGCGTTGTACGGTGGCTGTGTGGCATGGATGAGAATGCCTTCTAGCTCGTCTCCTAATTTTAGAACATCTGCCATCGTAAGCGGTACGAATGAGATGGCTACATCCCGATGATCATAATCATCTAGCCAAGACCAACTACACGCTTTGTGTCCTCCTCTAAAACGCTCCCGTAACTTTTTTGCTTTACCTAGATATAGTAATCCACGCTCTCGGTGCCTTACTGCATACAAGCCGGGCATCAGTGGGAGAGAGCGAAACTCGCGGGTAATCGATGCACACGACTCAAACGGCACAGATGTGAGTGCTTGCAACAGTTCTCTAGCCTGCTCCTCAAGTTCTTTCAAAATCAACCCTCAAGTTCTTTCAATTTATTGTGTGCTAGAAGCTAGACCACTTCGGAGACTAATGAGCGTAGATCTACCAGGAGTTGCTCCAACTTCTTTTGCTTTTTGGGATCATCCCAAATCTTCGACCTCTTGACAATGCGAAAAACATCGTCAATCTGGCTT
Source organism: Leptolyngbya sp. Cla-17 (assembly GCF_016807185.1). Lineage (GTDB taxonomy): Bacteria > Cyanobacteriota > Cyanobacteriia > Leptolyngbyales > Leptolyngbyaceae > ULC077BIN1. The sequence continues at coordinate 128,758 of NZ_JAEVYN010000008.1, forward strand.
TTCAAGGGAACCTCCTCGGCAACCGCAGTTTTAACCTTGAGACTAGCAATGCGTTCTTTGATTTGAATTAAAGAGAGGTCTTGAGTAATCGCATCTTTCAACAACTCTTGACGTTGACCTTCATCCTTTACGCGAGCGATCGATTGGGCTTTGGTGTAAGCTATTTGTCCTCGACGCAAAGCCTCCAAAATCTCGAGAGGTAAGTTTAATAGTGAAAGTCGATTAGTGACAAAGGATGTCCAGTTGACTCCAACTTGAGTAAAAACTTTTTTGATAATTTCGCTGAACATAACGTTATGTTCAGGAGCAGGAGCAGGTCTTCCTTGTGCTTCATTTCGCATTCGATGCAGCAAAGAGACAACCTCCTCCCTAGGCTTTCCTAGCTCTACTTCCAGAAGTTGCAGAATTCCTTCCGCCTCCTCTACAGGATTCAGGTCTTCCCGCTGAAGATTTTCGATCAGTGCGATTTGCAGGGCTTCTTTGTCCGCCAACTCACGAATCACAACAGGAACTTCTGCAAGTTGTGCGCTCTGAGATGCTCTAAATCGGCGCTCTCCAGCAACTAACTCATATAGTCCATTCGGCAACGAGCGAACTAATAAGGGTTCTAAAATTCCGTGTTCTATAACCGATAGAGTGAGCTGCTCCATTTTTTGAGGATCGAAATACCGTCTGGGTTGCTTGTTTGGAAGAGAAATCTTGTCTATGGGAACAGTGACAGGCGACACAGATGAACCTGTTTCAGTCGATTGATCATGCTTTCCAAACAGCAAGTCTATCCCCTTAATTTGCCTGCCATAGGGTTCGCTTCGCTTAGTTGTCATTTCAGTGCTCTCAACCCTTTTGAGATTGTTCTGAGTATTGGGACAATAGGATGTCGGGGACTGTAGACCTCCAAAGGCATCAGCTTCTCTGAGGCATCAGCAAATGCTGTCGAGCGCGGAATCGGAGGGTAAATTTTAGCGAGACCAGATAATTGTTCTTGAATTGCTCCAAGTGTACGCTCATCTTGGGCATTCCGTTTATCAAACATGGTTGGAATAAAGCCAGCGATTTCTAAATTTGGGTTATGCCCAGATGAGCGAATCCGTGAGATTGTTCCTAGCAGCTTCTCGGTTCCCACAAATGCTTTAAATTGAGTTTGAATGGGGACAAGTACATAGGTTGCTGCCACTAAGCTAACAAGACTCAGCAGTCCTAAACTTGGTGGGCAATCAATTAAAACAAAATCATATTGATCCATTAGTGGTTCCAAAGCCTGCTTGAGTCGCATCTCTCGATTTAGCATTCCTGGCAGCTCAAGTTCTGCCGCACTCAGATTCAAATTTGCTGGAATCAGACTCATTCTGTGAATATTTTCAATAACAGGGGCTGGAGAATCGCCGACAACGGCATCGTAGACGGATTGCTCCAGATCTTCCGACTCCAACCCCATAAAAGTAGTAAGAGATGCTTGTGGGTCCATGTCTATGAGAAGAACATGACCATCCTTTTTGAAAGCAGACAAAGAATAACCTAAGTTTAAGACCAGAGATGTTTTTCCAACTCCCCCAGCTTGATTAAATAGTGCAATAACTTTTGCCATTTACTCCAATGCTAACTGCCTCGCATGAAGCATACCGCACTCGTGGGTGTTTGGTTACCTTCATTATTTAGGTGCATGGGGACTTCCAAGAACCCATCACCTTTAACTCCTTAATATAAAATTTGTCAGAAACCGCTTAGTCCTGCTTTTGAGTCTCGCCCTGATAGGTTCTCTAAAATTCAATCTAATTCAGGCTTTTCAGCTCATCTTGCATCTTTTTGCCCGTGTGTTGGCTCAACGCCTATTTGTTTTTCCAGCCCTAAAAAGTTTCTATAATTTCTGAATTCGCTTCAAGTAACTTTTGACTGTATTGTAAGCCAATCCAGTTTCCCGCTGCATTTGTCCTTGCGAATAGCCCGTTGTTTGCATCGTGGCTAATTTATCTTTCCATTCCTCAAAACCATCTGGTCTTCCTAAAACCTTCCCTTGAGATTGCACCCGCTGCAATCCGGCTTTTGTCCGCTCCGAAATTCGCACCGCTTCCTGTTGTGCAAAGTAGGAGAGCACACCAATCACAATATGGGACACGAGTTCGTTGTCGGTATCGAGCAGCGGTTCGGTATAGCTCTTGAATCGAACACCAAAACTGTCAAGCTGCTGAAGGTAAACAATCGTCTTGCGGATACCTTCACGGGTGAAGCGATCTAGCGACCAAAACAGCACGACATCAAATTTTCGCCGGGCCGCATCCTCAAACAAACGAGAAAAATTGCCTCGCTCCCGTTTGCCCTTTCGTCCAGACTCCTGATCTTTGTAAATGTCGTGAATTTGCCATCCTTGACGATCGCAAAACTCTTGTAGTTGCAGAAGCTGATTATCAGTGTCCTGTCCTTTATCGGTGGTCGAGACACGAAGATAGAGCGCAACAAGCGTGGGACGATTATTCTTGGTCATGCCACCAATAGTATCAAAAAAGGGTCGTTTTTTGATACCCCTTCTAGGCGAGCAGTAACTGTCGATTTAAGCCAGTTTCAGACGGCTTAAATTTATACCCCTTTTTTGACACCCTGTAATCGATCTCCACTGCACCGCCGTTACCAATCTGGATGAGATGGTGATCGCTACACTCAGCTTTTGAGCGTACCCGGAGCTTGGCTTTGATTTTCAGGTGTTACAGAACTCATGTGCAACCGCAAGTTTTGAGGCATTGATTTTGAGACGGGTTTTGAAACACCCAAAGTCTGATTTTGCCGTTCGTAGGAGATCGCTCTTATGAGTGTTTCTTTTGGGGTCGTTTGTTTGACAGATAACGACTGCGTTCAGAGGATGCAAGTCATACCAATTTAAATGGTTTCAATGACAGATAGTGCATTGAGGATAAAGGGGTAGCCCGTGAGAGAAGCAATCACTTGAGGGGTTAACTGGGATAAGAGTTGATCTACTCTGGATTGCAGTTGGTCAAGCGTTTTGAACGAAACCCACTTGAGATCCGCCTTGAGATATTCCCATAGCCTCTCAATTGGATTTATAGCGTTTCCGGCTCCTGTGAGGTACAAACTAAAGGCTCAAACCCTTGCTCTCTATTATTCTGCCCGTACCTCATCCGACAGAAAACCGCTATAACTCCGGACAGTAAGGCGGTTGGAACACCAGGATAATGTTCTGTGGCACAATCAACGCTTTGCCTTTGTGGAACCGTCCGTTATCCACTTGCAGGATATTGAGACTATCGGGGTAAGCCTTGGAGAACTCATCCAAGAAGCATTGGTAGCACTCGGTATCGACATGGGAGAACTGCCAGAAAAAGGATTCTCCGGTGGCAGGTTCCACAGCGCCATAGAGCCAGAATGCTTTGAACACCCGTTGCCATGAGCCAATGGGTTTCACTCCAAAGGCTGTAATCAAACGCCCGATAATGGTATGCAGCCCAAAGCGGCTCTCATCCCCAGCAAAATAGCGAATAGGTCGTTTATCCTGGCGCACTTGCCGAGCGTATTGGCTCAACAAATCGAGGTCGTCTGCAAGGTTTGCTTAAATGCCTCTCGTTGTGCTCGGTTCTGCTTGAGGTTGTTGGGGACGAGCCACTTTTAGCTTGGCTTTGAGCCGATAACGGGTCATCTGGTAGACCGCATGATACTGGGCTTCTATTCCTAAACTCTCCAAGAGCCACTGCTGCACCTCCCCATAGCTGTCAAACCCATTGTCCGGTTCCTGCAATCGCTTTGCTAAGGCAACTTCTGCCCACATTGGAATCATCCGGTTGCCTCCTCCTGGCGTTGGCTTGACCACCAGCAATGCCTCTAATCCTTGTGCTCGATACAGCGCTAACCACTTTTGCACCGTGCCTCGATGCCTGCCAATTGCAACCGCGATCTGGCTGATGCTCGGTGCTTGCGCTCGTTTGAGCCAGTACAACACTTGCAATCGTTCTTTAACTATCGGCTGTTCAACCGTTCGCAAGCGGGTGCCTAACTCCTCGAGACTTTCTTTAATTACGATTGCGCTGACACCAGCCATGATTAGACTCTCACCTCTACATTCCTCAGTTTATCTGATCTGTAACTACTCCAATTTAATTTGGTATGACTCTTTGATTCCGGGGTCAATTGTGGCAGCGACTGGCAGCTTTGATGCAGGCATTCTCAGCCTTGTTGTCGGTGCATGGCTGGCATCAGTGGTCATGTTTGTGTTAGGGCGAGTGATCCGGTATTGATAAAGACAAGATGATTGAACCAAACGTAGTGCCAAACAAATGTATCGTCTTCATGGCCACCACTTGAAAGCCTAATGATTTATAGAGTTTCTGCGCCCTCACATTACTCACGTCAACACTAATAAAAATAGGGCTTAATGCGATTTCTGCTTCGGCAATACACTGCGAAAGTAATTGGCGACCAATGCCCTGGTTTCGGTACCTGGCGCTTACAGCGAGATTGCTAACGTAAAAGCTTCCCACAGGATAGTCCTGTTGCAAAACATGCTGAAGTAGGAGATGTTGCACCAATTTTAACCAAAGCTTTTGACTGAAGTTGAGAATCTCGCCATAGTCATCAGCAGCAGTAACGCAGGCAGCAGGAACAAAAATGACAATTCCCACAGCGCGACGGTCGATTTCTGCAATTCGGATGTATTGATGGCTAAACCGATTGTGCGATCGCCGGACTAAATCGGTGAGACATGCGATCGCGTATGAGCCAAACATTAAGGCAAACAGTTCTGGCACTGACTCATAAATCAAACAGGCGACCTCCTTTGAATTATGGCGAGCCAATGACATAGGCAGATAATAGATTTCTTCGCTTTGGTGAGCCATGGTCAAAACTGAGACCTTATCGCACTACGATTTCGCCCCCAACATCTTTTCTCGTAGCGATGCTTCGCAGATACTGCAGGATCGTCTCCTGAAATTCTTGCAACAAAACCAATCAATTTCAATGGACTATCGGCACCCATTGCCTTAGCTGTTTGGGTAAAGCAATCACTTTCAACAACAATTTCACCATTTTTGTGATGGGCAAGATAACGGTTAAGCTAACCGGACGGAAACAATCTTTGCCACTCAAAAAACAGCCTACTGCCCCTGTCTACCTCAGGGACTATGTTATACAGCAGGTGATAAAGAGGATTTGATTGTTAAGATCCTCTTTAAGCAGATATAAATTCCTGATGCCATTGTAGAGCAACTTTATCCCAGCCAAACGAATCTTTAAAAGCTATTGCATCTTGTCTTAAATATTCTTGTTTTTCGGGATTTTTCAGTAAGTCTATCACTGCTTCAATAAAAGCATTATTTGTTTGCTCATTGCCAGCAGGCCCTTGGATTCTGACACCTGATTTCACAGTTTCGTCTAAACCTGCACATGTTGTTACTACTGGAACACAACCAGCAGCTTGTGCTTTCCAAGCACTAATACAGAAAATCTCGACATCTGTATGACAAGGGTAAACCCAGATTCCAGATTTGAATAATTCTTCAACTAGCTGTTTATGCCCAATTCTGCCATGTTCATAGACATTTTTTTGATCAAAAAGTTGTAAGAGTCTTTTCTTTTTATCTGGCAATTGAGGAAATTTATTGATATAGGGGGAATTAATTAAAGCATCAATTCCTTGCCAACCATAAAAAATGTGTAATTCAACATTTGGCACTTCGTTGAGAACCTGATCCCATTGAGCAAGTAAATTTTCAATACCTCTTGTATAATCACTAATCGAAATTAGTCTCCTAGGATTTCTAATAATTCCTGCTAAATTGAAGTCTTCTAGATTAATACCATTCGTCGTTAAAAATATCTTGTTTTCAGGAATCCAATCTGGGAGAAGTGATTTATGAAATTTAGACAACATAAAAAGTTTATCAAAACTTGATAGAAAATATAAACGCTGAGCCTCTTCTATCGGAGGAAATAATTGAGGGTTATCATGCATCCAAACAGCAGTTTTTTTGGCTTTAACTTTCATTTGCATAGGCTGTAGCCAAGCGCGATGAAAGATCAACACATTAAAGTTGTCTTGGGGATTAAATTTGTCAACAGACTGATAAACTACGCCGCCATACACCCCTGCCATATCACCGCATCTATTAAAAATAGTAACTTGATATCCCAAATTAACTAATTCTTGACTCAAGTAAATTATCGCTTCTTCACTGCCCCCAATACCTTTATTTACAGATAGAGGAGACCAATTTTCTACATGAAAGGGAAAATTGGAATAAATTACGATTGAGTTATTTTCCCAGTTCATTGTCATCTAATTTCTCCAAAAAAACTGTACATTCAAATTTGAGATCTTGTTTAAATAAAGAGATTTCAAGTAGGTTATAAATCGCTCTTTCCCCAATCTAATTCGCCATCATTTCTTTTACCTGTATCTAGCCTCAATCAGTTTTTCCAAGCTGTATAAAGAATCTATGTAAGCCGTGAGAGAGTAAAGACAACCCAACCCTCACCCCTGACTGCCTGACACATCTTTTTATGCCTTCATAGAATTATGGCTGACAGGTTAACGAACGGACGCGAGTAAACCAAATTTGGTCGTAGAAGTCGTGTTCTGCTCGTTTGGAAGCAAAAACAGGTTGCGGATCTTGAAGCAAGAGGGCAACCGGAGAGAGCAGTTCTCTTCCTTTGTGCATGACTCCTTGCAGCCAACGCAGCCCGATTTTGAGATAGCTAATTCATCGCCTCCAACGGGGGGCTACCTGTTGACACAACCTAGCTAATTGCACGGCCATGCCCTGAGTCGTGGCATAAAGCAGGGCAATGGCGCAGACCAAATAGAGCCGTTCTAGGGACCTAGGGGAGCGCAAACGCGAACCTTCTAACTCGAAGGCCCCTGACTTGCTGTCCAAAAACAATTCCTCTACACGAAACCTCAGGCATACTGCCAAAGCGTTTATAGGGTTGGAGCTTGGTCGGTAACTACCGACCAAGAATCTTTGGCTCCCTGGTATTGTCAATTAACCCAAAGGTAGAATAATCGTACTGGTTCCACTCGGTTCACGATTGCTGCCCCACTTACTCCCGTCATCGATTCCCCAGCGAAATTATTAGCCACTGTGTCTGGCTCTATTACACCTTTCCCTTAGTCTATCGGGACATCGAGAAGAAGATGCTGTTGAAACGATTCGGGAGTGGTGCCAGAAATTCGGGCAGCCGTACGCCAATCAACTGCGTCGTAAACGCGCGTTCATCGCGGATAAATGGCATCTCGACGAAATGGTGGTGACGATCAAGAAGCAGCAATATTATTTGTGGCGGGCCGTAGACTTAGAAGAGAACGTCCTGGAAGTATTGCTGCAACGGCATCGGGACATGAAGGCGGCAAAGCGATTCTTCCGTAAACTCCTCAAAAAAAAAGACTTCGTGCCACGGGTGATTGTCACCGATAAACTCAAGAGCTACGAAGCAGCAAAGAAGCAAGTGATGAAGAACGTGGAGCATCGACAGCACATGGGATGGAACAATTGAGCCGAGAACTCCCATCAACCGAATCGCCAAGAACTGCGCCAACGATTTCAAGATTGACGAGAAGTGGCTGGGCTAAAATCTGCTACGTAAATTGAGTGAACCTGACAATTGCGGGATTATTGTGCTTAATTTTGAACATCTCCGGTTAAGTTGACAATACCGACCCTAGACATAAACTACTTGACGGAACCCATCTGTTAGCTCAACTTCTCCTAGCGAATTAGTCTGAAGCCTGCGAAAATCTGACCTTAGCAGCCCAGCCCACCTTCGGCACTTTCCAGCACCTATGACTTCTCTAACTCCACCTCCTGGCAAGCTGGGTCTACCCATCCTGGGCGAAACCCTTTCCTTCCTCCGCGATCCCGACTTTGCTAAGAAGCGCCATCAGCAGTACGGTCCGATCTTTAAAACCCATCTGTTGGGTAACCCGACTGTCTTCCTCAAAGGTCCAGAGGCGAATGGCTTCGTCCTCACTCACGAAAACCAGTATTTTGTGGTCAGCTGGCCGCCTAGCGTGAAGAAGCTATTGGGACCGCTTTCGTTGGCACTGCAAACAGGGGCAGTGCACATCCAGCGTCGCAAGCTGATGGCTCAGGCCTTTCAGCCCCGTGCCCTAGCGGACTATCTTCCAGCAATGGTGGCGATCAGCGACCAGTACCTAGAAAGTTGGGCGGCTCTGGAAACCTTCGCTTGGTACCCAGAGCTACGGAACTATACGTTCGACATTGCTGGCAAGCTGCTGGTCGGTCTGGACCAAGCGTCTAAAACTGATCTGGGACACTGGTTTGAGACCTGGTGCGAGGGACTTTTCAGCTTACCTGTACACTTGCCCTGGACTCGCTTTGGCAAGGCTTACCGCTGCCGTGAGCAACTGCTCAACGGGCTGGAGGCGCTAATTCAGAAGCGGCGACAGCAGGGCGATCAGGGCAACGATGCTTTGGGGGTATTGCTCCGGGCTCGCGATGAGGACGGTCAGCAGTTAGAACTGGAAGAACTCAAGGATCAGGTGTTGCTGCTGCTGTTTGCAGGACACGAAACACTGACCTCTGCGCTTGCCTCTTTCTGCCTGCTTCTGGCTCAACATCCGGTGGTCAAAGCTAGAGCTAGAGCTGAACAGTCTCAGTTTGTGGGCGCACCTCTAACCCTGGAAACGCTAAAGCAGATGACTTATTTGGAGCAGGTCTTAAAGGAGGTGCTGCGGTGCGTTGCCCCTGTAGGGGGAGGGTTTCGGCAGGTTCTGGAGCCGTGTGAATTTGGCGGGTTTCTCATTCCTAGGGGGTGGAGCGTGCTCTATGAGATCAACTTGACCCACCAGGACAGGGCGCTTTTTCCGGCTCCTGAGCAATTCGACCCGGAGCGCTTTAACCCAGAACGGGCGGAGGACAAGGGAAAGCCTTTTAGCCATGTGCCTTTCGGCGGCGGAGTGCGGGAGTGCTTGGGCAAGGAGTTTGCCCGTCTAGAGATGAAGCTGTTCGCCGCTAAACTTTTGCAGGGGTATGACTGGAGCTTGTTGCCACAGGATTTGACACTGGTGATGGTGCCAACCCCCCATTCTAAAGAAGGACTGAAGGTTCAGTTTCACCGCGAGCCGCTCCAAAGCGTTCAAGAATAGACCGAGAGCGCGCTTGGTTAACTGCGCCCCGTACAAGTGAGCGGGCAATTTTTAGGCGTTTCAGCTATTGAGAAATTGACTGCTTGAGGGCAGTTGAAGCTGATCAGGGGAGAGTACCCCTGAAATTTGAGTGAGGACTGATCGTCCCGCAGAAGAGAGGGCATCACAAATTGTAATGGTGTCTTCAGTAGTAATAATACGGAATTGAGTAGGGGAGTATCATTTAGCAAGATGAAAAAGGTACTCTGTCCATGCCTCGACCCCGCACTCAAATTAGCCCTCATCTAGACTACGCAGATCTAACTCAGCGGTATGTTCAGTGCCAAGATGCTGGCGAGAAAAACCGTTGGTTGGTGATTCGATTGCTCAGTCATCCAAAGACTCCGATGAGCATCGAACAAACCGCTGAGATTTGTGGACTCAGTTGTAGTGGAGTGCGGAAAATTGCCCGTCGCTACAACGCCGAGGGTGCGGTCGGACTAGTCAATCGGCAACGCTTGAACCCTGGGGGCAATCGGTTGGCTTTAAGTGATGAACAGCAACGGCTATTGCGGCAACGCTTACAGAGTGCCCCGGATGATGGCGGACTCTGGAGTGGACCGAAAGTTGGGGAGTATATCGAAACCTACTTTGGCATTTGCTTACACCCCTCAACAGCCTGGAAGTATCTACGACGTTTGGGGTTGAGCTTGCAGGTGCCGCGTCCGGTGCATCATCAAAGCGCAACCCTTGAGCAGCAAGCAGAGTTCAAAGCAGGATTAGCAGGTCATGTGGCGTGGTTGCGCTCGTTGTTTCCCAATCGGGAGATTGTAATTTGGGCGGAAGACGAAGCTCGATTAGGCTTGCAACCCATTGTCAGGCGGGTTTGGGCACCCATAGGAGAACGCCCATCAGCGCATCATTCTCGCCGCTATCAATGGGTCTACACCTATGGTTTTGTCCATCCTGCCACTGGAGCGAGCTACTTCCTTTTATTGCCCCGTGCCAATGTCTCCATGATGCAGATGGCGTTAGAGCTATTTGCGGCTCAGGTCAATCCCCATCGTCAGCAGTTGATCATTCTATTGGTTGATCAGGCCGCGTGGCATATGAGCCAAAAACTTCAGGTGCCCCCCGGCATTTTCTTCTACCCGCTATTGCCCTATACCCTCCAACTGCAACCCACTGAATGTGTCTGGTCTTTGCTGCGCGAAGCAATCGCTAATCAAGTGTTTGACAATCTTGATGCTTTAGAGGATGTCTTAGTCAAGCGGTGCCAATGGTTGATGCAGCATCCTGTGATAGTTCAAGGCAAAGTGGGCTTTGATTGGATTCAAGCAATTTAATCTGGTCAAAAAGTACTGCCTTCCGCAATTCCGTATAAACCTTCGTTAGATTGGAAATACTAGGATTCCCCAGGGGGCTTTTTTCTAAATTCTGTCCGTAGGGGTCGAGTTGCTTCCTAGCCGACTGAATCTTCAACGCTCCTCGAGGGAGACCAGACCCTTAAAAGCGTGACAGCGAAGCGATTAGAACGAGTTAGTTGGCTGCACAAAGCGAGTGTTAGCGCGAACCAAGCAGTTATCGGCAGTTCGCAGCCAGGGAGAACCGTTAAAGGTGGTCATGGCCAGCCCGGAGCGATCACGAAATGCAGTGATCGGATCGCCCGCGTTGTAAGTGCGGCGAATGGCCCCATTGGGTGTGGCGCGACAGTTGAGAAAGCCATCAGCCGACACGACTCTCCACCCGCGCCAAGTGCTAGATTGAGTGCCACCATTCCACTGATCGACGCTTGCAGGTGTAAAGTCTCCACGCCCATCGGGACGGGGCAAGGCAGCCACTAAATTGAGCGTGACAGTCTGACCGATGACGGGACAAGCTTTGCCGCCTGTAACGTTCCAAGTGACTGAGAATCTTTGCCCAGGGCGATTGTCAATCATATCGATCATGCCTGTACAAACCTGTTCAGCTCCGGGACCAGTACGAAAATCTCGAAACGTGCCTCGATAGCGTGAGACACCACTCTCAGGCACTGGAACACCAGACACATTCGCTGACCCAATCCAATCTTTACCTTGAATTCGGCTCACGTATTCCACGCTCGGTTTCGAGCGACTTGAATCAAGCACGAAGCGAGTTTGTCCCGTTGTCGTAGTGTAAACAGCGGCTGAGGCGGCAGCCGGAAAGGCAAATGATAGTGCGCTGAGCGCCAGAAGATAACGGTATTGCATGGTTCAGTCCTGTAGCTTTGTCTTTTCAAAGTTCATTAGTCCTAGAGAGACTACGCTTGTGTTGCGTGTTGCTACGGAAACAGTCGATAACTTTCTTCGCTGCTCGACCGAAGGGGAGCAGCGAAGAATTCGGAAAAATTTGTACGCTAAAGCGTTCCTGTAGCGTTGAGACCCAGCGTTACCGTGCCAGCGGGCTTAAGTTGGGGTCGAGTTAAACTCAGCGGAGCAGTCACCCACTCCGCTGGTCTACAAAACCGTGCTTGAGACGTTATCCCTCTTAAATCACTCTGACTAGAGACTATCTATTATAGAGGTACGTTTGTCCAGATTCAATTGCCATGCCAGCATCTAGAGCCGCCCGCCCGACGATACATTTTGTGGATGAATACTGCCAATTGTATGAGGACTTATTCCCAGAAGTGCGCAGCTATGAAGCCTTTAAGCTTCTGCATCTGGGGATGATTAGCGAGATTAAACGCAAATCCTTACCTGCCATTGCCAAAGCAGTAGGCTTAAACAATCAGCAAAACTTACATCACTTCCTTACCGAGTCTCCTTGGCAGGTGCAACAGTTACGCCAGAAGCGATTGGAGTTGACCCTCAAGGTACTCAACGGTCGGTCATTGATATTACTGATTGATGAAACTGGAGATTGTAAGAAGGGAAAAAGCACTGATTACGTCAAACGGCAATACATCGGCAACGTCGGTAAGAAGGAAAATGGCATTGTCGCTGTCACTGCCTACGGCTTAGTCGATGGCATGATTGTGCCATTGAGTTTTGAGGTGTATAAACCCAGAGAACGACTCAAAGAGGGAGAAGAGTATCAAAGTAAACCGCAAATTGCGGCAACCATGATTCGACAATTACAAGCACTAGGATTTGAGTTTGAACTGGTGCTCGCCGATAGCTTGTATGGCGAAAGTAAAGTCAACTTTGTCGATGTGCTAGATGAATTAAACCTACCTTACATCCTGGCGATTCGCAGCAACCATGCTTTGTGGCTACCGCAAGACCAGGAGGTGTACCAGGAGCCTTGGCAGACCTTCAAGCGCACCTTTAGTAATGGCACGACAGAAACCCGTCACATGGCTGAGGTGATTTACGGCAAAAGCCACCGCAAGCAGTACTGGCTGTTGACCACTGACCCTGACACGTTACCGGACAACTCAACGTCCTATGTCATGGTCTGTGCCCCGGCAATCAAACTCAAAGATATTGGTGACAGTTATGGCTTTAGAACCTGGATTGAGTATGGTCTCAAACAAGCCAAAGATGCACTCGGGTGGGCAGACTTTCGTATGACCCGCTATGAGCAGATTGAGAAGTGGTGGGAGTTGGTCATGAGTACGTTTTTGATGGTCAGTTTGTTTGCCGACCCATTCAACGACTCCTGTCCACTGGCCCATCAGCGGTTTTCGCAGCACCCGTGGTGGAATAACCAGAGCGGTTGGAAGAACTTACTCAACAACTTGCGTTTAGTTATTCAACCTTTAGTTTGCTTCAATTGGCTTAAACACTGGTTGACGGTTTTTCCCATTGCTTCCCTTCAGTTAGGGTTTGAGCAACTGACGCAGAAGATGAATCAGTTTATCTGTCCACGGGTGCATCAGCTAAACCTCCAACTTATCTTTTCATCTGCTTAGAGTGATTAATGAGGGATATAGCAATACCAAAGCGCGTCAGGACAGTTCTTAAACGCGGCATCGACACAATCCCGAAAGTTGTCAAATTCATCCCACCGTTGCCGCATCCAGTTTTTGAGCACAAACCACCAACGCTCAATCTTGTTCAAGTCAGGAGAATAGGTCGGCAGATACCAGATCTCACATCCTGCTTCAGCCACCAGTTCAGTGATGTATTGAGAGCGATGAAAACTGGCATTGTCAATCACAATGACATCACCGGGTTGCAATTGAGGTAGCAGACATTGCTCTAACCAGATTTCGAATAAGTCTCGGTTGCACGAACCTTCAAAGGTTAGTGGAGCAATCAGCTTTCCTTGACAGAGTGCGGCAATCCAACTGACGCGCTCAGTTCGTTTACCCGATTTGAGCGCGTGGAAGCGTTGCCCAACCTTGCAGTAGCCGTAGGCATAGTCCTCTCGGTTATCAATGCCTGCTTCATCAACGTACACCACCTGAGCCGTTGGTTTTGTCTTCAAGCGTTCCTCAAACTCTTGACGCTTGAGGTCATCGCGTTCTTGATAGCCGTAGGTCTTTTTTTTCGACTTAATCCAAGTTTACCTAACGCATCACTGATGTTTTGCTGACTCACCCCGTCTCCCCACAACTTCGCCATTTCCCCTTGGCTCTTGCCGCCATGCTCTCGGACAAACTCACGAAACCGTTGCCAATCTGTGATTTTATGTCTACATCCCTGCTGATAGTGAGTAATCGCTCGGCACTCTCCTGTTTGCTCTTTTCGCTTCAGCCACAGGTCGAGGGTGTTACGACTGATGTTGAACATCTGACTCACATGACTTTTGCCTTCTCCGCGCTCAACTGCCGCGATCGCTTTTTGGCGAAGGTCATCGCTGTAGGGTCCTGGCATGGGCAATTTCTCTATGCACTCTCATCCCTATGATATGTCCTAGCACTGATTTGTAGCGCTATAACCTCACACGGCTCCTCAACAACTGGGTGCTGGTCACGCATACCTGAATGAACTTGGTCGTGGCAGTGCTGATGTAGTAAAGCCAGATTATCCCACTTGTGATTTTGGTGGTTTCCGTCCACATGGTGGACTTCCAATAGATCCTCTGACCTAAAGTACAGTTCGCAGTTCGAGCATTTTCCGCGTTGGCGTTGCAACAATTTGGCAATCTGCGTCGGTAGCTCTGGATGTTTACCCATCCGAGTTGCCCAATAACTCCAATCCCCATCCAAAGGACTGCGATTGCCTTGGACTTTGATGTGCCGCACAACGGGAGTTTCAACGTGAGTGCAGAGGCACACTCGCTGATTTCCATGTCCGGCAGCAAAGACCCATCCTTCTCCTTGATTGACCAACCAGTAGCGACTGGTTCGCCAATAGCCCGTCTTGTTGGGATGGCGACGATGTGCCCAAGCTCGCAGCTTTTGATAGAGCAAGTAGTCGAGCCTTGAGTAGGCTTTCTTACTGCACTGTGCAGAGTAGTAAGCCGACCAACCCCGAATGATTGGGTTCAGGTGATGGATCAAAGCAGCTTGTGGAGCTGCTTTGTGGCTTCTAACCACGTCCTGCAATCGCTGAACGTGTCTCTGCATCGCTGCTTTGCTGGGTTGGATGATCGTCTTATAACCTTTCATTGACCGCCCGGATCTATATTTGCTCATTCGGTATTGCCGAACTGAGAACCCTAGGAAGTCAAACCCGACCTGCCCATCCACCGGATTGAGAGTGTGGCAGATGCGAGTTTTACTCGGTTTGAGTGCCAGTCCCATTTTCTGCAACCACTTGGAGAGTAACCGTTGGGCTTGTTCGATGCCTTTGCGTTCTGGGTGAATAACCACTAGATCGTCTGCATAGCGAACGAGCTTTGCCCCTTTGCAGTAACGGGCAAGGTAGGTTTCCATACCGTGCAAAGCGACATTTGCCAGCAGGGGGGAGAGCACGCCCTGTACAATGTTGCAAACACCTCCCTAAAGTTTTTAATTTCGATTTCCAGAGAGAAACTGCGCCCTGATTATGGAGATGGCTTTCAGGGTGCCCCCTTGCATTTCATTTAAGCTCAAACTTCCCAGAACTACTGAAATGATAGGTTTCGAGATATCTTGGTATCCCGTTGGTGGAGGAGCCAAACTTTTGAATGTGCATTTTTCCTAAAGTGGCTTTAACCCCTTCTTCTCACTTTGAGGGAAGCCACCATGAATCAGCCCAACCCGAAGCGAAAACGGATATTGGAGGTTCGCGCTAGCTTTGAAGTTTCCCGACTCTCCCCTGAGTACCTTGCCAGTGCTTATGAACAGATTTTGCCCCCTGTACGGCGCGTCGCTTCAATGCCAAAACAAGCATCCGTTATCGATATCAATGCTATAGAAAAACGAATTGGAGAAGAGAATTATGAACAGTCATGATATTCAAGTGGCGATCTATGCGCGTGTCTCTTCAGAACAACAAGTGTCCTCTCATACGATTGAGAGTCAACTATCAATATTGCGGGAAAAGATCACGGCTGATGGATGTGTCTTACAACCCGATTTGCAATTTATTGATGAAGGTTATAGTGGTGCGACACTCTTGCGTCCAGCTCTGGAACAACTGCGTGATCTGGCAGCGACAGGCAGCATCGACCGACTTTACATTCATTCCCCAGATCGCTTGGCTCGCAAATATGCCTATCAAGTCTTGCTCCTGGATGAACTGCAACGAGCTGGGGTGGAAATTGTGTTTCTCAATCGGGCTTTAGGCGACTCTCCCGAGGATGACCTGTTACTGCAAGTTCAAGGCATGGTGGCGGAATATGAACGAGCCAAAATCCTAGAACGAAGCCGCCGTGGGAAGCGCCATGCTGCTCGTTCAGGTTCTGTCAATCCGCTATCCGGTGCGCCTTATGGCTATCACTACATTGATACCCAACAAGGCAATGGGCAAGCGCGTTATGAAGTCCATCCTGAACAGGCACCAGTCGTGCGCCAAATTTTCGATTGGATAGGGCGAGAACAGGCAACGATTGGCGAAGCCTGTCGCCGCCTCCAGCAAGCGGACATTCCCTCACCCAAGGGTAAGCCTGTCTGGGATCGTTCCACCATCTGGGGAATGCTGAACAATCCAGCCTATAAAGGCACGCGATCGGGACAAAGCGACCGCGCTTACGCCCAGGTCGTAGACAGTCGCCCTTTCCTCGTCAAGATTATTCGATCTACGACAAAGACCCGCAGCAGTGGATTTTGATTCCGGTGCCCGCGTTGATTGACTTGAAGCCGTGCAACAACAGTTGCAGGAGAATCGCCAACGCGCCCGCCAAAGTCAAAGAGGCGCAAAATATCTCCTGCAAGGACTCTTAGTTTGTCAGCAGTGTGGCTACGCTTATTACGGTAAACCTGTCAGTCACAAAGCGGCGAAAGGCAAGGTTCGAGAGTATGCTTACTACCGCTGTATTGGCACCGATGCTTATCGCTTTGGCGGAGATCGCATTTGCAGCAATTTGCAAGTCCGCACTGATTTGCTGGAAATGGCAGTATGGCAGCAGGTGCAGGCGTTACTAGAGAATCCGCAGCGACTGACTCAGGAGTATACCCGTCGAGCACAAGCGCCCAAACAGGGACAACACCTTACCGCATTGGAAACGCAATTGACCAAACTGCGACGCGGACTGGAGCGCCTGATTGATAGTTATGCTGAGGGGGTGATTCACAAAGCTGAGTTTGAGCCGCGCATCACTCAGATGCGAGTCCGGATCGCCGCCTTAGAAACTCAGATCGCGCAAGCAACCTCAGAAATGACCCGCCAACAAGAGCTTCGGCTGATCATTGGCCGATTAAAAGACTTTGCCACTCAAGTAAAAACTGGATTAGAACAGTTGGATTGGCAACAGCGCCGGGACATTATTCGCACCTTGGTCAAGCGGGTAGAAATTGACAAAGATCAGGTCAATGTCGTCTTCAGAGTCGAACCCCTTTCACCTGTGCCTGACTCTGATAAAGATTGTTTGCAACATTGTACAGGGCGTGAGGGGACCGCCTTGTGGCACACCTTCCGGCGTTTCACTGTATTGGAAGTGGTCTATCACCCCTGCCCGCAGCCAAGCTCGGATTTGCCGAGTGACCCACGGACTGGCGTTCAGTTTCTCTAACAAGGGTTGCTGCGCGATGGTGTCGAAACACTTGGCAAGGTCTGCATCTAAAACCCATTTGGGTTGATGACAGATTTTGCTATAGATCGCCACCATCGCATCTTGACAGGAACGTCCAGGGCGAAAGCCAAACGAATTTGGCTCAAACTTAGCTTCCCATTGGGGTTCCAACGCCAGCTTAAATAGGGTTTGTCTTGCCCTATCTTCGAGCGTTGGGATATTCAGGGGTCTTTGTTCCTCTAAGTTACCCGGTTTAGCAATCCAGACTCGACGAGTGGGAGAGGCTTTCTCCCAGTGATGCTGGAGACGTTGGGCAAGGTGCAGCCGTTGTTTTGGCGGAAGCGACTTTAAGCCGTCGATACCTGCTGTCTTCCTGCCCGCATTGTCTTGCGTCACGCGTCGGACTGCCAGAACTCTCGCTGCCCAAGAGCGGATCAGAAGACGTTGAAGCCTGCGAACTTTTGCTCGTTGACCACGACAAGCGGCTTGGTAGATTTGCTTTTGCAACTTAAACACCGTTCGCTCCAGCTTGCGCCAGGGAATCGTGCTCCATTCATACGTAGTCGTTAACTCGCTCATGACGTGTTTATTGCGACTGACAACCCTACCTTCCCAGTTGTTGTGTCTCTGTCTGCATATCCTCTGGCTTTCCCAAAGGCATTGGCTTCTGAGACAATCCCTCCTCCTCAACCCATGCGGCTGACGACCTACTCTGGTATCGACCGACCCAGAGAGCAGTTGAGGCGGTTACTTCGTTCCCAACTTCCGTTTTGCGCTGCACGTAGGCTCCCACTTTCCACCGGGATTGTATGAGAGTGCTTGTAGGTAAGATCGGCAACTGCCTGTCTCGAGTCCGTTCCCTTTTGGGCAAGCCCGTCAACCCGCGTAGGCTTGTTGTCGTTGACGATGGTTCAGGTGTGGATTCACTGGCGTTAGCCCTATGCAGCTTTGCTCGGCGGGATTCCCGGTCGGGTTCCGAGTGACCGCCTTTTAGCCCTGCTTCAGACGATTGAGAGTCAGTCGCACACCTGAGGGCTAGGCTGTTACCCCAGCACTAGGGGAGATGGAATTGTCCAGGTTGGACGCACCACACAGAAGTTGAGTTATCAAGGTTCAACACCCTGACTCTGCCCAAGTCAAGCCTGGTGGAGGGGCTTGACTTGGGCAGAAACGAATCGCACGCCGACATACGACCAAAAAAGTGCAAGATGAGCTGGGAAGCCTTATTTGGATTGAGTTTTAGAGAATCTATTGAAGGCGAGGCTCAGCAGCAGCACTTCTGTGGGAGTGGCAGAAGTGCTACGAGAGAATGGGGCTTTCAGCCGTTGAAGCCACATCAAAAGAGGCTATGTATAGCAATGGACGGAAGACTTAGGACAAGGGTCAATTCACAAAGCTCACGGGTGTTGATGTTCATCACCAATCTGTCTTACAGCGGTTCTTGCTTGAGTCAGCCACAATTTGCCAGTCTAAGAGGCAACCAATGCAATATCAAAATTGTCGCCTATGCCAGCCGCCTTATCTGTCGATTTACGTCAACGAATTATGGCAGCGTATGAAGCCAAAGAAGGGTCACAGCGGCAACTGGCAGAGCGCTTTAAGGTGAGTTTATCCTTCATCAGAGATCTGAGACGACACCATCGTGAAACGGGCACCGTGCAACCCAAGCCCCACGGGGGAGGAGCAGTTGCCAAGTTAGGGAAAGAACAGTTGCCCATCGTTGAAGCGTTGGTTACGGCCCAACCGGATGCCCTGCTCGAAGAGTTGTGTGAGCGCTTTGCAAGGGCAACCGGGGTGGAGGTGAGTGTATCGACCATGCAACGAACTGTCTGTAAGCTCAAGTTAAGCGTCAAAAAAAACACTGATTGCCTCTGAACAAGACACGCAACGAGTCAAAGATTTACGATTTGCTCATCGGATGTGGAGTTTCACGATAGACCCGCGTAACTTGGTCTTCATTGATGAGACTGGCATCCATCTGGGCATGACTCGGCTCTATGGTCGCGCCCCAATCGGTGAACGCTTGTACGACAGTGAAGCTCCTGGCGATCAAGGAAAGAATATCTCGTTAATCGGAGGGATGAGTATCGATGGTTTGATTGCCACGATGAGCCTTGTCGGCAGCGTCAATACTGAGGTGTTCTTGTTCTACATCCAGGAGATTTTGATTCCTCAACTGTGGATAGGAGCGATTATTGTCATGGATAACTTACCTGTTCATCATGCCGTAGTGGTGCGAGAGGCAATTGAAGCGGTGGGGGCAAAAGTTGTATTTTTGCCCCCTTATAGCGGTTTTCTGTCGGATGAGGTACGGGCAGAATAATAGAGAGCAAGGGTTTGAGCCTTTAGTTTGTACCTCACAGGAGCCGGAAACGCTATATTCACCAGATCTTTCACCCATTGAATTGTGTTGGTCAAAACTGAAGCAACTTTTGCGCTCGGCTAAGGCTCGAACCCGTGAAGCACTCGACCAAGCCTTGAGCAAAATTATCAATGACTGTATTTCCGCTGATGACGCGCTCGGTTGGTTCGCTCACTGTGGCTTATTTATCTGAAAATCGCTGTAACACACCCGGCGACAGCTATACGACTGATTTTTGATTAGTACAATGTCCAAAATTAGTCCAAACCTCTACTACTCAAGAGTTTCAGCAGTACAGCTTAAATCATCTATTTCCTGAAACTCCTACAGGGAAAGAGTTTCAGCCTCATGGTACACTTTTTGGGTCGTATGTCGGCTCGACCCCAACTAAAGCAGTCTGACTACTTGAAAGCGTTCCCACCTGAGGGCATGGACGTTGTTTCGTGGTATGTCGTCATGGGCATTGGGCAGGTTGTGACTTTGGCAGTGCCGCCGAACCGATTACGGGCAGTAAATGTGGCATTAGAGCGAACAGCCTGGAGCGCGTTTCGGACTGAATTTTATGCCACCTACGATTTTGCCCAGATCGCCAAAAAGTCACGATAGGCGGTATTAGATGGCGATCAGTAGAGTGTTAAATTTAATTGCTTTCTTTGGCAATCTCAATTTTCGTCTTGCAAAATTGAATCCAATACTCTACCATAACGCCCTTCCATAGGTTGAGAAATGATTGAGGATGAAGATGAGGTACTGGCTCAAAGCGCCCATCGGTTAGCTAAGTGGGGAAATTTTGAAGAAGCAGAGGTCATATTCCGTCGAGCAATTCAGCTCAATCCCGATAATGCGGAGACTCGCTATAGTCTCGCATTAGTTCTAAAAAATTTGAATCATTTAGACGAGGCAATCGCAGAATACCGACAAGCCATTCGCATCAATCCCAACTTTCTAGAAGCTCACAACGATTTAGGTAGTTTATTAAAACAGCAGGGCAATGTAGAAGAAGCAATTGCTGAGTTCAGACAGGTCATCTTGATTCAGCCAAACGATTCCAAGGCTTACCACAACTTGGGTGATGCGTTTGCTACTCAAGGCAAAGTAGAGGAGGCGATCACAGCTTATCAACAAGCGATTCAGATTGATCCAGAAAATGGCGCTACTCACGGTGATCTGGGTAGTCTTCTGAGAGAGCAGGGCAGACTGGAAGAAGCGATAACTTCTTATAAAACCGCCCTTCACATTCGTCCTCACGCGATCGATCACTACAATTTGGGCATTGCATTGCAGCAACAGGGTAATCGTGATGGGGCGATCTCAGAGTTCCAGCAAGCAATTCACTTACAGCCAAAGTTTGCAAATGCTCACTCTGAATTGGGTGCAGCATTGGTAGACCAGCAGAATTGGAGCGATGCAATTACCGCCTGCAAGCGAGCAATTCGGTTGGATTCCACGGATGTTAAAGCTGAATTCAACCTGGGATTTGCTCTCAATCAGCAAGGAAGCCGCGAAGAAGCCATCGTTCATCTTCAGCAAGCAAAAGCCCTGGCTCAGACTCAAGGTCTTTCATCGGTTAAGACGATTGAGCAGTATTTACAACAGCTACAGGGTCGCGTAACGGTGGATCCTGAACAACTTGCTGCGATTGAATCTGCTATGAAAAAGGGAGAATGGCAACAAGCAAAGGCTCTTCTACAAAAAAGGATTCAGCAGCACCCAGATGATGCGAATAGCTATTACAACCTGGGAGTAGTGTTTAAGTCGCAAAAGAATCTGAAGAAAGCCGTTACAGCTTACCAGGAAGCAATTCAGATTCGGTCTGATTTTGCTGAAGCACATACTAATTTAGGAAATGCCTTAAGAGGTCTGGGAAAACTAGAGGAGGCTGTTGCAGCCCACCGACAAGCCATTCAACTCAACCCCAATTTGGTTGAAGCATATGTGAATTTGGGCAACGCTCTTGGGGA
Source organism: Leptolyngbya sp. Cla-17 (assembly GCF_016807185.1). GTDB lineage: Bacteria > Cyanobacteriota > Cyanobacteriia > Leptolyngbyales > Leptolyngbyaceae > ULC077BIN1. The sequence continues at coordinate 150,173 of NZ_JAEVYN010000008.1, forward strand.
TCAGAATAACCCTGCTGAAGCGATCGCGATGTATCAACAAGCCATTCGCCTCAATCCTGATAGCTTCACTGCCCATAACGCTTTAGGAGCGTCCTATTTAAATATGGGTGATCGAATGGAGGCAATGAAAGCGTTTAAGGAATCCCTTCGGATCAACCCAAACTGCACGGATGCTCAACACAATTTAGCCCTTACGATGTCTCAGCCTGAGATGATTTCTCAACTTAGAGAAGTCGTTCACCTCAATCCAGATGACGAGTCAGTCCATTACGACTTGGGTGTGGCACTATGCAGGCAAAATCAGCTTGATGAAGGAATTACTGAGCTGAGGGAAGCGATTCGCCTCCAGCCACAAGCTACCGCTTCTCGCGCCACTCTATCAGAGGTTTTACAGCATCAAGGAAAGGTGGAAGAGGCAATTGATGTATATCGGGAATTGACGCTCATTGTTCCTGATAATGCTGAGGCACACTACAACTTAGGAGTAATGCTGTCGATGTACGGACAGACAAAAAGTGCAACTGAAGCATTTCAGCAGGTGGTTCGCCTTACCCCAGATGATGCTGAGGCTTATTACCATTTGGGGTGTCTATTCAGCAAACAGGGCAAGATGGCAGATGCGTTCCAATACTTTAAGCAAGCAAGAGATTTAGCAGAAGCTCAAAATAACTTTCTGATGCTTGAAGAACTAAAAGAGCTATTCCCAAATCAAAACCTAAAAGAGTTCTTCTCACCACAAACATTTTTTTTGGGTGCCAAGTCTGCGCCAGCAATCAATGATGGAGAGGAGGCACCTAAGTCTCCTCCAGCAATCAATGATGGAGAGGAGGCATCTGAAAATAGCTATAGTTTCACTCCAATTCTAGTGTTAGGGGCGATTGTTCTAGGCATAGTCCTTTTCCACTCTTGCACTCCTGGAATAGGCACTAATCCCCAACAGAATCAGTTGCCGATCCAAAGTGTACCGAAGTAAAGTCTAGTGTTCTCGGCATTGTGAAGATGTTAGTTTTTAAGCAATGGTCTATTTACGGCTTATGGAGCAGAAATGGAGCAAAAAGAGTCACCAAGGAGCCTCCTGTTAGATGTAGTCAAAAGTGAAGTTGAGAGTCGGCTAAAAGCAGCTCTCTATCACCAAGTTCTGCTCAAACTCTCAAAACAGCCAGCATATTTGCAGGTGAATAAACCTTGGACTCAGGAAGTGAAGATTAAAGCTCAGCCGATCGCCTCACTGCCAACTGACAGCGCTATTATTGATGTCTTCAATCAGCCAGAAGTCACAGGCAGACTACTAATTTTAGGTGCACCGGGGTCGGGGAAAACGACAACTCTCTTAGAACTGGCAAGAGATCTGCTTGCTTGTGCTAAGAAAAATCCTAATGCACCTATTCCAGTTTTATTGAACCTTTCAACTTGGAAAGGCGATCAGCAACCGATTTGCAACTGGTTACTAGCAGAACTTAAATTCAATTATGGAGTACACATAAAAATTGCTGAGAGATGGTTAAGTAATCATCAACTGCTACCGTTATTGGATGGATTGGATGAACTGCAACCATGGCAGCAAGAAGAATGTGTTCAAGCAATTAATCACTGGCTATGGCAGGCTCACGGACCTAGACAAATCGTGGTCTGTAGCCGTTTAGAAGAGTATCAAAGCTTTAGAACTCGGTTTTTGCTGAATGCAGCGATTTTCTTGCATCCGTTGAGCTATGACCAAATTCATTGCTATCTCAAAGATCTGGGTTGTTCCAATCTTTGGGACGCTATTAAGCATGACTTCGGCTTAGTGCAGATGGTACAGACTCCACTGTTCCTTAACATGATGATATTAGCGGGACAAAGCCTATCGATTTCCCAGTGGCAGTCCTTTAAAATGAGAAGAGATAAACGTCGGTACTTGTTAGATGCCTACATTGGGCAAATGCTGGAATTGCAAACTGAAAAGAAGCTTATTAACCAGTTTTACTCTAAAGACCAGCAGCCATCCTCCCAAAGGACTCAGTATTGGTTAAGTCGGCTAGCGAAACAACTGCAAAAAGACTTTCAGACAGAGTTTTGGATTGAGGAAATGCAGCCTCATTGGTTACAGCCTGGTATGCAGAGATGGATTTACAGCAATCTGTTTGGATTACCTTTTGCCCTGATGCTGGCATTATTATTGTCAGCATTTGTTGAGGGGGCTATGGGATGGCTTACCAAGCTACTTTTGTGGATTGCATTTGGATATTTCTTCAACCTTAGGGATCGTGAAATTAGATCAATTGAACAGGTGAGGTGGCATTGGCAAGATTCAGTCAGGCTGTTGCTCCAGGCATTAGGTTATGGACTGCTTACAGGTCTGATCATGAAGTTGAAGGGAAATGAAATAGATCTGACGCTTCTGGAGTTACTACTAGTTGTATTATTCAGTGGGTTGCTTATTGGATTTTTTGGTGGACTAAAAAGCTCCGCGATTCAGACAAAGACCATTCCAAATCAGGGAATCTGGTTGTCGTTCATCAACGGTGGAATTGTTGGACTTGGTGTTGTTCTAATCTTTGGATTATTCTTTGCACTTATTAGCGGTCTATTGAATAGAACACTGGCAGGGTTAATGCTTGGGTTAAACATTGGGTTGGCTGTTGGGGTCTTCCCTGCATTGGTCGGTGGCTTGCTTTTTGGTGGTGGGGTTTGTATTCAGCATCTCTCCCTGCGTTTGGTTCTGTGGGCAAACGGTTATACTCCTTGGAACTATGGTCGCTTCCTTAATTACGCAACAGATCGACTATTGTTGCAGCGAGTAGGCGGACACTATCGTTTTATTCATCGTTTAGTGCAAGAACACTTTGCTGAAATGAAAATTTCACGATGATAAGGGGTATGACAATGTTCCTGGCAATTAAGTACCACATCGGCTGAAACCTTTTCTTGGTGGAAGGTCCAGACTGTGATCTTGCCTATTTTAGACACAGTTGATGAACAGAAACATTTGCCAGGAAAGGATGGCAGGGATTGATTGATAACTTCTGCGGCTACCGATTTAAGCCGGGACAGTGGGTAGGAAGGGAGTTCTAGCTTTGGCAGCAGCTTTGCCGCGCCGCGCTTGCGGGAGGACTGGCATCTGTTGAACTAGCCACTCGAAGAGGTCAGGAGAGGGTTTACCAAAAAGACGTTCAGCCGCTGTCGAGCCATCAGAGCGTTGGAGGTGGAAGTTGTGGATCGTGGTCATCACCCGTAAACGTCGGGTCGATAAGCCTCGGCGATTGTGATGAATCTGGCTCAGGTAGCCGTTGCGTCCTTCAACCGGAGAAGAGGTTCGTTGGAATTTAGTCACCATCGAGGTTGCCCAAGTTTGCCACTGGGTGAACTGCTCACAAGACATCGCCGTGGTGATAGGGTGGCGCATTAACGCGGCTTGAGCGTGTTGGGCCGCGATTTGGTAAGCAGCCTTAAGGGTTGGGTTTTTCGTGCGAACACTTTGCTGGTGCCAGTAGTGGACCGGCAACAGGTGTTGCTTCACCCAATCGCCCGTGGATCGCTCACAGTCTCGAACGCTCAAGCTTTGCTCGACCCACTTCCACCAGAGGTCAACCACGGCTGCCAAGTCGTGCCGTTGACGCTCAAACTTGGAGAGACTGCCCGGTTTATCTGACAGTTGATCGGTTTGTTTCAGGGTGCGCAGGGTGGTCGCTTGCTGCTGGAATTCAGATTCAACCATTTTGCTCGTCTGAGGAATGCCCAACCGAATCGCAAAAGGATGGAGCGTGGTCGTCAGTTGATGCAAGATGGATCGGTATTGGGTTTGAGCCTGCTCTAACCCACTTTGCTGGACTTGCAGTTGCTGCTTTAAGGAGGCATTTGCTGTCGAGTCATCCAACTCGCGCAGTCGTCGGTTGACTCGAAACAGGTGTTCAGACAACTCACTGCCTATCCCTTGCGACAGTTCCCGCAACGCATGAAACAGATCGGCGATACTCGGACACCCCAGTTCATCAAGCGCAAGTTTGACCAAGGCTTTGGCTCGGTCACTGACACAGTAATGGATGTTCAACCCTAGTTTGCTCAACGCTTGCTGGGTATGCTGTTGCCAGGTTTCGTAGCGATAGTCTTGGGACATCTCCTCCACCAGGATGAAGCCACTGGGTAAGTCCAACAGGACTAACACTACCTGGTCAAGGAACGTTTCATCGACGCTGACACACGCTTCAACCGGCGTTTGAGGGTGCTCCAACTGAGACTGTTGCAGACGTTGATAGTCCAGAATTTGCGTCTCCATCTGGGTACGAATCTGGCGCAAGGAGCTAACGGAAACCCCCACCTGTTGTTCTAGTCCCAGCAGTCGGAAGAACTCAGCTAAGCTCTCACAGCCCACTCCTCGCTTGAAGCAGAAGATAAACACCGTGGCAACCACCAGCCGTTTTAACCACTGCGCTCCGATGGCACTCTCCCACACCCTTGACTCTGGATACTGATGCCGACGCGTCATGGCTTGCTGATGTCGATGCACACTACTCTTGGAAATTCCGGTTGCCTGAGCAATGGCTCGAATCGTCAGGGGTCCTTTTGCAGAAAATGCTTGGAAGACTTTTTGACGCCGTTCTCGTATATTGAGTCTCATCCGTTCCCTCATTTAACTCTTGAGGGTAGGATACTTGCCCTCGCGCTTAGTCACAGGGTTTTTCCATGATGAGGCCAATTCTACCTGCTCAGGGCATTGCTGTCCCGCTTTATGTTGGTAGCCGCTCCACTTATCAATGCCGTCATGCCATCGACAACGTCTTGAGCTTTGTTTTTAAGCCGGTCGTTACAGGAACAGCAGATAGAGGGAAATAGCCTTAGCGTGATTTTCTGTGCGGCTACTCATTTAACCCCTTTAACGTGTACGTCTCAATGAGACTGAAAGGCAATTTTTGAAATAGTTGCTGAGCAAATATTCTAGCCTTGACGTGATTTCCTGTTCCGTTGCACCTCAAACCCCATACTTCTCTGGCGCATGTGGACCTTTTTTACATGCACAACTTGCACTTGCAGTAAACGTTAATATATATTAAGCCGATTTAATGTAAGTTAACGTTTCATCACTTAATCATGTCTACTTCTCTCATTAGAACTCTTGCGTGAATCAAGAAGAGAGCGAAAGTTCACAGTTGATGATCGCCGCAATCAGGTTGAAGCGCAACCCGAAGCGCTTGCGTCGATTTCGATACCGTTCAGCCAGAATCCGAAAAATCTTGAGCTTGCGGTTGACATGCTCAGCGACTACTCGCAATCGGGCTAGATTTCGGTTGTGCTGCCGCTCAGCTTTGCTCAATTTGCCTTTACGGGGCTTTTTGGTTGGAGTGCAACTACAGGGATGTAGCTTTGCCATACCCTGATAGCCTCTGTCCGCTAAACACAACTGCTCCGGCAGCATCGGCAGGCGATGGAGCTTGAACAAGCGAAAGTCATGGACTCGCCCTTTGCCAAAGGCTGTGCAGATAATCTGTCCAGTCGCTTGATTGACTACCACTTGAGCTTTTAGGGTATGCCGCTTTTTCTTGCCGCTGTAGTAGCCTCGCTGTTTTTTTGGGGACGCTCAATGGGGCTTTCAGTCACATCCACTGCCACTACGCTCCAAGTACTGGCATTCTGGTAGAGTTGCTTTTTGCCGGGTAGCCGAAACTGGTCTGAATTGGTCAATAATCCTTCCACCTTTTGAATCAATCGACATACGGCTGACTCGCTCATCCCCCACGTGGTGGCGATATGAAACTGTGTCCGGTATTCTCGCCAGTATTCAAGTACGACCAACAATTGGTCTTCTACGCTTAATTTGCACTGTCCACCCCGTTTTCCCCTGCGGTCAAGATCGGGACGCAATATTGCTACCATCTGCTCAAACGTTTCAAGGTGAACCCCACATCGACGTTTGAAAGCTCCGGGTTTAAGTTGGCTAAGTTGCTCGTAGGTCATAATATCCTCCTCCTTGACCTAGTTCTAGCTGCTTACATACATTCACGCAAGAGGTCTATTCTGAAGCTCTTTAAATCAAGCACGAACCCAGGCTTTTGGTCCCAATCTGCTTGGACCATATTACGAGTTTGTTTAGGCATCATGATTGTCCATAACGGACTGGATAAGTTATCAGATATTCCAAACTTCGCTGAAGCCTATGTAAAAGTGATTGGCTTGCCGTTTCCTATCTTCTTT
>NZ_JAEVYN010000009.1 GCF_016807185.1 Leptolyngbya sp. Cla-17
TCGATGGGTATTTGATTCACTATCATTTCACACTGTTCGTATTCTGCATCTCAAGTACGGCAGCTCTAGCAGCAATTCATCATCTGTATCAACTTGAAATAGTTGAACGAATGGGTACAGCAATGAGCTACGACACACAACTAAGACGATGAGAAAATGCTACGAGGTGGTCATCTCCCGTCTACTGGGTTTTGCGACCCTAATGGATGCGTTGCAGGCGTGGTCTTTAGGGAGTGTACAGCAAGCAGACGGTAGTATTGAGAGTGTGGAGTATCGGTGCGATAAAGCGGGAGATGAGAGCGTGTTATTTGATGCGATCGCCCCTTTTCTGACTACAGTTGCAATCCCCGGATAGATGCTTTCAGGATAACAATGAGCATTGGCGGCATGTCTTCATAGACGGACAACATCGGCAGGTGCTTGGCAAAGTCATTTTGCTGACCAACATCCAGAGTTATTTGATTCCTTGGAGAAGATACAGCGCAGCATGAGATACTCTCTGGAGATACCATTACTCGCAACGTTCTGAACCATCACTTTAATTTCTGGAATGCAACGATCGATTCAACTGCTAAGTGAACAGGAGACATCGTAGCTGGACTACTCTGTAGCATGAGCGATTCGCCACTTAGAGGATTTTGAGACAATTTGAAAGGTGTTTTGAGGCAACCGAGCAACCTGATAGCTATTGGAGTTGGGACTACAAGCTACGGCAAGGCAATCAGGAGTCCCGGTATGAAGCTTACGCAATTGAAGTGGACAGTCTGACTCAGGGACTGATGTTTCTTGAGACTCAGTGGCACGGATCTCAACTTCCCCAGCGTTACCCATTGGTTTATGTTGAAGCATTGGCTGTGGCTCCCTGGAACCGTCGGCGCTTGGAAGACCCACCATACTTACGGGGGTAGGACGAACCCTATTGCTGTTTGCGCGGCAGCGCAGCCTGGAATTAGGATATAGCGGTCGAGTCGGGCTTCACGCTTTACCCGAGTCAGAAGAATTTTATCGTCGCAACCAAATGCCGGAGTATACCCAGATCCAGACAAGGAGGGCTTGGTATACTTTGAATACGGTGTGCTCCGGCGCTAAGTTTGCCATAATTTCTAGGAAAGTTTTCGATGGATGATCCCACCCTCGCTGCCCAATATGCCCAAAGTGGAGACTTAATGGATTTGTGCAACAACGAGGCGTGGTTGCGCGAGTCTACTCAAGTTGAAGACGGGGTGCAGTAGAAGCAGGACTGCCGATGAAAGGGTTTAGCCAAACTATCGCTGCACTCACGAGCGAACAAGACCAGCAGTTGCGCAGCAGATGAAAGTCCAGGCAATTCTCTTTACAGCCTTACGACAGTGGATGGAATCCTGGGATTTGGGTGCGGGGTTTGACGACACCTATGCGATCGCTCGGCGGTTGATTCGTCATCATTTAAACCAATCCAACTGAAACTCAACTGGCAAGGATTAATAGGATCCTGGCAGAAAGTGTTGATCCGGGAAATATGAACCCAGCGACCGGAAGCAAGCAGTGTCACTTTTGACGGAAATTTTCACCCAGGAAGACTGGCAGGCAATGGCAGAAGCCGCATCGCACTCCATCTCATCACGGGTGTTGAGCGCAGGAAAAACGCAGCCTGTAACAACGGCGGTATGAGCTTTGAGGCATTGAAGATTCAATTTCTCAGTTCCAAGGGAAGATGACGTGCCGAGTGAGTGGTCACAAGCGGAAGTCGAGGCTGTTGTTTCAGATTACTTCGCCATGCTCTCCCTGGAATTACGACGGGAGCCTTACAACAAAGCGGCACATCGACGGAACCTTATCCAGCTTCTCAACGGGATCGGAAGGAGCCATTGAGCGAAAGCACAAAATATCAGTGCCATCTAATGGAGTTTGGCTATCCCTACATCTTTGGCTACAAGCCGTTGGGTAATTATCAATCCCTACTTATGAGGTTGTCGCTGATCGCACATCAGTTCTGATTCAAGCTTTAGCGCAATTGCAGCAGGCAGTGGAGGAACCTGCCAACATCCCGACCGTAGAGGATTTGCTATCTCGGCTTGATTCTCCTCCTGAACCATACACCCCTGCGCCAACCGCAGAGCGATCGGAACCGTTGCGTCGTGTCCGTCCTGCCATTAATTATCTGGAACGAGAAGCTCGTAATGCCGCCTTGGCAGGGCTGGTGAAGAATTTGTGCTTAATTTTGAGCGAGCACGGCTCATCCGATTGGGGCAAGAAAGCCTTGCATACCGAGTAGAACACATTGCTGTGACTGAGGGAGATGGGGCTGGTTTTGATGTTCGATACGTTTGAAGCGGATGGGCGCGATCGCTTCATCGAAGTCAAGACAACTGCCTATGGTAAGCAAGTCCCCTTCTTCGTTTCTCAGAATGAGGTAATGGTTCCCAGAATTACAGCGATCATACCATCTATACCGTGTGTTTCGATTCCGGGATGATCCACGGCTGTTTACACTCACAGGCTCATTGGATCACATTTGCAACCTGAGTCCAGTACAGTTTATTGCTCGGATTGCGTAGGCGATCGTATTCCTGATTCCATCTGTTCAGTTTTCCTCATCTTAAGGGTGCTTAACGGACTCGAACCCGCTAATAGCCAGCTTCACAGGCTGGTGTCTCGACCGCTTCGACTTTAAGCACCATTGGTGGATTCTGGTCGGAGTTGAAACCGACATCTTTCTGCTTGCAAGGCAGACGCTTTCCCAGTTAAGCTACAGACCCATGTTTGGCAGGCGTGATAGGAGTCGAACCTATACGAGTCGGTTTAGAAGACCGATGCCCTTATCCCTTAGGCGACACGCCCATAATTGGTAGTCCTGGCAGGATTTGAACCCGCAACCCTGTTCTTGTAAGGAACCGCTCCACCATTGAGCTACAGGACTATGAGAGCGATCGATGGGACTCGAACCCATACGCTGAACTGGCAGACTCAGATGCTAGCCGTTACATCACGATCGCAGGCAGAACCATTATTGGTTCAGAGCGATCGACGAGACTCGAACTCGTGTCTTTCTGGGTGAAGCCAGAGGTGCTTGCCGCTGCACCACGATCGCATTCTGGGGCTGGTGACAGGAGTTGAACCTGCAACCCATCGCTTACAAGGCGATTGCTCTGCTGCAACTGAGCTACACCAGCACATTTGGAGCAGACGATGGGGGTTTTGAACCCATATCGGGAGCGTACCAAGCCCCTGTGTTGCCCGTTACACCACGTCTGCATTTGGAGCAGGTGACAGGAGTTGAACCTGCATGAAGGCTGTACGAGAGCCTCATGTTGCCCGTTACATCACACCTGCGTTTGTTAGACGCGGGGGTGAGAGTTTGCACTCACCGATCGCAGCTTATGAGACTGCCGAGCCGCTCTTGCTCTATCCCCGCTATACCCCCGGCGAGAGTCGAACTCGCAACAATCGGGTTTAAGCCGGACACGTCTGCCAATTGCGTCACAGGGGTATTTGGTGGGTTGTATAGGGTTTGAACCTATGCACTCTTCGCTTAAGAGGCGGCTGCTCTACCAACTGAGCTAACAACCGAAGCATTGGTGGGTCGCCAGAGATTTGAACTCTGATCTGTCTGCTTAAAAGGCAGCCACTCTAACCGTTGAGCTAACGACCCGAATGGTCTCAGTGGTAGGGATTGAACTACGACCTCCGGTTCCCCGAACCGACGTGCTCCCACTGCACCACACTCAGATATTTGGTACACCGAGCAGGAGTCGAACCTGCTAATAAACGCTTATCGGGCGTGCGCGTCCACCACTTCCGCCTTCGGTGCTTGGTACTCCCGGTGGGAATCGAACCCACAAAACCTAGATCCTCGGTCTAGAGCGTCTTCCCTTCCGCCACAGGAGCATCAGTACCCTTGGTGGGAGTCGAACCCACAAAATCTGGTCTCTGAAGCCACACGTCTGGCAGTTCCGTCACAAGGGCAAATGGTCGGGATGGTAGGATTTGAACCCACGACTCCTTGGTCCCAAAACCAAGGCTTCTGACCACTGAATTACATCCCGATGTTTGGTACTCCTGACAGGATTTGAACCTGCAACGCATCGCTTCTAAGGCGATAGCCTCTTCCAGTTGGGCTACAGGAGTGAGAGATGGGAGGAATACAGGGGAATGGCCCAGGCGACTGTTTACCTCCTAACTGCCCCGCCAGGGTTTGAACCTGGAATCTCGCTTTCAAAGAGCGGGATGTTGCCAGTTCACACCACAGGGCATTGAAATGGATGCAGGAGTTGGGGTTGAACCAACCTCTCTCTGATTCAGAGTCAGAGCGACTTGCCAATCGTCCATCCTGCAATAAATGGCTGCCCTAGCAGGACTTGAACCTGCAACCTCACGGTTAACAGCCGCTCGCTCTGCCATTGAGCTATAGGGCAACGAGTGGGAAGTGACGGGATTGAACCGCCTTCTCGCCGTCTTCAGCGGCACGTGAGCACCAGCTTCACCAACTTCCACAAGCGGAGAGCAGAGGAATCGAACCCCTAGCCCAAGGACTACCCTGGTTTTCAAGACCAGTTGCCGACCATTCAGCGGTGCCCTCCATGATTGGCGAGAACGGAAGGAGTTGAACCTTCACTCTTCGGTTTCGTAGACCGATGTGTTTATCCAGTTACACCACGTTCTCAGAGCCGAGAGCAGTGGAGTCGAACCACACATTGTTCATCCATCTGTTTAGCAAACAGCGCCGATCGCCTGATCGATTTACTCTCCATAGATTTGGTAGGTCGGGCAGGAGTCGCACCTGCAACGCAAGAAGCGGCTGTTTTACAGACAGTTGCCCACGCTGATAGGCGAGCCGACCCATGTTGAATTTGGCAGTGCCGACGAGTTGAACCCGCAAGCATCGACTTGAAAGATCGACGGCTTTACCAATTTGCCTACGGCACCAAACTTTGAGATTTCTACAACGTGCAAGTTTGAGAAGCTGTTTTTTCAGCCTCCAAGTTGGCGGAGGCTGTAGGAGTCGTAGCTTGCTTCCCGCAGGGTACCTACTTCGCTGTTTAGGCGAGTGACCAGTATGTAGGCTTCTCGGATGAGGGCACGCCGTAGAACGCACAGACGAGGATTTGAACCTCGAACAACGGTTTTGGAGACCGCGATGTTGCCGTTACACCATCTGTGCATTGGTTGCAGCGGCGGGAGTTGTAGCTTGCTTCCGCGAAGCGGTACCCGCGATGACCAGTTATGAGCTTGGGGCTTTGCCATTAAGCTACGCTGCAATAATTTGGACTCCAGGGAGAGAATCGAACTCTCGCTAGTTGGTTTTGCAGACCAACGCCTTCCCACTTGGCGACCTGGAGATTTGGTGGAAACGTGGGGAATTGAACCCCAATCCTGCAACCGTCCGTTTGTTGATTTCGGAGCAAGTGATGCCAATCCGTTCCCACGAGCGAGGATGACAGGGTCGTAGCTTGCTTCCGCGAAGCGGTACCTGTGACCACTTGTCTCGGAAACAAGCACTCTGTCCTCTGAGCTACATCCTCATTGGGAGCATCGACGGGGGTTGCACCCGCTTCTCCATGCTTGAGAGGCACGGCGACTTCTCTATTCGTCCACGATGCTACAAGGCGGGGATGGCGGGATTTGAACCCGCGATCTTTCGCTCGACAGGCGACTGCTTTGAGCCAGACTAAGCTACACCCCCAAAGGTGGCGATTCAGTTGTCTAGGTTCAGAAGGGTGACTACAAAGCCTTTGTGAGAGGTTGTAGTGTTGATACTACAGTTATACTACAAACGCGCTGCAAGTTGTCAAGGGTGTACTACAACTTTTTTCTAGGCAAGAGGGCGATCGGGAAAGAAATAGTCGTATCGCCCTTTCCTACTGGGTTTCCCCACTACGCTAGGGAGGAAATGCGGGCTTCACTCATCCGCCACAGTTTGTAAGTCAGGAATTCAGCGCGATCGCTCATTACCGCCAGGAACATCCTTCGTGAGCGTCTTTGTCCTCGGCAATCCAGCTTCCGCTGATTCCAACTTCGACAAACTCCTCATCTACAGCAATGAGGGTGACTACTGAGCCATATTCCCGCTGTAGCGCCATCTCTAGCCCTTCCAGTTCGGGAATATCAACAGGCAGCAGAAAGGAGGCGCGACCGGATTCGATATGGAGCGATCGCCCTAACCGCATTGCCAGGAGGACTCGCTGGGCAATCAACAGTTCGGGGTTGGTCATGGTCCGCTCCATGTACAGCCCAACGTCGGTGTAATTCAGCTTCAACATTGGTCGTGCCTCCTTTCTAGGCTTGAGATCAGGGGTCAACAGGTTGCTGTTCTTTCCAGAACTGCTCGGCGAAGGCGATCGCAGGATGCATCGGTGCTTTGGGTTTGGTTTGGAGTACCATCCCGGTTTCATGCAGAAGGCGATCGCCTTTGCATGAATTGCACTTCTCGCAGGCGGTTACCACGTTGTCCCAGGTATGGGGGCCCCCTTTTGAGCGGGGAATAACGTGATCCAGCGTCAAATGCTTAGTGCTGCCACAGTACTGACAGGTGTGGTTGTCGCGGCGGAAGACTTCCCGACGATTCACAGGAGGTACTTTCCAATGCCGCTCTGGATTGCCACTGGTCAACCGGATGTGGTCTGGGATTTGTAGTACGACACTGGGAGAGCGTACTTCCCATTGCTGGGTGCTGCTGAACTCCAGGGTCTCTGCCTGTCCGGTAACCAGTAGAACGATCGCCCGTTTAATGTTGATTGTGCCAGGGGCAGGTAGTTCTTAGAAAACACTACGACCTGGTTCTGAAGTATTGGAATTTTTTGTCGCTGCTCAGTCTGCATGAGTTTTCTCCTCAAAAAATAAACCCCGCCTCTGATGACCAGGAGCGGGGGTTGGGGAAGTGGATATGGCTTTCCCTATGTCGGTGTCAGGATTGCCCTGCACCTCCCGCTGCTAGTGAGTTGATCCGGATTGAGTCGTCCGGCGATTTTGATATCAATGCCTTCGCTGACGGATTTACCGCCGCTAAACCAATACGTCCCCTCAAACGCAAACAGCACCGCTGCTCTGCCTAGACCGTGTTGAGGTCGGCAGAGCATGGCGCTGGCTAAGGTGGCGTGAAGGATGCGTATCATGGAAGGCTGTAATATTTGTATGACAATTCTGGATGTCTACATACTACACTTGTAGTATCGGATTGTCCACCCTTGATTGAAATTTAGGATGTTCGGTTATGGATACACGCAAGCGGGGCAGCACTTCGGAAATGCAGGTCACGAGTATTCGATTGGAACCCGAACTGAAGGAGCGATTGCGGGAGATTTCTGGAGAACAGGGCTATCAAACCCTGATTCGGGAAGTCCTTTGGCAGTTTGTGGATCAGCAGATGGTGTCGGATGAGGTGCGTTGGCGTAGCCTCTCCAAAGGAGAATCGTACTCGGTTGAAGATAGGCGATCGCCCTTTCATCCCCCACTGTTATCCATGTCGGATATTCGGGCGACGTTTAGGGCAGTCTCTCAACAAGAAGAGCAATGTGCCATTACAGGGCAGCATATTCAACCACAGCAAGAGATGCTGTTAGGGTTAACAACAAACGGGGAGATTATTGCTCTCAGTATGGCGATCGCTTAATAGTGCTTCCAGTAATAGGCATCGATCCGACGATACGTGTAAAAATTTATCATATAGGCATCAAAGCTTTGCTGGATAGGTTTGCGGCGACCGAAATGAAAGCATTGACTGTTTGCTGGGCAGGCAGCTATTCGGTTATTTGTAGCGCTGAAGCTCAGATGAGCAGATTCCTCCGGTGGTACCCAAGGAATTCAAGGTGGTCTGCTTCAATCACCCCCACTAATAAGTCGGTTAGTCTGGAAAGCTTCACATTTAATATGCTAGCCTCTGCAAAGTCCTCAATTAAACATGAATCCTTCCCAACAATATCGGCGCTAGCAACAATGCCATATCCATCTAAACCCTCTGCTGAGCCTTGTGTAACAACCTTCGATGAGTTTGTACAATTGGCAGATTATTCTCTGATGGATACCTTAAATGCCGATCCTGATGCCACGGTCGATGGTGATGATCACCGGGCCCGCCAGGTTTTTTCTGGTCATTTCGTACCTGTGTCACCCACGCCGCTTGCAGACCCAGAATATGTAGCTCATAGCCGCACTTTTTTTAAGGAACTTGGGTTGAGCGATGGGCTGGCGCTTAATGAAAAATTTCGCCGTGTATTTTCTGGTGATCTCTCTGCTGCCCATGAGCCGATGCGTCAGGTGGGCTGGGCGACGGGTTATGCCCTGTCGATTTATGGCACCGAATATACCCAACAATGTCCATTTGGTACGGGTAATGGTTATGGCGATGGTCGGGCGATATCTGTATTTGAAGGAATCATCAATGGACAGCGCTGGGAAATGCAATTGAAAGGGGGTGGCCCAACGCCTTATTGCCGGGGTGCCGACGGGCGCGCTGTCCTCCGGTCAAGTGTGCGTGAGTTTCTAGCGCAAGACTATATGCAGGCGTTAGGTGTGCCAACATCGCGCTCTTTGACACTGTATGTTTCTAAATCTGAGACCGTTACCCGGCCTTGGTATTCTCAAGACTCCTACTCTATTGACCCTGATGTTTTGGTGGACAATCCTGTGGCCATTTCAACTCGCGTTGCACCCTCCTTTTTGCGCGTTGGTCAGCTAGAGTTATTTGCCCGCCGCACTCGCAGCAATGCTCATCCAAAAGCATTAGAAGAGTTGAGCATGATAGTGTCGCACTTAATTGAGCGAGAGTACAAAAGCGACATTAATCAAAGCCTTGGTTTTGCCGGTCAATTAGTTGAATTGGCTAAGCTATTTCGCCAGCGTCTCACTTCACTGGTGGCTAATTGGCTACGTGTTGGTTATTGCCAGGGTAATTTTAACAGTGACAACTGCGCTGCTGGAGGCTTTACCTAGACTATGGACCCTTTGGATTTTGTGAAAAATTTGACCCTTGGTTTTCAACCTTGGACTGGTGGCGGCGAGCACTTTTCATTCTTCAATCAGCCCATTGCAGCAGAAGCAAATTATTACATGTTTTGGAAAGCAGTGAGACTGCTACTTACAGAAGATGCTGAAGCGTTAGAACAGTTCGACCAAGTAGGCCGCGGCTTTTCAGAAGCCATGCAAAAACAAATCCAAAAAATGTGGGCGGACAAACTTGGCTTGACTGAATATCACCCAAAGCTATTTGAAAAATTAATGCAGTTAATGACTGACTCAGAGGTAGATTACACCATTTTCTTCCGCGAGTTATCCCATATACCAGATGATATCTCAGCATTGAAAAAAAGCTTCTACGTTAAAACTTCACCACAACTCGATGAACAATGGCAATCTTGGCTAAAAAGCTGGCGCGACCTCGTCATTAACGACGGCAATTTGGCTGAGATATCAACAAAGATGAAAACAGACGAACCCAAAATACACATGGCGAGAGTGGTTGATTGCCCCTGCCTACCAACAAGCCATGCAGGGTGACTATACTTTAGTTAAAGAGTTGCAAGAAGTCCTTAGCTATCCATATGATGAGCAATCACAAGACGTAGAAGATAAATACTATCGTCTAAGACCTAAGGCGTTTTTTAACACGGGTGGCGTGTCGCACTATAGCTGTTCATCTTGAATAGCTGCGTGACAAGCAACTATTCAAGATGAACAGCTTTGTTCTTGAGCAACTGCTGAAAGCCAGGTTTGCAATGAGTTTGAGTCCGATATGATAAAAAATTTCACGTATCGCGGCTCAACCCCTAATAGCAATGCATAATTTGAATTAGAAGTCGAAGCCGTCTATTGCTATTCCACTGGGTTATAGCCTGGCTTTTTGTAGAGCTTCTCTGGGTTGTTCAAGATTTCTGGTTTATAGACTGTCTCTACCCAATCCTCTGGGTTGATTTCTTCGATCGCGACCGAAATCGAGTCTTCGCTGCTTTCGAGAATTGACATAGCATCTTTCACAATTTGCTCGACAAACCGAACCTTCTGCTGTTCCGACCTGCCGGGATAAAGCTTGATGCTGATATGAGGCATTGTTTTTCTCCTTCAGTGCTTTGCTGAACAAAGTTTAAAGCCATTGGGCGCGGAGGTCATTCTCATGACCAGGGACGAGCCGACAATTACTGGGTAAGAATTCGATCCACTGCCTGGATTTAGTTAACGTTTATTGGTAGGTATCGTTTCAGCGATTAATATGTTGCATGAAGGATAGCAGGTGATTTGCAACGACTTGGGGTTGATCGAAGTGGGGCACATGTCCCGCTGCCTCAATCCAAATGAGTTGACTGCCTGAGATCGCTCGCTGCCACCGAGTCGCATCAGCGGTTCCTAACACATCATCCGCTTTGCCCCACAGAATCAGCGTGGGATGGGTGACTTGAGCAATTCGATCGCTTAAATCCGAATACCCGCCACTTCTGGTAAAAGAGGCGAATCGCCTCCTTCCACCCAGGCATCTCCTGATGGAGGAATGAGCAACGCAAAGCATCAATCAGCATCGGATTGACCATCGGTAAAACTGAAGCCGCCGCCAGGGCAGCCCGCTTACGGAAATAGAGCCAGTCCGCACCCAGGTCAATGAGTCCCTGTGGCAGAAATTGTCCGATTGGAAAGCTGCCAGAAAAAGCCAACGCTATCAATCAAAGCAAGGATCGCACCCAGTTAGGATGGTGCAAAGCGAAATCGATCGCCACTGCCCCTCCTAAAGAAGCACCCACAAGAATAATCGGTTCACCAATCCAAGTTTCTACAATGCTCAGAAGATGTTGCCGGATTGACCCTGGATTAACTGAGATCGAGGTAGGGTGCTCGGTGAACCCTGACCCGAAGAGGTCGATCGCCCACACGTCTCCGCTCCCTGCCAACAACGGGAGCAACCGCCGAAATTCTAACAGGGAACTGTCGAACCCATGCAACAGCAGAATTGGAGGAGTATCCGGGAAACAAGAAGATGACTGGGGAGCGAAATGAACATAAGCCGTCGAGAGCGCCGTTAGCCCCTGCTGAAATGGCACCTCGACGATACGACGCTGAATGGTTTGCAGAAGGGTAATCGCCCCTGTATCTTGAATCTCGGCAACAGAGGATGGCAGAAAATGGGCAAACATTAGTCTCAACTAGATTGAGTAAGTTGGTATGCCAAGTTCCAATTTGGAACCGGACGGGATTGTAAATTAGATTGTGTCAAAGGTCAGAAGTTGAGATCTAATGAACTACTGAACTTGAGACAAAATCATGATGACCTTTCAACCCGAACTACTTGACCAACTGCTTCAAGGCTATGAAAAACCAGAAGATTTACTGGGGGATGGTGGCATCCTCAAACAATTGACTCAAGCCTTAGTGGAACGCTGCCTGGAGGCAGAAATGCAAACCCACATCGAAGCACATCGGACTCAGCCTGAAGCTTTAAAGCCAAACAATCGTCGCAATGGGCATAGCAAGAAGACGATTAAAGGTGAGTTTGGCGAAGCCGAGATTGCGATTCCACGTGACCGAGCAGGGGAGTTCGAACCCATCATCGTCCAGAAAAGGCAGACTCGCTTTGACGGGTTTGATGACAAGATTCTGTCGCTGTATGCGCGGGGGATGAGTACTCGTGACATTACAGCTCAACTGCAAGACCTGTATGGGGTAGAAGTATCGGCTGGTTTGATTTCCAACGTGACTGAAGCCGTGGAAGAGGAGCGCAAAGTCCTGGCAGAATCGTGGGCTGGAGCGGGTTTACCCAATTGTCTACTTGATGCCATTGTGGTCAAAGTCAGGCAGGATGGACGGGTGATCAACAAAGCGGTTCATTTAGCTCTGGCAGTGAATCTGTCAGGCACAAAGGAACTGCTGGGCATGTGGATGACCCAAAACGAGTCATCTAAGTTCTGGCTCCAGGTGCTGACGGAATTACAGAATCGAGGACTCAAGGATATTTTCGTTGCTTGCTGTGATGGACTCACTGGCTTTCCAGATGCCATTGAAGCGGTATTTCCCAGAACAACGGTGCAGTTGTGCATCGTCCATATGGTGCGTAATTCCTTGAGCTATGTGTCCTACAAAGACCGTAAAGCTGTAGCAGCCGATTTGCGTCTGGTTTATACGGCCAGCACCGAAGCTTTGGCGGAGCAATACTTGGTGGAGTTGGCTGAGCAATGGGACAAGCAGTATCCCACTATCAGTAAGTCCTGGATGAACCACTGGCAAAGGATTACTCCCTTCTTTGCCTTCCCGAATGAAATTCGGAAAGCCATCTACACGACCAATGCCATTGAGTCGGTCAATATGACCCTGCGAAAGGTGTTGAAGAATCACAGAGCGTTTCCGACCGATGAGTCTGCACTTAAAGTGGTTTACTTAGCAATTCAGAACATCTCCAAAAAATGGACGATGCCGATTAAAGATTGGAAGCCTGCCTTAAATCGGTTTGCCATCGCCTACGACGATCGCTTTCCACTGTGACCTTCTATCCTTGACACAATCTATTTGACATACCCAACCGGACTGCTATCTTATGCAATCTACAAGTTTTCATCCTCCCCGATTGCCTTCAAGTACGCCTCGGCTGCTGCTTGCTTGAAGACACCCTTGGTGTACCGCTGAAACACTCGATCTCTCTTGATCCCCATCAATTCCTTACCAAACAAGGGATCAACGCCTCGTCGGATCACTTCCGTTCCAAAGGTATGCCGGAACCGATGCGGGTTGAGATCTTCCACTCCAGCGATCGCCCCCAATTTCTTCACCATCCGGTGCAACCCTTTGTACCCTAACCTCTGTCCTGCACTCTTTGGGTCCTGCGCCAAAAACATCGGACTCTCTGGCAACGGTTCAAACATTCCACCCTGCTGCCGCCGCCACTCCAGGTAAGTCTCCAGATGAGATCGTGCCTCTCGACTCAGCGGCACCTCCGACACATTCTGCCCCTTCGAGCGATGCACCTTCAAAATCTTGCCGTTCCAATGCTCCACATTCAGAGCAGACGCTTCCGAAGCCCGCAGCCCATGACTGATCACTGCGGTTATCGGAAGATGTGGGTGTATCTCTCTTAACCTGGTCTGAGGCTCTGGCTCGTGATGCTCAAACCTGGACAAACCATCTGGCAGCAATGGGTGGCAACACACTAATGCATGATGAAGGCGAGAATCTCTGGCTGGGCACCGCTGGAGCTTTCAGCAGCAATGACATGGTGAACTCTTGGGGAGCGGAGAAAAAGCAGTTTCGTCAGGGTATTTTTCCGAACGTCAGCAAAACTGGCGATTGGAATGATGTTGGACACTACACTCAGATGATTTGGGGTGCGACGACTCAAGTCGGTTGTGCTAAAACCACCACAGGCGGCAATGACATTTTGGTTTGCCGCTACAGTCCTCCCGGTAATTTTGAGGGACAGCCTGTTTTTTAAAAACTGCCACATGGCTCATCTGCCCCTTGATTTAGACTGCAACGTGCCGCAATGGCAATGTTCCGCACCGCTGGACGCAGACATTGCGGCTCACATTCGCCGCGCCATGATGTTGCAGGGCTTCAAAAATGGATACGCAAGTGGGCGATGTCAACACCCTGGCTCCTTTTGCCCTGATCTTGCCAGCTCAGACTTGGCGACAACTTGCTCAATTGGCGGAGTGTCTGACCCAGGAAACACTTCAGGCGGAGGCTGAACTGCAAGAGCGTCCTGATCTGTGGCAAGAATTGGGACTGCCGCGATCACTCCGACAAGCCATGTCCCAACACACACCCTGAACACCTGCCGCTGACCGAAATCAATTTGGCTATGCCAAGTGTCCACGTAACGGGGTTTTTCGTTCCACTGCATCTCAGACCCCACCGACAAACTGAAGCCGGAAAAGCTGGCACCACGTTGGAGGTGTCTCAATCGACGGTGCAGCAGTGGGAGAATGGCAAAAATGTCTCCAGTTTGGAGAATCTGGAGAAGATTGCTCGAATTAGGGGATGGTGGTGGAGGATTTTGTTGCTTACCTGTATGGGTGCACAGGTGGGTTGACGAGTAAGGACATTCTTGATCGGGTAGAAGTAATGCCATCGCGGGATTTTGCCCAGATGTTGCGAGTGATGGCGGATCGGATGGCTACGGGCAAAGGATGCGCCGCCGATAGTGGAGCGTAAGGGGAAGGCTTCGACTAACGCTCAGCCCAAGGGGAAGGGCGAGGGGGAAGGCTTAGCTCAAGGTGATCGGGTGCCGCTGGAGTTGCTGGAGCAAGTTGAAATGGATGAGGTAACGGAGGGTACGGATGAAGAGATGAAGGGTGAAGTCTGAAGAATGAGGCTGAAGGAAACTGGAGCTTGCAGGGTTGAGATAGGGAACTCTTAACTCAATCAATAGGTTCAAGTATGAGATACCAATCCAGGCAAAGAAGGTCTTCGACATCGTTTGCAGTCAGAGCAAAACAAGTTCTCTTGCCTGGATTGTTGATTGCTGGAGTTAGCCTGCTTTCTGCGAAAGATGCTTTTTACTTTGATAACGGTCGGGTGGGGCGGGTTGGAAGATTGGTAAACCAAAAGTATCGCTGCTCAACGCTCACGGCGGTCGATCGCTCCCAGAAGTTCGGCAGTTGGCGTTGGCGCTGGTGAACCGAGATCGTCAACTCAATGGCTTGTTGCCGCTAGTGGAAGATCCGCTGCTCTCTCAATCGTCTCAGCAGCACAGCCAAGATATGATGAGCCGCAATTATTACGCTCATGTCACTCCAGAGGGGAGAACCCCAACGGATCGCTTCACCCAAGTAGGCGGACGCGGTGGGGTGGGAGAAAACATCATGCAGCAGACAGGCGGAACAGGAATTAGCTTGAGCTATGGGCTGATTGAAGCATTTCAGAAAGCTGGATGTATAGCACAGGACATCGCCAAAACTTGTTAAAGCCGGACTACAAACGTTTGGTTATGGGATTGTGGTTGACCCGATGAGGGGACGAGCTTATGCGGTGCAAAACTTTGCTGGAGCAGAACAGTAATAACACTTGCGTCAGGGACTAGCGATTCTCGGTGTCGATCCACCAGCGTTGAAGTTTAGGCTTTTGACCGGGTTGATTATTGACGGTGACAACTGCTAGCTTTGCCCGTTGGCGTTGGTGAAGCTGAAGCGACAAAAGCCCATACCTGTACCAGAGCAGGTTTCGACTTCGTTGTAGCCAAGTTTGTCGATGAGGTAGTTCATTGCGCCGAAGCGATCTCGATTGGGGGAATGTACTACACTTGCCATCCGCTGTTGAGCAAGGTCTTTCGTGCCTGAGCGTAGGGCATACCTTGTTTAAGGGTTTTGGGGAGGGTCTGAGCTATGGCGATCGTGGGCACAAGGAGTGTTGCGATCGTGGTTGCAGTGATTGTGGCAAGCAGTTTGTTCATAAGCACAACTTTATTTCTCCATGCAGTTCGCTAGATTTTTAGATTTACTGGATTTGTACGGAGCCAAATTAGATGACATCAAGACAAATTCGTGTCGCTGCAAACTCCCGCTATTGTAGGTTTGCAGATGATCGGTTGCTGAACAATCAATCATCTGGTCATCAGGCTTACCAAGTTGGCTCCAGACGGAAGGTTCATCAGGTCTAGCTTTACTGCTTCAACGACACTAATGCGTCTCTACGACAAATTAAAAAGTCACTGTACACCTTAAAAGCATGGCAGCGAAGCGATTAGAACGAGGTTCGTTGGCTGCACAAAGCGAGCGTTAGCGCGAACCAAGCAGTTATCGGCGGTGCGCAGCCAGGGAGCACCGTTAGAAGGTGGTCATGGCCAGCCCGGAGCGATCACGAAATGCAGTGATCGGATCGCCCGCGTTGTAGGTGCGGCGAATGGACCCATTGGGTGTGGCGCGACAGTTGAGAAAAGCCATCAGCCGACACGACTCTCCACCCGCGCCAAGTGCTAGATTGAGTGCCACCATTCCACTGATCGACGCTTACAGGTGTAAAGTCTCCACGCCCATCGGGACGGGGCAAGGCAGCCACTAAATTGAGCGTGACAGTCCTGACCGATGACAGGACAAGCCTTGCCGCCTGTAACGTTCCAAGTGACTGAGAATCTTTGCCCAGGGCGATTGTCAGTCATGTCGATCGTGCCTGTACAAACCTGTTCAGCTCCGGGACCCGTACGAGAATCTCGAAACGTGCCTCGATAGCGTGAGACACCACTCTCAGGCACCGGAACACCAGACACATTCGCTGAGCCAATCCAATCTTTGCCTTGAATGCGGCTCACGTATTCCACGCTCGGTTTCGAGCGACTTGAATCAAGCACGAAGCGAGTTTGTCCAGTTGTCGTAGTGTAAACAGCAGCTGAGGCGGCAGCCGGAAAGGCAAATGATAGTGCGCTGAGCGCCAGAAGATAACGGTATTGCATGGTTCAGTCCTGTAGCTTTGTCTTTTCAAAGTTCATTACTTCTAGAAAGACTACGCTTGTGTTGCGTGTTGCTACGGAAACAGTCGATAACTTTCTTCGCTGCTCGACCGAAGGGGCACCTCAGAATTCGGAAAAATTTGTCCACTTAGGCGTTTCTGTAGCTTTGAGACCCAGTGTTACCGCGTGCGACCTTCCGGTTTACGCACATCCACGGCATTCGGTGGCAGGATGTTGCAGATCAACCCGCCTTCGGTGACCTGTGGATTTTTATCCAGCCCTTCATGCAGGATGCTGCTTTTCTAGCCGCCCATAACGCCTCTTTTGACCGGGGCGTGCTCTATGCGTGCTGTGACCTTTACGGCATTGCTCGACCGCCACAGCCTTTTTTGTGTACGGTGCAACTGGCTTGCAAAACCTGGAATTTACGTCCGACCAAACTGCCCAATGTTTGTGAATACCTGGGCATCGAGCTAGAGCACCATCAAGCGTTGTCTGATGCAGAAGCCTGTGCTCGCGTTGCTCTGCAGCTCACCAGTCCCAAGCAGCTTGCCAGAATCGGTGTTGAACCAATCAAACGTCAGCGCCTACATGGGCTTAGAGATCGCCCCCCTGATGCCAGTGGAACCTGACCCTTGTCACCGTAACAGGGATTGCTTGCCTGATCTCAAGACCAGCCCGTAGGGTGAGAATAGTCCTGTTTGCCTGCCATTCATAATGCCCATTGAGGTCACCCTGGAGCGACGGCAACTGCAATTGACCTGTATCGAGGGGGCACTGGCGAAAGGTGCCACCAGCCGACACGCTTTACGCCGACAGTTTGAAAGCGCGAATCGCTGCATTGCCTTTAATTGCAATCAAGCCCCCCCCCTCTCCCTCATCCTCACATTGAGATAATTTGATTAATTGGATTGTTGTGCCTGACGTTGTGACGTTGCCCCAGCCCATGCCTTTGATGATGGCTTTCAAT
Source organism: Leptolyngbya sp. Cla-17 (assembly GCF_016807185.1). Lineage (GTDB taxonomy): Bacteria > Cyanobacteriota > Cyanobacteriia > Leptolyngbyales > Leptolyngbyaceae > ULC077BIN1. The sequence goes on from NZ_JAEVYN010000009.1 coordinate 17,301, forward strand.
TTCTGGTCTACGGTTGGCTAGAGCTTGTTGTACGCGACCTTGAGAAGCGGAATAGTCATTGCCTCTAAGGAGGGCCAAAAGCGCTGGAACCCCAATAAACCACTTGTCGTTAAACGCTCTAACTGGAATCATCATTCCAGGCAATAATCAGAGAAATCGCCTCATCAATCTTTTCCAAAGCCGACGCCTGATCGCGAATTCTTCTTTGCGGCGTATGACCTGCAATAGTTGGTTGAACTCGTGATGGCACTGGCACCACAGGTGTAGGTATCGGAGTAACCGGAGCCGAACCCGTAAACAGTTGTTTTAACTGCTGAAACTGAATCAACTCCGCCTGCAGCCGTTCATTTTCAGTTTCAACGCCTCCAACTCTTCCAACTCCTCCAACGGTCGAATCGCCACCGATGCCATACTTTGAAGTTGCCCCTGGGCCTGGTCAAGTTTTGCCAAGAGCGCCTGATTTTCAGCCCTCAACCGTTCTACTTCAGCTGTAAACCATTGAAAGGTGCTGCCAAAGGATTCAACCGAAGTTGCTATCGTCGGAGTCGAATCGTCTCGCAGAAACCTAACAACCGCCTCCATTACATCCGCATTAGAGCCTTGAGCATTGAGTTTAATTGCCGCTAATTCTTTGAGTTGATGCATTAAATCAGTAGGCACCTCGCGCGAGGTTTACGGGGATGGATTTCAGCATCCGGAAAGAGCGATCGCCATTGTTTCATTCTCCATTACTTCAACTGGCTCAATATCTGCCAGTTCAACGGGTTCAAGCTCCAATTCGACCGTAGTCGGTAACGCTCCAACGCGTTCTAATAGAATCCCCTTTTCACCGAGTGGCTGCTGCTGGGCCCGATCAAGAAATAATGAAAGTAGTGTTCCGTAGCCCCCGCATTCTTCCTTTTGCTAATTCAGACTCACCAATCACATGCCCTAGATGCTGTTGCAGGAACCGTGAGTGCCTTGATTAGGAGGACAGAAGAAATGCGTGGCAATTTCAGCATACGCCCCCCTAAGATTGTGAGCCGTCACCGCCTTTTCGCCAGGTAGCACCGGCAGTACCTCTGAGTCCTCGAAGCTGCTCTTGATATAATGCCTGACACTGGTATTGAGCCTGGAGTTAATGTCATCAGGAGACAACTCCGCCAACTCCTGAATTCTAGGATGGGCTCTAAACTTATAGATCGCCTTTAGAAACCTTATCTGCATCAATCAAAGTAGCGATCAGGAAGGTTTGAGCCTTTTCAATGTCTTGAATTCCTTTTTTCAGTTGCCCACGAAACGAGATCGCGTAAGGATGATGGGTCGGTTTAAATTCGCCTTTAGCCACAATCTCACTGAATCGTCTCCCCGTCACCGCCAAAAGCCCTACTGCCCATTCATAGGGAGTTTCCCTTGTCAACAAATCCTTCGCCTTATTCAAGAAACCTGTCTGCGCGAATCGGCTGTAAATCGTCCTGCTTTAGATTGTTCTTAATCGTCGTTTTTTGCTTAATTGCCTGCTGTACCTCATTTTGGATAAGTCAGGTGATAAAGCCCCCAGTGAGGGTAAACCTTGCCATACAGACTAGGTGGCAACTCCAGCCTAGGCAATCGACCCTCATCTATAGCCCGAGCGATTGCCTTGCGATAGTCTGGTAAATATTGATTCGCGATCGAGGCAACCGGGTAGCCTTCTTCGAGGAGGGCAATTTCAGCGGCACAGAGAGCTTTCGCTGCGTTTTCAGTCTTACAGTTGCCCAACCTATCGATAAAGTGGAGGATCAATTCTCCACGTTCGTCTTTGGAGAGTTTAGTGCGATCGTTTGTAGCGATGCGATCGCGGAATCGAGCGATTAATTGTTCGCGGGTGGTGTCATGGTATAGGCAGTAGGGATAAAACTCATCGTTTCACGTCCATGTTCATTAAATCCCTATCTATATCAGATATTCATACTATATCATTATCCTTATCGCTGTTGCAATCGGTGTGAGGAGGGGGAGCAAGAACTAGTTCTTGCAATAAATTTATGGAACGAATTGGGCATTTTAAGGGGGTAGTTTTTTGCATCTACTATGAAAGGCGTTTTGCATAGAATCCAGCAAGGCTTGCTTCGCTGCTTTCCAAAAGCGAACTGAAGCAACCCACAATTAGCAGTTATGGGCAAGCTGAGAGTGGTGTTGCTTTAGACGATATTCAACCGGTAATGGAATGGTTATTCCTTAGCCTTCTCAATGCAGGCTATCAGGGCAATCTCACTTGTTCTGGTTGTCTCCTAGAGATGCTGTTGACTTGCATCAACATCTACGACAGTTACACCAGAAAGATGAGCCTATTTTTGGCTATCGCTGTGGAGATCGCGTTTCAACACCCCCGGAAGGCTTTTATTGGAGAATAATGGCAGAGCATCCCTCTTTGAAAATTTACCAGTTAGAAGTACAGCAAAATGGCTAAAAATGATTTTGTATCTACAATCGGGGTTGACTATACTACCCTTCTTGACCTGCTTCAAGCAGAAAACATGGATGAAGTTACAAAGAGGCAGGAAATAAAGAGCAACACTGGAACCTTTATTCTAGTCAATTCAAGAGGTGAAAACGGAGCTTTACAGGTATTAAGCGATGAGTAAGCAAAGCCCATTTCACAAGTTACCCGAATGCGAGTCGCTGTTTTCACAATACCCATAACCCTCATCTTTTCTGTGCCGTTCATCCCTATGGAGTGCAAGAAAGTAGTGACAGTGTGTAGATTTTGAACTAGATCCGAACTTATTAAATGGGGAATGGTGGGAGCCAGAAGAAGCCAGTTTTTATGGGAATGAGCTTGTCATTTCACCGGCGCAACGATGGAAACCGAGCGCAAAAGCTAGAACTGTTGCTGTGGCATCCGCTTTTACAGGTCTGTGCCCTGAGTGTCGCTATCCATTTCCTCCCGATTCAGCGCGTGTTCATTGGGATTGCCCTTCGTGTGAATGGAAAGACGACAGTGTGTAGATTGCACTTCAGACAATTTTGTTTGGGTCTAACTTTCTGGTTTTAGCCTAAACCTCACCGGGTTGCAGTGGCTTTCCTTGCCAGGATTTCTTGCCTATATAGAAGTCTTTAATCAGCAGAGTGATTGCTCAACTTAATCGTCTAAACCGCCGTGTGTTGATTAAGATGAGGTCTGAATGTCCAGTTAATGCGTTCTGCTACTGATTGCTTAGTCTTGGGCAATTGATGAATGTGAGTGGATTGGCAACCGGGAAGCATGAGCAGTAGCGAACCATGTTCGAGAAAGAAATGCTGTAATTCCCCCTCATGCCCCTTACGGGGTTTAAGGCTAAACTTGCGGATAGCGCCAATGAAATCGAAGCGATCGCGGGACTGGTGCCCAGGCTCTTTTCGTTATCCGAGTGCCAACCGATTGAGTGTTCACCGACGCGATAGCGATTGCCAGTGGTGATCGCAAAGTTGAAGCCAGATTCAGTTCTATACGGTCTCGTAACTTGGCTAATGGGTCCGTCCAGGGCAGCGGTTCTAGAAGTACCGACGACGAATAGAAATAGCTGCATCCCTCATCGCCATAGATAGCTTCCAAACGAGGGACAGGGATAAACTTGCCAAACATCCGAATATCATTTTGCTGCCAACTCAGAGCTTGGCTGTGTTCGTAGAGAGCATCGGCTTCAGCTTGAGAGAGGAATTGAAGGCAGGTAGTAGTAGGGTTCTTGGGTCATAGCACCATCAGGTGGGTAGTGAATAGGCAAGGAATTGAAATAATTCGCGATCGCAGCAAGAGAAAACGTGTGACGTAGATTATTTCGATATAAGGTGCCCAAAGTCCAAGGAGATCATTCCTATTTCAAGTTATTTGCTACAGCGAAGGATTGTAGCCAGAGAAGCTAACCGAGTCCTCATCGAAGACCCCGCGATTGCCTTTCTGATTCCCTCTTTTTCCAAGCTTTAATAGTACAATTGCTTCAACGGCTCGGAACAATTTACCCATGCGACGGGATTCAATTTTCTATGCCTTATTTCAGCAATCTCCGACGCTTCTATTTGAGTTACTCGAAGAGCCACCCCTTAACGCTGAGGCCTATCGATTTGATTCCGTAGCCGTCAAAGAACCCCGGTTTGAAATCGATGGAGTGTTCTTACCCCCTGACACTGAAGTGCCTGGAATTGTGTACTTTTGTGAGGTTCAATTCCAACGGGATGAGCGGCTGTATGAACGCCTTTTTGGTGAGTCGTTTTTATATTTCTATCGCAACCGAGATCGCTTCATTGATTGGCAAGCTGTAGTAATTTATCCCGCTCGTTCAATGGAGCAGAGCAATACGCTTCCCTATCAAGATTTACTGCGGGAGATCGGGTTCATTGCGTGTTTTTAGATGAGTTGGGAGACATTGGACAATTGCCGTTAGGAGTCGCCCTCATGGTATTGACAACCCTTGAAGAAGCTCAAGCACCCGCAGAAGCAAGAGCGTTACTCGCGCGATCGCGGCAGGAAATAGACGAGGCCAGCAGCTAGTCGCGCCATAATGGAGATGCTGACCACCATTATGGTTTACAAGTTTACAAATCTGAGTCGGCAGGAGATTGAAACGATGTTGGGAATCAGTTTGCAGCAGACACGGGTATATCAAGAAGCTAAGGAAGAAGCGCTTCAGCAGGTAGTGATAAACCTTCTGAAAGAAGGAATGACGGTAGAGGCGATCGCTCGTGTTACTGGACTATCGGTCGAACAATCGAGCAGTTGCAGAAGAGCGTTCCTCACAATCCACTAGGATAGTTTAACGCGATTGCACGTCTTCACCGCTCCATCCATACTCCTTCATTAAATCGCACTGGTTCTGTAGTGTTATTTTTCATCGTTCCATCACCGACCTTCCCTAATTCAGGAAAGGAACTGACTTAGATGTTCAAAAAAAGCCTTCCCCCTTGCCGTTGCTAGAAGCTGCCGTCGATACCACACTTAACGTTTCAATGAGAGAGTCTTGGCTAGCATTCGCGACTAAAATGCGTCAGAGCTTCTCCCCCTTCCCCTGTCTGAGCCGCCACAATAGCATTGATGTAATCTATCCGTTGCTCATTGGCAATTACCCCAATCAGGAAGCCTGCTCGAATCAGTAATAGATTCATCAAGAGGCGTGCTGTGCGTCCATTACCATCTTGAAAACGGGTGAACCGTCACTAGCCTGAGATGAGCTTCAGCCGCATAGGACGATTGGATGTAGTGCTTTGGCATTTGAGAATTAAGCCATTCCACCAAAGTCTGCCATCAACTTGTCTACCTGATAGTGGGGAAGATAGACAGACTCAGTCCCTGCCGCCCGGACATCCAGTAACCGAAATCGTCCTGCCGTTTCCCGGGTCAATCGTTCGCAGAATGAGGCTGTGGACTTGCCTCAACTCCCACTCAGTAATGACAGCATCAGCAACAGAAACGATTCAATGTAATTGATTGCCTGCCCATGTCCAATCACTTCTAAATGCTCTTTTAAGGACTTGCCCCAATTGTGATGCCTTGCTCCAGCACTAGAGCAGTCTCTCTAAGCGAGAGCGTGTTGCCCTCGAATCGCGTTGGAGTTGTAAGTAAACCGGACATCATAGCGTTGCTTAAGTTCAGCCACGATGCTGCGGTCAAGGGGACGAAACAAGTCAAGCCATGCTTTAAGACGATCTAGATGTGCCAACTTCTCAGAAGAGAGACGTGGGATGCAAAAGTCAAATGCTCTCTTAAGACCTCTTCTGCGATGAGAACTTGGGATTGTAGGGCAGCAATCCAGCGAGCGTAGGCTATGGATGTATTCATAGGCATTCTGCAAGAAGTCCTCCACTTCAGTTTGACAGAGGAATTGAGGCAGGTCGTAGGGGTTTGAGTTATAGCACTCTGAGGAGTCAATGAACAATTATTTCAAGTTCTTTACTACGGCGAGAGGATTGCAACCGGAGAAGCTGATTGAGTCTTCGTCAAGGAAACCCGCGATCGCCATTTCAACAATTGACTCAATCGGTTGTTCAATCTGAGCGGCATAGGTCAACAGTCCCAACCGAATTTTATCTGGAAGCATCTGAATAAAGCTTGGGCTGCTTCAGGAGAGAGATGTTCGGTCGTAATCTGCATTTTGCTGTCTCCTAGTTCATGCGAGTGTTGTAACGGGGTCGAGCCATTTGAATCATCAATGTTTCAATGTACTCAACTTGCTGAGGGGAACGCCGACCCATTGCAAAAGTCGAAATTCTAACATCATCTGGATTGAGCCTGTCAACAAATGCCCAACTCAGAGCCTTATGTCCATTACGGAACCGTCGTCTAAGATTGTTACCAATTCCCATATACAAATCTCATCACGATAACGAAACGCATAGAAGCCTGGATTAGAGGGAACGGGTTCAAAAATCGCGGCTAAGCGGATAGCATTCCTCAAACAGGATAGAAAGAAAGCGCTTAAGAACCATCTGGGCATCTGATTTAAGTGTTTCGCTCATTGTTCAGTAAAGTGCAGGATCAACTTTGAGCGCTCGTTTTTAACCAGTTAGTCCGTAGGGAGCGAAATCGCGAATTATTGGCTATTCCGTGTCCAAAGCTCAATGACATCGAGCAGTTCATTGCGATCGCCGTCGCCTCGCGATTAAATATTGAATCTAAACTTTACCCTTGTTTTATAGCCTGCCTCCATGAGGCGCCTGAAACACAAATCAGCCTCAATCCACCAACTGGCGCGACCATTCGCCCAAATAATCAAAATCTAGAGTGTCGCCCCTGCACCTTTAGTACTCCCAACACATCGCGCCATTGCTTATCCGATTGTGACTGTTGCCGCCAGCGTAATTTATTCAGCACCACATCTTCGGGCGATGCAAAGTAGAACGCTCCAGCCCCAATGACTTCGACTAGCTTGCGGCGCTTAAAACTTCACTAAATCAAACTCTTCACTCCCCGCCATCATCAGATCGGCGCGTGAAATCGTAGGCTGATGCGTCACCCCCAAGGTTTTCATCCGACCCGATCTTACATCTTCCACTCCCGGAACATAAAACTGATGAACTTCCAACGCAATCACCAGTTGCTCTAGCTGCAATGGCGCAATTGCTAACACCACATCCAAATCACGGGTTGCTCTCGGATCGCCAAAAGTGGATGAGGCAACCCCGCCCGTAATGTAATAGTCGATTTGTACCTGCTCAAATACCTCATGCAAAATTGCCGCCAGCGCAATCGAATCTTGAATCCAGGTCATTTCATGGTTGCTGTAAAAAAATTAGGCGGACAATGATCACCCAAAAAAGACTGGGCAACCTTTTGGGGCAAAGGCCTCCCCCACCATCTGCGGGAAGCGATGCTTTAGCCCACTTATAGAGAGCCTGCGGGTGCTGCGAGTGTGAGCCGCAGACATCAACGCGCGATCGCTGTTCGTCCGCTGCCGCAATAACGCAAACTCAAACACATCCGTCTCAATGCTAGTGTCTTCCGCTTGGGGGCAGTACCCTGGCTTTACGGTAACCATTTAGGCGAAATACAGTAAAATAAATAGGCTTACATTATACACAATCTAAACGTTGTGGCAGTCAAGAAATATTCACGGCAGCAGGTGATCAAACTGGCAAAAACTACATCTAGCCGACTGTCGTACATGGATCGAATGGGGTTTGTTGTACCAGAGAAGATTGGTGAAGCGGATACCAAAAGCCTGTGGTGCTGTATACGAAACATCAGATTGAACTGGTCAAGCAAATTAACCAGGCTTCTCATTTCTTGAGTGCATCAGGGTTGAGGTTGGCAATCCAACGCGATCGCCTGGCTGAAGTGGTGCGATCGTTGAGTGAATTACTAGATTAATTGAGCTACAAACGAGCTACGAACACAACCAATAAAATATCAAACAAGCTACTTATGCCATATAGCATTCAGAGGTTTTGAATATTGCCAGTCTTTTTCAGTTGATATCGTCTGTCTGGTAGCCGTAGAGTTGTTCTTCAAGGCGAATAATGCCTCTTTCGCCGTCCTGATAGAGAATTTCTGGTCCCCAATCCAAAGCAGAATCAGGCAATGGTTCAAAGGCTTGTGGATGCGCGTAGAAAGCATCAAGCACTTTCAAGTCAGATGCCAAAGGCACATTTAAGCGATTGGGATTATTGGGAATGAGAGCGATCGCTTCTCGCAGTTTTTCAACGCCTAGTTGTTGCTGGAGTTGCCATAGAAACTGAACATAGGGCACTGTTGTAGGCATGTTTTCTTTGTGGTAGTGCAACCACAAAACTCGAATTTGGAGTGCAGTACAAGAGATAGAGGAGTTGAGCTTCGAGTTCATAGTGAGTGAAGATGATAATGAACAAAAGTGATCGCTGAAGTTTTGTAGAGTGTTTAAGGAACCTTCAGGTTGAAATGAAGTGTTCATAGGAAAAATTTAGGCAAGAGGGTGGTGAAGCCACTGGAGCGATTGGAGCGAATCGCAACACTCAGTTAATGAGACGCATCTTAGGAAAGCGGGTAGTCAAGCACTGGAGCGATCGAACATAGCTAGAAGGAGCGATCGCAACACGGCTAGAAGGAGCGATCACATTTCAACTCAAGTGTTGGAGCGACGAACTTTGTGGTCAATCGATAGAGATGTTTCTATGTTTTCTACTGCGTCAAGAGCAGCGTGGATGACCTGCGGTGGAACCAAGAGGTTGAAGCCGTGTTGCATTTTGACAAACGTTCTGCCAGGTTCCAGCCAACCATCACAGCCAACTCCATTGAAAGGCAAAGGAGCGATCGCATAGAGGATTGTAGTGTTTCTCCAATGCCTGATTGATTACTGTGTAGCGGTGAACTTCAAACGAGCTAACGATTGCTGTGGTTTCCATTGCCTGATTCCTAGTAGAGTTCAGGGAACGCCAACTTGTTGATCCAGAGGGCGGCTCTTTGGCGCGTTCCAGCGACGTTCTAAAGCAACAAGACCAATGGCGTGGTCAATAGCGTATTGCTCGTCAGCGGTCAGTGAGGACTGACGGAGAAAGTCGGTAACAGTTGCAATCTGAGTAGTAGCAGTACCAGTAATCATAGGGAGTGCCCACGAATCAATTCATATTCATATCCATATCGTTATTATAACTCTATCTTTATCAATATCGCAATACATTAACCATAGAAATACCTGGAACTCATCCTGGATAAGACTTGTAAAAAACAATAACTGTCAATGATAGGAATATCAAATGTATCGCAGCTATAAAAAAGATAAAGATAAGAAAGATTCATTAGATATTTGTATCATTTCAGCGTCTCCTTGATAAGGATAGGGCGATGCAATGATGAGAACTGTGCAGAGTCGACAAGTTGAATCGCTGAAACTCATACACAGTGGCATTGTAGTGATCGTAGTTTATGAGGCTTGTCAGCGATCCCCATCCTGCCGCTATCCTTATCACAAAATGGAGGGTTTGCGATAGGGTGAACGATAAGGATTGCTAATGATAGGGTAGTGATAAGGTATCCTTATAGGTGGACAGGGGATAGCTTTTTGGTTAACCAAAAAGCTATCCCTGTCCACCTATAAGGATACCTTATCACTACCCTATCATTAGCAATCCTTATCGTTCACCCTATCGCAAACCCTCCATTTTGTGAATAAGGATAGCGGCAGGGATGGGGATCGCTGACAAGCCTCATAAACTACGATCACTACAATGCCCACTGTGTATGAGTTTCAGCGATTCAACTTGTCGACTCTGCACAGTTCTCATCATTGCATCGCCCTATCCTTATCAAGGAGACGCTGAAATGATACAAATATCTAATGAATCTTTCTTATCTTTATCTTTTTTATAGCTGCGATACATTTGATATTCCTATCATTGACAGTTATTGTTTTTACAAGTCTTATCCAGGATGAGTTTCCAGGTATTTCTATGGTTAATGTATTGCGATATTGATAAAGATAGAGTTTATAATAACGATATGGATATGAATATGAATTGATTCGTGGGCACTCCTATGAATTACTGGTACTGCTACTACTCAGATTGCAACTGTTACCGACTTTCTCCGTCAGTCCTCACTGACCGCTGACGAGCAATACGCTAGTGACCACGCCATTGGTCTTGTTGCTTTAGAACGTCGCTGGACGCGCCAAAGAGCCGCCCTCTGGATCAACAAGTTGGCGTTCCCTGAACTCTACTAGGAATCAGGCAATGGAAACCACAGCAATCGTTAGCTCGTTTGAAGTTCACCGCTACACAGTAATCAATCAGGCATTGAGAAACACTACAATCCTCTATGCGATCGCTCCTTTGCCTTTCAATGGAGTTGGCTGTGATGGTTGGCTGGAACCTGGCAGAACGTTTGTCAAAATGCAACACGGCTTCAACCTCTTGGTTCCACCGCAGGTCATCCACGCTGCTCTTGACGCAGTAGAAAACATAGAAACATCTCTATCGATTGACCACAAAGTTCGTCGCTCCAACACTTGAGTTGAAATGTGATCGCTCCTTCTAGCCGTGTTGCGATCGCTCCTTCTAGCTATGTTCGATCGCTCCAGTGCTTGACTACCCGCTTTCCTAAGATGCGTCTCATTAACTGAGTGTTGCGATCGCTCCAATCGCTCCAGTGGCTTCACCACCCTCTTGCCTAAATTTTTCCTATGAACACTTCATTTCAACCTGAAGGTTCCTTAAACACTCTACAAAACTTCAGCGATCACTTTGTTCATTATCATCTTCACTCACTATGAACTCGAAGCTCAACTCCTCTATCTCTTGTACTGCACTCCAAATTCGAGTTTTGTGGTTGCACTACCACAAAGAAAACATGCCTACAACAGTGCCCTATGTTCAGTTTCTATGGCAACTCCAGCAACAACTAGGCGTTGAAAAACTGCGAGAAGCGATCGCTCTCATTCCCAATAATCCCAATCGCTTAAAATGTGCCTTTGGCATCTGACTTGAAAGTGCTTGATGCTTTCTACGCGCATCCACAAGCCTTTGAACCATTGCCTGATTCTGCTTTGGATTGGGACCAGAAATTCTCTATCAGGGACGGCGAAAGAGGCATTATTCGCCTTGAAGAACAACTCTACGGCTACCAGACAGACGATATCAACTGAAAAAGACTGGCAATATTCAAAACCTCTGAATGCTATATGGCATAAGTAGCTTGTTTGATATTTATTGGTTGTGTTCGTAGCTCGTTTGTAGCTCAATTAATCTAGTAATTCACTCAAACGATTCGCACCACTTCAGCCAGGCGATCGCGTTGGATTGCCAACCTCAACCCTGATGCACTCAAGAAATGAGAAGCCTGGTTAATTTGCTTGACCAGTTCAATCTGATGTTTCGTATACAGCACCACAGGCTTTTTGGTATCCGCTTCACCAATCTTCTCTGGTACAACAAACCCCATTCGATCCATGTACGACAGTCGGCTAGATGTAGTTTTTGCCAGTTTGATCACCTGCTGCCGTGAATATTTCTTGACTGCCACAACGTTTAGATTGTGTATAATGTAAGCCTATTTATTTTACTGTATTTCGCCTAAATGGTTACCGTAAAGCCAGGGTACTGCCCCAAGCGGAAGACACTAGCATTGAGACGGATGTGTTTGAGTTTGCGTTATTGCGGCAGCGGACGAACAGCGATCGCGCGTTGATGTCTGCGGCTCACACTCGCAGCACCCGCAGGCTCTCTATAAGTGGGCTAAAGCATCGCTTCCCGCAGATGGTGGGGGAGGCCTTTGCCCAAAAGGTTGCCCAGTCTTTTTTGGTGATCATTGTCCGCCTAATTTTTTTACAGCAACCCATGAAATGACCTGGATTCAAGATTCGATTGCGCTGGCGGCAATTTTGCATGAGGTATTTGAGCAGGTACAAATCGACTATTACATTACGGGCGGGGTTGCCTCATCCACTTTTGGCGATCCGAGAGCAACCCGTGATTTGGATGTGGTGTTAGCAATTGCGCCATTGCAGCTAGAGCAACTGGTGATTGCGTTGGAAGTTCATCAGTTTTATGTTCCGGGAGTGGAAGATGTAAGATCGGGTCGGATGAAAACCTTGGGGGTGACGCATCAGCCTACGATTTCACGCGCCGATCTGATGATGGCGGGGAGTGAAGAGGTTTGATTTAGTGAAGTTTAAGCGCCGCAAGCTAGTCGAAGTCATTGGGGCTGGAGGCGTTCTACTTTGCATCGCCCGAAGATGTGGTGCTGAATAATTACGCTGGCGGCAACAGTCACAATCGGATAAGCAATGGCGCGATGTGTTGGGAGTACTAAAGGTGCAGGGCGACACTCTAGATTTTGATTATTTGGGCGAATGGTCGCGCCAGTTGGGGATTGAGGCTGATTTGTTTCAGGCGCTCATGGAGGCAGGGCTATAAAAACAAGGGTAAAGTTTAGATTCAATATTTAATCGCGAGGCGACGGCGATCGCAATGAACTGGCTCGATGTCATTGAGCTTTGGACACGGAATAGCCAATAATTCGCGATCGCTCCCTACGGACTAAACTGGTTAAAAACGAGCGCTCAAAGTTGATCCTGCACTTTACTGAACAATGAGCGAAACACTTAAATCAGATGCCCAGATGGTTCTTAAAGCGCTTTCTTCTATCCTGTTTGAGGAATGCTATCCGCTTAGCCGCGATTTTGAACCCGTTCCCTCTAATCCAGGCTTCTATGCGTTTCGTTATCGTGATGAGATTTTGTATATTGGAATTGGTAACAATCTTAGACGACGGTTTCCGTAATGGACATAAGGCTCTGAGTTGGGCATTTGTTGACAGGCTCAATCCAGATGATGTTAGAATTTCGACTTTTGCAATGGGTCGGCGTTCCCCTCAGCAAGTTGAGTACATTGAAACATTGATGATTCAAATGGCTCGACCCCGTTACAACACTCGCATGAACTAGGAGACAGCAAAAATGCAGATTACGACCGAACATCTCTCTCCTGAAGCAGCCCAAGCTTTTATTCAGATGCTTCCAGATAAAATTCGGTTGGGACTGTTGACCTATGCCGCTCAGATTGAACAACGATTGAGTCAATTGTTGAAATGGCGATCGCGGGTTTCCTTGACGAAGACTCAATCAGCTTCTCCGGTTGCAATCCTCTCGCCGTAGTAAAGAACTTGAAATAATTGTTCATTGACTCCTCAGAGTGCTATAACTCAAAACCCCTACGACCTGCCTCAATTCCTCTGTCAAACTGAAGTGGAGGACTTCTTGCAGAATGCCTATGAATACATCCATAGCCTACGCTCGCTGGATTGCTGCCCTACAATCCCAAGTTCTCATCGCAGAAGAGGTCTTAAGAGAGCATTTGACTTTTGCATCCCACGTCTCTCTTTCTGAGAAGTTGGCACATCTAGATCGTCTTAAAGCATGGCTTGACTTGTTTTCGTCCCCTTGACCGCAGCATCGTGGCTGAACTTAAGCAACGCTATGATGTCCGGTTTACTTACAACTCCAACGCGATCGAGGGCAACACGCTCTCGCTTAGAGAGACTGCTCTAGTGCTGGAGCAAGGCATCACAATTGGGGGCAAGTCCTTAAAAGAGCATTTAGAAGTGATTGGACATGGGCAGGCAATCAATTACATTGAATCGTTTTCTGTTGCTGATGCTGTCATTACTGAGTGGGAGTTGAGGCAAGTCCACAGCCTCATTCTGCGAACGATTGACCCGGAAACGGCAGGACGATTTCGGTTACTGGATGTCCGGGCGGCAGGGACTGAGTCTGTCTATCTTCCCCACTATCAGGTAGACAAGTTGATGGCAGACTTTGTGGAATGGCTTAATTCTCAAAATGCCAAAGCACTACATCCAATCGTCTATGCGGCTGAAGCTCATCTCAGGCTAGTGACGGTTCACCCGTTTTCAAGATGGTAATGGACGCACAGCACGCCTCTTGATGAATCTATTACTGATTCGAGCAGGCTTCCTGATTGGGGTAATTGCCAATGAGCAACGGATAGATTACATCAATGCTATTGTGGCGGCTCAGACAGGGGGAAGGGGGAGAAGCTCTGACGCATTTAGTCGCGAATGCTAGCCAAGACTCTCTCATTGAAACGTTAAGTGTGGTATCGACGGCAGCTTCTAGCAACGGCAAGGGGGAAGGCTTTTTTGAACATCTAAGTCAGTTCCTTTCCTGAATTAGGGAAGGTCGTGATGGAACGATGAAAAATAACACTACAGAACCAGTGCGATTTAATGAAGAGTATGGATGGAGCGGTGAAGACGTGCAATCGCGTTAACTATCCTAGTGGATTGTGAGGAACGCTCTTCTGCAACTGCTCGATTTGTTCGACCGATAGTCCAGTAACACGAGCGATCGCCTCTACCGTCATTCCTTCTTTCAGAAGGTTTATCACTACCTGCTGAAGCGCTTCTTCCTTAGCTTCTTGATATACCCGTGTCTGCTGCAAACTGATTCCCAACATCGTTTCAATCTCCTGCCGACTCAGATTTGTAAACTTGTAAACCATAATGGTGGTCAGCATCTCCATTATGGCGCGACTAGCTGCTGGCTCGTCTATTTCCTGCCGCGATCGCGCGAGTAACGCTCTTGCTTCTGCGGGTGCTTGAGCTTCTTCAAGGGTTGTCAATACCATGAGGGCGACTCCTAAACGGCAATTGTCCAATGTCTCCCAACTCATCTAAAAACCGCAATGAACCCGATCTCCCGCCAGTAAATCTTGATAGGGAAGCGTATTGCTCTGCTCCATTGAACGAGCGGGATAAATTACTACAGCTTGCCAATCACTGAAGCGATCTCGGTTGCGATAGAAATATAAAAACGACTCACCAAAAAGGCGTTCATACAGCCGCTCATCCCGTTGGAATTGAACCTCACAAAAGTACACAATTCCAGGCACTTCAGTGTCAGGGGGTAAGAACACTCCATCGATTTCAAACCGGGGTTCTTTGACGGCTACGGAATCAAATCGATAGGCCCTCAGCGTTAAGGGGTGGCTCTTCGAGTAACTCAAATAGAAGCGTCGGAGGATTGCTGAAATAAGGCATAGAAAATTGAATCCCGTCGCATGGGTAAATTGGTTCCGAGCCGTTGAAGCAATTGTACTATTAAAGCTTGGAAAAAGAGGGAATCAGAAAGGCAATCGCGGGGTTCTTCGATGAGGAACTCGGTTAGCTTCTCTGGCTACAATCCTTTCGCTGTAGCAAATAACTTGAAATAGGAATGATCTCCTTGGACTTTGGGCACCTTATATCGAAATAATCTACGTCACACGTTTCTCTTGCTGCGATCGCGAATTATTTCAATTCCTTGCCTATTCACTACCCCCCTGATGGTGCTATGACCCAAGAACCCTACTACTACCTGCCTCAATTCCTCTCTCAAGCTGAAGCCGATGCTCTCTACGAACACAGCCAAGCTCTGAGTTGGCAGCAAAATGATATTCGGATGTTTGGCAAGTTATCCCTGTCCCTCGTTTGGAAGCTATCTATGGCGATGAGGGATGCAGCTATTTCTATTCGTCGTCGGTACTTCTAGAACCGCTGCCCTGGACGGACCCATTAGCCAAGTTACGAGACCGTATAGAAACTGAATCTGGCTTCAACTTTGCGATCACCACTGGCAATCGCTATCGCGTCGGTGAACACTCAATCGGTTGGCACTCGGATAACGAAAAGAGCCTGGGCACCAGTCCCGCGATATTCGCTTCGATTTCATTGGGCGCTATCCGCAAGTTTAGCCTTAAACCCCGTAAGGGCATGAGGGGGAATTACAGCATTTCTTTCTCGAACATGGTTCGCTACTGCTCATGCTTCCCGGTTGCCAATCCACTCACATTCATCAATTGCCCAAGACTAAGCAATCAGTAGCAGAACGCATTAACTGGACATTCAGACCTCATCTTAATCAAACACGGCGGTTAGACGATTAAGTTGAGCAATCACTCTGCTGATTAAAAGACTTCTATATAGGCAAGAAATCCTGGCAAGGAAAGCCACTGCAACCCGGTGAGGTTTAGGCTAAAACCAGAAAGTTAGACCCAAACAAAATTGTCTGAAGTGCAATCTACACACTGTCGTCCTTTCCATTCACACGAAGGGCAATCCCAATGAACACGCGCTGAATCGGGAGGAAATGGATAGCGACACTCAGGGCACAGACCTGTAAAAAGCGATGCCACAGCAACAGTTCTAGCTTTTGCGCTCGGTTCCATCGTTGCGCCGGTGAAATGACAAGCTCATTCCCATAAAAACTGGCTTCTTCTGGCTCCACCATTCCCCATTTAATAAGTTCGGATCTAGTTCAAAATCTACACACTGTTCACTACTTTCTTGCACTCCATAGGGATGAACGGCACAGAAAAGATGAGGGTTATGGGTATTGTGAAAACAGCGATCGCATTCGGGTAACTTGTGAAATGGGCTTTGCTTACTCATCGCTTAATACCTGTAAAAGCTCCGTTTCACCTCTTGAATTGACTAGGAATAAAGGTTCCAGTGTTGCTCTTTATTTCCTGCCTCTTGTAACTTCATCATGTTTTCTGCTTGAAGCAGGTCAAGAAGGGTAGTATAGTCAACCCCGATTGTAGATACAAAATCATTTTTAGCCATTTTGCTGTACTTCTAACTGGTAAATTTTCAAAGAGGGATGCTCTGCCATTATTCTCCAATAAAAGCCTTCCGGGGGTGTTGAAACGCGATCTCCACAGCGATAGCCAAAAATAGGCTCATCTTTCTGGTGTAACTGTCGTAGATGTTGATGCAAGTCAACAGCATCTCTAGGGAGACAACCAGAACAAGTGAGATTGCCCTTGATAGCCTGCATTGAGAAGGCTAAGGAATAACCATTCCATTACCGGTTGAATATCGTCTAAAGCAAACACCACTCTCAGCTTGCCCATAACTGCTAATTGTGGGTTGCTTCAGTTCGCTTTTGGAAAGCAGCGAAGCAAGCCTTGCTTGGATTCTATGCAAAACGCCTTTCATAGTAGATGCAAAAAACTACCCCCTTAAAATGCCCAATTCGTTCCATAAATTTATTGCAAGAACTAGTTCTTGCCTCCCCCTCCTCACACCGATTGCAACAGCGATAAGGATAATGATATAGTATGATATCTGATATAGATAGGGATTTAATGAACATGGACGTGAAACGATGAGTTTATATCCCTACTGCCTATACCCATGACACCACCCGCGAACAATTAATCGCTCGATTCCGCGATCGCATCGCTACAAACGATCGCACTAAACTCTCCAAAGACGAACGTGGAGAATTGATCCTCCACTTTATCGATAGGTTGGGCAACTGTAAGACTGAAAACGCAGCGAAAGCTCTCTGTGCCGCTGAAATTGCCCTCCTCGAAGAAGGCTACCCGGTTGCCTCGATCGCGAATCAATATTTACCAGACTATCGCAAGGCAATCGCTCGGGCTATAGATGAGGGTCGATTGCCTAGGCTGGAGTTGCCACCTAGTCTGTATGGCAAGGTTTACCCTCACTGGGGGCTTTATCACCTGACTTATCCAAATGAGGTACAGCAGGCAAATTAAGCAAAAAACGACGATTAAGAACAATCTAAAGCAGGACGATTTACAGGCCGATTCGCGCAGACAGGTTCTTGAATAAGGCGAAGGATTTGTTGACAAGGGAAACTCCCTATGAATGGGCAGTAGGGCTTTTGGCGGTGACGGGGAGACGATTCAGTGAGATTGTGGCTAAAGGCGAATTTAAACCGACCCATCATCCTTACGCGATCTCGTTTCGTGGGCAACTGAAAAAGGAATTCAAGACATTGAAAAGGCTCAAACCTTCCTGATCGCTACTTTGATTGATGCAGATAAGGTTCTAAAGGCGATCTATAAGTTTAGAGCCCAATCCTAGAATTCAGGAGTTGGCGGAGTTGTCTCCTGATGACATTAACTCCAGGCTCAATACCAGTGTCAGGCATTATATCAAGAGCAGCTTCGAGGACTCAGAGGTACTGCCGGTGCTACCTGGCGAAAAGGCGGTGACGGCTCACAATCTTAGGGGGGCGTATGCTGAAATTGCCACGCATTTCTTCTGTCCTCCTAATCAAGGCACTCACCGGTTCCTGCAACAGCATCTAGGGCATGTGATTGGTGAGTCTGAATTAGCAAAAAGGAAGAATGCGGGGGCTACGGAACACTACTTTCATTATTTCTTGATCGGGGCCCAGCAGCAGCCACTCGGTGAAAAGGGGATTCTATTAGAACGCGTTGAGCGTTACCGACTACGGTCGAATTGGAGCTTGAACCCGTTGAACTGGCAGATATTGAGCCAGTTGAAGTAATGGAGAATGAAAACAATGGCGATCGCTCTTCCGGATGCTGAAATCCATCCCGTAAAACCTCGCGCGAGTGTGCCTACTGATTTAATGCATCAAACTCAAAGAATAGCGCAATTAAACTCAATGCTCAAGGCTCTAATGCGGATGTAATGGAGGCGGTTGTTAGGTTTCTGCGAGACGATTCGACTCCGACGATAGCAACTTCGGTTGAATCCTTTGGCAGCACCTTTCAATGGTTTACAGCTGAAAGTAGAACGGTTGAGGGCTGAAAATCAGGCGCTCTTGGCAAAACTTGACCAGGCCCAGGGGCAACTTCAAAGTATGGCATCGGTGGCGATTCGACCGTTGGAGGAGTTTGGAAGAGTTGGAGGCGTTGAAAACTGAAAATGAACGGCTGCAGGCGGAGTTGATTCAGTTTCAGCAGTTAAAACAACTGTTTACGGGTTCGGCTCCGGTTACTCCGATACCTACACCTGTGGTGCCAGTGCCATCACGAGTTCAACCAACTATTGCATGTCATACGCCGCAAAGAAGAATTCGCGATCAGGCGTCGGCTTTGGAAAAGATTGATGAGGCGATTTCTCTGATTATTGCCTGGGAATGATGATCCAGTTAGAGCGTTTAACGACAAGTGGTTTATTGGGGTTCCAGCGCTTTTGGCCTCCTTAGAGGCAATGACTATTCCGCTTCTCAAGGTCGCGTACAACAAGCTCTAGCCAACCGTAGACCAGAAATTGAAAAGCCATCATCAAAGGCATGGGCTGGGGCAACGTCACAACGTCAGGCACAACAATCCAATTAATCAAATTATCTCAATGTGAGGATGAGGGAGAGGGGGGGGGCTTGATTGCAATTAAAGGCAATGCAGCGATCGCGCTTTCAAACTGTCGGCGTAAAGCGTGTCGGCTGGTGGCACCTTATCGCCAGTGCCCCTCGATACAGGTCAATTGCAGTTGCCGTCGCTCCAGGGTGACCTCAATGGGCATTATGAATGGCAAGGCAAACAGGACTATTCTCACCTACGGGCTGGTCTTGAGATTCAGGCAAGCAATCCCTGTTACGGTGACAAGGGTCAGGTTCCACTGGCATCAGGGGGGCGAATCTCTAAGCCCATGTAGGCGCTGACGTTTGATTGGTTCAACACCGATTCTGGCAAGCTGCTTGGGACTGGTGAGCTGCCAGAGCAACGCGAGCACAGGCTTCTGCATCAGACAACGCTTGATGGTGCTCTAGCTCGATGCCCAGGTATTCACAAACATTGGGCAGTTTGGTCGGACGTAAATTCCAGGTTTTGCAAGCCAGTTGCACCGTACACAAAAAAGGCTGTGGCGGTCGAGCAATGCCGTAAAGGTCACAGCACGCATAGAGCACGCCCCGGTCAAAAGAGGCGTTATGGGCGGCTAGAAAAGCAGCATCCTGCATGAAGGGCTGGATAAAAATCCACAGGTCACCGAAGGCGGGTTGATCTGCAACATCCTGCCACCGAATGCCGTGGATGTGCGTAAACCGGAAGGTCGCACGCGGTAACACTGGGTCTCAAAGCTACAGAAACGCCTAAGTGGACAAATTTTTCCGAATTCTGAGGTGCCCCCTTCGGTCGAGCAGCGAAGAAAGTTATCGACTGTTTCCGTAGCAACACGCAACACAAGCGTAGTCTTTCTAGAAGTAATGAACTTTGAAAAGACAAAGCTACAGGACTGAACCATGCAATACCGTTTATCTTCTGGCGCTCAGCGCACTATCATTTGCCTTTCCGCTGCCGCCTCAGCTGCTGTTTACACTACGACAACTGGACAAACTCGCTTCGTGCTTGATTCAAGTCGCTCGAAACCGAGCGTGGAATACGTGAGCCGCATTCAAGGCAAAGTTGGATTGGCTCAGCGAATGTGTCTGGTGTTCCGGTGCCTGAGAGTGGTGTCTCACGCTATCGAGGCACGTTTCGAGATTCTCGTACGGGTCCCGGAGCTGAACAGGTTTGTACAGGCACGATCGACATGACTGACAATCGCCCTGGGCAAAGATTCTCAGTCACTTGGAACGTTACAGGCGGCAAGGCTTGTCCTGTCATCGGTCAGACTGTCACGCTCAATTTAGTGGCTGCCTTGCCCCGTCC
This sequence comes from Leptolyngbya sp. Cla-17, assembly GCF_016807185.1. Taxonomy (GTDB): domain Bacteria; phylum Cyanobacteriota; class Cyanobacteriia; order Leptolyngbyales; family Leptolyngbyaceae; genus ULC077BIN1. The sequence goes on from NZ_JAEVYN010000009.1 coordinate 37,638, forward strand.
CGATGGGCGTGGAGACTTTACACCTGTAAGCGTCGATCAGTGGAATGGTGGCACTCAATCTAGCACTTGGCGCGGGTGGAGAGTCGTGTCGGCTGATGGCTTTCTCAACTGTCGCGCCACACCCAATGGGTCCATTCGCCGCACCTACAACGCGGGCGATCCGATCACTGCATTTCGTGATCGCTCCGGGCTGGCCATGACCACCTCTAACGGTGCTCCCTGGCTGCGCACCGCCGATAACTGCTTGGTTCGCGCTAACGCTCGCTTTGTGCAGCCAACGAACTCGTTCTAATCGCTTCGCTGCCATGCTTTTAAGGTGTACAGTGACTTTTTAATTTGTCGTAGAGACGCATTAGTGTCGTTGAAGCAGTAAAGCTAGACCTGATGAACCTTCCGTCTGGAGCCAACTTGGTAAGCCTGATGACCAGATGATTGATTGTTCAGCAACCGATCATCTGCAAACCTACAATAGCGGGAGTTTGCAGCGACACGAATTTGTCTTGATGTCATCTAATTTGGCTCCGTACAAATCCAGTAAATCTAAAAAATCTAGCGAACTGCATGGAGAAATAAAGTTGTGCTTATGAACAAACTGCTTGCCACAATCACTGCAACCACGATCCGCAACACTCCTTGTGCCCACGATCGCCATAGCTCAGACCCTCCCCAAAAACCCTTAAACAAGGTATGCCCTACGCTCAGGCACGAAAGACCTTGCTCAACAGCGGATGGCAAGTGTAGTACATTCCCCCAATCGAGATCGCTTCGGCGCAATGAACTACCTCATCGACAAACTTGGCTACAACGAAGTCGAAACCTGCTCTGGTACAGGTATGGGCTTTTGTCGCTTCAGCTTCACCAACGCCAACGGGCAAAAGCTAGCAGTTGTCACCGTCAATAATCAACCCGGTCAAAAGCCTAAACTTCACGCTGGTGGAAGTCGACACCGAGAATCGCTAGTCCCTGACGCAAGTGTTATTACTGTTCTGCTCCAGCAAAGTTTTGCACCGCATAAGCTCGTCCCCTCATCGGGTCAACCACAATCCCATAACCAAAACGTTTTGTAGTCCGGCTTTAACAAGTTTTGGCGATGTCCTGTGCTATACATCCAGCTTTTCTGAAATGCTTCAATCAGCCATAGCTCAAGCTAATTCCTGTTCCGCCTGTCTGCTGCATGATGTTTTCTCCCACCCCACCGCGTCCGCCTACTTGGGTGAAGCGATCCGTTGGGGTTCTCCCCTCTGGAGTGACATGAGCGTAATAATTGCGGCTCATCATATCTTGCTGTGCTGCTGAGACGATTGAGAGAGCAGCGGATCTTCCACTAGCGGCAACAAGCCATTGAGTTGACGATCTCGGTTCACCAGCGCCAACGCCAACTGCCGAACTTCTGGGAGGCGAATCGACCGCCGTGAGCGTTGAGCAGCGATACTTTTGGTTTACCAATCTTCCAACCCGCCCCACCCGACCCGTTATCAAAGTAAAAAGCATCTTCGCAGAAAGCAGGCTAACTCCAGCAATCAACAATCCAGGCAAGAGAACTTGTTTTGCTCTGACTGCAAACGATGTCGAAGACCTTCTTTGCCTGGATTGGTATCTCATACTTGAACCTATTGATTGAGTTAAGAGTTCCCTATCTCAACCCTGCAAGCTCCAGTTTCCTTCAGCCTCATTCTTCAGACTTCACCCTTCATCTCTTCATCCGTACCCTCCGTTACCTCATCCATTTCAACTTGCTCCAGCAACTCCAGCGGCACCCGATCACCTTGAGCTAAGCCTTCCCCCTCGCCCTTCCCCTTGGGCTGAGCGTTAGTCGAAGCCTTCCCCTTACGCTCCACTATCGGCGGCGCATCCTTTGCCGTAGCCATCCGATCCGCCATCACTCGCAACATCTGGGCAAAATCCCGCGATGGCATTACTTCTACCCGATCAAGAATGTCCTTACTCGTCAACCCACCTGTGCACCCATACAGGTAAGCAACAAAATCCTCCACCACCATCCCTAATTCGAGCAATCTTCTCCAGATTCTCCAACTGGAGACATTTTTGCCATTCTCCCACTGCTGCACCGTCGATTGAGACACCTCCAACGTGTGCCAGCTTTTCCGGCTTCAGTTTGTCGGTGGGGTCTGAGATGCAGTGGAACGAAAAACCCCGTTACGTGGACACTTGGCATAGCCAAATTGATTTCGGTCAGCGGCAGGTGTTCAGGGTGTGTGTTGGGACATGGCTTGTCGGAGTGATCGCGGCAGTCCCAATTCTTGCCACAGATCAGGACGCTCTTGCAGTTCAGCCTCCGCCTGAAGTGTTTCCTGGGTCAGACACTCCGCCAATTGAGCAAGTTGTCGCCAAGTCTGAGCTGGCAAGATCAGGGCAAAAAGGAGCCAGGGTTGTTGACATCGCCCACTTGCGTATCCCATTTGAAGCCCTGCAACATCATGGCGCGGCGAATGTGAGCCGCAATGTCTGCGTCCAGCGGTGCGGAACATTGCCATTGCGGCACGTTGCAGTCTAAATCAAGGGGCAGATGAGCCATGTGGCAGTTTTAAAAAAACAGGCTGTCCCTCAAAATTACCGGGAGGACTGTAGCGGCAAACCAAAATGTCATTGCCGCCTGTGGTGGTTTAGCACAACCGACTTGAGTCGTCGCACCCCAAATCATCTGAGTGTAGTGTCCAACATCATTCCAATCGCCAGTTTTTGCTGACGTTCGGAAAAATACCCTGACGAAACTGCTTTTTCTCCGCTCCCCAAGAGTTCACCATGTCATTGCTGCTGAAAGCTCCAGCGGTGCCCAGCCAGAGATTCTCGCCTTCATCATGCATTAGTGTGTTGCCACCCATTGCTGCCAGATGGTTTGTCCAGGTTTGAGCATCACGAGCCAGAGCCTCAGACCAGGTTAAGAGAGATACACCCACATCTTTCCGATAACCGCAGTGATCAGTCATGGGCTGCGGGCTTCGGAAGCGTCTGCTCTGAATGTGGAGCATTGGAACGGCAAGATTTTGAAGGTGCATCGCTCGAAGGGGCAGAATGTGTCGGAGGTGCCGCTGAGTCGAGAGGCACGATCTCATCTGGAGACTTACCTGGAGTGGCGGCGGCAGCAGGGTGGAATGTTTGAACCGTTGCCAGAGAGTCCGATGTTTTTGGCGCAGGACCCAAAGAGTGCAGGACAGAGGTTAGGGTACAAAGGGTTGCACCGGATGGTGAAGAAATTGGGGGCGATCGCTGGAGTGGAAGATCTCAACCCGCATCGGTTCCGGCATACCTTTGGAACGGAAGTGATCCGACGAGGCGTTGATCCCTTGTTTGGTAAGGAATTGATGGGGATCAAGAGAGATCGAGTGTTTCAGCGGTACACCAAGGGTGGTCTTCAAGCAAGCAGCAGCCGAGGCGTACTTGAAGGCAATCGGGGAGGATGAAAACTTGTAGATTGCATAAGATAGCAGTCCGGTTGGGTATGTCAAATAGATTGTGTCAAGGATAGAAGGTCACAGTGGAAAGCGATCGTCGTAGGCGATGGCAAACCGATTTAAGGCAGGCTTCCAATCTTAATCGGCATCGTCCATTTTTTGGAGATGTTCTGAATTGCTAAGTAAACCACTTTAAGTGCAGACTCATCGGTCGGAAACGCTCTGTGATTCTTCAACACCTTTCGCAGGGTCATATTGACCGACTCAATGGCATTGGTCGTGTAGATGGCTTTCCGAATTTCATTCGGGAAGGCAAAGAAGGGAGTAATCCTTTGCCAGTGGTTCATCCAGGACTTACTGATAGTGGGATACTGCTTGTCCCATTGCTCAGCCAACTCCACCAAGTATTGCTCCGCCAAAGCTTCGGTGCTGGCCGTATAAACCAGACGCAAATCGGCTGCTACAGCTTTACGGTCTTTGTAGGACACATAGCTCAAGGAATTACGCACCCATATGGACGATGCACAACTGCACCGTTGTTCTGGAAATACCGCTTCAATGGCATCTGGAAAGCCAGTGAGTCCATCACAGCAAGCAACGAAAATATCCTTGAGTCCTCGATTCTGTAATTCCGTCAGCACCTGGAGCCAGAACTTAGATGACTCGTTTTGGGTCATCCACATGCCCAGCAGTTCCTTTGTGCCTGACAGATTCACTGCCAGAGCTAAATGAACCGCTTTGTTGATCACCCGTCCATCCTGCCTGACTTTGACCACAATGGCATCAAAGTAGACAATTGGGTAAACCCGCTCCAGCCCACGATTCTGCCAGACTTTGCGCTCCTCTTCCACGGCTTCAGTCACGTTGGAAATCAAACCAGCCGATACTTCTACCCCATACAGGTCTTGCAGTTGAGCTGTAATGTCACGAGTACTCATCCCCCGCGCATACAGCGACAGAATCTTGTCATCAACCCGTCAAAGCGAGTCTGCCTTTTCTGGACGTGATGGGTTCGAACTCCCCTGCTCGGTCACGTGGAATCGCAATCTCGGCTTCGCCAAACTCACCTTAATCGTCTTCTTGCTATGCCCATTGCGACGATTGTTTGGCTTTAAAGCTTCAGGCTGAGTCCGATGTGCTTCGATGTGGGTTTGCATTTCTGCCTCCAGGCAGCGTTCCACTAAGGCTTGAGTCAATTGTTTGAGGATGCCACCATCCCCCAGTAAATCTTCTGGTTTTCATAGCCTTGAAGCAGTTGGTCAAGTAGTTCGGGTTGAAAGGTCATCATGATTTTGTCTCAAGTTCAGTAGTTCATTAGATCTCAACTTCTGACCTTTGACACAATCTAATTTACAATCCCGTCCGGTTCCAAATTGGAACTTGGCATACCAACTTACTCAATCTAGTTGAGACTAATGTTTGCCCCATTTTCTGCCATCCTCTGTTGCCGAGATTCAAGATACAGGGGCGATTACCCTTCTGCAAACCATTCAGCGTCGTATCGTCGAGGTGCCATTTCAGCAGGGGCTAACGGCGCTCTCGACGGCTTATGTTCATTTCGCTCCCCAGTCATCTTCTTGTTTCCCGGATACTCCTCCAATTCTGCTGTTGCATGGGTTCGACAGTTCCCTGTTAGAATTTCGCGGTTGCTCCCGTTGTTGGCAGGGAGCGGAGACGTGTGGGCGATCGACCTCTTCGGGTCAGGGTTCACCGAGCACCCTACCTCGATCTCAGTTAATCCAGGGTCAATCCGGCAACATCTTCTGAGCATTGTAGAAACTTGGATTGGTGAACCGATTATTCTTGTGGGTGCTTCTTTAGGAGGGGCAGTGGCGATCGATTTCGCTTTGCACCATCCTAACTGGGTGCGATCCCTTGCTTTGATTGATAGCGTTGGCTTTTCTGGCAGCTTTCCAATCGGACAATTTCTGCCACAGGGACTCATTGACCTGGGTGCGGACTGGCTCTATTTCCGTAAGCGGGCTGCCCTGGCGGCGGCTTCAGTTTTACCGATGGTCATCCGATGCTGATTGATGCTTTGCGTTGCTCATTCCTCCATCAGGAGATGCCTGGGTGGAAGGAGGCGATCGCCTCTTTTACCAGAAGTGGCGGGTATTCGGATTTAAGCGATCGAATTGCTCAGTCACCCATCCACGCTGATTCTGTGGGGCAAAGCGGATGATGTGTTAGGAACCGCTGATGCGACTCGGTGGCAGCGAGCGATCTCAGGCAGTCAACTCATTTGGATTGAGGCAGCGGGACATGTGCCCCACTTCGATCAACCCCAAGTCGTTGCAAATCACCTGCTATCCTTCATGCAACATATTAATCGCTGAAACGATACCTACCAATAAACGTTAACTAAATCCAGGCAGTGGATCGAATTCTTACCCAGTAATTGTCGGCTCGTCCCTGGTCATGAGAATGACCTCCGCGCCCAATGCTTTAAACTTTGTTCAGGCAAAGCACTGAAGGAGAAAAACAATGCCTCATATCAGCATCAAGCTTTATCCCGGCAGGTCGGAACAGCAGAAGGTTCGGTTTGTCGAGCAAATTGTGAAAGATGCTATGTCAATTCTCGAAAGCAGCGAAGACTCGATTTCGGTCGCGATCGAAGAAATCAACCCAGAGGATTGGGTAGAGACAGTCTATAAACCAGAAATCTTGAACAACCCAGAGAAGCTCTACAAAAAGCCAGGCTATAACCCAGTGGAATAGCAATAGACGGCTTCGACTTCTAATTCAAATTATGCATTGCTATTAGGGGTTGAGCCGCGATACGTGAAATTTTTTATCATATCGGACTCAAACTCATTGCAAACCTGGCTTTCAGCAGTTGCTCAAGAACAAAGCTGTTCATCTTGAATAGTTGCTTGTCACGCAGCTATTCAAGATGAACAGCTATAGTGCGACACGCCACCCGTGTTAAAAAACGCCTTAGGTCTTAGACGATAGTATTTATCTTCTACGTCTTGTGATTGCTCATCATATGGATAGCTAAGGACTTCTTGCAACTCTTTAACTAAAGTATAGTCACCCTGCATGGCTTGTTGGTAGGCAGGGGCAATCAACCACTCTCGCCATGTGTATTTTGGGTTCGTCTGTTTCATCTTTGTTGATATCTCAGCCAAATTGCCGTCGTTAATGACGAGGTCGCGCCAGCTTTTTAGCCAAGATTGCCATTGTTCATCGAGTTGTGGTGAAGTTTTAACGTAGAAGCTTTTTTTCAATGCTGAGATATCATCTGGTATATGGGATAACTCGCGGAAGAAAATGGTGTAATCTACCTCTGAGTCAGTCATTAACTGCATTAATTTTTCAAATAGCTTTGGGTGATATTCAGTCAAGCCAAGTTTGTCCGCCCACATTTTTGGATTTGTTTTTGCATGGCTTCTGAAAAGCCGCGGCCTACTTGGTCGAACTGTTCTAACGCTTCAGCATCTTCTGTAAGTAGCAGTCTCACTGCTTTCCAAAACATGTAATAATTTGCTTCTGCTGCAATGGGCTGATTGAAGAATGAAAGTGCTCGCCGCCACCAGTCCAAGGTTGAAACCAAGGGTCAAATTTTTCACAAAATCCAAAGGGTCCATAGTCTAGGGTAAAGCCTCCAGCAGCGCAGTTGTCACTGTTAAAATTACCCTGGCAATAACCAACACGTAGCCAATTAGCCACCAGTGAAGTGAGACGCTGGCGAAATAGCTTAGCCAATTCAACTAATTGACCGGCAAAACCAAGGGCTTTGATTAATGTCGCTTTTGTACTCTCGCTCAATTAAGTGCGACACTATCATGCTCAACTCTTCTAATGCTTTTGGATGAGCATTGCTGCGAGTGCGGCGGGCAAATAACTCTAGCTGACCAACGCGCAAAAAGGAGGGTGCAACGCGAGTTGAAATGGCCACAGGATTGTCCACCAAACATCAGGGTCAATAGAGTAGGAGTCTTGAGAATACCAGGCCGGGTAACGGTCTCAGATTTAGAAACATACAGTGTCAAAGAGCGCGATGTTGGCACACCTAACGCCTGCATATAGTCCTTGCGCTAGAAACTCACGCACACTTGACCGGAGGACAGCGCGCCCGTCGGCACCCCGGCAATAAGGCGTTGGGCCACCCCCTTTCAATTGCATTTCCCAGCGCTGTCCATTGATGATTCCTTCAAATACAGATATCGCCCGACCATCGCCATAACCATTACCCGTACCAATGGACATTGTTGGGTATATTCGGTGCCATAAATCGACAGGGCATAACCCGTCGCACAGCCCACCTGACGCATCGGCTCATGGGCAGCAGAGAGATCACCAGAAAATACACGGCGAAATTTTTCATTAAGCGCCAGCCCATCGCTCAACCCAAGTTCCTTAAAAAAAGTGCGGCTATGAGCTACATATTCTGGGTCTGCAAGCGGCGTGGGTGACACAGGTACGAAATGACCAGAAAAAACCTGGCGGGCCCGGTGATCATCACCATCGACCGTGGCATCAGGATCGGCATTTAAGGTATCCATCAGAGAATAATCTGCCAATTGTACAAACTCATCGAAGGTTGTTACACAAGGCTCAGCAGAGGGTTTAGATGGATATGCATTGTTGCTAGCGCCGATATTGTTGGGAAGGATTCATGTTTAATTGAGGACTTTGCAGAGGCTAGCATATTAAATGTGAAGCTTTCCAGACTAACCGACTTATTAGTGGGGGTGATTGAAGCAGACCACCTTGAATTCCTTGGGTACCAACCGGAGGAATCTGCTCATCTGAGCTTCAGCGCTACAAATAACCGAATAGCTGCCTGCCCAGCAAACAGTCAATGCTTTCATTTCGGTCGCCGCAAACCCTATCCAGCAAAGCTTTGATGCCTATATGATAAATTTTTACACGTATCGTCGGATCGATGCCTATTACTGGAAGCACTATTAAGCGATCGCCATACTGAGAGCAATAATCTCCCCGTTTGTTGTTAACCCTAACAGCATCTCTTGCTGTGGTTGAATATGCTGCCCTGTAATGGCACATTGCTCTTCTTGTTGAGAGACTGCCCTAAACGTCGCCCGAATATCCGACATGGATAACAGTGGGGGATGAAAGGGCGATCGCCTATCTTCACCGAGTACGATTCTCCTTTGGAGAGGCTACGCCAACGCACCTCATCCGACACCATCTGCTGATCCACAAACTGCCAAAGGACTTCCCGAATCAGGGTTTGATAGCCCTGTTCTCCAGAAATCTCCCGCAATCGCTCCTTCAGTTCGGGTTCCAATCGAATACTCGTGACCTGCATTTCCGAAGTGCTGCCCCGCTTGCGTGTATCCATAACCGAACATCCTAAATTTCAATCAAGGGTGGACAATCCGATACTACAAGTGTAGTATGTAGACATCCAGAATTGTCATACAAATATTACAGCCTTCCATGATACGCATCCTTCACGCCACCTTAGCCAGCGCCATGCTCTGCCGACCTCAACACGGTCTAGGCAGAGCAGCGGTGCTGTTTGCGTTTGAGGGACGTATTGGTTTAGCGGCGGTAAATCCGTCAGCGAAGGCATTGATATCAAAATCGCCGGACGACTCAATCCGGATCAACTCACTAGCAGCGGGAGGTGCAGGGCAATCCTGACACCGACATAGGGAAAGCCATATCCACTTCCCCAACCCCCGCTCCTGGTCATCAGAGGCGGGGTTTATTTTTGAGGAGAAAACTCATGCAGACTGAGCAGCGACAAAAAATTCCAATACTTCAGAACCAGGTCGTAGTGTTTTCTAAGAACTACCTGCCCCTGGCACAGATCAATTAACGGGCGATCGTTCTACTGGTTACCGGACAGGCAGAGACCCTGGAGTTCAGCAGCACCCAGCAATGGGAAGTACGCTCTCCAGTGTCGTACTACAAATCCCAGACCACATCCGGTTGACCAGTGGCATCCAGAGCGGCATTGGAAAGTACCTCCTGTGAATCGTCGGGAAGTCTTCCGCCGCGACAACCACACCTGTCAGTACTGTGGCAGCACTAAGCATTTGACGCTGGATCACGTTATTCCCCGCTCAAAAGGGGCCCCCATACCTGGGACACGTGGTAACCGCCTGCGAGAAGTGCAATTCATGCAAAGCGATCGCCTTCTGCATGAAACCGGGATGGTACTCCAAACCAAACCCAAAGCACCGATGCATCCTGCGATCGCCTTCGCCGAGCAGTTCTGGAAAGAACAGCAACCTGTTGACCCCTGATCTCAAGCCTAGAAAGGAGGCACGACCAATGTTGAAGCTGAATTACACCGACGTTGGGCTGTACATGGAGCGGACCATGACCACCCGAACTGTTGATTGCCCAGCGAGTCCTCCTGGCAATGCGGTTAGGGCGATCGCTCCATATCGAATCCGGTCGCGCCTCCTTTCTGCTGCCTGTTGATATTCCCGAACTGAAGGGCTAGAGATGCGCTACAGCGGGAATATGGCTCAGTAGTCACCCTCATTGCTGTAGATGAGGAGTTTGTCGAAGTTGGAATCAGCGGAAGCTGGATTGCCGAGGACAAAGACGCTCACGAAGGAATGTTCCTGGCGGTAATGAGCGATCGCGCTGAATTCCTGACTTACAAACTGTGGCGGATGAGTGAAGCCCGCATTTCCTCCCTAGCGTAGTGGGGAAACCCAGTAGGAAAGGGCGATACGACTATTTCTTTCCCGATCGCCCTCTTGCTAGAAAAAAAGTTGTAGTACACCCTTGACAACTTGCAGCGCGTTTGTAGTATAACTGTAGTATCAACACTACAACCTCTCACAAAGGCTTTGTAGTCACCCTTCTGAACCTAGACACTGAATCGCCACCTTTGGGGGTGTAGCTTAGTCTGGCTCAAGCATCGCCTGTCGAGCGAAAGATCGCGGTTCAAATCCCGCCATCCCCGCCTTGTAGCATCGTGGACGAATAGAGTCGCCGTGCCTCTCAAGCATGGAGAAGCGGGTGCAACCCCGTCGATGCTCCAATGAGGATGTAGCTCAGATGGACAGAGTGCTTGTTTCCGAGACAAGTGGTCACAGGTACCGCTTCGCGGAAGCAAGCTACGACCCTGTCATCCTCGCTCGTGGAACGGATTGGCATCACTTGCTCCGAAATCAACAAACGGACGGTTGCAGGATTGGGGTTCAATTCCCCACGTTTTCCACCAAATCTCCAGTCGCGCAAGTGGGAAGGCGTGGTCTGCACAAACCAACTAGCGAGAGTTCGATTCTCTCCCTGGAGTCCAAATTATTGCAGCGTAGCTTAATGGCAAAGCCCCAAGCTCATAACTTGGTCATCGCGGGTACCGCTTCGCGGAAGCAAGCTACAACTCCCGCCGCTGCAACCAATGCACAGATGGTGTAACGGCAACATCGCGGTCTCCAAAACCGTTGTTCGAGGTTCAAATCCTCGTCTGTGCGTTCTACGGCGTGCCCTCATCCGAAGCCTACATACTGGTCACTCGCCTAAACAGCGAAGTAGGTACCCTGCGGGAAGCAAGCTACGACTCCTACAGCCTCCGCCAACTTGGAGGCTGAAAACAGCTTCTCAAACTTGCACGTTGTAGAAATCATCAAAGTTTGGTGCCGTAGGCAAATTGTAAAGCCGTCGATCTTTCAAGTCGATGCTTGCGGGTTCAAACTCGTCGGCACTGCCAAATTCAACATGGGTCTGCTCGCCTATCAGCGTGGGCAACTGTCTGTAAAACAGCCGCTTCTTGCGTTTGCAGGTGCGACTCCTGCCCGACCTACCAAATCTATGGAGAGTAAATCGATCAGGCGATCGGCGCTGTTTGCTAAACAGATGGATGAACAATTGTGGTTCGACTCCACTGCTCTCCGCTCTGAGAACGTGGTGTAACTGGATAAACACATCGGTCTACGAAACCGAAGAGTGAAGGTTCAACTCTTCCGTTCTCGCCAATCATGGAGGTGCACCGCTGAATGGTCGCAACTGGTCTTGAAAACCAGGGTAGTCCTTGGGCTAGGGGTTCGATTCCTCTGCTCTCCGCTTGGTG
>NZ_JAEVYN010000001.1:0-1220271 GCF_016807185.1 Leptolyngbya sp. Cla-17
GACTGATCGTCACACTCATAGCAATGAGATCGCGATCGTATGAAAAATTATCAGCAACTTATCAACAGCACTAAGAGGGTAAGGCGCAATTTCTTCTTGATCTTGCAATTGACTCACTCTGACTTCCACAAATCTTTTGTCTGGTACTACAATGCAGCAAAGTTCTCTGTATTTAATCCGCAATAAGGTAAAAGCATCATGGGTGATGGGGGACGTATCCCGGTTGGAATTGTTGGCGCATCGGGCTATGGTGGCGTGCAGCTTGTCCGCATTTTGATGGATCACCCGAATTTAGAACTCGCTTATCTGGGTGGAGATAGCAGCGCCGGACAGTCATTTTCGGATCTGTATCCTCATTTGGAATCTCACGTTGAGCAGGTGATTGAACCCATTGATTTGGACATAATCGCCGAGCGGTGTGAAGTCGTTTTTCTATCACTCCCCAACGGACTTGCCTGCAAAATGGCTCCGACGTTGCTGGCAAAAGGCTGCAAGGTAATAGATCTGTCGGCGGATTATCGCTTTTCGGATTTGGCGGTTTACAAAACCTGGTATGGCATTGAACGCACGGATGAGAAAGTTGCTGAGACCGCCGTGTATGGTTTGCCGGAACTATATCGCGATCGCATTTCTCAGGCTCAGCTAATCGGCTGTCCAGGTTGCTTTCCAACCGCTAGTCTACTTGCGCTGTCGCCATTGCTTAAACAAGGCTTGATTGTGCCAGAAACCGCCATTGTCGATGCCAAATCGGGCACTTCGGGCGGTGGGCGACAAGCAAAGACCAATATGCTGCTGGCAGAAGCGGCTGGCTCCTTTGGTGCCTATGGAGTTGCCCGCCATCGCCACACCCCAGAAATCGAACAAATTTGCAGCGATCTCGCGGGTCATGAAGTGATGGTGCAATTTACGCCTCACCTTGTTCCCATGCCGCGCGGCATTTTGGCAACCGTCTACGCCACTCTCCGCGATCCCGGTTTAGTGCGGGAAGATTTGCTGACAATTTTCACCGCCTTCTATCGCAATTCTCCCTGGGTGAAGATTTTGCCGAGCGGCGTTTTCCCCCAAACGAAGTGGGCATGTCATACCAATCTTTGCTTCCTTGGGCTGGAAGTTGATCCTCGGACGGGGCGTGTGATTGTCATATCAGCGATCGACAACCTGATGAAAGGACAAGCTGGGCAGGCGATTCAGTGTCTCAACATTATGATGGATTGGGATGAACAACTAGGATTGCCGCAACTGGCGTTTTATCCGTAGCATTTAAGTTTAGTTTTGATTTTTGCATGGTTTCTTCGCGCGTATTTGAACAGTCGATTCAGGTCAATGCCAGTTCCATAGCGGTAGAACAGTGCATTACAGACTTAACGCTGATGCATCGCTGGCTAAACCCCGCTTTGCGCTGCGAACCTGTGGGCGATTGGTCTACAGAAATCGGTAGCCAGAGCCGTTTTGTGGTGCAAATGCCTGTTTTGCACCCCACTCTCACGAATGTGGTTGTGGAGCGAGAACCGGGTTTAGTGGTCTGGGCGTTTAAGGGCTTTTTTACAGGGCGCGATCGCTGGGAATGTAACCCTGAGCTAGAAGGCACCCGCTTAGTCAACCGCTTTGAGTTCACGATTCCTAATCCCCTCATCCGATTTGGTTTTGATACCTTTGCCGCCCGTTGGACTCAGCAGGACATGCAAAGTCAACTACGTCGCATTAAGCGAATAGCAGAAGAAGTGTATCTAACGGGAGTTAAGAGCTAGGAAGAAATTTGGGGTACGAGGTTCGGGGTTCGGAGTACGGAGTGGTGATCAGATGGCATTCTCATTTTGTCCCTTTCCTATTCCGACATTTCGTCTAAAATCCCCTGAATGAACTGGGCATCTTCGGCGAGAGGGGCAAGTTCTAGATAGCGTTCAAAGTCTTGACGGGCTTCGGCTAGGCGATCGCTGCGGTAGTACAAGACACCACGATCGCGAAGTTCTAACGGAGTATCAGGAAATACCAATAAAATTCGTTCTGAGACTTGGACGGCTTTGGAAAAATTTCGCTGGTTGATGTAGATAACTTTCAGGTTCGTCAGCAAGCGTCCCAACAATTGCCGATTACTGACAGGTGCTAAGTATTCGGGCTGAAGTTCCACACGGCGATTGAACACTTTCACCAGCAACTCTTCGCAGTCTTGCAAAAATAAAATTTCGCCGCCGTGAAAAGGATCGACGAATATCTCCATATCCTCAGCGATCGGGCGAATGAGAAAATGACCCGGCATGTTGATGCCAACCATGGGCAGGCCAATCCGACGCGCGATCGCCAAGTAAACCATTGACAGCGTGATGGGAATGCCCGTGCGGCGATCGATCACATCGTTCAAAAAGCTATTACGCGGATCGTAATATTCTGTGCGATTACCGGAGTAGCCCAGATCATCATATAGATACTGCTGAATGGTCTTCAAGATTTTCAGCGGATACAGTTCTGCTGGCAGTCGCTCTTTTACTGCCGCTGCCATTTCATCCAAGGCTTTGATACAGGCATCCACGTCCAGATCGGGATATTCTTCCAGAGCAATGTACAGCGCTGCCCGCTCTAGATTAATCGCCTGATCTGGCCGTTGAATCTCTTCCCCAAACAACCGCCGTCCTGCTAAATCCATTACCTTGCTGCTCCCATCATCTATCCATCTCTCAATTTTTCACGGTGCGTTTCGCCTACGTTTATTCGCCCTTTCCCATTTCTCACAACTCCTGCGGAGACACTATGCGAAGATCATTCGTCATAATCCTTGCCTGAGCCATACTTAAACGCATCCAGCCAGCGCTGACTATAGTATCGCGCAGTGGGTGAAAGGGTTGGCAGCCAGGGAGAGATCAGGGGTTGGCTGAGGGGATAAAGAGCGGCATAGGTTGCTAAGTTGATGTAGTGCCGCATCCAGTTTGCGAGGGCAGGAATGCCAACTTGAGGAATGACGCTGGCGACAACATGGGGGCGAGTTAAGGCAGTTTTGGTTAAAGTTTGGAAGAGGGCAGGAAACTGCACCACGTCTTGCAAAAAGGGCTTGAGGACTGGATCGCCGAGGGTTGCCATGCCTTGAAATACGCTGGATAGGGTGTCGTTAATTTGATTGGGCGCAATTTTTTGATCAATGCGGACGCTCATGGTGCGCTGAAATAGCCAGGTGACAGAAAGATTGGGCTGATAGGGCTGAAGTCGGGAAAGAGCGCGGCGATCGCACACATCTGCCTGCAATGCCTGATCAATGCCGTTGGTTAATCGCTGCAAATGACGCACTATTGCCCCAAATCCACCAAAGCTCAGCGGAGACTGACTGCCACTGCTGTCGCCAATGGGCAGAATTCGGTTCCAAACGGGTTTCAAAGGGCTATTGCGATAGCAAGGAAAAAAACCAAACAGGGCGCGTTTGGGCTGAATTTCATCTAGTTTCACGCCTTGATAGCTAGGCATGAGCCGGAGGTAATCGTCAAACAGGGCTTCCAGGTTGGGGCGATCGCGGTGAGTATCGACATAGGTGAACAGGTACGTTGTTCTGCCGTCGCGGGCAGGAAACGCTTCCCAAAAGTACTGACATTGATTTTGAATAGGCGTGAAGGAGACGAGCAAGTCGCCCGTTTCATTGGAGGGAAAGCCCGTCGCACAACTGCCTACGACCAAACAGACGGCATCGGGCGTTTTACCCTGTCGTGACTGCTGCACAATCGGTGAAAAATGCCCCATAGCATCTAGCAAAAGCCGCGTTGACAGCCTACGTTCTCCCGCTTGCACAATCGCCCCATTGGGATGGACGATCGCGCCTGAAAATGGCGTTTGCTCAAACAACTGTCCGCCTGCTTGAAGAAATTTCTGCTTTAGAGTTTCCAGCAAATAAACCGGATCGATGCCGATGTTGAGTACATCTCTGACCCAGACTTCATCCCCACCTAAAAAGCTGATGCGTGCTGGGTTATATTCTGTGGCGATCGCCTGCTCCAGTTCGGCGTTGGTCAACAAGCCTAGCGACACAAACACATCCAATTCGCGGCGAGAAATGTTCCACTCTTGATCCCGTCCCCGCAAACTGCCCCGCTCCAACAGCGCCACCCGCCAGCCCCGTTGCACTAGTGCCGCCCCAATCAAAATACCCAGGGTGCCGCCACAAATAACCACATCCCAATCAACAGACTCTAGTAGTTCTGGACTTTCTTGGACAACGGTTGGCAAGGGTAAAGCCCCCAATCGCAGCGATCGCCAAAGTTCATCTGTGTGCCGCAATCCTGCCAAAGCATTTGCTGGTAACTGCGAAAAAAACTGTTCTGTTAATGTCATGCTGTTCATTTCGACACGCACTTTATGATGACGCACTCTGTCTGTTAAGGTGCGCGTTGGGTCGTAGGTGTTTTTGGAACCTAACTGCTTAAGTGCCGTCCCACAATTACCAAGTCGTTCGTGCCCGATTCAAACTCGGCGATCGCGGGCAGATAGCCCCACTGCTCAAACCCAAAATTTTTGAACAATTTAAGGCTGGGTTCATTGTTGGCAAAAATGCAGCCCACCAGATTTTTAATGCCTAACTCAGGGCTACGGGCGATCGCCTGTTGCAGCAAAATCCGCCCAATGCCTTGTCGCCGATAATTTGGAGAAATATAAATGCTCAGTTCCGCCGTTTTATCGTAGGCTTTGCGAGCGGAGTAAAAAGATTGAAAGCCCAGCCATCCTGCAATGTCACAGCGGATACCATCTTTCAAGGAATTGCACTCCATTTCTTGTTCAAGGCTTGGATCGACCACCCACAAAGGGCGGAGATCGGAAGTATGACTGTGAAACCAGGATAGGCGGCTCTCCACAGAGATCTCCTCCATATCGGCAGTGACTAAGCGACAGGAAATAGTGGAGTTATAAATTTCAACGATCGCAGGCAAATCTGCCTCTACCGCATCTCGAATGATCATGCTTCTCTGTTGAATCATTAATGCTGGCTGGAAATTTATCACAAAGTGGACTCTGCATTGGTGCTTCAAAAGCATTCACGGCAATGTCTATCATTCGCAATAGAGAAATAGAACGCCAGACGCGATCGCGTTTTTCGCTCTTGCATAGGTCAAATCCTAAAAAAATTCGTCAGATGTTTGACAAATGGGCTGACGATTGACACAATAAGAGTCTCCTCTAAAAGAGGAACTACGTGGGATCGTAGTTCAATTGGTTAGAGCACCGCCCTGTCACGGCGGAAGTTGCGAGTTCGAGCCTCGTCGATCCCGTTCTTGTTAGTTGTCCCACATGCTTCTCACCAAGCAGTAAATTATTGTGCTGAGATAAATGAAGGGTTAGTGGGCGATCGCCTATTTCCATTTTTTAAGGCGAACGCTGTACTAGAATTACATTTCCATTTACCAACTCATAGCGATGCTCATCTTTAAGTAGCGCCATGAATGCCTCATTGGTTCAAACCCGCTGTTCTGTTGAGACCACAATTCCATCCCTAGGGTTTTACTCAAATCGTTGCTTTCAGTTTGGCACGTTGAATCGCAATAACACTGAGATCGAAGCGTTATTACAGAGGGGCGCAGCCTTTGAGCAAAAGCGGATCTCATAGCCGTTAAATCGTTTGGCAAATGCTATGCCTATGCCATCAAATATGCACCGGAAGAGCCTGCGCGGGGCTTCAAAGTTCAGATAGCATAGGAAGATTACAATTCTTGAGAGTTTTGCCGTGACCGTTCGTGTTCGTATTGCTCCTAGTCCTACAGGTAACCTTCATATTGGTACGGCTCGGACTGCCGTTTTTAACTGGTTGTTTGCTCGTCACCATGGCGGCACCTTTGTCTTGCGAATTGAAGATACTGACCTGGAACGCTCCAAGCCTGAATTTACCAACAACATCATGGAAGGCTTGAAGTGGTTAGGTTTGAACTGGGATGAAGGTCCTTTTTTCCAAAGCCAGCGCCTGGAATTATATGGTCAGAAAATTCAGGAGTTATTGGACAAGGGCTTGGCATATCGCGCCTATGACACACCTGAAGAATTGGATGCCATGCGAGAAGCCCAGAAGTCGACCAGTGAAGCACCGGGCTACGATAATCGCCATCGCAATTTAACGGCTGAGCAACAGGCAGCTTACGAAGCGGAAGGTCGAACAGCGGTAATTCGGTTCAAGATTGAGAGCGATCGCGAAATCAGTTGGAACGACCTAGTTCATGGCACCATGACTTGGAAAGGGCAGGATTTGGGCGGCGACATGGTAATTGCCCGCGCGGCTTCTGCAACTAGCATTGGTCAACCTCTTTACAACTTCGTGGTGGTGGTGGATGACATTGATATGGCGATTTCCCATGTGATTCGCGGCGAAGACCATATCGCCAACACTCCTAAACAAATCCTGCTCTATGAAGCTTTAGGTGTTCCTGTGCCAGAATTTGGGCACACGCCGCTGATTTTGAACGAGCAAGGCGCAAAACTCTCCAAGCGAGATGGGGTCACCTCTATTGCAGACTTTCAGAAAATGGGATATGTCGCGCCCGGATTGGTCAACTACATGACCCTGTTGGGCTGGTCGCCACCTGATTCTACTCAAGAGATCTTCATCCTAGAAGACGCTGCTCAACACTTTACCTTCGATCGCGTTAACAAAGCCGGAGCCAAGTTTGATTGGGATAAGCTCACGTGGCTCAACAGTCAGTATCTTCACCCTATGCCCGTTGGTGAGTTGACCGATTTGCTGATTCCCTACTGGCAAGCAGACTATGAATTTGACTGGACGGGCGATCGCCCTTGGCTGGAGCAAGTCACTGCCTTGATAGGTGCCAGCCTGACCCGGTTAGACGATGCCGTTGCCATGACGCGCTATCTATTTGTTGCCGATGCCCCAATCAATGAAGAGGGCGCAAAGAAGCTGCAACAGGAAGGTTGTGCTGATGTGATCAAAGGCATTGCTGCTGCGATTCCTAACTATTCCCCGCTGACAGAGACGAACGCGCCGGACTTGATCAAGCAGGTTGCTAAAGATTTAGGGCGCAAAGAAGGACAACTGAAGCCAATTTTGCGAGTTGCTTTCACCGGGGAAACGAAAGGACCTGATCTGATCCAGTCTTGGCTGCTGTTGAATCACCGTGGCTGGGATGGCGATCGCCTGCAAGCAGCGTTGAAGATTGCAAAATAAGGAACTCTATTTCGGCGCTGTCGTCATCAAGAGTTAGCAGTTGAACGAGCATAAATGATGGCAACCGGAATCAATTTCAACCAATCACAGTGGAAGAGGGGCTTGATGGCGATCGCTGCTGTTGCCACCACGCTAAACGTCTGGGCTTACATTGCTCAATCTCAGCCAGCCAGTGTCAACCTCAGTCCTCAATTTTCGCCTGTTGAACTCCGTGGCTCAACAGGCGGTTCTACTCCAGTTAATGAGATTGTTGGACGAGCCGCCACGCCCACAGGGTCCTGTACCGGCTTTGCCAACGCTGCGCCGTCCCATACGGTCATCTTAAAAGGGTTTACCGAGTCGCTCAGCATTTTGGTAGAAAGCGCAGAGGATACCGCCCTAACCATTCGAGGACCAGGTGGCGCTTGGTGTAACGATGATTTTGTTGGGAAGAACCCAGGCGTAGCAGGGCAATGGCTGGCTGGCAAGTATGAGATTTGGGTCAGTTCCTATGCCAAGAATCGTACAGCGCCCTATGTGCTGCGAATTAGACGATAGGCGGGGACAAGGGCAATAGGAAATAGGTTAAAAATCGTGCCAAATCTGAGTTTCCGGCGGCTAGGAATGCCAAGATGGGGATGATTTTTGGTTGACCTGCCGCAATGCTGACAATTTACTGGTTTTGTTTTGCGATCGGGGGAGTATTTGTGCTTCTGGCACTGCTAGGAGGACTGGATCACTTTGACTTGGATCATGACCTTGACCACGATGCCGATCTAGCTGTTCATCTCGACACAGATATTGAGCTAGTCGATCCGGGGAGTGACAGTCAGAATACGCCACGCCCCAACTCCCAACGGAAGCGTTTCACGAATCGCTCCCGAAACCCTTGGGGTTGGCTAGCGATAATGAAAAGTCTCAAGTTCTGGACTTTTGGGATTTGCTTTTTTGGGCTAACGGGGCTGGTATTGTCCAATTTATCAGTGCCATTGCCTGCGGCAGTCGTGGCGATCTCGTCTGTAATGATGGGCATTCTCTGTGGGGGCTTGGTATCGGGTAGCCTGCGGGCCTTACGCCATCAACAAGCAGATAGCCTCGTGCGCTCTGCCGATTTGGTTGGCATCGCGGGAACGGTGGAAGTGCCTTTCAACGCTACTAGCCGAGGAAAAGTGCGGCTAAAAATCAAAGGCAGCATTCTCGATGTGATTGCCTACACCGACGAAGCTAAAGAATTCCATTCTGGCGAACAGGTATTCGTTGTTGGCACCGACCAAAATCGCCTTTGGGTCGTCTCCACCGATAGCTTGAAGTCCTCCAGTCAGGAATCGGCAGCCGGGGAATAGTAGTCAACAATAATTGATGACTCACCATGCCACCTTTCCTGCAACCTGAATTCTTCTCTCAATGCCATCTAAATCTTATGAATCAACCTTCTTCCTATCTACTCCAAATTCCTATCGCTCAAGCTCCAGACAGCGTGACGGTGCAACTCGCTCAAGCGGAATCCAATCCAGCCGTCGCGCCTCAGACTGAGGAGTCAGGTAGCTGGTTAGCCGTTTTTCCAATCGTGCTGTCGATCGCCGGAGTGATCTTGCTCGCCTGGTTTATCAAAAGCTTCATGCAAATCTGCAACCCCAACGAGATTTTAATTTTGTCGGGTCGCAAGCATCGCAACAAGGAAGGGGAAGATGTCGGCTATCGGGTGATTTTTGGCGGACGGGTGATCGCGATTCCGATTTTGGAAACGGTGAAGCGAATGGATGTCACCAGTATGCCCGTGCCCGTAGAGGTTAAAAATGCTTACTCCAAAGGCGGTACACCCCTCCACATTCAGGCCATTGCCAATGTCAAAACTTCTAGCGACCCAGCGATTGTAGGTAACGCGATCGAGCGGTTTTTGGATCGCGATCGCTCCGAAATTGCCCGTGTGGCGCGAGAAACCTTGGAAGGCAATCTGCGTGGGGTTGTTGCCATGCTGACCCCCGAACAGGTGAATGAAGATCGTCTCCAGTTTGCCGAACGGATTGCTCAAGATGTCACCCGTGATTTGGTCAAGCTAGGACTGCAACTCGATACTTTCAAGATTCAAAATGTAGCGGATGATGTGGACTACCTGCGATCGATTGGACGCAAACGTATCGCTCAAATCATCCGCGATGCAGAAATTGCGGAAGCCGAAGCCGTCAGTCAGGCAGATCGGATTGAAGCCGACTGTCAGCAGCAGTCGGAAGTTGCCAAATCCCAAGCACTCGCCATCATTCAGCAACGACAAAACGAACTGCGAAAAGTGAAAGCTGAGCTAGAACAGCGGGCGCGATCAGAAGAAGAACGCACCAAAGCCGCCGAAAAAGAAGCAAGGGCGCGCGCTGAGCAGGCATTTCAGACGGTCCGGGCAGAGCTAGAACGGTTGCGGTTGGAAGCCGATCAAGTCTTACCCGCCGAAGCAGATCGCGAAGCCAAAACCTTTTACGCTAAGGGTGCCGCCGCCGAACTCTCAGAAAACGCCAAGGCATCGGCGCTGGTCAACGATATGCTCTCAGAGGTTTGGCAGAAAACGGGCGTGGATGCGGCAGAGGTGTTTTTGATTCAGCAAATTGAAATGGTGCTGCAAGAAGCTGCCAAAATTCCGAACCGTTTGCACTTGGAAAACATTAACGTGATCGACAACGGTGATGGCAAAACCCTCGCCAGCCTGATGAATGTCTATCCCGAAATCGTCCGTCAGTTTCTCGATCGCGTCGATCAAACCTTAGGAATTGACGTAGCATCGACCCTCAATCGCCAGCGCGATCGCAAAAATAATCCGTAATATCCTCCCATTCTGCGAATTGTCATAGGAAAACAACCATGTTTGAATCGATTATTGCCCTGCTGGGAATTTTGGGATTGGGGACGGGCGCGGGCTTATTCGCCATCCGCAACCTGTATTACATTTGTCAGCCCAACGAAGTATTAATTTTTGCCGGAAGTTCTCATGAGCTTGCCAACGGGCGCAGAGTGGGCTATCGCCTGGTCAAAGGCGGGAGCAGTGTGCGGGTGCCTTTGCTGGAGCGGGCACTGCGGATGGATCTGAGCAATATGATTATTGATCTAAAAGTTGCCAATGCTTACTCCAAAGGTGGCATTCCGCTGAAGGTGGAAGGGGTTGCCAACATCAAAATTGCTGGGGAAGAACCCGCCATTCACAATGCGATCGAGCGACTATTGGGCAAAAACCGTGCCGAAATTGAACAGATGGCAAAGGAAACCCTGGAAGGCAATCTGCGCGGTGTTCTTGCCAGCCTCACGCCAGAACAGGTGAACGAAGACAAAATCGCCTTTGCTAAAAGCTTATTGGATGAAGCCGAAGATGACCTGGAAAAATTGGGCTTGGTGTTAGACACGCTGCAAATCCAAAACATTTCCGATGATGTCCGCTATCTTGACTCGATCGGACGCAAGCAGCAGGCAGACATGCTGCGCGACTCTCGGATTGCTGAAGCCCAGGCAAAAGCAGAATCCGCGATTCAAACCTCGGAAAATAGCAAAATCACCTCGCTCAGTCGTCTGGATCGCGATATGGGAATTGCCAAAGCCGATGCTCAACGTCGCCTTACCGACGCAACCACGATGCGCGAGGCGGTGATTGCCGAAGCGATCGCCGAAATCGCCTCCGAGCTTGCCCGAATTCAAGCCGAAGTGCCCGTTCAGCAAGAACGCATCAAGCAGGTGAAACAGCAGTTGCAGGCAGATGTGATTGCCCCCGCAGAGGCACAATCGAAGCAGGCGATCGCCCAAGCCCAAGGTAACGCCGCCAAAATCCTGGAAGACGGTAAAGCCAGAGCCGAAGGCACCCTACGCCTTGCGGAATCTTGGCGCGATGCCGGTTCTAATGCCCGCGACATCTATCTATTGCAGCGCCTAGAAACCCTGCTGAAAACCCTCACTGCCGCTGTTCCCGATGTCACCGTGCAAAATATCACTATGGTAGACAGCAGCAACAGCAACACTGCCACCCAACTCGCTACCTTCATCGAGCAACTCCGCCAAACCACTGGCATCGACCTCGCCGAAACCGTCCAAAACTTGTCCACCTCACTACCAAAGCAACTTCCTGGTGCATCTGACGATAGGGCGCAAGGGTTTACTAATCTACCTACCCGTCAACCGCGATCTCAGGCAATCTCTGACATGATTTGATCCATTGCTTCAGGTTCATCAGCAAATAGCCCAATCAGTTGATCGCTGCTACCTTTACAGGCTTGGGCGATCGCGTGGTTATTCGACTTCAATAGAGAGATCGCCCCTCTCCATCGGAACTTGGGGCGATCTCTCTTCTTATTCCCAGCCTGGGGCGATCGCTCACGCTAAACTGTTAATACGAAGCAGCATAAGAAATTTGAGATGAAAATTAAGGCGATTATCTGGCAGGAGGACGGTGTTTGGTGTGCTTCTGTACCAGCTCTTCCGGGTTGCCATACTTGGGGAGAAAGCTACGAGCAATTACTAGAAATGTTAGAGGATGCCATTCAAGGTTGGCTTGAAGTTGCTGGACAGCAAGAAACCCTTGAGCCAGAAAAACAGTTGATTGAATTAACTGTATGAAGTCTATTTCCGGTAAAGCGTTGTGCAAGATTGTTGAGCAGTATGGTTGGGAGTTGAAACGCATCACTGGTAGTCATCACATTTACGCTAAAGAAGGTGAAACCGTGATTCTTTCAATTCCTGTTCATAGCAATCGAGATTTACCGACTGGCACTTTAAGAAGTCTTCTCAAAGATGCGGGATTGACAGAGGAAGATTTAGATTAACTGGAGTGCCATTTCTTAAGTATGCTGGGGCGATCGCGCTGCTCCTTCACAACGTGGGGAGACCGCTCTATTATTGGGGTTCAATAGAGCGATCGCTCCGCTCTTTCGCAGATTTGAGCGCCGTCATAGCTCAACTGATCAAGGGCGCATAGTTAGATAGCTCTTTTGCCCAATCTTTTAGATTTTCTAGACCTTTTGAAGCGGTTAAATTATATTGCAACGGCGTGATTGTAATGTAGTTTTGTCGATTTGCCTGAACATCCGTGGGAATGACCTCGGCGAACTCCGATGAGTCTTCTACCTCCTCCAGCAGTTCTCCTGCTAGCCAGTAATAGGTTTTGCCCCGTGGATCAACTCGCTTTTCAAACACATCGATGTATCGGCGCACCCCCTGACGAGTGACAGCAACACCCGCGATCGCCTCCGACTTGACCGCAGGCACATTCACATTCAACAACATCGAGGGAGGAAGGGGCCGTTTTTCGAGCTTGGCAACCAGCGATCGCGCGAAATTTGCTGCTGGCACAAAGTCTTGAGATGAAAAGCTGGTCAAACTAAATGCAATGCCAGGAATACCCTCAATCACACCTTCCATAGCGGCGGATACCGTGCCTGAATACAGAACATCTGTGCCCAAATTGGACCCATGATTAATCCCGGATAGCACTAGATCAGGTTTTTCCTCAAGTAATGCCCATAGCGCCAGCTTGACGCAGTCCGAAGGTGTTCCAGAACATGCCCATGCTTTGATGGCGGGATGAAACACCGATTCCACCCGATCAGCACGAATCGGCTGGTGGAGCGTCAGTCCATGCCCCGTTGCCGATCGCTCGCGATCAGGGCAGACCACAAAAACCTCGTGTCCGGCTTCTGCCAGAGTGTTTGCCAACGAGCGAATGCCTAGTGAAAAAATGCCGTCATCATTACTGACTAATAGTCTCATTGCCTGCCGCCTTTGGATGGTGCCTATGCCCATTGTCCATTAGACTGCCAACAAGTCATATGAAATCCGGGTGTAAGCTTACTGCATAGAGTTAGCCTAGAAAGTCCTATGCCCAAACGCCTAACCCTTGAGCCTCATCTCAGTTGTGAAGAATTGGAGGAGCGGTATCGTCAAGCGAAAGAGGGGATCGAACGTAGTCAGTACCAAATTCTGTGGCTACTGGCGAAGGACAAGCGGACGGCAGAGGTGCGCGAGGTAACGGGGTATTCGTTGCGCTGGATACGGGTGATAGCCAATCGCTACAATCGAAAGGGAGACGCAAGTGTGGGGGATGGTCGGCAGCACAATTGTGGAGCCGAACCTTTACTCGATGAAGTTCAACAAGCCCAACTCCTGCAAGCGATTGCAACGCCTACGACTGAAAACGGCTTGTGGAATGGACGCAAGGTTGCCGATTGGATGAGTCGAGTGCTGAGCGTCCAGTGTCGCCTCAGCGAGGGTGGGAATACCTCAAGCAGATGGAGTTTCGCCTGCGAGTGCCGCGCCCTGAGCATCAGCAGCAAGACCCGCAAGAACAGGAAGCCTGGAAAAAAAACTGCCCGTGCGAGTAGAGCAGTTGCGTCAGCAGTATCCTCAGGCAGAGATTCAACTCTGGGCAATGGATGAACATCGAATCGGTCTCAAGCCCGTGCTGCGGCGCATCTGGGTGCCTTGGTGGGAAAACCCAATTGCTAAAGTGCAGTGGCGTTATGAGTGGGTCTGGGTCTACGGTTTTGTTCATCCTGCCTCCGGCGAGACGTACTGGTGGATCATGCCCAAAGTCAACATCGACTTGTTCAATCGAGTCTTAGCAGACTTTGCTCAGCATTTTGGATTGGGTCAGCACAAACATGTTTTATTGAGCGTTGACCAAGCGGGTTGGCACACGAGTGACAAGGTAGTATTACCCGAAGGTTTGCACCTGGAATTTCTCCCCCCCTATTCACCTGAGTTACAGCCCGCAGAACGCCTGTGGTCAATTTTGGATGAACCGATTGTAAATCGTATCTTTGAGAAGATTGAAGACCTTGAACAAGTACTTTGTGACCGCTGCTGTGCACTGCTTAAGCAGCACGAATTTATTCGAGGTCTGACTCATTTTCACTGGTGGCAGGAAGCTAATGCTTAACGATAACTACTTAGCCGGATTTCATATCATCTATCGTCGCCTGGCTTTGCTGACCATTTTGCGAGAGAGTCGCAGGGTTAATTCCTCTGATTCCGCCCAGTCTTGCAGCAGCCGGAAAAATAGTTGGCGATCTTCAGCTTTGAGCACTGCGGTTTGATCAGCCGTTTCAATCACATAGGGATAGCCACCGCCGATGATGACTTCGCACCGCACCCAGTCTAAAATTTGCTCCAGCCGTCCACAGTCATAAATCCATTGAGGTAGTTCTAAACGCACGGGTAAACCGTCGTGGGCTTTGAGGTAAGTAAAGCTGATTTGGTCAGCGATCGCTACAGGGTAGTCATGTAAAACACCAGAGCGCCGGCAGGAAAAAAGCGGCGTGCGATCTCCCCACTGCATAAAGGTTCCGAGTAGCGGTGCATCGTGAATCGAAGGAGCATCGGGCAGGTTGAACAGGCGTTGCAGCATGACTGTCAAATCCCGCGCATAGCTGGTGTCAATGTAGCCCACCACGGGCACCTGGTAGTGTTCGCTTGCCTGCAACAGCCGCACAACGCATTTCACATAAAAATCTCGCGTGGTCTGATCAAACGCTTCTGCAAAAGTGACGACCAGGGAACCATCAAAGAATGCCAGACAGGCGCGATCGCCCGCCCGATCTTCCATGTATTGAATGAGTCGCTCCACTTCCATTTCAAATCGGCGCATGTTCACCCGCCGATCCACCGGATCACCGCTGCTACTTGCTTTCAGATCTGCGGGAGTCATCACATCCACGGCAATATCTTTGTCGTAGTGTTTATTAGCAGAATGAAAGTTTTCAAACCAGCCAATTTGGATCAACGCGATCGGAAGAGAGATATCCTTGCCAGGATAAATTTGGGAGCCATCCACTGCAAAGGTGGAAATGTCCGTCAGGCGATCGCGCACCCAGGCATGGCTGTCTTCGCGGCTTTGCCATACCAGCCCAGAGGATTTCACCCAATTACCATCATTGACCAGCGATTCCAAGGGTTCCGCGCCGCGATCGCTGGGAGCACAGTCGCTTAAATCCTTGAGAATCGCATCTTCTGACATATGAGAAGCCTTTGCCAAAGCGACACGATATTTCTGAAAAGCTTGCTGTGCCGTGTGATCAAACCGCTCAAAATCGGCTCGTTTCTCTTTAAGCAGCGCTAAGATTTGAGAAGATTTGAGGGGCATGGTAGAGAAGGGAAGGGGTAGAGGAGTGGATTGGATAGCCCTCTTACTTTAATACACTTGATCTGTTCTATATCTATTTTCGGGTCCTTTTCTGATGTAGCTGTCGGGTTTCATCCAGAATCAACGTGACATCTTCTTCAGACAGATTTTGAACATAGTTAATTTTAATTTCTTCGAGCAGGTCGGTAATCAGAGTTTGCACCTCTTGTAGGTTGCTTTGCTGGGCCTGTTGAATAAAGGAACCGCTTAAATTTTGCATGAGGCGAGCAGCCAATTCGGCGGTTTTGGGGTCATCCAGGGCGGTCTTTAAGGTGTTGTGGATGAGTTGGGTAATATCATGAACCAGATGCTCGGTGATTTGAGCAGGTACAGCGCCAATGCCGGGTATTGCTTGCAATCCTCGATAAGCAGGCGATTGATTCATCACGGTCTCAATGCTGTGGCGCACTAATGCTTCTAAATCGGGCTGAATTTTTGGAAAGATTTGATGCACCATCATTTGCGTCAGATGCGCCGCGATCGCCTCGATCTCGTTGACATTATTCACATCGACATAGCGACGGGAGGTGGCACGCTGTAGCATATTCGTCAGTTCTCCACGGCGAATGGAACCCTGGATTTGGTTAATCACCTGGACAATGATCACCTCTACCATTTCACTCGCGATCGCCGACACAAAACCTTGCCGTGCCCGCGCCTGAATTCGCTCCAGATTAATTAGCTGTGCCTGATGCAACCGGAGGGTAGTTGGCAACACCCGTAATAGTGTCCAAGTGGGAGCAAACAGACTAAACGGTACAAACAGCGGAATATCGTACCATCGCCAAATCATGGCATCTAGCCAGGTCAAGCTAGAATAGCGACGGCTGATGTAGTAAGTGCGCGCCAGAAACTCTAACAAGAATAGGATCACAAACGGAGCATCCAGCAGCCAAAAATTGTTGGTTGGATTGCCGTTCTCATCCACGGTGCGATAGTAATTAGTCTGTATTAAGGGTCGGATGGTTTGAGAAAACCAGGCAATCTCGCTGTTCCAGGTTGTGGGAGAGAGGTAGTTTGGATATCTGGAATTGTTAGTACTCCAAAAAATATTAAAGGCTTCCTTGGTAGACACCTTCGTGTTTGTCCGAGTAGCAACACGATTTCGGATATTGTTTTTAATTTTTTCTAGGGCACCACTTTTGCCGGATGCCGCAAATGGGTTGGTCTCAACCATTTCGGTGCTTAGTTTTTGCAGTTTAGTCAAGGTGGCTTGAACGGCGACATCTTGCAATCCGGCTTCCACTCCCTTTTGGGCAAGTTGGCTTTCAAGCTGGGCAACGGCATCTAAATAGGCTTGGGTGTCTCGGTGTGGCTCGATTCCTTTAACGGGGTCATAGAGGCAGATAACTGCTGACTGCTGAATGGTGCGCGATGGTTGCCCTGTTTCGACTGAGCGATCGCGGCAGATGTTCGTGGGCAGCGGAATATTCAGCTTGAAGTTAGTCAAGGGAATGCCCAGGTTTCCTTGCAGCCAAAAGTTTCGCCATGGCACATAGGTGAGATCGAAGGTGATAAGTGCCAGATTGGTGACTGCTGCGATCGCCATGAATCGCTCAAACCAAAGATTTTTGCGACGTTTTGACAAACCAGGCGAAGAATATTTTTGAAGAGACATGACGAATAACGAGTGGCGAATAACAAGTGGAAATAAAATCTGTTGATTGCGAACTCACGGTACCAATCTCATTCATCATCATGCCTGATCTGCAATCCGCCTACGCAGCTTAATATCAAGTCACTTTCATCGATCGAACATCAAAATTTACTAACGATTTCTCAGTCCTCCGTCAGCTCTAAGATTTGTCCGGGTTTGTTGCAATTCTCACGAGGATTTGAATAAGGAGAGTAAAATTCTCTCGGAGTAAACTAGCGCAGCATGGCTGTTTCTATGCAATATCTTCAATGTAAATGGTGGGAGTTTTCTAGGGCAAATAATTTTGGCTGCGCTGGTGCGATAGCGATGGGTTGTTTAGCTCAGGCTGTTTCGGTTGGGATGCTGGCAAAAACCGCTTTGGCGGAACAAGGCGTTGATTTCAACAGTTCTGCACCGTTACTTGTGGCACAACTGCCAGATCCAAGCCGCACGACTCCCGATCCAAATCGCGATCGCTTGATTCAGCCAGGTGCGACCCCCACTCCGCTGCCGTTGCCCCAAACTCAGCCTACACTTCCGACCCCAACTGCCCCCATCATGCCACCTGCGCCTGATCAGCCAGCGGTGCAAATTTCAGTGAAAACCATTGAGGTGGTTGGCAGCACCGTTTTAAGTCCTAAAAATTGGAATCCAATTATTCAGCCATTGCAGGGGCGATCGGTTAGTTTGAGCGAGTTGCAACAGGCAGCAGATAGCATCACGCAACTGTATCTCGATCGCGGCTACATTACCTCTAGATCGGTGCTGGTTGAGCAAGCTGTAACCGACGGCACAGTCCAAATTCGAGTGATTGAAGGGTCCCTGGAAGCGATCACGGTGGAGGGCAATCAGCGGGTCAAGTCTGCCTATATCCGCAGTCGCATTGGCTTAGGTGCGCAGCCGCCTTTGAACCGCGATCAACTAGAAGATCAACTGCGCTTGTTGAAAGCCGATCCATTATTTACCAATGTGGAAGCCAGCCTGAGACCAGGCACCAACCTGGGGCAGAGCGTGTTGGTTGTGCGCGTGACCGAGGCAAAAGCACTCAGCGGTTTGATTGGCGTGGATAACTACTCACCGCCTAGCGTGGGTTCTGTGCGGTTGGGCGGCTCTCTCGGCTATCGCAATATTACAGGTTATGGAGATGATCTTGGGCTGACGTACTACCGCACGACGGCGGGTGGTGCCGACACGCTCGATCTGGTTTATCGGGTGCCCGTCACGCCCCAAAACAGCACTGTTCAGTTTCGGTTTGCCCCAAACTGGAACCGAATTATTGATCCGGCGTTCAGAGCGTTGGATATTCAAGGCAGTTCTCAGCTCTATGAAATCAGTTTTCGGCATCCAATTATCCGCAATCCGCGTCAAGAGTTGGGATTATCGATCGGGTTTACGGCCCAAAATGGGCAAACCTTCCTGTTTAGTGATATTCCATTTCCCTTTGGGATTGGTCCCGATCAGGAGGGCAATAGCCGCACGCGAGTTCTCAAGCTGGGGCAAGACTATGTGAAGCGTGATCCATTAGGGGCATGGGCACTGCGATCGCAGTTCAGCATCGGGTTGGATATTCTCAACGCTACGATCAATGAGTCGCCTATTCCAGATGGACGGTTTTTTAGCTGGTTGGGACAGGTGCAGCGAGTACAACGCTTTGGCAGCAGCCATCTGGTGATTTTTCAAGCCGATTTGCAGCTTACGCCCGATGCGCTGTTGCCCTCTCAACAGTTTGTGATTGGCGGTGGACAATCGGTGCGTGGCTTTCGGCAAAATGCCCGTTCAGGAGATAACGGCTTCCGGCTCTCGGTTGAAGATCGGATTACTTTTTTGCGCGATGAAGCTGGCAGCCCGATCGCCCAAATTGCCCCTTTTATTGACATGGGCAAAGTCTGGAATAAGTCCTCTAATCCCAATCCTGAAGCCGATCAGCGATTTTTAGCAGGGGCTGGGCTGGGCTTCCTGTGGCAACCCTATCCCGGCCTAAATATCCGCCTGGATTATGCAGCATCGTTTCTGCGTCTGCGCGATCGCGGCAATGATGTCCAAGATTCTGGCTTCTACTTCAGCGTCAACTATCAGTTTTGATCCGTTAACCAGCATCTAGATGGTTAATCTCCGGGTTTGAAGGGCTTTTGAATTTCAAAGGAAACCACGCTGGGGCGGGTTAAGGATTTTGTAGAGGTTGCAGGCGACACCGCTTTAGTTGATTGACTTGGAGCGACCTTTTTGGATGAAGAATCGGTTGCTTTAGAATCCAGGTGATACGGCATTGAAAGCTTGCCATAGTTAGAGGCGATCGCCAAAAACGCACCGCCCAGCACAAAAAATGGCGTTGGCAAGGATGCCTGTTCCACCCACTGCCACAATTCCGCTGCCCCAAATAGCAAGATAAAACTGGTTAGCCAAAGTCGCATGAAGTGACCCAGAGTTTGCACATTCAACTACACCGCAGGATAACGGATCTTTGACAGTTTGGAGCGATCGCTGAGCAAAATTTGATTGCGACTTGCCGCGGCCTCGCTAAACTGATTAAAAATAGATTTGAGTTTTGTGGGTAGATGGACTCGACGCAATTAACGCTTGAACAGGTTCCCGACGGTATTGAGCAGCGCCTTCAAGAACTGCGGCAACTGCTGCAAAATGCCAGCTACGCCTACTATATTTTAGATGCTCCCATTCTTGAAGATCCGGTCTACGACACGCTTTATCACGAACTGATTGCGCTAGAAACTCAGTATCCCTCGTTGATTACGCCCGATAGCCCAACTCAGCGGGTGGGCGAACGTCCCGCCAGCCAATTCACCTCTGTCCGCCACAATATTCCTCTCTACAGCCTAGAAAATGCCTTTGGCAACGGGGATTTAGCAAAGTGGCAGGATCGCTGGCGGCGAGTGGCTTCAGATATTGCAGACTTTGAGTATGTGTGCGAATTGAAAATTGACGGATCGTCGTTATCTCTAACGTATGAGAATGGCGTGTTGGTCAGAGGAGCCACTCGCGGCGATGGCATTTCTGGGGAAGATATTACTCAAAATGTGAAAACGATTCGCTCTATCCCCCTCAAGCTCAACCTGAAAAACCCGCCAACTGTAGTGGAAGTGCGCGGCGAAGCCTTTTTGCCCCTCGACTCGTTTGCCCAAATTAACCAGGAACGCGAACAG
Organism: Leptolyngbya sp. Cla-17; assembly: GCF_016807185.1. Classification (GTDB taxonomy): domain Bacteria; phylum Cyanobacteriota; class Cyanobacteriia; order Leptolyngbyales; family Leptolyngbyaceae; genus ULC077BIN1. Next base: position 20,055 of record NZ_JAEVYN010000001.1, read on the forward strand.
GCAGGCGAAGCCTTATTTGCTAATCCTCGCAATGCTGCCGCTGGCACTTTACGGCAATTGGATTCCAAAATTGTTGCTAAACGGAAGCTAGACTTTTTTGCTTATACGCTGCATTTTGGAGTGGAGGGCGCGAGTCTAGGGGCTGAAGACATTGCTTCCAATTCCGACTCCCGGCTCCCGACTCTCTCCAATCAATGGAACGTGCTTCAAAGTTTGAAGCTTCTGGGGTTTCGCGTCAATCCAGAGGGGGCACTTTGCTTGAGTTTGCCAGAGGTTGTTGAGTACTGCGATCGCTGGTCAATTGAGCGCCGTACTCTGCCTTACATGACGGATGGCGTGGTAGTGAAGCTGAACTCGCTGGCAGTACAGGCTCAGTTGGGCTTTACGCAAAAGTTTCCGCGTTGGGCGATCGCGCTCAAATATCCGGCAGAGGAAGCACCCACGGTAGTCGAAAAAATTAGCGTCAATGTAGGGCGGACTGGAGCCGTCACCCCCCTGGCAGAAATGCGCCCGGTGCTATTGGCAGGAACCACGGTCGCACGGGCAACGCTGCACAATCGAGATCGCATTGCCGAACTGGATATTCGCGTCGGGGATACAGTGATCATTCGCAAAGCCGGGGAAATTATCCCAGAAGTGGTGCGGGTTTTGTATGAACTGCGCCCTGAAACCACTGAACCGTTCCAAATGCCGATCAATTGCCCCGAATGTAGCCAACCCCTAGTTAAACCAGAGAAGGAAGCGGTGACGCGCTGCATCAATGCATCCTGTCCGGCGATCATCCGGGGAGCTTTAGAGCATTGGGCAGCCCGCGATGCCATGGATATTAACGGACTCGGCGAAAAATGGGTGCTGCAATTTGTCGATACGGGCTTAGTGCAATCCGTTGCTGATTTATACGACATCACCGTTGAGCAACTGATGTCGTTGGAGCGGATGGGGCAAAAGTCGGCGGAGAAATTGGTCAGCGCGATCGCTGCTTCTAAACAGCAGCCCTGGTCACGAGTGCTTTATGGATTAGGTATTCGTCATGTGGGCAGCGTCAATGCACAAGTGCTAACCCAGCAGTTCACCAGCGTGGAAGCCTTGTCTGAAGCGACGGTAGACGCGATCGCTTCCGTTTATGGCATCGGCAGTGAAATTGCCCAATCTGTTCACCAATGGTTTCAAAACCCCGCCAACCGTCATCTGATTGATCGCCTGCAAACCGCCGGAATCCAATTCCACTCCGCACTCCGCACGTCGGACGACTCTCGGCTTCCAACTCCTTTTGTCGGCAAGACCTTCGTTATCACTGGAACCCTGCCCACCCTCAAACGCGACGAAGCTGAAGCCTTGATCCAACAGGCAGGAGGCAAGGTGACAGGATCAGTGAGCAAAAAAACGAGCTACGTGGTAGTAGGCGAAGAAGCAGGCTCCAAGCTGAAGAAAGCCCAATCCCTTGGTGTAGCTTTGCTATCAGAATCAGAACTGCTAGAGTTACTCAACCCAATCCAATCATAGAACGGCTGTTTTGAAGATTAGAAGATGAAAGAAATTGAATTGTTCGGAGTTGGGGCTTTTTGCTTAATTGGTTTTCGCGGAATTGGTTTCAGGTAGCGTTAGAAAACTTGAGTTAGCCATCATGTGAGTGTCTCATCCAAATGCTCAATGATCGCCTGATAAAAATTAAGAACATGATGATCTTGCAAGCGATAGAATACATGCCGCCCCTGCTTGCGAAAACTAACTAAACGAATCGTGCGGAGTGTTCTCAATTGATGGGATACGGCTGATTCATTCATTTCTAGGGCGATCGCTAGATCACCAACACACATTTCCTTAGCTGCCAGTTTGGAGAGAATTCGTAACCGATTTGTATCGGCTAAAAAACCAAAAAATTCCGACATGCGTTGTGCTTGCTCAACCGTCAATGTTTCAGTTTGAGCGAGATCAGCAGGGTCAGAGTGATCAGGATGGGGAAGCTCACAACAGAAATCTTCCCCATCCTCAAAATTTTCGGTAATGATTTCAGTCAGATTGTCTGGCATCGATAAATCGCATTGGACGTGATCTAAGTGTTGCAGGTACAGCCGGTATGTCCACAGCCTTCACCTGCCGGATGACCATTTGCGCAGGCTTCACCACAATAGGACTTACCGTCTTTTGTCACGGCATCTGATAGCGAAACTACACACAGACAAGATTCGCAGGCACATTTCATTTGACTAACAGTAGACATAAATCACCTCTTTTCAATTATATAAACAGCTTAACGTATGAATATATATTCATGTGTTTGCGAATAAGAATCTTTATACTTGCCAGGTGGTGGAATATAATACGCAATCTTATGAGGACGCAAGTAAGATTGCAAAGAATATCAAAAGTCTTGTGCAACCCCACGAAGTTTTGCTGGTTGTGGATGCGATGACGGGGCAAGAAGCCGCTAACCTGACTCGTACCTAAAATCAAAATATCTGATGGAAGGTGAGGGGAGATATACGGAAAGTTTCTGCATAATCAATAGTTGGGCTGCTTTCAGCTCTTGGCTGGGACAGTGTACAAAGAGCACTTGTTGGGTGTCAAAAGTTAAATCGCTTCAATCTATCTATGAAGCGATTAACTAAGCTCAAATAAGCGGAGCAGCGAGCTTGAGATTTAGAAATTGGGTCTATGCAAAAAAGTCTTCAGCATTGTGGCAAGCGAATTTCTGTTGTAGGAACTACGGGCTCTGGGAAAACGACTTTAGCGCAACAAGTCGCTCAGCACTTCCAGATTCCTTACATCGAGCTAGACGCACTATACTGGGAGCCGAATTGGACAGCCCCTCCGCCTCAAGTATTTCGGGATCGAGTAACCGAGGCTTTGAGTCGTGATTGCTGGGTTGTGGATGGCAACTACAGTGCAGTTCGTAACATCGTTTGGAGTCGAGCTGAGACAATTGTGTTTCTGGATTACTCTTTCTGGCTAATTATGGGGCGACTCTTGCGGCGAACATTGCGACGATCTCTTAAACAAGAAGAACTTTGGAATGGCAATCGTGAAGATATTAGGAAATCGTTCTTCAGTCAGGAATCTATCTTGCTATGGATGTTGCAAACCTATCAACGAAATCGTAAAAAGTATCCTGTACTATTTCAGCAACAGGAATACGCCCATCTATCTGTCGTCCATTTGCAATCTCCACAAATTACAAATGAATGGTTGTCGAGTCTGCAATAGCCCTAGCGGTGCAGACAGCAGCCCAACACTTTATTGGAGCGGACAACCGAGAGATCTGAGTGCTTAGTTCAGGGGTATTTACTGCCGCTCAACTGTGCCGTTGGGCTGGTTAGGTTAATTCTAGATATTAGCGGCAGTCTATCTACATGCACTCAAAGTTTTGAAAATTTACAAGTAAAGAGCGATCGCACTTCCCAATGCAATCAAATAGCGATCACGCTTCTCTTTCATAAGTTGACGCGATCGCAGCAGAATTTCCCGTACAGAATCATGATTCACCATCAGACCCGGTAGCGGGGACTGGAATAGCAATCAGCGTTTCGATTTTTTCGTTTTGATCCAGGTCAAGGATGAGATCGCCTGCCGTATCTCGTCCTTGCATTGGCACCGCCGCTAGATCGAGGCGCACCATGCGGTCTTGGTTCGTGAGCAGTATCACCTCAGTTTCAGAGCGCACAGCAGCCAGTCCAGCTAGGGCATCGGTTTTTATCTTGAATTGCATTCCATAGGCACCCAATTCGCCTGGAGTAGACAGGCGCAACATTGCAATCGGCATCCGTTTGGCATAGCCTCTTTCGGTCGTCAGCAGTAAGACTCCACCTTGAGAAGCGGTTGCCGCACCGACCAATCGTTCTCGCTTGCCCAATCGCATTACCAATTGCCCTTGAGCCGTGCGGCTTTGCATCGGTAGATAATCGTCATTTACTTCCACACGCACCATCCTACCGCTGGATGCGGCTATCACCAGTTGTTCACCGGGTTGAGCGATCGTGATGCTGGCAATTTGATCGGCTTCTTTTAACTTGAGGGCAGTTAAACCTCTGCCAGTCAAGCCAACAAAGTCTTCTAAGGGTAACCGCTTGACCCGCCCCTGTTGAGTGACAATCAGCAGGTTCTTGCCTTCGCGGTCATCCGGCAGAATAAAACTACCCACAACTCCAGCCGGATCGTTCTGGGCAGCAGCAGGCAATAGCGTAATCAAAGGGGCACCTTTAGAACGTGCTGTCGCTTGTGGAACATCTTCTACTCGTGTGACGTAAGCTTTGCCGCTGCGAGTCAGCGCTATCAACTCCTTGGCAGTAGTCGTGAACTGGGTTTGTACCGTAAAATCGTCCAGTTCAATCAAAGTGACAGAAGATGTATCTCCAGTGCGATTGCGAGATTGCCGTTGAAACACTTTAGGGGTGATGCGTCTGACATAGCCACGCTGAGTCAGTTCCAGTACGGTTTCTGTAACTTCGGTTTCTTCTAGGGAGGCATAAGAAGTCGGGAGTGAGGACTCAGGAGTTGGAGATTTTTTTCCGGCAGAGTCTCGGCTTTTAACTTCTACTGGTTCTTCTGTTGGTGCCTGATTGCCGATCGCCAAGATTTTTGTGCGGCGTGGATCACCAAATTTTTTCTTCAACGATCGCAAATCTTTTTTCAGAGATTTCAGCAATTCGTGGCGATCACCTAACAGCGTTTGCAATCCTGCCATTTCGGCGGTCAGTTCCTTCGCTTCGGTTTGCAATTTTTCTCGCTCAATCCCAGTGAGGCGGCGCAGCGGCATGGCGAGAATGGCATCTGATTGGCGATCGCTAAGGTTCAATCGCTGCTGAAACTCAGCTTTTGCCGTACTGCCATCCGGCGCACTGCGAAGAATATCGATCACTGCATCCAGATTTTCGAGCGCAGTCAGTAGCCCTTGCAAGATGTGGTGACGGTTTTCGGCTTCCGTCAGTTGATGCTGATAGCGGCGCGTCAGAGTTTCTTCCCGAAAGGCTATGAAACACTGGAGCATATCCCGCAGCGGCATTTGGCGAGGCAAGCCATGATCCAATGCCAGCATTGTGATGCCAAAGTTGCTCTGAAGGGCAGTTTGACGATAGAGCGCGTTGAGAACTCTTTGCGGATTGGTATCTCGCTTCAGTTCAATCACCACCCGAATGCCATCGCGATCGCTCTCATCGCGCAAGTCAGCAATGCCCTCTAGCTTTCCCTGGTTAACCAAGTCTGCCATCTTCTCGATCCAACCCGCCTTGTTCACCTGAAACGGCAGTTCTGTGACGATGATTGCAGTGCGGCGATTCCGTCCGCGTCCAAAGGGAACCTCTTCAAACCGCGATACGCCGCGCACGGGCACACTGCCTTTACCAGTGGTGTAGGCTTCCCAAATGCCTTGCGTGTCAATAATTTCACCGCCCGTGGGAAAGTCCGGTCCAGGAATCAGTTGCACCAGTTTTTCATCGGGCAACGTGGGGTTGTCAATCAGGGCAATCAGTCCGTCTACGACTTCTCCCAGGTTATGGGGTGGAATATTGGTTGCCATGCCGACGGCAATGCCTGAACTGCCATTCAGCAGCAACATGGGCAACTGCGCAGGCAGCACCGTGGGTTCTTGCTGTGAATTGTCAAAGTTGCCGATGAAATCAACAGTGGCATCGCCAATCTCGGTGAGCAATGCCTCGTTGCCAATTGGCGCTAGCCGCGTTTCGGTATAGCGCATGGCGGCGGGTGGATCGTCATCTACAGAACCAAAGTTGCCATGACCGCCCAGCAATGGATAACGGCTGGAAAACTCTTGCACCAAGCGAACCAAGGCATCGTAAACCGATTGATCGCCGTGGGGATGATATTTGCCCAACACATCCCCCACAACCCGCGCACATTTGCGGTAGGGGCGATCGGGGACTAACCCCAATTCATGCATAGCGTATAAAATGCGACGATGCACGGGTTTGAGTCCATCACGCACATCTGGCAACGCCCGTCCGACGATGACACTCATGGCATATTCGAGATAGGACTGTTGCATTTCGGTATGCAAGGCAGTCGCAATCACCTGTCCACCAGAAAACACATCTAATTGTTTAGCCATGAGCTTTTCCTACTATCTGCACTTCTCACGCACGTTGTGTAATCTAGAACTGACACCATTTAGCATAATGGCAACTTGAGGACTCATCTTCTCTATTCCTTGGATATAAAGTCTTATTTGTTGTTTTGCCAACTTTTTCATGCTGGAACATTTTAGTAAGGAGCCTGTATGAAGACAGCTTTGATTGTGGAAGATGACCTAATGAATGCTAAGATTTTCTCGAAAATTTTGCAGAAGCGAGGCGGGTTGAATGTGCGGCACACCGAGAATGTGGATGAGGTGATGCAGATTACCCAGGACGGCGAGGCAGATATTATTTTGATGGATGTGTCGTTGTCGCGAAGTATGTATCAAGGAAAGTTAGTAGATGGAATTAAAATTACCCAAATGTTAAAAAGTGACCCCAATACCGCTATGTTGCCGATTATTTTGGTGACTGCCCATGCCATGGAGGGCGATCGCGAAAATTTTCTGAAACAGAGTGGTGCAGACGGTTATATTTCTAAGCCAGTGATTGATCATCAGGCATTTGTCGATCAGGTCTTGGCTCTGCTGCCAACTTAGGTAAGGCGTTGACGTAGCCTCTCCCAAGGAGAATCGCAATTTCTTAGCATGACGCGAACAATTCAGGGGCATCACCAAAAAATCTTAGAAGAACATAAGTACTACCCTAAACCAAATTTAGTCAAGCGTCTCAACAATTTTGAGTAATAGATCTTATAAAAAATTGCATTTTTATTCATATTTTTACCCATAAAGAAAGGGCACAGTCCTCTATGCCCCAATGTGCGATCGCATAACGCAATCTCTCACGATTGATTTTTGGTTTGGATTTTCAGTGCTTCTCAGCTTCAGTCCGAATCTAGTTACTTGCTGCATCAGATGACTTAGCACGACGGCGACGTTTCAGCGCCAGAATGCCGCCACCAATCACAGAGCCAATAATGGTCGTTGGCTCCGGCACAGCCGCAACTCCTTGGAGGTTTGAACCATCTCCGATCTCGCCCAGCAACGTGGCTGCACCTGAGCTTAGATCAATGTTGTACAAGTTTGAACCCGCCGTTGCAAAGGCAATATCCGTGCCATTCTGTGTGAAGATATCGAACCCGACTAAGTTAGTGCCCAGTGCAACACCCAGCGATCCAACCGTGAACAGTCGTCCTGTGTTAGGAGACACAGGAGTGTTGGGATTTCCCGCCTGAAAATTAAGGCTACCTTGACGCACCAACACGTTCAAGAGCGGATCAATTCCATAAAGGGTCGTAGCGGTGACGCCAGCGATGTTATTCGCATAGGCAGCCGCTACAACGTTAGCAGGCCGACCAAAGTTGACATCTCCAGCGGCAAAGGCAAGCAAGGCATCGGGTGAGTTTGCAGCTTGTGCGCCCGTGACTGGGCTCAATCGCAAGTTTTGACCCGCATTGCTAGTTACACGAATTAAATCTGGAACAGGATTAAAGTCAACACCAAACGCGTTGCCGCTTAAGCCGGGGCTAAAAGGAGCCGCGCCCACTGCCGTTGCTGCGCCAGTTGCGGTATTGATCGAGTACACGCGGCTAGTACTGCCAACTCCGAACAGCCCACTGGTAGAGGGACGATAATCAATGCCAACAAGCGACTCGCCCGTTTGAAGTCCGGTAACTGCAACTTTCCCAGTTACAGTGCCAGGAGTGTTGGAGTCGAAGAAAACTAGATTATTTTGCAGATCCAAACCCGTTAGACTCACTGCCGCCGCTGGATTAGCGACACTCATTACATCGAACATCGTTACCGCAGCCGCTAAAGCGACGGCTGCACTTGATCTTTGCAGGCTCATTTGAACTCTCCAGATGGTAGTTTTCTTGGTCTGTGTTGCAACTGAAGGACTGGTTAAGCAAAATTGCTTAGACCATCTTGCTGAAGTGACTTACGGATGCGGTCTTGTCACAGACGTATATGGACTAAAGCTTTACAGAAACTTTATTAACGAGCTCCACAGGCGGCGAATTATAAAGTTCTGATGAAATGCCAAAAGAAAACACTCATTAAAATTACAGAGAGATCAGTTGCGATGTCATGACAAAAAAACTTTAGGTCTCAGATAAGCGCTTGACGTCTTTTCCACTCAGTAAGTCATGGGCTTTTTGCAAGATGGTAAGAATTTTATCGGCGTGGGGACTGTTTGTTAGATAAGGCTTGAGCGAGTTGACATCAATTTCATTGACTTTGGCACCGGGGAACCAGTGGCTTGCCTGCCCCAACAGGTTGTAGCGCATGGCGGCATATTCGGTTAGGTCGAAGGCGATCGCCAGGTTCCACAGCCACAGCACGACCGGAATATTCAACCGACCCGGCGTTTCATCATGGGTAGGCAATCCCACATGCCAGGTTTTGTACCAATCTTCGCCCAGCCGATCGATCGCGGCTGACTCTAGCCTCTGCAAAATTGGCGGCAGCACTTCATTGGCGCGATCGATCAACTCCAATGTCTTTAAATGTTCATCAAAATCTTGGGGTCGAGCCGCACCGACGCTGAGCGTATGAATTTGCGGATGGCTCAGACAAAATAAATCATTAAAAACAATCGGGCTAAGCGGCGCACAGAGATCTACTAAGCGCTGGGGCGGACTATACAGCATTCCTCCTTTATCGGAGGGGCTGATGATGAAAACGCCCATATCCTGACGAGTGGCGGCGGCTACAGCATCCCAGTTGCGCTGATTAATGTAGTACCAATGCAGATTCACATAGTCGAATTGTCCGGTTTCGCAGGCACGGACAATCACTTGCGGGTTTGCCGCATGAGTCGAGAACCCCACATGGCGGATTTTGCCCTGCTGCTGCAAATCGCGAATCACCTCCATGCAGCCACCAGGACGCACCACCCACTGTAGGATTTCGTCAGTATTGATCCCGTGCATCCCGAATAGATCAATGTAGTCCAGCTTTAGATGCGCCAGGGATTGCTCTATCGTTTTGCGAAACTCTTTGACGTTCTCTTTGGGGGAAGTTTTGGTTTGAATAATCAACTTTTCGCGGGGAAACTGGTGCAGCACTTGCCCAAGCTGCATTTCTGAACTGCCGTAGCCCCGCGCTGTTTCAATATGGTTGATGCCGACCTTGAGCGATCGCGCGATCGTTGCCTCCAAATTTGCCTGATTATCCGCCGGAATACTTTTTAGCGCTACATCCTGCCATTTGTATTGATATCGCATTCCCCCGCAAGAGAACACAGGCATTTGTAGTTCAGTCCGTCCAAAACGTCGGTAAAGCATAGGGGTTCGGAGTTGGGATGTCAGGCTTCAGGGTTGGGGATACAGAGTTCGGGGTTTCAGGTTCAAAACTCCGCACTCTGCACTCCCCACTGCCTCTTAACTTAGCGCTTAATCTCCCGCACGACAGGCTGACCATCAATCACTTCGCCCACTAGCACGAGGTCTACCATGTTGACGAACAAGCCATTTTCTAGCACCCCAGGAATGTTGTTGAGGTTTTTTTCGAGGGCGACGGCATCATCAATGCCATTGGCAAATTTCACATCCAAAATCAAATTTCCCTGATCAGTGACAACGGGACCTGATTTTTTGACGCCCATTCGTAACGTCACTTTGCCGCCTAAGTGTTCGATCGCTTTAGTCACTGGGTTCAGTGCCTTCGGAATCACTTCAACAGGCAGCAAAAAGTTCAAATTCAGCTTATCCACTAGCTTGCCGCTGTCTACAATCACAATAAATTTCTTAGAAAAAGCTTCCACGAGCTTCTCTTGGGTATGGGCGGCACCACCGCCTTTTATCAAGTTCAAATCAGGATCGACTTCATCCGCTCCATCGATCGCGATATCAATGCCGTCAATCATATCCAGCGTCGTGAGTGGAATGCCGCATTCTCGTGCCAGCACTTCCCCTTGAAATGAAGTGGTCACGCCTTGAATATCTTTCAGGTCGCCCGATTTCAGGCGATCGCCCAATGCCTGAATCATAAATGCTGCGGTTGACCCAGTTCCCAGTCCTACAATGGAACCAGATTGCACCATTGCGGCGGCGGCGGCTCCAACTTGTTTTTTCATCAACGTTACGGGGTCAAGTTCTGCACTCATCGGGTTTCCTTAGGTGTTTAGAGGATCTCAGTTTCCATTCGTCAGTCTACTATTTTGGTGTCACCTTCTATGACGCAACCGAACGATTCTCAGGCAGACTATCAAAAAGCTCTTGACCTAACGCCAGCAGAATACCGCCAGCAGATTGAAGATGCAGCGACACCAATCGAGATGAAAGTGCTACAGCTGCATCAGCACGGGCGACAATGGGCAGATAAGCAGCAGTTTGAAGCGGCGATCGCCCACTACAACCAGGCAATTGATGCTCAGCCCAATTATTATCCGGCATGGAGCGATCGCGCCGATGCGCTGAAGCAGTTGGGGCGCGATGAGGAAGCCCTCGCCAGTTACAGACAGGCTATTCAAACGAATCCTGATTACTTGCCAGCGCTCAAAGGGGAGGCAAGCCTGTTGAGCAAACTAGGACGCTATCACGAAGCATTTAAGGATTACACCGCTGCAATTGAGCGAGATCCGAATGACTATTCACTGTGGCGCGATCGCGGTGTAGTGTTGTTGCAGTTGGAGCAACAAGCGGAAGGGCTGGCAAGCCTGGAAAAGGCACTAGAGCTTAACCCTGATGCAGCGGAAGTGTGGAGCCTAAAAGCACTGGAAATGGCACGACTACACCAGCGCGAACAGGCTTTAGAAAGTTGCGATCGCGCCATTGCGGCTGATCCGAAAGAGCATTCTGCTTGGCGACTGCGAGGCTTGCTATTCAAAGAAAAACAGCCAGACGTAGCTTTAGAAAACTATGATAAAGCGCTAGAACTAAATCCTGATGATGCCGAGCTATGGATCTATAAAGCCAAGGCACTCAGCCATTTGCGTCGTGAAGAGGACGCAGTGATCAGCTACGATCGCGCTTTAAAGCTACTGCCCCACGAGTTTCATCTGTGGTATCAACGTGGGTTATCGTTGCGACGATTGGGGCGCTTTGAAGGCGCGATCGCCAGCTTTGACGAAGCCCTTTCACTGAACCCATTCTGCTATCCCGCTAGCCGCAGCCGTTTATATAGCTTGCTGACGACAGGTACACTGGTCAGCCATTTACTAGGCAACTGTAGCGTTGCAGAGCAACAACGTCTGTGGCATGATTTGAACCAAATCCAGACCGTGTTTGTCAAACGCAAGTTACCCACGTTAGTGGTGATTGGCTTAGTTGCCCTGTTTAGCACCCATAGCCAGAGCATCGCCCTGCTAGTCGCCAGCCTATTTGCAGGCGTTGCAGTGTGGAGTGACCTGATTCGAGAAGCCGAAAAGTAGACACCACCATGGTTCATCTTGCCAAGATTCTCATCTATCCGATTAAATCCCTCGATGGCGTCGCGGTAACCAAGGCAACGCTGCTGACGAGTGGAGCGCTGAAGGGCGATCGAGAATTTGCCATCATCGACTATCAGGGCCAGTTTGTGAACGGCAAACGCTTTCCTGCCATTCATAAACTTCGCGCCAATTTTGATCTGGAACAGCGCACCGTTTCTCTACAGGTTCAAGATGCCTCAGAATCGCTCAGTTTTCGTTTAGACGGCGATCGTACCCCTTTAGAAAGTTGGCTAGGCCGCTACTTCGGCTTTCCCGTCAAACTCATTCAAAACCCAGAAATGGGCTTCCCCGACGACACAGAATCTCCCGCTCCAACCATCATCAGCACTGAAACAGTAGAAGCAGTTGCGGCATGGTTTCCGGTGAGCGTGGAGAACATGCGATCGCGCCTCCGCACCACCCTAGAAATTGCCGCCGAACCCTTTTGGGAAGAGCAGCTATTCAGCACCGCAGGCAACCTGGTTCCCTTTCACATCGGCGCGGTTCAATTCTTGGGCGTAAATCCCTGCCAGCGCTGCATCGTTCCCACCCGCGACCCGCTCACCGGAGAACCCTACCCCGACTTTCAAAAAATGTTTGTAGAACACCGCAAAGCCACCTTCCCCACTTGGGCAGAAGCCTCGCGGTTTAACCACTATTACCGTTTGGCAGTCAACACCCGCACCCACCCCTCCGAAGCTGGAAAAACAATCCAAGTCGGCGATTTGATCACGCTGTAAGCAAAAGTTATAGTTGGAAATTTTTTGATAGGGTGCGATCGCCTAAGCTGTGAAGGAGAAGCGCGATTGTCCCATTACTTCAAATGTTGAATCTAATTACTCGGACGATCGCCTTATTCACTTTGCAAAAGCTGATCAATCTTGTTTTCAATTGTGTTGAGTTTTCGCAAGATAGTCGGACGTTCTTCATCCAAACGGCTCAATAAATTAATAACTCCTTCCTGAAGATCTGTTAATTTCAGGATTGCCGTTCTCATCTCTATACGCTCACTAGCGGCTGCTTCAATGGCTCTGGCATTTGAAGCAATCAGTTGTCTGAGTTCATCATCCGTCATTGTAATTTTCCATGTTTGATTATTCTGTTTTTATCATAAGCAGGAATGCAGCCTGAATTTCGGGATGACGAGTTTAGGAATGCAATCGCTCTATTCAACCCACGAGCAATCGCCCATTGAACTCCAAATAATACGGAATTGCGGAAGGCAGTACTTTTTGACCAGATTAAATTGCTTGAATCCAATCAAAGCCCACTTTGCCTTGAACTATCACAGGATGCTGCATCAACCATTGGCACCGCTTGACTAAGACATCCTCTAAAGCATCAAGATTGTCAAACACTTGATTAGCGATTGCTTCGCGCAGCAAAGACCAGACACATTCAGTGGGTTGCAGTTGGAGGGTATAGGGCAATAGCGGGTAGAAGAAAATGCCGGGGGGCACCTGAAGTTTTTGGCTCATATGCCACGCGGCCTGATCAACCAATAGAATGATCAACTGCTGACGATGGGGATTGACCTGAGCCGCAAATAGCTCTAACGCCATCTGCATCATGGAGACATTGGCACGGGGCAATAAAAGGAAGTAGCTCGCTCCAGTGGCAGGATGGACAAAACCATAGGTGTAGACCCATTGATAGCGGCGAGAATGATGCGCTGATGGGCGTTCTCCTATGGGTGCCCAAACCCGCCTGACAATGGGTTGCAAGCCTAATCGAGCTTCGTCTTCCGCCCAAATTACAATCTCCCGATTGGGAAACAACGAGCGCAACCACGCCACATGACCTGCTAATCCTGCTTTGAACTCTGCTTGCTGCTCAAGGGTTGCGCTTTGATGATGCACCGGACGCGGCACCTGCAAGCTCAACCCCAAACGTCGTAGATACTTCCAGGCTGTTGAGGGGTGTAAGCAAATGCCAAAGTAGGTTTCGATATACTCCCCAACTTTCGGTCCACTCCAGAGTCCGCCATCATCCGGGGCACTCTGTAAGCGTTGCCGCAATAGCCGTTGCTGTTCATCACTTAAAGCCAACCGATTGCCCCCAGGGTTCAAGCGTTGCCGATTGACTAGTCCGACCGCACCCTCGGCGTTGTAGCGACGGGCAATTTTCCGCACTCCACTACAACTGAGTCCACAAATCTCAGCGGTTTGTTCGATGCTCATCGGAGTCTTTGGATGACTGAGCAATCGAATCACCAACCAACGGTTTTTCTCGCCAGCATCTTGGCACTGAACATACCGCTGAGTTAGATCTGCGTAGTCTAGATGAGGGCTAATTTGAGTGCGGGGTCGAGGCATGGACAGAGTACCTTTTTCATCTTGCTAAATGATACTCCCCTACTCAATTCCGTATAATTAAGCGATCGCCCAACGCTATGTAAGCCCTAAATGAAGACTCAGTGGAAAGCAGTAAATTCGACAAGAATGATGGAGTTTAGATTGAATCAAGCGATCGCCGCTATAAGGAGCATTTGGGCGAGAACTTATCCTTGACGCGATCGCTGATGAACTCGGCATGAGCCAATACTATTTTGTCTTGTTTTCCCCTGCTGTCGTTTTAGCTGCAACCAGCATTGGGCGCAGTTCGGGCTGCCTGCTAAATTTCCAAATAATGCCATCAACGCAGTAGTGATAAAGGATGATCATGGTGAAAGGCATAAACAACCACAGCCACACATCTTGATAAAGCAGTCCCTTTAGCTCAATCACCCCAACGACAACACCGTAGAGCAGAGCGATCGCTAACCCTTTGAGGGCAACGTGCTTTAGTGCAGGAAACTGTTGAGTTTGATAGTGCATCATCCAACCGTGATACTGCACATCGTGATAAACCGTTTCTAACGCTTCTGCCACTAAAAATGGGGTAGCAGTGACAAAGAAGATTAGGTAGTGAGTAGACAACACTGCCAGCATCAGCAAAAGCTTGGGGAGATTTAACGGCTCTTTACGCCACCAGCGCACCAGTTGCCGCAGCAGAAACAGGGCAAGAAAACCGATGAAAATCGCCCAGATTATTTCTACAAAAACATCAGGAATATTAGGAAAGTTGCACTGAAAATCTTTATAAATCACAATGGGTGCTTCAATGCCAGAGTAATCATAAAAAAAGCAAGCAAACATCCCACTATAAAAAGTGCCAAAATCTAGCCAATCATCCAGGCGATTTCTATCTTGGTTAAGGTTTTTATAGGCTTTTAAAAATCCATAATGTTGGCGAATAATGTGATAACTGCCAAACAGTGCAGCAAACACAATCAGTTCAGCTTCTAACTTAAGGCTAGTCAGCAGAAAGCCCATTGCAATTAAGTATCCAAGCCCCACAGTATGAATAGTTTTATGTCGCTTAAACTCAATGCGATCGCCATGAGTGCGCGAAAAAGTTTGAAAAATATGGGGCTGATCGAACAGTGCAGAAAACAGAAAGTAAGTAATTAGAATTGAGTCGCCCTGAAGAAAGAAATGGAACTGATCTGCAACGTGATAAAGTCCAAAAAAAAACAGGGTAAAAACACAGCTTCCAATGAAAAAAAACAGATCGTAGCGTTGGCTCACTATCCAGAGATCGCTGACTAGCGGAAGATAGGGCTTGAACGCCTGAATTTTGGCACTAGGAACCATCGAATTGTGGAATAAAGGATTTTCCTTGAGCAATTATTTGCTCAGTTGAGCCCATGCAAAAGTGCTAACAACCAGGGTTATCAGCAGTTTATCAAGCAGCCTTTCATCTTCCTAGCAATCCACGCCGATAGGTCAGGAAACCCCTATGGGTTATAGCGTCCCCACCTTAAAACAGTTGTGAGTGCATAAATCACAACTGCGCTCCCCACGATGGATGGAATGATAGGAACATTGACAACATTCCAACTTAAAAACGGAGCCGCAACACCATATTGAGTTTTCAGCAAATGATAACCCCAAGCACCAAACCACACTCCAACAAACCCAACCAACACTAGACCAAGAAATTTTCCTGGAACGTGGCGAGGAATTAAAAAATTTCCAAGCAATCCGCAAACAGAAGCGATGACCAATTGCACCGCCAAATAGGAGAGATCCATAGCACCTCCTCAATTTTTGAGGAAATAGGGTTAATCGTGGCTGCACCCTGATGACAATAAAAGATATGTATTGATACTCTAACGTCCGAAACTAAGTCCTATCCGGATAACTAAGCATACCCACTGTGTTGAAAATTTCACTCAATTTGTGGAGTATGGAGCGTTCAATTCAATGAATTAATGTAATGAACTAATGTGTTTTCTCCATCAGCCAAAAATGTAATTAAAGCTAATGCTGATCCGTTCTTCATCGCTCAGGTTGGGTTCTACACCATGCCTGAGCCAGCTTGGAAAGATCAGCAGTAGTCCTGCTTCGGCAACATGGGCGATCGCGTCAGCCGTAAAAGCAGTATAGTTTTGCACCGTCGGCTTATAAAAAGTGCGCGCTGCTCGAGGATCGTAAAACATCAAATTGCCAGACTCTTTGGGCGCTTTAACATAGTAAACGCCGCTAAATAAACAGTTAGCATGGTCGTGAATTTTATTGCTAGCGTGCTTCGGGTTAATGTTTGCCCAGCAGTTTGCTGCCTTCATGCGGACATTTTCATACCCCATGGCAACGGCAGCTTCCGCGATCGCCGAATCGACCAATTCCTTAAATGGTTTCAACTCATCTAAGGCAAACAAATTGCCTTGGCTATGCCAGCCCAAAACATTCGATACTGCTTGCCCATTGGTATCGTGCGATCGTTGCTGTGAAATAACCTGAAATAGCCCTTGGTCGAGCAACTCGTGTTCATGCAGCTTAAAAACAAATAGCGGCGTTGGAAATAACTGATGACAGTTTGCCGCCCATTTTTCACTCGTCATTACTTAGACCTGCTACGGCTAAAATGCAACTATCCAAATCTCTGTACATAAAAATGCTTAATGATTCTAAATCTGGACAATCAAGCCAAACTTTATCCAATTGTCCTTCTTTTTTGAATTATTCAGTTTATGCCGCCGTCGCTTTAGCGATAGTTTGCACTCTGAATATCGTTTAGGCGTGCCTCTGGACGAAGAAATCGATCCATTTGCGCCTCAAAAAATTTGCGGTTTGCCATCAAATGCTTGGGATTGGGATCATCCAGTGGATACAGCAATGCCGATCGCAACGCTTGAATGACAGCGGATGTAACGCAATACATCGATCGCTGAAAGGTAACTCCCAATTGAATCAGCATGTCATCTTCACCACGGCAATGCTCTTTGTAGTAATCCACCAGATAGGGCGGCAAAAAGTGGAGCATATCTTGAGCTAAAAGCGTGGGAGGAATGCCTGCCGTGCCCACCGGAAATAGGTCGGCATAAAGTACGCCGTAGTGAAAATCTTTTTGATCGTCAGGGACTTGCCCTGCTTGAGCATTGTAAGACTTGGTGCCCCGGAAGGGAGCCGTGCGATAAAATACTGCTTCTACATAAGGCAGTGCCGCTTCATATAGCCAAGTGAACCCTTTGGACTTGGGAATAATTTCGTAGCACTCACCTTTAACATAGACATGGTGATAGATGGGGCGACCCGCGATCGCAAAAATTCCGTTGGTCAAAAAGTTCATGGCATCCGGAACGCTGGCAATTTTACCCTCATCGTACAAATCTGACATTTCAAAGAAAACGGGAGCCATCACTTCCCAAAATAAGCCCAAATTGGCATAGTAGGAAGCTTGGCGGCACTGCTCCAAAAACATATCTGGAAAGAGTTTGTACAAACCCAACATTGCCGGATTGCCTTTGAAGTAAGCCCGAATCGCGCGATCGGCGTTGGCTTTATATTCATCGCTATCTAAATAAGGGTCAAATTGATTGACGGGCGCATACATATTTCGGTGCCACAGCATCGCCTGCATACAGGCTTCAGCAAATTCCATGTTGATGCGATCGTGCCAAAGATGATGCAGCAGACGAGGCATATTTTTCGTTTCGCCTTTCTGGATGAATTCCTCTAGTTCTGGGTGAACGGTTGCCCGCCCTCGCCAAATTCGCAGGTCAGCATCGTCGCCTGCATAGTGATTGTGACGTTGCAGATACTCATCCGAAATAAAGTACTTGAAAAACGGCAAAGGATTCAGAAATACCTGTTCGCCAATATATAAAAGATCGCGCCAGTAAAAATCCATCGGCACTGCATAAGCTTTGTAGATGCCGATGATTTGCATCAAGTTTTCTGGGGTATCGGGCAGCATCGCTCCCCCCGCTTCCAACCGATAGATAATGTCAGCGTAAGGATGGTTGGAAGGAGGAATTTTAGTGGGTGGGGCAGACATGTTCATAAGACTGAGCAAGTGGAGGATAGGATTTTATAAAAATGCGGAGTGTGGAGTGTGGAGTACGGAGGTAAAGAGATTTTTGGAAGGCTTGCAGCGATCGCCATAAAGTCCTACACAAAAATTTCTGTTGTCAGATTTTCTAAGTTCACAGATGGTCAGCATTGTTCAAACTTTGAGCGATTCCCGTGAGGGATGCACTTTGCAAAATCGCGGGTGGGTTCATCACTTGGCGATTGATTGGAGCCGCTGCCACGAGTGCCGCAGTTGTGGTTTCGCTCCACCGCACTAACCAGGTTGGCTGAATGCCCAAGAAAACGATTAACCCAGTCAAAATCAAAGCGGGAGTCTGCTCCCTCCAGGTAACGCGAGGATAGTAAGCCGTTTTAGTGTCTAGCCGACCGAAGCAAGTTCGGTTCAGCAAAATGACAAAATAAACGGCGGTTAAACCAGTTCCACCCACACACAAAAGGGTTGGCAGCGGAAACGCCGTAAAGCTACCTTGAAACACAAGAAACTCGGCAACGAAACCGACCATTCCGGGAATCCCTGCGCTTGCCATACCTGCTAACACCAACAGAGAACTGGTTAGCGGCAATCCTCGAATCGGGTTGAGCAGCCCATTCAACACATCTAAGTCACGAGTGCCAACTTTCACTTCAATCACACCCACAATGTAGAACAGCAGCGCCAAAATCAAGCCATGGCTAACCATTTGCAAGACGGCACCCACCATACTCAGCGAAGTCAGAGCCGCCATTCCCAGCATTACGTAGCCCATATGTCCGATGGAGCTATAGGCAACCATGCGTTTAATATCTTTTTGGGCGATCGCTGCCAATGCCCCATAGATCACACAAATTGCCGCCAGCCAAGACAGCGCGGGTGTCACTAATAACCAGGTTTCAGGAAATAGACCAATGCCAAACCGAACCAAGCCATAGGTGCCCAGTTTTGCCAGCACACCACCCAGCAAAATGGCGGTAGGAGTTGACGCTTCCACGTAAGCGTCGGGTAACCAGGTATGCAGCGGGATCAGAGGAATTTTAATGCCAAAGCCAATCAGCAATAAGGTCAGCAAAATTAACTGAGTTCGCTGCGGCAAATCAGCCGTAGAAATGGCGTTGTAATCAAAACTGCCAGAACCAGAAAGCCAAACTGTCGCCAAAAACGCCGCCAGAATGAGGATGCCGGAGGTTGCCGTGTAGATCAAAAACTTCATTCCGGCATATTCGCGTTTGGTGCCGCCCCAAATCACGATCAATAGATAAAACGGAATTAGCTCTAACTCGTAGAACAAAAAGAACATCAGCAGGTTTTGTGCCATTAATGCTCCTGCCATGCCTGCATTAATCAAAAAAACTAAGGAGTAAAACAGACGAGGACGTTGCATCATCTGACCTTGGGCAACTAGAGACTCTGCGCTGTAAATTACCCCTAAGGTCAGCAAGTTGCTCAACATGACCAATGGCAGTGATAAACCATCGACTGACAAGGAATAGTTAATGCCCAATGTGGGAATCCACTGTAGATATTCCTGCATTTGCATCGTGGCGGTGGAGATGTCGAACTGGGTAAACAGAGCCGCCGTCCACAACAAAAGCACACTAGCGATCGCAATCGCGCCTAAACGAAACTGACTAGCAGCGATCGTTCCCGGCAAGAAACCCATCACAGCAGCACCGAATAAAGGCAACCAAATTAAGGTACTAAGCATAGGTAAAAAGGATGATGGATGGGTACTAACCAACGGTTTGATGGATGAAATTTGCCGCGAATATAAATGCCATGTTGGATAAGAGGGGGAAACACAGAAAAAATCCAAGCAGCACCACGCCAAATAAAACAGTGAGGGCATAAAACTGAGACTGCCCGGAAGTGCTGTATTTCAGATTTTGTCCGCCAAAAATAGTGACAGAACCAAATAAATTCACTACACCATCTACTAAATATTTATCGATCCAGGAGGTGAGGCGAGAAATCAAATCGATTCCAAACACAAAGCTAGAACGATATAGCGTGGGTGTATAAAAGTCGTATGCCACAAGATTTTGCAGAGATTGCACCGGAAAGCGAACGGGTTTAGGAACGACGTTGCCTAAATAAACCAGCGCGCTCAAACTGCCGCCAAAAATGCTAGACCCGATCAGCAGCACCGCCAAGCTCGTATCGATGTCTACCCAGCTTGGCAAAAGGTCGCAGGCTTGCAGCACCAAAGGCAAATGTAACGTGAAACCTAGCAGAACCATCATGGGCAGCATCATGGGCCAGTGTACTTCGGGCGATCGCTGTGCCATTGGTTTCGCTTTCCCAGCAAACAGCAAACAAAATACTCGTGTTAGCCCAAAAGCAGTCAATCCATTCACCAACAGCAGCACACCTACCAACCAGGGATGAGTCTCTCGTAACCCATCAACCAACTCCAACAGCGCCCAAAAGCTGCCAAAGGGTGGAAATGCCACCAGCCCCAAAGTCCCCACAATAAATGCCAACCCAGACATGGGGCGACGAGACCACAATCCACCCAACTGAGTCACATTTTGGGTCACGCTATTCCAAATAATGCCACCAATGCTCATAATCAGCAGCGACATCGAAATTGCATGGGTGAACACGAGCATCAGTGCGGCTTGAGTTTGCCCTGTGCCCACCGCCATAAACACAATCCCCATATAAGCGCTGACGAGATAAGACAGGGTTCGCTTCACATCAATTTGTGCCAGCGCGATCAAAGAACCGCCTACTGCTGTGACGGCACCAATAAAAACCGTCGTGGAAAGGACAAAGGGCGACAACGCTAAGATCGGCTCTAACTTGACCAAAACCCAGGCTCCCGTAGCCACTACCACCGAGTTCCGCAAGATTGTCGAAGGAATTGGACCTTCCATTGCTTCATCCAGCCACAGGTGCAGCGGAAACTGGGCGCATTTGCCCATTGGACCCGCAATTAAACCCAATCCAATTAAGGTAATGACAATTGGATCAACCTCCGCCGTGGTTGCCCATTTAACCATCTCAGAAAAATTCCAGGTGCCTGTCAGAGGATAGATAGCAATCACCGCCATCAGCAGAAATAAGTCACCAATCCGCTTGGTCAGGAAGGCATCGCGTGCCCCAGTGACAACGAGCGACTGATTAAACCAGAAGCCCAGCAAAAGATAGGTGCCCAGAGTCAATATCTCTAGAATGATGTAACTAAAAAACAGGGAGTTGCATAAGACAAGAGCCGTCATCCCCGCTTCAAACAACGCCAGCAATGAATAGAAGCGTGCCCAGCCCCAATCCATTTCGAGATAACCGATCGCAAAGATCTGTGCTAGCAAATTTAGTCCGGATACGAGGGCGATCGCGCCAACAGTGAGTGACGAAACCTGCACTGGAATCGTCAAATCCAATCCAGCTACATTCAGCCATTGAAAAGATATTTCATAGGCAGGCTGATTCCATGTTGCTGGCAATGCCAAAAGTGCATGAACAAAAGAAAGCAGAGTCATCGCCGCGTTAATGTATCCAGCGGGACGAGGACCGGTACGTCGAGTAATAGAAGGAAACCAAAGAACTGACAATGACGCACCAATTAGCGAATAAAAAGGCACTAGCCAGATAGTTTGAACGAGTGGAGGAGCCATTTACCCACCTCATATGAATCAGGAAATTTTAAGTACGGAAAAATTAGGATGGCTTAAGAAAACAAGAAACCCTAAATTTATGCAAAGTATCAAGTTTTTTCAATCTTTAACTTAAATACTATTTAGCATAGTCAATGTCTAAAGGTGAATATGCCTATTCAATTAATAATAGAACGATTGGCTCTATTGCCGGCCACAACAGGCATCCAAACAAACATCAACATCTACAATGAGTGTTATGACTTTTATTTAATCAATTCGCTCATTGAAAAAGCTCTCACAAGCTATCAATTAAACTCTATACATGAATAACTATTTTTCAATCTAGTCTAGTCCAGGTATTTAGAGCTTACTTGACTTAAAAAAGCTTGTTTTTCCAAGCATTATTTAACGGTTTAGATCTACTGTTTAACCTGAGCTTTATAGCTGGCAAAAACGATCATTCCACTGATTAAAGCGAACAAACTATCCCATCAACATAACGGTATCAATTACATGAATAATGCCATTGTCTGCTTCTATATCGGCTGCCAAAACAGTTGCATTCTTAACTTCAAAAGTGTCTGAGCAGTCAATCGGAATAACAGACCCTTCAACTGAGGTTACGGTGCCCAGCTGAGAGAGATCAGCCTTTGTCAGCTTGCCAGAAACGACATGAAACGTAAGAATACGGGCAAGCTGAGGAGTATTTTGAACTAACGTTTGAATCGTTCCAGGTGGAAGTTTAGCAAATGCATCATCATTAGGAGCAAACACTGTGAAAGGTCCTGGACTTTTGAGGGTTTCAACTAACCCTGCGGCTTGGACCGCAGCAACTAGTGTGCTAAATGATCCAGCGCCTACTGCAATATCAACAATATCAGGCATAGTTCTATGAGCTGCAAAGTACAGTGATTTAAGATCCCAATTTAACGATCAATAAGAAAAATGATTGTTCTTCAATATCGAATCAATCTCCATAGAAATTATGGTTATTCATCGTTTAACCAATAGTCATTACATTGAAGATAATTAACTTGATTTATACTTTTCTTTGAGATCTAATGATTTGAGATCGCGACAAAACAGCATCTTTTCAGTAGAAGTAGGCTAACAACTTAATTCTGGTGAATAATCACCTTATTAGAGCTTATTAGCAATAGACCCAGAAAGTTTAAATAAGCGTTGCACGCAACAGAAATTAGCATTATTTAGTTTTTTTCAAAGAAAAACTTGGGCTATCAAAAATCTTGCTAAGCATCCATCTGTGCAACGCTGGTTTGGAAGGGAGATAGACTCTTGAAAATCATGATAACGTTTAAGTCCATAAACAAAAATCATTGTTTCCGATTAGAATAATCGAACCGAGTCTATGATTCTTACAGCATTTTGGGAGATCCGCTCTTGAGGCAAGCAACCCTCCATCAGCTTAAAGTTTTTGAAGCAGTCGCTCGCCAGAACAGTTTTACCCGAGCTGCCGAAGAGCTATTTTTAACACAGCCAACTGTCTCAATGCAGGTGAAACAACTCTCTAAAGCAGTAGGGTTGCCTTTATTTGAGCAAGTAGGCAAACGCCTGTATTTGACTGACGCGGGCAAGGAACTGTATACGACCTGCCGTGAGATTTTTGAGCGATTGTCAGAGTTTGAAACGGCGATCGCTGACATTAAAGGTCTCAAGCAGGGGGCACTGAAACTGGCGGTAGTGACCACTGCAAAATATGTGATTCCTCGACTCTTGGGACCCTTTTGTCAACGTCACCCAGGGATTGATGTGTCGCTGACGGTGACGAACCACGAATATGTAATTGACAGTTTGGCAAATAATCGCCACGACTTATATATTCTCAGTCAGCCACCAGAAGATTTAGATGTTACAGTCCAGCCGTTTTTAGAGAATCCTCTGGTGGTGCTGGCATGGCGAAATCATCCTCTAGCCAGTGAAGTCAATATTCCGCTGAAACGATTGGCGGAGGAAACATTTATCATGCGAGAACCCGGCTCTGGAACGCGCAAAGCCATTCAAAAAGTGTTTGATGACTCTGGCTTACCACTGAAAGTGAAGCTGGATTTGGGCAGTAATGAAGCGATCAAGCAAGCGATCGCCGGTGGGCTGGGTATTTCCGTGCTTTCTCTGCATACCCTTGCCCTAGAAGGAACCAACAGCCAACTCACTATTTTGGATGTGGAAGACTTCCCGATTCAGCGCTATTGGTATGTGATTTATCCGGCTGGCAAGCAGTTGTCGCTGATTGCCCAAACATTTTTCGATTATTTGCTGAATGAAGGCAAAGCGATCGCTGAACAAACCGCTTTTCAAGGTGTTTTTAGCCAGGGACGCAAGCCAGATGGACATGATGAGCATTGCAAGGTGTAAAGTTATTTTTGGGAAATGCGACTGTCTAGGATAGTCATCGAGATGACCTAAAAAAATCGACATGAAAAAAATCTTTTGATGGTGTTAGTTTCATAAACCCTCAATTTCAAGTTCTTAGCCTAACTTATGCAGCACAAGCAACGTTCTACCATTTGGAAAATAGTTGGAATGTATGCCCTGTTGGGGACAATCGCGATCGCCATGTTGATTCCGTTGGTGTGGTTGGTTAGCACCTCGCTGAAATCGCCAACGGAAGACCTATTTCAGTTTCCGCCGCGCCTAATTCCTAGTCAGCCAACGTTTCAGAACTTCGTCACGGTTTGGAAGTCCCATCCGTTCGAGCGCTATATCACCAATAGCGTGATTGTTTCGGTGTTGACGGTGGCGCTGAATTTGCTGTTTTGTTCACTGGCAGCGTATCCTTTAGCGCGGCTCCAGTTTCGGGGAAAGGAAGCAATTTTCACTGCGATCGTGGCGACCATCATGATTCCGTTTCAGATTGTGATGATTCCGCTGTATGTGCTGGCGGTGCAGTTGGGCTTACGAAACAGCTATCTGGGGATTATTTTTCCGGCGATCGCGTCTGCCTTTGGCATCTTTCTGCTGCGGCAAGCGTTTCAAGGCGTTCCTAAGGAACTCGAAGAAGCGGCGCGAATTGACGGCTGCACTGAGCTAGGCATCTGGTGGTATGTGATGCTGCCGTCCATTCGTCCGGCCTTAGTCACCCTGGCAATTTTCGTCTTCATCGGCTCTTGGAGCGATTTTTTGTGGCCTCTAATTGTGCTCGATCGCCCGGAATACTACACGCTGCCCCTAGGCGTTGCCTCCCTTGCTGGCACCTTTTCACTAGATTGGCGCTTAATTGCAGCGGGTTCTGTGATCTCTATTGCGCCAATTATCCTATTCTTCTTACTGATGCAGCGCTACATTGTGCCGACTGAAGCTGCCAGCGGAGTCAAGGGGTAATGACTAGATTTGGCTCAAACGCAAGGATCTTTGCATGTTAACTGCGCTGCTGTTTGATTTGGATGGGACGCTGGTAAACACAGACCCGATTCACTTCCAAACCTGGAAAGATATCTTGAAAGACTATGGGCTGACTATTGACCGCCCGTTTTACGAAGCAAATTTTAGTGGACGAACCAATGCGGCGATCGTCCAAGATTTGCTGCCCCATCTCACTGAATTAGAAGGTCGGCAGTTAAGCAATCAGAAAGAGGCGGAGTTTCGCAGCCGCACAGCCGGGGAATTGCAACCTCTCGCAGGCTTAAGTGAAATTTTGGTGTGGGCAAATGATCGGCAGTTAAATCAAGCTGTAGTGACTAACGCGCCCCAAGAGAATGCTGAATTCATGCTGCAAGTGTTGGGATTGACTCAACAGTTTGAAACAGTTGTGCTGGCGGAGACTCTGGAACGCGCTAAGCCTGATCCACTCGCCTACCAGGTTGGATTAGAGCGCTTGGGTGCTACTGCAAACTGCGCGATCGCCTTTGAAGATTCACCTTCTGGGATTCGGTCTGCGGTAGGTGCTGGCATTTTAACTGTGGGCATTGCTTCAACCCATTTGCGAGAGGATCTGTATGCAGTGGGTGCAACCCTGGTTGTGCCTGATTTTGGCGATCGCGCACTAAACGAGTTCTTGAACGACACCTTTTCGCGATTAGGGGCTGGGAGCTAAAGGCTGATTGATGCCAAACTGGGCGCTCGGTTTGAAAATAGTTTTCCAGGCAGCGACAGTGCCTTTCCCAATCTCGATATCGGTAGTTGCGTCGTTTTCCCACACTAGGCGAATGGTCATATTTTCTAAAGGTGCATTGGCAAGAGCCGCAGCGAGTTCAGCAGGAACGGTGCCCTGTTCGTAGGTGTAGACCTGATTATTAATCGCGAACTTGATAGTTTTGGGCGATCGATCAGTTTGATATTTGCGATAGATGGGCTCTTGATCGCGATACTGTACTTCGCGGCGTTTACCTTTTTCGGTAATCCACTTGCTGCGCCAAACCGTCTTGTAATCCACCACTTCTGAATGATATTCAGTGTAGGTGGCACGAATGCCTTGGGGTGCCCAGCTACTGACAAAAACAAATTTGCCGCCGCCATCAAAGTTTTTGTCGTAAACCAGCATTCCGTCAAAGCGATCGCTGACAACCTCCGACCATGCCACCTTTGAGTTTTGGGTCACAGGCGCAGGAGCAACCGCGATCGCTGCCGATGTCATGCTGACTGCCAACCCCAACCCTAAACCCATCCTCCAAACATGCTGTCTCATGATTCTCCTTTCGTGATGTGGTTTTTCTTAAGGTGATCTACAAGCCTGTTCCAAGCAAGTCCGTATGGTTTATGCACCTCCGAGTAAAATTTTATATTGCTATTATGGTTGTCCCTGTTCAGTGGAGTTGTAGGCAGAGGTCGATTTGGATGCCTAGCGCAAAATCTAACCCATCAAATTTTTCCTTCCCTTTTAGTTATTGGAGTAGGATTGCGATCGCTCTTGCCATTTGACCAAGTATCAAGATCAATATTTTCATAGAATCAATATGAGATGCTGACGGTGCCATGGTCAGGGTAATCAAGTCGAGTTAATTAGGATATTTCTGCTTAACCATGCAACATAAACAAAAATTTCCCTATTTAGTGGGTTCCAAGTGGACAGCCCATGCTGAAGTTGATGGTTGGCGGCATTTTCAAGTGACAAATCGAAAAAACCAGGGAATCTGGGTGTTTGCAGAAATGGTGGCTTCCTGCGATCCAAAAGTACGATTTTGGCTCAATGCCAAGCTTTTGAAGGATAAAACGCTTTGGCAAGCTGGATGGAGATCGCTTCAAGAGCAGTCCGCTATGACGACTCGACCCTCAAGGGATCACTAGCCAAACGCAAATCAGTCGGTGCACAAAATTAACTGCCACCGAATTTCGACCACGGCTTCCCCCGAAGTCTTTAACCCTTTATCGCACTACCGGAATGTTGGCAGCTTCTAGCTGAACCTTCTGGTCAGGATAATCTGACAGCGCTAAAGACAACTTTTCTGCCTTATCAACCGATGCCATTGGCAACCGAATGATGCCTGCATACACTTGATTATCGGCAGGCAATTCAGAGGGTAGCTCTTCGGTATTGGCGCTGAGAGTTCTATTTTGGTTGTCTTTAACTTCCAAAAAGCTGTATAGAAACTTGACGGGAGCTTTACTGGCATTTCGCAAGCTAACCGAGATGATTAAAGAATCGCCCTGTTGCTGAACGGATCGAATTTCTAGGGTTACATCTTCACTCTCTGTAGTCAGTGGAAACTTTGCTTGAGCCGCTGCCACGTTACTAGTCGCAGCGGAGACGGGTTTGGCTACCACAGCCGCTGCTTTGCCTCCGCTAATGCGGGTTTTAACGTTGGCAATAATCTTATCTTCTGGCAAAATCAACACTTCATCTTTCCGAGGGAGATCGCCTTTGCGATTTGCCAAATTGTTGGGTCGGGTATCTGGCTGGGTAATGCCTTTTAGGGCCTCGCGTCCAATGCTTGTACCTGCGATCCCACTAAAGACTCCGGCAATTAGCATAGACACCAGTAAGATGAGTGTGAGTCCGATGGTTGAGTTCCATTTCATGAGTATTTAGAATATCAGCGATCGCCCAAAGGCTAACCAAATCATTAACCCAAAGCGCCCACAATTTGACGATTTGCCAAATCGTGGGCAAATATTGCCGCAATCATGCCACAGATCGTTAGCTTCTGAGTAGAAATCTATGACTTGCTCGACTAATCACTCTCACGCCAACAGTTCAAATGCAGAACGAGAACCTGCCGGACAGCGAATTTTATCGGAAGCACGCTTAGGGCTGGTAGGCGCTGATGGAGCAACCTTAGAGGGTTCTCTTGTTTCACAAAGCTGAGATAAGGTGACATTTCCAGCTTGTTTTGATTTGACGACGTATACAACGCCAGTGTAACTGCGAAGTTTGGGATTTTTAGATGTTGCCACCACCGCAACGCCCTTAAATTTATCAGGCTTTAAAACAATCCGATAGCTGTAGTCTTTGGTGTTGATACTATCTGCATCTTTCAAGGCATCAAAAGAACTAGCAAAAGCTTTTTTCTCTAAGAAATAAGTCTGCTGGTTGAAGAGAGTAGAGTCAACTGAGCTTTTGGCTTGGCGCTCTCTTGTTGAAGTGTCTATTATCAAACTGGATGCTTTGGAGGTTGTGTTTGTAGAGCATCCTGTCATTGTCACCGCAGCGATCGCTATCAGTAGCGCAAATTGATTCTTATACATGAGCATTGGTAGTACACAGAGAAAACCATTCTTGACGCTAAAAATCGAACAGATGCACACGCAGTAGATTGTGTAGACCTTAGCCTATTCAAACCAAGATTGAGTTTAAGTTGGCTAGCAAAGAGGAAAGAAAACATATTTTGAAAACATGAGCGTCGCCAAATAATTGGATCAATTGTGGTCAATTTGACTATCTCAAAGTCTCTAATGTTCCTGTTTGTAGCTGATTTGCCCTGTCATCTAGCAATACTGCTTTTCTTCCGTGATTTCACCCTCTGCTCGAATCGCCTTCACCTGTTGTTCATATTCTGCTTCACTTAGCACAGGGTGATGGTCACTCAAGCTGATCGCGGTTTGTAGCTCAATCCACGATTTGCAACCGCCATAGGATTTGGTGTAGGGAATTATCTGTGGCTCAGGCAATAGGTATGTTCTAAGCAGTAGTCCATGTATTGGCTGATTGGGCTTCCATTTGAGCCGCTCTATAACCCATTGCACATTCCAGATATGAAGCGGCAACAGACGAGCGATCGCGTCTGCTTCTGTAATCTGGATAATGTCCGTGATTTTTGCCCATGACCCAATTCTTACCTGATTGGGATGCCAACCAGACTCCACAGGCTGCACCTGAGCCGCATAATCTGGCTTGAGCAACTCTGGTTGCTGATGTTCATAGGTAGGATATAGCAACACCTCTTCATGCTGCACGCTAAATTTTCCTTCCGTCTCCCGAATGCCGCCCTTCCGTAATAACAAAATGGTTTCTCCCTGTTCTAGGGCGTTCACTGCAACCTGCCATTCTTTTAATGCGGATGTGGTTTCTTGCATTTCGCTTCAGGGATAAAAGGTTTCTGGTATTCTGGTGCCAATCTTTAGCTTTTTTCAACACTTTTCGTGAAAAGTGTTGCCTGAACTGACTAGCATTAAGGTAGCAAGGCCGATCCTATTGGAGTTCAACCCACGCTCATGAATACTCACGACTTACTGATGTTGATTTTGATGTTGTCTCCTGGCTTGGTGTTGTCTGCCGCAATCATGGCGACCTTTGCCGCGGGTGGCTGATCGGTTGGTCAGGTTCATGGGACTAATCCAATTTCTCGCAAGCGCTGCATCAAGTAAGCTCCGGCAGTAATTGAGGGAAATTGCTGGGTTCCAGTTTTGTCAACGCAGCTTGGTAAGGGAGTTAAATCAACGTCTTTACGAGGATGAACGAAAAAGGGCATAGAGAAGCGCCGATCGCGATCGCTACCGGGATTGACCACCCGATGAGTGGTGCTTTTCAGCAAGCCATTGGTCAGTTGTTGCAACATATCGCCGCTGTCTACAATGATTTGCCCTGGCAGCGATCGAATCGGTAACCAAGAACCATCTCGCTGCAACAATTCCAGTCCATCATCCGTGGCTTCACACAGCAGCGTAATCAAGTTGATGTCTTCGTGAGGAGCCGCCCTGAGACTGGCAGGATCAGTAGTCAGTGGAATCGGTGGATAGTGAACGATGCGCAGAATGGTATCTCCATCCCGCACCATCTCTGCCATCCGGGTTTCCGGTTCCCCTAGGTAGAGGGCACAGGCTTGCAGCAGCTTGCTCGCGCAGGCTTCTAGTTGAGCATAAAGCTGAGTCATAACGGGGTGGAACTGGGGAACTTCTGCCACCTGCAAATTGGCTGCATAAGCGGCGGCAAGGGGATGAGCAGGCGATAACTCTCGCCCGATGTGCCAAAATTCCTTTAAATCGGGTGCAGCGTTGTCTTTGGCATGTTCCTTGCCAAAAGAGGTGAATCCCCGCTGTCCATTGAGGGCTGGCACTTCGTACTGACATTTTGTCGCCGTGGGCAATTCAAAAAAATGCTGTGCTGCCTGATAAGCAGATTGGATTAGCATTGCATCGACGCCGTGGTTGATGATTGCGAAAAAGCCATTGGTCTCTAAAGCATGACCTAGCTGGATTATAAACCGTTGACGATTAAAATCATCAGCCTGAAACAGTTGCAGATCTAAAACTGGGATAGTTTGAGTAAGCGACATTGACTACCACTAAAGATGAAAATGTGAAACGATCGCGATCGTAACGTCAATTGCCATTGTCCGTTTTTTATAAGCCGCCATGCTTGAACCCATTCTCAACAATTTAGTGGCTGGCAACCCGTTGGAGATTGCAGACTGGCGATCGCTGGAACAGGATGCATTAGCAGACAAGCAACGAGCAGAGGCATTTGATCTGTCAGAGATAACAGTCAAACACGACATTCAACGGCGGGCAGTGCTGCTTCGGCTGGTGTATCCAGAGTTTCGTGCTTTTTGTCAGGCAACCCTTGGCAATCCGGCTGACTTTCTCACAACGCTGTGGCGGGTGTGGTTGCCGATCGCCCAACAACTTGCCAATCGCCATCAACAGGTTGGACGACCGTTTGTGCAGGGAATTTTAGGTGGGCAGGGAACGGGGAAAACAACCTTGAGTAAGCTGCTGACCGTGCTGTTACGGCAGATGGGATTGAACGCGCTTAACTGGTCATTGGATGATTTGTATAAAACATTCAGCGATCGCCAGCGGCTGCAAGCTCAAGACCCCCGGCTAGTCTGGCGCGGTCCACCGGGAACCCATGATGTAGCATTGGGCATTGAAACCCTCGATCTCCTTTGCCAATCTTCTGATCAGATAATTTCTATCCCGCGATTTGACAAGTCTTTGCATAACGGAGCGGGCGATCGCGCCACTCCTGAACAGGCGCAAAACATTGACATCATCTTGTTTGAAGGCTGGTTTGTCGGTGTGCAGCCCATTGATTCAACAGCCTTTGATCAAGCCCCGCCACCGATTTTGACTGAAGCAGACCGTGCCTTTGCCCGCGATATCAATGCTCGCTTGCAGGCATATCTCCCCCTATGGCAACGGCTAGATAGCCTCTGGGTGCTGAATTTGTCAGATTATCGGCTCAGCAAGCAATGGCGCAAACAAGCAGAACAGCAAATGAGAGCAGCGGGTAAACCGGGCATGGGTGATGCAGAGATCGACGCATTTGTTGATTATTTTTGGCGATCGCTGCATCCAGCATTATTCATGCCAACCGCCTTAAAAAGAGCGGATTTGATCATCGAACTTCAGCCTGATCATTCTATGGGTGCACTTTATCGGATCACGGGTGCCGAATCGCCGCTCGTAGGGGATAGTAAATGAGTGAATCAGGAATAGGTGAGAGTGAAGCGAGTGCAAGTGAAAACGACGATGAATAGCAAGGCGATTCTGCCAAAAATGAGACGGCTGTTATTCCTGGCGTTCCTAGCTTGTAGCGTCGCGATCCTGCTGCTATCCCCTTTGAGCGATCGCGCCATTTCGACCGGGCTGTCTACCAACCTATCGATGGGACAGTTGCCCCTGCCCTCTTTTCCTGCAACATTAGATGCTGCCAATAAACCTCCGGCAGGCGTTCAACGCTATGGCGCAATTGAGGTTGCCTCTGTTGTTTTAGATGAGCAAGAATTGTTTAAGGTCGCTTCGCCCACGGTTCTCGATCGCAAAAATCCAGGTCAACAAGTTCCGGTTGAAGTGCGGGCAAACCAAGTAGAAGCCAATCTGAAACGAGTCATTGTTCAAGATCAGCCCCAAGATATTCAGAAAAAACGAGGCTATTCCACCCGATTTGACCCCAAAACGCTCCAAGTGTCTCTTGTCAAGGTTCGAGGAGAAACGGTGATAGTAGCAACAGACAACTACCGGACTCAGCGCTTATCGTTGCTCACCGTCACCAATCTGGATGCCGAGTATTATGGGCTGTCGATAGAGGATTTAGCAAAACAATGGCACACCACCTTAAGTACAGAGCTGAATGCTAAATTGCAGGATCGGCTCCCAGAAAAATCTGAAAAACGCATACAAGCTGCCACAACAGCCGGATTGCTTGCCCTGTGCGCTAGTTTATTGCTGTGGTTAATCCAGCGATCTCTGGAACGACAAGATAAACGGCTGAAAGCTCAGCAGGCGAGGGGTCAGCAAGATATCCTTACCAAAATTGAGCCATCAGCGACCACCACACCCCCTACCAGCTCCACTGTTCAGCCCACAAAACAATTGGAAGCGGGGCGATCGCCCCTGGTGTTATCCCATCGCCACTTATTAAACATCTTTCGCTGGCTTTTGGGCTGGGGGCAAGTGGCAGTCTACCTCTTGGGTTTGGCGGCAATTCTCAGCTATTTTCCTCAAACCAATCGTCTGAGTGCCGATCTACTCGGCATTCCTACTCTACTGCTGTTGATTTGGTTGTTGATGGTGCTGGCAAACTGGATTGGCGAAATTCTCATCGATCGCTTCGCCCTTGCCTGGGAAACCGATCAGTTGAGGGCATTTCAAATTTTTGAGTTTGATGATCTTCAGCGCAAGTCACTGCGAATTTCAACCGCAATTACCGCATTGCGAGGCTTGAAAACTTTTGCCGTGTGGACGATGGGCGGCGCACTGGCCCTTCAGGTGTTTGGCATTCCCATTGGCTCCGTGCTAACAGGGGGCGCGCTCGTTGCCTTTGGGGTTTCTCTCGCCTTCCAAAATTTGATTAAGGATTTAATCAATGGCTGCTTAATTTTGTGGGAAGACCAATACGGCTTGGGAGATACGATTTCCATTAGCGGGACAACGGGTTTGGTGGAAAGCATGAACCTGCGCGTCACTCAAATTCGCGATGTAGAAGGGCGATTGATCACCATTCCCAACAGTTCTATTATCAAAGTCGAAAATTTAACCCGAACTTGGTCACGAGTGAATTTTGATCTCCAGATTGACTATGAAACCGATGTAGATAAGGCGATCGCGATTGTGGATGAAGTCGCTCAACAACTCTATGCCGAACCTGAATGGAGCGATCGTATTCTAGAAGCGCCCAAAGTGCTGGGAGTTGAAAATCTTTCCCACATAGACATGACTATTCGCACTTGGATTAAAACTAAACCCTCCGAGCAGTGGAACATTGGGCGAGAATTCCGCCGCCGCATTCGTCGTGCTCTTGCTAAAAATAACATTCAAGTCGGCATTCCCCAGCAAATCCACGCTGACACTCTCGCCTTAGAAAACAGTGCTCATCATCAGCCAGTCGAAGAATCCCCGCAAGACACCTTAGATGCTTCATTCAAAAAACCTTAACGTTAATCTGCCTAGATTCGTCAGTGGCTGGATGATTCAGCATTCCACCCCGACGCGCACTCCGCACCTTTCGCGAGCGCGCGATTAGAAAAATATTCAACAAACTGTCATGAAAGCGCTACAGAGTCTCTAGAATTAGAGTGCTTTGAATTTGGTTATGACAGCGCAGTATTAAGGAGGGGATGAGCGGTGAATGTTGCAGAGATATTTCAAAAAGGTGGACCCGTCATGGTGCCGCTGCTGTTGCTCTCCATCCTGGCGCTCACAGCCATTTTTGAGCGATCGTGGTTTTGGTTTGGTGTGTTAACCAAAGAGCGAGAAACCGTTAACCGTGTTCTAGATCCAATTCGGCGCAATGATTGGGTGACTGCCGCCGAGATTGCGAGACAGGCATACGATCAACCGATTGGGCGTTTTTTATACAGTCCACTGCAACTTAAAAATCCCGATCCAGAACTGGTGCGTCTAGCCTTAGAAGCTTCTGCGGACGACGAACTAGCAGGAATGCGGCGGGGAGACAAAATTTTGGAGGCTGTAATCGCCTTGTCTCCTCTGCTCGGCTTGTTGGGAACGGTGGTTGGTCTAATCATCTCCCTACAAAATATTCGGATTGGTGATATTGGTGGTGGGTCTGCTGCTGGAGTCACTTCTGGTATTGGAGAAGCATTGATTAGTACGGCGGCTGGGCTAGTTGTTGCCATCACTGCGCTCGTGTTTTATCGTACTTTCCAAGCGTTTTTGTTCAATCAAACTAAAGTCTTTCGCAAGTCGGGCAATGAATTGGAATTGCTCTATCGCCAGCGCTGGGCGCAAACGGATGGCAAAGTGTTGAACGATCTGGATGGGGAAGAATTTGTTAAAACAGAGGCAACTCAGTCAGCCGATTTTCGTTCACCTCATGATCCCTCAATCACTTAACTCCTAGCCGCTAGCCCTGTTACCCCTATGAAAATCCATACCGATGCGCCCTCGGAAGATGTACAAATTCAGATCATCCCGCTGATTGATGTGATCTTTTGCATTCTGACGTTTTTTATTCTGGCGGCGCTTCAGTTCACCCGTCAGCAGGGAATCAACACCAGTTTGCCTGAAGTCACTACCGGTGCGCCTCTCACCAGCAATCGAGAAATGGTTACAGTGACGATCGCGCCGACAGGTCAACTCTATGCAGATCAAAAACCCGTCGATCGCGCTCAACTCGCTCAACTATTAACACTGTACGTGCAGCAAAATCCATCAGGACTGCTGGTGCTAAATGCTTCTCCCACAGCCTTTTACAATGATGTGATTCAAGTGCTAGATCTGATGCGGTCAGTCGGGGGCGATCGCGCCACTTTAGCAACAACACCTGCCGCTGCACCCTCACCCGGTTCTCTACCTACCAATCCATCTGCCGTACCCAGCCCTACTGCATCGCCATTTAATCCCTTCGAGCCATTTGGCACCAGCCCTGTGCCTGGGGCAAACCCTATTCCTGGGCAAGTACCCGATGCGCTGGTTACGCCAATCGCTCCAAATGGAATTGTGACTCCATCTCCCACACCATCGCCTTAGAGAACTAATAGTGTGTCAACCGGAAGTCGAGGTTTGGGGCTAGGGTGGTCGTTGGGTAAGAGGAAGAAATCTTTGAAAAGATGGAATTGGACATGGGACGTAGGGCTTTGGCTTAGCCGTAATTTTGATGTAAGCCAGATCGTGCGGTGGATTGATGCTGTTGGGCAGCGATCGCTCCTCTTGTTCCTAGCGATCGCGTTACTTGTGCCGCTCAGCAGTTGCCAGCCAACCCTCTACAAAACCAAAGCGGCAGCGCAATCTCAACTTATTCTCAGCACCCTCAGTGACCCCAATACCTTCAACTTTGCCAACAAAAACACCTTCCCCAACATTTTCCTGTTTACGTACGAATGCTTGACGAATGAAAATGGCGTGACTGGGGAAATTGAGCCTGCCCTGGCAGAATCTTGGCAGGTGTCGAAAGATAATAAACGAGTCGTGTTTAAGCTGCGTCCTGGGTTGAAATGGTCGGATGGGCAACCACTGACTGCTGATGATGTCGTTTTTACCTATCAAGATATTGTTGCCAACCCCGCCATTCCCACAGATGCCAAAGAGAGCATTCAAATTGGCGAGAATAAAGCCTATCCTCAGCCCCGCAAGTTGGATGATTTAACCGTTGAATTCACACTGCCAGAACCCTTTGCGCCTTTTCTTCGGGCAACAGCTGGTCCGGATGGCATTGCTATTCAGCCAAAACACATTTTGGCAGAAACTTTGACCACAAAAGGATCAGATGGAAACCTAACGTTTTTGTCTACCTGGGGCACCAACACCGACCCAAAAAAGGTGGTGGTGAACGGCCCCTATCTAATGGAAAGCTATGTGGCAGGACAAAGGCTCGTGTTTCGGCGTAATCCTTACTACTGGCGCAAAGATGCCCAAGGCAATCCTTTGCCCTATGTGGAGCGAATCATTTGGCAGTTTATCGAAAACACTGACACGCAGCTTCTACGGTTTCGCTCGGGCGAACTGGATGTGATGGGTGATGCCCGTCCCCTGCGCCCAGAATATTATTCCTTGCTGAAGCGTGAAGAAGCACGCGGAAATTTTCAGGTTTACAATGGCGGTCCTTGGTCGGGGGTGCTGTATCTCACATTTAATCTGAACAAGGCGACGAATAAAGATGGGAAGCCGTTTGTAGACCCAATTAAACTGCGTTGGTTTAGCAATTTGTCGTTTCGGCAGGCGATCGCCCACGCCATTGATCGCCAAAAAATCAACACCAATATCTTTCGCGGCCTGGGCATTGTGTTGAACTCGCCGATTTCGGTGCAAAGTCCCTATTTTCTGAAGCCAGAGCAAGGTTTAAAGACCTACGACTACAATCTAGAAAAAGCAAAACAACTGCTGCTAGGAGCCGGATTTCAGTATAAGCAAAATCAGCTTTTGGATGCAGAGGGTCACCCCGTTCGCTTTACTTTGATGACCAATTCTGGAAATAAAGTGCGAGAGGCGATCGGCGCTCAGGTAAAAGAAGACCTCAGCAAAATTGGCATCCAGGTCGATTTCACGCCGCTGAACTTCAACGTGCTGGTAGAAAAAACCTCTGGCTCCCGCGAATGGGACGCCCACATGATCGGCTTTACGGGTGGCATTGAGCCTCACTCAGCGGCAAACCTCTGGCTCAGTAGCGGCGCATCCCATTCCTTCAATTTGAAGCAGCAGCCCGGTCAGCCGCCTATCCAAGGTTGGCAGCCTTACAAGTTTGAACAGGAAATCGATCGCCTGATGGTTGCTGGCGCACGGGAACTAGATGAAGCAAAACGTAGGCAAGTGTATGCAGACTATCAGCGCGTGGTGCAAGAGAATTTGCCCGTCATTTTTCTAGTTAACGATCGCGCTTTGATGGCTGCCCGCAACACCGTTCAAGGCTTGCGATACTCTGGCTTACCGAGTTGGGGCTTGTGGAATATTCAGGATTTGAAGATGACGACTGGCAAATGACGTTCGCATAGCGTCTCCGTGGGAGATATAGCAATCGCCGATTGATCAGCAACTTCAAACCTTGTGCTTTAAACTTGTGTAAATCAGAGGAGCGGTTCTCACAAACTGAAGCGATCGCCCTAAAGTAGAAATTGCATCCATATCCATTTGTATTTCTTTTTGCTGTGACTCAACCTGAAGCGATTCGCCATCTACTCAACGCTGTTGCCCAAGGGGAAGTTTCCCCGGATAGTGCCCTCGACAAGCTTAAGTATTTTAACTACGAGCCAGTGGGTGACTTTGCCCATATTGATCATCACCGTACCCTGCGAACTGGATTTCCTGAAGTGATTTGGGGATTGGGCAAAACGCCGGAGCAAATCGCCCAAATTATAGAAGTGATGCGGCAACAAACACCGGTGGTCATGGCAACCCGAATTGAACCGGATGTGTATGAGCAACTGCGATCGCAAGTGCCAGACTTGCACTACTACCCAATGGCGCGAATTTGCACCGTGCAAGCACAGCCTGACATCAATCCGCAGAATGCAAACTTTGCTCACCCTGGTTTAATCAGCATTCTTTCGGCTGGCACCTCCGATTTACCCGTTGCCGAAGAAGCAGCGATTACCGCAGAACTCTGTGGCTTTCAGGTGAAACGCCTGTGGGACGTGGGCGTTGCCGGAATTCATCGATTGCTAAACCAGCGAGACGCGATCGTCGATGCCGATGTGCTGATCGTCGTTGCAGGCATGGAAGGAGCCTTGCCCAGCGTCGTCGCAGGCTTAGCCGACTGCCCCGTGATTGCCGTGCCCACCAGCATTGGCTATGGAGCTAGTTTCAACGGCTTAGCCGCGCTGCTTGCTATGCTCAACTCCTGCGCCGCTGGAGTCGGTGTCGTCAATATCGACAACGGTTTTGGAGCCGCCATGCTAGCCGGAAAAATTCTGCGAACCGCCGAACGACTCAGTAATAAAGATGACTAGTCATTAGCATTCCACGCGCTAACTTACCTAAAGGTGAAAGACATTAAATTTGTTAGTGAGATTACACATATTGAAAATCTAATTTCTTAGAAGCATTTTTCAGTTTCATAAGATAATTCGGCACAGCGAAACTCTTCATGAAAGCGCTCAAATAGTTTGGGAAAAGTATAAATTGATATCAACATGAAACATATTGCTTAGAGGCATAGGAGTACTCGACAAAACATTTCGGTTAGTATGTATGCGCTACCTTTACATCAAGTTTGATGATATGGAACGCGATGATTCACTAGCCGCTGAACGGCTACGGCAATTCTTCCAAAGTTCTGAAACTGGAATGGGCGATCGTGTTCCTCCCGGTCAGCACTTAACAAATAAGTTTCCGGTGCTGACCTTTGGTGACACCCCTTCGATCAATGTCACTGACTGGCAATTAAAAGTATGGGGCCTGACAAAGGAAGTGCTTTTTAGCTGGTTAGATCTGATGGCTATGTCTCAAAGCACCTTCACTGACGATTTCCATTGCGTCACGGGCTGGTCAAAGCTAGATGTGCAGTGGACAGGGATCAAGGTTCTAGATTTTATGCGGCAAGTTAAAGTTGAGCCGCAAGCCGCTCATATCCTTGCACATTGCTATGGCGGTTACACTACAAACATTGCAATAGATGATTTTTTGCGGGAAGAGAACTTTTTTGCCCATACATTGTTTGGTGAGCCATTGCCTTCAGAGCACGGTGGTCCGTTGCGTTTGGTTGTTCCCCATCTCTACGCCTGGAAAAGTGCCAAATGGATTAATGGGCTGGAGTTCCTTGAACAAGAAGACCTAGGTTTTTGGGAGCGAAATGGCTATCATCGTCGAGGTAACCCCTGGGCAATAGAACGCTGTAGCGATTGAACTACGGCGGATTGCAGTGTTAAGAGGGACAGTAACAGCAGTGTGCAAACCAGTTGTGCAAATGTTGAGGATCTATCAAATCCATCGCTGTGGCAATGAGGGTATCTACCCTTTTCGAGGTTGTCGGCGAGAACTGTCTTAGGAAAGCCTTTAACTGTGACCACCAATGCTCAATCGGATTAAATTCGGGAGAGTAAGGAGACAGATACAGAACCTTCGCTCCAACCGCCTCAATTAAAGGTGCAATGGCTTTTACCTTGTGAGCAGGCAGGTTATCCATGACCACGACAGCCCCTTTCCACAGTTGAGGCACAAGACACTTTGAGACGTACACCTCAAAGACAACCGCGTCCATCGACTGATCTATCGTCATCACAGCCAGCACCTTTGAGACGGTAATCGCGCCCATGACACTCACCTTCTTGCCCCGATAAAAAGGTTTGAAGTCATACGCTCGTTCCCCAGGTGCAGCACGGGCATGGGTTCGCATGAGTCCCAGTAGAACACCCATCTCATCGAGAAACACTAAATCTTTGAGTTCTATACTCGTCACCTGTGCCCAGTACTCCTGTCTCAGGAGTTGGACTCGTTCGCTGGTGGCTTGGCTGGAGCGGAGCGTTTTTTTTTGCGCGGTAAATTGAGTCTCTGAAAGGTTCGGCACATAGTACTTTGGCTAACCCATAGCCCAGTCTCATCAAAGAGTAGCTCACAATATTCCGCTAAGGTCGCATCGCGCTGGTTCTCGAAGATCGCCACTAACTGGTCTTTGTGCTCCATCACAGGACTCACCGAACCACCCTGCTTATGGGGAACGACGTGACCTTCTGTGCGCTTCTGAATCATCCATCTCTCGACGCAACTCTTGCTGACAGCAAAGCGGGCAGCAACTTTTCGGATCGAGCTATCACCCTTCTCCATAGCACTTACAATCTTCTCTCGAAAGTCTATGGAATACGGCTTCATTTTTGACCCAACGTTGTAATCCTTCATTGTCCTCTATCTGACTGCAATCCGCTGTATTTTGGATAGGTAAGACAAGCGTAACTACTTTTCCTGTAGCTAGCTTTGACTACAGCCACGGTTTCAGCGCGACTTTAAACCTACCAATACAGTGAAGCAGTTGCACAAAATTATTTTGCTTTAGCTTCGGTGAGGTTTGCCACCATTTCTCACTTCAGCTGTTAGCAATC
Source organism: Leptolyngbya sp. Cla-17 (assembly GCF_016807185.1). Taxonomy (GTDB): domain Bacteria; phylum Cyanobacteriota; class Cyanobacteriia; order Leptolyngbyales; family Leptolyngbyaceae; genus ULC077BIN1. The sequence continues at coordinate 59,748 of NZ_JAEVYN010000001.1, forward strand.
CACGCAATAGCAACCCTTCAGGGCAGAAGAAGTAGATTGACTCTCTAAGTATTTGAAATCTTTAATCTATTTTTAAGAGAGGTTTGATAGTGAGTTTTGATTATCGACTCCAACTTTGAAACTCATCACTTAAATTTCTCATAACTACTTCCTATTACTCGCACCTTTTCTCACTCCATATCCCTACTCCGCACTTATTTCTGTGGTGCGGGTTCTGGACACTTCTTATTCACAAAGTCGCATTGATAGACATGGGACTCCTGCCACGAAAGCGGAATTTCGAGTAAATCGCGGGTTCCGGTCACTCCTTGAGCAATAAAGAGCAATACGGCAACAGAATTTAAAGCTGCATGGGCAATGCGCCAACGCTGACTGCGGTCTTGGTAGATATCTTGGATGATTGCCAGAGAAAAAATCATTAATAGCGTGGCAGTCACCCCAAAGTAAAAATGGGAGACAAACCATTCATTATCTCGACGATAGATACCGTCTTGTAGGCTAAGAACCACGAGAGCCGCGCCGCATAAGGTCGCAAAAATTCCTCGCCAAAGCTTTTTCTGCACTCTGTAAAGCATTACTAGAGAGCCAATAGTGACCACATACATCAATAAGATCAAGATAAATTTGAATGGATCAGTGTTCCACAGTTGATCTTTCGCAATCTTGCTAAACATGGGGCGTGTGATGCCAAGTAGCTCTACTCCAACGACGGCTCCAGCTAGCCACCGTCCTAGTTTTAGGTGGTCTTGCCCCACACCAGGCGGAATTATGCTCTTTCCCTCCCCAGCGACTTTGAGTCTACGTTCACGAGTCAACCACGCCATTCTTAGCACCATGCCGATGATAGGAAAGACAACAGTAACCGCGATCGCCGGATGCACTAACCGCAGAACATCTGCAAAATCGAGCATATTAGCACCTCCTTAAGTTCAGCTAGGCAATTTGAAACATCCAACTGGATAAAAGCTCGTTGTCTTTGCGTCACTTCTTCAAAGAAGTTTTCATCAAATTACAAGCTGATGGGAATTAAAATCATCAACTTAGCCTATGTCATGAGCGCGATCGCATAGTTTTATCTTTAGCTTCTTTAAAGTATTAGCAAACTCAGAAAATGAAGAGTACCCTAGCGCATGTCCTCAGCACGGTCATTAAGTATGGATGGCTCACTCAAATCACATCAGATTAAGGCAAATCTCTGCAATATATTCTCAATAAGCTGTCTTCTTGAAATTGAATGACGTTAGAATTATGATGTCAACATCAAATGCAAGCCTTATTTTCCAGAGGCGAATATGTTTTCCTACACGGCTGGTTCGCTCAAATCGGAATTAAATTCAAAAGGCTGGCGTTTGACTCCTCAGCGGGAGACGATCCTACAGGTATTTCAAACTCTTCCTAGAGGAAATCACTTGAGTGCAGAAGAACTGCATGAAATATTAGGTCAGCGCGGAGATCCAGTCAGCCTTTCTACGGTCTATCGCACCGTCAAATTAATGGCGCGCATGGGCATTTTGCGTGAACTTGAACTTGCTGAAGGTCATAAACATTATGAATTAAACTCTGCTTCACCCCACCATCATCACCATTTAGTGTGTGTGCAATGTAACCGCACGATTGAGTTTGAAAATGACTCAATTTGGAAGCAAGGGCTAAAGCAAGTTGATAGGGCCGGATTTCAAATGATCGATTGCCAATTAACGATTTATACTATTTGCCCTGAAGCTCTTAGAATGGGCTGGCCCGCTTCCGTACCTAGCCATTGGATGTGTTCTCGTTCAATTGCTAGTGTTGCACCGACTGAAAAATCTGAAGTTCAAAATGTACAAACCTAGTTTTCAAACTTAAACAACTAAAAGGCTCCTGTGTTAACACAGGAGCCTTTTTTGTGAAGATACAATCTCGCTTGACTAAAAGCTAGTCAAGATCTGGCATTGATAAAACCGCTTCATCTTCACGATCAATTCCTCTCTCAAAGCCAGCCGCAGCCGCACGAGCGCGCCCTGCATGCCAGAGGTGGCCAACTAAGAAAAAGAATCCCATCAAAAAGTGAAACGATGCTAACCATGCACGAGGAGACACGTAGTTAAATGAGTTAATCTCAGTTGCTACGCCACCCACAGAGTTGATGGAACCTAAAGGAGCATGAGTCATATACTCAGCCGCACGACGAGTTTGCCAAGGCTGAATATCATTCTTGATCTTGGTGAGGTCCAAACCATTAGGTCCACGCAAAGGCTCTAACCAAGGACCACGGAAGTCCCAAAAGCGCATGGTTTCTCCACCAAAAATGATTTCGCCAGTGGGTGATCGCATCAAGTATTTTCCCAAACCTGTTGGACCCTGTGCAGAACCCACGTTTGCACCCAAGCGTTGGTCACGAACCAAAAAGGTCATTGCCTGAGCTTGAGAAGCTTCAGGACCCGTAGGACCATAGAACTCGCTAGGGTATGCAGTGTTGTTAAACCACACAAAACAAGCAGCAATTAGGCTCATCAACGACAAAGCGCCAATACTGTAAGACAAGTAAGCCTCGCCTGACCATACCAAAGCACGTCGTGCCCAACCAAAAGGCTTTGTCAAAATGTGCCAGACACCGCCAGCAATACAGATTAAACCCACCCAGATGTGACCACCAACAATATCTTCCAAATTATCAACGCTAACGATCCAGCCATCGCCACCAAAAGGAGACTTAGCCAAATAGCCGAAGATAACAGCAGGATTTAAGGTGGGGTTGGTAACCACGCGAACATCACCACCACCGGGTGCCCAAGTGTCATAAAGCCCACCAAAGAACATGGCTTTAGCGACTAGCAAAAATGCACCCAAGCCTAACAGAATCAGGTGATAACCAATAATGTTGGTCATCTGGTTTTTATCTTTCCAGTCGTAGCCAAAGAAGCTTGAATAGTCTTCCAAAACTTCAGGACCACGAATGGCATGATAAAGACCGCCAAATCCAAGCACAGCAGAGGAAATGAGATGAAGTACACCTACTACAAAGTAAGGAAAAATATCAATGACTTCGCCACCCGCACCAACGCCCCAGCCTTGACTGGCTAGATGAGGAAGTAATATCAAGCCCTGCTCATACATAGGCTTTTCTGGGACAAAGTGAGAAACCTCAAACAAGGTCATTGCACCAGCCCAGAAGACAATTAGACCCGCATGGGCAACATGAGCGCCCAGCAGTTTGCCGGAGAGATTAATTAAACGGGCGTTTCCAGACCACCAAGCAAACCCAGAGGATTGTTGGTCACGACCTGCGCCTACAAGCATTGAATTATTAGAGAGCGTTACCACGTGGAAGCACCTCCTCAGGGAAGATAAAGTTTTCGTGAATCTGGTCTTGAGGAGCCATCCAAGCGCGGATGCCTTCATTGAGCAGAATATTCTTGGTGTAGAACGTTTCAAACTCAGGGTCTTCCGCTGCCCGGATTTCCTGAGAAACAAAGTCATACGCTCTCAGGTTGAGCGCTAAACCGATGATACCAATCGATGCCATCCATAGTCCCGTGACTGGCACAAACAACATGAAGAAGTGCAACCAGCGTTTGTTGGAAAAGGCAATGCCAAAGATTTGTGACCAAAAGCGATTCGCGGTCACCATGGAGTAGGTTTCTTCGGCCTGAGTGGGCGAAAAAGCGGTGAAGGTGTTGGAGCCTTCGCCATCTTCAAATAAGGTGTTTTCAACGGTGGCTCCATGGATGGCGCAGAGCAATGCACCGCCCAAGATGCCGGCAACGCCCATCATGTGGAAGGGGTTGAGGGTGAAGTTATGAAAGCCCTGAACAAACAGGATGAAGCGGAAGATGCCCGCTACGCCCAGGCTGGGTGCAAAGAACCAGCTCGATTGGCCCAAGGGATAGATTAAGAAGACGGAGACAAACACAGCAATCGGTCCGGTGAACGCGATCGCGTTGTAAGGACGAATGCCCACCAAGCGAGCGATTTCGATTTGGCGCAGGCAGAAGCCGATGAGGGCGAATGCACCGTGCAGGGCAACGAAGGCCCAAAGACCGCCGAGTTGGAACCAGCGGGTCAGGTCACCTTGAGCTTCGGGTCCCCACAAGAACAGGAGGGAGTGCCCGAGGCTATCGGCGGGGGTAGAGACGGCTGCGGTCAGAAAGTTGCAGCCTTCTAGATAGGATGATGCGAGTCCGTGGGTATACCAGGAGGTGACGAAGGTGGTGCCGGTTAGCCATCCGCCAATTGCCATGTAGGCGCAGGGGAATAGCAGTAAGCCGGACCAGCCGATGAAGACAAAGCGATCGCGCTTCAGCCAGTCGTCAAGAGCGTCAAACAGCCCTTGTTTTGCAGGCGCGCGCCCCATTGCTACGGTCATGGATTCAAATCCTCTAGGGTTACTAAAAGTGCAAAATGTCTAGAGTTAAAAGGCTCATATGTCTATACATCATAGGAGAAATCAGAAATTTTACAAACTGATACGTAGATTCTCAGTAATGTTCAAACTTTGTGTTTAAAGTCTAGAGATCAATCGTCAAGTTGTGGCTTCTGATACGACAAGGCTGCGAGAGGCTTCCTATCCGATAAGATGAGATAGAAAGAACATCATCCATCTAATTAACACGAACTGAGTTGTACTTATGACTGCACAAACACCGTCTAAAGAACAGCAACTCCTGCGGCAGACTGTAGTCGGCTCTCGTCGCGCCAGCAACTATTTATCGGCTGCTGTTGTCACAATTGGAGGGACGGGATTTCTGCTAGCTGGCATTTCGAGCTATCTCAGAATAAATCTACTACCATTTTCCGATCCCACCCGTCTAGTTTTTATTCCTCAGGGAATTGCGATGGGATTCTATGGCACCGTGGGCACATTATTTGCGCTTTACCTGTGGTTAACAATTCTTTGGGATGTGGGTGGTGGCTATAACGAATTTGATCGCGTCACCGGTCAAGTCAAAATTTTTCGGTGGGGATTTCCTGGGAAAAATCGCCAGATTGAGGTGACATGCAAGACAGAAGATGTCCAGGCAATTCGGGTGGATTTGAGAGAAGGGATTAACCCAAAGCGGTCATTGTACTTGCGCGTCAAAGGCATACGAGATGTGCCATTAACACGAGTGGGGCAACCCTTGCCGCTTTCTGCGCTTGAGAATCAAGGGGCTGATTTAGCTCGCTTTTTAGGCGTTCCCTTGGAAGGTCTATAGTGCCTTTGGCAAGAAGAGGTTGTTTCTAACCTCTTCAGTATGCTCAAACTTAAACTTATAAGTTGAGTGAAGAAATTGAGCTAATCTCAGTTTCTATTGGTTTGGTTAGGCTTTGAATTTGGAAATTGGGTAGCAACATGAAGGTTTTTAGGCGTTTTTTGTCACTTTTTCTGGTTCTAGGTGCGTTGACTATCGTGGGTTGTTCATCTCAGGTAACTACTCAAGCATCGGCAAGCCCAACAGAGACTCCAACGGCCATCGCAGCGGCTACTCAGCCGACTAATCTGCCCAAGCTAGAGGGTAAGGCTACTATTGAGATGGTTGTGAAAGGTGAGCCGATCACCGTTGAAGTTGATGGCACCAACGCCCCAGTCACAGCAGGAAATTTTGTTGACCTGGCACAAAAAGGGGTCTACACAGGATTGGTCTTTCATCGGGTTGTGCGTGAACCTCAACCGTTTGTTGTACAGGGGGGTGATCCTCAGAGTAAGGATACCAACTTCCCATCTGAACGATTGGGAACCGGCAGCTTTATTGATCCAGCAACGTCTAAGCCTCGTTACATACCCTTAGAAATCAAGCCTCAGGGTGCGGATAAGCCACTTTATTCTCAAACCTTTGCAACAGCGGGTATCTCTGTAAAACCCAAGCTTCGCCATACTCGTGGCGCGGTCGCGATGGCTCGTTCTTCCCTACCGGATTCTGCATCTTCGCAATTTTACGTCGCGCTCACCGATTTAAGCTTTCTGGATGGTGACTACGCAGTTTTTGGCTATGTGACGAAAGGGATGGAAACCGTTGATAAGATTCAACAGGGCGATCGCATTGAGTCGATCAAAGTAGTCAGCGGTGGCAATTTGAAAAAAGGCACTTAGGTAAAGCGATCAATCAGCAGTGAAGGGCTGAACTACGATTTCACCCGGTTGACTGTAGCGCTGCGATTTTAGTGTATGGATGTTGTAGTTACGGGAATTGGGCTAGTTTCTGCGCTCGGTTCCTTGGAGTCAACCTGGCAGCATTTGTTAACAGGCAGCTCTGGAATTGAATACCATCAGCCTTTTTTTGACCTAAAACCGTTTCCTGCTGCACTGATTGAAACTCAACCGATCGCTCTAGCAACTTTGACTGAACGGGTCATTTTTGCAGCACTCAAGGATGCGGGGTTAGATCCGCCGTTGCTTGACTGCGGGGTAGTGATTGGATCGAGTCGAGGTCATCAGGCACAGTGGGAATCCTTGGCAAGGCAGTCTGTTGATGGACATTACCAAGATGATAGGCTGCGGGGTTGGCTGGATACCTTGCCCAATGGCGCCGCGATCGCGGCGGCAAGGCTGCTGGGTACTCGCTCTCAAGTACTGTCGCCGATGGCAGCCTGTGCCACTGGATTGTGGGCGATCGCTCAGGCCTATGAATTGGTCAGAACGGGCTACTGCGATCGCGTGGTTGCAGGAGCCGTGGAAACGCCGATTACACCACTGACCCTCACTGGATTTCGCCAGATGGGCGCTTTAGCGCAAACGGGGGCTTATCCGTTTGATCGCCATCGTGAGGGACTGGTTTTGGGCGAAGGCGGTGCGGTATTGATATTGGAGTCAGCCGAGTTAGCCCAACAGCGACAGGCTCAACCTTACGGTCAAATCAGGGGGTGGGGTTTCACCGCTGATGGATATCATACGAGTGCCCCGGAACCCAATAGTCGAGCGGCTGCGATCGCAGTTCAACAATGTCTTGAGCGCAGCGATTTGACCCCTTCAAATATTGGCTACATTCACGCCCACGGCACCGCCACACAACTCAACGATCGCAACGAAGCGGCATTAATTCAGCAGCTTTTGCCAAACGCTCCAGTTAGCTCGACAAAAGGTGCAACGGGACATACGATTGGCGCATCTGGAGCATTGGGTGCCGCATTCTGCCTGATGGCACTCAAACATCAACAGCTACCGCCGAATATTGGCTTGCAGCATCCAGACTTTGACCTGGATTTTGTCACCCAGACTCGCGCTGCCACTGTGAACCATGCCCTCTGCCTCAGCTTCGGCTTCGGTGGACAAAATGGCGCGATCGCGTTTTCCAAGCAACAAGACCACTATTCAACAGCTTCTAGGGCAGCGGATTGATGAATCACTTGCGGCAACTGAATTTGCTCAGCAACGGGAGTATAGCCAAGCCAGTGGGTTGCTAGCTGATTGAAGGTTTCTGGGCAACCACTCACGCAGAAGCGGGTGGGTTGGGGCGATCGCAGATTCCGCAAACCCAGCAGATCCAACTCTTGCGCGGCTGCGGCGACCACATGGACTGCCGGATCAACCAGTTGCACCGAGGAGGGCAAGATGCGTTGCAGCACCGGAGCCAAATAAGGATAGTGGGTACAACCATAGATCAGCGTGTCAATTTTTTCCGCCAGCAACGGCTCCAAATAAGCTTGCGCAACCCTGTAAGTGTAAGGATCTTCCACTCGGTTTTGTTCAATCAAGGGCACAAACTCTGGACAGCCGACTTGCCAAACGTCCACGGTGGCATCCACTTCCAAAATGGCACGCCGATAGGCATCACTGGCTGCCGTTGCGGGAGTGGCAATCACTCCAATTCGGCGACCGCACTGGACGGCAGCACGGGCACCAGGCAAAATTAGACCCAAAATTGGCACCGTAAACTCATCGCGTACGGCTTCCAGCGCCAGGGCAGAACTAGTGTTACAAGCCATCACCACCATTTTGACTCCGCACTGCTCCATCCAGGTGAGAATTTCGCGAAAATACTGCTGGATTTGAGCCTGAGATTTGGTGCCGTAGGGCAGTCGAGCGGTGTCGCCAAAATATAGCACCGACTCTTGCGGAATCTGGCGATAGAGTTCTCGTAAAACCGTCAAGCCGCCTAAACCACTGTCAAACAATCCGATTGGAGCTGCATTAAGCAATCCATTCGTTGGCAAACTGCTGATAGAATCTTGACTTCCAAACACTCCACACACCTCGTAACGTATAAAACACCACACCTAGACGCACGATCGCGACTATTACCTTAAAAGATTACAGCCCCGCCGCTTGTTGCAGGTATTGTAAAATACCACGAGCGATCGCGTCTGCCATCTGAGTTCGGTAAGCCGGATTTGATAATCTGGATGCATCATCCCGTCCGGTGACAAACCCCACTTCTACTAAAACAGATGGCATGGATGTTTTTCGTAAGACATAGAAACGTGCTTTGCGAACGCCGCGATCGCCGACCCCCGTGAGTTGCAAAACGTTCTGATGAATGGTTTGTGCCAGCCCTCTGCCGGAATCGTAGTAGTAGGTTTCGAGTCCGTTAACATCCGGGCGACTGAGACTGATCGAATTTGCATGAATACTCACAAACACCGCTGCATTGCTCTGTTCAGCCATCTGGACGCGAGGGTCTAAGTCGAGATCGCGATCATCGGCACGGGTTAGTAGAGCTTGAATCCCTTGGCGCTGTAAGGAAACCGCTACCTGATTGCCAATATCTAGCACAATTCCTTTTTCCTGAAGGCCGTTGATGCCGATCGCGCCCGGATCAGGTCCGCCGTGCCCTGGATCGATGATCACCACCATCCTCCCGTTGGGCGATCGCGGTAATTGCGTGGTTGCCACGGCTGGATTGAAGACATTCATCGCCCGTGGCGCTGCTGTAGTAGCAGACTGAAGTGAACGCGCTCGTTGAAGTTCTAAAGTGACCAATCGCTGACTAGGCTGATTCACCTGTCCCAGTTCCACTCCGGTTGCCGGCTGGATTAACACTGCAACAGTTTGCGAATTTTCTTGCCGCAGTTTTACCCGTGAGATTGGGCCGCCCGATCCTAGCTGCGGTCCTTTTACCGAGTTACTCAATTGCGCCGGACTGATTTCAATCCGATAAAGTGCCAAGGAACGATCCCAGCGGGAGGTATACCGAATCGGTTTACTTGCTTGAATCATCAGTTGATTGCTGCTGCCGTTTAGTTCCACTGACTCGATCGCGGCAATCTCAGATTCAGCAGAGCGAGAGGGTGCAGTGGGTACTTTGGGCGCTACAACAATCGGCGGCGTAGAAGTGGATGCTAGCTGAGGGGTCGGAAGTTTGATCAGCCAACGACGATCAGTGATGCCCCGAAACTTAATCTGGCTGGGTTCCAGGGTATAACCGGGTGCCAGTTCCATCACGATACGAGTGGTATTGCGATCGAATTGCCCAATCCGAACCGATCGCACCGTTCCACTCATCGATTCATTGATGACGGGGCGACCTAGCACGATTCCAGGCAGATCAATCACGAGCCGAGTCGGGTCAGAGACCAGTTGAGCTTTTGGCTGCACTCCCTCATCGGTTGTGATTTCAAGCTGGTTCTGGCTGGCATTAAATCGCCAAGATTCCAACCGAGCCGCTTTTGCAGGAGCAGCTACCAATATTGAAAAAAGGGAGACCAGTAAGAAATAAGAAAACTGATCGAATCTACGAGACTGCTGCTGAGAGTTGAACCAACGAATGAGTGAGGCGAAAAATTTCACAACCACGGGTTTAAATTTGTCACGGTGCCACGGTGCAGAGACGAAAGAGTATTAGGTGAACAATTTAATTTCACGCAGCAGGACAGCCTAGTCTGAACATGACAACTCATGTTTAAGCTGAACCGATTGCTAGGCGAGCTTTAACAGAAAGCTGCGACCAACTATACTCGATGTTTGTTAGAGCGATCGCCGTTTTTTGGAAGTGCAAAGGTTTGGGGTCAGAATAGCTGCACTACGTCCCTACACCCAAAACCTTGATCTCTCTCACCCCTACTCTGCTTTCTCCTCGCTGATCTCAGCCGTGGCGCTGGATGTCGTAAAGGCAAGCCGCAAGAAGGGAGGAGCCACAAAGGTCGTGAGGATCACCATGGCGACAATGGCGGCGTTGAGCGATTTAGAAATTACACCGCTGGCTGAACCGACTGCCGCAAAGACCAAGCCTACTTCGCCGCGAGGAATCATGCCAATGCCGATCGCCAGTCGATTGATGCCGGGTTGCCCAAATACCGCCAGCCCAGTCACAACTTTGCCCAAAATGGCAACCACTACCAAGAAGCTTGCCACAATTAATCCTTCCCGATTTTCTGGCACAAATGGATTGAGGACGCTGACATCAGTACGGGCACCGACCACGATAAAAAAGATCGGAACGAACATATCCGCGATCGGAATAATCTGTTCCTCCAGCTCCCGTCGCCGTTGGCTTTCTGCCAAAATTAGTCCTGCTGCAAATGATCCTAAAATGGCTTCAAGCTGAATCACATTGGCAATATATGCCAGGGTAAACGCAAAGACTAATGCTGAAATTAGCAATTGCCCTCGTGTTTTCATCCCTTCTACCACCGATTCAAACACTGGAATCAGTAAGCGCCCTACCCAAATCGCCCCTACCAAAAAAGTAGCCGCACTCACAATCAAATAAACCACTTTGCCAATTTCAACAGTGCCTTCCCGCGCCAAACTTGCAACCACTGCCAGCACGATAATGCCTAAGACATCATCCAGCACGGCTGCCCCAATGATGATTTGCCCTTCTCTAGAGGTAAGCTGCTGAATTTCTGCCAGTACTTTTGCTGTAATGCCGATGCTGGTTGCAGTGAGAGCGGCTCCTGCAAAAATTGCGGGTATCAAAGGGGTATGGAATAGCAAAATTAAGCCAGTCGTTCCCAGAGCGAAAGGAACTGCCACTCCAACTACAGCGACGAGTGTTGCTTGAGGACCTACCCGCAGCAGTTCCTTCAAATCGGACTCTAAACCGATTTCAAACAGAAGGATGATCACGCCCAGCTCTGCCAAAACGGAAATGACCTCGCTCTGCGCTTCAAAGATAGATGTGACCGCTTCTGGGCTAATAGTGGAAGTTAGTTTAAGCAGAGTCATGATCAATGAGCCGCTGCCATCTTCTCCGGTTCCTGGAAAGACGAGAATATCAAAGGCAGAAATGCCGACCACGACTCCCGCCACCAACTCTCCTAGAACCGGAGGGAGGTTGATGCGATCGCACAGTTCACCACCTATTTTGCTACTCACATAGATAACAACCAGGCTTAAAAGCATTCCTGCCAGCACGAGGGGCGTGTCAGTGGCGGCAACAGTGGCAAATAACGGCTGAATTGAAGGTAACTGAATCGGAAATAAAGAGAACCAATCAGAAGATCCAGAGAAAGCAACTGAATGAAGTAAGTTGACCAGTAATTCTGCGGGATACATGTCGTCCGTGGGTTGGTTGGATAAACTTTGTTACATAGTAAGACCAGTTTGGGCGATCGCAAGCAATACGCTGCTCTAGAATAGCTAGCGACGGAAGTTTAGCAGCAGGGTCATGGTTCTACTTCTCACTGATGTTTTTTTGCTGCTTACTCAGATCCTGCTGTGGATCGTTGTTGGGTTCATCATCTGGTATTTTCTCCAAAACATTCTCAAGAAAGAGTTTTTGGGTTTACTGGTGCTGCTGCTATTTCTGTCAGTGATTGCGTTGTCCTTTTTTAGGGGCGGAATTGATGAACCGGGCAGCATTTTGGAGATCGTGTGGCGGCTGCTTTCCTTTCCGCTGACTCCCTTTGGCTTGGGGATGATTCTATTATCGGCAATTCTGCTAGGCGCAGTGAAAGCAGTTTGGGCAAAACGATTGATTATGATCGGGCTGGTTTTGCTGGCGATCGGCAGCCTTCCAGTCGTGTCATATTGGCTCGCCCAGGAGTTAGAAATAGAAGCCACTGAGTTAATTGCGCCACTTCGGGTTTTAGATCCAGGAGCGAGTCAGGTAATTGTGCTGTTGGGGCAAAATACAACCCGGTTACAGTTGAAACCCCGCAGAGATACACCACCAACTAATCCACCTAAAATAGAACGACCCGTTACACCATTTCAATTTGAGGTGCTCAGTCAGTTACCGATTCAAATGACTGAGGCAGGCGATCGCATTGTCTATGCTGCCCAGCTTTATCGAGAAGAAGTTGGCCGGGGTATAGACACATTAATTGCGGTCAGCGCGGGACGTAGAGCGGATCGGATCAAAAAAGAGGGAGAAAATCGCGAAGATATTAGCGAAGCGCGGGATATTCAAACAATGCTGACTCGCACCTTCAACATTCCGGAAGATGACATTCTGCTGGATCACAACAATGGCAACATTCACAGCAGTGCTGTAGAGGTGAAAAAACTGCTGGAAGAGCGGCAAATTAACTATGGTCAGCAAATTATTTTGGTTGGCAGCGCACTAAATATGAACCGGGCAGCGCTTACCTTTCAGCGAGTATTTGATGAAAGCTGTATTGGGGTGCGCCCAACCGACTTCTTCAGCATTCCCACACCTGACTCGCTGCGTCGCGTTGCCAGTGGGCGAGATCTAATTGAACGGGATGTCTTAATTACCGATATTTTACCGACAGTGGATGCTTTTTGGCTGAGTTCTAAGGCATTTCAGGAATATCTCAATGCGCTGTATTACTTTTTGCGCGGTTGGATCAAACCTCTTACAGTTCTAAATCCGCGCTGCCCGCTGCCTCAACAAGTTCCAGAGAGTAGGTCTAGAATCCGTAGCGAAACTGGAACATCTAGCGAGACTGGAGTCTCTGGCGGAACTGGGACTTCTGGCGGAACTGGGACTTCTGGCGGAACTGGGACTTCTGGTGAGACTGGGACTTCTGGTGAGACTGGGACTTCTGGTGGAACGGCTGGTGGAACTGGGACTTCTGGCGAGACTGGAACCTATGGTGAAAATGAATCTCCTAGTAGAACTGAATCTCCTGGTCAAAGATGGTAAAGAGGTTGTGTGCGAACAGTTTAATGCCTGAAGTTTCCGGTGTGGCTCAGCAATTACCTGATTCGTTTAGGATAGGAAAGCCTCTCTACTGAATCCTGGCTGTAATCCTCATGGCTCAATCTCGATTGCGAAAGCTAGGGCAATATCTAAGCCCTCACTGGCGAGGCGCTGCTCTAGGAGTGGGTTCGCTATTTATCGTGAATTTGTTGGGCACGTACATACCTTTGTTGATTCGCGATGCGATCGACAAGGTGCAGGTTGCTTTTAACTTAAACCAGGTGTTGTATTTCGTGGTGTTGGCATTTGTGCTGGCATCGTTTATGTGGGTGGCGCGAATGGTGTCGCGGGTGGCACTGTTTGGGGTGGGGCGACAGGTCGAATTTGATTTGAAGCAAAAGCTATTTGCTCATTTTCTGACGCTAGAACCGTCCTACTTTGCAGCGAATACGGTGGGAGATTTAATCAATCGGGCAACCAGCGATGTAGATAATATCCGACGGTTGTTGGGTTTTGCGGTATTGAGTTTGGCAAATCTAATTTTCGCCTATGCGCTGACGCTGCCGGTGATGTTGTCGATTGACTGGAGGCTGAGTTTACTGGCACTTGCAGTCTATCCGGTGATGCTAGTGGTAGTAATGATATCGGGCGATCGCCTGCGGGTACAGCAGCAAACCGTTCAAGAAGAACTCTCCAACATCAGTGAACTGATTCAGGAAGACATGAGCGGCATTAATCTGGTCAAAATCTATGCCCAAGAAGAGAATGAGCGGCAAGCCTTTGAAGTACTCAATCAAGACTTGCTGGGGGCAAACCTGACTTTGGCAAAAACGCGCACCGTTTTATTTTCAGCACTGCGGGGTTTGGCGAGTGTGAGTTTGCTGGTGGTGCTGTGGTTTGGAGTGGGAGCAATCAGCAATGGGTCGATTTCAGTCGGCGATTTTGTTGCCCTGCTGCTGTATGTGGAGCGGCTAGTATTTCCAACGGCGCTGCTGGGCTTCACGATCACGGCATATCAGCGGGGCGAGGTGAGTATTGACCGGATTGAATCGATCTTGACGGTGGAAGCCAAAATTCAAGATGCAGTGGGTGCTTTGTCTCTCGAGCGATCGCAGGTGAAGGGAGAATTGATTGCTCGACATCTCACTTTTACCTATCCTTCATTTGGCGGCGGTTCATCTCATGCCGCGCTGGATAATGTCAGCTTTCGCGTGTCTCCTCAAGAAACTGTGGCGATCGTCGGTCCGATTGGGTCTGGTAAATCCACGCTGGCAAATGCCTTACCTCGCCTGTTAGAGATAGCGCCCAATCAGCTATTTCTCGACGGCTATGACATTACTAAACTGCGGATTCACGATCTGCGTGGCGCGATCGCCTACGTTCCTCAAGAAAGCTTTTTGTTCAGCACAACCATTCGCAACAACATCCGCTACGGCGTTCCTCATGCGGAGGAATCAGCGGTTTTAGCCGCGGCTAAACAAGCCCAAATTCATGATGAAGTCCTCAACTTTCCCCAGCAATACGATACGGTCGTGGGTGAACGAGGCATTACGTTATCCGGCGGACAGAGACAACGAACTGCTTTGGCACGTGCCCTAGTCATTGATGCGCCGATTTTGATTCTCGATGATTCTCTCTCCAGTGTAGACAATCAGACGGCAACCCAAATTCTGAAGAATCTTTCTGAAGGCAGCGATCGCAAAACTGTGATCTTCATTTCTCATCAACTGTCTGCCGCCGCCATGGCAAACCGGATTTTTGTGATGGATCAGGGCAAAATTGTGCAATCGGGAACCCATGAAACTTTGATCACTCAAAATGGTCTGTACCAATCGCTTTGGGAACAGCAAAAGTTTGAGGAAGCACTGCGATAGAAAAGTGCGAATACAACGAGTAATATGCCTTTGGCACTGTGCTATCACACCACTTCTATCAGACTCTAATCCTCCGGACTAAGATTGTGGGCAAGCTCCATTCATGCCTCTAGTCGATGCCAAATTTTGCCGACATTACCAAGCTGATCACCGAGAAGTGGGAACTGCTTGCCGCGATCGCGGTCATCTTCAGCGCGGGGATTGCGGGACTTGTTAAATGGCAGCAGGACCGTCAACGGCGATCGCGCATCCGCCAAATTCCCGCTGGTGATTTCCCGTTTGAGGTGATTAAGCCGCGCAGCCCCGACCTGCTGAAGCAGATTATGGGCGGTGATGAGAAGAACCCCCTAGCTGACTACAAAATTCCTTATCAAGAACGCCAGCCCGATCGCGCTGTTTGCCAAGAGCTAGAGCAAGCGTTTGTGGAGAAGAACTGGGTTTTGATTTTGGGCAAGTCGGGCTTGGGTAAAACGCGAGAAGCGGCACACTTGGCGGATGTGCTGAACCAGGAAGGCTGGACGGTGCTAAAGCTGGATGACCAACCGGGAGAATGGCTGGATGTGCCGAAGGGGTTTCCGAGTAAAATTAGCAAGGACGATAAGCTGCTGTTCTTCTTGGATGATCTGAACCGCTGGATGGATGCGAGCAATCCGAATCAGATTCATCCCAAAGCGGGGGAAGATTTGGCGCGTCCGCTGCGGGAGCCAATGCAGGAGCGGTTGCCGCGATTGCTGGACTATTTTGAGGCGCAGTGCAAGCTGAACCATGTGCGAGTGATTGCCACCGCGCGCGATGAGCGGGAACCCGATAAGCCAGGGAAACCAACCCCGTGGCAGAAGCTCCAGTGGGAAAAGTACAAAGCGTTTTGGGGTGAGTTTAAGCCTTACCTGCTGGTAGAGCCGTCGCCGGTTGCCCTGGTGAAGTTGTTGACGGACTGTGTGGCGGTGGCGGGGTTAGACGGTGTGCCAGCAGAGTATGAGCAGATTGCGCGGCGAAATGATGGCACCTTTCGGAATATGACGGCGAATCTGGACGGTGCCTACAGTCAGGGCTTGGCGGTAAATGATCAGCAGTTTTCACCCAGGCTAGATCAGACCTGGCGGCAGAAATATAACAGAGCGGTGCAACGCTATCCGCTGGTGGCGCATGGGTATGATGCGGTGGAGTTACTCAGCAGCTTAAACCTGTCGTTGACGGCACCGATGCTGAAAGCAACCGCCAAACTCTTGCTGCCAGGGCGTGGGCTGCGGCGCTGGTGGCAGGGTTGGCATTTGCGACCCGCGCTGCGCTACCTGGTGACTATAGAGCATATCCTTAAGCCGAAGGATGGGCAAATTGAGGCGAAGAAAACGGAGGCGGTGGATGTGGGGCGCTATCTGCCCAGCCTCTTGCGGTTACTCGGTCAGATGGCAAGTCAAGATCCCACTTATCCCGTAGCTGCCGAGTCCTTTGCCTGCGGCTATGCACTGGGACAACTGGGACAGACAGAGGACGCAATCGCCAGCTATGACCAGGTGCTGAAATATAAACCGGACGAACACGCAGCCTGGTTCAGCCGGGGCAACGCACTGGGACAACTGGGACGGACAGAGGAGGCAATCGCCAGCTATGACCGGGCGCTACACTTCAAACCGGACGACTATCCAGCCTGGTATAACCGGAGCATTGCATTGGGACGACTGGGACGGACAGAGGAAGCAATCGCCAGCTATGATCGGACGCTGCAATTCAGCCCGGACTCCCACGCAGCCTGGTTCAACCGGGGCAACGCACTGGGAGAACTGAGACGGACAGAGGAGGCAATCGCCAGCTATGACCGGGCGCTACACTTCAAACCGGACAAACACGCAGCCTGGTTCAACCGGGGTGTGGCATTGGGAGAACTGGGGCGGACAGAGGAGGCAATCGCCAGCTTTGACCAGGCGCTGCAAATCAAACCGGACAAACACGAAGCCTGGTTCAGCCGGGGCAACGCACTGGGACGACTGGGACGGACAGAGGAGGCAATCGCCAGCTATGACCGGGCGCTACACTTCAAACCGGACGACTATCCAGCCTGGTTCAACCGGGGTGTGGCATTGGGAGAACTGGGGCGGACAGAGGAGGCAATCGCCAGCTTTGACCAGGCGCTGCAAATCAAACCGGACAAACACGAAGCCTGGTTCAGCCGGGGCAACGCACTGGGACGACTGGGACGGACAGAGGAGGCAATCGCCAGCTATGACCGGGCGCTACACTTCAAACCGGACGACTATCCAGCCTGGTTCAACCGGGGTGTGGCACTGAAACAACTGGGACGCATAGATGAGGCAATCGCTAGCTATGATTGGGCGCTGCAATTTAAACCGGACTCCCATGAAGCCTGGTACAACCGGGGTATTACACTGGGAGAACTGGGACGGACAGATGAGGCAATCGCCAGCTATGATCGGGCGCTGCAATTTAAACCGGACGACCCCGCAGCCTGGAACAACCGGGGCATTACACTGGGAGAACTAGGACGGATCAAGGACGCGATCGCCAGCTTTGACCGGGCGCTGCAAATCAAACCGGACGACCCCGCAGCCTGGTACAACAAAGCCCGCTGTCATGGGTTAGAGGGCAACGTTGAACTTGCCATTGATAACTTGCAGCACGCCCTCCAACTTGCCCCCAACAAATGCTACGAGATGGTAGCCACCGACACCAACTTTGACTCAATCCGCTCTGACCCTCGCTTTCAGGCACTTCTCAACGGCAGCGATCGCTTTCCCCTCCGAAAATCATAGGCGGCACCAAGGCGATCGCTAATCCCTATTACCATTGTCATTCGTTGTTTCTACTACCGAACTGGGGGCGGCGCAGGTTCATAAGGCTCATAAACCGGGGGGGCTGGCTCAGTTGGCGGCGGGGCAGGTTCCACGGGCGGGGGGAGAGCGCTGTCGGGTGAGGGATAGGTGAAGGGACGGCGAGGCGGTGGCGTATAGGGTTGATAGGGGGCACCACTACCTGAGTCTTCGGGTGTTAAAGGCTCATCGGCTGGTAAATTTTCATCTTCTGGCGCTAAATCTTCAGAATTGGACGGGAAGCGCTCATCTGGTTGAGCTAATGGAGTTTCTTTTAAGGAACGGCGGGAACGCTCGATCGCAGCTTCTTGCGCTTGAATCCGAGCAATTTCTGCTGCTCTAATTTCAGCTTGCCAACTGTAGATCGCGCCTTGAGCTTGCTCATACAGCGATCGCTTGGGGGCAATTTCCGCCGCAGCTTGAATGGCTCCGTTTAAATCTCCTTGGGATGCCAGTGCCCAAGCGCGATCCAAGATGGGCTGGTCTTGAATGGTTTGGATGTTTCCAGTCCAGGCAGCAACGAAGGTTTGAGCTTCTGGGTGTAAAGGACGACCCGCTTTAATAACAGTTGCCTGAGCGATCGCAGCTTGTAGGGCTGGAATCGAGCGTTTTTCTGCAAGTTTGCGGGCATAGGCAAGATAGGGCAAATCTTCAGACTTGAGCAATTCTTGCTGCCAGTATGCAACCAGGGTTTGGGCTTGGGCACGGCGGGGGCGATCGCTGGCGATCTGTTGCCCCTGCCAGAGAGCCAGTTGAATCGCTTGCGGATGCGGCAAACTGCCCACTGCCCAGCCTAACTGAAGTAAAGAAAAATCTTGAAGTTGTGCCTTCCAACTTTTTAAATTGGCTTGGGCTTGGGGATAGTAGCGACTGGCAGGCTGAAGCAAATCTGCGGTAGCGATCGCGGCGGTTAGGTTCCAAAGTTGGGGCAACGTTGGCTTCAGCGTCGTGCGGCTGTCCAAAGAATGGCTGCGTGCCTGAGCCAGCCAGATTAAATCTTGTGCCGTTTGGGTCAGATTGGGATTTGGAAGCACCAGCCTTGCCAGCGCCATCGATTGCGCCAGCTGACCCTTGACCCAATTTTGGTAGCTCAACGATAGGAGCGTTTCGCTCCACTGGCTCAGTAATTTTTGGGCATCAATCCAGGCATAGGTTGTGGTATCCATGCGGCTTGCCACCGCGATCGCGGCTCCCAATTGCTCCGGCTGGTTGAGCGTTGCAACGTCTTGAGCCTGGGCGAAATAGCGACGACTGCGCTGTTCCGATTCAAGCTGTTGGGTAAGAGCGTTGGGTCGTTCATAGCGCCAATAGTCTTGCGTAAACTCTCGCAATAAGCCAATTTTTGCTGTGGCGATCTCCCATTGTTGAGCCTTCAAAGCAGTTTTGGTAGCCGTAGCGATCGCTTCCCCTTTCTGCCAAAATCGCTGCCACTTTGTGATGTTTGCCTGGGCCTCTGGGTAAAGTGGACTCGTTTTAGGAATACTGCTTGCCAGTTCCACCGCTCCGGTGAGATCACTTTGAGCAATGCGATCGCGGGCGGCTGTCAAAACGGGCTGTGACCATTCTGCAATCAACCGCTGTGCTTCTCGATAGAGCGGATGGTCAGGTGTCCACTGGTTTAAGGTATCCATTCCGGCTAGCAATTTGGGCAACTTTCCAGTCCGAGCCGCTTCTTGGGCGCAGTAGAGTTGCTCCATATCCGTGGATAACGCTGATATTTTTTGGCAGTCGGCTGAAGGCGGCGGCGTTGTCAACAACCACAGCGCAGCGGCACTAATACTGCCCACCACACAAAAAATACTGACGCTAACCAACAGCCAACGCCAGGATTTCATCCTAGACCATAGCGAGGGGACAGGGGAACGGTTGATTTTCTCTAACGACACCGTTAACTGAGAACTTTCCTCCTCTAACTCCACCGGGTTGCTAGAGCTATCAGGTTGGGTTAGTTCAAACGGATTTGATTGTTTGCCGACCATAGCATCTCCTCCCTACCGTCAGTCCCTCCAAGCCACTATTTCACTTCTGTTTTGCAAAATCGCGAAGCAGATCTTTTAGAAGAATCGCCCTACAAATCAGCAACAATGATCAGTAAACACAGCTAGTCAGCGCTATTTTAGCTGTAAAAATGAGTGACGCTAAGATTCCTTTTTTCATCAGTGAAACCAGATATCAGGAAATAATCACTTACCTTATTTCACCCTACCCACTCGATCAAATGGATAAAATCGCAACATTGCCCGCCCAATGATGTTTTGACTGGGCAAAAAGCCCCAGACATGGGAGTCGTTGCTATTGGGGCGGTTGTCGCCCATAACAAAAAATTGACCAGGCGGAACTTTCACCGGCTCCAGTAAATAATTGGGCGGCGCGGCAATGTAGGGTTCGGTCAGTGCTTGATTATTGACATACACCTTGCCGTTGAGTACATGAACCGTTTGACCCGACGTGGCAATAATGCGCTTAATGAATGCCTGATCTTTAGCAAACCCTAAGCTCTGGAGTTGCGGTGGCGGATCAAAAACAATGATGTCGCCAACCTCTGGCGGATGAAGCCGATAGGAGACTTTTTCAACTACAAGGCGATCGCCTACTTCTAGAGTTGGCACCATCGAATCCGAGGGGATAAAGCGCGGCTCGGCAACAAACACGCGAATTAGCAGCGCTAAAATCAGCGCAATAAACAGAATTTGAAAGTTGTCCCACCAAATCTGAGCAGGAGATTTGACCACAGGGATCGGCAGGGATGTTTTTTGCTCGGAGGTCTTTTCGGAAGTCATAGGGTCCATTGTCGCAAGCGTAGGCACAGAGCGCAACTTCTATGCTTTGAAGCACCTCAAAATCGGGATGGCCGTGTGAAAAGTAGTGACCGCTTCAACTGGGCAGCTGGTAATTTGCTAGCAAAGGGCACCCATAGCCCAAACCCAAATTCAAAAGAAGTCTAAGCGCACCTTGCGAATTGAACTACTCTTCCACGGCTGCACTTTCTGCTGCTGTGCTCGCTTCTAAAACTGGAGAGGCTGCGATCGCGATCTCCCCTTCCCCACTTTCCACGTCCCCATCCAACAGCGCATCTTCCTCGGCATCGGAAGCAGGCACCAGTGCCACTGCTACAATCTCATCGTCTTCATCCAGTCTCTGTAAGCGAACCCCAGAGGCAGCGCGGGATTGACAAGAAATAGCATTAATTGCTTGGCGAATGATGATGCCACGATTGGTGATCAGCATCAGTTCTTCGCCTTCATGCACGATTCGCAGCGATGCCATATGATCGCCAGGTTTGCGGAACTTTGTTGCCACAATCCCCATACCCGCCCGATTTTGTAAGCGGAACTGAGTCACGGGCACCCGTTTGCCATAGCCATAGGCAGTCACCGTCAAAATCCAGGGACCAGAAGGTGCTGTTTCCAGTTCCGTCGCGTCGTCGCAGGTCACCTCATCTTCACCACCTCCATCAGACTCCAAATCAGCCGCAAGAGTTTCTACAATCTCGCTTGGCAAAATATCTAGACCCACCAAACTATCGCCCTGGCGCAGTGCCATTGCCCTCACGCCTCGGGTGGCACGACCCAAAGGACGCAATTGATCGTGGCTTGCCCGAAAGTGAATCGATTTACCAAAGTGGGAGCCAATTAAGATGGTGTCTTCAGCACGGGCACGACGAACCCAACGCAACAGATCGGCTTCTTCTAGCGAGATGGCAATCAATCCATTGGCGCGAATATTACCAAACGCCGAGAGCGCTGTTTTTTTGATGTATCCTTTGTTGGTCAGCATCACCAGATACTCATCTTCGCTGAACTCGCTGACGGGAATGATGGAGGTGATTTTTTCGTTGTGAGGAATGGGCAGTAGCTGCACGATGGCAGTGCCACGGGCAGTCCGAGAACTGACCGGAATCTGATAGGCCCGCAGACAGTAAACCACGCCGCGATCGCTAAAAAACAGCACACTATCGTGATCACGACAGGCGAGGAACTGTTCTACCGCATCATCTTCTTTCATCCGGGTGCCTGACTTGCCCCGTGTTGCCCGATTTTGAGATTCAAACGTGTTGACGGGCATCCGTTTGATATAGCCTTGCTCGGTCAGCAAAATTACCGCTCGTTCATTGGCAATCAGATCCGCATCCATGATCTCATCTTCAGACTGCTCAATCACCGTGCGGCGAGGAGTGGCATGAGCAGCTTTGATCGCAGCCAGTTCCGTTTCAATGATCGTCAGAATCCGTTCTCGACGTGCCAAAATATCCCGCAAGTCCGCAATTTGAGTTTGCAGATCATCGTGTTCCTGCTGAATCTTCTCGGCTTCTAGGGCAGTGAGTCGGCGCAGTTGCATTTGCAAAATGGCATCCGCTTGTACGTCTGACAGACCAAACCGTTCAATTAGTTCCAATCGAGCCGTGGGGGCATCAGCGGCACCACGAATCAGGTTAATAATGGCATCCAGATTCAGCAGCGCAATCAGCAACCCTTGCAGGAGGTGATCTCGCTCTTCCGCTTTTCGCAATTGGTATTGCGTACGACGGGTGATGGTAACGATGCGGAAATCTAGGAAAACAGAGAGGAAATGCTTGAGGGTGAGCAGTTGCGGGTAGGCATCCACCAGCGCCAGCATGTTAGCTCCAAAGTTTGTCTGGAGGGGAGTTTGCTTGTAGAGATTATTGACGACAACGCGAGGATAGGCGTCGCGCCGCAGTTCAATGACAATCCGCATCCCGTCGCGATCGCTCTCATCCCGAATATCCGAAATACCTTCTAAGCGGCGCTCATTCACCATTTCCGCGATTTTCTCGATTAGCGCGGCTTTGTTAGTTTGGTAGGGTAGCTCGGTGATGATAATGGCATCGCGATCAGGTCTGCCGCGATGTTCAATCGTTTCAATGCTGGCAACCCCGCGCATGATGATGGAACCGCGCCCAGTATTGTAGGCATCGCGAATGCCCGTCAAACCCAATATTTGCCCTCCCGTGGGAAAGTCAGGACCGGGAATGTAGTGCATCAACTCCTGAACCGTGATGTCGGGATTGTGAATCAGGGCAACCAGCCCGTCAATTAGTTCTCCCAAATTGTGGGGCGGAATGTTGGTTGCCATGCCGACGGCAATTCCAGAAGACCCATTCAGCAAGAGTTGAGGAATACGAGACGGCAATACCAACGGTTCTTGCTGCGAACCATCAAAGTTATCGCCAAAATCGACTGTTTCCGATTCAATGTCTTGCAGCAGTGAATCCCGCGTTAAGGGGCGCAGGCGACACTCGGTATACCGCATGGCGGCGGGTGGATCGTTATCAATCGAACCAAAGTTACCATGACCATCAATCAGGGGCGATCTCATGGAAAAGTCTTGCGCCATCCGCACCAATGCATCGTAAACCGCCGTATCGCCGTGAGGATGGTATTTACCTAGCACTTCCCCCACCACACGGGCGCACTTTCTAAAGGGGCGATCGGGTGCCAAGCCTAACTCATGCATGGCATACAAAATTCGACGGTGGACTGGTTTCAACCCGTCTCTAGCATCGGGTAGCGCGCGTCCAACAATTACGCTCATGGCGTATTCCAGGTATGACCGCTGCATCTCGTTTCGTAAATCTGTTGGGACGATGCGATCTTGAGGCGGCTCCTGGGAAAAAGTCATAGTGTGAAAGACTCCGAGAGATTCAGTATTTTCGCGAAAGGAACAGCATTTGAAAAACGAACAAATTTAACTGAATTTGTGTTCTCAAAAAGGTGACCTTCAGCCTATTGATTGTATCATGGGGAACTAGTTTTCGTGGCGCGATCGCCCTTAAGGGATGGGAGTTTGCCAATATTCTCTCTTTCAGTCACTCTCTTCTTTTTCGATAATTCAAGCTATATCTTTTCGATAAAAAATTGAGTGTTTTAAGAACGTTTTAATAGCTTGTTAAGCAAAAATAAATTCAATCGTTAAGATCATTCTCATACCTGCTAAAAAACTGAAAATCAATGTTTCGCTGTGTTGCGATGATGACTGTTTAGTAATGAATCCAAAACTATGGTGTTGGAGATGTTGGATGCATTTACCTTTGCAGCGCTTACCCCAAACTCTTCTCCATCAAGAAAGAATTCAGAAATTTCCAAATTCTCTCTCCTAATAGGGTAGGGCTGAGCTTTGACGTGAGATAGTCGGCTGGGCGAGCTTATACGGAATTGAGTAGGGGAGTATCATTTAGCAAGATGAAAAAGGTACTCTGTCCATGCCTCGACCCCGCACTCAAATTAGCCCTCATCTAGACTACGCAGATCTAACTCAGCGGTATGTTCAGTGCCAAGATGCTGGCGAGAAAAACCGTTGGTTGGTGATTCGATTGCTCAGTCATCCAAAGACTCCGATGAGCATCGAACAAACCGCTGAGATTTGTGGACTCAGTTGTAGTGGAGTGCGGAAAATTGCCCGTCGCTACAACGCCGAGGGTGCGGTCGGACTAGTCAATCGGCAACGCTTGAACCCTGGGGGCAATCGGTTGGCTTTAAGTGATGAACAGCAACGGCTATTGCGGCAACGCTTACAGAGTGCCCCGGATGATGGCGGACTCTGGAGTGGACCGAAAGTTGGGGAGTATATCGAAACCTACTTTGGCATTTGCTTACACCCCTCAACAGCCTGGAAGTATCTACGACGTTTGGGGTTGAGCTTGCAGGTGCCGCGTCCGGTGCATCATCAAAGCGCAACCCTTGAGCAGCAAGCAGAGTTCAAAGCAGGATTAGCAGGTCATGTGGCGTGGTTGCGCTCGTTGTTTCCCAATCGGGAGATTGTAATTTGGGCGGAAGACGAAGCTCGATTAGGCTTGCAACCCATTGTCAGGCGGGTTTGGGCACCCATAGGAGAACGCCCATCAGCGCATCATTCTCGCCGCTATCAATGGGTCTACACCTATGGTTTTGTCCATCCTGCCACTGGAGCGAGCTACTTCCTTTTATTGCCCCGTGCCAATGTCTCCATGATGCAGATGGCGTTAGAGCTATTTGCGGCTCAGGTCAATCCCCATCGTCAGCAGTTGATCATTCTATTGGTTGATCAGGCCGCGTGGCATATGAGCCAAAAACTTCAGGTGCCCCCCGGCATTTTCTTCTACCCGCTATTGCCCTATACCCTCCAACTGCAACCCACTGAATGTGTCTGGTCTTTGCTGCGCGAAGCAATCGCTAATCAAGTGTTTGACAATCTTGATGCTTTAGAGGATGTCTTAGTCAAGCGGTGCCAATGGTTGATGCAGCATCCTGTGATAGTTCAAGGCAAAGTGGGCTTTGATTGGATTCAAGCAATTTAATCTGGTCAAAAAGTACTGCCTTCCGCAATTCCGTATTAGCCGAGCGGTGAGGGTCTAACTCCGCATGAAAAAGCCAGGGGAAGTTTGTAGGCTCTCCTGGCTTCTAGCTTCTATCTCCTGATTGCTCAGAAGCTTGTAATGTGAGTCTCTTTCCCTTAGCGCATCCAATCCTTCAAAAGCGCTTGCCGTCTGGGATGGCGTAGCTTCCGCATGGCTTTTGCTTGGATTTGGCGAACTCGTTCTCTCGAAAGTTGATACCGTTCACCGATTTCAGAAAGGGTGTAATGTTGCCCATCGGTTAAACCAAACCGCAGTCTAATGATCTCTCTTTCTCGATCGCTCAAGTGTTCTAAAACCGAATCGAGGCGATCGCACAGTAGTTTGTGATCTAAACAATCGTTTGGTGCAACATTATCCGAATCTTCAATCAATTGCATTAATTCGGTATCTTCTTCTCGACCTACCCAGGCATGAAGAGAAAGAGTTCCCTGACTCACATCTAAAACGTGATCTAACTTATCTTCATCAATGTCTAACTCTGCTGCAATTTCTTGCTTCGTTGGCTTACGTCCAAACTTTTGAGAAAGTAATTGACGAGCTTTACGAACTTGGTTAAGTTTTTCTACCATGTGAACGGGCAAACGAACCGTTCGAGATTGGGATGCGATCGCGCGGGTAATTCCCTGACGAATCCACCAATACGCATAGGTTGAAAATTTATAGCCACGCTCATAGTCGAACTTTTCAGCGGCCCGCATTAAACCCATGGCACCTTCTTGAATTAAATCCAAAAAAGGAACTCCACGATTTAAGTATTTCTTCGCAATAGAAACAACCAAACGTAGGTTTGAACGCACCAATCTACGTTTTGCGCGCTCCGCCTGGGGACCGCCTTTGGCAATCTCGCGTGCCAACTCAATTTCTTGAGTTTGAGTCAGCAACGGGTAGCGTGCCATCTCACGCAGAAATAGCCCAACTGAATCATCTGTAAGCCCTAAACGTTCTGCTTTGCTAATTTTAACGGGTGGTTTACTAGGAGCAAATTCAACCGTTTCAAATTTCTCTAAACTGTTCAGTTCATCCAAGTCAATATCAATTTCAGCAGAGAGATCGACATCAAATTCTTGTTCAAGGGAACTTACTTCAGCATCAATTTGGCTAATTTTAGAAGGCGATTCGGCACTCATACACACTCACATAAGCTTTAGGAAAAAGTTGAGTAAAATTGCCTCCAACTCTATCAAAAATCTTGGTAAATGCACCCCTTACTTCCAAAAAAAGTCTAAATTTTTGTATTAAACATTGGGGCATTCAAGATGTTTTGCAAAAACCGCCCATTTCCTTAAAAGGATTTCAAGCAGCGATGAATGAGTCGCTATAAAAACTGACTCATCAAAAGTTTTGAGCGGCGAAGTAGTGAGAATTGTGAAGCAGAAGAATACTTGTAAAAAAGATTCAAATCTACTTCCAAGCAACTGAATTAAAGTCGCTCTTTCCGTCAATCCAAACTAAGGCTTTATCCTACACGAGGATGGCGAAAATGATTACGTAATTTCCATCAAATTTTTTTGAGAGTTTTGTTCGGGGCTATCGCCGACTGGATGACGCTGAATATATCGTCCGTCGGGGAGTAGATCCCACGCTTGGCGATTGTCTGTCAGCATGATGCCTAAGATTTCTTGCAGGTCTTTGGCGATCTCGGGGTCTTCAATCGGCACAACGGCTTCCACACGTCGATCCAGGTTGCGCGTCATCCAATCTGCACTGCCAATAAAGATCTCTTCTTGACCCTGATTGTGGAAATAAAAGATCCGCGAGTGTTCTAAAAAGCGCCCCACAATGCTGATCACACGAATATTGTCACTCACGCCTGCTACTCCTGGACGCAAGCAACACATACCCCGCACAATTAAATCAATTTGTACCCCTGCCTGGGATGCGTGATATAGCGTGGCAATCATTTTTGGATCAACCAGCGCATTCATTTTGGCAACAATCCGCGCATGGTGACCTTGCCGAGCGATCGCGGCTTCTCGGTTGATCAATTCCGTCATGCGATTGCGTAAACCTGAAGGGGCCACCAGCAATTTTCGGTAAGTGTGATGGCGAGAGTAACCGGTCAGATAGTTAAATAGATTGCTCAAATCAGCCCCCAAATCTTCCCGACAGCTCAACAAGCCGATGTCGGTGTAGATGCGCGAGGTTTTTGGATTGTAGTTTCCTGTACCAACATGGACATAGCGGCGAATGCGCCCTTCCTCGCGTCGGACTACCAGCACCACCTTTGTATGGGTTTTGAGACCCGCCAGCCCATAAATGACATGAACGCCTGCACTTTCTAGCTTGCGTGCCCAGTTAATGTTATTTTCCTCGTCAAATCGGGCTTTGATTTCCACTAATGCCGCCACCTGTTTGCCGTTTTCTGCGGCTGTAATCAATGCCTGCACAATCGGCGAATCCCCGGATGTGCGGTACAGAGTCATTTTTATTGCCAGTACATCTGGATCTTCGGCAGCTTCGGTGATGAATCGTTGGACGGTGCGCGAAAAGGAATGGTAGGGATGATGCACCATCAGATCTTGCTTACGAATAATGGCAAATAAATTATCTTCTTGCTCAGTGCTATCCAAGCCGATCTTGCTGCTATCACGCAATGGTTGGGGTACGGAGGAGTAGCACGGTGGATCTTTCAGATCGGGCAATGGTATTTCTAAAAACGTCATCAGATCTCGCAACGAGAGAATACCATTCGCTTCGTAGACATCTGCTGCTGTTAGATCCAT
Source organism: Leptolyngbya sp. Cla-17 (assembly GCF_016807185.1). GTDB lineage: Bacteria > Cyanobacteriota > Cyanobacteriia > Leptolyngbyales > Leptolyngbyaceae > ULC077BIN1. The sequence goes on from NZ_JAEVYN010000001.1 coordinate 87,468, forward strand.
CTCCTCCATCAGCATGGTTCGCAACAATTCGGGCATTGATGTATGAATTTCTAAACGAACGATAGAACCACCCACCCGCCGCTTGTGCAGTTCTTGTTCGATCGCTAGCAGTAAATCATCTGCATCATCTTCCACTAGCATCAGATCACTGTCGCGGGTCACCCGAAAGGGATGATATTCCTGAATATCCATTCCTGGAAATAGCTCCGCCAAATTGTGAGCGATCACTTGCTCTAGGGGTACGCCCGTCCAGATGGCAGTGACATTTTTCTGTTGATGCCGCAGGGTTTCAGGCAGTGTCAAAAACCGAGGCAGAATTTTAGGCACTTTGACTCGCGCAAACAATTCTTTACCGTTTTCCCCTTCTTTCATGACAACGGCAAGATTGAGGCTGAGGTTAGAGATGTAGGGAAACGGATGGCTAGGGTCGATCGCAAGCGGTGTGAGCACTGGAAAGATCTGCTCATCAAAATATTGCTGAAAATAAGTGCGCTGCTCTTGGTTGAGATCGATGTAATCGAGCAGGTAAATGCCGTGAGAAGAGAGGGGCGGACGGAGCGCTTGATCAAAATGGAGATGCGCTTGAGATACCATCGGATGCAAGCGCTGCCGAATTAGGTCAAGCTGTTCTTGGGCAGTTCGTCCGTCGGGAGATCGCTTCGTGACTTGTGCCTCGACCTGTTGCTTCAAGGCAGCGACCCGCACCATAAAATACTCATCTAAGTTGGAGCTAAAAATTGCTAAAAATTTCAGCCGTTCCAGTAGGGGAGTGCGTGGATCAAAGGCTTCATTCAGCACGCGGTTATTAAACTCTAGCCAACTGAGTTCACGGCTGAAATAGTATTGTGTTTCGCTCAGGTCTAGCTCAGCCGGCATCGAAATTTTGCGTCTAGGCATGATTAACCAAATACCTCATCTTCTTGCCCAATCCACCATTCTCCCAAATTCATTAGGTCTGCATGAATATCCGTAAGCGCGGTTTCATATTCATCTGCTGACAAAGTTTCTCGCATTTCTTGTAGTTTTTTGAGACGTAGTTGGGTCAGCAGCCAAGGTTTGGAGATGCCATTGGTCGCCTCAATGTAACCGGCCAGTTTTTCACTATCCATTTGACTATCCACTAGCGAATAACCCTCCTATAATTCCTCGTAATGCCCATCTCCACAGTTTACACTTGACTGATTATGCCTTCTGCAATCACGTTGGAACTGGCAAAACGAGGTGACGCTACTGCGATCGCCACGATCCTCAGCCACACTCTACCTCAGCACTACGACGCTACCGCTAGCGTCATCCGTTTAGGCAATTACCTATCGGTGTTCATTGAAACGTTCTCTAGCATCGAGCAGGAGCCTACGGTGCGTCTAGTGTATGAATTGATCAGTGAATTGGCAATTGATGAAATTTCAACGGTAGAAATTAATGCGCAGCATCGGGGCGATCGCGCTATGTTGTGGACGCAGACGATTGAAGCACCCTTTCAAGCGACCTCTCCTTTTTCTTTCCCAAGTGCTATGTCAAACCCAGCGATTAATCTGTCCAGCTTTTCACCTGAACGCCCTGCACCATCGTCTGCAACAAATCCATTAACTGAACTAGGCAGTGCATTGACTGAACCAAGCGGTGCATTGGTTGAACCAATAAATGAATTAACCGAACTATCAAATCCATTGACTGAACCAAGCAGTGCATTGGTTGAACCAAAAAATCAAACTGATACACGCTTGGCAAATGAGGATTGGAGTTCTTTGCAAACCGTTTTGCAGCGACCAGAAATCGTTGCCATGATGGCGATGGCGCTCCTGTTGGTTTTCTGGGATGCCTACATGGAGTGGATGGAGGAAACGGAGACTCAATCCTTCTCTGGCAGGAAACTTGCCCAACGCCTTGGAGTCAGCAGCAGTACGATCAGCCGCTATAAAGAACGAACAAATTTTGGCGAATGGAGCCAAACGCTCGACCCCGAAGGTATCGCCTGGAATTATAACGGGAAAGCCTTTGTGCCGAGAGAAGCGATAGGTGAAGGGTGAATGACAAATACATCGCGATCGCGCAGAGTGTGAGTGCGCAAAGTGTGATCGCGCAGCCGAAACGCACTCTGACTAAACCAACGCTTTAGCAGGCTGCCAGTGTTTCAAACCGTTGAGTACTTCTGCCGCGATCGCCGTCCATCCAACAATGCCGCCTTGCGCTCTCACCATTTCGAGAGTCGCTTGTTTAAATTCAGGGAAGTAACTCTCGGTGCAGTCTTCTACCATCAGACATTCGTAGCCGCGATCGTTCGCTTCTCGCATGGTGGTTTGCACACAGACTTCAGTAGTCACCCCGGTAATAAACAAGTGGGTAATCCCCTGCTCTTTCAAAATCGAGTCGAGAGTGGTGGCATAAAAAGCCCCCTTACCCGGCTTATGAATCACAAATTCTCCTGGCAAGGGCGCGAGATCTGCAATAATGCCGTTGCCCACTTCTCCCTTCACTAAAATTCGTCCCATGCCGCCCTCACTGCCAATCGTCAGATTTCCCTTGCCGCGCTTGAGTTTGGCAGGTGGGCAGTCGGATAAATCGGGCTGGTGGCACTCGATGGTGTGGATGATGGGCAATCCCATAGAGCGAAACCCTTCTATGAGTGACTTGAGGGTAGGCACGATCGCCTGTAGTAGGCTCACATTATTGCCCAAGGCATCTCCAAACCCCCCTGGCTCTAGAAAATCTCGTTGCATATCAATTACTATCAGCGCCACCTTGCCTGATTCTGGTAGCTCATATTCATAGGGAAGAGCAGCGATCGTTGTCATGATTAGTGTCCTGCCATTGCTTGACCGATCGCCTTAAAGTCTGCTTGATCAATCGGGCTATCGTAGGTAAAGTTTCCCTCGCTAATGACCAGGATGCGATCGCTCAGTTTCAGCAATTCATCTAGATCTTCACTGACCAACAGCACTGCTACACCGCGATTTCGGGCTGCCAAAATTTGCGTATGAATCGTATCCACCATCGCAAAATCCAGACCGAAACAAGGGTTTGCAGCAATCAACAGATTAATATGATCGGCTGACAGTTCACGTGCGAGAACTGTTCGCTGCACGTTGCCTCCAGATAAGTGACCCACTGGAGTTTCAGGAGAGGGCGTTTTAATTTTAAACGAGGTAATTAAGCTACTCGCCGTTTCACGAATGGCTTTAAACAGCAGCAAAATGCCTTTCGCTTGCGGAGGCCGATCAAATGTCCGCAATGCCAAATTCTCTGCCACGCTCATATGGGAAACACACGCATTTTTTAGAGGTTCTTCTGGCAGCACAAACACCCGGTGTTTATACATTTCAGCACGCGTCATGCTGTATGTCTCGCCATTCACCAAAATCTTCCCGCCTGTTGCTGCTCGCTGTCCGGCCAACACCTCAACAAATTCACGCTGCCCATTTCCAGAGATTCCAGCAATGCCAACAATTTCACCGCTGTTAACCGTCAGGCTTAATCCTTGAACCGCTTCCACACCGTTATCTTTGTTGGCGTGCATCTCCTGTACTTGCAAAACAGGCATCATTTCACTATGAGCAGATTTATCAACGGGGGTCGGCTCACGCTTTTCACCCATCATCATCTCAGCCATATCTGAGACAGCTAAGTCTTTGACCAAGCCCGTGCCGGCAAATTTTCCTTTCCGCAGCACCGTAATTTCGTCGCAGAATGCTGTCACTTCTCGGAACTTATGGCTAATAATCAGCACGCTTAACTTGCCGTCCGTGACCTGTTCGCGAATCAAACCCAGCACTTCGTCCGCTTCACTGGGTGTTAACACAGAGGTTGGCTCATCCAAAATTAAAATTTTGCTTTTCAGATAAAGCTGTTTCAGAATTTCTAACTTTTGCTTTTGCCCCGCCGCTAGCTGTCCCACGGGCACCTCTAAAGGAACCTTAAAAGGCGAACTTTCCATAAAGGCAGAAAGATGCTCCATCTCCTGCTTCCAATTGATCACTCCAGGACTTTCAAGCCGCGACAAGACCAGATTCTCGGCAACAGTCATAGCAGGTACAGAGGTGAAATGCTGATACACCATGCCAATGCCATACCGTTGAGCGTCGCGAGGACTGTCAATTTCGCGGGAATATTGATCGATCAGCACATCTCCATGGGTCGGGCGATAAAAGCCCATGATGCATTTCACCAAGGTGCTTTTTCCGGCACCATTTTCGCCGAGCAACGCATGAAAAGTAGCAGGCTTGAGATGAAGCGACACATTGTCTAAGGCAATGAGGCTGCCAAACCGTTTGGTCATGTTGACCACTTCTAAATCTGGGGGAGCAGCGGAATGAATCACATCCGGGGTAGCCTGATCAACCTGGTCAACTGGGTTCGCAACTTCTGCCATCTTAAAATCTCCGATTGCTTTGCGTAAATCTCTAGCATTTAGACTGTGTTCTGGCGATTCTCGCGGCGATCGTTGTATGAATCGCACTTAGCCATTAATCGTTCCTAGCGCACCCGGTGCCCCCGATAGAGTCTTCTTAGGCGAACAGGTAATAACCATAACTAGCAGAGTCAAAATATAAGGCATGGCATTGAAAAGGTAGCGCCCTTGATCCATGCCAACCGATTGTAAAGCTGGACCGATCGCCTGGGCACCGCCAAAAAATAAGGATGCCCACAGACATTGAACCGGATTCCAACGGGCGAAAATGACTAGAGCCACTGCCATTAAACCCTGACCACTCGAAATACTCTCCGACCAAAGCCCTGGATAGTAAAGAGACAAACACGCTCCGCCGATTCCTGCCAAAAAGCTGCCGGCAATGATGCAAAGCATACGCACACGCTTAATGGAAACTCCCATTGCTAACGCAGCATCAGGACTGTCGCCAACCGCACGCACAAATAAACCCCACCGGGTCGATTTGAAAAACCATGCCATCAAGGGAGCCAGAATGACCCCAACGATAAACAGGGGACTAATTTTAAGGGCAGACTGGAGAGCTGGCATCGTACTCCATCCACCCAAATCGATGGTTGGTAGCTGAGGTGCTTTGGGCTGAATGAAAGCTTTGCCAAAAAAGAAGGCAATCCCGCTACCAAAAATAATCATGGCGATCCCAACCGCAATATCATTCACCTTGGGTTGCTGAGACAACCAGGCATGAATGAAGCCCAAAATCATGCCCGCACAACCAGCCACAAATACACCCAACCAGGGAGAAATTGTCGCTGGAATGCCCCATTTATCGGAAGCCAGATAGGAAATGGCATAAGCGCTCATTGCACCTGTGAGCAAGGTTCCTTCTAAACCCAGATTAATCTTGCCGCTTTTCTCAGTTAGGCATTCCCCCAAACTAACGAAAAGAAAGGGCGCACTTCCTCGCAGGGTACCTGCCAAGATGCCCAATGGAACCCCCCACCAACCCAGTGCTTCTGCTGCCATTAAGGAGATCCTCCAAATCAATTGCCAAACTTGATCAAACCGATCGCAATAATCAACGATGAACCCACCCCTAGACAGTCACTGCTGTTGATGACACAGGTGGTGGAGATAGAGGAACCTCTGGCTCCTTGAAGACTTTAAAGCGCCCATACAGCGATTCGCTGTATAGAACCACTAGAAAGACCAGTCCTTGAAATACGAGAACCGTGGCATCGGGCATCCCAAACGATCGCTGGAGCGCACCACCACTGTTGATAATGCCGCCCAGCAAAATCGCCACAACCGCTGCTGCCAAAGGGTTATACCGTGCAATGAAGGCGACGAGAATGCCAGCATAGCCATAGCCAGCAATGATCGATGCGTTTGCCTGCCCTTGAACGGCTGCCACCTCGACCATGCCAGCCAACCCAGCACAAGAGCCAGCCAAGAAGCAAATAATGATGGTCAGTTTACCCACAGGCAATCCCGCAATGCGAGCAGCCTTGACATTGCCGCCAGCAGTGCGAGCGGCAAATCCAAACGTTGTGTGCTGAATCAAAAAATATGCGATCGCACAAGCCACCAATCCATAAATCAGCCCGTAGTGAATTCGGGTAGAGCCAATATTTCCCAGCCGATAGAGTTCTGGAATCGGGAAAGTGGAAGGCTTGTTTAAAGAAGAAGGATCTTTCCAGGGACCCTCTACCAGGTGGTTGAGCAGGGCGATCGCGATATAGTTCATCAGCAAACTACTGATCGTTTCATTAACCGCCCGATAGTGGCGTAATGCACCGACGATCGCAATCCAAACACCACCAGCAACAATCCCTCCAAGCGCCATGCCAATCTGAACTAAAGTCGGAGCCAGCCCTAGCGTCGCTTGCAGTTGTGTTGGAGAAGGCGTAATGCTGCCGTAGGACAAAATCAGCCCCATCGCTGCCGCCCCCAACCCTCCCAAAACTAAGGCTCCTTCGTTTCCAATCACCATTAATCCCAATCGAGCTGGAAGCGCAGTGCAAAGTGCTGTCAACATCAAAGGAGCAGCCCGCAGCAAGGTTCCTTGAAAAGCATTCCAGCTTCCAAACGCGGTTTTACAAATGGCACCATAAATCGCAAAGGGATTTTTGCCGCTAAACATGCAAAAGATGCCGAACAAGACCAAAGCAACCAGCAATGCTGCTAGCGGAATCGCGATAGACTCCGCCGTAGATCGCCAGTTGGAACGACTTAGTGCCATATCAACTTGTCTTCCCAGAAACGCCTTCAGCCAACCAATCTATTTTGGTCAATTCAGGAGCGGTGACTTTATAGGTAGTACCGGCAGGGATTTTGACTGCGCCTGCATTGTCTTTAATAGCACCTTTATAAACAACGCTTGAACCATCAACAAGCTTCGCTTTCGCTGCTTCTACATCTTTTTTGATCGGTTCAGTCACGGCTGGACCAAAGGTTGCAAGCCCAATGTAGTCTTCTGCAATGCCGCCAATAAATTGGTGCGGCACACCACTATTCATCAGCGTTTTGCCAGCTTTAAACAGCTCCACATAGTTCTTATAGATCGTGCCCCAGTTGTACATTGTTCCAGTTAGATAGCCTTTGGGTGCCAAAGCAGCCTGATCGGAGTGGAAGCCGCTGGATAATACCCCTCGTTTTTCCGCTGTTTCAATCACAACTTTGGGACTATCAACATGTACGGCGATGACATCAAAACCCTGATCGGCAAGAGAGTTAGTAGCTTCTGCTTCCTTTACAGGTAATGACCAGTCGCCCGTAAAAATTACCTGCATTTTGATATCTGGCTTGATGCTGCGTGCCCCTAGCATGAAGCTGTTAATGTTCCGAATCACCGGATTAATAGGCTTTGCGCCTACGAAGCCAATTTTGCCCTCTTTACTCGCTTGGGCGGCGATTCGTCCGGCAAGGTATTGCCCTTCATCGACCAGCGCAAAAAAGCTGCCGATATTGTTAGCCAGACCTTCTTTCCAAAGCGTACCGCAATGCAAAAACTGCACATCTGGATAAGACTTGGCGACCTCTAACACGTGAGGATCAAAATAGCCAAAAGAGGTAGGAATAATAACAGTTGCGCCATCTTGATCAATCATGTTGCGCATGACTTCCTGTACCTCTTTGGTTTCAGGAACGCTCTCTTGCTCAATGATCTTGATGCCCGGTGTGCTGGCGATCGCGGCAGCACCAACAGCATGGGCTTGATTCCAACCATAGTCAGCTTTGGGGGCGTTGTAGATAAAGCCAATTGTGATAGGTTTGCCTGCATCTGGGCTAGCACTACCACCACTTGTGCTGGCAGTATCGGTTGGAGAAGACGAACATCCCGTCCAGAGCTTAGAAGTTGCACCAAATGCTGCTGTTGCTAAAATCCCTCGAATGACCTGACGGCGGGGAACATAAATGTATCGATTACTCACTCTTCAAAAGTCTCCTTGATAGCTTATTGAACAAACAGCATAAATATGGATGAGGAGGAATTGTAAATAGTGAATTGCTGACTGGGAAGATTCAAGAATTATTTTGTCAGAATATTTGAAAATAAGCTATGAGAATGTATCTTAAACAACACTGAAGGAGGTTGCAAAATTTAACAATTTATGATCCTTTGAATTTTATAAGTGAGCCGTTATCGTATTCCAAAGCGTAATTTTTCTATACAAGCCGTGAGGGGATTGCAAATTGTGAGGCGAAATCTGTTCACTGCTACTCTATTAATCACACTTTGCGCCCTAACACTGATAATCAGTGTGGCAACTGGACAGACTCAACGCACCGAGTTTGAGTCTCCTACTGCCTTTAAGTCTGTCAATATCAAACCATTAGTAAAACCGATCGCGCCGTCAAAGGTGCAACCTGCAAAAAGTCAGCCGATAAAAGCTGTCCCGGCAATTCTTAAAGTCAGCCAATCTGTAAACCCTTTAGACTGTGCTTTGCAACCCGAAGCTAATAAATCTTCCAGATTGCGAAATTCATCAAATTCAATGCAACGTCCTTTGGGACCCGTTGAGTTAGAGCGCTTCCGACGTACGTTGGCTGCCAACGCGATCGCTCCATCTGACCCAAGCAACCTGATAAGATCCGCTCAATCTAGCTATCAGCCACGAGAAGCGGTTTTTTTGATCGATCCGACAAACTATGGCGATCGCTACGTAAGAGACGTAAATGGAAACTCTGCTCTCTTACCGCCCCTGGTGGTGCTGCATGAAACAGTTGGGTCCGCTGGCGGCACTTTAAACTTGTTCCGCACTCGGCACCCTAACGAGAAGGACCAAGCCAGCTACCACACGTTGATTCAGCGAGATGGCACAGTTTTGTATCTTGTTCCTCCGGACAAACGGGCTTATGGTGCTGGCAACTCAATCTTTTTTGGGGTAAATGGAGTTGCAGAAGCCGTTAAAACGCATCCTAAATTTCCGCCATCAGTAAATAACTTTTCCTATCATGTTGCGCTGGAAAGCCCACCCGATGGCAATACAAATGCCCCTACTCACAGTGGCTATACAATCCAGCAATATCACTCTCTTGCCTGGGTCATTTCTAAAACTGGTGTGCCAGATACTCGCATCACAACTCATAGAGCCGTTGATCGCTCCGGGCAGCGAATGGACCCTAGAAACTTTAGCTCCTCACAGTTTTTTCAGCTAATGCAGAGTTACACCAAAACGGTTGAAATTCCTATAGGATGTGTAGTGCCTCAAGTAGCTTACGGATTAAAACAACCGATCCGACAAGCCAAAAATGCGAGTCGCCCGCCCCAGCAAAAACGAGCGATTTAATCAATATTAGGTCGCAGAAGATTGCGGAGTTAGAGAACGCTATGGTTGACTTGAGTTAACGCGTTCTTATGTTTGATATGGAATGGCTTAAACGGACAAGGTTGGGTCTAGCGATATTAAACACTTTAATATGCACGATTGCTCTAGGTATTGAATCAGCGACATCTGCACCCGGCGATGTTGTAGTAGAAATTAAAATTGAGTCACCAATCGAGCGATTCCCAAAGGGATCGTTTCACGAATCGCAGCCTCCGTTTCAGCAGCCTATCCAACTTCCATCTTTTCCCAAAGACACTTCCACTCTTCCAGCCCAAGGCCCTTTCTCCTCCTCCTATCCCTCATTTAATAGCCAGCAACTTGATCGCCAACTACAGCTTTATACTCACTATTTAGCCCAATTTGGCAAGCCCGACATTTTGATTGTGGGCAGTTCTCGCGCATTACAAGGAGTCGATCCGATGGCCCTTCAGCAAGCCCTCGCCAAACGCGGCTATCCCAACCTAAAAATCTTCAACTTTGGAATCAATGGGGCCACTGCACAGGTTGTAGACTGGCTGCTGCGGCAATTACTCACCACCGAGCAACTGCCTCGTCTGATTGTTTGGGCAGATGGAGCACGCGCCTTTAACAGTGGTCGGATTGACCATACCTTCAATAAGATTCGTGCCTCCCAGGGCTACAAGGTTGGTGCAGGAATTCGTCGTCCACCTAGTTCCCAAACGAGTGGTTTAGAAGTTGGGCAAATTTGCATGGATATACTGCCGCTGCAATTGACCCCTCAACTCAAATCCATATCGACTCAACCTAGAGAAGTGCCATTGAGTGCCATGAACGATGCCTGTCATCAAACTGCAAAAGTGACGATCCGATCAGGAATTTCCTCATCCTCGCCGTTGATGCCATCTATGACAGCCGTTGAAGCTTTAGGCTTTCAAGTTGTCAACACTCAATTTGACCCCAAAGTCTACTTTCAACGGTTTCCTAAAGTATCGGGTTACTACGATGCGGACTACATCAGGTTTACTCTCGCTGGCAGGCAAATCAATGCCCTAGAGCGAGTGGTCAATTTTGCGAATAAACAGCAGATTCCGCTCGTATTTGTCAATCTTCCACTGACGCAAACCTATTTGGATGCCGCTCGATTTGCATATGAAGATCAGTTTCGCAGAGGGATGCAACGGTTTGAAAGGTCTCGACGATTGAGATTTAAAGATCTAGGTTTGCAGCCAGGACTTGACTCAAATCGCTACTTTGCCGATCCTAGCCATTTGAATCGCCATGGAGCAGCAGTTGTTGCCATGCAAATTAGTGCTGATTTAGCCCGTTTGACTGGGAAAATGCAATTATCTGCAAAACCAGATTCGGTGCGATCTCTCTCTAGTTCACTCGTTCAATGTGAAAAAGGATGCCTCTATCTACCCAAAATATTCGCGGGTTTTCCAGAAAATAGTTTGGATGTGGCGATTCATCCTTAATTTTTGTACTAGCAGCAAAATGTATCTAGCTGTGAAAAAACATCGGAACTTTAAACAAGCGGTGCCAGTTCAAAGATTGGGCAAATGCTTTAAATTTCCCTAGGTACTCTCAGCGTAATTACGTATGGTTGTCCTGAGGCAATTTATTTTTTCCTACTTGTGCAGGCTAGGACCGTGATTATCACTAATTCATCAACTGTCAAATCAGCCCTGTTAGAGCAAGCAAGTCATCTTCCCCTGTCACCCAGGCAAGCTCAAGATTGCCCTTCTGTGGTACATCCTTCCGTTCAAAGCAGCATTAAACGTTTAATTGATATCGTCGGTGCGTTGATTGGGTTAATTATCACCGTGCTTGTTGCCATTCCAGTTGCGATCGCAACTCAATTTGACAACCCTGGTCCACTTTTTTATAGCCAAATTCGGTGCGGACACCAAGGTAAAACCTTCAAAATTTGGAAATTTCGCTCCATGGTTGTGGATGCGGACAAATTAAAACATCTCGTTCATAACGAGGCGAAAGGCGGCATTTTCAAGAATCGCAACGACCCTAGAGTCACTCGTGTTGGCAGATTTTTACGTAAAACTAGCCTCGATGAACTTCCTCAGTTTTGGAATGTGCTAGAAGGCAACATGAGTTTAGTGGGAACCCGACCTCCAACGGTTGATGAAGTTATGGGATATAAACGGCACCATTGGGAGCGATTGAACGTAAAGCCCGGAATTACAGGGGAATGGCAAGCAAACGGGCGATCAACCGTATTGAACTTTGAAGCGATCGTGGAAATGGATGTAGCTTACCAAGCGAAATGGTCAATTCTTTACGATTTGCAATTAATCCTAAAAACAGTATTAGTTGTGCTGAACAAAAAGGGCGCATTCTAGAAAACAAAACAGTTAACCGATTTGCCTGTGAAGTGCTTGAATGGTGCCTGAACCCAAGCAACTATTAAGCTTATCCTCATGGGGAATCGAGGGAGCATCCTCCAAAATCGCCTGTAGCAACTTAGAATCAAGTCTGTGGCACGGTAGTTATTTGCAGCCGTTGCCTGTCAATCGTTCTTAGGAGAACGTCCCTTGGTTTCTTCCTTGCTGCTTTCTGCTTTTCAATTTACTTCGCCAGGGTCGGAGCTTCCTTTGTTTCAGGGAACTGGGTTTTCGATTCGCTGGTATGGCTTGCTAATTGCATCGGCGGTATTGATTGGAGTGAACTTATCTCAGTATTTAGCGCGCCGCCGTCGGGTAGATCCAGAGTTGATAGCCGATTTGGCGATTTGGCTAGTCGTTGCTGCTATTCCTAGCGCCCGCTTATACTATGTCCTGTTTCAGTGGCAAGAGTATGCCAACCATCCTGAGCAAATCATCGCGATTTGGAAAGGGGGCATTGCAATTCATGGAGCCATCCTGGGCGGGTTGCTGGCAGCACTGATTTTTTCGCGTTTAAAGCAGATTTCTTTTTGGCAGTTAGCTGATCTGGTATCGCCTTCGTTGATTTTGGGGCAAGCAATTGGACGCTGGGGCAATTTCTTTAACTCTGAGGCATTTGGCAGTCCGACAGATTTACCGTGGAGATTGTTTATTCCAAGAGATCGCCGTCCAGTTGGCTTTGAAACTGTCGAGTATTACCATCCCACTTTTCTATATGAATCGCTGTGGAATCTGATGGTTTTCACTCTGTTAATAGTGCTGTTTCTTAGAGACTTGAAAGGCAAACTTAAACTCAAAATAGGAACGCTGTTTTTGGTTTACCTGATTGCTTATAGCTCTGGACGGCTGTGGATTGAAGGATTGCGAACCGATAGCTTGATGTTGGGTACGCTCCGCATTGCTCAAGTGATCAGCCTAGTTGAAATTACTGTGGGCGTTTTTGGATTAATTTGGCTATACAAGCTGGGGCGATCGCTACCCGATGTGGTGCCTGCTGCACTTCAAAAAACGGATTTGAGTGATTCTAACCAATAAAATTCAGGAAGTTGAGCATTGAGTCGATTATTTATAGATTGAGTGTTTACTCAAAGCAATAAAAAAGAAAACCCCAGAGATAAACTCTAGGGCTTTAATCAGGGTGCATCTACCACTTCTTTCTTCTAAAATTCAGACTCCTATCCGGAGAAATTTGATCTAAATTGCAAAATCTATGACGAGTCCGTTGAAAACTCCTATTCAACAATTGCTTCAGCCTGCCGTTTACATTGTCGGTGCTGGTCCTGGCGATCCAGATCTGCTGACAGTTAAAGCACAACGATTATTAGCACAAGCGGATGTTATTCTGTTTGCTGATTCACTGGTGCCTAAGCAGATATTGCAATCTGCCCGGTTTGATGCCGAGGTGATTCAGACTGCGCACACAACCTTAGAAGAAGTTTTACCACTGATGGTGGCGCGAGTGCGGGTAGGTAAGTCAGTTGTGCGGCTTCATTCAGGCGATCCTTGTTTGTATGGAGCAGTTCAAGAGCAAATGCAAGCCCTGTTAGAAGCCGAGATTCCCTTCGAAGTTATTCCAGGGATTAGCGCCTTTCAAGCTGCTGCTGCAAAATTGCGAGTTGAGCTAACGGTTCCAGGAGTCGTTCAAAGCATCATTTTGACCCGCATTAGTGGACGCACTCAAGTACCCGAGTCAGAAGAGTTGACAAGCTTAGCAGCACATCAGGCAAGTCTTTGCTTATATCTCAGCGCTCGACACGTGGAGGATGCTCAACAACGATTAATGCAACACTATCCTGCACACACCCTCGTTGCAATTTGCTTTCGCATTGGTTGGCAGGATGAAAAAATTTTGCTCGTGCCGCTGACAGATATGGCAAAGGTGACCCAGGCAGAAAATTTTATTCGCACAACGATGTATATTATCAGCCCTGCTTTGGCTGCTGCCACGGTGCCAGCATCGATCGCTAGTCACACCTCCTCTGCTACCATTTCACAAGCGAGATCGCGCTTGTACGATCCAAAACACGATCACCTTTTTCGCCCTTCTTGATGGATTCGACGAATGCATTCCTATGCCATTGTGAACGCCGAAATAGATTTGACGCTTCCAGAAGGAACCCTAGAAACCTTGCAACTGATCGGCAATGGAGCTTTATCGATTGTTGTAGAACCAAATCTTAAACTAGAGGTTTTACAACAGGATGACACGCTACTTTTACAAGCAATCCTGGCTCACGATCGCATCATTCGCGCTCTATTTCTACAAACAACCGTACTACCGCTCCGATTCAGCGCGTTTCTTCCAGAGAAAGAGCTCATTGCCGACCTGAATACGAATCAATCCCGCTATCTCGCTTACCTCAAGTATTTCAACGGAAAAGCAGAATATCGCTTGAAACTCGTTCCTTTGGAAATTTTAGACACTCCAATTTCACCGAGTCTTAAAGGAAAAAACTATTTTCTCGCTAGAAAGCAGCAAATACAAACGCAACAGGACCAGCATCAATTGCAGTTGACTCAATTTGAGCAACTGCTAGAAATAATTAATCAATTTTGGCCGGCAATCTTATCTACCGAGACTGCTACGACTGAAAAAATCCTCTTTTTGCTAGCAAAGCAAACAGAAGAGGAAGTTATTCAAAATATGATCAAAATATGGCAAGAACATTACACACTCTACCAATTTTCGGTTGAAACCGCTCTGCCGCCTTACCACTTCATAGAGTCATTCATTTCCACAAAAAAGGTTGATTCGTGATCAGAAATGATATTTTTATGCAGGTAAAAAATTAGAATACCCCTATCAAGGCACCATTGGTAACTTGGATAGATTGTGCACTTGCTTACATAAGCGGAGTTCTGTCCCTTGACGATTCCACTGCACTCTATCAAAAACTTGGTGAAGAATATAAAGTCCACGACCGCATTCTCGCTCTTGGCAAGCTGGACTTTGATCTAACCCGATTTCCCAAAACTGGGGTGGTCTAAACCCAGATCCCTCATCTGAAATGATCCACCAATATTGGTCGGTGATAATTGAAAAACGAACTAAGATCGTCTTGCTAGGGTCTAGCTTATTCCCATGCTTCGCTGCGTTTACCAAAGCCTCTTGCAACCCCAGCTTTACTTCTGGTCGCCATTGGGGTGGAATTTCTGCTAGCAGCAACTCCAAAATAGGGACTAAATAAAGAGTTGAAGCAAAGCTAACCGTGTTCCAACTTCGCTTCACTGACTGAGAAGAAATAGCTACCACTCTAAAAACCCTGCAAAACTCAACAGGTCAAACGGACAACTCAATGAAAAAGTGCTGCCTTAGCAATAAATCAAGTTTGTAAACTCTTCATGAGAAATACTGAAGTTCTTAGCTAATCTAGTTTTATGAGCTCAATCTTAAAAAATTAGAGAAATCGTGCTTGAAAAGCAAATCTTAAAGTGTGAAACCGCAGTCCTGAATGCAACCTTTCACTTAAATTATATCAAAGTCCCTTTGAAAATGCACCTATGGAAGGAAGTCTCACCGTCCCATAAGGGTTGTAAAGGGCGATTTATTTAGAACTCAGTTTTCTTTATTTGCTCAATATAGCGAAAGTCTTTTTCAACTTCTGCCCATAGCGAGCGATTATGTGGATCCGTCTGTAGAGCTTTTCTTAAATAAACGCGGGCTTTGTCAATCTGATGTTCTCGAATCAGAAAACGACCCCACTGCTGATAGACGATCGCTTGCCATTGAATCACCTCTGGATCGCGGGACATTCGTTGAGCCAAGCTTTCTACCAGAGCGATCGCCCTCGGAAATTTTTGACTCCTCAATAGCTGTTGCAACTGTTGGTACGAACTAGCCTTTAACTGTTGCTCTAAAGGAGAGAGCGATGGGTTTACTTGAACCTGCACCGTTTGTTTAGACTGCTTTCCAGAGCTTGAAGTTGACGAAGAAGTATGACGATTAGGAGGCATTGGTTCATCATGCCGTTGGCTCGTTTCACGGGGCAACGTATTTAATAACCACTTGTAAGCCATGGTTACTTCAATGAACTTATCTTTTGCTTGTTGATCGCCAGAGCTAACATCGGGATGATATTTTCTTGCCAAACCTCTATATGCAGCTTTGACATCCTCAAAGGAAGCCCCACCGGAAAGTCCCAGCAATCGATAGCATTCTATAGAATTCATCAAGCTCAGCAACAGCAAAATAATAAGCATTCTGCCATTGCTGAGGTAACTTAGTGACAAGAAACTGAAGATAATTCCTAATTAACCGTTTCAATCACGCTATCAATCAAGCCGTATTCCTTTGCTTCTTGGGCAGACATGAAATAGTCGCGATCGGTATCCTTCTGAATTTTTTCGATCGATTGCCCTGTCCGCTCTGCCATCAGACCATTAAGCTCATGGCGAATTCGCAAAATTTCCTTCGCCTCAATTTCAATGTCAGTAGCTTGTCTCCGCCCTGTACCACCCAGCGGCTGGTGAATCATGATACGTGCGTGAGGCAGCGCCAATCGTTTGCCCTTACTGCCTGCTGTCAGCAAAAAGGCTCCCATTGATGCCGCTAAGCCCACACAAATCGTGACGACTTCAGATTTAATGTGCTGCATGGTGTCGTAAATTGCCATGCCAGCCGTCACAGAACCACCTGGAGAGTTGATGTAAAGATAGATAGGCTTGTTTTGGTCGTCTGAATCCAAGTACAGCATTGCTGCAATGGTGGAATTTGCCAGCGAATCAGTGACCTCTTGTCCTAAAAAAATAATCCGCTCTTGGTTTAGTCGAGTGTAAATATCAATCCAGCGCTCGTAAGTACTTCCAGGAAGACGGTAGGGAACACTAGGGATGCCGATAGGCATAAGAGATACTCCTTTGAATAAGAAAAATTGTTTGAGTCAGAATGCTAACTTGCAGCGGCAAGAACTTCTTTGGGCATATCTTTTGTGCTTTCTAAAACTCGATCAATCAGCCCATACTCCACCGCTTGATGTGGCGTCATGTAAAGCATCCGATCCGTGTCTTTTGCTAGCTTTTCAGGAGATTGCCCAGTGGTTTTAGCCAAAATATCCAGCATAGATTGCTTGTTCGCCAGCACTTCTTTTGCTCGAATTTGAATATCCGTTGCTTGTCCTTGAGTGCCCGTGCGCGGTTGATTTAGAACAATGGAGGCGTGGGGTAGGCTGGCACGGAATCCTTTAGCACCGGAAGATAAGATAATTGCTGCCGTGCCTAATGCTTGACCAATACAAATCGTGTGTACGGGAGGTTTGATGTAACTTAGGGTGTCACAAATTGCGAAGGCTTCGGTTTCGTAGCCGATCGCATCGCCATCGTACCAGGAGGTGCCGGTGGAGTTGATGTAAAAGCGAATGGGCTTTTCTGGATCTTCAAACTGAAGGTAAAGGAGTTGAGCAATGATCAATTCGGTCACATCAATCCCGATTTGCCGCTTCACATCATCAGATGAAAAAAGGGGCAATCCAAGATAAATGATGCGCTCCTTCAATAGAAGAGACGGCATATCCGGTGGCGGAGTCCGCATGTAAGAGTCTCCTCCACCATAGTAAGGAGACTGAGCAGCTTGAATAGATGATGTCATAGCAGCGTATCGCCTGAAATGTTTTGCCTAGGAGAACGGCACTGTTTATTCATAGTAGCGTGACAGTCGCTATTCCAGCATTTCGCCTATGCTTGAGTTTAGATTGAGCTTCTGATCCTTAAACGCTCCTAATTCCAGCCTTTAAGCCCTAATCTTGTTTTATCTAATGCTGCAACAGGACAATTCATTATTATGAGAGTTGGTTTACAGATTGCCCTCAGCGATGCGAGTGTGGATGTGGCTCAGCCTTTGAGTCAGCGACAGTTATCAGTTTCACTGTTGGCGATCGCCGATGAATTTAGCCGCACAGCACCGCTTAATCTCTGCTTGATTCTGGATCACAGTGGTTCTATGAGCGGACGACCAATCGACACGATTCGCCAAGCGGCTCAGCGATTGGTAGATCGATTATCGTTGGGCGATCGCATCTCCATTATTGGGTTTGATCACAAAGCGAAAGTGTTGGTACCCCACCAAGTAGTGGATAATCCTGCCAGCTTAAAATTGCAAATTAATCAACTGAAAGCAAGCGGTGGAACCGCGATCGATGAGGGGTTGCGCCTCGGCGTTGAAGAAATGGCAAAAGGGAAGCAAGGTACCATTTCGCAGGCATTTCTACTCACGGATGGCGAAAATGAGCATGGCGACAACGACCGCTGCTTGAAATTAGCCAAGTTGGCAACGGGCTATAACCTAACTATTAACACCCTCGGTTTAGGCGATGCTTGGAATCAAGATGTATTGGAAAGCATTGCTGATGCGGGCGGGGGTGCCATGTCTTACATTCAAACTCCCGAAGAAGCCGTGGCAGAGTTTAGTCGGTTGCTAAACCGCGTGCAGTCCATTGGGTTAACCAACGCCCATTTGGTGTTGTCTCTTGCTCCCGGCGTGCGGTTGGCAGAACTGAAACCTATCTCTCAAGTGGCACCCGACACGATTGAGTTAACGGTGCTGCACGAAGGCTCACAGTCCATTGTGCGATTAGGAGATCTGATGGTTGAGGTGCCTAGAATCATTTTGGCAAACCTGTACCTTAATCAAATGGCGGCAGGATCGCAGGCGATCGCCCAGGCACAGATTCGCTATGATGACCCCACTACCAGCGCCGAGGGGTTACTCTCTGAAAAAATTTCGGTTTATGCCGATTATCTCAGCGACTTTCAGCCCACCCCCAGCTCCGAAGTGCAGCAACAAATCCTGGCATTGGCAAAATACCGACAAACCAAAATTGCGGAAAGCAGGCTCCGGCAGGGTGATATGACAGGTGCGGCGACAATGATGCAGACCGCCGCCAAAACTGCGCTACAAATGGGCGATGAAGGAGCCGCCACCGTGCTGCAACAAAACGCCACACGGCTACAATCCGGTGAAGGTCTATCAGAAGCCGATCGCAAGAAAACCCGCATGGTGTCCAAAACAACGCTCCAAGCAGAATAATAGCAGTGGACAAACACGGGCTTCGACAAAGCATTGTCGAGCGAGTGCAGTTCGCAGACTTTATTAGCGTACTTAAGGCTTCTTCGCCTTCCAAGTGCCGCCATAGACATAAAACGGATTGTCTTGACTAACACTTTCCCAGCAGGCAGGGCAAACAAATACCCAAGTTTTAGCAGCATCCTGCTGAATGCGGTAGAGAATGGGAGATATCTGGGTACAGCGATCGCAGGTTTTTTCCCTGACTCGCCGACTCACTTCTACGCCACCAAAGACGCTTTGGGACGGGCAAAAATCATTCGCCCTGCCGAAGTTTGCAGCGCACTTGTGACAATGACTTGAACTTCTCCACCACCCAAATAGCTACGCCCTTCTTCTACTACGACCATCGTGCCATCGTCCAGGTAGCCGATCCCCTGAGTCGGTTCTTTGCCCTCTTTCAAAATCTTTAAGTCAATACTGTCTCCTGGCAAATAGCTAGGGCGCACTGCTTGAGTTAGGTCATTCACATTTAGAACCTGAACCTTTTGCACAGTGGCAACTTTGCTCAGATTGTAATCGGTCGTCAGCAGAGTACCGTTGATTTCTTGCGCCAGCCGTACCAGTTTGGCATCAACCGTGGGCACATCATCATAGTCAGCAGAGTTAATCACAATGCGATCAGGGTAAGATTCCCGCATCCGGTTCAAAATATCCAATCCACGCCGACCGCGCACCCTTTTTTGATCGTTGGAAGCATCCGCAACCTGCTGCAACTCCTGCAAAATAAACTGAGGTACGAGCAGTTGCCCTTCTAAAAAACCTGTTGCGAGTAAGTCTTCAATCCGACCGTCAATAATACAACTGGTATCTAGCAACTTAGTCGAAGCAGGTTTCAAGGTGCCTTCTGCAAACAGCAGAGTTTCAACCGAGTTTGGATTGATTAGCCTTAGTAATGCTCGTCCGTGAGTATCTGCCAGTGACGTGCCCGAAACCGCAAATAGGATGCTGCCAACTACCGCAAACAGCGGCTTGATAAATGAAAATTCTGGGGGGAGGGGCAGTAAAAACGTTGGAGCTAGCAGCAAATTAGCAACAAGTAAGCCAAGTACCAAGCCGATCGCCCGACTCAACAGCACATCAACAGGCATAGCGCGGACTCGACGCTCTAACCGCCGAAAACCAGTTTGAACTGCGAAACCAACAACTAACCCAAGCAGTGCTCCAAAAACAGCAATGACAAACTGGAGCGCGCCCTCGTCCGACACTTGCTGCAAGACACTAGCCGGCAGATCTTCAATGCCATAAAAGCCAATTCCCGCCCCTGACAGCATGAATGAAATAATTATGATTGCATCTAGCATAGATTCAAGTGTGTTAGAGGACGGGTCCTCATGCCAAAAGGCTCAAGGAAATGCCAAGTTGGGCTGTATTACCAATTTGCCCATGATAGATGATAGATGGAAAAGGACGGGCAACTATTCTGGCTTCGCTAACAAGCTGACATATTTCATTATACTCTCCCCATCTATTCTCTTTGGGACAAAAGTATGCTATCTGCTTATATTCATATCCCGTTCTGTCGGCGACGCTGCTACTACTGCGACTTTCCTGTATCGGTAGTGGGAGATAAGAATCCGACGACGGGAGATCGCATCAATGGCAGCAATTCCGGCACGATCGCGCGATATGTGGAGTTCCTGTGCCAAGAAATTCGGCAGCAGCCTCATGCCTCTATTCCTATCCAACCACTTAACACCATTTTCTTTGGTGGTGGAACTCCCTCCTTACTAGCAGTTGACCAAGTTGAGCAAGTTTTGCAAACGCTAGATCAGTGCTTTGGCATTGCCGCAAATGCAGAAATTTCGATGGAAGTCGATCCCGGTACATTCGATCAAGCGCAAATTTTTGGCTATCGCGCTGCCGGAGTCAATCGAGTCAGCGTTGGTGTTCAGGCATTTCAAGAAAATCTACTGAAAGCCGCTGGGCGATCGCACACCACAGAAGACATTTACAGAGCGCTGGGCTATATTCATGCTGCTGGATTCACCAACATCAGCCTGGATTTGATTTCTGGACTGCCGCATCAAACCCTAGAAGATTGGGAAACAAACTTGGAAAAGGCGATCGCCCTCGCTCCTACTCATCTCTCCTGCTACGATCTAACCGTGGAGTCAGTCACCGCCTTTGGTCGGCAATACAAGCCCGGTATCAAACCATTGCCCTCGGATGAAACTACGGCTGAAATGTATCGCACGGCGCATCGAGTCTTGACTACCGCAGGCTATAGCCACTACGAAATTTCTAACTATGCCAAACCGGGCTACCCATGTCGCCACAACCTTGTTTACTGGGGAAACCGTCCATTTTATGGATTTGGCATGGGCGCAACCAGTTACATTTCAGGCGATCGCTTTGCCCGCCCCCGAAAAACTGGGGAGTATTATGAGTGGGTGGAATTAGGGGCTAGAGATCAAGGGGGAGGGGAAAGGCAAGAGAACGGGAATCTAGATTTGCTACTGGATACGCTGATGTTGGGGCTACGCTTGCAGAAGGGATTGGCAATCGCGCCCTTGGTGGAAAGATTTGGAGAGGCAGAGATCGCGAGAGTGTGGCAGCGTTTGCAGCCTTATTGCAAAACTGGATGGGTCGCCATTGAGCCAGAAAACGCAATTGAGATGGCGGCGATCGAAAGAATCAAGCTCACCAATCCTGAAGGCTTCCTCTTTTCCAATGTTGTCCTTACAGATCTATTTGAGGAATTTGAAGAAGAGTAGGCAAGAAAACAGGGATACAGCTATTGCCTGACCCCTGATTCTTGACTCCAGATCCCTACAATAGCCCTTGCATATCGGGGTTTGCTTGAATTTCTTTTAGCACTTGCTTAATATCCTGGGTGCGGTCTTTCTTCACAATCAGTGTTACTTTCCCATCTCGCACCACGACGACATCTTCTAGACCCAGAGTAACGATGACTTCTTCTGGATCGGAGGTGTAAAGTAAAGCGCCGCTGGTATCCAAGCCGACATGGGTTGCCAGTTCCACGTTGGGCTTGTCGCTTTTCATCAGGCGATCGATCGCGTTCCAATCCCCCAAGTCATCCCAGCCAAAAGATACGGGCAAGACGTATGCCTGTTGGGTTTTCTCCATCAGGGCATAGTCAATGCTTTTCTTGGAAAGGGTGGGATAAATCGCCACGCCGCTTTCCTCTAGAGGAGACAAAATTTCGGGCGCATGGATTCGCAATTCATCCAGGGCTACGCCAGCCCGAAAGACGAACATGCCGCTGTTCCAGCTAAATTTGCCTGTTGCCAAAAATTGTTCTGCCGTGGCGCGATCAGGTTTTTCGGTAAAGCGATCAACTCGATAAGCAGCAAAACCAGCCTCCCTCGTTGCAGTATCGGCTCCATAAATACCCTGCTTTTCGCCTTGCTGAATGTAGCCATACCCTGTAGCTGGATAGGTTGGGGCAATTCCCAACGTGACGATCGCGGGTTCCTTCAGGGCAAGCTCAGCAGCAGCAGCGAGAGTGGCTCGAAATGCCGCTTCATCGGCAATCCAGTGATCCGCTGGGAAAAACCCTACGACCGCATCATCGCCATGACGACGAGCAATTTCCAGGGTACTCCAGGCAACCGCAGGGGCAGTATCTCGACCTTCGGGTTCAATCAACAGGTTGCTTTCTGGCATCTGAGGCAACTGTTCTCGCACAAGCTCTGCCAAGTGAGAGGCAGTCACCACCCAGACGGCGTCCCAACTGCCTGCCATTTCTAGTAAGCGATCGGCGGTTGACTGCAACAGGCTTTTACCGCTGCCATCTAGGCTAAGGAACTGTTTGGGGCGACTGCGACGACTGAGGGGCCAGAAGCGCTCACCTTTGCCACCTGCCAAAATTACAGGGATTAAAGCGGGGGTGCTCATGAAAATTCTCCGAACGTAGAGGATGGTTTAGCCGGGGGAGCGCGACGCGCACCACTAGTGTTCACAAGATTGCAACCATTTTCACAGCGCGATCGCAGCAATCTTCATCTCAACTTTGAACTTGCAAGCTGTTTTACATTAGGTGCATAAAGCAGTAGCAATCAACACTCTTAGAAAAATTAGAATTCAATCAGCGCAGATACTCACCAAATAAATCTGATTGCTTTCACTTTGAAGATACAGCAGCGAGGGGAATACTAGCTACATTAAGAGTCTTCGTTGAGGTCAAATTCGCGGCTCCAATCGGGGAAGTCTGCGTTGGGTAGCCGCCCATAAAGCTGAATCTGGCTGATGGCTTGCCAGGGCACTCGTTTGAGCAAACTTACCGTTAACGCTGACATTTCCACGGGATCAGGAGCAGGATCGCCTTCAAAAATGACCTGGAGGCGATCGCCCATCATTCGCAGTTTGGCATCCACTCCCATGGGTTTAAGAGATTGCAGCATCAGCGTTGTCAACTGGTTTAGCGTCGCTTCAGGGCTTGATGTCGGAGTCTCTGCGGCAGAGCTATCAGCATCGTTTGTGATTGGAACCGGCGCGCGCATTGCCTGCCTGGGATCGACCACATTTGCCGCTGGAATGTCTTCTGGCAAAATGGTCGTCAAGATTTCATCAGTTAATGAATTAATCACGGCCAAACGATTTGCCTGCTGTTCAATCGTTTTCTCAAATAAATTTCGTACCAGCCGTGCATTACCAAAGGTGCGATCGCGATTTTCATATAGCTCCATTAGCAACGTTTTCAATTTTTGATTTGCCTCTTCTGTGGGTAAAAAGTGGCTGTCTTTGGACATTTTTTTGAAGATAGCAACCAGCTCATCGGGCGTGTAATCATTGAAATAAAAGTAGCGATTGAAGCGCGATTTTAATCCAGGATTCGATTCAACAAATCGCGCCATTTCATCTGTGTATCCGGCGGCAATCACCACTAAGCGACTGCGATAATCTTCCATCCGTTTCAGCAACACATCCACCGCTTCTTGCCCAAAATCGCGCGAGCTATCTGTGGGAACAAGCGCGTAAGCCTCATCCACAAACAACACGCCGTCCAAGGCTGATGTTACTTTTTCATCTACTTTTTTGGCAGTGCCACCAATAAACTCTGCTACCATACCCGCGCGATCGGTTTCAACTAAATGCCCTTTGCTTAAAAAGCCTAGTGCTTTAAAGATTCGACCCGTTAATCGAGCAACCGTCGTTTTTCCAGTTCCTGGTGGACCAGAAAATACAGAGTGTAGAGACACTGAAGTATTTGCTAATCCGCGTTCCGTACGAACTTTTTGCACCTTCAAAAAATTGGTCAATGTGCGAATTTCTTCTTTAATATTTGTCATTCCAACCAATTGATTGAGCTCATCTAAAACCTTTTCTAGGCTTTCCGGCTCTTCCGGATCAGTCACTTTTGTCTGCGTCTCTTGTGGATTGCTAGGTGAGGTTTTTGAAGCACTTTCAGAGTTTTCGTAGGTGTGTAGGAGCTGCCAAATTGTTGCTAGTGCCCCCGCTTCTTCTAATGTGATATTCCCATCTGCCTTTACAACAGATTGAGCAAAACGGTAAAAGCTATTTACTGTTTTGTTTAGAAAATTTGTGCCCTTTTCCTCATCCATTTTTTTCAGCAGCAATGGCAAGGAAAGATTATTAGCTGTGGGCGCGTCTTTTTGCAGTTCCAATAGGATTTTTATAGCTTCCTTTTGATATTTCAGCCGGACATCCGGTAAAAACTCCCACTGATCAAAGACGGCTTTCAGCCGTTCTTTATCTTGCTTAATTAAGGCATACAGCGTGATAAAACCTAGGAGTTCATTGGCAGTAATCTCATTGTTACTTCGTCCACAAATCAACACAATTCGGGCTAAATCCGTTAGCAAAGAGCGTTCATATTCCTTGTTTATTTGCAGCAAAGGTAGAACTTCTGCATACAAGCTGTTGGCTTCTTGCTTAATCTCTCTTGTATCCATCTCCATCTCCTAAAGCAAAAAAATAATTAATTTGTGGGAATAACTGTTGCTGAAAACGCTATCAACGATGAGGTTAAATCGGTACTATTTTTTGCCAAGAAAAACTAGATTGAACCTTATGGATTAATTCCTATCTCTTCCCATAGCCGCGTTAGTTGGTAACGCCCTCAGTACGGGACAAAAAGCTTGAAAGGATGAGCAGGGTAGGGTTTCATCAGAATTACCACACTCTGGAGAAACCCTATGAGCCAATATAGCGAATTAAAGCGAGTCCTCCAAGAACAATTGAACTGGCACGGAGCGAGGATTTCATTTCTGGCATTGTTCTTGTTAGCCTTGCTGAAAGTCAAGACAGTGAACTTGAGCGAACTGTGTGTAGGCTTTGGTGGTAGGGCATTGCCCGAATCGAGCTACAAGCGATTGCAGCGATTTTTCCGAGGGTTTGCGCTCGACGAAGCTCAACTGGCTAGCGTCGTGGTGAGTTGGATGCAGATTCCGGAGGACTGGGTGTTGAGCCTGGATCGCACCACCTGGAAATTTGGCACTCAGTGGTACAACATTTTGACTTTGGGCATAGTTCATGAAGGAGTTGCCTTCCCGGTACTGTGGTGGCTGTTGGACAAGCGGGGGAATTCCAACAGTGACGAGCGGATGCGGTTAATGGAGACCTTTGCCAAACGGTTCCCCACCGCTAGAGTGAACTACTTGTGTGCCGACCGCGAGTTCATTGGGCAAGCCTGGGTGCGCTATCTTCTACTCGAACCTACCCTCGCCTTTCGCTTACGGATTCGCAGCAGTGACCAGATTGAGCATGATGGCAGGGTGCTGGCGGCGCGAGTCGTCTTTGCCCATCTGCAACCCGGTCAATCCCAACAACTCACAGGCACCTGCCGAGTCTGGGGCTACCCAGTTGCCGTTGAAGCGCTACGACTTGATGATGGGGAGTTACTCGTGGTGATTGCTCCCCTCAAGGCGCAAGATTTGGTCAAAGACTATGCCTTGCGCTGGGGAATTGAAACGCTGTTTGGTATTTTCAAAACTCGCGGGTTCTGTCTGGAATCGACGCACTTTACCGATGATAAACGGTTGAGTAAATTGTTTGCCTTGTTGACTTTAGCTTTATGTTGGGCGATGCGAACCGGGTTATGGTTGCATCAATGGCAGCCCATTAAGATTAAAAAACACGGTCGTCGCGCCAAAAGTCTGTTTCGCTTAGGGTTCGATTATTTGCGCCATTTGGTACTCAATCCATCCTTGTCCAATGAGTCCGACTTTGTGCAATCCCTACAACTTTTGTCCTGTACTTAGGGTAACGCCATGCACTGAGGGTTTCTCCCCGTGCTTCGGCACTTGCTTTCATATCGCCCAGCAGTCCCTCTTCATAGAAACGGTCTAATGTTTGCAAAGTTGCTTCGAGAGATTGCCCTTGTTGTTTAGCAGCATAGACAATTTGACGAACTCTAGCTTCTATGAGGCGGCTAAAGCAATCACTGAAGCCCCGCTGACGAAGATGGAGCAGCCGTTGCACGGCGGAGACAAAATCTTCTGAATTTAAACCTGCACAACTATGTTGATAAACTCCCCACAAAACATCTTGTTGCAGGGCGTAACGGGTTTCTTGAGTGACATCAAAGTTATCTTCCATCAGTTGCTCAATAAACGGTTGAGCCTCTTGAGCCGGAGCGATCGCTATCAGTATGCGTAGCCATGACTGATCATCCGACAGCAGCACTAGCAAGCGAAATTCGGGAGTATCTACTTGCCACGACCCAGGGGCTAATGTTTCGACCTTTTCTCCAAATAGCTGGCTCAGTTGAGTAGATAGTTCAGTTGAGATCATTGGTTTTTGAGTATATTCGCACAGTGCGATCGCTGTTACATCAAGCGAAAGGTGTAGGGATTAAATAATCAGGGTCAACACCATCAGCAAGAGCGAGTGCCAAAAATAAAAAACTCCCCTGAAAGGGGTCAGGGGAGGCAAACGTAAAGGGAAACTTTAACGAAAAAAAGCTAAGAAATCCATTCCTCAACCGCGTCTTCCTTCGTGTTAGCCCGGCGCTCTGGAGTTTCTCGATTGAATTTCATATGAATTGCTCGCATTTGCTCACCATCTGCGGCAACCGCCATGATTGGATAGTCAATTAGTCCATCCTGGAAAGACATTTGAAAACGGAAAGTGCCATCCGCGTTGAGCGAGATCGGGCGACCACCCACCGTCACCGTAGCATCTGGCTCTGTAGCTCCATACACAATCAACTCTGCGTCTGCAATCAGCCAAAATTGACGGGGACGACTGATGGGTAAAGAGGCTGAGAAGCCCACACCCGACATACCGACACCCGACATGCCGACTCCTGACATACCCACACCCGACATACCGACTCCTGACATACCCACACCAGAGGCTGTCATGCCGACACCCGACATACCGACTCCTGACATGCCAGCCCCAGACATGCCGACTCCTGACATGCCGACACCCGACATACCGACTCCTGACATACCCACACCAGAGGCTGTCATGCCGACACCCGACATGCCGACTCCTGAGATGCCAGCCCCAGACATACCCACACCAGAGGCTGTCATGCCAATGCCAGAGGCTGTCATGCCAGATCCAGACATGGTTATACCTACGCCAGACATGCCAGTTCCGGACATTGTGACTGCACCGGGGGCCGCCCATTGACCAGAGCCAGAAGCCAGCACATAAGAACTCACAGATTGCTGGATTGATCCAGCCACATGTTGAACTGATCCAGCCACATGTTGAGTTGAGCCTGGGACTTGCGCCTGTTGCATGGAGCTATAAATAGAAATCGATCCTGCAATATGATCAGCCTGCTTAACTTCGGTTAATTCAGCGATTGGCTCATAAGTAGAAACCGATGGATTAACAGTCATCCGTTTTCCTGGAGCGGTCAAAGCAGCATAGGTTTTGTCCTGCAATTCTTCTTCCCATGGAACCGTGATGAAGTAGTCTTCAATCCAATCAGATGGATAGATAGGCGGAATCCGTACGGGGGCTGAGCGCGCCAAAACTAACCAACGCCCATCGGCACAGCGATAGCCAATATCGATTACATAGTCGCGATCGCTAACGGGAATTGGCAAATACCATTCCTGCGCTAGCTCATCGCAGGGATACTCCTGAATGCTATGGGGTGCTTGAACCAGGAGACTAACATCGGTCACATCATAAATACGAAGGGCAAGTTGCTGCCCTCCTTGCTGCCGTAATTCTTGCTTGGCTGCGAAGGAAATATCCCAGTAGGTATACGCCCACTGTGGGTCACGGGGCATGAGTACAATTCGGCTGTCGCCATAGCCTTGGGGTAAATCAGGTAAGCCTTCATCAACAGATGCTAATGCTCCTCCGGTACGGTCATCTTGACCCACATTAAATTTGGCAGTTTCCACTACCTCTTGAGGTGCTCTTTCTCGTTGAGCTGCAATTGCGCCTTGTTGCTGCATTGCTTGAATTGCTTGAATTGCCGCCAATAGCTGATCTTTACGCATCCGGCTATAGCGAGAAACACCACATTCACTGGCGACTCTACGAAGTTGCCGTAGCGTCATTTCATCAATGGGAAGACGTTCTGTAGACATTGCTGATAGGGGCTCCAACTAGGCGAAAGGATAAAAACGACTTTCTATAAAAACTTATGATCTCTAACTAATGCCGGATGGCAAACCAGGTATTTTGACGCATCAGGATTAAATTGTTAAAACAATGTTGCAAGAAAGCCGAATCAGGGTCAAGGGCTAGAACAAAGAAATTTGAAGCGTTTAACGGATGCTTAAGCGATCGAGAGATCAATATGTCATGATTTTCTGACATATTGATCTCAATGGGGATCATCAATTCGATTTAAGCGGATTGAACGGCACAACTCGATATACTCAGAGGGCACAGTGTGATCTTTAACGAACGTACTCAGATGTCAGGTGGCGAACATCAAGAACAAAACCCTTTGTCGGAGATTGTGGCGTTAGGTGATGCGCCTAAGGATCGGGCTGATCACACCGATCGCAAGCAAAGTCGAATGATTAGTCGGGTGCTGTCGCCTGCTGTGAAGCTCTGGCTGCGATCGCAGCTTGACCAAGTAGAAGACCTGGAACTGGAGATTGAGGCAGGCGATCGACAGCTTTTATCTGGTTCACTGCATCAGGTGATTGCTTCCGCGAATAAAGCAATTTATCAGGGTTTACACTTCAGCCAAGTTCGAGTGACTGCACAAGCTATTCAGACCAATCTAGGGCAAGTGCTGCGGGGAAAGCCTTTTCGATTGCTCGTTCCATTTCCGGTTAGCGGCACTGTGACTCTATCAGAAGCAGATTTAAATACGTCTCTTCATGCTCCGCTATTAGGAAATGCGGTCAGCGATTTTTTGCTCGGCTTACTGCATGAAGACGAGAGAAATAATAGTTCAGGAAACACAACCAAAACTACTGAACTGCAAAATATTCAGGTCAATCTGCAACAAGGCGGATTAATCTTCAATGCAACGCTGATGCAGGATGGTCAGCCGTATCCGCTAATGGTGCAAACGCAGCTAGTAATTGAAAGGGGCAATCATTTGCGGCTGGATCAGTTCCGTTGCCAGTTAGAAGGGGGAATGGAGCCAAGTTCACTAGCCGATTTGCCAACCAGTTTTACATTTGATCTTGGCTCAGAGGTTTGCTTGGAAGAGTTAACAATTTATCCGGAGAAAATAGTATGCCGAGGGCGAATTACTGTTATTCCGGCTTGACCTAAAGAATTAAGGTGCGTTGAGCTTAGTCGCGACGCACCCTACAGCAATTCCCAGCTTAAGCCCCTAACCACCGGGCGGCATCTTTGGCGTGATAGGTGAGGATGAGGTCGGCTCCGGCGCGTTTAAAACTGGTGAGGGTTTCTAAAACGACGCGCTGTTCGTCAATCCAGCCGTTGAGGGCAGCGGCTTTAATCATGGCGTATTCACCTGAAACGTTGTAAGCGGCAACCGGCAGATTAGAAGCTTCTTTCACACGCCAAATGATATCCATGTAAGACAGGGCAGGCTTAACCATTAGCATGTCTGCGCCTTCAGCAATATCCAATTCAATTTCTTTGAGGGCTTCGCGTGCGTTACCTGGGTCCATTTGATAGGTGCGGCGATCGCCAAATTGAGGCGTAGAATCTGCCGCATCCCGGAACGGACCATAGTACGCCGAAGCATATTTTGCCGCATAGGACATAATCGGCGTATCTTGAAAGCCTGCTGCATCCAGCCCTTCACGCACAGCCTGAACAAAGCCATCCATCATGCCGGAGGGAGCAATAATATCTGCGCCTGCTTTTGCTTGAGAAACAGCAGTTTTTTTCAGGAGTTCTAAGGTGGGGTCGTTGAGTACCCGCCCTGTTAAGTCGCCCACTTCCAAATAGCCGCAGTGTCCATGGGCAGTATATTCACACAAGCAGGTATCTGCAATCACGATCAGGTCAGGAACCGCTTCCTTAACCGCAGTGGCTGCTTTTTGCACAATGCCGCAATCATGCCAAGCACCCGTGGCATCGTCATCTTTGTCGGCGGGAATGCCAAATAAAATGATACCGGGAATGCCCAAGTCATACACTTCCTTGGCTTCTTCAACAATTTTGTCTACCGAAAGCTGAAAGACTCCCGGCATAGATTTCACTTCTTTGGCGATCGCCTCACCTGGGACTGCAAACAGCGGATAGATAAAGTCGCTGGTCGTTAGTACTGTTTCACGCACCATGCGACGAAGCTGAGGATGGCTACGAAGACGACGAGGACGATGAACTGGAAACATAATTAAACAAAGGATGCATCAGTTCTTAAAAGTCTAAAACGTTCTGCTGCGGAACCATTGATCCCTTACGTTACGTTGTGTTGCAGCCGAGGAAAGTACGGAGTGCGGAGCCACGAAGTGCGGAGTACAGAGTGCAGCGAATAGGGCAGAGTACAAACGACAGATGGAGAAAGGCTTTCATCTAACTCCGAACCCCGAACTCCGAACCCCGAACTCCTAACCTAGCTGCTTCAGGCTGAGAATAAACAGTGTAAAGATGCTGAAGGAACCCGTTGCAAACATCAGCGATCGCCCTGGGACAAAATTTAGAACATAAAAGAGCGGATAGAAAGTGCGGGCGATGACAAAGGCGATCGCAGCCCACGCCGCACTGGGAGAGGTCACCTGAGTCATATATGTCATCAGCGCTGCTGCCGTAAATAACATAAAGGCTTCAAAGGCATTTTGATGGGCCCAGGTTGCCCGTTGAGCATAGATCGGCAATTTATCAACTAGCGCACGAGGAGTTTCAAAAGCCTGAAACCCAACTTGAACGCGACCAGCAGCGACCAGGAAAAAGGGCAAATAAATCAATGCGGCCGCTGCAACAATGCCATAAAGCAATGCAGCAGGCGTAGAAATTGGAAGCTGAGGAAGAGTCATAGTTCTATGCAAATTAGTAGCAACACTTCTAGCGTACTGGCAGATAGAGGATGTTGAGATACGACAACACTATCCACCACTAACCGGAGGAATGAGAACCACTTCATCGCCTGATTGCAAAACGGTTTCAGGTGGGACAAATTGCAAATTTACGCCAAATCGCGTGACCTCCTGCCACTGAGCCAGTTGAGGATGGGCGGCAATCAAGCGATCGCGCACCGCTTCGACCCTCGTGCCTGTAGGCAACTCAAGCTTCAAGTCAGACACTCCACAAACCTCTTGATATGCCGCAAATAGCTTGACTGTGACCGCAATGGTGGAATCAGACATAGGAGTGAAAGGACAGCGAAATTCCAATTTTAAGAGGAGTATACAGGTGGAGCAAAACTCGAAACATATTTTGCTGAGAATCTATCTAAAGAGTGACTAGCATGACTCACCCTTTGCAAGGGTTTGGCGCTAGAGTATCAGAGCCGCCGTCTGTATTAGAGGAAAGGTAAATGCTAGAGCTATACCAATTTGAGATGTCTCATTATGTCGAAAAAATTCGCCTAATTCTGGACTACAAAGGATTGGAGTATCGCAAAATTAATGTCACTCCTGGGATGGGTCAGTTGGATCTGATGCAAAAGTCAGGGCAACGGCAAGTACCTGTGCTAAAAGACGGCAATGAAGTTATCGCAGATTCCACTGCAATCGCAGAATATTTAGACAAACACTATCCCGACAAACCGATTATTCCTCACGATCCGAAGCTACGCGGATTGTGCTTGATGATGGAGCAATGGGCAGATGAATCCATCGGGTTGAATGCTCGTAAATGCCTGATTGGTTCCCTAGGGCAAGATCAAAGCTTCCGCACAGCCGCCCTTCCCTCTAATACGCCTGATTTCCTCAAAAATTTGGTAAGTTCAGTCCCCAATGATTTATTTAGCTTTCTTGGTTTTGGCGTAGGTCTTGGTCCCGATACCATTAAAGCGGCTCATGATGCCATGAAGCGTGACCTTGCCGCTTTGTGCTTCATCCTGCTAGACCAACCCTATCTAGTGACTGATCACCCAACCCTGGCAGATTTTGCCGTTGCTGGGTTAACAATGTATGTCAAATTTCCTGAAGGTAACTATCTCAACATTCCTGAGGCTCTTAAGGGTAAAGGAGTAACAGGTATCGCTGACATTGGCACCTTTAAACCATTTTTTGATTGGCGCGATAAACTCTATTCCGACTATCGGAAACCACTGATTGGGATGGCTTCTAGTGGAGCGCGCCCAACATCGATCAATATCGATTAGGGAAGTCGAGAGTCAGGAGCGGACAGCGATAACTGTTGCTTTGTATGTCGCACCATTGCTCAACTTTTTATTGCTTCAATTCTAAATTCTGCATGTAACATGCATTCCATAAAGCCTGACAACTGGGGGTTATGGTATGGCAGCGCAACAACACAGAAACGCGATTGGGTTAATCTTTGGAGGCGCGATCGCGGGGTCGTTGCTCGTGATTCCATCAAGCATTGCTCAGCAGGCATTACCGCCGCCGCCATCGGTGCCCAATCTGGTTCCCTTGCCTTCCTTGCAGCCTGTCAATCCTATGCCGGGAATGATGGGCGCACCGCAGGAAGCTATTTTTCAAGCACCTGCTCAAGCTCAGAGCACTGCTCCAAGCTATCAAGTGTTGGTGAATGGAGATAGCCCTTACTTATTGCAACAAATTCAGCGCGTGGATGCTGCTTCTTTTGTGCGGGAATATCAAGGGAAAAGAGTGGTTCAGGCAGGCGTATTTAGTACCGCACCAGAAGCTCAACAGCGTGTAGCGGTTTTAAATCAGCAGGGAATTGGTGCTCAAGTAGTGACAGCAACAGTAGGCTTCCCAAGC
This sequence comes from Leptolyngbya sp. Cla-17, assembly GCF_016807185.1. GTDB lineage: Bacteria > Cyanobacteriota > Cyanobacteriia > Leptolyngbyales > Leptolyngbyaceae > ULC077BIN1. The sequence continues at coordinate 120,296 of NZ_JAEVYN010000001.1, forward strand.
CAGGTAATGCCCACAACTTACCCCAATGCCTATCCTAATTCAGCCATGGGCATGAATCCTAACGCTATGAATGCCGATTTGCCAAGGGTTCCTTTTTATCAAGTGGTCGTTCCCACGCCTCCATCCAACTACGGCATGATTACAAACAAAATGATGACAATGGGAGTTCGCCCAGAGGCAATTCAAACTAAGCGATCGCCCAATGGTCCTCACGTTGCGGTTGGACCCTTTACCCAACAGGGAGAAGCAGAAAGCGTGAGTAGCTATCTCCGCAGTGGCGGTATGGATGCACGAGTGTTTTATTCGAGATGATGCGGCAGTCTCTTTCTCAGCGGCAGCAGGCGATTCAGCAGATCGTGGTTACGGCTGAGGAAATGCGGCAGGTGGAAAAGCGCATTTTTGCAGCCGGAATGCCTGTGGCAGCACTGATGGAAAAGGTTGCGATCGCGATCGTGCATCGGATTGCCGACCTGTATCCCGATCTAACAGTGCAAATTGGGGTATTGGTTGGGTCGGGGCATAATGGCGGCGATGGGTTAGTCGTAGCACGGGAGCTAAACTTTCGCGGTTACTCCGTTTCGATTTACCGCTCTTCAACCGAGCTAAAGGAATTAACTGGATGTCATGCAAACTACTGCCAACGCTTAGGAATTCCTTTTGTTGATCAGGTTGGTGCCCTGCAAGACTGTGACCTGCTGATTGATGCATTTTTTGGCGTCGGGTTAGATCGAGAGCTATCGACCGATCTTGCTGCAATAATCAATCAAGTCAATACTTGGATGAAACCTGTTATCAGCATTGATGTCCCGTCAGGATTGCATACCGATACAGGGCAGGCTTTAGGAACCGCGATTCAAGCGACTCATACCTTATGTTTAGGCTTGTGGAAACAGGGTTTGCTGCAAGATCATGCGCTCAAGTTTGTCGGCAAGGCAGAACTGATTGATTTTGATTTGCCCCTAGCGGATGTGTGGGCAATAGTGGGTGAGTTGCCCAAAGTGCAGCGGATTACAGCAGACAGCGCGATCGCTCATCTTCCTCTACATCGCTCTGCTACGGCCCACAAGTACACAATGGGGCACCTGCTGCTGATCTGTGGCTCCCGGCGGTATGCTGGTGCGGCGATTTTGGCGGGATTGGGTGCGCGTGCCAGTGGGGTCGGGATGCTATCCATTGCAGTGCCTGAATCAATTAAGCCGATTTTGACTGCACAGCTACCGGAAGCGCTGATTATAGGCTGTCCCGAAACGGAATCGGGTGCAATCGCTCACCTCCCTCTAGATGATCTAGAGAACTATAAGGCGATTGCCTGTGGTCCCGGTTTAACCAGCGACGCGGGTGCTATCGTGCAGCGCGTATTGGACAGCGATCGCCCTTTACTGCTCGATGCCGATGGGCTAAATTATCTTGCCAGTATAGGCACAGTGCCCACCTTGCAGCGGCGATCAACAGTAACCGTTCTTACCCCCCACTGGGGAGAATTCAAACGCCTGTTTCCCGATCTTGTGTTTCCCGATCTTTCTGAAAACCCAACCTGTCGGATTACACCCACTCAGCAAGCCAGCACCCAAACCGGGGCGATCGTCTTGCTCAAAGGTGCTCGCACCATTATTTCCAACACTCACACCACCTGGATCAATCCCGACAGCACTTCAGCTCTTGCTCGCGGTGGCAGTGGCGATGTTTTCACGGGCTTGCTCGGCGGACTTTTAGCCCAGCACTTCGCCCAGACTTCCATGCTCCAACGGCTGCAACGGCTACAGCTATCAGAAATTTTACAAAGAGAAGATCATCCAACTCCAGTCCCTGACAATCAACCTCTGACACCCGTAACCTGTCTTGTACAAGCCGCGACATGGTGGCACGCCCAAGCCGGAATTTTGGCAGCTCAAGAGCGTACAGAACTAGGCGTGGATGCATACACCTTGACCCAATACCTCTCAAAAATTTGGCAGAAGCGCTAATATCGGGCGATCGCGGGTAGTTGTTGTACCCTAAATCATTTGCAATATCAGAGCGGAGTTTAGAATTCAATCAGGACTTCAGGCTACAACTCAAGACATTTGTTATTGGGGCGCTGAGTGACAGGCACATACGCAAACTCCCACATCAGAATTACATCAATTGTGATGTTCCTCTTCTACTGATGGCGTTGTAGAAGGCATCACCAACACTTTATCTACCCGCGTTCCGTCCATATCCATAACCTCAAATCGGAACCCGGCAGCCTCAAAGAAGTTTCCTGATGTGGGCACCCGTCCCAAAACCGCCATCACAAATCCACCCAGCGTATGGTAGTGTTCATCTTCTTCGTGGGGTAGCATCTCTTGCTCCAACAGGTCTTTCAATGGCTCGATTGGCAGCAAACCATCTAGCAGCCAAGAACCATCTTCTCGACGAATGATTTGAGGTTCCTCTTCATCTTCTGCCGACGGTAACTCGCCTACGATCGCTTCAACTAAATCATTTAGTGTTACTAACCCTTCGATGCCGCCATATTCATCAGTAATCAATGCAATATGGGTACCTGACTCTTGGAAAATTTCTAGCACTTTCAGAGCGCGGCTGTTTTCCGGAATGTAAAGGGGCGATCGCAATAAGGTTCTTAGATCGACAGGTGCCTGTGCCAATTGCAAAGACAGAATATCGCGCGCTCTAACAATACCCAGACAACTATCAAGAGTTCCCTGCGCAACGGGAAAACGAGAGTAGGTATTTTCTAGAATCTCTTGCTGATTTTCTTCCCAGGGTGCCTCAACATCGAGCCATGAGATTGCAGTGCGAGGAGTCATTAAGGTTTTGATTGCGCGATCGCCTAAGCGAAACACCCGCGACACCATCTCCTGCTCCGATTCCTCAAACATCCCAGCCTCAGTGCCTTGCTCAATCAGCACTTTAATTTCTTCTTCCGTTACAGCAGGTTCATCTGAGGCCTGAATATCTAGCAGCTTCAACAACCCCTCCGTTGAGACACTCAGCAAGTGCACCACTGGAGCCGCAAAAATAGACAGTGATCGCATAGGACCTGCCACGGTGCAAGCAAGTTTTTCGGGATTGTTGAGCGCAATCCGTTTGGGCACCAGTTCGCCGATGACCAACGACAAGTAGGTGATAACAGTCACCACAGCAAGAATGCTAAGAGGTTTGCTGTAAAGTGCGAGGGGAGGAATGGTCCTAAAAACTTCTTCCAACCGTTGAGCAATCGTTGCTCCGGCGACGGTACCGCTAAGAATACCAATTAAGGTGATTCCAATTTGAACTGTGGAAAGAAAATTATTGGGAGAGCTTGCCAGCTTCAGTGCCAGACGCGCCCTTTTGTCGCCTTGTTTGACCATCTGCTCTAACCGGACTTTACGGGCGGAAAGAATCGCAAGTTCCGATCCCGAAAAAATACCGTTGGCGATCGTCAGCGCAATAATGAGAACAATCTCGATGGCAACAGAAGACATACTGGAAAGACTTTTACTCCAAAGACTACATTCTACGCTCTCCAGCATAGGACTTCTGTTTACCTATTACCGCATATTTTTAGATGCGTAGGAAAAAAGCAGTTTCTTTCTACGCTTTTTTACCCTATGCTCAAGACGATTTTCCGGGTTCCAGGTTGATAAACGGCAACGCTCCATTGCCACCCATCACCTGCGGAAACTTGCCATCCCACTTGTCGATCGCCTGTTTTTGCAGCAGTTCTGGAGTTAATGTTTCTCGTAATAATCTTTGGGCTTCTGCCTGTCCCTTTGCTCGATTGACATTTGCTTCTGCTTCTTGCTCCGCTTCTTGAGCAATGTAAACCGCCCGTTGGGCACGTTGTTCGGCAATTTGTTTTTCTTCTACCGCTTTAGAAAACTCAGTTGAAAAAGTGAGATCGACAACGCTGGTGTCTAGCACAATAATGCCGTATTTTTGCAGTCGCTCCCCCAAGGCAACATCAAAGTCTTGCTTCAATTCGTCTCGCTTGGTGATGGCTTCTTCCACGGTGCGTCGTGCCGCAGCGACTTTGAAGGATTCCTGGGTTTGAGGCGCAATAATTTTTGAAACGATATTTTGCAGTGACCCCTGGGTGCGGCGAATATTGACAACCTGCACCGGATCAAGTCGAAAGTTAATGGCAAAACTAGCGGTCAACTGCTGCAAATCCTTAGTAGAGCTTTGAGCCGGAACTTCAAACTTTTGCACCGTCAGGTCGTACATATCCACCCGTGAAATCAGAGGTGGCTTGAGATGAATGCCTTCTAGCAAAACCCCGTCTCTTGCTTTGCCCAAAATACTGAGCACTCCCGCTTCACCTGGGTTGATGACTACATAAGCACTTAGCCCGATCAACAAGGCGATCGCCGCCAGAAAAAGCAGCGCGGTTGTCTGCCAGTTTGTTTGACTTTTCATACTAGATCTTCATTACCACATTGCCCGAATGCACTTTCTTAGTGTAGACTTCATTTCGCCACCGTAGCTCTGATAGCGGGTTGGAATATAGCCGCTCTGCTGGATGGGGCGGTTGTAGGAAGATTCGATATAGGGAATCCGCACCCCAATGTAAGATCGTCCGTCAACGCCTAGGATAGTGTTTATCCCATTCGATAGCTCGACTTTGTCCCCATTTGCTAAATTACCCAGCGCGTTTCCTGATGCGGCTCTATTGTTAAACGGAATAAATCCATCGGCAACGATTACGCGGCAGTTTTGGTTGCGTTGAGCCAGCTTGCCATCCACTTGCGATCGCGCAGGTTTCGCAGTACTACTGTCATCAGCAGTAACAGATGAAGATGAGGGATTCACCGCGATCGCTGGAAAAAGGTTGCTCAAAGCAGTGATCACGCCTAAACATGTCGCCACGATCAAATGCCTTTCCATTCTTGATCTTGTCATAATCACCAGCAAATTAGAACTTCTACGAAGATAGGCGATTCATTCTGCAACAGCCGAAATTTGTGGAAATTGCTTAACACGCGACAGTTCAACCTTAAAGCTAGAAGAAAGTGAGCATTGCGATCGCTTGTTACACAGGAGCGATCGCCCGATTCCGTTTCAATCAGCTTCATATAGTTCCAGCGGCAAGTCATCTGGATCTTTGAAGAATGTAAAGCGCCTTCCAGTCAATTCATCCAACCGAATTGGTTCTACCGAAATGCCTTTTGCCAATAGGTCAGCCACCGATGCGTCTAAATTTGCTACAGCAAACGAAAGATGACGCAAACCGCAAGCTTCGGGACTATTGACGCGCTCAGGCGGATCAGGAAAGGAAAAAAGCTCAATTTGAGCGTTGCTAGCCTGCAAATCTAGCTTGTAGGAATTTCGTGCTGTTCGATAAGTTTCTTGAATGATCGAAAAACCGAGTAGCTCGACGTAAAAATGCTTGGAGCGATCGTAGTCTGAGCAAATGATCGCAACGTGATGAATGCCAAGGAAGTTCATGAAGGCAGTAGGAAGACTTTGGTGTAAGTTGGAGCAAATAGGGGAGTTTTGAGTTGCTTGTATTCTCTGCTCCTCATTTCTCGCCATTCGCTAAATAACTGAAAGAATCATGCCTTCCTGGGCAAGCACACTGTTAGGAAAAACAGATTCTACTTGGGATGCAACCTTGTCTAAAAAGTCGTCAGAGTGGCTAGGATCGTGATGAAAGACGACCAATTTTTTCACGCCTGCCGCTTTTGCCATCTTTACCCCTTCTTGCCAAGTCGAGTGACCCCAGCCAATTTTAGAAGTTTTTAAATCGTGATACTCTTCGTCTGTGTAGCAGGCATCATAAATCAGGATGTCGGCATTGCGAGCAAGATGCAACAGATTTTCATCCAGGCGATCGGCGAAGTGTTCCGTGTCAGTTGCATAGACAACAGTGCGTCCTTGCCAGGTAAGGCGATAGCCCATAGCGCTATTGGGATGGTTGAGCGGACCTGTTTCAATGGTGATGTCACCCAACTGCATCGTGTCGCCCGCAAACAAGTCATAAAACTTTAGGTCAGACTGCATCACCTGCATCGGCACCGGAAAATTAGGGTGCAGCATTTGGTCGTGGAGTCGCTGCTTCATGCTGGCTCCATTTGGCGCGATCGCCCCATAAATATGAAAGCAGTTTCCTTTCGCAAACGCGGGCACAAAGAACGGGAAACCTTGAATATGATCCCAATGGGAATGGGTGAAAAACATATAAGCTTCAACAGGCATCTCAGACAGCAAAGATTTGCCTAGCACTCGTAACCCTGTGCCACCATCAAAAATTAGGCGTTTTCCACCAATCCGCATCTCAACACAAGACGTGTTACCGCCATAGCGGACGGTTTCACTTCCGGGTGACGGAATGCTGCCCCGCACACCCCAAAACTGAACCACAAAATCCGTTGCTGGGCTGTTTTCATCAATGCTGTTGGTTTTTTCCTCCAAGGTGGAGGCTGACTCAAGCTCTGACATTATCAATTACTGGTAAGGTTTCAAGAAGGTCTTTGTACCGATGCACTTGCCGCAAATGATTTTGCTCATCCACTAAAACGACAGTCGGGGAAAAAGTTTTCAACTCCTCAGCCGTGAGTTGAGCGTAGGTCATGATAATTAAGCGATCGCCCGGAACGCCGAGCCGAGCCGCTGCACCATTTAATTGAATCTCACCAGAGCCTGCAGGCGCTGAGATGGCATATGTAATCAACCGTTCACCATTAGAAACGTTCACTACCTGTACCTGCTCATAAGGTAGAATACCCGCTGCACTTAATAAAATCTCATCAACACTGATACTGCCGATATAGCTTAAGTTGGCAGCGGTTAATACACACTGATGAATTTTCGATAATAAAAACGTGCGTTGCATATTTAATCTTCTTCTCTTTGAAGAAGTAAAAAAGCGGATGTATTCAATTAGCTTGACTTAATTAAACAACGGATATTTCCCATTTTGCCTATGGAATAGGTAAGACCGCAGCTATAGCCCCCCATGTCAGCAATGAATCGTTACAGAAAGGAGGCTTAGAATAACTAAGCCTCAGCATCTCTCACTTACAGTCAGAACTTGCTTAGCGGTATGCCTTGATGCATTGTTCTACTAAAGGCAGAACTTGATCCGCATCTTTCCAGCCTAAAATTTCGGTCACTTTTTTCTCTAGATTTTTGTAAGTTCTAAAGAATTCAGCAATTTCGTCTAGGCGGTGAGAAGCCACATCTGCAAGGGTTTTAACTTGGGCATAGCGCGGATCTTTGTCGGGAACACACAAAATCTTTTCATCGCGATCGCCCCCGTCAATCATTTCCAGCATTCCAATTGGGCGTGCAGCAATCACACAGCCTGGAAAGGTGGGTTGATCCATCATCACCATGCCATCCAGCGGATCGCCATCATCACCCAGGGTATTGGGAATGAAGCCGTAATCAAGAGGATACTGGACTGAGGCGAAAAGGACGCGATCGAGGGCAAAGGCGTTGATATCCTTATCAAACTCATATTTATTCTTACTACCACCCGGAATCTCAATCAGGATATTTAGCAAACCGGGTTTAGGTTGGGCAGGAATACGCGAAAGATCCACAAACAATCTCCAAACTAGCAACGTCTAGCATTATCCCATTCCCTACCGCTTCACCCCAATAGATGCCGTTAGCGGTAAAAATGTCTCCACCCATTCGGCTCGGCTAACGACCAATGTGGGGTAGGCACGGCGACTATAGTTAACGCCAGTTTGCAAAGGAAAGATGGTTTCTGGTTCTAGGGGTGTCCAGGCGGCACCAGCGGCTTGGGCGATCGCCCAGACTGCGGCAATATCCCAAATTTTTGGCGTCGCTTCCACGCCAGCGAGAGTCCACCCGGCTGCCACCGTCAAAAAACTATAGGTTGACACACCCAACATCCGAATTTTGCAGGGATTGGGCTGCTGCAATACTGAAAGGCTACGGGCGCAAAGGTTGAAAAAGTGGTTGGAACTAGGAGCATCAGGACTGGTATGGATCAGGCGATCGTTCATAAAAGCGCCTGTGGGCATTTCTAAGCCCGAGTCACCACGCCAGTAGCCATGAAATGACTGCCGCAGAGGCGGAAAGTGGACATAGCCAAAAACAGGCGTGCCTTTGTACACTAGCCCAAATGAAATCCCCCACAGCGGCAGACCTCTAGCGAAATTAGTGGTGCCATCCAGCGGATCGATAATCCAGCACCACTCGGTTTCTGGAAAAATATGCTCGGTTTCTTCACTAACCACGCCATGATCAGGAAAAGCCTGGGCGATCGCGTTCCTCAGTTCCTCATCTGCCCACCGATCCGATTGCGTGACTAAGCTGCCGTCAGCTTTTTCTTGCGCCTGCGCTTGCCCAAAATCTTGTAGCAGGCGATCTCCGACTCGATGAGTGGTAGCTTTAGCAAAATCCAGAATTTGAGCCCAAAAATCAGACATAGGGAAAGTAATAGATTAGGGTTGCTCAACTACATTGTCAGAAAAACTAACCTTCAGGTCTTTCCAGATAGATAGCGTAGAAAGACATAACCTATTCCCGCATCTCCAAAGTTGGATCCATATCGAGCGATCGCAGTTTTTTAGTTAGTCGTTAGACGATCAGAAAATCAGTCACCAGCTAAATTAATCCATTTCACCCTGAAAGACGGTGGCGATCGCTTGTTTTGCGTTTGCCTGAAACTCCGCCACATTCACCCGGCTGAGCAAATAGACTGCCAAGATCATGCCGCAGGCTTGCACCGCAAACACTAAGGAATAAGCAAACATGGGCACAGTAAACAGTCTGTTGCCCAAATCAAGCACCGTGCCGCCTGCCACTGTTGCTAAAGCCCGCGCCATTGCCTGAGCCAAACCCCACGCGCCAATAAAGGTGCCAGCGGTTTCAGCCGCCGTCAAATCCAGCATCAGGCTGAGGGCACCCGTAGTGACCACGCCAGAACACAAGCCGAAGAGAAATACGCCTGTTTTTAGCACCGTTTGATTAGCGGTAAATCCTGCCAGGATAAGCAAGATGAAGCAACCTGCAACCAATAAACAGCCGAGCTTAGCAGTATTTTTTTTACCAATTCGGGGTGTAATCAAAAAGCCTGTAGTGCTGATGCCGATTAAGGTGCCCGTTCCCCAAAAGGCATTGAGCAGCGTGGTTTTAGAAAACTCCATGTTGAACACTTTCGCGCCGTAGGGTTCCAAAATAGCATCCTGCATGAACAGACTAATGGTCATAACCAGCAGAAAGGTGAAGAAAATTCCGGTTTGGCGGCTAGCAGTTAATACGTGCAAGGCTTGCCCAAAGGTGATTTTGTCTTCGCGATCGCTAATGGTAGACCGCAGCCGATAGAGCGAATATTTCTTTTCCATGCCTGCGGTTGCCACCACCGCTAACCCCACCACGATCGCTGGCACAATCACAAACACCCGATTAATTGAAGCTTGCATCACCTCTATAGGCGTATCGTTAGTCACTTGCCTCAGCAGCACACTAATCAAAATTGCTCCAATCACAATCCCGACCATCAACATCGACCAAACCACGCCCACCAGCTTGGAACGATTACCCTCATCCGACACATCCACTAGCAACGCTGCAAAGGGAGTCGATCCAGCGCTTAATGCCAAGCCATAAATAGCAAAGGTCAATCCTAAAAGGCCTGTCCAGCCGTAGAATTCGCCAGAGTCAGGAGCCGCGCTCCCCAGTTGCCACATTACCTGCAGCGCTAAAAACGACACCACCGCAAATATCATCGTACCGATCCAGATATAGCCCGTGCGATGGTGTCCCAACAGCGGTTTACTGTCGGAGCGTTGCCCAAACCAAACCCGCGCGGGTGCCACAAACTGGTGCATGGCGATCGCCCCCGCCGCGATCGTGGCAGGTATCGCCAAGTTGCCAATCATCACCCGGTTCATGACTCCCAATGCCAACACCGACATCATGCCCAATCCCAGTTGGTACAGACCCAACCGAAACATCGTTAGCAGGGTAATGGTGGACACAGGAGCCGACTCGCTAGACGACAGGTGTGAACCGGACAGATTGCTACTTGCCATACTTCTTCTAAACCAGATTGGATATTGCCACCATTTTCTAGATTAAAAGGAATTGGAAGGGTCGAACCGGGAAGTCGCAGAATACACTAGAAGTGTGAAGAAAAAGTTACAAATTGGAGGGCGATCGCTATGCAAACAAACATGCAAACCGTTAATTTAGGCAAAGATGGATCTGTTGTGCCTGCGATTGGTATTGGTGCATGGTCTTGGGGCGACAGCCTATTTTGGAGCTATGGCAAAGACTACGGAGCAGACCAGGTGCGTGAAGCCTTCCATGCTGCCGTTGAGTCTGGTATCACCTTTTTTGATACCGCAGAGATTTATGGCTTGGGTGAATCTGAGCGACTGATTGGGCAATTCCTCAAGCAAACCGACAAGCCAGTTCAAATCGCCACCAAATACTTTCCCCTCCCTTGGCGGCTCAATGCTCAAGCGGTTGCAGACACCCTGACTGCCAGCCTGCAACGGCTTCAGGTCGATCGCGTAGCGTTGTACCAGGTGCATTTCCCCTTAGATTTTTTGATGAGCCAGCGCACCTTAATGAATGCGCTAGCCAATGAGGTTGATCAAGGCAGAATTGGGGCGATCGGTGTCAGCAACTATTCCGCCGAGCAAATGCGGCAGGCTCACACATTTTTAGCGGCGCGGGGCATTCCTCTGGCAGTGAACCAAGTCCGTTATTCTCTGCTGAGTCGCCAGATTGAAACCAACGGGGTGCTAGCTGCGGCAAGGGAACTGGATATTGCCATTCTTGCCTATAGTCCCCTGGCGCAAGGATTGCTCACCGGTAAATACACTCCAGACTCAGTGCAAACCCTGCGGGGGGCACGGCGCATTGATCCCCGATTCAACCGGGCTGGATTGGAAAAAATTGCCCCACTCGTTAACGCTTTGCAAACAATCGGCGATGTTCATCAACGCACCCCTGCTCAAGTTGCGTTGAATTGGCTGATTGCTCAAGGCAACGTCATGCCAATCCCTGGTGCTAAAAATGCAAATCAAGCGGTGCAAAATGCAGGCGCGATCGGTTGGAGCCTCATCCCAGAGGAAGTGGAGCAATTGGATCGGTTGACTCTCAACTGATAGGGGTGGAAGAAGTGAGGGAGTTCAGGTCCAACGAATCAATGGGTGGCACAATCTCCCATAGACTAACCTCTGTTCGTCCTCTAAACTGAACTAAGTCGTTTCCGCCCTGAATTACTAGCCCCTTGGGAGTTATGCATACAGTTTTGATCGTGGATGATAGCCTCACTGTGCGGCAAATGGTTTCAGAGCAACTCCGAAAAAGTGGGTTTAATGTAGTTGAGGCGATCGATGGCGAAGAAGCAATCACCAAAATCCGCGCAAACCTCCCTGATCTGGTTGTTACAGACATCGTGATGCCCCGCAAAAATGGCTACGAGCTATGCCGCTGGCTGAAAAACGAACCGAACACTAAGCACATTCCTGTGGTCATGTGTACGAGTAAAAGCGAGGAGTTTGATGTGTATTGGGGCATGAAGCAAGGTGCAGATGCGTATATTACAAAGCCGTATCATCCGCCGGATTTGATCGATGCGGTAAAGAAGCTGCTGAAGTAAGCACCAATGGTTTTTGGGCAGGAATGCCCACAGCACGAGGATAGAGCGGTTGAGTTGGAGCAACCTTACGAATATATAAACAGTGGCGATCGCCGTGAGTAATAGGCGTTTTAAACGCTGTCACTTGTTCTAGCTCACCACCCAGCAGCAAATTCACCACCGGAGCAAGATCCTCCGCTTCTTCTTCAAGCCACTGTCCTCGATACAGCACGGCTAAACCACCAATTTTCACTAGCGGCAGTGCATACTCCACGCAGATGGATGCCGCGCCTACGGCCCGAACTACCACCAAATCGTACTGTTCTCGATGGGCACGATCGCGCCCAATCTGCTCTACTCTGTCTACCAGCGTGGTGGCATTCGCAATATTTAAGCGCTCCAACAACTGACTGACAAAATCAAGCTTTTTGCGGGTGGAGTCAAGCAAGGTGACCTGCCAGCTCGGTTGGGCGATCGCGATTGGCAATCCCGGAAAACCCGCTCCAGTGCCAATATCAATAACGCGGTAAGGGTTCAGATTCCGTTCTGGTGTTAGGTGCGAGGTGTCGGGGTTGGAAAGCTCATTGCTGGGTAACTGGAGAAACGACTTAATTCCACTGAGCGAATCCCACAGGTGTTTTTCCCAAAACTCTATAGGGTCAGTAATCCGGGTTAAATTAAGCTGTTGGTTGCCTTCCAGAATCCCTTCATAAAGCTGCTGGAATAGACTATTTTGGGCAACACTGGGCTGCCAACCTAAGGTTTCTTGCCAAAGATCAGAAAAATCGGGCAGGGTAGATGGCACGGTATTGGTAAGCACAGTTTTGCTGAAAAATAAGGGGCAGAAATCAAAAAATTACTTGGAAATTCACCTGTGCCCGGATGGCTATGGTGCGATCGCACGGATGCAATTCATTAAAACTTGAGGTGATGCAAGAGCTTAGATACTGTATCACTGGGTAAAGAGAGCCGCCGTTGAAGGTGAGTTAGGTTGCGATAGGGATGAGGAAAGCGATTTTGGACGATCGTCCGGGCTAAGTAGGTATCCACACCAGGAATTCGCAAAAGTGCTTCTACAGATGCCGTGTTTGCATTAATCGGTCGAATGGTGTGAAGACTATCTTCATCGTAATAACAAAACAACAGCACCGGTTTCCAATGATTCAGCCGCTGCACTGGTTGCCCCAATGCCGCCGCAATGTCTTCTAGGGCATGAAGGTGAACCCCAGACTGGGTCAGTTCCACCAGCGATCGCGCCTGATGAATAGACAAACCAGGCAACCGCAACCAATCATCTACCCCCGCTTGATTCACATCAATTTGGATGCCTAAGCTTGCAGCCAATTGTAATTCTTCAAGCGTTTGAAATCGATAGTAGGGATCGCTCAAGATCCGCGATCGTATCGATTGAGATTGAGTTGCATTTACAAACCAGTCGCGCCAAGCCATGGGATATGTGCTTTAAAAGTTTTGAGTTTTGGCTTCCGGTGAGTTTGCAGAACCGAATTTTGAGTCTTGTTTGCACTCAGATCTCCGCACTCTTTATCCAATATGATCCAGTAGTTTCCGCCGTTTCTGCTCAAATTCGTATTCCGAAATCAATCCATCCATACGAAGTTGGTCGAGTTGACGAACGGCATCGGCGATCGCGCTAATTTTAGTAGGATCAACCTTGGGAGATGCAAAAGTAGCCGAGATCGAGTTTGATGGCAAAGTTTCCGAATTAAACCGCGAATCGAATTCATTAGCATCTTGAAATAGATACCAAACCGCTTCAATGCCACAAGCAATGCGAGGAATAGGAGTCCACGATAACATTAAATACAATGTCCCCCAGATAGGTTGCTTCAGGTAAAACTTATGAAACCCTGAGACGGGAGCTATCATGCCAGCCAACGCTAGCAAAGAAGCAACTTTTCGATCTTTTGGCTGACTCAAAATGTCATTCCAACTGGGCGATCGCCACACGGGTGTAACTCCTTCTACTTCTTATTCTTGAGGCAACTGCTTTTAGTTTATCTCTGCTTTTATAATGCCTGGGCAAAAACCATAGCAAGGATTCATAGGACTTCTCCGGTCGAACCAGATTTTGCACAGTACATTAGATTAAAGATAAATACGGGTTGCAATTGACCTTATTTTAGGTCTCCTTCTGTTTTTATGGGATGCAGTACCAGTTCACACCGTCAACATCTAATTTTTCTTGCTCAAGGGCTATTTGATTGGCAACTTTACGACTTATTGAAGATGTCTCGTTTGCTCAAGCTTGCTAGTCTCTGAAGAGTTTTTATCTATTTTGAGAGTTTATCACTTTCAAAATTTATCTATCCTGCTAGGACTGACCTTCGATGTCGCAAAGTTCGCTTATTCCTGAATGGACAGAAAAATTCATTGATCCCTATGCCGTGCTGGGTGTTGCAGTCACAGCTGACAATAATCGGGTGCTTAAACGCTATCGAGAGATTGCCAAACTCCTTCACCCCGATCGCTTTGGGCTAGAGCATGGAGCTACAAAGGAACTAGCGACACAACTGTTAGCAAGCTTAGTTAACCCTGCCTATAAACAATTGAAGGCAGAGAAAGGACGCAATGAAAGTATTGCCAATCTCCGAATCAAAGTGCGCTTATTTCACAAGCGAAACGGGGCGATCGCGCCCAAAAGTAAGGTTGCCCGCCAGCTCCTTGAGCATCCTGTTAGCGCTGTAGACGTTTTTTATGAGCAAGCGGCAGCCAACCTGGCAACTGATCAATATCAAGATATTGACCAGTTTGAGTCTACGACAGAGCAAATTGGTGAGCTAAATCTAGTATATCTTCAGCTCAAAATGGGCGATATGGGCGTTCGTGAGAAGCGCTCTGGAATTATTGCCGCCGCTGAAGCAAAACCCATCACCGTTACTCCTACTCCAGTTGCTTCGGAAGTGATAACCGAAAGCTATGACCAACGCCACTATCGTCGTGCTAGACAATATGCAACCAACAGCAACTGGACAGAGGTCGTTTGTGAACTGCGGGATGCTATCAAGCTAAAGTCTGACAAGAGCGAGTATCACTCTTTACTCGGAGTCGCTTATCTACGACAAAATATGCAAGGCATGGCAAGAGCACATCTAAAGCGGGCACTGGAACTAGATCCTAGCGATCCTTTAGTGATCAAATACGCCCCTCAGGCAGGCATCATTGTTCCGGCTTCCACTCCGCCATCAGTCAACGACAAACAAGCTCCAGCGAGACAAGCCGCTGCGGCTTCACAAAAACGCGGTGGATTATTTGGGTTTCTCAGAGCGGACAAGTAACCGCTATGGCAGAGTGGTGAAACCCCTACTTAACTTGCATTCGGCGATCGCTCTAGAATAATAAAACAGCCGCATTCAGGAACATTACCGTTCTGAATTCATTAAAAATTGGTTTAACGCGATGGGATTCTTTGATTCTGAAATTGTTCAAGAAGAGGCAAAGCAGTTGTTTGAGGATTACCAATCTCTCACGCAGCTAGGCGGTAGCTACGGTAAGTTTGATCGCGAAGGTAAGAAGATGTTCATCGACCAGATGGAATCTATGATGGATCGCTACCGTATTTTTATGAAACGGTTTGAGCTATCTGAGGACTTTATGGCTCAAATGACCGTTGAACAGTTGCGGACTCAACTGGGTCAGTTTGGCATGACTCCTCAACAAATGTTTGACCAAATGAACATGACCCTAGAACGCATGAAAGCAGAACTCGAAAAAACTTTATAAGTTAAGAACGCTTAGTTGATGGATTGAGATCGGCTAGAACGAAATCAACCATTGTAAAAGCCACGATTACAGTAATAGTTCTGAAACCTCAGCAAGACGCTCTTCCCTTCTTCTTTTGTTGATTGAAACACCACCGTCGTCAAGCTTTGAGTCCAAGGTTTGGGAATAGTTGACTAGCAGCAGCAAACTGAACCCAATTGGTTGTCGCCGTTTCCAGAGAGTGGGCAACAATCTTTCCAGAATCGATTGCACTGTAGGAACCCTTCCTCTAATGTGGGTGCTTACACTGCCAGCATGATCACGTTGCTTTCTGCGACAGCAACTTCAAATGTCCTAATTGGGGCGGTTTCGCCTACGGATGTGGCGAGTTGGTGGAGCTTGTTTTCACACTGCGCCTAGCTGCGATCGCCCAAGCTTGCAATACCAGTATGAATCACTTGAGCGCGGTTTTAAGCAAGCTATTGGGACGGCTGTGCATCAGTTGCCATGCATTAAAGAATTGAGAAAGCTAAAATCTTGCTCCAAACCACAAAAAACGCTGGTAGAGATGCATTTGAACTAGGTTTTTCCAGTCAAGCTCATTTCATAACTAGCTTTCGCAAGGACTGTGGAGTTACGCCCTACAAATTTCGACGAAAGATCTAACTCTACCTTGCCGAGCGAAAAATATCAGTTAATATTATTATTTTTACAAATAACATAGTATTTGTTTATGTTCTGGACTGGCTCAACCAATCGGGTCTATCTCCAGAACGTGGGCAAATGGTTTATATAAGTTTAAGGTTATGGGCATGACGTGGGTACATAGATAAGTTCAAACGAGGTATGTGAATGTCTGGTCTTCCTTCGTCAAAGTCAAAGTATTCCGAGCCTGTTGAAGCGCGAGAACATGAAATCCCACCTGCAAAGCGGAAGCCGCGATCGCCTTTAGGTTCAAAATCATCAACGAACCGCTGGTTAGCAATTGGCGGACTTTTACTGGTGCTGCTGGGCTTAGCATTTGGCTGGCGTTGGTGGCAGGCTAGCCAAGCAGCAGCGCGAGGAACCGGAGCAGAAATGCCCTCAGGCATCCCGGTCAAGTTAGGTACCACTCAAACGGCAACTGTGCAAGAGTCTTCGGAGTACGTGGGGTCCTTAGAATCTTTGCAGTCGGTCATTCTAAAGCCAGAAATTACCGGGCGCATCAGCGGGATTCTGGTGAAATCAGGTGACAGCGTGCAAGCAGGAGATCCGCTGATTCAATTAAAGCCCGATAAGCGAGAGGCTGAGGTTGCCAGTGGGCTAGCAGCCGTTAATTCTGCCCGTGCCATCCGCTCCAATGCCGTTTCTCAACTCCAGGAAACCCAGGCAGATCGGATTGCTAAGCAAGCTGAGGTAGACCTGCAAAACCAGGAATATCGGCGGATTTCGTCTTTGGTGAAAGAAGGCGCACTGTCACGACAGTTGTTGGATCGAACGGCGCGCGATCGCACCAGAGCGATTTCAGAATTGAGAGCAATGGATCAGCGGATTCAATCTGCTAAAGCCAGCATTGCCGAGTCTGAATCTGGGCTGCAACAAGCCCAGGCAAATGCCAATTTAAACACTGCTCAATTGCAAGACACCACTATTACTGCACCGTTTAGTGGCATAGTAGGCGACGTTCCGGTTCGGTTAGGGCAGATTGTTGAGGTCAGAGACACGCTGACCACTGTGACCCAAAATGAATCTCTGGATTTGAAGCTATCCATTCCGCTGGAAAGAGCGGCTGAGCTGCGGATTGGGCTGCCAGTTGAGCTAACCAATGCTCAAGGAAAGATACTGAGTAGAGGGCGGGTTAGTTTTATTTCACCCCAGTCTGATAGCCGCTCTCAGAGCGTTTTGGCAAAGGCAACCTTTGCTAATAGTTCAGGCAAGTTACGAGATGGGCAGTTTGCACGTGCCAGAGTAGTTTGGCGATCGCTTCCCGGAATTTTGATTCCTTCCTCTGCCATTTCCCGCCTTGGTGGAGAAAACTTCGTCTTTGTTGCCCAAGCGCCAAATGATACATGCAAAGAAATTCTTAAATCAGGACCGCCCGGTGCTCCCGCAGGAGAACCTTCAGCGCTTGTTGCCCGTCAACGGCTCATCAAACTGGGTAGCATTCAGGGTAACAGCTACCACGTTTTAGAGGGACTCAAACCAAACGAGCGAGTGGTTGTGTCTGGCATTCTCAACCTGTCAGAGTGCAGTGCGATCGCGGAAGCCACAGGCAACGGCAAATAAAGGTTAGGAATCAGAGACAACACTGCTCAATTACCCAACCTCTTTTCCTCGATCCAAACTCTTAGCGCGAAACCTAGACCTGAAACCTAGAGCTTACTCCCATGGCTGACTTTTTTATCAAGCGACCCGTCTTCAGCATTGTATGTTCACTGATTATTTTGCTGATTGGGGCGATTTCCATTCCAGGATTAGCGGTCGATCAGTTTCCCGACATCAGTCCGATTCAAGTGCAGGTGAGCGCAAACTATCCCGGAGCGAGTGCTGAAGTCGTTGAAAGTGCAGTGACCACAATTTTGGAACGGCAAATCAACGGGGTGGAAGGGCTCCGTTACATGAACTCCACCAGCAGCAACGATGGTTCTAGCACCATTACTGCAACGTTTGAATCGACTCGCGACAAGGACATTGCAGCGGTAGATGTGCAAAATCGTATTTCTTCGGTGCAGTCTCAGTTACCCGAAACAGTGCAGCAAACTGGGGTCAGGGTGAGTAAGCAGTCGAATAATATTTTGTTGGCGATCGGGTTGTACACGGAAAACAAAGAGTACAGCAATATCTTTTTAAGCAACTATGCCGATCTGTATATTGGTGACGCTCTAAAGCGGGTTGATGGAGTGAGCGAAGCGAGGATTTTTGGCGAACGGCGCTATTCCATGCGGCTATGGCTGGATCCAGAACGACTGGCATCGCGTGGATTAGTTGTGCAAGATGTGGTTGCGGCTTTAAGGGAACAGAATATTCAAGTGGGCGCGGGACGAGTTGGGCAGTCTCCTTCCCCGGCAGATGAGTTGTATCAAATTGACCTACAGGCAGTAGGGCGGTTGAAAGATGCCTCTGAGTTTGAAAATGTAGTGATTAAGGCTGATTCAGCCAGCAGAACGCTGATTAAGTTGAGCGATGTGGGGCGGGCAGAACTTGGAGCTGAAAACTACAGCAGCTTTCTGCGGTTTCGTGGCAAAGATGCAGTGGGGCTAGGAGTATTTCCGGCTCCTGGCAGCAATGCTCTTGAGGTGGCAGAAGGGGTCAAAAAGGAAATGGAGAAACTGTCGCAGTCATTTCCTCCTGGAATGAAGTATCAAGTGGCATTTGATACGACGCTGTATGTAGAGGAATCCTTAGCAGAGGTGCAAAAATCTCTGCTGGAGGCAATTATTCTGGTTGTGCTTGTGATCTTCATCTTTTTGCAAGATTGGCGCACAACGCTCATTCCCACGATCGTCATTCCGCTGTCGCTGATTGGTATCTTTGGCTTTGTCAAGGCGTTTGGCTTTTCGATTAATAGCTTGACGCTGTTTGGTTTGACCTTGGGAACAGGTTTGGTGGTGGATGACGCGATCGTGGTGGTAGAAAATATTAGCCGCTTGATTGAAACGAAGGGTATGCGCCCAATGGATGCTGCTTCCGAATCGATGCGGGAACTGACGGGAGCAGTAATTGCCACATCGCTGGTGCTGATGGCGGTGTTTGTGCCGGTGGCATTTTTTCCCGGAACAACGGGTTCATTGTATAAACAGTTCGCACTGACGATCACATTTGCCGTTTTAATTTCTACCTTCCTTGCCTTAACCCTAACGCCTGCGTTGTCAGCAATCCTTCTACGCCCGGGACAACGTCCACCTCGATTTATTGCCTGGTTTTTTAACTGGTTCAATTGGATGTTCGATCGCTTCCGTCACGGCTATCGGCAACTTCTAACCTGGCTGATTCACTTCAAAATGGTAGTCATCGGGCTGTTCGTGTTGTTGATCGGTGCTACGGGCTGGTTATATCTTCAAGTGCCTCAAGCCTTTTTGCCGGAAGAAGATCAGGGCTACTTCATCACAATTATTCAGGCACCAGAGGGTGTTTCGCTTAACTACACCGACAAAGTGATTGCCCAAGTCGAAAAGATTTTACTGGACGAAAAAGAGTTTCCTGAAGTAGTCGGCACCTTTGCGATCGGAGGCTTTAGCTTTAGTGGCAACACCGCTAACACAGGCGCTATCTTTACTACACTCAAGCCATGGAAAGAACGGCACGAGCCAGATCAGTCCGTTCAAGCCATTATTGGCAAAGTATTTGGCAAGGTGAGCACGATTACCGAAGCGCGAGTGCTGCCAGTGAACCCACCTGCGATTCGTGGTTTGGGCAGTTTCGGTGGCTTTCAATTTCAAATGCAGGATCGGCGTGGCAATGCCGATATTCAAGATTTGCTGAAGTCTGCTCAGCAGCTGATTGGACAAGCAAACGCACCGGGGACGGGCTTACAGCAAGTGTTTACGCAGTTTGCCGCCAGTACGCCCCAGTTTAAAGTGGATGTGAACCGGGATTTGGCAAAAGCACTGGGAGTTCCAGTGGATACTGTTTTTAATACCTTGCAGACGGCACTCGGTTCTCAGTATGTGAATGACTTTAATCTGGGGCAGCGCAGCTATCGAGTTTACGTGCAGGCAGACCAAGCATATCGAGCGAATCCTGGCGATATTGGCAGTTTGTATGTTCGCTCCGATCAAAATGAGATGGTGCCCTTAAGCAGTTTGGTGACCGTGACTCCGACTACAGGCGCACAAACGATTACACATTTCAATCTATTTCGGGCGATCGAAATATCCGGTAGTTCCGCACCGGGTATTAGTTCGGGGGATGGCATCAAAGCGATGCAGACTCTGGCGGATCGAACGCTGCCTCCTGGTTTTGGCTATGAGTGGGCGGGTACGGCGCTGGAAGAATTGGAATCGGGTGGTTTGGCTCCAATTATTTTTGGATTGGGACTGGTTTTTGTGTTCTTAGTGCTAGCAGCGCAGTACGAAAACTTTATTGATCCGATGATTATTATGTTGTCGGTGCCGCTGGCAATTTTAGGGGCGTTGGCGGCGCAATCGCTGCGAGGCTTGCCAAATGATGTGTATTGTCAGGTTGGATTGGTAATGCTAATTGGGATGGCAAGTAAAAACTCGATTTTGATTGTGGAATTTGCGAATCAACTGCGGGAAGAGGGATTGTCGATCACGAAAGCGGTAATTGAAGCGTCTTATGATCGCGTACGCCCAATTTTAATGACCTCGTTTGCCTCGCTATTGGGTTTTTATCCCTTAATGGTGGCAACTGGAGCAGGGGCACCTAGCCGAATTTCTCTAGGAACTGCGGTATTTGGCGGCTTATTGGTGGCAACTTTCCTCAGCCTGTTGGTGGTGCCGATCCTATACATTGTGATTACTAACTTGAGCGATCGCATCACTAAACGACCTCATCCACCTGAATCTGGAGCTTCAATGCCGACCCAAAAAGAACCTGATGTAGTCGCTCGTTAATGCGTATTAGGAGTTTGAGTTACGTCAGCAGGAGATCTAATCACTTAGAATCTTCCGTCGCGTCGTAAAATCAAAACGAATGCGTGCTGAGGTGGCTGAGGTGTTTAAATTGGCTTCGTCTCGTCGAGGGTTCTTGATATCAATAGCCACAGTGGCTGTAGGGCTAAAAGCCTGCCAAACTCAGTCGGCGAAACCTCCTGAAGTTCCGCCAACGCCCTATCCTGCGGCAACGCAAAGCGGCTCACCCGTATCGCTTTATGGAGCCGGGGCTACCTTCCCGGTTTATCTGTATCAAAAATGGTTCAGCGAATATAACCGGATCAATTCCAATATTCAGGTGAGCTATCAACCTGTTGGCAGCGCCGCCGGAATTCAGCAATTCATCGCAGCTACTACCGATTTTAGCGGCAGCGATACTACCCCAACAGATGCCGATCTTGCCAAGGTGAAAAATGGAGCCGTGCTGATTCCCACGACGGCTGGCAGCATTGCGGTGGTATATAACTTACCGGGGGTGAGTGGGTTAAAGCTCTCTCGTAAACTGCTGGCTGATATATTTTTAGGCAAAATCACAAGCTGGAATGATCCAGAACTAAAAGCGCTAAACCCAGCGCTGGCACTGCCCAATCAGCCGATTACAACCGTTCATCGTTCAGATGGCAGCGGTACCACGGCGGCATTTACGGCGCATCTCAGCGCGATCAGTCCAGAGTGGAAGGAGCGAGTAGGGACGGGCTTAAGCGTGCAGTGGCTAGCAGGTACCGGCATTAAGGATAATGCTGGAATTAGCGCTCAGATTCAGCAGGCAACGGGCACGATTGGATATGTGGAGTATGCGTTTGCAAAACAGCTCGGACTCGCGATCGCAACTATACAAAACAAAGCCAATCAGTACGTTTCACTTACGGATGAAAGTGTTCGCGCAGCGTTATCTACCGTTCAGTTTTCCGAAGATTTGCGTGGCTCAGTTCCCGATCCTGGTGGAGAAACCTCCTATCCGCTGGTCACCTATAGCTGGGTATTGGCATACCAAAAATATGCCGATTCGGCTAAAGCGAAAGCTCTACGCGACATCTTGCAATGGGGACTCACCGATGGGCAGAAGTTTGCTTCAGAGCTAGGCTACGTCCCTTTACCTGAAGAAGTTGCAAAAAAAGCGATCGCGGTTTTGAGTCAAATTCAATAGGGCAAACAAGAAAAGCAGTAAAAGGGCAAGCCTGGTTATCAAGCTTGCCCCCTTCTAACTAACACTTTGCGTTTGATTGATTAGGCAAAGAGTTTTAATTGCGAGGACCGACATTCGATAAGTTCAACCCATTGTTAAAAATATCTTCAGCGATCGTAATTCCAAGCGGAATGCCACCAATGTTCTTGGATAGATCGGGATTGCCTGTATTGTCGGGTGCAAAAGCATCAAAGACCCAATGCACTCCCAAATATACCCGGCTGAGTCCATTTTCTACAATCATTTGCCATAATCCGTCTGGAAAATTGCGAACGTGTTTTGGTCGCACTGTTCCTTTGTTATCTCGGCTAATACCATTGAATTCATCCGATACAAAGGTCAGACCATCGAACAAATTGTCGGTACTGCGGCTATTTACGCCATAAAACAATCGAGTAATGTGCAATGCTGCTGCACCGAAAGTAGCGTGCCCAGAAGGATAGGCTGGGAAGGGCGGCGTAAAGTTTTTCTCAAAGGTCTTAGAATTCGTTTTGGGTGCCCCTAATGGCAACCAGGAAGGATCAGCATCTGCGGAAATGACATTATTGTCAGTCCCTGTAGGTCCTAGAGACGGGTCATTTTCCCGAATACCAACAACGGGCCGCCATAAATCATGAATGTATTTTTGATCCCAGGCTAAAACACCAGCATCAGCCATTGCGGCATTCACTAGCGCAAACAGACGGGCATTTTGATCCACACTATCAGCCCCATTATTGCGTTCTATTGCCACAGCCCGAACGATTTGGTTATATAACCGGGGTGGTGTACCCAACTCAGCAACGCCATCGTAGCCCCAATAGATGCCGATGACTGTCTCACTCGCTGTCCGAGCAGAAAGACCTGCGGGTAGAGTTCCCATTAATTCAGGTGCAATCCCCTTGCCGCGTACTTGCTGTAGGGCGGTGAGATATTCAGGACTTCCTGGCTGAGGTGGAACATCCAACTCATGGCGGTTTGTCACAGCAAAACATCTCGATTTTGCGCCATAGAAGGGAGCATTGAACCCTTGCCCAGAATTATCTGGATCAAGGCGATGTGCTCCACGAGCCATCGATGCAGCATAACCATCATCACTAGCACTGGGATCATCCTGCCGCTTCTCTAGCATTTTCTGTGCTACCAAAAGACCAAATTCATGACCTTCTTGTAAGCCAGTTCCTTGCAAACCTGCTTGAGTATGTTTCAGATCAAAGAAGGACTTTTGACTGGGAAACAAACTAGACAACGTAGCGTGTGCTGCGGCAGCAACGGCAGCATCGGCTGAGGCATTGGGTTGCGGGTTCGGTAAGTTAGGAAGATAGGGAGATAAGTTGACTGGAGCGAACGGATTACCCCGTACCCCTGCATAAGCGTCATATATTGCTAAGTGAACGATCGCTAAAGCACGAGAACTCAGAGTCGGACCCGTTTGCTCGTTTTTACCATTGGTATGACTAACACGGTTTGCTTCGAGAGCAACTTCATTCCAATATAAAATTGGATCCATTACATTTCTCCTGGGTAAAGTTAGGTGTGGCTTCTTACAAATGCCAATACATCGGACTATAAAAAGGGCAATTTTGCTGAGTTTAGTTGCAGCCAATTTCAGCTTGAAAACACCCTTAACCTCAGTCGATGTGAGTTCAAACCCTTGATGACTATGATTCTGCTGAATTGAGTGCAAACTACAACCTCCAGCAATGAGTCCTTTGACTGTTCCAAGCTAAAGGTTGCACCCAAGCGTCGGCAGTACCCTGGCGGGTACTATTTAAAGGCTTAGCTTGCAATTGCAGTTCAGATGACTTGACCCAACTTGCCGCTCCATAACCAGCAAATCTTTTGACAACTATGACTTTATGAAGCGCCGAATGGCGTAAGCACTTCAAAATGTTCTACAACTGGAAACGGATCGTAGAAAGGATGTAGAAGTTGCTTCCAGGTTTGGTAGTCGGGCGACCCTCTAAATCCGACGGTGTGGTCTTCCAAGGTTTCCCATCGCACTAAGAGTAAATATTTTTCAGGCGTTTCCAGGCAGCGATGCAAATCGTGTCCGCAATAGCCTTTCATACTGGCAATAATGGGCGAGGCTTGGCGAAATGCCGCTTCAAATGCGTTGGCTGTGCCCGGTCTAATCTGTAGCATGACGGCTTCTAGAATAGGAGAAGCAGGCACTTCGCGATTTTCATAGGAATCGTGTAACGATTCGCGCATAGAGTTGTGGGAGTGCAGGAAATGGTAGAGTAATCCACTGAGGCAGCAGTGATCAGAGCGCGCTGGCCCTCATTCTAAGGTTAATGTGCGATCGCGGAGAAAGCCATGTCGCAGGAGCCCATTCCCGAACCCACTGATTCTGACGTCCAAGCGCTGCCTGCGGGCGGGACTAGCTTCAGCCAGTCGAGAGATACGACGGAATCGACAACAAGCAATAAGCAAGATCTTCTCCTTTCAGAAGATGTGTGGGAATCGGTAGAAATAGAAAACGAGACGCAATCAACCTCAATTGAAGAAGCGTCGGTCGAAAAAGCTGCTGAGAGTCTTTCCCGTAGGCGGTCATCTCGCGTTGCAGCAGGCACTGCCGTTGCTATCAACCAAGCCACAAGCTGGCAAAAGTTTCAGCGGTATTGGCAAGCAGAAATTCAGCCAGCGCTGAAAGAGCAAACCATCAAAACGTTGAAAGCAACCATCCGGTCGCTTGAATCTCTGGTTGCTCGGCTAGAAGCAAAACCTACTGCAAGTTCATCTCAGAAAGGCACAGCCCCCTGGCGACAGATCCGGGGAATTTGGGGGTCTGTGTTGGGTCTAACGCGATCGCTGTTGCCCCGATCTTTCAATCGGCAATTGTCCGATCCGTTGCTGAGTGGAGCGATCGCAGGCGTGCTGCTGCTGACCCTGTGGACAACATCCTCCTTGATCTTCAGCAAATCACCGACGCAGGTCGCCACTGCGCCAGCCAACCCGTCTGCTCCAGACAAAGCTACAGATGACGACAAAGAAAAATCAGTGCTAAAGAGTGATCAGCCAGTAGCAAAATCGACTCCTGACGCGATTCCTGAAACGCCCCCTGATGATGCGATCGCTACCCAGCCAAGCCCTCAACAAACTCCTTTAACCTTACCGCTGGAAAAGGCTCCTGACGAGACTCGTGAGACGACTCCTCCGAAAATTCCCGATGTTGTCACCGCTCCCGGCCCGCCACCGGCTCCTGCGCCTAAGCCGCTGCCACCGCTGAAACTCACCCCAGAGCAAACGCTAATTGCTCAAATTCAAGAGCAGGTTGCCGATGTCAGCAATCAATATGTAAATGGGCTGATTCAATCCGTGCAGGCAAACTTCCGCAGCAGTCTTTTGACCGTTAAAGTGGGCGATGATTGGTATACCCTAGAGCAAGCTCAGCAGAACAAACTAGCGACTGAAATGCTAAAACGCTCTCAGCAGCTTAATTTCGTCAAATTAGAAATGATCGATTCAAAGGACAACTTATTAGCTCGTAGCCCCGTTGTCGGCTCTGAAATGGTCATCCTGAAACGGCTCACTGGTTCGCCAAAAACCGTATAACTATTTTGTAGTTACTTCTAAAGCTTAGTGCCACTCGCCACTCGCCACTCGCCACTCGTCACTTTCTATTCACTTGCCCTCCATACCAGCACCCCCGAATTAGGACTGGCGATCGCCCACTTCAACGAGACTTGCCGCCATCAAGTCTGGGATTTGGGGCGCGATACCTCGATGCTGCTTCACGCTTATTTAGTGGATTTTCTGCTGCCCCAAACCTGGCAAGATCTGGCATTTATTGCCGTGGCAAAAGGTCCAGGTGGCTTCACTGGAACGCGGATTGGAGTTGTTACCGCTCGTACTCTAGCCCAACAACTTGACATTCCCTTATTTGGCATTTCAACCCTGGCAGCCGTGGCATGGGAAACTGCGAAAACGTTGGAAAACCCGATCGCGATCGCAGTACAAATGCCTGCCCAACGCGGTGAAGTATTTGCTGCAATTTATCGGAGCGATCGCCGGCAAAATCAACTAATTGAAATCTTGCCGGATGCTGTCATGAGCCTGGAAGCCTGGGAAAATCTGCTAAAAAAGCAGGACGAGGTTTACCATCTGATCACCGCTGAAGGGAGCCTAGGGCGCTACGTCACCAGCATTTTAGAAATTGCCCAGGCTAACTGGAACCACGGTTTGCGTCCTCACTGGTCAGAAGTCCTCCCATTTTACGGACAGCACCCGGTGCCAGAAGCCATATAGATTACTTCAACAAATACAGCAGGATGAACAAGATGATCCAAATGACATCGACGAAGTGCCAGTAGATTTCGGCGGCTTCGATGCCAAAGTGGCTGGTGCTGGAGTAGTGACCGGGTTTGCGCGATCGCCACAGTACACCCAACATCAACATCACGCCAAAGAAGACATGCAGACCGTGAAAGCCCGTTAGCACATAGAATGTGCTGGCAAACAGATTGGTCTTGAGTCCAAATTCTAGATGAAAATATTCATAAAGTTGACCTGCTAGAAACACTGCACCAATAGCCGCGGTAATGGCAAACCACAGCCGCATTCCTTTCACATCATCCTTTTTAATTGCTGTGTCAGCATTGTGAATCACAAAGCTACTGGAAATCAGGATGATGGTGTTCACTCCCGGCAGTAGCAGTTCTAGCTCTGGCGTTCCTGCGGGGGGCCATACCGGAGCGACTGCCCGAAAGGTCAGGTAGGCAATGAACAACCCCATAAAAATCATTGCTTCCGCCACGAGGAAAACAATGATGCCAAAAATGCGGTGATCCGGGTGGGCATGGTGTCCGTGAGCCGCCGCTTCATGGTGACTGGTGACAATCGTAGTCGTATCAATTGCAGAACTTTGCATGGTGTCTCTCTTTATCCTTGTGCTGCCGCTGCTTCTAGTGCCAAAAATGGTCCCGCTTTAATGATTTTTACCGCTTCTTCCGTGCCGTATTCATAAGGACCAATCTCAAGCACTGGATCAATCTCAAAGTTTTCTACGGGCGGTGGAGAAGTAGTTTGCCATTCAAAGGTTAAGCCACCCCAAGGGTTACTAGACGCTTTCGCTCCTTTGAACACGCTCCAGATGACGTTGAAGATGAATGGGAAGGTGGAAACCGCCAAGATGTAAGTGCCAATGGTGCAAATCAAATTGAGAGCTGTAAATTTTGGATCGTATTCCGCAATCCGCCGATTCATGCCTTCCAGACCCAATTTGTGCATTGGCAAAAATGCCAGGTTGAAGCCGATCAACGTCAGGACAAAGTGAATTCTACCCAGAGTTTCGTTCACCATGCGTCCGGTCATCTTAGGAAACCAGTGGTAAGTTCCGGCATAGATGCCAAACACGCTGCCGCCAAATAAAACGTAGTGCAGATGGGCGACGACAAAGTAAGTGTCATGAACATGAATGTCAAACGGCACGGCTGCCAGCATAACCCCGCTAATACCACCAATCACAAACATGGACAGGAAGCCCATGGCAAACAGCATGGCACTATTGAGCCGCAGCTTGCCGCCCCAAATTGTTGCTAACCAGCCAAAAACTTTGATTCCCGTGGGAACGGCAATGATCATGGTGTTAATCATGAAAAACATCCGCAGCCAGGGAGGAGTACCGCTGGTAAACATATGGTGTGCCCAGACAATCAAGCCTAAAAAGCTGATAGCAAAACTGGAGTAGGCGATCGCCTTATAGCCAAAAATCGGCTTACGTGAGTGAACGGGCAAAATCTCTGAAATCAGCCCAAACACAGGCAGCACCATAATGTAGACCGCCGGATGAGAGTAAAACCAGAACATATGCTGGTAGACCACCGGATTGCCGCCACCCGTGGGGTTGAAAAAGGCAGTGCCTATCACCAGATCAAACGACAGGAGAATCAATGCGCCTGCTAGGACGGGCGTTGAAATCAAGATCAGCGCCGAAGTTGCCAGCATTGCCCAACAAAACAAGGGCATTTTGTTCAAGGTCATACCGGGAGCGCGCATTTTCAGGATCGTAACCAGAAAATTGACCGCACCCAAAATGGAAGATGTTCCTAAAATCAGCAGGCTCAAAATCCAAATCATTTCCCCCGGCTTGTTGTAAACCAGGCTTAACGGTGGATAGGAAGTCCAGCCAGCGCCGGGAGCACCGACAAAGAAACTGCTCAAGAGTAGGATTCCGCCTGGTGGAATCATCCAAAAGGCAACAGCGTTTAGCTTAGGAAACGCCATATCCCGTGCACCGACTAGCAGCGGAATGAGGTAATTTCCAAACGCTCCGGTTGCGGCAGGCACAATCCACAAGAAAATCATCACCGTAGCGTGGACGGTAAATAAGCCGTTATAGGTTTCGCGGCTGACAAAATCAACTTCAGGGGTTGCGAGTTCAGTGCGAATTAGAGTGGCTAAAAAACCGCCTACAAAATAGAAAAAGAATGAAGTGACCAAGTATTGAATGCCAATGACTTTATGGTCAGTGCTGAAACTAAAGTATTTCAGCCATTCGCGCTTCTTTTCTTGAATGGGGGGGGCTGGCGGGGTTTTTGCCGCTTCGTCTTGCAGTAATTGAGTCATAGAACTTTAACAGATCAATAAATGGCTAGCTAGCAGATGGGTGATGGGCTGAATGAAGCTGCTGAAGAGTGGCAGCATCCACGCCGAGCGGAGCAACAAAGGGCGCAAGAAATTGATCGACGGGTTTCTCAGCGGCGGTAAGGGCGATCGCGTCCTCCAATCCTGCCGCACTAGCAACCTTTTGGCTAGCAATCCAGGCATTAAAATCTGCTGGAGTTTCAGCAATCACTTTGGTTTTCATTGCGCCATGATAAGGACCACACAACTCAGCACAGATGACTGGATATTCACCCGTACGAGACGGTGTAAAGGCAAGCTCCGTCGGAGTGCCGGGGATCGCATCCTGCTTGACGCGATACTCTGGCACCCAAAAGGCATGAAGCACATCATTTGCAGAGATCGCTAGCTTAATTCGAGTGCCTACTGGGACATGCAATTCACCCGCAACCACCCCGCTATCCGGGTAGGTGAAAATCCAGGCATATTGCAGTCCTGCCGCTTGAATGGTCATTTCTTGCGGGGCAGAAGTCGTCCCAGGAATAGATTCTGGGATTGCTGCGGGTTCTAAAGGTGCTGAAACGGGATCAATAGTGGTATCAGTCAATGTTCCAGCGATCGCAGCACCTGGCATTTTTGCCATTTCATGAGTGGGCTGGCTGTGATGAGCAACTGAATGATCCATCGGATCTAACCCGCCCATTGAGTTATAAATTTCAAAGCTATAAACCGCGATTCCTAACACAATCACTGCCGGAATCGAAGTCCATAGGATCTCTAAGGGAATATTACCTTCGATGTATGGGCCATCGGTATCATCGCCCGGTTCACGACGGAATTTGAAAAACGAGTAGACTAATGCCCCTTGCACCAGCAAAAACAACCCGGTTCCAATCGTCATCATGATGTCGAATAGCCCATCTACCAGAGGAGCATCTGTAGACGCTGCTACAGGCATTAAGCCATGATTTTGCCCATACCAGAGACTAACAATTGTTACCGCAATACCGATTAACAATGTTGCAATTGAACCCGGAATATTCACAAATCTCTCCCTACTTAACAGGCAACTAGAAACGAATAATTCTTAAATTAAAGAGTCTTTTGCAAAACAGTGAGTCAGAACGGTTGAAAGCGCTGTGTGTCTAACCCTAGAAGTTTCAATAGTTTGAAGTCAACCAATGATCCATAGAGATTATAGGCACTTCATCGACAAAAACTTCTAACTCCTTACCAAGGTAAACCACCTCTTAAGAGAATCCGTGTACAGCACTACTAGCTTGGGTAATTGTCACAAAAATCAACTTGGTTAACGTCCCTATTTCAACTTAACGACTTTCTAGCTTTTGTGCAGACCTAAATACCTACAGAAAGTAAACTTATCTTTAAAAATTTTCTATTTTCTTCGGGAGAGGGAAGCTTCCCTCTAAATCAGGACTTTTGTTCGTGCTTTGAAGCTGATTTTCCATACTGAGCAAAAATGTGTTTTTGACTATTTTTGAGTGAGGTCTAGAGAACAACAGACCAATCGAAAGAAATTGCTAAGCCTTGTGCGTTAAGTTAAACAAACTTACTAAAGTGATAATTACAGTGTGAAAGAGTTAGCCTGACTGACGATATCCCCCGGAATTGCGAGATGAGCAATTGCACAGGATTGATTTAAAGAAGCGTGTTTTTTAGAAATGAGGTTGAAAGCTCATGGTTGACATTACCTCCCACCAGCAAGCAAATGACAAGTCTTCTCGCCCTCGCGAATGGATTAGTCGGTTTGTGCTGGGAATGGCAGGTGAAACGCTGTTTTTGATGGCGTTGGGAAGTGCGACCCGCGTAATGAATGCCGGACTGGCATGTCCTGATTGGCCGCTTTGCTATGGCGTGCTAGTTCCTCAAAAACAGATGAACCTACAGGTTTTTTTGGAGTGGTTTCATCGACTAACGGCTTCCTCAATGGGGCTTTTTGCGATCACTCTGTTTGGTTTGTGCCTGTGGTATCGCCGGGAGTTACCAAAATGGACACCCTGGATCGCCTCGCTAGCGCTGTTTTTAGTAATTTTCCAAGGCATTTTAGGTGCGTTGACCGTCACCGAACTGCTGCGATTTGATATTGTGACCGCTCACTTAGGCACTGCGCTTCTGTTTTTTATCACCTTGCTGTCGGCGGGAGTCGCACTTCAGCCTTATCAAGGGAATGGCACTGCGGGAAGGCTGTCTTGGGTCGCGGCGATCGCTGCAATTTGCGTCTATGCCCAAAGTATTTTAGGAGCGCTGGTCGGCTCTCAATGGGCACTGCACCAGTGTTTAAGCGATTCCACTTTATGTGGTGTGATGAACAGCCACATTGCTGGTGTTGTTCCTGCAACCCTAGCCACGTTGACCTTGACAGGCTGGGCATTGCGAACTCCAGCACTACACCCTAGCTTGCGCCGCTTAGCCAACTTTGCAGGAAGCTTGCTGGTGCTGCAAATTGCTCTAGGAGTTGCTACTTTCAAGCTGAGGCTACAGGTTGAGACCTTAACTATTGCCCACCAGGCGATCGGTGCGATGCTGCTAGGAGTGCTGGTCACCTTTACCGTGTTAGCGTTTCGAGATATGGGTGTCTCTGAAACGGATGTGCCGATCAAATCTATATCTTTAGATGAGGCGATCGCCAGTCCGGTCGATGGACAACCTGCTTAAGTTATATGTAAGCCATAGCACGCGTTCTGCTTTATCACACACGCTGATACATTAATGCTTACCCCCTGCATCACCGATGAACTGAATCAAAAATGGCATCGGTGAATCATTTTGTGAGGAACACTCGAAAATGCAAGAAACTCTCTCTACTACTCGCCACCACGACAATCTGACTCAAATCATTCAAAGTTACTACCAACTGACGAAGCCTCGAATCATCTTACTGCTGCTAATCACCACCGCAGGTGGTATGTGGATCGCCGCAGAGGGACAGGTTGATCCAGTGCTGCTGTTGATCACGCTCGTGAGTGGTGCTTTTGCCTCTGGGGCTGCGAATACAGTTAACTGTCTATATGATCGCGACATTGACTACATCATGGAGCGCACCCGGCATCGTCCGTTACCATCCGGGCGAGTGCAGCCACTTCATGCCCTAATATTTGCGATCGCCCTTGCCGTAACCTCTTTTACTCTGCTCACTGTTTTCGCCAATCTGTTAGCTGCCTGTCTAGCAATGTCGGGAATTGTTTTCTACGTGCTGATCTACACCCATTGGCTTAAGCGCCATAGCACCTGGAATATTGTGATTGGTGGTGCGGCTGGAGCAATTCCGCCACTGGTGGGTTGGGCAGCGGTCACCGGCGATTTAAGCTGGGGGGCTTGGGTGCTGTTTGCCATCATCTTTTTCTGGACTCCGCCCCACTTTTGGGCATTGGCTGTGCTAATTCGCGACGATTATGCGAAGGTTGGCGTGCCCATGCTGCCAGTAATAGAGGGAAATGAAGTCACTGCTCGGCAAATTTTTTACTACACGTTGGCCTTGATCCCTGTAACTTTACTACTCGTCTATCCGCTGCATGTGATGGGTGCGGTGTATGCCGCGATCGCCCTCTTGCTGGGCGGCATCTTTGTTCAAAAGGCATGGCAATTGATGCAGGCTCCATCTGATTTGCAAGTGGCGCGATCGGTGTTCAAATATTCCATCTTTTACTTAATGCTGCTCTGTGCAGGCATGGGACTCGATAGTTTGCCTGTGACCCATCAACTCACGGCTATATTGGGTGAAAACTTGCAAAGCTGGGTGAGTGCGTTGCCTTGACCCGACGCTAAACGCTTGACTTGTTAGTTAATAGTAATAGCCAGGATCACGTTGGTCTACTCTCAAAATAGGAGAAGGGGAGCAAGATTAAAAGTCCCTCCCCCGCTCTGGGAGAGGAATTTAGGGTGAGGGCAATCGGGAAAGCCGCACATCTCGTTACGTTAGTAGTTCCGACCCATCCTGCATCGGCTACTGAATCACGAAGTTCCGTGATGTAAGTTTCTCAAGCACTAAGTTTCTCAGGCACAATGACTGAACGACTTCAAGTCCTCGTCTACTCCCCACCTTCGTACTTTTGTCGGCCAAGCAAGACAAGCCGCTAGGATGAAGTTGCATCCTCAGCTAATCTAATCATCGGCAATGCAAGCCACTCTTGAGCTATTAACAGCGATCGCGATCTTTGCCGAATTGACATCAACTGAATTAGCGCAATTGCAGCCTGATACGCAAGTGCACCGCTATCAGAAGGGAGAAATTGTGATGAGCGAAGGCGATTGCTTACCCGCAAAACTCTACGCGCTCGCGGAGGGTGCGCTACAAATTGCCAAAATAGCCCCGACGGGTAAAGAAACCATCCTTCGCACTTTATCGGCTGGCGATTTTTTTGCGGCTCCTGCCTTACTGGGCGATGGCATCGCTCCTGCAACGGTGACGGCTAAAAGCGATTCTTGGGTTTTAACCCTTGATCGATCGAGACTGCTAGAAGCCATTCAACGTCATCCAGATATCGCGCTGCAAATGATGCAAGTGTTGAACCAGCGAATTCAACAACTCCATGAAACGGTTCACGGGCTGGTGTCAGAACGGGCGATCGTGCGGCTAGCGAAATTTATTCAATCTCTTGCCTTGCGGTCTGGAACGATACCCAGTGCATCGGGTCAGCAGTTGACGGCAAGGGTGTCTTACTATCAAATTGCTCGCAGCATTGGCATTACTTATGAAGAGTGTGTTCGACTGTTCAAAAGAATTCACTCGATCGTGATTTATCAGCGCGGCAAGCTGACTATTCTAGATGAGCAGGCGTTAGAGGCGATCGCTTCAGGGACAGAAGCCTTCTATGAGCCATGATTTAAGGAAAAGCAGTGAAGTGGGCTGGCAAAACGGAAAGGGCAACGATCGCCAAGACACTCAGCGCACTCAACGTTTCTATCAGAGCAACTATCTAGATCGGAGCATTGCGAATCACGCTTGCCGCCAAACAATCAGCCCAAACGTGAGCAAGACGATTAAACGCCATGCTCCGGGGAAATGTGGGTGATCCCACTGCGATCGCGTAGAACTCGATGCTTTTGCAGCGATCGCGGTTGGAATCGTTGAGGTTGAATCAGTCAGCGGTTGATTGGGTTGCTAAATTCACCACTTACTGAGCAAAAATGTCAATGTCGAATCCGTCGTCTGCAAAGCGTGGGGCGCATTGGCAGGCATCACAACAAAGACTCCCGGCTGCAAGCGAATCTCGCGTCCTTCTAAGGTCAGGGTTCCTTGCCCTGCCACAACCGTTACGGTGACATTGCGCGGTGAGGCGTGTTCGGCGATCGTCGTTCCTGCCGCCAGACACATGAGTCCGTGCTGGGTTTGCTCGTCTTTATATAAAGGCTTGTTTCGCGCTCCCGTTTCAGGGTAGTCAGCCTGTTCAGTGAGATCAGTCACGATAGAAGAAATAGGTGTTGTAGAGTTCATGATTTTTAGTAGAAATTTGCCTAAAGTGTTCTTTGTGAATGAGTGATGTTAATGAGCAACGTTAATCAGCGATCGCGCAGAGGACAATGTAGCCTAAGTCTTGCTGATATTGCTGAAAGACGCGACGCATTGCCAGCACTCGTTTTCGCAAGGGCGGCTGAGTCAAGACGTTCCACAGAATCCGCCCAATGACGATCGCGCCTTCATCCCGCACCATCTGCCGAAGATTTAACAAATTCATTGCGCCGATGTGGTGTTGCTGCACCGTCAGCCCAGCAGTTTCACAAGCAGCTATCCAATTCGCTGCTGAGAGGGGTGTCGCATTGACCCGAATCGCCTCGGCTAAAGCGCGATGAATTTCGGCTTCTCGATTGTGAGCCGCTAACTCGTGAGAAAGAAACTTTCCACCCGGTTTAAGCGATCGTGAATACTCGTCAGAATTTTTGCTTTCCCGATGGGTGATTGCATCGTGAGAATGGCTTCTGCAAGCACATAATCAAATTGTTCACTCAAGCGATCGAGGTGAAAGATATCGCCTTCGATAATTTGAATCTGATCACTTAGCCCAGCCGCCGCAACATTGGCACAGGCGCGAACAACGCTATCAGGGTTCTTCTCGATGCCAACGACCCGCACGTTATAGCGTTGAGCTAAGGCGATCGCACTATCTCCAAAGCTAGAAGCCAACTCTAGAACCGTTTCGCCCGCCTGAAAGTTTGCCCATTGAAACAATTGCTCAGTGGCAACTCGTCCGCCCGGTCGCAATGTTTTCTTACCCGCAGCCGCCAAAATCTGATGTCCTGGCGCAGTTTCAAAATTGAGCTTTGTCTGAGTCATGGTCTTGACCTCACTGGTGAAGCGATCGCGTCTTGGGTCGAATGTAGTCAGAAAAGAGGGGGCGCTCAGGGTCAGCCTCTTGTCAAATTCCCCGACCTCGGTTTGACTACTTCTTCACAGTGACACGTCCTCAGCCTGAGTACTATGAGGTAGCTCATGATGGAAAAGGTCTGCCCCTGGTAGCTCCACAAAAAGTGTTGCGCTGAAAATGAGATTTCAGTGTGGATTTTTTCAGCCGTTTTTTCTGCGTGTTGCCCGTCGAAATCACTTCTACGACATTCTGGGTCGCTAAAACCATTGTTTCAAGGGATCTCGACCTCAGATTGGTCTTTCCCCATTAAAATGGAGATTGAGATTTGTATCAAATCGAGGGTCGCGTCATGGCTCCTGCCGTTCTAATCGAAAAGCTGCAAAAGAAATATGGCGCAGTAGAGGCAGTTAAAGATGTCTCGTTGCAAATTGAACCAGGGGAAATTTTTGGGCTGCTTGGTCCAAATGGCGCTGGCAAAACCACTACCCTGCGGTGCCTCTGCACCTTGGCAGAACCGGATGCTGGCAGGGTGGAAGTGTCAGGGATTTCTGTTTTGGATCATCCTAAAACGGCACGACAAAAATTGGGATACGTGGCTCAAGAGGTCGCGATCGACAAAGTATTGACTGGGCGAGAACTGCTACAACTGCAAGCCGCGTTGTATCATCTGCCTCGCGCTATTTTGAAAGATCGGATTGAATGGGCGATTCAGCGATTGGGTCTGCAAGACTACGCGAATAAAAAAAGCGGCACCTATTCGGGCGGCATGAAAAAGCGGCTGGATTTGGCGGCAGGTCTGCTGCATCAACCTGATGTGCTGGTGCTGGATGAACCGACCGTTGGCTTAGATATTGAAAGTCGCTTAGTTGTGTGGAATTTTTTGCGAAAGATTCGCGAGGAGGGCACGACGGTGCTGATTACTAGCCACTATTTAGAAGAGATCGATATGCTAGCGGATCGAGTGGCGATCATTGATAAAGGCGTAGTGATTGCCTGCGGTACACCCTCGGCACTCAAAGATCAGGTGGGCGGCGATCGCATCACTCTCCGGATTCGCGAGTTCACACCTCAAGCTGAAGCCGAAACCGCAAAATCGTTGCTGGAGTCCCTGCCATCCGTTCAGGAAGTGATCATCAACACCGCGCAAAGCAACTCTCTTAATCTGGTTGTCACGCCTCAAAGCGATGCGCTTCTCACCGTACAGCAGGCACTTCAGCAAGCCGGACTACCCACCTTTGGCATTGCCCAATCGCGCCCCAGTTTGGATGATGTCTATCTTGCCGCCACTGGACGTACCCTGCTGGATGCCGAAATTGCCGCTAGCAGCACCCGCGACGAAAAAGCCGAACGCAAAAAACAAATGCGGTAGCTTGAGAAAAAATGTTTGAAGATTTTGAACTGCGACAGCAGATTGAGAGCATTGCTAGTAAATTTAAGCTTTTCGAATGTGTCATTTGTGCCGAGGCAATTAAGCAGTTTTTGATTGAGAAAGATGTCAACGGTAAGCACATTAAATTATTCACAGGAAGCATTGAAGAGCCATTTTGCAACATTTTCCACGAGGCGCTCATGAAAAATATTTCAGTCAATGGACGACATGAAGCGATCGCGGTTGATATCAACAATGAAGAATTAATTTTTGATAACCTTCATCATCGAGGAATTTTAAGACGCGATTGGTTATATAACCTGTATTCACCAATGAATGACATGGGTGAGGATTTTCAGATTACAGAAGTTGACTTTTGAGGAAAGGGCATTATGAGTAATTTCTATCAACTCATCTCAAAAATTAAAAGAAGACCTTCTATGTATCTCGGAAAGCCTGCGATTAGTAATCTGCGGTCTTTTTTATCAGGCTATATTTTGGCGCGGCGTGAGTTAGATATCCCCCAAACTCAAGAGGAAAAAGAGTTTTCAGAGTTTCAATTCTGGATTAAGTCAAAGTTCAAGATTTCATCAGACCAATCTTGGGACAAGACAATTCTTTTTTTCTCAGAAGATGAGCAAAGTGCGATCGCCCATTTTTTCAACTTGTTCGATGAATTTGTAGGCTCTGAGATAGACAAATCTCATCGTGGATTGGAAAGAGTTCAACCCGACCTTCTCTCTGAACCTACTACAGATCCAGATATACCTTCTATAGAAAAAAAACCTCGTCTCTCTCTAAAAGATCTGTCTGATATGAGAGTTGTGGTGCCTGATGTAGAGAAAAAAACAGTGTAGTAAACCACGCAGCCTCTTTCTTCAACTCTTTCTAGTTAGCCCCTTAGTCCAATAATTGTTAAATTTATGACGACTCTGACTCCCTCGACTTTCAATGGCAAAATGCCTGATGCTTCCGTGCCTCCTTCCAGTTCTTTTGCTGATTTTGTTCAAGAAACCACTGCCCTCACTCGGCGCTTGTTCATCCAACTTCAGCGTCGCCCTTCAACGTTGATTGCGGGCATTATTCAACCCGTGATGTGGCTGATTCTATTTGGGGCACTGTTTCAAAATGCACCCCAAGGCTTTTTGGGCAGCAGCGTCAGCTATGGCAAGTTCATTGGTGCCGGAATCATTGTGTTCACTGCTTTTGGCGGCGCGTTAAATGCGGGGTTGCCGGTGATGTTCGATCGCGAATTTGGCTTTTTGAATCGCCTATTGGTGGCTCCGCTTGCCTCGCGGTTCTCTATAGTCATGGCTTCTGCCATTTTCATTACTACTCTCAGCGCCATTCAAACCGTGGCGATCGTTGCGATGAGCGCCGTTTTGGGTGCCGGATTGCCCAACGCTTCTGGCTTGGCGTTGATGGCGTTGATCGTATTGCTCTTGGTCTTAGGCGTAACCGCAATCAGTTTAGGCTTAGCCTTCACTTTGCCCGGACATATTGAACTGATTGCGGTGATTTTTGTGACGAACCTGCCTTTGTTGTTCGCTAGCACTGCATTAGTGCCGCTGTCCTTTATGCCAACCTGGCTGCAATGGATCGCGTCGCTGAATCCTTTAAGCTATGCGATCGAACCCATTCGCTATGTATATTTGCATCAGAATTGGTCGTTCAGCAGCGTGGTGATGCAGGCACCTTTTGGCGACGTTACCTTGGGCGCGGCTCTGTTGGTGTTGCTAGGCTTTACCACAGTCGCGCTGCTGAGCATTCAACCCAGATTGCGGCGCGTGTTTGTTTAATCTAGAACTGGATTTGGCTTTTGTGAATGTAGCCCTTTGCGCCACAAACGTTGGTGCGATACCAGGAACCTGTAGGCTCAAATACTTCAATTTGAGTGCGTTCCAAAGAGCAAATGATTCTGCCATTGGGAGTAGCACGAACGTTGGAAGGTGGATCAATCACACGAGCTGTTCGGGAGGTGGTGGAAACATTTCGCGTTCGATCGCAGACGAAATCAACCATTTGTTGAGTGGCACGCGATTTAGGATACTGCGTCTGGTTTTCGGGAAACGTTGTCCAGCTACGAGTATCGCAGTGGGCTTGGGCAAAGACGCGCTCATTTCCTAAGTAGTAGATAAAATTTACGCTGCGGGCACTAGCGCGATTAATAGAATCAATATCTACGCGAATGAATTGACCATTAGAAGCGGTGCCAGCAGAAAAGGTTTCGGCTTGAGCAGGAGCAGCGGCGATCGCGCCCATCCCAACAGTCAAAGTAGTAGTCAAGGCAGTCGTCAAAATAGTGTTGAAATTCATAAGTGCATCCTTCCAGGTATGAATGAAAACTGTTGGGGCTTTGTGCTGAATTAGCCATTTGGCTTACAAACTAAACAACAGTTTCTTTCGTTACCGTTTCGGATGTCGCATCTCACCCCTAAAGGTGAATTTCTGAATTAAATTGCCCCGTCTAGCTTTTAAGCTGCTGGAGTAAGGTTGTGATCGCCTTTTCCTTTTGCGGGTCTTTGCCTTGAGCATATTCAATCGTCATTGGCACTTCAATATCGGGCGTTACGCCTTTTCCTTCGAGTCGTTGGTTACCATCCAAATACACATCGGCAACCGCAACATAAAGCAAGTTGCCATCTTGCATCAAAAAGGCACGCCCTGCAACGACGGCACCAGGCGTTTTTGCACCTACCACAGTGCCAATCTTGTATTGCTGAAAGCCATAGGCAAGGATTTCTTTGGCGCTGCGACTGCCTTCGTTCACAATCATCACCACGGGTTTGTTCCATTGGGCTTTGATCAAATTGCGATCACCGCTCCGGGGAATGCTCGTCAGGCTTGGACCCCGTGCTGTGTAAATGTTCAGCGCAGTCAGCGGCGCACCGCCCCACCCATCTCGCAGATCTAGCACCAAACCATCTGCCTCTCGTAGATTTCCATAAATCAGGTCTTCCTCTAGCTGCTCTTGATATTGATCGCCGGCATACGACCACAGATGAACATAGCCAATTTTTTTGCCATCTTGCTGCAAAATTCGAGTGCTGGCCCGTTGAGCATCCAAAAACATTGTCAGCGGGTCAAGTAGCTTGGGCGTAACGGAAATATTTTGCTGGGCGGCACTGGTTGACCGCTGCACTTGCAGCACCACCTTCTGCCCAGTTTTTCCTGCAAACGATCGCACCGGATGAAACGGGCGACCATCGGCACTCAGCAATTCATCCCCCAGTTGTAAGCCTGCTTGCGCCGCTGGACTGCCTTCTAACACACCGCTGACAAAGTTTTTGTTGGCGATCGCTTTGGTGAAAATACCAATGCCGCTATATTCCAGCTTGTTTTTTGGAAAAATCTCCTTGGGCAAGTTTTTGAGTTCACGACTACGCGGTTGAAAAATCCCCAGCAATTGATAATAAGCCGTTTCGTTCGGTGTATAAAAACGGGTGTGGGAAGTTTTTAGCTCTGCTAGCATGGCATTGACAACGACTGCCAAATCATCCGCCGACTGAGCCTGAGCCGCTTGAGGCGCATATTTTTCGCGCAGAGATCGCCAATCTACACCGTTAAATTTGGGATCAAAAAAGTTCTCGGTGACAGTTTTCCAAGCCTGCTCGAAGGTCTTGACCTGAGGGGAAGCCGCTTGAGAAATCACCGGGATTGTCAGCCAGCCTAGCACCGCTAGCGAAGCTACCAAAATGCCAGCAATCCACACACGGGCTTTTGTAAATTTGAAGTGAGAACGCATATTAAATCCAGTGCTACTTTAATAAAATTGAAAGTGCCTTCTGAGGTTCCTTATCATGCAGGTTCGGATAGCTACATTTACGGTGCAGAAACGGTTTGCATTAACCATTAGTCGCGGCACTACCGCGCAGACGACTAATGTTTGGGTTGAAGTAGAGCATGAAGGCATTCAGGGTTGGGGAGAAGCATCGCCTTTTTCCATCGGAGAAGTCTCCCAAACAACAGAAATGATTGCGCGATCGCTGCAAAAATTTGTGCCTCTGCTGAAATCCCTAAGTCCTTTAGAGAGTCAGCGAATTGAGCGATTAATGCTAGATGCGCGGCTACCCTCAGCAGCAGGAGCAGCATTGGATGTGGCTTTGCACGATTGGGTCGGTAAGCAAACCAATCTCCCCCTGTGGCAACTCTGGGGCTTGGAGTGCGATCGCATTCAGCCCACCTCCGTCACTATTGGCATTAGCGCTCCTGAAGCTGCCCAGCAGCGAGTAAAAGATTGGCTAGGAAAAGGCGATACAACTGTTCCATTTCATGGAATCCAAGCGTTAAAAGTCAAGCTGGGTAGTCCTTTAGGAATTGAAGCAGACCAGGTGATGATGTTGGCAATTAAAGAAACCGCTCCTCATATTTCTCAGGTTAGCGTAGATGCGAATGGAGGGTGGAATTTGACTGAAGCCTTGTACATGGCAGATTGGCTAGCAGAACAAGGCGTGACCTATTTGGAACAGCCTCTCGCAAAAGGACAGGAAGGAGACTTGCTCGAGCTCTATCAGCGATCGCCCCTGCCCATTTTTGTGGATGAAAGCTGCTTCACCAGCTACGACATTTTGCCCCTAGCGGATCGAGTACACGGTATCAACATCAAGCTAATGAAATCTGGCGGCTTAACCGAAGCGCTACGGATGATTCATACTGCCAAAGCCTGCGGATTGAAAGTCATGTTTGGCTGTTACTCCGATAGTGCGTTGCTCAACACCGCTTTATCTCACCTTTCGCCCCTAGCAGACCATATTGATCTCGACAGCCACCTCAATTTAATCAACGATCCCTTCGCAGGCGCATCCTTTCAAAATGGGCGAATTGTGCCTACCCATCAACCGGGCTTGGGCGTTCACCGATATTTGGACGAAAAAAAGCGCGCGTCTTAAGATGGCTTGTAGGAAATACACTGCTTCTATGATTCAATCTCATCATCGTTTGGCCATTCTTTTGCATGAAGGCATTCAAGGAAATCGAGGTAAAACTGGATTGGCATTGCTGCGGTATACGGAATCAGAAGTAGTTGCCGTGATTGATCGCCAATCTTCAGGAGCCTCACTCACTGATCTAACCGGAATTCTGCGGCCTGCGCCCATCGTGGCATCGGTCACAGACGCGCTTGCTTATAAACCTAATGTTTTAGTACTGGGAACGGCTCCTACTGGGGGTGCGTTGCCTAATGAGTGGCGACAGGAAATCAAACAAGCAATTGCCGCCGGACTGTCGATCTCCAATGGGTTACATACCCCACTTGCCAGCGATCCCGACTTTCAACCGCTGCAACCTGATCAATGGATTTGGGATATGCGTCAGGAGCCACCCAATCTGCCAATAGGTACTGGAAAAGCGCGATCGCTTTCCTGTTTGCGAGTATTGACCGTGGGAACCGACATGGCGATCGGCAAAATGTCCACTAGTTTGCAGCTTCACCAGGCGTCGCTTAAGCGAGAACTGCGCTCAAAATTCATAGCGACGGGGCAAGCCGGAATGATGATTGCTGGGGATGGCGTAGCGTTAGATGCAGTGCGGGTAGATTTCGCCTCTGGTGCTGTGGAACAGATTGTGATGCGGTATGGCAATGATCACGATATTTTGCAGATTGAAGGGCAAGGTTCTCTGCTTAATCCGTCCTCGAGTGCGACGCTGCCGCTGATTCGAGGTAGCCAACCGACTCATCTGATCTTGGTGCATCGTGCCGGACAAACTCACCTCAGTC
This sequence comes from Leptolyngbya sp. Cla-17, assembly GCF_016807185.1. GTDB lineage: Bacteria > Cyanobacteriota > Cyanobacteriia > Leptolyngbyales > Leptolyngbyaceae > ULC077BIN1. Next base: position 162,286 of record NZ_JAEVYN010000001.1, read on the forward strand.
GCATTCCTGAAATTCCCATTCCACCATTGCCAGAAGTTGTACAGCTTTATGAAGCTGTTGCTAAGGCAGGTGGAGCGTTTACGTCTGTGCCCGTTGCCGCGATCGCCCTCAATACCCATCATTTAGATGAACCTGCCGCCCGTACCGCGATCTCTCAGGTAGAAACTGAAACAAACCTACCTTGCACGGATCCCGTCCGATTTGGAGCCGATAAGCTACTGCAAGAAGTTTTAGGAGTAAGGAATGTGGGGTACGAGGTGCAGAGTTGAGGGTAAAGGATCTTTGATGTACAAAATACGGAGTTCGGAGTTAAAGACTAAGCTTCTATCTGCTCACTCCATGCTTTTTGCATCCCGCGCTCGTTAAAGAAATTCCCGCAAAAACATCAGGGGATCATCTTCCCAACAGGGTTCTGGTTGAAGCCGAATTAACAGTTGTGCTACATCGGCTTCAATGACACTCATCTGGTCGGTTAAAAATAGTTCGGATAGGGCATCTAAGTCTCGATCTCTTAAGGGAGAAAGGGGTGCAGCAAAGTTCCCTACATGCTGATCCCCATCGAAAGAGACAAACTCCCCTTTCCGAATTGAACCACTGCGTTGCTTTTGCTGTTCGCCTAAATAAGCTGCCTGGCGTAAAGCTTGCAGTTCGGAGGCATGCTTTTGCCGATTTAGAGATGATTGCTGCTGGACTAAAGGCGCTACTCGGCGATCTCCCACGGGCGAAGACTGAAGCCTAGCAGCTGAAGGACGTACCAAATCTTCGGCACGTCGGATAGAACCCGATTCCGTATCGGCAAGGGTAGACCACTCGTTATTTGAATTAATCAACATGGCGTGCGTCAACGACTCTGCACTTTTGCAGAATTAACAAAAATTTAGGATCTCCAAATGAGATTATGGTTATTCCATAAACCTCATCAATCAGTCGTAGACGCACACCAGTGATGACAATCCCCTCATTGTAGAAAAGGGTTTAACTGTTCTGTGTCAGCGCTTACAATACTCAACATTGTTATAAATTAATATTTGACTCAATTTCTTTTTTCACACCGCTCGAAAAAATTGCTATGGTGCAGAACCTTGGCACTTTGGCACCAGCAACATCGCCACTAGAGTTGATGTGTAGCGGCAGGATTTTCAAAAAAGTAAATTGACAAGCATATTGCTACAGTCTGAATGGTCGCTCTTGAACTCAGTACACTGTTTACAATCAGAGAACTATCCAGTGATCATGCGGATATGTCTTTAGAGTATTCGCTTTACTTTAAGAGAAGAAGGTGCGATCTCTAACCAGATTGGCTTAAATCATTCAAATGCAACACTGAAACAAGCAGATTGGCTAAATCACCCATTCAAATGCAACACTGAAAAAGATAGATTTACCAACTTTGTGAGTTACGGGTTGCTACCGTGCAACTTCAGATAACGCCTTCGCATAGATGATTTTTTACTTTGAACAGCTAAATAGTGCAGATTATGCTTGACCTAAACTCCCTAGCAGACTTTTCGCCAAATTCACAAAGTGCTGCTGGTCATTCAACCGATTTAGAGCAGCGATTGGGACTGTATCAAGTCTTTCTCAAATTGTATGAGCATCATCGCGAGCTATTAGATGAAATCATTGAATTGGAGAATACAGACAATCGCAATCGTTTGCGGGGAGTGTGGCAATATGTGCAAGCCGTCATCAATGGTGATCAAGTTTACTTGACAACTAATTTGCTTCAAGACCAAACTCAAATTGTGACTCAATCAGAAAACCTGTGGGTGATTGGGCGTGATCGCAAGGCGAGTTTGCCAATTCCAGATAAACGCCTTTCTCGTCGTCACGCGATCGTTCAGTATGTCGCTGATAAAGGCTTTTTTCTAATGGATTTGGACAGTACGAACGGCACTTTTGTAAATAATGAACCCGTGCGTCGTCCTGTTTTGTTAAAAGACGGCGATCGCATTCGTTTAGGAAGTTTGTCGTTTATTTTCTTTCTCTGCGAAAGCAGCCGCTGTGCAGAACCCATTCCGCTGAGTGTATTATCTAGCGTTAAGCTGGTTTCACCTATCTTAGAAACTCGCCAACTTGAAGAATCGCCAGCAATGGGTGCAATTGAGCTGAGTCTAAAAGCGAAGCAATCTGATTGGGATGCTCCCCTGCAAGGCGGTGAAAAAGAAACCTCCATGTTTCTTAAACCAACTACCCGTCAACAAAATGAAGCTCCAGAGCCAAAACATCCTCAACTTAGCCCCTCTCAACAAGCCGATATTCTTGATCGCTTCTTAAACCGTTAAAAAACCTTGAGTCAAGCACAAAGCTTCATAGGCTGGGATCTAAGAAGATAGATAGTTAACAAATCCCAGTCTACAAAACTTGGTCAAGCTCTACTCCTCCTCAAGCCCCTCATCATCCTGATTCTCGTCTGTATCGGCATGACCCACAGAATTAGCAGAGACCACTGCGCCTTTCTCCAGCTTTTGCCTGACTTCTAAGTCAACCTTTTTGGCAAATTCGGGATTTTCTTCCATATTTTTGATGGCATTATCCCGTCCTTGAGCAAGGTTGTCGCCGTTGTAGCTATACCAAGCGCCCTTACGAATAATCACGCCCGTTTCTTCTGCCAAATCTACTAGGCAGCCCAGACTAGAGATTCCTTTGCCAAAAATAATGTCAAACTCAGCAATACGGAATGGGGGTGCTACCTTATTTTTTGCTACTTTGACCTTGGCACGGTTGCCATACTCATCCGTTCCTCTTTTCAAGGTTTGAATACGGCGAATATCTAGCCGAACCGATGCATAAAACTTGAGCGCCTGTCCACCAGTGGTGACTTCGGGATTGCCATAGGTGACCCCAATTTTCTGGCGTAGCTGGTTCAGGAAAACCACTGTGCAACCCGATCGCCCCATGTTTCCAGTAATTTTTCGTAGGGCTTGGCTCATTAACCGAGCTTGCAATCCGACATGGGTATCCCCCATTTCTCCTTCAATTTCGGCACGAGGCACCAAGGCTGCCACCGAGTCAATCACAATAATATCTACCGCAGTAGAGCGCACCAATTGATCCACAATTTCCAGCCCTGCTTCACCAGTATCGGGTTGAGACACTAGCAAGTTACTAATATCTACACCCAGTGCTGCTGCATAGGTCGGATCGAGGGCGTGTTCTGCATCTACAAAGGCGGCAACCCCACCTGATTTTTGCACCTCAGCCAAGGCATGGAGCGCCAACGTCGTTTTTCCAGAGCTTTCAGGACCATAGATTTCGATGATTCTACCTTTCGGCAATCCGCCCCCAAGCGCTAAATCTAAGGTGAGGGCACCTGTGGGAATTGTTTCAACCTTCATGCGCGTTGCATCGCCTAAACGCATGATGCTGCCCTTACCAAAATTTCGCTCAATTTGTGAGACGACAAGGTTTAGAGCTTTTTGTTTCTCAGAAGCTTGCTTATCAGAAGCAGAGTTGTCAGTTTTACTAGCCATGGGCACCTCAACGCAAAGTTTGGTCAGAAGGAGTGAAAGAATCGGGTGTTAGAGGACTTCTATTCTATGCTCGTTGCTTCAAAGAAAGAAGGCAACGAAGCACACTGTCAAATCTAGAGAAGTCTCGCTACCCTGTAGGCAGTGAATGGTTATGACAGCAGATTTTCTTGGCTTAATTTAATCGGTTGACTTAGAGGAAATAGGGTGCATTTTTCAGCAATTCCTACTTTGACCGACTGCAATTATTCATTTTTCCAGCGCAGACTATGACCTCCTATCTTTCTGATCTATTAGTTCCTGATACAGCGTTGTCTGTTACTGGATTGACTACCTACATTCAAGCGCTACTTGAGCAAGATACTGAGCTTCGGCAGGTTTGGGTGACAGGAGAGGTCTCTAGTGCGACTCAATACCGAAGTGGATTGTTTTTTACACTGCAAGATCCTGCTGATAAAGCAGCGATTAGCTGTGTGGTTTGGAATAACCAGATCGATCGCCTAACGATTCTGCCAACTCAAGGAGAACAATTTATTATTTTAGGACGGATTCAGATTCACCCCCAGCGAGGGCAATATCAACTTATTGTGTGGCAAGTGTTGCCAGCCGGCGAGGGGCTGCGGGCACTGCGCTATAAGCAGTTACGGAGCCGTTTAGAAGCAGAGGGCTTGTTCGATTCAGTGCATAAGCAGGTATTACCCACCCATCCTAAAGTCGTAGCAGTAGTCACCTCGCCTCAGGCAGCAGCGTGGGGAGACATTCAACGGACTTTACGGCAACGGTACCCAGGTTTACATGTGTTGTTTTCTCCAGCATTAGTTCAAGGGGATCAGGCTCCCGATTCGATCGCGAAAGCAATTCATCGAGTGATCGTGGATAATAGAGCGGATGTACTAATTCTATCACGCGGAGGCGGAGCAACTGAAGATATGGCGTGCTTTAATGATGAGCGGGTTGTAAGAGCGATCGCTGAGTCCCCTATTCCTATTATTACGGGGATTGGACATCAGCGGGATGAGTCGCTGGCAGATTTGGTGGCAGATTGTTGCGCTCACACACCAACCGCTGCGGCTGAGCAAGCAGTTCCTCAATTGGTAGACTTGTATGCCGAGCATCAAGAACGGGCATTGACTCTCAGTGATGCCCTCCAGCATCGGCTGGAAGTGACTCGCGATCGCTTGCAACGGGTGCGGACTCGACTACAGAAACTCAAGCTAGATCATAGATTGAACTATGAAGTTCAAGCATTAGGGTGGATGCGACAGCGGCTAATTCAAAGCAACGGGGATCGGTTGCAACAGGCGACCCAGCATACCCAGTTATTGCAGCAAAAATTGAATACACTTGACCCACAAGCGGTTTTGAAGCGAGGCTATGCAATGGTGCGATCGACAAACAGTGACATTGTGCGATCAACCGCCACATTATCATTGGGTCAAGATCTTCTTATTCAGCTATCTGAGGGGCAGGCAACCGTCACTGTAAAAGAAATCTTAGATGCTTCATCCTAATAATTCTCCGCAATCCTAAAATGTTTGCGATCCCATAAGGCTAAATTACCGCAATAGCTTCTTTGTAAGAGTAATCCTGTGAGCAACTTAACTAATTCCACTGGAGCAGACACCAACTACTTAAAACCTGACAATAGCGAGCAACCATCTGTTCGTCTCCAGGATGGATGGCGCTATGAGGCAACGGTGAAAAAAATTGAAGCCGCGATCGCTCAAATTGAATCGGGAGAGTTAGATCTTGCCGATGTATTGGATCAATTTTCAGAAGCCGTTGAAGATCTACGGCTCTGCGAAACCTTTTTGAGCGATCGCCAGCAACAAGTTGACCTGTTAATTGAAACCCTGAGCGATCAGCCACAGTTTTAAAGGCGAAGAGTAAAGGGTTAAGGAGTGGCAAAGTTCAATCTTTGTACTAGATCCTGCCTCCTATCGTTATCTCCAGCCCCTCTCGCCGCCTGCCCTACGCCCTATCTTCCTGAACTCCACCAAGATGAGCTGGAGTTGCTGCCAATCAGTTGTTGCACCTTGGCACGAATTTGAGCATGGCGAGTGCTACTGCTGACGTTCATCAAGCTACTTTGGCTATAACCTACAGTGGTTAGCAAGCGAGTGCCTACTTCATCAGCTTGGCGGTTCATTTGAGCCGTGTAGTTGGGTTGAACCGCTTTACTAATGACGTTGCTCAACAATCCAGTCATTACGTTACCGACCAATCCATTACTGAAGCCCAGTTTGGGTGCCACCAGATTGCTAAGGGTTGGCAAGAGCCGAGTCAGCGTATTATACCAATTTAAATGGTTTCAATGACAGATAGTGCATTGAGGATAAAGGGGTAGCCCGTGAGAGAAGCAATCACTTGAGGGGTTAACTGGGATAAGAGTTGATCTACTCTGGATTGCAGTTGGTCAAGCGTTTTGAACGAAACCCACTTGAGATCCGCCTTGAGATATTCCCATAGCCTCTCAATTGGATTTAACTCCGGACAGTAAGGCGGTTGGAACACCAGGATAATGTTCTGTGGCACAATCAACGCTTTGCCTTTGTGGAACCGTCCGTTATCCACTTGCAGGATATTGAGACTATCGGGGTAAGCCTTGGAGAACTCATCCAAGAAGCATTGGTAGCACTCGGTATCGACATGGGAGAACTGCCAGAAAAAGGATTCTCCGGTGGCAGGTTCCACAGCGCCATAGAGCCAGAATGCTTTGAACACCCGTTGCCATGAGCCAATGGGTTTCACTCCAAAGGCTGTAATCAAACGCCCGATAATGGTATGCAGCCCAAAGCGGCTCTCATCCCCAGCAAAATAGCGAATAGGTCGTTTATCCTGGCGCACTTGCCGAGCGTATTGGCTCAACAAATCGAGGTCGTCTGCAAGGTTTGCTTAAATGCCTCTCGTTGTGCTCGGTTCTGCTTGAGGTTGTTGGGGACGAGCCACTTTTAGCTTGGCTTTGAGCCGATAACGGGTCATCTGGTAGACCGCATGATACTGGGCTTCTATTCCTAAACTCTCCAAGAGCCACTGCTGCACCTCCCCATAGCTGTCAAACCCATTGTCCGGTTCCTGCAATCGCTTTGCTAAGGCAACTTCTGCCCACATTGGAATCATCCGGTTGCCTCCTCCTGGCGTTGGCTTGACCACCAGCAATGCCTCTAATCCTTGTGCTCGATACAGCGCTAACCACTTTTGCACCGTGCCTCGATGCCTGCCAATTGCAACCGCGATCTGGCTGATGCTCGGTGCTTGCGCTCGTTTGAGCCAGTACAACACTTGCAATCGTTCTTTAACTATCGGCTGTTCAACCGTTCGCAAGCGGGTGCCTAACTCCTCGAGACTTTCTTTAATTACGATTGCGCTGACACCAGCCATGATTAGACTCTCACCTCTACATTCCTCAGTTTATCTGATCTGTAACTACTCCAATTTAATTTGGTATTAGTAGAATTCGTGCGATTGACCAATTTCATTGGGTGAGAGAGGGATGCATGTCCGATTTGGCGAGCTAGAACGTTTGCCAGAGATGCTGCAGAGTTAGCATTGGCGATCGCACCTGCACTGATGAACACCTTGCCGCCCGGAAGCGCCAAAGCTCCAGCATCGCGGTTTTTTACCACATAAATCTGGCTGAGCGGGATTTTGGGTCAATGCTTGCTGCAAGATAGAAATTGCCTCTTGACGGCGATCGCTAGCTTCTAAAGTTTGCGCCAACCGAAGATGCCCAGGAATGAATTCACCACACTCATTCCACTGAATCAACTCGCCTAAGGAGTTACCATTCACTCTTGTGAAACTGAACACAGCGATTTCCCTGGTACGTCAGAATTCCTGCATCTCCATTCCTTAGGGCTTCACATTCGGCTCTGTTGACACAAAACTTCTGATGCTGACCCAACGGTAATTCAAATATTGCAAAGTGGATGTTGTAAGCATCATCACAAATCTTGTCCACCACTCGTGCAGAGGCTGACCGAATCGGTTGTACAAAGATTCCTTGCTCAATCTCATCCGGTTGCAATTCTCGACTTGCTGCGTGTCCAAAGATAGCTCTAGTGCTGAGAAACAATGAGTACGAGAAAATCTAAAAGAGCTTGGAAGCAGGGTAGAACAATAACACCAATAAGTTCTTCCATAAAATACCTGTATTATGCCTATGCAAAAGATAGTGATTCGGTGATGCAGATTTTAATTAAGCCCTCTACACCACTAATCGCAATTACTTTTGTTCCTAACTGCATGGCAAGGTCATCCACAGTCATATCATCAAGAAAGCGGGGATCGTCGTGCTTCAACATGACAGAAGGAAGCAAAAGAGCATCACCCAGATCTTGTCCCTGAAGCGTGCCGAGAATATCTTGCCCGGTGATTAAGCCGGTCACGGAAATCTCTTGCCCCCAATAGTGGCTAGAGATCGCCACCATTCGCACCTCTAGCCCCTTAACATCATTTAATCGCTTTAACATCGGCTGAAACGCCAACTCCACAGCATTGCCAACGATCCAGGTAAAGCGACGGGTTGGAGACACGGCTTTGGGTAACTTTTTCGCTGCTTTTTGAAACGCTTTGAGAAACTGGCGAATCGAACCAACGCCATTGCCAATTTGGGGATAGTCTTCGTAATGTGATTCTGGCGGCAGTTCTCGCCCTGCAATCAAAAACCACTCATCCGCTAGCCAAACAAAAGTAGAGCCAAGCTGCTGTCGAAACGTTGTTTGCAGCGCTTGAACTTGATCAATCACTTCTTGCGCTTTTGCTGGTGTAACAGGAATTAGCTCATCATCATCAGGGCGAAAGCGGGTCAAGCCAACGGGCACCACAGCAACCGAAGCAACCGCAGGCAGATCGGTTTGGTGAAACTGTGCTAAATCTGTCAGGGTTTGAGTCAGATGCTGCCCATCGTTCACACCGGGACACAGCACCACCTGAGCATGAATCTGCAACTCTCGCTCTTGGAACCAACGCAAATAATCCAGCAGTTGTCCCGCGCGAGGGTTTTTCAGCAACCGAGTTCGTACCTCTGGCTCTGTGGCGTGAACCGACACATATAGAGGCGAGAGGCGAAGTTGCTCAATCCGATCCCATTCACGTTGGGTCAGGTTGGTGAGGGTGAGGTAGCTACCGTAGAGAAAGCTAAGACGATAATCATCATCTTTAAGGTAGAGCGTTTCTCGCTTGCCGGGGGGCTGTTGGTCGATGAAGCAAAACGGGCAACGGTTGTTGCACTGAATTAGCCCATCAAATAAAGCGGTTTCAAATTCTAAGCCCAAATCATCGTCGTAGTCTTTTTCGATTTCAACCTGGTGAGCTTTGCCGCTGACATCCAGGACTTCCAATTCCAACACTTCATCGGCGCATAGAAAGCGATAGTCGATCAGGTCACGAGGACGCTCACCATTAATGGAAACCAAGCGATCGCCAGCTTCAAACCCAATTTCTGCCGCGATCGAGTCGGGCAAAACACCAGTGATTAAAGCAGGACGAATCGACAATTCACTCATTGGGGGAAATCAATAGTTCGGGGTTGGGAGTTTGGGGTTGGGAGTTTGGGGTTGGGAGTTTGGGGTTGGGAGTTTGGGGTTGGGAGTTTGGGGTTGATATCTTTCTCCACACTTCTCCGTACTTCGTACTCCGCACCACTCTGCGCTTCTCCATTCTTACGTGTTTTTTAGCCAGCCGATCGCAACGGATGCTAGGAGCGTGATCCCAAATGCCAATCGATACCAAACAAAGACCCAGGTGCTTTGACGTTGCAGATATTTCAGCAACCACGCGATCGACAGATAGGAAAAAATAAAAGTGGAAAGAATCCCTGCCATCAGAGCAATGATGCTGTCAACGTTGCTGAAGGCTTTACGCGCTTGAAACAAAGTGGCGATCGTCAGAGTAGGAATGCCCAGCAAAAAGGAAAAGCGAGCAGCGGTTCCTCGCTGCAAACCTAAAAACATTGCAGTTGTTAAAGTTGAGCCAGATCGAGAAGCTCCTGGAAGCAAGGCGATCGTTTGCCCTAATCCAACTAAAATTCCATCCTGAATCGTGAGGGAGTCAAAATCCCGCTTCCGACTGCCAATTTTCTCAGCCAATGCTAACAACAGCGCCATCACAATCGACATGACAGCAATCAGCAGAATGTTGTCTGGCAAAACATCTTTCAAGAGAAAGCCAAATAACAAGGCAGGAATGGTACCAGCAGCAATTCCAACTAAAATCTTCCATTCTTCTTTCTGCCAGTCTTTTTGCCGATAGGCAGTCCATGCGCCCGACAAAATTTGAACAATATCTTTCCAAAAATACATAACGACTGCGATCACGCTACCAAATTGAATCGCATCCACGAAGTATTTTTGTCCCAGCGCATCCCAGCCAAAAACTTTTGTAAAAACAAGCAGGTGAGCCGTACTGCTAATGGGCAAGAACTCCGTAACGCCTTGCACCAAACCCAGCACGATCGCTTGAAATACTTCTACAACCAACCCAGGTGATTGAGCAGGTTCTGCTACTGTCAGCAACATTGTTGAAATCAAGATGAGTAGTCCTCCGCTTTCACTAAAGCTGTCAATTTTAAGCTGCTAATGTTTTGGCACCCGAATCGAGGCGTTTACTGACTAGCCGACATGGACTCCACAGCAAAGACTCTTTTTCGTAGTTAGTATGGCATTCGTTCGAGCAAGATTCGTCGTTTTCAATCCTCTCGGTTCATATCCTTACAAGTTGGCTTGCTATATCCAGTGGGTAGACCCAATCTGTAGTGTTCCCGCTACTAACAGAATTTTTTATCTTTAAGAGATTGGCTGCATCGTAAAACCTGCTGCTTGTCACTTTTACTGAGCCTCAAACTGTCCTTATTACATTTGGTTGAGCGCCCCCATCGAAGCTTAGCCTCTTTCACTGAGAGCAGATTTAAGAAGAAAGAATAGAAGCATTTCCCAGTCTATAATTGAAAGATATGCCCCCCATGGGGATAAATGGCTTCCTGTGTTATGTTAAATAACGTAAACTAGATAAGAAATATTACTAAATTTCACTGGCACCTTATTATTTATTAACCTACTTTGATCTCCTATCCTCCCCCTTCCACAAGCAGTTATGCGCCTGAATCAACCTTTTTACCTAAAGTTGACAGTGCAGTTGAAAGTATCTCTTTTGCTGAAGCGGTTGAAACAAAAGTTATCACGATAACGGGGCAGCACTGGCGTTTGTTTGCAGTGGCGGTGTTGTTAGTATCGGTGCCTGTATTTGTCCAGGCTCCATTGGTGCGATCGCTTCCCCTCATCAGCTTGCTGGCAACAGTGGGGTTATGGGCAGTGTCCAATCGCTTATCGGCTCAGCCCAAAAATCAGGTCTGGGGAGATTTGTTATTAGGTTTTACTTGGACTTGGTTGGCAGGTTCCCTCTATTGGGGTTGGTTCCGATGGGAGCCTTATTTTCACTTACCCATTGAATCAATTGGCTTACCGTTTGCGGTTTGGGGCATTTCTCGCAACCAAGGTAAAGTGGGTCATTTCTTTTATTTAGGTTCTCTTTTAGGGACAGCGATTACAGATATTTATTTCTATTTAGTAGATTTGATTCCCCATTGGCGCAAGCTAATGCAGGTGAGTGAAGAGTTAGCTCGTCCAATTTTTCATTCTGCGATCGCTCAAGTTCAAACTCCTTGGGGAACTGGTTGGGCTTTAGTACTAGCTATTTCGCTATTATCTTTTAGTCTTTTTCCCCTCCGCTCCTTAAAGCTACATTGGTGGGTATTTGGCGGCGCTGTTTTAAGTACAATTTTGGTAGACGGTCTATTTTTAGTAGCGGCTTGTATTGCTTAGTTACGAGTAGTGAAGTGTAATTCTGAGTTAAGCGGGGGGATGTCTATTCGCCCCTTGTCAGAGTACACTCGGAATGAAGAGTGATAAGCCACTCTTTGGCGCTACACTGGCACTGCGTTAATGTGTCGGGATGCATCCTAGGGGAAGTCTTTTCTTTAAATGCAGTCTGTGTTAACTACACAACCCACTCCTCATTTGCTGCTTCGTACCGATTCGGGTTACCGCCGCTTGCCGCTGGCTGGAACAAACTGCTGGACAGTGGGTCGCAGTGATGACAATAATTTCGTGTTGCCAGATCGGTGGATTTCGCGTAACCACGCCATGATGCAATACATGGAAAGTGGTGAGTTTTATTTGATTGACTTGGGTAGTCGTAACGGGTCTTTTGTAAACGGTCGTCGTGTTAGCATTCCCGTGACGCTCAAAAATGGTGATCACCTTACTTTTGGGCAAACTGAGCTCGAGTTCTACTGTCCATCTTCTAACCATTTTGAAGAGGCAGAGCCAGGAAGCGAAAAAGATTTTACTGCAACGGCAACCTTGCACGTGCGACGGTTAATTTCAGTCTTAGTAGTGGACATCCGAAACTTCACTGGATTAACCCGCCAGCTTGATGAAAAGATCCTTTCAGAAATGATTGGGACCTGGTTTCGTCATGCGGGAGAAATTATTCGTGAAAATGGCAGTTGGGTTGATAAGTACATTGGCGATGCGGTGATGGCAGTTTGGATTCATGGTGCGCAAGAAGTTGATAACCATGAGATGCTGCAAATTTTGCAGGCGCTCAACGCGATGCAAAAGATGACCACAGATCTTTATAATCACTATCCCTTACCGTTTCCGTTGCGGATCGGTGCTGGCATTAACACAGGTTATGCAATGGTAGGAAACACTGGCAGTGGCGATCGCCCGGATTACACTGCTTTAGGTGACACCGTCAACGCTGCTTTTCGTTTAGAAACTTCGACCAAGGAAATTGGTAAAGATATTTCTGTCGGCAAAACGACTTTTCAGTATATTTCAACCTTGGGGCATGGCTCCACGCCGTTGTCAGAACATACGGTCACGATGCATGGCTATGAGGCACCCGCGACCGCCTATGCTTGCACTTTCCCCGATCTTGAAGCCTTTCTCAAAAAACAAGAAGCTCTTTAAGACAATTCTTTAGCTCATCGTTTTGGACTCTGTTCCAACAGGTTCTGTCCACCAGTGATTCGCTTGCACTAAAGTATGAACTTGCCATGCAGGCTGAGTTTGTGGATAGTCTAAGCGGTAATGTCCACCCCGGCTTTCCGTGCGGAAGTTGGCACTTTTAAGCATTAAAATAGCGACTTCTAGCAAGTTTCGTGTTTCTCCCCATAGCCGTAAAATAGGCGCAATATCAGGTGAGGTCAATTCCAGTGTGAGACCGAAATTAAGAGCTTGTAGCGATCGACTAATGGGAAGGGCTGCAAACTCCTGTTGCCAAGTCTCAACTTGAGCGATCGCGGCTTTCATCTGGTCTTGATTTCGACAAATTCCAGCACTCTGCCACATTAAGCGCGGCAGTTCTCGCCGAAAAAGTTCTAGAGCCGCAATTTCTGAAGGGGTAGAGAGTAGAGCGAAAGGCGAAGGGGAAAAGTTTTGCTGACTAGTGCTCAGTCCCTCTTCGCCCTGTTCCCTGTCTCCTATTCTCTGTTCCATCTCTCTGAACTGGGCACCAAATACTAAACATTCCAGCAATGAGTTACTAGCGAGGCGATTGGCACCCTGTACGCCGGTGCTAGCGGTTTCGCCCACCGCATACAAGCCTGAAATGGAGGTGCGGTTGGCAATATCTGTAGTAATGCCACCCATCCAGTAGTGAGCTGCGGGCGCAACAGGTATCGGTTCATTAAAAACATCAATTCCCCAGCGTTTGCACACTTGAATGATGTTAGGAAAACGGTGCTGAAGTTTATCAGCGGGAATAGGACGCAAATCTAGCCAGACATGGGCAGTCGCAGGATCAACTTTGGTGGCTTGCAGATAGCTAAAAATTGCTCGACTCACCACATCTCGTGGTGCCAGTTCTCCATCAGGATGGTAGTCAAAGGCAAAACGCCGCCCTTGATCATCTACTAAATGGGCACCTTCCCCCCGAACCGCTTCGCTAATCAAAAATCGAGGCGCACCCGATTTAGTTAACGCGGTGGGGTGAAACTGAACAAATTCTAAATCGCGCAGAGCGACTCCGGCACGATGGGCGATCGCCACTCCATCCCCTGTACTTAATTCCGGATTTGTCGTCTGTGCAAACACCTGTCCGCCACCGCCAGTCGCCAGAATGACGGCTTCGGCACGAATCCAAGCTATTTGAGTCCCATATACAAGTGCGATCCCCAAGCAGCGCTGTGTCGTCTTATCCATCCAGAGATCAAGCGCAAAGCCTTGTAGCACCTGAATATTTTTTTGGATGAGAACTTGTTCTGCCAAGGTGCTCACTAGGGCACGCCCCGTAGTATCGGCGGCATGAAGCACCCGACGACGCGAATGAGCTGCTTCTAGGGTTAACGCTAAAGTGCCATGGTGACGATCGAATCCTACGCCCATTTCTACAAGCGCCCGAATACACTGTGGCGCTCGCTCTACCAAAAACTTGACTGCGTCATAATCGCATAACCCTGCCCCAGCGATGAGGGTGTCTTTGATATGCAGGTCCGAAGAATCATTTGGGTCAATTACAGCCGCAATCCCCCCCTGTGCCCAATCACTTGCTGAAAGGGAAATTGGCTCTTTAGTAATTAGACCGATGCTTAAATGTTTTGGTAAACAAAGAGAGGTGTACAGCCCTGCCGCCCCTGCCCCCACAATGAGTACATCAAAGGCTTGAAGAGGTGGCAGTTGAGACGTTGCTGCAAAGCTTGAAGACAAGGATTCGCTCCACAAAGTACTTTTAAGCTAATGGTGTTTCAAAGAATGATTGATAAAAAAGTTGGGCAGTAAAGGGGTAAAGAGACAGGAATGAGGATTCAAGCCGCAGTCAGCATGAGAGGATTTCTATGATGTGATTCCATCCTACTGGTTAGGGCTTTTCTGCACATTGGTTGAGTCAAAAATTATTCAATGCCAAATTAAGCGCAAAAAAAGTTGCTCTGTCGGTTTTAAGCCTGAACATGAGCAACTTTAAGGTAAGCGGTAGGAAAAGCGATTTAGCGATAGATACCGTTGTTGATTCGGTCTGCCCCTTCAACGAGTGCTGATTCCTGAGGGGTTGCGGTGAAACTATCTAGGTTTGCACGCAAGACTTCCTTTTGGCGATCGGTTAACCCATCAATCTCTAATACATCCTCCACGTTTTCGTAAGGCGCATTCTTCACAATCAAGCTTGCCAAAGTCGGATACATCCCTTGATATAGCCGAAATGACCGCATGTTGGTATTATTCAAATCAATTTTTGCACCCAACTCGCTCATTTTGTCGCTAACAACATCCCGAAGCTCAGCTTCTTCTACTTCTGCTGCTGCAAAGAATCTAGGTGCTGAGGCTACAGAGTTGAGCCTAAATTGAGCGATCGAAAGTTGGCTTGCTGGCGCATTTTGAGTAGCAGCCAATGCAGTTTGGCTTGAGCCTGACCAACTCAAAAAACTAACCATGCAGGTTACCAACAGGCAGAATAGTCGTTTCATAAAGTTCATACCTCCCATTGCATCCCACGGAATCTATGATGTGTGGCGTTTCTTAGAGCCTATCATTTCCCGGTGACCATCTATCATTGCTCTACGCTGAACCGCCCGCTTCTACAAAAAACGTGATGTTTGAAGTGAAAGATTGAATAAAAATTAGGACGGTTTCGCAAAACGCCCCTACAGAAGCTTGGTGATCACAGCTTTCTCATGACCTCTGGCAAAAGATTAGCTGGAATTTTGGAAAGTGCTAGGGTTTGTCCTTGAATGCCAAATTCACTGTGAAAAGCACGGGTAGTGTGGGTGATGTAGTCTAAGGTTGCCTGATAAAAATCGGAGAGGGGTTCCCAGCCTTGGAGCGCTTGCAAATGTTGATTTAGAGCAGACTCAAGCAAGGTTTGGCGCTGAGTAGCGGTTAAGCTACTGTGTAGATCGATCGCTAGTTGGTAATAGGACAAGCCTAAGTTGTTATAAGTAGCAAACACATCAAAGGTAAGGGCCGGCAAATATTCAGTTTGGGCTGAGAGCGCCTCTACAGCAGAGATCGCGGCTTCATATGCATTGATAGCCTGTTGTAACTGCTGTCCGCGATCGTGATGGGCGGTTGTTTTCAGATTTGCCAGATTCCAGTAAGCGGTGCCCAAGTTGTTTTGGGTTGCTGCAAAAGACGCGGGGACAGCTTCCAACGTGCGGTAGTGGAGGGCAGTGTGATAAGCGGCGATCGCCAATTGCAATAGCCTAGCTGGAGACACCGTGGAATGAGCAAGCTTTGGATTGGGGTTGGATTTAAGATGCTGTGCCAAATTCCAGTAGGCAGTGCCCAGATTATTTTGAATCATGGCATAGTGCATTGGCTCACAATTTGGGGTGTAGTGCTGTAGAGCAGCATGATAGGCCGCGATCGCCTGATTTAGACGGGCAATAGGCTGTTGATGCTGAGCTAAATTCCAACAAGCAGTGCCCAAGTTGTTTTGAGTCGCGGCATCGCGAGCAGTATCCGCTTGCGAATCGCGATAGCGCAAGGCCAATTCATAGGCTTCAACCGATTTTAGTAAATTGTTTGCAGGATCTTGGTAGTGAGCCAAATCTCCGTATGCCGATCCCAAATTGTTTTGAATCATGGCATACGTAACCGGATCAGCTTGAGGCGTAATTTTGTGGAGTGCGGAGGTGTAGGTTTGAATTGCTTTTTGCAAGCTGACAGGCTGTTGATCGGCTGTAACTGGACTATGAGACTGCATCCAATATAAATTGCCTAGATCGTTTGCCCCATCGATCCATTGAGGTGGGTTATCTTGCAGCCATTCCAAAGTTGTTTCATGAACCGCGATCGCAATATCTAAAGTTTCAGGAGATGGATTGCCCTGCTCAAGTCGATCGCGGTAGAGCCTACTCAGGTTGAGGTATGCTGCCGCGATCGTTTTTCGGGCAGCTTGATGTTCCAACAACTGCTCGATTTTCTGCAAGTTTCTCAGCGCTGTTTGATGTTCTGCCAGGGTCGGTTCTTGGGCAATCGCCGCCATAATCCGCTTAGTTAAGTGGGATGTGGAGTGCAGCAAGGGAAGATGTTTTGAGCTTTGTAAGTTCTCCGGACTATCTTTGCCAACGCGTGGGGGCTTCGTGGGAGATATTGTGAGTTTTGAGTTTTCCCCTTTTTCCTCTCCCCGTCTGTTCATCGCCTCGCCTGCCCTGCTGCGCTGCCGCTCTTCCACATCTAAATGTGCTAAATCGTAGGTCAGCCTGTCCCAAATGGATTCTTCTTCTGGGGCAGCCTCTGTGAAGGGTTCAGTTAAAACCTCAGGATACCGAACGGGAATGACGGGGGCTAAATTAGAGGATCTAGAGGGCTGGGACTGACCCGTATGGCTAGCTGAAAGCTTTTGAAATGGGGCGATCGCGGAATCTGTATTACGATCGCGATCGCTGTTTAATCGGGCTTGACTAATGCTGCGGAGCGGCGTGGGATCACCCTCAAACTCAAATAATGCGGTGTGCCAATCCCAGAAGGCTGGAGCCGATTGTTGTAGCGATCGTAGCCAAGGACGTGGCAACCACAACACAATAGTGCCGTTGATTCCGGGCAAATAGTATTCAATCGCTTGCAGATGAGTCAAAAATCGTTTTTGCACGGGGGCAGGCTGGCGAGTGAGATGCTCTACCCCAAGAATTTGAAAACCTAAAGCATGGCTAGTAAGCTCGTTACCATGCTGCGACAGCCACTGAGAGACTTGAGCCATTGGGTTAGGATCGCTCAGATTTAAATTTAAACTCACGAAGCGTGGAGAGCTAAGAGCCGTTTGCAACTGGGCAACGAGATAACTGCGTAGCTCTAGATCATCACAGACTGCCAAAAAGATTTGACGGCGCAAATTTAGTTGCAGCGACGTTTTCAGCCGTGAATACAGCTTCTGGTTTGCCCCAGAAATAGAATAAGCGGCAGCGTTCATTACAATGGCGGGCGTAGGGCAGTCGGCAAATTGCATGGTTTAAAAAATCAATGCCAGAGCCTCCGAATCAAAAGGCTCTGGCTGGCACCTAGTACATATCACCCTCTTTCAAAGCTTTTTTGCGTTCTCAGGAAAGTGAACAGGAAATCGTGGCGTTAGTTTAAAAAAGAGGGAAGAGTGAAAAATTGATACAACAGCATCTTGTAAAGATCGCTAGAATGAAGAACTGAGATTCAATCGAATTTTTGCTAGGCAAATTAATGACTTGAACTCACTTTCCTTTCAACGTCTTCACCCATGCCATTACCTATTGTTGCCATTATTGGTCGCCCAAATGTGGGCAAGTCTACTGTTGTCAATCGGTTGGCAGGGGTGCAAGAAGCGATCGTCTATGATGAACCCGGTGTAACCCGCGATCGCACTTACAAGCCTGCCTACTGGCGCGATCGCGAGTTCATGATAGTCGATACGGGTGGCTTGGTGTTTGACGACGAAACAGAATTTTTGCCTCTAATCCGCGAACAAGCGCTGACTGCGTTAGCCGAAGCGAGTGCAGCGATCCTCATCGTGGATGGTATGACTGGACCAACAGGCGGCGATCAGGAGATTGCTGAGTGGCTGCGTCAACAGCCTGTACCTGTGTTGCTGGCAGTCAACAAGTGCGAATCGGTTGATCAAGGCATCATACAAGCCATGGAGTTTTGGGAACTGGGCTTGGGTGAACCCTATCCCGTGTCTGGCATTCATGGTAACGGCACTGGGGAACTGCTGGATGAATTACTGAAGCATCTGCCTCCCCCAGAGGATATTGTTGAAAATGACGAAATTAAGGTGGCGATCGCCGGACGACCGAATGTTGGCAAATCGAGCTTGTTGAATGCGTTTGTTGGCGAAAATCGTGCCATTGTTAGCCCCATTTCAGGTACAACACGCGACGCGATCGATACCTTGGTAGAGCGGGATGGTAAAACCTATCGCCTGATTGATACTGCTGGCATCCGCAAGAAAAAAAGTGTGGAATACGGTCCCGAATTTTTTGGTATCAACCGTGCATTTAAGGCGATCGCACGGGCAGATGTAGTTCTGTTTGTGCTGGATGCGATTGATGGCGTGACTGAGCAAGATCAAAAGTTAGCTGGGCGCATTGAGGAAGAGGGACGCGCCTGTGTGTTAATCATCAATAAATGGGATGCCATTGAGAAAGACAACGAAACTATCTATGAGTATGAACGCGATATTCGCAATCGACTGCACTTTGTAGATTGGGCAGAGATGATTTTCATCAGCGCCAAAACCGGGCAAAGAGTCGAGAAAATTTTGGATCTTGTGAATGTTGGTGCTGAACAGCATCGTCGTCGGGTAACGACTTCCGTCATCAACGAAGTGCTGGAAGACGCTGTCAGTTGGCATACGCCTCCTACTACTCGCGGGGGTCGCCAGGGTAAAATCTACTATGGCACCCAGGTCAGCACTCAACCGCCGTCGATCGCATTGTTTGTCAATGATCCTGACCTGTTTGGCGATGGCTATCGTCGCTACATTGAGCGCCAGTTTCGCCAATCCTTAGGGTTCACAGGAACGCCGCTGCGGCTGTTTTGGCGGGGTAAAAAGCTACGCGATTTAGAGCGCACTGAACGGACCGTTAACCGAGCAACACGAGTGAAGATAAAGTAGTCATGGATTTGCTGCGATCGCTCCCACTGGGGCTTTTTTTGGAACAACCCATTACCTGGTTGCATCGCCTAGATCCTCGGATCAAGCTGGCATGGCTGTTATCCTTCCTACTGGCTCCTATATTAGCAACTCCTTTTTGGCGAATTTTGTTGGTGGGGTTGCTGCTACTACTCACCCTTTCTGCTAGAATCCCGCTGCGAGTTTGGCGACAACAGCTTGGCTGGCTTACCTTTCTCTGTGTTCTTATTTTTGCGCTCACAACGGTGCTTCCGGACGGTTTAAATGCCAGTCACCAGCCCCGTCAGCCTGTAAATGGACTCGTGGTTGCTCAACAAACAACGCCATCAGCAGAATCCCAGCTCTGGAATCCGCTGACGTGGACGAAATTCCTAGATTCTTCCGCAAAGCAGCCTTCAACAGCAGATTTACCGCAGCCTACCGATTATCGCTATGTGCTACTGAAGTTTGGTTCTTTGACAGTCACTCGTCGATCGCTGGATCTTGCCATTCGAGTCAGCACTTTACTATTTACTCTGCTTTACAGTACAAATCTGTTTTTGCTGACGACAGCACCAGAAGCAGTGACTGCCGCAATCGAAAACTGGATGAGTCCATTGCGCCGCTTTAAGGTGCCAGTCACAGAAATTGCTCTGACGTTAACGCTGTCTCTGCGATTTATTCCACTGGTGTTAGAAGAATTTCAGAATTTAGTGCGATCGGTCAGCACCCGTGCCATTAATTGGAAAAAGCTAGGGCTTCGCCGCACGGTTCAGATTTGGTTGCTCGTGGCAGAGCGATTGCTAGACAATCTGTTGCTCAGAGCTGCGCAAATCGCCAGCGCGATGACTGTACGTGGCTTTACTACCCCAAATCAGCATCAGGTGCCGTGGCATCAATTTCGACTGAGAGTTCTAGATTGGTTGGCGATCGCGGCTATTATTCTATTTTGGGGATTTCGCATCTTCTGGAGTAGCAGTCTTTAATCGATTGCTTCATATTTTTGATTTCAGCGTTTGTCCATTACCGATCGAGAAAATGGTGTTATCGATAGGCGTAGACTAAAACCATGTACTATCGAGAGCGTTTATCCGAAGCAAGTTTCAATGAGCGACGAAAATTACTTAAATCATCCAAATTTTGGCTTGCTTTTTAGAATGTGCCTGGTTGATGCTAACCGAGAGTTATTCACAACCCTTTATGCCCAAAGGTTATTTTTCCTCGTGTCAATCGGTGACGATGGATTAGAGTTTGAGCCTGTTGGTCGTGCTGACGCTCGACTGGCGGTTGAAAATCGCATTCGCCAATTGCGCCGTTTAGGATCGCCACCCGAACACACCGAACTCCTCAAGCTCTACAAGCAAACCTTTCAATGACCGTTCACTGGGCCGGTACAATTTCCGAACGCATTGCTCAGATCAAATCGTCTTTGCCTGATTCAGTTCGCTTAATCGCAGTCACCAAACAGGTGCCTATAGAAGCAATGCGAGAGGCTTATGCCGCAGGAATTCGAGATTTTGGGGAAAGCAAAGTTCAAGAAGCTGAAATTAAACAAAGAGAATTAGCTGATTTGCCCGATGTAGTTTGGCATTTGATTGGGCATTTGCAAACGAACAAAGCTCAAAAAGCATTGCAATGTTTTCAATGGATTCATTCTGTTGATAGCCTGAAACTTGCGCTCAGGCTTGATCGCCTAGCAGCATCACTCACTCTAGAACCTCAAATTTGCTTGCAGGTGAAGTTGCTGCCAGATCCCGACAAATATGGCTGGACAGCAGCAGAATTGTTGGCTGACCTAGCTGAACTCAATCAGTGTCAGTACCTGCAAATCAAAGGATTAATGACTATTCCTCCAACGGGCTTGAGTGAAGTAGAGGTGCTTGAACTATTTGAACAAAATCGTCAGCTTGCCAATAAAATTCAAGCGCAAAACTGGCAGCGAATTCAAATGCAAGACCTCTCAATGGGAATGTCAGGAGATTTTCCGCTAGCAATCCAAGCTGGCACAACAATGATTCGTTTAGGTCGGGTTTTGTTTGGCGATCGCCAAGCCTAAGGCTTGCTCAGTGTATAGAGCTTTACAAAATAGCATCTACTGCTCAAGATCCTTAAAAATACTTGACATAAGTACTTTCTAAGTTTTGAATACTGTTGAGTAGCAAAGTCGTCAAACAAAGCAAAATCAGCCTTCTTAAGACTTTCTTCTGCCATTTTTAACAAAACATCAGAAAAGTCTTAATAAAAGATTCACTTTGACCAAGTAGGAGTATACTAATCTCTCAATTCAGCGAAAACGGGTAGGGGCAGTGAGTTGATTGACCTACCGCTTCAGCCAGTGTCATTATCTAAAAGTTTTTGATTGGCACGTCAGCTAAAAGGCAGTTTTTATTGTGATGTAACAGGTTAAAACTGCTAGCTACAAGCGTGTACAGATGGACATTGGAAGACGTGTGTGTGCATAGATAACTGATCGTGATGGAGCGCAAACAGTGAGTAACAATATTTTCGGTAAGCTACGGGATTTTGTTGGTTTTAACGAACCAGTGGAATATGAGTATGAGTATGACGAGATGGATGGGGAAGACTATCAAGGTATTTATCAACAAGATCAAGCTCAACAACCGCCTGTTGACGAGTCTCGTGCTCGTCGGAGCCGTTATCGGGATCGTCCTATGATGACTGAATCAACCAATGTGGGAACACAAACCATGACTGCAGCCTCAATGAGTAACGTGATTGGTATGCCTGGAGCCGTCAACGGAATTTCTGAAGTTGTGGTGATGGAGCCTCGTTCTTTTGAAGAAATGCCTCAAGTGATTCAGGCATTGCGGGAGCGCAAATCTGTCGTATTAAATCTGACCATCATGGACCCTGACCAAGCCCAGCGTGCGGTTGACTTTGTAGCAGGTGGAACCTACGCGATCGATGGTCATCAAGAGCGGATTGGCGAAAGCATTTTCTTGTTTACGCCTAGCTGTGTTCAAGTCAGTACACAAAATAACGTTGTTCACGAAGTGCCGCAGCCTCAGGTGCGTGTTCCCCGTGCAACCAACCCTGCTGCAACGTGGGGTAGTGAGCAAGTCCGTATGGCTCAGTAATATTAAGCTGTTAAAAATTGGTTATTAATCGTTAGCGTCTGCTGATTGCTGTTTAGCGATTGATGATTATTTTTCGCCCTTCTATGGTTTAAGGGAGCGACCAAACAGCTTAGGAGATGAGATGTCGATTCAACTTGGCATGATTGGTGGCGGGATGATGGGAGAAGCGCTCATCTCCCGCCTTATCGTTCAGGAAATTTATACACCTGAGCGTATTTTAGTGAGCGACCCTCAGGCAGAACGCCGGAAGTTTTTGAGCGATCGCTACAAGGTTCAAACAACCGCTCAAAATTTAGAAGCTGCTCAAACAGACGTACTCTTGTTAGCAGTTAAACCACAGATGTTCGATCAAGTTGTGGCGGAACTTGCTGGGGATGGAGTCACATCGGTGGCACTCATCTTATCTATTCTTGCAGGCACCCCCCTAGAAAAGCTAGAGCGTGCTTTTCCTGACAAAGCGGTAATTAGAGCTATGCCTAACACTCCTGCTACCGTTGGCGCAGGAATTACTGCGATCTCGCCGGGTCTACTTGCTCAGTCCCATCACTTGGAACAAGCAACGCGCATTTTTGGTGCCGTTGGGGAGGTGGTGGAAGTGGCAGAGTCTTATATGGATGCGATAACGGGCTTATCCGGCTCTGGCCCTGGCTATGTTGCATTGATTATAGAAGCTTTGGCTGATGGCGGTGTGGCAGCAGGATTGCCTAGAGTGATTGCCACGAAACTTGCTATTCAAACGGTCAAAGGCTCCGCTCAATTGCTGCAAGACACTGGCATGCACCCGGCTCAACTGAAAGATCAGGTGACAAGCCCTGGTGGCACCACGATCGCTGGTGTTGCTCATTTAGAGCGTGCGGGTGTTCGCTCTGCTTTGATTGAGGCCGTTCGCTCTGCCTATCTGCGATCGCAAGAACTAGGACAATAATTAAATCTTTCTCCGTCAACACCAGTGGTGCTAACCAAATTGAGAGTGGAAAGTAAGACCTACTTGTGCCTCAATCTCACAGTGGTTTTACTGCATCACGTAATATATAGCCATACTGGTTGGAATGGGGCGTAGGGATGAGCCTCGTTGCTAGGGGCAACAGCCACATTTCTCTTTGATCTCAATATTCTAAGCTTTGTGGCGACAGGCACAGCACCTACTGAAGAATTAAGATGGCGGTCCATAGTCTAAAAATCTAAAACTTTGTAGCTCAACTTTTGAAAGCGACAAGGATCTATTGACTAGATCCCTGTCGCTTTCAAAAAGGACTTTAAGAAGTGAAAGCAATTTGGAAGAAGTTGCTGCCTCCCGGCGCACCTAGAGAATCTACAATCGTGAACTGGAAGCCATCACTTGAACCAACGCCAGAGTAACGGTAGGTGACAGTACCATCCATAATATCCTTCTGGCTAAAGGTTTGCCCTGTAGTCAACAGTTGACCATTGCGGCGTAGCTCACCCGCAGTTGGTAGCGATCCTAGTCTAAAGAACACTTGATCCGGTGGATTATCATTATCTGTTGCCCGTAAAATGCTGGTGCTAATTTGACGAGTTGCTGGAGTTCCAGCCGTTAGCGTTAGTGGAAGATTAGCCACTAGAATCGGTGCATCATTTACAGGTGAGATCGTGATAGGAACAACGTTTGCAATTGCTGGCGCTGTACCATCTGACACTAGGAAGCTAAAGAAGTCCGATGGGTTTTCACTTCCATTATTCAGGTAAGTGATTGTACCGTTATCAATCTCCTGCTGAGTAAATACTGTACCAGTTCCAAGACTCACTCCACTTCTTTGCAGTTGGCCAAAGGTTGGTTGACCTTGCAAGGTATAGCGAACTTGAGAAGGTAAGTTATCTGGATCAGTAGTTAATACAAAGTTTCGCAAGTTCACAGTGCCCCCTTCATTAGAAGACAGTGGACCCGCCGAAATTACCCTGGGCGCGTCATTGACTGGAACGACTGCAATATTGAAGGAGCCCAATGCTGTACTATTACCATCCGTTACTGAGAAGTTAAATCCATCAGTAGGCGACTCAGCGCCACTGTTTTGATATATCAAAAGACCATTATTAACATCTTCCTGCGTAAAGGTTTGACCTTGGGTTAACGGTGTACCGCCAAACTGTAATTCTCCAGCATTTAGGTTACTCTCCAGTGTGTAGACGAGTTCAGCAGGATTGGAATTATCCACATCTGTAAATAGCAGAAGAGTATCCAAAATCGCGCTGCCAGCCTCTTCGGATATGGTTAGACCCGTATTGACTAACGCTCTAGGCGGGTCATTGAACGGCAGAATCGAGATGTTAAAGGTTTCTGGCGTTGCTGGAAAGAGCACACCACCATCCGAAATTTGGAAGGTGAAGCTATCTGAGGTTGCCTCGCTGCCATTTTGGGCATATCTCAGACGATTACTATCTATATCTGCCTGAGTAAATCGGCTGCCGGTCGTCAGTGTTGTAAATCCTGTTCCAGTTGAAAGCCGTAATTGTCCGGCAGTTGGCGTACCCGCGACAACGTAACTAATCTGAGCCGCAGTGCTGTCTACATCAGTTGAGCGAAGCAGACTGTTACTGATAATGACATTTGGTGGTGTCCCGCTACTTTCACCAACAGTTAAGGTGTTAACCGATAACAACACAGGATCATCATTCACCGAAGTCACATTAATTGTGACGGTTCCTAACGCCGGAACCACAAGACCAGAACCCGTTGCTCCTTGATCACTGATATTAATAATCAGCCTGTCTGTACCGGAAAAGTTTGCGTTGGGCTGGTAGCTGACGTTAGCAAAGGCGCTAACGAAGTCGTCGATCGCTCCTGTAAGGGTCACCGAACTACCGCCATTGGAACCACCCGTCACATTCAGTCCGGTAGATTGTGGAAGCGTGATTGTTCCTTGCTGCACCGACAGTACGACCCGAACAGGGCTACTGCCGGAATCGATATCTGTAAACTGAATTGCATTTGCGCCACTAAATACTAATGGAGTTGAAGGATCTTCCTGAATTGTCTGTGTTCCGGGCAAGGTCAACGTGGGTCTATCATTCACCGGAGTGACAACGATAGTAAAGAGTTGCGGAGCCGAGGTATCCTGTCCGTTTCCAGGAGTAACTTCACCATTGTCTGATAACTGAACCGTCACCACGGCCGTCCCATTTGCATTGGGTGCCGAGGTGTAAGTCAGCGTCCCCGTTGGGCTAATGGTTGGCGGTGTTAGGAACAGCGATGGATTATCGTTCGCGACTAGGAAGCTCACCGTCTGTGAACTAGCTTCACCCGGACCTGCGGTAATGTTGGCGGCAAAACCATTCACCGTTCTCAGTCCACTATCTTCAGCCACTGTTTGGTTACCGCCCCTGGTAAAGGAGGGGGCATCGTTAACGGGCAGCACATTAATTGTGAAGACGTAGGGCGCTGCCGTATCCACACCGCCATTAGCCGTACCGCCGTTATCTCGCAGGGTTGCCGTGATTACCGCAGAACCAAAGGCGTTAGGAGCGGTTTGGAAGGTGAGTAATCCTGTCGATGCGTTAATAGCCGGTCTTGCATTTGATAAGAACAGATTCTGATTACTGTTCGTAATACCGAAGCTAAGAGTTTGAGCCACTTCGTTAGCCCCAACTGATAAGTCAGTTGCAATTTGAATGCTCTGAGCTGGGTCATCTTCAAGTACTTCGACTAGCGGAGATGCTAAGAGCGGTGTAAAGGTTGGCGCATCGTTCACCGATCTCACCACAATAGTAAACAGTTGTGCAGGAGAACTGTCTACTCCACCGTTATCAGTGCCACCATCGTCTTGCAGAATTGCGGTGACAACTGCCGTTCCGGACACGTTCGGTGCCGCCGTGTAGGTGAGAGTCCCTGTCGGGCTAATCGTTGGAGCAACACTGAACAATGAGTCATTGTTAGTACTTAACAGGAAATTCACCTGCTGAGTACTTTCATTTGCCAATGTTGTGATAGGACCAGAACGAATGTTGGTTGCCCAGTTATTAACAGTGACCGCTGGTCCATCTTCATTGATCGTCTGATTTACTCCCTTTGTAAAAGAGGGCGCATCATTCACCTGATTAATGGTGATAGTAAGGACAACCGGATCAGACGCATTGATCCCCCCGTTAAGAGTGCCTCCGTTGTCTCTGAGAGTTACCGTCACGTTTGCAACTCCATTCGCATCTGCACGCGGCGTGTAGGTTAGTGCGCCTGTTGATGAGTTGATAGCTGGGGGAGTCTGGAACAAGCTGGGGTTATCGTTGCCCGTTACGGTGAAGGTCAATGCTTGACCCGATTCATTCGCCGCTCCTGCTGAAATGCCCGTTGCCCAAGACGGAACAGTAACTTGAGCTGGTGCGGAAGTAGAGGAACCAGATTCATTAATAACGTAGCTGGTGGCACTGGGTGTAAAGGTCGGTTTGTCGTTAATGGAAGTAACGCTCAGGCTAATCGATCTCGTTACTGCTGAAGGTCCAATTGATAAGCCAGTTGCACCTTGGTCATTCACTGTAACCGTAATACGGTCAGCCCCAGAGTAGTTAGGATTGCCCTGATACACCAAACCAGCGAGCGCTGCTTGAGCATCAGCAACTAAGCCGGTAAAGGTAACGGAACTGCTGCCATTTGTCGTGCTGTTAACGAAGCTAAGCAGTCCATTGTCATTGACTGTCAAAGTACCATTGGGAGCGGTCAATGTTACCAGAAGTGGGCTATCCCCAGAATCCACATCGCTCAATGTCAGGTTCAGTGCGGCAGTTGGCAGATCTTCGCCCACCACGATTGTTGCAGTTGGTACCGTTAGCGTGGGAGTGTCGTTGACCGCAACCACGTTCATGGTGATTACCTGAGTTGCGGGCGTTGTACCATCGGTCACCTGAATCGTGATTTGCTCAGTACCGTTAAAATCCTGAGTGCCTCTATATCTCAGGTTATTTAGGGCACCTGAGACTGCACTAGGAGTACCACTGAAGGAAATGGAACCCGTGTTATTACCTGTTAGACCAATTAATCCACTGGTGGAACCTAATCCCAATGTCCCGCCAAATTCACTAGATAGAGTGACTGTCAGCGGTGTGGAGTCTAGGTCAGTGGCGTTGATCCGATTGACACCGGAGAATATGAATTGAGTGTCCTCATTCACGTTCAAGAGTGCGGCAGTAGGTACGGTAATCGTTGGGGCATCATTAACGGGATTGACGGTGAGATTAAACGTGGATAGTGGCAAGACGCCTGTTGAGCCGTCGGATGCAGTGAAAGTAAAGCGATCGCTCGTCAATTCACTGCCGTTATTCACATAAGTCAAGAGCGTGGCACTAATGTCCGCTTGGGTAAAGGTTTGCCCGGAAGAAAGCGTTGTGCCATTCCTCAGCAGTAGACCACGAGTTGGCGCGGTACTAAGAGTATAGATAGGGCTGAGAGCAGGACCATCTGGATCGGTGATCAACAGAGCTGCATCGTCGATGATGAGCGTGTTACCTTCATCGACTACCAACCCAGTATTTAATGCAATCCTCGGCGCATCATTCACCGGGGTAACGGAGATGTTGAAGGTTTGAATGCCCGCTGCGTCACCGCTTGGGTCAGTTACATCAAAGACGAAGTTATCGGTCGTGGTCTCACTGCCATTGTGCTTGTAGGAAATGAGATTGCCATCAATGTCTGCCTGAGTGAAACTGCTAACCGCTGTACCTGCTTTGAGTAGGGTTCCATTAGCAGGAGTAGAGGAAACGTCAAATGTTAGCTGCGAAGATACATTATCCGTATCTGTTGCATTGAGAATAGACCGGGTAATGGAGACCAGCCCATCTTCTGCAACCGTGAGGCCGAGGTTTGTGGCAATGATTGGCGCATCATTGCTGGGGGTAACGTTGATGCTGAAGGTGGTTAAACCAATTAAACCAGGTGAGCCCAATCCCGATGTCGCTCCATCAGAAGCAGTGAAGGTAAAGCGATCGCTAGCAAATCCACTACCATCATTGATATAAAAGACCTGACCATTATCCAAATCCAGTTGGGTAAAGGTTCCACCAGCCGATAGGGTCGTGTTGCCGCTGCGTAAAACGCCCCGCTGAGGTCCATTTCCTAACGTGTAGGTTAGAGGTCCTGGTCCATCATTGTCTGTAATCTGTAAGTTGCTACTATTCAGCGGAGCAGTGTCGCCTTCACCAACAGTAAGACTGATGTTATTGGCTAGCCCAGGTGCATCATTGACTTGAACAACATTAATGTTGAATGTAGCTGGATCTCCTGGAACACCCGACTGATCAGTCAGGGTAAAGGAGAAACTATCAGATGAGGCTTCTGAGCCATTCTGTTGATATCTCACCAGACCGCTGTTGATATCGGACTGGGTGAAGCTAGTTACCGCCGTGCCATTTAACGAGATGGCACCACCTGATGGCGCAGTCGCAATAGCATAGGTGATTTGAGAAGCTAGACCATCCGGATCGGTAGCATTGAGAAGAGTGCTAGAGAAGCTAACAATGCCCGCTTCCGTTACGGTGATCTGTGGGTTAGTGGTGAGTAATATAGGTAAATCATTGACTGGAAGGACGGTGATACTAAAGGTTCTTAACGGCTCGGTCGTATTACCTGATTCATCTGCAAAGGTAAAGGTGAATGCATCTCTGGTGGTTTCACTACCGTTTTGTCTGTATGTCACCCGACCATTGTTAATATCGTCTTGAGTGAAAGTACCCCCAGCCGAGATGGGTGCCCCCGCTACAGCTAGCCGACCATTAGTTGGCGAGCCGACAGTATACCGAATGAAGGGTGGAGCACTATCGACGTCACTGATATTAAGCTCAACATTGGATAGGACAAAAGCATCGTTTTCGTTAACAGTCAAACTTGGGTTAGTCGTTAACAGAACGGGAGGGCCTTTCACTCCAAGCACAAAGATCTCAAAGGTAGACGCAGCGGTCGTGGTTGTTCCATCGGAAACTGTGAAAGTAAAGCGATCGCTATTACTAGAGGTACCGTTATGTAAGTATGAGACGCGACCTGCATTCAAATCTGCCTGGGTGAAGGTAGTTGCCTGAGTGGAGGTAAGGAAAAGCGTCCCTTGAGTAGGCGCACTTGCGACCGAGAACGTAATCAAATCTTGAGCCGCCGCCGATACAAACTCAGCATCAGTTGCTCTCAAGAGCGTCGCATCAATGACTCTAGTTGACCCAGTGCTTATGGTAGTACCCGTATTGGTAACTAGCACTGGCGCATCATTCACCTGCAACACTGAAATGCTGAATGTACGTTGGGTTGGCACTAAGAAACCACCTGCACCATCTGTTGCTGTGAAAGTGAAGTTGTCACTACCCGGTACGTCCAATTGTCCGGAACCGTAAGTCTCACTGCCATCATGCCGATAAACTAGATTGTTGCTAGTAATATCTGCCTGGGTAAAGGTGCTGTTCAAGGTAAGCGGCTGCGCTCCACCCAAAACATTCAGTAACAATGCCCCCCTCGTAGGCAAACTGTTCAAACTGTAGACAATTTGCGGCGCAGCTTGCTCTGAATCCGTTACTAGCAAATTGCTGCTACTAATCGTAGTCGCTAATCCTTCCGACACCGTAGCACCAGCAAAAGAGACTAAAACTGGCGGGTCATTTACTGGAACGATATTAATACTGAAGGTTGTGTTAGGAATCGTGCCGCCCTGACCATCAGATACACCAAAGACAAATCGATCTGTTAAGGCTCCCTCACTACCGCCTTGCTGATAGACCAACCTTCCCTGATTGATATCTTGTTGATAGAAGAGACTCCCTGTGCTAATAGCTGCTCCATTAAGAAGCAGGCTGCCGTTAGTAACGTTGGGAGCAGTTGCTAATTGATAAGTCAATTGGCTCGGCGAATTATTTGCATCTGTTACTAGCAGTAAGGTGTTGCTAATCGTTTGTAACGATGACTCACTAACAAAAAGGGGACCGCTAGAAACCAACACAGGTGGAGCGTTGCCTTGCACGCTTAAATCATAAGAGCTAGTTGCTCCCGCTTGACCCGCGAAGACTCGAATATAGTAGGTTCCACCAGGGAGGTTCAGATTAGACAAGGTTTCCGGTGAGGTGCCAGCATTGCTTGAGGAGGCAACGACTGCCCCACTGCCGTTAAGAACCTGCACATTCAGGTTGCCGCCTAGGTTGCCGCCACTTAACCCATTGAGGTTTAAGTTAATTGTCGATAGTCCATTATTCAGCGAAAATTGATAGTAATCGTCTGTGTCGCTAGTTGTGATGGAATCGCGATACAGCCCATTTCCATACAAAGCACCAATGTTGAGCGATGCCCCAAGGCTGCCTCCGGCTCCGTCTTGTTGTGTGACGGGAAGCGATCGCGTAGATGGAGTTAGAGCAACCCAGTTTGGAGCATCATTAACAGTAATAATCGGAAGAATGGCAGTTCTGCTTAATCCATCGAGAAGCCAGACATTGTTTTCCCCAGTGGCAAAGTTACGAACTAAAAGATCGACTTGCCCATCTGCATTAAAGTCTCCTGCACCTTGAGGAAATTCAGAGGGTGCAGAATTAGGGAGACTACCAGAGGATGCAAAAGCAGTTCCATTAAAAAACCAAACCAGATTTTCCCCAGTGTTGTAATCATGAATCAGGAGATCGGGGGAGTTATCGTTGTTGAAATCACTAACTCGAAGAACCTCTCTACCTGGCGCAAGGAAAAGATTGGTGGAAATATTACTAGTAATAGAAAATGCTGGACTTGGACTTAGCAGCCAAAAACTAATTTCTCCACTACTCAGATCTTGAAAAATAAGATCTGGAGTGTTGTCACTATTTAGGTCGCCAGCTCCTGCAAGCGTAATGTTTGGATTGGGCTGAATCGGAAGGGCGAACTCACCAGCTATTTGAGCATTCGCGTCTAACAGCAATAGCAGTTGGGTGCCTAAGGGAATACTGGGATTATTGCTGCCGTAATAGCGCAAAACAAGATCATCAATTCCGTCGCCATTAAAATCATCTAGACCCTTGAATTGCCACGCTGTATCTTCAATAGTCGGAAGAAAATTAAATGTAACTACATTTGTCCCGTCCATTGTCCAAAGACGATTTGCGCCATATCCTGTTGTATAGTTGCGCCAAACTATATCGGTGCGAACGCCCGTATCACTTCGGACACTGAGATTGTAGTTTGTACTGGGAGTAGTGTTGGCGGAATCAGCCGGATCGGTTGGAGAACCTGGAAATACCCGAATAAAATAACTGCCCGGTGCAAGAACGGTATTGATTGTTTCAGCTAGAGAACCTTGATTCACCGACTGAACCGGAAGTCCATTAACAGATACTACCGTTCCGTTAGAATTCAAAATAGCAACATCAGCATTAGCAGTTAGGTCTGTTAGAGCAAGGTTAAAACTGCTGCTTTTGCTCAGCGTAAATTTGTAGTAGTCATTATCGCCAAACTCAACTGAGTCGGCAAATAACTTCGTATTTCTACCTAAAGAAATCGAAAGAGCAGTATTTAGGGTATTTCCAATACTATCGGGCATCGCGGCTTATCACCCCATCAAATGGCATTGCTATGATGCCCTAGGAGTTGCTTTTGGCACACACACTTTACACAACTTTACAAAAGTGACCGATTGGCGTGAAAGAATCTTGGTTTTTAGCCTAAGCGAGCGACGTTTTGTCAAAGCTCTCTAGAAAGGATAAAAAGTGTGTTCTAGTTTGTTGAGCTGACCATTAAGAATTCACAGTTGCGATCGCCCTAGCCCTGACAATCTAATTCTTCTAAATAGCCGCTTGTTGCCTTTGATATAGCGACCAGTACAACCCTTTACTTTTGAGCAAATCATCATGAGTGCCTTTCTCTACCAGCACTCCTTTTTCCAGTACTAAAATCAGATCTGCTTTCTTTAAAGGTGCAAATCGATGAGCAATCAGAAAGACTGTGCGATTTGCTGAGACACGCTGCAAATTTTGCAAGACTTGCTGCTCGGTTTCACTGTCCAAGGCGCTAGTCGCCTCATCAAGCACTAAGATTGGAGCCTGTGAAAGAAACAGACGCGCTAGCGCTAAACGCTGCCGTTGCCCACCCGATAGGGCTGTGCCTCGTTCCCCGATATTTGTTTCATACCCATGGACTTGGTCGCTAATAAAGTCATGGGCAGCTGCTAGTCGAGCTGCTTCAACCACTTGCTCAGCAGTCACATTGGGATTTCCAAGGCTGATGTTGTCAAAAACGGTACCGTTAAACATGAAGTCTTCTTGCAGCACCACACCAATTTGCTGTCGCAAAGAAACTAAATCAGCACTTTTAATATCGAATCCATCTATTAAGATACGTCCAGACTCTGCTGGATAAAGCCGCTGAACTATTTTAGAAAGAGTACTTTTTCCAGAACCGCTCCGACCCACTACTCCCACGAGCATTCCTGGCTCAACAGTAAAGGAAATTCCTCGTAGCACAGGTTCTTGGTTAGGGTTGTATCGGAAAAAGACTTGATCAAACGCTACTTGCCCTTGTAAAGGCGGCAACACTAAACCAGTGCCTGCTTCTGATTCGGGAGCAGTGTTGAGAATATCGCCAATGCGATCAACTGAAAGCAACACTTGCTGAAGTGTTTGCCAAAGCTGAATCAATCGTAGCAACGGTCCCGTCATACGACCAGAAAGCATTTGAAACGCAACAAGTTGACCAATCGTGAGCTTTTGCTCAATCACCAACTTTGCCCCAAACCAAAGGATGAGTACGGTAGAAAGTTTAGTGAGGAAATCTGCAATGTTGCCACTGATGTTAGAAGTCGTTGAGGCTTTGAAACTGGTACGAATGAATCTGGCAAATAATCCTTCCCAGCGTTCTCGCGAAACTGGCTCTGCCGTATGAGCCTTGACAGAGTGAATACCAGTCACGGTTTCAACTAAAAATGACTGACTATCGGCACTGCGGTTAAAGGTTTCGTTGAGCCACCCTCGCAAAATTGGTGTTGCAATGATGGTCAGAGCTGCGAACAGAGGTAATACTGATAGCGCAACCCAGGTTAGGGGGACACTGTAATAGAACATGACAGTCAAATAAACGCCAGCAAA
Source organism: Leptolyngbya sp. Cla-17 (assembly GCF_016807185.1). Lineage (GTDB taxonomy): Bacteria > Cyanobacteriota > Cyanobacteriia > Leptolyngbyales > Leptolyngbyaceae > ULC077BIN1. The sequence continues at coordinate 195,452 of NZ_JAEVYN010000001.1, forward strand.
AACTGCGTCTAAAACTACCGTCATTGCAGTGCCTGTGAGGAAGCTCCGAATATTTTCTAGCTCTTGCACTCGTGCAACCGTATCGCCAACCCGCCGTGCTTCAAAGTAAGACAATGGCAACCGCATCAGATGGCGAAAAAGCTGAGCTGAAAGGCTAAGATCTAGTCGCCGCGCAGTGTGAGTAAAGATGAATAGTCGCAGCGTTCCTAAAAACCCTTCAAAAAATGCCACTGCCAAGAGGGCAAATGCCATGACATCTAGGGTGGAAAGACTGCCCTGCACCATAACCTTGTCAATGACTACTTGGGTAATCACTGGACCTGCTAAACCCAAAATCTGTAGGGTAAATGATGCTAGCAAGACTTCACTAAGGAGTTGGCGATATCTCCAGACAGCTGGCAGAAACCAAGATAAGCCAAAACGTTCTTGCTTTTGGATAGTTTCAACCTGCCACAGTTGACCGTCCCAAACTGTTTGGATAATTGAACGGGGAATGCTTTCGCAGGTTCTATTGGGATTAAGGGGATCGGCAACAATCAGGCGATCGCCCTTTGTGCTGTAGACCACTACCCAATGAGACGATCCCTTAGACCCATTATTTTGAAACGTTGGCGATGCCGTATCTTGGTCTTGCCACAGCATCAGGACGGGATACTCCAACCGCCGCAATCCCGTCCAATCAAGCCCCTGACTACTGCGTAAATCAATATGACGCAACTGTAATCCTACTTTTTCAGCCGCTTCAATTACATCGGCTGGGCGCTGACTCGATAGTTGCCGTTGCACCCAGTCCAAGTTGGTAGAAATTTGCAGGTGATTGGCTACCATAGTCAGGCAGGCAGCAGGGGTATTGACGGCTGCAATAAACGGAAAGCCAGAGATAGCCTGAGGTGCATTATTTGTTTTAGGCTGTAGACGTATCCGGTGAGATGCCCAGTAATTTTCTAACTCTGGAGTGGCGATTGCCTGCCACAGATCGGTTCGCCACGTCACTAAAACCACATCTTTTTCTGCCGCCCTTGCCTTCCAAAAACCCGGCAACTCAAGCAAATCTCCTACCCAATCTCCCGTTTTTAGAATGACAGACTGCTCATCCTCAGGTACCAAACGCACCTTACCCTTCAACACGTAACCCTGAACTCCAGGAGAATCAGTTGCCCAAATGACCTCTCCTAATCCATAGCGGCGAACTTCCGCTTGCTGCTTAAACTGAACTTGTTGGTCTGCATTCAACAAGCTAAACGGTGGAGAATTCCAAGGCAAATTATTAGTAGTAAGATCAGTTGCAATCATGGAGAGTTCCTGGACTAACGCGTTTAGTGAAGTAGGGTAATCGGTCTTCGCAAGACATCAACAGCGCTACTCTAGCAAATGGACAATGGAAGACTCGGATCTTTATTCGTTGACTTGAAGCTTAACTGTCATTGATTGAATTTTTTCGGTTAGCCAGCGCTCAAACAGCTCACCTTGCATGGTTTGCTTAAGTTGAGCGTCTTCTAAAGTAGCGAACAGAAATTGTTCAACGCGAAAAATTGCCCAGTAATTCTCGATCGGCAAAGGACCCACTACACTTCCTGGCTCGACCGAATCAAGCGCCGACCTTAGCACATCAGGCATTGTGCCGCGGCTTACAGGTCCCATCATGCCATTAGCAACGCGCTCATCTGCCTTGGAGTATTCGCGAGCAAGTTGCTCAAAACTACCGCCTTCAGCAATTTGTGTATGCAGCTCTTCTGCCATCTCTTTGCTTTCTACAACAATGCGCGATAGCACAATCCGATCAAGCATTAACTTCCGGTCAATAAAATGCTCTTGTAGACGAGGTTCAGTAATCTGAGCCTTTAGCTTTTCGAGCTTAAAGCTGTTTTTGATCTGACTATGGAATAAATCATAGGTTGTGCCATTACGCACCAACCAATCTTGAAACGTCTGCGCATCGGTCAACTGATTTTGCAAACGGAAATCAACCGCTGCCTGCTCTACCATCGCGGAGTTAATCTCTAATCCCTCGCGGGTTTCTAACTCTTGTTCTAAAACATATTGTCGCAAGACATCTCCAATAAATCCTTGCAATTTTCCGCCTATTTGCAAATAGCGTAGGCATTGCCGCAGCGAAAGGGGCTTTTCGTCAACAATGAGGAGTGCATTTGCTTCCATGAATCTCTAACTCTGAGTAATTTGAAGACTGTCTCGTCTGAAATTATCGCTTCTTCCTGAAGGTTTTTTTCAGATTTTAAGATTTGGTGATGACTAAAATAGCAAACAGATAGATGACTGCTGGATTGTAGAATGCTGCAAATCCAAGCCTATTGTGCTGAGAGGAGTGATTGAGAGCTTGAGCAGATAGTCACCCTAGAATGCCAGAAGCAGCAATTTGTCTAGGAATGTAACGATCTTGAAATACTTAGAACGCGATCGCATCATTTACTAATCTCAAAATTAAATAGATCTGGAATCCGACCGGGGAACCGGGGTTTATGGCATGATCTAAACAGTGATTATGTAATTCAGATAGCAGAAAGGAACTAATCAGTTATGGCTCTCTACCTCGGCGATACAGTGCCCAACTTCACCCAGCAATCCTCTGAAGGAGAGATTAACTTCTATGACTGGGCAGCAGATAGTTGGGTTGTTCTTTTTTCGCATCCTGCCGACTATACGCCCGTTTGCACCACTGAGCTTGGCGAAGTTGCTAAACTCAAACCTGAGTTTGATAAGCGGAATGTTAAAGTCATTGCTTTAAGTGTAGATGACGCAACCTCTCATGCGGGTTGGATTGGAGACATCAACGAAACTCAAAAAACAACTGTAAATTATCCAATTTTGGCAGATGCGGATAAAAAAGTGTCAGACCTTTATGACATGATTCATCCCAATGCAAATGCGAAGGTGACTGTTCGTACCGTTTTTGTAATTGACCCTAGCAAGAAGCTAAGGTTGAGCCTGACCTATCCACCGAGTGCAGGTCGTAACTTTGACGAAATTCTGCGGGTGATTGACTCGCTGCAATTGACCGACAACTACAGTGTGGCGACTCCAGCCAACTGGAAAGATGGAGATGATGTGGTTGTAGTGCCTACGATTCCTACCGAAGAAGCGAGACAAAAGTTTCCTAAAGGCGTGACTGAAATCAAACCCTACTTGCGAACCACTCCTCAACCGAATAAATAGCCGACTACAAAAGTTTCTGCTGGTTATTAAATAACAAGACTGAATCAAAAAGGAGGTGGTAATCATCTCCTTTTTGATTGGAGATTAAATTCAGTAGGGAGATCGCTGAAGCCTCCCATCCTATTGCCGCAACTCATCTAGCTTGGTGCGCACCGCCTGAACATCTTGCCACATCAGCCATTTAGGTTGCCCCACCTCCCGCGATTGGTTTCGGAGCAGATATGCCGGATGAAAGATCGGCATATACAAACGACCATCCTGCTCGATCCACTGTCCCCGCACCTTCGTAATTCCTTGCTTAATGCCCAACAAATTTAATAGAGCAATCTTCCCAGTTAGCAAAATGATTTTGGGATCTACCAACCGAATTTGCTCTAGTAAATAGCCTTTACAAGCTGCCGCTTCCGCTGGTTTTGGATCGCGGTTTTCCGGTGGACGGCACTTCACTACATTGCAAATAAACACATCTTGATCTCGCGTTAGCTTGACTGCTGCCAAAATTTTGTCTAGCAGTTCGCCCGATCGCCCTACAAAGGGTCGTCCTGTTGCATCCTCAGTTTGTCCTGGACCTTCTCCCACAATCATAATGTCAGCATTCAAATTGCCTTCGCCTACCACCGCATTTGTGCGCGTATGACCCAACTCACAGCGATAACAGCGGTTACAGTGCTGTTTCATCGCATCCATCGTGGCATAGGTTCCTACAGGAATGAAAATTTTAGAATCCGTAGGAATTTGCTCTGGGTCAATCAGTGGTGGAGATGCATCTGGGATGCTGGATAAGTTGAATAGATCGATTTGGTTTTCGGCAGTCATGACGGTGGGAAAATGATTTGATACCTTTGGGCTAGCGTATGACAGGTCTGAGGATTTTTCTAGTGTCAGTCGGCAGATTCAAACAAACTCAGGCATGATGAAGAAAATCCCCTAATCCCACTATTTGGTTTTTTGGGGAAGATTGCTGGAGTTACTATGTCTTTTAATTCACCGCCTCCAAGCTCAGATTCGACGGTTTTTGCAAATCGGTTAGAGGCAGGTGAGCGTTTAGCCCAAGCGGTTTTAGCTGTAGTCGAAGCTCGCGCTTCAACCCGCGATCGCGCAACTGAAGCACTCAGTCGGTTTGTGGTCTATGCATTGCCAAGGGGTGGTATTGCGGTGGCGGCTCCGATTGCCCGAGCGCTGCATTGCTCATTGGATGTGATCGTAGCAAAGAAGATTACTCGCCCTGAAAATCCAGAATTAGCGCTTGGTGCTGCTACATCAAACGGGCATGTTTTATGGTTAACCCAAAGACAATCACTTTCCTCCGATTTTGATGAATTGATGTTGCAGCAAACACGGGAGCGTGCCCAATCTCAATGGCAACAATTAGCACCATTTAGTCCTCAGGTCGATCCATCGGGGGCGATCACGCTAATTGTAGATGACGGGATCGCTACAGGAATGACAATGGCAGTTGCAGCCCAATCTCTGCGTGCCAAGAAACCTGCCGAGATTTGGATCTGCGTTCCTGTGGCACCACCAGAGATTTTGCCCCAGCTGCAAACTTGGAGCGATCGCGTGATCGTGTTGGCAACTCCTCATCCTTTTCAAAGTGTGAGCCGATTTTATAAAGAGTTTCCTCAAGTAGAGATGGAGGAGGCGATCGAGTGTTTGAGAAAAGTCGTCCTCTAACACTTGTATTTTGGATCTAGCTAATTTTTGCCGCCTGCATTATCCTACGGGTAGTTTTAGGATAAGTTTGCATGAGACGATGGCGTGCTTGGTGGCATGGGCTGGAGATCACCAGCCAATACAATCCTCCTCAACTGGTGGAAGCGGCTATGTTGGCGCTATCGCTGACACTGTGTGCTGCATGGTGGATTTGGCAAGATTGGCAGTATTTGACCCTATGCCTCAGCTACCTTTTTGGCGCGATCTCGTCTATTCTGGTGCGCGAGTGGATTGTGCCTTCACCTTACACAAAGCGGGTTCGCCTCACTGCAATCGTATGTTTTTCAGTACTGGCGTCCGCAACAGGATTCTATTTTTTACAAGCCCATTTGGTTTAGCGAACGACTTCGTCGCGCGAAGCGCTATCACCCAAGCTCATTCTTTGGTGGTAATCCTAAAATACATGAACCGATCCTGACGAGCTGTAAACCCAATGAAAGGGATGAGAGATGCTGAGGCAGCCTTGGAACGAAAAACGAGCCTAGCCGTCTCAAGATCCCAATACAGTTGCACTTTATCTCAGTTCTATGTTGCCAAAAAATATAAATATTCGGAGCCTCCTTTTACCGATGCTGATGGTGGGTTTGGCTTCTGCAATTAGCTCAATCTCTGCGGTGAAGGCAGAATTGACTCAGGCTAAACCGTCAGCCAACGATCAAGTGAATAAGGGCGCGGTTGCGCCAAATCCAATTTCAACCTCTGCGCCGACGGCTGCGATCGAATCCGTTGATTTTTCTGCGCCCTCTCAACGCACCCTGCAAAAAAACGCTGGTTTTTCAACAGATGGACGCTACTACCTATATTTAGAAAGCTGGCGAGATTTGGGAGCCGGAATTCCCAAATCTGCGCTGCAAGTAATAGATGTGGCAAAGAATGCGTGTGTTGAGACAGGCTGCATTGAAACCCAATATGGTGAAGTGGATGCGGGATTAAGTTTGGAAATAGCAGAAAGCAAATTATTGCAACAAACTCAAACGCTGCGGAAAGATCTCCAGCTAAAGTCCCCTACGACTGGCACGAATTTGACCATTGAAGCGCGATCACGCACCCCAAACGGCACTGAAACAGTCACCGTGAACATGGGAGCAGGCAAACCTGCAATGAAAATTCGGTTACAGCAAACTGCCACGGTTTCGCCGATGTTTGGCGGCACGGCACAAAAAGATCAGGCATTTATGCAAATGCAGATGACTTATGGTGCAAAAACAAAAGCGATCAGATCTATGAATGAGCCACAGGCTTGGACCGTTGGTTTTTCTATCAGAGAAGTGGTACTGTCGCCCAATGGCAAAAATGTGGTGGTGCTGTTAACCTCTACTCAACGCGCCTTTGAAGGAACTTTAGGTAAAACCCTAATCCAGGGGTTTGAGTTGTAAGGATTGAAAGTCACTTGTCCGGTTGTCCATCATCCAGGGTGCGCCAAAGATACCAGGAAGCGATCGTCCGGTAAGGCTGCCAGGTTTGCCCAATCTGTTCCAGAGTCTTTCTATTAGGCAGTTCTGGCAAATTGTAGAGGCGACGCGCCCCTGCTCGAACTCCTAAATCATCGACTGGCAGAACGTCCCAACGATGCAATCGAAAAATCAACAGCATTTGCACCGTCCAGCGCCCAATACCTTTGATAGGTGTCAGGGTTTGGATAATAGTTTCATCGTCTAACTGCTCTAAATCTAATAGAGTGGGCAAACCCACTTGCACTTTCTGCGCCAGATCTTTTATGTAAATCACTTTCGGGCGAGAGATTCCAGCACCGCGTAAAACATCATCGGGTGTGGCAAGGATACTAGCAGCCGTTGGAAAGGGTTGATCAGGATACAGCGCCAAAAAGCGACGATGAATCGCCCCGGCAGCTTTGCCAGAAAGTTGCTGATACAAAATCGATCGCGCCAGTGAGGAAAGCAAATCGCCAGTTTGCTGCTGTTGATCAAGCGTACAGGTTCCAATTTGAGCGATCGCGGAGCCAAGAATAGGATCAGCGCTTTGCAACGCTGCGATCGCGATGGAGTAGTTCATAGTCAAAACTCTTATGCCTTAACCGCTAGGAATTTGAGTTGATAGACTGCCTTTCATTTCGCGAATCAGCTGAGCATAGGTTTCGGAAGGGCGATCGCCTAAATGATCTTCCACCATGCGATCGCTGCCCTGAGTAAAATCAATGGAAAGTAGCCCAAATCGCGGTGTATATGATCCCCACTCGTAATTATCGGTTAGCGACCAGTGCATATAGCCCACCATCGGCACTCCTTCTTTAATCAAACGCTCCACTTGAAACACATGGGCTTTCAAGAACTCGCTGCGTTGCAATTGGTCACCGCGCCGAGATGCCACGCTGTTATCGGGCTTTCGCCGTAACGCCATGCCATTTTCTGCGATCAAAATCGGATAATTGCCAATCTCCTCTGCATAAAACTTACAGAAAAAATGCAGTCCTTCGGGCAAACTGCGCCAATCCCACCATTTGCTAGTGATGCCACTCATCAGCCAGCCACGAAAATCTTTCGTCTCAAACTCAAAATCGGAAAACGATGGCAAGCGAAAAACATGGGCAATGAAGGGATCGTAGTAATCAATGCCAATGAAATCAAACACTTGGGTACGGGGTGAGGCTTCCAGTTCTTGCAAAAAGCTACCTAAGTGACGCGCATCAAAATTACGTCGTCCTAAGCGATTACTAAACCAGTGAGCGAAACGCCCCAATTGGTAAGGCAAATCTCGCCGAAACGAAAGATTCGCGTTTCGCAGGGCTGCTTCCATCCGTTGCGCATTCTCATAAACATAGTCTTGTAGGTTGCTAGGATCGATTGATCGCAGCCGTAAACTGAGCAAATCCCAAATTACTTTTTCAGACCAGTAGAGATCACTGCAATAGGTGTTCAACGACACGCGGGGAGTCGTCCAGCCTTCTGCTTCGTACAGGTCGTGAATCAGATTATAAGCACGCACATGAGCCGCTAATAAATGGTTATAGGCTGGAAATACAGACCCGATACCCAGGATAGAGTCGGTGGGAAACTGCCCACTGAGGTAAGTGTTGGAAACTAGAATATTGGGTTCGTTGAGGGTGATATACCAATGGATTGGAGCAAGTTGATGGTGTTCAATTAGGCGATGGTTGATGTGAGCAACCGTAGTTTGCACATATTCTCCAAAGCGATCAATAGTGTCTTCTGCAAGCCATGCATCCAATCCCAGCCAAGCAGGATGGGTAAAGTGATGCAACGTAATCACAGGTTCTAGTCCATGGCGGCGACAAGCAGCAATTATGTCTGCATACTCATCTAGCGCCTTGCGATCAAATGGTGGAGTTGAAGATAAAGATAGTTCTGAGGAAGGCTGAATTCGCGCCCATTCTAAACCGAGGCGAAAGGCAGTTAGCCCCATCTTTTGGCAGGCTTGAAAGTCTTCTTCGTAACGGGTCCAAAATTCTGCTGCTGCACCCGTTTTCATAACGCTACCGCGCTGCTCAATTAGTGCCCAATTGTTTTTGGGTTCACCTTCGCCGTTGTAGCCGCCTTCAATTTGATAGCCGGAGGTTGCGACTCCCCAAAGAAATGTCTCTGTCTTTAGAGGGGGAGCGGAAAGTTTGGAATTATTCTGCATGGGCGATCGCGTTTGATTCTAATTCGCTTACTTCTAAAGTCTGCATTACACGACGAGCGTTGAGATCGTTCAGGATGTGTTCTGCAATATTGAGTGCTGCCCGTGGTTGCCCTAACTCCAATGCCGACTGATGCATTTCTGCAAGGCGATCGGGACGCTTCAATAGATATTGCACGGCAGGTGCCACCATCTCTAGCAATCGTAGCTGCACTCCAGCGCCAGCCGCAGCAATCACATCTGCATTTTGCTCCTCTTGCCCTGGAATTGGATCCACAATCACCATGGGGGTGCCTCGTGCCAAAATTTCGCTGGTGATTAACCCGCCTGCTTTGGTAACCACCAAATCACTTGCCACTACTAAATCATCCACATAATCAATCTGTTCTAGTTTAAGCAATTGTACGTGGGAGCTATCGGTCACCTCTTCCAGCGCTTCCACCAATTTTTCATTTCGGCCTGCAACAACAATCAATAGCATAGGCAATGGACTTGCCAGCAAATCGACCACCATTGATTTGACCCGGCGGTGGTTCAAGCCGCCGCCAAATAGTGTGACTACGGGGATGTTATTTGGCAAAGAGTGACGCGATCGCGTCTCTTCCTTCGTTTTCGACTCCATAATCTCCAGTTTTACAGGAATCCCCGTCACATGCAGCACTGCCGGATTAACGCCCCGCTGAATCAGCAAATTAGCGCTGAGACTGTTGGGTAGAAAATAGCCATGAACGCCGTGATTAATCCAAGTGCTGTGGGCAATTACGTCTGTTACTACTACATATTGAGGTTTTGCCGTTTGTGCATCTTGCTCCAAAATTTGAAGCAAACGGCTGGGAATTTGCTGAACACACACGATCGCATCCGGATCAAACTCTTTGAGCAACTGTTCCAAATCAGCAAAAAATGGGCGTTCTAGCTTTGCCCAAGTCAGGTTGCTGTCGAGGGATTTTTCCAAATCGCTGATGTCGCTGCCTTCATAAAAGGCTCTGTAAAGCTGGGGAGCCTTCTCGCTCAATTGCTTATAGGCTTGCGTCACCGCACTCCGGTAAAGAGAGTTGGCATAGCTCAATGCATCTTCGCTACGAACCTCCACCTCGGAAATGCGTTCAAAGGCTGTACAGAGGGCTTTTGCTGCGTTCAGGTGTCCGGCTCCTAAAGAAGCGTGTAGTATCAAAATTCGCGTCATAAATTCCCTTGCAGCTTGAGTGTGGGAAAAACAGTTGCCAGCGTTACAGCATCTTTACATGCTCCATTCCTTTTCTCAAGGTTATTGGGTCACACAATAGGCGGATTTTTTCTAAGCAAATATCTTCAAATGAATGCTTCTAATCAGAGATTATTACAGTAGCGAATTTAGCCGCTGAATGGTGGGCTGCGATCGCTGTTGCCATAGGGTGAGATAGATTGCAATTAGTTCTGCAACAAAGACATTTTCCAAATTGGCGAGTTCTTGTTCACACTCACATCCTGCGATTAGCGGCTAATAGCGCAAGGACTTTGCTTCTACCAAACGCTTTCACGAAGAGATTGAACATAGAATCAGTAAACTCGGTCAAAGGCTGAAGGCTTAAAGTTGAAGTAAAGATGTATGTAAAACGGTTTCCTTGGGTGTCTTTAACGTTACTCATTGTTTGCTATGCCAGCTTTGGCTGGTACCTAGCAGGATTGCCTTCGCCAAAGCCTTCGTGGTTCATTGCGGAATGCTATCAGATGATTGGAGAAACGATGCCTGCCGAGGCGGAGTTTCGGCAGGCATCAACTGTGGGTCAAGAGCGATCGCGATCTTTAGAATCTGACAACCTTCAATCATCTGAAAAGCCCCCCATAGCAAAATCGCCCCAATCGTCAGATGAAGCTCAACCAGCCAATCCTGACTCTAAGGCAACCGCAGAAGCCAAAGTTTCAACATCTCAACCTAAGAACCTGTGCAGCCTTGCGCTTGACCATAATTTATTTAGCGCAGTCCTAGCAATTAGCTGGATCGTAGTATCGTCAATGGCATTCATGTCGCCTTTAACGAGCTTCAGCGCCTTTATCACCCGTTGGTTTCACTCTGATACTGTGGCATTTACTGCAATTTTTTTGTTTGCTGCACTGGCAGCCGTAATCTTTTTTTGGCTCCATGTTTTCATCCAAATCTTGACAATTCTCGCCGCTGAAACACTGGCTCGAATTGACCTGCAAACAAGAAACGTTAATGGAATACAATCCTTTTGGTTATTAACAGTCGTTTGTCTGATTGGCTTAGGATTTGGTTGGATCAGCAACACGATTTTGTAAGGCAATTCAAACGCAAGGCTTTACGTCATCGACAGCACAAGATATTTGCGAGCAAAATTGCTGAAATGACAATAAAAAAAGCAGCCGTTGAGGCTGCTGAATTTGTTAGTGCATGAGGTGAATGGCTTTACTGTAAGACAACAGCCTTACAGAAATGATCTCGTTACTATTTTGGATACGCCCCGGCAAATATAACCACTCTAATGATTGGCACATCAGTGAAACATGCCTTTTGAAGATTTTGTAATACTACATATACAAGCGTTTAACTGTAATTTTATGCCCTGCAGTGGTTCAACTGTGGGGCAGTTTTATTTTAAACAGAGACGCATTGCTCCAGCGATCGCGCCCCACCCCTACAAAGGGCGGAAAATAAACGGATAGCGAAATGGCAGATCAGGAGTGTTTAAGCAGTGATAAATCGCCCAGGCGGTGAATCCCCAATGAATTAACCACCAAAGACCACCTGCTAATCCAAAGGTGATAAATGAAAGGGGAACCAGGAAAATTCCATAGAGCCAAACATTAAAGTGAAAATTAATCGCTTCCTTGGCGTTATCTTTCACAATGGGATCATCGGAAACGAAGTAAACCGAGATTGGAATTAGGATTGAGATAAGCGTAGCGCTGATAAAAATTGACCCGTGAGCCAATGAAGACAGAAGTTTGCGCTTATCAGAATCAAAAGTATTAGGAGTTTGCATAAAGAGCTTCACATCCACTTGGGCTTCACTACATTGACACTATACAGCGATCGTAAAAAGGCAGCGATCGCAAAAACCCACCCCAACTTAGTGAGATTTCCGTAAAGTTGATTGGAAAAATATCCTGCAATAATTTGGCTCACCGTTTGAATTGCGGCTTACTAAACTAATCGGAAGATGAATGGATATCGATAGGATTTATTGGGCTCACTGGCGGCATGAACGATCGCCATAATCGGCAGCACAAAACTGGCAACCAGCAACAATATTAAAAGCGGGAATCCAATTACCACAAACAAGAGCAGCCCGAAAACTATCCCGTATAAGTAAAGATTAATGTGAAAATTAATAGACTCCTTGGCGTTATCCTTGATTACTTGATCGTCTGAAATAATCAGAATCGCGATCGGAATGCCAATCGAAATTATCGAAGAGCTTAAGAAGATTGCGCCATGAGATAGAGCAGAAAGTAGCTTGCGGCGTTGAGTCAGATCATCCATAGCAAATATCCAATCCATTCAATGGGAAATAGACAGCAAATCCATACTAGTCATGGATCACTATCCGCCCAGTCTAGCCCCATTCTGATCGGGTTTCATCAAGTAAAGTCTTGCCCTTGTAGCCCTGTTTAAGGTGCTGCTAGACTTGAGGTTCTGTCGGGAAAACTCCATCCTTCAAGATTTACCTACCCAGCGAATAAATGTCCACTGAAATTCAGGCTGAATTGCAAACCCAAGTTGAGCGCCGTCGTAACTTTGCCATCATCTCCCACCCGGATGCTGGTAAAACCACATTGACGGAAAAGCTGTTGCTATATGGAGGTGCCATTCACCAAGCAGGAGCCGTAAAAGCTCGTCGAGCGCAGCGTCATGCCACTTCGGACTGGATGGAAATGGAGCAGCAGCGCGGCATTTCGATTACCTCTACCGTGTTGCAGTTTGATTACAAAGGCTGTCAAATCAACTTGCTGGATACGCCCGGTCACCAAGATTTTAGTGAAGACACCTATCGCACGCTTGCTGCTGCTGATAATGCGGTGATGCTAATTGATGCGGCAAAGGGGTTGGAACCACAAACTCGCAAGCTGTTTGAAGTCTGCCGATTGCGCGGACTGCCAATTTTTACGTTCGTCAACAAGCTTGATCGCCCCGGCAGGGAACCGCTGGAACTGCTGGATGAAATTGAGCAAGAATTGGGCTTAGCCACCTACGCCGCAAACTGGCCTATTGGTATGGGCGATCGCTTCAAGGGCGTGTTTGAGCGCAGCAGTCAAAAAATCCATTTGTTTGAACGCAGTGCCCACGGACAGCGAGAGGCGCTAGACACGATGATTGACTTCGGCGACCCCCGGATTGAGCAGCTTTTAGAACAGGATTTGTACTACCAATTCAAAGATGATTTGGAATTGCTAGAAGGCGTTGGCTCAGCACTAGATCTTGAGGCAGTTCATGCGGGCATGATGACTCCAGTCTTTTTTGGCAGCGCTATGACCAACTTTGGGGTAGAGCCATTCCTTAACGCCTTTTTAGATTACGCCCTTAAACCGACTCCCCATGTGAGCAATCAAGGCGACATCGAGCCAACCTATCCTGAGTTTTCAGGTTTTATCTTCAAACTTCAGGCAAACATGGATCCGAAGCACCGTGATCGCGTAGCTTTTGTGCGGGTCTGCTCTGGTAAGTTCGAAAAAGATATGACCGTGAATCACGCGCGTACTGGAAAAATCGTGCGGCTATCCCGTCCCCAAAAACTGTTTGCTCAAGATCGAGAAGTGATTGAGACTGCCTATCCAGGAGATGTGATTGGCTTGAACAATCCGGGGGTATTTGCGATCGGCGATACTATTTATGTTGGGCAAAAATTGGAGTACGAAGGTATTCCTTCCTTTTCACCAGAGCTATTCGCCTACCTCAAAAATCCAAACCCGTCCAAATTTAAGCAATTTCAAAAAGGGGTGCTTGAACTGCGGGAAGAAGGTGCAGTGCAAATTATGCATTCCGCTGATGAGTCAAAACGGGAGCCGATTTTGGCAGCAGTTGGGCAGTTGCAGTTTGAAGTGGTGCAGTTTCGGATGCAAAGTGAATATGGTGTGGAAACAACTTTGGAACTATTGCCCTATTCGGTGGCTCGCTGGGTAGTGGGCGGATGGGAAGCCTTAGAAAAAGCAGGGCGGCTGTTTAATACGGTGACGGTAAAAGACAGCTGGAACCGCCCAGTGCTGCTGTTTCGCAACGAATGGAATGTAGGGCAAGTGGAAGCGGACCATCCGGAGTTGCAACTAAACGCGATCGCCCCCGTATTTTCTGGGAGAGAACCAAATCCATTGTAGAGGTATCCTTGAAGGGTTCTAAGTGAGAGTGCACACTATGACTTCTCCTCAGTCGTCTACCAATTCTGCTGCTGATCTGACTGATCTAGAAGCTGGTTTAGCCGCATTCAAACAAGAAGACTATTCCACTGCTGCGCTGCTGCTCGAAACTTCGCTCTCCATGGCTGCTGATCAGCCCTTGATTGCGCGGGCACAAATGGCGCTAGCGATCGCTTATGAGCGATTAGACGAAACAATGCAAGCGGCACAAGTCTGCCAACAGTTGCAGAATAATTCTAGTGAGCAGGTGCAAACTTGGGCAAACCGCACACTGGACACCTTGACCAAACGCCATCCTCATCTAGCACCACAGCCAAACAATATTCCTGTCACATTAGAAGAGCCAAGGTTCTCGGATTTAAAAGCCTCAGAATCCTCAATGGATCTCAGTGGCTTTGTGCCATTGCCATCGCCACCTCCTGTCAAGCCGTCCGTTGCGATACCCAGCACAACAGGGTTCATCTCACTAAATACTTCATCCGAGCAATCTGCTCCAGCTTCCTTACCAGCCGATTCGGCTTCCACGTCAGTTCTGCCTAGTGCTGCACATACCGATGCACCCGTTAAGCGATCAGTCAATCTTTATCAACCCACTTGGCGCAATGCTGGACGAGCAAAACACTGGAAGCCTTTAGGAAAAGTAAAATGGCTCCAGTTGGCTATTATTCAAATCCTGACCGCGATCGCCCTATATGTAGGCATTCAGCAGATGCTTTACTGGGTCTTTGCATCCTATAGCACGATGCTGATTAAGCTGTTGCCCCGCTTAGGATTTAGCGTTGTGCAATCTGGTGCACCTAATTGGACACTATCTTTTACGGCAGTCTTGCTACTGGTTGTATTGGCCGGCTCGCGGTGGATTTTGGATGGTTTGCTGACAATACTCTATGGTTTGCAGCCCTTAACATTGCCAAAATTGGCAGGCTATAGCCCCGAAACGATCCAACTCTTGCCTCGCTTTTGTCGTCAAAATGGAATTTCACCACCCGCTTTAGGAATTTTGCCAACTCAAGCACCGATCGCTTTCACCTATGGCGCAATGCCTGCGATCTCCCGCATTGTTGTCAGCCAGGGCTTGCTAGACCAACTTGCAGACGATGAAATTGCTGCCATTTACGCGAACGAGTTAGGGCATCTTGCCAATTGGGATGTACCGCTGATGTCTGTGGCAATTGTGATGCTGCAAATTCCTTACACGCTTTATCAAGTTGTGGCAGATTGGGGCAGTCAAAAGACAGCCGCCACTTCACGCGCTTCTGCCTCGTTGATTGCAGCCTTCAGCTATGGACTTTATTGGGTGCTGCATTGGATTCCGCTCTGGCTATCCCGGCAGCGGGTTTATTATGGCGATCGCGTGGCAACCGATCTAACGGGCAATCCTAACGGCTACACCCGCGCTCTGCTAAAAATCGCGATCGGCACTGCTAAAGATGTACAGCATCAAAAGCAAACCAGCTATTTGCTTGAAGGGTTTGATCTGCTAATGCCCCTCAATTACCGCACGGCAATTTCTTTAGGTAGCTTTCATCCTCATTTGTCGATTGAGCCACTATTGCAATGGGATAGCACCAATCCCTACCGCCAATGGTTAGCCATCAACAGTTCCCATCCACCTATAGGCGATCGCTTACAGCTGCTCTCCCTCTACGCTCGTCATTGGCAGCTTGATCCCGAATTAAATTGGCAATCCCTACCCTCTAAATCACGACAACCGACTCTTAGCGGACGACAATGGCGCAGCCTGCTGCTTCAAGGGGCACCCTATTTTGGCATAGGCTTAGGGTTGTTGATTGCCTGCTTGCTTTTCCTAGTGGGTTGGATAGGCAAGCCGCTTAACCTGGAAGTGATTAGCTGGATGGCAAGCGATCGCACCCTTTTACGCGGCTTACCATTCGTGGGATTTTGCATCGGCACGATCATTCGCATCAATTCCTTTTTTCCAGAGATTCGCCCATCCTCTCTAAAAGCATCTACCCCCAACCTGTCTTTAGCAGATGCCACACAACAAGCAACACTGCTACCGATCAATAGCCAAATCGTTCGTCTAGAGGGCCGTGTGCTAGGTCGCGCTGCAATTAACAATCACCTGAATCAGGACTTGCTTTTGGACACCGCCACAGGAATTGTCAGCCTTCACTGCACTTCTCGCTTTGGGTTTCTTGGAGATCTATTTCCCAAAGCTACCCGTCCGGCAGACTTAATCAATCAGACTGTTGTAGCAACGGGATGGTTACGACGAGGCACAACGTCTTGGCTGGATGTAGACACTTTGCAAAGTTCGAGCGGACGCACGAGTCAAAGCGCTCATCCTGTTTGGTCTACTGTTGCAGGAGCGATCGCTGCACTTGTTGGCATTTTGACCATTCTAAATATGTAATCTAACTATTTAAAGCAAAGGGATGGTAAAACATCCCTTTAATTTGCTCATTTAGATTCAAGCCGATACTTCAACTCTTGCCCAACATCGAATCTGCTGGAATACAAATCAAATTATCGCCTTGGGTGCAAACCATACCCTTTTGACGCAATTTGCCCATAAGGCGGGTAACGGTGACGCGAGTAGAACCAATCGCGCTACCAATTTGAGCATGAGTCAGTGGAAAAGGTAAGCAATAGCCATTTTCGGAAGGCTCTCCAAACTCTTCAATGAGTAAGGTTAAGAAGCCCAACAGACGGTCAATGGTTCGTCGCTGCCCCAAAGTGCTGAGCCAAAGCAACTTACGTTGATGCTGATAGCGAAATGCATCTAGCACTTCTCTACGAAAGTGAGGCCAATTGTCTAAATCATGCCAATACATCCATAAGACGGAGGTTTGGTCAACGTGCGCATAGCTCTGTAAGGTAAACGGCGATTGCGCCACAATTTCAAAAGGCTGACCCGCCCCTACAAATCCTAAAAATGCCTCTTCAGGAGTCACATTTACGGTTCGCGATAGATTGCTCGTTGCATTAACCTGAGCGCTACCGACTAAGCGAACTGCACCTCGTTGAACGAGATAAAGCAATCCGGGTCTTGCTGGAATTTTTTCATCCTTGGCAAACGATCTCACTCGATAGTGCTCCTGCGACCAATCGATGATACGTTGCCAAGTTAAAAATGGACGCGAGGCCTCTGGGGTGTTAGAAGATACTGAGTACATAAGTGAGAGGCTGAAGTTAGCAGTAGAAGTTCAAAAAATATTTATTTCTAAGCAAAGCGATAAACGCCTATTTTATGAAGAAAGGTTACTCTTTTTGCACTAGTGTATCTTCACATCTCCCTTGTAACCTTTTTGAGACTATAAAATGTGTATCTATGTAGACGCAGTGGAAAAGTTGTTGAATCAATAACTGCTTAAATATTACAAACAGCAGCAAGGTTTAGCGCTATTTACACACCTTGCCGAAATTACACACCTTGCCAAAGATAGTAAACCACTTGCTAACGAAAACACTGATTGAAAAGTTAGCTTTTACTAGAAATGACTTTTGGAAGCAAAAGCTTCGCCCAGTCTAATAAGTACTATATTGCAAGTCACCCTTTGTCCGCCTAAACAGCTGTTGCAAATTATACTGCAAGATACTTTGCTGTCAGAAGAAAACTCTCTGGAAAAATTATTTCCCTGTATTCATCACACTCATATTTCGTTATTAAAACGTAGATTTCAAAATTCAAAAAATTTACTGAAACGCAGTCATAAGACGACTCAGCTAACCTATCTATCCGCAGTTACTCATCAAATATGTGTCTATGCGAATATTTGTGCGGTCAAAGTGGCAGATATTTTGGTTGCACAAATATCCTTGAACGTATCTGTATGTAAGTCTGATTACACTTGCTCTCAACTACTTACCGAGTTAGAGGTTGGCTTACTAGACTATGTTGAGATTCAATCAACCCCATCTGGCTATTTAGAGTTTCGGATAGGTGAGTCGGCGATCGCCCAGTGGCTCACTTGTCTAAACCAACCTATCGCTTCACTCTTTGTTTCCGCTGATCCCCACTCCTCCTTCCTTACTGCTCACTCCCAGCCGGCTAAACGCTCACATCTAAGTCTATTTTCGATTCAACATGCTCATGCCCGCTGCTGCTCATTGTTACGGCTTGCCACTCAACAGGAAATGATTAGGCTGAACTGGCTGGAGGATGCTTCACAATGGCAATGGGCACAGCCAAATCCAATTCCTTGGTTGACGGGACAGCAGCTTCGCACCTGTACTGTGGCGGAACGTCAGTTAATCAGTCAGTGTTTTACCGTGTGGGATGAGCTACCCTGGCAAGCAGATACTTTAGCCAAAAATTCTCAACCCTTATCGCTTTATCCATCTCGAATCACAATTCTTGCTCAAGGCTTGGCTCAAGCGTTTTACGCTACCCATCAGCAGTGTCAAATCTGGGGCGCGTTGGAGAATGAAGGGAGCGATCGCCTAATTGCCCACTTAGCACTTATTTTAGTGACTCAAAAATTGCTGTACGGGCTTCTCAGGATTGAGCTTGGTGTTGTTGCTCCTGAAGAATTATAGAAAAACTAAAATCCTTATTTTTGGATTTTCTAAGCTATCTCATAAATTCTCTCTAAAGATTCTTTGTTTCTATAGCTTTAGCAAGATGCGCTGTAATCAGTACCAATGAGAAATTGATGAAATAATTTGTGTGTTCCGTTACTCGGAGAAATTTACCTAAACTCTTTGAGCATTAGGTAAAAATCCCCTTCAATAAACTTAACAAACATTTTCCTAGCAGCGTTTAGCTGGGCGATTCTACCGATCTAAAAAGATCAGGATAATTATAAACCGGAGGTTTCCATGAAAATTGCACAAATAGCACCACTTTGGGAGCAAGTTCCCCCAACCACTTACGGTGGTTCGGAGTTAGTTGTGAGTCTGCTAACTGAGGAATTAGTGCGGCGTGGACATGAAGTTACTTTGTTTGCCTCTGGCGACTCAACGACTAGTGCCAAGCTAGAATCAGTTCACCCGAAAGCACTGCGGCTTGACCCAACCATTAAAGAAGGGGGCATTTATGAAATGCTTCAGTTGAGTCAAGTCTATGAACGAGCCAGCGAGTTTGATATCATCCACTCGC
This sequence comes from Leptolyngbya sp. Cla-17, assembly GCF_016807185.1. GTDB lineage: Bacteria > Cyanobacteriota > Cyanobacteriia > Leptolyngbyales > Leptolyngbyaceae > ULC077BIN1. The sequence continues at coordinate 214,350 of NZ_JAEVYN010000001.1, forward strand.
ACATGGGATGTGCTGGACTACCTTACGCCAACTTGGTGAAAACGCCCACAGTGTATACATTACATGGCATTTTTACGCCTGACAACGAAAAGATGTTTGTTCATGCTCGTCGTCAACCATTTATTAGCATCTCTAACTCTCAGCGAGAACCTAGACTAAATTTGAACTGTGTGGCAACGGTTTACAACGGGGTCGATACGTCGGCTTATCGCTTTTATCCTAAACCCAGCGAACCGCCCTACTTAGCATTCTTGGGTCGGATGTCGCCCGAAAAGGGAACTCATATCGCGATCGCGATCGCTAAGGCAACAGGCTGGAATCTTAAAATTGCAGGCAAAATTGATCCAGTTGACGTAGAGTACTACGAGCAAGAAGTTAAACCTCACATCGACGGTACGCAAATACAATTTTTGGGGGAGGCAAATCACGCTCAGAAAAATGTCCTTTTAGGAAACGCAGTGGCAACTCTTTTTCCCATTACGTGGAGAGAACCATTTGGCTTGGTAATGGCTGAGTCAATGGCCGCCGGAACACCCGTGATTGCTATGAATATGGGATCTGCACCTGAGGTGATTGCTCATGGCAAAACCGGATTTTTGTGTCGTACCGTCGAAGAATGCATCCAAGCATTAAGCAAAATTGACACCATTGACCGACAAGTATGTCGTCAACATGTGGAAACCAATTTTAGCGCTCAGCGAATGACCGATGGCTATGAAGCAGTCTATCAAAAAGTTTTAGCAGAACGTTTTGCTCAGAATGGTCGCTCCTTGGTCAACGCCTTGAAATAACCTAACGTCACTAAAGCTTAATGCCAGTAAAAAGCAGTGAGCGGAATTGCTCACTGCTTTTTGCTTAAAAAACCAACCGTGTTTTTTGAGATTAAGCTATTTCGCTGTGACTAGTTCAGCCACGGGTTCAACCGCGATCGCTGCTACTGCTGCTGGGTAAACGCTAACTTTCTTACGCGTTTTTCCGAGCCGTTCAAAGGTAACAACGCCCGCAATTAGCGCAAATAAAGTGTCATCACTTCCAATACCTACATTGTTACCAGGGTGATGTTTGGTGCCGCGTTGACGCACCAAAATATTGCCCGCTTTAACCACTTGACCGCCGTAGCGCTTAACGCCAAGGCGTTGAGCGTTAGAATCGCGACCGTTGCGTGTACTGCCTGTCCCTTTCTTATGAGCCATATTTGTCTTCCCTACTTTTCTTAGTGGTCAAATTTGCAGATGAGATTGATCATCAAAATTTTACTCAGCCGCTTGTGCTGCTTCAGCCGCTTCAAAATCGACAGATCGAGTAGGAGTCTCAGCAACAGCGTTACCCAGCGACTGCCCGTCAATGGCAATACTGTTAATCATCAAACGAGTTAACTCTTGACGATGACCTTGCTTTTTACGAGTCTTCTTTTTGGGGCGCATCTTGTAAACGATGATTTTTCGACCCCGCATATGCCGTATTACAGTGCCCTCGACTGTTGCTCCATCGACAAAGGGTTGCCCAACGTGAATATCGCTCTCATTCTGGACGTAAAATACCTTGTCAATGCTAATCTTGCCATCGGGTTCAATGGCTAACCGCTCGATGTCATAAAAGCGACCGGGTTCAACCCGAAATTGCTTGCCACCCGTTTCAATAATTGCGTAAACCATTAATTTTCGCCTCAAGTGCGCCGTACAGGTAGCTGAAAAGCGATCGCACGTTTCAACTTTAGATGTGACCTGATCCGAGCAAAAAATACAACAGTTCTCAATTGTCACGAATTACAATCGCATCTGTCAAGAATATTTTGAGGAAAGTTGGATGAAAGACTCATTTCAAAAATATTTCAGTAATGGATCACTCAATTGCTGACGTTTTGCAGATTTTCAGCCATGATCATTGGTAGCTTTAATGTTTAAGTTCTAACTATTTTTTTAGTATCAAACAGATAACATTTACTTTTGAAAGTGGAGAAAAAAGTGTGAGTTGGCGAATTCGGGCTATTCGTGGTGCGACAACGGTTACAGAAAATTCTATTGATGCGATTCGAGAAGCGGTGCATGAACTGTTAAATGAGCTTGAAACCCGCAACCATTTAGAAATGGAAGAAATTGTCAGCGTCACTTTTTCTGTGACGAAAGATCTAGATGCAATTTTTCCGGCGGCGATCGCCCGCGAACGTCCGCATTGGTCACAGGTTCCGTTGCTAGATGTCCAGCAGATGCATGTGAAAGGTAGCCTACCCAGATGTATCCGCTTTTTAATCCACTTCAATACTTCCAATCCTACTGTTGAAATTCATCACCCTTATCTGCGCCACGCAAAAGATCTCCGCCCCGACTGGACATTTGCCGAGGTTGCATTCATATCTAAGTGAAGCGTGAGAAGGTTAAAGTCAAAGAAACTCAGATCCAAAATTTAGAATTCTTACTTTCAGCTTTTTCACTTTTCACCCACTTTCTTGATCTCTGCCGCTTCCCGCTAAAATGGAAGCCTATTGTTGTGCAAGAAAGTTTCCATGACAGCATCGGCTCCAGCAAAAACGCAGTATGAGGCAGTGATTGGGTTGGAAACTCACTGTCAACTCAATACAAATACCAAAATCTTCTCTCCTAGCTCGACAAAGTTTGGCGAACCTCCCAACACTCTAATCGACCCCGTTTGTATGGGCTTACCCGGAACGTTGCCTGTATTGAATCAGGCTGTGTTGGAATCCTCGGTAAAAATGGGGATTGCCCTGAATTGTCAAATTGCTCCCTATAGTAAATTCGATCGCAAACAGTATTTTTACCCCGATCTGCCGAAGAATTATCAGATCTCTCAATATGATCTGCCAATCGCAGAACATGGCTTTTTGAACATTGAACTCTACGACAAAGAAACAGGAATCGTCACTCATAAGCGAATTGGTGTGACCCGCCTGCATATGGAAGAAGATGCAGGCAAGCTAGTGCATGGCGGCGGCGAAAGGCTTTCAGGGTCTACATATTCGCTGGTTGACTATAACCGGGCAGGAGTACCGCTGATGGAAATTGTATCTGAACCGGATATTCGCACGGGTCAGGAAGCCGCCGAATATGCTCAAGAAATTCGCCGCATCGTGCGATATTTGGGCGTTGGCGATGGCAACATGCAAGAAGGATCTCTCCGCTGTGATGTGAATATTTCTGTGCGTCCAGTGGGTCAAAAAGAGTTTGGCACGAAGGTAGAGATCAAAAATATGAACTCCTTTAGTGCAATTCAGCGGGCGATCGAATACGAAATTGAGCGCCAGATTGCAGCCGTTGAAGCAGGCGAAAAGCTGGTACAAGAGACGCGACTATGGGAGGAAGGCTCTCAACGCACAATTAGTATGCGGAAGAAAGAAGGGTCTAGCGATTATCGCTATTTCCCAGAACCCGATTTAGGACCGATTGAAGTATCTGCCGCACAATTAGCAGATTGGCGATCGCAACTGCCTGAGTTACCTGCTCAAAAGCGTCAGCGCTACACTAGCGAGTTGGGTTTGTCTGTTTATGATGCCCGCGTATTGACCAACGACCATGCCACAACGGAATATTTTGAAGCGGCGATCGCGGCAGGCGCTTCGGCAAAACTGGCGGCAAACTGGATTATGGGCGACTTGGGTGCTTACCTCAACAGCAATGCCCATCTCAACATAAGTGATTTGCCCCTAAAGCCAGAGAGCTTGGCAGAACTAATTGGGCTAATCGAAAATCGCACCATTAGTAATGCGGCTGCAAAGAATATCTTGCAAGAATTGCTGGCTCAAGGCGGTTCTGCAAAGGCAATTGTGGAGCGAGATGGGTTGGGGCAAATTTCGGATTCAGCTGCACTGGAAAGCGCGATCGATGAAGTGTTGATAGAAAACCCAAAAGAATTAGAACAATATCGGGGCGGTAAAACCAAGCTATTAGGCTTCTTTGTCGGTCAAGTAATGAAAAAAACTGGAGGTCGCGCCGATCCTAAGCTGACGAATCAATTGGTTAGCAAGAAACTAAGCATTTAGCTGGAAGCAAATCATAGCAGGCACTACAGTCCTAATTACATCCTACGAAATGCCTAGATAGCACAGTAATTTAGACAAGAGAGAGATTTCTTTACAAAAACAACATCAATGAGGGGTGTCACCCCCCACCCTTAAGATGGCATACTGTGTTTAGTAGATGCACCCTGATGATAGGGAGAGACGCTTAGCGCCTCTCCCTTTTTTGTTGGGCATCATTGAATTGAGGAATAAATGTCAAAAACTTGCCCACCTTTGGGGCACAGCTTACTCTTTGCTTTGCACGCTCTGCTTGTTAAGGTGTTTTGCGACCGGGGCTATGTCTCTCAAAAACTAGCCCTTCAGCTATGGCAGAATTCCAGCATCCAACTGATCACTAAGCTCAAATGGAACATGAAGAACCGCCTGATCGTGTTGAGTGATAAGCTGCTGCTGCGCCGACGAGCGATCATTGAATCGTGATTGACCAGCTCAAAAACATTTCTTAGTTGAGCATTCGCGTCATTGTTCTCCAGACAACTGCCTGGTCAACTTAGTATGCGGGTTGATCGCCTGCTGGCACTAACCCAAGAAGCCCTCTCTGCTGATTGATGCCGCTTTGTCTGCTTTTGCTTAAGCCGAACTGACGTTATTTAGCTGCGAACTTGGATTGTTATATGTAGCAAGATCGCTACAACGCCTGATATAGAAGTCTTTTGCCTTGTAGACATGTCTATAATATAGCCAGAAATAAGATAGGCGTTATTTGCTTTACAAAGCCAAAGCTAGGTTGTGAAGAATTACTAAAACCAAGGGTTTTCGGTTTATTGGCTGCTTTTGGACGCGTAGATCCACTCGTAGTGATGGCTAAGATTAAACCGGATCGCTTTTTGCGGCGGTGGTGATTGAAGTGAAGCCAGACAGTTTGGTTGTCACAGGTGCAACGGCTGATAAGCTCCTGCGGTGTTGCATAGGAACATTTTGCTGATCCTCTGGCAAACAAGGAAACACGCCAACATGTTCAGAGATGCCTTCATAAGAGTCAGGATTGCCACGACGGAAAATGTGTTCAGCAGTGCCAGCGCGACTAATCTCGATTTTTAACTGCGGTTTGACAGGGGAATACCCATGTAGTTTGTCTACAGTCAAGCGATAAGGCAAAGTCTTTCTAAAAACAAAAAAGGCGAAATCACCTTAGCGGGCAAATAGTTCTTGAGGCGTGTGGAGTGGACAAGCTGTTCGATTTTGGCCAAGGCAAGCATGATCATTCCTCACCTTTTCGTCCTACCTGCTTTGCCCGAATCGTCGATCGCACCAACTTCACTCGGTAAGGATCAGCATCCTTCTGCCACACCATCCGATGACCCTTCAACTCAGCACAGTGGTCTTCCAGGCACTTCTGCCATCCCCGTTGATCGCGGATCTTTTCCCAATCCTCCAGCAGTCCCCAATCCGCTTCTTGCCGACTCAACTTGGCAAACTTCATATAGAGCGGATAATCCGGCATCACCAGCAAATCCTTTTGGTGCAGCACAGGTGGGTTATCATCTAGGTCATAGTCACGGTAGCTGACGTGCAAATCTCGTAGGTCAACCTGCATAATTGTGCATAGTGCAGGATGAGGATCAGCATCGAACTCTGGGTAAACCAAGTAAGAGATTTTGGGTTTGCGGCAGTGGAACTTGATCACATTTGCCTCTTGAGGACGACCGATCGTGCGCGAGGCACAACCTTCGTAGAGGCGAAGTAAGGGATCGAGCGCTTCGAGCGCCGACACATGCACCCATAGCGAATTCGGCAGCTTTTTCCCAACGGCACTGGCTTGGCAACGAGTGGCGATAAATTCCAGATTGCTGAGGCTTAACAGCATCAGATCTGCTGCTGCACAAGCTTGTTGGTAACCCCCAAATAGGGATTTGATGTCGTTCTGCACGGTTGAGGAAAACTCTCGCAGTTTAGGACGACGGCTGAAATGGCTGAGAGCAAGATACACCAGCAAATCCTGACGGCGCTTGTCGGCGATCGCATCCCATTCTTGAACATTGGTCGCCTGCAAAACCACCTGAAAGGCTCTGCGAAGCGTGCCAAATTCTACTTGTAAGGATGCGAAGTCTTGAGTTTCTTCAGCAGTGGGCAAGCGCCCGCGATCGCTGACAAACGCCATCAGCGGAGCCAACATTTCCTTGTATTCCTCAAAACGCCTGACGCTAGCATTGACTCTGGGTGTGGTGGTGCGCGATCTAAAGCGGGAAGCCCGAAAACTCTGCGCTTGTGCTTCATCCCGAAACACAAAGTAGATACCCAACGCTACCGGAATCGCATCGACTTCCAAAACCTGATCGATATAAACCTTTAATTCCTCTTGCTCGTAATTCTTCTGAAATGTATTGCGGCGTGTAATGACCCCATCGTTGTACATCACCGTGCCTCGGATGCGGTCTTCGACCAACACCTGTGCTGAAACAATCAACACTTTTTGGGTCAGCGCCCAAGCATTAATGAGTGCCTCTCGCCGTTCTAGCGGGTTCTCGATGACGTTGATGACGTAGCCCAGATTAACGACATCAGCAGAGACACAAGGCGTGTTGGTCTGATAGTACGGGTCCCAGCCAGAACCAGAAAAGCCTTGCTCTGCGATACGCTGAACATCGCCGCCATATCCACAGCCATAGTCAAAGAATGTGGTTTCTGGCGTAAAAAGCCCTACTTCTAACGCTGATCGCACAGGTTTAGAAAGAGCGGTACGAACGAGAGCAGCTTTGTGGCGATCGATCGTAGGTGGCGTGCGATTAGATAAAGTGGCAAGCGGACAAGCCAGTTGATGCCCATGCAGTTCAATCTTGTGAGCTTCTAATCGCTGCTGCCAGCCGAAGCGTGTCCCAATCTCACGAGAGTTGTTCAACAGACCCAAGCTATCTTGCTGCCGCGTCAGTTCAGCAAATTTGCTGTAGAGAGGATGCGTGGGTGCGACAAAGGTTTCTTTACGATGGAGCACGGGTGGATTTTTGCGGCTCTGGTAGTCTCGATGACTCGTTTGCTTCGTGCTGAGATCGACTTGAATGCTCTGCTGGAGCACAGGATGGGGATCAGCTTCAAAATCTGGATAGAACAGGTAAGAGATTTTGGGTTGAACCGTGCTGAATTTGATTAATGTTGGAGCGATCTGTTGTTGAAGAGAGCATCGGGCAGATTGCTCGTAAATTTGCAGCGTTGGGTCGAGATCTGATAGGGCAGAGACATGAATGTAAAAAGCCCCTGGTAGCCGCTTACCGATGGAACTGCGATCGCAGCACATTACCATGTCAGCGAATTGCTGCTTAATCCCTTCTGAAGTGCACACTATCAGTTCTACGCTGTCCATAAAACTCACCCAGTCGCTGAAAACAGCATAGAACATTAGTCTATTTGGAGAGCAAAACGAGTTTAAGTAAAATTCTACTAAAGCAGAATCTAATAATTGTTTGGTGTACAAAACGCTGACTTCAGCATCTTGACGCTACATCCAGTGAGAGCCAAAAATTTCTGCTATGGTTAGAAGCCACTGGGAGGACAAGAGCGCGATGAGAACCTTAAGTTTATTTGAGGAAGAGCGTCTAACGTTGCCGAAAAGCATTGAGCTATCGGTGGAATCGTTGCGTCACTATGGCTCTTTCTACAAACACTGGGCGATCGCCTTTTCTGGTGGAAAAGACTCATCTGCAACCGTCACACTCGTCGCCCATCTGATTGAAACAGGGCACATCCCCAAGCCCGAAAGCTTAACTATTCTGTACGCTGACACTCGCCAAGAGTTGCCACCGCTCCATACGAGTGCGCTCAATATTTTGGCTGCCTTGCGAGATCGCCTTCAACCCCTATTCAACGAAGGCTGTTTTGTGACTCATGTTGTTTTGCCTGAATTGGATCACCGCTATTTTGTCTATATGTTAGGTCGAGGTGTACCGCCGCCCTCGAACACGTTCCGCTGGTGTACGCCCAAGCTGAAAGTGATGAGCATGGAACGGGAACTGGAAGCGTTGCGTCAGGAACGGGGTGAAAAATTCTTGATGCTGACGGGAGTGCGAGTTGGCGAAAGTGCTGCTCGTGATCAGCGCATCGCTGTTAGCTGTACGAAAGATGGCGGTGAGTGCGGACAGGGCTGGTTTCAGCAATCAACCTCCAATGCGATCGCGGATACATTGGCTCCGATCGTTCATTGGCGAGTCTGCCATGTGTGGGATTGGCTACTTCACGCCGATTTAGAACTAGGCTTCCCAACGTTTGAAATCGCCAGAGTGTATGGGCAAGATGTGAGCGATGGCGAGGAGCCGATCAATGCCAGAACGGGTTGCATTGGCTGTCCCCTTGTACAGAGGGATGCAGCACTCGATCGCGTCATTGCTCAGCCGGAGTGGGCATACCTGAAACCTTTAGAGAAGCTACGACCATTATATTGGGAAGTTAAAAAGCCGCAGTATCGCCATCGCAAGCATGGAGAGGTCAATAAAGATGGTTCGCTGGCAGCTAAACAGAACCGCTTGGGCCCCCTGCATATGGATGCTCGTCGTTGGATGCTAGAACAGGTTTTGGGCATTCAGGCAGAGGTGAACCAGGCGACGCGTGCGCTCGGCAAGCCAGAACTTAGCCTAATCAACGACGAAGAACTCGCACGGATCAAAGAACTGATTGCAGCAAACACCTATCCTGAAAAGTGGGATGGAACGGAGCCGAAAGGAAATGAATGGTTGCCGGAAATCCTATCAGATGGCAGTATTCAACCATTATTATTTAATGAATTGTGATTGAACGCGGTAGCAACTTATGGAAAAACGAACGATCGCTCAAGCTGTAGTTGAAGTGTTACGAACCGCTAAACAACCTATGTCCTCGACTGAGATTACGCAGGTTATTCTCGATCAGAAGCTGTACGAATTTAGTGCTAAAGATCCTAAAAGTATTGTTCGTGGAGCTATAGAGCGACGGTGTGAAGATCTGAATAGGAAAGATTCAATTGATCCTAAGTACTTTAAGAAGATGTCAGATGGCAAGTATGGACTGAAAGATAAATAACCCTCAGTCATGACTTGTTGACCTTGATTTCTACGACCTATAAGTCTGTCAGGCTAGGGGACTTTTCTTATGAAATCTTCAATCTTTTTAAGAGTAGGATCACCTGCAAGATAACCAATTCCTCGATGTAAGTGCAGGCGAAATTGAGTTGCTAAAGTTTCTCGATCGTTCCCTAAACCGTCACTATGACAGCGTTGTTTAAGAGCAATGAGGAGCATGTCAGCAATTTCGCCACCGAAGATTTGCCAGGTCATTTCAACATTGCTATCGGCTGGGATAGGAACTGGAGAAGGCGGAGTGGGTTCCGCTAGCGATCGACAGAGTGCCCAACGGCAAAGGATATTCCACTGATCAATTTTTGTGACACGCTTGAGTTTAATGAGTTGGTCTTTAGCTGTTTGAGAGAGTTTGATGCGTTCGATTGGAGGTTCCATAGGGGGGACATTATTAAGGTTTTTCGTTGTTGAAGGAGAAGTAGCCAGGTGTAATGGTGGTTTGCTGTTTTGTTGAGTCGTATTGGAGCAAATACTCACGGGCAATCATTTCCTTACGCCTTAGATCTTGTACCTCGTTTTGCCCGATTTCAGTATCGGTAGAGAGCAAAATCATTTGATGGCTGGCATTGGGGAAATATTGTTCAATGAGGTTAAGGCGGTGGCTGGAGTCGAGGCGGCTAAGGGGAGTATCGATCGCGATAGGCAATTGACGGTTGCTGACACTTGCCAACGCCCAGAGAAAGGCGATTGCTAAAAGCTGCTTTTCTCCAGCAGAGAGCCGATGTTTTGGGATAGGTTGCCCTTCGGTGTCGTAAAGAGTGAGGCTGAATGTTTGCTGATCGACCATAATGCGGTGAGTCAGGCTGGATTTATGCAGCAGGCAGCGGAAATAGTTTGTAATGTTGGATTCGAGGTCGTTGAGTTTTTGTAGTGTCAGGCGAGATTGAAAGGCTTGCAGGGTTTGTTGGGCGCGGGTTGCAGATTTGAGGAAGTCATCGGTATCTTTTTGATCAAGGTGCTGCTCGCCGTAGCGTTTTAGGTCAGCTTTAGCAGCTTCGATATCCTGTCGTAGCTTTATACAGTGACGTTTACTGAGTTCGACCTTAAAAAGGCCTTCTTCATAGCGAAGTTGTGCTTGATCTCGATAGGAGCGAAGGCGATCGTAATCTTCAGGTGAGGGAGCTGCTCGGAGTTTGAGGGTAAGAGCTTCAATTTGGGTATTTAGGGCTGTGAGGTGGTCGAGTTGGGTCTGAGCCAGTTGAATTTGAGTAGGAAGCTGATGCTGTAGAATTTGGCTCAATTGCTCTAGGGTCTCAGGATCAGCATCAAGCCAGGATTCAGTTGAAGTGGCTTCTATCAGGTTTTGGTTTTCTTGCTGAAGAAAAGCTTCAATTTTCTGAGTTTTAGCAGGACTAAGGTTGAGGGTTTGAATCAGGTCGAGGAGGCGTTGGTCGTGTTCTGCAATTAGATCACGAGCGGCTTGTGCCTGCTGACGACGGAGTTCGGCGCGTCCTTGTTGATGGGCAGATTGCAATAAGGGTTGAACGATCGCCAGAGGACGCAAGTCGGCGGCAAGGTTCCGTAGGTTTTGACGGTGGTGTTCGGCTTCAGCCCGGATGTGTTGAAGCTGGCGATCTATTTCAGGCGCAGATTCGGCAAGGCTTCCGCCTTCTGCCTCAAATTGAATTTGAGCTTCCTGAAGGTTGGCATCTGCCGCTTCAAGTTCGTCATCGAGCGTCTCAAGCCGCTTTTCCTCGGCTTTCAGGTCAGTTCTTTGCTGATCGAGTCGCTGGGCGATCGCTTCCAGCATTTGGCGATCTTCATCTTTGGCAAGTTCTCGCTGTTTCTGGTTAATCAGAATTTCGAGGTGGCTGGTGAGGCGATCGGGAAGTTCGAGTCCGAGGACGGCACGAATGGCGGTGGCGACGCTGGGGGGTGGCGTGTCTTGCGCTGCCAGTTCTTTGATCTGTTCGCCATCAAAGAGGAAAAGGTTTGAAAGTCCGAGAGGGAGCCAGCTTTCGACCCGTTCGTCCCAAGTTTCGGTGAGGGTGCGATCGTCCCATCCATCGAGAAAGATCTGGAGTTTGTCTTTGCCTTTGAGATTCCAGGTGCGCTGCACACGAATTTCGGCAAGTTTGTCGATGTTGCCTATGCGGATGACGTGTTGAAAGATGAGTTCGATCGTGGCTACTGCATCTGCACCTGCATGGCTACAGACACACTGGCTGAGAAATTCACTGTAGGATTGGGTCTTCTTGCGGCGCTCGATCTGGGCGCGTTGTCCGTAGAGGGCGAGGCGGATGGCATCAATGATAGTGGTTTTGCCGCCACCATTTAAGCCACCAATCAGGATAATGGGACGGGTTTCCTCAGTTGTGGTTTCAGGTTGAAGGTTAAGGGTGTGCTGTCCTTTATAGGAGTTGAAGTTTTCAAGGGTGAGTTCTTGAAAAATCACGGGGATGATGCCCCCTTTTTGCCAAACTTCATTGCTGCCCAGTCGTTAGGTGGCTCGGTCACTTCGATGTTGCTCTCTTGGGTAGCTTCAGTCAATTGCTTAACGGCTTCAGCATCACCATCCTGAACGGCTTGTTTTAAGTCTCGATCGCGGTGTGCAACATGAATCGCAGCTTCTTTGTCACGGGAACTGGTATCAAAACATTTTTTTAGGTCTTTGAGAATGCCGGAGCGGTTGGAGGCAAGCTGATATTGGCGTTCGGTATCTAGCAGTTTTGACATCAGTTCAAGATGCATGAAATCGCCTTCGCAGAGTTCTTCAAGTAGCTTCCATTCGTCGTTTCCTAAAAGGGCTTGCTCAGTTTCTGGATGAGAATCGTTGAAGATTTCACCTGTGACTTCTCGATAAATTCGAGGCAAAGAGTCATTAAATTCATGCTTTTCTTCGCGCCAGATTCGTCGAATTTCACTAAGTTCATGCATTGAAATTAGCTTAATATCTTTCATCTCTTGCGGTGCACTTTGACGAGCAAGTTTCTGAGCTTGCAGAACTCGTCTTAACCATTCTTCTCGCCAATATTTTGTGTAAGGCCCTGGAATTGGAATAACTTCTGTTGAGCTTTTGTCTATGTTTCGCTCAAAAAGTTGAACTCTTCCTGTCATTCTTCTAAAGTCACGCCGATCATGATCATCATAGACATCCAGTTCATTGCGAAGATCTAGAAGCGGTTGCATCCATTCTTTCTCCACGTCATTTTGAATCATAGCTGTCATCGATTTGTCTTCACTAATTAACGTACAAACCCAACAGCCAAATCTAGAGTCACCGCAACTTGGAGTCGAAGTATCAATAACAAAAGGACATTCATTATCGGCAGTAGCCCCCCGATACATAGCAAAAAGATCCTTGTTGTTGTGTCCCCAAGGGCTTTGCCATTGCATGAGATATAGCCATACCTCATCGTCCCGCCAGTCTTCTACAGGACTGTAAATGAGCGAACCCGGTAATGGACCCCGATAAAGCAAAGAACCCTTAAATTTCTCACTGCTTTGAGGCGGGAGGCGATCGCTGATATTTCCCACTTCATGCTCTGCCATTACACCTGCACGTCTACTGCTCTCAGCCTTGCGGGTTCCCAAAACAATAATGACTTCGCCAGTTGTACGTACAACGTTATTGATAAAGCGATTGGATGGCCAGATCTTTAGTCTCTCGGTGCACCATCTGAACATATGGCGAGGCGCAGGATATCCTTTACCAATGAGGTTGACCCAAAAGGTATCTTTAACTTCGGGGTAAAGTAAATGAGGCTCGAATGGTAGCTCCTGCTCTTGAGCCGCAGCTCTGATGCGATCGAGCGATTTGCGAACCCACGCAGTCACAATGGGGTTTTCTACGAGCGTATCTGTCGTAAGCACATGGATTGGCTTTGTTCGCCTATGGGCAGGCAGTTCAGCAATTGCATTCCAGACCAATTGCAAAACAGCAGAGGAGTCTTTACCCCCTGAGTAACCAATCACCCAGGGGATTTCATCAAGACAATACAACGCCTGAATTTCCTTGGTCAGGGCTTTGATGTCTTCAATCAGTTCCGGGACAGTCCGGCGATCGTCTTGGGGTACTTCTGGCTGGGCAATCATCGCCAACTTGTCTCCAAGTAAAGGGGCTTCTGTTTATTTTTGTGTAGAAATGCCGTTAGAGGATCTTTTCTCTACAAAGCTTTAGCTTCTACGAACGATGCAGAATGTAGCGATGGAGCAGATGAATGTACTCTCTTGGTTTAACCGTCGGCTGAGACTTACTCCACTCAGTAACTTCTGTAAAGCCGCGACGATGTAGGTCATAGATAATCCCCATAATGCTATCGAGAGAGCCAATTACACAGATTTGAACAGCCTCCCTCTCTATTGAAGACACTGTGTTTATAAGAGAAACATCATTTGCTACTTCTGAGGACATCAGAAAGTCTTTGATAAGCATTGGATTCAGAGTTGAAAAAAAGGTGCAACTTGTTGATCACATTTGTATGTTAGTCATCCATCTGGAATACTGTCAACCATGTGGAAGACATTTGAAAAACCCCCGACCTTTGACATGATCGGGGGCATGGGAAAAGCAGGCAAAGTCTTAAAGCAAGTGCTAGAGGCTCACGACATCAGTCAATATAAGTTAGCGGTCACTCTTGGGATTGGACGCACAAACGTTTATCGCTGGGTTCATGAGAATAGAGATCCATATGCAGAAACTATTGTAGAAATAGTAAGAGCTTTGAAGCAAATTAACACATCTGCCGCCGAGGATTTTGTCAACTTGTACTTAGTCGATGAAATTCAAAGTGAGACTCAACCGGAATGAAGAAGGTTTAAAGCTCTGTTTCAGCAAACATTGGAAAATACCTATAGATTCGGGAGTAGGCTTCAATATCACTTTGGGGTATTCCAGGAAGTTTGACTGCTAAATTATTAAGAATTGGAAGTTGAGTGTCTAGGTATCGCAACTCTCTATACGTAAAATTTGGGACTTTGATAAGGTAAGGCTCTGTATGAGTTCTTACAAATTCTAATTGGCTAATCAAACATCTGCTAAATTCCGGCTCCTGACCTCTTGAATATAGAATTCCACCAACGGTTAACATTTTTGCATTATCTTCGTAATGAAAGTTAAATAACTGCCTATATATCAATTTATCATTAGTATCTAAACCGCCATTTCGGTTTACAATTGTCTCCTGTATTTCATTATTTATCACGTCTCTATAGACATTTGCTGTGTTCCATTTATTAAAATCTTTTTCGTCAATTCCAACAGGAATTCTATCCTCACCGACGTTTCTGATTAACTCGTTAAATCGATCCCCCACGGGAGCAGGTTCTGCGTTAACAGAAATAGCTATTACGCTACCAGAACATGCACTAGAGAAAACAGTTTTAATGTCAGAAATTACACTTTCATTGAGCTTATAGTCATAATCAAGCCAAACTATCGATTTTGTATCCTTCCATTGCATCGTTGGTAAAATATCATTTGATTCTCCGAAGCAAATTTCAATACACCCAAACGGGCGGTTGAATTCAAAACGCTTTTTATTGTTTGTATCGCGTTCAATACTGTACATTTTCCTAATGTTTAAGGTTTTGTGGAATACATAAAAGTCGGAAAAATATGTCGAGCCGAAACCTATATATTGGTATTGATCTACAGGAGAAAAAATGGACAGGCACCGAAAAGCTTCACCCAGCATTTTTCTTTCTATAGATTTAGCGGGACGAAGAATGTAATTAATTTCTCTGTAGCTTGCTGTCATTCTTCTTCACATTCCATCATCATGTAGTATTCAAATGTCTTCACTCCAACTTCTCCGAGAGTTGGATTACCTCCTAAAGCTTTTTGAACCTTCAAAATTTCTTCTTCTGATTTTGAATACTGAATATTCCTCATCTTTATACGATCTGTATCAGTCGATTCTGGTGGGATAACTGTAAAATTACTCTCACTAGAAATGTGTGTTAAAGGTACTAATTGAGCACTATTAATAAGCTTTTCCAAAGGCGTTAAACTTTCATCGCCTTCTTCTTGATTTCTTTTTTCCTTGGAAAGATTTCCCAAGAATTTAATCACCGGCTTCATCATCTTAGTCATCTCTTCTTTAACTGCTCTGTAACTGGATAAATCAGAATCGATACCGCTTTTTGTAGTATTCCAGGGAAGAAGATCAGGCTGAGTAGACTCAAAAAAAGCAAATCCAATAAATCGAGCATGATCGTTATGAAAACCAGGATTCCCGTTTTCACGCCCCCAACCAGTTACAGGGGATTTATCAGCTCCCAAAACAAGGCGTTCGTTACAAAAAATATTCCACCCTGCCTTACTAGGATCTAGCCTTGTATCTTTTGGATCGAGAGGTTTAGTAATTCCTGTATACAAACGAACTGATACAATTCCTCCATCTCTACTAAGCTGCTTGTATGCAGGAGCAATATGAGGAGATTGTAAAATCTTTATTGGTAGAGGCTTTAGCGGTATTCCATTCAGTACGATTTTCAGCCCTCTTTCAATACTAATTTGATGATCTTCTGTAAGCTCATTTCTAAGCCTCGTCTGATAGTTTACTAAGGATAGCTCCTCTGAAATTCCTTCATACAATTGAGTAACAGTTATTGTCGTACCTACACTAGATATTTCGTTTAAAGAATAGTTTGGATCAACTTCTTTAAAGCGAAAGTCCCAGTTATCTACCTCTTGTGCCCACTGTTCAACATCTTGTTCAACAACAAATCGAGAGCTATTAGTAATAGATTCTATTCCAAAAAATTTACCCAGCTTAAAGATTGCTCTTTTCATACCTACACCAAAGCGACCAATTGAATAATCAGTCATGGGAGTACCTGAAACTCGACCAAAACGAAAGGCATAAGTCCTGGCAATATCTATCGGAATACCACCGCAATTATCACTAATCCTGAACAGATTTTCATTTGCATCAATCTCAATAGCAAGACCTTCATAGCTTCCTATACCTCTTAGACGTTTTGCTCCATCGATACAATTATCAATCAAGTCTGATATGGCACGAGTAAGATCAAGATCCTTTACTAACATATAGATAAAGAATTCTTTTGTAGGTGATGCATTAATTAGATTATTAGAATCTGATGACATAAATACCTGCAAAAGTCTAGATGTTCAAGCTTTAAGGAGGTCTACAAAAACCCTATATCGAGATCATTGGATAAGTCATAGCTTTTTAATGTTAATAGAAGTAACAGTAGTTGCTTTGTGTAATCGACTGAGCCTCTAAGAGCTTCCTGAATAATCTCAAGTCCACCATTAGCATAGCTCTCAAAAATTTCGATTCGCTTTCGTTCCAACTCCTCATCGCTACTTAGAATTTTTGGCTCTTTTGTGTGATTGACGGCTAGAAGATTGATGGTTTGATCGTGTCCCTTAGAAACAAAATGTTCTTGTGGAATAGGATCAGGATCTTTTTTTGATGCTTCTGATACAGGAATGTATTTTCCTCGTTTTGCTCCTAATGCTGCTGCAAATACCATCACATCAACGTAAGTGTGAAACAAACCCGTTGAACCTTCTCCTGCTCTCAGAGCTTTGACCAGTTTGGCTTTATCTTTTGCAACCTTGATGCGGAGGTCTGCCATGTTTTTGTATGGAATGAGACGGTAGATATAAATGTTAACTAACTGTCTTACTTGCTTTCATGGAGTTCTTTTAATATTTCTTCAATTTTGACTTGCAATCCTGGTAGATCTTGTTCAAGAATCATCCAAATTCTTTCTAAATTAACCTTCATATAGCTGTGAATTAGGATATCTCTTAATCCGGCAATTTGTTGCCATCGAATATTAGGATTGGCTTGCCGCAATTCGAGTGAAAGCTGTTTTGTTGCTTCACCAATAATTTCTAAATTTCGGATCACAGCATCTTGTATCATCGGCATATTTAGAAACGCGTCTCGCCCATCAACGGTATAGGCTTGAATCTTTTGAATACAACTCAAGATATCAGTCAGGTAAAGGCTCTCATCTCTCACAACGAGATAGCCTCCTCCAATACCCGATCGCGAATCTTCTCATGCAACGTTTCTGGTTCAGCCACATCCACTTTACGCCCCAACAAACGCTCTAAATCCTGCATTAGGGCAATTTGATCCAACAAACTTCTTCCTGGCTCAATCTCCATCAGAAAATCAATATCACTATCTGGATGCTCTTCTCCACGCGCCACAGAACCAAACACTCGAACGTTAGAAGCCCCATATTTGGCGGCGATCGCGAAAATTTCTGCTCGCTTACCCCTTAAAACATTCCTCAAACTCATTTCCACCTCCACGAATAAAGTTTTCTGTCCGGGCAGATGTCATCTAAGCGAAGATGCAACTCAGCAAATAGGACTGAAGAGATTGTCTCTCCCAGTTGATACTGCCAATTTAATCATCATTCACCTCTTTTGGCTTTGGCTCCCATACTAACCATTGCGGCTCACCTCTACCACTTCCGTCCACTCAAACTCATTCGGGCTTTGCCGCACTAATGGATAGGTTTCCTCATTCAAGACGATCGATTCTGGTTGACAGTCAGGCTTTGCCGAGTTAAACACCAGCACATATTCCTTCCCAATATACGACTCCATCTCCGTTTCCACCTCCCCGCGCCACTGGGTCTTCGTTGCTAACACCACCAACTGATCCGCCAAGGTTGGAATTAGTCGAGCAATCTGCCGCCGATAGTTCTCATCCAAAGTCCCAAACGGCGAATCCATGACGATCGGAAAACTGCTCCTATCCAGCCCGATCAGCGAATGCTTCTTACTCCAATACCGCACCCGCTCAATAATGCTGCCAATAAACGACAGACTGAGAATTTGGTTTTCCCCCGTTGAAGGCGCAACGATGCTCTCTCCATCCGTTAAATTCTCGATTAACACTAGCTCATAATTCTCCGTCAGCTTCGGCACTTGTGTTTTAAACGACACCTGCCGGAAAATCTCTCGCACCTTCTGTTCTAGCACCACCCGGAATTTCTGATCGACCCGCGATCTCACTTGCCCAATCCGCTCGATCGCGTCATCCGCTGCTTTGATCTGCCGCTGAATTAGTGCCTGCTGCTTGCCCTTCGCCTTTAGCTCCTTAATCTGCTTACTCAGATCTGCGATCTCCCCGTCACACCCCTCAATCTCCCGCAACCCATTTTCATCTTCTCGATGCAGATCAATGATCTTCTCCTCGATTTCTTCCAGTCGCTTTTCTAGACCACTGACATTGACATCCTCGTTGCCCTTCAACTGCTCCCGAATGTCGTCAAGCTGGTTCTCTAGCGTCGAAAGATGCCGTCGCAAATTCTCGATGCTGGCTTGCTCTTGTTCCACCTCTGCCCAAAACTCTGGAATCTGCCGTTCAATGCTGTTGACCTCGCCCCCCATATGAATCACAGCTTCCTCAACCTGCTGAATCCCAGAGCGATCAAGCCACGACTCCACCTGTTTCCGGGTTTTCGTGCCCCGTTTTAGTTCAGTTCCGCAAATGCACGTTCCATCTTCTAGCAAATCTTCTACAAACTGCTGTTTGATTCCGGCAGGTAGTTCTCCCCGTTGCCGCAGATCATTCGCCAGATTGCGAAACTGGGCGATCGCATCGGTGAGAAATACCATATAGCCCCGCCCCGATATCGTCCGCCGCAGCTTATCTTCACTACGATCAAGCTGTGCCTGGATTTCCTCTGCCTGTCGCTTCAGGTCATCGCGCCGCTCCTGAATCTGCCCTACCTTATCAAGTTCGCGCAACTGCGCCGTAACTTTCTGCTTCTGCTCCTCAAATGCCTCAAGCTCAGACGCAACTTCTTCTCGTCCAGCCTCCAGTCCAGCCTTTTCCTCAATCAGTTTTTCTTTCTCCGTCACCAGTCGCTTTGTTTCGGGATCACCAATTTCTGCCAGTTCCTTATTCAGCGATCGCTGGGCTTCCTTCAAATGGTTAATTGCCCGATCCAGCACCTCCACGCTCAGCAGTGTCCGAATGGCTTTAGAAATCTCCGATTTGTTTTCTGATTTGACAATGCGATCGATCCGCTCTCCATCAAAAAAGAAGTAGCGATGCAAACTTTCCGGTAAAACCTGCCCAATCTTATCCTCTGGCACCTCTGGAGACTGAACGAGCTTGCCATTAATTTGAAGGGCGAGTTCTTCCCCCTGTTCGATCGACATCTCATCGGAACGCGGCTTTTGAAGGTAGCACGATCGTCTAGCGCGGTAACGGTTGCCATTATGTTCAAATACCACCTCGACCCAGCAATCAACCCGACTGCCCAGAGGGGCTTGGGAGATCGATCGTTTATTAATGTGCTGCTCTGGTGAAGCAAACGCTCCGGTGTGCTGTCCGTATAGCACCCAGGTAAAGGCATTGAGTAGTGTAGTTTTACCTGCCCCGTTGTTGCCATGAATTACGGTGACGCTACGCCCTGCCTGTCCTGCCAGATCGATTTCCACTTCACCCCAAAATTGACGGAAGTTGAACAGCTTCATCGAGAGTAGCTTCATTTCACCGCATCCTTGATAATTTGCAGAATATCGGCTTTAATGCCTCTGGGTCTATCCGAGTGTAAGTTTTCTTTTTCCACTCGAATCACCTCCCGAATAATTTTTTCGACTTCAGGTGGCGCGGTCGTAATCGGTTCTTCAATGTCGTTATAATCCGAAGTCATACTTCACTTAAAGCTCCAACAACTGGTATTTCTCCTGTAACGGTAGCAGTATCTTTCTAGCCTGTCCGCTATTGACAGCTAGATCTGCGAACTCAACAAACCGCTGCAACTCCTTTCGCAGCAAATTTCGCTCGATACTCCAGGATTCCCGTCCCAAATCAGGAGGTATCACAATCATGTCAAACAATTCAGCTCTCTCTTTGCCCGGACTCGGACGCAAAATCCGTCCCCGCCGCTGCACGAACTGCCGAGGATTGCTACTACTCGCCAAAATCACGGCAGTTTGAATGGCTGGAATATCCACTCCTTCGTCTAAGCAGCGAATCGCAACTAATCCCTGTAAGATGCCCTCCATGAATTGGTAGCGAAGCTCCTCTCGTTCTTCCAGGATAGTCTCAGCAGTGTAAGTTTTAACTCGATAGCTTAAATCATCTTGTAATAAAGCCGTAACCGCTGCAATCTGGCGATGGCTCTCTTCAGTCAGTTCATCCTCAACAGAGCCATCGCCACAGTAAAACAAGGTATGACTGGTTTGCAGGCGCGTGGACATAATCTGGCGCAAAGCATCTAGCTTATTGGTGGCTGCTCCCACAATCCGCGCCCGTTGCATCAGCAGCGCCGTTAGTAACTCGTTGTCATCTGCATCGCCTCCGATTCCAATTGCTCGACCAATGCGACCAGTGAGTTCCTCATATCGCTCAATCTCAGGCTCCGTCAACTCTACTAAAACCGGATAGTAAAGATAAGGAACTAACGCTTTAGCGGCGATCGCATCTCTCAAGGTAAACTCTGGCTTTAATACAGAACCAAAGTATTCAAACAATCGCTCCGTGCCTCGCTCATCAAAGTAGCGTTCTGGGGTGGCAGAGAGAGCTAATCGCAGCTTAATCTCTTGAGGCAAGCTGGATTCTAAACGGGTTGCTCCTAAATTATGCGCTTCATCCCCAATGATTAGCGATCGCTTCGGAAAAAATTGCA
This sequence comes from Leptolyngbya sp. Cla-17, assembly GCF_016807185.1. Classification (GTDB taxonomy): domain Bacteria; phylum Cyanobacteriota; class Cyanobacteriia; order Leptolyngbyales; family Leptolyngbyaceae; genus ULC077BIN1. Next base: position 235,008 of record NZ_JAEVYN010000001.1, read on the forward strand.
GTTGAGATTGAAAACTATCTCGAATTAACGTTGCATTGGTCGTAATCACTGTGACAAAGCGTTGATTCCCTGAAAGCACCGCTAGCAGTTGCGATTGCAGTTCTCCTTGCCAGCTTTGCAACGTTTCAAATGCCAGGACTGGCTGCAATCCAAACTTGTGAACTTCTGCTTCCCACTGCGTTACCAAGTGTCGATAGGGACAGACAATTAGCAAACCCTGGAGCGGCTTATTCTGTTGCACACTTTTACGGTATAGCTCAGCGGCGATCGCCAGAGCCGTGATCGTCTTGCCGCTTCCAGTTGCCATCTTCAGCGTTCCCCGCCCTTTATTGGCAAACCAGTTGTCGATCGCCTGCTGCTGGTAAGGACGTAGTTTCAGCCAGGAGGGAACTCTTGGAACTCCGTCTGAAGATGAAGACGAGGTGGAATAGAGACCACTCGGCTCTGACATCCTGGGTTCTGCCAACAGTGGCTCTTGAGGACATAGCTTTAGGAGCGATCGACGAGCCGCTTCGGGAAATTCTAAAACCTCCAGGGTTGGGGTCTGATTCTGCCAGAGCCGCTGGAAGTCCTCGGTCTTTTCAGCAATCCGCTCGTCATCCCCCGATCTCCAAGAGCGAAACACGTCCAAACACTCAAAATTGTCAATTAGTCCACTAGCGCTCTCATTCGCCGATCCTGTAAAGATGACTATGTTGTCATTCGCGTCTCTAAGAATTCCTAATTTTTCGTGATAGATCCCACGCTGACTAGGATCGTGATGCACTGCTAGCTTGATTTCCAACATTCCCTTGCTCAACAGCCATGCTAGATATTCCAGCCGATCAGTGGCAAGTTGGTCTAGTTGCTCCAGTTCATGCAGCAGTAGAGTTGTGATGACTTCTTCTCGTTGCTTAAGTCCCTGAGCGATCGCGTCTGCATCTTCTTGAGACAAATGAGGCGAGGCAATCAGCCGCATTCTGCCGCCAGCTCGAATCAGCGCTGTCATGCCTTTTGCTGCTGCTGCCAATGAGGTGCTGGAAAAGAATCCAACCGCGCGATCGTAAGTCAGCGATCGCGACAGACAAGGGATGTAGAAATCCTCCAGCAAGTTATGGCGATCGCTGCGGTACTGATTGCGAAGATTGAGATCTTTCAGACTCAAGAAGACTGTCCCTAATCGTTCTGTTTCTAGTCTGCCCCACTCCATAGCAAACGGATGCGATGGGTGAAACCGCCGCGCTCAATTTGTCTTCGTTTTTGTTCTACCAACACCGTCTCGCGGTCAATGTCATAGGCTGCCATCAAAGTGTCTATTACTTCACACAGGTCAGCTAGCTCTGTGACCAGATCCATTGGAGTAGCGGCAACGACTTCCTGGGCTTCTTCCACCAGTTTTTCCCGTAGTGCCTGGTGAAATATCCTCCTGGTTCATCGTTTCTACCGCACACTCTCGCCCTGCTGCTTGAATGATTTCGGGGATGAGATCGCGCACTTGATACTAGCAAGTGCAGTAGAACAATCAGTCCTAATGCGTAAACGGTTCAGAACTTAACCCATACGAGTCATCATCAGTATCTCTTGTATAGAGTCTTTCGGAGAGATACTTGAGGATATTTCGTGTCCGATCTAAAGTTTCAACCGGAAAGTTTTCGGTGTGAATGTTGACTGAGCCGTCTTGACCAACCACAAAAACTAAGTCGCCAATGGTAGGTTCTTTGACAATCAACTCGAAGGGAAACCAATTTCCTTGCACCGGGCAGCTCTCTGCAATCTGGCTGAAATCTAAGTAGCATCTATGACGGGCAGGCAAAGCGATTAGTCCTTGCACTTCGCTGTTTAGCAAACCGATTTCCAATATCTGAAAGGGAATTTGCTCGCCTCGGTTGATTGGTCGTTCGCTAGAAATTTCTCCTCGTCTTCTCGCATCTTTCAACTCTCTTTGTAGTATCCAGAGTTCTTTAGCAGACGTTCTTAATGCATCGCAAATCGTTTCTTTGTATCTACGCAAGCTAAATTTGACTTCACCTAAGCGCTCCTGTACAAGACGCTCGACCGTGTAACTTGCTTGAGAAAGAAGGCTCTCTGGTTTTGCCAGAATGTCCCCTGCATCAGCCGTTTGTATCATCAGTTCTCGCATAAACTCAGCGTAAACTTCTTCGATGAGAATACTGTAATGAGCTGATCCTTCAGCTACCGTCTCCTGAATTAGTTCAGTGAGTGTTTGCAGGAGTAATTCCTCTTGTGACAAGACCAAAATGCGCTTCATCACTTCCTGACCTCCGTGATCACGGCATGATAGCTGGTTTCATCTAGAAGCGCTGTGCCGATTAGCAGTCCAATCACAGGTCTGACATCGAGCGAAGTGCAGGCGCTAACGTGCTGCGCCATGCGGAACAATTCTTCTTGAGGCACTTCTTTAATTCTCTCAACGGAGTCAACTGTCGCTTTTGCTTCCGTCATCAGAGTCGTCTTCCGATCCGTACTCACTAAGTCGGGATAGGTATGGTAAGGACGTGCCAGCCTCACCGTGCCTTGGTAAAGCCGCTGACTTAAGATAGCGGCTACGCCTTCTCCAATGGCTCCAATCGCCGACTTCGATGGCTCCAGATGTCGCTCATATCCCTCTTGAATCACTTTCGGAAAAGCAAATTTAATCAAAAATGCTGAAGCTTCTATACGGCTTGAGTCTTAGCATACGCAGCTTATTTCCGATATTTCAAAACATTTGACAATGAAGCGTATATACCAGACAGCAGTCGGTGAAAGACTTTCAGCGTTTTGCCTGGATTTTACTTTAACTAGAGTGACATATGAGGGATATAGTCTTTTCCTATTGGATAAGGTACAGTTTCGGAGATGTTTGCAGCTCCAAAAGAGTTGATAGCAATGAAAGCATATTCTACAGACTTGCGCCAAAAAATCATTGACGTTTACAAAGACGAACCCATCTCTCAACGCCAACTAGCCAAGCGATTTAGCGTGGCAACCAGTTTCATTATCAAACTGCTTAAACAATACCGAGAAACGGGCAGCATTGAGCCAAAACCTCATGGAGGAGGTAAGCCCGCTCAACTGACGCTTGAGCATCATCAAGTGCTTGCCGAATTAGTCGAGGCTACCAATGATGCCACGCTTGCCCAGTTATCTGAGCAATTCGAGGCGAAAGTAGGAATGCGAGTAAGTCGTTCAACGATGGGACGAGCGGTGCAACGCTTAAAGCTCACCGTCAAAAAAAACCTTTCGAGCAACTGAACGAGACCAGGAGCAGGTGCAGCAGGCACGGGTTGAGTTTTGGCAAATGATTACTCAAGTCGAAGCCAAAGACCTAGTATTCATCGACGAAGCCGGAGTAAATCTAGCAATGGCAAGGCTCTATGCCAGAGCCCTTCAAGGACACCGCGCTTACAGTCATCGTCCACAGAACCGAGGAAAAAACCAAACCATCATTGGAGCGCTCACCCTTGATGGCATCATTGCGGCACTGACCTTTGAAGGGGGAACAACCGGACTGGCGTTTCAAACCTTTGTCCAACAGGTGTTAGTGCCAAACCTGTGGAAAGGAGCCTGTGTCGTCATGGATAATTTTAGTTCTCACAAAGTCGATGGCATTGCCCAAGCGATTGAAGCAGTGGGTGCAAAGCTAGTCTATTTGCCCTCCTATTCACCCGACTTTAATCCCATTGAACAGTTTTGGTCAAAAGTCAAAACCATTCTGCGCGCGATCGCTCCACGAACCAAACAAGCGTTAGACGAAGCGATAACTCAAGCATTTGCTCAAGTCTCACTCAAAGATATTCTTCATTGGTTTACTCATTGCTGTTACTGTACCTCACTCAATTGAGAATTGCTATATTGGTCGCCATGTAGAAAAGTCTGGGATACCCTAGCAGCAAGAACGCTCCTCTAGAATAAACGAAGTAGAAGTAGCGCAGTTCTTCCAGTGGACGATACACAATCTGCTCACTCACCTGTCGGATCATGAGGCCCACGTGTTGGAATCAACCTGCAAAGGCGGCAGGGGAGCGTAGGCAGTGATGTGGCCAGCTATTTCCTTCAGAAAGCGCTGCCGGGTATCATGCCGCGAACTAGCAAGTGAAGCCAAGGCAGAAAGCGAATCCGTTAGCTGTAAGCATCTTCGTTCAATCTCGATCTGAATAATCATGTTGAACCGTGATAAGGCAGTCAGTTTTCAGGCAGATAGCTTGAGCAATTAGGGGCTACTAAAGTTCGCCTTGATAGCCTCTTTGCCACCAAGTGAACCTTGGTTCCATCGCTGCATTGGCTCAAAATATCCTGTTTTGGGATATTTTTGCAAGGACTGTAGCTTGCTCCTCATGGGCAGGTCAGTTCACTCGGAAAGGTATCAGGAATTTTTGAAACGGCTTCGAACTGCGCGGCACGAAACTGGGCTGACGCAGAAAGAAGTTGCAGAACAACTCGGTGTTCCGCAATCCTACATGTCTAAGTGCGAATCTGGGGAGCGTCGAGTCGATGTGATTGAACTAACAGATTTTGCTGCTACATACAAGAAGTCGCTTACCTACTTTGCCTACAGTAAGCAGGATGAGCATGTGGAGCAGAGCTAATAGACCTCTTGCGTGAATGTAGGTAAGTGGCTAGAACTAGGTCAAGGAGGAGGATATTATGACCTACGAGCAACTTAGCCAACTTAAACCCGGAGCTTTCAAACGTCGATGTGGGGTTCACCTTGAAACGTTTGAGCAGATGGTAGCAATATTGCGTCCCGATCTTGACCGCAGGGGAAAACGGGGTGGACAGTGCAAATTAAGCGTAGAAGACCAATTGTTGGTCGTACTTGAATACTGGCGAGAATACCGGACACAGTTTCATATCGCCACCACGTGGGGGATGAGCGAGTCAGCCGTATGTCGATTGATTCAAAAGGTGGAAGGATTATTGACCAATTCAGACCAGTTTCGGCTACCCGGCAAAAAGCAACTCTACCAGAATGCCAGTACTTGGAGCGTAGTGGCAGTGGATGTGACTGAAAGCCCCATTGAGCGTCCCCAAAAAAACAGCGAGGCTACTACAGCGGCAAGAAAAAGCGGCATACCCTAAAAGCTCAAGTGGTAGTCAATCAAGCGACTGGACAGATTATCTGCACAGCCTTTGGCAAAGGGCGAGTCCATGACTTTCGCTTGTTCAAGCTCCATCGCCTGCCGATGCTGCCGGAGCAGTTGTGTTTAGCGGACAGAGGCTATCAGGGTATGGCAACGCTACATCCCTGTAGTTGCACTCCAACCAAAAAGCCCCGTAAAGGCAAATTGAGCAAAGCTGAGCGGCAGCACAACCGAAATCTAGCCCGATTGCGAGTAGTCGCTGAGCATGTCAACCGCAAGCTCAAGATTTTTCGGATTCTGGCTGAACGGTATCGAAATCGACGCAAGCGCTTCGGGTTGCACTTCAACCTGATTGCAGCGATCCTAAACTTTGAGCTTGCGCTCTCTTCTTGATTCACGCAAGAGACATCATGAGCGATTGCTCACACCCTGGGATGAAAGTGGTAACGTCAGATGAACTGGTTTAGAGGTCGAATTGGAACTAGTGCCAATCAGCCTGAGCAGGAGACTGACCGTACCCGCCCTTGGGACACCCATTTGTGCATTTCGCCGACTGCGAGACAGCACGCAAAGCAGGATCAATTAACGACATGGCGGGTGAACCAGCTTAACCCTAATCAAGGAGAAGCCTGATGCAAGTCACCCATGAGCGCTGCGCTGGAATTGATGTTCACAAAAAGACGGTCGTGGTCTGTTGCTTAAGTTTGGATATGAATGGGAAACCGCAGCGCGAAACCCGCACCTACGGTACGACCATCCGCGAGTTGTTAAATCTGTGCGACTGGCTATCGAGTAGCGAGATCACGCACATTGCCATGGAAAGTACAGGGGAATATTGGAAACCCGTGTACAACGTATTGGAGAGCAGCTTTGAGGTGATAGTCGTGAACTCGCATCACTTCAAGCAAGTACCTGGACGCAAAACCGATGTCAAAGATGCCGAGTGGTTAGCCGAGCTACTGAGCTATGGACTCGTCCGTGGCAGTTTTATTCCACCCCTGCCCCAACGTGATTTGCGCGACTTGACCCGCCAGCGCACGACGCTGATTCGCGAACGCGCGAGTGTCATCAATCGCCTGCAAAAAGTGTTGGAATGGGCAAATCTGAAGCTGGCATCGGTGGTCAGTGACATCGGGGGAGTCTCGTCGCGCGCCATACTCAAAGCACTGGTGGCAGGAGTTGAAGACCCAGAAGCCCTCGCTGAACTTGCCAGAGGACGCATGCGATCCAAGCAAGCCGAACTGATTGCAGCGCTCTCGGGTCGAGTGCGGGACCATCATCGGTTCTTGATCCAAATGCATCTCGACCATCTAGAGTTTCTCGACCGCCAGCTCAAACCGTTTGACGCGCGAATCGAGCAGTTGATTGAGCAGCACATGCCTCCGGTCGAAGTCCTCGTTCCGGCGGCTGAATCCAAGCCTCAGACAGATTCTTCCTCTGACCTGCCGTTGGCGTGGCAGCAAGCGATGCCGTTGCTCGACAGCATTCCGGGAATCGCCCGTCACAGTGCTCAACTGCTGCTGGCAGAAATCGGGAGTGATATGCGACGCTTTCCCAGCGCCGCGCATCTGTGTAAGTGGGCTGGGGTTTGTCCGGGCAATCATGAGAGTGCGGGCAAACAATACTCTGGCAAAACTCCACCCGCAAATCGCTGGTTGCGAAGCATCTTGGTACAAATGGCAAATGCTGCTGTGCGCTGCAAAGCCTCCCATTTTGCTACGGTCTATCGCCGACTTGCGTCCCGTCGGGGACACAAACGCGCCATTGTTGCCGTCGCCCACCGCCTGTTGATTGCGGTCTATCACATCCTCAAACAACACCAACCCTACCGCGACTACCGCACTACCGATTCGGGGCAACGCACCCAACACCAACTGCTCCAAACCTTGCAGCACCGGATAGAGCGGTTGGGATATCAGGTTCAATTAACGCCCCTTACCGCCCCTCAACCACCGAGCTAGTCCTCTATTTTCAAAGCAGGTCTAATGAGGATAGTTCGTGATTCATCATACCCAAATAGGGAAGCAGCTGAAAATTCAGATGTCCTTACTCTTCAAAACTTTCAAGCGGGTATAGAGTTATAGGCTCAGCAAAAGGCATCCATTGGTCGTTCGCTGCCAAAACTTTGATTCCGCTTTCGCTTCTTGTACTAGCAATAACTAATCCTTTTGCCCTTGCTAATGGAAACCACTCATTAAACGATCTGAGATCGTTTGTCTTGTCAGTCTGGGAAAAGTTGTTGTTGGGCTGCCATCGCTCCTCGACCGCTCGCCTCAGCCATCCGGCAGGATTTTTGATTGCACCAGCAGTCATCACTTCTTTCAGGGCTTCCAGAGCAGATAACACCGTTGCTTGTGGGGCAGCCTCAATCACCTTGTTCAGCGTTGAGTTCAGTTTGATATTAAGGTTTGAAATCTCCGATTGAATCTGGTTGGCTCTGTTTTCTAGGGCAACGGCAGTTCGCTCAGGTAAGTCGATGACATTGTTGGGGTGAGCGGTAATAATTCATTTGCCTCTTCAGCTCAATATTCTCTTTCCTAAGAGCCTCGGTCGCTTCTCGCAACCTCTCAACCTGTTCATCAGCGTAGACCGCGATCTGCCCAAGATTTCTTCAATGTGCTGTTGTAATCCCTGGTTAGTCACCCGGAGCTTTTTGACCTCCTGAAGCAGCATCTTCACCTTGGCGGCATTGAACGCATCCGAGGCCTTTTGACTTGGTGGCACACCTTTCTTGGGAGTCTGCTGATTGCGAAGGAACTGAATCCGTTGTTGAACATCAGGTTCCTTATTGAGCCAAGCCCTTGATACCCCCGAAACTTCAGCTACAGTCGAAAAGTGGTAGTGCCCTAAAGGTAATGATGCCTGCAATGAAGACTGAACAGACGTTGCAGGCATACAGCTAACAGTTTTATGCCTTAAGTCTATAGGCTGATTTTGAGTCGAAAGTGCGCCAGCCTGAGCCGTAGTCAGTGTTCTCGCTTCCATATTGCGCGGGAACTTCAACCCCTTGCGGCAAGTGATGATCCATAGATTCAAGACTGGCAGGGGCTTTCAGCTATCATCACATCTTTAGGACTACCGTTTAAAGTTGTATTGGGAGAACGTTCTAGGTTCTCCAAGTACCTCACATAACGGGTGATAGGTTTAATCGGCTGGTAGTCATCATCGAGTACTAACCAACTTACCCTACCATCCGGCAACTTAATGCGTTGAGGCTTCATACCGCAAAATAATAAACTCGTACTATTCTACAACACTATTCATCCTCGAATAAAAAACATCGATGTACTTTGAGTACATCGAGTACGTTAAAGGCAAGCAGGATTATTGTGTGTAAACAACGAACATACCAATCCTGTTTTGTTATTGTTGTTTACTTTGTAGACACTCAATCATCAGGATCTTACTTGAACTGGCATAACGAGGTAGGTCATCTTTAAGCCGCCGAGGGGAGTGAGGATAGCGGGGCTAGTGGGGGTGTTGAACTGAAGCTGGATTTCGGTCGTGTTGAGAGCTTTTAAGCCGTCGAGCAGGTACTTGACGTTGAAGGCGATCGCCATATCTTCGCCCGTAATTTGAGCCGGGATGGTTTCTTCACCACTGCCCACATCCGGTGCATCCACCGACAGCGACATTGCCTGATTAGTCGTATCCACACTCAGCTTAACGATGTTGTTCTTCTGGTCTGCCAAGACTGCGATGCGCTCCAAAGAACTAAGAAACAGGCGGCGATCAATGGTGGTCTGGTGAGTAAATTGACGTGGAATGAGTTGGCGATAGTTGGGATATTGCCCTTCCAACAGACGACTGGTGAGGCGTTGATCCACCCATTCAAAAATCACCTGATTGCGATCGAGCTTCACTGCAACCGAACTGCCCGTTTGTCGCTCCAGCATTTTGGCAAGCTCTTGCAACGCCTTTGCCGGAATCGTCACATCCAGTGCTGTGGCATCTTCTGAAGTGCTATCTTTTGCGCCATTGCCGTTATCATCTACATTGGTCGTTTGCACTACCGACAAGCGATGTCCATCCGTAGCAGCAAACTCTAACTCTTCCGCCGCTAAAGTCAGGTGAACACCGGTGAGCACCTGCTTCGTTTCATCGGCGCTGGCGGCAAATAGTGCGCCTCTCAACCCGTCTAGCATGGCTTCTGAGGGGAGGTGCAAGCTCTCGCCATCGGTGACTGTGGGCAATTCAGGAAACTCTTCGGCGCTCATACCGCGCACCTGATAGCGCCCAGAGGAACACGTGAGGGTGGTGAGAAAGCTAGCATCGTCATCAGAGCTACTTTCTAGGATAATATCGCCTTCTGGCAAGCGAGACACGATGTCGGTGAGCAGTTTGGCTGGCAGCGTCAGTTTCCCTTCGGCTTCAACCGTTGCAGCAAAACTGGTTTGAATGCCGAGGCTCAGGTCAAATGCACTGAGGCTGACTTGCTGGGTTTCTGCGTTGGCAACAAGCAGCACGTTGGCTAAAACTGGATGCGTGGGGCGAGTGGAAACAGCGCGGCTAACTAAAGAAAGGCTTGTGCTGAGGCTGTTTTGGGTGCAGACCAGTTTCATTTGGGGGCGCTCTGAAGTCTTTGTCTGGAGATCCTACCACTGTTGCCTGAAACGATCCACCTGAGCCTGTTTTGAGATTTTTTGCCGTTAACGAGATCGATCCGGACTTAAGAAAAACTTATTTAAATAGTAGTAGTAGAGGCTGTGGAAACTGTGGAAAAGATCGTCAGATCAAACTGGGATAGGAATCTAACACTTTTTTGCTTGTGGATAACTTGTGGAAAAAAACAGGTCATTTCCACACAGTATTTATACTTAGTGTGTCTTTCCACGATCGCTAGATCGTTATAAACTGATTTTCCCCAGACTTATCCACAGAAATTGACAGTTTTTCCACAGGTGATCTCAGGATTTACAAATGTTTACATTCTTTAAACGCAAAAATTTACTGACCTGATTTACTCGAATTTAGGAGAAGCTAAATTATTTAAACACATAAATTTGGTTTTCTGGGGAAAACTCTATTTTTTCCCCAGATAAGTCAACCTGATCAATGAGCAAAATAATCCCTAGCAAAAAATAGTCTGAAATCCATTGGTTTCAGACTACTGAATTAAAAATAGAAGTTTTTTAGGATTTATTGCGGGATTGACTTGCTTGATTGATGCGATCGCTTAACTGACGAAGCGTCTGCGCCATTGATGTGTCATTTTCCTTCAGTTGGGCAATCTTGTCGCAGCTATACATCACGGTTGTATGGTCTTTGCCGCCAAACACTTCCCCAATTTTGGGCAGGCTCAACCCGGTGTGGTGGCGCATGAGATACATGCCAATCTGTCGTGCTGTGCTCACTTCCCGCCGCCGAGAATGACCTTTCAACTCCTCAATCGGCACATTGAAGTTTTCTGCAATGATGGTCATTACTTCCGAGGGAGACGCTTCCACTTGTTCCACCGGCGGGTTCAGCACGGGCGAAATATTGGCTACTGTCATGGGTAACCCAGAGATGGAAATATAAGCGACCGCCCGAATCAGCGCTCCTTCTAACTCTCGGATGTTGGAGGTGTAGCTGGAGGCGATATATTCAATCACATCGCGCGGCAAACGCATGTTTTCATACTCAGCTTTCTTTTGCAAAATTGCCATTCTGGTTTCTAAGTCGGGCGATTGAATGTCGGCAATCAATCCCATGGAAAACCGAGAGCAAAGCCGTTCTTGTAGCCGGGGAATCTGATTGGGGGGACGATCGGATGCCAGCACAACCTGTTTTCCTGCCTCATGCAAGGTATTAAACGTGTGAAAAAACTCTTCTTGGGTGTACTCTTTGCCTTCAATGAACTGGATATCATCGACTAGCAGCACATCTGCCGCACGATAGTGCTCCCGAAAGCTCTGCATACTGTCGCGTCTGATGGCAGTAATCAAGTCGTTGGTGAATTGCTCTGTGGACACATAAAAAACCCGCGAACTCCGGCAAATTTCCAAACGGTAGTGCCCGATCGCCTGCATCAAATGGGTTTTGCCTAATCCAACGCCACCACACAAAAACAGCGGATTAAATTCTCGACCGGGCGATTCTGCTACTGCCAGCGATGCAGCATGAGCCATGCGGTTATTCGACCCAACGACCAAACGAGAGAAGATATATTTTGAATTGAGATCGCTAGAACGGGGGCGATCAGCTGGCTCAGGCAAAACGGTCACAGTAGGAATCTCCATCGGGCTAGTCAGATTGGCAGCGTTGGGTTCCATCGGCAATGCCCAGAAGAAATCTGAATCCACTGGGTTGCCCTCATCATCACAGGCAACCGTCATTTGAATTTCGATCGGGCGCTCCAATATTTCTTGAACCACCTCTGTCAGTGTTTTGAGGTAATACTTCTGCAACCACTTTCGGGCAAAAGGATTCGGCGTTCGCAAAACGAGTCGTTCCTCGGTCAACTCTTCTACGATCGCCGTTTTAATCCATGCCTCAAACGTCGGGCGACTCAGCAAAAGCTGAAGGCGGTCTAGGGCTTCTGCCCAAAAATTTTCAATTGCCGTTGCTTCCACAACTGACCTCATGTTCTAGCGGACGGTAGGGAGAATAGAAAGCTGCATTTGAGGAGAACGGTCAATAGTTCCCTAAATCATTCCTGCTGACTCGCAAATTTGGGAGCCATGCGCTTTTGAAAGTCACCTCAACATAAGAAAAAACGCTATAGGCAGCGTTTAAACATTTTGAAGGCGCTACATCTAAAGTAGCAAACATAAAATTATGGCAAGGTGGAGGCGGATACCAAATGCCAGAAAATCCCTTTAACTGGACGACAGCTAAAGTAGTCTACAGCACCCACCCCATGAAAAGCAGGTAACTCCAAAGATATTTAAAGATTGACAAACCAGGAATATTTGTGCCGAGGCGATCGCCAATTCAGCCTTTCTTCGCCCACTGCACTTCGTATTTTGTACGCTGCACCCCGATTCGCTCTATCCTTCTTTGCCTGTAAAAGTCGGTGCCGCTTCAGCCTTCTCTACGGGCGCAGGTTTGGCTTCGGGAATGCTTGCTTCTAGTTTCAAACAGTTTTTTCCATTTACCTGCAACCGATATTCCACCCGATCCATTAGCCGATTTAAAATCAACCAGCCATAGCCACTCTCCTGTTTTGCTTCTGGAGTAGGAGGAAGATAGGTAGACAAGTCAAACCCTTGTCCATGATCCCAAATCTCTAGAGCAATATCCCGATCTTGGAGTTCCAAACGAATTAAAACGGGCAAGTTGGGCTGATCTTTGTGAGCGTGGCGCACCACGTTGGAATAGGCTTCTACCAGCACTAAACGTAAACGGTTGGATTGTCTGGGCCAATCTACATGGTCGCCTAGCTCAACCTCTAAACTGCCTAGCAGCCAATTCTCGACGATGCTTAAAAACTGTAGATCGCTGGGGATGTGAAGTTCAGTTCTCATTCGCTACAGAACCTCCAAAGAGAGAATAGTTTGGTCGTCTTCTTGTATATCATTGTGCGATCGAATCCGGGCAAGCAAGTCTTTCAGATCCAAGGATGATTGATCTTGAATCAATAATTGCCATAACCCGGTTTGTTGCAGCATGGCAGTGGCTTGATTGCTGCCATTAACTTGATTGGTACCATTAATCGGTTCCGCATTGTGGATGGTTGCTTCAGTAATGCCATCACTGGTAAGCAAAAGAATCTCGCCGGGGTTAAGGTCAATGCTACCAGCAGCAGCTTTCCAATGCGGCAAGATGCCAAGGGGCACACCTCGCACTTTCAGATAATTCGGTTCGATTGTCACGGGTTGTCCTTGAGCGAGATGGGCTGAAACTGCTTCTCTAGACCAGACTAAGGGGTAAATGTGTCCGGCATTCGCATAGATCAGCTTGTGAGTGGATGGGGTGTAGCAGACTAACACCATGGTAATGAAACAGTTGGTGCTGACTAAATCTTCAGACAAGCTGCGATTTAAGTTTTGCATCACAATATGAGGCTCTGGCGGCATTTCTTGAGAAAGTTCTCGCCGTAAGACAGAAATTGCGCTTGCCATGAACAGGGCAGCAGGAACGCCTTTTCCAGAAACATCTCCTACTGCTAACCAAACATCGCCTTGAGGATGGGCATAAACCTCAAAAAAGTCTCCGCCAACCTCCCGTGCCGGATAGCAACATGCTTGAACTTTCATCCCCTTCAATTCGGGTAAAGTTTGCCGCAGCAGGTTGCCCTGAATTTGACGGGCAACTTCTAACTCTGCCCGCATTTGCTCGGCTTGCGTTTGCGTTTGCAGGTAAAGCTTCGCTTGAGAAATGGCAAGGGCAGCTTGTTCGGCAACTTCTTGAATAAGGGTAATGTCTTCGCTAGACCAAGGTGCAGCATCCAGTTCCCGATGCATGGCAAAGATAGCGAGGAAATCTTGCTGATAGGTGATGGGAACAACTAAGCGGTGCGGGCTACCTGTGATTTTATCGGTCTGAATTTGGCGTGTACTAAGGACATTTTGAATCAAGAGATCATCTGTGGACAAGGATTGTTGCGCGGGATTGCTGTTGTCTGCGTTGACGATCGCGGAGTGATAAAAAACCTCGGTCGTCAGGCGATCGCCTTCTATAGGCTGTAAAATGCACTCACTCGCATTAAACGTTTGTACTAGAGTCGCTGCGATGGTTTGCAGCATACTGTCATAATTGAGCGATTCACGAATGGCTGTAGTTACAGCATTAAACAGCGACTCTCGACGCAGCGCCCGCCTGAGTTCGTTGGTGCGTTGTTTGACGATGCGGTAGGTTTCCCCTGCCTGCTGGATTACAACCTTAAGTTGGTCGGGCACCCACGGCTTGGTGATGTACTTAAACACCTTCCCGGCGTTAATGGCTTCCACTAAATCTTCAACATCCGTGTAGCCCGTTAACACAATCCGAATCGTATCGGGAAAGTGATCAACTGTTTTGCTGAGAAACTCAGTTCCTAGCATTTCTGGCATTCGTTGGTCGGAGATGATGATTGCCATCTCGCCCTGTTCATCTAAAATCTTCAGCGCCTCGATCGCGCTTTCTGCCTTGACGACTTCAAAATCTCGCCGAAAAGTCCGGTACAACAGCGCCAGGTTATCTGGTTCGTCATCAACGACCATCAATTTCAGCTTGCCATCGATTTCCTCAGCCATGTGATACCCCAACCTTGTACACCATGGCAAATTGCAGTCTCATGCGCCATTATGCCCCTTGCTTGTCTAACTCAAAATACCCCAGATGACAATCAACCTAACAGGCAGGAATGATTTGGGGAGGAAAGGGAATAAGAGCAGGAAAAAGGGAATAAGAGCAGGAGAAAGGGAATAGGGATTGAGAAAAGATGCACAGACTTTATTGGCGACGGAAGTGGTAGGCTTCGGTTTTTGCGCCCCAAACTTGTTTGCCTTGAGCATCGAAGCCGCGATCCCAAGTATTCATGCTGGCAGGAGCGAGTTCGATGTGGTTAGTGATACGAACGGCTCCTCGTACTTTGGCGGGACAGCCATCGACCGGCGTGTTGCCCATGTAGCCCGTGCCGACCTGTTTGAGGAAGACGTTGCAAACAGGAGTGCCCAGATCGCTAAGGTTGACAGTTCGCTCTATGCTGTCTGATGTGCGATCGCACAATCCAGCCCAGCGAGTTGGGTCAGTGGGCTTAAAAGAGCGCGATCGCACACTTTGGCTAAGGGAACTGGGCGAAATTTCCAAAAATCGCTGACGATATGGTTTGTCAAGCGACGTAGACATTGCCTGTTCTTGATATAAAAAAATGGACTGCGGTTCAGCCTGAGCGACTAACCCGATCCGGCAGGTTGTCATTTGTACGTTGGGCGCTTTAGGATTGGCGATCGCTTGGGCTGAGGTATCCATTTTGCCTACTAGCAATGCAGCGACTTCTTCGGCTTGCTGTTCTAACGTGCTAGAAGTTTTAATAATCGGCTCTGCGATGGCAATGGTGGGATGGAGGAGATACGCGATCGCGATCGTCCCACTCACTGTCGTGGGGAGTTTGCTTATAAAATTTTGCAGAGAAAACGCCATGGAGGAATCCTAGCGCATCTTTAGCGAGTTGCGATCGCGCCATCAGCCTTCAGCAAGATCGATTGCCAGGCGGCGTATCCTTTAGCGTTGAGGTGCAATCCATCGGTGGTCAGCTCTTGTCGCAAATTGCCGTTGGTATCTGCCATCTGACTAGAGAGATCGAGAAAATAGGCTCCGCTGCGGGTGGAAAGTGCCCTGAGTTGGCGATTGAGTTGGGCGATGCGATCGCTGGATGCAATCACCGAGCGGGTTGGCAGCACTGACTGCACAATCAAATTCGCTTGAGGCTGGGTTCGCCGAAGTTGAGTAATAATCTGGCGCACATTCCACAAAATTTCGTTGTCGGTGGCTCCCTGTTTCAGGTCGTTGATGCCTGCCATGAGATAAACGACACGGGGACGAGTTGCCGCAAAATCAGACAAACGGCGGAGAATGCCGTGCGTGGTGTCGCCTGAAATAGATTGGTTCAGCCACGTTTGGGGTTGCGGCAAGCGATCGCTAGGAAACCACAGGCTCAAAGAGTCGCCCAATAATACACCAGTGCGTTGAGTTGCTTTGGCAGCGATCGCGGCTTCCCGTTTCATCAAAGTGCGCCACTGCTCGTAAGTCGGTTGTTGGGTGGCATTGCTCCAACTAGATTGAAAGCTGTTGGGTGGTAAGTGAGTGTAGAGATGCCCGGTGCTGACTGCGGCGACCCGCTGAGAATAAAGCTGGCTTCCCGACCTCGGCACGGCCACTGAAGAAAATTTTGTGGAGGAGATCGATTCTGGGCGACTGTGAGATCGCAACCTCAGCAAGATTTGATTCAACCGCTGCTTTTCAGCTTGCACTGCTTGATGATGGGTGCGAAGTTCGTCTTTTGGAACGCTGGTGTTGGTTTTATCAGGAATTTGGGAGGCAAGTACTAACGAATCAAGCATGATCAAATGGCAGCAAACTCTGCTTACTATTCACAGCGATCGCTACTTCGTTTCAGGATAGTTATGACCAGACTTCAGTCTTATTCTCTCTACTACTTCCGCAGCGATCGCCAGTTTTATGCGGCACTACTTCGGCGATCGTGCGGATCAAGTAATCAAGGTCAACGGGTTTAGAGAGCCACCTTTGAAAGCCTGCGGCTGCAGCCAGTAAATCGTCGTTTCCCTGGATGTAAGCTGAAACAGCAATGGCAGGCAGAAATTGATTAGACTTCGCTTCTAAGGCTCTAAGCTTGCGAATGAAGATATAGCCATCTTCATTGGGGAGAGCAATATCGCTGACCAAAACATCGGGCGTGAACTGGGTGAGGAGAGTGAAGGCTTCGCACGCCGAAGCAACTACTGCCACCACCGCTCCGATACTTTCTAAGAGACAGGTAAACAGAAGTTGGGTGTCTGGATCATCGTCAACAATCAGAATCTTTAGCCCAGTGAGATCCAAAGACTGATCCTGCACGTATCCTTCCATGATGAGTTCTCTAATCACAAAATCCCAAATGCGTATTTGAATTTTGAATCGAAGCAAACGAGTTTTGAAATCTGCAAGCTCATCCCTGCGCTCTCCCTAGCAAACACAGGTTTGAATTAATTACGGCTCTAGAAGCAACTCAGTAAAGCTTTTCTTGTAAAGAAGAGTAACATTTCTCATACAAAGAAGTCAGTACGATCTTAAACAAACGAGTTGACTTTTGGTTATTCTCTCGAATGCTGAGGCTATAGCCTCAGCATTCGAGAGAATTCGTTTCTGATCACGCCATAACACTCGCAGGAAAAGTCCTCCAGTCCATGTCGGCTCACAACCTCAATCTTGCCGCGCGTGTAGCGGATCAGTCCTAATTGAGCTAGGTTGCCTGCTGCCACCGTCACTCCTGCCCGACGCACACCCAGCATTTGACCAATAAATTCTTGAGTGAGCAAAAACTCCTCCTTGGAAACGGCATCAGCGACTAATAGCAGCCACCGCGCCAAGCGTTTTTCGGTTGTGTGAAAGCGATTACAAGCCACCGATTGCGAGGTTTGCACTAATAGTGCTTGCACATAGCGCAACAATATCTTTTGCAGGCTGCCTCCCTCGCCAAACTCTGCTTGCAACACCGTTGCCTCAAGTCGAAGTGCATCGCCTGCAACTTGAACCAAGGCGCGATGAGTTCCGGTTGTGCCGCTCAAAATCACTGAAATCCCCGCCATGCCCTTGTGTCCTATGATGCCGACTTCGATCGTTGAACCATTCAGCAAGGTGGAAACTAAAGAAATCATCGCGCCAATTGGAAAATAGACGTATTGAATGGCGTTATTTGCTTCGTAAATCACCTGATGAAGGGGCAATGAAACCCACTCTAAGTGAGGAAGGAGACGTTGGTAATCTTCAGGCGGCAGTGCTTTCAATAACCAATTTGCAGCCACACCATCAGATTGAGACACAGGCATAGAAATTATTCCTAGTGAAATCGAGTTGAGAAAAAACAACTGACAACATAAGGAAGCGTATTAACGCTTTAGCCCTCATTGCCAAGAAGCAATTTTTCTAGTTCAAAGCAAAATGCTAAACCTGACTCATGACAGTAGCTAAAACTATAGATTTGTAGTAGACCACAATCGCATATTGAGCGTCTGTACGGTTCTCAACCTAGTTCCCTTTTTCCAAATCCATTCCAAGGCAGGCTGCGGGTAGTGTTCTCGCAAGGACAGATCATTTCAACGCACAAAGACGATCGCAAAGTCCTAGTCTCTGCAATCGCGCTATTCAATCTGAAGCAACTGTCCTGGATTAACCCACTTAGACTCCAGCCCAAAGACAAAAGTTGAAAACGAGAGCGGTAAAATAACATCTGAACACTAATTTTTAACAAGCTGAGTTTGAGATGGAGAACACTACGATTAACTGCGCTGTAGCCTGTATCAACGGCTGCGTGCTGGGTGACAAGTGCCCTAACCTGGAGTACAAATCGAAAGCGGTGAGTTTTGTGAATGAAACATCGCTGGATAAATTGCTGGAAATTGCCGAGTCAGCCCGCATGAAAAAAATGACGGAGCCGCCCAAATGGGTGCTGCCAGAAGACTAATCACGGTAAGTGGCAGGGACTAAGGGGCAAGTGGGTGCAAAGCCCTCCTCCCAACGCCGCACTTTCCTAGAGATCGCCTTTTTCTTGTCCTGGCTCAATCACTTCTCGTACTCGATAAATCGGTCGTCCTTGCGATTCGTGATAGGTTCGCATTAGCAGTTCTGCCAATAGCCCAAAGCAAAACAACTGTACTCCTGTCAAAATCAATACGACGACTAAAATCAGCAGGGGACGGTTAATGCTTTCCCCAAAGCTGAGCTTTAGGGTGGTGAGATACAAACCAATTACCGTTCCTAAAAAGATCGATAACACGCCCATGGAACCGAACACATGCATCGGGCGCGTCAAAAACTTACGCATAAAGAAAACGGTTATCAAATCCATGATGACGCGAATCGTGCGATCGAGTCCGTATTTGCTTTTGCCAAACTGCCGGGGATGATGGCGTACTGGAATTTCGGCAATCCGCGCACCTTCAATAAATGCCAGTGCGGGCAAAAAGCGGTGCAACTCACCATAGAGATTCATATCGGCGATCAGTTCTGAGCGATAGGCTTTGAGAGAGCAGCCATAATCGTGAACCTTGACCCCGGTCACTTGGGCGATTAGCCAATTAGCAATTTGAGATGGAATTAACCGAGTGACCGTGGCATCCTGCCGATTTTTACGCCAACCGCTGACCAGGTCATAGCCTTCGCTCAGTTTGCTAAGCAGGATGGGAATATCCGCCGGATCATTTTGCAAATCTCCATCCATCGTCACGATGATTTGCCCTTTGGCGTGGCTAAACCCTGCTGCCATTGCGGCGGTTTGCCCATAGTTACGCCGCAGAATCACACTGCGAAGATCGGTGCGATCGCTGGCAATTTGCTTCAGCCGATCAGCGGAACCATCGGTAGAGCCATCGTCAATACACAAGATTTCGTAGCTGATGTTGGCAGTGATCAGCGTGGCAGAAATCGCCTCTAATAAATGGGGCAGATTTTCGTATTCATTATGAATCGGGACGACGATAGAGACCTGAGGCTGGAGGGATGATGCCCACAATTTGCTGTTTTCAACAGTGAATGTCATGCGGAATTGAAACGTTAGGGTGCATTGAGGGTGAGAAGACGCGATCTGATTCTACAGGGTTTGGCTGGGTTGATAGGTGGCAACGATGCGTCCGGCTCCCCGCAACTGAGCATAGTAGGTTTGACCGATGCGGCTTGCTTGATCTGATAAGACATCGATCGCGATGCCATTGTGCCCCTGATCTTTGCCGGAACTGTGAATATAGTGGTTGTCGCCCAGGTACAGTCCAACATGGGTGGCTTTTTGGGGAGTGCCAAAAAAGATCAGATCGCCGGGTTGCAACTCTGAAACCGCGATCGCTTGAGTAAATGCTTCTTGCTGGTAAGCATCTCTCGGCAGCCACACGCCCACCGATGCAAAGGCGGCTTGCATCAAGCCAGAGCAATCGTAGTTGGGTGCCACTGTGCCGCCCCAGAGATAATGGTTGGGCTGATCTTTTGCTGCCTGAGTAAAGGCGATCGCGGCTGGAACTCTCGCTTGAATCTCTGTTGTAGAGAGCGAGATTGGCTGATAGGGATGAACTGCTTTCTCTAAATAGGCAAGATCTGCCATTGAAATCCAGCCGGGATAGTCATCTTCACACAGGCAAACGGCGATTGCGGCTGTGCTCTGATCAGCAGCCAATTGTTCCAGCACTGTGGAAGTTCGCAGATGTCTGCCAACCGCTGCTTGAGTTGCCAACCGCTCTAACGCTGGCGAATCGAACACATCTAAAGATCGGCTACAACGGTACTCTGATTGAATTTCAGCCGTGTGAACCTGATTCGCTTGTAAAGAAATCACGGTTAAAATACTCCCTGTTATTACACCTACCGTGTATCCATATCTCGATGTTAAGAGTCTGTGCCGGGAGACTTCCCCCGCTCCTTGGAGGACTCAGCCCCCCAAACCCTTTGCATAAGAGTTTTGTGGTGTAGCACTAAGACTCAGTTCATTCACAGGGCACATCATATCAGCAAGGGTCGAGTGTGCAATGCTGGCGCAGAGTTTTTAGAAAGTTTTCGGAGTTTTCCGGATAGAGCGTAGGAACTCGGAATAGTGGAGTGGTAGATGCACCCTGATTGTCGCCCTCAGCCACAAGCTGGGGGCTTTTTGTTGGGATATTACGACAGTTAAAACTGGGCGATCGCGCCCTTGTGATCAATTTGCAGAACTTGGACAGTCGCGTCAATGGTTTGATCTTTCCAGGCAGTGGCGATCGCGGCTTGCACCTGTTCTGCTTGGGTCACCTCCGCCAGTGCTAACAGAGTTGGTCCTGCGCCGCTAATCACTAATCCATAGGCACCTGCGGCGATCGCCGCTTGATGCACTGCTTCGTAACCCGGAATCAGCGCTTGCCGATAGGGTTGATGAATTCGATCTTGCAAAGCGGCTTGCAGCCAGTCGGCGTTTCCTGTTTCTAAGCCGCGCAGCAATAAACCTAAATGAGCCGTGTTGAAAATAGCATCCGCCCGACTATAGCTAGTAGGAAGAACACGGCGCGCCTCCGCAGTGGATAGCTCAAAGTTGGGAATAGCAGCGATTGCGGTAATGCTGGGATGCCAAGGAATGTCGCAAATTTGCCATTCGTCATTCACTCCCTTTGCTGCCAAGCGACACCCTCCCATCAATGCTGGCACCACATTATCGGGATGTCCTTCAATATCTACCGCTAGTTTCACCACGGCTTCCAGGCTCAGCGGTGACCCTGCCAAAATATTTGCCCCCAACATTCCCGCGGCGATCGCCGTTGCCGAACTTCCTAAACCCCTTGCCAGTGGCACTCCTAGTTGAATGTCAATTTTTACGGAGGGCACTGATTGCCCAATCTGTTCATAGAGTTTGGCAAACGCTTTGTATGCCAGATTTGATTCATCTGTTGAAACCCGTGCTGCTTCTGTGCCCGTTGCGGTGATCACAACCGCCGGTGGGCTAGATAACAGCGAAAATGTGAAGGAGTTATAGAGCGTCAGAGCCGCACCCAAACAGTCAAAGCCGGGTCCGATATTGGCGGTGGTGGCAGGAACCGCGATCGCAACAGAAGTAGGATGAGACATCAAAAAAACCAAATCTGGCAAATGACAAAGCATTGCTAATGATATAGCAGGGGAGGGCACAGTTTTGAGTGCGGAGTGCGATAGGTTGGATTCAGTGATTCTTCATTATCCTGTGAAGCCTCAATGAGGTTGAAGCAGTAGATATACGAAGATATACGGAGTTAAACTAAAATCGTAAGATACTTGCCGCCTTGCTCTTGCTCCACATATATTGCCGATTGCCAACGCATAGTGGGTCTCAGATGTGTCTTAGGTTGGATTGACCCAACGCTTAAAGTGTCACAAGGCCTCTGTTTTAGATTGGATCAAATCGGTAGTGTCATGGTTCAGCTGATATGGATTGGTGGCGATTGCACAGATTAGAACAGTCTCTTTTATGCCTTGTTCTTCGTCTAAAGTTTCTCAAATCAAAGCCTCTACGCAATCAAAAGACTCTATGTCACTAGAGCTTCAGCTTTGGAATGAACGTTGTGTAGCTTCGCTAGGACAGCGGATATCTGAGTTTGTAACTGCTTATTTAGAGAATGAAAAGACAGTCCCGCAGGAAAGTGTAGACCAAGCGGAATTGGCGCTTTTTCAACGGGTTGCCTCTGAGTTGAGTCGCCTGTTAGAAACACCCGTCGCGATCGCGCTGCCATTGACCCATCACCCTAAAGCCGAATTGACGCTAGCCTATGTTGCCGGATATGGGCGATCGCAGTTAATGACATGGCAGTTGTCGAAAGGCAAAGAAATTGCTTTGAAGCAAGGACAGCCAATTAGCCGATCTGACTTCGCTAAGTTGCAGCAGTGCGTTGATTCCTCAGGGCACCCGTATCGTCTCTATGAAATTCGCGGATCGCAGTGTGAAGCATGGCTGCTGATTGGTCATTCAACTGATGATCTAAGCAATCCAGATGAGTCGCCTCAGCTACGCTGTTCCCCTGAAACACTTGAGCGCATCGCTCAACAGTGTGTAGGTGCGCTGCACCAGATTAGACTGATTGCTAGCCAGCGTCAGCGCTACCAAACTCTACTAACAAAAAATCAAGAACTTGAGCAAGCTAATCAGCTAAAAAGTGAGTTTCTTGCCAATACCAGCCACGAAATTCGTACACCCCTCAGCTCCATTCTTGGATTTACCCATCTTTTGCAGCAACAGGGCTTCGACCCGCTGAATTTGCGCCACCAGGAATATCTCAGAATAATTTTGAGTAGCGGTCGGCACCTATTGGCACTGATTAACGACATTTTGGATTTGTCCAAAATTGAAGCCAATCAAATGACCTTGCAATGGGAAACGATCAATATTGAGGAACTTTGTAAAATTTGCCTGACCTTGGTGCGCGAGAAAGCAAGTGATAAGGGCTTGAGTGTGCAGTTAGAGTTGCAGCCAAATCTGAAAACAGTTGGGGGAGACGGCTTACGGCTCAAGCAAATGCTGTTTAATCTGTTGTCTAATGCAGTCAAGTTTACGCTTCGAGGCTCAGTTGGGCTGCAAGTGATGACCACAAAGGATCACATTCACTTTACCGTGTGGGATAGCGGCACTGGAATTTCACCCGAACAGCAGAGCCTGCTGTTCAAACCTTACTCGCAGATCGCCAACGTCGCAGTAGAGCGCAGCGAAGGAACCGGACTGGGGTTAGTGCTGACTCAAAAGCTAGCCGAGCTTCACGGTGGACGGGTTGAAGTTTGTTCAGAACTAAATCAAGGGTCTCGGTTCACGGTGGTGCTACCGCTCAGTCCAATTGGGTTAGCAGAGGATTTTGAGCGGTGTGATGCCGAGGCGAATCATAAAGTGCCTCCATCTGCTCACGCGAAACCCAGTCCAAAACTGGCTCGCCAGGGAATCGTGGCTAAACAGGTGATTTCAGAAACGGTGAAAGAAAGCGATAGAACTAGCGCGGTCGCTCTACCGGATGACGACCCAGACTCAATCGCTCTGCTTGCGGAGGAGTTTACTCAGCAAGATCTTGCATTTAACCGAGTGTTAGTGGTGGAAGACAATATTCCGAATGCAAAACTGATGCTGACTTATTTGAGCCGTTTGGGCTATGAGGTCACTTGGGCAAAAGATGGCATGGAAATGTGGAGTGCGCTGGAGCGATCGCTGCCTGCGGTCATTTTGATGGATGTGCATTTGCCTGACGCAGATGGACTTGTCCTGACTCGTCAACTGAAGCATCATCCTCGCTATCAGACCATTCCAGTAATCACTCAAACGGCAATGGCAATGAAGGGCGATCGCGCGGTTTGTTTAGAATCTGGAGCTGACGATTATATTTCTAAGCCGATTGATCTAGATGCCCTGGCAAAACTGATGATGCACTACGCCAAACTTGGCACGAAAGTGAATTAGCTTAAAAGTGCTTTAAAAGTCTACGCCCCGCTTCAGGTCTACGCCTTTTTCGGCGTAGTGTTTGTGGCAAATCATTTCAGAGTGAACGCTTGCTAGATCAAAGTAAGCAGGCAAATTCTTGCAGCGCCCAGTGATGATGATTTCAGTATCACGTGGTTTGCGAAGCAGGGCTTGCATGATCGGTTCTTCGGGCAACAGTTCGAGATCGACAGTAGGATTGAGTTCATCCAAAATCAGGGTTTTATAAAGTCCAGAGGCGATCGCGGCTCTGGCAATTTCCCAACCCCGCTCGGCTTCCACATAGTCCAATTCTTGCTGCTGCCCCCGCCAAACGATGGCATCGCGTCCGCAGCGCTGATGATCCACCAGGTTGGGATAACTTTGGCGCAGGGCGGCGATCGCTGCATCCTCGGTGTAGCCTGAGCCACCCTTCAGCCATTGCATGATCAGCACCCGATGAGATTTATCCTGACTGATGCCGCGCCCGATCGCCTGTAGTGCTTTGCCCAAGGCGCTAGTAGATTTGCCTTTCCCCTCGCCAGTGTAGATTTCAATGCCCTCAATTCCGTTGTTCTGGGCTTTGGAGTGGTAATGGGGGCGCATTTCTGAGTGCAAATCAGCAATATCAAGTAGGGTTTGAGGGGCTGCACGTCCGGTGGCAATCACTTCCATATGGTCAGGTTTACGCTGAAGCGTGCTAGCCACTTCATCCACAGGCAGCAAGCCTAAATCGAGGACGGGGTTCAACTCGTCTAGCACCACGACAGAATATAAACCAGACGCGATCGCGCCTTTTGCAACATCCCAACCGCGCTGCGCTTCTAGCTTGTCGAAGCGGGTGATTTGGTCGGCTCCAAAAAACTCAGCCCGTCCGGTGCGAACCTGATCAATTAAGTGAGGAAAGCCGCGTTGCAAAGCTTCGATCGCGGCATCTTCATCATAAGTGCGTCCTGGACCTTTGAGAAAGCGCAGCAACAGCACACGGGTTTGCAAATCGCTGTGAATGCCTAAGCCAATTGATCGCAGCACTACTCCCAATGCCGCTTGAGATTTACCCTTTCCGGCACCGTCGTAGACATGAATTTGCCCAGTCAACCGTTCCGATCGAGTTTGAGCCGTCCGAATGCCAACCCCGCCTCGTGCCATTGTTCTCACTGTTCCCATACTGCTCCATCCTAGCGAACTCTGCTTCGCTGCTGCTGGGAATACTTTAACCTACTCTACCTATAGCGTCTTTTAAGAAAGAATTCATTAAATCTGGCTATAGCTGGATTTGCACAATAAGGGCTGAAGCGTCTTGATGAGTACAGTAGAACTCTTGCACAGCTAGATCAATTCTTCTAGGGTGGGCTGCAAAAGTTTTTGAATTTCAGCAGGCGTGCAGCAGATACATTGGGCTGGGACGATTGGATTCAGGTCAGCGCTTGCGTTTCCTCTCTTGAGCAAGTGCAGACTGCGACGAATTAAAGGAAAAGCACTTCCGCCGACGATAAGGGCAACCACTAAACTAACGGCGACATCTGCCCAAGTCCAGTGCCAGAGCCAAACGGCGATCGCGGCTAGCAGCACGCCGATTGAACTAAACAAATCGCCTAGCAAGTGTAAAAACACACCCTGCACGTTCAGATCTTGGTGGCTGTGCCCATGCAGCAACCGCACATTGATCACATTAGCAACCAGGCTAAATCCTGCCATAGCGACCATGGGCACACTTAAAATCTCTGGAGCCGCTTCACCCAGGCGATGCAAACCCTCCCACAGCAACTCTGCCGAAATGCCTAGCAATCCCAAACCATTGACCAGCGCGGCGATCGCTTCCAAGCGAGAGGTGCCTGTCGCAGGCTGTTTTTTGCAAGCCCACCATGCTGCAATCACCGATAGCCCAAAGGTGGCTGCATCCGCAAACAGATGTCCAGAGTCGGCAAACAGCGCTAGGCTGTGGCTCCATGCGCCAATCGCAACATCAGCAGTAGCAGTCAAAACAACAAGACTCCAGGCAATCGTCAGCGATCGCAATTTTTGCAGCGGTTCTCGAGATGTTGAATCAGATGCCAAAGCGTTTCACGTTTACTACAGGCTTCAATCATAGATAGAAAAGCTGGTTAAATGTTCCTCGGTCGCTTAGTTGAATCTGCACGGGATCGACAAAGCCCAAGTCACGATAGCTAACGCAATTGAGTTGCAGAGTTGAAAATAACTTTTTCAGTTTTAGGTGTAAGCCCTGGTTGACTGACACATCTTTTCGACTCTAGCCTTCTAAGCAGTGCTGAGACTTTGTTCCAGAGAAATCGCACAATCAACAGTCGTGCATCTGAAATAGAGCGGTTGTTGCTGTGCCGCTTGAGATTTAGACGAAATGCAGGGAGCAGGGTCAAGGGCAGATTTGAGCGCCAGAGTCGTGGGCAGTCCCCAACCTTGCACGAGGGCTTTGCGAATCCAATGCCAGCCAATCTTGAAATAGCTACTGCCCCGAAACCAATGCGGGTCAACCTGACGACGCTCACCTCGCTCCACCGCTGCTGTGCCCGCACTGGTCAAATAGAGAGTGGCAACGGCGAGTACCAAGCACAAGCGTGAGAGCATGGCAGCAGAACGGATGTGGGAGGATTCAAGTTGAAAACCGTTGGACTTATCATCCAAAAAGTTCTCCTCAATATCCAACCTCAAGCCGTATTCAACAAAGGTTTCGGTCGTAGTGGGTTGGTCACTAACGACATACCAACGTTCCCGACTGGGATAGTGATGAGCTAAGGCTAGATGCACCAGCCCATAGCGAGCTTTAGTGATCTTGACTTGATGCAGAAACAGGGCATGACTGGTCGATAGGGGGTAAAACGAGATGGGTGTACCCTGCTGACCGCGATACACCAGAAAGTTGGACTTGACCCGAATCCGGTAGTGCCAGCCCAAACGATGCAGGTGTTTGAATAACTCTACGTCAGCAAAGCCTCGGTCTGCCAAAAACAAGACTTCAACCCCTGCGGGCAATACCTCAACGACGGCATCCAACAGCGGAGCGTAGGTGGCATAAGCAACGGTACTGCTAGAATGCTTCAGCACCTTCCAGACCACTGGAATTCCTCGTCCTCGGTATACGGCCACAATCCGAATGATGCAGTATTGCTCCCACAGCCGCGTGGTGTCGAGTGCCAGAACAATACGCTCTTGCTGCCAAACCGATAGGGCATATCCAATCAACCGGGCATACAACGAATGCTCGTGTACCCGCTCATTCTGAAGCCACCGTGAAAATCGCCGTTGCGTACTCTGAGCATAAACCGCACGACTTCGCACATAATCGCTCCATGCCGTTAAGCTGATTTGTCCGCTGGCAACCAGTCCTGCGACCATCCAGACCAGAGGGTACAAGTGGCGCTGATCTCGCCAGCGACAGTGTTGACCCAGCAACGCTTGCAGCGCATCATAGAGGCGAGGGGTGTTTTCCTTAGCGACTTCTGTTGATGTGGTAATCCTCAGAGTACTTGGATTGGCCCCTCTTCCAAGTTTTTGTGTCAGTCAGCCAGGGTGTAAGCCTTTAAAAGGTTTGCTGCCCAGTTCTATGACTTTTTTGAAAAGCTATAGAGCTGGGCAGCCAGAAAGACTACATTCAAATTACAGACCGTAAGAGATAACCAATTAGCACTACAGCGTTTACTGAGGCTCTTGCTTAGGGGTACTGGACAATTCCAAAAGCCCTGGTGACTCAAGAAAGCCGTAGTAAAATGCGATCGCGGCACTTGCTGCATGGAGCAAAACATCGCTTCCAAAAATTGGAACTGTACCAAAAAGTGTATTTGTGTAAGGAATCAGTCCCAACACAGCAAACAGTCCATAGGAGACTGCAACCAGCCGACTATAAATACGAGAGCTGTCTAAAGAGATCGACGCTACGATTCCTAAAAGTCCTACAACAATGCGAATAAAGGCATGATTACCATTCGTAGGAATAACTCCTGCAATGTAACCATATGCCATTCCATAGGCCTCACTGGTCTTAGAAGCCACATCCGCAGATTCAACCAGCCCTGGAATCAATCCTGCAATTCCAAGCAATAGAAAAAAGCTACCCGCAATTAAACAAAAGTACTGTCCTGGTTTCATAGCAAACTCCTTGATTTTTAGCTCATCAACTCAAGATTTGAGAGAGATACTTAAACTTAATTGTCTGAACTTTTTAATTCCTCTTCTTTAAGGAGGGGATTGACTCTGCTGAATATCCCACTATTGAGCCAGTTAGCGTTCAGGTAGGTCTATTTCTAGGCCGATTTCTTAAACAGCTTAGATACTGCGCCTCTCAAAATGTGCGGTAATAATTTTGGACCTGGCAGGAAGACAATTCCCAATTGCTGCATTAGTCCAAGGGCATCACCTTGACCCCAATGCTCCACAATTTTTCCGTCTTCGAGTCGATCAATATGCATGATTGCCAAACTGATTTGCTTGCCCGTCGGTGGAAGACCCTGAAATTCTCCGAGATGGGTTGCTGTGAAAGTTCCGCAGGTGACTACGCGATCGCCCGCAACCACAACCTCATCAAAAATATGTTGCCCCTGGCTGAAGGCTGAATAAAAGGACATGCCAAACTGCTTAAATCCTTGCCGGTCTAATGGCTTGGGCATCCCTGCTTGATGAGCAACAAAGTTCGGTGCCAAAAGATCCAGGGCTTGCTCCATGTTGCGATCATCGAAGGCTTTGTAGAACTGGAGCGAGATCGCTTTGTTTTGCTCGGTCAACATACAGAATTGCGTTTTGAGCTAGATCTTAACGCGGTAGTGAGAATTGATTGAAGCAGTGGCACTTCTCTAGAGACTGATAAGTTAGAAGAGCTTCTTAAGAACCATGAGGCTCAGCGATCGCGATGCAGCAATCAGACAGTCAAGATTCCTCAATGCAGTCACTTCAGCGGGTGCTGAAAAGCTTGAATGCTTACCGCTGGCTGTCTCTGGGCGCGTTTCTTAGTCTACTGCTGTTGACGGCGGCAAATGCGATAACTCCGCAGCTATTTCGCTGGGGAATTGATCAGGGGATTGAAAAACCAGATCTGAAAATCGTGTTGTACAGCGCGGGTGCAATGGTGGTAACCGCGATCGCCCGTGGCGTGTTCAACTTTGGTCAGAGCTTTTGGGCAGAAGCCGCCTCTCAAGGGGTTGCCTATGATCTGCGAAACAAGATTTTTAGCAAAATCCAAACCCTCAGTTTTAGCTATCACGATCAGGCGCAAACCTCGCAACTGCTGACCCGTGTGACCAGTGACATTGAGCAAATCCGCACATTTCTGGGCACCAGCCTGATTCAGGTGCTGAGTTCTGTGGTGACATTGGTGACGATTGCGGTGATTTTGCTGGTGATGAACTGGCAGCTAGCCCTGATTACGCTGACGGTCGTGCCGATGGCAGGTTGGCTGTTGGCTCGTTTTCTGATGCGCAATGGTAAGTTGTTTCGCCAGGTGCAGGAGCAATTGAGCGATCTGAATGCCATCTTGCAAGAGAACTTGCTGGGGGTGCGGGTGGTGAAGGCGTTTGTGCGTGAGTCTGCCGAAGCGCAGCGCTATACAGCGTTGAATGAGGCGCTGGTGACGGCGAACATGAAAACCATTCGGGCGATTCACAATACGTTTCCAGTGATTTTTTTGCTCAGCAATTTGGTCACGCTGGTGGTGTTTGGTTATGGCGGGGCACAGGTGATTGGCGGCAACTTTTCGATTGGTGAACTGGTGGCGTTTAACTCTTATTTGCTAGTGATTTTGCAGCCAATTTTGCTGATTGGGTTTGCGGCACCGGCGATCGCCCAGGCGGCGGCTTCTGCGGAGCGAGTGTATGAAGTGGTGGATGCCAAGGTGGAAATTCGCGATCGCCCCGGTGCCGTGCCCTTTGAAACCTGTGGCGGCAGAATCACCTTTGAAAACGTGTCGTTTCGCTATCCGGGAGCGACGACTGAAGCGCTTAAGGGTATGTCGTTTGAGACAAAACCCAAGGAACTAATTGCCGTGCTGGGCATGACAGCTTCGGGCAAAAGTACGATTATGAACCTGATTCCGCGCTTTTACGACGTGACCACTGGAGCCGTGCGGATTGACGGGCGGGATGTGCGAGATTTTACTCTGGCAAGTTTGCGATCGCACATTGGCATTGTCTTTCAAGAAACGACGCTGTTTTCGGGCACCCTGCGGGAAAATATTGCCTATGCCAAACCCAACGCCACCCTGGATCAAGTAATTGAAGCGGCAACTACGGCGCAGATTCACGACTTTATTGCCGCCCTGCCCGATGGCTATGAAACGATTGTGGGAGAGCGCGGTGTGGGCTTGTCGGGGGGACAAAAGCAGCGGGTGGCGATCGCCCGGACTCTGCTAACCGACTACAGCATTCTGATTTTGGATGACAGCACCTCGGCGGTGGATGCCCAGACCGCATCCCAAATTCAGGCGGCGCTGGATGACCTGATGCGCCGCCGAGCCTGCGTTACCTTTGTGGTCGCCCAACGCATCAGCACGGTGAAAAATGCTGATCGCATTTTTTTGATGGACAAAGGACGATTGATGGCACAGGGCACCCACGAGGAGTTGATGCAAACCAGTCCACTCTATGGCGCAATTTTGGAATCGCAAGTGGCACGATCGCCGGAGCGATCGCCGTCAAAATAGGTGTGAAGGTTCCCGAAGCGATGGGAATTCTTTTGGTAGAAAAGATGTAGTCCCACCTCTCAAATCGTCCCAATGAATAACGATCGCCTGCGTCAAATCGAGGAAAACTTAAACCTCCTGCGAGAACAGCAAGCCTCTTTGGAACGAGAAGCTTTGCTTACGACAGGATTGCCAAAAACTCAGGCAGAGCAGCGATTGCGGCTAGAAATCAAGCCAAAAATTCGTGACTATGAGCAAGAATACTGGCAGATTTTAGCCGAGAATATCAACCAGCTAGCCATCCTCGAACCAGAAGCAGAAGTGGCAATAGCAGAAATTGTCAAATCGGTTGCCCAGATCGAAGTACAGCAGACTGATGCCTGCTCTGCCGAAGTGCTGCAAATCTTGCGGGAAATTCGGGACAAACTGAACCAGCTAGGAACGACCGCCGCCGCAAAGCTCAAGGGTGTAATTTCGTCGATTCCTCCGTTTATTGGAGTTTCCTATGAGGCAGAGCTAGACACAGAAAACTTTTTCCGCAAACATTTCCCAACTTTTACCCGCGTCATTAAAGGTGCGGCAAAAAAGTAAGTGCTTCTCCTGGTAAGAGTAGAGGCGGTCAGGAGAAGCCCATCCCACACAATCTCGACCAACGCGGTACGGATATTTTCGTTGGACGAGAGCAGGAATTAATCGATTTGCACACGCTGTTGCAGGGAGAAAACGCTGTGGCAATTTCGGCAATCTCTGGCATGGGTGGGATTGGCAAGACCGAATTAGCAGTGCAGTATGCGTGGACACATCTGGTGCAGAAAACCTATCCAGGTGGGGTAGTTTGGTTAAAAGCACGGGAAGACATCGCCACACAAATTGTGCTGTTTGTTAGATCGCTGCCAATGCCGCAGCCACCGGATGATTTTGACCCAGCAGCAAAGGTTGCATTTTATTGGCGCAACTGGCAAGACGCGAAAACGCTGGTGATTCTGGATGATGTCCAGGATTACGGTGCCATCAAACCGCTGTTACCAGTAGACCCGCACTTCAAAATTTTGCTGACCACTCGATCGCGGTTGCAATTGCCCGTGCATGATTTTGAAATCAAGGTGCTGTCGGAGGAGAAGGCGATCGAGTTGTTGAGGGCGATCGTCACCGATGGACGAATTGACCAGCAAATTGATGAAGCAAAGCGAATTTGTCAATGGTTGGGCTACTTGCCGCTTGGCTTAGAGCTAGTCGGGCGATATCTGGCGCGAAAACCGGATACATCACTGGCAACCCTGTGGCAACGCTTGCAGGACAAAAAGCTGAACGCGAAAGCATTGAAAGATGCCGTCCCGGAAATGACCGCCACTTTGGGAGTCACCGCCGCCTTTGAATTGAGTTGGGACGTATTGGACGAGCCAGTGCAACAGTTGGCTGCATTACTGAGTCTGTTTGCCCTGGCAGAAATTCCCTGGATATTAGTAGAGGGGTGTTTGCCAGAAAACGATGCCGAAGCGTTAGAAGATCTGCGGGATGAGTCACTCCTCAACCTGCATCTGCTGGAGCGAACTGGACAAGGGACGTATCAACTGCACCAACTGCTGCGCGAGTTTTTTGCGGCAAAGCGGGAGCAGAGGTCAGAGGCACTCGTGATGAAACAAACCCTTTGTCAAGTCATGGCAGCAGTGGCAGAGCAACTGCCAATAATCACAACCCGTTCCCAAATTGAGCAATTTGCAGTCGTCATTCCTCATCTCAAAGAAGCAACCACCACTCTACAGCCTTGGCTCACTGATGCTGATGTATTTAAACTCTCTACTCGCATTGCCCAATTCTATGCAGGACAGTTAGACTACCTCGAAGCACTGCTTTGGTATCAGCACTGTCGAGAAACGTCTGAAAATCGTTTAGGCAGTGATCATCCTGACGTGGCAATTACTCTGAATAATCTGGCAGGACTTTACCGATTGCAGGGACGCTATAGCGAAGCAGAACCGTTACATCTGCGCTCGCTCGAAATCGATCAACGCTGTTATGGAGATAATCATCCCGCAATTGCCACTGATCTCAATAATCTTGCACTCCTCTACGACTCCCAGGGACGTTACAGCGAAGCGGAATCCCTATGCTTAAGATCTTTAGAAATTGAGAAACGAACTCTGGGAGAAAACCAGCCTCGATTTGCCATGGGACTCAATAGTCTGGCAGGAATCTACCGATCTCAGGGACTCTACAGTGAAGCGGAACCGTTGTATCTGAGATCTCTCACCATCCAAGAATGGCAGTTAGGCGCGGAGCATCCCGACGTTGCCCAAAGTCTCAATAATCTGGCAGCACTCTACGAATCTCAGGGACGCTATGGGGATGCAGAACCCCTATATCAGAGATCTCTCGCCGTCTATGAAAGCAGTTTGGCACAGAGCATTTCCATGTCGCTAGTAGCCTTAACAATCTGGCAAACCTCTACCGAGTGCAGGGACGCTATAGCGAAGCGGAACCATTGTGCCAGAGATCTCTCACCATCTATGAGCAGCGGTTGGGCACGGAGCATCCCCATGTCGCCAGCATCCTCAACAATCTGGCAAGCCTCTACGAATCGCAGGGACGCACCAACGAAGCCGAACCACTGTACTTGAGATCTCTCACCATTCTTGAACAGACTTTTGGCCCAGAGCATCCCCATTCCCAGGTCGCTAGCAGTCTCAATAATCTGGCAGAACTCTACCGAGTGCAGGGACGCTATAGCGAAGCGGAACCCCTACGCTTAAGAGGTCTAGAAATTGAGAAAGAAACTTTGGGAGAGAACCATCCTCAATTTGCTTCTAGCCTCAACAATCTCGCACTCCTCTATGAATCCCAAGGACGCACCAGCGAAGCCGAACCACTATATCTGCAATCACTCCAGATTATGGAGCAGCAGTTAGGGGCAGACCATCCCACTACCGCCACCAGCCTGAATAATTTGGCAGAGTTATACCACTCCCAAGGACGCTATGGGGAAGCAGAACCGTTGTATCTGCAATCTCTAGAGATCTTGACCGCAAAGCTTGATCTGAACCACCCCAACATCCAGCAAGTGCGAAAAAATCTTGCCATTCTTTACGACAGCATGGCAACTCAATTCAAACTGCAAGAGCGCTACGACAAAGCTGTGAAATATTTGGAAAAGGCGATCGCTTTACATCAGTTAGCAAAGTAAAAAGGAGTGACAAGATGAGCGGTCTACTATAGTTGATGACAATCAGGAGCATGAAATTACCGAATGGCGATCAGAGCATCCGCTGACACAAGACCTATAGCCTTTTCCTATTGGATAAGGTACAGTTTTAGAGATGTTTGCAGCTCCAAAAGAGTTGATAGAGATGAAAGCGTATTCCACAGACTTGCGCCAAAAAATCATCACAGCGGCAAACAGATGCCTTAAATCACAATCTCTAATAAACAATACGTAAGAAAATCTATGGAGCTAAGCGGATTCGAACCGCTGACCTTCTCAATGCCATTGAGACGCGCTACCAACTGTGCTATAGCCCCTTGTGCATCAATTATAATGCCTTGAGACGGGAAGAAACGTCAACCTGTTGGATTTAAACTCTTCACTGACATTATCCTATGACTGAAAATTCCCACGATGATGCTGCATCCAATCCCGATAAAGCTGAGATCAACGCCTCAGAACTATTTCTCAATCTTCGGCGCAAGCAGGGAAGCTGGGTGTCATGGGGGCAAGCCTGCCAAGCGTTGCAAAAAGCGGGTTATGACGCTCAAACTATTTTTGAAGAGACTGGATTTGAACCGATTCAACAAAATCAAGTGATTGTGGGCGCTCAGGTACATGCCACGATTATGGCGGTGGGCGTATCTGAGGCGACGAAGGCGCTTTTCGATCGCAAAGGTAGCGACATTTTGTATGAACTGCGGATTTTAACCCAGCCAGAGCGAGCTGCAACTGCGGATTTAGTTCAGGAAAAAGGATTGGATATTGATGAAGCAAAAGATGTAGTCAAAGCCGTCAAAGATTTTTCTCGATTGGGTGCGATTCCTGAAGGCTTTAGCCAACATCCGGGTGATGTGGTGGCGTATCAATCCTGGAAGCAGGCACGCCAAAAATCCGATTTGCAAGAGCGATCGCGCTTGATCGCAAAAGGGTTGCGCTTTGCCCATAGCGAACCAGCCCGCAAGCAAATTGAAAAACTGCTAACCGATTTCGCTGTGGTGCCAAACAAGCCCGAGCCACTGCTGCCGCTTTATCGATTGGAAGAAGATGAATTTTTGCCCCGGATCATTCCGGTTGTGGGCAAGTTTCCCCTGACAAAAACTGATCTGCAAGCCGTTCCTATCCTGGAAGAAGAAGACTCCTTTGGCATGGTGCAGTTTACAGGCACAGGGGCTTGGGTTTCTGTGCCCGGTTGGCAGGTGATTCGGCTGGCAGAAGATCCAGTTGCCGTTTTAGAAATCAGCGATCGCCTTCCCACTCAGCTTCCTGGCAGAGCAGAGGAAGTGTTGATTATCGTCGATCGCGCCCAGCGCACTTGGGATGCCAGTAGCTACTTTTTAATCGAAGAAGCCAATCAACTCCACATTCGCTGGTTTACAGAAACGCCAGAAGCAGCCATTTTAGGACGAATCGTTTTGATTATGCGTCCTAAAAAGGTGCTAGACAACGAGTACACCAAAGATCCTTGGCAAATGGAAGAATAGCCCACTCTGCGGAAAGTGATATACACCCTAGCCTTCTCCCGACGGGAGAGGGCACCGAAAATGTTTCTTGCTTGCCCTCACTTCGTACACTGATAAAGCTGATAGGGCACCCCAAGACGGTAATGGTGGGTTGGATCGATGTCACAGGAATGCTGAGCGCCTGCGCGATCGCCCAGCATAAGCTGTTGATTGTAGTCCCTGCGTCTTAACCCCGGACTGATGACCCACAGATTCAGCGGAAAGGATAAAGGCTGTTTTAACTGAGCAAGATCAGCCCAAACTTGGTTATATCCGTTTGTTTGAGAAAGCAGTGCAAAGTGAGTGCGCGAGGATTTTTTTACTTGATGTTCTTGTTGTTGCAGTTTCAGGGCAAAACTGAGTCCCAAGGCAATGTCTTGAAAACCTTGATAGGCATTCACCACCAAGCGATTTTCTATTGGCTCAACGGATAAGTTCTGTGCAACTAGACCAGGATTGTAGGGTTTTTGAAAGACTAAATCCTGCACTACAAAGAGGCTGCTCAACAGTGCCACAAGTAAGACAATCGCGATCGCGGATGGAGTTTTAGACAATCGAAAAATCAATTTATTTGACTCATTGCGGTTGGGCGATCGCTGGCTTAAACAGGCCCCAATTAATGCACACACTGCTGGAAAGTAGATGAAATTATAGCGCGGCACTTGGGTCAAATCAGTGCCTACCAGATAGGCGATCGCCACAAATTCCAGCACCACCACCAGAATAAATGTGACGAGCATCCAGGTTCCCAAATGAGACTGTGGCGATCGCCATAGTTGCCGCAGCCCACTTTTCACCTGCCAAATGAGCCAAACAATAAAAATTAGCAGGGGTACTCCTCCCAAAACGACAACCCAAATAGGTTGTTGCTCAACGGGAAATGCCGCCACCATCAAAATCCAGCCCATTGGAAGCTGATATAAGGGCGCGATCACATGTTGCCAGCTAGGAGCATGAGACTTCATCCAATCGATTTCTGGACGACCTGTATGACTGAAAAAAGTCGGCAGCCAGGGCAAATAAGCGAGGCAGACGATGAAGATAGATATCAGCGATGGAATATTAGACGTGAAGAGTGTGTAGGAAGTAGAGTTCATCGAGTAGAGCGGTTTATCTTCCTCTGCTTCTGCCTCTCCAACTCTCGGCTGGGCTGTTTTCTGGTTCCGATCGCCTGCTGTAAACGATAGAGCATTCTTTGCTTGTTGCCAGGTAGTTGCATGCTTCGACTGGGCGATTTTGCTAGCGCCTAAAACTAGCGTCACGCTTTGAGCCAAAAAGGCGAGTAAAAAGAAATAGTGAACATAGAACCCAATACTGTTGACGGCAATCCAGCCCAGCCAAATCGGTAGCCTAAAGCGCTGTTTTTGCAGATCAACCAGCATGGCATACAGTCCGGCTAATGCCAGAATGATCAGCAGCATGGGAAAGGTGTAGTGGCGGGCTTCTTGGGATAAATAGACTGCAAAAGGCGACACTGCCATCAGGGCTGCTCCAACGAGTCCAGCTTTGGGAGAGAAGGCGATGCGGTTGAGCAGATAAAGGGCAGCGATCGCCCCTACGCCACACAAAGCAGGCAGCGATCGCAGCTTCCACACCCACGAAACAGGCAGGGGGTTCAGCCAATTCAGCCATTGGTGCATCCCACAAAAAAATAGCGGTGGATGCACCGATTGCACCGACACTGTTTTTGTAATCTGCGCGCAGGTTGCCTGAGCATTTAGGGTGAAAACCTGCTCAAACGCCGATAGTGGAAGCGCTTTTTCCAGCGGCACATCATAGTAGGTGTGCCCCAGACTAAACAGAGCTGTGATCACTTCATCCATCCACAGCGGCTTCAAATCTAGATGCCAAAATCGCAGCACCGCCCCAAGCAGCAAAATGCCAGCCAGTAACCAATAGTGTCGAGAACTTTTCATGGTGCTATTCAACCATACTCAAGTCCGGCTTGGGTGGAGAATGACTCGACAGTCCACATTCAGCACTCACTAACCGGACGAGCAACCAGTCCGGGGTATGGCTCCAAGGCAAATGCTTGATCGGGTTGGCTCAGTAAGTAGCGATCGCAGACCAAGAGCAATTCGGCTTCGGTTTGGGTCAGACGCATATCGCGCAAGAAAGCACCCGCAGCATCGACACTTTGGGCGATGTAGTTGAGGTACATTTTTAAATAGCTAACCCGCGATCGCTCTGGAACTGTCAACGCAGTTGTCGTTTGACGCAGTTGCTCAATGTAGCCATGAACTTCAGCCAGCGTGACGATAGAAACAGGTTCTCCCTTTAGAATTTGGCGAATCTGCTTAAAAATCCAGGGATTGCGGATTGCAGCGCGACCCACCATGATTCCAGCGGCTTTAGTCTGGGTTAGGACAGCAGCGGCAGACTGGGCAGAAGTGACATTCCCATTGGCTAGAACTGGACAGTTTACCCGTTGAACCGCGTGGGCAATTAGGTCGTAATGCACAGCGCCACGATACATTTCTTTGACTGTTCGACCGTGCAAACTCAGCAAATCGATGTGATATCGATTGATTAGATCAAGGATGCGATCGAAGTTATCAGTATTATCAAAGCCAATTCGCATTTTGACGCTCAAGCGTCCATCAACAGCCTCTCGCAACTCGCCAAAAATTCGGTTCACCTTTTCAGGATCGCGCAACAATCCACCCCCCACATTTTTCCGATAAATTCTGGGGGCAGGGCACCCCATATTTAAATCAATGCCTGCAATTGGGTAGTGGCTCAGGGTTTGGGCAATTCGCACCAGGTCGGGAATGCTCTCGCCAATCATTTGAGCAAAGACGGGGCGATCGGTTGTGTTTTCAGTAATCGATCGCAGAATTTTTTTATCTAGGGTGGAGGTCGGATGAACCCGAAAATATTCAGTAAAGAAGTAATCGGGGCTGCCATAGCTGGCAATCACATTCATAAAAAACAAATCGGTCACATCTTGCATGGGAGCAAGAGCGGTTAAGGCAAGCCCTGAACAGATTGGAGTAGGCAGGCGATCGCAAAGTGGCAGGGTTGCAGTCATTTAGATTGCCGCTTTGATTTTTTCCCAAGCGGTGTTTGACGCGCCCCAAAGTATTTATCACTGCGGTAACGCAACCACACTCGCAGCACTTGAGGAATCTGCTCTTTCTGTTCTTGGGTTAGGGTATTGTACAGTTCCAAAGCGCGATCGCGTTCACCCCGACAGGCAGCATTATTGTGAGCATCCCAATAGCTGCGGGCAACGCGGATTCGCCGACATACTTCTTTGATTAATTCTGCTTCTGTTGAGATCTCATGCTTTCTCATAGTTCTTACCTATATCTAGTTTAGGTATAGCAAATGGCAGTCAGTCGGCTGCAACCATCTGCGCCGGATTGCTATCAGCTTCGTGCAGTAACTCTAAAAAATGGAAAGCATCAGTCCGTAATGTCATTGAAATGAGATGTATCCATAGCCGAACCACTCCATTGAATCAAGCAGTGGTTAATCAAACAGTGGACAATTTTATACTACAAGTGTAGTCTATAAGCAGTTCTCGTAATTACTACAGTTGTAGATGTTGAATTTATGATTGTATTTCGCCTAGAATCAGCGTCAAACCAGTGTTCTAGGTGATGCGTGATGACTCTCGCCCTTGCCCAAATCGACCTCAGTGAAGCCGAGGTCGAGTCAAATCTGAAACAGCTTGAGACTTGGGCCAGCGACCTCGATGCCCTCATGATTCGGCTGGCCCCGCGCTTCAAACGCGCAGAGCTGCGAGAGCGCGCGAAAGAGTATGTGCAAGGATTGCTCAGTGCAGCTGAGCGGAAGAATAGCTGGCAAATCGCAGAACAACTGGGCAAGCCCACACCGTATGGGATGCAACATCTCCTCGGTCGAGCCCAGTGGAATGCCGATTTAGTGAGAGACGACGTGCAAGCCTATGTGAATGAAGCGTTGGGCGATCGAGAAGCGGTGTTTGTGCTCGATGAAACAGGCTTTCTCAAAAAAGGCGACCACTCAGCTGGGGTGCAACCGCAGTACAGTGGCACCGGCAATGGGATTGAAAACTGTCAGGTCGGCGTCTTTCTCGGCTATGCCGCCGCCGATGGCTACACGTTGATTGATCGAACACTGTATCTACCGCAACGTTGGCTGGATGAGCCAGAGCGATGTGCTCAAGCTGGCATTCCGCCAGAGGCCGCCTTTGCGACCAAGCCGATGCTGGCACAACGCCTGTTAGAACGGGCGTTTGCGGCGGGACTGCCAGGCCGTTGGGTGACTGGGGATGAAGTCTACGGGCGCGATGCCCGCTTGCGGCAATGGTTAGAAGCACGGCATCAAGCGTATGTCCTGACCACTTGGTCAAAAGAGAACGTTGGGCGCGATGCCCTATCGATGCGCATCGAGGAACTCGCCATGAGTTGGCCCGCTGAAGAATGGCACCGGCTCAGTTGTGGGACGGGCACGAAGGGAGAACGCTACTTTGACTGGACTTGTATGCCGATTAACAGTCCCAAAGGGTGCGATTGGCAGCACTGGGCACTCGTCCGACGGGGCATCGAACACCCAGAAGACTGGGCTTATTATCTGGTGTTTGCGCCGCCTGGAACGTCTTTGCAGACGATGGTGCAGGTTGCCGGTCGGCGCTGGACGATCGAGGTTTGTTTCGAGAGTGCCAAAGGGGAAGTCGGGCTGGATGAGTATGAAGTGCGTTCATGGAATGGCTGGTATCGCCATATGACGTTAGCGCTACTGGCCCACGCTTTCTTAACGGTGACGCGAGCGCAGGCGGCTAAAAAAGGGCTTTCAACGGTGACTGCTGCCCAGTACCGCCCTCCGGTGCAGCCGTCGCAGGCATGGGCCGTGTGCCCTTGAGTGTGGCTGAACTGCGTCACTTGCTATGGCGCTTAGCTTGGCAGCCTCCATTGAGTCCTCGACAGCTGTTGCATTGGTCCTCATGGCGACGACGGCATCAAGCGATTGCCCAGTTCTACCACTTCAAGCGTCGAGCGTTAGCCATGCGGTGGCGAAAACTGCTAATGGTTCATTCCGTAGAGGTGCCTCCAGAATGCACAGTCGCAGACATCGCTGATCGACTGTCTGTAAAAATGGTCTTCGCGTTGCCCTTGCTTTGGCTAGCCACCGCTGCATCGAGCAATAGTAGTGGCAGACAATGAAGCTGATTTCAGCACTGTGCAAGCTCTTGTGGAAGCGAGTGGTTGAGTGCTTGCCGGTCAAGCAACTAGCCAAGAAGATGAGACAGGGGTGTCACCGTTGCCCTATCTTGGTTGAGCGCGCGTTTCCGGTCGGACTAACCGAGGCGACAGTCTCACGAGTTTAGGGCGTTGTAGCGGACTGTGAAGGATTGGGTTAGTTCGATTTTAGCCCTGCTGACTTTTGAGACGTTGAATCTTTATATGAGACGGCCTCGGAGATGAGGATCTACAACTGTAGTATAATACAAGAAACTACAAGCCTCCCATGATACGCCACCACTTCCCCGTCTTACATCATGCCATCCTGTGCCGACACCCGCAGTGTTTAGGCAAGGCAATCTTGTTGTCAAGATTTGAGCTGTATTGTGGCAGCAAATTTATCCGTGGAGGCAGTGATACAGCCATTGTCAAGTGGCTAAATCGATTTCAACAAATTCAGAGCGGGAGGTACAGGACGAGCCTGTTACCGACATAGGGCGAGCATTATCACCTTTCCCAATCCCCGCTTCTGTGACCAGAGGTGGGGATTTTTTTGAGGAGTAAATTTCATGCAAACTCATCAGCCACGAATACTACAAAACCAGGTGGTGGTGTTCTCTAAGAACTACCTACCCTTGGCACGAATCAACATTAAGCGGGCGATCGCGTTGTTGGTTACGGGTCAGGCAGAATCGCTGGAATTTAGCAGTACTCAGCAATGGGAAGTGCGATCGCCCAGCATCGTACTACAAGTTACGGAACATATCCGCCTCACAGATGGCAACCCACAGCGGCATTGGAAAGTGCCTCCTGTAAACCGCCGAGAGGTTTTTCGCCGTGATGACCACACCTGCCAATACTGCGGCAGCACCAAGCATCTGACGCTGGATCACGTCATCCCTCGTTCAAAAAATGGACAACACAGTTGGGATAACGTCGTCACTGCTTGCGAAAAGTGCAACTCGAAAAAGGGCGATCGCCTGCTGCACGAAATTGGCATGGTGCTACAAAGCAAGCCCAAAGCACCCATCCATCCCGCTGTTGCCTTCGCAGACCAGTTCTGGAAAGAGCAACAAAGCAGCATTTAACCCTAAATGCCTCGCGCTAACATCCGTTCCCATCGCTCTCAAAAAAAGTTGTAGTACACCCTTGACGTCATGTAGCACATTGTATTATATTTGTAGTACGAGACGAAACACAAAGGAGTCAATCCAATGGTTACTCGCTCTATTAACCGAGCCAGGCCTTTACCGAAGCTTTCAGAGTTTCCTCAAATTCCCAAGAAAGTTTCCTCTACTCAACTTGTCGATCATCAATCCAGTCAGAAAATCCATCTGAACTCAACTGAACCTTATCAAGCACTTCGCCACCTCAGGCAAACCTATCACCTGGAACGGCGCACATTTCTCTAACTCTGGCTGACATCAAGCCACCCCTGAACCTTGAAAACTGAATTGCCATTTAATTTCTAGGAAGCAAGCACTAGAGAGTGGGAACCAGGCATCTTGCCAATATCCTGTTCTCTAGCTCGTTTCTTCCTAATTTTTTGGGGGTGTAGCTTAGCTGGTCAAAAGCGATCGCCTGTCGAGCGAAAGATCGTGGGTTCAAATCCCATCATCCCCGTGTAGCCCTGTGGAGAAGCGAGTGCAATCCTTGTCACGGCTACTAGATTCGTCCGAGTCGCCAAGTGGAAAGGCGTTGGTCTGCAAAACCAACTAGCGCGGGTTCGATTCCCGCCTCGGACTCTTTTGCAGAGATGGTGTAATGGCAGCATCGGGGTCTCCAAAGCCTTTGGTTCGGGTACCCTGCGGGAAGCAAGCTACAAATCCTGATCTCTGCGTTCTACGGTGTGACCTAATCCAAGAAGCTTACAAACTGGTAAAAACTGATTTTCCGATCAGTCTTATAGGTTCAAGTCCTATGTCCTGTTCGCAGGTTAAAACAGCTTCTTAAACTTACACACTGTAGATACTTCCAAAACTGGGTGCCGTAGGCAAATTGGTAAAGCCATAGGACTTTCAATCTTGTGTTTGCGGGTACTGCTCCGCAGAAGCGAGCTACAACTCCCGTCGGCACTGCCAAATGGGTAGGTATGCAAATGGCTGAAGCAAGCTGACTGTAAATCAGTTGTCCTTGACCGTTAGGGGTTCGAGTCCCTTTCTGCCCACCTTCTATTTTTGGAGAGTAGCCCGATTAGGCGATCGGCGCTGTTTGCTAAACAGATGGAGTTCATTACTTGTGGTTCGAGTCCACTGCTCTCCGCCTTTGAAAACGTGGTGTAACTGGATAAAAACTCATTGAGTAGCCACTCGGTTTTCGCCACTTTTCGCTACTTATGGAGGTTGTCCGGCATGGACGAGGAAAGCGTCTTGAAAACGCCTGCGGGTTAAACCGTCAAGAGTTCGATTCTCTTAGCCTCCGCCTTTTGGGAATGTAGCTGAGATGGTTATAGCGTCAGGTTGTTGGCAATGCCTGCCGAAGGCATAGCCCTGAAGACGCGGGTTCGATTCCTGCCCTTCCCATCCCCGTGATCGGGGTTTGTATTGCCTTGTAGCTCAGCGGTAGTAGCGATCGCCTGTTAAGCGAGAGGTCGTGGGTTCGATCCCCACCGAGGCAGCCATTCATTGCAGGATGGACGATTGGCAAGTCGCCTTGACTCTGAATCAAGGAGAGGTTGGTACCCTTCGGGAAGCAAGCTACAACCCCAACTCCTGCACCCATTTGATGGAAAGTACGCAAACAGGCAAAGCGACTTGACTTTGAATCAAGTGTTTGAAGGTTCGATTCCCTCCTTTCCAGTCGGGAGGCGTGAGATATCTCTGGGTCGAGATCTCTATCCTCCCGTTTCATACTCCTGTAGCCCAACTGGCAGAGGCGGCTGTCTCAAAAACAGTCTATGTGCGAGTTCAACTCTCGCCAGGAGTACCAAGTTTCGGGATGTAATTCAGCGGTCTAGAAGCCTTGGTTTGGGACCAAGGAGTCGTGGGTACCCTTTGGGAACGCTTCGCGAACAAATCCTACCATCCCGACCATTTGCCCTTGTGACGGAACTGGCATACGTACTGGTCTTAGAAACCAGATTTTGTGGGTTCGACTCCCACCAAGGGTACTGAGAGACAGTTCTGAATTTTGAATGATGAGTTTTGAGTGTTTCACTCACAATTCAAAACTTAAAACTCAAAACTTAAAACTCTTTTCGGGTCGTTGGCAGAACGGTTATGCAGCCGCCTTTTAAGCGGAAAGATCAGGGTTCAACCCCCTGGCGACCCACCAATTTGAAACCAAGGGTTGATAAGCAAATTCAACCCTTGGTTAATCAGAAAATATGGGCGTTTGGCAGAACGGTTATGCTCCTGACTCTTAATCAGGCTGATACAGGTTCGACCCCTGTAGCGCCCACCAAACCTTGCCCTTGTGATGGAATTGGCAGACATATTCCGCTTAAACCGGAAGTCTTGCAGGTTCGACTCCTGTCAGGGGCACTGCGGAGATGGAGCAAGAGTGGCTCGGCAGTCTCATAAGCTGCACATCAGGTGGGTGCAACGCCCCCCTCCGTGACCAAATGCAGATGTGGTGTAGTCAATATCAGGATTGGGTATGTCCTGAATCTGAGTGCTCTTCGGGAAGCAATCTACAAATCTCATCGTCTGCTTGTGCTGTGCTGGTGTAGCTCAATCTGGTAGAGCGTCTGACTTGTAATCAGATGGTTGCAGGTTCAATTCCTGTCTCCAGCCCCACTATAAAAAAGAAGGAAAAATGCGATCGTGGTGTAACGGCAGCATCAGAGTTTTCCAAATTCACGGTACGAGTTCGAGTCTCGTCGATCGCTTATGCGGATGTGATGTAGTGGCTAGCATCTGAGTGCGCCACACTCAGCGCATGGGTTCAAATCCCATCATTCGCTCTTGTCGCCCTGTTGCTCAATTTGGTGGAGCATCTGTCTTATACGGAATTGCGGAAGGCAGTACTTTTTGACCAGATTAAATTGCTTGAATCCAATCAAAGCCCACTTTGCCTTGAACTATCACAGGATGCTGCATCAACCATTGGC
The DNA here is from genome assembly GCF_016807185.1 of Leptolyngbya sp. Cla-17. Classification (GTDB taxonomy): domain Bacteria; phylum Cyanobacteriota; class Cyanobacteriia; order Leptolyngbyales; family Leptolyngbyaceae; genus ULC077BIN1. The sequence continues at coordinate 279,151 of NZ_JAEVYN010000001.1, forward strand.
ACCGCTTGACTAAGACATCCTCTAAAGCATCAAGATTGTCAAACACTTGATTAGCGATTGCTTCGCGCAGCAAAGACCAGACACATTCAGTGGGTTGCAGTTGGAGGGTATAGGGCAATAGCGGGTAGAAGAAAATGCCGGGGGGCACCTGAAGTTTTTGGCTCATATGCCACGCGGCCTGATCAACCAATAGAATGATCAACTGCTGACGATGGGGATTGACCTGAGCCGCAAATAGCTCTAACGCCATCTGCATCATGGAGACATTGGCACGGGGCAATAAAAGGAAGTAGCTCGCTCCAGTGGCAGGATGGACAAAACCATAGGTGTAGACCCATTGATAGCGGCGAGAATGATGCGCTGATGGGCGTTCTCCTATGGGTGCCCAAACCCGCCTGACAATGGGTTGCAAGCCTAATCGAGCTTCGTCTTCCGCCCAAATTACAATCTCCCGATTGGGAAACAACGAGCGCAACCACGCCACATGACCTGCTAATCCTGCTTTGAACTCTGCTTGCTGCTCAAGGGTTGCGCTTTGATGATGCACCGGACGCGGCACCTGCAAGCTCAACCCCAAACGTCGTAGATACTTCCAGGCTGTTGAGGGGTGTAAGCAAATGCCAAAGTAGGTTTCGATATACTCCCCAACTTTCGGTCCACTCCAGAGTCCGCCATCATCCGGGGCACTCTGTAAGCGTTGCCGCAATAGCCGTTGCTGTTCATCACTTAAAGCCAACCGATTGCCCCCAGGGTTCAAGCGTTGCCGATTGACTAGTCCGACCGCACCCTCGGCGTTGTAGCGACGGGCAATTTTCCGCACTCCACTACAACTGAGTCCACAAATCTCAGCGGTTTGTTCGATGCTCATCGGAGTCTTTGGATGACTGAGCAATCGAATCACCAACCAACGGTTTTTCTCGCCAGCATCTTGGCACTGAACATACCGCTGAGTTAGATCTGCGTAGTCTAGATGAGGGCTAATTTGAGTGCGGGGTCGAGGCATGGACAGAGTACCTTTTTCATCTTGCTAAATGATACTCCCCTACTCAATTCCGTATTACAACCAGAGGGCTGTAGGTACTGCTTCGCAGAAGCGAGCTACAAATCCTACTGGGGTGACTTACCTCCATAGCTCAATGGAAAGAGCCACACTCTTCTAAAGTGTTCGTTCCAGGTTCGAGTCCTGGTGGAGGTGTTGTAATTTATGGTTCTTCAAGGAGGCTGTTTTCTAGCTTAATGAATGAGTTTAATTGATGTTTTTTCTACTGTGCGATCGCTCGCCGTGCCCCAACCCTAAGAGCCTACATACAAGTACGAGAGGAACAGTAACACTGCCATGCAGTGGGCGTTTGCGAACCAGGAGTGCAAAGAACCCGATAGGTAGGCTTAAAAGTAGCCATCCTTTAAAGAGTGTGTAACAACTCATCGGCGGAGTCCCTGTGGTAGCTGAGAAAACGCATTGCTCTAGAAACTTGCACGCTCGCCGCGATCTCACAACACACAACATAAGAATTAGGAAAACCCTTTTTCTCTTTTCTCTTTTAACTATGGGTCTGTAGCTCTAGGGGCAGAGCGCCCGGATGTCACTCGTGCCCAAACGGAAAAAGCCTACATACTAGCTCAATGGATGAGCACCGCCTGTAAAGCGACTGATGCGGGTTCAAATCCCGCGTGTGTTACCACAGCTTTTTCAACTTGCACGAGGAGTGAGTGTAACTCTCACAGGGAAGGTGTCGGTTCAACTCCGACCAGATCCATTTATGGGTTCGTAGCTCTAACTGGGAGAGCGCCTGTCTTGCACACAGGAGGCTGTGGGTTCAAATCCCACCGGATCCACTGTGGCTGAAACCGAAGCGATCGAGGTGCTGGTCTGTGAAACCAGTGTTAGCGAGTTTGAGTCTCGTCAGTCACTCCAAATCAAGTTTCCACCAGAGGCGGATATAGTGACGCGCTGTGCCGATAACGCAGTCGTAGCAGGGGCAGTACCTGCCTGGTGGACTTCCACGTCAGTGGAATTTTGGGGAGGTCGCCTAAATGGAATGGCAGCCGTAGAAACTAAAGGAACGGTTCTCACAAGGACGATCGGGAGATAAAACTCTGGTAACGGGTTGCAGAGGCACTGAAAGGAATTAATAGTCCGAGATGGGGGAAGTTCCCATTTGCCTACGGGTAGTAAGGAAGCGCGTTTCCTAAAAGTTACCGTCGATCAATGCGGGTTCGATTCCCGTCCTCTCCATTGTCTTTCTGCCAGCGGATCTGGTGCTGATGCTACGAACGTCGGCTATATAGGTTCAACTCCTACCAGAGAGGCTTTTAATATCCCATAGCTAGAGGTGAGTTCAATGAGGTTTGCTCCGGTTCTGAAAACAACGCGATCGCCCCTAATAATTTTGGAATCAAAATATGAGCGAACATCGTTTGAGCGAAATTGTAATCGAGCGTCCCCGTGGCGGCAGAAGGACAAGTTTGAAGAAGCTAAAAGGTTTTAAGAAGCAGTTGAATCAACTCACCCAGGATGCTGCTGAAGACGGGTTATTCAATTCCTATCTGATCAAACCGAGAAAGAAAACCAAATATCTTTCGGATCATCTTGGACCATTGCGGCGGTTTTTGCGATCGCACGTTGGGCAACCGTGGAACACTGTTCACAGTAAGCTGTGCCAGCAACTCGACAGCAACACCATGGCAGGACGACATGTGCTTGACCATGTGAAGGACTATGTGGTGCTGCACGTTGAGTGGATTGATGATATTCTCTACGGTCAATCTCAATGGGGCGGAAGAACACGACTTGATCGCGCCTATCGAGATCAGTTCTACGTCGATCCTAAAACTGGAATTCTGTGTGCAGTTCAGCGAATCAATCGTAAGGAAAAGTCGCCTACCCCTCCAACAGATGTAGTAGTTATTGATGTTTATCATCAATATCACAAGCTGAATGAGATTTGGTATCTCGTCACTTTTACCGATTTTCCACCGCTGTCTACCGAATATGTTGTTGATATTTTGGGTCAAATCTCCAGCCTATCGGCAGTGCGTGTGCAGGGGCGGAGAGCCTATGCCAGCCACAAGCGGCAGTGCAATAAGAAGGAGATCCGATTTATTTTAAGTCGGTTTCCTACAATCTAAATTCTTCGCTCTTGCACTAATCGAGAGAGTCTATCCTTTACGAGAAACGGCTGAACAGTTGGATAAATACCAGCGCCATAGAAAATCTGTTCCCTTAGTCAAGCCAATGCGAGTAGTTTGAATTAAAGATAGATTGCCATCCGCTAACTGCTGCTGCAACTGAAACTGACGATGCTCTAACCATAAAGCTTGACCAAACTGGAGAGGAGTTCCGTTCAAAGTCAAGTCAATTTTGAAAGCGCGGCAAAGTTTTCCTGGACCCGCTGCAACTCGGTGGGGTTTAAGTTGCTGCGGAGGATCAATCCAGGCGGGCATAGTTTCTAACTGAAGCGCCCTGATCAAAACAGCACTGGGAATATTTACTTGGTCTGTAACCACATTAATGCAATGGTACATACCGTAGATTAAATACACGTAGGTTATACCAGGCTCACCAAACATGACCTGATTGCGAGTGGTGGAGCGACGATAGGCATGCATCGCCGGATCATTTGGACCATACGCTTCCGTCTCAACAATTAACCCACGCAAAAGTGTTCCATCCGGCATTTTCCGAACCAACGTACATCCAATCAGGTCAGGTGCCACTAAGGTTGAGTCGCGGCTTAGCCACTGAGCATCGATATAAGGCGGTGAATCAAATAATTCCACGATGGGCTTATGAGTAACTGAATCAATCGATCGCTGCGCGGGGTGCACTAGGAAGCAAAGAGTAGCATTTGAGGCTCGCTGGTTTCTTCAGCCGGATGGCATTAATTTCCTATCCTACAATCAGGCTATTTTTAAAGACCAGATTTTATTGATGTCTACTGCTTCTTCTAATCCTCAAACTCAATTAAGCAAATTTTGAACAGTTTAGCGAGTACAACAGCAACACTTCCACTTACAAAAAATGTCATCCCCATATAAATCACGCTTTTTCATGTCTCACCAAGTGAGCAAGAAGCAAGTGTTTAGCAAATTCCATAAAGTTTTGTTTTATTCCATCGTCAATTTACATGGAAATTACAAAGCCTTAAATGCGCCAGGGCCTGGTTTGACCACAATGATGTAATCGACGATGCCACCTAATTCTTTTAGTTGTTCAACGTCATAAAGCTTGGCCAGATCATTGACGTGCCCAGTGTAATTGAGGTTACATTTCTCAACTAGCTCGTCTTTGTGCAGTCTGAAGTCATAGCCCAACATGCCGCGTTGAGCGATTGTCATTCCGGTTGCGTTTGCCGCGATCGCCTGCTCAAAGGAAATCTTTTGGTACCATCGGCAAAGCTGGTGGCCAGGTGAACGCTTTATCCCCACAGTCAGTCTACCCTCAAATTTCATATCAACCCTTAACGGATGGAGGTCGATACTCCGGTGTTCGACTAAGCGCTCACGCCGAAGTCTCGACCGATCTGGTTGATAGAGCGTTAACCCTTAGATCCCTTAAATACGTTTGCCCATAAATGTCGTCCGCCTTGCAAATCGCCAACACACCAGCCGAAGCCCCAAATCCATTGGGTAAACCCTTTACGTCTGGTAAGGTGGGGAAACAGACTTAAAAGTTGTTTAAATAGCTTCAACATGCTGCGCCCATAGTGTTTAAACACCCTCAGCCGGGTGATAGATGAGCCATATTTTTGATCTAACACCACATGTGCCAGTCCCCAGTTCTTTCCTTGGCGGTAGCGGTCTCCCAGTTCAGTACGCAGACGATAGTGAATTATGGCATTTGGCACAAACTGAATTGGAATTCCAGCCAAATTGGCTCGCCAGCAATAATCCGTATCCCAACTGGCAGTGCAGGTTTCATCGGGGTTGCCGATCGCCTCATAGACTGATCTCCGCAAGCCCAAGCTGCACCCACTGGCATAAGGTAAATAGAGCGGTGGCGAAATAGTAGATAGCCCTGCTTGTGCCGACTGTTGCTGCCAGCCATCGCTAACGAGCCAGTCAGGGTTTAGTTTAGTGTAGTCGATAGCAGCAGCGACAAACGGATGAGCCTTGAGTGCGTTGCCTAACGTTAAAAGCCAGCCTTCCCCTACTTCATCATCCGCCTCACACAATAAAAAGGCGTCTCCTGTTGCCGTTTGCCAGCCCACGGCGTAGGAATGAGTCACGCCTCGCCTGGGGGTGTTTGGCTGATAAGCATTGACAATTTGCAAATTAGGCAAACGATCTCGATATCGTTCCACAATCTCCATTGAGGTGTCGGTTGAACCATTATTGACAACAACAACTTCCCACTCACTATCCCAAGATTGATGGGTCAGTGCTTCTAGTTGAATCGCGATCGTTTTGGCACCGTTAAAACAAGGCAGGATGACACTAAGCTTCATTATGAGTTAAACAATAATTAAGTTCACGCGCTTGAGCAAAGTAGGCATTTTGTTCAGCCCGGAGGCGATCGCACAAGCGATTTTCTGGCAGTTGTACATCTTCGTAGGTGAGGATCTGATCCTTAGCAACAGCGCGCTTCAGACGACACCCCTCTGCCAATCCAATTGGAAATAAATTTTGCGCTTGGGTAACTTGAGCAGTTTCGCATTGTCCATAGGTCATGTATCCACCAATGCAGTCGATCGTTTCACCCACTTTCAAATCAGTTTTGGCAGTCGCCACTACTTCCACTCTGGGCGCACCTAATGGAGCCAGCACCGCATCTTTAAATAGAACGACCCGTGCCACCGATAGCGGCACTTCAAAATGGCAAAGGTGATAGGGTGTGTAAAAGCTGTAAAGCGGACCTTCACCTAACTTGTAGTAGTTAAGGTAATGGCAATGTTTTGGGTCGTCTTGAGTGGCAAAGACAAACACACCGGGACCGGGTTTTGCGCCCACCACATAATCCACAATGCCTCCTAAAGCTTTCAGTTGATCGACATCATACAAGTGGGTCATCTGATCCACATGATCTGTGAAGTCATAGCCCAACATGCCTCGCTTAGCAATGGTCATGCCGGTAGCATTAGCAACGATCGCCTGCTCAAAGGAGATTTTAGTGCCATCGGCAAAACTGGTGACCATATGGGGTTTTTGCCCCCATTTTTTAGCGAATCCCTCCTGGGTTGTCGGATTACGATAGGTATCTTGCAAGCCTTTGATGTTGCCGCAGAGCAAGGGAGTCATGCCGATGCTCTTGACATAGCGATAGAGGTTCATCTCTACACCTGGTTGATCGCCATCGCAGCCAGAGAGAATCACACCTGCTTTGTCAGCGTATGTTTTTAAAATCGCGCCAATGGTGCCATCCAATTCTGCGTTCATTAACACAATATGCTTGCCGTGGGCGATCGCTTCTAAAACGACTTTTGCCGCAAAATCAATCGTACCCGTCACCTCAATCAGCGCATCAATCCCGTCTGCTTGACAGAGCAATAGGGCATCTTCAGTGATGGCGGCGGTTCCTTGGGCGATCGCGTCCTCCAGTTCTGCCACCGTCTTCACTTGCCGCACCGTTTCAACGCCAGCCTCATCGTAGGCGCGTTTGGCATTGCTTAAATGTCGACTCGCCACTGCCACCAATTCCATACCAGGAACCGAGTTGATAATTTGGTTTGCAATCCCCCAGCCCATAAACCCAGACCCGACCATGCCCACTTTGACGGGGTTTCCTGCTTCAGCCCGTGCTTTCAGCGCTGTATCGACAATAATCATGACGGAACTCCAATCGCGACAGGTTCGTATAATGCCCAAGTAGCATCTTTTTCCGAGATCGTTGTAATGGGCAAGCGCCACTCAATCCCAAAGGCAGGATCGTTGTATCGGGCACCCCGTTCACAATTGGGCGTATAAAACTCGCTGACTGCATACATCACTTCAGTGTCATCGGTCAGGGTTTGGTAGCCATGGGCAAACAGTTCGGGAACATAGAGCGATCGCCCATTTTCGGGAGTCAGTTCCACGCCCACATGCTGAAGATAGCTGGGAGAGTCAGGACGTAGATCAATAATGACATCATAAATTGCGCCCCGAATGCAGCGAACGAGTTTTGTTTCCGTGGCAGGTGGAATCTGATAATGCATTCCCCGCAAGGTGCCCCGCTGATGGTTAAACGAAAGGTTACATTGGGCAATGGTGGGTTTCAAGCCATGCTGTTCAAACTCGTTGCCGCAAAACATCCGGGCGAAGTAGCCGCGATCGTCCGATTTGCGATCGAGATCAATGATAAAAGCTCCCTGCAAAGCAGTTTCAGTGAAAATCATAGATACTCCAAGTCATGCATGATTACGGTGAACTGGTGGAAAGGGACGGCATTGCAGCGATAGGGGCAGCCGGATTTAATTGCAACGCTTGATAGCGAAGAATTTGCGTTTCCACGATTGTTTTCATGTCTTCTTGGTGACGATAGGCCTGATAGAACTCCACGATCCATTCCAGGGTTGTTCCCAAGGATAGACGAGGATACCAGCCCAGCCTAGCTTTTGCTTTGGAGCAATCGAGTTTTAAATAGGTTGCTTCATGGGGATGATCGCCAGCATCCAGTTGCCAAGTTGCGCCCTCGCCCCAACGCTGGGTCAAATATTCCACAATCCAAGAGACGGGTTTGACATCCTCATCATTGGGACCAAAGTTCCAGCCCTCCGCATAGGTAGCTCCGGCCTGCCAGAGACGCTCTGCCAGCAGCATATAGCCGCTGAGGGGTTCCAAAACATGCTGCCAGGGACGAATGGCGTGAGGATTGCGGATTTGCACAGGCTGTTGTGCCTGGATTGCCCGCATGATGTCAGGGATTAGGCGATCGCTTGCCCAGTCGCCACCACCAATTACATTGCCTGCACGCACACTGGCGATCGCGGCAGGCTGAGAAAGAGTCTCTGGATGCGGCATAAAAAACGAAGATCGATAGGCTTCGGTAACCAGTTCTGCACAGCCTTTGCTGCTGGAATAGGGATCATGTCCGCCCATCGGTTCATCTTCTCGATAGCCCCAAACCCATTCTCGGTTCTCGTAACACTTATCAGTCGTGATCACGACCACTACGCGTACACTTTCGGTATGACGGACTGCTTCCAAAAGGTTCACAGTACCCATCACGTTGGTGGCGTAAGTTTCTACCGGATTCTGGTAGGAGTAGCGTACCAATGGCTGGGCTGCCATATGGAACACAATGTCTGGCTGATGCTCTGTCATCACCGCCTGTAGCTTTGCCAGATCCCGAATGTCGCCAATCACGCTGGTGAGTTGTGGCTCAATTTTGGCAACCTCGAACAGGCTATGTTGAGTAGGGGCAGGTAATGAGTACCCAATGACAGTGGCACCCAAGCGTTTCAACCACAGGGAAAGCCAACTACCTTTGAAGCCAGTGTGCCCGGTAATCAAGACCTTTTTGTTATACCAAAATTCCATTAACAGTCCTTATGCGGGTAAACGAATCTGTATGTAAACAAATGGATTTTTATGCAAGTAAGTAAATCTGTGAATATCACCAAACTTTCCAAGGGGCTGTGCCATTTTGCCAGTAGCGTTCTAGGTCGGTTCTGTCCTTTAAAGTATCCATCGGTTGCCAAAACCCATCATGTTTGAAAGCCGAGAGTTGACCGAGGTGAGCCAATTTCTGTAGCGGCTCTTGCTCCCAAGTCGTAAAATCGTCGGCGATATAGTCGATCACTTCCGGCTCTAGAACAAAGTACCCTCCGTTGATGTAGGCTCCGTCTCCACCGGGTTTCTCATGGAAAGCGGCAATCTGATTTTGCCCTTCAGCCAGGGCGATCGCGCCAAAGCGACCGGGAGGTTGAACAGCAGTTAGCGTTGCGAGAGTTTTTTGTTCTTGATGAAACTTGATTAACTCTGTAATGTTGATGTTGCTAACGCCATCACCATAGGTAAAACAGAATGTTTCATTGCCAACGTGTTCGCGAACACGCTTCAACCGTCCACCCGTTAAGGTAGCTTCGCCCGTATCTACCAGAGTGACTCGCCAAGGTTCCGCTTTACCTGCATGAATATTCATTTGGTTAAATCTCATGTCAAAAGTGACATCAGACATGCGAAGAAAGTAATTGGCAAAAAACTCTTTAATTACGTATCCTTTGTAGCCACAGCAAATAATGAAGTCATTGATGCCATGAGCAGCATAAATTTTCATGATGTGCCATAAAATTGGCTGCCCACCTACTTCAACCATTGGCTTTGGTTTGATGGATGTTTCCTCACTCAAACGGGTACCCAATCCACCAGCTAGGATGACTGCTTTCATAAGTTGATACCTTTACGACTTGTAGGTGAACTTGACACACCTACTCAATCCTAGTTGCCGTACTTAGGCATGTCCATAAAGCAATGACGGGGTAACGCAGGTAATTGTAAAAAAATCAGAAAGAATTGAGCGAAGCGTCTGTTTCAAGCCGGAAATAAAATCAGTTGCCTAAACAGGGTTGAAGAGTTGCCGCAACGGATTGAGCTAATGCATCTAGGTCATATCCGCCTTCTAAACCAAAGAGAATGTTGCGAGTGATTTGTAAACAGTGTTGAGTAAAAATACTGTAGTCTTCAGGCCTCAGGCAAATTCCGGCAAGTGGATCAGCTTGATTCGCGTCATAACCCGCGCTAATGATGAGTAAGTCAGGTTGAAAGTGGGTGAAAAACGGGATGATTTGTTGCTCAAATGCTGATTGATATTGAGCGATAGCGCTGCCCGATTGCAGTGGAATGTTTAGGACGTTGTTAGAGACTCCACGGTCATCAGCGGCTCCAGTGCCGGGATATTGAGGCGATTCATGCAAAGAGCAATAGGCAATGTTGGAATGAGTTTCGACGATCGCCTGGGTACCATTCCCGTGATGCACATCCCAATCCAGAATTGCAACGCGATCAGTGCCGGGTTGCTGCAACGCATAAAATGCCGCGATCGCTGCGTTGGAAAACAGGCAGAAACCCATACCGCGATCGCTGAGAGCGTGATGACCTGGCGGACGGGCTAACACAAACGCTGGATTTTTGGTTTTGATGACTTGATCGATGCCATCTCGCCATGCGCTAACCGCTAACAGAGCAACCTCATAACTCTGGGACGACACAGGAGTATCGGCATCTAAATATCCCCCGCCTTGATCGGCTAATTGCTGCACAGTGCTGATGTAGTGCGATGTGTGCACTCGTTCAATATCTGCCATGATTGGACGAAGTGCGATCGGGGTCGGAATTTGCCAATCCAACTGATTTGCCCAAGGAGCTGCCAAGAGCACTTTTTTGATCGCAGTCAGACGGTCTGGCTTTTCGGGGTGGAAGTAGCCCGTTTCATGCAGCAAAAATTCGTCGGAATAAATAACTGGCAGCATCGGAATTGGGGCATTTTGTAAAGAGCATAGCAGTTGGTGAGCAGTTCCACTTGGAGTTGCCTTTTATGCAGCTTTCAACGGAATTGTTCCCTGGTCAAAGACTTGATGGTTGGTGGCGATCGCCTGAATGTTAATGCGATCTTTAAATACCTCAAACGCTGTGAACCCATATCGAGAGACAGAATACTCTGTCCAAGGCGATCGCCCTACCGGACGCAAATGGGCACCGCCGTTTCCGGTAATTAAATAAGTCGTGCCATCAATGGGTCGAGTGCGTTCATAGCTATGTTCATGCCCATTAATATAAAGCTGAACGCCATATTTTTTGAACACCGGACTCAAACTTTCAATGAATCCTTGACTGCTGCCATAGACTCCAGAGGAATAAATGGGGTGATGTCCATACACAATTTTCCAAGGAGCAGTACTGCGGCTCAGTTCTTTTTCAAGCCACGGCTGCTGAGCACGCCAATCTGCGTTTACGTTTGTATCCAGCACAAAAAACTGCACGGCTTTATCTCGAAATGTATAGTAGCGTCCAGGCATATGAAAACCAGGATATTGCACTTGGCGATCGCCATTGTCGCTACGGATGTCGTGATTGCCAAGACAGGCGCGAAAAACCACACCATTTTTGAGCAAGTCTCGATAAGGCTGCTCGAAGGCGCTGCCAATCTTGCCCATTTCTCCATTGGTATAAATGTTGTCGCCTGCCAAAACCACTAGCCTATAAGGGTTTTGCTGGTAGTAGCGGGTCATTGCGGTGGCAACTGCGGCTTGATCTGCGTTGCTGCTGCCCGTATCTGCGGTTGCAACAAAACGAAGCAATGGCTGGTTGCGATTGGCTGGCACTGACGCGATCGCTCCGCTGGAGTCATTCAGTTTAGGTGAGGGCACAGTATTAATCGAACTCAAAGCAGCTTTCCCTAGCCCAACTGCCGCTGCTGCTCCACCCAAAATTAGAAGATTGCGTCGTTGCATATCAGCCTTTCAATTTCCTAATAATGAATGAAATTGCAGCGTAACACTGACGAAAGCACCCTGCAAAGCGCGATCGCGACAAAAACCTGCTCAGATCTTTAAGCCTTACATAAAGACGCACCTAAACGATTCTCACAGGTGGCACGTTCCTCTGCGGTCAGTTGACTCCATTCCACATCGCGCCGCAGTAGCAATCCATTCATGCCCGCCACATAGCGCGGCAGTTCCTTGTTTTCAATCACCTGCAAAGTTTGAATGTCGTAGGTGGTGTAGGTGGTCAAGTCGGGTGAGTCAAACTTCACATCCACAATGGTGATGGCTTTACGAGGAGGCTGCGTGCCATCTATGAAAGGGCGAGGTCCTGATCCCAAAATGCCCATGTGCAAAAACTGCATCTTGCCGCGATGGGCTGGGTAGTAGGTGTGGTGATGTCCGCTGATGTAAGTGTGCACTTTGTACTTTTCCAGCATGGCTCGAAGTTGCTCGGCATTATCCATCACGTCTCCTGCCTGATTGCGACCCACGGCAACCGAATAAAGCGGCAAATGCCCCAGCAAAATTCGCATCTTGGCAGACTGGGCTTTTTCACTAGCCAACGCTTTTTCAACCCAAGCTAGCTTTTCCTTAGGAATGTTGCTGGAAGAGCCATCCCAGACTAAAAAGAAAATGTCCTTGAATTCGTAGGTGTAGTAAAAAGGGAATTCAAATTTATCGATGAAAGCTACGCCGGGATTGTGCGCCGGATCGTTCCAATACTCAGCGGTGGCATTCCGCTCTCGCTCAAACAAAAACTTGCCAGAAACTCCCAATGCGCTGGATGAATCGTGATTGCCCACGGTGAAGCCATAAGGCAGCTTCATTTGGCGAATCGGTGCGGCAACCTGTTTGTCAAAGGCTGCCCACATTTCCCGTAGGCGAGTATCTGTGAGAGTGGGGTCTTGTCCGGCAACCATGTCACCGCTGCACAGCACCATGTCTGGATTCCAAAATGGAATTAGCTTTACGCCTTTATCCACTTCTTGGGGATAGGTTGTCGCGCCATAGTAGTCATTTAAGTCACTGATCACGACAAATCGGACATCGCCACGGGGAGGATTGAACAAGCCTTTGGCACCAGCACTTGCCGCGATCGCCATTGTCTCCGGCGGAATCGAGATTGCGGCAGGTGCCACAGACTGCGAAACCGTTGTTGCATTAGACGGAGCTTGAGGAGTTTGAGCCTGACACGCGTGGAGGCTTACGGTTAGCCCAAGCCCAAGCACAGCAGCAAACAAAAGAGAGAAGAGCGATTCCCGGAGGGATCGTTTTACGAATCGCCAACGCATCACGGCACACCAGAAATTCCACGCATACCATACCGCATAAGCGAGTCGTTGGTTACGTTCTTAGTTCATATTCATCGGTTCTGGCTGCAAGTAGCCAGCCGTTACGCAATCATTCAATAGCTGCTGGACAAATTCCCACAATTCAGGCGCACCTGCCGAAATCGGAGCCATGCGCTGGAGGACGCGATCGCGGGTAATGCCGTTGGCTTTCCAGGTGCCACCTTGAGTTTGCTGATTATTCAGCAAGGGTTGCAGACGATCGAGAGAGCAAGCAAACAAAGCATCGGGAGTTTGCTGAGCTTCAAATTCTTCCCACAGCGATCGCAAGTCTGCTGCCTGATCCGCTGGCAATAAGCCAAATAGGCGATCAGCGGCTTGAGTTTCGCGATCACTCTTGCTAGCGTTGTGCTGCGTGTCATAACAGAAGGTATCGCCTGCATCAATCTCCACCAGATCATGCACCAGCAGCATTTTGATCACCCGTAGCACATCTACAGGCATCGGGGAATATTCTGCTAACACAATCGCCATGAGGGCAATGTGCCAGGAATGTTCTGCGCTGTTTTCTCGACGGGATGCATCGGTTAGCCAGGTTTGCCGCAGCACAGTTTTGAGTTTGTCTAGCTCAATCACAAACTGAATTTGCTGCGCAAGCCGCGCTGTGTTAGTCCTGGGCAGATCGTTCACATGTCTTCGCCAGGATAGGGCGTGAGGATTTCTACGCCGTCTTCTACCACTGCGATCGTGTGTTCAGCTTGAGCAGAAAGCTTGCGATCAAGAGTGTAGGCAGTCCAGCCATCATCAGGATCTAGATCAACTTCCCAAGTACCTTCGTTGATCATGGGTTCAATGGTGAACACCATGCCGGGACGCAATCGCAATCCTTTGCCGCGATCGCCATAGTGAGGAATTTGAGGAGCCGTGTGAAACACATTGCTAATTCCATGCCCAACAAAATCCTGCACCACTGAAAAGCCCTGGGCTTCAGCATATTCCTGAATCACCGCACCAATATCGCCAACCCTGGCATTGGGTTTCACCGCTGCAATGCCCAGCCGACGGCATTCATTGGTTACCTCCACTAGCTTTTTCGCGACGGGAGCAGGTTCGCCCACAAAAAACATTTTGGAGGTGTCGCCATGATAGCCATCCACAATCAGCGTCACATCAATATTTATGATGTCGCCTTCCTTAAGAATTTCCTTTTCATTGGGAATTCCGTGGCAAACCACTTCATTCACGCTGGTGCAAATTGATTTGGGAAAGCCTTTATAGCCAAGGGGAGCGCTTTTGGCTCCATGTGCTTGGGTCCAGCGTTCTGCTTCGTCGTTTAATTCCAGGGTGCTAACGCCCGGTTTGACAAAAGCGCTGAGATGATGCAAGAGTTGACCTGCCAAATGCCCTGCGCGGCGCATTTTGTCAATTTCTCGACTAGATAAAAGGGTGATAAGTTCGCGTGCCATGAAATTTATTTTATCGGGAAAAGTTCATTCTTGCTGAAGTTTGGCGGAAACTATCAAAACAGACTAAGGCGGCATTTAGTAGAATATTGCAAGCAAGGTGTTCCCGCCAAAGGTGAGGTATCGAAGTGGATGAGCTTAGGACGGCGTTAGAGTTGGCAACAGATGAAGAATTGCAGGATTTGACAGAGATTCTCTTTCGCCCCAGGTTCAATCCATTGGATTATCTCAGGAAAACAGACCCACTAGATATTCAAAGCCGCGATCGCGATGGCTGGCTAGACGCGCTGGAGGATCGGTTCCGCTATCTAGCAGCGGATGGGCTGACGGTGATTAGTCAAAAGACTAGCCAACTTAGCTATCGACAAATCTTAATTCAGGTCTGTCGCCATATGCGTTTGCCCTACAAAATGTCGATGTCTACAGTGGACTTAGAGGCAGAAGTTTTTTTAGGGCTACTGGGACGGGCATGGAAACAGTTACCTGTGACAGAAAAAGGGGAGTTTACTATCCAGCTTAAACACTCCCTAACCAAGTCGCAACTGTTACCGCAATTGCCATTAACTGCACAGCAAGATCCGATGAGTTTGGTGGTTAAAGGTAGCACGGCGATTGCGGTTACGTCCGTATTGCGCCCCATGTTGATGCAGTTGATTGCTAAACAGTTTGCGGTTTATGTCGCCCGCTATCAAGTGGCACAAGCTGCCGCATTAAGTGGGGCGATCGCCGCCCAACTGCAAAATGTAGCACTGCAAACGGCGCGGCAAGGAATGGCATTGAGCGCCACGCGATATGCCACCATGCGGGGAGTGTTTGCCTGTTTAGGTCCCGCATTATGGATGTACTTTTTTGCAGATTTAGGTTGGCGATCAGTCTCCACTAATTACGGACGAGTGATTCCTACTATTTACGCCCTTGCCCAAATTCGCTTAACCCGTACAGAGTGCTTTGAACTTGCTTAGGCACCGGCTCAAAAAACTTCCTTCCTTTCAGGTGCATCCCGATCCATCCATGCGATTTGCTTGGATGCTGGTGCAAGGCGGTTTGTTAGTGCTGCCGTTCAGTGCGTTGTTTGGGTGTGTGGGCATGATAGTAGCCGCGATCGCAATCTGGCGACAGCGATTCAGCCAAATCATGACATCCCGAATCAACCAAGGGTTTTCTCTGCTTGCGGTATTAATGGTGTTAAGCGCAGCAGTTGCCCAACACCGTGGAGATGCCTTTTTGGGCTTGTTTAATTTTGTGCCCTACCTTTTTTGCTTTGCAGGTTTGAGTCCGCTGATCCAAACACCTGCTCAACTCCGCCGCTTGGGGTGGGTGCTAGTGGTTCCATCTGTGCTGGTCTGCTTAATTGGCTATTTTCAAATGCTGATGTGCTGGTTGGGCTATCAGCAATTTCTACATATTCAAGTGCTATGGATTGTGATCGACTGGCAGTATGACTTGAAAGGCACTCCGCCCGGTCGAATGTCTGCGGTGCTGACCTATGCAAACGTGCTGGCGAGCTACTTGGTGATGACGTTCGGTTTGGGCTTGGGCTTTTGGATTGAGGCGATTCGGCGCAGTCGGCGGTTGGGTATCAGCGTTTGGAATCAGGAAACTGCGGCTTGGGTGGGCCTGCTACTGCTGAATGTGGGAGCGCTGATTTTGACCAATTCGCGCAACGCTTGGGCGATCGCGGCAGGTGCTTGCCTCGCTTTTTCGATTTACGTCGGTTGGCGTTGGCTGATTGCAGGGGTGGGGTTGGTCGTGGGTGCAATTTTAGCAGCGGCTTTTGGCCCCACATCCCTACAACAGCCGTTACGAACCATTATTCCTACCTTCTTTTGGGCACGGGTGACCGATGAGCTTTATCCCAATCGTCCCGTTCCCACCCTCCGCACAACTCAGTGGGAGTTTGCCTGGTCACTCATGCAACAGCGCCCAGGATTAGGCTGGGGATTGCGAAACTTCACCCCGCTCTACCAAGCTCAAACAGGCTTTATCTTGGGTCATCCTCATAACTTACCGCTGATGCTGCTGGCGGAAGTGGGTATTCCAACAACCATCCTATTTTTGGGCTTGGTCGGTTGGGTCGTCGCCCAAGGAATTCAATATTGGCGGGTATTTCCAGACCAATTAAAGGAATCGGGGCAACATGAGACGAGCGATCGCCTGATTTACTTCAGCTTCCTCGTCGCCTTTTGCAGCATTGCTATCTTCAGCCTATTTGATGTCACTCTGTTTGATGCCCGCGTTAACATCATGGGCTGGATGTTACTCATTGGCATTTGGGGAATAGCAAACGCCGAAAAGACGACCAGTGAAGTGTAGGGCAGCGGCAAGTTTTGTAAGTCCTTTTGACTGGCTTTGCCAACGCATAGGTTGCCGTCAGGAAATTTTTGAGCGGCTCAATTGCTAATCTCTAATCGCACCTTCAGTTCTTGTTTGCCAGTTACAATAGTCAGAAGTTGTTTTTTCACACCTAAACCTTTAGCTAGTAGGGCGTTCGTGGCGCAGGATCGATCCAATTCAACAGGTGGCAGTGGCAGTTCATACCAAAAAGTGGTTGCCACTACTCACTATGCCCTGCTGAAAATACATCCATCGGCATCCGTTAAGGAAATTCGGCAAGCTTATCGTGAGTTGAGTAAGCTGTATCACCCCGATACAACTACGTTGCCACCTGCGATCGCTATTGCTAAATTTCAGCAGTTGAATGAAGCCTATGCCACGCTAACGAGTGAAGAACGACGCAACGCTTACAATCTCAAAGTTGGGTATTCTTCCGTTTCGGTTGTGCAACCTGCACCCAGCCTGCACCAGTCGTCGGCTCAAAATCAGTCTGTGTCTTCCTCTGCCTACATCGATGCAACCGATCGTCCCCTGTCACCCGGTGAACTGTTTGCACTGTTCATCTTGGGATTAACGTTTGTGGGTTGTCTCTGTCTGGCGATCGTGATCGGGCTAACCCGTGGAGATACCCTTATTCAACCGATTACTGCTCAACCTACGCCCTCGGCTCAGCCAGTGATCACTCAACCGTTTATCCCGGCTAAAGGTGGAATTGACTACGCTCTGCCAAAACAGCCTTAACCTTTATTAATCAAGTTCAGTGAGAAACAGTTCTTCCATGCCACTTCCTTCCGCAGATACGCCCCTTTACAATCATCCTCTTCCTGATATTGAACAATGGTTAGAAACTCAGGATTGCCAGCAAGACCGTGAGGATTTGCACTGTTGGCATATTGAACGGGCAGGCTGGAAGGCGGAATTGTGGCTGGATGTTGATCAGCTTAGTGTGCGCTACTTTGATTTTGGAGAAGGCGATCGCGCCGTGCAGCGATCATTTAAATACTCTCTTAGTCGCCACGACATTGAAGCCGCCATCTTCGCAGGACCCTGACCGGTGGCGAGTGAAGACGCGCTGTAAACTCAAAGCTCCCGGTCCAAACTCATAACTTCCCAAATCGGCGTTCGCGCTGTTGATAGTCACGTAGTGCTTGATGAAATTGAGTGCGATCAAAGTCAGGCCACAGGGTATCCGTGACGTAAATTTCGCTGTAGGCCATCTGCCAAAGCAAGAAGTTGCTAAGCCGCATTTCACCGCTAGTGCGAATCAACAAATCCGGGTCACAGATGCCCGCAGTATAGAGATGGCGCTCAAATTGGGCTTCGTCAATTTGAGCTGGGTCAATTAATCCTTGCTGAACTTTTTGAGCGATCGCCCGACAGGCCTGAACAATCTCCTGCCGTCCACCATAGTTTTTCGCAACGGTAAACTGAATTCCCTGATTATTTTGGGTCGCCAGCACAGCCTGGTCAATCCGATTACGGAGAATCTCAGGCAATACACTCAAATCTCCTGCAAACCGGATTCTGACATCTGCACGAATTAATTCGTCCAGTTCTCGTCGCAGCACCCGTTCATACAACATCATTAAGAATTCAACTTCCTCCAACGGTCGTCCCCAATTTTCAGTCGAAAAAGAGTAGACCGTGAGTGCCTGAATACCCCAATCTTTACAACAGCGAAGCAATTCCTTTAAGACATCAGCCCCCCGTTGGTGTCCCCGAATCCTAGGCATTCCGCGCTGCTTTGCCCAACGACCATTGCCATCCATAATCACAGCAACATGTCTTGGCAAACGGTCTTGTAGAAGGTCAGTAGGCAGCTTTTGCAAGGCAACTGAGTGTGCAGTCATGGTTTCTCCAGATTCAATTGTGCCCTAAGTCCAGTGAACCGCAGGCTAGAAAATTTAGGTGCGTTGATTGTCTCGTCTTTATCTATTTTTTATGTTTACGCCACGGTATTACTTGTTTCATCAACGACCATGAATTAGCAGCCAATTGGCGACCAATGGTTTGCAAATTAGGTGCAACTGCTTCGCGGTCAACGGACTGAGATAAGCGCGCATCCAAAAGCTCCTTTAGTTTACTGCTCGTCAAAGGACGATTTAGAATTCCCCGCTCTGCCAGAGAAATAGAGCCTGTTTCTTCAGATACAACCACACAAATGCAGTTTTCGACACGTTCTGTAATTCCCATGGCTGCCCGATGCCGAGTGCCTAACTGACGAGAAGCAGTTCGCTCAGACAAAGGCAAAATTACACCTGCTGCCACAACACGCGTATCGCGAATTAGCACTGATCCATCATGCAACAGTGTGCTTGTCTGAAAAATTGTTTGTAAAAGCTCCTTTGAAACTTCTGCATTGAGGCGAACTCCTGGCACCGAAAAGTCACGTTCATCGATAGGACTGGCCGTTTCAATGATCATCAATGCGCCTGTGCGATTCTGAGATAGTTCTTTTACCGCATCAACTATTTCATCCACGGTATCGGTAGACTTGTAAGCACTACGCTGATAAGGCTGAATTAGCTGTAAAAGCTGACCTCGACCCAACTGCTCTAAGAATCGACGAAACTCCGATTGAAGAATAAATGCCATGGCCACAGCGGAACCAACCACCAGATTACTCAACACAAAATTAAGTAGCCTTAGCTCTAAACGTGTACTAACGGCAGTCGCCAGCATCAGGATAATAAATCCCCGTACCATCCAAAGAGTCCGCCGCTCTCCAATGATAACTAGCATCATGTAAGTCAGGGTGATGACCAACCCAACATCCACTAGCGACCAAACCGCTTCGGCAATATTTTCAGGCAAAAATCTAGTGAGCAGGTTTTGGAAGGCTAAAAAGCATAAGGGTTGTGTCCAACCAGGACCCGCCAGCCATTGCTTCCACAAATCTCCCATTGATCTGGTTGAACCCTACGCCGTTTAAGGTCATGCCGTGCTACATAGTGAGACTCAAACTTAAGACTCGATCGCTCTCTGTCTTAACCGTTCTGGCAAACAATCCTGACGGATCAGGTCGTCATAGGTTTCGCGCTGCAAGATCAAATTTGCTTCGCCACTATTGACCAGTACTGCTGCTGGACGAGGAATGCGATTGTAGTTGGATGACATGCTGTAATTGTAAGCTCCCGTCGCGGGAATGACGAGGGCATCTCCCGGTGATGCTGTTGCTAATTTGGCATCTTTAATCAACACGTCCCCCGATTCGCAGTGCTTTCCGGCGATGGTAATAGTTTCTGTTAATGGTGCAGACATCTGATTGGCAATCACTGCCCGATAAACAGATTGATAGGTAATCGGGCGAGGATTGTCAGACATACCGCCATCTACTGACCAATAGGTACGGACGTTAGGAATCACTTTTTGTCCACCTATGGTGTAGGCAGTAACGCAGGCAGAGCCAATCAACGATCGCCCCGGTTCTGAAATCAGCTTAGGATAAGGCACCTGATGGGCATCGCAGGCTTGGGCGATCGCCTCCGACACCGTTTTCACCCAGGCTTCAATGCTGGGGGGATCATCGGATTCGGTATAGCAAATGCCCAAACCACCGCCAATATTCAAAATTTCAATCGGTAAACCGTGGTGAGTTGCTTTGAGCAACCACTGCACCATCACCGCCGCTAAATCATGGTGTGGTTCTAGTTCAAAAATCTGTGAGCCGATGTGGGCATGTAGCCCAATGCAAGATAACTCTGAATGCTGACTCAAAAATTGAAAGACCTGATCCAATTGGTTTGGATCAAAGCCAAATTTGCTGTCAATACTGCCTGTACGAATATAGTCGTGGGTATGGCACTCAATACCTGGCGTGAGCCGAATCATCACTTGGATTGGAAGTACGGAGTGCGGAGTGCGGAGTGCGGAAGAACTTGAATGCCTTTCACTAGAGATTTCTGCTAGGGTTTTTAGCTCTAGCCAGTTGTCTACAACAATCGTGCAACCCGATTCCGCAGCAAATTCCAGCTCATCCCGCGATTTGTTATTGCCGTGAAAGTATAGCTTGGTCGAATCAACGCCTGCCTGGAGGGCTGTGTAGAGTTCCCCGCCGGAGACAACATCGATTCCCAAACCTTCGGATGCCACGATCGCGCAGACTGCTAAACAATTCCATGCTTTCGATGCATAGATCACCTGCGACTCACCGGGATAATATTTTACAAACGAATCTCGATACTGCTGACAAGCAGTCCTCAAAGTTTGCTCATCTAATATATAGAGAGGAGAGCCAAATTGTTGCAGTAAATCGCTGACATCACAGCCTCCCACTTCTAGATGATCTGCCTGGTTTACACAAGCAGTTAGCGGAAACACTTGCTGATTCGGCGAAAGCGAAGTACTAGAATCTGACAAATAGCGACGACCAGATTGGGTTTCAGTGCGGTGAGTCGATACCATTGCGCGATCGAGAGTCCTAAATAGCAAGTAAGCGAGAATTGTTAACTATATCAGTTTACAATCGACTGCCAATGATATCCTCAATCGATTAACTTTTGTGCGTAGTCTGCAAGTGAAAGCTCTTACCCCTCAAGATCTGACCGCTGCCGTCGATCTCGATCGCCGTTGTTTGGGTGGATTGTGGAACTTGGACGGCTACCAGCGAGAAATTCATAGTCCAAACAGCGACCTACTCGTATTGCAAAGAAGCGAAAAAACAGAGGAAGAAAAAAGCAAAGGGCAAAGGGCGAAGGGTGAAGGCAATACTCGACACTCCACACTCGACACTCCGCATTCTCCTGCCCTTCTTGCCATCGGCTGCTCTTGGGCAATTTTAGAAGAAGCCCACATTACCTTATTAGCGGTTGATCTCGACTATCAACGACAAGGGTTAGGGCAGGCATTGCTTTACTGTTTATTAAAGGCTGCCCACAATCGCGGATTAGAACGGGCAACGCTAGAAGTACGAGTGTCCAACCAAGCGGCGATCGCGCTATATGAAAACTTTGGCTTTCAAACCGCAGGACGGCGCAAGCGCTATTACGCAGAAACAGGGGAAGATGCACTGGTGCTGTGGCGAGGCGGACTGCATCACCCTCACTTTCCACAAACCTTGGCAAATTGGCAGCTAGCAGCCAGCGATCGCTTGGGGCGATCGGGTTGGCAGTTACAAGAGTTAGAAGCTAAAAATCAAGAGGCAGGAAATAGTATTTAAGAAAGCCGTACCCTGAACCCAGCACCCTGGCTTCCGCACGCACTAAGATTAGTTCTTTCTTGACTTTTACTATCTCTTCAGTTAAGAATTTTCAACTGTGGCAATATTTCAAGTTTTGTTTTCGTTCTGAAGCGCAGTTTTTTGTCGTAGGTACGGGAATCACGTATGTTTTCGTCTGTTTGAGATAAACAGACGAGCTATTTCCCTGTGTTAGAATCAACTCTACCCGGCAATGCAGCAGGCGACACAGGAATTAAACCATGTTTGAACGCTTCACAGAAAAAGCCATCAAAGTGATCATGCTTGCCCAGGAGGAAGCGCGCCGCCTGGGGCATAATTTTGTGGGTACAGAGCAGATCCTCCTAGGTCTGATTGGAGAAGGGACCGGCGTTGCCGCCAAAGTACTGAAATCTATGGGTGTCAATCTTAAAGACGCTCGGATAGAAGTTGAAAAGATTATTGGCCGAGGCTCGGGTTTTGTTGCTGTAGAAATTCCTTTCACTCCCAGAGCGAAACGGGTTCTAGAGCTATCACTAGAAGAAGCTCGCCAACTTGGGCATAACTACATTGGGACAGAGCATCTTCTCCTAGGTTTGATTCGGGAAGGAGAAGGGGTTGCTGCCAGAGTACTAGAGAATTTGGGTGTTGACCTGTCGAAGGTACGCACTCAAGTCATTCGGATGTTAGGGGAAACTGCGGAGGTCACCTCCGGTGGTTCTCAAGGGCGCACCAAAACTCCAACCCTGGATGAGTTTGGTTCTAACCTAACTCAGCTTGCCGCAGAAGGAAAGCTTGATCCAGTAGTAGGTCGCCAAAAAGAAATTGAGCGGGTGATCCAAATCTTGGGTCGCCGGACTAAAAATAACCCAGTGTTGATCGGTGAACCTGGAGTAGGTAAAACTGCGATCGCCGAAGGACTAGCCCAGCGTATCGCTAATGATGATATCCCCGATATTCTTGAAGATAAGCGCGTTGTTACCCTAGACATCGGCTTGTTGGTCGCTGGAACAAAGTACCGCGGCGAATTTGAAGAACGACTGAAGAAAATCATGGATGAGATCCGCTCCGCCGGAAACGTCATCCTGGTGATTGATGAAGTTCACACCCTCATTGGTGCAGGGGCAGCGGAAGGCGCGATCGATGCAGCAAACATCCTTAAGCCAGCTTTGGCGCGGGGTGAACTGCAATGTATCGGTGCCACCACTCTGGATGAATACCGCAAACACATTGAGCGAGATGCGGCGCTAGAGCGGCGCTTCCAGCCCGTTATGGTGGGCGAACCCTCGGTGGACGAAACCATTGAGATTCTCCGAGGTTTACGAGAACGCTACGAGCAGCACCACAAGCTCAAAATTTCTGACTTAGCTCTCGAAGCAGCAGCTAAACTATCAGACCGCTATATTTCGGATCGATTCCTGCCCGATAAAGCCATTGACTTAGTTGATGAAGCAGGCTCTCGCGTCCGACTGATGAACTCTCAGTTGCCTCCTGCTGCGAAAGAGCTAGATAAGGAACTGCGCCAAGTCTTAAAAGATAAGGATGATGCAGTCCGTTCTCAGAACTTTGATAAGGCTGGTCAACTGCGTGATCGCGAAATGGAGATCAAAGCCGAAATCCGAGCGATCGCTCAAACCAAGAAAGCTGAATCGGCGGGCGAAGGCGGTGAAATGCCCGTCGTTGGCGAAGAAGATATCGCTCAAATTGTGGCTTCTTGGACGGGTGTTCCAGTCAACAAGCTAACGGAATCAGAATCCGAAAAGCTTCTGCACATGGAAGACACACTGCACCAGCGCTTGATTGGTCAAGAAGAAGCTGTCAAAGCGGTGTCTCGCGCCATCCGGCGTGCCCGTGTCGGTTTGAAGAATCCTAACCGACCGATCGCTAGCTTTATCTTCTCTGGACCAACTGGGGTTGGTAAAACTGAGTTAACGAAGGCATTAGCGACCTACTTCTTCGGAGCCGAAGAAGCGATGATCCGCCTGGATATGTCGGAATATATGGAGCGCCATACTGTCTCTAAACTGATCGGATCGCCTCCAGGGTATGTCGGCTATAACGAAGGCGGTCAGCTAACAGAAGCGGTACGTCGTCGTCCTTATACGGTAGTGCTGTTTGACGAAATTGAGAAGGCTCACCCTGATGTCTTCAACATGCTGCTGCAAATCTTGGAAGATGGTCGTCTGACCGATGCCAAAGGACGCACAGTAGATTTCAAGAACACGCTCTTGATCATGACTTCTAACATTGGCTCCAAGGTCATTGAAAAAGGTGGCGGCGGCTTGGGCTTTGAATTCTCTACAGGTGATGTGGCTGAATCTCAATACAACCGCATTCGCTCTTTGGTCAATGAAGAACTGAAGCAGTATTTCCGCCCAGAGTTCTTGAACCGTTTGGATGAAATCATCGTCTTCCGTCAGTTGAAGGAAGAAGAGATCAAGGAAATTGCCGACATCATGCTCAAAGACATCTTCAACCGATTGCAAGAGCAAGGCATTACCTTAGAAGTCACTGAAAAGTTCAAGGATCGATTGGTCAAGGAAGGCTATAATCCCGCATACGGTGCGCGTCCATTGCGTCGTGCCATCATGCGCCTCCTGGAAGATTCCCTTGCAGAAGAAATCCTTTCGGGCCGCATTAAAGACGGTCATACCGCCATCATGGATGTAGATGAGGAAGGACAAGTAAGAGTCCTTATGGGTGAACAGCGCGAACTCTTGCCCCAAGCGGTTGAGTAGTTTTTCAGTCTAGCTGGTTAATTGAAGAGGTAGGAATAATATTCCTACCTCTTTTTTGTGTGGCACTCAACGTTCGCCATGCAGAACACAGCCTATAGGGCAAATTCGATAACTTGCCGCGATCGCAAAACTCAACGAGCTTTTCCATTGAGCGAATTGTGGCTTACTCAATCAAAAGTTGCTGGATTTCTTAGAT
Source organism: Leptolyngbya sp. Cla-17 (assembly GCF_016807185.1). Taxonomy (GTDB): domain Bacteria; phylum Cyanobacteriota; class Cyanobacteriia; order Leptolyngbyales; family Leptolyngbyaceae; genus ULC077BIN1. The sequence continues at coordinate 303,728 of NZ_JAEVYN010000001.1, forward strand.
CAGGATTATCAACATATTTGGTATGAAACAGATTTTAGAGAAGCAAATTACTCATCATCGTGAGCAAAGCGGTTATAGAGGTAATCCAGAATGTAGTTGCGCAGCTTATAGAATTCAGGATCTTCCATAATTCGATCGCGATCGCGCGGTCGGGGAAACGGAATATCAACGATCTCTCCAATTTTTGCCGCAGGACCATTGGTCATCATCACTAGGCGATCAGCTAGAAAGAGTGCTTCATCAATGTCGTGGGTAATCATCAACACAGTACATCGGTGATCATTCCAAATCTTTAGCAACTCGATCTGCAACTCCTCTTTGGTAATCGCATCTAGCGCACCAAACGGCTCATCCAGAATCAACACTTCTGGACGAATGGATAATGCACGGGCGATCGATACCCGTTGGCGCATTCCACCCGATAGTTGACCGGGTTGTTTATCGGCAGCTTCGGTCAGTCCAACCATTGCCAAATGTTCTTGGACAATCTGTTTTTTCTCCGCTTCAGATTTTTCGGGATGGACCGAATCCACGGCTAGATAAACATTTTCGTAGGCAGTTAGCCAGGGTAACAACGCATAGCCCTGGAAGACCATCATGCGATCGGGACCCGGTTTAGTAATCCGTTTTCCCTGTAAGGTCACAAGTCCATCTGTTGGCTGCGAGAACCCAGCGACCATATTCAATAAGGTGGATTTGCCACAACCTGAATGACCAATGACGCAGACAAATTCACCTTTTTGAACTTGTAAATTGACTCCCTCAAGGACCACGTAGTCGCCCTTGGGAGTTGGATAGATTTTGGAAACATTGTCAATGACGAGAAAGGGGTTCTGATGGGTGGTTTGGGACTGAGTATTGAATTGTGTGGTTAGAGTCTGCATGGTTAAAAATGATGAATGATAGGGATCGTGTTGCTTAAAGCCGCCACTGTCGTCGTTCCCCTAGATCAAGGAGAGTGCAGGAAGTTTTCTATTTCCCGTTTGATATCAATCACGCAAGTAATATCAATCACGCAGGTAAGGGCACTTCTGCCATGTAGATGTCATGCTTGATCTTTAGATTATTGAGATAGGCGATTGGGTCATCTGCATTGAATGTCGTGCCATCAAACAGTTGAATTGGACCTCGGCTATAGGTAATCTCAGTCAAGCCTAGCTCCCGTGCAGCGGTACTAAAGGCACTGACACGGCAAACTCGCTCTAGAATCTCAACCCAATTACGGGGAAAGGGAATATCTCCCCAGCGTGCCATTTGCGTCATCATCCACAGATGCTCTGTTCGGCTGGGACGATTGACACCCTGACCATAGAATTGATGATGAGCGTACTCTTTGGGTGAGGGATGCAGACTGCATATTTGGGAATTGGGGTCGCCCAAGTAGATATATTGCAGATCCGTTCCTAGGTATTCGCGACGAGAGAGAATCTCACGTATCTCTTCATGATTCGCCTCATCGGTGCAATATCGACAAGCTTCTAGAAGTGCTTTCACCAGAGCAATGTGAGTGTTGGGATATGCCAAAGCCCATTCCTCTCGCACACCCAACACTTTACCGGGGTGCCCATCCCACACTTCCAAATCAGTGGCGATCGTATAGCCAATGTTCTCAACGGCTGCTCGCACATTCCAGGGTTCGCCGACACAAAAGCCATCAATATTGCCCGCTTGCAAGTTGGCGATCATCTGGGCAGGAGGAATCGTATCGAGTTGAACATCGTGGTCTGGATCAATCCCCCCGGCTGCCAACCAATAGCGCAATAGCAGATTATGCATTGAAGCTGGGTGAACTACTCCAAACACATGCTGTTTTGCTTGGGTGTCTAGCAACATTCGCTTTAGGTCGGGCAAGCTATGAATTCCCTGGTCATAGAAACGTTTGTCGAGGGTGACGGCATTACCGTTGCGAGTCAGGGTCAATGCGCTAACGGTGGGCAAAGAACGCCCATCCATTCCTCCCAAGGTTAACCAGATCGGCATTCCAGAAGGCATTTGGGCAGCATCTAGATAATTCCCAGCAATGCCATCTTGAATTCCGCGCCAACTGGATTCGCGCACTAAGTTGACTTCATCTAAGCCATGATGGGCAAAAAAGCCTTTCTCTTTGGCAACGGCGAGAGGAGCGCAAGCTGTGAGGGGCACAAAGCCAATTTCTAGATTAACTTTCTCTAACCCGTGCCGGGCGATCGCTCCTGTTTTGCGCGATCGCAGTTTTTTAATCCGCTTTTGTTGATTCAGGAAATAGATAATCTCACTCCGCATTGAGTAGTAGCTAGGGTGATTGATCACTTCTAATCGTTTGCGGGGACGAGGGATATCGACCTCCAGGATTTGCCCGATTTTCGATTCAGGACCATTCGTCAACATGACCACGCGATCGCTGAGTAACAAGGCCTCATCCACATCATGAGTCACCATCACCGCTGTCACCTTGTTTTCATCGCAAATTTGCATCAGGCGTTCTTGCAAATTGCCGCGAGTCAGGGCATCCAATGCGCCAAACGGTTCATCGAGTAACAGTAACTTGGGACGGATTGCCAGGGCTCGAGCGATCGCCACTCGCTGTTTCATCCCCCCCGATAATTGACCCGGTGGCTTATCGGCAGCATGTTGCAAGCCCACTAAATGAATGTGATGTTCGATAATGTCGCGGCGTTCTGAAGCCGATAAGTAGGACAAAACCTCATCGACTGCCAGGGCAATGTTTTCTCGTACTGTCAACCAGGGCAACAGCGAATAGTTTTGAAACACTACCATCTTGTCGGGTCCCGGTCGGCGAACCGTTTCGCCATCTAGCATCACAACGCCTTCGGTAGGCAGATCCAAGCCCGCAATCATGTTTAGCAGAGTCGATTTACCACAGCCAGAGTGACCAATCAGTGAAATAAATTCGCCCTCGCGGATATTTAGATCAATCCCTTTCAACGCGATATAGCGATCGCCATTGGCTAGAGGAAAGACCTTCTCAATATTTTCAACAGCAACAAAGGATGTCATAGGAAATGGGGAGTAAGGAATGGGTGTAACGGGAATGGGTAGCGGGGTGGATGAGTATTCGCAGCAATTAAAGATGTGGGACTCATCCAATCAGAGATTTCTCGACTCATCGACTTAAAGTTACTTTTGTCCTTCTGGCAAAATCACTGTTTGCAGCCAAGCTAAGGACTTGTCGAGGATCAATCCCACCATGCCGATGTAAAACAGGGACAAGATAATTTCGCTCACCTGACCATTTTGGTAAGCATTCCAGATAAAGGAGCCGATGCCAATCACACCCGACATGACGATTTCAGCGGCAATAATGGCTAACCATGCTAGCCCAATCGAGATTCGTAGTCCGGTAAAAATGTAGGGTAATGCTGCGGGAATGAGTACCTTAAAGAAATACTTTTTCTGCGATAGCTGCAACACCCGCGCCACGTTGTTATAGTCTTGCGGAATTTGGCGCACTCCAACGGCAGTATTAATTAGGATGGGCCATACTGCTGTTATAAAGATTACAAATAGGGCAGCAGGCTGGTTTTGCTGTAAAGCGGCAAGGGCGATCGGCACCCAGGCTAGAGGCGGCACTGTTCGCAGCAGTTGAAAGATTGGATCGAGAGCTTTGGATAGAGTGTTGTTGAGTCCGACCAGAACCCCGACACTGATGCCGATGATCGCCGCAAAGACATAGCCGATCGCCACCCGTTGTAAACTGGCAGCCACCTGCCAGAACAATCCCTTATCCGTACCGCCTCTGTCATAGAAGGGATAGAGGATCAATATCCATGTGTCTTGCACCACTCGAATCGGACCGGGTAGTGCTGCTCCTGGAAGCAACGAGAACAGCTGCCAGATGGTGAGAAAGATGATGATCGCGACCGTGGGTGGGATTAAATCTTTGAGTCGTTCTTTCAACTTCAAACGTGTCAAAAATGGAGAGTCAAATACGGTTGCAGTAGGTTGTTTACGGGCGATCGTCATGGGTGTCTCCTTATTCCTCATATGTCACTCTAGTTAAAGTAAAATCCAGGCAAAACGCTGAAAGACTTTCACCGACCGCTGTCTGATATCCCTCTTGAATCACTTTCGGAAAAGCAAATTTAATCAAAAATGCTGAAGATTCTATACGGCTTGAGTCTTAGCATACGCAGCTTATTTCCGATATTTCAAAACATTTGACAATGAAGCGTATATACCAGACAGCAGTCGGTGAAAGACTTTCAGCGTTTTGCCTGGATTTTACTTTAACTAGAGTGACATATGAGGGTTATAGCTGTCGCCGGGTGTGTTAGGACAGATTGGTGATGAACATCAACACCCGTGAGCTTTGTGAATTGACCCTTGTCCTAAGTCTTCCGTCCGTTGCTATAAAATTAGTGATGAATGTAATACGGCTATCTTCGGATTGAGCGAGGGACTGAAGCCCCTTGCTCACCGATTGGTGCGTCAATTCTGTCTAAACTCGCTTAATTTTCAAGCTGTTTAAATAGGCTTGGGGATTTTCTGGGTCAAACTTAGCGCCATCAAAGAATGTTTCAACCCCACGAGACGTACTGGTTGGAATATCCGCCGCTGCAACGCCCAGTTCCTTCGCGGCTTCCCGCCAAATATCTTCCCGGTTCACCTGTTTGATCCAATCTTTCGCTTTGGACAGCGTATCTTTTGGCAAAAAGCCCCACCGAACACTTTCAGTCAAGAACCACAAATCATGGCTCTGGTAAGGATAGGACACACTGCCCTTCTCATCCTTCCAATACAGCACCGCCATTGACTTATCATCAATCGATCGCTCACCCATGTTATATTTGCCCATCAATGGATCGATCAAGACACTTTCCGGCAACCCAAAGTATTCACGCTTAGCCAGAATCCCCGCTAACTCCTTGCGATTGTCAAAGTTGTCGCACCACTGTTGAGCTTCCATCACCGCCTTCAGGATCGCTTTGGTCGCCTTGGGATATTTGTCTACCCAGTCTTTGCGAATTGCCAGATATTCTTCAGGATGATTCTTCCAAATTTCCGCCGTGAGTGTTGAGATGAAGCCAATCTTATCGGATACGATCCGGTTGGGCCAAGGATCGCCAGTGCTGAAGGCATCCATCGCGTTTGCCTTCATATCGGCAACTGTTTGAGCCGTGGGCACTGTCAACAATTCAACTTCTTTGTCGGGGTCAATACCATTTCCGGCGAGCCAATAGCGCAACCAAAAGTCTTGATTTGCTTTAGGAAAGGTGTATGCTGCTTTGAATTTTGCTCCGTCTGACTTCAAGTTATCAAAGAAGGCAACTTGTTCGGACATTTTAGTAGATAAGCCTTTACCGAGATGCTTGCTGGCGATCGCAATCCCATTTCCGTGAGTATTCAACTGCGCCAGCACATACATCGGCACTTTTGCCTCATCAGTAATAATGCCTTCCGAAATCAGGTAAGGCATCGGCATTTGCCACTGTCCGCCGTCAATTCCGCCGCCAGCCGACCCAATTTTCACATTGTCCCGCGCTGCTCCCCAGTTTGCCTGTTTGTCGATCTGCACATCGGGCATCCCGTGTTTGGCAAACAGCCCTTTCTCCTTGGCAATAATCAAGGGTGCTGCTTCCACAATCGGCAGATAACCCAGCTTGACTGTTTTTACTTCCGGCATCATTTCCGGTTTTATATCTACAACTGGAGCGGCAACCGGGGAACTTTGACTGGAAGTGGTGTCTGGCGGGTTGCCTAAACAGCCCTTTAGTAGCACAGTTCCAGACGATGCAGCAGCGATCGTCATGAATCGACGACGAGAAACATTTGAAAAAATAGGCATTCTATCTCCTAATATCCCAACGTAGGTTGTTAAAAATGTGCGATGGATAGGTCAGTTGTCTAACTTCAAAAAATCAGGCTCAAATACCCTCATGAGATGGCGCAGATCCTCTAGTCCTCAATAAAGACAAAACGGGAAATAACCAACTCTCAAAACATTGAAGTTATCAACTTATTCCATTGAAAGAAATCTATCTATTCTTGATTAGAGATAACCAAAAATCTATCTTGAAAATACTTTAGCGGCATACGACGCAAAAAACAATTAGAAAATGTATATAAAGTCACTATGACAAAGCTAAAGATTTACTTATGTTTGCTTTCTCAGAATTTCTTAAGGCTGTTGAGTTAGCGATCGCGTCTCAATGAATGAAGTTCGGACAATAGACAGGAGAAAGCCAAGTGGATTTAACCCCAATTCCTGTAGAAAGCTTCGCTAACGTTTCACGAATCCGTGATTCTATTGATAGACTAAGGAAGCCTTTTCGACTGGAAACTACGTTTTATGCAAAAGCGTCTTGTGTATGACAGCACGCATGTGATGCGCCGTGCCGATGAACTCATTGGAGCAGCATCGAATCGCTATCGCATTACAGTTCAGGTTGCCAATCGTGCTAAGAGACGACGCTTTGAAGATTTTGACAATAACGATGATCCTTCAATGAAGCCGGTGCTGCGGGCGATTATCGAAATGTCTGATGAGCTGACTCAGCCTGAAATCATTGGTGAGTAGGGGCGGCGCTTCGATTAAGGGTTGACTGACTATGCCAAAGCTTCATTGTTTAGCTGCGATCGCTCACAGTTTAGTGATCGCAGCAGGAGTCATGATCATGAGTGGAGATGGAGCTGTAGGATGGCACTCCTCTTCTGCGATCGCTCAGTCAATTGTGCGCTCGGAGGGAGTGTGGCGAACTGTTTACGAGCAGCTTCCAGACTTTCCGCGAGAAAACCAATATATCAGCAAAGAAACTGGTAAAGCCGCCACTGAAGACACGCTGGTGAGTCGGCTGATTCGCTATCATCTTTATGTCAAAGGGCGACCTGCGTTTTACCGCCTGGATTGGAAGCTGACCCTTGCCGATTATCTCGGTCTGACAGGAGCGCTGGAAGTGGGCGAATATCCTGGGGCTAATAAGCTTAAAAAAAATCCCGTTGAAGGAGATGTAGCCGCCATTCGCAAGCTAAATCGCGCTCAACGGGATGCCTTAGTGCAAGCATTAGTGAATGGGTTCTCGACCCAATCTAGGCGATCGCCCCTCCCCGCACCTTCATCTAACTAGCAGTCTGACGACCTATCAATATATTGTTTGACACTCAACAGCTTGCCTTGCCCTGTTCCTCTTCACCTCTTATCTTGTGGCTCGACTGCTTAAAACTGGTATTGGCTGGCGAGTTGGTTGGGATGCAGACGCAGACGCCTTTCAAGGGTTGGTTGGTGCAGATGATTGGGCACTAGAACTAACCAATGCTGAACTTGAAGAGTTTGCTCGATTGCTCAATCAACTGGTTAGCGCGATCGCCCAAATGCAATCTGAGTTAATGGATGAAGAAGCGATCGCCTGCGAAGTAGAGAGCGATCTGCTTTGGCTAGAAGCCACTGGCTATCCTCAGGCCTACAGCTTACATCTGATGCTGCTTACCGGGCGGCGTGGTGAAGGACATTGGACTGCCAATGTGGTGCCAGAACTGATTCAAGCGATGCGATCGCTGAAAGTGTTTTAAGCCAGCAGACCTTAGATTCAAGAATGCTCTGATTTTATTTAGAAAAAATTTAATATTTGGTAGCAATGATTCAATGCAGGGCAATCTAACAAAAGGTTGTTTCAGCTTCGCGGCTGCACAAACATTGCCAATCTAAATACTACTAAATTGAATTGAAGGGAATCTACCATCATGCCAAAAGCGACCATTAATGCGGATACTTTTCTCAAAAAGCGCGTTTTATCTGCAAATGATTTGCCTGATGCCGATAAGATTTTTATGGAAAAAGGCAAAACCTTTAGCGTTAGCGAGTTTAGTTCAGACCGCAACCAACATATCCGCCTGATGTTGGCCTCTCCACTCACAGCAAAAGACGGTAAGACAAAGCTCCAAGAAGTATATGTTTATGATCCTCACATTGCTGTTGAAGGGGAAGACGCTAAGCAGGTCATTAAACTGGATGTTTCTTACTATTCTCAGCTAAACAATGACCCCGCAGTCTTTGGTCCCGGCTGGCGGCAGTGCAACACCACCAGCAACACCATGCTGGCAGATTTTTTGCTAAAAGGGGATCTCTCCAAACAAGCCAAGCAACAAGGGTTTCCTGAGCCAGAATCCGTTTATATGCGAATAGTCAATAAGTATGGCGATACCATCGACCACGATGCTCAAACTAAAGCCCTCAAAGACCTCGGCATTGAATCCTATTTCACCTACAAACTTTCTGGAAAAGATGTGTTGCGATCTTTGAAAGCAGGTATTCCAGTAGTGGCTGGGGTCGCTTACAAAGGGTCTGGTCATGTCCTTGTCATTGTCGGGCATGATCCAATCAATAAGGTTTGGCTGATGCATGACCCCTATGGCACCCGCCATGGATATAGCGACTCCTATGATGTGGGCTTCGGCGGCAAATATGATGCCTACACTTACTCCACGATGCAAATGATTTTTTGGGATCAGGGCAGTGAAGCGGGTTGGGGAAGAATCGTCACGAGCATCAAAGGCAAGCCTACCGGGTTACCTTTGGGATTGTAGAAAAATGTGGGGTGTGGACTTCGGCGTGAGCGCTCACTCGAACGAGTGCAGAGTTTTGAGTTCGGTGTGAATAATCTGACTTTGCACTCATCGCCCTATCACCATTCAACAGTTAGGAAAACGGGAGGCGGATAGCTTCCAACCTCAGGGTTCGTTCGGCTTGCGCGATCGCCTGATAGGTCGTTTCTACAGATTCTGGGGCAACTGAAATCGATGTGATGCCCCAGCGAATCAGGTCAGGAATGAGTTCTGGGTAGCTGACAGGCGCTTCGCCACAAATCGAACAGGGAATATTATTTTCTTGAGCTTGACGAATGAGTTGGGCGATCGCTCGTTTTGCAGCCGGATGCCGTTCATCAATTTTCACTCCAGCTTGAGGCTGATTGCGATCGAGATTGAAGAGAAGCTGAGTTAAATCATTAGTGCCCAGAGAAATTCCCTGCACTCCAGCTTTGACATAATCGGGTAACAGAAATAATACAGAAGGCACTTCCGCCATAATCCAAAGCTGAAAAGCAGGATGCTGAGTTAGACCAGCCTGCTCCACTCGTTTGCGGCAAAATTCAAACTCCTCAACTGTCCGCACAAACGGCAGTAATAGACATAGATTAGTTGCCCCCGCCTGTTGCATCTGCGCTAGGGCTGCCAGTTCTAAATCAAATAAAGCAGGATTGACCTGATAGCTACGAGTTCCGCGAAGCCCCCATTCGGGCTGAGAACTAGAACTTACGGATGTCAAAGGACGAAATTCTTGAGGGCGCAAATCGAGAGAACGATAAAAAATAGGGCGCGGACTGATTGCTTGCGCCAGGGGAAGCAGACTTTTCGTGAAGCCTGCAATCAACTCAGTGCTAGTGTGTTTCTGAAGCCAGGTAGCCGGATGTTTTGTTCCTAAAATTAAGGGTGCCAAAAGTTCTGCTCGAATCAGTCCAATTCCATCAATCGGCAATGTCATCAATGTCTCTAAAGGCTCTAGATGGCTCAGGTTCACCATCAATTGAGTGTAAATCGCAGGGCGAACCGTTTCAGAATCTATTGAGTGAGCCAGACTTTGGCTGGCTGCTCTATCAGCAAAAGAGGCGGGATGGGCTTTGAACGACTGGGGAACCCGGTAGACCTGACCGCGATCGCCATCTACCCAAAGGAAGTCTCCAGCCTGAATCTTATTCGTTGCATGCAGCGCACCAACGACTGCTGGAATGCTCAAAGCTCTTGCCACAATCGCGCTATGGCTAGTTAGGCTACCCTGCTCCATCACAATCGCGGCAGCATTTTTCAATAGCGGCAACCACTCCAGCGGCAGGGTTTTAGTCACAATAATGGAGCCTGTTGGCAACTCTGAAGGAAGGTCATCCTCTACCTGCAAAATCCAGGCTGGCGCGATCGCGTGCCCCAGTGAAGCCGCAGTGCCCGCTGCCACTAGCAATGCTTCTGACATTAGTGCCTGAGTAGATTCACGATCAGACAATGCCTTTGCCACCGATGAAGATTGGACATTTGACGGCACGGGCGTAGATTTAAGCGGAATCACCTGAGTAAACTCCAAGATTGGCGTTCCATTGTGATGATGCAACACCCACTCAAGTTCAACTGGTGCCCCCACCTCTGTTAGCACCTGCTGTCCCAATGTAGCTAGATGAATGATTTGTTCTTCCTCTAAAGCAAAGCTCTCCTGTTGAGCAACATCCAAAATCTGAATTTGCAGGGGTTGTGCATTGGAGGTTGGCGCGATCGTTCTATAAGCAACAGTTCTAATCCCCAACTTTTTTCCAGTAACAATTCTCTCTAACGCTTGAACGTGATAGGTGTCAGGAACAACTTCTCCTCGGGCGATCGCCATCCCCAAACCTGGTGTTGCCTGAATTTCTACATGGTTATCCACTAAACGAACCGTTCCTGCCGCGATCGCCGCTGAGATTGGTTGAATCAAAGTGGATAACTGAATTTGGTGCAGTGGAATCCCCAATCGTTGCCAATAGAACAGACTTTTAGCCCCAAAAAAATCTGCCCACAAGTGTTGTATTGCCCGCTCTAACGCCGCGTCTTCTAATTTACATATTTGACTGATCATCAGCGCAGAGGTTCTCAAAAACGGCTCTAAATTCGCTTTAGCCGAATCAGACCGCTTGCCAGATACAAACCCTAACGAAGGACGCACAATCAACGTTGCTGGGTGCCAATGACCTGTAATTTCTACTATTGACTGCTTTAACTCAGGCGGCAGTGAAGTTGCCAAAATTGCACGGCGCAAATGTTGAGCGATCGCCTGCAACTGCTGCCAATCTTCGATATTCAACCGCAGCCATGAGTTCGGTATATCTTCAAACAGCGGGTCAGACCAGTTTACCTGTGCCAAAAATTCCTGAAAAATCGTTGCAGGAATCACGACTCCAGGCACAACGGGATGCCCTTTTTGCAGCAGTTGACCTAAATAAAACGCCTTTTGCCCCACCAGCGCCATCTGGTCAGGTTGAACCTGGTCAAGCCGACACAGTGTGTTCACAAGATAAAAAAGTTACACCTCCCTTGATAGTAAAAGACAGAACCCATTTGGTTACTTATTCCGTAGAAAAAATGAAGATGGAAGTCGGGATTCAGAGATTAGGGGTGAGTAAATTTAGCGCTCCGCCCTCTAAACTCTTTTTTGTTCTCTCTCCTTTTCCTAGGGGCACTCTTGAGGAGACGTTGTTCATTCAGCGGAATGACATGAATCCAGCCTGGAAGTTAAATCAGCTATTAGGGCTATTTCTAGAGTCGCCCTGTCCTCTTTGTCAGCGATCGCAAGCTCAAGCTTTGTGTGTGTCTTGTCAGCGACAGATTCAGCGATATCGTTGTAGCTCGGCTGATGCATGGCAACTGGGGTCGCTATCCGTCTTTGCCTGGGGTGGATATAGTGGCGCGTTGAAGCGGGCGATCGCGGCGCTGAAATATGAAGGGAACCCTCATCTTGCAGAGATTTTGGGGACGTGGATGGCGGAATCATGGCGATCGGTGAATCCATCTACGAATGGCGTGGTTGTGCCCATTCCTATGCATCCCAGCAAGAAACGACAGCGTGGCTTCAATCAGGCAGAATTGCTGGCGCAACACTTTTGCCACATAACCCAGTTACCGATCGCGGTCAATGGATTGAAACGCGATCGCGCTACAGAAGCCCAGTTCAAACTATCCAGTGCAGAACGGGAGCATAACCTGGCAGAGGCGTTTAGTGTCGGCAAACCCTTTTTACAAAAGCCACCTTCTCGCCCGGTGTGGCTACTGGATGACATTTACACAACTGGGGCAACTGCTAGTTCAGCAGCACAAACTTTGAGACAGCATGGAATTCGCGTTCAAGGAATAATTGTCTTAGCGCGGACAGAGGCAGGGATGAAGAGCGGGAAGTGCGAGGAAGCGTTTTGAGTATTTGCATTCGCCATTCGTCACTCTTTATTCGTCAGTCTCTCCGCCCCTGGTCATTGAAGTGTTCAATCCATTTTCTAAAGCAAAGCGCACGAGTTCCGTACGGCTGTTGGTGCTTGTTTTAACAAAGAGGCGGCTAACGTATTTTTCGACGTTACGGACACTGGTTTCTAGACGGCGAGCAATTTCCTTATTCATTAAGCCATCGACTACTAAGTCCAGCACACTTTGTTCGCGTGGAGTGAAATCAAGTTTTATCGGATTAGACGATTGGGCGATCGCACCTCGTTGAGTCAACATGCTTTTGATATCGGCAATTTGTCGCGCTAAATCAGCGATGTTATGACCTTCCCCATCACCGGTCGCGACCCGTGCGGCGGATTGTTTCAATAAATTAGTCACGATCGCAACTAATTCATCTGGATCAAAAGGCTTCGGCAGATAGGCATCACAGCCGGCGGTATATCCCTGAATGCGATCGCTGGTCATTCCCCTTGCTGTCAAAAATACTACAGGCAGCCCCTTAAATTGAGGCTCTTCTCGCAACTGCTTTAGAAACTGGTAGCCGTCTACTTGGGGCATCATGATATCGGTAATGACCAAATCGGGTAACTTTTGTCGTGCTAACTCCAGTCCTTCCCGCGCATTACTCGCAACATCAACCGTAAACCCACTATCTTCCAAGTAAGCTTGCACCGCTTCGCGCAACCCTGGTTCATCATCTACCAATAACAGTTGACCTGCCATTCAATTCTGTTTCTCCTACCCGCATTTGCTTCATTGTATCGGACACATCTCACCCCGCTAAATTTCTAAGAGAAAAGCATCCAGTAGATTTGAATCTCAAAACTCAAACCCTCCCGAACACTTCGTTCAGCAACATAAGGTCACCAAGCGCTACTTAATCGGTTATTTTTGCTAGTGGCACACGCCATTCCTTGACCATTCCAGTTGCTTTGAGCAAACTGGTTTTACAGGATTATGCACTCCAGTCTTCCAAGGTTCTCACTATGCTCCAAGTTACCCAAGCTCCAACAGGTCCCGTTTTGGCTCAACAGCGATTCTCGATTTTGGGTGTCGCTTCTGTCGCTGATGCAGGCAAGACGCTTTCATTAGTGGTGGATGACCAATTTCGTACGACTGGTCCTGTGATCAAGCCTGATGGGACTTGGCAGGTAGATTTTTTGTTTCAAGCGGCTGGCAATCGTCGCCTCAGAGTTGAACTGGAAGATGACAGCACAACGGTTGTGGTGCAAGTTGTCGCAACGCTACCCCAAGCTCAACAGCTTCGATTTACTCAGATACCGGCTCGTCTGCCAGCGTTGCAGTCTGCCACGGTTGAGGGCACGGCTGATAATTTTGCAGAGGGCACCCAATTAATCTTGCGGTCAGACCGAAAGTTTGAATTGGCACGTCCGACGGTATTGGCAGGCAAATGGCGATCGACGATTGGGTTCAATCAGGCTGGCAAGCGGGTAATTGAAATTTTAAGCACAGATGGAAAGATTCGAGCGGAAACTGAAATTGACGTGGTTGACGCAAAGCCCCGTCCGCCACGCCTCGGTTTTACTAACCCGCCGCAGCGAGTGCAGGCAGAAACCATCGTTACCCTGTCGGGAATTGCAGAGAATTATAGTGATGACGATCAACTGGTGTTGCGGGTAGATCAAAAGTCAGAGTTGGCGCGCCCACAAGTTGTCGATGGCAAATGGCAGGCAAGAACCTTGTTTCGTCAGGCAGGAAATCGCTTAATTGAAATTATTGGCTCTGAGCAAGATCGCGCGCAGATCATCATTGCAGTGCAAGCTCCAGCTACTAGTACATTTAAGGTGCTGTCACGTGGCACCTGGACGAATAACCCAACACCAGCAGATTTGCCCAACCTCACACCCAAACGAATCACGATACATCACACAGCGCTTAGCGGACAGGCTGCAATTAATGGCACTCAAACGCAAGAGGCAGCCCGAATGAGACTTATTTACAATGGGCATGTGAATGGTAATAGCTGGGCAGATATTGGCTATCACTTCATCATCATGCCGAGTGGACGGGTTTACGAAGGGCGATCAGAGCGGAAACGCGGTTCTCACGATGTCGTGAATGATGGGCTAGGAATCGCATTTGATGGCGTTTATAGCACTAATACCATTAGTCAGCAGCAGTATCAGGCGGCAGTGGCATTATGCACAGTACTTAGCAAACGCTATGGCTTTAAGAACACGGTGACTCCAGTGCCAACCCCAACAGCAGATTTTGGCACGCGCAATCTGCCGCTAATCTGTGGGCACCGCGATCGCGTATCGACTGCATGCCCTGGCAGTGAAGGCGGTAAAACGGTTCGCTTGGGAGAGATTCGCACCGCAGTGAATGCTCAACTGTAATCCGCGATCGCGCTACCCATCCTCATGCACTCCTCCATAACGGCGCTATAAATCTATGCCTTTCGGTAGTAGAGCGGTAAATTAAGCCAAGGTAAACAGTGGAGGCTATGTTTTCTAAATCGGGAAAACTATGATGGGTAAGTGCAGCTTTTGCCCTCAAACGACTCTTCTCCTTTTCGCAAAGTAGGTATTTGGCCGTGGTCAACAGCAACGAAAAAGATAACTTAAGGGATAGCTTCCTCTATCCAATTGGGCGTTATCGGGGCGAATTTACGCCAGAGCAACTAGCCTTCAATGCCAATTTGCAGGAATTTGCCCAACGGGTTTCTCTCATATGTGGATTAGAGACAGGTGGTAAGATCACCGCTGAAGAGGCTTACCAACAAATCAAAGACTTATGGGCTATGGTGAAGCGCTCTAAAAAAGAATTGCTCGATCAAGCTCAACCGCCCAGACCTGATCTGTCAGAGGATGATGGGGTTGACCCTAAATAGAAAGCTTTCCGATGGAAGTAGTAGTTACTTGGCTAAGAAATTGCTCATCAAGACGAATTTAAGACTTTGAGTTTACCTGCAATTGCCTGTTAGGAAGATTAGCAGCGCTCTCAGGCGGCAACATGGGCAATGATGAATAAGTAGCGGCTAAGTAGATAGACCGCTTTTTGGAAATCGTAGTAATAGGGCGGTCTTAATTACTTTCATGAAACCTAAGGTTTACAGCAAATACATCCGCTCTAAAGAGTGGCTCGGTAAGCATTCCAAATGGCTGAAGTCGTTTAACCACTGTGCCGCTTTTCCGTTCCTTCATCTAGGTAAATCAAGCCGTGGCTATCATCGCTACAACATGCACCACACTCACTACAAAACGTTGGGTGATGAGCGGCTCTGGTGGGATGTCGTGCCGTTGAGTCTCTTTGCCCATAAGCACATTGTTCATGGGGTGCTTTCGTTATACAAGCGCCCCAGTCAGCAGAAGGTTTATCCTAATCTGCTCCAACGCTTATTTCACGCTTGGTGTCGATTGACAATTTTGCTGGTCTGGTTCTGGTGGCTTTTGCTGCCCGTTACATTGATGTTGGCATGGAAAGCGAATCAATCTGGAGTTTTAGATTTCCTCAAATAATTCAGTCTGTTGATGATTTGGGCGATCGCGGCTGAGCTGAATTAGTTTTCAGCACTCAGGAGTCTGCAAAATAGTCTTTGACAATTTCAAGGATGCGATCGCTCGCATGTCCATCTCCAAATGGATTGACCGCTTTTGCCATCGCCTCATAGGCATCAGGATTGCTGAGTAATTCCGCTGCCGTCTGAAAAATTTTGGCTGGATTCGTGCCCACAAGCTTTGCCGTTCCTGCCATTACCGCTTCGGGTCGCTCTGTGGTTTCTCGCAGCACCAGTACCGGCTTGCCAAGGCTAGGGGCTTCTTCCTGCAATCCGCCAGAATCGGTCAGCAGCAAGGTAGAACGCTGAATCGCTCCCACCAATTCGGCATAATCTAGCGGTTCAGTCAAAAATACTCTGGGATGATTACCCAGTTTTTCTTGCAGCGGTTCGCGAACCGTAGGATTACGGTGTAGCGGCAACAGCAGTGCCGTATCAGGAAACTTTTCTAGCACTTGCAAAAACCCTGCTGCAATGTCGAGCAAGGGCGCACCCCAGTTCTCCCGCCGATGAACAGTCGCCAATATCAGCCGATATTGATTCCAATCTAATCCGGGTATTTGGCACTGGGGTTGACGGCTTGCCATGGATAACAGCGCGTCAATCACCGTATTTCCGGTTTGGTGAATGGCTCCAGGCACACGCGATTGGTGCAAATGCTCCATTGATAAGGAAGTCGGCGCAAAATGCAGGGATGCAAGCTGTGAAATGAGGCGGCGATTGGCTTCCTCTGGATAGGGATTATAGAGATTATCAGTTCGCAATCCAGCTTCTACATGCCCAACTGGAATTTTTTGGTAGAACGCAGCCAAGGCAGCAGCGAAAGCCGTGGTTGTATCTCCCTGCACAAGCACTAACCGTGGTTGCAACTGTTGAAACAAGTCCTGTAATCCTTGCAAACTCCAGCAGGTAATATCAGTCAGGGTTTGTTTAGGCTGCATGATTGCCAAATCGCGATCGGCAGTCAGGTCAAACAGTTGCATCACCTGATCTACCATTTCTCGATGCTGCCCAGTTAAAATTACCTGGGTATCAAAGTCTGGTGAGGCACGAAATTTTTGGATGACCGGAGCCATTTTAATCGCTTCGGGGCGGGTGCCAACAATTAGGCTGATGGGAATAGGAGCTTGCAGCATTGCGATCGCGGGTTTTAGAAAAACCTAGCAGGTTTAGAGCACTCCTATCATACGCTTGCTGGTGTGTGGCAGTGAGCGAATCGCGATCGAGTTGACGACCAACAAAAAACCCGGTCGTGCCGGGTTTTTGAGGGGGACTGTCAATCAGTTAGCAAAGTAGGCAGACAGTTAAACGAAAAATAATTTAATTGCGCGTGGCACAGGTCAAAGGGCAGGCTGCAAAAACTGAGATATTTCTAGGATTTTCTTCACCTTGCAGCCAGCGCAACCAACTGACTTGGTCGGGGTGAACGCCGCGTAGCGTCAGCATGGCAGCACCTAACATGATTCCCAATATATTGAGACCAATAATGCCACCCGCTACGAGCAATACAGAACTCATTGGAATCACGGACTGTAAGATTACTGCTAGCAATGAGCCAACAACAACCATCAAAATAACGAGAGGAAATCCTGCGATTAGTAGGCAAACGGCTAATGTAAATGTCCAGATTAGAAAACTTTTGATCATTAAAAGTGCGTAAAAGTTACCCAAGCTTGGGCTGTGAGAGAGAGCCATGTCTTCCTCCTAAAAAATAAAGGGTATTGAATTTTTGAAATACTAAATTTGATCCCCACACCCGGGGTCTAATGAAATTTAGTATAGAGAATTACCAAATAAAAATAAGGGTTCGTTAGGTAAATTTACAGTGGTGGGAATTTGTTTACAGAGTGAAGTTAAATCAGTAAATATCTTAACGGCTCAAAGCCACTTGGCTCGTCAATGCCTATATGCTGTGAAGCCTTCATAAAGCGCCTGCGGTCTGCCTTTCAACCTGGCAGAGCAAATTAGCTTTTGCAGTTCAACAGTTTCATAAACTTTCATGACGGTTTTACTTAACGTTTCTTTTGATTTTGCCGGCTTTTTTCTCAGAAATAGATTTTGTTGAAGGTATTTTCCAGAGTTTTTCTACGGCGATCGCCTGAGATAGCTTGCCGTAGGTTTGTTCTAGCTGTACTTGTAGTTTTCTAGAAGGGCGAAACGCGATCGCGGTGTTTCCTTGAAGTGATGTTTGAAACTCAGGTGTGTCTACAATTTTTGGATCATTTACTAACAGCAAGCTGACGGGTTTATTCAATCGATAGCTGAGAGATATCAGATCGCCCGTATTTGTAAAGTCGTCGCCAATATCGCTAATGATGAGTGGCGCAGGCGTTTGATTAATCAGATCAGCCGTTTTGTCATTGGCATAGCTCAAGTCCTTGTTCCACCAGCTATCTGAAAGGGCGCTAACCGTAAGCGAAATCAGACAACCCGCCAGCAAACCCGCCAAGGTGCCACGCCACAGAAAAGGGATGAGCGGCGTGTAAAGTTTGGGGCGCAACGTATAGGCAGTTGAGGGCGCAATCTGCTTTGACGATCGCCCACTGTATAACGTTGTCATGGATAACTTCGTTGCCAAAAAGTAAGCCACTGCAAGCTGTACCCCTGGAAAGCAAGAAATAAGATAACGGCTAACCGCAGAGCGTTTGTTGCCCAACACCACATCCGGGATTGCTAATAGCAAAAACGGCACCAGAATAGAGGTCAACACAAACAGCCACGTCGTAGAGCGAGTACGGCGGCAGAGGCTATACAGCGATGCGAAAATTAAGATGAGTATCGGCACCCTTGCCAGATAAGTCCAGGGATTGTTAAAGCCAAAATCTAGATCGAAGAAGAGGGCAGTGAAACTGAGCGTCCAGAGTTTCAGCAGGTAATCAATGCCGGGTGAAAATTGCGTCCAATCGGTGGTGGCAAACGCACGTTGGGCATTGCTAATCATCACTACGAGCCAGGGAAAGTAGAGAATGATTGCCCCGGCGATCGCGCTTACAAATCCGATCAACGTGTTTTTGAGTGGTGCTGTACCCTGAGTCAGCCAAGAGTCCAGTCCCACATAAGCAGCGTGTCCGGCTAGCGTTAAGGCAAAAAATGGATGGGTATACAGCCCAATCGTGACAGAGAAGCCATAGAGCGCCCAACAGTGCCATAGCGGCGGCGGCTTTCGATAGTGATGCGACCGATTCGCCGGTGGGGCATTAGTCAAATGCAAGGCTCGTAAAAATAAATAGCTGCTAACCACGACCATTAAAGTGAGCAGGCTATACTGCCGCGCCGTCTGAGCAAACAAAACATCAAAGGGAGACAGCGCCATCAAAGTGGCTGCTAGCAAGGCAAGGTCGTGTAAACCAAACAGTTGCCACGCGAGGGCATACATGGCAGGTAGTGTTAGCAAGCTAATCAACGCAGGCAGCGATCGCGTTACCGTTAATGGGCTATGAAACATCCACTCCAAAGGTGTTCCCAAGATTTGCATCCACAACCGCGTCATCAAAAAATACAGTGGCGGATGTTGAGGATCTTCCACTGCCAGCGATCGCAGCGTATCAAGCGACGTACTTCCGGGCTTAATTCGCTGAAACTTTTGCAACTCGCTAGCAGCAATCACCCGATTTTGAAATAACTCCTTGTCAATTTCATCCCGTGTATAACCTGCTGCCCGCAAAGACGTGTAGGTTTCATCATGCCAGTAGACTTTGTGGTTCAAATTAACGAAGCGAAACACCACTCCAAGCACCAGCAAACAGACCAGCAGCCATTTTAGCCAGAGAGGGAAGCGAATTCGTTCAGAATGCGATCGCAAAGGGTGCAGCACAAATCAATCCTAAATAACATTTCAATCGCGGGTTTCAGCCATACGACTGTCGCCAATTTTCAGTCTGTATCCCAGGAACCTGAGCAAATTCTCGCTGATTCGCAGTGACCATCAGTCAATGACATTGCAAGGCAGTTGCAGCAATTAAAATATCATAAGCACCAATGGACTGCTTCCTCTGCATAGGGTTTATGGATAGACAACCCCTATAATCGGCGCTCTAAAATTTTTCTGATATTTGGTAAAGCGGCTTCTAGAACTTCAGGCAGTGGCGTTGTTTGTTGCCAACTTTCACGCATCGCAAGTTGGTCTGACCAAGCTTTCAAGCGAGGATAGGCGTCTAGAGAAAAACCAAACATGGTTAATAAAGGCACCAACGTTCCAGCAACAATATCTGCCAACGTGATATCTTCTCCAACAAAGTACGAGTGCCTACCGAGAAGATTCTCGTAAAACTGCATCACTGAGATAACGCGCTCTTTTGCAGCGTCAAGCTTCTGATTGTCAACCTCCAGCCCTACCAAGGGTCGGGTCAAAGCCAGCAGGGAAGGCTGAAGCTCACTGACCGCTAGCATCTCTACCATCCGAACTATCGCAATATTTTCAGGTTCACTCGGCATCAATGAGGGCGTTGGATATTTTGCTTCTAGGTAATCTAAAATCGCCAACGACTCTATGACCCGAAATCCATTGTCTACGATGGCAGGAATGCGCTGGAGTGGATTAACTGCTGTAAAGTCATTCCCAAACTGATCGTCATCCAGATTAACCAAAATCGATTCAAAAGGGATGTGTTTTTCCAGCAACATGACCCACACTCGACGCACATTGCCAGAAAACGGGTTGTAGTAAAACTTCAGCATTGAAACTCTCACTTAAAAATGACATAGCACTGCTCCCTTGAAGAATAACAAACTGGTTAACCCTTGTTCTGTCAGCCTGTGCAGGCAGACTGTGTTTTTAGAGGCGCAAATTCTATTCACCAGATCCAGCGAACCACTTACAGGGGTTTCAGGAGGTTTGTCGGTCAATCAGCCGTTCAACCCAAACAACATTTATGGCGGGTGATGAGTTGTTAGAGATAGGTTATGAGTAAGCCAGGAAATTTCCTGAAACAGGCTGAATTCTCTGATTGGTTTAAGGAAAGCATACGGTGGAAGATGATATGGGCATTGAGCCAGCGATCGCGCCTCAAGCAGCTTGGTACAACCCATTAGGGCGGCGTTTAGCTTTGGTGATCTGTGCGCCCAGCATGGCTCAACTCCTTGGCAGTGCCTTTAACATTTGGTACAACTTCACCTACATTCGACCGTTGTTGAGTGCCGAGCAGTTGTCGGTGTTTTTAGGAACCGTGGTGGCGTTTAATGCGGTGGTTTACCCCGTGGGCGCAGCATTGTGGATTTGGGCAGTCCTTGTTCTGCACCGCCCTTGCCAAAAGCTGCTGCAAAATGAACCGATTTCAGCCGATCGCCTGCTCAAAGCCCGACAACGAGTGATCAATTTGCCTTGGTGGGGTATGGCGATCTCAGGTATTCTTTGGCTGTTCTGCATTCCAGTTTTTTTATTGACGCTCTCCTCAGCTCCCGGCACACTCAACCCCCGCCTCTGGTTTGATTTGCCCATCTCGTTTATCGTGGCAGCCCTGATTGCCACCACTCACGGCTTTTTCTCCATTGAACTATTGACTCAGCCGTTGCTCTATCCAATTTTGTTTCAAGATGCTCACCCTGCCCAAACACCTGGCACTTTTCCCCTCAATCTGCGGTGGCGCTGGGTGTTTTTAGCATTTTGCGGCAGCATTTGCCCAATCGCATCGTTATTGTTGTTGGTGGTTGCGCCCCATACCTGTGAACAAAAAGATGCCTGGTTTGCGATCGCCGTTGGCACTTTGGGCATTCTTTTCAGTCTGACGAGTGCTTGGATGGTGAGCCAACTGGTGGTTGAACCGATTAAGGAACTCCAGCGCGTGGCAACTGAAGTGGCAAACGGCAACCTCAATGCTCGGGTTAAGTCTTTACGTGCGGATGAATTTGGTCCATTGATTGATGAGGTCAACTACCTGATTGCCGAACTTCAGGAAAAACAGCATCTTCAAGAAACGTTTGGGCAGCATGTGGGAGAACAAGCCGCTATCCAAATTTTGCGCCGAGATCCTAACCTGGGCGGTATTGAACAAGAACTGACTGTGCTATTTGCCGATTTGCGAAACTTTACCCGTCGTTGCTCGACAGAATCGCCACAAAACATTGTGACGCTGCTCAACCTATTTCTGACCGAGATGGTGGAAATTGTGGAGCAACGTCATGGCGGGATGGTCAATAAGTTTTTAGGCGATGGCTTTATGGCGCTGTTTGGGGTGGGCGAAAACCTACCTGACCACGCGGCACAAGCCGTGACCGCTGCCCAAGAGATGCTGGTTAGTTTGCAAGACATTAATCACTATCTAGAACAACAAGGATTAGCACCCTTAACAATGGGAGTCGGCATTCATACCGGAATTGCAGTAGTGGGCAGCATTGGTTCCAGCCGGCGGTTGGAATATACGGCGATCGGCAACACGATTAACATTGCGTCACGAGTAGAATCGCTGACGAAGGAGGTAGGAGAGTCGATTTTGCTGACGGATGCTACCCAAAAAGCCCTCCCTTCCAGCTTTTTAACGGAAGCCTTGCCGCCTCGTCCGGTCAAAGGACAGCCCAAACCACTGAATATTTATCGGGTGAAAGGGTAGAAGCGATCGCACCGTTAAGCCAAACGCTAATAGAGTCTCACTCAACGACGTTCACTTGCGAAAGACAGTAGAACTATACTAAAACGACACTAATTTGCGAACTGCGACATTTAATGTGCGAACGTACAGTACAAGGATGGAGAGTAACGGAGTCGAACCGATGGCCTCTGCGGTGCGATCGCAGCGCTCTACCAACTGAGCTAACTCCCCAAGCGGATGTTCAAGGCTTAGTCATTTTATCACTGACCAGCAGGGAAGGGGTTTAGGAATCAAGAGCCGCCAACGTTTAAGCGGCGGTTGGGCGATCGTAGATTTGGCGAACGCGGTCTAGCTCCAAATCGGATAAGTAATCCACTGTCCAATTAGCGCAGCGTTGCAGCATGTGAAACGGGTATGTGTTGGCAACGCCGACAACAGGAATACCTGCTTTTTTAGCTGCCGTAATTCCAGCAAAAGTATCTTCAATTGCCAAGCAATCGGCAGGCATCAGATTCAGCTCTGGATACAATTCATTCAGCCGCTTCACAGCCAGAAGGTAACCATCGGGTTCTGGTTTGCTGGGAAATGGCTCATCCCCAGAGATAATCACTGAAAACTCATCACTGAGTTCCACCCGTTCCAAGACAGCAGTCACTTCCGATCGCAGCGCTCCCGTGACTATGGCGATTTTGAGTTGTGCCGCGTGGATGTTGAACAAAATATCGGGCAAGCCTGCATAGATGGGCAGTTTTTCTAAGTTGGCGAGTTCTTGTTGATAGGCAGCGGATTTGCGGCTGATTAATCTATCCAAGTTGGCATCAGATAAGATTCTGCTACGGCTAGCAAATAAATCTTGAAGGCAAGCGCGATCGCTTCGTCCCAAGCAAATTTGGCGTAATTCTCCGCGTTTTGGGCGCAAATTTTCTTCAATCAACAACTGATCGATGAGCCTGTTGTGGATTGCCTCATCGTTGATGATGACACCATTGAAGTCAAACAGAATGGCTTTCAGCATCTCAAGCAAAAGTAATACCCTTCTATGATGAAACCTACCACATTAAAGAGGCTCAAATTTTTCATCACCAATTGACTGCTAAGAGAAGCACCTAATCTTAGATTTCTATTAGCACAGGACAGTTATTCTCTATCAGTTTTGGGTCATGCTTCGACTTCGCTCAGCGATCATGTTCAGCACTTGCAGCACTGGGTAGGTTCAATTACGCTCAAACCACCGAGTGCCAATATCGAGTCATTGTGTTGCCGAGTTAATATTTATGGCTGCGTTGTTTTGGTTTTAGCACTCTGGACTCGATCGCAAATTTTGGAATATCTTCTAGCTCTGCATCCACCAAATTGTACTGCTCACACACCAGGCTGAGACGGCTTCCAGACGTTTTTACCACATTGACCGAATGGGTTAAATCGCCTTGAAACCACAGAAGGGTACCAGGTTGGGGCTTGATCTGTCCCACTTGCTGCCTGTGGTTTCGCAGAATGAGTTCGCCGCCTTGAAGAGGGTTCGGCACCTGCACATATAGCACACTGACGCTCGCGGGCGGATCAATCGTTTTGCAATAGGACCGCAAGGAGCGATCGATATGCGGATCAACGCGGGAATCTTCCTTGAGCAGGAGTGGGTTTAGATAAAACGCATTGCAATTTGGCTCAAGCGCTAAATCCAGGTAGGAGCTAAAAAATGGAAACTGTCGTTCCACTTCTGCCAGATGAGATCGCTGAAACACGAGCGAAAATCCTTTAGTGCCAACAAAATCTCGGTTGAGATTATTGACTGCAAAGTAGGGACATGCCAAAATTTCGCCTTTCAGATCGTTAAGATAGGCGGCAGAAAATGCACTCGGCTGTTGACGGTAGTAGCTCACTGTTTTAGATTGAGCAGCGATCGCGCTGCTTTTGGGAATGCTTTGAGAACTGTCTTTCCAGATTAAGACATTCTTGCTTGATGAAGCAGAAGCACCCGTAGATTTTGAACTTAAAACTCAGAATTTTCCGACCCGCCGCACTTTGCCGACCTACCAAGATATGCAAGCATGGTAAAAATTAGATGGGCTGGTTTTCCGAGCCACTTCGGGTAATCATCGATCCAGAGTAACCGTTGACGTAAGAAGGTAAGGTCATGAACTTCTGGGATATTGAGGTTGGGGCAATTTCCTTAAATCCAGAAACCTATCGGTACGTTGTGCAATCGCCTTCCAGCGGACTCATATCCCTAGGAGTGCTGCTGATATCTGGTTTATCTGAAGCGATCGCCCAAGGAATTGTGCTATTTGTCAATCGAGTGAAACCGATACGTTTCGTGCTGAGTTTAGCGATCGCATCGATTTTGTTCGTCTTCGGCTTTTTGTTTTGGGCGGGTAGCACCTGGATCGTTCTCAAAATCTTTTTAAACAACCGTGCTCCCTTCGCCCAACTTCTGATCACCCTGGCTATCTCCTTTGCGCCCAAAGTTTTTAGCGTTTTTATTGCTTTGCCTTATCTAGGGGTGCCGATCTCTATCGTCCTTTCAATTTGGAGCTTTCTCGCGTTTTTAGTCGGCATCCAAGCCACGCTTGGTTTAGGTTTGTGGCAAGGGTTTTGGTGCGGCGTGTTGGGTTGGGCAGTGCTGCAACTGCTGCAACGTACGGTAGGGCGACCCGTTGCCAACATAGGACACTGGATTCGCAATTCCGTCGCGGGAGTGCCTCTGGTCACTAACTTGAAAGATCTAGAACGTATCATTGCACAGGGGCGGCGATCGTGAGCAACCGTAAAGTCTTGCGCTTGATTGGGCTAGGTTTGGCGGCTCTAGTACTTACCTTGGTTATAGGATTTAGCACTGTGGTTCAAGGCCTTTGGCTAGCGATAACCCTGACCCTAACTGGCTTAGTCGCAACCTGGAACTTTTCCTTACAAATTATTTTTATTCTGCTTACAACACTTGTGTTTGCCGGATTGCTGGTGCCGTTGGAAGCGTTGGGTTGGTGGGCAGGCTGGTATGACGATGACTTAGATATTGCAATCAACCCTGGCACTTTAGAAGAGCCAGTTCCTGCAAATACTGACATTCGCAAGTACGTGATCTATCTAGATGGAATCTGTCAATCGCAATCTGAATATCTGCCAGAAGTGGAGCTTTTTTTAGATGAGCTAGCTGCCGCCCTACCGTCCGACATCGCCATCATTCGTGGCTTGATGCCCTACACCGTCTTCAATAAGCCATTAACCGAAGATCGATGGCTATCGTTTCTCTGGCGCAAAGCCGATCACTATCAAATGACGGCTTCCGGTGGCATCTTGGGAGCGTTAATTGGAGCAACAATCAACATTCGCAACACGTTGATCGTCAGTGTGGCAGGAGATCAACGCTATGGACCGATCTACAACCAAGCCACTGCCCAAATGATTTACGACAGCCTGATTCATCATGGCTATTGGCGGGGGTGCGGCATACCCGTGACCCTTCTGGGATACAGCGGTGGTGGACAAATGGCGGCGGGTGCGGCTCCTTATGTAAAACGGGCACTACAAGCCCCAATCGAGCTGGTATCTTTGGCAGGGGTCATTAGCGGCAATCATAACCTGCTGGCTGTGGAGCATCTCTACCACATCGTCGGTGACAAAGATCTAGTCGAGAAAGAAGGTCCAATCCTGTTTCCCCGCCGCTGGAAGCTGTTCTTTTTGTCTTACTGGAATCGGGCAAAAGCTCGCGGCAAAATTAGTTTCATTTCACTCGGTCCCGTGGGACACAACGCTGCCAATGGTCCCTATGGAGCAGAAGCACGGTTGCCAGACGGGCGCACTCATTTGCAGCAAACAGTTGAAGTGATTTCTGGCATTCTTCAGGGTTCGTCGTCGGTGGTGTCTACGGCTAGGGCGGCAACGCCTGGTAATTACGAGGTGTACCAGCAAGCAGCCTTTAACCGACCGGAGTTTTATCCACTGAATCAAACAGTTGACTCCGATCGCTATCAGGCGATCGCGCCCTGGATTGGACGGCTCATTCTCCCCAGCCTTCAAGAGCGTTACACCCTACGAGGAGTTTGGTTTGAAGTACACCACGCCCCAACCGAGTATCAGCATTTGATCGGCAAAGTCGTCCCCCTTTGCTGGAGTACTGATTCCACAACTCAGCGATTTGTGAAAACGGTCACTAAGGCGGTGCATTTTAGCCAAGAAGCTGAAGATAGCCAGCGGCAGGGAGTGATTCACCCCGATCGCCTCAACCATTGGCAGCAGGTTGATCCCCTAGAGTCATTGGCAGGTGCAAGACCCAACGATGATGTAATCGTGGCGCTAACTGACTTGGTAGAAGTGCAGGAAATAGAAGCCCATAGTCAAGACCAAACACCTTATGTGCTGCGGATCAACCGAGAACCGTTGCAAATTACTGGGCGTTACTATGCGTTAGTCAAAATTCTTCAGGTTGCTGAGATTCAAGCACAGGCAGCAACAGAAACACTAACTGCAACCGAATCACCTTCAGCCCCCACTCTTGCCGCGCCTCTCACTCTTCACACCTCTCGGCTGTTTCGGGTGGCTCACTACGATCGCTTAACGGGTCAATTTGACGGCGGTGAAGAAATCATTGCTTTTCCTCAAGTCGCTTTAGCCAAAGCCTACGGCAGTTATCCATCCACCACTCACGACATTGAAAAAACGCTGCTAAATGAAACGGGGTGGTATGTTTACGGCGCAAAAGATGCCAATGGAGTGTTTGTTGTGCAGGCGATCGCGCCTCGTGCTCTTTTCCGTCTCTGCCCAGATCAAGTCATAGTCGGTAAACAGGACTCCTGGCACTATTTAAAGAAACAGGCTTGGCAGGTCAAAGGCGAGAAAGGACAGATTCGATCGGTGATGTTGATAGGCGACAGGAATCAAGGGGCAGAGGATTCCAGACCCAACCACTTCCCGAAATCTGAAATCCAAAACCCGGAACCGTCCTTTCCCACTGCCCACTCCGAACTCCAAAACCAGAACCTGTGGAGCGAAGGCGATCGCGCGCTTGTTCTGCATGTTTACGGCGGAATTGGCGGTAAAAACCGAGAACCTGCCGCAAAGACACCCATCTTCTTCGGGCATTTTGCCTATGGCATAGCAACCGTGATCCGGGAGCCTTTGGCGGATGAACTCATGTTTGATATTCAGTACTATCAGGTTTATTCCCACAACATTGATGGCATTGCAGCCGGAAAATTCGCGTGGCATCGGTTTATGGGCGATCGCCAAGTGGGTTGGTTAGGAACTCGCCCTGTTTGCGATGTGTTGATCAAACTGGACTCGTTTACTGGGGCGTTTAACGTCTACGGCAGGCAATACTCTGTCTTAAACGTGCTGCTGTATGAGCTTGAAGTGATGATTGCTCGATACCGAATTGGCGATGGTACGGGTGGAACCTATGTGGGTCCGGCTCACAATTGCTCTCAGGATTCTAATCAAGCCCTATATGCTGCACTCAAACGAGTCCGCAATGCGATCGAATCTGATCCTAAATTTGTGGAAGAACTGCAAGATGAACCCGGCGAGGCAGAACAGTTTGCACAACTGGTCAAGCTGACGGAAGGAATTCGGCGAGAACTGCTGCCCTGGGGTTCTGCTCGTGCTGATTGGCAAAACAATGAATTTACTTTGGGGATTAGCCCGGAGGAAGACTTTTTTCAGGGAGTATCGGTGGGTTTACGAAGCTGGCGAACCCTGTTGCCTCGTCTTGCTAGTGAAGCGATCGCAAAACAATTTCTCGATCAAGGCGCCACCATCTGGGTGTTGCGAACCAACCAAATCGGCGGCGATGCTCCCGACATTGAACCCATCGCTCCAACGCCACTGGGCTGGTTGTAAAACGCTTAATCTATAAAAATTTAGTTTACAGCGAATTTCAAGTGAATAGACCGCAGTGATTGAACCAGCCGAGCGCGTCATCTTCGGTGATGTAGTTGAGCACTTCAGTCATGGCTTGGTCGAGGGCTTGATAAGTACGAGCTGCTTTGGAACGCAAGAACTGCTTGAGTTTTGACCAACACAACTCAATGGGAGATAAGTCTGGGGAGTAAGGGGGTAAGAAGACCACCTGTGCTCCCACCGCTTCAATGGCAGCGCGGACCGAGTGGGCATGATGTACTTTGAGGTTGTCCATGACCACAATTGCCCCTATCCATAATTGTGGGACTAACACATCGTTGACGTAGCTTAAAAATGCTGCCGTATCCACACTGCCCTCCAGGGTCATAGAGGCAATCAACCCATCCAGACTCAATGCTCCAATGAGTGAAACGTTTGTGCCCCGATTGCGAGGCACTGCATCGACTGCTCGTTGGCCTCGTAAAGCCCGTGCAAACAAGCGCACCATGCCTAGATGAATGCCGGCTTCGTCAATGAACACCAAGTTGCGCACATCCACCTGCTCTAACCAGCAACGGTACTCATCTCGCTGCCCCCGCACTCTAGGAGAATCTTGCTCACTGGCGTACAGTGTTTTTTTTACGGGGTAGCCTCAAGCGTTGCAGTGCTCGACACATGGTAGGCTGACTCACTTTAATTCCTTGATGCGCTTCTAATTGTTCACACAATTCGTCTAGATGGATGTCAGGTTTGTGCTCAACCCACCTTTGCACTAGCTTCAATAGTTCTCCATCTATCGTGGGAGCAAGCGTTGCTCCCCTCGGTTTAGCTTCTTTTTGTCCACTGCTGCGGTATCGACGCAACACTCGTTTGACAAAACTTTCACTCACTTTGAATCGTTCGGCCAGTTGAGCTTGGGTTCCTTCTTTCGCCGTCCAAGCATCAATCACACGAGTCCGTAAGTCAGTAGAGTAAGCGACGGGCATTTTACAAACCGGGTAGTTTATCTACGTCATATCATACCAACAAAGGGCTGATTACCTGAAAATTGCTGTAAGGCTGAAACCAGCGGTGACAGGCAAATTTAAACTCAGCAAATGCAGCTCTCAACCATTCGCTGCATTTTAATTATTAGACCTTCTTACGATATGCACCAACTTTTAGGGTGTTGAGGATAGCACCAGGTTTACTGAATTAGTGGCATTTCGGCGAAGTTTTACTCGTTCTCCGATATTAATTTGATCGTACTCTTCGCAAGGCAACTCCCATGATCCTGACATTGATTCAGGGTTCTCAAACCAACTACTTTGAATAGCAAAGGCACCTTTTAGGCGACAGATCATGCGGGTTGCTGAAATCCGCTGTGGGGGTAACTGGGCTAGCTTTACAGCTGTACTCCGTGGAGAATCGTTCCGCCCTGTTCGCCTATGGGTCTGTCTGTCAACCCACTCACTCACACGATAAGTCACCCAAGTATCTTGAACTGGAACACTCACCATAATCGGTTCTTGTACAGGAACTATACGGGTTTTATAGACTGGAACAGAGTGCGTACGTGGTATTTGCCGGGTGCTGTAAACCGGGACAGAGCGCGTACGTAGTACTTGCCGAGTGTTATAAACCGGGACAGAGCGCGTACGTGGTACTTGCCGAGTGCTATAAACCGAGATGCTTTTACAACTGCGTTGACCAATGCCGTTTCCTCTGGAAATCGTTGTGCAGTTTTCCTCAGAGCCAGATCGATAATGTTCTGATTCGTAGTAGGTTTCGGTATGAGTACCAGATTGATAACGCTCTGACTCGGTGTAGGTCTCAGTACGAGTGCCACTTTGGTATTGTTCTGGTTCGTAGTAAGTTTCGGTACGAGTGGCACTTTGGTATTGCTTCTCAACCATTAGTGTCCTCAAACCTCGCTGTTCTTGGCGAGTTCCCCGTTGTCTCCTTTCCGATTTTACAACAGAGGCACCCGTGGGCATTGAGGTACGCCACGATTGTCTAGTAAATGTTTTCTGTTCTTGGACATCTATTTCGGCTGTCCATTGCAAGTCAGTGACTTGAACTTGCAGTATAGCTGGATCGTTCATCTGAGACCAGATAGAACTTCCCCAAAAGCCACTAGCAAGCGTCAGACCTGTGAGACTACCAACTAACCATCTTGAGTGCTTGTTTTTGTTGCGCGATCGCGGCTGCACAGAATTGCTAGAGTCGCTCGTTGGGCTATTTCCCCGAAATTCAATAGTTTTGCCTACTTCAACTGATTTCGGTGCTTGCTGATCCGTTGCTTGATGCCCAGTAATGCCACCAACTTCTGAGACTTGATAGCTATCACAGTTGCCACACTGTAGTAGGTGAGCTGATAAGCCAGTATCTTCGTTGACAGCAGCGCAAACCTTGCAAACCCAAAACGGCTTACGGTTAAATAAATGGGGGTCGGTAATGAGCTGGCTATCTGGTGCTTCATACAGTTCGATGTCTTCCACCCGCCAATACAAGCAATTCGGACAACGGTTACTCTGTGAATTAAAAACTGCACTGATGTGGTTTTGACCACACTTTGGACAATCCCAAAACAGTTCAATGTACTCAACAGTGTCCATGCTGATCTGTATAAAATTGCAAAGTGACATCTCACGTATGCTTCTACAATTCGATTACCTCTCACTACGGAAAAGCAACGAGACTTTAGATTTAACACCTTGTTATGTAGATTTTTCTCGGCATTAAGAAAATAATTGGGTATTCTGATTCGGAATCGGCAACTCTGTATATGGGTTGCCATCAACCTCGACCAAAAACAGAGAGCACAATTAATCTACTCAATGTCCTGACTGGCAAGGGAAGTGGGCAACCCCTCTGGGCGGACGATTGAGCAGATGCAAGTCCCGATTACATCACCCACAGTCTAATCTTTCGTTCTGCTCCTACGGCTTGTTATCCAGGATCATTTTTATTTGGGGAATAAATCTGAACGCTCTCTTGCTCATTTGGGTCATTGCGAGACACGATTGCTAGGGCAGATTCACTATCACTAAGGTTTCGGGGTTGATGAGGTACACCTGCCGGGATGAAGATAAAATCGCCTTCCTCATTCACAATTGACTTTGTTAGGTTTTCACCATACAAAGTCTCCACTTTGCCTTTCAGTAAATATATTGCGGTCTCAAAGCCTTGGTGGAAATGTGGTTCTGCTTTAGCACCTGGCGGTATTACTACCATGTTCATCGATATACCTTTAGCACCCGCCGTCAATGCAGATATACCAACATAATTTGGTAGTTTCTGAAGCGTGTTTATAGTCATTTCCGGTCTTACGGTAACTATATCTTTGTCTAAATTCATGTTTAACTCCAATTTGACTTTGTAAGTGATTAGATTTTTGCTACCCACATATACTCGTGGAGCGCGATCGCACGGTTGACCATTTCCCCTATTAATCAATGCCCTGACTGGCAAGGGGAGTGGGCAATCCATCCACACTGACGGAATTTTTTTGCTGACGATAGTCTTGCAATCCAGCTTCTCCCTTTCTGGTTGCCCAGTCTACCAACAGCGATCGCTGGTCTTGCAGTTCATACAGCGGTACGCCCAAACCACAAGAGGTTTGCACCCGGTCAATCTCTGCCACAATAATTTGGCGCGCACCGGGTATGGGAGAGAAAAGTGAATAGAACTCTTGCCAATCTGAAGCATGAGGCAGCACAACGCGTCCTTGACCGTAAAGCCGCAAAATTAGGGGTGGTTCCTGAAAAGCGCAAAACATCAGCGTAATCCGCTCGTTTTCCAGCAGATGTGCCGATGTTTCGTTGCCACTGCCTGTCAAATCGAGGTAAGCAACTCGATTCGGTGAGATGATCCGAAAGCTATCCAATCCTTTAGGCGAAAGGTTGACATGCCCAGCCGTACTGAGCGGGGCCGTTGCCACAAAAAACAGGAGTTGCTGACGGATAAAGTCTTGCAACTCATCAGAAATGCGATCGTATACTTTTGCCATAGGTATCTAGAGTTTGATTGACAGAATTTGATTGACAGAAATAGTACGTAGTGCGAAGTAAAAGACTCTTTTTTCGTATCATGAATGCCTTTGTTGACTTCCTCTGTTCTCAATCACATTCTGAAGTGCTCTCAGCCTATAATTATGCCTAATGTGATCCCACAGGGAGTCTTGTGGAAAGCTTCACTAGCGTTTCACGAATCGCAAGAGCCTTAGCGTTTTCCTAAGAATTTGTTAACCATTTCTTTTTAGGTACCCAAATTGGCACCAAGATCGCTATGATCCTAAAGACAAGTTTGTATTGATTTTGGAAGTATTTTAAGTTGTCCATGGCATCTTATGCATCCTCTACGGCAAGAGCCGAAATGAGTGAATTGCGACGACTGCGAGGTTTACTGCCTCCAGAGTTGCAGAGTTGGGTTTCCGTTGAAGCGACGACTGCTGTCAACCCCGCGCTGATAGTCTCTGAAGAGATTGGCAAAGATGAGGTTGAAGTTCAGATTGATATGGTTAAGTGGGAGCAGCTTGCAACCGATCAGCGCAATCTGATGTTTTGGCATGAGGTTGGACGTATTCAAAATGACACCATCCCACGAGATGGTTGGGAAATGGCTGCTCTGGCAATTGGGTTAGGTGGCGCTGTTGGAGAGTTATGGGTGCAAGATGGCTTGCTCCTTGTGCTGGCGTTGTCACTGTGCGGTGTGTCCGGCTGGCGGCTTTGGCAGAAGAATAATAATGAAAAAACTTTGCAAGAGCTAACGGATGCAGATGAGCGAGCGATCGCCCTTGCAACTCGGTTTGGCTACACGTTACCCAATGCTTACAAAAGTTTGGGAAGTGCCCTCAAAGTGCTGATAGAGCAATCCCCGAAAAAGAAGCTACGGTCAAAATACGAAGCACGACTGAATGCCTTGAAAAAGAGCGCCGCAAAAGCTAAATCAAAGCTGAAGGAAACGGAGGAAGTTCTTTAAGGAGAAGCTTTCCTCACCAAGCTAATAGCTGAAGGCCAGAAATATTGGATGGTTTTCCCTCTACTTCTGGCTTTCTCTTTCTCCACTAATACAAGCGTTTTCCACAGGAGATCTGCATATTATGCAGGTTTTCCACAGATTATCTTGAGTTTTCCACAACAGCTTGAGGATAGAACTCACTCCCACTCAATGGTTCCGGGCGGCTTGGATGTGATGTCATATACCACTCGATTAACTCCTTTCACCTCATTCACAATTCGGTTGGAGATGGTTTCCAACAAATCGTAAGGTGCCCGTGACCAATCAGCCGTCATACCGTCCTCGCTGCTGACAAACCGCAACACAATCGGGTAAGCATAGGTACGCTGATCGCCCATGACTCCAACACTACGGATGGGCAATAGGACAGCAAAGGCCTGCCAAAAATCGTCGTAGACTCCATTACGGTTAATTTCTTGCCGAACGATCAGATCCGCATCTCGCAAAATATCCAGGCGTTCTTCGGTCACTTCGCCTAATATGCGGATGGCTAAACCAGGACCAGGAAAAGGGTGACGTTTGATAATTTCGTCAGGCAAGCCAATGGAAGTTCCCACTCTGCGAACTTCGTCTTTGAACAATTTTCGTAGCGGTTCTACTAGCTTAAAGCGCAGATCTTTAGGCAATCCGCCAACATTATGGTGACTTTTAATTTTCACGGCAACCCGATCGCCGGTTTTAGGATCAACATTGGTGTCAGCCGATTCAATCACATCTGGATAAAGAGTGCCCTGCGCCAAATAGTCAAATGGTCCTAACCGCTTAGATTCTTCTTCAAAAACGCTGATAAATTCATGACCAATGCGTTTGCGTTTTTCCTCAGGATCGCTAACCCCATCGATCGCCGCCAAAAAGCGTTCTCGTGCATTCACATACTGCACTGGAATATGAAACTGCTCATGAAACAACTTGATCAAGCGTTCTGGCTCTAGCTTTCGCATAAAGCCCTGGTCAATGAACATACAAGTGAGTTTATCGCCAATTGCCTGATGCAGTAAAAATGCCAGCGTAGACGAATCAACCCCACCCGATAGCGCCAGCAAAACGCGCTTGTCACCCACCTTTGCACAAATTTCTCGCGTCGCTTGTTCTACAAATGCGGCAGTCGTCCAAGTGGGTTCACAGTTGCAAATGTGATAAACAAAATTGCGGATTAACGCCTGTCCCCCGATCGAATGCACCACTTCTGGATGGAATTGAACACCATAGAGTTTCTTTTTATGATGGGCGATCGCAGCAGAAGGCGTATTGTCAGTATGCGCCAACACCTCAAATCCATCTGGCAAATGGGTCACCGAATCACCGTGGCTCATCCACATAGTGGTGCGATCGTTCACATTAGTCAGCAGGTCGGTTGCATCATCAATCACCAGAGACGCTTTGCCATACTCCCCACGTTCCGACTGTTCCACCCCACCGCCTAACTGCTGCACCATGAGCTGCATTCCGTAACAAACCCCCAAAATAGGGATGCCTAACCCCCAAATTTTGGGGTCACAGTGTGGGGCATTCTCTCCATAAACAGAACTGGGTCCACCCGATAAAATGATTCCTTTAGGCGCAATCTTTTGAATTTGCTCAGCGGTTGTGCGATAGGACAATACTTCAGAGTAGACTTGGGTTTCGCGAATACGCCGTGCAATCAACTCAGAATATTGAGAGCCAAAATCCAAAATGATAATGATTTGGTGATCAAGCTTCTCTACCGATTCAGCTTGTTCTTGTTGAGTTTGTAGAGTCACCATAATTCTGATTTGAGTGAATGTGAGCAAGAATAAATAAAAAGCTGATCCAAAAGATAGCGTTACAAATATTAAAAGTTAATCCTTTCATTCTAACCCGACTCAATCAATCGTTTAAGTAAACCTGCGCCTGTTTTGCTAGCGATAACAATATTTCGATGGCGATCAAACAAAACGCTACCGATGGTGAGGACGCGATCGCTGTGGGCATGAACATACGTCTGAGAGCGCTGATCAATCGCTTCAGCAATTTCGCCATACACCTGTTCTACCCAGGTCTGACCGCTGACTGCATCCAGATCTCTTAAATACTTCAAACCATCCTCGGCGGTTGGCACGGCAAAAATAATTTGCAAATCGGCAGCAGGCACCCCAACTTTGGCACAGTGCGCCGTCAAAATTTCCATGCGCCCATCGGCAACATGATGATGGGTATGAAAAATTCCGCCTGCAAGTTTCAATAGCTTACCGTGGTAGCCAAATAAAAGAATAGACTGCACTCCCTGAAGTGCAGCCTCCACTAGCAGTGGACCCAACCAATTAGCAGTTTTAACCAGTCGGTTCGGCTCCACTCCAAGCTGTTGTGCCAGATCTAGCCCGTTTTCGCCAATACAAAACACCAATCCATCAAACTGAGTGTGCTTTTGTTTTAGATCTTCTCGATATATTTCCAACTGCCCTGGAGCGCTCAGCGGCTGGGAAATACCGCTTGTTCCCAACAGCGATAAGCCTTCAACTACTCCAAACGCTTCATTGGAAGTGCGTTTTGCTAATTGCCTCCCTTCAGGCAAAATCACGGTGACCCTGAGAGTTTTTCCGGGTGGGAGTAAGGGCAACAGGTTTTCTAGCAATAACCGTTTTGCATAGGCGTAGAAGGCGGCTTGTCCATCGGCGAGTCGTCCAACGCCTTCGCCACCCTGCAACACGATCGCGTCAGTTTGCTCGGCGGTGCCCCATTCAACGAGCGCCCAAATAGGAGTATGGCGGGTAAGATCCAAGTTATCGCCCGGATCGCTGCGAGTAATCGCCATGGCGGCTCCAGGCTGTAAACAGGCAGCTTGCTCAACCGCAATTTCTACCCGTTCGGACGGTTCAATCAAGTTAAGAAAGACCGATAAGACAGGATCAGGATCTTGCAGCTTTTGCAAAGCCGCGATCGCGGCAGCACAAGCAAAAACCGGAAGCGTATATCCAGCGCGTGGAGTAGGCATGAAGAAAGTTAATGTGTGATCAAGATCTTAGGAGAGGGTGATGAGCAGCACGCGATCGCAGGACAAGGAACACGCCTTATCATGACTAGTGACACACTTTGAACTGATGAAAGACACAAAAAGGTGTGACCCAGAAGTAGGCTTTTTCCATCTAATTATCCCACTGTAGAGGAGTGAGAACTTCTCCTTTCCCATGTCTATCGTCACCCGCTCGACTTTTTAATCAGGTTCCTATGGAAAGCACACTTCATCGTCCAGAAACCCCCTTTGAAATTGACCAAACCGATTCCTGCAATCCACGGACTATTGTGCTTCAGCCCAATACTGACCTGAGTGCCTCCTGTAGTCACAGCTTTCAACAATCCTTAGAAGAAGCATTGGATTTAGCTGTAGAAGGTGTAATCGTAGATTTGCTGTGGGGCGATGTCACTGACTTTAACGGAGTAAAAGCACTGGTAGCAGGGCTTGAAAAAGCAACCGTTTTAGGAAAGTCGCTTTCTTTTCAGTCGATGAATCCCCAAACCCGTGCCTCTGTAGAAACTGAATGGGATCGACAGCGCAACCTTCGATTTGGCGCTTGGGATGATGTTTTTGAATCAAAGCTAGAACGTTTTTTAGATATTAAACAAGCCTCTTAGCTAAAGCTATTTCTGAGGGTGCAAGCAAAGAGACTGGATGCTATTTAGTATGAAAGCGTGATGTGAGTGTAATCCCTAAGGCGGTAATTGGAAATGTCGGAGCCAGAGACTTCCTCATGCGTTGAAGGTCCAGTTACAGTCGATTTAGAGTTAACAACCATACTTAGCAAGAATGAGTCAGATTCTCATGTATTAAGTCTGACAATTCCTATCTCTAAGGCCCAGATTCGTACTAGTCTACAAGCCTCTACGGTAGATGGCATTTTTGCCACAATTTTTACTAATGCCACTGGAGGAGTGCTACTCAGCAATTTCTTGGTGGGGTTGAATGCGAGTCCTAGCCAAATTGGGTTGTTATCATCGATTCCGATGCTGGCAAATCTGATGCAGCCGTTGGGTGCGCTGTGGAGCGATCGCGTTGGTAGCTACCATTGGTATTGCTTTTGGATTTATGTGCCGTCGCGGTTACTGTGGTTGATTTTAGCAGCCGCCATTTTTTGGGCTGGACAGTGGAACGAGCCAACCTGGGTCAACTTGACCTTAACAATTGTTGGCTTAACCTATTTTTTGGCGGCTTTGGGCAGTGCTTCTTGGTTGAGCTGGCTCGCAACGCTGGTGCCATCAAAACTGCGCGGCAGCTATTTTGGCACGCGTGCTAGTGCCATGAGCTTAATGAATTTATTATCGATTCCTGTCTTAGGCTGGATTGTATCGGCGTGGGGCGGTGGGGCCCAGCAAGGTTATGGCGTTGTTGTGCTGTTAGGAGTCATTGCTGGCATAATCAGCCTGGGGTTTCAATTTTGGATGGCAGATGTTAGCCCACGCGATCGCCAAACCAATCAGCGAATAGAACATACAACGGTTTTTGATAGCAATGTAATAGATTTAGCACCCCAAGAATTCGTAAACCGAGCCGTACCGGAATCGCCGACATCCATCCCATTAATTTCGCAATTCTTTCAAAACACTAACTTTCTATTGTTTCTGCTGTATTTTGCCCTGTGGATGTTTGCAGTGAATCTGAGCGCACCGTTTTTTAACGTGTATCTGTTGGATACTTTGGCAATTGATTTGCGTTGGGTCACTATTTACACGAGTTTGCAGGCAGGTGCTCACTTAATCATGTTAATCGCGTGGGGAAAATTGGCAGATCGGATTGGAAATCGCCCAATTTTGCTGATCGATGGAGTTTTAGTGGCGTTGTTTCCGTTGTTGTGGCTAATCACGGGCGCAAATGATATCTCGCTATGGC
This sequence comes from Leptolyngbya sp. Cla-17, assembly GCF_016807185.1. GTDB lineage: Bacteria > Cyanobacteriota > Cyanobacteriia > Leptolyngbyales > Leptolyngbyaceae > ULC077BIN1. Next base: position 341,394 of record NZ_JAEVYN010000001.1, read on the forward strand.
TTTGGTTCCCGCTGTTGCACTTGCTAGCAGGTGGCAGTTGGGCAGCGATCGATCTGTGCACCAACAATTTGCAATTAGGGGTTGCGCCGTTGCGACATCAACCACTTTTTTTTGCATTTGCAGCAGCCGTAGCAGGGATTAGTGGTGCCTTGGGCACTTCAGTGGGGGGCTTTCTGGCAGAATTTGCTGACTATGGTGGTATTCCTGGTTTGTTTGCCCTATCCGCGATCGCCCGACTTGCTGCCCTAATTCCGCTTGTTTTTGTTAAGGAACAGGGAGGGCAATCTTTGCAGCAAACTTTGCGACTAGTGCTGCCGACTCACTCTTCCCGCCTATCTGATACAAGTCCACCTCCTGTAGCAACGGCAAGTTCTCTGCCAGATATGCCGATTACTGTAGAAATCAGTGACTAGAAACGTATATCATCGCAGCAACTCTGACAATCCGGCAGAATAGAAGCATGAATGCAATTGACTATCTTCGTATTAGCCTGGTTGATCGCTGCAACTTTCGCTGTCAGTACTGTATGCCTGAAGGTGCTGACCTAAGCTATGTGTTGCAGCAAGACTTGATTACGCAGGATGAGCTATTAGTCTTGCTACAGGAAATCTTTATTCCCATTGGGTTCACTCGCTTTCGATTGACAGGGGGAGAACCGCTGATTCGCCCTGATGTGGTGGAAATTGTGAGGGCGATCGCTAACCTGCCCGAAACTCAAGATCTTTCCATGACCACAAACGCGTTTTACTTAGAAAAGTTAGCACAATCCCTCTACGAGGCAGGCTTACGACGCATCAACATTAGTCTAGATTCGCTGAAACCAGAAGTGTTTGACCAAATCATTGGTAATCGAGGACGCACTCGCTGGCAACAGGTTTGGGATGGAATTCAAGCCGCGCATCAGGTGGGGTTTAACCCATTAAAGCTAAACATGGTCGTGATTCCCGGTGTGAATGACTCAGAAATTTTAGATTTAGCAGCATTGAGTATTGATCGCGAGTGGCATATTCGCTTTATTGAGTTCATGCCGATTGGCAATGGCGATTTGTTTAGCGATCGCGGTTGGGTCGCCTCCGAAGAACTGCGCCGTCAAATTCGCGATCGCTGGGGCTTAACCGAAGGTCAGGTGCGCGGCAATGGACCCGCCGATATCTTCCAAATCCCTGGCGCAAAAGGCACCTTGGGCTTTATCAGCCAGATGTCAGAATGCTTTTGCGATCGCTGCAACCGAATGCGTCTGTCTGCCGATGGCTGGCTGCGACCCTGCCTGCTGAATGAAACGGGGCAAATTGACTTAAAGGGAGGCTTGCGATCGGGTGTTCCCCTAGCAGATCTCCGCCGTCAAGTACGCGAACTGGTTTTCCTCAAACCCGAAATCAACTACAAAGAACGCGATTCTGGCACCACGGGACGCTATGCCCGCACCATGTCTCAAATTGGCGGTTAGGAAAGCTCTTATATCGCTTGCTCTAATGGACTAATCTCGAGATGACAGGCGTTGGTTACAGCCAATCGATGTGATAGCAGCCAACACATCCCCAATCAGTCAGCGCGAACTTTGGGGAGTAAATCTCGAACGATCGCGCACATCAGTACTGAGCAAGTAGGCTGCGGTAGGATTTGTGGGAGCATAATTTGGGTGTTACGCCTTCTTGCCTTCATGACAACAAACGATTCTGAATTGCAAATCCAGGCTCGGAGAATTCTGGATGCGATCGCCTTTACTCCCTTTGAACAATGCCAACCTTTAAGCCGCGAATTTGATAATATTCCCGCACGTCCCGGCATCTATGCAATCAAGCACAAAACCGATGGCTTGCTCTACATCGGAAAAACCAAGAGTCTGCGAGGTCGCTTTAGCGGTGGACACAAAGCTTTTTTGTGGGCATGGCTCGACAAATACAACGATGACGATGTGCGGATTGCAATCCAGTTCATTTCTTACTGGGGAAACCCTACGCTACTATTGGAGCTAGAAGCGATCATTTTAAGAGCCACTGAACCCCCTTATAACGTTCAGATTCCAGCCGATAGGTGAAGCGATGCAAGCCAAACTTCAAGAGCAACTTTCTCCTGCTGATGCCGAAGTCATTCTGAAACGCTTACCTGAGCGAATTCAAGCGGCTCTCACTGCTCGTGCCACTGAAATTGAATATCCAGTCGAAGCCGTGCTTGAGATGGCGATCGCTAGTTTTTTGGATACAGAAGCATTGGGTTTTGCAGACTGCAAGCCAGGGCGCGGACAATAAAATTCCCGAATTATTCTCGGAGCTATCGCAGCCAACACCTCCTTTATCAGTCAGCGCGAACTTTGGGGAGTAAATCTCGAACGATCGCGATCGCGTTTGGGAACTGCAAGGGCGAGACAACGGCATCTTCTAGCAGCACTGTTTCACTCTGATATCCGTCTTGGCTAGGTTCTCGAAAGATGTGCAGTTTGCGTTCCGTTACGTCGAGTACCCAATAGTCTGCAATTTGCGATCGCGCGTATGCCGTTGCCTTTAAACCGCAGTCTTTCTGCAAGCTAGAATCGGCTACTTCAATGACTAAGTAAACTTCTGCTCCGGTGGGATGGTGGTCTGCATAATCCAATGGATCAATCTGCACAACGGCAATATCCGGTTCCGGTTCTGAATAATTGTTGAGCCGAATCGGTTCTTGCAACCGTATCCATACTTGCCCTGCCAAGAGTTGCTCCAGCAGTCTTGCGGTGCGGGTCGTTGCTGAAGAATGGGCAGTTCCTTTGGCAGCCATCTTGAGAATGTATCCATCAATTAACTCCACTCGCTCATCGGAGTCCAGAATGCCAGTATCTGCCATTCGGTGGTATTCCTGCACAGAGATCAGCCGAAGGTCTGCCAGCATGGATACTCTCCCAAAACGAATGCGGCTTATCCTGAATTTAGTGTATCGCCACTAATTTTATTGCGCTCAGGAACTCCAAAAAAATCGGATTTTAGTAATACATCCGTGCTAGATCATAGATAGTACGATTTTTGATCTGCTTAATCAATTTAGAACCCATATCTAGGGTTGCATCTTATCAAGAACGCTAGTCATAGGGACTTACTTCGAGTATTCTAAACTCGACCTTGCGATCGCCTGAGCCATTATGTCCTTTGTTGGTCTTCATATTCACAGTGATTACAGCCTGCTTGACGGTGCCAGTCAGTTGCCGGCTTTAATTGATCGCGCCTTGGAACTGGAGATGCCCGCGATCGCCCTGACGGATCACGGTGTAATGTATGGCGCGATCGAGCTGCTGAAGGTGTGTAAGGGCAAAAACATCAAGCCGATCATTGGCAACGAAATGTATGTGATCAATGGCGACATTACTAAGCAAGAGCGTCGCCCCAAATATCACCAGGTGGTGCTGGCAAAAAACACTCAGGGCTACAAAAATCTGGTCAAGCTGACGACCATTTCCAACCTGCAAGGCTATCAGGGAAAAGGCATCTTTGCGCGTCCCTGCATCAACAAAGACGTGCTGGAACAATACCGCGAGGGGTTGATTGTCACCTCAGCGTGTTTGGGTGGAGAAGTGCCCCAAGCGATTTTGCAAAACAAGCCCGAAATTGCACGTCGTGTCGCCCAATGGTACAAAGATCTGTTTGGCGAGGATTATTATCTGGAACTTCAGGATCACGGATCACCTGAAGACCGGATCGTGAATGTGGAAGTGGTCAAGATTGCCCGTGAATTAGACATCAAGATTCTTTGTACGAACGATTCTCACTACATTTCCTGCAATGACGTGGAGGCGCACGATGCGCTGCTGTGCATCCAAACGGGCAAGCTGATCTCGGAAGATAAGCGCTTGCGTTATAGCGGCACCGAATATCTAAAATCGGCGGATGAGATGCGACAGCTGTTTCGCGATCATTTAACCGAGGATGTGATTGAAGAGGCGATCGCGACGACGCTGGAAGTTGCAAACAAGGTGGAACCCTACGAAATTATGGGAATCCCGCGCATTCCCAACTATTCCATTCCAGATGGCTACACCCATGATGAATACTTGGTGGAAATTTCCTGGGCAGGCTTACTGTGGCGGCGTGAATGTACCTCTCGTGATCAAATTACGGATGAGTATCGCGATCGCCTGGTCTACGAACTCCAGATCATGCAGCAAATGGGGTTTGCCACCTACTTCCTCGTGGTTTGGGATTACATTAAATATGCCCGTGACAACGCCATTCCCGTAGGACCGGGGCGTGGTTCGGCGGCGGGTTCCCTGGTTGCCTACGCTCTGGGCATCACCAATATTGATCCGGTGCATCACGGCTTGCTGTTCGAGCGCTTCCTCAACCCCGAACGCAAATCCATGCCGGATATTGACACAGACTTTTGCATCGATCGCCGGGAAGAAGTGATCGAATATGTCACTGAAAAATATGGCAGCGATCGCGTTGCTCAAATCATCACTTACAACCGCATGACCTCCAAAGCGGTGCTAAAAGACGTAGCGCGGGTGCTGAACATTCCCTATGGCGAGAGCGATCGCATGACCAAAATGATTCCGGTGGTGCGCGGCAAACCCGTCAAGCTGAAGGTGATGATTTCTGACGAAACGCCCGCCCCGGAATTTAAGGAAAAATATCACAAAAACCTGACCGTTCCCGGCACCGATCCTGCCATTAGCTTTCGCCGCTGGATCGACATGGCGATTCGGATTGAGGGCACCAACAAAAGCGTTGGCATTCATGCGGCTGGAGTTGTGATCTCCTCTGACCCGCTGGATGAAATTGTGCCGCTTCAGCGCAATGCCGATGGAGCCGTGTTCACTCAGTATTATATGGAAGATATCGAAGCCCTGGGTCTACTAAAAATGGACTTTTTGGGGCTACGAAATCTGACGATGATTCAAAAGGCGATCGAACTAATCGCGCAAACGGGCAAACCCGCGATCGATCTGGATCATTTGCCGCTCGACGACATCAAAACCTACAAGCTGCTTGCCAAGGGCGATTTGGAAGGCATTTTTCAATTGGAATCATCGGGGATGCGTCAGATTGTGCGCGACCTGAAGCCCTCCAGCCTGGAAGACATTTCCTCAGTGCTGGCGCTCTATCGTCCCGGTCCTTTAGATGCTGGTTTGATTCCCAAGTTCATCAACCGCAAACACGGGCGCGAAAAAATCGACTATCCCCATCAAATTCTGGAGCCAATCCTCAACGAAACCTACGGCATCATGGTCTACCAGGAGCAGATCATGAAAATCGCGCAAGATATGGGCGGCTACTCCTTGGGACAAGCCGATTTGCTGCGGCGGGCGATGGGCAAAAAGAAAAAATCCGAGATGGAAAAGCATCAGGAACTCTTTGTGCAAGGTGCCGAAAAAAAAGATGTGAAAGCCAAGGTTGCCACCGATCTGTGGGAAACAATGGTGCAGTTCGCGGAATACTGCCTCAGCGCCGATACGCCAATTCTGACGGTGGAGTATGGTGCAGTGACGATTGGTGAAATCGTTCAAAAGCAATTAGCCTGCACGGTTTACAGCGTCGATGAGAACGGGTTTGTTTACACGCAGGCGATCGCTCAATGGCACGATCGCGGCATTCAAGCCCTAGTGGAGTATCAGCTTGACGACGGCACGACGCTGCGGGCAACGCCTGACCACCAATTCATGACCACCGATGGCACCATGCAGCCGATTGGTACCATATTTGAAAGAGGCTTGGATTTGCTCAAGGTCAACGCCAAAATTCCCGTTCCCGTCTAAATGGAGACTGTTATGGTCAGCACTGCACCAGAAGATATGCAGCAAAACGCGATTCGTGAAACGATCCCTACGGGAATCGCCCTCCAAGGGGAACAGCGCGTTGTGATTCATGGCGTGACATGGGAAGGGTATTTGCAAATTTTGGATGCGCTGCCCCAATCTCGCAGCACCCGCCTGATTTATGACGAAGGAACCCTCGAATTCACCATGCCAACTGAAGACCACGATTTTTCAGGACGAATGATCGGTCGCTTTATCTATATTCTGGTGCGAGAACTGGGCAAGAGAATCAAAACGATGGGGTCAACCACGCTCAATTTTCCAGGATTGGAAAAAGGGGCTGAACCCGATGAAGCCTTTTACATTCAAAATCAGCCAGTCGTGTCGGGCAGAAATGTTGATCTAGAATCCGATCCAGCCCCTGATCTGATTGTGGAAGTCGATATTACTAACACTGATATTGATAAAAATCGGCTCTATGCCAGCATGAATGTGCCTGAATTTTGGCGGTTTGATGGTCGCATCCTCCGCATTTATCAATTGCAAAATCAGGAGTATGTAGAAGTAGAAACTAGCCCAACGTTTCCTACCGTTCCTAAAGAGTGGCTCTACGATTTTTTGGAACACTGTCGCCAAGATGAGCTGGCGGCTGAAGATAATTTGCGCGATCGCCTGCGTCAATAAGCAACATAATTTGCTTCTGATCAAAGCTAGTAAATACTTTTTCTAATAAGCTGAAATCCGAGTCAGCCAAAGTGAGTATTCGATGCAAAGTCTACCTTTAGATAGAGGCTGAAAGTCCTTTCTATCAATCATCCGGCTGTTGACCCCACTCATATTGAATCCCGGTAGGGGAAACAATTTATACTTAAAAAGTTCCCAGAAATTGAAACTTTTGTCGCTTCCTTGATAAATCGATTGCTTTAACGAATAGTGACAATTTCAGGAACACTTCTAGCTCATTCGCATCTTAGTGATCAGTTGCGTTAAAAGTATTCACCATGTCTAACCCTATGAAACTCAAATCTTCACCTGCTTTATTAGTTGCCTTTTCAATGGTGACCAGCTCCTTGGCACCCTTTGTTGCGATCGCTCCCAGCGTGGCACAATCTAGCTTTTCAGATGTCCAGGGAAGTTGGGCACAAGCCTGCATTGTGGAACTCACTCAAAGAAATATTATCAGTGGCTATCCTGACGGCACCTTTCGCCCCAACAATCCCGTCACCCGCGCTGAGTATGCTTCCCTAGTTGGCAAAGCGTTTCCCAATGCGCCTCGCAATCGCGGTGCCGCTCAGTTTGTAGATGTGCCTTCTAATTATTGGGCTTACAACGCGATTACCAATGCGTCTCAAACAGGTTTTCTCTCTGGCTATCCTGGCAACGTGTTTAATCCCACCCAAAGCATTCCTCGCGCTCAAGTTTTGGTTTCGCTCGCAAGTGGGCTAAATTTTGCTCCGTCTCAACCGGTTGCTAACACGCTGGGTCTTTATGCTGATGCGTCTGCTATTCCGGGCTATGCCCAAACAGGAATTGCGGCGGCAACTGAGAAGCGGTTGGTGGTCAACTATCCTGATGTAAATTTCCTGAATCCTAATCAGCTTGCCAGTCGAGCAGAGGTATCTACATTTTTGTGTCAGTCTTTAGCAGGTGCGGGACAATTTGCTTCCGTAGTTCCCAGTCAGTATGTGGTAGGGGCGGCGGTAGCAACGCAGCGATCGCAAATTGTAGCTGGAACGCTGATTCCGGTAAGCTATACGGCGGCTCCGCAAATTGTGGTGGCACCGAATGAAACAGTCGATTTGACAGTAACCGTTGCCTCGGATGTGCGGAACTCGGCAGGCGCGATCGCGATTCCCCAAGGCAGCCAAGTGATTGGACAACTGGTGCCAGTGAATGGCGGCTCACAGTTTGTGGCTCGCACCGTGGTCATTGGCGGTCAGCAATATTCGATCAATGCGTCTTCTGGTATCGTGCTAACCAAGAAAAGCCTGCGGGATACCAGCTTGATCAAAACCTTGGGCGGAGCAGCGCTGGGTGCAGGTGCATCGGCGATTATTGGTGGAGTGACCGGCGATCGCCTGCAAGGGTCTGGAAACCTAATTTTGGCAAGCAGCATCGGTGCAGCCGTGGGTGCCAATCAGGGTCGTAACTTAGGTTCGGCAATCCGAGATGCAGCGATTGGGGCGGCTATCGGTGCAGGCGCGGCTGGCGTTATCGGCGATCGCATCATCACACCCAAAAAGGTGTTTACTGGAGCAGCAGCCGGAGCAGCCATCGGTGGCAGCATTGATCGCGGCACCGTTGGCGAGGTGATTGTGATCAATCCCATGTCAGATTTGAACCTGACGCTCAACACCGCTACAACACTTCCATAATCAGGGAATGTAACCTGCGATCGTGATTTACCAATCGCATAAACCTAAGTTTTTTGGAGGGGTACAACGTGTTGTATCCCTCCAAAAAAGCGATGGTATCCGTCCAGATAGATAGTCCTATTGTTTGGGTGAAAGGTCGTAAATCTCGCTGCGATGCCCCACTCGGTCAATTGTGACGGTTTTTTCCGTAGGGCTAATTCATAAATGATTTGATATCGCCAACTCTCAATTTGAAAAAGCTGGATAAACTATTCGACAGCGGTTGGGGCGTAATTTGCTCAAGGTTCTCAGCCACGATCACTGCGCCGTTTGCCCCGCTTGAATTATAGCAACGGACGGAAGACTTAGGACAAGGGTCAATTCACAAAGCTCACGGGTGTTGATGTTCATCACCAATCTGTCCTAACACACCCGGCGACAGCTATACTTGCCCCAGGAAGCCCAGGAAATTCTAAGTAATACCAATTTAAACAGTATTCAAGGCAGATAGGGCATCCAGGATAAAGGAATAACCTGTGAGAGAAGCAATTACTTGTGGTGTTAACTCAGCCAGGAGTTGATCGATTTTGACTTGTAGTTGGTCGAGCGTTTTGAACGCAGCCCACTTCAAACTTGCCTTGAGATGTTCCCACAACCTCTCAATAGGATTTAGCTCAGGGCAGTAAGGCGGTTGGAATAACAAGATGATGTTCTCTGGCACCACCAACGCTTTACCCTTGTGAAACCGCCCGTTATCCACTTGCAAGACGTTCAGACTATCCGGATAAGCGTTGGAAAATTCATTCAAGAATCGTTGATAACACTCGGTATCAACATGAGAAAATTGCAGAAAAAAGGACTCTCCCGTGGCAGGTTCAACCGCCCCGTAGAGCCAGAACGCTTTGAACAACCACTGCCACTGCCCAATCGGTTTGATGCCACACGCCGTGATCAATCGTCCCATCAGAGTATGCAGTCCAAAACGACTCTCATCCTGAGCAAAATAGCGAATGGGACGTTCATCCTGCCCCCGGTGGCGAGCATACTGACTCAGCAAGCTGAGGTCGCCCTTGAGGTTTGCTTAAAAGCAGATCGCTGTTCACTATCCTGCTGGCAATTTTGAGGACGAGCAACCTTTAGCTTGGCTTTGAGCCGATAGCGGGTCATTTGGTAGACCGCGTGATACTCCGCTTCTACTCCCAAGGTTTCTGCCAACCACTGTTGTACTGCTCCATAACTTTGAAAGCCGTGTCTCTGTCGTAACCGCTTTGCCAAAGCATCCTCTGCCCATTGGGGTATCACTCGCACTCCCCCCGGCGATTTCTTGATTTCTAGCATCGCCCCCACTCCTCCAGTGCGATACATCAATAGCCAGCTTTGCACCGTGTTTCGATGTTTCCCGACCGCTTTGGCAATCGCACTAATGCTCGGCGCATTCTCTTGTTTCAACCAGTAGAGCACTTGCAATCGTTCTTTAGCGCTTGGCGTTTCGGCTTGCCGCAACTGTTGAGCTAAGTCATCCAAACTTTCTTTCACGTCTATTGACATTACACCTGCCATGACTAGACTCTCCAAACAACTCCGCTCAGTCTAGTCCATTTGCCGCTTACTCAATTTAAATTGGTATCACTTTGCCTTTTTTGCTGGAGTCGGGCGCAAAACGTCAATGGGCATGGGGCATGTCGTTTTAGAGCAGCGGGAATAAGGAATTTCAGCAATGAACGATTATTTACCCCTGTCATATCTGAATGCCAGGGAATATTGCCCACGTCGCTTTTACCTGGAATATATGTTGGGTGAAATGGCGGACAACGAACACATTCTTCTGCATCGTAAATCGAAGAAGAAGGCACGATCCAAGAAGATGATACCTGAGTTCATTGCCATCAGTGGGTGTGGCGCGATTACCTCCTGGTTTCCGGCATCATTGATGCAGTTGAAGAGCGCGAAGGACATTAATCCCCGTTGAGTACAAGAAGGGTCAGATAGGCAGGCATCTCAGTGACCACTTTCAACTTTATGCCGCGGGTCTTTGTCTGGAGGAATGCACTGGCAGGGCGATCGCATTTCAGGCTCAATTACTTAGTCGTCACCTTCAGGAAGGTATTCCTTACAAACCATTCATCTTGCGATGAGCAAGCAGTTCTACCTGCTCACCTATGACCTGGCTGATACAAAAGCGGCGAGCAAACGTCGTACCAGGTAGATAAGATGCTTCTTTCTGGCTATGGTAAATGGACGCATTACAGTAGACCTCTTGCGTGAATATAGGTAAGTGGCTACAAATAGGTCAAGGAGGAATTATGACCTACAAACAACTTAGCCAACTCAAGCCTGGGGCCTTTGAACGCCGATGTGGAATTCACCCACAAACCTTTGCGCAGATGATAGACGTGCTGCGTCCTGACCTTGACCGAACAGGTAAACGGGGTGGACAGTGCAAATTAAGCGTGGAAGACCAATTGCTAGTCGTACTCGAGTACTGGCGAGAATACCGGACCCAGTTTCACATTGCCACCACTTGGGAATTGAGTGAGTCGGCAGTGTGCCGCTTGATTCAGAAGGTTGAAAGTCGATTGATGAAGTCAGGTAAGTTCCGGTTACCGGGCAAAAAGCAACTCTACCAGAAGGCCAGTACCTGGTGTGTGTGGGCAGTCGATGTAACTGAAAGCCCGATTGAGCGTCCCCCAAAAAACAGCGATGCTACTACAGCGGCAAGAAAAAGCGGCATACGCTAAAAGCTCAAGTTCTGGTCGATCAAGCCACTGGACAGATTATCTGTACGGCGTTTGGCAAAGGGCGAGTCCATGACTTTCGACTGTTCAAGTTACATCGTCTGCCGATGCTACCAGAGCAGTTGTGTTTGGCGGATAAGGGCTATCAAGGTATGGCAAAGCTCCATCCCTCTAGTTGCACTTCAACCAAGAAGCCGCGTCAAGGCAAACTGAGCAAAGCGGAGCGGCAGCACAACCGAAATCTAGCGAGATTACGGGTGGTCGCTGAGCATGTGAATCGTAAGCTCAAGATTTTTCGGATTCTGGCTGAACGGTATCGAAATCGACGCAAGCGTTTCGGGTTGCGCTTCAATCTCATTGCAGCGATCATCAACTGTGAGCTTGCGCTCTCTTCTTGATTCACGCAAGAGACATCATGAGCGATTGCTCACACCCTGGGATGAAAGTGGTAACGTCAGATGAACTGGTTTAGAGGTCGAATTGGAACTAGTGCCAATCAGCCTGAGCAGGAGACTGACCGTACCCGCCCTTGGGACACCCATTTGTGCATTTCGCCGACTGCGAGACAGCACGCAAAGCAGGATCAATTAACGACATGGCGGGTGAACCAGCTTAACCCTAATCAAGGAGAAGCCTGATGCAAGTCACCCATGAGCGCTGCGCTGGAATTGATGTTCACAAAAAGACGGTCGTGGTCTGTTGCTTAAGTTTGGATATGAATGGGAAACCGCAGCGCGAAACCCGCACCTACGGTACGACCATCCGCGAGTTGTTAAATCTGTGCGACTGGCTATCGAGTAGCGAGATCACGCACATTGCCATGGAAAGTACAGGGGAATATTGGAAACCCGTGTACAACGTATTGGAGAGCAGCTTTGAGGTGATAGTCGTGAACTCGCATCACTTCAAGCAAGTACCTGGACGCAAAACCGATGTCAAAGATGCCGAGTGGTTAGCCGAGCTACTGAGCTATGGACTCGTCCGTGGCAGTTTTATTCCACCCCTGCCCCAACGTGATTTGCGCGACTTGACCCGCCAGCGCACGACGCTGATTCGCGAACGCGCGAGTGTCATCAATCGCCTGCAAAAAGTGTTGGAATGGGCAAATCTGAAGCTGGCATCGGTGGTCAGTGACATCGGGGGAGTCTCGTCGCGCGCCATACTCAAAGCACTGGTGGCAGGAGTTGAAGACCCAGAAGCCCTCGCTGAACTTGCCAGAGGACGCATGCGATCCAAGCAAGCCGAACTGATTGCAGCGCTCTCGGGTCGAGTGCGGGACCATCATCGGTTCTTGATCCAAATGCATCTCGACCATCTAGAGTTTCTCGACCGCCAGCTCAAACCGTTTGACGCGCGAATCGAGCAGTTGATTGAGCAGCACATGCCTCCGGTCGAAGTCCTCGTTCCGGCGGCTGAATCCAAGCCTCAGACAGATTCTTCCTCTGACCTGCCGTTGGCGTGGCAGCAAGCGATGCCGTTGCTCGACAGCATTCCGGGAATCGCCCGTCACAGTGCTCAACTGCTGCTGGCAGAAATCGGGAGTGATATGCGACGCTTTCCCAGCGCCGCGCATCTGTGTAAGTGGGCTGGGGTTTGTCCGGGCAATCATGAGAGTGCGGGCAAACAATACTCTGGCAAAACTCCACCCGCAAATCGCTGGTTGCGAAGCATCTTGGTACAAATGGCAAATGCTGCTGTGCGCTGCAAAGCCTCCCATTTTGCTACGGTCTATCGCCGACTTGCGTCCCGTCGGGGACACAAACGCGCCATTGTTGCCGTCGCCCACCGCCTGTTGATTGCGGTCTATCACATCCTCAAACAACACCAACCCTACCGCGACTACCGCACTACCGATTCGGGGCAACGCACCCAACACCAACTGCTCCAAACCTTGCAGCACCGGATAGAGCGGTTGGGATATCAGGTTCAATTAACGCCCCTTACCGCCCCTCAACCACCGAGCTAGTCCTCTATTTTCAAAGCAGGTCTAGTGTGTTTAAGTGCTTTCTCACGACAGCGCAGTTTGCAAAGCTACAAATCCAGCTTGAGAAGCTGGTTGAGCCACATGAGGATGCGGTGCGAGTATATGTTCTGTATGCGGGAGCAGTAAAGCGCAGGCTTACCTACGGATCAGAGAAGCCGCGCAAGGAAGAATTAATTATCCAATAGGACTTACGCGGAGAAAATAAGGGAGATGTCTAGGATAGGGGCAAATTGCTAGAGTCAAGGTATGAAAGAAGCAGTGACTCGACTGGACTACTGCCAATATCTGCTAGTCAGCCAGATCAACTATACGTTGACCAATTTTGCAGACCATAGCGAAAAGTTTTCTCACGACCAAATCAATCGGTATTTAGTGGGAGAAAAGGTTACCCCACGCTTGGTGTGGGAAAACGTTTCTAGCCAAGTTGTCCAAAGTGTAAAGGGCTATTTGGTGTTTGGCGACACGGTGTTATACGGAATTGAGTAGGGGAGTATCATTTAGCAAGATGAAAAAGGTACTCTGTCCATGCCTCGACCCCGCACTCAAATTAGCCCTCATCTAGACTACGCAGATCTAACTCAGCGGTATGTTCAGTGCCAAGATGCTGGCGAGAAAAACCGTTGGTTGGTGATTCGATTGCTCAGTCATCCAAAGACTCCGATGAGCATCGAACAAACCGCTGAGATTTGTGGACTCAGTTGTAGTGGAGTGCGGAAAATTGCCCGTCGCTACAACGCCGAGGGTGCGGTCGGACTAGTCAATCGGCAACGCTTGAACCCTGGGGGCAATCGGTTGGCTTTAAGTGATGAACAGCAACGGCTATTGCGGCAACGCTTACAGAGTGCCCCGGATGATGGCGGACTCTGGAGTGGACCGAAAGTTGGGGAGTATATCGAAACCTACTTTGGCATTTGCTTACACCCCTCAACAGCCTGGAAGTATCTACGACGTTTGGGGTTGAGCTTGCAGGTGCCGCGTCCGGTGCATCATCAAAGCGCAACCCTTGAGCAGCAAGCAGAGTTCAAAGCAGGATTGGCAGGTCATGTGGCGTGGTTGCGCTCGTTGTTTCCCAATCGGGAGATTGTAATTTGGGCGGAAGACGAAGCTCGATTAGGCTTGCAACCCATTGTCAGGCGGGTTTGGGCACCCATAGGAGAACGCCCATCAGCGCATCATTCTCGCCGCTATCAATGGGTCTACACCTATGGTTTTGTCCATCCTGCCACTGGAGCGAGCTACTTCCTTTTATTGCCCCGTGCCAATGTCTCCATGATGCAGATGGCGTTAGAGCTATTTGCGGCTCAGGTCAATCCCCATCGTCAGCAGTTGATCATTCTATTGGTTGATCAGGCCGCGTGGCATATGAGCCAAAAACTTCAGGTGCCCCCCGGCATTTTCTTCTACCCGCTATTGCCCTATACCCTCCAACTGCAACCCACTGAATGTGTCTGGTCTTTGCTGCGCGAAGCAATCGCTAATCAAGTGTTTGACAATCTTGATGCTTTAGAGGATGTCTTAGTCAAGCGGTGCCAATGGTTGATGCAGCATCCTGTGATAGTTCAAGGCAAAGTGGGCTTTGATTGGATTCAAGCAATTTAATCTGGTCAAAAAGTACTGCCTTCCGCAATTCCGTATGAGATCTGGTATCTGCCGACCTATTCTCCTGACTTGAACAAGATTGAGCGTTGGTGGTTTGTGCTCAAAAACTGGATGCGGCAACGGTGGGATGAATTTGACAACTTTCGGGATTGTGTCGATGCCGCGTTTAAGAACTGTCCTAACGTACTTTCGTAGTGCTATATTGGCCCGAACTACACAATCTGGCACTGATGAATTTGTTTGGTTTTCTTAGGATTGAATCGGGTAAACCGGAAGCTGGAAAAGGCTGGCGGGTGAACCAGATTGCGCGATTGCCCTTTGGGGATGCCATGATGCAGGTGATGGTTCGCGCCTTTTTGGAACAGGGGATGATGTGGGAATCTGAGACCAATCCAACGCTTCCACTTAACGATTTCCAACCCGCTTTGCAACCCTATTTTCCACAATGGCAGAATGTCTTAGTCTTACCTCAATATGGGTTTCGTGCTGGGGTGTATACCTTTAGGGTATCGCTGGGTAAAGCATGGCGACGGATTGCGCTATCGAGTGAAATGATGCTGGTTGATCTCAGCCGTTTAATTCTGGAATCCGTCGATTTTGATACGGATCATCTGGATATGTTCAGGTATAGAAATCAAACGGGTCGCACGGTTGAAGTGTCTCATCCCTATGCAGATGGATCTCCTTCAACGGACGAAGTTCGGATTGGCGATCTGCCGCTGGCTGAGGGAGCTTCCATGACTTATATCTTTGACTTTGGTGATTGGTGGGAATTTGCTGTACAGCTAGAGGCGATTCAGCCGGACGATGCGAGATCGCAGTATGCAGAGATTCTTGACAGTCATGGTGATGCACCACCGCAGTATCCAGACTGGGAGGAGGAGTAACGGGACAATCAATCACGGCGATCGCCCCTTCCATGCCTCCCTATTGCGGGAGTTTGCGCCATATCCAGGTTACTGGTTACGCAGTATCAGAACGAAGTTGCCAACATCATTCGATACGGCGGTTCCCGCAAGGAAACCAGCATTCGCAATGCATTTGAGCGAATTTGAGCGATTGCTAAACGAGTATTGCAAGCCCCGCAACTATCTGTTTATCCCAGAGTTGGATTTTAAGACAAAGTTCAACACGATGGGTTTTCCCGATGGCCGGTCAAAGATGCGAGCCGATTAGAGCATGGCTGGTGGCAAAGCAAGGACGAGTACGATCGCCTTGACAAAGAAACTGAGAAAAAGTTTGAGAAAGGCTACCCCGACGAAAATATTCTATTTGAAGACTCTTAAACTGCCGTCCTAATTCAACACAGTCAGGAGATTGTCCGTGCTTCGATGAAGGATGCCGGTGAGGGAGCTATTGCAACGAGTCTGCACCATCACCATTGAAACAATAGCGATCGTCCAACGGATGCCAATCGAGTGAGGCAAGAGTAATTGAGTCGATCAATTAAATTGAAATCTCAGGAGTTAAAACCACACCGTGACACAGGCACTTGAACAGCGAATCTACACAACTGAAGAGTATCTTGAACTGGAGGTTGCATCTGAAATCCGCAGTGAATATCGCAGTGGAGCAATTATTTCCATGACTGGCGGAACACCGAACCATAATGAATTGGCAATTAATCTTGCAGCCCTTTTAAAAACTGCTTTGCGAGGCAAGTCCTACCGTATTTTTGGAGCCGTTCAACGGCTTTGGGTTCCCGATCGCACGCTTTATACCTATCCTGATGTCATGGTGGTCGAAAAGCCTCTACAACTTCAAACAGGGCGCACCGATACCGTGATCAACCCATGCTTTATGGCGGAAGTTCTTTCCAAATCAACTCAGGATTACGACCACGGCGAAAAGTTTTCAGCCTACCGTACCATCGAAAGTTTCTTTGAATATTTACTGGTCGATCAGTACCGTGTTCATGTAGAACATTATGTCAAAACTGCTGCGAATCAATGGCTACTGTCAGAATACGATGATCCGACTATCACATTGTCTCTGAGAACTTTTGAAGCCCAAATTAAAATCATCGATCTCTATGAAAACATCGACCTTAATGTTTGAGCAAACGTTGAGGGCAACCAAACACAGGCTAGGTGAGAATTGCAGCAAACCATTGTTCCATGCGATCGCCCATTGCCTTTAAGGAGTAGTCTTGTTCTGCCTGTTCTCGGCAATCACGGCGATCTATTTGGTCAATCTTTGCGATCGCGTCAACTAAACCCTTAACGCGATCGGGGGGGACGAGCCAGCCTGTTTTGCCATCTCGGACAATTTCTGCGGGACCATCGCGATCATAGGCAATGACCGGAACGCCACAGGCAAGCGCTTCGATCACCACATTGCCAAACGCTTCCACCCAGCGGGGAGTCATCAACAAGGCTCGGCACTTACCTAATTCTTGCTGCAACTCTGCGGTCAATAAAAACCCTTCATAAGTCACAGGTGCATCGGGATACTGGTCGCAAATGTCGTGCCAATAGGGCACATCCTGCAACACGCCCCAAATTTTGAGGGGAATTCCGGTGGCTTGAGCGGCAGCCACCGCATCTTCCAAGCCTTTTTCAGGGGCAAGCCGACCGACCCACGCCAGCGTATTGTCAGGCTCAGCGCAAAATTGATACTGAGACAGATCAAAGCCGTTGCCCACGACGCGGCAGCGATCGCCAAACTCAAAGGTTTCGGCTTGAGCGCGACTGTGAAGGGCGATCGCGCTAGGAAAATCCGTAACCACCTGCCCAATCATTTGATCTATGGCATCGGTTAATGAACCCATACTGACTAGATGAGCGATCGGAGTTTGAAAAAACGGAGTCAGGTAAAAAGGTAGCCAGTCATAGGCAAAGTTAAGAATCAGGTCATAGTCTGTCTGCACCAGACGAGCATAAGCCCACATATTTGCCAACACCGACTCCGGCGGCAGCGCTACCCAAGCCTCTCGTCCTTCACTCTGCGCCGTACTTTGCAACCGACCGGGAATCTCAATCACCGGAAAGCCTTGCAAAACGGAGCCTGCCGGAGCAACGATAGTGATACTGTGGTTGCGATCGCGCAGTGCCTGGGCGATATTTTTTAGCGTTAGTTCCACGCCGCCGCCCATCCCAGACCCCAACGGTCCTACCGAAGTCGAGAGAAACAGCAGCTTGAGCGGCGAAATAGAATCCATAAGAAGTTTAGTGATCCGTCAAGTTCAATTTGATAGGTTGATTTCCTATTACTCCATACTCCGCACTCTTTCTCAGTCCTGCTCTGCCACTTTCACCGGTAGCTGAGCCGTTTCTTGAATCGGTGCATCCGATTGATCGAGTTGCAATGCTTCCGAGATCGGAACTTGCCGCATGGATTGAAATTTCTCAGCCAGCACATCCCGCTGATTAATTAGATAAATGCTGATGAGCGTTAGCCCTACGCCCATCCACTGAATTTGACTCAGCATTTCACCTAGAAACAGATTACTAAAAAAGAGGGCAAAAACAGGCGTGAGGAAAGTCAAGGAACTCAGGCTGGTCAGACTACCGCTAGCAGCAAAATAGAAAAATACGCCATAGGCGATCGCGCTGCCAAATATAGTCGAGTAACCCATCGCCAACCAGTTCGACGCATCTAGATGGACAAATTGCTCCGTTTCATATTGAGCCGATAGGGCAAACAGTGGCAATCCACCCAAAATCATATGCCAACCCGTTGCCGCGATCGGGTCGGCATGACGACTCACATATCGCATCAACACGGTTCCCACCGCCATCGACAGCGATGCCAACAGCATCAACCACTGCCCATTCTGAAATAGATCATGGACTAAATCGCTCCCCAAGTGAGCGCTGTCTAACGACACCTGCCCCTGAAGCAAATTCATAATCCACTCATCGGGCAAACCCAACAGGCTAATCCCCGCAATGCCAAAGCCTAAGCCCAGAAAGCCCCACAGCCCAATCGTTTCGCTAAACAACACCCACGCCATCAGCGCCACGGCTAACGGTTGCGAATCAATCATCACCGAGCCTAACCCTGCTCCAGTTCTAACTAAGCCTTCCGCCAAAAATCCCTGAAACAGGACTCCATCCACTAAGGCAAAGAGCGCAATCCACAGCCAAGCCTGCCACCCTTTGGGCTGCGGCTTACCGCTAATTATTGCCGTGGCCAGCACCAAAGCTCCCGCCGGAACCAGCCGCACTCCTGCCATAAATAGCGGAGTTGTATTTGGCATCACTCCTTTCATGGCAACCATCGCCGTTCCCCAAAAGAAAAAAGGAGAAATCAACAGCAATGGATAAAATAGGAAACTAGGCTTAGTGGACTCGGTGTTCATGGGTTTAATTGGATGAAAGGTGAAGACCCAGAGGCAAGTAATTAATCCGCCTTTGTTCAGCGACTTACGGATTGCAATCTAATGCCGCTTTATCTAATTAAAACTAATTCTATACTTATGTTAAGGGCTGGTCGTGTTTAGCGATACGTCTAGCGTTGAATCCTTTTAGTGAATGACACGCATCATGGTTTGGCCGTTTAAGCCTCGATTTAAAAAACAAATTGCTCGGATTGAAATCAATGGCGCGATCGCCGGGGCGACTCGCAAACATGTATTAGAAGCATTAAAGACCGTTGAGGAACGCAAATTTCCAGCATTGCTGCTGCGGATTGATAGCCCTGGTGGCACTGTAGGCGACTCTCAAGAAATCTATGCTGCTCTTAAGCGTCTCCAGGAAAAGATCAAAATTGTCGCTAGTTTTGGCAATATTTCAGCATCCGGCGGCGTGTATATCGGCATGGGTGCCCAACACATCATGGCAAATCCCGGCACGATTACCGGTAGTATTGGGGTGATTTTACGCGGGAATAATTTAGAGCGTTTATTAGAACGCGTTGGTGTGTCTTTTAAGGTGATTAAGTCGGGTCCCTACAAAGATATCTTGGCATTCGATCGCGAAATGACCGAGCCAGAACGCCACATTTTACAGGAACTGATTGACATTAGCTATCAGCAGTTTGTCCAAACCATTGCCGACGCTCGTCATCTTGCCGTGGATACCGTCAAAACCTTTGCGGATGGACGGGTGTTTACTGGGCAACAGGCGTTGGAACTAGGCGTGGTTGATCGGTTAGGCTCGGAAGAAGATGCTCGTCGGTGGACAGCCGAATTAGTAGGTCTAGATCCTGAAAAAACGCGCTGCTTTACATTAGAAGAACGAAAGCCTTTAGTCAGTCGGCTACTATCGCGTGAGTCAAGTCAGCTTAATCAATTCAGCAACTTTCCCGGCATGGCAGTTGGGACAAAATGGCTAGAGTTCGAGCTAGCGACCAATGGGCTACCGCTATGGCTTTACCGCCCCTAATCGCCCGAACCAAATCGTTGCACTGCGATCGCCCCTTTTTGGTATGCTGACAAAGCTTAGATGAAACGCTCTAATTAAGAGCAATGAGCGTGATAAACTAGGTATTCCTTATGCGGGTGTGGCGGAATTGGTATACGCGCACGCTTGAGGTGCGTGTGGCTTTGCCTTGCGAGTTCGAGTCTCGCCATCCGCATATGATCTCAAACAGAAAGCCCAGTCGATGACTGGGCTTTCTGTTTACAGGCATTTTAAGTCAAACACCTGATCTATAGACCCAGTTCGTTGCCACGACGATATTGCAGGTAAGCAGCAACAAACAAGCCAGCTAAGGTGATTGGAATTAAACCAAGCACAATACCCAGAAGAATCGGTTCGATCACTGTAAAGCTCCTTCTAGTCCGCTAAATTCAACAAATCAGGCTCCCTCCCTATGTTACCCCGGGTTCAGCCTCAAAAATTGAAGCTACCGCAAAAGCAAAACGGATTTTGTAGAGACGTATGAACGACTGTGCCGGGTTTTGTACGTAAATTAAAGTTTGCAATTTAAGTTTATATTTTTGCGAAGTTATCTAAAGAGGCTTTAAACTGAGAAAGCTATAGATAGCGGTCTGCTTCACGCTTTGATAAATAACTCCTCAAAAAACCTTTTGGATAACCAAGTTCTCAAAGAAGCAAGTTTTCCTTATCAAGCCGCGCTGAGTATCTTGGCAGCGATCGTGGTGGCATTTTTGGGGCTTCTAGGGTTCTATCAGTTCCGCACAGTAGACCCTTATGTCCAAAGTGTTTTGACACTCCATGGAGATATTGCTCAGGGAAACGCTATTTTTCAAATGAATTGCGCTGGATGTCATGGCACCTTTGCCGATGGGCTCGTAGGACCTAGCCTGCGGGATGTCTCTTCTCGCAAATCTGAAGTCAGCATGATTCACCAAGTGATTAGCGGTCGCACTCCCCCCATGCCGCAGTTTCAGCCATCTCCTCAAGAAATGGCTGATTTGCTGCGTTATTTAGAAAGCCTCTAGCATGATGAAAGCGGTCGATTGGATTGTGGTGGGTGCCGGAATCACAGGCGCAGCGATCGCTTATGAGCTTGTGCAGCAAGGGTTTTCAGTATTGAGACTAGAGCAATATGCTACGTTGCAAGGTGCTTCTCGCTATGGCTACGGCGGAATTGCCTACTGGGCAGGAAACACAGACTTAACTCGCCAGCTGTGTGCCGAGGCACGCGCAATGCATCCGCTTCTATCTGATGAGTTAGGAGAAAGCACCCAATTTCGAGAATTAGATTTGGTGCTAACACTTGCACTAGAAGCGGATTCGCTGGCGATCGCCCAATCCTATGCCGCTGTCGCTGTGCCACCTCGATTAGTCAGTGTAGAAGAAGCCTGTGACTTGGAGCCATTGCTAAATCCTGAAGCGATCGCTGGTGCCTTGACCGTCAAACATGGTCACCTCCACTTGGGAGCAACTATCAACGCCTACACTCAGGCATTCACACGGTTAGGCGGTCAGGTTCACATAGGTCAAGTGACTGGATTGCTGCAACAAGCAGGAAAAGTGACTGGCGTAACGTGTCAGCAAGAATCCTTTTTAGGAGCTAATGTTGTCATTTGCGCCGGAGCCATGAGCCGAGGATTACTAAAATCTGCTGGAATCTCGGTGCAGCAATACTTTACCCATGCTGAGCTAATTGAAACGCCACCCGTCGAGGTAAAGTTGCGATCGCTGGTGATGCCTGCCGCTGCTCAACGGTTTAAGTTAGAAGCCACTTCCAGCACTGTGGAACTCGATCCCCTGTGGAATGAACCAGGGCATGAACCGATTCCACCCATCCTGGATGCAGGTGCAATTCAACTGATGGATGGTACGCTGCGAATCGGGCAGGTGAGCCGCAGCTTAACTGACCCCGTTGCCGGGATCGATGCGGCTGCCAGTGAGCAGGCAATACGAACCCAGATTGGGAAAATTCTACCAGCGCTGAAAGATTTGCCTGGAACTTGGTGTCATTGCCTAATTGCCTTCAGCCGCGACTCTTTGCCCCTAGTGGGCAGCATTGCAGATGTAGAAAATGTGCATCTATTTTCAGGTTTTAGCAATCCGTTGGCGATCGTTCCTCCCCTCGCTCGTCGTTTTGCCAAAGCCGCGATCGCCACAACAAAAGACCCACTTATTGCTAAGCTCTCACCCAATCGATTTACCTAACAACACCTGTAAATTACAAGATAAAAAAAGGAGCTTTGCAGTACTGCAAAGCTCCTATGGATGTTGAGGATGAAACTTTTTAGAAGCTGAACTGCGTTCTTAAATTGAACACATAAATGTTGGGGTTACTGTCAAAGTTATTGGCATTGAAAATTGCGTAGAACGCAGGCACCAATGAAATATTGTCAGTAACTGGGTAATAGTAAGATGCCTCCAACTCATACATCGTGCCGCCATCGCCACCACCTGATGCAAAGTAGCGCCGCCCTTGTTGAATATCCATCGGCATCAAAAAGGTGATTACGCCTAACGAACCCTTCTTGAGCAGGTCAGGAAATCCAAGTCCTGCTTGAAACGCTTGAGTGCGAACCAACTTATCAATCGGCCGAAGCGTTGTCCAACCCAACCCATAGCGCCCAAAAATGCCAAATTTTGGCGTAATTGCCCAGTCAGCGCTAACCCCTACATGGTGGGATGTTGCAGACTTAAGACCACCATTGATCGCACCAGTTATAGGATCAATGGTTGAAAAGCCAGGACCTGCATCCAAATAACCGTAGGGAATCGGTTCACCTGTTGCACCCCCGACCTGTCCATTGCCGTAAGCGATTTGACGGGTGTAGGTGTACAGTCCTCGAATATTGATGTTTTGGGTTGGAGAGAACGTTAACTCAGCAGTAGAGGTATTAGTGCCACCAAACACTCCAAATCTGGGACTACTAGAGGTGTTGAAACCAAACTGAGCCGGTAAGAATTCTGTGTTCTCACCCAAATAGGCAGCGGCAAATCGAAGTTTAGGGCTAATGTTCCACTCAATTACTGCGCCGGAACCTCGGTCGATCGCGTTTGAGAGTGTGTTACCGATGGAATCAAAGCTGCTTGCGCCTGTGATGAAGAAGGTGTAACGGTTGAAGTCGAAGTAGCGATACCAGTTCACGCGTGGACCAACGGTAACTGTGATCTTGTCACTTAAGGGAAAAGTGTAGAACAGATCATGAATGACCACATCGGCTCTGCCATTCGTGTCTCCAGCCGATTGGTCGGTAAAGGGAGTCCCAAAGGCGTTAAAGAAACCTGCGGACGCAAACTGGTTCGCAGGTGAGATGCCATTACCTGCTGCCAACTGAATCAACAAAGTATCGCGTCCCGTGAACGAGGTATTGAAGTTGAGCCACGTTAGGAAACTAGCGGTAGGTTGGGCTTCGTCTGTGGTTAAAACAATGGGAGTACCGTTTGCGTTTCTAGCGGCTGCGAACCGAACATCTGCGGGTGCTCCAGGAACCCCTTCATACCGGATATTTTTGTCTAAGCTAGTTGCGCCACTGTAGTTAAACCAGACGTTGCCGCTAAGTTTGGTTGTGGTAGAAAACTGCTGTTTTTCTAGGGTTGCAGTTCGAACTTCAAGCGCATCGACTCGACCGCGCAGAGCCGCCAGTTCAACCGAAAATTCTTCTTGAAGTCTTTTAACAACTTCCAGATCTTCTTTTTTGACAAAATCAGCGGTCGCAGCGGCAATCAGTTCTTGAATCTTGTCTAGGCACGCATTTAAACCAGCGGCAAATTCATAGCGCGTCAGTGCCCGGTTGCCCCGAAAGGTTTTATCGGGATAACCCACGATGCAGCCATAACGCTCAACCAGGGATTGAAGTGCTTGGAATGCCCAATCTGTAGGTCTTACGTCAGTTAACTGAGAAATGGAAGTGACCTGATCTTGCTCAGTTTCGTCGGCTTCGTCTACATTATCTAGGCTGTTGGCAGTGGAGATGACTTTATCAATATCACTCAATGAAGTGGTATCACTGGATGAAGTTGTTGGGGCACCTGCAAGCAGCATTGAAGAATTTGACTGAGCAATCTGATGTTCTGACGCGATCGCACTAGAACTAATCAAACCAACAGCCGCACCAGAAGCGAATAAAGCTCTCCAAACCAGGGCTGGCAACTTGGATTTTGTCTTATAAAACAGTTGAATGGACACCATTGAACCTCACACCTCAAAAACGACTACATGAATAGCCTGAATGTCTATCATCCTTTTGACACAGGATATTACCAGAGCCGCAAAGGGCAATTATGTAACATCCGCCACATTAGGTGTTCTCTATTACAAGATTATGTAGTGCTTATCACATCAGGTAAAAGCAACAATGACTCAATTAATTGACGATCCAAATGACGCTCCGCTTTACGCAATGCAGCCGTTGCAACGGTTTTCAGACCGGGCGACCGATTATGCAAACCATCGCCCCAGTTATCCAGCCGCGGCGATCGCCGCGATTTTAGCAGGACTGAGCGAACCCCATCGTTTGGTTGCTGCCGATATTGGAGCCGGGACAGGTATTTCTTCTCGTTTATTAGCCGACAAGGGGTTGCAGGTATGGGCGGTGGAACCCAACGCTGCCATGCGTGAGGCTGCAACTTTTCATCCCAATGTGACCTTTCAAGCAGTCGCGGCGGAGCAGACTCAATTACCGAATGCCTCCGTGGATTTAGTCACCTGTTTTCAGGCATTTCACTGGTTTGACCCAGCGTGTTTACCAGAATTTCATCGTATTCTTAAACCCTCTGGGCGGTTAGCACTGGTGTGGAATAGCCGCGATCGCCAAGATCCATTCACTCAAGCCTATACCCAGCTTGTGCAACAGCTATCCAACCATCATCCGGCTGAAAGTCGTATGGTTTCAGCGCAACCCTTGTTTTCCAGCCCCTATTTTGACGCCATTTCGCAGCAAGAATTTCTATATCAGCAATCACTGGATTTAGCAGGCTTAATCGGGCGCGCCCAAAGTGTCTCTTACATGCCGAAGGATGAGGACACAACGCAACGGCTAGTCCAAGGTTTGAAGGACCTATGCGATCGCTGGGCAGATGCACAAGGACGAGTATGTTTGGTTTACACCACACAGGTTTTTCTAGCAACCTCAGGACGTGTGCCGGGTTAATGTCTATTGCATCGCTGATTTTTCATTAGTAAACTTTGCCCGAACGAGTCAGGATTCATTAAACTGTGAGGAATATGTCGAATTATTTGTAGCTTTTGCAATCACTTATCCTTAGTCACCCCTATGGCAGCTCGTACAGACACCATTTTTGAGCGCTTTCTGGCTCCCATTGCAAAGCTCGTGATCAACCAGGACGAGTTGAAACGGTTTTATGAAAGTATCGATTGGGACTCTGCGAGCGATCGCCTGCGTAACCCGACCGTCACCTATCCCGCTTATTACAGCAGCCAAAACTTCCATGGCATTGAAGGCGGTTATCTCACTATTGGTGCTGCGGTTTCCTACGATCCGATTACGCAATATGCCCTGCCACCCAATGAGCAATGGGTGCGTCAAGCCTTAATCGATGCCGTACAAAGCAAGCCACGCCGCATTTTAGATTTAGGCTGTGGTACGGGATCAACCACGCTTCTCTTAAAAAAAGCGTTTCCAGAAGCGGAGGTGATTGGACTAGATTTATCGCCCTACATGCTGGTTGTGGCAGAATACAAAGCCGCTCAAGCGGGTCTGGAGATGCAATGGAGACATGGTTTAGCTGAGCAAACCGGGTTTCCGGCTGGATCGTTTGATCTGGTTACTGCCTCCCTGCTGTTTCATGAAACGCCCCCCGTGATCGCCAAGGAGATTTTGCGCGAGGCTCATCGCTTGCTGACGGTGGGAGGTGAAGTGCTGATTTTGGATGGCAACCAAAAAACGCTGCGGCAAACGGAATGGCTGACCGACATTTTTGAAGAACCTTACATTCGCGAATATGCTCAGGGCAGTACCGACGCCTGGATGGGCGCAGCTGGATTCGGCAAGGTGCAAACTCAAGATTTTTGGATGCTCCATCAAGTTACCCACGGCGTAAAAGCGATCGCGGCTCAATCAGTTGAGTTTTCAACACCAAATTATGAACCACTCAACGGAAAACACTGGGCAATGGGTTAAAAGTTGAGCTATGCCACTAGAAAATAAAGATAACCGTTGCAGTACATTTTTTTAGTACTGGTTATGTAGCGGCTGAGATAACTACGCAAATCAATCGATTCGCGCAAACCGGAAAAAAGCGCGTGATTGTCGGCATCGAGGAGATTATCGCCATTAAAAGACTTTGTTGAGTCTTGAATGTACCTCGCCAAATTATCGCAAAGAGCTACAAGGCTCTCTTGATTCAAAGCTTTCTGTTCGCAAATGAAAGCAGTATCCGAAACTAAGCTAAGTTTACTTTCTACTTTAAGAGGGGTTGCTACTGTTATTGAAGAATTTGTTTCGGAAACACTAGCTGACTTCACATCGCTCTTGACAACTTCAGCTTTTGTTTCCATGACTGCAACCTGTTGAAAACCTTTAGAAAAGCAATTCAGCATTTCAATAATTTCTGGTTTTGAAATTGAAATTGGTGCTTCTGCAAAAGATTCTGGTGTATGAACAATACTGGTTTCGCTAGACCACTGAATATTTAGTGCAAAATGGAGATAGTACATTGCTTTTCTCGACCTCCTTTACCTAAAATTCCTTTTCAACGATCTTAATTTTAAATGGATAATTACCGATAGCATTCTTGGCATCTCGCGTTGCAGAACGGCATATCACAATCAACTCTGATGCATCTGGGTTCGTTCCAACCACGGCTCCCACAAATGCATTGAGATCGCCTAGGGTTAACTTATTCGTTTTGATTTGAACAGGGATTTTACGATGTGCCATTTTAGTAGTTTCCCTTAATAATAATATTTCTAATGCGACCAGCAACATTGCTGGCTCCTCGCTCAGTCGGGGCAACAATTCTGATCACGCAGTCAATACCGCCATCTCTTCCATAACGTTGATCTACAGTAGTGATGTTCATTGGATTGCCGTTGGTGTCGGTAAACTCCACGGTTTCGAAGCCACTCAGCCTTGTCATTAATCTCTTGATTTCATCATGCTCAGTTTTATATCCAAACTTGCTGGGACTAATCCTATCTACTTCAACAAACTGGTTGGAGGATTTGTAGTTAGTTGAGCTTGAAAAGCCGACTACACTTCCAAGTTCACGCAACCAACCTGTGATTAAAGTCAGCATAATTTTAGAAACCTGCAAATCAAATACATTACTAAAGTTCCCAAGAGACTTCTAAACTGCTCAAAAACTTCTGTAGGTTTTAAGGCAATCGCACGTTCTATGCGGCTTCGCAGATAGTTGGTTCTGGTAAGGATTCACCCGTCGCCTCATAAGCGATGATCAGCGAATCCAAAGCTTCGATTCCATTCGCCATAGCTAGCTCATAGGTGCTGCCACGCGATCGCCATTGCTGCCCTAAAAAGGCAGGAAACCCAACTAAAAAGCAATCGTCTTCATCAGACCATTGAATTAGCAGTGAATACTTTAGGTGAGTCATCGTTAGAACTGGGCTAAAAATTGCCGTGGGTTTGGTTGGCAATGTTAAGGCGATCGCATACCTCCGCGACAGGCAAAGCACCCAGTTCACCAGAGGCACGGGTGCGGATGCTGAGGGCATTCGCCTCCACTTCTTTCGCACCGATCACTGCCATTACGGGAATTTTGGCTTTTTCAGCATTGCGGATCAGTTTACCTAAGCGATCGCCGCTGGTGTCTGCTTCCGCCCGAATTCCCATCAGTTGCATCTCTAGCGCCACCTGTTTCGCAAAAGGCAATTGCTCTTCACCCACCGCTAACAAACGCACTTGAATCGGAGCCAGCCATAGAGGAAAATCTCCGGCATACTCTTCAATCAAGATGCCGATCAGCCGCTCCAATGAGCCGAAAGGCGCACGGTGGATCATCACCGGGCGTTTACGGGTGCCGTCTTCCGCCACATATTCCAGTTCAAACCGCTCTGGCAAGTTGTAATCAACCTGCACAGTGCCCAGTTGCCATTCTCGGTCTAACGCATCCTGGAAAATAAAATCTAGTTTAGGACCGTAAAACGCCGCTTCGCCAATGCCTTCAAAGTGATCCATGCCCAAGGTTTCTACCGCTCGACGGATCGCACCTTCCGCTTTTTCCCAAGCATCGTCGGAACCAATGTATTTATCAGAAGCAGGATCACGAAAACTGAGACGGGCGCGGAAATTTTTAAGCTGCAAGCTTTTGAAAACCTCCAGGATCAAATCCACGACGCTAAGAAATTCTGAGTCCAATTGTTCTGGGGTGACAAATAGGTGCGAGTCATCGACTGTGAAGCCCCGCACGCGGGTTAAACCGCCCAACTCACCGGATTGCTCGTAGCGATAAACGGTACCAAATTCCGCCAGTCGCATTGGCAATTCACGGTAAGAGCGCAACTCGCTCTTATAGATTTGGATGTGAAAGGGGCAGTTCATTGGCTTCATCACAAAGCCTTGTTCTTGGGCGCGATCGCGGTCATCATCCGCCATCATCGGGAACATATCTTCGCTGTACTTCTGCCAGTGTCCCGACAGTTTGAACAAATCCACACGGGCGATGTGGGGCGTAACGACGGGCAAATAACCGCGCTTTACCTGCTCTTTTTTAAGAAAGTCTTCCAAAAGCGATCGCAGGATGGTTCCTTTGGGCGTCCATAGGGGCAAGCCGGGACCCACGGGATCGGCAAAAATGAACAGCCCCAATTCTTTACCCAGCTTGCGATGATCCCGTCGGAGGGCTTCTTCCTTCCGGCGTTGATATTCTGCCAGTTGCTCAGGGGTTTCCCAAGCGGTGCCATAAATTCGTTGCAGTTGAGCTTTGGTTTCGTCGCCCCGCCAGTAGGCTCCCGCCACACTTTCCAGGGCGATCGCATCGGGGTTTAACTCCGCAGTGGTTTCCACATGCGGTCCCGCGCATAAATCCCACCATTCTTCGCCCAAGTGATACAGCGTGATTGGATCTTCTAGTCCTTCTAAAATCTCTAGTTTGTAAGGCTCGTTAACGGCTCGAATGCGGCGATCGGCTTCTTCGCGGCTGACTTGTTCCCGGCTCACAGGCAACTTTCGCCGAATGATTTTTGCCATTTCTTTTTTAATGGCTTTCAAATCTTTATCGGTAAACGGATCTGGACTGTCGAAGTCGTAGTAAAACCCATTTTCGATAAACGGACCAATCGTTACCTGCGCTTTGGGAAACAGCTTTTGCACCGCCATTGCCATCACATGAGAGGTTGTATGCCGAATCTTTTTAAGCTGCTCAGATTCGCTGGTTTTGGGAAGATGAATTTTTTCAGATTGAGACTCTATTGCAGACATGGGAATCGCTCCAAATTTCTAAAGCATTTAAGGAATCGCAGGCTAAATGACCCAATGGGGGCTAAAAACTTTGCCCCTAGCTAGTTCGCCCAGTTCCATTTGCAATCAAGAATAGTAAAGGCTGAATTTGGAGTTCCCGATAAATCATGAATTCTTGCTGACTTCTGCACAGTCACTTAGTCTAGCCTAAGTCTGTCAAGGCATACAGCAAATTGGCTGATGATAACCCTTTGGCAGCAGCTCGACCAATTTCTCTACTCTATGCTTCAGCACTTTAGAAAAAGTTGACAAGCTCAATACAAGCTCATATAAAGTAAAGAAAGGTTAAGAACCTTAAAAAGCGCTAAGATACTTTCATAAATATATCTATTTTGCCTGTCTAATGTCCCTTTCCAATTCGTCTGAGTCTGAGTTGCTTAAATCTCTTCTAGAGCCATTGCTAGGTGATTTTCAGTATTGGTTTGGGCGATCGCGCACCTTTTTAGAAGATACGGAAATTTCATTTTTGACAGCGGAGCAGCAAGCAGACTTGTTGGCAAGAGTGGCTCAAGCTCAGTCGGAAGTGAGTGCGGCTCAGTCTTTGTTCATGGCAATTGGAGGGCAGGCAGGCATCGAAACCTCCGTGCTTGCGCCATGGCATCAGTTAGTTTCTGAATGCTGGCAGGTTTCCCATCGCCATCGTCTTGCTGGATCTTCGCATTCTATTCAGATAGAGTCTCAAGAATAGGGCAAAATTAAGTCTATAGATTTTGATGCAGTTTTTGTTTGTAATTTTCCTTAATTAGCCGCTATCCCGTCTTTACAGTTAGAGCCTTTTAGAGTTAAAAAATCGCCATGATGATATTACACTTTATTTACATTATTGCTTTTACCGTATTGGCTGTTTTAGCGATCACCAATATGTTTCGCAACTTGATGACCTTGGGTATGGAATCTCAGCGTTCTTATTCACCCGCCAATGCGTCTATGTATGGGCGATCGCAGGGTGGAACTTCAAAACGCTCAGTTCCTCATCCCGAACTACTAGATGATTTTGGTAATGTTGTAAATGAGCCGCTGTTGATCATGCGCTCTATTACCGTTGAGGATGCTCGTGAGCAACTTGATGCGCTTTATGAAGCTTCTCCAGGTTCCAGCAATGGGAATAGAGAACCTCGCGAAGAAGTTTAGTTAACGGTAAGATAAGTCCGAACCATTTGCCTTTAGTTGTAGATTGCAAATGACTAAGCGAACGGACATAGATGAATTAGAAGATGCCTCTGAAAGCCTAAAACCAGTGGATGCAGATAGTGCACCCTCTGGTTTTTCATCGTTTCAGCGTCAAATCAGAAGTAGTCTAGGTGCTGCGGGCGATCGCCTCAAGAAAACCTTACCAGTCGAACAGTTGGCTCAATCGCTGGTGCAGTGGTTTGGGGTTAGTGAAACCCAGGTTGCAGAAATTTTGGAAACTGTTCGAGCAGAACTACCCACTACGGAAGCAATTTTAATTGGTAAGACCCAAGCAGGGAAAAGCTCAATTGTACGGGGTATAACGGGCGTTTCTGCTGAGGTAGTGGGTCAGGGGTTTCGTCCCCATACTCAGCACACTCAGTGCTATGCCTATCCTACAAATGATCTCCCGTTGCTAATTTTCACGGATACGGTGGGATTGGGAGATACTAACCAAGCTACACAGCCAATTATTCAAGAGCTCACAGAAGAGTTGCAAACGGATCGCAGTCGGGCTCGTGTGCTGATTTTAACCATCAAAATCACGGATTTTGCGATTGATAGCCTCAAGCAAATTGCCCAGCAGTTGCGACAGGCTCATCCTGAGGTGCCCTGTCTCTTAGCGGTAACGTGTTTGCATGAAGTGTATCCACCTGGCACCGAAAATCATCCTGACTATCCACCCACTTTTGAAGCCGTAAATCGGGCTTTTGCTGCTATTCAGCAAGCGCTGGCAGGGTTATGCGATCGCGCTATTCTGCTAGATTTCACCCTCGAAGAAGATGGCTACAACCCTGTTTTTTATGGGCTGGAAGCGCTGCGGGACGCCTTGACTGAATTATTGCCAGAGGCAGAATCCCGCACGATTCATCAATTGCTAGACGACGAAGCAGGCAAAAAACTGGGCGACCTTTATCGCGATGCTGGCAGGCGATATATTTTGCCGTTTTCTGTGATGGCGGCAACCGCTGCGGCGGTTCCTCTTCCCTTTGCCACGATGCCCGTACTTACAGCCCTACAAGGCTCGATGGTGGTTCTGTTGGGGCAACTGTATGGACAAACGCTATCGCCAGCTCAAGCCGGAGGAATTGTTAGTGCGATCGCGGGTGGTTTTGCAGCACAGGCGATTGGGCGGGAACTGATTAAATTTATCCCAGTTTTTGGCAGCGTCATTGCCGCATCTTGGGCAGCAGCTTACACATGGGCACTCGGAGAAGCAACCTGTGTATATTTTGGCGATTTAATTGGAGGCAAAAAGCCTGATCCAAAACGCATTCAACAGGTCATGAACGAATCTTTTGCTGCTGCCAAAGAACGCTTCAGAAATATTAAACAATCCTAGAAATGCGGGGTGCAGAGTTTTGGGTTCTCAATCTTTTGTTGCTTCTCAACCTTGAAACCTAGCACCTGACACCCGGCACCTATCTCACTTCATTAGCGATGACCATTACCATTGCGAATGGGAGTCCCACAGGGATAGGTCGCTACAACTGGTTTTCGGGCTGGAGCTTCCTCCAGTTTGGTAACCGCAATGGGAGAGGCCACAAAGCGCTCAGGATCAGCCTTCGCTGCCAAATAGTCCCGCTGTAGCATTGCCACCATTTCATCCCGACGGTCATATAACCGCTTCAATGGGCGGGAAGCGCACTGATTAACCACATAAGCAGTCATGATCGGCAAGGCGATCGTGCTGTCGGTATAGCAAACAACCGTATTGGGCAATTCTTCGGGATCAACTTTGCCCCAGCTTACCGCTTCGTTGGGTGTTGCACCCGACAAGCCACCGGTATCAGGCCGCGCATCGGTCACCTGAATGAAGTAATCGTGTCCCCGTTCTTCCAAACCCAAGACTTCATGAATTTGAGGTTGAGTTTGCAGCAAGAAGTTTTTAGGACTGCCACCACCAATGATCAGCGCAGCACTTTTGCCTTCTACATCCGGGTTACCCGTATCACGAGCGGCATAAGCGATCGCCGCAGTTTCATTCACATCCAAGGATGGATCGATCATCAACTTGGAGCCTTCTAAGGCGATCGCGGCAACATTCATCCCGATCGAGCTATCTCCGGGTGAGGACGTGTAGATCGGCACACCACACTCGTAAGCCGTCGCTAGCAGGCAAGAGTTTTTCACACCCACTTGCTTTTCTATCTCGTGCAGATATTTACCCAAAAGGTAATGAAATTCTGCGGTACTCATGCGTCGTTGGAACGGCTCAGCCCACAAAATTTCACGGATAAAAGCATCCGTTTCCAGCAGCACATCGTAGTCAAACACAATATCGTAAATCCGAATGCGCCCTTCTTGGCGTAGCTTCACATCATCTAAAAATGGACTGCTCGCAAACAGATCAAGCCCTAGCCCATAGTGAATGTCGTGGTAAAGGTTTGCTCCGGTACTAATAATCCAATCGACAAAGCCGTGACGCATGAGTGGCGCTAGAACCGATACTCCAAACCCAGCAGGAGTCATAGCACCCGATAAGCTGAGTGCGACAGTAACACCCTCTTTCATCACTTCGCGAGTGAGCAGTTGACAAATTTCTCGCAGACGAGCCGAGTTATAAGCCGTAAAATAGCCATCAATTAAATCGACGACACTGATCTCCGCGGGCATGGGGGAGGGTGTAATTTTATGGCTGAGCAATTTTGACATCTTTGGACTCCAAACGTTGTGAACGGCATAAAGAAGAAGTAAATGAATAAACAGCACTCACTGGTGCTGACAACCTCGCAGAGAAGCGTGTTAGCAATTGTGCCCTTTGCAAGCCACAGCGCTAACTATTCAACTGAATGCGATCGCGAACCGCTGATTGACTCAGTTCGCAAAAGAGGCATCCAAGTTTGCCTATACTCTAGGTAGTTTTTTGAGATAGCTAGCGCAGGAGAAACTCAGCGCAAAGTTTAAGCAGTCAAGTAAGCACTTGAATGTGCCATCTGACGCCAATCTCTTAACCCACGACGGCTGCTTACTTACTTGCTCTGCAAGTAAATCTCTACCTAGTGAGTATTGGCTTGAGGGCATC
Source organism: Leptolyngbya sp. Cla-17 (assembly GCF_016807185.1). Classification (GTDB taxonomy): domain Bacteria; phylum Cyanobacteriota; class Cyanobacteriia; order Leptolyngbyales; family Leptolyngbyaceae; genus ULC077BIN1. Next base: position 374,741 of record NZ_JAEVYN010000001.1, read on the forward strand.
ACAATCTATTGAATGCTCAAAGCCCTGCTCAGTAAAAAATCTCTGCAAGATGCATGACCGACCTAGTTTATCGGACTGAAGCTGCACATATAAGTAAACGCCTTACAGTAGCAACGTAACAGCAGACAAACCTTAAGTTACAGGTCGGTCAGGTCATACTGGGCGCTTCACAGCGATCTACCCACGATAGGGCTGGATCACACTGCCGCTTCCGTTTGAGTTTCATTTCTAGATACCAAAGCAGTCGGTATCCAGTTAAAGAAAAGAACTTCAACGCTTTTTCGTCTACCCTTTCATATTGGCTTCAATATTTTAACATCAATATTTCAGGCTCTCGCGCGTTGAAAGGATGATCTTAGCTGCACTAGCAAGGAATAGATATCAACATATTTTTAGGTTAAAGCCCACGTTGAACCGCTCAGGCGAATGCAGAGGATGTAGTTCAGAATTGATCGGTAAGCAATGGAGGCTGCGTTAGTGTCCCACCCCTCAAACGACCTAAAAATTCCTTGCCAAGACTTTCTGAAACGCAGATGAAACAAGCCAAAGCCGAATTTGACGCAGAGTTAGAGGCACGACAAACCGAGCAGGGCGTGTGGGATGATGTTACAACTTGGTATGTAATAGGTTGCAAGCCAAAAATATAGTATCTTGCACAGTACTTAATCGCAGCTCAACAGAGCAGTGGAACGGGCAATACAGGAATTTATACTTCGATTCAGCCATATCTGCTGCTGCTCACTTATGCCGTTGAGCACTTTGATAAACAACTACGAATCATTCTATGGAAAACCCCCAGGCGGCTGATCTCACGACTGAGCAATATAAACGGAAGATGGAACGCCGCAAAGAGGTACAAGATCAGCGATTGACAGGGATGGTTTCGGAAAAAGGATTAGTGATTGTTCATACGGGAAACGGTAAGGGTAAGACCACAGCAGCCTTAGGAATGGTGCTGAGATCGCTGGGTCATGGCTATCGAGTGGCGATCGTTCAGTTTATTAAAGGAGCCTGGGAGCCTGCTGAAAAAGCTGCGTTCGATCATTGGGCTGTGGCAACCGACACTACTCCTGCCCAACTGGAATTTCACGCGATGGGTGAAGGCTTTACCTGGGAAACTCAAGATCGAGAACGAGATACCCAACTGGCGCAGCAAGCCTGGGAAAAAGCCCTGACCTACATTGCAAATCCTGACTTCAAGCTGATCTTTTTAGATGAAGTGAATATTGCATTAAAACTGGGGTATTTATCTGAAGCACAAGTGCTCTTGGGGCTAGACCAAAAGCTAGAGCAGTCCCACATCATCTTGACCGGGCGTGGTGCACCGCAAGGTTTGATCGATCGCGCTGATCTAGTGACTGAAATGACTTTAGTGAAACATCCCTTTCGGGAACAAGGGGTGAAAGCTCAGCCGGGAATCGAGTTTTAACCTGAAAATATTAGGTTAAATCTCAGCGGATCTATTCAGTACTGTGGTGAATGGGGCGTATGACCAGCGAAGTGATTGAAATTTTGTCTGCTGAAGATATTCGCCGCACCCTGACGCGCCTTGCCTCAGAGGTGATTGAGCGATCGGGTGATCTTTCAAAACTGGTGTTGATAGGAGTCTACACACGCGGTGTCCCGTTGGCTCAACTACTTGCCCGCCAGATTGAAATGTTGGAGAAGGTGACAGTGCCGCTAGGGGCGATCGACATCACGTTTTATCGAGATGACTTGGATGTTATCAGTATTCGGACTCCTGCCAAGACTGAAATTCCGTTTGATTTATCTGGCAAAACGGTGGTTTTAGTCGATGATGTCATTTTTAAGGGGCGCACTGCACGCGCCGCTTTAGAAGCTGTGAAAGACTATGGTAGACCGGAGGTTGTACGGTTGGCTGTTTTGGTCGATCGCGGTCATCGTCAATTGCCCATTCACCCCGATTTCACTGGCAAGCTGTTGCCCACTGCTCGTGAAGAAACCATTAAAGTATATATGCAAGCCTTGGATGGAAAAGACAGCGTAGAGCTGATAAAACCTTGATTTTTTTGGTGAGTTTCGGCTTTGCTCAACACACCTGCCTCTAAACGATCGCTTTTTTATTTGTCATTCGCCAATTGCCACTTATGGATCTTTCAGCAGAAACTCAAGTCCGCAAGGCAGATCATCTTCGGATTTGTTTGGATGAAGACGTGCAATTTCGCCAAATCAGCAGCGGATTAGAGCGCTATCACTTTATTCACTGCTGCTTACCTGAACTGGATCTTCAGGATATTGACCAAACGACCACTTTTTTGGGTAAATCGCTTTCTAGTCCGTTGTTAATCTCCTCCATGACGGGGGGCACGGATTTGGCAAAGACCATTAACTTTCGGTTAGCTGCAGTTGCACAGCGCTATGGATTAGCGATGGGAGTTGGCTCTCAGCGAGTGGCGGTGGAAGATCCAGAGTTGGTATCTACGTTTACGGTGAGATCGCTGGCTCCAGATATTTTGCTGTTTGCCAACTTAGGCGCGGTGCAGTTGAACTATGGCTATGGGCTAGATGAATGCCGTAAAGTAGTTGATTTGTTAGAAGCAGACGCACTGATTTTGCACCTAAACCCAGTACAGGAGTGCGTTCAAACCAAGGGCGATACGAATTTTCGCGGATTGCTCGACAAGATTGCGCTCTTGTGTGAAAAGTTGCCTGTCCCAGTGATTGCGAAAGAGGTTGGCAATGGTATTTCAGCGATCATGGCGCAAAAATTAATCACGGCTGGCGTAAGCGCGATCGATGTGGCAGGCGCAGGTGGCACCTCTTGGTCAAAAGTGGAAAGCGAACGGGCACAGGACGCTCGACAGCAACGCTTAGGCGCAACCTTTACGGATTGGGGGATTCCTACGGCGGAATGCATTGCCTCAATTCGGGCAGTTACAGCCAGTGTTCCTCTGATTGCCTCTGGAGGATTAAGAAATGGGCTGGATGCGGCAAAAGCGATCGCTTTGGGTGCCGATCTTGCTGGGATGGCAATGCCTTTTTTGCAGGCGGCAAATCAGTCTGAGGCGGCAGTCAATGAACTAGTGGAAGTTTTGCAGGCAGAGATTGCTATCACAATGCTGTGTACCGGAAATGCAACCCTAGCAGACTTGAAACAATCTGTCTCATTGCAGAGGCACGAGTGATGCTACTACGACAAAACTAGAGGTTATCCACACCAGATCTTTCAGATCGTATCTGGCAGGATTAGTAGTGTAGTCGAAGGGTTAAGCCAATGAAATTTTCAATTGAGTCTTTGTATAAGTGGTACCGCGATGTGATTCGCAACCCAAAATATCGCTGGTGGGTGATTGGTGGCTCGTTGTTGTATTTGGTTAGCCCAATCGACATTTCGCCTGATGTTTTTCCAGTCATTGGATGGATCGATGATGGTGTGATTGCGACTCTATTGGTAACAGAACTCTCTCAAGTGTTGCTAACTCGCCTAAAGGGCAAGAAAGATACTGATTCGGTTGATGTAGACGTTGCTACAAACACTGCGACGACTGATGAGCCTATCGTAGATGTCAATGCAGTGGCGATGAAATAGGCGATGTGATCGCGATCGTGTTTTAGAACACGTTTAGGTCACCGTTAGTTTTGATCCAGCGCAGACTACGATCGGATTTAGATCATTCAACGCATTGCTCAAACTCACGTCTTACAAGGCTTTCCATCACTGTAGACGTTGAAGAACGGGGGCATGATTAGGAGTATCAACCGCATGGAGATGCCCCAAATGAACGTTGCCCCTATTAATCAATCTGACCTCAAATCCAACCTCACCAATCATCTTGAAGCTACTGCAATTTCCAAGATTTGCACCCATCAACCCGCTCAAAAGTTAGTATCCAGATGGGAAATGCTAGATGGCAAACTTGCATGCAAGTGGTTCAACAGTCCCGATTAGCAGTAGATAGATTCCCTACCTTTTGATGTGCTTCGACAAATTGATGCTTCGATAAAATGCCCTAGATGTAAAGGTCTAAGGCATTTGTTTTAGAAGCCAGAACTACTGTAAAGCTTAAGATGAGCGCGATCGCTACGGGCGTTTCTAGCCTGAAATTTGGCTCTCCGCTCTCGAATGGCATGGGCTTGGCGGATTAGGGGTGGCACATAGCCATCCAGGTAAAGCTCTGGCGGCTCCAACTCGGGTTTAACATGGAGACCCGTTGAAACATCGGTCATGCAGGTGCGTAAATTATCCCAGTCTGGCTCTAACTCCAATGCCTTCATGACATCAAGTGCAGAGTGATACCGCTCATGAGCAGAAATTTTTAGCATTCTGCCGAGGACGCGTGCCAAATGATCGCTGACCTCTGCATAGTCTCGCCACCGCACTTCTCCTGTAATGAACTCATAGTCGAAGTCTAAAGGCGATTTACCAGACAATAAATATAAACAGGTAATTCCTACAGCATAGAGGTCACTAGAGTAGACAGGGCGAGAGGCTAATTGCTCTGGAGGCGCAAACCCAACCGTTCCAACAAACTGAGTTGTAGAGTGACGGATACTCGATTCTTCTGCTTGAGCGATGTGCTCTTTGACTGCGCCAAAATCAATCAGCACAAGCCTGCCATCATCTTTACAACGAATAAGATTGGGCGGCTTAATATCCCGATGAATGACGTGGTTATCGTGAACGTATTGCAGCAGTGGTAGCAGCTCACGCAAAAACTGTTTGACGGCAGTTTCGGTAAAAGGTCCCGATCGCCGTACTTCTTTGGCTAAGGTGTTACCGCGAATAAATTCTTGAACCAGATAAAATTCGCCCTCTGCTTCAAAATAGTCCAGCAAGAGCGGAATCTGGGCATGGTTGCCCAGATTAGCCAGGGTTTTGGCTTCTTGGCGAAATCGCTGTCGAGCACGCTGCAAGGCAGTGGGATCGCTAACTTTGGGGCAAAGCTGTTTGATCACACAGAGAGGTTCGCCTGGAAGGGCAACATCCCGTGCTAAAAAGGTGACTCCAAAACCGCCTCGACCCAAAATTTTGAGAATTTCGTAGCGATCGCAAAACCGCTGCTTTGTTCCACACAATCTGCCCAAGGGAGTCTGACGCAGGGTATTTGCACGAAAATTGGTCAAATCAGCAAGCGAAAATTCCATTGGTATAGTTGGAACCTGATTTTGAGAATCTCACTTTCCAGTCTATGAATAAACCGAAGGTTCTGGGGTAAATCTTTACTGTTTTAAGTTCTTTCTAACAGTTCAGTTTTTGGAATGTTAGATTAGAAGTAGATGGACTAAGCAATTCTTTCACAATTTGTTTGTGTTAGTAATATGGCAAAGCGCCTAAATTACAAGACGGCAAAGGATTCCAGAGCCTGTATCCTTCAGTCGTTTGAGAGCGTCGAATGAAGCATTTTCAGCCACTGGCAATCCTGAACGATCGCTTGAAGCAGTATCCAACGATGTTTTGGGGCATTATTTGGGTGTTCATTGCCTTCCCTTCGGCATTGGCGATTGGCAGTTTAATCAACCCAAATGCCACAGAGCCACAAATGGTATCGGTGATCGCTCAGAAGTCAGATACTAAGACTCAATCACCGCTCAAACCAGTTCCTGATTCAGGGCAACTGCCGCTATGGGTGTTTGGTGCGATCGCGGTTGGATGTACTGCAAGCTGCTTTGTACTTGCTATCTACATTAAGCCAATAGAGATGCAAACCGCTGAGATTGAGTTTGAAGAAACAGTCGTACCGATTCAGTCAGCAGCACAGGAGCGATCGCACCGCCAAATAGATTCCCCCAAACAGCTTTTGAAGCGGCTTAAACCTTACGAATTGACTGAGGTGTTGCCCTTTATGCAGACAGAGCGATCACAGCCGATTCAACCACTAGCGGTAGAGTGGATGGGTTCAACCCAGCAAATTTTCGATTCTGCCTATTCCACAGACGATATAGCAGAGCCAGTTCTGGTGAGTGTGATTCCTGCTGAAGAAATTCAGCCGCTTGATTGGGGTGAGGCGCGGCTAGCCGATGTTATGGACTTACGGCGGCAATATCCGCTTCATTTTGTTGCTAACACTAATTCCCAATCTTGAATCGTTTTTTCCGACCACATCCAGGTTAGCCGCAGCGCTGCGGGGGTGAAGTTAACAGGGTCAGCGGTCACGATTTTTTGTCGTAGTTTCATTGCAACGCTGCGTGCGGCGGCTTGCTTCTCTGGCGGCTGATTGTCTGCCAGTTTAAGCGATACTAGGGCTAAACCAGCATAGGATTGCAAAGTTTCTCGGTTAGGGACAGGGTTTAAAGCAGGATTCGCCTTGGCAGAAACTGGTTTTTCTCCGGACAAAATCAGCGCTTGTAACCAGGCTTGTTCTGCCAAATTAAATTTACCCTCAGCATAGTAGGCAAATCCGAGGGCATTTTGGTAGGGAGGATTGGGTTGAACTTTTAATCCCGCATCCCAAAATTGACGCGCCTTTCGAATGCTATAAGTGCGATCGCCGGCTAACCAGAGTTCCCATGCCAATCTGCCCTTGAGAAAATTGAAGGTTGGATTGGCTGCATCTTTACTTGAAACAGTGTTCAGAACGATTTCTGCTTCTTTGCGCGAGTGTCGATCTAGAAGTAGTTCGATCGCGGGTTGTGCTAGATCAATATTGCCTTGACTAATCTGATCGGTGGCTAGGGTGACTAAAGCCGCAGAACTGGTCTGGCTCAAGTCATTTTCATTACTCGATGTCTTGGGGCTAAGGGAAATGCCCATCTTCAAAGGGATGCTAGGAATCGCCTCTAGAATTTGGGCATGAAACACCCAACTAGTGAGTAAGGCGGATAGAGCAAAAAGACCGGAGCCAAGCCAAAACAGCGATCGCTGTTTTGGCTTGGTCGCTGCCAAGGTTGCAGCACTGTCAGCAGTCGGATGAATGGGTGTAACGGTCGCCGATTTAGCTGGCGAGGTGACTGGCAAGATAGCGGGTAATGATGAAGACACGCTGGGTCGATACAACAGCGCCTTTAAGTTATTGCTGGCATCGGTGTAGTGTGGATCTAGCTCCACCGCATGAGTATAGGCTTGTACTGCATCACTTAGGTTGCCTTGCTGATATAGTGCCAACCCTAGCCGATTGTAAGCGAGCGGCGAATTGAAATCGAGTTGCAGCGCTTGTTGATAGGCCGCGATCGCCTCGGCTAAATAGCCCTGCTGATAGTACACCCACCCTAGATTGATATGTGCCGTAGCGCTCGTTGGGTTTGCCTGCACGGCGCGATTCGCTGTCGCGATCGCGCTGGTTAATGTGCCCATCTCTGCTAGCACTGTTTCCAATTCAGAATAGACTTTCACATCCACAAGTTGGGCGATTGTTGCTGTGGTAGTGCGATCGGAGAAGAGCGCAGACGCATGATTAGAGTAGCCACCCGATTCATCGGAAGGAGGGAGGGAGGGAGAATTCGGCAACCAATAGTCATCTGACTTCGTGTCTGCATCGCCATCAGAAAGCAAGTCTTCGCCAAACGGGTTAGGCAGTAAAGGTTCATCCGGCTCTAACACTGTTGGGCTATGAGAAACCTCATCCATCCAACTGGATGCCGAATCTTGCTCTTCGACGTGCTCAAATTCCTTGGCTTTTTCTAAAGCATTTGCCAGTTTGATCACATCATCTTCTTCAACCGGAAGCCTGATGTCTTCAAACTCCCAATCATCAAAATAGAGTAAGTCATCTTCGTCGCTAATCTCAACCTCATGCCGAATGGTCAGTTCAGGCGCTCTTAACTGGGGCAAGTCTGCGTCGCTGCCGTCATACAACCCGCTAGAAGATGGAGCATCCAATGACATGCCATGATTGACGACACTAGCTGGAGTGGGTTGGAGATAGCCATCAAATTTAGGATGCAAATATAGGATTGGCAGCGCCCAATAAAGCTGATCTGAGCCATAGGAAGAAATTAAGCCCTGACGCGATCGACTTAAGCTGAGATCTACCGGATATCCTTGCTTTAAGTTACGGTAAAACAACCGACTCAGATTGAGCGCCACCTCATCGGGGATGCGCTCTGCCATTACCAAAACGGCTGGGATTCCGCGTTTGACCAGCGCCTCAGCCAGGTTTCCTTCCGCTTCACTGCTAGATCCTGCCGCTGTATATCCTCCGCGACAAGAATTAAACACTGCCATGCGAATGCCGTTGTTGACCAGTAATCCTGCCAAGTCATCGCCACTCAACACCTCACTTAACCCAGTACGCCGATTGACTAGATAAAGGCTGCCGCCCGCAGCACTAAGGTTACTATGTCCGGCATAGTGTAAGACATGGTAGTGGTTATGTTCTAGGGCTTGGGTCAGTTGTTCTCGTCCGGGTTGCTCCAGGATGGTTAGATCAATGCTGAGATGACTGCTACTACTGGATGCTTGCAATTCTTGTTTCAGCTGTTCCGCTTCTTGCTTTAGAGCCAATGCATCTTGATCAGCTGGAACTGCCAAGACCATGAGAATTTTGAGAATATGAGGCGATTCGTTGGTAAAGATTTTTGGGTCAGAAAGGTGAGATTTGATAATGGAGAAGCTGGAGTGATAGCGAGAGAAGACCACATCGGTGCCCGTTGCCAGGGGGCGATCGCCTGCATACAGCACTTCCCACGGCAACCGATGCAGCCGAGTTCCTTTCAAGCCCAACCGAAGGCGTAGTCGTTCTCGACGATGTTGAGCAATACCTTGAGCAGTCATCCAGCTATCTCGAATGGTGCCTTGAAACACCGCACTGTAAAGCCGCTGCCCAAAAGTCGCTAAATTGATAGCAGGAATTTCGCCAGTAGACGATCGCAAGGATGCAGAATTAAACCCACTCGGCAGGTTTCGATGCCCCAGTAAGCCAAGTAGCGGATCATCCATTAATAGACTGGCTTCAGTCAACCAATCTTCAACTGACCAAATGACCTGTTCTTCTGCTAGGGGCACGCCAGGCGCAACGTCTTCAGTTCGCACCAAATATTCATTTTCTCGAACTGGCGTGACAGATAGGTGAAATTCCTGGGTCACAATTATCCTCCCAGAAGACTATAGGCATTGTTGCTTGAGTTAGGGCAATCAAGTCCATCTTTAGTAAACAACGACTGACCGCATCCATCAGGCAGAAACGCAATTCGAACCAACTCTTTACAAATTTTTCACAACCAACATATGGGTTTAAAGATGCCCACTTAGATAATCAAGAAGACACCCGCTAGCTAAAAAGCGCTATCCGAAACTATCTTTAATCCTATTTGTTGTGGCTTATCAAGACATGTTTAACCAACATGCGAACTCTATTATGAAGTTTATATAAACCTCATCGCTATTGTGTCACTTTGCTAAGTGTGATCTCTTGCAGGTCTCTTTGCAAAGCGCAGCGATCGCCATCAAAACCTCCAATCTATTTCTAATACTTTAAAGAGTATCCAGAATGGTCCTCCCTGGCTAGGAATGATGGCTTGGTATATGCACCCTAACTTGGTACCCTGACCCCGCAACGGGTTGGGGTATTTTTTATCGGCGCTTTCAACAGCTATCCAAAAAACTCGTTCCGTCTGTATCTATCTTAGCTAGGTTTATAGGTGGATAGTAGTCAATGAATGTGACGTAGGAGTAACCCACTGATGAACCGAGCCGTGATTAAATTTTCTTCAGAAGACTGCGGAATTTGCCACAAGATGGCGTTTTATGACCAAAAGGTGACAGAAGAACTAGGGTTGCAATTCATTGACTGCAAAATGCAAGATCTCGCCACTTATCGTAAGTACCGCAAGATTTTGTTAACTCAATACCCTGATAAAGCCGACATGGGGTGGCCGACCTACCTGATTTGCGATTCGCCAGAATCCGAAGAGTTTAAAATTCTGGGGGAAGTGAAAGGAGGGCATCCAAAGGGAGAATTTAGAAATCGTCTGCAGGAAGTGTTGGCAGAAACGAATTAAAGCCAGCAACTATTGGTTTTCAGTTTTCGGCGCTGCTCAAGTAGGAGTTTGGAACTACACTGCTGTTTATCAATTTAAGGACACTCATAACGTTTGGTGAACAAGATTTACCTTCGTAATTCTTGAGCATCTCGCTTACATCAGTTAAAGTACCAAATAAACTTAAAAATACTTAAAATGGCACGAACGTTTTGAGGGTTGGAAAAACAGAAGGCCCCAAATCCAGGTGATTTCGGGCCTTCTGTTTAATTCTATTGATGAATGCCAGGAACCGGACTTGAACCGGTGACACGAGGATTTTCAGTCCTCTTTAAAAGGCTATAGAATCTGGGTTTTAGACTCTTTCTTAAGAAATCCCCCCAATTTTCCCCCAACCCACAAAAGTTTGGGTGTTTTTGGAGAAGATTAGGTTTACTTAGAGAAGCGACGAAAGACTACATAGATTTAGGAAGTGTCATCGATAGGTAACATGATCTGCAGGATGTCTATTTTTATGTTGAAAAGTGAATTTTTCGACGACATCATTCTAATTTGTCATTTTGAACAGCTTTCCTGAGGCATTGATGAGAATATGACTTCTGGTTATTTCTCGCGACTAAAGGCTTCCATTTGTAGGCAGCTTGCGTAGATTTTTACCTTAACTATTGAGAGCTAACAATTCATTAAACCAATTGATATATATCTGAAATTTTGATATATCTGAAATTTAGAAATTGGTAGCTTGCTGTTTGAAGGAGTTTAAGGCTTGTCATAACTCAGTTTCCATAGAGGTGAACTTTGGCTACTACTGATGCTGCGAGCGCTGTGTGTAATGCTATTGTGCATATTCTGCAATCATCAATGGCAGAATATGCATCTGAGCTTGGCTTGGGGACTATTAAGCCAAGCTTCGCAGTCTATCAGTCAGATGATTTTTCTAATCCTGATTCAACCCGTCACATTGCCTCTGGAGCTTCTGTATTTCTCTATCGTGCGTTACCGAACCTCTCGCACCGAACTCCCACTGGGAACCTTTCACCAAATGGTCAGCGGCATTACAGTAAGCTACCCCTAGATTTGTACCTTCTGATAACGATTTGGGGCAATAATCCGAGCACTCAAAATCGCTTGTTGGGTTGGGTGGTGCGAATCCTGGAGGATTATTCCATGATTCCAGCGTCAGTGCTCAACATTGGCAGTGCTACACCCATTTTTGAGGACTCTGAAGCGGTGGAATTGCTGCTCAGTGAGATGGATGGGGAGGAGCTGCTGCAACTGTGGGACATGCTCGGTGAGGATAAACTGCCTTATCAAATTACAATTCCCTACCTAGTGCGCAACCTGGTGCTGGAATCCCGTCGAGTGATGCCGGTTGGTGAGCCCGTGCAGGTACGGACGTCAGATATGCAGCGCCTAGATGGAGCACCATGATGAAACTGATCCCGCTAGAGCGCCATACGACTCAGACCCTCTTGGGGATCCGCTTTTGGGATCGAGTCACAAACCGTGTGGTTGCCGATGGATTGCAGGTGAAGGCGCAGCGGCTGAGTGACGATCGCGCCCAGCGCTTAGGCAACCCCATCCTGGGGCAAATGACACCGAGTGGCGCGATCACCTTCTTTGGCCTCTCTACCGGAGAAATCCCTGCCGCAGGCTCAACCCAACAATTCTGGGAGTCTGTCCCTTCAAACCAATTGGTGGCGATCGATCTGGTAGATCGGTTGGAGCGGTTTCTGCCCATGTCATTTGTCGCTCGGTTGCCGTTTCGTGGGGTGTTTCGTGGACAAGGCGATTGGCTCGGAACCTCTCTGTTTCGACCGGAGTTGGGCAATAACGCAGCGATCGGGGTTCAACTTTGGTCAGCGCCTACTCGCCCTGTGCTGCCAGGGCAAGCTGTAGTGCGGGCACAGCTTGTGATCGGTGCGGGGGATACACCCATTCCTGCTGCCTATGCCTTGGTCAGGGTGCAGCCACTCTCTGCACTACCAGCTTCGGGTTTTGATTACTACGGCATGACTGATCGCCGGGGGATGCTGTTGTTGCCCATGCCGTATCCAGCCATACCCGATCCAGCGACACCAGAGACGCCCTATTCCTCCTTGGATCGGCAGATGTTTCCGTTGAGGGTCACGATTCAGTATGACACCAGCCCAATAGTATGGCCCAACAGCAGCGTGCCTGATTTAGAAAGGTTGCTCAACCAAGCCCAAGCGCAGATCGCCATCAACCATACGTCTGACCCGAATGCTCCCTTACAGTTCCAGCCCAACTTGTCCGTCAATCTGCAATTTGGTCGTCCCTTGATTTTGCGGACAGCCCTCAGCGCCACCCAGGTGGAATCGGTGCTGCGAATCCAGCCTAGATAAGCTCACGTCATATTGCACAAGGAGATTCGCCCATGCCGGAATATCTTGCCCCCGGTGTCTATGTCGAAGAAACCAGCTTTCGCTCCAAGTCGATTGAGGGAGTGGGCACCAGCACCACCGGGTTTGTGGGGGCTACTCGCTATGGCCCGACGGAAGGTGAACCGGAACTGATGACAAGTTTTGGTCAGTTTGAGCGCATTTATGGGGGACTCGACCCGCTGCTCTATGGCGCGGATGAGGTTCCCAATTATCTTGCCCATGCCGTACGCAATTTTTTTGATAATGGCGGTTCGCGGCTCTATGTCAGTCGGGCTTACCAACCCCCCTCGGAGGTGATAGACGGACGAGCAAGGGCGGCAATTCCTGCACCAACGCCGGAGATTGGGGCGGTGGATGGGGTGGCGATCGCCGCAACCAACACTGTCCTCTCGGCCTTAGCAACAACGGTAACTCGACTGCAAACAGCCAGGGCGGCAGCGATCGCAATCCTTCAGTTTGCGGTGGGTCGGGTCTTGGCGGTGGTCGATCCTCCAGCGATTCCGGAACCGCCCCTCAACTACAACTACGCCAACGCCAATCCCGACATCGGCACCCAACTCAATACTTTTATTAATGGTTTGCCCGTGGGATCCGATCGAACGACCCTGGCCGAAGCGTTTAGCAATCTTTGGGACGATATTATCAATGCGGCGGATGACGCACTTCAGTCTGCCAATACTCAACGGCCGACTGTGGCGACGGCTCAGACCGCGATCGTAGCAGCTTATGCGGCGGGGGTAACGGCGGGAACATCAACCAGTTTAGTCGGGGTGAGTCCTGATTTGCCTGCGTTAACGACAGCAGGAACAACGGTAACCACTGGAGCAACAGGAATTAGGAATGGCGCAGCGGGACTGGCGACATTAGTGACAACGCTCAACACGGCTCTAACGGCGATGAACGATGAGGTCACCGCAGGCACGGCGAATACCGCCTTGGGAGCTTTAGTGGCGGCGATCGCCCCTGTGATTACTGCCACCACTGGTATGGGGACAGCCATTACCAATGCAGCGCGACGGGTAACGATCGAACGACGACTTGCCGATGTCAATGCCCAGGCAAATTGGCTGGCTCGGTTTCCGGGTGCAGCGGGCGACATGGCGATCGCCGTTAACGGTCGTTTGGGAGCCAATGTCCTAACTTTCGATAGCAGTACGCCGCCGCTGCCAATCGTGCGTCAGGTGCGAAATGGCGATTTGGTCGTCATCCAGCGCAGCGGCACAGCACTGATCCATAGCGCAATCCGCAGCAATAATACTTGGACTTTTCGACCCTCCACAGGGAGCGATCTGCCGCTCAGCAGCCTCAACCCCAGCAGCGATCGCCTGATTCCCCTTGCCATCAGCGTCGAGATCCAGATGCCAGGGAAATTTGCCCAACCTCAAACCTTAGAAAACTTAACCCTATCGGGGTTGCCAAATCGCAGTCGAGATAGCCTCAGCCAGCTTTTTGCCATCGAGATTAGCAACCGCCTGCAAGCGATGGAAACACCAGTCATACTCCAGTCTGCGGATGAGACGGTTGGCGATGCCCAATTGGCGGCAAGCTTGTTGGGCGTAACTGATTGGGGGCAGCAGGTTAACGCCCAGGGCAACCCCCTGATCGATGCTCAAGGTATGCCGAGATTGAACCTTTTGCAGTCGGTTACCTATCGACTGACGGGGGGCAGTGATGGCGGCCAGCCCGAACCGATTCGCTACGAAGGGATAGAACAGGACGACCCCCCTGTCAAAAGCGGACTGCGGGCATTAGAAGATTTGGAAGAGATTGCGATCGTGGCGGCACCAGGCTACTCCTACAACTGGGGGACTCGCCGCACCGACATTCTTGCCATTAGTCAAAACCTGATCGTCCACTGCGAACGGATGCGCTATCGGGTAGCGGTGCTCGACAGTCCCGATAATGTTTCGCTGTCGGGGGTGCGGGAATATCGATCGCTGCTCGATACAACGCGGGCAGCGGTGTACTACCCCTGGGTAACGGTTAACGACCCGATTAGCGAACAGAATTTGAACCTGCCTCCTAGCGGCTTCATGGCCGGGATCTACGCCCGCAGCGATACAGAAATTGGGGTTCACAAAGCCCCCGCTAACGAAGTCGTCCGCAATGCGATCGCTTTAGAGATCCTGATCAACAAAGCCCAACAGGATATCCTCAACCCCCTGGGGATTAACTGTCTGCGTTTCTTTGAGGGGCGGGGCATTCGCGTCTGGGGAGCGCGAACGGTCAGTTCCGATCCAGAGTGGAAGTATCTGAATATTCGCCGCTATTTTGCTTACCTGGAAGCCTCGATTGATCGAGCTACCCAGTGGGCAGTGTTTGAACCCAACGGCGAACGGCTGTGGGCGAATGTGCGTCGTACGGTGGAGAGCTTCTTAGAAACCGAGTGGCGCAGTGGACGATTGGCAGGCACCAAGGTAGAGGAAGCGTTTTTTGTGCGGTGCGATCGCAGCACCATGACCCAAAACGATCTCGATAATGGCCGCATGATTTGCCTGATTGGGGTTTCGCCATTGTATCCAGCAGAATTTGTCATCTTCCGCATTGGTCAGTGGACAGGCGATCGCCGTTAGCAATTCGTTTTGTCAATCTATATCAACAACCTGCATCAACAATCTGCACTAGCAATTTTGTACTAGCAATCTATTGAGGAGATTTAGCGATGGCTACTGAGCGTGAACGCCCTTACAGCGCATTTAGATATCTGGTGAATCTGGGTGGTGGTACCGATGGAGCCAAGGCGGGCTTTCAAGAGGTAACTGGACTGGGGGTAGAAATTACCATGCAGGAATATCGGGCAGGCAACGAAAAGCGCAACGCCCCAATTAAAATTCCTGGACTCTATAAGGCCACCGATATCTCCCTGAAGCGAGGAGTTTTGGGAGCCTTAGATCTAATCGATTGGCTGAATGAGGTTCGCAATGGCGCAGATGCCCGTCGCTCTGTGACCATTCAACTTCAAAGTGAAGATCTCAGTACGATCGCCATGACCTGGAAACTGGAAGGGGCACAGCCGATGAAATACACCGGCCCCTCTCTCAACGGTAAGGGCACCGATGTGGCGATCGAAGAACTGGGCTTGTCCGTAGAAGACATCAAGTTTGAGTAGGAGTTAACCGATGCCTCCCACCCGCCTATTTCCTGGTATTGCCTTTCGAGCAGAAACGCCAACGGTGGTAGATCTGCCTCGGATGGACATAGCAGCCTTTGTGGGCTTTGCCCAACGGGGGCCCTTAGACGTGCCAGTGGTGGTAGAGAGCTATGCCGATTTTGCCGATGTCTTTGGTGGTCTCTATCGGCTGGCCTGGGATGGGGAAACCGGGAGTTGGCAGACCGCCTGTTTAGCTCCAGCGATAAGGGCATTCTTTGCCCAGGGTGGGCGACGCTGTTGGGTGGTGCGGGTAGCCAGTCGAGAGCAGGCGATCGCCAACCAGTTTCCCTTAGCGGGTCTATTGCAAACCAACCGCAGTGACTACACTCCGGTTATCGCCAAAGCTCGTAGCGTTGGCAGTTGGTCTGACAATCTTCAAGTCAGAGTCGAACTACAGCTTGATCGAATAGCCTTTGCCGCTGCAACCATTCAGCCCGGTGCTGCCTTTTCCCTATCCTTACCCCTGATCCGCAATCAGGAATTGCAGATTGGCGATCTGTTGCAGCTCGATTTTTCAGATCAACGCCATCAAGCCTATGTTGTCATCGGGCAAACCGATTTCCAGGTTGATGGAGGGACTACTCAGATCAAGGGCCACGCTGCAAATACATACTGGTTTTGCACGGTTCAACAGGTCACATCTGGATTTGTGGAGACCAATCGTTCTGCACTATCCGGGCCAATATCCGCGCCCATATCAATGCCAGTTCTGGCCCAGCTCACGCCGGAGGGAGGCTGGGTTTTAACCAAAAACTTCAGTCCCTTGATTAAATTTTGGCTTTACCTGCTGTCAGAAGGTGTTTCAGTCCATGCGCTAGTTGTGTGGTTGGCGATCGCCTTTCAGCCTGATGAACCCGGCGATTGGCTTCAGCTAAATACCAGCGATGGATCGCGAATCTGGCTATTGGTAAAAGATGTAGAAGCTAGGCGCGTCAACCTTCAAGGAGCCTGGATTGAAGGATGGTCTACGACTGAATCACTCACAATTACTCGCATCCAAAGGTTGCAAATAGCGCTGAATGTGAGTGGGGAATCTGCTGCAGATTACACCCTCCAAAACTTAGCCTGTGCTGCTTCCCATCCTCGTTTTCTCGGCAATCTTCCCGATGATGATCGGTTATTTGCGGCTCACGTTGGGTTGCCTCAACCCCTACAATCGGCCTCAATCCAATCTTCAATCCAATCCCTATGGCAAGAGGTAAAGTCTCCGCGTTTTCCCCTGGCTCTGGATTTGGTTCAGGACATCACCATCATTCCCCTAGGACTAAGCGTTGAGCTACCGAGTCGGGGTGCTGTTTCCCCAGATGCCATGCCCTTAGTGCGAGACGGTTTGGTGCCCACCACAGACGATGAACAGGGGCTGAGCGGGGCGGATTGGAGTTCGTTCTGGCCAGAGATATTTCTGGATCAAACCTTACGCTTGACTGGACAGCGATCGTTAATGGCTGAGGCAAGCGATCGCCTCTACCTCCAAGCCCAACCTCTCAGGGGAATTCATGCCCTTTTCCCCATCGAAGAAATTAGCCTGATTGCCCTTCCCGACGCCGCCCATCGCGGTTGGCGGCTAACTCCATCGGCTGCCCCCACCCTCCCCGCTGCGTCCGTATCAGCATCCACCCCCGACCCTTCTACCATCAGCCTCTTCACCCCTTGTGTTACCCCTGCATCGGGTGAAACCAAAACTCGACCATCCTCCCCAACTGAAGCAGAAGCCACCCAATGGCAACTGCTTTTACCTCAAGAATACGAAGCAACTGGACTTCTAGACGTGCAGCAGGCTGTGGCTCGACTGGCAGCAGCGCGAGGCGATCTGGTGGCAGTCTTAGGGGTACCCAAACACTACCGCCTCCCAGAAACCTTGACCCATCAGCAACGGCTGCTAACCAGGGTGCATCGAGATGGAGACACCACCGACAGCTACATTGCTCTGTATCACCCCTGGTTGGTCAGCCGAGCCGAAACTGGGGAACTACTTCATACTCACCCCGCCGGCAGCATGGCTGGGGTAATGGCAGCTCGCAGCCTCAGCCGAGGAGCCTGGATTGCGCCAGCCAATGAGGTGCTTCAAGATGTTCTTGCCACCTTGCCTGTACTAAATTTGGGGGATGAGCAGACACTTTACGGATCTGGCATTAACCCGATTCGGCAAACAGCACGGGGCTTTGTGGCTTGGGGGAGCTATACCCAAAGCCTTGACCCGGATTTAGAAAATTTGCATATCCGACGGCTGCTGATTTTGCTGCGGCGACTGGCTCTAAGGGAAGGACAGACCTATGTGTTTGCTCCTCATAGCGCTGCTTTTCGCCGCCGGATTCAGCAGCAGTTTGAACAGGTTTTGGCTCGCTTGTTCGATCGGGGAGCCTTTGCCGGACGGGTGCCTACCGAAGCCTACCAGGTAGGAATTGACGGCATCCTCAACCGCCAAAACACAATCGAGCAGGGGCAGTTGATTGTAGAACTACGGGTCGCTCCCTCCCAGCCTATGACGTTTATCACCGTGCGGCTGGTGCAAATAGAAAGTAATGTACTGACGGTGCAGGAGGTACGCCCCAATGGTCGCTAGTCGCATCTTTACCACGTTCAATTTTCTGGTAGAAATCAGTGTCCCTGGGGTTTCTACCCAGATCTGCAAGGCCGAGTTTGCAGAATGCGATGGGCTAGAACTGTCGATGGAACCTAAGACCTTTCACCAGGGTGGCCTGAATACGGAACAGGTGCATCTGGCAGGGCCGATTTCTTACGGGCAGCTCACCCTCAAGCGGGGCATGAGTAAAGATTTTGGTCTATGGCGCTGGTTTACCGAGGTGATGAAGACAAAGCAGCGGGGATTGCGAGGTCAAGCAACCATCGTCATGCTGGATGGTGCTCAGCAAAAGCAAATTACCTTCAAACTTAAGGACTGTCTGCCCATCAAATTACGGGTACCAGCTTTGAATGCCAAGGAGGGAGGAATTGCGATCGAAGAGTTGCAGCTTGTGTATGCCGCTATGGAGGTGGACTTTGACAGTTCTCAACTGGGGCTGAACGTTCAGGCCAGCGTTGGGGTGAGTGCCCAAGCCAGCATCGGATTGTCGTAGGGGGAAGGAAAAGCCATGACGTTAGAAAAAGCCAAACTAATTGAAATTGAGTGGCCCGATGGCCAAAACGAAGCCATGCCCAAGAAGGGCACCAAGCCTGTAGCAGTACAGTTCAACCCAGCGTCTCTGAAGGTGGCCTATGCCAATCAGGTGCAGACCAACGACCAAAGCACCAGTTCCGCCATGCAGTACGTCGGTAAAGGCGATTCAAAACTAGCAGTAGAGCTGATTTTTGACGTGTCCGGAGCCGCAGCCACTGACGTTAAAGATGTGCGCCGCATGACCCAGCAGGTAGCTTACTTTATGAGTACCACCGAAGACACCTCCGGAGAAGCACCCAAGTATACGGTGCCAGGACTGCGGTTTCAGTGGGGCAGCTTTTTCTTCGACGGCATTCTGGTGTCTATGGATGAAACCTTAGACCTGTGGTCTGAAGACGGCAACCCCCTGCGAGCCACCGTATCGATGAATTTGAGCCAACCCGGCATTCAGTTCAAATTCAGCGTTAACGCCAAAGCCACCCCGCCCCCCCAGGGAGCTACCCCATCCGGCACCCAGCCCCTAACGGCTGCTGTGCAGGGGGGCACTGTTCAGGGTATGGTCGCGAGTGCTGGTATCCAGGCTGACTGGAAAGCGGTGGCATCTCTCAATGGCATTGAGAACCCCCGTAACCTCACCCCTGGAACCCTGGTGAACCTAAATCTGGGGACAAAAGTCAGCCTTAGTGGTTAAACCAACGCCCGCATCTGAGCCAAAAGTGGCTGCCATGACCAACGATCCTTTACTCCCTCACCTCTAAATCCCCTCACCCCCAAACTCGAACCCTTCAACCCTCCAAACCCCCAAACCCGCTATGCCCATCATCATCAACGAAATCGAAGTCATCGCTCCGCCTCCTAGTCGAGCAGAGAGCCGCAACACCGAATCCGTCAACCTGTCCCCTGCTGGGCCAACCCCCCGCGATATTTACTGGGTAACCCGCAAATTGATGGAACGCCAACTGCGATCGCAATCCCGCTAGCCCCTTTACCCCTACGATGAACCCCCCATGATCGAACTTGGAGTCCCCCCTGGAATTGTTGCTGCCGAAGCCGCCCTGAGCATTGAGGGTGAGGCTCAGCCGCGTCTTGCTGCCGCCTTATTGGCACTGACAGTAGCGGAAACCACGGAGGGGCTGTACCGTTGCGAGGCTCGCTTTGGCAATTGGGGCGATCGCGGCAATGGGCCAGACTATCTGTATTTCGACCGGGATGTGCTGGACTTTGGCAAAGAAATCGCCGTTACCTTGGGGGATGGGGAGGCCGAGGCAGAGGTGTTTAAGGGGCGGATCAGCGCGATTGAAGGCCAGTTTTTAGCTGGGGAGCCGCCCCAGATTGTAGTGCTGGCTGAGGATGCGGCGCAGTCTCTGCGCCAAACTCGCCGCACCCGTACTTTTGAAGATGTGTCTGACCAAGAGGTCTTCGAGCAACTCGCCAATGACCATAGTTTGCAGCCTGAGATTGATCTGGACTCCATCACTTACTCGGTGATTGCCCAACTCAACCAGAGTGATCTGGCTTTTCTACGGGAGCGGGCAAGGCGCTTGGCGGCAGAAATTTGGATTGAGGGTAGCACCCTGCATGTGCAAGGGCGCAGCGATCGCCAGCAAAACGGAGATCAGCTTACCTTAGTGTTCAACCGGGGGCTGCTGGAGTTTAGCGTGATTGCCGATACGGCCAATCAGTACACCCAAGTTGTGGTCAGCGGCTGGAATGTTCAGGCCAAAGAACGGATCGACCATAACGCCACCGACCGCGTGCTGGGTAGTGAACTGGCAGGAGCCACCAGTGCCGCCAGCATTGTCAGTAACGCCTTTGGCGATCGCGTAGATCGCATTGCCCAGCAAATGCCCCTGACCAGCGAAGAGACCCAGGCGATCGCC
This sequence comes from Leptolyngbya sp. Cla-17, assembly GCF_016807185.1. Taxonomy (GTDB): domain Bacteria; phylum Cyanobacteriota; class Cyanobacteriia; order Leptolyngbyales; family Leptolyngbyaceae; genus ULC077BIN1. Next base: position 395,171 of record NZ_JAEVYN010000001.1, read on the forward strand.
GAGTCCAGCTTTCGTGCCCAGGCTCGCCGCTTTGTGGTGGGTACGGGCAAAGCCAGAGGCGATGCCCGCATTCGGGTGGGGCTGGCGATCGCCCTGGAAGGACTCGGCTCTCTGTTTAGTGGCACCTACTACGTCAGCGAAGTGCAGCATTGCTTTAGCCGCCGCCCAGGGGGTGGCTACACCACTGAGTTTGTGGTGGAACGTCCCAGTCTTGGTTCTTAGGAGAGTGTGATGATAACTAGCCCTACTAGCCCCGGTTTTTTACCCACCCTGCCGATTAGCGGTGAGGGCGGTTCCTATTTCGGGGTCTACGTTGGCCTCGTCACCGATGTGCAAGATCCCAACGGACAAGGTCGGGTACGGGTGCGCCTACCGTGGACTACCGACCCCGATGGCGACCCCTTCGAGATTTGGGCGCGGGTGGCAACACTGATGGCTGGGAGCGATCGCGGCACCTGGTTCATTCCCGAACCCGACGACGAGGTGATCCTTGCCTTTGAGGGTGGCTGTCCCTGGTCTCCCATTGTGGTCGGAGCCGTATGGAATGGGGTGGACAATCCGCCAGAGTCGATGGATCGCAACAATAATATTCGCTCGATCACCTCCCGCAGTGGCATTAAGGTCACCTTCGACGACTCCGATGGGGCAGTTCAGTTAAAGGTCGAAACCCCAGGTGGTCAAACCATTACCTGCCAAGACACGCCCGCCAGCATTGAGCTAAGTGATGCCAACGGCAACCAAGTCACCCTGGATAGCAGCGGGATTACCCTTACCACCAGCACGAACGTCACGATCAACGCCACAACGCTGAAAGTCTCCGCCAGTATGGTCACCGTCGATGCTGGGATGAGCAAATTCAGTGGCGTGGTGCAGTGCGACACTAACATCACCAACACCACCGTCAGTACCACCTATACCCCAGGAGCCGGAAACATATGGTAGTTGCCCCTCGTGTTCTGCGACAAACCTTTCCGGGTGACCATCCGGTGCAGTGGAGAACCGCATCCCCTCTGTGGGCGGTTCTCCAACCCCGCACAGATAACCCTGTCTTTGCCCAACCCGCGATGTTGCGCTTTACGACCGACACCTTCATGGAAGACTTCCTGACTGTGGCAACAGAAACCCCAACCCGCCTTTGGGAATGGCAGGTACAGAAGGAAACCTGGCGCAAACCTGCCCCTATCCCCTCCTTGCGGTTGGCTCCTGGGCAAACGCCCTCCACCCCACCCACCCAAATGTTGGACGATCCAGCCCTCCAGAACGAACCGCTGAAGCTCTATCAGCCTGCCCATCAGCGCTATTACCTGGTGGCGGCTAACTTGGTTTGCCGCATTCCGGGACTGCCCGATAAGACTCTGAAAACCACCCAGCGGGAAACCGTGTCATTCGTGGTGCGACGGCTGCTGACGGTCAACAAGGTGCTGCAAGAACACGCTTTTGTGAATGGCTTCTGGCAGCCTGTTGAGCCAGCTTTGCTTCAGTCCTTAAAGGCGGGAGAGCAAACCTTTCCCATGTTCCCGGTCACTTACACCCAGAGGGCAGATGGCTATGCTCGCCGCATGTTCTCCGGGTTAATTCCGGTATCGAATCGGGAAGCATTCTTAAATGCGGGGCTTCAGTCCAAGGCAACTGGAGATAGCGTCGTTGAGACGGAGGGCGATCGCCGCGATCGTCTCCTCACCTTGCTTCAGGTCGATGTTGTTGCCCCCTGGCGAAATATCAATCAAAGCCGCATTCAAGAAGACCGTACCCTGGTGGAGAGTTGGAGCAAGCTGGAGGCAGGCCGTCGCAATGAACTCTTGGCTAGTGTCCACCTTGCCCAAGATAAGTTACAATCCGTCTCCTGGTATGTCCTACTCGATCTGGCCTACTATCTGCGCGACTATTTACCCGCTGTCTGGAATCGGCTTGAGATCAGCCCCGATACCCCAGTCCCGACGGGAACGCCTGGTAAAGCCTTGCTCGACACCTTGCAGTCCACCACCTTCAAACTCGAAACCAGTGAAAATTTCAATACTTTCATGGTGCTCCAAAACAAGTTCAGTGGAGTGAGTGACCCCACTGGGAGAACGAGTCTTGCCAAAGCCCTGAAGGATGTTTACGCCGCCCGAGTGCATCTCGAAAATGCCACGGCACCTTACAGCTACCAATCGCCTGCTGGCTGGCCCGCATCCCAGTTTCTCCTCTGTGGAAATGGGGTCAACAGCCTGGTGAATGGAGGGGATCTCGACCTTCTAGTCTTTGTCCAGCGCATTCGGGACGCACTCACCGCGCTCCCCCCTGATGCCAACCAACGGTTACCGCTGGTGCCGACCGCCCCTACCCTGATCAAGAGCCAGAATGAAGCCAATTATGACAATGATTTATTTCTGATTCGCTGTGTGTATGAACGACCCAACTGCCCGCCCTCGGTTCATCCCACGGTGGTGAGTGAGCCGACTCAACGCTTCCAGATGGCCTCCTACTTTGACCCCGATGCCCCGGCTCGTCCGATTCGGATTCCCATGCCCATCGACACCAGCCCAGCGGGATTACGCAAATTCGCCAAAAACACCATGTTCGTCATGTCTGACTCCCTGGCCTGCCAGGTGGAAAAGGCACGGGATCTCACCTTTGGGGATTTAGTTCTGTCGGTATTGCCCTGGCCGTTCCACAAGGATTTCAGCGCCAGTGCCGGGGGCTGCCCCTCAGGCACTTTAAGTTTTGGTAAAATCTGCACCTTCTCGATTCCGATCATCACTATCTGTGCCCTGATCCTGCTCATCATCATTGTTTCGCTGCTGGATCTCATCTTTAAGTGGGTGCCTTTTCTGATTTTCTGTCTACCCCTACCAGGCTTGAAAGCCAAGAAGTAAACCTATGGATGCTGGAAAACTCTTTGGTCGCAGTGTTGCCTTTCCTCCCCGGATCGAGGCGGATGGCCGCATGGCTTGGTCGTCGGGACCGCAGAATATCCGTGAGTCGATTCAAATCATCCTCCAAACCGAAGTGGGGGAGCGGCTGATGCTGCAATCCTTTGGGGCTGGGCTGGGGCGGTTTTTGTTTGAGCCAAACACCACCGCCAACCGCAGCCTAATTCAAGAGCGGGTGGAAACCGCCCTGCGCTTGTGGGAACCCCGCATTCGCCTGCGCCAGGTGCTGGTAGAGGAAGATCCCCGCGATCCGCAGCAAGTGATTCTCACCCTTGATTATGGGCTGTTGGCCACTGGCGCTGGCGAACGACTGGCTTTAACCGTGAACCTGGGAAGTTAGAGGAAGAACCCCATGCCCATCAACATTCCCCCCCTAGACGATCGCAACTACGCTGACATTCTGCGGGATGCCCTAGCACGCATTCCGGTGCATAACCCAGAGTGGACAAACTTCAACGATAGTGATCCAGGGGTCACAATCATCCAGTTGTTTGCCTTCATGACCGAGAGCATTCTCTACCGGGCAAACCAGATTCCCGAGCGTAATCGGTTGAAGTTTTTGCAGTTGCTGGGCATTCCCTTGGCCCCTGCTGCGACCGCCCAGGGCTTTGTCACACTGACCAATGAGCGGGGTCCCTTGGCAAGCCGCACCTTTGATGCAGGGCTGGATGTGCGGGCAGGGCAGGTGAGATTTCGGACGACGCAAGGGCTAGATGTGCTGCCGATCGCCGCCCAACTTTTCTATAAGCGTCCCATCAGGACCACCCCCGAACAAGACACGCTGTATCGCCAACTCTATGCCGATTTATTGGGGGAAGGAGTGCCTGCCTTTTATGAAACGGCGACCATGCCTCAACCCGCAACCGATGGCAGTCTGCCCGTCCTAGATTTGGCCGAACCCGACACGACCGTAGACGGCTGCTTGTGGATTGCCTTGCTAGCACGTACTGCAAATGAGTTGGCAGCGGTGCGATCGCACCTAACAGGCAAAACCCTCACCCTCGGCATTATGCCCCGCTTAGATGATGACGAGGTAAGCGTTACCGCTGGACAGACCCAGCGGACGGAGGCTCAGGCTCCACCCGTGCGGTGGGAAATTGTCGATGCGACCACGAGCACACCTACCTATCGTCTGTTAGAGTCTCGGAGCAATGGGTCGTTCCTCAATGCTCCGGGGATGGTAGAACTGAAACTGCCCACCAGTGTAGACGAACTCACCGGCTGGAACTTTGCCGCATTAGAGCCAGGATTAGAGGGTACAGGCGAATATCCCCCTTCGTTAGCGGATACTAACCTGGGAGATCGCCTGATTACCTGGATTCGTCTGCGCCTTGACAAACAGCCTACTAACCAATCAGCGAAGGTTCGCCTGAGTTGGGTCGGTATCAATGCGACTCAAGTGCAGCAAAAAATACTGGTCACGGGAGAAGTGGTAGGTTCTGGCACAGGCGAACCGGATCAGTGCTTTCGGCTGGCGAATACGCCGGTCTTGCCCGACTCGCTGGTACTGACAGTGGGAAATGAACCTTGGCAACGGGTTAACGATCTGCTGGCTGCCGATTCGGAGGTGCCGGTGCAGGCTCCCCGCTTGCCCATCTACCAGTCAGAAGCCATGGCGGGAGTAAAGGCGTCACCCCGCACCAAAGTTTTCACATTGGATCCGGAATCGGGTGACCTTTGCTTTGGCGATGGTGCCCATGGGACTCGCCCCACCCAGCGGATTGTTGCTAGCTACGCCTTTGGGGGTGGACGGCAGGGCAATCTAGGTCTAGGCTCCATCAACCGCAGCCCTCAGCTACCTGCAGGTTACAAAGTCACCAACCCGATCCGCACTTGGGGTGGGGATGATGCCCAGGATACGGCTAGTGCGGAGCGGGGAGTATCCCGCTTTGTGCAGCATCGCGATCGCCTCGTGTCAGTGCAGGACTTTAAGGACATTACCTGGCAAACACCGGGAGTGGATCTGGGTCGGGTGGAGGTGCTGCCTTTGTTCGACCCAGCCAATCCTGGGTCGGGTGAAATTCCCGGTGTGGTGACGGTGCTGGTTGTGCCAGCCAGCCCCACTACGGATAATCCTCAGCCCGACCAATTCTTTCTAGAGTCTGTGTGTAACCACCTCCAGCCTCGGCGCTTGGTGACCACAGAACTGCATGTGCGCGGTCCCCAATATGTCGATGTTTGGGTGTCCGTTAGCATTGAGATCCTTGGGGGTTATGCCACTGGCCCAGTGCGAGAGGCCGTGAAGCAAGCGTTGTATCGCTTTTTATCGCCCCTCTATGGCGGGCAGCAACAGACGGGTTGGTCCTTGGGTGTGTCTGTGCTGCCCCAAGAACTGGAGGCGATCGTGGCGAGGGTTGCCGGGGTGCGTCTGGTCAACAATCCACTGCTGCTGGGTTCTGCAACCGCTAATAACGTAGCCACGATCGCTATTTCTGGGCTGATGCTGCCTCGTTTGATCGGTGTCTCGGTCACCGAGGGGCCACCGATCCCATTAGAACAACTGCGGAATGCTCCCCCAGCACTGCCCCTCGATGGAACGCAGTGGACTCCGATTCCTGTCTTACCTGAACGGTGCTAACCCATGAAGGACGTGAACGGCACTCGCTATCATCTGCTTCTGGGTTATGCCGACTGGCAACGCAGCCAAATTGACCCAGAGAAAACCCCGCTGGGCAACCGCCAGTGGGAATACGACGACACCCACCAGGTGCTGCACCTCCAGTCCGAAGTATTTGCGTTTCGACAGCAAGGGGCTGCTGGTAGCTCGCTGTCTGCAAACAATCGACGGGATAGCGATCGCGACTCCTATGGACATTGGTACTGGCTGGATGAAACGGGAACGCAAGTCAGAGTCCTTTGGGCTCACGCGACGAAGGCTGAAATACTGTTCCCTCAGCCCCCTGCCCCCTGCCCCCCCACAACCGGCAATTTTCGCCCTGCTGTGCCAACCCCGCCCTCGACGCTTGAACCTCTGTCTGGACTGGCGGTTATGCAGGAGGGCTATCTAGTGGTGGGGTCTCCGACCACAAACAGTCTGCTGGTGTTTGACCTCTATGCCTTCGATAATGGGTTCCTGCGAGTACCGTTGCCCTTGCCTCCTGCCTCTCCAGATGACCCGCGTCTCCTAAGTCGGTTTGATCTGGCAGCTTTAGCCGATGGGGGACTGCTGGTGCTAGACCGAATGAATCGACAGGTCTGGCGACTCAATCCCTCTCTAAGGTTGCTGCCCATGCCTGCTGAAGTGCCAGGAACTTTAACCCTTTTTCAACCGAGACAGGGTCAGCCTCGATATGAGCAGGCAGTTCCAACCGCAGAGGCGATCGCCCTGGATACCACCGATCCGATGGCGATTGCACCGCTCCCCGATGGCTCGTTCTGGATACTGGTTCAGCAGGCTCCGGACACTGCTTCCGTTTTATGTCACTACAGCAAGGATGGAGCTGTATCCCAATCCGTGGTGCTGACAACCATCAATCTGATAGAAGCGGGTACCGATGATTTAACTCTGGGCAGAATTGAAGGTTACGACATTGCCTACCTGCCGAATCGGGATGCTCAGGGAGGGTTTCTTCCCACTGGGATTTTGTTTGTTACTGATTTTTCTGGCAATCAAGCCTATGCTCTACGGGTAGATTCCCTCACTCCTCTCACGCTGAAGCTCGAACGTCAGTATTTCCCCCTTCGCAGTTACAAAAAACAGTATCCTGTTTCACCGCCTAGTTATGGGTCTGTCGCGTTGGTTGCCGTGTGGGACTTGGGAGATGTGTATTACCACCAGGCGGGCGATCGCTGGTTGCCCATCAAAGCTCTACCCCAGCGACGCTATGAAAAGACCGCCACCTTACTGCTGCCAGTCATGGATGGGCGCGACCCCAATTGTCTCTGGCACCGTCTCTGTGTGGATGCCTGCATTCCCCCCGAAACCCAGTTAGAGGTTGAAACCCGCGCCGCCGATGCTCAGGGCGATCTCGTTTGGGACGCTTGGCAAACCCAGCCCAGGCTCTACCAACGACATGCCGCCGAGGTTCCCTACTCATCCCTGTGGAGTGAGGAAGACCAGGTTAAACCCCACACCGGTACCTGGGAGTTGTTGTTTCAGCAAGTTCAGGGTCGCTACCTGCAAATTCGCCTCACCCTGAGCGGCAATGGCCGCAATACCCCCATGGTGAGGGCAATACGAGTGCATTATCCGCGCTTTTCCTACCTGCGGGAATATCTGCCCGATGTTTACCAACAAGACCCCACCTCAATGAGCTTTCTGGATCGGTTTCTGGCCAACCCAGAAGGCAGCTTGACCACTCTGGAAGGACTGATTGCCCAAGCGCAAACCTTGCTGGATTTGCGCACGGTGCCCTCGGAGGCGGTGGAGTGGCTGGCAAGCTGGATCGGGCTAGCTCTAGAACCGGGCTGGAGCGACTATCAGCGGCGGTTGCTGATCGCCCAAGCACCCTACTTCTTCCAGCGACGCGGCACTCAACTGGGGTTACTGCAAGCGATGCTGCTCACCCTGTACCCCCAACTTGGCCCCCGCATCTTTCAGGATGATGTCGCCCAGCTCTGCTCCACGGTTCGCATTGTGGAGCGCTTTTTGACCCGTACCCAGCCCGGAGTGGCTGCTGGAGACCCAACCGAAACGACGCTGATCTCAACGAATGATGTGAAGCAAGATGCCAAAGCGCGTGCCCATCGCTTTACCGTGATGCTGCCAACCACCATTGATGCCTCAACCCAGCGGCTAGTGGAACGCATCATTGCCCTCGAAAAACCAGCCCACACCGCCTTTGACCTGAAGCAATACTGGGCCTTGTTTCGGGTGGGAGAAGTGCGGCTAGGGTTTGATACCGTCCTGGGGCGGGGCGGTCAGTTTGATACCTTCCGTCTGGGGCAGTCGGCGCTTGCTGAGGCTGCTCTAGGCGAAACCTTCCCTTATACCTTGACCAATCGCACTGTAATCCATCGGTAGTTGCTATTCCCCCGTAACGAGGAGAACTCTATGCCCCAACCCTTTCATCTCTGTCCAGATTTGGGCGAACTGCATGCCTACGAGCGACTGAATTATGTTCTGGGCCAAGTGCTGGGGGTCAAAGACTTTCAGCAAGAACAGGTCTATTTTCTGCACAAAGCGCGCTTACACAACCGTAGCTTGCACGGCTACGGCACCGTGTGGGGGCTGGAGGTTAGCACCAACGGCACTGGGGAGAAGTTAGAAATCCAGGTCTTGCCTGGGTTTGCGATCGACACTCAGGGGCGAGAAGTGCTGGTGGATGCGCTGCAATGCGCCAACTTGAATACCTGGCTGGCTGCGGCGATCGCCCAAGGTTCCCCAACCGCCAACCGCGATACACTCACACCAATTGCCGGTCCCGGTTCCTCTCTAGCAGTATATGTCACGCTTTGCTATCACCCCTGCCAGACTGGTGCCCAACCCATTCTGGGCAATCCTTGTCGCACGGATTCTGGGCAAGAGGGCGTAATCCAATACACCCGCATTCGGGATGACTTTGAGCTCAAGCTACTGGCCAAACCACCCAGACAAATTGAAGAAGATCAGGTGCGGGCAATCGGTGACCTGTTTGCCAAAATCGAAATTGATGCCACCCCCTCTGCCCGCCTGAGTGACGCAGCCACTGCCACCCTGGTGCAAACGCTGCGAGACCGCCTTGATGATCCAGCCAGAATTCCGGGGCTGAGTGCCCTCAGAATTCCGGCTGTGCAGGCTCGCGATTTATTACGAGAACTGTTGCGCTATTGGATCACCACCACCCGCCCGACGCTGGATAAACTCCAAAATCCTGTTCTCAAACTGCTCGAAAAAATTCGCATTGATGACACGATCGCCACACCACCCACAGAAGCGGAGATCGCGACCCAGGTTGCCTTATTCACAGCGGCCTTGGATGCCTATGTGCAAACCAATCAATTAACGGCGATCGAGGCGATCTCCCCTGTCACTGTACCAGGAGCGATCGCGACTCGTTACCGACGCACCATCCTGCAATACTGGAGCAGCAAGCCCGAAGCCAACCAAACCTCGGAAGATCAGTGCATTTTGCTGGCAACGGTGCAGTTTGCATTAACGGCAGACGGCACTGTGGATGAAATCCCCCCTAATCCTATTGAGGTGGTGAACCTACAGCGTCCGTATCTGCTCCACACCCGACTGCTGCAAGAACTGCTGCTGCAAGGCATTTTGCAAGGACCAGGAGGGGTTGGTCCCCAGGGTCCAGCAGGTCCAACTGGTGCACCAGGAACCCCAGGCGCACCAGGAACCGGAACCCCGGGCACACCAGGAACCCCGGGCACACCAGGAACTCCGGGGACCCCTGGTACAGGGCTGGATCAGCTAATCCTGCGCCCCATTGATTTGGTGTTATTTAGCGATCGCCAGTCCCCCCCCGTTTTTCCACGAGACATTGACCCTACCCTGCCGCTGGCGGTACCGGGCACCGTGAACGGTTACCCAGCCGTGGTATTCAATCGGGGGCGAGGCGTAGCGGCCTTTAGCACCCTGCGACCGACTAGCCTGCCTCCCGGTCAATCGCCTCTGCTACATCTCTACTGCACAGCGCGCGGAGGGGTGGTGAGCTGGAGCATTACCTGGCGCTGGTTGCGATCGCTGAATCCTGGCGAACTTGTGCGACTAGATGCGGCTCTGACCTCTACAGATTTCGCGACCGATGAGATGCCCCGGATGGAGCTGGATAGGTTTCACCTGCACCGCAGCGAGCCATTGAAGCTGGAGGTCAATGCCGATCAACTTGACTACCTGATGGTGTATCTGGTGCCGAAGGCGGAGCTGAATGGCGGGGAGCGGGAGCAGTTGTATTTACTGATGGCTGAGCTGAGGTGGGAGGTCTAATGGAGACACAATTTTTAGAAGCGGTTTTTAGCGATAGCATTCAGCACCCAAACTTTTTCAACGGACGGATTCTGACAGCCACCGATCTGCGGGATGAGCAGGTGGCAGAGCTGAAGCGATCGCGCTACCTGGGGCAGGCGATCGGCGCGGGCGTTGTCTATGGTCTAAATGTGACCGCTGCCAGCAGCCGTAATGCCCTAGAGATTACCAGCGGTTTAGCCATCAACCGCCGGGGAGACACCCTCCACTTGCCAGGAAAAACAACCACCGTCGAACTCGTTCTGACGGAACGGCCCACTGCTACAGCCACATCCCCCTTTGTGCCCTGTGATATCGCAGGGGCAACGACGCTAACGGGAGTGGTATCTACCGGGTTTTATTTGCTGGCGATTACCAACGCCACCCGCCTCTCGGTGACGATGGCTCCTAACTCTAGCTTGAATGGAGACAGACCCGGCTGCACCAACCGCTACGAGGAAGTGGGAGTGCAGTTCAAGCTGGTGCCGTTGACCAATGAAGACTTTGTGAGTACGTCTCCCACTGCCTTAATCGATCGCAGTCGTCTGGCTCACCGCTGCTTCGGTACTAATCAATTGACTCCATTCGCGGCTGACCCCGTTCATGCCCCAGTTCAATATGGTCTACTAAATTCCCTTCGCGCTGACAAACGCCTGACAGACTGTGACGTTCCCCTGGCCCTGTTTCAGTTTCAACCACCGACTGTGAAATTTGTTGATGTTTGGGCAGTGCGACGTCCTTGCCTTCAAGGTGTTGAAAACGATGCATGGCTAAATCAGCAGAGCGCAATGGTGGGTTTACGCCGAATGATTGAGGCCAAGGTATTTTTCCTACAATTCCAACATCAGCTCGAAGACATTCGCCAACAAGATGGCGTGAATATTCGTGCAGTAGATTATTTTGAATACTTGCCAGCAGCAGGTTACCTACCTGTCGGAAAAACAGGCTTATCAGGCTTCAAGCTAGAAACGTTCTTCTCAGGCATCACACGTCATCAGGTCAGCCTAGATCCGGTAGCATTGCGCCGTATTTTCCACGAGTCATTTTCTGTTGCCCCAATTAAGCCCGGTACAGAGGAGATTGCTATCTATCCGGTTTCAGCCACAGCAGGTAATGAACCCTATGTCGTTTTCATGCGCTCTGGTCTAGGACAGTTTGCCTTAGTTGCCTCAGGAAACTGTACGTATACCCTGAATCCCAGCAATTGGGAAGCCAGTCTGACACAAATTGCCAATGGGCTAAAAGACATTCATATTTGCCTGCAAACTGGAACATATATCCTTTCGCGCCCGATTGAGATTAAGAATAAAGGGCACATTAAGATAACAGGAGCTGGAACCGGAACCCGCTTACTAGCTCAAAATTCAGAGGCAGCTTTGCGTTTTGAGAATTGTCAAAGCGTGACAGTGCGGGATTTATATGCAGAGAATGGCTTGGCAGTAACGCCACAAGGTCGTCAGAGTTTGCAAGGAACCCTCAGTTTTTACGACTGTCAGGAGGTTAATGTTGAGAATGCTACGCTCAAATGCGTTGGCAACGCTATTAAAACCTCTGCCTGCATTACGGTTGCTCCATCGAAGGTGGGTAAGCATCAGCTAAGTAGTACGATTAGCAACGTTCGCGTCCATAGCTGTAACCTCGAAATGGGGCCTCGACAAGTTGGGATTTTGCTAGTTAATACTCGCTATGTACAAGTTGAGAATAATCGTTTAGCTGCCCTAAGTTCTGGCAATCCTTCTTTTCAAGGCATTGTCATTGGGGGTAGCCTCGCTAACGGTGTACGGATTCTCAATAACACGATTGAAAATACACTACAAGGAATTCACATTGGCTTGAGTCACAATGAAAATAGTAAGGGTGCTCCAGACATTGCAGAAAATATTTTCATTACAGGTAACATGGTGCATGTTTCTTCCCCTAACCTACCCAACACCAACCAGAAACGTCATGGTGTTTTTGTCGGAAATTGTAGCAGTTTAGTAATTGAGAATAATTACCTCACCCTCAGGCGCTTCAACGGAACCGCGAATTTGTTTATTGATGGGATACGGGTTTTTGGAACCTTGGGACGTCGCATTGTCATTCGTCAAAATCATTTGACCAGTATCAACGCCCTGGCAAGCTTTTCGGGAGGTGGTATTCAGGTTACAAATTTGGGATCAACACCTGAACCTCACCTAATCGAAAATAACTTTGTAGGCTAACTGCAGGAGATCGTCTTCTCAATGTTAAAAATAGTTAGCAACAGCCTTGCTGATGAGTGGGCATTGCTATTCTTATAGATGCAGTCGCTTCTATTGGTATTAGTCGCTTGCGTTTCTGAGCTCGCAGCAATGTGGCAGATGTTTCGTAGGTCGGAAGGGTTCGAATCCCGCGTCTGTAATTGGGGAGTACAATGCTGCTCCCCTTAATTTTTAGGCTCAATTTGAGCAATTTGGATACACCTTAGGCGTTGCTCAAGCATTTTCTTAAAGTAGCGTGTATGACTCTCTGCTGACTGCTTGGGTTAGGACGCAGGGATCGAGGAACTGTTACCTGTTAAAACATGACTATGAGCAGTGCCGTTTCCCATGCTCTCATTTTGAATCGGGTCAGGTTGACCTTAGGCGAGATAGCTACGCTTTCTCAGCGGCAGCAGTGGCAGCGACGGCTCGACAGTGCCCTCAATCGGGTGTGTCTCTACCCAGATCTGCCACCCCAGGCTATTTTGGTCGTTCGCCACTTGCCCGATCCCCAACCCGGTAGCCTGCTGACAGACAACCTCTGGCGTGGTCTGCGCGACTGGGAACAAGCCGCCCAAAATGCCCTTAACGATTGCTGGCACACCGCCGTTCGTCCCGCGCAAACGCCCGTATCGTCTACAGCCAATAGCGTCTGGTTTGCTGACCCGGCAGAATGGTTAGCCTGCTTAGCTTGGGATGTTTATCGGGGCATTGCAGGCGATCGCTGGTGGTGGCAAACCGCTCTCCGCCCCCATACCCAGCGCAACCGCGCTGAGACGCTGTTTCAGCTTTGGCGAGAAGACGCACAATGGCTCCCCGCTGCCCTAACCTTGCTGCTACGTCATCCCAGTTCCAGCATGGTCACTTTACTGGCTGCACTGACAGACACCCAGGCGAGGCAACTGCGAGCGCAGGTTCTCCAAGTCTATCAATGCCCCCTTCCGACTCTCGCAGCACCAGCACCCGTCCTCCCTTTCCTCATCCTTGCGCTACAGCCTTATCTGTCGCCTCCGGTGCGCCGCTTCCTGCCGTCCCTCCCACTCGAAACCCAGGCATTGCTTGCGGTTTGCCTGACTCTCCCCCATACCGCTCAGTTTCTCGACGTGGCTTTAACGACATTGCCCAAGGCTACAACGGCGATCGCTGAACTATCCACGCAACCCCAACCGCTTGATGAACCCCCGACTGCTTTACCAGAACCCGCTGCCCCGAAAGCAGTGTCTCCCCCCGCTCCTACCGTCCCTCGCTCCTCTGTACCCAAAATTGTGGCGATTCAAAGCACGCCTTTCGATGGGCAATCGATGCCTGAGGGCATCGATCGCCCTCAGGCAACCGATGCGGCTTCAGCCTCTCCCTCAACCCTACCCCTTACCCCTTCGCCTGATTCTGCCCCAGATGCCTCCGTGGATGTTCCCGTCCTCGACCCTCCCTTCTTTTTCACCACTGATTTAAACCTGGAGGCAGAACAGGGCGTCGCTACGGCTGTGGGTGGCCTGTGGTATCTGGTGAACGTTCTCGTTGGCCTAAACTGGCCGGGGCGCACACCAACGCTGACTCCCTGGCACCAGCTTTCTGCCCTAGCGCAATCCTTGTTACCAGAAGTCCCGCTCGACCCGGTCTGGGGACTGTTGGCCGAGCTGGCGGGGGAGCCTGTTCCCGATGCTGTGCTTGCTCAATGGCAGGAAATGGCGTTGGAGCAGGTGTATGCCTATCTAGCAGAGCGGTTGGAGCAGCCCGACGCACTTTCTGGCTATCTTTTGGAACCAGCCACCCTCTACCTCACCCGCACCCATGTGGATGTGGTGTTCACTCTGGATCAAATTCGGCTAGACGTGCGGATGGCTGGGTTGGATCGCGATCCGGGCTGGGTGCCGGAGATGGCTCGGGCGATCGCATTTCACTACGAGTGAGGCAGGCCAATGGCAGAAGCACCAACTCCCAAAATCCACATCGAGCGTTGGCTGCAACGGACGATCGTCCATGTTGCAGCCTACCTGAGCGTGGTGGGAGGGGAGGATATTTTAGAGCAATACAACTTTCTGAAGCCCTACCTTGACCCTGTGTTTGAGAGCTTTCGTGTCAGATTTCCGGAGCTGACGGCTCTCTCTGCGATCGACCAAAAATTTCAAGCCATCTTTGAGCGGGATGAACGAGCCAGCCAAACCGAAACCTTACCCCTCGTGCGACTGCAGCAAGCCGGGTTAAGCACCGCCCATCTGCGGGTACTGCTGCTGATCGCCCTAGTGGAAGTCGATGCTCGGTTTGGTACGGTCTACAGCGTTTTGCACCCCTTTCCCGAAGAACAACGCCTCACCCTTGGGCTTTTAGACAGCTTGATGCGGTTTAATGCTCTCCAACATGAGCCGCCTGGGTGGCAGCTTGCCTTAGACCTAGAGCGGCGCGGGTTGCTCACTCTACACTATCCAGAAAAACCCAGAGCATCCCAAGCGTTAAGCCTGCCAGGAGTAATTTGGGATGCCCTGGCAGGAGAAGCCTTCTCACCCCACCTGGCTCAGACTCCCACCGCTCGACTGTTCTACCATCCGTACAACTCGCTGAAATCCTTCCAGGATCTCCAGGGCTTGTTGCCGGGTGATATCCTGGAACGGCTGGAACGCCTCCCCGAACTCGTTCAGAGAAATCTGACCCAGGGCGTTGTCCTACGTGGAATGCGAGGATGTGGACGCTTGTGGGCGTTGGGAGCCGTCGCGCGTTCCTTGAAGATGGATGTCGTGCATGTGCAGCGACCGGATGCGATCGCCCTACCACAACTCTGCCGGTTAGTTGGTCCCCTAGCGGTGCTGCGTCGAGCGCTACCCGTGATTGAGCTGGAACCCGCTCCCGGCGAAATTGTTAATCTGCCGCCCCTAGCTGGCTATGATGGCTTGCTGGGCTTTTTGCTGAATCGAGAGGGCAGCTTGAGCGGACTGCAAGCAGAAGGCTGCATTACCTTGCAGATATCACCGCCCGACTATGCGGCTCGTCAAAAGCAATGGCAACTGGTTGTTGATGAGCATGTGCCAGAGGATACGGATATTGTTGAAACCGTCAGCCGCAACTATCATCTGACCCTAGGAGCGATCGAACAGGTCGGGCAGTTGGCTCATGCCTATGCCGCGTTGAACCAGCACGACTCGATTCAGTTCCAAGATTTGCGCGAGGCTAGTCAATCGCTCAACCAGCAAACCCTGGAAAACTTGGCGACCCGTATCCCGACCGAGATGACTTCAGGCAGTCTGGTGGTGTCCAAGACCACCCAACAAGCCCTGGATAACCTGATCCTTCGCTGCCGCTACCGAGAAAGTCTGCTGGAGCATCTCGGCGACGGCTTTATGGGCATGTCGCGAGGCGTGCGGGCGCTCTTTACCGGCACCAGCGGTACTGGCAAAACCTTGGCCGCTCGCATCATTGCCGCCAAGTTAGGGCTTGACCTTTACCGGGTCGATCTTTCCTCGGTGGTTAGCAAATATATCGGCGAAACAGAGCGTAACCTCAGCCGCCTATTTGCGCGGGCTGAGGAGCAAGATATCATTTTGCTGCTGGATGAAGGCGACTCCCTACTTACCGCTCGTACCGATGTCAAAAGCTCCACCGATCGCTATGCCAATCTGGAAACGAATTACTTACTCCAGCGGCTGGAGCAGTATGAAGGAATCATTTTAATTACTACCAATACAGCCAGTCGCATTGATAGTGCCTTTCAACGGCGGATTGATGTGTTGATTGAGTTTGGTCTACCTGATGCTGGGCAGCGCCAGAGCCTGTGGCAGCTCCACTTACCAGCCCAGCATCAAGTGAGTCAAGCATTGCTCCATCGCGTATCGCTGCGATGCGAACTCACCGGCGGACAAATTCGCAATGGGGTACTCCATGCTTCTCTGCTGGCTTTTCAGCATGCTTCGCCGCTCAACGATGAGTTTCTCACCGAGGGCATTCACCGGGAATACACCAAGATGGGGGCGGTATCGCCTCTGCACTAGCGAGATTCTCAGCAATGGTACATTTGGCAGAACGCACCAAACGCCGCAAGACAAACGAAAGCCATGCTGGGCAGCATGACTCCTCTAAGCCGTCACGCCTGCCAATTTCTCCCTTAGCGATGCGATCGCCCCTCGTGCAGCCCAAATTAACCGTCAACCAACCGGGCGATAAATTCGAGCAAGAAGCCGACACCGTTGCCAGCGCGGTGATGCGTACCCCGGTTCCTCTGCCCCAGCCGGATGATAACCGGGCTAGTATTCAGCGCATGGCAGCGGCCCCAACAGAAGAGAATGCGGTGCAACGACAAACAGCACCGAAGGAAGAAACCGTCCAGCGGCAATCGCTCCCCGAAGATAAGATCCAGCGGCTGGCCACCGAGGAAGTGCCCGTCCAGCGCAAAGGCGACGGCAGTCCTAGAGTTTCCACCAGCACTGTCAGCACCATTCACAACCCTGGCTCTGGTTCTCCCCTACCCAGCAGTGTGCGGCACCGGGTAGAACCCCATGTGGGCGCTAATCTCAGTGGGGTGCGAGTGCACACAGGCCCCAGCGCCCAGCGTGCCGCTGCTAGCCTCAACGCCCGCGCCTTTACCCACGGCAATAATATTTTCCTGAATCGGGCGGAGTCGAGCAGCAACCTGGGGCTGATGGCGCATGAATCAACCCATGTGGTGCAGCAGGGAGCGGCTCCGATTCAACGGCAGCCTCTAGACCAGGGACACTCACCGATTCACTCCAGCTCCCCACCTTCTATCCAACGGCTCTTACCTAGCATCGTCTTAAGTGAACTGGATGACTACGCTCGCCAGATTCCTGGCTACACCCTATTTACCGTCATTATCGGTTTTAACCCCCTAAAGGGCGAAGATGTTGCCCGCAACGCCACAAACCTGTTGGCTGGACTGATGGGTTTGGTGCCCTTCGGCACCTATGTATTTGACAAACTGCAAGAGCACGGCATTTTGCAATCGGCCTTTACTTGGGTAAAGGGTGAACTCAACCGCCTAGATCTCTCCGTCGAACGGATTGAGCGCACCCTGAATGCTGCGTGGACTGATGTGCGGTTGGCTGAAGGGTTTGACTACAACCTGGCCGTTCTGCGTCGCCATTTTGGTGGGCTTTATAACGATGTTGTAGCCTTTGCCACGTCCCTGGTTAACCACATTATCGAGTTGATTAAAGAAGCGGTCGTTGGGGTTGCGGAAGGATTGCTGGCGGAAAATCGAGCCTGGGCACTGATTAAAAAGATTCTGCATCACGACCCCCTCAGAGATCAGCCTGTTAACGCAACTACCGTTGAAATTCTAGAGGACTTCCTTCGCCTCATCGGTAAAGAGCAAGAACTGGAGCAAATGCGATCGCGGGGCACGCTGGAAGAAACGGCTGCCTGGATTGATACCCAGATTGGCACGTTCATGTCTTTGCTGGGTGAATTGCGAGGATTGTTTACAGAAGCCTGGAATGCGATTCAGCCTGAGAATCTGCCCCAACTCAGAACCAACTTGCAAAGTCTGGTCAGTCGAGCCGGTGGCTTCCTGGTCAGAGTTGGAACCTTTGCCATCACCGTGGCAGCAAAGGTGTTAGAGCTGATCAAGCATGTGCTGTTGGGTTTGTTGCGCGACCATGCCAGAGGAGTTCCGGGTTATCCGTTGCTGACGGTGCTGCTGGGCAAAGATCCGTTTACTCAAGAGGAGGTGCCCCGCAATGCCACCAACCTGATTCGGGGCTTTATGAGCCTGATGCCCAATGGTGAGCAGCAGTTCCAGCAAATGCAAGAAACTGGGGTGATTCCTGAGGCGGCTCAGCGGATTGAAACAGCCATGACCACCTTGGGCATTACCTGGCCATTTGTGCAGCAGCTTTTCATCGACATCTGGAATTCTTTCACCATCGAGGATTTGCTCCATCCGATCGATGCCTTTATCCGCATTCTGACGAAGTTTGAGGAGCCGCTTAGTCGCCTGTTCACTTTTGTGATTGAAGTGATCAAGGTGGTGCTGGAATTGGCGCTGAAGCTGATGAACTTTCCCACCGACTTGATTGGCAGCATCATTGCCAATGCTATGCAAGCGATCGATGACATTCAGCGTGACCCAGTCGGTTTCTTGCTCAACCTCTTAGCTGCTGTGAAGCTGGGCTTTAACAAATTCCTTGACAATATCCTGACTCACTTGCTGAACGGTTTAACGAACTGGCTCTTTGGCCAACTCAGCAC
Source organism: Leptolyngbya sp. Cla-17 (assembly GCF_016807185.1). Taxonomy (GTDB): domain Bacteria; phylum Cyanobacteriota; class Cyanobacteriia; order Leptolyngbyales; family Leptolyngbyaceae; genus ULC077BIN1. The sequence goes on from NZ_JAEVYN010000001.1 coordinate 413,377, forward strand.
AGCGGGGATTCATCCTCCGGCTGACCTTAGCCTCGGCTCCATTCTCGATCTGGTGCTTCAGATCCTGGGACTCACCGTCGATCGCCTGTGGGAAAAACTGGGTGAACGGATTGGACAAGAAAACGTCACCCGCATTCGTGGGGCGATTGACCGACTAACCGGCATCTGGACTTTCGTGAAAGATGTGCAGGAGCAAGGCATCGCCGCTGTCTGGAAATACATCGAGTCGCAGATCAGCAACCTATGGAGCACGGTACTGGAGCAGGTAGAGAGCTGGGTGATGACCCAAGTGATTCAAAAGGTCACAGCAAAATTACTGAGTATGCTCGACCCAACGGGCATTATGGCGGTCGTCAACAGTTTTATCGCCTTCTTCAATGCCATCCAATCGGCGATCGAGTACTTCCGCCAAATCCTCGAAATCGTCAACTCCTTTGTTTCTACTGTGGCTGAAATTGCCAGAGGCAGCATCGAGGGCGCAGCCCAGTTCTTAGAGAATACGCTGGCTCAAAGTTTACCCGTGGCGATCGGCTTCCTGGCGAATCAGGTGGGCTTAGGCAATCTAGGCGAACGCATTGCTGAAATTATTGGAAGCATCCGCGAACTAATCGATCGCGCCCTGAACTGGCTGATGGATCAAGCCATGAACTTAGGACGAGCAGTGTTGCGATCGCTCGGTTTTGGTTCGCAGGAAGGGGCAGCATCAGGCGATGTTAAGGATCAAGCAGGACAAGCTGTCCAGCAACAAATTGGAAAGGGTAAATCTCAGGAAGAAATTGAAGCAATTGGCACACGGGTTCTTAATCAATTCCGATCTCAAGGATTGAGTTCTCTTGCCCTTCGCAGAAATGATGCAGGTGAATTCGCTCTCTATGCCGCTGCAAGTCCGGAGAAGAAAGTACTTGATCTCATGACCCCTGATCGAGCTGGGGAGAATTATGCAGCTTCTATGACTGCCCGAATCACAATTGCCAATCCCCGCGAAGGTCTAGACATTTCAGAGTCGCGTTGGGAAGATGCACGAGAACGTCCGCAGGGGGCTGCTACAGTGGAGGAATTCCTCAAAAAACAAGCTCAAATGCCTGTTATTGGTCAAGGCTATCGTGAACGTCGGGGTGCCCAGCCTGTTGTAACCTCATTAATCGTAGCAAGACCCCAGGAAGGAGCAAACGAGATTCTTCTACGAACCTTTAGTGGAGGTGGGCGAATTAGAGGGAGAACTACCGATAACTCTTCCCATGCAGAAGTTCGGTTAAAGGAGTTTTTGCAAAACCGAGCAGCTTGGACGAGTCGTATTTCAAAAATTGAGCTTCATATCAATTTTAGTCCATGCCGACTTTGTGGAGAGCAAAGGGAAACCATGAGAGGAATCCGAGCCATGCTAACGGGCATAAGTGACATAAGTAATGCAATTTTATCTTGGGATACTTGGTACGATGACAGCCATATAGGCACTAGAGCTGAGGATATTTCCCATCTCAGACAACATTGGACTATCTCAGGTCCAATGCCCTCCAATGTTGAAAATGCATCGGAAAAACTTGTACCAGCATCTTCGTGAGTAGTGTGATCGCTTGTCTTGTGAACTGAATTCGCGGGAGCTAATTCAGCAAGTCCCACCCAAAGCATAGTGTGATCGAGGAGAGGATGGCGATCATCTGTTGAGAAACCTGCAAGGGCGATCGCTTGGATCAAAAGTAGGCGATCGGGCAGGGGTAAAAAGGGCGATCTCCGTGGGTGAAAAGGAGGGGCGATGATCGCTTGGATTGAGAATGGGCGATTGGGCAGGAGGGAAAAAGGGGATGGGAGTTGATGCAGAGGAGGGGCGATCGGTCAAATCAAGCAAGATGACCTACTTTGAGTCACAAAATGCTCTTGGAGAAATCTTAGCTGAAGATGCAGAAGCGATCGTACAGTAGAAGAAGTAGACCAATTGGATAAGCTAAACTCAAATCAGTAATCATTCAGACCCAGTCAGAGAAGGTTAACGGCTTTTTGAGATGCAACCTAAAACGGTCTTGGATGTCTATCAACAATATAGAGAGACTGAAGTAGCCAAGAATTCACCTAGGTTGATTGACAATTTACGAACAATACTTAGGCGATACATCTTGCCTGTCTACAACTTTTCAACAGCTGACCTTCGAAGTGATTTGGAAAATAGCTTAGATCAGGTTTCTTTAGACAAGTTTTTGCGAGATGCACCCCAATTTCTAGAGGATTTTAATAGCCAAAAGCACCTTCACGCTCAAAATATTGCTCCAGTCACGCTTAAAAATTACCGCTCAACGTTGCTGAGATTCCTTAATTGGATATATGACCAAGACTGGAAAACAGCACCTCCCGTAAAACCCTCTGCTAGTGTACTGGTCGACAGTCCCTCTCGAAATCAAACCCCTCAAATCTACAGCGGTCAGACACTTTCTAAGGCACGGAGGGGAGGAAAATATGCAAATGTAGAACCCTATGCTCTCAAAGAAAAGGAGCTAACAGAGAAACTCAAACAGCAACTTGAGCAACTGCAAAACTTTTGGACTAATTCCTGGAATCTTGGACTGACTGAAGAGCCTATTGATGGTTCAACCTCACAGTCATATAGAAATAGCATTCTGTGCTTTCTAGGATGGCATCAAAACATTTTGTGCAGGGATTTGCGCTATTTCCACATCAAACAATTAATCCAGCTCGATACTCTAAAAGCATTTATTAACTGGGGTTTTCACGAACGTAGAAACAGCTACGGATGGGCTACAAATGTCGCAAATAGTACGCTTGCTATTGCAAGATACCTCTCCTCTCAAACCAAGGGGTCTCAATTTGAAAGCAAACAGAAAGCGATACAAACATATGTTCGAAATCTGAGGAGTATCTATAGGCAGTCGCCAGGATCAGACATTAGTGAAACATCGTTAGCACCCGATGAACTAGAACAGGTTGTCTTTTATCTGAAACAGTGCTGTGCACCTCTGCATTCGTCAGGGGTAACTAGATCAGAGACAGCTATTTTGAAGTCCTGGGAACGTTACTTGATTGTGGCTCTATTGACTTACTGCCCAATCAGCCAACGAGAGGTTCGGGAACTTGAGTGGGAGCGATCGCTCATTCGAGATTCTGAAGGATACTCGATCTATTTGCATACCACAACAAAAGCATCTGGTCGAAAATTTCGATTACCTGAGCTTTTAGTCCACGATCTGGATAAATGGCGCGAGGAATTCCACCCGGAAATCCCGGTTCAAACTAATCGTGTCTTTGTCCGATTAGGATCGGGTCGAACTCCCGAGAGCTTTGGGCAACCTCTCAATTCGAGAGATATTTCAGATTTAGTGTCAACCGCTATCTACAAGGCAACTTCTATCCTTTTTGATCAGCCTAAGCACAGTAGTACTGCATCTTTTCAAAGAACGGCGATCGCCTATCTTAATGGCTCAATGCAGCAAGGACAGGATGTTGTTGGCGATCGCTATGGTTTGTCCAGCCTGAAACCTCAAGAACCAATATCACCGACTGCAGCTGCTATCGCTGGAATTAGTAAACCTAGGGGCGATCGCAGCAACCTGCCACCGCCGATTAAAGGAATCGTAGAAGAGTTGCATCAACCAGAAAACTCCGATTATGTATCTAATTCCCTGAGAAGCGTTATACAAGTTGCTCAGTTCGAGCCTGAGAGAACAGACAAGCAAGAGAACGCAATTTTAGAATTGCTAGACAGCTTAGACGAGATTTAGCAGGAGCTATTACGGCGGATTGCAGTGTTAAGAGGGACAGTAACAGCAGTGTGCAAACCAGTTGTGCAAATGTTGAGGATCTATCAAATCCATCGCTGTGGCAATGAGGGTATCTACCCTTTTCGAGGTTGTCGGCGAGAACTGTCTTAGGAAAGCCTTTAACTGTGACCACCAATGCTCAATCGGATTAAATTCGGGAGAGTAAGGAGACAGATACAGAACCTTCGCTCCAACCGCCTCAATTAAAGGTGCAATGGCTTTTACCTTGTGAGCAGGCAGGTTATCCATGACCACGACAGCCCCTTTCCACAGTTGAGGCACAAGACACTTTGAGACGTACACCTCAAAGACAACCGCGTCCATCGACTGATCTATCGTCATCACAGCCAGCACCTTTGAGACGGTAATCGCGCCCATGACACTCACCTTCTTGCCCCGATAAAAAGGTTTGAAGTCATACGCTCGTTCCCCAGGTGCAGCACGGGCATGGGTTCGCATGAGTCCCAGTAGAACACCCATCTCATCGAGAAACACTAAATCTTTGAGTTCTATACTCGTCACCTGTGCCCAGTACTCCTGTCTCAGGAGTTGGACTCGTTCGCTGGTGGCTTGGCTGGAGCGGAGCGTTTTTTTTTGCGCGGTAAATTGAGTCTCTGAAAGGTTCGGCACATAGTACTTTGGCTAACCCATAGCCCAGTCTCATCAAAGAGTAGCTCACAATATTCCGCTAAGGTCGCATCGCGCTGGTTCTCGAAGATCGCCACTAACTGGTCTTTGTGCTCCATCACAGGACTCACCGAACCACCCTGCTTATCCCTCTTGAATCACTTTCGGAAAAGCAAATTTAATCAAAAATGCTGAAGCTTCTATACGGCTTGAGTCTTAGCATACGCAGCTTATTTCCGATATTTCAAAACATTTGACAATGAAGCGTATATACCAGACAGCAGTCGGTGAAAGACTTTCAGCGTTTTGCCTGGATTTTACTTTAACTAGAGTGACATATGAGGGTTATGGGGAACGACGTGACCTTCTGTGCGCTTCTGAATCATCCATCTCTCGACGCAACTCTTGCTGACAGCAAAGCGGGCAGCAACTTTTCGGATCGAGCTATCACCCTTCTCCATAGCACTTACAATCTTCTCTCGAAAGTCTATGGAATACGGCTTCATTTTTGACCCAACGTTGTAATCCTTCATTGTCCTCTATCTGACTGCAATCCGCTGTATCCACAGACATGCATTGAAAGAAGAGATTATAATTTTCCTATCGAAAAAGGCTTCAGGAGATCAGCTTGTTGAGCAAGCGTTGAAAGCTTTGCAGATAGTCCATAATGATATAGCTCTAGCAGCCTCAGCAAGTTGTGATACTCGAAATAGTAGAGGAAAACTTCTTAAGTCCGAGGTTTGGAAGAACGGCGAAAGATATTTGCTTGCAAAACAGGGTTTAGAAAAATCTTCTTACTTGGAATACCTTAGATCGCGCATATCTGAAAGTCAGCTTAAGGAAATCAAATTAATTCTTCACCACCTAATTCATGTGAGTTAACTTTTCTGACAAAGAGCATTACAGCCAACTTGAGAATTTGTGAGTCTGAGCTAGATAGCCTGAGAAAGTTGAATCACCATAGCGCAATTTCCTGCCCCTTGCGTCCATGAGTCGCAGTCGACTGAAAGGTACCGATATAAGCGAGACGCAGCGCAACGATGTGGGCTTCCTGCTCACCATTGAGCAACTTCTCGGTTGGAGGCGTGCTGCGACCGACACCGTTAAGGGTTTCTTCAAGGCCCCTCTCGACCAACCGTTGGCAAATATTTTCTACGGTTTTGGTACGGCAGTCAAAGGCTTCTGCAATCTGCGCATCCATCCAGTTTGCTCCTTCGATGTCAGCTTTGAGGAGAATCTGGGCACGTCGCACCTTTTGGCTGCTGTCCTTCAATTTCTTAATCACTTCTTGCAGCTGACTACGTTCTTCGTCTGTTGAGCGGACAATATATTTCGGCGTTGCTGAGTATGGAGATGAATTAGGCAGGAATGGGCACATCTTCAAATTTTAGGTAGTGAAGTAGCAACGGAATTGGGTATTTCAGCATGGTTACGGATTTGGAATAACAGAGTGTATTACGATGTAGTCGCGCTAAATAGTGTCGCAACCGCGTATTTTCACCTTCCACTCGCGTCATATAGGTCTTGCTGACAATCTGGTCTCCCGCTGGAATAAAACTTGGGTAAACTGACCAACCTGATGCTTTCGCCAACGCTATGCGAACGGTGAGGTAGAAATAGCACTCCCAAGTCCCCACGATCGCTCATAACGGGGCAAAAGTCTTGGCACTGTGGTCGCCTAACACCCAACCTAAAATCCCTGGTTTGAAGTGGTCAACCGCCGTCCAAAGCCACTTTCGGTGAAGAATTCATTATGGTGTTTGCATAATAAAGTTCATTGGCAAAATTATCTACCTTTACAAAACTTTACTTGATTGCACTTATCCAGGATCGGAGAGATTTGGAGATATTTTGATAGGAGGTTGCTCCTATTACTTTTCCTTGAAGAGTGGTTAGAGAAAGCAGTAGTAGTATTTCAACCCTCTTGAGGCTGTGCAGGGCAGGAGTAAGCCTACGAAAGTAGCGCAAACAGCTAAAGCTCCAATTCCTTCGGAAATCTAAATTAATTTAAGACTCACTTGAGTATTACCTGAACAGTTTCTCTAGAGCTTGGAAGGTTTTATTCAATTTGAGAACTAATTAGTTTCAAGGGCCATAGAACTGTAGAAGCCTACTTTTATCTCATAACAAATTTTGCTGTGCTTTCAAAGCAACGGAGTCTCTATGAAATTTTCGTTTTGCAATAAGCGGGTCTTGGCTCAGAATCTTGGCTGTAGTCATCATACAGTCAAGTCACTGAGGCAGCGAGGTGATCTGATTGAGGAGATTCACTATATCCGTGAAAACTCAAGAACAATTCGCTACAACCTTGAACTCTGTTTAAACTGGCTCGCAAATCGGCACAATCCGGGGGCACATCAGAAAGCGATTGATCAATATTTGGCAAGTTTAGAGGAAACGGGAAAAGGTCAAAGGTCAAAACACAAATCATCTAGTAAATGACGGAAAAATTACTTAAATAGGCTTGCCAATCTACTTTTTCAAAAGCCTTTTCTCTTAATTCTAGATCTTGTAGGACAACAGATAATGAACGAAAATCTTGGGGGAGAGATAGCTGATAGCAGCGATAAGTGTCAGACAAATAAAGCACTCTCTGACCGTAGTTCTAATACTAATGGAAAAGAAGTAACTCAGCAGCTTCTTCAGAATTTACAGCTCCTGCCAGATAGTTGGGCCCTTGTTCCAGTGGGGGATAATAAGGCTCCCTTAGGAAAAGATTGGCAAAGCACTCCTTTGACAAAGGCAAGCTTTGAAACTGCAGTCAAAGTGGGATATTTTCAAGAGCTAAAAGTAAACACCAAGAATGGTGAAGCAATTCATCCCCCTGCTTCTTGGCTCTATGCAATCGGCGTTCTTTGTGGAACTCCATCAGGTGGTTTATTATTTATTGATCACGATGGAGTAAGCTGCGACGAGCTAATTGAAGAGCTTTCAAGTCAACCAGTTACGGAAGTCTTGCCAAAAACGCCAACTCTCACATCAGGAAGACAAGGTCGTTATCAAGCTATTTATCGAGTTCCTGAACGGTATTGGGGAGCGATTACCACAAAGAAGATTAAAACAGGCGTTACTGGAGATGACAACAAACCTGAACAATTAGAGTTTCGCTGGAATGGTTGTCAATCAGTTGTAGCTGGTCATCACCCAATTACTGGAGCCTATTACTGGCTTCCAGAACGTTCCCCAACTGACTGCGAAGTTCTAGAGGCACCAGATTGGATGATTGAACAGATGTTGGAAGATACATCTTCTCAGCAATCCACTTCGACAAAACTGGAGCCTCGAACTATTGTTCAAACCTGGACTGAGAAAGACTGGGCACTATCTTATCTTTCTGTTACTCCTTCCTCTAAAGAGTACGACACTTGGATCAAAGTTGGAATGGCTCTGCACTCTGTGAGCAACGATTTGCTAGCTGACTGGGACACTTGGAGCAGAGGATCTATTAACTATGAGGCAGAGGCTTGCGACAGGCACTGGAAATCCTTTAAATCAGATGGTGGTATCAGCATAGGAACTCTGGGACTTTTAGCTAAACAGAACGGCTGGCGGTCTTCTTTAAGGCGGGATGAAAGAAGCAGCCTTTTCCAACCTTTAATTCGTGAAACGTCTGGGCATCAACCTCAAAACTCATCTGCTAAATCTTCAGATGAGGATTTCGAAGAACTATCACACGAGGTTCAAAGCCTGGTTGATCTGGCTGAAGAAGTTGCCCCAGTTCAACCGCTGCTATCCTCTCGTTTAACAGATCCACTAACGAATCTTGCTACCCGCTTAAATGTGCCACTAGAGGCTTTTATTGGGGTAGTGCTGCCCATAACAGCCTCTCTGCTGAAAGTCGGTACTAGGGTAGAAATTGATGTAACCACTAATTTTCGCCCTCCACCAATTCTTTGGACAGGACTAGTAGGTGAGTCAGGAGCTACAAAGTCACCAATTTTCGATTGCTTACTTGGTCCTTTGGCAGAGCTGCAGATTGAAGCAGACGCTGATTATCAACTTAAGTTCGATAACTACAAAGATGAGCTGGAGAATTGGCAAGCGCTTGACAAAAAAGAAAGGGGCAATAAACCAGTTGCACCGATTCAACGCGAGTATGTCTTTCAAGATGCAACTTTAGAGGGAGTCTTCGATTGCCTCAGCAGGCAACCGGATCGAGGTGCAATCATTGCTAATGATGAACTCGCAGGTCTGTTCAACGGATTCAATCAGTACCGCCCTCATGGTCGAGGTAATGATCTCCAAAAATGGCTGTCTTTGTATGATGGTAAACCTATAAAAATCAACCGCAAAACAGGAAATCGAATTTCTCTTTCTCAAACGCAGGTCAGCTTAACAGGAACCATTCAACCTTGTGTTCTACAAAAGCATATGGAGAACGTGAATGAAGTAGATGGTTTCTGGCCTAGATATTTTTGGATTCGTTTACCGCTGACAAAGATGCCTCCTCCTGGGGAAGGGAGCAACTACGATCTCTCTGGGTTACTTCGAGGTCTGTACCGAGGCCTAGAGCTTTTAGACCCCAGTGTCTACCAACTTGACAAACAAGGGCGAGAGATTTGGCGGAATTGGCATTGCTGGTGTGAGGAACAAAAGGTAAATGAGTTTTATCCTGCGTTGAGATCTCTTTATCCAAAATCAAAAGAGCGAGCAGCCAGAATTGCTCTGATTGCTCATTGTATCAATGCAGTTGTTAAAGATTCCATACCTGAGAATATTATTGCGAGTGAGCTGTTAGCGGCTGCCATCTCATTCACCAAGTGGTCAATTGGGCAGACACAACTTATTTATGCTGATGCTGGCATAACAACATGGCAGGAATCACCTAAAATTGCTCGTTTTATTGATCGATTCAAAAAGGGCGGCTGGATAAAAGCTAGAAATGTTATTCATTGGTCTTCTAGTCGGGAGAAACTTAACGCTGAAACTGCTAGATCATTTATGAAGCAGATTGTTGATTTAGGTTACGCAATCAGCAATGGCAAGACTGGCAAAGAATTCCAAATTTGCATCAAATGTGATTATGAAAACAATGGTAACAATCAGTCTGTAGCGCCTCATATAGAAGATGCTCATCTCGGTAACACAGGTAATAACAACCTGGTAACAAATAACGGTACAGTCTCTCAAAGATTACTAATGAAGCCTTTAAGAGCAGTAACAATTTAGTTGGGCAGCGTTATAACCAAAGCAGATCTGTTACCACGAATGACCATTCGTTAGAACTGTTAACTGGAGCGGAGTCCAGCAAAACGGAAAAGGATTTGTTATTAGAAGTTACCAACTATGTTATCGAGCCAAAAGCTTTTATAAGCAACGATTCTGGGATGGTTTGTTACCAAGTTATCGACTTTGAGCATCAGTCTAAAGAGCATACCTTTTCGATTGAAAATGATAACGATAACCCTTCTAAAGACTTGAAACAAGTTTAGCTCTAGGGCTAGAGCATTCTAAAGTCAAATTTCATGACTGTAGTGTCATGCATTCGAGCGAGTCGTGCAAGTAATGTCGAGGCACAGAGCTGGATAAATGCATCACAATATTACACGAACGAACAGGATGGCATGAATCTCCCTTGGTTTGGGTGCGTTTGGCTCAACCCGCCTTACGGTAAGCGTAGTCTGAAGGACGGAGTTTATGGCTCTACAGCCTGGATTTTGAAAGCGATCGCAGAGTTTGAAGCAGGCAACATTACCCAAGCTGTACTATGGCTAGGAGCAGGTGGCAATAAGGGAATTCAAGTCTTATGAAGATAAGGGGTTTCCCAGAATTGTGCTGGGTAGAGAAAACCATGCGCCACCAAGAGAAAGCGGCAAACCTCAGAAAGGGGCTGGGCATGACACAGTCGTTTATTACCTGGGACCGCATATAGAACGATTTAGAGAGTTATTTGGTAGAGAGCCATAGCGATCGCCTAACGTCTCGCGGGATTCTTGCCATTCATAAAAAATTACGGTTATTGTGGGGTGGCTTCCTCTGCATTCGTGACCTAAAATTTCCTGTGGCATATAGAAGAAGGCTGAGCACCCTGCCCTTAGAGAGACCAGAGAGGGGTTCGACATGATGAATGGAGAATCCATTGATGCCCGTGAGTCGCAAGGACTTGTAAATCAACCGCAAGCAGAGGTCAACCAGCACTTTGGCGAGAAGAAGGAGGTTGATACAGGCGGTGGGGACTCGGCTGGCGGCGACCTCGACAAAAGCACACAAACTATCAATAACTTCTTCTTGTTTGGTGGAAAGGCTGTTGGCGCAGAGTCGCAACAGTCGCTTCAGGGCTTGAGTCAGCTTTTGGGGCAGCTCGATGATTCAGAGCTAATTCAGCGGGCGTATCGCGATGCGTTGCCTGCGGATGCCTCCCTGTCACGTTCAGAAGTTGCCAGCTATGGAGATATAGTGGCGCAGCTGCAAGAGTTCAGGCGGCTGCCAGAATTTATACAGCGGCTGGTGCAGGATGAGCAGGTTCCACAAGCGATCCATGACCAATTAAAGGATGCGACTCAGCAGTTTAGCCAAACTGAGGGCTGGCAGCAGTCAATGGGTTCTTCTGCTGCAACGGTTTGGACGTTGCAGTCTTATCTTCAGATTGTGCTTCGCCCCGATCTCAGCACTAATGGCTTTGTCATTAATGGGTGGTTGATTGCCGATGACCATGTGCTTGATCCAGCCAAACGCTTTCAACCGCTGGATGTGGAGGAGCAGCGTAAGGGAGCCAGTTGCCAGTTTGAGGAGATTCCTACAGTCCTGGATCAATTCTTAAACCTGAGTCTTCAACATCTCACCGGGAAGCGCTACGACCTCACGATCGAGATTTTTCTGCCGCTGGATTATCTGTGCGAGGGTGTGGATGGGTGGAAGCTCACCGATTCCTTTTTTGAGGATGAGTGCTACGAGATGGGCACAAAGTATCGGGTGCTGGTGCGATCGCGCGAGCGGCTCGAACCTAAATACCTGGCTTCGCGGTTAAACCAGTGGTATGCCAACTGGGAGCGGGTGAAAGCCTACTGGCACACGGTACCAAACGATTGTGATTTTGAACATTTGAGTAACTTTGAGGGCTGTAACTGGAAGCGGGTGGTCAACAATCTTACGCAGAAGCTCGGACTTAAATTGACCTGCGGACTTATCGAGACGCACAATAAGGAGCTGTTTACCGCCCTTCTGAAAGCAGCAGCCCCCATCGCCCTGTGGGCAAGGTGTCATTGTGACCATTGGGATCAGGTGGCTGAGATGGATGCCTTATTGCTGGCAGGTCCGTTACTGGCATTGTCCGAAATAGTTTGGAAGAAACGGCAAGATGCTTACCTGGCAGATAAACCAGAAGATCAATTGGGAGCGTATCTGGCACTACTGTGGGAAGATCCATATCGGTTGACCCCGGACGCGCTGGCTCAACTTGTACCACCGGGACAATAGGGGGAGGAAGCAAGAGATGAGTGACTGGCGCATTTTTACAGGCAGTGGGCAGCCCCACGATCTCATTGAGGGTCTTCCAGAGGCTCCCAGTTGGCGACGCTTTGAGGAGGATGCCGAAGCGTTGACTATGCTGAAGGTGCCTACAAAACTGACCCGCAAGGAGGAGCAGCGGGGCAAGACCTTTCGGGTGTCGCCAGAACATACTGATCTGGTGAATGTGGTGAATGCAGCGCTGTATCTGCGGCGACCGTTGCTGATTACGGGTAAACCAGGCACCGGGAAAACGTCGCTGGCGTATGCGATCGCCTACGAGCTGAAGTTGGGTCCCGTTTTGCCCTGGTCGATTACGGCACGATCGAGCTTACAGGAAGGGCAATATCGCTACGATGCCATCTCACGGTTACAGGATACGCAAATTAAACCCAATGGGCAGAAACCCCAGGAAGGTGAAGCCAACCCTGATATTGGACGCTACATTCAGTTAGGACCATTGGGCACGGCGTTGCTACCCTATAAGCGTCCGCGCGTGCTGCTGATTGATGAGTTTGATAAGAGTGACATTAACCTGCCCAACGATTTGCTGAACCTGTTTGAAGAGGGAGAGTTTGAGATTCCCGAGCTGGCGCGGCTGGCAAAGCAGGTGGAGCAGGTCAACGTTCGCACCTATGACGGTCAAGAGGCAACGATTAAAGCAGGGCGGGTACGGTGTGCCGCCTTTCCCTTCATTGTGCTAACCAGCAATGGTGAGCGAGATTTTCCGCCTGCGTTTCTGCGGCGCTGTCTTCGTCTGACGATGCCAAATCCCGATGAAAAGGCGCTGACTGAAATGGTTAAAGCGCATCTGGGTGAGAACGAGGATGTTTTGCAACAGGCAGAACCTCTCATCGCGGACTTTTTGCAGAAGCGGTTGCAGGGAGAATCGAAGGGTGATCTATCCCCCGACCAATTGCTGAATGCGGTTTACCTGGTGACTCAACGCTTTAGCCCCACGGATGCAGCACAGCAGAAGCAGTTTACCGATCTACTCTGGAAATATTTGACCAGCACGGAGGATGGGTGATGCAGGCATTTGTTTCTGCACTGGGAACAGCATTCAATCTGACGAGTAAGGAAATCGCAGACATCATTTGGTTGGCGCTCCAGATGCAGGATTCAGATGAGACGGTAGAAACAGCAACGCCATTAGAACTGTCAACAGCGGCTGAGATAACGGATGATCGATCGCGTCTTTCACCAGAAAATTTCATTCCTCCAAGTGATCGAAACGAGCAGCCCGATCGCGCTTCTCAAACAAAAGCGGCTGAGGTGCATCTTAATCAACCCAACGCCAATCAAGCGAGTTTTGGGAAGCAGCTTGCTTTAAAGGTGCCCGATGCCCGATCGCTCCGCGAGCCGTTGTCGTTAGCGCGATCGCTAAAACCACTGCTCCGGCGAGTGGTTACTGGCTGGAGTACCGTCCTGGATGAAGCAGCAACGGTCGATCGGATTGCGGCTGAGCAGCTCTGGCTACCTGTACTCAAGCCTGCGTTGGAACCCTGGTTGGATCTGGCACTGGTGGTGGATGAAAGTGCATCCATGCAGCTCTGGCAACGGACGATCGCGGAGTTGCAGCGGTTGTTGTCCCACTATGGGGTGTTTCGGGATGTGCGGGTCTGGGGGCTGGCTACGGATGCACAAGGACAGGTACAGCTTCGTCCTGGCAGGGGTGCCGCAGCACGACGACAGGCAGCACGACGACCGAGTGAGTTGCTTGACCCCAGTGGGCGACGGTTGATTTTGGTGGCGACGGATTGTGTATCGTCGGGTTGGCAAGATGGCAGTCTATTACCTGCGTTGAAGCTATGGGCGACGAGTGGACCACTGGCGATCGTGCAGATGTTGCCGGAGTGGTTGTGGTCACGGACAGGCTTGGGGTTCGCTTCAGCCGTGCGGTTACAAGCGTTGCTGCCGGGAGTGCCGAACCAGCAGTTGATCGCAAAGGATTTGTCGCTCTGGGATGAGGTGGATCTGGAGGCGGGGCTTAAGGTGCCTGTGGTGACGCTGGAGCCGGAGCCGTTTGTGGTCTGGACGGAGATGGTGATGGGGAAGGGGGGAGCCTGGTCACCAGGGTTTGTATTTGAGCCGGAGGTCGTGACTCCGAATGGGCAGGTAGCTCAACGTCCTGATGCAGCGGTTGAAGGTTCGGCAGCACAGCGTGTGCAACGATTTCGGGTGACGGCTTCTCCGACAGCGCGACGTTTAGCTGGATTGCTGGCAGCATCTCCGGTCATTAGCTTACCAGTGGTACGGATTATTCAAGATCAGTTACTCTCAGAATCACGGCAGGTACATGTCGCAGAAGTGTTTTTGGGGGGATTGCTAAAGCCGCTTAGGGAGATTGAAACAGAGACGAATCCAGATGCAGTGCAGTATGAATTCCTGAATGAGGTGCGGGAAGTGCTGTTGGAGTCGGTGCCGACGAGCGTCTCGGTGAATGTGTTGGAAGAGGTATCGAAGTTTGTCGCAGAGCGGTTGGGGGTATCGCTGGATGCGTTTGCGGCGGTATTGAGGAATCCACAGCAGGTGGAAGATCGGGAGTTGGCAAATCAATCGCGTCCGTTTGCAATGGTAACGGCACGAATTTTACGGAAGTTGGGTGGGCAATACACTTACTTTGCAGAAGAATTAGAACAGTCTTTGCTCCCTTCCAGTAGGGAGCATCACATGACACAGGCTGAACTGTTAGACGTAATTGCTAGTGCAATGCTAGAAGGAGTCACGGAACTTAATTTGTCCAACCTTGGTTTAGTAACTTTGCCATCTGAAATTTCTCAACTGCTCAATCTGCAATCGCTTAACCTAGACGGCAATAGAATCAAGCATATTCCTACAGCAATCGCTCAACTGCAAGATTTGACACACCTTAGTCTTAGCAGAAATCAAATCAGCGAGATTTCAGCGGTGATTGGTAGCCTCACCCATCTGACTACGCTTGACCTCTCTAGCAATCAAATCAGCGAGATTCCAGCGGTGATTGGTAGCCTCACCCATCTGACTACGCTTGACCTCTCTAGCAATCAAATCAGCGAGATTCCAGCGGTGATTGGTAGCCTCACCCATCTGACTACGCTTGACCTCTCTAGCAACCAAATCAGCGAGATTCCAGCGGTGATTGGTAGCCTCACCCATCTGACTACGCTTGACCTCTCTAGTAATCAAATCAGCGAGATTCCAGCGGTGATTGGTAGCCTCACCCATCTGACTACGCTTGACCTGGAACAGAATCAAATCACACAAATCCCCAACGAGGTCGCTCAACTCACCAACCTGGAAAAACTAGACCTGCGCGGCAACCCGATCAATATTCCTCCCGTTACCCTGGCTCCGACTGCAGGCAAGGGATTGCCGGATGCCCGTCCCATTCTGGATTACTACTTCCGCACCCAAGACCCCAACCAAACTACATACCTCTACGAAGCCAATCTCCTGATCGTGGGCGAAGGGGGGGCTGGTAAAACCAGCCTCGCCCGCAAGCTGCTCGATCCTGACTATAAACTGCTGCCCGAAACCGCCGACATCTCAACTCAAGGCATCGACACTCTCCGCTGGGAGTTCACCGGACGCAATCAACAAACCTATCGAGTCAACATTTGGGACTTTAGCGGACAAGAGATTTACCACCAAACCTACCAGTTTTTTCTCACTGATCGCTCCCTTTACTTGCTGGTGGCTGACAGCCGTAGAGGAGACACCGATCATTACTTCTGGCTGCAAATCATCCGCCTACTCAGCGATGGTAGCCCCGTGCTGCTGATCCAGAACGAAAAACAAAATCGGACCTGCAACCTCAACCTGCGCAAACTCCGAGCAGAATTTGACAACCTTAGCTCATCTCTTAAACTCAATCTCGCAGATAATCGCGGTCTACTGGAAACCCAAACCGCCATCCAACATAACCTAGAAGAACTACTCCCCCACGGCATACCCTTCCCCAATCCCTGGCTCAACGTCCGCTATGCCCTCGAAAATGACGGACGCAACTACATAACCAATACCGACTACGAAGCCGTCTGTCGCTACCATGGCATCACCCGCCGCGCAGAAATGTATGACCTCAGTCGTTTTTTGCATAGTCTCGGCATTTGTCTCCACTTCCAAAAAGACCCCATCCTTCGCCATTACCTGATCCTCAAACCCAATTGGGGCACCGCAGCCGTCTACAAAATCCTCGACAACCCCACCGTCATAGCCAACCTGGGGCAATTTACTGACGCTGACCTGTCCGATATTTGGCAAGCCCACAAATATGCCGAGATGCATCACGAACTCCTGCAACTGATGAAGCAGTTCAAAGTGTGCTACGAGATTCCTCACCGCCAAGGCAATTATATTGCCCCTCACCTCCTCTCCCCTGATCAACCCAAGTATGACTGGGATTCAGCCAATAACTTGGTTCTGCGCTACTCCTATAAAGTCTTTATGCCTAAAGGTATCCTCACCCGCTTCGTTGTCGAAATGCATCAGAACATCGAAAATGTCTTCAACCCCGATGCTGCCCTCGTTTGGAAGAACGGCGTTGTCCTGAATCAAGGTCGCGCCCGTGCCGAAATCATCGAACGCTATCACGATCTCGAAATTCGCATCCGGCTCAGCGGCATCAATCAACGCGACTTCCTCATCATCATCAACAACGAATTCCAAAAAATTCACGATAGCTTTGAGCGGCTTGAGTACGACACCCTGATTCCCTGTAATTGCGACACCTGCAAAGCCAATTCCAAACCCCACAGCTATCCCCTCGCTCGCCTCCGCCAATTCATCGACGGTCGCCGGCCCACCATTCAATGTCCTGACAGTTACAAGGATGTTAACGTCCGCCAACTCATTGATGACGCTATTGCAGGTGAACCGCAAGATCGATTGAATCTCAATATCCACATCAATCAACAGCAAGACAGCAAATCCATGACTGCGAATACCAATATCGTTCAAGGCTCAAACATCAGTAACTTCGCCAACGAAGTCAAGGACGACGCCCGTTAACAAACCAATCAACATATCCATCAAGCTGCCAATCAAAACTTCGCTCAAGCCACCCAAGAGATCAAAGCTCTACTCACTCAACTCGGCTTAGTTTTAGTAACGGAGTTAAACTCAGCGGAGTGGGTGACTGCTCCGCTGAGTTTAACTCCGCTGCTAATATCAAGCCTTCCTCACCTGACCAAAAATCTAAGTCCAACTGCTGTTCCTATGGTCGCCAACTCCCCACGCTGGACAACCCGAGATCTTGATGCCATGCCTGATGATGGTGGTTGGAAACGCTATGAAATCATTGATGGAGAACTGTTCGTGACCCGTGCTCCCCACATTCGCCATCAAGGTGCAGGCGGTAACATCCATTTTGAACTGGAAATTTGGTCTAGACAAACTCAACTTGGCAAACCCTTCCAAACCCCAGGAGTCATTTTCTCTCCCACCGATGCTGGCATTCCCGATGTCGTCTGGATTAGCCAAGAACGCCTTGCTAATGGCATTGATGAAGCAGGACACCTGACTGTTGCTCCCGAACTGATGGTTGAAGTTCTCTCTCCTGGTGAACTCAATGAGCAGCGGGATAAAGAAGTTAAACTCAAGCTCTACTCCCTGCACGGGGTTCAGGAATATTGGATCGTCAACTGGCAACTGAAAACCCTGGAAATCTATCGCCGCACCGACGCTCAACTCCAACTTGTCGTCACTCTCCTCGAAAGTGATACTCTCACCTCACCTCTACTACCGGGGTTCAGCGCTGCGATCGCCCAGATTTTTCTGTAACTCTCGGACCCATTGACGAAACGCTTTCAGGGTTTGACTGCGTCCTTCCGTTTGACTGCGATCAAGGAACTGAGAAATGCCATCAATGATAGGGAACTGGGGGAAATGAGGACTAGTATTCACATCTTGATACTGCCCATCCTGCAAGACACTGATTCGCAATCGCCCATCCTCGAACCGCCACAATTCTGGCACACCGAGTGTTTGATAAGCATCCAGTCCAGTTTTGGAGGTCACATCCACTTCGATCGCTAAATCGGGAGGCGGGTCAATGGTCAAATCAAGTTGATCCTTACCAATCATTTGAGCCGCATGCTCAATGTAAAAACAGTCATCTGGTTCGATCCCTTTTGCCATTTCCTGACGCTTAAAGGTGCTGGAACCAAAACACTCATTATTAAGATCCAGTTCTTCTAGCAGAATCTTGACCATATCACCAATCAAAACCTTGGCTTTTTCGTGTTTTGGTGAAGGCATCCGAATCTCTAACACTCCGTCACTGTAAGCAATCCGACAAGCACGTTTATCCCCCAACTCATCCAGAATCGCTTCAAATTCGTTCCAGCTAACCTCTTGGAGTTGAATACGTTGCCCTGGATAGACGACCAGTTGTCGAAGCTGAAGCGTGACCATAACGGCTTACCCGTAAAGGATGATTTAGTGTAACGAAAAGGCTCCCTCGATAGCGGTTCAAACCTTAAGCCAAAGGGATCTTAGTACGGTGCCATTGCTCTATCAATCATAACAGCAGGGGGTTTAGCAACCAGAGCCAGCGGGGTAAGCAAACTGGTCACTTAGACAAAGACCCTCCGACATAGTCACCCCCACCCGTATTGATGTTCGTCGTATTGCCAAACTGCTGCGTAATGACTGCCCCCGCTGCCGGATTGACAATCGCCCCCTGCGATTCTCTCAAATCAATCTTGTCCCTTGTCATCACATCAGCATCCCCACTCACCGTTGGCGACAGGTCTTGAGCCTCCAGTTCCCCCTCTGGAGACTCTTCACTATGAAGGGCGATCACCTCATTCACCTCTCTAGAGCGGAGCACCAATACCTGGGTCAGCTGCTCAATGTCGATCTCGGTCTGCTGGATCTTATGCTCTAACTTGTTAAGCTGCGTTTCCTCAGCTTGCACCTGCTGCTCTAGTTGAAACTTGTTGGCTGCATTCGCTTCGATGCCAAGAGCCGCACGGAATTGCTTCCATTTTGCATTCCGCTGTTTCCACTCTTGTTGAAGCGCATCCAGAGTATGGCTCAATCGCTCTAGTCGATGAGTCAAAGCTTTAGTTGACGACATGGCACTTCTCGACTCCCCGTTTTATCCATTCAACTGTTGTTCAATGTCATCCAGTTTTTCTGTCAACCGCGCCAGTGCTTCTTCCTCCGCCTGAATTTGTTGTTCCAGTTCAAACTTTCGGGTGGTTTCTGTTTCGATCGCAGAATCCTGTCGTAGCCGCCTTAACTTTACAGTTCTTACATCCCACTCTGATTGGAGACAGTCTTTCTGCGAGTCTACTCGTTGTCTTTGGGCATCTGTTAAGCGATATGGTTCTGGGGCAATATCGTCAACCAAGCCGCGTACATTTACCATGTCGTAACTGTTTGGGCATTGAATGTCTTTTCGATCATCCTGAAACTTATGCAGTCGCTCTAAAGGGTAAAAGTGTGGAGATTGGCTACCCTTACAGGCAATACAGTTACAGGGAACTAGAGGGCTAAACTTCAAACGCTGAACTTCATTTTGCTGATCGTCCAAGTACTTGTAAGAATCATGAATTTTATCAAGTTCATGTCGGATGGTTATCAGCAGATCTCGTGGACGCTTGCCGGAAACTCGAATATGGATCTCGCCTTTGTGATAGCGGTAGAATTCAATCACCTCGGCTCTAGCATCATTTTTGCTCAAAACTACACCGCTTTTCCAAACATAAGTTTGATGTTCAATCCATTGGTGCATTTCCACAATAAAGCGAGTAAGAATACCTTTGGGCATGAATTCGTATTCGTAGCGCAGTAGTAGGTTCTCTGATTCATCCCATTCATACTCAGGTTGTTCAGGACTCAGGAGTTGGGGTGCAATATAAATGCCTGGATGACTGGGAATTTCGTAGCACAGTTTGAAGTTCATCATCAGCCGCAACAATTCGGGATGCATCGTGGCGTATTTATCTTCACACCAGATGACTGCCAAATCCTCGCGGGTAAATTTGCCTAAATTTTGAGTGACTTGTGGGTTACGCAGAACCTTATAAACTGCGTCTGTTCCCCAAGTAGGTTTGAGAATTATAGTTTTATTTAGCAGGTCATCTTTCTGGAAATGGAGACAGACGCCCAAATCATGCAGATAGCCACTGAGTTGGAGTTTATCCTTCCGTCTTGTAAAGCCATTGTCCTGACATATCTGGAGATATTCATCTAGGCTGATGTAGTTCCGTTGCTCTTGTTCAAGCGATTTTCGCACTCTGCCCCAGGCTTTGGGTAGTTCAGTGGCAACATGGGGCAGGGTGCTAATGTAATTTTTAATTCCAGTAAGGATTTCCGAAAGACCTCGATTATTAGCAAAATTAGTAGCAAACGTTTCCTTTAGGTTAGTAAATTCACCACGTAGCTGCCGCTCATTGATCCCCAATTTGATATCTTGTTTCTCATTTTTGACGATTAGCAGAGGGCTATTGTCGCTCAACAGTTCAACTATATTTAGCCAGTAATAAAAATCGGTGTCTTCTTTGCGGGCATCCGCAACCAGGGCATAGAGAGAGCGTTTGGTAAGAAAGAATTGATGGGTTTCATGATAAATTTGTTGTCCACCAAAGTCCCAAATATTGACTTGAAATTCTCTACCACTTTCAAGTGGAAACCGATACTGAATAATATCAATACCATCTGTTGAAGCTTCATCTTTTTGAAGTTGATAATTCGGGTCTTGAATCTTTTTGGCTAAGGTAGTTTTGCCTGCTTCTCCTTCTCCGATTATGAGCAGTTTAGCTTCATATAGGCGATCTGTTTCCTGTTCTAACTGCTGTCTATAAAAGTTAAGGATATCTAAACCTGTTTTCCTTCTGATTTCTGCTGGAAGAGATAATAGGGGATTACTGTTTAGGTAAAGCTTACTAAGGTTAGTGAGTTGAACAATTTCTGCTGGTAAACTCGTCAGTCTATTGCCATTAAGGTCAAGCGTATGTAGACGAGTGAGTTGAACAATTTCTGCCGGCAAGCTCGTCAGTCTATTGCCACTGAGACCGAGCACATTTAGGTTAGTGAGTTTGGCAATGATTGAAGGCAGGCTTGTTAATTGATTGCCGTTGAGAGCAAGCGTATGTAAGTTGGTAAGCTGGGTAATCTCCGTGGGAAAACTTGTCAGTTGATTACTACTAAGGCTAAGCTTCCTCAAGTGGGTAAGCTGTTCAAACTCATCAGGTAAAACGATTTTTTGATTGCTACTAAGATCAAGTGATTGTAAATTGATGAGTTGTTTAAATTCCCCTGGTAAGTTGACTAGTTGATTACCTCTGAGATCTAGTGTGATTAGATTGGTAAGTTGGCAGAGCTCCGGTGTTAGGATCGCCAGTCTGTTTTCCCGAAGGGTAAGCGATATAAGATTGGTAAGTTGACCAATTTGTCTAGATAGACTCGTCAATTTATTTCTACTGAGCTCAAGTCTACTCAGACTTATAAGTTGACTAATTTCATCGGGTAAACTTATCAGTTTGTTTCTGCTAAGGTTAAGCGATTGTAGGCTAGTAAGTTGCCAAAGTTCAGATGGTAGAAAAGTTAACCCTCTGTCAGAAAGATCAAGCCGTGTCACTCCATTTTTAGCAGCTTGTTGAATCACTTTCACCACTTCTTCGGTTGTCATGATCAAAATCTTTGCTAGGGGAGAAGGATTAAGGAGTTGTAGAATTCATCACTAATTTAGCCTATGAATGATAGATAGCGGGAGGGAATTAACGAGATTACTGATT
Organism: Leptolyngbya sp. Cla-17; assembly: GCF_016807185.1. GTDB lineage: Bacteria > Cyanobacteriota > Cyanobacteriia > Leptolyngbyales > Leptolyngbyaceae > ULC077BIN1. Next base: position 434,945 of record NZ_JAEVYN010000001.1, read on the forward strand.
CAACTTCTGCTCAATTTCGCCCAGCTCTACTGCTAACTGAGACAGTTTCGCTTCCTCATCCAAAAGTTGCTGTTCCAATTGAAACTTCACGGCTGTCCCCACCTCGATCGCCAGGTCTTTTCTCATCAGCTTCACCTTCTGACTACGCAGTTCCCACTCCGGCAGCAGAGCATCACGTCGCCCCTCCAGTTGTCGTCGCTGCCAGGGAGTCAAGCTGGTTGCAGTCGAACTGGTTGACTCAATTTGGGGATTGGGCACCTCACCCGGTAAAAACTTACTACCCCCAGCTTAATAGCACAGCGGAAAGTTGTCCCCCAGATCCAACACCTTGTTGACATAGGGATGCTGCGGACCGCTCGCTCGTTCCGGCACCTGATGGAAGAGATAAATCAGGATATCCAGAATGCGAGCATAGCCATCCTGATGCACCGCTGCTTTGCCCTGCAATGCTTCCAGCAGACAATCAGTAAACGCACTGTAGGGATTTCCCGTGTAGGAGAACTCATCTTCCCGCGACGAGGCAACCACGACTCGCCCAGTGCCTGTTCCCAGCACATGCAGCAAGTCTGGAGGAAAGGGCGCTTTGACGAAGGTTTCACCCGGCTCTTTTAGCGCAGGCACGCCCCCAGCATGGCAGCAGTCCAACAGCACCACCAGCTTCCGCGCCTTGATGGTCTCAATTTTCTCGGTAAACTCCAACCCAGCGATCGCCGTCGCTGCCCGTTGAGACGGATCATAGCCGTAGGGCACCAGAAAGTACTCATTCGTACTTTGGAAGCGTCCCCCATGCCCGGAGTAGTAAACGATCACCGTTGCCTCTGGATTCTGATTCACCTGAGTGATCGTCTGGTCAAAGGCGGCAAGAATCTGCTGTCGAGTCGCAGCCATCTCCGTCAAGAGCGTCACTTGCGCGGGTGGATAGGCAGCGCGGTTAGGATCAACCAACACATCTCGCAGTGCAGTCGCATCCTTGACCGTGACGGGGAGATCCGCACCCACGCCGATAAGTAAGGCATAGCCGTTAGCAAAAGTTTGACCCGTCACACAATTCCCCCGGAAATACCTGCAAACAGTCGTGCAAACAGTCGTTGCCTTCTAGGTTAAACTCTGATGGTGAGAATAGAGAAGAGTGATGAGGCAATCTCGGTTGTCTGTACTCCTAAGTGAAGGCACTATAGGAGACACAAGATCACAGCTTTTAAGTGCCGAGTCATCAGTTCTTGATTATTCCAAGAACTGATGACTCGAGGATTTATCGCAACCAGTCGAGATGGATACCTAATGAGCGGAGTAGCTCAGAGGGTAATTGATTAGGTGAGGTCAGGGGGGCGGAGATTTGTAAAGTTCGTTGCGCCGTAATGACGGTCGATCATCTCAGCGCTGGTTCCAGTCCATCTACCGATCGCTGTGCTGTTAATGTGAGCCTCAACGCATAAGCTGATAAACGTGTGTCTGCACTGATAACTTTTTCGATACGGAACACCGCATTTCTCCAAAATAGAGCGCCATGCTCGGTTAGCAAAATTATGCTGGTCAACGAACTTCCCTTTAGGGCTACGAAACAAGAATTCTTCAAGATCATAAGTTTCATCCTTCAAATCATCCAAGATGGCTTGAACCTCTGGCGTAATTGGAAAATCCCGCTTGCGCTGAGTCTTGAGACCATCTTTCAGAACTAGCCCATCTTCTGACACCACAACCGATTGCCTGAACTTGAGCACGGATTCGCCAACGTGCCTCCACTGCAAGGCAATTACTTCAGAAGGGCGGGCACCCGTGAAGAAAAGAAATTTTACGTAGTTTGTGTAGTATTTGTAGTAACGATCATTAGTAAAGGTGGCAATAATCAGGTCACGCTCAGTTTTGGTAAACGGGTTGACATCTTCGTCCTCTGAGGATCCTTTAGGAACTCTAATCTTCATAGTCAGAAAAGGGTTCAGCTCAGTTAGGCCTTCTTCCATTGCCCAACTACAACATGCTTTCAACTGAGTCAGACATCGTTTGGCAGCGTCCGGCGTAAGGTTTGTCAGCAAGTGATCACGGATGACGATAGCATCCTCCAAAGATTTACTGGGAAACCTGCTGATGTGATTCTTGTGTTTGGTGAAGTCCTTTACGTAGGTACTTGGACTGATCTGAGGTTTCTTAAACTGCGAGTACTTCTCCCAGAGCGCATCTAACAAAGGCTGGGGCTTTGTGGGGGAATTGGGGGAAGTTGGGGGAATGGATGAAACCGTGGTGAGGGAAGCTGTGGGTCTGTATTTGTTGAGGCTCAAATCAACCTCACCATAGTCAACATCGCGCTGGATAGACCTCACTGTGTCGCCTACTCGTTGGCGGTTGAGCGGTGTGTCGTCGTAACCCGTAGAGATGTAGAAACGCTTCCGCTTAATTTCGCCATTTTCCTGTACTGGATACGAGAAGACGATTTGCAAGCGTCCCTTCGTGTTTTTGAATTGAACCGAACCTTTGCTTCCTTTGGCTTGCCTATCTTTGGAGTACATTGCTAGTTCAGGATGAAAGAATATTTGTACTACATCAAATTGTATCGAGCATCCCAAAAAAATCCCCCAAACTTCCCCCAATCTTCTCCTCAAACTTGCCTAAAAATGCCCAAGCCTAGGACAAATGTTCTGAATGCAGACAAGTGAAAAGGCTACAAACCCAATAGTTTGTAGCCTTTTCACTTGTCTATCTAGATGCCAGGAACCGGACTTGAACCGGTGACACGAGGATTTTCAGTCCTCTGCTCTACCAACTGAGCTATCCCGGCAAGGGCACACAGTTTAATGCTTTATTAACTTAACAAACAACGGTAACTAAGTGCAAGGAGATTGCATAACAATCCAGGGCGATCGCGCTCCAACGATCGTGCAAATATAAGCACGCGTGGCATAACGTGAGTTAGAGAATCCTTTTTGCAAACGAAGGGTTGATAAATAACCGTTGTGTTTTAGGAAACTGAAATCGCACCTTTGTTTCTATAGAAATAGTGCTTCATTTACACAACTCCTATGCTGCTCAATATCTTGCTGGAAGTCGAAAGCGTTGCCAACACTGCTCAGGCGATTGCTCAAACCACATTTGCAAACCTGAACCAAGTTGTGGAGGAGATGGATCAATCTGCGGATGGCTTAATCAATGAACTTGGGCTAGATATTAATACTGCGGGCATGGCGATCGCCGATGCGCTTAGCGGCTTACCCCAAACAGCTCAAGACTTGGCACAAGAGATGCCCAAGCTGGCACATCGCTTGCGACACCATGCTGGACTAAGAAAGGGAGATGCGCCTCGCTCCGATTTAGATGTGATGAAGCTGTTTGAGAAAATTCCTGGCACTTCAAAACTGGGAGCGAACGAAACTACAATCCGCGAGTTCTTAGCAGATAAAAACGGTAGCCACATTATCCCTCGTCAAAAAGGCGGCTCAAACGGAGGAGACAATATCCTTTGGGAGATTGGAACTGATAATCTGCGACGGGGAGCCAAAACCATGACGGGTGGCGAACAAGTCTACATTCGCTGCTACAACGCTGTAGATTCCATCGTCAAAAACTCCACCGCGATCGCCAAACTGGGAATCGCCTCAACCGGGACTGCGATCTTAACCCAAACCATTGTCACTGCTCTATCCTACACCCTGGATCTGTATCGGGGAGAGATTACAATCGAGGAGTTTCGCGATCGTGTTCTTCAATCTGCTATCAGTGCTGGAATTGCCGCCCCGATCTTTTTCTTGATTCTGGTCGCTGTGTTAGCTCTGCTGCCTGAACTTACCCTCCTATTATCCGCTCCTATTGTAGTTGCTGGGTTCAATGCTTTGTTTGGCATCAGTGTTGCCATCCCCATCATTCAATCGATTAATCGTCACCTCGAAGCAGTTAGGGTGGAGGGTGAGGGGAGCAGCTACAGTCTTTAGAGTGTGTCTGAACTAATGCCACGAAAACAGCTAGGACGCGCTACTTTGGAGAAGATATGGTCGATAAATTAGGAGGGTGGCAGTGTTGAGTCAGATGTGGGGCAAGGTCGGCAAATTGCTAGGCGGCTTGAGCTTGGTAGGCGGTGGCACGGTTTCTGTGGGAATTTTGCTAGGCATTGCGATCGCTCAACCTAGCGGCATCTTACTTACAGTACTGTTAACCTTATTGGTATTTTTTGGGCTGGCACCAGCGGCGATTGGTGCGCTCTTGCTCTACAGCGGTTTTAAGGCAGAGCACTATGCCATTCGCGATCGCTTCTTTCAAATACTCCGTCTCAGCCAGGGACGGCTGACTGTGCTAGATTTTGCTGCGGCCGCTCGCTTAGAACCCATGCTTGCCCGTCGCCATTTAGATAGTTGGGCAAAGGAATTTGATGCCAACTTTGATGTCAGCGATGAGGGCGATGTGTATTACGTCTTCCCGGCTCAACTCGTTGCCTTACCCGAAAGTCGCTTTCAAGTGGTTGGTCAAGCATTGCGCGACGTGCTTCGTTCACTCTAAAGGGATGAATGGCAGCTTACGAAACGATTTATGCGATCGTGCGGCAAATTCCCGTTGGGCAGGTGGCAACCTATGGGCAAGTGGCAGATTTAGCCAATATGTCAGGAAGAGCGCGTTTAGTAGGCTATGCGTTGTTCCGTGTTGCTCCGAATTCTGATATTCCCTGGCACCGAGTCATCAATGCAAAAGGCGAAATCTCAGAATCACCAGAGCGCTATGGATCTGATTATTTACAGCGATCGCTATTAGAAGCAGAAGGCATTCAATTTACACCTCAAGGTAAAATTAGTCTGCGAGACTATCGATGGAGCGGTCAATCAGCGTAGTTCAGCGAACTTAACGTTCTTTTAGACTTAAGCCTTTATTCTTTAATCTTGATAGGAACACATTTCAGATTTTGATATAGAAGATTCTTATGTTCAAAAAAATTCTCATTGCCATCACTCCTACTGGCAGCAACAACCATATTCTGGAAGAGGCGATCGCCCTAGCCAAGCTGACCGATGGCGAGCTGATGCTGTTACATGTCTTATCTCCCAGCGATGAGGGTTATCCCACCCCTATCTATCCTAGTGCTAGCACTGTTTATGAAACGGCTCTGAAAGAAGTAGCCATTAAAAACTATGCCGTTCAATGGGAAGCTTATGAGCAAGACAATTTCCGATTTACCAAAGCCTTAACAGCTCAGGCAGCAAGCGCTGGGGTAAAAGCTGAATTTACTCAAAGCCCAGGAGATGCGGGGCATGTGATCTGCAAACTGGCTGAGACTTGGAATGCTGACCTGATTATGCTGGGTCGTCGCGGACACTCTGGTTTGAAAGAATTATTTCTTGGCAGCGTCAGCAACTATGTTCTGCACCACGCTCCTTGCTCAGTCTTGACTATTCAGGGCGCAAGTTGAGGGATATGGCTTTGCCTTATGGCAATAGCTCAATCAATAAGAAAAGCGAGACAAGAAATCAAAGCCTTTCTCTTCATAAAATTCCTAATGTTGCTAATGCAGCTTTGGCAGCGTTCTTTTCTGCTTCCTGTTTTTTGGCTCCCAATCCCCGACCATAGGCTGTGCCGCCAACTTGGGCTTCTGCTATGAATTTTTTGTCGTGATCAGGTCCCGACTCTGACAAAATCACGTACTGCGGATTGTCGCTGCCGTTCGCCAGTGCCCATTCCTGAAATCGGCTTTTGAAGTTGATGGTGGCTGCCGTCGCAGTCTGGCGATCACACACGGATTCAAGAAATGGCTCTACATAGTGCTGTACCTTGGCAACAGAGTTGCAATCCAAGAAGTAGGCACCAATCATCGCTTCAAAGGCACTACTCAACAAATTAGGATTGGTGCGCCCGCCATCCCGGTCTGCGCCTTTACCCAGCCGAATCTGACTGCCCAAATCTAGCGCGATCGCAAATTTGGCTAGCTGGGTTTGGTCTACTAGCTGCGATCTCAGCGTCGTTAACTTGCCCTCTGGCTGGTCAGGGTAACGCCAAAATAAAAAGTTGCCGCTTAGGAAATTCAACACTGCATCGCCCAAAAACTCTAGCCGCTCGTTATCCTCCAACCCTGGATTTTCATTTACGTGCGATTTATGAGTCAAAGCCTGTTGCAGTAGAGAAGCTTTTTTGAATTTTGGTAGTTGCAGCGATCGCTGAGTCATGAGTGAGTTGACAAGTAATGAGTAAAATTTTGTAGGTTGGGTTAGCGTCAGCGTAAACCAACAAAACCAGAGCTAGTTTTGGATTTGAACCTGTTCAATCCAATTCACAAAAGAAGATGCCTCAATCAACCCGTGTTCCCACATATCCCATATAAATAAGAGGATTAATTGAAAGATGTCTTTCCAAGTAGGGACATGTCCATGTGGAAAAGGTGTATCAGGGTATTTCGTATTGGATTTCAGATGAGCAAGGCATAGATTTACAATTTGCTCATTTCCACCGTGATCCCATATAAATAAGAAGCCTAATTGAAAAACGTCTTTCCAAGTAGGCGTATATTCAGGTGGAAAAGGTTTATTACCGCGCTTCTGATTGCATTTACGGCAAGCAAGACGTAGATTTGCCATTCGATTGCTTCCACCTTTGCTCTTTGGTCTTAAATGTTCGCGCGTCAATTGATCTTTCAAGTAAAACTGTCTACACCAATGGCAGCGTGGATCATATTGCTCAACAAGCTTTTGGTTTTGGTTTCGTTTGTGTTCTGAATTCATGACCTTTTCTAAACTCCTTCGTGAGTGAGTAGAATTGGCAAACTGAATGTATACAGACATCCAGGGCGCACACAAAAACTATGCTGCGCTTCCCGATGACTGCATCCTTAAAATATTTACGCCCATCTAAACTAGATGGAAACAAATATGCCAAGGATCGCTCTTAGTTTGCCTTTAATGTACATGTTGGCTGTGCCAAGTGCTTATACAATAATTAACCTACAAAATAGAAAATTGTCAAGTGCTGCGTAAATAGTCATGAGATGCATGAGAAGTATTTGTGGGGAATGGTTGAAAAAACAACCTGCATTACTGTAAACACTGTGAATAAATGAGGTCTAAAACGAATGAAAAAATCTCTACTAGCAATCTCCTTTTTATCCATACTGGCATCTCAGCTAGTGATGACCGTGGCACAGGCTGTTGACACTACATACAAAGTGCGGCTGCGGGACGTGGCTACAGGCAACGCCAATCAGGCAAGTATTTTCTCGTCGGGCGATTTGGATCGCGAAGAGTGGGTCGTTGTGACTATTACCGACAAAAAGCAGTTGAAGGTGCGCCATTCTACTAGCGTTAAAAATAAGTTTTGGGGCACTCGTCAATGGTTTGATCATCCAGCAACCGCGATTCGGATTTGCGAAACGGACGGTTTTGATAAGAAAAATTGCCAGACGGTGGAGAGCGATGTTGTTGCAATGCCTGAAGGAAAGAAAATTCACGAGGTCGCGATCGATTTCAAATATTCTGAAGGCGGCAATCTATACACGCGATCAATTCAGCTATCTCGTGATTTGAAGCCAGAAGGAGGAGATTAGAGTACGAGGTAAGAAGTGCTAGGTAAGAAGTGCCAGGTACGAAGTGCGAAGGTGAATTTGTTTTGTTTAACTCCAAACTTCAAACATCGAACTCCGAACCATAAACTCCGAACTCCTCTCTTCATCAAAACTTTAAATTCATCCACATGGGTGAAGGGTGGTTACACAGTTAGAGGGAGTCAAAGGGGCTTCATTTCAGCGAATCTGGAAGGAGTAAGTCGTTGCCCCTCTAGTTGGTTAAAGATTTGACCATGATGATCATAAATGTTGCCCCTTTTGCTGCTGTGTCTCTTGCACAGGTCATCAAACGAATTCTTGGCACTGGTACAATCACCCACGATGATGAAGTGTTTTTTCAAAAGGCAATGCTTTCTGAAACGCCTTTAGATCATGAAGAAATGGATCAGGTGACCAAAGTTTATTATCGTCTGCAAATGGGATTGCTCAAAGTCGTGGATTAGGGCTACCAGCCAACAGTAATCTGCCATATGCCAGCCGTGAGCGTTCCTGTTGCAAGATGTTGCGGTAGTAAAGTCCAAAAAGATTGACGAGCAATTTTTTGGGTAAGCACCACACTCAACAAGAATGCTGCTAGTAGTGTGACAGCTTGCAAAAACGCAATCACGGCTGGATGAGCGACGAAAATGGGGAGATTTGTTGTACCCAAGCCAAAAGTAGCGAAGGTGACGGGAACCACTCTTCCCGCTTCTGTGAGTCCCAGTTGCAAGTAGTGAGCGATATTGGCTCCCAAAACAATGGGCAAATAGCCATAGGCAAGTTCCAGAAAAGGACGTGATTTAGTAGCATGGCGGAGAAAGCGAATCAATTGGTGTGCACCTAAGGCGATCGCTCCAGGAATCATCAATGCCAACACCGATACGCCACTGTGCCAGCCAAACTGATTGAGATGCAGCGATCGCCCCAGAATCGCTTCGATTTCAGGCAAACGATGTAAGCATACTGCGCCAAGCAAAAGAAACAGCAAGCAAACTTCGGCGTAGGCTGGCGTGTGAGTCGTCCATAACTCAATGCCTGGTGGACGCAGATTTAGCTCCACTGACCGATGAGGGCAAGCTTTGAGGCAGGTCATACACAGCACACAATCGCGATTATCTTCAAGCTGAGCCGGATGGGAATATAGCGGACAGCCGTTTGTTTCTTGTCCTTCGCCTTTCTCAGGTCCACCTTTGTAGCATTGATAGGTCGTGCAACTGGCGGAGCAAATACCTTGTTGTGCCCGCAGTTCCGTCATGGATAGCTTGGCAAACAATCCATTCATACCCCCAATGGGGCATAAGTAGCGACACCAAAAACGTCGCTCAAACAGCAGAGAAAAGATGACAGCGCCTGCCGTAATCAACAGCAGCAAACACCCAGATAGATAAGCCGTATTTTCCAGATTCCATAGTTCTTCCCAGAGCAGAATTAGGGTAAACATGCCAAACATGAACCAGCTGCCCCACCGCTCTGCTTCTTGACGTGACCAGGGCAAGAGTTTACGAGGATATAACCACAGCGACAATTTTTGCGCTACTTCGCCGTAAATCATGAAGGGACAAACAGAACACCACAGGCGACCCACAAAGGGGAAGGCAAGCAAAATACCCAGCCACCACCATGCCCAAAAGAAATTGAGTGCAATGTTTTGATCGCGGCTTTGAGGACCCAGCATTAGCACTGCAACCACGATCGCAAAAGCGCCGAAGGTGAAGCCATAATTGAGGCGATCGGGATACCAGGGACTCCGCAAAAATTGCCGTAATTGTGGAGAACCATTCAGTAGATTGAGGCGAAACCGCTTGCTTTTAGGACTGGTTGCCCAAAATACCTCCTCAGTTAACTCATTGCTGCCGTTCAGTTGGATCACCGCCCGTTCCACCATGGCTTGCAGTTCTGCTAAGTTGCCTGGAAAGTCATAACCTTGGAGCCGTCGAATCGCTTCAGGGGTCAGAGTTGGCTTAGAAACTCCCCTCGCCCGACACAACAAGCTTAGGTAATACTCGACCTGAGCCATGATGTCTGCCTTACGCACTCGCAGCGGTGAAAGCTTAATCACATGTCCTACCAAGCCTTTACGATTTAACGTAGGCAACACTCGCTCTGAAGTCATTAGGATTCTGGCTTCACAGCGTAGGGGTGCAGGTGGGGCTTCTCCTTCACGGGCAATAGGAGTATATTCGCCAGTTTCTAGCAAGGTAACCAGTTTTTTTTGCAGTTCCAGGTTTAAATCTTGCAGGTTGTTGAGCATAATAGAACCCGTGCCCAGCCATTCCAACAGTCCAGGTTTGCCACCTACCCGCCCAAAAAGGTCTGCGCCATTTGCTTGAAGGACATCGCAGTTAACTTTAATCAACGGCTCATGGCGATCGCTCGACCCAAAGTGGATCAAAGCCGCTGTATTGTCTTTTTCTAAACCTGGCTCACCAAAAATTAGCACCGAAGCGCGATTGCCCGAGGCTTTGCGAATTTCCTGACGATGACGCATTGCATAGCGACTGGTACCAACAATGCCGCGTTTTACCTTGGGAATCACATAGGGACGCAGGGCAGCTTGGCGCTCTCGCTCGAAGGTTAGCTGAGCCGAAACCTGATCAAGGGCGATCGCCAACTGACGAGAAAACGTTTGAGAAATTTCGGGATACTGCTGTACAAGTTGCAAAAAATCTTGCCGTGAAATTTTCCAGAGTACACAGTCCGACAGGGTAATTACTGTTTGCTCAGCAGGTTGATCTAACAGCAATTCCTTTAAAGGAAACATAGATCCAGGTAGCAAACTGACGGTGTTGGCAACTGCGACTTTACTGGTGCGGTAACTTTCCAATCGCCCAGATCGAAGAATGTAAAAGTCTGTTGGAGGAGTATCTTCCAAGATCAGGCGGCGATTTTCCTGCACGGTTTCTGCTTGAATCACTGCCGCGATCGCAGCCAGCACGACTTCCGCTAAAGACTCAAATAGGGTGTTGTCCCGTAGCCAACTGACCCGCTCTTCTTCCATTAGCCTACCTCCCGTCAATATCAGATATTCCTCTTAACGATTTTGAAGCATACGATAGCTATCAAAAATTCTATGTTCTCAGTTGCTTTTTTACACAACTACTGATACAAACAAAAACCCCTCACTGCTTGCTAACCTTGATAACAGAAGTATCAAGAGTCAAAACAGCGAGAGGTTCATCTCAAACCTTTAAAGGTAACTAATCAATCGCTAAACTAGCAATCAAATTAGGGCTAAGGAGCATAAACAGCACGACCGTTTGCATTCAACACGATTGTGCCTTCATCTCCATTGATGACAAAGGGAACAGCATCCTTGCCAGCTATACGAACCAACTTAGGACGAGCATATAGAGCTTTTTGAACTTCTGCGCCCCAAACTTTGATGTCGCTGCCAATGCCATTCTTGTCAGTAATGGGGGTATCAGTAGTGATGGTGTCGTTCTTAACAATCTGAATGTCGAGTGGCAACGTGAACGCAGCAGGATGAACCGGGGGAGTAGGCAGGGTGTGGAAAGGGGTGCCAACGAAAGATTCTCTAGGCAAAACGCGGGTTACAGCTTTAGGAACTGCAAAAGCAGGTAGAGCAATGCTGGCAAACAGCCCAGCGATAGTCAATACGGATAAAAATCGCATGTTCATGTGGATCAACTCCTCGCAAAAATCTTAACTACAATCGAAAACTAGACGATTTGTCTGGTTTTTGCTTAATCGCTCTCTTATTTCTACACTGTTTTTCGCTTATGGGCTAGACCCTCTTGCGATAAACCTCACAAATCATGCCGTTTTACCAGTCAACCTGTGCCCGTTCATGAAGAATTCGTCCATACACTGCATCTGTTTGTTGCGCTAACTTAGCCCAAGCGAATCGCTGATCTAAATCTTTATAAGCATTTTTGGTGAGCCATTGACCATACTCTGGGTTTCGTAAGACTTCTAAAATACCCCATGCCAAAGATTGGGAGTCATTGGTATGAGTGACCAGTCCCGTTTTGCCATGACGAACAATTTCTGGAAATCCGCCTGTGTCTGATACCACTACAGGCACGCGAGCAGCAAAGTTTTCTAACACTACAATGCCAAAGGGTTCATACAAACTGGGAAAAACAGCACAATCTGCAATCATGCGAAACTTGTTTAAGTCTTCGTCAGACATAAATCCTGTGAAGTAGCACTGATGCCAAACACCCGTATCTGCTGCTTGACGCTTGAGGTCATCGACATTGCCGCTGCCAATCAAAACAAATTTCACCCGATCGCCCAACATTCGATTCACGATGGGAATGGCGTTTAACAACACGGAAACACCCTTTTCATAAGTCATCCGTCCAACGTAATACACAATTTTTTCGTGATCTCCCGCAAAAGAGCGGCGAAATTCTTGTATGTCGAAAGGGTGGGTATATCGCTTACTTTCTAAGTGAATGCCGTTGTAGACCACATCAATTTTGTCCCAAGGAACGCCTAGCGCCCGTTCTACTTCTAATCTCATGTAGTTGGTGCATACAATCACTCGCCATGATTCATGGGCAAGATGGGACTCTTTGCTGCTGATGTAACGCTGTTGCTCCGAATGAATCCCATTGCAGCGACCATACTCCGTGGCGTGAATAGTGGCAACAAGGGGAAGTTTGAAGGCGCATTTGAGTGCGATCGCGGCATCTCCCACTAGCCAATCATGAGCATGAATCAGGTCAAAGGAACCTTCCTCCAGCAGCAATTTGCCGCCATGGTGTCCCATGCTGTCATTCATGTTGGCAATCCAATGGAAAAAGTCATGGCTAGCAGCCACGGCAACCCGATGAATATGAATGCCGTCCACAATTTCGTATTGAGGAGCCTGACCAAATTCAACTGTAATCAGATGAACTGTGTGACCCCGCTTTACTAGCTCTGGGTAAAGCTCTGCCACGTGTCGAGCAATTCCACCAACAATCCGAGGTGGAAATTCCCAAGCGAGTATTAGAACCTTCATCACCACCTATCTGAACATTGGACTTATCTTACTCAAATTTCCCTTTCCAATTCACTCTCTGTAGGTTTTAGTCACATTAAAAGAGACGCAGAAACGCAGTGCGAGATGAGCATTAATATCAGTCAGACGTTGGGTATTCAAGTGGCTGCTGGGTATTAGGTATTGAGTCATTCATCCCAAATCTATTACCTGTCACCTGTAAGCTATCACTTACTATAGAGTGAGAACTTGAATACAACTAATGAGCCAGGTGCCGTCTCTAGTTTTATCTCCACCGCTGCTATTGGCAACGGATGGATCATCCAGCGCTCAGTTGGCTCAGCGACTGATGCGTTTAGTTGCGCCTGTGTTTTTAGGCTACGAGAGGGAAGAGGGACGATCGCTATTAACAGTACTAACTGTTTTACCCCGATCCTCTAGTCGTTCTAATAATCTTTTGAGAAGAAAAGTTGCGCTTCCCAGCAGTTCTAGGAATTCACTACCCAATACAACCTCTCAGACTACAAAATCCGATGAGTTTGTCCCTTCCTTAGAAAGCCTTACTGCTCTGGTTCGCCCTGATTTTCCAGCAAATTTTTCTTTAGCGTTAGAAATTCGGCAGGGCAAACCCGCCACAGAAATTTTGAATTATGCTCGTACGATTGACGCTGGACTAATTGTGGTCGGACATCGTGGTACTGGAAGTACGCGGGAGCTGCTGTTGGGTAATGTCGCGGCAGCGATCGCGCGTTATGCCCCTTGTAGTGTGCTGATTGCCCGTCAAGATGCAACGCCTAGAGAGGGATTGAATCATGTGATGGTGATGGTGGATGGCTCAGCAGCAGCGCAGCAAGCGATCGCGGCAATTCAGCAACTCATCGGCATCGGTATTCAACGGATTACGCTGATCCATGTTCAAATCCCAGTAAATTCAAACTATTTAATTGGTCCATTTGTGTCCCCCAATCCCAGTTGGCAACTCAGCCAATCACTCCAAAATGCCCAACAGGAAGCAGGTAAAGAAGTGCTTCAGCAAGCGCAAGCCGCTCTTTCTTTCCCCAACATCAACATACAGGCCCGCCTGCAATCGGGTGATCCGGGTCCAACGATCTGCCACTTAGCTCAAGAACTGGGTGCAGATTTGCTGGTTTTGGGATGCGATCCCCGGCGTAGAACGCTGCGATCGCCGTTACAAGCGTTTCGGGATGCTCGTCGCGGTGAAGCTCCGCGTCCGGCTTTGCGAAACACACGCCTGAGTATTACTGAAGATTACGCGATTCACTACGCTCCTTGCCCAGTCTTGCTCTGTCGGCGATCGCTCCCTCTAGAATAAGAAGTGCATTCCTAGTCCCTGGTTGATCCCAATGACACAATCCACCGATGTAAAAACTTTGGCAAGCTTGATGGCAGCCGACTTCAGCAATCAAGCCCAAGCATTTGAAAATCCTCCCTTTTTTGCTCATATCCGGGTCTGTATCCGCCCTTTACCTTTAGAGCTACTTTCTGGAGTGAGTTTGTTTTTAGAACAAGCCTACGATTATGCGCTGAACCAACCCTATCGGCTACGCATTTTGAAGCTAGTTGCTCAAGCGGATCATATTGAAATCGAACACTACACTCTGCGAGACGGACAAGATTTTTTTGGCGCATCCCGCGACCTGAAACGGCTGCAAACTTTACCGGTCGAGCGGTTAGAGATTATGCCGGGATGTAATATGCGAGTGGAATGGACAGGGCACAGCTTTAAGGGCAAGGTGCAACCTGGCAAAGCCTGCATTGTTGTGCGTGACGGAAAAAATACCTATTTAGATAACGAGTTTGAAATTGACAGCGAAAAATTCATTAGCCACGATCGCGGACGTGATCCCGAAACTGACGAACACCTGTGGGGATCAATCGCAGGTCCCTTTGAGTTTGTGCGGTGGGCAAGTTTTGCGGATGAAGTGAAAGGATAACCATGTACGATTTGCTGCTGCGCCAATGTCGCTTATTGCAAGCGGATGGAGGCATTACAGAGGTTGATATTGCGATTCAAGATGGCACTATTGTGGCGATCGCACCGCAGATTGCCGCTATCGCTAAACTAGTCCTAGACATTCAGCATCAGCTTGTCAGTCCGCCGTTTGTTGAATCTCATATTCACTTAGACTCGGCTCTTACCATTGGGCAACCCCAGTGGAATCAAAGCGGCACCTTGTTTGAAGGCATCGACATCTGGCGAGAGCGCAAAGGAATCCTCTCTTTAAAAGATGTGAAAACTCGCGCGATCGCCACCCTGAAGCAGCAGGCAATTCAGGGCGTGTTATTTGTTCGTAGCCATGCCGATGTCAGTGAAACCAGCCTGACTGCTCTACAGGCCCTCTTGGAGGTGCGAGAGGAAGTAAAAGACTGGATGACTCTGCAAATCGTCGCGTTTCCCCAAGATGGCATTTATGGCAATCCCCAAAATGAACGCTTGCTGGAGCAAGCCATGGAAATGGGTGCTGATGTAGTGGGAGGAATTCCTCACTATGAACTAACCCATGAAGATGGAACTAAATCGGTTCATCGCATTTTTGAACTGGCTCAACAGTACGATCGCCTGATTGATCTTCACTGCGATGAAATTGACGATGAGCAATCCCGCTTTTTAGAAGTGGTCGCTGCCTGTGCCATTCGTACTGGGTTAGGATCACGAGTTACCGCTAGTCACACCACCGCCTTTGGGTCTTATAACAATGCCTACGCCTTTAAGCTGCTGGGCTTTTTGCGCCGCACCCAAATGAATTTCATCGCTAACCCTTTGATTAATATCACCCTCCAAGGACGCGCCGATACCTATCCCAAGCGGCGGGGTGTCACCCGTGTTAAAGAACTGTGGCAGCAGGGAACCAACGTTAGCTTTGGGCATGATTGCATTCAAGATCCCTGGTATCCCTTGGGCACAGGCAATATGCTGGAGGTTGCTTCCATGGGGCTGCATGTTTGCCAAATGACGGGCAAGGCTGAAATCGATGCCTGTTATGACATGGTGACTTGGAATGGGGCGACTACCCTCAACCTACAAAATGACTATGGGATTGAAGTGGGAAAACCCGCTAACTTTATTGTGCTGGATGCTTGCGATCGCTACGATGCCATCCGTCGCCGCGCGATCGCCCAGTATGTCATTTCCCAGGGCAGGCTATTAGCCCATACTGAACTGCCGCGCACCCACTGGCAACCACAGGATGGTTCAATCAATCAGCCAAATGCCCTAGCTTTGTCAAGAGATGCTTAATTTTTAAAGAGCCTTTAAAATCCTCATTCCCTACTCTTTGACTCAATCCAGTTCCAGTTCGTCGTCTTGCAGCACTTGAAGCTGATGTTGCTGGGTGCGACGAGAAATTTGGCGATATTTTTTAGGTTCTAGCTTAGGTTCATAGGTCAGATTGCCCTGGTGATGATTTTTGAGCTTGAGGTTAGTTTCTCCATGACTCTGCCGATCTAAGGCATGGTGCCGTGCGATCGCCTCTTGCAGCATCTCTAGATAAAACTCGTAGCGCTCCCAGTTCCCCCGTACAACGCAACCTGGCTCTTCTTGATGCAGGCAATTACTGAACTGGCAGGAAGCTTCTGCTAGCCTCTGTCGCGCCTCTGGAAAATAATCGACTAAGTCTTTCGGGTGACAATTGAGATCAGGCTGGTTAAACCCAGGCGTATCCGCTAATAGACCGCCTGCTGGCAGATCAAACAATTCTACATGGCGGGTCGTGTGCCGCCCCCGTGCTAACTTGCCTGATACTTCACCCACTCGCAGTTTCACCAGAGGAATGAGATGGTTGATTAAGCTAGATTTGCCGACCCCAGATGGACCCGACACAACGGTAATGCGATCGCGTAACTGATCAAATAATGCTGTTAAGCCTGTCTGTTGATGCAAGCTAATAAACCTTGGCTGATAGCCCCATTGCTGAATGCGTTCTTTCCAATAGGTTTGCTCCTCTGCACTTGCCAGATCAGCTTTGCTAAAACACAGGCAAATTGGCAACTGACTGGATTCTGCTTTAATCAAAAATCGAGTTAGCTGATGGGGATCAAGAGTCGGTTCTGCCATTGCAAATACCAGAAGAATTTGATTGGTATTCGCAATTGGCGGACGATCTAACTCAGATTGACGAGGTGAAACTGCGCTGATTGCACCTCGACCTCCTTGCCAATCTGGCTCTTCGATTTCAACACGATCACCTACCATGACTCCCTGACCCAACTTTTTTAAGCGCGATCGCCGAGTGCACAGGAGAGTGTCAGAAGTCAGATAGTAGGGACTAGGTTGCAGGTTCGAGGTTTGAGGGATTAGGTTTTCAAGCGGATGCTTGATTTCCTTATTAACTGCATCTTGCTTTGAATCTAGCTTGACCTGATAGTAGTTTGCTTGCACAGCTAAAACAGTACCCCAAAGCCCTTCAGATGGAAAATCTGGAGATGTCGGTGAATTCTGCAAATCAGAACTCATAGTTTAATCAAGGCTATTTGCAAGAGGACGACGAACCTTTAATGCAAAATAATCTGTTCGATTTTCAACTTGTTCAATCAAGTAGCCTTCCATCGCTAAACTATCCGGCACTTGCTCAACAGGTTCACCCGGATCAAGCCAAACTTCCAACACTGCACCGGGAGCCAATTGCTCCAATCGCAGCTTGGTACGCACAAAGTTAATAGGGCAAGGAGTTCCCCGTAAGTCCATCTGGGCATCCGGTTGAATGGTCTGATTTGGGTCGTTCATGAACCAAACATCTTGCCTATAAATCCTTCAATGCCGTTTTTTTCAGTGCGATCGCCCCGGATCTTTGCCAGTTTTTCCAATAATTCTCGCTCTTCAGGAGCAATTTTAGTGGGAATGTCAATTGATATTGCAATCAAATGATCTCCTCGACTCACTGAATTACCAAGCTTAGGTACTCCTTTCCCCTCAAGCTTCAGTACCGTTCCAGGTTGAATTCCGGCTGGAATCACTAATTCCTGTAGCTTATCCTGCCTATCATCCAATGTATTCACTTCGACCCGAGATCCTAAAATCGCCTGAATATAGCTAATCTTTAGCTCGGATAAAAGATTAATACCATCTCGGTGGAACTCGGCATCCTCCGCCACAAATAGATAGACATACAGATCACCCGGAGGTCCATTCCGCATCCCCGAATCGCCCTCTCCGGTTACTCGGAGGCGAGTTCCATTGTCTACGCCAGCTGGAATGGTGATTTTCAACTTTTTGGTTTCTTGGCGCTGTCCTCGTCCACCGCAGGTTTCACATTTATCTTCTATCATCTGCCCAGAGCCGTTACAGGTTGGGCAAACAGAGACTTGAGTAAAGCTGCCAAAGGGGGTGCGGGCTGCGCGGCGAACCTGTCCTGCACCCTGGCAGGTTGAGCAAGTTTGAGGACGAGTTCCA
Source organism: Leptolyngbya sp. Cla-17 (assembly GCF_016807185.1). GTDB lineage: Bacteria > Cyanobacteriota > Cyanobacteriia > Leptolyngbyales > Leptolyngbyaceae > ULC077BIN1. The sequence continues at coordinate 452,807 of NZ_JAEVYN010000001.1, forward strand.
GGTTTTGCACCTGACCCATCACATGTATTGCAGTTTTCTAGATGGGCAATGCGAATTTCCTTTTCGCCACCAAAAATAGCGTCTCGAAAGTCTAATTTCAAATCCAGTCGTAGATTATCACCGGGAGCAGGTCCTCGTTTACGAGTGCTGGTTTGAGTGCCGCTTGCACCACCAAATCCACTGAAAAAGCTTTCAAAAATGTCAGCTGCAAATCCGCCAAAGTCACCAAAATCCTGCGCTCCAGCAGCTCCAGCACTAACGCCTTGTTCGCCATAGCGATCATATCGAGAGCGCAGCTCTGGCTCAGAGAGCACTTCGTATGCCCGATTAACCTCTTTGAAGCGCTCTTCGGCTCCAGGTTCTTTGTTGACATCAGGATGGTATTTTCGAGCTAGACGACGGTAAGCCCGCTTTAGCTCCTCTTTGTCTGCTTCGCGAGAAATACCAAGAGTTTCATAGTAATCACCAGCCATAGCACGTTAATTTAGGAGTAAAGGAATTGTGCGCTCTAAGTTTAAGTTCGGTAGGATAAAAAGCCAGCTGAGGGCAGTAGTTTGAACAACTTGCTTTCTCTTGTAACTTAGTCCCCTTTACCTTAGCGAATAAACTACTAGCTTAAGTAAAAAAATTGGCTTGCGCGATTGCTTCTCATAGTAGAGTCTTGTTTTCTACAAATAACTTAGTCAACCGCTTCATAGTCTGCGGTAACTGTTGCATCTTCTTCAAAGCTAAATTCGTCATCGATAGATGCAGTATGAGAATTTAGGTCATACTCAACTGTGGCGTCTTGTGTTTCGGCATGAGTAAATTCGCCAGTAGCAGAAGGACCTGTCCGCGCGTAAACAGAAGCACCCACTGCTAAGAGGGTTTGCTGAAGCGCATCTAATCGCTGTTGCATGTCATTGACCGTGATGTTGGGGGATGCGATCGCAGCTTTTAGCTCTTCAACTCGCTGCTCTCCTTCCATTTTTAGATCCGCAGTGATCCATTCGCTATTGTCTCGCAGCGTTGTCTCATAACTGTAGAACAGTGTGTCTGCCTGATTTTTGAGGTCAACTAGCTTCTTCCGCGCCAAATCGTCATCTGCATAGACTTCAGCTTCTTGACGCATCCGTTCAATTTCGGTGCCACTCAAGCCACCCGTGTTAGAGATGGAAATGCTTTGTTCACGACCTGTACCTTTATCACGAGCAGATATTTTAAGAATGCCATTCGCATCGATATCAAAAGCAACCTCTATCTGAGGCACCCCACGAGGAGCAGGTGGAATTCCGGTAAGTTGAAATTTGCCTAAGCTTTTGTTGTCCTTCGCCATCGCACGCTCACCTTGAAGAGCGTGGATTTCGACTGAGGTTTGCCCATCGGTTGCTGTAGAAAAAACCTGGGTTTTGCTAGTGGGAACTGTAGTGTTACGTTCGATAATTTTGGTGAACACTTCGCCCAAGGTTTCAATTCCTAAGGAAAGAGGTGTTACATCGAGCAGCAATAAATCTTTGACTTCGCCACCTAAAACTCCAGCCTGAATCGCAGCGCCAAGAGCAACTGCCTCATCGGGATTAACAGAGCGATCAGGTGCTTTGTCGTTGAAATATTTACGAATTGCGTCTTGAACTGCCGGAATGCGAGTAGAGCCGCCGACTAAGATGATGCGATCAATGGCATTAATGCTTAAGTCGGAATCTTTAATCGCTTGTTCGGTCGGCTGAATAGTACCCTCGACCAAACGACTGGCAAGCTCCTCAAACTTAGCGCGAGTCAACTCTGTCTCTAAGTGCTTAGGGCCAGTTTCATCAGCAGTGATGAAAGGCAGATTTATAGAGGTAGTCTTGGTGCTGGAAAGCTCAATTTTGGCTTTTTCTGCTGCTTCTCTCAGGCGTTGAAGCGCCATCTTATCAACGGAAAGATCGATACCTTCATCAGAGTTGAAGGTTTCAATCATCCAGCGCACAATCGCATCGTCGAAGTCATCACCCCCCAAATGGTTATTTCCGGAGGTCGCTTTGACTTCAAAGACTCCATCTCCCATCTGCAAAATGGAGACATCAAAGGTGCCACCACCCAAGTCAAAGACCAAAACGCACTGATCTTGGTCTTGCTTATCCATACCATAAGCAAGAGCAGCAGCAGTCGGCTCGTTGATAATTCGCAGAACTTCTAGTCCAGCAATGGTTCCAGCATCCTTGGTGGCTTGTCGTTGAGCATCGCTGAAATAAGCAGGAACAGTTATCACAGCCTGCGTAACCTCTTCTCCCAAGTAATTCTCTGCATCCTGTTTAAGCTTCTGCAAAATCATGGCAGAAACTTCTTGGGGGGTGTAAGACCTGCCGCGAATTTGCACATCAACCGTGTCGTCTTTGCCACGAACACAGTTGTAAGGAACGCGTGATCGCTCTTGCTCCGTTTCATCCCACCGCCGACCGATAAATCGCTTAATACTAAAGATAGTATTTTCGGCGTTAGTAACGGCTTGACGTTTGGCAAGTTGCCCAACTAAACGCTCACCAGCTTTACCAAACCCCACCATACTTGGAGTGGTTCGTCCACCCTCAGAGTTGGAGATTACAACAGGCTGACCGCCTTCCAAGACAGCAACACAGCTATTTGTCGTACCTAGGTCGATCCCAATGACTTTTCCCATGTTTGGCGGCAGTAAAGGTACATGAGGTGAATGTGAAAATTAGATAGCAAGTAGAGCGTACTAATATTATCCAACGATAACTGCTTAGCCTTTTAGCGCCAAACTCAACCTTGTAGTTGTGACCCAAGTGAAGTCAGCGCTCAAAAACTTTTAGCTCTCTAAATTATTTTGGTCAGTTTCCTCAGAGGGTATCACGGGTTCTAAAGGAGCAGCAACTTTCACCAGTGCATGGCGCAATACGCGATCGCCAATTAGGTAACCCCGCTGTAATTCTTCCATCACAATCCCTTCTGGATATTCATCTGTTGCTTGACGCATCACCGCTTCATGCAATGTCGGATCAAACTCCAACCCCTGTGCCCGCATTGGTGCAACACCCACGCGCTTTAAGCAATCTACCAGTTGCTTATAAACACTTTGGTAGCTTTTATGAATGGTTGTTTCTTGCTCAGTTTGAGGCTTGATTTGCGATCGCGCCCGTTCAAAATTATCTACAACTGGCAACATCTCAATAATTGTGGAGCATTTTATCTGCTGCTCAAATTCTTCCTTCTCGCGTTGAGTTCGCTTCCGGTAGTTATCAAAATCTGCGGCAATTCTCATATATTGCCCAGTGCGGTCTTCAAGCTGACTTTTTAGCGCCTGAACCTCCCCTTGTAGCGCGCCAAGCTTTGACAACGACTCCGCATCTTTAAGCGCTTCATCAAATGCTGCTCCTGTCGTAGTAACTTCAGTCGTAGTAACTTCAGTTTCAACACCTTGTTGATCTACTGAATTAACTTGCCCCTCTTCGTTCTCAAGTGCTACTTCAGGGGATGCATTTGGCACCTCAACCGAATTAGCTATGGGCTTCTCAATTTCCTCTATCTGACTTTCTTCTTCCATCATTGTGGGCTTTCCAATTGCGATGAAGACTATCTGTGTAGTTGCGACTATCCCTAATTCTAAATCCTAGCCCGTGCGGGAATCTAGTAGAGCTTAAAAAAAGACCCTAGACAAGTCTGCCCTAATGCGTACAGTTTAAACTCATCTAATCTAATCAAATTTCTTGAAAAAATACTGCTTTATCCTGATTTGATACTGAATTTTCAGTTTTAACGCGAATCTGGGTCGATTTTAGTCAAAAGCTATCTAAAGCTTAAAGAGCTTGAATCGAAATTTTAGGTAGTGCACTAAAGGATTGTGGGGTAGGTAACGACATCCTGCCAGGTCCAAGGCTGCTCAGCCAGTTTTGCTCGTTGAGCCGCAGTTGTTTTGAATCGACTATGCCGCCAAATCCAATTGAAATAGCTGACTACTAAGCGTGTTGTCACTTTCGTTTGCTCCCACCGTTTGCCGAACTTGTTTTGCCTGCGGTGCCATCGAGCAGTTTGTTGTCGGACGATGCCGTTGGTTCGCTCTAAGCGCTGCGTTTTGTCTTTGCCAACATAGTGCAGAATTTCAGGCGGAAGGACTCGTTCATAGCCTCCCCAGTCATCACTGTTCCACTGTTTGCAAGCCGTTTTTCCCTGTGTACTAATTACCAATTCCTCAATAAGTTCGTCTGTATGCTTGCCCACTCGTGCCGCTAAAATCAGTCCACTGGAGTCCGCTAAACTCAGACCTATCCAGCAGTCTCCCACTTCTAATTCATTGGAAAGACATTGCTTCTGTTTTTTTGCACGAAAGACCACATCTCATCCGCACTCACCTCTGCGGTTGCCACTTGCTTGACCTGGTCGTTATGAATTAGCTGAGCCTTGGCACTCGATGCCCGAACAATACTGACCACGGTGTTGTATGCCAAGCCTGTAATTCGGCTAATCCCTCGTAAGCTGCTGCCCTCACTATGAGCTTGTAGCACCTGCTGAACTTGTTCCGGACTCACTCGTCGCCAGTAGTACAGCGTGTCAAAGCTCTCACAGAAGGTTTGCTGGCAGTGAGGGCAGAAATAGCGTTGGTGTCCATTGGGCAGCTTGCCATGCTTATGACACTTAGGATGACCACAAAGTCGGCATTCCATAGCTTCTTGAGGGGAAAGAATTGATCCTACTTTACCAAGCCCACAATCCTTTAACCTTTACCAAGCCCACAATCCTTTAACGCACAATCAAATTTTACATGAAAGCAAAATCATCACAAAACTAGACGAAAACCTGACGAAGACAGCAGCAAAAGTTATCATCTGATAATCAAGATTTGTCAAAAGCTTCAGATCTTGCGTCTAGTAACTTTTGGAAGCTAGTGAGAAATAGATTAATTTTATTCATCTGTGTTCTTAGATTGTTCGTATTCGATAGTTTTGGGAATACCTTATAAAGAGTTCATCTTCCATAGGCTATGACTCACTCCTCTTCTTCTCCGCGTCGAGCGCTTGTTGTACAAAACAACTTTTCACCCTTTGGAAATAAGCTAGTTCAGTCTGGGTATGTAAATGACGGGCAGATGAAACAGGCCCTAATAGATAGCCGAAAGTCTGGCAGATCTTTGCTGGATGTTTTGGAATCTTTGACTGGGCAGCAGCTTCCCCCAGATTTAATTCGGCAGTACAAGAAGCAACAGCTTTTCGAGCTAAAGATTCTCTACGGAGTCGAGTCGCTTGATCCAGAGATTAATCAAATTCCAACGGGGCAAATTGGAGATCTGATCGGCACATTAATTCCTATCGATATGTGCCTTGCTCGCAAATTGATTCCCTTATCCAAAGGAGAAGAGGGCGAAAAGCCCTATATTCTTGTGGCAATGGTTAATCCAGACGATTTAACAGCCCAAGATGATCTAACTCGTGTGTTGCGCCCTAAAGGGTTAACGCTCCAGCGTTTGGTGATTACTAATGAAGATTACCAACGCCTAATTTCCAGTTATCTAGATGAGCAGGTTGAGCGACAGAAAAAAATTGATGAAGATCAAAAAGTTGATATTGAGGGAGATCTAGAAGGCTTAGGCTACATGGATCTGCAAGATGTTCAGGACGAAGCAGAAGCCGATCTGAACGTTGCTGACGCGGAAGCTGCTCCAGTGATTGCTTTGGCGAACAAGATTATGATCAAGGCTCTACAGGAAGGGGTATCAGATATCCACATTGAGCCGCAGGAAGAGTTTTTGAGAGTGCGCTTTAGACGGGATGGAGTGCTGCGTGAAGCCTTTGACAAGCCGTTTCCTAAAAAAATTATCCCGGCAGTGACGGCTCGCTTCAAAATCATGTCTGACTTAGATATTGCTGAGCGACGACTGCCTCAAGATGGCCGGATTCGCCGTCGCTATGACAATCGCAATATTGACTTTCGGGTGAGTACCCTACCTAGTAAGCATGGTGAAAAGGTTGTATTACGGATCTTGGATAATTCTGATACACAATTGGGTCTGACAAAGCTGATTAGTGATCCAGACACATTGAAAATCGTTCAAGGCATGGTGTCAAAACCGTTTGGGCTGATTTTAGTAACAGGACCCACTGGCTCTGGAAAAACGACTACTCTTTACTCTGCCCTATCGGAGCGTAATGAGCCTGGTGTAAACATCAGTACTGCGGAAGACCCCATTGAATACACGATGGCAGGGTTAACTCAGGTTCAGGTGATTCGCGAAAAAGGCATGGATTTTGCGATGATCTTACGAGCATTTTTGCGACAAGATCCCGATGTAATTCTAGTGGGTGAGACGCGCGATCGCGAAACTGCAAAAGCTGCGATCGAGGCTGCTCTGACAGGTCATTTGGTTTTAACCACTCTACACACTAATGATGCGGCTGGCGCGATCGCTCGCCTAGATGAAATGGGCGTTGAACCCTTCATGGTTTCTGGCGCACTGCTCGGCGTGGTTGCCCAGCGGTTAGTGCAGCGAGTTTGCAACGAGTGCCGTATTCCCTATACTCCTAGCCGAGACGAATTATCTCGATTTGGCTTAACGAGTTCTGGGGATGGTGAACTAACCCTGTATAAAGCGAACACATTACAGCCTCAAGAAATTCAGGAGGCAAGTACAAAAGGGCAGCTTTGTCAAAAATGTCACGGGGTTGGGTATAAAGGACGATGCGGTGTCTATGAAGTAATGCGAGTCACTGAGCGGGTTCAAACACTGATTAACCAAGGTGCACCCACAAGCACCTTGAAAGAAGTCGCGGTGGAAGAAGGCATGACAACATTGTTAGCCTACAGCTTGAATCTGGTGCGGCAAGGAGAAACAACTCTAGAAGAGATAGAACGGGTTACTTTCACTGACTCTGGGCTGGAATCAGAACTTAAAACCAAACGCAAGAGTGCTTTGAGTTGCCGCACCTGTAGTGCAGAACTGAAGCAAGAGTGGCTAGATTGCCCCTACTGTCTCACTCCTCGCTTTCAAGATTAGCCGTGAAAGCTTGATTGGGATTGTGGGTACTCTAAAAACTTGCAATGATTAGTCATTTAGGAAATGGCATATCAAGCGGGTCAAACTACGAGATCTCAGAAATCGCAAATCACCCTCACAGACAATTCATAGAACATTATTCGCGAGAAGGAGCAGCTTAATGGAATTAATGATTGAAGACTTGATGGAGCAGCTAGTCGAAATGGGCGGTTCTGATCTGCACCTCACCGCTGGGCTGCCCCCTTACTTCCGCATTAGTGGTCACCTACAACCCATTGGTGATCAAGCACTAACTGCTGAAGAATGTCAACGCCTCATCTTCAGCATGCTGAATAATACCCAGCGAAAAAATCTTGAACAAAACTGGGAATTAGATTGCTCCTATGGCGTTAGAGGGTTAGCTCGCTTTCGCGTCAATGTTTATAAAGACCGTGGCACATATGCTGCCTGTCTACGGGCGCTGAGTTCCAAAATTCCTAACTTTGACAAACTGGGACTACCTGATGTTGTGCGAGAAATGGCAGAAAAGCCCAGAGGATTGATTTTGGTGACCGGGCCAACTGGGTCTGGCAAAACTACCACCCTCGCTGCCATGATTGACCTGATCAATCGCACCCGCGCCGAACATATTCTTACAATCGAAGACCCCATCGAATTTGTCTATGAACCTATTAAAAGTTTGATTCACCAACGTCAACTTGGAGAAGATACCAAGAGCTTTGCCAATGCATTGAAAGCAGCCTTGCGGGAAGACCCAGACATTGTTCTGGTAGGTGAAATGCGCGACTTGGAAACTATTTCCCTTGCTATCAGCGCTGCAGAAACAGGTCACCTTGTTTTTGGCACCCTGCACACCAGTTCTGCTTCGCAAACCGTTGATCGGATCATTGACGTCTTTCCTGCTGACAAACAAACCCAGGTAAGAGTACAGCTTTCTAATTCCTTGGTGGCTGTCTTCAGTCAAACCTTAGTTCCCAAAAAGAGCCCCAAACCCGGTGAATATGGTCGGACGATGGCACAAGAGATCATGATTATTACTCCGGCGATCTCTAACCTGATTCGAGAAGGAAAAACTGCTCAAATTTACTCTGCTATTCAAACAGGCGGTAAGTTAGGGATGCAAACCCTGGAAACAGTGCTAGCAAACCAATACAAACAAAATATCATTACCTTTGAAGCCGCGATGTCTAAGACTTCTCGACCCGATGAATTGCAGCGGCTTATTGGAAACTCCCCTGCTCCTGCTCAAGCGGGTGCTGCACGTCGATAGATAAAATATGCCGCTCTAATATTTCCAAGCTATCTTATGCAAAAGCGGCATAATTGCATTGTAATTTGCACGTTTTATTCAACCCCACAGGTACTTAGATATGCCGACTTTTGTTGCTCGTGTTCAAGACGGTAGCGGCAGCCGAACAGAAAGAATTGTTGCAGAGTCCCTTCGGGAAGCTCGGGCTTCTTTTAGAGAAAGAGGAATACTCGTCAAAGAACTCAAGCAGCAAGAAAGACTATCGTTTAACTTTAGCCTAAAGGGTCTGCGTGACTCCACGGCAAGGGTAACAGTTAAGGATAAAGCAATATTTTCTCGACAGTTCGCGGCGCTGGTCAACGCAGGCGTGGCGATGGTTAGAGGTTTGGGGGTTTTATCTGAGCAATGCGAAAATCCAAAGTTGAAAAGAGCACTGTTGGGTGTGAGTGCAGATGTGCAGCAGGGCGTAAGCCTGTCGGATTCTATGCGTAAATATCCTGAGTGTTTTGATGCTCTGTACGTCGCCATGATTCAGGCGGGAGAAGTGGGTGGGGTTTTAGATGAGGTACTTAACCGTTTAGCGAAGCTTTTAGAAGATGTGGCTCGTTTGCAGAACCAAATCAAAGCGGCAATGTCCTATCCAGTAACGGTAGGCTCATTAGCAATTTTGATCTTCTTTGGTATGGTGCGCTTCTTGTTGCCAATTTTTGCCACAATTTTTGCCGATATTGGCGTTGAGTTGCCAGCCTTTACCCAGGCAATGATGAATATTAGCTACTTTGTTCAGAATATTTTCAATGTTGCAATGACGATAGCGGTTGTAGTAGGAGTAGTATTCGCTTACAAGCAATATTACAAAACACGGCTTGGTAAAGAAACCGTTGATCGCATTATGTTAAAAATGCCCTTATTTGGAGACTTAATTCAAAAAAGTGCAACTGCCCGTTTTTGTCGTACCTTTGGCTCGCTGACTCGCTCTGGAGTCCCGATTCTGACCTGCCTGGAAATTGTGCGTGACACTGCGGGGAACCAGATTATTGCCAATGCAGTTGATGAAGCTCGCCGCGAGATTCAAACTGGAGGCATGATTAGTATTGCGTTGCAGAAGGAGCAGGTTTTTCCCTTGATGGCAATTCAAATGATTAGCATTGGAGAAGAGACAGGAGAACTGGACAAAATGCTTTCTAAAGTTGCCGACTTTTATGAGGATGAAGTGGAGCAAGCGGTTAAAGCACTGACCAGCATTATGGAGCCCATCATGATCGTGCTGTTGGGAGGTATGGTTGGGTCAATTTTGCTGGCGATGTACTTGCCAATGTTTGCCGTATTCGAAAAATTGGGCTAAAGCAATCTAGATTATGGTGACTCAAAAAGTTTTCTATGAAGAAGCTTTAGCAGAATATAGTGACGCTACAGCAGCGATCGCTCTTTTAAGGCAATATCGACCTTATCTGGAAATGATTCCCAGTATGCGTCGCCCAGATGAAAGCCTGATTACGATTCCCCTACCGATTATTCGACTGCGGGGAGAGAGAGCTATTGCATCATCCAGTGGGGGAATTAGCGTAGGACAAGCAAAAGAAACCTTATGCCTACCCTGTGATGTTGCAATTTTAATGTGCGATCCGGAATGGAAGATAAAAACTGGCGTGGAGATTTTTCTGTATATCCATCGTCCAGAAGAAGACTTTTCCGATTTGTTGGGGCGCTGGCGATATACTCAGGTTCATTTGAGTCGGGGCTATGAGTGGGATATGCCTTCTCGCTATCGTCACATTCTGAGCGAAGGGGCAGACAGCACCTACCCCCTATTTGTGATTTTTGAAGGTACACCAGAGCGAATTAAGCGGGGTTTGAAAGGAGCTTATTTACCGTTTGTTACTCGTCGCGATCCCGATGAGGCGATCGCAGAAGATGTAGTAGAACTTTCAGAAGCAGAAGCCCTTTGGATGGACGATCAAGATACTCTGCGCGATTAAAGCAGGTTGTAATTGCTATCAGCAGACAACTAAAGAAATCTTGTGAGTTATCTATTGAGCCACCAGCAGGATCAGTGTCACTTAGTTGGAGAGCGCTAAAAGTGTCGGGCCACGCTCTTGTTTCTTCTAAACTCATCTCTGTAGGATCTTGTGGTGAGGCATCCTCTGTAGAATTTGTTTGCTCCCACAGATGCTTAGTATTTTCGAAAAGTGGCTTCAAGGCCGCCAAAGCATCAGTCGCTGATTGATAACGAGCAAAATGATCAGAAGACACCATCTTATCTAGAATTTCGGCAAGAGCATGGCTCACGCGAATGTTTTCTTTCCATTGAAATTTATCAGTACTAGGATCTCGCTTCTGATTTAACTCTTTAGCAGATAGTCCAGTTAACGCCAAGATGCCTACAATACCAACTGAATAAATATCGCTGCTGAGACGAGGACGACCATGGGCTTGTTCAGGTGCCATAAAGCCATCAGTTCCTATGGCAACAGTCGCTCTATCAATGGATTGAGTATCGCCTACTTGCTCAATTTGCTGCTCGATTTCTTTTACAGCACCAAAGTCGATCAAAACGAGTTTGCCATCCGCTTGTCGCCGAATGATGTTAGCAGGTTTAATGTCACGATGAATTACACCATGATCATGAACAAATTTTAGAACTTGCAGCAGGTCTTGCAAAATATCAACAACTTTGCGTTCGGGTAGCCGTCCTGATGAATGGCTTCCAAACAGTTCATGTTGAAGGGATTCGCCCTTAATGTAGTCCTGGACAAGATAAAATTCATCTTCTCGATAGGTAAGTAGCCGCGGAATTTGATCATGTATTCCGAGTCGTTCCAGCACTTCCGCTTCTCGCTTAAATAATTTTTTTGCTAACTCAATCGCCCTAGGCTTAGTGTTGACAGGGCGTAACTGTTTGACAACACACAGCGGGTTCTTCGGTCGGTTAGTATCTTGTGCTCTGTAAGTTTTACCGAATCCGCCAGAGCCAATCTCTTTCAGGACCTTATAACGTCCATCAAGCGTTTTGCCAATAATGTCTTGGTTTTGTTCATCCATAACACCCCGAAGATCGCTGTCTCCGCTGGCGTAGATGAAATTCTTCACATCTTGAGATGCACCGTGCTGTTGAAGAGCTTGGCGACGTTGCTGGTTAGCGCGCTGCTGTTGTAGTTTCTCGCTCGTGATGCCTGTAATCAAATAAGAGGCTCCACTCAGAACGATCGCTACAACTGGCATCGCTGTCGGTAAAATCAACCGTCCAGCTACAAACACGCTGTAGCTAATACTTATCCAGCCTAAAGCCAACACGATCGCTGTGCCAAAGCGGCGTAGAGGACCAACCTTACGATCATGGCTTTGTACATAGCCCGCAAATAATACCAACAGGACTACAAATACACCCTGCGCTGGCAAACTGGGGATCGCCGTTGAAATGGATCGGTTTTCTAGCAGGGTAGCGATCGAATTGGCATTCACCTCCACCCCTTGCATTATGCCAAAGGGCGTGGAATGAAAATCTTTATATGGTTCTCCTGTTGGACCAATTAAAACAAGCTTTCCTTCAAAGGTTTTGTTACGGCGATGATTTTTCCATGTTTCTGGGTCTAGTAATTCCCAAAAGGAGACCTGAGTAAAGGTTTCCGTGGGTCCATAAAAAAAGATATTTTCGCCCTTCGGTGGCTGATAAGTAAGCTTGCCTGCATTCAGTGCTGCTTGAGCAAACGATGGATACTGACTCGCCATCCGCGCAAAAATTTTGGCATCTTGAGGATTACCGGCTTGTGCCAAGTCGAATTCAACTCGTCGAGGATATTCACTGGGAAGTGCATGAATTTTATCGTTCGCTTCAGTTGGATAATTAATTGATCCCATCGAGCTAGGCTGCGTCTGAAATATTTCTTGGGGTGAAATAATCTGATGCACCAGCCCAATGTTCAAGGTGTCTTCAGCATACAGAACTGGTAAAGTAACGCGCCCAGCATAGCGCTGCAAGGTTTTTTGAAGCCGCAGATCATCTTGTATGCCATGACTACTGGGCGTGTCAAAAATCAGATCTACTGCAACAGATTTTGCACCGGCACTCATCAAGCGATCAATTGCTTGAGCGTAGGCTGCTCGCTTCCAAGGAGCAGTAGTTAGCGGTTCTAAATAGGCATACTTTTTAGAATCGACTGCATAATTACTCCTTGCCTGGGAATTGGAGTATTCATCGATTTTGACAATAATGACTTCACTCGGCGGGATGACAGTGCCGCGAAGGTTGAAAAACCGGGATTGCACCTGTCTATCTAAAAACTGTGATGTTGAGCCACCCGCTACTGATAAACCTGCAGTAACAGCACAGATAGTCAGCAGTCCATGACCTACATTTGAAGCATCCCGAATATTGATCTGTCGCAATGTAGCCAAACGACGAGAAACAAAATTTCGCAAAAGTCGCTTAAACCCGGCTGACTCAGCAATAAGCGTTTTGGCTTGAGGGTGTGATGATTCTTGCGACATGATTAAAACTCAGGCAAAATGCTGCCATGCTTAACTTTAAGGGAAGTTATGAGATGGGGCAATGTGACGATCGCTACCATAATCAATTCTATTTAAGTAGGTTGCCCTGATTGAAAAGTCCACTTTTCCCATTTCAATCATCCTATAGAAAGGGAAAGGGGCTTTGAAAGCTTAAGCTCATTTATTACTGGCTTCCCTTTTGCCCTTGTACTCCCACCGCAGAGCCTACACTATTAAAGCCTGTTTGCAGATGCATGCTAGCTCTTATCCTAACTTCTTTAGAGTAGCAAAAAAGCTATTAGAGTACGGTGTTACTGGTTCATCTCATATTTCATCAGCGAAATTTCAACAGTAAAATTTTATTTTTCGTGATTGTGACACACTTCTTCAAATTAAATCGGTAGAATCTTTAGTAATCCTTGAAAACTTCGTAACTGCAATTTTCTAAATAGAAAGAGATAGGCCTATTTTTCAAAACAAGCTAAGTTCATCTGATTAAGGAAATAATTAAGCGTCAAATTATGTGGATATTGGTATTACTCAATTAATAGCTTGCAATTAAAGATACTTCAACCATACTGATTTCGTAAGTTTTGGAGAAATATATTGTTCCAGACTTGCTTTAGTTACAAAGCATACATTTCTATCTTTTGTAGATATAAATTGGCTCTATAGGTTGCTACTGAGCAGTTCTAGTTACTCTAAATTAACTTGTTACAATTAGTCATTAAAATATTTAACTTCTAGGTTTTGATTTTTTATGAAGTATTCGATGAACCGTCTTTCTATTTTTGTAGACGGTAACAACATGTTTTATGCTCAGCAAAAGAATGGGTGGTTCTTTGATCCAAAGCGCGTTTTAGAATACTTTACCTGTGAAGCTGACACTGTTTTAGTCAATGCATTTTGGTACACGGGACTTAAAGATTTGCAAGACCAGCGAGGTTTTCGCGATGCTCTAATTAGCCTGGGTTATACCGTAAGAACCAAGATTTTGAAAGAGTACTATGACGATAGTTCGGGGCGCTACTCGCAAAAAGCGAACCTGGATATTGAAATCGTGGTGGATATGTTTAATACCGTCGATCAATACGATCGCGTGATTTTATTTAGCGGGGATGGTGACTTTGAGCGGGCGATCGAATTACTTCGCGGCAAAAGCACGCACATCATCGTCGTTTCCACTGAAGGAATGATTGCGCGCGAACTTCGTAACGCCACTGATCACTACATTGACTTAAACGATATTCGCAAAGAAATCGAAAAAACTGATTTATAGAAACTTTGTCCCACACAATTTAAAGAATTAGTCTTAGAGACATAATCATTCAAGCAAATATTTGCTCTTAACCATCCAAGATACTGAGAGAAATATCTAATTTATTTATTGAAAATGTGATAAAAATCCTTGAATTATTTCTAACCCGTTTAAAACAAGCGGTAGGCTAGTAATTAGAACGATTGTTTATGTAGGACTCTTGCTCAATTTATGGACACTCAGCTTCAGCCCGACCGGATTATCATCTTTGACACCACACTTCGGGATGGCGAACAATCTCCCGGTGCAACGCTTAACGTGGACGAAAAGCTGGCGATCGCACGGCAACTGGCAAGACTGGGTGTTGATGTGATTGAAGCAGGGTTTCCTTACTCCAGCCCTGGCGATTTTGAAGCGGTTCAAAAGATTGCTCAAACGGTTGGCATTCCGGATGGTCCGATCATTTGTGGGTTAGCACGCGCTAATCGACCGGATATTAAGGCAGCCGCAGAAGCGGTGAAACCTGCGGCTCATCACCGAATTCATACCTTCATTGCCACCTCCGATATTCACTTGGAATATAAGCTGCGGAAAACCCGTGCTGAGGTGAAAGCGATCGCCGCAGACATGGTTGCCTACGCAAAATCCTTCGTTGATGACGTGGAGTTTTCGCCCGAAGATGCAGTACGTAGCGATCCTGATTTTCTCTACGAAGTGTTGGAGCAGGCGATCTCTGCCGGTGCCACCACCATTAATATCCCCGATACGGTGGGTTACACCACTCCCACAGAATTTGGCGCACTGATTCGCGGCATTAAGGAAAACGTCCCCAACATCGACCAGGCAATTATTTCCGTGCATGGTCATAACGATTTGGGTTTAGCCGTCGCCAACTTCTTGGAAGCGGTGAAGAATGGCGCACGCCAATTAGAATGCACCATCAACGGCATCGGCGAACGGGCTGGAAATGCAGCATTGGAAGAATTGGTAATGGCACTGCATGTTCGACGGCAGTACTTTAATCCGTTCTTGGGTCGTCCGGTTGAGTCAGAGAAACCCCTGACAAAAATCGATACGCGCCAGCTCTATAAAACATCCCGGTTGGTTTCTACGTTAACAGGAATGCTGGTGCAGCCGAATAAGGCGATCGTCGGTGCCAACGCATTCGCCCACGAATCTGGCATTCATCAAGATGGCGTGTTGAAAAACAAGCTGACCTACGAGATTATGGATGCCCAATCGATTGGCTTAACCGACAACCAAATTGTGTTGGGTAAATTGTCGGGTCGCAATGCCTTCCGCACTCGGCTGAAAGAATTAGGCTTCGATTTGACGGATCAAGATCTAAATAAAGCATTTGTGCGCTTTAAGGAATTGGCAGACAAGAAAAAGGAAATCACCGATTGGGATCTAGAGGCGATCGTGCATGATGAGACTCAGCAGGCACCGGATTTATTTCGATTGGAACGAGTGCAAGTGTCCTGCGGTGATCATGCCTGTCCGACAGCAACCGTGACCCTAAGAACGCCTGATGGTCAAGAGCGAACGGACGCTGCGATTGGAACGGGACCTGTCGATGCCATCTATAAAGCAATCAATCGCGTGGTGACAGTGCCAAATGAATTGATTGAGTTTTCGGTGCAGTCGGTTACTGCGGGAATTGATGCGATTGGGGAGGTTACGATTCGGCTCCGCAATGGCGATCGCATTTTCTCGGGTCACTCCGCCAACACCGATATTGTGGTTGCCTCAGCTCAAGCGTATGTCAATGCACTCAATCGGTTATTTTCTGCCTTACAGCAACAAGAACCGATTTCGGCTCAGAAAAGCGAAATTTCTGTAGAACCAGTTAAGGTTTCGGAAGCAACCCCTGTACAGAGCTAGTTCAATTTTCGCAGTGAGCATTTAGATGTAAAGATGCTCACTGTGATGAATAAAACTGACCCATTGTGGGCAAAGGTTGAAATAGATGGGACCAATCGAGCAGTTCAAGCGCTTACCTTGGCGATCGCTGACTCAGGCGGCCATTATTGTGGTTTTGGTCGTGACACTATTGGAGTTTGGCATTGCGTTTGGGCTGCAATTTCCTGAAGTCAATGCCGCCCTACGGCTATTATTTAATCCTCCGTTGGGCTTGCTGACTGAATGCGCGATCGCTTTTGGGCTGGGAATGCTGGCAGTCATTGCCTTAGAGCGCATGGATCGCTCCAACATTCGCGCGGGTAGCCTATGGGGCTTAGTGCTCTGCGTGGTCGTCGCATTTTTGATTAAAGGATGGTTACCGATTGGCAACGCCTTGTTTAGAGTAGAGCAACTTCAACTAGGTGGATTGCTAGTCGGCATCTTTTGGCAAGGTCGTCCTTATTGGCGATCGTTTAAACAATGGTAAATGCCTAAGTTGAGCCTTCGTCGGATTGCTCAAACGCATTTACCAGCCGTTCTAAGTTATCCGTTAGTCGATCTAACCGCTTCAGCGACTCTTCCTGCACTTCAGCCAACGTTTGCACCGTATCACTCAGGGCGAAAAGTTGGTAGCCCTGCTGCTGGACTTGATTTGCCAAGGAATCCACCCGTTCTGATAGGCGATCAACTGTTTCTACGGTCGCTAAAACTGCTTCACCAATTTGTTGAACGATTGCCTCTAACTGACTTTCTTGCTCATCCACCTCAAACTTCTCACTGCTAAAAAGTTACCCTATTGTGCGACCCAGAACCGTCAGGTAGCCAAAACTACGCATCTTCTTAAGGCTGATTACTTCTGAAGTTTGGCAAGAATTGTATTTTTGTAATAATGCAGAACAATTTGTTGATAGCCGACTCCGCGCTGTGCCAGATTGTGAGCACCCCATTGGCTCATTCCAAGCCCATGACCATAGCCCCCACCTTTAATTTTGAAAGTAGAATTCGCCTGTTCCTTGCTCTTGGTTCCGGCTACAGCGCCATCTGACAATACGGTGAATTTTGTGCTCTTCAACTGTAGGGCATTTCGTAACGCGTCTCCCGTCATTGTACGAGTTCCCGCATCGCCCACAATTCGCATGGTTCTCACCCGTCCATAGGGCGTGGTCTTCTCTGGTTCCATAGAAATAATATTACCGACTCCTGTGATCCGGGCACTCAATTCACTGCGAGAAAAAGTTTTTACCCATTCATATTCTGGGGAACCCTGGTCATAATCCGGCACAGCCTTGAGGTAAGGCAAGGGGCGCGTCCAAACGTTTTCAACGTTTTCGGTATGCCCACCGGATGCCGAGTGAAACACTGCCTCAATGATTCGTCCCTGGTGAGTGAGCACCTCTCCTGCTGTGGCATTCACCGCAGTTTGGGTAGAACCCGTTTCATCTAAAATGCCTTTATAAACTTGCGATCTGACCGTGTCGCCCACATCGTATAGGCTGTTTGCTTTAGTCTGCCGCTGATACAAAGCATAGGAGCGGGCAACAACGGCTTGGGCTTTTAAGGATTCGATCGGCCAGGAGGGGAATATTTCTCCGCCCAAAACACTGTAAAGATATTGTTCCAGGTCAACATAGTTCACTGCGGTTAGCCCTTTGGCAGTGGGGATAACGCAGGTTTTACCGCGATACCAGCGATCGCCAATAAACACATATCCACCCCCCGTCGGCTCAATCCAAATTTGGGTCGATTTCCAGCGATCCACTTTAACTTTGCCATTTTCGGATTGGGCAATAAAGGCATTCATCGCTGCAATTTCGCCTAAGTCACGCCCAGCGCTATCCCGCACCAATGCCCGTGTAGAACTGCCAACGGTCACTTGGGGCACCGCTTCTTCAATGCCAACACGCATTTCTACGCTTGCTTGAGCAGGAGCTGCGATCGCAACACAGCACGCTATAGAGAACCACCAAGTTTGCTTACCAAACTGAATCAAAGAGTTTTTGTAAAATAGCAAAGTCTGGGGGAAACCTTTTAGCTGCATCTGTTTAATTCTCCTCATATCTTGTGGATTGACTGTTTGCGTTCTCTTTAATCGTTAAAACCCAAACAACAGACGGCAAACAACAATCAACCGTTGCCTAGAAAATCTGATTGATTAAAAGGTCTAACTGAAACTCGACCCAAAACTCCCTCAGGCTTTTTTCCAAACCTTTACGGCAACGTTGCTTAATGTAACTCAATTTCTTTACACAGGAGCTTTTTGATTCACCGGAAGATCTGACTTCATGGAATGAGTGGATTTAGGCTCATTCACCAGATATACGGTGACGTTCTGAAAATATTGATTAAAGCAACCTCATCTAGCGTTCCAAAAAGCTTTGTAAAATTTCTTGAAGCTATCAAAGCGCCTTGACCTTGTAGGATGCTCCTTTCTATCCAACTAACGAGACGCAAATTACGGTCACTTTGCTCCCAACTATTGCAAAAATGTCACTATAGGTTAGGTCGGCAGTGAAGTAGGAACGAGGCTCGTGCAGATTACTTTTCTTGGAACCAGTTCTGGAGTGCCGACACGAAGCCGCAATGTGTCAAGTGTCGCGCTGAGACTCCCCCAACGAGCTGAAATGTGGCTGTTTGACTGTGGCGAAGGCACTCAGCACCAGGTGCTTCGCAGCGAACTAAAAGTCAGCCAATTAACCCGCATTTTTGTCACTCACATGCACGGCGATCATATTTTTGGATTAATGGGTCTGTTGGCAAGCTGCGGTTTAGCTGGAAATGTAAAACACGTTGATATCTACGGTCCGCCGGATCTAGAGGAATATCTCAAAGCTTGCCGTCGTTATTCTCAAACTCATTTTTCCTACCCTGTGAAGGTCCATACCGTCACTCCTGGCGTGGTTTACGAAGATGAAGAATATACAGTAAGCTGCCAATTGCTCAAGCATCGGGTGCCTGCTTTTGGCTATCGGGTGATCGAAAAAGATCAGACGGGACATTTTGATGTGGAAAAAGCCGCCGCTTTGGGTATTCCATCGGGTCCACTCTACGGCAAGCTCAAGCGGGGAGAACAGGTTGTGCTGCCTGATGGCAGGCGAGTGAATGGGGCAGATTTTTGTGGGCCGACTTTAACTGGGCGTAAGCTGGTGTATTGTACCGACACTGTTTTTTGCGATTCAGCCATTGAGTTGGCACAAGATGCGGATGTGCTGATCCATGAGGCAACTTTTGCTCATCAAGATGCAGAGCTTGCTTATCAGCGGTTACATTCCACTTCGACAATGGCGGCGCAAGTGGCTTTGGCAGCCCAAGTGCAGCAGTTGATTATTACTCACCTCAGCCCCCGTTATGCTCCAGGCAATGCGATTGAACCAAAGGATCTGTTGATGGAAGCACGATCGATTTTTCCAAACACAGAAATGGCGGCAGACTTTCTGACGGTGAATATTCCGCGCCGACACCAGCGCAGCCTGTCGGCGCGGAAGAATTAGGAACGGTATATGGGTAATACTGGGGCGATCGCTGAGCCACATATACACATCTGAAAATATGCGGAAAGATTCTGCCTATCCATCCAAAACGGCTTACTATACGGAAAAATTCCGCCTATCTAGCTGATTAGATGTGTTACACGGAAACTTTCTATCTATTCACCCATTTCGGGGTGTTATGTGGAAACTTTCTCTCTAATAGTAGTTAGACCGCTGAATTATCAGTGGGGCAGTGATTTGAGGTGCATCTGTTAAAAGTTAGCGTCCAACCTTCTTGAGTTATTTACTGATAAGGCTAGATTTTGAGATGGGCAGTAGGGAGGGATCGCAGTATCAGCGTTAGCAAATCAAGACGATACTGATACTTCTGTAATAATTTTGATTCATGAATAAGATTTTTCTGGCGGTCATTGAGGGAGGCATTGCTTTTGCTGCTACTAACGTAGATGACTTCGTCATTCTGCTGCTATTTTTTGCTCAGGTTAACGCGACGTTTCGCCCCCACCATATCGTTAGCGGGTCATACTGGGGATTTGCCGCACTCATTGCCTTAAGCTCAGTTGGCTTTTTCGGTGGATTGGTCGTATCATCTACATGGATTGGATTATTGGGAATTCTGCCGATTATTCTTGGCATCAAACAACTTGTGCAACGAGAACAAGAAGATGCACAAGTACAAGATGTGACTAATGAATCTTTTCCCCGATCCAATCGGCATCCATTAGTAGTAGCGCTAACGAAATTACTTCATCCCCAAGCCTATAAAGTTGCAGCCGTCACCTTTGCTAACGGTGGGGATAATATTGGGATTTATGTACCATTGTTTGCAGCAAGCGATGCAATAGCATTAGGAGTTATTCTGAGTGTCTTTTTCCTACTCAAAGGTGCATGGTGCTATACCGCTTATCGGTCAGCTCAGAATTCTAGGATTGCTTATGTTTTAGCTCGATATGGTCGTACAGTTGTTCCGTTTCTTCTAGTTGGCTTGGGGTTATTTATTCTATGGAAAAACGGTACATTCGATTTATTAATTGGGGAGTGAAAAATCAGTATTCTGCGATTGCGCGATCTAACAACCATGTTGCAGCGGACGGTATCAAGATCTTGTCAGGGATGCAAAGGTACTCTGCTGCCGCTGACCAGGAACGTTATCTCGTCAGACCCGAAAGCAAGGTTAGGTTCTAGATGAGTTTGCCTTTGGAACGGCAAGGAGTATGAGGCAAGTTTGAAGAGTCGAAAGTGTTAGCTGTTGGCAAGACTTTGCAAGCGATCGCGAGTTGGGAAATCTCAGCGTTGAATTGTGTCCTTCAGCGATGTGCCTAGCTGACTCAAGTTCAATGCATAGCCAGCAGTGACGAGGTAAGTCGTATCCGCGATCGCGCTGATTTGGCGGGTGAGATGACCCAGGCGATCGCGAAAGATGCGTCCCAAAGGATAGGCAGGCACCACTCCCCAACCGGTTT
This sequence comes from Leptolyngbya sp. Cla-17, assembly GCF_016807185.1. Taxonomy (GTDB): domain Bacteria; phylum Cyanobacteriota; class Cyanobacteriia; order Leptolyngbyales; family Leptolyngbyaceae; genus ULC077BIN1. Next base: position 473,619 of record NZ_JAEVYN010000001.1, read on the forward strand.
CTTCTACCACCAAAATGACGGTATTAGAAGTAGATTGGAGGCTGGCAAGCAGAGTTTGCGCTGTTTTTTCCCAGTCATCTTCAGGTTGATCCAAACAGTTTGTTAGCCAAGTACCCAAAGAATCCACCAGCAAACAATGGGCAGCGGGTGCGGTGTGAATTGCTGCTGCCAAGTCAAGCGGCACGGGTTGGGTGAGCCAGTTTTTTGGACGGCGATCGCGGTGACGTTGAACTCGCGCTTGCCACTCCAGATCGGTTGGGTCGAGTTGGGATGTTGCCACATAGATCACCGGGTCACTGACTTGAGCGGCTAATTCTTCTGCCCATTCACTCTTACCCGAACGGCTCGGTCCGGTGACCAAAACGAGATTTCTTGACATAAACTCTAGAAAAGTGTTGAAAATTGTGCGTGATATAGTCTGCAAATAGCCAATTTGAGTGTTTACTATAAGCGGGATGGTTTAAAGAATTGATGTTAGTTTCGGAATAAGAGAGTAGGTTGCAATGAAACCAGATCTGAAACGAATAGAAGCCGCCCTCCAACAAATGGATGTTCACACGGTAGAACAATCTCTATTTTCTGAACCGTGGACAACAGCAGCCCATCTATCCCTGCCATTTTACTCGGCAGATGACAACATTGCAGTAGAGGAAGCGATCACAGAACCTCTCTCTATGCCCTTTGCTACACCGCCCTCTGCAAATTCCGCTTGGAATTTACCAGTCAATGCTGCTTTATCAGTCAGCTTGTTGCAGGAACTGCAAACAACCGTAGGCGGTTGGCAAACCGTTTTGCAAACGATGACTCAGCAAATTCAAGCCATCTACGCAGAAGGACCCATGGTAGACGGATGGATAAAAACAGAGGAAAATGGCGGTGGCTATCAACTCTGCGGGATTAGCGAAGCAGGGCAACCCTGGGTGCGTGATTGTCCGGCGGAGCAAGTGCCCGATGTGAGTTTGGCGATCGCTCGCTATCAACGCTTTCAACAGATCCTAAGCCGTAAACGTAAGCTGGAGAGCCGCCTAGCTCAATTGACCGAAGTCTTAATCGAGCTACATGGACAGGTGCTTGACTCAGACCCTTAATTAACGAACCTTAATCAACCACAGCCTCGCATCGGTTAAAAGAGGCTGTGGCTCTATTTATTGCTTCTCATATTGCATAACACCGCTATGACTGCCACTCAAGTTTCTGCTGCACCTCAGCTTAATACTCCTACTTCCATCCGGCAGATTATACAAGATGCCTGCGATCGCTGTGCCTCCGTGATTTATCTGCAAATTGGTCGCCCTCCGTTTTATCGAATCAACGGCGAAATGCTACCCCAAGGGCATTTTTCTACAGTTACTGCCGATCTGTTTCAGCATTATCTCCAGGAAGTGCTTTCGCCCCAACAAATTCAGCACTACGCCACCACTCGTAAGTTAGATAGCGAGGCGCGAATTCAGGGATTTATGCAAGGGCGAATTATTTGTGCGCCTACGGCTCAGGGAACTGATTCTTTGCGACTTTATAGCATCGTTTTAGACGAACCAGATGTAGAGGTTTTGAAACACGGCACCGTACGCGGCATGGTGGAAGATGCCTTTAAGCAAAAAGCCTCAGACATTCATCTGCAAGTTGGCGAAGCACCCCGATTTCGGATTCAGAGCAAAATGGTGCTTCAGGCATCCTATGGTCGGGTGACGATCGCCCAGTTTGAAGAGTTTTTGGTTGAGCTGCTTACTCCCGCCCAGCGCGAAAAGTTTCAAGCCCATCAAGAGTTAGATACGGCTGTTTTATATGAAGGGTTAGTGCGGTGTCGAGTCAACTGCGCTCAGTCGATGATGGGCGGCTCCATGGTACTGCGATTGATTTCATTAGACGTGCCGACACTGAAAAAGCTGAACTTGCCAACTGTGCTCGGTTACTTAGCGGAAGAACGACAGGGTTTAGTGTTGATTACTGGATCAGTCAACTCCGGCAAATCGACCTCTTTGGCGGCAATGCTGCGGCATGTGAATGACTTATATCCTCGTAAGATTGTCACCATTGAAGACCCAATCGAGTATGTGCATACGTCAAATCAATCGTTGTTTACTCAGCGTGAAGTTGGGCTGCACACTCAAGAATTTAAGGATGCACTGCGAGCAGCGCTGCGCCAAGACCCAGATATTATTCTGATTGGGGAAATGCGCGATCGCGAAACCGTAGATACTGCCATCCGCGCTTCCTTAACCGGACATCTAGTTTTAGGCACCCTGCATACTAAAGGAGCCGTAAATGCTGTCAAACGTCTGCTGAACTTCTACAGTCCCGAAGAACAGGAAAACGTTCGCATCCAAATTGTGGATGCCCTGAATGCGGTGATTGCTCAAGCCTTGGTGCCGACTACCCAAGGCGGGCGGATTGCTGCTCTGGAAATTATGGTTAACACAGCAACCATTCGCGACTATTTGCTAAAAGGCAATTTTGATGAGATCCATTTGCTGATGGAAGAAGGGGTGGACAGCAGCCAAACCCTTAACCAGGCAATATATGACCTGCATGAATCAGGCACAATCAGTACAGCAGATGCGCTATCGGCATCCCTAGCTCCCGATGATCTCGCTTATATGCTAAAGAACTTTGTTCGTCGTTCAAGCCGTTCAGGGTTGATGACGACCGATTACAACAATCGTTCTGCTTCTTAAAGAAGGAGGCGGATTCCTCCACTTCTCATATCAACCTTGAAAGCTCGCTAGGGCGCGAATCACCGTGATAGGGACTTGACAGAAGTATTGACGACGAAATTGATCTTCTCTGACAGCGTTGAGAAAGTCTTGAACCGCTTCACTCAAGACTGAGGTAGATTCTATGGACGGCGCGCTTCCCGTAGGAATTGTTTCACGAATCGCTTCGCCCGTAATTGCAAAGGCTTGGTCTTGATGCTGAACTTCAAAATTGAGTAGGGCTAGGGTTTTGAATCCAAGCTGTAAGGCGTGATCGCTTAGTTCCAACTTATCTAATAATTGTTGACGAGTCGCGGTCTGTCCGGTACGGCTGAGGTACTTGGCAATACCAACCAGGGTTTGCCAAATAATCATAGGCGGTTGTGGCGTTGGCAGCGTGTAAGCGATCACCAGCGATCGCTGCTCCTGTTGGGCGCGCCGAACCCACACCTGAAATTCTGTCCAGCTAGTGGGAACTTGCCGCAGCACTAAAGGCATTCTTCCAGCGACCTGCTGCTGTTGCATATTGGCGGCAATGGTTGTCTTATCCAATCCCCGCCAATCCAGCAAATCATCTGCCAGCATAGAATCTTGAGTCTGCATGGATTCTTGTGGGCGAACCGCCACAATCCGCACTTCATAGCGACGCTCATAGGTATTGCTGTCTAGCTCCACCACCAGATCACAGCGTCCCTGAGGAATTTCATCGCGATAGTGCCCCCACCACACGCCCGGAAACGGCTGCTCTGTGGAATCATCCCGCAGTTCAAACTCCGTTTTGATATATTGCACCTTGCCACCGCGCCGATCCTTGATGTTCTTGTTCCAGGCTTTTTCAAACCAACAGTTTTGAATCAGCAGCTTTGGGCTGGGATTACCCATACCGCACGGTTCTAGCAGCTTTAGCTCTTGAAACAACTCCTTGCCAAGCTCAGCGACTGTCACGGTTAGATCGATTTGAAGCGTAGGGGCGATCGCCCCTGTTTCTATCTGCCGCAACTCCTGATTAATCGACTCTGCAAACAGCAGCACGTTTTCTACAGGTAAACTTAGCCCTGCCGCAAACGGATGCCCGCCAAACCGATGCAGCAAGTGCGCCTGTCCCTTCACCAGTTGATACAAATCGATATTATTCACCGAACGAGCAGAACCACGGGCAAGAGGGGTGCGGAGCGCAGAGTTTGAGGTCTGGGGTTCTGTGCTAAGCAAAATCGTGGGTCTGCCATACTCTTGGGCGATCTGTCCAGCGACAAGACCCAATACGCCAAGTTGCCATTGCTCATCGGCAAGCACAATCACGCGGGTCGTGGAAAGATCGAGTTGGGTCAGCCGTGCCGTGACTTGCTGCGCCACTTCTTTTTGCAGAGCTTTGCGACGAGCATTGGCAAGTTCTGTCGCTTCGGCAAGCTGGGTACAGAGGTGCGCGTCTTGGCTAGTCAGCAGTTCTACACAAAAATGGGCATCACCTTGAATACGGCTGACGGCGTTGATGCGAGGACCCAGACCAAAAGAAATATCGGTGGGGCGATCGCCGGTGCGCTTGCAAAATTCCAGCAGTTTTGCCACACCAGGGCGGGTCATGGTGATCGAATTGCTCTGTTTCTGCAATTGTTCGATGCCTATCTGCGCCAGATACCGACAGTCGCCCTTCAGTTCCACTAGGTCAGCAATCAGCCCGATCGCCACCAGATCCAACAGTTCAACTAAGGGTTTTTGCGGCACCTCCGGCAATGTTTCATATAGCGCCTCCACGAGCTTGTAGGCAACCGCCACACCCGACAAACTCGCCAGTGGATGAGTCGCTTCTAGGTAACGTGGATTGATAATGGCGACAACCGGGGGGCGATCGCTGGGCAGAGTGTGATGATCGGTGACAACCACGTCCATGCCAAACTCACGGGCGATCGCAATTTCTTCCAAATTCGTGCTGCCCGTATCGCAAGTCACGATCAAGCGACAGCCCTTGGTATGCAGATATTCCAGCCCTTGCCGAGATAGCCCGTGAGATTCCGTCAGGCGATTGGGAATGTAGTACAGCAAGGTTTCCTGCGGCGTAAAAAATTGCCCCAAACCATCCCACAACACCGACGTGGCAGTCACGCCATCTGCATCAAAATCACCCCAAATCGCCACAATTTCCTGATTCCGCCGCGCCTGCTTTAACCGCGCGATCGCGTGATGCATTTCCTCACCAAAGGCAAACGGACTTGTCGGCACATACTCAGCCGGATTCAAATACCCTGCAAGTTGGTCAATATTCTGAATGCCGCGCTGCCAAAGCAACTGTGCTAAGTATCCCTGACTCGTCGGAACGATTTGCTTTACCGCCGCCACAAACCAATCTGGTGACCCAGATGTTTGAACGTGCCATTGAATCGCTTGGGGCATCACTAAGACTTTGTAGGACGACGGGGACGTTTCCAGGCTTTGCGTTCTGCTTTTTCGCGCTCGTAGGCAATTAGCTTGCCATAGTATTCATGCTTACTGAGATCTATCGATAGAAATACATGCTTGCGATTATTGCCAAAACCCTTGCGCGTAAAGAAGTTGACGGCTGGAGCATTTTCTGGGTCAGTATCCATCATCATGAACCGGGCCCCATCATCAATCATCCGCTCGACTAGCCTATCTACCAATGTATCGGCAACGCCACGCCGCTGGAAGGCTGGGTTGACACCGAGCCAGAGAATATAGCCATAGGCTAAAGAGGCTTTGGTGATAATGGTGCCGAGAATGAATCCCGCAAGCTGGTCTTGAATTTCGGCAACAAGGCAATATTCTGGATCGGTGTTGTATAGCCCAATCACTTCCCATTGATCCCAAGTGCGGTAAATGTAGGGATAAAGGTCGCTGGTAAATAGGGTGTCGCCCAGATGATAGACCGAGGCAATATCGTCAATGTCCATGTCTCGCACTAGGCTGGATAACACTTCATAGTCTTTCGGTTTATCAGTAATGTCATTAGTCATAGAGTTTCATATCTAAAGAGGAACTTCTTGAATCTTAGAAATCTCAAGTAGCGTCAGTGGGTCAGCAGGTTTGAGGGGTGACTGATCAGGCTGGGCGCGATGCCGCAAAGCGGATCTTTCAAGAGAATCGCCGCCGAAGCATCGCGGAAAAAAGTTACAGCGATCGCATTCTCGGTTTACAGGTCCCAACTGGGGGAGACTTTCTCCATCGGCATACTGGTTCAGCCAATCGGTCAACTGTTGCAAAATCTGTGTCAAATCTTGGTGAGTGTGATTGTGCTGAGTGCGATCGTAGGAAAACCGCAAACTTTGGGGCATAGCATCATCCTGGGTTCCTTGAAAAAACCAGTACACCATCGATAGTTGCTCAGGGTCATAGGGGCTGGTTTCGGCTAAACCGTAAAGATACAGCCGGGTTTGCCAATTTTCTGCCAGGTGGCGAGCATTTTGAGGGCGAGGATAGGTTTTCCAATCCAAAATTTTGGATTGGCGATCGCCCGATAGCAGCAAGTCATAGCGCATCGTCAGCAGATAGCCTTGGGATTCTAAGGTGCGCTCATGTTCCGCTTGCTGAATCGAGGCGGAATCGCTATCTGGCAGTGCCAAAATTTCAGAGGAGGCTGCTTCAAAGGCTTTAAACCATTGATCAAGTTGAGGATCTGCTTGAGTTAGAGGCGCGATTGGCAATCCAAGCTGCCATTGTTGCAACAATAAATGAAACTGTGCGCCCTGGGTTTGGCGTTCTTGCTGCTCAGTCGAGTTGGGAGAACTCAGTTGATCGAGAAAAGCATACTGAAATTTGCGTGGACAGGTAGCCAGCAGATTCAAATGTCCCTGAGATAATCGAATGGGAGACGATCCAAGTTGAGGAAACGTTGAGGGAATCATTTTGTCAGCACAAATACACTGCCTTCGTTGCCCCGTCCAACGCGCAAATTCTCGTCTAAATAGGTGCTATCTAGCCAACCGCTTTGGTCGCGGTTGATGGTGAAATCGATCGCGGCAAACTTCTGCCCTGCTTCCATCTGTTGAATAAATGCGCTGGGCGACTGATATCCAATGAAGCGCTGCAATCCCAGTACTGATCGCTCAAATGTCACATCTACGCGCCGCTCAGAAACGGGCTTAAATCGAGCCGACACGCTGACAATACCTTCTGCCCAAGGCACCCCAGCAACTTCCGCAATGTTATAGAGTCTGGCTTCCTTCACCCGAATGCATTGATAAACCTGCCCTAGCTTAATCAGCGGGAATTGGTTGATGCCCAAAATCCCGCGACTGGTAGTGTAAAGTAGCCGCCAATCTCCATCTAAAAGAGCTGCGGCTTCCAGGGGACGAGGGGTAGGATTGCGATCTTCCAGTTGGGCAATGTTCGCCAAAATCGCTTGCTTTTGGGTTTCGGTCGCCAGCAAGCCTCGATTAGTGCCCGCGATCGCATTTAGAAGTTCTAATTTACCAAGCATTTTGTAGGATTCCCATGATGGGGACAATAACCTTATGGAATACTGATAGATGGGACAAAATCTTGCAATTTCATTGAAGAGTGATACACTCTTGGTGTCTTTTTCGCATTGGCTTGCTGCCTTAAGCGAAAGAGAGCGAATTGGCTTGCTAGATTCAGTATCCTTGCAATCTTCAGTATACTGGCAGCTATTTTTTGGAACAAACGGGCGTATGACTTACAATCCTTCTCTGCATGAAGAACCTCGGAGCCAACGGGCAAGGGTTCTACCTCAAAGACAATCTTCTTCAATTTTGGGCTGGTTGGAAGCAAGCGGTCGTCTGTTAGCTCGTGAAAGTACCGACTTCGACTACGGCGATAACGAAGAAGAAATTAATGCCTTAATGGCAGGCGATGATAATACGAATGATTTTGATGATGATGACGACGAAGAGCTGGAATTAGAAGATTAATTCTTGAATCTAAATTTAAGTAATCTTTGGAAATGGTTGTGAGTTTTTGATCCCCCGAAGCAGCTAGCTATGCGGCTTTCGGTCTGGTCAAAGGGGTACGGTGTGTGGAGTGGAGTCAAACGCTTGTGGATGCCAAATTATTCTATAGACCGCTTTTTCGACTATCTGGAACGCTGTTGTTGGGAGTGCTAACAGTAAGCCTGAGTATGGCGGCATTGTACTTAGACTGGACAGCAGGGCGATCGCCCTTTCAAATCCAGTCTCTGACATTGCCTTTGTGGATCTGTGCCTTAGCGACTGCAGCCCTTGGATTTTCTGCTGTGCCCATGCTACAGGCACTCAAAGCAGGGCAAAGCATTCGCGAAGATGGTCCCCAATCTCACTTGAAGAAAGCCGGAACCCCAACGATGGGTGGCATTTTCTTTATTCCGGTAGCATTAATGGCTGCCCTTGCCTGGTCAAAGTTTTCACCCGCCGTGGTGGCAGTGGTGGCGCTGACGTTTTCCTACGCATTCATCGGCTGGCTGGATGATTGGCAAATCATTCGGCATAAGTCAAACAAAGGGATTTCTCCCCACATGAAGCTAGCTATGCAGATTGGCTTTGGTGGGGCGTTTTGTTTGTGGGCAGCGCTAACGCAATCCCCTAATATTGCCAATCTGACCCTACCGTTTGGCCATCTGCTGCCGCTGGGCTTGCTGATGTTTCCTTTGGGTTGGTTCGCCCTGGTTGCCGAAAGCAATGCCACCAACCTCACTGATGGATTAGATGGTTTGGCAGCAGGAACCGTGGCGATCGCCCTCTTAGCTTTGGGCGCACTTGTTTCTTCCACTCCCGACTTGATGGTATTTTGCGCTTGCCTCAGTGGCGCTTGTTTAGGCTTTTTAGCTCATAACCGAAATCCTGCCCGTGTTTTTATGGGCGATACAGGTTCTTTGGCGCTGGGTGGCGCGCTGGCAGCCGTGGCAATTCTAAGCGGCAATCTATTGGCGCTGTTGATTTTGGGTGGTTTGTTTCTGGTAGAAACCCTGTCGGTTATTGCCCAGGTGAGTTACTTCAAAGCGACAAAAGGACCCGATGGGATTGGCAAACGCTTATTCAAAATGTCGCCCTACCACAACCACTTAGAGCTTTCAGGTTGGGCTGAAACTCACATTGTCGGCGTGTTTTATCTGATGGGCGGATTGCTAGCGTGTCTAACGTTGACAGTTTTTTAACGATTTGGCTTCTCTTAAACTCGGGGAATGCACATTGATTTGAAGAAGGAGCGATTCCCATAGGGATCATTTCATGAATCGCGCTCCTTCTTGATTTAAAACATTCATCATCTCTAAATTCTGAGATCAAAATCTGTTATTATTGTTCTTCAATAGCTGGAGAGATGGCTGAGTGGTCGAAAGCGGCAGACTGCTAATCTGTTGTACGAATCGTAAGACCGTACCGAGGGTTCGAATCCCTCTCTCTCCGTTGATTAAATACATTTGAGTTTGTCAGGGCACCTACAAGAGATTGTCCTGACAAATTTTTTGTTCTGAAACGTCAAACCTCTTTTTGATTTTCTTAATAATTTTTTCAAAAATCATCCATTTATCGATATTCTGAATGGACGTGGAACCATGAGGAATTTGACACTGCAATGAGTAATTTGGCATCAACATATCGCTTCAACCTTCGGAAAGCCTTCGCTCTGGCAACGATAACTCTGGCTACTGGCATGATCACGGCTGCCTGCCAAGATCAAAATCCTCCCTCTGGATCGCAATCTGGCTCGACCACTACTCAATCCTCAGCAACCGGAGAGGCTCAAAGCTTAAAAATTGGCTCTTTGTTGCCTGCTACGGGTGATTTATCTTCAGTGGGGCAACCAATGTTGGCAGCGGTGCCTCTGCTGGTCGAAACCGTAAACCAATGCGGCGGCGTGAACGGAGCAGCGATCACCCTCGTGCCAAACACCGATGACCAAACTGACCCCACCGCTGGAGCGGATGGCATGACCAAACTGGCAGAAGTGGATAAGGTAGCGGGGGTCGTAGGTTCCTTTGCTAGCAGTGTGTCTTCTGCCGCAACGCCGATCGCAGCTCGCAATAAAGTGATGCTAATCTCTCCTGGTAGCACTAGCCCCGTATTTACAGAGCGTGCTAAAAAGGGCGACTTTCAAGGGTTTTGGGCGCGTACAGCACCACCCGATACCTACCAAGCCCAAGCCCTGGCAAAATTGGCATTTGACAAAGGGATCAAAAAGGTTGCCACCGTGGTGATCAACAACGACTATGGCGTGGGATTTGAGAAGGAATTTGTTGTCTCATTCAAAAAGTTGGGCGGCACGGTCACGAATGAAGCTAAGCCCACCCGCTACGATCCCAAAGCTACCACTTTTGAAACGGAAGTTCAGGCAGCATTTAGCGGTCAACCGGAAGCAGTCGTCGCGATCGCCTATGCCGAAACAGGCGCTTTACTCTTAAAAACCGCCTATGAGCAAGGCTTAAGCAAAGATGTACAGCTTTTGCTTGCCGATGGCTCCAAATCAGACTTGTTTCCTGGGCAAGTTGGTAAAACTAGTGATGGCAAATTTATTCTAGCGGGTGCTTTGGGCACTGTGCCCGGTGCCGATGGCAAAGCCCTCGATCAGTTCGTCAAGCTGTGGCAAGCAAAATTCACTAAACCTCCTGTACAGTATGCTGCCCACGCCTGGGACGCTGGAGCATTGCTAGCACTATCTGCTCAAGCTGCTAAAACCAATACCGGGGAAGCCATCAAAGGGAAATTGCGTGAGGTCGCCAATGCACCGGGTGTGGAAGTGTCTGATGTCTGCAAAGGCTTGAAGCTACTGAAGGAAGGTAAAGATATTAACTATCAAGGGGCAAGCGGCAACGTAGATGTGGACGGAAATGGTGATGTCATTGGCGTATACGATGTGTGGAAGGTAGAAGCCGATGGCAAACTAACAACTGTGGGTAAGGTCAAGCCTCAGTAAGATGTTGAGCTAGCCTAGCGACCAAAGGTGTAGGCAATTCCAAATACTAAGCCGACATCTAGACCACCAGCAGGCGCGAAGTTAGCAGCGGCAGTTGCAGTCAGGCGATCTGTAATTGGAAAATCTAGTCCGCCTGTTACTATAAAATCAACTGCCTCATTCCGGGTTGAAATGGCAATTCCAGCACCAACATAGGGGTTAAACTGAATTGCCCCGGCGGACACAAGCGGAAAGTCGTAGGTGAGCGGCACAAGAAATGTAACTGCGTCTGTCACAAACATCGCTGGGCGAACAGAGGCAAAATCAGTTAGAGCAACTTTACTAAAAGCAGCAAAGCTCGTATTACCGATCGCCGTATCGCCTGTCACCCCAATGTTCACTCCCACTCCCACATAACTGCGTCCATTCAAGCTCAGTTTTCTGGGAGTCACCGCCGCCTGTTCTGTTGCAGGGGGCGTCTGAGTCAACGCAGGTGTCTGAGCAACCTCCAAGGATGATTGAGTGACGAGTGTTGTAGCAGAAGTTGAGGTCGTTCCGGGGACGGGAGTCAACAGTTCATTGGCACTAAAATTGTCGGACTCAAGCAGAGTTTCTGCCTGAGGCGCTACTGATGAATCTAACGGAGTGACATCGACAGTTAATGGGGAGATCTCACCGATTTCAGCGGGCGATGGATTAACAGGGTCGCTAGCGGATGCAGCCTGGGCAGATACTTGAAGGCAAAAGGTAGTTAAGGCAGTAAGTATAAGAATACGTTGAGCTAAGCAGAATCTCACGGTATGAACTCCTCAAATTTAAGGTAGGCAGAGCACGGACATAATGTTGATCTAGAAAGCTTAGGACAGTGCTGCTGGGGCAAGCCTGCAACAGCCTAGGTCAGCTTTCTAACAGTGGTTGATACACCCCCATGGCAACCACCGCAACCGGACAAATGGGAATTTGTCTTTAGTTGAAATTGATAAATTTATCTCTAGAAAAAAACTAACCTTTATTCAAAGGTAAATTTAGCTTTACCAGGACACTTTATTAATCGGTTCTAGAATATTAGTTGAACCGAGGAAAGTTCACATCTGTCGCGAGAAGTAACGATCTCCGGCGTTTGCAAAAGCTGTTTAGTTTGAGAGCGATCGCATCGCTTCAGCGATCTGATGAGAGACAAACGGCAGGATAGACTCATTACTGCTATGTTGCTTGCCTTCGGTGAACACGACGAGCAGGTAAGGATTGAAGTCGGGCAGTTCAATGTAAGCGGCATCATGTCGAACGCGGCTCATCAGTCCAGCTTTAGAACAAACACACGCATTCAGCGGTAATCCACCCCCCAAGAAACCCGTCACTTGATTCTCCGGGTCGGCTAGTAGGTCTTCAGGTTGCAGCGATCGCCGAAGTAACGCCATCATTGACTGCGATCGCGCCGAAGAGACTGCCACTCCACCAACAATGCTGTGCAGCAAGCGTGCCGTGGCGATCGCGGTCAGCCAATTACGGTTTTCCATCATGTCGCCATAAAAAGCGCGTTCGCGCCCATAGGGACCATCACACCAAGTTTTTTGGCAGACGTTGATGGTTTTCAATTCCTCCCAGCCAAAGGACTGAAAGTAGCGATTGATTAAATGGCGCTGCTGCTGCCACGTTTCAAAGGGACCTGGTGCAAGCGCTGGTCCGCTGGTCGTTCCAGTCAACACATCTACAATCAAGCCGGTGGCATCGTTGCTGGAATCCACTATCATGTCCCGGATGGCGCGATCGAGTTCGGCTGAAGGTTGCGCCATGCCTCGTTCTAGCCATTCATGCATCGCCACTAGATAAAACAACTTGACCACACTGGCAGGATAAATCGACTCCACGCCGCGATAGCTATAACCACGCGGCGAATATTTCCAAAACTCTTCCGGGGTGAGTGCACCGCCCGTATTGATCGGGGCAGGCAGGTCATACACCAGCCAAGTCAGAGCAATCTGGTTTTGCGCCAACGTTGAAAATGCTTCCCAGGTCGCGGCTAGGATGCGATCGCCGAGTTCTTCTAATTGGTCGTCTTTATGAAAAAACACGCTCATTGCCCTGTCGTCTCAACATCATTTTGCAGAATTGATGGTGCGTTTCCCATCGATTTATCACACCCTTGTCTCTTAAACTCGCATTATCACACCCTTGTCTCTTAAACTCGCAGGAGAGACTTAACACTCTCAAGCCTAATTGCCTAGATCTAAAGAGCCTCTCTGCAACTATAGGTTAGCCTTGGCAGGCGGGACAGAGCAACGGGAGTTTATCCATGGTGAAACCACTCTAATCAACCAGAATAGCGCCCTGTAGACAACTGCCCTCTCAAAATTAGGAGCACACTCAAGCAGCAAGTCGTGAGTTGAGGCTTCGACATCTGCAAAGCCAGCTTCTTGCAGCGGTGCTCAAGGACGAGAGCTGAGTCAAGACGAAGAATGCCAGTAGGTCAGCGGGATTTTCTACGCGATCGCATGTTTTCGTCCATTGTTATTCCTCTAGCCCAGGAGGCAATGGCTCTCCACAATGGTGATGCACCTCGACAATCCGGGCAAATAGCCAGGGGTAGGTTTGACGGTAATAGGGAATCCGTGCCAACGGACTTAGCAAGGCGGCGGCGGCAATATCTGCCACACTGAACTGATTGTTTACTAAGTAGGACTGCTCGTGCCACCGATGCGCCAGTTCTGTTAAGGCGATATCTAAGCGTTTGGTCGCCAAATCTACAGCGGCTGCATCAATTCCATACTGCCATCGGACCACCTGAATGACTAACTGACTCGAAAGGGATGGGTCAAGCTGCTTGCCCTCGCGCGATCGAAACTGGTAGTAAACAAACCGAGCCGCCACGCCAATGCTTTCATCTAGCCAGTCCTCCACCATACAGGCCTGGGATTGCAAGATTGGATCGGTTAGCTCATAAGATGGCTGTGGCTGATAGGTTTGCAAAAAGTGAAGGATTTGAGTAGAGTCTGCGATCGCCTCTGGTAATCCCTCCTGTTCAGGAAGCAGTACGGGCAGCGTCGTCAGCCCGGTTAATGGCTTCAATCGAAGGGCATGTAAACCCGGTGTCAGATTTTCTACGGTGTAGGCAATCTGCTTATAGCCCAGTGCCAATCGAGCTTTACGGCAATAGTGCGAAGTACTGAACTGAAGAAGCTTCATAGGGTAAGCGTAAGCTAAAGGAAGAAGAGATTGGGGAACCCTTAAAGAAAAATCGCTCAGGGTTTACTGCCACTATTTAATTAGTTCAGGGTTTTAGCATGGATGGTTTGATAGCTTACACTACAAACTTTATCGAACATCATCCAGATGATGGAGAAGAGTTTCTATCTCAAGATAGAGTTTTTTCCAGATCAGCCTGCTTTTTAGAAAACAACTATGAGTTTTTCGTTGAGCGCCGTACCTTTTTCTCGTCACTTAAAATCTGGATTTTCACTCAGTCGATTTTGGCTGCCTCAATCGCATCACTCAATCCTGAGATCGGTGGTGGATCGCATCCGCACTTCGTTAGAACTGAAAGTCGTTTTGCAGACCGCTGTAGATGAAGTTGCCGATTTATTGCAGGTCGATCGCTGTAGTTTTTTTTGGTACTTTCACGACACGCACCGCATTCAGATTATTTGTGAGAGCGCCCAGCAGTCTAAGCCATCTGAAACTCCTGCAAACCTGAGTTCACCGTTGAAAGTGTCTAGACTGGGCTATTACCCAATGGAAACATTTGGCAGTTTATCCGACGCGATCGCCCGTGGAGAACTGGTGATTAATCACGGAACAGCGCGCTCAGAGATCGACGCATGGTTGCAGAAATTGCCATTTTTCCATCGCTCCTCTAGTCGCACGAAGACACCAATTCTTGGCTCGATCGCCAATATGTTGGTGCCACTCAACATTCAATCAGGTGCCATTGGTTTCCTCGCCTGTTTTTCAGAAAAACCCCGCCATTGGTCAGCCGCTGAAGTGGAACTGTTGCAATCGATCGCTCAACAGCTTGAGATTGCCATTGGACAGGCGCAGCTTTATGAGAAAAGTCAAAAGCAAGCCCAGCGAGAAAGACTGGTGAACCTCATAACCGCGCAAACTCGGCAGAGCTTTGAACTATCAACAATTTTGAAAGGAGCGATCACCCAACTGTTAAATGCTCTTGCCATTGATCGCTGTCTGGTTCACTTAGTTGAAGATCTAAATTCACCCAATTCTAAAGACGGGTCTGAATACCTCAACACGCCTCTCGCTCGTCAATCCATTTCGCGCGAGAAACATCTGTATGAGGTCTGTCGTCCGCCGTTTTTGCCATCGGTCATAGAATTCGACCTGAGTGGTCCTATTACCCAGTGGGTGGTTCAAAATCGCCGTCCTGTAGCGATCGCTGATGTCGCCCAAGATCCCCGAATTGGGCAAAACAACCCAGAGTATCAACAGGCAGAAATCAAATCATCCTTAGTCATCCCTGTGCAGGCAGGCGAGAATCTTTACGCGATTTTATATCTCAATCAGTGTGCTCAAGTGCGCTACTGGTCAAAGAACGACCAAAAATTGGCTCAAGCGGTTGCCGATCAGCTAGCAATTTCAATTAAGCAAGCTCATCTATATGCTCAAACGCAGCAACAGGCGATCGCAAGTGAGGCTCAGGCAAAGCATTTGGTGGAAACACTGCATCAACTTCGGTTAACTCAAACTCAACTCATCCAAAGCGAAAAAATGTCCAGCTTAGGGCGCGTAGTGGCAGGAGTTGCCCACGAAATCAACAACCCTATTAATTTCATCTCTGGCAACCTGCCCTATGTCGAAAATTACGTCCAGGATCTGACCGATTTGATCCACACTTATCAAGAGCAGTGTGATCAGAGCGCAACGCTACAGCAACGAGGAGAAGCCATTGAGCTTGATTTTCTGCTGGCAGATCTACCTCGAATTTTGACTTCGATGAAGTCGGGAGCCGATCGCATTCGCCAAATCGTACTGTCGCTGCGAAACTTTGCCCGTCTAGATGAAGCACAATGCAAGGCTGTGGATATTCATGAAGGACTGGAAAGTACGCTGTTGTTTTTACGCAGCCAGTGTAGCGATGAGATTCAAGTCATACGGAATTACGGACAGTTGCCGTTAGTGACTTGCTATCCACAGCAGTTGAATCAGGCAATTATGAACATTTTGCTAAATGCCGCAGAAGCGCTCAATGGCTGGCAAGGAGAACAGAAAACGATCGCGATCTCAACCGATTTTGTTGCAGCCACAGCCATCCAACCCGCCAAGGTTCGCATCATCATCACCGACAATGGACCCGGCATTCTCCAATCGATTCAATCCCAAATTTTCGATCCCTTTTTCACCACTAAAGATGTCGGGCAGGGCAGCGGTTTAGGACTCACCGTCAGCTATCAAACTATTGTCAACCAACATCAAGGGCTGCTGGAGTGCGTCTCTGAGGTTGGCTTAGGTGCCGAATTTATGATTGAGCTTCCTATCGATCAGCCCCAACCTTAAAAATCCACAACCATCGTTTGGGAGTTTTGAGTGCTGAGTGTGTTTATTCAGACTCCTTCAAGGCAATTCACCTCGCCATTCGTCACTACACCCGCCCTATGGCTTGGTAGGTGGCGCTTCCTGCGGCGGCTTGACTTGAGTTATGGGTGCTGAAGATTCTTGTGGCGATGGGCTAGGAGATGCGGGCGTGGCACGGGGTGGATTTGCGCTGGGAGCACAGGCGATCGCGATCAGACCAAGGCTCACACAAACGACTGTGAGTAATGTTTTCTTCATGGCTCAATTACGCTAAAGTTTCTGGACAATAGCCTAAACCCCGAACAAATTGCGTGCGAAACTCTTCAATTTCTTCTCGGTCGGGTATGCCATGAGAAACCACTGCCACTTGATAGCGCTGCATCACTGCCACGGGAGATTGACCTGTTTCTAAGCCCCACATTGCCATTTGAATCCGAATGTTGGGTTCATGAGGAATTCCCAGTTCATTCATAAACGCCTGAAAATCTCCATGCTGATGCGGCTCTAAATATTCGCTCAGTTTGACTCGAATTAGCCAGCCATCAATCTGATGAATCACACTCATGAAGCGCACCGGCAAATAACCCTTGTGCAAAAACTCAACCACTCTCAACGTCAGGCTAGTGTTGGCTAAAAAGTAAACGTAGTCCATAGGTGCAATCATCGGTGCGGGTGATATCATAATCACGCTTATAATGATGCGGCGGTTAGGGGAAAAGCCCCCGTATTAGAGAGGGTTTCCACCCAATTTTACTGGGTAGCGTTGAGGCGAGAGAATGCTTTAATAGGAAGGCAAAGATTGGAAGGGCAACTGTGAACCGCGATCGCGTGCTTGCCGCTTATGACTATATTCTCCCCACCGAGCGCATTGCCCAGACTCCGACTGTACCCAGAGACACTGCTCGGCTGTTAGTGGTGAAAGAGAATTTGCAGCAAGCCCATGGCATCTTTCGGGACTTGCCCAACTGGTTGCGATCGGGTGACCTTCTAGTCTTAAACAACACTCGCGTGCTGCCTGCTCGACTCCACGGTTGTAAATCGAGTGGGATGCCTGTGGAAGTATTGCTTTTAGAGCCTCAACCAGAAGATGGAGCGCCCAACCATGATTTTTCTCATCGCTGGTTAGCGTTGGTGAAGCCAGGACGACGCTTAAAACCGGGAACACAAATTTGGTTTGGGCAACCTCCAGACAAGTCTGACTCTAGTTTGGACTCTTCTACAGTTTCTGCAAATGTTCTGGCAACGGATAGCGCCACTAGCGGACGAATTTTGCAGTTTAACCTGCCGTCCGGTCAATCCTTACAGGATTGGTTAGAGACCTATGGGCAGATGCCTTTACCCCCATACATCACCAACCCTGACAGCGACCCAGCCCAATATCAAACGGTTTACGCCGATCGCCTGGGAGCCGTTGCCGCTCCAACCGCAGGGCTGCATTTCACCCCTGAACTGCTGCAAACTCTTCAGGGGAAGGGAATTCAGCAAGCGTTTGTAACGCTTCACGTTGGGGTGGGCACCTTTCGCCCCGTGGAAGCTGAAGACATCACGGTTCACCAAATGCATTCAGAATGGGCAGAAGTGCCGTTAGAAACCGTGGAACTGATTCGCAAAACGAAGGCGGCAGGCGGGCGGGTGATTGCTGTAGGCACGACTGCGGTTCGAGCCTTGGAAGGAGCCGCCCAAACAGGGGCAATCCAGCCGTTCCAGGGTAAGGTGGACCTGTTTATTTATCCGGGCTATGAATGGCGGGTGGTGGATGGGTTAATTACCAATTTTCATCTACCCAAATCAAGTTTGCTGATGCTGGTGAGTGGATTAATTGGGCGATCGCGGTTGCTGGATCTGTATGAGCAAGCGATCGCGGCAGACTATCGCTTCTATTCTTTTGGTGATGCCATGCTCATCTTGCCAGAGGCGAAAATCGGATTCCCGACTGCCTCCTGATTCTCCGTTCGACTGAACCCACGTTCAAGCCTGATCCTGGCTTTTAGCCAATATGCAACGGATCAATATCAATAGTGAAGCTCACAGAACTGGGGCAAAGGTCACGCAGATCGGAGAGAAAAGAGGCCGAGATCGTCACAGTTGCCGGAATCTTGAGCAAAATTTGCCAGCGATAACGACGGGCAACGCGCTCAATGGTTGCCGCCGTTGGACCTAATCGCTCTACTCCTTGCTCTTGCAATGGTTTGAGCGCTGCTGCAATCTGTGCCGCTGTCGTTTGCACAATGCCGGGGCTTAGCCCACTGAACTTGAGCAAAATTAGGCGACCATAAGGGGGATAGTTGAGCATTTCCCGCTGCTCAAGTTCGGTTTGGACAAAGGATTCGTACTGCTGCTGTTGGACAGCGTTGATGACTGAATGGTCGGGGGAATAAGTTTGCAAAATGACTCGCCCGGGGCGATCTCCTCGCCCACAGCGCCCTGCCACCTGAGTCAACACCTGAAAGGTGCGCTCGCTGGCACGATAATCGGATAGATGCAGCAGTCCATCTGCTGCCACAATGCCCACTAGGGTCACCTGGGGCAAATCAATCCCCTTTGTTAACATCTGAGTGCCGACCAGTAAATCGGCTTCTCCCTGGGCAAATCGGGTCAGCAGCGATCTATGGGCACCTTTGGTTCGGGTTGTGTCGCTGTCAAACCGGAGGACTCGCAGCTTCGGGAATTCTTGCTCTAACGATTGAGTCACGCGCTGAGTGCCGCTGCCAAAGTGTTTGAAATAGGGCGACTGGCATTGGGGGCAAACTTCTGGATGAGCCTGAGTGTAGTTGCAGTAGTGGCAACGCAGCACAGGACGCGCCTCAGCGTGGATCTGGTGATAGGCAAGGGACACATCGCAATGAGGACACATCACTACATAGCCACAGCTTCGACAGGAAACAAAAGTACTGTGTCCTCGTCGCTGGATAAACAAAATTCCCTGTTCCCTAGACTCGTGTAACTGATGCAGCGCCGCTTGCAAGGCTTGGCTAAAGATAGAGCGATTGCCTCGTCCCAATTCTTGCCGCATATCCACCACCTCGATCGCTGGCATTGGACGAGCCTGAACGCGAGTTGGCAAAGAAAGGTAAATAGAAGGCAGACGAGAAGCAGCTCTATTACTCTCTTGACCTGTCGTATCGTGCTGACTATTCAGACTTTCATCTGTGTCCTTCACCGCTAGCCAAGTCTCTAACGAGGGGGTGGCAGATCCGAGAATCAAAGGGCAGTGTTCTAACTGAGCCCGCCAATGGGCAACGGTGCGGGCGTGATAGCAGGGAGAAGGTTGATCTTGCTTAAAACTGCTGTCGTGTTCTTCATCTAAAATAATTAAACCCAAGTTGGACAGCGGTGCAAAAATAGCAGAGCGAGTGCCAATCACTACCTGCGCTGTGCCCGTGAGCAGTTGCCGCCAAGTGTCGTAGCGCTCCCCATCGGATAAGGCGCTGTGATAGACGCAAACCCGATCGCCAAACCGGGCGCGAAAGCGATCAGTGAGTTGGGGTGTTAAACCAATTTCAGGCACGAGGACGATCGCCGATTTTCCCTGGTGCAACAGTGGCGCGATCGCTTGGAGATAGACCTCAGTTTTGCCCGATCCGGTTACCCCATGCAGCAACACCGAGATATATCCAGTCAGTGACTGAATAGTAGCCAGTGCAGTTGCCTGATCGGTGGTGAGAGTTTTAGGAGTATCGGGCGTAGCACTGCCACTCGTCTCCGATCGCAACACTTCTCGCGGCTGAATTACCAAGTAGCCTTTTTGGGCAATCGCCTTCAGTGTTGTGGAACTGGTCTGGCACAGCGCCAATAGATCAGTCAGCCAAAGCTCTCCCCCTTGACGCTGCAACACTCGCAGCACTTCCTGCTGGCGGGGGCTTAACAGCCCATCTGCTTGATCAACCAGCGTTACTGCCTGTCGTTGCTTGGGACGGATTGAGGTCGGGGGCTGCAAGTAGCTTTCGACCCAACCCAGTTTGAGCAATTCTTGCAGCCCCCCGTAAGCTTGTGACTGTTGACGCTGCAAATACTGCCAACTGTAGTCACCCGTTTTACTAGACTGAAGCAACGTCAGCAGTTGGTGGGCTACGGGCGAAAGAGCAGACAGCACTTCTAAAGGTGGCTCTAGCTCCTGCTCCTGACTTAGCCGAATTCGACGTTGCGATCGCCCCAGCAACCCAGTCGGCAACGCCATCCGAATCACTTGCATTAACGGCGTACAGTAGTATTCAGCAACGCGTAGCAAAATTTCCCAATAAGCGGGCGGAAAAAAGCCTCGTGCAATGACCCCATCAATCTCCCGTAGCTGAGCTAGGTTCACTCCAGCGGGCAGTTCATCTACGTTCCGCACCACCACACCGCCTAACTGCTGCGCCCCAAACGGCACGCTAAGAATGTCTCCCGGATGCACTCTTAGCCCAACTGGCAGACCATAGGTGAAAACTCCCTGCACACCCGGACAATCGACCAACACTTCCACCCAAAGCCCATTGTGTGTCTTGCCGGCATCGCTAAATACGGGCGTAGAAACAGTCGGTTGAGATGATGGCGCTGGCAACAGGCGACCTTGGGTCATTCACCCTCCATAGACAATGTAAACACTCTGTAGACAAAATACACGGTAGCGGTTAAATGTGAATCCGTAGAGCATCTTACTTTACAGTGTTGGCTCTAAGGGTTGAAACTTGTTTTAGTTACCATAATCCGGTTCATCGATTGGCTTCAGCCGTTGGCGAATATGTTCTATCGCCCTAGCAGCCAATTGATTTAGCGATTCGTTAGGGATGTACGACACCTGCACATCTGCCTGGGCATACAGCGCCTGCCTTTGATCCATCAGCGTTTGCAAACGCAGGCTGAGGTCTGGGGCTTGCTCTGGAGCTTGCTCTGAGGTTTGCAACAAGGGGCGGTGTTGATCTTCTTGCAGGCGGCGATGAAGCTCTGACAGCGGCACATCTAGCCACACAATAATGCCATGCCGAAGATAGCTCCAGTTTTGCTGGCGTAGCACAATCCCACCCCCCGTGGCGATCGCCAGCCGTGTATAGGCCGATAACTCCGCTAACACTTGGGTTTCCAGCGCTCGAAAGCCTGATTCGCCTTCAGCGGCAAACAAGTCAGGAATCGACTGCTGCGCCACCTGCTCAATCACGCTGTCCGTATCAAAAAATCGGTAGCCCAACTCTTGAGCTAAGTGCTTGCCTAAAGTCGTTTTTCCGGCTCCCATCATGCCGATTAGGTAAAGATTAGTGCCTTTCAAAAAATCGTTCATGGTTTCGCGATCGCCTTCTTGTCAAAATACCGACATGATAATAGGGGCGCAATCTAACGCGGCGATCGTCGCTCATCCCCTTCCTCCTCCTCTTCAAACCAACTGTCGGGGTCGCGTGCCAAGTTGCTTGGCGGCGGGACATCGTCCTCTAGCGCTCGATAGGGTGGCACCAAGACTCGAAAATCCGCATCGACGACCTGCTCACTTCTGCCGCGATCCGATTTGCCGCGATCCGATTTGCTACTGTCTGACGGTTTCGGTTCGCGATAACTATAGGAATAAGAACCAGAGGCAGATCCTTGTTGGGGCTGCTGGGTTCGCTCAAAGCGATCGCGCTCTGGCGGAGCAGATGGAGCGACGTAAGGCGGAACGCGATCACCGCGATCACGAGGTTGCTGGGTGGGTGCCTCATCCCAATCATCGCTCATGCCCCCTTCCCAATCATCCATATCATCATTCTGATCCGATTGAGGGCGGGTTGCTGATCGACTTGCCGCAGATTGTGAAGAAGAGGTTTCATAACCGCGCCAATCCTGCCAAGCTGCATCTCCTTCTGCCTCAGAGGGTTTCGCTTGACTTGCCGCTGCTGCCGCCGCTGTTCTATTCTCGGCAGATGTTTTTGAAAAAGGCTCTGAAACGGGTTTACGACGCGACGATGACCGAACTTGAGAGCGCACCACTTGCCCGGTCAAAAAATTGGATAACCCCACCAAAAAAGTGATAGCAAGAGTAGTCAATGCTCCTGTGGCGATCGCCCCCAATATCCACCAGGACAGCGGTAACGCCGGAGTTGGGCTGCCCAAAAACACCAGCGGCAACACCGGAGTAAGATTTTGGAGCGTGAATAACGTCATTGCTCCCACAATCGCCAATAGCAAGACCAAACGAAACAGCATGGTTTAACACCACAGCAACGAGCTTTCAGCTTAGCTCAGAATGAAAGGGACGGTTCAATGTGCTTATTTTTCGGGCATTCTAGTCTTTGATTGAACTCAATTCGTAAAGCCGCCCATCATGAAAAAAAGCTTACTCTTCTGCCTTTCTTTCGTATCGATATTAGTTGGTTTTGCACCGCACAGTTATGCAGCCGAGAAAAGATGTGGATGGCTCCAAAATCCAACTCCTGCAAATTGGTGGTTGGTTGACAGAGATGGTACGTGGACTATTTCAGCCCAGGGAGGCTATCGCGCTAAGGGGATGGATGCGATCCCGGATTTGTCTGTAAGGGAGTATGTTGCAACAAATGGCGGTTATGGATACGCTTGCGCTTGCCTGGATGTCTTGGCTAATCGAAGAACCAAGAGAATTACAACTATTTATAAGGCAAAGCAACTACCCCTAAGCACTTGCCGAAAAGATCCTGCACTTCCAAACAAATAATGAGTGTACTCAGGATAGCTAAAACTCAACTATGGGCAATGAATGATCAACGAGTTGGACTCATACCTGTGCTGCGGTGTATTTGGGTGCTGTAGTGGAAAACGTCCTACTCCCCTTTGCCTTGCCACCGTTTTAATGGTACGCAATCAATATCTAACTGATCCAAGGCACGGGCGACGACGAAATCGACTAAATCTTCAATGGTTTGGGGCTGGTGATACCAAGCGGGAATGGCGGGAACGATCCGGGCACCGGCTTCTGCCAGAGTAGTCAAATTTCGCAAGTGAATCAGGCTGAAGGGAGTTTCGCGGGGAACGAGTATGAGTTTGCGCCCTTCTTTTAGCTGCACATCAGCAGCACGTTCTAGCAGATCGGAACTGAGACCCGCCGCCAGTTTGCCAACAGTACTCATGCTACAGGGAATGATAACCATGCCGACTGTGCGGAACGAGCCACTGGCGATTGTGGCTCCCACATTGCTCCAAGCATGGCAGATCAACTTACCCCCTGTTTCTACACCAGATTGCTGTCGCCAAAACTCTTCTTGCTGGGCAAGATCGGTCGGCATTCGCAGAGATTGCTCTGCCTGCCACACCATGTAAACAGATTTAGAAGCCACCAGTTCAACCGCGTAGCCCGCTTGCAATAGAAATTTGAGCGATCGCACAGCATAGACTAGCCCAGAAGCACCAGTAATACCGAGAATGAGGGGATGGGAATGCACGGGAATTGAAGATTGGAGGAGAAAAGCCCTAGTTGGATCGTTTCACGAAATGACCCTACTGCCTCACCCTATCATTCCTCACTGCCGTTTTCAGGATTGTCTTCCCTATTAATGTCTTCTCTATCAGTGTCTTCTCTATCAGTGTCTTCGCCTTCAAGTTCGTCATCGCTCGCTTCGCTGCCGCCGCCCACTGCCAACAGGTCGATCTGTTGACGATAGTAATCGACGCTTTTCACTTGAACTTCGATGCGATCGCCCAGGCGATACTGTTTCCGATTTTTGCGACCCACCAAGGTTTGCTGACGAGAGCGATATTCATACCAGTCGTCTTTAAGAGAACTAACATGTACCAGCCCTTCGACCAGCAATTCTTCAATTTCCACAAATAGCCCGTAGGACTGAACCCCTGTAATCAGACCATGGAAGATTTCACCCGTGCGCTCTCGCATCAGTTCAGCTTTTTTCAGCCCTTCTAGGTCTTGTTCCGCTTCTTGGGCAATCCGCTCTCGCTCGGTCAAATGAATCACTACCGCATGGAAGTAAGCTTCCATCTCCTGGTGCATCTCTGGCGGCAATACATTCCAGCTAATTTCTCCTTGGGCGTTGCTATGGCGTAGATTTACGACTTCTTTAGCGCGGGTTGATTTGCGATCGCGCCCATGGTTGAACATCGCATGCAGAACTCGGTGTACCAGTAAATCGGGATAGCGTCGCACCGGTGAGGTGAAATGGGTATAGCCATGATCTAACCCCAGCCCAAAGTGAGATTTAGGAGTTGTGCTGTAAAAGGCAGGCTTGAGCGTTTCTAAAAGCAGATAGGTGAGAACGCGTTCGGCATCGGATTCTGCAAACTTTTGAGTAAAGGCTTGATAATCTTGGGGTTTGACTACATCATCTTGCCCAAGCCGTAGGTCAATCCCCATACTGGCAGATAGCTTCATTAGTTCCTGCACATCATCCGGGTCAGGCGTTGGATGCACCCGATAAATGCCAGGAGTGCCTAATGTTTGCAAGTGAGAGGCTACTAGCTGGTTCGCCAGCAACATCCACTCTGCAAGCATGGCGTGGGTGGGCACAGAAGGAGAAACCACCATGGCACCGAGTGCGCCTTCATCGTCATAGTGAAATTTGGGTGTGAATTGTAGCGTGGTGTCGCTTTCAGAGTTTCGACTAGCCAGGTTCTTTTCGGGCAGGTTGAGTTCAAAGGCTCCTCGCTGGCGGCGTTGCTCTTTGAGAACTTGGCTGACTGTTGCCATGTTGTCTAGCAGGTCAAAAATTGGGGCAAAATCTTGTATGTCAATTGCAGGGGCCTCGGCAGCATTCCGCTCTAAAATTGCCTGAGCTTGTTGGTAGTTGAGTTGATAGTCTACCTGGATGGCAGTGGGCTGAATTTCATACTCGATTACCTGTCCTTCAGCGTCTAGGGTGACTAAAACGGAGACGGCTAACCGCTCTTTACCCACTAAAAAGGCACACAGGTTGCCACTAAGCTGCGGGGGCAGCATGGGCACAATTAAGTCTCCTAAATAAACTGAGACTCCGCGTTTTTGCGCTTCGCGATCGATGGCTGAATCTGGTTCTACATAGTGAGAGACATCAGCAATATGAACGCCCAATCGCCAATGCCCTGCCTCTGTTTTTTCTAGCGTAATCGCATCGTCGATGCTGTCAGGATTAGCTTGCTGGCTATCTGCCTTAATGGAAATGGTAGTCAAGTCGCGCAAATCAAGCCGCTTTTTGAGTTCAGTTTTAGTGACTTTGGCGGGCAGGGCTTTGGCAGCCTGTTGCACAGCTTCGGGAAAACTCAGTAAGAGATCATGCTTGCAGCAGACAATATCCACATCGGAAGCATCGGAGTCACCGCCTAAGACGCGGGCAACCTTGCCGATAGGTGGCTGTTGACCTAAGGGATAACGCAGAACTTGGATATGAACAAGCTGATCAATCGCCTGCTCTAAACTTTCTCCATTCAATTGCAAGTGCAGTTCAAACAGGAGGCGATCGTCTAAGGGCACAGCCCGGAACCCTTCTTCGCCCTGCTTCACTCGCGCCAAAATCGAAGGATTAGAACGCTCTAAAATTAGTTTTACTTCTCCCTCAGGGCTGCGGCGACGACTCCCTTCTTTGGTCACTTTGACCAGCACACGATCGCTGTTCCAAGCGTTGTTTAACTGGCTCTCGCGGATATAAATGTCGTCCGCTCCTTCAACATCTTGAATTGCAAAGCAAAACCCTTTACTAGAGCAGCGCAACTTACCTTCGATCACCCCATCTTCTGAGATGCGACGATAGCGTCCTCGATCTTTTGCCAACACGCCAATTTTTTCCAGAGCATCCAAAGCAATTTGCAGCTTGCGAATGCTGATGTCGTCTTTGCAATCCAGTTTCTTTTCTAACGCCTTAGGCGCAACCAGTTTATCGTCTGTAAAGTTTGCCAGCAGGGCTGCGATCGAAAAGTCCATGAAGCGATTGATCCTTGTCCGTGTAATTGCATTCCAATGTTGCCGTTACCCCAGGTCATTTGAGCGTGATTATCTGGGGTGCTTCTCTATCATCACACTAGGTGAGTCGCAAGATAGAGGAATCCGCGATGCAATGACATTCTGGCATATATGTCCTGAGATTTAGAAAGCATTGCAAACGGTTCTGATATCAAAAGATATCCTACTCACTAAAAAGACACGGTTTTATCCGATTAGATTGAGCTGCTTAAATCCGATCAATCTGAAGAGCGATCGCATATATTCCTCAGTACTTTAATATATTCCTCAGTACTTTAATTAATACTTTCGCATTGGATGTAAACCTGTCAAATTTTGCAGCAACTACCACTGCCAATATTTAAGCTGCATTGTCGGTAATTCGATCGCAATACTTGCAAGATAGTTGGGTGCTGGCTCGAAAGAGTGCAGATGCCAAGATGATACAAGTTGGTGGCATCCAGTAACAGAGGATAGCTGCATGCGTTTACCCATAGGGTTCAGCTCAACTCTCTTTAAATCAGAAATGCCAAAACCTAACGCTTTTAGCATAGCTTCTTTACAGGTCCAATAATGAAAAAAAGCCTGTCGTTTCGCTTCGACAGAGAGGGAATTGAGCATCGCTTGCTCTTGCACAGAAAAATAACGTTGGATTAATTGATCGCAATAAGTAATCTCTCTGAAAAATTCTACGTCGATCCCGACTGGCTGTAGAGCGATCGCGCAGACAACGACATCTTGAGAATGAGACAGGTTAAATTCCAGGTTTGGTAGAATTCTGGTATCAACCATTGGTTTTCCCTGGGGTCCATACTGAAACTGCACCGCTTCGGGATCACAGTTCAAGTAACGTGCCAAAATTGATCGCAAGATACCCCGGCTGGCGATCGCTCGGTATCGATGGTGGTCAAATCGCAGCCGCCCTGCCCGATTTTGTTCATCCTGCGAAAGGGTTTGCAGCAGTTGACCTAAAATCTGCGGCGATTGACACGAGGTAGCCTGCCAGATATGAACGCACCCTGAAACCAACTGAGTCCAATCTGCCGCTGTCTGCCACTGAGGATGGCTGATTTCGTGATTTGCGATCGTAGTGGAGCGATCGTTCACTTTGTCCTCTTCATGCACAAAAAAAGAGGTCGTTAACCTCTTTTTCGATAGGTATTGGAATAAACTCGTAATCCTTGAAACAAAAAACTTAGTTATGCCAAACCAGTATTTGCGCCTGGTTTACCAGTTGCCAACTCAACCTTAACAATTTTGCCACCCATCTTTTGAATTCGTTGCTGTTCACGAAACCAGTTTTCGTAGGGAACTAGCTTTGTAAAAAATGTATTTTGAAGTTCGCGCTGCGTCCGAATACGAGTTTGGCTAGGAACACAAGCGGTAATCTTGAACATACGCATGGAAGGCTTTCTCCTGAGTGGGCTGAAGATTTTTTAATTTGAGACAAAGGTCGCAAATTGGAAAGGGGAACCAAAATCAAAAACTGAATACCAAAAAGTAATTACGATGAACTTCAGACAAACGTATAACTTTACAATCTCAATTTTTTTAACTTATCTACTGTAAGGCTGGAAGTGAAGAGTCACACTAGATCATCAAAACCAATCTGCCGATGAAGATAGTCTTCAATGAGCTAATCATCACCCTAGACTTCCAAACCTCACAAGAATCTACTTCACTAATTGCTAAGCTGATAGCCTTTCAGTTAGCTTAAGCCAGAAGAAATGTAGTCAAGGTAAACGCCTAGCTCTTTACCAGCATCAGCACCCACAAGCCCCGCAGCAACTTCTTTAATCGCTTGAATGGCTTGCACAGTTGCAGAAATGGGTACACCTAGGGAGTTGTAGGTTTCTTTCAAACCGTTTAGCACGCGCTCATCCAAAATGGAAGGATCGCCAGCCAGCATTGCATAGGTAGAGTAACGCAGGTAATAGTCGAGGTCACGGATGCAAGCAGCGTAACGACGGGTGGTGTACATGTTGCCACCGGGACGGGTGATGTCAGAGTAAAGCAGGGATTTCGCCACAGCTTCTTTGACGATCGCAGCCGAATTGGAGCTAATTGCAGTAGCTGCACGAACTCGTAGTTCGCCAGTGTTGAAGTAGCCTTTTAGTCTTTCCAAAGCAGATGTATCAAGGTATTTGCCTTGAACATCAGAGGAATTAATGACAGCGGTAATTGCGTCTTGCATGATTGAAATTCCTTAAATCACGTAGTCTTACGAAATGCTTGGGTTGCAAACAAACAGGGGTCAGATGTTTAGGTGTCAGGCGTTAGCTATACTGCTAGCCACTCGCTCCTAATTGCTGAAGCCTCTTACTGCATTGCGCCGATAATGTAGTCGAAATAAGCACCAGCTTCAGATGCATCATCACCAGAAAGCAACGATGCTGCAACGTTCTTCATTGCGCGAACGCCTTCAGCAACCGCAGGAATAGGGGTGCCCAAGGAGTTGTACATTTCGCGAACGCCAACGATACCGATTTCTTCGATTGGAGTAACATCACCTGCGACAACACCGTAGGTAACGAGACGCAGATAATAATCTAGGTCACGTAAGCAGGTAGCGGTCATTTCTTCGCCATATGCGTTTCCACCAGGAGAAACGATATCGGGGCGCTTTTGAAACAGTTGATCGCCGGCTTGCTTAACGATGCGCTCACGGGATTCACTCAGGGTTTGAGCAATACGTAGACGCTTTTCACCAGTGGTGACAAAGCCTTTAATCCGGTCGAGTTCACCAGGGCTGAGGTAGCGGGCTTCAGCGTCTGCATTCACGATTGACTTCGTGACAATACTCATTGATGGATTCCTCCAGAAAAATATAACCGATTGTGTTTAGATGGGGATTCCCAAACGGAGGGCTAAGTCTCAGCCTAAAGCCAATTAAGGGCGTTTTGAGTCTACTTAAAGAAACTCAATAATCACCTTAAAAAGGATTTATTCAGACTTTGGAAGGCTCAATGCGGCATTAAGGATTAAACCCTTGCCTCTGCATGCTGAAACAGATGTTTAAAGCGATTTCAGCAACAGCTATGCAGAACCTTCAAACTCAATTACCTTCCGAAATTATTGTGCGGCATTGGGTTCACACCCCAAGTCTCTACGTAATAGTTTGTAACATTTGTCCTCAGTTTTCTAGCAATTGAACCTATTTAAGGAGAAAACTTTACATCTGCCGAGGAATGAGAAGGTTAGGAGCACTCGTTTCTATGTGGCGAGAAGAGGGCAACAATTCGTGTTGAATTTTCTTAGCTTACGCGATGTGCAACTAAGTTGTTGCAAGGAAAGTCCCACTGGACAATGCTAGACGTACAACCTATCTAGCTGGAGTGGGACTGATGTTTACTATTGAAGAGTTTATCACCGCTGTTTTTTGCTGTGTAGATGACTTGCTCAAGGAGATCACCCAAGGGCAAGCGATTCGAGAAAAAGGATTTGCTCCTGGTTTAGCAGACAGTGAGGTGCTGACGATGGAAATTGTGGCAGAGTACCAAGGGATTGATGCTGACCAAGCGATTTGGCACTACTTTCGGAGGCATTGGCTGGGTCTATTTCCAAGGTTGAGCAGTCGGTCCGCCTTCGTGCGACAAGCCGCTAACCTATGGCAATACAAAGAACTGTTACAGCAACGGTTCGCGATTCAACTCGGTGCATTTGCCGATGCCGTTCATCTGATTGATGGCATCCCCATTCCTTTGTGCGGCTTTAGCCGTGCGCCGCGATGTCGAAGTTTCAAAGGGGAAGCCGCTTATGGCTACTGTGCGGCAAAAAAGCAGACCTACTATGGATTTCATGGTCATTTGCTCCTCAGTTCCACCGGAGTGATTACTGGGTTTAGCCTGACTCCAGCCAATGGCAGTGAGCGAGAAGCGCTCTGGGACATCGTATCGACGGTTCGCGGTTTGCTAATTGGAGACAAAGGGTATCTCTCCGGTCAACTCGAGCATCAACTCCAAGCGGTCGGTATCCAGCTAGAAACGGCGCTACGTTCTAATATGCCCGATGAGCGAGACCCGGCTTGGGTTAAGTTACTCATGCGGGTGCGACGACTCATTGAAACCGTGATTGGGCAGCTTGTCGAACGGTTCTCAATTGAAAAAGTTCGGGCACGCGACCTGTGGCACTTGACTAGTCGGCTCAATCGTAAACTGTTAGCTCACACCGTCTGTCGATGGCTCAATCGTCACAGCCCCAACCCGCTGCAGTTTGAGCAGCTTGTGTCAGACTAATTCTAGTCGCACATCGCGTTAGCTTCGATCTTTCAATCTTTAGATCTTAATCTCTGTCTCTTTTCTTCTACTGACCAAATGCTCCAGGAATATATTCTTGTAGATTTAGTTTGTAGCCGGAAGCGATCGCCACTGTTGTACCGTCTATCTCAGCCAAATCAATTTCGCCCCGCAGTCGCTTCCCTATCACTAGCGCCACATCAAATCGGCAGGGCAACTCTGCCAGTGCAGGATGAGCGCTTAAAAACAGTTCTGCTGCCCGCCACAGCTTTGCCTGTTTGTGAGGGGTGATCGCCAAAGCGCCATTTTCATCCCAATTGCCAGAGCTACGCGTTTTAATTTCGACAAAGGCGACTAGCGACCATTGAGCAGCATTGGGTAAAGGATTGGGCGATCGCTGCGCCATGATAATATCCAATTCTCCCCAGCGGCAGTGCCAACGGCGCTCTAATATGAACCAACCTTGTGCTTCTGCCCACTGAGCCACAAAATCCTCGCCGAGAGAACCTAGCGCCGCGGTAGCCATTTTGGAGGGCGATCGAGTCAGGCGATCACTCATAAGCAGTTGAGAAAACCTTGTACAACTGTTTCAGTTTGGATCGCTCGGCTGATGATGGTCAACAGTTCCGTTAGGATCAAATATAGTGGTTTGTGCTGAATGCTCTCAAACGGCATTGATGCAAAACTTTAACCAGGTTCATCACTTTCATAGACAAATAGGCGACAGCAATGGATAACCAGCGATTTAACCCACTGAGTTTTGCCCAAGATATCTGGGCAGCTATGAAAGTTTTACAAAAACAGATAGTTGCACTGAGCGCAGCTATCCTAATTGCTTCTATAGGGACAGGGTTCTGGTTTTCTACTGTGGCTCCGGCTTGGGCAGAAGATTACAATCGAGAGCTTTTAGTCGGTGCCGATTTTTCAGGACAGGTGCTAACCGACAATAGTTTTACGAAAGCAAACCTACGCGAAAGTAACTTTAGCGGTGCAGACCTGCGCGGCGTAAGCTTTTTTAGTGCCAACTTAGATAACGCCAATCTATCAGGGGCTGACCTGCGCACCACGACCCTAGACACAGCGCGATTTTCGAGGGCAAACCTGACCAATGCTTTGCTGGAGGGCGCATTTGCCTTTAATGCCAAGTTTGACGGAGCAATCATTGACGGAGCAGACTTTACTGATGTGGAGATGCGCCAAGATGCTCATGATTTGTTATGCAAGACCGCAAAAGGCACCAATCCAGTCACGGGAAGAAAAACGCGGGAAACGCTAGGTTGTGATTAGCGTTTGGCGATTAGCTTTAGTCTCGAACTTTTGCCATTCATCTAGCTCCTCATTTCCAGCCCTGGACTCTGCACTCCCAAGTCTTAACTCCGCATCCTCCTACTGCATATCTCCTACCCATGGAGCCTGAACGAGGTCTTCAACGCTAACCTGACGTTCGCGATCGAGATCAGCAATGCGGCGTTTTTCAGTATGAATTTTTTGCCAGTAGTACTGACCCAGTTCAGGGGCGGTGGAATCATCGGTTCCTGATAAAAGCTGCTGAAAGTGACGGCAGCGTTTTTCACACATGATCCTCTCCATCGCGGCAGTTGCTGCCCGAATAGTCAGATCGACTCGGAGAATATCTCGCTTCGTTTTTTCATCCAGTTGGAACAGAGAGTAAAGCTGCATCATTTCAGCAGGGTAATCAGTGCAGCGGTCTTGAATTAGGCTGAGAAGCGTTGTGGAATGGGCCGCAGGAACAATGGCTCCATTTTCTAACTCTCTGATTTTTGGTTCTTCTGCTTCTGTTTCTTCCATTTCCTGAATTTGTCGCCAGAGAAACCGATGATGGGAAAGGCTAAACTCTAGGTCACGCTCTTCTAAAGCAGCCACGATCGCGGCTCGGTGTTCTGGTGCATAGAGATATAGCCGCAATAGCTGGATTTCGGCTTCCTCTAACAAGTTGCGATCGCTCTTAGTTTGCCATTTTTGCGATCGCCCGTGCCAGCGTTCACCCCGCACCTGCAAGCGCAAATCTTCTTCCAGCCTCAACATCAGGTGCGAGTCTCCCTGACTGAGACGCTCGGCGTATCGGTGAATGTAATGAGTCCGCAGGGTAGCGCTGGGTAGGTTGCCCAGCAGTTTGACGATCGCCTGTACGGCCAACTGAAACTGATCAGACTGTTTCAGATCTTTATCGGCGATCGCCTGCTCCATTTGCCAATCGAGCCAGAGGGGAGCTTCATCCAACAAGGTTTGATATTCACTGGCAGCATGAATTTTCAAAAACTCATCTGGGTCTTTGCCATCAGGAATATTTAACACGCGCAATTGAATATCACCTCGATAAGCAAGAGTTTCCACTTCGCTCACTGCCCGTTCTGCCGCTTTGTTGCCTGCGTTATCGGCATCAAAATTGAGAATGATTCGCTTCGATTCGGTGTAGCGCAACAGTTGACGCACCTGAGCAGAACTGAGGGCGGTGCCCATGGCAGCCACCACATTGGTAATGCCGGCATGATGTAGCGCAATTACATCAAAGTAACCTTCCACGATCACAGCTTGATCGGATTTTGCGATCGCAGCGCGGGCTTTGTCCAACCCAAACAACAGCTTTCCTTTATCAAACAGTTCTGTATCGGGCGAATTGAGATATTTTGGCTGTTCATCGGTGAGGGTGCGCCCACCAAAACCAACGACGCGACCTTGCAAGTCGTGAATTGGAATCATCAAGCGATCGCGAAAGCGGTCATAATACCCGTCGCCCGTTTTTCGGAGCACGATCAACCCAGCGCGTTCTACCAATTCCACTGGATATTTCTTTTGCTCTACTAAATAGCCAGTCAGCGTTTCCCAACCACCCGGCGCATACCCTAGCTGAAACTGCTGCATCGTCGCTCGATTCAAGCCACGCTTCACCTCTAAGTACTCCAGTGCCGTCGCTCCCGCCGATTGATACAGCGCGTGTTCATAAAACTTTGCCGCGATCGCCACCAGTTCATAAAGCTGCTCCCGTAGGGAAACCTGCCGTTGAAACTCCTGCCGTTCCTCCGGCTTTAAGGTTTGCACTGGCACGTCGTAGCGCTGTGCCAAAGCCAGCACCACATCACTAAATGGGCGCTTACCCAACTCCATCAAAAACTTAATCGCATTGCCCCCGGCTCCACAGCTAAAGCAGTAATAAAACTGCTTGCCAGGACTGACGGAAAAGCTGGGGGATTTGTCATCGTGAAACGGACACAGTCCGACAAAATCTTTCCCTTGCTTTCGCAACACCACATGCTCCGACACCACATCCACAATGTCGGTACGCTGCTTAACCTGTTCAATCGTGTCGGGGTGGAGACGGGGGATTTCCATGAGGTGGAGAGTGGATGAGTGGATGAGTGGATGAGTGAAGAGAGCTTGCATCCTAGCAGGATTTTCATGGTAGCGAAATCTCCTACCGTCGGCGCGCGATCGCTCTTCTTAAGGAAAAATCGCGCTTTGTTTGGGAGAGGCGATTGTTCCTTTCCAACACCATCTAAATCCTCATGCTGAGCAATCCAGATTTCAGCAGGCGATCAACTTGATGGAATCCTATCGATAATGACCAAGTATTGCTAATCAACCTTATTCAAAAACGCATACATCAGCAAAGCGCAGCCAATTAGTCCAAGAAGTGAAAGCTACAAAGACAGAATACGTACAAAGCTATGTTCATCGAGGATCGAGTGTATAGATCGTTTATTCAACTACCTAATCTGTTTCAACCAAGGATTATCTGAAGGTTTAGTTCGTCGTTTAGAATGGTCGCTTTTCTGCCAAGAGCAATCTCTTTCTAGTTTTAAGAAGTGTGATTGTGCTTAGAAGTGTTGCGCTTAAAATGAGAGGAGCGATCGCCGAAGCTACTCATCTGCTCCGATCATCAAGCGTTGCAAAAGTTCTAATCCTTTTTTCACTCTACGAGACACTGTCACGGCGCTAATTCCTAAACGCTCTGCGGTCTCCTTTTGAGTCAAATCGTGTAAAAAAACAAATTCCAAAATTTGGCGGGTTCGCTTTTCTAGATGCGCTAACGACTGTTGTAAACGCATCTGGTCTTCTTGAGCAAGTTGAAAACTGCGATACTGAGTATCTGGAACTAGCTCCCCTAAAGAAGCGCTACCATTTTCCTCATCTCCTATTGGAGCGTCCAGACTAAGAACAGAACGGTTTTGGCATGCCAACTTAATTTCTTGCCATTCCACTGTAGAGATTTTTAGCGCTTCAGCAATTTCCAAATCACTAGGCTGCCGATTTAACGTTACCTGTAACTCTCGTGAAATCCACACTGCTTGTCTCTGAAGGGCTTGCCAACGGCGAGGAATCCGAAGAGAAGGGCTTTTGTCGCGTAGATAGTGTTGAATTTCGCCTCTAATATATGGAATAGCAAAAGAGCTAAAAGCATGTCCTTTGGAAATATCAAACCGTTCGATCGCTCGAATTAAACCAATGCTACCCACTTGAAGGAGATCTTCATAGCTCTCAGTACATTGATTGATCCAATGATGTGCTTCTCTTCTAACTAGCCCAAAATTGATTTCCACCAAACGATTTCTAAGCGGAGGGGAAGGAAACTTTTGGTAATCTCGCAAAAGCTGCAAGCTTTCACTTTTCAGTTCGTAGTTGGCGATTGTAGGCATGACGAGTTTCAGTGGTAGAGCATTAAACATAGGACTATTACAAGTACACCGACCTATCTTTCTGGAGTAGAAACTTAGAATGACAACTTAACCTGTCAAAGATACACGCTTCTGGCCATTTCAAAGATCCTAGTTACCGATCCAAAGAACAAGTGATGGTTGCAAGCTCAAGTACTACTTGAAGCAGTCCTATACGTTATACAGTCAACCTATTTGTTAGGGTAGCTTCCTGGCAATAGCATTTTTACGGAAACACTTTTTCTAGCTTTCTCTCCAGAATGATCCACTAAGCAACCATTTTGAAATTCATGTCATGCTAATGAGCCAAAAGTACCGAGAATTATTCATTCCCGTAGAATTATAGTCCATCTGAAACTTTTGAAAAAAGGGGGAATTCCTTCCCCCTTTTTTAGGTTCAAATTGAAAAAACTAACATCATTGATAAGTTAGAGCAATTGACCTAACTCCCGCAGCATGAGCTAATTAAGTCGTAGACTCAACTCTCGCGTAGAACAAACCACGAATTTTTACATCTTTAGCAGCATGAGAACCCATATCTGTTTCCGATGGTTGAACGCTTTCAAAATTGCCAGCAACTTCACCCGTTGAGCTATCAACTTTAGTCACTTGCAGCGAAATCTTGCCTTTATCAAGCTGGAAACGCTTGACATTCTCTTTAGCCAGTTCTTCACTATCGGCTTGAGCCGGCAGAGCTACGGCATTGTCATACCCAGATGTCAAACCACGACCTTTAGGATCCAGAAAATTAGACGTTCTGTAAGATGGAACTTTGAACTCGCCCTCAAAATCAGTGGAAGCGCTAATAGCTGACAATCCTGGCTGCGTGGTTGCGACTAGTTCCTTAATTGTAAATAAGAAGGGAACCCGCTCACCTCCAGGAAGCTGGACTGTAACAGCCTGAAAGTCAATTCCGTCTTCTTCCACAAAGGTTACGCTTCCATCGGAATTAATCTTTAGCTTCCCTTGCACTGAATCAATAGACGACGTATATCGAGTCATCAATTTGGTAGCGATAAATTCAGAAGCCTGACGCTTGTTAACGCTTTCTTCTTTTACAAAGAAAGTAGTTGGCTGTAAGCATAAACTTGTTAACGAATAGGATTTGCTACCTTCTAGAGGAATGGAACCCCGGCTAGTTTCACTGATTTGAGGGCAAGAGTTTGCCAGACCTGTTCCTCTAATCTCGTCATAAGTTAGTGATTCTTTGCTTGAAGCAGGACTATCTGTACAAGCAGTCAAAACGCTAAAACAAAGTGCCAATAGGGCAACAATCAGTGCGCGGTACCTCATGAACAACCTCAATAATGTTAATTTAATCTGGAAGTTATTTCTGATTTCTCTCGGAAAGGACCTGTTTAAGGAACAGATAACAAGGCTCAAACTTTGAGAAAAACGCTTTAATCTCAAAAAGCTTGCTCTAGCAGCAGAAGCTTGGGTCGATAAACAAGCTAACTTGGTTTCAAATTAGTCAACCTATGCCAGTTACAAATTGTACAAGACGATCTAACACCATCTTTCAGCCTTGATAAGGTCGATTTCGCTTTAACTTTAGATACTTAAGGTACTCTATCGAAAGTCATGAATCTTTTGATTCATAGGAAAAATTATTAATCACAAAGTTGCTTGCGAGTTCACTCTATGAATAATCAGGAATTTCCTAAAGTCAATCTTGAAGAGGGTCTTCAATCTATTAGGCACATAACTTGGGCGATCGCTCAAGATCATGAGGGCGACAGTCTTTCCCTTTTAGCAATCTTAAGATTGTTGGAGCAGGTTCACCAAGAAATACGTGATGGCTTATTTCAACAATCTCTTCCCGATAATCGACAATCTCTGTATAAGCTACTGAGAGATATAGAGACTAAGGGGGGATGGCCCTACATCTACCGCATGAGGCTCCAATCGATCATGGAAAAAATGGAATTAAAGGAGATACAAGAAGAGAAAACAAAATAAATTTGGATTCCCCAAAAACCTCTTCTTCCAGCTACGTCAAGCCATTTCACTAAAGACTAAACTAAAGACCAAATCCTCAAAGATTCATTTGAAAAAGCTTTCAGAGTAGAAAACTATAGATAGATAAAGCTGTGACGTTTTATTTCTCCTCACTACTCGTGGTTTGAATATACAAAATAAGTAGAAAAACGGTAGGAACTAAGACAAACAAAATTGTTGCTATGAATCCAAGGTCGTTAACCTGCATAAGCTTAACCCTCTCATGTATGTGCGATCGCCGATTATTATCCAGAATACCATTGCTAATGATCATGTATTAAACAATGGTCGATACGCTCATAGTGAGTCTAGAAAGTTCATAAAGCCACTTTTTCAGTCACCGCGGAGGCTAAGGCTTAGTCTTAACTACCACAGAACCATGAACTGTGGCTTGACAAGCGAGTCGATAACCTTCTGGCTTTTTACGAAGCTTCTTGCTTTCCACCTCTGTTTTAGGCGAAAGATTCTCCATTCCTTCTAAGATCTCTACAACGCAAGTACCACACTGCCCGTAACCACCACAGTTCATCATCTTGCCAGTGAAGGTATACAAGTCAATCCCATTTTCAAGCGCTTTAAATCTTAAGTTCGCGCCATCCGCCACAACAATTTCTCGATTTTCTTTTGCAAACTTGATAGTCATCAGTACACCTAACAGTAGTAGCTCAGAGTGGTCTAAGCGAAAGTTTAGCAGCAGAAAAATTGTTGTTAAGAGTTACTCTTAGAGCTTCAGTAGAAGAAAAAGTAAACAAATTCACAACCTTAATAATACTTAATCCGATCTTAACGGAATTGTGAACACCTTTATCCATTCACAACATTGACATCAGAGAGTATAAAATCATTTAAAAAATGCTCTAGTCAAAATAGGCGAGAGCTAAGTAGCCATCTTAATAAGTAGCCATCTTAAGACGACTCAAACATCTGTTTTGGCAAGCGGTTGCAAAATCTAAAATTCTTGGAAAATTAGGTGCGACTCGATCCAATGAATATTGAAACTTCTCCAATAAGACAATTTGTGATCGTTACGAACCTTTAGGTTGCTTGCAATCGCCTTAAGCACTAGTTTACACTTCGTTATACCATCTCATTTTATCCATGTCTTGCTAATGGCTATGCATTGGGTTAACTAATCCAATACAGCGACTGAAGGATAATTTTTTGATTTTTGATTAAAGACTACCTTGCTAGATTTACCAAGGGGACAACACTTTAATAAAATGAAAAAGAGGCATCAAAATCGAGCTAACTATTAAGGAGGAGCGTAGTTAATGGGGCTACCTTGGTACCGTGTACATACCGTCCTAATCAACGATCCAGGACGGCTGATTGCTGCTCACCTAATGCATACTGCCCTAGTAGCAGGTTGGGCAGGTTCAATGGCGCTTTATGAACTTGCTATTTTTGATCCCAGTGATCCTGTTCTCAACCCAATGTGGCGGCAGGGAATGTTTGTACTGCCCTTTATGACTCGTCTGGGCGTTACAGGTTCTTGGGGCGGTTGGAGTGTTACTGGCGAATCTGGTGTTGATCCAGGCTTTTGGTCGTTTGAAGGTGTGGCGGCAGCTCACATCATTCTTTCAGGTCTGCTATTTCTAGCTGCCTGCTGGCACTGGGTCTATTGGGACTTGGAGCTTTTCAGAGATTCTAGAACAGGTGAACCTGCTTTAGATTTACCCAAAATGTTTGGCATTCACCTACTGTTGTCTGGACTCCTTTGTTTTGGGTTTGGAGCTTTTCATTTGACCGGGCTATTTGGTCCTGGAATGTGGGTTTCAGATGCTTATGGATTGACTGGCAGCGTGCAGCCTGTTGCTCCTGAGTGGGGTCCATCTGGCTTCAACCCATTCAACCCAGGTGGCATTGTTGCTCACCACATTGCCGCAGGCGTTGTAGGGGTAATTGCTGGATTGTTCCATTTAAGTGTTCGTCCGCCTGAGCGTCTCTATAAGGCTCTACGGATGGGGAACATTGAAACAGTTTTATCTAGTAGTATCGCTGCTGTCTTTTTTGCAGCTTTTATCGTTGCCGGCACAATGTGGTATGGCAATGCAGCTACTCCAATCGAATTGTTTGGACCAACCCGTTACCAATGGGATGGGGGATATTTCAAACAAGAGATTGAGAAACGAGTTCAAGCAGATTTAGCAGAAGGCGCAAACCTTGCAGAAGCGTGGTCAGCTATTCCTGAAAAGTTAGCTTTCTACGATTATGTAGGCAACAGTCCTGCGAAAGGCGGTCTATTTAGAACTGGTGCAATGGACAAGGGTGATGGTATTGCCCAAAGTTGGTTAGGGCACGGAGTTTTCACGGATCGGGAAGGGCGCGAATTAAATGTTCGTCGCTTACCTAACTTCTTTGAAAACTTTCCTATTGTTTTGACTGATAAAGATGGCGTCGTCCGGGCGGATATTCCTTTCCGGCGTGCAGAATCACGATACAGTTTTGAGCAAGCAGGCGTAAGCGTTAGTTTCTACGGTGGTCAGTTAAATGGGCAAACCTTTTCTGATCCCACGGATGTTAAGAAGTATGCTCGTTCGGCTCAGTTAGGCGAATCGTTTGACTTTGATCGCGAAACTTTGAACTCAGACGGTGTATTCCGTACCAGTCCAAGAGGTTGGTTTACCTTTGGACATGCGGTTTTTGCATTGCTGTTCTTCTTTGGGCATATTTGGCATGGCACCCGAACTCTGTTCCGGGATGTTTTCGCTGGAATCGACCCAGAACTATCTGAAGAACAAGTCGAGTGGGGCTTCTATCAGAAGTTGGGTGATAAATCTACCCGTCGGAAAGAAGCTATCTAGGCAAATTTCCTAACGAAGGGGAGTGGTGGATTGATAGAGCTAAATCGCCATTCCCTTTTCTCAGATAAAGTGTAGTAGGGTCAATTGTTAGG
Source organism: Leptolyngbya sp. Cla-17 (assembly GCF_016807185.1). Taxonomy (GTDB): domain Bacteria; phylum Cyanobacteriota; class Cyanobacteriia; order Leptolyngbyales; family Leptolyngbyaceae; genus ULC077BIN1. The sequence continues at coordinate 513,311 of NZ_JAEVYN010000001.1, forward strand.
AGATTCGGTTATGGAAGCGGTTGCGTATATTCTAGTTTTGACGTTAGCAATTGGCGTGTTGTTCTTTGCGATCGCCTTTCGAGAACCTCCCCGGATTGGGAAGTAAGTCGCGTTCACATTAGGTTCATTCTTAGTGGTTACGTTTTGATCTCAACTGAATAATCTTGATGGTTTATTTACTCTAAGGTTTATCAACTTGGGGCTTTAAAATTTGTAAAGAGATGAAGTTGTAAAATTTCATCTCTTTAATTTTGTGGTTGAGCTACATTCTTTCCAAAACAAGGATGCCTAAAAGTGAAAGTCCTAATTTGAGAGTGTTGGCAGTAAGATTACAAAGAGCTAAGCGAGATGTGCGGAGTGGTTCTTCGGCTTGCAAAACCGGGCAGCGATCGTAAAACTGATTAAATTTTTGACTCAGTTCAAACAAATACTGACACAGCCGATTGGGAAATAACTCTTGACCCACTTGAGCAATGATTTCATCAAGTTGAAGTAAATGTTTTGCTAAAGTAAACTCAGTTTCATCTCGTAGCAAAACCTTGAGATTGGTTCCTAGCTGCTCAAAATCAATCTGTCCCTTGCGAGTAATGCCTTGAATGCGGACATAGGCATAGAGCATGTAAGGAGCCGTATTACCGTTGAGCGCCAACATTTTGTCGAAACTGAAAATATAACTGCCGGTGCGATTTTGGCTCAAGTCAGCGTATTTCACCGAGCCAATACCCACCACTTGGGCAACGTGGGCAATAAAGCCCTCAGTTTCTTGCCGACCTTCCTCTTGGATGCGCGTTTCTAAATCGGTTCGAGCGCGGTTCACAGCTTCATCGAGCAACTCTCGTAGCCGGACGGTTTCACCTGATCGCGTCTTCAGTTTTTTGCCATCGTCTCCTAGCACCAACCCAAAGGGCACATGCACCACTTCCACTGTGTCGGGTAGCCATCCGGCTCGTTGCGCTACCTGAAACACCTGGGCAAAATGGTTAGACTGGCCCATATCGGTCAGGTATAAAATGCGCTCTGCTTGATCTTGCTGAATGCGGTAGCGAATGGCAGCTAAATCAGTAGTGGCATAGTTATATCCGCCATCCGACTTTTGCACAATCAGCGGTAAAGGTTCCCCCTCTTTATTGGTAAACCCCTCCAGAAATACGCATCTAGCACCTTGATCGGTGACTAGCAAGCCGAGCTTTTCTAGATCCGTCGCCACATCGGATAACAGTGAGTTATAAAACGATTCCCCGCGCTCCGTCAGGGTGACATCTAGCAAGGCGTAAATAATTTGAAATTCGCGGCGAGACTGATCGCAGAGCAATCGCCATGCTTTCAAGGTGTCTTCTGCGCCCGATTGCAGCCGCACCACTTCTTGCCGAGCGGTGTCGCGAAAGGCTTCATCCTCATCAAATCGCTGTTTGGCTTTTTTGTAGAAGGCGACCAAATCACCGAGATCAATTGCGTCAGCGGTGATTAACGCTTCTGGTGCAGCTTCTCGCAAATAGGTGATCAACATGCCAAATTGAGTCCCCCAATCGCCAACATGATTGAGCCGTAGGACATCATGTCCCTGAAATTCCAAAACGCGAGCGATCGAATCTCCAATGATGGTTGATCGCAAATGCCCCACATGCATTTCCTTGGCAATATTGGGACTGGAAAAATCCACAATCACCCGCTGTGATTTTGCCACATGCTCTACGCCCAAGCGATCATCCGCCAGCATAGTGCCTAGCTGCTTTTCTAAATAGTCCGTTTTTAGCCTCAGATTGATAAAGCCGGGACCTGCAACAGTCGGTAGTTCACACAGATCGCTGACGTTTAAGTGCTGCACAATTTGTTCAGCGATCGCTCGGGGTGCTTGACCCAGCGACTTTGCCAGAGCCATCGCCACATTCGCTTGATAGTCTCCAAACTTGGGATTGCTAGCAGGTACCAAAATCGGATCGACAGTGGCATATTCCGTGCCAAAAGCGACGCTGAGTGCTTGCTCTAAGCGCTTTTTTAATTCGGCGATCGTAAGAATCATAAAACTATCAACGTCCTAATTTCGAGCAGCAGTGGTTACACTACTCTCATCGTTACAAATAAAATTCGGCAGAAGACCTATTTTGCCTTGTTTTGGCGATCGTATATTTAGAATTCTTTGCTCAGCTATTGTATTCTCATGCTTATATCTAGCCAGGTGGAACGAGTAATGGGGGCACTGCTAGAAATATAATCCACTCCGGTTTGAGCAACCGAGCGGATAGTTTCTAGGGTAACGTTCCCAGACGCTTCAATTTTGATGCGAGGATTGGCTTGGCGAATCATAGCAACTGCCTGCTGCATGGATTTCAAGGGCATATTGTCCAACATAATAATATCTGCACCATGCTCGATGGCTTCCCGAACTTGATCGAGTTGTTCAGTTTCTACTTCAATCGTGAGCGGGTAGGGAACATGCCCCCGAATGCGGGCGATCGCGGTGGCAATTCCTCCAACCGCCGCAATGTGGTTATCTTTTAGCATGACTCCATCATCTAACCCCATGCGATGGTTCACGGCTCCCCCAACCTGCGTTGCGTATTTTTCCAGTAGCCTTAGCCCTGGGGTGGTTTTGCGAGTATCGACTAACTGAGTTGGCAAATCGGCAATTTGATTCACATACTGACGAGTCATAGTGGCGATCCCACTCAGGCGCATGACAAGGTTCAATGCCACCCGCTCACCGGTAAGCAACGCATCCATCGCCCCAGAGATTTTGGCGATCGCTTGACCGCGCTCATAGTTCTCGCCTTCTTGGGCAATGGGTTCAAATGAAACTTGATCATTAAGCAGTTGAAACACCCGTCCGGCGATGGGCAATCCGGCAATGATGCCTGCTTCTTTCACAATCCATTGGGCATGACCGATCGGAGCTTTCCCTTCAAAAAGAGCAGCCGTTGAGCGATCGCCCCGACCCATATCTTCCAGCAGCCAACTCCGCAACAACGGGTCTAACAGAATGGATGCAGGCACACTAGTAAAACGTTTCATCGATGCAACCGAACCTTTAATTGACTCATATTCGGTCTCTACCTATCTCTAGGTTCAGGAGTAACGACAAAGGTCAAGACCGTTTCATCTATCCCTTTCAGCTCTAACGGGCTAAATTTAACGATTTCGTCTTCTTCCAGATAGTCAGCAACCGCCGCAGAGACAAGAATACAATCTGGGTCAGCGACTTCTTGAATCCGAGCAGCAATGTTAACGCTGGGACCAATTGCGGTGTAATCCGATCGCTCAGAGGAGCCAAACATGCCCACGACCGCTGTGCCTTGATGAATGCCGCAACGGAACTGCACTTGGCTGATCCCCTGCTCCTGCCACCGTTGGTTTAAGGTTTGCAGCGCTCGCCGCATCTCACGAGCCGAGGCAATGGCACGACGAACTTGTTCATTGGGAGACAGTTCTTCGGGTGCGCCAAATAGCACAAGAATGGCATCGCCCATGAACTTGTCGATGGTGCCACCATTATTAAATATGACATGAGTCATCTCTGCCAGATATTCATTCAACAACTCGGCAACCCGGCGCGATCGCAGAGTATTTGAAAGTTGGGTGAAACCGACAATATCGCTAAATAGCACCGTGACCAACCGTGGCTCAGGTCGGAGATCCAACACCAGCTCACCTTGGGCAGCGCGATCAACCATTGAAGCGGGCAAAAACCGCTTCAGCACCGATTCTGTCAAATATTGATTCAACTCAGCCACACGCCGCTCATTTGCCTTCAGCGCCAGCAGGTTGCGTACTTCAGCCAACAATTCGCGATCGTTGAACGGCTTGGATAAGTAGGCATCAGCTCCCTGTTCTGTTCCTTCAATGCGCGTATTCTCATCCACCTTTGCAGTCAGAAGAATCACGGGAACCCCTTTAAGACTGTCATCCAGACGAATCAACCGGATTAAGTCTAAGCCAGACACATGGGGCATCATCAAGTCTGTCACAATTAAGTGTGGGGTATAGGCTTGAGCCGTTTTATAGCCTTCTGCTCCATTGCGGGCAGTTTGAACCTGATATCCCTTTTCTCGCAAAATGCTAGAAACGTAAGTCCGCACATCTGGATTATCGTCTACCACCAGTACTCGGCCGTCTTCAGGATGAATCGCAGTAGAATCACTCGCAGCGCTTTGAACCATTGAAAGAGAAAGGCCATCCAGGTTCAGCATAGATGCTGTATCAGAGGCTTGAGTTCCTTCAATGTCTGATAATTCGACAGCGGCCCGATTGGGTTGCAACTCTGCCTGCACGTCAATCACTTGTTGAGGTGGTAGGTGAGCAACTCCAGTCTGAATCCAAACGGTAAAGGTAGTTCCTTCGCCATAGGTCGAGTCTACCGAAATCTGCCCCCCATGGAGTTCAACCAGTTCTTTGACTAGCGCTAGTCCTAAACCGCTGCCTTCATGGCTGCGATTAGCAGAACCCTCTGCCTGACGGAACCGCTCAAATAAATGGGGAATTTGGTCTGGACGGATACCAATGCCCGTATCAATCACTTGAAGTAAGCAGTGATCCCCAGCAGGTTTTAGCAAAACTGTGATGGAGCCACCCGTGGGAGTAAATTTCATGGCGTTGGACAAGAGGTTGTAAAGCACCTTGTCAAATTTTTCTAGGTCTAGATAAGCCTCTGGACAGGATTGAAGCTGGGTAATTAGACGAATATCTTTGCGATCGCAGTAGGCGCGAAAGGAATCCACCGTTTGGCTAACAAATTCCACCAAGTCGGCAGGGCGAAAACTGGGCTGCATCCGTTTTGCATCCAATCGCTGTAAATCTAAAAGCTGATTGACCAACCGCAGCAAACGGCGAGAGTTTCGCAGAGCAATGACGGATTGTTCATAGGAAAGTCCTTGCTCTTTGGCAACGGCCCCTTCTAAGGGACCAATTGTTAGAGTCAAGGGTGTGCGAAATTCATGGGAAATATTTTGGAAGAATTCAGTCTTTTGGCGATCGAGTTCTAATAGTTGTTCTGCCTGTTGTCGAGTCTTTTGGTACAATCGCGCTTGCTGAACGGCGATCGCGGCTTGGGCTGCCACTGCCTGCGTCAACTCAATTTCGGACAAACTCCACCGTCGAGGCTGATGATTTTGTCGTAAGGAAATGCTGCCAATAATCTTGCCATCCGACAACAGTGGCACCACGAGCAGTGCCCGCGTCGGGTTGCGGAAGGTTTGCTCCTCCACCTGCATTTCGGGATACAGTTCCAAATCGTTCAGCACTACAGGCTGCTTCGTTAGCATTAATTGCCTTAGTACTGGGTTGCGCTCAATTGGCACAACAGATTTTGGCAAAGGACGAGTATCATCCTCCAAGTCCAACGAACTATTTTGCTGAGGCTGAAAAGCTGAATTAATTGCTGTAGTAGTTGCCTCGTTTACGGGAATTTCTTTTTGAGAAAGGGAATATCCTGGATAAGCCGCATCATGCAAGCCAACACACTGCACATATTCATCCGTTTCGGTCCATAAAGACAAAGCACAGCCATCAGCCCGAAGGACCTGTCCAAGCTGTTGAGTAATCGCAGCAAAAATATCTTGAGGATCAAGACTCGAACGAATGGCGGTTGTAATGGTGTTAATTAGCGCTTCCCGTTTTGCCAGTGCTTGCAATTGTTCATAAGCGCGGGCTTGTGCCAGTGTTAAAGCTGCTTGATCAGCCACCATCGTTAAAAGCTGCACTTCGTCATCCTGCCAAGGGCGCGAGTGTCCACATTGATGCAGCGCTAAAATTGCAATTAATTCGTGTTGATAGCACAAAGGGACAATCAAGCTGGATTGGATGTTGACTTCGTGATAAGCCTGTCGCAGTTGTTGAGCTTGTGTAGTGTCTAGCTGTAGGCGATCGTCTGTTCCAGCATTTTGAATGATTTGAATATCTTGTGTTGCCCAAATCGTCTGAAAAAGCGCATCTCGCAATGGAGTTGATCGCGCATGGGCGGCCTGTTCAATCGAATCTATCCGAGGAACCAAAGACGTTGATTCCGTTCCCTGCTCTTCGTATGCGCTGACATAGACAAAATTGTCTTCATCAAAGCGTCCATCTTGAAAAGGTGATACCAAGCAGTAGCTAGTTTCAAAAATATGACCAACGGTTTGACCAATAGTTTGCAAGATTTGCCGATAGCTAAGAGCACTGCGAATAGTGCTGGTGACTGCATTTAATAGGGATTCTTGCCGGAGCGATCGCCGCAACTCCTGCGTGCGAGTTTTGAGCACGGTATGGGTGTCTGCTGCCTGCCGCACCACTACCTTCAATTCTTCATCATCCCAAGGCTTCGTAACATACTTAAATACCTTGCCGGAATTGATGGCTTCTACCAAATCTTCTACATCTGTGTAGCCTGTCAAAATAATTCGGATAATGTCTGGATACTGAGTAGCCGTTAAGCTAAGAAACTCAGTACCGCTCATATGTGGCATTCGCTGATCAGAAATGATGACAGCGACATCGCCCTCATTAGATAAAATCTCTAGTGCGGCTGGGCCGTTTTCCGCACGCAACACTTTAAATTCTCGGTAGAACGTGCGGTAAAGCAGGTCTAAATTGTCTGGTTCATCATCCACCACCAGAATTTTTGGTTTGCTATTCGGCTGGGCTTTCATGAACCGCTCTCCTGTTATAAGGGCAGTTGGATCAAAAATCCTTTGGTCAAACAGGAAGTCTTCCAAAGCAAAAGGTTAAATAATCTGTTCTTCAACTGTTTCAGCACCCAGATTGCACCCCAATTATTTTAATCTTGTATACCACTATGGCATCTACAAGGTTAGGTCAAGATTATTTAGTACGGATTCCAGAGCCATCCAACTCCTGGATTAAAATCTACAAAGATTACAAAATGTAACTTGAATAGAAGCGTCAGGGATGAGCCTTGCTTTTTAGATTGCCCTTTCCAAAGCAGTTTGTAACGCAGTATCAACTAGTTCACTGACTTTGCTGAAATGAATATCAGAAAAAATATTAATGCGATTAAAGTAAATCGGGCATAATCATTTTGGGTTAGTTCATACCTTCAACTAAAGTGTAAGAGCTTTTTAATCTGAATTTAAAGTTGGATAATAGACGTACTTCGCAAAGTATTTTTTAAGACTTTAGGAATCAGAAAACCTTGCCGCTGTTCATTTTGCCTAGAGTGCTTCAATAACATGCGCTGTCCTTTTTGTCAGCACGGCGACAACCGTGTCCTTGAATCGCGTTCCGCAGAAGCGGGTCAGAGTGTTCGGCGACGGCGCGAATGTTTGAAATGTTCTCGTCGATTTACAACCTACGAACGGATTGAATTTATCCCCGTCACCGTAATCAAGCGCAATGGCGATCGCCAATCATTCGATCGATACAAACTCCTGAAAGGAATCGTTCGCGCCTGCGAAAAAACAGGAATTTCTGCTCCTCGAATGGAAAACATCGTAGATGAAATCGAATCTGACCTACAGCAGCGTTTGATTCGAGAAGTTCCCAGCAGCGAAATCGGTGAACTCGTTTTAAATAACCTGAAAGCCCTAAGTGAAGTAGCTTACATTCGCTTCGCATCAGTATACCGAAAATTTCAAGGCATTCGTGATTTTGTTGATACCCTTGCGCACTTGCAAAGCAGTCACCCTAAAGCTGAGACAAAAATTAGACCTACAGATGGTGCAAACCAAGCTGTATCCATAGATCTGTCTGAACCAGACGATAACTCTGTGCATACCGTCTCTACAACGTGAAAAGCACTGCCTCAAAAAACTTTTCTCTGATCTATTTTTCCTAGGGCGTGCATAGGGCGAGTGGTTAAGGTATGATAGTCCTTCCGAGCCTAAATCGATTTGAACGTTTAGATCTTCTACACTGTGAATAGGAGATTTCCAGGTGTGGTAACCCGTTATGGCGTGCTTACCCATCAAGGAGGCAAACTTTACACGGAGATAACTACCAGGAAACGATTCGCATGGTCAATCAGGACACATTAACGCTAGATATTGGCTTCACTTACGAAGACTTCGCTTCAAAACTAGATGATTATGATTATCACTTCAACCCAGGCGACGTAGTCGCAGGGACAGTGTTTAGTCTAGAGCCACGAGGCGCTCTGATTGATATAGGCGCTAAAACGGCTGCCTACATTCCAATTCAAGAGATGTCAATTAACCGGATTGATACTCCTGAAGAAGTTCTGCAGTCTAACGAAACTCGTGAGTTTTACATTCTTGCAGACGAAAACGAAGATGGGCAGTTAACGCTTTCTATTCGCCGCATTGAATATATGCGAGCATGGGAACGAGTTCGTCAACTTCAGACAGAAGACGCTACAGTCCGGTCTCTGGTTTTTGCAACTAATAGAGGTGGTGCTCTAGTCAGAATCGAAGGGCTGAGAGGCTTTATTCCTGGCTCTCATATTAGCACCCGTAAACCCAAGGAGGAGCTCGTCGGTGAAGAGTTGCCCCTCAAGTTTTTGGAAGTAGATGAAGAGCGTAATCGCCTTGTATTGAGCCATCGTCGTGCGCTGGTTGAGCGTAAGATGAACAAACTCGAAGTGGGCGAAGTGGTAATTGGAACCGTGCGCGGTATCAAGCCATACGGTGCGTTTATTGATATTGGTGGTGTCAGTGGGTTGCTGCATATTTCAGAGATTTCCCACGATCATATTGATACGCCTCATAGTGTTTTCAATGTCAATGACGAACTAAAGGTCATGATTATTGATCTGGATGCTGATCGCGGGCGGATTTCTCTTTCCACTAAGCAGCTTGAGCCAGAACCCGGTGATATGGTGAAGAATCCTCAGGTAGTCTATGACAAGGCTGAGGAGATGGCGGTGAAATATCGGGAACAGATCTTGGCAAAACAGCAGGGAATTTTGATTGAAGAAATTTCTCCATCTGTTGAAGATGATGTTCCTAGTGCCATGGAGGAAGCTGAAATTCCTAGTGCTATGGAGGAAGCTGAGGTTCCCCCAGCCATTGAAGAGGACGTTCCTGATGCAATAGAGGAAGAAAGTCCTGCTACAACAACTGAGGTTGAGAAAGTTTCTGCCTCTGTTGAAGAGTAATTTTGTAGCTTCTCAAGCCTGTATTTAATTCGTTTTTTTAAGAAGAGGTATCTTTCCTCTTCTTTTTTTTTGCAGTGTTTCCCAAAAAGAACTTTATGACCTTAATTCAGTGTGAAACAGCGTGCTTTGAGAACATTGAAGCTGTTATTTTTGATAAAGATGGGACGTTGGCGAATTCTCACGTTTTTTCGAGGAATTTGGCTCAAAAGCGTGCTCGATTGATTGATGCTCAAATTCCTGGAGTTCAAGAGCCTCTGCTGATGGCCTTTGGGGTGGAGGGCGATCGTCTTAATCCGGCTGGATTAATGGCAGTAGGAACACGTTTGGAAAACGAAATTGCTGCCGCCGCTTATGTGGCTGAAACTGGACGCGATTGGATGGAAGCGCTGAGCGTTGTCCGATCTGCTTTTCTGGAGGCGGATCGAGTTTTTGACCGCAAAGCAGATAGCACACCCCTTTATGCAGGGGCAAAAGAACTGATGCAAGCGATCGCTCAAGCCAATCTCAAAATCGGTATTTTATCTTCAGATACCACCGCTAACGTGCAAGATTTTGTGGATAAATACGAGTTAAATACGCTCGTTCAACTTGCCATGGGAAGTGATACCGGATTAAGTAAACCTAATCCAGAACTGCTTCGACAAGCTTGTGCAGCTTTAGATGTGTTGCCTGAACACGCGATCGTCATTGGAGACTCTGCTGCCGACATAGAAATGGCTTGCGCCGCAAATGCTGCTGGGTGTATTGGCGTGATGTGGGAGCAAATTAATCCAGCCTCTCTTAAACAAGCGAATGCTTTAGTACATACCTTCACAGCCATTCAAATTGTTTCAACCTAACAACTTTTGGGGGAGCGCTAAGGTTACATTCTTTGAGTTCTTATCTACCTTTCAACCTTCACTTCATCCGAGTGCCCACAAATGCTATGATCCGCTGAAGTCTAATCATTTTGTATATTTACAGATAAATTAGGTATAACGCCCGATTGACTAGCAAATATGTTTGCTGGTTTTTAAAGACTCAACTTTGTTTGTTAACTCTAGTGTGAAGAGAGGAGTTATCCTTGGCCCGTCGTTACCTTTTTACGTCCGAATCTGTTACTGAAGGTCACCCTGACAAGATTTGTGATCAAATTTCAGACACTATTCTAGATGCACTGCTAGCTCAGGATCCAATGAGCAGAGTTGCTGCAGAGGTTGTGGTGAACACTGGTCTAGTCTTGATTACAGGTGAAATCACCTCCAAGGCGAAAGTGAATTACATCGATATTACACGCCAGAAAATTGCTGAAATTGGCTACAACGGCGTTGATAATGGCTTTTGTGCTAGTAGCTGTTCAGTTTTAGTCGCGTTGGACGACCAATCTCCTGATATTGCGCAAGGGGTCAACACGGCTCAAGAAGCACGCGAGTTGTCCAGTGATGAATTAGATAGTATCGGTGCTGGCGATCAGGGCATTATGTTTGGGTTTGCTTGCAATGAAACGCCTGAATTAATGCCTATGCCTATTTCCTTGGCGCACCGTATCTCGCGAAAATTGGCAGCCGTGCGTAAAACAGGGCAACTTTCCTACCTGCGTCCTGATGGGAAAACTCAGGTCACCGTCGCCTATGAGGATAATCGCCCTGTTGGCATTGATACAATTTTAGTTTCTACTCAACATGCTCCAGAAATCGGTAGTATTACTGCTAACGAAGAAATTCAGGCAAAAATTAAAGCCGATTTGTGGGAGTCCGTTGTTCAACCTGTATTCGCAGATATTGCTGTCAAACCAGATGACAAAACTCGCTTTTTGGTAAATCCAACCGGAAAATTTGTGATTGGGGGTCCTCAAGGAGATGCAGGATTAACCGGTCGCAAAATTATTGTGGATACTTATGGTGGCTATTCTCGTCACGGAGGTGGTGCATTCTCTGGCAAAGATCCTACAAAGGTCGATCGCAGTGCTGCTTATGCTTGCCGACATGTTGCAAAGAACATTGTGGCGGCTGGTTTGGCAGACAAGTGCGAAGTGCAACTTAGCTATGCGATTGGAGTAGCACGCCCAGTCAGCATCATGATTGACACCTTTGGCACCGGCAAAATTGATGACGATCGCCTACTGGAGCTAGTACAAAAGCATTTTGAGCTTCGCCCTGCTGGCATCATTCAAACTTTCAATCTGCGGAAGTTACCTGCTGAGCGCGGCGGTCGCTTTTACCAGGAGATAGCGGCATATGGTCATTTGGGACGGACGGATCTCGACTTACCCTGGGAGCAAATCGATAAAGCAGCCTTACTAAAAGAGGAAGCCAGTCACATTTACTCAATGGTATAAACTGCGATCTCGCAGGTGAGAAAGCTCAATTTATTTCAGGCGGCAGGTGATATTTATCTGCCGCTTTTTCATGGGCAATATGCGTATCATAAAAACACTACTCGCCGTCTAAGTATGGTCAGCACTAAAACTTCAGCTCCCCCATTTCAAATATCCCTTGCTGAAAAGCGCATAACGCTTCATAACATCAGTTGGGCTTCTTACGAAATGATTTTGGAAGCATTAGGAGAGAATCAGGGCTGCTACTAGGCTGACCTACTACCAAGGCAAATTAGAGATCATGCCCCCCTTGAACAGCACGAAAACTCCAGCAGAATTCTGGATGATACATCAAAATTTTGACGGAGGAAGAAAATATCATCCTTAAAAGGATGCAATCTATTACCCTTCATCGACCGGAGTTAAAAGCTGGGGCAGAACCTGATCAATGCTGTTACCCGCAGAATCAAGTTCTGCACTCGATCGCCCCTTCCGTATAACTCACCCACGATCGCAGTTCTTTCTGCCCAATCGGAGGATAGTCAAATACTTAAAATATCTTCATCATTAAGGTGAGCGATCGCAGAGGTTATCCGATTGAAAGTATTTCAAACCCTTCAACCAAAGCAACGCCGCAATTTGGTGTTTTTGTTTGCGTCTGGGCTGTTGTTTTGGGCAAGCTTAGCATCGTTGCTGCCAACCCTATCGCCTTACATTAAGCAGGCAGGAGCAACGGATCGGGAAGTGGGTGTTGTCATGGGAGCATTTGCCATTGGGCTGCTAATTTTTCGCCCTTGGTTAGGGCGCAGAGTCGATCAAAAAAGTCGTACCGAAGTGCTAATGATTGGGCTAGTGGCGGTGGCGATCGCGCCTTTGGGCTACCTAATGACTCAATCTATTCCCATATTGTTTGCCATCCGTGCTTTTCATGGTTTGAGCATTGCCGCATTCACCACCGCTTTCAGTGCCTTAGTGACCGATCTAGCTCCCCCTCAAAATCGCGGCGAAGTGTTGGGTTACATGACTTTGGTAAATCCAATCGGCATGGCATTGGGACCCGCAATTGGTGGTTTTTTGCAGGTGTGGGCAGGCTATACGCCATTGTTTGTGTTCTCTGCGGGGTTAGGCTTTGCCGGAATTCTTTGTGCAATTCACATTAAAGCGCCCCCGATTGAATTGGCATCGTCTGCTGCTTCTCAAAAAGCTCACGATATTCCCTTTTGGAAATTTTTGTGGAATCCTCGTCTACGCATTCCCGCATTAGTGCTGACATTGATCGGGATCTCGTTTGGTACTTTAGCGGTATTTGTACCGCTTTACATTCAAGAAACGGGTGTGAATTTAAACGCAGGTTTGTTTTACACCGCTGCCGCGATCGCCAGTTTTGGGGTAAGGCTGCTGACGGGTCGCGCGTCTGATCGCTACGGGCGAGGACGTTTTATTACCATTAGTCTGCTACTTTATGCCGTCTCAATGGTTTTGCTGTGGCAAGCTCACAGTGCTCCTGAGTTCCTTTTAGCTGGCTTTTTAGAAGGAGCAGGCGGTGGCATCTTTATCCCCATGATAGTGGTGCTGACAGCGGATCGCTCTCAGCCTCATGAGCGCGGTCGTGTGTTTGGGCTGTGCTTGGCCGGCTTTGACTGTGGCATGGCGATCGCAGGTCCTGTAATGGGTTATTTTGCCGAGATGATCGGCTATCGAGGACTATTTGGACTGGCCGCAGGCATTGCATCACTTGCAGTTATCAGTTTTGTGACCCTGTGCAGCAAAGATTTGGCTCATTCGATTGGATATGCTTTTGGTCGTGGTCGAGATATCTATGCATCACCCCAAGCGGGAGAACTGAGGAGTGAGGCATAGAAGTAACTCGAAAACAGCAATTTAACGTTGGCTTTACCTTGAATCAGGCACCGAAACGGTAGCATTTTGAAACACGATTTCTAATGCCTCAATTCGATGAATAAGTTGCCTGAGCCTCGTCGGTTTACAGCAAGTACTGAGCCTGAACTGGTCTTGAGACGAGAACACCGGTTCAACTATGGCTCGGTGATTGGGCTATGCATAGTCGCGATCGCAGGCTGTGCTAATACCGTTGACCATCGTAAAGTTGCAAACGCGATTCAGCAAAATATTATCAAACAGGGCGGTACTTCCGTGAAAGAGGTTACTTGCCCTGGAAACGTGCTGCCGCAAGCTGGCAAAACCTTTACCTGTGTGGGTGAAATGGATAACGGCTACACCTTTACCATTCCTGTAAAACAGCAGGATGCTAGAGGGGCGATCGTTTGGGATGTGCCCAACGCCAAAGGACTAATCAATATCCCAAAATTAGAAGCGTCAATGCAGGATGCCGTAGCCAGCGAGATCGGCACGCGCCCAGTTGTTGCCTGTGGCGGCGTTTACCGTGCCGTTAAACCCAGTGAAGGCTTTGAGTGTCAGGTTGCTTATAAAGTGATGAAACCTGTGCCAATGCCTAAACTCATGAAAGGTAAGCCCAACAAGCCTAAGCCCCCCATTGAGGTTAGCCAAACCGAGAAGATTTTGGTCACCACGGATGGCAATGGCAACATTAACTGGAAACGAGTCCTTCCAGGTTTAGCCACAAAGTCCTAGCTCTTACCTTCCATCTCCTGTTTCTCATGCATCTGCCGCCATTTCTCCAAAGTTGCTCGATGGACTTCACGCCAAGGAATGTTTTGCTGATGTGCGATTTGGGCACAGTCATCATATTCGGGCTGCACGTTGGTAGGAACTCGATCGCGCCCTGTTGCCCAAGCAACCTTCACCCGCACTGTGCCATAGTTTGTCTCCACGGACTCAATTTCACGGGGTAAAACTCGGCGCTGCTGCTGCGATCGCCGAATTCCCAACGTTGTTGTTTCTCGAAAAATCATCGCCTCACAAGCATCCTCATCTCCAAGCCGACAGATCACGGTCAGCAGCGTTCCCAAACGAGATTTTTTCATTGTGATCGCTTGCGTAAATACATCCAACGCCCCCATCGCTAGCAATCGCCCCATCACATAAGCGATCGCCTGAGGATTTAAATCATCAATCTGAGTTTCTAACACGGTGATGGCTTCAGATCCAGAGTGCGGTGTGCGGTGTGCAGCGTGCGGTGTATGGGATTGTTGGTTTCCAACTTCAACCTCCTCTTTCCGACCTCCGGACTCTGACCTCATCTCTCCGACCCATAGTCGCAGCATATTTGCTATGGACAAGTTTTGAGTCCCGGCACCTAAGCCAACTTTATGTAGGGTCATCATGGGAGGTGAACCAAAGTGAGTGGCGATCGTAGTGGCGATCGCGGCTCCTGTGGGGGTCACTAGCTCGCGATCGATGTCATTGTAATAAATCGGAACTTGGCGCATTTCAAATAGCTTTAGCACCGCAGGAGTTGGCACGGGCAGCCGTCCATGCGCTGCTCGAATGGTGCCGCCACCTACAGGTAATGCAGAACAGTGCAGTTCCTCAATGCCCAGCCAATCCAATCCGAGACAAGTGCCTACAATATCAACGATCGCATCAGTTGCGCCGACCTCGTGAAAATGGACTTGCTCGATCGACACCCCATGCACTGCCGCTTCTGCTGTCGCCAATTGCCGAAATACTGCCAGGCTCCAAGCTTCTGCCTGGGTGGGTAGAAGCGCCGCCACAATCAACCGTTCAATTTCTGGTAAGTGGCGAATGGGTGGAAGGGAATGGGCGGAATCTTTGACGGAAGTATAGTTGTGAGGGTAAGAGTGCCCATGTTCGTGAGGCTGGGCTGCAATTAAATTCTTGGAAACGGCTCCTTCTGTAGCAGAATGAAGGTGATAAGGATGGGGATCGAACGTTGTAAACTCATCTGGGTTCCCTACTTCCCCTGACTCGAACACCAGATCAACATGAAATTTTGTTGCTCGTTGCCCATTGCGATCAACTGATTCTGTCCACAGTTTATATTCCTGCGAAATTCCCAACCGCCCCAGTTGCTCAATTAAATAGGATATAGGTACGCCCAAATCTACAAGCGCACCTAGGCACATATCGCCAGCAATTCCCGTCGGGCACTGTAAGTAAGCAATTTTGGTCATTGGCGTTAGCGGCTTTTGTTTAATTGTTTAATTGAGTCAATTTCTAATTTTGAGTTTTTAATTTTGAGTTTTGAGTTGTCTACCCTACACTCCATACTCTTCACTCCGCACTCTTTCTTCCTTCTTTATCATGGCAACCCTCTACACGCTTCATCCCAAAAATCCTCAAACTCGAACGGTAGACCGTATTGTCAAAGCCCTAAAAGATGGGGCGGTGCTACTCTATCCAACGGATACGGTGTATGCGATCGGCTGCGATTTGAACTCTAAAAGTGCAGTGCAAAGGGTCAGGCAAATTAAGCAGCTTTCCAATGATAAGCCGCTGACATTTTTGTGTTCGTCTTTATCTAATATTGCTCAGTACGCGATCGTGAGTGACGAGGCTTACAGAATTATGCGGCGATTGATTCCTGGACCGTATACATTCCTATTGCCGACCACCAAATTAGTACCGAAACTGGTGATGAATCCTAAACGCCACACCACAGGTATTCGGGTGCCCGATCGCCCCATTTGTCAGGCATTACTAGAAGGCTTGGGTAATCCGATTATTTCTACCTCCGCTCATTTCTTAGATGACGGTTCCTCTCGCAGCCAAAGCGCGATCGACTATCCATCCCGCTTAGATTTATTTGAATGTTTAGATAAATTGGTGGATGTGATTGTGGACGATGAGCAAGAACCGGGCTATGAGGTATCCACTATTTTAGATTTGAGTAGTGAGGAACCTACGCTAGTTCGGAAGGGTCTTGGATGGGAAGCCGCAGAACTGTGGACAAATCCGGGGCGCTGACAAAATCTGCGAAAATCCTTCAAATTGAGGGATTCTGAGATTGGATTTAGCAAAATGAACTTTTTTCATTTATTTACCGTCATAACTATCCGGATGCCTACCCCCCAAACTGGCTAATGGACAGTAGCTTCTTTTGAAAGCAATTACGTTAAATCAGTCGATCAACTGTTCACCGGCAAATGCGGATCTGTACTGTCTAAAAGGAATGAACAGGGCTATCTTGCTTACTGCTTCTAGTTTTAAGAGTATTTTTATCCAACTAGCATAAAGCCTGGGAACCTAACCAGTTTTTATTTGGTAAACCCTGATGAGAAGTGCCCTAGGTTAATTGAAAGCTACCCGTAATTTACAAACCTGCCTGTGTAGATAGTTATGACAGTTGCTGAGCAAAACGTCAGGAAACAAGAGCAGCAGAGCCCTAAAGCTTCTTCTGTCTTAACAACTCCCCTAAGTGTGCATTACCAAGCCATGAATATTGAATCTCCACCGCCTTGCGCTCGATCGGTTGCTGTTCATTCTGTCCAATCAGATTGTCGGACGATCGCTGACCTCCCCCAATCAACCCAACGCAGTCGTCAAGTTTCTTCTATTTCTCGACCCACAACCGTTCATTTCCTCGATCAAGCTGCTCTAGTTCAACTGCTGGCACAGGAATTTCGAGAAGAAGTTAGCAACCTGAATGGGAGCGTAGAGAGCCTCGCTGGACGGATTGCGGCTGAAGTTGAGCGAGTTTGCCAAAAAAGCGGACGAATTCAAGCCTCTGGACAAGCGCAATCCTGGCAAATTTCTTTGGCGCGCCATCGCTTGCAAAAATGCATTAACTATTATCAACTGGGCTCTCAACGGGGGCGCACTGAACTGCATAGCACCCTAGGTTCGATGGTCTACCGCTATGTGGCTCCTTCTCGGATGCAGCTTGGATTTCAGGCACGCTACACCCTGATTGAAGATTTTTTGCAAGGGTTTTATACTGAGTCGCTCAAAGCGTTTCGGCGTGAGAATGTATTGCCAGAAACCTATCAACCCCGTAGCCGATTAGAACTAGCAGAATATATGGCGTTTACCGAACAGTATGCTAAACGTCGCATTTCCCTCCCTGCTGGACAAAATCAACAGTTAATTGTGCTGAGATCGCAGCGCTTTGGGCAACGCCAACCCCTCGAAGTATCGGTGGATATTGAACAAGCGTTGGAGTCGGCACGCGGCGAAGAAGCAGAAATGCACAATCGGATGCCCATCGTGCAGCAGCTACGAGAACGGATGGTATCTGATACGGTGGATTCTTCGGAAGCAGTGTTGCGCGATCGCGTGATTTCTGAACTGGTGCAATATTTAGAATCGGAAGGTCAAACTGAGTGTGTGGACTATCTTGTGCTGAAACTGCAAGACATGTCAGCCCCTGAAATTGACGATGTTTTGGGACTCACTCCCCGTCAACGCGACTACTTGCAGCAGCGCTTCAAATATCACGTCGAAAAATTTACCCTTTCTCGCAACTGGAAACTGGTTCATCAATGGCTTGGTGCTGACCTCGACCAAAACTTGGGCATGGCAACCTCTCAATGGGATAGCTTCCTTGCTCGCCTCACCTCTGAACAACGTCAAATGCTGCAACTAAAGCAAGCCCAGACAGACGATGCTGAAATTGCCAGCAAGCTCAAACTCACTGCCAAACAATTTCAGAAGCGTTGGGGAAATCTATTAGAAATAGCTCGTCAAGCGCGAAACGAAGCTTAAAGCCATCAAAAATAGGAGATTCAAAAGTATCAGGTGTTAGAAATTAAATTTCTAACACCTGATTTTTTATGGAACCGCTTGCTTGTGATTTACATCAACCAAACAGAGCCTCTGTCTCACTTGATAAGAAGTTTAGGATCAGCTAGAAGCACAGCCTACACTCACTTTCAAAATCAGAAAACTCTAAGAAGATAAAGATATAAGCCTCTAGACAAAAAGTTGATTAATATGAGTTCCCATTTTCGGCATACTATTCGGTTTCACGGTAGCACCAATCCTCAAGGCCGCTACCAGCTTCAAATTTCCGAAATTGGCAGCAATGGGTATGCTCGTTGCAAAGCTCAATGGAACTTTCCCACCTTGAAAACGTTAATTCTCTTTTTGAAAAAATACTTTCCCCATAGTGAAGCCTTAATTTCTAATGACGTGCAGGCTGTTTTAGGGTTTGATACTGTACCGTCGATGGCAGGAATTTGATTTTAATGCACGCGGCTAGCCACCCGACTTACAAGTCATCACGCCTTCCTTTTGCGTGTCTGCACCCGGTTTGCCACCCATTGCCCGAACTGCGATCGTGGGCTGATATCCAGGATAGCAACGCACCAGCACAGTATCTTCAGCACGAGTGACATACAGCACATATCCTGGTTTGCCTCCCAATTTGGCAGGTATGAGTGCAGGAGGAGCAGCAGCAGTCGCAATGAGAGTTTGCTGACTCAGTAGTGATACATCTGGCATTTTAGATACTGCAATCTTTGTGTCCAAGGGTTGCAAACAAACCAGCGCTGCTGCAACAGCGGCAATTAATGCAGCAAATAATTGAGTTGATCGTTTGGACATCGCTTAGCCTCTTATCCTTTTTTATGTTCGTATCACAGCCTACACCCCGCTTGAAAAGGGTCATGCTCGCATACATGATTATTCAACTGCAAAAAGTAGAATTCAAACATAAAAATCCCCTACCTGGTTAAAGGTAGGGGATTTTTTATAGCTTGCCTACAGGGCTAATTTAGCGCTAACCAAATTTCGCGGCTGTTGAGGCAATAACAAAGGCAGCGTAAGTTAAGACGTAACCCACCGTAAAGTGAGCTAGACCCACTACGCGACCTTGGACAATGGACATCGCCACAGGCTTGTCTTTCCAACGAATCAAGTTCGCTAGAGGAGTGCGCTCGTGTGCCCAAACTAAGGTTTCGATCAGCTCTTGCCAATAGCCTCTCCAAGAGATCAAGAACATAAAGCCTGTCGCCCAAACTAGGTGTCCAAAAAGGAACATCCATGACCAGACCGCCAGATTGTTCATGCCGTATGGGTTGTAGCCGTTGATCAATGGACCTGAGTAGAGCCATAGATAATCACGGAGCCAGCCCATTAGATACGTTGAACCCTCATTGAAAGACGCAGCGTTACCAGACCAGAGCGCTAAATGCTTCCAGTGCCAGTAAAAGGTAACCCAACCCAAGGTGTTCAACATCCAGAACATCGCAAGGTAGAACGAATCCCATGCTGAGATATCGCACGTACCGCCACGGCCCGGACCATCGCAAGGGAAGGAATAGCCAAAGTCTTTCTTATCGGGCATCAGCTTAGAACCGCGAGCATCCAACGCACCCTTGACTAAGACCAAGGTGGTGGTGTGCAGACCCAACGCGATCGCATGGTGAACCAAGAAATCGCCAGGCCCAATGCTTAGGAACAAGGAGTTCGTACCGCTGTTAATCGCATCCAACCAACCAGGTAGCCATACGTTGCCGTAATTGGGCCATGCGGTGGTCGCAATACTATCAGGATTTGACAGCAGCGTGTTCATGCCGTACAGCAGTTTACCGTGAGAGGCTTGGATGAACTGTGCAAACACAGGCTCAACCAAAATTTGTTTCTCAGGGGTGCCAAAGGCAACGACTACATCGTTATGAACGTATAGACCCAAAGTGTGGAAGCCGAGGAAGAGAGAAACCCAACTTAAGTGGGAAATAATCGCCTCTTTGTGGTCTAGCATCCGCGCCAACACATTGCCTTTATTTTGCTCAGGATCGTAATCCCGAACTAAGAAGATCGCACCGTGAGCAAACGCACCAACCATCAGGAATCCAGCAATGTACTGGTGATGGGTGTAAAGCGCTGCTTGAGTGGTGAAATCCTTTGACATAAAGGCATAGGGAGGCAGCGAGTACATATGCTGCGCTACCAAAGAAGTGATCACACCCAACGCTGCCAAGTGGATGCCCAACTGGAAGTGTAGAGAGTTGTTGTAGGTTTCGTACAAGCCCTGGTGAGGCAAGTTGAACTGACCTTCACTACGACCACCCACCAAGCCAGCTTTACTGTCTAGCATTTCTTTGATGCTGTGACCGATACCAAAGTTGGTACGGTACATGTGACCCGCAACAATGAATAGAACAGCGATCGCAAGATGGTGGTGAGCAATATCCGTCAACCAAAGCGAATCAGTCTGAGGATGAAAGCCACCCAAGAAGGTCAGAATAGCAGTTCCAGATCCTTGAGCCGTGCCAAAGACGTGGCTAGCCGTATCAGGATTTTCTGCATAAACGCCCCAGTTACCAGTGAAAAATGGAGCTAAACCCGCCGGGTGAGGCAATGTTGATAGGAAGTTATCCCAACCCACATGCTGACCACGAGCTTCAGGAATTGCTACATGCACCAGATGACCTGTCCAAGCAAGAGAGCTAACTCCAAATAGACCAGCCAGGTGGTGGTTTAGGCGAGACTCAGCATTCTTAAACCAGGACAAACTAGGACGAAACTTAGGCTGCAAGTGTAGCCAACCCGCAAACAAGAACAAGGAAGACAGGATCAGTAAGAAGATCGCGCCACTGTACAAGTCGCCATTGGTTCGCATCCCGATGGTGTACCACCAGTGGTACACACCAGAGTAAGCAATGTTTACAGGATAGGAAGCACCACCTTGAGAAAATGCTTCAACTGCAGCCTTGCCAAATTGAGGGTCCCAAATCGCATGGGCGATAGGACGAATGTTCAGTGGATCTTTGATCCACTGTTCAAAGTTGCCTTGCCACGCTACGTGGAACAGACTGCCAGAAGTCCATAGAAAGATGATGGCGATATGACCAAAGTGGGAAGCGAAAATCTTTTGGTAAAGATTTTCTTCCGTCATACCGTCATGACTTTCAAAGTCATGGGCTGTTGCAATTCCGTACCAGAGCCGACGAGTTGTCGGGTCTTGAGCGAGGTCTTGGCTAAATTTTGGAAATTTAGTTGCCATTTAATGTGTTCTCCTCGCTTAGCCAAGTGCAAGTGTACGAGCCAGGAAGAATGCCCAGGTTGTCACAATTCCGCCTAATAAGTAGTGAGCAACGCCAACTGCTCGACCCTGAATAATACTCAGAGCGCGAGGTTGGATTGCAGGAGCCACTTTCAGCTTGTTGTGTGCCCAAACAATCGACTCGATTAATTCTTGCCAGTAGCCGCGACCACTAAACAAGAACATTAGACTGAATGCCCAAACAAAGTGAGCACCCAAAAACAGAAGACCGTAAGCAGATAGGGCAGTCCCATAGGATGTGATCACCTGAGCCGCTTGCGCCCACAGGAAGTCACGCAACCAACCGTTGATAGTAATTGCGCTTTGAGCAAAATTACCACCCGCGATATGAGCGACAGAACCATCCGCGTTAAGAGTTCCCCACACATCCGACTGCATCTTCCAACTGAAGTGGAAAATCACAATGGAAATGCAGTTGTACATCCAGAACAAGCCAAGAAACACGTGATCCCAGCCTGAAACTTGACAGGTACCACCGCGACCGGGTCCATCGCAAGGGAAACGGAATCCGAGGTTTGCTTTATCTGGAACTAAGCGTGAGCTACGAGCAAACAGAACACCCTTCAGCAAGATCAACACGGTGACGTGGATTGTGAAGGCATGAATATGGTGAACCATGAAATCTGCTGTGCCCAACGCAATAGGCATCATCGCTACCTTACCGCCTACCGCAACAATGCCACCACCAAATGCATAGCTAGCAGGAGCTAGAGCATTGGGGGCAGTAGCGCCGGGGGCAAGGGTATGGAGGTTTTGAACCCACTGAGCAAAAATAGGCTGTAACTGAATCGCCGTATCGGAGAACATATCTTGAGGACGACCCAACGCACGCATAGTGTCGTTGTGAACGTACAAGCCAAAGCTATGGAAGCCCAAGAAAATGCAAACCCAGTTTAGGTGAGAGATGATGGCATCTCTGTGACGAAGCATATTATCCAGCACATTGCCACGATTCACAGCAGGATCATAATCCCGCACCATAAAGATGGCACCATGAGCGGCTCCGCCAACAATGAAGAATGCTCCAATCCACATGTGGTGCGTGAACAGAGAGATCTGAGTCGCGTAGTCTGTCGCCATATAAGGATAAGGCGGCATAGCGTACATATGCTGAGCAACGATGATACTGATAGAGCCAACCATTGCCAGGTTAATTGCCAGTTGCGCGTGCCAAGAGGTCGTTAGAACTTCATAGAGACCTTTGTGCCCTTCACCAGTAATGATGATGGGATCTTTATGAGCTTCTAAGATCTCTTTGATGCTGTGACCAATACCCCAGTTGGTACGGTACATGTGACCCGCGACAATAAACATCACCGCGATCGCTAAGTGATGGTGTGCGCTATCAGTCAGCCAAAGTCCACCGGTAACGGGGTTCAAGCCTCCCTTAAAGGTAAGGAAGTCTGAATAAGCACCCCAGTTCAAGGTGAAAAAAGGAGTTAAGCCTTGAGCAAAGCTTGGATAAATATCTGCCATCAGCTTGGAGTTCAGGATGAACTCATGAGGCAGAGGAATATCCTTTGCAGCAACGCCTCTATCTAATAGCTCGTTGATTGGCAAGGAAACATGGATCTGGTGACCTGCCCAGCCCAATGACCCCAAACCAAACAAACCAGCTAGATGATGGTTGAGCATTGACTCGGCATTTTGGAACCACTCCAACTTGGGTGCTGCTTTGTGGTAATGGAACCACCCTGCAAACAACATCAAGCCTGCCATTACTAGACCACCGATCGCGGTGCAGTAAAGCTGGAAGCTATTCGTGAAGCCAGAAGCTCGCCACAGATAGAACAATCCAGAAGTAATCTGGATTCCGTGGAAGCCACCGCCAACATCAGCATTCAAAATTTCTTGACCAACGATTGGCCACACAACCTGAGCGCTAGGTTTAATAACGGTCGGATTGGTCAACCAAGCTTCATAGTTTGAAAATTTTGCGCCATGAAAATACATGCCACTTAGCCAGATGAAAACAACGGCTAAATGACCAAAGTGAGCGCTAAAGATCTTACGGGATACGTCTTCTAAATCAGAAGTATGGCTATCAAAGTCATGGGCGAGAGCGTGAAGATTCCAAATCCAAGTGGTGGTTTTGGGTCCTCTGGCAAGGGTGCGGTCAAAGTGCCCCGGTTGGGACCACTTCTCGAAAGAAGTAGGAACCGGATTCCTATCGACAACGACTCTCACTTTTGCTTCTCGCTGTGGGGTAGTTGTCATTGAGACTCTCCTCTCTCTAGACAAGGCAACGAGGAATCCCCCCTGAAATAGGTTTGCTCTGATGGCTAAGTTGCGTTTCTCTACTTAATTTCACCAACATATGAACCTCGTCAATACAAATCTAAAAGACAAGATTGATTCAGTTCGGATGCATGGCTTTTGGGATAGAACAACTCAGCATCACTTCGAGAGATTCGAGGGAATCAGAGCGGCTTTTGCTAGTTAAACCTTGGAAAAGTCCAAAAAGCAGAGTGGAAGCCTAATCGGGGTTCTCATCGTGACATTATAGGATCGCTGCTGACCCGATTGTGGAGGGTTAACAATAATTAAAAACCGCTCAAGTGCAGATGTAGCCTAGGTTGCATATCCAGGAAAGACCACGAAAGTCAAGACCTACTGTAGCGACATTGAACAAACGGAGCGCTGCAAAATCGCTAGAACTCTTTTTAGAAAAGGGCTTCAACGATATTACGCAGTGAGAATAATCGAAAAATCGAGTTTGACTTATATAAAAAGTAGAAATCCTCTATCTATCCTTGATTTGCCTTATGGATAAGGGATTGAGGGCAGCATTGAGGCTTTAAAGTAGCTAGATGGTTTGTTAAAACCAACGTATTAGCTTTACCAAAGTTTACTTAGGCTCGTAGTGCATGACAAATTTGAGGTTTGGTAATTGTAAACTTTCCATTTTAAAACTTCTTATTAAGCAACAAGCAGCGATCGCTTTCTTTACTCGTCTTGTGATACCAGTTCGTGATCAATCAACGAATTGAAGTATGGATTAGCTATATGTGGACAGTTCGTCCTGGATCGTGGTTTATCTATCACTTGGATAGTCTGTCCTAGATTCCGCTATAGTTCCCTATAAAAAGCTGCGAGGAGGATGCTGGTGCTTGGAATTAACTGGAGCAGAATTAACTGGGGCAGAATTGCTAACGCTTCAACTGCTTTTCTATTGATGGTGCTGTTTTTGCTCACGGTGATCGCTCCGCCTGGTGCATTAGCAGCCCGCACTAAAAAAGCTGCCCCTGATGCAGCCAAATCAGAAAAAGCCGCTGGCAAACTAACGGAAGTGGCTCCTCCTGGAGCAATTCAAAACCTGCGACCAGCCTTGGACGGTTACCAACCACAAGTTTTTATACTAAGTCCTAAGCCCAACCAGATTCTGGAAGATGACAAGGTTTCTGTTCAGTTTCAGGTCAAGGACTTGCCTATCTTCAAAGATGCGACCTTGGGATTAGGCACTCATTTGCATGTGTTGCTAGATAACCAGACTTATCAAGCGGTTTACGACACGACGAAGCCCCTCACATTCGACAATCTTGCACCCGGAACTCATACCATTCGAGTGTTTGCTTCCCGTCCTTGGCACGAAAGCTTTAAAAATGAAGGAGCCTATGCTCAGACAACGTTTCATATTTTCACCAAAACTCAGGACAATAGCCCAAGTTCCGACCTGCCATTGCTGACTTACAGCCGCCCGCAAGGCACTTATGGCGCAGAACCCATCATGCTGGATTTTTACTTAACGAATGCGCCCCTCCACCTGATTGCCCGCGAAACCAAAAAAGATGACATTGCCGATTGGCGAATTCGCTGCACGGTGAATGGCAGCAGCTTTATATTGGATCAATGGCAGCCCATTTATCTCAAAGGCTTCAAACCCGGAAAAAATTGGGTGCAGCTAGAATTTTTAGATGAAAACGGCGACCTGGTTAAAAATACCTTTAACAATACTGTGCGGGTAATTAACTATGAACCCGGCGGCACAGATACGCTTTCCAAGTTGGTACGGGGTGAGATTTTGGCAACCGATGCTCAGGGACTCGTAGAGCCAAACTACACACCACCTGCACCAATGCGATCGCCTAGTGCAGAACCCGTAGCCCCAATCGCCAAGCCAACTCCCACACCGATTCAAACTCCCGTACCTCAAAGCAAAGCTCCAAAAGAGGTGGTCAAACCATCTCCCACACCGTCTCCTACACCGCTTTTAGTCACGCCTTCAACCGCGCCTACGGTCAAGCCAACGCCCAGTCCTGAGCCGAAGCTAATTCTGAAAGACTCAACCCAATCGAATCCAGCCAATCCGGATCGCTCAACTAGCCCTATTGAACCAAGTACAACAGTTGAGCCTCGTTTAATTGCGCCGGAGCCACCCGTAAAATTGAAAGCGAGTGAATCGACTCAATCCACCGGGACTGAGGCAACACGATCGCCACTGTTGCCGAAGGATGCGGTTGAGCAAAAAGATGAGCGATCGCCGCTGAGCGAAAAAACCGACAAATTGAAATCGGGCTTTATGTCGCAACTCAATCAATTGCGGCAACGGTTGCGTCGGGACACCACTGCACATACAAACCCGCAAACCTCGTCTTCTTCAAAGGTTCCTTTGACAGAAACGCCCTCATTAATGGAGCAGAAATCAGAACAGCCTGAAGTTCCAGCACAATAAACCTGATCAGGCTTCAAACATCGCTGCCTTCAGTGTGATGTTGACCTTCAGCGAGAGGCTTCTAATCATCCTGTATTTTGACCAAACCGTTCTTGTAGAAAACTAACCAGTAACCGAACTTTGGTAGAAAGATGGCGGTTAACGGGATAGATCACCGAAAGGGTGAGTTCAGGCGGATGGTAATCGGGCAAAACGACCTGCAACGTTCCTTGTTGAAGCTCGGCTTCAATGATAAAGCGAGGCAGTAGCGCAATCCCTAAACCACGAACGGCTGCGTCTCTTAGCACCTCGCCATTGTTTGAACACAGCGCGCCAGCCACGGAAATGGTGTGTGTTCCATCGGGTCCAAGAAGGGTCCACTGATTTTCAACGGCAAGTTGCCCATAGTGCAGACAAGAATGGGCGTGCAGATCATTTGGATGGGTGGGACTTCCATGGGTTGATAAATAGGTCGATGTCGCACACAGCACTCGTGGAGCTGGAGCTAACGGATGCACAATCAAGCTGGCAACCGTTTGAGGGGCTGCAATCCGAATGGTGATGTCAAAGCCTTCCTCAATAGGATCAATGAAGCGATCGCTGAGGGTCAGTTGCAGCTGCAAATCTGGGTAGTGGATCAGAAAGTTGGCTAAAGCAGGAGCCAAATGCAGCGTACCGAAAGACATAGGCGCATTTACCCGCAGCCTGCCGCGTGGCTCCTCTTGCAGCTGGGTTAGCGATCGTTCTGCTTCTTCAAGACTTGCCAAAATTTCCAAGCATTGTGCATAAAACGCCAGCCCAGTCTCCGTTGGAGTCACCACCCTCGTACTGCGATGTAGAAGCTGCACTCCTAGATCATTTTCAAGTGCAATCACCAGCTTATTGACCGCCGATCGCGATAGCCCCATTTCCCGCGAAGCCGCTGCAAACCCTGCAAAGGCAACGACTTGAGTGAAAGCACGAATTTGTTCAAACCTATCCATAATCCAGGATTGTCGCTCTTCTAGATACAATGTGTCAACTTAACAGCATATTGTCTTTTATTTGGATTCAATCCATAATCATACTATCGATGAAATCAGTTATGCCATCCATTAAGAGGTCTTCAAAATGATTACCATCCGTCCGGCTCAAGCACGGGGTGCTGTAGATATTGGCTGGCTTGATAGTCAGCACACATTTTCCTTTGGAGAGTACTACGACCCTGACCACATGGGTTTTGCGACTCTGCGAGTGATTAACGAAGATAAAGTCATTCCTAGCAAGGGGTTTCCGACCCACGGGCATCGTGACATGGAAATTATTACCTATGTTTTGGCAGGTGCCTTAGAACACAAAGACAGCCTTGGTACCGGGTCGATCATTCGACCGGGCGATGTGCAGCGAATGTCTGCTGGAACGGGCATTCGGCACAGTGAGTTTAATGCTTCCAAAACTGAGCCAGTTCACCTTTTGCAAATTTGGATTTTGCCCGATCAAACAGGAATTGAACCTAGCTATGAACAAAAGACTTTTACTGAAGCCGAAAAGTCGGGCAACCTGCGTCTCGTTGGCTCTCGTGATGGACGAGACGGCTCGGTCACAATTCATCAAAATGTGGATTTATATGCCACGGCTTTAGCGGAGGGTGAAACGGTGAGCCATATTTTGGCAGAAGGTCGAGTTGCCTGGTTACAAGTGGCGCGGGGTGAAGTGCAATTGAATGATCAAGTGCTTGCAGCGGGTGATGGAGCCGCGATCGCACAAGAATCGTTGCTTCGTCTCCAGGCGATCGTCCCCGCTGAAGTGTTGCTGTTTGACATGGCGAAATAGGTAGTCTGCCTAAAACTCGCGGCGAGAAAAGAGCAGAGTGGCGATCGCCAACAGCAGAATAATGTAAAGCACACCATAGCCTGCATTGAGCAGCAAGGTATTTAACGGTGGCAGCAATCCATACACTGCCTGATTTTTTAGGTCGAGTCGCGACAAGTCAGGCAGTACTAGATATAGATTGCGGGTGACGGTGGTAATGGTGGCATCCTTACTTTGCGCTCCTAAGGTCACTAAATTGGCGCTAAAGCTACCCATCAGAAAAATCATAAAGGTGAGCAAGGTGGCAAGCAGAGAGCCTGTGAACACTCCAAAGGCGATCGCGACTGCTGTGATGAGAGACAACTGTAACCAGAGAAACAAGGATGAAACTAAAAGATCACCCAGTGGATAAGCGACCCGGTTGAACGCTAGCAGTGCTATGAAAATTGCCGTCATTGCTGCCACCAGCACCGCTAGCACTGCCGTCAGCCCTAAATGCTTACCCACAATAAATTCCGTGCGGCTGATGGGCTTTGCCATCAGCATTAGTACGGTGCGTTTTTCGATCTCTTTATTTACCAAGCCTGTGCCAACAAAAACAGCCACCACCAACCCCAGCAGGTTCATGGCGGCTAAGCCCATATCTAAAATGATTTTGTTTTCTGTTGCCGCCGCAACTTCGGGCAGCAAGCGAAAGCAAGCAACTAAAACTAGAGCGAACAGCCCAATCAGATATAGGACGCGGTCGCGAATCACTTCCCGAAATACATTCGATGCGATCGCAAATATTCTGCCGATGTTCATACCGTTAGCCCCTCACGACCCTTTCAGCCTGTTCAATTCACTTTGCCATATTCGGCTGTCCCTGAGTGGGTCCTGTTATTGAATCACAGGATACTTTTGCTGTGCCAACTTGAGCAGTATTGAGAGCAATACTCCCTACAGGTGACGTTATTCCTGAGTCGGTTGGACCCACCTGTACAATCTGACAGGTTCTCGCCAGGTGATATCCCAAATTATTGGAAGACGGACCTTTCCACACAGCAAACAGTTCAACATTATACTCGCCCGCTAAAACACGCCCTTCAACTTGCCAATAGGCATTCTCTGCTTTTGCTGGGAGTCGGTCAATAATTTGCTCATTCAAATCGCGGATGCGATCGTCAAAATTGAGTAACCACCGCTCCACCTGCGACCAAGATTGTCCTTGCAATGATTCTTTTAACTCCGTTTCAGCCTGCATCAAAATATCAAAACCTTGAAAATCAGCAATCTCAGTGGATTGCGTTTTAACGACAAAAGAACTATTGGTTAAACTATCTGCCTGCACGCTAGGATACTGCGCCAACCAAACCTGAGTTGAATAACACAGCTGAATCCAACAGCTTAGCAACAGGTTAAACAACACCATGATGATCAAATCTTGCCGAACCGAAGGTTTAGGCACTTGAAAAGCAGGACCTGATTTAATAAACTTGGGCGACGCAGCAATAATTGCAGAAATAATTGGCCAACTCACAACCATAATGGCAGGCAAATCTTCTGGGGTTGCAAATAGGAAGAAGCAAATTAATGCGCCCGTAATCCAAGGAGCAAAAAAGATCTTTTCAATAGTAAGAGATTCTTTAATTTTTTTCTCTTCATACATTAACCAATGGATGCCTGGAATTAAAAAAAGCCACCCACAAAATGCAATAAAGTTTTGAACATACGATCGTGTCGGTAAAGACATCACCCAAGAAAAAACGCTTAACCAGATTAGAGTTTTTGCAGAATCCCACTTTTTAGGAATAATCAGCTTAAAAATATCTTGAAAGATTTTGCTAAGCTCTTCAAAAAGTTTTTGAATCGCTAAAAAGTTAAAGGCAAAATATCCTAAAGGGGCTGCGAATAATAAGATAATCGCTAATATCACCAGAGGAATTAGAGCTGGAGGAAATAAGGATATAAACTGCCCTAAAAAATCAAGCATTTTGATGCGAAACGCTAACGGGTTCTTTCAACCGAACGAACAATAAGCAGAAACAATGTTGCACTAAAGCTATAAGCATTAGCAACAAGAACGGCATAGGCTCGACTGTTCGACTTAATCACGCCTTGCTGTCGTAGGCGCGATATTCGGGAGTTATCTCTACTTTGCAAAGCATCTTCGGGCTTAACGTTTCCTAATAAAAAATCTAAAAGGTCTAAGCCTTTAAACTCTAGAAGAAAGACCCCGATAAAAACAATCAATCCTGACAGGGCTACCAAAGGCGCAATACTGGATGCCCAGGGATTTGAAAAAAACCGTTCAAAAAAGAAGTAGCTAAGCAATTGATCCTTTAAAGCCTGGGGTAAGAGTGCCTGCAAATTAAAGCAGATCAACCAACCGACAACGGTAGAAAACAGGTTGATCGATGCCGCATAGCGGACACTCGTTTTGTAGTCGAAACCGAGCTGCCTAAAGTAAACGATCGCCTCAAGCGCGATCGCAATTAGCAGAAACAACCCTTGAAACGCGATCGCCCGTAGTGGCAAGACTCCAAAATTCATAACTATCGATAGTCCCCAACGCTGTAGAACAGATCAATCACTGCTTTGCATCCTATTCTATGCAGGCAGATGAGAAGAGGAGTTTCGAGTTTTGTAAGTCCTTCGGACGGCTTTGCCAACGTGTAGTGTTATCTGTCGGAGATCTTTTGAGTTCTGAGTTTTTGCCCCCTGATTCCTGCCCTCGATTTTTTATGCTTTACACAATCAACGTAGCCGCTAGCTGAACTCGTTCTAGGGGAGAAATGCAGCGGGGCAGATTGGGCAAGGCAACGATGGTTTGTTGCGGGAAAAGGGCCGCGATCGCGGGTTGGTTGGCTTCGTGTCGATTGTGCACAATGTAGCGCTGAAAAATTCCTAAGGTGGTAAGAGAGTCTGTCAAGCGTTGAGCTTCGGCAGTGATGGCGGATTGTGCCTGCACCACGCCAATAAATTCGGTGTGCTGAGGATTTTTGAGCAGCTTTTGGGCTTGCATGACCCGTTGCCTAAGCGATCGCAGTCGTCCCATAAATTCCGTGCGCCCCAGCACATCTTGATACTTAATCCACAGCTTAAATATCCAGGAGAGCCAGTCTGCCATTGCCGTTGGCATTTCTAAAAAGCGAAGTAGATGTCCAGTGGGGGCGGTATCTAGAATAATCAAATCCTGGGTTTTGGCTTCCAGTAGCTCAATGATGCGAATCAGCGACAGCATTTCATCAATGCCAGGGAGTGCTTGAGCAACAATTTTCCGCCATGCTTCCGGGGTGTAGGCAATTTTCAGGGTGGTGTCTCCGTCGCTGGATTCACCACTCATCATCGCTGCCAGCTCCCACAAATACTCTGCGCGAAACTGATCGAGCATTTGCTCGGCATCGATTTCTTGCCCAGTCAGGTTGGGCGCGATTGCACTGGGTGCGTGTCCCAATGGCTGACCGACGGCATCACCCAAGGAATGGGCTGGATCAATGGAGATCACGCGAATTTGACGATCGGGGTATCGTTCTGCCATGCCCCAAGCGATCGCGGCGGCTACGGTAGTTTTGCCTACGCCTCCCTTGCCGCCAACTAAAATCAGCTTGCGTTCTTCTGCTACAAAATCAGCAAACCCCGGTGATACTTTAGTCGGCATCCACAGGGGAGGCGGCGCGGCGACTACAGGGGGTTCAGTCAGAGGTTGCAGTTGAGTGATTAAAGCATCCAATGCAGTTGCGCCGATGGGTTCTTGTCTCTGCTGTGGGGTTGTAAAAATCGGAGTCGGATCAACAAGGGCAAAAAATTTGGCAAGGAGGGTTTGCTGTTCGGCGAAGCGATCAAGGTCGGACGAAGAGTGTGGAATGTCAGATAGGGGAAGGATACGGTTGATAAATAAGCCGCTGAAGGGAATTTGAAGCTCTGCGAGGGCGGTGATGAAGCGATCGCTTTCTAGCAGGCTCATGGGTTCGGCGATCGCCACCACTAAACAGGCGGTGCGGGTGGTGTCTTGCAACAACTGTCTGCCATCGGTCAGTTCTGCTTTCATGGAGCGCAAAAAATCATCGGCTTCGTCGGCGGTTTCCTTGCCTGTGAAGGAGCGCTGCATGGCACGATGTTTTTCCTGAAAGAGTTCTAAGGCTGCCAGCAGTTCATCTAAAAAATCCATCAGCCCAAACAGGTTGAGCGTATGTCCACTGGGAGCCATATCCACCACCACGCGATCAGCTTCAGCATCGTGCAGCAACCGCTGGATTTCCAGAATGCCCATCAGTTCATCCAGCCCAGGAAAGCTTAAATCCCACACGGGCGCAAGATCTTCTCGCTGGGCAAAGCTGCCCCGCTCTGCCAGCAATTCCAGCACCGAGCCATAGCGATTTTTGAAGGTTTCTAAGAGCGATCTCGCATCCAGCGATCTCACCTGCAAATTAGGCAGCGTTGCCATGGCAACAGGCACATCACCCACGGCCATTTGCAACACATCGCCCAAGGAGTGCGCTGGATCGGTAGAAAGCAGCAAAATCCGCTCTTGAGGAAACTGCTGTGCCCACTGTCGGGCAAATCCACAGGATAGTGTTGTTTTGCCAACTCCACCCTTACCGCTAAATAGTGCTAGCTGCAAGCTCTTGTACTGGTGCAACGTTGTTTCATCCATGCCAGTACCTCTCATGTTGATTACCTAGTCATTCCCTAAACCTGCACAAAGCGCTCATTGGCAAACTAGCCATGACTTCTGATTACCTGACATATTTTTTACGACTTTTAGAGCCTGTGTCAGTCAATCAGGTGCAACTCTTACTTCCATTGCCTGATTGATTTCTGCACAGCGTAAATACCACCGTCACACTTTTACAGGGTATTTTCAGTTTGAAAGTTAGTTCAAACAGCATTGAAGGAACTATAAAACTGTTACATTTTTGTCACTTTCTCTAGGCTTTTCTTTTCAAACTAGAGGTGATTTTTTCTACTGCACCCCTTAGATGTATAACCCAGCAAAATTTACCCTGACTGACATGATCAACTGTGGAGCAACCCTCCGCAAGCTTAGTGCAGGCGCAGACAGCATGGAGAAAGTGGCTGACCAAGTTGTCAGTTTTTTCTATCGCCAATTTGTCGATCCACACACCAGCGTAAATGCACTTGCGCTGGTTCGGTTTTTCAAAACTCATCCGTTGGGTCAGTTGCCAACCGATTTGCAAGCGTATGCGCAAACGATGCTGAAGCAAGAGGTTCCAGCCGCGACAAAGTGCCTCACGCTGCTAGCGACCCAGGGCGATCGCCCGGAGTGGCAATCTCGACAGGCATCCATTGGGCATCAGGCAATTCCTCTCATCAGCGAACAGTTGGTTGCCCAATCGCCCATGATTTCTCAACTAATTTCTCAGTTTGGGTTACCCATCCATGCCGTGCTAGATCCTGACCCATCGCTGATCGTTGATTTAGAGCAGAAAACATTTAATGTGTTCCATGTGCTGGATGCCGTTGACAGCCCACATGTGCCAGCCCAGCAGGAGTTTGTTGTACCGTTGGCGGTGCGATCGGTGCTGGGGTTTGGGGGAATGCTACCTTCAGGAAACCTGATCGCCATTATTGTGTTCTCGAAGGTGCCGATCTCACGGGAAACGGCGGATATGTTTAAGACGTTGGCGTTGAACGTGAAACTGGCGGTGCTGCCGTTTGATCAGGGTGCGGTGTTTGATGAGCAACCTTTGGTCAGTCGTTGAGTTCAGTAGTGTGCATCATTCGCGATCGCCCAGTTAAGGACAGAAACATTACATGTATGCAGACAATCTGGCTGTGAATGAGGTAGCTACAAACCCAGAAGTGGAGCAGCTAAAAGCTCAGGTGAGTGCTTTAGAAGAATTGCTCGAAGTGTATGAACAAGAAACGTTAGAAAAATCAGGGTATCTAGAAAAAACCCTCAAAGAATTGGCGTATTCAGAAGATGCGCTGCGGGTGCTGAAGTCCATTTTGAGCAGCATGGGGGATGGAGTTGTAGTGGTTGATGAAACCGGAAAGTTTCTGTTTCTTAACCCAGATGCTCAACAGCTTTTAGCGATCGCTCCCACTCACACGTCTTTACAGGATTGGATTGAAGCAGGCAGCGCCTCCCAATCAATCTATCTAGCGGATGCCAAAACACCCTGCCCTATTGAGGCGTTTCCATTGCTGCAAGCAATGGGTGGCAAACTGATCGACGGGGCTGAAATTTTGGTTTATCCAGCCCGTGACCCGGTCGGTACTTGGCTGAGTGTGACGGCGCGATCGCTCAAAGATGATCACGGCACCCTTAAAGGAGCCGTGGCTGTTTTCCACAACATTACCTCCTTAAAACTGACTGAGACAGCACTTCGCACTTCAGAAACGCAATCGCGCCAACAAGCCGAAACGCTGACGCAAACCCTGAGAGAGTTAGGAAAAACCCAAGCGCAATTAGTGCAGACTGAAAAAATGTCGAGTTTGGGGCAATTAGTTGCGGGAGTTGCCCACGAAATCAACAATCCAGTTAATTTCATCTATGGCAATATTGCTCCTGCCGAAAGCCATATTCGAGATTTATGTACTCTACTGCACCTCTATCAGCAGCACTATCCTGAGCCTCTGCCCGAAATTCAGGCAGAAATGGAAGTCATAGATCTGGAGTTTGTGCAGCAAGATTTATTAGATCTGCTGCGATCGCTCAAAATGGGTGCGGAGCGGATTCGGCAAATTGTGTTGTCGCTCCGCAACTTCTCCCGGCTAGACGAAGCAGCCATGAAGCCCGTCAATATTCATGAAGGCATCGACAACACGTTGATGATTTTGCAAAATCGGCTGAAAGCTAAAGGGAGCCAGCCCGATATTGAAGTGATTAAACAATACGGTGATTTACCCCTCGTGGAATGCTATGCAGGGCAACTCAACCAGGTGTTTATGAATATTTTGAGCAATGCGATCGACGCATTGGAAGAAAGTTCGGACTGCGGACTGCGGCGTGAGCTTTCAGCCGAACCAGTGCAAAGTATGGAGGTATCTGAGCGAACGTCATACCTCGTACCTCCTCCTTCTGACCTGCTCATCACCATTCATACCGAGCAGATTTCACCGAACCAGGTTGCTATATCCATTCACAACAATGGAGACAGCATTGCTGATAGCCTGTGCGATCGCCTATTTGATCCCTTTTTCACCACTAAACCCGTTGGGCGGGGCACCGGATTAGGTCTCTACATCAGCTATCAAATCGTGACCAACACCCACGGTGGTCAGCTCAAGTGTTGCTCTCTGCCCGGTCAGGGCGTGGAGTTTCGCATCGAGATTCCCGTTTACCAAACAGTTTTTGCAAAATGATCAGCCAGTCGCCAAAACGGGAATAACTAGATCACACAACGGCAGGGGTAGGGAATAACATAACGCTCCTCACTCTCAGCCCTCACCCCCAACTTTTTCCCATGAGCGACTTATTTAAAGGCTTTGAGCAACTGTTAGAACTGGCCAAACGGTTGGAAGAAAAAGCAGAAAACGGCGAACTGAAAACAGAGTTTCAGGTGAATTCCCGCAGTTTCAGCAGCATTCCGCGGCGGGGCAACATTCCCACTAATGTTGGGGTGAGTCGGGTTAGGAGCGAGGGAGCAGAAACAACGACGGAACCCAGGGGCAAAGAAAGCAATCCAGATCCCACAGTGATTGTTACGCCGTCTGGTGAAGGGTCGCAGACATTTCTACAGGAAGTCGGGGGATTATCTGATGTGTTGCAAGAACTACGAGAACTGGTGGAACTGCCGCTGAAACGTCCGGATGTGCTGGCAAAGTTGGGGTTGGAACCCCCACGAGGCGTTTTGCTGGTCGGTCCTCCAGGGACAGGCAAAACGCTGACGGCGCGATCGCTGGCAGAAACCTTAGGAGTCAGCTACATTGCGATCGCCGGACCCGAAATCATGGGTAAGTACTATGGCGAAGCCGAGGGGCGACTGCGCAGCGTATTTGAAAAAGCGGCGAAATCTGCGCCCTGCCTAATTTTCATCGACGAAATCGATAGCCTGGTGCCCGATCGCGGCAAGGTGGAAGGCGAAGTGGAAAAGCGCATTGTTGCCCAACTTCTGAGCCTGATGGATGGATTTGCCACCGCTACAGGCGTGATCGTACTTGCCGCCACCAACCGTCCCGATCATCTCGATCCAGCGCTCCGTCGCCCCGGCAGGTTTGATCGAGAAGTCCAGTTTCGTGTGCCCGATCGCAAGGGTCGCCTAGAAATTCTCAATATCCTCACCCGCGCTATGCCGCTAGAGGGTTCGGTCGATTTGGGCGCGATCGCTGATCTAACGGTGGGAATGGTAGGTGCCGACCTGAAAGCGGTGTGCCAAAAGGCGGCATACATTGCCCTACGGCGACAGGTGGTTTCTCTACAAGATCCAATCCCTGACGGGCTGATCGTTAGCGCTGAAGATTTTGGCTTGGCACAGCGAGAGATCAAGCCCTCGGTGCTGCGATCGGTGGAAGTGGAATCACCCAACGTGCCGTGGGATGAGATCGGTGGCTTACCCGACATCAAGCGCACCCTGCAAGAATCCGTGGAGGGTGCCTTACTTTACCCCGAACTCTACGCCACAACTGGAGCCAAAGCGCCCCGTGGCATTTTGCTCTGGGGACCACCCGGAACGGGCAAAACCTTGCTGGCAAAAGCGGTCGCTTCCCAAGCACGGGCTAACTTCATTGCGGTGAATGGGGCTGAATTGATGAGCCGCTGGGTTGGTGCCGCTGAACAATCCGTGCGAGAACTGTTTACTAAAGCTCGGCAGGCGGCACCCTGTGTGGTGTTCATTGACGAAATCGATACGTTAGTTCCGGTGCGGGGCAATTTTCAGGGTGATTCCGGCGTGAGCGATCGCGTGGTGGGGCAACTGCTCACCGAACTGGATGGCTTACAAGATTGCCTCAATGTGCTGCTGATTGGTGCCACAAATCGCCCTGATGCTCTCGATCCTGCCATTCTCCGCTCTGGACGATTGGATTTGCAGCTAAAGGTTGATTTGCCGGATCTGGATAGCCGACTCGCCATTTTGCAGGTTCACAACCGCGATCGCCCCCTCTCCACCGTGGATCTAACCCACTGGGCAGCCCACACCGACGGCTGGAATGGAGCCGATCTTGCCCTGCTCAGCAACCAAGCTGCCCTGCAAGCGATTCGCCGCTATCGTGCCCAAGGCTTCTCTGACC
This sequence comes from Leptolyngbya sp. Cla-17, assembly GCF_016807185.1. GTDB lineage: Bacteria > Cyanobacteriota > Cyanobacteriia > Leptolyngbyales > Leptolyngbyaceae > ULC077BIN1. The sequence continues at coordinate 550,176 of NZ_JAEVYN010000001.1, forward strand.
CTGGTCAGATTCAAATTGCAATGGATGACTTTGCTGCTGCCCACACGCTCTTGCTTAGCCAACGCCGATGATGTGGCAATGACTTGCTTCAACTATTGCCAGGGCTTCTTGGGCAAGAAAACAAGAAGCCCTACTATGTCTAAAATCGCTTCGACCCTCAAAAGCCTTAAATCGAGCATCAGAGAGACTGATAGCGTGATATCAAAGAAGGAGTCTGCTCAAAATCAGATCGTGTTTACGATACGGATACATCATCTCCCTTCAATGCGTTAGTTCTAACCTAATACTCTCGACCCGTTGCACCAGCAGTTGTGTTCTCAACGAGATCGCGTCCCAATTCCCTTGTGATAGAGCTATCCGGGGAAACAGATCGCTAGATAGCCCCACTGCAATCGCACCAGCCTGCAAAAATGCCGGAGTGTTTTCGATGGTAATGCCGCCCGTCGGAATAAGGGGAATATTACCTAAAGGAGCGTGTAACGCTTGAATGTAGGTCACTCCACCCATAACTTCTATAGGGAAAACTTTGACACTTGCTGCACCCGCTTGCCATGCTTGCACAATTTCGGTTGGAGAAAGGGCACCTGCAACCAGAGGTATTTCCTGTTCAGCGGCAGCCTTGATCATTTCAATATCTACATGCGGTGTGAAAAGGAACTGTGCGCCTACGGCGATCGCCTGTTGTTGCTGCGTTAACGTGAGCAAGGTGCCTGCACCGATCCAACAATGAGGCAACTCGGCACGCAATTGGGCAATCATATCGGGAGCGCGATCGCTATTCCAGGTCACTTCTATCAGTTGAATTCCTCCAGTAGCAACCGCTTTTGCCATTTGAATACCCTGTTCAAATCGGCTAGTGCGAACTACCGCAATCACACCCTGCTGCTGAACTAACGACAACCAGAACCGAGCGTTCATACTCACCACCTCTCAAATGACAAAATTCCTAATTTTTTGGGAATTCTGTCTAAATCGTTAATAAAGTTAGAACGAGCAAATTTGTAAGTTTGCTCAAACAACTTTTAAGGAGCAATCAATAAAACTTAATGAACTCGAAATATCTCGACCGACTTACTATAGGAAAACGCCTGAATCGCAAATCTTTAATATCATGGTAACGACCTTAGGAGTCATTCCCCTAGTTGCTATTGATGTAAAGGACTAAAGAAAACAGTTTTGCTTTTTAACAGTAAAATTTTAAGGTCACAAACATTTAGATAGCCAAAATCATTCTGCTCAAAAGCAGTGAATGTAATGTTTGAGATCGCACCCTCTGAATGCCATTTAATTAATCAATTTTTAGAACGAATTTTTCGCGATCGCTTGTTCAATTCAACAAAGGAAAAGCAAGCAGCATGACTCAACCCAATCTTTCCGATAATCTTATTCAAGTGTTGTCAAATTCTGAGCTGCCGATTCAGCAAGCAGAGACAACCAGTCCTTCAGAAAGCTTAATCTTGATGAATCAATCAACCTTGCAGGAAAATGAGGTGATTCGCGTTGAGCTTTACACAGAGATACCGGTCATTCATCGACAAACAGTGGTTCGAGAGAATGTGCCTATTAAGCAATATTTGGCTGAACAAAAAACTGACTAAGTAAGTTATTTATTCTATTTCAACCGCTGGTGGACTGACCGTTATCCCCTTTAAAACGCCAAACAATGACTCATCCATCTTCTCCAAACCCATCGGAATCATTAGATATGTCGGAAGGCGATCGCACTGAGCGCGATGAAGCCATTCGCATCACCACTTTGATGGACAATCTCAACAATTTGAAAAGTAAGCTGAACAACTTCACTGTGATGGATGAGCTAGGTCAGCCCATCGGTGAAATTCAAGACTTAATCTTAGATGACACCCATCAGCTTAATTTAGTCATTGCTCTATCAGGCGCGGCGGCGGATAATCCGTCTGTTTTACTGAATGGTCGTCGAATCAAAAAGGTTAGCGTTCAGACCCATGCGGTATTTGTTGATATTGTCAAAGCCGATGTTGACTTTTTGCCAAAATACACGCCCTTAGAATCCAGCGATTCCCGTGGGGATAGTTTCACGAATCGCGCCGACATGAGCAGTTCCGCACCATCATCTGATGATCAAGAACCGCTCTCCTATAGCGAGGCGGTAGCAGCGGCAGCAGCGTTAATGGGAGGAAGCGCAGTCATCAGCGATAGTACACTTCCGTCAGTAGAAGAGGCTATTTCACCAGAAGATGACTTATTCACATCCGATTCCCTGCTCGCCGAACCTGCGGATGATTCCACCACTTTAGAAGATGACTCATTCGCATCCGATCCCCTGTTCTCTGAACCCGCGGATGATTTCGCCGCTCTAGAAGACGATTTGTTCATATCCGATCCCCTGTTCGCCGAACCCGCGGATGATTTCACCGCTCTAGAGGATGACTTATTTGCATCCGATCCATCATTGTCCGAACCTGCTGATGATTTCGCCGCCTTGGGCGAGATGTCATCTATGGAATCATTAAACTCTTTAGATGATGATTGGTTTGCAGACGATCAAGACGATCTGGCAATGTCTTTGGAACTTCCTGAACAAGAACTTTCGCCTTTAGAAGACCCTTCCTTAGAAAGCGAACCCACGTCAGAATTCATCACGACCAATAACTCCCTGGATGATTGGTCTGATTTGGTCAGCCCTACAGACCAACCTGGTTTAGACTACGCCCTTTCCTCCGAAACCAGTTCCTTACCTGAACTGGCTAACAACGACCTAGAAACTCTATTCTCACTAGCTGAAGCAGATGAGATCTCAGAACTCGGACTTGGTTCGGAACTCGGATTTGCTTCGTGGGAACAGACTTCTCAACCCACTGATTCCCTTTCTAGCGGTTTATTAGATCCATCAACTGATGCAGAAATCGAAAGTGAGCTTGAAGACTTGCCCGATATTAGTTCCTTGGCAAACGATTTTTCAGTAGATGCCCTGAATGAGGACTTGCCTGACATTAGTTCCTTGGCAAACGATTTTTCAGTAGATGCCCTGAATGAGGACTTGCCTGACATTAGTTCCTTGGCAAACGATTTTTCAGTAGATGCCTTGAATGAAGATGCTGAAGAGTTTTTGCTGCCATCTGATTTTGGCGAAGCTGGGTCTACCACTGATTTCACTTTTGAAAGTTTGTCCGATCTTGACCCACCTTCAGAAGTATCTTTAGATAATTTTGGGTTTTCAGATACAGCAATCACAGAAGAGTCTTTGGATGACTTTGGATTCTCAGACACCTTAACCACTGATGATGCCTTAGCCAATCCGATGACCTTAGATGCAAATTTTGGTGAAAGCCTAGGTGATGACTCAGACTTATCGTGGACTGATGAGCCAACAACAGACAAGTTGTCTGAATTGACCCTTGATGATTTCAATCAGCCTCAAACGGAGACAGCCGATGAACTTGGGTTGGAATTGGCAAGTAGTGATCTAGATTTGGAATTAGCTGAAGAATTAGCTGATCTCGATCTATCGGCAACTACATCCACAGATTTAGAGTTTGAAACCGAATCTTCAGGCTTAGATCTTGAAACGGAAGCGATCTCGCCGCTACCTGATTTAGATTTTTCTTTGGGTGAAGATTTTTTATCTGTTGAGCAGTCTGAAGACTTAGCGTTTGGGCAGTCTGAAGACGTGGCGTTTGAAACGGAAGCGATCTCGCCGCTACCCGATCTAGATTTTTCTCTAGATGACGACCTGTTATCTGTTGAGCAGTCTGAAGACGTAGCGTTTGAAACGGAAGCGATCTCGCCGCTACCTGATTTAGATTTTTCTTTGGATGACGACTTGTCATCTGTTGGGCAGTCTGAAGACATGGCGTTTGGGCAGTCCGAAGAATCGGCGTTTGAAATGGAAGCGATCGCGCCGCTACCTGATCTAGATTTTTCTCTGGATGATGACTCCTTAAATTTTGCTGAGCAGTCTTCGCCAATCATGGATTTAAGTATGGGTGAGATCCCCACCTCGTTTACAGAGGTTCCTATAGACGCGACTTCGGCTATAGATTCTGATGAAGCAAATTTGGAGCTTGATACCGCCTTTGACGTGGATTTATCCTTGGAGGACGAGTTTGGGGCAGAAAACTTTGCGATCGCAGAACCGAATGACAGCGAAGCGTTTACCCTTCAGAACGAAAATACGGAACCTGAACCAAATATCATTGCTAGCCTGACCGATCTTGAATTTGCAGACGCTCTGCCTGAAGACAGGCTGCCTACAGATGACCTAACGAATACATTTGGCAGCAGTGCTGATCTATCCTTTGCGGAAGAGGGAGAGTTTGCAGATCTAACGGATTTGAGATCTGGGTTTGAAACAAGTGACTTTGCTCTAGATAACTTGTTTGATAATCCGGTCGAGAATCCTCAAAGTGCTTCAGATGAGTTCAATTTTTCTAGCCCCACCATGGGCTTTGTAGATCCGGCAGCAGGAATGGCAGCGGCATCTGGAATTTTAGCGGGTTTGGCAGGAAGGGCGGCACTCAACCGCTCATCTGTTCCGGCTGAGGAGCCACATCCTTTAGACATTGCAGACATTTCAGATATGAGCGATGATTCTGCTCAAGAAGCGCTGCCTGCAAGCGATCCGGCATTTTCTATATCTGAACCTGAGGAGATCGCTCCAAGCCCCAATGTATCGATTCAACCAAACTCGGAACCTAGGCTTGCCTCTCTAGATGAGATGGTGCCATTGCTAGAAGAACGTTTGCAAGTGGAATACGAACGGCGCAAAGTTGGGGAAGTGATCATTCGCAAAAAAATCGAGACGCGCATGATTCAGGTGCCCGTTCGCTACGAAGTTCTGGTAATTGAGCAGGTTGGTTCAGAGCAAAAAACTCTGGCAGAAGTTGACTTGAGTCAGGGCACCTTTAGCGAAGCCGAGATGCCAGCGTTGGCTGGAAAGCCGACGGTGAGCGGTGAGTTTAAGTCGGCCAAAACAGCTAGCGCCGTGATAGATGCGATCTCCAAAACTCTGCGCCAGCAGTGCAAAAGCATTCGGATTGAGATTGAATTGGATGATAATAGCCTCGTCCAGTCCTATCAAGATTGGCTTGATCAATGTAGCGACCTCTAGAGTCGGTCTAGGATCTGAAAACAGTTCTTTCGGTTAGAGCTTAGATGGCTGAAACTATTGATCGCGCCATGATGCAGCGTTGTGTAGAATTAGCGCGGCAAGCAGCAGGCAAAACTGCCCCCAATCCGCTGGTAGGGTGCGTGATTGTGAATGACGGCGAGATTGTGGGGGAAGGCTTTCATCCCAAGGCAGGCGAACCCCATGGGGAGGTGTTTGCGCTGCGGCAGGCAGGCGATCGCGCCACGGGCGCAACCCTGTATGTCAATCTAGAACCCTGCAATCATTATGGACGCACTCCTCCCTGCTCAGAAGCGGTGATTGCTGCCGGAATTCACCGCGTCGTGATTGGCATGATCGATCCCAACCCTAAAGTTGCGGGTACAGGCTGCGATCGTCTCAAACAAGCGGGCATTGAGGTTGCTGTTGGCATTGAAGCAGCCGCGTGTCAAACGTTAAATGAAGCCTTTGTGCATCGCATTTTGTACCATCGACCCTTTGGTATTTTGAAGTATGCCATGACCTTAGATGGCAAAATCGCTGCTGTGACTCGCCATAGCGCTTGGGTCACTAGCGAAGCCGCTCGTGGCGAAGTTCATCAACTGCGGGCAACCTGCGATGCGGTGATTGTGGGTGGCAATACCGTTCGCGCCGATGATCCCTTGCTCACCAGTCGCCAACCCGGACACACCCCGCTACGCGTGATCATGAGTCGCACGCTGGATCTCCCAGATTCCGCCAATGTGTGGAATACCAGCGTTGCATCTACTCTGGTCTTTACCCAAGTGGGCGTTCAACCTGGGTTTCAAGCTGCATTAAAGCAGCGGGGTGTGGAAGTAGTAGAACTAGAGCCTCTCACCCCCCGCACAGTCATGGCACACCTCTATAACCGCGGATTTTTAACGGTGCTGTGGGAATGTGGGGGCACGTTGGCAGCCCGTGCGATCGCCGAAGGGGCTGTGCAAAAAGTCCTTGCCTTTATTGCTCCCAAAATCATTGGTGGTGTGACGGCTCCTTCTCCCGTAGGAGATTTGGGGTTGAAAAAAATGACCGAAGCTCTCACCTTGCAGCAAGTAAGCTGGCGAGCGATCGGTTCAGATTTACTGATTGAAGGATATTTGCCTAGAGGTAAAACGATTTCATCGCGCTAATCTATGCCACTCATTTTGTTGAAATGCCCGATGTACCCAGTTATTTATTCAGTTATTTATTCAGCGCAAAGGGTCTGCGATCGCCGAAAATGGCGGTGTTGATGATCATCAAAAAAAGTCCATGAGCAGAGCCGCCGTATTTCTCGATCGCGATGGAGTTCTCAACATTGAAGCAGGCTACATCCGCACTGTAGACGATCTGCATTTGATACCGGGAGTTGCCCAGGCAGTGCGTCAACTCAATGATCGCGGCCTCTTTTGCTGCCTTGTTTCCAACCAATCCGGTCCCGCCCGTGGCTACTATCCCGCTAGCCATGTAGATGCCCTGCATGAGCGTCTTTGCCACCTGTTACAGGACGAAGCTGGCGCACGGTTGGATGCTCTCTACTATTGTCCCTACTTAAGCCGTCTAGAAGGCGGCACCGATCCGCAATACACGCGCTACAGCACCTGGCGCAAACCCAACACGGGCATGTTTGTTGCTGCTGCTTGGGAGCACGATTTGGATATTTCCCAAAGCTATATGGTGGGCGACAAAGCCACCGATATTGATATGGCACACAACGCAGGCTGTGTTGGGATTTTGGTGCAAACCGGGTTTGGGGAACAAGTGCTCAGTGGCGACTACCAGCACGAAACTCAACCCGATTACATCGCTAAAGACCTTGCTGATGCTGCCCAATGGATTTTGGAGCAAAACCATGCCACCTGAAGAATTATTTCCGCCAGCCTTGAACCCCAGAGCTGTTTTACCCAGAACGGGATCAACTTATCCTGAGCCGCTGAAGGCAAGGGTGGCTGGGCGCAGCAAGCGATCGCTGGGAGACGCAGTTGGGCTAAAAAACTTTGGAGTGAATCGAGTTCATCTGGCACCTGGAGCCGCTTCCTCCATTCGGCATTGGCACTCTCGCCAGGATGAGTTTATCTATGTGCTGGAGGGTGAACTAACGCTAATCACCAATGCTGGAGAGCAGGTGTTGCAAGCAGGTATGGCGGCGGGGTTTCCAGCGGGCAAGGCAGATGGTCATCAATTAGTGAATCGATCGCAGGCAGATGCGGTGTATTTGGAAGTGGGCGATCGCTTGCCGGGTGACGAGGTTGTTTATCCAGATGATGATTTGGCAGCTACTCACTCCACCCGCTGGAGTTTTACCCACAAAGACGGTCGTTCTTACTAATCACTGTTTAGTCATTGGGCGATCGCTTTGCCACGATTGTGGGAGGCTTGCCAATTGGGTTAGATGGCGAAATCATCGGCGCGATCGCTTGCGCTGACTTGTCAGTTCGGGGTTGGCTCTGGCGCGGATGAGGAACATATTGATGTGACGGAAGCGGAAATTGCGGGCGTTGAAGGGGGCGATCTCAAAAGCGTAGGACAAAATTTTGCCAGAACGTAAGTTTTTTGCTGGTTTCACTTTTAACTCTTTTCCCAAAAACTACGGTATGCACACATCTCGATCTTGGTAAGCATCTGTGTCGGGGGACTTTCCCCCGTTCCCCCACTACTTAGGGGACTCATATCAGGTCGGCTTAAATGACCATAATATAGAGATAGGCTCTTATCTTGGTTACCTTATGCCGAAACGCATCACCATTCAACCTCATTTGAGTCCAGAGGAATTGGTAACCCGATACCGCCAAGCAAGCGATCCGATTGAGCGATCGCATTACCAAATTATCTGGCTACTGGTTCAAGGACGACCGACTGAAGAGGTGGCAGCGATAACTGGGTACAGTCGCAGTTGGATCTATGAATTAGTCTGGGGCTACAACCGCATGGGTCCGGCAAGCCTGGGAGATGGACGACATCGCAACCCTGGAGCACCACCATTGCTCGATGAAGTGCAGCAAGCCCAACTGTTGCAGGTGATACGAGGGTCTGCCCCGGACGGTGGATTGTGGAATGGACGCAAAGTCGCCGATTATCTCAGTGAATTGCTCACTCGCCCAATCAGTCGTCAACAAGGGTGGGAATTGCTCAAGCAGATGGGACTGCGCTTACGAGTGCCCCGACCGATGCATCAGGAAGCAGACCTAGATGAGCAACAGGCGTGGAAAAAAAAACTGCACCAGAAAGTGGAGCAAGTGCAAGCCGACCATCCCGACGACGACGTTGAAACCTGGTTTGAAGACGAACATCGACTGGGCTTGCAACCGGTGTTGCGACGGGTGTGGGTGGAACAAGATGAGCAACCGATTGCTACCGTCAACTGGAAACGCGAATGGTTATGGCTGTATGCCTTTGTCCACCCTCAAACCGGAGAAACCTACTGGTGGCTGTTACCCTATGTCAACACGGACCTATTCAATCAAGTGCTCCAGGACTTTGCTGAGCATTTCAAGGTGGGCATAACCAAGCAAGTGATTCTCTCGGTTGATCAGGCAGGATGGCATCTGAGCAAAGCCTTGCAGGTGCCAGAAGGCATTCATTTGTTCCCCCTGCCACCCTATTCACCAGAATTACAACCCGCCGAGCGCTTGTGGGTGCTTGTGGATGAGCCATTGGTCAATACAGCGTTTGACTCCATTGCACAGGTTGAACAGATTATCTACCAGCGCTGTCAAAGCTTACTCAAGCAGCAAGAATTGATTCGTGGACTCACCTCTTACTACTGGTTGCCAGATGTAAAGGCTGTATCTTAATTATGGGTATTCATCCTGACTTGATATCACTCCCCCAAACCCCCCGCATAAGAGTTCTGGGGTAGAGCACCAAGCCCCAGTGCAACTGTTTTATATTCAATCAATAGGACTCCGGTTTGGAGGGAGTTTGAGGGACACAATTGTCCCTCGATGGGGTTTTGGGGGCATCCCCCAATGCCTTATTCCACACTTTGCTACAGTGCTTAACCGTTGTCCCTTTCCCCGTCCTCAACCGTCAACATTCGCTGCTCAATGCCTGCCCAAGTCTCCCGCGATACCCGCACTGCCGCTTCCTTGCACTGCACCATTAACAGATTGGCAGACAAATACTTTTCCAGAGATTCTGCTTCCTGCTTAGACAACTCCAGCCATTCCGGTTGCAGATGCAGCGCAGCACACCAGATTTGAACCAATTGCTTTACAAATTTTTGGTAGATTTCTTTAGATGGACCACCTTCTGGAATTCGTGCTTTTAGTCCTTCCAAGCGATCTATTAAGCCTGTAAAGTCAACCTGCTTAAAGATTTTTATTCTTTCAAATTCGAGACAGCGCAAGAGGGAGCAGGAGAGGGTGAGTGCGGGAGAAAGGTCGAGTCCCGGGGAAAGGTCAAAGTCAAGGGGAAGGGGAAGAGAGAGGTGCAAAGAAAGGGAGCGAGAGAGGGTAAGGGAGAGGAAGAGAGAAAAGGAGAGGTCGAGGGAAAGGGAAAAGAAGAGAGCTGCGACTCGTTTGGCAGCGGGTTTGTAGTCGCCTGGAGAGCCTGCGGTGGAACGATCTACCCAGTTCACCAATGCTTTCAGTTTCTCGGTGGTAAGCAGAGTCGGAGCTTTTGCCGCCATTGGTTCTAGCAACGAGTTGGCATTCCTAAGGCAACCTGCTACCAGCAAAAACACTTCTCGCCAGCGGTCATCCGTCAGGTGTTGCTCCACCAGTGCTTGCATCAAGTCTGGCTGCTGAGCCACATGGTAAGCAGCCAAATATTCGTGCAGTGTCAGGTGGGAAAAGGAGAAAATGCCTTCAGCCCGTGCAACCAAGATACCCTGCTGAATCGTGATGGCATCCAAAACGGCTTTGCCATCCAAATATTTGGGCTTATCCACGGTATCCGCCAAAAAGGCTTTGATTTGCTCCACCAGTTCTTGCTGGGTAAAAAAGAGTTGATCGTTGACAAAGCTGTTGTAGGCAATTTCCGCCAGCAGCACTTTTTCCAGGTCGGGGTTGAGTCCTTTGTAAATTTCGCTTTGCTGGATGCGTTTTTCGGCTGCCCATTCCTCTAGCAAAATATCCAACGCTTTGCGGTAGAGGGTAGCGCGGTTGGTGGGAAAGCCCTGGGTGCGGTCATAGACCATGCAGAGAAAGGTCAGCAGCAGGGGCGTTTGTGCCAGTTCTTTGGCGGCATCGTTGCTGGAGTCATTCAAGGTTTCCCAGCATTTGTCAGCGGTTTTAGTCAAAATATCCAGATCGGCGTGAAACCAGTTTTGGATAAAGCGCTGAATCTGCTCATCGTCAAAATCGGCAAGCTCAATGTCGCGAAAACGGTTCCAGGTGCTGCGGTGGGCGGCAATACGGCAAGAGGCAATATAGCGATTTTTGTCGTACTTCGTGACAAAGTTTTGAATCTCATTAATGACGGTGTTCAGGTTAGCGGTGGGAACTTCATCCAGCCCATCTAGCAAAATCAACAGTTTGCCTTGCTCCAATAGGTTGATGGCAAATTTGTCAGCCTCCGGAAAGCCAAAGTTTGCCAGTTCCTCTGAAATCGCTTTCACCAAATCAACGGCATCCACATTGAATCGTTTCAATTCCAGCATCACCGGAATGCAGCGATGTTTAAATACGCCTTTTTCCCCTTTGAGCGCTTCCAACCCAGTTCGCCGCAAAAAGGTAGACTTGCCCGCTCCCGGTCCACCCAACACCATCAGAAATTGATGGTCATCCACCACCTTTGGCGCGTCTAATCGGGCAGGTTCTTGAATTTGAAATCGCCGCTTCGCTGTTTTGCGGTAGGTTTGCTCCAAGGTTTCTAGCGACAAAAATTGACGAATGCTCAAATCATCTAGAAATTTGACTTTGGTATAAATCAACTCCAGCGGCATGCCCTGACGCATTCCCAGTAACCGAATTGCACCATAGCGATCCGTATATTTGTCGGCATATTTTTTCAGGGCAGCGGCGGCTTTGGCTTGGTCGCCAACTGCCTGAAAAATTGAGCCTCCACCACTTTTCGCGACATCAAAAAGGAGTTTGGCAAGGCTGACTCCGGGACCAATCAATTCCGTTCCGGTCATAGTCGCTCATGCTTGTAAAAAACTGTTAGCGCTAGCCTAACTCACCCCTGCTGAAGTTGTTGTTCGTCAGATTGGTTTGGAGGTGAGGACTAACTGGAGCTTGGCATGAATCAAGTCAATGTCAGCGAGTCCGATATCCACCTGCCCTTGAACGACGATGCCCGTGTTGAGCAGGCGATCGAGCAGTTCCAGGATGGTGGGGCTAGTGGATTTTTCGCCAGGATAGTAGCCACCGTTTGTGGGGAGGAGGGTGCCCACTTCTCCCAGGTCGATGTTTAAGTCTTTGGGGTCGATGTCAAAGGTCTCACAGGTCTGGATCACCTGTGCTTCTAGTTTGCGGAGGCTTTCAGATGCGCGATCGAGGTCTTCATCGCTCAGTTCGTCAGCTTCCATGCGGCGAATGACCTGGGCTTCCATCAGTTGCCGCAGTAGTTCCACCACGGTCAGCAACAGGGGCGCGAGTCCAGCGTCTTTACTGACTTTAGGGTTTGAGGAAATGGCGTGGATGGGAAGGTCGGGTGAAGTCATGGGTATTGCGATCGCCCGTTAAAAAAGCGGCTTAACCTCCATTGTGGGGGATGGATGGGTAAACCGCTGAGTCTAGGAGAGAAAAGTAAAACGAGAAAAACAACAGTTCGGAGTTGGGAAGACAAGCCAGGATTCTATAAATCTTGAGCGAGAGAATCCAATGACGACCAAGCAGGTGCAGGAGGGGTGGCAGCGACAGGTGTGGCGGGGAGTGATCGCAGGGTCTTTAGTTCCGCCTCTAGGTTTTCCACCCGCTCCATCAGCTTATGATTTGCTTCGATTAAGCTACTTGCCTGGGAGTTAAAGTGGGGATTGTTTTCCCACCAGTTAATGCCAATTTCGCGGGCTTTATCCACCGAGGAAATCAGTAAGCGAATGCGGATGTTAATCAGTTCGGTATCGGCGACAGAAATCGAAATATCACCAGCAATCACAATGCCTTTATCCAACACACGCTCTAGCACGTCTGCCAGGCTAGAGCCTTGAGTGGAGTTAACGATCGATCGCGCTGAATCTTTGGTTGAAAGGGGTGCCCCAGAAAGTTTGGTCGTCATGATGCATTCTCCATCAACACGTAAAGGCGATTTCGCAAGACAATTTTGCTACCTTCCATTAGCAAGCGTAGGGTATCCACTGTTTGGAATCGATCGAGCCGCAGTGCCCGTTCAATTTCCGAAAGTTTGGAGCCTTTGCTGCGCTGCAAGTAGTCCAAAATGGCTTGCTCAGAGGATGCTGTCGTTTGAGGCTCCGGCTCTGCAAGGGTCCCAAGAGATTCGCTTTGCGCTAGGGCGATCGCGTCATCAGTATGCGGGGGCAATTTCTCGGAGGTATCTACCTCACTTGCCAGCACTGCCAAATCTTGAGCAATCGTGTCAGCGACGGATACGGCAGCTGTTACGACACCAACGCCATTTAAGCAATCTGCTTCTGACACATTTTCTGTCAGTTCTGGCACCGCACCAACGCCCTCTTGGATCAGGTCATTTAACACTTCCCATAGCGCTTTAGTAGCAGCCTCAAGCGAAGTACTGGCGCGGGAAAGCAGAATATCAGAGCAGATATCGCGGAAGTCTACATTTTCAGGCGCGACGGGAATCCCATGTTCCTGGGCGATCTTAGCAATCATCAAGCAGGAGCGCAGTCCAGATATTTTCTCAGACTGGGTTTTTCGTCGAAAAGTACGGACTAGGCGAGTCACAATCACAGCGCTGGCGCGATCGCACTCTGCTTTTTGCACCAAAATTTCTTGCTGGGTCAACTCATCCGGCTCTGGAATATTGATAGTAATTAGCCGATCCATCAACGCATCCTGCGTATCGTGAACGCCGCAATATTCTTCAGGATTGGACGTGAGAATCGCGCGGAAATCAGGACTCACCCGCAAATATTCACTGCGATTGTTGCTGGGTGGCAGCACCAGCAGCTTTTCTTCCAGGGCTGACAGCAGCACATTATTCACTTCCGGGCGAGAACGGTTGAATTCGTCATAGACCAAGGTGAACCCTTCCCGACATGCCAAAGTTAGACGAGAATCCGTCCAATTTTGGCGAAACTCATCTTCCACCTTGACGACACTGTGGATGTAGTTATCCACAACTTTTTTGCGGGTGTAGCCCGTTTGTCCGCCAATCAAGTCAGAGGTTTTGAACTCATCATCGCCATACACCAACATCAATGGACGGGCGACCAGATCTGCTAAATGCAGCGCTAGAGTTGTTTTTCCGGTTCCGGCTGGACCTCGCAAATGAATTGAATATCCCGACTGCAAATAGCGCAATGCACGAACAATAATCCGTTCTACGGATGGAGTGCTGACAAATCGACGGGGGCTAACTCGAAGGACAGTAGTCACAATGGAAACCTCGTAGAGAAGGGAGTTACGTCAGGAGTGCGGAGTTGGGAGTGGGGAGGGTTTAGCCCTATCTCTTTCCCATTTTCTATTTCTGCACCAAGTCCTCTTGAATCAAATAAATGCGATCGCGTTGAGTAATAAGTCCTTTTTTAATCAGCGATCGCAGAGCGTCTACGGCTTGAAAACGGTTGATCTGAAGGGAAGATTCGATTTGGGTAAGACGCGCACCCTGGCTTTTATGCAGAAAGTTGTATACTGCTTTTTCAGAATTTGCAGCTTCTGTGCTTTCTTTAGTTTTAGAAAAGACTTTTGGAGATTTCGCTGGAGCACTGGCAGCGGCACGAGTGCGAGGAAAAGCGACCCTTTTAGCAGGCGCTTTCGTAGTCGTCATTGTGGCTGAAGGTTTCGCCGCGATCGCCTCTGGAGTGGATGCGGCAACTTCCAGGGGGATAGCCGTGTTTATAATGGCAGTCGGTATAACTTCAGGTGCAGATTCAATCACACATTCATCAGATGATGCCTGCCCCCAAACGGATGATTGCAAAGACTGGTGAAAATGGCGCAACTCTTCCCGGAAGGGGGCTAGCTGAGCAAAAAATGTTTGATTATCCGCAGTCAACGCCGCCCGATTTTGCTGCAAGTTTTGGCGCAGCAGATCTGCTTGATGGAGACGCAGAGTTTCCAGTTCAGACAAGTAGCTTTGCACATCCGATCGCAGTGTTTCGATGAAGGTGCCTAACTCCTGGCGCAGAGCTTGCTGGTTTTGAATGCGCTCCTGTTGGCACTGGGCTAAAAATACCTGCGTGCTTGCCGACAGGTCGGATAAATCAACCTGAAATGACTGACGTAGCAGACTTACAGTGGCTTGCAGTTCGGTATGAAAATCTTGTAGCGTTGCTTGAAAGATTTGAAACTCACTCCGGCGCTCCTCGTTCTGCTGCATCAATCCTTCTCGAAATAGGCTCAAACTACTGTGGCAACGGGATGCGGTCAGTTGCCGAGATTGATGCGCTTCCGATAAAAATTGCTGAACTTGGTGTTGCCTATCCAAGTGGCTCTGTTGGCGTTGCAGCCGTTCTGATTGCCAGGAATCTCTTAAAGCCATACTCTTGTCTCCTAAATCATCTAGGAAATTACCTAGGACTTTTTCGTTTGGTTGATTTCCATTCGCTAAAACCACGGTTTTTCTTGAAAGAATCCAAACCCCCAATCTGCAAAAATTTAGAAAAAGGGGGTTTAGAAACTAACAAGATTAGTCGCTTAGCTAGCGGGAACTGCCGCTTGAGAGGTTAAACCAACCGCTTCCGCATACTTCAGGTAAGTTTCAACAGACGCGATGACAATCCGAGCTTCGATCGCCAACAGTTCGATCCCAACCAGTGATACGCGAACCCATGCATCAATCACAATGCCTTTGTCTAAAATGCGATCAACGACTTCAGCCAAGCTAGATGACGAATTTACTTTTTCAACAGCCATTGTTTTATGCCTCTTTTTGAATAACAGGAACTCGATGATCACCCTGAGGAAACCGAGTTGGTTTTCAGAGGTTATTGACTTCCACGTTCATAGAATAAACAGGCTGATCCCTAAAACAACGTGTCGCAATTACGGAATCTTCAGCCCCCTGCCTGACTACGGATCGAACAATTACTGATCTTTTAGAGAAAATTATTAAGTAAGCTCTAGAATTGCAATTTTTAGTTACGAATTTCTACTAAAGTCACTTTTCAGGCTGCTTTGCGGGTACTTTGCACCACTACTGGGATTCCCTACGAGATGGCAAAGCCAAATGCTCAGTGAGTCAGTTTCCGTAAGCGAGAGGTCAAGCGAGTCCACAAGGAATCAAGTTTTCGCAGGAAATATTGAGGTAGCCCCTTCGAGACTTTTTCAAACCGATAGAAGAAAAGAATATCCACCACATCTTCCAAACTGAGCGGACGAAGATAGGCGACGACTTTATCGACAATTTCGTCGCAGTCTTGCAAATATTTCTTCATGCCAAACTTTTCGGATAGGTTCCAGGTTTTGAGAAACACTCGATGCATCTCGGTTTGATAATCCTGAAAACTATCGGTTTGGCGATCAAGATATTTTTGAATATGCTTGCTAGCAATTTCTGCGCCCTGCATTGCATGACGGATGCCCTCGCCACCCAAGAAATTAACCGTAGAAACGGCATCGCCGATCGCGATCGCACTCTCTCGATAATAGACATCTTGCAAACCACAGCTATATTTCAGCGTTGCGCCATGCACCTCAATTAGCCTGTAATCAGAGAGGTGCATGTAGTCTTGCAAGATTAAGTGAATGTAGTGCTTCAGTGGCTCTGTTTCCTTGACAACTTCATGTTCGGCATTGATAATACCTGCCCCTACTTTCAGCCGATTGGGTGCCATCGGAAAAATCCACGAATAGCCTTTGGGCATCCACTTGTAGCCTAAAAAGAAGGTGAGCGCGTCGCTATACCGCTGATAGACCTCATCAGAGACTTCAATTAGATATTCGATGCCCGTCCCTGAGAGAAATTCTGGCTTCGGGTCATTTTTGCCATACATCACCGCCCGAAACGGACCCGTAGCATCCACGACCACACGAGCGCCAACGGTCACGGCTTCCCCATTTCGCACCAATGACACGACTGTTTGCCCATTGCTTTGGTCACTGCTGTGACTATGGCTAACATAGCGGCAGTTCATCCATACCTTGCCACCGATCGCTTTGATGTCGCTTGCCAAAAATTCCCGCAGTTTGCCAAAATCCAATACCGCACCGATCGCAGATGGGGTTTTCCATTCGCCCTGCTGGTTTGAGGTGACGACCACAAATTTATTCCAATAAGTGCCTACAACGCTATCTGGCAGGTCATATTGGCTCAACGTTTCCAGCGGTGTACCTGCGCTAGAAAAGCTGTTGATGGCAAAATCTTTATGCCGTTCTACCAACAAAACGCTGCGTCCGGCTTTTGCCAGCGATCGCGCACATTGCCCCCCCGCTGGGCCACCGCCTACCACCACCACATCAAATTCCTGCATCGGTTCAACCGGAAAACTACCCAATCGTTTCAACGTAAGGATAGCTCAGAATTTCTTGTCGCATATTTAGTTGCATATTATTCAGAGGGCAAATCATACTTGCATTCCACTACGCCGTTTGAGTTTAAGAATTCAACTTCAAACGGAGAATCACCGCGATTTGTTTGATAATTCTTAAGCTTTGCGATCGCCATCTACCATCTGCTAGATCCCTTAGCCTACGATAGTCATGAAGCCATGAATCAAGCCTGTGAATAGCCAATTTTTTCGACGCTGTGGTGTTTGGATTCGTTCATTGATTGCGATCGGTCTAGTGCCTTTATCAGCCGAACTCGTTTGGACGCAAGAGCCTTCTTTCTTACTTGCCCAGCAGACACCCATCCCGCAGCTTAAGAAGTTAAAGCAATCCGAAGAACGCTGGATCGAAATTGATTTATCTAAGCAGCGGCTAATTGCCTGGGAAGGCAATCGCCCTGTTTATGCCGTCATCGTATCTACAGGCAAAGCTTCTACCCCTACACCAACAGGGGTATTTTCCATCCAAACACGCTATCGCACAACTCGAATGAGCGGAGATGGCTACGATATTCCATCTGTGCCTTATGCCATGTTCTATCATCGCGGCTATGCAATTCATGGTGCTGACTGGCATAACAGTTTTGGTACTCCAGTCAGCCATGGTTGCACCAACGTTGCAGTCAACCATGCCCGCTGGATTTACAATTGGGCAAGCGTTGGAACTCCAATCGTTGTGCGTAATTAGCCAGTTTTAACGGATCCTACAGGATTCGAACCTGTGACCGATCGCTTAGAAGGCGATTGCTCTATCCACTGAGCTAAGGATCCATACTCATCAGCAAAGTTAGAATAAACATAAACTTTTGCATCTGAACTCAAAAACGTAGTCTTAATATATTAAATCGTCCATTTAAACAGCAGGAGTTTAATCAAGGATTTAATCAAACTGTAGAAACGCGATGTTTAAACCTGCTTGGGTAGATAGTCAAATCTATTGAAACATCAATTGCTTTTAACAAAGCCATCCACTCAGCTTACCAGCTTACAATATTGCCGTTTAGTTTAGGTCTTTAGAAAAGTCTTGCGTTACGATTAGCAGGATTTCGGAGAAATTAACACAATGCATCCAAGATTTTGAGCCTGTTGTAAGTTTGGTGCCAAAAAATGGGAATTCCTTGAGGTAAAGCTTGGGATAAGCCCCTCAACTAAACCTAACCTTTGTCCTTGACGGGTCATCGGTATGATAAGATTGCCCATCTCTTAAAACAAGCCAACGAAGCCCTGATCAGGAGTAATTGCTAGCGTCATGTTTATTCTGAAGCGGCAGGATGTTGAGATTTCTAGCGTTCAGCACCCCAAGCGAGATCAACAAGTCCCCATCCTGACCTATCAGGGGCAAACGTTCCGCTTGATTAGTGTGTTTAATGCTGCTCAGGAAGAAGATGCAAAAGCGTTTTGGCGAGATTTGACTGATAACCAGGGAAAAGCCTGCGTTTTATTGGAAGAACCCGATCGCTATAGCGTCTGGGGCAAGATTAGATTAGAGCAATTTGCAACTGAAGCAGAACATGAAACTTCTCTAAATCCTGCTTATGTTAAAGGTGCTTTACTCATGCTACAAGCCGTGTTTATTGACATTGAAGATCTGCTGGGCAATCGACAAGCCGGTCTTTTTCAAAAAGATATTTCTGAGATGTTTAAGCAATGGCGCTTTCCCCAAGCAGACACTCCAGATGCAGTGAAGTATTTGATCACCGTAGACCCTCTGAATGCAGCTAGTCTTCCAGCTTGGCAGGAGCACCATCTTAATACTTTGTTGCAAGAACTCCATCGGATTGGTAAATCGTATTTCGGAAATACTAGTTTTGCTCAGCGGTCAATTGATGCATTGCAGGATCTGCCCTCTATCGAACAAAATCAAGTTTCCGCTTGGTTAAATCGATCCCCACTGGGCAAGCTGTGGCGATAAATTATCGATAGGTTAAAGAATCTTTGATAAATGTGCTGCAAACATCCGACTTTGTGCGACTCTTGCTGGATATGTTTTTATTTTTGCAAGTCGTCCCGCTTCTGACGCAGCTACCCCCAGGAATTAATCTATGAGCAGTGCAGACAAGTCATCTGATAAACCATTTCTATCTGTTCAAGCCATTGTTCTAGCTGAGATTGGCTGGGCAGTCTCAGCTTTGTTATTTTTTCTCTTATTTGGTGTGACGGCTGAAAGGGAAGTGCGTCCATTTTGGTATTCACTGGGAACCTCCATTTTTGAGGCAACTTCTTATCTCATTGCTGCATTACTTTGTTTTCGCAACTGGCGAAGCTCCCAAATTGTTAGTGGACGCGGGGTCTGGCTGGGCATTGGGCTGGGTATGTTTTTTTACTTCCTTGGAAATTTGCTGTTCAGCTACTGGGAATTGGGCTTAGGATTGGAGCCGACAGTTTCTCCAGCAGATTTGTTCTTTATTCTGACCTATGTATTTTTGCTCTGGGGTATGTTTCAGGCAGTGTTTTCTAGGCGGTTAAATTTGGAGCTTTGGCAGAAAGGAATCATTGGCGCGATCGCCATTGTTGGCATCGCCATTGCAATTGTGCTTTCCACCGCAAAACCTGCGGAGCCACCAGCCTCAAAGCTAGATTCTGGGTACATGGCTGAAGCACCAAGCCTCAAAGCAAGCATCGACTTTCCATTTGTAGAACCTGTCTCGGCGCTCTTTTCAACTGCTCAAACGTTAAATTTTCCAGCTTTCAAGCTTCCTGACATGACGGCAGAGTCTTTGACAGACGCGGTAGCACAATCTCCTCCTGCTACAGAGCCAAAATCTCAGCCACCTGAGTGGGCGGTCAGTTTGGAACAACAGCTTAAACCTGTGGAATTGCCGATCAACTGGTTTTATCTGCTCTGTGATGTGCTGCTGCTAGTTTTGGCAACTACTTTGCTGCTGGCGTTTTGGGGAGGGCGATTCTCCCAGTCTTGGCGAATGATCGCTGCTGCCGCTTTCTGTCTATATATCGCAGACATTTGGTTTAAATATGCGACGACAATTTTGCCCGATTACAAGAGCGGCGGATTGCCAGAAGTCTTCTGGGTATTTAGCGGGGTGCTGTTTGGGATCGGTGCTGCGCTAGAGTACGATCTCTCCAGCCGCTCTCGTCGGACTGGTTCTCGTCGCCGCGCTTAAGTTTTATCGAATTCGCCCGTCAATCTCCTGTTAGATTGTAAATTCGGAATACAATAAAACAGGCGATCGCCGCTTTTTCATAGCTTGCTCTAAATGATTGCTAAAAAACTTTCCGACTCTGAGAAACATGAAGTAATTGAGCTTTATCGGCAATTGGGTGAGACAACCTCAACCGTTGCGGGTCGATATAGCGTGAGTACTTCTACCATTAGCCGCATCTTAAAAAGCACATTGCCGCCAGATGAATACGAAGCGCTCATTCAGCAAAAGCGCCAATCTGCTCGCTCACCTGAAGATCTGCCCTTGCTGCAAACACCTGCGGTAAATGGGTTAAGTGAGTCGCCTAAACTTATCAAATCGAAACCTGTAATTGTAACTGCTGAGCCAGAAGCTGCTGAGTCAGAAACGGTGGTAATGGAGCAGCCTATTGTATTGGAAACCGCCAATGCTCAGCCTGTAGTTGAATCTGCAATCATTGAATCCATTGAGGAGCCTATTGCTGCACCCGTTGAACAGCCCGTAGCAG
Organism: Leptolyngbya sp. Cla-17; assembly: GCF_016807185.1. Classification (GTDB taxonomy): domain Bacteria; phylum Cyanobacteriota; class Cyanobacteriia; order Leptolyngbyales; family Leptolyngbyaceae; genus ULC077BIN1. The sequence continues at coordinate 570,479 of NZ_JAEVYN010000001.1, forward strand.
TTAAGCCATCCGATCTAAAGAGTGGTCCGATTCTAAAACGGCGATCGCCAATAGTTGTGCCAAACGATGAAGATGAAAGCGAATTGGATGTGTCTGCTAGACGCGAAGATTCGTTAGGTCTGACTGTTGAAGCAAGTACAGGAAAAACGTTTGAGTCTGAAGCTGAGGTATTAAAGGAGATCCTTGCAGAAGAAATTCTTGATCTAGACGAGGAAGACGATCTTGATGACGATCTAGAGGAAGACGACGATCTGGAAGACGACGATGATTTTGAGGATGGTTTGCCCAAGCCTCTATTTGGAACCAACAAATTAGCAGATGGGGCAATCATCCAAATTTTGCCACTAGCAGAGGCTCTGATTCCCCACACTTGCTACCTGGTGATCGATCGCGCTTCTGAACTGATTGCGCCACCTCTTCGAGATTTCGGCGATCTGGGTCAAATTCCTGAAGAAGAGACCCAGAATAAAATCCTGCCAGTGTTTGACAATCATCGAATTGCAAAACGGTATTCCAATCCTCGAACCCAACGAGTGATCAAGCTTCCGGACGGCAAAATCTTACAGAAAACCTATTCTCATCTCAAAGCAAAAGGTATTTCCCGTCTGCTAATTGATGGACGAGTGTATGCGTTGACTGTTAGCGAAGAATAGTTGAGCTAGACGAGCGGAAGTAAAAAGTGTTGCTTCAGGTCTTTAATGACTCAATTAATCGTCTTTGCTGGGGCTTTGGGAAGAAGTTAGCAACAGTTGAACGATCGCCATGCCAACTACGCCAATCCCAACACTAAAGGCCAAAACTAGACCCAGTGGAATCTCAATTGACCGAAAGGTCAATAAGTTTAGAGGAACTGAAGTGAAGTTTTGGACAGAAAGAATTGCGATCGCGCCAATCCACATAGCAACGATCAGTGCAATCAATAAAATTGGCAGCGTTTTCATTACTCTTCCGTCTAAAAGCACAATGCTTTCAGGCTAGCGTGTTTCTCAGCGTTCGACCTTAACCATTTTATTAACAACGCCAACAAAAATAGCCAACAAAAAAACCCGCTAATAGAGTTGCGGGTTTGATGTACCTATGAGTGCTTCAGTGGTAGAAACACTACCTTTTGCCAAATTCCGCAAACCTTGCCAAAAACTGACCCACTTTCTAGCTAGCTTGATTGTAAAAACTCTGTGGAATAAATTCTAAGCCAAGATGAAGTTGCAAATACCCTGGTTGCCAGTCTTGTTCTGTAGTTAGCCATTCAACTGCCATTCCATCCATCATTTGCCCTATTTCAGGGGCGGTTGATTGCAGATTTTGAATCAGTTGATCCGCTAGTGTTTGGAGCAAAATGGGTGCTTGAGTTGATGACTTGGAGATCGCGCCTAGAGGGGGCTGCCAGCTGTCACGTGTCACAAACCGACCGCTTCCAAGATCAATAAACCAAGGCGTATCACCCGCGGCAACTTCCAAAACCGCCAATAGTCGCAATGTTCCCAAAACCCAATCTGATTTTGGCTGAAGCAATTGATAGGTCAGTCCTCCAATCCAATTGGCTGTGCTGTAAGCACTACGAGTGATGTGCCATAAAAGTTTAGGAATCAATTCATCCATCAATAGTTCTGGTTGCAGTAGACAAAAGCTATTTCCAACGGAACTGTAGGTGAGGTTTGAGAGGCGATAGGCTTCGTTTATGACCGCGATCGCCCGTTTTTCTGGCGAAATTTGCTCAGCATGTTGAATCCTATGAAGCGGTTGAGTGAAAGCTTGCTGAAGCGCAAACTGGGCGTAGTCCTCGTGATTTGTGGCTAACCGCACGATGGCTGCTGCTATAAATGACGGATCGGGTATTGCCGTCACAGATATTTGGGTAAGAGGATGGGCCCAATCAGAGTGATTCACGCAGGTTTTAGAATCGATTTCTTCTACCAATTCTGCTTCAACCAAGTTCAGGTATTCCCGCTGATTCAACCCGGATTCTTGAAGCGATTGGGGCAGAAACTCGAAATCTAGCTTGAGTTGAATCTTTCCAACTTGCCAATCCCATCCAGGCAAGAGTATATCCGCGGCAAGTCCTTGCTGTAGGTCTTTGAGGGCAGGAATAGTTTGTAGGAGATCGGCGATCGCGGTTAATTGATGGTCTATCCACCCGCTTGATGAATCTGCATTCGACGTAACACTCAGAAAATCATCCAGTTCAGCTTGAACCTGAAGGGTTCGATCCATCCTTGGGCTTGGAGTGCGGAGAGTCACCAGATCACACTCGCATTGAACTTGTGGAGTGGTGATATTCAATATCACGGCTAGCCGTAATATTCCTGGCACCCACTGTTCCGGTTGCCCAACGCACACTCGAACCCCTTCAATGAGTTGCATGATGGGATAGGAATTGCGGGCAACTGACCACAGAAGGGGTGAGATCAAGCTTTCGAGAAGGGTTAGAAAAGGTTGGGAGCTAGGGGCTAAAAAAGGGCTTAAATGGGTTGATTGCCCTAAGCTCTCCAAAACTTCGTGAACTTCGTCGCTTAGATAGGGGTTTAAGGTTTCGGGAGTCGGTTCACTCGTTTTGTTCCAGCCGCCCTGGGGCGATCGCAGAATGCTGATCTGCTTGACCAGCGTGTGCATTGCAGTCGCTGCGATCGCTGAAACCGTCGGAACGGTCGTCAGTTCCTCCACCAAGGTGCGAGCTGTCAGTCCGCGAAACTTCAGTACCGTTTTGGCTAGAACTTCACATAAAACGATATCTTGTTTCGGTGTTTGAGCGGTGGGGTGGGCATCCGGCAGCCAATCATCCATAGTCACTCTGGGTTGTTCACGGCGGTATTCTCATTTCCTATGGCTAGTATTCCCATCTAAAGGCAATACTGTGGTTTTTTTATGAGCTTGCCGATGGGTAATCTGGGCGCGCTTTTGAGGGCACTAGATAAATCAGCCCAGAGACCAACGTGAGGGCCACCGAAAACCAAAAGGCAACCTGTCCCCAAACCTGCCAATCTGCGGGAAGCGGCGCAATTAGCAGAGCGATCGCGCCAACTTGACTGACGGTTTTCAGCTTGCCCCAAAAGTTGGCACCCAAAATTTCTGTACTTCCCTGTAATGCAGGCGTGACGCGCCATCCTGCGATCGTCAATTCTCGCGCCAAAATCAAAAACACCCCCCAAGCAGGAACTTGCCCCAGTTCTACCAAAGCTAGCAGCGGCGCTAATACCAAAAGCTTGTCTACTAAAGGATCAAGAAATTTCCCAAGTTCTGTTACCTGGTTCAGTTTGCGTGCCAGATAGCCATCGAGCCAATCGGTTCCTGCGCTTAGCAAAAAAAGAACCAACACAATCCAGCGGGGAGCGGCACCAGATTGAGCAAGTCCATACAAAATCGGTGGCACAGCCAATAGGCGAGAGACAGTAACCCAGGTTGGCAAATTCATAGTGACTGTAATAACGATATGAGTTTTAAGAACGGGCTAAGGTTAGGAAAAACACTGGCGTAACCGCGTAGGTGGTGCTAACTCCTATCGCCCGCATGGGAGTTCCAAAAATAATCAGCCGCGGGATTTTCCTGTTTCTGCATGTCTTGAGGTGGATTTAATAGTACTGATCGTTGCTGCACGGGGCGACGCAAAAAGCCTTCGGTTCCAGTGCGGCGGGCTACTCGATTGGGAATGCCGTCTCCATACAGCACATGCCCTTGCCCTACCAATACTACTATCAGACTATCTGGGCGTTTTTGCAGAGTAAAAGCGATTCGATCTGCCATCGTTTCATCCCACAGCACTTGCGCCAAGAAAAATTTCTCAAAATTGGCGCTGCGGCTTGTTCCTGAATGAATCTCGTCATAAATCTGGCGGACGCGCTGGCGATAGGCTTCGGGTTCCAAGCGAATGGCAGATTTCGGTGGAATCCACTGTTGCTCTGCCAGGGTTAAGCTATCTAGCCCAGTGCGCGCCACTTTTCGAGTGATTTCCGTGGGTGTGTTCAGTGCTACAACGGGTAGTTTCCGCTCTTTAGCAAATCGCAAAATGGGGGCGTAAAATTCCCAGGGATAGCCCCATCGTTGTTGATATTGGGTTTGGCTTTGTAGCTCTGCTTCTGATAGATTTCCTGCTAAGTAGCGATCAATCGCAGGTTGGTAAGGACGCTGAAACATTTCTAGGGCGATCGCCAGATTGGGGCGCAACCGATGCAATTCTTGAAGAATATAAAGCTGTGCTTGATGATCTTCTGGGCGATCGTGGGTTTCCGCCAAATACACCACTTCTGCTTGCGCTAGATCTTGCAAAACGACAGCAGATGATTCAACTTGCTGGTTGGGGCGATGAATAGTAGGTTTTAAGCCAGCTTCTGGGTTGAGCGCACGGGCATCACAGGGAAGCCACAGCAGAAATAGCCCTGATAGGAATGCCCACACGATTGTTGATTGCTGGATAGTCATGGTTTTATCCTGTTTTGTAACTAGCTTGAACGCGATCGCCACAGCCGAACCATCCATACCAGCGAATCTTGTTCATATCTACATCGCTTTGACTCCGCCGAGAGATCCGGATGCCGAACTGCTCGGATATGCTTGGGATAGAACAAACAATAAAAACTGAGTTACTTGTTAATACTGTCGCCTGTTAATGCTGTAGAGAGGCGGTGCTTTAACCAGCCTAGATGATTGCTCTATAGATGCCTCCTAAATTTTTTATGATCTAATCCTATATTTTGTCCATTTATCACAGCATGTTAGGGAAATTACCACTCGCCAGCTTGGGGTTGAGTATGTCAGACAGTCAAAATGTCTTTCAAGTGGCAACCGATCGCGCCGAGTTGATTGAGCAACTTCTTGAGATCGGAACAGCGCTCTCCAGAACGAACGATTTGGGAGAAGTACTCAACTTAATCTTGACGAAATGCCGGGAAATTACTTGCAGTGATGCAGGCAGCGTCTACCTGATCGATCATTCGGTTGATGTTCCAAGCCTTCTGTTTAAGGTCGCTCAAAACTTTTCCAGCCCTACTACCTTTCGAGAATTCACCATGCCAATGACTCAAAAGAGCTTGGCTGGCTATGTTGCTATAACTGGAAACACCCTGAACCTGCCTGATGCTTACGAAACTCCACCCGATGCGCCGTATCAACTTGATCGTAGTTTTGATCAAAGTATTCACTATCGGACGCGATCGGTGTTGATTTTACCGATGCAAAACCAGCGTGGCGATACCATCGGAGTCTTGCAACTGATTAATCGCAAAACGTCTTCTGATGCGATAGTCACCCCCGAAAATGCGCTAACTGTGACTCAACCTTACTCAAAATGGGAAGAGCGCGTTTTGAAATCCTTGGCGAGTCAAGCGGCTATCTCGCTTGAGCGCAATCAGTTGCATCAAAGCATTGAAAATTTATTTGAAGGTTTTGTCAAAGCCTCTGTTCAAGTGATTGAAGCTCGCGATCCTTGCACATCGGGGCACTCTGAAAGGGTTGCCGATTTAACTGTGCGCCTTAGCGAAGAGGTGAGCGCTGTATCATCTGGGCTATTGGCACCCATTGCTTTCAACCGTCACCAAATTCAAGAAGTTCGATATGCTGCCTTACTTCACGATTTTGGCAAAGTGGGCGTGCCAGAAGCTGTTTTGGTCAAAGCGAAGAAGCTTTATCCCTTGCAGCTAGAAGTTGTCAAACATCGGTTTGCGCTGGCTCAACGAACCCTCGAAATGGAGTGTGCCCAAGCCAAATATCGCCATTTAGTTGAACACCCTAGTCATCTGCTTCGGCATTCTAATCCGTCAGATTCTAGTTGTTTGCATTGTCAAGAGCTGGAGCAGTTGAATGCTCAATCGGCTGACGCGATCGCTCAGCTAAAGTACTACTGGGACATCCTTTTAGAAGCGAACGAACCCCGCATTTTGTCAGAAGAACCGCTGTTGCAATTAAAGGAGCTAGCTCGGTTTACCTACCGTGATCTGGATGGTTTGGAAAAGCCACTCGTCACGCCAGAGGAAATGGAACAACTCTTGGTGCGTCGGGGTAACCTCACCGAAACAGAGCGAGAGGCAATTCAATCGCATGTCACACATACCTACGAATTCCTCAAGCGCATCCCGTGGACTAAAGATCTGCAAGGAGTCCCCTTAATTGCGTATGGACATCATGAAAAATTGGATGGATCAGGCTATCCCAGAGGTTTGAATGAAGACGAGATTCCGATTCAATCTCAAATCATGGCGATCGCTGACATTTATGATGCACTGACAGCGGGCGATCGTCCTTATAAGCGCAGCCTAGCCATCTCATCGTCTATTCAAATTTTGAAACAAGAAGCCAAACATAATAAACTCAATACCGAGTTAGTTCTACTGTTTGAGCATCGGCGTGTATTCTCTGTCTTAGGACATCAGCTAGGCACACAAGCCTAAGTCAAATTCGCTGCCCGTTTGCTGAAGAAAAATTTCAATCTCAATACTTCCAATAAAATGTATTCTAAGTTGCAAAAACTCGGAAAATCAAAGCCTAATCTTAAAGTAGGCTGATTAACCCAAGTGCAGATTAAGCTTTTGCCAAGTGCAGATTAAAGTTTTGTCTGCTAATCTAAGTAGTCATAGGTCAAGTCATTAGCCACCCTATGTCGATGTGAGGAGAAAAAATGTCAAAAAATTTGCTGAGAACCTTGTTAGTTTTTCCAGCGCTCTTGGGTGCCTTCATGGCAGTTGTCTCGCCCAGTGTCGCTGCTGAAACGAATATTTCCTCTGATGAAACGATCTTAGCTAGTTCAACTGAACAGACAGTTGCTCAAACTTTGCCCGCTTCTGTCGCCCAAGCTTTGCCTACCGCAACAGTTGCTCAAGCTCTGCCTGCTGCAACTGACGGCACCACTTCTGACGCGGCTTCCCTCAATCAGATCAACCGCTACGTGCGTGAAGGTCGAGCAAATCAATTGGGTCAGGTAACTTCAGTTTCCCAATTGACTGATGTTCGACCTACCGATTGGGCATTTCAAGCATTGCAGTCCCTCGTTGAGCGTTACGGCTGCATTGTGGGTTATCCCGACAAAACTTATCGTGGCAACCGTGCCATGACTCGTTACGAGTTTGCCGCCGGTTTGAACTCTTGCCTAGACAAGATTCAAGAGTTGATTGCTGCTGCTACAGCAGACTTCGTTAAAAAAGAAGATTTGGAAGTCGTTAAAAGGCTGCAAGAAGAGTTTGCAACTGAGCTTGCTGCTCTGCGTGGTCGCGTTGAATCTTTAGAGGTTCGCACCGCAACCTTAGAGAAACAACAGTTTTCGACTACTACCAAGCTGTCCGGCGAAGTTATTTTCGCAGTCACAGATGAATTTGCTCAACCTGGCAGAAACGAAACCGTCTTCCAAGATAGGGTTCGTTTGACATTGACCTCCAGCTTCAGTGGACAGGACAAGCTCATTGTCCGTTTGGCGGCAGGCAACGCCGACCCTTTCAGAACGTTTGACCGTGCTGGCAACGCTACAGGCTCTATTCTAGAAGGATTCCAGCAGTTTAACTTTGGTAGCACGGGCGGTAACCGTGTCTTCGCTGACTGGGTTGCTTACTACTTCCCAGTTGGTGAAAACATTCAGGTTTATATCCCTGCTTATGCCGGTCTTCACTATGACTACATGCCAACTCATGCAGGCTATTTTGAAGATTTTGATGGCGGTAACGGTGGTCTTTCCTATTTTGCTTCTCGCAACCCCATCTATGACATCGGCGGCGGTTCCGGTATTGGTGCAACCTTTGGTGCTGGTAAAGCGTTGTCTCTCAGCCTTGGCTACTTAGCAGATAACGGTAGCTATTTGCCAAGCCGCGCAGCCTCCACATTCACATTGGGAGCTAATAATCCTGCTAGTGAAGGCGGCTTGTTTAACGGTAGCTACAGTGCCTTAGCTCAAATTAACTTCACCCCCAACGATAAACTCTCGGTTGGTTTAGCCTATGTTAATGCATTCCGCAAGCGGGATGTGTTTGATGGCGGCGGTGGAGCAGCGGCAAATGGTACTAGCTTTGCTAACTTCCAGGATACGAATGGTGCCTTGGGTAAGGAAGCTGGCAGTGTTGTGAATGGTGGCGGTATTTCAGCAGTCTTCAAGCTAAATGAGAAGATTGCCATCAATGGCTGGGGTTCTTTCTTTAGAATTGATGCGTTGGGAGATGGCATTGGCAGACGTGATGTTTGGAGCTACGCATTGGGTCTTTCTTTCCCTGACTTTGGCAAACCAGGTAACTTGCTAGGCGTGTTGGCTGGTACTCCTCCCTATGCAGGTGGCATTGGTGAGGTTCCCATTCACGTTGAAGGATTCTATCGAGTTCGATTGACCGATAATATTTCTATTACGCCCGGCGTGATTTGGGTGATCAACCCCGGTCAGAACAAGGTCGACACAGACACGTTGATTGGAACGGTGAGAACAACCTTCACGTTCTAAGCTAGTTTGATTTCCTTCACATCTGCTGTTTAGAGAATTCTGAATGCAGAACTCTTAATAAGAAACCCCGCCATTCAGCGGGGTTTTTTTACTGCTATATTTTTGCTCCATCCAATGAGTGCTCTACTTGCTTGACGGAACAAGGTTTGGTTACCCGATCTACTACTCTTCAATCCTGAAGACTATATTGGATTATGGTAAGAGCGCTTTCCCAAAAACGCTTACACAAACGCGATCGCTGTTGTAGTCTGGGATCGTCATGCTTGTACCCAAATTGATAGAATTAAGTTGGGATTGTTTTAATCAACCTATGACTTTTGTTACTAGCGGCTTATTTTTTGTTCCCTATAGTTTTTTGATCAGCGTCTTGCCTGGTGTAGATGCGTTGTTGTCTACGCAAGGCATCATGGTAGGTCTGCTTGCAGCCTATGCGGGCGCAATGTGGATGTTTTTAACGAGTGCTCCTAAGGTTCACACGGTAATGGTATCGGATCTGGAACTCGCTCGTCGATTATACGAAGGGATGCTGGAGTTGCCTGCGGCAGATGTGCCGTTGCACTATTACTACAACTATGAGCAATCCCTAGGAACAGCCATGATTGATCCAATCTATGCTTCGCCGGGTCTGGGACGCTCTGCGGTGGGAACGACAGGTTTAGCAGATGGATTGTGGTACCAGCTGAAAAAAAATACCCAACTGCATATTGTTTCTGGGGCAAGCTTAGGCGATAAAAATCGTCAGCGCCATGTGTCATTTGATCGGGATTGCTTGGAGCAAGTGTTACTGCGAGTCCAAATGCGCAGCTTGAAATATAAAATTCGGCATGAGAAACCGCTGAACTTTTTGATTAAAGATTATGACGGTAATATTGTTGAGATGGCGGAAGTATCTAATTAGAACGCTGCATGGGAATTGCGATCGATTTTGGTACCAGCAATACGGTGATTGCTCGATGGAACCGGGCCACTCAGCAGCCTGAAACTATTACATTGCCTGGAGTTTCTTGGAAAACGGCGCAAAATCCATCATTGATCCCCAGTTTGGTCTATGTAGAGGATGCAAGCCGAAGTAAAGTGATAGTTGGGCAAGCAGTCCGTGATCGCGCCTTAGATCTTGCCAGCGATCAGCGCTTTTTTCGCAATTTCAAGCGCGGGATTGGGTCGCCGATTCAGGGATTTTTGCCAGAATTGGATGGGCAAGCGATTCGATTTGAGCAGCTAGGGCAATGGTTTTTGGTAGATGTGATTCAGCAACTCAAAGCCAGCGATCCTGAAGTGGTGGAGTCAGTTGTGTTTACAGTGCCAGTAGACAGCTTTGAATCCTATCGCTTGTGGTTGGGGCAAGTCTGCGAGATGTTGCAGCTTGATCAGGTGCGGATGCTAGATGAACCAACAGCAGCAGCACTGGGCTATGGATTGGGCGATCGCGAAACCTTATTAGTGGTTGATTTTGGCGGCGGAACCCTCGATTTGTCGCTCGTGCAATTAGACTGCGCTCAAAACAGTACGAAGCCTCTCGGGTTTATCTTGAAATGGGGACAAAAATCGTTTGCCGAGCAATCGGGGCAGCGACCCAAAATTGCGAGAGTGTTGGCAAAAGCGGGACAGAATTTAGGCGGTTCCGACATTGACAACTGGTTAGTCGATTACTTTGTAGAATCCCAAGGGGTAGCCATTAGCCCATTAGTCACTCGACTAACAGAGCGCTTAAAAATTCAACTTTCCCTGCAACCTCAAGCGCAAGAGGTTTATTTTAACGATGAAACTTTTGACACCTATGATTTGCAACTGACCCGGACCCAGTTTGAAGAAATTTTGGCGCAGCATCAATTTTTCGATCGCCTAAATGATTGCATGAGCCAGGTATTGCAGCAAGCGCGGCGGCAAGGTCTGGAGGCAAAGGATATTGATGCTGTGTTGCTAGTAGGAGGCACGGCACAAATTCCGGCAGTGCAAACTTGGGTGCAACGGTATTTTGATGCCAATAAGATTCGGTGTGAAAAGCCGTTCGAGGCGATCGCTCAAGGGGCGCTGCAACTGAGTCAAGGCGTAGAAATAAAAGATTTTCTTTACCACAGCTACGGCATTCGCTTCTGGGATCGGCGCAATAATTGCCATAGTTGGCATCCGCTAATCAAAGCGGGGCAAGCCTATCCCATGGAAAATCCGGTGGAAATTGTCTTAGGGGCTTCGGTCAATAGCCAGCCTAGCATTGAGCTAGTCTTAGGAGAACTAGGGGCAGACACCGATCAAACTGAGGTGTATTTTGATGGCGATCGCCTGGTGACTCGCCGCATTGATAGCAATCAAGCCCAGGTGCAACCGTTGAATGATCGCGATAGTGCCCGTAGCATTGCTCAACTCGACCCGCCAGGAAATCCAGGCAGCGATCGCATCAAAGTCCAGTTCCGCATCGATAACCAGCGCTTTCTCCGCATCACCGTCGAAGATTTGCTGGCGCTTCGCACCTTAGTAGACAATCAGCCAGTCGTTCAATTGAGCTAATTCAGTCTACTTATGACCTTGCCCGAAACTGATGCAGTGCAATGGACAGAACAAGTGCAATAGCAGCTTGAGGTAGAACGTCAGAAACGATCGCAACTTCTCGAAAAACTGCGAACTGACAAGTCAGTACGATCGCTCACCCCAGAACAGTTGAACGCTCTTGACACCTCGCTAGAAGACGAATGATAGACAAGGTTAAATCGCTGTGTTTTGGGTCTTCGCTGGGTCTTGAGGCAACCCTAGCAGTTCCCGTATTCCTGAACTGTATTGGGCTTGTTGCCAGTTCTTTGCGGATTGAATGCAAGCCACAGCAGCTTTTTTAGCTTGAGTGAGGTCATCACCTGTGAGATTAGCATTCCACAAATAGGCACCGCTGAGGTCAGCACCGCTAAGGTTGGCACCGTTGAGACTGGCACCGCTGAGACTGGCAACGACAAGATTAGCATTCGTGAGATTAGCATCAACTAGGTCAGCACCCCCGAGCTTGGCATTGAAAAGGTTAGCACCGCTGAGGTTGGCAGTCCAAAGATTGGCACTCCTACAGTCGGCACCGCTGAGGTTAGCACTGCTGAGATCGGCACCACTAAGGTTGGCAGTCAAGAGGTTAGCATCGCTAAGGCAGGCATTATGGAGATTGGCACTCTGAAGTTTACAGGCAGAGAAGTTGACTTTCTTAAGATTGGCACCTTTTAACCTGATGCTAATCAGATCTAAGTCCAAGTGGTTTAACAGATCGGTATCGGCAAGAAATGATAGAACACTAGCTTTACGGGGAATGTCTTGATCAAACATTCTAAGCAGGGCTAATGTTCTGGCTCTCACCACATCTAATGCTGCCGCTGTATCAATCGACAGTTCTAGTTTTGCTGTTACTGCTGCGGTTGTAATATTTGCGTCCGTCCTTGCCGCATTCGGCATATCCATAATGACAGTCGCGTGTTTAGCGGGTAACGACTTTTTTAACTGTTTATCGACTAGCAGTTCTGCCAACTGGTCAAAGTAAGTTTGCAGCGCTTGTTCTCGTTGTTGATCGGCATCTCGCGCTTTATCAGCTTCCTCTTTATCCCGTTTTGCTTTTTCTTGTGAGAACTGAAACAGAAAACCCAACCCTGCTAATGTGGCAGGTGCCAGCAATAACGCCATCCAATCCCAAAGCGTTTTTGCGGATTGCAGCCTTTTGGTTGTGGTGGTTGTCTTAGTCGTTATTTTGCTGCTTGTGTTTTCTTTCCCAACTTCTGTCACCTCTAAGGCGTTTTCATCTTTGCTCTCTCCAAACCCTGTCCAGTCTCGCGCATCTACTTTCCACGGGGAAGCCTGATACTCGACCTTAAACAGAATTAGAAAGAGCGCGATTAGAACAAAGAGAGCAACAGGTATCCACGCTTGCGGCTGCTTTAGCCGAGGCAACCGACTCTGATTAGCCATCTGGCTGCCCTGATCATTACGAGTTTTGCGATTGCGGTTAATCAAGCCTTGGATAAATCTCAGCATAATCGTGTCTGTTTCTAGGAATTTGAGCCAGCAGTGCGTTGATTTATCTGGGCAAAGCCCGTATCGCTTCTCTAAAGTCTTTGACCTAGCGATCGCCAAAGTCAAAGGATTTCCATAGAATTCTTTCAATCACACTTAGTTTTGTGTTAGTTTATAAAACGTTGCCAAAAGCAATAAGGGACGCTAGCTCAGTGGTAGAGCATTCGGCTTTTAACCGACTGGTCCTGGGTTCGAATCCCAGGCGTCCCATTTAACTCTCTGCTAGATTCCATTGGTCTAGCAAAAAGGCATATTCAAACGCGCCTTCCTTCAGGCTTTCGTAGCGCCCCGATGCACCGCCGTGCCCTGCACCCATATTGGTTTTCAGCAGCAGGGTATTGGTATCCGTTTTGAGGGCACGCAGCTTAGCCGTCCATTTAGCAGGCTCCCAGTACGACACACGCGAATCATTGAGTCCGCCAGTGATTAACAAATTGGGATAGGCTTTGGACTCCACGTTGTCATAGGGCGAGTAAGCCTTGATGTAATCATAATAGGGCTTGTCGTTGGGGTCGCCCCATTCTTCTCGTTCTAAAATTGACAGTGGTAGGGAGTCATCCAAAATGGTGGTGACGACATCCACAAAGGGCACATCGGCGACCACGGCATGAAATAGGTCAGGACGAAGATTGATCACGGCTCCCATTAATAGCCCACCCGCACTGCCACCAGAAATAGCTAAATGATTGGCAGAGGTCCAACCTTGCTCAATCAGATGTTCGGCACAGGCGATAAAGTCGGTGAACGTATTGGTTTTTTTAAGAAACTTGCCATCCTCATACCAGCGTCGTCCGATTTCTGAACCACCGCGAATATGCGCGATCGCCACCACTGCCCCACGATCGAGCAAGGATAACCGACTGGATGAAAACCCTGGATCATAGCTATAGCCATAGGAACCATAGCCCGTCAGCAGCAGGGGATTTTTGCCATTGCGCTCAATTCCTTTTTTATAAACAATCGAAATCGGCACCTTCGTGCCATCGGTTGCTGTGGCTAGCAGGCGATCACTAGCATAGTTTTGTCTATCGTATCCACCCAACACAGGCGTTTCCTTTTTTAGCTCCTGTTCGCGGGTATCCAGGTGATAATCAAACACCGATCGTGGAGTCACCATGGAGGTATAGCTGTACCGTAAAATTGTGGTGTTGAACTCTGGATTGGCATCTTCGCCCACGCTGTAAGTGGCATCAGGAAACGCAATGGCATGTTCTTCACCCGTCGCCAATTGGCGAATTCGAACGGTGGGTAATCCCGCTTCGCGCTCATAGATCACCAAATGGTTGGTAAAAGCGCTGACTCCTTCTAGCAAAACCTCTTCACGATGGGGAATCACTGGCTCCCAATGCTGTTTAGCGGGAGATACCACGGGAGTCTTCATCAGTTTGAAGTTCAGCGCGTCTTCATTGGTCGTGATGTAAAAAACGCTGCTGTGATGCTCTACGGTATATTCGATACCGGGCGATCGCGGCTGAATCACCTGAAAGTTACCCGTCGGCTGATTGGCATCCAGGAAATGCACCTCTGAGGTCACCTTGCTGCCCAGTTCCAGCAAAATATAGGCTTCGCTGCGGGTTTTGCCCACACTCAAAAAGTACGAATCATCTGGCTCGTGATAGATCAACTCGTCAGTTGCGATCGCGCTACCTAACTGATGGCGAAATAACTTAAATGGGCGATTCGCAGCATCCAGTTGCGTATAAAACACAGTCTGGTTATCGTTTCCCCAAACAACCCCGTAATACGTTTCAGGAATGGCTTCTGAGTAAAGCTGACGAGTGGTTAAATTCAAAAAGTAAAGGGTATGGCGTTCCGATCCTGTCGTATCCGTGGAATATGCCAGGATTTGATGATTCGGGCTAACTGCCAGTGCCCCTAAGGTGAAAAATTCGTGTTCTGCGGCTAATTCGTTTTGATCCAGCAACACCTCTTCGGTTGCATCCAGGCTGCCCTGCTTACGGCAATAAATGGGATACGCTTTTCCCGCTTCGGTACGGGAGTAATAGTAAAAGTCGCCCTTGCGATAAGGGACTGATAAATCGGTTTCCTGAATCCGAGCCAGCATTTCATCATACAAAGCCGATTGCAGTGCTTCGGTATGCATCATCATCGCTGCTGTATAGGCATTTTCGGCTTCTAAGTAAGCAAGCACCTTTGAATCGTCGCGATCGCGCAGCCAGTAGTAGTCATCCACCCGTTCATCATTATGAATCGACAGACTGTGAGGACGCTTTTCTGCAATGGGCGCATCCAACGGTGGGTTACTAGAATGATTCATTTTTATTGGGTCACCACTAATTGAGACTGTAAACTCTATTCTCTGCTGATTACTTGCTAAATTAGTGCCATCTCTTTCATTCGGATGAAATATAGTTCTGCTCCTATTCCCTATTCCCCGTCTCCCAACAGTGCAGCGGCACCTGCCAACCATCATGAGGAATACTGACAATTCCTTGAGTAAGTAAGGATACTTCGCCAGTAGAAGCGATCGCCCACCCTTGAGCCTCCACAATCGGTGGCTGAGTACTTGGCATCGGCGAGTTTTCCTGTACTTCCACACTCCTAAACTCCGCCCTTTGCCCCAACTCCACTAACTCTACCAACGCTTCACTGGCTCCAAGAGAATCCTCGGGTCCAAGAGGCACGCCACCATTGCCTAAAACCACAAATTTGTTAGCTCTGGTGAGACGTGAACATTGCTGCCCAATTTGTTTAGATGGATCTGATAGTTTGATTGGCAGCGTTGCTAATCCTCGGTTTGGATCAATATTGAGCGTGTTGATGGCAACCGTGCCGCTGACACCAAACTGGGAACTTGCCGTAATATCGCTGAAGGGCGTGAGCTTGGGTTGAAATTGTAAACCGAAGATCGCATTCGTCGTAATGGTGATATTGCCACCGCGTCCGGTGAACGCATTCGCCGTAATATCACTGTTTTCACCCAACACGCCGATGATGAAGGGTGTCCGAATGGTAATGTTGCCGCCATCACCTCCCGCTTGAGCATTGCCTGCCGTGGCTGAAATCAAGCTATTGCGGCGTAGGAGAATCAGATCATTCACATCCAGAGTGATGTTGCCGCCCTGAGCGCTGGCAGTTTCGGCGGTGATGGAACCTTGCTGATTCAAGAATAACCGACCCGCTTGAACTGAAATGTTCCCACCAGTCCCAGCCCCTCGGCTATCCACGGCGATCGCCGCTCCGTCTTCAATCTGCACAAGCCCAGGATCAATGGTAATGTTGCCGCCGTTGCCGATAGAATCGGGCGTGGTGCTAGCAAATAGCCCAGTTCCCTTGCCCGTTAGCAAAAGTCGGTCTTTCACATTTAACGTGATATCACCCGCCTGACCGATCCCCGATGTCGTTGTGGTTAATCGTCCACTGTTTGTTGCTTCCAGCGTATCGGCGTTGACAATGATAGTGCCACCCGCACCAGCGGCACTGGTCGTTGCACTGATCGCGGCTCCATTTGTAACCTGAAGAGAAGAAGCGTCGAGGGTGATATTGCCACCCCGCCCCGTATCAGACGAGGTTTTGGCTGATATGATTCCTTGATCAGCCACAAGGATCGAACCACCACGAGCTGAGACTGTAATATTCCCGGCGTTTCCTTTGCCATTCGTTTCGCTATTAAGATTGGCACGATTTTGAATGGTTAATTGACGAGTTTTAATCTGAATATTACCAGCGTTCCCGGTTGAATCAGAACTCGCTCCAGAGAAAACTCCACTCGGTGCCTGCATACCCTCACCTATTAGTTGAATAGCATCGGCATTGATCACAACATCTCCCCCTTTGCCACTGCTAAAGGTGCCTCCGCCGAGTTGGGCACCGTCTCGCACCGTTAGCTGGTTAGCATTGAGGGTCAATAATCCACCTCGGCCCGATCCAGATGTTTCAACAAATAAACCACTGCCAATCTGTCCATCGGGAGTAGTGCCAATTGCTTCAACCTGATCCGCCGTTACCGATAAATTGCCGCCCTGTCCTGCTCCAAATGTGGCGGCATCAACTTGGGCACCGCCTTGAACCGTCAGCCGCTTCGTGCGTAAGGTGGTACTTCCGGCATCTCCCGTGGAACCGATTGTTTGGGTCGTAATCCGGCTGCTTCTTAAAGGCGATCTCCCCGACACTTGAATGGATTCTGTGGCATTAATGTTAATATTGCCCCCCTTACCAGAGCCGAAGGTTGAAGCCTCAATCTTCCCGCCATTGTCAACCACAACTTGATTAGCGACAATGCTCAGTTGTCCGCCAGCACCCGCGTTATTGGTGCTGGCCGAAATCTCTGCCCCATTTTGCACCAGTAGTTGCCCGGTATTGATGCGTAAATTACCAGCACTCCCAGTGGAATTTTTATTATTTGCTGTAAACACCGCACTGGGTTGTGCTACGCCCCGCCCTGTTACTTGAAGCAATTCTGTTGCAGTGATATCAACGGTGCCACCATTGCCACCCCCAAAGGCTCCAGCGCCAATTTGAGCGCCATTGCCGACAATCAGTTGCCGCGTATTGACCGTTAGCAGTCCCCCATTACCTGCCCCCGAAGAACTGGCTCCGAAGCCACTAGCAACAGTGCCTGCTGGGTTCGTCCCGCTGAGTTCAATCACCTCACTAGTAATCGTCAGATTGCCGGCTTGCTCCTGTCCGGTTGTGAGCGTAAACAGTTGACCACTGCTCTGCACATTGATTTGGGGCGCGACCACAGTGATATCGCCGCCTTGTGCCTGTTGATTGGTCTGAGCAGTGATTCGAGCGTTTTTGGTGAGTGAGAGAGATTGCGCGGCGACGTTGATAGCTCCTCCAATCCCTGGGATTGGGCTATTGCTGACCGAGGCGATCGTGTTACCGGATAACGCGATCGCGCCACCACCGCTCAACTTTATATTGCCACCGAACAAGCCATTAGAAGTAATAGAGATATTAGCGGCAGGCGTAATATCTCCTCCGGCTAACAGCGTGACATTGCCCCCATTCCCGCTTAACGAAGAGGCATCTACACTACCGTTAAGGCGAATGCTACCCCGTGCATCCAGTGCAATATCTCCACCTCTACCAACAGGACTAGCCGATAAAATCCCTGAAACTCCCAAAGCACTAGTGCTATTGACTGTAATATAGCGGTTTTCTGTCGGATGAGGTACGGGCAGAATAATAGAGAGCAAGGGTTTGAGCCTTTAGTTTGTACCTCACAGGAGCCGGAAACGCTATATTTCCATCGGGAAGAGCCAAATTGGGGCGGAATTGATTCGTCAATAACACCTGCCCGTTGGGTTGAGCGATCGAAATGAAGTCAATCGTAATATCTGAACCCGTGACCGTTAGGTCATTGTCTGGAGGCGTAGAAGGAAAAATAAAGGGTAAAGAATAGGTGCCAAAGACTTCAGATGCGGAGAGAGTATAGCCACTTGTTCCTAAGGGGGTTCCAATTTCGGCTGGATTCATCCCGGCTCGAATATCCAGCGTCGGGCGGGCATTCCCGTTAATCGTAATCTGCTCCCCGCTGGATAATGGCACTGTTGCCAGGGTTGGGGTTGCCGTTGGGTTAATCGTATCTGCGATCGCATCATTGCCGATGATGACAACCGCACCTGCTGTGACCCGTCCCCCAGCCAGAATATGTAAGGATGAGCCTTGATAGTCTTGAAACGTCACATCTCCCTGAGAGCGAATGATGGGATCATCAGGACTGACTAAAGTGCCCAGTTCACCATTTAGTTGTTGGATTTGAAAATTACCGCCGCTCCAGTAGTGCGCATCTCCTCCTACGGGCTTTTCACTGCGTAGCGTCATATTGCCACCGGATACCAATTCGCTAGCAGGATGATTCAAGGCGAAAATATCAACGCTTTGATTGCCTTGCACGAGCAAACCTCTACCTGCTACTGCAACAAACGGAGTGGTGATCGTATCTCGAATTTGTACAGTATCCTGCGCCTTCAGGGTTAAATCTCTGCCAGCTACCAGTTGCCCTTGCAAATCCAGTTGGTTCGCTTCCAGAATCAGGTCTTGTCCAGCGGTAAGGTTACCCCGATTGATAATCGTGCCGGATGTAATGCTGCCGGATTGCAGCCCTAGTGCTAGGTTAACCGTGAGCAACGGCGGTGCTTGAGGATTAGTAGCGCTGAACTCGCTGCCGTCGGCAAACTGGAAACTGTTGGCAGTGCTGGCAAAAAACGACCCGCCAATCTGCAAGCGCGCATTTTGCCCAGACACAATGCCGTTGGGGTTGAGCAGAAACAGGTTGGCTGTACCATTTGCCCGAATCAGTCCGTCAATATTGGAGGTGGAGGTGCCCGTTACCCGCGTCAGAATGTTTTGAATCTGCGGTGCGTTGTTGAACCAGGCACCGCCACCAGTGGGAATAGAAAATTCTCGAAAGCTGTGAAACAGGTTGACTCCCCGTTCTGTGCCGCCGTTGATGATGCAAGTGGTGCAACCGGGAATGACGCTAGAGTTGACGGGCAGCGTGGCATCGGGAATAATTTGTGCCTGAACGGGAAATTGTAGGAGAGGAGCGATCGCAGTCATCCCAACCAGCCAACAACCCGCAACAATAGCCTTCATAAGTATTCCAGAGTCTTAGAAAGATTATTGATACTCTAGCTTTATGGAAGCAAGGGTGGCTTCAGTGCTATGGGCATATTTACCAAAAAAAGACTGACGCAGTTGGATGTCAGAAATTCACTCAGGTGTACAAGTCTGAATGAATCGCTGCTTTTGCTTAATCATTGTGTGAGATGCAATAGATGAGTCTTTCGATGAGGCAGAAAGTGTCTTAAGATTATCGTAATGTTTGAGCTTTTCTAAGAAGCTGACCACAACTAACCAGGAGGACTTTCTATGGCGCTCGTACCAATGCGGCTATTGCTGGATCACGCGGCTGAGAATGGCTATGGCATTCCTGCCTTTAACGTTAACAACATGGAGCAGATCCAGGCAATTATGCAGGCTGCTGACGAAACCGACAGCCCTGTGATTTTGCAAGCCTCTCGCGGTGCTCGGAAGTACGCTGGCGAAAACTTCCTTCGTCACCTGATTTTGGCTGCGGTGGAAACCTACCCTCATATTCCCATCGTGATGCACCAAGATCACGGCAACGAGCCTGCAACGTGCTACTCCGCCATTAAAAACGGCTTTACCAGCGTCATGATGGATGGCTCTTTGGAAGCCGATGCGAAAACTCCTGCTAGCTACGAATATAACGTTGCAGTTACTAGCGAAGTGGTGAAAGTGGCTCACGCGATCGGTGCTTCAGTGGAAGGTGAATTGGGCTGCCTGGGGTCCTTGGAAACTGGCAAAGGCGAAGCAGAAGATGGTCATGGATTTGAAGGTGAATTGGATCACTCCCAACTATTGACTGATCCGGATGAAGCAGTAGATTTCGTTGAGCGTAGCCAAGTCGATGCTCTAGCAGTGGCGATCGGCACCAGCCACGGCGCTTACAAGTTCACCCGCAAACCAACTGGCGAAATTTTGGCAATCAGCCGGATTGAAGAAATTCATAACCGCCTGCCCAATACTCACTTGGTGATGCATGGCTCTTCTTCCGTTCCCGAAGATTTGTTGGCGCTGATTAACCAACACGGTGGTGCAATTCCTGAAACCTATGGTGTGCCTGTGGAAGAAATTCAAAAGGGCATCAAGAGCGGTGTGCGTAAGGTGAACATTGACACCGATAATCGCTTGGCAATCACGGCTGCGGTGCGTGAAGCACTATTTGCAGATCCTAAGGAATTTGACCCCCGTCATTTCCTGAAGCCATCCATCAAGTACATGCAAAAAGTGTGCGCTGATCGCTATCGTGAATTTTGGGCAGCAGGCAACGCCAGCAAGATCAAACAGGTTGGCGTTGAAATCTATGCCGCTAAATACGCGAAAGGTGAACTGATTGCAAAGGCAAAGAAAGCCGTTGGCGTGTAGTTTTGTAACTTAAGCGTGGGATTCAAACTGAATACTTGCCGAAGTGCCGGGTAGTGTTGAGCTACCCGGTTTTTGCATTCAAGGATTTCTAAAACACCGCATGGCTTCAAGAAAAGCAAAAACTGCTGCTGATAAACGACTAGAGCCTATTTTCACCTGGTTTGCCAAACAGCGTTGGGAGCCTTTGGCATTTCAGCAAGAAACCTGGCAGTCCTATTTGGCGGGGCGTAGCGGATTGATCCAAGTGCCCACTGGCTCTGGCAAAACCTATGCGGCAATCATGGGAGCGATCGCCGACATGCTGGCAAAACCAGAACCAGGGCTGCGATTGCTCTACCTGACCCCGCTACGAGCCTTATCGCGAGATATTGAGCAATCAATCCAGCGACCGATCGCCGAGATGGGCTGGAACTTGCGGGTAGAATCTCGCACTGGCGACACCAGTTCTGCAAAAAAGACTCGTCAGCTCAAAAACTTGCCCGAAATTTTGATTACTACGCCCGAATCCTTAGCGTTGATGCTGTCCTACGCGGGGGCAAAAGAGTTTTTCAAATCCCTAGGCGGCATTATTTTGGATGAGTGGCATGAATTGCTCAGTTCCAAGCGGGGCACGCAGACTGAGCTATGTCTTTCCTACCTGCGGAGTGTGCGCCCAACCTTGCAAACTTGGGCAATTTCGGCAACTTTGGGCAATGTGGAAGAAGCGGCACAGGTGGCGGTGGGAGTGAATGCCGAGCCTGTGATTATCCGAACAGATTTGCAGCGTCCCACGGTGATCAAAAGTATCTTGCCAGAGTCAGTCGATACCTTTCCTTGGGCGGGGCATTTGGGCTTACATCTGTTTGAGGCGTTAGTGAATGCCCTAGATATTCAGCGATCGACGCTGATTTTCACCAACACACGATCGCAGGCAGAGCGGTGGTATCAGGCGATTTTATTTGCCATGCCGGATCACGCGGATCAAATTGCCTTACATCACAGTTCCATTAATGTGAAAGAGCGGGAAGTGATCGAGGCTGGGGTCAAAGCCGGAACGATTAAATGGGTTATCTGCACGTCTTCTCTGGATTTGGGGGTAGATTTTCAGCCTGTGGAGCGGGTGGTGCAGATTGGCAGTGCCAAAAAACTAGCGCGGTTGTTGCAGCGAGCAGGGCGATCGCAGCATGTTCCTCAAGGCACCTCCGAAATTTTCTTTTTGCCCACCAATGCCCTGGAACTGCTAGAGATTTCTGCTTTTCGCAGTGGCTTAGCGGCTGGCGCAATTGAGTCTCGCTGTCCGCTGGCTAAACCCTACGACGTGCTGATTCAGCATCTGGTGACTTTAGCCTGTGGAGAAGGGTTTAAGCCAGAGGAGGTTTTTAACGCAGTTAAAAAAACAGTGTCTTATGCCACACTGACGCAAGCAGAATTCGACTGGATTCTAGAATTTGTAGAGCAGGGCGGCAAATCGTTAAGCGCCTATCCACGCTACAAAAAGGTCGTTTCAACAGACGGAATTTACAAAATTGCTGATGCTCAAATTGCACGAATGCATCGGATGGGAATTGGCACGATTACATCTAATCAGGCGATCGAAGTTCGATATTTAAATCAAAGTAAAATTGGCAACGTGGAAGAAAGTTTTGTCTCAAAACTGCAACCCGGCGATGCCTTTTTCTTTGCGGGAAAGCAACTGGAATTCTTTCAGATCAAAGACATGGTGGTATATGTCAAATCGGCGAAGAAGAAATCTACCATTACGCCGACGTGGGGTGGTGGAAATCTGGCGATTTCTGATTCCCTGAGCCATCACTTGCGGCGAGAAATCGAGCAAAGTCGTACAAACTCCACAGCCAATGTCGAGCTAAATTGCTTACAACCTATTCTCTCCGCTCAAGAGCGCATTTCCTATCTCCCTTCCTCCAATGAGCTATTGATTGAATGTTGCAAAACTCGCGAAGGACAGCATCTCTACGTGTTTCCGTTTGAAGGGCGGTTTGTCCATGAAGGATTGGGCTTTTTGTGGGGGTATCGCTTTGCCCATCAACACCCGGCAACCTTTACCATTTCGGTGAATGATTATGGCTTTGAGATTTTGGCTCCCAAAGATTACCCGTTCCAGACTTTGTTTTCTCAAGAATTCTTCAGTCTAAATTCCTTGTATGAAGACATTAAAGCGGGGCTAAATCTCTCAGAATTAACTGGGCGCAAGTTTCGCGGCATTGCTCAAGTCGCAGGTCTAGTGTTTAAAGGATATCCCTCTTCCAAAAAAACCTCTAGCCAACTGCAAGTCAGTTCATCGCTGCTCTATGAAGTTTTTACCAAATATGAGCCGGATAATTTGCTATTGAAACAAGCGGAGAATGAAGTGTTATCTGATCAGTTGGAAGCCCATCGATTAGCCAAAACCCTCAATCGCCTGAGTCAACTGGCGATCTCGTGGCAAAATACAAACCGCCCGTCTCCGTTTGCCTTTCCACTACTCGTTGAACGGCTCACTTCCCGCATGTCCAATGAAAGCTTGCTCGATCGCATTGAGCGAATGAAACAGCAATGGAACAGCAAATAATTTACAACCAATCTGAGTTTGATCTGCGCTGCGAGTGGGGTGAACAGGGCGTTGCACAACTGTTTGCAAGCAGCGATGTTGTCGTGATTGTGGATGTGCTTTCGTTTTCTACTTGTGTAGAAATTGCCACTCACAATGGCGCGACGGTGTTTCCCTATCGCTGGCGCGACCAATCGGCAGCGGCCTATGCTAAGGCAATGAAAGCTGTGTTGGCGGGGGGACGCGATTCGTCCAACGTTAGCGAAGCGTTCTGCAAGACGCCCTGTGGGGATCGCACTTCCCCGTACTCCCTATCTCCTGCCTCACTGAGGCAGATTTCTGCGGGAACTCGGCTTGTGTTGCCCTCTTCCAATGGCGCTACGCTGTCATTAAGCACCCAAAAAACGCCAACTTTGGCAGGCTGCTTGCGAAACTATGGGGCGATCGCCCAAGCTGCCCAACGGTTTGGCTGCAAAATTGCCGTGATTCCCGCGGGTGAACGATGGCAAGATGGCAGTCTGCGCCCTGCGTGGGAAGATTGGGTGGGTGCAGGTGCTATTCTCAGTCAATTAAAGGGTTCCTGTTCACCCGAGGCAGAAGCAGCGATCGCGCTATTTCACCAAGCCAAAGACTACATCAAAACGAGGATAAAACAGTGCAGTTCAGGCAAAGAGCTAATCGCTAGAGGGTTTGTCAATGATGTTGCTCTTGCCAGCGATTTGAACGTGAGTGATTGCATCCCCCAGTTGATGGATGGAGCCTATATCAATAAAGGAAATTAGAAACTGATTATGTCTATTCAAGTTTATGGAATTCCTAACTGTGGCACTTGCAAAAAAGCGTTTGCGTGGCTGAAGAATAACGGTGTGGAATACGAATTTATTGATACGAAGGAACAGCCGCCCAATCAAATGATGATTCAAGCGTGGGTAGAGGTGTTGGGATCTAAACCGATGCGGAATACATCGGGGCAATCCTACCGATCGCTAGGTGCTGAAAAAGACAGTTGGACAGAGGATCAATGGGTTGACGCATTTGCCAAGGATGTCATGCTGCTAAAACGTCCACTGTTTGTGAAGAATGGAGCCGCAGTAGTGGTGGGACTCCGAGATAAAGAGGTCGTGATTCGCCAAAAGTTAGGGATTGGCTAGTTGCGTTAAGCAATCAATGAGGGCTGAGGGCTGAATAGTAGCTCAACACTTCCTGCCCCCAGCGAACGAGTTTTTCCGAACCTTCCATCATCAGGAGGTAGCGTCCTTGACGGAGATGATGGCGGTAGACACTGGCGGTTGACCCTTCCCCTACCATGCCGAAGATCGCCCCAATCACACCGCCACAAATGCCACTGAGCAACCCAAACGCTGGCAAAATCAAGGGCAATTCCTGCTGTAGTCCTTTGAATAGGGCGATCGCTAAGCCCAACAACACTCCAACTCCTCCGGCTGCGATCGCGGTTATTACAGCCTTACGGATCACAATTTGCCAAGGATTAATCAATCCAACTCGATCAGGGCTACTGTAGCCTTGACCGACGATCGCCAAATTTTCTGGTGAAATGCCGTGACAATGTAGCAATCGATAGGCTTGAAACACCATTCCTTCATCGTGAAAAACCACAATGACCAAATGAGAAGAACGGTGTCCCAGCGCGGATTTCCGAAAAAATCGTGAAATGGACACAAAAAAGTAGGGTGGTATGAGGGTGAATTAAAGCGACCTGCTTGCATTCTAACCTCACTTATTGGCCTACCGGGGTATCTATTCGTGTCATTTTCAAGATCTCTTAGCATCCAATGCCGATCCCGATGCCAAACGTGCATAAAGTTGATTCGTTTGCATAAATCAACTTATTTCAAGCCAATTCTCAACAATTCCGCCCAATGACTGTCATTACTTCCGCTCGTTATTCGGTACTTTAGAATAGGCACTGAATTAATTTTTATCACTAAGCTGTATGCCTCCTCGTTGGTCTCGTAAACCCGATCGCAAAGATCCCGAATTTCGCCGTTTAGACGATCGAATGAATTTTGCTACCCATGTAGCGACTTTTAGCGCAATCAATTCAGGACTCTGGTTTTTCCGGATTTTTGGCGAAAAAACCTCTGAGCTGTCTTTGCCGGGTGGGGTGCCGGGTACGCCATGGATTACGGCTGGATGGGCGCTGGCGTTACTAGCACATGGCGTGTTCATCTTTGCGATCGCCCGGTATCCCGACCCAACTCCACCCAAAAAATCGGGGACTGGTTTTGGTCCCAGCTCGTGATTGATGTTAAACCCTCATTTTAAGGAGTCCGCTCATGGCAGCTAGTTCTAGTCAGGCGATCGATGCCCTTGCCGCAGAGATCGGCGAAAAAGTTTATATCGATGTGGCAAAGTGGCACCTCTATCTTTCCAACGCTCATCTCCACACCTTGCTGGCTGAGCAGTTTTATCCATTGCTAGCAAATAACGAGCTTTCAGAAGATAAGGTATTGAAGCTGCTGCAAGGCATTCTAGTAAAGTTGGGAGGCGGTAAGCGAGAAGTTCCGCTCGCTGACTTGCTGCCTATGCAGTGCCAAGTGAGCTTGATGGATTTGCTAGAAGAGTTTAAGCAAAATATGTAGATCAATTGAATGGATAAGATGTTTGGGATGCTATCCCTGTTGTATGGGCAGGCACAGCTAAAATTTAACGTTTTTGGCAGTAAATCAATTACAAAACCTGTCTATACATATGGGCAAAGGACTTTGCTTTTTATTGACCTCTGCTTCGACCTAGCTTTTGCCGAATGCGATCGCCAAACTCATCCACTTCTGGCAGATGCAATTGCAGCGCAAGTCCAACGTATACGAGCAATCCTGCTGCGCCAGCGATACTGAGCTGGGAAAGGATAATTAATAAACCAGAGTTACCCCAGATGGATTCTAGACCTTGAAGAGTGCCCCAGGTGGTAAAGCCCGCGATCACGCTAGCTGCCGCCAATCCAGCGATCGGGGTCATCCATTGTCTCAAGGGAAGCCCATGCAGCCGCCGATTCAAAATCCACAGCATCACGACCAGCGAAACAACGTTGACTCCAACTGTTGCCAAGATCAAGCCCGGTGCGCCAAACGGTTTAATCAGAAAAAAGTCTAGAACTGCATTCAGAAAAATATTCACCATGCTGATGCGAAACGGCGTATCGCCATCACCCAACCCATAGAAAACCCGCACTAAAACATCTCGCCCTAGATAGACAAACATGCCGACAGAATAGGCGATCAAAATCGATGCCGTCAGGTAAGAGGCTTCCAAGTCAAAGGCATAGCGTTCATAAACCACTCGCACAATTGGCAATGCCAGCGCTATCATCAATGCGCTGAGGGGCAACATGGCGATCGCGGTCATCATCAACCCCTGCCGAATCCGTTGTTTTAGCTCAGCCCAATTGTCGGGATCTGCCAAGCGGGAAAACACAGGCAGCAGTGGCACCAAAATCATGTTGGATAAAATCCCCAGGGGAGTCATTGCTAGCAAACCCGCATAGCCCATCGCGGAAACTGCTGCTTCTGCATTGGGTAAAAAGGATGCAAAGAACATATCTGTCCAAACATTAATTTGCAGCATCCCAGATGAGAAGGTTGCAGGACCCATAATTTTGAGGACATCTTGCACTTCGGGTCGGCGAAAATCAAACCGGGGACGAAATCCACCCAGTCCCTCTTTCCACTGCACTGGAAGCTGTACCAACCACTGCAACATTGCCCCTGCAACGGTTGACCATGCAAGAACGGCTGCGCCTAACACGGCATACTGAGGTGAGGTAATCTGTGCGCCCAACATCCCAGTGAGTGCACCCAGCCCAATCAGCACCGTTATGCTGGACAGCAAGGGGCTAATGGAGGGGAGCCAGTAGTGATCAGCGGCGTTGAGCGTGCCAAAGCCAATGCCAATCAAACCTGCCAGCATTGCCATCGGAGCCATAATTTTGAACTGTTGAATGGCCAGTTCGCGGGTTTGAACTAAATTTTGATAGCCTGCGGGTGTGACACCTCTAGCAGCAGCCTGTTCGGCAGTGGCAAACAATCCTGGTGCCACGAGGTGCATTAGTGGATCGGCGAAAATAATCAATCCCACCGTGACGATGAGCAGCAACCCGACGACAAGGGTGGTAATAGACTCGATGATCGGCGCGATTTCTTCTCGTTTGCGTTTGGAGACTGCACTGACGATTGCGCTGTGGAATGGACCATTAATTCCACCCAGCAAAATTAGCAGAAAGCCAGGAATAATGTAGGCAAAGTTATAGGCACCTGCCACGACTCCAGCGCCAAAGGCAGCAGCGATCGCCTGCTGACGAAACAAACCCACCACTTTACTGATTAGTGTGGCAATTGCAACAATTCCTGCAATACCTGCTAAGGAGCGAGTGGATTTTTTAGAATCGGTCACACAAATACACTAGAAAAGAGCATCCCCTATTTAAGCGTGAATTGAGGTGTAGTTACAGCTCAGCGGAAAATCAGGGTAAAATAGAACGTCAGTACTAAATCAGGGTATTGTATCTTTAATCGTCTTATTTAATCTGAGGTCTTTGTTTCCTGGTCACGATCGCGTAGGATAACGACCATCTAACTTGTTTTGTCACCTGATCCATAGGAAACGCTATGAGCGTCGAGCAAACCACTCAACTGATCCAGTTAATTCTCAATTCGGTATTGATGAGTGTTACCTGCGCCCTGGTGTTGAGTGGTTTAACGGTGCGTCATGCCGGGATTGGCGATCGCCTAGAAGACAGTTATCAAGATGATCGGCTAAAAACTAACCTCGATCCTGCCAGATATCATTCCCTAACAAGAAGGCAGTTACGACGCTTGCAACAGCGCTATAGCATCAGTCGCTATAGTGTTTTAACGGCTTACTACGCCTTATTCTTTTCTGCCTTAAGCTGTTTTGCTTTGGCTTTGCGTGGAATTTTGGATTGGAACTGGCTCATCTCAGTTGCCCTCGGAATTTTTGTGTTGGGCATTGCTGCACTGCTGGTTGCTGTGGGTCTAACGCTGATGGAGATTCACCTCAGCGATAGTCCTTTGCTTGCTGAACCTAGCAATCTATGGCACTGGGGCAAGCCGCCGCAGGTGCGTTCTAACTCTCGCCGCCCAGTCAAAAAAACCTTAAGTGCACTGGGGCAACGAGTTAAGGTGGGATGATAAGATCTGCCCACTTTAATCGTTGGTGAGAGTCTCACTTAGGCGGTTCTGAGCAAACCAAATACTTGACCGTGTAGGTTTTGTAACGGCTAAGGCTTGAGCTTTTTCAATTCTTCCTGGGCGATCGCATACCATACTTGCCCAAAGGTTTTAGGACTCAGGGTTTTGCCTTTCTGCTCAGGAAACAGGTCTCCAAACCGTTTATTTACCAGTACATTCAACTCCCGCGCATTTAGGCTGGCACCGTTCCCTGGAGCCAGCCACTTGTCGTAATTGGATCTCTGATAGGTTCCAAGCTTTCCGCGTGTTTCTGGGCTAAGGGTTTCTAGCTTTCCTAGCAGATCAGTTCCCATGCTTGCCCATTCATGTTGCAGTTCAGGTTGGCTCGCGCCGCCACTGGTTGGTTTCCCCTTTAAATCGGGACGCTTAGCGTAGAAAACCTCGTCTGTCAGATCGCTGACGAACTGAAAGTCTATGCCCAACTGCTTTTGGCGCTCTTGGAGCGAGTCAACAGTAGCTTTCTCAGGAGAAACGGCTTCACGAGTGGGCTGTGTTGGACTGGCTTTTAAATTGGGAGCATTCTTTGAAATAGCAGTGCTGGCATTGGTGGCGGGAGTTGCTGTGGGCAAAGGCTGTGTTTGCACCCAATTGAGGGCGCGGAAGGAAACTACGATCGCCAGCACCGCTACACCCCCTATAAGTAGGGCAGAAGCCCGTAAGTCTTTTCCCCAGCGCTTTTGTCCCTTGGGCTTTTTGCGATAGACCCTTGGCGATTCTCGTGAGGGATCTGCTTTGTAGAATCGCGGGGAGTGAGGCGACTCGGCAACAGAGCGGAGCGATGGCGGTGCTAACACAGCCTTATCAAAGGGTAAATTGCTTACTGGTGTGGGAGGCTGAGGGGGTGAGACCGACTCCCATTGTAGGGGCACCTGAATCTGAGGCTTAGCTGTGGGAATTCCTACACTCGAAGACTGCAAGGATTGGCTGGAGTGGATAATCGCGGTGGCGATCGGTTCTAATGCTCTAGAAACCTGGATGGCTGACCCAAACCGCTTTTGAGGCTTAGGATGGAGCATCTGCTTCAATATTCGCGCGAAATCGGGCTGCAAATCAACTTCAGCATCCCAATCTAAAGTCCGTGTTCTGCGGTTGTATAACTCTTGTGGTTCTTTGCCTGTGAGGAGAGCGATCGCGGTTGCGGCTAATGAATAGAGATCAGCACTAAACGAAGGCTTGCCATCGTTATGCAGCTCAGGCGCTTCATACCCATTACCAATAGTGACATCGGGTGGCAGGGGATGGAGTTGTAACTGGATAACCAATTGCTTGACCAGCCCAAAATCAATCAGAACAGGTAATTGATCTTGATGCCGAGAAATCAGGCTATGGGGTGATATATTTTGATGGATCAACCCATAGCGATGGAGATGGGTCAACACCGGAAGCGATCGCAGCATCAAATGCATCACCTCAGCTTGAGAAAAGCCCTGCCCTTCTGCTTGACGCTCGGTCAACATCGCCCCGTAGCTTTTGCCAACGATATAATCTCGCACTAAGTAAAGTCGATTTTCTTGAGCAAACAGGATGTTAAACCGAGGAATTTGAGAATGCTGCAACTCGTATAGCACCGCGGCTGATTGGTGAAAAGACTGCCGCTGCATTTCCAGTAAATCGACATTGCGGTGAGGCGGTGCAAACTCTTTAACGATGCATCGTTCCTCAAAGCGCTTTTGATCTTGCGCGAGATAGGTAAGACCAAACTGCCCTTGCCCCGCTAAGCCGGCAATGCAGTAGCGGTTGAACAAAAGGCTTCCAGGGGGCAATGGATCGTGCATAAATCAGCCAATAGGTCATGGTCACTCAGCCATGAATAGAAAGATTGTAGGACGCATGTACTAAAATGTCACGCACCTCTGAAAAATCGTTGACGAAGTGTGTCGAGAAGCCTGGATGCGTAAAACGTTAGCGCAGCTTTCTACAGGAATCCCTACAGGAATCGTTTCAATTCCCTGAAACCGCGCCCGGATTGACATCCACCTCATCGGCGGCGGATAGGTCAAGCGTGTAGCTCACTGAATTTTGGCTGTCTGAAGCGACTGTAATTTCATATAGCCCGGTATCTGGTAATTTTCCTGACCAATCTGTACTAGAAGAGTCTTCTAACAGCGCACTGGCTTTGCTGCTGGGTGGATAAACCGAAAGTCGGGTGGAACCTGCCGCCTGAAGCTTTAAGCGAAGCGCCTGGTTTTGGGTAAAACTGGCGACATATGCCTTGCTTTGTCCAGGTTTAAGGGTGCCGCTGACTTGATGGCTGAAGTTATCTGCTGGAAACTCGATCCGTTCCAAGGCAACGCCCGATCGCAGCGCATTCAATTTATCCACTGCGATCGCTTGCCACAACTGCCCTATGGGTTGACTGAGCAGATTCTCCTGGCGCGACACGGTAGGAAACCAGTGAAAAAACTGGGCATCGGTTAAATCATTCAAGGCGCGGCTGCTGAGATTTAACTGTGCTGCGGCTGCTTGGCGATCGCGCACAGTGTCCTCGGTGTATTGCCCTAAGCGCGATCGGGCCTCTGAACCCACTCCTTGCAACTGATTCAAAAACTGAAGCGCCAACTCATCCCATTCAGCTCGCAATCCGGCATCTGCTTTTCCCGTGCCGAGCTTTTGACCATTTAATTCAGGATGTTTTGCATAAAAGGCCTGATTCACCAGGTTGACCAAAAAGGGGCTATTGATGCCCAATTGATCTCGGAGGTCTTGAATTTGCTGTTTTCGTGACTGTTCCGATTTAGAAAAATCTGACTCTTGTCGATTGGGGGAGATCGACTTAACGGGTGGTTTTACTTGATTTCCGGTGGAGCGGATAATATCTGGCAGCTTCGATTTCAGTGCCGGTGCCAACCACTTGACCCCAGCCCACCAGCCGACCCCAACCATGGCGAGGAGCAGCACCAACCCCGCTGTCGGTCGCCACACAGAGCCAAATTTTCTGACGGCGGTTTTTGGAGTATTGGGCTTAGGCTGCAAGACGGGGATGGTTTGGGCACGAGCCGGCGACACGACCTTCGTTGCTAGATCGGGTGTGAAGGCAGGAATAGATTGATTTTGGTGACCGCCCAATGGCTGAGCTGCGATCGCGCCCAATGCTTGCATTACCGCTTGGGCTGACTGATAGCGCCGACTGGGATAAGGGTCGAGCATTTTTGTCAGCACGTTAGTCAAATTAGGACTGAGCTTGAGCGATTGCTGCCATCGGGTGCGATCGCCCTTAGATGTGAATAATGCCTGGGGTTCTTGCCCGGTGAGCAAAACCAGACTCGTGACAGCCAGGGCATAAAAGTCGCTGTGAGGATGCACCTCGCCGTGGTCTAACTGTTCTGCCGGAGCGTAGCCGACCTTTCCTAAGCGGGTAATCGGTCCAGGCTGCAATTGCACTGGAGCCACCACGCGCTGACTGATAGATGCCACTCTAGCGGCAACCTGTTTAACACCGCCGTAATCAATCAAAACGGGTAAGCCATCCGTTGGGCGACAAATCAAATTGTCGGGAGAGATATCACGGTGAATCACTCCAGCAGTGTGAATATAGTCCAGCACGGGCAAAAGCTGAAGTAAAAGATCAGTGATTTCTGCTTCTGAAAAGCTCTGTCCCTGTCGCTGGCGAGTCTGTAAAAGCTCCTGATAGGTTTGCCCTTCCACATAATCCTGCACTAGAAATATGCGATCGCGCCCTTGCCACTCAGCGCGAAACAATTCCCGAAACCGAGGAATTTGGGGATGCTGAAGTTGATACAGCGTTCCTGCTTCCCGCGCAAACAGTTCTTCTGCCTTTTGTAAGGCTGCTTCACCTTCCACTTGAGGCGCGAACTCTTTTAACACACACGGCTCATTAAATCGATTGGAATCTTGAGCTAAATAGGTGCGCCCAAATCCACCCTGTCCCAGTTCGCGCAATACTTGGTAGCGCCAGCCCAAAAGCTCTCCCGCCATTGGGTTGGATGCTTGTATAGACAGTGGCTCACCGCAGATTCGACAAAATCGACTATCCGCCGCGTTGAGGTGTTTTTGGTTACAGTAAAGCGTCATAGATCGGCAATGGCTCAATGGAAGCAACAGCTAGACCACAGCATATCAATGCATCTGGAGGTAATCTCAGACCAAAGGCTCAGACTCAGAAGCACTTGACTCAGAAGCACCCGATTCAGACTCGGAAGTCTCAAATTCCTCTATTGAAGATAGTTCGACTGTGGACTGCTCATCTATTCTAGCGATCGCTGCTGAGTCTTCTAAGGAGTCTTGTTCCACTTCATCGCCTGATTCTATGGGTAGGTTGACTTCTGGCAGATCGACTTCGCCGAGCAGATCGGAGATCGCCGCGATCGCTTCAATTTCATCAATGGGTTGTTGAAGTGAAATACCATTCACCTCAACTGTGTCAATTTCAGGAGGGTTGATCGCCTCAGTTTCAGAGCTAATAGATTCGAGAGGACTGGTTTTGGGAAGATCGACTTCAGTAAGATCAGTTAGATCTGCCAAGGAAGTTTGTTCCGATTCAGAGTTACCAAATTCGAGAGTAGTCTTTTTAGGAAGTTCCGTTTCAGAGAGATCACCCCAAATATCTAAGGAATCATCGTCTGAAGATAGCTTGTCTAAACGGGGTGCCTGATCCTGGGTAACAGGACTGGATATTACAGGCGAAGCGATCGCTGAATCCTTTAAAGAGACAACTTCAGGCAAAAGCTGGCTGACAGGTAGCCCCAAGCGGGTGAAGTACTGAGAAATTTGGTCTAACGGATACGGTTCAGTACTGGCAAAAGCAGAGTCACTGGTCAGCATGACGCTGGCAACGCTAACAGGCACCTGAAGAAACAAATTGCTTCCTAAAAACGCGATCGCGGCTAATAACAGCCCCAAACCACGCGATTCTATTGAAAAGGGTGCTACTGCTGCGCCAATCGGCGCTAAAACGTAAAGCTGACGCAACGTAATCGCTAACAGAATGGCAACAGCAACCGCTAACAACCGATTTTGTGGTGATCTAAACCGGGTTAGCAGTTGCCGCTGCGGCAGAGTTAGGTTTTCAGGCTTAAGCGCGATCGCCAGGAGGCTAAAAATATAAAATGGACGTTGCCACTGCATCCACAGCACTGGCGCAATGCCTGCGATCGCGACCAATGCCAACTCTAGCCAAACTGGAAAAATGGGATCTCCCACTGCCAGCCCTAAAAAGCATAGTTCTAGCCAGAGCGGCAAGACTGCTATGCCAGCCAAATGAATCCAAAGGTAAGGATCGGACCAAAAAGATCGCATAACTATCAGTGGAACAGATCAGTTCATGGCCAAGTATAGAACTTGACTGCCCCTTCCCAGAGATTTATTCAGTCGGCACTTACAAAATCTAACGCTAATGGCTACCGGGGCACCTCTTGTGGGTGTCCTTAATCCTCACGGACAGACGCAAGAGCAGCTCCTACAGGCGTTTCTTCTAGAAACTAGAAACTTAAATAGATGAGTCGCGTTGCCCTTTTAAGGCTTGCAGTTGCTCTAAAAGAGAATTAGTTTCCGCTTGCAGATGGAGAAACTTTGCTTGCTGATCAACTTGATACAAGTTTTTCATCACTTTTAGAAGCCGAACTTGATGCTCCACGCTAGCGAGTTCATCGCTGACAGGCCGATCAAGAACCGCGAGCGCTGAATTACTTTTATTGACGGACTTATCAGTCATCATCATAACTACTCTAGTTATTTGTACTCACCAACACCACACCAATCATCTTAACCCAAACTTTACAAATAGATAGCAGACCCAGAATCAGGTTTTAGCAGGAATGCAGATTGCAGATTGTTTGAATTGGCTGAAATAGCGATGTAATCGAGGTAAGCTAAGATCTGAACAAACTGTATTAGTTTTGCAAACTGTATTAGTTTGTTATTCCTTTACCGCGATCGCCGCATTACTTCAGTGACTTTGAGTTTTTCTGTTGGTTCCCATCTTTCTGCCCAACCTCACACTGCTGCTCAAGCTGGGGGATGGCGCGGACTGATTGAAATGTATCGCCCCTACTTGCCGGTAACTGAGCAAACCCCAGTGGTGACCTTGCGAGAAGGAAACACGCCCTTGATTCCTGTTCCGGCGATCGCTGCCGAAATTGGTAGGCAGGTGCAGGTGTGGGTGAAATATGACGGTTTAAATCCCACGGGTAGCTTCAAAGATCGGGGCATGACCATGGCGATCTCTAAAGCGAAAGAAGCCGGAGCAAAAGCGGTGATTTGCGCCAGTACAGGCAACACCTCTGCCGCTGCCGCTGCCTATGCTCGACGGGGTGGAATGCGGGCTTTTGTCGTGATCCCTGATGGTTATGTGGCACTGGGTAAGCTCGGTCAAGCGCTAATTTACGGGGCTGAAGTACTGTCAATTAAGGGGAATTTTGACCAGGCGTTGAAAATTGTGCGAGAGATATCTGAACACTATCCCGTGACGCTGGTTAACTCGGTCAATCCCTATCGATTAGAAGGACAAAAGACCGCTGCCTTTGAAATTGTGGACGTTCTGGGCGATGCACCCGACTGGCTCTGCATTCCGGTCGGCAACGCTGGCAATATTTCGGCTTACTGGATGGGCTTTTGCCAATATCACCAAAACGATCGCTGCACTCAACTCCCTCGAATGATGGGCTTTCAAGCTGCCGGAGCCGCACCGCTGATCTCTGGACAGCTTGTGGAACATCCAGACACGCTAGCGACAGCGATTCGGATTGGGAACCCGGCAAACTGGGAAAAGGCGATCGCCGTTCGAGATGCTAGCCAGGGTGCTTTCAATGCTGTCACCGACGAGGAAATTCTTGCAGCCTACCGCTTGTTGGCATCTCAGGAAGGTGTTTTCTGTGAGCCTGCCAGCGCTGCCTCCGTTGCAGGGTTACTGAAGGTGAAAGATCAGGTGCCGACGGGAGCCACTGTAGTTTGTGTGCTGACGGGCAACGGATTGAAAGATCCAGATGCTGCGATTACTCACAGTAACAACCCGTTGAGACAATGCATTGAGCCAGATGTTGAAGCGGTTGCGAGCGCAATGGGCTTTTAGCAGTGGCGATCGTCAAGCAAATGAGAGATAAGGCAATATCTCTTGTGGGAGGTGAACCAATGGGAAGAAAGAGAGTTAAAGGCGTGATCGCGTTTAGTGTGTTGTTATTCGTGGAGTCATGGGCTGGTATCGCTTTAGCACTGCCGCCTGCGGGGGATACACCAGAGGAAGTGCTGCGGACGGAGATTATTTTGGATGCGCGATCGCCGATTGATGGTCAACCGATGACACCTGCTGCTTATGCCGAACTGCAAAATCAACTCAATGCTTCTATAGAGCCGCCTGCCGAGCTTTCCGACAAATTGGTGAATACTGTTAGGCTCTTAAAATTACGTAGGTTCATTAAAAAATACTTGCCCTTTATTCCATTGAAGTAATGAGCGATCTCGTTTAGCGAGTGGGCACCGTCCACCATGCCAGAGCATAGGGCTGTGCAGGTTCATTGGTTTGCTGCCTAAACTGCACTCGAATTTTATAGCGTCCTGTTGCTGGAATTTTGTCAAAAATATGTTCAATGCTATCGACGGCGCTGATCGACGAGCTAATCGCTTTTTTGGTATCGGTATCTTCCGCTTTCATTAAATAAAGATCGAGGTTGTTTAAACCGCGATCGCGAAATTCTTCTCCCAAGGTGTATTCTTCATTCTGGTCTCTATCAACCAGCTCCACTAATCGGTTCCAGGTCAGTGTCACTGCAACAAAGCTACCCTTTTGCAGTCTTTTTTCAAGGATATAGTCTTGGTAAGAGGGGGAAAGAGTGGGTGTTGCAGCGCTGCTAACGGTGCGATAGTCCCAGCCAATTGCGGGAATGGTCGTTCCCGGAGTCCATTGTCCAGCGCTGAACTGTTGATAAGCGCGAAAGGCATTGAGCTGTCCGGTGCCCATGTGAGCATGAAGCGGAATTTGAGGGTCGCGGTAGGCATCGGACTGTAGCCAGGTACGGTTATTTTTATCTGCGATCGTCCGGCTCATGCCGAGCAACAGTCCATCTCCTGCATCTTTGAGTTTGTCAGCAGCATTCAACAACACGGCTTTCATTACTTCAGAGCGACGGGCATCCAACGTCCAGGAGAGTGAGCGATCACGCAGGCTTCGTCGAATAGCAGAGTCACCATATTCTTGCAGCAGCGCGATCGTGCCAGTGACATGGGGTGCCGCAAAACTAGTGCCGCTAGAGGTGGTAACGCTGCCATTTGGGTTGACCAAGGAAACGTCGTGCCCCGGAGCTGCCAACGCGATCGCCCGTCGGGGTCCCACATTGCTTTCCAATCCTTGGGTTGCGCGACTGGTTGGGTCCCCCAAATTGGCAAAATCCACCCTGGCAAATAACTCCTGCACCCGCGCGGTAAAAGCAACATTGATCCCGTTAAAATTATCTGTTGGCACCGAAATTCCGCCCTTGCCCTGATTACCGGCGATGACGTACAGCGCATTGTGAACCCGCGCTGACCAGTCAATGCACTGAGTTAACAACGCATTTCCATCTAGCTGAGGTTTGGCACGCGGATCGAAGCGTAAAGATTCGCCAAAGCTAAAGTTAATTGCCCGAATGTCGCCACCATTTTGCAGTGCCACATATTGAGCTGACAAACATTCTTCTGGCTGCCCATAGCGGCGAGGAGTGCCAGAGGCAGAGGAATAAAGCCTCGCACCGGGTGCTACGCCTCGCGCCATTTTGGCAGCACTGATCATAATGCTGGCAACATTTTGAGCATGGCTATCCACATTCGTATTGGTGCGGGCGCGCGTGTTGCGGTAAAACACTTGCGTTAACGCCATAGAGCGGTTTTGGGCAACTGCTTTATCGATGCCAAACTGCCCTGGGCGACCGATTTCTACTTGCCCGATCGCAATTTTTTTACCGGTGAGATTGTAGGGCGGCAATTGTAAACGCAAGGCATCGATGCCAGTTTCTCCAATCGAAGTAGAGCGAATTGGCTTAGTTGGATTTTTTGCCTGTCCAGGCACCACCAAAACACTTGCCCAACCAATGCCCGCACCCAGGAGTATCGCTCCAATTTGATTCAAACACCGATGAACTTGATCGACTGCCACGATTTCACCTCCGCCATTCACGCCAAAGATGGCTTCATTTAGTATCCGCTTTTTTTAGTCACCCTGAAATTGCTTCTAGGCTTCTCAGCTTATTTCAGTCGCGCTATTGGAACTGTGTCAAGAATTGCTGATACTCGAAAAGGTAGAAAGTGTCAAAATCAATCCGCTTTACTCTCAACCCATCAGTTTGTAAGAGCAGGATCGTGGCACAATCCTTTGTAAAGGCTTGATAAGCAGCTTGTCAGAAGTTTTCAAATTGTTAAAATAACTACATTCCAGGACGCAGGAGATAGAGACCACCATGACCCCGACCACATCCCAGAAAGCGATCGCGATCGCCCCTTCCATTCTGTCGGCAGATTTTAGTCGGTTAGGAGATGAAATTCGTGCCGTAGATGCGGCGGGTGCAGATTGGATTCATGTGGATGTGATGGATGGTCGATTTGTGCCGAATATCACCATTGGTCCATTAATTGTGGATGCCATTCGCCCAACCACCCAAAAGCCGTTGGATGTGCATTTGATGATTGTAGAACCAGAGCGCTATGTGGCAGATTTTGCGAAAGCCGGAGCCGATCATATCTCGGTACATGCAGAATCAAGTTCTACAATTCATATCCATCGGGCATTGGGACTAGTTAAAGAATTAGGCAAAAAGGCGGGTGCTGTACTCAATCCGGGTAGCCCCTTGGAACTGCTGGAGCCAGTATTGGACCTGTGCGACATCATCTTAATCATGAGTGTGAACCCTGGATTTGGCGGTCAGAGCTTCATTCCCTCATCGCTGCCCAAAATCCGCAAGCTACGCCAAATGTGCGATGAGCGGGGTCTTGATCCTTGGATTCAAGTGGATGGCGGTTTGAAGGGTAACAATGCTTGGCAGGTAATTGAAGCGGGGGCAAATGCGATCGTGGCTGGGTCTGCGGTATTCAATGCGCCAGATTATGCAGCGGCGATCGAGAGCATCCGTCACAGCAAGCGCCCTGAACTCGCGGCTGTGTAGTTGTAAGAGTGACGGTGTGAAAAAAGCAGACAGCCTTTTACAGACTGTCTGCTTTTTCATTTTTCAGTTCCACTGAATCTGCTTTCACATCACACAAAAAACTAAGGCAATGTGGCTGGAGGAACCCAACCGCGCACAAGATTAGGGCGAGTAACCGTCGGAGCAAACAGCATTTGAAAGGAGGACTTACGCTCCTGGGAAGGTTCGTTGCTCAGGTTCCACATCGTCTCATAGAAGAAAAAGGACATGCCGGAAAAGCCGCGATCGCGGGCAATT
Organism: Leptolyngbya sp. Cla-17; assembly: GCF_016807185.1. Classification (GTDB taxonomy): domain Bacteria; phylum Cyanobacteriota; class Cyanobacteriia; order Leptolyngbyales; family Leptolyngbyaceae; genus ULC077BIN1. Next base: position 608,954 of record NZ_JAEVYN010000001.1, read on the forward strand.
TGAATTTTCTGCTCAATAATACTCATTGGCATGGGCTTATTCTTCAGTCCCGTGAGTACTCCGATTGCAACAGGAACGTGCTTCTTCGCCTCTTGCACTTCGGCTTGCGCAAGCTCCGAGATGAACCCAGTCGGATCGGTGCGATAGGCTTGCAGCAAGATTTCTTCTACATAGCCCAATCGCCGCCAGGTTGACCAATCTTGCAGATAATTTTCGTAGGAAAAGATTTGCGAATTGGGTGATAAAGAAACAGTGGCGTAGGGTTTGCGGGCTTTAACAAGGGCAAACACCCGCCCCATAAATTCTGTAATTTTGTTTGCCCGCCACCGCAGCCACTGCGGATCTTTGGCATTCACAGGCGGCTCTTTACCAGGGTTTTCTTTTTTGTAAAGCTCTATGGTGTAGTCGTCATAGCCAAACTCAGAGGGCAATCCCATGTGATCATCAAACTGGATGCCATCTACATCATATTTAGAAACGATTTCGTCTACTAAATTCAAAATAAACTGCTGCACTTCGGGCTTAAAGGGATTAAGCCAAACGCGATCGTATTCGCCTTCTCTCCACACCTTGGAGCCATCTTTGCGCTGGGTCAACCATTTAGGGTTTCGTCTCACCAGCTCAGAATCGGCAGGAGCCATAAAGCCAAACTCGAACCAGGGCATAATGGCGATCTTATTTTGTCGCCCTAGTTGCACCAGTTCTGCCAATGGATCGCGTCCTCGCAGTCCGGGTTCGCGGGGGTCGATCGCCGCTCCTGTAACCTGGCGCATAACCTGACTGGGATAGAGCGTGTAGCCCCAGTTCCACACAACTGGATAAACTGTATTGAATTTGAGCGTTCCTAGTTCTTCAACAGCGCTGCGAAGCAGTTGAGGATTGAACAACACCTGGCTATCAATATTGGTCAGCCAGACTCCACGAATTTCTTGGGTAGGAAAACTGGGCCGTGGCAGTGAAGGCAGCGGTGGGCGACTCGTGCCAGGATTGCCGATGACGGGCACTACCACAACGGGCAATCCAACAGGCGTGACAATACCCCCTCCGGTTCCCGGTTTAACTGCCACGGGTGGCAGTGGTTTCGGTGTTGGCGCAGCCTCTCCTGGGGAGAATCGCGTGGCAATAAACCGCATAGGTACCAGGGCTGTGGTGCTTGGCATCGCTTGACACACTGCTGCTGCAAGCTCAGCGCGGGTAATTGGCTGATTTGGGTTGAACCGTTTAGGGTCGGGCTGATTGATAATTAAGCGATTTTCTAATGCGGCGGCAACAGCGGCTCTGGTGTAGTCTGGCACTGTTCTACCGTCTTTAAAGGCGGCTCTCAGATTTTTAGATTCGGGTTGCTTTGCGGTGTAGCGCAATCCTGCTGCTAATCCACCAAAGGCTTGCGATCGCGATATCCAATCACCTGGTCTAAACTCATCACGTCCTTCTCCTAGCCAAAAGCCGCTTCGCTGAATATATTGAATCGCTTTAGCATTCGGATTATCGGGTCGCACATCCCGAAAAGCAATCGGCTTTTGGCTTTGATTGATCGCTGGAAACGCCCGCTGCACCAGTGCTGCATACTCTGCCCGCGACACGACTGCATTGGGGCGAAACAAACCATCTTGAGAGGGAGAAACAATTTTTTTGCCTGCAAGCGCAGTCATGCATTGCTGCGCCCAATGCCCTTGCAAATCGATACCCTGAACCTGAGCGATCGCAGATGCTTGAAGTGTCAATATTGACCCCAAGGATGTTAGGGGTAAAACCAACCATGCAACGGTAGATTGCCAACGATAATGCTTAGACATGGATGCCATATTCTCAGAACGCCATACTTTACCCAAACTCAGGTAAAGCCCACCGCTCAGGAAAATTTTGTACGTTAGTGTGATTTATTTTGAACAAATTTTATTGAGCTTCTTCGCTGCTAAACTTGCCGCGCTGAGTGAAATCTTCTGGACGAAGACTGGAAATGAAATCGCGAAACTCCTGCCGCTCGGCTTCGTCGGCATCGCGGTCAACGGGAATGGAGGCATCGGCGATGACTTCTTCTAACACCCAAATGGTGCAGTTAGTCCGCAGCGCCAAGGCGATCGCGTCACTCGGACGGGCATCAATTTCTTTTTTCACATCTCCCTGAACCACCGTCAGTGATGCATAGAAGGTGTTGTCTTGCAGGGAATGAATCACAATTCGTTCTAGAGTCATATCCCATGCTTCTAATAAGTTAACCAACAGGTCATGAGTTAGCGGGCGAGGAGGTGCCTGATTCTCAATCGCGTTGATGATCGCTTTTGCCTGGTCGTTTCCGATGTAGATAGGTAGCGCTCGGCGTTCGGTGAAATCTCTCAAAAGCACAATTGGACTGCGTGTTACCGCATCCAACGCAATTCCAGCGACTTTCATCTCAATCATCGTTTTAGCCTCTAGAACACCTGAAACGAAATCTAAACCAGCGGAGAAGCAATCAAAGGAACTCTAATCTAGTACATTCTTGATCATAAGAGTAGACAACTGCCTAGAACCCTATGAGATTGCTAGCCAAGGATGGTATTTCAAGCTTGGTTAGAGGCGTCGATTTCTCAGCAGCTATGCAATCAGCGACCCGGCAAGCTAGGTGAACCCGCTATACAATAGCGATATCTCCATGACATTTAGTATGCCCTGATTGATGGCTAAATCTCATTGCTCCATGCGCTAAATTTTACAGTTGCAAAATTCTGTAATAATCTGCGAACTGCGAACTTTGCGTGATTGACCAACCATCTAGTAGTCCGATCTCACCCTACTACACCCATGTTTACAGGATTAGTTCAAGGATTGGGAACTTTGCAGTCCATCGACTCAGATAAATTACGAATCACCTGTTTGCCCCCATCGTCCGAATTAATCATGTTGGATCTGGCGCTGGGAGACAGTGTTGCCGTCGATGGCGTATGCCTAACCGTCGTAGATATTTTGTCGCAGGGGTTTATTGCCGTGGCATCGCCAGAAACTCGCGATCGCTCCACGTTAGGTTCTGGCGCACAGTACGTCAATCTAGAAACCTCATTAAAAGTGGGCAGCAAGCTGGGCGGTCACTTTGTCACGGGGCATGTAGACGGCACGGGCACTCTAAAATCTGCGGTTCAAACCGCCACTTCCTGGGAAATGATATTCAATACTGCCTCGGCTCAAGTTGCTCGCTATATTCTTTCCAAAGGCAGTATTGCTGTTAACGGCATTAGCTTGACCGTTGCCGACTGTAACCCTGAAGGCAGTTGCTTTATGGCAGCCGTAATTCCCCTCACCTATGCCGAAACCAATCTGCAATATCTTGTACCGGGTAGCCTGGTGAATTTGGAAGGCGACATTTTGGGGAAGTATGTCGAAAAATTTCTGCGTTTGGGAGCTGCGTCTCCTGAGGATCTGGGTTGGGATAGTCAAGTGCCACGATCGCTAGAAAATATGACTTCAACCTTTTTAGCAGAGCATGGGTATTTGTAGCTGTGCGATTCCCATAAAAATACCCGCGAAAAGCTTTGCTAACGTTTCACGAATCGCCATGCAATCGATCAATTACAAGGTCAAGTTCCTTACAAAACGCCTTCAATGCCAGCATTAGCTTTGGCAGATTGGGTAGGAGCCTGAGCAAAGTCTAAAGACCGCACCAACTGCGCAAGGGCATATTCCAACTGAGAGCCTGCATCGAGTACTACCCAGCCTTCTGTCGTCAATTGGCGAAACTCAAAGTGGAGGTGAGGTCCGGTAGAATTTCCGGTGGAACCGACGCGACCAATCACATCGCCTTGCTTAACAACTTCTCCAGACTTCACAAAAATTTCTGACAAATGGGCGTAGAGGGTTTGTGCGGTTCCCTTGTTATGATCGAGCGCCACAGCTAGCCCATAACCACCCAACAGATCCGCGAGAACAACTTGTCCAGCATAGGCTGCCAAAACGGGCGTACCCATGGGTGCAGCCAGATCTGTGCCGCTGTGAAACCGAGCATCGCCACTAATAGGATGCATCCGCCAGCCAAAGACCGACGAAATGGCGGCTGGAATAGACAGTGGGAATAAAAGCTGAATGTTGCCGTTCCCCAATTTGGCAGGTGGGCGCATTGTGCGGCGATAGTAGTCTTGAAGCGAAGGAGTGCCAGGATTTATCCCGGTGACGGTAGCAACAAGAGTGCTGACTTGAACGGCAGGAAGACTAGATAGCTGACTGGCTGTCGTTTCCCCATTCACAGCAAGTTGTCCTGAACGGAAGGGTTGTGTAGTTGCATAACCGCGATCGCCCCCAGAGGCTCCCCCACAAAGCCCATCAGGCACCTGACCAGACCTTACAGTTGCCTGACAGCCCGACGATCGCTCCGAAAAAATGATAGCGCTAGGAGCAGTATAGGTTTCAGTGGTTTGAGTTGAGCGGCTGGACGGTGCAACGGCAGCGGGCACGACAACAACCGGGGTTTGATATTGAGGAACCGCTGGAGATGGAGCCGAAAATTCACTGGGGAACGATTCAGGAGCCACTGGTGGAGTCACCGGAGCAATGGGAGTCGTTTCAACGGGAGCGGTGACGGGTTGAGGAGCGGGTGCTGCTGAAAAGGGATCGCTTGTGGGGGTTTGCGCGATCGCCATTCCGCCACTGAGCGCACTCACGCCACCAATCCATGCTATTCCTTGCATCAGCCAAAAGCGGCTGGCAGCTAGCTGATGGATAGATTTGCCCGTTTTTTTATCTGTCATTATTTCAGCTTCCGAGACAACACGCTCACACCAGACTGTCGATCTTCCAGGGTACAAAGTTCCGATGCTGCCATCAAAACACTCCAGTAAATCTTACGGCGAACAGCCCAAATTGATTGTACCTGGCTTTAGTCCATCTCTGTGGAGCAACTATCCTGCATCCCTTGCCCTATAGGGATGTGAATGGGATTTAACTGAATTCGAAATTCGCTCCGATAATAGTCGCAATGCCAACGATGATGTCAGGCTGCTGTAGCATAGACTCGCAACCTTGATGGCACATCATTAATTTATTATGCATACCTGGCAGTGGCGCACCTGGAATGATTCCCCTTACCTTACTTGCAGTGTTTTAGAGTCCTGGAAACACGGCTTTTTTACCCAGCAGTGTCATCCTCGCTTGCCAGAGGAACTAACGCAGGGTCTGCAACCCTCTGCTGCGTCGTATCGAGTGAAGCAGGTCCATGGCAACGTTGTTCTCATCCCTTCTCAGATTGAGACAGGCAACCAGAACAACGTAAATGCACTGGAACCGCCTGCCGCCGATGGATTGGTCACAGAGCAGGCTAATCAGGCGGTATGGGTGTGCAGCGCTGACTGTACACCTGTGTTGATTGCGGATGCAGTCACGGGACAGGTTGCCGCTGTCCATGCGGGATGGCGTGGAACAGCACAAAAAATTGTGCCTGAGGCGATCGCTCGGTTGCAGTCTCAGGGCAGTCACCTGGAAAACTTACGGATTGCCATGGGTCCCGCAATCTCAGGAGAAGTCTATCAAGTATCTGAACACGTGGCGGCACAGGTGGGAGCCACGATCGCCCCGCTTGACTTAAGCAATTTACCAGACGCGATCGCCGATTTACGCCAAATGCCCCACTCTCCAATCTTCGACGACCCAGAACCCGGACGCGCAAGGCTAGATGTGCGCCAAGTCAATGCTCTTCAGCTAGCCCAATTAGGCATTAGCCCCGACCAAATTGCGATCGCGCCCCACTGCACCTATCAGGAACCCAGCCATTTTTTTTCCTATCGCCGCAGCCGCGAAAAGAAAGCCCAATGGTCAGGGATTGTGAGTAGGGAGGTTTTGTGAGTCCTTCGGACTGGCTTTGCTAACGGGCAGTGTCTCTGTAAGAGATAGTTTGAGTTTGATTGCTGAACTGTCTTTCTAAAATTGGCAACCTTCGTCGATTTGCTATTCCCCTAAACCCTATTTTCTAAAAAGCCTTGTCAAAATGAGTCACTTGTCGGTAGGATAAGAAGCGCGCTGTAATCCTCAGTAGCTCAGTGGTAGAGCGATCGACTGTTAATCGATTGGTCGCTGGTTCGAATCCAGCCTGGGGAGTTTTAGATAAGTTTATAGGCTGTCAGCAGTCGGTTGATGACTTGCTTAGCCCAACCGCTGTATTGGATTGAGGAGCTTTGCTGAAATGGCAGTGAATCGGCAAGTCATTAACGCCCAGCAGTCCTTTGCCCGCTTTTGGTCACTTGATCCGGCGATCGCATTTCTCAATCATGGTTCCTTTGGAGCCTGCCCCATTGCGGTTCTGGACAAACAGCAGCATTATCGCCAGCAGATGGAACGGCAGCCGCTCCAGTTTTTGGGGGTGGATATTGAGCCGTTATTGGATGAGGCGAGGTCAGCTCTAGCGCCTTTTGTTGGTGCAGATGCAGCTGATCTTGTTTTTGTGCCCAACGCAACAACAGGTGTAAATGCGGTGCTGCGATCGCTCAAGTTTCAGCCGGGGGGAGAACTACTAACGACCAATCATGAGTACAACGCCTGTCGCAACGCACTGGACTATATTGCTGAGCGGGAAGGGTTGAAAATTGTCGTTGCAGAAATTCCCTTTCCGCTAACCTCTTCTAGCCAAATTTTGGCAGCCGTTGTGAGTAAGATTTCTAGCCGAACTCGGTTAGCGTTGCTCGATCATGTTACCAGTCAAACAGGGTTGGTGTTTCCTTTGGCTGAACTGATTCAAGAATTCAATCAGCGCGGCATTGAAACCTTAATTGATGGTGCTCATGTGCCGGGAATGCTACCACTGAATTTGCGCAAGTTGAATGCCACTTATTACACTGGTAATTGCCACAAATGGCTCTGTTCGCCTAAAGGAGCCGCGTTTTTGTATGTGCGGCGCGATCGCCAGCCCAACATTCGTCCCCTGACCATCAGCCATGGTGCCAATGCCGATCGCCCCAACCGCAGCCGCTTTCACCTGGAATTTGACTGGATGGGAACCGATGACCCGACGGCTTATCTGTGTGTCCCCACAGCAATTCAATTTATGGATTCGTTATTACCCGGTGGTTGGGCAGAGATGATGGCAACTAATCGAGCTTTGGCGATCGCAGCCAGAGAAACACTGTGCGATGCTCTCGATATTTCTCCGCCCTGTCCTAACGAATTGCTCGGCTCACTAGCGGTAGTGCCACTTCCCGATGGAAACTGGCAAACGCTACATGATGCATTGCTCAAAAAGTACCAAATTGAAGTGCCGATTATTCCTTGGGGGCACCCGCTGGGTAGGCAAATTCGCATTTCTGCTCAAATTTACAATCACCCTGCTCAATATGAGTATTTAGCAAAAGCCCTCGTTGAACTATTAAGGTGAAATCTAAACTTTGACTCATCCAGTAAGCCTTGTTCTACCTCGTTAAAGCTCCCAGGTTGAAAATAATTGAGTAACTTGAAGGAATACTTCAGATTATTACAAGACAGCAAACAAAATAAATCTTTAGATAAGGTCGTATTTCTTTGAGAATAAACTTGCCAACCTCTCAAAGGTTTACAAATGGTTGAATATGAGCCATTCGTAATAATTTTTGGTCTTAAAAGATACATGTATCAACGCGTCAATTTCAGTGAAAGTACTAGAGAGCATCCTTCGGACAGATTGCCATCTCTAGTTTCTTTTTTTATCTTGGAAATAACATTTTTGAAACTGATTTAATTTTTGCTGGATCTCACAGCAGTTACTTTAATAAAAATTTAAAAGGTAGCCATGAATACTTGCCCGTGCTGCTCTGCCAAAGTTCTTCGTCATGCTCGTCATGGATCAATTTATTGGTTTTGTCCCCATTGCTGGCAAGAAGTGCCTGACTTGGAACTAGAGATGGGGGTAAATTCTAAGCACGGTTCAGTAATGCCCTCTGTTAAAATCTTGACGGCTACTCGTCGTTAAAGCTGTAGCTTGCCGCATTATAAGGATTTAAATTGATTTTTTGATTAAAGCGATCGCCCCTTAATTCCATGGGGCGATCGCTTTTTCAGTTTAAGTTTATTTAAGACATCATAGTGAGGCAACATTCCTCGCCTATAGTCCAAATGCCTTTTTCTCGGATGGGTGCTGTTTATCGTCGAGGCGTGCTGGTATGAATTTGCCCGTTGTGTTGGATATTGCGATCGGGTTGATATTTATCTACCTGATTTCTAGTTTGCTGGCATCCGAAATTCAAGAACTTGTTTCTACTCTGTTGCAATGGCGAGCAAAACATTTAAGAGAATCTATTCAAAACCTGCTATCGGGTGGGTATGGAACTAAAGATACTGAGCAAATTGGTGATTTTATTGAATCTATTTATAGTGATCCGCTAATTAGAAATATCAACCAAAGTTCAAGAGGACTATTAGGAAATTTAGGTCATACTATTTATCGAACTTTTTATCCTGGGAAAGGCGTTTTCGGAAAAGAATTAACGGGACCTTCTTACATTTCACCAGAAACATTTTCAACAGCACTCTTTGAACAGTTGGGCATGTCAACACTCGTTGATAAGCTAACAGAAATTCGTCTTGAAAAATTCATTTCTCGTATTGTTGGTCTTTATAATCTTGAGGAAATAATTCAAGAAACCGGAGTTAGTAAACACACAATTACGCTTCCGACTGAGCAAGAGTTTGAATTAAAAGATAATTGGGAAAAAGGAAGCATTCGCGTTTTGGCAGGGAAGGCGAAGAATTTAGCCCAACCTCCGAATCAAAGTGGTGCAACGACGATCGCGCTGTTAACTCTGAATAGCTCTAATCACGATTTTTTGGCGCTTGTAGAAGAATATGATGATATCTTGAGGGATTTTAAGACCGGAGAAGCCAACCTAGAAACTTGCGTGGAGCGACTGCGAGAAGCGCTTGAACTATATGTGAATCAAATTGAAGAACTGGTTCAGTCTACAGTGCCAAATGCTTCAAACGAAGAGGTCGGTTTAGCTGATTTATCCCCAATTGAGCGCCAACAGCTTGCCTACTTTAAAAAACGTTTGGAGGCCCTTCGGCTAGGCACCTTTGGCGCTAAGAGTGAGCGCGCGATCGCGGCTGGAAAACTCAAGCCTAGCTTATTAGAAATTGCCGAAATATTTGACCGTACCAGCACCACCTACCAAGAAATTGAAGGTGCCTATCAAGATATTGCTGCCGCTTATCAAGCAGGTACAAAACCAAGCGAAGTTGAGCCTTTTCTCAAAACCCTTACTAGTAAAATTAGTGAACTGATAGGCACTCAAAACAACGATCCGCCCATAACACCAAGCGAACCCTCTAATGTTGGTGTTGCTGCCGCAGAAATAACGATTCCCACCTTAACGATTGCTGAACCTCTCCCATCCACGGCTGACCCAGAGTTATCAGACCCAGCGCCATCAGACTTAGAGTCTAGTAACACTCCGATCCACATCACAGAGATTCCGCCATTCTCTCCCAGCGCGACTCCGCCCATAACCCGGATTCCCCCCACCATTTCAGAACCCCCTATCATTCCACCACCTCCAACCGTTGCCCAAGGTGAATCTATTCCGTCACCCATTCCCGAAGCAATTAGCCCAGGGATGAGTCAATTCACCGAAGCAGACTTACTTAAAACTGAGTACCAAACCTATGTAGAAACAGTATTGAGTAGCCTATCTCCAGCAGAACAAAAAGCCTATCAACAAGCATATAGAGGCTGGAAAATTCATCAGCAAATTGTGTTGAAAGTCACGACCGATCTTGCTGAACAGCTTCAGGCTGAAGAGCGCTTACTTAATCGTCAAAATCAATCCGTCATTGCTCAGCAGCTTCAATCAGAGAATCGGTATCGCAAAGATGAGTATGTGATTCAACCCTGGCAAACAATCGACTTAATCGTCTTGTCGGATTATGTCAAATATTCTCTGGGTAAGCTCTCGAATGAAGAGCGGCAATTACGAATTAACACTGCTCTTAACAAGCTGACTCTTGAGCAGCGTAAAATCTATCGCAATTATCAGTCTTACGACCAAATTCAGGATTTGCTGAGTCGAGTTCCCATACCCGTTAAACAAAGTTTGGCAATTTTGGCGAGACGTGCCCAAACAAAAGTGCAAGGAACTGAAAAGCAAATTAATGAGTTTAGAAATGAAGTATCGGTTTGGTTTGATCGCTCAATGAATCGGGCATCAGGCGTTTACAAACGAAATGCCAAAGGCGTTGCCATTATGATTGGGTTTATCATCGCCATTCTCTCAAATGCCGACACGTTTCATATTATTGGACGGCTATCAGGAGATGACGATTTACGTCATGTGATTACCCAACGGGCTGCCAGTGTGACCCAGCGCTCAGATATCAACACCTCCGGACAGAGCGAGGTGACCCAAGAAAATTTGCGGGCGCTTAAGCGTGAAACCAATGCAGTTTTGCAAGAAATCGCCTTTCCAATTCAATGGACTCCTACCAATTTGACTCAGCAGTTTGATTGTCTGGCTTCTAACCAACCCCAGAATGGCGAAACTCCTGCGGCGCTTAACCCAGACCTGACCGACTTGAATAAATGGAGCAGTTTCTATAGTGCCTGTTTGCCGCCTGGTCGAGCCGTAAGCAATGAATTCAATCTCCCGCTATTTGGCGAGGTTGTGCTGAATCGATTTTTGAGTCTCGCTAGGATCTTGCTTGGCTGGCTAGTCACTGGAATTGCGATCGCAATGGGTGCGCCATTTTGGTTTGATTTATTGAGTAAGCTGATGAATGTCCGCAATACGGGGGCAAAACCTGCTTCTATATCAGACAAGCAACTGTCCAAGTAAATGCCTATCAAATGGCTATGAAGTTCGATTGGCATCGAGGGATTGTTTAGCGGCTTTCTCCTTGCGTTCGCTGTAGCGATCGGTCAGATAATCCACTTGCTCACGTAGCAGCACTGTGAACTTGTAGAGTTCTTCCATAACATCGACCAGGCGATCGCGGTAGGGCGAGTCTTTCATCGTGCCATCGTCGTTGAATTCTTGATATGCCTTTGCCACAGAAGACTGATTGGGAATCGTGAACATCCGCATCCAGCGTCCTAACAATCGCATTGTGTTCACGGCATTGAAAGATTGAGACCCACCAGACACCTGCATCACCGCTAATGTTCTGCCTTGGGTTGGGCGAACGGCACCTATATTGAGGGGAATCCAGTCAATTTGGTTTTTCATCACACCCGAAACTTGACCATGCAGTTCTGGACTCGACCAGACTTGTCCTTCGGACCACAGGCTCAACGCTCGTAGCTCCTGTACCTTCGGATGAGTATCGGGCACGCTGCCATAAATCGGTAGTTCTCGCGGGTCAAAAAACTTGACTTCAGCCCCAAATTCTTGAATGATTCGGGCCGCTTCCTCGGCTGCTAACCGACTGTAGGAGAGATCGCGCAGAGAGCCATATAAAAACAAAATTCTAGGGGAATGCTCAAACATGGTTACTTGGCGATGCTCCTGCCAACTTCTGTAAAAACGTAGTCTGAGCGTCTCGCAATTCGGCATTGGGATTGGCAGTTTGAATCATCTGCATCGCTTCATCAAAAGATGAGCCAGACTGAATCAAGTAAGCCGCCAGCATGGTTCCTGTTCGGCGATTGCCGCTGGTGCAGTGAACAGCGATCGCGTTACCACTTTGGTTGTGTTGATCAACGAAACTCTGCAACTCGTAAATCTGTTCTGAAGTGGGTGCCGTGCCGCCTTTCGTGGGGAGCCATAGGTGCGAAATGCCCGCCTGCTCGTATAAATCTAAGTTCGATGGATCATCCATGACGGAAACGATCGCGCCCACACCTGCTGCTTTCAACTCAGTGAGTTCTGCGGCAGTTGGCTTTCGCACACCCGCCAGTTTGCCTGGAATCACCCACCACAGATTTTCTGCGATCAGTTGAATAGATTGCGCTTCCATATCTATTGCTCCAAACTCTGAATTAGCTGCACAACACGTTCTTTCACTTGATCGCGCACCCTTGGAAAAATTTCGGGTTGTTCCGCTGGATCATCCAATTGCCAATCTTCAAATATCTCTCGTATCACCCATTCACTGGGTAAGCTTGCGCCACAGCCACAAAGAGAAATCACCGCATCAAAATCTTCTGGCTTAAAGTCGCTCAATGGCTTGGAGTATTGATCAGTGATATCAATACCAATCGCTTCCATGGTGGCGATCGCTTCTGGTCGAACTTGACTCGCCTCCAATCCAGAACTGGTGACTGCAATTTTGCCGTTACCAAGGGTTTTGGCAAAGCCTTCTGCCATTTGAGATCGCGCTGAGTTCTTTTTGCAAACAAACATCACCCGTTTCATCGTTGAACGTCTCCTCAGTTCTAAAATTACAGCCTTGGCGATTCCGCAGTTTTGAAGTAGCGCCGTTCAAACCAAAACGCGAGATTGACGAGCGCAATCAACGCAGGCACCTCAACCAACGGTCCAACGACCGCCGCAAACGCCGCTCCAGAGTTGATGCCAAACACCGCCACCGCCACCGCGATCGCCAACTCAAAATTGTTGCCGGTGGCAGTGAACGCTACGCTGGTGGCTCTGGAATAGTCTGCTTTCAGTCGCCATGCCATAAAGAAGCTAATCACGAACATCAGTGCAAAATAAATGATCAGCGGGATCGCGATTCGCACCACATCCAGCGGAATTTGAACAATTTTCTCCCCTTGCAAACTGAACATCACCACGATGGTGAACAGCAACGCAATTAAGGTTATTGGGCTGATTTTAGGAATAAACTCCTCGTGATACCAACGTCTACCCTTAGCTTTTACGAGGAAGAAGCGGGTGAAGAATCCGGCTAGGAACGGAATGCCGAGATAGATGAACACACTCTTGGCAATCTCGGCAATGCTGACATTTACTACACTGCCCTCTAAACCAAATATCGGCGGTAGCACACTCAGAAAAAACCAGGCAAATGGGCTGTAGAAAATCACCTGAAAAATGCTGTTGAAGGCAACTAGCCCAGCCGTGTACTCGGTATTGCCTCGCGCTAAGTCGCTCCAGACCACCACCATGGCAATGCAGCGGGCTAACCCAATCAGGATTAGCCCGACCATATAGTCTGGGTATCCTCTGAGAAAAGCGATCGCCAATCCAAACATCAAGATTGGACCAATTATCCAATTCAGCAGCAGCGACAATCCCAGAATTTTGCCATTGCGAAAGACATCGCCTAGTTCCTCGTATCGCACTTTGGCAAGCGGTGGATACATCATTAAGATCAAGCCGATGGCAATGGGAATATTGGTCGTGCCCACCTGAAACTGATTCACAAATTGCTCAATTCCAGGGATAAAGTAGCCAACCCCCACCCCGATCGCCATTGCCAGGAAGATCCATAGCGTCAGGTAGCGATCAAGAAAAGATAATTGCTTTGCAGTAGATTGAGTCATGCTGATGTAACCCAGTAGTATTTATTTTTTCGCATCTGCTTTTTCGTTTTCTGAAAGCTGAAACACTGCCTGCCGGCGAAGCAGTTCCGAAATGGTCACATTGGGCTGAGGCACTCCCTCAAATACAGTTCCAATTTCGCCCCGTGTGAACTGGATCGTCGCCAGGCGGTAAGCTTCTGCAGGTAGAGCAACATAGCCCACGGTTTGTGAGACCCGTCCAGCGTGAGTTAGGTAATACTCAACAAATGCTTTTAGCTCCGGGTTATCTTGAGCCGTTTTAGAGTTGACGTAGATAAACAGTGGGCGAGAAAACGGCTGATATGTGGCACTGGCAACCGCTTCACGAGATGGCAAAACCGCTCCCTTGCCGCTGTCTACCGCCAAAGCTTTTAAGCGATTTTGGCTAGCTTCAAAGTAAGCAAAGGGAATGTAGCCCAGCGCATTGGAGTCTTTTTCAATTCCTTGCACTAGCACATTGTCATTTTCGCTATCCGTGTAGTCATTGCGGCTTGCTTCTGGGTTGCCTGTGGTGACTTCGTTAAAGTAGTCGAACGTGCCGGAATCTTTTCCAGCACCGAATAAGGTGAGGGGCTTATTAGGATAGGACGCTCGAATTTGATTCCAGTTTTTGATTTTGTCTTCCGCCAAGGGTTCCCAGATTTTTGTCAATTCTGCAATTGTTATATCTTTTGCCCAATCATTTTTCGGATTGACTGCAATGGTTAAGGCATCGAAGGCGATAGGAATTTCAATAAAACCCACTCCTGAGTTGGCACAGACTTTCGCTTCTTGCAGCAAGATAGGGCGGGAAGCATTGCTGATATCCGTTTCGCCTGTACAAAATTTGTTGAATCCGCCGCTTGTACCAGAGAACTTTACATCAACATCGACTTTACTGTTGCTTCGGCTATACTCTTTGGCGATCGCGTCTGAAATGGGATAGACCGTACTGGAACCATCAATTTTGATTGTTTTTGCTGCGGTTGTGTTGGTGTCTGCTTGAGGTTGGGTGCAGGCAGGCAGGAGCGCGATCGCAGCCAATACAACAAGAGAAAATCCATGCTTTGTGGAGAGACTGTTAGTCATTAGAGTGACCTCATCCTTTGCAATTTTTTATAAAGTATTCAAGCGATGCGACTGAGCATCTGAAAGCAATTTACTTAAAGTCCATATTCTTATCATTTCAAATAAAGTTGATTGATAGCGTCTGGCACAACACATCGTTAAAAAAATTCACCTTTAAAAATGATGTGTTGAACTTAGTCCTGACAAGCACGGGCGGGCGCAATCAGGCTAAAGCGGCGATAGTCTGCAAGGTACTGCTCAAGCACAACAAACTGAGACAGATTCAAGCTGTAATAAATCCAGCGACCTTCCTGGCGGGCACGTACTAACTCTGCTTCTTTCAATGTTTTGAGATGGAACGACAGCTTCGATTGGCTCACTTCTAAGCGATCGCACAAATCACAAACGCAGAGTTCTTGTTGCCGCAGCAAATCTAAAACCTTGATCCTCAGCGGGTCGGAAAGTGCATGAAAGCCGTGCGCGATCGCGGGAGAAATGGCTGGTTGTACCATCAACTTTTTTTGAAATGTACTTTAGTCTTACGGATATCTGTCTGTTCGTCAAGCAGTTGAATGGAGAATGGTTGAAGCAGCATCAACTTGTTATTCAAAATCACCTTGAGTAGGGAGGCGATCGTGTCTATCCGGTGGTTGAAGTCTATCAAAAGGCATAGTCTTGACAATCTTTTCTCTGTGGCATGTCAAGTTCAAAGAACATCCGTTAGCGTGAAAGAAAGTTGCTATCCCACTGCCTATGTACCGCTTGTCATTTTTACTGCTTCTAGGATGCACGTTGGCTGCATGTCGTACTGCTGATACCTCCAACGCCACGCTGCCTTCTCCAGAAGCGTCTGTATTGGCTCAGACCGAATCAGCCAATCCCACAAAGGTGGCTCAAACCCCTGCTGCAAGTCTGATTAGAACCCAAACGCTCTCGCCGCAGCCAATCAAGATTACTCCTGAGAGTTTGCCTCAGCCCAACGCCAGCAACAGTGCCTCCAAATCTCCCAACGTGCTACCGATTCCAGCGAATCCGACGTTGCAGGTGCCCGCAGGTTTTGTGGTCAACGTGTTTGCAGAAGGCTTAGATCGCCCTCGTTGGTTAGCGCTAACGCCATCAGGTGATGTGCTGGTGACTGAAACCCGTCAAAATCGAATCCGATTACTGCGGGATGTGAATAAGGACGGGATTGCAGAGGTTAAAAAAACCTTTGCCACCTCCCAAAATGGGGTGGATCTTCCCTTTGGTATGGCATTTAGCAAGAATGATTTCTTTTTGGGAAATAGTGCGGCTGTTTTGAGATTTCCCTACGCCCAAGGTCAAGGGCAGTTGACCGGACGCGGCACAAAGATTACCGACTTGCCGGGGGGCGGCTATAACCAGCATTGGACGCGCAATGTGGTCGTTTCGCCCGACCAAACGAAGCTGTATGTTTCGATCGGGTCACAGTCGAACTTGAGCGAAGAACCGTTGCCTCGTGCCTCAGTGCAAGTCATGCGGCTGGATGGCTCCGATCGCCAGACTTTTGCATCCGGTTTACGGAACCCCATAGGGCTGGCGTTTCATCCCACTACGGGTGCGCTGTATACCACGGTCAACGAGCGAGATACCTTGGGCGATGATTTGGTGCCCGACTACTTTACCCAAATTCAAGCCGGACAGTTTTATGGCTGGCCCTATGCTTATTTGACCCCCGATCGCCTCGATCCCAACCATGTTCAAAATGGGAAGAGCATTCGTCCGGATCTGGTCGCCAAAACGCAAACGCCAGACGTACTATTTCAGGCACACTCGGCTGCGTTGGGGCTTCAGTTTTATAGCGGTCCCACCTTTCCCACAAAATATCGCAACGGTGCTTTTGTGGCTTTCCGGGGTTCCTGGAACCGAGATCAGGGCACCGGCTACAAGATCGTGTTTATTCCCTTTAATAGTGCTGGCAGACCCCAAGGCTACTACGAAGACTTTCTCACGGGTTTTCTGACCAACCCTTCCGGTCCTGATGTGTGGGGTAGACCCGTTGGCTTGTTGACCCTCCCAGATGGCAGTTTATTGCTAACCGAAGAGGCAAATGGGCGGATTTATCGAATTCAGTATGGCAAGTGATAGGAAATGGAGCATAACGAATGGCGATGCCATGTCTCTATAGCCCTTGCTGCCCACCTGTGGGCAGCAAGGGCATTCAAGCGCTAGGATGACAGCCTTCAAAGATTGACACTACTCATACTTTGGGCAGGATAGCGATCGCCAGCCGCAATCCCTTGAGGAGCTACAGCATTGATGCGAGCAAGCTCCTCGGCGGTCAGGGTCACGGTAGTCGCTGCGACATTTTCTTCTAGATAGGTACGGCGTTTTGTTCCAGGGATAGGCACAATGTCATCCCCTTGTACCAGCAGCCATGCGAGTGCCAACTGTCCAGGTGTGATGCCTTTTTCAGCCGCGATCGCCTTTACCTGGTCTACCAATTCCATATTCTTAGCAAAGTTGTTGCCTTGAAAGCGTGGAGATTGATGCCGAAAATCATCTGGGGCAAGGTCATCTGGGCTAGCGATCGCTCCAGTCAAAAAGCCTCTGCCTAAAGGGCTGTAGGGAACAAAGCCAATGTTTAATTCTCGCAAAGTCGGCAATATCTCATCTTCTGGATCACGACTCCAAAGGGAATATTCGGTTTGCAAGGCAGAAATTGGGTGAATCGCTTGGGCACGACGGATGGTAGCAGGTGCCGCTTCAGATAAGCCAAGATACCTGACTTTCCCTTGTTTGACTAATTCTGCCATTGCTCCAACTGTCTCTTCAATTGGCACGGTTGCATCGACCCGATGTTGATAATAGAGATCGATCACATCAACTCCCAAGCGTTGCAATGACGCATCACACGACTGGCGGACATATTCAGGCTTGCCGTTGATGCCCAACCAGCCACCCTCAGCGCTACGGACGTTGCCAAACTTGGTGGCTAATACGACGCGATCGCGGCGATCGTGAATCGCCCTCCCAACTAGCTGTTCGTTAGTGAAAGGACCATACATATCAGCGGTATCAAGAAAGTTAACGCCCAAGTCGAGGGCGTGATGAATCGTGGCGATCGCCTCTTGTTCATCCCTACTGCCATAGAACTCAGACATGCCCATACAGCCAAGTCCTAGTTCTGCAACCTCTAGTCCTTGAATCCCGAGTTTTCTTAGTTTCATTGAGTGACTCCTGTTGTGGTTTTGCTTTGCAATTGTTCGATCAGCCTGGATATGCTTTCTGGATCGAGATGGTGGATTAACGCTTGGGCAGCAGTTTCGACCTCTAAAGGAAAGTGAATTGAATGATGATTTATTCCTGCTTGAACTCTAGATGTTTCGGAAGGGATCGGATGCAATTCGGCTCTATTGGCACTCTCTTTTGCCTCCAGTTCTTTGTAGTAAGCAATTTTCTTTCTAATAATTTCAAGGCTTTGATTCAGCGCTCGCTGGCTGACAATCACTGCATCGTAATGCTCTTCCAACAGCAATCGTCTTTGATGAGCTGTAGAGAGTCCCTGTCGGCGTAGCTCCGCAAACTGGCGCATTTGACGAATGGGCATTTGGGTCGCACGAAGCTTCATCAGAAACTGGACACAGGCAATATCATCGGCTGTAAATCGACGATATCCGCTCTCATCTCGATGAATCGAATCAAGCAGATTCATGCGTTCGTAGTAGCGCAATGTATATGTGCTTACTCCGGTTTGCTGTGCGGCTTCTTGAATCGTGAATGTGCTTTCCATGTCACTAACTCTAAAGGTTAGAGCACACTCTAAGTCAAGCACTATTTTTTGAACAGTCTGTTTAACTGCTGACTGAATGATGAGGTTCAGCGATCGCTGGAAGGCTACCCGCTATTGCATCACCTGAGCGATTCGCGCGATCGCTTGCTGAATGAACAAATAAACTAATTGCCGCACACTAGACTTCTTTAAGCTTGAGAAAGGTATTGATCGTATTTGCCAGGGTCTCACACTCTTGGCGATCGCGGGTCGGTGGCGATAAAGCAATCGACTTCGTTGATATCAACATGAGGCGCACTAAATAAATTGGAGATCGATTGGATATAGGTAGCCGCTTCACTTCAGCATGTTGGGCATCAATTAGCTTGTATTGATTCATTACCTTTGTGTTGAACAATCGATATCGTTTCTCTACTGTTAACTGCCCTGAGGATTGATCGAAATTACACAAGACATACATTGGAATTGCCAAAGCCACACCAATAATCGCCATTCCCGGTATGAAAAAATTTGCCCCAGTGATCAAACCCGCCCAGCGATCGTCCTGTTGAATCTTGAAGTTTTGCTGTTGAGAATTACGAATAAAAGCATTGATTCTGTTTGCAATATCCCTTTGTTCTTCTCGCACCATCAGTCTATGTTTGGCTAGCTCCATCTGCCCCTTAGAGGTGCTCAGCACGACCCCAACTCCATTAGCAGTGACCACACCCGCTTTCATTACCTGTCCAGGAATTAAGGTTATCTCTGTGCCCAATAAACCTGTAACTATGCGCTGACAACTTAGTTGGGCAGATTTAGTTCGCTGGCATCTCAATGTCGTAACGTTGCTTGTAAACGCAGTCAGACCCAACCCAAGGGCAACAAAAGGGATGCTAAACAACACGCCCCAAAGCCACTGTCGATTTGAGTTTTCAACTGTTAGTTGAGTGGATGTGTGCTGGATAATGTTCATTTGATAAATTGAGTGAGTAAACAATTCAATTCACCGGCTCGAAACCCGCGATCGCTGGGTCGTCGATTGTGCTGTTCTGGCTCTAAATACAGATACTCACACTGAGTTGTTGTCAATTGAGTATGCTCATTCATTGACCAATCAAAAATACAAACTCCCGTCAGCAGCGCGAGGGAGAAATCGGTATTTTGCACCTTGGCATGACTAAAGTTGGCATTCGTTAAGTTGGCTTTCCTAAACGATGTGCCAGGACTGCTTTGAATTGATTGCAGCAGCCATTGGAAGATGTGGAAGGTGATGATTGCAAAAATAACCATGATCAGTAACAGGAGTAATCCTTGGGCGCTGCTGCCATCGCTGAGGCTAAAAAGGCTCACAATCAAAAGCCCTATGGTAAATGTAACCATTACTGCAAAGAACCCGGCAGTAGCGATGATGCTTAAGAAATTTACGACTGTTGGAAAGTGAAAGACAATCTTATCTTGTAGAAAGAAATGAGCAATGAAAGCCAAGATTGGGAGCGCACCCAAAAAAAAGTTGACGATTGGGTTGGAGTGATCGCGAAACAAGACATCTGACACGTGAACGGCGATCGCACTAAAGCCAACTAACACAATGGGACCCATGACAGCGGCAATCACCAGACTATTACGCTGACGGAGGCTTTGTCCCATTTCGCAGCCTTCAAAGGTTGCCCCAACTAAGCTGGCTCTGGTAAAGTCGCATCCTCGCAAATTTGATCTACTGAAATCTGCACCATCCAGATTTTGCCCTTTGAAAGAGGAATTTTGTAAGCTTTGGTTCGCATAGTTTTGGTTAGTCATAAATAGTTTGGTTAATCATAAATATTTAGTTAATCACGCCACAAAGTCATCGCACAGAGCGCGATCAATGATCCTTAATGGGTTCCAGCCGTCTTCTTTTGAAGTCGTGATATGCTCCGCAAGGTCGTATGGCAATGCCTTCTGTGGCTCTGTGATTTATCCTCAGAATTTTTTACTCCAAAGCCAAGATGAGATTTGTTAGGGTGGATAGGCAACTTAGTGGATTGGGTTGTCGTCCAAACTATTTAGCAGGTTTTTAGGATTTAAGTATGCCATTTTTAACATCTTCGCTTTATCGCACTATGGGAGTCGCGATCGCTGGCGCCATTCTTTTGATGCACACTCCCGCTGCTGAAGCGGCTGACAAAGTTGTGGTGCGCTACGGAATTTTTCGCCAGTCGCTTTCGGTCGAAGAACTCACGACTTTTGCTGAAAAGGGCGAAATGTCTAGAAAGGTAGAGCGCTACTTAGATATGGCTAAGAGTGACCCGGCGGAGATTCGGCAAGTGTTGACGAAGCCGATTGATATCAACTATGGCACTGTGAACACGGCGCTGAATAATCCCTTGGGCAATCGCATGTTAGATGAACTGGGTCGAATGATTCAAACCCCAGATAATGAGGGCAATCGGGATGCGTTGCGAACTGCCGTGAGTCAATCCGCTGCCAAAGACAACAAAGTTTCGATTCTAGAAATCATTCAAAACTATCCCAGCGATGAAATCCATTTAGATGCAAAACGCATCATCAAAACTTACAACACGCTAGCAAAGTATCAAAAGCCAATTGAAGGCGTGTTGAACAATGTCGAGCCAATTCGCGAACTTCTGAAAAAGCAAGGCATTAATTTACCTAATTTTCTCAAGTGATACTTGAATAGCTTCAAATTGAGTGGTTACAATCAAACTCTTTTTGCTTACTCATTTCGCTCTGCAAACAGTCAACTGTACAGATGGCTGCTCGATAATCGAGTGATGATATCGCTTCTACTCGCGCGTTCGCTTTAGAAATGGCACTTCCAGCAGTTCACCCTGGCTGGTGCCAATCTGGACTTTTAAGCCTGCGTCGCCTGCTTTGGTGCGAATGTAGCCTAACCCAAACACGCCTTGAGCTGTCTCCGTCAGGCTGGTGAGGATGCCGACTTTCTCTTCGTTTATGGTGATTACGGTTCCGGGTTCAGCCGCAACATCCAATCGGATTCCCCAAATCTGCTGCTTTACACCCTTGTAGGTATCCAACCGGGCAATGGTTTCTTGCCCAATGTAGCAGCCTTTGTTGATAGAAATTGCCTGCCATAGACAGGCTTCCACAGCGTTGTAGTCCTCGGTTAGCTCCGCATCGGGCACTGGGCGACCTTGTTGAATTCGGAGTTGATTCCAAGCGCGATCGCCCATCAGTACCGCTCCTGCTTGGGCGATCGCGTCCCACACTGCCGCTGCATAATCCGCTGCAACGATGATGGTGTAGCCTGCTGATCCCAACCCGCTGCCCATTGCTATCCGCACGGGATGACTGGAAATTTCTGCTACGCAATGACTGCCGTAGGGCTGGGTTGTCCTTGCATCCACGCCAAGTTTTTCTAACAGCGTAGAACTTTGAGCACCGATCAGGCTAAACATCGCCATTTCATCGGTAATGTCTTTTAGCTGCACCTTATCGCCAAAGAAAATATAGCGATCAAGCCATTTCATCAAATGATCTCGGCGATTGGGTGAGACGACGACCAGCACAGCATCTTCTAACATATAAGCAGTTGCCAAATCGATAGTTCGAGCGGTAGGGGTAACAAATACCGTGTCGCAGCCTTGCCCTGGCTGCAAAATTTTTATGTCATTGGTGCTTTGGTTATGCAGAAATGTTTGTCGATCTGCGCCGCTGAGTTGCAGCCTGCCCCAATGGGTGCGATCGCACAGTACTACGCTACTGTGGGCGGCTGCGATCGCGTCTACGTCATTGCCAAAACTAATCGGGGCAATGGAACTTTCCTCAAATTGGGCACCCTGCCGTTGTTGAACCTCTCGCAAACTCTGAATCATGACAATTACGCAATCCGCTTAATAGAGTCAGCTTATCGCGATTTGCCCACTGCCCGCATTGCATAGCCTAAAGAGGGAAGGTCAGTAGCTATCGCCATCTGTGGTCGTTTTCATACCCAAAAAATGATTTGCTTGCATCAATCGCTCGGCGATCACCATTCGCCGAGCTAGGCTAATTCCCGACTCCGCCAGCACTTCTTGAGCCAACTGACGGTATTGGGCACCCGTCACAGGATCAACCTCATCGATATGCTTAAGGTTGGCATAGACTTTACGAACATTAATAGCCATAAATCCTCTATAGAAAGCTTTGAGAGACTCTGTGACGTTGCAGCATAGCCATCAACCAAGAAAGAAAGCTGCTAAAATCCTGCATTTCAAGAACATAGAATGTAAGCAAAAGAATTCTGCGATGTAGTCTTCCACATCTTAGCCAGTTCAAATGATTGAAGCACTGCAAAAATCGGCAGGATTCATAATGAAGCATCACGAATCAGTTGCATATTGCGCTAGTTATCAGTTCTTTGCACTCCACATTTCCTGAGCAAGATTTCTTGAGTAAGGAAGTATCCTCATGCCGAAGTTCACTGGCTATTGAATGTTGCAGCAGTTGATGAGGGGCTGAGCTGAGAGTTTTTCCAAACTGCCATCTTGTAGTAAAGCATTCCAATCAGTTTTGATGGCAGTATCGTTGGGCGCTGCGAGTTGGGCTTCTGCTAAGGCGGTTATGGCGTCATACCAAAACCCGTTTTCTCCATAAAGAATGGCTTGCTGTTGGGGAGTTGACTGCTTCAGGCGATCGCTCAGGGTTGAGGATAATGGGGCGCGTTCTATCCAACCATCAACATAAACCATGGCAGTCATAGAGTCGGCGAACTGAGCGTTTGATCGGGGTGATGGTTTGGCTGGAGAAGCACTGGTTGAGGTGCAGGCAGAGTCTTTCCCCTTAACACTTAAAGACCAGTGATAGAGTTTGCCTGGTTGCAGAGAAGCAGTTTTTGACACCTGCACCCCAATCATCCCAGCTGTTGGGGGTAAGGAGACGGGCACCCGATAGATATCATTGTCTTGGTCATCTTGAAGAACAAACTCAATAGACTCGATGGAATCTGGTTTGTAAGGATTATAAAACCAGATTTTTGGGCGTTCGGCAGTGGTGCGGGCCCAAACGTGGGTAGTGGCTTTTTCCTGATAAGCCGGAGCAAGCGCACCTAAGTTATCTAACACTGCATCTTTAGTAATTTTTGCCAGCATCAGACAGCCACGAGAAGCAGCGCCTCTGTTGGTGCCGGGTGCGCCATTACTAGGGGGACGGGGTGGGCTATAGCGTGCCATTAGAAGGGGCTGATTCCAAGCAGGAGGCTGGCTGGCATCGCTGAGGGAAACGCCAAGGGCGATCGCGCCTGAGACAGATATTAATAAACAGGGAAGAAATTTCACGGGGGCTACTCCTAAAGTCGCTAATGATTGGGAATTATCGGGCAATCCAACTCCGGCTGATGAATACAACACCTGTGCTGCTAAGGGTGGCGATCGCTGTGGGCAATAGCGGCACCCACCAACCAAACTGAACCAACAAAACCAGGCAGATACCAAACAGGGTAGCGATCGCCGTCCCACTTGCCACGCTCAGAACTGCAAAGTGCCGCAGATATAATGCCAGCAATGCACCTAAAAGCGACCAGGCTCCAATCCACAGGGTTTCTGTCCAGAGTGCGCCCGTCCACAGCAACGGACGGCTCTCTAGCGCGGCACTCAGCAGTTGGCTCACCATCTGAGCATGCAGCATGACTCCTGGAATGTCTTGTCCACCTGGTTCACGGGTGTAGGGCGTGGTGAAATAGTCCTGGAAGCTGGCTGTATGGGCAGTCGTGCCAATCAGCACAATCCGATCTTTGACGCTCTCTGGTGTCAGGTTTCCGGATAGCACGGTTCCTAAACTAATGCGGTCTACTACCTCTGCCAGCGAACTAAACGAACTGCGATTTTTGCGAGAGCGATAATTCAGCAAAATCTGGTGACCTCGCCCATCGAGATTAAAATAGCCACCCGTTGGAAATTCAATCGGGCGAATCAAGGCTTTCCCCAATTTCCAGGTGCCATCCGACTTAAACTCCAGGTTGATATTCTGTTGTGCCAGGTAATGTAGTGCCAGTTGTGTGCTGAAAGCATACTGGGCAGGGCACGCCTGAGTGCCATCCATGGATAGCAGGTGACGACGGACAATTCCATCTGGGTCGGTCAGCACATTGCTAAAGCCTAATCGAGCGATCGCTTGCTCTGTCGGGATTTCGGGCGGTGGAGCAACATCGGGTCTATTGGAGTTGGGATCGGCTCTAAAGCACACGGCAATCAAGCGATCGCTGTTTTTCATGCGTTCCGCCAGTTGCGGAAACTCCTTGCCAACGGGATCGCGATATAGGTCTAGCCCAATCACGCTGGGCTGAAGTGGCTCTAGTTTATCTAACAATTGCGCCAGCGATCGCGAAGACAGCGACACATCCGCAGGCTTACTAGGATCTTGCTTTGCTTGCGCTTGGATGTCTTTTTCCGTTACCTCCACCACCAAAAGTCGCGGATCTCGTGGCTCCTTAGGGCGCATCTGCAACCCCAGATCCAACGCCTTCAGCTCTGCTGACTGCAACAAACCCGCATACCGAACTCCCGTGACTAAGCCAGTTGTCAACAGGCTGATCGCAAAGAGCCAGGGGAGCGATCGCCGGAAGGAAAGGGGCGGTGAGTCGATAGATCGCTGGGTCGCTGAAGGCTTTTTTGCTGCTCCACTCTGCTCGACTGCGCCTTTCAACTGCTGCCAGGTTGGCGGAATTTCGGCGGGATGCTGGCAGATGACTGGAAGCCAGGTGGCACAGGGAAATTCTCCCTCTAGCCCTTGCAGCCGCGATCGCGCGGATCGGACTGCCAGATACAGCGGTTCTCCTTCGGCGTAGGCAGCCAGAAAGTATTTCAAAAACTCCTGGGCAACGCGATCGGGCACCGGTTCGCGCATCACAATCAGTTGTGGAATTTGCAGGTAGGCAAGTTCTCGTGCCAGACCCAGCCCATCACAAGAGTTAAAAATTGCTAGCTTTAAGCCCCGCTCCATCGCTTTTTCCAACCCATGTTTTAGTTGGCTAATGGTCAAGGTTTCCGTTTGATTCAGGTGGATCAGCCCTGAGTTATCTTCACTTTGACTGGTGCTGTGTCCGGCAAAAAACAAAATCTCCCACGATTGCTCCCACAGGCGATCGCTCAAATCTTGTCGGGCTGGCTCTACTAAAAACGTCACTTTGGCATCGGTTAGCTGCTCTAAAATGGCGCGATCTTTTTGAATATCAATGTTTTGGCTATTTCCCAAAATCGCTAGAATGCGAACTTGCGGAGTGAGTGAAATTGGGCGAGTTGGGCGTTTATGAAACTCCAATAGGCTAAGGGCAATTTCGGTGTAGGGATAGCGCTCCATCAAATCCCACAGATGCCAAGGCAAACGGCGGAGTTGAGCATCATCGGTTTGCACCACCAGCCGAATGATTTCGTTGGGATCAAGCTGCTCCAGCCACTTTTCTCGAACAGGGCGGAACGATCGCGCATCTAGCCAGTCATTCAAGCGATCGCGCAACTGATGGGCCGCCGCTTCACAGTCGGCGATCGTTGCTTTGGGGGTTACGACCTTGGGCAAGCCAATCGGACGACCCGATAAATCTAAACGACGATAAATTTGTTGCCATTGGGTATAACAAACTGGAATCTCTGGTGCTGGGGGAAGTTCACCTGTTGTTTCGATCGCTGGCGGGGCACCTTCGTCTCCAATCTGAAGCGTCACAGGAAATCCCTGCTCAAAGTGTCCCTTTCCTAGCTTCAAAACGACCAGCTTTCCCACCGCAAACGCTCCTGCAATCAATACCACTAAACTCTGTTTCAATGCTCCCTACTGCTGGTTCTCTACGACGAAACGGTTCTGTTTATGCAGGCGCATCCAGTTATTTCAAGTATGCCAGTTCTATTTTCCCTCGTCCCTTAACCTCTTTCACACCTATCTTCCGTAGGGATGTTAGCCTAGGAACACAGCGATTCTTCAGTTTTTTTAGTAGTTCATGAACAAGGTTGTAGTCGGGCTTTCGGGTGGGGTTGATAGCTCAACAGCGGCAGCGATCCTTCATCAGCAAGGGTATGAAGTGATTGGGTTGACTCTATGGCTGATGAAAGGCAAAGGGCAATGTTGCTCCGAAGGAATGGTGGACGCTGCCCAATTGTGTGAGCAGTTGGAAATTCCTCATCACATTGTGGACAGCCGAGAAGCGTTTGAAAAATATATTGTGAACTACTTGGTGGCAGGGTATAGCGATGGTATTACGCCCCTGCCTTGTTCCCAGTGCAATAAAGCGGTGAAGTTTGACCCAATGCTAAAGTACTCGCGCGCTGAGTTGGGCTGCGATCGCATTGCCACAGGTCACTATGCTCGCATTCGCCACGATCACGAAACTGATCGCTATCAATTGCTTCGGGCGATTGATCGATCTAAAGACCAATCCTATTTTTTGTATGACTTAGAGCAAGACGTTTTAGGGCACGTTATTTTTCCTTTGGGTGAATATCCTAAAACCGAAACCCGCCGAATTGCTGCCGAATTTGGTCTGCACACTGCTGAAAAGCCGGAAAGTCAGGATTTGTGCCTAGTGGAAGCGAATGGGTCGATGCAGGCGTTTTTGGATAAATACATCACGCCTCATCAAGGGGAAATTGTTGACCAAGGGGGCAAGGTGCTGGGGCATCACGAAGGCGTGCATCACTACACGATTGGACAACGGAAAGGGTTGGGAATTGCCCACAGTGAACCGTTGTATGTGGTGGCGCTGGATGCCGTGCAAAATCGGGTGATTGTGGGCGATCGCACCACGGTTTTAGCCTCTGAATGCACAGTGCAGCGGCTCAACTGGGTTTCGATCGCTAAACCCGTTTCCCCCATTCGGGCAGAGGTGCAAATCCGCTATCGATCGCCTGCCGTTCCCGCAACGGTAATTCCTTTAGAGGACGATCGGGTGCGCGTTGTGTTTGACGAACCTCAAGCCAGCATCACTCCCGGACAAGCCGCCGTTTGGTACGACAACGAAATCTTGCTGGGCGGCGGCATCATTGAGCGCGACTCTATCAATCCCATCTAATTGAGTGCTCAGCTTAAATTTGTGTATGAAATTTTGCTCACATCGACTTTTGTTACAATACGCTCAGAGTCAGTGTTCTGCGAGGGACTATGCGATCAATCGAGCAATTGACAGAAGAAATGTTATCTTTACCTAGCGCATCAAGGGCGCTCCTTGCAGACAAACTGGTGGAAAGCCTAGAATTCGATGCCGATTCCACCATCCAGGAAGTTTGGGTAACTGAAGCAAAGAGGCGCAGAGACGAGGTTCGGGATGGTTCTGTGCAACCAATTTTAGGGGAAGACGCTTTGACTCAAGTTAGACGACTAATTGAGCCATGAGGATTGCATTTCACCCCGAGGCTCTGACTGAATACGCTGAGGCTGTTCAATACTACGTGGAGCAGCAGGTTGAGGTTGCACAAGCATTTATCAATGCAATTGAGGATACTGTGTATCGGATTAGAGAATCTCCTAGTCGTTCTGTTGCTATGGATAATGAAGTTTGACGATGCATGGCACGGAAGTTTCCTTACGCAATTCTCTACACTATTGAGCAAGACTACATTCTCATTCTGGCAGTTATGCATTGCAGCCGTGAGCCTGGATACTGGAAAAGTCGTCGGTAGCTGTTAAACCATTAAAGTCTTCAACACAAAAAAGTATGAGGGTTCCAGTGTTAACATCTCTGCCATTCCTGAGATCGCTACTGTGGCAAATTAGCGGCGCGATCGCGGCTCTAACTCCAGAGGAAATGCTCAATGTCTATGAGCGGGTTTGGCGTTATCGCTATACCTTGGAACCGCCGACTTCAGAAGAACCGAACTTCATTCGAGAACTGGCGAATCAGTTTCATTCAGTCCCCATTCATGATGTTTAGCAATCCTATCCATCAGCAAATCCTCCAGAGAGATGTTGCTTTGAATATCTATAGATTCAACAATTAGACCTAATTCTGATGGGGTTAGACCTGCTTACAGTTGAATATCTGGGTTGAGATTAGCTAAGGAGTTCGTTGAGCGATCGCAAAAATGAAGGCGGCTAGCAGCGGCAAAATGATGGGAACGGCGACCACCAAGCCCCATTTGCCAAAGCGAATTTTTTGTCCGTCGGCTTTGAGCAAGGCGATGACGGCGACGATGCCCATGACCGTCCACAAAGCGCCAAACCCAATAAATAAAGTAAATGCCGAGTCATCCATGGCGAAACCTTAGCGACCGCTCTTTTTGCCTGATCCTACTTCACTTTTTTGAAGTTGTGCGAATGGAAAGCGGAAGGGGATTATCCCGGTTAAGATCGCACTACTGTCGGAATGTGGCTTAGTAAATTGACTCATGAGTGATACGGAAGAGCAGACGGGTGAATTGCAAGGGTTGAGCGATCGCGAAGTCATTGCTCGTCGTGCGGATGGCAAGGGCAACAATATTCCCCGCAGTAGCAGCCGCCCTTACCGCCAAATTTTTAATGAGAACTTGTTCACCTTTATCAATGCGGCGTTTTTCACCATTAGTTTGGTGATGTTTTTGCTGGGACGAGTTGGCGATGGCATCTTGGTCGCGGTGGTGATTTTTGGTGGCGTGCTGGTCAACATCGGTCAAGAAATTTGGGCGAAACGCAAACTAGATGAAATTGCGCTATTGCACCGTCCAAAAGCGATCGTGATCCGCGAGGGCAAAGAACGAAGTGTTGATCCCAGTGAAATTGTGCTGGGTGATGTGCTGGTGTTGCTTCCGGGCGACCAAATTTTAGTGGATGGTGCCATCATCGGCAATGGGCGAATTGAGGTTGATGAATCGTTGCTCACTGGGGAGTCGGATTCTATTCCTAAAATGGTTGGCGTTCCGGTTTATTCTGGCAGTTTTTGCGTCAGCGGCACCGCTTGCTATCAAGCCGAAAAAGTCGGCACGGATACGGTGGCGCACAAGCTAATGACAGGCGCACGAGCGTTTCGTCAGGTGCTTACCCCGGTGCAACACGAGATTAATGTCGTCATTCGGGTGTTTTTGCTGATTGCCTGCTTTTTGTGGATTTTGGTAGGCATTAGTTTTTTAAGTCGCTCCTATTCGCTCAACGATGTGATTCAGCGAGCGGCAGTGATTGCAGGGCTGGTTCCGGCGGGGCTGTTGCTGGCAATTACTCTGGCGTATGGTCTGGGCGCAGTGCGAATGATTGGGGAAGATGTGTTGATCCAGCAGGCTAATGCCGTGGAATCGCTGAGCAATGTAGATATTTTGTGCCTGGATAAAACGGGCACTCTGACCACTAATCAAATTGAACTGCAAGAAATTTATCCGATTGGCGTTGATGAGGAGGAATTGCGATCGCTCCTGGGAATTTACGCCGCCAGCACTATTGCAGGCAACAAAACCAATGATGCGATCGCCAACACCTATCCCGGCGTTGTGATGGACGCGATCGCGGAAGTGCCCTTCTCGTCGGTTCGCAAATGGAGCGCTTTAGCCTTCGATGCTACTGCGACAGATGTCTCATATCTTGCACCCGGAACCTACGTTTTAGGTGCTCCAGAGTTCTTGATGTCACTGGCTGGCGTTAGCCCTGATGTTGCTGACTACATCGAAGATGGCATTCAACAAGGCTTACGGGTAGTGATGTTTGCCCACAGTCCCGAAAAAATAGCACCAAAAGAAAACTCCACCCCGGAATTACCTTTGGATCTCAAGCCGTTGGGGCTTTTGCGATTTAGCGATCAACTGCGACCCGAAGCCAAGCAGACGTTGGATGGATTTGCGGAGGCTGGGATTGAGGTCAAAATTATTTCTGGAGATAACCCTAAAACGGTCGCGGCTTTAGCGAAACAAGCAGGGCTGGGAGAGGATATTGAGGTGGTTTCAGGGCAAGAGTTAGCACTGATGGATCAAGTGCAGTTCATCCAAACGGCATTGACGAGTACCGTGTTTGGGCGGATTACGCCAGATCAAAAAGCAGATTTAGTGCGGGGGTTGCGCCGCCGTGGAAAATACGTTGCCATGATTGGCGATGGGGTAAATGATGTGTTGGCGCTGAAGCAGGCAAATTTGGCGATCGCCATGGAAAGCGGCAGCAAAGCCACCCGCAGCGTCGCGGATATCGTCTTGCTGAAGGATTCTTTTGCCGCGTTGCCCCACACCTTTTTGGAAGGGCAGCGGATTCGCAACGGCATTCAAGATGTGATGAAGCTGTTTTTGGTCAGAACCTTTTGCGTCACACTGTTGGTGTTTGCCACGGCGATCGTGACCGATAGCTTTCCATTGCAAAACAAACAAAGCGCGATCGTTGCGCTGGTTGGAGTTGGCTTCCCAACCATGTTTATTCCCGTATGGGCAAAGGCAGGTGCCATTCCCCGTCGCAGCATGGTGCGAGGAATTCTACATTTCGTCATCCCCGCGACGCTGACTCTCACGCTAGTCGCGCTCTTCGTCTACCTGTTCTATCTCGTCGTTGCCATTCTCGATTTGCAACCCAATCTTGACTTATTGCAGGTCGATTACGCTACGCCACGCAGTGCCTTAGTCACCATTTTGATCATGGGTGAACTGCTGTTATTGCCATTCCTCAAACCGCCGACGCAGTTTTGGGTAGGCGGTGAACCCTTGAGCGGCGATTGGCGGTATACGATCGTTGCGATCGCGCTTCTCGGTATCTACTTCCTGATTTTGGCAGTGCCGCCCTTTCGCAATTTCTTTGAGCTACAGCCACTCAGCCTTTGGAGCTACCTGTTTCTGGCATTTGTGGCGTTTGAGTGGTGCCTAATTTTACGGGCAATATGGCGGAGTCGCTTCCTCGATCGCTTCCTTGGCATTGACTTGGGTTAATCGGCGATCGACAACCTTAAAAATATGCTGCATCAGAGTGATACCAATGCCATCAGCCCTGGAACAATCTGATCAAGGCAATGTCGCCCTTTTGAAGGGTGGGTTGCTTCGTTAATTACGGCGATCAAGCAAATTAATCAACAATCCTTATTTGGGGTACGACAGGCTATTCCGTTTCACCATTAACATAGGCATTGATTAGGTTAGCCTCGCGTAGGTTGACACCACTCAGGTTGACAATGGTTCAGTTTGGTATCGCTTCTTTCGGCATCATTCAGTTCTGCATATAGTTTGACGTTGCTTAAATCACTTGGATTAGCCACTGTCAATTTCTATTAATAGTGGCTAATCCATTTAAAGCGTGACGAACTTGAACCATAAGCAGATCTAGTGGAGAGTCGATTGAATCGCTTGCATCCGTCGCTGCTGGTCGTCTCGTAATGCTATTGGGTCATTGGCAAATCCGGCAGCTTCCACTTCGCCTGTGTTGGGATTGACATAGCTGCTGATACGGGCACACAATACTGCCGCAAATTCTTGATCTTCCACTTGCTGGCATTGCTTCAAATTTTCAACAAAGTCTGCACCAGCTTGAGGAGATTGATTCCATAGGTCTGCACCTTGCACCAAAACATCCATGTTTAGCGGAACACCCATATTCTCAGCATCTTGAAGTAAATGGGGAATTGCATCTTGGCGCATACGATTAAGCCCCTGTTGTTCGGCATCAGCGACGGAAGTAGCTCCAAGTTGCCAGCTAAATGTGCCTTGATTTTTGGCATGGTTACCTGGATCGATGTGCTGCTGCCAAAGTGATGTTTTCCCCCCATCGCGTGTCCGAGTGCCCTCAGCCACTCCAATCGCGATCGCTCCTATACTGTCAGGCGTAGCAAACAACTGCTCAGCCACCGTCGTTTGCTCAGCTACCGTCATTGACGGGGCAGGTGCGGATGAGACAGAAGATTGACGGGTTGCGTCGGGTCGAAAACTCACCTGAGACGGGGCAATGGCAAAGCCACTAGAAATCATCAACGAAGCCAGGGAAAATCCTGTTAATGCCTTTTCAATCCAACTGTGGCTGACAACTTGATAGGAGCGTGGACAAAGATCGCGGGATTTTTGGCTGAGAGGGCGACCTCGTTGCTGCTGCCGAAGAGACTGGGGTGAGTGAACAGATAGCCCTCGCTGTCTCCTCAGTTCCGATAAAGGCAGTTGAGATAAAGGATATTGACGATGATTTAAGCGGCGCGAGTCAGTTGAGTTATTCATACGTGATTAGCGGTTCCATCCAGGATGGAAGGGAAGATACAGAGCGCTACATCTATGCCTTTTATCCCCTTGCCCTAGTGGGCAACCCGCCATAACGACCTCCATGAATTGCAAAATTTTCGTTTCTGGACGCTAAAGCTAGATGGATGATAACTCAAACATCAACTAGTTGGATCTATGCATTAAGACAGATTATGGTTCGAGGTTGCAGTAAAAAACTTTGGGTTGGTAGTGGAGCATCAAAAGCAACTGAAAGAATTGCTTGGGTTGAGCAACACACTCAGGCGCGATCGCATTGTCATCAGCTAAATAGTCTTTCCTGAAGTGGGGATAACTCCAAAGTCCTCTCACTCAACTCATTCAGGAGATCGCCCCTTCCTCCTTCAATCCACTACCAAATCACGCAAAAAGTAGAAGCGATCGGTCTGTAAACTGGTTCCTTGAACCCTGCCCAAATACCCTGCTAAAGGTGAAGAAAGTTCTATCAAAAACTCATGAACAGTTTGATTATCTAAACTACTTCCATCAAGCCTTGAAAAAGCAGCATTATATTGAGCGCGGATCTCTACGACCTCAAACTGCGTTCTATGTGGTTCAATCTCAATAAGTTGCTTAACAGCCTTAACAATATGAGCGCGTACTTTAATTCCGTTCCAAGCTTGATCAATATAGCCATTCACTTTCACATCAGCATCTTCACCAAATGGCGCTGATTCTAAACAAGGCTTTAGCTCCATTAAGTTGATAGAGCCTTGATGTTTTGCCTTTAGTTCAACTAACCTTTGCAAGGTTTCAGGACGAAGGACATTCATTTTATTTCCCACAGAAGTTTGTTTCGCATGAGTGTTCAGCGCCCCAGCAGCCATGATTATTTTGATACATTTGTCATAGTTCTCAAGATGCTTCAAGCCCAATTTAACTAATTGTGCTGGTGTGCTATCAGGTACGGATTCTGTTTTTGTTGCCTTACATTCACCTACTATCGGGTAAGGCTCTTCACAGTAGAAATCTAATCCTCCTGCTCCTCCACAACCGCTAGGATCAAGGCTTGCTTGAGGATTAGCATTAGAGTTCTTGAAGCCTAATTTTACGAGGCTTTTACGTACTAGCTTCTCAAACAGATCTCCATCGCTTGAGTTGCCTACCTTTGCGATCGATGTAATCCATGTCATATCAGAATCAGGCTGAATCTTCTTCGAGTCATTAGCCCAACCTAAGAATACTCGAACTTCTTTTTCTAAACATTTGGCTGCTGGGTTAATGCTGGCAAATTGAGAAACTATACCTTGCAACTCTTCTAATTCTGGATTGAGCGATGGACGTAGTTCCTCTAGCTGCTTCATCCGCTGATTAAAAACAGAGCCATTGAGAACAGGCAAAATTTGAATGATTTTGAGCGGGCTATCAAACTGTTTATCTAAAGCAGTCAAACCCACAAACTTACCAAACTTATCTGGAGTGATAACGTTGTCAGTTAATTTAATGCAATCCGGTACTCGATGAACTCTTAAAAAAGCTAGAAAAACTCGCTGTCTTTGCTTTAGAGCTTGCTTCAGTGCATCTTTTGTCCAGATAGATAAACTCGATAGAGCTTCTAACTGCTCCGCTTCGTGCAAAACCTTGAAGCCTTCACATTTTGCCCAAGCCTCAATTTCTACAGTTTCAGATTGCTGTTGGAAAGTCGCGGTTCTAGCCAATGGCAAAATGTGCGAACGATACTGCTGCTCGATTGGCAAAGCATCGCCATTTTGAGCACAAGGATAGAGCAAGAATGTCCATCCTTTTTGTACAGGGACGTTAGGAATTACTGCGATAAGCTGCCCGTGCAACAAAGCTGCAATGTCAGGAGCCGGAAGACACAAAGCCCTATCTAGATAAACTGCATCAGTCATGGATCTGTAACTCTTCTAAATCTTCTGATTCAGCAATATCTGAGTCACTATCATTATCATCATCTAGTAAGGTTTCTGGTTCGCCCTTAATATCATTAGGAATCTGATATGACGGATCACTCAAAATCTCTTTGATCAAAGGATTATGATTGCCTAACCAGTACTTCTCTCCTTTGTCAGTAATAAAATTCAAGATTTCCTCTTCCGTAACTTTATACTCTGACTCACGTTTTTGATAGACAGATCGAATAGCTA
Organism: Leptolyngbya sp. Cla-17; assembly: GCF_016807185.1. Taxonomy (GTDB): domain Bacteria; phylum Cyanobacteriota; class Cyanobacteriia; order Leptolyngbyales; family Leptolyngbyaceae; genus ULC077BIN1. Next base: position 643,310 of record NZ_JAEVYN010000001.1, read on the forward strand.
TTAAAGGCTTAATCTCTGTCCCTTTTAGCTTAATGAATTCACCTCCTCCATTAATTAGAGGTGCAATGTATGTTTTTTGAAAATAATTGTTGATTAGTTTCTCGCCGGATCGAACGAGGCAACCACGAGACAGCCCAAAGCGTTCTCTATCTAGAAGCCTCTTGAATCCTGCTCCAAGCCCTTTTCCACCGTCATATTGCAAAACAGCAACACCAATCTTCACTGCTTTTCCGTTCTCTTTACCAATAATCTTAAAATTGAGATAGTCGTCTCTGTTCCCTTTTTTCCCTACACCGACAGTTACATCTTTAATTGTTACCTGCTCCACTGTGTGATTAATCAATTGTTGAAAACTGTAGAACAAAGCATCAGCCAAGAAATAGTTATCATCTAAGCGGCTTTTGATGTCTTCACTTAGTTCGCTAGTGAATGCTAGCTCAACTGGACTAGTTTCATCCTGAGATAGACCAACTAGCGGAATATCGGGCTTACAATGTTCTCGGCACCATTGGAGAACCTCTCGAACAGTTGGCTTTTCTCGTCCAATTTCTCTAAGTTGTCCTGCTTCAAATGGATAAATAGGATGAGGAGGAATTAGCTCTCTGATTGCGTAATATTCTTTAAGAAAGAAAGCAACAACTTCAATAGTCGTGTCGCTATCTAGATACTTTAGATCTAAAGGAGAACAGTAGGTAGTCATTTTTTGAGCAATGCTTGCAGGGAGTTCTCCCTTAATCTTTTCAGTCCAAATTCCTGGCATCATTACACTTAAAATGACACCGCGCTGAAGATTCTCAAAAAGTTCTTTGACTAAATTAGCTACAACCTGTGACTTGTACAGACCTGCATCGTTTACATCCGAAAGATCAAGGTCATCAAAACAAATAACTAGCTCATAATACTCACTGATTTGAGCAAGAATTTTGAGTACTGTATCAAAAGATTGACTTTGACTCGGTAATCTCAGTTCGTTTGCTTTGTACTGAGCAAGTTCTTTCCCCGCCAACCAATTGGATGCAAAAGAAGCTTCATTTTCTGAGAGTGTCCAGAAGATAGCTCGAATAACATCAGGATCTTGAGCAGATTTGTTTTTGCAAAATACTTTGGTCAGTTTGCTAACCCAATTTGTAACCTGCTGCTCATTGCTACCCTCAATTTTCTTGACTAGGTTCTTAGGTTCCCAAGCCTGCGTGTTAGGATTTGTTGCTTTCAAGACATCGTTAGCCATTGCAGTAGCAAGTTCTTGCCACTGTTTTACTCCTTGGCTACCAATGTTGCTGAAACTCTCTGCTATGAGTTGTTGAAACCCTTGTTTTGGTTGATTGAGATTATCAAACTTGTTGGCAAGAATAAAGAGCGCACCACCTTGAGCTTGAAGACGGTGGCGAATGCGACTAACAATGTGAGTCTTGCCAGTACCATTCTGGGCTGTAATCAAGATTGAGGCTGTTTGATAGCGACCTTCACGAATTTCACTTAGGGCTTGGAAGACTGCATCAGATGCATGAGTATTCAGGCTTTCAACATCAGGAAAACTTTTACCCCAAATGTTGTTTGCGTTGACGAAAGGAGGCTGAGAAAAAGGGTTGTGGCTGAGTAAGGCAGCGTTAACTTCTTCAATTGGCGAAGTGATTGTATTAATCATATTTCTTGGGTGAGGGACGAAGCAAAATTTCTGAGTAAACCGGGCCAATGATGTTGGTTGATATTGTGCTAAAGCTTTTTGGCGTAGTAGCGTATGCCACCTAACGTAGTTTTGATAGAATCTTCAGCCTTATCAGGTGTGAGTTCTGGCATTTCTCCACCAATGAGTTGCCAAAGGTCTTTAGTTTGCATCTCAAGTACCCATTCATCAAAGTGGGGGCGAGAAACCCGATCGCCAATTTCGCGGCGGATACGATAAATCGGGACTAGATTATCTAGGTTGTAGTCATGGTTGAGGCGATCGTAAACTTCAAGTGCAATTGACTTAAACTCTTCGTAGGATGCGATCGCAGCTTTTGAAGCTTTACCATTGGTGGGCGCGATCGCTGTTACAGTCTCCATTTGCTGAAGCCATTTCAACAAACCTCTCGCAAGCCAAGCTCCGGTTGTCGCACCACTGAGGGCAAAATCAACCGTTTTAAGTTCCTCAGCCAGTCTCTCTACACCTTTTGCTTCCAGAGATACTAGCGAGTATGACTTTTGCTTTTCGACCTTAATCGCACCGTCGTCCACTAACTGGTTGAAGACTTTTGCAGATCTCTTAGCGCGATCGGGTAATTCTCCCTTTTTGAGCGCTTTTGTGTCTGCTCCCAACTCCCACAGCGCTAGCAGCAGACGAGTTGTTTCCTGAGCCTTCGGTGGAGACTTCTTTTCTTCAATAGAAGGTTGAGATGGCATAAAGGTTGATCCTGCATCTGCTAGGTTAAATGGCTTACGCCTTCCCATAGTTCCCTGCTCAATCAGTAAGATCCCGATCGCACGCCATAAGCTTCATGAACTTATTACACTAGTTGACATCAAAATTTGCCGAGAAGCACTTCGCGCTCAAAACTCAAAACTCAGCATTGACTCAATTTCCTTGGGATAAATTAGCCAAGCACGCTCGTAAGGCTGGGTCAGGGTTTGCACGAGGGGTGAGAGGTTGCTAATTTCCTGTAGCTCGGTTGGCGTTTGAATCTTGATGCCCTTCTGATACAGCGTATAGCCTCGGCTGAAGGAAATCCGAATGCCGCTATAATAGGGCGCATCGAACCCCGCTTGAGTTAACCAATACTGCGTTTTGCTGAATAGCGTTTCTCGCTGCACCTGATCTAGGTGGGTAATGTCCAATCCTTTGAACAAGTCGCGATCGCAAAATCGACGGCACAGATCGGACAACACTGCATCAGTGTGCTGTTGCCAACGCTGAAGATGGTAGGTGAATACTCCATCATCTGCGGCAAGATAGGCAGTGAGCGAGATGCGATCGCAGTCGCCAGTTAACCATGCAGTTACAGTATCGTCGGCAGTTAGATCACCTGTCGATAGGAGCGATCGCGCCCGGTTAAAAGCTTGCTCCAAAATCCAGGTGGCAGCGATGTTTTTGGGATGGTTATAAACTTGGGCATACATAAAATAACGAACGATTAAGTAATGCTCAACCGCTGCCATGCCTTTACGAGCAACCACTAACTGCTGTGAAACGGGATCATAGCCCAATGCCATGAGGATGCGATCAAGGTCAATTTTGCCGTAGGATGCACCTGTAAAATAGCTATCCCGCATCAGATAATCCAAGCGATCGCAATCCAACTGGCTAGATACCAACTGCCACACCAACGGTACTGGATGAGTATGGCGATATACTTGAAGCAATTGTTCTAAAAGCTTGGGACTGAAGGCTGTCAACGCTTGCCGAATGGAGGATTCCTGCAAAATACGCTCTGTCCACTGTTCGTGATGACAGCCAAAAATTTCTTCTGCGGTATGGCTAAACGGACCATGCCCAATATCATGTAGTAGCGCCCCACACAGCACCACTGGACGATAGGGTTGCAATTGGGGATAGGATTTTGCAATTCGGTCGAAGGCACGACGGGCGATCGCCATCACGCCAATCGAATGAGTGAAACGAGACGATTCTGCCCCATGGAAGGTCAGGCTAGCTGGACCTAACTGGCGAATTCGGCGCAACCGCTGAAAAGCAGGAGTATCAATCAGCTGCACGATCAGCGCCTCAATTGGATCGTTGCCATCTAACGCGATCGCCCCATGCAGCGGGTCTTGATAAGTTCGTCCAGAATTAGGCAGCACCAGCAACCATTGATGGGGTAGTCAAAAATTCCACAGCCGCCTCATATTGGCGATCACTCTGCGTTCCCGTTTGGGTGATGGCAAGTGGATCGAGTGGCACTATCAAATCCGGTTTAATTCCCTGTTTGTTGATATCAATATGGTCAGGCGTTTGGTATTTGGCAACCGTCACTGCCAAACCCGCCCCGTCTGACAAATCAAACAGTGATTGAATCAACCCCTTGCCAAACGTGCGCTCTCCTATAATTGTGGCACGCTCATTATCTTTCAGGGCACCCGCTAAGATTTCGCTGGCGCTTGCCGTTCCCTGATTCACCAACACCACCAGTGGATCTTTGGTTAACGCTTGTCCGGTTGCTTCAAAACTGCCTTCAATTCCTTGACGGTTGACGGTGTAAACGATCGTGCCTTCATCCATCCACAATCGAGCAATCTCAATTCCTGACAGCAACAATCCACCGGGATTGCTGCGGAGATCTAGTACGTAAGCTTCGGCTCCCTGTTTTTCTAGAAGAGTGATCGCTCGACTCACTTCCGTTGTTGCGTTGGCGTTAAATTGAGCAAGCCGGACATAGCCGATTTTTATTTTAGGGCTTTCCGCCGACTGGTTATCAGCAGTTCGCAACTCAAAGGAAACTGGATTTAACGCAATGCGATCGCGCACAATTTCTATATTCAACAGGTCACTGCCCATTCGTTGAACAGTCAGCACTACGCGGCTGCTCGTCGGTCCTCGCATCCGTTCTGCCGCTTCATCCAGGCTTAAACCTGCGGTGGGAACACCATCAATATTTAAAATGGCATCGGCAGGTTGCACGCCCGCCCGATCTGCCGGAGAACCCGCGATGGGTGCAATTACTTTTAATACTTTTGTTTCTGAATCCAGCGAGATTTGCAGGCCTACACCAGTCAGTTCACCGGATGTATTCGTTTGCAAACTGCGATATTGATCGGGTTTCAGCAATCTGGTAAATGGATCATCTAGCCCTGCCAGCATTTTCTGAATTGCTGAATAAGCAGAGTCATGATCGGGCAGTGCCTGCTTCAGTGCTTTTTGCCGCACGAGCCACCAATTCTGATGGTTAAAGGTGTCGTCTACGTAAGCCCGATCCACAAGTCGCCATGCTTCTGCCACTAACCGCTGCTCCTCGGTCAGCGCGATCGCGGGAGAGGCAAACCCAACCGTAACGACTACGATTAACAGCAGCAAAAATAACTGCCTGACCAAAAATGTCCTTTGTTTCATAAAAGCTAAATTCAAGTTTGATTTAATCAAAAACCTTTTTTGCTCTTCCTTTTTTAACGCTTAAAGTTCTAGTCAAGATTGACTAGTCTAACGATTCATAAATGAAATTTGACCTTAGCTTAAGAATTTTCTTGCGGGGCAGCAACCAAAATCGAGTGTTGCGATCGCCAAGTCAGTAAATATACGGAAACAATAGTTGCTTTGTTTTTTAGCTCTGACCATAAAACCGCTGTTCAGGTTGAAATTGATTCGTCAATCTTTTTCCACTAAGCCAAATCCCGCTTTAGATAGAAACCGCTTGGTGTCTGTGTTACATTCTTGTATGGACAGCAATACATTGTTAGGAATTCTTGCTTCATGTTCACTAAGCAGGTAACCAATTCAAAGGCTTACCAGTGGTTCAATGAGCGTCTCGAAATTGAGGCACTCTCAGAAGATATCAGCAGCAAATACGTTCCCCCTCACGTCAATATCTTTTATTGTCTAGGCGGAATCACACTCGTTTGCTTTGTGATTCAGTTCGCCACTGGCTTTGCAATGACATTTTACTATAGGCCTACGGTCGCAGAGGCCTTCCAATCCGTTGAATACATCATGAACGATGTCAACTTTGGTTGGCTAATTCGCTCTATTCATCGCTGGTCAGCCAGCATGATGGTGCTGATGATGATTCTTCATGTTTTCCGAGTTTATCTAACAGGTGGCTTTAAAAAGCCACGCGAATTGACTTGGGTAACCGGAGTTGTGTTGGCAGTAATTACCGTTTCTTTCGGTGTAACTGGCTACTCTCTCCCTTGGGATCAGGTGGGTTATTGGGCAGTCAAAATTGTGTCTGGAGTTCCAGAGGCAATTCCCGTAGTTGGCGTGTTGATCGCTGATTTGCTGCGGGGTGGTTCTAGCGTTGGTCAAGCTACTTTGACCCGCTATTACAGTGCCCATACCTTTGTTCTACCTTGGCTAATTGCAGTCTTCATGTTGCTGCACTTCCTCATGATTCGCAAGCAAGGTATTTCTGGACCCCTCTAAGGTTTATCTACAACAGATTTGATTTACTCATTTCTGTTGTATGACATTGGCTATCGCTTGAACTTCTACTTATTTTTCGCCGACCTTTTAAACTAGGGAGTGCCTTTAAAGATGGCAACACTTAAGAAGCCGGATCTCTCTGATCCAGATTTGCGCGCCAAACTAGCCCAAGGTATGGGTCACAATTATTATGGTGAACCTGCCTGGCCAAATGATTTGCTGTATGTGTTCCCCATTGTAATCTTGGGGACAATTACTCTATGTGTAGGGTTGGCAGTACTGGACCCCGCTGTGGTGGGTGAACCTGCAAATCCCTTTGCCACTCCTCTGGAAATTCTGCCTGAGTGGTATTTGTACCCTGTGTTCAACATTTTGCGCGTTGTGCCAAGCAAGCTGTTGGGTGTAGTACTCATGGCATCTGTTCCATTGGGTTTGATTATTGTTCCTTTTATCGAAAATGTGAACAAGTTTCAAAACCCCTTCCGTCGCCCGGTTGCAACCACTGTGTTTCTATTTGGAACCTTATTAACGTTGTACTTGGGCATTGGCGCAACAATGCCTATTGACAAGGCTCTAACTTTGGGTCTGTTTTAGGACTTGTTGTTATTTAGTTAACACCTGTTGAATTCTTGTGGTGCCTTGGCTCCGGTGAATTTAATGGGTGTTATCTATTTTTAGAGCTTTTCAGTAAATGTGCTTATAAAGATGTTCCCAACAAACAATAGGGGAAACCGCACCACCTTCCCTTTGCGATCGCGATTACGATAGAAAAGTTAAATCAAAAGCAGATTAGGAGACGGCTGTGAATCAGAACAGCTTGAAAGATCTTCAACTCGGATTGTCAGATGTTAGCCGCTTACTGCTTCCCTTTTTGGTTATTTGGCTGTTGGGTGCAATTGGGCTGGGTTGGCTAGTCAAATCACTGTTATTTCTGTTTGGGCTACTATTAATTGCTCCAATCGTGGCTTTTGTGGGCTTTCGATGGTGGCTAAAGCGCAATGTGATTCAAGCGGAATGCCCAGTATGTGGCTTTGAATCCGTGAACTTAAAGAGTGCAGAGTTTCGCTGCCCCAATTGCAATGATCCACTGAAAGTGGAGGGCACGCGCTTTGTACGGCTGGTTCCTTCAGGCACGATTGACGTGAGTGCTGTAGAAATTGAAACCAATGCTACGGATATTCCAATGAGACGCATTGAGGAGCAATGAGCAGTATGTCGCTTTGCAGATGCTCTATCATGCGTGATATATACCAACGCTCCAATGCTTGAGCAATTTGAATGGGTGTGGACTTAGTTTCGAGCAACCTGCAAAGTGTAAGAGTGCTGTCCATTTGCACGATCGCCCACATAAACTGAGTAGGTTCCTCTCCGCCAGCGTCCTGGGATTTCCACCTTACCGTTTGAGTAACTATCTGCTGGAACGCAAAAATTTTGTCCACTCGAACTGCGGATCAATAATGCGGGTTCTCCATTACCCTGCAAAATAAATCGTAGATCTGTGTCTTCTGTTACTTGAACTACATGATTAGGAACGGCTGCAATAAATCCGGCACAGCCTCCATCTTTCTGATTGCCACCAGAGGTTCCATTCATTTGGATCGATGGGGAATTGGGTGTAACAGTGATCGATTCGCTAAAAGCAGTTTCAGCGCTTCCTAGCAACGCGAGCGCGATACCCATAGGCATCATCAAGTATCGTTTCAATCCTTTCATTTTCATTCCTCTCACCGGAAACACATTAATCCTTTAAAGTATTACAAGTCTCTAGGAGAATGCTCTATAGAAAGAGCCTGTTCCCAAAGTGGCACTTTGTTTAGTAGAAGTCCTCAAGACAGCACAAATTCTTTTTTTAAGCTGTTATGCAAACGAATTTATCCTTTTCGTCAGATAAACAGCAGACGCTTTTTTCAATTCACGATCGCCTTTGCGTTGAGTATGGCTGTCCAATCGCCTACTTTCATAATCTTGATCCGCTGAGTGAGTTAGTTGCATCGCTGCTATCCCACCGCACAAAAAATAAGGACTCTCACAAAGCATTTCAGCAGTTGGTTGAGCGGTTTCCAACCTGGGACTTAGTTATGGATGCGCCGACTGAAGATGTGGAAACTGCGATCGCCTCTTGCACTTGGGCGGAGTCAAAAGCGCCTCGACTTCAGCAGGTGCTGCGTCTCATTAAAGAACGGTTAGACGGGGAATGGTCGCTCGATTTCTTGGGTGAACTGTCAGTTGTAGAAGCCCGTGCCTGGTTGGAATCTTTGCCAGGAGTCGGACCCAAAACAAGTGCGGCAGTGCTGGCGTTCAGCAAATTACGCGGTCGTGCTTTGCCTGTGGATAGTCACCATCATCGCGTTGCCGTGCGCTTAGGAATTTTGCCTGCAAAAGTGGATGTTGGTAAATCCCATGCCATTCTAGAAGCTTTACTGCCCGCTGATTGGACAGCTCAACAAGTTTACGACCATCATGAAGTGTTGATGTTGCATGGGCAAAAGTGCTGCTATTACCGCAATCCTGCTTGCAATCGCTGCCCCTTGCTTGATCTATGTCCCTCCAGACGGGTGTAGCACTAATTGGGTAGTTCTAGCCATACTTTCAAATCGGACAGCGTAATAAAATTGGGGAGTGCTTCACTGATGCTTCTAATTGAGGCAAGGGTGATCCGTTAGTTTGCGATCGCATTTCACTCAGTAACGTTCCGAACCGACGAGTGAGTTGGCGGAGAAGTAGCGATCGCCAAAGCACAATCCATTCGCACGATACAATAGGCTGAAGCATCTGTATTGTCTATACAGCTTAGGGGAGATCAATCACGCATGGGAAGAGTTGTCGGCATAGATTTAGGAACTACCAACTCCGTGGTTTCGGTGATGGAAGGCGGTAAGCCGGTGGTAATTGCTAATGCGGAAGGAATGCGGACAACCCCTTCTGTCGTTGGTTTTAGCAAAGATGGAGAGCGCCTGGTGGGACAAATGGCGCGACGACAAGCCGTACTCGACCCGCAAAATACTTTCTTTGGCGTAAAGCGATACATTGGGCGAAAATATTCTGAACTGACACCAGAATCTAAGCGGGTTCCTTACACCATTCGCAAAGATGATTTGGGCAATGTCAAAATCAAGTGCCCCCGATTGCAGCGAGATTTTGCCCCGGAAGAAGTGCAATCAATGATCTTGAAAAAGCTGGCGGACGAAGCCAGTCGCTATTTGGGTGAGCCAGTCACTGGAGCGGTCATTACCGTACCCGCTTACTTTAATGATTCCCAGCGGCAAGCTACTCGTGATGCTGGGCGCATTGCAGGGCTAGAAGTGAAGCGAATTTTGAATGAGCCAACGGCTGCCTCCCTTGCCTATGGACTCGATCGCCAAGTTAGCCAAACAATTCTGGTCTTCGATTTGGGTGGCGGCACCTTTGATGTTTCTATTTTGGATGTGGGCGATGGCGTATTTGAAGTAAAATCCACCTCCGGCGACACCCAGCTAGGCGGTAACGATTTTGATAAAAAAATTGTGGATTGGCTAGCAGAAAAGTTTATTGAGCAAGAGGGCATTGATCTGCGGCGCGATCGCCAAGCTCTGCAACGTTTGACCGAAGCCGCCGAAAAAGCCAAAATTGAGCTTTCGGGTGTCACCATCACTGAAATCAATTTGCCTTTCATTACTGCCACAGAAGAAGGACCCAAGCATCTCGAAACCCGCCTTACCCGTGCCGAATTTGAAGGCTTTTGCGGAGATTTGCTGACCCGTGTTCGAGGACCGGTGCGGCAAGCCCTCAAAGATGCAGGCATGAGTCCGGTTCAGATTGATGAAGTCGTTCTGGTGGGTGGTTCTAGCCGCATTCCCATCGTGCAGCAATTGGTTCGCAGTTTTATTGACAAAGAGCCAAACCAAAATGTGAATCCTGATGAAGTGGTGGCGGTAGGCGCTGCGATTCAAGCCGGTATTCTGGCAGGAGAAGTCAAAGATATTTTACTGCTGGATGTGACACCGCTCTCCTTTGGGCTGGAAACCATTGGCGGCTTGATGAAAAAGCTGATTCCCCGCAACACCACCATTCCGGTACGTCGGTCTGACATTTTCTCCACTGGAGAAGATAACCAAACCCTGGTGGAGATTCATGCGCTTCAAGGTGAACGCGAGATGAACACAGGGAATAAATCCTTGGGACGGTTTAAGCTGACGGGCATTCCCCCCGCCCCCAGAGGTATTCCACAGATACAAGTGTCTTTTGATATTGATGCAAATGGCATTTTACAGGTGACAGCAATGGATCGCACCACTGGGCGCGAACAAAGCATCACTATTCAGGGCGCTTCCACGCTGAGTGAAGCAGAAGTAAACCGGATGATACGGGATGCTCAAGAATCTGCGGCAACCGATCGCATGAAGAAAGAAAAAATCCAAAAGCGCAACGATGCCGAATCCCTCATCTTCAAATCGGAACGACAACTGCGAGAAGCAACGCTGGATTTTGGGATGCAATTTGTCACCAGCTATCGCAGCCGGATTGAAGCGACTTCTCGCCAATTGCGGGAAGCGTTGGCTCAAAACGACGAACGCGGCATTGATCGCTTTCAAGCCGATTTGCAAGATGCCTTGTCTGAGCTAACCCGCGAAATATATCAGCGCAATAAGCAAGAGGAAGAAGAAGATAGCTTGTTGGGTGCCATCAAAAGCTTCTTTACCGATGACGATGATGATTACTACGATTACGACGATCGCCGTAGCAGCTATGGAAATGGCAGCTATGGAAATGACCGCTACGGTACCAGCTATGGCTCAAACTACGGCTATGGCAGCTTGTCGCGCGGCAGTGAGCCCTCTCGCTCTGGTGGTAGTTATGATCGTCGGGACAGCGATCGCTGGGATGATGCTCCCCGCAATATCCCCTCGCGTGACTCAAATCGAGATACTAATCGGGGGGATGATCGTTGGGATACTGCACCTCCTCGCGATGTCAGTCGCGGTGCCAATCGCGATACTAATCGGGACTACGGCAATCCTTCTAATCGCATCGATAATCGCGATAAAAATCGGGACGGTAACCGTTCCAATAGCTGGGACAATGAAGATTGGAAGGAAACCCGCAAGCCATCCAGCCGTTCCCCTTATGACCGTGATAGCGCACCGCGCGACGGAGCCGTTCGCCCTAGTTCTCCGCCGCGATCGCCAAACCGAGATAATCGCGATCCCTATGAAACGCCCAAGGATCGCAACAAGCTGCCCCCCCGTAATCCCCGTCCAAACCTGAATCAGGATAATTGGGATGACGACGATGACTGGCTCTAACAATTTACAGCTATTCGCTGTTGGCTATTAGATAACAGCCAACAGCTAACAACTAACCTGTTTTTCTATGCAAAACTTCCGCAACTATTACGACATATTAGGGGTTCCTAAAGAAACGCCTGCCGAGGATCTTAAAAAAGCCTTTCGGCGGCTGGCTCGGCAGTTTCATCCTGACCTGAACCCCAATGACAAAACTGCGGAAGAACGGTTTAAAGACATTAATGAAGCTTACGAGGTTCTGTCTGACCCAACGAACCGCAGCAAATACGACCAATATGGGCGCTATTGGAAGCAGCGCGGTTTTCAGGAAGCAGCTCGATCGCCTGGTAGTCGTGGTTGGAATGGTCGTGGTAGCGATCGCGCTGCACCCGAAGGCATAAACTTTGACGAGTTCAGTGACTTCAACAGCTTTGTTGATCAACTCCTCAATCGACGCGATGCGCCTGCCCCCCCGGGCACGCCCAGAGAATCTTATCGCCCTGGCACCTCCAAAACCAGCTACACCGTCCCTCGCACCACCCGGCGCGATGCCGAAGCACGGCTCACGGTTCCCCTTGAAAAAGCTTACTCTGGCGGTCGAGAGCGCATTCGGCTCGAAGATGGGCGATCGCTAGAAGTGAACATGCCAGCTGGAATGGTAACTGGGCAACGCGTTCGTCTGAAAGGACAGGGCGTAGGCGGCGGCGATCTATACCTCAAAATCGATGTGTCACCTCACACCTTCTTTCAGCTAGATGGCTCTGATATTGTCTGTGAATTGCCCTTAACTCCCAGTGAAGCGGTGCTAGGCAACCCAGTGGAAGTACCAACCCTAGATGGATTAGTCAAAATGTCAATTCCGCCAGGTGTGCGCTCTGGGCAGCGATTGCGTCTGGCAAACAAGGGCTATCCCAAAGCCAGCGGCACGAGGGGCGACCAAATTGTAGAAATTCAAATTGTCATCCCCAAAGAGATCAGCGAACCCGAACGAGAACTCTATGAAAAGCTACGCCAGCTTGAAACCGCGAATCCTCGCGAGAATTTGCTGACCTAATCGAGCGCTACGTGCTTTCCATGGGACGCACCAACATGCAATCACCTTAATTAACGCACCAATTTAACGGGCGATCGACTGGGGGTTAGCCCAAACTCAAGCGGCAGAAACATGGAGCGCCCAGTCATTTCTGGTGGCTGAGGCAGCTTCAAAATCTCAAGAATGGTCGGAGCCATATCTGAGAGGCGACCATCATCACGTAATCTAACATCGGTGCCGTGTCCAGGAATCTTGCGCCCTTCTCCCTCCACTAAGATGAATGGCACCGGATTGGTCGTGTGGGCAGTCCAGGGATTACCGTTTTCATCCCACATCACTTCTGCGTTTCCGTGATCGGCAATGATGATGGTGGTTCCACCTGCGCGAATAATGCTTTCTAGTAGGCGACCCAGACAGTGATCGACTACTTCCAACGCGTCAACAGTCGCATCCATTTTGCCGGTATGCCCCACCATATCTGGGTTGGCGTAATTCACCACGATCATCGAGTAAACTTGCTTTTCTACTGCCGCGCTCGTGACATCCGTCAATGCTGCCGCAGACATGGCAGGGGCGCGATCGTAGGTTGCCACTGGAGGACTTGGCACCATTTCTCGATCTTCTCCAGCAAATGGGTCTTCAATGCCCCCATTAAAAAAATAGGTCACGTGAGCATACTTTTCAGTTTCAGCGGCGCGGAACTGGCGTAGCCCATGCTGAGAAATAACCTGACCCAAAATATTGTTCAGATTTTGCGGCTCAAACGCAACCAGCACCGGAAAGTGAGAATCATACTGGGTAAAGGTCGCAAAGGAAAGCGGCTGAATCAGTTCTCGTTCAAAGCCCTGAAACTTCGGATCGACCAGAGCTTGGGTTAATTGACGAGCGCGATCGGGGCGGAAGTTATAAAACACCACTCCATCCCCTGGCTGAATCGCTCCCGGTGCAATCCGAGTCGGCAAAATAAACTCATCCTTGATGTCAGCATCGTAGGAAGCCTGCATCACCTCTACCACCGATCGCCCGTCTCCGTCGCCATCTTGAGTCATCACGCTGTAGGCTTTTTCCACACGATCCCAGCGATGATCTCGATCCATTGCATAGTATCGACCGCTTAGTGTAACAATTTGCCCAACCCCGGCTGTGTCAATATAATTTACGATTTGCTGCACATAGTGCTTACCCGAATCAGGCAACGTATCGCGCCCATCAGTGACTACATGGATGCAAACATCGGTGATCAGTTGATCCTTTGCCATATCTATCAGACCGAATAGGTGAGACAGATGAGAATGCACCCCACCATCGGAGCAAAGACCAATTAAGTGCAGCTTGCCCTGATTTTGCTTCACAGCTTGATACAGCTTGACCAGCGCTGAATTGCTGAGTAGGGTACCATCCTCGACGGCATCAGAAATTCGCACGAGTTCTTGAGGCACCACTCGACCGGCACCAATGTTAAGATGCCCCACTTCAGAATTGCCCATTTGACCATCGGGTAAGCCAACATCTTTGCCAGCAGTACGAATGGTTGTGTGGGGATAGGCTGCCCAAAGGCTATCGATAACAGGAGTTTTAGCGGCGGCTACAGCATTACCATCCGCATCTTCACGATATCCCCAGCCATCTAGAATGACCAGCACTACTGGAGAAACGGACGCTTGAGCCATAGAATACCAAGCCCTTTTCAATTAAGTGAATTTCTCGAAATCATAGCATTGCTGTCGGCAGTCACAAATTGACAAGCTCACTTCGAGATTGAATTGTCAGAAAATCATGACAAAAAATCACCTGGGGATCATATCAATGTCACAGTGCTTAACTGTTTTCTCTGCAACTTTATTTGTCTCTATGCCCATTAGCGTGGCAAGCTTAAATTCTGGATAAATAGAGCGGAGGAGGACTTCTGAATGAACTTCACTAAGTACATCGTCAATCTGAGTGAACAGAGCGCGATCGCCTAGAGACATTAGATGACACCAGAATCAAATTGCGTCGTCTTTGCCCAAATCAGTAGATTAAGCTTGTCATGCTGCTGCCATTTTTCTACTTTGCGTTTCTCCTGACCTGATAGGATACGATTCAACTAATCATTTCCCAAACCCTGTATGGTTGGTTACCTCGTCTCACTGATTATTTCTACAGCCATCTATGCGCTGTTTAGTTTGGGCTTAAATCTGCAATGGGGCTACACAGGCTTGCTCAATTTTGGGCATGTTGCTTTCATGACAGTTGGAGCCTACACAACCGTATTGCTCAGCTTGAATGAAGTGCCGTTAGCGATCGCAACATTGATGGGTGGCGCAGTTGCAGCACTATTGGGGCTGATCTTAGGAACTACTACATTACGTTTGCGGGAAGACTATTTATCCATTGTCACCATTGGCGCATCGGAAGTCATTCGGCTGATTGCCCTAAATGAAGAATGGTTGACTCGCGGTTCCCTCGGCGTTGCCAATTTTCCGCTGCCATTGGGCACGATTACTCAACCCACGATTGGCAGTAAGATTGCCATGATTGCCCTATGGACAGGCATTTTTGGTATTAGTGGGTGGAACCTGTGGAAATGGGCGCGACGCACTAGCAAGTCAGAGTTGGCGCAATCCTCCACAAGAGAGTCTATGCCAACGCCCATTTCTCCTGAGCCACCTGCACAAGCTCCGAGGTTCCTTGTGAGTCTAGCCGCTACCGGTTTAGGACTGCTCATCTATGGAATTGGTATCAGTGCCTTGTATGACTATTCCTATAAAGCAGGGTTGATGCTGGTAGTGGTGACGGTAGTCGCGCTGACCTATTGGCGGTTAGAAGTTTCCGTCAAAGCGCCGTGGGGACGGGTGCTTAAATCGATTCGAGAAGATGAAGAAGTGGCGAGAGCTCTGGGAAAAAATGTGTTTTGGTATAAGCTGCAATCATTGATGTTGGGCGGGGCGATCGCGGGCATTGCTGGAGCTTTCTACGCCTGGAACTTAACCTTCATTAATCCGGACGGCTTTATTCCTCTAATCACTTTTCAAGCCTGGATTATTGTCGTGTTAGGCGGAGCTGGCAACAACGCTGGAACGATTTTGGGAGCCATCATTTACTGGGCATATTTTTCAGCAACCCGCTTTTTGCCAGAATTCTTACAAGCCTTACACTCAGCAATTCCCCTCCTCCCCGCTAGTATTGATGATGCCCGTCTAGGTGCTTTTAGAATCATGGTAATTGGCCTGTTGCTGATTATTTTGATGATGGCGCGACCTCAAGGCATTTTAGGTAAAAAGGAGGAACTCACCCTTGGTCGATGAACCAACCAACCTTTCCCAATCTTCCACAGACTATCTCGCTGAACAAAACCTGCCACAGGGCTTAGCAGTGCAAGGTACGGTTGCCCCGCAGGTGGAACTGCCTTTATTAGCAGCCAGTGGACTCGTTAAAAATTTTGGTGGCACCTGTTGTGCCGTTGATTGTGCTCGGATTGAAGTGCCTCAAGGTAGCATTACCGGGTTAGTGGGACCAAATGGCGCTGGAAAAACGACCCTATTTAATCTGTTAGCCAACGTCATTCGTTCGGATCAAGGGCGAGTGCTATTTGATGGCGAACCGATTCATCACCTCCAGCCTCACATCATCGCTCGAATGGGGATGGTTCGCACCTTTCAAGTCGCTCGTGTCCTGTCTCGACTGTCGGTTTTAGATAACTTGCTGCTGGCTGCCCAAAAGCAAACCGGGGAAAATTTTTGGAATACCTGGTTTCAACAGAAACAGATTGCTCAAGAAGAGAAAGCCCAACGCCAAAAAGCATTTGAAATTTTAGAGTCGATTGGACTGGCGCACATGGCAAATGAATATGCTGGGGCACTGTCAGGCGGACAGCGAAAACTGCTGGAAATCGGACGGGCGTTGATGGCTGAGCCGAAGCTGATTTTGCTGGATGAACCGGCCGCTGGTGTGAACCCAACGTTGATCAATCAAATTTGCGATCGCATCCAAGGCTGGAACCGTGACGGCATGACCTTTTTGATCATCGAACACAACATGGATGTGATTATGTCTCTATGCGATCGCGTGTGGGTCCTGGCAGAAGGACGCAATTTAGCAGATGGCACTCCGGCAGAAATTCAATCCAACCCAGAAGTGTTAGAAGCTTATTTGGGTCAGTAGTCTCCATTTGAACCTAGAGATTGGCTAATCCCGCTATCTGACTTTAGGGCTGGGAGTGATCTTTCAAACGATTGGTTTATGCCTTACTCTTCAAACGGATTGAATCGGGGAGGAGGCAGTTCTCGTTCTTGATTGGCGAGATCAGATGGGGGGCGATCGCTGCTCCAACCCCACCACACCGTCTCGCAGTTGCATTGATAAAATTCTTGCCACTTGCGGCGGTGATCTGCGGTAAAAACGGGCGATCGACGGTTGATCCAAACCTGTTTTGCGGCTTTGCTGCTGGCATAACATTTAGGACACTGAAATGTTGCTGCATGAACCGCTGATTGGGTCCACTTAGGCGAGATTGGCTCAAACGCTTCCATGAAAAGTTAGCTAGAGGTCTACAAGGTTCATGTGCCCATTATCAACCTTTTAGAAGAAAGAGATGTCAGGAAAACGGTGGGTCAATGTTCCAATTGCGACCTCATTTCATCAGATGATTAAACCTATAGCTTTGACTCGTTTTGTAACATTTAACTGAGTGTAGTGATTTCGTCTGTGCGGAGGTAGAAGTTTTTGAGTATTGTCTTGAAAGATATTTGTCTTCTGTCGCCAGGATGATTTTTATCTCAATTGATCGTTTCGTAGGGCGCGCCTACAGAGATTCGTTTTATCTGCGATCGCGTCTTTGAATAGTGCAAAACTGCTGTTGATCGTTCACCGTTTTCTTCATCGAGTGCCGAGCCTATGTCTATTCTGAATCTGATCTCGTTTCTTGGCATTTTTGGGTTGTGTTTCATCGCCTGGTTGTTTTCCGAGAATCGCCGTCTGCGTTATTTTCCTTGGCGGGTAATGGTGACGGGAATTCTGTTGCAGCTCGCGCTAGGAGCAGCGGTTTTTTTGTTTCCGCCAACACGAGATGCGCTGAAGGCGTTTAGCGACTTACTCAACGTGGTGTTTGATGCAGCGGATGCGGGAGCACGGTTTGTATTTGGGCGGAACATTGTGCCCTTAGCAGATAAACCACCTGATGTGAACTTGGGTTATATATTTGCGTTTCGGGCACTGCCGACGGTGATTTTCTTTTCTGGCTTGATGGCGCTGCTTTACAACATTGGCGTGATTCAGGTAATTACCAATGTGTTTGCCCGAATTTTTTATGCCACCATGCGGTTGAGCGGGGCAGAAGCGTTGAGCGGTGCCGCAAATATTTTTGTGGGAATTGAGGCGGCGATCGTCGTCAAGCCGTTTCTTGCCAAGATGACTCGCAGCGAACTCTGTGCGATTTTGTCTTGCTGTTTTGGCACTGCCGCTTCTTCAACCCTGGCAATTTACGTTAGTTTTCTCAAACCCGTTTTTCCTAACATTTTGGGGCATTTGGTTTCTGCGTCGATTATGGCGATTCCTGCCTGTTTTGTCCTGTCCAAAATTTTAGTGCCAGAAACGGAGGTGCCGCTGACGCTGGGCGGGTTACCCAAAGAACCGAAAGCATCCAAGCTGCGATCGCCCACAAGCAAGCGTCAACTAGTGGAGGATGCCAATCGCACGCCCATTGCAGAGATGCCAGTCACCGCTGAAGATGAAGAAATTGCTCGGCTCCTTCGGGGAGAACAGTCTTTAAGACGAACCGGAGGCGATGACTCCGGTAATTTTGAAGAAAATGTTCCACAGGAGACTGTTGGAGGAGAACCAATTGAGCGCGTGAGTCCCCTGGATGCAGCAATTATTGGGGCACTGGATGGGGTAAAAATGGCAGTATCGATCGCCGCTGTGCTGATCTTGATCTTGGGCTTGGTCTATTTGATCAACCAGATCTTCATTTGGCTGGCGACCTTGCCCAGTCCGATTGGGGATGTGTTTCAGGTTGTGACTCTGGCAAATATCCTCGGTTTTTTATTCTTACCATTCACGTTTTTAACTGGGGTTTCCCTCGACTGGAATGAACTTTGGCTGTCTTCAGTAATTATCGGACGGCGCTTATTAGAAACGGCGATTCCACCCTATCAAGCGTTGTCAGTAGCGGCAGCCCAAGGGACGTTGAGCGATCGCGCTGTGTTGATTGTCAGCTATGCTCTGTCTGGCTTTGCCCACCTGGCATCGGTCGGGATTTTTGTCGGCGGCACGATCGCCCTGATTCCTTCCCGTCGTAAAGATATTTCCGAACTGGGTTGGAAAGCCCTATTTGTCGGCACCCTGGCAACTTTAATGATTGCTGCTGTTTCTGGGGTTTACTACGTTCCTGGAAATGCCAGCATTTTGGGTGATAAGCAAGCCCCTGCGCCTGTCGTCAATCCAACCACTGCCGCACCATCTGCCACGCCTCTGGCAGCACCCACAATCCCAGCAACTCAGGCTCCCGCCGCAGCTCAACCACCTGCTGCTCCTGCTGCAACCTCCAACCCGCAGCAAGTTCCTCAAATCACTCCAAAACCATCTCCCAGATGAAGCCTACTCGATCCCTCATTAGTTAAGACAGCCATCATCAAACATGTGCCCCGCTAACGTCTAACACCCGACACCTAATAGCTGAAACCTACTTGTTTGTTGATTCTTCTAGCAACAGTTCTAAGGCTATCTTCATCTCGCCTGGAGTCGTTGGAGTCGTGCCAAACTGCCGTACTACGATGCTGGCAGCTAAATTGCCTAATACGGCTGCTTCCCAGGAAGAGGCTCCGAGCACTAATCCTAAAGTTAAAGCAGCAACTACGGTATCTCCTGCTCCAGTGACATCAAAGACGTCGGTGCGGTTAAAGGCGGGAATGTGATATTCGGTGCCGTCATTTTGAAAAAGGCTCATGCCATCTTCGCCGCGAGTAATCAACATTTTTTGAGCCTGAGTTAGCTGCAGTAGGTCCTTGCCGCCCTGACGCAACAGAGCTTCGCTTTTGCTGCCATCTACCTTTACGAGAGAGTAGCCAACCGCTTGCTCGGCTTCAGGAAGGTTGGGTGTAAAAATGCTGGCTCCTTGATAGCGGTTGAGATCTTTTTGGGCATCCACGACGCTAAAGGAATGGGATAGGGCGGCGGCAATCACTGCTTCAGAGAGAGTCCCATCGCCGTAGTCAGAGCATACGACTGCATCAACGCTGCTAATTTGTTGGCGAATATAGTGTACTAGTTGGGTTTGCAATTCAGCAGAGGGCAATTCATCGGATTTGCGATCGACGCGAACAATTTGCTGAGTCACAGATTGGCGAGCGTGGCCTGAGATACGGGTTTTGGTGACTGTGGGGCGATCGCGATCCAATAAAATTCCTTCAGTGTTCACTCCAGCTGCTTCAAAAATATGGCGCAATGCTTTGCCTTGTCCATCGTTGCCGACTAGCCCCACTGCTTTTACTTGAGCACCCAATTTTGCAAAGTTATAGATTGCGTTCGCACCGCCTCCTGCAACCTGTTGAGTGTGTTCATGCCGAAGAATCAGAACGGGCGCTTCTCGGGAAAGCCGCTCTACTTGCCCAGTCAAAAATTCATCTAGACAGAGATCACCCACAACCAATACTTGGGGCTGATGGAAGCATTCAAGTAGATTAAACAGGCGATCGGCGGACTCGGCAAGTTGCGCAGCAAAGGTTGGATCAAGGGTCATAAATAACTGGTGCTATTCCAGTGCCCCATTGTCTCGCAAATTCTTAAGTTTAGACATCCTTTTGAATAAACTTGTGAAAATTGAATGCTTGGCATTGGCGATCGCATACTTCCTCATGGTTTGAAACCATCCTTGGATCAGACAGCTTGTAAGGGTAGTTGACCCGTCAGAACTCCGCAAATTTTGCAAACAAGGGGCTTAAGCCCCTTGTTTACTTAACTTATTTCTATAAAACTTCTTAGCAACGTTTAAATATTGAGGTGGCTAGAACGCTCCCTTGAAAGAGACTTGCTAACCCAGCTACTTAAATTTGACATTTTGCTGCTCTATTGGCTGAGACGAGTTTCAGTTGAGTAGAATGAGCGATACAGGGGATAAAGCCATCTTTAGATTTAAACCGATTTACTTAGTTTGCAAGTTTTAGCAATTGAACTTTCGTGGGAATTCGAGCTTTAGCTTGGAAAAAAAGCCGCTGAAAAACTAGTGGCTTAGAACATTTACTTCTTCAAAAGTTTCTTTTTTTGCAGTATGCAATCGTGGATTTGTCCGGCTAGGCTTATGGACTCTATGTAGAGTATTTTTTGACATACGTTTGCTGAGAATGTGAAGTAGTGTTTCTTGAGATCGCTTATCCCCGTCTATCCCGCTTGCATGGCACATCTTCAAAGAAGAGTTACTAGCTTTATCCGAACCAGCCGTTGGGTTGCAGGATCGATTGTGAAGCATCCTGCACTGCTAACGAGTTTGCTGGTTGCAGGGTGTATGGTTGGCATCCGAAGCTTAGGCGGATTGCAGTCATCAGAGCTTCTAGCCTACGACCAGATGATTCGGCTACGCCCTGATCGTGAAGAAGATTCAAGACTTTTAGTCGTCACCATCACCGAAGCAGATATTCGATCGCAAAGGCGTTGGCCCGTTTCAGATGCCGTCATTGCTCAAGTCATTGCAAAACTACAAACCTATCAACCCCGCACGATTGGGTTAGATATCTACCGGGATGTACCTCATCCTCCAGGAGAAAGTGCCTTAGCAAAGCAACTTCAAGCCCCTAATTTAATTGCAATTACGCTGCTCGGCAGTGTAGATAAAGATGCAGTACCTTCTCCCGAGGGAGTTCCGCCTGGTCGGGTAGGCATCAGCGATATTGTGGTTGACCTAGATGCGGTTGTCCGGCGTAATTTACTGTACGCCACCGTCGATGGCAAAGCCTTGTATTCATTCTCCCTGCAATTGGCATTGCATTACTTGGCAAAGGAGCGTTTAAAGTTTGAGGTGACACCCCGCGAGGCAATCACCGTTGGCGATACGATTTTTCCGGCACTAAATCCCGATGCAGGGGGTTACCAAACCTTAGACGATCGCGGCTATCAGGTGATGCTAAATTATCGCTCCGCTTACAACGTAGCGCGCAAAGTTAGCCTAACGGAGGTGCTTAATGGACAGGTCGATCCGGCGTGGGTGAAAGATAAGCTCGTCCTGATTGGGACTACAGCTCCCAGCATTAAGGATTTGTTTTTAACACCTTACAACCTTTCTAATGAGAAAGGCCCCGCCATGCCGGGGGTGATTGTTCATGCTCAAAAGGTTAGCCAAATTCTTAGCACCATCATAGATGGCTATCCATTGACCTGGTTTTGGTGGCAGGAAGGTGAAGTTCTGTGGATTGTTGCTTGGTCATGTGCTGGAGGGCTATTGGGGTGGAGATTCCGTCATCCTTTAACTCTAGGAGTGGTGGGACTGATTGCGATTGGCGGATTGTTTGGTGGCTGTTTTATCTTATTTTTGCACCACGGTTGGATACCTTTTGTGCCCCCGGCGATCGCTTTTATTAGCTCTAGCGTCGCAGCAATTTCTTATCGTCTTCTCCACGACGCACGCCACGATGAACTGACCGGGTTGCCAAATCGGGCTTTATTGGTTCAGAGACTTCAGTGGTCACTGAATCGTTCCAAAAAAAAGCTGAGCCATTCTACTGAAGAACATCCTGGAACAGCCGTTTTACTGTTAGGACTTGATAGCTTTAAAGGCCTTAACGATAGCTTGGGGCATCAACGGGCGGATGAATTGCTAGTTGCGATCGCTCGACGGTTGAAAACCTGCCTACGGTCTCATGACGAACTGGCGCGGGTGGGTGGAGATGAGTTTGCAATTCTACTGCACCAGGTCCGAGATAAAGATGAAGTGGGGCACTTAGCTGATCACCTACAAAAACAACTGAAACAGCCGTTTAATCTTCATGGGCAGGATATTTTTACAACTGCCAGTGTGGGTATTGTGTGGTGTCAGGCAAACCAACCCTACCAACCCGAAGACATTCTCAGAGATGCCCACACGGCAATGAACCAGGTAAAAGGATCTGGAAAAGACCGCTATCAGATGTTTATGTCTGGGATGCGAGTGCAAGTAATGACCCGGATGCAGCTTGAAATTGATTTGCGTGGGGCAATTAACCGCCAAGAATTTCAATTGCACTATCAGCCTTTTATCGACTTAGAAACGGGCAAAATTGCTGGATTTGAAGCATTATTGCGCTGGCAACATCCTCAGCGAGGGTTTGTTCATCCGGTTGAGTTTATTCCATTAGCAGAGGAAACTGATCTGATCATTCCCATTGGTGCCTGGGTGATTGAGGAAGCCTGTCGTCAATTAAAAATTTGGCAGAACCAGTTTCCTAGCAGCGATCCTTTGGTGGTCAGCGTCAACCTATCCAGCAAACAATTTGCTCAACCCGCCGATCTCGTTAGCCAAATCGAGCAAACTCTAAAAGACACTAATGTAGATGGGCATTGTCTCAAGCTTGAGATTACAGAAAGTATCGCCATGACCAATGTGGAACCCACGATCGCGTTACTCCTACGCTTGAAAGCGCTCAACCTGCAACTCAGTATCGATGATTTTGGTACGGGCTATTCCTCTCTCAGCTACCTCCATCGCTTTCCTACCGACACAATCAAGGTTGATCGTTCGTTTGTCAGCCGCATGGGGCTAGAAAGTGAGGATGTTCACATTGTTAAAACTATCATCATGCTAGGGCACAATCTGGGCATGTATATTGTGGCAGAAGGCGTAGAAACCGCAGAACAGCTAGCGCAACTGCGATCGCTTAAGTGTGAATATGGTCAGGGCTATTTCTTTGCTAAACCCCTCCCTCCCGAGGCAGTAGAAGCTTTACTGAAAAGCGATCCACAGTGGTAATATGCTGGCGCTCTTAGCTCCTACCTTCACTGTTCTGCCATTTTTCTCATCTCTTTATCATTCATAATTAATGGATGGAAACTAGAGTGAAAATCTAAATGGGACGAGTTATCTGGGCGATCGCGCTGGCACTGTTACTCACCGCTTGCGGGACTATGGGTGTGAAGTTGCCAAACGATTTAGTTGAGCAGGCGATCGCGCTCCAGCTAAGCCAAACTCAACAGCAGCTTAACCAACAGCTCAGATTAGATCTTCAGCCTGAAATCCAGATTCGGCGCATCAAAATCGCTGAGAAAATCCCTTTGCAAATTCAAGCGCTTCAGGCCTATCAAGTGAAGGGCACCTGCGACTACACCATCAAACTGCTCAAACGGGACATTACTCAGCGTCAGACTCCCTTTGAAGTGTATTTGCAACGTCAAAAAGAAGGGAAAACCTGGCGTTTAGCTTTCATCAAAACTAACGAAAACGGCGAACCCATCTGGGCAACCCAACGCATTTCAACCGATGCATTCTAATCCTACAAATTAGCGTCTAAATTTCCTTAATTCACCCTTCCCTATTCGTCATTCGCCCTCGCTATTGGTCATTTCCTATGCACGAACCCTGGACTCACGATTTCATCACTACTAATGGCATTCGACTTCACTATGTGACTCAAGGTAGTGGACCTTTAATGTTGTTCCTTCACGGGTTTCCAGAATTCTGGTATTCTTGGCGGCACCAAATTCCAGAGTTTGCAAAAGATTATAAAGTTGTGGCAATTGACCTGCGTGGCTACAACGATAGCGATAAACCAACGGATTCCACTGCCTACTCCATGCCCGAATTTGTCAAAGATGTGCAGGGTGTGATTGCAGGGTTGGGTTATGAAAAATGTGTGTTGGTAGGTCATGACTGGGGCGGCGCGATCGCCTGGTCTTTTGCCTACACCCATCCTGAAATGGTAGAACGCCTCATCGTCCTTAACATGCCTCACCCTGCCAAATTTGCCGAAGGCTTACGCACGCCCCAACAACTTCTCCGCAGTTGGTATATCTTCTTTTTTCAACTTCCCTTCCTGCCAGAACTCCTGATTCAGTTGAATGACTACCAGGCACTAGAACAAGCATTTCAAGGCATGGCAAAAAATAAAAATGCTTTTACTCTTGCCGACATTGAAGCTTACAAAAACGCCATTGCTAAACCCGGTGTTCTCACGGCTGCTGTTAACTACTACCGTAACGTCCTTCAATTAGGTTCTTTCCTGCAAAGCTCTTGGAACGTTTTAGAAGTGCCTGTCTTGATGATTTGGGGCGAAGATGACATGCCCTTGGGCAAAGAACTCAGCTATGGCACCGAACAATATGTGCGCGACTTCCAGATTAAATACCTTTTCAATTGCAGCCATTGGGTGCAACAAGAGCAGCCCCAACTCGTCAATCAATATATGCACAAATTCCTAACACGCTAAACTTAGGCGGGTAGACGTTGCCATTTATGTAGACCAATCAACTTAGAGGAGTCAGTGTGTTTTTTAGTGTGGTCATTCCTACGTATAACCGGAAGCCGATTCTGGAGAAATGCCTGAAGGTGTTAGAGCATCAGGTATTTGATCCGAGTCAAATTGCCGGATATGAAGTGGTGGTGGTGGATGATGGCTCTACCGATAAAACTGTGGAATGGTTGCATAGTGCGGCTGAATTTCCTCATGTGCGCGTGTTTCAGCAGGATCATCAAGGTGCAGCAGCGGCTCGAAATTTGGGAGTTGAAAAAGCAGCGGGCGACACGATCATTTTTATTGATAGTGATTTGGTAGTCACAGAGATTTTTTTGCAGTCCCACGCAGAAAAGCTGCTGGAAGGCGCGCGATCGCTCGGTCACGATCGCCTCTTCACCTACGGGCGCGTGATTAACACCTGCAATTTTGCCGATCCCACCTCGGAACCCTTCAAAGTCACCGATTACTCTCAGGCATTTTTTGCCACCGGAAACGTTGCGATCGCTCGCACCTGGCTAATCCAAGCTGGACTCTTCGACACACAATTTCAACTCTACGGCTGGGAAGACCTTGAACTCGGCGTACGGCTTAAAAATTTGGGCTTACAATTGCTCAAATGCCCTGATGCGGTTGGCTATCACTGGCATCCCCCTTTCTCCCTCACCCAAATCCCCAAACTGATCGATCAAGAAATTCAGCGCGGCAAAATGGGCGTATTGTTCTACCAAAAACACCCCACCTGGAATGTGCGACTAATGATCCAAATGACTTGGCTGCATCGCGTCCTCTGGGGCATTCTTTCCCTAGGCGGCTTACTCAACGAACGCACCCTGGCTCCGTTATTGCAATGGCTAATTGACCAAGGAAAACCCCAACTCGCCTTAGAACTTGCCCGGATTTTCCTCAACTGGTACAACGTCCAGGGAGTTTACCAAGCCTATCGGGAAATGAAGCACAGTTAAATAAATGCCAGCCTAGCTACGCTACACTAGAGAGGTTGTTTAAATTCGCACATCCGGAATTTCGGGTGTCTCAATTCAGAGATGCAACCGGATGGAGGAATAACCCGAACAGGAGAAAAGTCAATATGCCAGTCGTTTCATTGGCTCAATTATTAGAGTCTGGGGTTCACTTTGGGCATCAAACCCGCCGCTGGAATCCCAAGATGGATACTTACATCTACACCTCCCGCAATGGCGTTCACATTATTGATCTGGTGCAAACCGCCCGACTAATGGATGAAGCCTACAACTATGTGCGAACTGCCTCCGAGCAGGGTAAAAAGTTCTTGTTTATTGGCACCAAACGCCAAGCTGCGGGAATTGTGGCACAAGAAGCCAGCCGATGCGGTGCTTACTATGTCAACCAGCGCTGGTTGGGCGGAATGCTCACCAACTGGACGACCATCAAAACTCGCGTTGATCGCTTGAAAGATCTCGAACGCCGCGAAGCAACCGGTGGGCTAGATTTATTGCCCAAAAAAGAAGCGTCCGTCTTGCGCCGCGAACTAGAGAAACTACAGAAATATCTAGGTGGCATCAAAGCCATGCGTAAGGTACCAGACATCGTGGTGATTGTGGATCAAAAACGAGAGTACAACGCAGTTCAAGAGTGCCAAAAGCTCAACCTGCCTATCGTGTCCATGTTAGATACTAACTGTGACCCCGATGTGGTAGATATTCCTATTCCAGCGAACGATGATGCCATCCGGTCCATCAAACTGATTGTAGGCAAACTGGCAGATGCGATTTATGAAGGTCGGCATGGTCAACTTGAAGCCGATGAGGAATACGATGATTATGACGGTACTGATGGGGAGTACGACTATGAAGATAGCGATGCTTTCCCTGAGGAAACCGAGGAAACCGCACAGTAAATAATAATGATGAGTGATGAGTGATAAGTTACAGACCCTAACTTGTCACTCATCGCTCATGCTTTAGACAGTTAGGAGTAAGGGCAATGGCAGACATCTCGGCAAAGTTAGTTAAAGAACTGCGCGAAAAAACTGGCGCAGGCATGATGGATTGTAAAAAAGCGCTTCAGGAAATGGAGGGCAATGTTGAGAAGGCAAGCGAATGGCTGCGAAAAAAAGGAATCTCATCGGCTGAGAAAAAAGCTGGAAAAGTTGCTGCCGAAGGATTAGTGGGTCAATACATCCACATTGGTGGTCGAATTGGCGTTTTGGTAGAAGTGAATTGCCAAACCGACTTTGTGGCTCGAAATGAGGCATTTAAAGCACTCGTTCAAAACATCGCCATGCAAATTGCTGCATCCAAAGTGGAGTACGTCAAAATTAGTGACATTCCTGCCGCGATTTCTGACAAGGAAAAAGAAATTGAGATGGGTCGGGATGACCTGTCGGGTAAACCTGATGCAATGAAAGAAAAAATTGTGCAGGGGCGCATTGAAAAGCGATTGAAGGAAATGTGCTTGCTTGATCAGGCATACGTCAAAGATCAAAATATTACGATCGCAGAGTTGCTTGCGCAGCATGTGGCTCAGCTCGGTGAAAATATTCAAGTTCGCCGCTTTGTCCGGTTTGAACTAGGCGAAGGAATTGAGAAGGAAGAAACTGATTTTGCGGCAGAGGTTGCTGCTCAAATGGGCGTTTCTACCGATGTAGAGAGCAAAGCATCAGAAAAGGATGTAGACATCGAAGCCTCCGAAACGGCAGACGCGAATGATCAGCCGAAGGATGACAAAAAGAAAGATGGCAAGAAAGACGGTAAAAAGGGTAAAAAATAGTTGGCTTTTACAAGGCTAATTGGCTTAAACCAAACTTTAGAGGGAGTCCCACGGGTTCCCTCTATTTTTTGTTGAGAAATGGAGGCATCTAATTCAGGTAGAGTAGATGTTTAGGCGTTTTATTAAGACAAATAAAGTCTCTTTGAACAGAGTCGTTTTATTTAGAAAAAGGGTTTGGGATGTTCACGGCAATTACTGAAGATTTAACAATACTGACGGTTGCTTTTGGAGTTGGGTTGTTAGCGTGGGGATTTTTTCGCGCTAGACCCCTTGGCAAGCTTGGCATTTTTGCATGGTTGCAGTCTGTGGTGCTGATGGCTCCCTGGCTGATATTTTTCGGGTTGGCTGCCGCTGGGGTAATGCTAAATCTGGCAATTATGCTGTTGTTGTTAGTTGTATCCGCCGGAGCCTACATTGGTTTGGGCGGTCAAGTGCGATCGCTCAAGCAAGCAGCAGCGGCTCAACGAGTAAACGCGATCGCGGAAGCTGGTAATCTTGCTCAATCAGTATTAAACGACTCGACCCAAATCGAACCTAGCCCATCACCTCAAGCAGATTCAATGCCAGAAGTGGATACTGATGTCGTCCCGCTTCCTCCAGAAGATCTCAAGGCGATCCAAGGCATTTTTGGAATTGATACCTTTTTTGCAACCGAAACAATTCCTTATCAAGAAGGTGCGATTTTTCGCGGCAATCTTCGTGGTGACCCAGAGGCAGCGTACACCAAACTCTCTGAAAGCTTAAAAACGCGGTTGGGAGACACCTATCGTCTTTTTTTGGTCGAGAATCAGGACGATAAGCCCGTCATTATCGTCTTGCCAAGTAGCCGCGATCCACAACCGCTTAACCTGTCACAAAATCTGCTAGCAGGCTTTTTACTCATCGTTAGCGTTATAGCTTGTTTAGAAAGCTCAGGGTTGATGTTGGGTTTTGACTTATTTGAAAACCCAAACAGAGTCGTTGAAACTATCCCTTTTGCAGCTGGCATTATTGGTATCCTCGCGGCTCACGAAATTGCACATTGGGTCGTTGCCGATCGCCACAATGTCCGCCTTAGCTTACCCTTCTTTATTCCTACTCTTCAAATTGGCTCATTTGGCGCTTTAACCAAGTTTCTCTCCATCTTGCCCAATCGCAATGTTTTATTTGACGTGGCATTTGCGGGACCTGCCGTTGGGGGTGGCCTCTCATTACTGACGCTGCTCCTTGGCTTACTGCTCTCCCACAAAGGCAGCCTATTTCAACTGCCTTCGGAATTTTTTCAGGGTTCGGTTTTAGTTGGCACTTTGGCACGAGTAGTTTTGCAAGAACTCTTAAAACAACCCATTGTCGATGTTCACCCATTCGTTGTTTTGGGGTGGTTAGGGTTAGTGATTACTGCACTCAATCTGCTGCCTGCCGGACAATTGGATGGGGGACGGATTGTGCAAGCAGTCTATGGTCGCAAAATTGCCGCCCGAACTACCGTTGGTGTCTTGATTGTGTTGGGATTGGCTTCTTTTGTGAATCCACTAGCGTTTTACTGGGCACTGGTTCTGCTATTTGTCCAGCGTGATTTGGAGCGCCCCTGTTTGAATGAAATAACCGAGCCAGACGATGCTCGCGCGGCATTATGCCTACTGGCACTATTTTTGATGATCGTTACGTTGCTGCCACTGACCCCCAGTTTGGCAGGACGTTTAGGCATCGGGATGTAATCAGATAGGAACGCTTCCTCTTGTCTGATTACATAAAGGACTTGGAAATAAATCACACATATTGGCCAACTAACGTGGTCAATATGTTATTGACCTAAAACACCTAAATTGGTTGCAGTACTGAATCTGATTCCTGAATGGATTCTATCGCGACCTGAAGAACTTCGCTGATTGGGATGATCAGTTGCTCCTCCTGCACGGGAAGAGGATCAGTCTTTGCGACAACAACTTGTAGATCTGGTTGGAGATTTGTGCTAGTCGTGTTGGTCGGCTGATCTGTCACTGGGGGCACGTTGGCTACAGGCACTACAGGCGCTACAGGCGGGAAAGGCACATTAACGCCGTAAATCTGATAACCGCTATCTGCCAGGAGGGCAAAATCCATTTCAGTTGGACCTGCTAAATAGTAAATCCACTCGTAAGATAAGATGGACGAAATTTTGGCAGCTGGATGCCAGTAGTCATACCCTCCCGTTACTGGATTAGCCCCATCTTGAGACTGTAAAGGAATGTCTTGTCCACCGTTAAGTGCTTTGGAATATTCCCCTTTAAAAACAGCAGTTTGAGGTGTTGTGAAGTCTTGCTTGAGGTAGCCTTCCCAGTTCAATCCTAGCAGTCCTAAAGTATGCCCCAATTCGTGCGATACCGCATTGTATAAGTAGGTATTGCTGACTGCTTCATCGATCGCAATTTGCCCAACGCGGGGCATCAGATCGGCGGATGTGATCCATCCACCATAATCATATTCAATTCCGCCATAGCCTCCTGCGGTTCCATTAGAGTTTATCGTGTTAACAAACACAACCAAATCATCTACATAGCGCCGAGTTTGAAACGCTGTATTGACAGAAGATCCAGTCTTCAGCGTGTTGATTGCCCCATTTAATTGCAAGCCAGTCCATTCATTGGCAATTCGGCTTGACCAATCAGTTGATGCTTTTTGTGCGATCGCTCGTCGTTCAAGCGTCCAAAACCCAGAAGTATCGTTGCGAAAGTCAAGGTCAATATCAAACCGCGAGGTGTCAGGAGCGTAGGTGTTTGCAACTGAGCCTAAATTATAGATGCCGCTTGCTAGGGCCCCGCCGCTTAGCTGGTAGTCGATAGTATTGCCAATCGTGCGGTCTGTCCCAATTCCATCCACTTCAGCAATAAACCAAACCGTCTGAATTTGATTCCACGTTTGGGGCGTGAAAGTAACAAAATTCTGAGTACCGTTTTGCAGATTGCCATCTGCATCCACGACCAAAAAGCTACCCGGTGTAAATGCCAGCGTAATGTCTGAGGTTGGGGCTTTCTCCAAATTAAGCTTCAGTTGAAAGGTGCCTGTATCACCTTCTTTTCCACTAAAGAGTAGATTGCTAATAGTAACCATGCTGGGCACACTAGGCGGAGCAACTAACGCAGCAATTGCTGGGCTATCGACCAATTCTGTGCTTAAGGTCGGTCGGCTCGAACGTCGAGGATCACTACTTCGCTGAGTAGTCAATTCAGCGGCGAGATCTATTTGAGGCGCAAGTCCGACGGTCAGATCTATTTGAGGCGCAAGTGCGATCGCTCTCTTCCCCAACCTTGTCAAACTGGTCAAGGCCTGATCAAACAGATCTAAAACAGAGTTCTCTGTAGGGTTTAGCTCGGTTATATCCAGATCAACTAGAGAGCTAGCAGCTCTGAAGAGTTTAACCGACAAAGAATCTGTTGATACTAGGTGAGAACCAATATTGAATGATGATGTAGATTCAGTAACTAAATCTTCCAACGAGAAAGATGAGTCAAATCTCAATGGAGACTCGAGGGTGGAATATGTACAATTTATACACATAAACTAAAGTTAGTAATATTTAATATTCAGTCAGTTGAGAAATACTATGTATTGCTAATTTTTAGGATGATTTGCAGATATTGCTCGTGATGATATGGACACTTTATGAAACGTCTCTATATTTCGTTTATTCGAGCAAGAATGCTAAAACCGATACACCCAGCATTAATCAAAAGATCAAATTTCAACGCTAGCAATACATCCCATTGAAAACTAGAAAAACTCAGTATATTTTCTAGCATTGCACTGGAAGCCTTGTGTATTTACCCTTACCTAGCATAGTGAGCATTACTAGCAAAAATTCCAACTTAATCAATTCTTCATTAACATAAAAATTTTGTCCAAAAATTTTGCCCATAAAGACGTACTTCAAACAGAATGCGATTAAGTATGATGTGGCGATCGCTCCTAATCTCTACTGGATAGTACCTTCGCTATCTTATTCAGACAAACTTCTTCTCAAACCGGAATCTTCACGGTTTCTTTATGCAAATCTTCGTAGATTTTGAGCTTTTCTGAGTAATTCCTCGGAACCTTTGAAACCGCTTTGTTGCGATCCTTGTAGATAGGCTAGAGCAGTTTCAGAAATTTCCTGGCTGCCGCTCATAGGCTCGTAAACTCTGGAAGATTGGTAAGTTATGCTGGGCAAAATTCTTGGAAGCCGTTACCAAATCAGACAACACTTGGGGGGAGGTGGTTTTGGGCAAACCTATTTGGCTGATGATTTACATTTGCCTGGACAGCCTACCTGTGTTGTAAAACAGCTGAAACCTAAAAAGGTCGATCCAGAAACGTTTCA
This sequence comes from Leptolyngbya sp. Cla-17, assembly GCF_016807185.1. Classification (GTDB taxonomy): domain Bacteria; phylum Cyanobacteriota; class Cyanobacteriia; order Leptolyngbyales; family Leptolyngbyaceae; genus ULC077BIN1. Next base: position 675,108 of record NZ_JAEVYN010000001.1, read on the forward strand.
AGCTGCAAAGCGCCTGTTCGACACAGAAGCTCAGGTGCTGTACGCCCTAGGCAACCATAATCAGATTCCCAGATTATTTGCTCACTTTGAAGAAGAACAAAAATTCTTCTTGGTGCAAGAATTTATTGAAGGAGTCGTGTTTAATCAAGAATTGCGGCGACGTACTCAAATTGCCGAGGCAGAAGTTTTGCATCTTTTGCAGGACATACTGACAGTATTAGAGTTTGTTCACCAGCAACAGGTGGTTCACCGTGATATCAAACCATCCAATTTAATTCGTCGATCGCACGATCACTGTTTGGTCCTGATCGATTTCGGTGCAGTTAAACAAATCGGCTGGGCTGATGGTGAGGATCAGCACTCAGCAGATAGTATGGCGATCGGTTCTTCTGGTTACATGCCGAATGAGCAATTGGCGGGACTGCCCTGCTTCAGTAGTGATATTTACGCGGTTGGCATTCTAGCAATTCAGTGTCTGACAGGCACCTATTTACAGAAATTGCCTACAGATCTGAAAACGAGCGAAATTCTATGGCGCGATCGCGCTCAGGTTAGCTCAGAGCTTGCTGCCATTCTAGATACGATGGTGCGCTACGATTTTCGCGATCGCTACCCTTCTGCGGCAGAAGCACTAGCAGACTTGAATAGTTTGATGGGAGTTACTTCGGTTGCTGAATTATTAACGGAGCAAACAATCGTCACTTTAGAGGGACATTTAGTGTGGCTAGAACGAGGAGACGAACTCTTCCATCAGCAGCGCTACCGTGAAGCCGTTTTTGCCTATGACCGGGTCATTCAGGCAAGCTCTAGTGACTATGTGGCATGGTTTAAGCGGGGAATTGCTTTAGAAAATTTGGAGTGTTACGAAGAAGCGGCTGAGTCTTATGAGCGCGTGCTCCAGCTTCAACCTGAGGATTATCTGGCATGGTACAAGCGCGGCAATGCTTTTGAACGGCTTCAACGATCGCCGGAAGCGCTTCAGGCTTACGAACAAGTGGTGCAGCTAAAGCCTAATAACTACTGGGCATGGCACGATCGCGGCAAAATGTTGGAAACCCTGAATCGGTTTGAAGAGGCGATTGCATCCTACGATCGCGCAGTTAACCTTAAGCCAGATTTTCAGGTTGCAATTACTAGCCGCAAGCAGCTTTTGAGCCGATTAAAGCAAGTGGATACGCTCTACCATTTGCAGCATTATGATGAAGCTATTGCCTCCTGCGATCGCTCCATTCAAAACAACCCCAATGATGGCCTTGCCTGGTTTATGCGCGGCATGGCACTGGAAAATTTGCAGGAATGGGATCACGCGATCGCGGCTTATCAGCGTGTGCTTGAAATCCAGCCGGATGATCACCTTGCTTGGTTTAAGCAGGCAACGCTGCTAGCCACGGTGAACAAATCGAATGAAGCGCTGATTGCGTTTCAACAGGTCGTACAATTGCAGCCAACTAATTATTGGGCATGGCACGATCGCGGTAAACTGCTAGAAAAATTGGGACAATCTGAAGCTGCGATCGCTAGCTATGACCGGGTTTTGCAGCTCAAACCTGACTTTAAAGCGTCAGTAGATGCCCGCACTCGTATTCTTAAACAGCTTCACAAAAGTGTGATGATGCCGCTAGTAGAAGACGATGTAACCATTTTTTCAGGGACAACTGAAAAAAGCCATTTGATAAATTCCCCGAACTTTGCATTACAACAAGGGGCTCTCAACAAGGCTCAGCAACCGCAGCATATTGCTGCGGCTTTGAATCCTGATGAACTTAGTGCTTTTTCTGAAGAAACTTCCATCATGCATCGTGTTACGGATTCAACAAAAACCGATTCAATCCATCTGATTGAAGAGGAGGAAAACAGCATTAATCTTTTGGTTGCCAGTCTCATAAGCGGAGATGTCTCACCTGAGCCTCTGAGTTCCAAACCTCTAAGTGAACTAGCACTAGAGACCTATCAACCCTTATTTAGCTCAAACCTTATTTAACAAAGGACGCACTTAGAAAAGTTACAGCGATATGGAGACGCTCTGATCGCTTTTGATCAAGCTCTGCAACAATGTTCGAGTGACCCAGAACTATGGCAGTGTCAGGCCAAGGTGTTGACCTTTATAAATCGCCCCGATGAAACAGTGGCTTCTTATAATAAGGTGCTTGAGCTTGGGGAACTTTGGCGTTGTTTAGGATATCTAGCTCGGTTCATTTGCAGCGCTACAAAGAAGCTGTGGCAGCGTTCGAGCAGGCAGTTAGGCTATATCCTAAACGTCATATGAGGGCGATCGCTGGTGGAACTGAAGTAATATTCAGAAGCAATACGATCGTTTGAAACTGCAATCGCCTTAAAGCCCGACTTTCAACCTGCGATCGCTAGACTGCAAGCGTATTCAAAATCGCCTGAAACAACTGGAGCAGGGCGCGGGTTGTCGAGTATGAAGTGAAACTCGTGAAGGTGTTGATTTAATGTTGGTTGTCAAAGGTATTAAATAGCAGCGGTGTTTTGTTAGCGGTTCAGTGTACGATCGCAGCGCCCACTATGCTTGTACGTCTCGCTTGGATACGCGATTGCCCCGTTCAGTTTATCTACCCATTGTCAGTCGGCTAATTGCCCTACTGCTGTTGATGGGTTTGATAGTCCCACTCCCATTCCCTATTCTCGATGTCCTTTGTCCTGTGGCACAGGCGGCGATCGCTCAGCCCGATCGCGTGCCACTGACTTTGGAAATTTTGCAAGATCGTCTCAAAAATTTGGTGCAAAGCGATGGTTTACCCACGGTCGATCTGCATGGATTAATCATCAATCTCAGTCCAGAAAATACCGACTTTCGCGACCAGTTTTATCGACTGGTGCAAGCCCAAGTTCAGCGTCCGGGAACGCCGGTGGGTCTGGATTTAAGCAATTCTGTAATCCAAGGTGATTTTCAAGTTAGTCAGCTTGGGCTACGAGCCCCACTGTATGGGCAGGCACTCGCTCCTATTTTTTCTCCCACAGAGCAAGCGCAACTTCAGCGCGATCGCCGCCGCTTATCCCAATTGGGCAAGCTTTCCAAATCCTTGTTGACGACACCCAATCTTGATCCGCAAGCCACTTCTCTGCAAATTACTGTCTTTCGCGGTGCCCTCAAGCTGATGCAATCTCGATTTATAGGCAATGCAGATTTTACCAACACATTTTTTCTCAACCGGGTTGAAGCTCAAGGCGCGCAGTTTTTGCAAACCGCTGACTGGTCACAAGCGCGATTTAGCCAGTCCACTAATTTTGCTGGAGCTTCCTTTAGCCGTGATGCCCGCTTTCGCAGTAGCATCTTTTTCACCAAGGTGGATTTTGATCAGGTTCAGTTTCAAGGCACTGTCAATTTCCAGAACAGTGAGTTTCAGGCAACCGCCAATTTCAACCGGGCGGTTTTTCAACAAACTGCGAATTTTTCCCGGATTCAGTGGCAAGGAAACGCCGATTTTGCTCAAACCCTTTGGCGCGATCAGGTTCTATTTAGCCGCAGCACCTTCAGCCAAGCTTTATTTCTTGCCGATGCCGTGTTTGACAAAATGGTGTTGTTTCGAGAAGTGCGATTTAACCAGCCTGTGAACCTGCGGGGCGCGACTCTGCTAGGGCGCATGGACTTTGGCTATGCGGGATTTGCTAAAGGTGCGCATTTAAATGTGCCTGGATTGAGGTTTGACTCTGATCAGGCAAAACTTGTCGGAAATCCAGGGCAGATTGGCAAATATATTTCTGTACCCACGCTGCAAGGCAATGAGAATTTGCTGCGGGAACTGGTGCGTAACTTTCGTCGATTAGAGCAAATTCCAGATGCAAATCAGTTGGAATATACGCGAGAGCGGTTGCGTTGGGGAGAACTGCGGCAGCAAGTGTATGGAATTAATATCAATATGGCACCTGTCGCGCAGTTGACGCGGCTGGGGTTTTCAGGGGAACAGGCGACCGCGATCGCCCAACGTCGGACGCAGTTACCCTTCCGCAACCCCACTGAATTGCTGTCACTAGGAGCAATTGATCTGGCAACCTATATCAATGTGCGCGATCGCGTCATTGCCAGAGATGTGATGTCTCCTAGCCAAGAAGTGCTGAGTCGCATCGGCACGGGGCTGGCATGCATCAGTTTGGGATTACTTTTATTACTCAGTCGTTATGGCACCAATACTTGGCTCATTTTTGGGGTAGGTCTGGTGGCGATCGCCTATTTCGGCGTGTTGTTTTGGCTGGTCGATCGCTGGCGACGAATCGCACCCAACCCGATTTTGCCCTCACCCAGTGAAGCGGTTTGGGTGATGAGTGCCTATAGCCTTCTAACTTTGGCAGGGTTTAGCGCCATTTTCCGCAATGCTGAATATCCGTTTTGGACGCTGTTGAGCTTGGGTGCGATCGCGGTTCCCTTCCCGGCTTTGCTACTGATCAGCCTTTATAAAAAAGGACGCTACCATCCCTTAATGAATGTCAGCTACTTCAGCGAAGAAGGCTCTCTGCGCCAGTTACGTATTTTAATTGGGCGACTTCCCATCCTGCCTCGCTTTGAGATGTTTCGTGAGCGCTATGTCCCTATTCTGTGGAATCGCCGCTGGAGTTGGCTCAACTACTTCGATTTCAGCTTTAACAACTTGCTGAAATTTGGCTTTAACGACATTCGTTTGCGCGATGAACACCTGCCAGGACTGTTGACTACTCTGGTTTGGTATCAGTGGGCGTTAGGAATCCTCTACATTGCCCTCCTGCTCTGGACGCTCTCTCGCACCATCCCTGGACTCAACCTGCTCATTTATTTCAAGTGATAGGCACTCAGCGCCCGCTCAAACTGTAGAGGAACTGATGAACGCCAAGATTGCTTCAGCAGTAATTTCGGGTTTTTCTAAATGGGGCACATGTCCGCAGTTGGGTATCCAAACAAGCTGACTGTGGGGCAAAGCAGCAGTGAACTTTTCGGCATCAGCGATACCCAAAATGCGATCGCGATCGCCCCAAATAATCTGTGTTGGCTGAGTGACTTGGGCGATTTTGTTGGCAAGGAAGTTGTAACCGTTGCTTTTGGTAAAGGCAATCAGCGCCTGTTGCCAACCAGCCAGTTGTAGATGAAGCGCGGCACAAAGGTCGGCATCGGCGGTGACAAAACTGGGATCGGCATAGGCTTGCAGGCTAACCCGACGACGAACCCCAGGGCGACGCAGAAATTCAGTTGCGAGATAACCCAAGGGCGGAATCAAAAATTTGCCGATTTCTGGACCTGCGGCAAAACCAGCGCTGTCTATCAATATCAGTTGTTTTACGGCTTCAGGATGGCTAAGGGCAAAGTCGATCGCGGCGGCTCCGCCCATGGAAGCACCCACCAGCACCATGGGTTGCCCAATCAAAGTTTTCCAGGTGCAGTAAAGATGGGTCTTGATAGCAGCGGGCGTAAAGGACACATTGGTTGGGCGATCGGTAAAGCCAAAACCCAGTAAGTCTATGTTCCAGGTTGCATGATTGGTGGCAAGCAAGGGCTGCAATCGGCGAAATTCGAATACGGAACTATCAAAACCGTGTAGCAGCAAGATTGGAGGATTGCCTACGCCTTGTTGTACAAATGCTGTGGCGATCGCATCAGATCTAAGCGGTGTTAAAATCTCTCGCCGCTGAATCTGCCTTGCCAACTCAATCGAGGTGGGTTCAGTTAGTTGGGCAATTGTGGCAGGTAGAAAATTTGGGTACATTTTCTTAGTCTACAGGGCAACCGTTTACAGTTAGCCTTGAGCATGGCAGTCTAGAATTCATTCCTTTGCTGATTTTCTGATGACTCCTGAACAAGAGCAAGCCGTTTTAGACCTCCGCACTCGTAACGTCGCCCCAAAGCAAATTGCCCGTCAGCTTGGATTACGTCCGGCGGAAGTGAGCGCTCTGATTAAAGCACAAGCCGAACAAGCTGCTACGGCTCGGCTGGCAACTGGAGAGTTGAACCTACTTTTTCAATGTTTAGTCAATCAAAATTGCTTGGCCGGTCTTTTCCCGGAGCGTCAGATGGAGAGTGCGACAGACCCATCACCTGAATCTGAAGAAGATACGGATGCTGGATTGGCAGTGATTATCCTATCGCGTAAGGCAGGGTTTAATCGGCTCGAAGTTTGCACTTACCTGGTCGATTTATGGTGCTTAGGCGTAAAAGATGTATCGGGTCCTCGCTTGATGCCTCCTAGCACCTACAAAGAGTTTGTAGAATTTGCCTATAAGCCCTTTCCTGCGGGAGTAGAAGCAATTCCTTTAGAACTGGCTCAAGCAATTGTATTTGGCGGCATTGAATATGCGAAAACTCTAGGCTTTCAACCCCATTCAGAATTTGAACTCGTGCGATCGCAACTAGGAAACTGGGATGGAACGTCTGCTTTAACCTTTGGACGAAATGGAAAACCCTGTTATGTCAATGGTCCCTACGACGACCCAATCAAAACGCTTAGAATCCTTCGCGAAACCGTAGGCGAAGGGAATTTTGATTTTATCTTGGCTGACGAAGACTAAAAAAAACACCCAATCTATGGGTTCCAAATCAACACCTTGGATTATGGTTCTGGTTGTCGTGATCCCATTGCCATTTGAACTACAAACGACACGCCTCCCACTTGATGGTAGCGATCTGCCCAGGCTCGGATGACTTCATCGAGTTCTTCAATTGCCTGATCAATGCGATCAAGGGGGATATCTAGTTCTTCTAAAATCCGCATCACTTGAGGGTGGCGATTTGCCCAATCGTTCATTAAGCGAAAATATTGGGCGGTGTCTTCGACCATGATGAATGTGCGCTCTTCTTCCGCCGCAGGAGAATAGGAGACGCGAGTTAAAGCATAAAAGGGCATCCCCCAAGGGGAATCTATCCGAGTGACCGTGCCAGAATACAGCAGACGGCGTTTAATATGCTCTGCTAAGGCTTCGCTGAGGGGCATCCGGCGATCGCTCGGCAAATCTTCTTGCGATCGTCCATGTAAAAACTCAATCAGATCCAAAAATTGAAAAGAGTTAATGATCTGAGCATCTGGCAAACTGCTATCACCGAGCTTTTGTTCGAGTTGCCGCTTTTCTTCAGAGGTTAGGCTAGAACCTGCAATCCGCGATCGCCCCGGCTGCCACGGAAACTGCTCCATCCACACATATGGAAACTGAATTAGGTAGCGAGGCTCCTGGGAACCTAGCATTTTTAGCAGCTTACCTTCCGTCAGAGCTTCTCGAACTTCTTCTACAATCGCCTTCACTCGCTTCGGCTCAATGTGATGCAAGTGCCCCGTCATTCGGAGATTGTGTTCTTGCTCTAAATAAGTCATATAAATGGCACATTTTGCCGCCGTTGCTGCCGCGTCTAAAAACGCTCCGTGCCGATGCCCACCCGTTCGCATAGCGCTAAACGCTAAATAAAGCATGATTTGATCCATCGCACTTGGACTAAGGCGCTTGATCAAATCGATATCGTTAGTCATGTTTAAACCGCTATTTCTCTAAAACCGTAACGCTATAAGTAGCTTGACACACTGCTTCTGCCCCATCATAGTTCCACTTTATTAACGACAAGCAATTTCTTGCAGACAGATAATAAGGTCGTAACTTATCTGCAAGGCGCTACAGCTTAGTCATCTTAAATAAACATGCTTTGAAGCTTTTGCTTTTAGCCTACTAGCCACTAACATAGTATTCCCTGAATCTACTTGTATGCGGCGGATCTCGCTTCAAAAATATCAGATTTTTTTAGTTTTAATTAAATCCAGTTTTTTCCTAGACCACTGCTGCTGTAGAGGTGTTGTTAGTTAGCTGACCTTGCCCTATTCATGTGACCTGGATCAGTCGGCACTTCACTATTATTTAAGCATTACAATATTGCATATTCTAGACAGAAGTAGGTTCTTATAAAACTCTCTAATTCTTTGTAAACAACTTTCACTCACCTTCATCAGCCAATTATTCTTTAGTTGGGCTACGGTTAGTTATTAATCTCCGTAAAAAGCCTGATTTCTCTCATGCCTCGATTTATCATACTGAGGTGACAGTGTTTTTCAGGGTCTAGTGGGGCAATCTAAGCTGAACGCTTTTGCAGGTTCCCCATCTCCTATTGCAAGGTTTGTATCCCGTGAATTATCTCGATTCGGAACATCCAAAAGTTCTTGTGGTGGATGACCATCCCTCTAGCCGGATGACGGCCGCCGCGCTGTTATCCGTTGAAGGCTACGACGTGATTGAAGCTGATAGCGGTCCTAATGCACTAGAAATAGTCAACTCTGGTAACCCAGATCTGATTTTACTAGATGTCATGATGCCAGGGATGGACGGTTTTGAAGTTTGCCGTCGTCTCAAACAAGATGAACAGACCCGACTGACCCCAATTGTATTCATCACGGCTTTGGACGATCGTCGCTCCCGATTGCGTGGCATTGAAGCCGGAGGCGATGATTTTTTGACCAAGCCGTTTGATCAGCTAGAGCTATCAGCTCGAGTGAAATCACTGATTCGGCAAAAGCGCATGAACGAAGACTTAGATCATGCAGAGAAAGTCTTGTTCTCGATCGCACGCACCATTGAAAGCCGTGATCCTAATACCGGTGATCATTGTGAGCGCCTAGTCACTCGTGGAAAGGCCTTTGGCGAATTTTTAGGGCTAGCTCGTGGAGAAGTTCGCGATTTAATGTGGGGCGGCTATTTACATGACATTGGCAAAGTGGGCATTCCAGATGACGTTTTGTTAAAGCCAGGAAAACTCACCCCAGAGGAATGGGAAATTATGCGTCAGCATGTTTCTATTGGGGAGAAAATTTGCCAGCCTTTGAGGACAATGCGTGGAGTTGTTCCGATCATTCGCTCTCACCATGAGCGCTGGGATGGTTCTGGTTATCCTGATGGGCTGATTGGAGAGCAAATTCCACATTTAGCGCAGATCTTTCAATTAATTGATATTTACGATGCCCTAACTAGCGAACGTCCCTATAAGCGTGCCTTTACCCATGCCGAAGCACTGGCTATTTTGGATGAAGAAGCTGCAAAGGGCTGGCGTAATCCAGAGTTAATGGCGAAGTTTAAGACGTTTATTTTGTCAACGCTGCAAGAATCTGCTGTCACTGCTAACGCAATGAGTCAACCAGTGTCTTCTGCAGCATAAGTTTTAATATGAAAGCCTTGGTCACCGGAGCCAGCGGATTTACAGGGTCACACCTGGTTAAGGCACTTAGTCAACGTGGGGATACTGTTGTTGGATTAGTCCGCAAGTCTAGCAACTTACAACGTCTAGCGAACTGTCAGATAGATCTGGTTTATGGAGAGATCAGCGATCGCGCTGCTCTAAAAGCTGCCATGTCTGGAATAGATGTGGTGTTTCATGTGGCGGCTTATGTGGAGTTAGGCATTGTCAACGAAGCGGAAATGGTGCGGGTCAATGTGGAAGGTACCCGTGCGATCGTGGAAGCAGCACAAACGGTAGGAGCCAAACTGGTCTATTGCAGCACCATCGGCATTTTTGGTGACACCAAAGGTGAAACGGTTGATGAAACTTTTGTACGCCAACAGCAAGGATTTTCTTCTGCTTACGATCGCACCAAGTACAATGCGCAACAGCTGGTTGATCTCGCTGCTGCCCAAGGATTAAACGCCATTAGCGTCTTACCATCTGGCATTTTTGGTGATGATGACCCTCATTTCGGTCCTGTTCTCCAGGCCTTTTTAAGAGGGCGCTTAAAGCTGTGGGCAGGAGGGCAAAGGGTGACAGGAATTGTGCATGTGGACGATTTGGCAACCGCCATGCTGCTAGCCGCTGAAAAAGGCAAGCCAGGGACGCATTACATCATTTCGGCTGGCGACCTAACTACCCGCGAGATGTTTGAAATTTTAGGGCAAGAAGCAGGAATTGCTGCCCCTGTCGATGCACCAGTTTGGCTGGTGCGCTTGCTCGGCAATCTGCTTGATCCTATTGGACGATTATTTTCTTGGCAGCCTCCCTTAAGCCGGGAGCGAGTTCATTATATCTACGATCGCTGTGTGCAAGTGGATGCAACGAAAGCACGACAAGAACTCGGTTGGCAGCCGCGTTCTGTAGAGCAAACATTGAAAGACATAGTGAAAGCTAACTCTTAGCTTTGGCGTATAGATTTGGCAACTTTACCAATCGATCTTCTGAATGGATTGTTGTGCTTGTCCACTGCAAGACTTAACTCCACCATCTGACAAGATAGACGAGCGAATGGATGCACCTTCTATCAATAAAGTAAATATGTATCAGATAAAAGCAGTGCTGATATCAGCACTGCTTTTATCTGATGAGTCGATATAGATTAATTTATTTGTCGAGAGATTAGCTTTTCAAAATTAGCTTGGGTTTGCTGTAGCAATTGCTCTCGGCTATCGGTCACTTGGGTTAACTGTGGAACCAGGTTGCGAGCCTGTAGACTCATATGAAGCTGAAGATGAGCAACATATTCACTAATATCTTCTCGATCAGAAGAATGTAAAGCTTGATGTGAGCGCGAATCCAAGAGTGTTCTCCTTTTCCCAAACTCTGCAAGACGGTTCTATGCAAATAAACCTAACACGGAGACTAATTCACCTGGCACATTCGCAACGAAGTTTAATGCTTGCTCCTCGATTTATTAAAAGCGCGTGAAATTTTTCGACGCTCGTATCGCTGAACCGATAACACCTATTCATTCGCGATCACCCTTTCCGCTCAGCTTATGTTATTCTGATAAATCATCACGGACGCATAGCTCAGTTGGTTAGAGCACCACGTTGACATCGTGGGGGTCTCCCGTTCGAGTCGGGATGTGTCCATTTTTGTTGTACAGTGACTAATTAAATGTCGTCGGTGACAAATTAGTGTCGTCGGTGACAAATTAGTGTCGTCGGTGACAAATTAGTGTCGTCATGACAGATTGATGTCGTCAAACTAGTAGTGACAAATTAATGTCGCCAAAATGTCAACGTGGTGCTCTCTTTCAACCCGCTTTAAAGTTTTCCGACCTAGTTTGAGTTGCAGGATTTCTAATCGTTGCAACCGCCTTTCAACCTGCCCTAATTGGGACAGGTGATTGCGACGATAGATTGGGTTAACGTCTGGAATGAGGTTCAATCTTTCAACCTGCCTCAGAAAGGACAGGTGATTGCGACATGGAAGCACTCGCCTCCATCGCACCAACTAAACTAACTTTCAACCTGCCTCTGTACAGTGCCAGATTAAATGTCGTCGAGACAAATTAGTGTCGTCGGTGCCAAATTCTAGTCGTCATGACAGATTGATGTCGTCAAACTACTAATGACAAATTAATGTCGTTGGGATTTCAACGTGGTGCTCTCTTTCAACCCGCTTTTCTTTGCGATGCCCTAAAAGCCAGACTCAAAGCCGCACTAGATGAGAGCAACACCGTAATAGAAGTTACCGTACGGCGGGTTTAGCAGTGTAGAAACTCGTTACCCAAGAGACTCAGCCAAAGTCACCTTCGTTCGAGCTACCGAAAGCCGAATTCGCTCCAACTGTGATTCATAGGCAGCCTTCTGTTGTGGCGATGAGTCACCTGGGTTTGCCCTCAAAATTTGCTCGTAATAGCGAAAGATTTGAAATGCATAGCTGGCGGTTGCCACCTGTTCTTGAGACAGAGACTTAACGCGGTCAACCAAATCAGCACAAGTCGCCGAATAAGGGAGTACAAAAACATCGGCATACAGCGGCGGAAGCCTGTGCGATCGCGTGTTCAACTCATTTAATAGCTCTATAGCTTTCTCAGACAGCTCTCCATCAAAATCGGCCAGAGAATTGAGCAAGGTTAAGAGCAAGAACTTTGAACGTTTCTGCTTCAATTTCAAATGGTAAAAGGGAATTCAACTTCTTCAAAATTTTAGCAAGTCTTAACCAGCAATCTTTTTTCAGGTGCTTTTACAATAGAGGATTAGTTTGCCAGTTTTTCTAGTCTAGAAAAGTGCTTCCTTGGTGAAATGCTTTTTTGATTTGCGCTGCATCATGTTTCTCCGGCACCACAAACAATTAGGACTGTTTCCTGTTACCGTGAAGGCATGCTGATAGACGCAGAGCAGTTAATCAATTATCAACGCTGTCGTCGAAGGGCTTACTTGGACGTATATGGGGATCTTGACCAACGAGATTCTACAAACGAATATGTCTTAAAACTGGTCCAAGACAGCCAAGCAAATCAGCGAACTTTATTATCTAATCAACCGGCTGTGCAACCGGCTCACCCTGCTAAAGATTGGCAAGCGGCAGCGGCAGCAACACTGGATTTGATGCGTCAAGGGGTTGAGCGCATTCATCAAGGAGTGCTAATAACTGAGACAGAGAACGGGATGACTTTAAAGAGCAATCCTGATCTACTCGTGAAGCATCCAGGTATTTCTGATTTTGGAGATTGGCTGTATGTGCCAACGGAAATCAAACTAGGAAAACGTCCCAAGTTGGAATATCAAGTGGCGGTTGCGTTTCATGCCATGGTGCTGGCGGAGGTGCAGGGATCGTGGATGGAAACGGCATGGTTGATGTTACGCGATCGCGGAGCTTATTCAGTAGATCTGTGGGAAGTGCTGCCTCGAATGCAAGAAATTTTAGCTGAATGCACTCAAATGCTGGTGCAGCAGCAGGAGCCAGAGGTGTTCATTGCGCGAAGTCGCTGTAGCTTGTGCCATTGGTTGAGTTCTTGCCACGCGATCGCCAAAAATGATTACCACCTTTCCTTGCTGCCCGGTGTGACGCCGACTCGTTATGTGCAGTTGCAAGCCTTAAACCTGCTGACTGTCAAAGCTTTAGCAGAAACAAAACCGAGCAATTTAGAGCCATTGCCAGGATTTGGTAAAGAAGCGGCTCATAAACTAGTGCGTCAAGCATTTTCTGTGATGCACGATCGCGCTCTGCTCATTGAAGAAAGCCTTTACCCCAACGGTAATAATGACGCCAATCATTATTTAGAACTGCCTATTCATGAATCTCACGATTTCTTAGCAGAATTGCTGCCGACGGCTCCGATTGAACTCTATTTCGATATAGAAGCCGAGCCAACCTTAAATCTGATTTATTTACATGGAGTAGTGGTGGTGGATCGCCATGCCAATACGCAAACCTTTCATGCTTTGCTGGCAGAGCGTCCTGAAGATGAAGCTTTAGTCTGGCAACAGTTATTAGAGTTGTTCAGGCTCTATCCTACAGCACCCATTTTTCATTTTTGTCCGTTTGAAGTGCAAACTGTAGAACGTCTTGCCAAGCTGTATGGCACTCCCCACTCGCACATAAAACCACTGCTGGCGCGCTTCGTAGATGTGCATGAACGGATCACTCGATTGGTGACGCTGCCGGTAGAAAGCTATGCCCTGAAGCAAATTGCCCGATGGCTAGGGTTTGAGTGGCGTGATCCGTCCGCCAATGGCGCTCAGTCAATCTGTTGGTATGCTCAATGGCTCAGTACGGGCGATCGCGCTCACCTCAATGCCATCCTCACTTATAACGAAGACGATTGCCTCGCAACCCACCACATCAAAGAATGGCTGGTGGGTTTTTTAATGAAAGCTATTGCAGAGCAGTCAGCAGAATTAGCGTGAACCCGTAAGGAAATAGGAAGCAGGGACGGGAGGCAGGAAAGGTAGAGAGTAGGGATGCTTGAGTTCCGAGCAGTTGGGTGGGACACTGAAGGAGGCGATCGCCCTCTGATTACCTGCACTAACTATATATTTATGAACTATATATTTATGGATGATATTTATAAATGCTACTAAAAGGGGCAATGTCAAGCTAATGTATCCATTGCTGCAACCGTAACAATGACGTCATTCCGTCTCTGCTTTATATTTCTTTACTTTAATAGGGATAAGAGAAGCTTTGTGAATGTCCTTTTATAGATTGCGCTATCTTACGGTTTATTAGCATTTAGGTTTTAATGCCACAAGCAGGGCTGTCGCAGATTTCTCAGGAGCGCAAAAGATTTATGAAGGGTTTGGATTCCACTCAGGTTGATCAGTTGAAGGAAATCGCTGAGTACTTGTATCAGCAACGTCAACATCAAGAGATTTCCCTTGAAAAGATTGCCAAACAGACCTACATTCCTCAACGTATTTTGCAGGCGTTAGAATCAGCGCAGCTAGACATCTTGCCCGAACCCGTTTATATCAAGGGGTTTATTCGTCGGTATGCAGATGCCTTGGGTTTAGATGGCGTAATGATCTCCGATGCCTTTGATGTTGAACCTGCTTCGTTGGCTCACACTGCGCCTGAGATGCAACCTGAGCCTGCCGTATCAGCTTCACGTCCTGCACCGTCACGAATAGAGCCGCAAACCGAACCCCAAATCGAACGGCAAAGCGATCGCCCATCACGCCCAGAGAGATCGTCCAAACCCGGTTTGTCCTTTTTGCCTTGGCTAGGGGCAGGCATTGCAGCCCTTACCTTAGGTGCGATCGCCTTCAGCCTATTAAACCAGCCTCCAAAAACCGCTGTTGTTAATCCAACGACAACCGACGCGCCTACCACAAAGTCATCCGGCTCATCATCTGCCCCTAGTTCCATCGTTGCGCCCTCGGCAGGGTCGCCCGTACAAGTCGATCTAAATTTGACCGAACGTTCTTGGCTAGAAGTTTCAGTAGATGGCAAGGTCGCCTATGAAGGCTCTTTAGATAAGGGTGAACAGCGCACCTGGAAAGCAAAGAAAAGCATTTCAATCGTGGCGGGTAACGCGGGCGCAGTAGTTGCTTCTTTTAACCAGGGTGAAGCAAAAGCGCTTGGCAAAGCTGGAGATGTAGTAACAGTAGCGTTTCCCACTCCAGAAAAATTGCCCTCAAATTAGTTGCACGTCGTTTTAATCTATTGACGATCGCTCAATCTTCGTCTAGCGTAGACCACGACTCTTTTGAGTTGATCGCTGACCTCGGGATAAAGTGTGACGATGCTTCAAATTTTCACAAAAACTAACTACCTTCTGCGCGAAACCTTTTTGGGTCTGCGACGCGGCGGCTGGATGAACTGGGCAGCAATCAGCACCATTGCGGTACTGCTGTTTTTGTTTGGCATTAGTTTGCAAGCGTCCTGGCAGTTTGAAAGCTTGCTTAATCAATTTGGCAACCAGCTAGAAGTGTCTGCCTATTTAGATACAGGCATTCAGGCGGCTGATTTAAAGCCAAGCATTGCGGCAATGCCAGAAGTAGCGGCGGTGGAAGCGGTTTCCAAAGAAGTAGCCTGGACAGCCTTAATTAAGGAATTAGGCATCTCAGAAATCAATGGCGCAACGAAACAACTAGAAGGAAACCCGCTGGTTGATGAACTTAAGGTAAAAGCGAAATCTCCTGCTGGTGTGCCTATTCTGGCAGCAAAGCTCTCTCAAGTCGCCGGAGTTGACGAAGTGATATTTGTGGATGAAGCCGTCAAACGAGTCGCTCAGCTTAACCAAGGGCTAAATTGGATTAGTTCGGTTGTGATTACGCTGCTAACCCTGACCGCGATCGCTGTGATCACCACCACCATTCGCCTGATCGTCATGGCACGACGACGCGAAATTGAAGTGATGCAACTGGTGGGTGCCACCACAAGCTGGATCTATTTGCCATTTATTTTGCAGGGTGTCACCTTTGGCGTGGTCGGAGCCGCGATCTCTTGGAGCCTGCTGACCGCCTTGCAACAATTTCTCAACCATCTCTTGGCTCAACAGCCAGAATTTGTCCAATTTCTGACCCATGGGTTGCAGATCAGCCCCTTCCAAACCGTATTTCTTGCCGTCATCTTGTTGGGTTTAGGTAGCTCAGTTGGAGTGATGGGCAGTCTGTTTGCCGTTCGCAAGATTGCCATGCGATGAGTATGAGCCAATGGGACTGTTTACTTCAAAATTTGGGAGAGTGGCAGGGTTCCTTCACTCGCTTTTCGGCGCAGGGAGACGAATTGGAGGATACACCAACGGTTGTTTCTTTGGAAGGACTGAATGGTAACCAAACCATCCGTCAAATTATTCGTCGTCTCACTCCAGAGCCGAGTGAAAAGGTTTTGGAATATAGCACTTTGGGGCGCGGAATCCTCTTCTTTGAAGATGGGGCGTTTTCCCAAGGGGCGCTTCAGTTTGCTCCTTTCTCAGAATTTGGGGCAGAGTTAGGCCTAGTTCACGGCGATCGCCGCTTGCGACTGGTGCAGTTGTTTGACCAAGCCAGCCGATGCGATCGCCTGACGCTAATTCGAGAGCATCTGGCTGGAACGACCACTCCAGAACGTCCTCCCTTAACTGTGGAAGGCCTGCTCGGCACCTGGCAGGGAGAAGCGACGACTCTGTATGCCGATTGGCGCACCCCCAACACTTTCTCCAGCACGCTACAAATTCAGCGAGAGGGCGATCGCTTACTGCAAAGGTTTTCATTCGGGTCGGGTGCATCCAGTCAAACGATCGCCTCTGTCGCTGAGATTGATGGAAATCGTCTCATGTTCACGCAAAGTCTTCAGCCTGCTCAAGTGGTGCTACTGCCCGACGGCGCATCATCGAACTGCCCCATGCAAATCAAACCAGGGCAGTCTTTTGTTTTAGAGGCTGGCTGGCTGATTCAACCCAATTTACGCCAGCGAATCATTCGCAGCTATAGCGACAAAGGCGAGTGGCTAAGTTTAACCTGTGTGACTGAACAAAAAGTTTCTGCGATACAGGGAACTTAAAGTCCTTGGGCATACTCAAAAGAACGAGACGTTCGCGACAGGTAGAAAGATGATTTCACAACGATATGGTTCGTTAGTCACAGCGATCGCAGTAGGTCTATCAGCGGCTTACATCAATCCTACTCTTCCAGCTAATGGAATTTTAGCGGGAATTCAATCTATCCCTAACGCAACTCCGCAAAACGGATTTCTGACAGGAATCGCTCAAAAACCCGCCCTGCCATTTCCGTTAGACGGTAAACCTGTATATGTGCGCCAGGGCGATCGCTGGCAAGAAGCTTTATTGGTGGGCTACGCCTGGAATAGCCAATCGGGTGTGCGTTATGACGTGAAGTACACCCAGAGTGGTAGTACCGAGAAAGGGGTTGGAACTGATCGGATTAAGTCTCTCACCAGTGCTCAAAAACAAGGGCTTGCCACTACAGTGTATGACGTATCAAGTCAGGTCGGCATTCAACAGATGCTCAATGCTCACAACGACTGGCGTAAACGGACTGGAGTTTCTAGCGTAACCTGGTCGCCCCAGTTGGCGACCGTTGCTCAGCAGTGGGCAAACAAGCTCCTGAAAGAAAACCGATTTGAGCACCGCACAAACTCACGCTATGGCGAGAACCTGGCATCCGCCTCTGGGCAACAGTTGAGTCCAGGACGAGTAGTGAAGATGTGGGGAGATGAAGTAAGCGATTACAACTATGCATCAAATACTTGCAAACCCGGAAAAATGTGTGGTCACTATACGCAAATCGTCTGGCGCAGCACTAAACAAGTGGGATGTGGCATGGCACGCGGCAACGGTCGGGAAGTGTGGGTTTGCAATTACGATCCACCAGGAAATTTTAGAGGGCAAAAACCGTATTAGGGTCTCTTCTAAAACCTCTAAATTTAGGTAGTGCTAAGTGCAAACAGCATTTACGCGAGTTGCTCCATAAAAATTACCCTAGTAATCAATTCAAACTCGCTCAAGCAAATCAAACCGATGAGAGAGAAACCGAAAAGCTACAGACCATAGAAAGTCTGTAGCTAGAATTTGATGAATTTAATTGGCTGTGTCAGCAAATGGCTTGACTATTTAATTAGTCTTTCCCTTCAGCCTTCTCTAACCCAGTTTTAATTCTTTCTTCAATCGAAACGGCTTTGCGTGAGTTGGAAGGGCGACTCATTTTGTTCATATCTGCACTGCCTTGAATTTCGTTAATCCCTTCATTTGCAGTTTTTTGAACTTGTTCCATTGAAGGCACACCATTTTGGATGATATCTTCTGACTTATCGATAATGTCGGTCAATGGAGCCTCACCCTTTGTAAGGCTAGTAGGTGCAGTCTTACCACCTGCTAGGGCTGGAAAGGCAGTTGAAAAAACCAGGATTGCACAGGTAAACGCGACTAATATAGTGCGGATTGCTTGCTTTAAATGAATACGGATAGAGTTCATGATATTTCCTCCGATGGATATATGTGAAATTTTTACAGGAAACCAAATCAATTCAAAAGCAAAAGTACATTGGCTTGGTATCTTCCTAGATACAGATCAAATGACTTCCTAGCTCTGAGCCCCTTTCTCATCATTACCAGTTTTTGGAATGGATAAAGGAAAGAAATGATTTCTCTTTTATTGTTTACATTCTCTTTTTTACTTGAAATCGGCTAGTTAGTTCATCAGTCTAGAGACTGAAGATCACTTTGCTGAATATGGGTTTTGTCTTCCTATTGGTTGATACGTCACGATCGCCCACCGAAAAATCGACATTAAAAAAGCAGCAGAATAGTTTCTGACGCATGGAATAGCGCTAGTTTTAGACGATCACATCAGCTATTTGTGGCGGCTAGTTGCTTTGTCATTTCCGTTGCATGTTGGTCGACATTGAATTCTACTAATAAATGCAGTACCACCTACCGCAAGCCTGTCGCGTTTCTAAAATGCAGTTACACAGGATCGTTTTGTCTTCAGCTTCGTGGAATAAGACTAGGGATTTTCTTTGCAAGGCGACATAATTTCTTCCGAAAAGGGGCTTTAGAGAACACATAGCAGAGTGCGGATTTTTACTTACTGGTCTTAGAAAGTGCGGTAGTTGTTATGCCTATAGTCAAGGCGGGAACAATAGAATATGGCATCTGAGCCGCTCTAGCTCAGCAATTATGGGTTGAATATCATGTCTACAATATCGCCTCATCTGACAGTCATAACAAAGTCTGTCTTTGTCTGTGAGCTTATACTTGCTCCAGCTATGGATGTTGATAAGACATGTGATTGGCTACGCTCAAATCATGTTTGGGAAATTACCTCTTCGCAAAAAGATCTCAATTATGAAGCGCTTTGGGCAATCAATTTTTGTACTGATAACGAACAGCTTGTCTCAAATCTTCAGAAAAGGTGTTCAGATCTTCATAACAAGTATAAAGAGAAGACCGATGAAGCTTTAAAGCAGAAGGATAAACGTATTGAACACTTAATAAATCAACTCGATGGTTTGCACCAGAAATTTGGAGACTTACAGTCAAAGTTGGTAAAACAGAGTTCAGCAATAGTTGGCTTGGAAGATGAGAAGAAAAGGCTAATGCGCGAGAATGCTTCCCTCGGACAACTTAAATCTGATAATCAATCTCTAAAAAGAGCCTACCAAAATAAGAATTCAGACCTTATTGAGGTACGGAAGGATCTTAAACGCTTACGACAAAGAAGTACTAGCTTTACTGACGAGACAGAAATAGTTGATGAGAAAGAAGCAATAAATTCTAGGGTTTACATCCCACTCGACGTTTGCATTGTCTGCGGTAAACCAGCAATGCTTGGTCAGGGACAATGCTTAGACTGTGCAAGATAATAATTTAGTGTGTTGCCGAATGACGAGATGATTTGGCTCAAATCTGAGCGAACCTCAAATTGTTTGGATAAAAACTAGATTTCGTTAATCTGCTTTCAAGTTAACGCCCAAACTGGGAGTCGGTGGAGAAACCTGAAAAAAGCCAAGGGGGTTTTCGTCTCTGGAGGGCCGAGTTGGGGTACGAATCAAATCCTCAGGAATCCCAATTCCGGTCGAAGAGGACTTGCCAACCCTGGATTGAATTGATTTTGCCACATCATCCAACTTGCTAGTTTGAGTCAAGGTTTTATTTGGGATAGCAGGATCCGATTGCCATGTAGAAAGCGGCTGAGGGGTCAAAAAATCGATGGAGCGTCCCTGAAGCCTTGATGGATAGTTTTCTTGGGCTGTAGCGGTAGCAGTCATCGCGATCGCCCCTACCCATCCAAGAGATAAAACAAGCAGATAGTTCATAATGTTTTTTGCGATAGCTTTTTAATCAACAGGCTCATCTAGAAAAAATATGCATAAAAGACGCGATCGCTTTCACATCCTGCACTCAAGGCTAAATCTTCTCACTCTAAATATACGTAAGCTGCAACTTCGCACGGATAGAGCTTGTATTATATATTCACAATTATAAAGGAAAGGATTAGTTCCCCTTCCGCTTAGCCTTTGTCCTTGTTTTTAACCCATCATCATTCATCATTTTTTATTACCTCTTTAAACCTTCCTTGGTGTAAGGAATTCCTAATGCAGCCGGGGGCGTGGATTTACCTGCCAAGCCAACCAATGCCAGCAATGCAGTGACATAGGGCAGCATTGTCAAAAGCTGGTAGGGAATATTTAGGTTAAACGCCTGCACTCTAAGCTGTAGCGCTTCTGTAGCGCCAAACAGAAAACAGGCTAATACCGTACCCACAGGATGCCATCTGCCAAAAATCAATGCTGCTAAGGCAATGTAGCCTTTTCCTGCACTAATGCCTTCAGTAAAATACTTTACGTGCGCTAGCACTAGATAAGCGCCGCCCAATGCCGCTAAACCACCACTTAATATGACACAACTATATCTCACCCAGCCTACCCAAATGCCTGCTGTGTCTGCGGCACGGGGATACTCACCCACGGCGCGCAGGGTTAATCCTAAACTGGTGTAAAACAACAGATAGGTTGTCAATGGCACTAACACAAACAATCCATAAACCAGCACATCTTGATTGAAGCACAAAGAGCCGATGAACGGAATTTGGCTCAGCCCTGGCACAGAGATCGCGCCAATTCCAGATAGCTTTTGAGTCGTTTCAGCAGTGAACACCAACCGCGATCCAAATGCTGTTAACCCTGCTGCCGAGAGGTTAATCGCCAATCCCGACACCAGTTGATCCACGCGTAGCGTCACACTGAGATAGGCGTGCAGCAACCCCACCAAGGCACCTGCCATCACTGCTGCCATTGCACCTAGCCACACGTTGCCGCTATAAAACGTTACCGCCGCGCTCACAAATGCGCCGGTCAGCAACATGCCTTCTAACCCAATATTCAAAACGCCCGATCGCTCAGAGAACAATCCTCCTAACGCCGCAAACGCCAGCGGTACAGACAAGCGCATACTCGCAGCCAGATAGTCAGAAAAGAAAGCAATGTTGTTCATAAGAAATTGACGAATGGCAAATTCAAATCTTCAAACTTCAAACCCCGAACTCTGAACTTGAAACTTTGAACTCCAAGCTCACCTCTTCGCTTTGATATTCATTCTTCTTTTCGTTCCAACGTTAAGCTAATAGCGATGAACAGCACGGTTAAACCTTGAATGGCATAGACCACGGTAACAGGCACTCCGGCGCTGCGCTGCATGACATTGGCACCGCTGCGAAGGGCACCAAAGAACAAGGAAATTAAGACGATGCCTGCGAGATTGCCGCGACACAGAATGGCGATCGCGATCGCGTCAAAGCCATAGCCCGGTGAGAAATTTTCAAACAGGCGATATTTCAAACCTAGAACCTCGCCTGCTCCTGCCAATCCTGCTAAGCCACCCGCCAGAGTCATAACAGCCATAACGGTGCGTGAAACAGAAATTCCCGCGTAGCGAGCCGCGATTGGGTTTTGTCCCACAGCTTCAATTTGATACCCGAAAGGCGTATAAGCAAATCCAAACCAGATCAAGACCGTTGCCAGTAGCCCCACCAAAATTCCAGCATGAGTTTGGGTTTGGGGCAGCAAAATTGGCAGTTGAGCTGCCACATTAATTGGTGGGCTGAAAGGACTGGGAGCATTAGCTTCCATCATGGGATGACTCACCAAGTAGCTAATCAAATTCTGGGCAATGTAGTTCAACATCAAGGTCGTAATCACCTCGTTCACGCCGCGCACTGCTTTCAAATAGCCTGGAATCAAACCCCACAGTCCGCCAAACAAAAAGCCACTGAATAAGGCAAGCGGCACCAAAATAAAACTGGGCAACCCGTGAATATATAGCCCCACTAAGGCACTGCCTAACCCACCCATGTAAATTTGACCCTCACCCCCAATGTTAAACTGACCCGCTTTGAGGGCAATCAAAACCCCCAAGCTGGTCAGAAGCAAGGGGGCTGTTTTGGTGAGAGTATTTCCAAAGCCGTAATAATCAGTTAAGGCTTCGCTAAACAAAACCGCATAGGCTTTGATGGGATTAACTCCCGCGATCGCAATTAACCCAGCTCCGACCAACATCGCCACTGCGATCGCCATCACCGGAGACAACACTGGCAGCCATTGAACAACTCTAGATTTCACAAATACTCAGCCAACACGCCATCGTTGACCAGCATCCTATCATTCTCCTTCTATCCAAACGGATACTGAGCCACCATTACAGCAAAAATCTCCCCAGCCATGTTCATTCGTGCGAACGGATTCAGCAACATGCTCAGTAATGTCCCGAAAAACTGCATTCGACCTGCCAACTTCCATCCACTTGCGGCCTCCTGCACCATCGCTCATCAATACTGCCATTGCCTTAGACTCGTGAGAATTTCCTAAGCGCGTCCAACCAATGCAATCGGGATGATCAAAATAGTCATACTGGATACCGTAAGCAAAGTGACGACGAGCGTAGAGAAACTTGTCAATTAACCAGCGGTGGTTATTGAGCCAAACCTCATGCTCTGTACCGTCTTGCCCTTTATCGTAGTAATGCGCTCCATAGTAGTCAGCATAAAACACGCAGGGGTAGCCTTCTTGGCGCAGCAGAATCAGCGCATAGGCGAGGGGCTTAAACCAGGGTTCCACTACCGATTCCAGCAGTTGTAATGGTTGGGAGGTATGGCTTTCTACAAAGGTGACCGCCAAGCTAGGCTGCTCTCGCATTAAGGTGCCGTTCAAAATGCGACGCATGTCGAAATGCCCACTGGCACGGCTAGCGCGATGAAAGTTGTAGTGTAGTGGTACATCAAACAGGGAGATTTGCCCGTTGGTTTGATGAATAAACTCATGGAGTGATTCCACGTCATCCGCCCAGTAATCTCCAACGGCAAACACTTCGCGGTTGGCAAAGCGGCGGATATGGGTCAACCATTCAACACAGAATGAAGCCCGAACGTGAGCGATCGCATCCAGCCGAAATCCATTCACGCCTGTGGTGTTTAAAGTCCATTCGCCCCAGTATTTCAATTCTTCTTGCACTTTGGGATGGGTGGTGTCGATCGCGCAGGATGTTGAAAAAGTCGGCAAAGAATGACGCGGATCAACCTCTGTTTCAAATTCCTTGTCTTTGAGGCGATAAAGGGTGCGATCTCCCGGTTTATCTAGGTTGTGATGAACACAGTCAAAATGTCGCTTGTGCCAGGTCATGTCGGAATGTTTACCGTTACGACCCGGAAACGTAAACTGGCTGAGAATTTTGATGATTTGGCTGGGTATCGTTCCCGTCAGGATCACGTCGCGAAATTCCCACTGGCGATCGTCTATCCGCCCTGCGATCGCCTCTACCCCTTCTGCCCCATCTCCCCCCGTTTTATGACTCAGAACGGCATCTGCATACACTTGCATCCCTTGCTGATGGGCTGCTTGGATAGCCGCTAGATATTGATCACGAGTGCCATATTTGGTGCGAATGGTTCCTTTTTGATCAAACTCGCCCAAATCAAATAAATCATAGGCAGTGTAGCCCATATCCTGAATGCCGTCACTGCCCTTGTAGGCAGGAGGTAGCCAAAGTGTTGTAAACCCCGCGTCCGCTAGATCCTTGACCTGATTTTTCAGGGTATCCCAGTGCGTTCCATCGTTAGAAACATGTGTCTGGAAATACTGCATCATCACACCATTGATTTCTGTCATGCGGTTGCCTTGGATAAGTGACGAGGTTGGCTTAATAAACGATTGTGCGGCTCACCCGATTGATTCAGTCTCAATTGTGCCCTATAGGTTTTATTGTGTCTTACAGTTTTTGTAGTCCTTGAAAGAGCCCCCAACAAACTCCTGCAAGGAAGTCTAGATCCAGCGTTTCTAGGCGATCGCTAGGTTGGTGATAGTGAGGATTTCGCATAAATGCCGTATCGGTAACCATAATCGCCCGGTAGCCACAATCCCAAAAGGGGGAATGATCACTCAGGCGCGTAGAGGGAATGAATTGCCCGGCCACTCCTGCGGGAAGCCACTGGACTGAGGTTCCCACTTTGCAAATGGCGCGGTGTAGATGCATTAAATCGGGAATGGTAGATGCATTGCCAATGAGCGCAATAAAATCGCCGCGATCGGGGTAAAACTGCTTTAGACCAGGCGGATAGGTTTGAGAATTGGGTTCTTTGCTGCAATACCCCAGCATCTCTAAAGACAGCATCAGCCTCAAGGGTTGGTCTTGTTGACGCATTTCTGCTGCATATTGACGACTGCCCACCATGCCATATTCTTCCAAGTCAAAGGCAATCAGGCGCACAGGGTGTCGAGCGGGATCGGCGGCAAACAGGCGTGCCAGCTCTAGCAAGGCGGCGACACCGCTGGCGTTGTCATCTGCTCCAACGGTTCCGGGCACCGCGTCGTAGTGGGCACCAATAATTATCGGTGGCTGATGGGCTTTTGGCTGCGCTGGCAGATTTAACACTAGATTGGTGTGGGTGAGTCCGCGATGGCTGAAGGTGTGTTTTTCAACGGTGCCCCACTGCTGAAGCTGATCGTGAATATACTGCTGCACGTAAAAATGCCCAGCCGTTGCCAGATAAGGATCACGCTCTCGCACAATTTCTAGCAGGTGCGATCGCACCCGATCTTTCAGGTCATTCTCTGCCACCATGCCACTCGCCCTTAAACAAACTCTCCCTGAGCCACCAAAATCACTTTGCCGCCCACGGATACATCAATCCTAGCCTCTGTTTTTTCTGCCTTTAGCAAAATTAAGGATGGTCTGCCAATTTCGTAGCCTTGCTCAACTCGTACATCAACTGTCGGCGTTCCCAGGTATTCATACTGCGCTAGATAAGCTGCAAAACAGCCATTGGCACTACCCGTTGCTGGATCTTCGGGAATACCGAGATAGTGAGCAAACATCCGAGCGCTGAAGTGATTGGCGGAATGGCGGACTTCTGGACAAAAACAAAAGATCATCTTAGCTTCGAGGGGATCGAGTAGAGCAGGCAGGCGATCGCGATTTACCTGAATCTGCTGCAATGCTGTCAAGGTTTTGAGCGGCACGATAATAAAAGGAACGCCCGTTGACACTTCTTGAATGGGGACGCTTGGATCTATGTCGGTGATTTCCAAACCCAGGACAGGCGCGATCGCGTCGGGCGCAATGGTCTGACCAAAAACTGGCGGATTGTGTTTCATCCACAGCATTTCCGGCAAGCCATTCGCATAGAAAATTTGAACCGGAATTTGCCCCACAGTGAGATTCAAATTAACCGTTTCCACCGCTTGTTGAACGACTCGCTGCTGCAAAATAAACGCTGTTCCTAGGGTGGGATGTCCAGCAAACGGCAACTCCTGCACGGGCGTAAAAATCCGCACGGGATAGCCGTCCGCTTCTAGCTCTAACGAAGTGATAAACGTAGTTTCCGAAAAGTTGAGTTCCTTCGCAATCTGCTGCATTTCCGCGGTGGAAAGATTGCCCGCTTGCGGAAAAACCGCCAGTTGATTCCCCGCATACTTCGTTTCTGCAAATACGTCCACAATGTAAAAAGGTTGGTTGGGCATGACTTTAAGTTTTAAGTTTGAGTTTTGAGTTCGAGGTTCAGAATGCGGAGTTTGGAGTTTTGAATTTGCTATATCTCCTACGGAGACGCTACGCGAACGTTATTCGTCGCTCGCACCTTACCCCTCGCCTTTCCTTAAACATTCAAGTGCTTCGTCGCACCATTCAATCCAGTCAATCTCATAGCGGATGCCGCGCCGCAGAGTCAAGTAGGGGAAGGTTTGTTCACTGGAAAGGCGATCGCAGTTAGCAAAAAATTGCTGCTCAATTTGGCGGTAATTTGCCAAGGTTGCGGCATGAAGCTGACGATGGTGCTGAATTTCCTGACAAATGGGTTTTGCACCCACGATCACCCCGGCGAACACTTTCACCAAAAGCTCTTCTTTCACAGCGCTGACATCGCAGGGTTGGTTTGCCCATGCCACAAACTTTTGTCGCCCCAAATTGGTAATGCTATACAGCTTTTTATCGGGGCGACCTGCTTGGGGAATAGTTTCGACGGTAACCCAGGCTTGCGCCTCTAGCTTGGCAAGCTCTCGATAAATCTGTTGGTGCGTTGCTTTCCAAAAGCTGCCAATGGAGCCTGCAAAGGTTTTAGTCAAGTCATAACCTGTGAAAGGACTCTCCAGTAAAAGCGCAAGAATCGCATGAGCGAGTGCCATCGTTTTAGCCAAATACAAAATGATATGCAACTATTGACATATGCAAATTATCGCATAATATGAGATCGTTAGTGCAATTAATTGCATATTGCACGTTGAAGAGCAACTGACTGAGCTTGCTTTAATAGCTCGATCAAAAGCGATCTCACGTGATTTCTTCAACTACCTTACGTTTCCACCCCTGTCCTGCATCACGTTAGGAGCCACTATCATGACAGCCACACTTCGACCTGTGCAAACTCCCGCCTGGGCAACTGCCGTTCTTCAACCCGCCCAAGAATTTTCGCCTACCTCCTTGACTGTTTTATCCGGTGCCATTCCTGCTGGGCTGCGCGGTTCTCTGTACCGCAACGGTCCCGCCACTCTCGAACGCGGTGGTCAGCGCATGGGGCATTGGTTTGATGGAGATGGTGGCATTTTGGGCATTCACTTTACCGATGCTGGGGCAACTGGGGTCTATCGCTATGTGCAAACAGCAGGGTATCAACTCGAAGAAAAAGCGGGGCGGCTGATCCTGGCTGGCTATGGCATGGTGCCATCGGGTCCACTTTGGCAGCGATTTAATAAAGATGTGAAAAATGTAGCGAATACTTCTGTAATCGCGTTGCCCGATAAGCTTTTGGCACTGTGGGAGGGCGGCAAACCACACGCTCTGACGCTGGATACTCTGGAAACAGTTGGTTTAGACGATTTGGATGGATTGAAACAGCGTCCCTACTCGGCTCATCCTAAGCGCGATCCAAAAACGGGAGCTATTTTCAACTTTGGGGTGAGCACGGGTGCAAAAAGTTTGCTGCATGTTTATTGCAGCGATGCTAGCGGTAAGATTCAGCGACAAAACGCGATTCCGCTGAGCGGGCTGTCGCTGATTCATGACTTTGCGATCGCTGGAAAATATTTGGTCTTTTGCATCCCACCCGTTCGCCTGGATGTTTTGCCACTGCTTGCCCGCATTAAAAGCTACAGCGAAGCACTCTTGTGGCAGCCCGACAAAGGCACTGAAATCCTCGTGGTGGATCAAGAAACTCTCGAAGTCGTCAGCAGAACGACTACCGACCCTTGGTATCAATGGCATTTTGGTAATGGCTATCAGCTTCTAGATGGTTCCATTACGATTGAAATTTGCCGCTACCCAGACTTTCAAACCAATCAACGCTTGAGGGAAGTTTCTACCGGCTCGACTCAAACGGTTGCCGTGGCGACCCTGTGGCACTTACGACTCGACCCGATACTCGGCAACGTGCTTGAAAATCAGCAAGTATTAGACCGAAGCTGTGAGTTTCCTGTAACCCAACCGCAAGACCTGGGGCAACCTTCGCGCTACACCTATCTTTCAATTCATTGTCAAGCAACCGATGTGCAAAGCGAAGTTTACGACGCGATCGCCCGCTTTGATCACCAAACCGGGACTCTCACTGAAGCGAATTTGGGTGCTCAGCGCTATCCGATGGAACCGATTTATGCGCCTGATGCCCAAAATTCTGATCAAGGTTGGATTTTAACCGTTGTTTATGACGACGCCATCAATGCTAGTGAAGTGTGGATTTTCGATGCAGATCATTTAGACTATGAACCCGTGTGTCGCTTGGCACTGCCTGCAATTGTGCCTATCGGTTTTCACGGCACTTGGAAACCAGCATAGTGAACAATAGTCGAGATTAAAGGCAGCATTAGGTCACCCAAATTTGGAAAAAATGTATCAGCCTAGATAAAAGATTAATCCAAGCACTAGCTGGTATTGCCGTAGCATGCCGTAAGAAGTTGGCTATGCATAAGCGCGCAGCATAGTCGTCAATACCTTTTGGCGGTGCAATTCCTATGACTTCAACTTAAAAGGCTTGTGAGCAATCTCACGATTCCTCACAAGCCTTTTTAAAGTTCTTTTATACCCAGGGTGAACTGTTAGAGGTGATTTCTAAGTCCTCGACGATTTTGGGCTTAAGCTTTTCAAATTCCGCTTGGAGCAAATTTTTGGTCATGCTGGGATGTCCGAGCGATGGTGAAGATTGGCTAGCGATCGCCCACTGCTTCAACAACGAACATTGAGACGGATGAATGGTAATTGTAATCCCATGGGCGCACTGAGGTGGATCTTCTAAGGCAAACAGTAATACCTGGTATTGTCCCGTTTCACCCATTAAACGAAGCATCTCTTGTCCAAATGGAGTTTTTAGATCAAGGTAACAGCGTAGCCATCGAGGTCCTTGTTCTTTACTATGAAAGCGATTGTAAATTGCTGTCAGCCATAACACCATGGGATGAGGCGACATTGAACACAGAAAATTTTTGTAGATGCGGTTATAAATTCGATTGACTTGCAGGCTGTGGATTTCCTTTTGGGGCAGCATCACCCAAATCGTTGGCACACTTTCCTTGCCAGTCGAAAAAATTTGAGGAAATACAATTTGAGCGACAGGCTTATCTTTAGGCCACATTGCATGAGCAGCAATATCACCGGATAGAGAGGGCGCAACGGAACGCGATCGCTCTTCAATCAACGGTTTCTTTGCGAGCGCTTCGCTAATACGGTTGCCAATGTGATGATTGGCACTGTAGCGCTGTTCGAGCGGTTCAAGAGCCTTGAGAACTTCGACGATTGATTGAGGACGATCCGCCGCCTTTTTCTCCAAACACCCCATCACTAAGGTTTCTAAGGCATTGGGTACTTTTAAAGTGGGATTAACCGATTTGAAAGTGCGTGGCGGTTTAGAATGATGAGCTTTGTACCAGGCACCAAAAGTATGGGTTTCTGCTTGTAATGGCATTTTGCCCGTTAGCATTTCAAACATCATGATGCCAAGGCTATAAATGTCTGAACGAGCATTTAAGTCTTGTCCTTCCATCTGTTCCGGAGAAGAGTAAGGCAGAGTTCCCATGAAAGAACTGGTTTGCCCACTATCTTCTTGCAGCAGCTTGGCAATGCCAAAGTCTAAAATTTTAACCAACTCGCCTAAAAGCGCATTTTGGCTAACCAGAATATTGCTAGGTTTAATATCCCGATGAATAATGGGGCACAGTTGACCATCCATTAAAATGCCTTGATGGGCGCACTGCAATCCCAAACAAATTTGACGGGCAAGGCTAAGAAATCGAGGCAACAACAGGGTCTGCGTGCTAATAATTTCGCTGAGGCTTTCCCCTTGAAGATATTCCATCACGTAATACGGCACATCGTCTTCGTTGATGCCATAGTCAGTCACTCGAACAATATGAATACTCTTTTGCCCTAGCTGGGCACAGGTGCGAGCTTCAAATTTGAAACGCTTGCGTAAGCTATCGTTTACTATCAGTGCTTGAGACAGAAACTTGACGGCAATGACTCCGCCCAGTAGAACGTCTTCAGCACGATATACCCTTCCCATAGCCCCTTTTCCTACCAGTTCAACCAATTGGTAGCGGTTGGAAAGTAAGTGTCCAATGTTGGGGTCTGTAGTCATAAGAGAAGCCAATGATGCGAGCCTCGCCCTAAAATCATGGTTGATGGAAGAAATAGATTTGGCGTAGCGGATATGAAACGGTGATTTACCTATGGTTGCTTATGGACTCAAACACCTTAAGCATGTAAAAACTGAGAATATACTCTTATTTGCTAGTAATCCCGTAAAACTAGTGTAATGACTCATTTTGACAGTTTTTTAGCAAGCGATCGCGGACGAACTAATTTACTTTGAGTCTATTACTCTAGCTGCCGCTCCAATGTCACTTCCATCGTACTGGTTAAATAATGCCCTGCCATGATGCCACTGGAGAGATAATATTTGTTTTCCTCAACGCGATACATCGTTTCAAACCCGCTCCGTCGCTGGCGATCGCCCAGCACCCAATATCGCTGCACAATAGACTCTTGAGCAACCCAACCTTCTCCTTCCACCCGTCCTAATAAGCTATGTTGCAAAACAAATGTGTATTGCCGTTCCCCAGAGTCCAATCGACCTCGATACTGAAGTGAAATTTCTTCGCGCTCACTATTTGGAAAAGCTAACTTTGTAACCATCGTAAACCAGTAGTCGTCTCGGCTCCAGCCC
This sequence comes from Leptolyngbya sp. Cla-17, assembly GCF_016807185.1. Taxonomy (GTDB): domain Bacteria; phylum Cyanobacteriota; class Cyanobacteriia; order Leptolyngbyales; family Leptolyngbyaceae; genus ULC077BIN1. The sequence continues at coordinate 705,375 of NZ_JAEVYN010000001.1, forward strand.
ACTAAAGTTTTACCGACCACCGAAACTGGCATACCGTTCCGCTCTAGCCAGTGCCCCTGCATTGTCCAGCGTCCTGGCTGTATTAAAAAGGTGTGAGCCACAACGTTATCCTTTGGTTCGACAGCAAATTGTTATGCTGGTCAATCGGTAGCCCATGCTATCACGCATTTACAACACTAACAGGTAGATCAGAAAAGGGAAATAAGGAGTAGTACGGAGTGGGGAGTACGGAGTGGGGAGTACGGAGTGAAAAGTTGATTTCGTCTAACTCCTGACCCCTAATCCCTACCTCCCTACGTTGATTTCGCCCGACAGAACGGGGTGGGTTGCCCCGGTGACGGCGGGCAGGTTGCCGGGAATTTGGTGTAAGCGCCAGTATGCCAAAACAGCAAAGGCGATCGCTTCCTTGAAGTCGGCATCTACGCCCATATCATCGGTTGTTAGGACGGGAATTGGGTCAATTCGGGCTTGAATTCGCCGCTTGAGGTACTGGTTTTTGCTGCCGCCGCCACAGAGCAAGACACGATCGGGTTGGTTAGGTAAAAAAGTTTGGTAGCTGTGGGCAATGGAAGCGGCAGTCAATTCAGTTAAAGTTGCCAAAATATCCGCCGCCTCAACCATGCCGTCCGTTCGACAATCGACAAGACGTTGATTCAAGTATTCAACCCCAAACAATTCTCGCCCGGTTGATTTAGGCGGTGGCTGGTGGAAAAAAGGATGCTGAAGCCATTGGTCTACCAGCGAGTGGTTAGCCTGTCCAGATGCCGCCCAGTCGCCATTATGATCGTAGGTTTTAGTTGCCTGACTTAGATGCTGCACTGCTAAATCAAGCAAGCTGTTGCCGGGTCCTGTATCCCAGCCTAAAACTTCTGACTGCCAATCGTTTTGCTGATCAATCGCAGGCAGATAGGTGAGGTTACCAATACCACCAATGTTTTGTACACAGCTTGATTGGGATGGTTGCCCAAACAAACAAGCGTCAATTTTAGAAACCATGGGCGCACCTTGTCCACCCACCGCAATATCTGCTGCCCGGAAATTGCTGATAGTGGTGATGTCTGTGTAATGGGCGATCGCGTCTCCTCGCCCCAGTTGTAAGCTATAGCCAAGGGGATGAGGCGATCGCGTCTCATCCGCAGTCTGCACTCTGTACCTCGAACTCTGCCCCTGCACCGCTGGCCGATGAAATACGGTTTGCCCATGGGAGCCAATCAGCTCTGCGGCAGGGTGCCCAGTTTGAATGGTGAGGGCGGCTTGGGCAAAGTGGTAAGCGATCGCGTCATCTAGCGCTGCCAGGTCGGCGATCGACAATGCTGCACCTGCACACACCGCTAAGATTTGTTCCCGTAGAGCAGTTGGATAGGCAATGGTTTCGCCTGCTATCAGCGTTACTCGCAAATCTGTGGTGGAGCCGGAAATTTCAACCAGCGCTGCATCAATCCCATCCACCGAAGTGCCACTGATTAAACCGATTACAAGCATAAGAAGACGCTAAGAGCTAGAAATTAGACTACTCTGGGGAAATGTGACCATAAAGGTAGTTTGGTCGGTGTTGCTTTCTACTTGGAGGTCAGCGCCAATATGGGCGACAAGCTGTTTCACTAGCGCCAATCCCAAACCTATCCCACTATAGCGCCACGGGTCGTTGCGAGGAACGCGGTAAAATCTGTCAAAAATACGGGGTAATTCATCAGCGGGAATGGTTCCGGTATTCCGAACCCCCAAGCACAGCCCCTTGCTCGTCAAATGAGCAAATACACCGATGGTTCCTCCAGTGGCAGTGTATTTGCAAGCGTTGTCGAGCAATTCTGATAAAACGCGCCCTAAACAAGATAAATCGGTAATAAAGCAGGGTAAATTTTTAGGGATATCTATTTCAAGGATTTGCTCCTGAGTGTTTATTCTTTCGTAGAATGGCTCTATGGCGTGATTAATCCAGATTTGCGGGGTAACGGTCGATAGAACCAAAGGCTCTGTATCAGCATTTAAACGCGACAGGTTAAGCAAGTCATCGATTAGATTGATTTCTCGCTGACATTCAGTTTGCAAAATTTGAAAGTAGCGGCTGACACTGCTGGTTGCATCGTTAAGTATTCCCAATGGATCGAGAGCAATTTTTACCATTTGAACTGCCATCTTAATGCTGGACATGGGAGTTCGCAGTTCATGAGAGATGGTACTGAGAAAATCATCTTTCAAATAATTGAGATGTTCTAGCTCATGTACTTGAGCTTGGGCGGCTTGGTAGAGCCGAGATTGACGTAAGGCGATCGCGCATTGATTCGCTACAAGCTGCACCAAGCGAATTTCTACCTCACTAAATACTGTTTGGCTAGGTCGAAACAACCACAAGTCTCCAAGCACCCCTTGATCGTCAAATATGGGGCACGCCAAAATGCTTTGCCGTCCTACACCAGGTCTTACCGAATTCTCGGCGCTAAAGCAAAACTGAATGCACTGTTGTCGAAAAAGCTGCTGGTAGAAGTCGTCGCTGCACTGGTCTGCCATGGCAAACGTTTGCCCTTGTGCCGGAGGGAGCGAAACGAGATATTCATGCGTAACGGTAAATGTCGTGAGGGTTGAGTTGTACAGTCCAGCACTACAGCACTTAACCTTTAATCCTTGCCCCAAAGCTTCTACAGCGGTTTGCAAAATTTGGTTTTCGTCTAACGAATCGCGCACTTGATCGGTGATGCATTTAAGCAAGGATTCAAAGCTCAACGCCCGCTGGAGAGCGGTGGTGCGTTCTAGCACCTGACTTTCTAGCGCAAAGTTGAGCCGTTGCACTTCGGTGTATAGCTCTGATTGTTGAATGGCGATCGCTAGCTGGTCGGCAACCGTAGAGATTAATTCAACCTGCCAATCTTGCCAGATGAAAGCAGGGTCATGATTGACCAGTTGAATAGTGCCCCAAAGGCGATCACCAATCTGGATTGGCACTGCTAACCAGGCTCCTAAAAAGGTTTCTGCTGTTTGATTCAGTGGATTCTCTAACCGGGTGGCATTATCCAGTCGCACTATTTCAAACTGCTTGAGCAGAGCCATATGAGAAGTGTTGATATCAGACATTTCTGACCCAACAGTATGCTGAGAGCGTTCGAGATCATGGCAATGAGAGGCTAAACAGACCCAACTATTCTGAATCTCCAAATATTGGAAAACATCAGCTTGATCAACCTGAACCAGGGAACCGATTTCAAACACTGCTGCATTAAAAATAGTCTGAAGATCAAGGGAGTTGCGAACGGTTTGAATTAGTTTGCAAAGCGCCTGTTCTCGCTGAGCTTGTAGCTGGGTTTGCTGATAAAGCTGACTTTGTTGGAGGGCAATCGACAAACTGGTGGCAAGCCGTTTGAGAAAACTCACTTCCCAGTCTTGCCATTGCCGAGGAGCAGAGCATTGCTGCACCACGAGCAATCCCCAGAGAGCCTCTCCTTGAAGGATAGGAATCGCTAAATTCGCTTTGACTTGAAATTGCTCCAGTAGCTCTACGTGGCATGGCTCCCACCCAGCCGTATCAATGTTTTCAATTCTGCTGACTGCGCCACGGGCAAATGGCAGCAGACATTTTTCAGTGGCAAGATAAGGATCAAGGATTTCACGCCCTGCCATAGAAACCCAGCCTGGTGTAAGGGCTTCTACAATGACGAAACCGCTCCAGTTGGTTTCAAAACGGTAAATTACTACTCGATCGGTTTGCAAAAGCTGATGAATTTCGTTTACAGCGGTATCGAGAATGTCATTGAGGTTCAGCGATTGACGAATGCGTTCAGCGATCGCCCCTAATAACTGTTCTCGTTCTGCTTGCAGCCGCAGGTTTTGTGCTGCCTGATGACGTTGGGTAATGTCTTGAAACACCAGCACCCCGCCGGTAATTTTACCGCTGCTGTTGCGAATAGGTGTTGCCGAGTCACCCACTCTGCGGTCTAATCCGTCTTTTGTTCGCAAAAGACATTGCTCCGGCATATTCACCTGCATTCCTGCCTGCATTGCTTGCATCACAGGATTTTCTATCTGCTCGTGCGTGTCTGCATGAATCAAGTTGAGGATTTGGCTGACTGATGATCCTAAGGCATCGGTTAGTTGCCAGCCTGTAAGTCTTTCGGCAACTGGGTTCATAAAGGTGATTAAACCTGCTTGATCAGTGGCGATCGCACCGTCTCCAATACTGGTCAAGGTGGTTGTTAATCGTTGGTTTGCTTGCTCTAGCTGTTTTTCTAAACAATGTCGTTGCAGAGCAACATTGATCGCCACCTGAAGCTGTAACTGATTAAAGGGCTTGACGAGATAGCCAAAAGCGGAAGTCGAGGTTGCTCGTTTTAGAATTTCATCTTCAGTAGCTGCACTGATGTAAATAATTGGAATTTGAAATTGTCGGTAAATGCGATCGGCTGCGGTGATTCCATCAATCTCTCCAGATAAATGAATATCCATCAAAACTAGATCGGGATGAGTTTCCGATGCTAATTGAATAGATTGCAATCCATCTCCTACAATCGAGGCAACCTGGTGTTCTAACTGCACTAAGAAGTGGCAAATCATTTGAGCCGTAGTGGATTCATCTTCAACAACTAAGATTTTCGCCATAAGGAAGTGCAACGTCTTGCTGAACTGAACCAGTACCAAGAAATTACTATTTTGTCAGGAATCTGAAAAATGACTAGAGAGAAAACTTGGATCTTTTAGAGATCGCTTGACGCGATCGCATAACATAGTCATCTCTTGTCCCCTATCGGTTCACAGGACACTAGATGAAACATGAGTTTCCATTGTTAATTTTTCACTATTTCTCCAAGCCTCTTTAATTAGATGTGCTTGAGAAAGTAAGGCTATATCAGGCAGAAATCGGACTCTCACGGAAAGATCAATTGCAGTGTTCAGATGCCGCCATGAAATCAAAGCGCTATCATAAAATCTATTGATAAAACTTGTAACAAATTATCAATGATTGTTTCTCATTCCAATTTTTCAAAACTCAAAGCTTTAGTGACAGAAAAGGTTTTCTTTGGTCACGAGCCTACTCCTGAACTGATCGCTATCCTGTTGGTTTACTTCGTGCAGGGCATTCTCGGCTTAGCACGATTAGCAGTTAGCTTTTTTCTCAAAGATGATTTGGGTCTGGGTCCGGTCGAGGTATCTGCCTTGGTTGGGGTCGCTGCCCTACCTTGGATGGTCAAGCCACTGTTTGGCTTCATCTCAGATGGACTGCCGATTTTTGGCTATCGTCGGCGCCCTTATCTAATTCTGTCTGGACTTTTAGGAACGTTAGCCTGGGTAGCAATGGCAACGGTTGTGAACACCCCCCTTGCTGCAACTTTGGCGATCGCTGCCAGTTCTCTATCAGTCGCCTTTAGCGATGTGATTGTTGATTCCCTCGTTGTCGAACGGGCGCGCAAAGAATCCATTGGCAAAGCAGGATCTTTGCAATCGCTCTCTTGGGGAGCTGCTGCTGCTGGTGGCTTGATGACTGCCTATTTGAGTGGTTATTTGTTAGAGCATTTCACCACTCGCACCGTTTTTGCTGTCACGGCTGTTTTTCCTTTAATCGTCTCCTGTGTCGCCTGGATTATTAGTGAAACTCCGGTTACAGAGCGAATGGATTGGACGGCTGTCAAGCATCAGCTTCAACAGTTGCGGCAGGCATTGGGTCAAAAATCCATTTGGATGCCCACTGCATTTCTGTTTATTTGGCAAGCAATGCCCACCGCGGAATCTGCTTTTTTCTTCTTCACCACCAACGAACTCAAATTTGCACCAGAGTTTTTGGGGCGTGTGCGATTGGTAACTAGCTTGGCTTCGTTGATTGGAGTATGGATCTTTCAACGCTTTCTAAAAAATGTTCCATTCCGCACGATTTTTGGCTGGTCAACGGTGATTTCAGCCGCCCTAGGAATGACAACTCTGCTGCTCGTGACTCACGCTAACCGCAGTTTGGGTATCAGCGACCAGTGGTTTAGCCTGGGAGACAACCTGATTCTGACAGTCATGGGGCAAATTGCTTTCATGCCCGTTCTGGTTCTTGCTGCACGGCTTTGCCCGCCAGGTGTAGAAGCTACTTTGTTCGCATTGCTGATGTCTGTTGTGAATCTGGCAGGGTTAGTCTCATATGAATCTGGCGCATTTTTGATGCACAAGCTGGGTATCACTGAGAGCAATTTTACAAATTTGGCGCTCTTGATTGTGATTGCCAATCTCACAAGTCTATTGCCGTTGCCGCTTCTAGGGTGGCTTCCTTCCAGCGAAGATATGCCTGAAGATTCCTATGATCATCAACCTCCGGCAACGTTGGAACTAGATTCAGGTGCCTCTAAGCATCTCGCTCAACCTTTTCTGCCTGACATTATGACGGAATTGGTGATTCAGTCCCGCGAACCGGAACCTGTGGAAGAGTAAACCAGAGAAGCAGCGAGTGCTACTAAAAAAAGCTCCTAATCCATCATCTTGATTATCTAGCCCATAATTCTCATTACCTAATTTTTGAAGTATGACCAGTATTGAACTGAATCCATCTGTTTTGGAAAAGTCCTACCGTCAAGAGGATTGGCAACGGGGCTACAGGTCTTTGGCGCAAGAGTTCGACTACTGGATTGATGACATTGATGGAGAAATTCCAGCCGAACTTCAAGGGACACTGTTTCGTAATGGTCCAGGGTTGCTGGAGGTGAATGGAGAGCGGATTCACCATCCATTTGATGGGGATGGCATGATTTGCGCGATCGCTTTTCAAAATGGACGCGCCCACTTTCGCAATCGCTTTGTAAAAACAGCAGGCTATCTGGCAGAACAGGAAGCCGGAAAGATTTTATATCGCGGTGTGTTTGGCACCAATAAATCCGGTGGATGGCTAGCAAATTTGCTCGATGTGCGCCTGAAAAATATTGCAAATACCAATATTTTGTATTGGGGCGGCAAGCTGCGGGCGCTGTGGGAAGCGGCTGAACCTCATGCTCTCGATCCTCGCACGCTCGATACCTTGGGCTTAGACAATTTAGAAGGCGTGTTGAAACCGGGAGATGCTTTTGCCGCTCATCCCCGTATTGATCCTGATTGTGCACATGATGGCGATGCTTGCCTGGTGAACTTTTCGATCAAGCCCGGTTTGTCTTCCACCATTACCCTGTATGAATTTGGAACCAATGGCAAACTGCTCCGGAAGTATGCTCACGCTACTCCTGGTTTTGCGTTTATTCACGACTTTGCCATTACTCCCCACTACTGCATCCTTTTTCAAAATCCTGTTACCTTCAATCCTCTAAACTTTTTGGCAGGAGTGCGTTCAGCTGCCGAATGCATTCAGTTTCATCCAAATAAACCGACTAAGATTGTGGTAATTCCGCGGAAAAATTCAGGAAGTCAGGAAACTGCTCAACAAATAGCTTTACCTACATCGCGCACGTTTGAAACTCTATCTGGCTTTGTTTTTCATCATGCTAATGCCTTTGAGCAGGGTGACGAGGTGGTGATTGATTCAGTGTGCTACGAAGATTTACCTGCGGTTGAGCCAGGAGGCGATTTTCGCCAAACAAATTTCGACGCGATCGCGCCAGGGCAGTTGTGGCGTTTCCAAGTGAATTTGCAAACTGGAACCGTTGATCGCCAATTATTAGAAGGGCGCTGCTGTGAGTTTCCAGTGGTACATCCAGCAAAAGTGGGGCGATCCTATCGCTATGCTTATTTGGCTGCGGGCTATGCGCCCACAGGAAATGCACCGCTTCAAACTGTGGTGAAGGTAGACACACAATCCAGCAATCGTGCCCTTTGGAGTGCTGCACCTTGGGGTTATGTAGGGGAACCGATTTTTGTTCCGAGGAATCAATCCAACCAGCCAACTAATGCTGAAGATGATGGTTGGGTGCTAGTGATGACGTTTGATGCGAGTCGCGATCGCTCTGATCTAGTGATTCTTGATGCTCATAACCTCAGCGAAGTTGCCCGTCTGCATCTAAAGCACCATGTTCCCTACGGACTCCACGGCAGTTTCACTTCTGAATGCTTTATGTAGGCTGCTCATCATGCTAGCGTTCTGACTCGATGAACAGTATCCGCATAAATTTCGAGCATCGTATCTATCTTTTTCTCCCAGTTAAAGTGATTAAAAACTTTGCGTCGTCCGCTTCTACCCATTTTTTCGCGTAGCGTGGGAGATTGGGCTAGTTTTAGCATAGCAGCAGCTAGCTCGTGAACAAATTCCTCGTGAGAGTTAGGGCTAACCAGAATGCCGCAGGATTCATCTACATAGTCGATGGGTCCGCCCCACTTTGTTGCAATCACGGGCAAACCGGTTGCCATCGCTTCCAAAACCACAGCGCCGCCGCATTCAAACAGACTAGGAAGCACCAAGATATCGGCGACTTGTAAATGCTGAGCGCATTCACGTTGGGCGAGCCAACCCGAAAATTCCACAGCAGGTAGATGAGATCCGTGCAGAGAACTAGACCGTTCATCATTCAGGCCTAGTTCAACCACAAGTTGAGCCAACGAAGGTTGAGCGGGACCGTTTCCAATGATTTCTAGGGTCGCTGGCAGATGCTCAAGCACTTGTTTAAAGGCAGGCAATAGTAAATCAAGGCCTTTCCATCCCACCAATCTTCCGACAAAGATAAATTTTATCGGTTGTGGTTCGCGCTCTGGGTTGCCAGATTTATTTGAATTTGGAGTAGCTGCATTCAACTTAGCCAACTGAGGTGAAAATTTTGATCGCCACAGCAAAACATCAACACCGTTTTCGACCAGTTCAACCACTTTTCCCTTAATTCCAGCAGGTAAAGCTTCACGGGTTCGGTGATTTGCGACTAGTAGAGTTGCCGCCAGTTTTTTGCCTGGAATTAGCGTGTTGATAAAATTTGCTAATAGACGACCAATAGAGACGGCAAAAGTCACGGCTCGCCCTTCTTTATGCCGAAAAGCAGGCGGAAAAGTCATGCCACCATTCATCGGACCGATAACTACGGGCGCACCTATGCCAAAGATCAAAGAAGGAATTTTAGGAGAGACATAAATAGGTTGGTGAACCACATCAACCTGCTTATTTCGGACTAATTTCTTAATCAGACGACGCTGATAGAGCTGCGTTAGCATCGTCATTGCAAATCCAAAAGTAATTTCAGAAATCTTTCGAGGAAGATATTTTCCTGCGGATGAAAGTAGCCGATGCCAACGAGTATCGGGCACAAAGTAAATGCGATCGCAATCGTCTGGAAAATAAGTTAATAATTCCTCACGAGTACGTTCGTGAACCACTAGCCAAGCCTCAACCTTGCGCTGTCGCAATTCGCGAAAATAATGAACTGGCAGAGCAGCCTCACCGCCAAATTCCATAGAAGCATGTTCTGCAACAATTAATATCCGCAATTCTTGAGAATCAGGATAAGAGTGGTCAGCTGATACAGCTTTATTTGATAGTTGACGCTGATTGCTCGATGAGCCTTTTGCTTGAGAAGCAGACGGTGGTTGAAACATGAGGTTCCTAACAGGTTAAATTCACTACGACTAGAATTTTTCAGCCCTAAATTCGCGATAGGGTTACTGCGGCTGGGGCGATCGCGCCGCATCTGTGGAAGCGTCAAACTTCAAAGCAATAAAGTCTCCATCCTGGGTCAAGCGAAGCTTTTGTAATACTTGCTGCCGCCATAAAAGAACAGCAAATACGGGTCCTAAGGTGAGTAAACAGCCTGCCAAACTAAGAAGTGTGTTTCCACTTCCTGCACCAATGACAGCCCCCGTCGAAAGACAAAAGGTGAGGCTAGAAAGCGAAAAAATAGGCGCATTCCTAATCAACACCGCAAATGGCAGAAGCACGGAGGGATACCAGGACATGAGCCATGGTGTTGTTCCCAAGAGCAGTGCCATTGTGACCCAGCCTAAATCAGTTACCAAATCAGCTTCTGAGTATCTTCGTTTGAGATAGGGCTGAAGCAGTTTCCAACCGTAGAAAATCGCAAAGCCTAGCAGCGTAATTCGGCTCAATTTCTGAATAATTGGCTGATTTTCTAGAAAAGTTGATCCCGTAAAAAACGCCAGTCCCAAATTGATTAGATGATGGATAGACCGTGCTGTTAATCCAGAAACGCCGGGATTCAACAAACTTCTCCAGGCTGTCAACTCTGGAAAGATAGTCTGGCTCAAAAGTAGGACAAGGACAAAGATTGCAGCGGTTGAGATCGCGAGTGTTTTCCAAAGCCGCCGTGAAATCAAAAAACCTACTACCATCGGCAACCATATAATCGGTAGCGTTTTAGTGAGGAAGCCTGCGGCGATCGCTAAAACTGCTGCCACGTAGAAGCGGTGATACAAGCAGCCAATCAAAATAATGACTGAAGAGCATAGAAAAACATCCACATGAGCATCCGCAACATGAGCGATTAAAAGGAAAGGATTCAGCAAGTATGCGATCGTTAACTTGCTACGATTCGGAGACTGTTTGAGTAAACGCCAAATCAAATAAGCATTAAGAATATAAACGAGTAGACAAAAAACCTTGAATACATAAACACCCAGAATTGGATTCGCTCGAACAAATACAGCAGAGACTGTAAAAAATAATTGAGAAATCGGTCCGTAAGTAGAAGTTTGCAACCAATAAAGTAATGGCATCAACACACTGGAAACATGACTAGCAGGAGTAATAAATGGATTTACGCTGCGTAGATTCATCAATCCATACTGTAAGTAAAGGTAGATATCGTTACTGAGCGGATAAGCAATTAGTGCAAGCAGTAAAAATGGGATCGCAGGCTTAATAAGCTGCTTAAATTTCAACTCATTTGAGATTGGTCGAACGCGCAGCAACCAAATGACATAACATGCGCACAAACTAATATACGAAAACGTTGACAATATCCGAATGGAGCTAATGCCGTTAAATGATTCACTGTTAAAGTTAGTTTCCTCACCAACGATTGCCTCAAAAAAGCTTGTCACTCCTCCAATAGCTAAAACACCACAAAGAATTGAGGCCGTTACAAGAGCAAAGACATACAAAAATTGGCTTTTGGCAATAATCTTCAGCATGGGTGTATAACCTGAAAAAACTAATAGTTTTCAGTTGAAGTAAATCATTTAAGCAATCTGATTCAGACACCCTATGAGGAAGCCTTAACAGCTTTAGTCAACCTGAGTAACTCGCCAGTTCAGTCTTAAATTAATCCAAAAATTCCAGGCAGTGACAATCGCGATCGCTAAGAAATTAGCCAAATACGCATTGAGATGAATTCCATTAAAGAGAATGTTTAACAACAGAATCTTTAAGATCAAGCCCATCAAACAAATGATATTGAATTTCAGAAAACGCTTAAGCAGTTGCTGCCAACTTGATTGCTTTTGAGCAAGGTCTTTGAATGTCCAACGATCGTTCCAAAGAAAGTTGTTAACAATCGCTAATTCACCGGCAAATATTGCACTCCGCGTTAAACCAATACTCAAAAAGTCATAGAAAAAATACAACAGTCCCATGTCAACCAACAGCCCAGATAACCCTACAAACGCAAAGCGAATGAATCGACCCACTGGAAAATTCAGTTGTCTGCCCCATTTCCCCAAACGCCCGGAATCAATCCGAAGCCGTGCTAAATGGTGCAGATAATCTTTATACTGCCGCCAAGTCACTTTACTTTCGCCAACTTCGCGTTCCTGAAACACGTAGCCAACTTCAGCAATTTGCTGAATGTCACCACGACCGATTACTTCTAATAAAATCTTGTAGCCAACTGGATTGAGTGGAATTCCGGCGATCGCCTTGCGCTTTACCAAGAAATAGCCGCTCATTGGATCAGTGACGCTGCTCAACACTCTGGGCAAAATCACTAACCCTAACAGTTGCGCGCCCCGTGATAAAACTCGTCGCGCTGCACTCCAACTACTTACTCCGCCCCCTTCTACATGGCGACTGGCAACCGCTAAATCTGCACCACACTCAATTTTCTCTAAAAGCTTGAGCAGTACTTCTGGGGGATGCTGCAAATCCGCATCAATCACACCGACTATCTCGCCCCGTGCAGCTTGCCATCCTCGAATCACGGCTGTTGATAAACCCCGTTCGTTTTGTCGCAGCATGACTTGCAAGTTAGGGTAGTGCTCTGTCAAATGTAGGGCATATTCCCAGGTGCGATCAGGGCTATTATCATCAACAACTAATAACTCATAGTCGTTAGGCAACACTTTGTCTAAAAGCTGACTCAGTTGAGCAACCATCTTTTCAATATTGTCCCTTTCATTGAACGTTGGAATGATCAACGTAAAATGTATTGGAAATATCAAATTTGAGGCTTGAGCAGCATACCCATCAGTTGAAGATGATTGCGGCAATCTTGGGACTTGAAGCAAGCCAGATGGTGCTTGTAGTAGATGCTTTTGTTGAATATTGATCATTGGAAATCTATTGGGCTAACAGGTCTACAGATTATGACAATACTCTCGACTTGCACCTTGGGGCTAAGCTAAACAGCTTCAAGGTACCTGCAAAAGCAGGTGAGTGTAAATATTCCTATAGACAGACATACCGCTTAATGATTAAAGCTACAGAGCGTGATAATACAGCGTTTAAGGCTTTTTTAGAAGTGATGACGGTAACAGAGTTTAAAGTTAATGACTATAAAAGAGGGCTTATGAAGTATTAGAAGTCAGCGACTTAATTTATGACGCCTCTGGTAATTTGAGTCCAGCGCTCCAAAGCCTTTAATATCAGTACTTTTTAGTCTTTTTATAAGCCATCCAAACATTTCAACCCCCAGTGAGATCGCTGGTTCTCGTCCACTGGATCCAAAGCCCGTAATCCACCCGATTCACCACTTTAAGCTTGCGATAGATAGGTTGCTTCAACTTCCACAAAGCTACAATCTTGAGCGTGGGCTTATTTTGTGTGAGGGTTGGATTGATCTATGAATGCTCCTGTTTCAGCATCGCCTCGGTTAGATATTCGCTTAGCTGGCATCAATCCCAATCATTGGTATGTGGTTGCCCGTGCTAGCGAAATCACCGATCAGCCGATGGGTGTGGTGCTATGGAAACAGGCGATCGCGCTCTTTCGAGATCCGCAGGGGCAAATTCATGCCCTGGAAGATCGATGCCCCCATCGATTCGTTAAGCTGAGTCGCGGCTGCGTAGTAGAAGGGGAGCTACAGTGCGCCTATCACGGTTGGCGGGTCAACAGCCAAGGACAGTGCAGTGCAGTGCCTTATCTAGAAGCGGATCAAAAATTGCCAAATGTCCAGGTTCGGCGGTATCCCGTGAAAGAGCAGGATGGCTTTATTTGGGTGTTCCCAGGCGATGCTGCCTTAGCAGAGAAAATCTCACCCTTGGGCTTACCCGAATGGGATCATCTCAATTACATTGCCACTGTTTCTGTAATAGATGCCCGTGCCCATTTTTCCTACTTGATTGAAAACTTAATGGATATGTATCATGGGCATTTGCACCATGAGCTGCAAGCCTGGGCATTTGCCGAACTGGACACCATTGATGAAACAGAGAGCCGGATAGATGCTCACTACAACGCTCAAAGCTATTACCGAATTGACAAAATTTGGTCCGTTGCTCAACTCTTTATCCCTCAACTCCGCCAGTTGCATCCAGAGCCGCTCGATGTCAGCTATGTGTATCCACATTGGATATCTCGTTTGGGAGACGATTTCAAAATCTACTGCCTGTTTTGCCCGGTAAGTGAAGACCATACCCGCGCTTACCTAGTGCATTTCACCTCGCTAAATGCCTTCCCAAAATTGCATAAGCTCTCTCCAAGATTTAGACTTTTTTTGAAAAATAGCCTGTTTGGATCGGCTCAACGCTTGTTAGATGGGCTGGTATTGCAGGATGTGCCGATGATTGAAGATGAGCAGCAGGCATATTCAGAAAATCCAAATCGCCGCCCTCACGAGTTAAATCGAGCGCTCATCAGTGTGCAGCGCCTAATTCGCACCCAAGCACAAGTCTAAATACCTGATCCATCCAAAAATTCTTCGATAACGCGATCGCGAATGCGGCAATTGGCAGCCGTTGAGGGTGTCCAAGTATCTGGAACAGCAGATTTTCCGTTAGATACTGAACCGTTAGATGATGCAGAGACCGCAATCGCAGGTTCCATCACCTTTAATGGAACAGGTTGTAATCTCTGCACCTGCTGCTCTAGGTTTTCGATGCGATCAACTAATGCCCGAATGACTCGTGCTTCTGAATCAGGCAAAAGCCCATGTTCTAAAGGTTCTACCCGTTCTCCTGAGCGATACACAATCCGCCCCGGCACCCCCACCACTGTGCAATCTGAAGGTACATCACGCAGCACAACAGAACCGGCACCGATGCGAACATTGTTGCCAATCAACAAATTGCCTAAAACTTTTGCTCCGGCTCCCACCACCACATTCTCGCCTAGAGTTGGGTGGCGTTTGCCGCATTCTTTCCCCGTGCCACCTAGCGTTACCCCTTGATAAATCAGCGCGTAATTTCCGATGATCGCAGTTTCCCCAATCACTACGCCCATACCGTGATCGATAAACACACCTTGTCCAATTTGGGCACCAGGATGAATTTCAATGCCAGTAAAAAAGCGCGCCCAGTGAGAAATCAACCGAGGCACGAACGGCAATCCTATGCGATAGAGCCAATGAGCAAATCGGTGCAGCAAAAGCGCTTGCAAACCGGGATAGCAAAACAAAACCTCTAGCCAGTTGCGAGCAGCCGGATCGCGATCAAAAATAATGCGGAAATCTGCAAGAAGGATCGACAGCACGATAGATGACCCTCGGCAATGATGAACTCACTCATTTTAACGCCGGACGTACCCTATCCAGCATCACCCCATTAGAGGGATTGGAATTGTCCATAGCCAATCGAAGGCAACACGTGCATTTCGATTAGACAGGTCTAGGTTTCAGGTGCCAGCATCTTCCGTTTGCCGATGCACAAGATTAGGGTTGACGCTCCACTAAGGCTGAATGGTGAGCCTGTAGTCGCGTTGAGTTCCAGGCTTTGCTGAGCCAACCCAGATCCGATAAATGCCTGCTTTCCAGTTACTATCAACAACGCTGGCATCTTTTTGAACACCTGTGTCATCACCACATCTCACAGTACCGTCAGCGCCTTGAACCACAAGTGTCGTATCTGATCCACTGCTGACTCGCACGCTCAGACTAGGGAAATTTTGTTCTAAGGTGAGGATATGATCGGGTTTAGAATCGCCAAAGCCCAAACAGCGATTGTTGCGATAATCAACATTATTGATAATTGCGGGCAAAGAAATAGAGCCTCCTGTGGAACCAGAGAGTCTGCCAACCGGATTTGCTGTGCTGAGGGCCACCTTGCCAAAATTTGCTTCTTGAGCGATCGCTGGCATATTAGGGACTGCAATAATGATCGCTAAAATGCCTAACCTAAAACTAAGTATTGTGTGGAGAACTGCGATCGCGCTATTCATTCGGACTCACCCCTTTGTAATAGTTGTATTCTACGAACTTTGTTAGCAATCTCCAGGGAGTGTTTGTGCCAGTATGTTTTCTAGAAGTTTGATCATTTCATTGAGCAATATCCAAAGAACTCAGAGCATTCCCTTGATCTGCGGGAAGGAGTGATAGTTAAGATGCCAGAGCCAGATTTCCAGTAAACGATTTATCCTGCTCTTTGTTTATGCTAATCGGATTGTTGGTTCTCCTGGTTACGATTGGAATTATCTTCACCCAAATCTTATTGATTCCATTTCATGTGTTGCACTGGATTCACCTACCGTTTTGGTTTGGGTGGCTGCCGGTGATTGCACTTCTTGCCTGGTGTTTCGACGATTGAGCCAAAAAATAATTTGATCGTCACAATCGCGTTATGTCATAGGATTCGAGGGAACACTGAAAAAGAGTCATGCTCACGCGATCGCTAGACACCCCTATGGATCAGCCCCCAAACAAAGAAGCCTTGCAAGAAAACAGCTATCTCAGCAAGCCTATCCTTGAAGCTAATCTAGCAACTGAGTGCTGGAGTCAAGTATTACTTGCTCACGGGGAAGAGAAATCTGCCATTGCCCAGGTGCACCGTCAAGTCAGCGCTTACGCGATCGCTCCTCCTATCGCATCCACATCCACAGTCCATCCACCTTTACCTATTGACTGGAACCGTCTGCATCAGATTTCAGACCATAACCCAGAATTTGAATTAGAACTTTTGCAAATGTTTGCAGAGGATGCCGAACAACATCTCAATCAATTGGAAGCCGCGATCGCTACGCAAGACTTCGCGGCTTTAGAACAACAAGCCCATTACATCAAAGGCTCCAGCGCTAACGTAGGGCTTAGACCTATGCAGGTCGCCGCTGCAATTCTCGAAACGCAAGCCCGCAGTCATCAGCTTGATAATCCCACCCCTCAGTTGCTTATGCTGCAACAGACCCTCAAAACACTGCAAACATTTATAGCAGTCAAGTAAATTTAATTCCCTCGCTCTTAACCGCTTACTCCTAGACCCTTTTATACCTTTTTTATAATCGACAAACAGTTTCGTCCATCAGGCAACCGGGAATAACTGAGGGTATCCGAGATTCGCTGCATTAGTCTTAGCCCTCGTCCACCTTCTGCCTCCGTATCCCATTCGGGCGGCATATCTTTAAGTCGCTTTTCTAAATCAAACGAAGCGCCTTGATCCCAAATCCGAATTTCAATACTGTCTTCAAACACTTGTACTTCTAAATCAATCAAAGTTTCCGCAGATAAATTACGATGGGCATGGCGGACTGCATTGGTAAATCCTTCGGCTACTGCCAATTGACACTGCATCCAAGCTTGGGAATGAATTGGAGGATGGTTAAATTGGTCAAACCACTCAAGCACTTGAGCAAGCGCGTCAAGATCTGTACTAACTTGAAGGAATGCTTGATGGAGTGGTTTCAATGTTGAGGCTCTAAAAATTGTCACCAGTGTAGTCCTAATAAACTGGAAGAATGGTTTGATTAAATAGTCAGAAAATGGCAAATATCTGAACTATAGCCCCTGACTCTTTAGCCTTTAATCTTAGTGTATGGTCGCTCCCTGACAATTTATCCTGCCCTCTAAGCTGAAACTATCGAGTAGTTCCTTTTAGAACAAGTATTCCCTAACCATCCTGCACGGTATCTATGTTTTTATGTCTAATTCTGCAATAAGAATTCTCATTATCGAGGATGATCTCATAGCTCAGGTATTCTTACAAAGAATCCTTGAGGATCAAGGATATGAGGTAATTACTGCCAATGATGGTGAAGAGGGCTTGATGCACGCAAGGTCGTTCCATCCAGCACTCATTATCTGCGATTGGATGATGCCCCGTTTGGATGGGCTAGAGGTTTGCCGCAGGCTGAAAGCCGATCCAGAACTCTCGATGATTTTTCTTATTTTACTAACTGTTCGGGGAAGCGTCGAAGATCGTGTTTTAGGTCTAGATAGCGGGGCTGATAATTTTTTGGCAAAACCCGTCGAGCCAGACGAATTGCGGGCACTGGTGCGGGCGGGGTTGCGGCTGAATAAAATATATCAAGCGCTGCAAGAACAGAAACGAATGCTGGAGACAGAGTTGGTAGAAGCAGCGGAGTATGTGCGATCGCTGCTTCCCTCTCCCCTGGTTGGCAATGTCAATATTGATTCGCGCTTTATTCCTTCTCGGCAGCTTGGCGGGGATTGTTTTGATTATTACTGGCTTGACCCAGATTATTTGGCTATTTATTTGTTGGATGTGTCAGGGCATGGGTTAGGAGCGGCATTGCCATCTATTTCGGTATTAAATTTGCTGCGATCGCAATCCATGGACGGAGTTAATTTTTATCAACCCAACCATGTGCTGCGCGCCTTAAATGAAACTTTTCAAATGGATGACCAAAACGATAAATATTTCACTATTTGGTATGGCGTGTATAACCAGGCAAAACGGCAGCTTGTTTACTCCAGCGCAGGACATCCTCCGGCACTGCTAATTTCCAACGCTAACCCTGACGATACTGAAGTCAAGCAGCTTAAAACAATTAGCTTACCGATTGGCATGATGCCAGATACAAAATTTAGCAATCAACGCTGTGATATAGGTGTGACCAGCACTCTCTACGTTTTTAGCGATGGCATTTATGAAATTATGCAGCCCAATGGTGATATTTGGGGGTTGGATGGATTTATTGATCTGCTCAGCGATAATCGCCGTATGATTGCCGATCAAGGACTCAACTATGTGCTAGATCGCGTCAAAACTCTTAGCCCAAATGAATCGTTGGACGACGATCTTTCTCTGCTGCGGATTAACTTTGGTTAACCGCCTTGCTGCCGCTTCGAGTAGCAGCAGATTCAGCGTTTCATCTAGCAAACCTTTATCTAACAAATAGGGAAGAGCGCGATCGCCGAATTGTTCATCAAGCTCCAATCGCAGTTCAATGAATTTAATCAACCATTTTCGCTTTAATGCATCTCCTCTCCCAATGGGTTAACCGACGCGATACCCAAAAGCTATTACTTCTGGTGCTTACCATCGTTGCCCTGCTCATGATGCTACGGCTCCTTTTGAGTGGATTGACCAATCAACAAATCCAACAGCCTGTTTCATTCAAGCCCTTGCCCAATCCCGCATCTAGCGCCCAACAGGTACAGGTTGGTTTTTACCCTATCAATGTTTATGGACTAGATATTTCTAGTAATACTTATTACCTTGACACCTACATCTGGTTCAAATGGAAAGGCGCAATCGATCCAATCGCCGATTTAGAACTGGTTAACTCAGTAGATGATTGGGGCATGACGCAAAAGCTGGGATATGAAAAGCCACAAAAACAGCCCGATGGCAGCCAATACCAAATCATTCGGGTAGAAGGGCGATTTTTTCAGCCGTTTAGCTTGGCTAAATATCCGCTCGATCGTCAGCGGCTTGGAGTCACTTTAGAAAACTCCATCTACACCTCCAAAGATTTGGTTTACTTAGCCGATCAGAAAGACTCTGGCTACGCCGAATTGTTATCGATACAAGGCTGGCAAATTAATGGCTGGGAAATGCAGAACCTTGCTCATAATTACCCAAGCAATTTTGGGTTGGCAGTGCCCGACCTAGCTCCCTATTCTGCTATCCGCTATGAGTTGCTTGTGGGAAGACCGTTAAACTACTTCATTTGGAAGCTATTACTGCCGTTAATTATTGTGTTAGTTGCGGGTTGGGGTGCGTTATTGCTCCATCCCAGTTATGTGGAATCGCGCATTGCCATCCCATTCACAGCCCTGCTGACGATCGTTTTTTTGCAACAATCCTATTCCGACGCCTTGCCAGAAGTGGGCTATTTAGTGCTGCTGGATAAGATCTACGCCCTTTCGTATCTACTGATTATTGCCACGATTATGGAAACCATCGTTACAGCCGACTGGGCTAAAACTCAGCAATCAGAAGCGATCGCCCGTGTGAAAAAGCTTGATCGCCCTTTTTTAATTGCCCAATGCACAATATTACTCCTAGGAGTCTTCCTGCTAATCAAACTGTAAACCTCCTCCTCCGGAGTTTTTCAATTAATCACTGTAGTTTGTTGAAAGGCAGATTGGCAAAAGACTATGGCGCAGGATTGGCACCGATTAACAGTGAACTGGAACCCTTGGCGATGGAACGTTGCAAGGCGACATGCCAGGTTTTTGAAAGGGTTGCTGGGATTGGGAATCGTCGTGTTGACGGTGCGATCGCTGCCCTATCTCGCGCCCATTCGAGCCAGTGACCTTGTGCAAACGCAACAGGCAGCTGAATTCGTTGATCGCAACGGGTTACCGCTAGGAACGGTGCTAACTCGTGACCAAGACCATACGGTGTCAGTGTCTCTAGCTCAGGTGTCGCCTCAGTTTCTCCAGGCAATTGTTGCCGCTGAAGACCAGCGGTTTTACCAGCATGGTGCACTCGATGAGCGGGCAATCGTGCGATCGCTGCTAGAAGCCCTTCAGGCAAAGCAAATCGTCAGCGGTGCCTCCACCATTACGATGCAACTGGCGCGAATGCTGGATGGGTCTCCTCGCACTGCCCAAGCGAAGCTGCAAGAAATTTGGACATCCTGGCGGCTCAGCGCAGGCATGAGCAAAGCCGAAATTTTGCAGGCCTACCTAAACCGTTTGCCTATGGGCAGCAACATTTACGGCGTGGAAGCGGCATCTCGCATTTACTTTGGCATCCCTGCTAGCGATTTAACTTTGGCTCAGGCGAGTTTGCTGGCTGCTATTCCTAACGATCCCAATCGCCTCAATCCCTATGATCACTTGCTGTCACTGAAGAATCGTCAAGTTTACGTCCTCGATCGCATGGTGCAAGATGGCTACATTACTCGTGCTCAAAGCGATCGCGCCTATACCGAAGCTACCGCCCTCCAGTCCCGCCAGCAGGGCATTATTGCGGCACCTCACTTCTTGTTTTGGTTAGCAGATCAGCTTCCTGCCAATCATCCCGCTCAAGTTCGCACGACCCTCGACCGTCCCCTTCAGCAATTTGTCGAAACTCAAGTACTGCAAGTCATTCGCAGCCTTGCCCCTCATAATGCTCACCATGCAGCCGTGTTGGTGCTAGACAACCCAACGGGCGAGGTGCTGGCATATGTGGGATCACCGGATTATTTTGCCAGAGCACAACTGGGGCAAAACGACGGCGTACAGGCATTGCGCCAACCCGGTTCGACGCTCAAACCGTTTCTCTATCAGCTTGCTCTGGAAAACCGGACGATCCAGCCCAATACCATCCTGGCAGATGTGCCCACTCGCTACGCCATTCCTGGAGCGCGACTATACAGCCCGTCCGATTACAGCGAAACCTTTCAGGGTCCCGTGCGAGTGCGACTTGCCTTGGCAAATTCTCTGAATGTGCCAGCCGTCAAAATTCTAGAAAAAGTAGGTGTGGGTGCTTTCCTCGATCGCCTGCATCAACTTGGCTTTAGTCATCTAACTCAGCCTCCAGAACACTATGGCTTGGGACTCACCCTTGGCAGTGGTGAAGTGAGCCTGTGGGAATTGGCGCAGGCGTATTTGACTCTGGCAAGGCAGGGGAAGGGGACGGAGTTGAGAGTGCGGAGTATGGAATCCACTCAATCTACCCTGAACCCTGAACTCCGAACCCCGAACTCCCCTTCTACTTGGCGCTTAGTCACGGATATGCTGAGCGATCGCCATGCGCGTGCGCGTGCATTTGGCGTAGATTCATTGCTGACGTTACCCTTTTCGGCGGCGGTTAAAACAGGCACATCGTCTGATTACCGAGATACTTGGACTGTGGGTTTCACTACAAATTACACCGTGGCAGTATGGGTGGGAAACTTCGACAGTGCACCGATGCAGAAGGTGTCGGGAGTGATGGGAGCGGCTCCCTTGTGGAACCGGATTATGCTACATCTGCACGAACAGCAAGAACCAAAACCATTTCAAGCACCCACTGGACTGGTGCAGCGTCCGATTTGTGCGGTGTCGGGGGCGCGTCCTACTCCCGCTTGTCCGGCTGTGGTGCAGGAGTATCTGTTTCCTGAAGATTTGGCGGCGTATGAAAAACCGGGCGATCGCTTTTTCCCCACTGCTCAGGGCAACAATAGTGCATCCACACAGTTGAAGCTGCCAGCAGAATACAATGAATGGCTAGCACGACAGCCCAAAGACGCGATCAGTTCAACGGCAATGGGGTTGCGAATTGTTTCTCCCCGCAGTAATGATGTGTTTGTGATTGGCAAAAACGATGCCTCCCAACGATTAGAGTTTAAGCTGGCAGGCGCTTCCAAGACAGCAACGGAATGGCGACTCAATGGTCAGCCGTTGACCACATCCACGTCTAGCTCGTTCTTTTGGAAACCTCAAGCGGGCACTTGGACTCTACAGGTAAAGCAAGGTCAGCAGACGGATCAGATTAGGTTTGAGGTACAGACAGCAGAGGCTAAACCGACTCGCAAGGGATTCTCCTTTGCCCCAAAATAAATCTAAAACTGGCGTGTCCAGTCGTGCCAACGTTCTATCACCACTTTGGTTTGGGTGAAAAATTCCACGGCGTGGTGCCCTTGCCCATGCAGGTCGCCAAAAAAGCTATCTTTCCAACCGCTAAAGGGAAACTGCGCCATGGGAGCTGCCACGCCAATGTTGATGCCAATATTTCCCGCTTCGGCTTCGTAGCGAAATTTACGGGCTGCCGCACCGCTAGAAGTAAATAAACACGCCATATTGCCATATTGCCCCTGGTTGATTAGCGCGATCGCCTTGTCAATGGTATCTAAGTGAATCAAACTCAGCACGGGACCAAAAATTTCAGTTTTTGCCAAATCGCCTAAAGGATTTATATCTTGCAGAATGGTGGGACGCACAAAATAACCATGCTCGTAGCCCGAAATTTTGGGATGCCGACCATCAACTAGAGCCGTTGCGCCTTCATCAACGCCCTGCTGAATCAGACGTTCAATTCGGTTTTTGCTGTCAGTCGTGATCACCGATCCCATTTGAATTCCGTCATCCAGTCCATAGCCGACGGTACGAGTTTGAGCTACCTCCGCGATCGCTTCAGTAAACGGTTGCTTCGCTGCTCCCACAGTGATTGCCACGGATGCTGCCAAGCACCGCTGTCCGGCACAGCCAAAGGCACTATCTGCCATAATTCGCGTGGTCGTAGCAATATCCGCATCAGGTAGCACAATTACCGGATTTTTCGCCCCACCCTGACACTGGGCACGCTTGCCGTTCGCTGCTGCCCGACTGTATACATACTTGGCAACGGGGGTAGACCCGACAAAGCTAATGGCACGGATTGCGGAATGATCTAGCAAGGCATCTACAACGACTTTCGTGCCATTCACCAAATTCACCACACCCGCTGGTAAGCCTGTTTGCTCAATCAACTGCACCAGTTTTTGCAAGGTCAGCGGCACTTTTTCGGACGGCTTAAGGATCACCGTGTTGCCACAGGCGATCGCGTAGGGCATAAACCAAAAGGGAATCATTGCGGGAAAGTTGAACGGGCAAATAATACCCACTACACCCAACGGTTGCCGGATCATAAACTCGTCAATGCCTCTCGCAATATCCTCCGAGTTGTAGCCCTGCATTAACATTGGAATGCCACAGGCAACTTCCACATTTTCGATCGCGCGACGCAACTCACCTTTGGACTCTGCCAGCGTTTTGCCGCATTCTATGGTGATGGTTTTCGCCAAGTCATCCAGGTGTTCTTCAAGCAAAACTTTGAGTTTGAACAGGTATTGAACGCGATCGCCTGCCGGAACCCTGCGCCATGTAGTAAATGCCTGTTGCGCTGCCTGCACTGCCTGATCCACTTCTTTCGCTTCCGACAACGGCACTTTACCTAATATTTCTACGGTCGCCGGATTTATTATCTCTAAAAACTCAGTCGCGTTCGAGTTAACCCATTCACCATTGACATAATTTTGTAACAAAGTAAATCCACCCATCAAATCACCCATCACTTTGCAGTTCTCTTACCTGCTGCTGAATTCGTCTATCAGAACAGCCTAACGACTCACCAACTGACTCCATGAACAAGAATGTGGTTCAACAAAGAAAGTTGAGCAGTTGAGGCACGTACTGAAGATAGCCTTCAAATGGAGAAGCAATCGCGGTAGAAGTTGTCCTATCGATAACCTTATCCAGAGACAACATTACTGTACTGTAACAACACGCTCTTACAAGAAGTTATCTTGCCTGGGATCTCAACTAGCGCCAAAAGTGAATAGCATATTGCGGTTATTTCAAACGTTCTTTTCGGTATGACCTATTATTCATCTTCAGGTAATCGGTAAATTTAGCCAATTACTCAAGATTTGAGCGAGCCAGTCAAGTTCTGGAGCCGTCAAACTGTCTACATTACCCAGTGGAAATTTCTTTGTTCCTACCCAAATGTCAAGTTGAGAAGGGACTGCGATCTTATACCCATTAGAACCTCTCTCATATGAAAGACGAGTGAGTTCAATTTTCACAATGGTCTGTCGAGAGGCGATGAGCGGTAGTAAATTCTTCAACCCTAATACTTCATAGGTGAGAAAAATTTCTGATTGAGTAATCTGCAATCTGACTGTTCCAAATAAAGCGACGAGAATCCGCCAAATAGGCGCAATACAAAAATACAAGTGAAAAATTACAGCTGCGGTAAAGAACCAGCCTAAATCCCAAGTCGAAATCCTCATGGAAGATATTATCATCACGGTTACCAAGGCTCTCAATGCAATTGATCCAATCAAAGACATTAGATCAGTATGAAAACCGCGCGGCGGAATGAGAATCTCCAACGTCTGTTGAGTATTTGTCACTTGCACTTTGCTACCAACGGGTTTGGCAAGAGTTGCTAAACTACCTTTTCGTGAAGTTGGTTTTTCTAAAGCGTTTAATGCCTGCTTCACAGATTTCAGCCGGAGATCGGTGCTTGGCTCTGTCAACCATTTCAACCAGTCGATTGAATTTGGGCTGAGATTGACTCTATCCTCAAACAGAATCCGCATCTCTCGCTGTGGTAGTTGGTCGGGATGCTGTCCCGTTGCCAGATAAATGAGCGTTGCGCCTAGAGCGTAAAGATCTGACGGGGGGATGGACTGACCACCAAATTGTTCAGGAGGCATATAGCCATAGGTGCCAACGATTGTTCTTGTCCCACCGTGAACTGCTGTTTGGACGGAACCAAAATCAATCAGGTAAACCTGCCCAAGGTGATTTCCGGTGCGATCGCCTAGCAAGATATTGCTGGGTTTAAGGTCTCGATGGACGACAGCAGGTTGGCGATGATGAAGGTAATCCAGAATGCCTAATAGTTCTTTGGCAATTACCTGTAACTCTTCCTCACTAAAGGTACGACCAGACTGTATCCAGTCCTGTAACGATCGCGCAGCAATGTGAGATTGAACTAATGCAAAGCCTTTTCCTAGCTTAGTCTCAACCTCGAAGTAATCAAGATATTTAGGAATGGCAGGATGGTCGAGAGCTTTGAGAACTTCTGCTTCTCGTTCAAACAGTTTCAAATCATCCCAGGTAAAGTCAGGACCAAACAGCAGCAATTTGACGACAACAGACAAGCCTGTTTGCAAATCGCTTGCCAAAAATGTTCTTCGACCCGTCTGACGACCCAGCAGAGATTGAATACGATAGCGATCGTGTAAAATCTGAGCCATGAGTTCACCCATAGTTTTTGCGATCAAGAGGTAATAGGATGGTTCTGATTCTCCCTACAATCTATCCGCTTGCTATTGTGCTTTTTGACAATTATTATTCACATCTATGTCAATCGTAAAACTCTTTACCTCCGCTACTGACCACTCCTTCTCCGGCTACGTCTCAATCGAGGAATGAAGCGATCGAACAACACCTTATGTTGGTACTCAAAAGCGGTATTCTGGAAGGCGTGTTAAGGACAGTAAATTGGGTATGGCAACGATCTTTAGAAATGCACATCTGCTAGACCCCATGCAGGGTTTGGAAGGGCGCGGCGATGTGCTGGTGGAAAACGGCAAAATTGTTGGCGTGCTGCAAGATGATTCCGCGATCGGCAAAATTGTACCTATCCTGGTGCCCCAGTGGGATACCCAAATCATTGACCTGGCAGGAGCTTTCCTTTCTCCCGGCTGGATGGATATTCATACTCATGTCTTTAACACGATTGGCGATTTTTGCCTGTCTGCCGATGATGTTGGTATCCGTTCTGGCGTGACTACCATTGCCGATGCTGGCACCTCCAGCATTCTCACCTTTGATGCGTTTTATCAAACGGCGATCGCCACTGCAAAAACGCGGGTTTTCTCCTTCATGAACCCCTCTTTGCTATATATTGCCACCTCAGACCTGATTGCCCATCAGCTAGAAATTGTTGCTAACCCACGAAACCAGGATATAGATCGCGCTGCGGCGGTCGTGGAAGCCCACCGAGATGTGATTGTTGGCTTTCATGTGCGTCCCGTTCGCCAGCGCGGCGAAACGACTTCTCCAATGTTGGAAACTGCAAAAAAACTAGCAGAACTGTTTTCACTGCCGCTGCTGGTGCATCTAGGACGTTTTCCGCAGGAAGAAGTGGTGCCTTCAGCAGAGCTATTGCCTCAGCTTAAAGCAGGAGACATCGTGACTCACTGTTTTCAACCAGATGATACGCTGTTTGACTCAGACTATAAACTGTTGCCTGTTGCAAAGGATGCGATTGATCGTGGTGTTCTGTTAGATGTTAGCTACAGCAATGCAGACTGCTCTACTGAAACCGCGAAAGCCGCGATCGCGCAGGGCATTTTACCCAATATTCTTTCTACTAATCTCAACGGCTCCAACGTCAAAATTGCAGACAGTTTAGCAACAGTCATGACCCGGTTTGTGAATTTAGGACTTTCTCTGAGCGAAGTGATAGAAAGAGTCACCTATCAGCCAGCTGCAGCACTTGGTAAATCGAGTCAACTAGGTGGTTTCAAGCCAGGTCAACTGGCAGATTTCACTGTTTTTGAGTGGGAAGATAAACCCACAACTTTGAAAGATGGCAGTAGTACGATGACCGTTCCGCAGCTATTGAAAGTAAAAGGGGTTTGCCGAAGTGGAGAATATCTTCACATTGAGCGATCGCCATTTGAATCAGAACCCCTCAGCTAGCCAACTGGAAGCGTCCGCTGTAGTGTAAAAAGTAAAGAACAATAGTCAAAACCGGGTAGAAGCGTTACGACCCCTCTAACCCGGCTCCAGTACCTTTATATATTTACTTGCTAGCTTCAACTATGAATCACCAAATCTTGTCAAGGTGATAGATGTTTAAGCAGCAGTATGAATCTTCCGAATGCGGACTGAAGCTATTGCAGTCCACTCCTGAAATCTTGACCTAACTACCACCCGCTTTACCTAAGTCCAAAGCTTTTTTCACGAGATCGTCCGTCACATTCCCGGCTCCAGAGCCAGCAGGATTGATATCTTTAGCCATGTCTGTATAGTCAATTTGATCGTTAGCAGACATCGTAGGCACCGCCACTTCTGCGGGTGTAGACACCTCAAGCTCAGGGGCAACCAGGGCTTCAGCTTCAGCAGCACCGACCGCACCCGTGCTCATTCCTTGAGCAGCTGCGTAATCTGCGCCAACATCCACACTAAGATCCTTCGTGTCACCCTCGGCGATCGATTCCTTCAGCATCTCTGCATCCAGATTTTGCGTAGTGTCTGTTTTATCGACCAAATCGGGAACAACTTCTTTATCGTTAGAAATGCCAGGGATCGAACTATCTTGAACAGCATTTTTAATCGCGTCTGTTACATTTTTAACAACGTCTGCCATAACTTATCTCCTAAATAAAATTAAAGTTGTTTTATAAAGCAAATTTACCAGTGCGCTTTGGTGATCTATAAGACTCTTAGGACAGAGACTTTACCTCAGTCTTCAGGAAGAGACGAGCGAAGGAATGGGGCTAATCTTTCTAGCTGTTTCATAAATTGTAATTAACAACGATGTATTCATTTGGATTTTTTAGGTTCATTTGCATCACCAGTTTTAGCTTGATGAGCGGAGGGCAGCCTGTGCTAGCGCGATCGCTCAGCCTAGCTACACCATCAGTTTTGGCTGCCCAAACTGTGACAGCAACCACTCCACAACGTAAGCCCTTATTTCGGATTGTTCAAGACGGAAAATATGGCTTTATTGATCGCATCGGTACAGTAATCATTCCACCTCGTTTTGACGACCTAGTTTGGGGTTTTGTGGGCGATCGAGCGCAGTATAAAGCGAATGATAAATACGGCTTTATCGATGAAACTGGAACGCCTGTTATTTCAGCAAAATATCGTTTAGCTTTTGGATTTTCTAATGATTTAGCGCTAGTCGTAGTCGGCACAAAGTATGGCTATATTGACAAAGCTGGAAAGGTAATCATTCCAGCTCAATTTAACGAGGCACAGGCATTTAAAAAGGGGCTGGCGGCAGTGGAAATCGGTGGGAAGTGGGGCTACATTGATAAAACTGGAAAGGTTGCCATCCCTACTCAATTTGACTATGCCATGGCGTTTGCGGATGGGCTAGCTCCCGTGTTAGTGAGCGGTAAACGAGGCTATATTGACCAGACTGGAAAAATGGTGATTCAGCCTCACTTGGAAGGAGATGCACTGTCGGGCATGTGGGTCTTTAGCGAAGGATTTGCCGGAGTTGAACAGAATGAAAAATGGGGCTATATCGACACCACAGGAAAGGTTGTGATTCCGCCTCAGTTTGAGGAAATTCGAGAATTTCATGAGGGCATGGCAAGCATTCAGCTAGGTGAAAAATGGGGCTATATCGACAAGACTGGAAAGGTTGTGGTTCCACCGCAATTTGAGCGCGCCGATCGCTTTTCAAATGGGTTGGCAGCAGTGAAGAAGGGCGATCTCTATGGCTATATTGACCAGACTGGAAAAATGGCCATTTCGCCTCAGTTTGGACTGGCGCTAAATTTTGTAGAGGGACTGGCGCTGGTTTATACAGATGGTCAAGCAGGCTACATTGACAAGACAGGCAGCTATGTGTGGCAACCAACAAAATGAATCCTAAGAGGGAGATAGCTCTGATTTAGGACTGTATTGATCACGCTTGGCGATCGCAAACAAAAACACCAAGAATGTCAGTACTCCAGCTAAATACAATGGATATTTGTAAGTATTGAAGTCTGCCTGATTTACAATCAATCCGGCAATCACTGGACCAAACGCATTGGAAACATTTAAGTAAGAAGCGTTCAATCCTAATGCAGTTCCTTGAGTCTTCGCATCTGCATTGAGTGAAATCAACGTCGTAATCATGGGTTGCACAAAGGAATTAAACAAGGAAAAAACTAAACTAATACCCACAAAGTAAACAATACTAGGAATCAACGGCATCAAAGCAAACGATGCACTACGAGCAAAAATTGCAGTTAGCAAAATAGTCACTAAGCTGAAGCGTTTGATCAATAAAGGAATCGCTGCTGCTTGCATTAAAATTGCGATCGCCCCAAATGCTACGAACATTAACGTCAGCGATTGGCTAGATTGACCTAGCACATTAATAAAATAGGGCTGAAAGGCAAACGTAAAAATCGTGAAAGTGGTGCCAATGAGGAAATTGATAATTAATAAAATACCAACCTTAGGAATCGTTAATCCCTTGATCAAGTTTCCTAATCCAATATCAAAAATATTACTTGCCTTAGCCGCTTTTGTTTGCAATGTTTCCGGCAAAAAGAAAGTAGTAATCAGCAGCGATAAAAATGCAAACGCACTGGATGCTAAAAAGCCTGCTCCCAAAGAATACCTTTGCGCTAGCAAACTAATCACGGGACCTAAAATAAAGGCTAATCCAAAACTAATAGCGCTGTATACTCCAAATGCTTTTGCCCGCTCTTGGGGCGGAATAATATCTGAAACAACCGCTTGAGCTACTGATGCATTGCCACCCGTGATGCCATCAAGAAACCTAGCAAAAAAGAGAATTCCCGCTGTGCTGGCGGTGCCTGCCATAAAGTTTGCCACTACTGTACCTGCCAAACTGGCAATCAAAAGCGGTTTACGCCCCAAGCGATCGCTGAGCTTCCCAATGACAGGCGTTGCAAAGAACTGAGCAACGGAATAAATAGAAAATAGTAAACTCGTTTGAAAATCTGTGAGATTAAACTGCTTACCATACAAGTACAGAATCGGAATCAGAATTGTAAAGCTCAGAGAATTTGTGAAGGAAATTAAAGCAGTAATCCAAAATGTTCGATTCATTGGGTAAAAGCAGTGGCAATTGGGTATCAAACGTTATGAGTGTTGCACCTCGGAGTGCCATCGCAGCACCTGCGTTTGAGACTATGCTTAGCGCGAGGTTATTTGCTTGAAGTTAAGCAGCAGACTGCTGAAGCCGATAGTGTTCGAGATCAAACTCCTCCTATCTAACGAATTACGCTCCAACGAATTACGCTCCAACGAATTACGCAAGCCTGGATTGGCATGATCAGCCTCAGTCGTCAGGGACTATCAAAGAGGTTTGATGAGTGTTTAAAGGGCTGTCAGCTTGCCGACTTTTGCTCTCGCTACCTGTGCCACAGCTTCAATCAACTGAATTGGATCAATGGGTTTGGAGAGGAATTGTTGGAAGCCGCCTGAGATGGCTTGATTTCGATCTTCTTGCTTGGCATAGGCAGTTAGGGCGATCGCCGGGATTGTCCTCCCCCATTTTTGTTCAACCATCCGAACTCGTTGCAGTAGTTCGTAACCATCTTCGTTGGGCATGGCAATGTCACTTAACAACACATCAGGGTGCGAGTGTTGTAAGAAATCTATCACCTCTTGTCCACTCGCAACCGCAGTGACTTGAGCACCCGCTATCTCCAGCACGGTCACAAGATAGTTCCGATTATCAAAATTGTCATCAACGACCAAAATAGAGATATTCTCTAGGGCTAAATCGCTATGCAATGACTCTGGGTTTGGCATCTGGGAGGAGGAGTCGAGTTGGGTTGGAGTTTGCAACGGCAAAAAGATAGTGAAGGTCGTGCCTTTGTCTTTTCCCTCGCTGGCAGCGTCAATTTTGCCACCGTGAAGCTCAACGAGTTGGCGGACGATCGCCAATCCTAGCCCTAGCCCATCATGAGAACGAGTAGAGGACGAATCTGCTTGGCGAAAGTATTCAAAAATCTGAGGTAGAAAATCCGAGTCAATGCCGATTCCGGTGTCAGTTACGGTGATTTGGGCAAATGCAGTGATGGGCAAGGGGTGTTGGGTCGTTCGGTGTGACTCTTGGTTTCTGTTAATTATCCACGACTCATTGCCCATGATTCTCTTTAACCCCACCTCAACCTGCCCACTTTCGGGCGTGAATTTAATAGCGTTTGAGAGTAAGTTGCGGAGGATTTGCTGTAGACGCTGAATGTCGCCGCTGACAATGCAGTGATCGGACGTGAACTCACCGGTCAGTTGAATCCCTTTCTCGTTTGCAGCAGGACGGATAGACTCCAGTTCGTCTGAAATCAAATTGAGTAAATTGACCGGCTGTTGATGAATTTTCACTTTGCCGCTGGTAAGGCGGGCGACATCCAGGATGTCATCAATGAGTTGCGCCTGAGATAGGGCATTTCGATTGATAGTTTCGATCGCACGGCTCGTCGCGCCCTCGTCAAGTTTGCCTGCTACCAATAGTCTTGACCAGCCTAAAATCGAGTTGAGCGGAGTTCGCAGTTCATGGGAAACGATCGCCATGAATTCATCTTTCATTCGGTTGGCAGATTCTGCTTGTTGACGAGCAAGTTGTTCGTGGATAATCTCGACCTTCTGCATGGCTAATTCCACTGATTGCCGCTGGATCTCCTGGGTTTTTTTGAACAATTCAACAAATACAGAGACTTTGGAAATGAGAATTTCGGGATTAATCGGTTTGAGTAAGTAATCCACTGCTCCTAATGCGTAGCCCTTCATCTGCAACTGATCGTCGGTGCTAAAAGCAGTGACGAAGATGATTGGCGTATGCTGCGATCGCTGTCGCTGCCGAATGATAGATGCGGTCTCGAATCCATCCATTCCTGGCATTTGCACATCTAACAGAATTGCGGCAAAATCCTGATTCAGCAGACACCGAAGCGCTTCTTTTCCGGATTGGGCTGTCACTAGATTCTGCCCCAATCGGCACAAGATGGCTTCTAGGGCGATCAAGTTTTCTACGCGATCGTCAATCAGAAGAATGTTGGCTTTGAGTTCAGAGGACATGGTGTGGGGAATTGGAGGGCGGAGAGGATGAACTGCCAAGCAAAGTGTGAATTGAGGGTGAGAACTAGGCTGCTCTCACCCTTTAGCACCTAGTCTCTAGATCGGGAGAGCCAGACTCGTAGTAGTGACAGCAGTTGCTCCATTTCGACCGGTTTAGTGATGTAATCGGTTGCACCTGCTTCTAGACATTTTTCGCGATCGCCTTTCATGGCTTTGGCCGTGAGGGCAATCATCGGCAAATCGGCAAACTGACTAATCTGTCGGATTGCCCCCATGGTTTCGTAACCGTCCATTCCAGGCATCATAATATCCATCAATACCACATCAATATCAGGATTTGCCTGCAAAATATTGATGCCATCTCTGCCGCTTTCGGCGTATAGAATCTGCATTTGCTGGCGTTCTAAGAGGCTGGTGAGGGCAAAGATATTGCGAACGTCATCATCTACAATCAGCACTTTTTTGTCTGTCAGAATCGGATCATTGCGCCGTAGTTGTTCTAGCACCAACCGTTGGCGATCGGGCAAGTTTGCCTGAATCCGATGGAGGAACAAGCTGGTTTCGTCGAGCAGGCGTTCGGGCGATCGTGCATCCTTCAGGATCAAGATGTCGGACAGGCGGTGCAGTTCTGTTTCTTCCTGAACGGTTAGCTCTTTACCCGTGTAGACGATGATCGGCAGGCGACCTAAGTTCGGTTCGCGTTTGATTTGTTCGAGTAGCTCAAAATCCTTGGCATCGGGCAGCAGCAGATCGAGGACTACACAGTCAAACTGTTTGGCGCGAATAGCGGCTAGAGTTTCGGCGGCGGTTGCAACCGCCGTGATGCTGACATCGCTATCTCCAATCAACTCGACGATACTTTGGCGTTGCTGGTCGTCGTCTTCTACCACTAACAAGCTCTTGACTAACCGTTCCACAAACTCTTTCATGCTCGCTAGGGCATTGAGCAGGGATTCACTGCTGACGGGTTTTTGCAGGTAGGCGATCGCGCCTTGCCGCAAGCTGCGGTCTTGCCCATCTTCCACGGTCATAATGTGAACCGGAATGTGGCGAGTGGCAGGGTCGTGCTTGAGGTAGTTCAACACGGTCCAACCGTCCAAAACGGGTAACCGGATGTCTAGCATGATGGCAGAGGGTTGAAATTCTCGCGCCATCTGTAGCCCCACATCTCCCCGTGTGGCAACTAAGCCTTTGAAACCGTGTTCCCGCGACAGATCGAGCAGGATGCGCGCAAAGTTAACGTCATCTTCGATGATCAGCAACGAGCGATCATTGGGTTGAATCGAAACGCGATCGTCTTCTAGCGTTGGATCAGCTGAAAAGGTACCCACTTGGGTTGCGGTGACAGGAATAGCGGCTCGGCTTCCCAATGACGGAGTGGGTGACGCGACTTCTGTGGGATGCAGGGCGATCGTCGAGCTAACCGATTGAGCCGTGGAGCCATTTGAAATTGGCGCTCTGCGGGTTTCTACCGGAATGATTCTCCGCGTCTCCCGGCCTTCCCGTCTGCCTGTCTCCCCGTTCTCTTGGCGATCTACATAGGTCAATGGCAAATAGAGGGTAAACGTACTGCCCTGACCCAGTTCACTCGTCAGGCGAATTTCACCTCCCAAAAGTTGGGCGATTTCCCGGCTAATCGACAAGCCTAAACCGGTGCCACCATAGCGACGGCTCGTTGTTCCATCTTCTTGCTGGAAGGCTTCAAAGATAATCTGCTGTTTCTCTGGAGCAATGCCGATGCCCGTATCGATCACCGCAAAGGCGATCACCTGATCTGCCTGATTTAATCTAGCTTTTTCTAGACTCCAGCCTTGGGTGACGACGCTGATTTCTAACTCTACTTGTCCCCGCTCTGTGAACTTGAAGGCGTTTGCCAGCAAGTTTTTCAACACCTGTTGCAGCCGCTTGGCATCGGTGTAAAGGGTGCGTGGCAGTTGCTCGCTGAAGCGCATGTGAAAATCGAGTTTGCGATCGACGGCAATCTGACGGAAGGTACGCTCTAGATGCACTTGCAGATCGGCAAACAGGATAGGCTCGGCATCCACTGAAATTGTGCCGGATTCGATCTTCGCCAGATCGAGGATGTCGTTAATCAGCCCTAGCAAGTCATTTCCGGCAGAGTAAATGGTCTGGGAATATTCCACCTGTTTGTGGGTCAAGTTGCTCTCAGTGTTATCGGATAAGAGTCGCGCCAGAATCAGCAAGCTGTTAAGCGGAGTTCGGAGTTCGTGAGACATGTTTGCCAGAAACTCAGATTTGTATTTAGAAGTTAGCGCTAGCTGTTCAGCTTTTTCTTCCAAAGACAATCGTGCCTGCTCGATTTCGCTGTTTTTGCGCTCTACTTCGCTGTTTTGCGTCGCTAATAGTTCGGCTTTTTCTTGCAGTTCTTCGTTGGTCTGTTGCAGTTGCTCTTGCTGACTCTTGAGTAAGTCTTCTGACGCTTTCAAGGATTGCGCCTGTTGCTCCAAACGACGATTGGTGTCGGTGAGTTCAGTTTGCTGACCTTGCATTTCTTCTGCCAGAGATTGGGACTGTTTCAGCAGTTCCTCAGTTCGCATACTGGCGGCGATCGTGTTGAGGACGATCGCGATACTTTCGGTCAGTTGGTCGAAGAAGGTGAGGTGAATGTCATTAAAGCGGTTGAAGGAAGCCAGTTCAACTACGGCTGTCACCTGTCCTTCAAACAGCACCGGTAACACAACGACATTCATAGGAGATGCTTCGCCCAATCCAGAGTTGACCTTGATATAGTCGTGGGGCACTTCGGTAACGAGAATTCGCTCTTTCTCCAGGGCACATTGTCCGACCAATCCCTCGCCGAGATAGAAGCGATTTGCTAGATTCTTGCGCTCTCGATAGGCGTAGGTACTAAGCAATTTCAGGAACGGTGGATGTATCTCGCTGGTTTCCAGCAGGTAGAATACGCCGTGTTGGGCGGATACCAGGGGAGCCAGTTCGGACAAGATGAGTTTGGAGACAGTCTCCAGGTCGCGCTGCCCCTGCAACATGCGAGTGAATTTTGCCAGGTTGGTTTTGAGCCAGTCTTGCTCGATGTTTTTCTGGGTGGTTTCGCGCAGGTTGGCGATCATCTGGTTAACGTTATCTTTCAGGATGGCAACTTCGCCCTGAGCTTCAACCGCAATGACCCGTGTCAAATCGCCCTTGGTCACGGCGGTTGCCACTTCGGCGATCGCTCGTACCTGAGTCGTCAAGTTTGCCGCTAGTTCGTTTACGTTGTCGGTCAGGTCACGCCATGTGCCTGATGCACCCGGCACTTTCGCCTGACCCCCCAATTTCCCTTCAATTCCCAC
The DNA here is from genome assembly GCF_016807185.1 of Leptolyngbya sp. Cla-17. GTDB lineage: Bacteria > Cyanobacteriota > Cyanobacteriia > Leptolyngbyales > Leptolyngbyaceae > ULC077BIN1. The sequence continues at coordinate 740,299 of NZ_JAEVYN010000001.1, forward strand.
TTCCCGCGCCACGGTTGTCACCTGGTCGGCGAAGGTTGCCAGAGTGTCGATCATCTCGTTAATCGTGTCTGCCAGGGTTTCAATTTCCCCTTTGGCATCCAGCATCAACTTCTGTTTCAGGTTACCGTTGGCGACGGCGGTCACGACTTTAGCGATGCCTCGAACTTGCGCCGTCAGGTTGCCCGCCATTGAGTTGACGTTATCGGTCAGATCTTTCCAGATGCCCGCTACGCCAATCACCTGTGCCTGACCGCCCAGTTTTCCTTCGGTTCCCACTTCCCGCGCCACCCGTGTCACCTCAGAGGCAAAGGAACTCAGTTGATCCACCATCGTGTTGACGGTATTTTTTAGCTCAAAAATCTCGCCGCGCACATCCACGGTAATTTTCTTGGAAAGGTCGCCGTTGGCGATCGCGGTCGAGACTTCGGCAATGTTCCGCACCTGCGCCGTTAGGTTACCCGCCATCGAGTTTACCGAATCAGTCAAATCCTTCCAGGTTCCGGCAACCCCAGACACCTGCGCTTGTACGCCCAGTTTTCCTTCAGTTCCCACTTCTCGCGCCACCCGCGTCACTTCAGAGGCAAAGGAGTTGAGTTGATCCACCATGATGTTGATGGTGCTTTTCAGGTCGAGAATCTCGCCTTTAACATCCACGGTGATTTTCTTAGACAGGTCACCGTTCGCCACCGCCGTTGTCACTTCGGCAATGTTCCGCACCTGCGCCGTCAAGCTGCCTGCCATGAAGTTCACAGAATCGGTTAAATCCTTCCAGGTGCCAGCCACGCCGCCCACTTCTGCCTGTACGCCCAACTTCCCTTCAGCACCCACTTCCCGCGCCACCCGTGTTACTTCCGAGGCAAAGGAATTCAACTGATCCACCATCGTGTTGACGGTATTTTTCAGTTCCAAAATTTCGCCCTTAACATCCACGGTAATTTTCTTGGATAGGTCGCCGTTGGCCACAGCGGTCGTCACTGCCGCAATGTTCCGCACTTGCGCCGTTAAGCTGCCTGCCATGAAGTTTACGGAGTCGGTTAAATCTTTCCAGGTTCCGGCAACGCCGCGTACATCAGCTTGCACACCTAGTTTGCCCTCGGCTCCCACTTCCCGCGCCACCCGTGTTACCTCAGAGGCAAAGGAACTGAGTTGATCCACCATGATGTTGATGGTGTTTTTCAGTTCGAAAATTTCACCTTTCACCTGCACGGTAATCTTCTTGGACAGATCACCATTGGCGATCGCCGTTGCCACTTCGGCAATGTTTCGCACCTGTCCGGTCAGGTTACCTGCCATCGAGTTTACATTGTCCGTCAGGTCTTTCCAGGTTCCGGCAACGCCAGGAACTTGCGCCTGTACGCCCAGTTTCCCTTCCGTTCCCACCTCGCGTGCTACCCGCGTTACTTCAGAGGCAAAGGAACTGAGTTGATCCACCATCGTATTAATCGTGTTTTTCAGTTCCAGAATTTCACCTTTAACATCCACGGTGATTTTCTTGGACAAATCGCCGTTTGCTACAGCGGTTGTCACATCGGCAATGTTCCGCACTTGCGCCGTCAAATTGCCCGCCATCGAGTTTACCGAATCGGTCAAGTCTTTCCAGGTTCCGGCAACGCCGCGCACTTCGGCTTGTACGCCCAACTTCCCTTCGGTTCCCACTTCTCGCGCCACCCGCGTTACCTCCGAGGCAAAGGAGTTGAGCTGATCCACCATGATGTTGATGGTGCTTTTCAGGTCGAGAATTTCGCCTTTCACATCCACGGTGATTTTCTTGGACAGGTCACCGTTTGCTACAGCAGTTGTCACTTCGGCGATGTTCCGCACCTGTGCTGTTAAGCTGCCTGCCATGAAGTTTACCGAGTCAGTCAAATCCTTCCAGGTTCCGGCCACGCCGCGCACTTGCGCCTGCCCGCCCAACTTACCATCGGCTCCCACTTCCCGTGCGACCCGCGTTACCTCAGAGGCAAAGGAATTCAACTGATCCACCATCGTGTTGACGGTGTTTTTTAGTTCCAGAATTTCACCTTTTACATCCACCGTAATTTTGCGGGACAAGTCACCGTTGGCGATCGCCGTTGCCACTTCCGCAATATTTCGCACCTGTCCGGTCAGGTTACCTGCCATCAGGTTCACGTTGTCCGTCAGGTCTTTCCAGGTTCCGGCAACCCCTTTTACTTCCGCCTGCACGCCCAACTTTCCTTCGGTTCCCACTTCCCGCGCTACCCGCGTTACCTCAGAGGCAAAGGAGTTCAACTGATCCACCATCGTATTGACGGTGTTTTTCAGCTCCAGAATCTCACCTTTTACATCCACTGTGATTTTGCGGGACAAGTCACCGTTCGCGATCGCCGTTGCCACTTCCGCAATATTTCGCACCTGTCCGGTCAAGTTACCTGCCATGAAGTTCACAGAGTCGGTCAAGTCCTTCCAGGTGCCAGCTACGCCGCGCACCTCCGCCTGTCCACCTAATTTACCTTCTGCGCCTACTTCTCGCGCCACCCGCGTTACTTCCGAAGCAAAGGAGTTGAGTTGATCCACCATTGTGTTGATGGTGCTTTTCAGATCGAGAATTTCACCTTTGACATCCACCGTAATTTTCTTGGACAAATCGCCGTTTGCCACAGCGGTTGTTACTTCGGCAATATTCCGCACCTGCGCCGTCAGGTTCCCCGCCATCGAGTTCACAGAATCGGTCAAATCCTTCCAGGTGCCAGCAACTCCAGGAACTTGCGCCTGTACACCCAGTTTTCCTTCTGTTCCCACTTCCCGCGCCACCCGCGTTACCTCAGAAGCAAAGGAATTCAACTGATCCACCATGATATTGATGGTGCTTTTCAGGTCAAGAATTTCGCCTTTGACATCCACCGTAATTTTCTTAGACAGGTCGCCGTTTGCCACAGCGGTTGTCACTTCGGCAATATTCCGCACCTGTGCTGTCAGGTTCCCCGCCATCGAGTTCACGTTATCGGTCAAATCTTTCCAGGTTCCAGCAACCCCTTTTACTTCCGCCTGCACGCCCAGTTTTCCTTCTGTTCCCACTTCCCGCGCCACCCGCGTTACTTCTGAAGCGAAGGACTGAAGCTGAGACACCATCGTGTTGACGATTTGTGCTGTTTGCAGAAACTCCCCTTGCAGCGATCTCCCTTCAATCTCCGTGGCGATCGCTTGCGACAGGTCACCATTTGCCACGGAGCGGATCACCCGCGTGATCGCCGCCATCGGCTGCACTAAATCCACAATCAGCGTGTTGATTGATCCTTCACAGGCTTTCCACGATCCTTTTGCTCCACCCAATGAAGCCCGTTCATTCGTCTTACCCTCTTTCCCCACCACAGTACTGATCCGCTCTAGCTCCGTCGCAATCTGCTCGTTCTTATCAATAATGTCGTTAAGCGTGTCGGCAACTTTTCCTGCGATACCCGTCTGATCAAACGGCATTCGCACTGAGAAGTTTCCTTTCTTCACTTCGGTCAAAACTTTAAGCAGTTGCTTCAGGTCAAAGCTATCGGTCTCAGCGAGGGTTTGAGCGGTTGTCATAAACTTCTACGGCTGCTTTTGGTGAGGAGGATGATTAAAGGATGACGCTTGAGATAGTGAGGTAGTAAGTTTCTGCGACGAAAGGCTTTCCAAAGGACAAACATACCTCCCCTACGGATCATCTACCGCAAAGGATAGAATCGGCTTCATACCTTGGACAGAAGACTAAATTTTCATAGATCAGTCCAAAGAGAGATGTCAGCACAGCGGCTTTAACCCACTTTAAGTAGGCTAGCTATTATGCTTAGATTTACACAATAGTTGCTTGCAAGCTGTATAGCGAGTAGCTGACAATGGATGTGATTGCCTTTCCGGCTGCCAGTTAACTATTGCTATGCCAGCCTCTCTACTATCTCACCTTCTAACACGCAATTCCCTTGAACGATCAATCCTTACCTAATGAATCGAGTCAGTCGGGAATCAATTTACCCCAACTGGTTGAGGCTGTAGTTCAAGCTGTAACAAAAGTCGGTGAAAGCCGGAACTTAGAGACTGCCTTAGCCATTCGAGATGAAATCCGGCGCTTACCAAACGATCTCGTCACAGAGGTTTTGAATCAACTGATTCTAAGATTGATTTTTATTGATCCATTGCTGTGTCGTTGGTTTGTGCTAGATGTGTTTTTGTATGATGCTGATCCAGATGCAAAAGCTGATGTTGCCGAGCGAATTAATGTATTGATGGCAGATTTGCGATCGCAGCAAAAATGATTTTTTTGTCCATTAGTCCAAGCTTTTTTTGCTTATTCAAAGTTGTGAATGAGTAATCAATGCAGGGCTGTTTGGGTCAAACAGATTGATTCATGTTCATCCGTTTAAGATGCTCTTGTCCCCACTCACACAGGGGTTGAAAGACGGGTATAAGGGTTCGGCCGTAGCTTGTGAAGGCATACTCAACCTTTGGAGGCATGGCTGATAAAGTCGTGCGGCTAATGATGGTGTCTTTTTCGAGTTCCTTAAGTTGCTGAATCAGCATTTTCTCGCTAATTTCAGGCATTAACCGTCTTAACTCGCTGTAGCGTTTTCCGCCATCTTTAAGATGCCACAAAATTAAAAGCTTCCATTTGCCGCCCAATACGCTAAGAGTCATTTGCACAAAGGATGTGCCGTCGGTTTGATCTGATTGCATCAGAATCGCTTCTTTCGTGAGCCTACATTGACCTTACAAAAAAGTAAGTACTTCCCAAAAAGTTAGTAGGAGTATACCTTAATGGTTAGTAATTATTTCCAGTTTTGATCGGGAGGCAAGGCAATGTCAGCGTTGGCTGGCAAAGTAGCACTTGTTAGCAGGAGCATCGCGAGCGATCGCTGAACGGTTGGGGCGTGCTCGTGCAAATGTGGCTATTACCTACTCTGGCAACCAAGATAAGGCAGAGCGATTGTCGAGACGCTTAGAAGTAGTGAAGTAGAAGCAATCGCAGTTTAATCAGATCTGAACAATATCGAAAGTCAATGGGTGAATGGCTAGATCATTCAGATGAACGGCGGCATTTTATAGAGGAGGAAAAGATGGAAATTGCGAATTCAATTGCGCTTGTGACAGGAGCCAACGGAGGCTTAGGTCAATATTATATGGAGGCGCTGCGATCGCGCGGTGCTGCCAAAATTTATGCGGCGGCTCGTAATCCCAATTCGCTAGCCGACCTGGTAGCCACTGATCCCAACATCATTATTCCGGTTGCTCTCGACATCACCAACGAACAATCAGTCAACCAAGCCGCGTTGTTGTGCCAAGACGTAACCCTGCTGATCAATAACGCTGGGGTTGGATTCAATCAAGGGCTAATCGCCGCGCCTGATTTATCCCATGCCCGCATGGAAATAGACGTGAACTATTTTGGCACGTTGATGATGTGCCGTGCCTTTGCATCGGTGCTGAAACAAAATGGCGGCGGGGCAATGATCAATATGGTGTCCATGGTGGCGCGCGTCAATCTTCCTTTCAACGGCAGCTACAGTGCTTCTAAAGCAGCGACCCTGTCGCTCACCCAGGGAGTGCGAGCAGAGCTAGCGGCACAAGGAACGCTAGTCATCGCGGTCTTGCCTGCGACCATTGATATTGGCATGGGCAAAGCTTATCCTGAACCGAAAGTGTCGCCTGAAGAAGTAGTCAGCGAGGCATTACAAGCCGCGATCGAGGGGGTTGAAGATGTTTACCCCGGTGAGCAGGCGAAACAAATGGCAGCACAGTTGCTTAGCGATCCAAAGATGCTGGAAAAAACAGTGGCGTTGATGTTGCCAAGTTAAACTCACTAATCAGAGTTTTGGCTCAGTTTCGTAGGAATGTTTTGAGCGTAGAAGAACACTACGATGCCTATGCAAATCGTCATTAAAACCTTCCTAAAAGTATGATGAAATCCCGCAGTCCAGACACTCTTCTCGTCAAAGCAACGTTACTGCTGGTCAGCACCCTCACCGTCATGGCAGGCGCGACGATCGCCCCGGCTCTTCCAGCCATGCGGCAGCACTTTGCAGAGGTGCCTAATGCCGATTACTGGGTGAGATTAATCTTGACTGCTCCAGCGCTATTTATTGCGATCGGTGCCCCCATTGCTGGAACCATCATCGATCGCTTTGGGCGCAAAGGCTTACTGGGTGCTGCCGTCTTTCTTTATGGTTTGGCGGGCAGTTCTGGTTTTTTGCTAAATGAGATTGGGCTGCTGCTGCTGGGGCGGGTGCTGCTGGGCTTGAGTGTGGCTGGGATCATGACCACCGCCACCACGCTCATTGCCGATTACTACGGGGGTGCTGCCCGTGCCCAATTTCTCGGACTGCAAGCCGCTTTCATGGGCTTCGGCGGTGTAATTTTCCTGACTCTGGGCGGCTATCTGGCTGACCTTAATTGGCGGTTCCCATTCTTAATTTACCTGCTGGCATGGCTGATTTTACCCTTCATTCTGCTGGTACTGTCCGAACCTTCTGCCAATTCGGCCGCACAATCCTCTGAGGCAGTTGTTTCCGAGTCAGTTCCCTGGTTGCTGCTGCTCACGACCTACAGTATTGCGCTGGTCACTCAAATTGTGTTCTACATGATTCCGGTGCAGATTCCTTTTTATCTTCAGCAACTCACTAACGCCAATGCGGCTCAAAGTGGGCTGGCGATCGCCTGTGCCACGCTTGCCACTTCCATCAGTGCCCTCAGCTATCAGCGCCTTAAAGCGCGTTTTACCTTTCTGAATCTCTACGCGATCGCGTTTTTGCTGATGGGTCTTGGTTATCTAGTCATCAGTTTCGGGCGCACCTATGAAATAGTCTTACTTGGCTTGGCGATCGGTGGGTTAGGCGTGGGATTGTTAATGCCTAACATGACTGTATGTTTGACCTCATCCACTCCAGCAGTTTTACGGGGACGGATTTTGGGTGGCTTAACCACTAGCTTTTTTCTGGGGCAGTTTATTTCACCGTTTGCCAGTCAACCTCTCAGCCAATGGGTGGGATTGAGCACAACCTATGGATTGGCGGGTGGATTAATGCTGATGATGACCCTCCTGACTCTCGGTGTGATGTCTCGCTGGTAATGATTCAGAGACTATTGCTGTTTCTCCGCCATCTCGGATTACGGTTAGTTAGGTTTGGCTTTGTGAGATGATCCAGAACTTATCGGTGAAACTAGTAGCCTCCGCGATCGTGCCTGCGATCGCATTGCTTCCTACCGCTGCCACTAACGCAGAGAGCTTTTCAGGGTTGCGGGAGCTGAAGGAGAGAGGCAAAACGAGCAAAGTATAGTCTACAGAGAGTATGGAAAAGGGTTTGTCTAATTATTTAAAGATGGGGTTTGTTTGCGCGATCGCTTTTAGTCTCAAGATTCAGCAGCGCCTGTCTGACTTAGTAGCGATGAATTGAAGCGTGTGAAGCATTCGCTGGCACTCGACCGAATAAAGCGCATTTATTTTGCGATGATCGATTGATGCTGCGACGATTAGAAATAATCCGAGTAGAGTAGGGTAAAAAAACTTAACGCCTTTCTACAAATACTCTCTAAGGCTGGGCGCTAATTATCTGCCAACGAGAGCGCAATTCTTCAATATGTCTGTTCTCATTTCCCTTCTTTAGATGCCTCGGACTGCTTTCAAACGATAGAGAAGATGGCATTGGATCTGAACCATAGGCAGCTTGAACAAATGCTTCTACCTCAGCATAACTAGGACTGTCGATTTCAGCAGAGGTCGGCATTTGATATTGCTGAAGTGCCGTAAAAAACAGTCCCGTACCATCATCAAAAAATCGCTCGGTCGTCGCTCCATAGTGCTCGTAGGGATGAAATGATAAATCAGCAGGAGCGTGAGCAGCAACCCACGAAACATAGGACCAATATTCGCTGAAAGTACCAAACTGATTAGCAGAGCGTATCATCAGCAATAGCCAAGAATCATCTGTTTGAAAATAGCGATTAATCTGCTGCTTAAAAGATTCGAGATGGGTTTGCTTGAACCACATGTGGTGCGGCACGAAAGTTCCTTCATGATCTGTCAGCGGCTCAACTGCAAGCACTGAACGGATCCATTCTGCCCAAGCAGTCACGATCGCAGCATTGCCCCATTGATTATGCTGAAGCAATGCGAATGAATACTGCGCCTGCTGGACGATCGACCATGCTTTTATAGGCAGCAGATCACTATCCCAGACCATGAACCATTCGCTCAAGTCTTTAATCCCCTCAGCCGCACCAAGCTTAAGCAACTGTTGATAGAACCAGCCGGGGGTGTAAAGCGATGCTCCTAGCTCAAGCTCGGCACAGATTGCCTGCTTGGTCAGACCGCTCCTGTGAAAGAAGAATTCTTCCGCGTGAGCATAAACTGGTGCGACTTTCCACCCTTTGACTAGCGTTTTAAGGGATTGCGCTTGTTGCTCTGGTGCAATGACATGGATCGAACGCGGTGCGTAGTGGGCGGTGATTCCCTCTAAGACAGCCCTAGTGTTCCAACGCAACTGATAGAGCGGGATCACAAAGTCGAATATTTCTGGCGACATATTCTTAGAACATCCCTCTCTAGACTTCTGACAGCATTTGTGCCCCGTTTTCTGGGTGAGCGATTAGCTCCACTGACGAATGAAATGTGGTTGAGGGGTCTTCTAGTCCCACATCCCGGCAGAGCGGCTCAATACCGATACCTTGTCTGGGGTAATCTGCACAGATCGTTTGGTAGCCTAAAATCGCCTCATGGAGCTGTTCACGGGTGAGAGAATTGAGATAACCACAGTGACCAATTTCACCCTTAGGCAGAGGTGCAGCCAAGTTTCCACCCCGCTTCTGAACCATTTTTTCCTGTGCCGCCCAAAGCGTTTCCTGGTTGAGCAAAATATCGTGCCAGAGGCTTAGCTCAAAGCTGCTGATCAGACGCAGAATCCGATGAAGCTCCTCAGCACTGATCCAGTTGAGGCGATAACTCAGGTAGGCTCCAAACCCCATGCCAATGGCAACGGCATGACCATGCAGCAATCCAGACTCAATTTCAAAGCCTGGAGACCAGGTATGACCATAGGCATGAGGTCGACACTGATGCGTTTCGTAGAGGTTGTCGTATTCAGCCTCCACATAGCTTTGCATTGCTAGCCCCAGAATACGCTGCGATCGACGGCTAATCTCATCGTCGGGTTGACAGTGAACTGTACCAAATCGAGAAAGAATAAGCTGTGAACCTGCCTCCTCCAGAGCCTCAAAAAGCTCTACGTTTTTCACAACCGCCATCTTGATAATTTCTGCAATGCCGTGCCGCAGCCATCCGGGGTGCAGGGTCTTAAAGAAAGAGCGATCAGTAATCGAAAGAATGGGCGCATGGTAAGCCCCAAACAGATTTTTGTAGCCAAAGCCATCGCAGCAGGTGCGTGGAGATGGACCCGCATCAATCCCAGACACGATCGACGTCGAGAGCATCACATAGGGCGTATTGCGATGATACAAAGCGCAGGCAAGACCACCTGTATCGCTCAACACACCGCCACCCACAATCAACACAGGTTCATTTCTAGAAACACCTAGCCGCTTAAAGTCGCCCAGCATTCGTTCCACCGTATGAATGCCTTTATCAACTTCCATAGCTCGGTAGACAAGCTTATCGAGACGAATCTGGTGATGATGAAAATAATCCTCAATCTTCTGACCGTAGTAGCGCTCTACGTTCTGATCGATTAAACAAACACAGCGCTTGAAGGCGATATACATATCCCTCAGGAGGTGCTGCTGTGGGTCTAGCGAGTTCTCTAGCACCTTGATTGAAGTGAAGGTACTTGCGCTCATCACCGCCTCAATGCTTAGACCATCTAGCGTGCTGACGACATGTCCGCGACTTTCGCGATAGCTAGAGGTTGGATATAAGGCATGGGGGTTAGCCTTAACCAAATGAGCCGCTAGCTCCTGATAAAAATCTGCATCCCGGCTACTTAAGAGACGCGCCAAGAGCTTGGTTTTGCCCAGGTCAGACTGATACAGTCGATTTGAGAATAAAGACCACTCAGTTCCGATAGCTGCGTCAAAGGCCGTTGTGAGTTCGGTCAGCAGTCCAAAAAAGCTGCCTAACGAGAGACTCAAACTGCTCCGCAGTCTGCGGCAGGCTGACAAACCTGAAATCGCCTCGACTGAAGCAAATTCCTTGCCAAACTCTTCAGAAAAAGCGTTGCTTTCAATTAGCGCCAACAGCAAACTTCTGAACTCTACGCTACAACAAATGGCTTCAATCGCATCGTCCAGATCTTGGTAGGTCAAAGGCTCACTATCGTAGGTATCAATAAATGCCTTAACTGCTGAGATAGTTTTTGTCATCGTTAGCCTTTTAGGCACATGGCTTAAGTAAGTGGGATAAAAATTCACCTTAGGTCGCCTGAACCCTGAGTGAACCAGGATCTTTGTCTAGGGGCGTTTCCCGCTTAGAATATACCCTATTTAAACCAAGCTTGTTGTACAGTGGCTTTTTAATTTTTCGTAGTCATAAATTTGTATCATGTGAGGCTGTAGTGCCTGTCTTTGCCAGCGATTCGCTTCGAGCACGTACAGAGAATGGCAAACTGCATCAACCTTCGATCGCTTGAGGCGTACAGCAACCTGGTTCACTTGATGACATGAATTTGTCTCAATGGTATTCAATTTGGCACTGTACACTTGACACCAGTGCTTAAGATTGCATCAACATCATCTTGAAGCGAGTGTTCAAATTTTAGATTACCTTGATTAGGAGATTGCCGTTCCACTGCAACATCAAGAGGTCAATCATGTTTATTGATTACATTACGCTGATGCTGATTAATATGGTAGCCGGATTGTTTCTACTGGCTTACTACGTATATCAGGGACTTGATAGCCCAAATCAGAAACGATGGATTCCTGGCTTCGGGATGACGGGCGGCATCGCCTTAGCAACTGGTTTACACATGATATGGACTTGGCCGATCGTGGGTAGCTTTAACATCGCTTTTGGTGAAACCACCGTTTTGTTTGGGATTATACTCCTCACAGCGGCTATTGCTTTATCCCAGGGTTGGGATCTTCTAACAGTTGCAATTTATGCCTTTTTTGTTGGCATTGCTGCTGTCGTGATTGGATTCCGCATCATGAACCTCGGTTTGACAAAGCAACCGTTGCTATCAGGCATTGGTTTTATTCTTACGGGGCTAGGAGGTATCTTTGCGGCACCAACTCTCTACCTAAAAACTAACCGAGCTTGGCGGCTGCTCGGTGCAGCAGTGCTTGTAGCGGCGGCTCTAATCTGGGCGCTTACCGGGTATCTTGCTTACTGGGGGCATCTAGAGACTTTCCAAAAGTGGGTTCCAATCCCTATGCGGTAAATTACAACTTGCGATGATTGTCTTTTTGTTAGCAGTTAAACCGTGTTTCCTTGGGGATGAAAGAGAACGCAAAAGCAGCCAGATCACTTTCTCAACGAATAACTAGGAATTTTAAGCGATGGTTTTACTGGACTGTTTGCTGCCTCTACTTTAGACATCAAAGGAATTTTCTACCCGTTATCCTTACCCTGGTCGATCTTGCTGGTCGATTTACTTCTCAGCCATCCTGACCATCAGTTCGATAAGCATGGAAGATAAACAAGGAATTTGAAGGGGTAGAGTGTAAAATAGACGACGATCGCACCGCTTGAAATGGCAACATTGTATTGAGCGCGATCGCTTTCAGTCAGCTGTCTTATCAATGTTGGAATTTTTCTGGTACCAAACCAATGCCAGCCAGGTTACAAATCAAAGCCGAAGATTGCTCTCCTTTAGGGCAGTTCGTTTTGCAATACCTGGAAAAGCAGAGTATCAGTATGAACCATCTCGCGGAGTTAGCAGGGGTACCGCAACCCCGGTTAAGGGGTGCCTGTTTTAAAGGAACTTGTCCTACTCCTGAAACCTTGAGAAAGCTAGCTAGAGTAATGGGAAAGCACCATCTAGAGCTGTATACCTTAGCCTATGAAGGAAGAATAGAGCAGCTTCCAGAAGATGCCGATGATATTTCGCTAGATCTTTTGATGCGAGAGTTGTTTGAGACAGCGAGGGAACTGGGCTTAGCCGTTCCAAAAGCCCGTCCTTCTAAAGCGAAAATCCGTAAAGCCCTGCTAACACTGGGTTTCAGTTCGGACGATACCACCATATCTGAAGCTGGTTAATAAAAAAGGAGCTGTCTGAATGAACAGACAACTCCTGCTAGCAAATTGCTGAGAGCACTTTATCTTTTGCGATAAGGAACGGATTTTTCGATATCAATGTTAAGTGCTGAGATCCTTTGAGGCAAATTACCCTGAGGATTAATGCCCCGCGCCATATTTAGGAATTGAGACGGGCTACCTGCAACAGCCTTCTGTTCTTGTGGAACATAACTGCGAACAGTGGTTTGCCAAATAAACTGTGGAAAGCCAAGCTTACGGCGATAGTATTCGTCGTAGCGGGGAGATGTGATGTTGAAAGGACGTTCGCCCTCTGCCCGACCCGGCAGTACGCGACGACGCTGATAGGGAAGGATATCGTACCCAAACGCTTCCAAGTATTCGTCACTGTTGAGTAGCTTGTCTATAAAACCCACAATGCCTTTGGTAGCAACGACGATCGACCAAGCAATCTTTTCGCGCTCGCTGTAGACATCACGACCCAATACCCGTTGCACAGTCTGCTCCACAAAGCGGTAGTTGCTATTGAGGTCGTAGAAACTGCGCTTGTAAGTATCGGAAAGCACCAAACCACGAATAAAGTCTCGGACTGTGATTTGACCGCTGCGAAGTTGGGACTCCAGAGCTTTCTCGCGATCAGCAGCAAAAGCATGGAAGAACATCTGCCGATAAGCTGCTTCAATCAGATTGTCCATATCTGAAGAAGAAAGCAGGTTATCTGTAGAATAGATCCTGGGTTGCTCGTCTCCAGGAACTTCATAGCTCTCGACCCGTTGATTTTGACTATTTGGGGAATATTCTAAAAGAGGAAGTGCCACGCCTAATAAATCTCCCTTTTCTAATGAAATCTTACAAAGTTAGTCCTGATCATATAGGTACGGGTGCTGCATTATTCGATTTAGTCTGATGAACATTACATAACTTAATTTAGCGATCGCCTGCTGACCTCTTCACCACGCCAAAATGCTAATGAATCTTGAGTTGCGACACAATCGGGATAAAACCGCAACCAGTCGCCATGGTCAGGCTGATCGAGCGGGAAGGGAATCTCTAATCCTAAGCAAAGATGAGCCAGCGATCGCCCAAACTGTGAGTGATGCCCAGGAAAACCCGCATGAGCATGGGCATATTCATGAACAACTAACCGCAGCCAGTCTTCGGGCACCACTTGCCCCACATCAATCAAGATGGTTATAGGGTTGGTTTGAAGGTTGCAAAACCCATCTATTTCAAATGACCGAACCAGCGGAGCCGCAAAAATTTGGATGGAGCGCTGCTCCTGGAGGTGAAAGCAATCGTGGCACATCTGAAGATACGCATTCAATTGGCTATTCACCCTATCAATGTGATCACCAATCCAGGTGCAAATCGAACCCCGATGCGCTAGGTCATCAACCACACCCACCATCTCTGGCACTAGAGCTAGACTACGAACCCCATACAGATAATCCAGCCCACGAATGAATGGATCGGAACTGGTGGTGACAATTAATTGCTGAACCAAAATCTAGCAGCCCAAAAGAGAGAAGTATTCTGTCGGTTCAACGGTAGCTTGAGCCGATTCAGGAGAAAGACTTGAGGAATCAGCTTCTAAACTGAGGGCATCACCCTCAACATCGGCAACCCGAAATTCAGTGCAAAAAGTAGCTGTACTGAAACCACCAAATCGCTTGACCGTACTGGTTCGCATCCGGAGGCTTGGGCTAGCAAACCAGAAGCGCTCGATCGAACTCATCGTTTCATACTCGGTCGTCAGCACTAATGCATCTTCTTCATCCATGTGATATTGCCCCGCAACAGGCACAATTTCGGCATAACCCCGCTCTCGCAGCAAAATTCCTTGACGGGGTTGATCGGCATCGGGAATCAGGGCAAACACAGTGGACCCTTCATGATTCTCATCGTCGTTCCGATCCCAACTCATGGCTCCATGCCAAGAGACAAATGCCCCACCGATCGCAAGAGCAGGATCAACCTCGTGGAGTTGGCAGATCTCAATTACTTTCGGATGGTCAGCGGCAAAAGCCTCAACCTGAATTGCCGATGCGCCTGCTTCAGCGCGTTTGAATGCAAGGTGATGGGTGGTTCGCTGCGATCGCCATGTCCCCGTGCTCAGTTGAAAAAACTCCATTACATCCATTGCAATCTAAACCCTAAACAACGATATCTCTGATGTTCCGCTTGTATGCTTTCTACCGCTCCAGAAAGACAATCTACAGGTTTGGTAGCGCTACTCTTTACATCATAAAACTACAAGAGCGGTCTTTACGCCTAGATAAAAACCACTCATGACAACAAAATTTCAGTAGCGATCACATCAGTAGCGATCACAATAGGCGAAAAAATTCAGTCTACAGATGGTTCAAAACGACTCCATGTAGCAGACATGTAAAATCTTTGTGCTTCATTCCAGATTTTCTTGGAGTGGGGAAGTTGTGGTTTGAAAATTTAAGCTCCAAGTTAGCATCGTTTGTTTTGGCACAGTCGATCGCTGTTTAGGTAAGGGCGATCGCTTTTACCTATTTTTCGGCATCATTGCTGTTATCGGGATGGAGTTTGGGATAATGACAACTGGATACATATTCATCCATCATCAACACCAACCATGCCCGATTCTCAAGCGATTAGTGCAGCTGTTGCCAAGCTCTATAATACCTATCCCTTTCCGCCCGAACCGTTGTTGGATGAACCGCCACCAGGGTATAACTGGCGTTGGAACTGGCTGACCGCCTATAACTTTTGCACCGGACAAAAGCCGACTCGGCAAGATGCACGAATTCTCGATGCCGGATGTGGGACGGGTGTGGGAACGGAATATTTGGTGCATCTAAATCCGGATGCGGAGATCGTGGGTATTGACCTGAGTGCTGGAGCACTGGCAGTGGCAAAGGAACGCTGTCAGAAATCTGGAGCAACGGGAGTAGAGTTTCATCACCTGAGTTTGTTTGATGTCGATCAACTGCCGGGTGAATTTGATTTGATTAACTGTGTGGGAGTGCTGCACCATACATCTGATCCGATTCGTGGTATTCAGGCACTCGCGAAAAAGCTGGCACCGGGTGGGATACTGCATATTTTTGTTTATGGTGAGTTGGGACGGTGGGAAATTATGCTGATGCAGGAGGCGATCGCTCTACTGCAAGGTGACCAGCGCGGTGATTACACAGATGGGGTGAAGGTCGGACGGCAACTGTTTGCAGCGTTACCCGAAGATAATCGGTTACGAAAACGGGAAACGGAACGGTGGTCTTGGGAAAATCAAAGGGATGGTTACTTTGCGGATATGTATGTACACCCGCAAGAGATCGATTACAACATCAACACCGTATTTGAGTTGATTGATGCATCTGGGTTGGAGTTTGTTGGATTCTCTAATCCACAGGTCTGGGATTTGGAACGATTAATTGGACAAGCACCGGAGTTAATTGAGCGATCGCAGCCTCTAACGGATCGCCAACGATATCGCCTAATTGAATTGCTTGATCCGCAGGCAATTACTCACTACGAATTCTTTTTGGCGAGGACTCCGTTGCCTCGACAAGACTGGTTAGTCGATGCGGATTTGCTGGCAGCAATGCCAGAACCCAGTCCTTGCATTCAGGGCTGGCGCGACAGTCGGCAATTTTTTAACCAGGATTATCAAGTGGTGAATCTAACTGAGGCAGAGTGGCAGTTCCTACTTGCCTGTGATGGCAACCAAACGCAGCAGAAGACAATTGAGCAGATGTTGCAGACAGTTGAATCAAGCTTGGCGGATGTGCGATCGCTGCAACATCAACAACTCATTCTTTTAACGCCAAAGTCATAGCGCTACCAATCTGCTTTAGAGTGGCGCTGAGCTTGGGAGATCGCCAGCTTTGCCGAAATGTAGATGATCTCCTACTCTTTTTATTCACTGTTGTCCAAGCCTCTCGGATCTCGACATCAGTATTTCAGAATCAGTGATTTAATGATTTACACAGAATCAGGCGTTTGAGCGATAGATCCGGCGAGTTCTTTATAGCGGCGCGGGTCACCCTCTGCGAATACCACACGCTCTTGTCCTTTGCGATCGTACAGCTTCTCTAAAATCATCTGCCAGTCTGTGTCTGAAAGAGGTGATGGCTGTGCCTCAACGGTTGGGGGCTGCGCCAATGTTTCTGCCCGAAGATGCTGCTGTGCCATCCAAACCCTAGCACGCACTGCTTCATTGCTATCGTTGATCGCCATTTGCTCGAATTGAGATTCAATTTGCGATCGCCACTCTGGATAGGTCAACGCGATCTCGTCTGCAAGCGACTGTAAGCCTGAGACAGCCGAATAACGCACTATCCACTCATCATCCTGCTGTGCCACAAACAGCAGGGCTTCCAAGACTTCTGCCTGAGCGATTTCTAGAAGATTATCTGGAAACCAGTGCCATTTCATCATTCCTAAGCCCCTAGCAGCGGCTCGACGAACACTGAGGGCAAAGTCAGCCGTAGCCACTCCCAATAAAGTAATGAGTCCTCTAGGGTCGCCAATCCCAGCCAGTGCCCGAATTGCCCAGGCTCTAGCCGTGTAGTTGTGCCGATCCAGTTGCTCCAGCAAGGGGGGGACGGCGGCTTCTCCCAGTTGAATTAACCCGTCTACGGCTGCTACTGCTGCTCCTGGATTGTTATAGCTTAAAGCCGCGATTAGTGTCGGAATAGAACCTTCTAGATGTGCGTCTGCAAGGTTTTGCACTGCTTCTAGCAAACCCTTGGAAGAATCAGCGGCATCTACAGCTTGAATCAAAGAGGAAAGGGAATCAGTCATGGGGATTGAAGTTTAGGGATTTGAAAGATGGAAGCTTAGGAATTAAGGAGTAGGAAGTTCAATCCTGCTCCCTGATTCTCTTTCCCTAATTCCTATTCTCTATTGTGACTTGTGCTACAACAACTCATCCATCAAAGTCATCACCTTAATCGCCCCTTGAGAGAGATTTGGCGGTGTGGTGTGCTGTAGTTGCTTTTCCAGTAGCCCTTTGAGAGCAATCAGCTTGAGGCTATTTTCTGCCAGGGTTTGGGCGATCGCATCGGCAGCCGGAAGATATCCAATCGCGCCTACGTCGGCTAAGACTGTTCGCCGCAATTGCAAATCAGTGTTTGAGAGTGCTTGCATCAAGTGATCGCCATACTGACTAGCGATTTCAGGATTTGGGGTAAGCTGATACATCGCTCGATTGGCAGCATAGCAAATCCGAGGAACAGGATGATCTAAAAACGGCAAAATGTTTGGAACAGCATCCATCGCGCCCAATGTTCCTAAAGCTTCCAAAATCGCATCAAACGGCTGAGTCAAATGCGGCGGCTCCAATGCAGGTAGAGTTCCAGCCACTTGATTATTGAGTAACTCAACCAGCCTAGGAATACAGTTAGGCTCTCCTAGCTTCTCCAGCGATTGCGCCGCAGCCTCTCTCACATAAAAATCAGTACATTCCAAGGACTGAATTAGGGCTGGCACGACTCGATGATCGCCCAGTTTACCCAATGCCCGCGCTGCATTGCGTCGCAGAGGATAGCCACCTGCATCAGTGCGATCATCCTCATCTGTTAATGCTGCCATCAAAACATCGATTGCTTCAGGGGCATCAACCCGAAACCGCCCCAACCACCATGCAGCATAGACCCGTAAACCCAAATCTTCTCCCTGAAGATTGGCGATCGCCTGTTCCACGGTGAGGGAGTGGTCGCTCTGAGTATCTGGTTCGTGACTCATGGCAACAGCAAAAAATCACTTTTAGAGATTTACTTTAAAAAACAATGCCCGGAGAATTATGCTGCAACCAACATCTGTCGGTAGTTGCCTAACCCTCCGGGCACAAGCACGATTAGCTCAATGCGTTGATTGCATAGTCAATGTAGGAGTTCGCTTCAACAGCAGGATCTCCACTCAAACCATGGCTTGCTTTGATATTTTTCAAAGCTTCAACATACCAGCTAGGAGATAACTCAAAGGTGCTGTTGATTTCAGCTAGACCGCTGATTAGGTAATCATCGATAGGACCTGTTCCACCCACAACGAGGCAGTAGGTGACCATGCGTAGATAGTAACCAATGTCACGGACGCACTTGTCTTTGCCCACTTGAGTCGATGCGTAGTTAGGACCTTGCATTGTGGTGGTGTATGGGAACTTTTGGTAAACTGCGTTAGCAGCACCAGAAGCCAAGCTGTCAGCTTTGGAGGACAATGCCTTAGCAGCTTCCAAGCTAGCAGACGCTTGACGGAAGCGACCAAAAGCGGTTTGAAGTTCAGTGGAGCTAAGGAAGCGTCCTTGAGAATCAGCAGCCGAAACGGCTTCGGTTAAAGGGGTTTTCATGATTAAACTTGCTCCAGTAATTTTGCTTTGCGAAATAAGTGTTGCAGTTGCTTTAGCTACCTAAAAGGTAAGGAAAAACAACTTAAGCGGTTTCTAGTTATTAGATAACTTTAGCCAACAGCAGCAGCAGCCTTGTCAAAATAGCTGCTCACTTCAGACATCAAGCTGGAGCAATCACCTCTGGTGACTCCGTTGGTATCATTGGCGAGCGCAAGTGCAGCTTCTTTCATCTTCTGAACACCCACTGCAACAGAAGCGCCAGGAGTACCTAGAGCCAAATAGGTTTCACGCAGACCATTGAGACAGCGATCATCTAAAATGCTCGAATCTCCAGCAAAAATAGCGTAGGTGATATAGCGCAAGATGATTTCCATGTCACGCAAACAAGCAGCCATACGACGGTTGGTGTAAGCATTTCCACCGGGTGCAATCAGCCCAGGTTGCTCTGCAAACAACGAACGAGCCGCATTCGCTACGATCGCAGACGAATTACCGGTGATGCGGTTCACAGTATCCATACGCTTGTTGCCATCGGCGACCATAGCGCTCAAGGCATCCAGTTGGGAAGAGCTGAGGTATTCACCCCGCGCGTCAGCCTGAGAGACCACCTTTGCAAATGCGTCCAACATAAACTCAATCTCCTAATGTGTTGAAGTAAAGTAGGGATTCGGTCACAACTGACTCTTGGTTAATCTCAGAATCAACCTGCCTAAACAGTTTGAGAGAGACAAAACCCGTCCATGGAGAACCTCGAAATGCCTCTTGCTCTTCTAATGAAGAAACTTAGAGGGTTTTACATTTCTTAAATATTGTGGAGTCTTAACGCACCAGACAGCTAAATAATCTGTATCTGCTTTGCCAGTTTTCCATCTTCTTTGTTTATACTATGTCGTTGGATCGTTGTTTATTACGAATTATAAATGGTCTAAATCAAGTCCTAAGCTATTGCCAGCAGGTTAGTTCGCTGGTAAGAGATTGATTTTGATGAAAGACCATAAACCCACCCATTTATCATAGAGACTTAAAGCCACAAATAGGACAACCTTAGTCGATAAATGAGAAATCGAGCTTTGAGTATGAACAAATGTTGCGAATCTGATTTTTTATAACTTGCTTTTCACTGTAGGGAAGCGTCATTAAAGGAAATCACCACCGATTTTCGTTACAAATTAAATAAGACGTCATGAGTGCAATTGACATGCTCACTAATATGCCAGCCCAATCTGAATTCAACTTTCTGATTTAGTAATACTTTAAAGCCCTCTCTCAAAGGCGAGAAAGGGCTTTAGGGTGGGGTGATTCGCTAGTAAAGAAAAGAATTTGAAGCTTCTTTAAGATTTAGTCGCCGTCCAATCGTTTTTCAGCAGCGCTAGAAAGGTAGTAATTCCTTTAGAAAAGCCGTCAGGATCAGGCAAAGCATACTGTGGAAACTCTTCATATGGCTTCCATGGTTCTGAATCATGGTGCCGCAAATGCAAGGCACGATCGCTGCCTTCCAGTTTCCAAAGCATTTGACCGTTCTTAAATGTTTCAGCCATGGCTTCCTCCTCGTGTTTGAAAAAATCCTGAACCGCAATTAACTGTTCTCAATTTTGCCAGCTTAAACGTTAACTTCTGTAAATACTGCTACTTTTCTGTAGACATTTATGCCAAGTCGTGCGTTTGTAAACACAGTATAAGATTTTACGTATAGGAAGTTGTCCCCCACAGGAGTACTCTTGTCTCCATCAAACGATGGAGGTATTGCTCTATCAATCCTTTTCCTCCAATCGAAATTTGGATCAGGTTGCGTAATCAAACAGCATAGTGGTCATATACCGTTCAGCCCACGCAGCGCCAAAGGATTTCTCTAGGACGCGACGGGTTTTATCATTCTGCTGTTGCTTTGTGCAGTAATATCGTTGCCCTGCAATGATTTGGGCGATCGCAAGCTCTGAAGTAATCGGGGATTCAGCGCTGGCAAGTTGGCAATGAACCGTCAAAAAATCCTGAACACGCTGCAAAAAGACTTCTTCTTCTGGCTCTCCCATCGGACGCACAAACAGGCAAAATTCAGAAAAAATATCGCCCCAGTCAGGTAAGGCGCGAGGCTGCGAAAAGGTTAAATTAGGCAATTCTGCTAGTGCTTGCTGATAGCGCTCTGGCAGCGATCGCTCAGGGTTCACAGGCGATAAATCGGCGATCGCGGCACTAATTGCGCCCCGTCCACCCACCAAATCTGCGCCAAAGATAGGTAGGGCATATTCGGGATTTGGGAACATGACACAGTGCAGAATATCTAGCCCGGTGCCGACCTGCGCCAGTTCAAGATGCAGTTTGCGAAATTGAGGAGCTTGATAGCAATGATTTTCAATCACCAGCTTTTCGCCTTCCAAAGCCCCCTCAACATACCCTAGACCTTCTGGAATAGTGAATGGAGATAGCTCTAGATAAGTCTTCCAAGTGGTTTCAATCGTATCGGCTAGCCGATGGATCAACGGGTGCTGGCGACTTCTCAACATTGCTTGCATAAACTTCAATGAATACTTTTGTCTGAATATCTGAGTATAGAGTTGTTACCTACTATAGGTAGAGCTTCTGACAAGAATTGAAACTTAATCAACTCGGCAATATCAGAAATGCTCTTCATCAGAATGAGTGATGTTACTGTTAATTTTTTGTATGGGAGCCGCAGATCGTATTTTGTGTTTGGGCGGAACGGTCGGCGTTAAATGTGAGTATCGTAGTCCTTAAGAAATACTAATTACAGCAATGTCACAAGCAATTTCTGTTGGGAATTTCACTACATTTTTTGTTTTGTATGCATTTGTCAGTTTGGCGGTTTACTTCACAGCTTCTTTCACAATTCCGGCTTGGCTAATTTATTTCTTCTTTCTTTTGCCGTTTTATTTAATTTGTATTGTTTATTTGATGGATTTAAATTTGAGACATTATCAAAAGTCACTTAGATATAAACGCTTGCCGTTATTTCTAAGCGTTATTTTTCAACTCCTAATTATTCTCACAAGTCCTACAAGTTGTTATGGATGGAGTCAAGGTAAAGCCTGTTATTCCTTCATCCAAACTCACCTAACCACAACTAAATTGGCTACTCTTCAGAATACTCCTCCAGCGTGGTGGATAGTCGATTCAATGCTTGTGCCTGCTTTAATCCTGCACGTTATTTCTGTTGCAATGTTCTTAAAAATGATTCGGATTGAGCAGCAATAGGATGCAATAAGAAAGGGCGATCGCGGAAGCACAAATGCTTTGCGATCGCCCTTTCTTATCGTTGCCCCGATTTCACACCTGCCACAATTTGGCAAGATAGGGCGCTTAACCTTAAGACCCTGATGTGGGTTCAGTCAATGGACGAATGTTCACAATTCTGCCGCCTAAGCGGTTAATGCGTTGCATTTCTTTGTTCATCCGGCTGTATGGAACTTGCATCAAAATTGTGCTGCTGTTCCGTACAGGATAACGATTGTTGTCTGTTTGCTCATTTTGCTGTAATCCTTCTACTTCATAGACAAAGATTCGATTACTGGCGGATGAGCTAGCGGCTCCGGTGAGAGCGAGTTGTCCCAACATGATATGTGTCCTATTGTGCGAGGGTAATGCTGGCTACTTTGCCACCCAACTTGTTGATTTGTTGGAGAGTATTGGATAGTTGTTCGTAAGGAACAATGAACTCTTTGTTGCTGCGGCGAACCTTAGGATAGCGCGGTAGGCTGATGCCTGCAACTTCAATCCGATAGAGGCGATCAGACGAATTGATCGACGAGCGTCCAAAGGCGCGATTGGGAGTAACTCCTTGTTTCGATGGCTGATATGCCCATCCGTCAGAGCCACCTGAAGGAGCGACGATCGCAGAGGCGCTGTTTTTAGCTAGATCAGCAGCTAACCGAGAGCTTGCCCCAGCGAGTTGAGCGCTATCGCTGTTAGCATAGCCGCGATAGAGGCGGAACATGCGCGTGAAACCAACCGTGCGTTGACCGACCCCTGTGGTCACAAAGTCTTGATAGGAGGGCACGATCGCATCGCCAAATTTGGCATCATATTCATCGGAATCGATGTATGAATCAATATCTGCCTCAAACCCTTCATTCTGGTAGCGATCAAGATGTTCAACCACTTCGGATTCTGCATAAGGTGCGCGACCCAGCAGATGTTTGAAGTTCAACTCAATGACGCGGGTTTGAAAATGAGGATAAAGGAACTTAGTTTTGTACAATTCTGATTTGGCGACCGCCCGGACGAAATCTCTCACCGTCAATTGACCATTAGCCAAAAGCGACTCCAGGCTGGTCAGGCGCTCTGACTGCATGATGTAGTCATTGCCCAACACTTGACGGTAAACCGCTTGAATCACACCTTGGGCATCTTCAGATGTCCAGTTTTGGCGGAGTTCGATTGGGTTAGAATCACCCAGAGCAGTGGTTCCCAAACGGGAAGCTGCAGTTGTAATTGCCACGAATGACTCTCCTTAAAATTGAGTAAATGGTGCTTGGAAAGGGATGAGCTGTTAGCCCTAAAGCCCTTTGGGATGCCAGAAATAGGCACCCCAAAGAGATTATTAAAGTGATACTTTACCGCAGACTAACCCCAAACACTAAAAACGCACAGCTAAAAGTGCTTATGCAGTAGTAATGCTTGTCACCTTACTACCACGCTGATTGAGCCGTTGTAGAGTCGGTGAAAGTTGGTCGTAGGTAACGAGGTAATCGCGGACGGCTTGCCGAACCTGGGGAGTTCTTCCTCGGTTGGGTTGCATCACACGAACCCGGTACACCTGACCGCGATCGCCACCCACTACTCCGGACAGCGATCGCCCAAAGTTAGCAGTTTGAACTGGGGTAACTAGATTCCGCCCTAGCTCATTGGTTAACCAGGCAGATTTATTCTTACCCTGAGCGCGATCGCTATTGGCATAGCCTCGATACAGTTGGAACATCCGACTAAAGCCAGCCGTTTTTTGTCCGCGTTGCGTTGCAAACCCTCGGTAGTAGGGCACGATCGCTTCGCCAAAATTTTCTTGATATTCTAGGGAATCTATATAGGAATTGATCTCAGCTTCATACCCTTCCTGCGTGTATAAATCAACGTGGAAGGTAATTTCTGATTCATCGTAAGGTGCCCGACCCAGCAAATGTTTGTAGGTCAACTCAATAAAGCGAACTTGTGGAGTTGAGTAAAAGAATTTCGTGCGATACAGCTCAGACTGTGCCAGCATTCGCACAAAATCCCGTACCGTAATATCTCCCTGATGCAAGAGAGATTCGGCACTGATCAACCGCTCACTCTTCATCAAATAGTCGTTGCCAAAAACCTGGCGATAGGCAGCCCGAATCACAGCCTGCACGTCACCTTCCGTTCCATTCGCTCTCAGTTCGGTGGGAGAACTTTCTACGAACGGCTCAAACCCTAGCTGTCTTGCAGCCAAAGAACTCGTCATGATGGGTCTCCTTTATTAATTAAAAATCATGCCCAGACCCTCAAAAAACCGCTTTGCGATCGCTTCGCAGTCTTTTATGGGTCTGGGCAAAGGTCAACCTTAGCTCAGAGAGTTGATGGCATAGTCAAGGTAGGAATTCGCTTCCACCGCTGGATCTCCACTCAGACCGTGGTTTGCTTTGATATGCTTCAGCGCTTCCACATACCAGCTAGGAGACAAATCAAAGGTACGGTTGATTTCAGCCAAACCGCTGATCAAATAGTCATCCAAAGGACCGGTGCTGCCTGCCACTAAACAGTAGGTGACGATGCGGATGTAGTATCCGATGTCACGCGCACACTTGGCTTTCCCTACTGGAGTGGAGGCAAAGTTATTGCCTTCCATTTGAGTGGTGTAAGGAAACTTCTTGTATACAGCATTCGCGGCTCCATCAGCCAGGCTCTGAGCTTGGCTGCTTAATGCTTTAGCAGCATCTAAGCTAGCGGCGGCTTGACGCATCCGACCAAAGGCAACCTGAATCTCAGTCGAACTTAGAAAACGTCCTTGGGAATCTGCTGTTGCAACTGCTTCTGTTAATGGTGTTTTCATCGAAAATAATTCCTTTCAACAAATGTGCAAAATAATTTCAGAAATGACATGAAGTTTAAGCCAATAAACGGGTTGGCTTTAGCCTACAGCGGCGGCAGCGCGATCGAAGTAGCTGCTCACTTCAGACATGAGGTTGCTGCAATCTCCACGAGTTACACCATCAGGGTTGTTAGCAAGCGCGATCGCCGACTCTTTCATCTTGTTGACACCTGCTGCAACAGAAGCACCGGGTACGCCCAACGCCAAATAGGTTTCGCGCAAGCCATTCAAGCAGCGATCGTCTAGAACACTGCCGTCGCCTGCAAACACCGCATAAGTCACGTAGCGGAGAATAATTTCCATATCGCGCAAGCAAGCAGCCATCCGACGATTCGTATAGGCATTGCCCCCTGGTGCAATCAACTGAGGTTGTTCTGCAAACAACGAGCGGGCTGCATCAGCAACAATCGTAGAAGCGTTCGAGGTAATGCGATTGACCACATCCATCCGCTTCGTTCCATCTGTCACCAGCTTTTTTAGGGCATCGATTTGATCATTGCTAATGTACTCGCCACGAGTATCGGCTTGGGAAACAACTTTAGTAAAAGCATCAAGCATTCTAGTATCTCCTAGGGATTTTGATGTGAATAAAATACGATTCAAAACTTGGTTTTTTATTTGGTTTCTGGATTGAGATAAATGCAGTGCTTGATGGATTGAATAACCATCTGATTAATTAAACAAAAAACAGTCGTTAGCGAAAGCATTCGCTTGCCGAGTAAGACATTAAAGAGAGTCTTGCCCGAACACTGTTTGCCGTTTAGGTGAACCAGCAGGAGCATCCATTCACCGAGCGAATATCTTGAAATCCATTACCTGTAGCTTCACAAGCTCAGGGCATTAACTGAACTACAGTCAAGCTAAAAAATTAAACCCTCGACTTAAAAATCTAGGCGTTTATTAGTTTTTGAACCTGTCCTTGATTAAAGCAACCTGCTTGTGCAAATTTTGTGCAAATTTAGCAGGCGTTAGCAAAGAGGCTATTAAAAAACGTTAAGAAAACGCTCAAATGATTGGGCTGAAAGAGTCCTAGCAACTTTTTTGTGGTTTTTGATACTTCATTTATCGTTACAATTGCAAGTCAAATGATGATGCGAAATCTGTGCCATTATCCAGCACGTTTTATTTAGCGCAGTCACGCATTCGGTGTAATCGGCTCAGAATTCGATTGGCAAGCACAACTCCCATTACTGGCTTACACAAATAATCGTCTGCCCCAATGATGAAGGCTTGCTGTTGACTGGCAGAATCGCTCAACTCACTCAGGAATAACACTGGTAACCGCTGCCAGTGGGGGTCGCTGCGGAGCATCTGGCACAGTTCAAAGCCATTAATTTCAGGTAGGTTCACATCTAAAATCAACACATCCGGAACCACAGCCTGTAAAACAGTCCAAAACTGCTGTGGATCAGCCAGGGTCGTGACTTTGAATCCCCAAGGTTTGAGCAACGTTGGCAGGGTGCTGAGCCAGGTGCGATCGCCATCCACAATCATTACTCTAGTCGGCAAATTCGGTTTTTCTAACAACTGCACAATCTCAGCAATTACCTGCTCAATGGGTGTTTGGGCGGTTAGAAATAGTCTGCCGCCGCAGCGTAGCACTTCGAGTCGATCGCTTAAGTCGCCGCGATCGCTCATGACTAATACGGGCAACGCCGGATATCGCTGAGTGACTGTTTGTAAAGTTTCTAGCAGCGAGTTAGCAGTCGGTTGCTGAGAATTTGCTTGGTCTGACTCAGCGGGCAACTTCAATAAGACTATGTTTGTCTGTAATTCTTCCCACTCAGCTAGTTCCAGCGTCTGCACAACTTCAAGCTGAATTCCACAGCGAGTTGCTGCCATCTGAAGTGACTGGTTAAAAGTTACGTTTGAACTGACCAACAGTAACTGGGGTCGTTGCTGATCTGGAATTTGGTAGCGCTGAATCTGCGTCGTGTTCTGAACTTCCTGCTGAAGGGCTGTCACCAGAGCTTGCATCAGCGGTGCCTGTTTAGGCTGCAACGGCTCACGCCCTCCAATCCAATAATCCAGTTGCCGTACTAAGTGAGTAATTTTGCTTAAGCCAAAAATGCCTAGCGTTCCTACGAGGGTGCGTGTCGCCTGTTGGGCCGCGGCTTGCTGCTGGGAGGTGAGGCGATCGCGCTGCAAGTCGGTGACCGTTTGAAACACAACTGCGAGTTGATCTAGGCTTTTGGGTTGGGTGGTCACCCAAGTTTCGTTGAGAAAATCTAGGTATTGTTGCTGTGAGTCCAGTGAGCCATCTTCTCCAGAAACAGGTTCAAGGCGATTGGCTAAGCCAGTTTCACTGGGTGTTTGATCCAAATCGACAGAATCAGTTTTGGGATAGGGGAAAGAGTCTTGTGTAGTGACCTCCGCTGCGATCGCTTTCAAGTAGTAGCCGCGACCGTGCAGAGTGGCAATGAAATCGGGTGGCGCACCCGCAGCCGTAAGTTTTTGCCGTATTCGCCGCAGGTGCGATCGCACCGTCGCCTCGGATGGAAAATCTTCTGAAGACCAAAGGCGATCGATTAGCTCTTCGCTACTAAAAACATATTGGCTATCGCGCAACAGGAGTTCTAGAAACTCATACTCCTTGGTTGTTAGAGAAAGGGGTTGACTGTTATAGGTCACCTCACAGGTGCGTGGGTCTAAAAACAAAGCTCCCCAGGCTAACAAAGGAAAAGGATTGCTACCACTCCGTCTCTGCAACGCCCGAATCCGAGCCATCAGTTCTACGGGATCGAACGGTTTTACGACATAATCATCGGCTCCAGCATCCAACCCCTGCACGTTCACCGTTTTGGAATCCTGAGCCGTGAGCAGCATAATTGGTGTGGCATAGCCATTTGCCCGAAAGCGCTGACACAAACTGATGCCATCCAATTTAGGCAGCACAATATCCAACACCATCAGGTCATATTCAAACGTAGAACCATAGGTCCAACCCATCTCCCCATCTTTGACAACATCAACAATATGGTGATGCGTTGTCAGAGTTTTGGTCAGAGCTTTGGTTAATATCTCGTCATCTTCTACCAGCAAAATTTTCATCAATATCGCTGTCAATGGAGAATTCGATCAGCCAAACGTAGCCAGAGGAAAAAAAGCCCATCCCTCAGCAATTTCCTCTTTTTCGAGGTTGCCTAAAACTAAGTCACGCAAGATAAAAAGCGCATATATGAGCGACAAGATTAAGTACCACACCGACCAAATTATTGCAGGTAGAAGCCCTATCACAGTTGCTGCGACACGCTTACTCTAAAGCGATTTACAGCAACTATAAATTAGAGTAGGAATAGACTGAGCCAGAGACAATGGAATCACACTACTACCAATTACCCTAACTCCCTCTTTCCCTTTCACCCTCTACTCTCATGACTTCCCCTTCCCCTTTTCAACAGTTTTTTGACGATTGTGTTGGCAATTGGGTGACTGAACGCACCTACCATTACCTGACTCAGCAGGAAGTAGAGCGATCGCATACTGAATTTGTTATTCAGCCTGTGAACCGCGATCGCAAGGCTCAAGTCCTTGCCGATAATCAATATTCCGACCAGCCAGATTTAGATAGTTTGCCGGGATACCATCTGGAGTTTGCCACTGTTTCAGATAAAGGCGATCGGGTCAATCAATCCCTGAACATGCTGTTTGTGCCACAGCAGCAAGATGGGGCGCTGGTGATAGGAGATTATTTGCGCGATCGCGCCTATGAAGAATCTCGCCCGATCGTCTCTCACTTCCAGTTCAACCTCGCCAATCGAGAGCTGTTGATGACGACCACTTACACACGAGTCGTATCTGTGGATTCGATTACCTTGATTAACCCCAAACTGCGGATTCGCAAAATTCTTAGCTACCGTCGCCCCGATGCCAATGATCCTCTACAAGAAGTTGTGCTAGTTGGATTTGGGGTCGAGCAAAAGGTGGAGTCTTAAGGGATTAGGGTAATGGTCTGTAGGATGTGCTTGCCTAATACCCGGACTACGCTAAACGCTTAAGCATAATCCGAATCAGGGCGACATCAATCAATGCCTTTGAAGTTCGGGTCAAACTTGCAAGGACTTTAAGTTTAACGGGACTGGCGCGATTCGAACGCGCGACCTGTCGCTTAGGAGGCGACCGCTCTATCCTGCTGAGCTACAACCCCAACTGAATTTGATTTAATCATAGCAGTAGCATAAAAATGCTTGGGTAGCTTTGATTATTTTGATTGCCTTTAAAGGCACCAGTTTATCCTGACCCGTCAATGGACAACACGATGACCGTGATATTATCGCGTCCACCATGCTCTTTTGCTGCATTAATCAGGGCAGCGGCAGCTTTCTCACAGACCCGAATGGATTTTAGCTGCGATGCAATCACTTGATCAGATAGCTCTTCCGTGAGTCCATCACTGCACAGCAACAGGCGATCGCTGGGCTGTATCTGCACAGGCTGAACATCAATTTGGCGCAAATCTTCCCGCCCTAGGCACTGGGCTAACACATGCCGCCACGGATGAACTCTTGCTTGATCGGGTGAAATTTCACCCATTCGTATGGCGAGGGCAACCCAGGTATGGTCTTCAGTAATTTGATCGAGCTTAGCACCGCGTAAACGATATAGCCGCGAATCACCGATGTGGGCGCATAAAGGCTGTTCATCTCGAAAGAGCAACACGACAACGGTAGTGCCCATATCACTCCGCGCTGGATGCTGTCGTTGATCGTTGATGATTGCCTGGTTTGCCTCCAATAGCGCTTGTTCCAGAATAATCTTAGACGATTCGGCCGTATGCCAGGATTTTTCTAAATACGCCTGAATAGTTTGAGTGGCAAGATGGCTCGCTTCTTCACCGCCTGCATGTCCTCCCATGCCATCCGCCACAATAAAAAAGCGTCCCTCAGGATCGATGTAATAATTATCCTGATTGACTTTGCGGACAACGCCGACATCTGTTAAGCCTGTAGACAGACGCTTCATAAATAGATTGTTAGATTGTCAACAAACATTAAATGGATCATGGCATACGATCGCTGCGATCAAGACGAATCATCAAGCGGATAAGAGTAAACCCTGCAAAGGAAGCAGCTCCAGCTGCCGCAAGTGCCAGCCAGCCCTGACCACTTACCAATAGAATCGTAGCCGACAATGTAAACGTACAAACCAATAGCGTGTAATTTGTGCCCATATTTACACCACTCAATCGGCGTAAAATGCGCTCTGTCTCAAGCGATCGAGTCCGAACTCGAATATCGCCACGCTCTAATTTCTCTAGCGTCTCTTCAATTCGCCGGGGCAATCCCAAAGCAGTATTACTTATTTGGGAAGCCTGACGGCTCAATTCACCTAAAATATTGCTCGCATCAGTTGTAGGATTTCCATCTGCCATAATCTTTAATGCAAAAGGCTTTGCAACCTCCATAAAGTTAAATTGAGGGTCTAATCCCTTGCCAACCCCTTCTAAGGTAGAAAAGGCACGCATAACAAAGGTGAACGTCGCTGGAAAGCGAAACGGCTGACCGTAGGCGATTTCATACAAATCATCACTGATGGCTCCCACGGATTGATTTTCAAAAGGCTTATCCATGAAGTTATCTAGCATGAACTGAATCGAGCGGCGCACGGGACCCATGTCATCCGTTGCGGTCAAAGCCCCTAGCTCAACCAGCGAAGCCACGACGCGATCAGCATCTTTTTGAGCAACACCAAAGAAAGTATTTAGCAGCTTTTCGCGGGTGACAAGCTGCACTTTCCCCATCATGCCAAAGTCATAAAAAATCAGCGATCCATTTGGATTAACTGCAAGGTTGCCGGGGTGAGGGTCAGCATGAAAAAAGCCATCGTTCAGAAGCTGAATCAAGTAAGCTTTTGCACCGAGGTGAGCTAGCCGACTGCGATCGAGTCCAGCAGCTTCTAGGGCTTCGTAATGGCTAATTTTAATACCCGGCAAATATTCAAGCGTTAATACGCGCGGAGAGGCATATCGCCAATAGACACGCGGCACCATGACCCAATCTTCGCCACGAAAATTACGGCGGAAGGTGTCGGCATTTCGTCCTTCATTCAGGTAATCAATTTCTTCATACAAAATCTTGCAGCATTCATCATAAATGCCGAGCCAGTCCCTCCCTGGTCCCCATTTTGGGTGCCTCTGAAAGTACCGAGCAATGCCTTTAAGAATAGCCAGATCAATTTGAAACAGCTTGATTAAACCAGGACGCTGCACCTTGACAACCACATCTTCACCAGAATGCAGAGTTGCTCGATGCACTTGCCCCAAACTTGCGGCAGCAAGCGGGATTGGATCAAAGCTGAGATAAAGCTCTTGCAGAGATTTACCCAAATCTTGCTCAATCAGGTTTTTTGCCTGTTCAAAGCTAAAGGCAGGCACTCGATCTTGCAGTTTAGACAGCTCTTCAACATACTCAGTTGGGAACAAATCGGCGCGGGTAGAGAAAAGCTGACCCACCTTGATAAAGGTAGGCCCTAAATCGAGCAGGGTATCTCGCATCCAAATCGCTTGCGATCGCCTGCGCTGCTCTTGCTTGACCTCCGTCATGCCACCGGTATAGCTCCAGGGCTTGCCATACAGCCATTGAGAATACAATAGCGTCAGGACAAAACTCCAAATATCTATAAAGCGTCGTTGCCGAGAGTAATTAGTTCGGTTCCAGCGATAAGCTTTGGCACTATAGGGTTTTTCTTTCACAGGTTTATTTGGCGGCGGCTCAATGAATGTCGCTATTTCCTGAGATAAGTGTTCCCCTTTGGGAAACGTATCCCACGCAGTAATCGGTATTTCAACACCATTACTCTCGTGAGAGTTAACCTTTTTTAAGGACGTAGAACTATCCTCCTCTAAACCCGAAGTCAGGTTAGGCTCTTTCCCATTGTGAGCATTTGCCGTAAATAGAGTATCCGAATAAACAAGAGACTTATCAACTTCAGGATCTGACTCCATTGACTGTTTAGGTAGGTTGGAGTCGTGAGGAAAAACAGACACTCGATTTTTATCCCTAGGCTAATACCTTTGATGCTATCAAACGATAAGCAAATGTGGTTATGAAGTACGGCTGCGATACTGCTTCAGTTCGGAGCGTAGCCGAGCAACTTCTGCCCGCAATTCGTCGATTACTGTTTGCAAATCATCTGTTTGAAACGGTGATGCAGAGGTTGACTGACTCGTCCTTCCCTGTGTTGCTGCCGCTTCTTCTTGAGCGGCTCGTTCCACTACGCGATCACTGAAGGTGCGTAAGTTCTCTCGTAGTTCTGCATCGAGCTTACCCAACTCACTTAGCGCATCAGTAAACGCAAGCTCTGCGTGATCATACAAGGTGTCTGCTAACGCTCTGCCAACAAAAAAGGCATGAACAATGGGGTTACTCATCAGAAAATTCCTATACGCTCCGCCTGAATTATAGCGTGGTTAATCTATTGCCGTTGAACATCGCCAGAGCTAGGTGTGCTAGTTAAGGGAGGGGCAGGTGGTTCAGGTTCTGGTTTCATCTCAACAGGAGCCGGAGGCGGAATGACCGCAGGAGGCACTTCTGACTCTGAAGCAGTAGGTGAACTGGGTGTAGGCACGATCTCGGGGGGAGTAGGATTCGTTACAGGATCTTGAGGCCTCAAATCTGAGGGTGCTGGCTCTTCAACTGCTGGCTTAGTTCTTTCTTCATATTCAACAGGAGGTTGAGTAATCACAGGGCTTTCAGATTGATTGCGGCTATCTGTCTCTTCCTGTTGATTAGGAGCTTCGACCGGGGGGGATGAATAGGAACTAGAAGGAACCACGAGGGGGGCAGCACCAGGCCAATTCTCAAATGGAGGAAAGGCTTGCTCTGTGTGAAAAATGGAGGTGCCTGGCCCTGTGGAGGTTGCCGTAATTCGCAAAATTAATCCAGCTCCTAAGCCAATGGCTGCAGCGATCGCCGCAGTTGCCAGTAACGTTTTAGGAAATGTGCTTTTCAGCGTCAGCGAAGAAGGAGTCATGCTTTGATTAGGTTGAGAACTAAATCGTTGGGTTGGCAGGGAAGCAGATTTTGCAAGTAGAGGGGAGTGTTCCGAAGCGATCTCATTGACAACTTGAGGTGCAGTAGCGACTTGGGGCACGGTTGAAACGTTTAAGACAGAATTAGACTTTCGAGCATCGCTAGGATTAATAGATAAAGGTAATAATGCCAGCCACTCCGCGATCGTTTGAGGGCGAGAATTTGCATTTAGCTCCAATCCCCGCAAGATAGCAGATTCTACCGTAGCAGTGAGATTAGGACATAGCTGACGAGGCGATGGTAGGGGCGATCGATGGCGCAAAGGCGCTGCTAAAGGAGCATATCCGGTCAGCAAAAAATAGAGTGTGCCTGCTAAGGCATAGATATCTGTTGCAGACGTGTGAGCCAATTGAGTTTGGTGCTGTTCGATCGCCGCATACTCTCCCATGGGCAATTGAATACTATCAGTCGCAACACCCAACACGGTTGAATCTAGCAGCCCAACATTGACTAGCACAACAATATCAGACCCAATCGGACGGATTATATTTTTGGGTGTAACACTACGGTGAATCAGACCTCTGTTATGCAGTTCCGTCAAGGCTGAACCTACTTGCTGAATATATTGAACTGCTTGAGATTCTGCCAATGCGCCTTTGGTATGCACCACTTCCAGTAGAGTTTGCCCTGCGGTGTAGTCGAAGACGGCGATTGGCGCGTTCTCTTCCTCAAAAGAGTCAATCAACCGCACCAATCCAGGATGCTTACACTGAGCTAATTGCTGAACCTGGTCAAAAAATCGCTGCTTTAACTGATCGCGATCGCTGCTTAAATCAGGGTTTGGCTGCAGAACCTTAAGAATGACGGGTCGGTTTTGCTGAATCTGCGCGCCTTGAAAGGTCATACCGATTGCAGTCTGCCCTAAAACGTGGTTAATCAGATATTTCCCATGATGAAGCGTATTCCCGATGGTCAAAGGCATGGGCGCGTGGGGTTCAACAATTTTTTCCATGCTAGCGTTTGATTGCGCTTGACTCAATCTTTCCGCTGAAGTCTCTTATGAATCGCGATCGCCCCAAACATCAGCGCTCCTAAAACAGTGGTAGGCTCTGGAACCGCTGCCGCACTATTTTCCTCTGGGGCTACCTCACCTTCTGTACTCATAGGCACTTCAATTACAGGAACTGATTGCACGGGAGTTGGTTCAATCGGAGTTGGTTCAATCGGAGTGGGTTGCACGGGAGTGGGTTCAATTGGAGTTGGTTCAATCGGAGTGGGTTGCACGGGAGTGGGTTCAATCGGAGTTGGATTTGTCACCACTACTTCTACCGGAGGACGAGGCGTAGGATCAATAAAGCCAACTCGCGGCTGAAAGTTTGGACGCTGCAACAAGAAAAAGCGATCTATTGGACTGGTATCTGTAAAAATGTAGCGGAATACAGCAGTGTCACCCGGAGCTACAATGCCACCCGAAAAATTGACGTAATCTCGCACGTCAATCTCTTCTTCTGCTAAGCCAAAACGGGTCGAGGTAAACGGTCTAAACTGGGGTAAAAATTGACCGAAGGACAAACCATCGGCCTCTGGGCTGGGAAAACCATACACTTCTTGCACCTCGTGGTCTACGAAAATCCAGGGAGTGCCCGTCAGATTCCTCAACACTGACTGAAAGCCGATTCCCACATAAGAACACCTTGGGCACAGCCTTGGAAAACCGTCAATGCTCATGTACAGGGTCGTATCGGGACCATACACATCCTGTTCAATGGTATAAAACCCATCTGAGTCAACTCTGCCATTAACGATGCTGAAGTTGCCTGAAATTTCACTAAAGCGCAACCCACCGATTGCCAGCGATACGGCTTCAGCAGAAGTGGCATTACTGATCGCACTAGACACGGCGATCGCGGTCAAAACCCGATAGATGAATGTATTCATGAGTGCAGCAACCAGGATAAAAGTTAAACCGTCTACAGCTAAGCAAAAAGCATGTCTTTTTAGACTGTGAATAACTCAAAAGGTTTCAAATTTTCCTGATCCAATCTATCAAGGTGCGTATCGTCGTGATGACATTTAGAAATACATACCGCTGAGCAGAGGTTATGGCGCATCACGAGCAATCCCGCGATCGCGCAACCGCATCAGCAAATCTGTCAGTTGCGCTTCTGGCTGGTCAGCCCACTCTTCAAATGTTGAATAGCGCTGTCCGGTTTCGTCGTAGCAATATAGCCATTCTCAACTATTCTTGTACAATCTCCTGACAGCGCCTCGTTCCCGTTCAATTCCTAATCCAACTTCGGATTTAAATATCTAGATCAGCGAGATTCAGTTTAGAGCCGTAGGTTTCAATAAATTCGCGGCGGGGCGCTACGCGATCGCCCATCAGCACCGTAAACACGCGATCGGCTTCGACTGCATCTTCAATCTCAATTCGCTTTAAGGTGCGCGTATCCGGGTTCATCGTTGTATCCCACAGTTGGGTCGGCATCATTTCGCCCAGCCCTTTAAAGCGTTGAATGTCATATTTCGCGTTGTCGGGGAAAGTGGCTATCACCCGATCGCGATCGCGTTCACTGTAGCAGTAGTTGTGGCTGCGCCCTCGTTCCACCTTATATAAGGGCGGGCAAGCAATGTAGATGAAACCCTGTTCGACCATTGCTTTTTGGTAACGGTAGAAAAAGGTCAAGATCAGAGTACGAATGTGGGCACCATCCACGTCGGCATCAGTCATGATCACAATGCGGTGATAGCGTAACTGCGCTGCGTCAAAATCTTCGCCCTTAATTCCCAAACCTAAGGCAGTAATGAGAGCCTGAATCTCGGTGTTCTTATAGATCTTTGCGTCATCAGTTTTCTCAATATTTAAGATTTTGCCCCGCAGTGGCAAGATAGCTTGAAAGCGGCGATCGCGCCCTTGCTTAGCACTACCGCCAGCAGAATCTCCTTCCACAATAAAAATTTCTGATTCCGAAGGATCGCGACTGCTGCAATCCGCCAGTTTGCCGGGTAGAGTAGAAGATTCCAATACCGACTTTCGCCGTACCAGTTCACGGGCTTTCCGAGCCGCTTCCGCTGCCTTAAAGGCTTCCACAGCCTTTTCGATAATGGCATCTGCTACACCGGGGCGAAACTCTAGATATTCGATCAGCACTTCGCCGACCAACGAATCCACAATGCCGCGCACTTCAGTGTTGCCCAGCTTCGTTTTGGTTTGACCCTCAAATTCGGGTTCGGGCACTTTCACAGAAATGACACCCGTTAAGCCCTCACGAATATTTTCTCCCGCTAGATTAGACTCATTTTCCTTAATCTTGTTGCGTTTGCGGGCAAGAGAATTCAGCGTGCGGGTTAAAACCGTTTTCAATCCTTCTAAATGGGTGCCGCCATCTACCGTACGGATGTTGTTGGCAAAGCCCAGCAAGTTGTCACTGTAAGCATCCGCGCACCATTGGAGCGCCACTTCTACCTGGACGTTGTTGCGCTCACCTTGCACATAAACCACCTCATCGTGAAGCGGCTGCTTCTCGCGATTCATATAGGTGACATACTCTCGAATGCCGCCCTCATAAAAATACACTTCGACGTGAGGCTCTGAGGCTTTTAGCAGTTCCAATCGATCATCGGTGAAGGTGATGCGAACTCCACCATTAAGGAACGCTAACTCTCGCAGGCGACCTGCCACGGTCACATAATCAAACGCCGTCTCAGTGGTGAAAATTGTGTTGTCGGGCAGAAAGGTTACGGAAGTGCCCGTGCGATCGCCTGCTCCCGGTTGAGCCGCTAATGAGCCAATGGGAACACCTTTTTCAAATCGCTGGGTGTGAGTGTTTTGATTACGCCAAACGGTGATTTCTAACCATTCAGATAGAGCGTTCACGACCGATACTCCTACCCCATGGAGACCGCCGCTGACTTTATAACCACCGCCACCAAATTTACCGCCTGCCCCCAATACGGTTAGCACCGTTTCCACTGCGGATTTCCCAGTACGAGCCACGATATCAGTGGGGATGCCGCGACCATCATCCGTGATAGTCGCTGAGCCATCCGCATTTAGCGTTACTTCAATATTTTTGCAATGCCCTGCGAGTGCTTCATCTACAGAGTTATCAACAACCTCGTACACTATATGGTGCAGCCCACGGGGACCCGTACTACCGATATACATCCCCGGACGTTTACGAACATGTTCAATTCCCTCAAGGACTTGAATTTGCTCCGCACCGTAGTTATCTGACATGCAATTAGCGCTCCAGCCGAAATAACGTGGTCTAAAACTGCACTTAAGCTTAAGAAG
Source organism: Leptolyngbya sp. Cla-17 (assembly GCF_016807185.1). Classification (GTDB taxonomy): domain Bacteria; phylum Cyanobacteriota; class Cyanobacteriia; order Leptolyngbyales; family Leptolyngbyaceae; genus ULC077BIN1. The sequence continues at coordinate 777,073 of NZ_JAEVYN010000001.1, forward strand.
ACCAAAACTATCTAAAATTTTAGCACAAAAGGCTTATAACCGCTTTTAGATAGGTTTCCTGAACCGTTTGCGGTGGGGTTAAACCATCACATAGTATTCAACAGTAGTTTCAATGAAAAATCCGGCAGATAATAGTACTTTTGTGCCAGTAGTGATTGTAATTTGTGGCGCAACGGCAACGGGTAAATCGCGCTTGGCGATCGCGCTTGCAAAGCGTATGAATTGTGTCATTCTTAGCGCCGATTCGCGCCAAGTGTATCGAGAATTTAACATTGGTACGGCGAAACCCACGCTCACCGAGCAGCAAATCGTTCCTCATTATTTAATTGATATTTGTGAACCAACGGAAACGCTGACCTTGGCAGAATATCAAATGCAGGCGCAGAGTTTGATTGAGTCTGTGCATCTGCCACCCTCAGCGACGCAACCCATCACGCCTTTGCTGGTGGGTGGAACAGGGCTTTACATCCGTTCAATTACACGAGGACTTAAAATTCCTAGGGTGTCACCCCAACCAGACCTGCGATCGCAGTTACAAAACTTAGGGCAACCCCAATGTTATGCCATGCTGCAACAGGTCGATCCGGACGCGGCGACCAAAATTCATTCTAATGACCAAGTGCGAACCCTGCGATCGCTGGAAGTGTTCTATGTGACTGGGCAACCGATTTCAGCCCAACAGGGAGAACAGCCGCCCGCCTACCCAATCTTGCATATTGGACTAGATTGCGGTGATCTCGCTCAGCTGCACCATCGGATTACCCAGCGCACGAAACAGATGGTCGCCCATGGCTTTGTGGCAGAAGTAGAAGACTTATGTCAAAAGTACGGGGTCGACCTACCATTGCTGAATACGTTGGGCTACGCCGAGTTCAAGCAATTTCTCGCAGGTCAGATGTCTCAAACGGATGCGATCTCAGCCACCATTCTTCACACGCGCCAATTTGCTAAACGTCAGCGTACTTGGTTTCGCGCCTACCCTGAAATTGAATGGTTCGATGCGGATGCCCCTGATTTAGTGGAGCAAGTCTGGCAACGAATTCAAGTTTTGCAAAAACACGCCGTGAATATATGCAAGGCTTAATTGCGAGACGTGCCTTTAGAAAAAGGGTTGAGGACGACCGAAGGTTGTGATGTACAGGACGGCTTCGTCAATCGGAATGCCTAACACTTCGTTGACCTGATCGTCAAAGAAGCCAGCAATCCCACTCACTCCTAAACCCAGATGAATGGACGCCAGATTGAGGCGTTGACCTAGCCGTCCGGCATCCATATGCAAATAGCGATAGACGCGATCGCCGTAGGTCGCAACAGCGGCTTTTAAATCAGCAGTGTGAAAGAGCACGACCGCTGCATCCCGACCTAAATCTTGCCCTAAACACAAAAAATGGAGCTCCTGGCGAAAATTTTTGAAGCGAATTTGGCGGAGTTCCTGAGAGTTGGGAGCGTAATAGTAGCAACCTTCTTCCAAGCCATCTACAGAAGACACCACCATAAAGGTTTCTACCAAACTGAGATCAAAACAGTCAGGAGTCCCATCTAGTCCTTGCTCAACATAGTGTTGGGGTTGGTAGGTGAAGTCTAGTAGTTGCTTCAGTTCGTCAATGGTGAGCGCCTCTCCGGTGTAGGCACGAGTTGAGCGACGTTTGAGAAGGGTAGTTTCTAGGCTCTCCAGGTCTTTTCCCCAGCTAATCGCATTGGTTGCGGTTGGCACTTTCGTACAAAACGGAAAGTTGTATTTATCCGTGCGTTGCTTTTCTGTGGGAGACAGTTTCCAATTGACCTTCATGGTTTCATTTAGGTCAATTTGGGTTGCCTGATGAAAGTAAGACAGCAGCTCACCATCCGCAAGAAGGGGATATTCTACCTGCGCTCGGGTTGGAATGATTGTCTTGGCAAGGGGAAGATTTTGGCGAACTTCTAATAGATCAGCAAGTGGAATCACCGCGATCGCGCCTTCTTGCGCAGAATCCAAATACAGTACCTGGTTTACCCCTTCATCCATAAAACTACCAATTAGATGAGGGCGATAATCATTCATGGCACAGGTTAAATCGATGTTGCCTAGCAAATGCCCAGTATCCAGACACATTCGGCGATAGGCGCGATCTTGATACCGCCATTGCGATCGCAAAAACACTGTGGTGACAATCAATGCCAATTGGGTGTTTTCTAAGACAGGATGCCAAAAACAAGCCGCCTGTAGCTTGGTCCACAGGTCATTCTCCCAAAAATGCATTAATGAATGGGTACGAGCCTGATAGTTAAACAGTCCTGCGGGTAATAAAGGAGTGCCTCGCGAAACCAGATAGAGTTCGGCAGGATAAAGCCCGCCCGCAGAGGGAGCCGCTCGCAGATAATGAGGTTCGCCAATGGTGGGGACCATGCCCGTTAAACCATAGCTGCAAAATAAAAGCTGTGAAATTCGTTGCCACCACTTGCCTGTGGGGTTATCCGCAAATTCTTCGGGATTCTCCGTTAGAAATGGCTTCAGTTCAAACGAACTGCCAATTTTGTATTCTTTAAACGGGATCGGTTGCTGATTCCAATCAGGCGATTTACTTTTGGCGTTAATCGTTCTGGGATCGTATTTGGTTCGTTCGTGATAGTGCTGAGCGATTGAGGCAGTCGGTTCGGGCATAGAGGAATTCGGCGTTTGCTTATCTCCTAAACCAATCTTGCCACTCTCGTCGAGAAAAGCGCCACTCTTTAGGGAGAAGTCACTGAACGCGAAGCAGAGGGCTTTGAAACCGCCTTGTTGACTTGCTGCAATTTCGATCTCCAAAGGGCATACCCGGCAACGCTTAAATGTAAGCCATCGGTTGTCAATTCTTCTCTGATGTAACCCTGTGTATCCGCAAAATCGCTGTACAAATCCAAATACTCTACGCCTTCATCTTGGGCAATACGCTCTAGTTTTTTGTTAATTGTGCGAATCCAGCGGCTTGAAATGGTTGGCAGTCGATCAACCCATAAGGGCTGCTGACGCTCTTTCGGAGCAGGATCTCCTTTGATAGAGTCAAGATATCGCCGACTTGCGCGATCGCCACCGTGGGGCAAAATCGATTGAATCACAATGGTGGCTTGCGGGTGTGCGGCTTTGAGATGGCGCACAATCTCTCGCTGATTGGCAACCACTGTTTCGCCTCTTACCCCTTTAATTAAGTCATTAATGCCCACCATGACAAAAATAGTTTGGGGCTTGGTTTGATCAAAAAACTTAACTCGCTTGAGCAGCCCATAGGATGTTTCACCCGAAATGCCTTGATTGAGCCAAGTGGCTTCTGCGGGCAGCAGATTGCTAGGAAACCATAAACTCAAGGAATCACCCGCTAAGACTTTTAACTGGCTAGGCGACTGATCCGCGATCGCCGATGCCTCTCGACTAAGCATTTGCACCCATTGCTCGTAATTCAACTGCCGCCGCACTCCAACTTTGGTGTTGAGAGTCGTAGAACTGGGTGGCGATGGGTAAGGAGAGGGTTGGTCAACCGTAGACGCACGCACCTGAGAAGAACTCCGCAAGCTATCTCGATGAAAGCTAAACAGTGCAATTGGGAGTAACATCCCACTGACTAAACTCAAGGATACAGCCCAGGTTGGTAAAGCGCTAAAACGTCTAAACACTTACTCAAATCAGACACGTTGGATCAGATTGTAAAGGCTATCTTGGAAACGGTTACAAATCAGCTCAAAAACTGTTTGCAGCCACCAAGATAGCCCTTATTTCTAGACTTTAACAGTGAAGTAAGAACTCAATGAAGCACCTATTAAATCTCAGATGTCCTGGTTGTGTCAGAAGTTCTAGTAGCAAAACTGAGTTCAGCAGCAATGCTTTCGCCATAGGCTTCTTCACCATGCTCGTGTATATCTAGCCCTTCGTCTTCCACTTCAGGTTTAACTCGCAGTGGCATAAATACTGCAATCACCTTAAAGATGACAAAGGTGCCAATACCCGCAATGACATAAGCAATTAACACGGCCACAATCTGAATCACCAACTGATTAAAGTTGCCATACAGCAACCCATCTGCACCCAATCCATTCACCGCTTTGGTTGCAAAAATCCCTGTTAAGATTGCGCCAACGGTTCCACCAACGCCATGGATTGGAAACGTATCAAGGGCATCGTCAAATTGGATTCTCGCTTTCAAGCTGACCGCAAAAAAGCAGCATAGGGAAACGATCGCACCAATAATAATTGACGAAACTGGAGTGACAAAGCCTGCTGCTGGCGTAATGCCGACCAATCCAGACACAAAGCCGCTACCAATTCCCACGGCTGTGGGTTTGCCTTTACCAAACCACTCTGCCAGTGCCCAAGCCAGCCCACCGGCTGATGCAGCCACAGTGGTTGCCACAAACGCGACGGTTGCAGAAGGACCGGCTCCAATATCTCTACCAATAAGGAAAGCTGCCTTCAGCATGCACACTATGCGAAAATAGCAATCTTTCTATGGATAGAATCTAATGGAGTTGATTGTGATTCCATCAGTTAACGTGAGTTGTATTGTAAGTAACAAAAGCAGTTGGGGATGGCGGGGATAGAAAGCCCATCAAACCCATTAGCACTTAAATTTTTGAGATTAAGATTGAAAGAAAAACGTTTGATATCTTTTCAGATTGCATCAAAACTTTGCATTGCATAAAAAAGTGGAATCTTAAAATTCTGAATGAATTAAGATTCCACTTACTTTAATAACTGACCTAAATACAAGCCTCTATTAAGTCAATCTAATTTTTCTAAGCACGTAGCTACTTAGTTTTATCGTTTGCTTAATAATTCTGACTTGCAACTCCAGGGTTACCCATCCCACCGGATAGGTCAGAATTAGAACTGGTGCTGTCTTTAACGAACCCTGCATAGGCTTCCATGCCATGTTCGCCAATATCCAGCCCAATAAACTCTTCTTCTTCAGTCACTCGGATACCTAAAGTTGACTTTAGGATGAACCAAAAGATAGTAGAAACAAGCACGGTAAAGCCGCCAACTGTCATAACGCCTACGAATTGATGCCAAAGCTGCTCAATTCCGCCACCCAAAAACAAGCCAGCCTTAGGACCTGCTGAATACAACGCACCCGCTACGTCGCTGGGTCCCACTGCAAACAAGCCTACTGCTAAAGTTCCCCAGACTCCACAAACCAAGTGAACCGATGTAGCCCCAACCGGATCGTCAACCTTAATTTTGTCGAAGAACCCGACTGCGAATACCACCAAAACTCCCCCAATCGTACCAATGACGGCAGCGGCTGGAACTGTAACAAAGGCGCAAGCGGCGGTAACTGATACCAAACCTGCCAGAATGCCGTTGATAATCATGGAAAGGTCAGGTTTGCCTAAATACAGCCATGCAGTGATAGTTGCGGCAAGTCCACCAAATGCCCCAGCGGTGTTGGTAGTAATTGCAATATGAGAAATGAGGGAACCATCGCCTACTGCCATGGTAGAACCAGGGTTAAAGCCAAACCAGCCTAACCACAGAATTAGAGTGCCTAAGGTGGCAATGCTCATGTTGTGTGCAGGCAGTGCGTTTGAGTGACCATCTGCCCCATATTTGCCTAGCCGAGGACCAAGAATTGCGGCACCCATTAGGGCAGCCCAACCGCCTACCGAGTGAACCACAGTTGTACCTGCAAAATCCCAGAAGCCCAACGTTTGTAGCCAGCCGCCGCCCCAAATCCAGTGCCCGGTGATGGGATAAGCAATCCCTACGAGCAAAAAGCTAAATATTAAAAAGCTCATAAACTTGATGCGTTCTGCCACCGCTCCAGATACGATTGTGGCGGCTGTTCCGGCAAAGACAAGCTGAAAGAAAAATTTTGCCAGTAGGGGAACACCTGCCCAATTAAGAGCGCTAAAGATTCCTTGATAAGCGTCTCCTGTGGCTGGGCTATTATCTGCGCCTGCCAAGAAAAAGCCGCCGCCGCCACCAATGAAACCACCGCCAGTAGTGCTAAACATCAGCCCAAAGCCGATCGCCCAAAATGCGATCGTGGAGAGCGCAAACACAATTAGATTTTTGGATAGCACATTCACAGCATTCTTCTGACGGCAGAAGCCAGTTTCCAACATGCAAAAACCAGCGTTCATAAAGAAGACCAACATGCCAGCCACCAGCACCCACATGGTATCGAGACCCACTTTTAGGGTTTCAGTGGTTTTTGCGACATCTGCCAGCGTCGGCGCAGCTTGGGCAAAGGCTTCATATCCCCAAATTAATACAATGATCAAGGCAAGGGGAATGCATGCCTGAGCGCTGGGGGATAGCTTTCTAGAGTACCAATCTAGCGATCGCCATTGGTTTGTTTGGGTTGGCGCTAAACGCTGCCTCCTCCGGGCAGAAGGCTTAGACGGAAGTTTTGTGATCATTAGTAGGAATTCCTCACTGGAGTTAATGAGTGGCACTTTGACGAACAGCATCCTAATTGATAGGAGTATGAGAAACCTCAGAAATCAGCGCAACCCTGAGCGATCGCAAGGCCTCAAGCTTTTTGAAGCAAACACTCAGATGCCTAACGCATAGATTGCTGGATGTCATCCCACCTTTCAGGGATGTCTAAAGAAAAGAACAAAAATAACCCTTAATGAATTCCATCTTTTTCGACCCGGTTATTCTGTAATCTTTTATACAAAAATTATTCTCTTTTTCGAAGGCTAAAAGTTTGACATCTATATGAACTACGTAGCTGCTAAGCGTTAGACGACCTGCCATTTTCTCTTACTAATGGGTAATCGCCTTGCCGACGTATAAAAAAGCTTCAAATGACACTCTGTAAAATCCGTTCCAGTGATTTTTTTGGCAGTTTAGATTCAACACAATCACTGCTGATAAAGACTTAGACAAAAAAAGCGTGATCTATCCACGAAAAAACGTCAAAAAGACTGACAAAGATACCGTTATAGAGTAGATATGTCTAGGGAACTTATGAAGCTTGGTGAACTATGGGCAGCGTGGGTAAGTTTTTTATCAAATTGAATCAAATGAGTCCTTTGAGTCCTTTTAATTTGAGTTTCTTTAAACAAAGATCGCGATTGGCGATCGCAGTGATTACACCACTACTGTTTTGCGGAATGGGGCGATCGCATCCTGCCCTATCAGCAACCATCACTATCGCCCAATCATTTGATTCCAGTGACACCCTCGAACAGCCAACACCTGAGCAGCCAAATATTTTAGAGCCATCCGCTCCTACCACAAATCCCGACTGCTCGCCTGCCCAAGCGACTCAAGCCACCAATGGCATCACTCAACTTGTGAGCAATATTTCTCAAACTGCCAACTGGGTTGAGCAGCCTGCCTTTGGCATGGGAGCGATCGTCGGTCAGATCGCCCCGCAAGTGATGGCGTATCTTAATCCCAGCCCTTTCCCTGAAATTAACTCTTTGGCACGCCAAGCCAAGGTACCCGTCATGATGTACCACGACATTCTGCCGGAGAAACTCGTGTTCTTTGATGTCACACCGCAAGAGTTTGAGCAGCACCTACAGCTAATCAAGCAAAAAGGGCTAACGCCCATCAGCATGGATCAGCTTGTGACACACCTCCGCACAGGAGTTTCACTGCCAACCAAACCGATTTTGCTCACCTTCGACGATGGCTATAAAGGTCATTACGACTATATATATCCCCTGCTAAAGAAATATAGATATCCAGCGCTCTTCTCAATCTATACCGCTAAAGTCGGTAAACAAATGGGACGCTCCAGCCTCAACTGGGAACAACTGCGAGAAATGGCAAAAGACCCGCTCGTGACGATCGCCTCTCACAGCGTCAACCACAAGGTAATGGATGGGCTACCCCCAGCTCAACTGCTGATCGAAACTCAAGAGTCTAAGCGGATTCTAGAGACAGAGCTAGGCATCCCCATGCGCTACTTCACTTATCCAGAAGGTAAGTTTGACAAAGCTGCTCTAGAATCTGTGCAAGCAGCAGGATACTCAGCAGCACTGACGATGAATGATGCTGACGAGCAGCTGGCAGGTCAGTCACAGAGTTTACTAGCGATCGGGCGAATTGGACAATCCCGGATTCAAGAAATGGTGGATATTGCTTGGGGTGGCTCCCCAATGACATCCATTAGCATGGGATTCAACTTTACCGCCCCTGTACGTCGGCTGGATGCGACGATTAATCAAACTCCATTTATTTTTATTGCTGGCGGCAAACCCGTTACCATCCACTACAACACGCGTGGGCAAATCCCTCAGATTGTTGCGAATACTCCTGTGATAGCAGCCGTAGATGGCACCTTCTTCTCATTAGAAATGTTGGATTCCAACGAAATGTTAGGACCAATTTATAGCCAAAGCCATGGCAGGTTTATCCCTGGTAAGCGGGGAGAAATTCCATTTTTAGAAAACCGTCCTCTTGTTTTGATCGGAACTGAAGCAGTCAAATTTGTTCCTTTTAACTTCAAAAAGCACAACACCTTAGCAGCCATCCAAGCAGAACTTCCCACTGTGACCGACGCTTTTGTTGCCGCTGGTTGGCTCGTTGACAATGGCAAACCTCAGCCTTTAGAGCGATTTGGTCGCCTGTATAGCGTCAATGAATTGAGACATCGCGCATTTTGGGGCATTAACCAGCAGGGTCAACCTCAAATCGGAGTTTCTACTGAACCAATTGGCTCTGTGGATTTAGGCATAGCTCTTGCCAAAGCAGGATTTCGAGATGCGGTCATGTTAGATTCAGGTGCCAGCACCTCTTTGGCTTATAAAGGCAAGTCCTTAGTAGGGTATGAACCCCGTGCTGTCCCCCACGTAGTTGGCTTGATCCCGCCACCGGGCGATGTAGGAACAGCCTGTCCCCTTGTTACATCCTCTATTTCTCCATGAGTATTTTTACTCTTCTTTAAAGAATGACTATTGGCAATTTTGTTGATTGTTACTTTCTTTCTCTTTAGCTATCCTTAAACCCCATGCTATTATTGAGAACTGCTGACTTTGTGTAAATAGGAATTCGGACGACCCATGGCTCTGCTGCAACAGCAAAAACAAGAAATTATTTCCTCCTATCAAGTTCACGAAACCGACACGGGTTCTGCGGATGTTCAAGTAGCAATGCTAACTGAACGGATCAATCGCTTGAGTGGACACTTGAAAACCAATAAGAAAGACCACTCCTCCCGCAGAGGTTTGCTAAAAATGATTGGTCAAAGAAAAAGTCTGTTGGCTTATATTCAGACTGGAGACAATGCTCGCTACCGTGCATTAATCACTAAGCTGGGCATTCGCGGCTAATCCAAGGAAAAGCGGTCATGTCATCAAAGTCTTGGAAGCCATCGAAAAACAAAGATAAACGTGAAGAGACTACAGGAGCATCCCAGGATAGTGACCTGGCTGGCTCTTCGCGTTTACCGTTTGAGCCACAGAGCAGTAAAAAAGCTCTAAGAGGTGGCGCTCAAGCCTCTAAGTCCAAACTGGACATACCTTCTAAGGGGGTATCTCTGGAGAAGACAGAGCAAGTGAAAAAACAGGCTAATCAAAATATAGCTTCGGTTCCTAACCGTTCTGCTGCTGTGCCGGAAGCAGTTAGTAAACGCATGGTTAGGCGGATTCTGTTTTTTTCTGGCATTCCATCTAGCCTTGGAATGTTGACATTTATAATTAGTTATATAGTCGTTAGCCAACACTATTTTAAGCTTCCACCAGTAGTAGTTTTTTTGATTAGTCTTGGCTTCTTTGGATTGGGCGTTTTAGGTCTTAGCTATGGTGCCCTTTCTGCGTCTTGGGATGAAGATCGGATTGGAAATTGGTTTGGCTGGAGTGAATTTAAAACCAATTTTGGACGAATGATCGCATCGTGGCGAGAAGCCCGACAAAAAGAGTCATAACCTCTCATAACTTGAGCTTTGGCTCGCCATTTTGCATACCATTCACAACGTACCAAGGATAGAAACCCATGATCGTGATCATGAAAACTGGCTCTCCAGAAGCTGAAGTTACCCGCCTTACTGAGGAATTTATAACCTGGGGACTCAGCCCCGAAAAAATTATTGGCACCCATAAGGTTGTAATTGGGTTAGTAGGCGAAACGGTAGATATGGACCCCCGGCAGATTCAAGAGTCAAGCCCTTGGATTGAAGAGGTATTGCGAGTAGAAAAACCTTACAAGCGTGCCAGTCGAGAGTATCGGCAAGGAGACCCTAGTCAAATCACTGTTTCGACACCCAATGGAGCCGTCACGTTTGGCGAGCGTTACCCCCTAGTAGTGGTAGCAGGTCCTTGCTCTGTTGAAAATGAAGAAATGATTGTGGAAACGGCACGGCGCGTGAAAGCGGCTGGCGCACAGTTTCTTCGAGGCGGAGCCTACAAGCCACGCACGTCTCCGTATGCGTTTCAAGGACATGGAGAAAGTGCCTTAGGACTGTTGGCACAGGCTCGTGAAGAGACTGGACTAGGCATTATTACCGAACTAATGGATGCAGCAGACTTAGAGCCGCTAGCAGAGGTGGCAGACATCATCCAGATTGGTGCCCGTAATATGCAAAACTTTTCTCTGTTGAAAAAGGTGGGCGCGCAAGAAAAACCCATTCTGTTAAAGCGTGGCATGGCGGCAACTATTGAAGATTGGTTGATGGCGGCAGAATACATTCTGGCAGCAGGCAATCCTAATGTAATTCTCTGTGAGCGGGGGATTCGCACTTTCGACAGTAAGTACACCCGCAATACATTGGATTTATCTTGTATTCCAGTTTTGCGATCGCTGACTCATTTGCCGATCATGATTGATCCTAGTCATGGCACAGGCAAGTGGGAGTATGTACCTTCTATGGCGGCGGCTTCCATTGCCGCGGGTACTGATTCTTTGATGATTGAAGTTCACCCCAATCCCAAAAAAGCCATGTCTGATGGTCCGCAATCTCTGACTCCAGAGCGGTTTGACCAGTTAATGCAAGAGCTTTCGGTTGTGGGTAAAGCGATGGGTCGTTGGATTGAGCAGCCTGTATTGGCGGCAGTTTAGGCAGTAAACCAAAAAACGGTGATATTTGTAGTAGGGGCATTTCGTGAAATGCCCCTATTTTTGTGAGTAAATAATTTATGTCATAAAATTCTTTAATCCTATGACTAAGGCGAGATTTAGCATGACTGCTCTGCCGGGATTCACAATTCGTGCCGCTGAAGAGAGCGATCGCGCCCAATTCATCAACTTGGCTCGGCTTGCGTTTATGCCAACGCGATCGCAGGCTGATGTAGAAAAAGAGATGCAAGCCGAGCCGCTCAATCCACCCGGAGGGCAAGGATGGGTATTGGCAGATCAGGCAGGCAATTTAGCAGGGCGCTATCGCCACCTAGAGCTAGCCTTGTTTTTCCAAGGAGTGCAGTTTTCAATGGCGGGAGTTGCAGGAGTCGCAGTTGCCCCAGAGCGGCGAGGACAAAAAATTGCTCAAGGACTGATCGAACACACTTTGCAACGGTTTCACGAGCAGCAAATCCCCTTATCGATGCTGTATCCATTTCAGCACGGCTTTTATCGCAAGTTGGGCTGGGCTTGGGTCGGAGATACGCGCCAGTATCGAGTGTCTGCCCGACACATCCCGCTCTACTCTGAACGAGTAAATGTCATGACCTATCGGGATGACTTGCAAGCATCCATCAAAGCGGTGTATCAGGAAGCCGCACAGCAACACAACGGCTGGTTGCAGCGCGAACCTAACCGCTGGAAAGGATACTTTGAACCTGAAGCCGGACAAGAAATCTACGTCTACGCTGAAGCTGGAACCTTGCTGGGCTATATGGTGATTGAGTTTACCCATTTAGAGCCGACCAAAACTCAATGGGCGATTGTAGTGCAAGAGTGGGTTGCTTTAACCGCCGCTGCTTATCGCGGACTGATTGGTTTTTTAGCATCATTACGAGATCAAGTCACCACGATTGTTTGGAATACTGACCCGAAAGATCCTTTCCCCCATTTGATAAGTGAGCAACGGTGTGACCCAGCGATACCCACTTTACCGTTTGAATTTGGTTTAACCCACCGATTTGGAGCCACTGGAGGCGGATTTATGTGGCGGTTGGTGGACGTGATGAAAGCATTGGAACTGCGTCCAATTAATCCTGGAGTGCCGTTTGCGATCGCCTTCAATATTATCGACCCAGTGTTTGGCGAGCAGCAGATTTCTGTGGACTTTGTTGAACAAAAAATGTGCCCCACGCAACAGCCTGCCGCTACCAGCATCACGATTTCTGTAGAACATTTAACTCAGCTATTTTGTGGAATGCGATCAGCCTCAGAATTGCAATGGTTAGGAGCAATAGAAATTGAGGGTGACTCTACTTTGTTACCAAAGCTAGATGCAGCATGGCAGGCAACTCCTCCCTTCTGCTGGGACTTTTTCTGAATTTTTTCTTACTCCTCTTCTGTTAGCTCATCAAACTTAAGCGATTGTAATTCATGCAATTGATATTCCATCCGCTTGAGCGATCGCATTAGTTCTGGCAGTGTGTTTAGATTTTCAGGCAATAAAATCGATTGAGAATGGCTGTGAACATATAGCTCATTAATTTTGCTCTGCAACTGTTGAGCAAATCCCATTGCTTCTTGCCCCATACTCACCAACTGTTGCTGTTTATAAAACCGGAGTGCTGCCCCCCGCAATACTTGTAGAGTTGCCTCTTCCCCATGCTTTCCAGGGGTCAGCCGCAAGCGTAACAACAGTCTCTGGTTTTGATAAAGACGTTCTACTTCTACCTGTCTAGTTTTTTGAACAGGATCCATCGGTGATTTAGTTAAAGTCTTTAATTCATAAATTACACCATCGAACTTGCTTAATTCCAGCCCATTGATTACTGCTTGCACAGCCCCATTCTGGCTCCACAAAATTCTTCCCTGTTGAGATTGACGTTCTAAATAGAGCCGTCCAATTCCCCAATCTAAAATTCGAGCCAGCAATTCCTGGAGCAATTCCTTTGGAGAAAGCGTTGCTAATACTTCTGGTGGCTCAGACAGATGATTGGGATAAATCTCTAGCCGGGTCAGGGTTTGAGTAGATATTGGAGCAGAAACAGCCTTCTGAACCATAGTTTCAGTAAATTCATTGACCACCTGGGTCGCATCCATGGTTGTTTGCGTTGGCAAACTATCTGCGATCGCCAATGGCGGTAACATCGATGGGCTGTCTACCACCAGCGTGGAATATTCATAAGCAGATTTGGAGGATTCTTGAGACGTATTTTCCTCTGTCTCCCCCAAAGTTTTACCTTCCGCAAATCGTTTGACAGATTGCTCAGCCAGTTTCTTGGCTATGCGTCTGGCAAAAGGCTGAGGAACTGTACTGGCCGCCTTTTTTTGAGCATCTGCATACTGGAGATAAGCAGATAGCGCTGCGTAGTGAATATCGGAAGCGATCGGTTGGGGCACTAACGAGCAATTCATGTACGCCAAAATCCGACGAACGTAATCGAGAGCGGTCGTATCATCAATATCCACCATGCCAAGCTTGAGCCGACTTCCTTCAAGAGAAAGCGGCAAAATCTGATGATACAGGCAAGCTTCAAAAGGCAAAATACTATCGACCAGGCGAAAGGCTTGCTCAGTATCGATCTGAGCCATCCAATCAGTTTTAAACCTAGCGGCATCGCTTTGCTTGCCGGCTAAGGAGTTTTGAGGCTCCGATGGATCACCACTTGAGGACACCATAGGAAATCAATGCATCGGGTGAATCTAATGACACTATCCTAATCTGCTGATGAATTTTAGCGAAATATAAAATCAAAATTTCGTACTATCTACAGCAAAATCTTCATTAAAAGTTATGGATTTATTGAACAGCGCTTAGCTAGGAAGGTAAGTGAACTGAATATCTTGGCGTTGAATAACCTTTAAAGGCGGTCTTTATGGGATCTCTTGATTACCAAGCCAAGACGACACCAGATCAGACTGGGTCTTTACAGCAAAGACTTTAGTGGCGTGATAACTAATTTTTTCCCGTAGGCGATAGATTTGTTTCACATTCAGGTCTAGGGCTTTCGCGATCGCTTCTTGAGATTGTCCTTGTAAATAAAGCCGTAGCCACGCGATCGCGTTGGAGTCTACCTGCTTCTCTAACAAATAAGCCTCAAATCGGCATTGAACAGCATTACGGATTTCTTGTTGCTCTTGCAGGGCTTGAGCTTCTTGATATTCTGCAACGGCACGAGAATCAAGCAGACTCACCGACCCTTCTGCTTCATCTGGAGCAATCTCGTGAGAAACCAGCCGAATAAAATCATTCGCTGGAACTTGAGTCATCCCACCTTTTTGGGTGCGTCGCAGATAGTTAACAAAGCGGTAGCAAAGTAACGGTTGATTGCGAATGGGGCGAAGACAGTATTCTTCTACACTTGCTAGCAGTAAGGCATTTCTAAGCCGAGAGTCTTGGGTACATTGGGCAATCCAAGTGGCTTGCTGCTGCATGTAGCGATCGCCTTGCAGCAGTTCTTGGATGACTTCCTCTAACACGTCTACCACGCTACGCTGGCGATCGCGAGAAAGGGCAATCCAGGTACGAATTTTGTTGCGAACCAAAAAGAGGTTGCTGAGGCGTTGAATCAGTCCTTTGTACGCTCTCACCGGTGAAACCTCTAGATACCGCTGCCGTAAAATGCGATAGCGGTAGTCCATGGCTTGCTCTAAGATGTGCCGTTGGGTTGGAGTAAAGTCATTTAGGCGAGAGGGGTTTTCTCCAATTAACCAGTAGGCAATGCTGTCACGATTGGTAGAGTTTTGTTCTGGCAACTCTGTCTCTAATCGCGATCGCCATGTATCTAGAATTTCTTCAGCGAGTGTCATTTCGTCAGCTAACATCATAACGTTGCTGTCCTTCGGCTCTAAGTTACCCTCGTTATAGAGTTTGCACTACAACCCCTATCCAACACACTCACCCGCACGGGTAAAATCCAGGATTGGACTGTGACAAGAACCGTAGTAACAGCGCACCATTGCTTAATTTGAGTGAATTATCTCCTATCCAGCAAATTAGCTGATAAAAAATAACACATAAGTTGCATTGTACTAACATATTCGACTTCCTCTTAAACATTTCACACCTGCAACAACGCTGCTCGTATTGCAGCGAGCGGTTCCTTTGATTGCCATTTTGATTATGCTTCCCTCTAGTTATTCAACGCGCTCTTCAGGGTGAAAATCCCGGCTTCTGTCATCCGGTGATAATCTTGAACAGAAATGCAACGTAGGGCAACCGTGCTGTCCATAGGCAATTCAAGCGTTTTTTCCACTGTATCGTACTCCTGTATCTTGCGTAATTTTGGTTCAAGTTCTGAAGAGATCAATAACCAGCAAAACTAAAAGACATGGAAAAATGATCCCATCATCTAATAGAAAAAAAGGGCTACCCGTAATTGTTCGGATACTAATCGCCACTGGAGCGCTAATGATCATTGCTGCGATCGTCCTTCCCAGTTTTCGGGGTCAAGCGAAAAAAATAAACATGCAGAAGCTAAGGTGTATGTTGGAGCGATGGTGCGGTTAGAGCAGGCGTATTTTCTTGAGTATGGAAAATTTACCCTTTCCCTGAATGAGTTACAAGTTGATATTCCGTCAGAATCAACCAACTATGGGTCAGAATCAACCAACTATCGGTATGCCTTAATGCTGCAAGATGGTAGTCCTCAGCCAGTGATGATTACTGCCGTACCCAAGAAACCTGGACTAAAAAGTTATACCGGAGTTGTGTTTGTAAATGGGACTGGTGAAGCAGCTACTTCTGTTGGGCAGATATGCGAAACAGAGCAGCCATCTCCCACGCCTCCGGCGATGCCTAGTGCACCTCAAAATATTTCTGAACCCATTCCCTGCCCACCTGGTTCTCAGGCAATACTTGCAAAGTAATTCAACAAATAGCGTTGATGGCACGGCGATCGCCCCCATCAAAAAGCGATCGCCACGGTTTACCTTAAACCTGAGTTACAGGCTCTTTTGCTAAGAACTTCTCCAACTCCGTCAACGCATCTGCATCGACTTTAGTCTGCATTGGGCAGAACTTTGGTCCACACATCGAACAAAACTCCGCAGTCTTGTAAATATCGGCTGGCAGCGTTTCATCGTGATATTCCTTTGCCCGTTCTGGGTCAAGGGATAGCTCAAACTGGCGATTCCAGTCGAAATTGTATCGAGCCGCAGACAGTTGATCATCGCGATCGCGTGCGCCTGGTCGATGACGCGCAATATCTGCCGCATGAGCCGCAATTTTGTAAGCAATCAACCCATTCCGCACATCTTCCGCGTTCGGCAGACCTAAATGCTCTTTAGGGGTGACATAGCACAGCATCGCCGTACCATACCAACCCGCCATCGCTGCCCCGATCGCGCTGGTGATGTGGTCGTATCCCGGCGCAATGTCCGTCACCAAAGGACCCAGCACATAGAACGGTGCTTCCGAGCATTCCTCCATCTGCTTCCGCACATTGAACTCAATTTGATCCATTGGCACATGCCCCGGACCTTCTACCATCACCTGCACATCCTGCTCCCAGGCTTTGCGAGTCAACTGCCCCAAGGTTTTTAGTTCCGCAAGCTGCGCCTCATCTGAAGCATCATGCTGACAGCCAGGACGTAGCGAATCGCCCAAGCTGAACGAGACATCATACTTCTTGAAGATTTCGATAATGTCATTAAAGTGGGTATATAGCGGGTTTTGCTTATGGTGATGCAGCATCCAACGCGCCAGAATGCCTCCACCACGAGAGACAATCCCCGTAATCCGGCTGCGGACTAAGGGCAAATGCTCAATCAAAATCCCAGCATGAATCGTCTGATAATCCACGCCTTGCTGGGCATGTTTTTCGATGATGTGCAGAAAGTCATCAGCGGTCAGGGTTTCAATATTGCCATGAACGCTTTCCAATGCCTGATAAATGGGCACCGTGCCAATGGGCACCGAAGAGGCCTTGATAATCGTTGTGCGAATTTCATCCAGGTTGCCGCCGCCCGTAGACAAATCCATCACCGTGTCGGCACCATACTTGATGGCAAGATGCAGTTTTGCCACTTCTTCATCCATATTTGAAGAGTTGGGAGACGCGCCCAAGTTGGCATTCACCTTACATTTGGACGCAATGCCGATCGCCATCGGTTCCAAATTGGGATGATTGATGTTGGCGGGAATAATCATCCGTCCCCGTGCGACTTCTGCCCGAATCAATTCAGCAGGCAATTTTTCCCGCTGTGCCACGTAGTTCATTTCTTCTGTAATCACGCCCTGACGCGCATAGTGCATTTGAGACACATTGCTGTGTCCGCGACGTTTAGCGATCCACTCTGTCCGCATAGTTTAATTCCTCTAAATAACAGCTTCCCTCCGCCGGTATAATCCGGTCTCAGGTTCTCAGGGTGTATTCTCAGCCTGAAATCTCAGGCACCCCTAGCGTTGATGGCTTAAAGCATAGCATTTCATATTTAGAGGAACCGACAAGGTTCTAAAAGGTTGGAGGTTTGCGCCGGATCTTGGTCTTTTAGTTCACAGGTAGTGATTTGAGTTGAGCCTTACTGAGGAACTGCTAAACGATATTCTGCAACCACTTCATCAAGGGTTGGGTTTGCCTTGCCTTTAGCGTTAACAAACACAACTGGAGAATCTGCTTTCATCAAGCTATCCATCTGAGTCATCGCTGTAAAAATGTCATCGGTTGACTCAGAATTCATCGAAATTGAGCTAGTTTGGTGATGGGGAACGTTCAGCTTAGCCAAGCCAGCAGCGAGTGCTTTCTTCCGAATTCCTTCAGGACGATCGCAGTCGGGACCCACAATTAATACTTCGTTTGCGATCGCGCCATCCGGCATCGCTGCCTTTACAAAACCTGTCTGGTTTTCCATTGCTGTTTGGCTTGCCATTGCCGTACGGCTAGTGAATTTGACATACACAACTGCACCAATGATGGCAGCTTGCGCCGCGATCGCTAGCCCAATAAGCGCCAAAGTCTGAGTTGATTCTTTCATACAAGTTTTAATATAAACAACATGCCTTTAAGCTGCTCAACGCAAAAATGAAAGAGTGGGAGCGCAGTCACAGTTGCTTCTTCACCCGTAATCATGCAGTCTTCTAAATCATTGCAATATCTTCATCAAAACCTGTAAAAAAACTGGGCATCATGCTGGCGATGACAGAAAATATCGAATGGCTTGTATCGCCTCAAAAGAAGAAAAGCGTTTGTATGAAAGGCGATCGGAAATGGACTGGATCATAGCGCAACAGCCCCCTTTAGGTAGCAATCCTGCTACAGAAAGCCCAGCGGCAGGAAACATTCCTGAACTGGTCATCATATTGATCATTCTGCTGCTAATTGCCACAGCGGCCGCACTGATCACGCAAAGACTGCAAATTCCCTATGTCACAGGATTGGTTCTGGCAGGGCTACCCATTACGGATGTTTTGTCGCGTCGAATTGGGTTAGACCCATCCTTAGTTTTAAATCTTTTCCTACCTATTCTGATTTTTGAAGCCGCGATCAATACGGATATCAGCCGCCTCCGCAGCACCGTTAAGCCGATCGCGCTTTTGGCGGGTCCAGGCTCTATCTTTTCCTCAGCAATTATCGCAGTTCTGGTTAAATTTGGGCTGGGGCTACCGTGGATTCCTGATTTGCTGATCGGCGTCATTTTGGCAAATACAGATACTGTCTCAATGATCGCGGTTTTTAAGGAGATCCGAGTGCCTTCCCGTTTGACCACCATTGTTGAGGGAGAAACCCTATTCAATGATGCGGCTGCCCTCGTTTTGTTCAATTTAGTTTTAGTCGTTTATGCTACAGGGTCTCTCACCGTTTTTGAAGGCGTAAAGGAACTGCTCGTGGTTGCTTTGGGTGGAGGACTCGTGGGTATCATCCTAGGCTACTTGAGCCTGCCAATATTTGCTCGATTAAATGATCCGTTGAGTAGTCTCTTGCTGACCGTCGCCTTAGCGTTAGGAACGTTCCAGTTTGGGCAATTTTTTGGAGTATCGGGTGCGGTAGCTGTTGTGATCGCGGGGCTCATTTTTGGCAATTTTGGGCTATCTCGCAGTTCGTCTGCCTCCGATCAAATCACCTCACTCAGCTTTTGGGAATATGCTGGGTTTAGCGTCAACACCTTTATTTCCTGCTGATTGGCATCGAAATTAACCCAGCGACCCTATGGAGTATTCTGCCATCCATTCTATTCGTCATTTTGGCGTATCAACTGGGACGGATTCTCTCGGTCTATCCGTTGTTAGCAGGACTACGCTGGTTGGATCGTCCGATTCCTCTGCGCTGGCAGCATGTTCTGTTTTTGGGAAACATTAAAGGCTCTCTCTCAATGGCGCTGGCGCTTAGTATTCCGCTGACAATGCCAGGACGGGATAACATCATTGCGCTGGTTTTCGGTGCCGTTCTGTTTTCTCTGGTTGGACAAGGATTAAGCCTACCTTGGCTGGTCAAGCGGCTAAAAATCAGCCGTGTTTCTGATGTCATGCAGGAAGTTGGGCAGTTACAGATTCAGTTAATTGGGTCTAAAGCGGCTCAAGATGAACTGGATAGTTTGCTGAAATCAGGTGTGTTGCCGAAGGCGGTTTATGAGGAGTTGTGGGCATCTTATCAAGCGCGAGTTGCCCAGTCTGAGCGAGTACTGCGAGATCGTTACAATCAACATCGGGCAGGTCACTTGGAGGGCGATCGCAGTGGGCTAGATGCGATTCGGCGGCGATTGCTTTTAGCCGAAAAGGTCGCCGTTAGTGATGCACTCCGCAAACGCATCGTTCCAGAAGACCAAGTTCAGCCTTACATCAAGGACTTGAATGAGAAACTTCTAACGTTGGAAGATGACTAGCGTCAATGCCGAGGTAATCAATCATGGAGTGAACTAGCTCAGGACGAGTAACAACCAAGATCGTAGAGCCTGCTTCAAGAACAGTATTGCCGTTGGGAATCTCTAAATTGGCGCAGGCATGGCATTGATACCCAATGATCAGCGAACCTGTTGGAAAGCGCGGGTCTTGAGCAATGTGGGCAACCGTACGACCTGCCACATAACAATCGCCTGGAACAGGTAGCTTTAAGACTTCCACTTGTCCTTGCTCAAAATGCATCATCGATTCGACTTGAGGATATTCGATCGCATTCGCCATGGTGGTGACGGCCAAATCAATCGTGCTAATGATGTGGCTGGCTCCAGCAAGACGATAAGCTTCTAGGAATTCGCGATCGCGCATCCTCACCACAAGATGGGAAATGCCATAGCTTCTAGACAGGGTAATCAATGCCAAATTCAATGCATCATCCCTCAGTGCAGCAATCACTGCATTGGCCTGTTTAATTCCCGCTTCCAGCAGAACCGTTGTGCTGACTGCGCTGCCCTCAAATGCCATCACGCCAATTTTTTCACGCGCAAAGCGACAGGCGAGCGGATCTGCGTCAATAATGGCGATCGTATGACCCAGGTTTAATAACTGCTGTGTTAATCCCAGTCCCAGCATTCCGGCTCCACCAATTATAGCGGTTTTCTGTCGGATGAGGTACGGGCAGAATAATAGAGAGCAAGGGTTTGAGCCTTTAGTTTGTACCTCACAGGAGCCGGAAACGCTATAATACATACATGACTGATTGTCACTCTAAAAACGCCCATTACAGACTTATCACGATAGCCCCCATTTAGTGGCGTGCCATCCGAAGAGAAGTCACGAATAAGCAAAATGACTGGTTTAGATTTTATAACCACTGGGAACACTGAATCTAAGTAGCTTCTGCAAGAACTATGACTGTTCCACACAGCAATGAGGGGTGAACCAGATGGCAAACGAGGGGCACCTTGCAATAGTTAAACAGGGAGTGGAAGCGTGGAACGAGTGGTCGCAAGACAATCCAAAAATCACCCCTAATCTTGAAGGAGCCAATCTTAAATCAACGAATTTGAGAGAAATCAACCTCTACAAAGCCGATCTGCGCGAGGTCAGTTTTAGTCAGGGCGATCTCAGCATGGCAAACCTAGAGGGAGCCAATCTGGGGATTGCCGTGTTGGAAAGAGCAACACTTTATACAGCCGTTTTGTATAAAGCCAACCTGCGGGAAGCCAATCTCTACAAAGCCGATCTCAGAGAAGCCGATCTCAGCCAAGTGGATCTCAGCATGGCAAATCTACGGGAGGCAAATCTATGTACAGCCTTACTAGAAGGGGCAACGCTTTACACCGCAATTTTGCACAAAGCTAATTTATGGGAAGCCAGTCTCTATAAAGCTGACCTACGCGAAGCAGACTTCAGC
This sequence comes from Leptolyngbya sp. Cla-17, assembly GCF_016807185.1. Lineage (GTDB taxonomy): Bacteria > Cyanobacteriota > Cyanobacteriia > Leptolyngbyales > Leptolyngbyaceae > ULC077BIN1. Next base: position 798,286 of record NZ_JAEVYN010000001.1, read on the forward strand.
ATGTCAAATTTGCGCGAGGCGAATCTTAGTTTGGCTAACCTGGGTATGGCAAATCTTTGCATGGCGAACTTGGTCGGAGCCGCCCTGTATGCTGCTAATTTGTGCGGAGCCAACCTAAATTTGGCAAACCTCTGTATGGCTAATCTTTTGGGGGCAAGTTTGCATCGGGCAACGTTAGTCAGCGCCACCCTGATTGGAGCGAACCTCTACAAAGCCAGTTTAGTGGAGGCAAATCTCCGGAAAGCCGATCTCCGAGAAGCCACGTTAAGTTTGGCAAATTTGACTGATGCAAATCTCCATTCGGCAAATCTCAGTCGGGCAAACCTCCGAGATATTAATTTGCAAGGCGCTAATTTAAGCTTAGCCAATTTGTCAGAGGCAAACCTGCACCGCGCTAATTTAAAGGGAGCGAAGTTAGAGAGTGCTAATTTGACTGGAGCGTGTTTGAGAGAAGCGATTTTACCCGATGGAACAGTGCATGATTGAGGAAGGGGAGTGCGGGGTACAGAGTGCGAAGTGCGGAGAAGTTTTGAGTTTTGACTTGCGAACCCCGAACTCTGAACCCCAAAAACCGAACCCCGAACTGGCTTACGTTTCTAGCATTTGTAGGTGGTAAAGGCTGGCGTAGAGTCCGTTTTGGGCGAGGAGTTCGTCGTGGCTACCCACCTCAACGAGTTGCCCACGTTTGAGAACCAGAATGCGATCGCACTTGCGAATGGTACTGAGGCGGTGAGCGATGATAATTGCCGTTCGCCCTTTTAACAATCTTTCTAATGCTTCTTGCACCAAAGACTCTGTGCCCACATCTAGGCTGGCGGTCGCTTCGTCTAGCACCAAAATTTTGGGATCGCGAATGGCAGCCCGGGCAAATGCCAGCAGTTGTTTTTGCCCTGCGGATAGGTTTGTACCCCGTTCCCGCAGTGGCGTATCGTATCCCTGGGGAAGCTGTTCGATCAAGCGATCGACATTGGTATTTTGCGCCGCTTCCTGAATAGCTTGAAAAGAGTAGGTTTCACCCAGTGTAATGTTGCTTTTCACATCACCAGCAAAGATAAATCCATCTTGCAAAATTACGCCCATATGACGACGTAGCTCTGTTTGAGGCAACTCACGCACATCAATTCCATCAATCAAAATCTTGCCTTCAGTTGCTTCATAAAGGCGGGTCAGCAAGCGAATAATGGAGCTTTTCCCGGCACCTGTAGGACCCACTAATGCCACTTTCTCACCGGGATGAATCGTGAAATCGAGGTCTTTTAGAACAGGGTCCTCTGGCTTGTAGCCAAACCACACATGATCAAACTGAATCTTGCCTGTTTCGCTATCGGGATGGGCATATAACGTTTTAGGGTTGGTAACGTCACGAATCTCGATCGGTTCGCTCATGATGTCATTGACCCGTTCGATCGCCGTTAGCCCTGCTTGAATCGCCGTGAATTTTTCAGCAAACTGACGCAATGGATCAAACAACCGTTGGGCATACAAAACAAATGCCGACAGAGTGCCCAACTTCAATTGGTCATCCATAATCAGCAAACTGCCGACCCAAAGCACCGCAGCGATCGCCACCAGCGAAATCCATTCCAGCGTTGCCGAAATCGCCGAATCGTGAAAAATTGTCTTATCAACTTCTTTGATATACCGCAGGTTTATCTGGCGAAAGAGTTGGGCGTTGAATCCTTCGCGGCGAAATAGCTGCACCACTCCAATACCCACAATATTTTCTTGCAGCATGGAGTTAAGCGCAGAGATTTCTTCACGGGCGCGATAGTTGGCTTTGCGAAACTGCTGCTGAAAATAAATAATCAATGCCGTTACTGGAATCAGCATTACTACTAACAGAAATGCTAATTGCCACTGCAACAAAAACATCAGAACAGCAATCACCAGAATAGAAAACAGATCGCCAATAATGCCGATCGCCCCTGTAGAAAACACATCCCCCAATGACTCCACATCACTCGTCAATCGGGTAATCAGCCGCCCGACAGGAGTGCGGTCAAAAAAGCGCATTGCCAGCGACGTGACATGCAGAAACAAATCAGTCCGAATATTTGCTGTAATGCCTTGCCCAACCTGTTGCACTAAATAGCCCTGCCACGCATCCAAAATCGCGCGTGCCACCAACGTCGCTAACAGTAACCCTGTCAAAATATTGATGCCCGTTGTCAGCGGCACTGTTTGCAAAAACTTCAGCCAGGTCGGCTCCTGCCGAACCAGTGAAATGGCATCTCCTACTAAAATCGGCTGAATCGCTCCGGCAATAGATGCAGGCACAAGCAGCACCAGCGAAAACACGAGCGTGCGGCTATTTTGTAAGCCGTAAGGAATCAGGCTCTTCAAAAGTCGCCAATCAGTTTCCCGTTTCGCGCGATAGGTAGAATCCTTAGGTTGAATTGGAGCAGTCATTATGCAAGCCAGCAGGATGATGTGGAGAAATTTCTTTCCTACTGTAACCCTTTGGAAGAATTAGAAGGGGCAACTGACCGTTTCTACTTCTCCCAACATTGACAGGTGTTTACTTCCGGGCTGGACATCACTGATTGCAAAGGCTGCCGAACCAGACTCAAGACTGCTTGAGGCTCAGGTGGCTTCCCAACCACGCCAGATTTCATCGTTTAGCCCTATTTCATTAGGACGCATTCTTCTCGTATCCTTGTGTCAATTCGCAAGTTTTTTAAGAATGCACTGAGCATCTTTGTTAACCCGGCATCCATTCCGCTTTTGCACAGCTCAGTTAGCTCATGCAAATTCAGCCATTTCGTCGCAACGAAGGGCACACTAGAAAAGAGATTTACTTCCTGTAATGAGCGGAGATGGCATGAGAGATCGGATCGAGCGATTAACCGAAAACCTGGGTCAAGCGATTGTTGGAAAATCCGATGCAATTCGGTTAGTGCTAGTCGCGCTGCTGTCTGGCGGTCATACATTGCTAGAAGACGTTCCTGGAGTGGGTAAAACGCTGTTAGCAAAATCCCTTGCCCGCTCGATTGATGGGAAGTTTCAGCGCATTCAATGTACTCCTGACTTGCTACCTACAGACATCACTGGAACTAACATTTGGAATCCTCGGACAGGCGAGTTTGAGTTTTTGCCGGGTCCGGTATTTGCCAATGTGGTGCTTGCCGATGAAATCAACCGAGCCACTCCTCGCACCCAGTCGGCGTTATTGGAGGTGATGGAAGAGCAACAGGTTACTGTGGATGGTAACTCGCGCTTGGTTCCCGCCCCATTCTTTGTCATTGCGACCCAAAACCCGGTGGAATATCAGGGCACTTTTCCGTTACCTGAAGCGCAAATGGATCGGTTCGCCCTGTCGTTGTCGTTGGGCTATCCCTCGGAGACAGAAGAACTGCAAATGCTAGAGCGGCTTCAGCTAGGAACTGCTTCAAAAGATTTACAGCCCTGCATTTCACTGGATGAGGTGAAAGAACTGCAACGATTGAGTGCCCAAGTGAAGGTGGAAGCTTCTTTGCAGCAATACATTTTGAACTTGGTACGGGCAACCCGTGAAGATGAGGAGATTACTTTAGGGGTTAGTCCAAGAGGCACGATTACTCTACAACGAGCGGCTCAGGCATTCGCTTTTTTGGACGATCGCGAATATGCCATTCCCGATGATGTCAAATATCTGGCTCCTCATGTGCTGGCGCATCGGATGATTCCAGCGGGAGGACGCAGAGCGAGGGCGATCGTCGATCGCCTGCTGAACTCTGTAGCAATTCCTTAGCAGGTTTTAGGTTTTGGGGTTTTGGGGTTCGGGGGTTCGGGGTTCGGAGTTCACAGTTCAAAAACCACAACTCAAAACTCAAAACTTCTCCGTACTCTGCACTTCGCACTCTTAGGTCATTGCAATAACTACGGCGGCACTCTCTACTGCAAGCCTGTTAACGGCACTGAGAGCATAAGTTCCGGGTGGGGCGATCGCTTCTTTCACTGCGGCAGGCAAAATCTGTTTGAGTATCCATTGGTCGCCAGTTTTTTGATAGAGCGTCCACGATCGCACGTCTGAGGTCGCAGGATTCCAGGTGAGTTTGCCAGCAGCAGCTTTGAGTCCGGTGGGTAAGGCAGGAGATGCGGCGGTCAGCCAAGGTATGGTGGGGACAAGGGCGGGAGTTCGGTAGGTGGCTGTGCGGAAGCGATCGCCCACGCCTTGGCGATTTCGGGTAATGGCATCCATGCTGAAAAAGATATTACCTAATACAAGTTTTGGCGTTAGCTGCCGAGTGAGTTCAATTTGGCGTTCAATTTCTGCCAGTTCCCAGGCTTTGCCATCCAGTTGTGCCAAATTATTGCCGGGGTAGAGGTGCCGCTGCTTGGGGTTGTTCTCTGCCCACCAGTTCAACAGCACCGGGTAGCTTTGATTGGGCGCATCAATTCGCCAATAGAGCTGAGGCGATAAATAATCAATCCAGCCCTGCTGCAACCACTTGAGCGCATCGGCATAAAGCTGTTCGTAAGCATCTAATCCCCGAATGGATGGCGGTTGTCCCGGACGATAAATGCCAAAGGGACTAATGCCAAATTTGACAGTAGGCTTGACGGCCCGAATGCCAGTTGCCAATCGCTGGATTAACCGATTTACATTGTCTCTGCGCCAATCTGCTAGGGCTAAGGTGCCCCCTACTCGACGATAGGCTTGATAGGTTTTGTCATCGGGAAAGGTTTGCCCTGCAATCGGATAGGGATAAAAATAATCATCCAGGTGAATGCCATCCACGTCATAGCGCTTCACCACATCTAAAATGACGTTGTAGGTGCGGTCTTGCACCACCTTAGCGCCTGGGTCCATCCAAAGTTGGTTGCCCCAAACATACACTACCTCTGGGTTAGTCACGGCAAGATGGGGAGCCGCATTGACGTGCTGAGAGGTGCGGGCACGATAGGGATTGAACCAAGCATGGAGTTCGATGTTGCGTTGATGGCACTGGGCGATCGCAAATTCCAACGGGTCATACATGGGATTTGGCGCTTTGCCTTGGGTTCCGGTTAACCAATGGCTCCAAGGTTCCAAGGGCGATCGATAGAGGGCATCACCCTCTGGACGAATCTGAAGAATTAAGGCGTTAAAATTCATTGCCTGGAGGCGATCGACGAGGGCAATGAATTCGGCTTGCTGCTGTTGTGGGGTCAGCCCCGACTGAGATGGAAAATCCTTGTTCCAGACGGAAGTGACCCAGGCAGCCCGAAACTCGCGGGGATGGCTAACCCGCACCGTTTGACCAGGCTGCCAGCGCACAATCGCATTGGAAGCGATCGCGGGAGCCTGTTGCATTGCCACCAAACATTGATAAACAAAAGCTGCCATTTCAGCGCGAGTGGTGGGTTGAGTCGGGCGCAACCGCCGCAGAGACGGATAGTTCACCACAATGCTATTCACCGTTGCCGTAGCGATCGCGTTGGTAGCATAGCCAGGAATTTGGGCTGCATCTTCATATAACTCCGTCAGTGGCACTGAAATAGTTGTCGATAGCTTTAAACCACCGATCAACGCCGCTAAAGTCTGCGATCGGGCAATGGGTTCGGTTGGGCGAAACAGTTGTCCGGGATATCCACTCATAAACCCCGTTTCATAGGCCCAACGAATGGCACCCGCCGCCCAGTAGTTTGCTGGCACATCTTTAAAGGGGCTGTAGGGACGAATCGGCGATCGCGGAAAAGCCGTTTGCAACACGATCGCGAACTCTGCCCGACTGACCGCTTGCTCTGGTCGAAAGCTGCCATCTGGGAAGCCTCGCACAATTCCCCGCTGCGCCAACGCTTGCACAAACGATCGCGCCCAGTGCGTTTGAATATCTGGAAATTGTGCTGAAAACGAAGTCATGCAGCAAACACCCACATTGATTTTTGGAGACAAAAATATTAAACCCTCATTTCTGAGTCTTGCAGACAAGATTCAAAGGGCGGCAGATTACATGCCACTTGCCCCTAGTGACTTTTTACCCATGAAAAGCGGAACACATCAAACGCGCTCTATAGCGTTTCCGGCTCCTGTGAGGTACAAACTAAAGGCTCAAACCCTTGCTCTCTATTATTCTGCCCGTACCTCATCCGACAGAAAACCGCTATAATGTCGTAAGGAGCAAGTACCTCAAACTACTTCTTTAGATTGAGCGATCTCCCTCTTGAGTAGATGGATTTTGACGGGGAAATTAATCAAGATGTAAGGGAAAATACAAAACCGTAGAGAAATACATGCAGGGCAGCTTAGTTACACTTTTGAAAACAGAGCGAGTCATTCCCGAGCCTCTGGAAGCTCAACTAAGAAACGACTCCTACTATAAAGCCGAACAAGCATTTAGCAAACTGATTGAAGCTGAAGACTTGGACAGAAACCTCCAGAGTTATTCCTCAGCAGTCAATACCTTTGAAACTGCCCTGTCTTCTGCTCTAACAGCCGCTTACACTCATGGCGAAGGTACGGAGGTAGACCACCGCTTTATTCAGCGCATTTTGTATCGCATCAATCGTCTCAATCTTTTTTGGTATGACGATTTGCGGAATTATGCCAATGAGCGATCGCCCTATCTACACAAAATTCGCGACCAGATCGAAACAGTTTGGCAGCAGTGGGAACTCGACAATTTTGACATTGAAGCTTATAAAAGATTGGATGTAAAACAAGCACTTTTAGATCGCTTCGCGGCTGATCTCGAACCGCCTCTGTCGTCGGATGCCCACTACATGCGGGAGCAAATGTCTTTGGAGGGCTATCGGTATTTGCTGGCGATCGCCTCCTTTGATGGGTTGATCGAAGCGAGTCGTCTCTCTCGTATTTTGGGCGGTGCTGCAAACGAAGTTCAAGCCACCCTAACCAAAGTGTTGCTGGAAGAATACGGTAATGGTCGTCTTTCTCGCAAGCACTCTACATTCTTTGCCCAAATGCTAAGCGAGCTGGGACTCAGCACCCAACCAGAAGCATACTTCGACTTGGTGCCCTGGGAAGTGCTGGCAAGCATCAATCACAACTTCTTACTCACCGAATGTAAGCGCTATTTTCTGCGCTACAACGGCGGTTTGGCTTACTTTGAGGTCGCGGGTCCTGCGGCTTACCGCACCTATCTTGCGGCAGCCCAACGGCTCCAACTCTCAGATGCGGCGATGGGCTATTGGGATTTGCATGTGAAAGAAGACGAGCGACATGGGCGGTGGATGGTGCAGAACGTGACGCTACCTTTGACCGAGATGTATGCGGCTGAAGCGTGGCAAATGATCTTGGGTTACGACCAGGAAAAACTGATGGGCGATCGCGCCAGTGAAGCGGTTGTCCGAGTCATTCGCCAAGGTGAATATACTCAACCTTTACCCGTCATCTCAATCAAATAGCCGAATGAATCAATGGGTTGGGCAATTTGTCCACCCTTAATTTTTCTTTTTAACACACTCTATAAAAAGTGAGGGTATTACCTTGACTGGAATTTTGTTGCGATCGCACTCCACAAAGAAATCGGTTTCTGAAAAAGAAGTATTCTTCTGTCCCGAAGAATCCCATTTCTATTCCCATTGTTTAGAGCGACTCGTTTTTAATCACTGTGATGATACTGACACAATTGTGGAGTTTGGTTGTGGGGATGGTACTCCTGTCATTAATTCTTTAGTCAGAACCGATTTTGTGGGCAAAGTTCATGGATATGACCTGAATCCTTCAGCCTGTAAAGTGGCTCAGTCCCGAATTGAAGATTATGGCTTAGATCATCAGTATTTCATTCACAACGGGTCATTTTTTGAGACTCCTAGACCAACAGCTCAGTATTTAATTGCCAATCCTCCTTATTTACCCGCACCTGACAAGGATATTTATATGCCCTTGTTATATGGAGGCTTCGATGGTGCCACCATTACCAATTCGTTGCTAACGCTAGATTATCCCAATGTCATGGTGTTGGTGTCTGGCTATTCTAATCCGGTAGGGACGATTGAGCATGGCTTAAGGCACGGCTATAGCGTTGAAGATTTTATGGTGACCCCGCTGCAATTTGGTTACTACAGTTCTGAGCCGAAAGTAAAGAACCACATCGCAGAATTACGCAAAAACCGTCAGGCGTTCTATTTCGGCAGCACCTACTTTTTGGCAGGAGTGCTATTTAGAAAGCGTGAGTTGACCGGTGTAGATTTGTCGAGCGAACTGGTTCGAGTAGTAACTGCTTTATAAGGGTAAATCTTACGCAACCAACTAATTGGGAGAAACAGGGTGTAGCTTTCTTTTTATACAGTTGACAAGTACAGATACTTTTATTGTTTAGCATTAATCTGAGTCCGTTTCCCTAACGCCACACAGACAATGACTCCCAACGCAAAACTCAGTGTTCCAAGTGTTAAAGGGTAGCAAAAGCGTTTAGGAATGAGCCATTGAAATTGCTCACTCGACGGGCAACCAAACTGAGAATGTGCTGCCACTGCCAGCAGTTGAAGTGAAAGAAACCCGCCCTCCATGCAGTTCGGCTAGCTGTTTGGCTAACGTAAGTCCCAAACCTGATCCTGCATACTGATGTTTACCCTCTTCGGAATCAATTTGTTGAAAGGACTGAAACAGTAAATGTTGTTTATCTAGCGGAATTCCTATTCCTGTATCGCTAACTTCGAGAATAAGGAAACACGAATTAGGCAGGATGTCAGGCAGTAGATCGGGTGTTTCCTTTGGTAAAGCAGTTGCTGCTAATTTCGATCCTGGTGCTAATCGGCTACTCAGTGTGATCACTCCACCCGTTGCCGTAAACTTCACGGCATTGGATAGATAGTTGAGCAGAATTTGCAGAATTCGCTGTTGATCGACCACGATAGATTTCACTGCAACGGGTACTTTCAAGGAGAGCGTTTGTTGTTTGGCAACCGCTTGCACTTCAATGACCTCGATCGCGCTTCGGCAGAGATCCTCCACATCAACAACTTCTTTGTAAAGTTCCTGTTTACCTGCTTCTATTTTGGCAAGGTCTAGTAAATCATTGATCAGCTTCAGCAAATGTTCACCACTGCTGTGGATCATAGACAGATATTGCTCTTGCTTAGCGTTGATGGCACCAAAATGTTGCTTCAGCAAAACACCTGATAAACCCAGAACTGAAGTTAGGGGTGTTCGCAGTTCATGGGAGACGCTAGCGATAAAGTTCGACTTGAATTGATTCAGTTCTTGCTCTTTGGCTAGGGATTTGCGAACCTCTTCTTCGGCTTGCTTGCGTTGAATGAACAAACCCAGTTCAGTTGAGGCTGAAATCAAGTCAATCATCCGTTGATCCTCTTGACGGGCTTTAAACATATAAAACACGAGGACGGTAATGACTTCATCGTTCGCCAAAAGCGGAATCCCCAACGTTGCTTTCAGTCCTGAGGCTAACGCTTGCGGGGCCCTGAGATAAGTTTTGTCCGTAGAGACATCTTGATGCCACTCGGTTTTCTTTGAGATCCAAATTCGACCCGGAATGCCAACGTTGGGCGGGAATGTCAATGCCTCACTGTGTCGTCTAAATTCTGTTAACCGCTCGGTTTTGCTATACCAGGCGGGACTGCATTCCATTACCATCTTGTCTAAGCTAGGAACCCATGCCTCTCCAAATTCCCATTGCGTCGCTTCACAAACCTTTTCAATGGCAACCTGCATGGCAGAATGGAAATCGGGGGAATCTACAACTGCTTGAGTGACTGTTTGAAGGAGTTGACTATCTTCCTCTATTGCTTTGCGATCAGTAACATCTACGCAAGACCCGGTAAAGCCCGCAAATGTCCCACCCGGTTGAAAACGAGGCACTCCGGTCTCTAGCATCCAGCGATATTCACCATCTGCCCTTCTTAATCGATATTCAACTGTGTAAGGCGCTTGAGCGGCAAAAGCAGCAGCGTAATTGCTGGACCAGTGTTGATGGTCGTTTGGGTGCAGCCCTTGTTGCCAACCTTTTCCAATTTCCTGTTCCAGCGATCGCCCAGTAAATCGAAGCCAGGTTTGGTTGTAAAAAATGGTCTGTTGATCAAGATCATCCACCCAAATCAGCACAGGAGCGCTATCTGCCATTATCCGAAACCGTTCTTCACTCTCCCGTAGAGCAGCTTCTCTGTGCTGTAACTCACGGGTCAGGATCTCTGCCTCTATTAGCTTTCGGCGTAACTCAAGTTGGGCAACAACTTGGCGGCTAAGAGCACGCAGGGCCTCAATCTGAGGATGACTGAGTTCTCGTGGCACCGTATCGATGACGCAAACCGTTCCAAGACTATGACCTTCAGGCGTCACTAAGGGAACTCCAGCATAAAATCGAATGCTAAGCTCACCCATCACTAAGGGATTAGTTGCAAACCGTTCGTCCGCCAAGGCGTCTGGCACGATCAAAATATCGGATTGCAAAATTGTATGACTACAGAATGAAATGTCACGCGATGTGCTTACGGCGCTCAATCCTACTTTGGATTTGAACCATTGACGTTCAGCATCAACCAAGCTTATGAGAGCGATCGGGGTAGCACAGAGGCTAGCAGCTAATTTTGTCAGGTCATCAAATGCAACTTCTGGTTCGGAATCTAGAATTTGATATTGGCAGAGGGCACTCAGCCTGGTAAGTTCATTATCGGGAAGCGGTGCTATCTGCATAGTTTTTTAGAGAAATCAGCAAGTTATGTCAGAAAGCAAGTAAAGTTTCAAAAATCGCTTATCGCTTTATTTCTTGCCAAGGGAGCATTAGAGCTAATATTGCTCAAGACTTAAAGTAAGTATTCTAATAATTTTTAAGAAGGTGTGGTTTCTTGATCCCAGAGAAGTTGGCATTGCGTCAGCTACCTGGGCAGAAAACTACGCTATAGCCATTGAACGCTAGCTAGAGAATAGAGTGGTTAGAAAATATGGCGAGAAATCCTTGAATGCCCTATGCCTCATACATTTCCATTGTTTTCGCTAAAAATTCGCCCTATGGCATTTAGCGGAAGGAGGGCGGGCGATCGCCCCAAATGACCCCTTGTACTGCCGCTGGATGAAAGTAGCAGTCGTCTACATTTGCCCAGTGCAAATTGGCCTCGGTGAGTTCTGCATTCGTGAAAACAGCCTCTTGCAAGCTGGCTCCCTGTAAATTGGCGCGATGCAAGCAAGCGCCACTCAGATTTGCGCTTTGCAGAGTTGCTCCTTGCAGGTTTGTATCTGCCAAGTTTGCCTTCCGCAGGTTTGCCCACCGCAGATCTACGCCTGCTAGATTCGCGCCGCTGAGATCGGCTCCAAAGAGATATGCGCCACACAGATGAGCTTGAGTGAGAATCGCCCGATGCAGGATTGCTTGATAAAAATGAATCTGGTTGAGTTCTGCCTGGTGCAAATTTGCATCGCTAAGGTTGGCGTTTCCTAGCTCGGCCCCCATCAGCCAAGCTCTGCTCAGGTCGGTGCGTTGCAGGTATGCCCCATTGAGGTCGGCTTCGCGCAGATCAGCTTGGTATAGCTCGGTACCGATTAAGTTGGCATGGCTGAGGTCGGCTCCGCGCAGGTTTGCCTGAGTCAAATTCGCTCCAATCAGGTTGGCATGGCTGAGGTTGGCATAGCTGAAATTAGCGTGGCTGAGATTGGCATCAACCAATTCGGCGTGGCTGAGGTCAACCCTGGAGAAATCAAGCGATCGCCCTCGTTCAGTGCCACCATACTTCCCTGCATCTTCAACGGGATAATATCTATTGCGTTGCGAAGATTCTGTTAAGTGCCGCTTTAACTCCGTCAAATATCTAACGTCCGCCATCCGCTTTTTGCCCTTTATTCACCGGAAGCGCCTTTGTTCTAAGTTTATTTTTGCATCGAATGCCGTCTAATTATTCTAATCTTCCGGTATCGGGCGATCTCCCAGCCACACTTTCGATCGCCGACAATACCGCATGAGAAGCCGCTAAAATATCGCGTTCTTCGCCACCTAAATATAAGCGCCCAAAGCTGCCAACCGCAGACACTTGCAAAATGTTAATCAATGCGGCTTTCTCCGCTTCATTGGCTGCCAACGCTGCCCAGGCTGCGGGTTCCACTTCAAACACATAAAGTGTTTGCCCTGACATAATCATTTGTCCACGTCGGGTCCGGTTAATCAATTGAGCGTGATGAGGGTCAATATTGCGAATGATTTGGCTAGAAAGAACGCGGGGCTTGAGACAATCTTGTCGGCGCACTTCGAGGGTATCCAAAATGGCTTTGCCTGCTGCCTGGAGTTCCCCTTGATTGGTGGAATGAAGCTCTAGCAAACCGTAGAGACGTTCTACCATCAGGACACCAGGACGCACTACCGCCGACTTCAGTGCCACATCGGTAATCCGGTTAATTTCAATGCCGGGGGAAATTTCAATCCATAAGGAAGCATCGCCCGGAAGGGGAAGAAACCCAATCGAAACGGTTCCTAGGTAAGCGGCGTGCTGAGCTTGCAGCCGATCAATATAAACGTAGCTACGCAGGTCAACGCCCAAGAGTTTAATCTAGTCCGGGTAAACTCATCTAGTATACGGTGTTGAGTTTGCCGATCGCTACGAAAGATCGCTACGAAAAGATTGCGTTAGGTTTTACTATGGGGAAGTTCGGCTGGATTGCTTACTCTCCACCAACCCTCTGACCGGCTGTCACTTGGGAACTAGGCGATTCCCGTAGGGATCGTTTCACGAATCGCCATACCTGTTATGCCATCTGATCCTTACCAAAGCCAGGTTTTTCGCAAGCTATTGCGCCAGACACGCCACTGGCTTGATCGCCGTCAGCAAACAGCACGACGGCTACAAGTGGCTGGCAGCTGGAGCGCGCAGATTTTGGTTTATCCGGTGTATGCCCTGTTTCAATCGGCGCGATCTCTGGGCAAAACCCTGGGTAAGGCGATCCAGCCCGATCCGATTAGCCTACTACCAGCGGAAAATCCCGACGAGATTGAAATTCCACTACAATCTGCCCCGTTGCAGTTAACAGCGGAAACTGCTTTACAGCAAGTTCTCCACACGATAGAGCGCTTTTCTTTGCCAGAACGGTTACCCATTGGGCTAGAGCCACAGGCGGTGCGGGTGAGGGCAGTGGCGTGTTTAATGGAAACCCAAGCTCTCGTATTGGTGACTCAATTTAATCAAATATTGGATGTGCTGTCTCCGCATCAGCAGCATGAACTAGCGCAGCGGATTAGTTGGGAAATAGCAGCTTCCGCACAATCGCGTCGTCCTAAAAGCTTACTTAATCGAGTTATTGGGGCATTGCAAGGAGTGGGATCGTGGTTGTTCGACAATCTGCGCCCAGCTGCCACGCACGCCTTGCCTGCGGCATCTTTACCATCTGTAGATGCGCCAATCCGGCAGTCCATGCTGGCAGTACGCGACTGTTTGGCAGAGGTGGATATTTCCAGCTATCCGTCACTGTTAAACGTTGCAGCTACCCGCCTGTCAGCCCCAGCCTCCATTTTTATTCGTGGGGTGGCAACGCAACTGGATACGCGATCGCTGGTATTGGTAACGAACCGCAACGAGATTCTGGAGATTCTGGATGCTGACCAACAAACGATTGTGCAGCAGCGAATTATCTGGCAAGTGGCTCACTATTGCCGTTATTTACGTTTGCGCCAGGGTTCGGCTCAGCTTGACCCCGTGCGATCGCCCCCTGCAAACAGTCCAGTTTTCCCTGGTGTTCGTCCGTTTTATCAGTTGATGGCATGGATGCAACAGGGTTCTGTGGCGATCGCCACCAACCTTTTTGAGGAAGCCGATCTGGCGGAACTACCGATGAGACTGCGGACTGCCCCTCCGATTAAGTTTGCTCAAATTCGCGATTCCCGTAGGGATCGTTTCACGAATCTCGTTACTGCTGCCCTGTCACCGATCATCCATCAACCTGGGCGATCGCTCAATGCTGAACTGACGATTTCTGAGCGCAAAACGCTAGAGATGACAGCTGATCATTCTACTCAGGTAACTTTTGAGAAGGTGGCTCAACCGCTTATCAAAGAACCGCGATCGCCCGATGGAGCAACGCTCCCAGATAGTCCCCTTTCAGAGATTATTGATACAGAAGTCACGCTGATGGGCTACGAGCAAAGCCTGCTAGAACGAATTATGCGATTGCTGGATTTTTGCTTTTTTGCGATCGAAGAATTTATTCGTGTGCTGTGGAATGGCTTACTGAAACTTGCTCCTAAGCGATAACTCCCGTAGAGAATCTTTGCGAATCTACAGATGTGCAAGGATTTTTGAAACGGTATTAGATGCCCTCAAACCGCTAGGATAATTGGCAGTAAACGATTTCAGGAATTGATATGAGCAACGCGATCTCAGATATTTCGGTCAAGACTATCACAGGCTCCGAGCAATCATTAGGAGATTACGCAGGCAAGGTGTTGCTAATTGTCAACGTCGCATCCTATTGCGGCTACACGCCCCAATACAAAGGGTTAGAAGCGCTGTACCAAAAGTATCACGCTCAAGGATTGGAGGTTTTGGGGTTTCCTTGCAATGACTACGGTGCCCAAGAACCGGACAGTACCGATAAAATCGCACAATTCTGCGAAACCAGTTACGGCGTGACTTTTCCACTGTTTGACAAGGTTCATGCCAAAGGTGCGGAGCAGCATCCTCTGTATGCTCGTCTGACCCAAACCGCTCCTGCTGGGGATGTATCCTGGAACTTTGAAAAGTTTTTGGTGAATAAACACGGTGAAGTAGTAGGTCGCTACAAAAGTGCAGTGGCTCCGGATGCGGCAGAACTGATCGGCGCGATCGAAAAAGAACTCGCTGCTTAGTTGCCTATAAAGCCATCAGTTGGCATAAGGACTAGGACAAATTAACTGCTGAGCAAACAAGGGGCTTAAGTCCCTTGTTTGCTCAGGTTGTTTTTACAAGACTTTTTAAACCTATCTTGATCGCTAGCTCAATAAGAACCGAGGTGGAGTCAACCAAAATAGAGTACTTCGCCCAATGGGAGATCCAGTTTCGGGTAAGGACAGACCGATGACTCCCGCTTTTTTCAGCTCAACTGCGCCTCTCACTTCACCCCAGGCTAATAACTCTGCCCAAGTGCTAAGGCTGGGTTCATGTCCAACCAGTGCCAAGCATTCTTGACTGCCGGGTGTCCAATCTGGCAGCCAATCTAACCACGGTGTAATGATTCCAGAAGCCAGATAACTTGCCTCTTGCAGTTGGCTGCTTAAGCCAACGTCTACCAGAATATCTGCGGTTTGTCGGGCGCGGACTAGCGGACTAGTGAGGATTAAATCGAATTGCAACCCCAGATCTATCAGCCGCTTGGCAACCGAGCGAGTTTTCTTTTTACCATCTTCCGTTAACGGCCGTTCATCGTCATTGGTATAGGTGCCAAATTCACCTGCTAAGCCATGCCGAACCAAATACAGTTCAATCATTGTGTTACTGCTAATCTATAGCCTGTCGTTAGCCTGTCACCCCAGCGATTTATCAATTACTAATGACAGTTTGATGAAGCCTGGAGAGCTTGTTTGAGTTGAGTTTTGAGAGTCCGAAAAACATCAAGATTTTCCTGACGGACACTAACTCATGCCATTTCGATAGTGCTGATCAGGATTAATCAGACGCAACAGTTTTTGTTTCACTTGAGTGTCATAGACAGTCCACTTCATTTTTGCGTAGTCGGCACTTTCAGCAAAGCCAGAAAGGAAGCCCAAAGGAATTTCAAAACCGCCTGCTTGCGATCGCCCACCGCCAAAGAATCGTCCTTGAGAATCGTGACCAAAGGCTTCTTTCAGAAACTCATCGGGATCAAGGGTGATTTTGTTGGTGCGAAGTGAGCCGATGACCAGTTCAAGGTCTTCGTCTTCGTCGTGTACAATGCCATACACTACTGCGGTATGCACGTTTTCTTCTGTAACTAAAAAGTCTGCGGCTTGCGGAATTGCATCGCGATCGTCATATCGCAAATAGCCTACTCCGGCAATGGAAAAGTTGTTTTGAACGGCGCGATTTTTGAGCGATCGCTCAATCACATCCATGACTTGCTTTGAGCGGGAAGACTGTAATACCGCATTCAGCAATTGAGCGTCATAAAAGCGACTCAAGTAAGCCGCTGCTAAGAAGTCTTCTTCTTGAGCTTGCCGAAGCGCGTTGGTATCCGATCTCAACCCATGCATCAACGCCGTTGCACACTTGACGTGCTCGCTGGAGTTGTTATCCAGCTTCAGTAGACCTGCTTGCAGATATTGAGTCAATATTGTGGCAGTTGCCCGAGTATAAGGACGAATGTCAGTAAACTCTGCGTTGAGATCCCCTTGGGCACTGTGATGATCAATCACGACCACGATGGGAATTCCTGCTTCCTGTAGAGAAGGAGTTAACTGGCTAGTGGTGCCCTGATTGTCAATGAAGACACACCCTTGATAAGCTGCGAGATTGCGGTTTTTAATCGTTGGCAATGCCCAGCGTTGCACTGGCAAGCTGGTTAATTTGACGAGAGCAATGTTTTCTTGATGGCTCAAGGTTCCGGCATAGACCATATCGCACTGAATGTCATACTTTTGTGCAATCAGCTTATAAGTCCAAGCGGAAGACAGCGCATCAGGGTCAGGAAAATCTTGCAGAACGATTAATTGGCGTTCTCCCTGATGGCGTTCTAGCAATTGTTGCAACACTTCTACTTTTTGAAGCTGCTCACGCGATCGCGACGTATCGTAGGAAGACAACTGTGGTCGATACGTTGGAGAGTCTTGCAGCGATTTCAGCAGCGGTTCAACCGGATCACGATCAACAGGGGTTTGTTGACTCCCGGGTGGCTGGGCATCTTCTGTTGCAGTTAGAACACTATTGGATGTGGTATTGCGAGGTGTCACGGATTAGGCTGCTCTAAGTAAGGGGTTAGTTAAACCAGTAACGAGGGGAATTGCTTAAGCAAGTGATGCAGTGATTATTAGATTGGAAATAAATAGCTTGCTAGTCTTTAGATCTTGGCAAATAAAAGGGGGAGACGATATGAATCTTTAGTGCGATCTTTGTGAATTGACGCTGAAGCGATTTCGACCTCTCAGGGAATCGGTGAAAGGGATGAACGGCTGCGATCGCCAAAGAAGATACCTTACAATCGCTTTAGATTTATTCCCACCCACTACAGTCCGATGACGTATTTACGCCACTCTTGATTTAAGCCATTTTTGACGTGCTTAGTTACTTCAAAATAAAGTCCACTATAAGGTTTTTGGGGTAGGGTAATAAGCGGCATACCTGCCTCTTTGGGGGTGCGGCTGCCTTTCTTAACATTGCAACGCACGCACGCCGTCACAATATTTTCCCACGTATCACCGCCACCTCGCGATCGCGG
The DNA here is from genome assembly GCF_016807185.1 of Leptolyngbya sp. Cla-17. Taxonomy (GTDB): domain Bacteria; phylum Cyanobacteriota; class Cyanobacteriia; order Leptolyngbyales; family Leptolyngbyaceae; genus ULC077BIN1. The sequence continues at coordinate 815,528 of NZ_JAEVYN010000001.1, forward strand.
AATCACATGATCCAACGTTAAATTGTCCCCAGTGGCGCTGCAATACTGACAAGAATAGGCATCGCGATGCAGCAGATTCTTGCGGGTGAGCGGAATCTCTTTGTAGGGCACACGCACGTAGTGACGTAGCCGGATCACTGTGGGCAGTGGAAAGCCGGAGTAAAGATACTTGCCGTTGTGTTCAACTTGCTCCGCTTTGCCCTTAAGCAATAACACGACCGCCCTGCGCCAAGTAGTAATGTTCAGCGGTTCGTAAGAAGCGTTAAGCACCAGAACCTTACTCATCAGGATTCAGTTGCTAGGAAGGTTTTCATAAACTTTAACACAGCTATGGCTGGAGGGTGGGAAATTACGGAGAGGCTGAACCTGCCTGATTGACCTATTTTCAAAGGACATCTATCCTGCTCTCAATAGATAATTCAGCGTATTGAATATTAGATTCAGTGCAATGAATGTGGTGTGAATCAGGAGAATGACATGCTGAGTTGGGAGCAAAGTTCAAGTTTGGCGCAAATGCAGCGAGAACGAGCTTGGGTGGAGATTGATTTGGCGGCGATCGCTCACAATGTCACCCAAATAAAGCGACTACTTCAAAATCGGACTGCCTTCATGGCGGTGGTCAAAGCCGATGCTTATGGGCATGGCTCCATCGCGATTGCCCAAGCAGCCCTGCAAGCGAGGGCAACCTGGTTAGGCGTAGCAACCATTCCTGAAGGGATTGAACTGCGAGAATCGGGCATTCAAGCTCCCATTTTAATTTTGGGTGCAACCTACACGCCAGAGCAAATTCGAGCGATCGCCCGGTGGAATTTGCAACCCACCCTCTGCACGCCGAAACAAGCGCTTGTGTTTGCCGAAACCATTGCTAACTTACCCAATGCCTCACCGCTGCCTGTTCACCTCAAGCTTGATACAGGTATGTCTCGTTTGGGCACGGATTGGCAAGCGGCGACGGAGTTTGCTCAACTGGTTCACCGCTTGCCGCATTTATCGATCGCGAGTATTTATTCCCATTTGGCAACGGCGGAAAGTTTGGATCGAACGGTGGTCAATCAGCAGCGGCAGCGATTTGAAACCGCGATCGCCCAGATTAAATCAGCAGGTATCACCCCGCCCAAACTTCACCTGGCAAACTCCGCTGGCACCCTAACTGATGCCAACCTGCATTACGATATGGTGCGGGTCGGACTTGCATTGTATGGACTGTATCCCGCTGCTCACTTGAAATCGGTCTTAGCTCTCAAGCCCGTGCTGCAAGTAAAGGCGCGAATTACGCAGCTAAAAACCATTCAAGCAGGAACAGGGGTGAGCTATGGACATCGATTTATCGCCGATCGCGAACTGGCGATCGCGGTTGTTGGCATTGGCTACGCAGATGGGATTCCGCGCAATTTATCGAACCAGATGACGGCGATCGTCCAAGGGCAACTCGTGCCCCAAATTGGAGCCGTGACCATGGATCAACTGATGCTGGACGTGAGCCAAGTGCCCCATCTGCAAGAAGGCGATGTCGTCACCCTGTTAGGACACGACGGCAAAGAGTCCATTTCGGCAGAGGACTGGGCAGAAACGCTAGGCACCATTTCCTGGGAGATTCTTTGCAGCTTCAAACATCGTCTACCGCGAGTTGCAATCACTCGCGCGTTGCCAGATTTTGCTTTAGATACTAAGTGTCAATGAGTTTGGAGTGGGGAGTTTGGAGTGGGGGATGCGAAAGAAAACAGTCGGTCAGCTTGAAGGTATCGGTAAATCACGACTTTTGAGAGAGGTTGCAATCAAATGGACTTTATAACTTGAAGGAGAAATATAAAACGAGGTACTAGGGTGGCTGACGAACTGAAGAAAGGCGACAAGGTTGAGTGGAAAAGCTCTCAGGGTGAGATTGAAGGGACAGTTAAGAAAAAGTTGACTGCACCGATCGACATTAAAGGACACCACGTTGCGGCCAGCAAAGATAACCCTGAATATTTGGTGGAAAGTGACAAGACTGGTAAGGAAGCCGCCCACAAGCCAGAATCGCTGAAGAAAATTGAAAAGGAATAATGGCTAGGTTTAGACCACACAATCGGATATTAGGGGGATGGTTGCGCCGCGATCGCTAGCTTCGGATAAGCAATTCGTTGGTGGTTGAACTGTTGCCAAACCTGAACGAAAACCGTGGCAATTTCAGTCATTTCACTGCGAGTCAGACCCGATTGCACGAGTTGCTCATCCTGCCAGCGGGCGCGAAGAATTTTGTTGATCATGGCAAGAGCTTCTTCGGGGGTGGCATCTTTAAGAGATCGCAGTGCTGCTTCACAGGAGTCTGCCAGCATTACAATTCCCGTTTCACGCGATTGCGGAATCGGACCGTCGTAGCGAAAATCGCCATCATTCACGCTGAGGGTGGTGCCACCACCGTTCAGTTGTTGTTCTACCTGCTGCTGTGCCTGATGATGAAAGTAGGCAATTAGCATAGTGCCCTGGTGTTCTGGAATAAATGCCCGGACTGCTTTAGGAAGGCGGGCTTTCCGTGCCATCATGATCCCTTCACTCACATGCTTTTTAATAATTTCGGCACTGATCCAGGGATCATCAATTAAGTCGTGTTTGTTGGGTCCACCCATCTGGTTTTCAATAAACCCTTGCGGATCGTGCATCTTACCAATGTCGTGGTACAACGTTCCAGTCCGAACTAATTCCACGTTGCCCCCCAGCGCCCGAGCGGCAGCTTCTGCCAGGGTTGCAACAAACAACGTGTGCTGAAAAGTGCCAGGAGCTTCAGAGGCAAGCCGTTTGAGTAAAGGGCGGTTGGGGTTAGCAAGTTCCACCAGTCGGATGGTGGTCACCAAATCAAACAGTTGCTCCAAATAGGGACTAATGCCCAGTGCCACAATGACCCATGCCAGCCCTAATAGTGCCTGAATGCCGCTAGCACTCAGCAAGGTATACCAAGCAACGCCTGTTGCAACGTTGAGCACAAGGTAGATCAGTCCTTGCAGAAGACCAACGCCTACCCCAAGCAATGCCAATTCTTCGCGCGATCTCAATCTGCCCCCCAGCCAACCGCACAGCAGCCCGGTTGTTGCACTGGCGATTAAAGTACTCCAAGTGATTTCCATGCCAACACTCACCAGGAGCGCTAGCAAGCCCGCTACAGTCAGCCCCAACGGTGCGCCGTAAAAGCCGCCGACTAACAGCCCAATGGTGGCTAAATTAATCGATGGAACTTGGAGCGCAATTAATAGCGGCGTACTTAAACTCAAAAGCCCAAGCAACACTCCATCTCGTCGCCGCAGAGAGGGATGAAATCGGCGTTTTACAAACCATACCAGTATCACTGAGCCGCTTACTAAGGCTCCAAATCCTACTAGCCCAAACCAGTCGATACCGCGCTTACTTAAGCCAAAATGGTCAAGCAGGGCAAACTCTTTAGAGTCAATCGTGTCGCCTACCTGCACAATTTTCTCGCCGCGATTGATGGACACCATTACGGGTTGAATGTCTTGGGCGGCTTGCTCTGCCCTTAACTGTGTTTGGGCTTCATCCTGAATTAAATTAGGCTGTAACAGCGATGTCAAAAGGTCGATCGCGATCGGTTCAGCCGTGTTGGGTAGCTCACCTTTAACCTGAAGGTTAATCGCTGTTGCTAACACCGGGGACGGCAATGCTGGAGAAATGCCTTGAGCCAAAATCCGTTCAGCGATTTTTGGACTCTGCGATCGCAGAGATTGCCAGTCAGCATCGGTTAAATCAAGCAGAACCGTATTCAGTGAGTCCGGCAAGTCGGGTGATGGTTCTGTGGATGAAGCCAGAGCTGCAACATATTTCAATTGAGCTTCGCTGACAGATTGAACGAGCCTTAAGTAGCTGCTCATGTCTATAGAACGGCGATAGTTGCGGAGTTCAGCGATCGCCGTTCGAGACCCTGCATCCGTTGGGGAAAAGGCGGGAATTCCAGCCTTCAAACTTGGAACAGACGGGTTTCGAGAAAAGCCGCGATCGGCCTCAATTAATAACGCTTGCCACTGCGATTCAGGCAGTTTGCGGAGGTAAGCTTGAGTAAAAAGCGTAAGGATACTGGTGCGAACATAGGGAAAGGAGCCAGCAGTTTGGCGCAAATCGCTGCCCTGTTGAAGCTGCTGTTGCAGTGATCGCATTACTGTTTGGTTGACGGCTTGATCTAGCATCAGAACGGATAGCGTGTCCTTACGAGCCGCAATTCGGCTAATATCCGTTGCGCTTTTATCCATCACATTGGCTGACACTGGCGCATAGAGAGTTTGGGGAGCAGCTTTGCCAATATCTAGCTTAGGCGCATTATAAAAGCGATAGCCAAAGGCGCTAGTTAAACTAACAATGGCAATTCCTAAAACGAGCGGCGATCGCCCTGCCTTTTTTAGCAAGCTTTGTTTAGCGCGGGGTGAACGGATGGCTGGAATGACCTGATAATCTGCCTCTAAATCGATTATAGATGGCTGCAATTTCCGACTTTCAGTAGTATTGGAGGCATTTTGATAGGAACGAACTGCCTGGTGAAAAACGCTGGAATATTTACTCAATGGACGCAGATTATCCAGGAGATGAGCTTTTTCCAAACGATGCATCAGTGATTGAAGGACTTTCATCACTTGCCACGAATCCCTCAGCAAATAGGAGCGTTGTATCGATCAGGCAGAAAATTAAGCAGAACTCTAAAAGCAAACTCAATTACGAAAAGCACAACCCATTACAGAAGATCGTCTCTCAATCTAGCTCACAATTCGCTAAGAGCGAACGACCCAGGGAACCGTTGCAATAGGAAGCTCCTTTTCTTGAAGAATAAAGGAATTATAAACGCCCGACCAAGCAGAGACCAACTGAGCAGACAGGTGATCAATTCGCTGAGAGAACTCAGGAGTTGCAAACTGAGTCTGTAAAGCACATTGCCATTCTGCTGGAATGCCAACGGTGCTGCTATGGGTTCCAACCAACGCCCCTATCAACGCTCCTACAATATCAAGCTTTATTCCTAATTGAACTGCTCTATTCAGTGCCAAAGATATATTATCTGGAGTTTGCAAGAAGCAGTAGAGAGCGATCGCAATCTCTATGGACATTGGTTTAGTTTCAGCATCCAACTGAAATGCCGCAATCACACCTTGCAACTCCGAGCCGTTTGCTATCAGCCTTTTCAAGATTTCTAGAGTGCTAATTAGCTCGGCTGAGCGAACAACCGACTCAGGCAAAGAAACATGAAGATAAGTCAAGATTTGGGTAGTAAAACTGGCTGGGGTCAGTTGCTCTTTGATTGCCTGGGCGATCGCATAGCCAAAAACAATGACTGCATCTGCTGTGATCAGATCTCCACCCCCTGCCGCTACTGCCTCTACTAAATAGTGACGTTGCTGCGTCAGATTGTCGTAATAAAACAGTGCGATCGGTAGGGTTGCGATCGCAAGCTCTCCAGGGGACAACTTACCCGTGGATTTCCCCGCCAAGGTGGCTGACAGCAATTCTGGCGCAACGATATGTCCTGCCTGAGCTAGCTTTTCTCCCTGCCCAATCGCTGCGACTGTCCATGGAAACGGGGAGCAAGCAGCAGTTTCAGAATTGGATCGATGTGGCAACAAGCGATGTGCCTCACTTCCAAAGCTTTCTCCCATTGCCATGCCGAGGAAACAACCCTGAAACCGACTGAAGAGTGAATGTTTCACAGATTTTGAGCAACTTTCGCTTTGAATTCTGACTCTGGTTTTGTATAGTAGCGCTAAATATCCAAGTCTGATGGCACACGATGCTTCATCTATATAGGTTAAACTCGTTTGGCGAAAGCTACTTTCTCTCGCTTTAGTCTCTGGTAATGAATCAGCTTAATCGATCACTTTGGGATGTCCTCTATGGTTGGTCTCCATAAAATGCTACGGCACCTAGAAATCTGGCGATTCTGTTTTTTGACTCCCGTCGCTATTGGAGTAGGAAGCTGGTTTAGTCTGGCGATCGCAGTCCCAACATTTAGCCAAACACCTAACGCGCCTACTACTAGACCAGTACCCACAAGTTCTGGCATTCCAAGCCGACCCTTACTAAAAGCAGGCAGCCAAGGATCAGAAGTCATTGAACTACAAGGAGTTCTGAAGCTGTTAGGCTATTACGCCGGAGCAACGAATGGTTCCTATGAGCAAACCACGGCGATCGCGGTCACTAAATTTCAGAAAGCCGCTGGGTTGCCTGCCGATGGCGTAGTAGGTTCGGAAACTTGGAATCGGCTGCTGCCACCTTCACCCACTGTCACCGCCTCACCCACTACAAACACTGCTGCCCCACCTTCTAAACCGACCACCTCATTTCCCATTCCCAGTAGTCAAGCCAGCACTAGCGCTCCTGCTAAGCCAGCCACCTCAGCTACCCCTGCCAAAAGCACAGCAACAAAATCACCCACTAGTGAATCAGCCGCCAAGCAAGAACTAATTGCTTTACCTATTTTGCGAGTTGGAACCCAAGGCTCAGCTGTCACTGGATTGCAGGAACGTTTAAGAGCGCTAGGCTATTTGAAAAGTTCAGCAGATGGCGTATTTGGCGCTGAAACTCAAGCCGCTGTTAAAGCTGCCCAAAAGCGATTTAGCCTTGAGCCAGATGGGGTTGTTGGTACCGGAACATGGCTGGTACTCATGCGTTGAGTCGTTGATTGGAGATAAGCACCAACAATCAAATGGGATGTTATCTACTATCGAATGGGATGACCTGCCGCTTCAATCAGTTGCTTAAAGGTCTCTTCGGATGCCTGTGCTTCAATAGTTACCGTCTTTGCATCAAGATCAATATCAATTCTGGCATCTGGCTCAGAAGTCCGAATTGTCTCTTTCAAAATCTGTGCGGATTCCGCATCAATTGTTGGAACGTTTATTGTAAGCGCCATGATATTTCGTATATTTAGAACTTAGTTCATTGTTGAAGAAAACTAGCGCCGTTCGCATATATCCATCGATAGATCCTCACTTGAGTATGTCCACTACTCTTTGGTAAGATATTATTTTTTTGGCTTGATTTCTGCGATGTATCTTGTATTGCCGTAATGTATGTCTAGTCAATGTGCCGAGCTGCTTCAGCAAAATATTTCAAGAATCATGCAGCGGTGGGAAGAGCGGGCACGTGATGAAGTCTATGCCTCAATGCATCAAGACTCGCTTGTTTTGCGAGATTCACTGCCTTTATATCTAAGTCAATTGGTCGGTGAACTCTCTATGCAGATTGACAAGACACCTAACCAAGTTATAGCCGATGAGATAGAAAGCACTCGAACTGGCAAGAAGCATGGGCATGAACGAGCGGGGTATGCGGATTATTCAATGAATCAACTCATTTTTGAGTACCATATTCTCCGCCAAATCATATTTCAGATTTTAGAGGAAGAAGCCCCTTTAAATGTGCGCGATCGCGATATTATCATCGGCTCTATTGAACAAGCGGTGAATGACGCTGCCACTCAATTCTCTGAGACGCTGCAAGATATCCAAGAACTCCTGATGGTGACGATAACTCATGATCTTAGAGGACCGATTAATGTAGTCAAAATGGGAACTCAATTGACCCTGCGCCGGTTGGAAAGAGGAGACACCCACGCGAAGGTGGCGATGAGGATGATGAGTTCGATTGATCGACTAGATTCGATGATTCAAAATCTACTCGATGCGAGTCGGCTGCGAACCGGACAGAAGTTGCAGCTTAAATTTGAAAACTGTGATTTTGAGAAGCTAGTCCAAGACTTAATGGAGGATTTAAACTTTGCCTATGGAGAGCGGTTTGTGGTGGTCTCTGAGTCTCAAATCAGGAGCAGTTGCAGCCCTAAAGAAATACGGCGGGTGATTGAAAACTTAGCGATTAACGCCGTCAAATATGGTTCGCCTGGCACGCCAATTACTGTGACCCTCCAGCAAACTGAAACACAAATCAGCCTTACTGTTCATAATGAAGGCGCTCCGATCGCTCTAGATGCTCAATCAATCTTGTTTCAACAATTTCGTCGAACCACCTGTGCGGAAGATCAAACGGGTTGGGGATTAGGATTATTTTTGGCGAAGAGTATTGTTGAAGCTCATCAAGGAAAAATTGAAGTTGAAAGTGAAGAAGGCAAAGGGACAAGCTTTATTATGATGTTGCCTAAATCTCTTTAGGTAAGTGAGTGGCTTACAGACCTGATCCTGATACATAGCGGGAGATTTTCGGGTAAACATCAGCTTGTAGCGGGTTGATTGAATGAGATTTTAATTACTCTAACGTCGCGTATGTTCATTCTTCTAACCCGCTAAAATGAAGAATGGAACCCTTGTACAACCGCTGCTATGACTACGCCCGTTGAATTTTTGGATGCCTATGATGTGGTCGTGGTTGGAGCCGGACATGCGGGCTGCGAGGCGGCTCTGGCAGCGGCTCGGCTCGGTAGTCGGACGCTGCTGTTAACGCTAAATTTGGACAAGATTGCGTGGCAACCCTGCAATCCGGCGGTGGGCGGTCCGGCAAAATCTCAACTGGTGCATGAAGTGGATGCATTAGGCGGTGAGATTGGCAAAGTCAGCGATCGCACCTATCTGCAAAAGCGAATATTGAACTCCTCCAGAGGTCCGGCGGTATGGGCACTCCGGGCGCAAACCGATAAGCGCGAATATGCCGCCGTGATGAAAGGCATTGTGGAAAATCAGGCAAATTTGACCGTGCGGGAAGGCATGGCAACAGACTTGGTGTTGGGCGCAAACGACGAGGTTATGGGCGTTCAAACCTACTTTGGTGTGGCGTTTCAGTGCAAAACGGTGATTTTGACCACGGGCACCTTTCTGGGCGGACGCATTTGGGTTGGCAACAAATCGATGGAAGCCGGACGTGCCGGAGAATTTGCTGCTGTGGGTCTGACGGATACCCTAAACCGCTTGGGCTTTGAAACCGGGCGACTGAAAACGGGAACTCCTGCACGAGTTGATCGCCGCTCGATTAATTTTGACGTGCTAGAACCACAGCCCGGCGATGAAGAGGTGCGCTGGTTTAGCTTTGATCCGAGCGCCTGGGTTGAGCGCGAACAAATGCCCTGCCACCTAACTCGCACCACAACCGAAACTCACCGAATTATTCAAGAAAACTTGCACCTGTCTCCGGTTTACGGAGGCTGGGTAGATGCTAAAGGTCCGCGCTATTGCCCCAGCATTGAGGACAAAATTGTCCGCTTTGCCGATAAGGAAAGCCATCAGATCTTCCTGGAGCCGGAAGGTCGCGACAGTCCTGAAATCTATGTTCAGGGCTTTTCTACAGGGTTACCCGAAACGCTTCAGCTTGCTATGCTGCGATCGCTCCCCGGTTTAGAACAGTGCGCCCTGCTGCGTCCTGCCTACGCTGTGGAATACGACTATTTGCCTGCAACCCAGTGCTACCCCACCTTAATGACCAAAAAAATCGAGGGGCTGTTTTGCGCTGGACAAATTAACGGCACCACAGGCTATGAAGAAGCCGCTGCCCAAGGCTTTGTCGCCGGATTGAACGCCGCCCGATTCTGTCAGAGTCAGGAGATGATCAACTTCCCCCGCGAACACAGCTACATCGGCACCTTGATTGATGATCTGTGTACTAAAGATCTGCGAGAACCCTATCGGATGTTGACCAGCCGTTCCGAATATCGGCTGCTGCTGCGATCGGATAATGCCGATCAACGCCTCACCCCTTTAGGGCGAGACATTGGATTGATTGATGATCGCCGCTGGCAACTGTTTCAGCAAAAACAGGTGAATATTACTGCTGAAAAGGAGCGGCTGCTTGTGACTCGTGTGAAGGAGCATGACGAGTTGGGTAAAGCGATCGCCGCCCATACGCAGCAATTGATCAAAGGCTCCATCACCCTGGCAGATTTACTGCGGAAACCTGGATTTCATTACGCTAATCTGGTGCAGTTTGGGCTGGGCAATCCTATCCTCGATCGCGCTGAAAAAGAAGCCGCCGAAATCGATATCAAATATTCTGGCTATATCCAGCGGCAACAGCACCAAATTGACTCGATTGCCCGTCAGGAACATCGCAAACTGCCAGCCAATATGGACTACCACGCGATCGCGACTCTCTCCAAAGAATCTCGTGAAAAGCTTTCCAAAGTGCGCCCTCTCACGATTGGGCAAGCAACCCGCATCGGTGGTGTCAATCCTGCCGACATCAACGCCCTGCTCGTTCATCTGGAAATCCAATCCCGTCAAAAATCGGAGGCATTAGTATGACATCGGTGACTGTCCAACTCAACCCCATTTCGCAACTCACCGATGAGCAATTTGTGGAAGTCTGTCGCGCTAATCCAGAGGTTAAATTTGAGCAAACTGCGCAGGGAGAACTGATTATTGTGGCACCTACGGGCGGAGAAACAGGCAGCTATAACTCAGAACTGAACGCAGATTTTGTTGTGTGGAATCGTCGAACCCAGTTAGGCGTTGTTTTTGACTCTTCCACCTGCTTTGTTTTGCCCAATAATGCCAAGAGATCGCCCGATGTTTCCTGGATTGCAAAAGAACGTTGGACAGCACTCACCCTTGAGAGTCTCAGGAAATTTCCAGCGATCGCGCCCGATTTCGTGTTGGAATTGCTGTCTCCCAGTGACAGTTTGGCGGATGCTCAAGCCAAAATGCGCGAGTATTCAGACAACGGCGTGCGTCTAGGCTGGCTAATTGATCCAGAAACGAAACAGGTCGAAGTCTATCGCCAAGGGCAGTCTGTTGGGACATTGTCGCATCCAAACACCTTATCCAATGAAGACGTGCTTCCCGGATTTATCTTGAACGTGGATTCAATTTGGAAGTGATTGGAATCAGACTGAAGTTTAAGGAGGCGTTCACAGTAATTTCATTATGCGCTGCGCGACTATCAACAGCGCGAACGCCGATTTGGAAAATTGTAGGTCATTCTATCCTAGAAGAAAAATTCACTTAGTGTAAGCGAAAACTGGCTGACCGAACTAGAAGCGGATTGAATGCACAATCTTTTGTGCGCGATCACGACGCATCAAAACGCAGAAATTAGTCGAAGAATAATCAGTCCCTATAAGCAAGGGGGAAAAGCGCTTAATCTTTTATGATTGACAAAACAGAAACCCAGAACCAATCGATGATCGAAGTTGTTAATGCAGATCTTCCTACGCCTCATCATGCAAATGCAGTAGTGCAACTGATGAATCAGTATGCGCTTGATCCAATGGGGGGTGGTAAAGGTCTATCCGAATATGTCAAAGCCAACCTTCCAGCAGAACTTGCAAAGAGAAGAACAGCGCATGTCATTCTTGCATTCGTTGATGCTGAACCTGCCGGACTCATCATCTGCTTAGAAGGGTTCTCTACATTTGCGTGTAAGCCATTACTCAATATCCATGATGTTATCGTCGCTCAACCTCATCGAGGCAACGGCTTGTCGAAACTGATGTTGCAAGAGGCAGAAGCGATCGCTCTTGATTTAGGCTGTTGTAAGCTTACTTTAGAAGTACTGGAAGGAAACCATATTGCTCAGCAAGCATATGAGGCTTTTGGATTCAGTGGCTATGAGCTAGATCCTCAGATGGGTAAAGCACTTTTTTGGGAGAAAAAACTCTGTACTCCTCCTGTGTAGGATTAACAGCATATTTAAAATATGCCTTAAATCAACATCAAGGATAAGCTGGCGAGAGAGCGGCATCAGTTTGGCTGGCACTGGCACCGGAGTAGACTAAACCGCGCTGCATGTCTAGCGTGATGATTTCGCCTTCCCGGATTGCTGAGGTGGCATCTTTCACGCCCACAATCACCGGAATTCCAAGCCTTAAACCAATTACAGCAGCATGGCTGGTTAAGCTCGCATCTTCCGTAATAATTCCAGAGGCTTTCCGCACTGCCTCGATCAAATCAGCACTCGTGCTAGAAGCGACTAAAATTTCTCCTGGATTAAAGTTGCTGGCTTCAAAGCCATTATGTACGACTCTAGCTCTGCCGCTAACTGACCCACCTTGCCCAATGCCAATCCCTTTACCGCGCACCGCTGTAACGATTTCTACCTTGACCAAATCTGTGGAGCCTGACACACCCTGAAGTGTACCTGCCGTCATCACTACTAAATCGCCTTCTTGCAGCAGTTGCTTTTCTTGGGCAACACTGACGGCTGCCTGAAAGGTTTGTCCAGTGGAGGGAAGATCCAGTACCAATAAGGGTTTTACTCCCCAAACGAGTTGCAGTTGTCGCGCCACATCCACGTGAGGAGTCACCGCTAAAATCGGTTTTTGGGGACGAAACTTTGAAACATTCCGAGCCGTTGCACCGCTTTTAGTCAGGGTCATGATGGCGGCCGCATCCAGTTGTCCGGCAATCCGTGCGACTGCCTGACTAATGGCATTGGGGATCGATCGCCCACTGTCAGTCATCTGCCGAATCGGTGGCTCTTGCTCAATCCGTAAGGCAATCTGCGCCATGGTTTTGACTGCTTCGATCGGGTATTTGCCCACAGCAGTTTCGTTCGATAGCATAATCGCATCGGTGCCATCTAAAATAGCATTTGCCACATCCGAAACTTCGGCGCGCGTCGGACGAGGGCTGTGAACCATACTGTCGAGCATTTGGGTTGCGGTGATTACCGGGATGCCACGACGGTTTGCTGTTGCAATCAGGCGCTTCTGCAAAATTGGCACATCTTCAGCCGGCAATTCTACGCCCAGATCGCCCCGCGCTACCATCACCCCATCACTAATGGCGAGGATTGCTTCCATTTCCTCGATCGCTTCGTGCTTCTCAATCTTGACGATTACAGGCACTTGTTTGCCAGCGGCGGAGATCAACTCTTTAATTTCCAGCACATCCTGCGGATTGCGGACAAAGCTGAGCGCAACCCAATCAACCCCTTGGTCTAACCCAAAGGTGAGGTCTTTGCGATCTTTATCAGTGATCGCTTTGATGGACAAATATACACCGGGAAAGTTTACTCCTTTATTGTTGGAGAGTACGCCACCCACCACGACTTGACAGTGCAGTTCGCCTGCTGATCGCTTCACTTCTTCCACGCGCATTTCCACTCTGCCGTCATCCAGCAAAATAGTGGCACCTGCGGGCACTTCATCGGCAAGCAGGTCATAAGTAACGCAATTCATGGTTTGGTTACCCGTCATTAAGTTGCTGGTGAGGATGTAGGGATCGCCCGTTTTTAGAACAATTGAGCCATCTTCAAAGCGTCCCAGCCGAATTTTTGGACCCTGCAAATCCTGCAAAATCCCCACGGGCTGATTCAACTCGAAAGAGAGTTGCCGAATCAACCGAATACTACGTTGATGGTCGTCGTGGGTGCCATGGGAAAAATTGAGTCGGAGAGTGGTTGCGCCAGCCTCAATCAGCGATCGCAGCACTTCAGGGCTACTTGTCGCGGGACCAATCGTTGCAACAATCTTCGTTCGGCGCTGGGATGCTTGCAATTGCATGGATGACTGTGAGGGTAAAGATTACTTAAAGTTCAAATACTTCTACTTTGGAACACTTTGCTAAAGCGTTCCCCTGGTTTCTTACTCTATTCCGTATTTCTTCTGAGTTTCCGGTCTCTTCTTAGCACTAAAAAACTCTATGAAGGAGTTTAAGGGAAATGTAGCGCTGAGACAAATATATGGAAACGGGACTGGGAAAAGTAGGGTGGCGAAATCTGAAAGATTTCATTGAGGAATAGGGGTAACAGCGAAACGGGTCATGAAAGACAGTGTTTGAAGTCAGCAAAGGGATACTATCACGTTATTGGCATATTATTGGGGCAATTCAATCTGCCATTCTTGCAGTGCGATCTCGATCCCGTGGCGCAACTCAGGGGAAATATCCTGGTTAACCTGTAAGGCTGTGAGCTGTTGGTGGGTTTGTTGGGGCTGAATTTGCTTTAATGCGGCGATCACGTGCAGTCGAACTCCTGCATCGTGACTTGCCAAAAGCTGGATCAATGGCTGGATGGCGGCAGGCTGCTGTAACTGCCCCAATGCCACCGCAATCGCCTGCTGAATCAGGGGAGTTTGCCCAAACTCCTGGGTTAAAGCTTGAGTCAAGACTTGAGCCGCAGCACTTTTCAGGGTGGGATCAGTCCACCGGCCCAAAGCAATCACAATTTCTTGATACACTCGATCAGTTTTATGGCTCGGCTGTAACAAATTTTGCAGCGAGTAAAATGCAGGCTGCGTGCCAATCCATGCCAGCGCTCGAACGATCTCTATTTGCAGTATTTCTGGCGTGTTGACGGCGGAGATCGCGCGACTGAGGGCACCGACCGCAGCCTCCGTGCCGATGCGTCCAAGGGCGATCGCGGCTTGTTGGCAAACGCCAATATTTAGATCCCACAGGCGGTCAACGAAGCGATCCACCAGACCTAAATCATCAGTCAAATCGGTGCGAACGGCTAACCCAGCGATCGCAGCGCGACGAACGGTCGCAACCGGATCGGTTAAGGCTTGAATCAAAATCGGCGGCACTTGCGGATCATGGAAGCTGCCCAGTGCCTCAATTGTCATCGCTCGAATGGTGGCATCGTCATCATGCACCACTGTTTGCAAGGGCGCGATCGTTGCAGAATGGCGAATTTGCGCTAAAGCCTGGACGGCGAGTAAGCGGTTTTCCGGCACGCTCAACAAATCGGTCAGGGGAGCGATCGCGCGAGTACCAAAGTTTGCCAGCACTCCAGATGCCATTTCGCGCAAGTCCTCTTCTTCGGCGTTTAATAGTTCCACTAATGCCTGAATTGCCGCAGGATGATTGGCATCGCCTAAAAGCCGAACACCAAACCAGCGAGTCTCTGGCTCTTCGTCTTCATCTTTCACCAGCGTAATCAATGGCGAAATGGCTGCTTCACCAAAGCCAGGAAATACTTTAGCAACGTCCCAACGTTCTTGAAAGTCGCCTAACTTCAGCACCGCGATCGCCATGTGAACTAACGCTGCAATTTCATCTGTGGATAATTGGGTCCAGTTGCCCGCATGGTAGCGCTGCTGTAGCTCTTGCGCCACGGCTGACCAGTCGCCCTGCTGGGCAGTGGCTTGCATTTGGCTGACCCAACTCACCATTGCAGTGGCACTATCACTTTCCTAAAAAGCTAAAGGCACGAAACTTGTGCGCTTGTATTTCGATTCGCCTTGCAAGGCGATCGCAGACTAAATGACAGAGTTCAAAGATGAGTTCATCTTCTACCTTGTAATATGCCAGCGTTCCTTCGCTGCGGCGGCTTAATATGCCAGTTTGTACCATGACCTTCAAATGCTTAGAAACATTTGCCTGACTGGTATCCATCTCTTCAACTAAGTCTTGCACACATCTTTCACCATCTCGAAGCAAGTTCAATATTCTGAGACGGGTTGGTTCACCCAAGACACTGAAGTAAGCAGCCAGTTGTTGAACAACTTCTGGCGGAACCGGCTGGGAAGAGTTCATGAGCAATTGTGAAATGATGTGAGGAGCACTGATCCCCAGATTTTAACGAGTCACCCGGAACATCGCAAGGTAGGAGAACAACCTTAATTAAACTTCAAGGGTGCTCGGTTGTCCCAGAACTATTAATTTGTTACGGAGTCACTCGCATTAATGGCTGATTATATTCCACTGGTTCCCCATTCTGAACCAATATTTCAATAATCTCTCCTGCCACTTCTGCCTCAATTTCATTCATCAACTTCATGGCTTCGATAATGCATACGGTTTGTCCAGACCGGATGCGATCGCCCGTTTCAACAAATGGCAGTTCATCTGGTGCGGGGGAACGATAGAATGTTCCAACCATCGGAGACAAAATTTCGAGATAGCGGCGATCGCTGTTGGGTGGCAGCGCCACGGTTGTCGATGGCGACGGCGAAGTCTCTACAGATTTAGTATCCCCCCCGGTTGTTGCCGATGGCGTTGGAACCACTTCAGGAGTGACCACACGGGTTACCCCTGCTAAAAGTTGATCATCCCCCCGCAGCCCTCGACGGATGATCAACTCAAAATCGGAGCTTTTCAGCGTCAACTCTGCAATATCCGTCTGATTAATCGCTGCTAGCAGTTCACGGAGTTCATTCAAATTCAACGACACAATACGTGCAGACCTCTTAGATAGGAGCTAGAAATTTTAACTCGTCTTACTCACGACCCAAATAGCTATCCGTGCGAGTGTCAATCTTGATTCTCTCGCCTGTGGTGATAAACAGGGGCACCATGACTTGGGCACCCGTTTCCACAATGGCAGGCTTGTTTCCACCCGTGGCAGTATCCCCCTTAAAACCCGGATCAGTTTGGGTAACTTCCAGAACTACAGAATTGGGCAGTTCCACTTCCATAATTTTGTCACCCCAGCGAACCACGTTGACTTCCATACCTTCTTTGAGATACTTCACGCGATCGCCAATTTGAGCCACACTTAACTGCGTTTCCTCGTAGCTCTCCATATCCATAAAGACGAAGCTATCTCCTTCTTTATAGGTATATTGCATCGTACTTTTATCCAAATTAGCTTGAGGAAGCGTTTCGCCCGCCCGAAACGTTTTTTCAACCACACTACCTGTCTGCACATTCTTTAGCTTTGTACGAACAAAAGCGGCTCCCTTTCCTGGCTTGACATGGAGAAACTCCACTACTCGCCAGACATTACCGTCCAGTTCAATACTCACGCCTGGTCGAAAATCATTACTGGAAATCATTGGTCTAGAGCTTTAGCAAATAATGATTGGCAATTTATTTTACCGCTCAGATGAGCGCAATCCATCAATCAAGCTCAAGGAACCTCAGAAAAACCAACTAATTCTTGCAATCACCAGTTTCCTATGAGCGTTTTCAGCGTCGCCCTATGGCAAGATAGGAAGTTGATGCGGCTGGTCTAAGCGCTCAAACGTTGTGCCAATTTAGCGAGCAGTAGACATGCAATACTCTGGAATCAATCTCCTGAAGCACTGGTTAAAAATGGGGCTGACCCTGTGCCTGCTGGTCACCCTTGCGATCGGGCTAAGCGCCGCGAAGCCAGTTCAAATTAGTCGCCTACCCGCAGGGAACGCAATTACCGACGGTAGTGCCCTATTGCGCGATGCCTTGCCTATCGATAACACTGCAATTCGAGATTTGCAAGAAAGCCTGGAAGATATTACTGAAAAACTGCGGTCACAGAGTCGTTGGGGCGCGATTACAGGCGATATTAGCCGTGCTACCCGCATCGCAACCGATAAACAGGCGGCGATTTTGGCGAGCATTCCTAGCGATCGCCAGCCCGGTGCGATCGCTTTACTCGACCAGATCAAGGCAGGTTTGCCCGCTTTACAAACAGCGAACGAAGCAAAAGACCGAGTGCAGGTGATGGCTGAACGAGGCAAAGTCCTGAATTTGGTTGGGCAAATTGAAGAACTGATGGTGCAGCAATTTCCCTATGAGGTGCCTGAAACCTATAGCAATCTGCCTCAGCTAAAAGGACGGGCGAAGGTGGAATTTACCACTAATAAAGGCAAAATTGTTTCAGTGATCGACGGCTACAGCGCCCCCGTCACCGCTGGAAACTTCATCGATCTGGTGCAGCGTGGATTTTATAACGGATTGCCCTTTACTCGTGCAGAAGAATCCTATGTGCTGCAAGTGGGCGATCCACCTGGGGCGGAAGTCGGCTTTGTAGATCCCCAAACAAAACAGTACCGTGCGATTCCGTTAGAAGTAAAAGTCAAGGCTGATCCAGTTCCGGTATATGGCATTACGTTAGAAGATGCGGGACGATTTCGTGAGCAGCCTGTTTTGCCGTTCTCTGCCTATGGCGCAATGGCTTTGGCGCGTCCTGATACTGACCCGAACGGTGGCTCATCCCAGTTTTTCTTCTTCCTGTTTGATTCAGAGCTCACTCCTGCTGGAGCCAACTTGCTAGACGGGCGCTATGCCATTTTTGGCTTTGTGGTGGAAGGAAAAGAGGTGCTAAAGGAACTTCGAGCAGGCGACAAGATTGAGTCTGCCAAGGTGATTGAAGGCTTGGACAAGTTTCAAGAGCCTGCTTCGGCATAGTCTTAGGTTTGAACCTGCGATTTAAAGTTGCTACCCGCTAAGAAACTGCTCAGTTTCTTAGCGGGTTTTTAGTTTCCGCTAGAAGAGTTGGAGGGAAGAAGATGAACAATTTGGACTCTGAACTCAGCGTTCGTGAATTGGGGGAACAGGGCTTGCTGAAACGGCTGCAAGCATTTTGTCCGGCTGAGCTGGTGGGGGATGATGCGGCAGTATTGACGACTCAGCCAGACAAATCGTTAGTGGTGACGGCGGATGTGCTGGTGGATGGAGTTCACTTTAGCGATCGCACCACCAGCCCAGAAGATGCGGGTTGGCGAGCCGCTGCGGCAAACTTATCCGATCTAGCAGCCATGGGGGCAACTCCAATCGGCATCACCGTTGGTTTGGGTGTGCCGGGAAATCTAGCGATCGCCTGGGTAGAACGTCTCTATCAAGGCCTAACGGAGTGTTTGACCCAGTACAACGCCGTGATTGTCGGTGGGGATGTGGTGCGATCGCCGGTGACAACGGTTGCCATCACTGCCTTTGGGCAAGCTGACCCAAACCAGTTGATTCGTCGGGCAGCCGCCCAACCCAGACAGGCGATCGTGGTGACGGGTGTGCATGGAGCATCCCGCGCTGGCTTGGAACTATTGCTCCATGCGGAGCAGGGAACCGATCTGACTCCCGGCGATCGCGCCGCTCTGATTCGCGCCCATCAACGCCCTATCCCCCGCCTAGATGTGTTGCCCTTGCTTTTCTCACCCCTCTATCCCTCCATTTCCTCTATTGCTGGAATGGATAGCAGCGATGGACTTGCTGATGCCGTACTGCAAATTTGCCGCGCCAGTGGTGTGGGTGCCTGGATCGATCGCTGCCAAATTCCCATTCCAGCCGCATTATCTGGCTGGGTGGGTGCCGAGCAAGCAATAAAATGGGCGCTGTATGGCGGGGAAGACTTTGAGCTAGTGCTATGTTTGCCAACCGATTTGGCAGTGAAATTGGTTGACCAATTGGAACAGAGTGCGATGATTGGGATGACCACCACGCAGCCGGATGTATGGTTGGTCGATTCGAGTCACACCTATCCTGATGAGCGTTTGAGCCTTGAACAAGGATTTCAGCACTTTTGTTAACTCGATCGCCGTTAGAATGCGATCGCCTCGGCTGCTGCGCCTACTCAGATGGCTGCTGGTGCTGTTGACGGTTGGTTGGTTCCTGTTGGGCATTGGCTGTCAGATTGTTGCCGAAAGCCTGTGGTTCAAAGAGGTCGGCTATGCCGAAGCTCTATGGGTCCGACTGGGCACCAAATCAGCGGTGTGGAGCGCGGTCACTAGCGTTAGCCTGTTGTGGCTGTTAGGCAATTTGTGGCTAGCAAAGCGATTGCAGCATCCGAAAAATGAGAATGCAGAATGGAAATGGGAAACGCAACTCTCCACGATTCCAAATCCCTTAGCACAGCGTCAAAAACGTCGTGCTGCGCCGCACGAGACAATCGACTCCCCTTCGATTTCCTTTGGCCGGCTGGTGCTGCTGGCGTTGGGATTGAGTATCGCGATCGCCGTGTTAGTTTTTCATCAGGTTCAAACTGGGGTAACGCTGTGGCAAGCCAAGGCAACTCAAACGTTGCTGCCTGTGCCCGATCGCTTTCAACTGAAGGCTATCTGGAATGTAGGCAAAACGCTGTTGCAATCTGAAGTTCCGTTTCCTTACAGTAATTTTGGGTTCTGGATTGCGCTGGTTATCGCCCTGCTGATCTTCCCCCAATTTCTGCTCAGCCTCCTTGCGATCGCCCTCAGCGTGGGATTTGGATTTGTGCTGTCTGCCAACTGGAGCAGAATACTTCTGTTTTTCCATGCCAGTCCTTTCAACCGAGCAGATCCGCTATTTTCCAAAGATATTGGGTTCTATATATTTTCACTGCCCATCTGGCAACTGTTGGAGTTTTGGCTCGTTGGCTTAAGTGCTTATAGCTTGCTTGCCGTCAGTTTGATCTATTTACTATCTGGCAACAGTCTCAGTCAGGGACGGTTTATCGGAATTTCTGGGCGGCAACAGCGCCATCTGTGTGGTTTGGCGGGTTGTTGGCTGCTAGTCGTGGGGTTGGGTTATTGGCTGAGTCACTATGAATTGCTGTATTCAACTCAGGGTGTTGTATTTGGCGCAGGTTATACCGATGTTTGGGTGAATCTGCCCGTCTGCCTGGGTATGGCACTGTTGGCGATCGCGATCGCTCTCCCCCTATTCGGGTATGCTCTGCCCAAACATCGCCTGTTTGCTATTGCTCCTCACTTTTCTGATTCGCCCCTCACCAAATCTTCTGCGGGAACGCGCGATCGCCCCTCGTCAGTTCCCCTTCCCTTTCTATTACTCGTTAGCTACTTTCTGCTGGTGCCGCTGACGACGGTGCTGCCAATGGTCGTTCAAAACGTTATCGTTCAGCCCAACGAACTTGCCCGCGAGCAGCCTTTTATTAGCCGCAACATTTCCTTAACGCGAGCAGCGTTTGGTCTAGAAAATATTCAGGTAGAGACGTTTAACCCGTCCGACAAACTGACCTACGCTGATATTGAAAAAAATGAGCCGACCATTGGGAATATTCGCTTATGGGATACTCGACCGCTGCTGGCGACTAACCGCCAACTCCAGCAAATTCGCCCTTACTATCGCTTTGCGGATGCCGACATCGATCGCTACACCCTGGCTAGCCAACCCAACGAACCCGCCGCCATACAGCAGGTGCTCATTGCCGCACGAGAACTGGATTATAGCGCCGTGCCAACGGAAGCAAAAACCTGGGTCAATGAACATTTGGTTTATACCCATGGCTATGGCTTTACCATGAGTCCCGTGAACGAGGTCGCGCCGGGTGGTTTACCCGACTATTTTGTGAAAGATATTGGCACGAATGCTCAGGCAGCGACAGGAGCGCTCAACACTTCTAATCCTGCTATCCGGGCTAATATTCCAATCGGTCAGCCGCGCATTTATTATGGCGAGATTTCTAATACCTACGTCATGACTGGCGGACAGTTGCAAGAGCTTGACTATCCCAGCGGTAGTGAGAATGTTTACAACACGTACGCTGGCGAGGGAGGTGTGGCGATCGCGCCCTTTTGGAAGCGCCTACTGTTTGCTCGCTATCTCAACGATTGGCAAATGGTATTGACCAACTATTTCACGCCGAAGACGAAGTTGCTGTTTCGCCGCAACATCCTGGACCGGGTGCAGGCGATCGCTCCTTTTTTACACTACGACCACGATCCCTACATCGTCACAGCCGATATTGGGTGCCAGGGCTTAAACCTGAACTGTCAAAACCCAACCCCAACTTCCACAGCCACTTCATCTGCCACTCCTAATTATCTGTACTGGATGTTGGATGCTTACACCACTAGCGATCACTACCCCTACTCTCAACCCAGTCTGCATCTTGCCCAAGCAACCAACGATGCTAAACAGCCGCCGTTGAACTACATGCGGAACGCGGTCAAAGTTGTGATTGATGCTTACAACGGCTCCGTCAATTTCTATATTGCTGATCCGTCCGATCCAATGATTCAAAGTTGGGCAGCGATTTTTCCTGGCTTGTTCAAGCCGCTCAGCGCTATGCCTGCTGCACTTCAGAGCCATCTTCGCTATCCTGCTGATTTGTTTGGGGTGCAATCTGAACGGCTGATGACTTACCACATGACCGATCCAAAAGTGTTTTATAACCAGGAAGATCAGTGGCAAATTCCCGATGAAATTTATCGAGATGAGACTCAGCCCGTTGATCCATATTTTTTGATCACCAACTTGCCAACGGTTGAAGAGGCGGAAGAGTTTATTTTGTTGTTGCCCTTTAAACCTCGCCAGCGAACCAACTTAACGGCATGGCTAGCAGCACGATCGGATGGAGCCAGCTATGGCAAGCAATTGCTCTATGTTTTTCCCAAGGGACAATTGGTTTATGGAATTGAACAAATCGAGGCGCGGATCAATCAAGATCCAGTCATTTCGCAAAAAATCACGCTGTGGAATCGCGTAGGCTCACGAGCGTTGCAGGGAAATTTACTGGTGGTGCCCATTGAGCAGTCATTGCTCTATGTGGAACCGCTCTATTTAGAAGCTGAGAAGAATAGCTTGCCCACTTTAGTCAGCGTGATTGTTGCTTATGGAAACCGGATCGCGATCGCAGACAGTTTTGCAGAAGCCCTAAAAGCAATTTTTCAACCGCAACAACCCGTAACTCCAGCGATCGTCCGCCCTGTCGAGTAAACCTAATCTATGCCAAAAGATACTTGTCAATTTATTGCTTAGTTAACCACTTGACTCATTTTTTGGGAACTTTAAGTTGGCTATAAATGTAAGTTTTTTGAAATCAACATACTGATTCCTGAATGGCATCTTTTCGCTGCGTTTTTCGCATTAGATGCCCATCGAACGTCTAATGGCGGATAGCAAAAGATAAGCATTTGTGTTTCAACTAAGTAGAGAGATTTATTAAACCAATATGAAAATGCAAATTGAAAACAAGCAAGGATCGTCTTCTGCTAAATCTGATAGCGGTGAAACTGAGTTGAATTTTGAGCAATGGGTCAAGCAAGTCCGTCCGCTATTGCTTGCATCGGTTCAAAAACGTGGCTCGAGATGATTCGTTAAAGGTTGTCCTTGAAAAGTTGCCCTTGGGATCTGACCGTTATTCGTCAATAATTGCGCTCCGATCAAGCAGTAAAAGATCACGCAGCTGGTCGGTATTCAGCTCAGTCAGCCAGCTTTCGCCTGCCCCGACGACCTGTTCCGCCAAAGCTTTTTTGCTTTCGATGATGGCATGAATTTTTTCTTCCAGGGTGCCACTACAGACGAATTTGTGGACTTGTACTTTGCGTTTCTGTCCAATTCGGAAGACGCGATCGGTTGCTTGATTTTCTACAGCCGGGTTCCACCAGCGATCGAAGTGAAACACATGATTGGCGCGGGTCAGGTTTAAGCCAACCCCGCCCGCTTTGAGCGACAAAATGAAAATGCGAGGGGCTTGAGGATCAAGCTGGAAGCGATCAACCATTTCCTCACGCTGTTTTTTAGACGTGCTGCCATAGAGAAATAGGGTTTCTCTGCCAAGCTGCTTTTCTAAATGGGCTTTGAGCAATTTTCCCCATTCGGCAAACTGGGTAAAGATCAACGCGCGATCGCCCTCTGCCACTACTTCTTCTAGCATCTCTTCCAAGCGTTGCAGTTTGCCAGAACGGGATTGAAAGGAGGCTAGATCAGGATTTTTAGTTTTGTCTTGACCCTCGACTGCTTCACTTTCCTCAGCGGTGGCTCCTTTCAAAAATAAATCAGGGTGGTTACAAATTTGCTTCAGTTTAGTGATGAGTGCGAGGATGATGCCTTTCCGCTGAATGCCGTCAGCGGCTTCGATATCGGACAGTGATTTCTCGACCCAGTGTTGGTAGAGAGACGCTTGCTCAGAGGATAAGCCGCAGAATATGGTCGTCTCTTGCTTATCGGGCAAATCTTGAATGATGGTGCGATCGCTTTTCAGTCGCCGGAGGATGAAGGGCTGCACCAGCGATCTCAAAGTTTGCAAGGATGCCGTATCGCCATACCGTTCGATCGGGGCCGCAAATCTGCGCTGAAAGAAGTTTTTGGGTCCCAGGTAGCCGGGATTGAGGAAATCCAAAATTGACCATAGCTCAGACAAACGATTTTCCACCGGAGTGCCCGTCATTGCGATGCGAAACTGGGCTGACAATTGCCGGACTGCCTGCGATTGTTTTGCTTCTGGATTCTTGATGTTTTGCGCTTCGTCCAGCACCACGCCCCGCCAGGAAACGGTTTGCAGGTCTTTGATATCTCGATGCACCAGCGCATAGCTAGAAAGTACCAGGTCAATTTCTTGAACCGCTCTAGCAAAGTCTCTTCCCTTCGGGCGACTATCGCCATGATGCACCAGCACTTTCAAGCTGGGCGCAAACTTCTGGACTTCTCGTTCCCAGTTGCCGAGGACTGAAGTTGGGCAAATCAACAGGGTGGGAGCATCTAACGAGTTTTGTTCCTGCAAGTGCAGTAGAAAGGCAATCAATTGAATGGTTTTACCCAAACCCATGTCGTCTGCAAGACAAGCGCCCAAACTCCACTGCTCTAGAAATGAGAGCCAACCCACGCCACGGGATTGATAAGGACGCAGCTCGCCCTGGAAGCTGGCTGGCGTTTCGATGTCTGCGATCGCCTGATTGCCACTAAGCGTATTGATCAGCCCTTCTAAGGCACCGGCTGCCTCAAAGCTAACCACTGGGAGCTTTTCAATCATCTGGGTATCGCCCGTGCTGATGCGTAAGGCATCTTCTAAGGACAGCGCAGGCTGATCTTTACGGCTGGCGAAAAAGGTTTGGGCGTTGCGAATATCTTGCGATCGCAGTTCCACCCATTCACCATTGATTTCGACGAGCGGCATATTCAACGCCACCAGGCGATCGAACTCTTCCTTAGAGATACTTTGCCCACCAATGGTGAGTTCCCACCGAAAATCGAGCAAACTTTGCAGACCAAGGCGCTGCCCTTTTCTCAACTTGGCAGTTTCCGCCTGAATTCTTAGTCCCAGTCGATTTGCCCAACCGTCCTGGCTGGCGAGACTAGGCGGCACCACCACCCCCAATCCACTATCTTGCAGTCTCCAGGCGGTGCTTTTGAGAAACTCATAGGCTTGCATTGAACTCAACGCACAAAACTGAGGGCGCGGTGCTTGCAGACTCGGCTCAATTGGGGCGTAAAGGCGAGAGGCTAATCCCAAGCCCATCAAGAAAATTTCTTGAGGCTGGGAGATCATTCGTCCTTGGACATTCAAACGCTCCACTGGATTATTCCAAATGGTTGGAGCATCCACAATGAAATTGGGCGTATCTACAGCCTGTAAGCCATACTCTAACTGCCAGTTGCTTTGTCCGTAGCTAGGTGGATAGAGAGACAAGCAGATGCGGAACAAATTTTCTGCGCGGCGATGTTGCAGCGGAGTCGTCCAGATTTGCAGGGAGGTTTCCAACGCTTCGATCGCGGTTGTTTGCAGTTGAGCCGCAGAATTGCTCAAGGCATGTAACCAATCCTCTAGTACCGGGGCGATCGCTCCCGTTTGCGTTGTTTCTTTTTCAGGTATGGGCAGCCCAGCAGTCTGAGCTGCTTGCCGAATCTGAGCATCTAGCGTGGATTGCAAGAAGTCGAGCAGCAAGACTTGAGGATCGGGGGGAAGAGAGAGGAAGAATTGGGAGTTGGGAGTTGGGAGTTGAGAGTGCGAGGTTGGGTCATTTTTGTCTTCTATCTTCTCTTTCTTATCTCCTCGCCATGCACCCGCCCCTTGCCCCTCATACATCCGACAAGCGGCAGGCATGCGATCGCCAAACAGCATTAAACGAGCCTGATCAACGGCACTATCCAACAATGGCTCCCATTCGGCAAAGACTGCAAAATCTGTTTGCCCCTCGTTGCGCTTCTCCAATCCGGGTAAAAATTTTGCCCGTGCCAACAAATCTAGGCTCCAACGGGCAACATGGCTCCAAAAGCGCAAATCTCCGCTGACAAAGGATTCCTCGACTTGCTGATAGCCCAATGGCAAAGAGTTGAGGAATAAAAGTGCCTCAGTCGCCGATAAACATAACCCTCCAACGTGCCAGGGGTAAACGACCAGGGGGAGATCACCAGCGGAAGTGGCGGATAGTTGCGGCAACAGGACTGCACTGCTGGGAACTGCCAAATCGCCTTCCAACACAGCAGTCGGTAAGCCGACGGTTTGGATCTGCCAGGTTGCACCGTGTAGATTGGGAGCGATCGCCTCTATGGTTGGGGTTGATTTGGCAGTTTTACGGGTTCTTTTGGGTGGATCTGGCTCCAATGTTGCCGCCACGGGAGCTAAGGCTGGCAGATAAATGCCATGCTCCTTTTGTAAGCCTTTGAGAAAATCCATCAATTCTAGCTGCGTCATCCCATAGGGGTTGGGTTGAACAACCGCAAGCTCAGCCGCTTCTGTTGGCACCGCTGCCTGCGGAGTGACCTTGCGCCAAATTTCTCCCCAAATGATTAGGCAACTCGCCTGCCCAGGCACGAATTTATCTTGGTTTGAATCGGATTGTTGCGGCAACAGTAGCCAGCTACCGTGTAAGATTGCCATTCTCGTTTAAAGCCTTCGGGGGTCGCTAATCGGATGAGTTCATCGCTATAGAGGCTATTCTATGCCCTGAGCATGGCAATTGCCGGGTAAATTTGCCACCCTGACGGCGATAAACGCATCTCAACACTGTCATTGTACAAGCTGCAAACTCCGGTCTGAGAGATTGCGATCGCCCAAAAAATTCTCTCTTTGTACATCAATGCTACGATTGCGACAGAGAATAAAAGATGGAAAAGGATACCACGTTACATGGAAGAAATTCAAAAGTCAATATCCTTTGATGGTAGGGATATTCGACTAAAGATTGGTCTGCTCGCTCCACAAGCAGGCGGTGCAGTCTTAGTCCAGTCGGAAGATACCGCAGTATT
The DNA here is from genome assembly GCF_016807185.1 of Leptolyngbya sp. Cla-17. GTDB lineage: Bacteria > Cyanobacteriota > Cyanobacteriia > Leptolyngbyales > Leptolyngbyaceae > ULC077BIN1. The sequence continues at coordinate 841,975 of NZ_JAEVYN010000001.1, forward strand.
AGTTGCCGCTACCCGCGCATCAGGACGAGAAGGAATCGATTTTCTACCCCTGTTGGTCGATTATGAAGAGCGCTTGTATGCAGCCGGACGCATTCCCGGAGGCTTTCTTCGCCGTGAAGGTCGCCCTCCCGAAAAAGCAACCCTGATCAGCCGTTTGATTGACCGTCCCTTGCGTCCCTTGTTTCCGGGCTGGATGCGGGATGACATTCAAGTAGTTGCTACGACGCTATCGCTTGACGAACTGGTGCCCCCCGATGTGCTGGCGGTAACAGGTGCTTCGCTGGCGGTATTGCTCGCGCAAATTCCCTTTAATGGACCGATGGCAGCCGTGCGGGTGGGTCTCGTGGGCGATGACTTCATCATCAACCCAACCTACAAAGAAATTGAGAGCGGTGACCTAGATCTGATCGTTGCGGGTTCTCCTGAAGGCATCATCATGGTGGAGGCAGGCGCAAATCAATTGCCCGAACAAGACATGATTGAGGCGATCGATTTTGGCTATGAAGCGGTGCGTGATTTGATTCAGGCGCAACGCGATATCCTTAAAGAATTGGGCATTGAAATCGCCACAGCAGAAACGCCGGAAGTGGATAAAACGCTAGAAGATTTCATTCGCGAGCGCGTCACCGTTCCAGTCAAAGAAGTGATCGGACGGTTTGAAAAAGATAAAAAAGTCCGGGAAGCAGCTTTAGATGAGGTCAAAGGTTCTTTGACTGCTGCGATCGCTGAACTACCCGCAGAAGACCCGGTGAAATTGGCAGCCGCAGCGAACTCAAAAGCGGTGGGCAATGTGTTTAAAGATGTGACCAAAGTTTTGATGCGTCGCCAAATCGTGGAAGATGGCGTGCGGATTGACGGTCGCAAACTGGATGAAATCCGTCCTATTTCTTGCCAAGTTGGTGTATTGCCCTCCCGCGTTCATGGCAGCGCTCTGTTTAATCGGGGCTTAACTCAAGTAATGTCTGTAGTTACCTTAGGCACTCCCGGCGATGCTCAAGAAATGGATGATCTGCATCCAGATGAGAAAAAGCGCTACCTGCACCACTACAACATGCCGCCCTACTCGGTGGGTGAAACCAAACCCATGCGATCGCCCGGACGGCGCGAAGTGGGACATGGTGCCCTAGCAGAACGAGCTTTAGTTCCCATCCTGCCGAAGAAAGAAGATTTTCCCTATGTGCTGCGAGTCGTTTCTGAAGTGTTATCTTCCAACGGCTCTACATCTATGGGTTCTGTGTGCGGTTCCACCTTGGCGCTAATGGATGCAGGTGTTCCCATCCTCAAACCCGTCAGCGGAGCCGCCATGGGTCTGATTAAGGAAGGGGAAGAAATCCGCATCCTCACCGATATTCAAGGCATTGAAGATTTCCTGGGAGACATGGATTTCAAAGTGGCTGGCACCGATACTGGCATCACCGCTTTGCAGCTTGACATGAAAATTCACGGCTTGCCGATGGATGTGATTGCCCAAGCCATTAATCAGGCAAAACCTGCTCGCTTGTTTATTCTCGACAAGATGATGCAAACCATCAACACGCATCGTACAGAGATGTCGCCCTTTGCGCCTCGTCTGCTCACCATTAAGATTGACCCTGAATTCATCGGCATGATTATTGGTCCTGGCGGGAAAACCATTAAGGGCATTACCGAAGAAACAGGTGCCAAGATCGACATCGAAGATACTGGCATTGTGACAATTTCGGCGATCGATGGTGAAAAAGCAAAACGTGCCCGTTCTATTATTCAAGGCATGACTCGCAAGCTCAATGCCGGCGATGTCTATGCTGGGAAAGTAACGCGCATTATCCCTATTGGGGCCTTTGTGGAGTTTCTTCCAGGTAAGGAAGGCATGGTTCACATCTCTCAACTCGCTGACTACCGGGTGGGCAAGGTGGAAGATGAAGTGAATCTTGGGGATGAGGTGATTGTCAAGGTGAAGGAAATTGATAGTCGTGGGCGCATCAACTTGACGCGTTTGGGCATCCATCCTGATGAGGCGACTGCGGCTCGTGAGGCGGCGACTCAAGCTTAGGAGAATGGATTAAAAGGCGCGATCACTTTATTTCTAAGGTCGCGCCCTTTTGCAAAAATCGTTCATGATTCACAATTTTAGCTAAACCATTCACGCATAATCTCAACGAGGATTTCTTTACAGGAGTCCTCGTTTTTTATTGAAAGGAAACGTTCTCTATCCAAAGCTTGTTTCGCCAAAGCTGAAAATCCTTCAAAATGAATAATGTTAAGATTATTAAGATTAATAACAATTCATTTCGAAGCTGACCTTTGAGTTCTGCTTGTCTACTTGTTCGATAGTGAGGAAACATCTCGTGACTTCTCTGCTACAACTCTCTCAAACGATCGAAGATAACTTAATTGCTGATTTCTTTCGCCAATCCGAAGGCGGTTGGCGCTCTGAGCGGCGGTACTACACGCTCCCTGATGGCGAAACCAAAGAAGTCGTCAGCATCATTCAAATTCGCTTTTTGCCCCAGGGTTCTCCAGAGTTGATCCATCTTGCAGGATTACACGAGCTAGCGGATAAAACGGCGTTGACCTGCGGAGCAGAGGTCAGTTGGGATAGCCAAGAATCGGTGACAGGCAAGCAGCAATCTAATGGTTCTACTTTGTTTGGGGCGCTGGGCACGAGCCTATTGCGCGATCGCGGCTTTGCCACAACAAAACCTGTCACGGCTCAATATCACTTCACCAATCCGCAAACCCTTTGCCTCAAAACAGAATACAAAGGCTCGTCTTTTGAAGAAGAGTTGAAGCTAATTGGGCAACTGTATCGCACGCGCCAAACTATTATTTCTCGTGCGGGTGAGCAACAAATGATTGGTCAATACTTGGAAAAACGTTTGTAGAAGAAAGGGCATCGCATCTGGTTCGAATGCTTGAGATTTCATCCAAAGGCAGTTGCCAGATGCGATACCCCTACTAATATTGGCTGGCAGATTTGCGGTGGTTCACGGCTGTAACTCCTGTTGATTCCAACATCTTGCCGTACTCCACTAGCGCGTAGAGCAGCCAGTGATCACCGCAATCCATCCGATTTTGCACGGTGCATTCCAGGTAAGATAAAGCCTCAGTCAAGATCAAGCATCCGTTGGCAGCAGGTTCCGTTGCCAAGTTGATAAAAGGATTTTCATCCGGTGTGGCGGGTTTTGCAAAGAAGCGGCGCAAATTTTTACCTTCTTTCAAAATATTCAGCACAAAGTGTTCACCCGCATGGGCGAGGCAGTCTAATTCTCGATCTTTGGCGATCGCCACCGTAATAGCAGGTGGGCTAAATCCTGCTTGCGAGACCCAGGAAGTGAGGAATCCTACAGGAACCCCGTTTGATTGAGCCGTCACCACGCACAAGGAACCTGTGACTCGCCCGACTGCCTGCCCCGTGCGATCGCTCATCCCATCTACACTGGCTTGTCGCGGTGCCCGAATTTTACGGGCGCGGTTGAGGGTACGGGCAAACTCTGCTCCAGCCTGCTCACACTTTTCTAGAGTGTCTTCTGTGGGCGTGAACTTAACGCGAATCGTTTTAAACCCCAACGGGTAGCCTGCATCCTGAAGCTTACTTTCAATCAGATCGACTGCCTCCCCACTCCAGCCGTAGGAACCGAATACACCAGCGACTTTTGTTTGGGTGGCAGTGGATAGCACAATCCCTAATGCGGTCTGAATTTGGGTTGGCGGGTGCCCTGCCAACGTTGGGGAGCCGATGATAAAGCCATCACAGTCTTCAACCGCTGCCGTAATTTCTGCTGGGTTGGCAAACTCGCAGTTAATGGCTTGAACGGCAACTCCGGATTGGCTTACACCCTTAGCGATCGCAGTTGCCAGAGTTGCGGTATTGCCATAGGCAGAGGTATACAGTAGCGCCACATTCAAATCCTTGGTCTGCTGCTGTTGGCACCACTGGCGATAGTCCAAGGTGAGAACGCTGAGGCTATGGCGCACAATGGAACCATGCCCAGGAGCATACAGCTTGGCTGGAACCGACCTCAGCTTATCTAAAATCGCCTCAACTTGGGGTGCTTGAGCGGCATGGAGACAGTCAAAATAGTAGCGGCGATCGCCATCTAATGCCTTCCAATGCTCATCAAACACGGCATCATCACAAACATGAGCGCCAAATAATTTGTCGGTATAGAGCACGCGAGTGCCTGGATCATAAATGCAAAGTGCATCTGGATGGCGGGGGGTAGGCACAAAGCGAAACTGGAGTTCATGCCCATTGCCCAAATCCAGCACTTCTTCATCACGAACAATGTGCACTTTTAGGGTTTGATTGCCAAATTCAATTCCTAAATCGTGGGCTTCATCGTCTCTTGGCGAGGGCAGGGCTGGCTGATTGGCGAACACCGATCGCAGTGTATTTGCGCCAGGTTTGGAACAAATCACGGTGACGTAGGGAGCCAATTCTAACAAGCGCTTGAGTGTTGCCAATCGATTAGGGTTCACATGACTCAAAACGATGTAATTTAACCGCTGATAGTAAAGATGATGTCCTAACTCTTCTAAAAAAAGCTCGGTAAAAGACTCGCCTGGTGGATCAATGAGTACGGTTTGTTCTGCCTGAATTAGATAAGAGTTTGCCGTGGTGCCTTTTTGACGGGCATATTCGGTCTCAAATTTGAGCCGATCCCAGGTGCGCGATCGCAGCACAGTCGTACCAGCACCCATCTCAGCAACTTGAACATCACGGGGTTTGAAATCAGCCATAGGTAGGGAATAGCAGCAAGGGGACGAATATCAAAAAAAGAAGCGACACGAACTATCAAACAATCTAAAAATCAAAATTAACCCTCTAAGCTAGAAAGCTCAGCAGTTTCTTTCATCATAAAAGCAATGTCGGGTTGCTCAGAAAGATGGCTTTCCCCGGCTCCCACCTCTCGCGAAAGGCTTCTTCTTCTGGATAGTCGTTTTTCTGGATCAACGCCTTCAAAAGTAGGCGGTAGCCATACCCGAATGATCAGCAATGCCCCGAGCACCAGTAAAAATGCATAGGCAGAAAGTACCTGATTCCAGGGAACTTCCAACACGCCTTGGACAATCACTTCCCGCAAAACAGACACGATCGCTACTTCCACAGCCACCCCAATCGATACCCGTTGTTCTTGTAGATAAATAATCAGCAAGCGAAACAATTCCACCAGAATCAGCAGAAATAGAATATCAGCCGTCACTTCTTGAAAATCTAAGGGTGGCAGTAGCGACAAAAACATACTGCGTAGTTGCAGCACCATGACACAAAATAAACCGATGCAGAGAGAAATAATAATTAAATCCTGAACGATTTCTAAGGCGTGTACAACGCGATTAATCCAGGTAGGTTGTGTAGATGTGGGTGGGCTTACAGAGGGTTGCATGAGCAGATCCTTAGTCCAGTACATTCATAGAGTCAGAATACTCTTAAAATAACTTATATGTAAGCAGCCATCCTATTGGAAAAACCTATGGTTTTGATTGGTAAGCTTGACGCAGTTGCATCCTCAGCTATTGTGCTGAAATGGACTAAAATCTCCACCCAGGACTCTTTAGGACTTTCTCTATGAGTTGGGAGGTCTATTTGATGGCAGAATCAGGCAAATGCAAGGGGTGTCAATTAATCAGCCCTAGGCAACTGTTTGAAAAAAGCTTCCCCAAGACAATTATTTAGGCAGAATTAGTCAAATCAATAGAATGAAGCAGATCGTTGAAATCTGCGATTACAGCTATTCGACCGCTTTGGTTTAATAGTGATTGCCCACTTTCCGATGGTGAACGGCAGTTAACCCATCGGCTTTGGAAACACGCCCCATATCCACACTGCTGTAAACAATCCAGTGGTCGCTGCCTTCCATCCGGCTAATCACCTCACACTCCAGGTAAGCGAGGGACTCTGCCAGGATCGGGCATCCGTTGGAGGCGGGGTAGATTTTGATGCCAGCAAAGCGATCGGCACCAGGAGGAAAGCGCCTCAAAAAGTGCTTCATTAAGGGCTGATAGTTACCTTCTTCGAGAATATTCAGCACAAAACGATCGCCCACATGCATGAAGGATTCGATCGCCCGGTCTTTTGCGACGGCAATGGTGATGCCAATCGGTTCCAAGCTAGCTTGAGCCACCCAGGATGCCAACATCGCGCTAGAGGCTTCGCCTTTTTTCGCAGTGATGATGTACAGCCCGCCGCTGAGACGTCCCAGAGCTTTATCCAGGTCATTATCCAGGGATTTCATTTGCTTGATGCTGCGATCGCGCGTTAACCATTGTCCTAGGTCAGTTCCGGCTTCTTCACACAGTTGATAAGTCGCTTCCGTTGGCGTTTCCTTGATCAAAATGGGTGAAAACGCTTCCACAACGCCAATCTCTTGAAGCTTGTTCCGCAAGGGATACACCGATTCATCATCGCCACCGCCCGATTCAAACAAACCAAAAGTTTGTTTGGCATGGGTTGCAGCCAAAATCGTGCTGAGTAATGGCTGAATTTGAGCAGCAGAGGCACCCGATTGCGGCGGCATTCCAATCACAATCCCAGCGGCAATATCGACCAGTTCCCGCACTTCTTGCGGATCGGCTTCCAGCAGATCAATTAGTTCAACCACAACGCCTGTTTTGCCGACCCCTTGGGCAATGGCATGAACCAAGCGATCGCTACAGCCATACTCAGACACATAGAAAAATGCGACCGTAGTCGCTGCCTTTGCTTGCGCTTGGCTCCAAGTGCGATAGCGTCCGACTAAATCTTCAACGTGGTATTGCAGCAAAGGACCATGCCCAGTCGCAATTTGAGCAACGGTTGGCAAATCACCCATCCGCTTCAACGCCGCCAACACTGAACGAGCATTGGGACCCATTAAGCAGTCGTAATAGGTTTTGTAGTCTGCGTTCAGTAGCTCTAAATCTTCGTCATAGGTTTGATCATCGCAATAGTGCATCCCAAAAACATCGCAGGTGAAGAGGGTCTGCGTTTTGTGATCGTAAGTGAGGATAGTGTCGGGCCAATGCAGATTGGGCGCGGCGACAAACTCCAATTCGTGTCCGTTCCCCAAATCAAGTCGTTCTCCGCTCTTGATCTGTTTTCGCTGAAAAGGAAAATGGATTAAATCATCCAAGAACTGCATGGCAACTTTGGCACCCACCACAATAATGTTGGGGTTAAGTTCCAACACATCTTTAACTAAGCCGCTGTGGTCGGGTTCAGTGTGGCTAATGACGAGATAATCGATCTCGGCAGGATCGATTAAGCCAGTCAGAGTATCTAAGTAAAGTTGGCGGAATTTTTCGTGGGAGGTATCGACCAGCGCTACCTTTTCGCCGCGAATCAGGAAAGAGTTATAAGTCGTGCCATTTTCTAGAGCAAATTCAATATCAAACCGATCGCGATCCCAATCAAGCGATCGAATCGCTGTTGTATTAGCAGCAATCTCAACGGTTTGCATGGTCAGCCGAGTAGATGTTTTTTCTCGAAGTGCCACCATGATTAACCTCTCTTATGTAAGTACTTAAAATAAAAAATTGTCTATTTTCTTATCTTGAATGGGGATCTGAATTTTGTAAAGTTTTGTTAGGCAAAGTTACTTATCAGTATAGCTTATCGTTTTTAAGAGGCTGATTTTTTGGAAGTGACTAATGTGTGGATAGCGCTTGTCATTGGCAATTCCCGGCTTCACTGGGCAGAGTTTAGCAGCGATCGCCTCCAGAAAACCTGGGATACGCCCCACGTGAATCAGGATCAAGTCCAGTTGCTACACGAGCTTTGGATTGCGTCTGTTGTGCCATCGCAAAATCAGTTTTGGCAAGCTTATGATCGTGCTCACTTTTTAAGCCTGGAGCAAGTGCCGCTGCAAGGAATGTATCCCACCTTAGGCATCGATCGCGCCTTAGCAGTGTGGGGTGCCATCCAAACCGTGGGCGACCCTGTTTTAGTTATCGATGCCGGAACTGCCCTTACGTTGACCGGATCGAACGGCGATCGCCTCATTGGCGGAGCGATTCTACCCGGATTAAAACTACAATTCCAATCCCTCAATCAAGGCACCGCGGCTTTGCCCCTATTTTCCCTTCCTCTTTCCGCTTCTTCCCTTCCCCATCGTTGGGCGCTGACCACTGAAACTGCGATCGCCAGCGGCATCTTGCATACGGTGATTGCTGGGCTGCACTCTTTTATTCACGATTGGCGGCAGATCTATCCAACCAGCGCTGTTGTATTCACGGGAGGCGATGGCAATCTCTTACATCATTACTTCCAGGATCTCTACCCAAATTTAGCTAGTTCCGTGAAAGTGAATCCTCATCTAGCTTTTAACGGTATTCGAGCCATTCGCAAAAATAATGAACTTTTCATTAGCAACTGAGAATCACACTTAGCATATGAGAACTATTTGCAATAAACTTTTAGAAGAGTGAGATAGCTCTAAATGCAAAAGTGACGTTTATTATCTGTAATGTCTTCATTCAAAAATTTTGACAGCGATAAGTTCTGGGGGCGACGGCGACTTTTACAAGCAGGGTTAGGCAGTGCGGCTTTGACTGGAGCCGCTGGCAGCTACTACTGGCTAGACCAGCGATCGCACCAGCCGGTGCGGGTGCCCCCATTGCCCGTGGATACGCCCACCTATGGCAATGGTGTGAACCCCATGCAGGCGCTACGGGACTTTGACTATGGCACCGTTAAGCAAGAAAACGGGCGCACAATTCGCGAGTTTCGGATTATTGCCGGTACTACACCGCTGCAATTAAATAGCGCAGTTTCTTACGTTACTTGGAACTACAACGGACGGGTGCCCGGTCCCACTCTGCGTGCGCGGGAAGGCGATCGCATTCGAGTCCTTTTTCTCAATCAGGGTGGACATGCTCATACCATGCACTTCCACGGCATCCATCCTAGCAACATGGATGGGGTGCGCCCCATTAGCAATGACAAAGCTTTTATTTACGAATTTGATGCGGTGCCCTACGGTTTACATCTTTATCACTGCCATATTGCCCCTGTCACTCGGCACATCGGCAAGGGATTGCATGGCATGTTGATCATTGACCCCAAGGAAGGTCGCCCACCTGCCGACGAGATTGTGCTGGTGATGAATGCTTACGATATTAATGACAAGAAGCGCAATGATTTATATGCCTTTAACGGCTTGCCTCATTACTATATGCACCATCCCATCCCGATTTATAAAAATCAATTGGTGCGCGTATATTTGCTGAATATGGTTGAATTCGATCCAGCACTGACTTTTCATATCCATGCCAACTTCTTTCGAGTCTATCCAACCGGAATGGTGCTTAAACCTGCTTATGAGGCAGATGTGATTACGATGGGCACGGCTGAACGGCATATTTTGGAGTTTGCCTATCCGTACGCTGGTAAATATATGTTTCACCCCCACCAGGACGCGATCGCGGAAGCGGGCTGCATGGGACTGTTTGATGTGATTTCACAAAACAGTTGAGAATTACTCGCAGAGTTATTGACATTAGTAATCAAAAGCATCAGGATTAAGCTTACTTGCTTTGACAAGCTGTCTTAAAACGTCGCCTCCTGTGAGTGCCGAGTCGGCTTGATCGAAAGCATCAATGAATTTATAAGGAGTCGTGGCAATGGGAATTTTTCATCGCTTAATTCGATATGTCGTTTTGGCGCTTTCGATGGGCGCACTCGTGATTGGAATTAAAGCGTGCAGTCCCCCAGCCTCGAATCAAACGACGGTTTCCTCCTCGCCTGTTGCCATATCGCCGAGCGGGTCAATGTCTATGGGAAAACCTAAAATCAACATTAATAGTGCCATTTTGTCTGAACTCGACAAACTAGAAGCGGCATTAGGCGTACCTGCGCTATCCAATAGAATTCAAGCCAGTCGCCCCTACGGCAGCATCGAAGATCTCGTTAGCAAGAAGGTGATTAGTCAAGCGCAGTTTGACCAGATAAAAAATCAAGTCACCATCGAAGAAGTTGTGTTGACGGGCGAAGCCAAAGAGGTGGACTACATGACGAAATTAGCCTTGATGAAGGGGCACATGCTTGTCGCGGGTGAGCTGTTGGCATTGAAAAAACCAGATCAGGCAGAACCCCATATTGGACACCCAGTTGAAGAAATTTATGTGGATTTAGAGGATCAGTTTCAAGAACGCAAGGTTGAAGACTTTAAGGGTGTGCTGATCCAACTACAAGATCTGGTGAAGTCAAAGCCCAACGATCCTCAAATCAAAATTCAATACGATCAGGCAATGAAGGCGATCGATCAGGCGATTGCAGCCTTACCCGACACTCAACGTCAATCTGCCAACTTTTCGCTGCAAGTGGTTAATGGCTTGCTGGAAACCGCAACGGCTGAATACACAGCGTCTATCTCCGACGGTAAAATTAGTGCCCCAATCGAGTACCAAGACTCCCGTGGCTTTGTTGCCTACGCACAAGATACGGTTTACAAAAATATTGCAGAGCAAGTCAAGCAAGCCGATCCAAAAGTAAACGACCAAATAGTTACATCCTTCACTGAATTACGGAAAGCGTGGCCCTCTGCTATTCCCCCTACAACCTCAGTGCTGACGGCAGATCAAGTGGCTGCAAAAGTAAAGCAGATTGAAATGATCAGTGCCCCTGTAATTCAAGCTTCGATCGCTAAATAAGGATGTCATGGACTTTAGCTCTGTCTTACCCGCTTTTGTGATTACCTTACGAGAAGGCGTTGAAGCAGCACTGGTGGTGGGGATTGTGCTTGCCTGCCTCAAAAAAGCAAAGCAAACTCGACTCAACCGCTGGGTTTATCTGGGTGTGCTTGCTGGGATTGCAGTGAGCGCATTGATTGGGTTCTTGTTTGGCTGGCTCATCAAAGTTCTTGGTTCTGCCAGCCCAGTGGCAGAACCTTTGCTGGAAGGTGTCTTTAGCCTGATCGCAGTCGGTTTCTTGAGTTGGATGCTGGTGTGGATGACGCAGCAAGCACGATCAATGAAGAGCCAAGTCGAAGGATTGGTTTCTAGTGCCTTGAAACAGAGGGGTGCTTTAGGGATCTTTTGGCTGATCTTTATTGCCGTACTGCGAGAAGGCTTCGAGACGGTGGTCTTTATCCTGGCAAAGTTTGAGCAAGGTTTTTTGCCTGCGCTGGGAGCCTTAACCGGATTAGGAACTGCTGCCGTAGTTGGCGTGCTGTTGTTCAAATGGGGAGTCAAGCTGAATTTGCGCTTGTTTTTTAAAGCGATGGGAATTTTGCTCTTGCTGGTGGTGGCAGGACTATCAGTGACAGCACTCGGTCACTTCGATACGGTGATGAGTACCCTCGCTAGCCAAGGTCGATCTTCAGAGTCGATGTGTTTTTACTATGAACGCTTTGCAAAATTGCATTCTTGCATTTTGGGTCCTAAGGTGTGGGATTTAGGTCAGGTGCTACCAGATGATCGCTTTCCTGGATCGATTCTCAACGCTTTGTTTGGCTATACTCAGCGGCTCTATTTGGTGCAGGCGATCGCATACATCCTGTTCCTATTGTCGGTTGGCGGATTTTATTTCCAAAGCCTCTCATACCAAATTAAATTGGAGCCATTACAGATCAGATAAACTGAGCGATGTAGAGGTGAGAGTCTAACAATGGCTGGAGTAAGCGCAATCGCAATTAAAGAAAGTCTCGAGGAGCTAGGCACCCGTTTGCGAGCGGTTGAACAGCCGATACTCAAAGAGCGATTGCAAGTGTTGTACTGGCTCAAACAAGCGCACGCACCGAGTGTCAGTCAGATTGCGATTGCAATTGGCAGGCATCGGGGCACGGTGCAAAAATGGTTAGCCCTGTACCGAGCGCAAGGATTAGAAGCATTGCTGGTGGTTAAACCCACTCCAGGAGGAGGCAACCGGGTGATTCCAATGTGGGCGGAGGTTGCCTTAGCCAAGCGATTGCAGGAACCGAGCAATGGGTTTAGCAGCTATGGGAAGGTGCAGCAGTGGCTGTTAGAGAGTTTAGGGGTAGAAGCCGAGTATCATGCGGTCTACCAGATGACGCGCTATCGACTCAAAGCGAAACTCAAGGTCGCCCGTCCTCAAAACATCAAGCAGAACCGAGTCCAGCGAGAGGCATTTAAGCAAACCTCGCAGACGACCTCGACTTATTGAGTCAGTACTATCGGCAGGTGCGCCAGGATGAGCGACCGATTCGTTACTTCGCACAAGATGAGAGTCGCTTTGGACTTCACACGCTCATCGGACGATTAATTACGGCAGTTGGGGTTAAACCCATCGGGGCGTGGCAATGGATATTCAAAGCATTCTGGCTATACGGTGCTGTGGAACCTACCACAGGAGAGTCCTTTTTCTTGCAATTCTCCCATGTCGATACCGCATGCTACCAATGGTTCTTAGATGAGTTCTCCAAGGCTTACCCCGATAGTCTCAACATCCTGCAAGTGGATAACGGACGGTTCCACAAAGGCAAAGACCTTATTGTGCCAGAGAACATTATCTTGGTGTTTCAACCGCCTTACTGCCCAGAGTTAAATCCTATCGAGCGTTTATGGGAACATCTCAAGGCGGATCTCAAGTGGGCTGCGTTCAAAACGCTTGACCAACTGCAATCCAGGGTTGATCAACTCTTAGCCCAGCTAACCCCTCAAGTGATTGCTTCCCTTACAGGCTACCCCTTTATCCTCAATGCACTATCTGTCATTGACACCATTTAAATTGGTATCAGGTCGCAGTCTATTCGCCAAAAAACAGTTGTCGTCTTAAGCATCATCTGTGTTCGGTAAGGGCGCTTCACGAAGCGCCCTACTCTTGCACCGCCTCTTGTTTACGACTGTTTACGACTCCTTGATTGACCCACCGCACGAACTCCCCGCACCCGCCGTGCAGCCGAAACAGTGCCGTCCGGTGACGATTTGCCGCTGCAATAACCACTCTGGATGAAAGTCGCGAATGTGCATCGCTTTCACCTTGTCCGGCTGGCAATCCAACTCCAACATTTGATTGAAGTCACAGTCAAACAGCCGACCATCCCAAGAAACGGAGAGGGTATTGCGACACATTAGACCCGCGATCGTGTCTGGATTAAAAGAGTTCACTAGCAGTTCCATATAGCGCTTCAAATTATTCGATGACTCTAACCATTCCAAATAACGCGAAATTGGCATGTTGTTCAAGGTAATTAGGCGATCGAAGGTAATCCCCTGATGCTTCGACAATCCCGTTTTCCACTCTTGTTCTAGGCTGGCTTGCGAACTGGATAGAAACGCCCCTACAGGATTACTCATTAGGGTTAAACAGCGGGTGGGGTCTCCTTTTCCATAACCAACTGCATTCAGCCTTTTTAGCGCTGTGATCGATTTTTCAAAGGTGCCGTCTCCCCGCTGTGCATCCGTATTGCGCTGACGATAGTGGGGTAAAGAGCAAACGATTTCAACCTGGCGTTTTGCTAACCACTCCGGCAACTCCTGCATCGTTGGCAACAGCAGCACAGTTAAGTTACAGCGATCAATTACCTTTTTGCCGCGCCGAGTGCATTCATCTACCAAATACTGAAAATGAGGATTGAGTTCTGGGGCACCACCCGTCAGATCAACCGTATGGGCATTGGTCTGGTCGATCGCAGCAAGGCAAGCGTTGATAGTATCTCGATCCATTACCTCTCGGCGATCAGGGGCGGCATCTACATGGCAATGACGGCATGTCATATTGCATAATTTGCCAAGATTAATTTGAAAAATCTCTAGAGACGCAGGCTGTAAAGTTTGCCAGTTGTGGGCAAAAAGGGCGGTGTCAAAGTTGCCCTGATAGGGTGCGGTCGATAAGGGCAGCGCATTCAAGAGTGCTTGTTGATAATCAGTCGATGCGAGAGGCGATCGCCGCTCTTGTAGAGAAGTAGTCACTAAATTTCTCTTAAAAGTGCTTAGACTACTACGATAAATGATTCCTAAAAAAGGGAATTACCCCTGGTAATCAAGTGCATAGTTGAGGCGTTACTTCATTTCCGTAACTTTACCTGTAGAGAAGATGTTTATTTCCTTAAGCCTCGGTATTTGACGATGCCACTCCAAAAGAAAACTGTTAGAACGTTGAACAACTTCTCAAAATCAAGCATTCTGAAAAGTTGCCACTTATATTGCATCTTCCTTAGTTTTTAGAAAAGCGCAATTACGGATCTGTCTGTTCCCCCTTAACACCCTTGCGATGACTATTGCCTATCTTGTTAATCAATACCCCAAAACCAGCCACAGCTTCATTCGCCGAGAAATTGTGGCTCTAGAAGCGGCTGGAGTGCCAATCAACCGTTTTTCCATTCGATCGCTAGCGGCTGAAATCATTGATGAAGCTGACAAAAAAGAAGCTAGCAAAACTCAATATGTGCTGGGAAAAGGCGTTTCTGGCTTGCTTGGCAGCACTATCGCTGTGGCGTTAAAACATCCGTTGCGCTTCTTAAAAGCTACCAAGTTAGCTTACACAGTTGGGCACTCGTCCGATCGCGGCTTAGTCTACCATCTAGCTTATCTGGCAGAAGCTTGTGTGTTACTCCGTTGGTTTGCCAGAGCAAAAATCTCCCATGTTCATACGCACTTTGGCACTAATTCAGCAACTGTTGCCATGCTGTGTCGTGAGTTAGGTGGTCCAACTTACAGCCTGACTGTGCATGGCCCTGAAGAATTTGATAAGCCCCAAGCGATTGGCTTAACAGAGAAGATTGAACGTGCTGCTTTTGTGGTGTCTGTCTGCTCCTTCGGTCGAAGTCAACTGTATCGCTGGTGCGATTATCCCCAGTGGTCAAAAATTCACGTAGTTCATTGTGGGGTTGATGAAATGTTTTTGAAACACCCCTACACACCCCTGCCCATGCAGCCACACTTTGTTTGCATTGGGCGCTTGAGTGAGCAGAAAGGGCACCTCCTTTTGATTGAGGCGGCCGGTCACCTAGCAGCCGAGGGACATGATTTCAAACTGGTGCTAGTGGGCGATGGTCCATTAAGAGAACGAATTGAATCCATGATCCGTCAGTTCCGCCTGGAAAATCATGTCGAAATCACAGGCTGGGCAACCAACGAACAGGTTCAGCAGCAAATCTTGGCGGCACAAGTAATGCTAGTTCCTAGCTTCGCGGAAGGATTGCCCGTTGTGATTATGGAATCTTTGGCACTGTGTCGCCCTGTTATTAGCACTTACATTGCAGGCATTCCTGAGCTGGTTCAACCCGGCAAATCTGGCTGGCTAGTTCCTTCTGGCTCAGTAAGTGCATTAAAAGAAGCAATGCAAGTTGCTATTCACACTCCGCATGACCAGCTAGAGGAAATGGGCAAAACTGGGGCAAAACTGGTGGCTCAAAACCACAATGCCGCAACCGAAGCAAAAACTCTTAAAGCTCTGTTTCCGCAATAATGGCATTTTCTGCAATAAGCTAACGTGAATTCAAATTTTCAAAAATCAAGAGACCTATGAGGTTTAGAGATTAATCCAGCATAACTAGCCGTTTGAGCAAGGAATTTAAGTCCCTTATCGAATAGTAATTATTACCTAATTAAATCGAGTAGGGATATAGCAATCGAGCAGTTGGTTAGGACAATGCTTTGAAGGCATTATCGACTGCATCCCAAAGGGTTTGAAACTGATTGAGGGTTTTACGTAAGTAGTGCTTCAGCCGCGCCCAAAACTTTTCAATCTTGTTCAAGTCCGGGGAATAGGGTGGCAGAAATAGAACAAGGCACCCAGCTTGCTCAATCTGCTCTCGAATTACCCTCGATTTGTGAAAACTGGCATTGTCCATCACGACCACTTGTCCTGGCTTTAACTGAGCCACGAGAAACTCCTGTACCCAGGTTTCAAATAACACACTGTCGCAATAGCCCTTAAAGGTCATCGGCGCGATCACTTGACGCTCACACATCCAGCAATCATGCTGATGCGCTCCGTTCGATGCCCTAATTTCAGGGCCTCAAATCGCTTGGATTGCTCACACCATCCATAGGCATAGTCTTCGGTGTCATCCTCACCGGCTTCATCCACATAAACAAGTTGCTCCGGAAGGTAGGCTTGCAATTGGGCTAAGCAGACTTGCCGTTGCGCTTCATCCCGTTCCCGATAGCCATAGCTCTTTTTTTTCGAGTGAAACCAATCCGCTTTAAGGCTTTACCCAGGGTGTGGTCACTGATTGGTTGACCCCACTGCTCTGCCATCTCCTTCTGCGTCAAATGTCCATGCTGCTTGGCAAAGACTCGAAATTGCTCCAAATCAGTGATCTTGCCTTGGGGACCGCGTGGATAGTGCCGAATAGCACTGGGTGAACCTGTTGCGTCTCGTCGTTTGAGCCACAGGTCAATCGTGTTGCGGCTAATGTTAAACAGTTGGCTGACGTGGCTTTTACGGTGTCCACTAGCAATCGCGTCCAGTACTTTTTGGCGCAGGTCGTCGCTGTAAGGAGCAGGCATGGGAATAGCTATCCACTACTTAGGTGTATCTGTATATCCTGTCTTAACTATCCTCTCGATTGCTATATATCCGAATCTGGTATTCGGAAGCAAAATGTTTTCCATACCCCGTCCGCAAGCGGACGGGTCGGTTGATTTAGTGGATTTTCAGTGGAACTGAAGAAAGGACTGCAAACTTTGTCTAAATGACTTGCTTTAATACCAACGCTCCCATAACAGATGCAATGCCAATGATTGGTAGATCAATTTCTGGTTGCCAAAGGTGCAAGCGGGCAAAGATAAAGGCTTGAATGGGATACAGAAACCAACCAACCGCAGCAATCCCTACGATCGCGCCAAATTCACCCCCAAAGTAGTAGCCTCCAAACACAGTCATAAGCTGAATGCCAACCTGAGTGCCGTGCAGCAAGGGAAGGAGAGAAGTTCTGCCCTGAGCCATTAACACATCCATGTACGTGTAGCCTAGAACAGTCACCAGTGCGCCGACTGCCAAAATTTGCAGCATCCAGCCAGCATCAGCGTAGCGATCGTCATACAAAAAATGAATTAAAGGTTTACCCAGAAAGATAAAAAATAGGCAGGCAAGCAGATTGATGCCATTCAAAACAAGGCGCGATCGCCTTAAAACAGGACGCAGCCGTTCGGGGCGATCGCGCACCAACTCTGAATAGGATGAAAACAAAACCCGAGACCCTAAAACCAGGATCACCTCATTTGCCGCCCGTGACAGAGTTTGAGCTTGAGTGAAAATTCCAAAAAAGCCAACGCCTAACAAGCTCGGAATGATTAAGTTGTTGCCTTGAAGCGCAAAAAAGGTTAGTACCGTACTGAAAAATATCCATTGACCAAAGCGAAAAATTTCATTAACCGCCTCTTGCTCCAACTCAAAGCGGTTGCGGATTCCTTCCATAACGGTGTGGCTTAGGCTAGTTCTAATGATTGAACTGGTAAACGTGCCTAGCACTAACGCCCAAACTGCAAGTTCTTGTGGAGCTTTGGCTGTATAAGCTATCCATGCTCCCGCAACGGTTACGAGCATCGCTATCAGTTGAGTACTCAAATCTAATAGAGTCAACCGTTTCAATGAAAGCTGACGGTTTGCTGTTGCCATGTTTGTTGAGAGCAAGCCGTCGATCACGGTTGTAAAACCAACGACTGGCAGTAAGTATTGCAACAGGGGTTCTTTATAAAAAGAAGCTGCTGGCATTGCAATTAAGCAAGCACAAATCCATAGAACCAAGCCCCGAATAACTTGCATGGTCCAGGCTGTGTTCAGAAATTTAGGATCATCCCCACGCTTATTTTGAATAATGCTGATATTAATGCCAATATCTGAAAACATTTGAAGAGCGGTGATAAAGGTGTAAATCAACGCCATCAACCCAAATGCTTTAGGGAAGAGTAACCGTGCCAACAGAAAGTTGTTTCCTAAACGAACAACTTGACTAATTGCATATCCCCCGAGAGTCCAAACTGAGCCTTTAATGACTCGTTGCATCAAAGACTTGGACTGATTAGTCAGCAGTTCATCCGGCTGTTTATCGGTAGAACCTTCAGTCATTGGTATAATCCTAAGCTTTTAGTGTGTTTCTCAAATAGGCGCGCTATCAGGCAGGCGAGATTGAGGAATGCTAGCTAAAAGTAGCATATCCTCAATCAATCAGGTATCAGGTGATACCGGATAGAAATGAATCCTCCGTTCTAGTATGACCACATTGATCGATGAACTTGCGTTTAGTTTTCCCATTTTTCTTAACCCTTCACAGTTGCTACGCTAAATCAGCAATCATCCTTACTTATACTTCAAACAATTTTGCGATCGCGCCCAGCAAGCGATAAAAAGTGGCTCACATTTAGCCCTTCACCTACCTAGAGACTTGAGTCAATAGTGCTACTGTCTTGACCAAAGTTTTTGGATCGATTGGTTTGGCTAGATGACACTAAAATTCTGGTTAATGCTTGCTGCTGGTCAAGTTTGCTGGCATCAGCAATGAGCGCGATCGCGGAGTTGTTTGAAGCTGAATAAAACCTAAGCGAATCTGCTGCTGCAACAGTTCAAAGCTGTCGCAGTTCGGCTCAACGTTTAGGAAGGAACTGCCATTCCTTTTACAACGGCAGGACGAGCTTGAATGCTTTCAAACCAGCGCTTTAAGTGGGGATGATTGTCTAGAGTTAATCCTTGGAAAGAATATGTGGCAACCCAGGGAAATGTGGCAATATCCACAATGGAGTACTCTTCACAAATAAATTCGTTGGTTTCTAGCTGCTGATTCAATACGCTATAGAGTCGGAGCGTTTCTTTTTCGTAGCGATCGATCGCGTAAGGGATTTTTTCTGGCGCAAATTTCTTAAAGTGGTTTAACTGTCCAAACATCGGACCCACACCTGCCATTTGAAACATCAGCCACTCCAGCACTTGATAGCGCTTTTTGGGTTCTGTTGGCATCAGTTTTCCAGTTTTTTCGGCAAGGTAAATCAAAATTGCGCCCGATTCAAACATTGTGATCCCTGTTTCATGATCGACGATCGCGGGAATTTTGCTGTTGGGATTGATTGCAACAAACTCCGGCGTAAATTGATCTCTTTTGGTGATGTCAATTTTGTGGACGGCGTAGGGCAGCTCCACCTCTTCCAACATGATGGAGGCTTTGCGACCGTTGGGTGTGGTGAAAGTATAAAGGTCAATCATTTAGGTTAAAAGGTAAGGAATAAAATAGCACTGAACGCTTGCAACAGAGCTTGATGGCAGTGTAGCGCGACCGCTTCAGATTGACAGGTATAGCAGAGTGCGGAGTGTGTATGGGCGCGCGATCGCTCATCGAACCCAGCGTCGGCGCAGCAGCGTGACCCATGCCCAGCCTGCAAAGCTGCCCACACAATAAGCTGGAAAGTCCGACCAAACGAAAGTGTTGCCCAACACGAGCCGTCCTAAAAAGGTCGCTTTGGCAGCCAAATACAATGGATTCTGCCAAAGCTGTAAACCCTCCAGAATGCAAGTTGCCAGACAGACCCATAGGGCAACCCAAATAGGACGAATAGCTGGAAAGAGAAACGCTCCGAGCAATATGAGTAGAATCTCGTAAGCAACGCTACCAAAAAAGTCATTCAGCCATGTGTCAGCAGCAAATCGTACCCCGTAGCCCAAGGGCAGAATGATAAAAATGCTGACTAGCAATATCATTCGGTAAGGAAAATATTGAGCGCGGCGAGACATGTTCAATCTTGCTGATGGGAAAATTGATAAGCTCCAGCAATGGAAAGCGCGATCGCCACCACCAGCAAAATTACAATTGAGTACCAGGGAAACTGAGCCAATGGTAAATATGCCGCAGATCGTAAGGCAATGCTGGCATAGGTTAAGGGCAACAGATACACAACTACTTTCAGCACGGGTGGCAGCGTTGCCGGATCAAAAAAGGTTGCGCCCAAAAACGACATTGGCACAATCACAAAGTTGTTGTAGATGCCTACACTTTCTAACGATTTCACGTTTAACCCGACAATCACGCCCAATCCCGCAAAAACAGCGCAGTTTAGCATCACCACTACCAAAAATAGCGGATTCAAAAAGCTCCAGATTTTGCCCGTGAACAGAATCGCCACGAGAATAACTGACCCAGCCGTGAGCATCCCCCGCACCACGCCTGCCAGCATTTTACCCATGTGCAATGCTAACGGATGGACAGGCATCAGCATCAGTTCTTCAAAGGTTTTGGTAAAAAGGCGATCGCCGCAAATCGAGAAGGTCGTTCCTCCAAAACTAATCACCATCGACGACAGTGCCACCATTCCTGGCAAGATAAATTGCAGGTAATTATCGCCAGCACTCGGTTTGACAGTGGCATCTAAAGCGCTGCCTAAGCCCAAGCCAAATCCAACAATATAAATCAACGGCGATACCAAACCCGATGCGGCGACTTGCACTAAACGCACCCGCAAATCTAGCCAATCGCCCCAAAACACGGTCAATGTGTCATTCCACAGAGTTTGCCAGCGCGATCGCGGAGTGTTTTTGCGGATTGCAGTAGAAAACGGATCGCCCACGGCTATGCCTCATCAGGTCAAGTTTCCATCATTGTGCCACTAGAGAATCCACTTCTTCTAAAACCCAATCGCTTTCTAAGGCGTTGTACCAAAACTCACTCACTATCATCGATCTCAAAATCAGCAACCCAGCTATGACTCGGTATGAGTCACCCCTCTAGGGAATTACCTTCGTAAATTCAGGTTGCTTCTTATGAAAGAGGTCTCCCAAAGTTTGGCTTTGTAGGCTAACGGCTGTACATCTCATATTTGTTTGGATGAATCCCATGGCTAGCAAGCAATCTAAAGAAACGGATACAAAGCAGAAGCAGGCTCATCAAGAAGATGCTAAGGAGCAAAAATCTAGCAAGCATGAGCAACAAAATTCTTCCAAAGCGATCGCGGGTGACGCTGAAAGTGAATCAGACACCAACCAAGAATTGAATGAACTAATCGAGACGCTCAACGGCGATCTCAGCAGCGTCGAGCCAGAAGCTGCACTAGGCATTATTGATCAGTGGCATGGATTTCTCAACAAAGCAAAAGAGCCAGGGTTAAAGGAAATCGCTAGTAGCTTGAAACAGCTTCAAAAGTTGATGAAAAGTGGTAAGGCAGATGCCCACGAGATCGGTGAAATATTGGAGCAGTTGGGTGAGCAAACTAGTGAATGTGTTTCTGAAGCAGATAAGAGTGCAAAACCAACCCTGCAAAAGCTGGGTAAGCAACTCGCCCACGTTGGCGCTTCAATTAACAAGGCAGACAACCAAGAACATCTGGATGAGATCAATTCTTTGATTGAAACCCTAGACGGCGAGAAAATTGCCTCTCTGAAATCTGAAGATTCTGCTGCTGCCATTGATATGTGGTATGGCATGGTACACAAAGCCGAAGGTGAGCAATTTAAGGAAATCGCCAGCGGTTTGAAAGAACTGAAGCAAGTGCTAAAACGCAGTAAAGCGAAGCCTGAAGAGATCTCGGAAGTGCTAGCTCGTCTGGGTGAGCAAACTGCTGAAATCGCTTCTGAAGCCCCTCTCGGCTTTAAAACTGTGGTGCAAAAGCTGGGCAAACAGTTGAGCAAAGCAGCCAAGGCGATCGAGTCTGCTGAGTAATTATTCCCTTATAAACATCTAGACAAGGCTCCTGATTCATGGGAATTGGGAGCTTTGTTGAATTGTATTATCCAACTGGGGGACTGAACCCTTGTCAAACTGAGTGCGTCAAAGCGATAGCATGAAGGCAATTTCTTTTTTTGCCCTTCACCATGAGTGATTCTGAATCATTCCCACCTGCCGCATCACCTTTGTTAGCAGTGACTTACACAGATATTGAGGCCGCAGCCACTCGACTTCAGGGGCACGCCCATCGCACTCCCGTTTTCACTTCAACGACGGTTGATCGCCGGGTGGGCAGTCAGGTCTTTTTTAAATGCGAAAACTTTCAGCGGACGGGTTCCTTCAAATTTCGCGGAGCCTATAATGCGTTGGCGCAGTTGTCGCCAGAACAACGGCAGCGAGGAGTGATTGCTTATTCATCGGGCAACCATGCTCAGGCGATCGCGTTAGCCAGTCGATTGCTTAGCATTCCTGCCAGGATTGTGATGCCTGCGGATGCTCCAGCGGTGAAGCAGTCTGCCACCCGTGACTATGGTGCGTCAGTATTGCTCTACGATCGCGAAACGATGAACCGAGAAGAGCTGGGAAAAACCTTGGCGGCTGAACGCGGATTGACTTTAATTCCACCTTACGATCACCCGGCTGTAATTGCCGGACAAGGAACCACCGCAAAAGAACTGATTGACGAGGTGGGCGAATTGGATGTGCTGCTGGTGTGCTGTGGCGGCGGTGGACTGCTTTCTGGCTGTGCGATCGCGGCTCATACCTTATCACCCCGATGCCAAGTGGTGGGGGTGGAGCCAAAACGAGCCGATGATGCCACGCGATCGTTCTACAGCAAAACTCTGCAAACAGTGCATAATCCTGACACGATCGCCGATGGCGCTCGAACCCCTTGCCTAGGCACTTACACCTTTCCCCTTGTCCTCAACTATGCAGCCGATATGGTCACTGTTTCCGAAACCGCAATTCTTCGCAGCATGTTCTTTTTATGGGAACGTTTGAAAATTGTGGTGGAGCCGACTGGAGCGCTTGCCGCCGCCGCTCTGCTAGAAGGCGTGCTTCGGTTGCCTAACGCCCGCATTGGTGTGATTATTAGTGGCGGCAATGTGGATTTGAAACAGGCAGGAAAGTTGTTATCCAGAGCATCGCAATCTAAAAAAGCGGTGTCTGAAAAGCCGTTAGCCCAGGAGTTAAGTTAGTGGGCTAACCTCAATGCTACTTTCTTCCAGTGGGAATCTTCCTTAAGTTGTCTCACCCTGTCATTTGCATAACGCTAATTTTTCTCTATCTTTTGGTAATGTGCTGAACAGCTTGTTTAAGCTAACCTGCATTGTGAATCATAATATTAGGAGATTGCTGAACCTATGGGTTTCTTACAAAGAATTTTTGGTGGAAAGAAGGCTGAATCTGCTCCTGCGGAAGCGGCGGCTCCTGCGGAAGCGGCTCCTGCAAATGCTCCTACAGGTAGTGCTATTCCTGCTGAGCGTGTGGGTTTGGATGGAGAATATGACCAAAGTGGTTTGGCGAAGCGCGTTGCTAAAGCGTTTGATGACGATGGACAAATTGATGATGTTGAAACGCTGTGGGTTGCTCAAACAGGTGGCACTGTTGTATTAAAGGGGAAAGTGCCTAGCCAGGACTTTTTAACCAAGGCAACGTCTGTCGCATCCAGCGTGAGCGGTGCAACTTCGGTTGACACCAGCGGAGTAGAAATCGGTTAATAGCGAGTTTGATTCGTTGAGCCGTTTCCTAAAAGATTGAAGAAGAAGGCTCAGTACAAAATGACTGAGCCTTTTGCGTATGATGATGGCAGTTTAGTAGTGTGGAACGATGGGACTTTTTGACCAAATTATGGGCGCGATCGCTAACCCTAATCAACAAGCGAATCCTGATCAGATGAGCGATATTTTGGGCACGGTGCAACAAATCGCTAGCAACAACAACCTTGATGCCGGAACAGGCGAAACGATGGTATCCATGCTGGGCGGGCATGTGCGATCGGCGTTGCAGCAACAACAAGCAGCAGGCGGAGACTCTCAAGTAGCGGCGATCGTCAACCAGTTTGGCGGCATTGGCTCCAACCCTGCCGCTGTATCTGCCCTGTTTTCTCCAGATCAACAAGCTCAGATTGCCACAGAAATCGCCCAGCGCACAGGATTGCCTGCTGGCACTGTTCAAGGATTACTGGCTTCACTGATTCCAATCTTGCTCAATTTGCTGGGTTCTGGCAAAACCCTTGAAGGAAACTCCAATCCGCTGCTCAACAACTTTTTAGATTCCAACAACGATGGCAACGTCGATTTAGGCGATGCCATGCGATTAGCCAGTCGTTTTATGTAGCCGGAAAAAAGTTTTGAGTGTTTAGTAAGCATCTTGGGCACAGCGAAACCCTGCAAAGATCTCTCGCACATGGGGATGATACCAGTTGCGAAAGGTATTGCGTAAAGCCCACGATCGCGTTGCCCAACTGCCGCCCCGCAACACTCGATGCTGGTCATCAAAATATACCTGGGAATAACCCTGGTAAGGGTAGCTAGCAAAGTCTGGATAGCCCTTAAACCATGAGCTAGTCCATTCCCACACGTTCCCCAGCATGTCGTGGCAGCTAAAGGGGCTAACTCCCTGGGGGTAAGTATTTACCGGAGTGGTCTGCCCGATAACGTGACCGTAGTTGCAGAGTGATGGAGACAGAGCTTCATCGCCCCAAGGATAAATTAACGGTGGTTGGGCAGCGCTTTTCCATGCCGCTGCTTTTTCCCATTCGGCTTCTGTGGGCAATCGCTTACCAACAAAGTTGGCATAGGCTTCCGCTTCATACCAACTGACCCCGCAAACGGGATGTAGGTCACAAGCTGAGTCATCTGACCAGTAAAACGGCTGAGTCACTGGACGTTGCTGTAGCCATTGCCAACCTTCGACTGACCAGTAGGCAGCAGTTTTGTATCCATCCGCTTGCATGAACAAACGGTATTGCTCACAAGTGACTGGATACTGATCAATCCAGTATGCTCCCAGATTCACCCGATGACTGGGGCGTTCATTATCCAGCGCCGCGATCGCCTCATGTCCCATCTCAAAAGCACCCGCCGGAATTTGCACCATTGCAGAGTCAGGGATGGGAGGCAAGGGGTAAGAGATAAAGGATGAAGATTGGGCTGTTTCTTGCGTTGCTTTGATTGCCAACACTAAGGCGATCGTTTCACAATGTTGGCTTTCGTGCTGCAATAACCATCGCCACAACCGCTCTTGTTGCTCAATGGGCGCGATCACCAGATAGGCAAAAACCTGTTTTCGAATACTGCCTAAATAATCTTCGATTTCTGCCAGGTTAGGTAGTTTAACGCGATCGACTTTTGGCAAAACATCCGCTGCAAACAGGCGATGATATTCAGGGAACTGAGGGAGATATCCGGCGGAGCGCTCTAGCAGCCAAAGTGATTCGGTGTAGGCAATGTGTCCCAAATGCCAGCCCACCGGACTGAAATCTGGATGAGCATGACAACACAGAGTTTCATAATCCATGCCTTTAAACAAAGACAGAGTAGACTCGCGGCATTCTGTCATGCATTGGCGCAAGTGAGAAGTGAGGAGCCGAGAACCCACAAGCGGGAGTGAGCGGCTAGAGATCGTGGGTTTCGATAGTGAGGTCATGGGCAATAGTAAGAATGCTGCGATCGCGAAAAGGAATCCAATCACTGTCAAATAGCGGCTCGGAAGCAATCAAAACGGCATCGGGAAACAGGAGATCATCTCTCAGCCAATAGAGACTGGGCACCGGATCTCGGCTAGCATACCGAACGGCAACCATCTGCTGTCCATCGGTGATGATTAGATTTGCAGAGAAATCGGTTCCATGTTTCTCGCCAAGTTTGGAAAGTAGCTCCAGCGATCGCCTCACAGCCTCTGTTAATGAGATCGGTGAAGCTTGCAGCTCATGAACTATCAGCGCGAAAATATGTTCAGAGTCAGTTGTGCCTTGAATTGATTGATACGCCTCATCACTCAGATGTTCTCGAATCGGGCGATAAAGCGTTTGGCGAAAATTGGCAATAAAACCATTATGAATGCCTAAAATTTTCTTAGATTGAAAGGGTTGGCAGTTACTTAAATCAACGGGTATGCCCGCTGTGGCACTACGAACAGTCGCTAACACACAGCTCGATTCGACATAACGGCTAAGGCTAGGCAAATTAATATCATTCCAAATGGGCAGCGTGTTCTTGTAGAAAAACGGATCAACATCACGCTGCGAATGATACCAGCCGACTCCAAACCCATCGGCATTCAGCAATCCCGCAGTCATCTCACGGGGCTGATAGCTTTGCACAATCAGAGAATGTTCAGGCTTATACAGGAGTTGATCGAGGGGCACAGAAGCGCCAAAATAGCCCAGTAAGCGGCACATGGATTAAAAACAAAAAGTGGGTTTTCCAAATCTTTACACAAATTGTTAAATGGCTGCTTAGCACCCAACCTTGAAGTACTGTTTGGAGTGCATCCTATCTGTGCGACTCTTAGCTTAAATCCCTTCCCCATTGCGGATACAGACTTCAATCCGTATCTCCTTCTCCTATTTCGGAAAGAATTCTCCTAATTTTGGGAGAAAAAGGATAGGCGACAGAAATTAAATAACAAGGGCGATCGCGTTGTTTAAGAAGAGCCTACATCGCGTACTTATGCACTAAGGATGAAGACAACAGAGGCAAAAGTTTTTAATGATGGATCTCAGGTTTGAATTACAGGTCAATACGCCTAATATGCAAAACTTTTTACTGTAGATTTCCGCTCGCGATTCTTAAATATTTGTCTTAAGATTTTTGAGTATTTTGCTACAGAAAAAGGTAAGTTACGACAAAATTTTCAATTGTCCTATTCTTTTAAGGAGACCTTTATGAACTCTGCTCGCTGGCGCAAAATTCTTGCCCCTTTGTTGCTTAGCCTAGTGCTGTTTATCTCAGCCTGCGCTCCTACTCAACAATCTCGCTATTCTCAGGTTCAAAAAGACACGACCCAACGGGGTGCATCTTCCGCAGTTGCTAAAAAAGCGGAACAAGGCGCAAAATTCAACAAGATTTTTCCCGATGGCATCAGGGGCTATGAAGTGGTTCCCGCCCAAGAGAAGAAAGGATTCGCTGAATATAAAGTGAACAAAGATGGCAAAAACGTTGCCATGCTGTCGATTAGTGATACAACCAGTGTTCCTTCTGCGGCTGCTAAGTATCAAGCAGCAACCGAGAAAGTAGCAGGCTATCCAGCAGTCGAGCAAGGCGCTAATGCTACCGGAATTCTGGTCAACGATCGCTATCAGGTGAAAATCCTTTCCCGCGATCCCTCTTTTACTAAGACAGATCGGGTGCAGTGGCTACAAAAGTTTGACCTGAAAGCATTGGCAAAAATGAAGCCAGCGATCGCGCCGGTTGCGGCTCAAAAGCCTGTGACTCAAGTGACCAAACTGCCGCCACTTCCTCAAAGAGCGCCTAACCCAACATTGGTGCCTCAGCCTGCTGGCTAGTCCCCATTTTTCGTATTTAGTGAGAGTGCCATGATTGCTTTTTCCCGTACACTTCTCGTTCCTGCCTTATTAAGCCTGTCACTGGTTGCAGTTGCCTGTGGGGATAAGCCTCCGTCCAGCTATGACCAGGTTCAAAAAGAAACTCAGGGTCAATCAGCAGTTTCTAAACAAGCCGTCAACGGAACTCAGCTCAACAAATATTTTCCTAGGTCAGCCGATGGCTTTTCGGTCGTGGCTGCTCAAGAAAAGAAAGGTTTTGCAGAACATAAGGTCAATAAAGGCGGCAAAAATGTGGCGATGCTTTCCATCAGCGATACGGTTAGCACGCCAGAGTCTACCAGTAAATATAAACAAAGTACTTCCCAAATTGCTGGTTTCCCCAGTGTTGACCAAGGGCAAAACGGGACGGGCGTTTTGGTGAGCGATCGCTTTCAAGTCAAAGCTCAATCTCGTGATCCATCCTTTACCAAGCAAGACCGCGTAAATTGGATCCAAAAATTTAATCTAAACGGTCTGTCCAAACAGAAATAAGGAGTCTTATCTGTGAGTAAATCGATTTTTGAACTCGTTGACGACCTCCCCAGTGGCGGCATTACCGTGATGGCGATGAAGTCGCTAGATACGCTCGTTCCTGGACAATGGCAAAATTTGACTGGGTTCGACAACACTATTCGCGCAGTCACCGGCGAAACTGATGAAGCGCTGATTCAGCAAATTGGTGAACGGGCAGTCGCGTTGTACAACGACAAATCCCAGGGCTATCAGCGCGCCTACTGGCTGTATGACACGGTCCAAGGAGGATCTGGCTTGCTAGGAGCGGGTGCCCTCGCCAACCGCATTGGACAAGATACATTTTTGGGATTTCTCAAAAATATCAGTCCAAAACCAGAAAAAGCTCAAAGCATTGACCTATCTGTCAAATTGGTGACTGAGCTGGTTGCATTCTGCCAAATTAACGGCATCCCCGGCGACAGCATTGGTGACTTTCTTGGAGCATTAGGCGATTACAGTGGCGAGTCGCTCATGCGGATGGCGGCATTGGTCTGCTTCGATGGGCTAATTCCCTTGGGTCCCGAGTTTGCTGAGAAAGCGCTTGGCAATGTCCAAGGCAGCAATCCTTCAGATTTGGAAGGAAATCAAACCTACAAAAGCGTCAAGGATCTGATTCCTGGCAACAACTCTAGTGACAAGCTGGGCTTTATTACCAAAAGCTTTGATTCCACAAAAGGTTGGATGAAAAACTTCGTCTCTTCTACAGGAGCGACCCAGAGTGGATTGATGCACAATCTCAAGGGTGTGATTGAATTCACCGACGACAAAGCGGATTACCTGGGCGCATTGCTGGATATGAATGTGAAGTACTACCGTCATACCGGTGTGCAAACTTTGGCACGGCGCTTGATTGAACGCGCTGTCGCTGAAATTTAACTGGGGCATTCATCATTAGAGTGGGCTGATTTAGATTGACTTAATCTAAACCAGCCCGTCTTTGTGTTAATTGCCTTTTTGTCGGTAAACCTGTTACAACCATTGTTATTTACGTCTATTAGTTTATTGATAGAATCTGCAAAATTTATATCAGCTTTTATATCTTGCGGCGATCGCCCCTTTTTCACTACTATCTTTCGCCATCACTGTTAATTAATCAACGCTGCTTTCGATATTGATTGACAGGATCACTGCACTACTTGGGATTTCGGCATGGCGCGTACCAGAATTTTGGTTGTGGAAGACGAGCAACTCGTTGCGGATGATCTGAGAGAAACTTTAGAAATTTTGGGATATGACGTAGCGGGATTGGCAGTCTCTGGCGAAGAGGCGATCGCAAAAGTCGCTATCACCCGTCCCCATTTAATATTGATGGATATTCGGCTGGAAGGCAAAATGGATGGCATTGAAGCCTCTCAAATCATCCAAACAGATTTTCAATTACCTGTGGTTTACCTGACTGCCAACGCCGATCACGCCACTTTAGAGCGGGTTAAGCAATCTGAACCGTTTGGCTATCTGATGAAACCATTCAGTGAAAAATCCCTTACCACCACGATTGAAATTGCACTCGCTCGCCACAAATCAGAACTGGAAGTGCATCAAACCTTGAAAACGGTTCAAGCCGGAAAAACTGCCGCTGAAGAACTGGCGCAAGAAAAATCAGAGTACCTCTGTCTGCTGGCGCATGAACTCCGCAATCCATTAACTGCCATCAAGTTTGCTGCAGAAGTCTTGCAAAGTCAAAATACCCACCTATTGCCTGATGATAAAAAAATGCGCTATGTCCAGCGGATTCAAACGGCAACGAACAGCCTGAATAAATTATTAGAAGATGTACTAACCCTAGAGCATTCAAACGCTAGCACTTTGCAATGGTCTCCTTTAAAGGTTGATCTAGTCGATTTTTGTAAAGAACTGATAGAAGTGCTACAGGTAAACTGCGATGACCACCACACGCTGCTTTTTTCCACCAACGTTGAGCATTATCAGGCGTTTCTAGATGAAAAACTCCTGTGGCACTTATTAAACAACTTGCTCGGTAATGCAGTGAAGTACTCTCCTGACGGCGGCACTGTGTCTTTAAGTTTGCAGTGTGAAACCGATCGCTTTAGTCTGAGCGTCTCTGATGAAGGCATTGGCATTCCTCCACAAACGCTGGCACATTTATTTGAACCTTTTTATCGTGCTGGTAACGTTGGGCAAATTCCTGGAACTGGACTCGGTTTAGCGATCGCCAAACAATGTGCAGAACTTCAAGGCGGCAGCCTCAGCGTTTGTAGCACCCTTGGGCAAGGCACCACCTTTACCGTAACCTTGCCCAGAGAAAAGCAGGAGAAGTAGTGGGCTATCAGATTTTTCAAGCTTCAGATTAGCCCACTGGCGCTCACTTCCCAATCAACCGTTTCAACCACGATCCCAAAGCCGTCATCAATCGTTTAACTGAGCTTAAATGGTGGCGCTTTTCTGGGACGGAAGGCAGTATGCCAAACTCTTTGCCGTTTGTAGAAGGAGTAACATTATTGACTTCGTAAAGGGTATATTTTCCGCTTTTACCCGGAATGTCTACCTGAAACGATTGCCCTACTAGAACATGGTCTTTAGCTTCGATATATGCTTCTTCGGAAACGAGAAAGGTTGTTCCTAAAGGTTTATTGGCAGCTTCAATCCGGCTTGCCAAATTCACAGCATCCCCAATCGCGGTCATTTTAGGATTTTTAGGATCGCCAATGGTGCCAATCACAGTGCCGCCGTAATGCACTCCAATACCAATTCGTAACCGCTGTTGGTATAAGCCTTCCAAGGATGGATTTAGTTCTTCCAACGTTGACAGCATTGCCACTCCTGCTCGAATGGCTCGTTCCGCTGCGCGATCGGGATTATCTAGCCCAAATAGCGCCATAAACCCATCGCCCATGTAGACATTAATCGTGCCACCATAGCGATTGATCACCTCTGCCATCCGCTGAAAGTAGCGATTCAAAACATAAATCACATCGTAGGGCAATAGCGCTTCTGAAAAAGTAGTAAACCCTCGAATATCTGCAAACAAAATGGCGACGTGCTTTTCTTGCCCCAATAAAGAAGGAGCTGATTTTTTAGATGCCTGGTCAAAAAACATTGCCATGTCATCGGCATCCAGAGACAGCCGCCGCAGAGTAATTTTGCCTTTACGGGCAATCATCGTTTGGCACGCTAAGCGGATGCAGGGTTCAAAGCCCAACTGATCTGCCAAAACCTGTTCTTCTGGGGTTCGAGGCGCACAAAATTCTTCCCCGTCTAAAATCAATACTCGACAGGTAGAACAACGAGCATTGCCGCCACAGACGTGTGTATGAGGAATTCCCGCTTCCAAAGCCGCTGTAAGCAAGGTATTGGCGTTTTCTGTTTCGATCAGATTTTCATCGGGTAAATAAAAGATCTGCGTCATAGTGTGGGCTGATGTCACCGTATGGTTGAATCTACACTGAACCCACTCAAAAGCCCGGATTAAAACAAGCCAAGCATGAGAATAGCAAGTCTCCTTGAGATAGGCAGCCTCTCAAAACAGACCTTAAACACTATCAGTAGCACCCCAATCTATCGTTATTGTAACGGGTGGGCGCGATCGCGTTCCTCGCCATTTTCTCACCCTTTCCGCTTAATTGGCTTGTCTTTCCCTAGCTTATTTTTATTCTTGCCGCGCTCCCATGCTCCGCTAAATTCCCCCTTAGCACCCATCCCAGCTTTCTGCATCGCTGCATTGTAAATTGCCTCATTTGCCGCCGCTGATTTAAACAAATCCACCACCGGATTAGGATAGTCCACGCCAAGCTTCACATTAAAACGCTGCTGTTCTACGGGGAGAAGCTGCCACGGTTCATGCACTTTACCTGCGGGAACCTGTATCAGTTCGGGCAACCAGTGTTTTACATAGCTGCCATCGGGGTCGTAGTCTGTAGATTGCTTGAGAATGTTGAAAAAGCGGAAGCCACGGGCATCATTGCCGACACCCGCCGTATAGTTCCAGTTGCCCCAATTGCTGCATACATCGTAATCAACCAGCAGCGACTCAAACCACTCTGCGCCCATATGCCAGTTAATGCCCAAATTTTTGGTGAGAAAACTAGCAACATTTTGCCGCCCCCGATTAGACATAAATCCGGTAGCCGCGATTTCTCGCATGTTGGCATCCACCAGCGGGAAGCCCGTTTTACCTTCGCGCCATAGGTCAAACCGCTGCCAGTCCTCTTTCCAGGGAATAGACATTCCTTGCAGCCCAGACAACCGGAAAATGCGATCGCCATGTTTGGCACAGATAAACCGAAAATAATCTCGCCACAGCAGTTCAAAAATCAGCCAGTAAGTTGAATCGTTTTGCACTCGCTTAGTTTCATATTCCTGCACTTGCTCAAAAATATAGCGAGGCGAAAGACAGCCCAACGACAACCATGCAGAAAACTTTGAGGAATAATCGGCCCCCACCATGCCATTTCGAGTTTCTTTGTAAGTCTTGAGGCAATCTTGTTGCCAAAAGTAGTGATCAAGACGGGCTTTACCTGCGGTTTCGCCGCCCTCAAATTTCAGGACAGCACGATTGTCAAAGGCAGGTGGGTTTAGCGCAAAGGTGGATAAGGTCGGCAAATCGCCAGCGGGCACATAGGGCAAAGGGGGAAGACTTTTGGGTGTGGGAAAGGCAGGATTGATTGTGCTTTCTTTTTCGACCTGCTTGCGAAAATTGGTAAATACTTCTGGCAGTTGGCTGATTTCAAAGGGCAGATCATCGGGATGATACAGCGTGTGTCCCCAAAAGCGGTGACACTTGACCCCGATCGCCTCTAGCATCCGATGTACTGAGTTTTCCACCGCAACTTCTTCTGAGGTGACTTCTTGGTGGTAGTAAACTGCGGTGATGCCTAACTGTTTCGCCAAGTCAGGAATCACGGATTCTGGGGTGCCCTGACGGATAATCAAATTGCTGCCGAGGGACTGGAGCGATCGCCGCAGATCTGCCACACTTTCCAGCAAGAATTGTGCCCGAAATGCGCCCGTTTTAGGAAAGCCAAAGGAGGTTTGCCCAAACTGACGCGGCTCGAAACAATAGAGCGGCAGCAAAAAATCAGGGTTTGCTTGAATGGCACGGTGCAGGGGTTCATGGTCGTGCGATCGCAAATCGCTACGAAACCAAATCAAGATTCGCTGATCAGTCATGATGGGAGGATTAAGCTACACGTCCCGTTACTCTACCAATGTCCAATCGATTTTGGATGAGTTCCACATGGGATAGTCCCGACAAACATCAGAATTTTGCTTTTGCAACTTTAACGCTTGACTGTAGCTAAACAGCGCTTCTTGATATTGCTGCAACTCTTTCAACACAGACCCGCGAAACAGCCAAGCTTCACGATTCGTGTTAGATAAATCTAAGGCTCGGTTAAAACTCGCCAAGGCAGCTTTGTAGTGATGAAGGTGTACTAACGCCACCCCATGAAACACCCAGGTTTTAGAACGATTCGGTTGAATGCGGAGGGCTGCTTCAAAACTGGCAAGAGCAGCCTCGTAATAGCCTTGCTTGGTGAGAACGGCACCCCGACTGCACCACAGGCGATGAAGCGTTTTGGCGGTTAATAGACTATTCGTTTTGAGAGATACCCGTTGAGTACAGCGCTTGGATACAGAATGAAGGTTTGATGAGGGAACGACGGTAGATGGACCCATAGGTAGTTCTTGGTAAGATTGAAGACTTCAGGTTCGTCAACGTAGCTGTTTACACTCTGATACACACATCATTCTGGCTTTTACAACCCACCCTTCTTATCCGCCATTGTGCTCAACTTTGAATATATATAGAAGCTATTTCTATATATGAACCTGTAGCGATCGCGTTTAACCATAGCCGTACTTTGTTGAATCAGGATGGGGGGTTTAAGCCCTTGGGTGATGAGAATATTGGATGCGGTTCTGCTCCGAGTGATTTCTGCACCCCTTTCTCCAGCCTTTAACGGCACTCACATACCCAACCCGTGCTTCAGAATGTAAACTATTGCTGCAATTCCTATCAAAGTGGAAGTGGCAGTTAGACAATATCGCCAACTTAGATTTTTTGGAGATAACCTAATGTTGAATATGCCGTTACTTGCCGTTGCTGAAAGAGCGGTGAATTGGGGTCCTAATGTCGCAATCGTGATGATAGTCTGCAATGTCTTGGCGTTTGCAATCGGTCGAGCTACCATAAGTCGAAAAAACGTTGGTCCTGCACCGACGACCTTTGGTGGCATGAGTTTAGCTGCTTTAATCGGCTCAGCTTCTCTGGGGCACATTTTGGGAGCAGGTGCGATTTTAGGACTTTCTAATCTAGGTGTTTTGTAATCACCCTTGAGCTAATCAACGAAAAAGCCAGAGAATTTAAATTCTCTGGCTTTTTTAATTAATGCAGTCTTGAAGAAAGTGCGAGGGACTATCGCATTAAACGCTCCGGCGCTACCCGTCTAACTCTAGTCGGCGATCGCGGCTGACTGACTCGAATCATTGGCTCAGTCGCTTGCTGCAATTGATAAACAATTTCCAACGTTTGTAGACCATCTAAAACGGCTGCCCGAATAATCGGGTCTTCCTCGCGCTGTAGCATGACCCGAAAGTAGTCAGCGATTTGACGGCGAGAAGGGATTTTGGCAGAATTATGCGGACGATTTGCCCCCTGCGATCGCCGCTCCAAACGATACTCATCATCCAATACAGAAACCGAATCGGTCAGTTGTCGGACTGCCAATAAACGCTTCAAGGGATCTTTGTGCGCCAAATCAAACAGCAGTTGATTAATTGGAATCTGAGCCTGCGGATTTTGGCGATTGCAAATTTGCCACATTAACAGTCCTAACCCAATCAGCGTTCCCATTCCCTGTAAAATTGCCCCGGATGCAATCCAAGCGCTGTCAGACTCTGCCCAAATTGCGATCGCAAGATAAGTGCTGAAGGTGGCGATCGCCCCTGCACCCACAGAAACCACAAATGGCTGATTCCAGCCTTGCAGCAGCTTACGCACTTCCACAGCGTTGATGGATGGTTTCCAGTCGTGCATCAAATACACTAGCAGCATCACCACCACTCCAATGACCGTGGCAAAGACTAGCCTGCCATGCCAATACAGCAAGGCGACCGCGCCAGCCGCAATGATCAGCCAACCACCCGATCCCACCCCATGCCGCGAGAAAAACCGTTTAAGCGTTTGAGTCTTGAGTTTTTCCAATGGCAAATCTTGAATCGCGCTGATTAGAAACTGCCAGCGAAATGCATCTTTTGCTGCATGAGATGAAGCCTTTATCACCGTGCTAGTCCGCCTAAAAAATATTGCAAGCAAAAATCAATCCATACTTTACCAACGTAGCATCTATAGATTCTACAACTGGAACACAGTGCCTACGATCGTCTAGGAAAATCGATGTTGAGATGCGGTGACGAGTTTAGGATGATTCGGTACAATCGAGGTCACATGCTTACAGCAAAGGAATTTTGGAGTGGTTACACTCGGTGTCAACATTGACCATATCGCCACCATTCGGCAGGCGCGACGAACGGTAGAACCTGACCCGATCGCCGCTGCGGTATTGGCTGAACTGGGTGGAGCAGATGGCATCACGGTGCATTTGCGAGAGGATCGACGGCATATTCAAGACCGGGATGTGCAACTATTGCGCCAGACCGTGCGAACCCATTTGAATTTGGAAATGGCGGCAACGGATGAAATGGTGGCGATCGCCCTGGAGATTAAGCCTGACTACGTGACTCTGGTTCCAGAACGCCGCGAAGAAGTGACCACAGAAGGCGGATTAGATATTGCCGGACAAGCTGGACGCATGACTCTTGTGGTGGATAAGCTGCAAGCAGCCGGAATCCCTGTGAGCCTATTTATTGATGCAGACGTTGCTCAAATTGATGCCTCCCGGTTGGTAGGAGCCAAATTTATTGAACTGCATACCGGGCGCTATGCCGAAGCCCAAGGGGAGGCAGCGCAACAAAAAGAACTAAAAGTATTAGGGGATGGGTGTGAGCGGGCGATCTCGATTGGGCTGAGAGTCAATGCAGGACATGGACTGACCTATTGGAATGCCTATCCTGTTGCCTGCTTGCCAGGAATGGAAGAGTTGAATATTGGGCACACGATCATTAGTCGAGCAGCGCTCATTGGTATAGAACGTGCCGTTCGTGAAATGAAGCTTGTGATTCGCGGCAGTTCATAGAAACTATGAATTTTTCCAGCTATGAGCTTTGGATTGGATCTGTAATCCATCAGGCTTCTAGATAAGATTAAATCCTGTAATCTAAATCCTGTAATCTAAATTGAAATCTCTAAAATTACTCAGTTAAAACGGGTTTACCATGCAAACTTACTATTTCATATTGGCTAGTCGAAACTTTTTAGATGGAGAAGCCCTGGATGAAGTGCTGAAAGAGCGCACTCGGTATTATCAAGAGCAAGAAAAAGAAATAGATTTTTGGCTAGTCCATCAACCTGCTTTTCTGGAGTCTCCCGATATGGCGACTCTCAAAAATCAGTGCCCTCAACCCGCCAGCGCAGTCATTTCAACTAACCCTCAGTTTATTAACTGGCTGAAACTACGGTTAGAATTCGTCATTACTGGAGAGTTTCAAGCTCCTTCAGAAAAAATTCCCCAAGCGATCGCTTCTTTGGCACCTGCATCCTAAAGTGCCTCGTGGCTTTTCATTTGTCCCAAGCAATGGAAGTATAACTCCGGCTGCACCCCTTCCTCGTTTAACGGTTATGCACATAATGATTCAAGCCTTCCATCATCAATGCGGCTTTTTGTTGACAGGTTTTATCTTGCTGTCGGCAAGCGCAAAAGCCGACGCTCAGGCTTTGCCTCCTGCCCAAATCCCTGTGCCCCAACCGGCAAATTACGCAATTTGTCAGCCACCAGCGCCCAGTGAGTATCTATTGCTGATTGTAACCCGCACGCCCGACAGTCAAACTCAAGCGCAACAGCTTTTACCGCCCAATACTTCTGTTGATACCTGCCGTTACTTGGAAGATACAGTGACTCGCGTTGGTGGTTTTAGAACGGTTGACCGGGCCAATGCTTGGGCGAAATATGTGACGGAAACGACTGGTCTGGCTGCCTTTGTGGCTCGTCCTGCGGAAATTCCTCAAGGTTCACCCACTGCTTCAACATCCACGATCGCAAAACCACAAACGTCAACAACCTCACCGTCCACGACGGCTAAGCTGAATGATTCAGCTAGCTATAGCCCCAAGCCGCTAGGTGTTGGCTATGCGGTGCTGGTGGACTATCAAAACCAACCAGAAATGGCGGTCAAAGCTCGGCAAGCCCTTGGAAAAGATGTTGGGCTGGTCTCCTATGGGCAACGCCCCTACCTATTGGCGGTCTACACAACTGACTCAAATGCAGCTAATACGACGCTGCAACTGTTGAGCGATCGCGGCTTTTGGGCAACTCTCGTAGATAGCCGTCGCGTGATTTTGCTGCGGCGCAGCGTTGCGCTCCCGGCTACGGCTACTACTCGATAGATTTAAGGCGCGATTCCTGTAGAGAGCTTCGCTTCACCAATTGCCGCTCAGCTACAGGTCAAAATAGCGTTCTACATTCTATGATTTAGCCGCCAACTTGTAGCGCGGGTTCTGCTTCAACGCAAAGTCGTTCGATCGCCTGATCTGCGGTAATCAAGCGCTTTAGGACTACCTGTCCAATATTTTTCCCTTCGGCTTCTAGCTGAATCCGTTCAGTAGGCTTGACCTCTAGCATTAACACCGCCTCTTCAACGCGATAGAGACATAGTTTTTCGCCATTTTCCCAAATAAAAAGCTTCATTTGCTCAATGTAGGGTTTTCGCCGCCAAGCGCTGTCGCTCCACAACCCGCTTAATTCCCAGACTCGACCGATTGTCCAACCATCCGACAAAAAAAAGTATTTCACAACCTTTAAGAGTCCTGAAAGCTCGTGATTTCACCTCGACATCAGTCTAGCTGATACTTTTTGCAAATGCTCCTTTTTAATCAGGCTAAGCGTTTTTGAAAAGATGCAGGAGCTTCGTCATCCCATAGCCTTTTTCTTCTTATCTTTCGCTTTACGGCGTAGTGATGCATGATCAATCGGAAATCCAGCCACAGGGATAACCTGATATTTCCGCTCTTCTTCCTGTTGCTTGAGTTCGGTGTAGTCTAGCCAGTGAATGCAGTCTACAGGGCAGGTCTCTATTGCTTCTTGAATGACCTCTTCTGAGTCACTGTTTTGACTAATCACCCGCGATCGCCCATAGTCTGGCTCTATATAAAAAGTATTTCGAGCAACATGGGCGCAATGTTTGCAACCAATACAGGTAATTTCATCTACATAAACTCCCTTTTGCCGTAAAACTCCGCCTAGTTCTGGCTCCAGCCCAGTCAACTCAGGCTCATTTCTCAACAGCCCACCCAGTTCAGGTTCCAACCCTGATCGATTTAATTCGTTGAAACTTGTACCGTTTGTTGCATCATCCATAGGGGAGACTTACCTCTAAGGCAGCAGAGAGAAGGGGTTCAATCTAAATACGCAAAAGCGAAGCATTTAGCATAGGGCGCGATCGCTTTACTACGGTCGGGGTTAATGCTTCGCCTTAAAAATTTCGCTTTGAAGAACTAGGCACTCCACCGTTGTAGAACCAAACGAATTGAGCCGTCTACGTTTTGCTGTTGTTCAGAAACTTGAAAGCCCTGCTGTGCTGTTTCGGTCAATACGGTCTGGACTGCATAACGCTGGGTGATCTTGCTTAGAAATAATTCAACCGGGATGGGCTGATTCCAAAACTGTAAATCGGCAACTAACTCATATTCACTGCCATTCCAGCTAAAGCCAATGTCATAACCGTTCGCTTGGGCGATCGCCACATCAGCAGTACGAGTTTGTCCGCGATAACCATGTACCTCTTGAGGTCCTGGCTGCCAGTCAATTCCAAGATCAGTCAAAGCTGTTTGTAAGGAAGGGAGATTCCGAATCTGAGTTTTAATTTGGCTAAAGTGTGACATTGCGACTTTATAAACTATAGAACTAGACAAAAATTCAAAAACTTAAAGGCTGTCAATAACTACCATTCACTGGCGGTGAAATGGGTATTTGTAGCCACTGACTGTTCAATATTCTGGGCGAAATATTCAGAGGTTTGCTCTTGGCTCAAAACCTGCCCTAGCTGAGCTTCAATAGCAGCAGTTACTTCGGCACAAGATGCCCCCACAACCCCCGTTACTGTCTCTTGTACACGACCATCTGGATAAATAATAAACTCTAGAGTTTCCATATTTTAATCTCTGCTTTTGTGCCAAGGCATAACCGATATGTCGTGATTCATCCAGACTCGCCTACTAGTATCTAAATTCAACTAAATTGCTTATTAACTAAGCTAAAGCTAAGAAATAAACTTAAACCAGTGGATATTAAAACTTAATAGAAGTCCTAGTCACAATATGTAAAAACTGAGCTGTCTGTTATTTTCCCTTAACTTCAAAATGCAGTCAAGCCAGAATCAGAGAGCTGTGAAGAAGCAACACCGCACTAAAACACACCGTTCTGATAAATGACACGGGACTGCTATGAAACAATCAATGGCTAAGAAATAAATTGAAAATTAATTTTCTAGCCATCTTAGTAATATTTCTTAAAATTTTATAGATTTGTGGTCCTCAAATTCCTCTGTCGTTGGATGGATAACCACCAAGATTCAGTTGGATAATGAGAATCTATTTACTTTGGGTAGCACGTAACAAATGGTTCAGCAACATATGACACAAGTCCTCGCATCCTCAAATAATCCATTGGGGGCACCAGTTCAAGTTGGGATATTAGGATTTGGTGGTTTGGGGCAAGCCGCTAGCCGAGTATTGGCGCTCAAAACAGAAATGAAGTTGACCGCGATCGCGGATCAAAAAGGCTATGCCTATAATCCCCAAGGGCTAAATGCCGATATCAGTATTGCATCCTGCCATGCTCATGGCTCAATTGGATATCTAGATGATGACATCTTGAGCAACGATACTATTCACGAACTAATTCGCCGTGCTTCTGGCGTTGAAGGCTACTTTTTGGCGTTGCCTAATTTGCCCAACACCTTTATGGCATCGGTTGCCCAGCAATTTATTGAAGCGGGTTGGCAAGGTGTGTTGGTTGACGCCATGAAGCGGACGAGCGCTGTGGAACAATTGCTGACACTATCGGATGAGTTGAAAGCCTGCGGCATTACATACATGACGGGCTGTGGTGCCACACCGGGTTTGCTAACCGCCGCCGCTGCACTGGCAGCTCAAAGCTTTAGCGAAGTTCATAGCGTTCAAATTACTTTTGGTGTTGGCATTGCGAATTGGGAAGCTTATCGAGCCACAATCCGAGAAGACATTGCCCACATGCCGGGATACGACGTGGAAGCCGCTAGAGCGATGACGGATGATGAAGTGGCAGCGCTCTTAGCTCGGACAAATGGGTTGTTAACTCTAGAAAATATGGAACATGCGGATGATGTGATGCTGGAATTGGCTGGAATTTGCGATCGCGATCGCGTCACAGTTGGCGGTGTCGTCGATACGCGCAATCCCAAAAAACCACTCAGCACGAATGTGCGGGTGACGGGGCGTACCTTTGAAGGAAAGCTGTCAACCAATACATTTACTCTAGGGGATGAAACTAGCATGGCAGCTAATGTCTGCGGTCCAGCTTTTGGTTATCTCAAGGCAGGGATTGAGCTGCATCGTCGAGGGCTACATGGCGTGTTCACCGCTGCTGAAGTAATGCCTAAATTTGTGCGATAGGTGCTTCCGATAGATTCTTAAGTACTCGCTATTGCGGGTCAACCTAATCCGATATTGCTTTCCCCCCTTAGGGTGTTTGCCCATGGGGGGTAACCCACTGTGGAAACTTCCTCACTTTAAAGTGAGGATTGATACACCCGTTGGTGTGATTTTTTTGGATTTAGTTTGACCTATGATTGCACCCATTTCTTTGGGAACTCTGCTTCGCCAACGATATTTGATTCGGCAGATTTTAGGACAAGGAGGCTTTGGGCGTACTTACTTGGCAACTGACCAAGAGCGCTTTAACGAACGCTGTGTGTTGAAAGAGTTCTTCTTTACTTATCAAGACACTGCGCTGTTAAAAAAATCTCAATTATTATTTCAGCGTGAAGCCAGCACCCTTTATCAGCTTCACCATCCCCAGATACCCCGTTTTTGGGCAGCGTTTGAAGAAGGACAGCGGCTATTTTTAGTTCAAGATTTTGTCGAAGGGCAGACTTACCGACGTTTGCTGAGCGATCGCAAATCGCAAGGATTAACCTTCACCGAGGCAGAAGTTTGCCACCTGCTCAAACAACTGCTGCCTGTCTTGGTTCATATTCATGATCGCGGCATTGTTCACCGCGACATTTCCTTAGAAAACATCATTCTAAAATCGCTGCATGAGCCGTCTCAACGTAAATTGCCCATCGCCGAAGCGGGGCTTCCGGTTCTGATTGATTTTGGAGCGGTCAAAGAAGCGACCAGCCAACTTTCAATTACCTCTGCTGTAACGCGGGTTGGCAAAGTAGGCTATGCACCCCCAGAACAGCTACAAACGGGGCGAGTTTACCCCAATAGTGATTTGTATGCGTTGGCAGCTACTTGCCTAGTGTTGCTAACTGGCAAAGAGCCACACTCCTTACTCGATAGTCAAAGCTTGGTTTGGCGCTGGCAGCCTTATGCGACTCTTAGCAATAAACTGACCCGGATTTTTGAGCGGATGCTATCCGTCTATCCCAGCGATCGCTATCAATCGGCTCAAGAGGTTTGGGTTGATTTGCAGTCGGTAATGCCTCAATTAAATCCCACCCAACTGAATATGAACGCAGTCAATCTTACCCAGCGATCGCGCACAAATCAGCCAGTCGCCACAGCAACTCGTGGTTCCATTCAGCAGCGTGGCTCATCAAAATCTGCTGCTCAGGGTCACCCCGTTCGTCAAACCACCAAACGATTAAAGCCATCTCAACTTCGTAAAAAAAATCGGCTATGGCTTGGCATGGGGGCAGCATTTTTATTGGGAACTGGAGTTGCTAGTTCATTTTTGTGGCAAGCAAAAAATGATCAAGCAGCCTCCCACGGCGAGGTGTGGGTTTCTGGAGCCAAACTCCCCCACGCAGAAGCGTCACGAATTATCGGAGGTCAAGGAGATTTGAATTTGGCCTTGCAAGCAGTACCTTCTGCTAATCAACTAGTTTCAAATTCTGCTTCAGTAAAGCAAGCCGCTTCCGAGCCTCAACCCATCCAATTTCCTCCTGGCAAACTCTCGGCTACAGTGCAAGGAACGCTGCAACAGCAAGGAGTGCAATCCTATTCAATTAAAGCGTCTCAGGGGCAAGTGCTGACTGCAACATTAGCAGGGTCGGGGGTGATAATGAATCTGCTGCGATCGAACCAGGATGGTATCGATGCTGCTGCCTATCAAACCCGCAGTTGGACGGGGCAGCTACCAACGGACGATCAATACTTCATTCAAATATCTGGATCAGGTGCTTATATGCTGGATGTGGCAACGACACCGATTTCTCGCCCCACCCAAGAAATCATAGAGCGGGTAACTTTTGCTAGAGGCACCAATGGCACGACCGTCACTGGAACGATCGCGCCTCAGCAAATTCGACGCTATCTACTCCGGGCAAAACAAGGACAGTTGGTATTAGTCAAAAAGTTACAGGGAAACGTGAGCTTAAGCGCGATCGCCCCAAATGGTCAGCGGCTTGACACCAATACCCTTAATCCAGACTGGAAAGGACGATTGCCCAGCGATGGAGATTATGTATTTGAGCTTTCTGCCAATCAATTGGGTGACTATGCCCTATCGTTTGAGATTTTTTAGCCATTGTCATCAGAACTTGACTGACCCATCTGATTGCGGCTGAATCAGAACGGATGGGCTATTGTAAAAGCTAAGAACGAAAAACTTATGGACACAAACATCTTTCTTATAAGCAAGCTGTGTCAGTTCAAAGTTTAACTGCATTTTGTAGTCTCTTAAGCATTTTAAGGATTAGTTCCAGTGAGTCCAAAATCATTACTCCAAGTCTCGCCTGTTTTCGTT
The DNA here is from genome assembly GCF_016807185.1 of Leptolyngbya sp. Cla-17. GTDB lineage: Bacteria > Cyanobacteriota > Cyanobacteriia > Leptolyngbyales > Leptolyngbyaceae > ULC077BIN1. The sequence continues at coordinate 884,577 of NZ_JAEVYN010000001.1, forward strand.
GAATCTTTACTGGATGCTGGTAGCGCATTCACACCGGAAGAGTTTGACGAGTATGTGATGAAAACCTATGCGCGCTACCCCATTACGTTGGAACGTGGAGCGGGGTGTCGAGTTTGGGATTCGGAAGGACGAGAGTATTTGGATTGTGTGGCTGGAATTGCAACCTGCACCTTAGGACATGCCCATCCAGCGATGGTGGAAGCGGTAACAAAACAGATTCAAACTTTGCATCATGTCTCTAACCTTTATTACACAGCGCCTCAGGGTGAGTTGGCAAAGTGGTTAGTCGAAAATTCTTGTGCCGATCGCGTCTTTTTCTGCAACTCAGGAGCGGAAGCTAACGAAGGCGCGATTAAGCTAGCGCGCAAATATGCCCACACCGTTCGAGGAATTGCAGATCCTGTCATTATCACGGCTCATGCCAGTTTTCACGGGCGAACTTTAGCCACAATCACCGCAACGGGGCAACCCAAGTATCAAAAAGGCTTTAGCCCATTGGTGCCGGGTTTTGAGTATGTGCCTTACAACGATATTGCCGCGTTGGAGCAGGTGATCGCAGACCTAGATAAAGATCAACCGCGAGTGGCTGCAATTTTGCTAGAAGCACTTCAGGGTGAAGGCGGGGTGCGTCCGGGCGATCGCGCTTACTTCCAGCGAATTCGCGAGATTTGTAATGAGAGAGGCATTCTCCTCATCTGCGATGAAGTGCAGGTGGGCATGGGTCGCTCTGGCAAGCTTTGGGGCTTTGAAAATCTGGGAATTGAGCCGGATATTTTCACTTCCGCAAAGGGTCTTGGTGGTGGCATTCCTATCGGTGCTTTGCTCTGTAAAGAATCTTGCAATATCTTTCAGCCCGGTGATCATGCCAGCACCTTTGGCGGCAATCCCTTTGCCTGTGCGGTGGCGTTAGCGGTTTGCCAAACGTTGCAATCTGACCATCTGCTTGAGAATGCCCAAGAACGAGGAGAGCAACTGCGAACCGGATTACGAGCGATCGCCCAACGCTACCCTGAAAAAGTAGCAGACGTGCGCGGTTGGGGGCTGATCAACGGTCTGGAGATTCAAGCAGAGATCGATTTGACTTCCGCTCAGGTAGTGCAATCGGGCATTAATCAGGGCGTGTTAATGGTTCCTGCTGGACCCAAGGTGGTTCGCTTTGTGCCACCACTGATCGTCTCTGCGGCTGAAATCGATCAAGCCCTGCAAGCCGTCGATCAAGCCTTTGCTACTTTGTAGCTTGTAATGACCTGTCGTGGATTGAACAGGGGTAGTGTATGAATCCATAGCTCTTAGTAGAGGCGATCCTTCTGGGTTGCCTCTACTGAGGTTTGTGCCTAAATTCAGCAACGCTGTAGGTTGAAACTCCGCGATCGCATACTCATACCAATTTAAATGGTGTCAATGACAGATAGTGCATTGAGGATAAAGGGGTAGCCTGTAAGGGAAGCAATCACTTGAGGGGTTAGCTGGGCTAAGAGTTGATCAACCCTGGATTGCAGTTGGTCAAGCGTTTTGAACGCAGCCCACTTGAGATCCGCCTTGAGATGTTCCCATAAACGCTCGATAGGATTTAACTCTGGGCAGTAAGGCGGTTGAAACACCAAGATAATGTTCTCTGGCACAATAAGGTCTTTGCCTTTGTGGAACCGTCCGTTATCCACTTGCAGGATGTTGAGACTATCGGGGTAAGCCTTGGAGAACTCATCTAAGAACCATTGGTAGCATGCGGTATCGACATGGGAGAATTGCAAGAAAAAGGACTCTCCTGTGGTAGGTTCCACAGCACCGTATAGCCAGAATGCTTTGAATATCCATTGCCACGCCCCGATGGGTTTAACCCCAACTGCCGTAATTAATCGTCCGATGAGCGTGTGAAGTCCAAAGCGACTCTCATCTTGTGCGAAGTAACGAATCGGTCGCTCATCCTGGCGCACCTGCCGATAGTACTGACTCAATAAGTCGAGGTCGTCTGCGAGGTTTGCTTAAATGCCTCTCGCTGGACTCGGTTCTGCTTGATGTTTTGAGGACGGGCGACCTTGAGTTTCGCTTTGAGTCGATAGCGCGTCATCTGGTAGACCGCATGATACTCGGCTTCTACCCCTAAACTCTCTAACAGCCACTGCTGCACCTTCCCATAGCTGCTAAACCCATTGCTCGGTTCCTGCAATCGCTTGGCTAAGGCAACCTCCGCCCACATTGGAATCACCCGGTTGCCTCCTCCTGGAGTGGGTTTAACCACCAGCAATGCTTCTAATCCTTGCGCTCGGTACAGGGCTAACCATTTTTGCACCGTGCCCCGATGCCTGCCAATTGCAATCGCAATCTGACTGACACTCGGTGCGTGCGCTTGTTTGAGCCAGTACAACACTTGCAATCGCTCTTTGAGTATCGGCTGTTCAACCGCTCGCAAACGGGTGCCTAGCTCCTCGAGACTTTCTTTAATTGCGATTGCGCTTACTCCAGCCATTGTTAGACTCTCACCTCTACATCGCTCAGTTTATCTGATCTGTAATGGCTCCAATTTAATTTGGTATCAGCCAATTTCAGCTTGTATTGTTGGAAACCATCATCAAATTCCCATGCAGAAGGTTGTTTGGCAGTCTAGCAACTTGTTATGCCGCCAGTCCTCGGTGGAGACTGTGCTTCAAGATTGTCTGTCTGTGTTTAGAGCTAAGTTACCTTGAGGTTATCGGTGGTGGAGTGATTTGGGGTTGATGGCGAGAGAAGTTAAGTTAGATTCAGTGTTGTGCTGCTGAATAACAAATGGGTATGTCTGATAGCCTGACACAAAAAATCCGGAATGATTTCGATCTCATCGCTCTGCATGACCGGGAAGGATGGGATCACAATAATCACTATCACCACTTTCTACTCAAACAGTTACCAGCCCAATGCAAAACTGCACTTGACATTGGTTGTGGAACAGGTGAATTTTCACGTCTTCTAGCTAAGCGTGTGGAAAAGGTTTTTGCGATCGACTTATCCCCAAATATGATCGAGGTTGCTAAGCAGCGTTCAAGAATGTTTTCAAACATTGATTTTCAAGTCGCTGATGTTTTGCATTGGGAACCAATAGTTGAACAATTTGATTTGATCGTGTCTATTGCTACACTTCATCATTTACCAGTTGAAAGCTTGTTGCCTAACCTGAAAGCTACTCTGAAACCTGGCGGTAGGTTGGTGATCCTGGATTTGCTAGAACATGAGAATCTGCGAGATCAAGTAAGCGATTTTGTTGCTATTCCCCTAAATTGGCTATTTCAAGTGCTCAACAATAAACATCTTCAACAATCACCTGAAGCCGCTGCTGCGATGAGAGAACATCTTCGTACAGACCACTACCTCACCCTTTCGCAAGCACAACGAATTTACACAAGCTCATTGAGGAGGGCAAAAGTTAGGAAACACCTGTTTTGGCGTTATTCAGTAGTTTGGGAGAAGTCAGCAGCGGCATAACAACCTCAATCTACACCGACTGTGAGAGGTTCTTGTTGAATGTTCGAGGTTAACTGCGGCGGTCGATTGGGAACGTTAGGCTGTGCCAATTTCGTGAGCCGAAACAGAACAGATTTTTCAGCCTCACAGGGATTAGCCCAAATTCGTAGCTCAGAATGCGCCTAAGTCTGGTAGATTTGGCAGAGTATTCGCAAGCGCGTGCAAGATGAAAGTCCTAGTAATTGGTGGCGATGGTTATTGCGGTTGGGCAACCGCGCTCTACCTCAACAAACGAGGATATGAGGTTGGTATTCTCGATAATTTGGTGCGGCGGCATTGGGATAATGAGCTTTGCGTTGACACTCTCACGCCGATCGCGCCGATCCAGCAACGTCTCAAGCGCTGGCATGAGTTGACGAGTAAAAATATTGACCTGTTCATTGGCGATATTACAAACTACGAGTTTTTGAGCAAAACTCTACAGAAGTTTGAACCCGAAGCGATCGTTCATTTTGGTGAACAGCGATCTGCGCCCTTTTCTATGATCGATCGCGAACATGCCGTCATGACTCAAGTGAACAACGTTGTAGGCACGTTGAATATCCTCTACGCCATGAAAGAAGACTTCCCCGACTGCCACTTGGTCAAGTTGGGCACGATGGGAGAATATGGTACTCCCAACATTGATATTGAAGAAGGCTACATCACCATCGAGCATAATGGGCGCAAAGATACGCTGCCCTATCCCAAGCAACCCGGCAGCATGTATCACCTGAGCAAGGTGCATGATTCTCACAATATCCATTTTGCTTGTCGCATCTGGGGTTTGCGAGCAACCGATTTAAACCAGGGTGTTGTCTACGGCGTGCTAACCGATGAAACCGCCATGGATGAGTTGCTGGTGAATCGCTTGGATTATGATGGCGTATTTGGTACGGCGCTAAACCGCTTTTGTGTTCAAGCGGCTGTGGGACATCCCCTAACGGTGTATGGCAAAGGTGGGCAAACTCGCGGCTTCTTGGATATTCGAGATACGGTGCGCTGTATAGAGTTGGCGATCGCGACTCCGGCTGCTCCCGGTGAGTTTCGAGTCTTCAACCAGTTCACTGAACTATTTAGCGTTGGCGATTTAGCGTCAATGGTCGAAAAAGCAGGTAGCGAGATTGGTTTGCAGGTTCAGGTGAAACACCTGGAAAATCCTCGAATTGAGAAAGAAGAACACTACTTCAACGCCAAAAACACAAACTTGCTCGATTTAGGATTGGAGCCTCATTATCTCTCTAATTCACTATTAGATTCCCTATTAAATGTTGCGGTCAAATACAAAACCCGCGTCGATGAATCGCAAATTATGCCCAAAGTTACCTGGAAACGGTAATCCTGATGGGTGGTCGTGCGCTGCTGTTAGTATCGACTACGATCGTCCCAGGCTTGGGTGCGATCGCGCTCTGTGTATTTTTCCTGTTTCCAGAATGGGCAGCGCTAGACAGGAGTTATCAAAACTACCAGAAGTTGGCAACATCAGGGGCAGCCATTCGCGAGCTATCTATTGCTCAAGCCGCTGAAAATCGGCACCGAATAAACTGCTTTGCAGAAGGAATCGGGGTTTTGTTGGGCGGTATTATGGTATCGATTGGTGTTCACGGTCTTTGCAGCCCTCGACGTTAGTACCATTACTAAAGTATTTGTCTATGCGCATTGCTCTGTTCACCGAAACTTTTTTGCCCAAAGTGGATGGGATTGTAACCCGGCTGCGGCACACTGTGGAGCAGCTACAGCGCATGGGTAACCAGGTATTGGTTTTTTCTCCAGACGGTGGCTTGACGGAATACAAAGGAGCCAAGATATACGGTGTGTCCGGCTTTTCGATGCCGCTGTATCCAGAGCTAAAGATGGCATTGCCTCGACCGGCGATCGGGGATGCATTGACCCAATTTAAGCCAGATATTATCCATGTGGTGAATCCTGCCGTATTGGGCTTAGCGGGTATTTTTTATAGCAAAACGCTACATATTCCACTGATTGCGTCCTATCACACCCATATCCCAGAGTATCTCCAGCACTATGGGCTGGGCATGTTAGAAGGCTTGGTGTGGGAGCTACTCAAAGCGGGACATAACCAGGCGCAACTGAATCTTTGCACTTCGACGGCAATGATGCAGGCATTAACCGAACACGGGATTGAGCGAGTGGATTTATGGCAGCGGGGTGTTGATACGGAAATGTTTCAACCCCACATGTCAAACCGAGAGATGCGATCGCGTTTGTCTCAAGGCAATCCTGATTATCCGCTGTTGCTGTATGTTGGTCGCCTCTCTGTCGAAAAAGAAATTGAACGAATTAAACCCGTTTTAGAGTCCATCCCAAATGCCAGATTGGCTTTAGTTGGTGATGGACCGCATCGGCAAGCACTAGAAAAACACTTTGAAGGAACTGCTACTTATTTTGTAGGCTACTTGCAAGGAGTGGAACTGGGTGCAGCCTTTGCATCGTCGGATGCATTTGTTTTTCCTTCGCGCACCGAAACGTTGGGATTAGTTCTGCTGGAAGCGATGGCGGCAGGCTGTCCCGTTGTGGCAGCCCGATCGGGGGGGATTCCCGATATTGTGGAAGATGGGGTGAATGGCTTTCTGTTTAATCCGTTGGATGAGCAAGGGGCGATCTCGGCGACTCAGCGGCTTCTGGCCAATCCTCAAGAGCAAGAGATGCTGCGCCACAATGCCCGTCGGGAGGCTGAATGTTGGAGTTGGTCAGCCGCAACTCACCAACTGCACAACTATTATCAAGCGGTGATAGATTCTCAGGTTTACTCTGCTGCCGCCTCTTAACTCCGAAAAACATTTAGATAGGCGGATGAGGCGAAAACAATTGCTGTTGTTTGAAAATGCTGGTGAGTTTCTTTAAAGAAAGTTAGCTGTGAGTTTTAAATCTAGCTTCTTGCTACTCATCATCTGCAATCTCCAAGAAGTGCTAAAGAATTTGAAAGTAGATATCAAATTTAATTTCTGAAATGATGCAGCTCTATATCTGAAAGCTACGCCTGTAAAAGTGATTTAAATCACTTTTACTTCGCTGTTTGGCTGAAAACCTTGCTACTTCATCATTTCTACATATTTGATATACCGTATTTTAACGGAAATTCGACCTCTCCTTAACCTTCAAGTGGGATGGTGTCTAAGGGATATCACGTATCACACGTAACAAAATTGTTCGGAAGCGATCGCTTGCTCGCAAACTCACCCTTGTTGCTTAGGTTCCATCTGCTCCTTCACACGTAACGGAATTGTTCGGAAGCGATCGCTTGTTTTGCAAATTCACCCTTGTTGCTTAGGCTCCATCCGCTCATTCACACGTAAAGAAGGATTATTGCTCTCATGGCTAAGAACGTCATTGTTATGATTGGCGACGGTTTGGGCTGGGAAATGGCTCGTGCGGCTGCCATCTATCAGCAAATTCAGAACGGTAACCCAGGTACAAAGCTAAGCGACTTCTACACCTCAGGTGTAGGTACAGGACTTACTCTCCAGGGTTTGAAAGAATATACTCTTGCAACAACCTACGGCACAACGATTGCTGGAGCCAACGGTGTGTTTAACACTGGCAACTCTGCACTGACTGGTTCTGATGGAGTAACGGCTGGCAGCCCTGTACTTCCTGGTTTCCAGTTTAACCCCAACTTCAACCCCGGCATCAATGCTTCTGGTGGTGCGACTGTTGCCAGCGGTGCTGTAGGAAACCTGGTTGGATATGATGTAGTTCGAGGTGGACTGTATCCTTGGGACCCTGGCTACTACGGTGGTATCGCGTCTCCTGGCTTCGACAAGGAGTACATTAAACTGAGCTATCCTGACTCGGCTAATACCGCAACAACTTTGTACACCGGAGTCAAAAGCTACAACAACGCGATCGGTGTTGACATTTTTGAGCAACCCCTGGAAACCATTTTGGCGACTGCTGCCATGACGGGTCGATCTACTGGCATAGTAACATCGGTGCCAATTGACCATGCTACTCCTGGTGCTGCTGCTGCCACTGTCAACCGTCGCGGTAAGTACGACAGCGAGTTTCCTGATCTCGACAGCATTCTGCAACAAGAACTATCGATTTATCAGCCCACCGTATTGTTAGGCGGCGGACATCCCCTGTCCAACACTGCTGCTCCTTTGCCCTCAGGCGTTGAAAATGCCCGTGATTATGGCTTTGTCACCAAAGACACCTATGACTATCTCGTAGCCAATCCTAATGACAATCGCTACGGGTATACCTTTTTAGAGCGTGGCAATAACGCAGCTCAAACTTTAGCAAGCGCCGCAGCGAGCATCGATCCCAACAGCGGTGAGCGTTTGCTGGGTCTATATGGTGCCCGTGGACAAAACGGCAATCTACCCGTAAGTTCTGCTAACGGTGACTACAGCACCACGGGTCTAGATATGTTCCGCATCAACAGCACCCAAGGTTTAAACCCAGATAGGGAACGTCCTTTGCTACCTGGAGAAACCGATGCCTCTTTTATCGCGAGAGAGCGCAACGAAAATCCCACTCTTCAAAACTTGACCAGTGCGGCGCTTGACGTGTTGGGTAAAGATAAGGATGGCTTCTGGCTGATGGTGGAAGGCGGCGACATTGACTGGGCTGCTCATGACAACAGTATCGATAACCTGATCGGCACGATTCTCGATTTTGATAAGTCAGTTAAGTCTACCGTTGACTGGATTTTGGCAAACGGCGGCTGGGAAAATAATCAGTTGATTATTACCGCTGACCATGACCACTATTTAACATTGAATCCTGACTTTCCTTCGCTAGTGCGAACCTTGGGTGTTGAGGCTTTAACCGACATCGATGACCCGGCTGGAGCAGGAAATTTCTGGGGTTCTAACATTGATGCAAAGTATGGCTGGGGCAACCACTCCAACCGTACTGTGCCTGTTTACTATCAAGGTGCTGGCTCTGAGGTTTTGACGAGCTTTATAGGTCAAGATTTTAACAGCTACGGTTATCAAATTCCTGGATACGCTGTTGGAGTTGACCAAAGCCAGATTTACCAAACTCAGTTGGCAGCAATCACCGGTTCTGCTGAGCGACCCGAAATTACAGGTCCTCAGGTGGTAAATGCTTACTTTGTCGCTGGACCTGGCAAGGATGCCACCATTTATACGGGCGCATTTGATGACACCGTTTATGGCGGCGTTGGCGAGAACTACATCTATGCTAACAATGGTGACAACCTGGTGTATGCCGAAGATGGTGATGACTTGGTGTATACCGGAACGGGCAACGATCGCATCTTTGTGAACGGCGGTGACAACACTGTCTTCGCGGGTGCAGGCATCGACTACATCCGGGCTGGCAACGGCGGCAACGTCATCTATGCAGGTGCAGGCAACGACGACATCGCGCTTGGCAACGGCATCAACTATGTAGATGCTGGAACTGGTAACGACACCGTGTTTACTGGCTCAGGTAATGATGAAATCTTTGGTGGTGCAGGCAACGACACCATCCATGCGGGTGCTGGTGACAACATCATCAATGCAGGCGTTGGCGAAGATACCGTTTATGTTTGGGGTGGTGGCAAAAACACCTTTGCCCTGAACGCAGGTGCTGGATCTACCACCATCTTCGGCTTTGACTCCGATGATAAGATCACACGCAGTTCTGGCTTGGTTGCTGCTGACATGCTAACCATCACCAAGACCGAATTCGACACCACGATCAGCAAGAATGGTGACTTGCTAGCAACCTTGAAGTGGTACACCGGAGATGTTGTTGCTTAAGCGACAGCTTCAATCTCTAGAGTAAGCAGTCTATTCGCTCAAGCGATCGCGTTCCTATCACCCTAGGCGCGATCGCCTTTTTTACCGCATCTTTCCTAATGCCATCAAAAACTGTCTATGTAAAATCCACAATACTTTACACAATCTTGATACTTCTTGTAGCGTGTAGGACTTAGTGGAATTGTGGTGCGAGTGGTAGTCTGCTCTTGCACTTGCAGCTAATAGCGTGTAATCCGTTATGCGCTCGATATTTTAGACAATCGCTAATTCTTCCTTAACTCGTGAAAGGGCACGTTGCTGTGTCCCCGCTTTAGCGTGAAAAGTTCTTGAACCCAGAGAGTTTTCACGCTCATTTTAGTTGCTCCAACTATCCAAATCTTGGTGTTTTCCCGCTAATACTATGACTGACGTAACACTTAAAGGCTTTGCCTCACTTCCTGCCGATACCTTTGCTGAAGGTCCTTCCTCTGGCAGCACGATTACGGGCACCACAAACGGACGACCCATTCCCTTCTCGAGTCAACCTGTTCAAGGCTTTAGTGGAGTGCAGTCTGCAACCACAGGTCTATATTGGTTCCTAAGTGACAACGGTTTCGGTGCCAAAAATAACAGTTCTGACTATTTGCTCAGACTTTATCAGGCTGATCCTAGTTTTAAGGGCACCGAATCGGGCAATGGTGGCTTAAACATTCTTGGGTTTACCCAACTATCTGACCCTGACAAAAAAGTTCCGTTCAAAATCGTCAATGAAACGACGGGCGATCGCAACCTCACCGGAGCCGACTTTGACATTGAATCGTTTACGCTGGCGAAAGATGGCACCATCTGGATCGGCGATGAATTTGGACCTTACCTGCTCCACTTTGATGCCACAGGCAAATTGCTGGAAGCACCGATTCCTACGCCCAACTACACGACACTCAACACCTTGGACGGCAAAGCTCCATTGGTGATTGGACACCGGGGCGCAAGTGGTGAACTGCCAGAGCATACGTTAGAGGCATACAAACTGGCGATCGAGCGTGGAGCCGACTTCATCGAACCTGACTTAGTTTCCACCAAAGACGGCGTGTTGATTGCTCGTCACGAACCCATTTTGGGCGGCACGACTGATGTGGCTAGCCGTCCTGAGTTTGCTGATCGCAAGCGCAGTGGCACCATTGACGGCGTGCTCTACAAAGACGAATTTTTTGCGTCTGACTTCACCCTGGCGGAAATCAAAACCCTCCGGGCGATCATGCCACAAGGTTTCCGCACCCAGGCATTCAACGGCGTGTTTGAAATTCCCACGCTGCAAGAAGTGATCGAACTGGTGCAGCAAGTCGAGCAAGACTTGGGCAAAAAGATCGGCATCTACCCCGAAACCAAGCACCCTACTTACCATGACAACCTGGGTCTATCCCTAGAAGAACCCCTGCTGGCGACCCTGCAAAATACCGGATTCACCGACCCCAACCGCGTCTTTATCCAGTCCTTTGAAGTCTCCAATCTGAAGGAACTGAACACCAAGACTGACATTCCCCTGGTACAACTGCTAGATGCTTATGATGTGGATTACGCCACGGGCGCTCTGCTGTATCAGGATGAATATGCCCGTCCCTACGACTTCACCGTTAAGGGCGACACTCGCACCTATGGCGATTTGCAAACTCCCGCAGGACTGGCCGAAATTGCCACCTACGCGGATGGCATTGGTCCTTGGAAGCGCATGATCGTTTCCGTCAAAAATGTGGACAAAAACAATGACGGCAAACCCGACGACTTGAATAATGATGGCACGATTAACGATGCCGATCGCGTGACCCTGGCTCCCACCAGCCTGGTAACTGATGCTCATGCCAATGGCTTGTTAGTGCATCCTTACACCTTCCGCAACGAAGGACGTTTTCTAGCATCAGATTATAACGGCAGCCCCAACCGCGAATTTGAACAATTCATCAACTTGGGCGTGGATGGTTACTTTACCGATTTTCCTGGCACGGGCGACCTGGTGCGCGACCAAATTACCTCACCGTTTGTTCGCTCACCCGACAATGTTGAAGTGACCGCCAAAACACCATTCAACACGCTCAACGGCAACCAGCCCATTGTGATTGGTCATCGCGGCGCGAGTGGCGAACGTCCCGAACACACGCTGGCGGCTTACAAGAAAGCGATCGCCGATGGTGCAGACTTCATCGAACCCGATTTGGTCGTCACGAAAGATGGTATTTTAATCGCCCGTCACGAGCCGATGTTAGCCGTGTTGAATGCGAATGGTACGCTCAACACCACCGACACCAGCACCGATATTCACCTGCGTCCTGAGTTTGCTGATCGCAAAGCCACCAAGGTTTTAGATGGCAACACGGTAACAGGCTGGTTTGCCGAAGATTTCACCCTGGCAGAAATCAAAACCCTGAACGCGATCGAACGCATTCCTGCTATTCGCGGCACCGCCTTCGACAACGATGGGTTAAAAGTCCCGACTCTGGACGAAGTGATCGACCTCGTGCAGCAAGTGGAAGCCGAAACCGGACGCAGAATCGGCATCTACCCCGAAACCAAGCACCCCACCTTCTTTGCAGCACAGGGCTTCAACACCAGCCAATTGCTCGTTGATACCCTAGTGAGACAGAACTTCACCAACCCATCGCGCATTTACATTCAATCCTTTGAGGTTGCCAACCTGAAGGCATTGAACGCGACGATTATGCCCAACGCCAACATTGATATTCCCCTGGTGCAACTGTTTGGCGGTTCTGGTCGCCCCTATGATTTTGTCGTGAGTGGCGATACGCGCACCTACACCGACCTCTCGACCCCAACCGGACTGGCAGACATTGCCACGTATGCCCAGGGCATTGGTCCCAACAAGCAGCGGATTGTGCCGCTAGCCACCGTCGATCGCAACAATGATGGTCGTCCCGATGACCTGAATGGTGATGGACAAATCAGCGATGGCGATCGCATCACAGGCACACCCACCTCGCTGGTTGCCGATGCTCATACGGCTGGCTTGCTGGTGCATCCCTACACCTTCCGCGACGAAAGCTTCTTCCTGCCCAACAGCTATAATGGCGACCCGCTGGCTGAGTTCAAGCAATTCATTGAACTGGGTATCGATGGCTACTTTACCGACTTCCCTGGCACAGGCGAAGATGCCCGTAGCACCTTCATCACACCTCCAGCCGTTGCTAATCTTGCCGGTTCGGGTGGTTTTGAAGGCATGGCAATCACCCCGGACAAGTCCACAATTTACCCACTCCTAGAGAAAACTGTAGTCGGTGATCCAGCAGGTTCTCTGCGGATCTACGAGTTTGATGTAGCATCCAAAAAATATGAAGGCTTGGTTGGCTATTACCACATGGAAAGCGCCAGCAACGCGATCGGGGATTTTGCTGTGATCAACGCCAACGAATACCTAGTGATTGAGCGGGATGGCGGGCAAGGCGACGCTGCTAAGTTCAAGAAGATCTTCAAGGTGGATCTTTCTAAAATCGATGCGGCTGGGTTTGTGGCGAAAGAAGAAGTGGCAGATTTGCTGAACATTCAAGATCCTCAAGATTTGAATGGCGATGGCAAAACTATTTACACCATGCCTTTTGTGACGATCGAAAATGTTTTGGTACTCGACAGCAAAACCATTTTGGTTGCAAACGACAACAACTATCCGTTTTCTCTCGGTCGTCCTCCCGCGATCGACAACACCGAAATCGTCACTTTAGAACTATCTAAGCCTCTGAATGTAGATAACGCTATCTTCAGCAGCACCGTCAAAAACCTGCTGCAAGGCGGAGCGGGTGACGACGTACTCGTTGGCACCAACGGCAATGACGAACTCAATGGAGGCGAAGGCAACAACACTCTGCATGGTTTGCTCGGAAACAATATCCTGATTGCTGGCAATGGCAATGACACCGCTTATGCAGAAGGCGGCAATGATGTGTTTTTGTTGGGTAACGGCAACAACACGGTATTTGCCAATGCCGGCAGCGATCGCATTTCCACTGGCTTAGGAAACGACACCATCTATGCCGATCTGGGCGATGACTGGATTAATGCAGGTGATGGCAATAACACGGTGTTTGCCCGGGAAGGAAACAACCGTGTGGCAACGGGGCTTGGCAATGACACCATCTGGGCCGGTATGGGCAACAACTCCATTACCACCAGTGCTGGCGATGACCTGATCTACGTCAGTGGCGGCGGCATCAACACTATCAACGCGGGAATTGGTAACGATACCGTGATCAAAGGCTGGACTGGCAACGGTGTGGATACCTTTGCGCTGAATGCTGGCGTAGGGTCGGTCACCATCTTTGGCTTTGACTCCAACGATAAGATCACACGCAGTTCTGGATTGGTGGCTAGCGACATGCTGACCATCACCAAGAGTGAGTTCGACACCACGATCAGCAAGAATGGTGACTTGCTGGCAACCTTGAAGTGGTACACCGGGGATGTTGTTGCTTAAGCGACAGCTTCAATCTTTAGAGTAGGAATCCTACTAGCTGAGGCGATCGCGTTCTTTTATAAGGCGCGATCGCCTTTTTTCTATGATTAATTGACGGTTAGTTAATCCGTTCGAGCATGGACTGCGTATACCAATCACAATGGTACTAAAGCACAGTGCCGATCCCAGTACTCAGTCTGCTTAGGCTATCAAAAAATTATTAAACCTATGCCAAATCGTTTTTTAACTTCCCGTCGCTTGCTTCGCAATATCTCCCTGATTTCATTGATTGCGGTGGCATTTGCCTATGGTGTCTCTCGCATGGCGTTTTCTAGTGCTGCCAGCAATCGCCCCGCTCTAATCGTGGCAGGAAAAGCGCTTGAGCCTGCGATCGATATTTCAGCCTCTACAGTGAAAGGAGAGCAAACCGCAATTTTTGCAGGGGGCTGTTTTTGGGGCGTAGAAGCTGTTTTTGAGCATTTGAAAGGCGTTTCTGATGTGGTTTCTGGTTTCTCTGGGGGTGATGCAGCAACCGCAAATTACGACGCAGTGAGTTCTGGGCAAACCGGGCACGCCGAGGCAGTGAAAATCACCTATGACCCCACGCAGATTTCCTATGGACAACTCCTGAAGGTTTACTTTTTGGTTGCCCACGACCCAACTCAGCTCAATCGCCAAGGTCCCGATTCGGGAACTCAATATCGCTCAGCGATTTTTGTAAACACGGCTGACCAGAAGCGCGTAGCAAAGGCTTATATTGATCAGCTTGATAAAAACCAGGTTTACCGTGCGCCAATTGTGACCCAGTTGCTTCCTTCTGATGATTTTTATGCGGCTGAGGAATACCACCAGAATTTTATTGATCGCAATCCCAACTACCCCTATGTCGTGATCCACGACTTGCCAAAACTCGATCACTTGAAGCAGCAATTTCCAGACTTATATCAATAAGCGGCAATCGGCGCAAATTGCTGCATAAAACCGTTGCTCCATACCGATCGCGATCGCAAGTTTCGCAATCCTTTCGGTCTACTCGTAAGATATAAGAAGGGGAGCAACTGTTGATCAAAATCCCTCTCATGCCCAGGGAAAGGGCTTAGCGCCTGCGGCATTCAAGAAAAAGGTGAAGCGGATTGAGAAAATTGCGCCTTGCGTAAAGTCAGCAGAACAGGGTTTATCGGCTGTCGTCAGTTATATATCAACAATCGCTAGATTCAATGATGGAGAAGGGCAACCGAAGGTAGGAAGTTCATCGTGAGCCATACGATTGTCTGGTTTCGTCGAGATTTACGCATCGCGGATCACGCCCCTATTTATCGGGCGGCATTGCGCGGCGGGGTGATTCCAGTATTCATTTTTGATCGATCGCTGTTGCATCATCCTGAGACAGCAGTCGCGCGGGTGGCTTTTTTGCTAGAGGCATTGAAGGCGCTCGATCAAGAGTTGCGCGATCGCGGAGGGCGGCTGATTATTCGGTTTGGCGATCCGGTAGACGTTCTACCAAAGCTCATTCGAGAAACTCAGGCAGAGGGCATCTATGCCTACCTCGATTTTGAACGGATTTATGGTCGGGTGCGGGATGCCCAATTAAACCAAGCATTGGCTGAACAAGGGTTAAAAATTCGCTGGTTTGAGCCTGCTGGAACGACCGCCGATCTGATTCCCTACCCTGACTATCGGGCATTGTGGTATTCCCAAATGGAATCTGGTGTGTTGCCCACACCCAGCCGGATTGATCTGCCCGATGGAGTGTCAGGTGAACCCCTGCCAACCTTGGCAGAATTGGGACATCTACCCGATGGCAAACCCATTCCACCTGCCAGCATTCATGCTGCGCGCCAACTGCTACAAGATTTTTTAGCAGAAAAGAGCGATCGCTACTATTGGCAGCTCTCTTACCCCAGTGCAGAAGCGACCACGGGGCTGAGTCCCCATATTAAGTTTGGCGTGATTTCGGTGCGGGAATGCTATATGACTGCCAAGGCCCACGATCCTCAAGGAAATTGGAAGGTGGCGCGCAGTCAGCAGCAATTAATTGCACGAATGCGGTGGGGGAGCGGGTTTGCCCAACGATTTCGCTATATGCCTCAGCTAGAGGTGCGATCGCTCTACAGTGTTTTTGATGAAGACGGCTGGGGCTTCGACGAAGAACTCTATCAAGCTTGGCAAGAAGGATATACAGGCTTCCCGATTGTGGATGCTGCCGCACGATGTTTAAAGGCGACGGGCGGCTGGCTGGCACTTAACTTTCGATCGCGGGCGCTCTACTCAAGCTTTCTGAGCAACCTGTTAGGAATGGATTGGCGGTATGGCGCGCTTCACTTTATGCGTCATTTAATCGATGGCGACTGCCCGATCGATCACTATCAATGGGCAATGCAGGCAGGCGTAACCCACTGCATTAGAGTTGTTGGGAAATAGCTTAGAGTTCAGTTAAAATTCTGACTTTCTTGGTTTCTAAAGTAGTTTTCATGCTGCCATCAAGTAGAAATTCCATAATCCAGCCGCAGTCAACATTAAATGATCGTCAAACGCCTCAATGCGATTACGATAAACCGCACTGACTGCACCATAACGTTTGACCCCAGCAAAGGCATTCTCACAAACGACACGCGATTGACTCAAAGCTCGATTGTCAGCCTTTTGCTCTGGGGTTAATTCGCCTCCCCTCGTTTTTTTATGCGGAATGCGAATGTTGTCATACTGCTTCTGAACTCCGAGAAACCCCAAATCCAGTTCAACGGGAATCTCATCGGGCACACCGCCCACGATGTCGTCTTCGTCGTGGAACTTTTTATCATGCAGTTTCCCTTCCCGTGCCTTGCTTAACACCAATACCCGCTTGCCTTGGTCTACGGCTGCGAGATGTTTACGAGTATGCCGTTTCTTTTTACCGGAGTAATTCAGCTTTTGTGCTTCCGGGTTTTGAGGACGGGCAATGGGACGTTCGGTGCCATCCACCATGACTCGCTTCACACCAGGAAATCGCTCAACAAACGCCTCAACGCTCGTCAGTTTGCGTTCTGGCAATGCCAGCTTTTCACCCAGGGTAGCCTCGAGAATCGGTTGTAAACGATGCATCCAGTAGTGCGCTTGGGCGCGGTCAATCTCAAATAACAGTCCTGCCAAATCAAACGTAGGGTAGCTTTTGAAGTAGAACAGGATATAAAACAATTTGTCCCGAAACGTGCGTAACCGAGCTTTACGTCCACCTCCCAGAGCACGTTGGCGAGGTTGTTGAAGTTGTATTTGCTCATAGACCCCACTGAACGGTGGCAAGAGCGCATCAAACGCTTTCCGGTTCAACCCAATCATTGCCCGGAGCAGTCGGTCTTGCTTCAATGCCCGTTCGATGTTCAGCATTATCCTATCTAATCACTAACTTGCTATTTCGCCTTATTCCCAAACAAGTCTATTGATAAAACCTGGACGCGGATTTATAATCCTGAGCAAACTGCCGTTGATCGCTGTGACCCCGATGGATTGTTCATTAAACGCTGGATTCCTGAATTAGAACAGGTTCCGCCCAGCCAGTTAGGAATGCCACCCACACTCAACGGCTATCCCGCACCCATTTTGGACTATAAAAAAGCGCGACGGCGACGAGTGAAACACCTGGAAGCGCAGCGCCAAAAGTTTCTGCATCAGGACAATATCGTGCCCTATTTGGGACGAATGCCCCAAGATGTCACCCCCTTTGGCAGCGATCGCTATCTCAGTGAAGTCACTTGGGCAGCCACTCCCAATCTTGATCTGTTTCCACCACCCCTCAATTTGGAAGCGCTGGATGAGGCTCAGGCAGCGGCGTTGCGAACCTGGTTTGTTGCCCATGTCAATGTCAAACCGCGCCAGCCCTACCGTCGCAAATCTAAACCAAAACTAGAGCCAGTCGATATTCAACTCAGCCTGCTTTAACAAAATAGTAGAATAACGAGGGTTATTCGGCGGCATGTAGGGATAAAAGACAATGACAGAAGCGGCGATCGGGATTATTGGCGGCAGCGGACTCTACAAAATGGAGGCGCTCAAACAGGTAGAAGAAGTGCAGATCGAAACGCCCTTCGGTAAACCCTCGGATGCGCTGATTGTGGGTAGTTTAGACGGTGTGCGCGTCGCATTTCTAGCACGGCATGGGCGCAATCATCACCTGCTGCCCTCGGAACTGCCGTTTCGGGCAAACATCTACGCGATGAAAAGCTTGGGCGTAAAATATCTGATTTCTGCGTCGGCTGTGGGTTCCTTGAAAGAAGAAGCCAAACCGCTGGATATGGTAGTGCCGGATCAGTTTATTGATCGCACCAAAAATCGCATCTCCACCTTTTTTGGCGACGGCATTGTGGCTCACGTCGCCTTTGGCGATCCGGTCTGTCTTAAATTGGCACAAGTTTTGGGAGATGCCGTCGAAAGCTCCAATCTTACGGATGTCACGCTACATCGGGGCGGCACCTACGTTTGTATGGAAGGTCCTGCCTTTTCAACTAAGGCAGAATCCAATCTGCATCGCAGTTGGGGCGCAACCATTATTGGCATGACGAATTTGCCAGAGGCGAAGCTTGCACGAGAAGCCGAAATTGCCTACGCAACGCTAGCCTTGGTCACAGATTATGACTGTTGGCATCCCGACCATGACAGCGTTACGGTCGATCTAGTTATTGCCAACCTGCAACGAAATGCAATCAACGCTCAAAAGGTGATTCAAGAAACCGTGCGTCGCCTTGCCGAAAATCCGCCGGATTCCGACGCTCACTCCGCTCTGAAATACGCCATCCTCACGCCACAAGACAAGATAGCCAACGCAGCGAAAGAACGCCTACACCTGTTACTGCAAAAATACCTGACGAGTGACGAGTAACGAGTGGCAAGTTTTGTCCTTCTAGCCCCGCCTTTGTATGTGTTCTCTTATTTATGCCTGAATGCCCTAAATGTCATCAGTTTGTCAGATCTCAGGCGATCGCGTGCCCTCATTGCCGATTGCCGTTAAAGGCCCATGGGCATCCTGGTATGAAGCTGTTTCAAGCGACAAACGATGAGCCGCTTTGTGCAAGCTGTGTTTATCACGCTGACAATAGCTGCAATTTTCCCAAGCGCCCTTATGCGATGGACTGCACGCTGTATCAAGATGTGGAGCAGCCTCAAGCAGTGAGTTCCCAGCCTCAAGCTAGTTTTCGCTTGCAGCAGTGGGTCAAACGAAACACACCGTTGCTTTTAGTCGCAGGTTTGTTGATGATTAGCTTAGGCGTTGTTTTGGTTCGTCGTTAGGGCGAACTATTGAGCAATGCCGACAGCAACATCCAGTTTCGCTAGATCACCTGGAAGGTCTTCCAGCAGGTGATCTGCTGGCAAAACGGGTTTGGCAGTTTGGAATACGGCAACATCAAACCAAAAGGTCGTACCTACGCCCACTTCGCTTGACAAGTGAACGCGGCTCTGATGTTTTTCGACAATATTGCGAACGATGGACAAGCCTAATCCGGTTCCTTCTAGGGTGTGAACTCGATTTTCGACTCGAAAGAAGCGATCGAAAATTGCCTGCTGATCTTCTACAGGAATGCCAATGCCAGTATCAGCAACTTCTATCCGCACTCTGGGAGTAACCAAAACGTTGAATAGTTCATTGTCCTGTTCTGGTTCGCTAGCCTCAATTTCTAGCAAGTGTGCCCGGATGGTCACCGTTCCACCGGATTGAGTAAACTTCAGCGAATTGCCAACGAGATTTGTAAATACCTGTAGGAGCAGATCGTAATGTCCCAAGACGGAAGGCAGATTGGGCTGAATTTCTTGTTTTAGCTCAATTCCTTTATCACGGGCATTAAGCTGACAGGTTCGCAGCGTTTGCTCAATGGGCTGGGCTAAATCTACTGCTTCAAATCGGTATGTTCTACAAGATTCCAGTTTGGTTAGGTCGAGGACGTCGTTGACTAGGCGTGTCAGGCGATCTGTTTCTCGGTTTGCTGTTTCCAAAAATTCTCGCTGTTCTTCCCGGCTCAAATCCTCGCCATATTCATGCAGCGTTTCTATAAAAGATTTGATGTTAAACAAAGGGGTTCTTAATTCATGAGAGACATTACTAATAAACTGACTCTTCGCCTCGTTTAGTTCGGCTTCACGGGTAATGTCTTGAATGGTAATTGCCACTCCTTTAACCGTTTCACGCGCTAAGTCGAGCACGCTCGTTAGCAAAATGCGAATGGTGCGGTCTACAGGTTCTTTGAGGGTGACTCGAAATTCACCGCCTTCTCGCATTTCCCCTTTTGCCATGCGATAAAGCGGGCGAGTAATTTCAGATTGAATCGCATTGGGTAAGGAGTACAACACGTTGTTGCCTTCGATCGCCAATCCTTCCCAATTTAAAAAACGTCGTGCGGTTGTATTCACTAACACTACATGCAATTCCGTATCCAGCAAAACCGCACCATCAGCGATCGTGGCTACCAGAGTTTCTAGCTTGGCTTTTTCGGCGGTGAGTTCTTCAATATTTTGTTCTTCGTAGCGCTCTAGCTTTTCTGCCATTTCATTGAAGCTGAGGATTAATTCCCCAAGCTCACCACCAAAGGGCAAGTCCACTTGCTGTCTAAAGTTGCCAGAGGCGATATTTTTAACGCCGACCAACAATTCTTTGATCGGGCGCGTGATGGTAAGCGCATTAAATACTGCTCCTAGGATCACCATGACCCAGATAGAGACAAACACTGCGATCGTTACATCGCGAGTCAAGTTAGAAGAAGTCACAACTGTGGGATTGGGATTCGTGCCGATCGCCAAGACTCCCTTATAAACCCCCTCATAAATAATTGGCACAAACACATCGGTGACCTCTCCATCAGGGGTCAAATGTTGCCGCACCATCGGCTCATCCGTATGTTGGGCGTAATCATCGGGAAGATGAATTTTGCGGCGAAGGGTCAAAGAGGTTTGAACTTCCGATTCTGAAAAAGGAATACCCAAATAGATACTTCCTTCCTCATCGGCATACAGCATGTAGCGAATACTAGAAGTGCTGCTGTAAAAACGGTGAGAAAACTGGGCAAGCTCTGTTTTGTTGTTTTCGCCAATCAGCGGTGTCACATTTGCGGCTAACAGTAAGCCCAAATCGCTGCCAAATCTGGTATCGTTCAAGCGCGCATCTTCTTGAATGATATTAACCGCCCAAAAGGTTAGGCCGCTCATCAACAGTGAAACGACGAGGGTTGCCACAGCCATGAGCTTGGTCTGGAGGGTAAACTCTAACCACCAGCGGGCGATTGTTTCTCGAATTTGCCTTAGGAAGTTTATCAAAGGTCAATGATGGCTATTTGTATTAGAAAATAAAGATAAATTTTAAGACGAATAATCTCGTCCTGTTTATCTATATATTCTCTAACAATTTTCCTAAGAGAAACAAGAGAATCCAAATTTCTCGACATTCAGCATAGGAAAAGACTTATTAGACCAATAGTTTCGCTGACGTAGACAATTCTGGTTAGCCCATTTGATGCAGATAGCGTAACCATATCTACAAAAGATAGCGCTGCTCATGGCAAATCGACCCCTCGCAAGGCATGATGATTTCCTGACCCAAAAGGATGAGCGTTCTTCGGCTTGAATACTTTGGTCGAAAGCTTCCATTGGAGGATACTTTTAACTTAGGTCGCAGGTAGTATTGAGTCGCTTTCAGTGCCAACTTTTTGCTTGGTGCGGCGCGCTTGATGTCCAATATCTTGCCGATAGTAAGCGCCATCAAACTGAATGTGTTTGACTGCCTCATAGGCATTATCTAGGGCTTCATCTATGCTGTCGCCCACGGCGGTCACCCCTAACACTCGACCGCCATCGGTAATTAATCCCTGGGGTTTACTTTGAGTTCCGGCATGAAAAACCATTGCTCCGCCTACCTCTGCTTGGTCAACGCCGCTGATCACTTTTCCTTTCTGAAAAGTTTCGGGATACCCTTCGGATGCCATAACGACGCAAGCCGCCGCTCCCGGTTTCCATGCGATCGCAGGCTGTTCGGCAAGGCGCTGATGGGCACAAGCAACTAGCAACTCATCTAATGGGGTTTCCAGCAGAGGCAGCACAACTTGCGTTTCAGGATCACCGAAGCGGCAGTTAAATTCAATTACTTTGGGGTCGCCTTGGGGCGTAATCATCAAACCCGCATACAGTACACCCCGATAGTCAATGTTGCGATCGCGAAGAGCAGCGATCGTCGGCTCCAAAATTTCCTGCTGAATGCGTTCCATCAGGGCTGGAGTTACCACCGGTGCAGGGGCATAAGCTCCCATGCCGCCTGTATTCTCACCCGTATCTCCTTCTCCAATGCGTTTGTAATCCTGGGCTGGCAGCAGAGGGCGAATCGTAATGCCATCTGTGATCGCCAAAATAGAAACCTCTTGCCCAGTTAAGCATTCTTCGATTAGAACCCGTTGTCCGGCATCGCCAAACTTGCCCTTAAACACTGCTTGAACCGCAGTTTCCGCTTGTTCAGATGTGGTGGCAACGGTTACACCTTTGCCGGCAGCTAGCCCATCCGCTTTGATCACAATTGGCAACCCTTGGGCGCGAACATACGCCAACGCCGGGTCAACAGCCGTGAAAACAGCGGCTTTGGCAGTCGGAATCTTAGCTTCGTGC
The DNA here is from genome assembly GCF_016807185.1 of Leptolyngbya sp. Cla-17. Classification (GTDB taxonomy): domain Bacteria; phylum Cyanobacteriota; class Cyanobacteriia; order Leptolyngbyales; family Leptolyngbyaceae; genus ULC077BIN1. The sequence continues at coordinate 906,834 of NZ_JAEVYN010000001.1, forward strand.
ATCAAGTCTTTTGCCCAAGCTTTACTGGCTTCAATTTGAGCGCCCAGCTTGGTTGGACCAAAAACGTTCAGCCCTTGGGATTGAAGAAAATCGGTGATACCTGCTGCAAGCGGCACCTCTGGACCCACCACTATCAGCGAAATGCCGTTCACCAATGCAAACCGAGCAGTCCCCTCAAAATCTGAAACGTTCATTGCCAGATTGCGACAGCGAGGCATCGAAGCAGTGCCACCCGTGCCAGGAACACAAATAACTTGCTGCACCTTTTCTGATTGCAGCAGTTTCCATGTGATGGCGTGTTCGCGCCCTCCATTGCCAACGACCAAAATCTTCACCGTTTTCAAACCCCTTACCGAAGATAATGGCGATTTCCAAAGCAATTCCTGTGGAAAGCTTCGCTAACGCTACGTAAATCGCGCAATCCACATTAAACGCATTTTATTATGTCATGGTCTTGCCTTGCCGATCCCTCTAAAACAGACAAAATTTGGCGGGAATAGGCATTGGTGGATCGCAGAGGCGATGAAGCAGAGGCAATTAAATAAGATGATAAATGACACAAACGTCGTTTGGAGTGGGCTTTGCTTCAGCAGTGAATTATCTTTTCTTTGTAGCCGTTGCAAGCATAAACAAAATCTCAAAAATGGGAAAGCCCAATACTTTAGAAAAACATCGGGACACGGTAGGGTGTAAGGGCAGAAGGAAGTGGAACCTTTAGCCTAAATGCAGGTCTGATGGTTTAGTGCTTCAAACAAATCAGTTCTGGGGGAAAGAAATGGTGTGGCTGTGGAAGAGTCAGTTGAAAGCAGGAATTTTTCTCAGCCTGATCGTGGGAGTCACAGGAATCAACACAAGTATTTTGCTGTTGTTTTGGCAAACCGACGCGATCGCCCAAATTAGCCAGCTATCCCTGCCTCAAAATACTCCAGAATCGATCTCACCGGCCTCTCCAACCCAATCACTTCCCCCTAGCATTCAGACCACTCCAGCCGCTCCAGTTAATCCGCCTGCTCCCGCCAATCCGCCCAAACCTGTTCCAAGCAAAAAGCCCGCAGACACGAAAAAACAGCCCGTTGCCGAAGAATTCCCCTCCAATCCTCTGGAAATTACTCAGCCTGATCCTCTCATTCCATACGATTACAAAGATCGTCCTTTGACGGCTCAAGAGATTCGGCAGCTGCGAGTGGGGGCAAATCGGTTAGCCATCATTGGGGCAACAAAACTGGAACAGGGCGATCGCGTGGCTGCTTTCAACGCTTGGAACCGAGAATTGCGATTTCGTCGTTTGGCAGGTCCTTTGACGGAAGAAGTGCTGACCTTAGGTCGAGTGGGCGATGTGGCATGGCGAGAAAGCGATACAACTCAACTGCGTTGGATCACAAAACGACTGGATGAGATTTTGGCAAAGATGCAGACAGACCAATCTGCCAGCAAGGGGCAATTGGCGACACCCGTTATGCCCGCTCAGCTTGAAACGCTCCCCCCCGATCTTTCTCTAGAGCTGGAACCCAGCCAACCATCAAAAATAACTGAGAGCAGCCCTTCATCCAATCAGCCTCAAGCGCAAACTCAAACGGCTCCAACCCTGACAGCCCGACAGCTTTTTGGCACTCTTGATACCAATCCCTTAGCCGTGGGTGGAGTGAACGCGCTCGTCATTTTGGGGAGCCTGAATAGAGAGGTCTCTTTGCTGGATGCCCTGGGATTTGCCTATCAGCAGGTGCGCTTACCCCAAACAGCGGTCAAAGTTTATCAGCAATTGCTGGCAGAAGCCCGACGACGCAATGATTCATTCAAACTTGAAGCGACACTGATTACCTTGGGGCAACTTCATCTTGCTTGGTTTGATTATGGTAGTGCTGTGCAGCCCTATCAAGAGTTATTGGCGAGATCGCGATCGCGGCGTGACCCAATCAATTTTCCGTTGTATCTTGATCGGCTTGCTTACATTCATGAGCAGGCAAAGCAGCCAGCCCAAGCCATTCCCTATCAAGCGCAACTGATCACCTTTCATCAGACTGCTTTGGGGGATGCGAAGCTCATTCCTGCCTTAACCCTCAAAATTGCTGACAACCATCGCCGTTTGGCACAACTCGATCAAGCCGAAACTAACTATCAGCTGGCATACAAGCTCGCGATCCCACTGTTACAGTTTGCTCATGCGGCAGATGCGCTCAAAAAACTAGGAGATTTGTATCGAGCAAACAATCGCCTCGATTCAGCATTGCGCATGTATGCCTTTTTGGTTGAAATTGAGCAACAGGCGTACAACACCTACGGCGTGATGGATGCCTATGATCAAACGGGGCAAGTGCATTTGTTGCGAAAAGAATATCCTGAAGCGATCGCCGCCTTTCAGCAAGCCTTACCTTTAGCTCAGCAACTCAAATTCCGCGAAGATTATTTTGCCACCCGCATTCAAAAAGCCTCAGAATCAAAAAGCGAGTGACATTTGCACAGCGTCTCACAGCGTCTCCGCAGAGGGTGTGGCGAATGCAGAATAACGAATGCAGAAATGGTGAGTATGAAGAATGCCGAACGATGAAATAAGGAGTCAAGAACTCCGCACTTCATTTGTAACGCGTCTTTCGTTAATCACACTTCTTCTATGCCAACGTGCATCGCTGTTGCAATGCCTGCCGGAGTAGATCCTTATACTGTCGATTGTCGATCACGTAGGCACCAAAGCGCTCTAAATGAGGGTTCATCATTTGAGCATCGAATAAAGTGAACTGGCGATCTCGCAGGTGTTCCACCAGCTTTACCATGGCAACTTTGGATCCATCGGGAATCTGAAAAAACATCGATTCACCAATAAATGCGCCGCCAATCACAATGCCCAAAATGCCGCCCGCCAATTTGTCGCCCTGCCAGGTTTCAAAGCTATGTGCCCAGCCTTCTTGATGCAGCGACCAGTAAACGGTTTTGAGTTCCTCAGAAATCCAGGTGGTTTCGCGATCGGCGCAGCCTGCCACAACGCTAGCAAAATCCCGATTGACGGCAACAGTGAACCGCTCTTGATTGAGCACGCGCTGTAGCGATTTAGGATAGCGAAAGCGATCGTCCAGCGGAATCAGCGTCCGCTGCCGACTCGAATACCAGCCCAAATCGTCGCCCGCTTCATCTGCCATTAAAAAATAGCCTTGGGCGTAGCCGTGAATAATGGAAGCAACATCCAACTGACTGCTCACCGATCGCGTTCCTATTTCGACTTTGCAGGGAGTCTGCCTATTTCTTCTTTAACAATTTCTTGAATCAGGTTCGTCATTTTGGGCAACACGAGCTGATTGGACAGGCGAATTGACTCAGACATTAATCTTGGCGTAGTTGTAATCACTTTTTGCCCGGTAGGAGTTTTGTAAAAAGCAATCACATCTTTTAATTCTGCTTCTGTATAAAATTTCTCGTATAAAGAATAGCTGATTTGCTCAGTAATTTGTTTCATATCCAGCACTTTAGGCACACGCTCTCGATAGCGCTGAATAATTCTCAGCGCCGTGTCGTTGGTCTGTTTCTCCAATGCGTCGCCCTGCAAACCAGAATCCTTTAAAAAACCCGATAACAGTTTAGGTAACTCAGCTTCCATTTGAGCTAAGCTTTGACTCAAAATGGCGTTAGCACTCTCTCCAGCTTGGGTGAGTTCCAGCAATTCTCTAATTAGAGCGCGTTTTGGAGATGGCACGGCTTGGGCGCTAACAGAGCCTGCCCATGTGCTGGTAATAAGCAGCGTAATTCCCGCAAGCTTGATGATCGGTTGCAGCATAGTTTTGGCGATCGCATCTTTGGCATTTCAACTATAGGCTACGGTTTAGCCGACCTGCTAGCAAGATTGATCGGGGCAAACATTTGTGTAGAGGTGTTTCTATGGCGCTATTGAGTCGTTAAGACGGGCTTACACTGTAGAACAGGTGATTGAACCTTTTTAATCGTGCCGATGGTTGAACCGATTCCAAACATCACGCTGCCCCCCGCCCACAACCCTGTTCAGGAAGGGGAATGGCTGCAAACTGCCTTGTTGAACTGGCTGGACACAGAATTTTTACCAGAACAGGTGAATCAACAGATTGCTAAACGAGCCGCGCAAATTTTTATGCGTCAGCGAATGGAAGGCGAAAACGATTTAATCTCGTTAACGATGGCAATCGTCACGGAAATGGAAGCCTTTGATTTTTCCAACAGTTTTTATGGACAATTTGCGATCGCCAACGCCGTTAGCGACCTCCTGCTAGACAGTTTGGGCATTGATCGCTGCTGTGGACAGTAAAAAGTACGAAGTGCGGAGTGCCGAGTACGAAATGTGAAGTACGGAGTGCGAAGTGCAAAACTTTGACTCCGAACTCTGAAACCCGAACTCTGAAACCCGAACTTCCGCACCCCAAACCCCGAACTCATATGCCGATTGATTTTTATCCACCTCGTCGCAATGTGCCTTTCGTTCGGCTGATTCAAATGCTGGCTCCCCTAGTTGCACCCTGGGGCTTTCAAATGGATTTAGAGGTGGAATATGAGAGCCTCAATCAGTTGATAGCGCTGCGAAACGATCGCGTGTTGCTGATGCCCAATCACCCCACCTTTCATGATGTGATCGCGATCTTTCTACTCTCTGGCAGATTAGGGCAATCATTTTATTATCTAGGAGCCTATGAGCAATTACAAAGCAAGCTAGGGCGCTTTTTTCAAGCGATCGGTTGCTATTCGGTTCGGCGCGGATTAGCCGATCGCCCCAGTATCATCCAAACCATGGAGCTATTGGCGCAACCCGGTTGTCATCTGGTCATTTTTCCAGAAGGGGGGTGTTCGTTTCAGAACGACATCGTGACTCACTTTCGGACAGGTGCGGTGCAGTTGGCATTTCAGGCAATAAACCGTGTGGTGAGGCAGGGTAATGATCCTATCGATCTCTATGCAGTTCCAGTCAGCATTAAGTATCGCTATACCCAAGACATGACGGTCGCGGTTGAAAAATTATTGACTCAACTTGAACAAAAATTAAAAGTGCCGACGAGAGCGGGCAACTATCAACGGCTGCGAGCGATCGCCGAAACAGTGCTGACTCAACTTGAACAAGACTATGGCATGGCATCGGCTGACTCGACCCTATCTTGGAATCAGCGCATTAAAACTCTGAAAGCCTACGTTTTGCAAACCTGCGAACAGCAGTATGGGTTAACTTCAGCGGCAACCGACCTCGATCGAGAGCGCGTTTATCGGGTTTTGAACGCAATACAAACCGAAGCAGAGCCATTAAAGGTTGGATTGCAAACTGATCGCCCATGGACAGCGGAATTTGTCGAGAGATCGATGAGACGAGTGCTGAATTTTGATGCAATGTATGACGGCTATGTGGCAGAAAATCCCACGCTAGAACGGTTTATGGATACCTTGATTCGGCTAGAACGAGAAGTGTTCAACATCGATCAACCTGCTCCCAAAGGACATCGAGTGGCAACCCTAAAAATTGGCGCCCCAATTAACTTAAAAGACTCATTCACGGCGTTTCAAACCAACAAAATAGCGACCGTTAATGAAACGATGCAAACAATTCAGCGAGCGGTTCAAACGAACCTGGACTTGTTGAATCAATCCCGATAATTTTGGTAAAAGTAGCGATCGCATTAGCCCCTAGCTCAACAGTAGGGGAATGTTGGCAGTGCCCAAGCAGCGGCTTATCATAGAGAAAATCTCAGCAGGGAAAAAGGTATGTTTGGCAAAAAGCCTCCGTCCGAGCCTTCTAAATCTGAGCAACCTAGCCAATCGCAAAGCCTCAGCAATGTCACACTCACGGGCGGCATGGTGCAGCTAGGGCAGGCGGGAGGCGACCTCCAGCAACACCAGCAGGGAGAGTTGCAAACTCAGCAGCAAGGCATTACGAGTGCAGACGTGGTGACGTTGTTGGAACAGTTGGAAGCAGCGGTGAAGGGATCATCGCTTGATCCGACTCAGCAAGAGGAACTGCTCGACTATCTGCGCCCTGCCAAACGGGAGGCGGCAAAGGAAACCCCCAGTAAGGAATTGGTGGGGCAAAACCTGAAGCAGGTGAGCGAAACCATGAAAACCTTGAAGGACACCAGCGAAGCGGGAAAAAGTTTGTGGCAAACCGGGACGGATGTTTTTAAGACTGTTGCCCCGTGGCTGGGAATCGCCGCTGCTTTTTTTGGCTGATTGGGCATGTGAATGGAGGGGTCGGGGTTCAGACCTCCGATTTTTTCGAAAAGTCGGAGTGTTTTGCGGTGAGGAACTGGCGTGCAAGATCAAAATATTGATCGCAGCGAGATTAACGATAGCGATGTGCGGCTGGGGCAAGCAGGCGGCGATCTAATCCAGGGCGATGGCAGTCAGATCACCAAGGTCTATGTCGATCTGGTAGGGCAAAAGCATCCACAATGGACGGATCGCCAACACCGAATTCTCCAAAAAGTACAGGATGATGTTGCAACGAGGCTCTCGTTTACGCTCAATGACGAGGAGGTGCTGATACCGCTGCGGCTACAGGATGAGAGCAAAGCTGTGAGTCGGGCATCGTTGAAGCTGCGACGTAAATTAGTGACCCCTCAGACGCAGATATCAGACCTGAAGCAAGCCATTCTAACGGTGTTTTGTCGTTCAGATATTCGGGGTAAGCTGCTGCTTTTAGGTGCACCGGGAGCCGGAAAAACCACCACTCTGTTGACGTTGGCTCAAGAACTGCTGGATGAAGCCTTCACTACACCGGGCACGACAATCCCTGTAATCTTTGAACTATCGGCATGGAAGCAAGATAAGCAAACACCCACACTGCGACACTGGCTGATTGCCCAACTTCAGGATTTATATAACCTCCAGCCCCAGGAGGGTGCCCAATGGCTGGAGGAAGAGTTGCTGCTGCCCTTGCTGGATGGCTTGGATGAGTTGGGCATGGAGCCGCAGCGGCAGTGCATTGCAGCCATCAATGCATTCGCGCAGAGCTATCCGCGAATGGTGGTGTGCTGTCGCGAACAGGAGTATCGCGAGGGTGGTGTGACCCTAGACAGTTTGCCGGGGCAGGTGTGTCTGGAACCGCTTAGTGATGCCCAGATTGAGCAATACTTGCGGGACTTGGGCTTGGAGGCACTGTGGCAAGGCATTCAGACTGAGGCAGCGATGCAGCCGATGCTGAAACCCGATGCAGACGGCAACCCCGGTATTTTGCGGGTGCCGCTGCTGTTGAGCATGGCGGCAGTGACCTATGAAGGGCAGGCATTTACTAAGCGGGCTGCGCTGTATGACGCATACATTGAACAGCGACTGCACTATGACACGCGGGACGCAGACCGAAAACAAAGGGGTATCCAGGATAATCGACAGTGGGCGTACGAAACTCTGGCACAAGAACCTAGCTATCAACAAACCCAACGGACGTTGGGCTGGCTGGCACGGCAGTTGCAGCGAAACAACATCGTGGAACTGCTGATTGAGCGCATCCAGCCCGATTGGTTGGAGACAAAGCAGGCACGACGACGCTATCGGCTGATTAGTGGACTGATTGTTTCGTTGATTGTTTGGCTGATGATTTTGATGGTTGGTGGGCTGATTTTTGGGATGATTGGTGGTCTGATTATTGGGATGCTCATTAAGCTGAGTGATATTAAACCGATTGAGGCATTCAAAACTTTGATGTCGCGCGATGCGCGGCGAGAAATTTTAAACAGTTTGAAGGCTGGTCTGATTGTTGGCTCGATTGTTAGCCTAATCGGTGGGCTGATTTTTGGGCTGAGTGGTGGTGTGAGTGGGCTGCTGATTTTTGGGCTGAGTGGTGGTGTGAGTGGGCTGCTGATTTTTGGTCTAGTTGCTGGTCTGATTGGTGGGCTGATTTTTGGACTGATTTTTGGACTGATTTTTGGTCTGATTGCTGGGCTGAAGCAAGACTTACAACTGAGATCGCGCCCCAACCAGGGCATCTGGAACTCGCTGCAGAGTTTCTTGTGGACAACCGCCCTCAGTTATCCCCTCGGCATTCTTTTGACGTTCGGAATCTCAGCACTTCCCAGCATCGTTGCCCAGGGTATCAGTCAGGGAGAAAGTGGTTGGGTCATCCTTAGTTCCCTAGGAGCCGCCTTCCCGGAATTCTTATTCACCGGGATTTTTGGTGCCCTGCTATTTGGCTTTGTAGTAGGAGGTGGGCTTGCCTGCGTTCAGCATGTTTGCCTGCGCTTCGTCCTCTGGCAGAGTGGCGTTGCCCCCTGGAATCTAGCGCGGTTTCTCAACTACTGCGTCGAGCGTCGCTTGCTCCAGCGGGTGGGTGGGCGCTATCGCTTTCTGCACCGAGAATTGCTCGACCACTTTGCAACTCAGCAGCCGAGAATTTGACTGCTAACCTGACCGTTCCAGTTCAAACCAAGAAACTTGGAGTTCAAAACTCGACTGTTTTGAACCCCCAAGAGAATCCAGATCGCGCTTGGCAACCACAGCTAGCAATGCTCTTGGTTAGGATAATGGTGAGCTAAGCAACATGCACCCGTTCACAGCAAACTTGAACGTGACATTATTTAGGAGCGATCGCGCCAAAAGCGTCGAATAAATTTTGGTAAAAGTAGCGATCGCTAGCGCCAAAATTGCCTACCAGCGGTATAAGAAGATCATTCCTCACAAATTGTCTACCTGACCCACTCACGCCACGCCTTCATCCGTTCCACCTCGTCTTGCTAAAAGTCCTCAGTCCTCTATCATCATTTTGCCCATGGTTACATTGCTCGAAAACCCACTCCGCTCTGGCTTGCAACAAGACCGCGTACCAGCGCCGCAAATTTTGACCATTTTTGGTGCCTCCGGCGACCTGACCCAGCGCAAACTGATCCCTGCCCTCTATCAGATGAAACGGGAGCGCAGGCTTCCTCCTGAAATCACTATTGTGGGCTTTGCGCGCCGTGAATGGACGCATGACTACTTCCGCGACCACATGCGTGAAGGCGTTGAGCAATTTGGCAGTGGATTAGGCTCCGAAGCGACCTGGAACGAATTTGCCAAAGGGCTTTACTACTTTGCAGGCGATTTAGACAATCCAGAAAGCTATCAAAATCTAAAAACCTTTCTTAGCACCCTGGATGAACAACGGGGCACTCGCGGCAATCGGGTCTTTTATCTATCTGTGGCACCCCGGTTTTTCTCCGAAGCAATTCTTCAGCTAGGTGCCGCTGGGATGATTGAAAATCCCAAAAAGCAGCGAATGGTGATCGAAAAGCCGTTTGGGCGCGATCTAAGTTCGGCTCAAGCATTGAATCGAGTCGTGCAAAAAGTCTGCGATGAAACTCAGGTCTATCGGATTGACCATTACTTGGGCAAAGAAACCGTTCAAAATTTGATGGTGTTTCGGTTTGCCAATGCCATTTTTGAGCCACTTTGGAACCGTCAATTTGTCGATAACGTTCAAATTACCGTCGCCGAAACGGTGGGATTAGAAGGACGGGCAGGCTACTACGAAACGGCTGGTGCCCTGCGCGACATGGTGCAAAATCACCTGATGCAGCTATTTTGCCTGACCGCAATGGAACCCCCTAACTCGCTAGATGCAGATAGCATTCGGGGTGAAAAGGTCAAGGTGCTGCAAGCGACCCATTTATCAAACGTTGAGGATATTCGTTTAACTGCGACTCGTGGGCAATACACCTCTGGATGGATGAAGGGTAAGCAGGTTCCTGGATATCGAGAAGAAGAAGGCGCAGCGATCGACTCAATCACGCCCACCTATGCAGCGCTCAAGCTTTCTATCGATAACTGGCGTTGGAAGGGCGTTCCTTTTTACATGCGAACTGCAAAACGGATGCCCAAAAGGGTTTCAGAAATCTCTATTCAGTTTAAGGAAGTGCCGTTTTTAATGTTTCAATCGGCAGCCCAACAGATGAACCCCAATGTACTCGCCTTGAGAATCCAGCCAGATGAAGGCATCTCCATGCGGTTTGATGTAAAAACGCCCGGAAATTCTCTCCGCACGCGCCCCGTAGAAATGGATTTTCGCTATGAGTCTGCGTTTGGTCAGCCTAATACTGATGCTTATGCTCGGTTGCTAATCGACTGTATGTTAGGCGATCAAACGTTGTTTACTCGCGGCGACGAAGTGGAAGCCTCGTGGCGAATTTTAACTCCATTACTGCAAGTATGGGATGCGCCTGCTCCCCCAGAAGTAGTTCCGCTATATGAAGCCGGAACGTGGGGTCCTGTGGAGGCTGAATTGCTGTTACAACGAGATGGGCGCAAATGGCGCAGACTGTTGTAAAGGCGTTATTAATTAGGGATGGCGGGTAACGAATGCCGGATCATTACTGACTTTTCACTGATCACTAAGCAAATCACTAAAATCTGACTTATGACCACTACTCCCCTTGTTGCAGTTCAACAGCCGAAAAATCTTTCGCTGCATGAGATTGAGGCAGAATTAAATGCGATGTGGAATAGCCAAAGTAGCGATGTTGCAGTTACGGCTACTCGTGCTTCCACCTTCAGCATGATTGTTTACGAGCCAGAGGAATTTCAGCAACTGCTGGCAGTCTTGGGGTTTTATCAAGGTGCCATTGATGGCACCCATGGCTCTGAGACGAAAGTGGCAGTTGAAAAAGCCCAGAAAGCCTATGATCTACCCATTACAGGTCGAGTTGATCCGGGTACGTTGGCTCGGCTGCGAGAGGAAATAGCGGGGCTACCGAGCGATCGCTTAAAGGTGAATAACATCAATCTGCGGGGGGCGAATTTGAGTGATGCGATCGCGGTTCGCAATCCTCGTCGCATTATCACCCTTAGCCCTGTCTTAGGAGAAGATCAAGGTGTGTCATCCGTTGTTTCCGCTTATTGCCCCATTCAAAAAGCCACCAGCGAACATCTTATTTGCAGTGAGTACATCACCCTGACTGGAACAAAAGCTGCCCTTAATCATATTGGCGATCTCGTTTCGGCTCTGCTCGTTCCAGACTTGCCTAAGTTTTTGTGGTGGAAAGCAACCCCCAACCCCGAACAGGAGTTATTCAAACGTTTAACTGAAGCGGCTCAGTGCATTATTTTAGACTCCTCCTATTTCAGCGATCCAGAGGCTGAGTTTGTCAAAATGCACGATTTAGTTGATTCTGGCATTTCAGTTGCAGATCTCAACTGGCATCGGCTGTTACCCTGGCAAGAGTTGACCGCAGAGACTTTTGATCCGCCAGAACGCCGCACATCCCTCTCCCAGGTCGATCGCGTCGTGATTGACTATGAACAAGGAAATACTGCTCAAGCGCTGCTATTTTTGGGTTGGCTCGCCAGTCGATTGGATTGGAAACCAACAGCCCTCATCGACATTGGCGGTGACTATGAGATTCGACATATCAAGTTTGTCAATTCTGACCAGTTAGAGGTTGAAGCAGAACTGGCTGCCATTCCTACCGCCGACGTTGGCGAAATTGTGGGAGATTTAATCGGTTTGCGGTTAGGGTCTACCGATCCCAGTGCAAACTGCGGCACAATTTTGTGTTCTGAAACTACAGGCTGTATGCGACTGGAAGCAGGCGGTGCGGCTCAAGCATCCGGTGGCTACACCGAAATGGTGAAGGCAATTAATGACCAAAAAGCTGAGTTTTTGCTGAGTCAACAGCTTCAACGCTGGGGACGGGAAGTGCTGTTTGAAGAAAGCCTTGCGATCGTCGTTCAGATTCTGTCCTTACCCCTGCAATCATAGGCAAAAAATTTCACAGCCGCCCAACGTAAAGGCGCGAAATTTCGCGCCTTTACCCTATGCTCAAGCATTATCCACCCGCGATCGCCCCCATGGTGGAATTCATCCTCCTGCTAACGAGCATAAATTTTGTCAAAAACACCCCCATCATCAAAGAATTTCTTTTGAATAGAATCCCAACCACCAAACTCTGAAACGGTGTAAAGCTTGCTTACTTTAGGAAATTTGCTACCCACCTGTTTCGCCACGGTGGCATTGACCGGACGAAACCCGACTGCCGCAAAATCTCGTTGAGCGTCTGGTGTGAACAAGAATTTGGCAAATGCTTCTGAAACTGCACGCGTGCCACGCTTGTCTACATTTTTGTCAACGACTGCGATCGGATTATCGATTGAAATATTCACTGAGGGAACCACATAGGGAGATTTACTACCCAATTGCTGTTGCTCCAAAAGTACTTCATTCTCGTAGTTAAGCAGCCCATCACCCTGCCCCTTCTTAAAAAAGATGTCGCTTGCTTCCCGCGCATCTTTGGGCAACACAGGCGCATTTTTATAAACGTTGCTAACGAAAGCCCGAGCCTTTGCGTCGTTACCGCCTGTTTCACTGACCGACCCCCACAGTCCTAGAAAATTCCAACGCGCACCACCAGAAGTTTTAGGATTCGCAGTGATCACTTTCACGCCTGAATTATCCAGATCTTGCCAGGTTTTAATCTTTTTGGGATTGCCTGGGCGAGTCACGATCGCAATCACTGATTTCGTCACGATGGAATTATAGCGTTTCCGGCTCCTGTGAGGTACAAACTAAAGGCTCAAACCCTTGCTCTCTATTATTCTGCCCGTACCTCATCCGACAGAAAACCGCTATATTAGGCAGCTCTTTTTCCCAGCCTGCTTTGATCAAGCCACCCTTTTGCAGCTTTTGGGTATCTGCGCCTAATGCCAATGCCGACACATCCGCTTCTAGCCCATCCAAAATCGCTCGTGTTTGAGAACCGGAGCCACCATAGCTGGTTCTAATCGTGACATCCAGACCTTTCTCTTTTTTCCATTTGGCAACAAATTTAGGAATGATTTTGTCGTAGGCGGCTTTTGTGACCGCGTAGGAAACCAACAAAATTTCTTGTCTAGGCTTTTGGCTGATCAATTGAGGCTGTTGGCTGCGAGCAGGTGCATTGGCAGAAAAATTTGTTGAAAGGGCAGGAAGCGTACTGCTTAGTCCTAATCCACTTGCAAGCACCACAGCAGTAAAACGAACAGGAGTGGGACGCAAAAACGATACTAGTTTTGCCGCTATAGGCAAACCTGATGGTTGCTGAGATGAATCGGCTTGGGACTTAGAGTGTTGCATAAAACTGGGAACCTTGTCGAAATAACAGGCTATTTAACGGTATTCACATCGGAATACCGTTAAATAATGAACAATACGAGACTGACACATGAAATGGATAAAATCAATAGTTTTTAACTAAACATCTAAATCTCTACCAAATTAGCGATGTTAAATTAATAAATAGCTGAACTGTCGCATATGAGCGGCTTTGTTGGGAATCAGCAACCAGATGCGATCGCACTCTTTGAGCCATTCAATGAGTTGCTTAACCGAAATGGGAGATAGAAGTTATGGTTGAATACGGGTCAATCAACCATCATGGAGGAATAAACAATGCCGTTAGAACGCCGCCTGTCTCGGGATATGTTTGCACCTGGAGAGTTGGTAGAATTGCGCCAGCCTTGTTTTACGATGGGGCGCTTTTTTGAGCCGGGAAAATATTTGGTTGGCGAGTTGCCTGACACCGCATTTGAAATGGGCTTAGTGGATAAATTGCCGCCCGTGCGGGGCAATAGTGCAGAAGTTCAAGACACTCCAGAAGCTGATCAATAACTAACAGTGAGCGATTCTTACGGATGGATAGATGAGGCTTTAAACGCGATTCATCGAGCAAATTGGTATCGATCGCCTAAACTCATCACGGGTCGTGCAGATGCAGTGGTGCAGCTAGACGGGCGATCAGTGGTCAACTTTGCCAGCAACGACTATTTAGGCTTGGCAGGAGACGAGCGGTTAATCCAGGCGGCGATCGCCGCCACTAAAGAATATGGGACTGGCAGTACTGGATCGCGGCTGATTACGGGGCACCGCCCACTGCACCGAGATTTAGAACGAGCGATCGCCCAGTTAAAACAAACCGAAGACGCGATCGTTTTTAGCTCTGGCTATTTGGCAAATTTGGGCGCGATCGCTGCATTAGTCGGCAAGCGGGATCTGATTCTATCCGATCAATATAACCATTCCAGCCTGCGCAATGGTTCCATTCTCAGCGGTGCAACCCTGCGAGATTATGCCCATTGCAACGTGGCGAATGTGCGGGAAATTCTGCAGCAACAGCGCGATCGTCATCGTCGCTGCTTGATTCTGACCGATAGCATCTTCAGCATGGATGGCGACCTCTGCCCCTTGCCGCAGTTGCTTGATTTAGCTGATGAATTTGACAGTATGTTGCTTGTCGATGAGGCTCATGCAACAGGCGTTCTTGGTGATACTGGGTCTGGTAGCGTTGAACATTTTGGCTGTACCGGACGACCCATCATTCAAATGGGCACTCTCAGCAAAGCTCTTGGCAGTTTGGGTGGTTATGTCGCAGGTTCCGCTTCCCTCATCGACTTTCTGCGAAACCGCGCTGCTAGCTGGATTTACACAACCGGACTTTCTCCTGCTGATACGGCGGCTGCCCTAGCAGCGATTCGCGTGATTACCCAAGATGGCGATTCCCTCAGTGATCGTTTTACGAATCGCCGTGCAGCTCTTTGGCAAAACGTAAATTGGCTCAAACAAAACCTCATCACAGCTTTCAATAGTGATAACAGCACCACACCGCACACCTTACTCCCCTCGCACTCCCCCATCCTTTGCCTGCAAGTCGATCGCCCTTCCACTGCTCTTCAAATCGGCAACAATCTTCTCCAACAGGGTTTGTTCGTGCCTGCGATTCGTCCGCCCACGGTGCCCACCAGTCGTCTACGCATCACCGTCATGGCAACTCACCAACCTGCCCAGCTTGAACAATTGGTTGAGTCGCTGCACAGCATTTTTTCCTAGCCATGATTGGCCTGTGAAGTTATACACAGTTTCATTAGTTCGCCATGTTATACTTATATCGCAAGGGTATGTAGCTCAGTGGATAGAGCATCAGGTTCCGGTCCTGAGGGTCGGGGGTTCGAGTCCCTCCATGCTCGTTGTCTGTTGTCATTTGACTAATTAAGTGTTTGGGTGGAGTGTAGATTAAAAAACTGATCTGCACTCCATATTTTTTGAACGGTCGCTAATTTTTGCCAGCTCGCAATAGGCTTGTAGATGAGACTGTTGAGCGTTGTTGGGGCATGAGCATTGCTTTAAGTGAGGCATCATTCACGACGTAGGCAGTGAAAGTTGCTGATGCTGTGCTTTTCACAAACGGAAAAGGATTCTGTTTGGCAATTCCCAAAAACACGTCAATGTGGTTTCCTCTAATTGCACTCCCCACATCACCTGCGTAGAAGTAGCCATCATGCATGGCTCGTTCACCCGATGGTAAGATGACGCTCACTCCTCGCGCTTCTGGAATGTAAACAACAGAGCCAAGAGGAATTAGGGTGCGATCGACTGCGATCGTGCGATAGGGCACGAGTTGAGCGCCATTCGCCCCTTCCCCATAAAGTGTATTAGAAGGTTTAAAGCGCACCCGGTTAGTCGCGCTAATATTTTTTAGCGTAGGGTAGTAGGTAGAACAATTTACCTGGTCTTTATCGCCACGACCTGCAAAGTTATAAACACCCAAAAGACTCTGACTGTTCGTAATCTGCACACTTCCTTCTAAAGCCGCCGCGCACCAGTCACGTTCGGACAATGAAACGCCTAAGCTAGTTCCTGTCGGATCAAGTAACGGGTAGCCACCACTCTGATTTTCTGCTTGGTGAGTCGTATAATACGTTGCCCATATGGACAAGTTTTGCAAGGCAGAAGCTGAGTTGGGTTCTGGAAGATTAAATGCGCTATTAGTGCCTGTTGTCAGAATCGGCGTGTTAGGAGAAGAACTAGCGATTAATGGATTAGGCAAACTGGGACGGGTTGCAGTAGCCCCATTGGAAATAATCCGTGCTTGCAGATTTTGTCGAGTTAGTTTTTGTTGCAATGAGTCGGCGGTAGCGCGATCGCGAAACAGACCCACCTGCATCACCGGCTGTCCATTGAAAGATGTCCGAAAAGCACCCGGCAACAGTTGCTTAACTTGCTCTTGCTGTTCTGGCGTAGCGGCATCAACCACCACTCGATAGCTCATATCCCAAGAATTTGAGCCCATCGGCACCAATGATTGAGGCGGAAATCCGGCAGGGGGAGGAGTAAGGGTAGGCGGTGCCGGAGGGACTGAATTGAAAGGAGAACTGGCAGGATTTTGAGGTGCAACAGTTGGCACTACAAGATTTTGCGTTGGGGATGGAGCCGCCCCGAAAGGATTCAAAGTCGGTTGAGATGCCGGAACAGAGGGAGGAAGTGGAGTAGAGAACAGAGGCTCCACGGGTGGCTTAGGCGGCACTGAGATTGGATCGCCAGTCGGCTGAGGGATAGAGAGCACAGGCTCTATAGGCGGCTGGGCTGGTATCACTGCTGGAGAAGTCATGGGGTCAGGTGAACCGAGTTGAGGCGGCACTGGTTGCTGAAGTGGTACTGGTTGCTGAAGCGGTACTGGTTGCTGAAGAGGCACTACTTTTTTAGCAACCTCAGCTAAAGATTGGTCGTTAATTAGGTAAATATGCCCTACATTTTTACCTTGAAACGATCGCCGTGCTAGTCGCCAACCAGGGTCAAGGTTGATTTTGGCAAAACCCTCAGTTAAGCCGTTCGTTCTGCCAATCTCAAAGGATTGAATCTCTTTGTCCACTAACGAATAAGCAATTAAAATCAGATCGTTGCTTTTCCGGACAATTCGTAAATTGTAGCGACCCGCCAAATCTTGCCCCGCAACTCTCACAGAATAGCTGTTGCTGTCTGTACCGCGACCGCAAATTCCAGTAAAGTCAAAATCTAGAAGCAGCGGGTTAATTGCAGTGGGGCTACTTCCAGATTCTTGCCAGCAAAGGCGGCGATCGTTCAATTGCTCTAGTACCAGCAGCCTATGATTGCCTCCTTGGGTTCCAAGAGGAGCAGCAATCACAACTATTCGACTCTGGTCACTAATTTCTGTATGGTCAAACTGCGCTGCCACCACAGAACTTGAATGTCCAGTACTAATAACGCCAACTGCTGCCACAAGCAGCGCTCCCTGCCAGCTAAATATCCGTTTCATCATTTCTCAGCGCCCACTTTCCTTGCAATGATAGTCTGAACCTGTCAATTTCATTCGCTTGGTTCTCCTGACGTTCAGGAAAAAGGAAAAGTTGCTCCAATATTTCATTCGGCTAGACGATGCTAACGGCTAAAGGAAGGGTTCAGCGCTAAAGCGATCGCGGCTAATGCCCCCAACACGACGATTTTACCCTGCTGCACAGCCTCAATCACCTGGTTAGAGGACATTAACACGGTTTCCATCTCTTCTAAATCGCCTGAATTGGGTTCAGCAATTTGGCGCGCATTCTTAGCCGCAAAAATATACCCCTGGCTGCATCGATAATTTGCGCTACTGACAAATGGACAAAGCAACTGCCAGTCCTCAGCTTCATATCCAGTTTCTTCCAATAATTCACGTTGAGCCGCTGCCAAGGGAGTTTCACCCGCTGCTAAACCGCCACCGGGCAACGTAAGGCTAACCCTCCCCACGCCATGCTTATACTGCCGCAGCAGGATTACTTCACCATCAGGAACCTGAGCAAAAACGACCACATAATCCTGTAGTTGAATGTGATAGTAGTCAGAAATAAGTTGACCGTCCGGCAATTGAACCTGCTCTACCGAAAGCGTTAGCCAGGGTGGAGCCTCAAATACCGTTTCTGTGGTGAGGGTTTTCCATGGTTCAAGCGATCGTGGATGCATGGGCTAAATAAATTTCGACTTGCACAGCATCTTAGTCTAGCTCTGAACCAGATTTCAGCGGAGCAATCTGATAAGCTTTTCAAGGCAAAGAAGTGATTAGACCAACTCAACATGATAGACAGCGCTAAATCGAATCTATGGCACTCAAGAATGCAAATAGTTCGGAACTGCATCAAAAAAGTTGACCTAGGGCTGCTTCTACTGATAGTACTCCCACTCATCCTTTTGTCCATTACTCGCCTCTGGCTCTTTCCACGGCTTGGACCTGTAGACAGTTGGACTTACTTTGGCTATTTTATTCATCCAGCACGACTTCTAAATACCGGATATCACTATTTCTTTTCACCGTTTATTAATCCAGACACGGCTAAACTCTTTAGCCCAAAAGAAGTAATGTATCCGGATAGCCGATTGCCGTGGACGATGGTAGGAGCATTGATTTATCACCTGTTTCCACCTCTAGTAGCAAACTATGTTCTGCATCTGTCCTTCTACTACGCTACCATTCTCTCCGTCTACGGTGCCCTCAAATACACTGTTGGTAAACGCTCAGGCTTAATTGCAGCTGTCCTCCTAGGCACTTATGGCTACTTCATAGTCAGCCAAAATTGGGATTACGTTGAAGTTGCCGTGCTTGCCTATTTTTCTCTCACTGTGTTCTTCCTGACCCTGGCAATCCAGGTGAAGTGGTGGAGACTCGCCCTATTTGGTGCGGGCTATTGCTACGGTTCGATGATCTTCAGCAACACGGTTGCCGTCTTTCTCACTCCCGCCCTAACGACCTACTATTTCTTGAGCAACTATCGATATCGCAAGCATCCACTTCTAGCAAGCATTGGCTATAGTGTCTTGGGCTTAGTAGGTGTAACTCTGTTCTTTGGTGCCATCAGCAAAGTGATCACTGGCAATCTTTTCTTCTTTATGCCTGCTGTTCGCTTTATTTTTGCTTCTACTAAAGATGGATATGGCTATTCGCCGCCGGGTTGGGTGGTCTCCTTAAACGAACATCAGTGGATGTGGCTGCCGTTCTTAATCAGTTGTACCAGTTTCATCTGCATTGTGTGGAGTTCTATTCAGTCTCAGCATAAGGGCACTTTAGTTCACTCTTTACCAATTTTTTCGGTGACTTTCCTCCTTTGCGTTTTGCCCAGTATTTTTCTGGAACTAAAGGGGCAAGGGGTTCTGCGGATTGTCTATTATGCCAGTTATCTGATTCCTCCCATGTTTTTGGCTTTGGGAGAGCAAGTTTCGCTTGTGTTGGAGCGTCTGAATCAACAAATAGCAGGTAGTTTAATTGCAGGCATTGTAATTCTCCAAATCTTCACGTTTCGTCAACTGCTCTATCGCATGGTGGGTCAAGGTTTTTCCTACTCTGCCGCTCTTGTGGATGTTCAAAACCTAATGCACGGCACATATGCTTTAGTGATTGCTGTCATCGTTGTATTGTTGGGATTGCGACTGATTCTAAAGGGGAATACCACAAAATATAAGCGATGGGTAAGTGCAAAGTTAATCTTAGTTTTGACCTTATTGGGGTTCTATTATTGCTTCAACTTTCAGGCGTTATTTACGTTATTTAGCTCAGGTAATGGCGCTTGGAATCGTTTGTTCTATAGCTCCATTCCTGAAGATTCAATGCTTGCCACGATTCAGGCTCAAAACATTCTTAAAGAGATTGACCCGAAAGGACAATTCCTTTTCTGGTTCAACGATGAACCCGAATTTCAGATGTATAGTATGGTTTTCTCTAGTTCCGCAGCAACATTTCGACTGATTGGCAGAGAGTTTCCTAGCATAAACTTTATTAAGGGGACTCCTAACTCAGAAGTGCGGACTCAGGACTTAAAATTTCAGTTTGATAAAAGTCCTAAGGTAGTTCTTTTATCTCAAAAGTCTAATGTAGTGCAGCAGGCAAATGCAGCCCTTTCATCCATTGGCTTTACCTCTAACTTGGTTTCGAGCTATGACATTGCCCAGGGCGACATCCGCTTTAAGATGACTATTATTGAGGTCAGTAAGAAATCTCTTCCCTGAACAAATACAGATTTAAAAATAGCTGCCGTGCAAATTAAAATAGTTTTTATAAAAGCTTTGATATCCCAAAAAGCAAGTTAGATTCAATCGATGCACAGGTGGGGGAGAGCAGTTAAAACTTGCGGGCTACAACCAATCGAGAGCCACCGAGTGGCAGGTTCAGGCCACGGTCAATCATGTCAACCTCTGCGCTTAGCAGCTTTGCGAATAAGTGATTCAGCCAAGGTGAAATTTTGAGCTCAGCCGTGGGATCTATATCTTTGACTAACGTACGTTTTTGTGCAACACGAGAAGCAAGCATTATTGGGAGCAAACTAGATACAAACGAAGTGCTGCGTAAAATCTCAAAGCCTGCTGCTTTTACCTTCCTATGTAGTTCTTCGGCTGAATATCGGCGAACATGGCAAGCATATTCATCGATCGCACTCCACAGCCAAGGATGCTGCGGTACCGTAATCAACAGGATTCCATGTGGCTTCAAAGCGTTACGCATCTGAGTTAACACCTGCTCGTCGTCTTCAATATGTTCTAGTACATCAAAGGCCCCGATCGCGTCAAACTCATCAACAAACGGAATATTGCGGCCGTCCATTTGCATAAAATTTACTGTTGGCTGTCTGCCAGCAGCAAAAGCCAATCCAGCAGCAAATATTTCGCTACCTTGAAGCTTCACCTGAGGGTAAGCCTCAGCAATGCCCGATAGAACATAGCCAGTGCCACATCCAATTTCAAGAAACGATTGAAATTCAGGGCAGTAGGTTTTGATCGCCCATACAATTAATCGATTCCGTATTTGAAACCAAAAATGTTTTGCTTCGAGCTGGGCAAGATCACCAAAGTAGCTCGCTTTAAAACCACCTCCACCGCACGCTAAATCAAGGGCATAAGCAGGAAAGCCGTCTATGTTACTAGGTTCAACGCCGCAGGCTGAACAACATAAACTTTCAGAAGGGAAAGTTACACCGCAAGCGAGACATCTTTTCATTAATGAGCTATGTGTAATGCCAACTAAATAAACCCATTCGTATCGTAAAAGCTGTACGGCTAATCCACGAACTTCCGTTTTCCTAAATGGGTCACTTATTTTCTAATACTGCAAGACCAAATCCTGTTTTCCCGTAGCCATTACCGTTGTAGAGCATAAAGCGCTGACTTTTGTGATCGAAAACAAAAGGATATTCAATCATCTCAGAATCCCAACCAGTTTGGGAAACGTCAATGCCTGCATCGGCAAGTTGGAGTTTCCACCTTTTTTCTAAAGTACTGTGAGCGTAGCCAATTCTATACTCGCGTCCAGGCTTACCACCGCGGTAAGAAAACCACATATGGTAACCTGCTTGGTCTGATACAACTGTAGGGCGGGAAAATGCCTGAGCAACGCCTAATTTATAAGGGATAGACAAACCAAGTCGATGCCATTGATGACCATCGGCAGAGGTTGCAAAGTTAATGACATGGAGCATTTCCCCGTTACCTGCATCCCATGCCAACGTAGAGCCGTACCACATGAGGTAGAGCTCATTTTCTCTAACTACCCAAGGGTAAGACAAACTAAATCGATCTGTATCATCAGAACCCATCAATGGTTCAGCACTATCTAACTCTATAGAAAAGTCATCATTTAAGCGCAAACGTCCTATATCGCCACGCCAATGTTTACCAGGAGAACACTGCCAGCCCATGAATAAGATATAGCGTTGACCCTCTACCTCGTACCAGTTGCCAATACTGACACCATGAGAGTAGAAACTATTTTCTGATCCATGCTCAAATACAGGTTTCTCACAAACAAAAACGACTTCACGTTTGTGAATATCAATATCAACAAATCCGATCGATGAACGGTTCTGAACATCGCGACCGCTAAAAAAAACGCGATAAATATCTCCTTCTAACAACAGGGCGAGAGGGTTGGCAGCATGACTTGCGAGTTTGGGATGAATAGGCAGGGGGGAATAAAGTTGACCAAGCTTTTGCCAGTGCATCAATGAACTCCCTAGATCTTTTTCAACCGAGTACTCGGCACCCGCGATCGCTCAGTTGCTTGACCAATATAAACCCCTTCTGGTTCAGCATCAGCTAAGAGCAACGCTCCGGCACCAATCACACATTTTTCACCGATTTTAATGTGGTCTCGCAGAGTAGCATTGACACCAATAAAACAGGATTCATGAATTTCCACACCGCCTGATATGACAACGTGTGACGCAATGAAGCAGTGATCATGAATTATTGAATGATGTCCAATGTGATTTCCGCTCCACAATGTCACATTGCTACCGATTGTGACAAAAGGTTGAATCGTATTGTCTTCAAAAATAAAGCAGTTGTCACCAATATTGCCATTATTTAGTACTGTTGCAGAGGAGCTAACGTAGCTAGCAAGTCGGTAGCCCAAGGCTTTTGCGGCAAGATATTTCTCTTTACGAAGCTGATTGAGCTTAGAGTAGCTCAAGGCTACAAAAATCTCATGCGTCGCAGGAGCGTAAGCGTTGGCAACCTGTTCAAACGGTACAATAGTCAATCCGCAAAATTCAGTTGCAGTGATATGTGCTGCATCGACTGTGAAAGCTACCACTTCATAGTTTGAGTCTGTAGAGAAATAATAGTGAGCTAGTTGAGCAATGTCTCCCGAACCAAAAATAACGAGGGGCTGTTTCATGAATGCTTTTTTACCAAGATTGTAAATTCATAAAGACCATAGTCATGAAATAAGGCTACATTGCGCGAATATCGTCTTTTACAAAGATCGAATAAAACGCAAGGATCGGCATAGTAGAGGTGATTTTGCATTTTGTCTGCGTCTGAATAAGAAGTCAGGCAGTTAAAAGCAAAGCCATGACGGCTGGTGCGATCTAGAACGTCGAGGGTAGCCTCCACATAATCGCGCCACTCATTGTTGCCGTATTCAAGACGGACGTTGAAAATGCCGCTAGCAATTCCGTAATCCGCAATTTTTTGTGGTTCAGCGGCAACAGTGAAATGAACATTGGAACTGTTGGTATAGCGAACTTGGGCAGCGCCTATCATTTTGTCAGATACGTCATAGCCATTGTAAGTGAAGCTTTGGTAAGACCTGCCCAAATACTCGCATAAAGCTCCATAGCCACACCCTAAATCGTTGAGCGAAAAGCCTTCAAGTGGACGGATCACTTTGCTTAGTTGCTGGAAGCGCAACGTTTGACTTTCTTCACCATTCCAATCGACACCTCGTGGAGTTTCCCCATGTTTGGCTAGCTTAGCTGAATAGTATTGAGATACGTTTGCTAATAGATCAGCAATCTTGTTTTCCATAAACCTGTCACACAATTGGGTAATGGCGTTGCTTGGTTTTCAAAGGGTTTCATGACCGAACATACTTCATGTAAGCGGGTGCTTTCTGTCCACAGTTAAACAGCAGATCGAGAATGGTAATATTGTGGGTAAATTCACCCCAAAGTTGCGGATACTCTGGATAGTTGGAGTAGTCAAACCACGTGATCTGGACACCGCACTTTGCAAAGAGGCTTTCGTCAGTATAATTTTTGGCGGTGGGACCAGAAATGTATTCGGTACTGTTGGTCTGTATGCAAAGATCGACCAAACGCTCAGTCTTTCCCTCAACCAGAGTATAGTCCCAAGAATTGCTAATTTTAGTAGTGACGCCAAGATAATCGCATACGGTTTCAATAAACTTGCGATTGAGTACTGATAAGTGTGTGTGCTGGTGTTGGTAGAGCGGCTCAAATAAAGCTGCGACTTCTTCAAAATACGGTGTACGACAGTAATTTTGGGCGATCGCCCTCCAGTGATTTTCTGTCCAGTTGGTATCGTTTATTTCTGTCTCCTGAATAGTTTGATAGTATTTTCCTTTCACTTTGACAGGGACCGTGAGCCATTGTATACCGTGTGGTGTTTTGATTTGGTTCCGGTTACGCCAATCGCGCCGGGTATATTGCACATCGTCAAAGAGGATGAACTCATCTACAGCAGCAATTAGATCGAAATAACCCTTCCACGGAATATAGTTGGATTGAACAACGGCAAGTTTCTTCATTAGACGATTTGATCTAATTGTGTGTACGTCTGATATGCAGATTTTTTTAGGAACTTAGGGAGTTGAAGTAATCGCAAGATTGTAGGGGAATAAATTGATCAAGAAAGTATGTTAACCATGTTGTCGATCAAGAGAAACGCAAAGGATTATAACAAAACCTGGGTTAGCCGCTATAACCATAAAAGAATTACAGCATTTCCAAACTCAAGAATTAGGAAAAGTTGAGTGTTGACTATCACTCTGGCTATGTAAAGTCAGACGACGGAATTTCCTAGGTTGGAATAAATAGATTTGTTAGGATTGGCATTTCTAAAGGCGGCTAAAATTTTGCCAGTACTCATACGCTCATAGGTTTGAATCTGCTCAGTAAGCGTTTATGCTATGTGGAGATAACGGCCGTGGAAAAGTGGAGTTTAGCTTAGCGATTATGTCGCTTAATGGGCAGAAAAAGGAGCACAATGCCGCGAGTGAGTATAAATAGCAATAAGCACTGGTTGAAACAAACGTTAGAAGCGCTGAAATGTGTAGGGTATGCAATTGTTGAAGACGTTTTGGATGATTACTTTTTAGAAGCAACTCGAACCGCTCTGTATAAAGTGCAAGAGCAGATTGTTTCTGGAATTGGGGCAGAATGCCTGAATCAGGCAGGAGAATTGGGCGTTTTACGCTTCATGACGAGGTATGATTCTTACTTCTTCAGGTTTTTAGAGGTTCCAGCAGTTCTCCAGATTATTGATCAAACTGTTTCTAATACGGCTATTCTTCACTTGCAAAATGGGTTTATCTTGCCTTCTTTTCCTGGCGACCGCTCACCCAAAGTATTCCAAAATCAATTTCATCAAGATTTTCGCAGAGTGCTAAATGGGTATGTTGCATCCATCAATATTTTCTTTGCCATTGATGAGTTTACCGACAATAATGGCGCAACGCTGGTTGTTCCAGGCAGCCATCAAAAGCTGGAATCACTCGACCCAGAGTATATGCAGGAAAATGCGATCGCCGCTGTTTGCCCCGCCGGTTCGATGTTAGTGTTTGATTCAACCCTGTGGCATGCTGCTGGTGTCAATACTTCTGGGCAAGATCGTTTAGCAATCAACCATCAGTTTACCCGATCCTATTTTAAGCAGCAGGTAGACTATGTGCGATCGCTCAGCAGCGAGGTGATAATGGCGCAAGCACCTAGAACTCAACAATTGCTCGGATACTATACCCGTTTGCCCTGTAATCCTGATGAATACTACCGTCCAGAATCAGAGCGACTATACCGAAGTGGTCAGGGATAGGTGAACAGAGGCAATTAGCATGATTGAAATTAGTGTTGTTGTTCCGGTTTACTGCTGTGCCGACTGTTTGAATGCACTGTATAAACGGCTTAAAACAGTTTTAAAGTCTTTAGTACCAAGCTTCGAGATGATTTTTGTTGAAGACTGCGGTAGAGATAACTCCTGGGACGTATTAACCGAAATTGCTAGACAAGATAAAACAGTAAAAGTCTACCGCCTGAGCCGTAATTTTGGTCAACATGCTGCCATTACAGCGGGGCTAGCTCAAAGCTCTGGCAACTGGGTGATTGTCATGGATTGCGACTTGCAAGATCCTCCTGAAGAGATTCCTTTTCTCTATGAGCAAGCAATCTCTGGCTGCGACATTGTGTTGGCAAAACGAATTCAACGGCAACATTCTCTGTTTAAGAAAATTACCGCACAACTCTATTTCCGAGTGCTGAATCTGCTCTCTCAAAATAAGCTGGAGGGGAATTACGGCACATTCAGCATTATTTCAAAAAAGGTGGTAAACGCCTACCTCACGATGAACGACGTAAACCGCCACTATTTATTTATTCTGCAATGGCTTGGGTTTAGAACCACCGCCATTGAATATAATCACACTCAACGATACAGCGGGAAAAGTTCCTATAGCCTCAGCAAACTTTTCAAACACGCTTTTGATGGAATATTCTTTCAAACAACAGCCCTGCTTAAGTCTATTGTTTACTTAGGCTTTATTGTGGCTTTTTTAGGAATTTTGCTAGCAATTTATTATGTTTATCAATATCTAATACACGGTTCTCTGCCTGGTTGGACAAGTCTGTCAGTGTTGATTCTGCTTATTGGTGGTTTTACCATCATTAGCACTGGCATCACTGGGCTTTATATTGGCAAGGTTTTTGAGCAAGTGAAAAACCGCCCTCAGTATGTTATCGATAAGCAGATTGTAGATGGGATCGAAGCATGAACATACCGCTACCACCCGGTAATATTTTGCAGCAGATGTATCTCAAAGAACGGTTGCGATCGCTTAAATGCGGAGAGTTTATTGAAGTGGGTTGTGGACAGGGGTATATCTCAAAACTTTTGCTCGATTTGGGCTGGCGGGGGACGGGTTATGACTTGAACCCCAGCGTAGTTAAAAAAGCAACCCATCTAAATCAAGCAGCAATTGACCAGTGTCAATACAATGTCAACAATGAGGACTGGTTTAGCGCAAATCAAGACTCCAAAGTTGATTTAGTTATCTCCTGCCTGGTTTTGGAGCATTTAGATGACTTCAAGGAGTCTTGTTACTTCAACAAATGTCGGCAAATGCTGAAGCCAGGAGGAAGAATGATTCTTTTTGTTCCTGGTTCTCCGAAGCATTGGGGTATCGAAGATGAAATTGCTGGGCATTACAGAAGATACACCTCTTCAGATATGCAGCAAAAATTAGAGCAGTTTAATTTCTCTCAAATTCATCTGGCCGGGTTGACTTACCCTCTTTCAAACTGGCTGTTGCCTTTGTCTAATTTTTTAGTTGAAAAAGCAGAGCAAAAAAAGCTAAAAAGCACGATACAACAGAGAACTCAAGCGTCAGGAGATCGCCGCGTTTTATTCAAAACCAGTTTTCCATTTCTGCTGAAATTAATTTTAAATGAAGCTGTAATGTATCCCTTTTATCTGTTGCAAAAGTCGAACTTGAACCATCCTTACGCGCTAATTTTATATGCAGAAGCCAAACTATAGGAATGCATGTTGAGCTGCCAACTATTCTTTATTGCTCGAATTAGTCACTATTGGCCTATCTTGAAAAATGCAGAATTGTAATCTTTGATGTCCAAAAGTAGGTTTTAATTCAGTGGATTTATTGAATATGATGTTGTCGGCTAAAGTTTCGAGCTATTTTTACGTATTTTTAACTGTTGTATTCACGGTATATGGTCAGATTATAAATAAATGGCAGGTTAACGCCGCAGGGGCATTTCCAACTAATACTGTTGATAAACTTTGGTTTATTTTTCGGTTACTGCTTAACCCGTGGGTGATAAGTTCATTTATAGGTGCTTTTTTTGCCAGTTTAGCTTGGATTGCAGCCATGGCTAAATTGCCCCTGAGCTACGCCTACCCAGTTTTCATCAGTTCTACCTTCGTGTTAGTTGTGCTGTTAAGCTCGATTTTCTTTAAAGAGTCACTCACGCTACCTAGGATTATTGGTATGGGACTAATTATGGCTGGAATTATCATTGGTAGTCAGACGTGACGGCTTGACCAACTTGCCAAAGTAACTGCTGCCCTAGGAAGAATTCTCGCGTTATGAGGGGCAGTGATTTAATTCAGCGATTTCCCCCTGGAGTTTCCTCACTCTTAATTTATTGCTAAAAAGTTGTAGACCATTGTAATGCCTCAAGTTAACCAAGGAATCCGTTCGGTTTTGTCTATTCCCACTGCTTATCGCTTATTTGGGCAACTAATTGGTGGGGCATCTGGGCGCAAAAGATTTGTTAAAGATCACATTCGCCCTCGACAAGGCGATCGCATTTTGGATATTGGCTGTGGACCGGGCGTATTGGTGCCCTATTTGCCAGCAGTAGACTATGTCGGCTTTGATGCCAGCGAGGAATATATTCAAGCCGCTCAGGAGCAATACGGTGATCGCGCAACGTTCTATTGCAAGCAGGTTAGTACACAAGCCATAACCGAGCATTCCCAGTTTGACCTAGTTTTGGCAGTGGGTGTTTTGCATCACCTTGACGATATAGAAGCCTTACAGCTTTGTCGTTTAGCTCAAGCCGCATTGAAACCAGGTGGTCGGTTGATTACTTTTGATGGCTGCTACTTAACAGGACAATCCCCTATTGCTCACTACTTGCTAACCCGCGATCGCGGGCAAAATGTTCGTGATCAAGATGGCTATACAAAAATTGTTTCCCAAGTATTCTCAAAAGATGTCGTCGTTAGTATCCGCCATGATTTACTACGGATTCCCTACACTCACATCATCTTAGAATGCACAAAGTAATTCCATTTAATCGACCTGCGATTACTGGTAATGAAATCCTATTTATTCAGCAGGTGCTTGACAGTGGGCAACTTTCTGGAAATGGGAGGTTTACCAAACATTGCCAATCCTGGTTAGAAAAGAACATCTATTGCAACAAGGCATTTTTAACAACTTCTTGCACAGCAGCGTTGGAGATGTCAGGAATTTTGATGGATTTGCAGCCGGGGGATGAAGTGATCATGCCCTCCTATACGTTTGTTTCCACAGCCAATGCATTTGTGCTGCGTGGAGCAATCCCAGTGTTTGTTGACATTCGCCCGGATACGCTGAATTTGGATGAATCTAAAATTGAGGCGGCGATCACTGCAAATACAAAGGCGATCGCCCCTGTTCATTATGCAGGCGTGGGCTGCGAGATGGATGCTATTTTGGAAATTGCTCAACAGCATCAACTTTGGGTGGTTGAAGATGCTGCCCAAGCAATTTCATCTACTTATAAAGGCAAGCCACTTGGCAGTTTTGGACAACTAGCAACCCTCAGCTTTCATGAGACAAAAAATCTCACATCGGGTGAAGGCGGCGCATTATTAGTGAATTATCCTGGGTGGGCAGAACGAGCAGAAATTTTGTGGGAAAAGGGAACAAATCGCAGCCAATTTATTCGAGGTCAGGTTGATAAATATACTTGGGTGGATGTGGGTTCTTCCTACTTGCTCAGCGATATCAACGCAGCGGTTTTGTGGGCGCAATTAGAAGTGTGCGATCGCATTACCCAACGCCGTCTAGAAATATGGCATCAATATCATCAAGCCTTTATTGATTTAGAGGCTCAAAACAAACTTCGCCGTCCGATTGTGCCCCAGCATTGCCAACATAATGCTCACATGTATTATCTACTATTGCCTAGTTTGGCAACCCGAACTGCATTTATAGACGCACTGAAACAACAAGGAATTCAAACCGTATTTCATTACATCCCGTTGCACTCTTCTCCAGCAGGCAAAAAATATGGGCGATCAACTGCTGATTTAGTTCATACTGAAGCGCTCAGTGAACGTCTAGTTCGACTTCCCTTATGGTTTGGCATGACAGATAATGATGTGAACCAAGTTATTCAAGCAGCCATCAATTATTTGGCAGCTTAAACATCGCTTGTTTGCGGCGTCCGATTTTGGCTTATGATAATCCCTGCAAGAGTTACGATTTCATTCTGACTGGATCGCGTTCGATTTATTTCAGTGGGTTCTTAAAATAGAAAGTATGACTAGCGCTCCTTATCTATCCATTGTTGCAGCTGCTCGTAATGACAACCACGGTGGCAACATGCTGCGCCGAATGCAGATATTTATTAATGGAGTGATCACTCAGGCACGCCGCTATCAAGTACCAATTGAACTAATCATTGTGGAGTGGAATCCACCCACAGATAATTTAAGGCTTTCAGAAGCGTTGAGTTGGGAGATAGGTGATAGTCCCTGCGTTGTGCGCGTCATTGAAGTGCCCAATGAGCTTCATCATCAGCTACGGCACTCTGCGTCTTTGCCGCTGTTTCAAATGATTGCAAAAAACGTTGGCATTCGTCGTGCAACAGGAGAGTTTGTTTTAGCAACTAATATCGATTTGCTGTTTTCTGATGCTTTATTTGAGTTTCTAGCCTCGCGTCAGTTGCAGCCAGGAAAATCTTACCGAGTTGATCGCTATGATGTCGCTTCAGAAGTCCCCTTGGAAAGCTCAATCGAGGAACAGTTTGTTTACTGCGATCGCTCAATCATTCGGATCAACCACAAAGATGGCATTGAAGAGAAATTAGTTGAAATACCTGAAATCGAGCAAGTTCCACAGGATGCTATCTCTGTACCTCTAAACCAAAAGTGGTACGAAAAGATGCCTGAGTCAACTACGTTAAAGCTTGCCAAGGTTAGGCAAATCTATAAACAGCTATTGCCAACATCGGTTAGAGACACCATTCTGAATTTTCTACCTAAAGACTTTCAACTTTGGTTAGTCGAACGGGAGTTATTAACGGCTCAACCCCTTCCCATTCCACCTGAACCAGCAGCAGATATCATTACCTTGCCGCCTACACAACCTTTGCCTTACGCCAAGCTGCACACAAACACCAGCGGTGATTTTACTCTCTTATCCAAAGCCGATTGGTTTGCGATTCGAGGTTATGCAGAGTGGGAAATGTATTCGTTTCATTTAGATTCTATTCTTCTTTATACGGCTCACTATGCCGGAATTGAAGAAGAAATTTTGAATAATGACATGCGGGCTTACCATATTGAGCATTCCTCAGGCTGGACACCTGAAGCTGAGCGATCGCAAGTTCTCGACAATCGACTATCATCCTTAGGAATTCCTAAGCTCACCATGGAGCAACTAGATGCGATCGCCCGGCTCATGGAACAGCTTGGCAAGCCTATCCTGTTCAACGATGAAAATTGGGGGCTAAACCAACACACACTCTCAGAAACCGTCATTGCTCCAACTATGGTGCAACATTAAGTTTTTAAGTGCCTTAAGTTTTGATGAGGCTAGGATAATCGTGACTAGATAGTTTTTATTCACTCAAAAGCACAGGCGATCTACACAAGTAAGGCATAGACTCTAGCTGTTTGCTAAACTCTAGAATGCTGGTTAATCCATCACACCAAGAATGGAAAAATTAATTCACTTAGCTCAAAGATCTACTTTGTTGCTACTACTGCCAAATTCCACGCCATACGTTTCATCCCTGGAATTTTCTTAAGCATCACATCTAAGTTTTCTAAGCGCTGATAAGTGGGTGCAAGACGTTTTTGCTCCGTGATAATTTTTTTCCAGTAACGCTCGTCGTTAGGATTTACTTTCTCAATTAAATAAAAACTAAGAAAAATCCACAGAGTTGCAATCCAAAAAGTGTCGTAATCTATGTGTGAAAATTGAGATTTCACAAAATTAACAATTTCAAAATCTAAAGGTGTCTCATCTTCTGTTCGGACATCAGTTGCCATTCGGCGATAGATGTTAATCACCGGGTTATGTTTCATTGGATCCCAAAAACATGCTTTTCCTCCTGGTTTCAGCACCCGGTGCATTTCCTGAATGGTGAGTTTTGGATTAGGAATATGATGCAACAGGTTGGATGCATAAACAATATCAAAAGTATTGTCGGGAAAATCAATATCCATTGCATTGATTACTTTTCCCCTTACTTGAACACTATTTTTTTCTGCCAGTTTCAGCGCTACTTCCACCATGCCAGGGGAATAGTCCGAGGCCACGCATTCTGCCCCAAGTTTAGAAAAATAAACACTATTTTCACCTGCTCCACAGCCCAGATCTAACAGATATTTTCCATTCATATTGCCTAATTGCTGCAAAATAAAGCGATTTTCAGGTGCAGTGCAGGCTTCAAAATAATCTGCTACACGGATGCCGTCCACGTCAATAATGGATGCCCACTGATCGTGAAATTCTTGTTCTTTCCGTAAAATTTCATTTTGGCTCATAACAGTCAATAATTCATCAATGATTAGTTACCCAGAAGTCAAATAAAGTATCAGGTTATCATTTTCCGTCTTATGCTGAAAATCGTTTTTCACTTGCGTGCATTGCGACAAGGAATGCTTTTAAGCCTTCTGAAACCTACTGGATAAAGCATTGGTGCTGATTAGTACTTGCTACGCAAGGCACAGACGCCTGTAACCACCTGTAGACGTTTAAAGTAGAGCTGTGCCTCGCGTAAGGCATAGGTTCCTAAAACTGCCTACTTGAGACTGGGACTGTACCTCCGCTTTCAGGTTTTTGCCTTTTTCGCAATCTCTTATTGAGATTGATGCAGGATCTCAGTTAATCTATGGAAATCCTGCCATCCTCAGTTAAAGCGATCGCTGTATTAAGAAAGCTCTATGAAAACAGAATTTCGAGACGATCAATATCAGCTTTGTTATCCAGAAGGAGTAGAAAATCACTGGTGGCATTTAGCAAGAAACAGATTACTCGAACAACACCTCCGAAAGCTATCAAAGCAAAATGCGGCTATTTTGGACGTGGGATGTGGGTGTGGCATCACTGTGAAGTATTTAAGAAGCAAAGCAATTAATTGCTTTGGAGTTGAGCCTGCTGAAGCTCGACCTCTTAAAAATATGGATCAATATATTTATGTTGGGAAGAAAGCAGAAGATTTACCTGAAATAGAACGCAATCGGTATAGCCTTCTTCTCCTGCTAGATGTAGTTGAGCATATTGCCGATCCGGGCATTTTCTTAAAAGATTTAGTTGCACTTTTCCCTAATTTGACTCACGTAATTATTACGGTTCCAGCTTGCCCTGAGTTATGGTCTAACTACGATGAGTTTTATGGGCATTATCGGCGGTATAGCATCAGCATGATTGAGAGATTATCTCAACAACTTAATTGGCAACTTGTCTGGAACTTTTACTTTTTTCAATTGCTTTACTTACCCGCAAGACTCATCACAAAGACAGGTCAAAAAAGAGCCATTGAGATGAAAGCTCCTGAAGGAGTAAGCAAACGGATTCATTCATTAATCTCCTATATTTTAACAGTTACCAATTACACTCATTTTCTAGGTTTGCCAGGCACATCAATCACTGCTTGCTTTTCTTTATCTAAGCATTAATTAAAAGCAAAAGAAGCTCTCTGGTCGCAGAGCACTAACACTCCTAATAAATATCTGGTTAGCTTTTTAAGTGCGCCTTTCAATTTGTGATGCCATTTATAAAATAGATTCTCTCATATGCTAAGTACGTCAAAACCTGGTGCATTGAAATCTGATTTTCCTGGAATTAAGGTGATTTGCGCGATCGCTCTTCTTGCCATTTTTTTAACCGCCGCAGAAATCTGGTTTTCAAATCACTTTGGGCTGTTGTCCAACCCTCCAATTAACGATGGCGTATCGTTATATATGCAAGAATCTAAACGCATCCTGCTGCAACTGAAAAACGGAAATGGTACAGCCGCGCCAACCTCGGTCATTTACGAATTGATCTATAGCCGCTATCCCTTATGGATGGCTCTTTTACTACTTTCACAAGCAATATTTGGCGTTGGGGAATGGCAAAGTTACACCATTCGATTTTGGCCAACATTTCTGCTGTTGTTATTAATGTTTTGGGTCTTGCGGCGGCGGGGCGGCACTATACTCGGCTGGGCAGCGGTTTTAGTCACAGCACTGCTGCCTATTCTGAGCGTGAGCCTGCGGGCAATCCTGTTTCATTCTTTATCAAATCACCTGCCAAATGGAATGCTGTTTGGTAGTTCTACAGATGAACGTTTTTATATCGCTGATCAACGACCTAATGTCTTTTGTTATGTGTTGCTACTCTGGGCACTTGTACCAGTCATTGAAAAAGGTCGTCATCTGACTCGCGCAACTTGGCTGTGGGCAGGTGCCTTCTTGGTTTTGGCAATCTTAGCAAAAGCAACCTATACCCCGATGATTTTGATGATGGTAGGTTTAACCTATCTTTATCTGCTACTGATAAACCGAAAGAAAATTCGCTCCACTGTCCTGACGAGTTTTTGGGTTTTATTCCCCTTTGTGTTGATGTCTCCCTGGCTATTTTTAGGCGGACTGAGCAATACAATTTCCTATATATACGTAAGTATTTTCGTGGAAGGACCTAAATGGAGCAACTTAAACCGTACTTTTGCTTCTGAATTTAGTCATTACTGGATATTGTTTTCAGTACATATGGGAATTGAAGGATGGTTGTTTTTGGGAGGAGGACTGCTATCTTTTGGAATTGCTTGGTTTAAGCTGCGTCGAGTCGATGACCGCCTGCTTGTTTATTTAGGGTTGGCAAGCATTTATTTCCTTTTTGTTGCGACGAGTGCTGTCAAAGATCAGTTTTCTGGCACCCTTTATTATTTGTTGCTTTGGATCTTTTCTTGGTTAGCCTTAGTGCCAGTTTTCTTGTGGGTGTCACAGCGTTATAAGATGATGCCGTTGATAGTAGCAGGTTCATATTTTATAGCAATAGTTGTTGGAGTGAGTTATATGTATTCCTCCTACTGGTTGCCGGAATATCAGGAAGCTGGAATACAGAATCGGGCATCTGTCGCTCAGGTTGGCGCTGATTTGCAGCAGATGTTAACACCAGAAGACTGCTACATGGTTTCGGATGACACAAATTATGGCAGCATGCGCTATTACATGCTAAGCAAGCAAGGTTTGATTCCGTATGCAAAGTTTTTTGATGGAATTATCTCTATACCCAGTGATACTGCAATTAATGATTACATCAAAAAAATGGCTCAATGCAAGGTCGTTTTGGCTTTTGATGAACCCGTTAGTATTCTCCAGTCTTACCTATACATTCATCCTTTTCATGCCCCAGTCTATCAAGCGGTGCAAAACTGGGTTCGTCAGCCCAATAACCCTTATCGCCCAATAAAGGCTTATCCGCTGATTTATGACCGTTACTCAGGCGGAGTACGAGATCGCCGCACATTAACGCTGCGTTTATATCGCCGAACCTAATCAAGACTAGAAACTATTCTCATAGCAGTTTTTCACTTTCTTACAGATTTAATTGATAGCCGGTGAATAAGAAAGTAGCCTGGCTCAGGCACCGTTAGGAGCTTTTTTCATAATTAGGGCATAATCTGAACATCTAATAGCCTTCTTTTGATTTTTGATTTAATGTAGCTATGTGTGGGTGGTGTTGTGTATTGAACGGCAAATTAGATGCTGACGTTATTTGCGATTCCAAAAGCTTTTCGTGGAGAGTTTGATCAAATTCAGCGGAATGCCATTACTAGCTGGACGTTGCTAGAACCAAAACCTGAAATCATTCTGCTGGGAGATGATGAGGGGACTGCCGAGGTTGCCAAAGAATTCGGTGTCAAGCATGTTTCAGGTATAGAGCGCAATGAATACGGAACGCCATTGCTGAGTTCTATATTTGAGATTGCTCAACGGGTTGGTGTTGAGCCGCTTTTTGCCTATGTAAATGCAGACATTATCTTGTTGAATGATTTCATGACGACGATTCAGCAGATTCCATTTCAGCAATTTATGATGACCGGACAACGATGGAATCTGGATTTCAATGAAGCGATCGCGCCCAATACTAGCTGGGCAGAGGAGTTACGTGATCGCGCACTGACCTTGGGTAGATTAGAAGGCCCCCAAGCGATGGACTACTTTGTTTTTCCACGCGATACTTACACTTCTATTCCTCCTTTCGCTATTGGACGCTTGTGCTGGGATAATTGGATGCTTTACAGAGCTTTAAATCTGAATATTCCCCTCATAGACGCAACTGAAGCCATTGTGGCAATACACCAAAACCACGATTACAATCACCACCCGGACGGAAAAAAAGGAGTCTTTTTGGGAGAGGAAGCTAAGAATAATCTAAAATTGCTGGGCGGCGAGCACTATACCTACTTCATGTTAGATTTGGCAGATTGTCAAATAACACCCCAAGGATTGCGGAAACCTTTATTGAGTTGGCAACGTCTTGATCGACGGTTGGATATGCTTTCCCTCGCACGTCCAAAACTTAGGTTGCTGTACAAAACACTTCTGAGTCTTCTACGCTCTGGGGATCAATTGAGTACGGTTCCCTCAAAACTGTTGAGAATTCCTGTTAGAATCGTCTCCAGATTAAAAGGGTTAAGACGAAGTAAACCATCGTCTTATGAGTAAGTTGCAGTGAGGAGTGTGGGTAAGTGGCGGAGAAACGTGTTGTTTCCGTGATTGGTTTGGGTAAATTGGGTGTGCCGATGGTTGCTTGCCTTGCTGAAAAAGGCTTTACCGTTATTGGTGTAGATATAAATCAATCCGCAATTGACCAGATTAATGCAGGAAAAGCTCCGGTGCAGGAGCCAGGTTTGGATGAAATGCTACATCGAAATCGGGAGCGCGTTAGAGCGACTGCCGACTATTCTGATGCGATCGCGCATTCAGACGTAACTTTCATCATCGTTCCAACTCCTAGCGAATCTGACGGCGGTTTTTCACTGAAATACATTCACTCAGTGCTTGACCCAATTGGCAAAAGTATTCGGCATAAGACTACCTTTCACCTGGTTGTTATTACTAGCACCGTTATGCCAGGGGCAACGGGTAGTGAAATTAAAGCTGCTTTAGAGACGGCATCAGGAAAAACTTGTGGTGAGGGGTTTGGGCTTTGCTACAGTCCTGAGTTTATTGCCTTAGGGAATGTCATCCATGACATGCTTAATCCAGATTTCATTTTGATTGGCGAATCTGATCCGAAGTCTGGCGCGATGCTTGAAGAGATTTATTTGCAGCTGAGCAACGGCAATCCACCCGTTTCTCACATGAACTTGGTGAATGCAGAATTGGCGAAAATCTCAGTCAATACGTTTGTTACCACTAAAATCTCCTATGCCAACATGCTGGGCGAAATGTGCGAACGGATTCCTGGTGCAGATGTGGATGTTGTGACAAATGCCATCGGTCAAGATTCACGCATTGGCAAAAAATATCTTAAAGGTGCAACCGGATACGGCGGCCCCTGTTTTCCCCGTGATAACGTTGCTTTTGCTCTTATCGCACATTCTGTAGGCGCAAGCCCCGCGATCGCCGAAGCAACCGACGAAATTAACCGAAAACAAGCTTCTCGTTTAGCCAACCATTTGTTGCCCAGACTTACGCCAAACTCAAAAGTCGGCATCTTAGGACTTTCTTATAAACCCGATACTAATGTCATTGAGCAATCGCAAGGGCTAGCTTTGGCAAAAGAGCTACTCTCTCAAGGGTTTTCAGTTATTCTCTACGATCCACTAGCGTTAGATAACGTCCGACAGATCTTAGGAACTCAGCCGGACTATGCTGATTCTGCTAAGGACTGCGTTCAACGAGCGGATGCAGTCGTCATCACTACGTCTTCCAAAGAGTTCCAAACGCTTGTGCCAGCGGATTTTGCATCCGCTAACAGTTCAACTAAGCTTAAGCTACTGTTGGATTGTTGGCGTGTGTTAGACCGCAGCCAGTTTTCTCACGTGTGTGAATACTTGGCGCTTGGAGTAGGTCCATCGACTGTTTAATTGAATTCGTGAGTGTAGTGAGGAGTGCCCAATATGATTGTAGTCTGTGGTGCGGGTGGTTTTATTGGTGGTCATTTGGTTCGAGCTTTATTGAAGCAGGGCGATCGCCCTGTTAGAGCAGTTGATATAAAACCGCTAGACGAGTGGTATCAAGTTTCATCCGAAGCAGATAACTTGCAGCTCGACCTGTCAGAAAAAACTGCCTGTGAGCGGGCGCTTTACGGAGCCAGCGAAGTTTACAACTTAGCGGCTGACATGGGTGGCATGGGTTTTATTGAGAACAACAAAGCCCTATGCATGCTGACTGTTTTGATCAACACGCATCTGCTGATGGCAGCCCAAAAATTTGGAGTCAAACGGTTTTTCTTCTCATCTTCCGCTTGTATTTATCCTGCCTACCGTCAAACAACGCCAGACGTAGTGGCATTGAAAGAGTCAGATGCCTATCCCGCCATGCCTGAAGACGGATACGGTTGGGAAAAGCTGTTTAGTGAACGAATGTGTCGTCACTACACCGAAGATTTTGGACTAATCAGTCGTATTGCCCGCTATCACAACGTTTATGGACCCCACGGCACTTACGATGGCGGTCGCGAAAAGGCTCCTGCTGCAATTTGTCGTAAGGTGATTCAAGCAAAACTGGCTGGAACGCACGAAATTGAAATTTGGGGTGATGGCAATCAGACTCGCAGTTTCATGTACATTGACGACTGTGTGAAAGGAACGCTAGATATTATGGCAAGCGCGATCGCTGAGCCGCTCAATCTAGGCAGCAGCCAATTGGTCACAATCAATCAACTGGTTGATATTGTGGAAGACATCGCTCAAATTAAGCTAAAGCGGCGCTATAACCTTGCCGCACCTAAGGGCGTAAATGGTCGTAACAGTGATAATACGCTGATTCAAGAACTATTAGGTTGGCAGCCTCATATTCAGTTGGAAGCGGGTATGGAGAAAACCTTCCGCTGGATCTACGATCAGATGGCGAAAAAGCAAGTTCTTGTTAGCACCGTATGAGCGATTTGCCTCCTATCGTTTCTGTAATTATGCCCTGTTTTAATCAGGGTCAATTTATTGAAGAAGCAGTAGAAAGCGTAATTGCTCAAACTTTTACCCCGGTTGAGATCATCATCATCAACGATGGTTCAACTGACATAGAAACTGTTCGGCTTCTCAAGCACTATCAAAAGCCGAACGTTTCAGTGATTCATACCGACAACCAGGGTCCCTCGGCGGCTAGGAATCTGGGCATTCAACAGGCAAAAGGACGATACATTTTGCCTGTTGATGCAGATGATCGCATTGGGCCTACCTATCTCGAAAAAGCCGTTCCGATTTTAGAATCACAGCCGGAAGTGGGGATTGTGTATGCTCAAGCCGAACTATTTGGTGCAAAAACTGGCAGTTTTGATCTGCCTCCTTATCAATTTCCTGATATTTTGTTAGGAAATATGATTTTTAACTCCAGCCTTTATCGCAAAGCCGACTGGGAGAGAGCGGGTGGATACAACGAAAATATGGTGTGGGGATGGGAAGATTACGACTTTTGGCTAGCCATCCTTGAATTAGGCAGAGATGTATTTTATATTCCTGAAGTGCTTTACTTTCATCGGGAAGTGGAAAACTCTAGAAGCCAGCAGATGACCCAAGAGCATTGGGTTAAAAGTTATACACAAATTTTTCAAAATCATCCCCAACTTTACTTCAACCATATCGGCACTTTATTCAAACAGCTTGTTGAATTGAGAGGAGAAGTACATGGAGTTCACAGTCAATTGCACGAGGCTCACAGTCAATTGCACGAGGCTCACAGTCAATTGCACGAGGTTCACAGTCAATTGCACGAGGCTCACAACGAAGTCCACCAAGTCCACAGCCGATTGCACACAATTGTGACAACAGTGCAAACCAGTAAAGCTTGGAAGGTTAGAAAGCGTTGGCTAAAGCTAAAGCAACAGCTTGGAATAAAAGTTGATGCAGGTGATGCACTGATCTCCTAGTTGCAGTGGATTTGTTGGCAGTTTTTTCGTTATTCGTGAGATTTAGAACTGTGCCTTTCTCAATTGTCAAAAAGTTCGGCAAGCTTTATCGGGTTTGGCGTGAGCGGGGAACGCGGGGATTATTTCGTTTTTTGGTTGATCGCACGGTCGTCAAAGCGAGCAAACGGCTGAATTATCAGGAGTGGATGGCTCGTCAAAAACTGACCCCAACGGGCTTGGCGAATGCTAGTCGCGAAATGGCTCAGTGGCAGCACCGCCCCACTTTTTCGGTGATTCTGCCCGTGTATAACGTTGAGGAAGTCTGGCTGACTAAAGCGATCGAGTCAGTGCGAAATCAGATCTATCCTAATTGGGAGTTGTGCATAGCCGATGATGCCTCAAGTGCGGCGCACATTCAGCCATTACTACTCCATTACAACAAGCTCGATCCACGGATCAAGGTTGTTTTTCGCGCAGACAACGGCAACATTGTCGCGACCAGTAACGCCGCTCTAGAACTGGCGACAGGTGACTATCTTGCCTTGCTAGATCACGATGATGAATTGGCGATCGATGCTTTATTTGAAAATGCCAAGCTGATTAACCAGCATCCTGATGCCGACTTTATTTACAGCGATGAAGACAAGTTGAGTGTTGAAGGCGATCGCCATGATCCGTTCTTTAAACCAGACTGGTCGCCTGATTATTTTCACTCCTGCATGTATACCTGCCATTTAGGAGTGTATCGCACCAGTTTAATTCGGGCGATCGGTGGATTTCGGGCAGGATACGACGGCTCTCAAGATTACGATCTGGTGCTGCGTATAGTAGAACATACCCAGCAGATTTATCATATTCCCAAGATTTTGTATCATTGGCGCGTGATTCCGGCATCGGTTACCTCTAGTTCAGATGCAAAGCCCTGGGCATATGAGGCAGCCCGTCGCGCATTGGAAGACATGCTAATTCGGAGTGACTATCCCGGACGAGTAGAGGCAGGTCCTCGTCAAGGATTTTATCGGATTCGGCGCGAAATTCAGGGAAATCCTTTGATCAGCATTGTCATTCCGAGTGCGGGAAAAACGTTGATAACCGAGGCAGATCGCTGCTTGTTGGAAGCTTGTATCCACAGCATTCGCGATCGCAGTTCTTATCGCAATATTGAAATTGTTGTGGTCGATGGCTATGACGTGCCGGAGCGGATTGTGCAGGCGATCTCAGGCAATGATCTCCACCTCGTGCGTTGCGCCGATTCCTTTAACTTTGCTCAGCGCATTAACTTAGGGGTTGCCCACGCTCAAGGCGAATTTATTCTGCTGCTAAACGACGACGTGGAAGTTCTCACGCCAGACTGGCTTGAGTCGATGCTAGAATTTGCCCAACAGCCAGAAGTTGGAGCTGTTGGAGCTAAGTTATTCTATCCAAACGGTAGCGTGCAGCATATGGGTGTAATGGTGCTAGGCGGTAATCCAGGACATGCCTTTCATCAGGTAGCAGGCGACCATCCTGGTTATTTTCTTTCTAATCTAGTCAACCGCAACTATCTGGCTGTGACCGCAGCCTGTTTAATGATGCGGCGCAGTTTATACAATGAGCTGGGCGGCATGGATGAAGTGTTCCCGCTCAACTACAACGATGTAGACTTATGCCTCAAGTCCCATCAAGCAGGCTATCGACAGGTTGTGACTCCTTACGCCCAATTGGTGCACTATGAATCTGCGAGTCGGCAAGCAGGATTGCAACCCAAAGAATGGGAAACCCTAAATAATAAGTGGCAGCTCTACTTTGAGCAATTAAACCACAATGATCCCTATTACAATCCCAACCTATCTAGGGATGAAGTCATGTTTGAGCTTTAGATCTAATATTTGTATCATCAGCGCAGGTTTCGTTTTTCTCAACTCAGCCGCATTAGCAATCGAGCGGTTTGAGAATTGAGCAAAGTCGAAACCTGGCTGCTTTTTGATAGTTGCTTAAACGCCCAAAGCTGCTTTTAGTTTGGTCAGCGCAGCGGCTTCCTTATTGCTGACTTTATTTGAGCCTGTACCAAACAGTCCTTCACCAGCTGCACTTGCTACATGTTCAGCAGCAGTGTAAATGAATTGCTTATATTCTTGCACTTCCGCTGGGGTTGCCTTGGCTGTGACGATCGAGACCGCATCATTAATAGCCGTCATTGCCATATCAATCAAGTTGTCAGGAGTCATGCCTTCGGGGGCCTTGGGCGAGTTGCTTTTAACTGCTTCTGCTGAAAATACCGATTGCACGATGCTGTTGGTGGGATATTTTTTAGCGGCACCCACAACCTCTTGAGCTAAGGCTCCGGCTTCGATGGCGGTCGAAACGATGCCCATATCGGCGATCGAGACTGCCATGCCTGCCAATGTAACCGCTTTAATGACGGCTGCTGTTTCTTCAGAAGTGTATGTATTCATTAGTTTCCCTCA
Organism: Leptolyngbya sp. Cla-17; assembly: GCF_016807185.1. Lineage (GTDB taxonomy): Bacteria > Cyanobacteriota > Cyanobacteriia > Leptolyngbyales > Leptolyngbyaceae > ULC077BIN1. The sequence goes on from NZ_JAEVYN010000001.1 coordinate 948,280, forward strand.
TTTCAAATTCTACGAGGGGAAGCATATCATCCCAGTGAAGATTGTTGCAGCCCTCGTAGAGTATATATCTGCTGTTTTTGTTGAGCATTATTCAAGGATTGTGTAGATGAATTCCACTTTATGGTTGCGATCGCTACATAGCCAAAAACTTAAGCAGTACAACAACTGAATCGATAGCCTTTGCCGTAAACCGTACTAATTAACGGTGATTCGTTATCTTGCTCAATTTTGCGACGCAGCAGGCGAATTTGCGCAGCCAGAGTATTGCTCGTTGGTTTTTCGGTTTCTCCCCAAATGTGTTGATAGATTTGCTCATGGGTGAGAAGTTGGTTGGGCGATCGCATCAGGTAGGCGAGCAGTTGAGCTTCTTTTTCAGAAAGCTCAATTTCGCGTTTGCCACGATACGCAAGTTGGTTTTCAGGATCAAGCTCTAGATCGCCAACCTGTAGCCGTCGTGTGGAAGGCTCCAAAGCCGCGGTGGGTCGTCTCAACAGTGCCCGTACTCTAGCCAGCAGCTCTCGTAACTCAAATGGCTTGATCAGGTAATCGTCTGCTCCAGCATCTAGACCTTGAACCCGATCATCAACCGTGTCTTTGGCAGTTAGAAATAACACTGCGGTCATATTGCCCTGCGATCGCAGCGCTTGACATACTTCTAGACCCGTTTTTTGTGGCAGCATCCAATCCAAAATCAGCAGATCATACTGATTCTCTTGAGCAAGTTGATTGCCGCGATCGCCTTCATAAGCAACATCTACCTCGTATCCTTCCCGCATCAGCAAACGGCTTAGAGGATCTGTCATTTCCACTTCATCATCAACCAAGAGAATACGCATAAAAAGTATGGAGTGCGAAGTGCAAAATACGAAGTAGAGAGCAGTAGATAGCGGGATAAAATATAGCGTACAGTCATTTGCCCTGTAGCCCTATCGAGCATTCAAGAAACGTCATTTGCCGCGACTCTGCGGAGACACTACCCAAACGCTACTCATCATTCGACCTTCGTAACTCACCCTTTCCTTATGATTACTGTTGCTTTGCCCAAGGGCGCACTTTTAGATGACAGCATTCGCTTGTTTCAGTCCATTGGCTTAGACTTCAGTGCTTTTTTAGATAAATCCAATCGCCAACTCCAGATTTCAGACCCAACGGAAACTGCCAAAGCGCTGTTGGTCAGGGCACAAGATGTGCCTGTGTATGTAGAATATGGGCAAGCGCAGCTCGGCGTAGTAGGGTACGATGTGCTGCGAGAGAAAACGCCGCAAGTGGCGCATGTCGTAGATTTGGGCTTTGGCGGATGTCGCATGTCTGTAGCCGTGAAAGAGTCTAGCCCCTACCGCTCCTCTTTGAAATTACCGCTCTACGGACGGGTTGCATCTAAATATGTGCAGTGTGCGCGGGAATATTTTGATGCCCTCGATTTACCTGTAGAAATTGTGCCGCTGTATGGCTCGGTGGAATTGGGACCGATTACCGGAATGGCGGAAGCGATCGTCGATTTAGTGTCTACTGGGCGCACATTGAAAGAAAATGGCTTAGTTGAAATTGATGTGCTATATCACAGTACGGCGCGGCTAATTGCCCATCCTTTGAGCTATCGATTGAATGCAGATGGAATTCAGACGGTAATCGAGCAAGTGCGATCGCGGGTATTAACGGGAGTTTGAGTAAGGGGAGGAATCAGGGGTCAGGAAAAAAGGGGAAAGGTACGACATGCTCCTCTAAACCCAAAATCTTTTCCCTGAAACCTTTCTCCGTCCTCTCACTCTGCCAAAATGTAGCGGGAAAGAATACTCATCACTTCGCCTGAAGTGGCAGTAGGAATTAGCGGACTCCATTCTCTCACTTCGGCAAATCGGAGCCGATGTAGAGTTTGAATGGTGCCTGTTACGCCCCGACGAGAGCCAATAATCAAAATCTTTAAAGATTCGCGATCGCCTAAGGGTGCCTCAGGGAGAGTTTCAATGGGAGCAGACGCAGTCGTTTTTAGAGAATTTTTCGGCATAAATGGACACCTTTTAGCAAGGCGAAATGGGGGTGAACAAAAGTCTAATTGCAGAATTGCCAGCGCTAGCAGCTCGTCAACAATACAGACAATTTACACGGTAGCGTTTTCTATGTCAATAATAGATTTGGCTAAGCGCTCTCATGCTTCGCAATGAAGTCCCTGCAAGCCCAATGACTAGCCCTCAAACCGATGATGTTGATGCCAATGGGTTGCAATATCAATGCGGCGACATAACCAGACACGATCGCGCTGTTGCACATAATCTAAAAATCGCGCCAGAGCCGCGGCACGTCCGGGTCTGCCAACTAAGCGGCAGTGTAGCCCTACACTCATCATTTTGGGTGCGATTTCACCTTCTTCATACAGCACATCAAAGGCATCTCGCAGATAAGCAAAAAACTGATCGCCAGAGTTGAAGCCTTGGGCAGAAGCAAAGCGCATATCGTTGTTATCTAAAGTGTAGGGGATTACTAAATGCGGCTTGCCATAGTCGGTCGTCCAGTATGGCAAATCATCGGCATAGCTGTCGGCATCATATAAAAAGCCGCCCTCTTCTACAACGAGCTTACGGCTAAAGGGGCTGGTGCGTCCGGTATACCAGCCCAGAGGGCGATCGCCGGTCACTTCTGTATGAATTGCGATCGCTTTCTGGAGATGCTCCCGTTCTGCTGCTTCACCAAAATATTTGTAATCAATCCAGCGGTAGCCGTGACTGGCAATCTCCCAGTCTGCATCTTTCATTGCTGCTACTGCCTCAGGATTCCGCGCCAACGCCATCGCCACCCCAAAAATCGTCACCGGAATCTGGCGCTGTGTAAACAGTCGATGCAATCTCCAAAACCCTGTCCGACTGCCATACTCGTAGCATGATTCCATATTCATGTGCCGCAAACCCATTAGAGGAACCGCACCCACAATTTCAGACAAAAACGTTTCGGAAGCCTGATCACCGTGCAAAATACAGGTTTCTCCGCCCTCTTCGTAATTGATCACAAACTGTACGGCGATTCGTGCCTGGTTAGCCCATTGGGGATGAACAGGATTGCCACCATAGCCCACCATATCTCTTGGATAGTCTCTAGACATCGCATCCGTTCCTTTCTAATTACTTGAGCAATTGTCGAAAAGTTTTGTAGAACTATCTCCCTATGGATAGAACCTGATCAAATTGTCATCCTCCCATTAGCCCAACTGAATTAGTCAGATCATCCAGATAACTCATACTCTTTGAGGAGGACTAAAAAGATGACAGCGCGTAGATTAAATATATAGACAGTTGCTCAAGTGCAACTAACCCGGCGGGGGGCTGCCGGGTTTTTTTCTTTGAGATTTAGATTTAGACTACTTCATGTGAATTCTATTAATTGCCCCAAATGAATGAGAATAGCTACTCCTCAGACGACAGGCTATCCGACAAGGTAGTGGGAATCTCAATAATGAATTCTGTTGTGCCTTCATCCGCAGAATAGCTCAAGTTTCCTTTATGCCTCTCAACAACAATCTGATAGCTGGTAGCAAGCCCTAAGCCAACTCCTTGTCCAACTGGTTTTGTCGTAAAAAAAGGTTCAAATAGATGTTTTTCTACCGAACTTGAAATTCCAATTCCATTGTCTTTGATGCGAATCACAACTTGTTTTGGAGACTTTAGCTCTGTTGTGATTTGAATCGTTGGGGTTTCATGGACTGCATTGAAATGAGTAGATTTTTGATGTAAGGCATCAATCGCATTGGTTAATAAGTTCAAAAACACCTGATTCATTTCGCTTGAATGGCAGGTTATTAAAGGCAGATCACCATAATTTTTAATAATTTCTATATCCGGCATTGTAGGTTTTTCAGCGAAGCGATGATGGAGTAACAGTAAAGTACTATCAATGCATTCATGAATATTCGTTGATTTAATGTCTGATTCTCCTAACCGCGAGAAAATGCGCAATGCCAGAACAATCGAACTAATACGATCAACGCCTGTTCTCATTGATCTCATAATATTTTGTAAATCAGCAACCAAAAAATCTAGCTCAGCTTCTTCAAGTAATGCTTGAATGCCTGGGCTGGGTTCTGGATATTCTTTCTGATAGGCAGTAATTAATTGAATCAATAGTTGAATGGATTCATTAGCAGGCTTAAGATTACCTGCGATAAAGCTAACAGGATTATTAATTTCGTGACAAACGCCTGCAACTAATTGCCCTAAACCCGACAGTTTTTCCTTGCGAAGTAGTTGAGTTTGCAGTTGCTTTAAGCTATCTAAAGATTTTTCAAGTTGAGTATTTTTTAGATGTAGTTGAAGTTGCAGGACCTGAATTTGCAGATGGGTTTGAATTCGCATCAAAACTTCTTCAAACTGAAAAGGCTTTGAGATAAAGTCAACACCTCCAACTTGAAAAGCTTTTACCTTATCCACTACATCATTGAGTGCGCTCAAAAAAATGACTGGCACTGAGGCAGTGCTTTCATTTTGTTTGAGCAGTTTGCACGTTTCGTAACCATCCATTTGAGGCATGGTTATATCTAACAGAATTAAATCAGGAACAGTGGCTTGAGCCGCAGTCAGCGCCATTTTTCCAGTTAAGGCTTTACGAACTTGATAGCCTTGCTCTACAAGCATCGTAGACAGAAAGCGAATATTTTCTGGAGTGTCGTCAACAATCAAAATATCAAAATTTTGAGATCCAACGAGGTTTTTGGGAGCGTCCATGGTTGCTTTCAAGACTGTAAGGTCAGCATTGCTAGTTCACGAAATGTAGAGGATTGATAACATTGCTTAGGTTGCTTCTGATGATTCGTTAAATAACGTTTCAGGAACTTGAAGCAGCGTCAAAATTTGATCGAAATCAAAGTCTGATGCTAGTTGTGCGATCGCAGTCTTTAATCCAATCTGTTCCTCAGCAATCTCTTCCAAGAGATTAGGAATTCCTGCATCATTTCCTTCTAGGGCTAAGCGCCTCAGTTTATTTCTCCAACCTTCTGGCATTTGGGCAAGTGCTTCCTTTAAGCCACTCTGAGACCATTGCGCATTGTTTTCGCTAGCCGCTTGTTGAGCCTGAAGGTTATCAGCAGATGCATCATAAAGGTACTGAACCCCCAAATACTGGCTGATTCTTTCAAACAGTTCTTGCTCTTGAAAGGGTTTGCAAATAAAGTCATCGCAGCCAACTTCAAAAAAGGTTTGACGTTGATCAACAAAGGCACTAGCAGTCAGAGCGATTACAATCGTGTTTTGTTCCTGCGGATCAGCTTTGATGATGCGGGTTGCTTCCAGTCCATCTAATATTGGCATCCGTAGATCCATCAAAATTAAGTGGGGTTGCCACTCTCGCCAAATCGCGATCGCTTCTTCTCCATTAACCGCTTCCCGTACCTCAAAGCCTTCCAGATTCAGTACTTCTGATAGCAGCAACCGATTGGTCACGTCATCTTCAGCGATTAAGATTCGCCAAATCGGCTGATTAGGCGCTAACCCAATAACTGGCTGATAAACGGCTTTCCGTGGTTGAATTGAGGGCGGTTCAACACTGCGCATGACAATGTCAAAACTAAACTTGCTGCCTTGATTCGGCTGACTAATGACAGTAATTTCTCCTCCCATCAAGCGTACAAATTTTTGACTAATCGACAAGCCTAATCCGGTGCCTTCTGTAGAGTGCATCCCTGTATTGGTTTGTTCAAACGGCTTAAAGAGTTTGTGGAGTTCATCGGCGGCAATGCCTGCTCCGGTGTCTTCAATTTCAAAATGGATCAGCGGACAGGCGACAGAGTTTTCTTTAACGTTAAAGTTTGATCGCAGAGTAATACTGCCGTGGCTGGTAAATTTAACAGCATTGCTGAATAAATTCAGCAAAACTTGGCGCAGCTTATTTTCATCGGCGATCACATGCTGGGGCAAGGTTTCTGAGCGTTCAAATATCAGTTGTAATCCTTTTGCTTTTGCTCTCAGCCGAAATATCTCCTCCAAACTATCCAAAAGCGCATACAAATCAAAGCTATTTTCGTTTAGAGAGATCCGCCCCGCTTCAATCTTAGACATTTCGAGAACATCATTGATCAGCTTAAGCAGATGACCACCGCTGCGATTGATAATGCTGACATGCTCTTGATGAGTGGAGGGTAAGGCTCGATCGCGTGCCATTAGTTGAGTAAAGCCCAAGATGGCATTTAGCGGGGTGCGAAGTTCATGGCTCATGTTTGCCAAAAACTCGCTTTTGGCGCGATTGGCTACATCGGCGCGGTCTTTGGCTTGTTGAAGATCGGTTGCCTGCTGCTGAGTTTGATTAAACAACTCAGCTTGCTGAACGGCAACTCCTAGCTGAGTGCTAATTTGGGCGACAATTTGAATTTCAGACTCATGCCATTGGCGGGGAGCTGCGTTTTGGTAGTTTGCCAACAAGCCCCAAAGCTGAGTACCGCAAAAAATCGGGACGGTCACATAGGAACGCGCTTGCAAGGATGCCAACAGCTCTAAATAACAGTCATCAAACCCAGCAGCATAAACATCTTCAATGCAGCAGTAGTTTGATTTATCGCGATACAGTCCACCCGCCTGGGTTTGTAAGTAGGTATCGCGAATCAGAATTTCAGCTCCATCATCCATGCGTTTGACCACGCAGTTCGCTTTATCAACCGCAAGCCTGGTTAATTTTGGGTCATTCATCCGGACAGGCACAATTCCGTTCCAACCTTCTGAAACTGATTCGGCAACTACTACGCCGCTCCAGTCTGGGTTAAAGCGGTAAATTAGGGTGCGATCGCACTGAAGGGCTTGGCGCAACTCTGCCGTGGTCGCGCTGAAAATGGCATCCAAATCCAAACTTTGACGCATTTGCAAAATCACTTTTGTAGTTGCCCGCTCCCGATTTGCTATTTGCCGCAGTTTGAATTCTGCCGTTGTTCGTTCCTCAACTTCTGCTGCCAAGGTGTTATTGGTCTGAATCAATTCTGCGTTGCGTTGCTCTACCCGAAACTCTAACTCGTCATAAGCCTGATTTCTGGCATCTTCCGCCCGTTTTCGCCGTAGTTCTGCTGCTGCCCGTGCTGCAAATACCTGTATTAGAACAGTTCTATTTTCGTCCTTTGGTAATGGCTCGGTATGCAAAATGCAAAGACTGCCGATTGCAGTTTGATCCTCATCTAATAAGGGTGCCCCCAGATAACTAACTGCACCCATTTGCACTAGCTCTTGAGCTTGGGGAAACAATGCTTGCAAGTTGTCTGAAAACTCGCAAACTTGCTTGCTTTTAATCACTAAGCCACAAGGTGTGTTTGAAGAGCAATATTGAATATTTTCTGCCAAATGATCACCTGACCAAAAGGCAAGAGTATGAATTTGCTCTATTGGATCGTTCATGGCTTCAGTCACCATGATATAAGTCGTCCCTAAGGCAGTCGCAAGATTTCGCACTAAGGCAGTAAAAAACTCCTCGCTCGTCGCAGTAGCGGTTCCCGTGACGATTTGCCGCAGTAGTGTTTCAGTTTGCTGTCGTTCAGCGATTTGCTTCTCTAATTCTTGATTGATCACCTCTAGCTGAATGGGGCTTTTTAAGGCAAGAAATTGAGGCAGCAGTTCCACCAGTTGTAAGGCGGTGTAGGCAGAAATGAGTGCGGTGAGTGCCCGTTCCAATCCAGAGATCCAGTAGATGGGATACCACAGGGTGACTATATCCAGCAGATGCCCAACGCCGCAAAGGATGATAAACGCACCAAACATCACAAATACTTTGGAAAAAGGGATGTCATCCCGCTTCCTCACAAAGCAAATGAGCATTGTTGGAATGGAAAGGTAGGCGATCGCAATCAGGGCATCGCTCACCACATACAGCCCCACCAATGGAGTTTGCCAGAGGTAGCACTGCCCATGGGGCATATACAAATCCGAAGAGAATAAAGTTTGAAGCAATTCCAGCATCAGTTTTTTCCGCACTACAATTTGCAGCAATTCATGACTTAGTAAGGTGTTAAACACTAGTGTTAGTTATTCAACGACAGTGGTTAATGTATTTTCTTAATTGACTTTTCAAACTTGACTGTTGACTCGCCTAAATTCCAAACTCCTTATATTTGTTTGAATATAAATCAGCTCTCTTGAGAAAAAATGATTGAAAACGCTTGCATTTGCATTAGGATCAATTGCTTTTACATTTAAGGTTCCCCAACATCCTTTCAATGTAAAGCCGTCCAAAAAGACTAGTACACACGTCTTTGGGAGATGCTAGGTGAAAATACTTGGGAATAACTATCTGCTGGGTTAAACCTTGAGGCTGATTTTTAATTGTAACTAAATATTAACGAGAAAACTTTTGCAAAACTTCAGCAGAATTGCCTGGGTCTTAGCTCGATTTAAGGTGCACACCTGATGCGGATTTCTGTGACGGCATTCGCGATCGCCATCACAGAAATCCTCGTTTTAGCTTAGGACTTATCAGCAGGGTTTGACAGCGATCTTGCCTTGAGCTGCTGGCAGATCGCTAACGTGGATCTTAGCTTGACGAACTGCTAAAGGAGGGTGCTGTGCCAAGATAAATTCCGATAATCATGATGCTATAGGCCAGTCCCAGCGAAATCCATAACACCTGCTGCTGGCGCTTGGAAGATAGTTCAAGTCCTAACAAGCTACCCGCGATCGCGCCCCCAATCGAACCTAGGGGCATGAGTACGACCCACAGGTTTAGGACAGTGAGCAAGCCGTAAGCGCCACCACTATCTAGCTCTCGATTTGCAAGCACTGGCAAAAATGCTAGTAGTAGCGTACCTAAAAAAGACCCGAAGAGTGCAGGAAAGAACGTTTTGCTTTTGCGCTTTGCGATCGTCCCAATAATTAGCCCCACAATACCACCCACCACCGCACCGACTACGAGGCTAAGAAACGTGCCCTTGATGAGTTTGGGCAAAACAGCAGATAGCAAAAAATCAATATTGATAAAATCCATCGTGAAAGTGAGCGATTCGCCCTCAGTTAACTCCTAATTCAGTATTTCAACTTAAAAAATCATTGGATAAATCTGAAATATAGATCCATTGAGCGCTGAGTTTAAGTAAATATCGATGCACAAAACTTTACAGAGTTTAGTAAGATACAGTCATTCACAACTAAGTATTTATTCTTATTACCATGCAAGCGGATCAATTTCCTTGGCTAACCGCGATCATCCTGCTTCCCCTCATTGCTGCTGCGCTTGTTCCAGTATTGCCTGATAAAGAAGGCAAAAATGTTCGCTGGTATGCCCTTGGTGTGGGTCTCGCAGACTTTATGTTGATGTGTTACACCTTTTGGAATCACTATGACGCAAGTAGTGCTTCGCTCCAACTCGTTGAAACCTATGCCTGGATACCCCAATTAGGGCTGAATTGGTCTGTTTCAGTCGATGGCTTATCGATGCCACTTGTGTTGTTGGCAGGTTTAGTGACTACTCTCTCAATCTTTGCCACTTGGCGCGTTGATCGCCGCCCCCGTCTTTTCTACTCATTGATGTTGGTACTGTATGCCGCTCAGATAGGGGTTTTTGTCGCCCAAGACATACTCCTTCTCTTCATCATGTGGGAAGTGGAGCTAGTGCCCGTCTACTTACTCATCTGCATTTGGGGTGGACAGAAACGCCGCTACGCCGCTACTAAGTTTCTGATTTACACGGCTGCTGCTTCCATCTTCATCTTGATTGCTGGATTGGCAATGGCATTTTCTGGCGACACCATTACCTTTGATATGGTGCAGCTAGGGTTAAAGGATTATCCCCTACCGCTAGAGTTGGCGCTCTATGCGGGTCTATTGATTGCTTTTGGGGTCAAGCTGGCTATTTTCCCGATGCATACTTGGCTGCCCGATGCTCACGGTGAAGCGTCTGCGCCTGTGTCAATGATTTTGGCGGGCGTGCTGCTCAAAATGGGTGGCTACGGGCTGATTCGCCTTAACCTGGAACTTCTGCCCGACGCTCACGTTTACTTCGCTCCAGTTTTGGCGATTTTGGGAGTGGTTAACATCATCTATGGAGCCTTTAGCTCTTTTGCCCAAATTAACATGAAGCGCCGTCTCGCTTACTCATCCATCTCTCATATGGGGTTTGTATTGTTGGGCATTGCCTCCTTTACTGATTTGGGGATTAGCGGTGCGTTGTTGCAAATGATTTCTCATGGCTTGATTGCATCCGTGTTGTTCTTCTTGGCTGGAGTCACCTACGATCGCACTCATACGATGACAATGACCGAAATGGGTGGATTGGGTCAGGCGATGCCTAAAGTATTCGCCTTGTTTACTGTCGCTTCAATGGCATCATTAGCGCTTCCTGGGATGAGCGGTTTTGCAAGCGAACTGGCAATCTTTGTCGGCATGGCAACCAGCGACAGCTATAGTTCAATCTTTCGCACCGGAACCATTTTGCTTGCCGCTGTAGGCTTAATTCTCACCCCCATTTATCTACTTTCGATGCTGCGTCAGGTGTTTTACAACTCTGGCGAAGTGCCTTTCGCAGGCGTGACTGAGAATGATCTGATTGGCACAGCGCAACAGGAAGCCGTTTGTTTTGGTACCAGTTGTGTGTTGCCAGCTGATGCTGTATTTAGAGACGCAGAGCCGCGTGAAGTGTTTATCGCTGCTTGCTTTATTGCTCTGATTATTGGTATTGGAGTTTATCCTAAGCTGACTACCGACTTGTATGACGCGAAGATGGTTGCAGTGAATGATCATGTACAGCAGTCTTACTCTCAACTGGCTCAAACCAATCCTCATGTTTATGCTCAGGGTTTTCTGGTGCCATCTATTAGTGAACCAGAACTCGCTCCCGTTCTGGGATTAGTCAAGTAGTTGCCTTTTCAAGCTAACAGTCGTGCTTTTCGTGAAATCAGTCAATATGGCAGCTCAAACAAGCCACATTTTCACGTTTGGTATTCGTAGCAATAGGCTTGTCCTATTTCATGACGTTTGCTAGGAAGCTTGCGCCTTAAAAACATCTCTTCTGTCTTAGGATGGAGCATTGCCTAAATACAGGGCGATAAGCTAGGGATGCACACGACTGGCAGGCAAGTTTTATGGATCCTTTACCACTGACCATCAATCGCTCGCAGCTTGACTTGATGCACAACAGCATCAATCAAGCGATTGAAGAGCTGAAAAACAGAAATGCAGCGGGAGATTTCAGCCCCGATAGCGGTCAACAAGAACAAAATCTACTAACTTACGGAGCAAGTGATTTTCCTAAAGCGCAGGGTCGCCTTCAAGAAGTTGAGGTGCAATTGCAAACCAAGCTGAATGGATGGAGTGGGGATCCAAATTTAACTCAGTCTGTGCCGATTGCGCTTGATTCCTACCAAGTGCAGCTAATGCGATCGCAACTCGAGCATCATCGGCAGGGATCTGATGACAATGCACAATTGGTTGATGAAATTATTAATCAACTACCAGAAAATAGCCCAAACGAAAATTCTGATTAAGCATATTTTCGGCATATTTTTTGGTGTTCAATAGCGACAGTTAAGCAGCTTGTAGCCACCGCCTTAGCAGTAAGCCCTTGTTTAGTGATCGCGAATAAGACCGTTGCATTAATGACCCAAGGATGAGCGTAAATTGTTTGATACCGTCCGGACTGAAAAAGTAGGCTAGAAAACCTGCATTTATAAATACCAAACTGGAATTCATGAGGGTTGATAGCAGGAATGCAATGATGATTTGACTTATCCACCAGCACTTTTGCACTCCTGCTGGTGCTCCGGTGAAGGTTACCCTCGTTTGAATGGCACTGGTAGAGTTAGCGCTGAGAATGTCTGCCTCCGTGAAGTCTGCCCCCGTCAAATCTTCACCTTTGAAGGATTACCCCCGCAGATTGGTGCGACGAAAGTCTCGCTCTCCGTTGGCATAGCGGCGTAATACTTCGCTGGCTTTCATGCGGTGGGGCATTCAGAGCGTAAACGGTGAAGAATAATTCTTTGCTACCCGTAGAATAACCGAGAAATAGCCCGGTAAGGGCGGGTCTTGCGCAGCGATCGCAGTTGAATCGTCCCTCTACAGGTGATTGTTCCAGTTCAAACCGCGACCGCTCTAGTGCAAGCGTCAGATAGGTCGATCGCAGCTACTGCGTTAGCGGTGAATCCTGGACGAGCGATCGCCTATTTGCAGGCGCATGGTATTCTGGCGTTCTAATTGGTTTCGTCGTTGCCTGCATCCATGCTTCAGTTCCAGGGATTCAGAGAATTTTGGGCAAAACGCCATTTGGAAATGCAGCCTGTGCTGCGGTTGGCAGCATTTTTCTTTGTTGTGATGTTGCTGTTGGCCCTGCATCGCCACCTAACGTTGTATGCGTCCTACGACCAGGGAATTTTTAATCAGCTTTTCTGGAATGGGATTCACGGAAAGTTTTTTCAAAGTTCCTTGTCGTCGGTGCTATCAGGTGCGGTGGTGATCGATCAGCAAGTGCCTACTGTGTCCTATCACCGATTGGGGCAGCATTTTGACCCAATGTTGCTGCTGTGGCTGCCGATTTACGCGCTGTTTCCCTATGCAGCGACGTTGGTTGTCATTCAAGTGACGCAGGTAGCGGTCGCAGGGTTAGTACTGTATGCGTTGGCGCGTCAGTATTTGCAACCCGCTTTGGCGTATTGGATCACCGCCAGCTACTACGGATCGGTTGCCGTTATTGGACCGACTTTTTCCAACTTTCACGATCTGAGCCAGATTCCGCTGCTGCTGTTTAGCCTGTTCTTAGCGTTGGAAAAGCGCTGGTGGTGGCTCTTTTGGTTAACGGCAGGTTTAACCCTGCTGGTGCGAGAAGACGCAGGCATTTTGCTGTTTAGCATTGGGCTGTATTTAGCGCTGAGTCGGCGATTTCCCATCGTGGGCATTGTTTTGTGCAGCGTCAGCTTTGCCTATGTGATGGCAGCCACCAATGTGTTTATGCCGCTGTTTTCCAGGGATATTTCTCAGCGGTTTATGGTGGAGCGATTTGGGCATTTTGCCACTGGCAACGAAGCCTCCACCTTCGACATTCTGGGCGGCATTCTTAGCAATCCGTTGCGGCTAATTGCCCACGTCTTTTCATCGTTTGATCTGAAACTGTCCTACATGCTGGCACAAACCCTTTCCCTTGCTTTTGTGCCGCTGATCTCACCCAGTGCTTGGATGATGATTAGCGCACCTTTGGCACAACTGCTGTTACAAGGGGGAGATTCTCGATTCTCGGTGTATATCCGTTATGCGATTACGCTAGTGCCCGGTTTGTTTTATGGAGCGATTCTGTGGTGGTCAGCCCATCCCAAGGCTTTTAGACCGCGATTCAAAAAGATTTGGCTGGGGTTTATTATTCTGTCGCTCTTGGTTGTGCTTTTGAAAAGCCCTCATCGCGTGTTTTATTTTGTCATGCCAGATTCGTTTCAACCCTGGGTGCAGGTGCCGCTGCTTCGGCAGTGGAGTCATGTGGCATCCGCGCGATCGCTCCTTCGACAAGTTCCGACCGATGCCAGCGTCTCCGCCACGACCTATCTGGTGCCGCCCTTATCAAGTCGTCGGACAACACTGCGAATGCCCTTTTTGCAGTTTCGCAATGACCAGGATCAAGTGGAAAACGTGGAGTATATTGTGGCGGATTTTTGGCATTTGCAGCAATATCAGCCTGCGTTTCGGGAAGAGCGCGGCTACATGGAAATTTTGCCCGCTAAGATTGACGACTTGCTCGCACAAAATCAGTACGGCATTCAATCCTTTGAGGACGGCATTGTGTTGATGCAGCGCGAACAACCGTCGCAGCCAGCGGCCTTAGCCCAGTGGAAGGCGCTTCGCCCGACTTACGTGCCAACGCCTAGACCCAATTGATTTCGCGATTCGTGAAACGATCCCTACGGGAATCGCCCAACCCTGTTAAAACCACCTCCCCGCAACGAGAAAGTAGTCACATCCTATGGCGCTAACATCACCCAAAAAATCACTATCTGACTGGAGTAGCTTAAACCGAAATCATCCAGCAGGGCTCAAGTGGCTGCTGATTTTAACCGCCGCTTTTTGCAGCTTCATGCTGATTTTTTCGCTCCATCGGTATTACACCTTTTATGCGTCCTATGATCACGGGCTATTTAATCAAGTTTTTTGGAACAACCTGCATGGGCGATGGTTTCAAAGCTCTCTCACAGGGGAACATTCAACGGCAGTTGAGCTAAATAACACTATTCCGCCCGTTAACTTCAATCATTTAGGACAGCATTTTATCCCTGATTTTTTACTTTGGCTGCCGATTTATGCGATTTTCCCTTCCCCCGTCACTCTAATCGTTTTGCAAATTGGCTTGATGGCGGCAGGTGGCGTGGTGCTATACGCCTTAGCGCGGCATTATTTGGAACCGACCCTATCGCTGCTGATTACAGCGGGCTACTTTGGGGCACATGCCGTAGTGGGTCCCACTTTTGCCAATTTCTATGAACACTGTCAGATTCCGCTATTTGTGTTTATCGCCTTGCTGGCAATGGAAAAACAGCGCTGGGGACTATTTTGGCTCATGGTCGCTTTCACCTTAGGCATTCGGGAAGATACCGGAATTATTTTGTTTGGGATTGGATTATATCTAGTGTTGAGCCGTCGCCATCCCTGGGTCGGAGTGGCGCTTTGCGGGATTAGCTTTGCTTATGTGGCAATTATCACCAGCGTGGTGTCACTCCACTTTTCAGGTGACATGCCTCCCCCCTATATGGCAGGACGCTTTGGTCAGTATGTGCCCGGTAACGAATCGCCTACTACGCTACAAGTGCTGTGGGGAATGCTAACCCATCCTTTAGAAGTGTTGAAAAGTCTATTTCTTCCATTCGATCGCAGAGTTTGGTATCTCCTGGGTCAATGGCTACCGTTGGCGTTTGTGCCAGCTCTATCTCCGGCAAGCTGGGTAATTGCGGGGGTTCCTTTACTGTCGTTATTCATACAGTCGGGATTATCTGCCTTGATGATTACTCTGCGATATTCGGTTGCAGTAGTTCCTGGCATTTTTTATGGCGCAATCTTATGGTGGTCATCTCCGTCTCAGCGGTCTTTTCCTAACCCGCCGACCCCGCGATCGCTATGGCAAACGCTCGGCTTCACCTATCGTACCCGTCAGTTAACTTCCACCTTTCGCCGCTTTTGGATAGCCTGTATTGCCCTGTCGGTTATCTTGGTAACTCTTTCTAGTCCTAATCAGGCATTCTACTTTTTGTTGCCCGAATCCTTTAATCCTTGGCTGCATATCACCCTGCCACGCCAATGGGAACATAGCCAGGTGCTGCGCGAGACGATCCGGATGATTCCTGCCGATGCCAGCGTTGCCGCCACTACTCACCTAATTCCACCCCTTTCAACCCGACGCGAAATTATTCGATTTCCAAGACTACAGCTAAGAGATGAGCAAGGGCAGGTAAAAATGATGGAATATGCCGTGGTGGATCTATGGCGGTTGAATCAGTACCAAAATCTATTTAAGCCAGAACATCAGCGCTTAAGTATGATTATCGCCGCGATAGATCAGATCCTTGCCCAGAAAACCTATGGACTGCTGCAATTGAGGGATGAAGTCGTGCTGCTGCAAAAGGGAGTGCCATCTCAACCCGCGCCCCTAGCAGCCTGGATTCCTCTACGGCAAAAGTTGCTGATGTCTTTAGAAAAAACAACGCTCAGACGACGAAAAAAATAGTGGCAGTGTCAAATTCACTGGACAAAACAAGTTTGGACGTAAGCCGAAATCATTCCATGCGATAGTTCAATTTTTGACTGTCTTATATGGTAAAGGTTATGTCTGATACCCGGTGTGTGGTGTTGAGGAGAACAAGCATGAGTCGATTGCCTAGAAAGTCGTTAAGCTCTGGGTTGAAGTGGGTTCAGTTTAGCCGCGATCGCGAGGCAACCCACCAAAGGCGAGAACCAGGATTAGCGTTTGCGAGTGATCGATCCACTGCTATGGATTGGGTTGAAAGTGATCTGTACGGCAGCAGGGCGACCAGTCGGCAGCAGCCTCACCAGGTGGCGATCATTATGCCTGTGTACAACGAGCAAACTTGTATTGGTTCTACATTTGATGCAGTGTTGGAGTATTGCCAAAGCCATCCTGATTACTGCTTTATTTTTGTTAGTGATGGCTCCAGCGATCTCACCCAGCAGATTTTAGAGCAGCGAATCGCTGATGCCCAAACTGAGCAAATTCAACTGCTGTCCTACTGCGATCGCGGTGGCAAAGGACATGCCGTCAAAATGGGAGTCCATCTAGCAGATGCAGACCAGGTTTGCTTTTTAGATGGAGATCTCGCCTATTCTTTGGATCATTTAGATAGGCTCGTAGCGAAATTAACGCAATACGATGTGGTGATCGGCTGCCGAAGCATGATGCCCGAAGGCAACCAAGGGCTGAGGCTCTCTCGAAAAATCGCTGGAAAAGTTTTTAACGCTCTATCTAAGCAAATTTTGAACTTGCCCTATGTGGATATGCAAGCAGGCTTAAAGGGCTTTCGAGGCAAGGCAGCCAAAGAAATATTCGATCGACAGGAATTAATTGGTTTTTCCTTTGATGTGGAGCTAATTTACTTAGCAAAGAAGTTGGGTTACTCGATCGCAGAAATTCCGGCCTATGTTTCCAGCAGCCACGCTACCAAACCATCTAAAGTGAACCTGTTAGCAGATTCACTTAAAATGCTGCGCGACCTGTTCAAAATTCGCTGGAATGATGTGACCGGAAGTTATGAATAAAGTGGTTCTGCTCAGTTTTGATGTGGAAGAGTTTGATATTCCCGAGGAATATGGTCAAACGTTGGATGAGCGAGAGAAATTTCGGGTGTCGCTCAAAGGTTTAGAACCGATTTTGCACTTGTTGGAGCGGCTTAATATCCGAGCTACCTTTTTTACGACTGCCAACTTTGCGCTCCACCATCAACCCTTAATTAGAGCGATTGCCCAGACTCACGAAATCGCTTCTCATGGCTTCTATCATTCGTCGTTTGAACCCGCAGACCTAGCTGCATCCAAACAGGCGCTTGAACAAATTATTCAAGTACCCATCACCGGGTTTCGTATGGCGCGTCTCCAAAAAGTGAATGATTGTGCGATTGAGCGCGCCGGATATGCCTATAATTCATCCATGAATCCGACTTATCTTCCAGGGCGATATAACAATTTTTTCACCCAGCGCACTGCCTATTACTCGCAGCAGCTTTTGAATATCCCTGTATCTGTCACGCCACTAATTCGATTTCCACTGTTTTGGTTGAGCTTCAAAAATCTTCCGCTACCGCTTTACAAACTTGCAAGCCTATTCACTCTGCGAGTCGATCGCTATTTAAGTTTATACTTTCACCCGTGGGAGTTTACCGACCTTTCAGCCTATGGGCTACCGAGTTATGTAAAACGCCACTCTGGGCAATCGATGCTTTTGCGTTTAGAGCGCTATCTAATCTGGCTGCATTCCCAGGCAGACTTCGTTACCTACGCTGATTTCAGGCAGTTTGTTCACCCAAAATTCTCATGTCTGGGCTAAATTTTTTATCATTTATTGGAATTTTTGCGCTCTGTGGGATTGCGTGGCTCACCTCAGAGAACCGCCGCATCATTCCCTGGCGAACCATTTTTTGGGGAATTGGGCTGCAACTCATTCTAGGGTTGCTGGTTTTTCTGATTCCTGCCACCCGCAGTTTAATGGAACTGCTGAGTGATGGCGTAAATTCTATTCTGCAAGCGACGGAAGCAGGCTCTCGGTTTGTCTTTGGTTCGTTATTGGTGCCTGACCCAATCAGCGCACCAGCTAGTCCTTTATTGGCAGGTCGGTGGATTGCCCGTGCCGTTACGCCGCCCTATGTGCCTGTTCCGGGCGATCTCCTCCTGTCCAACGGCTCCAGCGGCGATTTTATTAGTCTGGGCTATATCTTTGCCTTTCGGGCATTGCCCAGCGTCATTTTCTTTTCAGCGCTAATGGCACTGCTTTATACCCTGGGCTTGATTCAGCCTTTAGTAAACGGATTTGCGCGAATTTTTCGCCACACGATGAACCTTAGTGGTGCTGAAGCTCTCAGTGGCGCTAGCAATATTTTTGTGGGTATTGAAGCGACTGTTTTAGTGCGTCCTTATCTAGAGCGCATGACCCGCAGTGAACTCTGTGCCATTTTGGCATCCTGTTTTGGTAGCATTGCCTCCACGGTCTTAGCGCTGTATGTGGGCTTCTTGCGTCCCGTATTCCCAAACATTACTGGACATTTGATTTCAGCGTCGATCATGGCAATTCCTGCCTGTTTTGTCATTTCTAAAATTGTGGTGCCCGAAACGGCAGTGCCCGAAACGATGGGGAGATCGTTGCGACGCCAGCAGACTCAAACAGATGCGGTAGTGGAGGAAGAATTAGAGCCAGAGAAGGAATTTGAGACTGTGGACCGGCGTGATGCGTTGAGTGATGAAGAGATTGAGCCGGTCCGTGTGAATCAGCGAGATCATAACCCGCCTGCGCCGCTGAATCTGATGGAAAGCGTGGTGTTGGGTGCCCTGGATGGAGTGAAGTTGGCAGCGGCGATCGCCGCGTTGCTGATTGCGATTCTGGGATTGGTGGCGTTGATCAACCTCTTTTTCGCAAACCTGGCGTCTTTAGCAACCAGTTCTCAACCCTTCATTCGCGGTATCGGTCGGGTGTTTCAGATTGTCAGCCTGCAAAATATTTTAGGTGCGCTATTTTTGCCGCTGACATTTTTAACGGGAGTTTCTCTGCAATGGCAAGAACTGTGGCAGTCCTCCGTTTTGATTGGGCAACGCCTGATTTTAACGGAAGTGCCTTCCTATCAACAGCTCGCAGTGTTAGCAAATCAGGGTATTCTCAGTCCTCGCGCTTTGCTGGTGGTGAGTTATGCCCTGTGTGGATTTGCCCATCTGCCCTCAGTCGGCATTTTTGTCGGCGGCTTGGTTAGTTTAGTGCCATCACGTCGCCGAGATATTACCGAACTGGGTTGGAAGGCTCTGTGGGCTGCGACTCTGGCAACGCTGATGATTGGCTGTATCGCAGGGGTCTATGACACTGGAAACCCAGCCGTTTTAGGAAGATAGCAGTTTGAGCCATTTAGAGATTTGAAGCGAGACAGGAACCATAGGTATGAATCGAAAACGACTCTGGTTGATCAGTTTGGCAATCCTTAGCGCGATCGCCTTTATGTTCAGCGGCTATCATCAACACCAGCCCTCGGAAAGCGCCTTTCAAGTACCTGCGGCGATTGCTCAACCTGTCGCTCCATCGACAAACTCTTCCCCTAGTGCTCCTCCTGCTCAAATCCCTTCCCCACCTTCTCCTCCTCTAACTTCTCCTCCTCTAACTTCTCCTCCTCTAACTTCTCCTCCTCTAACTTCTCCTCCTCTAACTTCTCCTCCTCTAACTTCTCCTCCTGGTGCTCTACCTACTATCCCAGTTGATCCACCGGGTTCTCCCTCATTCGCTCCCCCCGCATCGACTGCGCCGCCCTTACCCATGGGCGGCATGTATCAAGACCCAGGTGGACGCTTCCGGGTTGGCATTTTGCAAGATTATAAAATTAGTCCCCTGGCAGGTTCTGTGCTGGTTGAATCCTTGGATAGCAACTTGGCATATATCGTTGTGCCTCAATCTCAACCTTTGGGCAATCCCATCGGGCTGAACGCTGGCTATGACAATAGCGATAGCCTTGCTAAAATCGCGATCGCTGCTTTCCAGCGCGGCGAAGGATTCCAGCCTGCTCCTGCCCAATTGGAAGAGGGCGGTGGAGCCGTGATGAATTGGTCAGGCACCCTCACTCTGGCAGGTGCGACTCAGCCCGTGAGCGGCGTAATTTTGGTGCGCCCCTCCTCCAAATATGTTTTGCTGATGCTAGTTGCTGCGACTCAAGCCGGAGCCAACCGGGTACCGGGTGCGGTTTCCGCTTTAGCCAATAGCCTTGAGGCACTTTAGAAAGGTGGTGTCCGGTGTCAGAAAAATAGGTGTCAGGTGTCAGGAGTTAGGTGATAGATTTTCTTTAAGTCTTTGACTATGCGCTCAACACTCGACACGTCCCCGCCCATGTACTCAGATTCAGAAATTCGCCGTTTAATGGATTTGTTGCCAGCTTCTGGTCGCATGATGACGAAGCTGATGAGTAAGCCAGAACAGCGGCATGTGATTGATCATCCGTTTCCCATGCCCTGGATGACCGCTCGTCCAGTTTGGGTAAATTTTAATCTGCTTAGCCAATTGTCTCGTCCTGAATGCGATTTGCTGGTGCTGCGTACTGTTAGTTGGATAACTAGCATCAAATGGTTTCGCCCCAATTGGTATCAAGCAGCTGTTTTAGCAGGATTGATGGGCATTACGGTGGAGGCGGTGCAGGCGGATGCCGTGGGCATGATTGCGGCTGGAGCCTTGAGCGCGATCGCAGGGACACAGATTTGGCGCGAAAACCATAGCACCCAAAAAGAACTGGATGCGGATGAAACGGCACTTCAGGTCGCGCAGCGGCGAGGTTATACGGAAACAGAGGCTGTGCAGGCATTGCTTTCCGCCATTGAAGCCGTCGCTCAAATTGAAGGGCGAAACCTTACCTTGAATGACTTATTGCGGAGCCAAAATTTGCGGGCGATCGCGCAAATATCTCCCATTGGAATTCCTGCAAACCTCCGCAAACACTAACTCATCTCAGTACCTAGTCTGACAAAGCTTCTCCGATCACTGGCATCACTACGATCTGCAATTCGTTTGAGTCGGTTGGTGCGAGATTGGACATTTTTGTAAATGTCAGTAGAATTTTGATATTCAAATCAGATGCGCTAGGTGCATTCGTTGAAACAAGCAATGAAACGGCTTCCAATATCGTGGCTGTGGTTTTTGGCTAGCTTTACGCTGCCGATCGCGATCGCGGTTGGAGGAAAAGCAGTGAGTCGCTGGCAGCAACCCTCTTCTTTAGTGTCCACTGCCCCTGAGCTAGGATGTCAAACAATTATTGCCGATCCCAAGCCACCCATGAATGTGCGCTCTAGCCCAGTGGTTGCTCCTGACAATGTGATAGGTCGGTTGCCTAATGGAGTGCCGTTGAGCGTGACCGACGAAAATCAAGGCTGGTTAAAGATCAGCAGCCCGCTTCAAGGTTGGGTTTATCAAGAGTTGACGGTAACTAGCTGTGGTTCAATAAATAGCGCTGCGGTCGCTACTCAGTCACAGTCGGATTCTGGTACTTATTTAATGGCGATCGCTACCCAGCAATATCAAGCTGGCAACATAGACGGAGCAATTGCCTTAGCCAAAACGGTGTCTTCCGACAGTCCGGTTTACCCAATGGCGATAGGTGCAGTATCACAATGGCAACTGGATTGGAATCGAGCACAGTCAGAATATTACAGCGCTCAAAAAGCTTTAAGAGATGGCAGATGGGATGATGTTTTAAGCCAAGTAAAACATTACCCTTCTATTCGCTTTTGGAAAGAGAAACTAACTGGACTGGTCAAGCAGGCGATCGCTCAGCAAAAGTTATCTCAAATTAAAAAGGAGGCAACACTGCCTCCTTCTCAAAACCCTAATTAGCCTGAACGATTAAACCAACTTCAGAGATGGATATTCAACCAGCAAGTCATCACGGGTTAAGACATCCTCTTCTGCTTGCGGAGTCCAAAGAACTTCTAAAGCCAAGAGGCGATCGCTGGCAACGCCACCCAAGATACCCAAAGCTTGACGCAAATCTTCAGTATTGTTGACAGCAGGTAGTTTCAGGTTGCCTTGAGCACCAACCACCAACGTTACGACAATAAATTCGCCAGGGTCTTGCAGTTCTTGGTTTACTAAAGAGCCACCTTCATCACTACCCATCAATAGTGCATCTATGGGCGCTTGCTGTAACTGGTTGTTTACATTTGAAAGGGTTTCATGGCTAAATTTGCTGCGTTCGCTTAAAGCAAGACGATTAAACTCTGCTTCTGCACTTGCCAAACGCGACTGCTGCACTGTGGAGTTGGCATGAGTCCAATATTCTGGATGGCGAAGCAATGCCAAAGTCGTTTCTTGCAAGACTTGAGCCAGCCCTGCGGTTGACCCCGTGTTTGCACTAGCTGCTAACTTGTCTAAGTCAACCTGAAGCCCACGAGCGTTAGCCAACAAGCCAACTTGGAGTCGGGCAACGCTGACAGTTGGGTTCGCAACAGCATCGTAATCAGAACCCTCTACTTGACTGCGGCGAAATGTCTGAACGAGGAAACTGGCGATCGCAAAGAAAACCAGGATCGACACCAAACTACCACCACCGCCCAAAAAGAAGGTCGGCGCAATAAAAGGAAAACCAAAACCACCGCCTGGATAGTAGCCGCCACCCCCCATTGGAGGCGCGTAGCTTCGAGGAGATGAGTAACCACGGCTAGGCATTGGCGCACGGAACGAACCGCCACCAATTCTGCCGCCACCCCGCGAAGGTGCTGCAAAAGCGTCATTTGCCTGACCTAGCGCTAAACCCAGCACCAAAACTAAGAGAATGAACGGCTTCAACAGCGGTTTGATATAGGAAACGAACTTCTTTTTCATAACTGGCATCTACTAGACTTTATTCAACGTGAAATGATTTTAAGGAGTGTTGGGAACTATTCACCTCAGCGTCTTGGTATTTCCATCTTGTAAGCACATCAGACAATCTCATGTGATTGTCTGGGCTAACGCCTGAGTTCAAAAGTTTGTTCACCCTTTGTTAAGAGTTATAAATTCTCTTACCTATATAATCTACCGCCTTTCGCGTTGTCTGAAGAGGTAATAAGAGTAGTAAAAGAGGGGTGATTGCCGTAGCTTGACAGGCGGTTCTCTCTCTTACTCAAAATACACTGTAGTCGCATAACTCGCGCTTGCTGGCTTTGCTGTAATCAAGTTTTACGATTCTAAAAATCAACTTTTCCAGTTCTATCCTCTCAAAGAAAAGCAATAAAAATGTCTGGCAAAAGACAGATTTACTGTTGCGTGCAGCCTTGACGAAAAGTAGTTTCTCCTTACAATGGTTTTGCAGTAAAGAAATGTAACGGAACGGTTCTATTCTGCTTTGCACTTTTCTATTGCATGATTTTTTCTAATTAATAACAAGGTTCACTAATATGACTCAACAACCCTCTGTAACGCCTAAAGTTGGCGAACCTAAGTTTGGTTTTAACGAGTATGCTGAACGCCTAAATGGTCGTGCTGCCATGATTGGCTTTGCTCTAATGCTGGCGATCGAGTATGCCAGTGGTCAAGGTTTACTAGCATGGCTGGGTTTGGACTAGTTTTTCTGACCCTACCACTTTTCCCTGTCACCTCTAGTTTTAAGGTGCTTCAAAGGTATCTTCTGTAATTAGGCGATCGCGATAAAGCTCTGGTTGTGGTTTATCGAGTTCATTAGGTCGATTCGACGAATCAGCGTAGCCTAAGACCTGAAAAATCTCAACCAGGCTTTGTCTACCGCGCAGTTGGACCTGTCCCCACGATTCTACGTAAAACTGCTCTTGCAAATGATCCAAGGTTTCACGAGCAATCAAAATTCGACAGAGACCCATTTGATTGTCTTTTTTACACGCTTCCAGACGAGCAGCAATGTTGACACTATCTCCGATCACCGCATATTCCAGGCGATTTTTTCCACCTAAGCTGCCTGCCATTACGTTTCCAGTGTAAATTCCAGCCCGCATTTGCACGACAGGTAATCCTCTTTGCTGCCAATCCTGATTAAGCGTTTGTAGGCGATCGCCCATTTCGACTGCACAGGCAACTGTTTGTCTTGCATCTTCGGCAATTTCAGCGACTGTTAAACGGGGTACAGGCACACCAAACACCGCCATCAGTCCATCACCCATAAACTTGTTGACAATGCCATGGTGTTGATGAACGGCTTGAGTCATGCTGCACATATATTCATTCAGCCAATCCATCATCACTTCGGGCGGATGTTGCTCTGAAATGCCGCTGAAGTTGCGAATATCAATAAATAAAATGGTGACCGTTAGAGTTTGCCCTGCTAACATGCCTGATTGAAGTAATCGATCGCGAGAATTCCATAGGGCTAACGCAATTTCAGGTGAAGTTTGCTGTCCTAATAGCTTCATCACAATCTGCTGCTGTTGCCGAGCATATTGCGTCTGGTAGGCGACGACAAAGCTGCCAACCGCGATCGCTGCCATTGCTGGGGCGGCAACAGGAACCCAGGCTTGATGTAAGAACAAACTATAGCCCGTACCCACCAAGAGCAACAGCAGCCCAGTTCCCGACAGGATGAGTAGCAATGGACGCTGAACCCACCAGGCAAGCACTCCCCCGGCAATCGCCCAGCTTATAATCCACAGCACTTCAATCGGCTCAGACCAAAACCAAAACAGCGATCGCCCTTCTGCTGCAGCCGTTAGTGTTTGGCTAAGCATTTGAGCATGAATAACCACTCCTGGCATTTTGGGATTTGCGGTTTTGGCAGCACTAAAAGGAGTGAAAAATAAATCTTTGGCGCTAGGAGCTGTGGTTCCAATTAAAACAACGCGATCTTTGATCAGAGCAGGATTGGCCTGCTTTCGTAAAACCTGATTCAAAGTGACCACTTCTGAAGGATACTGAGCCGATCGATAGTTCAGTAATATCTGCTCTCCTGCCGCATCAATCCGTTGATAACCGCCCGAATTGGCTCTCAATGGCGAAAAGGTTGCCCCCAATACAAAGTCTCCTTTGGGTAAGCGATCGCCAGAATTATTCAGATATTGCATTGCCAGCCGGGTGGCAAAAGAGACGGACTCTGTGGCACCATCCGAGACAAACATGAGATTTCGCCTAATAACGCCATCGGGGTCAAGAATTAGGTCGTTAAATCCAACCTGGTTAGCAGACACGTTAGGCGGGGCGGGAATCGCTTCTTCTGGGGTATTTCCTAAGGATTGAATGGCAACTACATTAGAACGCCGCAGTTCTTTGGTTAAAGCCGCATGTCCTGGCTCGACGGGAATGTCGCGTAGAACATCCAACCCAATCACCCGTGGCTGGTACTGTTGAAGTTGGCTAAGTGCTTCTGCATACACCCGATCAGGAAGCGGCCAACGCTTTTGGGTGCGGATATCATCTTCGGTAATAGCAACAATCAGCAACCTATTATCGACAGGTACCTCTGATCGCACCCGAACCATTGCGTCGTAAACTGCTAATTCTAAGAATTCTAATTGCCCTAACTGCCGAGTTCCTAACACTAAGCCAGTAACGCTAATTCCAGCAAGGACTAGCACTCCTAGTTCTGTAGAAGTGCTTTGTGGCAAAAACTTGCACCACTGTGAAAAAACTTGACGAAACCAAACTATCAAGGAAATCCTCTTTGGGCTGACTCAGCCCGATTGAGTTAGGCAATCGCTAACTCAACAATGTTGCAATTATAGTCAGCACCGTTAGATGACAGTGAACTCTTTAGTTCTAACTCTATTGGACTAAAATTTTTAGGGTTATTGCAGCAAGCCTTCGCAAAGATTTTAGGGCGTTTCATGTTGTTCATAGGCGGCTACAATCCGCTGCACCAATGGATGACGCACCACATCTGCTGTGGTTAGGTTGCAAAAGGCAATTCCTTCAACGGAGTGCAATACTTTTTGGGCGATCGCCAGACCCGATGCTTGATTTTGCGGCAAATCAGTTTGAGTCACATCACCCGTCACCACCATCCGAGAGCGGAAGCCTAACCGAGTCACAATCATTTTCATTTGGGCAGGTGTGGTGTTTTGGGCTTCATCCAAAATCACAAAGGCGTTGTTAAGGGTGCGCCCACGCATGTAGGCGATCGGTGCAACTTCAATTACTCCACGTTCCATCAAGCCAGGAATTTTTTCAGGATCGATGAATTCATATAGCGCGTCATACAGGGGGCGCAGATATGGATCAATTTTTTGCTGTAAGTCTCCCGGCAGAAACCCCAGCTTTTCTCCAGCTTCCACGGCGGGGCGGGTCAAAATTAAGCGTTCAAATTCATTATTCAGTAAAGCTTGAACGCCAAGAACAGCCGCCAGAAATGTTTTGCCTGTACCAGCAGGACCAATGCAAAAAGTGAGGTCGTGGGTGCGAACAGACTGAACATATTGCCGCTGTCTAAAAGTTTTGGCGCGAATGTCATATCCACGACGAGTTTTAGCAAGAACGTCTTTTTGCAGATCTTGTAGCTCAGCTTGCTGCTGAGTTTCGATCGCCTGCTGTGCAGTCAAAATATCAGCACTAGAAAGAGGTTTTTCTTGTCCCCAGTACTGCTCTAATGCTTGAATCAAACGCTGACTCAGCGAAACTTGGGCAGGAGTTCCTGAAATGAGAAGCTCTTGTCCTCGTAAAACTAGCTTTGCGCCCGTTTGCTTAGCAATCAGCTTTAGGTTTCCTTCCCGGTCGCCTGCTAAGGCGATCGCACTTCCAGCACTGGGCAACTCGATCTTTAATGCCTCTACCATGCAGTCGGGTTAGCTATTCTAAGGGGTAAGGGCGCATCCTAACATGTTCATTCATCAACCTGCACATCTGGGTTGCGAGGTGCTATTCGCTTAGGGCTAGGTAAAACGCGACGAGGGGCGCTAGGTCTTGCTTCTCGCTCAGGCTCATCCACCGCCGTAGAGGATGGGCTACCGTAGACATCTAAATGGATGGACTGACCTGCTAATTGAGCGATCGCAGACAACACAATACGAATTGCCTGAATATTACGCCCACCCCGACCAAACACGCGCCCTTTATCAACTCCCTCAAACGCTAGCCGCACCCAAACTTTTGTTTTGTTGGGGGAAGTTTCGCAATCCAGTCGCAGAGCATCGGGCGACTCCAAAAAAGGCTGAACCAAAAATCGGATCAAGCTCTCATAATCTGGAGGCGTTGTCGCGGAAGAATTAACTGCAACGGGTTCAGGCATGAAGTTTAAGCTTGAATCTCAGCTTTGAGTTGATCAAACACGTTAGCTCTACGCAAAATATCACGCACTGTATCAGTTGGCTGCGCGCCTTCTTTCAAGCGCTTGATGATACCAGGCACATTTAACTCAACTTCGTCTTTTCGAGGATTGTAAAAGCCCAGTTCTTCTAAAGGTCTGCCATCGCGGCGATCGCTGTTATTCATCGCTACGATCCGATAGCTAGCTTCCCGCTTTTTTCCGAATCGTTTCAGGCGCAATTTGATCATGCTGGTTTCAGGTTTCTAGGTAAACAATCTGGTCAGTTTTTACTGGCACACAAAAATTCTGCATGCAATCACAGATTTACAATCATATCACGCTAAAGAATGGTGCTAGCGATTGAGTTAAGGAAAAAATAGCACCACAGCAGGTAAAACCCAAAGTTGGCTTTCAGTAATAGTTTAGCGGCTATTGCATTGGAATCGTGACCTGCCGCTTGCCCCCAACCGAAATTGTAACTGAAGACGAATCCTGCGCCCAATCAACAAATGACTGTTTGGAGCGATCGCCGTAATCGGGAACTGTGACTACCTCGTGGCGGAACTCCACGCGCCAAACTTCACGCTGAGTGACGGACTCTACTACCCGCAGTTCAATATATTGGAGGCGACCGATGAACGTGCCTCGACTCATATTTGAGGCATGGGCTGTGAATTTGCCATCTGGCGAGGTTTGATATTCGCCGGTTCCAGATGGACTAAACCAAAAGCTGGCGGCGACGCTAATCCCGATGAGCAAGCAACTTACTGAGAATCTATACCAACGCATCTGTGCCTCTAAGCCGCCGACCCGTCATTAATCGAAATGGACAGAAGTTCCTGTAATGTGCCGTCTTTAATGATGTTAAAGGCTTCTAGCCTATTTTTGGATGTATACAGCGGCTAGCGATCGCACCCGATCAATTGCCTTTAAAGTGGCTTCGGGTGTGGCGGGAATGGCGAGGGTTACTTGGGTTGGGCGATCGCCAAATGCCGCTACTGCTGCTCGAATTGCTTCTCGCACTGAAAACGCTAGCATCAAGGGCGGTTCTCCTACGGCTTTGCTGCCGTAAATAGTGCCATCCTGAGAGGTTCGTTCCAGCAGATGCACTTTAAAGTGTTCTGGAATTTCGCTGACTGTGGGAATTTTATAGGTACTGGGGGCGTAGGTGCGGAGTCGAGCTTGGTCATCCCAAACGAGTTCTTCCATGGTCAGCCAGCCCAACCCTTGGACAAAGCCACCTTCCACCTGTCCTTGATCGACTAGGGGATTGAGAGATTCCCCGACATCATGCACAATATCGACTTGCCGCAGTTTAAAGGTACCTGTAAAGCCATCCACTTCTACCTCACTAACGGCGGCTCCATAAGAAAAGTAGTAAAACGGTTTGCCCTGGTTAGTTTGATAATCCCAGTGAATGTCTGGAGTGCGGTAATAGCCTGTGGCAGAGAGGGAGACACGATCGCTATATGCCTCTCTGACCACTGCGTTAAACAAAATGGAAACGCTAGGATCGGTACGGCAATAGATCCAATCATTCTCAAACATTAAGTCGTCGGCTGCATCAAGATTGAGTAGTTTTGCTGCAATGGGTGCCAATCGTTTTTTTAGGGTTTCGCAAGCATCTTTCACGGCTTGCCCATTCAGATCGGCACCACTGGATGCCGCCGTTGCAGAAGTGTTGGGCACTTTATCGGTGCTAGTGGGCATGAGGCGGAAGCGATCAATGTTCACCCCTAAGGTTTTAGCTGCTACTTGCAGCATTTTGGTATGCAGCCCTTGCCCCATCTCAGTGCCGCCATGGTTTAGCTGAATGCTGCCATCGGTGTACACCAGAATCAACGCGCCTGCCTGGTTATATTGCACCTTATTAAAGGAGATGCCAAATTTAACGGGCGTAATGGCAATCCCGCGCTTTTTATAAGGATTTGCGTGGTTGAATTGCTCAATGGCGATCGCCCGCTCAGCATACTGGGCATTCGCTTTTACTTCATTCCAGACGCGTGCTATCCGATTGTCCAGCACTTCTTGTCCATAAAATGTGGTGTTGGTTTCACCCGTACCGTGATAGAAATTGCGTTCTCGCACGACATCAGGCGGCAGACCGAGCGATCGCGCCACCCGATCCAAAATTTCCTCGATCATCAACATGCCTTGAGGACCGCCAAAGCCCCGAAACGCAGTATTGGAAACCCGGTTAGTTCTGGCAATTTGCCCCCGAATTTCGACATGGGGAACGTAATACGCATTATCAACATGCAGCATTGCCCGTAACAACACGGGTGGCGATAAATCCAGGCTCCAGCCGCCGTCTGAATAAAGGTCGAGGTCTAAGGCAAGCAGTTTACCCTCTGCATCAAAGCCCACTTTGTATTGCCCCAAGAACCCATGACGTTTACCTGTCAAGATCATGTCGTGGTGTCGCCGTAGCCGCACTCGCGCTGGACGACCCGTTTTATGGGCAGCAATTGCCGCGATCGCGGCTGTCGGGTTTGCCTGAGATTCCTTCCCGCCAAAACCGCCACCCATTCTTAAACAGGTAACCACGATACGATTGCTCGAAATGCCCAGCACTCGCGCCAGGATGATTTGTGTCTCAGTGGGATGTTGGGTCGAGCAATATGCCTGATAGTTACCTTCGCCATCAGGAATCACCCAACTGGTTTGAGTTTCCAGATAAAAATGATCTTGCCCGTTCATTTCCAGTTCGCCTTCTAGCACATGGTTAGCGCTAAGCAAGGCAGTTTTTGGTTCGCCGCGACGGCATACTTGGGGCTGATTGTGAAAACTATTGAGCGCGATCGCCTCCTGAATGCTGGCGATTGGCGTTTGTGGCTCGTACTCTATCACCACTTTTTCTGCGCCCTGGCGTGCCGCGTCTTCCGTCTCACCAACGACCCAGACCACCGCTTGCCCCCAGTAGCTGACGATCTCCGTCGGCAACAGTGGCTCATCATGAACAATCGTGCCTGTGTCATTTTCACCCGGAATATCAGTCGCTGTCAGCACGGTCACTACTCCAGCCACGGTATAGGCAGGCTGAGGGTCAATCTTAAGAATTTTGGCGCTGGCGTAGGGAGACAGCACCGGATAGAGCGAAAGCATTCCGGCGGGCGATCTCTGATCATCGGTGTATACAGCTTTACCGCTGACGTGATGTTCAGCACTTTCATGGCTTCGTTTGCGACTCGGCTTGCTGGGCATATTCATGACGAAACCTCTCCCCAATCACGGGTTAAATCACTATCAGCCCAGCCCTCAACAAAGAATTTTTCAAATAAATTAACAATCAGCCGCTGGCGATAATCGGCACTGCCGCGTAAATCGGTGAGCGGCGTAAATGCCTTGTTCAGCAACGTTTTCGCCTGTTGCACAGTGGCGATATTCCAGGGTTTGCCGATGAGGAAGTGTTCCACGGCGATCGCCCGTGCAGGAGTTGCTGCCACACCACCATAACCAAGTCGAGCATGGAGAATCTGATTGCGATCGTCCAAATCAATTGTGAATGCTGCCGCCACAATACTGATATCATCCGTGCCGCGCTTGCCAACTTTATAGGATTGGCTTAAACGGCGCACCGCTCCAGCAGCGATCGCTTTGGGAATCAAAATGGAAACAATCACTTCCCCTGGCTGCAAATCGGTCTGACGATAGCCCTTAAAAAAATCTGCTAGGGGCAAGACCCGTGAGCCATGGGCGCTGGCAAGGCGCAACTCAGCATCCAACGACAACAGCACCGGTGGCAAATCACCAATAGGAGACGCTGTGCCAATATTGCCGCCTAACGTTGCCCGGTTTCGCACCTGTCGCGCGGCAAACCAGTGCAGCATTTCATCCAAACTGGGAAACACGCCGTGCAGGATCGCTTCAATGTGGCTCAACGGTACGGCAGCACCAATTTCAACCGACTCATCCGTTTGCTCAAGAACTTGCAGCTCAGCAACTGCTTCCAACGAGATCAGTACGGGATACTGCTGCCGATGCCAACTCAGTTCCAGCCCTAAATCGGTCGCTCCAGCAACCAGAGTTGCGTTGGGGTGCTGTTGCAGTAAAGCAAACACCTCGACCAGCCGAGCCGGACGATAAAACTGGCGATCGCCATTGCCATAGTTGAACGGCGAAAGTTCAATCGATGATCGTTCTAAAGTATGGCTGAAGATATCGCCAACTTCATTGGAATGGGCCGCCATCTGTTGAGCAGCGCGACGAATGGGCAAATAGCCTGTGCAGCGGCAGAGGTTTCCTTCAATTGCCATATCATCCAGGGCGCGATCGTAATAGGCAGCAAACAGACTGATGATAAAGCCAGGAGTGCAATAGCCACATTGGGAACCACCCAGTTGCACCATTGCAGCTTGCACGGGATGCAGTTGTCCATTTGCCACACCTTCCACCGTGATCACTTCACGTTCCGCGATCGCACCCAACGGAATCAGGCAACTATTGACCGCTTGATAGTGAGGTTTGCCATCCGCCCCTTTGCCAATCAGTGCAACGGTACACGCGCCACAATCGCCATCGCCGCAGCCTTCTTTGGTGCCCATGCGATCGCTCTGCCGCAAGTATTCTAGCAGCGTACAGGTGGGGTCGATATCTTTGAGGCAAACTAACTCACCATTAATCGTGAATGTGAGTTGATTAGTACTTCCGTGAGTCACCGTTGTCGTCCATGCAAAGAATGATGAGAGGAACAAGCAAGGCAAGGAAAAAGATCAGTGTGAGAAACCCTACCAATGGCTACTGTATCAATCCTTGCCCCAAATTGCCTCCCAAGCTTGAAAGAGACTTTGAAGATGGCTGTGGAAGATGAAGTCTGATTTCTCCGTGCGTCCGCAGCCTCTGAATACTGTATACACTTCAAGCGTCACCTTTATGTGGTTTGGGTTACATTTCAACCCACAGGAGATTTCAATCCGTAGGGCGATCGCTCATCTATTTAATTCATTTACTAAGCAAAACTTGGTTAGAAGTTGTTTGCACCAACTTACACTTAACTATTCTGAAAAATAGTAATACTCCCATACATATTTCAACTGGAACTGCCAGGTAACCAAGCGAGCTAACGGCAAAGCTCAACAGTGGTAAGTAACCCTTGAGACACCACCAAAATTTTCTGCCTAACATTGCGCCGCAATGTTAGGCTGTCTCGCCGCTTTCTGACTATGGCATCGATTCAATCAATGCTCTCAGCACTTTGTTAACCGATTCAGGCGTTTTGAAAACTTGAGCCACATCCTCATCTAAAACTACAACCGTTAACTTTTGCGTCTCATTGCGGACAGCAAATCGATTGGGTTTCGCCTTCTGATAATCAAAGCTATATTCAGCTAGAAGCTCGTCTTCAAGATTTTGTGGTTGGTCAGAGGGCGTTTTGCTCATAATCCTCACGCTCCTTGCGAGTAGCTAGACGGGCACTAATGATACGGATGCGACCAGATCGCTCAGTAAAAGCAATTAACAGAAATCAATTTTGCTGAGAATGACCAATGATAATTTCTCACCGCTCATCTATGGAATGAGCCTCATCATCAAAGATAACTGCCAGAGGATTAGCGAATACGGTTTTGGCTTCTTCAAAGCTAATACCGTGCTTCTTCAGATTGGCAATTGCTTTTGATTGATCCCACTCAAACTCCATGCCTAAATCATACCTGATGGCTCAAAGAGCGTAGTAGCCTTGCACAGAAGTTTGCCATCTCATCAATAGCTCCCCATTCTCAAACAAGAAATCATAGTACTCAAATCGATACAAGGATCGCTCATCCATTTGATTCATTTACTGAAACAAAACTCAGTTAGAAGTTGTTTGCACCAATTTACGCTGAATTTTTCTGAAAAATAGTAATACTCGCATACATATTTCAACTGGAACTGACAGGCAACCAAGCGGTCTAACGGTGAGTTGTGCGACGGCACGTATCTTCTGCATCGCTATCCAAATGTCATACCTGTCCATTACAGCAAACGGTTAGATAACGCAGACCAAACTAGACTTGGAGACACAGTGTAGTTCTAGCCAATTAGAATGCTTGCTAACTTTCACTCAATTTTCTTACGTTATGCGTCTCACTCAGAAAAACTGCAAGTGTAGATGCAGCACCAACTGCTAATTTAGCGTGTCTTGGCTGCAATCCTTTGCTGGCGTTTAATTTGCCATGACCAGTGCCATAGTGGTTTCTTAACTCAGCTATTCCCTGAGTAATTGTCGCTAAATTACTTAGCAGACGTTTAATTGAATCACTTGCCTGTACTTTATCAGGAATGTCTTCTGGAGTTAGTTCTAATTGCTTCACAGTAAGCTTGACAAGTTTTGGTAGGTCATCGTTTTTTGAAAATGATACGTTGCATTCGTTTAATATGCTTTTACAGCAAGTTTCAACTAATTCTTTTGCTGTCCCTATTGCTAGCTCCGGATCATTATTAACAGCCGTTTCCATACGAGTGATTTGCTGTGAAACATATCCAACATCTGTACCTGAGAGTGTTGCTTTAGCCGAAGTTATTCCTGGCAACATTGCAGTCCCTACAAAGCGACCTATAAAGACAGGCTTTCCTGAAAGTCGTGTTTTTTCAGCTATTTGATATCCATCATTGTTTAGAAATTTGTTGTAGAGTTGGCAGAGCTTTTCACATTCAGTTACGTCAGGCCTTATAACAGGATGAATTGTTTCACAAAGAAATCTTAGAAAGGTTTCATCATCCCCCCTTAATAGGTTAAATCTTGAGTCAGAGAAAATCCATCCAGGTTCCCAGTCCTCGTTGTTTACAGTATGTTGCAAGATATCTCCTGTTGCAGTTTTGAACCTGCTATCAAAAGATTGCAAAGAATCTAAATCCCAAATCCTTGAGAGAAAATCAATTTCTTCAAGACGACCATATAAGTTAATTTCTTCTAAAGAGATTGAATCTACGATATCTCTTCTGGTAACTTCCGATATCTTAATTGCCATTGCAGTCTCGAATAACAGTGCAGAATAGATGAACTAGATTATCAAGTTGGCAAGAAAGACACTGATCCTGTTGATGTAGATGTTGCTCAGTGCAGAACGGATGAACCAAATTATCAAGTTGGCTCTTTTTTAAGTTTGTAGGTGGAGGCGACGTGTAGTTCCTTAAGTTGCTTATCATCCACGGTAGAGGGTGCGGTGGTCAGTAGGCAGCGGGCTTGCTGGGTTTTGGGGAAGCTAATGACATCGCGGATGGAGTCTTCTCCTGCTAGCAGCATGACCAGGCGATCGACCCCATAGGCAATGCCGCCGTGGGGAGGTGCGCCATATTCAAAGGCTTCTAGCAAAAAGCCAAATTTTTCGTGGGCTTCTTCGGTGGAAAGTCCGATGGTTTCAAACACCTGCTGCTGCACGTCAGGTTGGTAGATCCGTAGACTGCCGCCGCCAACTTCAAAGCCATTGAAGACGATATCGTAGGCTTGGGCACGGGCGGTCTTGAGGTCGTGCAAATCTTCGGGGAAGGGCGCAGTGAAGGGATGGTGCAATGCCTCCAGCCGCTTTTCATCGGCGTTCCACTCAAACATCGGAAAGTCAGTGATCCAGAGCAGGTTGATTTTCTCAGGATCAATCAGGTTTTGTTCACGGGCGATCGCTTGGCGCAGGCGATCAAGGGTTTTGTTCACCGTCGCCGTATCTCCGGCAGCGAATAGCAGCAAGTGTCCAGATTGTGCGCCCGTGCGGGTGAGGATTTCCTGTTTCTGCTCCTCGCTGAGGTTGTCCTTAATTGCGCCGATGGTGTCGATTTCGCCATCGCGGACACGGATATAGGCAAGCCCCCTAGCCCCAGCGGTTTCAGCTTCCTTAAACAGATCGCCGCCCGGTTTAATCCGCACATTAGAAATCGCATCATTGCCACCGGGAATCGGCAAAATTTTGACGATGCCGCCCTTCGATACTGCATCTGCAAAAACCTTGAAGCCGCAGCCCGTGACCACATCCGACACATCCACCAGCTCTAGCCCATAGCGGGTATCGGGCTTGTCGCAGCCATAGCGACCCATCGCCTCTGCATAGGTGAGGCGGGGGAAAGGCCGCGGCAAATCAATGCCTTTGACCACTTTGAATAAATGCGCCATCAACTTTTCATTCAGTTCCAGCAGGGCTTCTTGATCCAAAAAGCTTATTTCCATGTCTAGCTGAGTGAATTCGGGCTGGCGATCAGCGCGTAGATCCTCATCACGGAAACAACGAGCGATCTGATAGTAGCGATCGCAGCCTGCCACCATCAACAACTGCTTAAACAACTGCGGTGATTGGGGCAGCGCATACCACTCATTCGGATTCACCCGCGACGGCACCAAATAATCCCGCGCTCCTTCCGGCGTGGATTTGGTCAGAATCGGCGTTTCCACTTCCATAAAGCCCTGCTCATCTTCTAGATAGCGACGCAGGGTTTTGATTACCTCATGACGCAGCCGCAGATTTCGGCTCATGCGCTCTCGCCGAATGTCCAAATAGCGATACTTCAAGCGCAGTTCTTCCCGCACGGTTTCGCTTTCCGCACTGGAAATTTGAAATGGCAGCGGTTTGCGAACGGCATTGAGAATGTGAATATCATCGGCATAAATTTCAATCGCGCCGGTGCCCAGCTTGGGATTGAGCGAATCCTCTGGACGTTGGGTCACACGACCTGTAATTTGCACCACATCCTCATTTCGCAGATCGCCCGCCTGGTTATAAGACGCAGGAGTACGAACGGGATCGCTGACAATTTGCACAATGCCCTCGCGATCGCGCAGGTCAATAAAAATCACGCCCCCATGATCTCGGCGACGATCCACCCAGCCGCAGAGGGTCACTGTCTCTCCAATATGTTCGGCACGGATTTGACCGCAGTAATGGGTTCGCATGGCTGTTGAACGTGAGTGGGGATTATGGTTCAGTCTAACGCCCAAGCACGGCATTGCAGTCTACCGGGTTACCTGAGCGCTAAAGCAAATTTCATTATGCCTGATAGGGGCGCATGGCAATAGAATTTGAGAATTTGGGCGTTGGCGCAGCCTCTCCTATGGAGAATCGCACAGCCTTTCTCCTGGGAAATCACATTACTTCAAACGCAAAAAGTTGGCAAAACAATAACGGCGGCTGAAAATAGAACGGTAAGATAATAGCGCTGCTTTTTCAAACTTTATTCTTAATCAAACCAGCATGAGCGAACTGGATCAACAACTCCGTGAGCTGGTCATCGAAGCCTGCAAGCACCCTCCAGGAAGCGCTCCCCGGCAGCGCAACCTAACGCGGGTGATTCGCCTAGTGTCGCCCAAACTCTGGCGGGAGAGCGTTCCCTACTATCAAGATGCTGTGCAGCAAACCTGGGTTTATTTTTGCAAGCACATCTGCGGCAGCTACAATCCTGAATTGGGCAGTGTGCCGACCTGGTTAAATGCATTTCTCAAGTTTCGCCTATTGGACTTTAGAAATGCCACGCAAAACGACACAATAACGCGAGTTCCTTCCCAAACAGAGCGGGATGGTGAGTTGATTGATCGGATTGAAACTATTCCCGCACCACCTCCCACAGAGCCACTCTTAGAAATCGTGGAAAACTGGGCAAGAGCAGATGTGACTGGCGAACTGAAAAGCCTGCATATTAAAGGACATCCAGAGATTAATGCTCAGGTGTTGATTCTACGGCGGCTGCTCTCAGAAACTAAGTTGAAGGATCTAGCGGACGAGTTTGGAGTCACCATTTCAACCCTTAGCAGCTTTTATCAACGACAATGTCTGCCCCGCTTGCGTAACTTTGGTGAGTCCGAGGGATATATCGACAGTAAGTAAGGTTTCGCCTCGGAGAAAACAGTATGACCCAATTAATCGATGACTTTGCCCTGCCCCTGCCTCTGACCCAAGCAACCGTTCAAACAGCGAGAGAGTTTGCTAGTCAGCAGCCAAATGCTGAAAAATCAGATCAGGTAAGGCTAAATACTCTAGCAGTGCTAGTGGTGCATGACTATCTTCAGCTAATGGAGATTCCCAGCAGTTTGACTGCAAGCGATAGCTGGAATCGGGTGTTGCGCCTGTGTGCAGATGTGG
This sequence comes from Leptolyngbya sp. Cla-17, assembly GCF_016807185.1. Taxonomy (GTDB): domain Bacteria; phylum Cyanobacteriota; class Cyanobacteriia; order Leptolyngbyales; family Leptolyngbyaceae; genus ULC077BIN1. Next base: position 985,150 of record NZ_JAEVYN010000001.1, read on the forward strand.
CGGATTTGCAGGTATCGGGATTAGGACGGTTGGAATGTCGTCCAGTACTACCCAATCAAACCTTCTGCCCGGTGCCGCCCGAAACCTGGACAGACCGCATTGGCTATGTGGTGGTAGAGGTGGATGAAACCGCAGAATCGGCTCACCTACTGGGATTTGTGCCTAGAGCTAGCACGGAAGAGTTGCCCATCAGTCAGTTGCGATCGCCCGAAGATTTGCTGGATCATCTAGCGGCCTTGCGTTATCCCCAGCCTAGCCCTCTTGCAAACCTCAGCCAGTGGCTTCAAGGCGCGATTGATGAAGGCTGGCAAACTCTAGAAGAACTTTTGAATCCGGCTCAACTCAGCCCCGCGATCGCCTTTCGTAATCGTTTGGCGACCCAAAGCCCAGCCAAGCAAATTGAGCTGGATGGCATCACCGTAGCTCTAGCAGTAGATGCGCGTTCTCAATCCGATGGCTCAACCGATATTGCTATTCAACTGCACCCGCCAATTGATTACTTTCTACCCATTGGCACCCGATTTGCCATCTTAAATGAAGCCAGTGAAGTGGAGCTAGAAACTACTGCCACAGGCACCGAGGATTTTCTAGAGTGGCAGATTGGCGGCACCCCCGGCGATCGCTTCACCGTCGAAGTCTCCCTCCATCAAACCCATTTCACCCAAGACTTTGTAATTTAGTTGGTAATTGAATTCGACCACCCAGCCTCATCAACCTGACTCCGCGTCCCGCACTCCGCCTTCCATATGGCTAAGTTAGTCGTTCTAAAAATTATCGACGGCAGTTTTGAGCAAGGCTTTACCGTCATGCAGGAAATCGGGGAAGACAATCAACGCCCCTCCAGCATCACCGTAGGGAAACTGCCACCCTTGCCCGAAATGCCGTTGTACTATAGCCGTTGGAAGGAAAGCTACTGGCGGCTAGAGTCGCGCTACCGGATTACCGTCAAAAAAGGTCAAAGACCAAACGTATCGGTGTTGGACGATTGCGACAACGCCTCAAAAATGCTACGGGCACGGCTCAACACCTGGCTACTTGCAGAAGACTATCGCAGCATTCGAGAGCAATGGCTCAAGCTACTGTCGCCTGAAGACGAAATTCGTATTCTGATTCAGACCGAAGATAGCCAGATGCGCGCCCTGCCCTGGAACTTGCTGGAATTTTTAGAAGACTATCCCAACGCTGAAGTTGCCCTCAGTGCGCTGAACCTGGAACCACTTCAACAGCGGAACTGTGCGCCAAAATCCTGCGTTAATATCCTCTCGATTGTTGGCAATAGCGACGGCATTGATACCAATGTTGATCAAGTACTGCTTGATCAACTGCCTCAAACCTATATTGAGCGATTGATTGCCCCTGATCGCAAAATCTTGACCGATCAACTTTGGAACACTGCCTGGGATATTCTTTTCTTCGCCGGACACAGCACCAGTCAGGACGGTAAAGGACGGATTTTTCTTAACAAAACCGATAGCTTAACCATGGGTGAGCTTAAATATGCTCTGCAAAAATCGGTAGCCAATGGTTTACAGCTGGCCGTCTTTAACTCCTGCGATGGCTTGGATATTGCGCGGGAACTGGCAGAACTCAACATTCCCCAAATTATCGTCATGCGGGAACCGGTACCCGATTTGGTTGCCCAAGAGTTTTTGGAATATTTCCTGAGTGACTATGCTCAGGGCAAATCCCTTTATCTGGCGGTACGTGCGGCACGAGAACGCTTGCAGGGCATGGAAGACCGCTTTCCCTGCGCGACTTGGTTGCCGCTGATTTGCCAAAACCCCACGGTCTTCCCGCCGATGTGGCAAGACTTTTTGCAGCCAGAACCCCCTCAAGCGCCAACGCGCGCATCGATGCCTGCTCATCGCAGTTTGGCGATCGCCCTGCTCACGAGCTTCGCCGCCGCTGCCCTAGTTGGAGTGGTGCGATTTTTCGGACTGTTGCAGCCAATCGAACTTGCCGCCTTCGATCACCTGATGCGGCTGCGCCCTCCAGAACCTCCAGACTCCCGTCTACTCGTGGTTGCGATCGACGATGAAGACTTGCGACAACAGAGCCAACAAGAAGACCTGAAAGGTTCTATTTCAGACCAAAACCTGACGAAACTGCTGGATTTGTTAACCAAACATCAACCGCGGGCGATCGGGCTTGATCTCTATTTCCACCGTTATGCCAATCAGGGTACTCCTCAACAGCTTGCCCTGACTGCCCAATTTCGTAATAACGAAAACCTAATTAGCATTTGCAAAGTGGGCTACGACAAAGCCAATCCTTACGGCATTGCCCCACCGCCTGACATTCCTCCCAAAAGTTTTCGGGTCGGATTTAGCGACTTTATGGTGGATGGAGACGAAGTGGTTCGTCGCCATTTACTTGGTATGAACTCTCAGCTTCAGTCGGAATCTCGCTGTCAGGTTTTAACCGCTTTCAGCATAGAATTAGCGCTGCGGTATCTATACACCGATTTAGAGTCGGCTGAAACCGGATTTTTTCCACCTGCCGGAAACGAAACCTTCAAAATCCGGCTAAAGCAACGGTCCAAAGACTGGATCGCGGTTCCCCATGGATATACGGCCTTATCTAAACCCATGGATGAAGTTATTTTTCCATCTTTACCATTGCGGTTAGGTGGTTATCAAGGACAAGGGTTAGATGGCAAAGGCAGCCAGATTTTGCTCAACTACCGCGCCGGAAATGATTTGCGGAGTATTGCCACTCAAAAATCGCTGAGTTGGTTTCTTTCTCAAGACAACCCTCCTTCAACCCAAGAGCTTAATCAACTGATCCGAGGAAAAGTGGTGCTAATCGGCGTAACTGCACGCGAAAAGGATGATTATCATAAAACACCCTATGGCAATACCCTGGACGATCGCGTCCCTGGAGTCTTCATCCATGCCCATATGCTGAGTCAACTGCTTAGCGCTGTGCTGGATGGGCGACCGCTGCTGTGGGCATGGTCTCCTTGGGGCGATTGGGCTTGGATTGCTAGCTGGTCTTCTATTGGAGGGCTGCTGGCATGGGGTGCTCTCCGCAGTTCGTCTTCAAAAGCGCCATTGTGGCCTGTCGTAGTGCTGGGAGTCTCTCTAGGGGTACTCTACGCTGTCTGCGCTGGCTGTTTAATGGTTCTGGCTGTCTGGATGCCTTTAGTTCCGTCCGGGTTAGGGCTTTTAATTGCAGGTAGTGGTGTAACTGTACTAAGCCGTATTTCAGATCGATCTTTGCAATAGATTACTCATACTTAGGAGCAGCGTCATGAGGGGCATTCACCGATGGAACTTGAAAGTGGCGATCGCGCTGATCAGCAGTATGGCAATTCAACTAGACAACGGCAACGCCACTGTGCCAATCCAGCCAATCCAGCTAGCGTCGGTAAAAATCGCTCAAAAACCGACCGGTAACGTTCGCTTAGTCAGACGAGTTCTTAAAGGACCTGCACCCGGTGGACGTTATCGGGGTGGCGGCTCCCGCAACATTGTAGATCCAAAGAAACCCCTTGTTTGTCCCAACGTTCAACCTGCGCTAACGGCATTAGTTCCCTTTGAAGAGCAAGAGCGCTCAGGTAGTCTTCCCCCTCAAGTCAATGTGTGGAGCTTTACGACCGCGGCACATCCAACCTTGTGGTTCTACATGCCTTACACCAAAACCCAAGCTATCCCAACTACATTGAGCTTGGTAGATGACGATTCATTAGCGATCGTCCTGCCCTCAACGCCAATCCAATTGCCCAATAAACCAGGCATCATGGCAGTCCGCATTCCTACCTCCGCTGAATTAAAAGTTGGCAAACGCTATCGTTGGGCGCTGACTTTAAACTGTGCATCTGATGCCACTATGAGCGACAAAATTCAGCCTGAGGGCGTGATTGTGCGAGAAACGCCTAGTGCTGCGGCTATGGCAGAATTAGCAATTGCCAAGGGAGTTCAAAGAGCTGGGATATACGCAAAGAATGGGTTTTGGCATGATGCCTTGACCATCTTGGCAGAACTGCGTCAACAGGACTTCGCAGACACTACCTTAAAAAGTGATTGGCAAAGTTTATTAGACAGCATGATGCTGTCAGGTTCATCTAAGGAGTTCAGGCCAGAAGAGCTGGCAGATCAGCCTTTTGCTAAGTAAGAGAAGCGCAATTTGGGCTTCAAGAGCTACAGCGATCGCACACTCCATGAATCGTCACTTCATACCCATCCGGCTGAAGCCCTGGGCGCAACTGTTGAAAATCTAAAGGGCTAAATAAATTCCATGGAATATCCTCTATCGCACCACAGCTTCGGCAGCGAAAATGGTGATGCTCTTCAACATGGGCATCATAGCGGGTGATTCCTGCTTCTAATAGCACCTCCCGCACTAGACCCGCCGCTTGTAAAGCTTGCAGAGAGCTATAAATCGTTGCCTGAGAAGACACCGGGAAATCTTGATTCAAATCCTGCAACAGTTGGTCAGCAGTGGGATGATCGGTTCGCTTCAGCAAACTAGCAAACACCGCAAATCTCTGCGGCGTAACTCTCAGTCCCTTAGATTTGAGTAGTTGAGTAATATCGCTTGTTTGTTGATGCATATCCACATCCACAGCCTAAAAATGTCTTCTTAATTGTAACCATTCTCTCAAAAGAACTTATCTGATGTAATAAATAAACTTTCATTTAGGTATTTATTACAATTTACTTATTCTTAAATAAGAATTATTCTGATTTAAGAAAAGCGAACTTAGAACTAGCTGTTCAGCTTGATCCACTAGCCAGAAAATTCAAAACAAAGAGGTACTCATGGTAGCGATCGGACAAAAAGTTCCCAATGTTGTATTCAAAACCCGTGTTCGTGATGAGTCGGTCGAGGGTCCAAATCCGTTCCGCTGGCAAGACACCACAACTCAGGATCTATTTAGTAATAAGCGAGTAATTTTGTTTTCCTTGCCTGGTGCCTTTACACCCACGTGTTCTACTAGTCACTTGCCTCGGTATGAGGAGCTTTATGACGAATTTCAGGCACTTGGCATTGATAGCATTATTTGTATTTCTGTGAATGATGCATTTGTCATGTTCCAATGGGGCAAAAATATTGGCGCTGAGCGTGTGTTCTTGCTGCCCGATGGCAATAGCGAGTTCACCCGCAAAATGGGGATGCTGGTTGATAAATCAAACCTAGGCTTTGGGATGCGTTCTTGGCGTTACTCCATGGTTGTGGATAACGGCGTGATTGAAAAGATGTTCATCGAGGATGATTTTGGCGATAATTGCCTCTTTGATCCATTTGAAGTGTCTGATGCAGACACCATGCTGAACTATTTGAAGACTGCCAAAGTCGCTGCATAAGCAGTAGTGGTAGCGTTACCCTGTAATCAAGGATATTTTGCAATTTTGTAGGGGCGTTTCACGAAACGCTCCTATATAAAGTCATTTTAGAGAAACAACTATGAGCTACGACTTTGACCTATTTGTGATTGGGGCGGGTTCTGGTGGAATTGCCACAGCCCGACGGGCAGCCGAATATGGCGCGAAGGTCGGAATTGCTGAGTACGATCGCTTGGGCGGAACCTGCGTGAATCGGGGCTGCGTCCCAAAAAAATTGATGGTGTATGCCTCTCACTTTCCCGCACTGTTTGAAGAAGCGAAGGGATACGGCTGGAGTGGGGTAAAAAGCTCCCTCAATTGGGACATGATGATCACGGCGGTGAACGACGAGGTTACCCGTCTCAATGGGATTTATCAGCGCATGTTGGATGGTTCCAAAGTGGAACTGTTTCATGGACATGCTAGCTTTGTCGCATCTCACACGGTCGCGATCGGCGACAAACAAATCACTGCTGAGAAGATTTTGATTGCGGTGGGTGGCAGACCTTACAGACCAAACATTTTAGGCATTGAACACGCCATCGTATCAGATGATATTTTCAATCTAAAAGAGCAACCCAAACGACTCGTCATTATAGGCGGTGGATATATTGGATGTGAGTTTGCTTGCATCTTGAATGGAATGGGTACAGAGGTCATCCAAATCATTCGCGGCGACAAAATCCTGCGCGGCTTTGATGATGACATTAGAACTGAAATTCAACAGGGAATGATTGATCACGGCATTCAACTGTATACAGGCGCTCAATTGATTGCAATCGAAACAACAGACAATGGTGTTGCCGTTTCAGTGGGCAAGGGAGACACTACAGAGACCGTCTATGCGGATGCTGTAAGCTTGGCAGCCGTGGGACGGAAACCTAATTTGCACAACCTGGGATTGGAAAACACAGGGGTGAAATTGCATGATGGCGCGATCGCGGTTGATAAATATAGCCACACCTCAGAAGCTAATATTTTTGCCCTTGGCGACTGCACCAACAACATTAATCTGACTCCGGTTGCAATTAACGAAGGACGCGCCTTAGCGGATACCGTATTTGGCGGCAAGTCACGTTTCACAACCTATGACAATATCCCTACAGCTGTGTTTACCTCACCAGAAGCAGCAACGGTTGGGCTGACTGAAGCCCAAGCCCGTGAGCAATATGGCGACTCAATCAAAGTCTATCGCTCGAAGTTTCGCCCAATGTATTACACCCTGGCTGGCAAAGACGAAAAGACTTTGATGAAGCTGATTGTGGATGAAAAAACTGATAAGGTGCTAGGCGCTCATATGGTCGGTGATCATGCTGCCGAGATTATCCAAGGCGTGGCGATCGCCCTCAAAATGGGAGCTACCAAAGCTAACTTTGATGCCACAGTTGGGATTCATCCCAGTTCTGCCGAAGAATTTGTCACCATGCGGTAATCATGGGGCAGATTTACAGCAATTTTTAAGTGAGTTAAGTCCAGCTCAGCTATATTTGTCTTGAACACTTTGTCAGAGCAGATTTTAGCGTTTGCTCAGAATTAGTTAGGTCAGCAGGACGGTCTTTAAATCATGAGATGAGGGGGAGAAGAATAGACCTTTTGGTGAAACTCTTTCTTTGCTCAGATGCACTTCTCGACGATGGTAAAGATGCAGGCGATAATGGCGACAGCTTGTTCTGACGCTGTTTGAAGATCTTCATGGTGGTTCCTAGAGTGAGTCCTATAATTCGGCGAATCCTGCGCTTCAGCCTTTGCGTGATGCTGGGAGCCTTACTTTCTAGTATTAAAGTTGCTTCTGCACCTGCTCAAACTGGAGCGATAGCTTCGCCCCAGGAGTTCGAGGCTGCAACGTCCATAACTTCTGTGCAGTTCAATGCTGCAACGGATGAGCCGCTTAAGGAAGTGCAGGTGGGCAAAGCCTACTATCAGTCTGGGCAGTACACTGCTGCGGTGGGGGAATGGTTGCCAGCGGCTCAGGCGTTTGCCAGTAGAGGCGATCGCGTAAACCAAGCAGTGGTGCTGAGCAATTTGGCACTGGCGTATCAGCAATTGGGACAGTGGAGCGAAGGCAATCAGGCGATCGCCGACGGCATAGCGATACTCAACACCGAACAAGCGAAGGTAGGTATCACCGAGGCACCTGCTTTGCTTGCCCAAGCGTTTAATATTCGAGGTAGCTTGCAATTGGCGCAAGGGCAGGCAGAACCTGCGCTACTTTCCTGGCAAATGGCGACTGCGGCTTATCAGCGCGCTAAGGAACCCAACGGCATTATTCGCAGCCAGATTAATCAAAGTCAGGCATTGAGGGCATTAGGACTATATCCCCGTGCAAAATCGACTTTGGAGCAGGTTAACCAAACCCTGATCACTCAGACTGATTCGCTGCTAAAAGCAGCTGGTCTGCTTAATTATGGTGATGCGTTGCGCTTAGCGGGTGAGTTGACAGGAGCCGAAAAAGTGCTGGCACAAAGTTTAGCGATTGCTCAGCGGCTACAATCTCCCTCTGACATCACGCTGGCATTGATGGGTTTGGGCAACACCGCCCGCGCTCGTCAAGATTCCGCAGCCGCCCTGCAATACTATCAGCAGGCAGCCAGTACCTCTAACAATCCCGCAACCACTGTGCAGGCGAAGCTGAACCAACTGCGGTTACTTGCAGAGCTAAATCAAACCCAATCGGTTCAATCCTTGGCAGCCGAAATCCGTCCCCAACTGGAAACGCTGCCTCCGAACCGCACAACGATCTATGCGAGGGTTAATTTTGTTCAAAGCTTGATAAAAGGGCTTGGAACGGCTCAGCCATCTTCGTTAACTCCAGAAGCTAAACTGTTAGCCACCGCAGTCAACTATGCCAAGCAAATTGGCGATCAGCGGGCAGAATCTTATGCATTGGGATACTTGGGGGAACTTTATGAACGCACTGAGCAGCAGACTGAAGCCCAAAAACTAACTGAGCAAGCGTTGATTTTGGCGCAAGCTGTGAATGCACCGGATGTTGCTTATCGCTGGCAGTGGCAACTTGGGCGCGCATTAAAGGAACAGGGCCAGCAGGAAAAGGCGATCGCTGCCTACAGCCAAGCCGTCGTCACGCTCAACTCAATTCGGAATGATTTGGTTGCTAGCAGCCCAGATATTCAGTTTTCGTTTCGAGAAAGCGTTGAGCCAGTCTATCGCGAGTTTGTTGCCTTGCTGCTAGACCCCGTAAGTGGACAAGGGGTAAACCAGGCCAATCTGCAAAAGGCGCGGGAAGTGATTGAGTCATTGCAACTGGCAGAACTGGATAACTTTTTCAAAGAAGCATGCCTCACAGGTCGTCCGGCTCAGGTTGATCAAGTTGATCCTAAAAGTGCGGTGGTCTATCCCATCATTCTGCCGAATCGTTTGGAAGTGGTGCTATCGATTCCCAAGCAACCGCTCCGTCACTATGCCACTCAAATTTCTCAAAAAAATCTGGAGAATTTAGTTGATCGAATGCAGCGATCGCTCCGGCGCACTTCTTCTTCCCGCGAACGATTGGCGATCGCATCCCAACTATATGACCTACTGATCCGTCCTGCGGAAGCAGATTTAGCTGCAAGCGATGTTAAAACCCTGGCATTTGTGCTGGATGGTTCCATCAAAAATTTGCCGATGGCAGCCCTATACGATGGTCGCCAATATCTGATCGAAAAATATAGCGTGGCGCTGACTCCTGGCTTACAACTGCTCGATCCGCGTCCGTTGCAAAGTCAGCAGCTAAAAGTGCTAATCGGCGGGTTGAGCGAAGAACGGCAAGGATTTTCTGCGCTTCCCGGTGTAGAAGCTGAGGTTCAGCAGATTACTGCCGAAGTACCCACCCAAGTCCTATTCAATCAAACTTTTACCACGGATACCTTTCAAACTCAGATTAGCGGCTCGCCGTTTCGGGTGGTTCATCTGGCGACTCATGGGCAATTTAGCTCCGATGCCGACAACACTTTTATCCTTACCTACGATCGCAGGATCGATGTGAAACAGTTGGGTGAACTATTGCAGGCAAGAGCGCAGGAAACTCAGATCCCGATTGAACTGCTGGTGTTGAGTGCTTGCCAAACCGCAGCCGGCGATCGCCGAGCCGCCTTAGGATTGGCAGGAGTGGCAGTGCGATCGGGTGCCCGGAGTACCTTAGCCACGCTGTGGGCAGTGGACGACCAATCTACCTCATCGCTGATGGTGGGTTTTTATCAGGAATTGGCGCGATCGGGCACTACCAAAGCCGAAGCCCTGCGCCAATCTCAGCTTAAACTGCTGCAACGCCCCGAATTCCGCCATCCCTTCTTTTGGGCACCCTATGTGCTAGTTGGCAACTGGCTGTAGTGCCTGGACCGTTCGGAGATCGCACGTTCCCCGATCACCACAAATCACCCAGCACTAACCAATTCAGTTGCTAGCTTTTGCCATACCGTGGCATAGTTTGTGCCCATTCAGCCAAACCATGCATAATGCTGCAATCTTCGTCTATTTCTAATTTGAGGTTGATTGTTATACGGAAATTTTCTGCATAAGTCTCTAATCTAGAGCGTCGTGCGAAAATTTTCAGTGGAACAAGTTGTTATCTTGCCTTAAGCTTTGGCAGAGACACTACCCACAAATCAACTGTGCGTTATCTAGACACTTAAGAACAAAATGGTAATATTTGTAGAAAAGGTAAGTCTGCTTAAAGCGAATTTAGAGCTACTTCGTAGATGTGCATCAAGTTACTAAAAAATCATGATAGATGCCACTTTATACGACTCCTCAATATCCTGAGTTTATCTTTAATGTGCGAGGCTCAAATCGAGATAAGGCTACTTTTCAAGCCTTACAACAACTTGTGAGCTTAATTAATCAGGGGACTTTAGATTCAGGAAGATTTAAGGAATTTAATTCTAAAAGTTTTATCGAGCTTACAGAGAAAGACTTAATGGCAAACAATGAAGATAAACTAATTGATGCTGTTAAAGTTCTCAGCAAGCTTGCAACATCAAGGCAAACAGTTCAAGATTTACACGAAAATTTTCTAGAAGCATATAGACACATAGATATATTGTTTGGAAAGGATAGGACATCTAAAGAAGATTTCCAAAAAATACAAGATAGCCTCAAGGTAATCAAAGAGTTTGGATTAGCTAATCTTCGTTATAAAGAGGCACTAATTGATGCTGAAACGGCTCGCTTAATTGTCGAGCAAGCACTAGAAGTAGTTAATGAAATTAAGAATAGATGAAGTATTTTTCTCACCACTATAATATTTCTATAGATGGTAGTGAAAGTTGGTTCGACCTTCGTCTAGATAAAGATACTCATCTATATATTGATCCCTTCCTTGTTTTCAGATCTAAAATTCCAGCTTTCAAAAACTCAAAAGAAAAGTTTCGTGAGTTCTTTAAAGCAGCTCTAGAATTGGTTTTTGAAAGTAAAAGAAATAGTAATGCCCTGGAGCAGCTTGAAGAGAATGTACTTTGGTTTCCTGAACCAATGGAAATCCGTTTAGGAGAGTCTGAGGGCAAATATGGTGCAGGTCCAGGGAAAAAGTTTTCTAAGGCTTGTACTAATGCTCTAATTAAACTTGCAAGCAGGGGATATAAAGAACTTGAACATTTTGAAAAAATACAAATATTTTCATCAGGTATTGGAGCAGATGGAATTAGTGACACAACAGCTAACATTCTTAAAGAAGAACTGATTCAATACACACAAGAGGTATGTCAGAAACTCGACATTCCTTCCTTGCCTTGTGCAGTTGAAAAAGCTGTCTTCGATTTTGAAGATAGAAGATGGTATCATGGCAAACCTGATTTGCCCGTAAATCCTTTTCTTGATAAAAAAGGTATTATCTTAGTCCCAAAAGAATTTTTATAGCTGTCGCCGGGTGTGTTAGGACAGATTGGTGATGAACATCAACACCCGTGAGCTTTGTGAATTGACCCTTGTCCTAAGTCTTCCGTCCGTTGCTATATGTAAAATTCATTCGATAAATTCTGATGGCTTTTCTGACTATGTTGTTAGAAATAAAAGCAGTAAACTCAGAACGGAACTGAATTACGAGATTGAAAAAAGCCTTGATAGAAAAACAATTATAGAAATCGCTGAAAGATACCCAGATTGGGTTGAGGAGTATGTAGAAGAAAGGGAAAAAGATGAAACTATTGCCCCATATGATTTGGGAAAAGACGAGAAAAATCTATACAGCGGATTGCAGTCAGATAGAGGACAATGAAGGATTACAACGTTGGGTCAAAAATGAAGCCGTATTCCATAGACTTTCGAGAGAAGATTGTAAGTGCTATGGAGAAGGGTGATAGCTCGATCCGAAAAGTTGCTGCCCGCTTTGCTGTCAGCAAGAGTTGCGTCGAGAGATGGATGATTCAGAAGCGCACAGAAGGTCACGTCGTTCCCCATAAGCAGGGTGGTTCGGTGAGTCCTGTGATGGAGCACAAAGACCAGTTAGTGGCGATCTTCGAGAACCAGCGCGATGCGACCTTAGCGGAATATTGTGAGCTACTCTTTGATGAGACTGGGCTATGGGTTAGCCAAAGTACTATGTGCCGAACCTTTCAGAGACTCAATTTACCGCGCAAAAAAAAACGCTCCGCTCCAGCCAAGCCACCAGCGAACGAGTCCAACTCCTGAGACAGGAGTACTGGGCACAGGTGACGAGTATAGAACTCAAAGATTTAGTGTTTCTCGATGAGATGGGTGTTCTACTGGGACTCATGCGAACCCATGCCCGTGCTGCACCTGGGGAACGAGCGTATGACTTCAAACCTTTTTATCGGGGCAAGAAGGTGAGTGTCATGGGCGCGATTACCGTCTCAAAGGTGCTGGCTGTGATGACGATAGATCAGTCGATGGACGCGGTTGTCTTTGAGGTGTACGTCTCAAAGTGTCTTGTGCCTCAACTGTGGAAAGGGGCTGTCGTGGTCATGGATAACCGCCTGCTCACAAGGTAAAAGCCATTGCACCTTTAATTGAGGCGGTTGGAGCGAAGGTTCTGTATCTGTCTCCTTACTCTCCCGAATTTAATCCGATTGAGCATTGGTGGTCACAGTTAAAGGCTTTCCTAAGACAGTTCTCGCCGACAACCTCGAAAAGGGTAGATACCCTCATTGCCACAGCGATGGATTTGATAGATCCTCAACATTTGCACAACTGGTTTGCACACTGCTGTTACTGTCCCTCTTAACACTGCAATCCGCCGTATCGTCCGCAAAAAGAAGCCTACGAGTTTGTCAATGTCCATAAACTGCCATACTTAGCCGCATCTACTGAAGATGAATTTAACAACTGTGTTGAATCAATAATTGCTCAATTTCGTTTATATGTAGAGGAGCAGGGTGGATACAAACTTCTCTGGAATGATATTTCTAGTGATTCCGGGAAGGCTGAGCCAACTCCCCGGGATGAAAGTGCTGTGCAATGTCTCTTTCTAGGTATAGTTTCGAGTTATTGTCAGGCTAATAATATTGATTTATCTAGAGAGGTTGAGACTGGTAGAGGTCCAGTTGACTTTAAGTTTTCGTCTGGTCACAGCTACCGTGCTTTGATAGAGATGAAGTTGGCAAAAAGCAGCAAATTGAAACAAGGCTTTGAACATCAGCTTCCTGCTTACTTAAAGGCACAGCAGTTAAAGCATGGCTATTACGTAGTTGTCCTCTATTTTAATAAAGAACTAGAGCGGGTAGAAAAAGTGTTTGAGGAGATCCAGTCTAAGCAGGGTGCTTTGCAGGGTCAGGTAATTATTGTTGATGCAACAAGGAAGAAGCCTTCTGCCTCTAATCTGTGATCTGATCGGCAAGCTAACACCGCGTTGGTGTAGATGGTACAGAGGTTATCGGTGGGAGTTCAAGGCTATCTGTCGCCGCTACAACTTCATCGTTAGCAGTTACAAGTGGGGGTGCGGTAGCAGGCGTGGTGACTGAATGACTTAAACCGCGATCGCACCATTGAAAGCGTTGCCTAATCAGCAAGACGCGATCGCCGCCGGCAAAAAGTCACAGCGATTCAAACGCTTGCTGGATTGCCTGCTGTTGCTCTGAGTCGTAGCCCCAGCGTTTGAGGAAGGCGGAGTAGTCTCCAGCCTGAGTATTAATGCTAGTCATCAGCGCTTGGATCTGAGCGTTAGTTTCATCAGACTGAATTGCCTGAAGAATATACGTCGATCGTACCTTCACCCGATCCGATCCCTGCGCCAATGCCTCATTCTGATTGCGACGATGGGCGATTGCTGTCGCTGTAGACATCGCCAAATTTTTTACTATCAGCGGCGCAACCACCGCCGGAGCCGTTTTGAGCGCTGTGATCACAGAAGTGGAGGGTGGATCGGCAATCGGACGTTCATCGCTAAGATAGGTGACAAAAAAACCGCGTGCGCCGTTTTCGCTGGCAACCAACTCTGCAATTGCCTGCTCCAGAGAACTATCAGCAATCGTGCCCTGCGCCATCTGATCAACCAATGCCTGACTCAGAGCGATCGCCTGTTCAAACGTCACCTTCTCTGGAACTGTAAACGTAGACTCCACCGTCATCTTTCCAAATCCTGGGTATGATTAACGAAAGCATTCGTACTAATCATAAGCTGTTAAGCGCTTAGCGATTAGCAAGCTCCTCAAAAATATGGCAATCATTTCATCTAAACCACAGCCTCTCGAACCCGGCGATTCGTTGCAACCGGGGCTGTTTTCCGATGGAATGCCAAAAGAACCTTCTGCTAAGCGCACTTCATCAAACGGCAAGTCGCCGCACTCAAGCAATGCCAAAGAGCCTCTGCTAGAACCAGAGGCAAAACCGGAGGAACGCAGCCAGCAGGAAGAACGTCTGCGCCCTCGTCGCTTGGCAGAATACATTGGGCAAAAAGATTTAAAGGAAGTGCTGGATATTGCCATCCAGGCTGCCAAAGTCCGTAAGGAAACCCTGGATCACTTGCTGCTGTATGGACCGCCTGGTTTGGGAAAAACTACTCTCTCCCTCATTTTGGCGGAAGAAATGGGCGTTGGCTGCAAGATGACGACGGCTCCTGCATTAGAGCGTCCGAGAGACATTGCAGGATTGCTGTTGGGGTTGCAACCAGGAGACGTGTTGTTCATCGACGAAATCCATCGATTGCCCAAAGTGACTGAAGAGATTCTGTATGCGGCGATGGAAGATTTTCGGCTAGATGTAACGTTGGGTAAGGGGTCTAGTGCCCGCACACGATCGCTGCCACTCAAACGTTTCACGCTCGTTGGAGCCACCACCCGCGTTGGAGCGCTCACCTCACCTCTGCGCGATCGCTTCGGGTTAATCCAACGGCTACGCTTTTACGAAATTGATGAGTTGCTGCAAATCGTACTGCGAACGGCTGGCATTTTGAAGATGCCCGTGACTGATGAAGGCGCAACTGAAATTGCGCGGCGATCGCGCGGCACTCCTCGAATTGCTAATCGCTTGCTCAAACGAGTGCGGGACTATGTGCAGGTGAAAGACCTGGGAAACCTGACAGAAGCGATCGCCGCCGAAGCCTTAGAACGTTACAACATCGACCCGCTCGGCTTAGATTGGACTGATCGCCGCCTGCTGACCGTGATGATCGAAAACTTCAATGGTGGTCCTGTCGGTTTAGAAACCATAGCGGCGGCTACCGGAGAAGATGCCCAAACCATCGAAGAAGTGTATGAGCCTTATTTATTGCAAATTGGCTACCTCAACCGCACCTCACGCGGACGCATCGCCACCGCCGCCGCCTGGAAACATCTTGGCTACACGCCCCCTGATGCCCAGCTTTCAATGCTCTAAACTAGGGGTTAGAGGCGAGGGGTCAGAAACTCAAAACTCATAACTTCTTACTCCCACTCCACGTTCTGTACCCCATCCTTAACCTATGATTCGCCTTCTCGCCACGGTTCTCAGCTTATTTGTTGTCACGATGATTACCTGGTTAGTGCCTCCTGTAGCTGCTGCACAGATCTCTCCCACCCCACCCGCACAATCCAAAATAGTGGAGCCTTCGGTGGTGGATTTAATGCAAGATTTGGATGCACTGTACCAAAAAGCGCTGGATGCCACAAATCAAGGAGATTTTGGGACAGCGGAGACGTATTGGACGCAGATGTTGGATCGATTTCCCCAAAATCCGGCTGTCTGGAGCAATCGAGGAAATGCGCGGGTGAGCCAAAACAAACTGGAAGGCGCGATCGCTGACTACAATAAATCGATTGAGCTAGCACCCAACGCGCCCGATCCTTATCTAAATCGCGGGGCAGCGCTAGAAGGCGTAGGCAAGTGGGATCAGGCGATCGCGGATTATAATCACGTTTTGGAATTAGACCCCAAAGATCCACTGGCGTTTAACAATCGCGGCAATGCTGAAGCCGGATTGGGACAGTGGCAAGCCGCGATCGCTGACTTTAAGCACGCCTGCGATTTGGCTCCAGAGTACGCCTTTGCCCGTGCCAACTATGCCCTCGCTCTCTACCAAACCGAGCAAACCGACGAAGCAATTCGCATGATGCGAAACCTGGTACGGAAATATCCTAAGTTTGCCGACATGCGTGCCGCTTTGACCGCTGCATTATGGGCACAGGGCAAGCTAGGCGAAGCAGAAAGCGAATGGGTTGCCGCCGTGGGTATCGATTCTCGCTACAAAAACATTGAATGGCTGACACAAACCCGTCGCTGGCCTCCCCAAATGATTGCTGCCATGGAGAAATTTTTAACGCTAAAGTCTAGCTAGTAATCATTTTCTAGACTGCACTAATTGAGCGATCGCGTCTGGAGTTAACTCTTGCACATTCGACAAAACGGCATCTGCGCCTGCTTGTTTCAAAGTAGTGGAATATTGCTGGCTTGATGATTCTGTCTCTTGCACATGGGGGGGCAAGATACCTACCGCAATCCAATGGCGATCGCCTTGTTGCTGACGCGCATTTACCACCGTGTACATATCTGCCACCGTATCGCCCACGTATAGTACCGGACTTTTAGAATCCACTGCTTCTAATTGGGAAACTGCTGCAAATAACCCCGTTGGATTAGGCTTTCCAGGGGCATCTTCCATTGCCACCAACACCGGAGCCTGAAGTCCCAAGCGCCTCTCCAATACATAGCTAGCAGATTGGCGAGTTGCCCCGCTAAAAAATCCCCAACCAATCTGTGCAGCGGTTAATTGGTCAAAATACTCACGTTCAACCAACAGCGGCTCCTGGCAAATGTAGCCCGTGAACCGATCAGGATCGGTGCCCCGGTAGCGCGACTGAAAAAACGCCACCAACTCGTCATAGGCGATCGCTACCCCGCCGCGCCCCCATTCATCCCCCCAAATCCTGTCCTGCATCTGGGCGTGCATCTGGGCGATCGTTGGCAACCATTCCCCACCCTGCGCCTCAAAATATCGAAACACCAACTCTTGAGAGGCTTCCCAATCATTATTCCAAACCCCCTCCGCCTTCAGCCCATCAATATCTTCCTGAGAGGGACGATAATTTCCAGCGGTCAAATGCTCCACCGTGTCCGCCAACGCCCGCCGATACGAGCCACCCACATCTCGAATCACCCCGTCAATATCAAATATCACCAGCGCCAATAGTTGGTTAACCGATTGAATCGTCATACACTCCTTTCCAATAATTTCTTTAAGTTTGCAGTTTGCCAGCCGCGAACTGCCAGCCACGAACATTGCAATTCGTCATTTGCTCAAGGTCGTGCATGATTAAAAGCAGTGAGGTACTATAGAAGGCTGTAGATTATCGACCATTTGGGTTGGCGCTGGAGGTTTTTGGGTTGGCACAATTTATATTAAAAGTTCTTTGGTTAGATGAGAACGTTGCATTAGCAGTAGATCAAGTGGTGGGCAAGGGCGCAAGCCCGCTGACATCTTACTTTTTTTGGCCCCGCAATGATGCTTGGGAGCAGTTAAAGACTGAGATGGAAGCAAAACACTGGATCTCTGAGGTAGATCGAGTGGATTTGCTCAATCAAGCGACAGAAGTGATTAACTATTGGCAAGAGGAAGGCAAAAAACGTCCCATGGCAGAAGCTCAGGCGAAGTTTCCTGACATTGCGTTTACAGGAAGCGCTTAAGGCTGCGTCGTAAATTATTTATTGCCTCAGAATCATTCCGTGATTCTATGGTGAATGGTGTAGCATATAGTCACTTATCGCCCTAACAAGCCAAACGGTAGTTAGGGCGCTTTTAATTTAAAGAGTTTACAGATGCTGCATTTCTAAAGTGCTGGGTGCGATCGCGGCAAAATTATTTGTTTGAGAGTTTGCCCATGATTTGCTACGGTTTACTACAGTTATCGATAGTATCTTTACATTTTTAGCTGATTAGATTTATAGGATTTAGGTAGGTAGCTTCATGACAGCAACGATTAGCCCAGATCAAGTTGAACGGATCGTTTGGAATCAACATCATGATCCGTTTGAGGTGTTGGGACCCCATCAAGCTGAGCAAGATGGAAAAATCGTTTGGGTCGTGCGAGTTTACCAACCGAAAGCAGATGCCGTATGGATTGTTTTTCCAGAACAGCGGGAAGAACTGCAAATGCAATCAACGCACCATCCCCATTTTTTTGAAGCTACCCTAACTACTGCTAACCTGCCAAATTATCAACTTCGCATTAAAGAAGGGGAGCATGAACGAGTTTCCTACGACCCTTATGCCTTTCAATCGCCTTGGTTAACCGATCTTGATATTCACCTGTTTGGTGAAGGCAACCACCACCGAATTTATGAAAAACTCGGTGCCCACCCAGCGGAACTCAACGACGTAAAAGGCGTGTATTTTGCAGTTTGGGCACCGAGCGCTCGCAACGTTTCCGTTTTGGGTGATTTTAATCAGTGGGATGGACGACAACACCAAATGAGTAAACGCACAAACGGCGTGTGGGAACTCTTTATTCCCGGTGCGGGTGTTGGTGCTCACTATAAGTACGAAGTTAAAAATTGGGAAGGTCACATTTACGAAAAATCTGATCCCTATGGCTTCTATCAAGAGCCTCGACCCAAAACTGCATCCATTGTCGCGGATCTCACTACCTACACATGGAACGATAGTGAGTGGATGGAAGAACGCCGCCATGTTGATCCGCTTACTAAACCTATCTCCGTTTATGAAGTCCATTTGGGTTCTTGGATGCACGCCGCGACTTCTGAGCCTGCACGCCTCCCTAACGGTGAAACAGAACCCGTTGTCGTGGTTTCTGAGTTGAAACCTGATACTCGCTTTCTTACCTATCGCGAATTAGCAGCTAAGCTGATTCCTTACGTGAAGGAACTGGGCTTTACTCACTTAGAACTGTTGCCGGTCGCTGAACATCCATTTGACGGCTCTTGGGGATATCAAGTTACCGGTTACTATGCACCCACCTCTCGCTTTGGCTCCCCCCAAGACTTCATGTACTTTGTAGATGAGTGCCATAAACACGGCATTGGAGTATTAGTCGATTGGGTTCCGGGTCACTTTCCTAAGGATGGTCATGGGCTGGCATTTTTTGATGGCACCCACCTCTATGAGCACGGCGATCCACGGAATGGAGAGCATAAAGAATGGGGCACACTGGTCTTTAACTACGGACGTAACGAAGTCCGCAACTTCCTCGTTGCCAATGCCCTCTTCTGGTTTGACAAATATCATATCGATGGCATTCGAGTCGATGCAGTAGCGTCGATGCTGTATCTCGATTACCTGCGTCCTGATGGAGAATGGATTGCCAATCAATATGGCGGGCGTGAAAACATCGAAGCCGCAGATTTTCTACGCCAAACTAATCATGTTATTTTCAGCTACTTCCCTGGTGTGCTTTCTATTGCTGAGGAATCAACCGATTGGCCGATGGTGTCTTGGCCTACCTACGTGGGGGGATTGGGTTTCAACCTGAAGTGGAACATGGGCTGGATGCACGACATGCTGGATTACTTCCACATGGACCCTTGGTTCCGGCAGTTTCACCAAAATAACCTCACTTTCAGCATGATGTATCACCACAGTGAAAACTTCATGCTGGCTCTTTCTCATGATGAAATTGTGCATGGCAAGAGTTCCATTGTTGGCAAAATGCCGGGTGATGAGTGGCAGAAACAAGCAAATGTTCGCTGTTTGTTTACTTACATGTTTACCCATCCAGGTAAAAAGACCATTTTCATGAGCATGGAGTTGGGACAGTGGAACGAGTGGAATGTTTGGGCAGATTTGGAATGGCATTTGCTTCAGCATGAGTCTCATCAACAGTTGAAGCGCTTTTTTATCGCACTTCATCAGTTGTATCGTAGTGAACCTGCGCTCTACTCGTGGGATTTTGGCGGGCAAGGCGGCTTTGAATGGATTGATTGCAGCGATAACCGCCATAGTGTGGTGTCATTTATTCGCTGGTCAAAAAATCACGAAGAGTTTGCGATCGTGGTCTGTAACTTCACCCCTCAGCCCCATTCCCACTATCGAGTTGGTGTGCCCTTCCTAGGCTTCTATAAGGAAATCTTTAACAGTGATGTCCGGGAATTTGGCGGCAGCAATATGGGTAATTTAGGCGGCAAATGGACTGAGGAATGGGCATACCAAAATCGTCCTTATTCGATTGATCTCTGCTTGCCCCCTTTAGGAGTGCTAGTGCTAAAGCTGGATAAGGAGAAGACTCAGGCCGCTTTGCAAGCGGCAGGTGCAGAGTCCTAGTGGTGACTCGAACAATAATTGATAGCAAGCAGTCAAGAATCTGAGAAGTAAAAGTTAAGGAGCCCAGCTGCATCTGCTTCTATGTCTGCGCTCTTATACCTTTTTGCCCCTCAAATTGAAGTTGACAGGCTAGTGACTAACTATCAAAGGCTGCGAGTTAATATCAGGGCAGACTTACCGCAACTTCAGCAATCCCAATCGACCTGTTGCCCTTCCTGGATTTACCCATCTCGCTTGGGCAATTTGATTTTAGGGTCTTTGTTTGATGACACGCGCTAGGCTTAGCTACTTGAATTTGATAGGGTTTTACACAGTGATTATGGATGAATCAGAATGGGGGCACTGAAAGGGCGGGATTTACTCAGCATGGCGGATTTGACAGCGGAGGAGCTACAAGATTTGTTGCACCTTGCTGCTCAACTCAAGGCTGGCGCAACTTACCCACAATGTCAAAAGCTTTTGGGATTGCTGTTCTATAAGGCATCAACCCGCACTCGCGTCAGCTTTATTGCGGCAATGACTCGCTTAGGAGGACAAGCGCTAGATTTGAACCCCAGTGTGACTCAAGTTAGCCGAGGCGAACCACTGGCTGATACTGCACGGGTTCTCGATCGCTACCTTGATGTTCTGGCAATTCGTACCTTTGATCAGCGTGACCTTGAAACCTTTGCCCAGTATGCCAAAATCCCGATCATTAATGCGTTGAGTGATTTAGAACATCCTTGTCAAGTGTTGGCAGATTTACAGACCATTCAGGAGTCGTTTAATGGTCTAGCGGGCGTGACACTTACTTATGTGGGTGACGGCAGCAATAATATGGCGCATTCTTTGTTATTGGGTTGTGCGCTGGTGGGTATCAATGTACGGATCAGTTCTCCAAACGAATATCAACCGTTAGATGTAATTGTGCAGCAAGCGAAGAGAATTGCAGGCGATCGCGTTGAAATTACTACGACAGCTGATCCAATCGCTGCGGTCAAGGGCGCTCAGGTGCTCTATACCGATGTGTGGGCCAGCATGGGACAAGAAGATGTTGCAACTTCTCGGATTCCTATCTTTCAGCCTTATCAGGTGAATGACGAACTGCTGAGCCATGCAGATTCATCTGCGATCGTGCTGCATTGTTTACCTGCTCATCGTGGAGAGGAAATTACCGATGATGTCATGGAAGGTGCTCAATCTCGCGTTTGGGATCAGGCAGAAAATCGAATGCATGCCCAACAAGCGCTAATTGCCAGCCTGTTAGGAGTAGATAGTTAATCCCTATCTAGTATTTGTAGCTTTTCGATAGCTGGCGTAGGCTTTCTTATGCTGCCCTAAACGCTGCAAAGCAACTCCTCGAAAAGTCCAGGCTTCTCGATTGCTTGTTTGCAACATGATCGCGCGATCGTAGCTTTCCAGTGCCTCAAAATATCGCTCCAAGTGAATCAACACAACGCCACGAAATACCCAACCATCGGAGCTGTCAGGATTAATCGCAAGACTTCGATCGAAGCTTTCTAGAGCTTCATCATAGCGACCTAAGTTTGCCAACGCATCCCCGCGATGATACCAAGTGGCACCATTATTTTGCTGGAGATGAATCGCCTGATCCAAAACAGTTAAACCTTCTTGATAAGAGCCATCTGCAACAAACGCCATACCGTGAAGAATCAACGGATTTGCCGTATCAAGCTCTGATTTTGCTGTGATTTTTGATTTGTGCAATCTCATACTTGCGTCATATTGATAGGCTACTTTGCAATAAGTTGTTGTCCGTACTGCACCACATTAAGTAATTGAGCAATATTGTAGATTGCCCATGGAGCAGCCTTGCTATTACAGCGTAGGCAAACGATAGGAAAGCAATGACTAAAAGCAGACGATTTTTAAACTTGCACCCTATTAAAGTCTGCTTTAATTTTTTTTAGATTAGCTGAGCAATTCTAGTAGCCATCATCCCCTTTCGCACTAGGATTGTAACCATACATAACAGCGCGCTGAAAAAACCTCAATCATGAGGGAAAGTCAGTCCCACATGAGGGAAAGTCAGTCCCAGCGCTATAAACCAGAATTAGGATCGCGTCCTTATGCAAAAACTTAAAGTTGGACTGCTGTTTGGTGGCTGCTCGGGCGAACATGATGTGTCAATCATCTCAGCTAGAGCGATCACACAAGCGCTAAGCAGCGATGCAAACCAAAGCCGCTATGAGTTGCTGCCGTTCTATATTCAGAAAAACGGAGTGTGGTGTGAGACTGCGATCGCTCAAAAAGTGCTTGAATCCGTTACCGTACGCCAACTTGAAACTTCTTCCGATAGCTCAGAGGCTTACCAGCGCTGGCAGTTTCCCCCTGCTGTGAGTGATGTGGATGTTTGGTTTCCAGTACTACATGGCCCCAATGGTGAAGATGGCACCGTCCAAGGCTTACTCACGCTGATGCAAGTGCCATTTGTAGGATCAGGAGTGCTGAGTGCTGCCGTTGGTATGGATAAAATTGCGATGAAGCAAATATTTGCTCAAGCTGGTTTACCACAAGTTCAATATATGGCAGTCACGCGATCGCAAATTTGGTCTGATCCCTGCGTTTACACCCAATTGTGTGATCAAATTGAAGCGACCCTTGGCTATCCCTGCTTTATTAAACCAGCCAACCTGGGGTCTTCCGTCGGAATTTCAAAAGTCCGCGATCGCTCTCAGCTAGAAGCTGCTTTAGATAGCGCTGCTACTTATGATCGTCGCATCATCGTTGAAGCAGGGGTGTTTGCACGGGAAGTAGAGTGCGCGGTGTTAGGCAACGACCAGCCCAAAGCTTCTACGGTGGGTGAAATCACCTATCAAAGTGATTTTTATGACTACGAAACCAAATACACAGTTGGCAAAGCAGAATTAATTATTCCCGCCGCTTTACCGGCTGCGATCGCTCAACAAATCCAAGACATGGCAATTCACGCTTTTACCACAATTGATGGAGCCGGATTGGCGCGAGTGGATTTTTTCTACGTTGAATCGACTCAAGAAATTTTGATTAATGAAGTCAACACGCTGCCTGGTTTTACGGCGACCAGCATGTATCCCCAACTGTGGGCGGCGGCTGGAGTTTCCTTTTCTGAGCTAGTCCATCAACTCATTCAATTTGCGATCGGACGGCACAGCCCCTCTAATTCAGAAGTTTCTACCTCTAAACCTAAACAAAGTTAGTTATGCAAGGAAATGGGAACTCTAATGAAGAATGAGTTCAAATAAAAAATCTGCCCCTGCTAACGGATAAAACTATCAGGTAAAAATGTCATATAACAGAATTTTGCTTTGATTAAAGCAGGGTAATTTGAACTCTCGGTGCATTAGTACTAGATCTTTTTTCTGTTAGAAAAAGCCAAGGCAAATTGAAAAAGGTCAGTCAATTCATTTACTTATTTATAATAATTTCAGTCGCGAAATCCTTAGATTTTTCAGTCTTAAGTTTTTTCCAAGCATGAAGCTATCAATCTAAACCTTCTAGTTTTTTGCCTCTCAGTTAATGTCTACGTATTAATTTTATGTCCGGATACATCTTCAAAATATCAGTAAGTAGGTATGAGCCGAGACAACAGCTTTATTCAACTTCTCGTACTTCATTTTTTGGTAAAGCTACTTTCGATCAAGATGATGCCCAGTTCATTTTGCGCTATAAACCTTAATAGGGTTTAGAAGTTAACGGAGAACAAAAATTCAATGCTGGATGAAAAGTCTCTAGAACACTCCAAATTTAGTTAGTTAATCGGCGAAGGAAGTTGAAATGAATGTTTTACCTACAGAAATCCCTGATGTCCTAATAATTGAGCCACGAGTTTTTCAAGATGATCGTGGTTTTTTTCTGGAAAGTTACAACTGTAAAGCATTTGCTGATAAAGCTGGGATAACAGAGCCGTTTGTGCAAGATAATCACTCTCGCTCCAATCAAAATGTTTTGCGTGGTCTTCATTATCAAATCGAACACGCTCAGGGAAAGTTAGTGCGAGCAACCGTAGGCGCTATTTTTGATGCTGTAGTTGACATCCGTAAGCACTCTCCAACTTTTGGACAATGGGTAAGCTGCACATTAACTGCTGAAAATAAGCGGATGCTTTGGGTGCCCCCAGGCTTCGCCCATGGCTTTATGGTGATCTCTGAGGTGGCTGAGGTGCTTTACAAGACAACCGATTACTACGCTCCTCAGCATGAGTGTTCTATTCTCTGGAATGACCCAGATTTGGCAATTAATTGGCCCTTAGATGGAGAGCCAATTTTGTCTGCGAAAGATCAAGTAGGAAAGCCTCTAAAGCTTGCCGATGTGTATCCATAGTTCAAGTCAACTGTTTCAAGTCAACTGTTCACCAGTATCGAGAATCTTTTAATGAAAGCAATCATTTTAAGTGGTGGGAAGGGAACACGACTACGCCCTTTAACCTACACTGGAGCCAAGCAATTAGTTCCGGTAGCAAATAAGCCAATTCTTTGGTATGGAATTGAATCGATTGTTGCAGCAGGGGTTACAGATATTGGAATTATTATTAGCCCTGAAACCGGTGAAGAGGTTAAGGCGAAAACTGGAAATGGCGATCGCTTTGGTGCCAATATTACCTACATTTTGCAAGACAAACCTGCAGGTCTTGCC
Organism: Leptolyngbya sp. Cla-17; assembly: GCF_016807185.1. GTDB lineage: Bacteria > Cyanobacteriota > Cyanobacteriia > Leptolyngbyales > Leptolyngbyaceae > ULC077BIN1. Next base: position 1,009,729 of record NZ_JAEVYN010000001.1, read on the forward strand.
CATGCAGTGAAGGTTGCCCGCCCCTTTTTAGGCGACTCTCCCTTTGTAATGTATCTAGGGGACAACCTGATTCAGAATGAATTGGGTGGTTTCCTCACTCAATTTAAAGAAAGCCAAATAGATGCCTTAATTCTGCTGCGACCTGTGCCAAATCCCACATCTTTTGGGGTTGCTCAAATCGATGACCAGGGTCGGGTGATAAAACTGGTTGAAAAACCTAAAGTTCCTCCTTCAAATTTAGCGCTCGTAGGAATTTACTTCTTTGCGCCAACGATCCAGGATGCGATTGATCGCATCCAGCCATCTCCTCGAGGTGAGCTTGAAATCACCGATGCAATTCAAAACTTGATTAACCACCAGCAGCAGGTTGAAGCCCGCCAAATTGAAGGATGGTGGCTTGATACAGGGAAAAAAGACGACCTTTTAGAGGCGAATCAAATCGTCTTAGATACCTGTCTGCAGCCAAATATTTTGGGTGAAGTCGATGCCACAAGCCAGATTTCTGGACGGGTGCAGATTGGAGTCAGGTCGAAACTGATCAACTGTACGGTTCGCGGACCTGTGATTATTGGCGAAGATTGTCACCTGGAAAACTGTTTTATTGGTCCTTATAGCAGCGTTGATAACCAAGTTACCTTGATTGAAGCTGATCTGGAACACAGCGTTATTTTACGCGGTGCCAGCATTGTTGGAATTCACCAACGGATTGTAGATAGTGTAATTGGACAGCGCGCCCAATTAAAGGTAGCGCCCAAACGTCCTAAAGCTCTACGCTTTATGATTGGCGATGACTCACAGATCGAGTTGGCATAGATCTATGCTATGCCCCCAGCAATATTTGTTTGTACGAATGTTTAAATCACCGAATGACCGATAACGACTCATAGGGGCGGGTCTTATGCCCGCTATAAATCGAGGATGCTCATAAGCGGTGCTTCTACCCACACCACTACCAGCTCCGTGATTGACGATTTAATTGTTTACATATATCTTGCAAACTTAAATCATTAAGTAATCTGCTGACACAGCGTACTTAATTTTGCCAAATCCAGTTTTCAGGTTTAAGACTCCCTATTAATGAATGCTCAACTGTAGTTATCGTTTATAGGGAGTTCCTGAACTTCGCGCTAAAGAATTGGCGGTTAATTCGGTGCGTCTCATCTGGAATTCACCTATGCATTGGACTCTTGCAGCGCCTTTTATTCATAATTTGAAGATCGATGGAGAATGGTTAATTCCTTATATTGATGGCGATCGCCATCAGTTCAGCATTATCCCACGCACAAAACCTTTAGCAAACTGGCATACTCGGTCTTCGTCGGCTACAGATTATCAAGAATGGCTAATCTATTTGCAGCACGGTAAAGATGCTGTTAAAGCCTCTGAGGGAGGGGTGGTTACCGTTTTTCCGCAGTTGGCTTCGGCAGTAGGCATTCAACAACGTCTCTCTGGTAGGCGAATTCCGGTTGTAGCCTGGCTTTTTAACGTGGGCACCTGTCCAAATGGAATGCGTCGTTGGCTAGCACAGGTTAGTTTGCAGGATATTGACCGTTTTGTTGTTCATACTCGTCGCGAACGCGATATGTATAGCCAGTGGCTAGGAATACCTAAAGAGCGGTTTGAATTCTTTCCTTATCAAGTCTCAGAAATTCCGATTACTTATCAAGAGAACACTACGCAGCCTTTTGTGGCGGCGATTGGGTCGGCTCATCGAGATTTTTCAACCTTATTTACCGCGATCGCAAAGCTAAATTTATCAACAGTTATTGCGTCTGGTCCCCGCGCCTTAGCAGGGCTAGAACTTCCCACCTGTGCTCAAGCGCCTTTAGGCATTGGCAAAGCCGATTGTCTTCAATTAGCCCAAGAAGCTTGCATTAACGTAGTGCCACTAATTCCTAATGAGCGGGTGACCGCAGCAGGTCAAGTGACGATTGTGGAAGCAATGCGAATGGGGCGAGCAGTGATTGCTTCCCGCTGTAATGGCATTGAGGATTACATCATTCATGGAGAAACAGGATTATTAGTGGAGCCTCAATCTGTTGAAGATTTAGTACAAACGTTGGATTTGTTATGGAATGATAAAGAACTGCGAAATCGGTTAGGGCAGAATGCTATGAAATATGCCGCTCAACATTTTTCAGATGAAGCGGCTGGGGTGGCGTTGAGCAAAATACTGGATGAAGTAGGGAATTCAATCAATCAGAAGTAATCTTAGAGGCGGTATTGTAAGGGATTTTACGGAACTCATTCGCATCCTGAATATTCTATAACAGCAGTAATACTCGAAGTAAAGTTGATCAGGGGGAAGCCAACATTGAAGATCATGTGCGTGATTGAGATGGTCAACATTGAAGATCATGTGCGTGATTGAGATGGTGTTGACGTTTAATTTTGGTTTGTAGTAATTAGCAAATTTTGAACAGGTAGATCAATGACTTCTTTTGAATCGAATCAGCCTTTGAGAAAGCCCCGTAGACTGATTGTGACTGGTGGTGCCGGATTTATTGGAGCTAATTTTGTTCACTATTGGTGTCAAAAATATCCTGTTGATCGCGTTGTGGTACTAGATGCACTCACCTATGCAGGCAACCGTCAAACCTTAGCGGCGTTGGATGATCATCCAAATTTTCGTTTTGTTAAAGGTGATATTTGCGATCGCCCACTGGTCGATGCACTCCTGCAAGAAGAAGCTATCGATACTCTTGTCCACTTTGCTGCAGAATCTCACGTTGATCGCTCTATTTTGGGACCCGATGCCTTCGTTCGCACAAATGTGGTTGGCAGTTTCACTCTGCTAGAAGCGTTTCGTCAGCATTGTCAATCAGCAGAACGACCGACTGATTATCGATTCCACCATGTTTCCACCGATGAAGTTTACGGCAGCTTGAGCCCAACCGATCCAGCCTTTTCTGAAACCACTCCCTACACTCCCAACAGTCCCTATTCTGCTTCTAAAGCTGGAAGCGACCACCTTGTTCGGGCTTATCATCACACCTATGGAATGCCAACCACAATCACCAACTGTTCCAACAACTACGGTCAATACCACTTTCCCGAAAAGCTGATCCCCTTAATGTGCATCAATATCTTGATGGGTAAGCCCTTGCCCGTTTATGGGGATGGACAGAACATTCGGGATTGGCTGTATGTGGGTGATCATTGCAGTGCGATTGATGCTGTGCTGCACTTAGGAACAGTAGGCGAAACCTATAATGTAGGCGGCAACAACGAAGTGAAAAATATTGACCTCGTTCACATGCTTTGCGACTTGATGAATGAACTAGCCCCCAAATTGCCTGTTCGCCCTGCCCAAGAGTTAATCACCTATGTCAAAGATCGTCCAGGACACGATCGCCGTTACGCAATCAACTCTACCAAACTGCAAACCGAACTCGGCTGGACTCCTTCGGTCACTGTGCAGCAAGGGTTGCGGCTAACAGTGGAATGGTTTTTAGCCCACGAAGATTGGTGGAAACCTCTGCTTTCTGAGGAATATCAAGCCTACTACCGCAAAGTCTACGCCTAAAATTCACGCTTAAAATACTATCGGTGTTTTGAGAGACTTTTACCTCTCAAAACGCCCCTGCCGTCTTCATATGAATACCTATTTAACTTTCGATGCCCTTCCCTATCCGGTTTATTTTGTACGCAATGATGCAGCTCTGTGTGAGCAGTTTCAGACCATTACTGAAATGCCGCCGTTTGCTGATTATTATCGTCCTGAGTGGGGCGGCAGCAGTTCGTGGATTGTTCAAACTTATCTACAGTTAAAGCTGCGTGGATTAGATGTGCATTTAGTTGATCACTTCATTCCTAATTGCATCTGTGTAGTGTCGCGAGAAGAGTTGATGCAGCGCAGTCTTTGGCAATCGTTACCTTACAGTAGCTATCTAGTAGTGTGTCAACAAGATCGACCGCGCCCCGAAATTTGCGCCCATCGAATTGTGCAAAATCCACTGAATATTTTGACTTCAACGGATCACCTGATGCAGTTTTGGGTTCAACCAGAGTTGCGATCGCGCAATCCTGAGCGTGGCACTCAAGTCAGCACCCTTGCATTCAAAGGGCGCTGGTACTACTTGCCCGAAGCATTTAAAAACTCTGAGTTTGTCTCCCAGCTAAGCTCACAGGGATTTACTTTCACAACCTTGCCAGATTATGAGGTGAGTCTCTCAGACTGGAGCGAGTTTTCTGAAACAGATGTTGTGCTGGCAATTCGGTATTCAAACCGAGAATACTTAGAATCAAAGCCTGCTTCTAAGCTAATTAATGCTTGGTTTGCGGGTTGCCCTGCCCTATTAGGTCCTGAACCTGCCTATCAAGCCCTGCGAAAGTCCAGTCTTGATTACATTGAAGTTCACAATCCTGATGATGTGACTGCCGCTCTGCAAAACTTACGCAACAATCCAGACCTCTACCAAGCAATGGTTGAAAATGGCTGGAAGCGCTCCCAAGAATTTACACCCGATCAAATCTCGCTCAATTGGCGTAATTTACTGGCTGGCTCTATTTCTACAGGCTACACTCAGTGGCAAAAGCGATCGCTCCTGTGGAAACTAACCGGACGCCCCCTACAATTTGGCTATCGCATGATTCAGCAGGAAACAGAAAGACGGCGATTCAACAGGGTAACTGGTCGCAAGCGATAAATAGAGATTTACCCCTGCAATGAATAAACTGCTGATGATCTACTTACTCAGGATTGATGAGTGAGTTAGACCCACCTGTTTCGCAAGAGTTAGCTCTTTTTGCTTCAAATTTTAACAAAAGTACAGTTACTAAACTTTATTCATTGGGCAATACTAAGTCAACCCATCTTTCCTATGCTCTTGGAGTTGATTGATAGCGATGAATAAACCACTTTCTTGGGGCTTAGTAATTGCAACTTACCGGCGGGAAAAGATTCTTTCCCAATGTCTTCAATTGGCGGTAGAGCAAACCCAGAGGCCTAGTGAGATTATTGTGATCGATGCCAGTGATGATTGGCAAAGCACTCGCAGTCAGGTCATAGGTGAAATTGCCTCAAAATATCCAGAGATTCGCTGGACATATCAGGCGGCTTCTCAGCGAGGGTTAACTTTGCAACGTAATCAGGGGCTGGAACTAGCAACCGCAGACATCACATTCCTTTTTGATGATGATTCGCTGATGTATCCAACCTGTGCTGAAGAGATTATGCGCGTTTATGAGACAGATACTGAAGGGCTTGTTAAAGGGGTTCAAAGTGCCCTAGCTTCAACTTTGCCTTCAGACATTACTGTAGACGATGTGCGTAAAGCAGTCGGTTCCTATCGAGACCAATGGATTCCAGGAATTGCGCCTTTCCAACGATTTATCTGGAGACATCTCTTTTTGATGGATTCAGACTTCTTGTGCATCCCCTACGATGGGCATTTTCCTAGTTATACCATTCCCAGTTCTATGAATCACCTGAATGTGTGCCCAGTCAAGATATTTCATGGCTGCCGGATGACTTTCCGACGAGAAGCGATCGCCCAAGAGCAGTTTGAACCTTTGTTGTTGTTCTATGCACTGCTTGAAGATATGGATGCTAGCTACCGTGTTTCACGGCAGGGCATGTTACTAGAAGCCTCTGACGCGAAGCTCCATCATTTTCAAAGCAACAGTGGCAGGCTTTCTCGGTATGTAGTGTCTGTTCTATCAGCAATGAATCAGGCGGTTTGTCTTCGACGATATTCTAATGATTTAAAGCGAGATCGCGATCGCTTTTATCAACTCACAGCAAGGCGCGTTGTTGCCGAAGTGTTCAAAGATGCATTGAGCCGCCGCTGGAGCTTTCCTCAAGTTCGCGGACTGCTGCTTGCCCTCAAATATGCGTCTCACGTGTTTGACCTGTCTGATGAAGAACTTACTCACTGGTATCCACATTTTCAACAAGAGCTAATCGTCTCAGGTAAGCCACCTACCCTAGCTCAAACTGCTGTTGCTCAGCCTATCACCGAAAACCTTTAGCCATCGGTGAATCCACGTCCCAACCACCCTATTAATCTTGAATATAGTCCCGCCCCATTATCATTGCCGCTTCTGCCCGCTGAAATTCACGCCCCAGATAAGCAGCATGGTCAAGCTGTGTGACTGAGCGAATAGTTGATTGTTCAAAAATTTGGACGCAAATTTCTTTTGCAGTTCTGCCAGTGAACAAGCAGGTAGGTAGACGTGAAACGCTGCCATCACATGGGATTGGCTTACCTGTCTCAGGATCACACGCTAGCCCATGCTCATTAATGAAATTTGTGTAATATCTAGCGCAGATTAACTTTTCGTTCACATCTACGTGAATCACAAAATAACCGCTGGGATCAAGATTAATGAAACGTTTGGAAAGCTCTTGATCAATTGCAGTTGCCTCTGCAAGCGTCTGATTCATAATTTCTAGTAACTCTGTCGCTGTGTCATTGATTCTTATCTTAGACGTTTCTAAAACGACATCGAGGCAAGCTTGAGAAAAGAGTTAGAAGTTTTTTAGGGTAGTGCATCAAATAATGGTGGGGTAGGTAACGAGTTCGTGCCACGTCCAAGATGTGTGGGCTAATCCTGCTCGTGGCGCTGCGGTCGTCTTCAATCGGCTATGCTGCCAAATCCAGTTGAAATAACTCACCACTAATCGCGCTGTTACCTTCGTTTGCTCCCACAGCTTGCCAAACTTATTCTGTCTGCGATGCCATCGTCCGGTTTGTTGTCGAACAATGCCATTGGTTCTCTCCAAGCGTTGGGTCTTGTCTTTGCCAATATGGTGCAAAATTTCGGGAGGCAAGACTCGCACATAGCCTCCCCAATCATCGCTATTGAAACGTTTACAAGCGGTTTTTCCTTCACTGCTGACCACTAATTCTTCGATCAATTCATCCGTGTGCTTTCCTACTCTAGCGGCCAGAATTAGCCCACTCGAATCTGCCAAGCTCACTGCAATCCAACAATCTCCCGCTTCTAGCTCCTGGGGCAGGCATTGCTTCTGTTTTTTGAAACAAACGACCACAACTCATCCGCACTTACTTCCCCGGTTTGTACAGCTTGCACCTCGGCGTTGTGAACCAACTGAGCCTGCTGACTCGCAGCGCGAACAATGCTCACGACAGTGTTGTAGGCAAGCAAGCTCGTTCGGCTAATTCCTCGCAAACTACTACCCTCACTATGCGCCTGTAGCACCTGCCGAATCTGTTCAGGCGTGATGTGGCGATGATAATACAAGGTGTCAAACCGTTCATTGAATGTTTGCTTGCATTGCGGACAGAAATACCGTTGGCTACCATTGGGTGCTCTACCATGTTTATGAGTGCTGGGATGACTGCACAGACGGCATTCCATAAGTCTTGCTGGGGAGTAGTTATCCCTCTACTTTACCCAACCCACTACATCTTGATTTACTACCTTTTTTAGCTTACGAAGATATTAAGCTTCTTTAATCGTCGGAGCGTATCTTGAACTTTCTATAACAAAGTGCTAACAAGTGAGGGTGAACAACAGATTGCATAATTGTTTGGTGATGAAGCATTCTGTTGGGAGAAGAGCGTTCCTGGAAACCTAAATTAGCCCCTTTACAAATACTTAAAAGATTAATGAATCAAACGATGAATTCTTTTATTCCACCAGATTTGGCAGTTGCTCCAAATCCGTTTGGGCTTGCCTCCAGCCTGATGCTAAGAACAATTCCGATTGATGCATTTACATCCTTCGAACTATGGATGCCTGCTAAAGAGAGTATTTTAATTCCTGAAGAAGCTCAGGTCTTAATGGACGATCGCCCCCGCCTAGAAGAGATTTGCGGCAAGTTGACCTGGCTTTTTGGGGCAGCGTTATATATTCATAATTCTGTTCATTCTCAAGAGAAGTATTATGACTGGCGCAGTTTAATTAATTCGATGTGTCAGGCTGAAATGCGGTTTGATGCGATCGCAGTAGAGTATCATCCCCAAGCAATCTTGCCAACTAATAGCGAGGATGAGATGCCAAATGCTTGGACTATTCGCCCGTCTACCTGGCAAAGTTTCTTTTTGGAACTAAATCAGAGCGATCGCGGCTACAGTGTTAAAACTTTGCCAATTCATTTATCAATTACCTATGGGCAACCAACAACTAAGGTGATCTCACCTGCCACAGTTGGAATGCGCTATGCCTAGTGGTGTCCGTAGCACTGCTACCAAAGACATGCTCATCACTCTACAAAATGCGATGAAAAAGAGCAGTTTTCTCTTAAATAGACTTGACGATTAAGTAGATCTGTATGTCCTCCATAGAATTACCGATGCCACCGCTATAGTGTGGACAAAGAATCCGCAATCTTCACCAGGGTTTTTACTTTTAGGTTTGTCATTTTATAAATAGCAGATTGCCCAGCACTCAATTTCTAAAACTGGAGTTTCTCGTACGGATCTGCATCGTTCTTGAGAATACAGTCCTTAGATCGGCATAATTGAGCGCTAATTAGGCTTCCTATTTGGTTTTGATGTTGCCCACTTTAGTAACCCCAAAGTTTTAGTTATGTATTCAAAGCACTGTTCTATTCGGTTTCCTGTGTGGAAGTTTTTGACTCAACCAGTGTTTGACGCACGATATAGAGTGAGCTTAAATCCTCAGTACTTTTGGCGATCGCATCGAATTGAAGTACTGGAGCGTTGCTTGAAAATGCCCTGCACATCTCAGCCTTACACTGACTAATTTTCATCTAACAATCAAAAGGGGAGAGGCGATCGCCTCTCCCCTTTTGATTGCAACTATCAGATAGAGTTAAGTACCCGCAGTCCAAGAGTTGATATATTCAATTTGCTCAGAAGTCAGGGTGTCAATCTGAATTCCCATCGCCTGAAGTTTTAGGCGAGCAATCTCTTTGTCTAATTCAGCCGGAATGGAATGTAGCCCAGGTGCCAATTTTCCTTTGTTGGTAGCCAAGTACTCACAGGCAAGCGCCTGATTAGCAAAACTCATATCCATGACCGCGCTAGGGTGACCTTCTGCTGCCGCCAAGTTGATTAATCTCCCTTCACCCAGCACAACGACTGACTTACCATTTTTCAAACGATATTCTTGGGTGAAGTTCCGCACATCCTTAACAGCGGTGGCTTGAGCACCCAAAGACTTGAGATCAATCTCGATATCAAAGTGTCCTGAATTACAAACGATCGCGCCGTCTTTCATCACCTCAAAGTGTTCTGCCCGGATTACATGCTTGTTTCCAGTCACAGTGATAAAGATATCGCCTAAAGGAGCCGCTTGCGCCATTGGCAATACTCGGAACCCATCCATGACCGCTTCAATTGCCTTCACGGAATCGATTTCAGTCACAATCACATTAGCACCCATGCCGCTAGCTCGTTGAGCAGTCCCTTTACCACACCAGCCATAACCAGATACCACAATGGTTTTACCGGCGAGCAAAATGTTGGTGGCGCGAATGATACCGTCTAATGTGGATTGCCCAGTGCCATAGCGGTTGTCAAAGAAGTGCTTGGTATCTGCATCATTGACGTTGACCGCAGGGAACGTAAGTACACCATCTCTAAACATGGCACGCAGACGAACAATGCCTGTGGTGGTTTCTTCAGTAGTGCCAATTAGATCAGCAATTTGATGTTGGCGCTGCTGAATTAGCGTGGCGACGACATCGCTACCATCATCAATGATGATATTGGGACGGTGATCTAGCGCGATTTGAACATGACGGTGATAGGTATCGTTGTCTTCCCCCTTTTGAGCAAAAACAGGAATGCCATAATCAGCAACTAAACTAGCCGCTACATCATCCTGCGTAGAGAGGGGATTACTAGCAATCAGCAGAGAGTCAGCTCCAGCATTTTTGATTGCGATCGCTAGATGAGCCGTTTCAGTCGTGACATGGCAGCAGGCTACTAGACGAAGCCCTTCTAAAGGTCTTTCTTTGGCAAAGCGATCTTGAATTTGGCGGAGGACAGGCATTTCCCGCCCTGCCCACTCAATCCGTTGCCGTCCAAGCGGTGCAAGGGATAAATCTTTGACTTCGTGTTTTAATTCTTTGGCACGAATGGGAGTAACGGTCATGAATGGACTTCCTCAAAACGAGTGAACTGATGAAAACCTTAGAATACTGACTATGGACCTAAGGTGTTTTATGAGCAACCTCTTACACTGCACAAAACAGCCTTAAGCTTATAGTGTAGCTGGTATGGAATTCCAAAATTTTATGCTTGTAGTTAACAACTGCTTAAAAGGGAAACTTCAGTTAGACTGCGATCGCAAAGAACTATTACCAAGGATACATTACTAGCAAAGACCGTTAATCCTACGCTGTTGGCTTAGGTAGAGCAAAAGTTATTATACGATCCAAGCCTCTTTTTATATAGATTTAGTTGACTTCCGCTATTTTAATGATTTCATAAAGCGCATTTCTCATTTTCGCCAGATTTAGTTAACTTCACATTAGTTTTCTTTAACGTTTTCATAAACTGCGTCTTCAAAAGTGTGTGTTCCTAAGTGTTTTCTTGTATCCTCAACGTTTCATAGATGAGTTCCAATATTAGAAAATCTCACTCACTTAGCGCATTTACTGTCTTATGAATCTGTTTGTTCTATCAGAGCTTCATCCAAACCATAATCATGTTGGCTGGTCAGTAAGCCATAGCTTGGAGGAAGCCCTATCAGCGGTTTGTAACGTTCACTTTTTATACCCAATTCAAAATGAAGGAATTGCTTGGCTTAAGCCTAAGGAACCTGATCGCCCAGACATGATTACTCGTACCCGGCAGTCTCTTTTTAAGAGTTGGTATACGCCTGATGAGTTACCAACTTTAGGAGAGGGTCCTAATGTCTTGCTGGTAATAGGGATGAAACCACGTTTTTTGTTGTCTATATTTACGTTGGGGCATTTGTTGGATCAGTTCGATCTGCGGGTGGGTTATTTATTAGACGGGTTTGATCCGAGTCAATTAAATCGTCCTGCTCTGCCAAAGCTTGATCATCTGTTTGTGATTACCCCTAGCTTGGCAACTGAAGTATGTCAGCTTCATTCGATCAATTCATCATTTTTGTCGTTAGCCACAGATACGTTTCCCTTAAATGAGTATCAACCTCACCGCTCAATCGATATTCTGAGTTATGGCAGGACGAACGAACAAGTTCATGCTCAGTTACAGCAGTTCAACAAACCAGAGAGTCAACGACTCTATATGCACTCCACCTTTTGTGGGGCTGAGGTGCATGACGTGGGAGAACACCGTGCGCTACTTAACCGCCTATTACACCGATCTAGAATTAGCTTGTGTTTTGAAGGAAGCTACCTACAGCGATTTCGAGGGAGATCGCCGCTCTTATATCGTTGGTTTGAAGGCTGGGCGGCAGGCTGTGTAATTGCGGGCAAAAAGCCTTCGGGTAAGGGAATTGAAAAGTTAATGGATTGGCAAGATAGCGCCATAGATGTTCCCGATGACCCTGATGAAGTGATTCCGTTTTTTGAAGCGTTGTTACAAGATGAGCCTCGTATCCAAGAAATTTCTAGGCGCAACTATGTGGAATGTCGCCTACGCCATGATTGGCGGTATCGCTTTCGAGATCTATTCAACGTGTTAAATCTACCGCTTCCTGACCGACTAGTCGAGCAAATTGAACAGTTGCAACGGTATAGACAGCATCCGTCAGAAAGAAGTCAATTGGATACGATGATGAGGGGAGTCGAAGTGGAACGTACTGGATTAAGAGATATGCACCAAGTAGTCTCACTGAGCGATCGCGGGTGATAGACCCTCTTACTCTCCGCAACTGGTGAACTAGGGTGTAACATTAGTCAAAAATGATTGCTTAAAATCTCAGCACTTCGCGATCATATCCCTCTGGAGTTGGCTCTATTTCCCACACTAAACCTTCTGCGGTTTGTATTGCCACATTGATATAAAGCCTTTCCACAGCGTCTTGTGCCATGTCTTCATTGTTTTCAAAGGGCTGTAAATCTTCTGTCAGCAAGCGCAGTGTGATTCCAGCGGGTATGGTGCCTCTGGGGTCAGCAGACCGTAGCTCAAACTGCCAAACAGCGGTTTCCGGAGTGGAACGATCGCCCAGAGGAGCAATCTGAAGTTGATAGGCTGCTCCTGCAATAGTGAGCGATCGCACCAAACCAGTGATAGGTAAGCTTCGCATCCCGCGGACCGTGGCGAACTGAAGTGTAGTTTGCTGCCAGCCAACTTGTGCTGCCAAATTCGAGACTCCTGCCTGTAACCAGTGAGCGACTGACCAAGATTCAGCCAGACCTTGACGGTGCTCATACAGCCGCTTGCGCCAACCGCCATGCTCCAGCAATGCGCCCCAGAGTAAAAAGGGAATTGCCAGACGTGGAAAAGAGAGGTCGGGATTGTCAAGCCGCTCGATCAAGTTGGTTGCCTGCGTTAGTTCTATTGTCGGAATAGGGACGATCGCGGCTCGGCGAGTTTCCGTGGGGCATAACTCTTGGGCCACCTGAAGCACTGTTAGATCATGAACCAGATCTTCTTCAGCAAGGGAGTAGGTGCGATCGCTGGCATCATACACCCCGCGTGTTTTAAGTCGTTCGTGACTAGCGTAACCCCAAATTTCTATCCAGCTTTCATCGGGGTTGACCTGTACTGCCACATAGTAATCTGCTGCCCAAGAGGGAAGGTCTACCCATTCTTGGGGTACACGCAATTCGTCGGTGTCAAGTGTCTCTGCTGGAATCAGCACCAGTCGCACTTCTCGGATCGCCGACTCTGGGTGCAAAGCTATCGCAGTCCCATTTGCAAATTCCCAAATGCTGGGCAGAGTGGTCTCCATCCACACTTTTGCGTTAGCAGCGAATTCATCGCGTAGCCAAGGCAAAAAAGCAGCGATCACCATTTGGTTAAGATCCGCTCTCCATCGGCAACCAGGCGTAGAGAATGCAGCGGCGGTGGTTGGCACTGGCGGAATTTCCAAGTGAAGCACCTGGCGGTTTGAATAGGTAGATGGTGCAGAATCAAAAGACATCATAGATACACTCCGAGGTCAAGAACGGTCGGAAGGCTGGTAGTGAACCGTCAACCATTCCTCTAGCACAGCGCTCATACTACTGAGTACGTCTGATGTAATGGAAATATGCAGGGTTTCTTGGCTCCAACGTGCCAGGGCTATGAGCAAGGTTTTTTTAAGGCTAGCAAGACGACGAGAGATCGTATATTGCGGCACGTTTAACAACTGGGAGGTTTCCTGCTGGGTCATTTGCTGCCCGTAATAGGACTGCAAAATTTCTTGCATGGGAGTTTCTAATTGGGCGATCGCGGTTGATATGACCTGACTCAACTGGATCTGCTGCATTTGGCGATCGCTCACCTCTTCTTGAGCGATCATTGTGGCGAGTAACGATTCTTGCGCTGTGTTGGGTAAGAAATCGACAAGTTCAGTATTATCCTGTCCGGCAAGGGGTGCATCGATCGAGATTGGCGCAGGATACAAGAAAACTCGCACTGCACGGGCAGCACTTAGCAGCCATTGTTCCACTTGGTCGGGGCTACCTACTATTTTTGAATTGAGTTGGCTGCTGCGCTCGGCGTTGTAAAGCTGAGCGATCGCTTGCCAGGTTGCCCCATCAGGTTTGACCAATTTACGAGCGGTGCCACGGTCATTGGGAGCATATTTTTCCTTAAAGCACTTCCACGCTAGCCCATAAGCCGCAATCGTTTGAGCATCAATTCCAGCATGTGTCAGAGAGTCTACCAGCCGTTTTTGGCTTACCTTTTGCAGTAGCGCCCAATCGGTGCAAATATCTGCCTCTTGTTGCTGACGCAGCGTGTCTTTGATTACGTTGCTAAAGGCAAATTCGGCATAGCTTTTTAAATTGGAACTAAATTGAGGATTAAAACCCTTCAGCACATGACTGATACGGGCGATCGCTGTTTGAAACAAATCTGCGGTAGATTGACGACTCGCTAGATTCAGCGTCATTTTGCGGGCTACCCAATAACAGGTTTCTTGCAAGTATGCCGTAATGTGATTGGTCGCCAAATGGGTCGGCTGAGTATGCCATGATTTATGCCAGTACAACACCCAGAATCGTTCTGAGGTGTCCTCCGTTGCCGATTTTATTAACTGCTCCATGCTGCGTCGCAATTTTGGGTCGCTGATCCAACCTCTGAAGGCATCTGCTTCAAATTGAACAAATGTTGAGAAAAGGTCAACTAGGGTCTGGCGAGAACGCATGAGTCGTCTTAATCAGGTATGTTTCAGCTATCCATCAAAGCTGATCTAGATGATAGGACGTTTCGCGAGGCGCTCCGCTCACAAAATTAGTTTCTATATTTAACGAAGTTTATTTATCTCATCCCAGGTCGCTTGGGGTAAATAGCACTTTAATACTCCAAAATCACAGTTTTGAAATCATTTGATTGCACCGTTTTAGGTTTCGGCAGCGGGCAAATCGGCTGAGGAGACATAATGTTCCGCAATTGGTGGGCGCTATTTTCAAGAGTTTCCACTTGAGTATCTAAAATTTCGAGACGCTGAACGATGCGATCGCGTCGTTGTTCCAGGGTTTCTAGTTCACGCTCTAGTCGAGTTTTTTCAGTAATCAGCTTATAAATATCCAAGTACGCCGCCGCTTCTGTCTTTGGGCGAGGCATCGTACTGATTTTAGGAGGATTTAGATTTTGAGAAAGTGGGGAACGCATAGAAGCTCCTGTGGGATACATAACCAGTCTTCCCTTCTTGGGTGAAGACCGCACAGCCGTAAAATTGCGTAAATCACTACGATATGGCTAGGAATCTCCATCAGCCGCAATCTGCACATGAGCTTTATCTGGTATCTTGTCTATCTTTTCATTAAGCTGCGTTACGGTAATTGTTAAACTCTATTTCAAATGGTCGAATCTAGTGCTGACAGCGCCCTTTGAATGAAAAGTCCGTGATAGTATGCTGTGTAGCTTTTACAACGATTTAGGAGAAAAGCTTTGGCACTACGCGTTGCAGTTGTCGGTGGCGGACCTGCGGGTTCCTCCGCTGCGGAAGTTTTAACAAAAGCTGGGATTGAAACCTATTTAATTGAACGCAAATTAGACAATGTGAAACCCTGCGGTGGTGCCATTCCGCTGTGTATGGTCAGCGAGTTTGACTTGCCCCCAGAGATCATTGATCGCCGCGTGCGAAAGATGAAGATGATCTCTCCCTCCAATGTTGAAGTGAACATTGGTAGCACTTTGAAGGATGACGAGTACATTGGCATGTGCCGTCGGGAAGTGCTGGATGGCTTTTTGCGCGATCGCGCAGAAAAACTGGGTGCCAAGGTGATTAACGGTACTCTACACAAGCTTGAAATTCCCAGCAACGATACAGATCCCTATGTGTTGCACTATGCCGACCATTCCAATGGCACTTTGGAAGGGGAACATAAGAAACTGAAAGTGGATTTGGTCGTGGGCGCAGATGGAGCGAACTCGCGAATTGCGAAAGCGATTGATGCGGGAGATTACAACTACGCGATCGCCTTTCAAGAACGCATCCGCATTCCCGACGACAAAATGGCGTATTACGAAGACCTGGCAGAAATGTATGTGGGTGATGATGTCTCCCCAGACTTTTACGCCTGGGTGTTCCCTAAGTACGACCATGTTGCCGTTGGAACTGGCACCATGAAGCCGAATCAATCTCGGATTAAGGAGCTACAAAAGGGTATCCGCAACCGGGCAGCCGCAAAACTGCGCGGCGGCAAAATCATTCGGGTAGAAGCACACCCCATCCCTGAACATCCTAGACCTCGCCGAGTAGTGGGTCGGGTGGCATTGGTTGGCGATGCGGCTGGCACCGTGACCAAATCCTCTGGCGAAGGTATTTATTTTGCGGCGAAGTCGGGTCGGATGTGCGCTGAGGCGATCGTCGAGTTTTCAGAACAAGGCACTCGCACCCCTACTGAGAAAGACCTCAAGGTTTACATTCAGCGGTGGGATAAGCAATACGGCATCACCTACCTAGTGCTAGACCTGCTTCAACGGGTTTTTTATCGCACCGATGCTACCCGCGAGGCTTTTGTAGAAATGTGCGCTGATATGGATGTGCAAAAGCTCACCTTTGATAGCTACCTCTACAAGACTGTTGTTCCAGCTAATCCGTTGGTGCAGTTGAAAATTACGGCAAAAACAATTGGTAGCCTAATTCGCGGCAACGCACTTGCACCTTAAGCGGGTTGGTTGGTTTCATGCGATCGCAAGGGCGTATTTTCTGCGCCCTTGCTGCCTTTTAAGGGTTAATTGAATCATCACAATGACCACTTCTCAGACTGATATCTGCCCCTTAAACACTTTGGAATTTGTTAGCTATTTGAGCGATAACGGCTTGGTGCCCGACCAATTTCAGGGCAAAGTTGGGGTTTATGCCATTTTCGACGCCTACCAGATTTTGCAATATATCGGCTATTCGCGAGACATTTACTTGAGCTTGAAGCAGCATCTCGTGCGGCAACCACAGTCTTGCCACTGGCTGAAAGTGCAGACCATTGATCGCCCCAGTCGCACCGTATTAGAAGGCATTCGGGATGCCTGGATTACCGAGAATAACTCGTTGCCTACAGGGAACGGGGATGCTGCTGATGGATGGAATCAGCCGATTGATGTGAAAGGAATGATGACTGCTGAGGAACAAGCAAGTTTTGCCAATGCCATCAATGAATCTGCTCAAGTTAAAGTTTTGAAGCAGGTAGCGCGTCGGGTGGAATCAAGTGTGCTTGAGCTTTTAAAGACTCGCGGAGTGCAAGAGGACATTCGGTTTAACCCCAAGCTAAAGGAATCAGGGTTGTTGGATTTGAAGTAGTATCGGCATCTTTCATAAGATTACGGGTGGTGAATCTAAGGGATTGCCGCATTCTCCTCAGTGTCGGTTGCTGCGTGGTGCTCCAGTGGACGAACGAGGGGCTCTTCAATGGGACTGTCATCGTGAGCAGGATGGAAGTAGGTATAAATTTGCTGGGCTAATCGGGGACCAATCCCCGGAACTGTGGCAATTTTTTCAGGGCTAGCCTCGCGCAGGTAATTGATCGACCGAAAGGTGGAGAGCAACAGCTTTTGACGATGGAAACCCAATCCAGGGATTTCATCGAGGCGCGATCGCCGCATCCGTTCCGTGCGTTTTTGACGATGGAAGCTGACCGCAAATCGATGCGCCTCATCTCGCAAGCGGCGTAAAAGCTGAACTCCAGGCTGTTCTGCCTCCGTCTCCAGCGGCAGCGATTCACCCGGCAAAAAAATCTCCTCCCGCTGCTTCGCGAGGCTGACCACCCGCACATCTTCTAATAGGTTCATTTCTCGCAAAACGCTGACCACAGCGGATAGCTGACCTTTGCCCCCATCAATCATCACCAAATCGGGAAAATCTGAGGTGGCACTCACATGGCGATCGAGTACCGAGGCCTCGTCACTTTTCACTAGTTCTCCCCGCTCTTTGAGGGCAGCATACTTGCGGAAGCGACGAGTAATCACTTCTGCCATCGATGCAAAGTCGTCTGAATGCCCGCTCATCACCTTAGGGTTTTTGATTTTGTAATGACGATAGTGCTGTTTAGCAGGCATTCCATCCATGAAAACAACCTGCGAGGCAACCGCATCTGACCCTTGAATATGGGAGATATCGTAGCCTTCAATCCGACGCGGAAAATCGGGCATATCCAGCAGTTCCGCTAGATCTTGCATTGCCTGGGTGTTGCGATCTGCAAAGCGTTGAGCGCGTGCCAACTCAAAACCAGCATTGCGTTCTACCATTTCGAGCAAATCAGCCTTAGTTTGACGCTGAGGATGAATAATCGTCACTTTGCGCCCTTTAGCCGTACTGAGAAACTCAGCTAACATTTCTGTTTCGGGCAGTTCATGCTGCACCAAGATTTCTGCCGGAATTTCAATCGGGTCAATGTGTTGGTAATGGTCTTCCAAAACACGCTGAAGAATTTCTCCAAAAGTACCCGATTGGGCATCGGCAACGAAACCAAGACGACCCACCAACCGACCTGTGCGGATTTGAAATAGCTGGATGCAGGCATGATTCTCATCAGCAGCGAGGGCGATCGCGTCCCGCGACACGGTATCATCCGCCAGATCCACCTTTTGATCCGCTCCTAGGGTTTTTACTCCGACAATCTGATCGCGAATTCGGGCTGCCACCTCAAAATTCAACTCATCCGCCGCTTTTTCCATTTGCATCGACAAAATATCGACCAGTTCATCAATTCGCCCCTGAAACACCATCGCCACTTTGCGAACAATCTTGTGATACTCTTCCGAGGAAATCAGCTGCTGGCAAACACCCGGACAGCGCCCAATATCGTAGTTTAGACAAGGGCGATCCTTGAACAGCGACTGAGGACGTTGCCGCAAAGGGAACACCCGCTTCACCAAGTGCAGTGTACGGCGCAGCAAGCCTACATCCACATAGGGTCCATAAAAGCGATCGGCTTTTTTACTTAAATGGCGTTTGCGCGTAATAAAAATACGCGGATAGGGTTCAGACCAGGTAATACAGAGCCAGGGATATTTTTTGTCATCCTTCAGCAGCACGTTGTAGTACGGTTGGTGCTGCTTAATCAGGTTGGCTTCTAGGGCAAGGGCTTCGGCTTCAGTATCAGTCACAATGAACTCGATATCTGCCACTTGCCGCACCATCATTGCAATCCGGGGACTGTGGTGATGATCATCGCGAAAGTACGATCGCACCCGCGATCGCAGCTTTTTCGACTTGCCAATGTAGAGCACCTGATCGGTGGCATCTTTCATATAATAGACTCCCGGCTCTGGAGGAATCTCTTTCAAGCGATTCTCTAAGCGCTCTGGATCGTGAAGTAAAGGCAAAATCTTGGTTGAAGTCACACGCAGGCACACAACGCACTATACTCTTCGATCTTAGTGCGAATTTTAAATATGTACTTGACTCAAAATTGTGCGAAGGCGATCGTAATCATCCTTTAAGTAAAGACTCAACATCCGTCCTGCCCGCACCAACCATTCTCGGTCTGCCCGTCTCAACCCATACACTTCCCGCAGCATCGCAGCGACCAATGCATCCACAGGCACGCCGTTCATTTGCAGCAAGGTTCGCAGAAAATCTAGTCGATCAGTGAAGCGAAGAATTTCATCAGAGTCACATTGATAAACCGCTTGGTGAAGTTGAGGTGGGCGGGGCGGCAAATGTTGATAGATTAGGGCAGCATCTGGCTTTACGCCATTGCTTTTTGCTGAGTACGGTTTAAACCCAACGATCGCCGCCCGAAACTCAGTCTTCAGCATGGCAAAAATTTGAGGCTGTTGTTCTCGCAATTCTTGCAGCGATAAACCTAGTGCCCGCGCCCGATGCACCGAATCGATTGGGCTGGTGGAAGCGTAGTATACGATCGCATAAACTTGATTGCCTGACTCTTCTTCGGCCGATTTCACCCAACTGCCAAAAGGCGGCATGATAGGAAAGCTTAGATCATCTGGATCTAAGCACTGCGCCAAAAACTCGGCTGTGGAAGTTTCAATCACCTCTGCAATATGATTGGGCTGGCGATTTTGGGCAGTAAACTGAGGAAGAGGAAGACGCATGAGGCAAGCAGGAAAGCTTTAACTTCTAAGCTACGTTCATTTATAGCTTAATCCTAAGCTTAACCTTAAAGATTAAACCTGAGTTATTTCGCTTTTTTCTTTGCGGCTGCCAAGTCTACTTCCTCCAGTTCTGAAAGCTTAAACGTGATTGATTTATCCCAATTGCCGCCTTCAAACAGAACCAGTGCTTTGCCATCGCTCATCCGCTGCACTAACCCTTGAAATTGATAGTAAGTATCTTGAGAGTTGGTCACTCGAACCACTGAACCCGGAAAAATCATAGCGCTTGCTCAGATGTATTCACTAGACCAGCTTACAAGGTGAAAGACAAGAATGGTATGTCGTTTGCTTATTTTGTGATTATCTCTAAAACAGAAAATTGGCAATGGATAATCTTTTTAGCTAGAACTTCAGCCGCTGTCGGAAATTGGTAACAGATTGCACGACGCCGAGCGCTAAAAAATTCATCAGTAGGGCAGATTTTCCATAACTCAAAAAGGGTAAAGGAATACCCGTCACTGGCGACAAGCCAATCGTCATGCCAACATTGACGGCAACCTGGAAAACAATCATTGAGAAAACGCCGATCGCAATCAGTGAGCCAAAATTATCTTTCGCATTTTGAGCGATGATCACCAACCGCAAGCAAATCAGCCAAAAGGCAAATAGAACCAGAATACCGCCCACAAAGCCTAACTCTTCGCCAATAGCTGTAAAGATAAAGTCGGTATGTTGTTCTGGAATAAAGCTCAACTGCGTTTGCGTTCCTTTATACAGCCCTCTGCCCCACATTTCCCCGGCACCAATGGCAATGCGGGACTGAATTAGGTGATAGCCCCCTTTCAGGGGTTCTTGGTCTGGATCGAGAAAGAGAATCAGGCGTTTTTTTTGATATTCCTTGAGCAACCCCCACAGTAAATGCCCTAGACCTCCCGATACCAGATTGATGACCACGGCACCCAAGGTTCCTAGGCGATACCAGGGAAGACTGCGCCATGCAACGACTCCAACCACTGCAATCCAAACGAACCAAAACGGCAGGAAAGTGTTGAATATAATTGCAGAAATAAATGGAGAAAGGAGAAGCAAGAGCCAGCCCGGATTTGCGTTGCCCCAGTACAACATGCCCATCGTGATAGCACCAAAGACTAGGGAGGTCCCCAAGTTGGGCTCTAAAAAAACGAGCATCCAAGGAACGGCTACCACTGCCATAACGCGTAAAGCGGCCGGAATCGTTGAAGCAGGACGATCGCTGAGTAAGGCCGCGATCGTGATAATTGCTCCCAGTTTGGCAAATTCTGAAGGTTGTAGATTGAAGCCTGCGATCGTAATCCAGCGCTGAGCGCCTAACCCTTCGGTGCCAAAGAACTTGACCGCTAGCAGCAGCAAAATGGTTACGCCATAGATGATCCAGTGCCACTGAAGCAATTGATCATATCGGCAACGGGCGATCGCCAATGCCAGCACAAGTCCTATTCCACAGGTGATCAAATGTTGAAATGCCCAGTTTGCTCCTTCTTGGCTCAACTCGATGCTGTGAATCATCACACCACCCAAAATGGTCAGTCCAAGGGGTAATACAAACAGCCACCAGTCTACATTTTGCCAGGGCTGAACTAGGTCTTTCCAGCGAATTTTGGGCAGCGTTTTTTGTAGCATGAATCAGGAAGAACCCACTAATCAGTCACATTTCTTGAAGTCTCTCGTCCTCAGTTAAGTCTGAAAAAAAAACTATGTCAACGCGGCAATGGAAACCTTCGCAGCAATTTGCTGGGCGATCGCCGTTAGCGCTTTTGCTGAAGCAGATTCAGGATCAGCTAAAACAATGGGCACCCCGCGATCGCCGCCTTCTCGCAGAGGGATTTCCAGCGGCACACAGCCCAACAAAGGCACCTGAAGCTCATCTGCGGTTTTCTTGCCACCTGCCGAACCAAAAATGTCATATTGTTTATCTGGCATATCCGGCGGGATAAAGTAGCTCATGTTTTCCACGATCCCTAAAACTGAAACTCCAAGCTGCTGAAACATTTTTAAGCCCCGCCGCGCATCCAACAAAGCGACTGTTTGAGGAGTCGTTACAATTACAACCCCCGCCATGGGAACTGCCTGCGCCATCGTCAGTTGAGCATCGCCTGTTCCAGGTGGCATATCCACAATCAAATAATCTAGATCACCCCATTCCACTTGATAGAGAAACTGGCGAATCACACCGTTAAGCATCGGACCTCGCCAGATCACAGGTTGATCTTTATCAATCAAAAAGCCCATGGAAACCAGTTTTACGCCGTGGTTGAAGGCTGGTTCCAGAATATCTCCAGCAGCGCCTTGTTGTACCGTCACCGTAGCATCTGCTAAACCCAACATTGTTGGAGCGTTAGGACCGTAGATATCGGCATCAATTAAACCTACTTTTGCGCCTGTTTGTGCCAAAGCTACCGCGATATTGACGGCGATCGTGCTTTTGCCCACGCCCCCTTTGCCGCTGGAAATTGCCAAAATGTTTTTCACACCGCTAATCCCTTGGCGATTGGGTAACGCTTTTTGCTGAGGCGTTTCAGCCGTCACGTCTACAAGCACCTCTTTCACTCCAGGCAGCGTGCGAACTGCTTTCTCGCAATCTTCCACAATGAACTGGCGCAACGGGCAGGCTGGAGTTGTGAGCACGAGGGTAAAGCGAACAATGCCCTGATCAACCTCAACATTGCGGATCATGTTCAAGTCCACCAAACTTTTTTGCAGTTCGGGATCTTGCACAGGCTTTAAAACTTCTAAAACAGAACTGGCACTTAAGGTATCAAGCATTTCTTCACTCTGACTAAAGCAACGGGAGACGGATCGGTTTCTTCGATCTTAGAGCCAGTCGTTAGCCATTTTGGTAGAACTGCTGAGTATTTCCGCGATCGCCCGACTGACTTAATTGATTAGACTGATGGTTAAAGCATGTTGTAAAACGCCCTGACGCAGTATTTTAAGTAAAATCACTTGAATGAAGATGTCGCGAACTATTGCTTTATTAATACTGGCATTGCTGGAGCTCCTATATGTAAGCCATCTTTTAAGCCAGAAGGCTTCTGCCGAATAGGAATCTTTGATTAGAAAATCCACTCCTCAATTAGGCACCAAATAGGCCGCGAAAAACGTTTAGGTGTACCACTATGGCGCTCAACCATCTGATAGCGAGGTCCATCAACTTCAGTTTTTCCTGCCTTCTACGCTGTCAGAAGTATCTTACTGTGCATAAAGCTGCAACACTTCCAACAAGTCGCGAGTATAAGTATCCACGTAGTTGATGCTGCCATAAATATAAGTTGATGGCAGCATCAATTTCTTGGGCAATGCTTGCCACTGGTTGACCAAGGGCAAACATTTTTTCGGTTTGCACCAGCTGAAGTTGCTTTAATTCTTGGAAAATAGATTGCTATTCAACTTGATGTTGCCCATTACCAAGCAGAGCACTCTTAGAAGCACTACAGTAAACACATTTATTTAACGAAAATTCATAGCATTCTGCTGTTTTTAAGGTAAACCTTCGAGTAAGCTAATTAGACAAAAAAGAAAACTGAGAGTTTGTTACATAATTTTACAAAATTTGTTATCTTGATTAAAAAATGGAAGTAAAGAAAGGAGGAATTGTGAATGCTCGATTGATCCAGTTTTTGCAGGAAGAGCTGTCGGTTTCAGAGAGTGCGATCGCGATCGCGCAACGTCATCAGGAATTTACCCCAAGTCTATTGCCAATGATCTTGTGGCAATACGGGCTAGTCACCTTAGAAGACTTAGACCGAATTTTTGACTGGATGGAAACTGCTTAACGCATTTGAGCAGGCTTATAAAGCCGGGTTGGTGGCGGTGGCGCACCAATTGAGCTTTGTATGGCGTTCATTTTTTGATTGAGTTCGCGAATCCGGCGGGATAGCAACCGAATAATATTCACAGCGATTCCTGGAGTTTCTTCAATTGCCTCATACAACTGCTGTTGGGTGAGTATGAGGCATTCTGAGGAAGCAAGCGTAGTCACTGATGCAGAGCGAGGTTCGGCATCAAACAAAGACATTTCTCCAAAACAAGCCCCTTGCTCAAGCTGCACAAGTTCTTGACTTTCAATGTGAACGCGCACTTTACCCGACACAACAATGTAAAGCGATCGCCCTTCTTGCCCTTGAGTAAAAATAGTATGGCTATTTGGAAAGACAAGCTCATCCATTACGGAGGCTAAGCGCACTAAAAACTCTTCCCGCAGTTCTTTGAAGATCGGGACTTCTCGGATAAATAGAACTCGTTCAAAACTAGAAAGCATAACGGCGATGCAAATGAGGCGAGCAATTGCCTGGTTTTAAGAGCGATAACCTACGCAATAAAGCCATTGTTAGCAGAATTCCCAAAACCAGGAGAGTGCATTACTAAATTGTCTCAAATCCAGGCTAACTTGAGATATTTAGTAACTTTGTTGAGGGGTTTCCAGCAACTTCAGCAGAATTTCCTCTTTTTAGCTCAAGTTCTCTGAGCATCTTTTTAACTTGGGCTGTTACTAAACGATCAGGGTCTTTTTGTAAAAGTGGCAGTAAGGTTTGTATTGCCCTTGGAGAAGCCATCCATAGGTAGGATAGCACCGCTTCTCGAACAAACCCTTTGGGATGACGTAAACACGATATTACTTGCTCGCTTGTCAAACTCCAATGTGCTTGCTTTGCCAGATGAAAACAACAGGCGATCGCCCAATCAGATAAAAAGTGGCGCAGTTCTAGTAATTGGCGCAAACGATCGCTGGGCAGCGATCTCTGATCGTCAAAAATTTCTGATAAATTCCTCAGCTTTTCTTCCTCAGAATTGCGATCCAAAAGGCTGAGCAACGCTCGTTTATTGGGAATATCCAAAGTGTTATCCAAAATTTCTAAGCCCCGCGCCATATTACTGCGAGAAGCAGACTGGAGATTAAACGCCGCCGCCTTAATTGCCCCAATTGGATACAGAAACTGCATCAACAAAAATAGTCGTTCCTGAGCATCCAACAGCAAACCCTCTAGCGCCCGTTTCAGTAAATCTGCCTCTCGCATCCACATTGTTTGGGGCGACAAATCTAGCAATGCAGCATATATCTGACCCATAAACATCAGTTCTTGGTCAATAAACTGTTCTACGCCACGTCGCCCCATCTGCTTTAAGGTACTTTCAATGCCTGTTTCTTCAGGTATCTCTAGCAAGATTCTGAGAATATTGCGGCGATTGTTGCCCCATGACATTACTAAGTGGGAAATCAGGGCATCCAACGCCTCTGGAGTACCGATTAAGCCGATCGCTTGCCATGCATGAAGCCTAACAATATCTGGCTTTTGTATGTCCTCTGCCAGTTTAACTAGCATGGGCAATGCTTCATTGTGCAACCGTACCACTGCTTTCAACGCAGCCTCCCGCGTGGATTTGTACTGCAATCCCCGCAGTAATGATGGATAAAACTCTTCTAAATGTGTCGCCGCGATCGCATCCAAAATTGCCCACCTCACCCGCAGTGATTCATCCTGCAACAAGTTAGGAATGTAAATTCGCAGCGCTTGTAAATAGACCGCCTCGCCCAATGCCCGACAGCCCATCACCCGCTCTTTCTCAGATTTATGGGTGAGCATTCGCCGCAAAGTATTGGTTGCCTCTGCCTTTTGTGTGGAATCACCCTGACGCATCATCAAAGAGGAAGCGGTTCCTCGTACCACTGGATCAACTTCCGATTTCAAATACACTCGCAAGCGGCGGATATCGGGGTCTTCTTCCGTAATCCAAACAAACCGCAACGCCAAAGCAAGAACATTCGCAGAAGGAGCTTGCTCAATCAGGTCTTTTACCTGACTCAGAGATACAGCACTGGGATAAAGCAGCATTGCCTCCAGACTTTTTCGCTGTAAGGCAGGTGAGAAATCTACCAATCGGGTTGCCAGCAATTCACACGCGCTTTTGGGATAAACCTTACTTAAAAAATCAATGCAGGATTCCTTACGTTTTTCTGATCCTGGCTTTTCAAGGGTTTCCAGCAGTTTTCGCCGCAGTTCTAGCTCATCGACATCCCGGGTCAGTTGTCCCCGATCGGCACTAATCACTAGGAGGTTGACATACTTTGCTCGCAGAAGGAGGATTACTGCAACCCAAACCAATGCCAAAACCAGCATGACTGGAAACAAAATATCGAGCTGGCGATCGCCCAAAAACCAGCCCAACGTTAATAACGCTATCCCAGTCGCACCCGTAGACCACGGCTCCGCAACCCCCCGCACCATTGCTTGTACGTGGCTCCGAACCCCATCAGGGACGGGTTGAAATAACACTGGACCCACACTAGCAAATAACGTGTAATGCAGTAATTCATCATAAAATTTTAGGGCAAGCAGAATCAGAAACAGTGGTAATGTCCATGCCCACTGGCTAACTAACGGCTCTTGCCATGCCAAACTAGAAATTGCAAAAGCACTTAAAATGCCGATTCCACCTGGTAATAGCAGCGAAGCAAAAAATACACCAACCCTTTCAATTAGACGGCTTGAAGCCAACCACTGCATTGCGACCTCAAAAAGCCCCAGAATGCCGTTGAAAACGCCCAGAAATGCAGCTATTTGCCCTTCTGAAGTTGAAAACTCTTCTAGCGCTCCTAAGAAGCGGAAATCAATCAACAGGAACAGTATCTGGGACAAGATAAAAAATAAATACAGCAGGATGATATAGCGGCGCAGAGAGCCTTGCACCGAGCGATTAGTTGAAAATTCCGAGGCTTGCTCCTCTGATCCCGATCTCCGGCGCAAAAAATCTGGAAACGCTTGTTGATACGCACTACTCAGGTAAAAAAGAATCCCTGCCCCGATCGCCATCATCACACACGACAACAGCACCATATTTTGCAGGTTGCCCACCAGCTTGATCATGAAACCCAGGGAAAAGCCACTAATCACATCCGCCACTAAGATCCCGCTGCTGATCAACGGATAGGTGCGCTTAATTTCCCGGATATTGAATAACTGATTTGCAGTAATTGCGGTGTTCAGATCATTCAGGACATTCAGCGCTTCTACCCACAGCCGCATCAAAAAAATGGTGATACCAACCGTACTCACCTTCCAAAATTCAAGCGGGTAAATTGCCTGGGCACTTAATCCTAGCCAAAATAGCACCAATGGAGCCGCCATCAGCAGCGCAATAATTACAATTACACGGCGCAGCGGTAATATCTTTTGAAGTTGAGAATAAATAAAACTTAGCCCTGAGCCAATTCCCGCACTGGCAATATAAATCCAGGGCAATCCCTCTGCCTTATACTCGCTCAGAAACAGATCGGCTGTAATGGCTTCTAACCAAACCAGACCAATAGACGTGGTGGCATAGAAAGCAAACATCAAGAATGTCCGTTCAGCCTCTTCCGCCCGCAGGTTAAACCCCTGTAAAAGAGTTTGCCTCCAGCCACCCTTAGAAAACCATTGATCAATTAGTCCCATTCACTATGCCAACAATGGAGCACCACTTCAACTAAAGTGCCCTGAATGGTCTTTATTGTAGAGATGCTACTCCGTTTTGTTGCAGAATTTTTAGTCATTGAAACCGAGCAACGCGATCGCTGGCTACTTTTTAGGAGCCAATAGCATCATCATATTGCGCCCTTCCTGCTTAGGAAATTGTTGAACTTCAGCAAATTCTTGCAGATCATTGGCTAAACGAGATAGCAAATCTCTTGCCATGTCACTATGCTGAATTTCGCGACCCCGAAACATAACGGTTGCCTTAACTTTGTCGCCATCTTGCAAAAAGCGCTTTGCCTGATTGATCCGCACATCATAGTCATGCTTCTCAATTTTGTACCGCATCTTCACTTCTTTGACTTCAACGTTATGCTGCTTCTTCTTAGCCTCTTTTGCCTTCTTCTCTTGTTCAAACTTAAATTTGCCATAGTCGATAATTCGGCAAACAGGGGGATCTGCTTTATCAGTCACCAAAACCAAATCCAGTTCCTTTTCCTCAGCAAGCTGTAATGCTTCACGAGGGGTCATGATTCCCAACTGTGAGTTGTCTGAATCAATCACTCGAATCTTAGGGAATCGAATCCGTTCATTGATGGTGGGGAGATCGCGTGTCGGTCTATTTCCAGTCACAGGCAGTTTTAAAGAGAATAATTGGAGTGAGATAGCAACAATAAACTACTGCGTAGTATGGTTGCAACCTGGCTTTTTGCAGAGATTTAAGACACCTATGGCTCGTTTAAAGAATTAAGGTTATTGCTTATATCCTTGAACATACGATTGTATCTGACATTTTGCTCAGTCGCTTTATTTTTTAGAGATTGTTCATGAAGTTTCCAAGCAGATAAGTTTTAGCTCCTTTTTTATGCATTTTCCTGGATTTAGACAGAATTTTGTGATGAAAACAGATGAAGCGATTGTTAGGATCCATTTACACACTGGGTAGAAAGCAATGGCGATGACTTCCATTCCCTGGCAACAACGATTGGGCAATCAGCGAGATTGGATTTGGCGAGGATGGCAAACGCGCTATACCTGTGTGCGCTCTGCTGGTTCTAGCTCAACGCCATTGCTCTTACTACATGGTTTTGGCGGCTCAATTGGGCACTGGCGGCATAATTTACCCGAACTGGGGCAGCATCACACTGTTTATGCCTTAGATTTATTGGGGTTTGGTGCCTCTGAAAAAGTGACGGCTTCCTTTGGCGTTGAGCTATGGGTGGAGCAAGTGTATGATTTTTGGCGATTGTTTGTGAAGCAGCCTGTCATTTTAGTTGGAAATTCGATTGGGTCTTTAGTAGCTTTGGCGGCGGCAGCGACTCATCCAGAGATGGTGAGTGGAATTGTGATGCTGAATTTACCGGATGCATCGGTGCTAGAAGTGCCGCTGCGGATTAAGCAGGCGATCGCTTTGCTGAATCCGCTTTCCCGCCCTGCTCTTGCCTTAACTAAATGGGTCGCGACTTCTCCACTCATCTTTGATGGGTTGTTTTGGTTAGTGCGCCATCCACAAGCGATTCGCCTTTTTTGGGCACGACAGGCTTACGCTGGAAAGGCAGCAGTTACTGATGAGTTAGTGGATATTTTTTCTACTCCTGCCTATGATCGCAACGCGGTAAAAGCGCTACGAGCAATGGTGCGATCGACGGCCCAACCCAGTAGAGACTACGCAGCCAAAGTGGTATTGCCAACCTTAACGATCCCCATGTTGCTGTTTTGGGGACTGAAAGACACGATGGTGCCACCCCAACTAGCAAAATTGTTTGTGAAATATAACCCAAACTTAAAACTAGTAGAAATTGAAGATGCTGGGCACTGCCCCCATGACGAGTGTCCTGAGATCGTCAATCAAGAAATTTTGAACTGGATCAATTCTTGGACAGAAGGGCAAAGAAATGAGTTTTGAGTTTCGACACCCACACCCGATCTCTTAAACCCATGCTTTCTCATTTCACAACTTTCACTTCAATTCCCAAATTGACCTTCTTAAAAAGCTCTTCAATATCTTTGTTGTACATACGGATGCAGCCGTGAGATGCTGCTGTGCCGACAGATTTGGGATTATCGGTGCCGTGGAAGCCAATCCAGTTTTTTCCATTACTCCAAAACCCAATCCAATAACGCCCTAGGGGGTTCTCTGGATCGCCACCTGGAATAACAATTCCTTTTTTGAGGGGATGAATCCAAGCGGGATCGCGAAACATCTGTTTTACCTGAAAAGTGCCTTTAGGAGTTTCCCAACCCGCACGACCCACCGCGATCGGGTAGCTTTTGACAACTGCGCTGCCTCGATACAGGGTTACACGACGAAGGCTTAGCTTGATCTCTAGACGCAGCGGTTGATCCTGATTTGGTTTTTGAAACGGCTCTTGAATGTATAACGGTTTCAGTTCTGGGTTGGTCGGAGGCAACTCAGGCTCTAAATCTCGCGGTGGAATGGTCGAAGGCGCATCAAAGGGAGAATTGGGAAGGGCGATCGCATCACCTGATTGAACGGGGGGGAGGGCAGCAAAAGTGACTTGAGGCAGCGACACTAGACCCACTATGCCGATTGTCGCAATATCCCCTATGAATTTAGACAAACGGTGCATGGTCAGAAGCCATAAATCTTAAACAACCTATTTTCATCATATTCGAGTTACTTCAAACGTGGCTTCAACCCATAGTGGCTCTACCGATTTCGCCGCAGTTTTAGCCCCAACCCTAAGAGCGCGATCGCCAAAGCACTACCTGCCACCTCAGATGGTTCGGGTACGCTCTCGCAGCGCTCAGAACAGGGTGGAGGCGTGGGTGCAGGTGGAGGCGTGGGTGCAGGTGGAGGCGGCAGTTGCTTCAATTTATAGGATACTGAGCCAACCAATCCTTGTTTGGTTATAGGATTTGGATAAGTCTCAAACCCAATGTAAAAGCTCTTGCCCAGAATTGAGAAGCTGATATCTGAGGTGGGCGGAATAACAACCAGGCTTAAACCTACAAGAGCATTATTTCGAAAGTAAACTGCTGGGAAGCCAAATTCATAATCTAGATCTTGCTTTTCTGAGTACGCTTTGCCTAGAAAATTGAATAAAACCGATAGTTTGTTTTGCTGCACTGTTGCACAAGTGAAAGCGGGGTCATCTTGGCAGGGTTGCAGTGGGTTTGAGCTATCGTAGCTGAAGCTGCCTTGATAGATGCCCTTGTAATTTCCTTGAGCTATATCAACGGTCATGTCGTAGGTTAAAGTGACCGCTTGTGCCGGTTTAGGGGTCAGATACCAAAGAGGGATTGCTCCTACCGCGATCGCACCCGCCGCTTTCAATCCTGTGAATATGGGTTTTGCTAACACAGAATGCCTCACAAGAAATCAAACTTTAGAGAGGAACGCTAAGGAGTTTTGTAAAAACCTTAGTCAAATCTCGGCTAGTAGCAGACTCATAAAACTGAACTCACTAAAGCAGACGCACAACAAGCAGAGTTTGTTTCTGATGGCTATTTGTTTTTAGCTAACTATTTATCCCTCATATGTCACTCTAGTTAAAGTAAAATCCAGGCAAAACGCTGAAAGTCTTTCACCGACTGCTGTCTGGTATATACGCTTCATTGTCAAATGTTTTGAAATATCGGAAATAAGCTGCGTATGCTAAGACTCAAGCCGTATAGAAGCTTCAGCATTTTTGATTAAATTTGCTTTTCCGAAAGTGATTCAAGAGGGTTATAGCAACGGACGGAAGACTTAGGACAAGGGTCAATTCACAAAGCTCACGGGTGTTGATGTTCATCACCAATCTGTCCTAACACACCCGGCGACAGCTATACCTGCTAGGACTAATAGTTTTATTCAAAGAATTGAAAATTGAAATCGGGCGATCACAACCTAAAAAGACATCAGCAGTTGTCACACTGTTTCAAAAAACTTGTCAAGCTGGTTTTTTGATTTCCTAATGCAGATTAGCTAAATCGCAAGGTCACTGCCCAGTAATCCTACGGAGGCTTTATTAAAGCTTCATGAAAATATATTTTAGGATTCGAAAAATTAGCAGTTTTGCCTCCCTCAAGCAAAATTCAGCCAACACATTTCCGAAATTCCACCGTTCCCGCTGTATTTGTATTACGATGCTACTTTTGTAGTGCGGCAATTCTGTCAACTTGATTGCAAAGTTGGACAATATTTTCAAGAGTAAATTTTTGCCTGCAAGCAAGTTTACTCAATAGGCATTCATACAGCGTCTGAATCGGATATCAAACGCTGTGCCGTAAATTGCAATGAAAATTACTGAAGGCTCACTGAGTTAACTAGAAGTATTGCGCGGGAAAACTGGCTGCATAGAGTCAGGATTTGTTCGAGGGAGGCGTTATGGCAAAGTTTCGAGATGTCATTTTTTATTACCGTAATTACTGGCTGATATCGCTTTTCAGCGTTGTAGCAATCAGTCTATTTGAGATGATTGATTTATTTGTGCCTTATGCGATTGGGCAAATTTTGAATGTATTGTCTAATCAACCGCTCGATCGCCCGGTGCAAGGAATCGTGGCGATCGCGGCAAATCTCTCAGGGCAACCGCAGAATCAGGCGTTGTCTTTGGTTATTTTGGTGGTGCTGATTGGCATTGTATCGGTTGGGCGTGCCCCCATTCAGCCTTGGCTAGGTGCCTGGTTTAACTGGGATACTGCATTTCGGGCACGGCGAGACTATACCCGAAAATCCCTAGAGAAAATTCTGACACTACCCCTAGAATTTTATGATGAAAACAATCCAGGACGAATTGCTTCGCGAGTGGCAAAGGGCATAGCGAATCACACCTGGACTTATCCAGAGATCACGGGACAGCTAATCCCTAAGCTATTTCGCGTGGTGGGTATTTCTGTGGTGATTTGGTTGATTGACTGGAAAATCGCGCTGCTGGTACTGGTTTCTTTTGTAGGGATTATTAGCTTCAGTGCGTTTGGCTTAAAAAGCCTAGCCGATCAAGAAGAAAGGCTGGACAAATATACAGAGGACACGGACAGCCGCACTTCTGAGATTATTACCAACATCAAGACCGTGAAAGCCTTTGCTACAGAATCTGAAGAGCTAAAACGGCAGCAGCAACGAATCGATCGCGAATTCAAGGTGTTGAATTACCGAATTCACAAAGGCTATGTGATTTTGGGAACCTACGAACGCACTATTGTCCAAACCTGTGTGTTTTTAGTACTGGTGTTTACTTTGTGGGCAGCCGTTCAAAATCAGATTTCGATCGGGCATTTCATTACCGTTTTGACGGTTTCCAGCATGGCATATGCCGAAGTGGAACCCATTAGTCAACTGGCAGAGATATTTGCCCGTCGCTATGCTTCGATGATTCGGTTTCATGAGTTTATGCAGATCCCGCCAGGAAAGGATGCTGGCAATTTGGTGGTTGATCCCGCATCTGCCCCAATTTATGGCTTTACGGGCAAAGTGGAATTTTCTCATCTTGCGTTTAGCTACAATCCAGGTCGGCCGGTGCTGCAAGATATCAACCTGCTGGTGGAGCCATATCAAACGGTGGCATTGGTGGGGCGATCGGGGTCTGGCAAATCCACTTTGGTCAAGCTGCTGTTTCGCTATTTTGAACCGGAGAGGGGTGCCATTTTAATAGATGGGGAAGATGTCCGACGACTGGATATTACGGCGTATCGCAAACGACTGGCGATCGTCCACCAGGAAGTAGACATCTTCAACGGCACATTGATGGAAAACCTCACCTATGGCAATCCTCACGCAACAGTGGCGGAGGTGAAGGAAGCCTGCCGCATTGCTCAAGCAGATGATTTTATTCGTCAAATGCCTAGAGGCTATGACACCACGGTAGGGGAGCGAGGCGTGCGCCTATCGGGTGGACAGCGGCAGCGGGTGGGCATTGCCCGCGCCTTGATTATGAACCCGGATGTGCTGGTGTTTGATGAGGCAACTTCTAGTTTGGATTACGAGTCGGAGCGATCGATCCAATTGGCAATGCGATCGCTGCTGGGCACCCGGACTTTAATTATCATTGCTCACCGCCTTAGCACGGTGCGGGAAGCTGACAAAATCGTGGTGTTGGAACATGGGCGGATTGTGGAAGTGGGTAGCCATGACCAACTGCTAAATCACGGCGGCATTTATCAACGATTACACTCGCTTCAAGAAACGGGAGAATTGTTGGCGTAGGTGCTTGCAATACAGAGATGCTTAACACACTCTTGTATTTTAAGAATAGAAAGGAGAGGCCCGGACGCACCCAAGCTCGTAGCATGGATTCAAGTTCCTGACCTCCAGGATCGAAGACCAAGCCTTGAATTCTGATAAGTTTTGCCTCACTCTTTGCTCTATAAATAGTATCTACGCGATCGCACCCCACACTCCTATGTCAACGATTGCTCTTTTTGGAACCAGTGCTGACCCGCCCACTCTTGGGCACCAGGCAATTTTGGCATGGTTGTCTTACCGCTTTGATGGCGTAGCGGTGTGGGCATCTGATAATCCCCTTAAGACGCATCAAACCCCTTTGGCTCATCGTCTGGAAATGCTAAAGCTGCTGATTCAGGATCTCCAGCGATCCCGTCCCAATGTGCAGTTTTGCCCAGACTTAAGCCAGCCACGCACGATTCATACTTTAGAGATTGCCAAACGGCGCTGGAGTACTGTTAATTTTACGTTCGTGGTGGGTTCCGATCTGGTAGCCCAATTGCCGAACTGGTATCAGATTGAGGATTTATTACGAGAAGTGAACCTGCTCGTCGTGCCAAGACCGGGCTATCCTTTGAGTGAGGCAGCTTTGGAGGTATTGAAGCAGCGCGGCGCAAGGGTGGCTATCGCTGACCTGATGGGTCCCGATACTTCATCTACTGCCTACCGTAACCATAAAGATACCGACGGACTCACCGCTTCTATCGAAGATTACATTCGCCGAGAGCACCTATACGAATGCCAGGACGCGTCCCCAGAAAAACAAATCCAGTGGCAGATAGCCCAAGGCTAGCCGACTTCAAAGTAGGAGTCGATAATGTGATCTTTTCCGTAGACACTGAGCAAAATCGCTTGCTCGTGCTACTAGTGATGCGTGATGAACCGCCTTTTTTGGATCAGTGGAGCCTGCCAGGAACGCTTGTGCAGCAAGGTGAATCGTTAGAAGATGCGGCCTATCGCATTCTGGCAGAAAAAATTCGCGCCAATAATCTCTATTTAGAGCAGCTTTACACCTTTGGCGGACCGCAACGTGACCCGCGTGAATCAGCAGACAGCTATGGCGATCGCTATTTAGCGGTGAGCTATTTTGCCCTGGTGCGCTTCGCAGAGGCCGAACTAATTGCCGATGGGGTAAGCGGCATTGCTTGGTATCCCTTGAGCCAAGTACCATCCCTCGCTTTTGACCATAATCAGGTGTTGGAATATGGTCATCGTCGTTTGCGAAATAAGCTGGAATATAGCCCCGTTGCCTTTGAAGTACTGCCAGAGCTTTTCACCCTCAGCGATCTCTATCAGCTTTACACCACCGTGTTAGGCGAAAACTTTTCGGATTATTCCAACTTTCGATCGCGCCTGCTGAAACTGGGTTTCTTAGCCGATACGAGGGTCAAAGTCTCTCGTGGAGCCGGACGACCCGCCAGCCTCTATCGCTTTGATGCCGAAGCGTTTGCACCACTCAAGGATAAGGCGTTGGTGTTTATTTAGAGAATAGTTATTAGTCATTGGTCATTGGAGATCAATTTATGCGATTCAAGCGAACGAAAACAAAAGTAAGCTTTCAAAGTGAAGCGGATTTGGAAGACTTTGTTTGGATTCATCTAGAGCAATTATTTGGTTTTAAAGCGTTCAAACGCCAGTCTATGATAGCAGGTGAAATTTGCGATATTTTAGCTATCGTGCCTTCTAAAAAGTTAGTCGTTTTAGAGCTTAAAAATCAAGCTGATCGCTATATTGTTCAACAACTAACTCGATATTATGACAACTTAATCAGTCAAAAACCTTTTTCGTCAGAAATAGATTATGAAATTCCAGTTCGGCTCATTGCTGTAGCACCTACCTTTCACCGACACAACTTAATTGACCAAAAATATAATCAACTAGAAATCGAATTTTTGACTGCTAAAATTTCCGACCACAATGATAAAAATTACTTTCAAATTCATGACTTAGAGGGGAACCTTAAAGCAGAAATTGATTTGTATACACCTAAAACTGATTCGTCTGACGCTAATTCAATAGAAGATATAGACGAACGAGCTATTCGGGAAGAGAAGGTTAACAAGACTCTCTATCATTATGTCCGTGTTCGCTATGCTCACAAACTTGGCTTATCTGATGTCAGCCCAGAAGAACTAGCGGCGAGTCGGTTAAAATATCCTGATAAAGGATCGAAGCTTTTTAAGATTCAGATTAATCAGATTACTCCGAGTGGACATACTAAATTTGTCTCTGTACGAGTTCCCTCCAGTATTGGAGTCAGTGAATTTTTACGATGGGTAAGAAAAAATATTCCAACCGCTACAGGCGTGAAAAGTTCTGGACCTACATGGATAGGCGGTTTTCAAGGCGATAATTCTCAAAAAGAAACTGCTGAACTATCAAGCGATGAAGAGAAAGCTAACGATTAAATTAACGGGTTTTATTTACTTAATTCAAAAGGTTTATTAGATCGGATTGGGCTAATTCAAGACATTGAAGATTTATTAGGACGTAAGTGGATATTTCGTTTTGCGATCGCGTTAATTAGTTAAAGGCAATGATGGAGCAATGCTATCAATTTTAGACTGGGGATGGAGAATGGACATTCATCTGCGATCGCTCCGCCCCGTGCCCTATTCCCTGGAAAATGTCTTTATTAGTGTGGTGCAACGCACCGAACAAGGAACTGCCCAGGCAGCAACGTAAGTTTTGAGTGAATGCATCAGCTCTCATTCATGAAGCGAATCGTTTCTCAATGCATTAAAGAACTGTTGGGAAATAAGGGATAACACATCGTCGTATCCCGGAATGGCGCAGTATTTTGGCGAAGGACATCTGAACACTATCAAAAGGGCTTGATCTTGGATTCAGCGATCGCCCAATCTAATGCCATTCTGACTCCGGCAAATAGCACTAAACTTTCTAGCATCACAGCAAGTAATGGCAAGGGGGCAACTCCGCTTTGCCAGCCTATATCAAGCTGTGCCAATCCACGCACTAAGCCGAAGGCGGCAACAGCTCCTGATTTAAGGTGAACGTTTTGATCATGGCGAATCACATAGCGATAGGTGACGGCAAACAAAAAGCCCGACAGAACAGCAATGGCTCCACTGACTGCAAGGGTTACCCCAATACTGTCAGGATGCAGCGCCAATGAGTTCGTTGGAGCCAAGGACCACCTGCTATTAATCAGTGTGAACAGTGTGAACAGCATTCCGGCTGCGATCGCGCCGATGCCACCCGCTCTTAGTGATTCCCATCGCTCTATCCAACTAAGACGCGATCCTTCAATTTCCTGCTTGTTTTCTCGGACTGCTTCATTCACCTCAATCATTTTATTGCTCCCGTCCCACTGTTCTTTTCTATCCTTCAATTAATCTACGTTTGTGCGTGATGTTTTGCTGCACTGCGATTCCCACTTTGGACTATGATCAGTTTTGAAGATGTTTTGTAACAGTGTTTCACAGATTCCTATGGATATTTTGAGCTTGGGCTGGGTTGGTCTTTTGGTTGTCTTCACTTTTTCGATTTCGTTGGTTGTTTGGGCACGCAACGGGTTTTGAAGTGACTTTGTAGTGTGATTAAGCCTAAATAGGCAGAAGCCTGAGTTTTTTGGTCTAAGAACAACTCTTCAATACAACTGTGGAATATCCTGTTTTTAGCGTTCTGATTTTAGCAGCGTTTGGATTGTTGATAGCTGTCAGTGGTGGCGTAGCCTATCTGACTCTGGCAGAATGGCGCGATCTCCGCCGACGCGACGCCGAAGAACGTGCTAATCGACCTGCTCGCCGCAAAGGTTAGTTTCATTTCTAACCACTTAGTTTCCAATCCCTCATTTCTAGCCCCTCATCATGATTCAACAAGACAGTATTGCTGCTCACGGCGGCCAATTGGTCAATCGCATCGCCACTACCGCTCAACGACAAGAGTTTTTGGATAAAGCGGATTATTTGCCAGTGGTGCAGGTCGATGAGCGCACCGTGTCTGATTTGGAGATGATTGCGATCGGGGGATTCAGTCCGCTAACAGGCTTTATGGAAGAAGCAGACTACCTTTCGGTGGTCAATACCATGCGGTTAGCCAATGGCTTACCCTGGTCGATTCCGATTACGCTCTCGGTGACTGAAGAGGTGGCGGCACCGTTGAAAGAAGGCAGCTTAGTCCGGTTGGATGATTCCAAAGGGCGCTTTGTGGGAGTCTTGCAACTGACGCAAAAATATCACTACGACAAAAAGCAGGAAGCGCTGCATGTCTATCGCACCAACGAAGAAAAGCATCCTGGGGTGACTGTGGTGTATAACCAGGGCGCGATGAATCTGGCAGGTTCAGTGTGGCTGTTGCAGCGCGATCCGCATTCCAAGCTTCCCCTTTACCAGATCGATCCGGCTGAGTCGCGATCGCTGTTCCGTGAAAAAGGCTGGAAAACCGTAGTAGGTTTTCAGACTCGCAACCCGATTCATCGCGCCCATGAATACATTATTAAGTGCGCGTTGGAAGTGGTGGATGGGTTATTTCTGCATCCGCTGGTGGGCGCAACGAAAGAAGATGACATTCCTGCCGATGTGCGAATGCGCTGCTACGAAATCATGCTGGAACATTACTTTCCCAAAGACCGCGTGATTTTGGCAATTAACCCCGCTGCTATGCGCTATGCCGGACCGCGTGAAGCAATTTTCCATGCTCTAGTGCGAAAAAACTATGGCTGTACTCACTTTATTGTGGGGCGTGACCACGCGGGTGTGGGCGATTACTATGGCACCTACGATGCTCAATATATTTTTGATGAGTTTAAGCCTGAGGAATTGGGTATTTTGCCGCTGAAGTTTGAACACGCTTTCTATTGCACACGCACGGAGGGCATGGCAACAACGAAAACTAGCCCTAGTCTGCCTGAGGAGCGGGTTCATCTATCGGGAACGAAGGTTCGCGAGATGCTGCGCCGAGGAGAACTACCGCCGCCGCAATTTTCTCGTCCTCAAGTCGCGGCTGAACTGGCACGGGCGATGAAGGTCTTTGCTGAAAATCAGTACGAAATCTAGCTTATCTCGTAGGTTGAGTCATCTACCGATGCCAGAGCGATCGCCTATCATCGAAGCAACGCTCCTGCACAAGTTTTGATGGCTGAACTGGATTTTCGGGGCTACTTGCGATCGCTGCCTCACCCTAATTCTCAAGATTGGGGTGATCGCTATACGCCCACGCAAGTTGAATTGCCGTTGAAGGTGCAAACAGTTATCTCTCGCCAATCACAAGATCCGACCCAGCAGCGGCAAGAGCCGCCAGAACGCTTTGAGGTGCTGGATGGAGTGTTGAGATTCGCATCTGACCATGTTTTGCTGGTTGGCAAACCTGGCTCCGGCAAATCGACTGCCTTACAACGATTGTGTTGTGAAGAAGCACAAAAAGCTTTAGCAGTCATCGAGAACGGACAAGTAGATTTCACCATTCCGGTTTTGGTTGAATTACGCGATCGCCGAGATGGTTCAGTCGCGAACTGGATTCAGAAGTCACTGCGAAGAGTGCGATTGGATGAGGCGACGATCGAAGATTTGCTACTCGCCGGACGGTTTTTGCTTCTATTTGATGGCTTGAATGAGTTGCCCACCAGCGATGCGTGGGCAGCCTTGGATGAATTTCAACGTGACCAGGACTTTTGCGCTAATCCTCGTATCTTCACCACACGAGAACTGGGAGCGGGAGCAGATTTAGGCATTGAGAAAAAGCTGGAAATGCTGCCGCTGACCGAACCACAGATGCGGCAGTTTATCGAAAACCGATTGCCTGGGCAAGCAGAGAGCCTATTGCGCCAACTCAAAGAACGCTTGCGAGAACTGGCAGAAACTCCCTTGCTCTTGAAAATTCTCTGCGATGTGGTGCAAGACAGCCCCGATGGACAACTACCGCAAAATCGAGGTGAGTTGTTTCGCCAAGAATTTGTCCGACGCTACGAGAAGTTCAAACCATCCCATACCTTACCCACTTCAGGTGATTCCCGCCGTTTCACCGCCGAATTGCTCCAGCATCTCGCCTTCACCATGATTCAAGGAGATCCCCACACTGATCCTTGCAAACCTACTTCTTCCTGGTTAACTATCTCCAAAACGAAAGCCGAGAAAGTTTTAGAAGATTACCTCACAGGTCGCGTTGAAACTCCGGCTCAAAATGCTAAAGCATGGCTGGAAGACCTGTTGAGATTTAAACTTTTGGTTGTTAAAGATCTTGACCACATCGAGTTCCTGCATCAACTGTTTCAGGAATACTATGCGGCTGAAAAACTATTAGCTTTGCTTCCCACACTCAGCCATGCCGAACTGAAGCAAGATTATTTGAATTATTTGAAATGGACAGAAGTGATCGCACTCATGCTGGGTTTACTCCATAACGAAACTCAAGCTTTGCAAACAGTAGACTTATCTCTACAAGTTGATTTGAGGCTAGGAGCGAGATTAGCAGGAAGAGTGAAGTGGAGATTCCAGGAGCAAGCTGTGATGTTAGTCTCAAATCAAAAAGTAGATGAAAATTTACAGAATGAATTATTAGGCGAGACACGCTCTAGCATAGCAGAGACAAAACTGCTAAATATTCTACGTGATTCAACTTCAAGTAGTCTTAGAAGTGCAGCCTTTGCATTAGGGAAAGCTGGGTCTAGTCTAGCAGTACCCAAACTACTTGAATTGGCAAAAGAGCTAGATGGTGGATTACGGCAAACAGCTTTTAATGCATTGGAAAAAATTGGAACAGATGCAGCAATTTTAGGATTGCTTGACTTCGTTACCAACAATTCAGATTTTGACGGATCTTA
The DNA here is from genome assembly GCF_016807185.1 of Leptolyngbya sp. Cla-17. Lineage (GTDB taxonomy): Bacteria > Cyanobacteriota > Cyanobacteriia > Leptolyngbyales > Leptolyngbyaceae > ULC077BIN1. The sequence continues at coordinate 1,049,689 of NZ_JAEVYN010000001.1, forward strand.
TAGAGGAATTTGCTCTCTGTTAGCGATGGATTCCGATACGGCTATTCCAAAGTTATTCAAGACTCTCGAAAATTCCAATCACGATACTCGTTGGAGAATTGCTCATATTATTAGCTCAGTAGTTCCAGAACAATTCTCAAAGGAATTTCTAAAACTTCTATACCCTTTTCGAGAGAACCCAGATCCTGGAATACAAGAAGTTATTACTTGTATTACCAATGAACTTAGTAAAAAAAATTCCCATTTGGAGTTCTTGATAACCGCTGAAATTAATTATTTAAACCATACACGTCCAGCTATGGACGCAATGTTTGAAAAGATGCGTTCACCAGACTGCGTTTTAAAGCTCTTAGATGATTTTGAGTCTTTAGATTGGATGGCACGTACAGGAATTGCTCGCACATTAGGAGAAATCGGTCTAGAAATTGCAGTCCCAAAATTAATTGAAGCTTTAGAGGATTTGGAGCCGAGTGTACGTGAAGCAGCAGCCGAGGCTCTGGGGAAAATTAATTCCGATATTGCAGTACCACACTTACTTAAAGCTCTTGGTGACGAGGACTATAGAGTTCGTAATGCTACCACTAAAACATTGGTAGAAATTAGCTCTGAGATGGCAATATTCGGGCTATTAACTGTTCTTAGACACACGGATTATTATGTACGACTGAATGCTGTTAGTGCCCTTTGTCAGATTGGTTCCGACTTAGCAGTACCAGGCTTGATTGATCTTCTAAATGATTTAGATTTTACTGATATTCATGAGAAGACAGTTGAGGCTTTAGAAAATATTGGTAATCCTCAAGCTCTACTAACTTTGTGGCAATACTACAAGAATATCCATTTCTGGTATGTGGCTAAATCTATTAATACAATTCAAAATCGTTGTGGGTTCTACAACTACGAAATAGCTCAGGTGTCAGTAGAGGAAAGGGAAAGGAAGAGAGGAAGTTTCACAAAGTCATCCATCACTTCAAATGATCAGCTTTACGACAATATTTTAATGACCATTTTTGATTCTGGTCGAAATATTGAATCAAGCCCAAAAGAGATCAGGAGTCTTGATGAAGAATCTCTCAGACACATTCTCATACATGCTGTTAATGCAAAGTACAGCAATGTGGCAGAAGCAGAAGCCTATAACAAAGGCGGAAAAACAGATATTTTGGTTCGTATTAATGGAGAAAAGATTTTAATAGCAGAGTGCAAAATATGGCATGGGGAAAATGGCTTAGCAAAGGCTCTTGATCAATTGCTTCAAAGATACGTTACTTGGCGCGATACAAAGCTTGCACTATTGATATTTAGCCGAAATCAAAAATTTTCTGATGTAGTTCAAAAGATCCCTCAAGAAATTAAGCAGCATCAATACTTTGTTCGAGAAGGAAATAGTAATTTAAAGAAAGCGTGGTTTCGATTTACAGTTTGTTACCCGGACGATCGCGATCGCGAATTAACTTTAACCATCCTGGCTTTTGATATTCCTTCCTAAATGGAGATTAGTTATGGCTAAAACACTAACCATTCAAATTCCAGATGGACTGGAACAGCAGCTAACGCTTCAAGCAGAGACACTCAATCTTTCTCTGGAAGAGTTTATCTTGCAGTCCTTAACTCAGGTTATTTCACCCCATGATCCAGATGATGAATCGAAGGAGAGCGTCTTAGCAGGTCTGCGCCAAGCATGGCAGGAAACGCGCGCCGGTCAGACAATTCCACTTGAGCAATTGTGGGATGACATTGATGCCTGACGAGCTTCCAATTGTGGTTCGGGCTGCACCTGAATTTCAACGAAGATTGCGTAAGCTTGCCAAACGCTATCGTCAAATCCGTGACGATGTGCAGCCAGTTCTTGAGCAACTTCAAGCAGGTGACTTTGCGGGAGAGCAAATTTCGGGAGTCGGCTACACTGTTCTCAAAATCCGCATTAAAAACAGCGATATTCAAAAGGGAAAAAGCGCTGGCTATCGATTAATTTATCAGGTTGAATCCTCCACGGCTGTTTTGCTGTTACTGATTTACTCAAAATCAGATCAAGAAGATGTAACAGCAGCAGAAATTAGAGAGGCGATCAGTGAATCATAACTAACATGAAGTATCACCCAGAATACCAAGGGCGATCAATGATGGTTGATTCTGTAATTTCAAGAAACGTACTCTGCCATCCAGTTTAGTAGCGATCGTAAGTGATTGCGTTTCTTGCTCACTACTTGCTGATGGATTCAAACGGTTCAGCGCCGAGGGGACTCGGAACCCACCCCGCGATCGCTTTGCGCTGTGCCACTAGCGGCTGTGAGTGAACAATGGGCAACCGAAGAACTTCTTGGTGCAAAATTTTATCTACTTGAGCATAGACCTTGGCTCTATCGGCTTGGGTTTGAAGCGCTCGTCCCTGATTCAAAAGTTGAGACACTGTTTCATTTTTCCAATTGCCGATGTCGGTGGTGGCACTAGGAGCATAGTGAGGAAAGTAGAAGCTATCGGGGTCGCCATAGTCCGCTGTCCAGCCCAGCATGAATGATTGATAGCCAGGAGGCTTACGCCGCTCTGCTAGATAGGCTGCCCAATCCTTTGTTTTGAGGCTGACGCGAATGCCAACAGCGCTGAGGTCGGCGGCAAAGGCTTCGGCAATAGGTTTAGGCGTAGGAAAATAGGGGCGGGAAACGGGCATGTACCACAGTTCTAGATCAAACCCGTTGGGATAGCCTGCTTCCGTCAGTAACTGTTTGGCCTTTTGGGGATCAAAGGGATAGGCGGCAAGGGCAGAATCGTTTGCCCAGGCAACTGGCTCTGGTAAAAAGTGGGGGTCGTGTTTGCCTAAGCTGCCCCAAAACGCTTGAACGATCGCGGGGCGGTTAATAGCATAGGCGATCGCCTGCCGCACCTTTACATCCGACAATGGCTTATAGCTAGGATTCAGCGCCAGATAGCCCACATTAAAAGATGGACGAGCGATCGCCGTTAAATTTGCATCTCCATCAATTTCTTTCTTTTGATCTGGTGCCAAATCCACGGTGAAATCGATCTGTCCAGCACGCAGTTGAGCTAGTCGTGCAGCAGGATCGGCAACAAAGCGGATGACGAGTTGGTTGGCTTTGGGAAACCCTGATCGCCAGTAGTTAGGATTTTTCTCTAAAACAATGCGATCGCCCGTGCGCCATTCTTTAAACACAAAGGGTCCGGTTCCCACTGCTAAGGAGCCCGGAGTGCCGTATTTTGCTCCGGCTTTTTTAACGGCTGTCGGACTGGCAATGCCAAAAAAGGCTGAGCCGATCGCGTTGGGAAAGGCGGCAAACGGCTGCTTTAGCCCAAACTGCACCGTTGCCGAATCTACAACCGTCACGGATTGCACGATGGAATTGGGTGTGCCTTTGAATCCACCAAAGACCTGTGACCATACCTCATAAATTTTGCCTGCGTTGCGGTAGCCTTGGGGATTGCTGGCATCCCACCAGCGCTCGACATTAAACTTGACTGCTTCGGCATTGAAGTCTGTGCCATCTTGAAACTTGACCCCTTGCCGCAGTTTGAATGTCCAGGTTTTGCCATCGGCAGAGGCTTTCCACTCGGTTGCTAAGGCTGGCTGGAGGTCGGTTGTTCCGGGTTTAAACTCCATCAGGCGATTATAAATTTGGTTTTGCACAATCAAGGAGTTGCCATCGGTGATATTTCCTGGCTCCAAGTTGACTGGCTGTCCGCCTGATCCATAGACTAAGGCGGATGAGGAAGATGCGGGGGTTCCACTGGAACTAGGTACGGAGGGTTGATTGCCTGCGGTGCAGTTGGTTAACACGATCGCGGCAAGAAACGCGATCGCTAGCCGCCAGCCTCGCCATTTTTGCATCTGCCATTTTTGCCAAATCATGTTTTCCCCTCTCCACCAAATTCCATCAAAGAACCTTACTTAGGATACGTCCTGATGCCAAATTTGTTTGGCAAACTATCCTCCTAAAAAATGAGTACAGTGTAGATCAGAGGGTTTTTCAGGATCAAAGCGCCTGCCTAGAAATCTTTGATACACTAGATTAGTTCATATTTACTATTTTATCCAGTTCATGAGAGCCAGCATTCAACAGCAGATATTGTTTATTCATCATGAAGATGTGCCGCAGTTCAAAAAGAGCGGCTCGGTGGTGCGGAACAGTTATTTTTGGGCACTGAAGGCGATCGCGGTTCACACTAAGCGACATGGCGACTGGGAATATGACCCCGAAGTATGGCTAGCACTTCAACGCCTATTACTTTCTTTTGCTGAATCGGGCTATCTTGGGCTGCGCGAAACCCAGTTAGAATTTGCTGTCGATCAAGAAATTCCACCTGTGCTAAAGCTGGTGGCAACCTGGGAATAAGCCAAGAAATTTTTTTACGATAATGAAACTAGTACTCTATCCCGCGATCGTGTAATAGAAACTCTCCTCAACTCAGTGCTGCATCGTTAAAGCCAATGGCTTTTGGCTCTTAGGTAAAAATCATCGCTCAGCCAAAATTGCATAAATATCCCGCTTCACTTGGTCTAGCAAGTCGCGGACTCGATTCATCTGCTCTACATCTCCACTCCGCGCTACTTGAGCTACCACCGTTGCCAATTCCGTCGCCGTGTTTCGTAACTCAGTAAACGCTTGAGACTTGCCTGCCGCTGCCTCTCTTGCAGGATTGGGAGAACCGTTATCTTGTTGATTACGATCAGCTAAAAGCTGCCGACCCATATCGGTAATTGTGTAAATGCGCTTGCCGCCTTCCGGCACACTGGTCAAAAAGCCGCCTTCCTCAAGCATTTGCAGCGTGGGATAGACTGAACCCGGACTCAGACGACGAAATCCTCCTTGGCGAGTTTCCATCTCTTTGATCAGGTCATAGCCATGGCTAGGATGATGAGATAGCAACTCCAAAAGAATGAACTTGACATCGCCACGTCGAACGCGAGTGTCATCAGGGCGATCGCCTAAAAAATCCTCATCTCGATGTCGTCCGTAAGGTCTTCCGAAGGGGCGATCGCGGGGTCTTCCGTGGTGAAAGCGATCGCTAACTGCTACTGGCTCAAAACCAACTTCTGCCCAGATTGGCATTGCCACATCGTTCCAAAACCTTCTCATTTTTTGTCATCCAATTACTGAGTTCAGTATAGCGATATATCGCGATATATCGCTATACTGAACTCAGTAATTGACAACATTAGGACGAAACACGGGTTGTTGCTGTAAATTTTCTGTTGGTATGGCATCTGCGTCAGGGTGTGGCATTTAGGCAATCAACTTGACGACTCAATTGCCGACTGACTGCCGAATGTTACGCCTCTACAGATCTCTGCACTCAACGGAAATTTATAGGTGAAAAAATATGGCGCACAACATTCCAGCGATGGCTGAATATGCGAATCAGTACAAAAATGCTTTGCTCAACGATGTCATCCCCTTTTGGCAAAATCACTCGCTTGATCATCAATCTGGCGGCTACTTTACTTGTCTCGATCGCGCCGGAAAAGTTTACGACGCCGATAAATTCATCTGGCTGCAAAATCGCCAACTGTGGATTTTTTCCACCTTCTATAATCAGCTAGAAAACCGAGCAGACTGGCTTAACATCGCCACTCACGGCGCTCAATTTCTGGCTCAACATGGTAGAGATAGCGAGGGCAACTGGTACTTTGCCCTCGATCGCGGCGGCAATCCTCTAATCCAGCCCTACAACATTTTTTCCGATTGTTTCGCCGCAATGGCGTTTAGCAAATATGCCCAAGCATCGGGTGAGGGATGGGCAAAGGACATTGCGCTTCAGGCATATGACAATGTTTTGCGCCGAAAAGACAATCCCAAAGGCAAGTACACCAAAGCCTATCCCGGTACTCGCCCAATGAAAGCTCTGGCAGTGCCGATGATTTTAGCAAACCTGTCGCTAGAGATGGAGTGGCTTCTGCCCGATGATCAACTGGAACAAGTTTTGGCTGCCACTGTGCAGGAAGTGATGACTGATTTTTTGGATCAGGAAAGTGGCTTGATGATCGAGAATGTTGCCCCGGATGGCTCCCTGGTGGATTGTTTTGAGGGACGGTTGCTCAACCCGGGGCATGGGATTGAGGCGATGTGGTTCATCATGGATATTGCTCAACGTCGCAATGATCTGTCAACTATTCAGCAAGCCGTGGATGTCATCTTGAATATTCTCAACGTTGCCTGGGATCAAACCTACGGCGGACTCTACTACTTCATGGATTCTCAAGGGCATCCGCCCCAACAATTGGAATGGGATCAAAAATTGTGGTGGGTGCATTTAGAGGCACTGGTGGCGCTGGCAATGGGCTATCGCCTCACCCGAAATGAAGCCTGCTGGACGTGGTATCAAACCCTTCATGACTATACCTGGTCACACTTTGCTGACCCAGAGTTTGGCGAGTGGTTTGGCTATCTCAACCGTCGTGGAGAAGTGTTACTAGATTTGAAAGGTGGTAAATGGAAAGGCTGCTTTCATGTGCCACGAGCGTTGTATTTATGCTGGCAACAGTTTGAAGCATTAAAAACAATTGATTCAATCAGCAATTGAGTTTAGTCAATCAGCAGTGCTTTATTCCCAAATTGCGAACGGTGATTACTCCATTCACTAAGTTATAGCGATCGCCATTTGGCAAAGTCATCCATTCCTCATCCATCCGAATGGGTGTGTTTGAGGCGATCGCCAGTCTCTAGCTTTTATTCCTTAATGCCTAGGCGTTATTTGCCCATTCCCTCGCCCAGTCAAGAGTCTCATGAACCTGATCCAAGGTTTTTGCTTCCGAGTAAAGCCGCAAAACGGGTTCCGTGCCGCTGAAGCGGATCAGCAGCCAGCGTCCATCTTCCAATCGAAATTTGTAACCATCGATTGCCAATACATCCACTACTTTTTGCCCAGCAATTTCGGTCAGGGGTTGGCTTTCTAATTGGTTCAACAGTCGCGCCCGTGCTTCCATCCCAGACAATGGTAAATCGATGCGATCGTAGCTAGAGAAGAAATCGGCGCGGGTTTGCAGGTCGTGGTAAATGTCGCTGAGGTCGGCGTTGAACTTGACGATCGCTTCTAACACATACAACGCCGACAGCAGGGCATCCCGTTCAGGGATATGGTTGCCATAGCCAATGCCACCAGATTCTTCGCCGCCAATTAACACCGGGGTTTCTAACATGCGATCGGCAATATATTTATAGCCAATCGGCGTTTCATAGACGGACAAGTTGTGCAACGCCGCCACTTTGGGCATCAAATCTGAACCGCTGATGGTTTTGATGAATTCACCCGTAAAGCCGCGATGGACAACGAGATGCTCCATCAAAATTGGGATGAGAATTTGGGAGCTGAGGAAGTTGCCCTGTCCATCGACTGCCGCAATGCGATCGCTGTCGCCATCAAACACCAACGCCACTACTAATCCAGTTGGGTGCTGTTGTCGATGGCTGTGAACCTGATGGAATAGTTCAGCCATATACTTGGGCAGTGGTTCGGGTGCGCCACCACCAAACAACGGATCGCGATCGCTGTTCACTTCGCGAATGGCAATGCCCAGCAATTGCTCCAAGCCGCCTGCTGCGGCACCATGCATCACATCTGCAAACACCGTCAGTTCACCGGTTTGAATCGCATCCCGAATCATGGAAATATCCACCTTCGTTCGTAGCCCTTCGCAGTAGCTTGTCCAGGGATTGAAGGTGGTGAGGCTGCCACTCTTGGCAGCGGGAGTAAACCCTTGGGGCAACCGCGCTTCAATTTGCTGTGTTACCGCTGGTGAAACAGAGCCGCCAAAGGCTCCTTTGACTTTCAAGCCAGAATATTTGCCAGGATTGTGGCTCGCAGTGATCACCAACGCGCCTAGGGCATTTTGCTGTTTTGCTGCCCAGCTAAAAGCGGGAGTGGGTGCGTAGCCATCCGACAGCAGGACATCAAATCCAGCTTGTTGAACGGACTCCGCTACTGCCGCCGCAAATTCTTCTGACAAAAAGCGGCGATCGTAGCCCACGATGACGGTGCGGCTGTTGTTGGTTTCGCTGCTATAGTTTTCTGCTAGCACTTGTGCCGCGATCGCTGCCACATAGCGCACCCGCTCAAACGTAAACTCTGCCGCAATCACACCCCGCCAACCATCTGTCCCAAACTTGATGCCGTCAATCAATGCCGCAGTCGGAGTGGATTGAGTCATAAACACGTTGCCTCGCACTTTTTTCATTGGGATTCCCCTCACGAGTGTATTCGCAACCGCAGGCGATCATCCACCCCTAAACAATGAACTCATCAAATCCTTACCAGCTACCGCCAGACCCGCCGCCATCACTACTGCCACCGCCAAAGTCGCTGCTGCCGCTATCACTGCTGGAACTGTAGCTGGAAGAACTATCGCTGGAAGAACTATCGCTGGAACTGTAACTGGAAGGACTATTGCTGGAACTGGAGCTGGAAGGACTATTGCTGGAACTGGAGCTGGAAGGACTATTGCTGGAACTGTAGCTGGAAGAACTATTGCTGGAAGAAATGTAGGAACTATCCCAGTCCGATGAACTACTGGAACTGTCGTTAGACGTTCTGGGACCTTGCTTAACTAAGTTCCGGCTTCTTAGCCCTTTCGCAATCTTAGAAACGATGGCATGGACAGGGAAGAAAAAGGCGACTGTAAATCCTCCCGCCAAAAGCCATAAGAGTAGATTCCATCGGGTGTTCATGGCATCTGATGCTTGAGCGGAATTGTTTGACGTAGGGGATGAGTCTAAAGCTTGGGCGATCGCCAGGGTTCCTGCCAAAGTGCCCTGATCAAACTTGCCTTGCTTGTATTGCGGTGTGACTTTTTGCGTCAGAATTATTTCTACCTTAGAACTGGGTAACAGCGTCGTGAGTCCGGTGCCCGTTTCAATTTCGGTGCGGCGATCGTTTTTGGAAATCAAAAACAACACACCATTGTTTTTACCTTGCTTGCCAATTTTCCAGGTGTTGAACAACTCTGTGGCAAACGCTTTTGAAGATTGAGAAGGCTTGGTAGTTGGCACAGTCACCACAGCAATCTCACTGCCGTTCTTTGTTTCTAGCCCAGTGGCGATACGATTGATTTCTGCTTCTGTTTGCGGCGTGAGCAAATCGGCGGTATCCGCAACCCAACTGTTCACCCGCCTCGGATTGAGGATATCTTGAACAGTAACCGCAAGGGCGATCGCAGATTGACTGAGAACGATAAGATTAACAATTCCAATCCCTACTATTGGTTTAATCATCTGCGGTTGTGCTCTCAGGATTGAAGAACTACTGCTGCTTTCAAGCAATAAATGCCAGGTTACAGATGGGAAATTGCCCGATTGACGCGATCGGGAATGGGTTCCACTTCGCCCGCCTTTTTGAATGTGATCAGGCGTTCATAGCGCGTGTTGCCATCATCATCTTTGCCCACGCTGCGGCTAAACCAAATTGCCTCACCAAATTTATTTGTGGGCGATCGCCGGGTGAACTGCTGCCCATTCCATTCTACGATCGCGGCTCCAGAGGGATCAGATTGCACGATGGTTGCCCCAATCATCGCCCAGTCGAAGCTGCGAAACTCTTCCAGTGTTTTTTGATAGTTGGGCGCTGCCTGGCTGACGGGGGCTAACCGTTCCAGCGATGCGGCAATGCGCTCCATGCAGTGGCTTGGCGCTGTTGAACCTCTAGCCACTGCTGCCATTGGTCCTGATTCAATAGGTCTTGATTCATAGATGGTTATTTTCAATCAATCATTCTATTTTCGCGCTTATCAAAGGTCTTCGGTAGGATTGGAATGGTCTATTGTGCGGCTACATCATGGCGTGGATTGAGTTGAGCCTGGATACAACTGCTGAAGCGGTGGATTGGGTTTGCACTCTGCTGGCGGAAGCTGAGAGTATAGAAAATCTCTCCATTACTAACTATCAGCCTCAAGCAGCTCCCGCTAGCTGGATGTTTAGGCTGTGTTTTTATGTGCCGCACGATCGCCGATCAAGGACGCGGGTGGATGCGATCGCTGAACTTCTCGCGCCGCTGCATCGAACTGGTTTAACCACAGAATTAGAGACCGCTGTTGTGGAGACTAAGTCTCTCACCGCATCCCAAAATTCCCCGATTCATCGCATTGGGCAGCGGTTTGTCGTGCTCGCAACTGATGCTTATCAATCCAGCTCTGATGAAATTCTGTTGCGGCTGAAGCCGAGTCTTGCTTTTGGCAGTGGCTTACATCCCGCGACAATCCTGAGTTTGCGCTTGTTGGAACGGCGCGTAGCTCCTGGCATGAAAGCGCTGGATCTAGGCTGTGGGTCGGGAATTTTGAGCGTGGCGATCGCGAAACTAGGGGCGCAGGTGTTGGCGCTGGATAATGACGCGATCGCGGTGCAAGCGACCCAGGCAACGATTCAGGACAATCAGGTGGAGGCTCAAGTCACGGTGCAATGCGGCAGCTTGGGCAACGGCAGCAGCTTGGGACATTGGATGAGCAACACGCTAACCCAGGAAGTTGCCACTATTCAAGCCTCTAACCTGGATTTGATCGCCGCCAACATCCTGGGACGTATCCACATCACCCTTGCCGCTGACTACCGCAAAGCCTTGCGCCGAGAAGGACTGCTGATTACCGCTGGATTCAACACTGATCAGGAATCTGAAGTTGTCGCAGCACTGCAAGCCGTGGGGTTTGAAGCGCTGGAATATGAGCGATCGGAAGATTGGGTGGCGATCGCCTGGTCTAGCCGCCATTCACAATAGAAGATAGATTTTGCCACGCCTTAAAACCATAGCAAGCAATTATTTGTTTTTCATCCTTTACAAAATAGTACTTATGCATGAACTAAGACAGGCACTCGTTTATAGGCCGGAGTGCCCGATCGCGTCTCCATTTCTGGATGAAAAATGGCATTGACTTCGGGATAAAACATCAACGCAGATCCGGGGCGAACTGAGCCATAAATCACTTCAACTTGCTCTAGTTTGCCAACATTGCCTTGAACTGTAACCCGCTGATGTGCCTGCAATCCAGCTTGTTCTGCATCGGTTCGGCTCATCAAAATGCAGTTGCGATGGGGCATCCCTCGATATTTATCATCAATTTTGTAAACCACTGTATTGTGCTGAGAATAGCTACGTCCTGTCATCAGGGCAACCACAATGCCTTGAGTTGATTCAGGCACTCCAAAATCTTTTAGCTCTGGTAAAGATAGGGCGGGTAAGGGAGTAGTGAACATGGCTGCTTTGCCGGAAGGCGTTGGAAAGTGTGGCTCCGTGATAATCCGTCCACTAATGGTAAATTCTTCATTGGTTTCATCGATCGCTGCCATCTTTTCAAATCCGGGAATGGTTTGGGCAATCAGTTGCCGCACATATTTCGTGTCTTGTAACTGCTGCCAATCAACTGGATCGTTGCCATGAATCCGATGCGCCAGTTCTGTTAAAAACGTCACTTCAGAAATTAGATCGGCATCTGTCAGATGGGTTTCGCCGGGGTCGTTGAATCGGACAAAATTATTGCCTGATTCCACCGTTGTTTTATAAGGATTCTCAAATCGATTGAGGACTGGAATCACAATCGTGTTGACCTTTGCCAATCCGTGAAAATGCCCCAGGTTTGGCTTTGTCGCCACGTAGATGATTGTTTCAATGTTGCCTAATGCCCGTTTCGCTTGAGCTGAGTCTGGGTTTGCCCCATATAAGTTGCCACCCAAACAAAGAAGCGTATCGACCTTGCCAGCATCCGCCGCTTCAATCAGCGATCGCGTGTTGTAGCCTTTCACTGGACTGAGCGATCGCCCCAACAAGGTTTCTAGGGTTTGCTGAATCTCTTTTTTGAGATCCACCGTCACCCCCATCGATCCAAATCCCTGTACGTTGGAGTGTCCGCGCACTGGCATCACACCTGCGCCTTCTTTGCCCACATTGCCAGATAGCAAAGCCGTATTCGCAATGCTGTAAACGTTGTCTACGCTATTTTTCTGCTGCGTGATGCCCATTGCCCATCCGAACACAACGCCCTTAGATGTGCCGATGATGGTTGCGGCAGCCTCAATTTCTGGTTGAGACACTCCACAGGTTGACGCGATCGTCTCCCAAGGGGTTACTCTTGCTTGCTCAACTACTGCTTCCCAACCTTCTGTATGGGCACGCAAATAATTTTCTTGAACAAAGCCTTGCTCCAACAAAGACTTTTGAATGCCTACAAACAGTGCGGTATCGCTACCAGGAATAGGTTGTAGATATAGAGATGCAATTTCGGAACCCGGAACTAATGATTTGACTGGAAATGCTGGAGAACCAAACTTGACTAAGCCAATTTCCATGATTGGATTAATCACAATCACTTTGCCACCGCGATCGCGTAACTTGATCAATTCGTTCATCAAGCGGGGCTGATTATAAGACGGGTTTGAACCCGCTAGCACCACACAATCAGCCTTTTTCAAATTCTCCAGGCTAACAATTGAGGTGCGTGTGCCAAACATCTTATTTAGCCCTGTAGTCGAGGGCGCGTGGCATAGGTCAGAGCAATCTGCCAAGTTATTAGAGCCTAAGGTCCGCATCATCAGTTGCAGCAGAAATGCAGCCTCATTTGAAGAACGCCCAGAACTGTAGGATGCAACCCGCTCAGGCGATTTGCGAAACGCTGCTTCGGCTATTTGATAGACCTCTTCCCATGAAATTCGCTCATAGTAAGACTTCTTTTCTCGCAAAATCATTGGATACCCTAACCGTCCCAGTCGGTCGGCTTCCATGGAGGTTAAGCGCTGAAGCTGATCCACACTTTGCTGCTCAAACACCTGCATCGGGACAGCAGGTTTGAGTTCCGCCGAAATCGATTCCACACTCTTCATGCAGCGCTGGAGCTTTTCACCTTCCTCATTGGTAAAGCCACCTTTTTGTCCACCCGTTCCCCAAGAACAAGATAGGCAGGCACTTTTATGCAGCAATGTTTTCCATAGTTTGGGACCCTCAGGCGAAAGCGTATGTTTTGCCCAATATTCAATGATTGATAAACCACCCCCGATCGCTGGAGTTTCTGCGTTTTTCTCATTAAATGGAGGTACAGGCTGAACATTCTGCTGCGTGGAATCCATGCGTTTGCCTCAATGAAAAGCTGAGTAGGGTAGTTATTTGAGCGGCTAACGTGAATTCTACAAAGATTTAGCCAAATAAACCGTCATCCTTGAGGACATTCCTGATTTTTGTCATTCATGTCAACAGTTAGCCATATCAAAGTTCAACTAAAGTTCAGCTATTGAGTAAATGCAATTAGTTCGTTTTAGTAAAGGTGCAGACGTTTAAATCTTTTTAAGAGTGCCCATTTGATAACTGTGGTGTACGCCGTTTAGCCTAGGGCAAAGGGAAACGGAGATCGCCACCTATGACAGAGCACTGAAAACCCAACCAGATTGCGACGCAGCCTATTACAGCTAAGCCTGCTGCTAGAAATTACAAGAAAAGATTGATTTTGCAATTGCCATTTTGCAACAGGCTCTCATCCGGGACTCCAAGTATCGCGAGCTAACATAGACAGACACAGATTTTGATGGCATTCGCAGACTATGAACAGTTTTAGGCATTGCTGAGGGCATAGTGAGCTGCGGGGCTGCGCCATCATCAAACTCAAAGACGATTCAATTTTAAGAACGCCCTGATGATTGACCCTCAGTACTTGCAATTTCGCCTGCCTCCATCAGCATCTTAAAGTTGCGGAGTTCTTCGCCAATTTGCTGTTCTGGTGCTTCGCCAAAGATTTTTGCGATGGTATTTCCTATTGTTCCACCCGGCGGCGTATACTCCAGAACCACTTTCACTTCGGTGCCTCTACCTTCTGGCGCTGCTTGAAACCGAACAAAGCCAGAATTATCGATATCGGCACCCTCTACCGAAGCCCAAGCAATCAGTTGATTTTCTTGATCGGAAACAATCTCGGCATCCCATTCCACACTGCTATCTAATGGTGCCTTGGCAACCCAATGAGAGCGAGTTTCATCAATGACCTGTACAGATTTGAGATGTTTCATGAACATTGGCAAATTCTCAAAATTTCGCCAAACACTATAAAGTTCTGCTGGAGTCTTGTTCGAGATAGTAACTGTCTTCTCGACCTGCTTACTTTTACCCAACTCTAGAGACTGACTAACCGTCTCTGACACCGTATCCGACAAACTTTTTTGAGCCGTTGCAGCCTGGTAAGCTAACCCACCCCCGGCCAGTGCTAATAAAGCGCCCCTCAAAGAACGCTGCTTTAGCCCCATCAAAATCAGCGCTCCGCCGCCGATTAGCGTGCCATATCGCTCGGTATCACTACGGCTATCAGCTTGTCCCGATTGGTTAGGATTATTCGACGTTGATGGTGTTTCCATTGTGCTTCCTTTCAATCGTTATTTAGGGTTGACCGCTTACTGTTAGTTGAACAACGGTCATGAACGTATGCTGACTAAATAGATGGAACTCCAGGCATGATCTCAGGAGGCATTTCTGGCGTTGACATCGGCGGCGAATCGGGCTGTGGAGTCGGTGTTGGATAAGGACTTGGCACATCCGGCGTGGGCATAGGGGCAGGAGCAGGGTAATCAGGTGTGGGCAGATCGGGATAGGTTGTTGGATCGGGTGGGGCACTTAAAAGGAGAGAAGTAATTTGAGTTGAAGCTACCATCGGTTGAACCTCCCATTTGAATTTAGTAAATCTGCGATCGCATGACTTATGCAATCTCTGAACATTTGGCGAAATAGATATTTAATAAAGAGTGGTTTATAGACTAAATAAGTTAATGTCAGACGTAGTTAAGCAACAGATTGATATTGTTTTATTGAACTAAAACTTACCTACTCAAAATATTCTCACATACACAACAATGTGGCTTCTCTCACCTTAGACAGATTAACAATCTCTTTCCATTAAGTCACATATGAGTAAGGGAATTAGAACTAAATCCCTAAATCTAGTTCGCTTAAAATAGCAAATTGTGGAGACGATAGAATGGTATCTAATAGCCCCGATCTGGGAGAACAAGCCCTCAGTAAAGTTGCAGAAATAGGAATTGCGAACCAGCTAGACGAGGTAGAAGATTTTAATGTTGATATTCGCACAAACCCAGGTAAGTTGCTTCAGGGAGAAGTAGACTCTGTGGCAATTAGCGGCAAAGGAATGGTCATAAAACAAGACCTACGCATGGAGTCCTTAGAAATTCAAACAAACCAGGTTTCTATCAATCCCTTTAGCGCTTTTTTTGGCAACATCGAACTGAGTCAACCCGCCGATGCCGATGCTCAAATTGTTTTAACAGAGGGTGATCTTAATCGAGCTTTAGAGTCTGACTACATTGCCAACAAACTTCAGGATTTAAAATTACAGGTTGATGGGCAGTCTCACACAATTAAAGTTCACCGTGCAGACGTTCGCTTACTTGAGCAAGGAACCCTTTCGCTAAACGTCGATTTTTTAGTGCGAGAGAACAACGAAGCTAAATCTCTTTCAGCTACAGTGATTCCACAAATCAAAGAAAATGGTCAGCAAGTTAATCTAGAAATTCTGTCTGTGGCGGGACAGGGATTAACGCCAGAGCTAGGCTTAGCGATCTTAAAGCAGCTCACTATGCTCTTGGATCTAAGCAATTTTGACATGCCAGGAATGGCTCTTTGGCTTCAAAAGATTGACATTCAAGCACAACGGCTAATCATTCACGCCAAAACTAAAATTGAACAGATACCGACCTTCTAGCTCCAAGTGTGAACCTTAGAAGAAATACTACTCTAAATTCATGATGAGCCTGACTCTATTGGCTCATTAACCCATTAAATAAGGGCGTAGCACTCAACACTTTTCGGAATGAGCCGTTAAAGTGATTGTCCAAGCACCACGCCCTTATAAATCTGTAAATCAAATTACAGACGATTAACTATGCTTGCTCCCAAAGGTTCCGCACAACGTCCGGTAACCAACTTGCTACTTCTTCAATACGTTCTTCTGATAACTCATCCTTCGTAGCAGAGAAAATCGCTTTAATCACCTTATCTCGATCGACCGCCCGAGACATTCCAGATTCGTTTGCAACTCTAAACAAAAATCGGTCAGAAGTGATTTTGAAAATCCCAGGTCCTTGCCAAGGTGGACGTACTCGACTTAAAAATCCAACCAGTGGATTGGTATCTTTCCACAGCGTTGTGATTTCCATCTGAAGTGTTTTATCGGTAGTATCCAAAACTTCTTCATGTAGCTCATCAGCTACCCTATCCGCGGCTTCTGTGGTCATCAAATCACGCATTACCCGAAAAACCACTTCGGTAATGTCTCTAGCATCATACGGATCAGAGAGACCGCCATTTACCATCACTTTCTCTAAAAAGGGACGATGTTCATCTGAGATTTCTGCATCGGCAGGACGTTTGACTGCTGATGCTAAGTTTTCTGCCTCTACTTCAGTTGGGTCATTTGGAATCGAAGTTTGATCTACTTTTTTTTCTAACATCGCGATCGCTCCTTACGGATAAACAAAATAGTTACTTATTGAATATCTAGATCTAAAGATAAAATTCACTTAAAAGCTTCCATCAAAAGAAAGATTGTAGTTGCGATCGCGTTTCAATTTAAGTGCTAAAAAAATTCCTTGTTCTATAACTTTGAGATGCAAAAAGCCATAAAACAAGGAATATTAAACACATCGCTTAAATTAACGAAATGCACTTATAAAGTTAGCTCACACTTTTTTCTTTAGCGCGCTCATTAGCAAACTCTTTAAGTCTAGAAAAGACATTGTATGCATCTGGACCGGGATCTGTGTTTGTATTCACCCCATCTACAGAGCCATCTATTTTCAACCAAGCTTCTAGACCACCTTTTAGCACTGCCACCTGATGGAAACCAGCTTCGCGCAGTATATTAGCGGCTGTAGTCGATTCTCCGTCATTACTGCCATAAATATAAATGTCACGTTTGAATTGCAACGTAGACTGCACTGCACCTGGCAAGATTGATACAGGTGTGTTCATTGCACCCAAAATGCGACAGTCATCAAATACATCGCGATCGCGAACATCTAGAATTGTCAAACCGGGTTCTCCCCAATTTAGGCGTGACTTAAGCTCGTGAACACTAACTTCACTACTAGAAACGGCAGCAGCAGGCGTTGAGATAGGAAGCTTATCACTAAACGCTACTTTTGCTTTTTCAAGAGTGTTCTCTTCACGCTCATGAGCTTCGTCAAACGGTTGCTTAATAGCATCGCCTGTTTCATTATTCATTCTGTCAACTCCTTAACGAGATTCATGTTTATACTTTTTGATTGGAACTCACAAATTAGCCCACTGGAGTCGTTATTTAAACCTTATAAATAACGGAAGTCATACACCTCTTTCTTAAGAGATAAATAGGTTTCGCCTGTGAGGTTTGGTGCGCTACCAAATTAATGATCGAATTTTTAGAAGAATGATTGCAGAACAGCTCTATAGGGTCTAACTAGTAAACCCATCACCTTTTAAGACAGGTTTACTAGTTACGAATAATGAGGTGTAACTACATTAGAGTTTGCATTTTTGGTAGCTCAATCAGTTAACTAATTAACTAACCAAACGCTCAGGTGTTACCAGAGTCCTGGCACCGCATTTGAGGTACCTGAAGTGCCAGTTGAGTTATTCATGGTGCCGTTCATCTCAGTTGTGGAATTTACACGAGTATCTGTATTTGAATTCGTGTTTCCATTCATACGCATGTTTCCGTTAGCACCATCACCACTACCGCCAATAGTTGGGCTGGTGCGTCGGCTACCGCCTACTGGGGCATCAGCAGTGCCATCAGTTCGCATAGATGGACTCATAGAGTCTTGGCTGGTACGGGTTGGCTGAGTCTGGGTGGTTCCATTCATGCGCATATTGCCATTAGCACCATCACCGCTACCGCCAATGGTTGGGCTAGTGCGTCGGCTACCGCCTACTGGGGCATCAGCAGTGCCATCAGTTCGCATAGATGGACTCATAGAGTCCTGGCTGGTACGGGTTGGCTGAGTCTGAGTAGTTCCATTCATGCGCATATTGCCATTAGCACCATCACCGCTACCGCCAATGGTTGGGCTAGTGCGTCGGCTACCGCCTACTTGAGAGTCGGCATCACCGCTGGTAGTCATAGATGGATTTTTAGCATCTTGAGGTGTTTTAGGAGAAAGGCTGTTAGTTGAACTACCGCTCCGGGGCGCAGTATAGCTGCCTCTTCCAGGAAGAGTGTTACTAGGAGCAGTCAAGCTATCATTTTTGTCAGTTGAAGGGTTCCGTCTGATTGTGCTTGGGTTTTCTGAATTGTTGGGAGTATTACCGTTTTGCTCGTTCAGATCTCCTACTGTTGAAGGATTAGAAGGTGACTGTTGAGAATGGGCAGCTTCTGGCTGAAACAGTGTGACTGTGGAACAAACTGCAAGAGCACTGATGCTAGCGAATCTTGCGATATTGATCAGGTGGTTTGTGCGATCGAACTTGATTTTCATAATTGTCTCCTAGATTTATAAAGGTTTAGCAGCTGCACAAGAGAACCATGGATTCCTCGGGCATGGCTTCTCGCAATGCGCTTTTCAACATTGAGAAAAACTCGATTTCGGGTCTCAATCTGTGGTGATTGAGTGTTGATATGTAAACTGTAAGTTATACCTACAACTAACGTGTCTGTCGTTAGAAAGGTTGAATAGGCATCAAAAGAGAGACATCAATCAAAAGAAATTCATAGATGTAAAAACTTTGCTGCGGTGTTTTTAGATTTACTCAATAAAGGGTAAGTATGCTTTTTAGCTCTGGACATATAGACGAAAAAGATTATCTATCTACCTAATGATTTTGTTGCTTAAAAATCTGGTTAAACTTATAGCAAATTAAGACATCATGCAGTTTAGATGTAGCTGAAATAATTGAAAACGAGTGCTACAGCAGAACACAGATTAGTTTTATGCAAGTTTCAATCAAATCAAAGGTAACCAGAAAATGATCAATAAAGTAGACAATCAATTCTTAGATAATCCCGACGAAGTGACTGATGAACAGGCGCTACAAGAAAATGGCGATTTGCCCCAAGAAATGACAGAGTCCTATGGGACAGGGGTTCATGATCAGTCTGAATCTAGTGTTGGTGGTCACACTTTACGCGATCGCCTACAGGATTTTAATGAAGCCGATGCAATGCTAACCAGCATAGATGCTGATGCTGTAGGTGATGAAGCGGTTGGGGGCACAGCGCCAACGCCTGACATGGATATTGTGGATGAATTAGGAGCGGCAGTCGGGCTAGAGATGGATGATAGAGCCTTTCTGCGAACTAATGAAATTCTTGAAGAACGAGACGATCGCCGTTGGGAACTCGACCCAGAAGCATCAGAAGACTATGGCGATCGCTCGACCAATCAGTAATGGTGCCTTGCGTCATTGATGAATTATAAGAATTGGGAGTGTGTAGGTTCAAACACACTCCCAATTCTTATCTAAACCAGTTTGTATTGTTCAAATACCTCAAACACAAATGCTATTAAGCACCTGTTGAGTCAAATCCCATAGGAGAAACAATATCGCGGAAAAAGGCAATTTGCTTTTCAAAGCCCAACCCTTGAATTTGGGTTAATAGCTGATCAGCTTCACCAGAAAGCTGGTAATCAGACGGCATTGGAATAATTTGATTGTTGTCCATTCCTTGAGCCAGCAAATACCAAAATAACAGTTTCGTTGTATCGCTTAGTGCCGCATACTCACGCGTAATAACAGTATCTTTGCCTGTGATTAAGTCCCGTTGAAGCTGTAGCTGATCGTCAAAAGGCAACTCTTTGACCTGATTCAACAATCCTTCAGCAATTTCGGGTGATGCCTTACTAGCTCCTGGAGCCGCAGGCGTAACAGTATCACCCATTTTTTTGTAAACAAAATAGAAGAGTGCCAATTGTTGATCTACTTCTAGAGCCTGGAAAGCTTTTACCTGCTCAGGCGCAACATTTGAAGTAACATAAGTCATAGAAAAACCTCTTGTTCTTATCAGTAAGCTTCCTTAGGTTACGAGGGATAGATAAGGCTTTAACCCAGCGCAGGATAGAGATCACAACTGCTTCTAAAGACAGAGAAAGCGTGCACCGATAGTCTTTCTATTCTTCTTCCTGCTCCAAATTTTCCAAATCTTCTAGTTCCTGAATCGCCAGCAGCAATTCTTCTTCCTGCTCATCAAATTCCGCTTCAGGGACATCACCCATATCAAAGGCCAGCTGTAATGCCAAAAGTTGCTTTTGCATATTTTCTTTGACATTGAGTTCAGAATCGACTCGTTCTTGAAGTTGTCCAGCAATCCAGGTGATGCCAGTAACGGGAGCGAAAAGGAGGCGGAAGAGCATAGGAAATACGAGGGGCGAAGGGAAATGAGGCTTAGGCTTCGAGTTTTGGGTTTAGGAGTTTGGGGTTGGTTTTTTGTTCCCTAGTCCCTGTTTAGCTGAGCAAAGTTAAACGGCGCAGTGAAGTTGTTGTAGCGAATTTTAAGGCGACCTTCAAACTGGCGATCAAGGGCTTCAACTTGTTCACTGAAGGCAGCTTCAGTTTCCCAAGGAATGAGATAGGCGGCATTATAAATCATGGCTTCGGTGAGGCTGTCATTTTCTACCGTATTGACAGCGAGGTGATTGAGCGCTGCACGAAATGCTTCAATGATGGTGCGTTTGCGAGAGTCGAGCGATCGCTCGATCGCCTGCCCAATAGACACGACTTCATCCATGGTTAGGGTTTTTCCTTCCAAGTTGTCGCGCTGAGCTTGCAAAGCGGTGTTTTCTGCCAGCAGTAGTTGCAGTTCGCTTTCCTGCTCCCAAAACAGCTTTACACCCACTTCTCGATGTCCGTCTAGCTGGGTGAAGAGGTGATGCAGGCGATCGCTATGAGGAGCAGTCAACTGTTGTGTCACCGCATCCCAATCTTCAATAATCAATCCAAATTGTAGCGGCAGCAATGTTCGGTATCCAGCGTGCATTGCTTGCTCCAGCACCCGTTCGTGCCCTAGCAGGTTTTTTCGACTTGCTAAATAGCGGCTCTGTTGTGTTTCAGAATAAAGAAAGGTGAAGCCATCAATTTCATGGGCGTGGATTGGCTGTTGATCCAATCCTTCCAACTGCAAGTTTTGGGGTCCTGGAATGGGAAAAATGCCGTAAAGATATAATCCGTGGGTCATAGGGGCACATCAGCGAAAGAACAGGAAGGAGCTATCTTTCTAGAGTTCCCTTAAGCTTTCGTAGATCACCTCAACTTTCCATCTAGAACTTGTTTTGGATAGACTCACCTAAGCTGAAGCGATTTCAGCCGCTTTCTCAGACTCCATCTCACTGTGGGTTTTCAGTTGAATCAATTCCACCTTATATCCGTCGGGGTCTTCTACAAACGCAATCACGGTTGAACCGTGCTTCATCGGTCCTGGGTCACGGGTGACTTTACCGCCTTGGGTGCGAATTTGTTCGCAGGTTGCATAAATATCATCGACCCCAATCGCAATGTGCCCATAGGCATCGCCTAAGGTATAGTCCTCTTTGCCCCAGTTGTAAGTCAGTTCCAGAACAGAATTTTCCGATTCATCACCATAGCCCACGAATGCCAGGGTAAATTTCCCGCCGGGATATTCTTTCTGGCGGAGTAGTTTCATGCCTAAAAAGGTGCAATAAAAGTTTAGGGACTGCTCTAAATTGCCGACCCGCAGCATTGTGTGAAGTAGTCGCATGGTTCTTCCTTAATCAGTTTGCTTTTATTTTGACAGTTTTAAGGGAGAACCGAGGGGCGAGGAACCTGTCCATTAATTTTTATAGGGGTCCGATCTCGACGGATTTCACCAGTTTGGCTTTAGCTGGAGCTGTGAATTTGAAGGCATTCGCCGCGATCGCGGGGTTAGGAGTGCGGCTGAGAATGCGTTCGGCAATATCTACATTAAAGCCATCCGACTTGCCGTTTAGGCGAATCTGCTTAAATTCTGCAGTGGTTGGTTCTATAGAAGCTGAAATGGTGAACCCTTCTTTATCCGTAAATTCATAGCTATAGAGCGATCGCCCGTCTAACATTTGGCTAGCTCCTTTCAGGGATGAGGTATCGGTCATACCCATCTCTTTCAACACTTGTGGATCAGCTAAAGTGCCGCTGGCTAATAATTGGCGAACGTCTGGTGTCACTGTTGAATACCAGTAGGACAATATGCCAACCCAATAGTAGTCATTCAATTCATCAAATTTTTCAACCGGAGTGATGGCATATTGCTGCAAATCTGAGCGATACATCCACACTTGCTTGCCGTCGGAAATAACAATGCTTTTCACCTCGGTTCCATTGTCTGATGGGAAGGTGATTTCAGCGCGGAACTTGTTAGGCGCTTGCACTAGGGTCGTCACTTTGGCAAGGCTAATCACATTGGTGCCACCGGATGTTGCTTTCACACGAATTTCTGATTCCGTTCGATAGCGATCGCTCTGAACAAAAACTGCACTTGCCTTTGCCAACAAAGCTAGATCGAGCTTGCTGGTCAGTTGACTAAGTAAGGTCGGTTCAGGTTTGGGGGTTGCCTTCGCAGCCTGAAGAAAACGATTGTCTGCATTGATTCCCGAAAGTCCAGCCCCGGTTAAGCTAATAGCAACTGCGACAACTGCACTAATGATTTGTTTCATAAAATTTATCCATACTCATAAGTTGAACGAGATCGCACAAGCTCTGTGGGATTGCTAGCGCGATCTCGTTCTTTCAGATTACCCAGTCTTTTTGCGGAGTCTCACAAGTTCAAGCAAATGCCGATTTGCCCGCAAACCGCGCTGATTTTCCAAGCTGCCGCTCAATTCTCAGCAGTTGGTTAAATTTAGAGACGCGTTCACCGCGACAGCCCGACCCTGTTTTAATTTGTCCGGCTCCGGTAGCAACCGCAATATCGGCGATCGTTGTGTCTTCCGACTCGCCCGATCGATGGGAAACCATGTAGCTGTAATGATTCTTTTGGGCTAGCTCAATGGTGTCCAGTGTTTCGGTTAAGGTGCCGATCTGGTTCACTTTGATCAATACCGAGTTAGCAATTCCTGCCTCAATGCCTTCTGCCAAGATCTTGGCATTGGTGCAGAACAGGTCATCGCCCACCAGTTGCACTGTGCCTCCAATCTCCTTAGTCAGTAAGCTCCAGCCATCCCAGTCGTTTTCGCCCATGCCGTCTTCCAGTGAAACGATTGGATATTGCCTTGCCCAAGATGCCCACAGAGCGACCATTTCTTCTGAGGTTTTCGATTCCTGCGTGGATTTGAAGAATCGATATTTGCCGTCTTTCCACATTTCGCTGGTTGCCGGATCAAGGCAAATTGAAATATCTTCGCCCGGTTTATAGCCTGCTTTGGCGATCGCCTCCACAATCACCTCCATCGCCTCTTCGTTGGACTTTAGATTCGGTGCAAATCCCCCTTCATCTCCCACAGCAGTGCTGTAGCCCTTTGCCTTCAAAATCGACTTCAGCGCGTGGAATGTTTCTATCCCCATCCGAATCGACTCTGCAAAGCTGGGTGCATTGTGCGGCGCAATCATAAACTCCTGAAAATCGACTGTGTTATCCGCATGGGCACCCCCATTGATCACATTCATGCAGGGGACAGGCAGCAACGATGCATTCACCCCACCCAAATAGCGGTATAACGGCATTCCCATATAAGTTGCCGCCGCCTTTGCTACCGCCATCGAAACCGCCAAAATTGCGTTTGCACCCAGATCTGCTTTATTAGGGGTGCCGTCAATTTCAATCATCAGCATATCAATTTCGCGCTGGGCAGTGGCTTCTATGCCCACTAACTCCGGCGTGATTTTCTCGTTTACATTGTCCACTGCCTGCAACACGCCCTTGCCGCCATAACGTTTCGGATCGCCATCTCGCAGTTCTACCGCTTCTTTTTCACCCGTTGAAGCCCCAGACGGCACGATCG
Source organism: Leptolyngbya sp. Cla-17 (assembly GCF_016807185.1). GTDB lineage: Bacteria > Cyanobacteriota > Cyanobacteriia > Leptolyngbyales > Leptolyngbyaceae > ULC077BIN1. The sequence continues at coordinate 1,073,568 of NZ_JAEVYN010000001.1, forward strand.
CCGATCCTTCCGTTCCGTCCTCCAATATCACTCGCGCTTCAATCGTAGGATTACCCCGCGAGTCCAAAACTTCACTGGCAATAATGTCCTCAATATACATAGGAAATCCTCCTTACAATCCGAGTGGTTATGCGATCGCCGGCTTCTAGATAAAAACACTTAACAGCAGCGGGTTTTGCTTAGAGAATACTACCCCATGGTGCGATGTCGTAAGCGTGCCATAGGCCACACCTAAGCAGGGAATAGGAGACGGGATCTGAGAAATAGCCAGTGGTGCAATGGCGAAGGACGAGTGACGACTGGTGAATCAATTCAAACCCCTCATCTGTATCTTCCTTTACCACTCCATCCATCCGCTATCATTAGTAGGTCTTAGATGCATAGTTTCCCTGGCACATTCCGTTCCTTGCCGTCACGTCCCACCCTCTACTCCCCACTCACAATGAATCGGATTTCTCGTTGGAAAAAAGCTTTTTTGTTTGCCCTCTGTGGATTGATGCTCAGTTGGTTAGTTAGCTGTGGAGGGACTCCTGCAAACAATCCACAAGCAACTACAGCCAGCGGCAAGCAAGAAATTGAATTTTGGACGATGCAGCTTCAGCCAGAATTCACCGATTATTTCAACACGCTCATTGCCCAGTTTGAGCAAGAAAATTCGGCTTACACTGTGCGTTGGGTGGATGTGCCTTGGGCGGATATGGAGCGCAAAATCCTCACAGCCGTTTCTGCTAAAACCGCGCCCGATGTGGTGAATTTGAATCCTGGATTTGCCTCACAGTTAGCAGAGCGCAATGCCTGGATGGAGTTGAACGAAAAGGTTCCGGAGGATGTGAAACAGCTCTATTTGCCGAACATTTGGAAAGCCAGTACGCTCAATGGCAAAACATTTGGGTTGCCTTGGTACCTAACAACGCGCGTAGCGATCTACAACACCGATTTGTTTAAGCGATCAGGTATGGATAAGCCCCCCGCAACTTATACAGAGTTGGCAACCGCTGCCAAGCTGCTGAAGGATAAAACTGGGAAATATGCCTTTTTTGCCACTGTGGTGCCTGGCGACTCCGGAGAGGTGCTGGAATCCTTTGTGCAGATGGGTGTGAATTTGACGGATGCCGACGGCAAAGCAGCCTTCAATACGCCCCAAGGTAAGGCAGCATTTGAGTATTGGGTGAACTTATACAAAAATGGATTGATTCCTAAAGAAGTGCTAACGGAGGGACATCGCCACGCGATCGATCTTTATCAACGGGGAGACACTGCCGTTTTAGCATCCGGCGCTGAATTTTTGAATAACATTGCGACCAACGCTCCTACGATCGCCAAAGCTTCAGCCTCATCCACTCAAATCACAGGCGACACTGGTAAGAAAAACGTTGCAGTGATGAATCTCGTTATTCCCAAAGACACGGATGTGGCGGAAGGTGCGCTCAAGTTTGCCCTTTATGTCACCAATGATGCAAACCAGCTTACTTTTGCGAAAGCTGCAAATGTTTTGCCTTCCACTGTAAAAGCGTTGCAAGATCCCTATTTCAACACGGCTCCGGCTAATGCCACCCCGGTTGACAAAGCCAGAGTCGTCAGCGCTCAACAAATGAAGGATGCAGAAGTGCTAGTTCCAGCGATGAAAAACGTGAAAAAGCTGCAAAAAGTGATCTACGATAATTTGCAAGCAGCAATGTTGGAACAAAAAACAGTTGACCAAGCTATTAACGATGCCACGACTGAATGGAATAGCCAGTCTTAGCGCCTATTGCTTCACGGGAATTTCAATCACAAATTCAGATCCTTGTCCTGGTGTCGAATTGTAGTGCAACGATCCGTGGTGCCGTTCTGTCACAATTTGATAGCTAATGGATAAACCCATTCCGGTTCCTTTACCCACAGGCTTTGTGGTGAAAAATGGGTCAAACAGGCGCTTACGGACAGATTCGGGTATTCCCATGCCGTTATCAGCAATGCAGATGTGAATCCGATTTGAACCGATTTGCTCGGTGCGAATGGTGATAAAAGGCAAGGAGCAAGAGGCAAGAGACGAGAAAGGTTCTATCTGGGCTAGGTCTTTTGCTTTTTGTCCTAAACCGATCGCTTCTTCTAATGCAGCGTTCACAAAGCGTGGCACACTGCTTTCGATTTGTTCATCGATCGCCTCGATCGCATTGCTCAACAGATTCATAAACACTTGATTGAGTTGTCCGGCGTAACATTCCACTAAGGGCAAGTGGCCATAGTGCTTGGTAACGGTAATATCCGGGCGATTCTTTCGTCCTTTGAGCCGATTTTGCAAAATCATCAACGTGCTGTCAATGCCGTCATGAATATCGACCGCTTTGAACTCTGCTTCATCCATACGGGAAAAAGTTCGCAGGGAAGAAACAATCTTTTGAATGCGTTCAGCGCCAATTCGCATCGACGATAGCAGTTTGGGTAAATCTGCTAAAACAAAATCTAAATCGATCGCCGCTGCCTCGGCTTGCACTGCGCTGACCGGATTGGGGTATGCCTGCTGGTAAACCTGAATCAGCCGGATCAAATCTTGAGCATATTTATTCGCGTGGAAGAGATTGCCAAAAATAAAGTTCACTGGATTATTGATCTCGTGAGCCACACCCGCAACGAGCTGCCCTAGGGAAGACATTTTTTCGCTTTGAATCAATTGAGACTGGGTACGTTGAATTTCTTTGAGGGCGTGCTCTAGATCTTGAGCTTTTTGACGAAGTTCCTGTTCACTGCGCTGCAAAGCTTCTTCTGCAACTTTTTGCTCCGTGATGCTTTGCCCGGCCCCTCGAAAACCGACAATTTCACCTTGCTCATTTAAAAGCGGCAGCCCAGTCACTTTCTCCCAAACTATTTCCCCATCAGGGGTGATGTTGCGATGCTCTAGAGTGAAACTTTTTTTGTGGGTGCAAGCATTTTCTAGGATTGCTTGCATCCGAACGCTATCGGTGGTGGGCATAAATTCAAATGGCGATCGCCCGATCAATTGGGAGGGGTGATACCCTTTGATTAGTTTTGATTTTTCGGTAACAAAGGTATAAACACCTTCGGCGTTGAGTTCCCATAGGTATTCTCCAGCGGCTTCGCTCACATCTCGAAACCGCTGTTCGCTTTGGCGCAGAGCCTCTTCAGCCTGCTTGCGAATGACTTCGTCACGCTTTGCTTCACTGATATCAAAAGCAATGCCTTGGAATCCAACGAGTTGCCCATTGCTGCCATACATTGGAGACGCATTGCTCATCATCCAAGGTGTGCTGCTGTTTTTACACTGCGCTCGAAACTCCAGCCCAGACTGCTTCTTCCCCGTAATTGCAATCTTTTTAAGAAAGGACTGGCAGGCATGTAGATCTTTTGGATAAATGCAATGGGCAAAGGATTGGTACATTACTTCAGAAATTTCAAACCCCCAGACATCAGTGAAATGGGGAGAAAGATAGGTGAAAGTGCCATCAAGGGCTAGTTCAAAAATTACCCCATTGGCATGTTCAACGAGGCTACGAAACTTTGCTTCGCTGGCCGCAAGGGCAATCTCTGCCTCATTGCGATCGCGAATTTCTGCCTGTAACTGAGCAATCACCATTTGCAGAGTTTGCGTTCGTTCCGCAATTTGTGATTCTAATTGTTCGGTTGAAGCGTCAGTTTCAGAATATTTAGGGTTCTCTACCACATTTAAATTCGCCCGTGCTGTGGTGTGAAGCTGCTGTTTTAATTGAGCATTTTGTTGACGTAACGCTTTTATTTCTTGCTCTAAAGAGGGAGTTGACATAGTTAAAAAGAAATTTATGGTAGCTGCTGGCTAATAAAGGTTTTGTTTCTTTCAACCCAAACTGCCTGAGCATTACGTTTTCTAATGCAATGCTCAGGGCGGGTTAGAGATGATTCCTAATCACTTAGCCTATCAATAAACATTTCGCTAATATTACTAGGCTGCACTGGCTCTAGTATTCCCTACCCAAGGAAATGGGGAGACATCTTGTTGCCAGAAGGCACGCAACAGCCTGACTGATTCAAATCAATTGCATTGAATTTGTCCGATCTCAGCGGGTTAGCGAATCAGCGCGATCGCGGCGGTTTTTTGCTGAAGCTCTTGCAGCTTTTGCTTGGCTTGTCCGGTGGTTAATAGCACTTCTGTTTGAGTGATGCCTGCTTGGATAGAAGGGCTAATGCCGCAGCGCCACAAATAAAAGCCACCATTCCACAGCGCCGATTTCATTAGCTCGGATGGTTGTCCTGCTAAAACAGACTGCATGGCAGCGATCGCGGCTTCAGGTGAAGTCAACGGGACGTTTGCTCCCTCAAACCCAAACTCGCGGGGTGGCAAACATAAGCGTTCCAGTTCCACTTCACCAGCCGCATTCACAGTGCCTAAACCAATAATGGCGGTTCGCTCTCTAGGCAAATCACAACTGCCCTCAAGCCCTTTGACGGTAGTAAATTGGCTGACTTGCCGCAGGGCAAAGGCATCTTGAAACATGGTCTCGGTGGGAGGATGCACAAACCCAGAGACGACATGGGCATTGCCTGCATAAGGGCACCACATCAACTCCATAGTGGCAAAGGGAGGTCGTTTGCCAATTTGCTCTCGATAGGGAACGAGTCCCTGAGCTAGGGGGAAATGGGTTGGGATATGGATAAAGCCAATGCCTGTTTGTTCAAAAGTAGTTTGTACCTGAGACAAGGGCATCGTCCAATCCATGCCCAATCCTTGCCAAAAAAGAACTAGAGGATCACCCTCCTTCGTCGGCATGCGATCGCCGCCGTGCAGCACCACTGGGCATCCTGCTGCCGCTAAAACTAAAGCGGTCAATAGAACAATTGGTATAGTGCGCGTTCTGCCGTCATAGGGCATGCCAAACACCAATGCAGGTCGAGAAGTGGCGATCGCCTGCAATATGGGTCCCAATTCTTCGTAGGCATCTAGCATTCCCGCCAGTTCTTCTCCAGTCGGGCGGCGAATGCGATGAGCAATCATAAACGCGCCAATCTGGGCAGGAGTTGCCTCTTGCAACAACATCATTTTGGTGGCAGCGTGGGCTTCTGTTCGCGTCAGGTTGTGTCCTGTATGAGGACCGCTGCCAATTTTGCGGAGGAGTTCTCTAAAGGCATGGCTCATGGTGCGTTCTCAATTAACCGTCACGACCGACAGATGCTAAAGGTAAAACAGTTGCCGCCTGGGCAAGATGATCAATCACTAAACTGAAAAAATGTTGAATGGGTGGAATTTGCAGGCGATCGCGGGTGGTCACCATGACGACTTGCCGAGTTAGGGGTGGATCGGTCAACGGCTCTGTATCAACGCCAACATAGCCCGACTCAATTGGACGCACTGCCAACGTAGGATCAGTGTAAGCATCCACTAGAGCCGATTCAGGTAACAGTGCTACCAATTCGCCTTGCCGCACAATCCCTCTAAATGCATCGGGAGTATTCAATTCTAGTGCTGCTTTGAGCGTTGCGCCACGCCGTTCAAACTGTTCTTGCACTATGCGCTGCATCCCGTAGCCATCTTTAAACACAACTTGATGATACTGCGTCAGCTCTGACCAGGGAATCGCAGCATAAGCAGCAAGGGGATGCCCTGCGGCGACCAAAACTTTGATCGGTTCTTCGTAAAGCACCTGCACCACCATTTCAGGACTCATGGTCAAAAAGCGATTGTTCATGACGATCGCCAAATCGACCAAGCCATCTTTTAATACTTTGAGGGAGCGATCGCTACCTAATGCCGTGACACGCAATTGCACATCGGGATAATCTCGACAAAACTGCTGCAAAATGGGCGGCAAATGATGAGAACAGATGGAATGAATCGCGGCTACACAAAGTTCTGGCTGTTTTCCTGCCACCAGTTGAGCCACGTCTTGCGTCGCATTTTGCCATTCCTGACAGATTTTTTTAGCGCGCGGCAACAGCAAATCGCCCGAAATCGTCAGCTTTGCCTGAGCCGTGCGATGAAATAAGGGTGCGCCCAAGTCCGCCTCTAGCGCCTGAATTTGGCGGCTAATGGCAGATTGGGTCACGCCACAGCGCTGAGCAGCTTTTTGAAAACTACCCGTTTCCGCTACCGCCAAAAATGCCTGCAACTGTTCTAAACGCATGAAATCCGTGTAATTCAGGTCACACTTTTGAAGCTAAAGTGACCTTATCGGATTCTTACCAGCGACTTCCGTAAGAGTTGATACAGCTTATTGGATCAACATGAACAGTTAATGAATCAGAAGCGTCAAATTAAGAACTTCTAAGGTGCATTGAGCGCAGCCAAAACACACCTTAGAAAATGGGTAGACTACCGAAATCGATTGGGATTCAAGCGTCGTCCGGGACTGGTGATGGCAGATCTTCTTAAATAAGTGCCCGTGCCGCCATCAGCGCGATCAAGAAAGGGGCGCAAGTTAATCGCGTTAGAGTTAGTAGCTTGCGCATTCCCAATTCCAGGAAGATTAATATTAAGCATCCGTGCAGCTTCGCCAATCCAGCCGCCTGCTCCACCTGATCCGCCATTCACAAAGGTATTCACACCCTGGGTTTGCTGCCCACTGTCGGCAACAGTCAGGTTTTGAAACACGCGATCGCGGGTCGCAGTGGCATCTTGTCCAGGGGGAACCGTCAGCACAATCCGACAGCCTGAAACTCGTTGAGTCGTTACGCAAACGGTGTTGTAGCCATTTTCGACAGCCGTTTGCATGTCTATCAACCCATCGGGACGATACTGTTCTAGCCGTCGGCTAATTTCACTACAGCGCTTGGTTGGATTCCAGCCACCACCCATCGCGTTAGGAACAGCCCATGGATAGGTCTGTCCGGGTTGGCTTTGGGGCTGATACATCACGGTATATTGCCCGTTTACAATCTGGCAGCTAAAGCGCGTACCGCTGAGGGTACTCGCTGGACTGCCGCTAGGCGCTCCAGTTGGGATTGTATTAGGATTGCCAGAAGAGCCAGGAACGCCGCGTGAATTCTCAATGTCTACAATGACATCGTCTGAAGTGCTAGGTTGCCCAGTGGTGCCCGTTGGCAGTTGACTGATAATTTGTATGGGAGTCGCGATTGCGGTTGCAGCCTCACCGCCCAATAGCACCGCTATTCCTAAAACTGCGATGACGGTTTTGCAAGTTTGAGTCAGCATTGTAGGTATCTCTAGAATGAACGCTTAATTGACTGATAAGGGCAATCCAACAGGGCAATATAAAAACAGACGGTGTAAGCAGTTAAAAGTTCCTATGCTTAAGCAAGGTTAAACACTTTATTTGTAGATAGCAGAAGGCTTCTATTGAATAATCCTAACCAATCTTTATGAGCAGCTTTTACAAAACTTTATTTTGAGTGTTTAGGTAGCGTATACTACGCCATGTGGCTAAAAGGAGTAAGAGATAGATGTCGGAGGCAATCAAGCCCCTGACGGCACCAAGGGACTTAATGGGTGCGCCGGGCGATTTTAATCCTACATTGCTCATGTTCCTTGTAGCGATCGCGATCGTGGTGGTTTCTACAGTGGGCTTTTTTCATTGGCATTGGGTTGACTGGTGCTGTTTTGTCATGAACGTCGTTGCTTTACACATGGTTGGCACGGTGATTCATGATGCCTGTCATAACGTTGCCCACCGCAATCGCATTGTGAATGCCGTTTTAGGACATGGCAGCGCTTTAATGCTGGGTTTCTCCTTCCCCGTTTTTACGCGGGTACACATGCAGCATCACGCTAACGTCAATGACCCAGAAAACGACCCCGATCATGTGGTGTCTACCTTTGGTCCACTATGGCTGATTAATGCCCGCTTCATGTACCACGAGATTTATTTTTTTAAGCGACGACTCTGGCGCAAATATGAACTTTTAGAATGGGCGATCGCCCGACTCGCAGTTGCCGTAATCATCTACTTGGGCTGCCGCTACGATTTTATTGGCTATATTTTTAACTTTTGGTTTGTTCCCTTGGCGATCGTTGGTTTAGCCCTAGGGTTATTTTTCGACTATCTACCTCATCGCCCTTTCCAAGAGCGCAATCGTTGGAAAAATGCGCGGGTGTATCCCAACTCCATGATGAACTGGCTGATCATGGGGCAAAACTATCACCTGATCCACCACCTTTGGCCTTCAATTCCCTGGTACTACTACGAACGCGCTTACTATCAATCCAAACCATTGCTAGATGAAAAAGGTGCTCACCAATCCTTAGGCATCTTACAAACCACTAAAGACTTATTCGGGTTTGTCTACGATGTGTTTTTAGGAATTCGTTTACATAAACCGCACCAACCTGAAGAGATTTTAGAAGTGTCTTCTTTGGAGACAATGGCGATCGCAACAGCGGTAGATACTGTAGAAATGACCACATTGCCTGAAGATGAGCGAAAGTCTCTGGTCGGTGTCGCGATCGACGAATAATTGAAGCCGATTTAAATATATTGAGTGCGTCAATTAGAACACGGGCAATGGTAGGGCGATCGCAGGTAGCCGCACATATGATAGACAGGAAAATTCTGCCTATTCACTGTTTTAAATGTTACGCGGATTTCAGTTTAATTAGTAGCTGAGCAGCTTTACTCCGTTGGTCGAGGTATGACCTGATTACCCTGTTAAGAGTTAAAGCAAGTTGTTTTGAGTTGCTGATAGGAAGCAGTTCTGCGGCATCAAGATAGAGGCAAAATATAACTCATGGGGAAAAGAGTAGAAACAGATAACAAGAGGAGTGAGCTAGTGCTGAATCCTGGCTGTTACAGGATAGAGAAGCCGTTTATGACTGATCCAGTTAGCACTGCTCCAGGTTTCTATCGTCTAATTAGTTTAGAAGAGTTGCAGTTGAAAACCCATACAAAAGAGCAACTCAGGGTATGGATAGACAAGCTCAAAGTTACTTGTGATGCGAAGAATACAGCGGATTGCAGTCAGATAGAGGACAATGAAGGATTACAACTTTGGGTCAAAAATGAAGCCGTATTCCATAGACTTTCGAGAGAAGATTGTAAGTGCTATGGAGAAGGGTGATAGCTCGATCCGAAAAGTTGCTGCCCGCTTTGCTGTCAGCAAGAGTTGCGTCGAGAGATGGATGATTCAGAAGCGCACAGAAGGTCACGTCGTTCCCCATAAGCAGGGTGGTTCGGTGAGTCCTGTGATGGAGCACAAAGACCAGTTAGTGGCGATCTTCGAGAACCAGCGCGATGCGACCTTAGCGGAATATTGTGAGCTACTCTTTGATGAGACTGGGCTATGGGTTAGCCAAAGTACTATGTGCCGAACCTTTCAGAGACTCAATTTACCGCGCAAAAAAAAACGCTCCGCTCCAGCCAAGCCACCAGCGAACGAGTCCAACTCCTGAGACAGGAGTACTGGGCACAGGTGACGAGTATAGAACTCAAAGATTTAGTGTTTCTCGATGAGATGGGTGTTCTACTGGGACTCATGCGAACCCATGCCCGTGCTGCACCTGGGGAACGAGCGTATGACTTCAAACCTTTTTATCGGGGCAAGAAGGTGAGTGTCATGGGCGCGATTACCGTCTCAAAGGTGCTGGCTGTGATGACGATAGATCAGTCGATGGACGCGGTTGTCTTTGAGGTGTACGTCTCAAAGTGTCTTGTGCCTCAACTGTGGAAAGGGGCTGTCGTGGTCATGGATAACCTGCCTGCTCACAAGGTATAGCTATTGCCAGGACCAATAGGACATAGACTGAGAGGTATCCCCAATCCTACGAGGGTGAGTGCATCTATGGCAAAAGCATACAGTTACGACTTGCGACAAAAGGTGATCAATGCCATCCAATTAGACGGCATGAAGCAGAGTGAAGCCGCCCAAGTGTTTCAACTCAGTCGCAACACGATCAATCTATGGCTGAAGCGACAGAAGGAAACTGGAGACTACCAAGCCAAAACAACTCGTCCCCATCGAACCACCAGCAAAATCACCGATTGGGACAAGTTTGCCAAATTTGCCAAGCAGCATGGGGGCACAACCCAAGCGCAAATGGTCGAGTTGTGGCAAGACCAACTCAGTGTTCGCACAATTTCCAGGGCGTTACACAAACTGGGCTTGAGTCGAAAAAAAAGACCTATGGCTACCTTGAACGCGATGAGCACAAACGAGCAGAGTTCCTAGAGCAGCTAGCCAAAGTGTCTTTATCCGACCGGGTGTACATCGATGAATCGGGAATGGATGAGCGAGAGGATTATGGATATGGTTGGTGTGAACCCGGTGTGCGATTTGAAGCACTCAAGTCAGGGCGACGGGTTCAACGAATCAATATGATTGCGGCTTACTGTGAGCACCAACTGAGTGCTGCTTTTACCGTGAACGGCTCTTGTAATCGAGTCGTGTTTGAAATCTGGCTAGAAACGTGTTTGCTGCCAACGCTTAAGCCTGGGAAGGTTTTGATTCTCGACAATGCCACGTTTCATCATGGGGGACGGGTTGCTCAATTGGTGGAGTCGGTAGGGTGTCGGTTGTTATATTTACCCGCTTATTCTCCAGATTTCAATCGGATTGAAAAGTGTTGGGCCTGGCTGAAAAGTCGTATTCGCAACAGCTTGTCTAGCTTTAGTTCTTTACGGCAAGCAATGGAGTCGGTCCTGAAAGATGCTGTGTCCTAACACTGTTGTCTGTAGCTATACCCCTCATATGTCACTCTAGTTAAAGTAAAATCCAGGCAAAACGCTGAAAGTCTTTCACCGACTGCTGTCTGGTATATACGCTTCATTGTCAAATGTTTTGAAATATCGGAAATAAGCTGCGTATGCTAAGACTCAAGCCGTATAGAAGCTTCAGCATTTTTGATTAAATTTGCTTTTCCGAAAGTGATTCAAGAGGGATAAAAGCCATTGCACCTTTAATTGAGGCGGTTGGAGCGAAGGTTCTGTATCTGTCTCCTTACTCTCCCGAATTTAATCCGATTGAGCATTGGTGGTCACAGTTAAAGGCTTTCCTAAGACAGTTCTCGCCGACAACCTCGAAAAGGGTAGATACCCTCATTGCCACAGCGATGGATTTGATAGATCCTCAACATTTGCACAACTGGTTTGCACACTGCTGTTACTGTCCCTCTTAACACTGCAATCCGCCGTATATCGAGATTTGCTAGTTCAAAAGCTTATGAGGAATTTGATCGAGAGGGATTGGAACTCTGGAAAAAAATACGTGAAGAATTAGCATTAACTTATGACATTTTTTATTACAGCGAACGATTAGGAGGCTTATTTAGACATCCTGATATTCCTATCGTTAAAAGAATTAAATTAATGGCTGATTACACCTGTTACCCGATTTGGGGAATCGATGAGATCGCCAATATTTCGCCTGAAAACTTACCTTTAACGGTGGAAACGATTAGGCGTCTAGATGCATGGGCAAAACTTTTTGATGGCAGCTTAAATTGGGATGATCCAGGTGGAAAATCGCTGTGGAGTGAGCAAGATGCTCAATTCTTTGGGCAGGAAGGGGTGAGTTTGTGGCACCAACTATGCCGAGAGTTGTCTCCAGACTACGAAGTGTATTATTTCAGTGATGGTGCCCTGATCAGGCATCCAGATGAATTGAATACATAGCAATGAGTATGCCGACAGCAGCCCAACGCAGCGTTGGAACGGCCGAGCGAGAGCGATCGCTTATGATGCAAAGGTTGATTGCCGCTGCTCAACTGTGCTGCTCATGACTCAATCGTCAGGAAACTGCCAGCAAGAGATACGTTCCACACGATCGCTGCCGCAATCAGGACAATTGACTGGTGTAGAAGCCACCCATTCGGCATCGCACTGACGGCAATGACACCAAATATTGTGGCGATCGGCTTCTGCGATCGCTAATTGCCACTGCTGCAACTCTTCTGGGGTAAATTGAGACGGCGGGTTAGTCATATAGTTTTCTGGTAGGGACGCAAAACTTTGCGTCCCTACGTCATTGATTTAAACTCGATCGCGAACTTGGTTTACTGCCAGAGCTTCGACCAAACTCCGAACCACTGCAATCATTTCCACTTCGCTGCTCAGTTTGTTGATTGCAGAGCCGATGCCCACGCCGGAAGCACCTGCCGCGATCGCCAAGGGCACCGTCACACTCGACAAACCAGAGGCGCAGAGCACAGGCACGCTCACCCCACGAGAGATTTCATAGGCTGCCGCCAGCGTTGGGGCCGCTTTTTCAATTAGGCCCAAGGTTCCTGCATGAACCGGAGCGCTACTCGTGCCGCCTTCCGTTTGGATTAGATCGGCACCCGCTTTCACCAATGCTTCGGCAAGTTGAACCTGCTGATCCAGTTCCAAAATGTGAGGAACGGTCACAGAGAGAGTGACGGAAGGGAGTAAGCGGCGAGTTTCACGGGTGATTTCCAGCACTTCGGCTGCTTCAAAGCGAATGCCTTGAGCATAAAAGCTGTCAAAGTTGCCGATTTCTACCAGATCGGCTCCGGCTTGCATGGCGGCAACCAGTTTGGCAGGCTCCACCGCAGAGACACACACGGGCAGGCTAGTGATGCGCTTTACCATCCGAATCAAGTCTGGATCGGCGGCGATGTCTACAAAGGTCGCTCCGCCCTGATCAGCAGCATTGACCACCGCAGCAACGCGATCGCGATCGAAATTGTTTAACCCACTAATTACCTTTAAGGCACGCCCCTGCTCTAAGGCAGCATTTAGCGTTACGAGTCTCGTCATAGTCATTCTCTGTTAATTACGGTATGACCATTTTGCCACTCTAAATGGATGGAAACCCAACGAAAATTCACCAGGATTGCGTAGGGGGTTGGTATACCCTGTGCGAAGCAGGCGATGGGCAATAATCTCTGCACTTCATTCAAGAGCGACGTTCCGAGTGCCAAACTCCGTACAACCCATATTTGATTGTGTTTAATCTGCGATTTTGGCGCAGATTTGAATCAAGGCAAAATCAAGCTTTTGCTGCTTTCAACGACTTAAAACGTTAATCTATCGGAAGTGGAGCATCCTTGTTTCTTCCCCGTTACCATCATTTGCCTTTTAGCAGGTGAAGTATTTTTTGCGCCTATAGGCATTCCAAGGTTGGACTTCCCATCCGATTCCTTATTAAATCACCGCATCCTTTTAGGCAATATGACATCCAACCGTACGAGTGATTATTCAGTGTAAATGCTGCTGTTATTTTCTTTTACTATGACCATTCACTACGACAAGGTATGGGTAACCCACTTTATCTGCTAGAAACTGTGCCTTTTTCTCAGGGTATTTTCAACTCCTTTTCGCTTGCGGTGGGCTTTAGCATTGCAATTTTGTTGACTGTGGCGATCGCTCAGTTTCTACTGGTGCGTCAGACGTATCAACGGGCATGGGGAAAAAGTGAAGAACAATTTTGTCGCTTAGTGCAGACAATGCAAGTGGGCGTGCTGCTATTGAATGCGGATGCGGAAATTGTAGTGTGTAACCCGATCGCCATCGATTTACTAGGACTCAGTGCCGAAGCCAAGCACTTTGAACTCCCTACTGATCCAGGCTGGGAATTTTTAGATGCAGACGGAAAGCCTATGGTGGCAACGGATTTTCCCATTCAACAGGCGATCGATCAGCGCCAACCCATTTGCGATCGCGTTTTAGGAGTCGTCTGCCCTCAGCTTTCCTACTGTCGTTGGCTCTTGGTTAATGTCAACCCGCACCTTACACCCAATGGCGAAATTGATCGTGTTGTCTGCACTTTGAGCGACATGACTCACCAAAAGCAAACAGAGGATGCCCTCCACGGGAGCAACTCGCGCTATCAAAATCTGGCGGAAAACGTGCCCGGCATGATCTATCAGATTGTACTGAAGCCCACGAAGGAAATGTCCTTTTTGTATGTCAGTTCTGGCTGCCGAGAGCTTTGTGGTAAGGAGCCAAATGCGTTGATCCAAGATTTTGAGGCGGGCTGGGATTTAACTCACCCTGACGATATCGCGCCCTTAAACCGTTCCATCATTGAATCTGCTCGGACGTTGCAGCCGTGGGATTTTATCTGGCGGATTGTGGTTGACGGACAAATAAAATGGCTACGAGGGAATTCTCGTCCTGAGTTGCAGCCCGATAACAGCATCATTTGGGATGGAATGCTGACTGATATTACCAAGGGAAAAGAGACAGAAGAGCGACTGCGAAAAAGCGCTGAACGAGAACGGACGATCTCCCGTGTCATTCAGCGAATGCGCCAAACCCTCAAGTTAGAACAAATTTTTAGTGCCACTACTGAAGAATTGCGGCAAGCCTTGCAGTGCGATCGCGTGGCTATTTTTCGCACTACCCCAGCCAGCCAGGAATATATCGTTGCAGAATCAGTTGCAGATGGATGGATTCCACTCGTAGCAAATCCTCTGGTCGATACTGAAAAAGGTTCTATTGCTGATTTGCAAGCTGCAAACGACAGTATGGATACGCTGGGAGTGAGCTATTACTGTATTGCCGATATTTATCAAGCGGGGCTGCGATCGCAGGATATTGAACGATTAGAAGAATTTCAAGCGAAAGCTTATCTCAGCGTGCCGATCTTCTCTGGCAATCAACTATGGGGATCGCTGATTGCCTACCAAAACTCTGCCCCGCGCAAATGGGATTCTGCTGAAACTAAAATTGTCTTGCAAATTGGCTCTCAATTAGGAGTTGCCGTTCAGCAGGCAGAACTGCTTGCCCAAACCCAGCGACAGGCAACCGAACTTCAACGGGCGAAAGAAACCGCCGATGCCGCAAATCGGGCAAAAAGTGAATTCTTAGCCAACATGAGTCATGAACTTCGCACTCCACTCAATGCCATTTTGGGGTTTACCCAACTGCTGAGTCGAGACGCTTCGCTGATGGATGAACACCGCCAATATGTTGAAATCATTAGCCATAGTGGGGAGCATCTGCTTGCGCTGATCAACAATGTTTTGGAAATGTCCAAAATTGAAGCAGGTCGAATCACGCTCAGCGAAACCAACTTCGATCTCTATCGGCTCCTCGATAATTTAGAAGCGCTATTTCAACTGGAAGCTCAATCTAAGGGGCTGCAACTGGTGTGCGATCGCGATGCCGCCGTACCTCGTCATATCCACGCCGATGAAAATAAGCTGAATCAGATACTCATAAATCTAGTCAATAATGCCATTAAATTTACTGCTACGGGATCTGTTGAGGTGCGAGTCAGCTTGGGAGATCACGACTGGCGATCTCGTAACGTCTCTACAGATCTTGCTTCCCCCAAGGTCGGAGTTATGGAGCGTGGAGAATGTTCAGCAGACCTAACTCCCAACCTCTCATTCCCAAACCTACACTCCCTTGTCTTCACAGTCCGTGATACGGGTTTTGGAATGACATCGGCAGAAATTGGTCAATTATTTCAACCCTTTGGGCAAACTGAATCAGGAGCAAAATTTTCAGAGGGCACGGGTTTAGGGTTAGCCATTAGCCAAAAATTTGTGCAGTTGATGGGTGGCTCTATTACGGTAGACAGTCAACCGGGTCAGGGCACTAAGTTTGCGTTTGAGATTCCAGCGATCGCAATCAACGCAGACCAAGTAAAACAAAAGGACACTTCCTATCAACAGGTTGTGGCATTGGCCCCCGGTCAGCCACGCTATCGCATGTTAATTGTGGATGATGACCCAATCAATCGATTGATTATGGTTCGACTACTCAAAGGCATTGGATTTGATACACAGGAGGCAGAAAATGGAGAAGCCGCGATCGCGCTTTGGCAAAGCTGGCACCCCCAAATCATTTGGATGGATATGCAAATGCCGATAATGAATGGGTTAGAAGCAACTAGGCAAATAAAATCAAATTCAACCGGACAATCAACCATCATTATTGCCCTCACCGCCAGCGTGTTTGAAGAGCAACGTCAAAAAATTCTCGCAAGCGGCTGCGATGATTTTGTCCGCAAACCCTTTCAGCGAGAAGAAGTGCTTGCCAAAATGGCAGAGCACCTAGGGGTGAAATACCTGTACAAACCGAGCCAATCCCAGCCCCCCCATCTTTCAGCCCCTTCATCCAATTTCACCTTAAATGCCCAGTCGTTAGCCATTATGTCGGATGATTGGCTCGAAAAGCTGTACTCTTCAGCAGCTCAAGGGAGCGATATCCTTGCTTTGCAATTGATTGAAGAAATCCCCCCCGATCACACCGAATTCATTGATGCCCTCACCACCCTGGTCAACAATTTCCGATTTGACCAGATCATGAACTTCATCCAACTCGCCCAGGATTTGAGGACTTAACCAGCAAGAATTACATGAGTCATAACCACTTCAATACCGAATCCGTTGATATCCTCGTTGTGGATGACACTGCCGAGAATGTGCGCCTGCTTTCAACCATGCTGACCCGTGAAGGATATCAGGTTCGTAAAGCGATTAATGGTCAGCTAGCGCTGACTGCGATTCAAGCACGAATGCCCGATTTGATTTTGCTAGATATCATGATGCCGGATATGGACGGCTATGCGGTATGCAGCCGTTTAAAGGGGATGCCTCAGACCGCAGAAATTCCAGTCATCTTTTTGAGCGCCTTAGATGATGCCTTCGATAAGGTAAAGGCGTTCAAAGTGGGTGGAGCAGATTATATGACGAAGCCATTTCACATTGAGGAGGTGCTAGCGCGAGTGAGGCATCAATTGGCGCTCCAAGCAGCAGAACGCAAAAATCATCGACTCAATGCTCAATTAGAACAACGGGTGATTGAACGAACGCAACAGCTTGAAATTGCGAATGCTCAGTTGCTAAAGATGGCGCTGTGCGATTCGTTAACCCAATTAGCAAATCGCGCTGCATTTGTTGATTGTTTAGATAAAGCGCTAAACGAACTAAAAAAACAGCCCAATTTGCAGTTTGCGGTGTTGTTTTTAGATTGCGATCGCTTCAAGATCGTCAATGATTCTTTAGGACATTTTGCAGGCGATCAGTTACTCGTGGCGATCGCCCAACGACTCAAACAACATCTCAGGCAAATTGACACGTTAGCCCGACTAGGCGGCGACGAATTTGCGATTCTACTAACCCAAATTATCGACAAAGACAGCACAATCCAGTTTGCCGATCAAATTTTAGCTGCGTTCACCGAACCCTTCACCCTGCAAGATCATCAAGTTTTTATCAATGCCAGCATTGGTATCGCCTTTGGCAAATCCGACTACGACAAACCCGAACACTTGCTGCGCGATGCCGACACCGCGATGTATCATGCCAAAGCCGCTGGCAAAGCTCAACATCGCATCTTTGAAGCCACCATGCCCCGGGCTGCGCTGCAACTGCTGCAAATTGAAACGGACCTGCGTCGAGCCATTAGTCAACAAGAATTGTCCCTCAATTACCAGCCCATTGTGGCGCTCGATTCTGGCAAAATTGCTGGGCTAGAAGCACTCATTCGCTGGAACCATCCCGATCGCGGTTTTATTCCACCCTCTACCTTTATTCCGGTTGCTGAAGAAACTGGGCTGATTAGCGAAATTGGCAATTGGGTACTCAAAGAAGCTTGTCATCAGATCCGAAATTGGCAGAAACAAGGAGTGATTGATTCAAACTTTAGTGTCAGTGTAAATCTGTCTGCCCGTCAATTTGCCCAAATTAACTTGATGCAGCAGATTACCCACATTCTGGCCGAAACCGGACTGTCTCCCAATTGTCTAAAACTGGAAGTAACCGAAAGTGCCATTATGGATAACCCCAGCTCAGCAGCAGATATATTGCTGAAACTGCGGCAACAGCACATTCAGCTTAGTATGGATGATTTTGGTACAGGTTATTCTTCGCTGAGTTACCTGCAATCCTTTCCAATGGACTACCTCAAAATCGATCGCTCCTTCGTGATGTCTTTAGACGGCACCGAGGAAAAGTTGGGGTTGGTTCCAATTATTGTAAAGATCGCCCAAACAATGAATATGCAGGTAGTGGCGGAAGGAATTGAAACTCCAGAGCAACTGGCTCAGCTGCGATCGCTCAACTGCGATTTTGGGCAGGGCTACTTCTTTTCTAGACCCCTCACCGCCGAGAAAGTAGTTGAACTCATCACATCACGGTGTCATTGGTGAGGCAAGACGATAGGCGATAGGCAGAAGAAGGTAGAAGAAACAACTCACAACTTTTTCTAGACTCCTACCAACCTTCAAGAAACGCCTTCGCGACTCGCGACTCGTCCTTCTCCTGATATCCTAAAGAAGAGATGGATGGCAATAGGAAGGGGATGAGCAATATGAATTACCTGGTGGCTGTGCTGAGCGATCGCATTCAAGCAGAAGCGGCTTACTCTGCCTTAGAAGCAAAAGGGCTGCCGATGACTGGCATCACGATTTTAGGGCGGGGCTATAAAAGTGCCGATGAATATGGCTTGATCGATCCTAAAGAGCAAGCCTCTCGTTATGCAAAACTGATGTCCTTTTGGTTGGTTCCCTTTGGGTTTGCAGCCGGATTTACCTTCAGCTTAATTACGAATCTCGATACCTTTTCTTGGGCAGGAGAAATTGGCAATCATGTGATTGGGGGTTTGCTGGGCGCAGCATCTGGGGCAATGGGTAGCTTTTTTGTAGGCGGTGGCGCGGGGCTTGCCTTTGGTAGTGGTGATGCTCTGCCCTATCGCAATCGGCTTAGTGCGGGCAAATATCTCATTGTTGTGAAAGGTTCAGAAGTCTTAACGCGCCAATCGACCGCGATTTTGCGGCAGTTTGAGCTAGAGAATATTCAGGGCTATGAGGAAATGTGATACATATCACCACAGAACAGCCGCAACATCACTCTTCATTGGCAGCATAAGAGCCACACTAAGGACAACAATCTGTTCCTAAAGTCGGTTTACTGTCATGTCTGATTCACTCTTAAATCGGTATTCTGCAATCATTCATGCGATCGCCATCACATCAGCTTTAGCGATCGTTTCTGGCGCAGTTCCCTCCAACCTAGCTTCCCTCAAAAATCTGCAAGCTTTCCACATCGATTTGCAAACTATTCAGCGCTAAATATCAAAAATAATCTCTTTCGGTTATTTTTCACTCCTGCCCTAACCAAACGCACCTAGACTGGGAAGCAGACGAGTCATAAATAAACCAATGGTACGGTTAAAGCTTTGGCAGTGGGCAGTTTTAGGACTTCCGATCGCGGGAATCGTTGGATTTTTGCTAATCGCCTCAGGCGTTCAGATTCATACCTGGGGGCTAAGTTGGATTTGGGCAATCTTCACCCTGCTGCTCGTTGGCTGGCGATTTTTGCTAGTGAAGTGGACTCGTCCTGCTGTCGACCAGATAGAATCCGTGATGGCGGCAGTGACAGAAGAACTAAAAGCTGCATCAGGTGACGCTTCAACCTTGACTGAAGGCACGGGTCAACAACTAGAAACCGCGTTGCAGCAGATTTTGGAGGCTGTGCAGACCGATCCGCCCGTATGGGAGGATTGGTCAACCTTTTGGCAGCGCTGCCAGGAATTGGTCACCGCGATCGCCCAGGTTTATCACCCAGAAGTCAAACGACCCCTACTCAATATCTATATTCCTCAAGCCTACACGCTGATTCGAGGCACTGTGGATGACATGGATCAATGGATGGGTAAGCTCTCGCCCGCATTGAACCAAATGACTGTAGGGCAAGCAGTGGAAGGCTACGAGATTTATCGCAGGCTAGAACCCTCTGCAAGGAAACTATTACGCGTTTGGAACTGGGCGCAGTGGTTTTTAAACCCAGCAGTAGCCATTGCTAAACAAGCGACCCAACGCCATGGCAATCAAGCCAGCCAGCAGCTATTGGTCAATTTAAGCCAGCTTTTGAAGCAAGCAGCACTGCGAAATTTGAGCAATCAGGCGATCTCCCTCTATAGTGGCAAACTGCCAGGGTTAGAATCCGTTGCCCCTACACTCACGATTCCGGTCGCAAAAACTCAAACCTTGCAAGAGATTCTTTCCCAAACGCAGTCTCTAGAAAAAGTTGAGCAAAAGCCAGTCAACATTCTGCTAGTAGGGCGAACCGGCGCAGGTAAAAGCAGCTTAATCAATACGCTGTTTGTGGAAGACAAAGCGGCTGTAGACCTGTTGCCCAGCACCGAGGCAATTCAAGATTATCACTGGCAATCAACGACAGGCGACGCATTGACCCTTTGGGATACTCCAGGTTATGAGCAAGCAAATCGCGCTGATTTTCGGGATTTAGTCCTCGATCGCGCCATGCAAGCAGATGTGTTGCTCTTAGTCACTCCTGCCCTAGATCCAGCCTTGCAAATGGATGTAGATTTTCTGACGGATGTGAAGGCAGCAATCCCCGATCTCCCCGCGATAGCCGCCGTAACTCAAGTGGATAAGCTGCGCCCTATCCGCGAATGGAATCCGCCCTATGATTGGAAATTGGGCGAATTACCCAAAGAAATAGCTATTCGGGAGGCAACTCAATACCGTGCTGCTCAACTGCATAATTGCAACTGGGTGCTGCCTGTGGTGACGGGGAATGCTCAACTAAACCGAACGGCTTGGGGCATAGAAGCGTTGTCCTTAGGTTTGGTAGACGCGATCGCCCCTGCCAAGCAACTTCGTCTTGCCCGGTTTCTCCGCAATTTAGAAGCCCGCACTATTGCAGCCGCCAAAATCATCGATCGCTATACCTTTCA
Source organism: Leptolyngbya sp. Cla-17 (assembly GCF_016807185.1). Classification (GTDB taxonomy): domain Bacteria; phylum Cyanobacteriota; class Cyanobacteriia; order Leptolyngbyales; family Leptolyngbyaceae; genus ULC077BIN1. The sequence continues at coordinate 1,094,099 of NZ_JAEVYN010000001.1, forward strand.
AATGACGACTACTCAAGGATTGACAACCCTACTCAAAAGCCCCGTCCTGACCTTTTTGGCAACTCTGACCACAGGCACCCCCAACCTCGCCTATTTACTGTCGGAGCAAATTCCGATCGAACAGTTGCCCATCGTGATTGGCAAGCTTCAAATGGCATACGATCTATTTTCCTTGCTCAGCGCCGATAACCCAAACGCCCGCAACTTTGACCTGCTAGCCCTATGGTCAATTTTGCTGGAAAACACCGCCTCACCGGAACTCAACGCTTGGGCATTTGGTCATGCAATCACTGAATATTGGACGCAATCTCTGACTACAGAACAGCTACAACAGCGATTTCAGCATTATCTACAGGAGGGAGAAAAACTCTAACTTTAAGTTTGGAGAGGGGAATGAATAAGACACCTGCTATCTCTAACCGCTTGTTCCCCAACTTACTGAATCGGCAGTTCTAAAACAAAGGAAGTTTGCTGGTTCGCACTATAGACTGAAAGTTTAGCACCCAAGTGCTCTGACATTCTTTTGACTAGCGCTAGCCCAAGTCCCGTGCCGCCGTGCTTCCAAGGGTCGTTGTTGGGAATTCGGTAAAACTTATCGAAGACGCGATCGCGCTCATCTTCAGAAATTTCAACCCCGGTATTGGTGACACAAATCCGCAGACTCATCGGATCAGGGTTAGATCGATCTTCTTCAGAATGTTGAATGAATTGAAGTGGGTTTTGCTGTGTTTGCTCAAGAATCACTTGGGCTGAAAGGGTAATGCTTTCTCCAGGGGGGGTATATTTACAAGCGTTGTTTAGTAGTTCAGTCAAAATTCGTTCTAGATAATGTAAGTCTGTTGCTAGAGGAGGAATAGAGCTGGGAACATCCACATGAAAGTATTGCTCCTGCGAATGGGTTCGAGCGAGGAAAGGTTCTGTCAAATGATCAATCCAAGGGGCTAAATTAATCCTAGTTAGCGTCAGGGGTTCAACTCCAGCATCTAAGCGTGTCAGGTCTAATAAATCATTGATCAAATGAATTTCGCGGTGGCATTCGTCTTGCAAGATATGAAAGTAGCTAGCAGCTTTGCTGGAGGCATCTTCAAGAAGGCCGGTCGATTTTAGGATCACTTCTAACATCTGGGTTGCCAGTTTGATATTAGAAATCGGCGATCGCAACTCATGAGAAACCGTGCTAAGAAAATCATCTTTTAATAAGTGCAGCCGCTCTAACTCTTCTACCTGCTGCTGCACCGCTTGATAAAGTCGGGCTTGTCGCAGGGCGATCGCGCACTGATTGGCAACCTGCTGCACTAACCGAATTTCTAAAGCACTGAACCATTCTTCTGGCGGCTTAAATAGCCGAAAAGTTCCAAATACTCCCTGCTCATCAATTAAAGGACAGCTTAAAATCGCAAACTGACCTGCAATATTGGGAGTCATTGCCTGAAAAAAGGAAATTCCACAAAATTGAACGGCATTCCCTTGCAAAATTTGTTGATACTCAGGTGATAAATCTAGGCTGACCCCTTCACCTTGGGCAGATGCGATTTCGGCACAACGATATTCATAACGGATAGTTTCTGTATTTGCTTCACGGTTGAAGATGCCCACATTACAACAGATAATCCGTAGCCCCGTTGCCACTTCCTGCACAGCCGCTTGCAAAATTTGCTCTTCATCAAAACTATCACGCACGCGATCGGTAATCGCTTTCAGCAATGCCTCATACTCCAGCATCGTTTGAAGTTGAATGGTGCGCTCTTCTACGCGACTCTCTAAAACGGTGTTGTGCTCTTGAAGCTGTTTTTGTAGAGTGCGAATGGCGAGTTGATTTTTTACCCGTGCTAAAACTTCTTCTATCTGAAAAGGTTTGGTAATGTAGTCAACTCCGCCTACTTCAAACGCTTTTACTTTGTCAAATACATCATTCAAAGCGCTTAAAAAAATAATTGGAATATTAAAGGTCTGTGCAGAAGCCTTTAGGTGCTGGCAGACTGCATACCCATCCATTCCTTCCATGCGAATGTCTAGCAGAATTAAATCGGGGGGTGTAGAGTTCGCCGCCGCAAGTGCTAACCGTCCATTCAGTACTTTTCTGACATCATATCCGTGCTGACTCAGCATTGCAGACAGGACGCGTAGGTTGTCGGGTACATCATCGACGATTAAAATGTCTGCTTTGGGTGCAAGTTGCATGGTTTAAGAGTCAGTGAACTAAGGCTCAGTCATTTTGATGATAATCTCCAATCAAAATCATTCCCATAAGTTGTCGCCCGCTGCTCTAAGGACTGAATATCTTCTCTGAGAGCGCTTTAGCCGCTAGGCGCTTAAAACGACAAGGTTTTTATACTTTTAGGAAAAATTACAAACTATCTCAAAATTTTTAAGATATACAGATTTTATAGATCTAGCAGAGTTTCGATTTTGATTGATTTTTTGCTGGTTACAAATAAAAAAAGTTATCGTTCTCTTGCTGTAGGTAAATGCTCGTAGAGACTCGGAACAAAATCTCTACGAGCGTGAATGAGTGGCTATGCCAGGGTGGTATAGCCGTTGAAGTAATCTTGCAGTTGGCGATCGTGATCGTGAGAAAGGGTGCCAATAGGCACTGCTTCCGGTGGAAAGGCTTTGATGTCTAAAACTTCTTTTGGATCTTGAATTTGCATCGCTCCTGTCGCATCGACTTCTACCACGATGCAAATCGAATGAACCCGCCCATCCCGTTCTGGAGATGAATAAATTCCAACCAAGCGTCGCACTTTCGCAAGGTTGAGTCCAGTTTCTTCTTCTAGTTCGCGCTGTACGGTGGTTTCAATATCCTCGCCCCAATTGACCATGCCGCCAGGAAGTGCCCATTTACCGTTGTCTCGCCGTTTGATTAACACAATCTGACCATCGGGCAATAGGGGAATAATGCTCGTGCCGGTAACGGGATGGCGAAAAATAATGCCCAAGACTGTTTGTGCAAAATGCCATAACTGACCCATAAGCTAAAGTGACTGCTCCAGCAGAATATTGAGAGAACAATAGTGCGATCGCACTATGAGTGAAATCAAGAAACCACTCTGCAATGTGATAACACTAAAAAAATCTAATCGGTAGATGCTTGCGATCTCCTGCGACGTATCTGCCATTCTAAACTAGGCAAATGCTTCAACCCATACAGCGGATTGCAGTCAGATAGAGGACAATGAAGGATTACAACGTTGGGTCAAAAATGAAGCCGTATTCCATAGACTTTCGAGAGAAGATTGTAAGTGCTATGGAGAAGGGTGATAGCTCGATCCGAAAAGTTGCTGCCCGCTTTGCTGTCAGCAAGAGTTGCGTCGAGAGATGGATGATTCAGAAGCGCACAGAAGGTCACGTCGTTCCCCATAAGCAGGGTGGTTCGGTGAGTCCTGTGATGGAGCACAAAGACCAGTTAGTGGCGATCTTCGAGAACCAGCGCGATGCGACCTTAGCGGAATATTGTGAGCTACTCTTTGATGAGACTGGGCTATGGGTTAGCCAAAGTACTATGTGCCGAACCTTTTAGAGACTCAATTTACCGCGCAAAAAAAAACGCTCCGCTCCAGCCAAGCCACCAGCGAACGAGTCCAACTCCTGAGACAGGAGTACTGGGCACAGGTGACGAGTATAGAACTCAAAGATTTAGTGTTTCTCGATGAGATGGGTGTTCTACTGGGACTCATGCGAACCCATGCCCGTGCTGCACCTGGGGAACGAGCGTATGACTTCAAACCTTTTTATCGGGGCAAGAAGGTGAGTGTCATGGGCGCGATTACCGTCTCAAAGGTGCTGGCTGTGATGACGATAGATCAGTCGATGGACGCGGTTGTCTTTGAGGTGTACGTCTCAAAGTGTCTTGTGCCTCAACTGTGGAAAGGGGCTGTCGTGGTCATGGATAACCTGCCTGCTCACAAGGTAAAAGCCATTGCACCTTTAATTGAGGCGGTTGGAGCGAAGGTTCTGTATCTGTCTCCTTACTCTCCCGAATTTAATCCGATTGAGCATTGGTGGTCACAGTTAAAGGCTTTCCTAAGACAGTTCTCGCCGACAACCTCGAAAAGGGTAGATACCCTCATTGCCACAGCGATGGATTTGATAGATCCTCAACATTTGCACAACTGGTTTGCACACTGCTGTTACTGTCCCTCTTAACACTGCAATCCGCCGTATCTGCAAGAATCTGTTCGATGTGAATGTCAGGTTTTACTTTTTTATAGATTTTTGCGATCATCCCTTCTGGGCTAATCACAAAGGTACTGCGAGTAATGCCGACGTATTCTTTACCCATGAACTTCTTCAAACCGTAGCTCTCGTAAGCAGTGGCAACCGTTCCGGCTTCGTCTATCAGCAATGGAAAGGGCAGATTGAATTTAGCGCTGAATTTACTGTGAGATTTCGCATCATCGGTGTTGACCCCTAACACCACGATATCCCGATTCTGAAATTCGGCGTAGGAGTCACGAAAGGCACAAGCCTGCTTAGTGCAGCCGGGAGTATTGTCGCGGGGATAAAAGTACAAGACAACGTGTTTGCCTTGCAAATCGGCAAGGCGAATGATGTTGCCTTGGGCATCAGGCAAGCTAAATTCGGGAGCGCGATCGCCAATATTCAGCACCATAAGAATTAAAAATATAGTAAAAACTTCGTTTAGAACTGGGAATGGTGTTGGCGCGGCGAGAGTCTACTTCGGTTGCCATTCTCAGCGATCGCGCAACGCTTTGAAGGTTGCTTTGATAATGTGATGCAAATTAATACTGTGCTATGGGAGGTAGTTGCCAACCGGGTGTTGAAACCTTGGATGAACGGAAATCTTCAAGCGATTTAAATTTATTTACCCTGCTGCATGACGACAAAGCGTGACTACTAATTATGAGGCTTGTTTGTAACGACCGGAAGACAGCGTATTACTAATGATCCACTGCCTATCGATTGAAGAGTTTGACAACCAGCGGTTAACTAAGTCAGCCCACTTGACTGGAATTTGTAGGCTGTTCCAAGCAGTAGCGGCTGACACAGAAAAATTCGCATACAGATCAGGAGAAGAAGTGAGCTTTTTGATGCTGTTCGCTAGTGCAGCTGAATTGCCCGACGGAAAAATTAAAGCATTGGTTTGATCGGTCAACTTTTCGCGAAACATCGGATGATTTGAAGCAATAATTGGAGTCCGAGCGCATAAAGCTTCATAAATTGTCATGGGAAATCCCTCGGGATACTTATCTCTACTAGGAATTATCACCACATCTGCCTCCCTCATAGTCGGGATAATATTTTTGTTAGGAATCAAGCCTAAAAACTCAACTCTATCTTCAATTTTTAGCTCACGTGCGCGATTAATATAAGTTTCTAATTCACCTCGACCGATCGCCTTTAATTGAACCGAAACTCCTTCAGATTTCAGGATTGCTACCGCTTCTAAAACATCACCAATGCCTTTCAATTCTGTAATTGCGCCAACAAAAACAATCTCCCAAACAGATTTTTGAGTAGGTAGAGTTTTAGGTGCATAGTCACTGGGTGTCACCTCATGAGGCCAATCCCACGGAACAATTTTGTTTGCTTTAACGCCTATTTTTGCCAATGAAGTGGAGGCGTTGATTCCATGATTTCCGACCCACGCAACTCCCTTGCTGTTCAACAATCTTGCTAGGCGATAGTTCCGAATTCTGTCTTTCAGTTTTTCTACAGTAAAAGAATCTGCCAGAGTGACGAGCGTTTCAACATTGTTTTGAATTGCCCAATTTAATACTTCTCGGATGGGTGTCCGGGCAACTATGTGAGTTGGATTATAGTTTTTAACTAACTTGAGTATTTCTTTCGCATCTACATCAGTACGAAATCCTGCACCAATCGCTCGAACTCCATTTTCAAGCATCTCGTTGTATGGAGCATCAGTTAGGCAACATAATGTGGCGACCTCATTTCCACTCTTAGCGATTGTAGCTACTACTTCAACAGAATATTGTTGAGCATAATAGCTATCGCCTTTACCTTGAGCGAGATTCTTAACAGCCTCACGATAATCGCCAGCATATTGGACAAATAATACTCGCATACCCACAAGCCTAACCCCTCTTAAGTTTTAAGTGACAAACTCGAAGGTCAAATCTAACACTTAAATTTTGGCAATCGCCACTATGCAAAACCCGGTATTGCTTGCTAAAGCACCCCTTTAGAACTGGGAATGGTGTTGGCGCGACGAGAGTCTACTTCAGTTGCCATTCTCAGCGATCGCGCAAACGCTTTAAAGGTTGCTTCAATAATATGGTGCGAGTTAATACCATCTAGCTGGCGGATGTGCAGGGTCATTTGGGCATGGTTAACGATCGCTACGAAAAACTCGCGCACGAGTTGAGTGTCATAGGTGCCCACGCGCTGAGTCGGAATTTGTAAGCCATAGCTGAGATGAGGACGACCCGAAAAATCTAGCGCTACTTGCACCAAGGCTTCATCCAACGGTGCTACAAAATGACCAAACCGGGTAATGCCCTTGCGATCGCCCAAGGCCTTGCCTAACGCCATTCCTAAAGTAATCCCCACATCTTCATTCGTGTGATGGTCATCAATTTCGATATCTCCCGTTGCCCGCACTTCCAAGTCGATCAAGCCGTGGGACGAAATTTGATGCAGCATGTGATCCAAAAAAGGAATTCCCGTCTTAGCGACACAGTGGCCCGTGCCATCCAGATTAATCGTCACCTGCACATCGGTTTCGCCGGTGGTGCGGCTGACGGAGGCACTACGGTTGGGCAACAAAAGTGAATTGTCAATTAATCGATCAGTGGTCTGCATGGCAACGTTGGAGTGAATGGCGCTCTTTCATTATCCGAGTATTTGGACGACTCAGGTAAGTAGAGTTGCAGTGAGTTGACTAACGCTCTGATTGGGGGACTGCTGAAACCGATCGCCCACTTGCCTGTTCGCTATACATCGCCCGCAGAACCAAGGCTGGATCGACCCATTTTCCAGTAAACTTTAGCCCCCAATGTAGGTGTGGTCCAGTGGTGCGACCTGTCATGCCAACTCGTCCAATCCGAACGCCTGCTTGAACTGTTTGCCCTTCCCAAATTTGGATAGCACCTTCGCGATCGATCATGTAGCGCTTGCCAGCTTCTTTCTCTACATGTCCGCTCATGTGGCAGTAGATGTGTTCCCACTGTCCAGATTGCACCACCACTGAGGTTCCACAGGCACTATCATCTGACACCTCCACCACGGTACCCATCCACCAGTTGCGAATGTAGCTACCCTGGGGTGCTGCCATGTCCAATCCACGATGATATTCCTGAGTGTAAGAACCATCAGGAGACCGACGCAATCCGAATGGAGAGGTGTAGGTTTGAAAATTTTCTACCGGAAAGGAAGCCCCCACCCATGCGCCCATAGCAGTTTGGCTAGAGTTCACTTCCACTGCATGAGCAGCCTCTTGACGGATGGGCTGGGAGACTAAACCTACTGCTAACGCGGCTGTGAGGAGTGCATAACCAACAGCTATCAGCTTCCGCCGGGGCAGAAAGATAAACTTCGACAGCATTTTACCCAGATTCAAACGATTAATCAGCGCACGAATATTTCTAAACACAGTAATTAAAAAAGCTTTCAATTGAAATCGAAACTAAACCAATATGGTTTGAGAACCTGAAACTATAGGCAGTTTAGGGTGGCTTTTAGAAGCCGCTTTTGGAAACTGAAATACTCCTCCGGAGCATGGTACTCTAGCTTGCAAATTTGGCACGTTTTTTATTGGCGTAAGTAGCGTGGCATACCCTGCGGGAAGTAAGCTAGGAGCAATCACCTTGGCAACTCAATTGAAGACCGTCTGCTAAATCGCTACCCCCTTATAGCTTCAGCTCTGCTAACCCCAGATAGCGAATGCCTACAGGTGAAACCTCAAAGCGGCAGGGCAATACTTTTACACCCAGGGCGATCGCGTCTCGAAACAGCTTGCCATAGGTTGGATCACCGCGATCGCCAGGGGCAAAGTAGGGACAGTCTGCTCGATTAATGAAGTACAGCATCACTGGAACAGCATCGGGCAGCAGCGCCATCAGTTCCTTCAAGTGTTTTCGTCCGCGAGTCGTCACCGTATCGGGAAATAAAACCAACTCGCCCTGCGCCCAAGTCGTACTTTTCACCTCCACATAGATCGGTTTGTCCGCACCTGTTAGTAAAAAATCAATGCGGCTTTTTTTATCCTCTCCATAGGGCACCTCTCCCCGCACCTCGCTGTAGCTGCTCAGTTCAGGAATCAGCTTGTTGACCAATGCTAATTGGATAATTCGGTTTGGCAAATTGGTATTCACTCCTACCCAGGTGGGCTGATTGTCATACACCTCAATCATTTCCAGGGTGTAACGCAGTTTGCGAGTTGGGCTATCGCTTTCAGAGACATACACCGGACTGCCTAGGGTGGAAACGCCCGTCATCGGTCCCGTATTGGGACAGTGCGCCGTCACCACTTCACCAGAAAACAATTCCACATCGGCAAAAAATCGTTTGTAGCGTTTAACGAGTTTGCCTGCTAACAGCGGTGGATAGTGATAAAGATAGTCGGTCATTTCGGGTTTCACAAAGGCGATCGCACTTCCCAACCTTACCAATCAACAGCCGCGATCGCTGCTTCTACCAAACTTGTTTTTTCTTTAACTGGCTTGCTTTCGACCAATTTTGAATTTCGCCTCATGTTCTACCAATACTCCAATAGTTTTTACACAATGCAGTAATTGACAAACCGTCATTCGAAGAACTAAAATTTGGTTCAATATTTGGTTCTGAAAAACATGTCTAATGTTCAAGTCCTGATTCAAGAGATGCTTCTCGAAAAGAAGCTATCTGCGATGCCTGAAGCAAAGCCCGTCAGGTTTTCGATTACTCTTACCGCTGTTGACTACCGAAGATTAAAGTATATAGCCAAAAAATTAGGAGTTTCTAGAAGCTCTTGCTGTGCGGAGTTAATTGAAGCAGCCTTAAGAGATGCAGAGCTAGAGATGGGTCTAGATTATAAAGACCAGGAGTCCAGTTATTCCAAGCTTGTGCTTGAAAATGAACCAATATTTGATTCGATAGAAGGTGAATGATGTTGGGCAATAATAAAAAGTGCTTCGTTCTAGTCATCACTCCAAATGGTTTAACCAAGTTTTTTCCAATGGGTTGGGCACCTAGCGATGGGTTTCCGCAAGGATTTGCGGATTCTTTAGATAAAGCTCAAAAGTATGAGAATTTGCGTGGAGCGCAAACATCCCTAGGTGCCTATAGATCTAAGAATAAGCAGAGCTTTAGCAAAAACAAGTATATTATTTGCCAGATGTTAGATGATTTCTCTGCCACTAAAGATTAAGTGTGCTTGTTGATGGGCGTTGCTAAATTCATCTATGACTTTCAGTTTTGGCGGAATGTCTTGTGCTCGTTAGCAGAGATTAAGGACAAACACAAAGGATTGTCCCCAGATGCAGCAATGCTTAATTGCTAATGTTGTCGCTTGCCACAGAAAACTACTGGATAGGTAACCGCTGCTAGGTAGATTGTCAAAGGTTCATAACCGTAAGGTATTTGGATTGGCTTTTTGGCAATCCGGTCAATAGTAAGATAGGAGATTGGCTGGTCTTTTGGCTGTGTTTATGTTTGCTTCCTACCCATCTACAAGTTTAATGTTATGACTTCTGAAATCCGCATCTTGATGTGTGCCCCTGACCACTATGACGTGGACTATGTGATTAACCCGTGGATGGAAGGGAATGTCCACAAGTCTTCTCGCGATCGCGCCGTGGAACAATGGCAAGGGCTGTTTCAAGTGCTCAAAGAACGGGCGATCGTGGATCTGGTCAAACCTGAGAAAGGCGTGCCGGATATGGTGTTTACTGCCAACGCTGGCTTGGTGCTGGGTAAAGAGGTGGTGCTTAGCCGCTTCTTCCATAAAGAGCGACAGGGCGAAGAACCGTTTTTCAAACAATGGTTTGCGGATCAAGGGTTTACGGTGCATGAATTGCCCAAAGATTTGCCGTTTGAAGGGGCGGGAGATGCCTTGCTCGATCGCGAAGGACGCTGGCTATGGGCGGGGTATGGCTTCCGCTCTGAACTCGACTCCCATCCATATCTAGCAAAATGGCTGGATGTAGAAGTGTTATCTCTGCGGCTAATGGATGAGCGCTTCTATCACCTGGATACTTGCTTTTGCCCACTGACCGGTGGCTATCTACTGTACTACCCGCCTGCATTTGATTCCTACTCCAATCGCTTGATCGAACTGCGGGTGCCGGAAGCAAAACGCATTCCCATTGGTGAACCGGATGCACTCAACTTTGCCTGCAATGCGGTGAACATTGGCAATGTATTGGTCATGAATCAAGCCAGCGATGAGCTAAAGCGCAGGCTGAGTGCAGCAGGCTTTGACGTCGTGGAAACGCCATTGACGGAGTTTCTAAAAGCGGGGGGGGCTGCAAAATGTTTGACCCTGCGGACGACGGAACCTGTGCTGGCGGATATTCACGCTAGTGGCACGGTAGAAAGTCGGGTGGTGCGGATGGAAGGACACTTGCTGGATGCAGGCTTGATTAATCAGACGCTAGATTTGGTGGTAGAAGGCGGTGGCAGCTTCCAAGTGTTGAACTTCAACTTGGGCGAACAGCGGCAAAGCACCTCCTCGGCTGAAGTGAAAGTAACGGCTCCTTCCCATGATGTGATGGAAGCGATCATGTCGCAGCTCATCGACTTAGGGGCACTGCCTCGGATTGATGAGCAGTGTGACATTCTTTGGGAGACGGTGGTCCAGGATGGTGTGGCTCCTGATGATTTCTATGTATCCACGATTTATCCGACGGAAGTGCGGATCAATTGTGAATGGGTGCAGGTGCAAAAGCAGCGGATGGATGGCGCGATCGCGGTAGATATGACATCAGGCACACCAACAGCAGTCTGTCGATTATTGCGAGATTTGAAAGTGGGCGATCGCGTGGTCGTGGGTGTGGAAGGCATTCGCACAGTTCGCAAACCCGAATCGCGTGACACTCGCAGCCAGGAATTTAGCTTTATGGGGGCAGGAGTTTCCAGCGAACGGCGGGTAGAACTGGTGGTGGAGCAAATCGCCTGGGAAATGCGCCAGATCCGTGACCATGGCGGCAAAGTAGTGGTCACGGCAGGTCCTGTGGTCATCCACACCGGCGGCGGCGAACACCTGTCTCATCTAATTCGTGAGGGCTATGTGCAGGCATTGCTGGGCGGCAACGCGATCGCGGTTCACGACATGGAGCAATCCATGCTAGGCACCTCTTTAGGCATGGATATGAAGCGCGGGGTTTCCGTACGGGGCGGACATCGCCATCACCTCAAAGTGATCAACACCGTTCGGCGGTATGGCAGCATTGCCAAAGCCGTGGAAGCCGAAGCGGTCACCAGCGGCGTGATGTATGAATGCGTTCGCCATAATATTCCCTTTTCGCTGGCTGGCTCTATTCGAGATGATGGTCCCTTGCCCGATACCGAAATGGATTTGATTAAAGCGCAAGAAGCTTACTCTCGCTTGATCGAAGGGGCTGACCTGATTTTGATGCTGTCTTCAATGCTGCACTCGATTGGGGTGGGCAACATGACTCCGGCTGGCGTGAAAATGGTTTGTGTGGATATCAACCCGGCGGTGGTGACCAAACTCAGCGATCGCGGCTCCGTCGAATCTGTAGGTGTCGTCACCGATGTTGGCTTGTTTCTCAGCTTGCTGATTCAACAACTCGATCGCCTGACTCATCCCTATCAAGTTGCTCAACGGGTGTAGCGTCAAAAGCCGGAAGACAAACTTTTTACCCTCTTCCGGCTTTGATTTAGGTTTACATATAGCAAAATACATTGTCCCAATTTTTAGCCCATAGAAGTCTGGCTTCAGGAGATTAAGGCAACTGATTGCTGGGCAAAATTAATGTTTGACTTTGGGATAGAGCCAACCCGCGAATAGTTTTGTCATGCGTGGCATCGCAACATAGGTCATGATTGCAACCATGAGCAGCGTCACCACCAAGGTTCGTAAGAATAACGGAAGCGGATTGATCAACGGCACAATCAACAGGTTAATCAAACTGATCAAAACATAGATGGTTATGCCTGAAATCACCATCATTTTGTAACGAGGCGGTGGCGGCACGCTCGGTTGTTGGGGCAGGGTGAACCAGGTTTCTAAACCCGTGAGAATTGAAACTTGGCTAGAGCCAACCGTGAGATGCTTGGCTCGCTCGAGCAGCTTTTGGCGAATAGCAGATGCTTCCCACTGCTTAAGATGGCTAACGCGATCAAACTTAAACACAATGCGATATTCAGGATTAGCATGATCGCTGGGGCGAAAGACATTCACCCCTAGATGGCCTTCAAAACCTTTTGCGGCTTCAAGCAGGTCAGTCAAAACGACTTCAAATGCGGCTTCACAACCTGGTTTTACTCGCTGGAGAATATCAATGGTTGTAGGCGGGTCATGACTCAGATTTTCAACATTGCTCATGGCAGAGATCAGGGTTTGCATTTGCTAAATTAGTGGATGTCCTGCAATGCCAATGTCTAATCGCATCACTTTAGCGGATTCGAGTCCGGTGGATGGCGGCAAGGACATGCCCCCATTGGTGACAACATAGAGATTAGTGCGATCGTCACCCTGCCCAAAGGCAAGCGCTGTGCTGCCGCTCATCCCCTGTGCGGCTTGGGCAATGGTGGTCATGCAACCATCAGGTGTAATTTTGATCACGCTGTTGTAAATATGAGTGGTGCCATATAGATTGCCATCCTGATCAAAGGCAAAGTCATCTAGATTGACGGGTTGCAGGAAAATCTCTGGCTCACCAGGTTGACCATCTAGTTGAATTGGGATTTTAACAAGCTGCATCTTTTCGGTATTTGAGGCATAAAGGACATCTCCGTAGATCTTTAACCCATTCACCGCCGGAAATTCGCTGTCGGAGGAACTACGGGCAAGGTCGGGATGTTCTAACCAAATTCTGACCGTTTTTTCGGTTGTATTCAGTTCCCAAATGGCTCCTCGGTAAGAGTCGGCAATGAGGTAGCGATCGCCCATGAGCGGCGTTAACCCATTCAAGAAAATGGCATCCGGCATGGTTATCAGTACGGTGGCTTCTCCTTGGGGTGAAATCGTGAAGACAGTGGGGACATCTTTATCATTCCATGCAGTCAGCAACAAGTTGCCAGCGGCTGTAAAGGCGAGTCCTGTTGCTTTACCCGCGATTGCCGCATGAACAACGGGCAATCTCTCTGCTTCAATCCGAAAGATCTTACCCTCTAAATGGCTAGTAACAAACAGAGCACCACCAGGGCCAATAACAATGCTTTCCAAGAATGTATTAACAGGAAATTCTGTAATTTGATGGGCATCTACAAGAGCAAGAGGTGTTTCCGCAAAAATAGGGGGCAACCCAAACGTATCAGTCATCTAGTTCCTCTCAATCAAACTTAGTTAAAGGACAGCGTAGCAACTGAATCCTGTTTCATCTTTCCAAATCTTTGAAAAATTGCACATTAGAAAGCAAGGGCACACTGGGTAAAATTTGAGTGCAAGGCGCTTTTCTAGAAGTGATCGTCTAAGAAACATTAGACATTGCAGCGGTTTAACAGAACTTACCCAACGAACTAGCTGAACTATATCCACTCATTAAGCGCAATGCTGTGTTCTATCAGACGCTCCTCACGATCGCTGCCTAACCCTTGGGCTTAAGGTTGAACAAAACCACCAATTGATTAGATTGGGAACTTTTACAAAGAATCACTCATCTGAGGGGTCAGACCCCCTAGCCCGAAAAGGTAGGATAACGTCAACGACTCAGTGTTTGAAATAATAGTGAATTTTCGACAGTGAATTGTTCGGATATTACTTCATCCCCTGTGTGTTAGGTAGTATGACCTATTTATAAAGTGTGGAACCCTCTGATGGAAAACTTTGCTTACACCTACTGGAATTGGAACAAAGAAATTGAACAGTGTGCTACGGCACCGATCGCGTCTGGTGATTCAGCCAAAACAATCGAGAGCGATCGCGACTTTTCTGATAGTCAACCGAACACTTGGCTAAATTCATCCATCTCAGACAGTGCCAGCTTAGAATTTGATGCCCAGGCTTGCCCTACCTATTTTTTGATGTAGTAATTGGCTTAGAGCGGTCGATATACTTGATAGTTAATGTTTGGAAAGATATTATCGATCGCTTCCACCTTTTCCACCCAACCTGAATCAATCTTGCTTTGCAGGATATCTTCGTAGAGTTTCTGAAACCGCATCAAGTGCGATCGGGTCCGTCGTACTGCATAGGGCACCATTGTTCCCGTCCGCATAATAAACGCCCAATCAGAAGATTGCGCCAGCAACAGTTCACGCGCCGCCTGGTTGAGTGCTTTACGCTCCAGTTCATCGACTGCTTCCCGCTTTGCCAACTCAATCATTCGCTCGGTTGCTTTGTGCAAATGAGGATAAATCCAGGCATTGGTTTCATTCAGCCAATATTCATGAAAGCCCTTGTAACCCCAGCTAGACTGTGCCGGATGAATCATCTGTTGAGTTGGATTTTCCCGCAGGTAATCCGCCAAATGAGTCATTTCATAGCTGCCTTGATCAAACCAGGTTTTGCGAAACAGATAATCTAAAAACCAGGGACCTTCATACCACCAGTGCCCAAAAAGTTCCGCATCATAGGGCGACATAATAATCGGCTTGCGCTGCATAATGCCATAGAGATGCTCCACCTGCCGCGCTCGATTAACCATAAAGTTTCCCGCATGTTCAGCAGTTTTTTCTCTGGCCCAGTAAGGATCGTAGAGTTCCTTGTCGCTTAACCCAAAGCCTCGTCCAGTGATTTTGTGATACTTAATGCCCACATTTTTCCGCTGACCGTTGGGCATGACGTAGGGTTTAATGTACTCGTATTCCGCATCCCAGCCCAAATCGCGATAAAACTCTCGATATTCAGGTGCACCCGGGTAGCCCACCTCCGACGACCATACCTGCTGAGACGATTCGTGGTCGCGCCCAAAGGCTGCCACTCCAGATTGAGTGTAAACAGGGGCATAGGTGCCAAAGCGAGGACGAGGGCGACCATATAAAATCCCGTGCCCATCGGTGAGAAAGTAGCGCAATCCGGCATCTGCCAGCATCCGCTCCACACCCTCGTAGTAACCGCATTCCGGCAGCCAAATGCCGTTGGGTCTGCGCCCAAAGTTTTCTTCGTAATGCTCACACGCGACCTGAATTTGCGCCCACACCGCCTGAGGATACATCTTCATCAGCGGGAAGTAGCCGTGGGTGGCACCGCAGGTGATGATTTCTAGGTTATTGCTGTCGGCAAATTGCTTGAAGGCTTTGACCAGGTTGCCGTTATAGTGCTCCCACGTGGTGCGAACCTGATTGAATTCTTTAGCGTAGTGTTCTGATAAATACTTTAGATGCCCGTTGAAAGCATTCCGTGTCGCTTCCAGTTCGGTCAATTCTTCCAGCTTGGCAAGATGTTCGTTGTAACGCTCTTGCAAGAGAGGATCGAGCAACATAGAGATTAACGGGGGGGTCAAACTCATGGTGAGCTTGAAGTTTACTCCGTCGCGCTTCAAACCTTCAAAAACCTGAATTAGGGGAATGTAGGTTTCGGTGATGGCTTCAAATAACCACTCTTCTTCGAGGACGTAATCGCTCTCTGGGTGCCGCACGTAGGGCAGGTGAGCATGAAGAACGAGCGCGAGGTAGCCAATACTCATAAAAACAGGTGAAACGGAAGGGGCAAAGAGTAATTGCCAAAATTGTAAGGCGAAATGGGAACGAAAAGCATTTAGGGATATATGCAGTGTCTGGCGGATGGTTGGCAGAATCGTAAAGTCTGTTTGCCCCATCCTGACTCCCTTAAGGTGGAGCCTATTTCACTTGCTTAAGAATTGCATACTACTTCAAAAAAAAGTTGCTACTTAAAAGTTTGCGAGTATTTTAGAAGTGCATTTTTACTTCCTGCTTTTAGCATCTTTTATGGTGACTCAATCCCAATTACTCAATCTGGCAAAACAGGGAAATCCTCAAGCGATCGCGGCACTAATGAACCTGGTGTTGGAGCCAAAAGGAGTCACAACAAGCGCTGAATTGACCGATGATTGCTTGTTGATAGTGGTGCAGTCAGAAAAGCCATTAAATCGAGCGGCGATCGTTAATTTCATTCGCAGCGGCATTGGATCACTAGGGGCAAAATCCATTCGCACTGTCAAAGTATGCGCTCAAAAAGCAGGGGAAGCGCCGCTATGGGTAGAAAAACTTCAACTGGGAAATCCTACTCCTGGTGAACCAATTCCCACCTTAGATTTATCGAGCCAAGGCTTAAAGTCACACTCTCTTCGTGCTGCAACTAGCACTTCTTCTTGGACGCAACGAATCATTCAGCGAGTCTCTAGCAATGCATTGATCAATAGACTGTTTCTTAAAGCAGGCTTGACGATGCCAAAACTGCCTTCAGCGATCCCTCTCTCGATGCCAATGCCGCCAATGATGCAGCAGTTGCTTTTGCAAATTAATCCCTCAAATCAATGGATGGTGCTGGGTGGAATGGCAGCGATCGCCTTTGCTTCGGGCGGTGTTGTGGCAGCTGTAACTAATGTTGCTATCTCGACGCCAACTTCAACTGCCCGTGCCGTTACCAAGCAATCTTTTGCCGCAGCAATGGTACCAGCGGTAACTTATCCTCAGCACACGACTCAATCCCTCACCGATCTCACCATTGCGGTGCAACAGAACGAGGTAAAAGACTACCTGACTAAAATGAGCCAAACGCAACAAGCGTTTTATCAAACGAATGGTCGTTTTTCTTCTAGCTTGGCTGCGTTGGAGCAAGCTTCCATCCCTAAAAGTGATTACTATGCTTATAAATTGACGGTCATCGACCAAACTCAAGCAAGGCTAACTGCGGTTCCTAAAACCGAAAAGCTGAAAAGCTATGTCAGCGCAGTGCTAGCTAATTCAGTGAATAACAGTGCTGCGGGAATGACAACCATACTGTGTGAAAGCGCCCAACCCTCGACCCTGGCACCTGCCGCCCCTGAAATTTTGGGTGGCGCGATCGCGTGTGAAGCAGGCTCAACCAATGTGGTGAAATAAGGCGAGCGATGAGAGATAAGGAGTCAGGGACGACAAAAAGTTAGAACTCAAAACCTCAAAGTCTCTCCAAAATATTTTCTATGAAAACGCTTCGCGCTGGCAAAGCCGGTTTTAAGCACTTACGAAACTCGAAACTTTTTCTCTCCGACTCCGCACTCCCTACTTCCCATATAATACGGAATTGCGGAAGGCAGTACTTTTTGACCAGATTAAATTGCTTGAATCCAATCAAAGCCCACTTTGCCTTGAACTATCACAGGATGCTGCATCAACCATTGGCACCGCTTGACTAAGACATCCTCTAAAGCATCAAGATTGTCAAACACTTGATTAGCGATTGCTTCGCGCAGCAAAGACCAGACACATTCAGTGGGTTGCAGTTGGAGGGTATAGGGCAATAGCGGGTAGAAGAAAATGCCGGGGGGCACCTGAAGTTTTTGGCTCATATGCCACGCGGCCTGATCAACCAATAGAATGATCAACTGCTGACGATGGGGATTGACCTGAGCCGCAAATAGCTCTAACGCCATCTGCATCATGGAGACATTGGCACGGGGCAATAAAAGGAAGTAGCTCGCTCCAGTGGCAGGATGGACAAAACCATAGGTGTAGACCCATTGATAGCGGCGAGAATGATGCGCTGATGGGCGTTCTCCTATGGGTGCCCAAACCCGCCTGACAATGGGTTGCAAGCCTAATCGAGCTTCGTCTTCCGCCCAAATTACAATCTCCCGATTGGGAAACAACGAGCGCAACCACGCCACATGACCTGCTAATCCTGCTTTGAACTCTGCTTGCTGCTCAAGGGTTGCGCTTTGATGATGCACCGGACGCGGCACCTGCAAGCTCAACCCCAAACGTCGTAGATACTTCCAGGCTGTTGAGGGGTGTAAGCAAATGCCAAAGTAGGTTTCGATATACTCCCCAACTTTCGGTCCACTCCAGAGTCCGCCATCATCCGGGGCACTCTGTAAGCGTTGCCGCAATAGCCGTTGCTGTTCATCACTTAAAGCCAACCGATTGCCCCCAGGGTTCAAGCGTTGCCGATTGACTAGTCCGACCGCACCCTCGGCGTTGTAGCGACGGGCAATTTTCCGCACTCCACTACAACTGAGTCCACAAATCTCAGCGGTTTGTTCGATGCTCATCGGAGTCTTTGGATGACTGAGCAATCGAATCACCAACCAACGGTTTTTCTCGCCAGCATCTTGGCACTGAACATACCGCTGAGTTAGATCTGCGTAGTCTAGATGAGGGCTAATTTGAGTGCGGGGTCGAGGCATGGACAGAGTACCTTTTTCATCTTGCTAAATGATACTCCCCTACTCAATTCCGTATAAATCTTTAGATGAATCTCAGGCAGCCTTCCTAAAATGGAGCTACAGCATGAGAATAAAGTGCAATGGAAAGCTTAATTGGTTTATTATTTGGCGCACTGATTTTGGCGGCAGGTGGAATCAAGCTCGATCGCGAATATCAACGGGGAGTGATTTTTCGATTAGGGCGATCTCGTGGCGTTCTCGGACCCGGCATGTATTGGATCATTCCCTGGGTTGACCAAAAAATGCAGGTTGATGTCCGCACTAAAACGGTCAACATCGAGCCGCAGGAAACCGTCACCGCCGATAGTGTAACCATTCGGGTGAATGCTGTTCTCTATTACCGCATTCTCGACCCCGCCAAGGCGATTAACCGAGTAGAAAGCTACGAAATGGCGGTTTACCAAATCGCGCTTACTACTCTTCGCAATGTGGTTGGGCAAAACATTTTGGATGATGTGCTGCAAAATCGCGACAAAATCAACGTCAAAGTGCAGGAAATTGTAGATGAAATCACCGAGCCGTGGGGCATTGTGATTGAACGGGTAGAAATGAAAGATGTAGAAATTCCAACCAGTATGCAGCGGGCAATGGCAAAAGAAGCCGAAGCCATTCGTGAAAAACGGGCGCGGATCATCAAAGCCGCTGCTGAACAGGAAGCCTCTCAAAAATTGGCACAAGCGGCTCAAACCATCAGCGCCAACCCTACGGGTTTAGAATTGCGTCGCCTGCAAATGCTGACCGAAATTGGGGCTGAAAACAACACGACTACTATCGTGATGATTCCTTCAGATTTCGTGAATTTGGCGCGGCACCTATCTCAAACAGAACCCAACGCGGCTCTCACTCAAATTAATCGTCCCTTTAATCCAGAGGTGTTGATTAATAAACCTGTAGAGGAGAAGACAAAAATAGAAGAGGAAGGATAAGGAGTAGAGTCGTGATTGACGAGTGGCGCTTGACGAGACAAAGTTCACTGGATTTGATGCACATTGGCTTCCCAATTTTCACCGTTGAATGGAGTGATGCGAAATTGGGACAGTACGTTTTTATCTAAACAGCGCAGGTTGACATCCATTTTATGAGGATGCGATCGCGGACGATAAAAAGCGTGAATTCCACAAATACGACAAAAGAGATGCTTCGCAATGCCCGTGTTGAAGGTATAAGTCGTTAAAGCATCTTCACCCTGTAGCAAAGTAAATTGCGCCAGCGGCACAATCAAATGGAGAAAACCTTTTTTTCGGCAAATGGAACAGTTGCAATCTGAAACCTCGTCTTGTTTGGGGTTTGCCCTCACCTGGAACCTCACAACCCCACAATGACAGCCACCTTCATAACTCACTAGGTCATTCATTTGCGTCATCAGATTTCCTTGTTATGAACCGATAAAAAGCGAACTAATGAGGGAACATTAAAAGCGAGAGACAACGGAGGATTGCATCTCTGTGGCTCGTACAACGTTAACATTCAGAGGATTTGGGTTGTGCAAGCGACGAAACAACAGCAAATTATGGGGTTCTTTATCGAGGAAGCGAAAGAACACCTCGATACGATCGAACAAGGGATGCTAAATCTAGAGGCAACCTTGGCAGATTCTGAGCAGATGAATGAAGTATTTCGAGCGGCTCATTCGGTAAAGGGCGGTGCGGCAATGCTCGGCTTTGACAGCATCCACCGAACTGCCCATCACTTAGAGGATGCCTTTAAGATTCTGAAGGACAATCCGGTCAAGCCCGATCGCCAGCTAGAAAACTTGTTTCTAAAAGTGTTTGATGTGCTCAAAGAACTGGTTGAAGCGCTTCAATCTCCATTTGGTTTTCAGGAGGCGCAGGCTGAGCAGATTGTTCAAGATGCACAACCAGCTTTTGTAGAAGTTGAAGCTTACTTGCATCATTTAATCAAAAATAGATCAAATAAAGCAGCTTCTGCCATTAAGGTAAGTGCTGAAGCGCCTGCATTCATTAACGCGGCTTTAAGGAAAATGTTGCAGTTGTTTAAACAGGGCGACACGCCAGTTTGCCGTCAGCAACTATCGACCCTTTGTAAGCGCATGGGGCAACTCAGCAATTGCTCAGCTTGGCGAGGATTATTAGGGGTGTCTGAAGGAGCGATCGCCAATTCTCAGAGTTCTTATTCTGTGCTGGCACCGCTAATCATTAAAGAAATCAAGCTATCCGGTGATTTGCTAGTTGCGGGACGATCAAGCGAAATCACTCCTAGCAGCAAACTGCGACAGCTTGCTCCAACGGTTGCTTTTGCACTCACTACAGTCGCTCAATCCACGACTTTTCCCGCTGCTACGATCGCCTCAGAGCAAAACGGGTCAACCCGAACTCAACAGATTTCTATTCCTTCAGAACCTCGTGCGGCGGCTAGAGCGTTACTAGATGCTTTTAACAAAAAGCAATTGATTGAAATAGCAGAATTTTTGATGAAAGCGATTCAGTAATAAAGTGTTGATTGATTAATAGAAAAGAAAGAGGGAATTACTCCCTCTTTCTTTTTAAGTCTGGATTATTAATAAACCAACGGACTAAAGCGATCGCATAAATCCACTGTTTAGTAAGCCAGACCCATACTGCGAGTCGTTTCAGCACCTAGATACACACGAATGCTAAGGAAATCGGTTGGACAAGCCGTTTCGCAACGTTTGCAGCCCACACAATCTTCCGTTCTAGGAGAAGAAGCAATTTGCCCTGCTCTACAGCCATCCCAGGGAACCATCTCTAGGACATCTGTAGGGCAAGCACGAACGCATTGGGTGCAGCCAATGCAGGTGTCATAAATTTTGACGCTATGAGACATGTTATTAAAGGCTCCAATGATTGCTTGACACTTCGCAATATTTATTAGCCCATCGGATCGACAGCATAGTGCTGCCAAACTTTGGATGAACGTCAGTTTACCCCAACGCCTGAGACACGCTCGACGAAAGGCTGCAAAAGTTTAAACAACGTAATAGAGAAGTTAGCCAATCATCCATTGCCAACCCTTACATGAAAATAAAGAATGCTAGTCTATCTGAAAAACCCTTGATATGATATTGGCGACTTAAAACGAGTGGAGCATTGACTCGACATGGCTACTGCAACGGTTTTGAAGTTTATGCAGAAAACGGCGGAAGATGAAGCTTTGCGCCAGCAGCTTGAAACTCTATTGGGCGTTGGAGATGGCAATATTAGCAGCGAAGCAGATTTAGATCCGGCTGAATCGGAGGCGTTGAAAGGTGAGCGTGCGCCAGTAGTTGCGGAGTTTGCTGCGCAAAAAGGCTACTCATTTTCTGTAGATGAATTGGTGACGGTCGTGGATGCTTTTCAAAAGCATCAGGCTGGCGAAATGTCAGATAGCGATTTTGCAGCGGTGTTAGGGGTCTCTTTTTCTGCTCAGACTAATGAAGCAGGAATGCTTAGTGCTGCAAAGGTAAAGAACTGGTTTATGAGAACTTATCTTGGCGCTCGATAATTTGCTCATTCAAATTTCACCTATCGCATAACGGCTTTAGCTTCTATTTATAGCTATTGCCATGTTTAGCCAGGTGGATTTTGAATACAGTATTTCTTTCAACGACACACCTGACTCAAAACTTAGAACTCTAAAATCTGCCATCTTTATATAGCCCAAGTTTTTTGAGAACGGGACTTGTTGAGACAATGTGGCGATCTAAGCCGAGTTGTTGGGGGCTAACACCCAATGCCAGCGCTACCAACTGGGGTAAATGCAAAATGGGTAGTCCTAATTTGGAGCCAATCACTTTTTCAACTTCGGGTTGGCGAGAATCTAAATTGAGGTGGCACAGAGGACAGGGAGTGACAATACAATCGGCTCCAGCGGCGATCGCCGCTTGGATGTGTCCCCCTGCCATAGTAAAAGACTGTTCCGTTGCATAGCTAGCAAGAGGCCATCCGCAGCACTGAGTCCGCCCCGGAAAATAAATCGGCGTGGCACTTACTGCGCGAAACACATTTTCCATCGACTGTGGATTGTATGGGTCATCATAGGGAATATGATCTTGGGCACGCAGCAAATAGCAGCCATAGAACGCAGCACAGTTTAGCCCTTCCAGTTTGCGTGTCACTTTTGCTTGCAACGCCTCCAAGCCATAATCTCCGACCAGTGCCCAGAGAATGTGTTTCACCTCACCGCTGCCTCGATAGGGCGAACACCCTTCTTTTTTGAGCAATCCATTCACCTGTTCAACGTAATCTGGATTCTTTGCTTGAGCGTCTTTTAAGCGCTCATCTACATGACCGAGTACGCCCTGACAGGTGCTGCAATGGGTTAATAGGGGCAGGTTTAGTTCCTCGGCGAGGGCAAGATTACGGGCATTCACGGTGTCTTCCAGCAGTTGAGAATCTTCCTTGAAAGTACCGGAGCCACAGCAGGAGGCTTTTTTCAGTTCGACTAACTCAATGTCTAAGGCTTGAGTCAAGGCTTGAGTGCTTTGGTAAAGTTCTCGGCAAGCTCCTTGGGCGACACAGCCAGGAAAATAAGCATATTTCAAAGGATTCAGCGACATAAGAGAAAAGGTTGGGCGCAATGGTGATTTTTTAAGCAGTGTCCTAGTTTCTGACTAAGCAACGATTATTCTGAAGGTTTTTATGGTCAATGTTGTGATCTGAAATCTACCAGATTCTCAAAATTCTTGCGGTGTTAAAACTAGAAAGCGTCCACTCTCCTTCAGAGCGATCGCGCTTTCAGCTTAAGATGGTGGAATGCTTAAATATAGATATATCTGGAATAAAGTGTCATCAGCGCTTAAACCAGTTATGTCTGGGCATCATTGTACACACTCCGGCATGAGTTTATTGCCACTGCATTCAGCGAGGGAGCTTATGAGCGAAACCGAAATTTTCAATAAAGTTCAGAAAATTGTGGCTGAACAACTGGGAGTTGACACTACCAAAGTGACTCCTCAAGCTAGCTTTGCTAACGACTTGGGAGCTGATTCCCTCGACACTGTTGAGCTAGTTATGGCATTAGAGGAAGAATTTGACATTGAAATTCCTGACGAAGCGGCTGAGGAAATTGCTACCGTACAATCGGCAGTGGACTATATCAGTAACAAAGCTACTGCATCTGCCTAACCAGATATTGGGTAATGAGTTATGAGTGTTGAGTTTCCTGAGACATCATTTCAGACTAAAACTCAGCTTTCATAACTCAGAGCTTTTTGAGGTTGGGTTTATTAATTTTTACGTTGAAATCATGACAAACGTTGTTCGTAAGCGCGTTGTCGTCACTGGGCTTGGCGCAATCACCCCAATTGGAAATACAGTGGGTGACTATTGGGATGGCTTAATGAGTGGACGCAACGGGATCGATTCCATCACCTTATTTGATGCTTCTCGCCATGACTGCCGGATGGCTGGGGAAGTGAAAGGCTTTGATCCATTAACTTATTTGGATCGCAAAGAAGCGAAGCGAATGGATCGCTTTGCCCAGTTTGGCGTATGTGCTAGTAAACAAGCGATCGCTGATGCTCAGTTTGTGATCAACGACCTGAATGCTGAACAAGTCGGTGTGTTGATTGGTACCGGCATTGGTGGCTTAAAAGTGTTGGAAGATCAGCAGGAAATTTACCTGACCAAAGGTCCTGATCGCTGTAGCCCCTTCATGATCCCAATGATGATTGCCAATATGGCGGCAGGGTTAACCGCCATTCACACGGGAGCTAAAGGACCTAATTCTTGCTCGGTGACAGCCTGTGCGGCGGGTTCAAACGCGATCGGTGATGCGTTTCGCCTGATTCAGCAAGGATATGCCAAAGCCATGATCTGTGGGGGTACAGAAGCAGCAGTCACTCCTTTATCGGTTGCAGGGTTTGCGGCTTGTAAAGCTATGTCTACTCGTAATGATGATCCTGCCCATGCCAGTCGCCCTTTTGATAAAGACCGGGATGGCTTTGTTTTGGGTGAAGGGTCAGGTATTTTGATCCTAGAAGAGCTGGATAATGCCCTAGCACGCAACGCTCGGATTTATGCGGAGATCGTGGGCTATG
Source organism: Leptolyngbya sp. Cla-17 (assembly GCF_016807185.1). Lineage (GTDB taxonomy): Bacteria > Cyanobacteriota > Cyanobacteriia > Leptolyngbyales > Leptolyngbyaceae > ULC077BIN1. Next base: position 1,118,510 of record NZ_JAEVYN010000001.1, read on the forward strand.
GCATGACCTGCGATGCCTATCATATGACCTCTCCAGTTCCTGGGGGCGAAGGGGCAACCCGCGCTATCTCCTTGTGCCTCAAAGATGGTAACCTCACTCCTGACCAAGTAAGCTACGTCAATGCTCACGGCACCAGCACCCCCGCAAACGATTCCACAGAAACGGCTGCAATTAAGAAAGCGTTAGGCGACTCTGCTTATCAGATTGCCGTTAGCTCAACGAAATCGATGACAGGGCACTTATTGGGCGGATCAGGCGGCATTGAAGCGGTTGCAACAGTGATGGCAATTGTAAACAACCGTATTCCTCCCACCATTAACTTGGTCAATCCTGATCCGGCTTGTGATTTAGATTATGTGCCTAACCACAGCCGAGAGCAGTTTGTTAACGTAGCGCTATCAAATTCTTTTGGGTTTGGGGGGCACAATGTGACGCTTGCATTCAAGAAGTTTGTTGCCTAATAGTTTGTAGGGCGAGCAGAATGAGTCTTGCTGGCTGATTTGAAGAATTGTTCAGTTCCCGCTCAAGCTATTAGTTTTTCCAATAGGGATTATTGCTTACCGTCTCTAATGATGGGATGATTAGGCAAAGGAATATCGGGTGGCTTGTCTTACCCAGCGTCTTATTTATCAACGTTTTAACGCTAATTCATCACTGAGTAGGAATCATGGCTGTCGTAACTCAATCACTTGAAGAACTTTGTATTAATTCAATCCGTTTCTTGGCGGTAGATGCTGTTGAGAAAGCAAAATCGGGGCATCCTGGGCTACCCATGGGTGCAGCTCCGATGGCATTTGTGCTGTGGGATCAGTTCCTGCGGTTTAATCCTAAAAATCCGCAGTGGTTCAACCGCGATCGCTTTGTGCTGTCAGCGGGTCACGGCTGCATGCTGCAATATGCCCTCATGTATCTGACTGGATACGACAGCGTTACCATTGATGACATTAAACAGTTCCGCCAGTGGGGATCGAAAACACCTGGACATCCTGAAAATTTTGAAACTCCCGGTGTGGAAGTGACCACTGGACCCTTAGGACAAGGGATTGCCAATGCAGTGGGCCTGGCGATTGCCGAAGCCCATCTTGCCGCCAAATTCAACAAGCCCGACGCAACCCTCGTTGACCACTACACCTACGTCATCTTGGGCGATGGCTGCAACATGGAAGGAATTTCTGGCGAAGCTTGCTCCTTGGCAGGTCACTTGGGTCTGGGCAAACTGATTGCACTCTATGATGACAACCACATCTCGATCGACGGCTCTACCGACATAGCCTTTACCGAAGATGTCTCCAAACGCTTTGAAGCCTATGGTTGGCATGTGTTGCATGTCGAAGATGGCAACACAGATTTAGCAGGAATTGGTAAGGCGATTGCGGCTGCAAAAGCCGTCACCGACAAGCCAACGATGATTAAAGTTACCACCACGATTGGCTACGGTTCTCCTAATAAAGCAGGCACCGCAGGTGCGCACGGTTCGGTTTTTGGCACCGAAGAAATTAATCTGACTCGTGAAAAATTAGGTTGGGAACACGAACCCTTTGTGATTCCTGAGGATGCATTGGCGCACACCCGCAAAGCCGTTGAGCGTGGCGCTAGCCTAGAAGCAGAATGGGAAGCAACCTTAGCACAATATAAAACTAAGTTTCCTCAAGAAGCCGCTGAGTTTGAGCGCTTAGTCAGCGGTAAACTGCCTGATGGTTGGGATAAAGTTTTGCCTACCTACACTCCCGAAGACAAAACCCTGGCTTCCCGCAAACATTCTGAAATCTGCTTGAATAAGCTGGCTCCTGTTTTGCCGGAACTGTTTGGTGGCTCGGCAGACTTAACCCACTCCAACCTGACTGAACTAGAACACAGCGGAAATTTTCAAGCAGGGCACTATGAAAACCGCAATCTTCACTTTGGCGTGCGTGAACATGGCATGGGCGCAATCTGCAATGGGATTGCCCTCCATGGCTCTGGCTTGATTCCTTACGGTGCAACTTTCTTAATCTTTACCGATTACATGCGCTGTTCCATTCGGCTCTCCGCACTATCGCAAGCTGGTGTTATTTGGGTGATGACCCATGACTCGGTAGCGTTGGGTGAAGATGGTCCCACGCACCAGCCTGTGGAAACGATCGCGTCTCTACGAGCCATTCCTCAACTCACTGTTTTGCGTCCTGCTGATGGCACTGAAACCTCTGGAGCATACAAAGTCGCGGTGCTGAACGCGAATCAAAATCGTCCAACCTTGCTGGCGTTGTCTCGTCAAGGGTTGCCAAACTTAGCTGGATCGTCGATTGATGGTGTGGCAAAAGGAGCTTACTCGGTGATTGACTGCGATGGAACCCCTGACATCATTCTGATCGGGACGGGGTCTGAAGTGAATCTTTGCGTCAAAGCGGCGGAGCAACTTACCGGCGAAGGGCAGAAGGTGCGGGTTGTTTCGATGCCATCTTGGGATCTGTTTGAAGCCCAAGATGCCGCCTATAAAGAATCCATTCTTCCTAAAGCAGTGAAGCGGCGCGTGGCGGTGGAAGCTGGAATCACTATGGGTTGGCATAAGTATGTCGGCGATCAAGGCGCAGTGATTGGCATCGACTCCTTTGGCGCTTCGGCTCCAGGTGGCGTGTGCATGGAAAAATTTGGTTTTACCTTAGAAAATATGTTGATTAAAGCAAAGGCAGTCTTAGCAGCAAGTTAAGTCACCTTTCACAAATTATCAAAATCAAAAAGGGCGTATAACCTACGTCCTTTTTTGTGCTCCGACAATGATTTTAGTTCGAGAAAAGCACTGTCTTAATAGTTTGATACCCCGTATGCCAATACTCCGCCTATTAGATAGTCGTCACGTGCCATAACCAGCGTTGCGCCGCAATGTTATACGGAATTGCGGAAGGCAGTACTTTTTGACCAGATTAAATTGCTTGAATCCAATCAAAGCCCACTTTGCCTTGAACTATCACAGGATGCTGCATCAACCATTGGCACCGCTTGACTAAGACATCCTCTAAAGCATCAAGATTGTCAAACACTTGATTAGCGATTGCTTCGCGCAGCAAAGACCAGACACATTCAGTGGGTTGCAGTTGGGGGGTATAGGGCAATAGCGGGTAGAAGAAAATGCCGGGGGGCACCTGAAGTTTTTGGCTCATATGCCACGCGGCCTGATCAACCAATAGAATGATCAACTGCTGACGATGGGGATTGACCTGAGCCGCAAATAGCTCTAACGCCATCTGCATCATGGAGACATTGGCACGGGGCAATAAAAGGAAGTAGCTCGCTCCAGTGGCAGGATGGACAAAACCATAGGTGTAGACCCATTGATAGCGGCGAGAATGATGCGCTGATGGGCGTTCTCCTATGGGTGCCCAAACCCGCCTGACAATGGGTTGCAAGCCTAATCGAGCTTCGTCTTCCGCCCAAATTACAATCTCCCGATTGGGAAACAACGAGCGCAACCACGCCACATGACCTGCTAATCCTGCTTTGAACTCTGCTTGCTGCTCAAGGGTTGCGCTTTGATGATGCACCGGACGCGGCACCTGCAAGCTCAACCCCAAACGTCGTAGATACTTCCAGGCTGTTGAGGGGTGTAAGCAAATGCCAAAGTAGGTTTCGATATACTCCCCAACTTTCGGTCCACTCCAGAGTCCGCCATCATCCGGGGCACTCTGTAAGCGTTGCCGCAATAGCCGTTGCTGTTCATCACTTAAAGCGATTTTCAGATAAATAAGCCACAGTGAGCGAACCAACCGAGCGCGTCATCAGCGGAAATACAGTCATTGATAATTTTGCTCAAGGCTTGGTCGAGTGCTTCACGGGTTCGAGCCTTAGCCGAGCGCAAAAGTTGCTTCAGTTTTGACCAACACAATTCAATGGGTGAAAGATCTGGTGAATAAGGGGGCAAAAATACAACTTTTGCCCCCACCGCTTCAATTGCCTCTCGCACTACTACGGCATGATGAACAGGTAAGTTATCCATGACAATAATCGCTCCTATCCACAGTTGAGGAATCAAAATCTCCTGGATGTAGAACAAGAACACCTCAGTATTGACGCTACCGACAAGGCTCATCGTGGCAATCAAACCATCGATACTCATCCCTCCGATTAACGAGATATTCTTTCCTTGATCGCCAGGAGTTTCACTGTCGTACAAGCGTTCACCGATTGGGGCGCGACCATAGAGCCGAGTCATGCCCAGATGGATGCCAGTCTCATCAATGAAGACCAAGTTACGCGGGTCTATCGTGAAACTCCACATCCGATGAGCAAATCGTAAATCTTTGACTCGTTGCGTGTCTTGTTCAGAGGCAATCAGTGTTTTTTTTGACGCTTAACTTGAGCTTACAGACAGTTCGTTGCATGGTCGATACACTCACCTCCACCCCGGTTGCCCTTGCAAAGCGCTCACACAACTCTTCGAGCAGGGCATCCGGTTGGGCCGTAACCAACGCTTCAACGATGGGCAACTGTTCTTTCCCTAACTTGGCAACTGCTCCTCCCCCGTGGGGCTTGGGTTGCACGGTGCCCGTTTCACGATGGTGTCGTCTCAGATCTCTGATGAAGGATAAACTCACCTTAAAGCGCTCTGCCAGTTGCCGCTGTGACCCTTCTTTGGCTTCATACGCTGCCATAATTCGTTGACGTAAATCGACAGATAAGGCGGCTGGCATAGGCGACAATTTTGATATTGCATTGGTTGCCTCTTAGACTGGCAAATTGTGGCTGACTCAAGCAAGAACCGCTGTAAAGCCAACCGATTGCCCCCAGGGTTCAAGCGTTGCCGATTGACTAGTCCGACCGCACCCTCGGCGTTGTAGCGACGGGCAATTTTCCGCACTCCACTACAACTGAGTCCACAAATCTCAGCGGTTTGTTCGATGCTCATCGGAGTCTTTGGATGACTGAGCAATCGAATCACCAACCAACGGTTTTTCTCGCCAGCATCTTGGCACTGAACATACCGCTGAGTTAGATCTGCGTAGTCTAGATGAGGGCTAATTTGAGTGCGGGGTCGAGGCATGGACAGAGTACCTTTTTCATCTTGCTAAATGATACTCCCCTACTCAATTCCGTATTAGATAGACTAAATTTATACCTCGTCTGCTTCAGCCTCTACAGCCTGCCAGCGCTGAGCTTGACGATGACGCTCGTATATACGCCCAGCCGCGCCACCTTTATAGCAACGGACGGAAGACTTAGGACAAGGGTCAATTCACAAAGCTCACGGGTGTTGATGTTCATCACCAATCTGTCCTAACACACCCGGCGACAGCTATAGGTGCCATTCGCTACTCGGTAGTGCATCAAATAATGGTGGGGTAGGTAACGAGTTCGTGCCACGTCCAAGATGTGTGGGCTAATCCTGCTCGTGGCGCTGCGGTCGTCTTCAATCGGCTATGCTGCCAAATCCAGTTGAAATAACTCACCACTAATCGCGCTGTTACCTTCGTTTGCTCCCACAGCTTGCCAAACTTATTCTGTCTGCGATGCCATCGTCCGGTTTGTTGTCGAACAATGCCATTGGTTCTCTCCAAGCGTTGGGTCTTGTCTTTGCCAATATGGTGCAAAATTTCGGGAGGCAAGACTCGCACATAGCCTCCCCAATCATCGCTATTGAAACGTTTACAAGCGGTTTTTCCTTCACTGCTGACCACTAATTCTTCGATCAATTCATCCGTGTGCTTTCCTACTCTAGCGGCCAGAATTAGCCCACTCGAATCTGCCAAGCTCACTGCAATCCAACAATCTCCCGCTTCTAGCTCCTGGGGCAGGCATTGCTTCTGTTTTTTGAAACAAACGACCACAACTCATCCGCACTTACTTCCCCGGTTTGTACAGCTTGCACCTCGGCGTTGTGAACCAACTGAGCCTGCTGACTCGCAGCGCGAACAATGCTCACGACAGTGTTGTAGGCAAGCAAGCTCGTTCGGCTAATTCCTCGCAAACTACTACCCTCACTATGCGCCTGTAGCACCTGCCGAATCTGTTCAGGCGTGATGTGGCGATGATAATACAAGGTGTCAAACCGTTCATTGAATGTTTGCTTGCATTGCGGACAGAAATACCGTTGGCTACCATTGGGTGCTCTACCATGTTTATGAGTGCTGGGATGACTGCACAGACGGCATTCCATAAGTCTTGCTGGGGAGTAGTTATCCCTCTACTTTACCCAACCCACTACATTTTGATTCACTACCCGCTACTCCGACCGCTCATCCAAACCATTGGATGTGGCCAAATCGCAACTATTTTTACGACGTTGTCTAGCATCGTTCGACCAAATACTGTCAAGATTTGGCACGATTTAAGAATGTTTACGATTCCTTTTACAGTCATAACCCCTAAAGGCGGCACCCAGATTCGAACTGGGGGTAAAGGATTTGCAATCCTCTGCCTTACCACTTGGCCATGCCGCCATACCAGACAATCAATATATCAAGTTTAGTGTTCATTTGCCTACAGATAGCGAGAATTGAGGCTCGCTTAGGACTAGCTGCTTGCATTAGCTACCTGCAATGGCAGCGATTTAATTGACCAGAGTCACATTATCGAAGGTTGTAAAACTCTACAATTTTCCAGTGAGCACGCCATAGACTGCCCAAATTGCCATTGCTCGTAGGTAGTGACTAGCGCGAAAGGTTCCGGATGGAGTAATGGCTTCTGGCGTGCGGAACTGTAAGCCGTTGTCGTAGATTTGCTGGATAACAGCCTGGGCGATCGCCATTGCTTCGTCCTTCATCTCCATTTGCACCATGAAAGCGGCAAGCCCAAAGTTAATGCCGATCCACACTTCGAGGGGATGGGTGGAATTGGGGTTTTCTGGGGTACCATCGGGTCGAACTCCATTGGCGGCTCCAAGGGGAAGGGAGGAACTGGCGAGGGGCAAGGGGTGGGGGGCGAGTTGATTAGCTGTTTCCAGCGTTTGCTGTTCTGCTAGGCGGGCTTCTTGAACGGTGGTGAATTGTTGAGCTTGCAGGTTGCCAGAGCCAAGATATTGATTGAATTTGATGAAGCAGGCATCATAGACCGTGCGGAGGGTGGTGTGGATGCGATCGCGCGGCGCAATATCGGGCAGGTGCAATAAACGGGCGTAGAACTGTCCACACAGTTGATCGGTCATCACAATATCGGAGCCGCTATCGCTGTCAATCCGGTAATACTGACCGTTCCAAAGCTCTTGATACAAGGGATAGGATTGCTCTAGCCAAACCTGGAAATTGCCGATGTCGTTGGATAGGCTAGTGAGCAGACGAATATCGGCGGTATTTTCAGCAAGGAGACGACCAATCGCGATCGCGGCTTCCAAGGCTGCTAACCACAAACCGCCGCAATAGGCGCTGATTCCCTGAAGCTTCCAATCATCAAAGGTTTGGTCGGGGGCACCAGAGTTTTCGGGAATGCCATCAAAATTTTTATCAAAGCCCTTGAGATAATGCAAGGTTTGGGAAATTGCTCCCCAGCACTCCTGCAAAAAGCCAATATCCGTTGGGTCGCTTAGTAAAAAGGCTCGATAGACTTGCAGCACAAAGTCGCAGGACAAATCTTTCCACAGGTTGCAATCTTGATAGCTAGTGTAGTTAGTTTTTTCCCAGACATGCTCATTGGGTGCGCCCAAGTCGTGGGGGGTGGCTCCAGCGTTTTTGCGAGCTGCCATGGGGCTATCTGCGCCAATCGTCATGTAGTAGCCGATCACACGGGTGCGATCGTCGCTGGCAGGAATGGCGCGGGCAAAGGCACGAATCACTGCTTTTTCCAGGTCTGGGAACAGCATCAGCAGGCCAAAGGAGCCATACAAGCGCACATCCAGGCTTTCATACCAGCGATAGTCAATACATTCCAGCACGGCGAATTGTCCGACCGGATCTTGCTCGGTTGCCGCACTCCACAAAGTTCCGCCATCTGTCAGGATGTATAGTTCGTTGAACAGCGCCATTTTGAACCAGTTGGGTAAGTCTGGCTCCTCTAAAATAGGCTGCTGCCAAGATTGAATTTGCTGTTGCCAGGTTTGGTAGTGTTCTAGGGCAGTGTGGGCGATCGCCCAGGCATTTTTGCCGCTGCGATCAAAAAAATCGGTGTAGCGCTTAAAATACTCCACCCCTTGAGCAAATTCCATCACTGGAAAATCCCAACTTAGGGTGAAAGGAATGTGCTGGGTTTCGCCCGGTTGCAGGGTGAACTGGACTGCGATCGCAGCTGCAATCTGCTCACCGGATTTTGCGGCTGTTGCATTATCTCGATTAGGTAACGAGCCATTTTCAGCAAAGGAATGCCACACTTCGGCGCCATCACCAGTCGGATTCCAGCGAGTTTGATAAAAAATGTTGGTATTGGCAGGTGGTTGAAGCGCGATTCCGCTCTGCGGATCTCCCACGAGAATCGCCCACTGTCCATCGCCTTCAGCAGGGCGATCGGCTGTTTCTCCTTGCTCCTTGCCCATCACTATTCCAACGCGCATCTCGTCTTTCATCCATCGGTTCACATTTCCAGTGCTTTCGCCTAACCGTGGCTGATACTCATACACGGGACTGCCATCATCCCGCAGTTTCACTTCCGGAGACTTGGAGGCATTGGTAAACCAGCCCACCATATTTTGCCAGGTCAACAAAATGCTGAGGGTAATGGGTTGATCGGTGGGATTGTGAGCCGTCCACTCGAAAATCGCGACGGGATAGCTAGTTTCCTGGTAGTTGTGGGGCACGATGGGTGAAAACTGTTCGCAGGTCAGGGCTGCCTGAAACACATTTTCGTAAACAAACCAACTGCGGGGGTAAAGGGCATGGTAAGTGCCTGTCGAGAGTGAGGGGGGCGGGATGAGAGGGGAATGACTTGCTGGATACCATTTCCAGGATTTTAAGCTTCCATCCGTAGGCGGTTCTGTGGATAATGCATAGGCTTGGGATTGGTCACCACTTTGCTCAAAAATGCTGAACTGACAGGCAGGCATCGTTTGGAAGACGTGTTCGCCGCTGTCGATATGCCATAAATTAAAGTCTCCTCGGTGCGATCGCCCGATACAGCCAGCCCCAAATCCGCCCAGGGGCATTCCATGCCAAGGACCATCATCTAGATTGCTAGGATAGCGGACAGTGTAAGGGGTCTCCCAGCCTAAACCGATGGGACGCTGCCAGGTGCAGTCAGGAATTTGAGGCGATGTGGATTGATTTTGCATGTCCTGATTTTAAGGGCGATCGCGCCAAGTATAAACGCGGTTGCCTCTTCTGACTGTTGCATAAAGTCCTGTAGAACTCCTGATGCTTCTGTAGTGGCTCATGCCGCATCCTTCAGCTTAAGGGAAAACCGGAAAGTTCATGCTTCAACCCGTAGTTGAGAATAGGTTGGTTCTTCTAGCTAGATTTATCCGTTTGGGTGAGAGGTATTCAATGAAATCGCAGGCTGTCTGGTTCTGTGTGGTCGGTTTGACATCATTCGCTGCAATCTCTAGCGGATGGATGCATAGCACTGCTCAGCAGCTATGGAATCCTGAAATAGCCCAAGCTGCCAAAATTACAAGAACGTTGCTTAAAAATAAATCCAGGCTGTTTCCTCGCAATATGCGACCAGTGAGCATGTCTGCCCAACCCGCTGTTCGTTTCTTGCTTGTTCCTCATAGCACTCGTTCTTCCAGTAGCCTTTAGCTTGATTCTTCCCTTTTAAGAAAATGCGATCGTTGCTGTTAATCTAGAGCAGTCATGCCTTCAATTAAACGGGCAGGTTAGCCGCGCACGATGGATTGCTACTTATGAATAGTGTGTTAGGAGTGCCCCAGGAAACGCTGAAGCAGGGTCCGCAGGTTCTGGGGATTGATTTAGGTGGAACTGCGATTAAGCTAGGGCGTTTTAGTCAGAATGGAGATTGCTTGCAGTCGTTAACGGTGCCTACTCCACAACCGTCTACTCCCGAAGCGGTGGTCAGGGCAATGATTCATGCGATCGCCCAACTCGACCCAAAACACCAAGCAGCGGCGATCGGCATTGGCACTCCGGGTCCTGCCGATGCAACCGGACGAATTGCCAGAGTTGCGATTAACCTTACAGACTGGCACGATGTTCCGCTTGCTGATTGGATTGAAGCAAAAACTGGGCTACCCACCACCATTGCCAACGATGCCAACTGCGCCGGAATGGGAGAGGCATGGCTCGGTGCAGGGCGATGGTTTCGTAACCTGATTTTGCTCACCCTGGGCACGGGTGTAGGAGGAGCCATTATTCTAGACGGCAGACTGTTTGTGGGGCATCATGGCACAGCAGGTGAACTGGGACTAATCACCCTCAACCCCAACGGACCCGCCTGCAACAGCGGCAATCAAGGCTCCTTGGAACAATATGCCTCGGTGCAAGCAATTCGTCGCCGCACTGGATTAGAACCGGATAAGCTGGGCGCAATGGCGATCTCTGGCGATGCCCAAGCGTTAGAATTTTGGCAGCATTATGGACATGATTTAGGCGCGGGTTTGGCAAGCCTAATCTATGTGCTGGCACCAGAAGCAATAATCATTGGCGGCGGTGTCAGTGCCAGCGCTGACTTATTTTTTCCATCGATTCAGACTGAGCTAGAACGGCGAGTGTTGCCTTGCTCCCTGGCTGGTCTGCAACTTTTGAAGGCGGAATTGGGCAATCAGGCGGGAATTGTAGGCGCGGCAAAACTAGCGTGGCAATTGGCGGCGGAATAAGCGAATTGATATCTAATTTTTAGGGGCAAAAACCATGAGAATCTTATTCTGCCCCAAATTGTGAACCTTAGAGAAAGCTAAGAAATAAATGATCCACTGTTATGCTGTGCGCAACGAAGTAAGGTGGAACAGCGCTAAATTTTCGGTGAATCAAGAAGTTGAAATCAACGATAGGTTTATTCAGCATCACAAGATCATTTTTTATATGGGTTTCTCTTAATGTTCAGTTGTGAATCTACTTTCAGATTAAAAATCTATCGTCGGCAACACAAACTTTTATAGAAAATCAATCATGCATATCTTGATCTTTTTAATTGTAGGTACGATTTGCTGGCTATTGCTTATATTGCAACCCTGGCAGCTATCTCCAGAAAGACCAGCGAATAAAAAACACTTAAAGATTCTTCGGAAAGGCACTCAGGCATGGAATGAATGGCGGCGTAGCTCATTTGCTCAGCCTATTTTGAATAGACTGCCTAATCATCAATGGCCTTTGAATCTTAGAGATGTTGACCTTAGTCAATCTTATTGTGTTCAAACATCATTTGAGGGAGTTGATCTTGAATCAGCCAATTTCTCACGTGCCATTCTTTATGGTGCAAAGTTTAGAGATGTCAATTTGAAGAATGCTAACTTTAGACATGCAGATTTACGCTATTCGGATCTGTCTGGTGCCAACTTGGAAGGCGTAGATTTCACAGAAACTAATCTTGAAGAAGCTAATCTTTGTGATGCAAATCTCAAAAAGGCAACTTTTCGTAGAAGCAATCTATATAAAGCAAACTTAGTAAAAGCAACTTTGATAGCTTCGTATATTCAAGGAACTAATCTCCGTGAAGCAAGATTGAGTGGTGCAGACATCAGCAATGCATGGATAGGTGATGATAGGTCAGAACCTACCTTGTCTAATCCACAGACTAATTGCATGGGAACTAATTTCCGAGGTGCTAATTTCAAGAACGCCTCTTTTGATGAAAGCGTTGACCTTAGCACAGCAGATTTACGAGATGCCATTATGCCTGATGGTAATGTTCATCTTTAAGGATGATACTTAATATAGCTAAAGGGATAACACATATAGTAAGTATGAAATTGGGTTCACCCCCTTCGTAAGTTACCCTCATTCCCCAACACCTTAGTACCTTAAGCCGTTTAATCTAGTCTTAAACCTGCCCTTACAGATAACTTGTCTGTTGGAAATCTTCTTACTTCACAGTTAAGAAATTTCAGCCGGAGCAATCAAGGATGAATCTTGCCTATCTATGACAAGATTGGTGGCTTTAGACCCGTAGTTTGTTGTTTGCTCTGGCTCCTGTTGCAGGAGAGCTGCTCGGATAAATCCCTTGAACAAAGGGTGGGGCAAGTTAGGACGAGACTGAAACTCTGGATGAAATTGGCTGGCTATAAAGAATGGATGATTGGAAAGCTCAACAATTTCTACCAAACGTCCATCGGGTGAGGTGCCGCTGATGGTATACCCAGACTCTACAAGCAGATTACGATAGGCGTTATTGAATTCATAACGATGGCGATGGCGCTCGTAAATTACTTCTTCTTGATACAAGCTAAAAGCGAGGGTGTTGGGAGTAAGGCGACAGGGGTATAGCCCAAGCCGCATGGTGCCGCCCAAATCTACAACATCTTGCTGTTCTGGCAATAAATTAATCACCGGATTCTGAGCATTGGCGTTAAATTCTGAACTATTGGCATCTTCTAAATGGGCAAGGTGTCGTGCCCATTCGATCACAGAGCATTGCATCCCTAAGCACAACCCTAAGAAGGGAATTTGACGCGATCGCGCATATTGAACTGCCGCAACTTTGCCATCAATTCCACGGGCACCAAAGCCGCCAGGCACGATAATTCCATCTGCACCCTGCAAAAATTGTTCGGGATTTTGAGCCTCAATATCTTCAGAATTGACCCAACGAATATTGAGATCGCTGTCTAACTCGATCGCGGCATGGCGTAATGCTTCTACAACTGACAAGTAAGCATCGCCCAACCGCACGTATTTGCCGACGATCGCAATTTCTACGCGCTTCGTTGGGTGATAGAGGCGATCGACTAGTCTTGCCCATTGCTTCAAATCAGGGCTGCGCTGTTCCAATTGCAGTAACTCTAATGCTTGATTGGCTAAGCCTTCGCGTTCTAGGACTAACGGCACTTCATAGATGCTGTTGGCATCAGGACAGGAAATTACACATTCTGCAGCCACATCGCAAAAGCCTGACACTTTTTCTTTAAAGCCTTCTGGCAAGGGGCGATCGCTGCGGCAAACTAACATATCTGGCTGAATTCCAATCGATCGCAGTTCCTTCACCGAATGTTGAGTCGGCTTTGTTTTCATCTCGCCTGCTGCTGGAATCCAAGGCACCAAGGTGACATGCATGTACAGTACATTTTGTCGTCCCACATCTTTGCGAAACTGGCGGATCGCCTCAAGAAACGGCAAAGATTCAATATCTCCCACAGTGCCGCCAATTTCGGTAATTACCACATCAGGATTGGTGTTTTTTGCAACTCGCAGCACCCGCTCTTTGATTTCATTAGTAATATGCGGAATCACCTGCACCGTGCCGCCCTGATAATCTCCCCGTCGCTCTCGATTCAATACCGCTTGATAAATCGAACCTGTAGTAACGCTGTTCAAACGCGACATGGAAGTGTCGGTAAAGCGTTCATAATGCCCCAAGTCTAAATCGGTTTCCGCGCCGTCTTCCGTAACAAACACTTCGCCATGCTGAAATGGACTCATCGTGCCCGGATCGACGTTGATATAAGGGTCTAGCTTAAGAATAGAAACCGAATAGTTGCGCGACTTTAGCAACCGTCCTAAACTTGCAGCAACAATACCCTTGCCGATGCTAGAGACAACGCCACCCGTAACAAATACAAACTTGGTCATAAATTTCAGAGGGGCACTTAGCTGGGAAGCATACACATCCCGTTTATTCTGCCACAGTCTTTTGATCTTCCGCTGTCGTTACACCGTTAATCTGGCAAGGTTTGATCAAGATAGGCTGAATAAGAAGAACATCTTGCCCATCTCAGTACTTAACGGTGGTTCTAGAAAGCAAATTTTATTGAAGCTTCTCTTCGTATTACTAACGCTCCTACAAGACATCAGAAAATGCTACTTCGATTTAAAAAAAGAATAGGTCAAACGTTTAATTTTTTAATGAGAAAGCAAACACTAATTATTTTGTTTTTTTTTGCACCATTTCTTGTTTATTATGATGTTTTGATTCTGGGTCATACGATTTCATTTAATGAAGCATCGACAGATTTTTCTCAACATTTTGGAAGACTTTTACCCGTCTTAGACCCGGCTGCCGGAAGTCAACAGGATCACCCGTGGTTATCCTACATTGGAATAGCACTAAGACAGGGTTCTATTCCTTTAGTTAACTTGGAAAATGGGTTAGGTGCTCTGCTTGTAGAGTCAATGCAATCAGGAGTATTTTATCCACTTAATTTGCTATTGATATTGATGGATTTGTCTTCACCACAATTTTTTGATTTGTTTGAAGTCTTCCATGTATTGATACTGTCAATTAATACATTCTTGTTATTCCGACTATATATTTCTTGGAAGCTTGCGATCGCACTTTCTACTGCTTTTTCGCTAAGCTGGCTCTCGTTTCTTGAAATTAACATGGTGCATTACCGCGCCTTTGTTTGGACTCCTCTAATTGCTTGGGCCGCAGTAAAAATTCTGCGAGTCGCTTATTCCAAAAGGACAATCTTAGTAGGCGTTTTCGCAATTACATGCTGTTTGACGGCAGGTAATCCGCAAGAAGCTTTTTTTGATGTAATTGCGGTGCTGGTATTTGTGCTAGCTGAATTATTACGAGCAGTCATTGAAAGCCATCGAATACCATGGCGATCTCTCTTTGTATTTAGTTTTTCATTAGCATCAGGGCTTTTAATCAGTTCTCCGTCAATCTATCCCTATCTCGTTAGCAAAAAAGCAGGCCTGTTAAACTCGCTTGCGACTCCAGCCCGCTCAGGAGCTTCACTTAGCCCTGAGTGGTTAACTGGAGGAATTATTCCGTATATCAATGGTGCCTATGCAAATTACTTTCGTCCAACTGTTATATCCAATGAAGAGTTAGCAGTTTTTGCCATACATCCAGTGTTTATATTTCTAGTAATTATAGGAATTATTTTATGTTTTACTCGAAAAATTAGCCTTTCAAATAAAAGCATTTTTTTGGTCTTTCTAATTTCTGGAATACTTGGAATTTCAACTATTTCATCTTTTAGCTTGTTGCCGTCTCTTCTTACTAAAATTCCATTTGTCAACACTATTCGTATGACAAAATATGTTAACTACATTTATTTGCTAATTTCTACCAGTGGCGCGATCGCTTTATCGATACTCATCAATTTGCCGCTTAAAACTCGCCATTGTATCACTCGTTATGCACTCATTGGCTTTGTAAGTATCGTTTTTCTAATTGTTTTCTTTCACCTATCTGACCCTAGATGGAACTTTGATTGGGGTAGCTTCAGCTCGCTTTTGCAAATTTGGATTGGTTGGGCGATCTCCATCATCATTTTGGTTTGGATATTGCTATCGAATTCTACTGAGCTGAATTGGAAACTGTTTTTATTTGGAATGATTCTAACAGCCTTTCTGATGCGACCCTATGGATTTTCCAACGCTTTTCCAAACCATGCTCCTTTCCCAGTTGCAGGAGTCGATCTAAGTCAAGAACGTATTCTTTCTAATGCAGATTCAGCCAATACTAATCTACTGAGAGGGTATGAGCGTGTAGAAGTGTTTGACCCAATCCTAAATCGCAGCTTTGCAGATTTAATGAATAAAAACTTTAGTGTTTTGAGTGGAGTACTCCATCTTCAATTGCCGAAGGAAGTAATATTAAACTCCAACCAAATTGCTCTATTGAAATTAATGGGAGTAACTTCTATTTATGGATACAAAGTCACAGATGCCAATGCTGTAACTCCAGTGGATAAAGAATTTTTGAAAATCAATGATCCTTTACCTAAAGTTTTTTTACTAAAATCCAATCAAACCATTGAAGCGAGCTGTCAAGTTCAAAATTATTCCAGCGCACTAGCTGCTACGCGATCGCTGCTGGTTAGTCAGCCCCAAATTGTTCATAAAAGCATTAATCAAGTTCAGTTTGAGTTAGCGCAGGCTGGTTCTGGCACACTTGTCTCTCTACAAGCTTTTTCTCCGGGCTGGAGCTTGAATGGTGTTCCAGCTTCCAAATTTTGCGGCGCGTTTAATACATGGCAGGGCACATTTAATGCCAATCAGCTCTACACACTCCGCTATGTGCCGCCAGGGTTGAGAACGGCTTATGGCTTTGCGATCGCCGGAGTTATTCTGCTGCTTATTGCCCTTGCGTTTACTCGTCCAAATTCCGGCACTGCCGCCCTTCCATAACCGTTCCCAATCTGTGGTAATCTCTGCTGAGCAAGGAATTTTTGCATCCGTCAGCAGTTTTTTCACCGTATGTTTCAAACAGGCTTGATTGGGTATACCGGCTTTGTGGGCAGCAATTTAACTCGGCTGACAGTTTTTGATGCGTGCTACAACACCCAAAATATTGCAGAGATTTCAGGGCAAGCGTTTGAAACTCTGGTCTGTGCTGCACCGCAAGCGAAAAAATGGTGGGCAAATCAGCATCCGGATGAAGACTGTGCTTTGGTGAAGCAGTTAATCAACCACTTGAAGCACACTCAGGTAGAGCGGTTTATTTTGATTTCTTCAATTGATGTGTTTCCGACGGTGGTTGGGGTGGATGAAACCTTTGATTGTGCTAGTCAATCAAATCATGCCTATGGGCGTAATCGGCTGATGCTGGAGCAGTTTGTGGCGGCACACTTTCCCTTAGCTCATATCGTGCGCTTACCAGGATTGTTTGGTCCTGGGCTGAGAAAGAACGTGATTTTTGACATGATTAACCACAATCAGCCTGAAAAGATTGATCCAGACAGTCGGTTTCAATGGTATGACGTGACACGGCTGTGGGCAGACCTGCAAACGGTGGTTCAGAAAGACTTACGCTTGGTGATGTTGGCAACTGAACCCGTTGCTACGAAAGAGATTCAGGAGCAGTTTTTCCCGACGGTAGAGATCGGTGCAGAGGCAAGTGGATCTGCGTTTTATGATGTGCATACTTGCCATGCTAAGGCATTAGGTGGCAGTGGCAAGTATCTGCTGACTAAAGAACAAGTGCTGCAAGACATTGGACGATTTGTTGCAACAGAGCCGAGGCAAGCCGAATGAAGCTAACAATTTCTAATATTGCCTGGACGGATGCAGAGGATGAAGCAGTGCTGGCGCTGCTGCCTAGTTTGGGCGTGAACGCTGTGGAATTGGCACCCACACGTATTTGGTCAGAGTGGGAATTTGCTCCACCAGAGATTTCTGCCTATCGGGAGTATTTGCAAACGCAAGGGCTGGTGTGTTCTTCGTTGCAGGCAATTGTTTACAAAAAGCCCGATTTGAAGGTGTTTGGGTCGGCAGCAGAACGGGCGGGACTGATTGCCCATTTGAAACGGGTGGCGGATCTGGCAGTAGCGTTGGGGGCAAAGCCACTGGTGTTTGGGGCACCAAAAAACCGCGATCGCGGCAACTTAGATGATAAAACTGCCTTTGCCCAAGCAGCGGATCTGTTTGCAGAGGTGGGGGACTATTGCCAGCAGCAGGGCGTGTGTTTGTGCATTGAACCAAATCCCACAGACTATGCCTGCAACTTTATTACTGATAGTCAAAGTGGAGCGCAACTAGTGCGATCAGTGAATTCCCCTGGTTTTCGACTCCATCTGGATGCAGCAGGAATGCATTTAGCTGGCGAAAATATTCCTCAAGCACTGGAATCCACAATAGACGTGCTGGAACATATCCACATTAGCGAACCGAATTTGGGAACTTTCAGTGCGCCCCAAGTTGCCCATAAGCAGGTTGCTGCGACGCTGCGATCGCTCGACTGGAACAAGTGGATTTCGATTGAAATGAGAGCGTCGGATGATGCGATTGCTAATATTACACAGGCGATCGCTATGGTTAAAGAAATCTATGAGGTGGCATGAGCAATCCATTCACACAATCATCGTCCTCAGAGCCGACCGAGTGGGAATTGCCAACCTTTACCGTATCGGAGTTTGCGCCCCGTCGCCATGCTTATTGCATTGGCATTCCTATCATCAACGAAGGGGAGCGAATTAGAGCTCAGCTACAGCGGATGTATGATTTAGGGCTGCATAAATTTGCCGATATTGTAATTGCTGATGGCGGCAGCACTGACGGATCAACAGATCGCGATCAACTTGCCCCATTTGGCATTCGGACATTGCTCACCAAAACTGGAAAGGGTAAGCTCAGTGCCCAATTACGGATGTTTTTTGCCTATGCAATTACCCAAGGCTACGACGGTATGGTGATTATTGATGGCAATAATAAAGATGGTGTAGACGCGATTCCCAAGTTTCTAACCGCCCTGGAGCAAGGCTGGGATTATGTGCAAGGATCACGCTACATCCCTGGTGGCGAAGAGAAAAACACACCGCTGTCTCGCAAAATAGCGGTCATGTTCATCCATGCGCCAGTGATTAGTTTGGCAGCCCGTCATCGCTACACTGATACGACTAACGGATTTAGAGCTGTCAGCCGTCGCTTCTTGCTTGATAGCAAACTGCAACCCTTTCGCGACGTGTTCAACACTTATAATTTGCACTATTACCTATCAGTGATGGCTCCCCGGTTGGGCTATCGGGTGAAAGAACTACCTGTGTCGCGAGTGTATCCCGCTGAGGGTCCAACGCCTAGCAAAATCAAAGGGTTTAAGGGAGAATGGCATGTGTTAACCCAGCTGTTCAAAACAGCGCTGGGGTTCTACCGTCCATCATCCAACTGAATTTTAGGAGCTTAAAAACAATCGGTGGTGCAGCTTAATCACGCGATCGCAGTTATTGGCGGCGGCTTTTATGGATGCAGCGTTGCAGAATATTTGGCGAAGCAAGGAGCCGAGGTGATTTTGTTTGAGCAAGCATCTGATCTGATGACTCGTGCTTCCTACAACAATCAGGCTCGCTTGCATAACGGCTATCACTACCCTCGCAGTTTCAGTACTGCCTATCGCAGTCGGCTAAATTTTTCGCGGTTCCTGCATGATTATCGTCCAGCGATCGCCACGAATTTTGTCAAACTCTACGCGATCGCGCGGCTGTCTTCCAAAGTCAGTTCACGCCAGTTTGAATATTTTTGCCAAAACATCGAAGCACCCTTCACTCCTGCCCGCACAAGTTTTGCCGATTTGTTTTCGCCGCGCCTAATTGCGGCGGTATATGAAACTCAGGAATATGCCTTCGATGCGGCAGTACTACGCCGTTTATTGGCGGAACGGTTAGCAAAAGCGGGAGTCAAAATTCGGCTTGATACACCCATTGAGCAAATTATTTCCAGCATTAGCCCTGCGCCTATGCAAGTCATCGATCATCAAGGAAACAGCACTCCTGTTGAGTATGTGTTTAACTGCACTTATTCTGGGTTGAATGGAGTTGTAGGTATCACGCCCACCCAATTGAAGCTGAAACACGAGATTACTGAACTGAGCCTGATTCAACTGCCGCCGGAACTAGAAAATATCGCAGTGACAGTGATGGACGGTCCGTTTTTCTCGTTTATGCCCTTTCCTGATCGTGGCTTGTCTACGTTTACCCACGTTCGCTACACTCCTCACGCGGCCTGGATAGAAGCAGCCAATGATGGGCTGAACCCTTACGAGATGCTAAAAAATTGCGATCGCGCTACGAATTTCGGTTATATGATTCGAGATGCTCAACGCTATATTCCTTGCTTAGAAACAGCCACCCATCAAGATTCCCTATTTGAAATAAAAACAGTACTGGTTCGCAATGAAGGGGACGACGGACGACCTATTTTGTTTGAAGTGGATGCTAATGAGCCTCGAATTGTATCAATGTTGGGGTCGAAAATCGACAATATTTATGATGCATATACTGCGATTGATGACTACTTTAAGCATTAAAGTTGAGCGTTAAACATAGAGAAAAATTTAAGCTGTTGACCCTTAAACACCAGACCCTATCCAAGAACGGTTACCCAAACCCCATCACGGCTAAGCTAAGATGACTCTAATTTTTTGCAGTCTGATCTGTGGGTTGCTGAGGAGCATAAAAGGCATTATTTGATCATGAGTAGTCGTTTAAATCGTCGATCTGACGTGATGGTATCTGTGATATCGCCCATCAGCAATGCAGAAAGTTGGATTGCCAGCTATTTGCACGAAATTTCATCTCTTTTATCGGAAGAATTTAAAGACTATGAAATTGTGTTGATTGACAATGCATCTTCTGATGAAACGGTGCAGGTGGTTGAGCACCTTCAGCAAGAATTAAAAAACGTTCAGCTTTATTGCTTAGCACGAAAAATTCCCCATGAAAGTGCTTTTGTGGTTGGGTTGGAGCAAGCGATCGGGGATGTATTGATCACTCTGGATGCTGCTTATGATCCGGTGGAGCCAATTACTGAAATGTTGCAGATGAGCTATGGCGGAATAGATATTGTCTATGGGGCAAGGAGCGATCGCGCTCAAGGGGGAAAACGAAGCCTTTATAATTCGCTGAGCCGCATCTTTTTCCGGTTCTATCGTCAAATTACCAAAGAGAATCTTCCACTTTCAGTATCAACTCTGCGCTTATACACCCGTCGAGCAATTAATGCTTTTTTGGATAACGGCGATCGCTATAATCTTTTCCCAGTCATTGCCGCCTTCTCAGGACTGAGATATAAAACCTTTAGTTATCAACGCCTGAACCGCACTGGCAAAGCTAGCAATCAAAGCTATTCAGAAGCAATTTCAAGAGCATTTCGCCTAATTTTTCTATCCTCCCATTACCCCCTGCGCTTACTCACTTTAACGGCATTGGCAGGCGCTTTTTTGAATGTAGCTTACAGTATTTATGTCTTATTTATAAATCTGTTTAAGTCTAGAGTTGCAGAAGGATGGACAACGCTTTCTTTGCAGAATTCGGTAATGTTTTTCATTTTATTTATGATTTTAGCAGTGCTGTGCGAATATGTTTCTCGCTTAGTAATGACCAGTCAAAATCGCCCCTTTTATTTAGTCACACGAGAAAGTAGAAGCTTAGTATTGGCTCGCAAAGAAGAAATTAACGTCATTCAAAATGAAGCTAGACCACGCGAATAATGTATCCAAGTGCTAGTCATCCTTGGTTTATTCATATTTTTGGCTCTGGCAGTAAGAAGATAAAATGAGAAACTTCAATTATTTGAAACCTTTACTTATTCCGCCAGTTTTAGTGTGGGAATATGGGTTTGTTTCATTATTATTAGCAACTGTCCTTTCTAGAGGAATTGCTGCGGGATACGCTGCGTTGATTCCCCAGAAATATTCCCAGCTAACAGTTGGAAGCATTACGTGGGAGGTAGGCTCAAAAAATCCTGATTACCTAATTCTGCTGGGGTTTGTAGTGGGATTTTTTGCCATCTACCTAGGATTTCGCCTATTTGCAGAGTCTATTCGAAAACACAATGGTATAGCTGCAGAATCAGCCCATCGTCAACTATTGATCTATTCCATGATTCCAGTCTGCCTCTGGATTGGAAACATTTTCCTAGTTAGCATACCTACGTTAGAGCTAGTGATTGTCTCTACCGTATTGGTCATACTAACGATCGCATTTTCCGCAGGTTTACTAGCTAAGAACTTGTGGTTTGAGATGGGCGATCGCTACCTTGCTTGTGTGGGTAGCAGCTTGCTTATTATTTTATTAGGCTTGTTTAATGGTATTGCTCTCTGTCTCGCAATAGGTCGCCTTAACTTAAGCTGGCAACTTACAATAGATACAGTCATTATTACTGCATCTGTCATTACCATTGCTTTAATCATTGCGCTGTTAACAATTTGGTTGCTAAAACGAACTGCAGCTGACCCGTTACTATTAAAGCTAAGTCGTTTATTAGTTATTGCTCAAGGCTTTTTACCTCTTTGCTTTTTTGTTTTACTGCCAAACCCTTGGACAGATGGGAAAACGAAATTTTACGGCTTTCCAATTGCAATCGCGCTTTACGTTTTGATCATCAGTTTGGTTGTGATTTCATGGGTTGACTTGGTAAAACGCTTTCAGAAAATCACCTTATCTGAGCAAGCGCGCATCTCATTTTCTGCGGTTTCGCCAATTTGTTTAATTGCATTACTGCTGTATATCAAAGCACCGATTGTTGGGGTGAGTTACCTTCCCGCAGATGACTACCACTGGGGTGAATTCATTCTACCTTTTTGGTTGACTCAAACCTTTGGCTTTATTCCTTATCAGGATTATGAACCTGCGCGAGGATTGGTGAATTATGTTTTGGGACTATTTGCGAACCTGTTTCTTGATGGAACTGCCGCATCTTATATGGCAATATCTGGAAAAGCGATTCTGTTTTTGCCATTTTTTGCGATCGCATTCTTTGCAATTTCTCCCTCCATTGGCTTGATGCCTACATTTTTAACCTTGGTGTTGATGCCTAGCCCCGGAGGACTGTTTGAAATTGACTTAATGGTTACGGCAGGACTTTGTATTCTGGCAAATACGTTCCTCAAACAAACCCCGATTACTTGGTTACTCACTTGGTTAGCGATTAGCATTGCTTTGATTTTATTTGCCCCAGGACAAGGAGGATTATTTGTAATTTCAACGCTTCCTTTAGTCGCTTTTGTTAGTTATCAATTGATTCGGAGCGATCGCAAAGCGTTGATGCGGACGGCGATCGTCACAGCAATTATTTTCTGTATCATTGCTTTACTAACACCCCTAGATGAAATGTTGCTTGGTGCAATCCGATACGGTGCCGAACAATCTTCTCTCAACAGCACGGCTTATGGCGTGGAATGGTTCAAAAGCCGGGGGAGCCAAAGTTTCTTAACCTATCCACTGTGGGAGTTTGTTCGCACAGCTTGGATTGTAGGGAGTGTTGCAATTGGGCTACTAATCTATCGAGTTTTAGTTGAGAAAAAGTCGATAGATACGGCAAGCTTTTTAGCATATTCCGTTCCAATATTCTTAATTACACTACTACTAATTCCGCGATCAGTGGGTCGAATTGATCCGGGGTCAATGTCTCGATTAGGAAACACGACTGCTTGGGTGATTTGTTTGCTCTTGCCAATTGTCTTATTGATTGCATTTGAACAGAAAAGAAAGCCACTGATTTTAATTTCGGTTGCCTTACTAGGTGGCATTGTTTCATCAGCTTTGCAAGGGTTGCCCAGTTTTGAATTAGCCGTGCGGCAACCTGTTGAAGCCATCAATGTTACGGGAATGAATTTTGTAGATGGCAACAGATTCGGTATGCCAGGTCTTAATAAAGGCATTGTTGAACCCGATCAGTTGAATCGATTGCTAACCTTAAAACCATTGCTCAACGGTTTAATTGATTCGGGAGAAACCTACCTGGATCTCAGTAACCGCGGTGCTCAACATTATTATTTAGGCTATCCTTTACCCATTCAATCGGGTTCTCCTTATAACTTGATCCACACAAATCAGCAGCTTCGAGCCTTAAAAAAATTAGAAAATAACCCACCTCCTGTCGTCTTAGCCTATGCTTCGTCAGGTTATTTTGATGGGGGTTCTGCCGCGTTGCGAACCCATTTGCTCTATCGGTTCGCAGCAGAAAATTATGTTCCGTTTGCGATCGATCAGTTCATTTTGTTGGTGCGTCCTGATCGCGTAGATCGATTGAAAAAGCTCAATCTTTACCAATCTATAGGCAATGAACTGCCCGCGAATGGATTAACTGAAACTATACGAGAAATTCAACTGCGGTTGTTAGAAAAAGCATTTCAAGTTCCGTTTATGGATGGATTGCCCAGTTCGTGGGGGCGATCGCTCAGTTCGCTTCAATCCCAAATTCGCCCTGTGGCAAAAATAGATGAAAAAACTCCCATCGCACTCAACTCGTTAAAACAAACTGATAGGAATCACTACAAAGTCACTGGAACGCAGCCCAGCTTAAGCCTAGATTTGCGCGCCTTGAAACTAGATGGGCGAGATGCAGGATTGCTGGCATTCAATTTCTCTTGCCAGTCTAGTAAAACTCCTTCTGCTTTAAAGGTGTTGTGGGGTAGCCAAACGGATGGCGCACCTGACCCAAATATCTCAATTCAATTCAAGCCTAGACCAGGGATGCAGTTAGTGCCGTTGGATGCGGCTCCGCGCTGGCTGCTTGCTAAAGGAATTTCCACTATTCAAGTTGCTTTAGACAATCCAGCTTGTACAGACTTTATGCTGAAGGACATCGCTTTGTTTCAACGCAGTGAGGTTCGCGAAAATCGCCCATGAAAATTCCTGTTTTGTTTACCCTAGTGACTTGTTTTTGTCTTTCTATCGTTTGCACAATCCTAGTCTCGGTTCGGGCAATCGCGGCACAGCCCAAACTATTCATCGCCTATCCACCGCCTACCCATCAAACGACGGCGAACAAAATCTTTTTTATTGGTACGGCTCCAGTGAGTGGACCAGTGTTGGTCAACGGACAGGCAATCGCCCGCAGCGCCGCTGGACATTTTGCCCCTAGTTTTCCGCTTCAGATTGGAGCAAACCAGTTCACCTTTCGCTATGGCACGCAAGAAATAAAGCGCACCGTTACCCGAGAAACGAGCGGTGTCACTTTGCCGGTTGGCAACACCTTTGCCAAAGATTCCCTCACACCCGCCGTAAACATTGGCAGGCTACCGGATGAGTTAATCTGTTTTGGCGCGATCGCCCCACCTGGAGCCACCGTTGGGGTTCGCTTAGGCACCAGTCAAACCGTGCCGCTTCAACCTCAGGCGCAGTTTGTCGAATTGCCGCCGAATTCAGCGCTGTTAACCCAGCAAAATCAACCCGTTACCGTTAGTGAAGCAGGATTTTACCGGGGCTGTGGACGCACTGTGTTAATTGGGGATTTGGGCAGACCTGTATTTGAACTAAACTTGGGCGGTAATACCACACGACAACTGGGAACGGGCAATATCCAAATTCTTTCGCCCACGCAGCTAGAAGTAGCAGAAGTCACCGCCGACATTGGCACCGCACGCACAGGACCCAGCACCGATTACTCTCGCCTAACTCCGTTGCCTAAAGGTACACTCGCAAGCGTCACAGGCTATGAAGGCGACTGGGTGCGATTGGATTATGGTGCCTGGATTAAGCGCCAGGAAGTGCAAGTGCGTCGTATGGCGGTTCCGCCCACTTCTTTAATTCGGAGCGTCAAAGCAAGATCCGCAGGCAATTGGACAGAGATTGTGTTTCCGTTACAGGTGCCTGTTCCGGTGACTGTGCAGCAGGGCGATCGCACCTTCACCCTTACCCTCCACAACACCACCGCCCAAACAGATACCGTCAGGCTAGACGACGACCCGTTAATTGCTCGTCTGGACTGGCAACAAAATCAGCCAGGGCAGGTGCAATATACCTTTAACCTAAAAACAACTCAGCAGTGGGGCTACACGCTGCGGTATGAAGGCACCAGTCTAGTGCTAGCGCTCAAGCATCCACCCAATGTGAAAAGTGGTGGGAAAAACGCGATCGCAGCAAAACCTCTTGCCGGGACGAAAATTCTGCTTGACCCAGGGCATGGAGGACCCGAAGATTTGGGGTCAGTCGGTCCCACGGGGCTGCCAGAAAAAGCCGTAGCATTAAAGACTTCCAAACTACTAAGAGACGAATTGATTCAGCGTGGCGCAACCGTGGTGATGACCCGTGACAAAGATGCAGATGTAGGGCTGCAAGACCGTGTGAACCTAATTGCTACATCACAGCCAACCCTTGCCCTGAGTATTCACTACAACGCTCTCCCAGATAGTGGAGATGCAATCAAAACTCAGGGCATTTCAACTTTTTGGTATCAAACTCAAGGTCACAGTCTGGCAGTGTTTTTACACAACTACCTGGTCAAAACGCTTAAGCGTTCTTCCTATGGAGTGTTTTGGAACAATTTGGCATTGACTCGCCCATCCACCACTCCAGCGGTGCTGCTAGAGCTAGGGTTTATGATTAACCCCAATGAATATGAATGGATTGTGAATGGGACAGAGCAAAAGAAACTAGCACGAGCGATCGCTGATGGAGTCACCGCATGGCTATATAGTCGCTCGTAGATTAGACATTTTTAAGAATAAGTTTAAGAGTAAAAGAAAGGTGTTTGGCACACTGCTAGACCCGTGATATGAGGCAAACTGCACCCGCAGGCAGACTAAATTACAGACCCAACCCATGGTCATTTCGTCCATCCAGAAATGTATCCGAAACTCATAGCGGATGTCGCTAAGGCACAAAACCGACTCGCGATCGCTTTTTGAAAGAGTCAATACTCTTATGACAGATGATTACGTTTACATTAGCGATATTGCAAATTGTATAACCACACAAGAATGATAAAAATTGCGATCGCCCAACTCAACCCTACCATCGGAGATATTGCTGGCAACGCCCAGCAGATTTTAGCGGCGGCGCTCCAGGCATCTGAGCAAGGCGCACAGTTACTTCTCACACCAGAGCTTTCCCTCTGCGGCTATCCGCCCCGTGATTTATTGATGCATCCCGATTTTATTGAGTCGATGGCGATCGCCCTAAATCAGCTAGCCACCGACCTGCCGCCTCAATTGACTGCCTTGATTGGCATTGTCACAGTCAACCCCCAAGCCAGACAGGATGGTGGCAAGCCGTTATTCAATAGCATGGCGTTGGTGGCAAACGGATGCATTCAGCAAGTGTTTCACAAGCGCCTACTGCCTACCTACGACGTGTTCGATGATGACCGCTACTTTGAATCGGGACAGGAAGCCAGCCATTTTTGGTTCACTCCTAGTCCCGTTCGGCTGACGACAGAACAAACTACTAGCCCTCTCCACGTCGGCGTAACCATCTGCGAAGACCTTTGGAACGACGAAGAGTTTTGGGGCAAACGCAATTATCAGGTCAACCCGATCGCTGACTTGGCAGATCTTGGAGTCGATCTAATCATTAATCTTTCGGCATCACCTTTTACCGCAGGCAAACAGCAGTTGCGGGAAGCTATGTTGAAGCACGCTGCCACCCGGTTCAATCAGCCCTTCGTGTATGTGAACCAAGTTGGTGGCAACGATGACCTGATTTTTGACGGGAATAGCGTGGCATTCAATCGACAGGGAGAATTAATTTGCCGCGCTTATGCCTATGCCACTGATCTAGTAGTGGTGGAATATGACCTGGAAGCGAAAGATTTAGTCGCCATGCCAGAGGAAATTGCCCTGCCTCCCGAAGATGAAGATCCGGAAATTTGGGGAGCTTTGGTGTTGGGTGTACGCGATTATGCCCGGAAGTGTGGTTTCAGCAAGGCAGTGATTGGATTGAGCGGTGGGATTGATTCTGCTTTAGTTGCCGCGATCGCTGCTGAAGCCTTGGGTGCAGAGCAGGTACTCGGTGTGCTAATGCCTTCGCCCTATAGTTCTGACCACTCCGTCAACGATGCGCTGAAATTAGCAGAAAATCTGGGCATCCATACGCACACCTTAGCGATTGGCGAACTGATGACTGGCTACGATCACACGTTGGACAGCATGTTCACCGGAACTGAGTTTGGCATCGCCGAGGAAAACATCCAGTCCAGAATTCGTGGCAACTTGCTAATGGCGATCGCCAACAAATTTGGGCAGCTACTCCTGTCCACAGGTAACAAATCTGAAATGGCAGTCGGCTATTGCACCCTTTACGGCGACATGAATGGCGGTCTTGCCGTCATCGCCGACGTGCCCAAGACCCGCGTTTATTCCATCTGCGAATGGCTAAATAGAAGGGCGAACAATCAGACTTTCTCTTCTCTTCCTGCTGTTATTCCCACCCATATCCTGACCAAGCCGCCCAGCGCCGAACTTAAGCCGGGACAGGTGGATCAAGACTCCTTACCTGCCTACGAGGTTTTGGATGATATCTTGGCGCGACTGATCCAAAATCAGCAAACGCCCGACCAAATTGTGGCGGCCGGACACGATCCCGCGATCGTCAACAAAATCATTCGCCTCGTCTCCCGCGCTGAATTCAAACGGCGGCAGGCTCCCCCCGTACTCAAAATCACCGATCGCGCCTTTGGTGTGGGCTGGCGCATGCCGATCGCTAACCGCTGGCTGCCTGCAACCGGTCAAACCTCTGCGATCGCCCCCTTAGAATCGAGTCAGTCTAAACAGTAGTTTGCGCTGGGTTTTAGCAGGTAGCGCGGGGCTATCTGTTGATCTTTGAGACAAGCCCCCACAAGATTGTTTGTGGGACATTTACAATTTTACAGGGGCATCCTATCTGTAATTACTGTTTACTGTAGGTACAGTGTGGGATTTGAAGTTGTAGAATCCAGCGTGTTAGAACTTTTCAAAATGCCGATCCAGGAACTTGCAGGTTTTGCTGATCACTATTACCTTGCTGAAACCGCAAATCTTTATGACTCTATGAGCTGGGGTGCGAGTGGGCTTGAGTTGCATGGATTAGTCAGAATAACGCCGAAAGAGCTTGAACGTGTAAAAAGGTTTATCTCCGTTGCTAGATACGGTATCGCAGTCAACAACTGTGAGCATTTTGCTAACTATGTCCTCCATGGCATTATATGTCCTCCATGGCATTAATTTTTCTTCCCAGCAACACACATGGTGGAAATGCTTAGGGGCAGAAGTTATTAGTCTTTTGCAACCAGTCCAGAGTTTACAGGACAACCACAGTAGCTTCATGAGCCAACAAGTTGCAGAAGTGCTGAATGAGAATTTAAGACAAGTGAAGCTTGAGAAAGTAAGACAAGAACGTATCGAGTTTTGGAAGTCCAGAGGAATTGATGTTAGTAAGGCTTGTTGCTTTTTCTGGGTTCTATATAATGCAGCCAGCTAGCACTTCACGGCAGCAGATCGACGAAAGCCACGCCCCTATTTAATTCACTTTACCTTCCACTTTTAATCCCGCGATCGCGCCTGCCTCCACATTAAGGGGCTGTTTGCTGGTGTTGTGCAAGTCGAATTGTTCGTTGTCGCTGAAGGAATTTTGCCTGAGGGTGGGGCTGGCGTTGTTGGTGACCACGATACCGTCTCGTCCATTGTCGGTGATCTTGTTGGAGGTGAGCATGGGGCGTGAATCGCCGTTGATCACCATGCCGTCTTTGTTTTGGCTAACCTGATTACGAATGAGGTTGGGCGTGGCGCGATCGCTAATCGACACGCCAAAGCCGTTATAGCGCACCGTATTGCCTTCCATGGTGCCGCCACTGTCACGGGTAAAGGAAATGCCATTGCCGCCGTTTTGCTCAAACAGATTGTTGCGAATCATTGGAGTGGCAGTGCCCGAAGCAAACACACCTTCGCGATCGCTGCCTACAAAGCGATTGGCTTCAATCAAGGTTGCACCTGCTTCGACCCAAACTGCCGTGCCGCGAGTATTCGGATTGGTCAGGCTTACCCCCACAACCTGACTGCCATCGGTCGCCACTATCGTTACACTTTGCCCTGCCCAACTGGGGCTGAGAAACTTACCGCCTCCGGTAATTTGAATGCCCTTACCCTGAGATTCTGGGTTGCCTCGCAAAGTTACACCTTGGGGCAGCTTTAGCGGAAATACCTCGCCTGTTTCCGCACTGTAAGCACCAGGACTGAGTTGAATGGTCATGCCGGGACGCACTTGGGCGATCGCCTGGGTAATGGTCTTAAATGGCGATTGATCCTTGCCCTGATTGCGATCGCTACCATTTTTAGCATCCACATACAAAATTGTGGGTAAGGGCGCTGGCTTCTGCGGCTCAACAGACTTGGAGCTAGGGTCATCTGCTGGTGGAGTCCACTCTGGCTCTGGATTGTTGCCAATCATCGCATCGTTAGGCAGAATCGTTCTCAGCACCCGTCCCATGCTGTAGTTAACCCGTACCGTCTGTTCCGCCTGAATTTGCTTTAGCACCGCTTGATAGATACCTGCTCGCGCTTCCAATTCTCCCGCACCACACACCAAGGTATACTTCACGGCTCGATAAAGCTCCGGCGAACCAATCCGTTCCCCCGTTTGGCGACTCTCTGCCATTTCTCTAGCCGTTGGCTGAGTCGGCACGGCTGAATACCACACCCCATTTTCCTGGGTGCCGGGTTCTATCGGTTTAGCTTGCGGCTTGGGCGGCTCTACTTTGCCATTGCGGGTTACCAATTCGGCACTGCCAAACTCGACGAGACGCTGATTGTTTGGGTTCTGGCGGTTGCGATCGCTATAGTAGTTGACTCGCCATGCTTGAGTTGCACGAGCGATCGCCTCTGTACACTCCGTTTCACTCACCAACCCACCCTCCGGCGTACAGCTAGCCAGCGATACCACTGCCCAACCCATTGCCAATCCAACAATCGACTGCTTCATCAAGCTAATTTTTAACTCCCACTTCACCAAGGTCATTTTTAATATCCCAAACCCTGCATTTCACCCAATAAATTACTCCCATCAACCCTGCGGACATTCCCTGAAATGGACGTTTCGCATTAGAATCTAGTTGTAAAGTTCTGTTTCTGCTAGATGAGAGGTTCCCATTGCGGAACGTGTAATCCGTCCAGGTAACGACCTTGCAGAAAGGCTTTAGATCCTGATCCTAGATTTAGTAAAGAGAAGAACTCATGGCATTTGAACAGTCCCCGCTACCCTACGACTTTAACGCGCTAGAGCCATATGGCATGAAAGCCGAAACCTTTGAATACCACTATGGCAAACATCACAAAACCTATGTGGACAACTTAAATAAGCTCACCGATGGCACCGAATTGGCAAGTTTGCCCCTGGAAGAAGTCATTAAAGTTACTTACAACGATGCCAGCAAACAGGGTGTGTTTAACAACGCCGCTCAAGTTTGGAACCACACTTTCTTTTGGAACAGCCTCAAGCCCGGTGGTGGTGGCGCTCCTACAGGTGATCTCGCTGCTCGGATTGACAAAGATTTCGGCAGCTTTGACAAGTTTAAGGAAGAGTTCACTGCTGCTGCCACCACTCAGTTTGGTAGTGGCTGGGCTTGGTTAATTGATGACAACGGCACCTTGAAAGTGACCAAAACTCCCAATGCGGTTGACCCTGTGGCAGAAGGTCAAAAGGCGTTGCTGACTTTGGATGTGTGGGAACATGCCTACTACATTGACTTCCGCAATGCTCGACCCGCTTTCATCAAGAACTACTTGGATAATTTGGTGAACTGGGATTTTGCTGCTGCTAATCTAGCTGCATAAACTGCTCAATTTTCCAATTTCCTGAAAGCTAGCCCTTCCATCAGGAGGGGCTTTTTGCAAGGTTTAGGAACGAACAATCTTTACGAACGAATGACCAAAGATATTTCAAGTTTGCCGGAAATTGATGTGTTAGGAACGCCTCTTGGCTGGCGGCAAGGAACGGGAGATTGGGCAGGTGTCCGTGCCGCGATCGCTCGTGGGGATTCGGTTCAGGTGATTCAGGAAGCTGGGTCAACCCTGTGGCAAGCCGCTTTGCCAGCCCATCATCCGTTTCAATTTGGGTTTCCAGAATTCACTGCCGAGGTGCGAGAAGACCGACCAACCCCAAAGCGAGAGTGTGGATCAGTCCGATTCAGCGCCGCTTTGGGCATAGCGTGGAATTGCCCAAAGTACAGTGGCATCCACGGGTGCTGTGGGTCGGCGTAGGCTGTGAACGCGGTACACCCCAAGTGGTCATTGCCCATGCCATTCACCAAGCCCTGCGGACGCACCACTTGGCAGCAGGCGCGATCGCTGGAATTGCCACCATTGATCATAAATCCGATGAAGTTGGACTTGTAGACTATTGCCGCGAGCAAAATTTGCCGCTCAACTGTTTTTCAGCCCAAAAGCTGCAAGCGATCGCGGTTCCCAATCCCTCTGCAATTGTAAAAGCTGAAGTAGGAACTCCCAGCGTTGCCGAAGCCGCCGCCATCCTCGCCGCTCTAGAGTGTCTATCTCCGCACTCCGCACCCCGCACTCCCCAACCTCTTCTAGTCTCAAAACAAATCTTCCGGCTCCCCGATCACTCCGGAGCCGTGACGCTCGCGATCGCCCAAGCTGAGCAAGAATACACCGATCCAGTGATCCCACTGGCTTGAAGCACTTTATGATTGAGTACAGCAGAATGATTACACTAAAAGATGCTCTGTCGCGATCGCTGTCCATGCTGACTCATCATCCGTTTCTCTTTTCCCGGCTTAGTCGTTGGCTGGTTGGGGTACTCTGCGCGATCGCCTTTCTCTGCGGCACTTTGCCCGCCGAAGCTGCTCCTATTGGGGCAAAATATACTAAGCAGTACGCTCCGCCACCCTCCTATAGCAACGCTGAGTTAAAAAATCAGGACTTTTCTGGACAAAACCTGCGCGTGGCAGAATTTTCCAATGCCAATCTTAACGGGGCAAATTTCACTAACGCAGATTTGACGGGTGCCGTGCTGAGTGCCTCTACGATGGTTGAAACGAACCTGCAAGGAGCCGATTTAACCCAATCTATGATGGATCAAGTCAGAATGACTCGCACTAATCTGCAAGATGCTGTTCTGGTCAACGCCATCCTGCTTCGCACCAACTTTGATCATCCAGAAATTGCCGGGGCAGATTTTACCGAGGCCATTTTGGATGGTGCCCAAATCCGCCAGTTATGTAAAGTGGCTGCGGGCACTAACACGAAGACTGGAATCTCCACACGAGAATCCCTCGGCTGCTCTTCCTAAACCTGTTCTTTTTAACTTAGATATATGACAGTACCAATGTCCCAAGATTCTGTGACATCTTCGCAAATCTCGGTGCAACGGGTGGGAGTGATCGGCGGCGGACAACTCGCCTGGATGATGGCAGAAGCCGCTGAGAAACTAGGGATTGAATTGTGGGTGCAAACGCCAAGTCATACCGATCCAGCGGTGGCGATCACTGCCCAAACTATTCTTGCGCCTGTTGATGACGCGATCGCAACTGCTCAACTTGCCGTCCACTGTGATGTGATCACCTTTGAAAATGAGTTTGTGAACCTCCCAGCATTGGCACACCTTGCCCAGCAAGGCACCTGCTTTCGCCCTAGTTTGGATGCTCTTAGACCGTTGCTCGACAAATACGATCAGCGAACCCTCATGGAAAGCCTGGGATTGCCGACTCCCTCCTTCACCCTGAAGGAGCTAGCTCCTCACGCAGAATCTTTTCCAGTGGTGCTTAAAACCCGGCGGCATGGCTATGACGGGCAGGGCACTTTCATTGTTCATACCCCAGCCGAATTAGAAGCAACCTTGGCTGATTTAGCATCGGTGCCAGTGCTTTTGGAAAAGTTTGTAGCTTTTGAACAAGAGCTTGCTGTGATGGCAGCGCGCTCGCAAGCTGGAGAAATTGTCATCTATCCCATTGTGGAAACGCAGCAAGAGAACCAAGTTTGTCGCCGGGTGATTGCGCCTGCGAGGGTCAATCAATCAACCACCACATTGATTGAAAAAATTGTTCGGACCTTATTGACACACCTGCAAGTGGTGGGCATTTTTGGAATTGAGTTTTTCTTGACGAAAGATGGCACGGTGTTGATCAACGAGATTGCACCCCGCACCCATAATTCTGGACACTACACCTTGGATGCCTGCGAAACGTCTCAGTTTGAGCAGCAATTAAGAGCAATTTGTGGTTTGCCGCTGGGTAGCACTGCGATGACCTCAGCCGGAGCTGTAATGGTGAATTTGTTGGGATATGAGCAATCAGAGAGCGATTATGCGACTAAGCGGCAAGCGCTGGCAGCCTTTCCTCACGCCCATGTTCACTGGTATGGCAAAACGGAATCTCGTCTAGGGCGCAAGTTGGGGCATGTGACGGTGCTTCTAAATGAAGCAGACGCAATGCAAGACCAAGCGATCGCAATTGCTCACCAGATCGAATCTCTTTGGTATTCATCCTAAGATGCAATCCGAATAAAAAGGTTGCTTCGCATGATCTTAATAACGGTTGTGATTTCTAATCGAAATTGGGCTCAATTCACCTTTTTCATCACTCTTCCTTTCACCCGTAATGCCCCAATGGCGGTTATCTCTCTCCTAAGAAAGGCATTTCTTAAAAAGGCTTGCGCTACTATTAGGTTGTGCTAATATCAATAGCTGAAATTGATGCTTCTACAGCGCTAAAAGAACATCTGATTTGTCGAAGAACGATGTTTGAAAGTAGCTAAAGCTAACGGAAAGACCTTGAAATCTGTAATTTTGCAGTCATTCAATAAATTTTCGGAAAAGTTTTTAGGAAGCTTGTTGTTAGAAACTTGTTAGAAATTCACACAATTAATCCATGATTACAGATGATATGAATCAGCAGGTTATTCACCCGCTGGCTAAATTGCAGCGTCAGGTGCGATCGCTGGTTGAACGTAAATTGCTCAAACCATCCGATAGCATTTGGAAAATCGCACTGCTATATGGCGATGATTGGGCATTCCTAAAGCAAGAATTGCTTGACTATGAATTTACTATGCAAGATCCCGTTAGTGAACTAATGCTAGTCGAAAGATGGGATGACGAAGAGTAAGAGATTAGTGTTGACAATTTACAGGCAAGCTTTCAGTGCCTGACTAAGTTCTTGAGCAGTTTGATACCGCTCTTTGATATCAGTTGCTGTTGTTCGTTCAATTACATCTCGTAAGCTTTTGGGAATTCGCACTTCTTCGTCTAGCTGCAATCGCATTGTTTTCCCCTGTTTTTTGTAAAATCGCTGGGGACTAATGCTAGTTAGCAAAAACACAAGAGTTGGAGCGATCGCGTATAGATCGGACTGAGGCACCGGTCGCCCCTGCACTTGTTCTGGAGCACTATAGCCTTCTGCCCCAATGCGAGTACCTGGCGCGATCGCTAGTGCTTTCACCGCACCAAAATCTAGCACAGCAATTTGGTTATCTAGATTGCGCACTAACAGGTTGCCAGGTTTAATATCGCGGTGAATTATAGGAGTAGAACGAGTGTGCAGGTAGGTCAACACTTCGCACACTTGCACCATCCAGGCGATCGCTTCTTGGATCGAAACTGCCCCTTGTTTGCGAACTCGTTTCTCTAAATCCTGTCCATGGATCAATTCCATAACCAGATATTTTTTGTCAGCTTCCATAAAAAAGTCGTAATAGCGAGGAATGCCAGGGTGACTCAGCGCTTTTAGAGTGCTGGCTTCTCGCTCAAATAGTTCTTGCGCTTTAGGAATTTGTGCCACATCGGCATTCATTTCCTTTAGCACTTGCAGCTTCCCCTCGGGCATCCCACTCGATTTTGATAAACCCGTTGGGTTCCATACTAAATAAGTGGTGCCCATGCCTCCTCGACCCAAAACTCTCAGGACTTGGTACTGGCGAACAATTTTATCTACTCGAATAGGTTGGCCACAGTGAATACAAAACAAATTATCGGAGGGATTGCCCGTGTGGGTGCAGCGCGTCGGAGCAGATTGTCCTCCAGTTAGTGGAGCCGCAATTCCTGTAAAGATTGTTTCACGAATCGCAGGTTCCGCCAGCAGTTGAAGTGCCTGAGAAGTTGAAATGAGCGCTGTTTGAAACCGTAGGGTAGGACCATTTTGGGCCAGCTGAATCAACGCGTCGTTGACAAGGTTCTTTTGGGCGATCACTTCTCCGTCAACAAAGGTGCCGTTATTGCTGTGGTTAATCAATTGCCAACTCACCCCTGCCTGACCTGAGCCTAGGTGAGCCTCTACTCGACGAAGCTCCAAATGCTGCCGTGAGACTACGGCCTCGCCCAACATAACGTGGTTGTCAGGCGATCGCCCAACCCGAATGATCGTTTCATGGTCGAATTGCCATTGCCGCAGAGGGGTGCGGTTTTGAGGATGCAACAGGGTCAAAATAACCCTTAGCTGACTGGCTACCATGAATAGATGTCAAGCACCGTGAATGGATTGGCTTATCGCAAGTGTTCTAGGCTAGGACGCACTTTCGCACGAATGGCGATCGCAGAAATGTTGTCATGACCATTGTAGCTATTTGCCAGTTCAATCAATTCCCCTACGCCTTTATCAAGATTAGTTTGAGAACTTAGCAACGGCTGTACGTGGGTTTCCCAATGATTTTCTAGTAAGTCATTGTCAGATAATCCATCGGAACAGAGCAGCAAGATCATATCTTCATTGAGTTCAAAAAACTGGACATCCGGTTTAACAAAAGGTTCATCCCGTGGTCCAAGTGCTTGAGTTAACTGATAAGCATCAGGGCGACTATAGGCAACGTCGGGGTCAACGCCTCGTTGAATTTCTCGCTGACCCACCTCATGGTCTACGGTCACCTGCTCCAAGCCTCGTTTGCGAGTGTAACGATAAAGTCGGCTATCCCCAACATGGGCAACTGCCACTTCTGTATCTTGAATCAAAACCACAACCAGGGTCGTCCCCATGCGTCCACTGCCAGAGCAAGCGTTTTCCTGGTTTACGTCATAGATCGCCTTGTTCGCACTTAGAACCGCTTCCGTCATCATTGCAACATTGGGCAAGTCATTAATCCCTGCGCTAGGAAAAGGAGAGTCCTGCCACTTCTCTTTGAAATATTTGCGAATTGTGTCTACGGCGAGGGCACTAGCAACTTCACCGCTGGCATGTCCACCCATCCCATCACACAAAATGTAAAGATTGCGAGCATGAATCGTCTTACCAGATGGGCTTTCTAGTTTGCTGACTTGAATATCGAGTCCAAAGTAGTCTTCGTTATGATCTCGTTGTCGCCCAACATCGGTGCGTCCCACTTCTTCCAGGTTAAAGAGTTGCATGGGTAAGACGATGGTTGGCATGTCGTCATTATCTAACGGATCATCATCTTCAGGAGGTAGCGTGACTGCCATGCCATCAGATACAGGGTCGGTTAACTGGTTGGCTGTTCCATTGACATCAAGATTTGAGGCTACCGCTACCGAACTAATGAAGGGCTCTAGCGGTTGGGTGGGCGGGCAAGCGTCAGGTTGCAATGAGTCTGCGATCGCTTCAATCCGCGATCGCACTGCATTCACCGTTTTCAAAGTACCATCTTCCACATCAGCTAAAAATTGAGATACAGGCTCTAGCTGAGTCCGTTGAGATTCTGCAAACATCGCCTGCCAATGCTTGCCTAAATGGTGTAGCGTCAGGATCTGCCCAGGAGGATTGGGATAAAGCCGCTGAAGCAGTAACGTGTCATCCTCAACATCTGCTCGTAAATTGCTAGAAATTAAGACGCTCTGTTGACATTGCCAGGGTTCCAACGCATGCCAAAGCTCTGTCATTTCATAAAGCCATTGCAGTACTTGCAGCAATGATGGAAACCGCTCTTGATCACACCATACATCCATTAAAAGCGGAAAGTGAGAACGATCTTCTAACAGTAATACATCTTGATCATTCCATTTCCAGGCGTTGTGAATGGCTGGCAGGACGGGATAGAGATCTCGATTGAGGGCAACATAGGGCTGGGCAACTTCTGGAATCGCCAGCGCATTCATTGAATCTGTCCACCCTTCTGCACCGGGAGTAGCAAATTCTAAAGCTGGATTCTGCGATCCTGTTTCGTCCGAGTCCTGTTGCAATACCAGTGCTTCTAACAAGGACAACTGAAAGGGTTGGCAATCTAGCACTTGCAGTTGCCGTTCTCCCAATTCATCAACTGCCGGAAGCGCATCGGTCAGCTCATAGCGTTGCTGGAGATCTAAGTATCCATTGGAGCCTGTCGCCAAAGCTGCGGTGTCCTTTGAAGGAGCTAGCTCAGCGGCAGGATAATGAGTCGATAGAATTGCCCACCATGTGACCCCAGCTATGGCATTGCAGACTTGACAATTCATTTGGTCGAACGGCACCAGACTGCTGCACTCAGGGCAGGTATTTTGCACGAGAGAAGTCCCACACTTTTGGCAAAACTTGTTTGCCGTGGGATTTTCAAACTGACAATGGGGACAGACCAACATGATGAACTTTTCCTCAATTCCCGGCAGGTCAGATGATTAATGTCACGCAGGAACGGCTGTAATGGTGTCTTTTGCCTTTTTCTTAAAGAACACCTTAGAGAAAACCTTTTATCTTCTCTCAACAAACTGTAATAGCTTTTCTAGTGTCCATTGCAGAATTTTTGAGACGGTTCCCTTAGCAAATAAACCTGAAAACGAGAGTTTAATCTATTTAAACAGTATTCGCCAGATAAATCTCTGACTTACAGGTTGTTTGCAGATTATGAAGCTTTAAGAAATAGATTCTAAGGGGCGATCGCTGCTTAAAGTGACGGATTACTTCATCTTTAGTCTTAACAGATACTCATGCATTCTTCCTCTTTCAGGTATTTTCTGTATTAAGAATTTCAAATTTGACTATATCCGACACATTTCCTTCAATCCGGTTACTTCGGCACGGGTTAATTCACGCCATTGCCCCGGGTTTAGCCCTACTAGACTGAGTTCGGCGATCGCTACACGAACCAGTCGCAGAGTTGGGAAGCCAATTGCAGCAGTCATCCGCCGCACCTGACGATTACGTCCTTCGGTCAAGGTTATTGCTAACCAAGCAGTGGGAATGGTTTTGCGGAAGCGAATCGGAGGATCGCGGGGTGGTAGAGGTGGTTGATCAGGCAACAACTCGATCGCAGCGGGACGAGTCTGGTAATCCTGTAAGGCAATGCCTTGCCGAAGCTGCTGGAGAGCGCATTCATCGGGCACACGCTCAACCTGCACCCAGTAAGTGCGAGGATGCCGAAACTTTGGGTCACTCAAACGATGTTGAAGCTGCCCATGATTGGTGAGTAAAAGCAACCCTTCACTGTCATAGTCAAGCCGACCAACGGCATAGATATCAGGAATTGGAATGTAGGATTTGAGGGTGGGACGATTGCCCTCTGAATCGGTGAACTGGCAAAGAACGTTATAGGGCTTGTAGAACAGCACATAGCGATGCGGCTCTACCACCGCATTTTTTGGATTTGCCAGCTTAGCTGATTTTTT
Source organism: Leptolyngbya sp. Cla-17 (assembly GCF_016807185.1). Taxonomy (GTDB): domain Bacteria; phylum Cyanobacteriota; class Cyanobacteriia; order Leptolyngbyales; family Leptolyngbyaceae; genus ULC077BIN1. The sequence continues at coordinate 1,157,127 of NZ_JAEVYN010000001.1, forward strand.
TCCCATGCCCATCGTTTCTACGGCTTCTATTCGATTTTGACCCGAAATTGAGCATATCCTACGTTGTTGCTAGGCGAATTGGGCAAATTGCCCAGGTTGAAAATGAGGGAGCCATTGGGGTTGTTTTGGTCGCTACAGGGATTGTTGGCAGGTAGGGGCGCTAGGGGAGTAAAAAATTCTCCAGCGATCGCCAAGGGTTGGCTGCCAATGCGAACGCGGTTAGTGCCAAAGATGAAGCGTGTACCGGGCGGAATTTGGTCGCATAGGTTGACTGCATTGATGTCTGTGCGCCCATCCGACAAGAAATAAACTGTATATTCCACTTCGTCGCCGGGTTGGAGCGGATTGCTACTGCTCAAACTTGCTGCGCCAACGGGTGCGCCTTGGGGCACAAGTTGGCTCCAGCCCGGTGCTGTGTCGTCGGCACTGGTGATGACGAGTGCCCCAAAATTCACGCCACTGAGAGATACACCACCCCGTAACACGTTGGTAATCCGTTTTGCCAAGCGCAACCGGGCAGGCCTTAGGGACACAGAGGTGGGGAGGTCTTCTCCCGCTCCACCAGGGTTACGATCGCCATTTAAATCAGGATTAGTGCCGTCGGTAGAGCGATCGCTGATGGGTTCTCCACCAGGACTTAACCCTGTCGCGATCGCGGTATTTTGAAACGGTCCCAAATTCTCGGCTCCGTCACCCGGCGTGATAATCACTTCAAAGCTCACCGTGGCGCTGGTTTCTCCTGCCAAAGTATCAGTGCCGACCAACACGTTTTGATCGGTCGTGCCATTAAACCCTGGATTGACCGTTAGCGTCGGGCTTCGCAAATTTCTGATCGCATTCACCGTTACCCCCGTAAACGCGATCGCCAAATTATCTTGAAGCTGAAGATTACGAATGGCATATTGATTGGATGCGGTTGCTGGCGCAAAATTTTGCACTACTAACGTATAAGGAATGCTGAAAGTACCATCTGGATTTTCTTGTGGGTTTCCAGCTTGTTTGGCGATTCCCAAATTGGGAACACATTCTCGCAATCCAGCTGCTGTGAAGCCAAAATCGTCTCCGAAAACAGTATTCGCTTCATCAATAATTCGCAGTTCTAAAGCCGCTTGATCGGGCGTGGTTCTGAATAATCCCTGCACCCGTGTCCACTGTTGAGGAGTGGTGACAGTGATACCCGCCAAGTTTGGCACAAACGCCGCCTCAGGTCCATTTGGCGGACCTGCCAAGTATCGAATCACAGGTGGAGCGCCCAATGTGCCTATGCTAAGCAAATTGTAAAAGTAGGCGCTGAAGTTGTAGGCAACATTGGGCACCAATCCATTGACAACTTGTTGCCAGATCAAGGGGTCAGGAAAGGCAGATCCGCCTGCCACGTTTTGAGCTGGGTTGGAGTAAAGGAACGTATTAGAGGGCGGAACTCGATTGAGCGGATCGCCCGGAAATGGGTTTGCTGTGACCACACCACCGGCATACACAATCGGGTAAGGCCCTCCTTGAATGGACAATCCACCAATTGGATCATTGGGATAGACGCTGTCTCCCCGATAGGGCAAATCGCTAGAAAATCCAAGGCTAGGGGGCACAGCAGCAGGCGCGGTTGCGACTCCATCGCCAGTACCTGCATTGCGGCTGAAGGTGCCATTGATCACAAAATTTCGACCACCTTCTTGGGTACCCCCTGGGCATCCCTGAGTTCCTTCAAATACTTGGGCACGAATCGGTTGAGCAGACAGCTGTAAAACAAGTGGCACAAGAAAACCACTGGCTACGGTAGAGAGAGCGATCGCCCTAACTGCGGTCGCTTGAAAAACGGAACCCATTTTTTCCCTCGCATTTCAGCGTAAAACATGAGCGGCTTAAGGTGTAGATGCGCCCTGTCAAGCTAAAGGGGAGGAGGATGCGTTTCGCGCAGGGATAAAAACATCACCAAAATGCTAATTGCCTAAACACCTCCAAAAGCAGTAGCTCTAACGCCGACCTCATGCGATCGCTAGAGTAAGAATTTAGATTCAGAATTTAGAAGTGTATCAGGTTTCAGATGCTAAGTTTAAGACTCTGCGGTGCTAATTGATCCTGACTCGAAAGCGGACAAAGCCCACATTGACTGCTGGCGTACTGGGCACCTCGCTTAAGTTGAAAATGACTGCTCTATTATCTCCCTGATTGGGCAACTGGCTAGTGAAGCCGGTTGAAGGGTTAAGTTCGGGATTGTGAAGCACCAGGCGGCAATAGAATCAATCAGCGTTCAATTTGCAGGTCATCTTCCTGAACGATGATTTCGATGTCGCGAACGTCTTTGTAGAGAAATTCGGCGCGGCGATCGCGGGCAAAGTCCAGCTTATTTCTGCCAGGGGTTGCCGGTTGACGTTCCCCCACAGAGCGGATGGTCATGCGCTCAGCCGCAATCCCTTTTCTGAGTAAGTAGTTGCGGGTGTTCTGGGCACGCCGTGCGCCCAACGCCAGGTTATAAGCATCGGTAGCGCGGGGATCAGTGTGTCCCACAATGCTGACCAAAACCATAGGGTTTTCTTGCAACACTTGGGCAATTCGATCCAGAACTCTAGCGCTGGCGGGACTGATAAAGTCTTTATCCAGGGCAAAGTGGATGCTTCGGGGCACCTTTAGCACAATCGGCGTGGACACAGTAGGAGGCTCCGGTGGCGGCGGTGAAAGGGTGACACAGCGTGGTGCAGAGGTGGGTGAGACCGGGCGGGTTGAGTCTGTGCTGCTGGCTGCAATTGCCCGAATCTGAGCGGGAACCGCAGGCTCGGAGGTGCCATAGCGCGGATCAGTGGCGATCGCGCTAATTTGTTCACCTAGTTTCAAGCCGCTGAGGGCGGCGGTAAATTCGCCCTTGCTGTCGGTTTCCGCTTTGGCGATTGGCTCAGTTAAGGAGTTTTCGCTGCCAGCACTGGTCACTCGATAAATTTCAATGGCTGAGCCAGGATCCGCTTTGCCGTAAATTTGGATGGGCGCGGTTTGGGGCTGTCCATCAGTACTGGCGAGGGCGACGAAGTTGCGGGTGATGAACTGGGGCGGAGCGATCGCGGCGTTCCCCGTCTCCAAACGGCGGAAGAAATTATTGCGGGGTGGATTCAAGCCATCCCCCACCTGATAATCCAGCACATTCGTATTTTGCTGGGTCAACAAGTCGATGCTCAGCCCTTCTAAGCCAATAAAGCGATTTCCAGTAATGATTGCCCGTTGACTGTGAGGCACCGCCGCCACAACCACCCCAGGACCCGTTTGATAACTCACCTGATTATCAGTCACCTGATGATTATTGCCCATCAGGTACACGGCAGCGCGGCGCAGACGACGACCGTTATAGGTGATTTGGTTCTCGCGAATTTGCACCGCACCATCGGGCTTAAACAAATACACAGCGCTGCCATCGTTGCCACAAATCACATTGCCCGTAATCTGAGCCTGGTCAACATTGCCTTCTAGCCGAATTGCATCGGGCATGCCGGCTACACCGTTCGCCAAAATAGCATTTTCGGTGACCCGTAAATCTGTCGCTTTCACCGAGGTAATGATGGCGCTACCCTCGTGATCGGCAATCCAGTTACGCCGAATGATGGTGCCTGTGCCGTTGAAGACAGACACCCCAAAGGCAGAGCGAATTCCGGTGGTGCGCCCCGAACCATCAGCAGACGGAGGAATGCCCAGCCAGTTATTTTCAATCAGGGTGCCTTTTGGCGGCAGATCATCGGGATAGAAAGGGGCAAAATTGGCTGGAATCCGCTGTTTGCGAATATCTGCCGGCGGCAAACGATGGGCAATAAAAATGTCCGCAGGTGGCGTTGTCGGGGTGTTGGGTGTAGCCCGAGAGGGCTCTTCATGGTTGGAAGTAAACCCATAGAGGCTTAAGCCCCGGATGGTCACGTCATCGGCTGCTACCGTTAAACCGCGAAAGATCAACGCGCCGTCAGCCGGGGTGATTGCTACCGTCGGAATAGGCAGGGGCAATTCGATAATTGCGGAGCGATCGCCCTTGTATCCGGGCTGTGTCGCACCATCAATGATCAATCCTGTGGCAAGCGGCGGTAATTCCTCAGCTAAGCGAATGGTGGTGTCGCCCGTTAAGTTAAAGTCAATCCGCGATCGCTCGGTGCTAGGGCTAACTTGCATTTTTTCAGCATCGCTCAGCCTATCCATAGGCAATGTGCCATTCACAATCGAAATCGCTTCTCGCAGCGTCATCTCGGCATTGGGCTGAATTCCATCTTTGGCACTATTCACAATCACTCGCAGCAGGCGATCGGGTTGCGCCAAGGCTGAGGTTGCTGATGCGATCGCTAGAAAAGATGCGATTACAGAAATTCCCGGTCGAACCGAGCGTTTTGCACAATCCCTAAGAAAATTGCGCCAAGCCACAAAGCAAGATTTCGGCTGACTGCTGTGCAAATGATTCACTCCTCTTTTGATCACTGCGCCACCTCCTCAGCAGTTTGGGATGCTACAGGCGCTTGAATGAAATTAGATGATGGCAAGCTAGAAGATGGGGGAGTCGTATTCGGTTGATTTGCCAGCGGCTTCACCAGAGACTCTTGCTGTTGCGGTGGAGCCACTTTGCGACCGGGCAAGGTAACGCCGAATCCGCTCAGCAGTTGATCTAGCTTCAGGCTGAGGGTAACGTACACCCCGTCTTTATTGCGACTCAGGTCGCGATCGTTTGCTTGCCCGAAGTTGTAACCCAGCGCCACTCGCAGGTTGGGGTTGAGGTAATAGCCCGCTTCCACCGCCAACCCCACTTCATCAAAACCGATCATCGATTGACTAATCCAGCGCACCTCACCCGCTACGTCTATCCGATAGCCAAGACGATAGGCAGCCCGAAGTTGCCCCAAGGTAATAGAATTGGTGCCCAGCAAATCTTTTGCTAGATAAGACTTGGTGCTTCGTAGCGCAAACTTGCCGTAGAATTCCCAGCGCCAGTTTGGTGCATAAATTGTTTCTAGTGCTACCAGATGCACGTTAGACCCAGTGCCCGTGCCAAACAAAATCGTATCGGGCGTAAGGGCAGGGTTTTGGCGATATTCATAGCGCAATAGGGCGTTAAATTTATCATTGCTTGGGTTGCGGTATGCCATACCTAGCTTCAGATTGACCGTATCTGCCAAGCCGGAATTCGTCAGCAGTTGGTTGGCAAAATTGCCCTGCTGATAACGCCCTAAAACAGTAAATGAATCAGATAACTTTCCGGCTGCTCCCGCCGAAATGACCATCGTGTCATTGCTACCTTCCCCATCACGATATTCAAATCGACCGTTGGCTTTGAAATTAGGATTGTCGATGTAATCTAGCCCAACGTTATAGCTGGTGTAGGCTGAAAGTCCCAAGGAAGATGCGCTTTGCCCTGCCGCGATCGGTTGGAGAAACTGCTGCCCCGCAGCGGTGTAAGGAACCACATCCCCCGAAATTCGCTCTAAGCCCAGGCTGGCCCGTAAGCCTGGTGCAATTAAAACACGGTGACTCATCCCCATTGCCGCCTGACTGGACCAGCCATTAATTCCATTGATTAAGGAATAGCGGTTAGTAAAGGTGGTGTCATCGGACAGGCGCTTGTCCGACAAAATATCCAGGCTGGTGAATGAGTTATCTCTCAGTTGGGCGGTGCTGCCAATAAACTGCTGTGCCAGACGCACAGTGACATCTTTGTCTGCTGCCCAATCTAAGCCGATTGTTGTGCGGTTGGGATACAGTGGGTCAGGGCTATTGCCCAGATTGCGCTCATCTTGAACCCGGAAGGTGAGGGCTTTGAGAATGGGATAGTTAAGCCGAGAAATGAACTGGTTTGTATCAGCCTCTAGCAATTGAGGAAAAACGCGATCTTGACGCGATCGCCGGACAAAATCCACGCCTAGCTCAATCGGTCCCAACTTTTGCAGCACTCCCGCCCGCACTGTGGTGAGACTGTTATCTACCCTGCTGCCTGGAATTGGCTCAGTGGTGGGATTAAACAAATCTCCAAAGCCTGATCGGGTGATTGCAGTAATGCCCCGCACCGCAGGCGCAATCCCAAAGTTGACTTCTCGATCAAACTGCACCGTTGCCTGAGTGGTTGGGGTGATTTTGGCTGCAACTTCTGCCCCATAACGGGTTTGCCCTGGCGTAAAGCTAGCTGAGGCATTATTCACAAAGCCAGATTCAACGGAGCGATAGAACGTCTTGCCCACCACTCCACGAATCAGGGTGCCTAACAGTTCAAATCGATAGGCATAGCCGCCAATGTCGCCTCGAAAAATCGAGTCGAAGTCAGAACGCGCCACTTCTCCAGTCAGTTGTGCATCTTTGCCCAAAGAGACCAAAAGATCCCCGCCATAAAGCTGAAATCGCTGATCGCCCTGGTTTTCTTGGAGGTAAGTGACCCCTGCCCAAATTTCTTTGCCCAGTTCTCGCGAAAAATTGTATTGGGCACGTCCAGCGTAGAGTTTGCCGCCATCTTTGAGATCTTCAAACTGGTAGGTGGCAATAATTCGGCGAACCAACGTGCGACCAAACGGATCAAATTCCAGGGCGTTGACGGTGCGCCGAAAGATAATTGCGCCGCGATCGTAATCAATATCGTAATCCGTGCCGCGATACAGTGGCTTACGCTCGACCACAGTGCCAGGACGGTTAAATTCTTCTGTTTCCAAGAAGATGTTCTCGCTGCCTCTAGTCAGCAAACGACGAGATAGATAATAGTAGCCGCTGGTGCCGTTAGGGGCGATCGCGTCTCGCTGAAACCCGCTGATGTTGTTGGCATACATCCCCGTCAGTTGCAAATCGCCCAGATTGTAGTTGAGCTTAAATCCATGCAGTTGGCGCGTGGTGCCGGTATAAAACTGCGAGGCTCTGGCAAACTCTGAAGTGGTATAGTCGCCCCACATGGCAAAGTCTGACCCTGCACCAATCGTGGGCGACGTGCGCTCTAGCTTGAAGTACACACTGTCGATCGAAGGCGTGAGGTAATCAACGGTGGAACTGTCGCCATAAACCGGATAGACCTGATCGCAAAATTGCGGATCCCGGAACAGCCGCGTTGCCCCAGAGCAGTCTTTATTTAAGGCGCGCTGGTTGTTGAAGGCTCCAGTAAACAGCCACTCTCCAATTCGACCTTGAGCAAAGGCTGCCGTGCTGAAATCAACTCGATAGCCTCCCTCTAATAGACTAGGGCGCAAATAATCTTCAAAACTGCCAAAGTAATCTAGCCCCCCTTGCCCTAACCGAAGATTGACTGCACCAGACAAGATAAAGGGGCGGAGATTGGTAATAAATTCGACTTGGCTATAGGCTTCTAAAGCCTTGTCTGCTGGATTGGGAGCCAGAAGATAGGGCGGTTTGTTCAAGTCTGGAAAGGGCACAACGGGCTGTTTCCGTTCTGATTGCGTCACCAGTTCATGGCGATCGACGGCTGCCCGAATCCGCACCATCTGAGCTTCTAGCCCTGACTGTAGCCTTGCTCGAAATACGCCATCCCGCGCCAGCACTTGAAAGCCAGGGCGATCTTTGTCGTGATCTGCCCCAACAAATTTACCGCTGCTGGCAGTGAGGGTGACTACAGCATTTTGGGCGATCGCTTGTCCTGCTTCATCCAAGATGCGCCCCTCAACGGGTAACACCGATCGCCCATCTGCTGGGATTCTGGACTGCTGCGTCGGCAAAAACTCAATCTTGGCAGAGGTTTCCTTGACGGTCAGGGTGATGCTAACGGGTGCGGCATCTTTGACTTGTGCCGTGATGGTGTTCTCTCCAGAGATCAGCGACACTCGATACCAGACCTGAGTCACCTGGTTGGTTGCCGGGTTTTCCTGAGTTTGGGTGGGCGTGGCTGGATCAAGCGGCTGCTGGTTGACCGTGATTTGAACCTTCGCTCCGGTTGAATACTGGACTACAAGATCAGTAAACTTTGCTCCAGTGATCAGATTAGTTGGGCTGAGAATTTGAATGGATGATGGGGATTGGGCGATCGCGCTTCGCTCGCCGGAGTCGTTCGCCGGAGTCTGGGATTGCCTCACTCCAGCCGATTTCACCTCAGCCGATTTTAATAGTGCCGCTGGAGTTGGCTCAAGATCGGCGGCTTTGACCGACGAAAGATTTCCTGTCTCAGCTTGAGCCGATCCGACTGGCTGCGTCTTTTCTAGATTTGCACTACTTGCAGGTGAGCTTGCTGGCTCCATAGCCTGAGCTGCCAGGACTCCAAGTGCCCCCGAAAGTGTGGTTAAAAGATTAAGACCGAACAGGGCAATTGAGTAAATTCGCATTATCGCTGCCCCTCCCTAAAGGTTGGCGTTACCGCAAAATTCATCCGCACCATACCCCCCGGCGATAACTTAACAAGGCGTGATGGGCTGTTTGCTTCAATCCGATACAGGTTTGGTGCCAGCGTGTATCCCGGCAGACTGGTTAAATCCAGTGTTCCTGAGCGATAGCCCGCGATCGCAAAGGGCAGAGAAAACAACCCATTAGAATCCGTCGTGACGCGGTTGCCGTCATCCATAAAAATGACCGCATTGGGAATTCCTGGCTCTCCGGTCTGTTGTTCTCCATCAAAGTTTTTGTCTGTAAACACCCGACCCACAACGGTGCCACAATCTGACAAGATGCCAGGACGGATGCGGAGTTGAGCGCTAGCCGTATTGCTTCGCACCTCTCCACCAGCCGCATTCCTAGCTGCGGCAACTACAACATTTTGCCCTGAGCCGCGGATCGAATCGGGTGAGAGCAGTGATGCATAAACAATTACTAAAGTCTGTTGAGGCGCAAGGGTTGGATAAGCAAAAGTAATCACCTGACCGTTTGTGGTCACGCTGGACAAAGCAACAGGCGTTTCTGGGCTACCCGCCGCGCCAAGTGCAGCCTTGGCAGAATTATTCAAATACCTAAAACCTAGAGGGAGTGTATCTGTCACAACCACATTTGTGATTGGACTGCCGCCAGAATTTTTGACAAGTAAGCGATAAGACACCGAGTCGCCCGGTTCTGCCGCACCGCGATCGGCAACTTTAATAATTTCCAGCCGCTCACTGATCAAAGGAACCGTCACTGTGTTTGAGCGTACTGTGCGAGTGGGTCCTCCCGGTGTACTTTGAAAACCTGCCGTTGCAGTGTTCGGAATCAAATTAGTTTGGGCGTAAGCAGCAAACCCTTGGTAGCTCAGACCGCCTGCAAACACTGTAAAAAATAGTGCACGCAAGGATCTAGCCCCCAACGATGATGTTGGAGTAGTCATCCAAAAAATCGGACCTTATTGTAAATGTCTACAGTGTGTGGAGTAGGTTTTGGAGTGGAACCAGCAACAAGAACTTTGCAATAAAGGAATAAAAAAGAAGAATCTCAAATTAGAACAACGGACAAAATTCAGCGTGTGACATGAATTCTACTGCTGTACAAAGAAAGTGTGAAAGAAAATAACGGAATAGGTATTCCTACATAGAAAATGCCGAGGCACCCATTCGTTAGAAGTTACCGCTTCAGTAACACTCAAGTCAACCCATCAGAGAAAAATAGATTCAGGTGACTCACTGCCTCTCAATGGCAAAATTATCAAAATCAAAGAACTAGTTGGGCACGATCGCAGCTTTCAACGTTCGACAAAAATCAGCAATATCCTGTAAACCTTTTTCGGGCGATGAATCGGCTAAGCGTTTGACAAAGGCGCTACCCACAATGACCCCATCTGCGCCCCATTCCATCGCTTGCCGCGCATGTTCCGGCTGAGAAATGCCAAACCCAACTCCAATAGGTTTATCTGTCACGCTGCGTAAGTCTAGGATCATATCTTTCACGCGAGATTCCATCTGGGCACGCATTCCAGTTACTCCCGTCGTGCTGACCAGATAGATAAATCCTTGCGACTGCTCAGCGATCGCTGTCAGTCGCTCTTTGGGCGTAGTGGGAGCGACTAGCAGCGTTAACTCAATCCCATGAGCGGCAGCAGGCTTGAGCAAAACCTCTGCTTCTTCAAGCGGCAAATCGGGCACGACTAACCCTTTCACTCCAGCCGTGGCAATCTGCTGCAAAAATGAGTCAACGCCCCGGTTCAAAATCGGGTTGTAGTAAGTGAATAAGATGATGGGCGATCGCAAGCGAGGACTCACCTGCTGCACCACTTCCATCACCTGCTCAAACTTGGTTCCGCGCTGAAGCGCTCTGGTTGCCGCCGCTTGAATCACAGGTCCATCGGCTAACGGGTCAGAATACGGTACGCCTAGCTCAATTAAATCAGCACCACTTTGATCCAGCCGCTCTAATGCATTCGCGGTCATTTCTAAACTGGGGTCACCCGCCGTCACAAATGGAATTAGAGCGCATCGGGCGTGGCTCCGGAGATGCTCAAAGCGTTGAGATACAGAAGTCATGTTCAGTTTAGCCAATCATCGAATCAAGCCAATTATTCATCATTTTTTGACTCTATGGGCTTGAAAGCAGATTTCTTCTCCTGCTCAATTTCGGCTTGCAGCGTTGCCAATGCCTCTGGAGTCAGCTCATCCAGCCGCTTTTGCAAGACGGCATTTTCATAGTCACGCCGCTGCTGATGGTAGGTCATAGACCCAGTTACTGCGCGCAGCAAATAAGTTGTGAGCCAGCCCACTAGCCCAGCAAACAGAAAAACTTGGGTCCAGATACCAGCATTCGTCGCGTCTAATCCAGCTACCTGAAATGCAAAATAGATCAGTCCCGTTGCTGCACAAACGCCTAACCCAATGCCAAAAACATCAATCCGTCGCATTTAGCCCTCGACCGAACGGCGTTTAGGACGAAAGTTTAAAAATGGCGAAAGGAGCAACAACCCAGGAAAAAAGAAGAACACCAGAAAGTACATAAAGGCACGCTCAAAAGAACTTGCAATATACCAACGGGCTTGAAGGTAGAAATACAGAGCGGCTGGAATGACAACTAGAAAAGCCCCAGCGATCGCCAAATAGAGAAATGCAACAACCATAGCTTCAAAGGTATTAGCTTCAAAAAGAAAAATTTAGACTGAAATTAAGTAAAACTTCAAATTAAGTAAAACTTTTTCAGAATGGCATCATTCTACCCTTTGTAGCCCGTAAGACAAGCGATTCACGCATTGAAAAAACCAGGTAAAAGGATTGAGCGATCGCGAAAACTTTTTTTAACCATTGCATAACCCCCTAATTGATGGTGGAATAGTACGGGGTTAGTTTTTGATTATCCCTCAAGCCATGGGGGCATGGCGGAATGGTAGACGCTACGGACTTAGAATAACTGGGCCTTACTGGAGAAACTCAGTAAGTGACGGCTCTCAAATTCAGGGAAACCTACGTCTTGAGTGATTAATTAGGCGCTAAGTAGTTAGAGAAATACATATTCTCCAGTATTTAAGCTTTTCTTCTCACTTTAGATATGGCAATCCTGAGCCAAGCCAAAAAGATTGCAGATTGTGGAGATGGAAATTTAGATTGCTATCAGTCGAAAAGTCCAAATCTAGGTCTAAATTCTTTGAGGAAGGTGCAGAGACTCGACGGGAGCTACCCTAGCGCTTTTACAAACAGATCTTGTGTAAAGCGTGGGTAAAGGGAGAGTCCAATTCTCAAAGCTCATTAACGCAGTTTGAGCAGCAGCGAAAGCTGCAAGAGGATGAAAATCCGTTGACCGCAAGGTCGTGAGGGTTCAAGTCCCTCTGCCCCCATTATCTGATTAGTTGTGAGTACATAAATTTTCCCAAAGCCATTACAGAAGTTGTAGTTCGCTTGGTTTGTTGTCTTGCGATTGCTAGAAAAATGGCATTTTTTCCTCTGAAGGAAAGGCTTAAACATCGAAGAAAGTTAGACTAACCTAAAAAGGTGAGACAATTTTGACTTCCCTCGCGTATGATTACTTGACAAGTCTAATTTACAGAATCAACTAGCGCTCTAGACTAGAACGATCGCGTAGGTTCTTTAGGCTTAGGGGTTTGGCACGGGTGCATCGCAGGCATTGATTCCATTATTAGTGAGAAAAACAAACTAAAAGTAGGCTCAATACGTTTTGAGACAATACTTTAAGAAACATATATAAATACTTTGTTCCAAGCAAAGCGTGGCACTACTCACTTCTTTAAAGTAGTGTCATTCGTTTTTTGGATCGCTACTTACTCGATAGGTTGGTCAGTTGCTTTAACTTCATCACTCACCTTTATCAGTAAACCCTCATGATTAGACTGCAAATTTAAATAACCTGCATACTTGAAGATAGTTAGCCTGATAATTGATTGTAAACAAGTAATTCGTAGTTCACTTTTAAACAGTGCCAGTTTTTAGAAAAGCTAACTTTGACACACACCAAAAGCTAATGGTGAAAGAATCGAATTCCTACAAACCCTGCGTTTAAGTATTTTGAGTGTTTATGACGATTGGGGAGCCAAAAGACATCCAGAAGAATGAACAACCCTACCGATCAAGGCATGGGGTGAACATTCAGCAATCTCAAGAAACTATCTACAATTTTTTGCTAGAGATTGTAAAAAAGTGGCCTCCTGAAGAAGTGCTGCTAGAGTTCAAGCGGCTGTTTATTTTCCATGTTGACTCGATCAGTTCAGGGGCAATACAAGCGGTTTATGATATTGTTTTTTCTAACAATCAAGAAGATTTTAGGAATACTCTGAAGCGAGCTTGTTACATTCTAATTAATAACTGGGATGCAAGTAGAAATTACAAACCCATTCGAGAACTGATTCAACTTTTCTGTGATCCGTCTTTTAATCGACATACTGCTTCCCCAACACTGAAGCGATTGAGATTTTGGATCAATGAGTTTGTAGCAAGTAAAGATTTTGAAGAACTAAAACTCTTTACGTCTCGTTATGAAGATCAGAATAAAGGACCATGGTCTTCTCGTTACACTTCCTACCTGCTGGTTCCACAATATATTGATCTTAAGAATCCGATTGAGCAACGAGAGGCGGCAAGAGCGCTCTCTAAACAGTTAAAAGATCGCTTCAAATTTGATTTGGCAATGTTTATTGCGCGCTCGCAAACTCGCTCTACAGATGTTAATAGTCCTTCCAAAAACCCAACCGCTCTTGGAGATGAAGCGCTGCGGCTCATCAAGATGATCGTGGCCCGGAAGGGGCAATTTAGCTATGTCAATATAGCTAATATTTTTCTCAGCCAAATTGACCAATTAACATTTAGGGGATTTAAGCAAAGTCTCCAAAAATATCTGACATTTTCCGTAGAAAACAAAGTCTTTGCAGATTCAATTAGAGAGAAACTAAATGAAAAACTGGAAGATCTTTATTCTCGGCATGATGAAGAAACTGTCTCAACCGCACTAATTTTAAGAACTTGCAATCGAGTGATTGATCTACTAACAACAGACAATCAAACTGAACCTTCTTTACTGTTTATTCAACTCCTATCTCAAGGTAACCCAGTCACCTTAGTGATTGTTTTTCTGAAAATTATTCTAATTTGTAAACACTCAAGAACTCACTTAGAATCTCGAATTGCTGAGTTGATCCGTTACTATCAAGAATACCCTGAATCTGATTGTGAATGGGTTGTGAGCTTTTTAGAAGTTTTCAATGTTACGTTTGCAATTTATGCCGAAAACGTTCAGTACAACTTAATTAAAATGCAGGATAAGGAAGTAGTCAAAAATCCTGAAAAGGCCTTTGATCCAGATACTTATCGCATCTTTTCTCAGTTGAAGCATATTGATAAGGTAGAACTTTTTTCCGGAACACTTCCCACAGAAGATTTGGATTTGGAAGACGAAACAATTGATTGATTGCGAGATTAATGATTCATTTGTTCATCCAACCAAGCCAGCCCTGCACCCATCGCTTCAGATGTCACACTGACTAATCGATACAGAGCCACAACGCCCAAAAGCAACCCCGCTTGAAAATCGTGACTCAATAACGCGATCGCGGTTGCTTCAAATACTCCTATGCCACCGGGTGCGCCGGGAACTAGCAGACCGATTAGCCAGGATAAGCTAAATCCACTCAGCAAAAGCGGAACTTGCCCTATGTTAAAGGGTGCGATCGCCCAAAATGTGATTAAAAATCCCCCCCCTCTTAACAAGAGGAAGCCTAATCCTCCTAGCAAAGGTAACACTGGGTAATGCAATAACCTAACTGAGAGTGTATTTTCTGAAGACCTTGCCGTTTTTTGCTTCAGCCTGCTCAAATATGCAATTACAGGATTAATAGCCCGTGGATGGATTGCCAAGAGTACGCTGACCAAGCCTAGCCATTGCAACCACAAACCTACAGTACCGTAAGCAATAACGGTCTGATTTGCTGACAGTCCCACTAGCAAAGCCGCTGCTGCCATCAGCAGTGGCTCTAGCAACACCGTCACCGTGGCAGCTTCTAACGAAGCACCCGCAGCGGTAGCTGCGTTAATCCGACCATAATAATGCCAGATATTACCGGGAAGATATTTTGCAATATTAGTTTGAAGATACGCCTGAATGATTTGTCCGCTGTCTACTAATTGTTGAAAATCACGGCGGAGCGTTTGGCTCCAGACCCAGCCTGCACAGATGTGAGCCGATAATGTGATTCCTAAGGCGATCGCTAAACACGCCCAGCCTGCACCATCTAAGTGCAACGAAGTAACATTTCGCCAGTTCTGCCTGAGGATGCCTACTAAAAAAAAGACGCTGGCACCCAAAATAACCCAACGTATCAGCGGCTTGAGCCGAGGTAAAATGGACTTCATAAGCTAAGCCAGCAAAATAAGCACGTTAGAAGTTCTAACGCGCTCGTATTAGAAATCTGCTTAGTTACATTCAACTTTACAAGTCGAAATAACACTCAACTTAAATAATTTTTAGCGTTCTCAGGCCAAAGAAAAGCCCTATTGCCAAACCGAAGGTACCGCCCAAAATTGCAATGTAGGAAATTACAGCAGTCATCTTAAACCCGGCTCCATATTCATCGAACAAAATTCATCTAAACAAACTATACAAAAGAATTACCATCAGTAGTGCAGTAGAATCAGCGCACAAACGTTTTTCGCACCCTCGTCATTTTAATCGTGTCAAAGCAGTCGGTTATTTCGGTTTCTCTTCCGCAACGCTCCTACGAGATTGTGATTACGCCTAACGGGTTGAGCCAGGTCGGTTCACGGCTCCAGTCTTTACAGGTTGGGCAGAAAGTATTACTTGTGTCTAATCCTGCGATTTTTCGACACTATGGTGAAGCCGCGATCGCATCCTTATCCGCCGCCGGCTTTTCGGTCGCAATCTGTCTCCTGCCTGCTGGGGAACGTTATAAAACTCCTGCGACGCTCCAAAAAATTTATGATGCGGCGTTGGCACATCGCATAGAGCGATCCTCGACCTTTGTTGCCCTCGGCGGTGGCGTGATCGGCGATATGACGGGTTTCGCGGCGGCGACTTGGCTCCGGGGAGTGCAGGTGGTGCAGGTGCCAACGTCTCTACTAGCAATGATTGATGCCGCAATTGGCGGTAAAACCGGGGTCAACCATCCCCAGGGCAAAAATTTGATCGGCGCTTTTCATCAACCTCGTCTCGTGTTGGTTGATCCAGAAGTGCTAACAACCCTGCCGTCTAGAGAATTTCGGGCTGGGATGGCAGAGGTAATTAAGTACGGAGTTATTTGGGATAAAGATTTATTTTCCTTGCTAGAACAAGCTCCTCGATTGGATCGGTTAGCGGCTCTTGGTGAAGACCGATTGCAAGAGATTTTAACGCGCTCGTGTGAGGCAAAGGCGCATGTCGTCAGCAAGGATGAAAAAGAAGCAGGACTCCGAGCTATTTTGAACTATGGGCATACCATTGGACATGCGGTGGAGAGCCTAACGGGTTACCGAGTCGTCAATCATGGCGAAGGCGTTGCGATCGGCATGGCTGCTGCCGCAAAAATTGCGAACGCGATGAATCTATGGGAATCGATCGCAACAGAGCGGCAAACTGCCCTGATTACAAAAGCTGGATTACCCACTCAGCTACCCAAAGGTATAGAGATTGAGGCAATTTTAGAGACGCTACAAACCGATAAGAAAGTGGAAGTAGGGCGAGTCCGATTTGTACTACCAACTCAAATTGGAGCAGCAATCGTCACTAATCAAGTCTCAACCGAAGTAATACGGTCTGTCCTTGAACAAATGCTAATGGCTTAACGATATAAACAATTGCTTATTATGATTACTAACAAACATGATTAAACTTATCGAAAACTTACCCTCGTTGGTTTGGCAGAACTTCAATATCCAAGCCGAGGTTACCTATGAATTCTCAACTTTGTAGCCTAAGTCTGCTAGGTCACTACGGGAATAACGCCATTTGGGCTGCACTTTAACAAATAGCTCAAGGTACACCTTGCCCGCAATCAATTTCTGAATCTGTTGTCGGGCGGAGGTGCCAATTTCTTTGAGCATACTGCCTCCTTTGCCTATCAAAATCCCTTTTTGGGAAGGGCGCTCAACATGAATAGTTGCTAGAACACGGGTAAGCGTCGGTTCCTCATCCACTCGGTCGATCGCGATCGCGGTAGAGTGGGGGACTTCTTCACGAGTCAGCCTCAGCACTTGTTCGCGAATGAGTTCGCCCATAATAAACCGCTCTGGTTGGTCTGTGACTAAATCAGGTGGATAGTAGTAAGGTCCTAATTCAAGGCGCTGAATAAGTTGCTGTAGCAAAGCTTCCATGCCATCTCCGGTGATTGCAGAGAAAAGCGCGATCATCCAGCCGTATTCATCTGCCAAATCGGTATAGCTTGCCACAATCGTCTCAGAGTTTGAGGACTGCTGGTCGATTTTGTTAATGCCTAAAATGACCGGAATTGGGCAATGCTTTGCCAGTTCTGCAATAAAGCGATCGCCTTTGCCGACCTCCACAGCGCCATCTACCACAAATAGCAATAGATCAACAGAATGCATGGCAATCTGTGCGTTTTTGACTAAAACTTCTCCGAGTTGGTGTTGCGGTTTATGAATTCCCGGTGTGTCCACAAAAATAAGCTGGGCGGCTGGAGTGGTTAAAATTCCCCGGAGTCGATTGCGAGTTGTTTGGGCGATCGGCGAGGTGATCGCAATTTTTTGTCCCACTAGCTCATTCATTAAGGTAGACTTGCCGACATTAGGACGACCGACAATACCTACAAACCCAGATTTAAATCCTAATGGGGCGGCTGGAATTAAGCCTGTTTCGGATAAGCTGCGCTCTATCAAATTGTTGTCAAAACTCTCGTCTTCAGGTGTCATGGTGTTTGTAATTACAAATGATGATGGAATCGACGCGCCCGGAATTCGCTCGCTGCTAACTGCCGTTCGTCAAATGGATTTAGAGGCGATAGTCGTTGCGCCAAGCTCACAATTTTCAGGCTGTGGTCATCAGGTTACAACAACCAAGCCAATTCGAGTAGAGCGGCGTTCTAACTATGAATATGCGATCGCTGGCACCCCAGTAGACTGCGTTCGGATTGCCCTTAGCCAACTTTGTCCTCAAGTTGAAGGCGTACTGTCTGGCATTAATGCAGGGGGAAATTTGGGAACAGACGTTTACATCTCTGGTACAGTAGCCGCTGTGCGAGAAGCAGCTATGCACCGTATTCCTAGCATTGCGCTCTCTAATTATCGTCAGAGAACATGCGAAATTGATTGGTCTATCGCAACAAGCCTAGCAATCCGAGTTCTTGAGCAACTACTGTCTGACTCGATGGAACCAGGAACTTATTGGAACGTAAATCTACCGCAGTATTCTGCTCAATCCTCAGAACCCAAACTAATATTTTGCCCTCCCTGCACTCAGCCTTTGCCAAATACTTTTCGGCTAGAAGAAAACTGCTTTTATTACAGTGGTGAATATACGGAGCGTACCTATGATGTAGGAGCTGATGTGGAGACCTGTTTTTCAGGAAACATCGCTATCACCCAACTATCACTTTAATACTCCATACAAAAAATAAACGCTTCTAAAAATTAATCCATAAGTATCCTGACTACTGGGAGCCTCTTAGGCGCAGATCGATTTGAATTACTGAGAGATCCACAACATAAGACGAGTAACAATGCATGGCAAAGTTGGTTTAAGCATCAGCACTTTGCCGTGAAACATTATATTAATGAATGTACAAAGTATTTGACACTACTGGGTAGAACCACGTAGATTTCTAAAGTGTTCCTTATTCCACATCAGATCTAAATTAAAAAGTATTGATCTCGTAAGTCACAGCAATAGAGATTACAAAAATTTTTTCTAAATGAACTTAGATTAGACAGATCGTTGTTTTGATTAGACAAGTAGACCGAGGGGCACGCCATGCTTTCAATTCGCGAAATTGTTAAGGAAGCATTTACTATTGGATGTTTAACAGTCGAAACAGAGGAGCAACTGCGTCAACTGTTAAAGACTAAATATGATGCAAAAGACTTTAGGGCTTTCATGTTGCTTCAGCACGCTGTTGTGTCTGGCTCCATTCGTCAAGAGTCTCGTGAACTCGCAACGAGCAAACAATCATTGGCGATCGCGTCTTAGCTCCACGGATTAGCAGCCCCTTGAAATGATTAATGCATAGACGGGGAAGTCTTGAAGTGAGCTCCCCCGTCTGCGGCGAGCTAGGAGGCGATCGCCGCTTCAACTTTTCTAGTAGGTTCCTTGCTTACTTTACGAGTCGTTGGCGCATCGGTGGTTTGCATGAGGAACACGAGTAAAGGAGCGCTTTGCATTTCGCGCTTGAGCATTTTGACTAATTCTCGCTCAATTTGAGTTTTCACTCCAACCCAATCAATGCTAGTCGCAACATCGGTGTAAGAAGGTGCCAATTCTTTCCAGTAATTTCGTAAAACAATCTCAATCGTTTCGCGAGTTTTGTCTTGAAACCGCGATCGCTCAATTGAAGTGACCACACCTCGGAAATGCACTTCTGGCTGAGCAACTAATTCACCCCGGTTGTTAATTGTGGCAGCAACCGTGACAATTCCTTCCCCAGCAAGTCGCTGACGCTCTTTCAGCACTTGGGCATTCACGACACCAGACCGCGACGAATCAACCAGTTCAATTCCAGAAGGCACTTTACCTGCAATCCGGATAGAATTTTCAGTTAGCTCAACCACATGGCCATTGTCGATAATGATCATATTTTCCGCTGGAACTCCTACGCTTTGAGCCGTTTGGGAGTGTTTTACCAACATCCGATGTTCACCGTGAACAGGTATGAAAAACTTGGGTCGGGTTAAGCCCAGCATCAGTTTTTGATCTTCTTGGCAACCATGCCCAGAAACATGAATTCCCTGTTCTTTGCCGTAAATTACCTTGGCTCCTAACATCATCAACTTATCAATGGTGTTCACAACGGCGATCGTGTTTCCAGGAATGGGATTCGCTGAGAATACAACCGTATCGCCTGGGCGCACTTTTATTTGCCGATGGTCGCCATTCGCGATCCGCGTCATTGCAGAAAGCGGTTCACCCTGAGAGCCTGTGGTCAAAATCAGCACGTTTTCATCTGGCACTTTTTGAATCAGATTTAATGGCTGTAATAGATCATCTTCACACTTGACATAGCCTAGATTCCGAGCATGAGCAATCACATTCAGCATGGAGCGCCCCAAGATGCCCACAACTCTGCCGTGTTTTTTAGCCAAATCCAAGATCATGTTGATCCGATGTACTGAAGACGCAAAGGTCGTTACCAATATTCTTCCCTGAGCTTGTCCAAAGACTCGATCAAGGTTGGGATACACCGCACGCTCTGAGGGAGTAAAACCAGGAAGTTCTGAGTTAGTAGAATCGCTAATCAAACACTGAACGCCTTGCTCACCATACTCAGCTAACCGCTGGAAGTCGAAAAACTCTCCGTCTACAGGCGTATGGTCAATTTTGAAGTCACCTGTGTGGATCACAACTCCAACAGGGGTGCGAATTGCAACGGTGAAGCTATCCGCCATGGAGTGGGTATTACGGATAAATTCTACAAAGAATGCAGAGCCAAGTCGCACAATGTCGCGCGGACCAACGGTACGCAGTTCGGTGCGATCGCTAACGCCAGCTTCTTCAAGCTTGTCTTGCAGCAAAGCCATTGCCAGTCGAGGGCCATAAATCACTGGTATATCGAACTGCTTCAGATGAAAAGCAATTCCGCCAATGTGATCTTCGTGCCCATGGGTAACAATCATGCCTTTAATCTTGTGGCGATTTTCCCTGAGGTAAGTCATATCGGGGAGAACAATATTCACTCCGTGCATCCCATCGGTTGGAAAGGCAAGACCAGCATCTAACAGAATAATTTCATCGTTAAATTCAAACACACAAGTGTTTTTGCCAATCTCATGGAGACCACCAAGCGGAATGATTTTTAGAGCAGTTGCAGAATTTGTTTTGGTCATTTGCATTAATTTAGATAGAAAGATTTTGAGTTAAAGAAAGTTCAGAGGTCGTTGAGAGACTGTTGATCGAAAATCGTAGTACTCGGAAGAACAACAATTTGGTGAAGCTGAGTTGAAGAATAAAGATGAATGTGAGCGGATCTGAAGAGAAAACGAAATTTGAAATGTTTATCTTCATGTTTCTACAATGTTGAGCAGACATTATTCAGTTGTAGAAAGCTTAAATAAGCAGTGCTAGAGAAGTGCTAATTCTGCTAGGACTGATTTCAACGTTTGGATGACTTCAGATGGAGCATCGGCAAGCGGAGAACGAGTGGAGCCAACCTTCCAGCCCTGGATTTGCAGTGCCGCTTTCACCGGAATTGGGTTGGTGGTCAAAAACAATGCCTTGAACAAAGGAAACAAAGCAAGATGAGTTTGGATAGCTGCTTGAATATTGCCATCAAAAAAAGCTTGAATCATCGATTGAATCTTCGGTCCGACAAGATGACTTGCGACACTAATAACTCCATGACCTCCAACTGCCAGTAAAGGCAAGGTCAGCGAATCATCTCCAGCGTAGATGGCAAAGTCATTAGGAGTAGAGCGGCGAATTTGGCTAACCTGATCTAGATTACCGCTTGCTTCTTTGATTGCTACAACGTTAGCAATTTCTGAGAGACGAATGACTGTTTCTGGCAAAAGGTTTTGCCCAGTTCTCCCTGGTATGTTGTACAGCACCATTGGCAGATCGGAAGTTGATTCAGCGATCTCCTTAAAGTGACGATACATACCTGCCTGGGGCGGCTTATTGTAGTAGGGAACGACTTGCAGTGAGCCATCTACACCTAGTTTAGCTGCTTTTTGAGTGGCTTCGATGGCTTCTTGCGTCGAATTTGATCCCGTACCTGCAATTATCTTCGCTTTTCCCGCTACAGCCTGCTGGATTACGCGAAACAACTCATATTCTTCACTCCAAGTCAGAGTAGGTGATTCACCTGTGGTGCCACACACGACTAAGGCATCACTACCGTTGTTAACCAAATAGTCAGCTAGTTTCTCTGCGATCGCGTAATCCACAGCGCCATCTTCAGTAAATGGCGTGATCATCGCGGTTAAGACTCGTCCAAAATTCACCACACGTTGTTGATCTATAAAAGGTTACTACACATAATTGCTGCTCACTTTATTAAGCAGGTTACTCCATACTGCTCATCAAGTCATTGCCACTATAGGCTTAAGTGAATGCTTTTGCACTAACAACTCAGCGATTTGAATTGCATTAAGGGCTGCCCCTTTACGAATTTGGTCGCCACACAGCCAGAGTTCCAAACCACAAGAATGAGAAATATCCTGGCGAATTCGACCTACCAACACATTATCTTCTCCGCTTGCATCAATAGGCATTGGAAAATAATTTGCCGACCAATCCTCTACTAAGCGTACTCCAGAAGCATGGCTCAAAATTTCTCTTGCTTGAGCCACACTAAATGGTTGCTTAAACTCTAGATTAATCGCTTCTGAATGAGCACGCATTACGGGAACCCGTATGCAGGTTGGAGTAATATGCAAATCGGGCACTCCAAAGATTTTGCGCGTCTCGTTGACCATCTTCATCTCCTCCTCACAGTAACCCTGCTCATTTAGCTTAGAGTTGTGCGGAAAAAGATTGAATGCTAAGGGATAAGGGAATATGTCAGCTACTGGCTCTTGCCCATTTAGGATAGCTTGCGCCTGTGTTTTCATCTCCTCCATTGCCCGTGCGCCAGCGCCACTCGCAGATTGATAGGTGGCGGCAACGATCCGTTGAATAGGCTGAACTTGATGCAACGGATAAATTGCCACTGCCATCAGAATAGTTGTGCAATTGGGATTGGCAATAAGCCCCTGATGACGTTCTGCGGCCTGGGGGTTTACTTCGGGTACGATCAGCGGCACTTTGGCATCCATCCGAAACGCACTAGAATTGTCTATTACCACCGCTCCTGCCGCAATCGCTTTGGGTGCCCAAGCTTTGGAAATGGATGCTCCCGCTGAAGCCAGCACTAAATCAATGTCATCAAAGGAGCGATCGCTGACTGCCTCAACAACCAATGGGTTTCCCCGAAATTGAAGTGTTTGTCCTGCCGAGCGCGGAGAAGCCAGTAGCTTTAGCTGAGATACAGGAAAATGACGTTCTTCCAACAACGTCATCAACTCAGTACCGACAGCTCCCGTTGCGCCCAGTATGGCAACTCGATAGGATTCAACCAAATTACATATCCTCCAGAAGATTATTGATTAAGTAATTTTTAATATAAAATCTGGTGGTAATCATCGTAGTTCGTATACATCCAGCTTTAGAGTCAATCGGCAACAATAGCGTTGCCAAAGCTTCCATAACAGGCTTATTTTTTAAGGTACGCACAAGATTTTAGCGGATTCTTAATTATTTGATTAAAAGCTTGAGTTATAGCGCTTCATATCAGGCTATCACTTCTTATCCTCTTTGCTTATTTACCTTAAAAAGTGAGGCTAAAACTCTAACCTATACCGAATCTTTGGGAGGAAATTTAGGTTCCGGCGGTGAGGCATCGTCCATAGACGATCGGAATCCGTTAATATATCTAATTGCAGCACTGCAAACTGCATAATTTACTGCTAGCAAGTAATTTTATAAAGTAAAAGCTAAAATTAGCAGCTTCGATCAGCAAAATTATGCATTTAAGAAATTTAGGCAAAACTAGATTCTAAATTTTTTAAACAATGGTTTTTGAGAATCTGCTTGTATTCTTCTATCCTAACTCTCACGCTAAAATCACCGCAACCTCTTTAGAAATCAATGAAAGTCATCCAGGAAAAGCTTCCCGCCAGTCAAATTGGCTTGCAAATTGAAATTCCATCAGAAGTATCCAAAAAAGCCTACGAACGAGTAGTGCAGGAGTTTACACGATCAGTCAACGTTCCTGGATTTCGCAAGGGCAAAGTTCCACGTCAAGTATTAATTCAACAAATTGGGTCAAGTCGGCTTAAGGCTGCTGCTGTCGAAGAGCTAGTGGAAGACAGTATTAAAGAGGCAGTTAAGCAAGAAAATATCGAGGCTTTGGGCAACTTCCAACTGCGATCGTCCTTTGAAGATTTGGTTAGCCAATTTGACCCGATGCAACCGCTAACCTTTTCTGCATCGGTTGACGTGCAACCAAGTGTCGTCCTAACACAGTACTCAGGTTTACAGATTCAGGCAGAAGAAATAAAGCCCGATCCTAAGCAGATTGAAGCTGCGCTGCAACAGTACCGCGAGCAAATGGCCACTTTAGTTCCTGTTGAAGGGCGCACGGCTCAAATGGCAGATGTTGCTGTAGTGGACTTCAAAGGCGTGTTACGCAACGATGATCCAGAGCAAGAACCTGAACCAGTTCCTGGCGGTGAAGCTCAAGGGTTTCAACTTGAACTGACAGAAGGTCAGTTTATCCCAGGATTTATCGACGGCATTGTAGGCATGAATCCTGGCGATATGAAGGATGTACAGGCGACCTTTCCTGAAACCTACCCTCAACCTGATGTGGCTGGACGTGATGCAGTCTTTGCAATCACATTAAAGGAGCTGAAGGAAAAAGAATTTCCTGAACTAGACGATGAGTTTGCTCAAGATGCTAGTGATGGAGAGTTTCAGACTTTAGCAGAGCTACAAGCGTCTTTAGAAACTAAGTTTAAGCAAGAAGCTGAAAACAAGACAAAATCCAATAAAGAGCAAGCTGTTTTGGATGAACTGCTGAATCATGTCGAAGTCGATATTCCAGAGACATTGATTGAGCGGGAAGTTACATTCATGATCAACCAAACAGCGATGCAGCTTCAAAATCAAGGGATTGATGTTCGTCAGCTTTTTACCCAAGATATGGTTGCTCGGCTGCGTGACCAGTCTCGACCCGACGCAACTCAGCGTATCAAGCGCACACTAGCCATGGGCGAAGTGGCAAAACAAGAATCTATTCAAGTTCAACCTGATGAGCTAGCTACAAAGGTCGCTGAGCTTTTGAAAGAATTGGAAGATCAGAATTATGATCAACCGATTGACCAAGAGCGCATGCAAGCCGTTGTTTCGGAAGATTTATTGAAAGAAAAGATTGTGGATTGGCTGATTGATCATTCTACGGTTGAGCTTGTTCCAGCAGGTACTCTGACTAAAGAGGACGCAGACGTTGAAGAACTAGCTGAGGAAAGCACTGAAGTTGCTGAAACAGCTCAAGAGAGTGCCGTAGAAGTTTCTGATGTGAACGAACTTGCGGCAAAAGCCGAACCCACAACGAAAAATCAGCAATCAACCCAATCTACTGATGCTTCAAAAGCAGAAGTAGAAGTAGACGCGATCGCCGATATAAGCGAAGCAGCCGAACATGAAACTGCTGAAAAAACACGTAAATCAGCTAAGAAGTCGAAACCTATGACTACAGAAGATTAGCCTTTCTTAGTTTTTATGCTGTGTCTACCTTCTCTAAGCTAGCCAAGGATAGCTATCGGTCGGTCTTTTACAGCAAACACAAAAAGACCGATCTCTTCTAGCCTTTTCCAAGTCCTTAATGAGTTGAGGCATAATGTTGAAGTAGGCTTGTGCGATCGCGAGACGCACTGCCATTCAATCTAAATCTGAATAATTTTAGGCAAAATGCCGACTATGCTTACATCTAATTCTGCTAATTACTCAGTAACCAGTTTTAATTCTCTGGATGTTTCCTCCTTAACCCCCAGTAATGTTGTCCCAATGGTGGTTGAACAATCCGGGCGAGGCGAGCGTGCCTTTGATATTTACTCGCGGCTTTTAAGAGAACGGATAGTATTTTTGGGAACTCCCGTAGATGATACGGTGGCAGATTCCATAGTGGCTCAAATGCTCTTTTTAGAGGCAGAAGATCCTGAAAAAGACATTCAGTTTTACATTAACTCTCCGGGTGGTTCTGTCACGGCTGGCATGGCGATTTATGACACAATGCAGCAAGTTCGCTGTGATGTTGCTACAATCTGCTTCGGGTTGGCTGCAAGCATGGGAGCTTTTCTGTTGACAGCCGGTGCGTTTGGTAAACGGATGTCACTTCCTAGTTCCCGGATTATGATTCACCAACCTCTTGGCGGTGCTCAAGGACAAGCGGTAGACATTGAGATTCAGGCTAAAGAAATTCTTTATCATAAGCGGAAGCTGAATGAGCTACTGTCTTATCACACAAAGCAACCATTTGAAAAATTAGAAGCGGATACAGAAAGAGACTTTTTCATGTCTGCAGAAGAAGCAAAAAGTTATGGTTTGATCGATCAGGTAATTGTTAGGCAAAATCTTCCAAGACCGGGAGAAGCGGTGGCTGCGGTATAGGTTAAGAGGACCATATGTCTAAGTACGACTCTCATCTGAAATGTTCTTTTTGTGGCAAATCTCAAGAGCAGGTTCGCAAACTGATTGCTGGACCCGGAGTCTACATTTGTGACGAATGTGTAGATTTGTGCAACGAGATTTTGGATGAAGAGTTGTTTGACTCTAGTGCAACAGCTCCTCAACCTGTTCCCCGACGAGAAGCTTCTCCTGATAAACGAAAGGTGCGATCGTCTAATATTTCTCTGGGTCAACTTCCAAAACCACGGGAAATTAAAGGTTATTTAGACGATCATGTCATTGGTCAAGATGATGCAAAAAAGGTGCTTTCAGTAGCGGTCTATAACCATTACAAACGACTAAGCTTTTTGCAAGCTAAAGGAAATGGTAAAGTTTCGTCTGAGGACTCTATAGAATTACAAAAGTCCAACATTTTGTTAATTGGACCAACCGGCTGCGGCAAGACTCTTCTTGCTCAGACTTTAGCTGAAATCTTGGAAGTCCCCTTTGCCGTAGCAGATGCGACCACCCTAACCGAGGCAGGTTATGTCGGTGAGGATGTGGAAAATATATTGCTGCGTTTGCTGCAAGTAGCAGACTTGGACGTAGAAGAAGCTCAACGCGGCATTATTTACATTGATGAAATTGACAAGATTGCCCGGAAAAGCGAAAATCCTTCGATTACACGGGATGTGTCTGGAGAGGGGGTTCAGCAAGCTTTATTGAAGATGCTTGAGGGAACAGTGGCGAATGTTCCTCCTCAGGGTGGGCGTAAGCATCCCTACCAAGACTGCATTCAAATCGATACCAGTAATATTTTGTTTATTTGTGGTGGTGCTTTTGTCGGCTTAGACAAAGCGATCGAGCAACGAATTGGCAGAAAGTCGATTGGCTTCATTCAGCCGGGAGACACCCAATCGAAAGATAAGCGAACGGCTGACATGTTGAAGCATCTGGAACCGGATGATCTGGTGAAGTTTGGGATGATTCCAGAGTTCATTGGGCGTATTCCAGTGATGGCAGTAGTTGATCCCTTAGATGAAGACACATTGACCGCCATTTTGACTGAGCCGCGCAATGCTTTAGTAAAGCAATATCAAAAGCTGCTCAAGATGGATAATGTCGTTCTTGAATTTAGACAGGATGCAATTCGAGCGATCGCGCAAGAAGGATATCGTCGCAAAACAGGGGCACGGGCGCTTCGCAGCATTGTTGAAGAGCTAATGCTAGATGTGATGTATGAACTTCCTTCTCGAAAGGATGTAACCTGCTGCACCATTACCCGTGACATGGTTGAGAAACGCTCAACTGCCGAATTGTTACTCCATCCTTCTTCTTTGCCAAAGCCAGAATCTGCTTAAAGGTTTATATACTTTCTGATCACCTAAAGGTTTGAATTTGCACCTTTATACCAGTCTTATATGTCTTTAGATCATGCCTCACAGTTTGGTTAACGGTATTAGTCACTATTACGAATGGATAACTTCCTCAGGGGATGCTGCGCCTACTGGTAAGCCAGTGATGGTTTTTGTTCATGGCTGGGGTGGTTCTGCTAGATATTGGGAGAGCACTGCCCAAGCAATTTCCACCACTTTTGACTGTCTGCTCTACGATATGCGGGGCTTTGGGCGATCAACCTTTATCAATGCATCAGCTTTAGTAGGCAATGATACTTTAAAGCACGACTCTCCTAGCTATGAACTAGAAACCTATGCCCATGATCTAGTTGAGCTATTAAATACTTTGGGATTAGAGAAGATTTACCTTAACGCGCACTCAATGGGCGCTTCTATCGCAGTTTTTTTCCTAAATCTCTACCCAGAGCGGGTTCAACAAGCAATCTTAACCTGTAGCGGCATTTTTGAGTATGACAAAAAATCCTTTGAGGCTTTTTATACTTTTGGCGGCTATGTCGTAAAGTTTCGTCCCCGGTGGCTTTATCAACTGCCATTTATGGATCGCCTCTTTATGAAGCGCTTTTTGCACCGTCCTTTGTCGGGAACGATTAGTCGTGATTTTTTAAATGACTTTTTGCTGGCAGATTACGAAGCGGCTGTGGGCACAATTTTTACCTGCGTCAGCAAAAAAGCTGCTGAAGAAATGCCTGGGGAGTTCTCCCAATTGAAGGTTCCGACTCTGATGGTTTCTGGCGATCGCGACATCATTATTCCTGCTGAATTAGGGCAAAAAGCTGCTGCCCTTAATCCTGAGTACATTCAGTTAGTCGTAATGTCGGACACGGCACATTTCCCAATGCTGGAGGATGTGCCTACTTACTTACAACACTTATCCAACTTTCTTAAACTTGACGATCCGGTTATCCAACCTTCAACTTCACAAATTCGCTAAATTTACTATGTTCTTGGACAAGATATCATAGCTACCCAACACTTTTAGAGTGTCTGTATGATGCCTCAATTCTGCTAAAGCCGATTGAACAAAGCTTTGACGAGTATCTGCTTCTAAATCAACAAAAAATAGATAGTCACCCAGCGATCGCTTCGTTGGGCGAGATTCAATCCGACTGAGGTTAATTCCTTGTTGGGCAAAAATATCTAGTGGCTTTACTAGTGCTCCAGGCACATCGTGCACACTAAAAGCAAGCGACGTGTGATTTCCCCCAGCAGAAGGTTGTAAGCCTAACACCCAAAAGCGAGTGCAATTATCAGGGTGATCATTAATTGGGTGAGCCAAAATTGGCACTTTGTATAGTAAAGCTGCTCGTTGAGAAGAGATTGCTCCAGCCCGTCTATCGTCCTCAAGTTTTTGCAGCGCTTCCGTTGTAGAGCTAGTAGGAATCAACTGAACATTTGGACGATGACGCTCTAGCCAAGCCTGACATTGAGCAAGCGCTTGTGGATGAGAATAAATTGTCTGAATTGCCTCAATTTCATTGGCATGAGATAGTAAAGCATGAGAAATGGGCAGTATAAGCGCCCGCTGAATTTGTAGATCATCCAAAATCCAAAGGGTATCGAGGGTCGTTGTCACACTCCCCTCAATCGAGTTCTCAATCGGCACGACGGCTAAATCTGCCTGTTTCAATGCCGCAGCGTTAAGGGTTTGAGCAATGCTAGGATAAGCGCACAGGAAAGATTCTTGATGAAAATTCTGGGTTAGCCAGTTGGAATAGACTAAGGCAGCGGCTTCAGTGTAGGTGCCAGAGGGTCCCAAATGCGCGATCGATACTGCCATCCTGTTCTATCCCTCCTCACTATAATTACGCCTGACCATCGTCTCTCACCATAAACCTTACCCTCTGCTTAAGGTTGTGGATTCTCAGCGTTGTTACAGTACTTCATCCTAATTAAGTCTCAATTTTACAAATTTAATAGAGATTATTCAGTTGAATAGTCTGTAAAATTTTGAGCTATGGCTCGAAAAGCTTTTTAATACCAATCTAATAAATGTTTCAAGTCAGAAAGACTTTTATGCTGAACTGCAATGATGAATACACGTGAGTTGTATAGTGGTTTTATAGCTATTGCCAGGACCAATAGGACATAGACTGAGAGGTATCCCCAGCTATAGGAGGGTGAGTGCATCTATGGCAAAAGCGTACAGTTACGACTTGCGACAAAAGGTGATCAATGCCATCCAATTAGACGGCATGAAGCAGAGTGAAGCCGCCCAAGTGTTTCAACTCAGTCGCAACACGATCAATCTATGGCTGAAGCGACAGAAGGAAACTGGAGACTACCAAGCCAAAACAACTCGTCCCCATCGAACCACCAGCAAAATCACCGATTGGGACAAGTTTGCCAAATTTGCCAAGCAGCATGGGGGCAAAACCCAAGCGCAAATGGTCGAGTTGTGGCAAGACCAACTCAGTGTTCGCACAATTTCCAGGGCGTTACACAAACTGGGCTTGAGTCGAAAAAAAAGACCTATGGCTACCTTGAACGCGATGAGCACAAACGAGCAGAGTTCCTAGAGCAGCTAGCCAAAGTGTCTTTATCCGACCGGGTGTACATCGATGAATCGGGAATGGATGAGCGAGAGGATTATGGATATGGTTGGTGTGAACCCGGTGTGCGATTTGAAGCACTCAAGTCAGGGCGACGGGGTCAACGAATCAATATGATTGCGGCTTACTGTGAGCACCAACTGAGTGCTCCCTTTACCGTGAACGGCTCTTGTAATCGAGTCGTGTTTGAAATCTGGCTAGAAACGTGTTTGCTGCCAACGCTTAAGCCTGGGAAGGTTTTGATTCTCGACAATGCCACGTTTCATCATGGGGGACGGGTTGCTCAATTGGTGGAGTCGGTAGGGTGTCGGTTGTTATATTTACCCGCTTATTCTCCAGATTTCAATCGGATTGAAAAGTGTTGGGCTTGGCTGAAAAGTCGTATTCGCAACAGCTTGTCTAGCTTTAGTTCTTTACGGCAAGCAATGGAGTCGGTCCTGAAAGATGCTGTGTCCTAACACTGTTGTCTGTAGCTATATCTCAAAAGACTGAGTGCATTTTCTTTTTAACTGCTTAGAATTGATAATAATTCGTTACATTTTATTCTTCCTTTTCAGTTGGCGTTTCAAATGGATATTCAGTTTTTAGCTTCTCAATCGGTGGATATTCCTGTTGTTGATCAGCCTGTGCCTATTCAACACTACTTGCGTCAGCCTCAACGACTGATTAAAGCCTTAGCCAGCTCCAGCCAGATTGAACATTTGGGCAATGATCTCTTTCGTTTAAAAATGCGCCCACTCAAGTTTATGCTGTTGAGTTTACAACCCACAGTAGACATGAAGGTTTGGGCAGAATCGGATGGTGTTGTTCGGTTGCAGTCAGTTCACTGTGAAATTCGGGGAGTTGAATATATTAATCAGAGACTTTCATTAAACTTGACCGGTCGTTTGCAAGTTATTAATGACCAAAAAGAGACTCGACTAAAGGGAAAAGCTGATTTGGAAGTATTGGTAGAGTTGCCACCGCCACTTTGGTTCACCCCTAAATCTATTTTGGAAACAACAGGAAATGGACTTTTGAAAAGTGTCCTACTAACTATTAAACAACGGCTAGTTTATCAATTGCTGTCAGACTATCGAACTTGGGCGATCGCGCACCTTGAGGACGAAATATCAGACCAGGTTACAACGCTACCAGCAGGCAGTTTTTAGGCTGATTTTCAATTCTGACTTAAGTGATTAGGGCTGTGTTCTGAAAGTGTTAAGCGACAAGGACTAAAAGATTTACGGTGATAAGGCGTGATGCCGTATTTGAGAATTGCTTGTCGATGAATAGCAGTACCATAGCCTTTGTTTGTTGCAAGACCATATTGCGGGTAGCGCAGTGCCATTCGAGTCAGCAGTTCATCCCGCCAAACTTTAGCAATGATGCTTGCAGCAGCGATAACGATGGATTTTTGATCTCCTTTCACTAATGGTTCTTGCGAGATTGATAATTCAGGTATGCGTTGATTTCCATCAATTAAGCAAAAGTTTGGCTGGATTGATAGTCTTAAGATTGCCCGCTTCATTGCTAGGAGCGAAGCTTGTAGAATGTTTAATCGATCTATTTCTCGCACTGAAGCATAACCAATCTGGTGAGCAACCGCAAACGAGCGAATCTGAACAGCTAGGCGTTGACGTTGTGATGCGGACAAAAGCTTGCTATCGGTCACGCCAGCCATCTCTAGAGCATGTAGAGCGCTATCGGGCAAGATAATTGCTGCTGCAACAACCGGACCAAATAATGCTCCACGTCCTACCTCGTCTACGCCTGCAATGATCAAGCTAGAATCTTTGAAACTGCTTAGGCTGGGAAGTTCAAGCTGATAGTCAGTAGATGCTTTCCTACGTACCATACTGAAGGCTTATTAATCAGTGGTGCTAGCGGAAGAGCGACGACGACGACGACGAACAATTCCATTATCTGCTTCAGGCTCCGGTTCTGGTTCCAATGCTGGTTCAGGCTTCGGTTCCGTAGGCTCAAGTGTGACTTCCGCCAACTTAGGAGCGATTTTGATAGAAGCCGCGATCGCTGGTTTTTCCTTCTCCTGCACAGGTTGGCTGTAGTCAGACTCTTCTAACTCTATGACTGGTTCCACCGCATTCACGAGTGCTGTAGATGCTTCTAAGGCATCAACTGTTAGTTGAACTGGAGGCGCTTGTCCGGGCAAGACAACCGAAATGACTGCCGACTTAGGATTTTTCACATCCTGTTGAGATAGCACCAATGGAGAAACACCCATCCAAGCATAAACCTCTTGTTCCTCGGGAGTCATTTCAACCATCACCATCTCTGGTGGTTCCACAGGCTTACTTTCACGCCGAGAGCGTCCCCGCTTTTCCTCTACTTCAGATGAGACTATTGCTTCTTTCTCTTCCGCTATCTCTCCCGGTTCTAATCCATTATCTCGGCGAACACGATTCCGCAAAGCGGAACTCTCCGGAGAATCGCGACGACCACGAGGCACCTCTCGCTCCTTCGGTTTGCTTTCAAAAACCTCTTCTTCTTTAAGATCTCCATCCGGCGAACTACGATCTTCTACCCCATTGTTAGGAAGCCTGGTTGGCACTCGGCTTTCGCTCCAAGCAGTCCCCCGCCCGCGCTCTCGACTGGTAGTCGGTGACTCCTCACCTGTGCGGCGGCGGCGACGACGGCGATTATTGCCTCCTACCTCTTGGTAATTGGGGTGGCTAAGCATCTCTTGCAAATCGTCTGTTTCTTCATCTTCCCGCTCTTCCCAAGGAAATTCAGCAGGTAAAGAAATGTCAGGCAACTCACGACTAGGTACCTCTCGTCCACGTGTAGGTCCACGGTCTGACCGATACTCCCGAATGGGGGTGACAGCGGGACTTTCAGCAACCTCTTCATCGGAATGAGCTAGCTCACCCGGTAAATGTACGATTTGTCCAATGCCAACACAGGTCGGGCAGGCACGTCCAAATAATTCATAAATGTTTTTACCTTGACGCTTTCTGGTTAGCTCGATCAACCCTAACTCTGTCAGTTGAGCAATTTGGGGACGGGCTTTATCCGATCGCAGTGCTTTATTAAAATGCTCCAGCACTTGCAGTTGATCGCGCCGGGATTCCATGTCAATAAAGTCTACAATGATGATTCCAGCGATGTTACGTAGCCGAAGCTGGCGAGCAATTTCAGTGGCGGCTTCGCAATTTGTCCACAGCACCGTTTCTCGCGCTGTTGCAGAGCGAGTAAAAGAGCCAGAGTTTACGTCAACAACGGTTAAAGCCTCAGTTCGCTCAATGATAATATAACCGCCAGAAGGTAGATCCACTCTAGGCTTGAGTGCTTCT
Organism: Leptolyngbya sp. Cla-17; assembly: GCF_016807185.1. Classification (GTDB taxonomy): domain Bacteria; phylum Cyanobacteriota; class Cyanobacteriia; order Leptolyngbyales; family Leptolyngbyaceae; genus ULC077BIN1. The sequence continues at coordinate 1,190,007 of NZ_JAEVYN010000001.1, forward strand.
CGAATGGCGGCATTAATCCGGAAATATTCTAAAACCGAGATGCGATCGCGATGATGATCAATTAAAACGCCTTGAGGTAGTTTGCCGCCGCCCCAACTCATTAAATGCTGTTTTACTCGTCTTAAACCAGTGTGCGAGTCTGCCACGATACGATTTACATCGCCACTGTATACATCTCGCAACACCCGCTGAATAAAATCATCGTCCCGGTTTAACAATGCTGGAGCACGGGTTGAAGTAGCTTCTCGGCAAATTGTTTCCCATTGTTCTTGTAGTGCTTCTAAATCTTCGATGATTGCTTCTTCGGGAACCCCTTCAGCTTCGGTTCGCACAACCAAACCCATGCCAGCGGGTTTAATTAAGATTGCTAAAGCTCTCAAGCGGTTGCGTTCATTCTCATTGCGAATACGACGCGAAAGATTAACCCCTTTCCCATGGGGCATTAAGACCAAGTACCGACCCGGGAAAGAAATATTTCCAGTTAAACGAGGTCCTTTGTTCCCAGTCGGCTCTTTCATCACCTGCACTAGCACCTTTTGTTGAGGGCGCAATAGTTCGGTAATCGATCCGGCGGCTCGTTGCAGCTTTAAAGGACCTAAATCAGTAACATGAATAAAGCCATTTCGTTCCGAGTCTCCAATATTGATAAATGCGGCATCAATTCCTGGCAAGACATTTTCAACAACACCCAGATAGACATCACTAACTTGATGAGTTCCAGTTGCAACAATTAGCTCTTGAATTTGATCTTCTGAAAAAACAGCAGCAATGCGGTGCTGTTCCGCGATAATAATTTGTTTTGGCATTCAGTTTCCTCAAGATTCAGCGATCGCATTGAGTGGCAAGCGTCCTGCTCATAAACCACCCATCGGGTTAAAACAATTTTTGAAAGCGATAGAAGCTATAGGGCTTGCAGATATATCAAAAAAACTCTCATCCAAGCTAGGTGAAGAGCCTAAAAACAGCTAGCCCCAACGCAGAATAACTGAGCCAAACAACTATACCCAAGACTGGGAAACCCATATTCATTAGGGCATCCAAGTCTTGTTCATTAGTGGAAAGCTTAGTGAAGCAAGCTGCTCCCAGTATTAACACTGGCGTATGAAGCGGTTCCCCAGGCATCCCCAGTCCGCAACAGCTTCTATTGACAAGCATTATAACGCGCAGAGACTACTGGGATATTAAATTTAATAGATTTCAGCTTTCTATTAAGTTGCGTCATCCATTGGAAGTATGCAATTCAAAAGTTAGTTAAAGATCAGAGGTGAAAAATCTCACTTGGTTTTAACTTACAGTTGCATTTTGGGGTAGATGAGATTACTGGAAGCTACAGAACTTCAGTCTGCAAAATCAAGCGGATACGATGAGTTTTGAATAGCTGTAACTTTTGGTTTGCCACTTGTTCCAGCATACGAAGCAGCGCATCGGGACGTAACAAGGTGCCATCATTACGGCAGCTACCGATGTATCTGAGGGAGGGGTGAGAAGGGGGAAAAGCGGAGTAAGCCGAGGGAATCAGTTCTAAGTGAAACAGGCGATCGCGGAGGTTGATGGCACGAGTTTTCCCAGATTTGGTAGTTTGTTCTACCCAAATTTCTTGGCTATTCAGCACCATTTCAACCCAAGCTTGCCACAGCTGTAAATTGAAAGGGATTCCTTCCTCTTCATCTACGAGACCCACGGTAATCTCATACTCTGCTTGCTCAAGTAACTGAGTTGCAGCGGGGGCACTCAGGTCAACTTGCTCCACTCGATAAATGGGCATGTTTGCCGGAAATTGGGCAGCTAACTTTGTTGTAAAGACTTCAAGATCCATTGATTGAGTTAACTCGAAATCTACGATTTCACCGGAACTTGTCACGCCTAACGGCAGAGCGCTCGCAGGAATAATACGAGGACCGGGATGAAACCCACCTGTAAAAGTGATGGGCAAAGAGGCTCGTCGGGCTGCCCGATCAAATAGCCGCATTAAATCTAAATGACTGACTAATGCCATATCGCCTTGCTTACCCAGCCACACTCGCACTCGTTGAACCCGCTGCTGGTTGGGCACAAACTGCCCAATAAACTCAGGAATGGCGGGCGGTGACACAACCACATTGTGTCCAAAATCGACACTGCATACACCGCAGTGAGAACAGCCTTCAAATGAGCAGTCGGGCACGGTTGCCTCTGCTAATGCTCGTTGTAAGTCGTCTTTCAACCACTGCTTATCAATGCCTGTGTCGAGGTGGTCCCACGGTAGAGGAGCGTCGTAGAAGGAAGGATTCTCTGGGGTATTGGCTTCGGCGTTAGCGCTCAACACGGCTGGGTGATTAGTCTGATTTTCGGGTTGAGCAAAGATGTTCCATTCACCGTTTTCAACTTGGCGATATTTCCAAGTTAGTCCTGCTTCAGCGATCGCCTGTGACCAGGCCCCATAGGCGCGCTCCAGGCTTTCCCACCAGGCATCCATGCCAGCGCCCAGTTGCCATGCCCGATGGATTACAGGGGTTAAACGGCGATCGCCTCTGCCCACAAAATCTTCCATTGCTGAAATGCGAACATCGGTGAAATTGACTTTCAATCCACGGATGTGGCGAAATTCTGATTTTAGGAGTGTCTGCTTCCGCTGAAATTCCGCAGCAGAAACTGAGTGCCACTGAAAGGGCGTATGGGGTTTAGGCGTAAAGTTAGAAATAGTGATGTTGAAATTAAGAGACTTTCTTCCTTGCAATCGGCACTCTTGCTGAAGCCAGCGCACCGTTTCTGCAATTCCTATTACGTCTACATCCGTTTCGCCGGGTAGCCCAATCATGAAATAAAGTTTGACCCGATCCCATCCCTGCTCGTAAGCCGTTTTAATTCCACGCAGCAATTCTTCGTTGGTCAACCCTTTATTAACGATGTCTCGCAAGCGTTGAGTCCCTGCTTCTGGGGCAAAGGTGAGTCCTCCTTGGCGAGTGCCACCCAAGATGTTGGCAATATTTTCGTCAAAGCGGTCCACCCGCTGACTAGGCAAAGCAAGGGAAATATTTTCATCTTTAAGTCGATTTTTAATTTCTACACCTACCGCTGGCAGCGCCAGATAGTCAGAGCAACTGAGAGACAGTAGGGAAAATTCGTTATATCCCGTTGCTCGCATTCCTTGCTCAATCGCTTCAACGACCGCTTCAGGTTCCACATCTCGCGCTGGACGGGTGAGCATTCCTGGCTGACAAAAACGACATCCCCGCGTGCAACCCCGCCGAATTTCAATCACGAGGCGATCGTGAACAGTTTCGACATAAGGCACTAGTCCGATGGAATAAGCAGGCATCGGCGTAGCCACTCGCCGTAAAATTCGAGCAGGCACCTCCGCTCGATTTGGCTGCACTGAACCATCTGCTGTCAAGTCATAAAACTGCGGTACATACACTCCTGGCACTTGGGCAAGATCCAGCAGCAGTGCTTCACGGCTAAGCTTAGCGAGTTTGCCTTCTTCAATCACTAAACCAATCTCGGGTAAGAGTTCTTCGCCATCGCCAAGAGCAATAAAATCAAAGAAATCTGCGTAGGGTTCAGGGTTCGATGTAGCGGTCTGCCCACCAGCAAAGATGAGCGGATAACTGCCTGTCTCAACATTCCACACACCCGGAGCATTGCGTTCTTGAGCAGTGAGGGGAATGCCAGCTAAATCCAGCATTTCCAAAATGTTAGTTGCACCTAGTTCATAGCTAAGGCTAAATCCTAAAATATCAAATTGGATTAACGCCTGACGAGATTCAACTGCAAATAATGGAGTGTTAGTGGTGCGGAGCTTGGTGACGAAATCAGCGGCAGGCAGATAGGCGCGATCGCACAACTGACGAGGCTGAGTATTCAAAATACTGTATAAAATAATGTGCCCAAGGTTAGAAGCGCCCACCTCATACACTTCTGGATAGGTTAGCGCCCACCGAACAATTGCTTCATTCCACAATTTATGCACCGAACCAAGCTCATTGCCCAAATAGCGCGCGGGTCGAAGAATATCTGGAGTCAGTAACGTCTCGACAGCGATCGCCACAGGCAACAACCCTTTCGCCATAAGCTGATAAACAACAATAGACTTCAGTATACTGAACGCTTGCCCAGTAGAAGCTTGAAGCCTGGCAATATTCATAACCTCCATCCACGTTAAATGCCCCAAAGCATCACCTTGAGGCATTTACAAAACAGCTAATTTTCTAGACTAAGGGCATTAACAGTCGCTCTCACTACAGATAGATCTAACTTTGTCTCTCTAATTAGGAACATCACGACCAGATAGCATCCTACAGGACACCTTAATTAAGCAGCTACTTTAGGAGTTAGGTTGAACGCAGAAAGACTTTCAAAAATTTCGACTACCCTATCAAGCTGAGTTAATTCAAAAACTATGCAAACCGAGCGAGGGACCGAACATAGGCAAAATCGCTTGTTAGCCCTTCGTGCTAACTTCACCGTATCAATGATCGCCATGAGTCCTACGCTGTCAATTGAATCAACTTGATTCATGTCAATAATCACACTGGAGTGCTTTTCAGACATCATGGCAGTATTAGCTTGATGGAGAAACCCAACTACGCTGTTATCGCTTAACGAGCCTTTTGGTTGCAGAATAGCAGCAGTCTCAACATGAATTTTCTGAGGACGAATCAGTAGCGTCTGCATAAGCGAACCTTGTGCTGAGGAATGAGTGAGCTTTATGCTATAACCCTACCTGCACTAATCAGAATTGCCCATTAAGACGTTAGGTGTTCGTCGAATCTTTACTCAATGTGGGGCTTTTTAAAGGTCTAATCAGTATTTTCCACAGATGTAGCTTTCGACACTTACGTGTTTCGGTAAAGACATTTATGCTTTATCTTATTTGCACACTGTTTCATCTTCATCCAAACACTAAAGATGAGACTTCAAGATCTTACTGAAGCGTATCATTTAAAGTGTCCTTTAATACAGTACGAGCCGCCAAGTGGTTGCGCGTAGAGGTTAGGATTTCTACCTCTCGTTCCAGGCGAGCCGCAGTATCCTGAATTTCTAGAAGGGCTTGTTGCTCTTCAGCAACCCCGTACAAGTTACTTGCAATCCAATAAGACAACTCCAATGGTAGCTGTGGCATGGTATCTGGCAGCTCAATTGGTTCCCCAGTGAGTTTTGCGGATAGTCGGACGACATCTTGTAAAAGCTGCGAAACGCCCTCTGCCAGAGGTTTTAAGTTTTGTTCCGGGGGGGTATCTTCAATCCATTCGACCAAGCCAACCTTATAAGGCTTTTCCCTGACATACTCTAGGACGCGAAAACGCTGCTGTCCAAGAGTGCGAATTTTCATCCGATCGTCTGGTAGACGCTGGAATTGAATAATTTCAGCGCAGCAGCCAACGGAAACGGGTTTGCCCTGTACTTGATCCCACATTAATACGCCAAAACGGCGATCGCTTTCCAGGATCGTATTCATCATGATCCGATAGCGAAACTCGAAGACGTGCAGGGGAAGTGGTCTCCCTGGAAATAACACAACCTCGGGCAATGGGAAAAGGGGCAGTTCTCGAACCGCGATCGAGGAAGAAGATGCCATTATTCTCCTAATTTTAAAGACGGATGTACACTACTGTAGCCCATCTCGACGAAGGATTGGAAGGAGTATCACGCACCGTTTTGAGAAGGCTCTCCCTTTGTAATCTTAGGTTGAAGAATTCTATGCCGATTGTCTGAGTGAGGCTAAATAAAGGCTCAAATCACAGTCGGCTTCACAATACATTTCCGTATTCCAGTTTCCCATCCAGGCATTTGTAGAATGGCTGTTATGATTATTCCACCTTGTAAAGCTAATCCTCATGAGCTACGCAAATGTCTTTACGTGAGCCAAAAGATTAAGCAATAAGCAAGATAGAAGCAGTATTAAGCCACATTCCTTAGGTCAGTATCTTTCTTTTTAAGCATCTCCTTCAGTTGTGATATGAGTTCTTCTAAACCCCAAATCTACTGTTCTAATCTGAACTGTGCAGCGCCTCTGAATGATTTTGGCAGTAGCGTTTGTAAAAGCTGTCAAACCCCTTTGATTTATCGCTATCTTTGGGCGGTGGGAGAAGCCGTGCTACAGATACCTGTTGATAGCCAGGTTGGAGGACGATATGTGGTCAAAGCTCCACAAATCTGGCTAGATACTCAGCCTGGTTTACAGCCCGATTTTCCAACAGTGGAATTACCAGATGCTTTGCTGCCCTATTTATATCTCTACCCTTATCGGCTGCATATCCCTGAAGTTCATGGTTTGTGTTCTCATGTCAGCGATCGCCCAACTGACGAAATTTTCTTGCTGGAGAATGTGCCTTTAGATAAGCAAGGCAATCTATTACCAGCGATCGCTCAAGCTTGGGCACAGGCAACTGCCGCACGGCAAGTTTATTGGTTATGGCAGTTATTGCAATTGTGGAATCCTCTAGCCGAGCAGGGAGTCAGCGCCAGCTTACTTGCTGCTGATAATATTCGGGTAGAAGGATGGCGGGTGCGTCTATGCCAGCTCTTTATTGATGAGGCATTGTTTTTAACAGAGAATGAGGCTTCATCAGAAACCCCAATGTTGGGCTTGGCAGATCTCGCAAATGTATGGCTAGGGTGGATAGACCAAGCAAAACCAGAGATTGCAGAGCCTCTGCAAAGACTTTGTCAGAAAATGCATGAGAATGGTGCCGAGTTGGAGGCGATCGCGGCACAGCTTAACCAATTACTACTTGAACAGACGGCTCAACTACCTTTGCGGTTGCAAATTGCCAGTGCCACCGATCCAGGACCGCAACATGATCATAATGAAGATACCTGTTACCCAGACAACACCAAGCCAAATGATGGAATCTTTCCTCGGTTGGTGGCAGTCTGCGATGGCATTGGTGGACATGAAGGCGGTGAAGTTGCCAGTCAGCTTGCGGTTCAATCGCTTAAGCTGCAAATTCAGGCTTTATTAGCAGAAGTCGTCACGGCAGACATTGTGCCCCCTGAGGTTGTTGCTGAGCAAATTGAAGCCATCACTCGGGTAATGAATGACATGATTGCTGCCCAAAATGATCTGCAGGGGCGAGAGGCAAGGCGACGCATGGGCACAACTTTGGTCATGGCGCTGCAATTTCCCCAGCAGATCGTACTGTCTACGGGGCAGGTCGCAGAGAATAGCCACGAACTGTACCTTGTGAATGTGGGAGACAGCCGCGCCTACTGGCTCACTCCACGTTACTGCCATCAGTTGACGGTGGATGATGATGTTGCTGCAAGAGAGGTGCGAATGGGGCGATCGCTCTATCGAGAAGCGTTAAAGCGCCCTGACTCTGGCTCATTGATTCAAGCCCTTGGCACCCGCGATTCAGAGTTTTTGCGTCCCAGTATTCAACGCCTTTTGCTAGAGGAAGACGGCATTTTATTGCTTTGTTCGGATGGGCTAAGCGATAACGGCTGGGTGGAGTCTTCCTGGCTAGACATTATGGGCGAGGTTTTCCGGGGCAAAAAACTTTTGAGTGAAGCGGCACAGGATTGGGTTGATTTAGCAAATCGAAATAATGGGCATGACAATGTATCGGTTGTGTTGTTGGATTGTCACGTTTCCACGCCTCTGCCAGACGTGTCATTTCCTGACGTTCGCTCCTCATTGAATTCAGACTGGTCAGAATCTTCACGCGGGCTTTTACAAGAGGCGGACGCGGCTGATGAAACGGCAGGCAGGCAGGCAGGGAAAGGCAAAAAAACAAACAAACTGTTATGGATTGGACTTATCTTGGCAACCTTGTTGATCGGTAGCGGTCTTGCGATTTGGGCACAGGTGCATTTCGATAGCCAGCCTCGCCGAGAACAGCCAACATCAAAGCCATAATGACCTTTCTGGTGGTGCATTCTTATGCAAAGATAAAAAAGCTGTCGTTTATCGGCAGTGAAGGCCGCCATGAGCAGCGGCGATCGCTGTTGTGCAGGAATTGTTGAATTATGCAAATTGATACGGAATCTTTTTCAGTGGGCGATCGCGTTCGAGTCGCTCAGCCCATCATTGTCTATCATCATCCAGACCATCGCAATCAAGAGTTTAATCTACAAGGGCAAGAAGGCGAGGTTGTTCAAATCGTCAAAGAATATAAAGGGCGACCTGTCAGCGCAAATTTCCCTTATTTAGTCAAGCTCGGAGCCAAATTTAAAGTTCATCTGCAAGCGTTTGAGTTAGAAAAAGCATAAGGGTCTAGCGGTGATAGTCGTTATCGCCGCAGTCCCCGACAAAACCAACCGAATAGATTTAGATAGATCTTTCTGCATTTTTTGTACCTCGCGGCGATGTCTGTGTGCAGTCGCGTGGTACCACTGGCAATAGCGCTCGAATTCATGACGACGCTGAATTTCTTCATGAAACTCCCGGGTGAGTTGATTCCCTGCCAACACTGCAAAATCTGGTTCTGGCGGAGTTGGAGCAATCCAGCGTAAATCGTGCGACATAGTGACTGAAGATGTAGAGAACTTAGCCGTTGTTAAGCAGCCGTTCGCCCTTTAGCATACGCTGCGCTGCATCCAGCAGGGCTTCTTCTAAGTATGGCTTGGTAAAATAGCCACTAGCTCCTAAAGTAGATGCCATTTGACGGTGGCGATCAGCACCTCGCGAGGTTAACATCGCGATCGGCAACTGCTTCAAATTGGGATCTTTTTGAATTCGAGACAGCAATTCCAATCCATCCATACGAGGCATTTCAATATCGCAGAAGACAATATCACAGGGCAGACCTGAACGGAGCTTTTCCCAAGCTTCTTGACCGTCCCGCGCTTGCTCAACCCGATAGCCAACTTTATTAAATGTCATGGAGAGCAGTTCACGGACAGTAATTGAGTCATCCACAATCAGCACCATTGGTTCAGTCTTAGCAATAGGCGCTTCTGGAACTATTCCATCGTTGCTTTGCTCCCACAGCGAACCGCCTGCATCGCGACGAATCCTGCCCATGGAGAGATCAATGAGTTCCAATACATCGGCGATCGGCATAATGCGCCCATCTCCTAAAACAGTGGCACCTGCGACACCAATAGGTTTAGGAACTGGACCTTCAAGCTGTTTAATTACAATTTCTTGTTCACCTAAAACTTGATCAACTTGTAGCGCCAAAAAGTTGCCAGCGCTTCGCAGCACTACAACGGAAACGATGTCATCTTCTTGGTTTCCTCCGTAAACGTTGCCGCGTCCGAGATGACGATTGTAGCCCAGCAGTTCGGCAAGGGGGCGCACTGGCAAAACGGTATCTCGCCAAATAATGGAGGACTGCCCCTCTGCATCGATTTGAAGGCGCTCCTTCGGCATATCAAGCATGTCCTCGACCCCATCCATTGGGAAGGCGATCCGAGCGCGATCACTAATGCAACAAAGCGCTTTAGAAATACTCAACGTCAGTGGCAGCCGAATCGTAAAAGTGGTGCCTTTTCCAGGGGTAGAATCAGTATTAATCGCCCCTCGAATCTCACTTAAGCTAGTCCGCACCACATCCATGCCCACGCCCCGTCCAGAATAATCGTCTGCCTGATCCTTGGTGCTAAATCCAGGATGGAAGAGAATATCGTAAACGTCCAATCGAGAAATGCTTCTAGCTTCGGTTTGGCTGATCAGTCGTTTTTCAATCGCCTTGGCTTTCACCCGTTCTACGTCAATCCCAGCACCATCATCCGAAACAGAAAGAATAGTCTGGTTTCCTTGGTGAAATGCTCGGATAACAATCCGACCAGAAGCAGGTTTTCCAGCGGCTTTACGAACCTCTGGCGACTCAATGCCATGGGTGATTGCATTGTTAACTAGGTGAGTCATTGGATCGTAGAGCTGCTCCAAGATCATCTTGTCGATCAAGGTTTCTCGACCTTCGATGACTAACTCGGCTTGTTTGCCGACCTTCATCGAGATATCGCGAACCGCACGGGGTAGGCGATCGGCTGTTTGAGCGAAAGGAACCATGCGAGAACGTGTGAGTCCTTCCTGAAGCTGTGTCGTTACCTGACGGAACATGCGCGTTACTTGCTCCGTTTCGTCAACGATAAATTCAATATCAGAAGAGGATTCTCGGACTCGCACAATTAACTCAATCATCTCCTGCGAGAGAGAGTGAAAGCCTGTGAATCGATCCATTTCAAGAGGGTCATATTCCACGTCGTTGGAACGAGTAGAAGCATTTTCAACCATTTCTACTCGCCGCAAGCTGGATTGAAACGACTCAGCCCGGTAACCTTGGCGACTAGCCAGCAAAGAACTTTCGAGCAGCGATCGCTCATATAAATCCTGCATCCGCTGCCCAACATCGCTTAATTGCTGCACCTGATACAACAAATTATCCAAAGATTGACGTAAGCGCTCTTGATCCTGCTCCAAGCTATTTCGGTTGACTACCAGTTCCCCAACGAGGTTGCTGAGGTTATCCAAATGCTTTACCGGTACCCGCATTGTTTGCTCGCTAAACCCGCGAGTGGGTCGGCTTGTACGGCGAGATTGAGGGACACCACCCCGAGCAACTTTGACAGACGGAACCCCGCCCAACTTTTCCTCAGTGTCCTTCAGTAAATCATCAAGATCATCAAACTCAGAACTGCTTCCCACCACGTCACTGATGACTGACCCTGCATCAGGATTCAGTTCAAGCTCGTCATCTAACAACGACTCTAAATCAGAAAATTCATCAAATGTTGGCAGGCGATCGTTATTAGCGGCGAGTCCTCCATTGACAGACATTGTGCTGCCAGCACCAAGAACATCACCCTCATCCAACAAAGCTTCTAACCCATCAAATTCGCCATTCTCAGAAGTAAATGCTTCATCATCAAGTAGACTGTCCAGATCAGCAAAGTCATCCGATATGGTAGAAGCAATCTCGTCGTTTGAAGAAGCATTATTCAGAAACTCATCGTCCAATAGTCCGTCACTATTTAGAAGGTTGTCTAAATCCGAAAAGGCATCAGCATCTTTAAAATCATTCAATGCTACGGAAGGGACTTCGTCATTTGGAAGATCAGCTTCCAAATGATCATCACCATCTAAAAGATCATCTAAATCGAAGGTGTCGGTTGCAGAACCAGAATTTTCTTGAAGTAGTTCATCTGTTGTCAGACTTGCCAGATCTAAAAATTGGTTTGAAGAAGAGTTTAAATCATCCAAACTCAAATCTCCCAGACCTTGCTCAGTTCCTAAAAGATCAGCGAGGTCGCCTTCGTCTTGGATGTCCTCAAACAAAAGCTCATCTTCTAGCAAATTGTTCAATTCACTATCAGAATTTTGCTCCGCCGAAGAAACATTTTCATCAAATAGGTCGTCTAATTCAGCTGATTCTCTAGTGAAAGGGTTTATGCCTCCTAGCAGGTCATCCAAGCTTGAACTATCTTCAATGTCTGGAGAAACTTCGTTCGTGAAAGATAGTTCTTCAAAGGCTAGAAGAGTCCCAGTTGTAAAGTTATCCTCTACTTCAGGATCTGTAGTAATAAACTCATTCTCAACAACCAGAACTTCTTCAACTCGCCCTTCATTGTCTAGAAGGATAATTTCTTCAGATTCAAACTCTAGCCCCAAAGGCTCATCATTTGCCAAATTTGTAAAAGGTTCATCAAACTGGTTAATTTCGTCTGTGAGATTGAGCGAGTGTGCGGAACTTGCCTCAAAGGAATTAGTTTCCCCAAATAAATCATCTAGATCGCTTGTGGCATCGCTAGAACTCTCAAGTTGCTCAAATGAAAGATCGTTTGATAGCTCTAGCGAATCTTCTGATGAATTTTCTTCAAAGGCTGTTTCACCGAAGAGATCATCTAAATCGCTCGGTTCATTAATAGGGGAAGTATCTAATGAATCAAGCGTCAACTCAAAAAAGTCTTTATTGTCTGTAGAATCTGGAGAAAGCTCATCAAACTGGTTAATTTCGTCTGTGAGATTGAGCGAGTCTGCGGAACTTGCCTCAAAGGAATTAGTTTCCCCAAATAAATCATCTAGATCGCTTGTGGCATCGCTAGAACTCTCAAGTTGCTCAAATGAAAGATCGTTTGATAGCTCTAGCGAATCTTCTGATGAATTTTCTTCAAAGGCTGTTTCACCGAAGAGATCATCTAAATCGCTCGGTTCATTAATAGGGGAAGTATCTAATGAATCAAGCGTCAACTCAAAAAAGTCTTTATTGTCTGTAGAATCTGGAGAAAGCTCATCAAACTGGTTAATTTCGTCTGTGAGATTGAGCGAGTCTGCGGAACTTGCCTCAAAGGAATTAGTTTCCCCAAATAGATCATCTAGATCGCTTGTGGCATCGCTAGAACTCTCAAGTTGCTCAAATGAAAGATCGTTTGATAGCTCTAGCGAATCTTCTGATGAATTTTCTTCAAAGGCTGTTTCACCGAAGAGATCATCTAAATCGCTCGGTTCATTAATAGGGGAAGTATCTAATGAATCAAGCGTCAACTCAAAAAAGTCTTTATTGTCTGTAGAATCTGGAGAAAGCTCATCAAACTGGTTAATTTCGTCTGTGAGATTGAGCGAGTCTGCGGAACTTGCCTCAAAGGAATTAGTTTCCCCAAATAGATCATCTAGATCGCTTGTGGCATCGCTAGAACTCTCAAGTTGCTCAAATGAAAGATCGTTTGATAGCTCTAGCGAATCTTCTGATGAATTTTCTTCAAAGGCTGTTTCACCGAAGAGATCATCTAAATCGCTCGGTTCATTAATAGGGGAAGTATCTAATGAATCAAGCGTCAACTCAAAAAAGTCTTTATTGTCTGTAGAATCTGGAGAAAGCTCATCAAACTGGTTAATTTCGTCTGTGAGATTGAGCGAGTGTGCGGAACTTGCCTCAAAGGAATTAGTTTCCCCAAATAAATCATCTAGATCGCTTGTGGCATCGCTAGAACTCTCAAGTTGCTCAAATGAAAGATCGTTTGATAGCTCTAGCGAATCTTCTGATGAATTTTCTTCAAAGGCTGTTTCACCGAAGAGATCATCTAAATCGCTTGGCTCATCAGTAGAAATAGTATTTGTTTGGTCGAGCGTTAAATCAAAGGAATCTTCATTCTCTGTAGAAGCATCTTCCATCTCAGGGTCAAAATCGTCATTCGCTGTGGTGTCTGAAACAGCGTTAATATTCAAAGGTTCTTTAACGATTTCAGATTCAAAGAGGGTGTCGTCAAACAGATTAGAATCCAGCGGCGATGTGTCATCTTCTAGAATCAATTCAGAATCTAATTCTTCGGGTAGAGATGCATTCTCTGTGAGGTCTGAGAACAAATCTAAATCTGAGAATTCATCTGCATCTGTTGTGGATAGATCTAGCGTGTTGAAGGAAGGCTCAATCTGCTGACTGTTTTCACTTTCTGAAAACTCAGATGGTAGGTTGCCAAAAAGAGCATCAAGGACTTGATTACTGCTTTCTCCAAAATTATTTTCTTCAATTTCTTCGGGTTGAAGAGATGGTGCTGTTAAATCTGAAGTTCCCTCAACTTGGTTGAAATTAAAATCTTCAAGATTCAAGTCAAAATTACTCAAAGAAGGAGCAGGAAGCTCGTCTGTATCATCTGCAATCGCCAAGTTAAATGCTTCATGAGGATCACCCCAAGGATCGGGAATCGCTCCTGACAAAACAATTGGTTCAAGGCTTTCAGGCTGAAGTTTAGCTGATGGTTGATCGACCTCTAAATTTGTTTCAACATTTAGAACAGCTTCATCAGGCAACCCGTCTAGAAAATTATCTAAACTACTTTCTTCTAAAGTAAGTTCTTCCAAATCAAAGTCTTCTAAAGAGACGTCTGCTGATGCAGGGGTTTCTAACTCTCCCCAGGGATCAGGAATGACACTCGAATCAGGCAAATTGCTTAAATCAGAGTCGGTGAGGTTTAGATCGTCGCTATAAAATTCGTTCAAAGCACGATCATTTATCGCTTGTGGCTGAGGCTCTAAATCCAACTCTAAACCAAGGTCCGCGAAGGAATCGCTATTGATTAAGTCTGCTTCTAAACTCAGATCTTCAAACACATCATCTAAATCGGTAGACGGTAAGCTGGACGAGGTAATGATTAACAAATCATCAAAATCGTCTGAGTCAACAGAGCTACTTTCAGCTAGAGGATGTGCCATCGACTCCTGTGCGATCGCTCTATCCGATACCAAACTATCTGAAAAATCATCGCTAAACAGATTATTCAATTCGTCGTCCGAAGCTCCAGATGAGGGAGTTTGAGGCGACGATCCTTCGTCAAACAGAAGGTCGGAAAAGTCACTGGAGATGTCAAAAGCTTGCGTAATATCAGCCGCCGCAAATAGATCAGAGTCATCGTTGATGATTTCCTCTTTTTGCCAGGTTAATCCCAGATCTGGCATTTCTCCTTCAAACAAATCTGCTAGCGTGTTGAGTTCTGCCATGCCCACTTCAGGACCCTGGTGAGTGCCGAAGTCATCATCTGTCAGCTGAACGGTCAGATCATTTCCTAAATCCAGACCAATTTCTGTGGCTTCTAAACCGCTCAGAGAAAAATCAGTAGAGGAAGAGATGTCTTGATCAAAGCTAAATTCTGCCTCGTTTAAATCGGTCAAATCTAGATCAGAAGGCTCTGATAAATCCATGTTGTCTGCTTCTGCCAGCAAATCTGCAAAGTCGACCTGGATTATTGTGTCGATCAAAGAGTCAGCAGGGAGAAGTTCTTGTAATTGTTTGCAGGGGCTGATGTCTCCAGCGCGACCCGCTATCACCATTTCTTGGGCTTGCTTGATATCTTTGATGATAATTGGGGCAAGGACACGGTAGCTATTTTCGGAATGGGCGATCGCCTGACGAGCGGTGTCAATCAAATGGCACCAGGCAGACAAGCCGTACTGTTCGCCCGCACTGGCTAAATTGCGACAAATTTCTTGGAGCTGCTGCCGGGTAGATGCTTCTGTGTCGGGCTGTTTGAATAATTGCAGCATTTCGCGCAGACGAGCTGGAACATTTCCTCTGAATAGTTCCTCGATTGCATCTTCTGAATGATGGGAAAAAACGAAGGCAGTTGCAGACACTGGTTCACGAACTGCGACTGGAGCGTTGGCAGCAAGCTGGGATAAGTGCTGTTCTAGCTCACTAAAGATAGGCTCAACGGCTGAGATGACTACATTGGCATTTTCTTCAGTCAAGCCAAAGGAGCCTTGGAGTTGTCCTACTAATTCCTGAAGAGCATCAAAGACTTTTAAGAAAAGAGACTCTAGTTTTTGATCAACGCCGATAGGTGTTTCTTTGAGGAGTTTAAAGTAGTCTTCTAGACGGTGGGCAACTTGCTGAATACTTCCCAACCCCAACATTGCAGCACCTCCTTTTATGGAGTGAGCCGCCCGAAAAACCTCATTCACCATCTCTGGGTCTTCGATGGTTGCTTGTAGATTTAGCAAACCCTGTTCAATCGTATTGAGGTGGTCTTTTGCCTCCTCAATGAAATAGCCCATGATTCGCTGCTGTTGCTCAGGCTGCATGGCAATACTCCATTCCTTCGGAGAGTGTTGTTTCTAGCAAAAGGCATCGCCGCTGGCAATCTAAACAGTCGATGCAATTGGTGAATGCGAGAGTTTGCTGAGTAGAATTTTGGCTGAACCGGGTCGCTATCTCAGAGAACGAGTTAGAAAGGTAATCGTTACTTTCATGATTTTTTTGAAACCATGCTCTAGATTGCTTTAATGTACTCGATCTACTGAGAATTGACATCAATTGAAATCTGCTGAGAAATGCGCGATCGCGCTTGAACAAGGTCTTACTTACGATCTACCGTTTCTACCCTGAATCGTTCTACTGAGGTGAGCAAATCGCGAGCAACGCCTACTAGACTTTGCAGCGATCCGGATACCCGTTGAGCTTCTTGAGACGTTTCTTGAGCAGTTAGTTCTACCGATTGCATGACCTGAGCTACCGCTCTAGACGTTTCAGTTTGTTCAACCGTATCGGAAGTGATGGAGCGTACCAGTACATCGATGCGATTGGACACTGTAATAATATCCTCTAGCGATCGCTTCGCCTGTTCTGCCAGCTTTGTCCCCTCAATCACCTGCTGAGTTCCTTCTTCCATTGCCGTCATTACTGAGCCAGTTTCACCTTGGATCTGGAGGACGATTTGTTCAATTTCCTTCGATGCCTTGGCTGCCCGATCTGCTAGCTGCCGCACTTCATCTGCCACAATTGCAAAACCGCGACCTGCTTCCCCAGCACGAGCCGCTTCAATACTCGCATTGAGCGCCAGCAAGTTAGTTCGAGAGGCAATTTGCGAGATTAAAGCAACGATCTTAGAAATTTCCTGAGACGATTCTGCAAGCCGCTTCACCTTGCGAGTGGTTTCTGCCACAGTTTCCCGGATTTGCAAGATTCCTGCTACGGTACGCTCTACTGCTTCTCCCCCCCTCAACGCAGTTTCTGATGCTGAACGTGCCACCTGTTCCGCTTCACGAGCACTTTCTGCTACCCGTTGAATCGATTCTGTCATCACCTGTACTGAATTTAGAGTGACCGCTAGCTCTTCCGCTTGCCTTAATGCATCTGAGGATAAACTACGAGCAAACATTTCGTTGTCAGTGGAGCCTTTGCTGACCTGTCGAGCAGCTACTTTTACCTGTTGCACAATTTCCCGCAGGTTTTGAATAGTTAAGTTAAAGGAGTCAGCAACGGCACCCAACACGTCGGCAGTCACTTCCGCTTGCACCGTCAAATCGCCCCTTGCTGCGCCTTCTACGTCGTCTAGCAAACGTATTACTTGACGTTGCAGATCTTCTTTTGCTTGTTCTTGTTCCTCTGCTTTCCGTTGAGCCTCACTGGTGGTTGTCAGAATGACTCGTGCCATCTGGTTAAAGCCGGTTGCCAATTGACCAAATTCATCTTCAGCGTAAACACTAGCGCGGGCGGATAAATTGCCCTGACAAACAGAATTGAATTGGGATTGCAAATCATCCGTGGAGCGCTTCATTTGTTTCGCTGCAACTTGTCCCAAAACAAGCGTTGCAGCGGTGCTCGCAAGTCCAGCGGCTCCAGTCATAAGCCAGCCTGTGTTTCGTAGTTTGGAAACCACCGCAGAATCTTCTTGAGAAAAGCTAGAAGCAGTG
The DNA here is from genome assembly GCF_016807185.1 of Leptolyngbya sp. Cla-17. GTDB lineage: Bacteria > Cyanobacteriota > Cyanobacteriia > Leptolyngbyales > Leptolyngbyaceae > ULC077BIN1. Next base: position 1,207,060 of record NZ_JAEVYN010000001.1, read on the forward strand.
TAGTTTACGCCAGCAACGCCGATCGCTGAGCAAATTCCAGCCGCTAAGGCAATAATAAGATGTTTAGTAGCGATGGATGCATTCTCCATCGGGGCAAATATTCCTTGTTCAACACTCACTGCCGGATCGAGGTTTTGTGGATCTAACTGTGTGAAAGCTGGAACCTGATCCGTGCTGCTAGTGAGGTTGAAGACCTCATCATCGTTAACAAAGGAGCGATCGCTAGGTGAGGCGAAATCCATTGCTGAATCCTGCGGATCTACAGCAGAAGACATCCCAAATTCCGAGCCAATGGCTGGACGAGTAAATCCGGCTGAGTTTTCTGACAAATCAAAATCAGATAGATTGCCCAAATCATCAAATTCATCAAATTCGTCCAAAAAATCGACGTTACTTTGGCCTGTCGAGCCAGCTGAATCATTTAACGAGCTGCCGTAAGAGGTCGAACTGGAGTTTCCCATTTTGTAGTCAGCATTCATCGGAACTGATGAATCAATGCGATCAAATGAAGATTCTCCGTCGTCGTAAGCGTTGGCAGCCCCCATGAATAGTGTGTCGTCTTCACCCGACTGGGACAGACCACCACGAATGCCACTAGAAGTTTCAGGAGGGCGATCATTCAATCCTCCACCTGATAAAGGCGGGGAATAGGAAGAATCCTCTGGCAGATCTAATGGGGCAAACGCATCGTCAAATTCGTCAAAAGTTGGCGGAAAATCATGTTGGTCGCTGAAAGCGGCTAGCTCATAATCATTGCCCGGCATATTGGTAGGAGCTGCGAAAGCATCTAGATCCGTTGTTGCAAATGCATGCGGACTATGCACAGAGTTATTTGTCTCAACAGCAAACGGATCAGAAAATGTAGGCGTGGATTCATGCGTATTGGAGAAGCTTTCTTCTCCAAAGGGATTATCAAACTGCATGCCACTATTTGATGGTGCATCTGCTTGAGCGTCGAAGCCATCGTTGTCAAAAGCGTCAAAATCTATATCATCAAATGAGTCAGATATAGGGGAATCTTGCAGGTTTGTAGGGGCATTGAAGGAGCCAACAAATCCTTCATCGTCCAAACCATCATGAAATGTCTCATTTCCACCAACGTTGAAATCATCAAAAGTCTGCTGTGAAGCACCTGCTTGTTCACCAAGATGTTGCAATCCTTGGTTTGCGTAATTGGTAAAATCGGGATCATTCGTTAAGTGCAGCACAGACTCATATTGTTCTTTTGCAACGTCATACTGCTGCAATCCATAGCAATAAATATGCCCCCGCAATAAGTTAGCGCTTGGATCATCTGGGAAGTCTTGAATTAAGCGGTTGACGATTTGAGCAGCGTCGTCATAGCTGCCATTCATATAGGCAATTTGAGCTCGCTGATATTCTTGTGCGTACTCAGTACCTGTTCCCATGTGCCTTCTCCCAGTTGATTGTTGAGTACGGTAACCTGCTTCCCAGAGTGATGGCTCAGAATGAAACGAATAGCATCTATACTATCCTCGATTTGTAAGACCGAACCTTCAACTTCACGATGCGGTTTTACCATGATGCTTCGCCTGCTTATGCCGCCCATCGTGCTGACCGTAAAATTGCGATCTGGTCGAGCAACCGAAGATATTTACTGTTTAGATTATCTAAAATCCATTCTCCTCGCAAAAATGGAGCCACACTATCTGGGGCATTTTGAGGCATTTGCACCTCGTCCAGATCAAGCCATTCCATTCCAACAATCCGATCCACTGCTAACCCCAGCATTAAATCTTGATCTTCCACGGCAATTACAGATACTTCTGGTCTGTCGGTATTAAGTGGAACTGAATCTCCAAGGAATTGCCCTAAGTCGGCGACCCAAACCACTCGACCCCGTACATTCAGCGTACCCAAAAGCAAGGGGGAAACATTCGGAATTGGAGTAATTCGATCAGGAGGAGGAGAAAGAACTTCTTTGATACCAATGGCAGGCAGAGCAAATTCAGTTCCTGAAGAGACATAAAACCGTAAATGCAGCTCACCCTCAGGACTCTCAAGTTCCTGAAATTCTGGTGCTTGATCGTGCCCTCTGCCAGTTAAAAAATCTGGAATTCCTACCATTTGCTCATTCCCTATCCTCGTAATAATTGCTTAACAGTTCCAACTAATTCGGTTGGTTGAAATGGCTTAGCAATATATGCATCGGCTCCTTGCTTCATACCCCAGTAGCGATCGAATTCTTCTCCTTTTGAAGAACACATGACCACAGGAACGTTCTGGGTTTTGGGGTCAGCCTTGAGGCGCCGGCACACTTCATACCCATTCATCCGGGGCATTACAATGTCTAGAACAACTAAGTCAGGGCAACTCCCTTCAATTTGCTCTAATGCTTCTACGCCATCGCTTGCGACTGCGACATCAAGACCACTTCCTTTGAGGAGGTCTTTGATCATTTCCCGTTGAGTGACGCTATCTTCGACAACCAGAACTATACTCATACTTTCTACCTGCTTGCCGGTTTGAAGGTGAACGGGAAGAGCGAATCGCCGCTTACCTTGAACTGCTACTAACTAAAGTACCCCCATTTACGAGTTAAGTGGCGTTGATAGTGCCGAAATTACTTTGTTCTTTCAAGTTGTACTTCATCTTTTGGTCGACTGCTGATTGAGTTGATGATTGTTGACGTTCAACATAAGCTGAACCAATGTAGCTCTCGACTAACATTAATAGCTCATTTTCGCCAAACGGCTTTGTTAAATAGTCCGTGGCTCCAATTAATTTGGCTCTGACGCGATCGATGAACCCATCTTTGCCCGTCAGCATGATAATAGGTGTTTGGCGAAAGAGGGTGGAGGTGCGTAACATTGCACACACTTCATAACCGTCTAGCTCAGGCATGGTAATGTCGCACAAGATTAGGTCGGGAATGATTTGAAAGACGCTGCTCAACGCTTCTAATGGGTCACCGATCGCGATCGCGTCATAACCTTGTTGAGTTAGAATGTGCTTCACAGTTTCCCGAACAGCCACTCCATCATCAATACAAACAATTTTAGGCGGGCGCATTTCAAAGCGCGAGTGGTCGCTAACTCGCCGAGTTAACTCGTTCTCCTTTCGGGCGTTTTGAACCGTAGCCTCCGGACTAGTGAGTTGAAGAACACCCTGCTGAATATAGGGATAAATTGCCTGAGCAACCGTTAGGATGTCGCGATTAAGGTACCTGCCAATCTGCCGCAAAGTGGTTTTCCCATCCGCAAATTTAGAGAGTTTGTTAAAGGTACGGTTTGATAACGCATCCTGTAACACACCGACATTTGTAATAATTGGACATTGCTCAGTGGAATAGATATATGGATAAAACTGCTTCCACCGTTGCACCTGTTTCATTGTGTGGGTCAACAAGGGTGATATTTCAAAGGCAGTGAGTTGAGGAGATAGAGGTTGCCCGATTTCAAATATAAAGGTGCCATGGTGCAAGCTTAATAAATCAAATAAGGTTTCGTGCACCATACTTTGAATAATGCTGCGACCCTGGGCAGGAGTCAGCGTATGATTTTCCATCAGTGCCCAAAGATAGCTGTATTCAGGAGCGTTAGCAGTGGCGATCGCCCCGCTCACTAAGGGCGCAAGGGCCTTTTCTAGTTCGTAACGCTGAAGATAGTCCCGTAGACGCAGCAACTGAGCATTGGGATCGGCTGCATAAATAATTTGCCCATTTAGAAAGAAGACGAACCAAGACTGCTCAGTGGAATCAGGATTGCGATTGTTTATCGCATGAGCTACCTCCGAATCTACCGCGGTAGATTGAGAGGGGTAGGCTTCTACGAATAACTCTCCGGTTCGCTGCCCCAATTCAATAAGCTGCAGAATACTGCGAATATCAATTTCACTGAGTTTACCCTGCATGCACGTTCGACTATTTTATTAAAAGGTTCACCTAGAAATAGGCAAATAGGACAATCGTCCCCTTCTCTGTTACATTTCTTTAATAAATCTAACAAGCAATGTTAAGTTAGAAGGCGAAAGCTGAGCAATCAATTGTGCCTTCAATGAAATCTAGGTTTAATAACTAATTCTGCTAAATCTTGGCAGATTTCTTTGGAATGATCCATGATTTATCAATACCATTTAATTTGTACCTGTTAGGATATTAGCCTTACTAGGCTCAAAACGTCCTCACGTCGTGATAGTGCTGCTATGGATATAACTTGTATCTCCAATCGAATGGGTCAAATAAATCCTTTTTGAGTGATCATGCATAAGTATTATCAAGATCTTACTGTTTGGCACAAGTGGATATCTAGTCATTCTTGCTCAGCTGAAAACTGGGTTAGGCAAGCTAGTTTAATCAGGCAATTTTGCTTCTATGGTTTATTACTATAGACAAGTCGCCTGAATGAATTTGCGTCATGATGTCTTAAAGCCTCATTGCTTGCTGTGCTTGGTGAATGAATTTCGGATTCTGGTGATCGCTACAGCGACACAAATGGTGGGAATGCTTTTTGTATGTGAAAGGTTTGCCAACTTAGCAAATTCAATAGGCTGCTGAAGGAATCTGTGAATTAGGCTTAGTTTAGCGAGTTTAGCTAGCGCATTTGTTGAGTTTGTTGGGCAAAGACAAAGAGGGGATTATTGGCGTGCTGTATCTAGCAGAAGTACAAAAGAAAAGCGGTGGATTGCTAGGTGGTGGTGGCAAAGCCGAAATTAGATTGCTTGCCTGCCAACGATCAGAGCAGAACTGGTCGTCAATTCCGGGGGATGAAGTGATTCCATCCGATGAAGCCAACAGTTATGGCGCAGGTGCCTTAGTACTGGTAGATGTGTCAGCTAATCGACAAGTGCAGCGACTTCAAGAAGCAGGTCGTCCTTTAGTTAGTATCTTGCAAAACTTTTCTCGCTTGCAGGAAAAGTTTAAGACTCAAGAAGAAGAAATTGAGCAGTGGAAGCAATCGCTAACTTATCAGAGTCAAGAGCTAAACCGTCGAGAAATGGAGATGGAAGCCCGTCGGGAACAGCTTCAGCAAATGGAAGAAGACTTTGAGCAGATGGAGCAGCAGCGCCAAGAGATTACAGCTTCTCAAGAAGAAATAAACCAACAAAAAGAAGCTTATGAGCGCAACCGCCAAGAATTAGAAGGGGCTTGGGAACATTTGCGTGGTGAGACGCGCCGCATGGAGGAACAACAGACAACCATGCAGCAATCTGCGGTGTTGGATGACGACAAGGCGCGCATGTTGCACGAAGCATTGAATCGATTAACAGGGGCATCCCCAGTAGAACCCGTTCGAGATTCACTCAATGCTTCTTTTGAAATTTTATCCCAGCACCAAGAGCAGCTCAACCTATATTGGCAAACTTTAGAGCAACAGCGATCGCTCGTGGCTCAAAGCAATCAAGAAATTGAGCAGCAAGCGCAAACTATTCGAGATCGCTGGCAGGAGTGGCATCAAGCTCAAACCGCTCTAGAGCAGGCTAAAGCCGAATTAAAAGCACAGCAGACCGCGCTGGTCGGTAAGCAGGATTACGCAAGACTGTTATCTAACCAGCTTCAAAGCCATGATGAGCTTCATCAGCAAGTCTATCGATTGGCAGCAACCTCTGCCCACGTGAAGATTGGTCTCCACGTAGATGTAGAAGCCCTGGAAAAAATGCCAGTGGACGACCTGCAAAAGGTTGTTCAGGATCTAGAAAACGAGCTGTTAAAGCTTGAAAGCTTTGTAGAAAGTCAAGAAGAAGAGTTGCGCTCAAAACAGCAAGAAATTGACGACATCAAAACCAAAATTAATGCGGCGAATGAGTATGATCGCCTCAATTTAGAAAATGAGATGTCGGACGAGCAAGATGGTTATCAGATGCTGTACGAAACCCTTGTTGGGCAGCGTCGCAGCCTCCAAGAGCGGAAAGCCTTTCTCAACCAGCACCAGTCAGTTCTTCGCCATCGTCAAGGAATCGCCGACCCAGAAGGTAGCGAAAGTGTGATTGATCTTGAACCGATCTTGACTCAAATCGATGCCCAACGCCAGCAGCAAGCCGATGAGCTACAGGCATTAGAAGCTCAGATTACGCAGATGCAAGCGGCTATTCAACAGACGGAAAATATTGTAAATAATCAAGTTACAGACCAAGAATCTAAACGCAACGAGTTAAAGCGCCTCGAAGATGAACTTTTAAACCGCCGCAAAGCCGATTCTGAAGGGATTGGTAAAGTTGCAATCTATCAAGAGATGCTTCAGCCTGTACAAGACACTACAGATGGAATGCGCCAAAAACTGGAGGCGATCGCAGGTGGAATGGCACAAGGGCAAGAAGTAGCGGATTCTCAGCAGCAGGCAATTATTGAAATTCGCCAAGTCATTAGCAGCTTGACTAATTCCTAGCATTCATAACATCAGCGCTTTGCAGCCTGATCCAATCTCCTTCTACCTGAGCGATCGCACCCCCTGGAAACGGATCAGTTTGCGATCGATGTGGGGCTGAAATCAATGCGACCAACTTTTCAATCTGTGCAAAATTAGGAGCTTCAGGCAAACTCTCTTGCAAAAATTGACGAGCAGCCCGGCGTTGTAACGCGATCGGGGCCGTTTGTAGAGTTCGTCGATTGAAGCTACAAGACTGTCCCTCAACATTCCACTCAGCTCGTTCAATTAACTGACTAGCTTGCGCTTCTAGGTATTCCACCTCTGCTTGTAGCAATTCTGCTGTCTGATTAAGCGCTTGCTCCACCTGGGGATTAAAATGAGCTTGCAAGTAAGGGATCAGCTCTAAACGAATGCGATTTCGGGCACACTGGAGACTTTGATTCGTGCTGTCTTCCCAAATGCTCAGGCCCATTGTCTGACAAAACTGGGCAGTTTGAGCACGAGTCAAGCTGAGCAGTGGACGAACGAGCTGAAGGGTAGCAGTCAGCGATCGCGTCCAAGTCAAAGCCTGCAATCCATCTGCACCACTACCGCGCATTAGGTTATAGAGAAACGTTTCAGCGCGATCACTAGCGGTGTGCCCTGTGACGATGGTGCCATAGCCATGCTGCTGAGCAATCTGCATCAAGATTTGGTAGCGCCATTCACGAGCCGCTGCTTCACTCGACACAACAACTTCAGCCGTTTGCTCAAAATAGACAATTTGCCACTGCTGCGCCAAGTTCCGCACAAACAAAGCATTCTCCGCTGAATCCGATCGCCAGCGGTGATCACAATGGGCGATCGCCAGTTCCCATCCCCATTTTGTTTTCAAATCCAATAGTAGCTTTGCTAGACAAAGAGAATCTTGCCCACCAGAAACCGCCATTAAGATACGCGAGCCTCGTTTTAGCAAGAGTCTTTTTTTTAGGCTCTGATGCAAATGAGCGTGCAGATCTGTCCAGGAAGGGAAAGAATTTTCTGTGACAGGATTGCTCATTTAAGAGGGCTAGGATTTGGGGTCTAGAGCTAAAAGCTAGTAATCATCATCAGGGCTACCATAAAAGTCTTCCAGATTTGTATCTGATCGCCCTGACTGATACACGTCATCGCGATCAAGCCGAGGGGGAGAATCAGAACGAGGCTCCAATTTTCCTAGACGACGTGGCTGTTCGGTCATGCGTCGTTCAGGAAGCCGTGCTTTGGGACTATCTGGCGAAAACTCTAGCCGGATGCGAACTCTACCGCGCTGCCAACCTTGACCACTAAACCGAAGTGCTTGACATTCCAAGCCTTCGTTAAACCAGCCTTCATTTTCTTCGACCCAATCTTCTTCGCGATCGCTAATTGCTTGTGCCAAAGCATCTAAGAATTCGCCAACCTTAAAGGTAGGGTTTGCCATCAACACCCGACCCAGGTTAACAAACAGCACTTCATCATTATCCAAAGGTTGAAACTCATCCATTTTAGAAAAACCAACCGTAGCTATGAAGCCCTTTACCCAACAAATTCACGCCCAAATAGCAAACCCAAACGACCAGAAAACCCGCTGCTGCTAGCAATGCTGGACGACGACCTTGCCAGCCTTTGGTAATCCGAGCGTGCAAATAAGCCGCAAACACCAACCAGGTAATCAGCGCCCACGTTTCTTTTGGGTCCCAACTCCAATAGGAACCCCATGCTTCGTTTGCCCACACCGCTCCGGCAATGATACCAATAGTGAGCAGGGGAAACCCCAGCCCAATGATACGGTAACTAATGTTATCTAGGGTGTCTGCCAGACTGAGACGCTGAGGCGAAAGAACGACCGCGATCGCCGGAGGTTCCATAACCGCAACAGAACCGTTGTTAGAAAATACAGCAGTTGCTTCGGTTGCCAAGACCTCACCAATGGGTTCACCCGCTTTTCGCAGTTGATACTTGCGATCACGGTAGCTGCCTGTACCGACAGAGCTGCCTTTTAACTCGATCTCTTGTCCACGGGTGACGACCAAAAATGCAATCGCCAGCAGAGAACCTACCATTAATGTGGCGTAGCTTAACATCATCACACTGACATGCATCATCAACCAGTTGGATTTAAGTGCTGGCACTAACGGCTCAGAGACTTGCATCTCTTTAGGCAATGTTAGAGCCGCAAAAGCAGCAATGCTCATGGAAATTGGCGCAGTCACCACTCCCACCAGGCGATTACGGCTCATCCGTTCTGCCACAAAATGCATTGTGGTAATGCCCCAAGTCAAGAAAAACAGAGATTCGTATAAGTTGCTGAGGGGAAAGTATCCGGCTTCCAGCCAGCGTGCGCCCAAGAGTGCTGCTATGCAAAGATTGGCGATCGCCATTCCGGTACTACCCACGATTTCTAAATATGGCAGGTTTGGAAATGCTGCCCCAATCCAATAAACCAGCATTGTGATAAACAGCACTGCAAAGGAAGCATTGTCTAAAATGCCTTGCAGTTTAACCAGATCCATTTCGTGTTCTCCACAAAAATCTTTAAGTGAATCGTTCTTATCCCTCTATCCTACGATGCTGACTGCAATACGGACAGGGTTTGACTCTTCTACCTGGTCTATTGTGGTGGTGGCACAACCGGAGTAGGGCTTGGCGATGCAGGCAGAACCGTTGGACTAGGCAAAGGTTTTGGATTCCCTGCTTTTTGCAGACCCACAAATACATCGTAGCGTGTGGTGCGATCGCCGCTCACTGCCGCCGTAATGCCAAGCGATCGCACAGCGGCAACCAGTTCTCGGTTGCCAGGTGGCAGTTGCAAAATGGGAAACTTTTTAGCGTTAATTGCCTCATCCACATTGAGATAGAAATGTCCATTGTTTGGGTTTAACCCAGCGGGAATCGCTTTTTTAAATGCATCATTGTCCGCCAATGGTTTGCCAGGGCGCGGCACAATGGCATTGGCGATCGGTGCACCTAACGAAAAGAAGGTGATGTCTCCATCCAACCAGCCACGATTGATTATGGTTCCACTTTGGGGCACTGTCCAAGCAGTCACAGGTTGTCCGGCGACATCTCTTTCTTCAACTTTAAACTTGTATCGCTCCACCATGGCATCATCCAGCTTCTTTAGAGTGGCTTCGGCAGCCCGACGATCGCTGGCTTTCATCATCATCAACAAGCTGAATGGCAGATTGGCAGGTGTTCCCTCTGGCGCAGCCGCAAGGGCGATCGCAAATTCTCCATCCATCCAGGGCAAAAAGTCTTGCTCCCAGTCCATACCAACCGTAGATTTGATTCCTGATCGAATCACCTCTGGGTTGATGGGAGTGACAGGATTTGCCGCTGCTCCCTGACTATAGTCCTGCCAAAACTTCTTTAAATTGCCGCCCGATGCCATCAAGATAGTGTCGGCAGGTAGCCGGGTGGGCATTATGGAAGCTGTATTTTTACTATCAAACTTACGGGTACTGTCTGGTTTTAGCCAAGACACGCTTTTAAGCTGGATGCCCTCTGGCTCCAAAGTGGCAGTCGCGGCCACACCTTGATTCTGCTGGAGTTGCTCCAAGTTTTGCGGAGAGAGCGATCGCCCCGTATTTGCCGCCGTCACTACTGCCGCCGCCGGCAGGTTCACATACAATTTGCCAAAGGCTTGAGGCACTTTAATTTGACCCAATGCCTGGTTATAACCCGGAGTTTTTGCCAGGGTTGCTTCCCCTTTATAAGCATCAATCGCGCGATCGGTGGCTTTGGGATCATTGGTAACCAAGAGATACTTCCCATCGATTGCGGTTGCCGAAAAGGCCTGTACGGTTCCCTGAGTTTCCTTAATGTCAAAACCCTTGTAGCTGCGGTTGTTGAGTTTGCCACTCTGAGGACGTGGCTGTTCCAAAATTTCCTTGGCTTTTAATGGATCGCGAATGGGTAAGATTACCACAATCGACTGCTGGTTGGGCGGAATTGCGGGAGAGGTGACGGGTGCCTTTGGTCCCAAAAACGCCACCGTAACTTCCCCGCCAACCCACGGCTGAATGTCTTTTTGATAGTCAAATCCGTTACTGGTCAAAACGCGATCGCGTACCTCTGCCAGACTTTTGTCAAATGCCGCCTGACTCTGAACCGTGCCAAACTGACGCAATTTTTGCCACTGTCCTGGTTCAGTCGTCACAGAAATCGCGATCAGAGCATCTTGCGGAATCATATCCGCCCCGACTGGCAGATCTTCGGGAGCAGCTTTGGATTGAGATAAATACCAATAGGCCCCACCGCCGCCAGCGACCAGCAATGCGGCGGTTCCAGCCGTTAGCAGAAGAGGGGACTTTGTTTTCTGGGCAACCATGAGTGTTTCGCTAAGCTCAACGGGCAATGTCCCTGACACTTTAGCAAAACTGAGGGCGATCGCAGCGAGAAATCGTCCAAATATGATTTCTGCAGAGTCCACAGCAGGATCAGCCCCAGCAAACTAACAAACCGCCTCAGATGTGGGGTTTCAATTGTTTGGCTGGCCAGCAAATCGTGAGTACTAAATAACAGAACAATCACACTATTTCCCCTCACTAAAGGTAGGGGTAAATAAAGCCATAGGAAGTACCCATTCCAGTCAGGCGAGCGATCAACGATCCCCAAACCCCAAACTAGAATGGCTGCGTTAATCAACAAAATCGAGACTTTGCTAGGGTCAAGAAGAAAGGCTTTTGAAGGCAGCACAAAGGGCGAATTGTTCAGCATACTCTGCTTGCGTAATCCAGCGTTCACGACCGATGACATTCATAAATTTTTGTAAGCTTACTTTGACGTAATGTTGAGACAAGCTTGAAATAAGCTTAAGGAACCTTGGAAATCATTGTCTCTGTGTCATTTTGCTGGATTCCTTAAACGGATTACTGAAGATTAACCCCATGACTTCCATATTCAATGAACAAGATATTCAGCGCCACATTCCTGTTGTTGGGGATATTGCGGCTAAAAGCCCTTTAGCCTATCAAGCAACTCGTGGGGTTGTCGAAGTGGTAAACACAGTGCAGATGGCGATCGCTGAGTCTTATATCAATGGGCTAGAGGTACCTGACTCGGTTTTGCGAGCGCTGTTTGACACCTGTATGCCCATCTTTTTTGAGCATTTCCCGTCCCTTCTCGCCCCCTATGAATGGGTCTTGCAAGAAACGGACCATGTGGCAGAAGGCTCTAGAGAATTGATGAAGCTTCAATACGACCTCCCCCAAGGTATGTTGAATCGGATGCTGGGTAATGGGCAACTCATTTACCCTAAATACAGCATGGGTTTGTGGGAAAAAGGGGCGATCGATCTTGAGCAATCTCAAATGCACATGATTGACGACATCATTGAAAAACTTGACATTCAAGATGGCGACAACCTCTTAGATTTTGGCTGCGGTTGGGGCTGCGTTCCAAACTATATCTTGTCCAAGTTTCCGAATGTCAGATTCACGGGGTTGAACCTCAGCCATGAGCAGTGTGAATATATGCGTCAAAAGATGCACGACCCTAAGAGTTATCTCAGTTCAGGTCGATTCACGCTGATGGAGGGAGATCTCAACGATGCCCAGCTTGAAGAAAAATTCGACAAAATTCTTTCCGTTGGTGTCTTTTGCCATGTGGGAAATCTAACCAACGCGTTTAAAAAACTTGCTTCATTCTTAAAGCCAGAGGGCAAGTTTTTTCTGCACATCATTACTGTTCGGACTCCCAATAATATCTCTAGCGCTTACACTCACAAATACATTTTTCCTCACGGTCGCTACTGGAGTTTTGATAGTGTTCCTACTTACAACAAAGATTTCAAAACGGTTAAGCGCTGGTATCTCAACGGTATGAACTACTCTAAAACTTTCGCAAACTGGCTGAAGAACTTTGACGACAGCTACAGCGATGTTAAGAGTCTAAACTACGGGATCGATCCGGCTAAGTTTCGTCGCATCTGGCGATTTTATCTAATCTGGTTTGTTGCCAACTTTGCTAGCTGCAATGGCGAGATTAATGGCAACGGTCAGTTTCTCATGGTTCACAGCGATCGCTGAAGCCTCGGTGAGCAGGATTGCTTTTTGTGACGTTTATGTTTAACTCTTCCTCTGGATAAGAATTTAGTAGTAACTTTCTAAGTCCCGTGTTGCAAGAATGCTTTATTTACCGCACTGCGCTCCATTACACAGTTTCTAAATCTTGAACCTGTCCACAGTGTTTGCAGTGCGGTAAATGTTTATAAGTGAATTCGTGACAGTTTGAGCATTCAACATATTGGTAATATCCACAGTGAGGACAGTAAGAATCTTGAGGTCGAATCTTCTTAGCACATCTTACACATTGCGTCTTTTGAACCCTGCTAGCTGCCTGAAGTTTTGCATTGAAAACAAATTTCTGAAAAAACTTGATGATTCCAAAACCAAGCAGTGGAATGATCAAAATGTATAGATAGCTAACCAGAAATAGTAGTCCGCCAAAAAGGGCGCTAATAATCTCAGCAATGAGTTGAAATAAAACCCCAACTTGCAGAAATTCAAAAATCTTAAATATGAGCGGAATGCAAAAAATAACCAGCAAATGCCAGCTAATTAAAGCCGCCAATCCATAGCCTTTCCGTTGAGCAAGTCTATGAATAAACAAAGCACCCCAAATCAGCGGTAGTAAGAAAAGAGTTTGAAAGACCAACTGAATACTGGGATACCAAAAAGATGCCTGCTCATAACCTTTTTCAATTTCATTGAATTGTTCTTTGTCTTGAAGAAACCTTATAAAACTAGTACTTCCTGGCTTTTTAAGCAGTTGATTTTTGAGGACAGAAACATCTTTTTTAAGGGCAGCAATTTTAAGATTATTGTTGTCTATTTCCTGCTTAGCTTTTTCGGCACCTACTAGATTAATCGACTGCCCACGAGGC
>NZ_JAEVYN010000001.1:1238780-1871059 GCF_016807185.1 Leptolyngbya sp. Cla-17
GAGGGTGCTTGTAAGATGAATAGCCATGCTTGCTGAATGAATCGGGCAATAGCTCCTAATAACCCCCAAGAAGATAAAAGTGTCAGTAAAATCACTGCGATCGCCCACAGGGGATGAGTCACCACCCAAGCCACACTCGGATGGTCTGCTATCCACATTTGAACAGAAGTAGTAATCATTTCTTGAACGTTTTTCGCGATCGCATTATTCAAGTGATTAGCTTTTTATAATATTTCATCCAGTGCAAGCTTAGCTTTTTCTACCATTTGAGCAACGCTCCCCAAGATGGTGTTATTTTCACTGCGATCGCTGACTCATTCAGCTTACCAATACAGATATTCTTGCTATGCTACAAATGTAGTATAGCGCCGAGCGGTTTACAGATTCACTCGTTATCATGGGTGAATGTTTGTGTTCTGGCGATCGCTTCTGCCGCTGCATTTTCCCATGCTTCACCCCCATTCCTATGACCTATTTCGATCAATTTGATCCTTATAACTCCAGGCAGCCGCAGGCGCAGGGACTTTTGAGCGCGGGGTGGCGACCTTATTACCGACAGATCGATCCTAAATTCTTGGCAGATTTGGTGTTACGAGATACGCCTGAATTGGCTCACAAGTGGTTTAGCCTCAACAGCAACTTGGCGAACATTGCAGGGCGCAATGAGTTTGCCTGGTGGGCAAATATGATGAATTTATTCTCCACTGAGGCGCGATATCATGTGGATGATTTTTGGAACTATATCACCCCCGATCCGCCTTATCCCGATCACCGTTTTACTGATGTGCTGAGTGTGGAAACGCCGATCAAGCCGATGATCAGCCGGGATGCGATCGCGATTGATCACGTTTTCAGCCGACTGCGAGAAATCATCATTCTTAAGATCCTCAAGTTTTTAGGACGACCCACCCTCATTACTCAGCACTATCTTGATCGCTTTTTTTACTTTCCGATTGAGCAATTTGTCAACTGGGAACGGCTTGATGTCATCAATACCGCCTATGGCTACTGGGAAGACCCAGAAGTGTGGCTGCAAATTGACAATGTGGGTAAAGAACGCCGCTTGACTCTGCTAGCCCGCGATCTTAGCCCCTTGGTTCGCAAAGTAACCCATGGGTTGGCAGTTATGCTGAGCGGGTATCAGAGCCGCGTGGGACAGATTCAATCCCAGTTCTCCATTCGCAGCTTTCCCCAAGAAATTCAAGCCTTTACCGATATTGTGCAGCAAGCAATTTTGGATCAAGATCAACTGGCGGTGCTGGTGAGCGGTGAACCAGGGACTGGTAAAACCGTTTGGACTCAGGCGATCGCCAAAGAAATTTTGGTTTCCCTTGGCTATGTCACCTTTATTTTGGATCACGATGCCGTCCAAAATTTTGCCCCACCTCCCTATCTAGAGCGTATCTGCCTGATCATCAATGAAGCCGACAACCTCGCCCAAGATCGTTCTATGGAAGTTGCGCAATACAGCAACAAAACTGAACATATTCTTAGCCTGCTGGATGGCACCCTTTACCGCAGCGTCATCGACGAAATGGGAATGCAATCGGATCAAAAACTCGTGATTCTCATGACCTGCAACACGACTGAGCGTCTCGATCCTGCCATGCTGCGTAAAGGGCGCATCGATTTGACCTGTGAATTCACTCACCGCTTTGTTTAAAAATAGAAGGCAAGGTGCAGCTGATTTGTCCTCATCCCAAGTCTTTTTCCTCAGGGAGCAAGGCTTTCAGACCTTTTGAAATTCCTTCTTCCAGCCAGAAAAGGCTAGGTTGGGAGCAGATTTGACTTATTATCTCTAAGATTTATATCTCTAGTCAGTAACGCCCAAATAAAAAGGCAGACATCAAACCCAAGGCACCCTTCCTGAAAAGGTTTCACCTAGCCAACACAACCAATTTCTTGATCTTGAAATGGTGGTTGATGTCTACCGCAGTTCATTCACCTGTTGTCCTATAGTCGCAAAGCGATATGTCGATGTCGTGTTTCAGAGATGAACTTAAAATGACAGATAGGGGAACCTATATTAAGACTGTGTGAGGAGCAAAAAGAGCCGTTCTGCGTCTAAGTAACGGATGCCGCTGTATCACTTTTCTGTAACGAAAACGTTATCCAAACGTCATCCTCCTTGGTTACAGTTTGAATTAATCGATATAAATCTCATGCGAAACAGGACTACGATGAACACTTCAGCCAACCGACCTGAATCTCAAAGATTGTCATGGAAAAAGTCTGCTATTTATTTGACGTTGCCGCTATTTGGGGTAGGGGTGACATTGATGGGCGATCGCTGGGTTTCCTCCAGTGCCGCAGCACAGCAATCTGTAGCAACGCCAGCAGCAACGCTCCCGATAGCGAAACCAATGGAAATTGCTCAAGTACCGAGCCGCAGTAGTGGCATTCTTTCAGGCAATGATTCTAACTTCGTGGTCAACGCAGTGGATCGCGTTGGATCGGCAGTTGTGCGGATCGACTCATCTCGAACAGTGAGGAGGCGTGTACCTGCAATCTTTAATGATCCGGCTTTCCGCCAATTTTTTGGGTCGCAAATTCCTTTGGGTCCCTCAAGTCGAGTAGAGCGGGGGCAGGGATCGGGTTTCATTATTCGTTCTAATGGACTAATTGTGACCAACGCCCATGTCGTGAGTGGTGCCGATACGGTAACGGTGACGATGAAGGATGGACGGGAATTGAGAGGGCGTGTGTTAGGCGCAGACTCTTTGACCGATGTGGCAGTGGTAAAGGTGGAAGCGACCAATCTGCCAACGGTGGTTATGGGAGATTCGGAGCGGCTGAAACCAGGAGAGTGGGCGATCGCGATCGGCAATCCGCTCGGCTTAGATAATACCGTTACTGTTGGTATCATCAGCGCTACTGGACGCAGCAGTTCGGAGGTACGGGTTCCTGATAAACGCGTCAACTTTATTCAAACCGACGCAGCGATTAATCCTGGCAACTCCGGCGGCCCACTGCTAAACCAGCGCGGTGAGGTTATTGGGGTGAATACCGCAATCATTGGTGGTGCTCAAGGCTTAGGCTTTGCCATTCCCATTAACACAGCGCAAAAAATTGCCGACCAACTGATTGCTAAAGGTAGAGTTGATCACGCCTACTTGGGAATTCGCATGGTAACTCTGACTCCTGCCCTGCGACAACAGATCAACAGTGACCCCGAAGCGAACCTGAGAATCACGGACGATCGCGGTGTTGTGGTTGTCGGCATCCTGCGGAACTCACCTGCGGCTCAAGGTGGGCTGAAGCTGGGAGATATAATCCAGAAAATCAATGGTGACGCGATCGCGACTTCTGATCAAGTGCAACAAGCGATAGATAAAAACGCAGTCGGAGGAACCCTTCAGGTGGGAGTGAAGCGCAGTGGGCAATTGCTGAATCTAGCGGTGCGTTTAGGCACATTCCCCACTCAAACTGCACAAGCAGGAGAGTAAAAAACAGAATAGGGACAGCGATCGCTGAGGCTGTGTGAGCGTAGCGAAACGCACCATGAAAAAGGGTGAACGAGGAGTGAAGAGTCAAAAGATGGAAAATACTAAACCGTTGGCAGTGATTGAGCTGGGAAATCCAACATTGCGACGGGTAGCACAGGTGATTCCTCTAACAAGTGATTCGCCGCTGCTCTCCTTACCCGATACGCAGATTCAAACGCTGATTGACCAGTTGCTGCTAACGGTGGAGCAATCCAATGGTGTAGGAATTGCTGCTCCCCAAGTGGGCGAGTCGATACGATTATTCATCGTGGCATCTCGCCCCAATCCCCGCTATCCCAATGCACCGGAAATGTCACCCACAGCAATGATTAACCCACGCATCATTGCTCACTCACCAGAGACCGACAAAAGCTGGGAGGGTTGCCTTAGTGTTCCAGGAATTCGGGGCTTGGTGCCGCGCTATACCACTATTCAGGTGGAATATACCGGACGAGATGGCAACCTTTATCAGCGAACCCTCACGGATTTCGTCGCCCGGATTTTTCAACACGAACTTGATCATTTGGATGGCATTGTTTTCCTTGATCGCGTAGAAACCACCCAAGACTTGATGAGCGAACGAGAATATCAGACCCAAATCGTTGGGGACGACTCATCTAAAAAATAGGTAGCGTCCGCCAATCACAAACAGAAAAACGCCGTATAGCTTTTTCATCATCTCGCTGCTGACATAGGGTTGATTGGCGAACAATGCCCCAAACAAGTTGCCAATTAACAACCCGATCGCAATATATAAAGCGTGCCAGGGGTTTAAATTGCCATTGCGCTGATACACGATCGCGGCAAACAACCCAATCGGCAAAATTTGCGCTGCCACCGAAGTGCCCGTTGCGAACTTTTGATCCATACCCAACAGCAACACCATCGCCGGAACCATAATCGCGCCGCCACCAATGCCAAACATGCCACCTGCAATTCCAGCGACCAGACCAATGATCAAAAGCTGAACAATCACGTTAGACACCGATTCTTCTCCCAATACTAATACCAGCCCGAGCATCATAGCTCTGATATACACGAGCGGGAGTGTCAAACATAACTAGGCAAGTTGGATGGTAGTCAGGTCTAAGTGAACAAGAATTTTCTCTAGCCAACTCTTACCTTGTGGTGATGAAGTGATTAACTGAGATCGCTAAAGTTGATCACAATTGGTTGTTTTATCTCAGGGAGAGTGACGATGAAGTGGCAAATGGGTCGGCAAAGTAACAATGTGGAAGATCAGCGCGGACGTGGAGTCGGCACAGCCGTTGCGGGTGGCGGTATTGGAACGATTTTGCTTGCCATTGTTGTAACGTTGCTGGGCGGCGATCCAAGCATCGTTTTGGATCAGGCTTCCGACAATCCACCCGCCTCTAACGCTCCCCAAGGAAGCAACGCTCCCGCTCCAACGGAAGAAACTAAGTTTGTCGCTGCAGTGCTTGCCCAAACCGAAGATGTGTGGAATGAGCAGTTTCGCACGTTAGGTAAAACCTATCAGGAACCGAAATTGGTGATATTTTCGGGCGCGGTACGGTCTGCTTGTGGTGTCGCGCAGTCGTCTACAGGTCCGTTCTATTGCCCTAGCGATCGCAAAGTGTATCTCGACACCAGCTTTTTTCGCGATATGAAGAATCGGCATCAATCACCGGGTGATTTTGCTCAAGCCTATGTGATTGCCCATGAAGTGGGGCATCATGTGCAAAATCAGCTTGGTATTTTACCCAAAGTAAACCAACTACAGCAGCAAGTGAGCAAAACCGAAGCCAATCAGCTTTCTGTGAGAACCGAGCTTCAGGCAGACTGTCTTGCTGGCGTGTGGGCAAACCGGACAAATAAAACGAAGCAAATTTTGGAACCCGGCGATATTGAGGAAGCCTTAAATGCGGCTAGCCAGATTGGAGACGATCGCTTGCAGTCTCAGGCAAGGGGTTATGTGGTGCCCGATTCATTTACCCATGGCAGTTCCGCCCAACGAGTGCGCTGGTTTAAGCGCGGCGTTCAATCGGGTAGCATCAAACAATGCGATACCTTCAGCGCATCAAGTATCTGATAACTATCGTAAACAAAAGGTTAATGGCTGATAGCTAAAGAACTGTTACAGTTCCCCGAAAAGACCACAGAAGGGGTCAAGCTCAGTGATAGGATTCCCTAAAACATTGAGAGAAACATCCAATGGTAGAAACTCTTACTGGACAGCCTCCCATTTTTGGTGGTAGCACTGGTGGACTGCTGACAAAAGCCCTAATTGAAGAAAAATACGCAATTACCTGGACTAGCCCTACCGAACAGGTTTTTGAAATGCCGACTGGTGGCGCTGCTGTTATGCGACAAGGTGAAAACCTTTTGTACTTAGCTCGTAAAGAGCAATGTCTAGCATTAGGCGGTCAGCAATTGCGGAAGATGAAAATCATGGATTACAAAGTCTATCGCATTTTCCCCAATGGAGAAGTGCAATACTTGCACCCTGCCGATGGCGTTTTCCCTGAGAAGGTTAATCCGGGTCGTGCTTATCACGGTAAAGTCGATCGCAACATCGGCAGCAACCCTGATCCAGCTAAGCTGAAATTCAGTGGTGTCGCTCCCTATGAAGCATAGTTTTTGAGTGAGTAGTTAACTTCAACCCCTGGGCATTTATGTCTTGGGGTTTTTTACTAAGTTAGTAAGAAACAAACGGGTTTGAGTATCGAACTCTGTCGCCTATCCCTTTTTCCTTTCTCCTATGTCTCCCCTTCGGATTTTGCTGCAAACTACGATTCCTACAACAGCCGATGACTGGAGCATTGCCCGGTTCTCGCTGCTGCATAATTATTTATCGTCACTGCAAGATGAGGCAGGAAATCCCCTGTGTGAAGTCACCTCACGCGATCGCGAAGCCAACGAGAACGGCGATGATCCGGTGTTGAGTACACTGGATACTTCAGACTTTGATGAACTGTGGCTGTTTGCTGTGGATGTTGGGGATGGCATCAGTGAAAAAGACTGCGAAGGTATCTCAGATTTTCGGCGACGGGGCGGTGGCATGGTAGTTACCCGCGACCATATGGATTTAGGCTGCTCGGCTTGCGCTTTGGCAGGGGTGGGCGATGCTCATTATTTCCATACCAAAAATCCCGATCCTGATCCGTTGCGCCACTGTATTGATGATCCCTACACGACTCACATTTCCTACCCCAACTATCACTCTGGGAGAAATGGAGACTGCCAGCACATCACTATTGTGGAACCCACTCACGACTTGCTAAAAAATCCCGCTGCCACAACGGGCATAATTCAATTTTTACCAGCGCATCCCCATGAAGGTGCCGTTGGTGCACCTGTCAATAATCCTTATGCAAGGGCGATCGCTACTGGAACCAGCCTGATTACGGGGCGCACATTCAATCTGGCGATCGCGTTTGAGCGGGAACAAGCTGCCCAAGGCAACCTGCTGGGGCGCGCCGTAGCCGAATCGACCTTTCATCACTTTTGTGACTACAACTGGGATGCCCGCTTAGACTGTCCCAGCTTTGTCGATGAGCCACCTGGAGACACCATGCAAACTGAACCCCAGGCTCTTCCCGACTTGAAAGCCTACCTACGAAATTTAGCGCTCTGGCTAGCCCCGCCTAAGTCGTAGGATTAGGTATGGAAACCAAGTCAAAATTCCTTATGAATTTGGCAGAGTAACTTTTTGCGACTGAACTGGGTTTGCCTGTGGCTGCTCGGTTAAAACAACAATTACCTGACGCTGGTAGTCAATGAATCCATAAGCAGGATAGCCAGCACTGTCAGAGCTTTTGCTGCTTGCTGACCACTCCTTTTGATAATCCTGAAAAGCGACCTGACGAATTGCGAACTTTTCAAGCTGCCTGTACTGTCCTGCTTCTTCAGCAGCTTGTTGAGTTAGAGGCATGAGCGTCATCGGTTTAGCCACAGGTGCCCGTTGTGCTAAAGCGACAAAATCTTGCAGGCGACCAGGCGACCCGACAGGCTGAGTGGAAGAATTTGAGGATGAAGAAGCGATTGCAGACCAACGGTCAGTCAACGCTGCGCTTTTGGTAGCGCTATTGGGCACCTCCGATTCGATCGCGTTATTCGATTCGATCGCACTAGGGGTCGAATTTAACTGAGACGGCTCGGCTGCTGGAGTCGCAGGTTCAGGTACGGATGGTTTGGGTGCAGCTAGCTCGTTCTCTACCCGTGGAGGAGTTATTGGGGAAAACTCAGCGTTAGGTTGCTCACGGGGCAAGGACACGGGATTGGCTACAGTTGATGAAGGTTGAGACGGGTTGCCTAGCGTGGATGTTGCGCCAGATGGCTCAGAGTTAATGCTCTCTGGAACTGCGATTCCCGTAGGGATCGTTTCACGAATCGCCGAGACAGGCAAAGCATTGCTCGCAGTTATGGGGGGCAAGGGAGGACGTTGAAGGTTGGGCAAATCTTGGTAGGCAGGACGTGTCAACGGCTTCATGCCAGCCGGGGGGGGAGCACTTGTCACGGTGCGTTTAGCTGGCAGACTGCGGCTCACCGTTAACGTTTCTGGAACGGTGGCAAGCGTCACACTAGGCAGCATGGGCGCAAAGCTTTGTGGGGTCGTCTGATTAACTGAATTTTGGCGGGGGGAAACACGGGGAGCCGAAACAGATTGTGGAATTGCTTGGGGTTGAGATCGCTGGGCTTCTAGTTTTTCGGGTGCTGCTGAAACTGGGCGAAGTACCGAAACCTTTGCCCGTTGCTTAGGCTTAAGTGGCGGTGTTTTTGTATCTGGCGGAGCAGTCGGTTTGTTTAGGGCATCTCCAATCAACAGCCCGGACACCACGGTTGCCGCCACAAGCCCCGCCCCCAGCAATACCGTTGTGGAAATTGATTGCTGTTTTTCAGCCGACTCAGCTGCATTAGCAGATTGCACTACCTCATCTAAATAAAACTGAAAATAGGTGAGGGGACCATTTGTATGAACATCATAAGGAATGGGTGGCTTTTCTGGGCGACCTAAAGCGGGCACCTGTTCATCGTTTTTAGATTTCATCGGTTTCAGCATCTTGCCTGGTGCGATTTGACCATTTGCAGTGGCTGGTATGACCGCTTGATGCTTTCGTCCCGGATAGTCCCATGATCTGGTCATACACTGAAAACTCCTGGAACAAACGCGATAAGAGTAGATAGATAGGCTTAGATGGATTCAACCAACAAAGAACACCAATAAGGCAAAGCTACTTTCTTAGCTATTCGCGGGTTTAACTAGCAATCAGGATCTTCATCAGAACTTTGCGTTTCTTTGCTTTGTTATCAGAAACTTAATGGGAACTTTAAGAAGCTGATACAAAACTCTCCGGAGAAGCGGGCATTACGGACGAACAAATAGGGGAGCGCGTCTTTCTCCGTGAAATTAGGGAGTTAATATTCTTTTTGATTCTCTCAAAACACCCTATACGGAGAAGCTGTTAAACGCTGATTTATTACTCTGCTATTTTTTGTAACTGATTGCGATCGCCCTTGTTCTCCCGCTGTCTCTACCTATGTCTCTTTCTACCACTCGTTTTTTTTCACTTTATGGGTCGTGGTTCAAATACCTTGATAAACGGTTTGCATCGTTGCCGTTGGTATGGATAGCCGCATGGACGTTACTGCCTAGCCTGGTAATGGAACCCGCGATCGCTCAGGCTCCGGCAAAAATACAACCCAGTTCAATAAATTCTCTAACGTTACCGGAGGGCGATGGTTATTTGTTAGGAGCGGGCGATCGCGTCAAGATCGATGTGTTTAGCGTTCCAGAAATCACGGGTGAATATACAGTGTTGCCCAACGGCACCCTGAATATGCCACTCGTTGGTGCTGTAGGTGTGCAAAATAGAACGCTCAAACAAGCATCTGGCGCAATTGCAGCTCGCTATTCTCCTGTTTTGCAAATTCCGGTGATCACAGTGAACTTGGTGGCGGCACGTCCGATTCGGGTTGCGATCGCGGGAGAAATAAATCGTCCCGGCTCTTATACAGTGACTGCTGCTGCCTCTCAGCCAGACGGAAACCTACCCACCATGACTCGCTTGGTGCAGCTTGCTGAAGGCGTTACCCAGGTCGCCGATCTGAGGCAGGTGCAAGTGCGTCGGTTGCGCCCAGTTGGTAGCGGCGGAGATCAAGTGGTAACGGTGGATCTCTGGCAACTATTGCAGGCTGGAGATTTGCGGCAAGATTTGCGCCTGCAAGATGGGGACAGCATTCTGATTCCGGCAACGGCAACCGTTAATTTGGACGAAGCACGACAACTGGCATCCGCTAATTTTGCGACTCAGAACAGTCGTCCCCTCAAAATTACGATAGTGGGACAGGTTAATCGCCCCGGACCTTACACCTTGCTGGAAGGCAATGTTGCCCAAGGAGCGCAACTGGTTAATCCTAACTTGCTGCAAGTGCCCAGCGTGACTCGTGCGATTCAAGTGGCAGGTGGCATCACGCAACTAGCAGATATCCGCAATATTCAGGTGAAACGATTCACTCGATCTGGCGCTCCTCAACTGGTGAAATTAGATCTGTGGAAATTATTAAAAGCGGGAGATGCTCTGCAAGATTTGCCATTACAAGATGGAGATACGGTAGAAATTCCTGAAGCCACTTCGGTGAGTGATCGCGAAATTTCTGAACTCGCCACTGCTAGCTTTTCACCTGAAAGAATTAGCGTCAATGTTGTAGGAGAAGTTGAAAGACCAGGTGCAGTTTCTATTCAACCAAATACTCCATTAAACCAAGCAATTCTAACAGCCGGAGGATTTAATCAGAAGGCAAAAAAAAGTAATGTTAGTCTTATTCGAGTCAATCCAAACGGCAGCGTTAGCAAGCGAGATATTTCAATTGATTTGACAAGAGGAGTCGGTGAAAATGATAATCCAGCTTTGCGAAATAATGACATTATCATTGTCAAAAAAACAGGATTTGCGACTTTTCTTGACTCTACAAGCACCTTTATAGGACCATTCTCAGGAATATTAGGTGTTCTTAGAATTTTTGGTGGTTTTTAGAAAAAAGCAGAAAGATAGACAGTTGAAAAATAGCCACAAGATAGATATTTTATTATTGAAAGTTTGTAAAATTTATATTAGCCAGTCAATCAGTAATACCTTTTCATCGAGGAAATCAAGGCTTTATGAAGGGTGGAACAAATCATGTTTTACCTTCTTCAAGTAGTTCATTATAAAGATAATCAGGTCAACTACCAGTCCTTATTTTGTTGCCGCTATTTCCATATTTAAGCAACAAGATATGCGGAGAGTATCAAAAGCAAAATTGCTTTATAACGCTCACAGATACTATCTGAAAAATAAGCTGGTTAGTAGTGATGAAAATTGCATTGGTTCACGACTATTTAACTCAAAAAGGAGGCGCAGAGCGCGTTTTTGAACTGCTCTGTAAACGCTTTCCTGATGCAGATATCTACACCTCGCTATATGATCCTCAGCGCACAATCGATTTGGGCGATCGCCTGGTTCACACAACCATGCTGCAAAGCATTCCAGGAGCCGCAAAAAACTTCCGGCTGATGGCTCCTTTCTATTACCCCGCGTTTCGTGCCCTCGATTTGCAAGACTATGACCTGATCATTAGCAGCAGCACCAGTTTCGCAAAAGCGGTGCGGAAGCGTGCTGATGCGATGCATATTTGCTTTTGCCATAACGTCACCCGCTTTTTGTGGGATACACAAACCTATTTGCGAGAATTTAGCGGTTATCAAAACCTCTACCCGTTTATCGAGAAAATATTCCAGGTAATGCGGCAATACGACCTGAAATATGCCCAGGAGCCTGACCTGTATATTGCGAACTCCAGCACTGTGGCGAAGCGTATTCGAGACATTTATGGCAAAGATGCGATCGTGATCAATTATCCAATCGATGTAGATCGCTTCACCTTCTCATCCCAAAAAGAGAATTTCTATCTCGCTTCTGCGCGCATGATCAGCTACAAGCGATTGGATGTCATTATTGAAGCCTTCAACTGGTTGGGCTGGAATTTGGTCATCACTGGAGAGGGTCCTGAACGCGAACGGCTGCAAGCACAAGCAATGGGCAACATAAAATTCTTGGGACAGGTGACCGACTTGGAGCGGACCCAGTTAATGTCATCGGCTCAATCTGTTGTCGTCGCTGCGTTGGAAGACTACGGCTTGGTTCCGGTGGAAGCGAATGCTAGTGGCACGCCTGTAATTGCGTATGGCGCTGGTGGGGTGTTGGATACGCAAATTCCAGGTGAAACAGGCACATTCTTCAAACGGCAAACACCCGAAGCGTTGCAATCGGCGTTACTGGAGGCTCGCGACATTTCCTGGGACTATCAGCATATTCGAGATCATGCGGTCAGCCAATTTTCGGAAGCTGCCTTTTTTGGCAAAGTTGATCGCGTTTTAGAGCAGTCATATCAGGCAGCTTAAATTGCATCCGTAATAACGTATTTGGTGATATTCATGCAGGCAACTCAGACCAGTTTTAATCCAGAGATTCAATCTGAAGCGGGTTATGGGCAGATATTTGCCATTCTGCTGCGTCGCCGATTTTGGGTTTTAGGAATGCTGGTTGCTGCGATTGGGGTTGCCGCCTTGCAAACTATTCGCCAAGCTCCAACCTACGTGAGTAGTATGCAGCTACTGATCGAATCGAACTACCAGGGAAAACCCAATCTCGATCGAGATAGTGGTTTAGAAAATGAATTTTCTGATGCCAATGTTCAAGTTGATACAGCGACCCAAATTAATGTGATGCAGAGTTCGGAGCTGCTACGCCGAGCAATGGTTTTGTTGCGGTCAGACTATCCTGACATCAATCCTGATGATCCGAACAGTGTTGCAGGTTTTAAGGGGACTATCGATATTACTCAAATTACGCAAAGAACTGGCAAAGAAAATGTTGCAACTAAGATTTTTCAAATTGTTCACAATGGCAATGATCCAGTTGAAACTCAAAAAGCATTAGAAGCGTTAAAGAAAGTTTATCTTGATTACAACTTAGAACAGCAGAAGTTACGTCTTACGAAAGGACTTGCTTTTGTCAACGAGCAACTACCGCAAGTAAAAAACAAAATGCAACAGGCGGAGTCTGCATTAAAGCAGTTTCGTCAAAATCAAGAACTGATCGACCCAGACTTACAGGCAAAAGTGCAAACTGAAGGGCTTTTACGAGTTCAACAGGAACAACAAACGAATCAGGTTCAGCTTCGAGAGTTGCGAAGTCGGTATACAAGTTTACAACAACAGTTGGCGTTGTCTTCACAAGATGCGATCGCTCTGTCTCGATTAAGTCAATCTATCCGCTATCAAAACTTACTGAACGAGATTCAAAAAACAGAGCTGTTGTTAGAGCAGCAGCGGCTTCGCTTCAAAGATCAAACTCCATTTGTGCAGCAATTAAAAAATCAACGACAACGACAGTTATCGCTATTGCAAACTGAAATTCGGAGAGTGTTAGGAACAAGTTCTGCGATTAGCAATGGTAATCCTGAGCAACTCTTGTCACAAGGGCAATTTGGTAATTTGGATCAAACCTTAGTCGGTCAGCTTGTAGAGTCTCAAGTCAATCTTCAGGCGGCACAAGCACGAGAACGTAGCTTAGCCACAATTCAGCAACAGCTGCGAGCAGAATTGGTGCGTTTCCCACAGCTACTAGCGGAGTATGGACGTTTGCAACCAGAGGTGGAGTTGTCTCAAGAAACCTTAAAACAGTTGCTTAAGGCGCAGCAAGATATTGGTTTGGAAATTGCTCGAGGCGGGTTTGATTGGCAGGTTGTAGAAGATCCGCAACTGGGTGCAAAAACAGGTCCAAGCTTAATGCGAAATCTGATGCTGGGTGCAGTTGCTGGGTTAATGTTGGGCGGTGCAGCAGCATTTGCTCGTGAATCGGCAGATGATGCGGTTCACAGTTCAGATGATTTGAAAAAACAAGTTCCAGTACCCCTCTTAGGTATGGTTCCAGAGCTAACGATTGAAGCAACGGATGATATGCCATTGCTGAGTTTGCCGTTTAGCAAGTCGCGATCGCTCTCGCCAGGAATTGATCGCGTGATTCAATGGCAACCCTTTCGAGAATCGTTAGATTTGCTTTATCAAAACATTCAACTATTGGGTAGAGAACAGCCTTTCAAGTCGCTGGTTATCACATCTGCTTTGGCTGGAGAAGGAAAGTCTACAATCATTCTAGGATTGGCAATTAGCGCGGCGCGATTACATCAACGAGTGTTGCTGATTGATGCAGATTTACGCCGTCCTAGCTTACATAAGCTGCTGAACTTGCCCAACGATCGTGGTCTTTCTAATCTGCTAACCAGCGATCGCCCAATTCCTCAACAAGTGGATACTCAAGATTCCAACCTGAGGAGCAATATTTCAGTGGTGACTGCCGGACCAACCCCAACCGATCCCGCTAAGCTTTTAAGCTCACAGCGGATGCGGCAGGTGATGGCAACCTTTGAACAGAATTATGACCTGGTTCTGCTGGATGCCCCTCCTGTACTGGGCATGGTGGATTCTATGCTGATAGGAGCTTGCTGTAATGGCGTAATCATTGTGGGGCGCATCGAGCGAGTAACACGTTTAGAGCTTACTCAAACGACTCAGATGTTGAATCAATTAAATGTGATTGGAGTGGTGGCGAATGGCGCATCACATCAAACTCGCAACGATAGGCACTACCAGCGCTAGTTGAGTC
Source organism: Leptolyngbya sp. Cla-17 (assembly GCF_016807185.1). Taxonomy (GTDB): domain Bacteria; phylum Cyanobacteriota; class Cyanobacteriia; order Leptolyngbyales; family Leptolyngbyaceae; genus ULC077BIN1. Next base: position 1,252,933 of record NZ_JAEVYN010000001.1, read on the forward strand.
TGCTTCAGACTAATGCTGCGCATATGTTCCATGTAGTTTACGACTTTTAGTCCCCGTACTTATGCTTCACCTTCCACAATCCCTAAAGGCAAAGTATGCAATTCAGCCTATTGAAGCGTGTGCGGCTGCTTGCACCTTGAGATGGAGACAGCGAAAGTTAGTCGTTCATTGTAGTGATGAAACAACCCTTTTACCTTCGCTACAGGATCAGAACTGGTTGACCAATTGTTTACAGCGATCGCCCGTAGCCCTAGTTAAGCTAGACCTGGCAATGGGTGAAGCACGCTTAAAATCTTGGGCAAATGCCTGCCATCAGGCAAAGAAACCCGCTTACCTACGGTTATGCTCAACTCCCAATTTGCCTCAAAAGAGCCGTCCCTGGAATTGGCAGCTTAAGCGAGGAATCGACTGGATTTCAGCGGCGATTCTACTACTGCTACTCAGTCCGATAATGGTGTGTTTAGCCGCGTTGATGTTCGTCTCCTCTCCTGGACCAATTTTCTTTGAGCAGTGGCGCGTTGGAGAACGAGGAAAACTGTTCAAAATCATTAAATTTCGGACAATGGTCGTGGGTGCAGAGAATCGACATCATCAAGTGATGGGTAATCAAGCAGGGTTGCACAAGCTGAAACATGACCCACGGGTAACACCGCTAGGCTATTGGATGCGAAAGTATAGCCTAGATGAACTGCCACAGTTATTCAATGTATTGCGAGGAGAGATGAGTTTAGTGGGTCCGCGTCCGTGGGCATTATATGATGCCGTGCGAATTAGCCCAAACCTACGATTGCGGTTAAATGCACTGCCTGGAATCACAGGTTCATGGCAGGTGCAGGGGCGATCGCATGTGGTCGATCTCAACACCGTCAATCACTCCGATCTCACCTATCTGCAAGGCTGGTCGATCCGGCAGGACTTTAAGTTCTTACTAATGACCATACCTAAAGTATTGTCTGGGTTTGGTGCTTATTAAGTGACTTAAACAATCTGTTGTTCCCACTGCCCAGAGCACTCTACTTATCAATGGGAGGGTAAGAAAGATCTTTAAAACTTATAGCTTATAAACGGTGAATAGGCATAAGTAGGCGCAAGAAATCAAAAGAGCAGAACATGCACCTTAAATTAGCAAACTGGAAAAATTTATGAGGTTAAAGTTGCCAACAGTGATACATCGTTTGCTCAAGGCAAGTAGTTTTTGGAAAGATAACCAATTAATTTTGCGTGAAATTCGATTTTTCCCAAAAATTGCGGTGTTATCTCTGTTATTTCCGATGCTAGCGGCCATCTTTGAAGGATTTGGCATTGGTTTTTTGCTTGCCTTTTTGCAAACCTTGGTCAACGCAGATGCTGAACCCGTTCGTTCTGGAGTTGAGTGGATAGATGTCTGGGTTTTGGGAGCCAATGGCTCAAAATTAGATCAACTATTTCGCGTGTCGGCACTCATCCTGCTATCGACATGGATTCGGGCAATATTTAACTACCTAACAGCGGTTTATACGAGTCTGGCAAGGATTCGCCTTGTAGATCGCCTTTACCGCCAAATTTTTGAGCAACTACAGTCATTGAGCCTGAGTTTTTTTGGACAAACGCAGGTGGGCAACTTAGTCAACACGCTCACCTCGGAAGTCGGGCAACTTCAGCAGTTTCTTGGTTCATTTAGCTTTCTGTTGACAAAGGGTCTGGTGCTATTAGTTTATGCAGTGATCGCCATCAGCATCTCCTGGCAACTGACGCTGGCATCGGTGCTGTTGTTTAGCTTAATGGCAGTGGGTTTATCAACATTAAATCGACAGGTGCGGGAACTGAGTTTTCCAGTGTCGCAAGCGCGGGGAGAGTTTACCGCGATCGCCTCTGAGTTCATCAACGGCATTCGTACGGTGCAAGCCTTTGCCACCCAAGAGTTTGAGCGACAACGGTTTTATCGGGTTAGTGATGAAATCGCTGAAACGAATACTCAAGCCACTATGCAGATGTCTATTGTGCGACCCTTAGCAGAAGCGGCTGCCAGCACGATTTTAATTGGCATGATTGTGGTGGGCATGAGTGTGTTTGTCAGTAGCGGAGCTTTACAGGTTGGCGCTCTTTTGACGTTCATTTTTCTGCTGTTTCGTTTGGTTCCAGCAATCCAAGAAATCAATGGAAGCCTTGCTTCTATGGGCAGTATGCAAGGATCGCTGCACGCGATCGAAGAGTTGCTGCGGCGCGACAACAAGCCCTATCTACAAAATGGTCATCGACAGTTTACAAACTTGCAGCGGGCGATCGAGTTTGTCTCGGTAGACTTTGGCTATGGGGATGAATCGTCCGTACTGCACAACATTACGCTCACTATTTCCAAAGGGCAAACCATAGCGCTGGTCGGTTCGTCGGGCGCAGGTAAATCAACTTTGGCAGATCTGATTCCCCGGTTTTATGACACGACTCAAGGCGATATTCAACTGGATGGAGTAAGTTTGCGTGAGTTTGATATCACATCGGTGCGACAACGGATTGCCATGGTGAGCCAAGAGACATTTATCTTCAACACATCGGTACGAAACAATATTGCTTATGGCATTGATGTGGACGATGTTGAGGTCATGAAAGCCGCCAAACTTGCAAACGCAACGGAGTTTATTGAAGAGCTGCCACAAGGATTGGATACGGTATTGGGTGATCGCGGGGTTCGATTATCCGGTGGTCAACGTCAACGAATCGCGATCGCTCGTGCTTTGTTGCGAAACCCAGAAATTTTGATTTTGGATGAGGCAACCAGTGCCCTGGATTCAGTATCAGAGCGGTTAATTCAAGCATCCATTGAGCAACTATCGGTCGGACGAACAGTAATCGCGATCGCCCATCGCCTGTCTACCATTAGGCGGGCTGATAAAGTCGTTGTTTTAGAGCAAGGACAAATCATTGAGCAGGGAACCTATCAGGAGCTGCTAGCCCAACGCGGTAAACTTTGGAACTATCATCAAATGCAAAATAGCTCCGCTCTGAATTCTACTAGCTGATAATATTCATTGTTTGCACACAGGCAACAAGAGATTGCGGATTTATCCGCATCAGGAAGGGGTGCACGTAGAATTTGAGTGTCATCCAACATTTTCTCAAGTGCCTAGAATGTCGGCTTTATGCCTTTTTAGAGCAAGTAAGTAAGGTTGAAATTAAGGCGATGCAGCCGCTCTGAATCTGATGACCTGAGTCGAGATGGCAAAAGCAAAGCCGAACTAATCCCCCCGATCGCGCCCTGGATTGCTTAGTGAAGCCTCTTGCCAAACGTGAACTTAATATCGATTGTTGGATCAACAACTGAGACAACAGCCCAATCAAAAGAGTTCACTCCTGCGATAGAGAAAGTTTTACAGGTTTTCACATATAAACGTCTTAAGGAGATTTTTTAAAGCGCCTATAAAGTTCCCGCTGGCTACGTTTCAGCGTTTCTTTAATAGGTTCTCCATAAATATGTTTGTATTGTTTCGTAGGAGTTTTAAAGGCTATGTCATATACTGATCGACCCATGGATCGCCCCGTGGATTATGTTGCTGAACGTCCGATTGCGGCCCCTGTTGCGGAGTATCACGATCGTGTTCGTTGGGGTCCTATTTTTGCTGGTTTGGTGATTGCGCTCAGTACTCAACTTGTGTTAAGTGCTTTAGGTGCAGCGATTGGACTATCGGGAATTTCGGGTTCAGGTGCACCTCGCTCTAATGCTGATGAGGTTGGCTCTGCCGTTGGTATTTGGTCAATTATTAGTCTATTCATCTCTTTGTTCGTTGGAGGATGGGTTACCACTCGTGCATGTGGAGCGATGAACAAAAGTACAGCTTTGCTAAACGGGGCTATCTTATGGGCAACGACCCTGGCGATTAGCGCTTTGCTGCTTTCTATGGGTGTTTCGGGCGCTTTTGGTGTAGTCGCTTCTAACGCAGGATCGATCATCAACCAAGCCCAGCAAGGCGGCGTGAATGTTCCAAATCCAGATGCTGCAAACGTGACGGCTCAACAAACCCGTGAACTTGCCGGCAATGCAGCAAAGGTTGGTTGGTCATTCGCTCTAGGCTCTCTACTTGGTTTGGTGGCTTCTTTGCTAGGAGCTTCTGCTGGTGCTCGTCACCCTCGCACAAACACAATTCATTCCTAGACGCGATTGCGTGAGTTAGTTCTTTGAGTATTGATATCGTTCGTTTTGAGCCTTTGGCAAGGAAACGAACGATATTTTGTTGTTAAGTGTTAACGGCTCTATTCCTTGAACTTTCTGCTCTGCTAGCAAACTCTTTCCGCCGATAGAGGAGGGTTTATAGATGCATCGCTACAGTGTAATTAAGCCAGTTAAATATTTGGTCAACTGACGGTCAGCATAAAAAAACACTACTGGAGAAATACAATGTCTTTAGAAGATAAAGCAAAAGCAGCAGCCAAGAAAGTTGAAGGCACTGTCCAAGAAGGCGCAGGAAACCTTGCAGGAGATAAGGAAGCGGAAGCCGAAGGTAAAGCAAAAAAGGCTGAAGGCGAAGCCCGTGAAGGCGTTGAGAAAGCTAAAGATACTGTAAAAGACGCTATTAACTAGCATTGATTGCTCTTCTTAGTTTTAGTCAGTTGAACAAGCGTTTACCTTTATTCAAATGTGGACGCTTGTTTATTTTAGGTAAGCCAGTTTTGAGGTCTTTTGGCTATAGATTAACGGGTCAATGAATTCACGATCGCAGTGATGAGTTGTTCTGGCTCAACCGGCTTGGTCACATGAGCCTTAAACCCTGCTTCAATAATTTGTTGATGATCTGATTCTCCAGCATAGGCAGTTAAGGCGATCGCTGGGATTTGACTTTCTTGTGGCCCTTGAGTTTTAAGATAGCGAATTAACATGTAGCCATCCATTTCTGGCATTCCGACATCGCTCACAAGGACATCGATGTGGGACTGCTTTAAAACTTCAATTGCTTCCAGTGCAGAGGCTACTGTAATCACGTCGCCACCGTCCTGCTGTAAGATAAATGCTGCGAAATCTAGTGAATCGGCATCATCATCAACAACTAATATTTTTAATCCGGTCAGCGATCGCGATTTGAATGTCAGTATAGAAGGACCATTATCTTCATCCGCTGGGGCGGTTTGATGGAGCAAGGGAAGCTGCACTGTGAAGGTTGCTCCTTGCCCTTCACCAGGACTCTCTGCAAAAACTTTTCCGCCATGCAAATCGACCACTTGTCGAACGATCGCCAATCCTAAGCCTAATCCGCCGAACTGACGAGTGGTTGCTCCGTCTGCCTGTCGAAAATAGTCGAACACATGGGGAAGAAAGTCAGAAGAAATTCCTTTTCCAGTGTCTCGAATGGTGATTTGGGCATAAGAGGTGAGCGGTGAGCGACTAGTTTCACCCCTATTTCTTGACTCGTGACTCCTGATTTTTTCCCCTTTTACCTGTTTCAAACGAATGTCTATTCGTCCCCCTTCGGGTGTGAACTTAATCGCGTTAGAGAGCAAATTCCAAACAACCTGCTGAAGACGAGTCGTATCACCTGCAACGGTGCCAACGTTCGGCTCAAAAACTGTATGAATGGTGATCCGTTTTGCATCAGCAGCAAGACGAACCGTCTCTCTGGCGGCGGTAATCATAAAGGTTAAATCGACCGGGTAAATTGACAGTGCCAACTTACCTTGAAGAATACGAGAAATATCGAGTAGATCCTCAATTAATTGAGTTTGCAGTTTGGCGTTGCGCTCAATCGTTTCAAATGCCGCTTCGTATTTGTCAGCAGAAACTTTACCCGTTCTCAGGAGTTTTGCCCAACCCAGAATGGGGTTCAGTGGAGTGCGTAGCTCATGGGATAAAACTGCCAAAAACTCATCTTTCATGCGATTAGCGTGTTCGGCTTGGGCACGAGCATGATGCTCTTGCTGCAAAATTTGATCGCGCTCGTGGTCTAGTTGCTTTTGATCTTCGATATCGGTTGCGGTGCCAAACCATTTGACTACTTGCCCCAGTTCATCTTTGCCTGCAACGGCTTGGTGCAAATGCCAACGATATTCACCATCCGCCCGTCGCATTCGACCTTCCGCTTGATAGCGATCGCCGCTTTGTTGGGCTGACTGCCAGCATTCACTGAGCTGTGCAATATCCTCAGGATGGATAATTACCTGCCAGCCTTCCGTTTGTACTTGCGCCAGGCTTAACCCAGTGAAATCCAGCCACCGCTGATTCACATCCAGCAGCACGCCGTCTGTATTTGCTGTCCATACGAGTTGCGGAATCGACTCTACTAGATATCGATAGCGTTCTTCGCTTTGTCGTAGTGCCGTTTCTGCTTGATTACGATTGACTTCGTCGCGCTTTGCTTTCGTGATATCAACATGCACCCCAATCCACTCACGCAGGGTGCCATCTTCTTCAAATACAGGCACCGCTTTCACGCGCATATTACGATAGACTCCATTATGCCGCTGTAACCGATGCTCGACTTCGTAAACAATTTGGTGGGTCACTGCCCGCGTCCAAACTTGCGCCGTATTGGCTCGATCCTCTGGATGGATCGCATTGAGCCAGCCCCAACCCTTCAATTCGTCAAAGGTTTGCCCAGTGAAGGCGCTCCAGCCGGGTTGCTCGCTCACAAATTCACCTTCAGCGCTCGTATCCCAAATGATTTGAGAGGTCGCTTCAATCAACGAACGATAGCGTCGTTCACTGTGACGTAGGGCTTCTTCAATCTCTTTACGAATGACTTCATCACGCTTCACTTCGCTGATATCAATCGTGCTGCCTACAATTCGCATGGGCACTCCTGCGGCATTTCGTATTAAGAGTCCTTGATCTTGCACATGGACATAGTGACCCTGTTGATGACGAATGCGATATTCAACACGATAGCGATCGCTCTGATCCATCTGTGCTTGCCCCTCTGCTCTTGAGCGCTGCAAATCATCAACATGAATTTGCCGATCCCACCAATCGAGGGTTGGCTCCGCTTCTGCCAACGAATAGCCTAAAACACGGATTAAGCCTTCCGTTCGAGCGACAAAATTGGTTTGAATGTCCACGTCATAAATCAGCCCCCTGACAGCCTTTGCAGCGAGTTCAAAGCGATCGTTTGCCTGTTGAAGCTCAAGTTCGATCAATTTTTGGACATTAATATCTGTAGAGGTGCCATACCAGCGAATGACCTGCCCTTCCTCGTTTCTAATCGGCATCGCCCGCCCTAAATACCAGTGATATACGCCATCAGAGGCTCGTCTTAAACGAAATTCAGCTTGATAAGGGGTTTCGGTGGCGAGAGCAGCCTGCCATTGCTCAAGGCTTGTTTGCACATCATCCGGGTGCATAAATAGGTTTTCCTGGGACAGACCGCGAGTTTGTTCCAATGTCAGTCCGGTATAGTCAGCCCACTGATCGCTTACATAATCCAATTCGCCTACTGCATTGGTTGTCCAGACAATTTGTGGCATGGCATTGGCAAGCTGGCGAAACTTCTCCTCACTCTGTTTAAGGGCTTTCTCTGACTGCTGACGTTCTGCTTCAACGCGTTTTCTATCGGTGATGTCTCGATAGAAAACTCCTAAGCCTTGAGCCGATGGATAGGCATGAATTTCTAGCCAGGTATCAAAGTTTGGAGGATCAAAATAGTGATGCTCAAAATGGACTGGAACTTGTTCTGCCATTGCCCGTCGATATTGGCGCTCTACGTTGGTGCCGATGGATGCTGACCATGCTTCCCAGTGGGTTTTGCCAAGAGTTTCTGATTTGGGTCTACCGTTGATTCGCTCACTTTCAGCATTTTGATAGATCACGCGCCAATCGCAATCGAGCGCCACAAACGCATCGGTCATACTTTCCAAAATCTGGCTAATGCGCTCATAGGCTGCGTCAGCTTCTTGCTTGGCAGCTTCACTAATCAGGCGTAGGTCGTGTTCCTGGTTCGCGGCTGACTGCCGAATTTGCGCCAGTTTCAAGGTGGCTTCCACTCGTGCTAGCAATTCCCGTGCCGAAAATGGTTTTACTAAATAATCATCGGCTCCCACTGCTAGCCCTTCCACTCGCGCTTCTTCGCCAGCCCGTGCTGACAGCAAAATCACGGGCACTCCTCTGGTCAGCGGATCGGCGCGGAGGTGTTGCACCAGCTCCAGCCCGTTGAGGGTGGGCATCATCACATCGCTGAGAATTAAATCTGGCGTTTGGGCACGGGCGATCGCCAAAGCCTCAGAGCCATCCGCAACAGTGGTCACTTCATACTGGGTTGTCAGCAGCCCTTTTACGTAGCTCCGCATATCGGCGTTGTCGTCGGCTAGCAGAATGTGGGGGGTGGAGAGTGCAGAGTGGAGAGTACGAGGTACGGCGTGTGACGTTGAAGAGTTGAACTCCGTACCCCGAACTCCCAACTCCGTAGTAGTTTCTTCCGTCCTTCCGCTCGACTCCCCATCCTGAACTCCTGAACTGGTATTCGCTTCGGGTAACCAGCGCAGCGCTTCTTCAACATAGGGTATAGCACCCAGGGCTGTTGAGAATAACTGAGTGGTGCCAAGGCTCTCTGGGGGTAGATGAGCGGTGCCTGTTGGAATGCGGACGGTAAAGCAGGTGCCGCTGCCTACCACGCTGTTGACGGAGATCGTTCCACCATGCAGTTTGACTAGATCCTGCACCAGGGATAGCCCAATGCCAGAGCCTTCATAGCTGCGTCCTCTCGTTCCTTCAACGCGATGAAACCGCTCAAATAGATGGGGCAGTTCTGCGGCTGGAATGCCTGTTCCTGTATCACGCACGAGTAAAGCAACATGCTCCGTGCGCCATTCTAGCTGAACCTCAATTTCGCCCGTAAACGTGAACTTAAAAGCATTGGAGAGCAGATTTAAAACAATCTTTTCCCACATATCGCGATCAACATAAACCGCTTCTGGCAAAGGCGGACAGTTGACTTGGAGAGTCATGCCTGCCTGTTCGATCGCAGACCGAAAAACACTTGCCAACTCGCTTGTCAATGTTGCTAAGTCGGTAGGAACATAAACTACCTGCGATCGCCCCGCTTCCAACCGAGAAAAATCGAGTAAGGTATTCACCAGTTTTTGCAGGCGCAATCCATTCCGCTGCACCATTTTTAACTGCTCTTGTTCCTGTGAATCTAGTTTGTGGGCAGTCGTGGCAAGCATATCCTCCAATGGACCCAGCATCAGCGTCAGGGGCGTGCGGAACTCATGGGAAACGTTGCTAAAAAAGGTAGTTTTGGCGTGATCGAGTTCTGCCAAAGCTTCGGCGCGGCGACGTTCTTCTTCATAGGCTGTGGCATTGGCAATGCTAGAGGTAATTTGAGCCGCAACCAGATCGATAAATCCTTGATATTCTTCATTGAAGAGGCGAAATGGATTTAATCCAAGCACCAATATTCCAGCCTTTCCGGTTCCCCCATACGGCGCAATGGGCACAACCACCGCTTGATGTGGAGAACGATCCCAAACGCCAGTTGGTAAAGAGTCATAGATTGATGTCAACTCAGAGATCAAGACTACCTTATGCGTTTTGAGAACTTCTGCCAGCGACCAAGCCGAATCAGTATGGAGATCAACCGTTTCAGGTGCAGCAGTATGACCGCGATCGATTCCACTGGTTCCAGCCAAAACAATCTGCTGCTGCTCGGAATCGAGCAAATAAATCATTGCAAAGGGAAAGTCATACAGATTGGTTTGTAAACATTGGACGCTGCTAGTACAAGCTTCATCAAAGGTGCGTGCGTCAGCCGTTTTGGCAGCTAATTCTCGCAATAGTGCTAATTGGCGCTCACCAACAATCCGTTTGGTATCGCCTGTGTTGGCGCAGATAATTCCACCCGTGCCACCTTGATCATCGGGAATAGGGCTGTAAGAAAAGGTGTAATAGGTTTCCTCCGGGTAGCCGTTTCGCTCCATGATCAACAACAAGGCTTCGTCATACGTGCCTTCATTTTTGAGAATTGCGGATTCTGCTCGCGGCCCAACTTGCTCCCAAATCTCATGCCACACGGATGATGCAGGCTGCCCTAAAGCGTTTGGATGTTTGCCTCTAACAATATCTCTGTAAGCGTCATTGTAAAGATTAATCAGATCCTTTCCCCACCAGACAAACATTGGCTGACGCGAAGTCAACATGATTCGCACAGCAGTTTTTAAGCTCTGTTGCCATTGCTCTGGCGACCCTAATGAAGTGGATGACCAATCAAATGAGCGCATCAAGGCTCCCATTTCGCCACCGCCAGCAAGACATCGGGCTGTTTCAGGCGGCGGCATGCTGCCGACAGTTGTTTCCACTTGGGGTCGCAATTGCATCCCGTCCTTTGCATCCGTCATCGGCGATCATCTCCATGGCTGAGCAGTAGAGTTGCAAAATTTTGTGTCTTTGACAAAGTTCTACAATTGCGTAACAACAGGTCTAGAACATCACTCAACCCGTCCCTCAACAGCATGATTGAATAAGTCCAACAGCAAAGCAATGGTTGCTAACTATAATTATCTACTTTTAGACCCATCCAATAATCTATCTTTTGGTTGAAGTGCAAACTTCGGTGAGGACGTTGAATAAGCGCTCAACCGAACAAGTGAGGGGCGCGGAGAAGAATAATTATTACGCTGGAGCTTAGCATCATCGGCGGTGGCGCGATCGCGGCGGCACCGGGGCAGTCGTAAGCTTCACGCGTCTAACGTTAACTTCTGTTTCCGTAGGCAACATCGCTGTCTCTACAGCAGAAGCAGCGAGTTCAACCGTTTCTATTCGGCGATCGCTGTTCCAATATTAATGCTGCTTGTGGTCGCAGCTCTAATCTACTTAGAGTTCCGACAAGTCAAACGTCGCTGGGATTAGCTATCTGAATTCGGAGTCTACGTTCGGGGTTCGGAGAATAGAAAGACGTCAAATTTCTGACCATCCCCTACCTTGTACTCCGCACACTGTACTTCCGTACTATTTCTTCTTTTGCAGCTTCATGCGCTCAAAGCTAAGCGCACCTACTCCCGCAGTGACCAAAAAGATGCCAAACCACTGCACTACTCCTAACTGGTTTTGAATAAGCACCCAGGCAAGTAACGCAGTCATGACTGGTCCGATAGAGGCAACGATGGAGGCTAAACCTGCTCCCATGTAACGCACGCCAAAATTATTAGATAAATACCCCACTAGGGTCAAACAGCCCAACACGATACCACTAAGAACGAAGCCCGTGCGCTTGTCTGGCTCTACCAACACACCCAGATTGGGACCCAGCAAAATCAAAATAACGGCAGATAAGACAAAGATAGTGAAGAATTGAATCAGACTAACAGGAACGGGATGCAGTTTTTTAAAGCCAAGCTGCATCAGGATGAGATATAGGGCAAAGGCAACCCCAGAGAAGACCGCAATCATGATGCCTTCCGGTGAAAACCCTTTGCTAGATTCAAAAATCTTGGGGAGTGCCGTTAAAATTATTCCTGCCAAAATCGTTCCCATCACCACCCAGCGTAAAGGAGTGGGGCGATCGCCAAACAGCACCCATGCCAGCGGCACTGTAAAAATGGGATACATAAACAAAATCGTAACGGCAGGTCCTGCCCCAATTTGCCCGATCGCAATATAAATCAGCACTTGGGATAGAAATAGAAAAACACCGCTGCCAACCACATTCCAGATTGGCTTGCGATCTTGCAGCGCAAAAAATCGCTTCAAATCTCGCCATACAGGCGGATAGAGCACCATTGCCACACCCACCATCAGCGGCAGCACCACCAGCATTCGCAGCCACAAAATCAATAGTGAATTGCCTAAATTGAGCTGAAGAAAACCGCCCACATCAAATCTATTTAGCAATCTGGCAGGGGTAAGCTCAAAGACTTTCGTGATTGGATTAGCGACACCATTACCGATGATGCGCACCACCACATTGTGAATCGACAGCGCTACCGTTGAAAGCAACACTAAACATAACCCAGTCCAAAAAGTCGATGGCTCCTTTTTTACAGGTGCCTGCTGGGGGATGGAAAAACCTGGAGCCGCTAATGGAGCAGGTGAGATCGGTGCAGCAGATTGCCCCTGCTGTGGTTGAGGGGGGTAACCTTGGAGCGATTCCCGTGAGGGCTCCGCTTTGGGAAACCGTGAGGGGGCTATGGGTAGTTCGGGTGGATATAGTTGGGTCGGTTGAGCCGGGGCGATCGCCGGGTTGATGCCGATATCATGCCCTCCGCCATAAGTCGATGGCGGTAATGGACTATTTTCTTGAGGCAAGGATGACTCTAGCGATCGTTGCCGTGACTCCGATCTCAGTTGATCTCTAATCCGACTCACCAACGTTTCTAAAACAGCTTCTCCTTGCTGCTCCATGCTGTGCATGCGGCTAAGCTGCTGCGAGAGTGCGCTTTCGTAGCTTGCCAATTCTTGCTGCAATGTGTCAAATGTGGCGCTAAAGGTCGCATCCAAGGAGGCCAGCAGTCGATGGGCATGGTCGCTCGAATCGCTTCCGTCACTGGACAGGGTCGTGATACCCCCCAATTGATTTGTACTAGCAAGTTGATTAATTTGCTGCACCATCACACTTTGCAAATGGTTCGCTAATACCAATGCCAGTTGCTTCGCCCACAGTTGCTGTTGAGCAATCTGTTGTTGAGATAACGATTCTTGTTGTCGAGTTTGCAAAGATAACTGAGTGGTTTGCAGCTTGCCAACTTCAGAAGTTAACCGAGCTTTTTCTGCCTGAAGCTGCGTCACTTCTTGAGACAGTTGAGTAACCAACCCTTGATGCAAATACTTAAGATCCTGAGTCACCGTTTGCAGGATGCTTTCAACCGTTCGCGCGTTTTCACCATTAATCTCTGGTCGATTCTCCATTGGCTCCTCAAAGGCTCCTACGTCCGCCACCCTTGGTTTTGTCATAGTGTAACTAGCGACTCAGGACTCAGTATTACCCGTTCGGGGCAAAATAAAATTTTTAAGATTCTATTAGTCCGTTACTAAGGTACTCTCCTTCAGCAAAATTAGAACCAATTAGTGGAAAAACTTAGATTTGTTTAGCAATTTACAGAGTGCGAGGTGCGGAGTAAAGAGTGCAGATTATGAACGAAAACGTCTGAAGATGCCGAACACCGAACTTGCAAACTCTCAACTTCTAGCCTAAGTTGCTTTTTAGCTGCTCTCTCGCTGCTTCAAGAGCTTCAGCCAGTTTGCTGTCGTCGCGTCCGCCTGCTTGGGCGAGGTTGGGTCTGCCACCGCCACCGCCACCACAAATTTTGGCGATCGCCCCGACAAACTTACCGGCCTGCAAGCCTGTTTGCACCACTTCAGGACTAAAGGCAGCAACTAGGCTAACCTTTCCGGGTTCGGGGGCAGAACCGAGAAACACTGCGCCTCCAGGAAGTTTTTGTTGGAGTTGTTCGGCAGCAGTTTTGAGGGATTCAGGATCAACTCCAGCTAATTCGGCAACCAAAATTTTGAACTTGCCTACCGATTCAGCTTTTGCCAATAGGCTGTCGGCTTTTGCCAGGGCAACCTGAGATTTAGCGGTGTCTAGCTGCTTTTGGGTAGTTTTTAACTCGGTTTGCAGGGCTGTGATGCGATCGCGAATTTCTTCCGGTTTTACCTTAAAGCGATCGCTCAAGTCTTTCACAATTTCATCGCGCAGGTTCAGGTATTCCAGCACGGCAGGTCCAGCTACGGCTTCAATTCTGCGAATCCCTGCTGAAGTTCCTGATTCGGAGGTGATTTTGAACAACCCAATTTCTGCCGTGTTGCTGACATGGGTGCCACCGCAAAGCTCCATCGATACACCATGCACATCCAGCACCCGCACCTCATTGCCATACTTTTCGCCAAACATGGCGATCGCGCCTCGTGCTTTAGCTTCTGCGATCGGCAGAGTTTCCGTATGGGCAACATGGGCTTCTGCAATCCAGGTGTTGACCTGTTCTTCGACTTGCTGCACGTCTTCAGCCGTTAAGGCACGCGGACTGCGAAAATCAAACCTGAGCGAGTCAAACCCCACTAGGGAACCCGCCTGAGAAATCGACTCATCCACAATTTTTCTTAAGGCAGACTGTAACAGGTGAGTGGCGGTGTGATGTGCCTGCACCCGACGGCGACAAGCGAGGTCAATCTGGGCGTTTACGCCATCGGCGACATGCAAGGTTCCCCGCTCAATTCGTCCATAGTGAACAAAAAATCCCGCATCTTTTTTGACATCCATAATTCGCACTAGTGCCGTTTCACTGGAGAGATAGCCGCGATCGCCCAGTTGCCCACCCGACTCGGCATAAAAGGGGGTTTGATTGAGAATCACGTGCACTTCACTGCCCGCTTCAGCCACAGAAACGACCCGCCCCGCAACTAACAGCGCTTCTACCTCCGCTTCTACCGCAGGCAAGCTGTAGCCCAAGAACTCGGTTTCTGGGATGTGTCCCACCAGTTGATTTAATGCCCCTTGAGCCGTCAGATCAATGGTTTCTACCGCATTGCGTGATCGCGATCGCTGTTTTTCCATTTCCGCTTCAAAGCCGTCTGAATCGACGGTGAGTCCTTTTTCAGCAGCAATTTCTTGGGTTAATTCCAGTGGGAAGCCATAGGTATCATACAAAGTAAAGGCGTTCAACCCAGGAATTTGCCCACCTGCACCGACCTGTTCCATCACGGTTGCCAATTCTCGCTCGCCCAACTCTAGAGTTTTGAGGAACTGAATTTCTTCTCGTTGCAGGGCCAATTTAATCGTCCGATCCATATCACGAAGCATGGAGTAATCACTTTCGGCAAGGGCGATCGCGGTCTCTGCCACCAACGGCGTAAACTCTCGATCAATGCCAATCAAGCGCCCATAACGAATCACTCGCCGAATCAGACGACGCAGCACGTAGCCCCGCCCCTCATTGGAAGCCGTAATCCCATCGGCCAGCATATGAACCACAGCGCGAATGTGATCCCCAATTACCTTCAGCGCTACCTTCGTCGCATCATCAGCAGTGTGATAGTCAATTCCAGCAATTTCCGCTGCCGTTTTCACAATCGGAAAAATCAGGTCAGTTTCATAATTATTGGGCACCTTTTGCAAAATTTGCGCCATCCGTTCCAGTCCCAAGCCGGTATCAATATTTTTGCTTTTGAGCGGAGTTAGCGTACCTTCTACATCCCGGTTGTATTGCATAAACACCAAGTTGTAGAACTCAATGAAGCGGCTGTCGTCTTCTAGATCGATCGCGTCGTCTCCTAGTTCAGGCTTGAAGTCGTAGTACAACTCGGAGCAAGGACCGCAAGGACCCGTGGGACCGGATACCCAAAAGTTGTCGGCTGCGCCCATGCGCTGGATGCGGTGGGCGGGAATGCCAATTTCGTCGCGCCAGATAGCAAAGGCTTCGTCATCTTCTTCAAAAACGCTAACCACGACTCGTTCCGGCGGCAGCTCAAATACCTGAGTTGAAAGTTCCCATGCCCACGCGATCGCCTGAGATTTGAAATAATCTCCAAAACTGAAATTGCCCAACATCTCAAAAAATGTGTGATGCCGTGCGGTGCGCCCCACATTTTCAATGTCGTTGGTGCGAATACATTTTTGAGACGTGGTAGCACGGGGAAATTCTGCGGCTCGCTGTCCCAAAAAGATTGGCTTAAATGGCAACATACCCGCGATCGTCAGCAGCACCGTGGGGTCTTCTGGGATCAGCGAGGCACTTGGAAGCACCCGATGCTGACGATCTGCAAAAAAGTTCAGGAATGTTTGCCGAATTTGAGTACCGCTTAGGAAAGTAGCCATGGACGTTTTTTGAAAAAGGACGGCGTGTAATTAGGATCAATCTTTCTTAATCATGCCTTAGGATTTAACCAATCACGGCGTTGATTTATCTGGGCAAAGCCCGTATCGCTCTAAACTGCACCTAAAACCTGACGATTCATTTCTAGAATTGGGCAAAACAAACTTGCCTGAGGTGCAGTTAAATGGTGTTTCACGACATCCTGCATGATTGCATAGGTCACATTACAGCTTCGCTGAGCATCAAACGCCTTCATAATCGTCCGAAACCAAAACAGCAGGCGATCGCGCAATGAATCAGGATCATTCAGCAGCATCGCGATCGCTGAATATCGCAACACTCGAAGCGTATCCCGCTTCCACTTCGCGGTCAGAGCCTCATTGTTGCTGTGAAATAAGGACGGCTCAAATAACTGTATCTTGGTCAACACCTGCTGCACAATAATCGATTCCATCGCTTGCAACCGCTGATAAGTCTGGACTCTTAAGTAAAACAACTGCCCAAACTCGCTTACAAACTCCAATTCTTCATCCGTTGCATAACGACCATCCGTTTCATAGCTTAGTTTTTGCAGTTGGCTCAGCATTTAGCAACCTCTTCCATCCGTCCTTATATTAATGGCTCTTAATGGCTCGCTACCATACTTGCTGTGCAACGAATCGCCCCCTACGGAAAGCCAGCTATATCCCCAACCCCCTCGCCAATGCAAAGACGCTTATCAAGGATTTTCAAATTCCCTTGCCTCTGAAGGAGGGTTTAGAGAGGACAGCTTTTACACATCTTTACTGTTTGTCAAATATTCCCCCATGTTAAAACTTGTTTTATCTTCAATTTGCTTCATCATTGAGCGAGTAATCAGTTTACCTGCCTCTACCAGAACTTGACCCGTAATCGGGTGGAGCAAATCCTGTTCAGCCCGACGACCAATCAGCGCTTCAATATCCTTAATTGAATTGATATACATCCCTGGCGGTAGTTCCACCACCACGCCATTGTTCAAAACTCGCGCCTGACACGCCAACCGAGAATTTGGTTTGCATGTAGTAATCACTTCTAGCGTGCGCTGCTCTCGCCGATTCACAGAAGACAGTCCTTCCATGCCACTTTTCACATAGACATGGCAGGTGGCACACAGACCGCGCCCACCACACTCCTTCAATACATCCAGATCTTTGTTAATCAGAATCGATAATAGATTGCCGTTAGTTTCAACAGAGGAGTCTTGAGAAATGGGTTCAAGTCGAACAATTTTAGCCATGGAAGTAAGAGTGGAGGGGCAAATAAAGAAGTTTTGAGTGTTGAGTTTTGAGCATCTTGTTCCTGTCCCTGACTCCCAACCCCCAACTTCTATCTCCAGTCAGCCCAAAAGTAAGGCTTTTTGTTCATTTGTTAAAACTTTTTGATTAATCAGAGATGAAAAATCGCGGATCACTTGTGAGCAGCGAGTGATAAAGCTAGCAACCCACTCTTGAATCCAGAGAAGTTCTTGAGGGCTAACTGAATGTTGTAAAGATTCGGTGGTTGCATTGACCAGGCTAAATTGCCCCGATCGCTCAATTTGAAATTGTTTTAACCATTCATGGCTGGGGCGGGTCGATTTCCAATAGTTAACCACGACATGAATACCCAAATACTGCGTTGTTACCTGACTGAAGGTATTTAGAGCGATTAAAAGGTCTTTGATAGGAACATCGGCAGGAGGAGCAGCGGGCTGAACAAACCCAGGGCGATCGCTCTCTGTAGGTGCTGTCTCCACTTCAGTGCTGACACTGGAAGATAGAGATGAAGGGGAGGATGTTTTGGCTGGAGTGCGCTTTTGGATGGAGCTGGCTTTGGAATGGTTTAATCCTGGCAGTGTTGTGGTGCCAGCCAACATGCGAAAAGTGGCGATCGCACCTGCCATATTTTCACGCAAGGTGATTGTTAATGTTTTGATTGTTTGTTTGTATTCGGAATAGACTAAGCCACTTTTAGTCAAAACCAGTAAAATCATGCCTGGATCAAGCTTGTGAATATGAACTTGATAGTTAGCAAATTGAAATTTAAACGATTCAAACCCGTCAGGAATGGTATCAATAACTTGCAAAATACCTTGGGCTAAGGTTTCTTTTTGTTGGTAGTTTAGAGCTTGATCAATTCCACAAAAATAGGGGCGGGAGCGCTTATCTATAAGAGCAAGACCCGCAATTCCTGGTAAATTCAGAAAGTCCTGTATAACTTCCTGTGTCATAAATTCTTTTTACGATTTGATACAATCATGCACCTAATTCAAGGCTTAGCGATTCAACAGATTATTTCATAGTTTATCTATGCTACGGTTTTGGTTTTAGAAGCCTCAGAATGATTTGATACGAATCGTCATAATTTGGCTCTATCTGATAGGTCAATTCTTCGGCTCCTTTCCATCTTCAGGTTTAGCTATATGTCTGACCTTCCTTTTACCTTGGATCAACTTCGTATTCTCAAAGCGATCGCTGCCGAGGGAAGCTTTAAGCGCGCTGCGGATAGTCTATACGTCTCTCAGCCAGCCGTTAGTTTGCAAGTGCAAAACCTAGAGCGCCAGCTTGATGTACCCTTGTTTGATCGAGGCGGCAGACGCGCTCAGCTAACCGAAGCCGGACATCTGCTGCTGAGCTATGGGGAAAAGATCCTCACATTGTGTCAAGAAACCTGTCGAGCAATTGAGGATCTGCAAAACCTCCAAGGTGGAACCTTGATTGTGGGAGCCAGCCAAACCACCGGAACCTACTTGCTACCGAGAATGATTGGCATGTTTCGGCAAAAGTATCCCGATGTTGCAGTGCAGCTTCATGTGCATTCAACCCGTCGAACCTCCTGGAGCGTTGCAAATGGACAGATTGATCTAGCGATCATTGGGGGTGAAATTTCTCCTGAACTTCAAGACTCTCTAGAAATTGTTCCCTATGCGGAAGATGAACTCGCACTTATTTTGCCAATTGGGCATGCCTTAGCGAGAGAAGAGATTATCCAAAAAGATGATTTATATAAGCTTCAGTTCATAGCTCTAGATTCCCAATCCACCATTCGTAAGGTGATTGATCAGGTGTTAACCCGCTGTGGCATTGAAACGCGCCGTTTGCGGATCGAAATGGAGCTTAATTCAATTGAAGCAATTAAGAACGCGGTACAGTCAGGGTTAGGCGCGGCATTTGTATCGATCTCAGCGATCGAGAAAGAACTGCAAATGGGTGTGCTGCATCGGGCAAAGATAAATGACGTAATTGTAAAAAGAATGTTATCGGTGATTATTAATCCCAATCGCTACCGTTCTAAGGCGGCAGAAGCATTTTGTAAAGAAATTTTGCCGAAGTTTGCCTCTTATACTGCGGAAATTCAGCGCTATACGATCGCCACGATCGCCCATACGGAGCCAATTCCAGTGATCGCGCCTAGTTTGGAGCATGTCGCACGGGTAGCATCTGACATTGATGTGTAATTTCTATGGATCTTTATTGCACCCGTCCAGGTTGCCAGCGACCTGAGAATTTTTTTACCGATCTGGATGAGCCTGCAACGCTGAAAACTGTTCAGCAAAAATTTTGCACCAATTGCGGTATGCCGTTGATCTTAGTGGGGCGCTATTTGCCGCAAAAGCTGTTGGGGCAAGGGGGGTTTGGAGCGGCTTTTTTATCGCGCGATCGCTATACTCCCGGTCTACGCCGCTGTGTGGTTAAGCAATTTCAGCCTTCTAACACCTTGAGCGCCAAGCAACTGCAAATTGCCCAAGATTTGTTCGAGCGAGAAGCCGAGGCTCTGGAATATTTGGGCAATACCCATCCGCAAATCCCTGATTTGTTTGCATTTTTTGAATTGGCGGTGCCTAGTTCGCAAGGCAGCAAGGATGAGCAATTTTTTTATCTGGTGCAGGAGTATATTGACGGGCAGACGATGGAGCAAGAAATCGCACAAACTGGCGCATTTCCTGAAGATAACCTGCTGAAAGTGCTGCAAGAAATTCTGAAAGTGCTGCAATTTGTTCATGAAAGCGGCTCCATCCATCGAGATATTAAACCGTCTAACATCATGCGGCATCGCAATGGGCATATTTATCTGCTAGATTTTGGTGCGGTGCGGCAGGTAGCCAAAGCAGGGGTCAAGTCAACTGGAATTTATTCTGAAGGGTTTGCGCCACCGGAACAGATGGCAGGCGGGGAAGTGTATCCATCCAGCGATTTGTATGCTTTGGCAGTGACTTGCATCATGTTGCTGACAAACAAGCAACCCAGCGAATTGCTGGATACTTATAGCAACACCTGGCAATGGCGATTACACTGCTCTGTCAGCGATCGCTTAGCCAATGTGTTGGAGCGGATGTTGCACTCAGTGCCCAGTCAGCGCTACCAATCTGCGGCTGAAGTGTTAACTGCATTGGACAGATCGTCTGGATCGCTTACGTTACCATCTACCCCGCTTAAACAAACGGCTCCACATACTCCTGTTGGAGCTTCATCGCCGCCTACAACGTTTCCAGCGGTTTCCCTTCCAAATCAGTCTGCTCCAAATCAGCCGATTCAGCTTCAGCCGATTCAGCCCGTTCAGTCTCGTCCCGCTATCGCCCCCTTTGCCAGCTTGGAACTGCTGACAAATGCGGGATTTATTGGATTTGAGGCAGGGCTTTTAGCGATCGCGATCGTTAGCGTATTGGGTACAACCTTGATCAGCGGTGTTTTTTGGCTACTGTTGCTGATGGGTTTGCTTTTTGCCCAGTCACGCCGCATCATTGAACGGGTAGATTTGGTGATTATTGCAGTGATGAGTGTCGGCGGTGTCTTTGTGCTGTCTTGGTTAAAGCGTTTGGCGATCTCCTCTTTAGCTGGCAGTCCTTTTCTAACGACGATCGCATTAGCAGTAATGGCAGGACTGTTAGCGATCGCCCTCACCACCCTGTTCCGATTGATCTACAAAATTCTTTCCCTATTAATTTCCAAATTTTTCTAAGGAATTCACGCTAGAAAATAAGTAGTCATACTTCTCTGCACTCCGCACTCTCCCATATGACTCAGAAAAATGATGTTCCTGTGCTCGTATTCTCGTTCCTAGTTACGGCTGGCTTAGTTGGCGGTGGCTTTTGGTGGTTGACTCAAAAATCTGGACTGAATGTGGGCACTCTTTTTTCGCAAGGCTCCAGTTCAACATCGCCAACTAACTCGTCAAACAACTCTAATTCATCTAGCGTTCAAGATTTTGCCCAAGTGCAAAATGTTCCTAGTGGGCTTTTTACCTATGGCGGCAGTACTTCTTGGGCACCGATTCGGCGAGATGTAGATGCTGCCATTCAAGCGGCTCGTCCTGAGTTTCGCTTGCGGTATGTGAATCCCACAGGCGAGGCACCCGGTTCTGCGACAGGCATTCGGATGCTGATGCGCGATGAATTAGCCTTTGCTCAATCTTCTCGTCCCGTGACCGAGCAGGAATATCAGCAAGCCCAGCAACGAGGCATAAAGCTGAAGCAAATTCCGGTGGCGATCGATGCTTTGGCGGTGGCAGTCAATCCCAGCTTAAATGTTTCAGGGCTGACCGTGCAGCAGCTTGGCGATATTTATACAGGTAAACTCACTAATTGGAGTCAGGTGGGTGGACCGAATGTGCCGATTCAACCCATCACGCGCCCCGTGAGTGCAGGAGGAACCATTGAATTGTTTGCAGAACAAATTATGAAAGGGCGAGGCTTTGGGTCAAAAGTGCAAACGGTTTCTACGACTACTGGCGCGGTGCGCAAACTTGCTCAAACTTTTGGTGGCATCTACTTCGCCTCTGCACCTGAAATAGTAGATCAATGTACGGTAAAGCCGATCGCGATCGGGCGAACTTCTAATGAATTAGTGTCTCCTTACCAAGGTTCTCTTATCCCTCCCTCCCAATGTCCAGCAAAACGTAATCAGCTGAATGAAGCCGCGATTAGAGGGGGGCAGTATCCCATCACACGCAATCTATTTGTGGTGATTAAACAAAATAATCAGAAAGAGCAACAGGCAGGGGAAGCCTATACCGATTTTGTTTTGTCTAATCAAGGACAAACATTGCTTGAAAAAGCGGGCTTTGTTTCTATCCGCTAAAACAGGTAATAAAGTTTTAAGTTTTGTTCGCGCATTCCCGCAGGGACTATTTTGTTGACGCAGCATTTTCGTAGTGCGATACAAGTACTGATACCCCTCAAAGATGCTGCCCAGCTTTTTCATTGAGTGGATGAAAGTATTGAGGATGCCAGCGATCGCGGTCTGAGATTTGGTTCGATATAACCTGTACTCCTTCCTTCGCTAGCAAGTCTGCCTGCTGCGGGATATGCCGAGTCAGCAAGCTGCCGTCGATCGCCACCAGTCGATGAACGGGCAAACTAGCGGCTGTCTTTTTGATTAGACTGGGAAACGATCGATAGTAAGCTTTGGCAACACCAAGCGCCAGTACCAAATCTGCTGTAGTCGCCACTTTGCCAGAAGGAATCCTCGCTACAAATTCATGAAACCGAATCCTAGTATCGTCTGAAAGAACGGGTAATTGCATTGAGGTGGGCAAAACGGGATCGCCAACCGCGATCGCGCCACCTTTCACTACCATTCCTAACCAGCCCCGCCGACCCAAAATGCGTTTTGCCAAGCCTTTTTGCAGCGTTTCTATGTAATCACAAGGCTCACACAGAAAAGTCGGGCGAATTAGCGCTTCTCCAATTTGGACAACCTGACCCGACCTAAACGGTTCTAATACGCCCTCCAGCAAAATATTTTCCTGCAACACACCGGGCTGTAAGTCAAAGGTTTCAAGTGTTGACATATCAACCATCAACACTTGCCGGGGACTGCCAATACGAGCATTTTTGTCTGCTTGAATACCCAACTCTTGCACCAAATCAAGACGCTGACGCTCTACCATTCGGCAGCACGAAGACTGAACTTTAATGAATAGCTTTGCAACATGCATAGAGTCAGAAAAAGATTCCAAGTTCTAAATTTGTCAAGGAAAGTAGAGCTTAAGTTGAAGTACGGGATGCGCCCAACTTAAATGACCACTGTAAACAATAGTGCCCTTCGTGATGGCTGCGGTAATAGCAAATGACTCAGTGATATAGGACCGTATTCATGGCAAATTGCCAAGCTTACTCTAGCCTCATCACGCCATTAAATTGGTTCACTGACTACTTTCCAATTTATCTGGGTTTCCTAAGCACTCTACTGAGGTTTGCCAATTGGAATGAGGCACCGCTGTTTGCGCTTGCGTAATCAGCGAAATAACGCCGATAGGAGCGATCGCCACACCTTGAGCTTCAACGATTGAAGAGGCGGGTGATGCGTGACGAGGGTCAGCATTCATAGCCTGCTTACCATTGACCGCTCGCTGCCCATTTATTTCTCTTGGTTCTATCAGGTTGACTAACACCTGACTTCCCTCAAAGTTATGCTCTGGGTTGGTGGGCAATCCTCCTCGACCGAGTGCAACAAATCGACTCTTTTGACGCGCCTGTGCGATCGCAGAACATCCTTGATTAATTTGGTTAGATGGATCGACTAGATTGAGAGGTAGTGCAACTAAGCCACGATTAGGATCGATGTTGGGCAGGTTGAGGGTGACGGTGCCGCTAGTACCAAACTGAGAACTGGCGGTAATATCGCTGAAAGGAGTGAGTTTCGATTGAAATTTGAGTCCAAAAATACCTTGAGCGGTGATGTTGACTTTGCCGCCATTTCCTGTAAATGCATTAGCACGAATATCACTGTTTTCGCCTAAAATCCCAACAATAAACAGCGCCTTAATGTCAACGTTGCCACCATCCCCCCCCCCTTGGGCTGTGCCTGCGGTGGCTGAGATTAAGCTATTTCGGCGTAACAGTAACATATCTTGAATATCCAGGTTAATGTTACCGCCTTGGGCACTGGCAGTTTCGGCGGTGAGAAAGCCGCGGTCGGTTAGTGTAACTCGGTTTGCTTTGATTTGGATGTTGCCGCCTTGCCCTGTGCCCAAGCTATCGACTGCAATGCCAGCATCTTGTCGAATCAACGCAGTTTCAGTATTGACGAAAATACTGCCACCGCTGCCTGTCGAGCCTGCCACTGTATTTGCAAATAGTCCCGTTTCTGGATTTGTCAAAGTGAACTGATTGGCAGCAGTGACAAAAATATTTCCTGCTTGTCCGCTATTGAAGGTGGTGGTTCGTAATTGTGCGCCTGTGTCTGCATTAAACTGATCGACATTCACAAAAATGCTGCCGCCTCTTGAGGCGGTGTAGGTTTCGGCGCTAAGGACGGCGCGATCGCGAATTTCCACCGTGGGAGCCTTAATTTGTAGGCTGCCTCCTTCGCCGATCTGGCTACCCATATTTTGGCGATCGCCGCTGCCCGATCGAATAGCGCTGCCTGCATCCGCCAAGGTCACTTTATCAGTGGCGTTGATTTGAATTGCTCCGGCACTGCCACGCCCCAAGGTTTGGGTTTGAATCAAGCCAGCCGCAGTGACCGACAAAGTCTGGGTTTGAATATCAATTACGCCACTGCCGCCTGCGGAACCTGCTGCCACCCCCCCCAAAACAGAACCATTGCTTAGAGTAATCGCATCGGCATTCAAGCGAATATTGCCGCCATTGCCCTGTCCAAAAGTTGTTGCGGCGATCGCGGCACCATTTTGCACAAGTAGGCGGGGAGTTTCCACTGTAATTGATCCGGCATTTCCAGAAGATGCCGTGGTGGTTTGAGTGAAAATTCCGGTAGGGAAGGAAGCACTCGGTAGCGTCAGGCTGGTGATATCTTTTGCATTACCAGTCGGGAGATAGCCGCCAAAATACTCGCCCGTTGGCACCCCTACAATACCTCCCGGCCCATAAAAACTTGGGCGAGCGCCCAAGGGTGTCGTTCCAACTAGCTCGACGCGATCGAATGCTCGAACGCTGACGTTGCCACCCGACCCAGTGCTATGAGTGGAAGCAGAAATTTGAGCGCCATCACGCCCCAATACAGATTGCCCCTGAATGTAAATATCACCTCCGCGTCCCATGCCAAAGGTATCGCTGGAAATCACTGGGCTAGCGAGGTCTTGACTCACGCTGGCGTCCACCTCCCGAATCCGCATTAAAAAATCGCCCCCCGCGATCGCCGTAATATTACCGGAGCCTAGTTTTCCACTGCTGTTGAGGCTACCAGTGTCAATGTTTCCCCCTGCATTCAGACGAATGTCACCCCCCTGCCCCTCAGCAGAAAAGGCAAAATATCCGTTCCCAGTGGTACTAAGGTTCCCTTGGGTTGAAGTCAGCGTGATGTCTCCGGCTCTCCCAGTTTGGGAGCGAGACACGAGAAAGTCAGTTGCAATGTTGCCATCCGTGTTAGCTAGAGTGATTGCACCCCCCGACTCAGCGCCGCTGGAGTATGTGATGATTGATCTCACCGTCACATCACCCTTAGTTGTCGCCACTGAAACCCGACCTCCCGCACCGATGCCATCCGAGTAGGAGAAGAGTGTGCCCGTAGAAATGGTGCCATTGGTGGTAGAAAGACTAATGTTCCCACCCGCTCCAGAACTCGCGATCGCTTGAATATCACTTTCTGGAGCCAGCCGAATATTGCCATTGGTGGTAGAAATCGTCACATCGGCTGCATTGCCACCTCCATAAGAGTTTGTCAGCAATTCACCGGGTTGCACATCGCCATTATTGGTTGCTAATGTAATTTTGCCACCTGATCCGCCCACCGCAAACCCATTGATGAGATCAGTGCTGATGTTACCCAAACTAGGAGAATCACTGCGATCGCCCGCTGTTATTTGAACCGCTCCCGCGTTGCCGCCACTAATCGAAAATGCATTAATTTTGTTCGTTGTGATTGAGCCGTTAGCACTCAACAGCGTGACATTACCGCCGCTGCCGTTTTTCAATGAAAAGGTGTTGAGTTCATTCGCAAGC
Source organism: Leptolyngbya sp. Cla-17 (assembly GCF_016807185.1). Lineage (GTDB taxonomy): Bacteria > Cyanobacteriota > Cyanobacteriia > Leptolyngbyales > Leptolyngbyaceae > ULC077BIN1. The sequence goes on from NZ_JAEVYN010000001.1 coordinate 1,278,530, forward strand.
AGAATATTGCCATTTTGGGTCGTGATCCGAACATCACCACCGCTTCCACCACTTCCACCATTATCTAAAGCAAACGTTAAAAGTTCACCTGCAATGGTCACGTTGCCATTGCCCGTAGTTAAGCTCACCAAACCGCCACTGCCGTTGGACAAGCCAAACGATAAGATCGCGCCTGCGACATCAATGTTTCCATTTCCCGTGGATAGCTCTACTGAGCCAGCTGTGCCGGGAAACGAAAACGGCAAAATTGAGTTAACCCGAATGTTGCCAGTTGTGGTGTCTAAAATCACAGGACCACCATTCGTGTTGATGTCTCCTGTGACCGTGATTCCTGTCCCTATCGCTCCGGGTTGAAACGTCGCCCCATTTACTGTTGTTGGCAATCCGCTTGGAGCGTACAGCAAGCTAGAACGACCGGCTCTGACAATGAATGCATTCGAGCTTCCCAACCGTGCTAAATCGGGGTCTGGATCGAGGGGACTGAACGTCGCATCATTGCTGGTGATATTGACTGAGCCATTGAACCGGACGCTGCCCAAGGATTCAACCAAAAGCGCCGCGCCATTGTAACTACCAACAATCTCTACATCCCCTGCCGAACTGATAATGGGGTCATACAAGCTGCGGAACTGAGCCGCTCCACCCGACACACTTCTGACCTGAAAACTGCCTCCCGACGCAAACCGGGCATCTCCCGAAATGATGCCGTCACTGAGCAAGCTAAGATTGCTACCACTTTGCAAGGGAACTTGACCTGCATGATTCAAGGCTAAAATGTCGATCGCGCGATCGCCCTGAATGGTCAAATCTCTGCCAGACTGCGCCAAAAAAGGAACCGTTGCCGTATCCCGAATTTGTACCGTATCTTGGGCTTTCAAAGTCAAATCTCTGCCTGCAACGAGCTGACCTTGTAAATCTAACTGGGTCGCTTCCAGGATCAGGTCTTGTCCGGCGGTGAGGTTGCCACGATTGGTAATCGTACCGGATGAAACAGCCCCCGATTGCAATCCTATCGGCACGTTGATCGCGAGTAGGGGCGGTGCTTGGGGATTGGTGGCACTAAACTCACTGCCATCGGGAAACTTGAAGCTGTTTGCAGTGCTGGCAACAAAGGAGCCGCCAATTTGTAGCCGTGCATTCTGCCCAAACACGATGCCATTCGGATTGAGCAAGAATAAATTAGCAGTGCCATTTGTGCGAATCAACCCATCAATATTTGAGATGGAATTGCCTGTGACCCGCGTCAAAATATTTTGAATTGGCACTGAGTTATTGAACCAAGCAGTGCCACCAGTGGGAATGGAAAACTCGCGAAAGCTATGAAATAAATTTACGCCTCGCACGGTGCCGCCATTGATGGTGCAAACAGTACAGCCGGGTGCCACTTGGGAGTTAATAGGAAGCGTTGCATCTGGAATGATTTGAGCGCTGACTGAAGTAGCTATCAAAGAACCCATTAGAGGAACGATCACACGACCCATGGGATTCACTACACTCCAAAAAATTCCATCACTTGCAAAAAGACTCATAAGCTAAGTCACACACCATAAACCTGATCGGTTAGGGCTAGCTTAGCAACTAGTAGTCTGGAATGGCGGCTCCAGAAACCACCCCCACTTAAATCTTCAAAAACGCTGCTCAATCATGTGCTATCGAACAAGAAATGGAGTTCGCAGGGTAAAGGGACAGAATAAAGGGAAGGCGATCGCTTTCTTACTACTAACCCAAAAATCAGCCAGGGCTGGGTGCCAACACGCTTAATCCATTGGGAATGCACTCCAAATCAATCGGTGTCATGCCAATTACTTCCCCATCCACAACCACTTTTTGCGGCGGAGTAGTAGTGATTGTAATTTTTTTAGCGCGCCCATGCAGAACATTTTGCTGTTGAGCATCTGCGCCCACCAGTGCAGACCCCAACATTTTCAACATGGTGGTTACCGCTTGCATCTTTGTCTCGCTGGTGGCGATGGTGATGTCTAGCAATCCATCATCATAAATCACCTGTCCGGCTCCTTGTGCCAAGACAGAGGTCGGAGGAGCCGCGTTTGCAACAGTAATTGCAGAGGCTTGGATGTGATGGGTTTCTCCCTCCGCTTCAATTTCTGCATCAAAGGGTTCTTGAACACCTAACATCTGCCAGCCTGCCATTAAATAGGCCATGGCTCCCCACTGATTTTTTAATTCGCGACTGGCTAAATCTACGGTTTCTGCTTCATAGCCTACGCCTGCCAGCAATATCATTGGTGACCCATTACAGCGGGCGGCATCAATGGTGCGGGTATGCCCTGCTAGGATCACCTGACAAGCCGCACGAATGGGTAAGACACGAGGAAGGCCCAAGGCAGAAGCAAACGCGTTGGCGGTACCACGGGGAATCACACCCAAAGAAATGCCTGTGCCAATTAATGCCCCGGCAACAGCTGAAACGGTGCCATCGCCCCCAGATGCGATCACTATATCTGCATTGGCAGCGATCGCCTCATCAACCAACTCTTTTGGATTCACTTCCGACGTCGTAATGTGAACATGCAAACTCATGTGGGGGCGCAGCAGTTGCCGAATCAAATCTAAATCTTGTTCACCCGTTCCCTGTCCTGAAACGGGATTGTAGATCAGATGGGCAACCAACGTTTTTGCCAAACGGCTGATAATTGCCTCAGCCGTGCTGAGATTGGTTGCGAGGGGCACATTGTGAACATTACAAACTCGCAGCAATGCTTGAATGTCAGGCTCGTGGGGCTGAGCATAGAGCGGATCGACCAAAAAAATAACTGCCATTACATCTCCAGCGCAGATTTCTGCGGCAATTTGGGTGTCACCACCCAGAGGTCCTGACAGCTTGCGATCAAGCGACAACCCTGTGGCATCTTGAATACGCTGCCCTGTCGTGCCAGTGGCAATCAGACGATGACGCGCCAACACAGGAGCGTAGGTTGTGGCGAAGCTGACGATATCGTCTTTTTTGGAGTCGTGAGCGATCAGGGCAATAGTTGAAGACATAACAGCGTTGTAACGAACCGTAAATCAATTGAAACACTCTGCAAATAATACGGTATGCCTGCAAAGTTTAAGAAATTCCTAAGACTCAATTCTGTTTGCTGATGACTGTTTCTCAGGCCTGAATAAACAATATCGAACGCTTGTTATATAATGAAGTGACTATGCCAAAAATTGTTGACCACGATCAGTACCGCAGAGAGCTTTTAGACCAATGCTTCGATTTATTCGCTGAAAAAGGGTACTCCACAATTACGATGCGGCAGATTGCTTCAGGGTTAGGCGTTTCTACCGGAACTTTGTACCATTACTTTCCCAGTAAGGAAGCTATTTTCGAGCAGTTGGTTGAGGAGATGATCCAACAAGATATGCTGCAAGTTTCAAGTGAGGTGGCCAAGGCTAAGACGGGAAGCGATCGCTTAAAACGAGGCTTTGAATTTGTAGAGCGCAAACAGGACTATTTCCTTAAGCAACTCCTGATCTTCACAGATTACTATCAACAAATTCGTCGGGACAGCAATCAACCCAACGTTCTAGAACGAGTTTGTGAACGTATTCAACCCAAAATTTCTGAGATTTTAGGAATTAAAGATCCGCAGGTTGCTGAGTTTGTTTTCACGGTTGTTGATGGTATTTGTGTTAGCCAAATCTATGGTTGTAATGCTGCCAACTTTTCTACCCAGTTGCAACTGTTGCTCAAAATGTTAACGGCTTACTTGGAAAAGCACGAGCCATCTTTTTTGGAAACTGAAATGCTGTGACTCTAAAGATAGAGTCACCCGATCGGACGACTCGCTTAGGAGCTAAATCTGGTGTACAATCAAAATCATAAATATAACAATCGTTCGATATAAATAGCCGGCGCTGCGATGTAAAGAACAAATGACTAAACATTTGTTATATCGAATGTTCGGTATAAACGATCAATCCAGTTCTCTCGGATGTATGAGGTTCACAATGAGCTTGCAACTGTTTTCAAAGCCATCCAACCGCTGGATTGTGGGTCTGGCGCTCGCAGCAACGGCGCTTGCGGGTACTACTGTTTCCTATGGGGTGTCTCAATTGGGTCGAACGGCTCCTTCAGCCCAGCCTGCTCCAACGATTCCCAAGCCGACTAAAGTGACAGCACTAGGACGATTGGAGCCCCGCACAGAAGTGCTTAAACTGTCTGCGCCTCAAGCGTTAGATGGCGATCGCGTTGTAGAACTATTGGTGAAGCAGGGTGAACGTATACAAACCGGGCAGGTGATTGCAGTACTCGATTCCCGCGATCGCTTGCAGTCGGCGCTGCAAGAAGCACAGGAAAAAATCCGCAATGCTCAGGCTCAGTTAGCGCAGGTGCAAGCTGGAGCCAAAACTGGTGAGATTGCCGCACAAAAGCAGCAAATTTTGCGGCTTCAGGCAGAAATCCAAGGGGAACTGGCTACCCAGCAGGCAACGATTTCGCGCCGCCAGTCAGAACTGAAAAATGCCCAGGTAGAATACGATCGCTACCAATCTCTTGCAACAGATGGAGCGATTTCATCCTCTAATTTTGATCAAAAAAGGTTGGTGCTTGAGACGGCTCAAGCGCAATTGAGAGAGGCGCAGTCTAACCAAAACCTGAAGGCAGATTCACTAAGGGCGCAAATTCAAGAAGCTAGGGCAACGCTGGATAAAATTGCGGAAGTGCGACCAGTGGATGTGCAAACGGCACAAACCGAGGTGGCGATGGCGATCGCGGCAGCAAAGAAAGCTGAGGCAGAACTCCAGCAAGCTTATATCCGCGCACCCATCGCGGGGCAAATCCTCAAAATTCATACGAGACCCGGTGAAAAATTGAGCAGTGATGGCATTGCCGATCTTGCCCAAACCGACGACATGGTGGCAGTCGCAGAGATTTATCAAACTGATATCGACAAAATTCGTTTAGGACAATCTGCAACGATTACAGGACAAGGGTTTTCTGGCGCAGTCAAAGGCACAGTCTCCGAAATTGGGCTACAGGTGAGCCGCCAAAATGTGTTTAGCGCTGAACCGGGCGAAAACCTCGATCGCCGCGTGGTAGAAGTCAAGATTCGGCTCGATCCAGCCAGCAGCAAGCGCGTCGCCGGATTGACAAATTTGCAAGTTCAAACCGCGATCGCAATCTGACATCGTTTCTTTAGCAAAGATCTTATGACTGTTCCCATCAGTGCAAAGGCAGTTGCCAAATTACCCGTGGAGATTATCTCATGCTGCAAAACATCTATATGTTGCTTTGTGTCTTAGGTTTTGCCTTACCTTATTCCCAATTTATTCCATTTCTTATTGAGCATGGTTTGAATTTAAAGTTGTTTTTTGAGCAATTATTTGCGAGCTATATTTCTGCTTTTTTCGCAATGGATTTACTGATTTCATCCATTGTTTTTTGGATATTTCTTTGTTGGGAAGGCTCACGGCTCAAAATGTCAAATCTTTGGGTTTTCCGTTATTTCTGCTGATGCGTCAACGCAAACTTGAACAAGGGTTGAGTCAAACTCTTTCTACTGAAGGTTAAAAGAAAGCCATGGCAATTCACTTTGGACCTGATCCTAATCGTCCTTATCCAATGGCGGATCAGCGTCGAGTTTGCTTCATCAAACCGTTTATTAAGTCGCCCAACATCATCGTTGGAGATTATTCCTACTATGACGATCCGGTTGATCCAGAAGGATTTGAACGCAACGTACTTTATAACTATGGGGACGATCGCCTGATTATTGGTAAGTTTTGCGCGATCGCGACCCGCGTTCAGTTCATCATGGGCGGTGCCAACCATAAGCTAGACGGCATCTCTACTTATCCGTTTCCTATTTTTGGGCAAGGCTGGGAAGGTGAGCTGGAAACGCTTATGAGTCTGCCAGGTCGCGGCGATACGATCATCGGCAACGATGTTTGGCTGGGCTACGATTCCCTAATTATGCCGGGAGTGACCATTGGGGATGGTGCTGTGATTGCAGCGCGATCGGTGGTTGTCAAAGATATTCCTGCTTACGCGATCGCGGGTGGCAATCCGGCCCAGCCTATTAAGCAACGCTTTACTGACGCGGAGATTGCCCAACTGCTAGCGCTTCAGTGGTGGAATTGGGAAATCGAAAAAATCACGCGCAATATCTCGCTAATCATGAGTGGCAATGTGTCAGCGCTCTGCCACACAACGTAATCAATGCATTGAATTTTTCATCACTTCACCACACTTATGCTGCCTAAACTCTTTCGCAAAACGCCGCTTGCCTGGTTTCAGGTCACTCGTGAAAAAACGCGGCTTCTAGTGGCGATCGCCGGAATTGCTTTTGCCGACATCCTCATGTTTGTGCAGTTAGGCTTCAAAGATGCCTTGTTTGATTCTGCCGCGGTGCCCTATCAAACCCTGCAATCAGACTTATTCCTTGTCAATCCTCAGTTTGAAACGTTGTTTTCTACCAAAGCTTTTTCACGAGAGCGATTGCTGCAAGCGGCAGCGGTAGAAGATGTGGACTCCATCAGTTGGCTGTATATTGCGATCGCGCAATGGCGCAACCCGACCACACGCACATCCCGGCCGATCCTAGTATTTGGCACCGATCCAGCTTCCAAAGCGTTCAAGCTGCCAGAGGTCAATCAACATTTAAGTGACCTTCAACAGCTCAATCAAGTGTTGTTTGACCAAGCTGGACGACCCGAATTTGGCGATATTGCCACCCTGCTTAAAACAACTTCGCCTCTGCAAACTGAGATAAATGACAATCTTGTTCGCGTAACGGGCGTGTTTACCCTAGGAGCATCCTTTTCAGCCGATGGCAATGTGATTACTAGCGACTCTACATTTTTACGAATTTTCCCCGATCGACAGCCCGAAGATATTGATGTGGGCTTGATCAAACTAAAACCGACAGCGGATATCAAACAAGTGCAGGCAGTCCTCAAAGCCAGTCTGCCCAATGATGTTTTGGTCATGACACTCCCAGAGTTTGCCACACGCGAAAAAGACTATTGGGCAAATGCAACCCCGATCGGCTTCATTTTCGGACTCGGAACCATTGTGGGCTTCATCGTCGGTGTGGTGATTGTGTACCAAATTCTCTATTCTGACGTGTCCGATCATCTGCCAGAATACGCAACGTTAAAGGCAATGGGCTACGGCGACTTCTACTTTGTTAGCGTGCTAATTCAGGAAGCGCTACTGCTGGCAGTTTTGGGCTTTTTTCCTGGGGCAGTTCTTTCCACAGGGCTGTATGTTCTCGCTCAGAGTGCCACTATGCTGCCGATCGCTATGACCGTTGAACGTGCCACCAACGTATTTATTCTCACCGTCGTCATGTGCGTGGGCTCTGGAGTGATCGCCATGCGAAAGCTTCAGTCAGCCGATCCTGCCGATATTTTTTAGTTTTTTTGAATTAGCCGTCCTTAGCTCTTTGTGATTCATCATGCAAGCACTTTCTTCAGTTTCCGCGCCTAATGCCTCTCTGACTGGATCTCAACCTGTTATCTCGGTTAGCAACCTGAATCATTACTTTGGTGAAACTAATCTGCGTAAACAGGTTTTATTTACTGTGAATTTAGAGATCGCACCGGGCGAAATTGTGATCATGACGGGACCCTCTGGTTCCGGTAAAACGACGCTGCTCACGTTAATGGGCGGACTGCGATCAGCACAGGAAGGTAGTCTCAAGATTTTGGATCAAGAAATTGTAGGAGCGAGTAAGCAAAAACTGCTGAAGATTCGCCGCAACATTGGCTATATTTTTCAGGCGCACAATCTGATGACCTTTCTCACGGCAAAGCAAAATGTGCGAATGTCGCTAGAGTTACATAACGAAATTCCAACCCAAGATTTAGATAAAAAAGCGACTGAGATTTTGGAGCAAGTTGGTTTGGGTGATCGCTTAAACTACTACCCAGAAAATCTATCAGGTGGACAAAAACAACGAGTTGCGATTGCCCGTGCATTGGTTAGTCGTCCCAAGATTGTGCTTGCTGATGAACCTACTGCTGCACTCGATAAGAAATCAGGTCGAGATGTCGTAGAAATGATGCAAACTTTAGCAAAAGAACAAAATTGCACCATCTTAATCGTCACTCACGATAATCGAATTCTAGATGTTGCTGATCGCATTGTGTACATGGAAGACGGTCGATTGGTCAGCGATGGCGTTGATACGACCGCGAAGATGCATTGATGTCAGTGACGCATTCGGGTGGGCGCGATCTTTTTTATTCTCAGTCATCGGGCGATCGCGTTTCTAGCCTGGATTATTCACGAAGAGGTAAAAGAAGGATAAGAAAAAGAGCTTGAAACCGAATAGAATCAAGCTCTCTAGAATTTTTAGTGCTCTTATTCTGCCATGACAGAGTGTAATTCAGACCTGCCCTACGATTTTTAGATTGTGCGTTAAAGGATTGTGGGCTTGGTAAAGTAGGATCAATTCTTTCCCCTCAAGAAGCTATGGAATGCCGACTTTGTGGTCATCCTAAGTGTCATAAGCATGGCAAGCTGCCCAATGGACACCAACGCTATTTCTGCCCTCACTGCCAGCAAACCTTCTGTGAGAGCTTTGACACGCTGTACTACTGGCGACGAGTGAGTCCGGAACAAGTTCAGCAGGTGCTACAAGCTCATAGTGAGGGCAGCAGCTTACGAGGGATTAGCCGAATTACAGGCTTGGCATACAACACCGTGGTCAGTATTGTTCGGGCATCGAGTGCCAAGGCTCAGCTAATTCATAACGACCAGGTCAAGCAAGTGGCAACCGCAGAGGGGAGTGCGGATGAGATGTGGTCTTTCGTGCAAAAAAACAGAAGCAATGTCTTTCCAATGAATTAGAAGTGGGAGACTGCTGGATAGGTCTGAGTTTAGCGGACTCCAGTGGACTGATTTTAGCGGCACGAGTGGGCAAGCATACAGACGAACTTATTGAGGAATTGGTAATTAGTACACAGGGAAAAACGGCTTGCAAACAGTGGAACAGTGATGACTGGGGAGGCTATGAACGAGTCCTTCCGCCTGAAATTCTGCACTATGTTGGCAAAGACAAAACGCAGCGCTTAGAGCGAACCAACGGCATCGTCCGACAACAAACTGCTCGATGGCACCGCAGGCAAAACAAGTTCGGCAAACGGTGGGAGCAAACGAAAGTGACAACACGCTTAGTAGTCAGCTATTTCAATTGGATTTGGCGGCATAGTCGATTCAAAACAACTGCGGCTCAACGAGCAAAACTGGCTGAGCAGCCTTGGACCTGGCAGGATGTCGTTACCTACCCCACAATCCTTTAGTGCACTACCGATTTTTATTCCCATCGGTCTCTAGTGGTTCGTTTTTCCGACCTGGAACTAAGTTCGGATGCGGGGATTTTGCTGGCTCGACAAGCCGAACAACAGAGGCAGGTTTGCCAAGGAATTGCCGACTGCATCGAGGAGTGGCGCGACCCCAACAAAATTACGCATAGCCTACAGCAGTTAGTGAGTCAACGAGTATATCAACTTGTCGGCGGGTACGAAGATGCCAACGATAGCAACCAACTGCGCCATGACCCTATTTATAAACTTGCCTGTGACCGATTGCCGCTAGCCCATCAAGCGCACCTAGCGAGTCAACCCACCATGACTCGCCTAGAGAACCATATCAGCAAGGGAGAAGTTTCGCGGATGCGAAGTCGGATGGTGGATGGCTTTATCAAGCAATATCGGCAGGCGCCCGAAGAAATCGTGTTGGACATCGATGGGTGGGATGACCCGACGCACGGGCATCAGCAGTTGAGTTGTTTTCACGGCTACTATGGGCAGCACATGTACTTTCCGGTCTTAATCAACGAAGCGAAGAGCGGCTACCCGGTAGTATTGCAGTTGAGGGCAGGCAATAGTCACTCCGGCAAAGGGGTGGCCGGCATTTTGCGCTGGCTGTTCTGGCGCTTAAAGCGGGCGTTTCCAGATGTTCGTATCATCTTGAGAGCCGATGCAGGCTTTGCTTTGGTCGAAATCTTGCGGGTGTGTGAACGCTCCAAGGTCGGCTATGCGGTTGGCTTTGCTCGCAATGCGGTGACTGAGCGCAAAATTGCTGACCTCCTAGAACGGGCGCGGTTGCAATATCTCAAGACTGGCGAGAAGGCGCGGTTGTTTGATGATGTCTACTATGCCGCTGCCAGTTGGGATGAACCTCGACGGTTGGTGATGAAGGCTGAATGGTTGCCCAAAGGAGCGAACCCGCGCTTTGTGCTCACTAACTTGGAAGAACCCGCACATCAGGTGTACGACGACTTCTATGTGCAGCGGGGAGCCGACAGTGAACATCGGATCAAAGAGTTGAAGCTCGGCATTCAAGCCGACCGCCTCAGTTGCCACACCTTCATCGCCAACCAGTTTCGTCTGCTGCTCGCTCAAGCCGCTTACATCCTGCTGCTGACGATTCGCCATGCTGCCGCAGGCACTCAATTTGCCACCGCCCAAGTCCCACGGTTGCAAGCCATGCTGATCAAAGGGGCTGCTAGAGTCAGAGTTTCAGCCCGACGGGTGTTAGTAGAGTTGGCCGCTTATTGTCCATTTGCTTATGAACTCCGTCAGATTACTCAACGATTAGTCTCCTCACAGGCGCTGATTTTGGGCTAGATTTTAGACTCAGATAGGATTAGTGTGTCTGTCAGTGGTTTTTAGGGCTGTTTTTGCTGTTTGCAATCGTATTTACGGCGTTTTGTTCACTCTTCACTCCCCAGTTCTTGGTTGCACTCTTTGCCTGCCTGAGTCGATCTGTTTTTGTCACTACTCATGAATAATGCAGGCTAGTGAATCATCTACGCGTAGAAACTGCGATCGTTAACAGCAGACATTATGATTAAAGTGACTGCCTTCACTCAATTTGTCTAAAGCTATGACAGATGCCTTACGCACCTCTCGACTTCAGCAGGCGATCGATGTTGCAGAAGCGTTATCGCTAGAAGAGCGCCAATTGTTGCTGGAGATTTTGGCAAAGCGGCTACGGCGGCAACAGAGTCAACAACTTTTGGAAGAAATTCAAGAAATTCGCCAGGACGTTGCAAAGGGTAGTATTAAATACGGCTCGGTGAAAGACTTTCTAGCGGAGCTAGATGCTTGAGACAAATTGCCTGGAGTCCAAAATCCTTACGTGCCTTTAAGCGTATGGTGCGTCAAAATCCTCAACTGCGCCCCATGATTGAGGACACGCTGGAACAACTTGCCGTAGATCCCTTCCATGCCACGTTGAAAACTCATAAACTTTCAGGTGAGTTTGCTGGCATCTGGGCTTGCTCAATCGACTATAGCTATCGCATCCTCTTTGAATTTGTGGCTAACCCAGAAGAAAGCGAAGAAGACGCAATTTTACTACTGAATCTTGGCGATCATGATGATGTGTATTAGCAATACACTTTGCTTGAAAGTAAGCGATCGCTCCACATCGGTTGAAACGCAAAAGCGCGATCGCGGTTTCATCACTGGCGTTTGGGCGATCGCGCTTTTGATAATCAAGCAGAGGAGCGATCGCACCCTTTCGCTGTTCTTTCCCAAAAAAGCACTAGCCCAGTTGTCGCGCTTTGCTGTCTCTAGGGAACTTTAGAACGGGGCAATCTATAGAAATCGAATTCCTGGGAACAAAGCTACAGTTCTGCGGTCAGCATTACCAATGGATCAGTCGCTTTGCCATCGGAACCGAGTCATTAGGTTGCACGCAAGCCACGATTGCATCACCAATTTTTACTTGAGCCTGTAGACAGCGCTCAAAAGAGCAAGGATTACTTGCTGTTGCTCAATAACGTGTAATTCATTGGTACTGCTCAATTTACGGGGTTTTTATGTCTAACATTCATCTTTGGTCTTCAACAAATGCAGTATTGCTGGCATTGGGTGTGACCTCAACTGCTATTGCACCGCTCGTGGTTTCGGCTCCAGCTTTTGCCGTCAACTTTGCAGATACGCGCTCTCACTGGGCGCGACCCTTCATTGAAACGCTGGCTGAAAGACAAATTATTGCAGGCTTTCCCGATGGTACGTTCAAGCCCGATGCTCCAGTGACTCGCGCTCAGTTTGCGTCGATCGTCAAAAATGCGTTCAGTAACAGTTCAGTGCGCGTCTCGCGTGGCTTTGGCGACGTTCCCAGTTCGTATTGGGCCGCAACGGCGATCGGCAAAGCATATGAAACGGGTTTCATGAGCGGCTATCCCGATGGCGCTTTCAAACCAGAGCAGCAAATTCCCAAGGTACAGGTATTGGTCGCCCTTTCCAGCGGTTTGAATTTCACGCCCACTCGCGCCGCCGATACGACTTTGGCTACGTTTAGAGACGGTGGCGAAATTCCTGCCTATGGAAAAGCGGGTGTTGCAGCAGCAGCAGAGCGAAATGTAGTGGTCAACTACCCGAATGTCAGTTTTCTCAACCCCAATGAAACGGCGACTCGTGCAGATGTTGCTGCCTATATCTATCAAACGTTGGTGAATCAAGGCAAACTTGCACCGATCGCGACCAGTGAAGGGGCAAACAACTACATTGCCCGACTCAACGGCACGACACCTCTGCCAAACACGGGCAGCAACCCAAATCCGAACAACCCCAACGCATTGAATCCACGTTATCTAGTACCGCAAGGTACGTCGGTTAACATTCGCTATCTCGGCTCGCAAAAAATTGTGGTGACTCCCGGTGAGACTATCAATAACCTGGCTCTACGAGTGGTCGATGACCTTAAAAATGCTCAGGGACAAGTTGTTATTCCCAAAGACAGCGACATTATGGGGCAACTGATCCCGGTTAGCAGCAATGGGCAAATTTTGGGCACGCAGTTCATCGCTCAACGAGTGATGATTGGCAATCAGTCGTATCCTTTTAGTGCGCGATCGCAGGTGGTCAGCGGACAACCCGTAAACCAAAACACTCCTCCCGGCACGCTGAGAGATGTTGCCACTTCTGCCGCAACAAACGCTATCTTGGCAACTATCCTGGGTCAAAGAGTTAATCTGGGTACCATCTTGGTAGGTGTCACTGGCGGACAGCCCACCAACCAAACGCAAACTCCCCCAAACCTGATCGTGATTGACCCATCGGCTGACCTCCGCCTGACAGTCAGCAACGATTTCTACACGAATCCATAGTTGGCATCCGCGATCGCGACTTTTATCGGTTGAATTGAATACTTGAAACCCAACATTCATAGACAGTGTTGGGTTTTTCTTGTTTATTCAGCTTGCGAGGGGCGATCGCTGACATTAAAAATCGCAAAAGTACGAGATGTTGCCGCAAACTTTAGAAGCTTGATCGAAGTCGCCCTAATTTGAATTAGGCTCACCATTTGAATAGTCCGGGCGTTTTCAAACAGTCTTCAATGGTGAGCCAAATTTCTGTTATGGAATCCAACTTTTTCGCTTAACTTACAGAACTCAAACATATCAAACCCGAATTCAAACATCCAGGGTTATTTCATTCTAGACAGTAGGTGAGCATAGGGTCCAGAGTATGGAAGTCCATTCTCCCCCCTTTGATCGTGATGAGTACGCTTGCAATCGTAGAAGTATTTTCTCACCTACCCGACCCCCGCCGAGGCGCGGGCAGCCGTCATCAGTATGCCGTCTGTTTAGCCTTGTTTACCTTAGCGATCAGTGCAGGCTGTGGCGGATTTATCGCGATGGGAGATTGGTTAGAGGAATACCGTGAATCCCTGATTCTCCTGTTTGGGTCACCGAAACATGGACTACCATCCTATAGTACGATCCGTCGGGTGCTATTAACGCTGGACTATCAATCCTACGGAGCTTGTATCTCAGAGTTCTTCACAATAGAACCGAAAGCGGGAGAAACGATCGCTCTTGATGGTAAGGTCTTACGGGGTTCTTACCAGATTGAGACGAACGCGAGTACGACAGAATCTCATCCTGCGATTCAATTAGTCACGGCATACGTCGTGGAACGAGGACTGATCCTACCTCCCCAGCCCGTGGATTGCAAAAGTAATGAAATTAAAGCGATTCCGCCGATCTTAGAGCAACTGGCAAAACGCGGAGTGGTGTTTGCTTTCGACGCTTTGAACACTCAAAAAAAATATCTGCGCAAATCATCGACTCTGAAAACGACTATCTCGGCGCATTGAAAGGAAACCACGGCAATTTTTACGCTGCAATTACGGCACAATTTCAGTCCGAATCCCATATTAATTGCGTTGAAACGGGGCATGGTCGAGTCGAACGCCGAAGCGTCAGCTTGTGGAAGACCTGGGATGGGTTGCCCGGAGCAGAAGAATGGTCAGGATTACGAAGCATTATTCGAGTCAAGAGCTATCGGCACATCCTCAAGGGGCAATATATCTTGATTAAAAAGCCTGAAATCCGTTATTACATCAGTTCGTTAGACGAAACAGTCGAACAGTTTGGGCGACGGATACGGGATTACTGGCACGTTGAGAATAAAGTCCATCATGTGCGAGATGTGACTCAAGGCGAAGATGGTTCTAGAATCCGAGTCAGCGCACTACCTGTCCTATTTGCCACTGCCCGGAATCTAGCCCTCAACCTCTATCGGGATGCCGGAGAAACTAATATGGCACAGGCAAGGCGGAAAGCAGGTTATGGGCTGAAGTTGTTGAAGAAGCTATTTAGAATGAAATAACCCTGTTCAAACATCTGTCCGTTATTGTTTCTAGAACGTCTCCCCTGGAAGATGTTTAAGAAGCGGCAAAGTGCTAGTTTGAGGGGGTAGTAAGAGAAGCGAAACAGCTCAATTGAGTGATGAAATTATACATTTCACTTTGAGGAAAGCAATTCATATCCTAATTTGATTCTTTCAAGTGGTAAAAACTTTCAAAATACCCTTCAAAGCTAGCTCTGAAAACCTTTAGAAAAGGTTCGTGCCCCAGCAGATTAATTTAGGTTTTAGTTAGAATGCTCGCTTCATCCAGTACTCCAATGTTGTCAAGGCACCTCAAACAAAATCGCAGTCAAGATATTATCTCTACAACAGCGATCGCGCACTCCATGAACACCCGGCAGACTTGCCTATGCTGCTCCACTGTTTTGCTTCGACACATGCGCTTGGGCGGGCTTTACTGGCGCTGTAATCATTGCCATGAAGACATGCCCGTTTTATAAATCAAACACCGATCGCTGCAAAAGCAAATTTCTTTAGTCATCTAAGGTTTTACATCAATAGTCTAATAAAGGTAAACATGTCGCACGGATTGATCAATTTAACATTGCCAGTGGTCCTGCAAGAAATTGGGTATGTATTAGAGGAATATCCTGAACATCCATATCAAACCGCTTTTGCGATGCCTGAACTGCACCAAAAGCTGGTTGCTCACATTCTTAGCAATGTCCCCAACCGCTACGTTGCTGCGGGGATACAAGAACCCTTTGGCAAACCCAAAGTTGACCCCTCTTCCCCTTTACAGGAGCGGCTATGAATGGAGATGGTTATTCGTGCCAGTATTTTGCATATCCTGCGCGAAAACGCCGACTGGCTGAGTCATCATCTTCCTAAAATTTAAGGTTGTTTAAAGCAGAAGATTTATCAATTCAACCGACTTACAAAAGCTGGAACACTACTTTTTAATTAACCCACATTTGCTGTCCTGGCTCATATAAATCCACTTCATTCAACACCACCATCGTTTCATATCCCTTTCTACCAAAGGTTGGTTCTGGACCTAATGCCATTTCGATTAGATATATCCATGCTCCAGCTTTCGGTTGAGAGCTGAGAACAACCCCTTCTCCACCGATGAACCATACTACTTGGGCTGTGCAAAACTTAGGAGCATCTAACAAGGTTTTGGTCATAAATTATCCTATAAAGTGGTGATGAAAAATAATTTCCTCTGCTTTAACATCGATAGTCTGTACTCTAGTCAAAGCAGCTCAATATTCTCTGTACCTTTTGAAGGATTGAGTTGAGCTAAAACATAGCTAAACCGTTGAATAAAAAGAATACAAAATATCTTTATTAAATTAAGTGTTTTAATCAATCAAATCAATCATGAACTTAGACATGAGCCTGTCAAAATTGTGAAACAAGTTGAAGTGTCTCATCCTATCGATTCTCATAGTTTTAACTCATGATTTGTTGATCCACTCGATTAATGAATTTCTTTGAGATATGCAGATTTCTTGCTTTCTCGTTGCAATTTACAAGTTCTACCAGAGGATTTCATGTGGATTTCCTTAATTGTTCGAGCCACAAAAATAGGCTACTCAAAGATATACAACTGTTGATTATAGATAACGATCGCGATAGTTTACGTCTCTACGCCACTTTGCTTGAGGAGTATGGCGCTAATGCTGTAACAGCAGTATCAATAGCAGAAGCCCTAGAATTGGTTGATTGGTTTCTTCCCGAAATTTTGATTTGCGAAATGAGATTTTGCGGTGAAAATATTGATACCCTACCGACCAAATTGAGTGAGATGGAAAAAAGTTCTGGAAACCGCATTCCCGCGATTGCTATTACCGCATGGATTACCGATAAATTTGCTCAAGTTTTAGACGCAAGTTTTGAAACCTACTTGCTGAAACCAGTTGATCTCGATATTTTGGTTTCCCAGATCGAAAGCTTGCTCCTACCTAGCAGAGCTACTTTTTCAAATCGGTGGTAATGGGGAGAACTAAAAAGTAATCACAACGTAGCGAATTTGAGGCAGGGTTATTTCATTCTAGACAGTAGGTGAGCATAGGGTCCAGAGTATGGAAGTCCATTCTCCCCCCTTTGATCGTGATGAGTACGCTTGCAATCGTAGAAGTATTTTCTCACCTACCCGACCCCCGCCGAGGCGCGGGCAGCCGTCATCAGTATGCCGTCTGTTTAGCCTTGTTTACCTTAGCGATCAGTGCAGGCTGTGGCGGATTTATCGCGATGGGAGATTGGTTAGAGGAATACCGTGAATCCCTGATTCTCCTGTTTGGGTCACCGAAACATGGACTACCATCCTATAGTACGATCCGTCGGGTGCTATTAACGCTGGACTATCAATCCTACGGAGCTTGTATCTCAGAGTTCTTCACAATAGAACCGAAAGCGGGAGAAACGATCGCTCTTGATGGTAAGGTCTTACGGGGTTCTTACCAGATTGAGACGAACGCGAGTACGACAGAATCTCATCCTGCGATTCAATTAGTCACGGCATACGTCGTGGAACGAGGACTGATCCTACCTCCCCAGCCCGTGGATTGCAAAAGTAATGAAATTAAAGCGATTCCGCCGATCTTAGAGCAACTGGCAAAACGCGGAGTGGTGTTTGCTTTCGACGCTTTGAACACTCAAAAAAAATATCTGCGCAAATCATCGACTCTGAAAACGACTATCTCGGCGCATTGAAAGGAAACCACGGCAATTTTTACGCTGCAATTACGGCACAATTTCAGTCCGAATCCCATATTAATTGCGTTGAAACGGGGCATGGTCGAGTCGAACGCCGAAGCGTCAGCTTGTGGAAGACCTGGGATGGGTTGCCCGGAGCAGAAGAATGGTCAGGATTACGAAGCATTATTCGAGTCAAGAGCTATCGGCACATCCTCAAGGGGCAATATATCTTGATTAAAAAGCCTGAAATCCGTTATTACATCAGTTCGTTAGACGAAACAGTCGAACAGTTTGGGCGACGGATACGGGATTACTGGCACGTTGAGAATAAAGTCCATCATGTGCGAGATGTGACTCAAGGCGAAGATGGTTCTAGAATCCGAGTCAGCGCACTACCTGTCCTATTTGCCACTGCCCGGAATCTAGCCCTCAACCTCTATCGGGATGCCGGAGAAACTAATATGGCACAGGCAAGGCGGAAAGCAGGTTATGGGCTGAAGTTGTTGAAGAAGCTATTTAGAATGAAATAACCCTGGAATTTGAGGTAAAGGAAATTAGTAACTTTTCAAATCAAAAGCCCTAAATCAAGAAGATTTGGGGCTTTTGTCAAAGTGGAATTTGAAGCTCTCTTTAAACTCTTCAATTGGTGTTTTGGGGAACTACCAAAGTTTGGGCAGAAGGAGTTTGTGAGTTGAGTGTGGGTGTGGAAATCCAAGAAAAGCAAAAAATCAACAGTAAAAAACCGAAAAGTGCCGCAGTCGTCTGCATGAAAAGAGGAAACTGAGATCTGTCTGCCACAGAAACCTCAACAATAGATGAGGGGGGTGTCAGGACTGGCTTCTCTCTAGTTACCTCTGCATACTTATAGCGTTTCCGGCTCCTGTGAGGTACAAACTAAAGGCTCAAACCCTTGCTCTCTATTATTCTGCCCGTACCTCATCCGACAGAAAACCGCTATAATCATCCTGAAAAGCCTTAATGCTTGAGATAACAAATTACAGCTTGAAAGCAAACCGTTGATAACGGTATAAGTTCTACAGAACCTACCCTAGGAAACATCAGGTGCGCTTATACCACACATTGCCTTTACTTTAAACACCGCAAAAATTGTAGCTTTTGATACTATTCTGGAGACGATCTGTTAGATGAACATGGTTTGCATGTAATTTCGGCATAGTAAACAGTTCTCCCCATTTTTACTGGATGCAATTTTTACTCGAAGCAAGAAGTGAATTCTGATGGATATAGCGGCTTTCTACACTCTGGGAGGCATGTTGCAGTTGTTGAATAATTCTTTCCTATCTCTTTATTGCAGCACCTTAAATAGAACAGTTTGATGTTTGATTTGGCTTCTGTACCGCACGCATTTTGATTGTAATGGTGTTTTTTTTAAGGAATGTCCTCAAATTCAACCCAAATATGGCAAAGATGCCCCGATGGAGGATTGAATTATTTGAAGAAGTCAGGTATTTAACTCCTACACCACGTAAATCTAATTCATTGATTTTGGGTAATAAAGGGTTAGATTATGACTGAAATTTTATCTGTAGGTATTAATTCTTTGCAGTTGGGAAGTAGGATGTTGCCTCTAGCGCTGCATGTTCCTGATGGTTTTTTGAGTCTGCCAATCACACTGATGGGTTGGGTGGTGGCGATCGCCCTAATTGCGGTTTGCTTGAAGCGCGCTCAATCTGAATATCAAGAGCGCACTGTGCCGTTAATGGGGGTTTGTGCGGCATTTATTTTTGCGGCACAGATGATTAACTTTCCAATTCCCGGTGGCACCTCTGGACATTTGCTAGGCGGCACACTGGCTGGAACGTTGCTCGGTCCTTGGGCTGGCTCTTTGGTCATGGCAGTGGTGTTTATCGTGCAGTCCTTTTTATTCCAAGATGGCGGCATCACGGTATTGGGGTTCAATATCTTTCTGATGGGATTGATTGGCACCTTCGGTGGTTACTGTTTATATGCAGCCATTCGTAAGACGCTAGGCTGGAACAGCTGGCGGGGGATTGGAACGGGTGCTGCTGTTGCTGGTTGGGCAAGTGTGGTCATTGCATCGGTGGTCTGTGCCTTCGCACTGGCGTTGTCTGAAACGGTGCCGTTGAGTGTAGCGCTGCCCGCTATGACGTTTTGGCACATGCTGATTGGGATCGGTGAAGCAGTGATCACGGTCGTTGCTCTTGGATTTATTTACCGAACTCGCCCCGATTTGATTTATAAAGCGCCCCGAACTGTGATCGCTCCTCGTCAAACAGCATCCCGCTTTTGAAGGTGAAAATCTAGTTTTAAGTTTTGAGTTGAAGTGTCAATTCGATGACTCAGGTTTGCTGAGCTGGCTGGTCAAAAATCCAAACTAAATTGAAAGAGGATTGATAGAGTGTCTAATTCATCTCGAAATAGAAATGTGACCTTTGCGTTGATTGGTCTGGGAATCGCCTTAGCGATCGCCACCTTCCTATCACCGTTTGCCAGTCAAAATCCAGATGGGTTGGATCGGGTCGCTCAGGATTACAAGTTTGACGAGAAAGCAGCGGAAGAACCCCCAGCAAAACAGCTACCGTTTTATCAAGTATTTGAAGAATATGCGGTTCGGGGCATGCCTGAAGCAGTAGCAACTCCCTTCGCAGGGATCATTGGCACATTGGCTGCGTTTGGTTTAGCCTGGGGAATTGGCAAAGTTGTTGTGCGGAACTCAGGCGTTCCACCGGAAGATGACAACATCTCCCAAGAGTAGGCAGCAAGAGAACAACCTATGCTGCTGCATATTGGTGCATTTCGGTTAGATGTTGATAGCGAACGGCGATCGCCTTGGCACGATTTGATTCCGTCTACACGAGTGCTTTGCACCGTGCTGATGATGTTTGCGATCGCGCTGACCCCAAATGGGCATTGGAAAACCTGGGCACTATACGGTCTTGGCATTGTCAGATTGGCGATTCTCAGCCGGGTGACGTTTAGTTCATTGGCAAAGCGGGTGGGAGTAGAGTTTAGCTTTATTGTGGTCGTGCTGCTGGGAACGCTGTTTCAGCGCGGCGGCGAGGTGATGTGGCAGTGGGGCTGGCTCCAAATCACCACGGTTGGGCTGACTACGCTTGGCAGTGTGGCGCTCAAAATGTTACTTTCCTTAACGATGATCAATATTTTGATTTTGACTACGCCCATTCCAGCGCTGCTACATGCGATCGTGACCCTGCGAGTGCCACCGCTGTTGGTGGCAATCATGGCATCAATGTATCGCTACATCGCGGTGCTAGCCGATGAGTTTCAATCCATGCGACGGGCGGCACTGTCGCGAAATTTAATGAACAGCCGCAAAGCCCAGCGCCAAGTCATCGGCAATATGTTTGGGTCATTGTTTATTCGCACCTATGATCGTGGAGAACGAGTGCATCAGGCGATGTTGGCACGGGGCTATACTGGGCTGGTTCCTCTGACAGAAATACCGAAAGGCAATTGGCGAGATGGAGTCGCAATTACCCTAGTGGCAGCTTTTGCGATCGCGGGGCAACTGTTCTATATCCAAGGTCGCTAGCGATCTCGATATCCCTAAACCATGCATCACAATCCGATTACGATTGAAAACCTGAGCTATGCTTACCCCGATGGCACGGAAGCGCTGTACCAGATTGATTTATCGATTCATGCAACGGAGCGCGTTGCTTTGGTGGGAGCCAACGGTTCCGGTAAGTCTACCTTGCTTCAGCATTTCAACGGATTGATTATTCCGCAACAGGGGACAGTGGTGGTGGGGGAACTGGCGATCGCGCCTCACACCCTCACCAAAATCCGCAATTTTGTCGGTTTGGTTTTTCAAAATCCAGATGATCAACTCTTCATGCCGACCGTCTGGGAAGACATCACCTTTGGACCGATGAATCAGGGCTTGCGAGGTGGTTGTCTGGCGGATCGTGCTGTTGCTGCCATGCAATCCGTAGGGCTAGACCCTGACAAGTACAGTGGGCGCAGTGCGAACAACCTATCCGGGGGGGAAAAGAAACGGGTGGCAATCGCGGGCGTGCTGGCAATGCAACCTCAAATTTTGATCCTTGATGAACCCTCTGCTCAGCTAGACCCTCGCTCCCGGCGGCAATTGATTCACCTGCTCGATAGTTTGCCGTTGACCCAACTGATCGCCACCCATGATCTAGATTTAGCCTTGGAACTGTGCGATCGCACAATCGTGCTAAATCACGGGCAAATTGTTTACGATGGTCAAACGGAACAAATCATGAGCAATGCAGACCTTTTAGAAGAATATGCTCTAGAAATGCCGCTCAGCTACAGCCGCCCTTATTGTTTATTGGAGCACGCTCCAGCGGCATAGAATCGTGATGCAGTTGGTAAGTATTTCAAGAAAGTCGCACATTAAATAGAGTTTTTAATTGAGCCGTGCGTCCCTAGTTTGCCCTATCATCCTAACCACCCCGCCCTTCTATTGGAACGCTATCAACTCCTATGCGCCGTCACCGCTTCCTCAGCTTTTTGTTTATCGGATGTTTGGCGATCGCCCTCTTCGCTGGATCGTCTGCTTCCTCCCAAATCGTTACAACGGTTGCTCCAACCCAGCCTCAAATCGCCCAATCACCTGCTAGCTCTCAGACTGGTTTAACCCAGCCCCCTTCAAAAGCGGCAACCGATTTATCGCTGACTGCTGGAGTTCGCAAAACTGTTTTAGACAATGGCTTAACGGTGCTGACAAAGGAAGTTCACACCTCACCAGTTGTTTCTGTGCAGGTTTGGTATCGAGTGGGATCACGCAACGAAGCCCCTGGGGTGAATGGTATTGCTCACCAGCTAGAACACCTGCTGTTTAAGGGCACTCAGTCGCGTCCAATTCAATTTGGTCGTTTTTTTAGCGCCTTAGGCAGCGACTCGAATGCTTTTACCAGCTACGACATGACGGCTTACTATGGCACCGTTGAACAAGACAAATTGGAGGCGCTGCTGGTTTTAGAAGCCGATCGCATGAAGAATTCTATCATCAGTGAAAAAGAGCTTGCTAGCGAAAAGCGCGTGGTAATTTCGGAACTGCAAGGCAATGAAAACAGTCCGAGCTATCGCCTGGGTCGGGCTGTGATGCGATCAGCGTTTCCCACTAGTCCCTATGGCTTACCCGTTGGTGGCACGAAAGCCGATGTGGAGAAATTCACCGTTGATCAGGTGCGCTACTACTACAACAATTTCTATCGTCCTGATAATGCCACGTTAGTTGTGGTGGGCGACTTCCAAACCGATGCCTTGCTGAAACAAGTGCAAGAGAGTTTTGGCAAGATCTCTAAAGCGATCGCGCCTCTGCCCAAAGATCCCCTGTCTGCAAAACCTGATAAAGCGGCATTACAGTCTCCAGCATCAGCACCGATTATCTTGAAAGAACCAGGAAGTGCGCCGCTGCTAAATGCTGTCTATCCCTTGCCGAACACGCTGCATCCTGATGTAGCTGCTATTCAAGTGATGGATTACATTCTCACTGGAGGGCGCAGTTCCCGGATTCACCAGGCCTTGGTAGAAACCGGATTGGCAAGCGATGCGGGCGGTGGAGCGGCTAATTTAATTTCCGGCGGCTGGTATGAATTGTCAGCTACGGCGGCTCCGGGCAAGGATTTACAGGAGATCGATCGGGCATTGCAGCAGGTACTTGCTGATTTGCGGGATCAAGGGGTGACTCAAGAGGAATTGACGCGGGCGAAGGCACAGTTGAAAGCCTCGTTGATATTGCGAAATCGGGATATTGCCAGCCAAGCAAATTTGTTAGGTGATAATCAAATTTCCACGGGCGACTACCGCTTTACAGATAAGCTGCTAGCCGCGATCGCCACGGTTACCCCTGCTGACGTGCAGCGAGTTGCTAAAACCTATCTAGCGACTGCAAACCGCACTGTAGGATTTTTTGAACCCACTACTGCCGATGGTAAACCAGGCGCTAGCCCTGATAATTCCTCTCAAACCTCTGAGAAATTTAGCCCCGGTGCGCCTGTAGACCCTGCCGAATTGGCGAAATACCTGCCGCCCACCAGAACCACCACTCAGCAGCCAACGCAAGCGCTCCCCGAAAAGCTGATCCTCAAAAATGGGGTACAAGTTCTGCTGGTACGAGATCGTAGCACCCCAACTGTTTCTTTAAGCGGGCATGTTGCCGCTGGCACCGTTCGAGATCAGGCTGCCACTGCTGGCTTGGCGACCTTGACCGCCAACAACTTGATGAACGGCACCCAAACAAAAGATGCCTTGGCGATCGCCAAAACCCTAGAAAATCGCGGTGCCAGTTTAGACTTTGGTGCCAGCCGAGAAGGAGTTTCCATTAGCGGAGAGGCTTTATCCACTGATTTGCCCACTCTGGTACAAATTACGGCAGATGTACTGAGAAATGCCAGTTTCCCCAAAAATGAACTGGAACTCAGTCGTCAACGCGCCCTCAGCGGACTCAAACTAGAATTAGATACCCCGTCCCGATTGGCACGACGTGCTTTTCAACAAGCAATTTATCCTGCGAATCATCCATTTCACACTTTTCCGACCGCAGCCAGTTTGCAGGCGATTACGCGAGAGGATATAGTTCGTTTTCATCAGCAGTATTACCGCCCTGAGGCCACTGTGTTAACCATTGTGGGCGACTTTGATCTCGTAGCGGTGCGTGCCTTGCTGACGCGCGAATTTGGCAGTTGGGCAGAGGCTGGCAACCTTTCTCAAGTTACTTTTCCAGTGGTGCCTCTGCCCGACAAAACGGTGCGGCTCATGCCTACGCTGCCAGGGAAAACCCAGTCGATCACCTACATGGGCTATAACGCGATCGATCGCAGAGATCCCCGCTACTACAGCGCGTTGGTGTTCAACCAGATTTTGGGCGGTGATACGCTTTCCAGTCGGCTGGGTACTGAAATTCGCGATCGCCAGGGCTTGACCTATGGCATCTACAGCGGTTTTCAGGCAGGGCAAACCCCTGGACCGTTCTTGATTTCTATGCAAACTGCGCCCGAAGATGCAGATCGGGCGATCGCCAGCACTATTAGTCTGCTTCAACAAATCCGTAAAGAGGGAGTGACCGCCGAAGAAGTCGCTAACGCCAAGCGATCGCTGACTAGCTCCTATTCTGTGGAGTTGGCTTCACCCAATAATCTGGCATCCACTATTCTCTCAAATGCTGTTTATGGCTTGCCGCTCAGCGCAATTCGCACTTACACCGCCACTATTAACGCCATTACACCTGCTCAAGTGAATGCTTTGATTGAGGAGATTTTACAGCCTGATCGCCTGGTGATTGTCACGGCTGGACCGAATGCCTCAAGCCCACAGAAGTGACCTTCAGACATTAGCCCTTCTTGCTCAGTAGCCAGTAGGTCGTCATGTCGCCCTTACCTTTAATTGCGACTGATCCCCGTCGCTCAAAGTTGTATCCATTCTTCAAACGATTGTAAACGGCGTCGGTTACTTGAATCCGCTCCGGTTCGCCCTGAGATTCCATGCGGCTAGCAACATTGACGGTATCGCCCCAAAGGTCATAGGTAAACCGCCGAATACCAATCACGCCCGCAATAACAGGTCCAGTATGAATGCCAATCCGGAGGCTGAGGGGACGACCATCTTGAACCCTAA
This sequence comes from Leptolyngbya sp. Cla-17, assembly GCF_016807185.1. Classification (GTDB taxonomy): domain Bacteria; phylum Cyanobacteriota; class Cyanobacteriia; order Leptolyngbyales; family Leptolyngbyaceae; genus ULC077BIN1. The sequence goes on from NZ_JAEVYN010000001.1 coordinate 1,303,391, forward strand.
TTTTGGTAATTTCATGCTGCATGTCGAGCGCAATGTCCGCGATCGCCCTTACATGATCGGCTCTGGGAATGGGTAGCCCAGCCACCACCATGTAAGCATCGCCAATGGTTTTAATCTTTTCTAACTGATGATGATCTGCCAGTTGATCGAACTTGGAAAAAACGCTGTTAAGTAACTCCACCAGTTCATTAGGTGAAATGCTGGTTGAGAGTTCGGTAAAGCCCACTAAATCGGCGAATAATACGGTTGCTTCAGTAAAGCTGTCAGCAATGATTTTTTGTCCTCGTTTGAGGCGTTCGGCGATCGCTTGAGGCAACACGTTGAGCAAGAGTCGCTCAGACTTTAACCGCTGTCGGCGCAGTTCTTCCTCGGTAGACTTGCGATCGGTAATGTCGCGCACACTGCCCTCGTAGTGAAGCAGCGTACCAGCATCATCTCGAACGGTGTGCATATTTTCAGAAATCCAGATAATGCTGCCATCTTTGCGATACACCTCAGACTCAAACACAGTCACCGATTCAAGCTGACGCACGAAGGCAATTATTTCTTCTCGGCGGCGGGGCTGCACATAGACCTGTGCGCCAATGTCGATAATGCTGACGACTAAGTCTGACGGCGAGTCGTAACCATACATTTTGGCAAGGGCAGGATTGACGTTGAGATATTGCCCAGTCAAAGTCGTTTGAAAGATCCCTTCTGCGGCATCTTCAAAAATCTTGCGATATTTCTCTTCTGCGGCGACTAGAGCGGTGGTGCGTCGTTCCACCCGCTGTTCCAATTCTTTTGCTTGCTGCCGGAGTTGGGCTTGAGATCGACGTAGCGCCTTCTCGGCTAGTTTGCGGACAACTCTGTCGCGCTTCGCTTCGTTGATGTCATATAACGTCGTTAGCAATGTTTGTTGTCCGGCTAGTGTCATCGGATGCACTGATGCAGAGACCCAAATTGTGCCCTCTGCGATCGTCCGAATTTTCATTTCATAATTGCAAACGCTGCCCTGTTCTTCAAATAGCGTCCAAAGGATTGCAGCATCGTTTGGATCAGCAAAAAACTCTTTTAACTGATGCCCCGTCAAGGCTTGTGGATCAATGCCAAACCGCCGACTAGAAATAGAGTTGGCATACACGATCGCCCCATCCAACGTTTGGGTCAGGATCATCAAAATCGGAGTGGATTCCGAAATCGCTCGAAACAGCTCTTCGCTTTGGCGCATGGTTTTCACCGCCTGGGTGTAAAGCTGATACTCCACCATGTCACCATGTTCAGCGGTTGCCTTGAGTATTAGTTCTAGGTCAGCTTTGTCTCTAGCAACGGTTTCTAAAATACTTTGCAACGTGGATTGCGCCAGTCTGCGCTCGGCGATTTCTATTTGAAGCTGCTGATTCGCCTGACGAAGCTCAGCTTCTACGGTATCACCGTGTTCTGTAATAGTTTGCACAGCAATTTCCAGGTCGCCGTTAGTGCGCTGAAGTCGGGCAATTTCTTGACGGAGATGCTCAACCTCTGTCAAGGAAAAGCTTTGTTGGCTCTTAGCTGGACTTGCTTCTGCCATCGCATCCTATTGAAATTCAAGTTTTAGGCTCGGCATCAGCCGCTGCAAGTTTTTAAGTGATTTAGTTTGCCAAAGAGTTTTCTCTGATCCTTGAAAAGCTAAATTCACAGTACCTTTATCGCGTGCTTTTACTACAAACATCGACAACATACTAATTCCGGAGCTGTTTAAAAATTCCAGTTCACGCAAGTTAATCGTGAAGTTGGGAGAGGCTTCAATTGCGTTTAATAAAATATCCATGACGGGTTGATAGGCTTCCATGCCGTCTAGCCGTAGCAAACCCTGGAAAAAAACGGTAGCAGATTCTGGCTCATACCGAATCGTGTAATCGTCCGTCTTGATGTGCACCGTTACAACTCCCCATTTCGTCCAAAACAACTTGCTACTTTTGACAATTGTTTACACATTCAAATAAGCCATCACATCAACTTTAACCACATTCGGCATTGATTCAAGCGTTTGAAATTGCCATCCAAATTGAGCAGAGTAATCATTCATCATGGTTAAAACTCCCATGCTAGAACCGCCTTCACCCGTGGCTGTTCTCTCTAGCTGGGTCATGTAAAACTCATCCAAATCGGAAGTCAATAAGACTTGGACGAAGGCTTGATACTTCTCTGCGCTCGCAGAATCGGCAAAGTTAATCACGTGAAAAATAATTTGACGCTCATACAAATGCAGTGAAATGCTGACAGGTAGACCTGTTGAATCATCATTGTACTTTACGGCATTCTCCAGAAGCTCATTTGCGACATAGCTTACAGCAGCTTTTACAGAATCTCGCTGATTAATTTTGCTGTCTGGCAGCGTGTCACCTGGGAAGAATGCTGCAAAGTAATCTCCTAAAAAATCGGCGGATAGCCCATAGTTACGCCACCGCTGTTTACGAGCAGCGGCAGTGGGGGAGAAGTTGAGGGTGAGATATTCCTGAGAGGATGGAACCTGCTGGATGAAGTCTCCAAAGGTTTGAACAACACTGGCTTGAGTCATGACTACCTTGAGCGAGTTCGGCGGAGTAGAGTGTCTCGGAAAGGCAAAGCCTGAGAATCTTAGCAGAGAATTGCTGACCTAATAGAGTGCCCTAATTGCTAAGAGGAAATACTCATTGTCTTAGCGTTGTTTTTGAACTGAAAATGATGCGATCGCGCCCTTGTTGTTTTGCCAGATAAAGATATTGGTCTGCTTCGTCTAGCAGCTTACTAAAAGATTGTTCCAGAGTTGGAATACTGCTGGCAATACCGATGCTCAGAGTCAGGTACTTGCTAACAGAAGATTTTTCATGAAGGATTTTTAAATCCGAGATCTCAGCTTGCACCCGTCCGGCGACTTCCATTGCTCCTTCGATAGTCGTTTGCGGCAAGATAGCGGCAAATTCTTCGCCGCCATAGCGGGCAATCAAGTCACTTGGGCGATGGGCGCATCCATTTAGCACTTGGGCGACTTGTTTTAGGCAATCGTCTCCGGCTAAATGCCCATAGGTATCGTTAAATTGCTTGAAGTGATCTATGTCAAACAGGATGAGGCAAATAGGCGATCGCTCCCGCGTCATTTGCTTCCATTGATGCTCTAAATGTTCATCAAAACGGCGACGGTTGGGAATTTGGGTCAGCCCATCAATGCTGGCAATTTTGTTCATCTCCGATAGTTTCAGCGACCATTGAGTATCCATAATGTCGCCATGTTCCATGATGGTTTGCACCACAATTTCTAAATCAGCTTTTCGTTTAGAAATGGCTTCCATCAATGCTTGCAAGGTTATTTCTGTGCGTCGCCGCACTTCAACTTCTACCTGAAGCCTCTGGTTTGCTTCTTGTAGTTGGGCTTCAATACAATCTCCATGCTCTGCTGTGGTTGAGAGAGCAATAGAGAGATCTTCACGCTCGCGCTTTAATCGCTCAACATCTTCGCGGAGACGTTGAATTTGCTCCATAAGGTGCAAGGCTTCACTTTCTGAGAATTGACAAGATTCAGACATGCGGCCGAACTCAGTTGAAGAATGTAGGCTCAGGTTGACTACCATCAACTTAAAATATGGAAATAAACGAAAATGCCCAACTTGGACATGGAAAAAAGCCCCTAAATTTTCTAAAAAATAACGTCTATAACCCCGCACTGATGTTATGCAACAATTTACCTTTGTCAACTGTACGTCTAAAGTCTATATCTCACGTCTAAGATCTATATCTTAGGACAGTTTACTTTTGCTTCATGACAAGTAGTGTAATATCATCAAACACTTTCTGCTTGCCGATATGCTGCATCAAGTCAGCGATTACCGCTTGCCGAATCTCTTGAACCGAGCGATCGCGATTTTGCTTAAGTACTTCATACATCTTTTCTAAACCATACTGATTGTTGTGAGTATCCACGGCCTCAGAGATGCCATCGGTGTAGAGTACTGCAATGTCACCTGAGTAAAGATGAACTTTAACTTCGGCAATAAAGCAGCTAATATCTGCCTCTAGAGCTAGGGGAAAACCTAGGTCAAGGGTATCAATGTGTTCTATTTGCCCATCCTGTCGCACAATAATTAATTCTTCATGCTGCCCAGTCAGGTATAAATCTCCTGCTTTGTATTCCAACAGGGCAAGCGACATATTTTTGCGCGATCGCATCCGTTGAGTGTTGTCGTACAGTGCCCGATTGACGGAATTGAGAAATTTTGCCGAACTGGTCTCTCCATTGACCAATAGAGTTCGCACCGCCATTTGCGCCATGATCATCACCACACCGCTTTCTAGTCCATGCCCTGTGACATCGCCAATGCTGATGCTTACTTTGCCCTCATGTTGAATCACATCATAATAGTCTCCGCCGACTTCTGCCGCAGGCTCCATAAACCCAGCAATTTCTAAACCAACAACAGCATCCAATTCTGCGTCGGTGGGCATTAGCATTTTTTGCAGGCGGCGAGTCACATTCAGTTCAGTAGTCATTCGCAAGTTCTCATCTTGAAGCTGCTGGGTTAACTGCATCACTTCTACTTCTGCCTGTTTGCGGCGAGTAATGTCTTCTACGGTTCCTTCGTAGCCTGCAATGTTCTGTTGAGCATCATAAATCGCACGAGCAGTTTCGGAAATCCAAATGATGTTGCCATCTTTGCGATAAATCTGAGATTCAAATCCCGATATTTTGCCCTGCTGTTTAATGAGTTGAGCAAACTCAGTACGGCGATCGCGATCAACATAAAGCTGCTCACCCACATTTGTCATGCTAGCGATTAACTCTTCGGGTGTGTCATAGCCATAAATTTTTGCCAACATTGGGTTTGCAATTAAATAAGCGCCATCAGCACTTGTTTGAAAAATTCCCTCGACTGAGTTTTCAAAGATGCTGCGATATTTTGCTTCCGCTTCTCGCAACACATCTGCGACTGTGTTAAACGATCGCACGACATCTGCCAGTTCATCTCGACTTTCTAAAGTCACTGCATCTTTTAAGTTGCCATCTACCATCCGTTGAGATGCAGTTTTTAAGCTAGAAACGACCTGCATCATGCCGTGATAAAAGCAGATAAATAAATAAGCTGCGATCGCTAAAATAATCAGAATAAATGCTGTGATCCACTGCTGCTTGTTAACAAAACCATTAATCCGTTTTTGCAAGAGAAAATCCAGTTCTTGAATGGTTGCATCCCATAAACTAAAGCTGTGCTGCAAGCTCTCTTCTGCCATTTCGGCGTAAGTTATGGTTTGTAGCGATCGCGGATTAAGGCTCAGAGTATCCATCTGATTCGTCAATCGTTCAATCGTTCGATTAAGCTGTTGCAAGGGCGTAAGCAATTTGGGATGCAGGTTCCCCGTCGGATTATTGTTAAATGCAGTAGCCATTTTTCTGCTCAAATTGGCATTTAGTTGTTTTAACTTGCTCATGAGGGCAATTAATTGCACCTGATCTGATGGATTAATCGCTCCTTGCATGGGTTCTTTCTGGCTAATACTTTGAATTTCTGCCAAATTGATTTGAATTTCTGGCAGCTTTAAAAGCGTCGTATCCATTAAGTAGTAGGTATCTAAGTCAGGATCAAGAATCAGATTAGATTGATCACCCACTTGAACCCATAAATCTTGAAGTTTTCGCAGCGATTGCTGATAGTTATTGCTGGCAGATTTTGAGTTTGGGCTGACTTGCAGTGTATCAAACTGTTCATTTACTTTTTGATAGCTTCTTAATAAGTCAGTTGTCTTAAAGTCACTTCCGAATTTTTGATCGAGCTGATTCAGCTTGTTTAAAGCTAAATCCATTTGTGACTTGAATTCGGTTGTTTTGGTTGATTTATCGCTGCGATCGCTGGCAACTTTAGCCTTCAGTGTTTCTTCGAGCAAGTGGCGTAGCGGTCGGAGGTATTGATTTCCATACAGTTCTTTTTGAGCAAAATCAACTCTACTTTGAAGCTCAGAAAATAATAAATAGGTTAATAGAACAACAGGCAATATAAAGAGGCTACTGATTAGCGCAAATTTCTGAGGATAGTTCAAATAATTCATCAGATTGCGACCAGGTTTAACAAATTTCATAATTCAATCATTGCGACTTAAAAAATACGTCGATACAGTAAGAAGACTGTACAAACCATTTTTAGATGGCATTCTACAGCGGATTGCAGTCAGATAGAGGACAATGAAGGATTACAACGTTGGGTCAAAAATGAAGCCGTATTCCATAGACTTTCGAGAGAAGATTGTAAGTGCTATGGAGAAGGGTGATAGCTCGATCCGAAAAGTTGCTGCCCGCTTTGCTGTCAGCAAGAGTTGCGTCGAGAGATGGATGATTCAGAAGCGCACAGAAGGTCACGTCGTTCCCCATAAGCAGGGTGGTTCGGTGAGTCCTGTGATGGAGCACAAAGACCAGTTAGTGGCGATCTTCGAGAACCAGCGCGATGCGACCTTAGCGGAATATTGTGAGCTACTCTTTGATGAGACTGGGCTATGGGTTAGCCAAAGTACTATGTGCCGAACCTTTCAGAGACTCAATTTACCGCGCAAAAAAAAACGCTCCGCTCCAGCCAAGCCACCAGCGAACGAGTCCAACTCCTGAGACAGGAGTACTGGGCACAGGTGACGAGTATAGAACTCAAAGATTTAGTGTTTCTCGATGAGATGGGTGTTCTACTGGGACTCATGCGAACCCATGCCCGTGCTGCACCTGGGGAACGAGCGTATGACTTCAAACCTTTTTATCGGGGCAAGAAGGTGAGTGTCATGGGCGCGATTACCGTCTCAAAGGTGCTGGCTGTGATGACGATAGATCAGTCGATGGACGCGGTTGTCTTTGAGGTGTACGTCTCAAAGTGTCTTGTGCCTCAACTGTGGAAAGGGGCTGTCGTGGTCATGGATAACCTGCCTGCTCACAAGGTAAAAGCCATTGCACCTTTAATTGAGGCGGTTGGAGCGAAGGTTCTGTATCTGTCTCCTTACTCTCCCGAATTTAATCCGATTGAGCATTGGTGGTCACAGTTAAAGGCTTTCCTAAGACAGTTCTCGCCGACAACCTCGAAAAGGGTAGATACCCTCATTGCCACAGCGATGGATTTGATAGATCCTCAACATTTGCACAACTGGTTTGCACACTGCTGTTACTGTCCCTCTTAACACTGCAATCCGCCGTATCTATGCCGATACAGCCTTAAATTGAAGAAACGACGTGACCTATCTATGTTTTAAGATACGTCTAAAATAATAACAATCTGAATAATACGGGACTACTTGATATGAAGAGAAATAACTGAAAATCCTGCCTAGGATAGTTTCTGCACTACCGCAGACAAAACACAATTGGCATTTTTTAACTCTTTATTCTGCTACTTTTCAGATGCGTCAATTGTTGAACGGCATCAGCCTACCGATCTCGGCTGATTTTTCTTCAGTTCTGCTCTTTACATTCAAATCCAAATTTTTCTGGCGGCAACGAGGCGTTCAAGCTCAGGTTGCCAATTTTGACCAAAATTTAACCATCATGCTGCCGCAAAACTCCCTATGTATGGCAATGTGGGAAGCAGAGACTGAAAAAATTGTCCCCCTTTTCTGCCGTAGAGAGCAAGCAACAGCCCTATGCAAACCTTATCTAACCCTCTCACTTCTACTGTTTCTTCCCGCTATGCCACTGATGGTACTATTCACCGTCGCAAAACTCGCCCTGTTAAGGTGGGTGACATCAGTATTGGTGGTAACAATCTGGTGGTGGTTCAATCCATGATTAATGAAGACACCCTAGATATTGAAGGGTCGGTTGCTGGCATTCGTCGTTTACATGAAATTGGCTGCGAAATTGTGAGGGTGACGGTTCCCAGCATGGCACATGCGATCGCCCTCGCAGAGATCAAACAGAAACTGATTGCCACTTATCGCCCCGTCCCTCTAGTTGCCGATGTTCACCACAACGGCATGAAAATCGCCCTAGAGGTTGCTAAGCACGTCGATAAAGTCCGGATTAATCCTGGGTTATATGTCTTTGAGAAACCCAAAGCAGAACGCACCGAATATACTGACTCCGAGTTTGGCGACATTGGAGATAAAATTCGAGAAACCCTAGAACCGTTGGTCGTTTTCTTGAGGGATCAAGGCAAAGCCATGCGAATTGGAGTGAATCACGGCTCCTTAGCAGAACGAATGCTTTTCACCTACGGCGATACTCCAGAAGGCATGGTAGAGTCTGCCCTAGAGTTTATTCGGATTTGTGAATCATTAGATTTTCACAACATTGTCATTTCTATGAAAGCTTCTCGTGTGCCCGTTATGCTGGCAGCTTACCGCCTCATGGCTCAGCGAATGGATGAGCAGGGAATGGAATATCCCCTACATTTAGGGGTGACTGAAGCGGGAGATGGAGAATACGGGCGAATCAAATCTACTGCGGGAATTGCAACCCTATTAGCCGAAGGGCTAGGCGACACCATTCGAGTTTCTTTAACCGAAGCCCCAGAAAAAGAAATCCCAGTATGCTATAGCATTTTGCAGGCATTAGGGTTGCGGAAAACTATGGTGGAATACGTCGCCTGTCCCTCCTGTGGACGCACACTATTTAATCTTGAAGAAGTCCTTCATAAAGTGCGAGATGCAACAAACCATTTGACGGGGTTAGATATTGCCGTCATGGGATGTATTGTCAACGGTCCCGGAGAAATGGCGGACGCAGATTACGGCTACGTTGGTAAGCAAGCAGGCTATATCTCACTTTACCGAGGGCGCGAAGAAATTAAGCGTGTGCCAGAAGCAAACGGAGTTGAGGAGTTGATCAATCTTATTAAAGCGGATGGGCGCTGGGTTGATCCATAGTAATTAAGCTCTGACCAAGGCTGTTGGCCTGTGCTAGATTGGGCGTAATTTTCATAGTCAACTCTAGGCTTATCAACATGGCAATTACAAAACGTGGGCTTGTCCTTGGTGCCGTCGCAGTGACCGTTTCTGCTGCCGCTATTGCCGGCACTGGCTTGCACTTCTTCAAAGGACAAGCCTTGTTGCAGAGCGACGACTCTGGGCAACAAGTTGCCGATGCAGATAAGGATGCTGCTCTTCAGCCAATGTCTATGTTGTCATTGCAATCTTTCTTTAACCAAAGTCCCAAGGAACTGGTTGATGAAGTTTGGCAAATTATTGATCGTACTTATGTAGACGGTACTTTTAACCAGGTGGACTGGAAAAAAGTGCGAAACGACTATCTAAAACGTTCCTACACTAATAACGAAGACGCTTATAAAGCCATTCGCGAAATGGTGAAAAAAATAGGGGATCCTTACACTCGTTTCATGGATCCTCAAGAGTTTAGAAATATGAAGATTGATACCTCTGGTGAATTAACCGGAGTCGGTATTCAACTCGCCGCAGATGAAAAAACGAAGAAATTAACGGTGATTTCTCCAATTGAAGATTCTCCTGCCTTTACGGCGGGTATTCTGTCGAAGGATATTATCCTCAAAATTGATGGAAAGAGTACCGAAGGCATGGACGTGAATAAAGCGGTGACGCTAATTCGCGGAGCAGCCGGAACATCGGTGAAGCTTACAATTTTGCGCGGTACCCAGCAAATAGATTATGCAATCAAACGAGCACGGATTGAAATTCATGCGGTGAAATCGAGTGAGTTGCCATCCCCCCAAGGCAAGGTGGGTTACATCCGATTAGTGCAATTTAGTGCGAATGCACCAATGGATATGCAAAAGGCAATCGAAAAGCTAGAAAAGCAGCAAGTTTCGGGCTATGTCTTAGATCTGCGTGGCAATCCGGGCGGACTGCTATATACCAGCGTTGATATTGCCCGTATGTGGATGTCAAAAGGCGCGATCGTTTCTACAAAAAGCCGCACTGGAGAGCAGGATAAGGAGCAGGCAAATGGGCGATCGCTGACGAACAAGCCTTTGGTGGTGTTGGTCGATGGTGGCTCGGCTAGTGCTAGCGAAATTCTTTCTGGGGCGTTGCAAGACAATCGTCGTGCAGTGTTGATCGGCACAAAGACTTTTGGCAAAGGATTAGTCCAGTCTGTACGCCAAGTGGGTAAAGATTCTGGATTAGCTGTAACAATCGCCAAGTACTACACTCCAAGTGGACGCGATATTAACAAGCAAGGTATTGTTCCAGATGTGGAGGTTCAGTTAACTGAGAACCAGAAAAAAGAGCTAAGCACCAATCGAGATAAGGTTGGAACGCTAGAAGATCCTCAGGTCGCCAAAGCCGTTGGAGTTTTGGGAGAGAAGATTCAGGTGTTTCGGCTTCAATCTCCCCGGGCAGAAACGAAACCTTAAAGGTGTAAAGGTTGAGCATTCGGAACGTAATCTTGGGTAAATTGCAGAGATCACTACCCTTGGCTTGCGTTCTGCAGAGTATGCAAAACCCCCAACCAATTTTGGGCTGATTGGATTTTAATTCCTCACCTAAGCAGGTTGGCATTTGCCCGCCCGAATCAGCCCGACTCGCCGCGCGATCGCTTCTGCTTGAGAGGCGAAGGGTCCCCACTGTTTCCCTCCTGCCCCTGACTCAGCCCCGGCTAAAACATCTTCAGAGGGGTCGGCAATGCCATTTGGAACGATCGCGCATTGCCCGTTATCTTGTTTCACAATAAACCACTGGTCAGATTCACTCATTGCCTTCCTTCCTCAATTGAATGACAAGTGCACGCCCATCTTCCCTATTGTCGGCTACCGTTGTAAGCTTTTGTCATGGTTTTCGCCTGCTTAGACTTGATTTCTGAAAGCGTGTTTATCGGCAATTCGGTAATCTTATTGGTAGCGATCGCTGTTCCATGGGCAACCTATAGTCAATTGGTCATTTTTAGAAATGAGATGCCAGACTTCAACCTGTTCTAAACGTTGATGTACACAGCTCCGAATTTTTAGTGTGTCTTCTGCGTAAAGTATCTGAAAGTCCTGAATAAAATAATGAGGGCTGTTACATTGCAGACAGCAATAATTATGAGCAGCAATTCAACAAAAGCATCGCGCCAATTTTACAATAAGCCGCTTTAGGCTTCTACTACCAAAGCTGTTGAGAGAGTTAATTTTATGACTGAACCCCAGCGCCAACCTAGTGCTCCCCCTCCTTCACGGATTCCTCCTGCTCCTCCACCTCCAAGAGCTGCCAACAATGGAGCAACGGTTGCTGCTACTCAGCAAATGAACCCTCCAACCATGATTTCTCCCGCAGTGGCTGGCGCAACGATGGTATCGTCCCAAGCTCCTCCTAGTCATCTTAGTGGAGCGGCCACAGCCATTTCGTCTTCTCCACCCCAAGCGCCCCCTCCTGCAGGACATCGTCCTACTTCATCACCTACTGCGCCTGCATCGACTCCCCGTCGTGCTCCTACCAATGGTTCGCCAACCCTTTCTGAACTGGTTCGTACCGCTTTTGATAAAGGATATTCCGACGTTCATGTTGGGGTTGGCGAAGTGCCCCGCTACCGAAATCGGGGAGAAATGGATCACACAGAATGGCCCGAAACTGATCGCGACACCTTCTATAGCTGGCTTCAAGAAATCCTCACCGATGCAGAAATTCGTCGGTTTGAAGAAATGCTAGAGTTTGACGGTGCTACTCAATACGACTTTGCACGGGTTCGGATTAATATTTTTGGTTCGCTGCATGGTCCTGCCATGGTGATGCGGCTAATTCCAATGAAAATTCTGACGGTCGAGCAACTAAACTTGCCACCCATTTTCAAGGATATTTGCCATTATCACAAAGGCTTAATCTTGATTACCGGACCTACAGGTTCAGGTAAATCCACTACGATGGCGGCAATGGTGGATTATATGAACAAAGAGATGCCCAAGCACATTATTACAATTGAAGACCCAATTGAATTTGTGCATCGTAGCAAAAAAGCCTTGATTAAACATCGCGAAGTGGGCATTCACACGCACAAGTTTGATAGTGCCCTGAAAGCCGCGCTGCGGGAAGATCCAGATGTGATCCTAGTTGGGGAAATGCGCGATCGCGAAACCGTCAACACTGCCCTTAAAGCTGCTCAAACGGGACACTTGGTCATGGGCACATTGCACACCAACAGCGCTGTGAAAACCATTGAACGGATTCTTCAGCTTTTTGAACCCGATCAACAGGAGCCAATTCGAGTTTCGATCGCAGAATCCATGGTTGCGGTGATTGCCCAAGGGCTATGCCGCACAACAGATGGTAAACGTGCTGCCTTTCATGACATTTTGATTAATACTGATGCGATTAGAGACTATATCCGCAAGGGCGACCTCGACGAAGTTGAGCAATTAATTCCGCGCTGCACCTTTGATGGCATGTGTAATATGAACCAGTCTCTCTACAAGCTTTATGAAACGGGGAGAATCACAGAAGAAACAGCGCTGGAAATGTCGCAAAAACCGAACGAGATGGCTCAAATGCTTCGGGGGCGGATATAGTTTTCGATTTGAATAAGCCTTTGGGTATGGATTCGGAGCGATCGCTGGAGGTATTCAAAGGCATTGCGTTGTTTACCCCCGGCGGGGATCTGATCTACTGTATTGATCCGCAAAAGCAAGTGCGTTGGCATGTGCATCTTTGTGGAATGCTGCAAAATCTTTTGGGGTTGTCAGAACCTCCTCATTTTTTAGTGCCGTGTTATGGGGCAACAGTTGATCAGTTTTTTGATCCGCACACCCAGGAGTTGCGACAAATCGCAGAAGTTTCACCATTGGTTTTCCGTTATCAATCATTGCTCAACGCCGTGTTTGGTTTTCATGACCTCACTTGGCAGGTTGCTCCGCTGCGACCAGAAATCTGTGATCCGATGGTGTTGACAACCCACCGCGATCGCTTTCCTCAACTTTGGGACTGTCACGATCTGGTGGTGCAATACGAGCGAACAGTTCCCTATACTCCAACTGTTCCTTTGTTTAAGCTAGGAGATACGACTCGGCAAGAACTGCCTAATCCCCAAGGCTACGTGCTGAGACTATTTGTATCGGGGCACAGTATGGCAACAGAGCGGACATTGCAGAAAATTTATGCCTTGCTAGAGCGATCGCTGAATCAGCCTTATACCCTGAAAATCATTGACGTGATTCAGCATCCAGAGCAGGCAGAAATTGACCATGTGACAGCAACTCCAACCCTTGTCAGAGCGTGGCCTCAGCCGACTCGCCGCATCGTGGGCAATTTAGATCATGCCGATCAGCTTTTGGGAATGCTTCATCTCCCAGATGCATAAGCTGCGTTAGTCTAGATTGATATTGCTGGCTGAAACCCTTGTGATGACTAAAACGATCGAGTCCATTCTTGAACGCGCCCTTCTAGGACAGGATTTATTGGTCGAAGACGGGATTGCGTTGCTGAATGCGCGATCGCCTGTTGAACTCCTACAAATTCGAGATGCCGCCGATCAACTCCGCCACAAGCTGACAGGGGAAACGGTTACCTATGTAATCAACCGCAACCTCAACTTTACAAATATCTGCGAACAACACTGTAGCTTTTGCGCGTTTCGGCGCGATGAAGGGGAAGAGGGCGCTTTTTGGCTAGATATAGAGCAAATTCTGGCAAAAGTAGCGGATGGGGTAGAACGGGGAGCCACGGAGATCTGTATGCAGGGCGGCTTGAACTTGAAAGCTAAGGTGCAAGGTAGTTCCCTAGCTTATTACACCAAGCTGATTTCTGCTATCAAAGCCCAGTTTCCTAATCTACATCTCCATGCGTTTTCACCGCAAGAAATTCAATTTATTGCACGAGAAGATGGACTGAACTATGCCAACGTGATCAGTGCTTTGCAAGAGGCTGGAGTTGGCTCTATGCCTGGAACAGCGGCGGAAGTTTTAGATGATGACGTGCGGCGAATTCTCTGCCCCGAAAAGACGGATAGTGCAACGTGGCTAAAGATTGTTGGCACCGCTCACCGCTTAGGAATGCCCACCACCAGCACCATGCTATCTGGACATATTGAAACCCCAGCCCAGCAAATTCGGCATTTTGAACAAGTGCGATCGCTGCAACAAACTGCTCTGCAAAACGACTATCCTGCCCACATCACAGAATTTATTTTGCTGCCCTTTGTTGGACAATCGGCCCCCAAGCCCCTACGTCGTCGGGTTGGACGCGATCAGCCAGTATTAGCTGATACTTTGCATTTAACTGCTGTGGCACGCCTCTTTTTTGGACAGTGGATTGTCAACCATCAGCCCAGTTGGGTCAAACTGGGCTTGGCTGGAGCCGTTGACGCTTTACAGTGGGGCTGCAACGACTTGGGCGGCACCTTGATGGAAGAACACATTACAACGATGGCGGGTGCCCAAGGCGGCACTTGTTTGGAAGTAGAGGAGTTGCAAACTGCGATCGCCGACCTTGGCAGACCGCATCAACAGCGCGATACTCTCTACAACCCCATTCACTTCGCTGCACTCCAAGTTCCGATAGAAATTGGTGCCGGAACCTGAAGGATCACAACATTATGCTTGCTAAATTTCATTTCTCGTTCATAATGATTGGCGTTGGAGTTCGAGGGTTAATGCTGTGACTGAACGGAGCAATCGCTGGCTCGTTAGTATTGTGATGGGGCTGGCACTGCTAGCTTTTTTGGGGATCTCGATCGCCCCCCTGTTGAGCGGATTGTTTCCTAGTAATCAAGCCGCCCCGGTCGCGAGTTCACCCACACCAGGCGCTTCGGCAAGCCCAGAGGTGAAGAAAGAAGAGTTGGAGTTACAAGCGAAGGGCTACGAGGCCGTGTTGCAGCGAGAGCCAGAAAACCCCACGGCTTTGAGAGGGTTACTAGAATCGCGGCTGGCATTGGGCGATGTTAAAGGGGCGATCGCGCCTTTAGAAAAATTGGCGAAGCTAAACCCAAATGAGACTTACTATGCAGTGTTGTTGGCACAGGCCAAACAACAGGCAGGCGATCGTGAAGGAGCCGCACAAACCTACCGCACTATTTTGACATCCAAGCCTGGAGAAATCATGGCATTGCAAGGGCTGGTTGGGTTATTAGTTGAGCAAAATCGCCCGGAAGCGGCAGTTAGTTTATTGCAAGATACCCTTAAGACTGCAACTCAAGCCAATCAAGTGCAGCCCGGTGCTGTAGATGTCACTTCAGTCCAAGTGCTGCTGGGCGGCGTATACGCCAGTGGCAAGCGGTATGACGAAGCAATCTCAATCTACGACGAAGCCGCTAAAACCAGTAAGCAAGACTTTCGCCCAATCTACGGCAAAGCTGCAGTGTTAAAAGAGCAGGGCAAAGTAGACGAAGCAAAACCTCTGTTTACCAAAGCGGCTGAGCTTGCACCCGCAAAATACAAGGATCAAATCAATCAGCAAGCAGCAGGCACTCCTGCCGCACCGAATGGTGTGACCCCAGCTACTGGAATTCCCCCTGTTCCAGAGGTGAAACCGACTGTTGCTCCAGTGCCTTCGTCTAAGTAATTCCTGTCGGTACACCTTCCACAGCAGCAGCGATGCCAAAAACGATAAATAGACTGCCCCCCAAGGCGGTACTCGTCCGTTCAGAGATGCGTCCGGCAACGAGTCGCCCACCAACCACAGCGATCGCTGCACATAACGTGTGTCCTGCGATTGCACCCATTGTTACGCCCCAAGGATTATAAGTCGCGGCTAAAGCGATCGTGGCAAACTGAGTGCGATCGCCCCACTCTGCCAAAAACGTAAGGATGAACGCCTCCCAAATAATCCCCCAGGCTGTGCCGGCTTTTGCTTCAAGATCAGAATCTTGAATTGCTGCTTCAGCTTCAGCAACTTCGTCACAGGTTGCTTTAGAGGGCATTTGCCACGAATCGTACAAAAGTTTTAGTCCAAAGCCAATAAATAAGGTGACTTCCGCCAGATGGATGGGGTATTTGGGCAATAGGGAAATAGCTTGTCCCATTAAGATTGACAAAATGGTCATGATTGCCAGAGCCACTACTACGCCTAGAAAAACTAGGCGGCGAGAATGACGCATTGCTAGCAACATTGCAATGAAAAAGGTCTTATCACCTAGTTCAGATATTCCAACCAACAAAAAGCCAGATGTGAAAGCAGCCAACATTTATCAATTTCCTAATCAAACGTGCAAGTGCAGCGTGAGCTTGATTAGAGACAAATGACTCCACCAAGCTCACTCAACAGTGAACTCAGTGAAGGTCTCGCTTGCAAAAAGGCGTTACGAATTGACAATTTAAGGTTAGCTAACCGCTGAATGCGAAAGATTCTTCCAACAGCAATACGCGATCGCTAAAAAATATTGCAAATTATCCTATTTGTCACCTGAACCAGGCTTGTCGCCAGTATGTTGATTCAGATGGGCTGGGAAAACCAGCAGCTACTCCCCTTCAAACTTTTACGATTATACCAGTGCAATTCGCCAAACATAGCTTTTCGCGACTAGTTGCACTGAGTAAGTCCCCAGAAAATCCAAGTACCTTTATGAATAAGATTCAGCATTTTCACCATCTTATTCATTTCAGCAAAGCTATAGGGTCTGAATAAAAAAGCGATCGCCTGTAACGCTAAACCTACAGTTTGCCGAGTATCAGCCTACTTTTTGTAACTAGTAATCTCTTGAAAGGAGAAACCCTTTACTTACTGCGAGGCTGAATAAATTTGCGAACACTGTATTCTGTCACTTCAATAATTTTATAAGTGTTCGCATCAAATTCTTGACTAAACCGCTTCTCGGTAGCATCTAAGTAATCTTGTGGAATTGACTTCCACGCTTCGCGAGTTTTCCAATGAATCACTAAAATGACTTCTTGAGGATTTTGAGGACTAATCCACACCTCTTTTCCTAAAAAACCAGAATGCTTTGCTAAAGCAGCCGTCCAAATTTCTTCATCTTTTTGAACAAATACTTCTCGTAGGTCTTCTGCAACTTGCACCCTCAACCACTCAATCACCATATGCCAATCTCTTCTTGTTTTATGCAGTTTATGTTAGGGCAAGACGAGGGGGAATATTTCAAAGATAGAAGTCGCTCTAACCGATGAGTGTGGTGAGCCGTACTGCTGACTTTTTTCAGAATGATTGGGGATCTGACAGAATAAGGAAGTATCACGGAAAAAGCCAGTATTGCTTAGCTTACCTTGAACCAGTAGTGCAATGTAGGCTTGCGATCGCGCTCCTTTCCATCATCCGATTTCAGGTAAGCAGAATGGACAATAACAACTGGCTGACTCAGATTCTTATGTTGGGGGTAGGCACAACCTCTCTAGTAGCAGACAAAATACGCGAAGTCAGCGATGACCTCGTTAAAGATGGCAAACTGAACCCTGACCAGGCAAAAGAAGTCATGGACGACTTGTTGCAAACGCTCAAGAGTGAGCAAGGTAACCTTGAAACTCAAATGCAGCGTCAACTTCGGAATGTTTTGCAAGATATTGGCGTTCCTCGGCAGTCAGAAATGGATGAATTACGCGGTCGAATTGATCGCCTTGAGCGCCAAATCCGTGATTTAGAAAACCGCCTTTGGCGTTAAGGAGTGCATTTATGATCATTCCACCAGGATTTTGTCAGCGTTCTGTTTCAACTCAGCTTGGCAGAATGGCTTATTACACGGCTGATGCTGTTTTCCCAGACGCAGTTCAAGAAAAAAAGTCGCAGACCTTAGTCTTTTTGCATGGGTTTGGCGGCGGATCTTCGGCTTACGAATGGTCAAAAGTTTATCCAGCGTTTGCGCTGGATTACGACATATTGGCTCCCGATTTAATTGGCTGGGGCAGATCGGAGCATCCAGAGCGCAATTATCAATCGGAAGATTATATTTCTACCATCATCGAGTTTTTAGAGCAAACTTGCACAGAGCCTGTGCCCGTTGTGGCATCTTCGTTGACCGCTGCTTTGACGATTCGAGCCGCGATCGCCCGTCCCGATTTATTTAAATCTTTGATCTTGACCACTCCTACCGGACTGTCAGATTTCGGCAAAGACTACACTCGCAGCTTTTTTATTCAACTAGTTAAAACTCCTATTATCGATCGCCTGCTCTACAGTGCTGGAATTGCAACCTCTGGCGGCATCCGCAATTTCTTAGAGACTCGACAATTTGCCCGTCCTGCGCGCGTTTACCCTGAAATTGTAGAAGCCTATCTTGCTTCTGCCCAGCAACCCAATGCAGACTATGCTGCTCTTTCGTTTGTGCGGGGAGATCTTAGCTTTGATTTAGCGCTTTATATGCCGCAACTTAAGGTTCCAACTGCAATTGTGTGGGGAAAAGAATCTCAATTCACTGAAGCAGAAATTGGACAACGTCTTGCATCTTTGAACCCAGAAGCAATTAAGCATTTTCAACTGCTAGAAGATTGCGGACTAACGCCTCAACTAGAATTACCTGCGATCGCGATCGCCCTAATTCGGCGTTTCCTCGCAACGCTAAGTTCATAGTTAAACTAGTACACCCAGGTTAAGCACTCGTTCGACTAACCTTGAATCCGAATATCCCGCACATTCAAGTTTGTAAAATTATAGTTAAACCCCTCTAACTCAATCGGGGCACCAATCTTAATCTTATTGTTGCCTAAAACAGGGCCGTTTTTAGTAATCTGGGCATTGCCTTGAAGAGTAAGCAACAGGTTCCGGCTCAGCTTCGATTCCGGTCTAGGATCGGGTATTACTTGCACCTTGCCGTCGGGCTGAGGAACAAATACATTATCTTGCAATTCCTCTACCTCTTTCACCGTGATCTCGCCGTAGGGCTGATTACGAATGATAATGCTCGTTTTTTGACCTGGCTTGAATAATTCTTTGGTGTTCTGTCCGGCAACGCGCACCACCACCTCAATTTCAACGGGTTTGGTGGGGATGTTCACTTGGGCTACTGAGCCTGATGCGCCTGGAAATACAAAGATACCGAACAAAACTAGTAAAATGACCAGAGCAGCTCCCAGATCCAAAATACTAACCTTGCCAAATAGCCGACCTTTAGAATCTACGACAGCCATAAAACGTTTCCTTAAGCTTGTGAAGTGGACGCTTGGGAAAAGACCCTTTAGCTTACTGAAAATGCATGGAGCTAGCCAGCATTCAGATGTCGCAAGATCCTATGTAACCCCGTGACAGGTTAGCATAACTTAGGGTCGCAATCACTATTCTCTGGCAGACATCAGCACTTTATGAAAGGAGTAGTGCGATAGCAATTGTAGTTAGGGGCTTGTGGATAAATATCCCAATACAAGGTCTTGCGGTTCAATTTGTTCCTTGGCTGCTGTTTCCGTTAAAAGCTATTTTTGCAAACATTGGAAATACTTTTAAGTTCTGGATCAGGCTTGCAACCCTTAACTAAGTGCCAATAGTGTTTGTAGTTTTCTATACTATAGTTAATGAAATGAAATAACCGTCTGCATCATTCAATGATGGTTTTTTCAGTTTATTTCAAAGGCTTGGTTGAGCGATTCTGCATCGTTACCTCACAACCGCGGAATGTTGAGTTGCTCCTCGAACCTTTTTATTGGTTCTGTTTTAACTTACGAGGTTGATGAAACGGTGGGTCAAAATCCCCTTGCCTTATTGAAACGCTACGATGCGATCGCGATCGCCCAATACTATAGGTTTCGCCCCTGGCTAACGCTCTGGCGCACTCTAAACGTCGCAGTTTCATTTTTAAGTTTTTTCCTTGGTCTGAAAATAGACTCATGGCAAAATCGAACAGAGGTTAACCGACTTAAGCGCGCTGAGCAGTTGCGTCGCACTTTAATCCGCTTAGGTCCAACCTTTATCAAAGTGGGTCAGGCACTTTCTACCCGCCCTGACTTGATTCGCAAGCATTTTCTTACTGAGCTTACCAAGCTTCAAGACCAACTGCCGCCATTCTCTACGGAGTTAGCTTTTCGCATCATTGAGCAAGAGTTAGGGCGATCGATCAAGGATGCTTACAGTCAAATTTCTCCTCAGCCTATTGCAGCCGCAAGTTTAGGGCAGGTTTATCAAGCACGTCTCTACAGTGGCGAAGAAGTTGCCGTAAAAGTGCAGCGCCCTAACTTGTTGCCCACGTTGACTTTAGATTTATACCTGATGCGGTGGGTCGCTGGTTGGATCGCGCCTTGGCTACCATTGAATTTAGGTCATGACTTGACGCTAATTGTCGATGAATTTGGCATTAAGTTATTTGAAGAAGTGGATTATCTAAATGAAGGGCGGAATGCAGAGAAATTTGCTACCAATTTCCGTAATGATCCAAAAGTCAAAGTCCCCGCAATTTACTGGCGCTATAGCAGTCGCCGAGTGCTGACTTTGGAATGGATTCATGGGTACAAGCTGACGGATACCGATCGCATCCGAGAAGCAGGCTTGGCAAGTGATGATCTAATTGAAATTGGCGTGACTAGCGGTCTACAGCAGCTTTTGGAGCATGGCTTTTTTCATGCTGACCCTCATCCTGGAAATCTATTTGCCATGGCTCCCCAATGTGCCATAGATGGCAATGAATCCAGTGAGCCGATAGAAGCGCGGATGGCATACATCGATTTTGGCATGATGGATCAGCTAGATGCACCCACTAAGGAAACATTGGTGGATGCTTTGGTTCATTTGATAAACAAAGACTATGAAGACTTAACAAAAGATTTCGTGAGTCTAGGGTTTTTAACTCCAGATATTGATATCCAACCCATTTTGCCTGCTTTAGAGGCTGTTTTTTCTCAAGCGTTTGGTGAAAGCGTACAGGATTTTAACTTTAGAACGATTACCGATAGTTTTTCGGAACTGATGTATGACTATCCGTTTCGGGTGCCTGCCAAGTTTGCTTTGATTATTCGCTCCTTGGTGACCCAAGAAGGATTGGCATTGACGATTAATCCCAACTTCAAAATTGTGGAAGTTGCCTATCCGTATGTGGCAAAGCGCCTGTTAACGGGAGAATCACCTCAACTGCGTCGCCGCTTGTTAGAGATGTTATTCAAGGATGGGAAGTTTCAGTGGTCGCGGCTGGAAAATTTGATTGCGATCGCTCGCACCAATGGCAATTTTGATTTACTACCTTCGGCTCAAATGGGCATCCAATTTCTGCTTTCAGAGGAAGGGAAGTTTTTACGGCAGCAGTTAGTCATTGCTCTCACTGAAGACGATCGCCTTCATACTGATGAAGTGCAACGACTTTGGAACTTGATCAAAGACGATTTTCAGCCTGTGCGATTGCTGAGTGTAGCAATGGATGCGATCGCAGAATTCTCTACCGCTGGAACTGCTGCTTTACTGCCAATTCGCGCTAACTTTTCAAAACCATAGCTACGGCATGTCATTAATTGACCTAGATGACTGAAGCGGGTTAACTGAATAGCTGGGCAAAGGGGAGGCGTTCTGATGATGTGCACCTTCAAAGAGCGTTGGTGCTACAGCAATTCCAGTCGAGCAGCCAACTTTTCTATGTAGTCTTCGCTGTTGTGGTGATGGGTGACAAGTTCATAGCCAGATTGGGCTTGAGTTTCTGCGTCTCTAGGATTGTCGAGCAACCGCGCGATCGCCTGTCGTAGGCCTAGTTCATCTTCTGGTGCCACAGTGGTTAACGTGCCTGGAGTCTCCAAATAATCAGCTAGCCCTGAAATACGCGTAACCACAACTGGACGGCGACAGGCCATGGACTCTAATAGGCTAGTCACCCCAGCAGTATCGCGGCTTTCAAACAGGGGAACGACAACGATCGCAGCATTGCGGTAAAGCTGCACCAGTTCCGTCCACTCATAATAACGGCGCGACATATTGGCGGGCATCACAGCGGGCAACGATTTGGACAAAGGTTTCACGTCTCTAGAGAAGGCGCTGATACACACCTCCACATTCATGTCGTGGGTTGCGGCTGCCAATGTTCGGTAATCACGCTTTTCTAGACCGACGCTGGCGATGATTGGGCGCTGTTTACCAAACATGGCGGTTCCCGGCGAGAAAAAGTGGGTATCCGTTTGCTCCGGCATCATAAAGACGCGTTCCTGGGAGAGCCGTAGATAGTGATATAGAAACTCAACCTGGGGGCGGCAGTTTGTAACAAAGAGGCTGATGCGTTTACTGGCATTGAACAACTTCAATGCCACCTTACTCCTGGGGCGGTGACCTGTGTGGATGAAAACAGCAATTTTGGGAGGATTGGGTAAAGCACCGCAAATAGTGGCTACTGGAATTCCAACATCCTCACCGCTGCAAAAAACAACATCGTCCCCGTTAAGCTGCGATGAGAGGCTACGTGCCAGTGCCCAATTTTGGGGCTGACCCAAAATCTTTGCCCGCGCATAGTCTCTAGTCCGGATCGGTTCCTGGCTAAGCACATGCACTTTGGCGTTCAACCGTTTGCTTAGGCTCCACATTACGTGACGAGGGCACTTGCCTAGCTGGGCGTTGCGATCGACCTCTTCCAGATCAATCGGATTACTGAGAACCAGATGGTAGTTCAATAGGATCCCCTTTCAGCATCGACCGACAAAGTAAGTCCCCCAAGTTTGCCACCCTGGTTCGTCATGGGTCATCCATTCACCCAAAGCTTCACAGATAAAACCATTCTGGGCAAAAAGCCACTCTACTTCTGGCTTAAATAAATATCGCATCTGGTGGGTTTCTTTTAACACCTCAAGAGTGCCCATCTGTCGATCCTGAATCAAAATCTGATAGTTTACATTTACTCGATTTTCATTGGGATACATCAGAGGCTCGGCAATGCGTGTGACTGAGATCAGGTCATCTTCTAAGCGTTTCACTCTGACTGTGGGGCGGTTGCTTAACACGGCTGGCCCATACCAGCAGTCAAACAGGAAGATCCCCCCATGCTTCAGATGATGTCTGGCTGTGGCAAAAGCCGCCTCCAGATCTTGATTGGTCGTTTGGTAGCTCATCACATGAAACAGTGAGATCACCACATCAAAGCGTTGATCAGTCCGAAAAGAGCGGACATCACCCTGATGAAAATGCAATCGACCAGTCTGTTCTGTCGGTAATTCTAACACCCGCGCCTGAGCCTTTTCTAACATGCTTTGGCTCTGATCAATGCCGCAGACGGTATATCCTTTTTCAACGAGCAACTTGGCGTGTAGCCCCGTACCGCAACCCAGTTCTAGAATCGATGTGGCATTTAGGATATGGCGCTGGAGTAAATCACATACAAAAGCAACTTCACCCAAATAATCTTTATCTTGATAAAGCAAGTCGTAGTAGCGAGCGTAATGACCAAAGACATTCATGAATCGATCGCCTTGAAATATAAACCGTGAAACATTAGGGATTTGAATTCTGGATGGAAGGGAACTGCACAGGGTTCGCCAGGATCCTTCCACTGATCAACTAGCTCGTAGCCAAGGGCGAGGATCGAATTCACAAAATCCCGCTTTGCGAAAACGTAGACCGGGTAAAATACCAAGCCGCCGTTTTGCAGGGTAACAAACGGGTTCCCTTCGCACAGAGGAAATCGGTTTAGCAGGATATGGGCTGGTTTACGCTGCAACTTTGCTAGGTCAGTTGCGAGGGAACCCACATACTGCACTGAACCAGATGCCATGAAGATAGCAGCTCCATCTGCTTTCTCAAACTGGTCAGTGAATCGCAGCTGCGATCTCTTTTTCTGTTGAGCAAAATCTTCTCCTGCAGCAACAATGGTGGGCAACTCGCACACAATCCATTGCAACCCGCTGGGATAGGTCAGATATTTCTCGTAGGTATAGAAGTGAGTACCAATATTACCGCCGAAATCAAATAGAACAGTGCCTTCTCGCAACAGCTTTTGCATCCAGAACAGCATGGGATAGTCATAAAATCCGATCCCCTCAGCAGCCTGCTCGTGGTATTCCTGAGCTAGTTCCTCATGGTTGTAGCCAATCTTGCGATTTTTGGGGGCGGCGGCGATCGCCTGTTCAGGGGTTCTAAAAATGCCTCGGTAACGAGCATATCCGCTTTGAGTGGGAAACCGCAGGTATCCCAGGATTGACCTTAAGAAAAGCTGCGATCGATCTAAAAGGCTTGTCACGCCAGCATACTCCTCACAGCAAGAGCAACGTGTTCAATTTGTTCATTGGTCAACGCCATACCGCTTGGCAGGTAAAAGCCTCGACGGGCGAGACGTTCTGCCACCGGATAAGCTTCCCCCTGAAACAGTCCCATCCTCTGAAAGACAGGCTGTTCGTGCATACACCAGAAAAAGGGGCGTGTTCCAATCTTCTGCTTCGCTAACTGCTGCATCGCCTCAGCAGCATTAAACGGGACTGAATCTCTAAGGACTATGCCATAGACCCAGTAAATATTATCGGCTTCGCTAATCGCCGCCAGAGGTAGCTCTAGCTTGGGAATGTCGGACAGCAATTCTGTGTATCGTTGCCCCATACGGCGCTTACGGGCTACAAACTCATCTAGCCGTTCAAGTTGCGCCAATCCTAACCCTGCTTGCAGATTAGTCATACGTAAATTCCAGCCCAGTTCTTCGTGGACAAAGCGCTGCTTTGCCTGGAAGCAAAGATTTCGCAAGGAACGACAGCGTTCTGCTAGGTGATCGTCATCGGTGACGATCATGCCTCCTTCGCCTGTGGTGATGTGTTTGTTGGGGTAAAAGCTGAAGGTGCTGAGATCGCCAAAACTGCCGCACGGTTTGCCTTTATAGGTTTGACCATGCATCTCGGCAGCATCTTCAATCACTGCTAACCCATGCTGCTCAGCCAACTGCAAAATTGGGTATACATCTACGGGCAATCCATAGATGTGGACGATCAGGATGGCTTTGGTTTGGGGAGTAATTTTAGCGGCGATCGCCTCAACGGTCATGTTCCAGGTACGCGCATCGGCATCAACTAGAACTGGTTTAGCCCCTGCCCTGACGACCGCCGCTGCACACGAAATAATTGTGAAGGTGGGTAGAATGACCTCATCGCCCGAGCCAATTTTTAATGCAGCGATCGTTGCATCAAGAGCCATTGAGCCATTACTGACTGCTATCCCATGCCGCCGCCCAACCCGGGCAGCAAACTCCGTTTCAAAGCGTTGAACAAAGGGACCCTCGGACGAAATCCAGCCTGAGTCAATACACTCCATGAGGTACTGCTTTTCCTGACCATCCAATAACGGCTCATTGACAGGGACAAAATCCAAAGCGTTCTCCGGTGAAGCAGGGCGATCGTAACAAACACGCTTTCTGGACTATCTTGGGATTGCTCCCACATCATCACCAAAACATTTTCCACCCAATGCAATAGAATTAGCGCATTTCTGGGCGGGTAAGGGGTCGAAGCGCGTTTTATCTTGGTCGCCCACGTAGGGGCCTTGCTTCACCTCAATCATCTCAACCTCTTCCAAAACCTCAAAGCCGTGGCCTCCTTGGATCAAAAGGATGACATCCCCCTCGTCCAGAATACGGCTTTCGAGATACTCTTGATCGTTTGTGTAAAAATCTACCCGTAGCTTGCCACGCTTAATCAGCAGTACTTCTTGGGTGTAATCGACCTGTCGGGGAACAGGATTGTGAACGTGAGGCTGAATTACTTTTCCAGCCGGATGCTGCATATAAGCTAACTGCTGGGACAGAGTATTCGGGGTAAAAAAATGAATTCCTGGTTCTCTAAACTTAGCCAGAATAATGATCGCTTGCAGTTGATCATTGTAGAGTACCTGCTGAACCAAGCTCTGTTCACACGTGATGACCATAAAACTCCGTTACAAAACGATACCAGAGGTTCTCTCCGCACAAGATGTATCTAATACCAGACGAAAGGTAGAGCGTGAACCAGTTAATCTAAGTAAGCCCTAGATGGTAAAACTTAGATCGATTTTCACGCGCATCTGGAAAGCACATAGGTGTGGTTTAGACATACATGCTTGAAGGAATGCCTAGCTTTTGAAGCAGCGGCACTCATCTAAAGCCAAATGAAATCTCTGCCTTTGCTAGCTAGATTGTACCTTTAGTTAGAACCCCAAAGTACCAGCCGATGCTTATTTCCCCCAGAAGTTATCCTATAAAACTTTGAAGGCTGCTAGTTAAAGAGCCGAATAAATTTGTGTTAAGAAAAGGATAATGTGAAGAGTGGAGTTGGCTACGGTGGAGAATGTAGAAGCTGTAGGAAGGCTGTGAAACAGAATGACAACTCGACAATATGCGTTGCCCGATGAAGGGGGAGCGGGTCTAAGACCTGTTATCGGGACGAGAAGGCAGCGTGGGAGTGACGGCAGACAATCGTCTGTTTATCGAGGCGATGCTGTATAGCTGTCGTGCAGGTATCCCGTGGCGCGACCTATGAACCCAGGGGTCGCAGCAAAGGCGGATTGAGTACCAAGATTCAGGCTACGACGGATGCCATCGGCGATCCGCTGAGCTTTCATCTCACTCTGGGCAAATCGTGTGACCTCGATGGTGCAACCAGTTGTTGCCCGATTTGGTCGCACCGACTGCTCTGGCTGACAAAGCCTACGATGCAACTGAGCGAGTGATTCAAAACCCCGAAGCCCAAGGCAAAACGGTGGCGATCTCGCCTAAGCGCAACCGCAAGCAGCAACGCGACTATGACCAGGAGCTATAAGAAGCCCGGCACCTGATTGAGAATTTCTTTGTCAAGCTCAAGCAGTATCGAGCCATTGCCGCACCGTACGACAAAAGAGCGATTAACCTCATGGGGCGATTTATTTAGCCGTTTCAGTCATCTGGCTCAATCGATGACACGCCCTACCAGCAAAGCTCAATGACCTCCGCCTAACCACCGCCAACAATGGTGACAATTTCTAGGCGATCGCCGGGTTTCATCTCTGTGGTTTCCCAAAACTGACGATGTAAAATTTCGCCATTGTATTCCACAGCGATCAGTCGTGGTTTTAAGCCCAACTGTTCTAAGAACATTGGTAAAAATGTGTTTTCAGGGCAGTCTCGCTGTTCACCATTCACTTGGAGCGTGATTAGATTACTCATAAACTCAATTCTAAAGCCGCTATTGACGCTTTAAAATAGAAAGTCCCTTGAATACTTCTATTTGCCCCTGTTGAACCCTATTCCCTAACTGCACAATGTATACACTAGATAAACCCACTGAGCGATCGCTCCACGATCCCTTAATCATTGCTGGACGCACTTTTCACTCACGTCTGATGACGGGAACAGGCAAATATCGCAATTTTGATGAGATGCGGCAAAGCGTTGCGGCGAGCGGTTGTCAAATTGTGACGGTTGCTGTCCGTCGAGTTCAAACCAATGCTCCGGGACATGAAGGACTGGCAGACGCTTTAGACTGGAGCAAAATCTGGATGTTGCCCAATACCGCAGGCTGTCAAACTGCTGAAGATGCCATTCGTGTGGCGCGTTTGGGTCGTGAAATGGCAAAACTGCTAGGTCAAGAAGATAATAACTTTGTCAAGCTGGAAGTGATTCCTGATGGTAAATATTTATTGCCTGACCCCATTGGCACCTTGGAAGCCGCAGAGCAATTGGTCAAAGAAGGATTTGCCGTGCTGCCATACATTAACGCTGATCCACTGTTAGCAAAACGATTAGAAGAAGCAGGCTGTGTGACCGTCATGCCTCTTGGCTCTCCAATTGGCTCCGGGCAAGGGCTAAATAATGCTGCCAATATTCAAATCATCATTGAAACTGCAAAGGTGCCGGTGGTGGTAGATGCAGGCATTGGAGTGCCTAGTGAAGCTGCTCAAGCGATGGAAATGGGGGCTGATGCGCTGTTGATCAACACCGCGATCGCTCAAGCTCAAAATTCTCCAGCCATGGCACGGGCGATGAGTCTTGCAGCGGAAGCAGGTCGGCTTGCATACCAGGCAGGACGAATCCCTATAAAGTCCACTGCCAGTGCCAGTTCACCAACAACAGGAATGCCTACTAGCGCAGCGAAATAAGGATAAAGTGTAAGCACTAAAGGCTTCACTAAAAATTCTGCAAAGTCGGCTCAAATATGCGCTTTATGCAGGGGTGATTTATGGAATGCCCCTGCATTTCAAGTAAATAATTTTAAGATTTACTTGTGCGTTTGGTCGAAAACCAGTCGAATTATTCTGGTGTGGGCTCAAGAATTTGATGCACGGTCGTAAACACGTAAAGTGTCTTCCCTCAAAGGCTGAAATGTAACCGTAATTAGCGGACTAAGGGACTTTTGTTTTGCGACGCTGCAATTACTGTTTGCTCAATTCTGCTGAGTCTGGTTTCGATACGTTTAGCGCTCTCAATCCAATAAAAAATGTTTTTTTTAGAGGAATTACTGAATTTCTCAAAGTTTTGCTGAGCTAATAGGTCAGCACTCAGGGCAGTGATGAGATCGACTGGCATGATTAGGGCTTCTATGTCATCCAATAGTGTCCAAGAACCATCCTGCTTTGCAGCCGCAATCTTTGCTAAGCCTGCGTCAGTCATCAACCCTTGATCAATTAGTTCTTCAATGTACTGTTTGTTTAACTTTGACCAGACGCTTTTGGGTTTACGGGGCGTGAAGATTTGCCGATAGCGTTCTTCATCGATGGATTTTACTTTGCTGTCAATCCAACCAAAACAAAGGGCTTCCTTAACCGCTGCGGAATATAGAACGCTGAGCTTGCCGCTTTTTACTTTGTAGTAGATCAGCCAAATACCAGAAGAGAGCCGATGGTTTTGCTCCAACCATCCTCGCCAACCTGCACGATCGCTGGCGTAAATGCTTTCTAACTGCTCATCCATCCCCATAGAACAAACCTGTCCAAACCCTTCCCTCTTCCTTATCCTTTACTCCTTAACCCTGACACCAATGCATCCCCCGCGTGATAGGTGATTCCAGCCTGCTTGAAGCGACTCAAGGCTTCTCCCAAGCGATCGCAGTCAGCAATCAAGCTAATTCGTACATAGCCTTCGCCACCCTTGCCAAAAGCATTCCCCGGTGTCACCACCACGCCCGTTTGCTCTAGCACTGAGAAGGCAAAATCCGTAGACCCAATGCCAGGGGGGCAAGATACCCACAAGTACATCGTGGCTTGTGGTTTAGGCACTGTCCAGCCTAGTTCTCCTAAGCCTTGAATCAAGAAATCGCGGCGAGTTCGGTAACGGGCTTGTACCTCATGCAGGTACACATCTGGCAGTTGCAGTGCTGTTTCCGCAGCCGTTTGCAGCGCCCGAAAAATGCCGTAGTCGAGGTTGGTTTTTAGAGTTCGCAAACCCTGCACAACCTGACGATTACCTACCACAAAGCCAACTCGCCATCCTGCCATATTGTAGGTTTTGGATAGCGTATGAAACTCTACACCAATATCCATTGCCCCAGGAATTTCTAAAAGGCTAGTGGGCTGATAGCCATCAAACGCTAGTTCCGCGTAGCACAAGTCATGCACCAGCAGAATTTCATAATGACGGGCAAAGGCAACGGCTTCTTCAAAAAACTCGCGCGGTGCGGTCGCAGCAGTGGGGTTACTGGGATAGTTAAAGTAAAGGATTTTTGCTCGTTGAGCGATCGCCTCAGGAATGGTGGCAAAGTCAATCACCCAGCCATTATCAGGCTTGAGCATCACATCATAAATCTCGGCTCCGGCGATCAGTGGACCCCGAAAGTGAGCGGGATAAGCTGGACTGGGCACCAGCACCAAATCGCCCGGATTGACATACGCCAGCGCCAGATGAGTCAAGCCTTCCTTAGAACCCAGCAGCGGCAAGGCTTCGGCTTCGGGATCAAGCTTGACTCCATAGCGCCGCTGATACCAATTGGTAATGGTGCGGCGAAAGCTGGCAGTGCCTTCAAACGGTGGATAGCCATGGTTGGCGGGATCTTGAATGGCAGCGATCGCGGCATCCACCACTGGCTGAGGGGTGGCACCATCCGGATTGCCCATACCCAGGTCAATCAAATCTAACCCTTGCCGACGAGCGTTCACCTTTAATTCATCCAACCGCGCAAACACGTAGGGAGGCAGCGTTTTCAGCCGATCTGCTGGAGTCAGCCAATCCAAATTCATTCCGATACCTCATCAATACAAAACTTAGAGGGAGGCAAAGAGAAAAGAGCGGTATCCCTCTTGCCGCCGTTAGGAGCGGGGATGTCCTCATATTTTCCTGCTGCTCGACAGGCTGCCGTTGTAGACACCATGGCTGCCATCAACTGAGCTGGCTCTACCTCAAACGGCAACCGATGAATATCAGAGGATTCTGCACAGGCGATCGTGGCTGCTTGCTGTAAATCGGCGATCGAAATGGTTGCCATACCTAAATCCGTCAGACTTTGGGGCAAGCCAATTTCTGCATAAAACTTAAGCAGTTGTTGCCGTGCCGTTGCCGCTAGTTGGCTACCCTGCACCAATTCTTCTAGCCGTAATTGCACCAAAATTCCATATGCCACCTTCTCGCCGTGAAGGGTGCCGTGGCTGGCTATTAGGTGAGTTAAGCCATTGTGGACTGCATGAGCGGCAACAGTGCGACATTGAGC
The DNA here is from genome assembly GCF_016807185.1 of Leptolyngbya sp. Cla-17. Lineage (GTDB taxonomy): Bacteria > Cyanobacteriota > Cyanobacteriia > Leptolyngbyales > Leptolyngbyaceae > ULC077BIN1. Next base: position 1,333,681 of record NZ_JAEVYN010000001.1, read on the forward strand.
ACCCCCCAACCCGCCGATCACTCCTGCCAGCAGCACTGAAGCGTCAACAACATCCTGCCAGTCCTCGCTACCAGGATTTTGCAATGCAGCAACGGATTTTTGCAATAGAATATCGCGCAACACTCTTGCTTGCTGCACGGCACCGATCAGGAGCGTTCGTTGGGACTGCCCGCTGCTGACAGAAGCTTCATACCACTTGGCGATCGCATCTCCAATACCGGCTACTAGCGTCCGTTGAGGGGCCGTCGCAATCAGGTCATAATCCAACACGAGTAGCTGAGGGCACTGAGATAAGGGCACATCATATAAAAATGCGCCGTCTTCAGAATAAACATTGGAAAGCGCCGTCCAAGACGCACAGGTTGCTGCCGAAGTCGGCACCGTGACGACAGGCAAACCGCACTGATGCGCCAAAAGTTTAGAAGTATCGAGCGCTTTACCGCCGCCAAGGCCAATAATTACATCTGCCTGGTGGCTCTGCGCTGTCTGCCGCAAGCTGGCTAGCGTTGTCTCGCTGCAATCGGGGTAGTAGCTTGCTTGAGCCGCATCCAGGCTATGGTCTTGGAAGCCAGGATGGAGCAAGGTATAAACCGTCGCTATTGTGCGATCCCCCCCCACCAGTAACGGACGCTGCCCCAGTTGGGCGATCGCACTCACTGCCGTCGTCAGCACTCCCTGTCCACGAATGACTTGAGCAGGCGCAACGCACAAGGTAGGCAGAATGACGGAATTGTTAGACATGGCAAGTAAAGTTTTTAAGAAAAAACGATGGAAAAATATTTACCTACGAAGCCGCCGCTTTGGGCAATTGGGCAAGCTTAGCGGGATCAAGAGAAATTTCCATTTGGTCATCATAGCGGGAGGCAAGCGATCGCCGCACTTCACCCAAATAGAGCGGAACCGACACTCCTGGTTCTGGATGCAGAATTGTTCGCATCCGGATCGTCATTTTATCAGCCCCTTGAGCCAGCCGTCCCGAAGAGTACAGATCACCGGCAGCCTGCCGCAAAGTGGCTTCTAGCTCGGTTCGGGTTAAGTCAGGCGATACGGCAATGACCACATCAGGACCACCATTATCAAACACGCGAGAAAATTGCGCTGCATTGGGAATGGAGGGGCGGACATAAAATCCTAAACTCAAAGCATAGATGCCGCCCGTTAGGACTGCCATAAAACTGGTAATGCCTACTAAACGAAAGCGGATGCCCCACTTGAACAGCAAACCGAGAACCATTAAGACAGCACAAAAAATTGTGAAATATCCGACCCACTGAGCGATCGCGGTAATTTGAGCAGTTAACACCATAGGGCATTCACAAGAATCTAAAAATCTAATGCTGAATTATGCAGATGCATCATTGACTATGCCAAGCGATGACAGTCAAACCTTAGTCAAACAACCAGGCTTTGACCCGCTCCAAGCTTTTCCAGCCAGGTTTGCGAACTAAGCCATCCTGGATATTATGTTCTACTTCTTCTCGCAATTCAGCCGCAACCATGATGATTTGCTGCGTCAGTTCAATATGTTCACGGACTCCTTTCTTGCCAGCTTCCAACATTGCCAACGATAGATTAACCCGCGCTTGAGGATCTTGAGGGTTTAGTTTGACTGCCTTTTGCGCCGTATCGTAGGCTTTGCCAGGCTTTTCGGTCAACAAATACAGCCAAGATAAACAAGTCCAAGCAGAACTTGTTTTAGGAGCGCGATCGCAGACTTCTTTGAAGACTGGAATCAGTAATTCGGGGTCTTCCCCTGCTTTATACCGCTCCAGTCCTTCATCAAAGAGAGTTTCAACAGTCTGAGTCATAGGTGAAAAGATGCAAGAGTCATAAAAATACGCGATCGGAAATGGCGATCAGCCAGCAACCTACTTTAAGCCGAAAACGACTTACCACAGCCACAAGTTTGGTTTGCATTGGGATTAGTGAACTGAAATCCGCCCCCAATCATGGCATCGCTGTAATCTAGCTGCATCCCATATAAGTACAGCAAGCTTTTTGGATCGCACACGACCTGGAAGCCATCATAGTCATACACTTCATCCGTTGGTTGAATGTTCGCAGGATCTTCAAAATCCATCATGTAAGACATTCCAGAGCATCCACCCCCTCTCACGCCAACTCGCAAGCAAAGGTCCTTTCCTTGCTTCTCACGCAGCGCCAACACATGGCTGAGGGCAGAGTCACTCATCAATATTCCGCGTTGCTGAGATTGTGTAGCTTGGGTCATTGAATTTAGACTCCTCTGCAATTACCAAAAGTAGGTTGCAAGTATTTTTTCGTATCGTCTTCCATACTACCAAGGATAGATCAGGTAGCGAAAGCCGATGCTTTCTAGCCAGCATTTATTAATGTTGGCAAAATCCCACGTAGCCGCAAAAACTCTAAGCAGTAAGATGAAGATCTACCCGATACATCAAGCATGATCTTAAGGACTGCCTTGTTAAGGATTTGGGTAGCTTCGCCTTTACCGCTTTATGAATGTCTATGAATGTACTCAATCGTTCCACCCGTCGTCGTCTACAGCAGCTTAAGCAAAACCCTAGTAGCGTATGGGAGGGCGATCGCCGCCAGTTAGCTGGATCTCAAAACTCAGATTGGATGGAACCCGGTAGCGCTCCTTCCACTGATGGAGACTGCATTCTCTGGGTGGACGGATCTCAAGGAATGGTCAGGGCAATGGATATTGTTACGCCAGATACGGGTTCCGAAGCGGTAGTGCGAACTCTGATTCGAGCGATGGAGCATCCCCATAATCCGGGAACGCCTGCCCGACCCAAAAAGATTGTGGTTCGCGATCGCGAACTTCAGTTTTTTTTGCGGGGTGTGTTGCAGGATCTCGATATCACCCTCGATTACATGCCTGAACTCCCGCTGATCGATGAAATTTTTCGTGGGTTCCAAGAAACAGTCAGTAATCGGCAGCCCCAATTGCCACCCGAATATGAAGCAGCCCTGACGACTAAAGTCGATGAAGTTTGGCATGATGCTCCTTGGGAAGTGCTTGCCGACCATCAAATTCTTGCAATTGAATTGAATCAATGGGACATAGGAACTCTCTATGTTTCCATCATGGGCATGTTGGGCATGGAATTTGGCGCTTTGTTTTATCGCTCACTCGATTCACTCAGGCAGTTCCGACGACGGGCAATCGATCAAAGCTCGATCGAAGAAATGCAAGCAGCCTTCTTAGGGCAAGATTGCCTATTTATCACCTATGAAACAGCCGAGGATGATTTAGAGGACATTCCGCTGGATTTTCGGCAGCGGTCGCCCGATGAGGTTGAGCCAGTGTTTGGCAACTTGCATCCCTTAGAAGGGTTGCGATCGTTCTTATACAACGACGAAGCTGCAACACTGCTGGTCGGCTTAGAAGCTCTACATCGATTTCTTGGGCAGCATCGCCAAAAATTTAAAAATGATGCATTCCCGCCAATCAGCAGTCGCTACAAAATTTCGCTTCCTGATGAAACCGGCGAGGACAAAACAACCCAAATTTCAGTCAAGGTAACGACACTGCCCGATTTGGCAAACGAACTACTAGATATGGAAGAAGGAGACGGGGAATCTGAATTGCCCTTTCCGGCTCTGCGAGATGATCTAGTTCCTGAAAAGTCCTTTTTGAGTTTGGGTATGGTGCCCTGGGAAGTGTTGGAAATGCTGCGAATTGGTGGGGCATACTATCAACCCAAAGAAGAGGTCACTCAGGGTGGGGAAGGCTTACCAGTCATCATGATTCAAACATCCCGCCCTAAAGCAAAAACCTTGATTGAAGAGTTGCAAGCTGCGGGTGGTTTGCAGGGCATCTGTTTTAATCCAGGCGAAAATCCGTTGGAGGGCGATCGCTACGACATTGGCTTGCTGCAAACTGGTAATGGCGATTTGCACCTGTTTGGTGAGTTTGGTGAGACCGATCCAACGCACGCTGCCGCTCGAAAAAAATGGGATCAGCGCTGCAAAAAAACAAAAGGGGTCTGTGGGCTGATTATTGCCAAAGGATTGACGGGTGCCGCACGGGGTAACCCGCAATTCAAGGATATGCTGGCACTGTTTGAAGCAAGCGCCATGACGACCAATGACCTAGGATTAGGAACGCTGCAACTAACCATTGCGACGGAAGAAATGTGAGGCAAAGGCAAGAAGGTTTGAGGTTTCTAAATACCTACACTCCGCACTCTGCACTTGTTTAAAATCTCGCCTCGTACTCGATTTGGGCGCGGGTGTCCCCTGAAAAGTCGGTGGAGCTACGGAACAAGAGGCGATCATTAATCCGATAGCGCAACCCAAACTGGGGCGCTTGATCATTGGTTATCACTTTTAGAAGACTGACTGAAATGGTAGGAGTAATGTCAAGCGATGCTTCTGCCCCCAGCCCTAAGGTACTAGTTCTGCCCGAACTGCGTGATACATCGGTGGTGCTGGTGGGAAATAAGCGAAACTCGCTGAGTCCAAGCGCATTACCGATCGCTGTTTGAACATTCGTGAATAGGGGAGTAGACCCTGCCAGGTTGGCAATCCCTAAGAGCGTATCACCCCGTCCAAAAGTATCGATAAAGCCACCACCAATGAGCGACACAATTTCCTCCTCGCTGCGGGGTGGGCTGCTGGTGAGTTCTAGAATGTCGGACAGTTGGCTAGCGGGTCCATTCACCTCTGCACGGACGCGGATGGTTTGCAACGACCCAAAACTGGAGGCAGGAGCGGGTACATCTAAAATTTCGGAGGGAGCCAATACCAATGGCTGACGGCGGTTATTGACTTGAGCCACCAGTGCCACTAACCGGATATTCAGTTCGGGGTCAAGTTGGCGGGCTGGAGAAAATGTTGCTGTCTGGGCAAAGCCACGTTCGAGGGCAAATTGGGTTGTGAACAAGTAGAGTTGCCCTGCGGTGAGACGGATCACGCCTTCAGGGCGGATTTCATTGAAATTGCCATTCACTGTCAGGTCTCCCTTGGCGATGAAATTGAGCAGGGGCGGCTGGACAATCGCAACGCGATCGCCCAGCGTTAACCGTAAGCCAGCAAATTCTATCCCAGTCTCAGTCCCAGCCGTTGCATCCGTGCCCGTTGAAGCTGTTAGCGTTGCCGGGTCAGACAGCGATACTCTACCATCGCTAAGCAAAACGGTACCGCCAAGCGTGGGGTTCAGTGCCGTTCTCCCCACAATCACCTCACCATCTACACCACCCTGATAAATCCCTTTGAGATTGAGGTCAATTTGCTTCAGCGCCACGGTTAAAGGAGTGCTCCAATCCGGATCTGAAGAAGTGATTGGCCTCGATAAAGGAATCACTCCTTGGGCGGTCACACTGCCTTCGCTAAAGATGCCGGAGATTTTTTCAACCCGGATGCGATCACTATCGAACCGGGCAACTCCTGACACATTGGTTAGCGGAGCGGGTAGGGCACGCGCTTGCAGAGTGGCATCAGTCACTCTAACGATGCCTGTGGCGATCGGGTTATCCAGCGTGCCGCGCACTCGCACTTTAACTTCGCCCTTACCGCTGACCCAACTGACTTGATTCGTCAGCACATTCAGCAGCGCTAATCCTTCGTCTTTCACGTCTAAATCGAGGCTGACTTGATTGCTCGTTGGAGCGACGGTGGCAAATGGCAATTGAAACGGTAAGCTGCCGATCGCGGTTAAAGGTTCTTTCTCAACGACTGCCATAGTGGCAGCAAAGTCGAGCCGCGCATCGTTATAGGTAAAATTGCCCCGCGCTGCTTGAACGGGAGTTCCATTCAACACACCGTTGGCAAGGCTAAAAGAACCCACCGCTTGGGGATTGGTAAACTTGCCGGAAAGGGTCGCGGAGCCATTTAGCAATCCTTCCGTTGCCACAGGGAGGTCAACAAACCCAGTCAGAAGATCCAGGGGCAGATTCTCGACTCGTAGCTGTCCAGATTGCTCATCGCCTAGCACTCGCCCAGAGAAAGCGATGGAAGCATCGCCTGATTGCAATCGGAATGGCAGCAGCGTCAGGGCTCCATTGTCAAAGCTACCGATCGCCACGATTTTATCAGCGTTGAATCGTCCCCACTGAAACTGTTCGCCCTGGATATTGAACTTGGCATTCACTCCTGTCTTTAGCGAAGCCGCCACATCGATTGTTCCAGTAAATATTCCCTTTAAGTCTCGTAGTTCAGGCAGGGGAGACGCGGCTGCTTGAGTTTTGTTCTGAGCTTCTAGGGTTTGTAGTTCTGCCAACCGCCGGAGCTGAGTTTGAACAGGAATCAGGGTTGCATCAAAGGGAACTGTTTGCAGATCAGCCGCAGTGCCATAGACAGGAGACTGTATCCCCCGCTGAAAATCTTTCAACTCGAAAAGCTGAAGCGCCGTTAAGACATCCTGAATATTGCCCTGCTTGATAGCGATCTGAGCCTGGGCTTGAGGATCGGCAGCGAAGGGTTTAATTGTCGCGCCAATTTGAAACACAGTGTTGCCTCGGCGTAGTTGCCCTTCTGTCAACGTTGCGATGCTGTTGGCATAGTTAAGCCGTCCAGTAAATTGATCGGCACGATAGTTGCCTAGCCCTGGTTGGGCGATCGCCACGGTTCCGTTGGCAGTTTGTTGATTTAAGTTAATGGCAATGTCGCCAGTGAGGGTGCCGCTCGGAGAAAACCCTGGCAGGACGCCGGGCACTTGAATCAAGGTCAGGGGAACGTTACGCAATTCAGTGAGCAACAGTCCGCCTTGGGTGCGACCGCGCGCGATCGCTTGATCTCGCTGAATATCAAAGCCAATCGGACGATAGCGGGCATCAAGGGCAAGGGCAATGCGATCGCGATTGCCCCGCAAATCCAGCGCCACTCCTTGTGCCACCCGCACAGGACCTTGCAAATAGGGTTCAAAGGCAACGCCATTCAGCGCAAACTGCTTCAGTGCCGCCGTGCCGTTGACGACTGGAGCCGCAGGTGTGCCAGTGATGCGTCCTATGAAGTCTGTTCGCCCAGCATATTGAACTGCTGCGGGAACGGGAACTGCTGCATCTTTCAGGTTGTAATCGCTCAAGCGCACATTCAGATCCAGTCCTGTAATGGCAGGCGTACCTTCTACTCGCGCTGAAATCACCCCATTGGCGCTAAATCCAGTTGCTGTTGCTTGCTGCACCACAACTTGCTGACCATTCCACTGCACTTGAGCAGTCAGCGGCTTTTGAATCAAGGATAGTCCTTCTGACAAGAGGGCAGTTCCCTGAACGCGAATGTCTGAAGGCTTAAACGATGTCAAGGTGCCAGAGGCATTAAATTTACCGCTGAGCAGACCTCGCAAATCAGGAGAAAACTGCGCCAACCGGATGCCGAATAGGGTTGCCGTTCCGCGCCAGCGACCCTCAGTAACTACGCCCTGGGGAGCGACTGTGCCGCCTGCTACTTTAAACAGTGCGTTTTGCAGGGTGATGATGCTATTGGCAATGACAACTTCTCCCGAACCTGGATAGGTGCCATTAGGCGCTTGAAAACGCGCCACAGTTTTTGTTTGATTGGCGGGACCGGAGACTTGAACCTGAGCATTCACACGCCCGATCGCAATAGGTAGAGGTTTACCATCCCCATAAACTTGAGCGATCGCATCTCCGGGTACATTCAACACCTGTAGTGCGATCGCCACGGTTGGATTCGATTTGCCAGCCGCATCTTTTGTGGCGAGATTAATTCGTCCAGACCCAGTGACTTGTCCGCCAGCAGTGGGAGTTGCCTGCACATCTTGGATCACTAACTCTTGAGCGGCAGTATCTAACTTAAAGGCAGCAGCATAGCGGCTTAAATCGAGGCGATCGACCTTTCCAGGGGCAGTGCTTCGAGCAATACCAGTTAAAACGGGCTTTTTAATTGCGCCTGTGAGCTTCAAATTGGTTTCGATTTGCCCAACCACAGGTACGGGCGCAGTCACGTTTAGAGTTTGCAGCAAATTGGATAGGCTCGTGGGTGGTACTTTCACCGCTACGTCAAAACCTTTGTCCAAATCCAGCGTTCCACTGGCAATTCCAGTTGCCTTGCCGTAACGCCCTTCGACCCCATCCAAACGAATTTGGGTGCCGCGAAACTGTAATCTGCCCTTGGCATTGGTAAAAGGACGGGGAACACCCGGAACTGCCATGGTGACTGCTTCAAACTCGGCTACCCCGTTAATGGGCGTTTTAGTGGTGTTGGAGCGAAGCTCGACGGTGAAGTTTCCCCCCCCGCGACCTGTATATAAATTGAACGGTAGCCCAATTAAGCGATCAACTTCTGCCACCGCAAAATTCTTGGCACGGATGTTGAGCTTGGTATTTTGGGAGGGCAACACGGTTTCACCCGCGATCGCCACGTTGCCGCCCGTTTGCGATCGCCCAGCTAGCTCATACACAAACCGCTTGTTTTTATCTAAGATAACTGCCTTGCCGTTTACCCCCTCCAGAAAGACAGGAACGCGCTTGTTCCGGACCGGCTTCAATGGCAATAACTCGATATTTGCATCCTGCAATCGAATAGTGCCTAGTGCAATCAAGCCCTCTTCTTGCTCTTCTGCCAGTCTAGTAGTGACCCAACCTTCCTTTTCCTGATCCAAAAAAACCTTGGGCTGCTCCAACGTCACATCCAGTTCTAGCTTGCGGCTCCACAGCGATTGCCACAGGTTGAACTTAACGTCGATCGACTGCATTTCGGCACTGTCGCGGTCAGTCGCTGTTGCCGGAACTGCGGAAGCACCAAATTGGAGGCCGTTGAGGTTAATTCCCTCCAACTCGCCCACCTTCACCGGGCGATTTAAAGTTTCGCTCAAATTTTTGGCAACTATGAAAGAAAGTTCTTCATGTAGAAACCGCCAGCCCCACCAAGCGGCACCGCCCAGACCTGCTGCAAGCCCAATTCCAACAGGCAGAGCAAAGCGGCGAAAGCGACGAAAGTGAGACGGTGGTGGAGATGACGGTGTAGGGTCATTTCCTGGATTGGGTGAATTAGTCATTTCCTGGGGCTTGGAAGACAGGTTTGCTAAAAATATACCGTCTACACTACTGGTTCTTGTGTCACAGTCAAGCTTAATTTAGACAGTCTGCTAATCGGCTCTCTTCCTTTTCTTTTTTCTTTCACTCCTTGCTTAATCGCTTGAGGTAATCCCAACCGCGCTGGGGCCATACATGCGATCGCCCGGTTTTTTCGGCAATCCACTGAGCAACCTTGGGTCCCGACCAGTCGCCACCATCCGGAGCAGGCTCCCGCAAAAGTTTCTGAAGTTCTTGCTGTTGGTCATCGGTCAATAGCGATCGCGCGGAAGAGTGGCGTTGTTGCTGGCGATTTTTTATCGCATCAGGTCCGGCGTGGTTATATCGCCGAATGATTTCCTTGGCATAGTCATAGTTGAGATCCACGGCTTGGGCCGCCTGTTTTATGGTCCAATCTTGAGCAACTAAGTGCAACAGTTGCCATCGACGTACTTCCGAAATGTCATCTGCTTGGCGGTAGCGGGTTTTTAGCTCATCGACCGTCAGATGGGTTTGGAGTTCTGCTTTCGGTGGCATTCCTCATCATTAGGCGTCAGGGGTTACAGTTTGGAGTGCGGAGTTAAAATTTTCGGAGTGCCGAGTTAAAAGTTTTGATTTGAGAATGGGGAGTTTTAAGTTTTGTTTGCGTAGCGTTTTCGCAAAGAATATTTCGAGTTGATATACTTTCTCAGCACCTCGCACTCAGCACCTCGCACTCTACAGGAGATATTTTGGTTGGGCAATCGAATAGTAAGCGTAGTGATAGGTGGGGGCATTGCTGCGATAGGCGCGATCGAGGTCGGGAAGTTGCAGACGGCGATCGCTATAGGACGTGTCGTCGTAGCTGTAAGACCAGGAGGAGCCATAATCATAATTGGCCTCATAATCGGCGGCTTGGCTGGGTTGGCTAAAAACAGCGGTGACTCCCAACGCGATCGCGGTTGCTGAGAAAATGGGGGAAATCGACTCAGGCTTCATAGCAGCGTTTAACTCAGTGCAAAGGTTGTTTCATTTATCTAGTTTTTTTGAAATAGTCCGGATGAAATCAACTGTGCTGCGGAAAATATTTCGGCTTTTTTCTAGGTCCGCATGACGCAACACAAACCAGATATTGGGTTCATTCCAACACCGCCAGCAGTGATAGAGGGAATGCTGGAGCTACTCCAAGTGACTTCCCAAGATGTGGTGTATGATTTGGGCTGCGGAGACGGACGCATTTTAATCACGGCGGCTCAGCGGTTTGGGGCACACGGAGTCGGCATTGATGTAGACCCCAATCGCATTCAGGCGGCAACTGCCAACGCGATCGCCGCTGGAGTGAGCGATCGTGTTACCTTTCATCACCAAAACCTATATGAAAGTGACTTTAGCCCCGCAACCATTGTTATTCTTTATCTACTGACCCATCTCAACCTCAAACTCAAACCCCAACTATTCCAGCAGCTTAAGCCGGGCACTCGCATTGTGTCCCACGATTTTGACATGGGCAACTGGACTCCAGATCAAGTGATTCAAATCCCAATCGAGGCTGATGAAATCGCTACCCTTTACTACTGGGTGATGCCTGATTACTCAGTCATAGGTGATCAGTTTTGAATCTTTCGGAAGGGGACTGCGTAAATAAGAGTCTGTTGTGAGTAAAATGAGGACAGAATACTTAAAGTTTCGTAACTTAATCCTCAGAGTCGCACGTTCATGACTCCAGCTACTTCTCTTTTTTCTCCCGTTGAAGATGACCTTGATTTACTCACGGAAAATCTAAAGAACCTAATTGGTGCCCGCCACCCAATTTTATATGCTGCCGCAGAACACCTCTTTGGAGCAAGGGGAAAGCGCGTTAGACCTGCGATCGTTCTATTAGTGTCAAAAGCAACCATACCAGGACACGAGCTAACTCCCCGCCATCGACGGCTGGCGGAAATTACTGAAATGATTCATACCGCCAGTTTGGTTCATGATGATGTGGTTGACGAATCAGATCTGCGTCGTGGAGTGCCCACCGTCCACAGCAGTTTTGGCAACCGGATTGCGGTGCTGGCTGGAGACTTCTTGTTTGCTCAATCTTCCTGGTATCTGGCAAATCTAGACAACTTGGAAGTTGTAAAGCTGCTCTCTCAAGTGATTATGGATTTGGCAGAAGGCGAAATTCAGCAGGGCTTAAATCGCTTTTCTACAAATCTTTCGATCGAAGCTTACTTAGAGAAAAGCTATTACAAAACAGCTAGCTTACTTGCCAACAGTTCAAAGGCAGCAGCAGTACTGAGTGATGTTTCCCCTAGTTTGACCGAAGCGCTGTATGGCTATGGTCGGCACATTGGGTTAGCTTTTCAAATTGTGGACGACATTCTAGATTTCACTGGTTCTACCGAAGAGTTAGGTAAACCAGCTGGCTCAGACCTAAAGGATGGTAATTTAACGGCTCCAGTGCTGTATGCGTTAGAGGAAAAGCCGTCTTTGGAGGTGTTGATTGAACGGGAGTTTGCTCAACCAGGAGACCTGGAGCAGGCGATCGCCTTTGTGAGAAGCAGTCAAGGCATTGAGCGATCGCGCGCGCTTGCTAAACAACACTCCAAAAGTGCGATCGCCTGCTTAGAAGAATTGCCCCCTTCTGCCTCTCGCCAAGTCTTAGTAAAGCTGGCAGACTACGTTTTGAGTCGCCTGTATTAACTAGCACAAACGACCGCAACAGATGTCGATATGTTCGATGAGGTTATTCGACCCAGAGCGGTGATTGGTTAACTGTTTAGCTCGTTTGTTCGTTTAACTGCATCAAATTTGATTACTTTTGCTGATCAAATTTGATGCAGTTTGAGTATAAGTAGAAACTGGTCAGGCAGAGAAAATCAATATATTTTTCTTATGATTTAATTTTATGGGGACGTTGTTTTATTTACGTCGCTAAAATTTTTCTCCGGGAAAACCCGTGCAAGAAAATGGAAATAGAATGGGCGATCGCCTTGTCCTGAAAGGCTTTTCCTCTTGGTTGAAAATTCTTGATTTTCTTAATTGAAGAACCAAAAGATACATCTGTCTGATAGGAAGTAGCAGCTGCTCAGTTTGAAACATCCTGTCTTTTTGATAAGTTGTGTTAAAGTTTTGGCATCGTAGTTTAACTTCTCTTAGAGCCTCACCCAATCTACCATTTGTTGAAGATGTTGTTTATACATCTCTTCTAGTAATGCTGATTTAGCCTGAAGAAATCTAACCACTTGACATTGATTTGAATCAGTTAAATGCGGCTCTCTTTTAATTATTTAATTCAGTTGTTTGAGATTCGGAGTATTTTGCTCCATTCTCTTTTCATCTCATGGCTATTCTTTTGTCTACAATTCTCGCCCTAGTAAGTCGGTTTGAATTTATTCTCTTGCATAGAATACGGGTATTTTTATTTTTCTAACAAGCCGCTTTTGATATGGCTTTGATATTTCTCAGTTTATTTCTCCAGGATGATGAGCGGTCTAAAGGTAGAGCTTTATAGTCGAATACATTATGTATACAACTAGGTTGTATCAACGGTAGACAAGGCAGGGTTGAATTTCTACATACTCCAGAAAATGTTGGTAAGTGTGAGAAGAATCACTACCTTTTGTAGAAAATACGGGTACTTTCAAATCCATTCAGTGTTGCTCTAATTAGTAGAACTATGTTTTTCCAAAACCAAAAGTGCATTGCTCTAATTTCAGTTCACGGAGACCCTTCGGCTGAGATCGGCAAGGAAGAAGCAGGCGGACAAAATGTGTATGTACGTCAGGTTGGAGAGGCTTTATCGCGGCAAGGTTGGCAAGTTGATATGTTTACGCGAAGCTCCGACCCTAACCAGGCTCCTATTGTTCAACATAATGAGCGGTGTCGAACTATTCGCATTACAGCGGGTCCTCAAACCTTTATTCCACGCGATGAATTGTTTGAATATTTACCAACATTTGTGCAGGGTTTTCTGAAATTTCAGCATCAGTCTGGATTGCAATATCGCGTTCTGCACACGAACTATTGGCTGTCTTCTTGGGTCGGAATGCAACTGAAGAAGGTTTTGGGTGTTCCACAGGTTCATACTTATCATTCGCTGGGTGCGGTCAAATATCAATCGGTGCCGACGGTTCCTATTATTGCAACCACGCGATTAGACGTGGAAAAAACACTTCTGGAAACAGCCGAGAGAGTTGTGGCAACCAGTCCTCAAGAAAAAGAACACATGCGATCGCTCGTGTCTAGCAAGGGCATGATTGACATTATTCCCTGCGGAACTGACATCAGCCACTTTGGTTCCATTTCACGCCAGGATGCACGAAAGACTTTAGGCATTGCTGCCGATGAAAAAGTAGTGCTGTATGTCGGGCGGTTTGATCCTCGTAAAGGGATTGAGACTCTAGTTCGAGCCATGGGTCGCTCCAGTCTGCGCGACAGTGGCAAACTGCGGTTAATTATTGGGGGTGGCAGCCGTCCTGGTGAGAGTGATGGACGGGAGCGGGAACGCATTGAAAGCATTGTTGCTGAATTAGGACTCGCTGAATTTACAGAATTTCCAGGTCGCCTCAGTCCCTCTATCTTGCCAATCTACTACGGTGCAGCAGATGTGAGTGTGGTACCTAGTCACTATGAGCCATTTGGTTTAGTAGCGATTGAGGCAATGGCTTGCCGCATCCCAGTTGTGGCAAGTGATGTGGGTGGATTGCAGTTTACAGTGCGATCGGAGGAAACTGGGCTGTTGGCTCCGCCTAAAGATGATGAGGCATTTGCAGCAGCAATTGATCGCATTCTTACCAATCCCGAATGGCAATTCCAATTAGGGCAACAAGCGCGTCTTCATGTAGAGGAGAAGTTTAGCTGGGATGGGGTTGCTAATCAGCTCAGTCAGCTTTATCTCAATCTGTCAAAGCAACCGACTAAAGCGGTGGAATTGGCTGCTGTTAGCGCTTAAAAGGGAAAGAGGGCGATCGCAGTAGATATCGAAAGCAGCGATCGCCCTTTCGTATAGGCTTAATTTGTGCAGACATAAGATAGAGAAATGTGATTTGCGATCGCTAGGACTTTTATATCGCTTAACTATCTGTAATGTCTAACCCTGTTGAAAAGCCCATCAATTGGTATGCACACTGCGGTAAGGTGGAAAAATGTCACTTTATTAAAGAACACTTAAATTTGCGCTATGTCTACAGCCGCAGCACCCATGGTTTCCAGCTTTACCCGCACTATTCGCATTGGTTCGCGTAAAAGCCAACTTGCATTAGTGCAAACTTATTGGGTGAAAGATTGCTTGCAAGCCGCGTTTCCTGATATCACCTTTGAAGTTCATACGATGAGTACTCAAGGTGACAAAATCTTGGATGTGGCGCTGGCGAAAATTGGTGATAAGGGGCTTTTCACCAAGGAATTAGAAGTTGGCATGATCACTGGTGATATTGATTTTGCAGTTCATTCCCTCAAAGATTTGCCAACTAACCTGCCCGATGGGTTGATGCTGGGCTGTGTCACCGAGCGAGAAAATCCTGCCGATGCCCTCGTGGTTCACGCAAAGCACCAAGGGCTTCAGCTTGACACATTGCCAGAAGGAGCGGTAATTGGCACATCCTCATTACGACGGTTGGCACAATTGCGCCATCATTTTCCGCACCTCGCTTTTAAGGATGTGCGGGGGAACTTGAATACGCGCCTAGCAAAGCTAGATGCGGGTGAATATGATGGGCTAATTCTGGCGGTGGCTGGATTAAAGCGTTTGGGCATGGGCGATCGCATTCATCAGGCAATTCCCGCAGACATCTCACTTCATGCCGTAGGTCAAGGTGCCTTAGGGATTGAGTGCCGCGTTGGAGATGAGGACGTGCTGACGGTGCTGAAAGCATTGGAGCATTTGCCTACTGCTTATCGCTGTTATGCAGAACGGTCATTTTTGCGCGAACTCGAAGGCGGATGCCAGGTTCCCATTGGCGTGAATACTATTCTAGATGGTGATTCGCTTACCTTGACGGGCATTGTTGCCAGCCTAGATGGTCAACGGTTGGTGCAAGATACGGTCACGGGCGCGGCGATCGATGCAGACCAGATCGGCATTCAACTTGCGCAACAGTTGCGTCAGCAAGGTGCCCAAGCGATTTTGGATGAGATTATTTCGACCCTCGATCGCGGCTAGAAAATCATACGCAGCATGGTTTACATTTCCAGTCAGGAGCGTCCCCCACTGGTTTATGATCACAGTGCGAACTTCAGAAAATTCTGATTGGGTCGTCAATTAGGCAAGGGTAGACCGTTTAGGGGATAGAAACCAGCATGAGAATCCTGTTTGTTGCTGCCGAAGCTGCTCCACTTGCCAAAGTGGGTGGTATGGGGGATGTCGTTGGTGCATTGCCCAAAGTTTTGAGAAAAATGGGGCATGATGTGCGGATTTTTATGCCTTATTACGGGTCTATCGCCGAAAAGCTAAAAGTTCCCAAAGAGCCAATTTGGGAAGGCAAAGCCATGTTTCAAGATTTCCAAATTTTTGAAACCAAAATGCCTAATTCGGATGTGCCAATGTATTTGTTTGGGCATCCTGCTTTCGCACCTCGGCGCATCTATGGCGGTGAGGATGAAGCCTGGCGGTTTATGTTGTTTGCCAATGGGGCGGCTGAGTTCGCCTGGAACTACACTTGGCGACCCCAAATCCTTCACTGCAACGATTGGCACACGGGTATGATCCCGGTTTGGATGCATGAAACCCCTGACATCTCTACCGTGTTTACCGTCCACAATCTGGCATACCAGGGTCCTTGGCGCTGGTATTTGGAGCAAATAACTTGGTGTCCCTGGTATATGCAAGGACACAACACGATGGCTGCCGCCGTGCAGTTTGCCGATCGCGTGACTACGGTTTCTCCGACCTACGCTAAGCAAATTCAAACGCCTGCCTACGGGGAACAGCTAGAGGGCCTCATGTCTTACGTCAGCGGTAAACTGTCTGGCATTGTCAATGGGATTGATGTGGGATCTTACAATCCGGCGACTGATAAGAGCCTGACTCATACCTTTACTCCAGAAACCTTAGACGATCGCGTCGCCAATAAAGTTGCCCTGCAAGAAGAAGTCGGATTAGAGATAAATTCTGGCGTGTTTTTGATGGGCATGATCACCCGGTTGGTCGAACAAAAAGGTTTGGATTTGGTCATCCAAATTTTGGATCGCTTTATGGCGTATAGCGATGCCCAAATGATTTTACTGGGAACGGGCGATCGCTATTACGAAACGCAGATGTGGCAACTAGCCTCCCGGTATCCGGGTCGGATGTCAGTTTATCTTTTGCATAACGACATTTTGGCGCGTCGGATTTATGCAGGTTGCGATACCTTCCTCATGCCCTCCCGCTTTGAACCCTGCGGAATTAGCCAAATGCTGGCAATGCGCTATGGCTGCGTTCCTGTGGTGCGCCGAACGGGTGGGTTAGTGGATACTGTGCAGCATCATGAGCCGATGAATCACGTTGGCACAGGCTACTGTTTTGATCGCTACGAGCCGTTAGACCTATACACCTGTCTGGTCAGAGCCTGGGAAGGTTTCCAATACAAGAAAGAGTGGCGCGAATTACAGCAGCGGGGCATGATGCAAAACTTTAGCTGGGATCAATCGGCGGTTCAATACATCGATCTATATCGTGACATAGTGGGTGCCGCAGCCGATGAGCTAGATCTAGCTCTGCCCGCTCAATCAGAGTCAGAAACCCCACCCAGGAAGGCACTGGTTTCTTAACTGGTTAAGGAGCGCAGATTATATAAAATCGAATATTGGATTACGGGGGGTAGCGTTCGGGCAACGACCCTATGATTAAACTAAGAGGGATGCTCCGAAGGCTAAACCCATACTCGAAACAAATATTTGTAGGGGCAGGCAAGTTTATCGAGCAGAACGCGCTATAGTCTTCCCGTTAGGTCAGCGATATTGCGAGCGATCGTGTCAGTGCAAGTGTCTTCTCAGATTACATCCGACCCTGCTAACCCAGGGGACAAGTCAGAACAACGGAATCGGGTATTAGTGGTACTCAACGGCAAAGGTGGAGTGGGCAAAACCACCACGGCTGTGAATTTAGCAGCCACCTTGGCGGAAACCTACTCAACCCTGTTAGTGGATGCCGATCCCCAGGGATCCGCGACCTGGTGGGTTGAGCGCAGCAGTAAGCCTTCCAAGTTTGATATCACCAAGGAAACCGATCCAACGCTACTGGCAAATTTGCGATCGCTACACCAATATCAGGTGATTGTAGTGGATACTCCCCCCGCTTTAGGCTCAGATGCTTTGCTTGCCGTCGTTCCGGCTGCCGATTATGTGGTGTTGCCTACTCCACCAGCGCCTATGGATCTAGCAGCGTTAATTGAAACCGTGAGGACAACTGTTACTCCAGCGGGCGTTGCTCATCGCGTTTTGCTTACCAAGGTCGATCCCCGCTGCTTAGGAGAGGCACTAGAAGCGCAAAATACTCTTATGGAGTTGGGGATTCCTGCCTGTAACGCCTTTATTCGAGCTTATAAAGCCCATGAGCGGGCAGCCTTGGATGGAGTAGCGATCATGCAATGGCGGGGAAAAAACGCCAAAGAAGCCGAAGCCGATTATCGCCGTGTAGCCGATGAAATTCAGCGCGACTGGAGGAATTAATGGTTAGAAAACGACTGTCAGATATGTTACGTGAAGAAGCGCAAAAGCCTGTTGAAACAGAGTCAGACGCAGCCTTAACCGATCTAGCCTTAACTGATCCGGTAGCTGACTCCGCCAGCACCGCTCAATCCAAGCCTGCCGCAAAACGCAGAAGCACAGCCACCGGCTCACGGGCTTCTGCAAGTCCTCAGTCTTCTACAGATTCCACGGATACGACAGATATAGCCACTCCAGAAGAGGCAACCTCCGCGATCGCTTTAGAAATCGCCAGTTTAAAGACCGAACTAGAAACAGCAACTAAGCAAACAGTTGATTTAAACCAACAAGTTACAGATCTCAAAGCCGAGCTTGAAAATCATGTAACAGCCTCTAAAAAGCTACAAATAGCCTTAGAAAAAGCTGAAAAGCGCAGTCAGCCTCTAGAAATTGAACTGAGCGAAGCAAAACAAACCATTTTGCAATTAGTAGAGGTCAATTCTCAATTGAAACAGGATCTGACTGCGAAACAGGCTCCGACCCTGGCTCCTCCCCAAAAAATCTCCCTGCCGGAACCATCGCCTATCGTTCTGGCAGAAGCAAAAAAGAGCACTTTGACATCTACGTTAAGTCAAAAAGATCTCTTTCAGCGGCAGCAAAAGTCTTTGGCACATCCAGTATTCCCAGCAGGTGATTCTCCTGGTCACTTGTCTGATCAAGATCTGGGGTGGGTTGATTAGAAACACTCTCTAAAGAATTTACAAAGACCTCAGGGGGTCTCTCAATATACATGGGATGGTTTGTGATAGTGCTGTTGAAAAAACAGCATGATGAAACATGAACTACATAAACTCTTGAAAATCGACTGAACCGAATGGGTAAGCAAACACTCTCAGTGGATATTGGTGGAAGTGGCATCAAAGTGATGGTACTGGATGAAAAGGGTATGGCGCTAACCGAGCGAGATCGCAGAGATACGCCCCAAAGTCCATCCCCTAGCGCAGTCATTAACATGGTGAAAGAGTTGGCAGCAACCAAAGAATTCGATCGCGTTTCAGTGGGTTTTCCGGGCGTAGTGCGGAATGGCATTACTGAAACCGCCGCAAATCTCACACCTGAATGGATTAATTTTGATCTTGCCGCTGCACTTGTTGAGACCCTCGGGAAACCGACTCGTGTGATTAATGATGCAGATATGCAAGGTTTGGGCGCGATCGCAGGGATTGGCGTAGAACTCGTAGTGACTTTAGGAACAGGATTTGGGTCTGCGCTGTTCATCAATGGTTTGCTAGTGCCTAACTTGGAATTAGGACACCATCCGTTTCGTAAAGGAGAAACCTACGAGCAACAATTGGGGCGAGCCGCGCTAGAACAATCAGGTAAAAAGCAATGGAATGAGCGCCTTCAAAAAGCGATCGCGAACCTACAGCATTTATTTAACTTCGACACTCTTTACCTAGGAGGCGGAAACACTAAATTTATTACCATTGAACTGCCACCCTTAATCAAAGTAGTGCCCAATGTTGCTGGGCTGTTAGGCGGCATTGCATTATGGAAAGACTAGAAATGTGAAATCCAGTATCTTTCTGAAAGAATAACTCTTCCGCACAATCATGTCCTAGGAGGCTTTTGTCATCGGAACCATCGGAGCCGCAAGGCGCTGACTTGTTGGTTGCCATAGCCCTTTATGAGAAATCGACTGAGCCAAGAGATGGCGATATAAATTGCTGAGATGAGCTGCGACTCCTGACCAGCTAAAGTTTTGCTGCACTCGAATAGATGCCTGCCGCCGTAGTTTTTTCGCCCAAATCTCCTGGCTCAAGACGCGATCGATCGCGTTGGCAAATGCATCGACATCTTTAGGTGGCACCAGCAAACCCGTTTCTTCTGGAACAACGGTAAATTTTAAACCGCCCACATTTGAAGCAACCACCGGAGTGCCGCACGCCATTGCTTCTATCGCCACCAGTCCAAAAGGTTCATAGTGGCTAGGAATCACGCACACATCCGCAGCCGTATAGTAGAGCGGCAGTAAATCATGTCCAACACGACCGACAAATTGCGTCTGGTCTGCCAATCCTAGGTCCCGCACTTTCGCTTCAATCCGCAGCCGCTCCTGTCCATCGCTTTGATCAGGGTCACTACCTCCGACAATAACCAACTTTAGCTTGGTTGGGTTTAATGCATAAGGAGTAGGAACGAGGCAAGAACCATCAACGCCTAATACTCGGCAGTTTATCCCTTCTTTTAGTCTTGCACAGGCTTTTACTAAGGTATCGATCCCTTTGCGAGGATCAAAACGCCCGACGTAAAGCACGATCGCCTCATCTTGCCCTAATCCAAGCTGGTTACGAGCTTCCGCTTTAGGAATGAAGTGAAAGTTTTCAATGTCAGTGCCACAGGGGATTACCTCTACACAACCTGCTTGGGATACAAGTGATCGCAAGGTTTCTTCTTCTTGGGGACTGGTTGCCACAATGCAGCTCGCATTTTCTAATATCTCTTGTTCAATGCTCAAGCGCGTATTTGCGATCTCAGGACGCATTGGAACGGCTTGATATTTCACCGCACCCAGTGAATGGTAAGTATGCACCAGTTGAATATTGGTTTGTTGCTTAAGCTGCAATCCAACCCAGGCAGACATCCAGTAATTTGTGTGAATCAAAGGATAATTAGTGCCTTCTTTCGCTTGAAATGCTTGAAACGCACTCACAAACTCCGGCATGTATCTAAAAAGTTCATCACGGGAAATGAAATCTTGAGGACCTGCAACGAGCCGAATAGTGCGGCAATGGGGCGAATGTTGCACGATTGTTGGGTCGTCTGCCCTAACTTTGCGGGTAAACATGTCGACCTGCCAGCCAAGCTTTGCCAATGCTTCTCCAACTTGGCGGACGTAAACGTTCTGCCCACCTGCTGCTTCTTTGCCAATATCCGCTGCTGGGTCGCCGTGATCAGAAATCAATGCAATTGCCTGACGGCCAGGAATCGGTGGACGAGGATAGTCAACAGGTCTAGCTGCTTTTGGAGCGGAAACTGAGACACTTGGCTTGATATTGAGACTCACCATGCTTCTACCTCATCCCTTCAAACGGTTGATCGATTTTGATTTGAATAGAGACAAAACTTACTCGCTGTGTACCTTGATCCAGAGGAACCGATATTGGAATAATCTCACCAACGTGCTGTTACTCCCTCAAAAAGCCCTACAAAGCACGAATTTGTCCTACTTCCTTGTATTAGATAATCTAATGATTGAAGCCGATCTAAAAACTATCCGTAGACATAAATCTAAAGAACCATCAAAAGCCAGAAAAAAAAGCCAACTAGGCTACATCTTTTTTTACAAGATTGTTACAATCTGGGTGAGGAGAGTTTACCACTTTAAAGAAATATTGATAGCTACTTAACGTTCAGAAGAGAAGAACGCACTTGCAAAATGGTGCAGTAGTTAGGTTTCAACTGTTATAAGAACTGAATGAAGAATATTGATACGTCTCTAACTGCCTCATCTGCGGAACCTGCCACTGCTCAATATGATTTATGGCATTGGAAAGGGTTCTCTATCCGCTACCAAACCCAAGGCAAAAGTGGTCCCGCGATTGTTCTGATTCACGGCTTCGGCGCTTCCCTGGGGCACTGGCGCAAAAATATTCCAGAGTTGGCAACTACAGGACGGGTGTTTGCTCTCGATTTAATTGGCTTTGGTGGATCTGATAAACCGACTCCTGGAGTGTTCCAATTTGGCGAACAGGTGGAATATACCTTTGAAACTTGGGGAGAGCAGATTGCCGATTTTTGCCGTGAAGTGGTGGGCGAACCTGCTTTTCTAATTGGCAATTCGATTGGTTGTATTGCGGCAATGCAGGCGGCAGTTGATCATTCCGATCTGGTACGTGCCGTTGCATTGCTAAATTGCTCTTTGCGATTGTTGCACGATCGCCGCCGTGCTACGCAGCCCTGGTTTAAGCGCATCGGCACACCGATTTTGCAAAAAGTGTTAAAGAATCGAGCGATCGGACGGGCATTTTTCCGGCAAGTTGCTCAACCTAAAACCGTCCGCAAGATTCTGTCACAGGCTTATGCTCACCCAGAGGCTGTGACCGACGAACTGATTGAAATCCTTATGGCTCCGGCAAAAGAATCCGGTGCAGCAGACGTGTTTCTTGCATTTACGGGCTACTCTCAAGGACCGTTGCCTGAAGATTTACTCGAAGTTTTGCCCTGTCCGGCTCTGATTTTGTGGGGAAGTGCTGACCCGTGGGAACCGATCGCCCTAGGGCAAGAATTTGCTAAGTATGCCTGTGTTGAGCAGTTCATTGCTTTAGAGGGCGTGGGTCATTGCCCTCAGGATGAATCGCCAGAGGTGGTCAACCCAATTCTGCAAAAATGGATTTCAAGTCACGCGATGATAACTTAAAGTTATAGATCCATCTTTAGAAGAATTCCAGCATTGTGAGAAAACGTGCAATGATCTCTTTATTTTTCAGCATCAAAATAAATAAAGTCAAGAGTAAACAGTTCTTGATAATTCGCTCTCTTCTTTATTGCTGTAAAAAAGACTTTAAGGCGCAAGATGACCCATTCACAACGTTTGATTCTATTGATGGTAGGTGCAACAAGTCAGGAAGTTTTTAGATACGTTGTCTTAGGTTCGCTGTTTTTGTTGAGCGTATCCGCGATCGCCTATTACGGGTATGCCATTTACGCCGCCAGCAGATTTTTTGCTCATTCACCTGCTTATGATCAGGATTTTCATCCCCCCGTTAGCATCTTGCGCCCAATTTGCGGTGTTGACAGCAAAACCTACGGTAACTTAGCGTCTTTCTGCCAGCAAGACTATCCAGATTATCAAATTATTTTTGGTGTGCAAGATCCTCAAGATCCCAGCATGGACGTTGTGAGGCAGCTCATTAAAGACTTTCCTAATTTAGATATTCAAGTTACGACAAGTCTTCATACATTGGGAGCGAATCGCAAAGTCAGCAATCTCTCTCATGCCGTGACTAAAGCTAGATATGATCTCTTGCTCTTAGCCGATAGCGATGTGCATGTGCAGTCAAATTACTTGCGCCGCGTGATTCAACCGCTGAGCGATCCGGCTGTGGGTGTGGTGACGTGTTTATATCGGTCTATTACGCAAGGATGGGTCACAACCTTGGAAGCGCTGAGTACACCAACAGAGTTTTTGCCCGGAGTATTGGTGAGTACAGCGCTGGAAGGGATCAAATTCGCCATGGGGCAAACGATTGTCATTCGGCGATCGGTGCTGGAAGAAATTGGTGGTTTTGCCGCGATCGCCGACTATTTAGCAGATGATTTTCAGCTAGGCTTTTTGCCAACTCAGGCAGGCTACAAAGTCGTGCTTTCTGAATATTTGATTGAACATGTGATGCCACTCAGCACGATCGCAGAATCCATTCATCGCCAGACCCGTTGGCTAGTCGGAATTCGCGCTTCGCGTCCGTGGGGGTATGCAGGTTTGATCTTCACCCATGGAACGGTAACCAGTCTATTATTTTTGCTAGCCACAGGTGGCTCAGCCTTAGGTTGGAGTGTTTTAGGCATTACTTGGACAATGCGTCTAGCAATGGCTTGGTTTGTGGGTATTCGATGCTTAGGTGACCCGGTTGCCCAAAAGCTATTTTGGCTGGTGCCCCTGCGGGATGTGATCAGTTTTATGCTGTGGGGCTATAGCTTTATTGGTAACACGGTGGAATGGCGCGATCGTCAGTTTCGGTTAACTCGCAGCGGCAAACTGGTTGCACTGACTCCGAATCTGACTGAGCAGGTGAAGACAATTGCTGGCTAGAGCGATACACTCAGTTGCATAGTTTTGTAATGAGAAAAAATGTTTAGATTCCTACTTCGCTTTTGGCATGGTGGACTCGGCGCGGCAGACTCACTACTTTCCCGAAGCGCTGTTCACCATTTTTGATCCGATTTTGTTATGAGGAAGCTCGTCACATCGTCTTTTTTGTGAATTGGGTCAGCTATCTGCAAGTGCATCAGGGCAGGGGGTTTGCACCGTTACGAGGTGTCCATGCTGTGGTTCACTATGGTCGTGCGCTATTGCATCTAGCCAAGGCGTCTGGCAGTGCGGGTGATGGCACAGAAGCCGGTTTTACGGCAACTGGGTCAGGTACATTTGCCGATCATTTAACGCTGGCACGAGTGTTCTCGGTTTGTTTGCAAGAAAACGAGAAGCGCATGAGCAGCTTTGACGATCGCCTACTGCCACCCAACTTGCTGCCTAAACTATCTGTGATCGCCCTCCGTGTTCTCAGTTTGCTCCCTCAAAAACAACCCGCGAATCGTCCGGAAGTCAGCGTTTCAGAGTGATAAGGAAGAGCGGGAATAGGGGACAGAGAAAATTCTTGTCTGGTTTTGGCATCACTATTGTGAGGAGTTATTGATGAAAAAAACATTATTTTTGGGACCTCCATCTTTTGATGGCTTTGATGGGGGTGCGGGAGCGCGATACCAAGCAAAGCGAGAGATTACCTCTTTTTGGTATCCCACTTGGCTTGCACAGCCTGCGGCAATGGTGCCGGGGAGCAAACTGGTGGATGCGCCGCCCCATGGACAGACGATCGCCGATGTATTGGCGATCGCCAAAGACTACGAACTGGTGATTATGCACACCAGTACGCCATCCCTTGCCAACGACGTCAAATGTGCAGAAGCAATTAAAGCGCAAAACCCTGAAACCCAAATCGGCTTAATTGGTGCCCACGTGGCAGTGCTGCCAGAGCCAACCCTGCGCGAACACCCGGTGATTGATTTCGTCTGTCGTCACGAGTTTGACTACACCTGTAAAGATCTCGCAGCAGGCATCCCCTGGGATCAAATTCGAGGATTGAGTTACCGCGACAAGTACGGCACTCTGCACCACACCGAAGATCGAGAATTGATTCACGATTGGGATGCGATGCCAAGTGTGTTGCCCGTCTATGCCCGTGATTTGGACATCACCAAGTATTTCATTGGCTATTTGCGCCACCCCTATGTCTCGTTCTACACGGGGCGGGGTTGTCCGGCAAAGTGTAGTTTTTGCCTGTGGCCTCAAACTATTGGTGGACATCAATATCGCACCAAAAGCCCAGATGTGGTGGGGCGCGAGATGGAAGAGGCAAAAGCGCTATTTGGCGATCGAGTCCAGGAATATATGTTTGATGACGACACCTTCACCATCGACAAGCCACGGGCGATCGCTATCAGCGAACACATGAAGCGGCTAAACATCACTTGGAGTTGTAATGCCCGCGCCAACCTGGACTACGACACTCTCAAGCAACTGCGAGATAACGGCTTGCGCCTATTGTTGGTCGGTTTCGAGTCGGGCAACCAAGAAATTCTTAACAACATTAATAAAGGCGTTCGGCTAGAAGCAGCGCGGCAATTTATGAAACATTGCCATGATCTGGGAATCACCGTGCATGGCACCTTCATCATTGGGCTGCCAATCGAAACTCGCGAAACTGTTGAAGAAACCATTCGTTTTGCCTGCGAAATTAGTCCTCATACCATTCAGGTTTCGATCGCTGCGCCCTATCCCGGCACCCAACTCTATCAAGAGGCGAAAGCAAACGGCTGGTTTGCTGACCATGCTCTAGTTGCCAACTCGGGTATCCAAACCTCCACATTGCACTATCCCACTTTGTCTAGTGAGCAAATAGAAGAATCCGTCGAGCAAATGTATCGGCGTTTCTACTTCCGCCCCAAAGCGATTTTTCCAATTGTGCGAGAAATGCTGAGTGATCGCCAAATGCTAGTTCGTCGTTTGCGAGAAGGTAAAGAGTTTTTTGCCTATCTGGGCGATCGCCGCACCCAGCAAGCCTCTCAAACCGCCACTCCTCGTCAGCCTGTAGAAATTTAGAACTTCTCATAGGTGGTTGGTTAGCAACACAAAGGACAACTCGATTTAATGCCTGACCAACGCCCTAAAATTTTCCGCTACCATCACTCAGCCTAAGATTTAACCTATGCAAAAGCCAATACAGTACAACATCCTCTGGTTTTTGGCGTTCGTTAAATTAATGCTGCATTTTCTGACCAATGGTCAATACGGCTACGACGGCGACGAGCTGTATTACATGGCTGCTGGTGAGCATCTAGATTGGGGTTATACGGAGTTTCCCCCTTTGGTTGCGGTCGTGGCACACCTTAGCCGATCGCTGACGGGCGATTCTTTGTTTTCAATTCGGTTCTTTCCAGCGATCGCCGGAGCTTTACTGGTCATTCTAACCGGGTTGATGGCTCGTGAGTTGGGCGGGGGGCGATTTGCCCAATACCTAGCGGCGCTATTAGTAGTGATATCACCTTACTTTTTGGTGATCCATACCATTCTGACCGTGAATACCTTTGAGGCATTGATCTGGACTCTATGTGCCTATTTGATTCTGTTGTCACTGAAATATCACAGACCCAAATTATGGCTACTCATTGGCGTGGTGATCGGCATTGGACTGCTTAATAAGTTTTCCACGGTATTCTTTGCATTTAGTGTGATGGTGGGACTAGTGCTGACGCAGCGCCAAGTGGTCCCAAAAAAATGGATCTGGTTGGGGGGAATGTTCGCCATCCTCCTAGTAATGCCGACGCTGATCTGGCAGGCTCAGCATGGCTTGCCTTTTCTAGAACAACAACAAGCAGCTAATCTCTATAGCAAAAAGCCATTTCTTGAGTCGATCATTGCCTTATTGGTGCAATCCACCCTAATGATGCATCCGTTAGCTGCACCGATCTGGGTGGCTGGGCTTTTCTTTTATTTAAAGGCTAAAGATGGCAAACCCTATCGCCTGTTTGGGTGGATCTTTGTCATTACCTATGGGCTATTTCTACTATTGCAAGGCAAGTCCTATTACGTAGGACCGCTCTACCCCATGCTGTTTGCCGGGGGAGCGATCGTGGTTGAACAGTGGGTCAGCGGTCAGCGGTTATTCAAAGTAGCGATTTCAGGAGCGTTATTGGTGAGTGCAGTAGCAGTACTGATTCCCATGACGCTCCCGGTGCTGCCGATGGAGACCTTACTCCGCTTCTCAAGTTTCTATTCAAAGGATTACTTTCTGCCCGAACGCGCTGATGCAGCGTTAGCCACTCAAGCACCCTGGCAATTTAGAGCGATGTTGGGGTGGGAAGATACTGTAGCCCATGTCAGCAAGGTTTACCGTCAGTTACCCACCAACCAACAAGCTCAAACTGCGATCCTTTCTTGGAAATACACTGATGCAGGAGCGATCTATTTGTATGGCCCTCGCTATGGTCTACCCAAAGGAATCAGTGGTGCCCACGCCTTTTATTTTTGGGGGTATCAGAATTATTCGGGTGAACAGGTCATCAGCGTGGGGGGCGATCGCGGTTACCTCAAGCAACTGTTTAACCAGGTTGAACAAGTCGATACTGTGACTCATGCCCAAGTAATTGGGATTAAGAGTAATATTCCAATCTATCTCTGCAAGGATATCAAAGTTCCTTTCAGTCAGAGTTGGTCGGACTTTAAAGCCTATTTTGGATATCCTTATAATGTGAAAGATCTGTTGAGGACTAACGACCAAAGTCTCTAGGAGCTTTATGGTCAGCCTTGAAAATTAGTAGCGATCGCAGAGGGTCGGGCTAGAGACTAGGATTTAAGAGGAGTAGGAGTAGAGTTATCTTCGGGAGAAGCCTCATCCTGAACTATCCTGGCAGGGATCAGCATCCGCACGGCCAAAATTGCAAATCCTGCTGCCGCTATAATTTTCACCAATCGAGCAGGCAAAAAGTGGGACGTGCCTTCCCCAATGATTACGCCCAAAAAACTTGCTAGCAGCAGTGCCGCCGCCGCACCAAAAAATACCGGACGGGGAGATTTAGAACCACTGCTGAGCGCGATCGCTGCCAGTTGGCTTTTATCGCCCAGTTCCGAGATAAACACCGTAATAAACGTCAATCCTAAAAGATGCCAGTCCATAATCATCCCTTCTTACAGTTGCACCACATCCCACACCAACCATGCTGAGATCAGTGCCAGCAGAATACCGGCCGCAACATCCAATGTGCGAGGCGAAAGACGAGTAGAGAGCCATTGACCTACCCAAACCCCAATCAGCGTTGTTGCAACGAGCGCAGTTCCGGCTCCTGCGAATATCACCCAGGGCTTGTGAAACTCAGCACTCATTAGCAGAGTAGACATTTGGGTTTTATCACCCAGTTCTGCCAGAAAGATAGTGACGAACGTGGAGGTGAAAACTTTCCAGGAAGATACGGGAGGCTTTTCTGAGGAGCTTGCGGCTGAAGGGGCGATCGCGCTTAACTGCTCTGCTTTCACAACAATTCCAATCTCAGATAGCGCTACATCCTGCGGGTCTAGCTTAAGTTCTAGCACTTTCACCTCTGGCGCTGGCACGTTTGAAATTGGCAGATTACTTTGCACAGGATTCAATCAGAATTGCTTTCATTTTCTTTTCACTATCCAGTATGGTGAACTCTCTCCAAAAGTGCAACGGGTGAGGCAATCATCCCAATCTGAAAGTGTGCGTTTTTGGGATTTATTTGCCTTGTTAATATTGCATCCTTATTAAACCCGTGGAAAGCAAAATGGCTACTAACTGAATCCAACGCAGAAATTCATAGGCCGCCCGGCATAACCTCTGCCCGTGAAGCCATCTGCTGGGTAAACTGGGGCGTTGGCCCCGAAGCTTTTGCTGCTGAAACCTGAAGCAAGCCGATTAAAGTCCGATAGCTCGATCAAAGCGCAGCATTTCCAGGCTGCGATCGCCATACACGCCCTCAATTTGCTGGCGACAGCAGTCGATCGCAAAATCATTCAATTCTTCAGGCTCGATTCCATATAACTCCTGGAACACGGCTGTTTCTACCCGGCAAAAGCGGGGGCGATCGCTATAAACACGGCATTCCCGATTTTCTTGATCAAAATTGATGCACCAGCCATCTTCTCCCACCAGGCTTAAGTACAAACTCAATTCCTCAGTTGTTAAGTAATCCTCCAGTTCTGGGCGATCGCCTGGATCGAGGTTGCAGCAAGCACCACATTGTTTTACACATTGCCAAGTCGCCATGGTCCGCCTTTTTATAGTTTTATTAACTTTCTGAGGGATGCCCCAGTCGCCAGAATAAGATAAATAACTGTTACAGCAACTTATACGATAGCTTGATGAGTCGGTAGTGGCTCAGCTTGGGAGGAATCATGGGTTTTGTTACTGACATTTTAGGCGGCGTTAATTGGGAAGCGATCGTTCAATTAGCGATGATCGCTGCAATTATGATTTCTGGACCAATCGTTATCTTCTTGTTAGCTGCACAGGGTGGCGATCTGTAACGGTCAAAGATTTTTTACGAGTATGAGAGAGTAGCAAGGGGTTCGGCGTAAGTCGAACTCTTTTTTTTGGAATTCACTGCTAGATTTCTTTTTCCCCTTATTCAACTATTTTATTTGACATTGCTAACCTCATGAAAATCGTTTTCTTCGGAACGCCAGAATTTGCAGTACCCAGTTTGGAACGCTTGTTGGCGCATCCCGATTTTAATGTGGTTGCTGTGGTGACGCAGCCGGATAAACGGCGAGGGCGTGGAAATCAGCTAATACCGTCGCCTGTAAAAACATTGGTACAGGCTATCTTGCCAGTTTGGCAGCCTCGCAGCGTCAAGAAGGAGCTTGAAACGCTAGAAAAGCTGCGGTTGGCAGAAGCGGATGTGTTTGTGGTAGTTGCCTACGGACAAATTTTGTCTCAAGCCATTCTGGATATGCCGCGCTTGGGCTGTGTCAATGCCCATGGCTCGATTTTGCCAAAATATCGCGGGGCTGCGCCGATTCAATGGAGCATTTACCACGGAGAAGCAGAAACAGGCATTACTACTATGCTGATGGATGCTGGAATGGATACGGGTGCGATGCTAACTATGGGTCGAATTGCGATCGCTCCCTTAACAAATGCACAGGATCTCGCCGCCCAACTATCGCTCATGTCTGCCGATCTGCTGGTTGAAACCCTGTTGCAACTCAACCAGGGTACTGCCCAGCCCATCCCTCAAGATCATGCCCAAGCGACTTATGCACCACTGATCAAAAAGGAAGACTATGAACTGGACTGGTCAAAATCTGCGATCGCCCTCCATAACCAGGTGCGCGGTTTTTTTCCAAGTTGCAGTACGATCTTTCGGGGCGAAACGCTGAAGGTGATGGCCACGATCCCCCTAGATCCTGCCTACTTGAATGAATTGCCCTCTGATGTTCAAATCGGATTGAAAGGGCATTTTGATGCGCTCAACGCTAACAGTGAACCCGGAACCATTGCGGCGATCGCGAAAGGGTTGGGCGCGATTGTCCAAACTGGTAACGGACAGATTCTACTAAAAGAAATCCAGCTTTCTGGCAAGCGCCCCCAGTCAGGTGCAGATTTTGCCAATGGAACACGGCTGGCGATCGGAGAAAAAGTAGGAAAGCCAAACGAAGAGTGATGAAGGGCAGATTTCAAGCTTTGGTTTTAACTTTCTTATATCGTCCGATATGTGGCATCGTCTCTTGATCCCCGACATTTACCCTGACCCCTAAATTTGCCGATTGAATTGCGATCCCCTGGATTGTGCTATACCTATTAAAGTTTTGTTGCGCTTTTTTAAGCAAAACCTTGTGTTGGCTATTCTTTCTCAAGGGTGTGTTTATGAGTGTGGGCGATCGCGGTTTTAAGATGTCCATTGCTCGTTTTATTGACGCACCTCAAAGTCGATCCATGTACTGCTGCTGGCTATGATTTCGTAGCTAGTTTTTTTTGTCCAAATGGGAACATCACGCTTTTTTGGGTTCTGTTAATGCGCTGTTCTTTGTATTGCAAGCCCCATTTCATCTCTTCTTTGTCCAGGTTTCACTCGTGAGGAGAAAGTATCTATCTATGATTGCTTCACCCATTAGCCAAATTTCCCCGGAGACTGTTCAAGCTCAACCTGATTTGCGCTTGAAAGATATTTTGAAGACCTTACCCAAGGCTTGTTTTCAAAAAAATAGGCAAAAAGCCTGGATGTCTGTTTTCATCAACGTTGGTATGGTGGCTTTGGGCTATGCCAGCATTGCGATCGCACCCTGGTTTCTCCTACCGATCGCCTGGATTTTTACTGGAACTGCGCTGACTGGCTTTTTTGTGCTGGGTCACGATTGCGGACATCGCTCCTTTGCTAAGCGCCAATGGCTCAACGATTTGCTTGGGCACATTATGTTCTTGCCGTTGATTTATCCCTTCCACTGCTGGCGTATTTTGCACAACAAACACCATGCCCATACCAACAAAATGGACGTGGACAATGCGTGGCAACCTGCCCGACCCGAAGATTACGACAACTATCCTTCTATCTGGCTGCGAGGCTATCAGGTCATGCGGGGTCGGATGTGGTGGCTAGCGTCTATTGTTCACTGGGCTGGCTTACACTTCGATCGCTCCCAATTTGAACCCAAGGATCGCCAAAAAGCGACCTTTTCTATGCTGGTTGTGATCGGGTTTGCTGCGATCGCCTTTCCTTTGTTAATCGCAACAACAGGACTTTGGGGCTTCGTCAAATTCTGGTTACTTCCCTGGTTGGTCTACCATTTTTGGATGAGTACCTTCACTTTAGTTCACCACACGACTCCAGATATTGCTTTCCAAGAGCCAACTGAATGGAACGCCGTCCAAGCTCAATTGGCTGGCACCGTTCATTGTGAATATCCCGCCTGGATTGAGTTTCTCTGTCATCACATTAACGTCCATATTCCGCACCATTTGTCTACGGCCATTCCCTCCTACAACTTGCGAATGGCACACGAGAGCCTCAAGCAAAACTGGGGTGGCTATCTGCATGAAAGCCGTTTCTCTTGGCAGTTGATGAAAGAAATTACTGACCACTGCCACATTTACGATGAGAAGGACGGGTATATCTCCTTCCGAAACTATCATCGATAGACTGAATGCGGGGTGTGGGGTGAGAAGTAATCAGCTTGGAGTGCGAGGCTTTGAGTTCCGAATTCTGAGTTTCTTCTGTCCCCTAACTCCACACTCCCAACTCCTTACTCAAAACATTAGTGCGCCACAATCAAGAAACGCGGCTATCCTTGGTCTAGTTTGAACTGAACGAAGGGGGGTTGCCAGCGATGAAACGGCAATTGTGGCTTGGCATTCTGGGTATTGTCACTTTATCAATCGGGTGCTCTGGTGAGTCGGGCGAAAAACAAGCTCAATCTGGAGCGATTCAAACGCCACCAACAGCACAAAATTTTTCAACGCCGCTGACCAACTCGTCAGCCAAACCGATCGCGCGCCCTGTGCCGGGATTGTTGCAGCCCACCAATGCAGCAACTCGAATTCCTAGCATTGTGACGGGTCGCCGGGACCCTTTTGCAGTTGTGCCTGGTTCAGACCTGCCCATTGTCATCTCTTCCCGTTCCATTCCATCTAGGGTGGCAGTGTCGCCTTTGCCTCGTAGCGTAAGCAAGTTGCCAACGCAGGCAGTGCCCTCAAAGGCAAGTGTACCATCTCTCTCCTTGCCTCCGATCGCTGTAGGTTCTTATCCCAATTTGCCTAATCTTGCACCATTGCCACCAGGAAATTTGCCACCTATTAGAATTCCGGTTGCACCTCCTTCACCAACTTCGGTTGCTGATGCGATCGCGGTAAACGGTGTTGTGCAAGTGGGTGGAAAATGGACTGTGATAGTCAAAGAGCCTAGTGCTGGCTCTAGTCGCTATGTGGCTGTGGGAGAGTATTTAGAGAATGGTAGGGTGCTAGTGAAGAAAATTGTATCGGCAGGCAGTGCTGATCCGGTGGTGGTGTTACAGCAGAATGGAGTTGAGATCCGTAAGTCCTTAGGGTAGGTTGTAGGGGTGTGCAGCACAGCGTTGAGTGAATTTACTGCAACGACACCCACGAGGCATCATCACAATGCAATCTGATAGCCCCTCTAAAGACTTGAAAGCGCCTCTAAGTATGAATGCCGAACGCCGTATCTTAGAAATGAACGGCAGCTACATTTGTCCGGTTTGTCGCCATGAAGATCTTGAAGCGATCGTGCTGATGGATGCCTACTCTTGTCACTTTTGTCGCCACATTTTTACGGCAAATCTATCCGAACAAACTGTTCGAGTTGAAGATAGCTCTCAACCTGCCACTTGGCGCTGGATAGGCACCAAATGGCAAGCGATGAACAAGGCAGATGTAGATTTGACGATCACTGTCTGGTTCGTGGGCGCTGTGATTAGCATCTTGCCGCCGACTCTCGTTTGGTTGTCTTCTCACACATTTCCACCCCTTGAAGGCAGTGGGTGGTATTGGTTTCCCGCAGTTTGGATAGCGCTTTCGTTTTCCATTCACTTTTTGATGGTGGCATGGCTTTTAGTGGAACATTACCAACTGCCAGCTTACGTTTCTCTAAAAGTGCGGCTAGGAAACCTCTTTGGCATCCGATAAGTAGAAATGGCGATCGCGTATCTCCACAGGAGATAGGGCGAGTGAAAGCCTCTCCTACCCATTGCCCCGTGCTTATTCAAATTGTTGATGTTTAGTTGACCAGTGCAACAGTTTGTACTGTTTTGGGGAATCAACGATCAGAGTTGGTAAGGAGTTGCCTAAATCCGCGATCGCTCGATAATGCTGTCCTTTTTCTACAGAAAGTTCGCTATACAGCAGTTTGCCAGAGCTAGAGAAGATCAAGGTTTTGGGCTGGGTCCATCCCGATTTGGGCGATCGCCCTGGGGATAAACTGAGTGTGTTTAAGTCATCGGGTTGGAGCGTCAAGATGACATCGGGTTGAGTACCGCCCGTCAGATTGGCAAGCTGGATAGTCCAATTGCTTGCAAGTGGTTCTATATCGTTCCAGGCTGAGATGGCGATCGTCTGCTGCAATTCTTGTGTCAATGCCGAAATTGCTTTTGCCGTCCATTTTGGTTGCTGCTGCATCCAGTCGCCCAAGGAAACTACATCGGGGCTGAGCCACTGTAGGGCTGATTCTGTGATGGCGAGCGTATGAGAAGGCGTGTTCCCTGCAACTAATGCAGTGTTGCCAGAGACGAGTAGTTGCAAGCGATCTCCTTGTAATCGGACTGCTTTAATGGTTGCCAACAGAGTTTGGGCTTCACCTTGGGATTGCCATTCCACAATTTGCACCGTCGGAGCGGCATCCAACCCTAACCGATTCCATAGCGCGGTTGCTCCAGTTGGCAAGTTTGAAAATGCATTCGACTGCCAGCGATCGCCCGTGTGAAAGGCAGTGACAGTCATTTGATACCAGGTTTGCTGATCGGCTTGCAGTGGCTCCTTGTTTGGGGGAAGTGACCAATCTGATGGGTTGAACTGGGCGAGGGGTTGAACGGTGCCGATAATTCGACTGGCATTGCTGTCGAGCAGATTATCTGTAAACGCAGGATCAAGGCGTTTTGTTAAAGCGGTGATTTGAGCAACTTCAGCAGTGGTTATTTTTGGCAGCTTTTTTAACCAGGCGATCGCGGCAGGTTGTCCTTTTTGCGCTGCTACCAATAACGCACCCCATGCGTTCACCTCAAGTTTGTTCGATCCGGTTTGTTCAAAGGCTTTGATCCGATTTTCTAATCTGCCTACATCTGCTTTTAGCACCTCTGCCGTTTCATGACTGGCAATAACAGACGATTGAAACACCTGCAACGCTCGCTCCCAGCGCCCATCGATCAAATTTGCCAACACCTGCTGACTGGGGCTTGCCCAAGAACTCTCTGCCTGAACTTGAGTAACCTGAGCGTGCCAGCGAACCAGATCGAACTGGGCTTGCGCCACGCTAGACCAATCTTTGGTGGGCAATTTTCCTTTAAGCGATTCCAGCCATTTGAGACTGGTTGACCACAGCCCTGCTCGTGCCAGCAGTAGTGCAGAGCGATAAGTGGACTGGGGTAAGGCTGACTCAGCGAGCGAGATCGATTCTAGCTGAATAGGGCTAGGTAAAAAGTTGAGTGGCTTGATTTGATAAATCTCAAACTGTGGCTCCATGCCGATGGTGTGATTGATGATCAGTTCTGGGGTACTGCCACCAGTGACCTGTTTCCAGATTGGCTCCTCCCCCGTGGGACTTGTCCACTGCAACTTTTTGCTGAGGTGAAAACGGCCGGGGTTGTAGTGAATGATTTGCCCATAAGCAAGGGTTTCATTACCCCGATCTCGTTTACCGCTGAGATTGAGCCAAACCCCTTGGGAGGATGACAATTCATATCGCGTCACGCTGGTCAAAGGCAACGCTCGACTGGAAC
Source organism: Leptolyngbya sp. Cla-17 (assembly GCF_016807185.1). Lineage (GTDB taxonomy): Bacteria > Cyanobacteriota > Cyanobacteriia > Leptolyngbyales > Leptolyngbyaceae > ULC077BIN1. The sequence goes on from NZ_JAEVYN010000001.1 coordinate 1,368,472, forward strand.
CTTGATTATCTGATTTGGCATTCACCAAGGGCGCGATCGCAAAGGATTCTTCGGGTCCTGCAATCGCGATCTGATCAACCAAAGAATATAGCGGTTCATTGGTTGCGCTTCCCGTCTCCGCTACTGTCTGATAAAGCCGCAATTCTACAATTTGGTCGCAATCAGTCTGACAATTAGGGCGCTGCTCCAACACAGGCAGCAGCAGATCGAATACAGTCGTTCTGTCATTCGCACTGACATTCTTACCCAGTTCCAGCAGTTCTCCAACGGTTTTTCCCTGGGTACGGAGTTCTGCTCGAATTGCATGGATTGATTTGGAGGGTTGTTCCGTCCCTTTTGATGGCAACCATCCAGGAACCCATCGGCTCACCCAGCCCAACGATTGCGGGTTCACAATCAGTTGCAGCGCTAACCAGCCGCTACCCGCAATACCACTGGAAAGCAGCATCATGAGAGCGATCGCACCTATTATCCGCGCTCCTTTACCGCCCAACCTGAATCGCCGCGAACTTCTTTTTGGCACAAGCGATCGCTGTTGTGTTGGTAGCGAACTTGATGGAACAGGCGATCGCACCAAGGGGCGTACTGGCAGTGTAGATTGGCGACGGCTCGCTCCAACCTTTGGGCGATTAGGCGGACGATTTGGCACGGAACTCGATGACCGACGGCTCATAGCATAGAGATAGGCGAATTCGCCCCAATGTAGCGGCAATGAGCCACGATGTCACGTACCCTCACAAAACGTTGGGCAAGCCGTTGGCAATTGACAGATGTAATCCTTTAGGAAGATGTCTAGAAAGCTCCAATCTGCTTACTTAAACTTCATCTGAAAGTATTGCTGTATATTTTTTCTGCAAATTAATAAAATGTCAGTTGCTATTCGCCTCAAACACTGAGCACCATTGGGATTAGTTGTGGCGAACCTGAAAATCGAGATGTTTACTCCTCAAGAATCTACAGAAACTTTAATAAAAAACATTGATGTGGAGATCGACAGTGCAGCGCGCTACGCCATGAATCTACGGCAAACCATTGTTTTATTAGAAGATCTTCAAGCAAATTTTGCCCAGCCACTTCTGGTAGAACAACTCGCTGTTTTTAGACGTAATCTTGCGATCGCCGAGAAACAAATCGTCGAGATGGAGATGAGGAAAAACACTCTTATAGAAAAATCAGAGCAAGCGAACAGCAACCAAAATTTGTCGCCATCTGTCGCTTATCGGGTCAATAACTTTCCAGTCTTTTCTGCAAAAACTGACCCCACTGAGCTGCAAGAGGCGGCTCAGTAAAGGGAATACGGATAAAATCTGCACTGTTGATATAAGAAAACTCTAATTCAGCGCGTCCTTTTGGCGGCGGATTTTCCCAATCGGCGGTTTTCCCATCTACCAACAGTTGAATCGACTGTACCTGCTTTAGGGAAAACGTTTTCGTGTCCACAATGCCTTGAGACGTTGGCGTGCCCCAGGTTAATTCATCGCCCTGCTGCCCAATCACCGCATAAAGGTCATACTTTGCCCGTTCAAACTGCTCTGCCCACAGCCGATACGCCTCTACCTTCTGATATTCCTTTCGACCAGCCCAAGCCAGCCCAAAAAACACTGCTAATAACGATAACCAAAAAAGACCACGTTCCATAAAGGAGTTAGGGGATAGGGAGTAGGAGATAGGGACGCAGTAGAGTGGGGAGTGCAGAATGCCAGAGATTTAAAGATACTTTATGAATGAACTGCTGTATTAACAGCCAAATGGTTGATTCTCTGATTTCTACAGTCTCATAAAATGCTCCTCGCCCTTCGCTCCTGCTGTAACGATCTGCTACTTTTGCTCTGCCACTTTTGTTTTGCTCTGCCACTTTTGATAGAGGTGAGCTAAGGTAGTAACCAGTCTTGACTGGGCGGATGGCATGAAGAAGTTGCTGCTGGTAGTTTTGTTTCTAGTGGGATTAGGTTGGGCGCTAACCACCTTTCCAGGTTTAGCCGTTGAGGGGAACTATGAATCCATTATCTTGGACTTTCGGGAAGACGTAGGAGCGGCGCAAATTGAGAGCCAAATTGATGCGATCGCCAAAACCTACAGCGCTTCTCCTCGATACAACAGCGAGTTTTCTTTGGCAGACCATATCTTCACCATGCCCGGAGACAAAAAACTACTCGATACGCTCAGAAACTCAGATCTTCGCAAATATACAGAATTTATTGAGCCAGACTATATTTACCGTACCTATGCGGTGCCCAATGACCCAGAGTATGGCAAACAGTGGAACCTACGCAGCATCAATGTAGAGCCTGCTTGGGATCAGACCAAAGGCAAGGGCATTACAGTTGCCGTGATTGATACGGGTGTGAGTCAAGTACCCGATTTATTAGACACCAATTTTGTTGGCGGCTATGACTTCGTTAACGATCGCACCAATGTCAGGGACGACAACGGGCATGGTACTCATGTCGCAGGCACCATCGCCCAGGCGACCAACAACAAGTTTGGTGTTGCTGGCATTGCCTATGAAGCCAATCTGATGCCGCTTAAGGTTTTAAGTGCAGAGGGCGGCGGCACAGTTGCCGATATTGCGGAGGCAATTCGCTTTGCAGCGGATCAAAAAGCCGATGTGATCAATATGAGCTTGGGTGGTGGCGGTGAAAGCCAGTTGATGAAAGAGGCGATCGACTATGCCCATAGCAAAGGGGTGGTGATTGTCGCTGCCGCTGGTAATGCCGGACGCAATGCCGCCGAATATCCCGCCCGTTACCCTCATGTCATTGGCGTTTCCGCCTTAGATTCGGCAGGTAGCAAAACCCCATATTCCAACTATGGTGCTGGGATTGATGTTTCGGCTCCAGGTGGTTTGATCAATGGCGAAGATAAAACGGGCGGCATTTTGCAAAACACGCTCAATCCACAAACTGGAGAATCCGTATTTGAAGCCTTCCAGGGAACGAGCATGGCGGCTCCCCATGTGTCGGGCGTTGTGGCGTTGATTAAAGCCGCTGGCGTAACCAATCCCGATGAAATCGAAGAAGTTCTAAAACAGTCGGCGTTGTCCGTTCAAGACGACAACATGAACCACTTTGGCGCAGGCAAGCTGGATGCAGCGGCAGCCGTCAAGCTGGCAGCTCAAGGCAAGATTTCCTTCCAAGATTTCTTCCGCTGGCTACGAGATAATGGCTACCTCAATCCTCGCTTCTGGATCGATGGCGGCGTAATTGCTTTAGGTCCTAAACTGGCGATGGTGCTGGGTTCCTATCTGCTAGCGTGGATGCTCAAAATCTACTTTCCCTTTGTTTGGACATGGTCGCTGTCGTCCGGCTTGGTCATGGGTAGCACAGGTATCTTCTTTTTACGCGGTGTCTATCTGTTCGATGCGCCCCAGTGGCCGTTTCGCCTGATGGGTAGTTCGCTGTCAGAATTGGGTAGCGCGGTTCAAGCCAATGGCGTACTTAATCCATTCTTTGCCAGTATTTTAATTCCGCTGGGTTTAGTGTTGCTGCTTTTGGGGCACCGCACCTGGAAGGGGTTTGCGATTGGTAGCGCGATTGGCATGGCGGTGTTTCTGGCGATCGCAGCGGTGACTGCACCTTCGCTGATGTGGATAGGAGGTGGCATTCCGGCGCGATTGTTCTTGGGAGTGAATGCTGTTCTTTGTTTCGCGTTGGCACGGCTTGTTATTAAACCAGAAGGACGGATCGCATGAGTATTCAAGTTGAAGGAACGATTGAGCGTAAAGGCTTTGGTATGGGCACTTGGGCATTGGTCAGCAGTAAGGAAACTTACGAATTGCACAAAGCGCCGGCTGACTTGCAAAAAGCTGGATTAAAGGTCAAAGTATCAGGTCAAATCCGTGAGGATGTACTGACGATCGCCATGATTGGTCCAGTGCTGGAAGTCGATAGTTTTGAAGTGGTGAATTAAGTTAAGTCTGGAAAATGAGGCGATCGCTCAAACTGTGAAAGCGACCCGTATCAAAGCGCGCTCGACTCAACATTATTACCAGTCCACTAAAATAGCTGGATGAGTGGCAATGGATTCACTTGTGCGGCGTTTGGTGTTGCTATTCTGAAAACTGAGATCGCGAAACATTTGTTTACTTGTTTCATTTACAAGTCTTAAACTGTAAAGTTAAGTAGCATTCAATTTAAGGCTCTGCGCTTTAAACATTAAGCTAAGTGCTGGAACGCTAGCAGCTGTTGGCGGAAACACTGACTATTTCATAATCCGTACTTCGTTCCCTCTGACTTCCTAAGCAAAACAAACGATTACACACCGGGTTCTTGCATTCATGAAAGAGAGTCGGCTCCCTACCCTTCAACGCTTAAAACAGGATTTGAAGAACGATCTGATTGCCGGTTTGCTGGTCATCATTCCTCTGGCAACTACGATTTGGTTGACCTTCGCGATCGCAAGCTGGGTGATTGGGTTTCTAACGCGCATTCCCAGCCAGATTAATCCATTTGATGGACTGAATCCCTCACTAGTTAGTGTCTTAAATCTGCTGCTAGGGTTTGCCGTGCCCTTGTCCTCCATTTTGTTGATTGGCTTGATGGCACGCAACATCGCCGGACGTTGGCTGCTCGACATGGGAGAGCGGATGTTGCAGGCAATTCCTTTGGCGGGAGCAGTTTACAAAACGCTTAAGCAATTGCTCGAAACTATTTTGAAAGATTCTGGCAATCGATTTCGTCGGGTGGTGTTGGTGGAGTATCCCCGCCCTGGCATTTGGGCATTGGGCTTTGTCACAGGTGTAATCAGCGGCGAAGTGCAATCTCATTTTCCCCGGTCGATGTTGAGTGTTTTTATTCCTACGACTCCAAACCCCGCCACGGGCTGGTATGCGATCGTGCCCGAATCCGACGTAATTAATCTATCTCTACCGATTGAAGATGCGTTCAAGGTGATTATTTCTGGTGGAATTGTTAGTCCAGAAATGGCAGCGCCTAATTCATTGCCCCCCTCTAGCAGTCGTCTTGTGAATTCCTTGATGGAACCGAATCGGCAAGCGATCGCCCTTGAGGATGATTAACCCGATCAAACATCTGCTAAACCTTGTTAAGATGACTGGGCTGGTATTCACAACTGAAGCCAGTCTTTTTTTTGGTATGCCATCATGCAAGCTCGTAGAATTGCGCGGGAACTAGCCCTGCTGAGTATTAGTCAGTTGCCTGCTAGTCAAGAAAATTTAGAGGCACAGCCTTTGCAAAATGTGGTGGTGGCAGCCGTGCGCACCTTAACATCTGAAGTACAAGATGCTTTAGAAACCGCTTCAGCAGAGTTGCAGCAAAGCAATACACGCCTGCTAAATAGTGAAACCCGTGCGACAGATGTTGCTAGCGCCCACGCCATGGTGACTGAAGCCATAACGCTGACTCAAACTGCAATTAACCGCCTAGGCGCTGCGATCGAGCTTCCCGAAATGGTGCAGCTTGCTAATCAGCATGATGTTCGCACTTATGCATTAGAAATCATCCAAACGATTAAATCAAATCGCCAGGAAATTGATCAACTGCTGACCGATGCTCTAGTAGATTGGCAATTGGGCAGGCTGGCAACCATTGATCGCGATATCCTCAAGATTGCCGTTGCTGAAATTCTGTACTTGGCAGTTCCTCAGCGAATTGCCATTAATGAAGCTGTAGAACTAGCAAAACGCTACAGCAGTGAAGATGGGCATCGATTTATTAATGGTGTTCTGCGGCGCGTCGTCGATCGCGTCCGAGTAGACAGCAAGTCTCCACAAAATAGTTAGAACAAAACAGCCAGAGTTCGATTCATATTTTCGGTTGCAATCAGTTTAAAGGAAGGGCAATGACGTTTGATTGGTTTCGCCGCCGCCACGACAATCAGGAACCCAAACCCGCTGCTCCGGCGGAACAACCCTCTCAGTCCGAGTCTGAGCCTGAAACCGTTGCCCCTGCTGAAGATCAATTGAAGTGGGCAAAAATCGCCTACGAAAATATTCGCAAACGTCAGCAAGAAGCGGCTCAAGCGGAAACGGCTCCCGCGATCGCTGAGCCTGCTGATATTAAGGAAGATTCACCTGAAATAGTTCAACCGGACAGCGATCTCCCTCCGCAACTAGCCGATGAGCCTGTTGAATCTTCACCGATCGCTGAGTCTGAACCCGTCGAATCTACACTAATTACTGAGTTAGAACCTGTTGGCGAAGTAGCCGCTCCCGTCAGTGCTCCAACTCTGGTAGAAACGGCACCAGATCCCGCTCCCTCCCTACCTTTTTGGGCAGCCGCCGAAGCCGATCGCCAAGCCCGACTCGAAAAGCTTCGGGAAACTGCAATTCCCAGTGAGTCTGTCCCCCCTACGCTCCCCATTCCCTCTACTCCCTCCCCTATCTCCTCTACCCTTACGCCCTCAACCGACCTCACACTCGACGAAGGCTTCATCTGGTCAGCCGAAATCCTCGCCTCTCAAGGTCGCAGTCCCGATGACATTTCGATTGAAGAAATCACCTGGCTGAATAAACTGCGCCAAGGGCTAGACAAAACCCGACGAGGGCTGATTAACCAACTACGGGCGATCGTGGGGCAAGGTCCCCTGACTCAGGATGCTGTCATTGAAATCGAGTCAGCATTACTGCAAGCCGATGTAGGAGTAGCAGCCACCGATGCCATTATTGCTGCGCTGCAACAGCGCTTAAAAGCAGAAGTACTACCGCCTGATGCTGCCATTACTTACCTGAAAGAAATTCTGCGCGACATGCTCGATCGCCCTTTAGGTAACACCGTTAGCGCCGCCTTTGCACCCAAGCCAGACACCCTCAACATCTGGCTGATGACGGGGGTGAACGGGGCTGGCAAAACCACAACCATCGGCAAACTGGCACATATTGCCCAAAAATCGGGCTACAAGTGCTTAATTGGTGCCGCTGATACTTTTCGTGCCGCTGCCGTTGAGCAAGTCAAAGTCTGGGGGGCTCGCAGCGGTGTAGAGGTAATCGCCAATCCTGGCAAAAACACCGATCCGGCAGCAGTCGTCTTCGATGCCATCACCGCCGCCCAATCACGAGGCAGCGATTTACTCCTAATCGACACGGCTGGACGGCTGCAAAACAAAAAGAATCTGATGGATGAACTCAGCAAGGTGCGCCGGATTATTGACAAAAAAGCCCCCGATGCAACTGTAGAATCTCTGCTCGTGCTAGATGCCACCCTCGGACAAAACGGTCTGCGTCAGGCAGAAGTATTTTCAGAAGCAGCAAAGCTGAGCGGTGTAGTGTTGACAAAACTAGACGGCACCGCCAAAGGCGGCATTGCCCTGGCGATCGTCCAGCAACTCGGCTTACCCATTCGCTTCATCGGTGCTGGCGAAGGTATCGAAGATCTGCGACCCTTCTCCAGCTACGAATTTGTAGAAGCCCTGTTAAACGGGTAAGGTGTATCAAACTAGTTTTGTCAGATTGCCCTTGCTGGAACTCTCATTCTTTTCATTAATATCTAGCGATTGACAGTCTTCAGATGTCTTTCATCAGGACAGGGGAATTAAAGTGAGGATTGCTAGTTTGACCGACTGTCTTTTGACAACTCTCTTCATCCCACCTATGTTGAAATGCTCTTGAAGCTTTTTCTGATGGTTAAAGCAGTCAAGTTCTAAAGTAGGAGATGAAGTGGATCTGCTGTTGATAGTGCTTTTGGGATTTCTCGGCAGTTTCGGTCACTGTGTTGGCATGTGCGGTCCCTTGACGATCGCATTCTCGTTATCGCAAAAAGATTCTTCTGCTCCAACCTGGCAACAATCGCTCTACTTCCATGGACTCCTCAACGTGGGTCGAATCCTTAGCTATGCGGCGATCGGAGCGGGAATTGGAGCCTTGGGGTCAGTGCTGATTGCAGGCGGACAACTTGCCGGAATTGAAAGCGACTTGCGGCGCGGACTCGCAATTTTCACAGGCATTTTGCTGATTTGGATGGGATTGGTTCAGGTTCAACCCAACCTACTACCTAAAATTCCCCTGCTGCACCCCTTTCAAGGGAAATTACATCAAACCCTCAGCGCTGGAATGATGAATTCTCTTCACTCCGGTTGGTGGGCTCCGCTGTTGTTAGGGCTAACGTGGGGACTCATTCCCTGCGGTTTTCTATACACTGCCCAAATTAAGGCAGCCGAAACTGGCAGCTTATGGAATGGAATGATCACGATGCTGGCGTTTGGACTTGGAACGCTGCCCTCGATGTTAGGAATCGGCGTATCAGCGTCCTTGCTGAGTGCAGATCGTCGTAGTCAACTGTTTCGCATGGGCGGTTGGGTGACGATCTCGATCGGACTACTCATCCTGCTCCGCACTGGGGAGATGGAAGACTATACCAGTCATGGAGCCTTGAGTCTTTTAATGGTGGCACTGGTTGCCCGTCCGATTAGTCGGCTCTGGGCTACCCCGCTCAGATATCGTCGGGCTTTGGGTGTGGGCGCGTTTGCGCTTGCTGTCGCCCATAGCCTACATGTGATTCAGCATAATCTGAACTGGAACTTAGATGCGATCGCGTTCATGCTGCCAGAACAACAAGCTGCATTGTGGGCAGGGATGATCGCGCTGGCTTTGATGACTCCTGCTGCCATCACAAGCTGCGATCGCCTAGCGAGGGCATTAGGACGCTACTGGCGATGGATTCATCTCCTCAACATTCCAGCGCTGATTTTAGGGGTGGGTCATACCCTTTGGATTGGGTCTCATTACTTCGGAACCTTGGAGATATCTAAAAATCAGGTTACATCAGCGCTGTTGCTGGCAAGCATGACTCTATTCGTTCTGCTAGTTCGCCAACGCTGGATTTGGTCACTGTTATCATTGGAGCGATTTTATGCGCCTGTTCTTAAATCGAAGTAGGGTTCTTGGGATATTGCTCTCTCCTCTGCTGCAAGTTGCGCCTGTTTTGGCGCACAAGGTAGAAACTTCAGCAGTGGGCGATGTCGCAGCAACCTTCCACATTGAACCAAGCCACAATCCCACTGTAGGGAAACCTTCGATTGCCTGGTTTGCTTTGACCCGTCGCGGTGGACGAGTGATCCCGCTGGCTCAGTGCAATTGCCAACTAGCCGTTTATTCTGTTCCTCATAAGGCAAAGACCCCTCCGCTAATGAAACCAAAATTGAACAAGCTAGACGTGGAACGGTATAAAGGCGTTCCAGCAGCAACTATCACGTTTCCAAAAGCGGGAATGTATGAATTGAAATTGACTGGGACGGCAAAACCAGGGGCTAACTTTCAGCCATTCAGTTTGTCTTACACAGTCACTGTGGGCGGCTAAGCGCCCATAAGCAATACAAAAAACAATCCAAATGATCCGGCACCACCACCGCCTCACTTACAAAAACCTTAAACCTTTTCGACTCAATTATCCCTGCTTAACTCTTAACCCTTATGATTTGGGGACATTGTGATGGAAGTGGAAACGATGCAGAAGATTGTGGAAGTTTTGCCAGATAAAAGTGCGTTGATTGAGCGATCGCTGGAAGTCGTTCTAACAAAAATGCAAGCCGCGATCGCCCAGCGGGGAATCGCCACCATTGCCCTTGCAGGCGGCGGCACCCCCAAACCCTTATATGAAAAGCTGGCAGAGCAGGATTTACCCTGGGAAAAAATTCATGTGTTTTGGGGCGATGAACGGTATGTTCCCGCCGACCATCCCGACAGCAACGAAGGCATGGCACGGCGCGCATGGCTAGATAAAGTGCCGCTGCCACCCGCCAACATTCACCCCATTCCTACGGGCGCTACCGATCCAGCCGATGCTGCCGCTCAACATGAAGCAGAACTGCAAGCCTTTTTCAAACTTTCAGCCGGAACATTTCCAGCTTTTGATATCATCCTTTTAGGCATTGGCGATGATGGACACACCGCATCCCTGTTTCCCCATACCGATGCCTTACAGGTGCGCGATCGCCTAATCACCGTCGGCAACAAAGACGGACAACCCCGCATCACCTTCACCGCTACCCTGATTAACCATGCTTACACTGCTCTCTTCCTCGTTGCCGGAGCCAGCAAACGCCCTGCCTTAGACCATATCTTCGCCCCCGACGACGACACTCTCTATCCTGCTCGGTTAATTCAGCCCCAAGGAGAACTCTGGTGGTTGCTCGATCAAGCCGCTGGAGCAGAGCTTGACCAGTGATAAGTAGCGGTTGACTAGCGGTCAAAACTCAAAACTGCCCTTGCTTCTGTCTATGTACCCAATCACGGCGATCGCGAATATGATGGTGCTGAGAACTAGGAAATTTCTATGATTGTTTGTCCAAATTGCAATCATCCCAATCCTGATGGTGCAGTGCAGTGCGAAGCCTGCTATACACCACTACCGGCGACCTCTGCCTGCCCAAATTGTGGTGCAAACATCCAGTCAGATGCGAGCTTTTGTGGTCAGTGTGGGTTTAATCTACGTGCCGCTGGATTCACTTCAACGCCTGTTGAAGCAGACAACGTATCTTTGCCTGACGTTGCGCCAGCGATCGCTGAGACTCCAGCGAGTGTTCCGGAGCTCAGTTTTCCTGATCCGCCAGCACAACAACCATTAATATTTGTGCCCAGCGTTCTAGCGGAGAAGATTGAACCTCGGCCCGATCTCTCAGCTACACCACCGCCTGCTGCAGTTTCATCAGTTGAGCCATTGAGATCAATTGAGCCATTTAACTCAGTTGAGCAGGCTGCTCCGGCTGATGATAATCCTATTGCAGTGCCAAGTGAAACGAGTACCCAACTGCAAAAACAGACGGCAAAGCTCCTGCACGTTCAAACGAATACAACTGCTGAGCTACCCCAGGGACTTGCAGTTATTCATATTGGCAAGCCCAACGATCGCATTCCGCCCGATGTCGACGTGTCTGGCTTTCCCAATTCTGAGGTCGTTTCGCGCATTCATGCAGATATTCGTTTGGAAGGAGATAGTTATTACATTGAAGATGTGGGTAGCTCTAATGGGACTTACATCAACAATTTACCTTTAGCAATGGGTAATCGGCATCGATTGCGACCCGGCGATCGCATTGGGCTGGGCAAAGGAGATAAAGTGACATTTCTCTTCCAACTTTCGTAGATTCCTCGCAAATTTGAGTTACGTTAGATGACGGAGACTGTTTTGAATCTGCTTGCAAGACTGCTGAAAATCGTTAAGTTAAATCTAGAAGTCCATATACTGTTTGAAATTTATCTTGGTTCGCCCTGTAGTCTTTGATCAAAGTCCTTCTTTTTGCGGTTGCCAAAGCACCGTAGGATAAGATTAGTTCTTTGGTATTAGAAGCGCAGTTTGCAGTACATTTTCGGCTCTACCTGCCAGCGTGATTACTCTGACTTTGTTGCATCCCATGCAGTCCATTCCCGTTCAAAGCTGGACCTTTGAACACGAACCTATTGTTCGGATTGGGCGCTCTACCGATAACCATGTCATCTTATATAGCGCCGTCGTTTCTCGTCATCATGTCGAAATCCGTCAAATGGAGACGGGGTGGGAAATTGTCAACTTAGGTGCAAATGGCACTTACCTTGAAGGACGGCGCATTACTAAAGTTTCCGTTGAAGATGGCGTAATTATTCGACTGGCAAGATCGGGTCCCAATGTACAAGTCCATCTTGGCGTAAAAGGCGTTGATACGGTTCACTCTGAATTAGGTGAGAAAACAGTTGGTCAGCGTGTGCGATTTAACCAAACTGCTGCTTCTAGTCTGCAAGCTGCTACTCCTAGCCCTGAGCTAACCTCAACTACCAGCCAGCCTCAAACTGATAGTGGCAAATCCACGACTCAAATTTCCGAGCAGCGCAGCGTTCACGTCCAAACAATAGTAGATGTTGATGAGGCAAGCCATAAGATATCTAACTCTGGCAGCAAACTAATTCTTTCGGATTGCTGCCAGCGCTATGTCGGCACGAAGCGCCTATTTTGTCTCGATTGTGGCAAACCGCTGAATACCTTGGGCACGATTGGTTCCTATCACATTGTGAAGGTTTTGGAGCATGATCGTTTAGGCCTTACCCAGTTAGTCTGGCATGACGGACAAGCGTTAATGCTTCGGACATTAAACCCTGAATGGGCTAGCCATACGGAAGCCTTAGAGTTGTTTGAACAAGAAGCGGAGCAACTTCTTAAGGTTAATCATCCAATGTTGCCCCGTTTTATTGATGTTTTTGTTGCGGGGGGGCAACCTTATCTGGTGATGCAACCGTTATATGGGCAGTCATTACAGGAAGTAATTGCCACAACGGGTCCAGTTTCTTTGCAGCAGGCGATCTCGTGGGTGCTCCAGGCTTGTCATGCTTTAGAGTATTTACATCAGCAAACTCCTGCACTGATTCATCAGGATATTCGCCCCGAAAATTTTCTGCGCCGCGCGTCAGCCAATTCAGAAATTGCCTTGGTCGGTCTTTATCCCTGTAGAAGCTTGAAGATGGCAATTCAGCCAGACTTTGCTGGATATTCTGCTCCAGAACAACAGCAAGGACAAGCCTTTGCCACATCCGATTTGTATGCTCTTGCCCCAACCTTAGTTTATTTGCTTACTGGAAAACCTCCCAATGCCTTCTATACCCAGCGCGAGCAAGGCTATCGATTTTATCCAGAGTATGTACCAGGAATTAATACTGAACTGATTCCAATTTTGCGGAAACTCACTAATCCTGCGCCAGACGAACGCTATACCGTAACCACAGAGTTGGTTGCAGCTCTGCAAGAACTCGTGCCCATTGGGGTTTAGGGTGCGAAACAGTCATTTTGAGGTAATTTTCTCTAATTAGAAAGAGTTCGTTAAAGAACTGAACAATTTGGGCAGTCTGATCAAACTACCTGCTTTAAGCGATTTTATATTCAGGACATCTGCCTGTGTCACGTCAATCCTGTCAATCGCTGATTCCAACCCTATCCGAAGGGAATTCTCAAGCTCTGCATCTAGAGTCAACCTTACAAGACTTGCCTTTGCATCGATTTGAAATTGAGATAGGGTGTCCAGGATGGCAACTTGCCCAAGTTTTTGAGCAGCATCCGTTCCTACCGGGAGCTATTTTGGTGAATCAAGGCAACTATGCCGGAATGGTGTCGCGTCAGCGATTATTAGAATATTTGATTCGACCCCATGGACTCGATATTTTTTTGACAGAGCCGCTTCAAGTGCTTCATAGCTATGCTCGATGTGATCTGTTGTTACTGTCGGGAACTACGCCGATTTTGGTAGCGGCTCAACAGGCTTTGCGGCGATCGCCTGAATTATTGGCTGAACCGATTATTGTTCAAGATGATCAGACATATTATTTATTAGATATCCACGAACTAAATATCGCCCACTGGCAAATTCGCGGCATTGAAACTCAAGTGCGGTACGAGCGCATTCAGGCGCAAATGATTCAAAACAACAAAATGGCAAGTTTAGGGCGGCTTGTGGATGGGGTAGCCCACGAAATTTTGGACCCCGTTAGCTTTATTTGGGGTAATCTCAGCCATATTGCCAGCTATAGCAATGATCTACTAACCCTGCTAGACGCTTACGAACAGCATTTACCTGGGCTCCCGACAGACATTGATCGACTCAAAACAGATCTAGACATTGATTATTTACGCCAAGATTTACCGAAAGCGATCGCAAGCGTTAAAACGGGAGCAGAGCGCCTCTCTAAACTCGCATCCAGCCTGCAAAATTTTTGCCATATTGATGAAGTCTATCCCAAGCCTGTTGATTTACACGAGGCGATCGACGGTATTTTATTGCTGCTCAAAAGCCGCTTAACCAGTGAAATTCAAGTCATTCGTCAGTATGGACAACTTCCGCCCGTCCTGTGTTTTCCTGGACATTTGCAGCAAGTTTTCATGAATATTTTAAGCCGCTGTTTAGATACCTTATTGAACCAAGCAGTGAGCCAGGAACTAGATCAAGAGTTTCCCTCGCGCCATACGTCCCAAAACCCTGCTGCTTCGACCAAACCCACTATTGAAATTACAACGCAGGTTTGCTCCTTAGCGATGGGCGATCGCCCTCCTGCCCGATGGGTGTTAATCTGCATCGCCGATAATGGACCGGGCTTGTCGTCTGAAGCGCAACAAGAAATTTTAGAATCGTTCTCTATCAAAAAGCGGGCAGAAAAAGAAACCAGCCTTGCCGTGAGCTACCAAATTGTCACAGCCAAGCACGGCGGTAAATTGTGGGTGCGATCGCGAGGTGCAACGTTGGGCGGTCCCTGCACCCATAACTCAAGCAATTCCCACCTGGATAACTTACAGTTCCCCCCAGATAATTCACACATAAATCACTCTCCAACGGAAGCTCCAACTCATTTTATCGGCACCGAATTCGAGATATTGCTACCGCTTGCATAGAAAGAATGCGGAGTACGGAGACCTGATCTCAAAATTCAAAACCCTCTAGCTCCTACCCTCTCGCCAGCTTTAGAATACCAAGGTCATCAATTTCTAGGTAAGTTAGCTATGGCAGACCCGATCCCAGTGTTGGTTAATGGTGCAGCGGGCAAAATGGGTCGTGAGGTTGTGAAAGCGATCGCTCAATCGACAGATTTGACTTTGATGGGAGCTGTTGATCGCAGTCTTGAATATCTTGGGCAAGATGCTGGGGAACTTGCAGGCTGTGGCACGTTGGAAGTTCCAATTACCAATGACTTTCAGCCCATGCTGGCATTTGTCTCTCAAGAAAAGCAGCCCGCTGTGATGGTCGATTTTACCCATCCCGACTCGGTGTATGAAAATATTCGGATTGCGATCGCCTATGGAGTTCGTCCAGTTGTGGGCACCACCGGACTCAGCCCCGTTCAAATTGCCAACCTAACTGAATTTGCTGATAAGGCAAGCATGGGCTGTCTGCTGATTCCTAATTTCTCCATTGGTATGGTCTTGCTGCAACAGGCGGCGATCCAAGCCTCTCAGCATTTTGACCATGTGGAAATTATTGAGCTACACCATAACCAAAAAGCGGATGCTCCAAGTGGAACTGCGCTCCAAACAGCTGAACTATTAGGAGAAATAGGCAAGCCCTTCAATCCACCCAGCGTAGAAGAAACGGAAAAACTACCCGGAGCACGGGGTAGCCTCACAGAAGACGGTATTCGGATTCACAGCGTGCGTTTACCTGGACTCATTGCCCATCAAGAGGTGATTTTTGGGGCACTGGGTCAAATTTATACGTTGCGGCATGATACGAGCGATCGCGCTTGTTACATGCCGGGTGTTCTGCTTGCCATCCGCAAAGTGATGCAGTTGAAATCGTTAGTCTATGGCTTAGAAAAAATTCTCTGAGCTATTGCTTGGTCCGTATAGGACGCGCCAAAAAGGCCCTTCGCAAGAGAGTAGCAAAATATTGCAAAAAAATCGCCTGACCCTTAAAAGCCCCCAGGGTCAGGCTGTCTACCTGTCAGTACGCTCTTCTAACTGAAAAAACTAAGCCAACATAGTTGCCCCCTAGTTGTTTAGCTTTTCCGAATCACGTTCCTCTCAGATGTATCCTAATTTTGCGGCATATTTGTCCTAACTCCATCCGCATAGTCTCTAATGTTTTACCCAAATGCGCTCGGCAGCAAGGTATGAATTTTGCGTAAATTTACTCTAAACACCCCTCTGCATACCTATCGTCCTAAAATTTGCAGGAAGATGTTATAAACACGTTCTCTCAATCCGTTGAAATTTGTCCGCACTAAATTCCATCTCTTACAGATGAACCGACAAGTGTTAGGCTCGTAGCAGTGATTCGAGTAGTTTGACCCGTTCTATGTTAGTTCCCCTAACCCGCAAAACTTTTGAAAGCCTAATTCCAATGATCGCCACAGGGGGGCAATACGCTCACTTTTGGGGCAAACTACGCGATGTGTTGCGACGGGTTCTAATCTCAGTAGTTGGCATTTTCGCGATTGTGCTGATTCGGGTGCTGATTCTACAGGAAAGCAACGGTATTTTATTATTCGTTGGCTTAACTATTGGGCTGTACTGGATTTGGGGACCGATTTTGTGGGCAAGCTTACGCAATTTGGAATATCGCCGATATGGCTATGCTGGCTTTTGGCAAGGCAGAGTAACAGATATATTTCTAACAGAAGAACTGATTGGCACAGAAGAAAACGTCAATAATCGCGGCGAATTAGTGATTGTTGAGAATCGAGAGCGCTGTTTGAATTTAGAAGTGGGAGATGAAACAGGCTTTACAGCTCAATTGCGTGTTCCGCTCAAGCGCTATCACCGAGCGATAGACCTTGGCGATGTTGCAGAAATGCTGGTGCTGTCGAATCGGGGGGATTTGGGACGCATTGCCCAAACGACCGATATTTACATCCCTGATCATAATCTTTGGGTAAGTGACTATCCCTATTTGCAACACGATGCTTTTATTGATGTCAGCCGTAGGCTCAGTACTCAATATCCTGAGACGGTAGAGGCGGTAGATCCAGTAGAAGCTCAGCCTACGCGCCGTAAGCGAACTCCAAAAGGCACTGGTTCTAAGGGCGGAGCAATGACACGAAGCCAGCCAGATGAGGCACCAGATACCCGAAGGCGCGGCTTAGAAGATACAGATTCAGATTATCAGCCAGCATCGTCGCCTCGAAAACGGCGATCGCCGCGTCGCCCTACCCGCGATGATTGATAGTAATCCATTAGCTAGCGCCTAGCTGTTCCTGTCCATAAGCTTGCCATGCTAAATCGACTAAGCCATTCACAATAGCCGCCGCTACCACTGAACTGCCCTTCCGCCCATTGATGGTGATGTATGGCACGAGAGAGTCTGCTAGTCGTTCTTTCGCCACATCTGCCCCCACAAAACCAGCCGGAGTGCCAATCACAAGCGCGGGTCGAATGTCTTCAGTTTCAATGAGTTCTGCGATCGCGGTCAGCGCGGTCTGAGATTGACCTATGACAAATACACCCTCAGGATACCGACGTGCCAAGGTTTCAATGCCCCACGCAGCGCGAGTTTTCTCCTTTTGTGGACGCGTTAAGGCATCCATGCTGCAATAAACAGGATTAGCAAAGGTGTGTTGAATAGTAGACGCGATCGCTACCTGCACCATCGGCACATCAACCACAATGGTGGTTCGAGCCGCCAGTGCTGCGGCCCCAGACTGTAGTGCTGCATCTGAAAATCGAATCAGCGATTGGTAATCAAAATCTGCCGTAGCGTAAATGACTCGCCGAACAATTTCATACTCCGCCGGAGAAAACGTATGTCCTCCAATTTCACGATCAATCAGTGCTAAGCTTTGCGCGTCCGTCACATGCCATTCCATGTCTTTGCCTTCAGACTAATTCGTCAGTTGGCAAAATGCCAAAGAGACTAGGAATAGGATAGGCGATTATGTTTCAGATGGGGAAGAACGATTCAACATTGGGGTTAAATAGGCGACCAGCGCTCCGATCAAAAAGCCCGCCACATTTCGGAATAGGGGCAACCAATCGGATGTGCGAGTCACTACTGGACCAATGCCAAAAGCAATAAACAAAATACCCCAAAGCGGCGAAAAAATCAGTGCCCATTGCCAAGAAAAAACTTGCCCTTCCTTGCGGGGGTGCGCTGCAAAACCACAAATGACTCCGCCCAGGATTGAGGTAATGAGTGTTAGAATCCACTGCTCTTGAGGTAAACCTGGAACGACCTGACAGCCGCCTTGTAAAAGGCAAGTTTTGATCGAACCGATCGCCCCTAGAATTGCCTGATCTTCACCATTCTCCCGAACGTAGAACTGGTTACCAAAGCGAGTTTGCAGCTCGATCCAAAAGACGCGTGGCATTAGTGGATAAAAATCGTCACCAACGCTAAAGTTCAAGATGTTTCCACCTCTCGGATCGGCAACCAGCAAGACGCTATGATCGTCTAGCCCCCAATATCCTTTCACGGCTGTTCCAGGGGTGCGATCAAACTGGGTCAAAACTTTCAGTTTCCATCCGGTCGTTTGTTGAAATTGCGCTAGATCTTCTGCCAAAGCTGCTTCCTGGTCACTGCTCAAGAACTTTGCCAGATCAATCACAGCAGTATCAGTTTTTGGCAATAAGTCAGGATTATCAAATGCATATGCAACGGAAGAACTGGCAAACAGCCCAACAGGGCTTAGCCATATCGAGAGCGCCACTAAACTACTGAATAGATAAACCAGCCATTTCTGAGAGAAGCGACGATGATATTGCATTCCTGTAATCAGTTCAGATTGAGCCATGGGTAACGCTGGGAGGAGCATTGAGAAAAGCATTCAAAAAAATTTAATGGAAAAGTCTCTTAACACTTGTTCATCATATTCTAATACTAAGAATGTCCGGCGATCGCCGCGAATGTTAGTTATCCTGAAAATAGGATGCTTTACAAAATTTTGCATCTCGGTTCAAGGTTTCCCAGGCTACTCCGGCACGGAATTTATGAAATGTACTATTAATCGTCGCGCCCAATTTTCTGCCAGCCATCGCTATTGGTTGCCAGAGGTTAGCGAGGCAGAGAACCTGAGCCGCTTCGGTGCTTGCACAGGTTTTCCTGGTCATGGTCACAACTACGTTTTGTTCGTCTCCATGCTGGGCGACTTAGATGAATATGGCATGGTGCTAAATCTCTCAGACGTAAAACACATCATCAAACGTGAGATTACCAGCCAACTCGATTTTTCTTATTTGAATGATGCTTGGGAAGAGTTTCAGCAAACGCTGCCAACGACCGAAAATATAGCGCGGGTTATTTGGCAACGGCTTGCCCCTCATCTTCCGCTCGTCCGCATTCAGCTATTTGAACATCCCGAACTTTGGGCAGATTATTATGGAGACGATATGCAAGCCTATCTGACTCTTAGCACTCATTTCAGCGCTGCTCACCGCCTTGCTCGTCCTGATCTTAGTTTTGAAGAGAACTCTGAAATCTATGGTAAGTGCGCTCGTCCAAACGGACATGGACACAATTACCATTTAGAAGTGACGATTAAAGGAGACATCGATCCACGCACTGGCATGATTGCTGATTTGGTTGATTTTCAAGCGGCGATCAACACTTGCGTCGTAGAACCTTTTGACCACACTTTTTTAAACAAGGATGTTGCCTACTTTGCAAACGTGGTACCAACCGCAGAAAATATCGCCATTCATATCCGCGATTTGCTACAGGACCCCATCAGGCAAATTGGCGCACAGCTATATAAGGTCAAGCTGATTGAAAGTCCTAACAATTCCTGCGAAGTGTATTGTGTTGAACCACAGGAATCTCGGCTATTGCTTCACAATCAAGCACCCGTGCTAGTTCAAGCTTAAGTACCTCACGTGTGCAACTAATTTGCCATCCCTCCCAACCCCTATGCCATCTCTATTCAGCTAGTTTTGGGAAGTTGATTTGGATAGTTATAATTTCCTGTTTTATTGGGAGAGGGCTAGGTGAAGCCGATCTTTGTGAATATTCCAAGGTCAGCGCAAATGTTTCACCTAGCCTCAATGAGCGGCAATTAGGGGCTGACTAGCAGTCAGAGTATCTTGCCGTGCCCAATCATCGGCAGCAAGGATGTCTTCTAAGGCTGGATCGGAGCGATTTTGAGTTTGATAGCGATCGCAAGTTTGCTCAATCAATCGGGGAATATCTAAAAAGCGGATTTTTTCTTCTAGAAATAGAGCGACGGCTTGTTCATTGGCGGCGTTTAATACGGCTGGCATGCAGCCCCCCGCCCGCCCTGCGGCATAGGCAAGTTGCATACAGGGATATTTTTCGTGATCGGGTTCGCGGAAAGTTAGATTACCAAGTTTCACAAGGTCGAGCGGTTCCCAGTTTGTGGCAATGCGATCGGGATAGGAAAGGGCATACAGCAGTGGCAACCGCATGTCTGCCCAGCCTAGTTGTGCCAGCACGGAGGTGTCTTCCAGTTCAATCAGCGAGTGAATAATGCTTTGGGGATGAATGACAATCGCGATATGGTCATAGTCCACGCCAAAGAGATAGTGGGCTTCGATCACTTCCAGCCCTTTGTTCATAAGTGTTGCAGAGTCAATGGTGATTTTGCGCCCCATTGTCCAATTGGGATGTTTAAGCGCATCAGCAACGGTCACCTGTGCTAGCTTTTCCACAGGCAAGTCGCGAAAAGAACCGCCGGATGCCGTCAACAAAATCCGACGCAAACCACCTGCGGGAACTCCTTGCAGACATTGAAAAATCGCAGAATGCTCAGAGTCGGCAGGCAGCAGTTTCACCCCATGTTGCTTAACCAAGGGCAGCACCACTGGAGCGCCTGCAATCAAGGTTTCTTTATTGGCAAGAGCAATATCTTTTCCAGCTTTGATGGCGGCGATCGTCGGTAGCAATCCAGCACAGCCAACAATGCCTGTCACCACTACATCCGCTTCCGCACACCGCGCTACTTCAATCACCCCTTCCTGCCCTGCCAGCAAGATAGGCTGCGGTGAAAGATCGGCGATCGCGGCTTTAAGGTCAGGCAACCTATCTGCATCGGATACGGCAACAATCAGCGGGCGAAACTGCCGCACCTGCTGTGCTAACAGGTCCACATTGCGCCCTGCCGCTAATCCTACAATCCGAAATTGGTCAGGATACTGCGCCGCAATATCCAGAGTTTGAGTGCCGATGGAACCTGTAGAGCCAAGAAGAGAAAGTGCTTTCACAATGGTGCAGTTCAGTCACGCCTCCCCTATCTTACGGTTTGGTGTAGCCAATCCTAAAGAAAGAAAATCCACGTAATCTTTCAAATTTATTGTTTTCGATAGTAAATATTACCTTGACAGAGGAATTAAGTAGAGGAAAGCAACTGGATAAACTGACCAGAAATCGGTAAAGCAGACAGCCCATCGATGCTCCCCAAGCCATGTTTAAGCAGGAGTCGTAAGAGAGGAAACGTGAGCTTGAAACCCCGCTTTGAGTAGAGCGTTGACGGCGGCTTGATGATCATGGACGCGAAACTGAGGACCAAATCGGACAAAATGGCGTTTATCTTGGGCACTGACGATCGCCACAACAGGAACCTTCGCGCGATCGTCCTCACCTCGATGCTGCAACAACACAGTGCGGAGGCGATGCTGTTGTTCAATATCACTGGCAACTTTAGGCTCTAACTCGACCATCACCATGCGTACCGATTCAATGGGTTCCACATCTTCTACGATAAATTGTGCCTGATCATCCCGCCGATCGATTTTGCCCCACACCATCAGCCGTGCATCCACAATCAGCTTCTCGCTAATGCGCTCATAAGATTTGGGAAAAACAACAGACTCGGCGTTCCCGGTCAGGTCTTCAATCGTGAGAATCGCCATGCGATCGCCCTTTTTAGTAGTCACAGGTTTAAGGCTAGTTAACATGACGATCGCGCTCACCGAGGAACCTTCAGCGTAGTCTTGCAAATCGCTCAGGTTAATGGGTGCCAGCATCCGGGCAGAAGCTTGCAGTGGCTTAAGCGGATGATCTGAAATGTAGAAGCCGATAATCTCCTTTTCCAACCGCAACCGTTCTTGTTGAGCAAAGTCTGAGACAGGGCTTGCTTTGGGAGCTGATTCAAATGCATTCACGGTGGCTTGTGTGCTGCCCAGCATATCAAACAGGTTGCCTTGTCCACTGGCGCGATCGCGAGATCGTGCCTGCGCCCAATCCAAAATCAGTTCCAAGTCATGGACAAGCTGGTTGCGGTTTTGGTCAGGATCGAGTTGATCTAGGGCACCGCAATGAATTAGCGCTTCTAACGCTCTCCGGTTAACGGCACGAGAGTCCACGCGATCGCACAAATCTGGCAACGATTTAAATGGTCCCTCTGCTTCTCGCGAAGCTAACAAGCTTTCTATCGCCCCCAAACCCACATTGCGTACGCCTCCTAAACCAAACAAAATGGCATCACCAGTCGGCGTAAAATCAACTCCAGAGCGGTTGACATCTGGCGGCTGCACTTGGATGCCCATGGCAAAACACGTCGCGATATACTTCTGTGCCTTATCTTGATCGCCACTGTTTGCCGTCAACAGCGCCGCCATATACTCAACTGGGTAATTTGCCTTCAGGTAAGCGGTTTGATAGGTGACATAGCCATAGGCTGTGGAGTGGGATTTATTAAAGCAATTGGATGCCACCAATCCGTTTGCCAGCACAAAATTATGGTTTTGTTCGACCCCAATGTCATAGACCGATTGATTACCCAACAACCTACGACCAATGACCTTCACCATATCTAACCTCAGCAATAACCCAAAGACCCGTGG
Source organism: Leptolyngbya sp. Cla-17 (assembly GCF_016807185.1). Lineage (GTDB taxonomy): Bacteria > Cyanobacteriota > Cyanobacteriia > Leptolyngbyales > Leptolyngbyaceae > ULC077BIN1. The sequence goes on from NZ_JAEVYN010000001.1 coordinate 1,390,602, forward strand.
AGTCTAACATAAGTCTAGCGGAAGGGAGCTAGGCCAGGAGAAGCGGTTTTGATATACACTTCTTGACGTAGAGTCTCTGGGCGGTCACTTATCATTTATATGGCTTGCTCGATTCTATAAATAGAAGTAGGCATGTATTTCATTCGGCGAGGTTGGGTTAACAAGTCATGGTGAAGATTCGCTCGATTATGTCAGCCGCTCTGGCTTTGTTAATGGTGTTGGTGATTGCAGTGGGTCAGGTTGAGGCTGCCAAAGTTAAAAAGCCTCTGACTTATGCGCCTGAGCAGTTAGAGCAAATTCAGGGATACGCGACGGAGTTGCAGGCAATGCGCGATCGCTTGCCTGAGTTAGGTGCGCTCGTGCAACAGCAAGATTGGACGTTTACCCGAAACTTTATTCACGGTCCTTTGGGTGAGCTGCGGGTCAAAATGCAGAATGTTTCGCGCGTCCTATTGCCCGATGCTCAACCCGGTGCCCGTAAACTTGCAAAGGAAGTGTTTAATGACTTAACTGCGCTTGATTTAGCCGCGCAAACCTCCAAAGTCGCTGTTGCCCAGCGTGAATATGGTGCAGCCGTAAAAGACTTTGATTCTTTTTTGGCAATGGTGCCCGAAGCGGCTCGTCTTAAGCCAAAACCGCCTGAGCCAATTGCTGAAGAGCCTAAAACCAGCTTTTTGAAGGAGTTGCTAGCGCCTACAGAATCGGATGTTGAGCCAGAAGATACAGTGCTGGAATTAACCCCACAGGGCGCTGAATCTGAGCCAGAGGCTGAGTAGCTAGCTTGATGTGAAAGTTGTCATTATTGGATGTGGAATTGTAGGTGCCGCGATCGCCTACGAACTGAGCCAAATCCCTCTCTTGGAAATTAGGGTGTTTGATCGCCAAGCGCCTGCCCAAGCTTCTACGGGTGCTGCGCTTGGGGTCTTAATGGCAGCCATCAGCCAAAAGCCAAAGGGTAGCAATTTTCAAAGACGACTGCTGGGCGTTGAAACCTACGACCAGTGGATTCCTCAGCTAGAAGCGATGACAAACCGCAAGATCCCTTACAATCGTCAGGGAATTTTGCGGCTTTGTTTTGCTGGAGAAGATCTAGAACGCTGGCGATCGCTGGCAGAAATTCGCCGCTCTCAAGGATTGCAGTTAGAAATCTGCGATCGCGCTTATCTTGCAGCAAACTATCCCCATCTCAATTTAGAGCAGGTGATGAGTGCTGTTTACTCCCCTGGCGATCGCCAGGTTAATCCAACCGATCTCACCTTAGCGCTGGTTGCCGCCGCCGAACAAAACAGAGTCACTTTTCATTTCAACACGCTTGTGGAGTTTGAATCTCCTGTTATTCCAGCAAACAGTGAAAAACTCTCCCGCCTGCACACGGCCACCGACTCTATCGATCTAGACTGGCTGATTGTTGCCGCTGGTTTAGGCTCAGCTGGCCTCACTGCTAGCCTGCAACAGCCTGTAGATATTCGTCCTGTGCTTGGTCAAGCCTTGCAGGTTGCCTTAGAGCACCCTTTGGGATTGCCTGATCGACAGCCGGTGATCACCGGAAACGATCTGAACTTGGTGCCATTAGGCAACGGTGAATACTGGATTGGCGCAACGGTGGAGTTTGGTGGTGTAGAGACCCAACATTTTACAGTACAGCCCAATGCAGATAGGTTAGAGGCGATGATGAACCAGGCGATCGCTCTGGTTCCCGCTCTAAAAAACGCGCAGATTATTCAACAGTGGTCGGGTTTGCGCCCCCGTCCTGAAGGTCGTTCCGCTCCTATCGTCGAACTGCTAACGGGCTATAGCAACGTCATCCTTGCCAGTGGGCACTACCGAAATGGCGTACTTTTGGCTCCTGCAACGGCAAAACAGGTCAGAGAGATCATTCAACACGATCTTCACCCACAGGAGAGACAACCAGGTCAAACTTAAACGCCAATATCAAGATGACTAAAGGGGATGCAATAATGAGCCAATTTTTTGCCTTTGAATCTGACTTTGTTGAATCCTTGCGCTGCATTCCGATGCAGGTTCGATTCAAGCTTGATGCCTGTGGGGTCAAGCTAAAGTTGCAGCATTGGAATCAGTTTGAGCCCAGCGATCGCGCTCAAATGGTTGCCTTGCCCTGTGAAACTGAAGCGGAAATTCAGAACTATCGAGAATTTTTACAGCGGCTGGTAGAACAGCGAACGGGTACTACCGCCTCTGAGTTGCCAATTGATGTAGATCCGCCCTGGTTGAATGCAGATCAAATCCCTGTCAGTGTTCAAGAGAAAGCAAACGAAGTTGGAGCAAAACTGACACTAACTCAATGGTTTGCGCTCAGCCCATTAAAGCGGTTTGCACTGATCAAATTGAGTCGTTCCATGCACGAAAACCGAAATTTTCTCCCAGCACTAACAGAATTTAACCTTAATTGATGGAGGCTGCTTACAAAAACTTTACAATGAAAAAGCAGTGAACAGTGCTTTGATAGGGATAAGGCCGGTATGGAAATCCCTTTCTTCTCGTCAGAAAAACCCTTCTTATTCGTTTGTTTTCCTTGCTGATAAAGTCCTACTTGATTCAAGTGTTGAGACTTAACGGATAAATCTTGACAGCTAGCTAATTTAGCTTTTCTTTGCTGAATTGTGAATGTGTGGCGATCGCATACTTCCGTCAACAGACTCGCTAACGCCTATATTCTTTACAAAAGACGCAACTTTATGACATCCAACGCCGAGATCAACAGCCTTGCGCCTGACCTTGATGCAAAATCTTACAAACAGCGTCTCAATCGCTGGGCGATCGCTCAACTAATGCCCAACAAGCAATTGGTGATTGTTGCTCGCTATCGCAGCCGCTCTGATGCAGATGGACACCTTTTGTTCTTCAAACAGCAGTCCCCTGAAGCGACCTTTGTGGTGATTGTCGATAAGAAAGAAGCCGAATCGGAATAGATTCCTATTTAATGAAACCCTTTACTGAATTAATCAGGGAGCAGGTTTTCTTCGTCATTTGATTGGTCACTATTTGTCATTTTGGCGGTATCTTCCAACGTTTCTTGAATAAATAGTTTGGCTAGCAAGTTGTAGTTGCCAGCGCCAATGTATTGAGGATATTTGTATTCCCGGCTATACATCCAGACTAGTTCATCGCAGAGATGGATTTTGACGGTTTCCGACCACTTGCAGTTTGGCATGAGCGATTTAGCGGCATTGAGTGCCTCTGTCCATCGCTCAAACTCTTGGGAAAAACCAGGCGTGACAACTTTGAACATAAACAGAAGTTGGGTACAAGGATCGGGGTAAACAGGTCAACTGAAAGAGTTCCAATTTGCAGCTTAGCTTCAAAGTTGTGGAGCTTTAATTTATCTTCCAATCACTCGGTCAACTTGGTCTTGAGCCATTAAATTAACGAGGGCGCGGAGTAAAATCACTCCTCCAACACTAGCTAACGCCAATGCTGCGATCGCCCAATTAATATAACCATTTACCAGCAGCATCGTTGCCGATAGTAGGGCAAATCCGGTGATGCAAGTATAGATAAGACAATGGATCGAAAGATTCAGACGTTTCGTGGCGCGATCGCTTTCTAGAACGCGCACTTGCCGCTGAAATTCCTCTTGTTCTCGTTGTTCTTTCACCTGTTGCCGCAACAGATCAGCGGAATTAGGTTGACGCAATTTGAACATAACGAATTTTTGGGCTTGGCGGACTAGCTCACCAACGCCGCTGTTTCCCTGCTTGCTGGTCGCAAGGCTTTTCACAAATGGCTTCGCCGCCATCATTAAGCTATATTCGGGGTCAAGGGTACGAGCAACACCATCCAAAGTGGTGAGCGCCTTCAAAATAAAGGTCATTTTAGGCGGTAGGCGGAAAGGCTGCTGTTCATACAATGCGTAGAGTTCAGTCCGCATTTGAGTAAAGGCTTGCAGCTCTACGGGCTTTTCGGTAAATTGCTCTAACAAAAACTGCGTCACTCGACGAATGGGAACCATATCGGCAACAGGCTCGATTAGTCCCATATCTATTAACGTATCGATTACCTGGTCGGTATCTTTTCGCAGTACGGCAAAGAACGTTTTGACCATCTGATCTTTATTAATCGGCTGAACTTCTGCCATCATGCCGAAATCATAAAAAATTAAGCATCCATCTTGGCTGACTGCCATATTGCCAGGATGGGGATCTGCCTGAAAGAAGCCATCTTGTAACAATTGCTTCAGGTAGCTGCAAATACCTAATTGATTAATTTCTTTTAAATTAATTCCGCAGGCTTCCAAGCTTTGGCGATCGCTAATTTTGATTCCCGGCACATAGTCCATCGTCAAAACTTTGCGGGTTGTATATTTAGGATAAATCTTGGGCACCCGAATGCGGGGATGATGCCGAAAGTTGAACCGGAAGCGATCAGCGTTGATTGCCTCTTGGATGTAATCGATTTCTTTATATAAAATTTCAGCAAATTCTTGGTAGATACCTTCTAACTGGTACTGCCGACTCCACGGTAAGGCACGATCGCAAAACCGCACCAGTCGCCGTAACACTTTAAGATCTAAGTTAAATAGTCGCTCTAACCCTGGACGCTGGACTTTGACAACCACCTCTTCGCCAGTATGCAATCGGGCTTTGTGTACCTGCCCTAAACTAGCAGCCGCAATTGGAATCGAGTCAAACTGCCGATAAAGAGAATAAATAGAAGCGCCTAACTCTGCCTCTATAGTGGCGATCGCGTCATCAGCGCTAAACTCTGGCACCTTATCTTGTAGCCGGGTTAGCGCTTCTACATACTCTGGTGGCAGCAGATCAGCACGAGTAGATAATGCCTGTCCAAGCTTAATAAAAGTAGGTCCCAAATCTAACAGCGTACCAACCAACCATTGGGCACGACGGTTGCGATAGCGATTGGATTTTCTAGAAACAGCTCGATCCCACCATAGATAAAACACGAGCTGTGCCGACGATACGGCAACATCGATTTGGCGCACTAGCGGTGAATACCGAGTACGCTGCCACCGTGGCGGCTTTTGAATAGTAGGCTCAAGGGCTACCATAAATCATGCGAACCAGCCAACAACTGAACGTGAAATAAAACACAAGTCAATCTCCGTTTGCACTGCAAAACTACAGCTTCTAGAGATTGCGGCAGAGATCTGTAAAACAGTCTTCTACAAAGAATCTTTTGCCTTTGGAAAACTTGCTGCTGTTATTGTGCCATTGGGATGCCCAAACAGGCTCCGTATAAGTGCCAATGTTAACTCTATTCTCAAACCGCCTTTTAATTGGCTTCTGCACCTTTGTTCATATTTAAAGAATGTAGTGTTGATGTCTTCGTAGACCCAATTATCCACAGCATCGGCGGTTGCAGACCAGCCCATCGTATTGACCAAGCGCTTTGAGAGTTCTCTCACGCCTTCATAGCCGTGGGAAAGCATCCCTTCGTACCACTTAGGATTGAGTAATTTTGTCCGCGAGTCTAAGCGCACGGTTTCCGATAGGGTGCGGATTTGGGCATTGGCAGTGGTAGTGTCTGCCATGTAAGCAGTGGGCTTTTTGCCATCATCCCGCAGACCCGCAACGATTTTGGTGGGGTCAGAATCATAGTAATGCGAAACATCGGCATTTATGGGCTGACTGCTCTATCCAATTGCGTATACCGTTTGTTAGAGCCGCACCTTGTAATTGCCGATAAACTCCGACCTAAGATGGAAGCCATTCCACTGGATGAGATCAAAAATAATGAGGTAGGTTATGTGCGAACCCCCATGCTCAATCTTTTGGAAGCCACCGTTAGACCGTTGATGCTTAACTCCAAAGTGCTGGATGTTGCTTATGAGCTCTATTTAAGCGCGCCGCCATCTGCCTATCCTGTAATTAATCTTAAAGAGCTAGCACTGAGGACAGGCGCTAGTTTACTTGAGTGCCGTAATGCCATTGTTGAAGCTAATCAGCATGGACGATTTCCGCAATGCGCGTTAGAAACTTAAACCAAGCAGAATTGGGTGAGCATGTGCCCACCCCACAGATTTTAGAGACTACTCAATTCCTTCAATCCGATCTTCGACTTGTTGATAAAGTTCGCGGAGTTTATCGAGGTTTTCCTCGCTGGTTTCCCAGTAGCCGCGCCCATTGGCTTCTAATAAGGTCGTCACCATTTTGCGAAACGAGTTGGGGTTGAGATCCATTAACCGCTTGCTCATTTCTTCGTCTTTAAAGAATGTAGTGTTCGTGTCTTCGTAGACCCAATTATCCACAGCATCGGCGGTTGCAGACCAGCCCATCGTATTGACCAAGCGTTTTGAGAGTTCTCTCACGCCTTCATAGCCGTGGGAAAGCATCCCTTCATACCACTTAGGATTTAGCAGTTTGGTGCGAGAATCCAAGCGCACGGTTTCCGATAGGGTGCGGATTTGGGCATTGGCAGTAGTAGTGTCTGCCATGTAAGCAGTGGGCTTTTTGCCGTCATCCCGCAGACCCGCAACGATTTTGGTGGGGTCCGAATCGTAGTAATGGGAAACATCGGTGAGGGAAATTTCCGACGAGTCCAGGTTTTGGAAGGTGACATCCGCAGTTTTAAGGGCTGCTTTGAACAGGTCTTCGCTTTGATCCATCATGCCGGGATTATCGGATGAGAAAGCAAATCCTTTCCGCGCTAGGTACATGTTTTGGAGTTCTTGTTCATTTTCCCAGGTGCCGTTTTCCACTGCCAAGTTGATGTTGCTGGAGTAGGAACCGGAAGCATTGGAGAAAACACGGGTTGCTGCTTGGCGCAGGTTGATGCCCATCTCTTCTGCTTGCTTCATAGCGTGTTTACGGACGAAGTTCATTTCAAGTGGTTCATCGGCTTCGGCTGCCATTTTGACAGCGCGATCGAGGAGTGCCATTTGGTTGATGAATAAGTCACGGAAGACACCGGAGCAGTTGACGACGACATCGATCCGGGGGCGACCCAATTCTTCTAAGGACAATAATTCTAGTTTATTGATTCGTCCGAGAGAGTCGGGCATGGGCTTGACTCCGACCATCCAGAGGATTTGGGCAAGAGATTCGCCGTAAGTTTTGATGTTGTCGGTGCCCCAAAGAACACAGGCGATCGTTTCGGGATAGTTACCGTCGTTTTCTTGCCGCTGGCGATCGAGCAGGCGATCAACCACCACTTTTGCCGATTTAACCGCAGCAGCAGTGGGAATTGATTGGGGATCAAGAGCATGGATGTTTTTGCCCGTGGGTAGTACATCAGGATTGCGGATTGGATCACCGCCAGGACCGGGAATGATGTACTGTCCATCTAATCCGACTAGCAGAGCGCCCAGTTCATTATCGGCAACCACTTGCTTGAGGCAGAATTGGAGATACTCAAACAGCGGCTTGAGCGGTTCGGAATCAACGGCAGTGTAGCCGGCTTGATGAAGCGCTTCAATCCAGGGTGCTTTTTTGTTGTTAAAGAGATTGCTAAACATCGAGAGTTTGGAGACACGCCCTTCTTCGTCAATTTGGGCGTGAACCATGGCAGCGACAGCGGCACGAACCGCCATGTTGATGGCGTTCAGCAGTTCTACATCGTTGAGAACTCCGCGATCGCTATTAGCATAAATCTCCTCCATTTCTCGCCCGATGCTAATGGCGATAATCCGCTGGAGGCTGAGGATGTTGTCTTCTTCGCGATCAAGGCTAGCAATGTTAACCAAAGTGGCGATCGCTTCTTCCGCTGTTGGGGGTTTGCCAATTACATGGAGACCGCAGGGCAATAAGCGTGATTCAATCTCCATCAGCTTGATGTAAACCTTGCCAACAACCATATCGCGCTCTTCACTGGTTAAATCTCGCGCGTCTTTATCGGGTAGTGCAACATCCTTATCCAAGTTCACCACTCGGCACTGATCCATGATGGTGTTGGTGATCGATTCACCCCGCCCCGTGTCTTTTAGGGTTTGGTAAGAGGCAATCAGGTCGCTCAGTTCCTTTAGCCCTTTGTATAAGCCAGCATTTTCAGCGGGAGGAGTCAGATAGCTGATGGTTTCGGCATAACTACGACGCTTGGCGATCGTAGCTTCTGATGGATTATTTGCCGCGTAATAGTAAAGGTTGGGGATGGTGCCAATCAGGCTATCAGGGAAGCACTCATCGGACATGCCGATCTGTTTTCCGGGCATGAACTCCAGTGAACCGTGGGTGCCAAAATGCAGCACCGCATCGGCTTTCCAGATTTTCTCCAGATAGGTGTAATAGGCAGCAAAGCCATGATGAGGGCTGGCGGAACGGGAGAACAGCAGGCGCATGGGATCGCCTTCATAGCCAAACGTAGGCTGTACGCCAATAAAGACATTGCCAAAGGATTTGCCGTAGATCAGCAAGTTTTGTCCGTCGGTGTTCAGGTTGCCAGGAGCAGGACCCCAAGAAGGAATCAACCGTTCGTGATAGGGGGTCAGAGCTTCATATTCTGGCACCGACATTTTATAGGCGATGTTGAGTTCGGGGCTGTTGAACTGAGCCTGAGCATTGTGCAATACCTCCAACATCAGCTTTTCTGCCGAGTCGGGTAGTTCCTGTACGTCATAACCGTTGTTGTGTAACGATTCCAGTACTTTATAAATAGAGCCGAACACGTCTAAATAAGCGGCTGTGCCCACATTTCCTTTATCTGGAGGAAAGCTGAAGACAGTAATAGCAACGCGCTTATGCAGCTTAGGCTTGCGGCGCAGATTTGCCCATTTCATGGCGCGTTGGGCGATCGCTTCCACTCGATCTTGCAGGGCGATCGCTTTACCAGTATTGCCATCCCGTCCAGACAGAATAATTGGCTCAATAGCGCCATCCAGTTCTGGCAAGGCAATCTGCAACGCAACCTGAATTGGGTGTAGCCCTAGTTCGCTATCTTGCCATTCTTCCGTCGTTTGAAAGACCAACGGCAGCGCCACCATATAGGGACGATTCAGTCGAGTCAACGCTTCGATCGCCTTGGGATGATCTTGCCGTGCCGGACCACCCACTAAGGCAAAGCCTGTAAGGGACACCACCACATCCACGAGCGGCGTAGTTTTGTGAATTGAATCATAGAAAAAAGCTTCCACAGGCTTAGAAAAGTCTAGCCCGCCAGCAAACACAGGGATTACCCGTGCGCCCATTGCCTCCAGTTCAGACACCATCGACACGTAATGAGCATCGTCGCCTGTGACCAAATGAGTCCGTTGTAAAACTAGCCCAACCGTTGGCACGAGCGGATCGCGCATTTCCTCTGGCAAGTCGCGGCGGGAGGAAAACCAGTTGAGATACTCCTTCACGTCCTCATACATGGTGGGCGCGAGGGGATGCCAGATGCCAAGATCAGGGTATGTTACCGGGTCCTGGTATTGAAAAATAGGAGCGGCGCTACCGTTTATGCCCACTTCTCCCTTGAATACATACTTATCTGCCAGCATCAACAGGAAGTTCTCCAGGTTTTCTTGAGAACCACCCAGCCAATATTGAAAGCTCAGCATAAAGTTGCGGGCATCCTGCGCTTTATCCATTGGCAGATATTTCAATACTTGGGGCAAGGTGCGGAGCAGCTTCAGCATGGCATCTTGAAAGCCTGCGCCAGATTTCTCTTTGCGCTTTTTCATGAAACTGGCGATCGCGCTCTTGGACTGTCCAATTTGCGCCAATGAGAAGCTGCCCATTTTGTTGAGGCGCATGACCTGGGGCATAGAGGGGAAGACCACCGATACATCTAGGCGATCGCGGTGAGGTTCCACCGCTTCCACTACCTTATCTGCCAAATCTTCTAGAAAAATCAACGAAGCGATAAAAATATTGGCTTGAGAAACATCCCTCTTGAAGTCCTCAAAATTAGTCTGATCACGAAGTTCTTCGATCAGATAACCGCTAATTTCGACGGCAATACTGGGATGATTCTGGTTAATTGATCGAACAGCAGCAGAAAGAGCGCTTTGATATTGAGGCTCTAGCACGACATAAACCACCTTCACCAGACTGCGTCCGCCTAAGGTTTCGGGTTCGACATGTCTAATGATGGGCTTGACGTGAGTGAACATGCGGTTAGGCTCCTTAAATCATGCGATTGCAAGCAGTCGTTACTAAAGGTCAATGCTGAGCATCTAAGGGTCTTCGATTTTGCATCTGCCAGCCGACGAAATGAAAAGCGGGACATTAAGCAAAAAAACGAGAATCAATGACAGCTAAAAATTAGACCTTACGTTTTACGTTGCACATGAATCTTTGTATCAGAAAAGCTTACCTCGTGCGGGTTTGGGGACTTAACTGACACAATTTGATAAAAAAACAGACATTTTTGTTCATGTTTGTTTACATTTAAATGAGCGACTGCTCATTAAGTAGTTTGAAAAACTTCATAATTCTTCCTCCAGGAGCTACAAATGAATGGCTGAGCTAGATCCAGCCGCGCAACCAGTAGATCAACATGCCAACATATTCTTTGAGGGCACGGGTAATGTTGCGGAGCTGCTCAGATTCAGGAAGTAAGCTCAGCGCCAACGATTGAGGACTGGCTTGCAAAGCTTCTAAATCGCTATCGCTAACTAAAAAATCAGTCGGTGCAGGAATCGCATCAATTCCCAGTTTTTGAAAAATGCGGAGAGATCGCGGCATATGAATTGCTGAAGTAACGAGCAATATGCGGCGGATGCCGTTTTCGCCCATAATTTTCTTCACATTCACTGCATTTTCACGAGTCGTGCGTGAAGTCGGCTCCTGAATCATTGCTGAGTCGGGAACTCCCATTGTTTTCATTAGCTCCACCATATCTGCCGACTCCGGAGCGTCGTTGTTGCCCTGCCAGTCTACCCGCCCGCCACTGAGAATAAGACGAGGCGCTTTGCCTTCACGGTAGAGTTTGGCACCATACAACACGCGATCGCCCTCTTCACTCACCTCCACCCACGGACGGGGAGAAAAAGCTGGTTTAGTGGCTCCACCCAACACCACGATCGCGTCTGCTTGGGGTAACTCGCCTTTGGGTAGGTGTTGAAATTCTAGAGATTTGAGCAATACGATACTCACCCAACCATTACTGCTCACTAATAAAATAACCAGCGCTAACCCAACGGGAATCATCGCTAAACGCGATCGTCGCCAAAACATCAGCCCTAACGCTAGCAACAGCAGTAGGCAAGCCAGACCCAGAGGATACAAAAACAGCGGTAATAGCTTAGAAAGAAACAAAAACATTAAAAAGGACTTTGACCAGACAAAGTGAACACTCAGCCGCTGATCTTATCGCAGTGATATTAGAAATAGCAGTACTTTCAAAAAGCTGGTGACAAGACTCGAACTTGCGACCGGCGGTTTACAAAACCGCTGCTCTACCAACTGAGCTACACCAGCATTACCCTTCAGTTAACCACAATAGCAAATTCTGCATCCACTCCGATAAAGTGCCCAAATCTTTAATGAAATTCAGGATTCATACTAAACCATCGCGTTTATCGAGAAAACGCGATATGCAGCCAATTTATCTACGTCCAAAAGCCTTTCCTCTGAAGGAGAAGGTCTTGCAGATATTGTCACTTCTCCCATAAGCGAAGGCTAAATGCTTTACTTCCCGTAAATCGTTCGGTCTTTGCAAAAATTAAAGGCCAATCCTCATCACCAAACGAACCCAACATTCAAAGCTGTTAATTGCTCGGTTACTCATGCAATCTTCATTGTTTATCTTGATAGATGCACCCTATTTTGCTTTTATTAACAAATTTTGTTGGAATTAAACTATACCGTTGTTTTGACTTGCGTAGAGATGTTACGTTTAATAATTAGGTGATCGAGCAAACTAACCAATTAGATTGATTATTCTGTGGTTAAGAAAGGATTATCAATTTGCAAAAGTATTTGAACAATAGACATCGTGTTGCACCGGGCTGTTATTAAATTATCAACCTTATAATTAGCGGTTTTTATCTTGTCATGAACGTCCTTGAAATTCAAAAAAGCTCGGATCATTCGATTGAAACTAGTTTGGATATGCAGTCCCAAATTAAAGATCTTCATCTCCATGATTGTTCAGTTGAAATCGAGCAGCTGGGAATTGATATTTCAACGACTTTCAAGGAAAAATCGATTCTTCCCGGTGTGATTTTGATAAATAGTGGTGCGTTTTTCGGGATGCTTTCTCGGCGGCGTTTTTTAGAGTTGATGAGCCGACCTTACGGTCCTGAATTATTTTTGAAACGCTCAATCAAAATGTTATATGAATCTGCTCAACATGATGTGCTAGTTCTACCCGGACATATGCAAATTGCTGAGGCGATTCACCAGGCATTGCTAAGATCACCTGAGCTACTATATGAACCCATTGTGGTTCAAGCTGCTGCTGAGTCATATTTTCTATTAGAGGTTCATCATCTTTTATTGGCACATTCTCAAGTTCATGAACTAACTATCAAGTTATTAAATGAGCAAACTGAAGCTAAGTTGATTCAAACTGAAAAGATGGCAAGTTTGGGAGAGATGGTGGCAGGAATTGCCCATGAACTGCTAAATCCTGTGAACTTTATATGGGGAAACATTGGATATTTGCAAAATTATATCAATGACATTTTGCAGATTCTTTCAGCTTATGAAAAAAAGTATCCGCAGTTGATTCCCGAAATTGCAGAATTAAAAGAGGAGCTTGAGTTTGATTTTCTGATTCAAGACCTTCCTCAAATTGTTTCCAGTATTAAAATGGGTTCAGAGCGTCTTAAAAAAATTATTTCTGCCCTAAGAAACTTTTCTCATGTGGATGAAGCTGTTCAGCGCCCAGGAGATATTCATGAGTGTTTAGATAACACCTTACTAATTTTAGGTAGCCGTATTAGAAATTTTGTTGAGGTCGTCAAAAACTATGGAGATTTGCCCTTAATTAATTGCTATGCAGGACAACTCAGTCAGGTTTTTACAAACTTAATTGGAAATGCTGTAGATGCTTTATCTGAACAGATTGATTCGTCATCTGAATCTAACTGGAAGCCTTGCATTGAAATCTCAACAAGCCTTTTAAAGCGAGAAATTTCAGGTAGTTCCACAACACAATGGGTTGCGATCGCCATTCATGACAACGGTCCTGGCATTCCGGCTGAACTGCAATCTCGCATTTTTGAAACCTTTTTTACAACCAAGCCCATTGGCAAAGGAACAGGACTCGGCTTAGCAATCAGCCGTCAAATTATCGTAGAGAAACACGGTGGACATCTTAATCTTGCATCCAACTCAACCGACGGTACAACTTTTGAGGTGCTGTTGCCTCTCGCCAGATGCTAGCAAATTCCGTCGATTGCGCCACGGTGACAAATAATTGAGATAGACTTATTAAGGCTTCTTTACCAGGATTTGCTCTGGATTTATTAGAAAATTTCTTAAGAAGCCACTCACCCACAGAATTTCTTTTTTAGCGGAACGGTTTTATGACTCTGCCAATTCGTAATGTTGCCATCATTGCTCACGTTGACCATGGCAAAACTACCCTTGTTGATGCCTTGCTGAGACAGTCGGGCACATTCCGAGAAGGAGAGGAGGTGCCAATTTGCGTTATGGATTCCAATGATTTGGAGCGTGAGCGCGGCATTACCATCTTGTCGAAAAATACGGCGGTTCGCTACAAAGATACTCTGGTCAACATTGTTGATACTCCTGGACACGCGGATTTTGGCGGTGAAGTAGAGCGGGTGCTGGGCATGGTGGATGGTTGCATCCTGATTGTGGATGCCAACGAAGGTCCAATGCCTCAAACCCGTTTTGTGCTGAAGAAAGCGTTGGAGAAGGGTTTGCGCCCGATTGTGCTAATCAATAAGATTGATCGTCCCCAGGCTGATCCTCATGGAGCTGTGGATAAGGTACTAGATCTATTTTTAGAATTGGGTGCGGATGATGCCCAGTGCGAATTCCCATACTTGTTTGCATCGGGAATATCGGGTTTTGCGATCGATCATTTAGAAGATGAACCCGTTGACATGAAGCCTCTATTTGAGGCATTCCTGCGGCATGTTCCCCCTCCAGTGGGTGATCCTTCTGCTCCGCTTCAGCTTCAGGTTACGACCATTGACTACTCCGAATATGTGGGTCGAATTATCATTGGCAAGATTCACAATGGTGTCATTCGGATGGGGCAACAGGCAGCGCTGGTTACTGAAACAGGCGCGATCGTCAAATCAAAAATCAGCAAGCTGATGGGATTTGATGGCTTAAAGCGGATTGACATTGAAGAAGCGTCTGCTGGCAATATTGTGGCGATCGCTGGGTTTGCCGATGCCAACATTGGTGAAACTGTTACCTGCCCAAATGAACCCCAAGCTTTGCCGCTGATCAAGGTAGATGAACCAACGCTACAAATGTCGTTCTCTGTGAATGACTCACCCTTTGCAGGTCAAGAGGGTCAGTTTGTCACATCCCGACAAGTGCGCGATCGCCTGATGCGCGAACTTGAAACTAACGTTGCTCTACGAGTTGAGGAAACGGATTCTCCTGACAAACTCTTGGTTTCTGGCCGGGGTGAACTTCACCTTGGTATTTTGATTGAAACCATGCGCCGAGAAGGCTATGAGTTCCAGGTTTCTCAGCCACAGGTTATTTTTCGGGAAGTCGGCGGTCGCCCTTGCGAACCGTTTGAAACCTTAGTGCTTGACGTGCCCGATAGTGCATCAGGAAGCTGCATCGAACGTTTGGGGCAACGCAAAGCTGAAATGCAAGATATGCAAGTTGGGGGCAACGGACGCACCCAACTAGAGTTTGTAGTGCCTGCCCGTGGACTGATTGGTTTCCGGGGAGAGTTTATGCGGCTTACTCGTGGTGATGGCATCATGAACCACAGCTTTTTGGACTATCGCCCCTTGGGTGCAGATATTGAGTCTCGTCGTAATGGAGTCTTGATTTCGTTTGACGAGGGGGTTGCCACGTTCTACGCCATGAAAAACGCGGAAGATCGGGGAACATTCTTTATTGCGCCTGGAGTTAAGGTATATAAAGGCATGATTGTGGGTGAGAATAATCGTTCTCAAGACCTGGAAATCAATATCTGTAAGACAAAACAGTTGACCAACCACCGGGCATCGGGTGGAGAAGAACTGGTGCAACTACAAGCCCCGATGGATATGAGTCTGGAGCGTGCTTTGGAGTACATTGGTCCTGATGAACTGTTGGAAATTACTCCAGAATCGATTCGGTTACGGAAATTGTCGAAAGAAAAACGATTAGCAAAACGCTAAGTTTTCCATTTTGGGAGAATAAAACACATAAAAGCCCTTCTCGTGTATGAGAAGGGCTTTTGATTTTCAACCTGCCTTCTCAATCGAGAAGGCAGGTTTCACCTTCATTGGGCATTGCTTAGCGTTCCAGACTGCGCGGATCTAGGGCATCACGTAATCCATCACCCAGCAGATTAAATGCCAGTACGGTCAAGATAATCAGTAGGGCAGGAGACCAAATGAGCCAGGGTTGTAATACTAAGACAGACGCATTCGTGGCAAGTGAAAGCATATTTCCCCAGGATGGATCTGGCTGCTGAATGCCTAAACCGATCAGGCTAAGTACCGATTCTGCAACAATGAAATCTGGAATGGAAAGGGTCGCCGCAATGATGATGTAGGTGGCAGTTTGGGGCAAAATGTGACGCAGAATGATGTAGAGCGATCGCCCTCCCATTGCCCGTGCCGCCTGGACAAATTCTCGCTCTTTAAGCGACAGCACCTCCCCGCGAATCACCCGCGCTAATCCTGCCCAGCGGATGAAGGAAGTAATCAAAATAATCAGCAGAAATCGCTGAGCGCTGCTGAGACCCGTAGGCAACACGGCGGCTAGTGCAATCAATAAATAGATGCTGGGAATCGTCATCAGCACTTCTACTAGGCGCATCAAAATGACATCTGTCCAACCGCCAAAGTATCCAGAAATGCCGCCCACTAGCATTCCTAACGGAAAAGAAATTGCAATTCCAACCAGCCCAATGCTGAGGCTGATCCGTCCTCCATATACTAATCGGCTGAATTGGTCACGAGCTTGCTCATCGGTTCCCAGCAGATTCCACTTGCCGCCTTCAGTGCCAAACAAATGCAGAGTGCCGGGAATGCCTGGAAACACTTCCACTTCATCAAACTTGGGATTGGTGAGGGAAAATTGGGTTGGCAGGGGAAGCTTAATTTGAAATAGGCGGTAGGGTTCTCCTTGAACAAAGAAGCGAATAGGAGAGGGTTTGCTGCGATCGACAAGCAGCTTGCGATCGCCCGTTTGCAAATCTATCGGTCCTTGAATGGTTGGATAAACATGAGGACCCATCAAGCCTGGCTCATTCCAATAAATTTGAGTGGGTGGCAACAAAGCCCCATCGAGCTGAGAAGCGTAGGGATTGTAAGGCGCGACAAATTCAGCAGCAATGACCGCAAGATAAAAAGTGATCAGCACCAATGCCCCCAGTCGTGCCAGGGTATTGGTTTTTAGCCGTCGCCACCAGTTCATAGAAGAGAAGCCCAGATTTTGTCCATTCAAAGTAGCACACTAGGTTAGCATACTGACTAAATTTCCAACGGAGCCAGATTTACAAGTGTTCCAAATCCTCATGCTCTACAACAAACACATTGGAGTAAAGATTGGCAACGATCTGCTTACCCTGCTGAGTCAAAGAGAGGTACTGTAACGCATCTTGAATATAGGGGTACACTCCATGCCAGTAAAATTTGGGATAGTTTCGGCGCAAATCTCCAGGATGGCGATAGCCCAACGCTTTGTTCACCCCAGTTTCCTCAAACTCATAAAACAAGGCCCCAATTTTTCTGAGGTAGCGGGGGTCGCTGAGTTGCCCAATCAAATCAGATGCCCGAATCAAACCCGGAAAGTTCGTGGTTTCTTGGTGATCCTCTGCGTTAGGCACGGGGAAGCGCGTCAGTTCAATATTGTGCTTAATCACTTCAGCATCAATCAGTTTATGCCCGCCAAAGCGTTCATCAATAAAGAGCTTTGCCCGATCCACGTGGTAAGGCGTTAAGGCTGCATCGGAGGAACCGATGGAAAGGGGAATTATGCCGCCATCTTTGCCGGTTGCATAAAAACCATTTCGATCCTGTCGGCAAACGCCTTTGACGTAACCAATATCATGACAAACCAGTGCGATCGCAAAATGCAGCCAATCGTCACAAGACACGCCGCCTTCACGAATGTGTTTGCCGCGCAGAATTTCTTGCCCAACCAAGGCGACGAGAATAGAATGCTCAACATTGTGGTAAAGCGCATCACTATTGGCGATATTTTCCATCGCCATGGAGCCAACCCAGCCGATGATGTCTTCATAGTCTGACTTTAATCCGCCATAAGTGCGGCGGTAGCCTTCCTTTAGCTTTTTAACAAAGTCTTCGATTAATAGTTCAGTGGCATTAAACATGCTGTTTTTTAGCGAAACTGAGTGCGATCGTGATAGTTAAGCGTCTCCAGGAAGTTGATGTTGAACGGCATAAGTTTCTAAAGAAAGTTTTTATCATGACTTTCTAGCATTCTTTCACTGTATCCAATTGAACAGAAATTCTGTCTATTTTTACAGCCTTGACTAACCAAAATCAGGCCGATTGGAGAATCACCTTAGCTTTCTGACAGCCTAACCAGGGCGCTTTTGACGATGGGTGGCAATTGGCGCAAAATCTTGCCTTTTTCGCGATCAACCGCGACCAAGGTGACACTGGCCGACACAAACAACGTTTGCCCATCGGTCGATTCAATCTGATAATCCCAATTAATCCGCACCCCAGACATTTCTACCATGCGAGTTTTAACAATCGCCGCCATACCCATTCGAACAGGCTGATGATAGCGCAAGGCAAGCTCCACAACTGGCAAATCGCAGCCCAACGCGACTAAATCAGCAAATTCAACCCCAATCGATCGCAGGCATTCAATTCGGGCTTCCTCCATCCAGGAAATATAAGCGCCATGCCAGACATTCCCACCATAGTCTGTATGGTGAGGGTGAGCGATGACTGGATAGTCAAACCAGTTTGGAGTAGTCGCTTGCAAATCGCTTTGAAGCTCCCCTGTGGGTGGAAGCCGACGAGCATCTGATGGATTGGTAATCATTAGAATCGCTAATTTGGTTTTAATGCTATTTAAGCAATTACCGAGTCTTGCAGCTATGTAGGTTAGTACAGATTTGTGAAAAATTGTGGATTCAAAATACAGTTGATTGAGAGCGGCTAGGGATAAAGCTATTAATAGAAATAGATTTTGTTGCCAACGGATCTGATTACCAACGAATACCTATCTTCTGTAGCGATATAAATCACCTCCAGCACACTTAAAGTTTTGAGACGCAAGGCAAAATAATGATAGAAAAAATTCTACTAGCAAATTCCGGCACTGGGCATTCTGAAGAAATGTTGAAAGCTCTGATGGATATCCCTTCAATTCAGCGAGCGAGAGTGACTGTTCTGCATGTTGTTCCTGCTCAAACCACGACAGAAGCAATGACCGAACGGTGGGAAGAAGGCGGTAAGGTTTTAGCAAATGCAATCCAAACGCTAAAGCTTGACCCCAATCATGTCAATGCCATGCTGCGTCAGGGCGACCCGAAAGATGTGGTGTGCAAAGTGGCAGAAGAAATTGACGCAGATCTGATCATCATGGGATCTCGCGGACTCAAGCGCATCATGTCTATTTTAGAAAACTCGGTCAGTCAGTATGTGTTTCAGCTATCGTCTCGCCCGATGTTGCTAGTCAAGGATGATATTTATGTCAAGAAAATCAAGCGCGTCATGGTGGCGGTAGACAAATCTGAAGCATCCAAGAGTTGCTTGAAGCTGGCGCTGTTTTTGCTGCGCGATATAAAAGGTAGTCAGCTGACGTTGGTGCATGTGGATGCCAACATGAGTGCAAAGACAGAGCAGAAAACGGGCGCTGAAGCGGAAAAAGACGCTGTACTCGCTTCGGCGATCGCGGAAGCCAAAAAAATGGGCGTTGCGTATCAATGCATCTCGGCGGTAGGTAGACCTGGCGAACTGATTTGCAGCATTGCGGAAGATACCCACACCGACTTGTTAATGTTAGGCTCACCCGATCGCCGCCCTTCGATCGCGAAAGGCTTGCCCGACCTAGATCGCCTGTTGGGCACCTCCCTCTCAGACTATGTGCGGGTATATGCCAATTGCCCGGTGCTGTTAGCGCGAACAGCAGCCTAGGAAAAAGGCATGGGGGGCGAAAGCTGGGATTGAAATGTGAAACTTAAATCTCCTCTCGCCCCTGTTTTCTTCAAGCCTGCCCCTGTTTTCTTTAAGCCTGTAGAATGAATTAACGTCATATTCGATTTAGGATGCTGAACCTTAGAGATAGAATTGAGATTCGATCTAGCTTGATTCAGTAGCAGGTCTATTCCTTATATCCAAAACCCCATTTAGGAAATGATGGTATTTTGATGTCAATAAGCGATTTGGAGCGGTGCTACGGGATTTTAGGGCTGAAGTCGGGTGCTTCTCTAGAAGAAGTGAACCGGGCATATAAAGATCTGGTTTTAATTTGGCATCCTGATCGCGTTCCAACCGGTAATCCTCGCTTGGTCGAAAAGGCTGAGGAAAAAATGAAGGAACTCAACCATGCGCGCGATCGCCTACGCGATCGTGCAAACTCACAGGCGAGTTCTAACGCAACAGCCCATCAACCAACCAAAGGCACTCGTTCACAATCAGAGCCTCGTTCTCAGTCGCGACGGCATTATTATCAGCCCTATCCTCGCCCTCATCAGCACTATCAAGAGTCTGCCTCTCACGCCAAAGAGACACCCCGTTACACCGCATCCTCTGAGCAAACTGCAAATTCTCAATCTACCCAAAGCTCAAAGCCGCCAGAGCCACAACCTCGTTCGTCTTCAACTTTTAATCAGTCTGACCCCACTCGCTATCAGGCGTATTATCAAGCAGCTTCCTCTCAGGTGTCTTCAACATCGACTTCATCGACCTCTGCAACTAAACCTCCTGATCCACCCAAGCCCAAACCACCCCGCACTCCTGTGTATGAAGCTCCGGTTTGGCGATCGCCGCATCCGGATATGAGCGGCACCAATTTTAGTGGAGCCGATCTCACAGAACGAGATTTATCTCAGCGGAATTTAAGCAATGCCAATTTGAGCAATGCCAATTTAAGTGATGCGTTTCTGCACGGCATTAATTTAAGTGGAGCAAATTTGCAGCAAGCGAATTTATTTCGGGCAAATTTATTGCAAGCAAACTTGAGACAGGCAAATCTGAAAGATGCCAATCTCATTGGGGCAGATCTGAGTGGAGCAGATTTAACTGGCGCAGATTTGAGGGGCGCTAAGGTGACTGCGGGCGATCGCGTGATGGTTAAACTGACTGGAGCCGTTTTAACTGGAGCAATCCTGCCCGATGGTCGCATCCATAGTTAAATCTACATAAGCAAAACTTAACCAAAAGCCAACCTGCCAATTAACTTCTCTTGATCTAAGAGTTGTAATCTAGGCGACATCGCTACAAGAATAGGATGTTGTATATGCTTCAACTCTCTACTTCCAAAGCTCCTCAGCGTGATTTGCGTCAATTTTTGGAAGAAGTTTATCAAGGGAGGCACTTGCAAGCATTTTGTGCCGGACAAACGATTCCAATGAATCCTCAAGATATTTGGGTTGTCTGTCGCGGTGTGGTTCAGTTGAGTACGCTTTATCCAAATGGAGATGAAGCCTTGCTTGGGCTAGCATGTTCGTCGATGCCGTTTGGTTTACCCTTATCACTCATTTATCCCTATCAGGCGATCGCCATGTCAGATGTAGATTTGATGTGCATGACAATGGCTGAGGTGCAGCAGTCACCTGACTTAACGAACGAAATTTTCTTGCATCTCAATCGCCGACTGCGTCAGGCAGAAGCCATGCTAGCAATGGCGGGGTGCCGTCGAGTTGAAGATAGGCTGCGTCAGCTTTTGCTACTGTTGCAGATGGAAATTGGTTCTCCTTGTTCTGAAGGAACCCGCTTAAGTGTGCGATTAACCCATCAGCATTTGGCCAGCGCGATTGGCACTACGCGAGTCACCGTAACTCGTCTACTTGGTAAACTTAAGGATGAAAGCTGGCTGAAACTGGATAGTGGTCGTCATATTGTCTTGCTGCAATAATCAGGTGCTCAATCGCTGCGGATAACCTCTCAACTGAAACAGCCAACCTTTGTAAATTGGCTGTGATAATTTTTTATGCCGCGACATTTGCGATCGCAGATGCTCTAAGTGGAACCGAGCCTAGCCATGCAACGTGCTGATTTGGTCTACCGGAACCGATCGCTATTGCTCCCTAATACCCTTTGAAGGGGTTTCTGTGGTTGCAATGGGCGTGGGCGGTGTGCAGGTACTTAGCGCGATCGCTGCCTTATTGGCTGAGATTTATTACTACTCATTCATGTTTTTATAAGTAGCCACGGCAGAAGGAGAAATGCGATTGAGATAGCGGAAAATCCAATATTTGAAAACAGTGTCTAAAATAACGGGGAATGTGGCGATAAATAGAAAGTTAAAATCCTGATTGGGAGGCAATCCAAAATGCTTAGCGAGTCCTTCTAACAGAACTTCCCAGCCATGGGGAGAGTGAAAGCCAACAAACATGTCAGTAAACAAGATAATGATAAAGGCTTTGGCACTATCGCTTAATCCATATACTGTTTCATCGATAAAAGATTTAAGCGTTTCTAGCCCTCTACGACTGGTGGCCAGCACGATCGCAAAGGCAACAGCAGAGAGCAAATCTGAAAACACATTCTTGACCGCGCGAGCACTCAGCTTGGAATAAACCTCTGCAATTTCTTCAGCTTTTTCTTTCAAAAGCGTGTCAGTATTAGTGTTCTCTTGAAGCCTTTCAGTTTGAGCAGTGCCTAGAAAGCGATTGAACTCTAATCGTTCTCTAAAGCTGTTAAATTCTCTCATTGCTTCCGATTCCAAATCGCTATTGAGAAAAATGCCCGCTTTTTCTGTTTGCCAAACTCTATCCACCAGCGGACCAACAATGAAAGCTTTAGAAATTTGTTGAGTGAGCAGCGGCACAATGATCAACAGTAAAATTAGCCGAATTGATATAAGAGTCTTTGCCTTAGAAAAACGAAAAGTTTGAACAACCTGTTCCTCAGAGTTTGGGTCTAAATCTCGCTTAATTCGATTTAATGTGCCTAAAATTGAGCGAGGTAGCACACCTGTTTTATCTAGAATGCTGCCATCGTCGTCTTCATCAGTCGCGCGATTATATACGAGATTGCCAGTGTTTTGATCAATAACATTTCCACTGCGAACCGATAGATTGGTGTTGTTCCCTTGAGCAAGCGGAACCAAATTGGTTGATGAAGGTTTGTAGCGATCAAGAATCTGATCAATAAACGCTAGTTTTTCTAATACGGTCGCTGCTTGCTCTTGAGTTTCAATGTATGAACTGCGGCGATTATAAAGCGTGGAATTTGTAGAATCTACAATGACTCGGCTAGCTCTAAATTCTGTTAAGCGAACCTCCGCAAACTTCAAATATTTATTCAGTTCAGATTGAAAATAAATAAGCACATTTTCACTATGCTTAGTAGATTTTTTAGAAATTTTTTCACCATCAAAATGCTGATCTTCAATTGCCTTGATCATTAGAGTGGCTTCATATGCCTGCTCAAGTGCTCTTTCTGGTGTTTTTAAAAGCCATTGGTTAGCACCTTGTAAGTACTGACTGATCGATGTTAGAAAAGATGATCTCATGATGGGAACAGGTTCACCGTTTAGATATTATTTTTAGACCAGCCATTAAAGTTAAGGTAAGAGAGATTCTAACAAAATCATTTGAAGGCAATTGGTTAAGCAGGAACGAATCTGGATTACGGGAGCAACACGAAGCGGGAAAACGAGCCACTTAATCCGCCAGTTTTACCAATGGGTTGCAGTTGCTCAACCTAATGCGGCTGTGCCTGCTTCCTACACGCTAGCGGCTCCGCATACATTGGAGCCAGCATCTGACTTGTTGCCGTCTACCGGACTGCCGGGAATTTTGGTCTTTGCAGCAATTGGCGATAATCGAATTGATTTGGTCGATCGCCTGGTTGCCGCAACTCAAAGTCAATATTCTTTTAATTCCACAACCCCGCTTGGGTTTTTTCAAGACGAAGTGACGCTGTTTTGGCCTTTGCTGATTCAACAGCTTGACTTAAAGGCGCAGTTTCCCCTACGGCTCAATCCTGAAAATGAGCAAGAGCTTGCCGCTCGACTTTGGCAACCGGAAATTGATCGAGTGATTGGATCGCAAGCAGCCATAAATGAGGCGCGATTAGTTAGAAAAATTTTGGATCTGCTGCAACTTGCAGGGCTGGCTGGCATTCCCGTTGAGGACATTCCGCTTCGATTGCAACAAGGATTGGCAAAACAAGATGGCGAACTGCCAATTCCGTTTGAAACTGTTGGAATGATGTTGCAGCAATGGCAGCAGTGGTGTCTGGAACGAGGTCTGCTAACTTACGGGATTACGGCAGGGCTGTATTGGCAGTATTTATTGGAACATGCCACCTATCGATCGCACTTGATTCAACGGTATTCGCTAATTTTGGCGGATGATGTGGATGAGTATCCGGCAATTGCAAGACACCTGTTTGAACACCTGCTCAACGCTGGAGCCTCTGCGGCATTTACGTTTAATCCAGATGGAGCAGTGCGCTTAGGTTTAGGAGCCGATCCTACCTATTTAGCAGCACTTGCCAATCAGTGCGAAATTGTGGAATTGAGCGATCGCCCGACCCCCAGCTTATCCGATGATCTCGGCGAAACGTTGGTAGAGTTTGCCATCAATCCGTTAAGGTTCTTGGCACTGCCGGAGTCAATTCAGGCAATTCAAACCGTTTCGCGGTCTGAATTGTTGCGTCAAACCGCCGAGACGATTATTGCCGCTGTGCAATCAGGTCAAGTGGAACCAAGAAACATTGCGGTGATTAGCCCCGGTTTGGATGCGATCGCCCGGTATGCCCTGATCGACATTTTGACCAAACATCAAATTCCGGTTGAATCGCTCAACGATCAGCGCCCCCTGATCAGCTTTGCCATCGTGCGCGCGTTGTTGACATTGCTAACTCTCGTCTATCCCGGTTTGGGTCGCTTAGTAGATCGGGATGCGATCGCTGAAATGCTCGTTGTTCTAGGCAATCGAGGACAGATCCTTGACAGTCGCTCAGCTACGTCTTCAAATCCTACCTACCCTACTCTCGCCATTGACCCCGTGCGCGCTGGCTTACTTGCCGATTATTGCTTTGCTCCTCATCCGGAGCGCCCTCGGTTATTGCCAGCTACTACCTTTCCGCGGTGGGATCGGTTAGGCTATCAAACCTCAGAGGCTTATCAGGCCGTGATTCAGTGGATCGAAACTCAGCAATCTCAGTTAGAACAACGCCTGATTCCGAATGTCGTTTCATTGCTTGATCGCGCCATCCAGCATTTTCTCTTAGGCGGCAGTTCTCTCGCATTCGATCAATTGTCTGCCCTTCGTCAACTAATAGAAACGGCACAGCATTATTGGGAAGTAGCTGACAGGGTGCGCCGTAGCAATGCCGCGGTAGATCAGGGAGCGACTCGCCAAACTGCCCCACCGACCGTCACTATCAGCCAATTCATTCAGCTTTTACGCAACAGCACAGTCACGGCTAATCCCTATCCAGTGCGCCCCATAGGAGCCGCAAGTAATGCCGTTACTTTAGCTACGGTATTTCAGTACCGCTCTAGCCGCCGCGTTCATCGCTGGCAATTCTGGTTTGATGCTGCCTCCCCTCGCTGGCTTAGCGGTGTAGATGCTTTATTTGCGTCTCCGTTATTTTTGCAAAATTGGTCAGGTGGCTTGTGGACTGCCGCTCATGCAATGGATGCCAATGAGCAACGCCTGCGCCGCATTCTGCTCGATTTGCAATCGCGGACGGAAGAACGGATTTATCTGTGTCACAGCGATCTAGCGACCAGTGGTCAAGAACAAACAGGCGTACTGCTAACACTGGTCAATGCGGCTACCCTATTCACGACCTTGTGATTGAAACAGAATCAGACAAATGGCGCAAAGGTTTGCGTTAAAGCGTAAGGAGGAATTGAGAATTATTTTTTATAGTTGGAGTGAGGCGCTACAAAGAATCCCGTTCCAAGAATCAAAAGAGGGGTTAGCGCTCTTCAACTAGCGCAGTTTACCCCAATTACACAGTGCATATCGTGAATGGATTAGTAGAATTTTATCGAGGATGGATGATTGAGGTAACTGCGACCGAGAGTGGCTTACGGTTGTGCTGTCGCTCTCCTCTGGGAGAAAAATTGGTTAATCCGACGGTGTATCACAATCATCGAATTGCCTTGACTACAGCAGTTCAGGTGATCAATCAGTTTTTTGCCTGTCAGTCGCTACGTCAAGTGTTGCGAGAGGTTTATGAAGCAGAAGGACTCAGTTTTGAAGAGTGGAAGCAGATGGGGCGATCGCTAGATTTTGCGTCTCGTCATCAGTTTACGCAGTTGCCTTCCTAACTAAGATCACAGTGCAATCACAATTTCGGGCGATCGTTTCTGGAATATTGCCCTGAATGGCTTGTTGTAATAACCCTTCTCGACTAGCTCCTAAAACAATCACATCGCACTGATTATTTTGCGCCATGTCTACCACCGCTTCTGCCACTGAATCAGCGCAAACGGATGTAATCGCTACCGATGCCTGAACTTGCTGCTGGAGGAAGGATGCGCTTTTTTCAAGCGGACTGATATCGTAGCTCTGGTCGTTGGGAGAAGAAACATGGCATAGCCGAATTTCTGGCTCGTGGCTCAATGAGACTAAAGCGGGTAGCAGAGTTACGGCATATTCTGCGTTAGGTCCACCCCCAATGGGAACTAGCCATCGTTTTAGCCGCGTTAATCGCAGTAACATCTGAACCGATGCTTCTTCTGATTCAGGGGATTGCAAAGATTCATTCAAGTGTAACTGAGAGCCAATTAACGCGTCTCCCATTTTTACTAGCACTACATCGCAGCCTGCTTGACGAATTGCAGTATCAACGGTGTCGCCAAAAATGCGTCCCGGCGTTGAGGTACTCCCTTTCCAGCCCATCAGCAACAGATCAATATGACGCTCCTTGACGGTTTCTAGAACGGCTTCAGCGGTGCTGTGAGCGGCTCGAATCTGAGTATGCACTGGAATACCCCAGGCATTTCCTTGGTGAGTGGCCCGTTTTAGAATGCGACGGCTTAGGGTTGTATTCACGGCTGCTTCCGATGGAGAACTATGACGCGGCACGGCGATCACTTGCAAGCACTCAATTTCATAGTTGCGATCGCGGGCAATCACCAATGCCAGCTTCATGAGTCCATTCATCGTTTGAGGATTGCTCAGCGGCACCAGCAAACGTCCTTCCCCTAAAGCGGGCGCTTGGGTTTGATACACCACATAAGACGGCTCTGGCTGAGGACCCACTCGTTCCGAGCCACCGCGTAATTTTTCCGACTCCACCTGCAAAATGTCACTCCGGGTAATGATGCCCACGAGTTTCCGATGAGAAACCACGGGCAACCGAGAAAGCTTGTAGGTTGACAGGAGATAGAGAACCTGGCTGAGAGCATCCTCCGGGTTTACCGTAATGGGCTGCGGGGTCATAATGTCTTTGAGAACCGCCTGGTCCGGTAAGGTTAGCTGAGTGATTTTATCGAGATCTGTTTGCGTCACAATGCCCACCAGTCGTCCTTGAGTCACTACCGGAAACCCACGATGGTGAGATTTGGCGAATGCTTCAACTACTTCTACTAGCGTCATTTGGCTAGGCAGCGTTTCTACTTTTTTTTGCATGACCGCCGCCGCCGTTAAGGTTGCCCAAAGTCCATCACTGATGGCATCTGAAGCCAAATGAATTCCTTTTAGCTCTAATAAATGGGTATAGAGGGAACCCGGAGCCAGCCATTCAGCGACTAAGTAAGCGGTGACTGAGCAAATCATCAGCGGCAAGATCAGGTTGTAGTTCAAGGTGGTTTCAAACACAATCACGATCGCCGTGATAGGCACCTTTGCAACTGCTCCAAAAAAACCTCCCATGCCTGTCAAGGCATAAATGATGGGTTCACCTCCTAACACTGTTCCGGCACCTAAGCCGACTAACTGCCCCAAAGCTGCCCCTAGCACCAAACTGGGAATAAACAATCCTCCGGGGGTTTCGGCACTGCACGCCAACACCGATAAAACAAACTGCACGACAAAAGCGCTGGCAGTAATGCGCCAATCCGCGGTGCCCATGGTTAAAAAACCTTGCAGCGTTGTAGTATCGCGAAAAGCAGGCGGCAATAGCGCGATCGCGCAACCAGAGATCAGTCCTGCCAATCCAATCTTCCAGGGCAAACTAAACCGTAGGTAGCGGCGGCTAAATTTCAAGCTTTCCAAAATGCTGCGATTAAATGCGGCTGCGAAGACTCCAGTTAGCACGCCCAGCAACAGAAAAAATGGAATTTCTTGAGGCGAAAAACTGGTTTGATTTAGGGCGGACTGACTCACCAGGTTAAGGCTAGGTCCTGACAAAACTCTAGAGACTACGCCCCCGGTAAATGAAGCCAAAATTGCCGTTCCCAAAGTCAGGCTGGAAACATCATGCAACAACTCTTCGATGACAAACAGCACACCCGCAATTGGCGCATCAAAGCCCGCCGCCAAACCCGCTGCTGCTCCCGCCGCAATAAGTTGACGTTGATGATCGGGCGATCGTGGTGCCCATCGGCTTAATTGTGCTGCCAATGCCGCCCCAATTTGTACCGTTGGACCCTGCCGACCCAGTACCAAGCCAGAGCTTAGCGCCAACAGAGTGCTGAGCAGTTTCACGATCGCCACCCGCAAATTTAAAGCGATGGGCACATAAGCAAGGGCTGCTTTAACTTGAGGAATGCCACTTCCAGCGGCTTCTGGGGCTAAGCGCTCGATCAACAAGCCAGATAACATGCCACCTAATAACCCAACCATTGGCAATAGCAACCAAGCCGGGAGCAGCAAAGATTCCCGCACTCGCCAGCTTCCAAACCAGTGAACGCCTTGCTTCAGCAACACTGCCGCCGATGCTGCAACTAAACCAATTAGAACCGCTTCAAAAATTGCTAGCCGCTTTGGTTTCAACAATTGACGAAAGGAGTTGAAAGCAGTAAGAGGCAACATAAATTATTTAGAAAATAGAACCAAACGCTTTACAAGGATTGAGAAAAAGATTTTTTGCTCAGATACTTCATCTATCCCTTACAAACACCTTTCATCTTAACTTTAGAGAAAAAGGAGATCATTGTTAAACCGAATGATTCACCAATAAAACTAGCAGGAGGGAAATCTCTGTATCAATCTTTAATACTTTATAGGTGTTCTCAATAGGGTACACCTCTACGATTCCTAGCCTTTCGCCAATCTGCTAAATTCATCCTGTAGTATGACTTTAATAGTTTTGAGTACCAGACATTGCTGAAATATCTTTTAAGTTGTTTTCGCTTCAGCAGTGAGAGTCTATTTCAACAAATGAATTGTATTTCTAGACTATAGATCTGAAAAATCAGTACGGTTTCCATAAGCAAAAAACATGGTATCAATATAGTATGATGACGCAAGTTACTCGGAGCCAATGCAATTAAATTAAAAGCAAACGTTTTGAGCGACTGTTGCTGTCACATTTGCCTAATAATTAAGACTATTTTGCAGTATTTTAATGATTAAGAAGAAGAAAATTGAGCCTCTAACGGGTGAACCCCTACTCAAAAAGGTTAGGGAGCTAGAAACCTTTACCAAAGAAGAAAAAGCGAGAGAATGCGGGTATTACACCATCACAAAAAATGGTGTAGAACGCGTCAACATGATGAAATTCCTCAATGCTTTAATTGATGCGGAAGGGATTGAGCTAGATGGAAAGATGGGTTCAAACGGTCGGGGTGGCAGAAGTGCTAGCTATCGAATTAGCGTGCAGTCTAACGGAAACCTGTTAATTGGTGCCGCTTACACCAAACAAATGGAGCTCAACCCAGGAGATGAATTTGAAATTTCATTGGGGCGCAAACACATCCAATTGAAACAAATTGACCAATCTGAGCCAGAAGATTAAAGGCCAGGGTTATTTCATTCTAAATAGCTTCTTCAACAACTTCAGCCCATAACCTGCTTTCCGCCTTGCCTGTGCCATATTAGTTTCTCCGGCATCCCGATAGAGGTTGAGGGCTAGATTCCGGGCAGTGGCAAATAGGACAGGTAGTGCGCTGACTCGGATTCTAGAACCATCTTCGCCTTGAGTCACATCTCGCACATGATGGACTTTATTCTCAACGTGCCAGTAATCCCGTATCCGTCGCCCAAACTGTTCGACTGTTTCGTCTAACGAACTGATGTAATAACGGATTTCAGGCTTTTTAATCAAGATATATTGCCCCTTGAGGATGTGCCGATAGCTCTTGACTCGAATAATGCTTCGTAATCCTGACCATTCTTCTGCTCCGGGCAACCCATCCCAGGTCTTCCACAAGCTGACGCTTCGGCGTTCGACTCGACCATGCCCCGTTTCAACGCAATTAATATGGGATTCGGACTGAAATTGTGCCGTAATTGCAGCGTAAAAATTGCCGTGGTTTCCTTTCAATGCGCCGAGATAGTCGTTTTCAGAGTCGATGATTTGCGCAGATATTTTTTTTGAGTGTTCAAAGCGTCGAAAGCAAACACCACTCCGCGTTTTGCCAGTTGCTCTAAGATCGGCGGAATCGCTTTAATTTCATTACTTTTGCAATCCACGGGCTGGGGAGGTAGGATCAGTCCTCGTTCCACGACGTATGCCGTGACTAATTGAATCGCAGGATGAGATTCTGTCGTACTCGCGTTCGTCTCAATCTGGTAAGAACCCCGTAAGACCTTACCATCAAGAGCGATCGTTTCTCCCGCTTTCGGTTCTATTGTGAAGAACTCTGAGATACAAGCTCCGTAGGATTGATAGTCCAGCGTTAATAGCACCCGACGGATCGTACTATAGGATGGTAGTCCATGTTTCGGTGACCCAAACAGGAGAATCAGGGATTCACGGTATTCCTCTAACCAATCTCCCATCGCGATAAATCCGCCACAGCCTGCACTGATCGCTAAGGTAAACAAGGCTAAACAGACGGCATACTGATGACGGCTGCCCGCGCCTCGGCGGGGGTCGGGTAGGTGAGAAAATACTTCTACGATTGCAAGCGTACTCATCACGATCAAAGGGGGGAGAATGGACTTCCATACTCTGGACCCTATGCTCACCTACTGTCTAGAATGAAATAACCCTGGATTAAAGGCACTAACTGAAGCAACGAATCAAGTTGGAATTTTTGCGGGTATATTCCAACGCTATCAATCTGCTTTTTTTGGGTTAGCAGAGAGTTTGCGTTAGCTTTGAGGAAAGTTTAGGCAGAAAAGTTTTTTTGACCTTAGGCTAAATAGTTATTGAGTAGGTCATCATTATTATGGAATCAGTTGATTGGACAATAGTTCTTCCTGCGGGACTTGCGATCGCGATTTTTGTAGGCGGCATGTCAATGATGTTCACTGGCATCTGGACTAGCCGAAATCGCTAAAGCTAATAAAATTAAGCCGACTGCTTTAAAGCAGTTAAAGGAATGGCTTCAGATGGGGCAGCAATCTGAGCATCTGCTGGTGATACCGCTTTTGTCAGGTGAGGGTTCAATGTATTTTGGGTAATCGCAAGACTGTAAGCTAAGCGAATCTTATCCTGTTCCAGCAAGCCAACGATTTGGCGCGGAGCGTCTCGATTCACCACTGGCAACTGCCTCAATCCCCGTGTTGCCATTCGCGATTGAGCGTCTGCGATCGGTTCATCTTCATAAGCGCACAAAATTTCTTTCGTACAGATAGTCCATAGCGTCTCAACCCGAAGAGAAAAGAATTCTTGCTGATGATTCTCTGTGTTTCCCGGTTCCCACTGAGCGATCGCCCGATTAATATCTTGAAGCGTCACAATTCCAACTAATTGCTCCTGCTCATCCACAATCAGCGCACAGTGCGTTTGGTGTTGCACTAGGGCTAATCCCCCATCCAAAATTGATAACCCGCTAGAAAGCAGAAAATAATCTTGATGCATCGCTTGCCCCACCTGCAAATGCTGCATGATTTCTAGCCGTTGGTCTGACTCTTTTTCTAATTCTGCTGGTTGAATCGTTGGCAGCCTGCTGGTAATCGGTTTAAGCCATTCAACTAACCAAACGCTCAAGCCCACGGCTGCCATCAACGGCAAAATGATCCGATAGTCGCGAGTCAGTTCAAACAACAACAAAATTGCAGTCAGGGGTGCCCGCACACTCGCCGCTAAAACGGCTGCCATGCCCACCATTGCATAGGCAGGAGGAGCCGCAATATTTGCTGAAATAATCAGGGGAAACAACGCTAGAGTTTTACCATAGGCGGCTCCTAAAGAAGCCCCCAAAAACATTGCAGGCGCAAACAATCCACCGACAAACCCACTGCCCAAGCTGAGCGCTGTCATCACTAACTTGGCAATTAGCAGGGACATCAGCAACGGTAAGGAAAACTGAACATCCCGCAGCATGGCTTCAATCGTTTCATAGCCAATGCCCAAAACTTGGGGAAAGATCAGAGACACAGCACCAATGCAGACACCCCCAATCACCGGACGCAACCCAACCGGAATCTGCTCCATACTGCCGAACCCATTAATCTTTCCCTGGAAAAACCGCTGGCAAAGCTGGATTGCTTGGGTATAGGCGATGGAAACCAGACTGGCGAGTAGCCCTAATCCCAAATAAAGTGGAAGTTCTAGAGGACTGCGAACTTCATAGCTGGGTAATGTAAAAGCGGGTTGCCCTCCTAAACCAATCTGCGAGATTAAGGCAGCAACCACAGCGGAAAGTAGCACTACACTCACGGCTGAGGTGGCAAAGGTTGTGCCAAGCACGACTTCTAGTGCAAAAAAGACTCCTGCGATTGGGGCATTGAATCCAGCGGCCAATCCAGCGGCGGCTCCTGCACCGAGTAGTAGGCGCTGACGCTCTTGAGAAACTTGTAAAACTTTTCCGAGGAAAACTCCCACATTGCTACCAATTTCCACACTAGGACCTTCTGGTCCCAGAGAAGCTCCCGTTCCTAAGGACACCGAAGCAGCGATCGCCTTAATAATGCCCTTTGCCGCAGAAGCATTTGCAGCGCTTTGAGGAGATGAAATCAAGGAAGACAGTGTCGGACCAAAATCTTGCCATTGCCAACGCAGCAACCCAACCACCAATCCACCTAAAACAGGAACTAACGCCAAAGTCCATGTCCCCCAGCCAGACACTGCTCCCATGAAGTCTTCCAACATTAGAGAGTGAATCTGCCCAATTAAATAGTGAAAACTGACTACAGCAATTCCAGTACCACTTCCAATTAATAACGCTAATAATAGTACAACTGTTTCAGGGGAGGCTTGTAACCGATTGGTTAGTGGAGGCAAAGAAGACGCAAGTGGAAGAGTGGAAAGCGATGGTTTTTTGGGGGAGCTTGGTGTCATTAATGAAAATAGCGAAGCTTAGTCTAATTTTTATATCTATCTATCATTTTGAGCTATTTCGCTTAAACCCGACACTGTTTCAAGCTCTTCTTGAAGAGGGATGCTTTTTTGCTGAAACGTTGAAGAATAAAAAGAATGAGCGGTCAGCTTCTTTCAAGAGATTTCAGAAGATTATCCTTGTCTATCGCCACCTCCGAAATTAGCGGTTGCATGGCGCGTCAGACAGATGTATTGCCAAGTGGAATAAGCGCAGGCACATCATATCAGGCACCTAGGGGCAACTGTCTAAATTTTTCCAGGGCTTTGCCCAACTCAAGGCATAGGGTAACCGCAACGTCCGTCATCGGATATCGGGTTTAACAGCAGCAAGAAAATTAAGAAACATTAACCGCATTGGGTTAGTGAACCATGTAGTTTCTGTTGTGGCTCAAAATCAAATATGAACTGAGATAGCTTCGAGAACGAAAACAAGCTTGAGCAAAATAGTTTAAAGATGGATGAAAGGCAATCCTTGAAGAAGCCTTTGAAAACTAGAAAAAACCTTTTTTGCATGCTTCCAAATAAGTCTCCAGTGAGTCAGAACATGGAGCAGGATAAATGCCAGAAAAATGTAAGATGACCAGAAGTGTGAGCTTCTAGTTAACTCAATCCAGTTCTGATTGAGAGCAAAGACGGGTGGTATGTGAATGCCAAAAAAAGTAGTGTTTACACCAACAAAGTTGCGGAGTAGGAAACCACTTACCGGAGCCACCAACATAAAGAAATATAAGCTGCTGTGCAGAATAGTGGTTTGCAGCCAGGCAGGAGTAATTTTGGGCAAACGCCGCAAATACTTGCTGCTAACAACCCTCAGTAGGAGAAAGATTCTGGCAATGAGCAGCATCAGAAACAGTATCCCAAAGGATTGGTGCAGGAAAGGAATTAGCTGCACCAGGAAATGAGCTTGGAGGGGCCGAGCAACAAAAACACCCGTAATATAAAGCGATAAAACGAAAGCTGCCATAACCCAGTGCAGAAGCATTAAATGTTTAAAAGCTGAGTTTTGACGTTTTGGTTTCTCTGTAGTTGTCGTCATCATGAAGCTTACCTTCTAGAAGGGATTGCCTCTTACCTTTGTCGAAAGTCATTAAAAATTTATGAATCAGAAACTAGAATTCTTAGGTGATTGAAAAGCTGATCTGATGAAGTTTTTGTTTTTGACTTGGCAGATTCATAGATTTTTAATATCTGTGATGGATGTTGAAGAGATGCTCGTTTATGGAGCTTCAATGGACATCTAGATTGATATATGAGTTATCCCTTTTGGTCTGTTGATGAGTTTAGCGGTGGGAAGGGTGGTACTTGGAGTGGCAACAGGTTCTGCGATCGCCCAATCACTCATCTTTCAGCAGTCTGTGAAGACTAGAATTCACATCTATCTGTTTTAGCGTCCAGCCTGTTTACAATTTCAATCATCATCGCAATGAAAAGTTTCACAGGAATTCGAGATGAGCCTATCACGCCGAGAATTTCTTACAGCAGCCACTGCAGCCACTGCTCTCACGGTTACCCAATCCAGCGGTCATGCCCAAACTTTAGAGAAAAATAAATCTAACCTCAAAGATTGTGTTGTCATCTGCAATGAAGATTCCAACACCCTGTCAGTGATTGATCCACTCAATAATCGAGTTGAGACCACGATTAACCTGACCAGTTTCGATGAAGATCCACGCCCCCCGTTCCGATTTGTCACTGGCGGTGTTATGCCGACCCATGCCAGTATGGTGGTAAAACCGCTCTACCACGGTGCTATTCATATTCACGGCTCAGCACCATCGCCCGACTCGCGCTTGCTAGCGGTGACAGGTCGCGGCACTAGTAATGTTTATTTGATTGACATCGAGAAAAGACGGGTAATCGGCGGAGTATCCAATCCACAAGCAGGGCAAGCACAGAATGTGAACCCAGAACAGGTTTCTAGTGGCATTTTAATTGGACGCGAACCGCACGAGCCAACCTTTACGCGCAATGGTAAAGAACTGTGGGTCGCGATTCGGGGAGAAAATCGGATTGCTATCCTTGGGGTTCAATCTGCCCTCAATACACTCACACAAGGAATGACCGTTGGTGCTGTGCGGCAATACGTCAACAACGTCAATGGATGTGCCCAAGTGTGGTTTTCTAGAGATGGGCTGACTGCGTTCGTCACTTCGCAGAAGGCTGCACTCATTCATGTGTTTGATGTCAACCCCGATCTCAACGGTTTTAGCCAACCCAAGCTCAAAACCCAGTTAGACATCAAAGCTCAAGATCCATTTGGCTTCACGCCATTCCAAAAAACAACGCCTGATGGTAAAGAAATTTGGTTTTCCCATAAATTGGCAGATGGACTCTCCGTCCGCAGCACTCGCGATGCCTATCAACTTCTGGATCACATTCTGTTAGGCGATCGCACCCGCCCCAACCATATCGAGTTTGTTAAAAATGCGCGTGGCAAAGTCGCTTACGCCAGCTTTGCTCGCATTGACGATGGTGGACCTGGAAACATTGCGGCAAGTCAAATTGCAGTGATCGATCGCTCTGTTCCTCCTGGTCAGCGTCGAGTCATTGGTAGCTTTTTCAGTTATGGGCGAGAGGCACATGGTCTATGGACGAACCCAGAAAATACTCGGCTTTACATCGCCCACGAACAAGATGAACTTCCAGGAACACCCTCTGCCGGACAAACTGTTTGCACGGCATTTGACGTTTCTAATCCATTCAAGCCGGAGTTCATCGCCCAAATTCCCCTCGGCAACTTAGAACTACCATCTGGCAAATTGCGTAACAAGAAAAGTATCAACTTAGTTTATGTCCGCCCTAATACACCTAGCCAAACTGCCTAATGCGAGTCTTACGATCAAGAGGTCAGCCATGATCCAGCAAATCATTCTACTGATAGTCATCACAGTTCTCTTGGTGCTGAGATGTCCTTCAAGTGTGTTGGCAGAACAGTCAGAACCCTCTCATTCAAGGCACACACCTCAAATGACCGAGCGATCGAATGAAACGTCCACACCGTTTGCCAAAGCAATGAAAGCCAGCATGACACGAATGATGACGGATATGCATCAACCTGACATGTCAGGAAATCCCGATGTTGATTTCCTGGCAATGATGATTCCCCATCACACAGGAGCAGTAGAAATGGCACGGTTAGTTCTACTTTATGGGATCGATCCATTAGTGCGTCAGCTTGCCGAGGAAATGATTGCATCCCAACAGGTGGAAATCACAGCGATGCAGACCCGATTGCCAGCCCTGAAAAAGGGAGCAGACCCTGATCCAGAAGGCTTTCCGGCGATTCATGGCACTCGTGGCAAAGGAACACCCTATTCAACCCTTAAGTAAGAGAAGTTTGAGGAGCCATTGTGTTTGCCCTTTTATGCTGTCCCCGAACGTTTTCTGATTGTGCCTGTCTGCATCGACTCAACCCCTTTATGATCACAATCAATGACTACTGTGAAAACTATTTTAGTGGTCGAAGACGATCTCAGCCTGCGTGAGACGGTGCAGCTTTATATTGAGCGAGAAGGTCTGGCGTGTTTAACCGCTAGCAACGGGGCAGAGGGTGTCGCTCAGGTGCAATGCTTTCGTCCTGATCTAGTGGTGCTCGATCTGGTATTGCCGGACATTAGCGGCTTTCAAGTCTGTCAAGAAGTCCGGACACTGGGGTATTTTGTACCCATTTTAATATTGACAGCGCGGGCAGAGGAGAGCGATCGCGTGCAGGGGTTAATAATTGGGGCAGATGATTACTTGACCAAACCCTTCAGTGCCAAAGAGTTGATCGCGCGGGTCAAAGCCCTCATCCGACGGGCATACAGTCCGGGCTACCGAGACGTGCGCCAGACTCAGGGAGTTGCGATCGATCCGAACCAACGTCATGCCTATCTCAATGGTGAATTGCTGGACTTGCGCGGCAAAGAATTTGATCTGCTAGCCCAACTCGTTGATCGTCCAGGACGGGCTTACACTCGCGAACAACTGCTAGAACATGTTTGGGGACTTGACTTTGCAGGTGACACCCGCGTCGTTGACGTGTATGTTCGCAAACTGCGAGAAAAGCTTGAGTTAGATGCCTCTTGCCCAGAGTACATTCAAACTGTGTGGGGCGTGGGCTATCGTTTTCGAGGAACTGAAGGATGAGACTAAGAAGTGTCTCCAGCCGACTGACGCTAACGCTGTTGCTTGTTACCTTAGGCAGCTTGGTTGGGTTCTCATTCATCTTAGGTAAAGCTTTGGAGCAGTTTTTTGTCAAAGAAGCTGAGGTGACGTTGCGACGACAAGCTGATGCGTTGGCAACCCAGGTTCCTGCCCATTGGGACAGCGCAGCCACAATTCGCCAACTGACAGACCTGATGAGCCAACAGGCGCGATCGCAGGTGACGATTTTTAACACGGCAGCCACGACTCGGTTAACCAGTCAGGGGGTGAATCGCGGTCATGCCATTGAACTTCCCAAAAATTTTATTCTCAAAACCCTGGCAGGAGAACCGCAAGCTGGACGCTTATGGATTGCCACTGATCCTAAGAATAGCTGGTGGCTTTACAGCACCGTGCCGCTCCGTCATTCTGATCAGATTGTGGGTGCCGTGTATCTCACCATGCCGTTGCGTCGTCCTAAACGGTTTGCTGAGGAGGTACAGGGATTGGTGATGGGCACGGCGATCGCGGCGGCGACCGTCGCCGCCGCCACAGGTCTAGTTTTATCTCGCACCTTGACTCAACCGCTGCGAGCGCTACAACGCCAAGCTCAACGGCTGGAAGCTGGCGATTATCAGGCTCGGTCTGCCCTTAAAGGACAAGATGAATTAGCGCAACTGAGTCATCTGCTAGATCAGATGGCAGCCAAATTAATGGAAACTTTGTCTGCCCTGCAAGCACAGGAAACGGCGCGGCGAGAGCTGGTTGCCAATGTCTCCCATGATTTACGGACTCCCCTAGCAGTGCTGCGAGTTGAGCTAGAGGCAATTCTTGATGGGGTCGTGACTGGAGAGAAAGCGCAACTTTACTTACAACGTGCCTGCGGTGAAATAGATTACCTGACTCGTCTCGTAGGGCAATTATTGCTGCTGGCAAAAGCAGATGCGGGACAGCTTCAGATTCACCCCCAAGCTGTTTCAGCGGTGGCGATTGCCCAAGAATGCCTGTTTCGGATGCAACCTTCCGCAACCCAAGCCGGGTTGAAGCTGGAACTCTGTGCAACTTCGCCTCAGACCACCGTATGGGTTGACCCAGAATTAACCGGGCAGGTTGTGTTGAATTTACTCGACAACGCGATTAAGTATGCGCCAGAAAGCGAAGTCGTTTGCCTCAAAGTGCTGCCAACTGTGGAAACGGAGGAGCAGCAGTATGTGCCGCTGCAAATCCAAGATCAGGGAAAAGGCATTGAAGCCAGCGCACTGCAACGCTTGACGGAGCGATTCTACCGGAGTGACAACGCCCGCCCTAGAGGTGGGATGGGGTTGGGGCTGGCGATCGCCCAGCATGTTTGTCAACTTCAAGGCGGCAAGATGCACATTCAAAGCCAGTTGGGGCACGGCACGGTCGTTACCCTCCTGCTACCGATCGCCACCTGCTAGCGCCTGTCGAGACTTTTTGGCGATTTGGGCAAAATCGTAGGTGGCATAAATTTCAGTCCGAAACGCGCTCCATGCTGTTCGCTCTAATGCCACATTTACTGCCCGTAATTGCTCTGGCGGCACTGCCAAAGTCACAACCTGCCCAATTCCCATGACGACATACCATGAGACGACATCCACGCCCTCAGGTGGGAACGCTTTCAAATAATCAGACTGCTTTAGTTCTGACAAAATTTGGTCAAGAGTTTTAGATTGGTCGTGCTTCAGAAAAACTGTGAGCAGAATGGCTCCATTGGGAACCCCTGTCTCTGGATTAATGTTGATTTTTGAGGAACTTGCACTTTGAGCTTGAGCCGCGATCGGGTTGGCAGAGATTTCTGAAGGAGTCATCTGATTTTGATTCATCCTGCCTACCCTTGGAGTTGTGGTGACGGAGGATAGTTGAGGCGTGGCTTGAGCGATTGCCACCCCAATTGCTCCGATAAAAAACACAGCCAAGACGATTGAGATCAGAAAAAACCGTTGGATAATTTTGGTCATGATTGAGTAGTATTGGCTTGCAGTACCTTGCTTTGTCTATACACGCTCTAAATCTGTAATCAAAAAGGCTTTGCAATGCTGCGATCGCAGCTAGACAGGTTCACAGCCCACATAAAGATGACCCCTGCTATTTAGCAGGGGCAATCAGGCTCTTTAACAGCTTGTGATGGATCTGTTGCTAGGGCTTATGCCGACAAGCGTGTGGTATCACTAGTTAGTTTCTGTTGTTTTTCCCGTCTTCTTTTCAACATCGATCCGACTGCGCCAGTGGCTAAAAGCCCTAACATTGTGGATGGTTCAGGCACAGCAGAGGCATCGACTGGATCTTCAATCTGTCCCCGGATTTCCCCTGCCGCTCGAAAGTTTGTTCCAGGCGTATTTGAATGAACGTTGAAATAATATTGTCCATCCAAAAAGCGGTTGAACACAGCAACCGGATCAATGCCAGCAGCTACAACCTCAGTAGATGTCCAGTCCCCAACAATCTTCCCACTGGTGCTGCCCAGTGGTGGAGCATCCAAGTCATGCACAACGGGACCTGCCTGACCAGCCGGAGCCAAGTGAATATGGGCTAATGCCAGAGGTCCTGAAAGACCAGAGAATGACAGATCGTAGTTAAAAGTCCAACTAGTTGGTTCGCCATTCAGAATAGATGTTGCGAAACCCGTAGCCGGACTCGCGTTTGGCGGTACCTGCTGTGAACCGCTAAGAGGATTAGAAAAAGAGAACGTTGCCGCATTAGCTGCTACTTGAAACAGCGACGTGAACACGGTGCTGATTAATGCTACTGTCCAGAACTGGTTCATAAAAGTGTCCTAATAGAAGCTCCAAGGGTTTATTAGTTTTAAGAGCTAAGACCAGATTGAGCAAAACTCTTTAAAAATGTGTGAAAAATGAAGCGAAGTTTGGTATTCCCACGCTCACTTCCGGATTGTTACTGCTTTATTCACTGATTAGCACTAGAATTCTTTTGCAATTTAATTGGTTAAAAATATATGAGTGCCTTTCGGGTTGGCGTTGCAGGTCCAGTAGGATCAGGCAAAACAGCGTTAGTGGATGCGCTGTGTAAGGCACTACGCGATCGCTATAATCTTGCAGTGGTGACCAATGATATTTATACCCAAGAAGATGCCCAATACTTAGTACGAAGTCAAGCGTTGAGCCGCGATCGCATTTTAGGCGTGGAAACAGGAGGCTGTCCGCACACGGCAATTCGAGAAGATGCATCTATGAACCTTGCCGCGATCGAAGATCTGGAACAACGCTTTCTAGACTTAGATCTCGTCTTTGTGGAGAGTGGGGGCGACAACTTAGCCGCGACCTTTAGCCCAGAGCTAGTAGACCTAACTCTCTATGTGATTGATGTAGCAGGGGGTGACAAAATTCCGCGCAAAGGCGGACCCGGCATTACTAAATCTGACTTGTTAGTAATTAACAAAATCGACTTAGCGCCCTACGTTGGAGCAGATTTGGATGTGATGGAGCAAGATACTAAGAAAATGCGCGGTGAAAAGCCGTTTGTTTTTACGAACCTTAAAACATTGGCTGGACTATCCGCGATCGTGGAATTTATTCAGTTTCAAGGTAATTTCGGTGTTCGTTCCTGACAAAAATAACCACAAAACAATTTTGCATATCAAAACATATGCTAAAGCGCTTCAAGGCCACCGCACTTATAGCCATCGTCCGCAGAACCGAGGGGAGAATCAAACCATCAAAATGATAGTTAGTTTCTGGTCAAAGTCATTTGAGAGTATTACAGCAGTTCTGTTGTATTTGAATGGGGTGCTGTGATAACAGTCTGACTGCTATGACGCTAAAAACCTATAAAAAAGGTTGCCCTGCGATCAGGTATTGCAATTAGAATTTTTACCAAACCTGGCTAACGGGCAAGAAGGGTGCGATCGCATCCAAACCCCATGCCATTAGTGCGCCGCCCAAAAAGCTGAGGAGATGCCCCCTCCATCCGGGAGAATTTGCTAGAGGCACCATGCCCCAAAGCATTTTGCTACAGATAAAGCCCACTAGAATAGTCATCAAAATTGCAATGATGCCGCCTTCAAAGTAGCCACGCAGCAGCAAAAATCCTAAATAGCTGAACAGAATACTATTTGCCCCGAAATATTTTGCGCTTTTGGAAAAAAGTAAACCATTGAAGCAATCGATCAAAAGTGCGCCCAGGGTGACGATGACCCAATCACGAGTTCCCCGCAGCAAAAGCAGACCGCCTAAAACAAGAAAGGATTCAGCATTTTCGATCAGGTAGCGATAAGGCTGGTTGATAGATTTCTCTATCGGTGGACTCCACAAACTAGGCAATGTGTGCAGGCTAAAGCCCCACTGATGTATTTTTTTGCCAAACAGGCAGGTGATCGCGATCGCGCCTAGCCAAACATACACAATCATGTCTGCCACACTTTTGATCTGCGCAACCCATTCAGTCAGGGTCATTTGCATTTAACCCTACGGATGGATAAATAAAGTAATGCCGCATTATGCTCGAAATGCTCCCAGCGCACTGGTTCTACTGTGCTACAAATTCTAATCTTTTCTCAGGTATCCGGCGACAAACCTTTCAAACTGAGATGTTTACGCAGTCAGTTGGTTGGCAATGGTTTCCTCGCTGCTACTCACGCCCCATTGATCGCAGTCAAAATGCGAGTTGCTTCAGCGCAAAGAGTGTCATGACGGTTTCCGTTGCTGGCAAGCAAGCCGCCCCACTGAGTTACATCTTCACGGTTATAGAGTAGGGGCGTGCCGTCAAAGTGGGTAAATTTACCGCCTGCTTCAGTCAAAATCAGTTCTGGAGCAGCAAGATCCCAATCTTTGGGGGCAGAAGAACCAGAGAGGGAAAGATACACATCGGCCTGCTGGTCAACAATCGCGGCGATTTTGCCGCCCAAACTGCCCACAGATTTCTGCGTTTGGCAAGGAAACTGTTGCATCAATTGGTTAAAGCGATCGCTGCGGTGGCTGCGGCTTGTCACCACAATCAACTGGTCGAATTGGCTACGTTGAGAAACTCGCACCGGGGCGATCGTGCCATCTTTGTGTTCTACAAACGTGCCGCTGCCGAAAGCTGCAAAGTAGAGCCGACCTGCTGCGGGGCAAGCAACCACAGCCAGCACCGGGCGATGATCGTGCACCAGCGCAATGTGAACCGCGAATTCTCCCGTTTTTTGAATGTATTCCTTAGTGCCATCTAGCGGGTCAATGATCCAAACAAAAGCTTTTTCCAAGCGATCGCTCGCAGGCTGAAGCTTATAAGTCTCCTCTGTTAGATACCCAAAATCCTCAGTGCCCAAACTGGCGTGGAGATTGCTCAAGATGTAGTCATTCGCAGCACCATCTGCAATGGTGACGGGACCATCCGCCAAATCCTGAACCTTAAGGTCTGATTGTTGAGTTGCCAGCAACACATCCCCTGCACCCCAGCCAACGGCACGGGCGATCGCCAGCAGCTCCTGCAAATTCCCGTCTATCATCGCGCCTGCTCCGTGTTTGCTGCAATTACCCTATCATCACGAGGTCGAAGGTGCGAGTGCGAGACGAGGAGGTGCAGAAATGTCTGGTGAAATCATTCACCTTGTCTCGTATTTCGCCACTTGTCTCTTATTCTTCCTTCAGCCACTGGCGAGTGCCAAAATGCAAGCATGATCGCGCTGCTATCTCTGCTGATCTGGCTAAGGCTTCTACAAAGTTGGTTTGTAAGATGAAATGGCAAAACGCACCATGAAAAATATCCCC
The DNA here is from genome assembly GCF_016807185.1 of Leptolyngbya sp. Cla-17. Classification (GTDB taxonomy): domain Bacteria; phylum Cyanobacteriota; class Cyanobacteriia; order Leptolyngbyales; family Leptolyngbyaceae; genus ULC077BIN1. The sequence continues at coordinate 1,432,938 of NZ_JAEVYN010000001.1, forward strand.
AGCACCGAGGGTATCGACCGGCTTAATTTTGGGGACAGGAAGGTAGCCTGTCTGAGCGCGATTCGTGAAACTATCCCTACGAGAATTGGTATACCAAATCGGTTGCTCTCCGTGAGTGATGGCAATCTGGGCAATGCTCAAGTGGGTCAGATATGCCACTATGTCCGCTTGAGTGTCGCAGTTAGGCGGATGAAAATTGGCGGAACAAATGGCATAATTTACGAATGGCAGCACCGCCTCTAAACCCGGTTTCCAACTGCCTCCGTCTAGTACAACGGGAATATTGAGCGCCTTAGCTTGTTCAGCGATCGCGAACCCTACCGCCATTTGATGTCCATCCAGCAGCACAACATCCACACCTTGCAAAATATCGGCTGGAAGTTGAGCAGGTGTTGCCTGAAGTTTGGCGGCGTTGATTGAAATGACGGCGCGATCGCCCGTTGCCTCAGTCACGATAATAGAAGACATAGGCGGCAACTCAGCCCACGCCGGATCGAGATCCCGCAGTGACACACCACACTGCTGCAAATCTGCCCCAATTAACTGCGTCATTGGATGACAGCCCACCACACTCAACAGACTCGCCTGTCCACCCAAAGCGCCAAACGCCACCGCCGCATTCGTCGCCGGACCGCCAGCCGCAGCAGTGTAATCAGAGGCAACCAATTTCTGATTCCTGACAGGTGGATTCTCAGCCAAATAAATCAGATCGAGCGTGGTTAAGCCAATAAACAATCCGTGCATGAGAGAGAACTAGACTTACTGCGAATTCTGATACTAATTAAAGAAGTATTCCCATCAGATGAGGATTTTTAGCTTTACGCTAGATATAAGTCTTGGACTATGAAACCTGAATGATTTTGATGAAATTGTGACTTCAACTGAGAAAGGCTGTCAGCCAAGAACGCTATACATCGTTGGAACGCCGATCGGCAATCTGGAAGACATGACCTTTCGGGCAGTACGAATTTTGCAAGGCGTGGATGCGATCGCCGCCGAAGACACGCGCCACACAGGGAAATTGCTGCACCACTTCCAAATCACCACACCCCAAGTCAGCTATCACGAGCACAACCTCATCACTCGCACCGTGGAACTGGTAGAGCGGCTGCAACAAGGGCAGGCGATCGCCTTGGTCAGCGATGCCGGAATGCCGGGAATTTCCGATCCGGGCTATGAGTTGGTCAAAGCCTGTGTAGAAGTAGGGCTAACTGTCGTGCCAATTCCGGGGTGCAGTGCAGTCGTGGCAGCCTTAATCGCTTCGGGATTACCCAGCGATCGCTTTGTGTTTGAAGGCTTTCTTCCCGCCAAGCCCAAAGACCGTCGCACCCATTTAGAACGGCTCAAATCTGAGTCGCGCACCCTGGTTTTTTATGAAGCGCCCCATCGGTTACGGCAAACCCTGCAAGATTTGCTGATGTTGGGCGACGATCGCGCGATCGTTTTGGCACGAGAACTCACTAAGCTGCACGAAGAGTTTTGGCGTGGCACGATTGCTGAAGCCATTGACCACTACCGCGATCGTGACCCGATAGGCGAATTTACCCTCGTGCTTGCAGGCGCGGAACTCAACCCGTTAATACTTTCAGATGATGCCCTCAAAATCGAACTACAAGCATTACTCAGCCAGGGGCATTCTCGCTCCGAAGCCAGCCGTCAACTTGCTCAGCAAACCGCCCTACCCCGTCGCCAAATTTACCAGTTAGCCTTATCTCTACCAAACAACCCCTAAAAATTTAACTGAGATTTCATCCAATCAGTAGGGGCTAGTCAGATCTGGGAACACTAACCACAACCCAGATTATCAATCACCATGCAAAAGCTATTTGGCATTCTATTTCTACTGGCAGGCACCTACTTTTTGGGTCAAAACGTGATTTTTTCGACCTACTTCTCACCTTTTTTCTGGGGAAGTCTTCCAGCCGTCGGCTCGATTTTGTCTTTGATGATTGGGATCATCTGTTTAGTGGTTTTTCCAAGGCAGACCAAAAGTTTTGGCTGGATTTTTCTCGTCATGGGAATTGTGTCGGTGTTTCTCAGCAGCGGTGTGTCCCTCAGGCCCACGAGCTTATGGAATTTTGTAGTAGCGTTTACGGCTCTTACCGTTGGCTACCGACTGTTGACCGCTCGTCGCCTGAGATTTTGATCGCAAGGGTAAAGTTGGCTAGCGATCTTACTAGAAGTCTTGAATTTGAAGCCAAACCGCGTTTACCTAGACTGATCAATTGGTTCCGATAGCTGACACTGTGTGTCTGACCACAGGATGCACCCTGCCAAACCCAATTCTGGGCGATCGTGGTAGGCCTCGCTCGCAACCCATACAGTCACGGTACGATCCAGCCCAACCTGATATAGATAGTCTGCTGTGGCCTTGTAGTGAATGCCGACGCGAATGTTAGAAAAGTCATCTTCGCAAGTGGCATAACCAAAGCGGATGGTGATTTGGGCAACCAGACATTCTGGCGTGTCAATATACTCACCAAAGGTATCTCGCTCTTTCCAAAAGGTATCCAAAAATTTCTTTAGGTTGGGTAAAAGCTTATGAGGGGCACCGCCCCGTGTACCGTAGATGATGGCGGGATTGTTTTCAACGATGATGTGATAAGAATGGGGCATCGTTCAGGTTATTTATCTTAAACATGAATAGGGCATGGGCGATCGCGGGATAAACCGCTCTACACCCATACCCCACTTTAGAAAATTTCCGGACTAGATGTTTGTCTCGCTCAATTCGCGAGTCATGTAATCAAAGGGTTGATCTAGTAGGCTACCAACCGGAATTCCAGCCATTGCCACTTGCTCTTTCACAATTTCCTTCATTATTTGGATGCCGTAGACGGTAGAGCCAATAGGCACCGCCAAGGAATTATAGGTTTCCCGCAAACCTTCTAGCACCCGCTCGTCTAATACATCAGTATCACCTGCCACCAATGCATAGCTGGCATAGCGCAGGTAATAATCCATATCTCTGAGACAAGCCGCATACCGACGAGTGGTGTAAGCATTACCACCGGGACGAATCAACTCGGGCAATTCTTCAAACAAGCGTAATCCTGCCTGTTTAACGATTTCCGCTGCATTCGCGTTAATCACGGCGGCGGCTTTTACGCGCAGCATTCCCGTATCAAAATAGGACTTCAACCGATCCATGGCATCCCGGTCTAAGTATCGACCGGTATTGTCATAGTTTTTAATGAGGCTTGTAACTGCGTCGCGCATTGAACCGTTCCCCCAGGAATTATCAATAGTTCAAAAATAAATGCTTTTGGTTATCTCTAACCGAGTGTTCGTGAGCGCTCTACAGATCGCGATCGACTCAACTCAGTACAGCCAGTTTATCATGACCTGGCAACCCTACAACCCCTATATCTAGCCTGTTTTGGCGTGTAAAGAGATATTGAGAAAGGGCGCGATCGCAGCTATTTATGCTCTCTAAAATTACTCCTTTCTCAATCAAGGCTCACGCCTGTTTTAACGAATTCACTTTGTAGTTTTTGATACAAAATTCGAGCAGGTCACTCTTTAGGATCATTCAAGCATCGTGATGCTGTAGCCTCATTAGACCAGCCCTTCGTAACATTAACTACGCCGCTGGAATTCTGACTGCTTTTTCTGTTTCCCAGCATTTGGAAACAGCCCGCACGAATTAAGGAGTATTTCATGACAACCCCGCAGGAAATCCTGGAATGGATCAAGCGTGACAACATTCAGATGATTGATCTGAAGTTTATTGATACACCAGGAATTTGGCAGCACTTAACGCTGTACCAAGACATGATCGATGCAGATAGCTTTACAGCTGGTGTTGCCTTTGACGGATCGAGCATCCGGGGCTGGAAAGCCATCAACGACTCAGATATGGCGATGGTGCCTGATCCAAACACGGCTTGGATCGATCCGTTTATGGAAGAGCCAACCTTGAGTATGATTTGCAGCATTGTGGAGCCGAGAACCGGGCAACCCTACAGCCGTGACCCTCGCTCCATTGCAAACAAAGCCGTTGAGGCAGTCAAGGCAGCCGGATTAGGCGATACAGTCTACTTCGGGCCTGAAGCCGAATTCTTTGTGTTTGATAACGTTCAGTTCGATCAAACACAAAATGAGGGTTACTACAAGGTTGATAGCGTTGAGGCAGCTTGGAACTCTGGGCGGAAAGAACCAGGCGGCAACTTGGGCTATAAGGTTCGCAACAAGGAAGGCTATTTCCCAGTCTCTCCCACAGACACGCTGCAAGACATGCGAACCGAAATGTTGCTGACCATGAAGGATTGTGGGGTGCCGATCGAAAAGCACCACCATGAAGTGGCAACAGCGGGTCAGTGTGAATTGGGCTTTCGGTTTGCGCCGTTGGTGCAGGCAGCCGATTTTCTGATGACCTACAAATATTGCATCAAGAATGTGGGCAAGAAGTATGGCAAATCAGTCACCTTTATGCCAAAACCGGTATTTGGCGATAACGGCACGGGGATGCACTGCCACCAATCGATTTGGAAAGATGGGCAACCCACTTTCTTCGGCGATGGCTATGCTCAACTGAGCCAAACTGCCCTGTGGTACATTGGCGGCTTGCTCAAACATGCGCCTTCAATCCTGGCGTTTACCAACCCAACTACTAACTCCTACAAGCGCTTAGTGCCCGGTTTTGAAGCTCCAGTAAACCTGGCATATTCTCAGGGCAATCGCTCTGCCTCCATTCGGATTCCCTTAACAGGCGATAGTCCTAAGGCAAAACGGTTAGAATTCCGCTGTCCTGATGCCTCTTGCAATCCTTACTTGGCATTTGCGGCAATGGTTTGTGCGGGCTTGGATGGGATTAAGAACCAAATTGATCCGGGCAGCCCCTTGGATGTCGATATCTATGAGCTTAGCCCTGAAGAACTGTCAAAAATTCCGTCCACTCCAGCTTCTTTGATGGATGCGCTGAAGAATTTGGAGCGAGATCACGAGTTCTTGCTTGCTGGTGGCGTGTTTACTGAAGACTTCATTGAAAACTGGATTAGCTATAAACTCGATCGCGAAGTGATTCCCATGAGCATTCGTCCTCATCCCTATGAGTTTATGCTTTACTACGATTGCTAAATCATCCTCAATGGTTTGCCAAGCAGCAGGAGCGATCGCTCCTGCTGCTTGGTTTTTATCGCACACTTCTAGATTCCGTACTGATCCTTGAGACTCAACAGCCATTTTTGGCATTCATCTAAAGAGCGATACCTGTTTAAAGAGAATTCGTTACACTTATTTACAGTACTTCTCAGTTCTCTTTGCAGCTATGTCTGAACCCTTAACAAAGCTGGCATACCAAGCCTTTCACCAAGGAAAAAGCTACTTTGGTCTTGCCCATAAAGCTTTAAGCACCCAGTTCCTCAATCTTGTTGCACACCCTCCAGAACAGCGTGCCTCTCCTATTCCTGTAGAGCTTTTGTTGAAAATTCAAAAGCGGTTGACCAAGATTAACGAAACGGACTGGCAAGATGCCGAAAAAGGAATCTACCCAGCAAGTTTGTTGTTGGAAAATGATTGGCAAGATTTTTTTCGCCACTATCCCTTATTGTGGTTCGACATGCCTGCTACTTGGGAGCGGGCAAACCAGAAGCGCTATCAAGAATTTTCTCAAGATGTTGATACCAGCATTTACCCTAGCTATTACACGCAGAACTTTCATCACCAAACCGATGGCTACTTGAGTGAGTGGTCTGCAAATCTGTACGACGTACAGGTAGATATTTTGTTTAATGGCGCAGCCGATGCGATGCGTCGCCGTGTGCTAGCACCGCTGAAGCAAGGTCTACAGACTTTTAGCAACCTCGATCCCCGACAGGTGCGAGTGTTGGATGTGGCATCGGGCACGGGGCGTACCTTGAAATTCATTCGCAGCATGTTGCCTAAAGCGTCTTTGCACGGCGTTGATCTTTCTTCTGCTTACCTGAGAAAAGCAAATCAACACCTTTCTCAACAGTCTGGCGAATTGCCTCAACTGATCCAGGCAAATGCTGAAGAGTTACCCTATCTCGATAACTATTTTCATGGGACAACCTGCGTGTTTTTGTTTCATGAGCTACCACCAGCCGTGCGCCAGCAAGTAATTAATGAGTGCTTTCGGGTGACAAAACCGGGCGGAGTGTTTGTCATTTGCGACTCAATTCAACTGAGTGATTCGCCAGAAATGGCTCCAGTTATGGATAGCTTTGCTGCTATGTTTCACGAGCCTTACTATCGTCATTACGCTAGTGATGATTTGGTTAGCCGTCTACAAGATGCTGGCTTTACTACTGTGACTGAGGAAGTTCACTTTATGAGTAAGTATTTGATCGCTCATAAACCGATCGCAACCGAGCAACAGGCTAACAAAATTGCTGAGGCTGCTATTACATAAACCTCCTGAAGCAGTTTGAGTTAAACGCTAAAATTTTGAGGAAGTAGAAGACCTGCTGGCGACCTAGGCGATCGACAATAATGTAGACCCATTGAGTCTTTAGCGGAAGAAAAGATCGTAAGCTAAAGACTCAAGCTTCCAGACATTTCACTTAATCTCCCAGAAATCCCTATGGTTCAAACAATTCCCAATGATGAGTCAACAAGCCAAGTTGAGACCAATGCCTCCAGCAACTTGGTAGAAGTGATTGAGACGGTAATTGATAGTCTGGATAGTGATCAAACAGCGATGGTCAACCGTAGTGAAGAAGAGCACGTTTGGAAATTCAAATACGGCACCGTGGAGGTCTTTGTCCAACTTACGGGGTTATTGGAAGAAGACACGCTAACGGTGTGGGCAGGAGTGCTAAAACTACCTGCCAAGGATGAGCCAAAGTTAATGCGTCATCTTCTAGAGAAAAATTGGTCTGACACCTTGGAAGCACGATTTGGCATTGTGAATAATGAGGTTGTGGTGGTCACTAATCGGTCGATCGCGGATCTTTCTCCCAGCGAACTATCCCGTGCCATTACCATTGTTGCCACGATCGCCGATGAAATTGACGAACCCCTAGTTGCAGAGTTTGGAATTTAGGCAATCAGTAATCGTTCAGAGTTCGAGCCTTAAACGCTAAAACTTTATGCCCCTTTGGCGGTTAATTCCACCTTTTCAAGCATCAGGCGTGGTTCATATGACATTGGATGCTTGGCTGTTTGAACGGCACATTCAGGGGCATCATCCACCAACCTTGCGGTTTTATACCTGGGAACCTGCGGCAATTTCCCTGGGTTATCATCAGCGGAACTATCCCGATCATTGGAATAATCTGACGTGGCAGGGGCGATCGCTGGATATTGTGCAACGCCCCACTGGAGGACGGGCAGTACTTCATCAGGGTGATTTAACCTATGCCGTAATCACGTCTGGATTGAGTGGCAATCGCATGGAAAGCTATCGGCAGATTTGTGAGTTTTTGATTCAGGGGTGGCGATCGCTTGGTGTGGAGTTGCAATATGGCACAGCAGGACGCGGTTATATTCACAATTCCAACTGCTTTGGTACTGCAACCGCAGCCGATTTAACGATGCCCAATGGCTTCAAACTGATTGGCAGCGCCCAACTGCGACGCGGCGGTATCATCTTACAGCATGGCTCTATTCGATTAAACCCTGATGTCACCCTATTTCAGCAAGTTTTCCAGTCAGACCCTATCGAGCCAATCTTCCCTGACTCCTTGCTAAAAAAAATATCTGTGGAGCAAATCATTTCTGCCCTGACGGAATCTGCCAAGGCTTGTTTTGATGTTGATTTTCACCATCAACCCCTTTCCGAAGCAGAATGGAACGTCCTGTCCGAGCTTCCAATCCCGAACTCGCAACCCTGAAACCCTCTCTATTTTTCCGCTGCTTCTATCGCTGACTGGGCTAGGGCTGCAATTTGAAAGCCAGGTGGATAGGTGCCATCTTCTTTAATTTGCTTGATCAGGCTATCGGTAATCGGCATTTTTAGCTTCTGTGTCAAAGCTCGGACAATATCACCGCGATCAATGACTCCAGAAACCGCGCCCGCTGGAGACAAAACCGTCATCCGCCGCGAAGCATCTGTTTCCAACTGTTGAATCACTGTTGCTAAAGGCGTAGCTTCCTCAACAGTGGCAATCGTGTCCAGTGGGTGAATGATTGGAGCCAGGGTCTCTCTTTCCCAACGGCTGCGTTCTACCGATTGCAGATCATCCGATGCAACTAATCCCCGATAGCGCCCATCGGAAGACGCGAAGTACACTTCGGGCTGAGCAGCCAATAGCAGGTACTTATCGGCGAACTCACGCAGAGTCATGTTGGCATCAACCACCCGAAACTCACGAGTCATGGCATCGCTAGCTTTAAGGGAAAGCAATGTTTCCTGCATTTCCGTCATGCGATCATAGCCGCCTGCATTTTGAATGCCGAACCAGCCAAGTAGCATAAACCATAAGCCATTGCTAGCACCTGATAGCAGCGAAAAACCACCTAAGGCGATCGCGCTCCAGCCTAAAACAGAGCCAGCTCTTGCCGCCCAGCGCACCCCCTTAAATCGGCTTCCCGTCGCTTTCCAAACGGCTGCTTTCACTACTTGTCCACCATCGAGCGGTAAACCAGGCAGCAGGTTAAAAAGTGCCAAGATCAGATTTGTTGTTGCCAAATATTGGGCAATTACGTTGATTGGAGTATTGACACCAGGAGAAACATTTGCAAAAAGTGCTAATAAGAGCGCTAGGACTAAGCTAACCGCAGGACCCGCGATCGCCACCTGAAAGGCTTTGCCAGGAGTTTTTGATTCTCGCTCGATTGAGGCAACCCCACCAAACAAAAACAGCTTGATTGAAGTGACCTTAATTCCTTGCGATAACGCCACTAAACTGTGACCCAGTTCATGCAGCAGCACCGAGCCAAAAAATAAGAGTGCCATCGCGAACGCTGACAGGTAAACCGTGGAAACGCTCCACTCCGGATACCTTAACTGCCAATTGGATGCAGTGGGCAGCGCAATCAAAAACAAAATAACGAACCAGGACAGATCAATGTAGAAGGGAATGCCAAACAATGATCCAATCCGCCAACCTGACTGCATACGGTTACCTTAATGCCTATCTTTCTAGGATAAGTGAGCCAGAGGGGAAATGGCGCAGCAAGAGGAGTAAAGAGACAGTGGATGATGGACTAATTACTTTAGCTCCTAGTTCTAGCAAATTCCTCTAGCCAAGCGTTCTTATTCTTTCGCAAAGCGCGATCGCTTGCATCTATTTATCTAACGAGATAGTCGCTCAGAGTCTTCAGTAAACGCTGATGCCGCTCCAACAAGATACTGCCAATAGCACCAAGCACTCTGTCCACCAACGTCTTTACCCTTTCATCCCTAGCTTTATCAAAAACCACTCAAACCAAGATGATGGAGCTTGAGCCTGAACCTTGGGTAACTTTTGACGAATTTTTTGAATATCCCAGCCCGTGAGTCGGGCGAGGGTTTGGGCTTCTTGGTCAAAGCGGCGGGGCAGCGATCGCCCATATTCCCGACCAGCGGCGCATTCAGCTTTGCCTAAAAAGGCATGACGCAACACGTATCGTCCCTGAAACTGTTCACGGTTGTCGGTAGCTTGAAACATCAAATCTTCAGGAAACTTGTCGCGGGTGTAACGCACATGCAGACGGGTGATGAATACATTCGATGAGGGGAAGGGAGAAGGGCGACGAGGCGCAAAAAAGCCAGGTCGGCTGGGTTCTGTTTGTGGGTCATCTATCCAGAAGGCTCCGACATCGCGCAATTGCTCGCGAGACAACGGTTCTGCTGAGCAAGGATCACAATTTGACATATCCCAGGCGTATTCCAAAAAGGCAACATTGCGACCTTCGCGATCGTAGGACGTTTGGAACATGGATTTGTAGAAATCGCTGAACTCGCTTTTGACAAACGTCGGAATTTCAGTGTTGGAAGGCACCTTGACCGTGCGGTAATTGGTGACTTCTGCCTGACCTTTAGGCGACAGAATATAAACAAGCAAATCTTGAGCTTGCTGGGCGTTCACCATACCCAACCGCAGCGGCAGCATAAACCGAGGCGACTCAAACGCCATTTTGATTGGGCGCAGATTTTGGTATCCTGCTTTTTCAAACTCGTTTAAGTTCACCTTTGCCACAAAAAACTTCAGCTTTTGGCGAATATACGGCTTGAGTAATTCTTTGGCACCCTTGGGAATGCGGTAGCCGTTTTGGGTTAGCCAGGTTTCCAATCCGCCTGATTCCTTAGCGCTAAGAATCAAAATGTCGTATTCGCCTACGGTAAATTTTTCTTCAATTGTCACTCCTAGATCGGCAGCATTTCCCCGCGTTTTTTGTGCCATTTGACTAGAGGGAACCGCTGCTGTGGGGGGCATCTGCTCATACATAGGCTCAGGCTGACAGGGATCGGGGTCGAAGTACTCGACCAGTCGTGGCGCACTGAAGGCATCCAAATGTGCCATAACGCTAGGTTTGCCCACTTCTACCTGCTCTTTTTTCAGCACTACGGGCACAGGCACGACGATCGCAAAATCTTTAACCTCACCCTGATAATCATTGGCCATCGTCAGCACGGTTTTGTTGCCGCTGCGGGCGATCGCCACCTGGGATGCCTGGTTATAGAGCTTGGCATCTGCCTTTGCCACATAAAACCCGCAAAACGCCCAGGCCTTGGTGGCAAGAAACAGACTAGAAATAGTGAATAAGCAAGACAAGAGGAGAGTTCGGAGGAGTTTCATAAGAAAGGCGAATGGTGAAAAGGTTAAAGGGAGTTTTGTTCGCGTAGCATTCCGCAAGGAAGATTCTGTTCAAGCAGCGTTTTGGTAAGAAATAGTTTGAGTTAGAAATTAGGGGTTAGGAGATAATTTTTCGTCGTTTCTGCATTCTTTAGTTCCCCTTCTTTCTCTATTGCCCTCGCATCTTCTAAGTTCTCTGGTTCCTCTGCCTGCCAGGAAAACCGTGGAGATGCCCAAATGAGATCCAACACAGCGCTGAGCGGGGCGAGGGCAAAGAGTGACCAGAAAACGGCGGTGGGCAGGAAATAGACGTTGCGAAGAATGAAGGCAAGCAGGGCGATCGCGCTTGCCCAAACTAGCCGAGCCACACGAGCATTGGGTATCGTGCGCGGATCAGTGATCATAAACAGGGAAAACACGAGCAAGGAACCGCTGGTGAGGCGGTGCAGCAATACATCTCCCGTCCAGCCTAGCCAGAGATTGCGCCCCAGTTCGAGCAAGGCATAGCTTCCCAAAAATGCTCCGGTGGTGTCCCAACGTCCCACCCGCTGCACAACTACCCCGCCTGTTCCCAAAAATAGCAGGGCATACCAGCTTGATTCGCCCCATTGACCCGGTGAAATCCAGGCATCGTGGGTCAGCAGCACTGCTGCCACAATGCCGATATTAGTAGGGTTAAACACATGTTTTCCATTCACCTTCAGCAAAAACTTACTAGAGATGGCAATCACAGCAGCCAGAATCATGGTGCCGATGTGTTCGGTTCGTAGCAACATGCTGAGTCCCAACGCGGTGATTAAGGCAGACGGGAGAGAGAAGTGGAGGGGTGGAGCGGGGGAAGATGTTGGCGGAGCGGAGAAAATCGACCAAGCCCATTGAGTCATCAAACAGGTTGCGATCGCGGTTGCTACTATTTCCGGGTGCAAGGTCCAATCGCGAGTGCCAATGCCCAACAGTAAAAATAGGGACAAAAACAGAATTTGATAAAGTCGAGCATCACGAAACATCGGCGATTGGGCTATCTGCATCGATTGATCTGTATCAGGTTGCTGCCAGTATGCCTCGACCAAAAGCCAAATAGGAGAGTTGTTACAGTTCCAGTAACAGAGTAATAGCGGAGCTATCCAGCGGGTGAACGGTGATGATTTGTGGGCGATCGCCCAACAATTGGCAACATGTGTCTGAGAATACTCATCTGTCAGAGGATTATTGCGCTATCGTGAGGCGACAGGATTCCTGAAATAAGCATGGACTGATGATTGCGACACCAACCGTTTTAGCGCTTGATTTTGATGGTGTATTGTGCGACGGGTTAAGGGAGTACTTTAAAACGGCATGGCAAGCCTATTGCAACCTCTGGCAGCCTACAAGTTTGGTACCGCCAGATGGGTTAGCTGCGTCTTTTTATCGGTTGCGCCCTGTCGTAGAAACAGGGTGGGAAATGCCGTTGCTGCTTCATGCATTGCTTCAAGGGGTGTCAGAAGCGGCAGTACTACACGACTGGGTTGCGATCGCTCAGCGACTTGTCATCACCGAACAGTTAGATCCGGCAATGCTGATCGCGGAAGTGGATGGCACGCGGGATCAATGGATTGCGTCTGATGTGAATAGCTGGCTAGCAGAACATCGGTTTTATCCGGGTGTGTGCGATCGCCTGAAAGCAACGCTAGACAGTGATACCCAGGTTGCCATTATCAGCACTAAAGAAGGACGCTTTATTCAACAGCTCCTAGAGCAACAAGGAATCGATTTAACCGATCTGCAACTGTTTGGCAAAGAAGTCAAACGCCCTAAAAGTGAAATTCTGCTTGAATTGATGCAGGTGTTTGGTAACGATGCTACCTTTTGGTTCGTTGAAGATCGCTTTAAAACACTGCAAAGTATTGCCAAAAAGCCGGAACTCGACACTGTTCAACTTTTCTTGGCAAATTGGGGCTACAACACCTCTCGCGAGCGCGAACAAGCTGCAAATGATTCCCGCATTCGCTTGATTTCGCTCGATCAATTTACCCTGGACTTTGCTCGGTGGCTATAGCTACGGTAGGGTGTTTTGAACTATGCAAATCCTACGCGATCGCTTGTTTTTATAACTTCTGCGGAGCTGCTACGCGAACGCTAATCCTTAATCTCCACTCCTATGCCAGAAATCCGCTTTCAAATTCAATGGTCTGATGGATCTCAAGATATTTGCTATTCGCCCTCGCTGATTGTCAAAGAGTACTTTGTGCCCAATACGGAATACACGCTGGAGGATTTTGTGCAGCGATCGCAAACAGCGCTGAAAATCGCCAGCGATCGGGTGCAGGCAAAATATGGAATGCCTTGTAGCCTAGCGTTAAACCAACTGCATAAAATTGAAACCAAAGCGGCACAGTATCAAAATTTGCCGCAGTCAACCGTTCAGGTTATTCGATTTTTGGAGTGAACCGTTGGAAAAATTCAGTGAAGTCTGCGGGCTGTCCCTCTTCCTGTAAGGTGCCTTTGGGAATGGTGAACCAGGGCTGGGCGCTGCGAGTCCAAGTATGCCCAACGGGTTGCAGCCAGCTTGTGTCATCTAATGTTCCAGGTTTCAAGTTAGTGATCTGAGGATTACGCTCTGGTTGATGAAACAATCGAGTGCCACAGTTACCACAAAAGAAGCAAACCACTTCGCGATCGCTGTCTCCTTTTCGTCGCCACTCTTGAGGCTGTCCTTGGGTAATAATTAGCGCTTCACGCGGTATTGTCATAGACATGCCAAACGCGCTAGATGACTGCTTCTGACATTCGGTGCAGTGACAAACGTAAAGTGTGAGTGGCTCAGCCAAAAGCTGATATCGAATTCGTTCACATTGACATCCGCCAGTGTAAATAGTCACTTACTTAACTGCCTCGATAGGTGCTGTATGCCCAAGGTGAAACCAGGAGCGGCACATGGTAGTGAGCATCCACATTGGCAATGCCAAATTGAATTAGTACGCGATTTAAGAATGGCGGCAGAGTTGTTTCAACGGGTTGGTTTGCGAAGTAGTTGCCAACTATAAAAATGAGTTCATAGACTCCTATTTTGAATTCCTCATCTATTAATAAAGGAGAGTCTGTGCGTCCATCGCTGTTGGTGGCGATCGCTTTTAACAGCATTTTTTGATCGGATGCAGAGTCGATTGACCAAAGCTCGATCGCCATGTTTGCAGCAGGTTTTCCTTGGGCAGTATCTAAAACGTGAGTGGTGAGTTTTCCAGCCATTCTATTTCATTGGTCCACGTAGAATAATTTTGGCGATCGCATCGGTTACATCTGAAGGTTTTTCGTGTTGCAGTTGGTCATACCATTGTTGAGTGGCGATCGGGTCTTTCCCGTGGATTTGTTCCGCCCGACTACGTGCCTTAGTGACAATTGCTCCCGTGCGTTCTTTGCGTTCTGCTTCATAGCGCTGAAGGGCATCCGCGACGCTGATAGTGGTTGTAGTCAGGTAATGGGTCAGCACAAAGCCGTCTTCCAGCGCCTGACAGCCACCCTGTCCTAAATCGGGGCAGGTTGCATGGGCGGAATCCCCCAGCAGCGCCACTCGACCGCGCACCAGACTATTTAACGGTCCAACATCGTGAATGAGTACTCGGTTGGTCTTAGCTGGGTCGATCCGTTGAATCAGCGTTTGTACTGGATCTGCCCAGCCAGCAAAAAACTGGGTCAAATCAGTGCGAATGTCACCTGCTTCCAATGCTGCTTCTTTGGGCATTGGCATATCAAAGAAAAAATAGAAGCGATCGCCGGCTACTGGCATCAGCGAAGCGCGTTTAAATTCACCTACATAAATTGCCCATGTCGTTTTGGGTGCCAAATCGTCACTCATGGGCACCAAGCCATTCCAGTTAACATAGCCGCCATATTGAGGATCTACCGCTTCACCCAACACATATTTTCGGGCAACAGAACGCACTCCATCGGCGGCGACTAACACGCCACCTGTTGCGGTATGACCGTTTTCAAATAGGGCGGTAACGCTGTGGTCATCTTGCTCTAGCCCAATAAACGTATGTCCTAGTTTGATCTCGCCCGAATAAGCGTTTATCAACAGGGCTTGCAAATCGGCACGGGCCACTGGATAAGGACGCTGCCCTACTTCTGCCACTAACGGTGCTAGGTCAATGTTGCTAATTAGTTCACCCGTATGGCGACGATATTGCATCACATCCATCTGTCCGCCAATCTGGGCGACTTCTTTGCCCAAGCCCAAGCGGTTCAATACTTTTACTCCATTCGACCAGAGGGAAATTCCGGCTCCAACCGGGCGCAATTCACTGACTCGGTCATACACTTCGACCTCATAGCCTGCTTGCTGTAGGGCGATCGCTGATCCTAAGCCGCCCATGCCTGCCCCAATCACAATCGCCTTCAGATTGTTCACGCCATTCCTCCAAGCACCATGCCGATCTTTTCTATCACCTTATCAGGCTTCAATTCTACGTCACTGACTGAAACGATACCGAATGCCTACAGCTTGGGCAGGGGCTGAATCTGTAAAATTAAGTAGCTTAGAAGCGAATGCCATTGGTTTTCTTCACAATTCTCTTCTAATAAAGTAAGGACTGCTGATGACTAAGGGATCTAAGGTGGATCGACAGCGAGAGCATCAGGCAAATGAGCGCACGTTTCTGGCGTGGCTCAGAACATCGCTGGCATTAATTGGGTTTGGATTTGCGATCGCCCGGTTTAATCTATTTTTGAATCAGCTTCAGACAACAATGGCTCAACAAGCCCTTGCCTACCCTTTCTTTAACCCCGAAGCGTTGGGAGTGAGCTTGGTGGTGATAGGCATTGGAGTGATTGCCCTAGCGGTCTGGCGGTATAACCAAGTTTTTTGGCAGATTGAGCGGGGAAATTATCAACCCAACCGATTTCTAGTTTGGCTGCTAGCTGGAGTGGTAATCATTTTAGCCACCTTAAGTCTGCCCTCAGTGCTATTGCGCGATCGCGGTAATCTAACACCAAGTTGTACGCCCAAAAACTCCCAATTTTAGTAGTTAGTAGTGTTTGATTCCATCGATCAACTATCTGAAGAGTAAGATAGCTTGATTTGATTTGCATGAATTATGTCTACTCTGTTGGTCAAAAACATCCACACCTTGGTAACTCTGGATGCTCAGCGACGCGAGATTCGCAATGGTGCTTTGTTTGTGCAAGACAACGCGATCGCCCAAGTTGGCACTACGCAAGAACTTCCTTCAACCGCAGACGATGTGTTGGATTTGCAAGGGCGACATATCGTGTTGCCAGGATTAGTCAACACCCATCATCATTTTTATCAAACGCTCACCCGTGTGATTCCTGCTGCCCAAGACTGCACGTTGTTTCACTGGTTGCAAAGTCTCTATCCTATCTGGGCAAACTTGACGCCAGAAGCCATTTATATCAGCGCCCAAATGGCAGCAGCAGAACTGATGTTATCGGGCTGCACCACGGCTAGCGATCATCTCTATATCTACCCCAACGGCTGTACCCTGGATGATGAAATTCGGGCGATTCAAGCGATCGGTCTACGGTTTCATCCCACTCGCGGCAGCATGAGCGTGGGAGAAAGCAAAGGAGGACTGCCTCCCGATTCTGTGGTGGAGAATGAAGTCGATATCCTCAAAGATTCTCAACGGTTAATTGAGCACTATCACGATAACTCCCGCTATTCTATGCTGCGCATGGCACTAGCTCCCTGCTCTCCTTTTTCTGTCACTCCAGATTTAATGCGCGAGTCGGCTACATTAGCGCGTTCCTATCCCGGTGTGCGGCTCCACACTCACCTGGCAGAAAATCAATCCGATATCGACTACAGCGTGGCAACCTTTGGCATGATTCCCGGCGACTATGCCGAGTCGGTCGGTTGGCTAGGAGATGACGTGTGGCATGCTCATTGCGTCAAGTTGGATGATAACTCGATTCAAAAGTTTGGCAAAACAGGAACAGGCATCAGCCATTGCCCCTGTAGCAACACCCGCCTTGCCAGCGGTATTGCCCCAATTCGCCAAATGTTGAATGCAGGAGTGCCTGTAAGTTTGGGTGTGGATGGCTCTGCTTCCAACGATGGGGGAAATATGTTGCAAGAGGCTCGGATGGCGTTTTTGCTGGCACGGGTGCGAGAATCGAATGCGGCAGCGATGACAGCACGCGACATTTTGGAAGTGGCAACCTTGGGTGGCGCAAAGGTATTGGGGCGAGATGATATAGGATCACTAGCGGTTGGCATGGCGGCGGATTTCATCTCGATCAATCTTGATCGCCCTCAGTTTGCCGGAGCGCAGCATGATCCAGTGGCGGCACTAATTTTTTGTCAAGCAAATTCAGTCGATTACAGTTTTATCAATGGTAAAAAAGTTGTCGATCAAGGTCGTTTGGTCACCTTAGAACTGGAAACTTTGGTGGAGAAAACTAACGCGATCGCGGCTCAACTGATTTGTAGCTGACACTTATTGACTAGGGCGATCGCGCTACAACGAACTATCTTTGAGCCTTCTATGGGTGATAATTCATAAAATTCGTATGTCTACGAACCGTGGAACAGCAGCTTACTGAATATTTTGACATACTTCAAATTGCTGCTGAAATGAACTGCAATTAGCGGTAGTGAATCACTCAGTCATAGTATCTGACGCATTAAACGCCTCACGCTATACACGATGTACAAGGCTTGAGGAAATATACAGTAACGTGAATCCAATCAGAAGATGGAGTATCTCTAGATAAAATCTGTCAACAGCGACAAATGACATTTGAAGTTTAAAGCGGGTGGGGGGAATCGAATCCCCATCATTAGCTTGGAAGGCTAAGGTTTTACCACTAAACTACACCCGCAGAACAGACTAGTAGAAGGTTGAACGTTTTTACCAACTTATTAAGTACTAACCAATTTATCATACTAAACGTCATTACAGCTATTGAGTTAAAGTGATCCAGCAATCCCAAATTTAGATTTCGACACTTGGAATAGCCAACTTAGAGAATAGCCAGTTTTTGTAGTGAGATTGATAGGATAGAGTCAATACAACTGCTTTTTGTTGAAATATTTACGTCACCCGCGTCATGTAAGGCTTTGAGTCTCATGTCATGCTGCTTAAGAAAATGTATGCTCAGCTCACCACTAGTTGTCGTGTTATGGACGACTAATCAATCATTAAAACTCTGGGAGATCGCTGATACAAGGCGATCGCCCAGGGTTTAACTTGGACATTTAGTCAAAACTACTGCTGTGATACAGGATCAGCAATATAACGGAAGTTCGGTTCTGAGTTCCAAGGACCGCGCTCATCCTTACCACCGTTAGAAGACAAATTATAGTAGATGTCCACAGTTTCGTCAGGCTGGACGTTACCAAAGAATGGCTCGTCCAATTTACCTAAGGAATTGAGAGCTTCCATAAACATCTTCGTGTGAGAAATCTCACGAGTCAGCAAATGCACCAAGGCTTCTTTAGTACCTTCATCAGGAGCTAGCTTGATCAATGCTTCGTAGGTTTGGCGTGCTCCAGCTTCAGCAGCAATATTTGCTCTCAAGTCACGAACAACATCGCCCCCTTCATTGATGTAGGTAGCCGTCCAAGCACTGCCTTGGCTATCGAGAAAGTGAGGTCCCATGCCGCGAACAGCAAACAGACTGCTTTTATAAGCATCGGTTTGATCGACGTTTTTGGTGTGACCTTCAATCATTTTGCCCACCATTTCTAAGTGACCGAATTCTTCGATCGCAATATCTTGAAGCATGTCTTTAATGCCAGCATTTTCAACATGAAAAGACTGCACCCAGTATTGCAGTGCGGCTGTAAGCTCCCCAGTTGCGCCACCAAATTGCTCTAGCAAAAGCTGAGCAAAACGGGGGTGTGCCTCCTTGATGTTGACGCTATGAATAACATCCTTCTTGTGAAAAAACATGTGCCTCTCCCTATATAATCGGTCGTGTCAGATTGAATCAGACTGATGCAGTTGAATGTCTGAGCTACAGACTGCTTTTCGTAAAGTACGAAACGAAGCACTTCCAGAGTTTTAAGCCTGTAGATGTGCATTCACATGCATAAACTCTATTGATATTGTTGGTAGTCGCTTCTTCCCAAAAAAGATTGGATTGGAATTAAAGCATTCCTTTGATAGTACGGTTGGAACTCCCACTCTACGTGCCCCCACGGAGGGAGTTATCCAATTAATCTTCTACCTAAAAGGATGAGGTGCAAACTGGATGAGCTAGCTATGCTCTTGTCATAGTAGAATGCTGCTTGAATTCATAATGATGTCTACTTTTGGATGAAATACAGCATAAATCCATATCGCTGCACGTCTTATCAACCATTTATGTTGAGAAGCGTAACAAAATCACTAATAGATTCGCGCATTGACGAGGAAAGCGTAAAATCGATGAAAACTCATGGCTTAAAGAATTAGCAGTGACAACTTCTCCAACTTCCTACTTGCAGACATTAGATAAAAAAGAGGCGATCGCTTTTATTGCTTCGCTTCAAAAAGTGAAAGAGCATTTAACCCATGAACTTCAGTGGATAAATGCACAAGCGGAGCAGAAGACGACTCAACTTCAAGGTATTGAGGCCATTCTGGTTGAGGCAGTGACACTTGGGTTGATTTCCACTTCGCCCACTGACAGCACATCCTCCGACGATAGCTTGACTAACTCATCGGTTGAGATGCCCTTATCTAGCTCCAATGGAAGTGCTGCTCTCTTTGACATCAACACGACAAGCGCCGATGTAGAAGATGCAGAGGATGAGGATGAGTTGCCAGCAATCACTGATTCAAAGAGCGATCGCCCGAAAGCAGCCAATTCAAAACCAAAATCGGTGGCTCAATCTACAGCACAGAAGTCACGAGGATCGAAAGCAAAATCAACTGGTGCGACGAAAAAATCTACTAGTAAAGCGAGTCTGTTAGCAAAATCTCCTGACTTAAAGCATTTTGTCAAAGCAGAGTTTCAAGAGCAATCGTTTACAGATGCGGTTTCCCAAATTTTAGAGGAATCCAGTAAGCCGATTGGATTAAGTGATGTGATCGCTAAGCTATATGGAGATCTTTCTAATCAAGATTACCAACGAGCTAAAATCTCATTGACCAATGTTCTTTCTACGGGTAAAAATAAAGGGAAGTGGAAAAGTATTGGTCGTGGAATGTATGCTAGCAATGCTACAGCCGCCGCACTTTAACGTCCTGCTCTAGGCTAGATTGTCGAGCGCTACTACACCCTGGAGAAGGTTGCAGAATTGCGATCGCTTTAGTGTAGTGCTTTCTTAAACTCAGGCATATGGTCAGTTTTGACTAGGCGATGTTGGTTGAGCTATTGGTGTAATCTGCTCTATATCTAGCTAGGGTCGAGCAATTAGTTGATCCGCTTTGCATAATTTCAATGAGCACTTTAGATGAGTATGTGAAGGTAAAAAATTCACACTATACGCTAGAGCATTGAGGGCACGAAGATGAATCATCAGCTTTTGAGCATATGGGTGGCGGCAGTGAGTATTGGCGTTTTTCCCGCGTTGATACAAGCAACTCCAGCCGCACCCAGATCTGAGAAGTCTTCCAGCATGACGGTGCGCCGCAGTCTCCAACTTATGGCGCAGGGTAGACAACCAATCTACCTACAGGTGCCGCAAGCGCAAATTCAGGAATTGCGATCGCTGGGAATGCGGGTCGCAATGCCAATTAATCTCCCCTCGGGGATGAAGCTGACTTCCATAGCGGGACGTTCTAACCCTCGCTTTGGTCGGGGCTATTTGCTGGTCTATCGCGCTGGCTCCAAATGCTTTGCCGTGGAAGGAGCCACCGATGGGATTGGCGGCATTCCAGATGGCACTGCGGGCAGCTTTAAGGTGCAAAATCCTGCGATGGGCAAGGGCGCGATCGAAGTGCAAAAGCCGGGTGCAACCGCACCACTGCTGATTGGGCAGTGGATGAGCCGAGGTCCATTCTATCGAGTTGTGGGTGCAAATTATACGATTGATGGATTGGGATCTGACTTGGCAAACTGTCAGGATTTGTCTGCAAAAGAAGCGGTGGTGGTGTCAGAGTCTCTGCGTTTTTTGGATTTAGAACCTGCAACTATGGAAAAATTGCCGCCTAACACCGTACAGGCCCTTGATCCCAATTCAGCGACTTCACCCGTTGTTGGCTATCCTAACAATCAAGAATTAACGCAATTCAAACGTAATTTGAAGTCGGGTGCCTATGGTAAAGGAATACAACTTGCTGCTACTGATCGCACTCAACGGCAAGCCTTTCAGGCAACGATCGCGAAGGCGAACCCGACGATCTCAAAGTTTATTGGTGCGTGGACAACAGGCGATCGCGTTTATTACGTCTATCCTTCTAAAGTAAAAAGCCGGGTGTGTGTAGTCACTAACTCTGGAAATAACGGCAAGCTGGAGTTTTCCAACGGCACCGCTATTAGCCGCGAATTGCGCTATCAAGATAACGGTCTCTACTGGGTTGATCAAGCCGATGTTCTAGCATCAAGAGATAAGGGCACCGGCACACTCTACCCAATTTTTGCGGCATCCAGTGCGCCCAGCACCACTGCTTTGGCTGATTTTGACTATGGATTCCGCAATGCAGAATGCTCACCGCAACTTCCCAGCGTGGCGGGCGCTTCTCAATAATGCTTAAAGGCAGGTGTCAGGCGTGATTGCTAGCACAACACTTGGCACCTGACACCCGACCCTAATTTCCTGTCTAAGTGTCGCCTTTTGAACTAGAGACCCTCTTTCTCCTCTGTTAGGCTAGAGTCGCTTAATCGGGTGAGGATGATGCACAAATTGTTGACAGGAGCTTTAACGGTTGAACATCTGCGGGTGTCGATCGCCGATTTGCCAGCGCATCTCAAAGGACTGCGCCTGGTGCAACTTTCAGATTTTCACTTTGATGGAATTCGATTATCGCCAAGGTTGCTAGACGAGGCGATCTCTGCCAGTAATCAAGCTCAGCCTGATCTGGTCGTGATGACTGGAGATTTTGTCACCGATGATCCTGCGCCGATTCACAACCTTGCACAGCGTCTCACTGCTTTGAAAAGCCAATCGGGAGTCTATGCAGTTTTAGGAAATCACGATATTCGTTATCGACATTCTCGCCAAGAAGTTGCCAGCGCACTTGAGAGCCAGAATATCCAAGTGTTGTGGAACCAAATCGCCTATCCAGTGGGCAAAGAATTGGCGATCGTGGGATTGGCAGATTTTTGGTCATCCGACTTCCGTCCTGCACCTGTTTTGGAACAACTTGACTCAGAGACTCCTCGGATTGTGTTATCTCATAATCCTGATACTGCCGAGATCTTGCAAAAATGGCGGATCGATCTTCAGCTTTCAGGACATACCCACGGAGGGCAAGTATTTGTCCCTGGAGTCGGCAACATGGCACATCACATTTCACAGTTTTACCGCAACCTACCGCCGAAAGCGAAACGATATGTACCGTTGCTCAAAGAATGCGCCCATACTATGAAGCATTGGGAATGGGCACAGGGATTACACAGCGTGGGGCAGAATCAACTGTATGTGAACCGGGGGCTGGGCACCTATTGGCCAGGGCGGTTTTGGTGTCCTCCAGAGGTGACGGTGATTACGCTTGTTTAAAGCCATTGTTTACGCCAGACAACGTTACGCCAACACAAAGTTGAAAACTGCTTGATTTTTAGTCCGCGTGGAGTTCATCCGCAAAAGTAACACTGGGTTAAACAAACCATCAGATGCATTGCCTGCTTCACCGGGAAAAAAGAGTTGGGTGGTTAGAAGCGGTTGGTTGGCGACCTGGACAGCCACATGAATGTGGCGCACGCGACCGGGATAAAGCCCTGGCACAATCGTTTCCAACCTATAGCGTCCTTGAGAGTCGGTGAACTGGTGCCCACGCAGTTTATAGCCTGAGTTGTCGTAATTGCCAGCCTGATCGGCTTGCCAAACATCGACTAGGGCACGGGCCATGGGCTGACAGGTTCTATTGAGCACCTTTCCTGTAAGGATGAGCTTGGTGCCATTGATGCCAGGTTCAATTAGAGAACTGCGTTTGGGCGAGTTAGGTGTGTAAAATGGTCCGGCGGTGCGGGAAGGGGTGGGGCCGCCTGTGCCACAGGCGGGAGTGAGTGCCAGTAGTTGATGGGTCACCAAACTGGATTCATCGGTTCCCTGAGTCAATGATTGATGGCTACCGATCGCGATCGCCCCAGAGGCAATTGTTAGTGAGCCTATTTGCAAAAATTGTCGGCGTGTTTGTAACGGCTGCATTCTTCCCTTTCTTTCCCTATTTCTAATTGGCCAGCGCTCAACTCCCCCCTTTTAAGGTTTACCGCGAGATTTCGATTTTGGGTTGGCAGTGCCTGCGATCGGGAGGATTAATCGACTGGTATTGCGACCGTCTTCTAGCTTATAAAAGTTAAATTCGCCGCCAACTTGCTTCATCAGGGCTTGGCAAATTAGCAGATGTAAACCGGGCGGATGATCCAAAATGGAGGGGGCTAGCCAGTCTGTGCGGCCTGTTTCTAATTCTGTAAACAAATGGGATTCGACCGGCCCACTGTCGGTGATGGATAGCTCAAACCAGCGGGCATCAATTTGGCGACACCACAGATCGATGCGACCGCCAGTGCTTGATCGCTGGCACGCATCTAACAGCACCTCATAGACAATCAGTTCGATTTTGAGAACATCTCCACCGATGTTGATGTTGGTTTCGTCGTGAACCTGTGACCAAAGCTGACGCTCTTTGATCAACCCATCAACCCGCTCTAAGGTTCGTTTTAGTAATGTAATCAGGGTAATGCTGGCGTTTTGGGTTTGAAAGTGCCACTGCTCGGCTGCGATGGTCTCGTTCACGGGCGCAATCGCATCCTTTAACTGCCGCAAGATCTGTTGCTGTCGTGTGGCAAATAGTGGCTCCTTAGGCGTACCCAGTTCATCTAACCGTCTTAACCCAAGCTGCACCGAGCGCTGCACATCCTCTAGGCGGCGATGTTTATACCAATTGAGGCGCTCTAATTCTAGCCGTTGGGTGGTGAGTTGTTTCGTCAAACTGAGGTAGCGTCTTGTCCAGGCGAGTTGATTGGCGAAAATGCTAAAGGTAGATAGATGGCGCTCTGCCCAACGCCGTTCGGCTTCATCGACAACGATCAAAATTCCAGTGGGTTGATGTTCGGGTGAAGTCCGTAGGGCGATCGCCAGGATCTGACCAATGCCTGTACCATACAGCCATTGCCGACTGTTGACTGGTAAATCTGCCACACTGAGAGACAACACGCCGTCCTGCTCTAGCGCCCATTGAACCAAAAAGTCTGTGTGGATGGGGATAGTAGTGTCAAGATTGGCAGCAAAGCGATCGCTGGGCGGCGGCAAACTGATCAGTTTGGCATCAGTTTGACCCGGAATCCACCCGATTAGCAGCGCTAAGGGCACCTGCATCACTTTTGCCACTTGTTGTAGCGCGGATTGCTCTAATAATTTGGGATCATGGACTTCCTGCATTGCCGTCAATCCCCATTGCATCGACTGGCTCAGGGTTTGCAATTGCTCGGTTTGGCGTTGTAGTTGCCATTGATGCAGGATAAATCCGATTTGTTGACTGACGACTTGCACCAGCTCTCGCTCAACTCGATTCCAGCCCCGAGGCGACTCGTGCCCAATCACAATCAGCCCTTCCAAGGGTTGCCCGATAGAGGTATTACACAAAACGAGCGATCGCACGCCAGCTTCGAGTAAGCGATCGCGCCAGGTCACCAACTTTATATCGGTGTCCAAATTTTCGATGCTGATTGCCTCAGTGCTTTTTTGCACCATTTTCAAATCAGTGTCGCTAAGGGCTTCTAGCAGCGGCGCGAGGGGGCGGCGATTACTCGGATGGTTTTGATAGGATACTTCAAACTCTTTGAGATCTTTTTCATAGAGCAGCACTAAAAAACGTTCCACTTTCAGCCGCTTGCACAAAGTATCAGCGGCATGTTTTAGGGTGTTTTTCCAGTCCTCTTCGCTATAAATGGAACGGGCAATTCCAGCGGTCAGTTCACGATCTAGCTGAATTTGAGCGATCGCGCTTTCCATTTCATCCAGCGGAGCCGTAAGGGCAATCATTTGGGCTGCTCCCCGAACAAAACTTTTATCGCCGTCCGTCCAGATGCGGGGTTCGGTGCCTTCCACGGCTAAAAAGCCTAAGAGTTCATTTTGATACAAGATGGGTGCGGCAAGCAGCGATCGCGCCTTAATTTGCTGCATCAAACGGCTTGTAGCATCGGCTTTAAGGGAACTGTGCGCCTCGCCAATCGCAACGATCTGATCGCCCATCAGCGCTTGATAAAAGCCATTAATCTCCTGCACGGTGATGCCAGAGGTCAGTTGGTTGGCTTCCTTAAACCCCACAGTCCGCTGACGATTGCCCAATCTGCGCCAAAAGTAGCGTCGTTCGCGTTCATACCAATAAATGTTGGTTCGGGCAGGCTGGATGAAGGCGTGGGTTTCTTCCACAACCGCTTCGAGACGCGGTCCTAGCCCCGAAAGCGATCGCATTTGGGTTAACAATTGCAACAGCGGCACGTCAGGACGTTTGGCTTGTTGGCGTTGCCACTCCGTTTCGATTTTGAATAGTGCAGCGGCTAGTTCACCCAGCAGCATAGACAAACGCGCCTTTTCATCTGCTCGTGGAGACATGCCCCATTCAGTAGAACCCAGTAGCGCCACGCCATAACACAAATCGCGGTAGCGGATGGGAAAAATCACAGTACCCTGAATCCCAGACTTTTTGGCTGCTTTTCGCCAATCTCCGCTTCGGACTTCTTCGCGCAAATCGGGCACTGCCAGTGCCCGCTGCTGAATCACCACTTGCTCTAAAATATCGCCCGGTTGCAGACTAAATCGCTGCTTTAAGAATGACTGATCACCAGCGGGTATAATACCGCCCTTGCCAAACAGCCGATGCTCCAGGCGATCATACAGCCCCACCCACACCAGGCTGTAGTCAAATTCAGTTTTAAGATAATTCAGAACGGTATCAATTAAAACATCAGAATTCTCTTCTTCCCGCAATGTTTGCAGAATTCTCCCTAAAGCAACCAATTGCTTATCGTAAGACTGTGGCTCCTTGGGCTGAACCATTTCAATTAGAAGTTCCTATGAGACAACGGGCGCAATATAGCAAGACACACCCAATACGGAGTTTTTTGACAACTCCCCAGGTTTCGTAGAGCATTCAAGCTGAACTATCACTCAATCATCTTTAGGATGCCAGCGTTCAATGAAGTGCTACCAATAAAGACTGTACCCTTATCCCAAGGCGTTGATGACATTCTTGTTACCATCCTAATCTAAGTGCCGTATATCTTTGCGATGTCACGCTAATAAGAGGAAATCATTGTTAAACTCCTGTGTGAATGATTGCTGAGAGGTTCATGGATTTATACCAAACGCTGCTTCGCCCTTTTCTTTTCTCAGGTCTGAAAACAGATCCGGAATGGCTGCATCAGCAAAGCTTAACTGTGTTGGGGTGGATGGATGATGGTTTAGCAAGCCAATCGTCCTGGCTTTTGGATCAAATGGAGCGATCGCTCAGCCTATCCGAGCCGCGGTTGCATCAGCAGCTATGGGGCTTAACGTTTGCAAATCCTATGGGGCTAGCCGCCGGATTTGATAAAGATGGCATTGCCGCTGGATTGTGGTCACGCTTTGGCTTTGGCTTTGCTGAATTGGGCACCGTCACCTTTCATGCCCAAATGGGTAATCCCAAGCCGCGCCTATTCCGCTTGCCGCTGGATCAGGCAGTGCTAAACCGTATGGGATTTAACAATCAGGGAGCGGCGGTGTTGGCGAAACGGTTAAAGCTAAAGGGCATAGGAAACAGGGAACAGGACGCAGAAAATTTCACTCCGCCCTCCACATTCCGCACTCCGCACTTTTCCCTTTCTCCAATCGGCATCAACCTGGGTAAATCCAAAATCACACCCCTGGAAGAAGCCGCGGCGGATTATGTGGGCAGTTTTCGGCTGCTGAAAAACTTGGGCGATTACTTTGTGGTGAATGTGAGCTCGCCGAATACACCGGGATTGCGATCGCTGCAAGACAAAGCCCAACTAGAGCCGATTTTGCAGGCGCTTCAGCAGGAAAATACAGCGCACAAGCCGTTACTGGTTAAGATTGCGCCGGATTTAGAGTGGGAAGCGATCGCGGATGTGATTGCGCTTGCCCAGCAACACCAGCTAGCAGGCATCATTGCCACCAACACCACCATTCAGCGCGATTTGAAGACTCAGAAGCTTTCAACTGGAAATCCCGTGGCGCAAGAAGCAGGGGGCATTAGCGGCGCACCTGTAAAGCAGCGATCAACGGAGGTCATTCGCTTCATTTATAAAGAAACCCAGGGACAACTGCCCATCATCGGTGTGGGTGGCATTTTCACCGCTGAGGATGCCTGGGAAAAAATCACCGCCGGAGCCAGCTTGGTGCAGGTTTACACCGGCTGGATTTATGAAGGACCCTGGATGGTGCGACGAGTGCTGGAAGGGTTGCTGCAAAAACTAGATGAAGCAGGATTGCAAAAGATTGGAGATGCGGTGGGAATTTTCCATTCGTAGACTGCAGCATGGAGGTGTTCAAGATCTAAAACTATCGCGCTTAGCCCGTTATTTCACACCCGCTGCCGCAATCATGGAGCCAATCCCCGCATCAGTGAAGATTTCCAGCAGAAGGGAATGGGGCAGGCGACCATCCAAAATGTGGGCAGCGCGGACTCCTTGAGCTAGCGATCGCACGCAGCAGGTGACTTTAGGAATCATTCCACCCGATACAACCCCTTGATCAATCAGATTTCGCGCTTCTTGAATATCCAATCGAGGAATCAGCGTAGACGGGTCTTTATAGTCCCGTAAAATTCCAGCCGTATCCGTCAGCAAAATCAGTTTCTCGGCACCCAAGGCAGCCGCAATTTCACCTGCCACTGTATCTGCATTGATGTTATACGCTTGTCCCGTCTCGTCTGCTGCCACGCTGGACACTACGGGAATATGACCCGCAGTCACCATCACTTCTAAAATGCTGGTATCTACACTGGTTACTTCGCCCACAAAGCCTATGCCTTCGGCATTTGCTGGGCGTGCAGTGATCAAGTGAGCATCTTTGCCACACAGTCCCACCGCTGAACCTCCTGCCGTATTAATCAACGACACAATCTCCTTATTTACCCGACCCACCAACACCATCTCCACTACATCCATCGTGGCGGCATCTGTCACGCGCAGCCCATTTTTGAACTGTGCCTCAATCCCCAATTTGTCTAGCCAGATATTGATTTCGGGACCTCCGCCATGCACCAAAACCGGACGCAGCCCCACACACGACATAAACACCACATCTCGAATCACCTGATCCTTAAGGGTGCTGTCTTTCATTGCTGCGCCGCCATACTTCACCACAATGGTTTTTCCGGCAAACTGCTGAATGTATGGCAACGCTTCACTCAGAACTTTTGCTCTGGTGGTTGCTGATTCTTGTGTGGAGTCGTGTTCCGTCATGATCATGGTCAAGCTAACTCGTGAAATTGGCTCTTTTGCAGTGTAAAGGACTGAGTCGCCTTCAACAATGTGAATCGCGATCGCCCGCCGCTTATGTCATCAAATCTTGGCTTTAAGCAATGGATGCGTGACTCCGGTCTTTCAAGGAGGACAAGAGAAATAGCCGAGATGATCACGCCAGGTTCTAGACTGCAAATCTCTTCAAGAAGTCAGATGTAGAAGGTCGTTCAATGGTGTGAAATTAAGACAAATAGACTTTATCAGAGGAAGGAACTATGAACGCGATCTGGCTTAGCTTGATGATCTACGCAGTTGTTGAAGCAATTGCGGCGGCCTACAGGGTTCGTCAGAAACGACGGACAGACAGTTTAACCCGGTCTTCTGATAGTCGCTTTAGGTCATCAAGGCGATCGCTTGGGCAATCTGCATCTACTGCTGCTATTCAATTAGACTCAGATTTGGACAGATTATTTCACCCGTCGTCAAATCAATCTCCCAGTGAACTGCTGACCCTGCCGACTCCTCCGGCAGCACTTGAGCTACCTCTAGCCGTTTCGCTCTCCGTTAATGAAGTAGTAAACCCAGAGACACGACCCAATTCGACCGATCTATTCGATCTCAATCTAGGGGAATCGAATGTCCCTGTGGATGCAGAAACCATGAAGCCGAACTCTCCTGAGCATCAGTCTGTTTTGGCAGAGATTTCTCAATTGGATCATGCGGATTCAGAAAACGCAATCGCTGCATTTCAGCGTCATTTGAATCATCCAGATGACATTATTCGAGCCGCGATCGTGTTTGAGTTTGGCGAGACGGTCGCTAGGTATCATGGCGCGAAAGCTGCCGAGGCAAAGGAGATACTCATGCAACTCAGTCAAGATCCCAATCCAACCATTCGGACTCAAGTTGCAATTGCTTTGGCTAAAATTGAACCTATCGTGTTGTAATCAACAACATGTCATTACTTGCTTGTTAATGGCGTTTTTGAAACCTCTTTGCTGTTGCAGTTTGGGTCATGGATTAGTCCAACTGTGCTCCTAACCACAAAGCTGAAACGGCGATCACCAACCAAATCACAAAACACTGGCGGGTCAGACGAAGCGCGGCAAAAATGTGGTTCAGGGCGATCGCCTCGTTTGCATCTCCCAGCAATGGCTTTTGTTTGGCAACACCGCCATACCAGTTTGTTCCACCGACTTGTACGCCTAATGCAGCTGCGTAGGCGGCCTCACTCCAGCCAGAATTGGGGCTAAGATCTTTGGGGGCATCGCGCCAACAAATCTGCCAGATGCGGCGGGGCCTGCCGGATAGGATTGAAATTGTCAACACCACCAAACGGCACGGAAGCCAAGTTAAGACATCATCCAGTTTGGCGCTAAACCAACCCAGGTGAGTATAAGGGGTTTCACGATAGCCCACCATGGAATCAAGAGTGCTGGCGGCTTTGTAGCTTAATGCCAGGGGAACGCTACCGATCGCTGGAATCATTGCACCGACGATCGCATAAAACAGTGGAGCCATCACCCCATCCGTTGCATTTTCGGTCACGGTTTCTAACACAGCGCGAAGCACTTCGGGCACAGATATGTTCTCGGTATCTCGTCCCACATACCGACTTAAGCGCGATCGTGATCGCGCTAAATCTCCTGCTTGCAAAGATTGGATTACTTCTTCCGCCGCATCTCTCAAACTGCGTCCCGCAAAACAGCTTGCCAGTAAAATAAGCTCCGTTGCCAAACCCACTACAGGGTGAACTGATTTTGCCACAGTAACCATTAGCCATCCTGCCAAACCTATCCCCAGCACCAATCCCACCCCCAGCCCAATGCCAGTAAGGCGTAATGCGATCGGTGATTTGAACATCCTGAACGCCTGTTGCGTATAGAGAGAAATCAGCCAACCCATCCCCTGAACCGGGTGCCACAACCCCCAGGGGTCGCCGATTCCATAATCCAAGAGTGCTGCCAAAATCAATACTAATTCTGCGTGGTATGCCACTATGCCTTACCCATAAGGGGTTTTGCCCCTGATCACCCTTTTCATCTTCAGGGAACACTCAAATCGCATCTACAATTCAAACTAAAGGAAACTGACGTGACTCAGCTTGTTCCCGTTCAACTTGATGATGGCATGATGCTGTACATCGAAGCCCAAGACAACACCAATAGCCCAACTATTTCTCCTGAGGCAGAGCTAGAACAACGACGCACCGGACAAAAAGGATTGCCGACCTTCAGCCCTCCTCGGATTGATCCGGCACAATCCATGCAGCTAATGCAAAACACGATTCGCACCTATGCTTACTACTGCATGAATGCATTCAAGAACTGTGGTGTTGCCAATATTGATGAAGTCACTTTAGAGTTTGGCGTGAATTTAAGCGCTGATGCTGGAGTGCCTTATATTGCCAGTGGCAAAGCCCAAAGCAGCCTAAAAATCACTGTTAAGTGTAGTTATCCTAAAGCTGAGGCGACATCTATCAATGGTCTGGTGATTGGGCAAGAAGCCAAGAACTAGAGATTACACAACAAAGCTAGAAGCCTGTCCTTGAGCCGCCTGCCAACTGCGCGCATCGTAGTAAAGATCTTCTAGGGAAATGCTGTAAAGCGCTTCTTTAAGCTTGTGGTGCAGGCGGTTCCAAAGGGTGAAGGTAACCCAATCTTCAGCATGGGCATCATTGGGATGATGGCGAGGTAAGGGATCAACACTTTCACCAACCGCTTCCAAAATTTGCCCTAGTGAAATTTGCGCTGGAGGACGAGCCAGTTGATAGCCACCCTGCGAGCCACGCACCGATCGCACCAAGCCAGCCCGACGCATTTCAATCAGCAACTTTTCTAAATAGGGAGCAGGAAGATCTTGACGTTGAGCGATCGCGTTCACAGAAGTAGGCCCAAACTTCGGCTGGAGACTCAAATCTAGCAGTGCCTTAACGCTGTAATGCCCACGGGTCGTTAGTTTCATTCAGTGAAGTATGCAGGAAGCAACTGATGCTAGCTTAAGCTTAAATCGCGATCGCTGAATGTTTAGTGATGTAGGGGTTTATTGACGCAGGTGCATCAGCTCTTGCAGAGACGCTAAAAGATTCACTTTTGCCAGAACAATTTGCTTATTTGGGTTAAGAACAAACGTCCAGGATACATTCACTGTAAACAAAGAAGTTTGTACCTTGCCCAATACCAAAAATTCAGTGTCGTCATTTTCCAAGTTTTCACTTTCCAAAACTTGCTGCCCCTGCTGAGGCAAGAGAATAAAGCCCTTGGCTTCCTTTTGTAAATAAGCTGCGATCTCGGTTTGCCCAATCACCATCGCCTCAAACGGAGGCTGTAACATTCCCTCTAGCGCAAAGAGTTGACTCGTCGCCTCAAAATTACCTGCATTGAGCCTCTCAAAGTATTGCAAAATGGTCGGTTCATCAATGCCCTCGATTGCAATCTGGGTAGGTTCTGTAGCGACCTCAGAACAGGTTTGTGGAAAAGCAGTTCCCATCAGTGGTGCCCTAAAAAATGAGTAGAAGATAGTCTCGTATTCATTAGAGTAGAGAGGCATGGAACTGAAGTTACATACCCATAGATAGATCTATTGCGATCGCCCATTTATCTAAAAAGCGATAATCCAGCCTGTCCCCTGTTCCTGAGCTATGACAACTGACTTCACCGTACAAATTAAGCAGAAAGCGCTGGAATTGGGCTTTCATAAAGTGGGCATTGCTGCTGTCAAAAATCCTTTGGATCCTGCCGTTTCTGCTTTGCAGTCTTGGCTAGCGCAGGGTTACCACGCTGACATGCAATGGATGACGAACCCTAAACGTGAGGATATTCAGCAGATCATGCCAGCAGTTCAGTCTGTGATTTGTGTGGCGCTCAACTACTATGCTCCTATTCCCCGACCTGCCGGCAAAGAGTATGGCAAGATTTCTCGCTATGGCTGGGGGCGAGATTATCACCGGGTGCTGCACAAAAAGCTCAAGGCATTGTCCCTGTGGCTGCAAGCTCAAGGGGAAGGGATACAGGCGCGCTACTACGCCGATACGGGACCTGTGCAAGAGAAAGCCTGGGCGCAACAGGCAGGGATGGGTTGGATTGCTAAAAATGGCAATTTGATCACACGGGAATATGGATCTTGGGTCTTTTTGGGGGAAGTGTTGACCAATTTAAAGTTGACCGTCGATCGCCCTCATACGGCTCACTGCGGTACCTGTACCCGCTGCATGGATGCCTGCCCAACAGGTGCAATTCCTCAACCGGCTGTGGTGGATGCCAACCGCTGCATCGCCTATCACACCATTGAAAACCGAGCGGAACGGTTGCCATCCGCGATCGCCTCCCATATGCAGGAATGGGTCGCTGGCTGTGATATTTGCCAGGACGTGTGCCCTTGGAATGAGCGCTTCGCCAAACCGACCGATGTTGCCGAATTTCATCCTTATCCCGCCAATGTGGCTCCCCTGCTAACTGAACTGGCTACGATTTCAGATGAAGAGTGCGATCGCCGCTTCCCCGCTTCTGCCCTGCGCCGCATTAAACCCTACATGCTGCGCCGAAATGCTCAAGCGAATTTAGATGCAGAAAGGGAATAGGTAAGGCACTTTCAAAGTCCTTCTTCTAAGCTGGGGAGAGGGATTTAGGTTGAGAGCAGAAGGGCCACTGGGAAAAAGCTTGAAAATTTGTTACATTACTTAATATAAGAGTCGTGATATAAGAGTCATGCCTCTGAATACTGTCTGTTTACCATGGACTTTCGGGCTATATGTCCCATCAGTGCGCAACTTCTTTAATAGAATCGTCCACCTTGCAGCGGCTACAGTCTGAAAATGCCGAATTGCAGGGCTTCTTTGATGCCCAAAAACAGGTGATTGCATCTTTGGAGCGGCGGGCGGGGCGATCGCTGGATACCCTATCGGTTCATGTGCAACAGCTTTCAGACACCCTTCACACTGATGCCGATTGGCAAAACTCTCTTGTATCAGTTCAAAGTGAAGTGGATGCGCTGTGCGATCTAATCAACGATGCCATGATGCTGCAAAAACTAGAGGCAGGCAAAGTTGAACTGCATTTACAGTCTTTAGAAACTGATACGTTACTAACATCGCTCAGTCGGCATTTACTCAGATCAAAGCAAACGGTTTCGTCTCGGTTGGTGTGTGAGTTCGATTCTTCGTTGCCGCTTATTTTGGCTGACCAAGATTTGACCGAGGCGGTTCTCACCGATCTGTTGGCAAGGGGCTTGCGATATTCTGACCCTGATTCGCCTGTGGTGCTCGGAGCTAGCTCCGTGGGTGAGCAGGTCAACATTTTTGTCACAGCGCAACGGTTTGCTCCCTTGGGCGATCGCGATTTTGCCACCGAAATAGTATTGTGCTGCCGGCGGATTGAAGTTCAGCAGGGCAAGGTGACTTGCGAACACCGCTCCGATGGGCTGCAAGTTGTTAAGATTGCTTTACGAATCTACGGAAATGTTATTTCATCCTAAAGAATTTGGATGAGCGTTTTTCTAGTTCCCTAGGTTACATCGCCTTAGATCAGCAGACTGTTACTATCAGTTGCACTGATAGAACTTGGTGACGGTCGGTAGATTTGTGAGCAATCTGGCGACAGCGTACCACCCTCTCTTTGTTCGTCAAAAGGTACTTCGGCTGTATTTGAGACGCGATTTTGAGTAATTCAAATCAACTATTGAGAGACAACACAGAAGAATTATGGTAGCAACTCCCCACAAAACCCCAATCGAAACCTCCATCAGCGCTTTTGGAGCGGCACGATCTACGGTCCAAGGAATGCCACTCAGCCCGGGCGAGCTTTCCAAAACCCATGCCTACTGGTGTGCTGCTAACTATTTAGCGGTCGGCATGATTTACCTGCGAGACAACCCATTATTAAGAAAATCTCTAGACGCTGATCATATTAAGCATCGCCTATTAGGGCATTGGGGCTCGAGTCCTGGGATCAGTTTCCTCTACACTCATCTCAACCGCATCATCAAAAAATTTGACCAAGACATGCTCTTTATGGTGGGTGCGGGGCATGGTGCGCCTGGTTTTCTAGGTCCTTGCTATTTAGAAGGTAGTTACTCTCACTATTTCCCAAATTGCAGTGAAGACGAAGCAGGGATGCAGCGCTTCTTCAAACAGTTTTCTTTTCCGGGTGGTGTTGGTAGTCATTGCACTCCTGAAACTCCAGGTTCCATTCATGAGGGCGGCGAATTAGGCTACAGCCTTTCTCATGCGTATGGTGCGGCCTTCGACAATCCAGACCTGATTGTTGTGACGATGCCAGGAGATGGTGAGTCGGAAACCGGACCGCTGGCTACTTCTTGGCACGCCAACAAATTCATTAACCCCATTCGGGATGGTGCAGTGCTGCCCGTTCTCCACCTCAATGGCTACAAAATCAACAACCCAACCATTTTGTCTCGCATCAGCCATGAAGAGCTAAAGTCTTTGTTTGAAGGGTATGGCTACACGCCTTATTTCGTGGAAGGGTCTGACCCCGACACGATGCATCAGGCAATGGCAGCAACGTTGGATCATTGCATCGCAGAAATCCATAGCATTCAGCAAGAGGCTCGGAGTAGCGGTCAGGCAACCCGCCCCCGGTGGCCGATGATCGTCATGCGGACTCCGAAGGGTTGGACAGGTCCTAAGGATGTGGATGGGCATAAGGTTGAAGGGTTTTGGCGATCGCACCAAGTACCCATGGGTGGAATGCAAACCAATGCTGAACACTTAAGCCTTTTAGACCAGTGGATGCGGAGCTACAAGCCAGAGGAACTGTTTGATGACCGTGGCTCACTCAAGCGTGAGCTGAAAGAGTTAGCACCCACTGGCACCAAACGTCTGGGTTCCACGCCCTATGCGAATGGCGGTTTGCTGAGAAAAGAGTTAAAAATGCCTGATTTCCGTCAGTATGGAGTGCAGGTAGAGCAGGCCGGTCAAACTGAGGCGATGAACACCAAGCCGTTGGGTAACTTTCTGCGGGATATCATGCAGAAAAACATGACCAGCTTCCGTGTGTTTGGTCCCGATGAAAATAGCTCGAATAAACTGGACGCAATTTACGAAGTTAGCAAAAAGTTTTGGATCGCTGAGTTTTTGCCAGAGGATTCGGATGGCGGCGAACTATCTCCAGATGGTCGCGTGATGGAAATGTTGAGTGAGCATACCCTGGAAGGCTGGCTAGAAGCCTACTTGCTCACTGGACGGCATGGCTTTTTCGCCACGTATGAGTCGTTTGCCCACATCATCGACTCAATGGTCAACCAGCATGCTAAGTGGCTGGAAATTTGCAGGCGCATCGACTGGCGTGAAGAGATTTCTTCGCTCAACATTCTGATCACGTCTACTGTTTGGCGGCAAGACCATAATGGTTTCACTCACCAAGACCCCGGTTTTATAGATGTGGTCGTCAATAAAAGTCCAGAGGTCGTGCGGATCTACATGCCTCCTGATGCCAATTCATTGCTGTCGGTTGCAGACCACTGCTTGCAAAGTACGAACTACGTCAATGTGATTGTGTGTGATAAGCAATTGCATACACAATTTATGGATATGGATGCCGCCGTAAAGCATTGCACTAAAGGGCTTGGCATTTGGGATTGGGCAAGCAATGACCAGGGTGAAGAACCGGATGTTGTGTTGGTGGGCTGTGGAGACATTCCAACCTTAGAAGCTTTGGCGGCGAACGCGTTGCTACGCCAAGAGTTTCCCAGTTTGAAAATTCGGTTCATCAATGTGGTTGATTTGCTGAAGTTGCAGCCTGATACCGAGCATTCCCACGGGCTGAGCGATCGCGACTTTGACAGCTTGTTTACGATTGATAAGCCGATCATCTTTAACTTTCATGGCTATCCCTGGTTGATCCATCGCTTGGCATACCGCCGTACCAACCATAACAATCTGCATGTGCGGGGCTATAAGGAAAAAGGCAACATTAACACGCCGATGGAACTGGCAATTTGTAACCAAATTGATCGGTACAGCATTGCGATCGATGTCATCGATCGAGTGCCCACGCTCAAAGTGGCGGGTGCTCATGCCAAAGAGCGATTCTTAAATGCTCAAATCGACTGCCGCAACTACGCTTTTGAACACGGGATCGACAAGCCTGAAATTCTTGAATGGAAGTGGCCGTATTAACAAACCATGGCGTGAATCAGCAAATAACGGGGTTGGCGTTTGCTGATTCACGCAGATTTGGTTTGACTGCCGGATAATTAGCCGGATGGGAACAGAAATCTTTACTTCTCAGCGAATCTGTTCCATATTGGTTTGTTTATTCAATCAACTTAATCCTGTTCAACTGAACTCCTACTGTTGAGTTGCAGCCTTCAGAAAATTTACATTTACAGACAATAACAAGGAACCGAGACGATGCAAACTGCGCCAACTCCCCCCGAATGCCCCACCGTTCGTGTAGAAGATGACCGCACTGGGTTGGATATTGAAACTCTAAAACGGGCATTTTTAGACAATTTGTTCTACATTCAGGGCAAGTTTCCAGAAATTGCGACCCAAAATGATTACTACATGGCGCTGGCCTACACCGTGCGCGATCGCTTGTTTCGTCGTTGGCTAAACACTGCTGAAACCTATAGCAAACAGAGGGCGCGTACCGTTTGCTACCTGTCAGCCGAATTTTTAATGGGTCCTCACCTCGGTAACAACCTGATCAACCTGGGCATTTTTGATACGGTCAAACAGGCGATGACTGAATTAGGGTTGAACCTTGATGAACTCTTTGAAAAAGAAGAAGAACCCGGTTTAGGGAATGGCGGTCTAGGACGGCTCGCTGCATGCTATTTAGACTCGCTTGCATCGCTGGAAACACCTTCTATTGGGTATGGCATCCGCTATGAATTTGGCATCTTTGACCAAGATATTAAAGATGGCTGGCAGGTCGAAGTAACCGACAAGTGGCTCCGCTACGGCAATCCTTGGGAAGTTGCTCGTCCCGAATGGGAAGTGGAAGTCAAATTTGGCGGACATACTCAAGCCTTTACCGATGAGCATGGGAACTACCGAGTGCTGTGGGTGCCTGACAAAGTGGTGCGCGGTGTTCCCTACGATACGCCAATTTCTGGCTACAAAGTCAACTCTTGCAACACCTTAAGGCTGTGGGCAGCAGAAGCAACAGATTCGTTTGACTTTGATGCGTTTAATGCGGGTGATTATTCTGGGGCAGTCTTCAAAAAGATGGAATCGGAAACGATTTCCAAGGTGCTGTACCCCAATGACAACATGACTCAGGGCAAAATTCTGCGATTAGAGCAGCAGTTTTTCTTTGTGTCCTGTTCATTGCAGGATATGTTCCGCATTATGAAGCGCCAAGGAATTGCGATCGATCAATTTCACGAAAAGTTTACCATTCAACTAAACGATACTCATCCAACGATCGCGGTAGCCGAACTAATGCGCCTGCTCATGGATGAATATGGAATGGAATGGGACAAAGCCTGGAGTATTGTCACCAAAACTTTTGCCTACACAAACCATACCCTACTGCCTGAAGCGCTCGAACGCTGGCCTATTGGTTTATTTGGGTCGATGTTGCCCCGTCATTTGGAAATCATCTATGAAATCAATCGTCATTTCTTAGATGATCTGCGAATCAAATTTCCCGATGATCTAGATCGGCTCAGCCGCATGTCGCTAATTGACGAAAGTGGCGAGCGCTATGTCCGGATGGCACATCTAGCCTGTGTTGGGAGCCATGCCATCAATGGAGTTGCGGCACTACATACCAAGTTGCTGAAGCAAGATGTGCTGCACGACTTCGCAGAAATGTATCCAGAAAAATTTGTGAATGTGACAAATGGCGTGACTCCTCGCCGTTTTGTGGCACTGAGCAATCCTCGTTTAACTAGCTTGATCACCAGTAAAATTGGCGGAAACTGGATTAAACAGCTAGATGAACTGCGGCAACTGGAAGGGTATGTGAATGATAGCGGATTCTGTAGCGAGTATCGCACTATCAAGCACGCCATTAAACAAGACTTGTCAAACTACATCAAAGAGTTTTACGGCCTTAATGTAGATCCCAATTCGATGTTTGATATTCAATCCAAACGGATTCACGAATACAAACGTCAGCACTTAAACGCTCTGCACATCGTGACTTTGTATAATCGAATCAAAGCAAATCCTAACATCGACATCACACCCCGTACCTTCTTGTTTGGGGGTAAGGCAGCTCCGGGTTACTATATGGCGAAATTGATTATCAAACTAATCAATTCGATCGCTGATGTAGTCAATCGTGATCCCGATGTGCGAGATCGCCTCAAGGTTTTGTTTATGAAAGACTACAGCGTTAAATTTGCCCAGAGGGTCTATCCAGCAGCGGATCTATCAGAGCAAATTTCTACTGCCGGCAAGGAAGCTTCCGGTACGGGCAACATGAAGTTTGCAATGAATGGTGCGCTCACCATTGGCACCTTAGATGGAGCCAACGTGGAAATTCTAGAAGAAGTGGGAGCCGATAACTTCTTTCTGTTTGGGCTAAATGCTGAAGAAGTCTCTCAGAAAAAAGCAGCCGGCTACAACCCGCAGGAGTTCTACAATTCAGATCCTGAGTTGAAGTTAGCGATTGATCGCATCTCATCCGGCTATTTCTCCCATGGAGATGCAGACCTGTTCAAGCCGCTGATGGATGATTTGATGTACCACGATCAATATCTCCTGTTTGCCGACTACCGCTCTTATATCGATTGTCAAGATCGGGTAGGTTTAACCTATCTCGATCAAGATCGCTGGACTCGGATGACGCTGTTGAACACGGCACGGATGGGCAAATTCTCTTCTGATCGATCCATTCGCGACTATACCGATAACATTTGGCACGCGAAACCTGTTTCGATTGATTTGAAGGAGTATGTTCAAGGCGGCAGCTTGATGGATACTCCAAGTGGGGTCTCTTTATAGCTAGAAGCAGCGATCGCACTATGGGGCATTGCACTGATGTAGTGCCCCGATCCTGTTTAAAGTCCAAGGCTCTGGCTCCGACTTTAAAGAATCATGTATAGTTCTAGGAAAGTTAGCCGCTTGATTGTCTTACCTATGAACAGCAAAGAACCCAGATTTCTCGCCGAGAACCAGTCTGTTACTTCGCTAGTGGCTCAGTTACACAACTACTTCCACAACTCCTATTCTCGCGACAAAGTTGCTCGGAGTACCTTGCTCAGTCAAATTGAGGCGGCCGAGGATGGACAAGTGCTTGAATTTCAAAAGCAACTTCGAGAAATAGATGAAGAATTGGTTCTGTTGGGTATTTTGAGTGACTCTCTTTCGATCGCCGATCGCCTGTTACACATGCGCTCTGTTCGTAGAGAATTAGGCCCCACCAGCGCTGCATACAAAATTCACCATGACCAGTCTTCTCCAGTGCAGGACAAAACGGCTTGAAAATAGCGCGATACGAATAGCGAAGTTGCTTACCTGAGAGTATGATCCTCGTCTCTTGTCCCTCTTCTAGAGCGTAAAGTTCTAGGGCGAGGGTATTCTGTAACTCACAGTTCTTTAAGTTTCACTGACCAACCATTTAAGCCAACCTCTTACACATCATCATGAGCCTCAAAATTTATTTTCTTCGCCATGGAGAAACTGACTTCAGTCAGACTGGTGGCTACTGTGGCGATTTAGATGCTGAACTAACGCCAGAAGGGGTAGAGATGGCAAAGGCGTTTGCAGATGCTTACAAAGCCGTTCCGTGGGAAGCCGTGTATGTCAGCCCCATGAAGCGCACGATCGCCACTGCAAAACCTTTATGTGATGCGGTTGGCGTTGACATGCAGCTCCGTCCTGGCTTGAAGGAAATTTCCTATGGCAAGTGGGAGGGGCAAACATTAGCCTATGTAAAGCAGCACTTTGGCGAGGATTATCTGCGCTGGCGTGGGGAGCCTGCCTGGAACCCACCCACTGGCGGCGAAACCTCCGTACAAATTGCCAGCCGTGCCTCGTTGGTGCTTGCCGAAATTCAAGAAAAATATCGCGATGGGAATGTGCTGGTTGTCTCCCACAAAGCGACTATTCGGATTTTGCTGTGTAGCTTGCTGGGAATCGAGTTGGGGCGTTACCGCGATCGCATCAATATCCTCACTACTTCCGTCAGCATCGTTCAATTTAATGAACATGGTCCTCTGTTAGAAGTGTTGGGCGATCGCTACCATATTCCCGAACACATCCGCAACCGACCCGGTACTTGATGGCGCGATCGCCGGTCTATCGTTGCTATGATCAGCCTTAATTCACTAGAGGCTTTGCGATGTCTCAAGCTGCTGAGAAACCCACGACCCTCTCCTCCCTTTACGAGGTCGATTTCTATGCATGGACTCAAGAACAAGCGATCCTCTTACGTGAGCAGAAGTGGAATCAGGTCGATCTGACAAATGTGCTTGAGGAGATTGAGAGTTTGGGCAAACAACAACGCCAAGAACTCCGAAATCGGCTAGGGATTCTGTTAGGGCACCTGCTTAAATGGCAATTTCAGCCCGACCAACGCAGTAAAAGCTGACGAGCAACCATTCGAGAACAACGCTATCGCCTTCGTAAATTGTTGGATGAAAGCCCTAGCCTGAAACCTCACATTTTAGAGGCGATCGCCTATGGCTATGAACTGAGTCTAGCCTTGGTCGCCCAGGAAACGTCCTTGGATTATGACGATCTGCCAAAAAATTGCCCCTATCTATCAGAGCAAATTTTGGACGATACTTTTTTGCCTGATTAGAGCAATCGCATTTTGAATTAATGAACACGGTCCTCTGTTAGAAGTGTTGGGCGATCGCTACCATATTCCCGAACACATCCGCAATCGGCCTGGAACTTGAACTGCGATCGCCTGTTTATCTTGATTAGTCGGCTACTTATTGTTCTGGTTCCGTGACCTGGTAGTGCACTAAAGGATTGTGGGGTAGGTAACGACATCCTGCCAGGTCCAAGGCTGCTCAGCCAGTTTTGCTCGTTGAGCCGCAGTTGTTTTGAATCGACTATGCCGCCAAATCCAATTGAAATAGCTGACTACTAAGCGTGTTGTCACTTTCGTTTGCTCCCACCGTTTGCCGAACTTGTTTTGCCTGCGGTGCCATCGAGCAGTTTGTTGTCGGACGATGCCGTTGGTTCGCTCTAAGCGCTGCGTTTTGTCTTTGCCAACATAGTGCAGAATTTCAGGCGGAAGGACTCGTTCATAGCCTCCCCAGTCATCACTGTTCCACTGTTTGCAAGCCGTTTTTCCCTGTGTACTAATTACCAATTCCTCAATAAGTTCGTCTGTATGCTTGCCCACTCGTGCCGCTAAAATCAGTCCACTGGAGTCCGCTAAACTCAGACCTATCCAGCAGTCTCCCACTTCTAATTCATTGGAAAGACATTGCTTCTGTTTTTTTGCACGAAAGACCACATCTCATCCGCACTCACCTCTGCGGTTGCCACTTGCTTGACCTGGTCGTTA
The DNA here is from genome assembly GCF_016807185.1 of Leptolyngbya sp. Cla-17. Classification (GTDB taxonomy): domain Bacteria; phylum Cyanobacteriota; class Cyanobacteriia; order Leptolyngbyales; family Leptolyngbyaceae; genus ULC077BIN1. The sequence continues at coordinate 1,474,558 of NZ_JAEVYN010000001.1, forward strand.
TGAATTAGCTGAGCCTTGGCACTCGATGCCCGAACAATACTGACCACGGTGTTGTATGCCAAGCCTGTAATTCGGCTAATCCCTCGTAAGCTGCTGCCCTCACTATGAGCTTGTAGCACCTGCTGAACTTGTTCCGGACTCACTCGTCGCCAGTAGTACAGCGTGTCAAAGCTCTCACAGAAGGTTTGCTGGCAGTGAGGGCAGAAATAGCGTTGGTGTCCATTGGGCAGCTTGCCATGCTTATGACACTTAGGATGACCACAAAGTCGGCATTCCATAGCTTCTTGAGGGGAAAGAATTGATCCTACTTTACCAAGCCCACAATCCTTTAACCTTTACCAAGCCCACAATCCTTTAACGCACAATCCGTGACCTTTCTAGAACGTCAGGGGCGACTTCTGCCTTTGGAGTTTCAAACAAAATTAGAATCAAATCCTCCATTACTTCTACGAATGATTGATTATTGGATATGGCTACATCGTCTGCCCTTCAAAACAGTCATTCCAACCCATGATGAAAAGTAATTTCGATCTAGATATTGACCTGGCCGCATTTATTGACCATGCTTTGCTTACCCCCACTGCAACTCCAGAGCAGGTAGAGCAGTGGTGCGAAGAATGCGATCGCTTCGGATTTGCCGCCATTTGCTTACATCCAGTTCATGTGCAGCAAGCGACTCGCTTGTTACATGGCAAAAGACCCAAAGTTTGTACCGTGATTGGCTTTCCCTATGGAGCCAACACCTCTACTGTTAAGCTTTATGAAGCTGCGGAAGCGGCCGAAAATGGAGCCACAGAACTCGATGTGGTGATCAATATCGGCTGGCTCAAGACGGGGAAAGTGGATGAGGTGCATCGTGAGATTGCTGATATTTGCGACCAAACGGGACAAACCATCAAAGCGATTTTAGAAATGGCGCTATTAACTCCAGCCGAGAAAAAATTGGCAGCAGAGATTTGCATGGATGCTGGAGCTGCTTTTTTGAAAACCAGCACAGGGCTAAATGGTGGCGCAACGTTAGAGGATGTGCGGTTACTAAAGGAACTCACACAAGATCGGGTAGAGATTAAAGCTTCCGGAGGAATCCGAACGGTTGAACAAGCGTTAGATTTAATTAACGCTGGGGCAACTCGGATTGGAACGTCACGCGGCGTGGAACTGGTGCATCAGCGGAACACGCAAAAGGAGTAGGGATTCGGAGTTCGGGATTCAGGGTGCGGAGTTCGGCGTTCGGACTTTGCCTTTGCATCTCGCCTTTCCTTTTCTATAATTTGCCTTATCCACTCCGCACTCCGCACTTCATACTCCGTACTTTCCACTTCGCACCTCTGTATGTCTCGTACTTATAAAGCTATCGGAATTAATCTCAAAAGTATGCCGCTGGGAGAAGCGGATCGGTTGCTGACGATTTTGACGCGGGAGCATGGTTTGGTGAAGGCGATCGCCATCAGTGCCCGTAAACATAACTCCAAAATGAGCGGGCGCAGCGGTCTGTTTGTGGTGAATGACTTACTGATCGCCAAGGGAAAATCGCTCGATAAAATTACTCAAGCAGAAACAGTCATCTCTTATTCGGGGTTAGGAAAAGATCTGAAGCGATTAACGGCTAGCCAATACTTAGCCGAACTGTGCCTCTATCAAGCCTTAAGCGATCAGCCTCAAGACGAATTATTCTGCATCTTGAATGAACAATTACAGCGGCTAGAGCGATCGCCCACCTCGCTCATTTTGCTAACGCTGATCTCTGGGATTTATCAACTTTTGACCGTGGCGGGAGTTGCTCCTGAAGTGCATCGCTGCTGTGTCACGCAGCAACCTTTAGTTCCCAATGAACCCGTTGGCTTTAGTATTCCTGCTGGCGGCACCGTTACTTTAGAATCATTAGAGCAACTGCAACAGCCCAACAGTCCGCACGTCCGTATAACCAAACCCGTTCAGAGTTCGTTTAGGCGAAATGCCCAACTTCATAGTCTAATTGGATCAAAGGAGTTAATCATCCTACAGGCGATCGCCCAAACTGGGCCGTTGCAAACGGATGCAGATTCCAGTCAGTCTGACAATTTTGCTCAGGTTGCGACTTCAATGACGGCTTGCATTTCTGTAGAGCGGATTTTGCGCCAGTACGCTCAGTACCATTTCGATCGCTCTATTCGCTCCGCAACCCTGATGGATGCCTGTTTTTCAAGCTCACCTTTGCCCCAACTGTCACAATCATGATGCAATTGCCCAAACCCAATTTAGAAGCCATGATGATGCAGTCTACCGAATCTCTAAATGAGGGGCAGGAACAAGAGCTTCATCAAGATACGTCCCGTGTAGATTCCAAGCTTGATCAAACTTTGTTACAATCCGCTACAGGTTCACAGGCAGATTCTCGCTTATCTGATAAGGCAGCTTTGTCGGCGAATACAGTCTGCGATGGAAGTAAGGAGCGCACCTCGGCAATGTTTCGTTCTGAAGAAGAGGAATTACTTGAATCAACGGAGCGGGCTTTGGAGCAATCTTTGGTAACTGAGGCTGCGAGCGATCGCGCAGCCGAGTCCATTGTTAAGTCGATGCCGCTGGATGAGTCGAGCCTGCCTAATTCGCCCCAAACTGGAGGCGGGTCTGAGCCAGAGCGTGGCTTTTTGCCAGTCTTAAAAAATCGTAGTTTTCTAACGCTTTGGGGTGGTCAGGTCTTTTCCCAACTGGCGGATAAGGTGTATTTGGTGCTAATGATTGCGTTGATTGCCAGTCGCTTTCAAGCAGAAGACCAAACCATTAGCGGTTGGGTGTCATCCATTATGATTGCATCCACCATTCCCGCTGTATTGTTTGGGTCGATCGCAGGGGTTTATGTCGATCGCTGGTCTAAAAAAACAGTCTTGGTGATCACGAACCTGCTCCGTGGAGGTTTGGTCATATTCTTGCCATTTTTGCTGTGGCTGACTAAAGGATGGGCACCCTGGCATGGCTTGCCCGTGGGTTTCTACGTGCTACTGACTATTACCTTTTTGGTTTCTACGCTCACCCAGTTTTTTGCTCCGGCAGAGCAGTCTGCGATTCCATTGATTGTCGAGCGCAGGCATCTTCTCTCTGCCAATTCTCTTTACACCACGACGATGATGGCATCGGTGATTGTTGGTTTCGCAGTTGGAGAGCCGCTGTTGGCGATCGCGGATGGCATTGTGACTCATCTAGGCTGGACAGCGGTGGGATTGGGTAAAGAGTTGGTGGTGGGTGGAAGCTACGTGATTGCTGGGTTAGTTTTGCTACTGCTCAAAATCACAGAAAAACAACGCTATCCATCTTTTCAATTCTCATCCAATGGTGCGACTAATGATGCCGCTGAGGCGACAGAAGAACCCCCTCATGTATTTGCGGACATCCGGGATGGCGTTCGCTATTTAGGACAGCAGCCTCAGGTGCGGGGCGCGTTGATTCAACTGGTGATCTTGTTTTCGGTATTTGCGGCATTGGCAGTGCTGGCTGTGCGCTTGGCGGAGGTGATTCCTGAAATCAAATCTTCTCAGTTCGGCTTCTTGTTGGCAGCAGGAGGAGTCGGGATGGCGATCGGGGCAACGTTTATTGGTTATTTTGGGCAACGCTTTCCTCATTCTCGTCTGAGCCTGTGGGGTTCGCTGGGTATGGCGTTGGCACTGGCAGGGCTAGCCTTCTTCTCCAATCATCTAATTCCAGTGCTGCTGCTGCTAGTGACATTGGGCTTGTGTTCGGCGATCGTGGGCGTGCCCATGCAAACAACTATTCAGGAAGAAACGCCCGAAGACATGCGGGGCAAAGTATTTGGTCTGCAAAACAATGCTATTAATATTGCTTTGAGTTTGCCGCTTGCATTAGCCGGAATTGCCGAAACGTTCTTTGGTCTACGAATCGTTTTTTTGGGTCTGGCTGCTTTGATGGTCGCAGGTGGGGTCTTAAGCTGGTATATTGCTCGCACAAGCCTAGCCAACCGTTAGAATCGTAAGTTGTTCTTTACGATTGGTTAGACTGCTTGGCAGTTTCCACTGCTTAGATCCCACTAACCTTCGCATACAGCAATAAAATCGAATGCACATTGCATGGCTTGGAAAAAAGGCTCCCTTTTGCGGCAATGTCACTTACAGTCGAGAGGTGACGAATGCTCTGCAAGATTTAGGACATCAGGTTAGCTTCTTTCACTTCGCCCAAGAAGGACCGCCCCCTGATAATTGGCCCGATTTTTTAGAAGAAATTTCAATTCCATTCCTCTATAAATCACAGCTGTATACCATTCCAAATCTTCGCTCCAAAAAAGTGCTGACCGACTCTTTGGAAGATCTGAAACCAGATGTCGTACATGCGTCTTTAACGCTATCACCGCTGGATTTTTTGCTCCCAGAAATCTGTGAAGACCTGGATATTCCGCTAGTTGCCACTTTTCATCCTGCCTTTGATCGCAAACTGCGAAACTTCTCCTCAGGCACTCAGCACCTTGCCTATCAGCTTTATGCGCCCTGTTTGGCAAAATACGATCGCGTGATTGTTTTTTCTAATATTCAACGGGCAATTTTGATCAAGCTTGGAGTTGCTCCTGCTCGCATTGCCGTCATTCCCAACGGCGTAGACACTCAAAAATATTGCCCTGGTGTTTCCAACTTCAAAGCAGAAGTTGGGGCAAATCGAGTGTTTCTCTATCAAGGACGCATTGCTCCTGAAAAGAATGTTGAATCTCTGTTAAAAGCCTGGAAGCAATCCAACATGGGAGTGGGAGCCAAACTGGTGATTGTGGGTAACCACGGACCGCTTGCTGCTTCCCTGACTCCATTTTATGGAGCAGAACACGGCATTGTGTGGATGGGATTCATTGCAGATGAGCAGCGGCGCATCGAAATTTTGCGGGGCACCGATGTCTTTGTGTTGCCTTCTTTGGTGGAAGGGCTATCGCTTTCCCTACTAGAAGCAATGGCGTGTGGTCTTGCCTGTGTGGCAACCGACGCTGGAGCAGATGGCGAAGTGTTGGAAGCAGAAGCCGGAGTCATTATTAAAACCCAGGGTGTAGCGACTCAGCTTAAAATCTTACTGCCTCAATTGCGAGATCACGCTGCTTGGACAACGACCCTTGGAACCAATGCCCGTCGGCGTGCTGAGGAACGCTATACCTTAAGCGATAACATCGCTCAAGTTGAGAAACTGTATAGCGATCTGCTGCTGTTGCGATCTCAGTCTAAACGTCACACTCCGCAGTATTTAAGCCACGCTTCAACTCACCTCAAAAACAGCGCCTTTGTTCGCTCTAAATATTAGAAAAAGATTTGTTCGCTCTACAATCTCACCCATTGCGATCTAAAATCTAGAATCGCTACTCCACAATCACCCCAATGTCTCAGCCTACGATCGAATCCATTCTGCACGAAGAGCGTCTGTTTCATCCGCCTGCGGAATTCTCACAGCACGCTCAGATCAAAAGCCTGGAACAATACCAGCAGCTTTATGACAAAGCAAAAGCTGATCCGCAAGCGTTTTGGGCAGAATTGGCAGACACTGAACTGCATTGGTTTCAAAAGTGGGACACGGTGTTGGATTGGCAGCCACCCTTTGCCAAATGGTTTGTGAATGGCAAGATCAATATTTCCTACAACTGTTTAGATCGGCACCTGACGACTTGGCGGCGCAATAAGGCAGCGTTGATTTGGGAAGGAGAACCGGGAGATTCACGCACACTGACCTACGCCCAACTCCATCGAGAAGTCTGTCAGTTTGCCAACGTGCTAAAACAACTGGGCGTGGAGAAGGGCGATCGCGTGGGAATTTATATGCCCATGATTCCCGAAGCGGCGATCGCCATGCTTGCCTGTGCTCGAATTGGAGCGGTGCACTCCGTCGTATTTGGTGGTTTCAGCGCTGAGGCACTGCGCGATCGCCTGGTGGATGTGCAGGCAAAACTGGTGGTGACGGCAGATGGCGGTTGGCGAAAAGACGTGATCGTGCCTCTCAAAGAACAGGTAGACAAAGCCTTGGCTGGCAATAGTGCACCCAACGTTGAGAACGTGGTGGTAGTGCGGCGCACTGAGCAAAAAATTACCATGGAATCCGGTCGCGACCACTGGTGGCATGACCTGCAAGCTAAAGCCTCTGCCGATTGCCCTGCCGAACCCATGGACAGCGAAGATATGCTGTTTGTGTTGTATACCTCTGGCAGCACCGGCAAACCCAAAGGGGTCGTCCACACTACGGGCGGCTACAACCTCTATACCCACATAACCACAAAGTGGATCTTTGACCTGAAAGACACTGATGTTTATTGGTGTACTGCCGATGTTGGCTGGATTACTGGGCACAGCTACATTGTCTATGGTCCCTTGTCCAACGGTGCCACCAGCGTTATGTATGAAGGTGCGCCCCGTGCCTCCAATCCGGGCTGTATGTGGGATGTGATTGAAAAGTACGGCGTGAATATTTTTTACACTGCGCCTACCGCTATTCGTGCCTTTATCAAAATGGGCGAACAGTTGCCCAACGCCCGCAATCTTGACTCGCTGCGGCTCTTGGGCACTGTCGGCGAACCGATCAATCCGGAAGCCTGGATGTGGTATCACCGGGTTATTGGCAAAGAGCGCTGCCCCATTGTGGATACCTGGTGGCAGACGGAAACCGGCGGCATTATGATTACGCCTCTTCCTGGTGCAGTGCCGACGAAACCGGGTTCCGCGACGCTACCATTTCCTGGTATTTTGGCGGATATTGTGGATTTGGAGGGTAATCCCGCTCCTGCAAGCGAGGGCGGCTATTTAGCGGTGCAGCATCCCTGGCCCGGCATGATGCGAACGGTGTACGGCGATCCCGATCGCTTCCGTCGCACTTATTGGGAACACATTCCACCAAAAGATGGACAGTATCTCTATTTTGCTGGTGACGGTGCCCGTTGCGATCAGGACGGCTACTTTTGGGTAATGGGCCGCGTGGATGACGTAATCAACGTGGCAGGGCATCGCCTTGGCACCATGGAAATTGAATCAGCACTGGTGTCTCATTCGGCAGTAGCCGAAGCCGCTGTGGTCGGCAAACCCGATGATCTGAAAGGGGAAGAAATTGTGGCGTTTGTGACGCTGGAAAATAACATTGCTGCCAGCGATGAGTTGAAAAACGAACTGAAAAAGCATGTGGTGCAGGAAATTGGCGCGATCGCGCGCCCCGGTGAAATCAAATTTGCCGATGCCTTGCCCAAAACGCGATCAGGTAAAATCATGCGTCGGCTGCTGCGATCGCTGGCGGCTGGTGAAGAGATATCTGGCGACACCTCTACCCTAGAAGATCGAAGCGTGTTAGAAAAACTGCGCGAAGGCTAATCACTTTTGGTGCCAGCCAGTTCCACTCACTTGCTTGTTGGGTGTAATTAGGACGGGGTAATACTGCTTCTACACCCTCATTAAATACGAGGACCGCAGCGACGGAATGTAACGCCTTTCTTTTTCACCATTCTTTGCTTAACTACAAGCAGCAACCAAGTTCTCTTTTGCTGACGCTTGATTAATCAAATTGCTACCGAACCAGGCAACTTACGCTGATTTGCGAATAGCGCTGACTGAGCCAAGCCCGTTTGAAAACTGCATTACGTAGGGGAGTGAATACTCGTTGTCCCATAATTTCGATGTCCGCTTGGATGGTCGCCGCACTCAAAGTCAAGGCACTCACTCTCCCTTCGATGGCTGGTCCTTAGACGAACGATCGCCGCAAGCGATTAATGCGTTACTTCCGTTCGGAGTGTGGCTTTACCGCTACTACTTTCGGGTCACAACCGACGGTTGGCAACACTTACCGTCGGCTGGCAGCATGTTGCTGGTTGGGTCTCACAACGGCGGCATGATTGCACCCGATACCCTAATGTTTATGGTCGATTGGTTTCGCCGATTTGGTGCCGAGCGCCCGGTTTATGGGCTAATGCATCCCAATGTTTGGATGGTGCCTGGTTATGCTCGATTGACCGTTGAGCTAGGGGCAATTAAGGCTCATCCTAAACCCGCGATCGCCGCTCTCAGAAAAGGTGCCGCGGTCTTGGTGTATCCTGGTGGGGCTGAAGATCTATGGCGACCCCACCAGCAGCGTCATCGCATTCACTTTGCTGGGCGTAAAGGCTTCATCAAGTTAGCGTTACGAGAGGGTGTGCCGATTGTCCCTGCCATCTCGAAGGGTGCCCATGATACCTTGATCGTTTTAGCCGATTATTACAAGGAACTGCGGCAACTCCATGATTGGGGAATGCCCTGGTTGTTTGGCGTTGATCCGCTCGTCTTTCCGATTTATTTAGGGCTACCTTGGGGGTTGGCAATTGGACCCTTGCCAAACATTCCACTGCCGGTATCCATCCACACTCGTATTTGTGCCCCAATTGTGTTTGAGCGGTATGGTCGGGCGGCGGCAATGGACTGTGCTTATGTGGATGATTGCTATGAAAGAGTAGTGCAGCAGATGCAGTTGGAGCTAGATCTTCTGGTGCAAGGGCAAAGTGGCACTAGCGGAATCTTAGAGCCACCGGCTTAGCGCGCGATCGCTTCTACCGGCTGACAGCGTTCGTTCAGAAAATCTATGCATTTGTATAGAAGTGAGTTCCTTTTGTAGGTGGGAAAATTATCCTGATTAATTTAGTTTAATTCACTTACTAAGAAGGTAAATCATATGACAAACCATGCTTTTCGTGCGCTTCAAGGGATTATCAAACAACTGACCGTGCTGCTGGTTAGTGTTGTAATACTTTTAAGCCTTACTCAAACGGCGGTATTGGCGGCATCTGCTACAGAGCTAAAATTACATGGCACACCGGGTATTACGGCACCGATTCCTGGCGAAAACGTTAGTGAGCTGAAAGAACAACGCCGCGAGTGGCAAGAGAAAGAATCATCACATGATGTTGAAAACGATAAGGGCAGTTCATTAGGTGAAACGTTGAAGAAAAAGCTGAATCTTGACGAAATTACCGAGGGCTACCACCCTGAAAAGGAAGCTGAAAAGCACTCCTCACCCACATCATAAGCACTCTGTCTCGTCAACACACTCTGCTCTTCTTCCCCCTGCCCAATGGTTAAGCAGGGGGTTTTCTGGCAAATTGCACTTGAAGAAATCAAATTATGCATTTTTCTTCTAAAATTGCCATCGATTCTAAGAATCACCTGTGTGAGCTGTTCTAAATTTACGTGATTTTTTATTTGTCATAGTGCCAAATGAATGTCATTGAGGCTGTAGTGTTTGTCTTTTTTAATTAGCACTGTATAACTATTCACCTATACTTCCCAGTCGCCCTTCAATCTCGGCTTCGGCTTCCAAAGAGAGCGATCGCAACTGATCCAGCATCGTCTGATCCACGTTTTCCCACATGCCTCGTTGATGGGCCTCCAGCAGTCGTTCTGTTATATCGCGTAGTGCCCAAGGATTTTTCTGCTGCACAAATGCCTGCACCTGCGGATCAAGCACATAGGCTTCTGCCACGCCTTCATACATATAGTCCGTAACGCATTGAGCCGTGGCATCATAGGCAAACATGTAGTCAATTGTTGCAGCCATTTCAAAGGCTCCCTTATAGCCATGGCGCATTGCTCCGGCAATCCATTTTGGATTGACTACTCTCGATCGATAGACCCGCGCAATCTCTTGTTGCAGCGATCGCACTTTTGGATTTTCTGGTAGTGAATGATCGCCAAAATATACCGTTGGGTTTTGTCCTTGGAGCGATCGCACCGCTGCGGTTAAGCCACCTTGAAACTGATAATAATCATCGGAATCGAGTAGATCATGTTCACGGTTGTCCTGATTTTGCAGCACAATTTGCAGGTTGGTTAAACGGCGTTCAAAAGCCTCTGGTGCGGAGTAGCCAACGCCCTGAGCGCTGTAGGCATAACTGCTCCAGTTGAGGTACGCACGGGCGAAATCGTCTGTTGTTTCCCAGTTTTGCGATTCGATCAAGCCCTGCAATCCGGCACCATAGGCACCCGGTTTGGAGCCGAACACTCGATATCGCGATCGCTGCTCTGCCTGTTCAACCGTCAAGCCTGCCTGTTGCCACTCCTGGGTTTCTTGCTGCACCTGTGCCGCCAAGGGATTTCCATCAGCGGATTCATTCAGTGCGGCCACCGCCGTCACCGCTTGATCAAACAAATCAATCAAATTGGGAAACGCATCCCGAAAAAATCCTGAAATCCGCAGGGTCACATCCACCCGTGGGCGACCCAATATCGACAGCGGCAACACCTCAAAATCAATCACCCGCCGCGAGGCTCCTTCCCAAACGGGCTGTACGCCTAACAGCGCTAATGCCTCGGCCAAATCATCGCCCCCCGTCCGCATCGTGGAAGTGCCCCAAATCGAGAGCGCTAACGTTTTGGGATATTCACCATGCTCTTGGGTATAGGCTTCAATCAAAACTTCAGCCGCTTTACGACCCACATCCCAGGCGCTCTCAGTCGGCACCGCACGAATGTCAACCGAATAAAAGTTGCGCCCCGTGGGCAACACATCTGGACGACCCCGCGTTGGCGCACCCGATGGAGCCGCTGGCACATATCCCCCTGCCAGCCCATGCAGCAGGTAATACATTTCCTGCTCTGTATGGTGCAGATCGGGCAGAAGGCGATCGCGAATCCAGTTCAACTCTGCGGCTATCTCATCGTCATTCAAAGGAGCACCTCCATTCAGCAATTGCTCAACCTGGTCGGCGGCGAAGTTCTCGATCAGGTCAACGGCATCTCCAATGGTGCGGGGTGATGGAGTGGTGGAGTGGTGGAGTGGCGGGGTGAAGGAGTAGAGGAGTGCTGGATCTGCCATCAAAGGGTCGAAATCAAGCTCCCAGGCTTGGGCGATCGCGCGGGTCAAGCCCAGTCGTCCCGGTGATGGATGGCGGGCGATTGAGACGATCAGATCGCGCAATTGTCGTCCTGTGGGGCATTGTCCAAAGATGTGTAAGCCGTCGCGAATTTGGGATTCTTTCAGTTCGCACAAATAGCGATCAGCATTGGTGATCAGCTCGGTTAAGGCGGCGGGTGTAAATTGGGCAATGGACACCTCGCCTGTCATGGCTTGGACTTCCTGACTGAGATTCTCTTGTTGAATCAGTGCCGTCATACGATCACGGATCACCGCTAACCGAGATGGATCGAGGGTTTGAGCTTCATAGTATTCATCAATTAAGCCTTCAAGCTGCTGCAAACCACCGTACAGTTCAGCGCGGGTCATGGGCGGCGTGAGATGATCGATGATCACGGCTTGCGATCGCCGTTTTGCCTGGGAGCCTTCCCCCGGATCGTTGACGATGAACGGATACAGATGAGGAATTGCACCGAAGGCAACTTCAGGATAGCAATCTTGAGACAGGGCAACACTTTTGCCAGGAAGCCATTCTAAGTTGCCGTGCTTCCCCACATGGACGATCGCATGGGTGCCAAAGTCCGATCGTAACCAGTGATAAAACGCGAGATAGTCGTGGGTGGGTTCTAAATCTGGCGCGTGATAGTTGAGTGCTGGATCGATCTCATACCCACGTGAAGGCTGAATGCCAACAAAAATATTACCGAGTTGAATTCCGGCAATCGCAAATGAGTCTTGGGCATCTCCCCAGCGTTGGTTAACCTGAGTCTTTACCGTTTCTGGGAGAGTATCAAACCAGGCTTGATAGGCCGCGACCGACAGCGTTTGCTCAACCGGATTCATTCCTTTTGTTTCTGGGTCGTTCGTGATGCCTGCGGTGAGTCGTCGAATCAGTTCGTCATCGGTTTCTGGGATGTTCTCGACGTGATACCCAGCCTGTTTCATTGCTTGGAGAATTGCCACACAGCTTGCTGGAGTATCCAGCCCGACTCCATTCGCAAGGCGACCGTTGCGAGTTGGATAGTTGGCTAAAATGAGCGCCACTTTGCGATCGCACAGGTTCGCCTGTCGCAGTTTTGCCCAATTTGCTGCCAAATCCGCCACAAACTGAATGCGATCGTCCACGGGCTGATAGTTCAGCACCTCAGTTTCCAACGCTGCATTCCATCCCTGCACTGCCTTAAACGAAACCGCTCGACTGATGATGCGTCCATCCACCTCTGGCAATGCCACATTCATTGCCACATCACGAGGAGATAAACCGCGCCATTCCTGTTGCCATTGCGCCAAGCCACCTCCACTCAGAATCACTTGCAGCACGGGAACATTTAACCGTTGCCACAACTCCGGGAAGTCAGAAGTCGTTTCATCGCCCCGCTCCCTTTCTCCTAATTGAGCCAAAGAAAAACTGGTGGTGTTCAGCAGCACTTGAATGCCAGCTTCATCTTTGGGACGGAAGTAGTGCAGTAACTCTGCCTGAACGTCCGGATCTCGCAGCGAAGAGACAAAAATGGGCACGGGATGCAAATCGCGATCGCTCAATGCCTGACAGAGGGCATCGATTGGAGCCAGGTTGCCTGCTAAATAATGCGCCCGATAAAACACAATTCCGACTTGAGGCGCGTTTTGTATCGCAGGCGAGATGTGGAAAGGATACACCCCTACAGACGGCACGGGTTGGGGCGGTTCATACTCATACTGATTGGATATGCTGTGATGTGCCAGCCAGCGCAACGCGTTGACCATGTTTTCTACACCGCCCTCCAAAAAGTAGCGCCAGCACTGGTTTACCTGGGCGATCGCTAAAGTGGAATGGCTGATCAGCGTTGGATCGGGCTGATTATCTCCCGGCAACACAATCAGCGTTGCCCCCGTGCGTTCAACCGTCTCGCGCACCACTTCCAATCCATAAGACCAGTAGGAACGACCGCCCAACAGCCGCAGCACGATCACCTGAGCTTTCTCCAAAACAGTTTCAGCGTAGGTGTCGATCGACAACTGCTGCTGAAGCTGCAATAAATTGACCACCCGCAAAGCCGGAAAGTTGGCAGGGAGATAGGGCATTGCCTGGGCGATCGCGTTGATATCAGTATCCGCTGCGGTAATCAACACGATGGGTGCAGGAGTCTGATCAACAAAAATCACGCCTTCTGTGTCAGGAGTCCAACCGCCCGGTGTTGCTGCCAGTCTATGCATAATGATGTCTTTCGAGTGAGTGAGACTGCCGCGATCGCGGCATTGGGTGAGTGTATCGCATCTTTAGCCAACTCTGCCCCCAGCACTCGCTAATCAAATTCGCCAAACTCTAAGATCGGGCTGTTGCCTGAAAGCTCGTCGTAGTCGCCAAGTAAGTTTGCCATTACTAACTTACTGACCCGCGAACTGCGCCAATAGCTGGTGTGGTCAGCAATTAAACCCAGCGCCATTGCCACATCCCCAATGTTTTTCTTCAGAAAATTGTGCTCTCCTAGATAGCGATCGCGAAAAAACAAATCAGTATCATCCAAATTGAGGCTAGAGCGGAGAGGATAGGCAAAGATATCGGATGCATGAATCACGTTGATCCACCGGAGAGCCGTACCAGAATAGGTGCTAGCGAACATTTTCAGCCGTTGGTCATTCACATTCATCATCTGCTTGAAGATCAGCAGCGGGCAGCCCAATGTCGTGATGCTGCGGAGTTTCACCTTGCGCTTATTGGGCGAATCCACTAGCCCATCAATCACGCTGCGAAAGTAATAAGCTGGATCGGAGGTTCCGTAGTCTGAAAACAGCAAATCCCACAAAATGACGCTGCTCAGAGAATGCGCTACTAGGTGCAAATCCTCGTCGTAGGGATTGTCGGTCACGAAGTTGAGGAACTGCATTGCCACCGTGCGGCGGATTTCGCGCCCTTGTGGACTGCTGAGATATTTGAAAATATCTTGAAAGAAGCCTGTAATCAGTTGCTCTCGACGTTGGCGATAGTGAAATACATCGTCAATATCAACTTGAGGATAATCCCATTTAAAGGCTTCTAAGTCTTGCTGCACATAATCCCAAATTTCATTCGTGCTACCCAACTCTTCACCCCAATAGCTGGAATAGAACTCAGGTAGGGTTAAGTCGCGATCGGAAAAGTCTGCAATCAAACGATCGCGTAGCGGATCGGCATAGCCAGATCGCCGCACCGAAGCCCCATGCATAAACCACACTAGCATTACGCGATCGCTCCTCAGTTATAGTGACTTCGCGCCTCAAAAGGCGTTTACACATTATCCTGATTATCAGGCAGCTTTACCTCAGCCCAATATGCTAGATTTGCCCCATATGCCAGACTTAAGGAATTTGCCTTGATCCCATTGAAGTCTGGACCAGTTCTTTTCAAACCGCACGGCTATGAATCGTTTTCAGCAAGCTTGCGCGATCGCGCTTTCCCTTTACGTGCTTTACCTGCTGAAGTCAGCGGCCGGAATTGATATTTCGACTCAACATCATGCAATCGATTTAATCAAAATTCCTGCAAATTCTTTAATCCATCGATTTGACGATGCCGTGCGTTTTTTCACTCAGGCTTGACGGATTGAGCTTTTTCTACAAGTCGCCAGCATTCCTGCGCGATCGCCCAATCTTCTTGAGTATGAATCACCAGTACCTTTACTTTAGAGTCTGGTGTGGAAATATCCATATCTACTGGATGGCTACTGTTTTTTTCGGAATCAATCTTTACGCCTAAAAAATTAAAGGTTTGACAGGCAAGCTCTCGCACTAAGGGCACATTCTCGCCCACACCTGCTGTAAACACGATCGCATCAAGCCGATCTAAGTTTGCCAGCATAGAACCGATTGCCGCCTTCAGACGATGCATATAGATATCAAATGCTAGCTTGGCGCGATCGTTGCCTTTTTCAATCTCAGCCAAAATCTGACGCATATCTGCGCCTAGCCCAGAAATGCCCTTTAGACCCGATTCTTTGTTGAGAATAGTCTCTAACTCATCAGCGGTACAGCCATTTTTTCGCATCAGGTAGATTAAAATGCCGGGGTCAAGCGAACCAGAGCGGCTGCCCATCATCAAACCATCCAGCGGCGTAAAGCCCATGGTCGTATCCACGCTGTAGCCATCGCGAATTGCAGCCAGAGAACAACCATTGCCCAGATGACAGGTAATCAGCCTGAGATCTGACAAGTCGCGCTCCAGCAAATGCGCTGCCCGTTCGGAGCAATATTTATGACTGGTGCCGTGAAATCCGTAGCGACGAATCCCGGCTTCGAGCCAATCGTAGGGACCGGGATAGACATACACGTCGCGCGGCAAGTGAGCATGAAAAGCGGTGTCAAACACAGCAACTTGGGGGATTTCAGTTCCCAAGATCGTTTCGATGATTTCAATTCCTTCCAGATTTACGGGATTGTGAAGTGGCGCGAAGTCAGCAAGACGGGAGATCGCCGCTTTCACTGCCTGCGTGACTTGCACACTCTCACGATAGTCTGCCCCGCCATGCACCACTCGATGCCCCACCACATCAATATCGCTGGGTGCCTTAAGAACCTGAGTGTCGCCCTGCCACAAGGTTTGCAATAGCTGCGTTGTTGTCTCAGCCTTGGAGGTAGAAGAAACAATTTCCTTCAGCACCGTTCCATTGGCTGCCACCCTTAGGGCTGCTTTACCTGGCTCTATGGTCCAGTCAATTGTCCCTTCCCACAGTGGCTCTGGCGGATGGTGTAACTCGCCCGACAACTCGTAGAGGGAGGTTTTTTGGCTGCTGGAGCCAGCGTTTAGCACCAATATCTTCATCACTCACAGCCCTTCGACATCCTCCAAAGCCTACTGTATTCTTCTAAGATTCGCTGTGTTGGCAGCAATTTTTGAAAAGGTTTCTCGCGATCTCCTTCGTGATCTTTTCAATTTTAGGAATTAGATTTTAGGGGTTAACTATTCGCACGACTGCTGGCACGAGGTGAAACGAATGCAAGATGGGTGCCGTTTAGCTAGGGTTTTCGACGCTTGGCTCCATGTAGACAAGTTCCCAAATGTGACCATCTAAATCCTGAAATCCATGTCCATACATAAAATCGTGGTCTTGCGGCTCATTATAGGTTGTGCCACCCGCAGCGATCGCAGTGCGAACCATCTCATCAACTTTTTCTCGACTCTCGGAAGACAAACACACCAGCACTTCCGTGCTTTTCGTTGCATCACAAATCTCTTTGGGCGTAAACGTCTTGAACCTATCGTGAATCAGCAACATGACAAATATACTCTCACTCACAATCATGCAAGTGGCTGTTTCATCGGTAAATTGAGGGTCAAAACTAAAGCCAAGCTTAGTGAAAAACTCCACAGATTGATTGAGATTTTTGACGGGTAAATTAACAAAAATTTGAGTAGCCATGTTTTCTTCTTTTGCAATTTAACGAGCGTTAAAGTCTCAGCACAAATCAACTAATGGTAAGCTCAAAATAATAAGCAGCGTTTAGCACCTTACTAAGACCTTAATTGCTTACAGCACACTACCAATTTCAGACTGTTTAGCAATATTGGGCGATATTGCAATTCATTACCTCTTACCTCAGAAGGGCGAGGATAGTGATTCTGTCCTGACATACTAAGCTTTTATCACGCTACGCAATAAGCACAGCTTGATTGCATCAACACTGCAAACTCACAACCGGGGACATAACAGTCATGAAAGGGCGGAATTCATCCACTGGAAGTGCTAGAAATCAAGCAGAGCGAGTAGCGCAACAGGCAGCGGCTAACCCTTGGGTAGAACGATTGGCCCGCTTAGGTTTTGCAGCGAAAGGAATTGTTTATACGTTGGTTGGCTTATTAGCAGCACAGGCAGCACTGGGTCCAGGTGGTAAAAAAACCGATACCCAAGGCGCACTACAAACAATTGTCACTCAGCCCTTTGGGCAAGTTTTGCTGAGTCTGGTGGCGATCGGGTTATTAGGGTATGCCCTTTGGCGCTTGGTTGAAGCGGTTGCTGACCCGGAGCAAAAGGGCAACGATGCCAAAGGGCTGCTTCAGCGCTGTAGCTATGCAGGAAACGGATTGATATACGCCAGTTTGGCGCTAACCGCAGTGCAAATCGTTTTGGGTTCTGCTGGGGGTAACAGCAATGCCTCACAAGATTGGACGGCTCGCTTGCTCACTCAACCCTTTGGGCAATGGTTGGTTGGAACACTTGGTGCGCTGGTGATTGGGCTTGGCTTTTACCAGTTTTACGAAGCTTACAAAGCAAAGTTTCGAAAGAAATTGAAGCTAAATGAAATGAGCGATGCTGAACAGACTTGGACTACTTACTTGGGTAGGGTTGGCTTGACAGCAAGAGGAATCGTTTTTGTAGTCATTGGCTTTTTCTTTATTCAGGCAGCACGGCAGTCTAACCCTAATCAGGCGAAAGGTTTGGGGGGTGCCCTAGAAGCACTGGCGCAACAACCTTATGGTGCGTGGATTTTAGGTGTTGTGGCGATCGGGCTGATTGCTTACGGCATTTACTACATTGTGCAGGCGCGCTATCGGCATATTGGAACTGCCTAAAAGTTAAAGCTTCAGGTCTCATGACACCCTTTCAACCCCTCAGCCAGAAGGAAAGCTGAGTTGGAGGATAAACCAGAATTGGTCATTGTGCCGCCTGTGAAACAGACGTAGCACTAATAAGATTCAGACGTTAATGACTGCAATATCTCACGACTTAGCGCATGGTTAAAGCCACAGAACTATTGCGTGAAAGTCAATCAGGATGCTAATTGAATTAGACCGCAAGAATCTGATAGTGGATTGCTAGCCTAATTCGTATCATCATGATTCAAAGCGAATTTTGAGTTTTAGGACGGGCTATGCAAATCGCGATCGCTGAATTATTTTCGACTGATGCACTGCGTTGGGATGCAGTAGCTAGTCGCGATCGCCAGGCAGATGAGACTTTTTTCTATGCAGTCACAACAACGGGCGTTTACTGCCGTCCAGCCTGTGCTTCACGGTTGCCCAATCGCCAGAATGTTCGTTTCTTCCAAACCTGCACTGAGGCAGAACAGGCAGGTTTTCGTCCCTGCAAGCGATGTCAACCTAATGCAATGTCGCCGCGAGAGGAGCAAGTCCAACTCATCGCCAAAATCTGCACACTGATTGAAACATCCGAAGAATCGCTGTCATTAAATGAATTGGCGGTCACAGCGGGATTGAGTCCATACCACTTTCAACGGTTGTTTAAAGAGATTGTGGGCGTGACTCCCAAACGATATGCGATCGCTCAGCGGGAACAGCGGGTTCGTGATAGTTTGCAGCAAGTTACGTCTGTGACTCAAGCGATCTATAACGCTGGGTTTAGTACAAGTAGTCAGTTTTATGCCGGAGCGAGCGATAAATTAGGTATGGCAGCCAGTCAATACAAAGCTGGGGCGACAAACATTGAAATCCGGTTTGCGATCGCGCAATCGTTTCTGGGCTTGGTTTTAGTGGCAGCGACGGAGCGGGGCGTTTGTGCGATCGAGTTTGGCGACACCCCAGAAATGCTAACAGAGCGATTAAAAACGCGCTTTCCCAATGCTCAAGTACAGGAATCCGATCCGACTTTCTCGAATTGGGTCGCTCAGGTGATTGGATTGATTGAAACCCCTGATCGCGGACTCAATTTACCCCTCGATATTCAGGGTACTGCCTTTCAACAGCGAGTTTGGCAAGCGTTGCAAACCATTCCACCAGGAACAACGGTGAGCTATGCCGATGTTGCCAAACAAATCAATCAGCCTACAGCCGTAAGAGCAGTTGCGACTGCCTGTGCCGCCAACACGCTTGCGATCGCCATTCCGTGCCATCGAGTGGTTCGCAGCAATGGTGATTTGAGCGGCTATCGTTGGGGCATTGAGCGAAAACGCGCCCTGCTTGAGCGAGAAGCATTGAGACGAACAACCTACTAGTGCCCTTACGTAAGAGACAGGGAATAACCCACTCAAATTGAGCGAGGTCGTCCTACAAGATTTACAAATGTCTGATGGTAATCGCTTCCCAATTTGATTTTGGCTCGGTGGTCATGTGAAACAGGACTTCTACCTGGCGACCTTGACCATTGAGTCCAATCACCAGCAAACCCCGATTGGTCTGCTCTTCTGCAAAAATGGCTTTGAGATCGGAATATTTCATGACTTGCCGTTGGACTTGCTTGTCAACTTTTGGCGATCGCGCAATCATTGCAAACACAGTTAGGTTGGATCTGCAACGCTGCTTGAATTTTGCGTTGTTATGCCGTTAAAAAACACGTTGAGTTTAATCTTGCCCAAGCTTGAGCCAGCTAAAAACTTGAACTGGCGTGATCACTAAGGTGAGCTTGTCAAGAACGGGTAGAGACTGTTCATCGGCATACAATCGCGGGGTTTGATTTGGGGTAAATGTCAGAACCGAGCGATCGCTAGCATCAATTAACCAGCCTAGCTGAGTGCCATTGTTGACGCAATGCAAAATTTTATCGATGACTGAGTTAGCGCTTTGGTTAGGCGAGAGAATTTCAATCGTCCAATCGGGTGCAACAAAAACATCATCCGTGGGTTCCCCGTCTGCATCAAATTCAATCGTCTGCCATTCCAATACAACTACATCCGGCACCAAAGAGCGATTGTCAAAAGTGCAGCGTAATTCTGGAAAAGCAAATGCCAGCTTTTGAGGTTCTGCAATCTGATTGATAGCCGCAGTGAGTTTAGCTTGAATAACAGAATGCTTGCGCTTTGGCATTGGTTTTTGAACAATTTTGCCGTCAACAAATTCGCTTGCAGGTTCAGTTTCGGGCAGGGCAAGAAATTCGTCGAGCGTCAGAGGTTTAGTAGGGGTTGCAACCATGTTGATTTCCCAAGGTGTTGTTAGCCGAGTATAGTTTTGCAGACCAGTAAATTGGCTCTACATCAACCCCAAAAAAGGTGATTGGTTCTCCATTTTAAGCGAAGGCGGAGGAGCCAAAATCGGGGGGGACATCTTGCCAGCGCCCTTGACCCACAGCGCGGACAGCTTCTTTTAAGGAAACTTCACCGGTGTAGAGAGCTTTGCCAACGATCGCGCCTGTTACGCCCAGCGGTTCTAACGACAGCAAGCTGAGCAAATCGCGTACAGAACTCACGCCGCCGGATGCAATGATGGGAATTTCGATCGCCCCTGCCAACTCGCGCAGAGCCTCTAGATTTGGACCTTGCATCGTGCCATCCCGATAAATATCGGTGTAAATAATCGCCGCTGCACCCGCGATCGCCATCCGCTGAGCCAGTTCCGTCGCCAATACTTCGGAGGTTTCAATCCAGCCGCGGGTTGCCACCTTGCCAGCCCTTGCGTCAATCCCCACCACAATTTGGTCGGGGAACTCTTGGCAAAGCTGAGTCACTAGATCCGGCTGTTCGACCGCGATCGTGCCCAAAATAATTCGCCGCACCCCCAGATTGAGCAAACTGACAACACTTGCGCGATCGCGCAAACCGCCACCCACCTGCACGGGCATCTCAACCGCACGAGCGATCGCCTCAATCGCCTCCAAATTGACTGGATGTCCTGCTTTTGCTCCATCCAAATCCACCACATGCAAATAGGTTGCGCCTTCCGCCTGCCATTGACGCGCCACCTCTACTGGATTTTCGCCAAAAGTTTGCACCTGGTCATAATCGCCCTGATACAAACGCACACAGCGCCCGCCCAGTAGGTCAATCGCGGGAATCACATCCATAACCAAAGCTCCATACCTAAATTTTTCGCAGCGATCGCGCGCCCTCTCCAGCCTACCGGGTTCCAATCAATTTCGTGAACCACTAGTGTTAAAGCTAACCAAGTAATTGACCCAGTTTGCAAACAATGAAAAAAATAAAATCTCAAAATTCATCGGAAACATCACGAATGAAGGCCTCACTGCTCCCAATTGAGCGCATAGATTACTTCTTTAAATTACTTTGAAGCTATTGGTAAAGCAGTATTTCAGGATTGTCCGTGGGTACTCTTACAACTTGATGCCTCTGAAAAAATCAAGAATGCATCCGAGCTTAGAGAAACCCTAGATCGCAATTTTTTTAGGTTTCCTTCGTTAGTTTCTAGTAACTACTGAACATTGCTTGCTCAGAATTAATACAACCATGAGACTACTGCAAATTCTATCTATTGTTTTTTGGGGAGTAGGGAATCTTGGGAGCGGGATTCTTTTGCTCTATGTGGAGTGGACTTATTTACGCCACAATTTTGTCCAAATATTCAATCCATTTTTACAGTTGCAAGTCTTGGGAACACTTTTGAGCATTCCGCTCTCCTGGATTTTTTTAGGGATGACGGTTTTAGGTCATTACGCAGTGGAGTCTGTCGAGCAACGGCTTAACAGAAGCAATCAACAACCTAAACCGACACCAAAACAAGTTGTCTCCAATTCAAGAGTACAATCCAGTATTCCGACACCACCACCTGCACCTGCTCAACCCTTACGTACAGATACCTCCACCCGACAGCGCCCTTACATTCAGTGCCGTATTGATCAACTTGAAAGAATTGCCGATGCTGAATGGAACAACAAGCAACTTCTAAGCAAAATCAATCATGAGTTAGAGTCTCGTCGCTCTTGGGGAAGACCTCAAGCTCTTCGTGAACGCATTACCCAAAGGCTGACCCAGTTGCATAGTACGCAATTTGTGCGGACAACGACAGCCACGTTTGGTTCACAAGATCTATCAAGTGATGTCTTTCGGTATAGCGAAGGCTTGCTAAGCCATTGTGGCTATGAAGTTGGAGCAAATGGGTTGCCAGAAAGCCAACGTCGGCAAATTCTTGATAGCGTCTTTTTAGAACGATTGCCTTTTGTTAATGACACCGCCTATTTAGGTGAATGGGGCGAACCTGGTACATCTCAGAGATTACAAAAATCAGCTAATTGCATTGCCGCTTTCGCACGCAATGCACGCCGCAGAAACAGTGGTAATTTAAGTAACGCCATTCAAGAATGGGAGGCTGATTTAGCTTATTTGAAGCAAACTTACTATAACGGGCGCTTCCATTTTCCATGGCCACAAACAGGCATTTAGGCTTTGTAACGGCTCATCTCGTTATAAATTCTTCGAAGCAGAGTGGTCATCCACTTGGGTGGTCGGTTGATTTCTTCTTGCTCAGCGCTCTGAATTCCCTACTCCGAACCTCTTACTCAGTTTGGCGGTGGCAACTCATCTAGCACCGTAAACCGGACGTGGTTAATTGCTAGTTCACCAATCGAAACTGTATCCACTGGTTTGCCTTGCGACATCAAGGTTTCAAACGGAATGCCCTTGGCAATTTCGGCGTGATACCAGGGTAAGCCCATGAAAAAACGCGTGGGATAAGGACCACCCTCGCCCGTATCATCTGGGTTCGATTCCATCGGCAGCCAGCCATAGCCAGGAATATAAAACTCAATCCACACATGGTTATAGTCTGGTTCTAGCGGCACCAGGCGATATTCTGCTTGGGGCGGACACTTGTAACGCCCCACGGTGCGGCAGGCAATGCCATTTAGTCGCGCCAGCGCCAGCAACAATCCCACATATTCGCCACAGGAACCCACGCCCCGCGCTAGTACAATATCGGGCGGCTCGATGCGGGGAGTCAGCGCATAGGAGAGTCGATCGTAGACAAAATTACGAATCTTGAGCATCTTCCGTAGGATGTTTGTTTCAGTGCCGATCGCCTCCCGTGCGGCTTCCACAATCAGCGGCATATCCATCGCCAGTTCATCATCATCCACCAGATACATTGCCTTAAACTCAGGCGACAGCGGTGGCACTTTATCTACATCGTCAAAAGTAAATTGGTATTTGATTGCCCGGACTTCTAGCAGCGCTTTCCAACCAAACAAATGGCGCTCGTTCGGTTTCAGCGTCTCAAACTGAAACACAGCAACTCGCTGACCATCCTGAATTTCTTCAGTGTAAGGTCGTCCAATCGGTTCAATGGATCGCACCTTTTGGCGATCGGTTTCAGTGGGCAGGGCAATGCGCCATTCCAACTGCTTCAAATTCACCTCTTCTAAAGGCAGCAGTTCCTCTGCATAGGACATTTCAATCAGGTAGCCATTCGACAGGGCGCAATGAGTTTTAGGATTGTAATGAAACTGCAAGGGATGAACAACGGTGCGATCGCGAAAGGATACCTCATAGGGATTATCCAAATTATTGGGATTATCTCGAATGAACGCTTCATCCTTGGCGTAGGACACATAAAGGATCTCGCTACCCGTAGTCGGATGGCGATGGAAAGCAAGCCCGGTAGGCGATTCAAAGGGAGTTAACACGGAAAACTTTTGTTCCCCTGTTGCCCGATCCAAGCAATATACCGTTTGTTCCGTGCGATCACACACCCACAGTTCTTCTTCTCGCACCACCAGATTGGCAGATCCCACCCCAGGCAGCGGCAACCGAGTAATTTCTCGGCGAGATGCTTGCTCAAAAATATAGATATAGCCTGCCCTTTGCGAGGCAACATAGATCGTCGATTCCCAAACCCCAACTCCGGTTATGGGGTAGGGCACTGTGAAAAAGTGCTGCAAAGAAAACGCACCAAATTGGCAAAAGAACACGCTATTATCACGCGCAACCCAAAGTGTGTCTTGCAAAAGCGCTAGCCCTGCTGCTCCAATAAAGTTTTCTACCTGCAACGTGTTTAGAATCGTGGTGTTATCAGTCGCTGGGTTAATCCTGAGCAAATAGCCACGAATTGAGTCGAGGGCAATGAGATCATCACCCAAAAAGCCAATACCTTGTAAAGCACAGGCAGCCAAAGGACGAATAGTACGGAGCCAGGGATCTTGCACGGCGAACTCGATAGTAAATTTGGATGATTGAGGGAAAGAAGTTTCAAGGATAGGCTGCATACAGTCAGCCAGCCTCTACAGATAGCACAAACAGATTTTTCCGAAAACACCATCAAATCATAATTGCAAGGGTCGGATTAGAACTGTATCTAGAAGATAGTTGGCAAAAACTTTTGATACCGCCGTTAGCAAAAGACAGGCTTGTTCTAAAGAAGGCGATCGCGAAAAATAAACTGCTCGAACTGGGTTACCGTTTGATATTCTGCTGTTCCTACCGTAGGATAAACAGATTCTGTAAATGAATTTTTCCACAGTTGTACGCAGTTTACCGCGATTCTGCTTGATGTATGCCTGAGCAATGGAACGCCAATGGATAACTTGGAATTGTGGAGCTGAAGGGTATAAATGAATGGATCTACTGGAATATCAAGCAAAAGAATTGTTCCGGGCCATGGGCATTCCAGTGCTGCCCTCTCAGCGGATTGAGCGCCCGAAGGATTTAAAGGGTTTAGTCATTCCCTATCCAGTTGTGCTGAAATCTCAAGTTTACAACGGGGAACGGGGACGAGTAGGAGGGGTGAGATTTGTTGAAAACACGATTGATGCGATCGCGGCTGCGCAAACAATTTTCAACTTATCCATCTTGGGAGAGTATCCCAAAGTGCTATTAGCAGAAGCTAAGTATGATGCGGATCAAGAATTTTATCTTGCCATCACGCTAAACCGTTCTGTGCGCCGACCCGTATTATTAGGATCGCAAAAGGGTGGCATTGACGTAGAGATGGCGATTGATCAAATGCAGCATGTCGTCGTTGAGCAAGAATTTTCCGCTTACTATGCCCGTAGACTGGCGCTAAAAATGGGGCTAGAAGGCACTCTAATTGAATCAGTCAGTTCTGTTGTGGAAAAGATGTATCAGCTTTTTGTACAAAACGACCTAGATTTAATCGAGATTAACCCCTTAGGCGTAAGTGCAAGCGGCGATGTCATGGCGCTGGATGGAAAAATTAGTGTCAATGACGATGCCTGGGCGCGTCATCCGCATTTAGAAGCTCTAATTACCAGGCTGGAAGGCAGCAGTTCTCCATCATCCGATATTTCGATTGTTCCAATGGAATCCGACGGGCAGATCGCGATCATTTGTAATGGTGCCGGATTGACTATGGCAACCATGGATTTGGTCTATCAAGCCGGTGGCAAACCAATTAGCTTTTTGAATATTGGCAGTGAAACCCGCGCAGATTTTTCACCTGCGCAGCTAAAACGCCATCTCCAAGAAGGATTAGAATACATGACACAAAACAAGCAAGTGAAAGTGGTTTTAATCAATCTCATTAGCAATTTGGTTCCCTGTGATGAAGTCGCAGATATTATTGCAGCTTCGGTTGGGCAGCCCATCCCAAGAACTTCTTCCTTGAAGGGCATTCGACCAAGCACACTGATTGCTCAGGCAACGCGAATGCCGGCGATGGTTGTTCGATTAGTGGGCAGTCAGTGCGATCGCGCCCAGTCGCGGCTGGCAGCAAACCAAATCTCTTTACTCGACAATCTAGATGAAGCTGTAACTCAGGCAGTTGCGCTAGCAAAAGCAGGTCGTAGCTAGGTTCGATTCATAGGTGCCTGTTGCGATCTCTTACCCAACTTTGTTCAAATTTTTAACGAAAAGCTAACAAAAAATCGCTCGACTGTAATCAAGATTGCAGCGGTATCTTCAAACCTCCGCAATTCTAGACATAGGCTTTTTTGCAATCTTCCATCTATTTCAGATTTAATTCTCTCCTGCGCTCAACGCTATTATTCAAATTGTCATGAACTTTACGCCCCACAACAGAGTCCTAATTCAGGGAATTGCAGAACCTTTGGCAACCGTGCATGCCTTACACATGAGAACTTATGGTACTCGTATTGTGGCAGGAGTTAGCCCCGGCTATGGCGGCACAAAGGTGGATGACATTCCCGTTTTTGATCTGGTGGAAATGGCGCTATCGGCAGTGGGCGAAATTGATACCACCATCATCTTTACCCATCCCTATGCAGCCTTGGATGCAGCCCTAGAGGCGATCGCGGCAGGCATTCGGCAGATTGTTCTCATTACCGAGGGCATTCCTCCGTTGGATATGGTCAAACTGCTCCGTAAGGCAGAAATAACTGAAACATTAATCGTGGGTCCAAACAGCCCTGGGGTAATTGTGCCAGGACAGCTGCTATTAGGAATTCACCCCGCTGAATTTTACACGCCGGGGGCTGTTGGGTTGATTAGCCGTAGTGGCACTTTGACCTATGAAATTGCCCGTGAACTGACCCTTGCCGGGTTGGGGCAATCCATGGGAGTGTGCATTGGGGGCGACGCGATTCTAGGATCATCCTTTCCTCAGTGGCTCGAAATTATGGATGAGGATGAGCATACCGATATTATTGTGTTGGTTGGCGAAATTGGCGGTGATAGCGAAGAAGCAGCGGCTCACTACATTGCAGAGGCGATCGACAAACCTGTAATCGCTTATGTTGCCGGACATACTGCTCCTAAAGGGCGGCGAGTGGGTCATGCTGGAGCAATCATTGCATCCCAAATTTCTGAATTGGGCAATGAAATTGGCACTGCTGCTAGCAAAACTACTGCATTTGAACGGGCAAAAATTCCAGTAGCAAATTACCCATCCCAAATTCCAACATTAATCAAAAAAACTTTAAGGCTGCCAACAAAACAATCCAGTGTGTAAACGCCGGAAAGCGGGATGCACGATTTGCTGCCAAATACCTAACAGGAATAAATTCTAAGTCTTACCCAATTCTTCAGAAAAATTACTTAAGTGTGTAGATTCTGCAAAGCCCTTTAATGATGGGAGTTTGATCTCACAGGCAGGTCTTAGGATAAAAGCAGGGATAGGAGATTGCTCCTATTCAACTCTCGCTATCTGCGACATTGCAGGATAACTACGTGAATAGCAGTATTTCTCAGGACATCACTCCTCAAGTCTCAGATATTTTTACTCCCTGCCGTCGCTTACTAGCCGTCGGAGAAACAAAGCGGGGTGGTCTAATCCTTTGCAAGCCCTACTATGCTGAGTTTGCGGGTCCGGGTGCCGCTATCGCTAGCCCAACCGAATCAGGGTATTCATCCATTATTGCGATTGGCGATCCAGACCTGCTTGAGGTCATCGGTCCCATTGATCGCCAACGCGCCTATAGTCGAAGAATTCAGTGGGTTCGCTGGCTGCAAAAGATTGTGTTTCATCCTGATCCAGTTCAACGCGCAGAAAAGCTATTTTCGGGATTTGAAGAATTTTTTAGTGGCGAAGTTGTGTCACGCATTCCCGATGAAATTTTGGCATTACTGGCAGGCGTATTGCCACAAACAATTTCAGCCGTGCGATCGCAAAATCGTCATTTTGGGTTAAGTGATAGTTTCAGATACACAAATGCGTGCGAGGCAGCGGTGCCTATTGTCATTTTAGATGGAACTACCTTTCAGCCGATTAAGTTGCGAGCTTCCCAATCTGAGCGGTCACCCTACTTAGGGCTTGCACCAGAGTTAAGCAGGTTACCTCAGAGTGCCTAAAGAACTGTTAGGCTGATGGAATGGTCATTCCGTATCCGCCTCGCCAAAAAGACTTAGAAACCCTAGTTCAAAAGCTAGGGTTGTCAAAAACTGCGCCAATTAATTGGAATTTGCTAAATTTAGCCCTGACCCATCCCACGGTCTCACCGACAGCAAACTATGAGCAGCTAGAGTTTGTCGGAGATGCGGTGATTCGATTAGCCGTGGCTGAGTTTTTGCTAGAAAGTTATTCTGAGCTGCCGGTGGGCGAATTTGCGGCAGTTCGTTCTATGCTGGTGAGCGATCGCACTCTCGCTCGGATCGCGGCTGACTATGGGCTGGCTCGCTATCTGTTAGTAACCAATAGTGCCCTCAACGATAAATTAGGCGAAGAATCACGTTTAGCAGAATCTTTTGAAGCCATTTTGGGTGCCTTATATCTCAGTACCCACGATTTCTCTCTGATTCGCCCCTGGCTTGATTTTCAGTTGATTCCATTAATCGACGAAATTCGTACCGATCCTGCCCGTCAAAACTATAAAGCAGCTCTGCAAGAGTGGACACAGGCGCATTATAAATTGCTGCCAACCTATCGCCTCACTGAGTCAGATACCTCAGCTCTACCGCACCGCTTTACTACAGAAGTTTGGCTGCAAGATCAGTGTCTTGGGCAAGGAAGCGGACGGTCGATTAAGGCGGCCGAGCAAGCGGCTGCCCAGGTTGCTTTTTTCGTTGTTTGTGTGCCACAAGAGCGCGATCGCGGCTAGTTCATGGCCCAGCCGCTGCGTCCTTTCATCACCGTGGTTTTGGCGATTAGTCTAGATGGCAAGATTGCTGATCGCCAACGTTCTCCCGCAAGATTTGGCTCTGCTGCCGATAAACATCATCTAGAATCACAAATTGCCCAAGTCGATGCCGTGCTGTTTGGTGCAGACACATTGCGCTCCTATGGCACGACGCTACCCATTTCTCACCCCGAATTCTTACGGCAGCGCCAAGCTCAAAATAAACCTCCTCAGCCGACACATATTGTTTGTTCTGCCTCTGGCAACATCAACCCTCAACTTGCATTTTTTCGGCAACCCATTCCCCGCTGGCTCCTCACAACAGCTACTGGGGCTGAGAAATGGACCGATCAAGACGGCTTTGAGCGGATTATTGTGGCAGAACAATCCGGTGGCGTGGATTGGGTTGCAGCCTTTCAAAGATTGGCGACCTTGGGCTGCGATCTCATTGCGGCGCTGGGTGGTGGCGAACTGATCGCTGGATTGCTCACCGCAGAGTGTGTAGACGAATTTTGGGTCACCGTTTGCCCACTTATTTTAGGTGGACGCAATGCCCCAACCCTCGTTGAAGGTGAAGGCTTTCTAGAAGCGATCGCGCCTCGTTTAGAGCTAATCGAAGCGCGATCGCTCGACCAAGAAGTGTTTCTACATTATCGAGTCAAGCGAAAAACAGACAGTGAGCGATAAGCAGGCAATAGGGAAAAAACCAAAAACTCCGAACTCCTTCCCCCACTTTTAGTTAGATGCATTACGCTGTATGAAGTTTAATCACATGAGCAATGGTCGAACAGCTAAAGCCCCGCTATTCCGTGACTTGGGTCAATTGCATTGCAGATATTCCACAGGCTGATTGGGATGCTCTGGCAGTTCCACTTAAAACTCCGTTCTTTGAGTGGGAATGGCTGAACAATATGGAAACTTCCGGCAGCACCACTGCTCGCACCGGATGGCTACCTAACCACTTAACGATATGGCGCGAACATTCAGCGGGTGATCTGTCCCGACGCAGCCTGATTGCCATTGCGCCCCTGTATGTGAAAGGGCACAGCTATGGTGAATTTGTGTTTGATCACCAATGGGCAGAGTTGGCAGGGCGATTGGGGATTGAATACTATCCGAAGCTGCTGGGCATGTCGCCGTTTACGCCAGCAGAAGGCTATCGGTTTTTGATTGCGCCTGAAGAAGACGAAGATGCGTTGACTGGGCTGATGGTTGACGCGATCGAACAGTTTTGCGATCGCAACAATATTTCTGGCTGTCACTTTCTCTATGCCGACCCTGAATGGAAACTATTAATGGAGCGCCACGGATTCAACACCTGGCTACACCACAGCTTCATCTGGCAAAATCAAGGCTATCAGACTTTTGAAGACTATTTGACCGGATTTAATGCGAACCAGCGACGAAACATCAAACGAGAACGTAAAGCCGTTGAGAACGCAGGGTTGGTGCTTAAAACTTGGAATGGAGACGCTATTCCAGAATCTTTGTTCTCTCTTATGTATACCTACTACGGTGACACCTGCGATAAGTTTGGCTGGTGGGGTAGTAAATATCTCACGCAAAAGTTTTTTGAACAGCTTTACCCCAACTACGCCCATCGCGTCGTTTTTGTCGCCGCCTACCAAGAACACGATCTCCACCGTCCCGTAGGTATGTCCTTTTGCCTCACGAAAGGCACCAAACTCTATGGGCGCTACTGGGGTTCATCCGATGAAATCGACTGTCTCCACTTCGATGCTTGCTACTACACGCCAATTGAATGGGCAATTGATCACGGCATTCAAACATTTGATCCGGGTGCAGGCGGACGGCATAAAAAGCGACGCGGCTTTCCCGCAACACCCAATTACAGCCTGCATCGCTTCTATCATCCCCGCCTTTCTCACATCTTTAGCACCTATATTGGCGAGGTGAATGAAATGGAACAGCAGGAGATAGAAGCTATTAATCAAGATTTGCCCTTTAAACAAGAAAACTCATCCGCAGAACTGGCATCTCAAAGATTACTGGAATTGGAGAAGGAAAAATTTTAGGCGTTGCTGTGTGGAGTAAATCAACACGATCGCTGCTCAAATGATGTTTGCAAAGTGGCTAGAGGGCGATCGCGCTTCAACTAACTCAGTCATAACGACCTACTCAAGACAGATACTTTTAGTTATTCTAAAATGCTGATCATAGCTTTTCGGGTATGCTGTGGACTGATATTCGGGCATACATTGATTATGGGGATAGGATGCACATTACAGCACAAGCGTTGAAGTGTTTTCAGCTTTGCTGTGACCTGACTAACAAATATTGCTCGATTGATCCAGTGACTCTGGATAAACGGACTGGGCAAGTGGTTATCTTGTCGAAAGAAGAAATCAATATTGAGATTGATCCAGACGGAGATTGGAGGTTTGTATGAGCGTAAAACCGGACTTCGCTATGATGACAACGCTACAACTTCGAGCGTATGTTTTGGAGCATCGCGATGAAGATGAACCCTTACAAGCCTATCTTGATAGACGGCGTTCTGAGAATCCTAATTCACGGGTTTATAAAGCTGAAGATGACGTGACTGAAGCGATCGCAGATTATTTGAAAAGCAAAAGACAGCAAGAGGCTTCCTGAAAACGTTCGTGGTCAGCAATTGAAAGTATCTTCATAAATCCAACTGGCGGTTTGCAGTAGTCTTCCGCCTCAACGTTGTTATGTTGCGGATTGTTAAGATCACAAGTTGCTTTTAACACATTAGTAGTCTCGTATTATAGCGGTTCTTCGTCGGATGAGGTACAGATAAGACGACACAGGGTAAGGGTTTAAGCCTCTAGTTTGTACCTTACGGGAACCGAAAACGCTATAATTCTCCATCACTAAGCTCAATCTGTGCGGCTAGATAAACTTGATCAATACTTGTGGGTGTTCCAATACTTTGAATTACCTCACTTAAAACTTTCACTGAAACGTTCAAAACTTTTGTGTGTGGCTCCAAAATCAAAATTTTGAGGCAATCACGATAGTTGCTAAATTTTGGAACTGAATTTTCAATCAGCTTCAACATTTGAGCTTTTATTATTGGCAGGTAGTGGACTAGACCTGTAGAAACAGGTAACAATCAAAAGGGTAGTTGTCTGGAGACTTGAATATGGTGCTTGAACCGATTCTTTGCCCAACCTGCGGAAGTAACGATGTCGTCAAGCATGGTCAATCAGGTGAAGGCAAGCAACGCTACAAATGTCGCAACTCCCAATGTTCTCGCTCTACTTTTATTCGCGACTATCGGTATCGTGGATACCTCCCAGAAGTGAAACGGCAAATTGCAGATATGGCAGTCAACGGGAGTGGGATTCGAGATACCGCCCGTGTTCTCAAGATTAGCCGCACAACGGTGATTGAAACGCTAAAAAAAAGACCGTCACCTCAAAGCAATCAATGAAGCTCGTTTGGCAGAACTTGAACCGACTCAAACGATAGTGAAACTGTGCCAGTGGGAAGATCTGGAGGCTGAAGCTGACGAAATGTGGAGTTACGTCGGTTCAAAGAAACAGCAACGGTGGTTGTGGCACGCCATTGACCATCAGACGGGTGAAGTGTTGGCGTATGTGTTGTCTCATCATCAAGACAGTGCTTTCTTGGCACTCAAAGCGTTGTTAGAACCCTTTGGGATTATGCAGTTCTACACCGATGCTTGGGGTGCTTATGAAAGACACCTCGATCCAAGTCTACACAGGGTGGGTAAACGCCATACTCAGAAGATTGAGCGCAAGCATCTGACCTTACGCACCCGAATTAAACGGTTGGCTCGCAAAACCATTTGCTTTTCCAAATCCATCTGGTTGCATGATGTCGTCATTGGATTGTTCATCAACCGCTATGAGTTTGGCTTAAATGTTTAGATTTATTCCACAGGTCTAGTCCATTACCCTTTTATTATTGGCATTGCATTACCCAGTTGGTGGCTGTCATAAAAGTATGACGACGTTTTCAGTCGAATACCCACACCAAAATCTATCGGACTGTCTTCTCGATCCATCTCGGATAGTTCAAAAAAGCTCCAAGGAACAAGATCATCTGAATAAATTCCTTGTGCATTCTTAATCTCATATTCATGTTCAATTACTGCACTTGCTATCTCGTCAGCCAATTTAATGATTTCTTTTTTACTGGCTGGCATATCTACATCTTTAATCTCAAGAATGTACAGACTATCAGAGAAAGTATCGACTACTTTTTCTAGAAAAATATTGTTGAATTGATGCCAGAGCTGATGCTCCCTAATATGGCTTGGAGGAAATGCAAAAACTTTACGCTCAATCACCATTTTTGCATCACCGTCGCAAAGCAAAACTTCTGGTTCTGGACTTGTACGATTATCGTTTTCGGGAAAAGATTTGAGAATGTAATTTGTATGGTGCGTGGAATTATAACTATCTACAAAGCCTTTGAGATTCAACCACTCATTCTGATTGCTAGGTGGAAGACATCTAAACGACAGTAAAAAATCAGCTTCATCCATTAGACTTCCTGCACGAATAGTAAAAGAGTGTGCCAGTTGAGATCGCGTCGTTGCACAATCATATAGCAGGCAAAGAGCCAGTGCAGGAGGAATCGTCATGTCGTACCGAGAGATCGAGTTTCTTTCAGATGGTGAGTTCAAACGCTTATGTGGGGTGAGCCGTAAAACATGCAGTGCAATGGTCGAGGTGGTAGGCCCTGCACTAGACCGACGAGGACGCAAGGGCGGTCAAGCCAAACTGAGCGTGGAAGACCAACTGTTGGTGGCATTGGAATACTGGCGAGAGTATCGCAGCCAGTTTCATATCGGGGTGAGTTGGGGATTGCATGAGACCACGGTTGGGCGAATTGTGCGAAAAGTGGAAGACCTTTTGGTCAAATGTGGCAAGTTCCGGCTACCGAGCCAACGCCAGTTGTACCAACCCGGTTGGGAGTGGAAGGTGATGATGGTCGATGTCGGGGAGATAGAAATCGAGCGCCCTAAAAAAAACAGAAACGCTACTACAGCGGCAAACAAAAATGTCACACCCTGAAAGCGCAAGTGGTGGCGGAGTTTGACACCGGGCAAATCATTTGTACCGCAGTGGATATAGGTAGAACGCACGACTTCAAACTGCTTAAGCAAAGTCGTTTACCGTTTGTTTCTTCGCAGTTGTGTTTAGCAGACCGAGGCTATCAAGGCTTTGCCAAACTTCATGCTGGCGCTTGTACCCCAACCAAAAAGCCTCGCAAGCAGCTATTATAGCACTACGAAAGTACGTTAGGACAGTTCTTAAACGCGGCATCGACACAATCCCGAAAGTTGTCAAATTCATCCCACCGTTGCCGCATCCAGTTTTTGAGCACAAACCACCAACGCTCAATCTTGTTCAAGTCAGGAGAATAGGTCGGCAGATACCAGATCTCACATCCTGCTTCAGCCACCAGTTCAGTGATGTATTGAGAGCGATGAAAACTGGCATTGTCAATCACAATGACATCACCGGGTTGCAATTGAGGTAACAGACATTGCTCTAACCAGATTTCGAATAAGTCTCGGTTGCACGAACCTTCAAAGGTTAGTGGAGCAATCAGCTTTCCTTGACAGAGTGCGGCAATCCAACTGACGCGCTCAGTTCGTTTACCCGATTTGAGCGCGTGGAAGCGTTGCCCAACCTTGCAGTAGCCGTAGGCATAGTCCTCTCGGTTATCAATGCCTGCTTCATCAACGTACACCACTTGAGCCGTTGGTTTTGTCTTCAAGCGTTCCTCAAACTCTTGACGCTTGAGGTCATCGCGTTCTTGATAGCCGTAGGTCTTTTTTTTCGACTTAATCCAAGTTTACCTAACGCATCACTGATGTTTTGCTGACTCACCCCGTCTCCCCACAACTTCGCCATTTCCCCTTGGCTCTTGCCGCCATGCTCTCGGACAAACTCACGAAACCGTTGCCAATCTGTGATTTTATGTCTACATCCCTGCTGATAGTGAGTAATCGCTCGGCACTCTCCTGTTTGCTCTTTTCGCTTCAGCCACAGGTCGAGGGTGTTACGACTGATGTTGAACATCTGACTCACATGACTTTTGCCTTCTCCGCGCTCAACTGCCGCGATCGCTTTTTGGCGAAGGTCATCGCTGTAGGGTCCTGGCATGGGCAATTTCTCTATGCACTCTCATCCCTATGATATGTCCTAGCACTGATTTGTAGCGCTATACCAAAGGAAGAAAAGCAGCATAACCGAGCCTTAGCACGACTGCGGGTGCGAGTTGAACATGTGATTCGCCGCTTCAAGATCTTCTGCATCTTCTCAGGGCGTTATCGTAATCGTAGAAGGCGGTTTGGCTTACGCTTAAATATCATTGCTGGCTTGTTGAATTACGAACTGACACAGGCCTCATGATTTATGCAGGAGACATCATGAGCGATTGCTCACACCCTGGGATGAAAGTGGTAACGTCAGATGAACTGGTTTAGAGGTCGAATTGGAACTAGTGCCAATCAGCCTGAGCAGGAGACTGACCGTACCCGCCCTTGGGACACCCATTTGTGCATTTCGCCGACTGCGAGACAGCACGCAAAGCAGGATCAATTAACGACATGGCGGGTGAACCAGCTTAACCCTAATCAAGGAGAAGCCTGATGCAAGTCACCCATGAGCGCTGCGCTGGAATTGATGTTCACAAAAAGACGGTCGTGGTCTGTTGCTTAAGTTTGGATATGAATGGGAAACCGCAGCGCGAAACCCGCACCTACGGTACGACCATCCGCGAGTTGTTAAATCTGTGCGACTGGCTATCGAGTAGCGAGATCACGCACATTGCCATGGAAAGTACAGGGGAATATTGGAAACCCGTGTACAACGTATTGGAGAGCAGCTTTGAGGTGATAGTCGTGAACTCGCATCACTTCAAGCAAGTACCTGGACGCAAAACCGATGTCAAAGATGCCGAGTGGTTAGCCGAGCTACTGAGCTATGGACTCGTCCGTGGCAGTTTTATTCCACCCCTGCCCCAACGTGATTTGCGCGACTTGACCCGCCAGCGCACGACGCTGATTCGCGAACGCGCGAGTGTCATCAATCGCCTGCAAAAAGTGTTGGAATGGGCAAATCTGAAGCTGGCATCGGTGGTCAGTGACATCGGGGGAGTCTCGTCGCGCGCCATACTCAAAGCACTGGTGGCAGGAGTTGAAGACCCAGAAGCCCTCGCTGAACTTGCCAGAGGACGCATGCGATCCAAGCAAGCCGAACTGATTGCAGCGCTCTCGGGTCGAGTGCGGGACCATCATCGGTTCTTGATCCAAATGCATCTCGACCATCTAGAGTTTCTCGACCGCCAGCTCAAACCGTTTGACGCGCGAATCGAGCAGTTGATTGAGCAGCACATGCCTCCGGTCGAAGTCCTCGTTCCGGCGGCTGAATCCAAGCCTCAGACAGATTCTTCCTCTGACCTGCCGTTGGCGTGGCAGCAAGCGATGCCGTTGCTCGACAGCATTCCGGGAATCGCCCGTCACAGTGCTCAACTGCTGCTGGCAGAAATCGGGAGTGATATGCGACGCTTTCCCAGCGCCGCGCATCTGTGTAAGTGGGCTGGGGTTTGTCCGGGCAATCATGAGAGTGCGGGCAAACAATACTCTGGCAAAACTCCACCCGCAAATCGCTGGTTGCGAAGCATCTTGGTACAAATGGCAAATGCTGCTGTGCGCTGCAAAGCCTCCCATTTTGCTACGGTCTATCGCCGACTTGCGTCCCGTCGGGGACACAAACGCGCCATTGTTGCCGTCGCCCACCGCCTGTTGATTGCGGTCTATCACATCCTCAAACAACACCAACCCTACCGCGACTACCGCACTACCGATTCGGGGCAACGCACCCAACACCAACTGCTCCAAACCTTGCAGCACCGGATAGAGCGGTTGGGATATCAGGTTCAATTAACGCCCCTTACCGCCCCTCAACCACCGAGCTAGTCCTCTATTTTCAAAGCAGGTCTATTTAGAAAATTCCTACGTGCTTACCATAAGAGTACACAATTAGCACTAAGCACCGCATAAGCAGCCTATTTTGATAGACGGGTAGAAACTCTGCCACAAGTTGTAATCGCTATCTAACGTTAACCATCTAGTTTTTGATACAGTCGTGGTTCGTAGCGATCGCCGCTACATCTTCTCTATCTGTAAAAGCTGGGGAAAGAGATCCAAAGCTATTGGTTCACTAAGATAAAGCAAGCAGCGACAAATTCTTATCTTCATAAAATAATTTGATCGCGTTAAAATCTCGACGCAACAAATTTTCAACTTGTAATGTCGAACAGTTTCCAAGGCGAAGCCAAATAACTTTTGGTGGATTTCCAAATACTAAGCTCAGGTCGTGCATGTCCGCGTCTTTCGAGACAATCATCAAATCATTGTCTTTTGCATAATCCCAAACTACTGGGTCGACCGTTGCTTCCATGCCTACATCTCGAACGTGAAGCGAATTTGGGAAAAGATCACTTAAACGATTCGGCAACTTAGGCGACAAGTTTTCATCGAGAAGTAATCTCATGTGGGTAATGGAGCTGTCATAAACCGACGCTCACGGTCAGCGGCATAAGCAATGCAGGCCTTTAAATCTTCTCGCGTCAGATCAGGAAAGTCGTCGAGAATTTCTACTTCGGTCATCTCGGAAGCCAGGTACTCAAGCACTTCATAAACCGTAATTCGCAAGCCACGTACACAAGGTTTACCACCGCGTTTATTGGG
Source organism: Leptolyngbya sp. Cla-17 (assembly GCF_016807185.1). GTDB lineage: Bacteria > Cyanobacteriota > Cyanobacteriia > Leptolyngbyales > Leptolyngbyaceae > ULC077BIN1. The sequence continues at coordinate 1,511,188 of NZ_JAEVYN010000001.1, forward strand.
TTCGATCGTGATGTAGTTTCGGTAGTTCATCGTTTAAATTATCGTCATTGTGTTCTTGACCTTTGCAAACTCTCAGATTATGGCTGCGGATCTGGCTCTGCATCAGCACCAACAGATGGCCTGCATAACAGCTCAATATACTGAAAATTTTCGCATAACACCCTCAATTAGGGACTTATGCAGAAAATTTCTTGTAACAAGCTCAACCTAAGTAGACGAGGGTTTGTTGCGTTGTGGGCTGTTTTAGTGAATGGGTAGAACTTTTGCCGCAAGTTACCACGCTCGCCAGTAAGGCTAATCATCTAGCGCTTAATAAGCCGGGGGTTGATAGAGAAGCGTAATCGCCAATCAACATATGCCGTAGTTGTGTCAGGTCTTTGTAATAGGATTAAAGGCGTTGGTGCAAGCGGCTGTAGATTGAGTTGAGCATATGTCTAAAACGACCCGTGTGATTGTGGTGGGTGCTGGAATTGCAGGGCTGGCGGCGGCTAGCAGGCTCCAGTCCTTTGGGTATACCGTAACGGTGCTGGAAGGGCGCGATCGCATTGGCGGCAGAATCCACACTGATCGCAGCTGGGGCGTTCCGGTGGAACTGGGGGCGACCTGGGTGCATGGCATGGATGGCAACCCAGTGATGGATCTGGCACAACAGTGGGATCTAGAAACGGTGACCACGGATTACGAAAATCTTTGGCTCTATGACACGAAGGGCGTTGCTCTAGAAGATGACGATCAAGTAGAGCTAGAAGAGCAATTTTGGGAAGCGCTGGACGAAGTGGAAGAACTCGTCGAGCAAATGGATGAGGAGAATGAAGCGGATATTTCGCTGCAAACCGCGTTGGATATTGTGTTGAGTAAATGGGAACTGTCTGCTCAAGATCGGCGCGAGTTGGATTATGCGATCGCTTCTTTGATCGAGCATGAATACGCTGCCGACAGTGCTGACTTATCGTGCTATCACTGGGATGAAGGCGAAGAATTTGATGGCGAGGATGGTCTATTTCCCAAAGGCTACGACCAGCTTGTGACCGCAGTAGCAAAAGATTTAGATATTCGATTGGAGCATCCTGTGAAAGCGGTGGAGTACCAGCAAACAGGTGTGCGAGTACAGTGTCAGGATGACACCTTTGAAGCAGACTACGCGATCGTCACCGTGCCGCTGGGAGTGTTGAAGGCAGGGTCCGTGACGTTCTCTCCAGCTTTGCCGGATGCTAAACAAAAAGCAATTCACCGCTTGGGCATGGGGACGCTGAATAAAGTTGTTTTACGTTTCCCCAAGATGTTTTGGGAGAAGTCGGCAGAAGTGATTGGCTACATTCCAAAGAAAAAGGGCGAATGGGTTGAGTTTTTTAATTTCTACCCCATTACCAAACAGCCGATTCTCGTTGGGTTTAATGCAGGTAGCTATGCCCAAACTTTAGAAGACTGGTCGGATGAAAAAGTTGTGGCAGCAGCAATGCAAACTCTGCGAACGATCTACGGCGCAAAAGTGCCCAATCCGACCCATCACTGCATTACTCGTTGGCGTTCTGACCCGTTTACTCAGGGTGCCTATTCCTTCCTGGCAACCCATGCTACTGATGAGGATTACGATAGATTGGCGGAACCTGTGGGCGATCGCCTCTTTTTTGCTGGAGAAGCGACTTCCCGACAATATGCTGCAACGGTGCATGGGGCGCTGCTTTCAGGCTGGCGAGAAGCTGATCGCATTCACAATCTCGACTAGAATGAAATCCATCTCTAGGAAGATCTCTGGTTGTCTTAGGGCAGAAATCAGAGTTAGATAAGAAGCTATAGGCGCTGGAGGAGATATGGCGGGTCAAATTTTGGGCGATCGCTACCAAGTTGAGCGGCAGATCGGCAAGCAAACCGGACGCTGGACTCTGCTTGCCCGCGATCTTCAAACTCAGGAGTTAGTTGTTTTAAAGCTGCTGTTTGTTGATGAACAACTGCAATGGGACGACTTGAAGCTATTCGAGCGCGAGGTCGAGATCCTTAAATCCCTCTCTCACCCATCGATTCCCTCCTATTTAGGTTACTTTGAGCATGAGTTACCCAATGCTAAAGCGCTGACGCTGATTCAAACCTATGTAGAAGGCAAATCGCTAGAGCAATGTTTACAGCAGGGGCGACTATTTACGGAAGTAGAAACCAAGCAAATTGCCAAAGCCCTGCTGGGAATTTTGACCTATCTGCACGGACGGCAACCGCCAATCATTCACCGGGATCTTAAACCCAGCAATGTGCTACTCGCCAATCGCCAACTCTATCTGATCGATTTTGGCTCCGTTAAGCGGGTATCGGGCAACGATACTACTGCTTTTACAGTGGTTGGCACCTACGGCTATATGGCACCCGAACAGTTCAGCGGGCGAGCTGTTGTAGCATCCGATTTATTTAGCTTGGGCGCAACTCTATTGGCTTTGGTCACCGGCACTCATCCCTCCAGCCTGCCTCGTATTGGCACCAAGATCGACTATGCCAAACTTCCCAACGTCAGCCCACAATTTGCCGATTGGCTGGGCTGGCTCTATGAACCCAATTTGGATCGGCGGGTGAAGTCAACTCAGGACGCTTTGCAGGGATTGGATCACGGACGGCAGGCTGAGGCCGCACCCGTCAAAATTGCCCCAGCCCGAAAACCCGCTGATACCAAAATCACTTTGACAAAGGAACCGACCTTTTTGGAAATCACCTTACCTGCTCGCTTGGGTCAAGTTCAGCTTCAGATTGATCAGCAGCAAATTTCCCTGACACAGAAACGATTGGGTATTCAAACCGGGCGATCGCAAACCTCACCCCGCAAAGACATTACCCGGTTAGAGTGTTCGCAGTCGGCTGATGGGGAGGCTACTTTCATTATTTGGGCGGATACTCAAAAATATGAGCTGAAGAGTACGCCATCTCTGACAAAATCTGAACTGGACTGGCTAACCTACGAACTTTCAACCTGGCTAAAGGTGCCTCTGAGCCAATAAGAATGAGCGTTCTAAGAAGGAGTGTTCGTAGTCAGTCATCCTATTCGGTTGTCAGCAACGTCCTTGCCCTAACCGTCTCCCAATGGAGGGTGGAACCCAAACTGTCTGAAAGCTTTTCTCCTTAGGAGAGGGAGCGGGATGTAGCTGGCTTTCCGCGGAGTGATCAAATTGCTTTAATCCACGACCAAGCCATCTTTGACATGAATGACTCGTTGGGTTTGAGCGGCAATATTGGGTTCGTGGGTGACGATGATGATGGTGATTCCCTGGTGGTTTAGGTCTGCCAGCAGGTGCATCACTTCTTTAGAGGTTTCAGTATCCAAGGCTCCTGTGGGTTCATCCGCTAGCACTAACGCAGGACGGTTAACCAGAGCACGGGCGATCGCGACCCGCTGCTGTTGTCCACCCGATAGCTGACTGGGGCGATTTTTCATCCGCTCTGCCAAACCCACACGGCTCAAGGCTTCCTCCGCTCGTTGCTTGCGCTGCGACTTAGAAACATTGGCGTATACCATTGGCAGCATCACATTATCCAGCGCAGTGGCACGAGCTAATAGGTTGAACTGCTGAAACACAAAGCCAATCCGGCGGTTGCGAATGTAAGCCAACTCATCGTTGTTAAGTGTGGTAAGGTTTCTGCCTTCCAGCACATAATGTCCATGCGTTGGGCGATCGAGGCAACCCAAAATATTCATCAGCGTCGATTTGCCCGATCCAGAGACACCCATGATCGAGACATATTCCCCTTCTTCAATCGTCAGGTCGATGCCTTTCAGTACGGGCACATCCACTTCGCCCAACCGATAGGTTTTGGTGATGTCTTCCATCCAGATCATCGTTGCCATCCAACAGCCTCCTAGCTATGGAGAAGGAAAAGATAGGAGGAGGAACTAAGCGTCCCTGGCTCCTATCTCCTTTCCTTTTTTAGTACTCTGGAACCGATGGATCGACTTCTTGGCTCCAAGCTGTAATGCCGCCCTTGACGTTGATCCCGTCGATGCCAGCCTGCTTGAGAATGCCTAATGCCTTCGCCGATCGCCCACCCAGTTTGCAATGAGCAATCAGCTTGTGCCCATTCAAAGCCTCTTTTACTTGCTGTACGCCAGTGCCGTTTTCAATATCGGGCAAGGGGATCAGTACCGCTCCGGGGATTCGGGCAATTTCATACTCATTCGGGTTACGCACATCAATCAGCACAAAATCATCTGCGCCACTGTCGAGTAGTTTTTTTAACTCGGTGACGGTCATTTCCTTTAATTCCAACTGTTGTTGTGCTTCTGCCGCTTTGGCTTGAGGAATTCCGCAGAATACTTCATAGTCGATTAGCTTGTCGATGACTGGACGTACGGGATTGGGTCGCAGTTTCAATTCGCGGAAGGTCATATCCAGAGCGTTATAGAGCAATAAGCGACCATTCAACGTGGTGCCTTTACCCAAAATAATCTTGACCGTTTCCGTTGCTTGAATCACTCCAATAATCCCCGGCAAAATGCCCAATACGCCGCCTTCGGCACAGGAAGGCACCAATCCAGGCGGGGGTGGTTCGGGATACAAATCGCGATAGTTGGGGCCACCTTCATAGTTAAAGACAGTTGCTTGTCCTTCAAACCGATAGATGGAGCCGTAGACATTGGGCTTATCCAGCAGCACGCAGGCATCGTTGACTAGATAGCGAGTGGGAAAGTTGTCGGTGCCATCAACGACGATATCGTAGGGCTCCATGATTTTCAGCGCGTTTTCGGCACTCAGGCGCGTTTCATACAAATCGATCTGGCAGTAGGGATTGATTTCTAGAATTCGATCCTTGGCAGACTGAATTTTAGGTTTGCCGATCCAGGAAGTACCGTGAATCACCTGACGTTGAAGATTGGAGCGATCGACGACATCAAAATCCACTAGCCCAATTCGCCCAACGCCAGCAGCAGCGAGATAGAGCAGGAGAGGCGACCCTAAGCCACCACTACCAATGCACAAAACGCTGGCAGCTTTAAGGCGCTTTTGTCCTTCTAGCCCAACTTCGGGCAAAATTAGGTGGCGCGAATAGCGCTCATATTCTTCTTTGTCTAACTGGATGTCGTCCAGGTTGGGATTTAGCATGGTTGGCGTGGATAGGGGACAAGAAATAGGGGTTAGGAGTTAGGAAAACGCTATGTAACGATGACAGGTATCCTGTAGTATCACTTCGGGTTGAAATTGATGATTTACATCTAGACTCCAACTATAAAACTCCGTGGCTTTTCCCTGCTGAACGGAAATAATACTGTAAGAATAGTGCTGCCATGCAAGGCGACGATCGCACTCTGAGGGCACTGCTGGATGGTCGGGATGAGAGTGATAGATCCCAATAATATCTAAACGGTGACTCCGTGTGTATCGCATTGCCTTGAGCATATCTTCGGGGGCGATCGCGTATCGGCGATCTTTGGAGGACGATTGATCGTGCAGGTCGGCTGCTACTTGCTGATTCCAGCTATTTTCAACGGGATAAAGCTCGATCACAACGCGAATTGATGAATCGGTGTCGCCCTCAACAGTACCCAGCATTAAACCGCAACACTCCTCAGGATAGGTACGCTCGGCATGGGCGTTCATGACTTGGATGTGATCGCCACTGAGGCTGAGCGTCATCGTTTAGTGGCTCCCAAATATAATTCGCCGACTTTGGGATCGTTGAGCAGATCAATGCCGCGTCCCTCAAAGCGATCGCGTCCTGCCTCCAGCACATAGCCCCGATCTGCCATTTCCAATGCTTTACGGGCATTTTGCTCAACTAGGGCAATCGCGGTTCCAGTTCGATTAATTTCTCGAATTTGTTCAAATACGCTGTCTACTAGCAGGGGCGACAATGCCGCAGAAGGTTCATCTAGCAGAAGCAACTTGGGTTTTAGCATTAATGCTCTGCCCATTGCCAACATTTGCCGTTCTCCACCAGACAAGGTTCCAGCGCGTTGGTTGCGGCGCTCTGCTAGTTTAGGAAAGCGCGTGAAAATCTCATCTTTTAGCGGTTGAGTGGGCTGGTCTAGAACAAAGGCACCCATTTCTAGGTTTTCTTCCACGGTGAGGGAGCGAAACACATTGGAAATTTGCGGCACATAGCCCATGCCGTGCTGCACAATTTCGTCTGACTTTAAGCCCACAATGCTTCTGCCCGCAAAGACGATACTGCCCGAATGAGGAGTCAACAAGCCAAAAATCGTTTTTGCCAGGGTCGATTTTCCGGCACCGTTGGGACCGATTACCGCCACCAACTCCCCTGGATGAATCCGAAAATTCACGCCCTGCAAGATGTGTAAATCTTTGACATATCCGGCGTAAACGTTTTCAACTTCGAGTAAGGGAGCAGAATCGGGCATGGTAAGAGGAGATAGGGAATAGGCGGAAGAGTCCGCTACTGGGGTGTTTTTTGCAAATCAGAGCGTTCTTCTGGCACGATCGCGCCTTCCACTGGGCATACTTGCAGGCAAATACCGCAGTCGATGCAGGTGGAAAAATCGATCCAGTACCAATCCATTCCTTTCAGGTTTTTGCCAGGTCCTGGATCAATACAGGCAACAGGGCAGGCATCGACGCAATCTGCCACGCCTTCACAGGTTTCAGTCACAATTGAATGGGGCACAGGAATCTCCAAAAGGGGTTGGTGGCAAAGGTAGGGCGACATGAGACGTTTGGCGATCGCTCAGTCTAGTCGCGCTCACCGAACGGGGCCAGAGTATTCAGCCTACACCTCGCACTTCGTATTTCGCACTTTTTATTCTAGATGGATGGGTTCAACCTTGGCGGTGCCGTCTGGTGAAATCCAGGCGATCGCAGCAATCCGGCAATGTTGGGCATAATCATGAATTTCGGCGGTGGTGCGCCCACCTAAATCAAGTTCGACTCTCACGTTCTCTGAAGCAGTGCGAAGCTGTTGGGCGTAGGCAAGTGCAGCGGTATAAGCTTGGGGGCTTGCTGGAACCACGAGCCAATCACTGATTGGAATGTTCTGGGGAATCTGATTGGTGAGGGCGATCGCCTGATGTAACTGCTCAATTTGTAAGGCAAATCCAATACCCGGAGCGGTTTCGCCTTGGGGATGATACAACCCCAGCAGTTGGTCATAGCGTCCGCCTTGACCTAATACTTGCCGCCCATTAGGAGTATCACTGACCACCTCAAACACAATGCCTGTATAGTAATCCAGGGTTTGGATTAAGCTGAGGTCTAAGATAAGGTTCGGAGTACAGGATACGGAGTTTGGAGTGGTTTGTAACAGGTCAATCAGGGATTTAAGATTGTCTAGAGCGGCTTGCTGAGTCGGGTTGAGATCTAGACTAGACACTTTTTGCAAGACTTCAGTAGGAGTGCCGCGCAGATCGAGCAATAGTAGGGCGCGATCGCGTAGGTCTTGAGTCATAGGCAAGGTTTCTAGGGCAATGCGATCCAGGTTGGCGATCGCCCGCCGCACGGTTGATTGAATGGCCGATGGAAAGACGGAGAGCAGCGATCGCGTTAGCCCCGCCTCGCCTAGCACAATCGACCACTGGTGCAAGCCAAGGCTTTGCAAGCAATCCATCAGCAGCAGCAATGCTTCTACATCAGCCAGCACTCCGCCGCTGCCGAGTAACTCTACACCCGCCTGATAAGACTCCTGCTGGCGGGTGTGGCTGGTTTCGTGGGCGCGGCGAAAGATGTTGGCGTTGTAGTAAAGCCTCAGAGGGTAGGTTGCTCCTGCCATGCGCGTTACGACCGTCCGAGCGATCGAGGCAGTTAACTCAGGACGCAATCCTAAGTCTTCGTCATCTAGTCCTTGTAGCTGCAAAACGGTTGACCGTTGAATGGCTCCCCCTGCCATCAAAGTATCCAATCGCTCTAATGTTGAAGTAATAATCCGGTGGTAGCCCCATTGATGAAACATCTGCTGTAAGCGGTCTTCAATCCAGCGTTTCTGGGCAACATCTAAAGGCAGGAGATCTCTGGCTCCCGCAGGAGGTTGGTATACCATTTATTTCTTTTTCCCAAATAAACCAAATAGACCGCCGCCTGCCTTATCGTCGGGTTTATTCGTTTTAGCGTTAGGCTTTTGGGTCGAGTTTTTAGAGTTTGCTGAAGTGCCAGTCGTTTTTTCTAGCTTTTGTTTACCTTCCAGCGCGATCGCGTTAGTCGGATCAAGCTCCAGCGCTTTATTAAAGTGAATTTTTGCCATAGTTGCCTGACCTTGCTTAAAATGAACCGCTCCTAGCAAAGCATGACAACTGCCATTTTTAGGTTCAAGTTGGAGCGCGTCCCGCAGTTCTAGAACCGCTTTGGCATAATTATTTTTCGCCATATAGCCCTCCGCCCGACGGTAATACTGGTCGGCCACTGACTCTGGACGCGCTGGCTGTGGTTGGCTGGTCGCCGTCGGTCTTACCGATGATTGGGAAGAATCTGGAAGATTGCTGCCTGTATAAATTGTTCGCGATGTTTCAGCCCTGTTAAAACCACCCTGACCTTCCTTCCGCATCAGGTAAACCATATTGAGTTCGCTAATTTGTCCTGTAACTTCTAGCGTTTGGTCTAACTGCTCATATTGCTTATCAGCAAGCCCTTTCAATGAAGTGCGATAAAAATGCTCAGGATTGCTAGCATTCGCAATCTCTTTGCCCAAATTACCCAATTCCCAGTTTCCTTGACGAGTAGCTTGTTGCCCTTTCAGGTTCAGAACAATGCCATATTCGGCGCGGTCTTTTTCTTGAGAAAGCTTTTCCCAGGCAGGATTCACAAGCTTTGATAAAAATTCGCTAGCCAGCTTCTTGTCTGCTTCATTTTCTACGGCACTGCTGTCAGGATGAAGCTTGCGGGCAACTTTAAGGTACCGCTTCCGAATGGTTTGTATATCGGCATCGATCGGCACCCCTAATATGGCGTGATGATCTACAAAATCTAATAGAAACAGCCCTCGCTCAAGTTGAAAAGACATGGTGTACTGCTGCCTGCCGTGGAATTTTCTCTAGTGTAATCTGACCATTCCCAGTCTGCGCTAGGGTAAGCGAACAAACTTGGTGGAATCTACCCAAGTTTCTAGGGAGGGAACGTCCTGCAATGCCTGACTCAGGTGGGCGTGAATGCTGCCATTGGTTGCCAGAATGCGCCCGGAGTCTATCTGAAAAGGTGATTGGTCGTAGGCTGTCACCTTGCCGCCCGCTTCTTGTAGCAGAATGGCTCCGGCGGTTATATCCCAGGGAGATAGCCCCCGTTCCCAGTAGCCGTCAAATCGACCGCAGGCAACATAGGCTAAATCCAGGGCAGCAGATCCGCTGCGCCGCACACCATGGGTGAGATGGGTGAGGTAGCAAAATTCAGCGTAGTTAGTATCGGTGGTTTGGCGGCGATCGTAGGCAAAGCCAGTCACGAGCAAGCTCTTGCTTAACTCAGTCGTTTTTGAAACATGAATTGGGCGACGGTTGCAAGTGGCTCCTTGTCCTTGAGCCGCGCGAAATAGCTCTTGTCGAAATGGGTCAAAAATGGCTCCAACGATGGGCACTCCGTCTAGCATGAGACCGATCGATACGGCAGAAACGGGATAGGAGTGGGCGTAATTGGTGGTGCCATCTAATGGATCGATCGCCCACAAAAACTCGCTCTCCAAGTTTCCCTTTTGCCCAGATTCTTCAGTCAAAATGTTGTGACCAGGCACATGTCGCTGAAGTACCTGCAAAACAGCCGTCTCAGCCTCGCGATCGGCAACCGTAACGAGATCTCCGGGACGACCCTTCTCTTCCACGCTTTCTAAATTGCCCCAATGCTGCTGCAAAATTGTGCCTGCTGCCAGGGCGGCTTCGGTGGCAATGTCGAGAAAGATTTGAAGTTGAATGGGAGAGACAGGCATGAGCGCTAGGGGCGAGGGATGAAGGGCAAAAGACTATTCTTCGTCAAGGAAAAGTCTACGTTTGACTTTACCCTTGCCAAAGTATCGCCCAAATTGCAGCTCATAAACTTCATCTTCGTCTTGAGTTTCTACTTCTAAATCAGAGCGCGGATAGCTGACACAGAGCAAGGCATATCCCTGTCGCTGTAAATCTGGAGAAAGCCCCATGGCTTCAGGCTGATATATTTCGCCAGAAATAACTCGGACAGCGCAAGCGGTACAGGCTCCATTGCGGCAGGCAAAGGGCAATGGGGCTCCTTGATTTTCGACCGTTTGCAGAATGTAGCGGTCTTCAGGAACTTGAACGGTGTAGAGCGTGTTGGTGCGGCGATCGCGAATTTGAATCGTATGAAAAAGAGCCATGAATTTAGTCTTGTTACCAAAATGACACTTGTTTTGCTACTATAGTTGTCTCACGGCTGTTTATGCAGCACAACCTTTTGGAGAGATGGCCGAGTGGTTGAAGGCGCAGCACTGGAAATGCTGTTTAGGGGTAACTTTAACGAGGGTTCGAATCCCTCTCTCTCCGTTCTTAGACTTTAACAGGATAAATAATCTCAGAAATAAGCTTTAGAAAACCCCTCCAGATATAGAAGGTTTTTATCAGAGAACTATAGGCTTTTAAGTAATATTGGGTTTTCTTCAATCGCTGCCAGACATTGGTTTGAAGGTGAAGTGCTTGCCTACTCACTGGAGTGATTGTTTGACGAGCGATGCGGCTTCTTCTGGTTTTCCAGCGTAGGGGAACACTAAAACACCCTTAATTTTGGCGTTGTTAATCAGGGGTTTTAAGCGGTATAGCTGCTTCTCAGAAATTGCAACTCCAGCATAGTTTTTGGCGTACTCTAGCTCTTGGTTAAAGTTTTTATCGTTATAAACCTGAATGAAAACCCGATCAACATTCCAATTTTGCCAATCTGCAGCGAAATAACGTTTACCCCAGTAGGGGTTGTGATGGCAAAGATCGAAGCTAACCGCTGGATTCGCTTTCTTAATACCAGACCTCATTTGCCGCACAAAGCTAGTCAGACGAGCAGTGCGGTCAATCTTGCCAGGGAGTTCGGCATGATAACCCAGGTAGTCATCCCACTGGACGGCATCAATAGTTGGATATTTTTGGACAAACTCGACTGAGATTTTTTTGAATAACGCAGCAACTTCTGGGATCTCAACATCCAGCACGTAGTGATCAATGCCAGCGTAGGTTTTGTCAACTCCAGGCACAATCCACCGTTTAGAGATTGCTAAGTCAAAAATTGGGCTGTTCTTGTCGATTTTGATACCCTTCTCAAAATAGGCGTGAACTTGCATTCCTTGCTTGTGTGCCTCATCAATTAACCACTCTAACCATTGATCTTGAAACTGATTGGGGCAACTTCTATACCCAAATGTTTGCTGCATGACAGTGCTGTTATACATTGTGCAGCCGTTGCCCCATACTCCATGAATAATGGTGTTCATTCCTTGCTTGCGGTAATAACGAACGCGATCGCGGATCGTTTGTTCGCTGGCATTATTCGTTACCTGATATCGACTCAAATAAATTCCTCTGATTGCTTTTTTCTCCCACAGGGTTTGAGATGACGATTTTCTAGCAGGTTTTGGTAACGGCTGAGCTTGGGATTTAGTCGTTGGTGCCATAGTCGGCAAGATCTGCGGTGAGGGTGAATTAGCGATCGGTGCCTGCTGGGTTGGAGGAGGAGTCAAAACAACAGCAGTGGGTTGTTGAGTAATTGGAGGAGGAGTTTGTGAATTATTAGGCAAAAGTTTGCCGATATAATCAGGTAGAAGTTTTTTGATACCTAAATCATCTAGATGAGTAGAGCCCCAGTAACCAGCCCCTAGTACAAGGATGATGAATGAAAGGGGAATGCTCGAACATCCACATCCAGAGTTTTCTTTTTTAGGCGGCATGGCAATATGAGTGACTTTCAACGCTTACGGTAATCTTCATCGGAGCGCACCATAGCAACTAATACAAACTCTATCTACTTACTTCTTGGAGGTAAACTTCCTCATAAGGTTGCAAAACGACCCAACCATTGCCCTGAAACTTTAATTGAATCGCCTCCCCACTGCCACGGCCCAAAAAAGTACCCAGAGTAAAATTGGTCACGATTTCAGGTTCTAGCGAACCTGACCAAGCTACCGTTGCATTAGGATCGGAGAATACTGGCATATCGGGTTTAACTTTTAATGCCAGTGGCTCGTAGTGTGTTGTGATTGCGACCATCCCTGTGCCCGATAAACGAATGTTAAAGAGCCCGCCCGCTACCATACCCGCGATACGTCGCATTAGCTTGATTTCCCACTTTATCGTGTTCTCCATTGCCAACACGTCGTTACCGTTGACAAAAATAGTTTCATTCTGGAGATTCAAGATGTGAATTCGTTTACCTTTATCAGCTAAGTAAACGTGTCCCATGCCATCCATTTTTACTAGAGACATTCCTTCGCCAGAAACCATCTTTTTCATCAAGTTTCCTAATCCATGTTCGAGCATCCCTTCACGCTTGAATGTCACATTGCCCAAATATCCAATCATCGCCCCTACTTTTGCCCAGATTCTGCCATTTACTTTTACTTCAAGTAGGTGTGGGCTTTCCAGCTCAAAAGTGCCTTGTCCGCGATCCCTCTGAGATGAGGTGCTAAGAAATTCATTGATAGAGTATCGAGACATAACGGATCATCTATGTAAAAGGGGGATTTGGTTGAAGAGGTAATCAAAGTATTCTTCCCATCTTCATGTGCAACTCTTCAGCAAAAAGTAGTGTGATTCCAGAATTCAGAGTTCTGTGGTTCGTCCTTGCCGATATGTTTAGAAATCTTTTCCCACCGATAGCCTTCTGATTGTTCTTTACAGGCGATTTAGCAGTCGAACCATTCAGATTTATCTTGATGTCGAGTTACCGTCGGCTAAAGCGGGTGTCTTGCAGGGCGTTGCCGATGCCTTTGATTACGCCGCGTCCAATTAAGCCGATGCCGCGACCAATTACTTCCGTGAGTACATACACCACGCCGCTGCCGACAAAGGAAACCGTTGATTGCAAACGGGGGGCGATCGCATCTCGTGCTTCCAATGCCAGTGTAACCGCAAGCCGAACTCCGCCCAAATCAGCAAGCTCCTGATTACGAGGCGCGTAAATAGATGTTTGAACAATGCCCTGCTGTTCCAATACATACAGTTGATGGCGACTTTCAAAAATGGCGGTTGGCTCACTAAAGAAGCGATCAACGCGGTACTTCCAGGAGAGGTTGTTTCTAAACCGCTCAATTTCACGGGTGGAGAGTAGGCGGCGATCATAGAAGGTTTGCTTAATCGCGAGCGCATCTCCAAAGCGGTTGAGTAAAGGCTGCATGACTGCATTCGCTACTTGAATCATCATATTTTGCAGCACTGTCTCCAACCGTGCCATTGCTTCCACAGAACCCACTGCATAGGTTGTATTGTCAATCAGCAGCGGTGTTTGAAACAGTAGATGCGCCAAAAAATCGCTAACTGCGGGAATCTTATCTAAAATATTCGCCTGGACAACATCACCATCTAGCAGCAATACTTCTACCACATCTATAGTCGGCTGTTGCACTTGCTCAATGGGAGAACTGCCTAAAGTAAGGGTTGTATATTGTCCAAAAAAATCAGTAGTCACCGCTTGCCAAAGATTCCGTAGTACCATGCTGCGCTTTTCTGGAAGATACGCTAATTCAAGATTGGAAAACCGCAAGTCGTTTAAAGTCTCTTCTAGTTGACGGAGCACGATCGCCAGCAACTCTCGCTTTTTGTCGCTGCTGAGAATATCAATTTCCAAAGGGCGATCGCTCAGGTTGTGCAAAGCACCTTGCAGCTTGGCAAAGGTGCTGTCAAACAGAGATGCCTGAATGCTGCGGAGGTGATCGGCTGAAGTGGTTTGCACGCTGATTTCGGTGTACAACGTTGGCGTGGAAACTGGGGCGATCGCGGTCATAGCTACTTTGACGGATTGTGCAGTAGGCTGCGATCGCTCCAGCATGGATTGCTCAGTTTGTGACAACGATCCAGACCGTTTCAACCGTTCTATAAAGCGCTCTGATTCAGAAGTCAGCAGCCGATTGACAACCCAACGAGCGGTTTGTAATTCTCGTCTGCGCCCGGTGAGAAATAGCTGATCCAGCACGGAAAGATTAGCACTGTCGAGTTGGGCGTTCAGTTGGGCGATCGCGTCATCAATTTGCTGCACACCAGACAGGCGCATATTTCGCCGCATCACATCTAACGCAGTTAAGGGTGGCAGTGCAAGGGATGCTGTGCTGGAATTAGGGACATTAGAATTAGGTACATTAGACTTTAAGGATTGGGCAAGGCTACGCATTGCTTGAGTCCAGTGAGAGTACCCAGCGGCGATTTGGCGGATAATTAAAACAATCTCCCCAATTGCAGTGCCCTTTTGGCAATAGCCCATCGCTTGGGTCTGCAATGCTGCCGCCAGCACTGCAGAATCAGGAATGGTGCTGAGCAACAGGATAGGGATTTGGGGATACCGAGCGTTGATCTGCTGACACAGCGACAGCCCGATTTTTGCGCCATTGGCTGCACTGAGATCTAAACTGAGCAGGATTAGATTAAGCGATCGCTGATTATCCTGCTCGAACCACTGCACTAGCTCTGCGATCGCCCCCTCGCTGGATGCCTCTAACGCCACATGCATGTCTGGGTAGGCATGGAGGCTAGTGATTAGATCCTGGCGAAACACCAGATCGTCTTCAACAAGCATCAAGTTCAGCGTCGCAATGGGCTGAGAAGTCATCAGGCAATCAATTGAAGAATCGAGTTACTCTTTAGCCTCTTTTACCACAAGTATGAAGGCTTCATCATTTCATTGTCTGACCTGAGACGACTATTCGGCAAAATGAGGTGTGTTTAAGTCAAGTTTCCTCTTGGTGCGATTGCGAAATCCCTTTTTATTATCAACCCGCGATCGCAGGCTTCAATCATTAATGAACTGCTCCTGAAGCGATCGCTATCAGCCCTACACCTGTGAAGACCAGACCATCGACATTGTGTCCTACGATCTCGGGATTAATCAGGATACACTTGCTGGGTAGTAGCCGGAAGAATTAATCGGGACTGTAAAGTTTTTGAGTTTTCAATGGATTTTGAAACGCAGTAGCGATCACTTAGCATAAAACAGACTCATTGGATATTTGTGCTCTATTGACATTTGGCCACACATGCAAATTACTACAATTGGATTTCTTGGAATACAGCATTTTGAAGATGGAGCCGCTACACGTGGAGCTATCTTGGTTACTGCTATGGACACAAAACCACTTGAGTTTCGCATCACAGCACCTGTTCGTCCACAGAGCTTTCAGGCAACCCTTTACGGTGAACTGTTGAATGAACACATCGCAGTAGATTTGCTGGGACTACCTCTTCTTGATGCGGTAGAGACTAAGCCTGATCTGGTTTTGGTTCGTGATAATTTGCTGATGAGCATCATTAGCAAGCAGGAGATTCCAACGATTCGGATAATGAAAGCGGATCAACCCCTGATGCAAAAAGGAGTTGAACCTAAAATGCTGAATCCGCATAACTCAAACCACCCACCAGCAAAAATCTATACCTCTGAAAAATTCGCGGGAAACCTGCAAACAATCGCTGAACAGCTACAAGTAATCTTTTTACAAAGAGATCTTATGGAGCCGTTTGAACGCATCGAAAGAGCTTGTGTTGATGTTCATGGTCGCCAGTTAGGCGATAGATAGCGTTTATGAACCCGATCCGTGGAATTGCAAGGCGGATTACCCGTGTAGCATCGGGTGTCCGTCCCGCTGAAACTTATCCGGTTTCCGGTTGGATTATCCAGTCGCCATCAATTATCTCGCCGACTTTTCGGCTTTTTGATACTTTGGTGTCTGATGATCTTTGCTTGGTAATGGCAACGAGTAAACCATCAGCTAACTTGTTGCCGAAAAGACCTGCAACCTATGAGGTGTTACAACCTTGCACTACCCCTAAAATCTTTGGCTCTAGCAAAATAAAGGTTACAGTACCAGCAATTTTTGAGTTAACTGATTGGTTAATTGAAGCAGTAGCTTGTTCACAGGCATATGTAAAACTCTTCATAGCTCCTGAAACTTTTACAGAAAAGATTACTAATTTTGAAGTATCAGTACTGGCGGAACTAGAGTATCTGCTTGTTTCTTTAGATGTTTCCCAGATTCTAGAAAACTCATTTGTTGCTTTTGAGAGACCAGGGATTTTGAAGTGCTGCTTTGGTCAAGATGATGACGAGGAAGAGTTAAAACAATATGAGGACTTTTCTAAAGAACAGAACAATGAGCATGAGAGTAAAGATAAGATTCTGTCCCAATCGCTAAGCTACTGTGAAATTCTGCACCCTATTCTTCTACCACCTTTATCTCTAGAAGTTCATAATGACCTGGATTTCTACAATCCATTGCGTGGTTATCAGAAGCAAGGCATCAGATTTTTATTTGATACTCCATCAGCACTGCTAGCTGATGAAATGGGGACTGGGAAGACTGTACAAGCTGTGAATGCTCTAAGGTTACTGTTTCGTCAAGCACACATAAAATCGGTTCTAGTTGTTTGTCCTTCTGCCGTGATTGGCAGCGTTGACTTAAGTATTAAAACTGGTAATTCTGAGGGATGGAGCGGACATTTTTACCATTGGGCACCAGAATTATTGGTTGCTGTGATGCGTGGCGGCAAAAAAGAGCAAAGGAAACTTGATTGGCAAAAACCTTTTCATGTATACATCACAACTTATGCCACCTTAAGAATCGATTTAAATGATGATGTACTCACCAACTTACAACAGTTCGATTGCATTATTTTGGATGAAGCTCAAACTGTCAAAAATCGAGAGACAAAGACAGCAAAAGCTATTCGTCGCCTTCAAGCAGACTATCGTTGGGCTTTAACTGGCACTCCGATTGAGAATCGGTTGGATGATGTAATATCACTATTTGATTTCATTCGTCCAGGAACATTTAGGGGAGGCGTGCAATATTCATCCCAAGATGTCTCAAATGCAATCAAATCATTCATGTTGCGTCGCTTGAAGCAGGATGTACTTCAAGACCTTCCTGATAAAGAAAGACAGGAAGCTTGGTTGGATTTAGATGATGCTCAGAGAAATGCTTACAACCAAGCATTACATACAGGTCGTCACAAGATCGAAACTTCATTAGATGGAAAACAAACATTTCAAATCAAACGGCATATCTTCGCTTTGCTGGCTGAATTGAAGCAGATTTGTAACTTTGCTAAGGAACAAATAACTAGCCCTAAAACATATTTACTGTTGGAATTACTGGAAACCATTGCAGCTAATCATAAAAAGGTACTTGTCTTTTCGCAGTATCGTTCAGAAGGGACAGACAAAATTGCTCATTTGCTAAGTCAAACAGAGATTGGCTATGTGTTTTATAAAGGATCACCACAACAGAGAGAGCAGGCAAAAAGCGATTTCAAGAGTAAACCAGAGATTACCGTTTTTCTAGCGACTTTTGGAACTGCCTCAGAGGGGCTTACATTGATTGAAGCGACCTATGTTATTAACTTCGATCATCTTTGGAATCCAGCTAAAATGAATCAGGCTGAGGATCGAATTCACCGCATAGGTCAGACAAAAGGTGTGACAATCTACAGCTTCTGGATGAAAAACACCATTGAAGAACGGATTAAAAAGAAACTGATCGATAAACGCATCCTGATTGATAACACCATCAATAGCTTGGCTACAGGAGTGAGTGAGGATGAGTTATTTTCTACTGAAGACTGGCTAGATATTTTTGACATCAAGCTTACTAAAAAGACTGTGGACGTACAGGCTAATGCTATGAAGCTTAGTAAAAAGTCAGATCCGAAAATTCAAGCCAAACGATTTGCGGCACAATTAACCTTTCAAAACAATCAGAATAAGCTATCTCCACCTACTGCTTCCTCACACATTATCCATGTGCTAGAAAATATAAAACAGATGTTAAAAACAATGGCTGATTCCCCACATCACATTTTTCATATACAAGGTAACTACATCGAAAAATCTGTAAAGGAACTCACACTCATGTCAGAGCAACCACCCATTTTTAATCAGCAAGGTGCCACGATTGGAGTCAATTACGCCGCCAAAGATAGTAACCCCAAGATTATTCAAAACGTTCAAAATACTCAGCAATCTTCCCCCGAAATGGCTTTAGCCGTCGTGGTACAAATCATTCAGGCATTGGAGCAGAAATACACTTTTGTACAAGATGAACAACAGGCACTTAGCATCATTGATGTAAAATTCAAAGATATTAAAGCTAAACAACTTCCCCAATGGCAAGATTTGATGAGCATTAAACGACTTTGGAATGGTGGCAAAAAAGCAACTGTTAAAGTTGGAGAGCACTTTACTGAGTCTAATCCTTGGGGTAAAGGTCTTGTAGCTTTCCTTGAAGGTGTTAGTGAAGATGTGAAATGAGTACCATACTTTAGAAATCTGCTGTTCAAATCACCGACGATATGATCGCGATTCAAACTCCCTATCTCTTTCCAGAGGATTATCTGGCTGAAGAAGAAAGTAGTGCCGTCAAACACGAATATCGGGATGGGCAAATCTATGCCATGGCAGGGGGGACTGACACTCACAATGCGATCGCTGGAAACCTTTTTGCAGTCCTCAAAAATCATCTGCGCGGTAGCGGCTGCCGGATATTTATCTCAGACATCAAAGCTCAGATTGAGGCGCTCAACTGTTTTTATTATCCCGATGTGATGGTGACCTGTGATCAGCGAGATCAAGCAACTCCCTTGTATAAGCGCTATCCCTGTCTAATTATTGAAGTGTTATCTGAATCTACAGAAGCCTTTGACCGGGGCGATAAGTTTGCCGATTGTCAACAGCTAGACAGTCTGCAAGAATATGTACTGATCAGCCAAAAGCGCCAGCGCGTTGATTGTTTTCGTCGTAACGAAGAAGGGCGCTGGGTTCTGTTTTCTTTTAATTTGGGTGACACCCTTCACCTTACTAGTGTGAATCTACAAATGAGTATGGATTCGTTGTACGAAGATACTCATTTGGCGAGCGATAAACTAGAGAGCACCCGCGAACCTGATTCAGCAAGTGAGTAGCACTGACTGGCACCAAAAGTGATTAACCTTCGCGCAGTTTTTCTAACACGCTTCAATCTTCTAGGGTGGAGGTGTCGCCAGATATCTCTTCGCCAGCCGCCAGCGATTTCAAGCTCTAATCACGGGGTAAACTGAGCCGTTTTTTAGGGCTATGTCTGGATAGAAGAGATCACCTCAATTGAAGTGAAAAAAAGTTTGAATGACCTAGCCGAACGATTGCGTCAGGCCCCTTCTTTCTATTAGTGCTATTTTTGCTTGTTCGCGATCGTCGAAGTGAATTTTCTCAGTGCCAAGAATCTGATAATCCTCGTGTCCTTTGCCAGCAATCAGAACTCCGTCGCCCGGTTGGGCATGGAGAATGGCAGCGCAGATGGCGGCGGCGCGATCGCCCATGACGATTGGATTCACTGCTTCAGGAATGCCTGCGACCACATCCTCCAAAATGCGCTGGGGGTCTTCGGTGCGGGGATTGTCGGAAGTGACATAAATTGCATCGGCAAGGTCGGCAGCGATGCGACCCATCTGTGGGCGCTTGGTGCGATCGCGATCGCCGCCGCAGCCAAATACACAAATCATTTGTCCAGTGATGAAGGGACGGGCGGCTTTCAGCATATTTTCCAGACTATCTGGCGTGTGGGCATAGTCTACAATCACGCTGATGTCCTGATCGGGTGAAAGCTGCACTTGCTCCATGCGACCAGGCACGCCACGGAAGTGAGGCAACGCTGCCGCGATCGCGTCCAAGTCCAACCCTAGATGCAGCACTGCGCCGACCGCTGCCAGCAAATTTTCTAGGTTAAATTGCCCTATCAAAGGCGACATGAACCGAGTGCTTCCTTTAGGCGTATGCAGCACTCCGCTAACACTAGTGGCTCCATAGCTCAGGTCACTTGTCCACAAATCTGCGCTACTATCCTGCGTGCTATAGCTCCATTTTTCTTGAGTCAGAGTCTGAAGTAGCCGCTTACCGTAGCCATCCTCCAGATTGATCACCGCCCGTCCTTTCAAATAATCTGGGTTAAACAGTAGCGCTTTGGCAGCAAAATACTCCTCCATATCCGCGTGATAGTCCAAGTGATCCTGGGTCAGGTTCGTAAACACGCTGACCTCGAAAGTGCAGCCTTGCACCCGACCCTGCGCCAATGCGTGAGAGCTTACTTCCATTACGCCATAATCGCACCCGGCATTCACCGCATCGGCAAGTTGCTTTTGGAGTTCCACAGCAAAGGGCGTAGTGTGGACAGCGGTTTGCTGATAGCCCTTCCAGCGGGTGTAGAGGGTGCCTAAAAGGGCGGGGGACTTCTGCGCGTAGTTGAGAAAAAACTCAATTAGATGGGTGGTGGTGGTTTTGCCGTTAGTGCCTGTTACGCCCACTAGCTTTAAGGTTTGGGCAGGCTGATGATAGAACGCGGCAGCAAGCTGAGCGCATACTTGCGACATATTTTCTGTGGGAATGATGCAGGCATTGAAAGCGGTTTCAGCACTATGTAATGCTTTACCAGCAGCAGCAGGAGACACGATCGCGGCAATGGCACCCGCCGCGATCGCCCCTGACCAAAACTCGCCCCCATCGAC
Source organism: Leptolyngbya sp. Cla-17 (assembly GCF_016807185.1). Taxonomy (GTDB): domain Bacteria; phylum Cyanobacteriota; class Cyanobacteriia; order Leptolyngbyales; family Leptolyngbyaceae; genus ULC077BIN1. Next base: position 1,531,751 of record NZ_JAEVYN010000001.1, read on the forward strand.
TCGTGTTCCTGGCATTCCAATAAATAAATCTCCTGGGTGACACGCCAGCGAATTAGTGGATAAGCCTGTCACCTCGTCATCCAGCGCTGAGTGATCAGCCGTTGGGACAATCCCAGATGCAGCTAGCAATTCTCGCAGCTTCATGTCAGCACCTCCTCACAAAATGAACTTCTATTGTGCCGGATCAAGGAGCAATTTCTGTAGCATCTGCTCCAACTGAGCGATCGTGGCACGAGGAGAAGGGCGAGTAATGGAAAAAAGTGTCGAGTGTTGTTCACTCAGCGTCTCTCCGTAAGAGAGGTTGAGTAGTGGAGTTTTTTTCACCCAAAATAACACGGGGATTTCGTATTGGTATTGTTGAAACCAATCATCTCGCGTGGTGATGTCTCGAATCTCTAGTTCCAATAGAATGCTGTGAATTTGCTCTAGTTTTTCTTGCAGCCCTTCACAAAGATGACAACCTGGTTTGCTATATAAAATTAACTGCATAAATGAAAACTCCTTTGGCGCGGTTCCGCAAAGCGTTTCCTACAGGACTCGCCTATCTTAATCATCCTATTGGTCAGGGTGAGTATCAAGCAGGATGAATTGCTGCGATCGCCATGCAAGGTTAACCAGATTTGGGTATGTTAGTTACAACGCGGATTAGAGCAAGCAACTAAATCTAAAATGAACCAGTCTATTGAACCTCTGACTAACCCCGCTAGCCTTGATCTCAAACGGCTTAACCAAAAATTTGAGCAGGCTCACCCCAAAGATATTCTTGCCTGGTGCGTTATTAATATTCCAACTGGATTGGTTCAAACGAGTGTTTTTAGCGTCGATGACTTGTTGATTACAGATTTGCTTTATCGTGATTTGCAGCCACCAAACTCCGTTCCTGTCCTTTTTCTAGATACGCTGCACCACTTTCCTCAAACACTCGATTTAGTTGCAAAAGCGAAGCATCTTTACCGTCTCAATCTCAAAAGTTATAAAATCCCTGGTGTGACTATGCGGCAAGACTTTGCCGAAAAATACGGTGAAGCCCTGTGGGAAAAGGATAGCAATAAGTTTCATCAGTTGACGAAGGTTGAGCCACTGCAACGGGGCTTAGCGGAACTAGGTGCGATCGCATGGCTAACTGGAAATCGCCGCGACCAAGCGTCCACCTTCGCCAATTTACCTATCTTTGAACTGGATTCACAACAGCGGTTAAAGGTCAATCCTCTAGCAAATTGGACACGTAAAGAAACTTGGGCATACGTGTTTGAATATGATGTCACCTACAATCCCTTGCACGATCAAGGTTACTCCAACATTGGGGATGAACCCTTAACCAGGCTACCCACTGAAGTCGCTAGCAAATAAGCTGAACATTGGCAAAAACAAACCGAATGCGGGATTTTTCCGTAGAAAGTGAGCAGTACCTGACACCTCTTTTCTATGCCTAAAACTGTTTTTATTACGGGTGCTTCTACAGGGATTGGCTATGCTACGGCTCAGCTTTTTCACCAAAAAGGGTGGAATGTAGTGGCAACCATGAGATCGCCTGAAAAGGCGACTAGCCTTGCCCAGTTGGATAATGTGCTGTGTTTACCGCTAGATGTGACAAATTTCAGTTCGATTCAGCCGGCTGTGGATGCGGCATTGGAACGATTTGCCGCCATTGATGTGTTAGTCAACAATGCAGGCTACGGTTTGCTTGGAGCGTTTGAAGCCTGCACCGCAGAGCAAATTCAGCGGCAGTTTGCAACCAACGTGTTTGGGCTAATGGAAGTGACTCGCGCATTTTTACCTCATTTTCGATCGCGACGCTCTGGTGTGATCGTAAGCATTGCCTCCATTGGTGGACGGATTGCATTTCCGCTGTATAGCCCCTATCACTCAACCAAGTGGGCTGTAGAAGGCTTTAGTGACTCGTTGCAATATGAACTGGAACCCTTCAATATTCGAGTCAAACTGATTGAACCCGGTCCGATTAAGACGGATTTCTATACGCGATCGCCCGAAATATCTCAACAGCCCGGTCTCACTGCCTATGACAGCTTTATTGCAAAGGTCATGCCCAATATGACTAAATCTGGAGAAACCGGATCTCCCCCAGAAGTGACCGCTGCCGTGATTTTCCAAGCCGCAACAGATGGCATCCAACGTCTGCGCTATCCGGCTGGAGGCAATGCTGGTATGCTGCTGCTGTTACGCAAACTGCTGCCCGACGCAATGTTTGCCGCGATCGTCCGTGCTGCCACTATCGGACGTTCATCTTAGAGACCACTAAAGCTTGGGTGTTTTTTGATGCCAGTCTGTGGATTGCTCGTAAGCGTAGGCGGCTTGAAATACTTGGTCTTCACGGAGGACGTTGCCGATTAGCTGTAGACCAATGGGTAAGCCATCAGCATCGAAGCCACAGGGAATGCTGATGCCTGGAAGCCCGGCCAAGTTGACGGGAATAGTCATCAGATCAATCAAGTACATGCTGAGGGGATCGGCAGATTTATCGCCAGCTTTAAAGGCAGTGGAAGGAGCGGTCGGGGTAACCAGTACATCGACTTTTTTGAAGGCTTCCTCAAAGTCCTGCTTCATTAATGTGCGAACTTTTTGCGCTTTCAGATAGTAAGCATCGTAATAGCCAGCGGATAGGGCGTAAGTGCCAATCATAATCCGGCGTTTCACCTCCGCTCCAAAGCCTTCAGCGCGGGTACGAGTATACATTTCCATCAGGTTGTCAGCGTTTTCGGCGCGGGCACCATACTTTACGCCGTCATAGCGGGCAAGGTTTGCGGATGCTTCAGAGGGAGCAATGATGTAGTAGGCGGCAATGCCATAGCGAAAGCGGGGGCAAGAAATTTCGACAATTTCAGCACCCAATTCTTTTAGCTGCTGGATAGCGGCCCGCACTGATTTTTCTACATCAGGACTCAATCCTTCGCCGAAGGTTTCTTGAATGATGCCAACTTTTTTGCCTTTGAGATCAGGAATTAGGAATTGACTGTAGTCGGGAATCTCCACTTTGAGGCTGGTGGAGTCTTTGGGGTCGTGTCCCGCGATCGCCCCTAGCAAAATTGCTGCATCTTCCACTGATCGAGCAAAGGGACCGATTTGATCCAACGACGAGGCAAACGCTACCAATCCATAGCGCGAAACCAAACCGTAGGTGGGTTTCATTCCGACAATGCCGCAAAACGAAGCCGGTTGACGAATCGAACCGCCCGTATCCGAACCTAGAGAAATGATGCATTCACCACCCGCTACCGCCGCTGCTGATCCGCCGGAAGAGCCACCCGGTACGCGAGAAATATCCCAGGGGTTCGCGGTGCGCTGAAACGCAGAGTTTTCAGTTGAGCCGCCCATGGCAAACTCATCTAGGTTCGTTTTGCCCACCATAATGGTGCCTGCATCCATCAGCTTTTGACTGACGGTAGCTTCGTAGGGCGGCACAAAATTTTCTAAAATGCGAGAGGCACAAGTCGTGCGGATGCCTTTCGTGCAAATGTTGTCTTTGATGCCAATGGGAATGCCAGACAACAGTCCAATCTCTTCACCCGCCGCAATTTTGGCATCAACGTGTTGGGCTTGCGCCAAGGCATAGTCTGCCGTTACTTGCAAAAAGCTGTGCAGTTTTGGTTCCACTGCCTGAATGCGATCGAGGGCTTCGTGAGCCACTTCTACTGCCGATCGCTCTTTTTGAATCAGTTGTTGGTGCAACTCCCGAATGGATGCCATGCCGTACCTCATGCGACGCAAATGCTTTCCTAGTGTATCGCCTCCGTGCCAAGTGGCATCAGCCATTCCTGGGGATTGGGAAGCGATGTCACAACCTTGCAACCCCAACTTGAAGATGCCTGTGGCAGAATAGGGGCGTTCGTGATAGCCCTGATTTATCAGTTTGCGCCAGCGTTGACTTATCAGTTTGCGCCAGGCAGTGTCGAAGCGTAAAGCGTGAGGAGAATCTATGAGTCGCAATCAGGTTTGGAAGCAGATCGGAAAATTCATCAAGTTTCAGCGGCTGCCCGGATTGCTGTTGGCGGTAGTGTGCATTGTGTTGATTAATCGGTGGTTACCCGCAGAAGCCGGTGGTAGCGAAATTAATCCTCAACTCCGCGACCAAGTCCTACAAATCATTCGTGAGAATCCAGAGGCCATTTTAGAAACAGTTCAGGCTTACCAAAAAAAGCAGCAAGAGGCTCAGCAAAAAGCACAACAATCTTTTTTGCAGCAAATGAAAGCGGACCCCAAAGCCGTGATTGGGAAATCGCCAACCAAAGGCTCGAAAAATGGAAAAGTGCTGTTAATGGAGTTCTCCGATTTTCAGTGTCCTTACTGCGCCAAAGCAAATGACACGCTGAAAGAATTTATGGCGAAACATGGAGATACCGTAACGCTTACTTATAAGCATTTACCGCTGACTTCAATTCATGCGGAGGCGCTACCTGCGGCTAAAGCGGCATGGGCAGCGGGACAACAGGGCAAATTCTGGGAATTTCACGATGCCCTGTTTGCTAATCAAAAGCAACTGGGTGAGGCATTGTATCAATCAACGGCAAAATCTTTGGGGCTAGATCTCGCGAAGTTTGAGAGCGATCGCACGAGTAGCACGGCGACAACCGCCATCAATCAAGATTTGGAAGTAGCGGAAAAGTTAGGCGTTGAGAGCACACCGTTTTTTGTGATGAATGGAGAACCTCTTCCAGGCGCAGTGCAGCTATCTGATTTAGAAGCAGCATTAGCGCAGACGAACCGATTAATTAAGTGAATTCCTAAGTCTCTGGGTCATAATTAGGTGAATCGCCTATATTGCGCCGCCGGAAGATTTTTCATGTCTCGCTTTTTTGCTCTCTTTCACGCTGTTGCACTCCAGATCGCCTATGTGGCTATCAGTGCGAATCTATCTACTATCAATGCTCAAACGCCTATTTATACGCCGATTCCGCTGACACCGGGCAAAAATGTTGTCGATAAGCTGTCTAATAGAGACATTCCCACCGGACAGGGAGGCTTTGCTCGTGATTATGTGGTGCCGCTACAGGCAGGCAGCCAACTTGCGATCGACCTAGCATCTGATAACTTTGACACGATTGTTTATCTACTCGCTAGCGACGGTACAACGGTTGCTGAAAATGATGATGGACCCGATGGCACCACCAATTCACTGTTGTTTACCCGCATTACCAAAACGGGCACTTACTCTATTCGAGTGCGATCGTTTGGTGAGGTTTCTGCGGGCAACTTTACTCTTAAAGTAACCCTGCTGAAACCGCAATAATCCTGAGCGTAAAGTCGCCAATCAAATAGTTAGGCAGTGCGGGGTGCGGAGTTGATGCAGTGGACGTATTTATGTCAGCTATACACTCCTAATCACTTTGCTGGTACTGTCGCAGCACTTTTAGCAATGGGCTGGAGAGATCCGAATTCAGAGGCGATCGCTTTTAACCCCATACTCCGCATCCCGCACTTTCCTCTTGCTTTACTGACGTTTTCGCAGTACTTCTAACAGGGTTGTGAAGGAACTTGGAGCAGGAGCGATCGCCTCTATCCACTCGTTTGACACGGGATGCAGCAACCGCAATCTCCAGGCATGGAGCGCTTGACCTGGTAAATTGACTCCCACGGAACCCTTGGGTCCATATGCCGGATCCCCTACGATGGGATGTCCCAAATGAGCGGTATGCACCCGGATCTGATGAGTCCGCCCCGTTTCTAGCTCAAAGTTGATCAGCGTATAATTGCCAATTCGCTCCTTCACTTGCCAATGAGTGATTGCGGCTCGTCCACCATCGGTTTCGGCAACGATCGCCATTTTTTGGCGATCGCCTGAATGCCGACCAATGGGTGCATTCACCGTGCCGCTTTCAGTTTTGGGTGCACCGTAGACGATACCCAGATAGTCTCGCCTCGCTGTTTTGTGCTGAAACTGCTGCTGTAAATGAATATGGGCGCGATCGCTTTTGGCAATGGCGATCGCGCCGGTGGTGTCTTTGTCTAACCGATGCACAATGCCGGGACGCTGAATGCCGCCAATGCCCGACAGGGTGCTGATGCCGTCAGTGCGACAATGCCACAGCAGCGCATTGACCAAGGTGCCGCTGGAATGTCCAGGGGCTGGATGCACCACCAACCCAGCAGGCTTATTTACAATCAGCAGTTCGGCATCTTCGTACAAAATATCTAAGGGGATATCTTCTGGCTGAAGATTAAGTGGCTCGGCATCGGGAATGGTGAGATGGATGTGATCGCCGGCCTGCACCAATTCTTTTTTGGAGAGACAAATCTCACCGTTGAGAATCACCTGTTGCTGAACAATAAGTTTTTGTACACGCGATCGCGATAAATCAACCAACTGCTCTGCTAGAAACGCATCGAGCCGTTCTCCAGCTTCTTCTTCGTCAACTTGTAATTCAATTTGTGCAGGCAACTTCTTCGCTAACCAGATACACTCATTCAGGGACAATCATTTTAAGTGGAATTTTTAGTAGAAATTAAGTTAGAAAACTTACGAGGTGAGTGGGTGGCAATATCTTACACTCTGATCAGAGAGTTTATTAGGATTTAGATTAACTTCCCGATTGCCAGCAAATCTGGCTTCTGAAGCTTTACCTACTACTCGATTTACTACTTTAAATGAATATCCTCGGCTCCTAACAAACGCTCATCACAGTGATCCATGACTCGGCAAATCGATCTTATCAATATCTCTAAGACTATCACCTCGTTTGAAGGGGTTACCAACGCGGATATGCTTCCCTTAGGACGCAGATCAGAAGTCCTGTCCGTATTGTCTAAAACCTGTCCAGATTGGAAGTTTCCAGTTCATCCAACCCATCCAGATCGGGGTGGCGTGGTTAGTGAACAGTGCCATTTAGAATTTTATATCCCAGACGACGAGCCAATTTTGATGCTGGGTTTGGATGTTTATACCGGGGATGATGCAGTTGTTATGGGTGTGATTCGCTCGATCTGTCAAGCGACTGGCTGGCGTGCGTTTGACCCCGCCGAAGAGGAACTGATTGACTTTGCCAACTAAGCGGCTGTCAAGCAAGCAACTGAGTGGTAAAAGCTAGGATCTAGATTGGGGCGGTCTACAATCTGCCAGGATTGCGTGAAGATTGACAACTTGCCCAATCACCGCGATCGCAGGAGCCGAAAATCCTGTTGCTTCTACCTTTTGCACAATGGTTTCCAGGGTGCCGCCAAGTTCTTCTTGCTCTGGACGAGTGCCCCAGCGGATTAAAGCAATGGGTGTTGTAGCGCTTAAATCTGCGATTAATAGTTGCTCAATAATGTAGGGAAGGTTGTGAATGCCCATATAGATCACGATGGTTTCTGAGCCATGGGCGATCGCGTGCCAATTCACAGCCGGACGATATTTTCCAGCACCTTCATGCCCTGTGACAAAAGTAACTGAAGAACTATAGTTGCGATGGGTGAGAGGAATGCCTGCATAGGCGGGAGCTGCAATCCCAGAGGTAATCCCCGGCACTACTTCCACGGGAACCCCGGCTGCCACCAATTCTTCCATTTCCTCGCCACCTCGCCCAAAGATAAATGGATCTCCGCCCTTCAGGCGCACAATGCAGCCACCTTCTTGGGCTCTGTTCACCAGTAATTGAGTAGTATCTTCCTGCACTAACGAATGCATTCCCCGCCGCTTTCCAGCATTAATCTGCTCCGCTTTCGGATTAATCATCGCTAAAATTTGCGGGCTGACCAGGGCATCGTAGATCACCACATCGGCATTCTCTAAAAGAGATTTCCCTTTAAGGGTCATTAAGCCGGGATCACCGGGTCCAGCACCAACGAGATAGACTTTGCCGAGTTGATTCATAGCAGGAGCCTGTCAGGAGTAGAGGTAGAGGGTTAGGAAAGGCAGAAGATGAAGTGCAGAGTTCTTGAGTTTTAGAGTGAGAACAGCGAAAGGTAAGGGCGTATCCTGCGTCAATCGTCAAGCGCCTTCCGTCATTCGTTTGCCAAATCTATGAGTAAATCAACCAGTCTGGGACTAGCATTCAGAGGCTCGGCAAGGGTGATTTTGAGAGTGGAATGCTGCTGGGAAAATTGGGCGATGGCTTGAGCGATCGCATCGGTGATACCGCCAGGAAACAAGAAATAAGGCAATATGCCAATGTGTTGGTAGCCTGAGCGAACACATTCTTGCAAGCGCGATTCTAGGTTCGGTGGCGTTGACCAGTAGGCAACGGTTGCACCAATATCATTGGCAAGGGCTGCGATCGGTTGATTAGCATTCAATCGGCGACTGCCATGGGCAAGTAAAATCCAAGCATCCATCGGCAGAGGCGATATGCGTTCGTTGAGCAACTGCCCTAACCCTAACTGTGAACCCAGATGAGCAGTCACAGTTAGCATCATGCTGTCCCCTAATAAGTGCTGAGCTTGAGCAACTTCCGCCGGAATATCTTCTAGCAAATGCACTCCAGGCAACAAAAAGACTGGCAGCAATCGTAAAGAAATCTTTTTGAGCGGATTTTTTGCTTGAATCTGTTGGGCAATCTGCTCAATCTGCTGATGCAACGGCAACGGATGGCACTCTAAATAAGCAGCGTGAACGAAAAGATCTGGATCAAAAGGCTGTGCTTGCAGCAGAGAGGACGTGCCTTGCTCCAATGACGAAAAGCTATCAGATTTCACTGCAATCGTCGATTTATTTGCTACCCCAACGGCTGGCTGAGTGGAGGATACGCGATCGCGGAAATGGCTAGTCAAAGCTTCTGAGGCACTTCGCGATCGTGGATCGGAACTGCCATGAAAAATCAGAATATAGACCGATAGAGAGGATGGATCAGTCAAAGGATTCAAGTGTGTCAACCAAGAAGATCTTAATTGTTCCATCTTACAAAACTCTGTAGAAGTGGCTACAGCAAAACAATTCAAAAAGATGCCTAAAAGACGCTTGAAAATTGAAATTGCAGCGACAAAAATTAAGCCAATCAGTCACGCAAACTCTTTAATCTCACGTTCAAAATTAATCCTGCTGCAATCTTTTGACCTGGCATTTGCATAAGGAACAGCATGTGGCTGTCGTTTTTTGATTGAGCCGTCGAGATAATTTCCCAAATACCCAGCCTTGACAGAACTCTCTAAACCAAAAAAAGTTGCCGATAGAGACAAATAGAACAATAAGAATCGTATGATCTCTTTGCCGATAAAGCTTAGGCGGTATAGTAGGCTTAGATTTCGCAATTTTGGAGACATCACTTCTTACCGGAGTGAGGCTTCCGCGTTTATTCAAGTAGAGTTCTATCTTGATCAGTCGCTCTCCTTCCATTCTGGAAGATCTGCTCGCTTCCCTGCCCGACTTAAGACCCCAAATTTACTTCAAATCCTCTCTCACGGCGCTGTCTCACGCAATGGAGGATCAAGTTTTGGCAGGGGTAGATCAGCCTGTGGTGATTGCTAGTTTTCAGCGGGAACGATTTTATCGTCAAGAAGCTCACCGTTATTTGAGAATTGCCGATCGCACAGAGCAGGTCTATGTGCTGGCGGCACCTGAAACTGATTTTGCCAATCGCTCGGATCGCTATGAAACGATCGCCTTTGATAAAACAGATGCCCTCGCCCAAGAATGGCATTTGGTTGTGGTCAGTGCTCACTATGCCGCTTGCTTGATTTGTCGTGAACGTCAGGTTTATACAGCCCCAGGGGAATCATCTCTGCATTTGCCGCCTGATCAATCTCGCCGATTTGAAGGTATTTGGACATTTGAGCGATCGGTGGCATGTAAAGCAGCAGAGTTGCTGTTAACGAAAGTGGTACTTTACCGCCCAGAACTCGTCGATAAAGTGTCAGCAGCGCAAACGGTATTAGTGGATAACGCCCAAGCTAGCTTTAGCCATGTTGATCCAGGGCCGTTTGCCGAACGCTTGGTGACCTACATTCAAGCTGGGCAATACAAGTTGTTGAAGGCATACCGCTCCATCGCGGCTCAAGAACAACGAGAGCGCCTAGTCAATTCGATTACCTCGGCAATTCGGAGATCGCTTGACCCCGATGAAATCTTCAAAGTTGCCGTACAGGAACTGGGGCAAGCCCTAGATGCCTGTCGCTGTTTAATCTATCGGTGTCGTGCCACGGATGTCACCGTCACCCTCCAGCACGAATCGCTCAACCAGGGGGTGGAATCGCTAATTGGTCAACGCTGGAATCTGGCAGATAATTCCCTGTTTCAATGGGTCGCGCAACATCAAGAGCCTCTTTGTATGCCTCATACCCCGGCAGATGTTTGGTTGCTAGGACAGGAGGAAGTTGCGGTACCAACGGAGCAGATGCAGCGTTGGGCGATCAAGGCTTGGTTGATGGTGCCTGTGGTGCATCAGAATCGCTTGCTGGGCATGGTGGAAGTGCATCACTGTGGCGATACTGCCCATGACTGGCATGAAAGCAATGTGGGGCTGATCGAAGCGATCGCGAACCAAATTGGGGTAGCGCTGATCCAAGCCGAAGCCTATGCCAACCTGGAAGACCTAAATCAACAGCTTGCAGCCCTCGATCGCACTCGTAGCAACCTGATTGCTATCACTGGACATGAATTGCGAACACCGCTTTCCACCATTCAAGTGTGCCTAGAAAGCCTCTCCACCGAACCCGATATGCCTGAAGAACTGCGCCAAGTCATGCTAAGTACGGCATTGACTGATGCAGAACGGATGCGAAAGCTAATTCAAGACTTTTTGACCCTCTCTCAACTGGAAAGTGGGCGAATTCAATGGCATCTGGAACCACTTCCCCTTCAGGAATGCGTCGATCTTGCCCTGAGCAGTCTGCGATCGCGACAAATGGATGGAACATTACCCGAAATTACCGCCCAAGTTTCGCCTGAACTGCCATTAATCCAATCTGATGGTGAATGGGTTGTAGAAGTTTTATCGAAACTGTTAGATAACGCCTGCAAATTTACTGAGCCGACGGGTAAAGTGCTGATTCAAGCGCAGCCCAACGGCGGAAAAATGCTAGAAGTGACTGTTTCTGATACAGGGCGCGGCATTGAATCTAATCGCCTGGAAACCGTGTTCGATCGCTTTTATCAGGAAGAGGGTGCTCTGCGTCGATCGACTGGAGGGACAGGACTAGGGCTTGCCATTTGTCGCCAAATTGTGGCCGGTCTAGGCGGACGCATTTGGGCAGAATCCGCAGGAAAGGATCGCGGTAGCCAATTTCACCTGACGCTGCCCATTTCTCCATCCGAAAAAGAAGAGAAACCTATTAAAACCGTCCGTGGCTCAAAAGCACGTCGCTGAAGCCTTAACTCTGTAGGATGTGTTAGGCAACTCTGTAGGATGTGTTGGCACAACGCCTAACACATCCTACCCGACTCTCCTTCATCGGCATCCAGATTATGGATTGACGTGCAAATCCGTAACGGCACCGAGGCTGCTAGAAGACACTAGCGTGGCGTATTTTGCTAACACACCAGAGGTGTAGAGCGGTTTCGGTTTTTGCCATGCAGCACGGCGCAGTGCTAACTCTTCATCCGACACATTCACCTGCAACAGACGAGCAGCGGCATCAATGGTGATGGAATCGTTTTCTTGAACTAGGGCGATCGCTCCTCCCACGTAGGCTTCAGGGGCCACATGTCCCACGACCATGCCATAGGTGCCGCCGGAAAAGCGTCCATCGGTAATCAACCCAACAGTGTCACCTAACCCTGCCCCAATAATCGCTGAAGTGGGAGCCAGCATTTCTCGCATTCCGGGTCCACCTTTAGGACCTTCATAGCGAATAACGATCACATCACCCGCAACGATTTTTCTTGCCAAAATCGCATCCAAACACGCTTCTTCGGAGTCAAATACCCGTGCAGGTCCCGTAATTTGAGCTTTTTTGATGCCCGTAATTTTGGCAACTGCACCTTCGGTTGCCAGGTTGCCTTTAAGGATTGCCAAATGTCCGCTGGCATACATTGGGTTGTTCCAAGGACGGATTACGTCTTGGTCAGCGCTGGGTTCATCGGGCACCTGCTTCAGGCGTTCTGCGATCGTCTCTCCTGTGATAGTGAGGCAGTCGCCATGCAGCAAGCCGTGATTGAGCAGCATTTTCATCACTTGAGGAATGCCGCCTGCCCGATGCAAATCCGTCGCGACGTAGCGACCAGAAGGCTTCAGATCACACAGTACTGGCACACGGGCACGGATGGCTTCAAAATCATCCAGTTTCAGGTTGACTTCGGCAGAGTGAGCGATCGCCAAAAAGTGCAATACCGCATTGGTCGAACCACCCACTGCCATGATGACCGAGATCGCATTCTCGATCGACTGACGGGTAATGATATCGCGAGGGCGCAGATTATGGCGAATCGCTTCCACCAAAACTTTTCCTGCCAGTGCGGTATTCTCTGCTTTTTCAGGGTCTTCCGCTGACATTGTGGAAGAATACATCAGGCTCATGCCCATGGCTTCAAAGGCTGAAGACATCGTGTTGGCGGTATACATGCCGCCACAAGAACCCGCACCGGGGCAAGCATTCCGCTCCACCGCCGTCAGCCGCACCTCGTCAATTTTGCCAGCGCTATACTGACCCACCGCTTCAAAGGAACTGACGACTGTGAGATCTTCCCCTGCCAAATTTCCTGGCTTGATGGTGCCGCCATAGACAAACAGCGCCGGAATATTCATTCGCGCCATGGCAATCATGGCACCGGGCATGTTTTTGTCGCAGCCGCCGATCGCCAACACCCCATCCATACTTTGGGCATTACAGGCGGTTTCAATTGAATCAGCAATCACATCCCGGGACACGAGGGAATATTTCATTCCTTCGGTGCCCATGGAAATGCCGTCGCTGACGGTAATTGTGCCAAAAATCTGGGGCATACCGCCTGCCAACCGAATGCCTGCTTCCGCCTGCGTTGCCAAGGGCGCGATGCCCATGTTGCAAGGGGTAATGGTGCTGTGGGCACTGGCAACGCCCACAATGGGCTTGCTAAAATCACCATCACCAAATCCCACGGCTCGCAGCATGGCGCGGTTGGGCGATCGCTGCACACCCTCAGTAACAATCTTACTTCTCCAATTTTCAGACATTTCGTTCTTCCACATTTAGATCGGCAGTGAGCTTTCCTAATTTTCGCAGAACACTAGCTGCGTTATAGTGTTTTCTGTTCGGAACCGATTTTTTTCTGAGCAGTCTAGATTAGCAGCGAAGATTAGTGAAGAGTTATTCGTTTCATGACACCCTTTCCATAGGTGCATGGCGATCACTCCAATTATCTACCTGTAACGGGTTCAGTGAATATAAAGGAAAGCATGTCAAGTAGTCAGCGTGTTTCAGTCATTTCTTCAGTTGGCAGTCGCAAAGGTCGGTTTCGCAAACCTAACAGCAAAGAACTCGATTTGTTGCTGTTGGCTGGATGTTCCTGTCTTATGACGATTTTGTATCATCCCGTCGCAGAAGCACTGCAAACGGCTCAAACGAGCGCATCCAGTACCGCGATCGCCACGACCACTAGCAAAACCGCTACCAACGCCATGAATTCCTTTCATTTAATTGCTCAGGCTTCCCGCGATAAGAATCAGGATGAGGAAGAAACATAAAAGAATAAAGAGTGACGAATTAAAGCTAGAAGCCTAATCGAAATCTACCTCTCGCTATTCTACTTTCACCATTCACCCTGTTTCTTACTACAGACGCTAGGCGAACGCTCTCCATTTACTTGCCATGAGTTTCACAGGGTGGTGCAGAAATGGAGCGATCGAGCCAGTTCACTGCTTGTTGCAAACGAGGTAGCGCTTCTTCAGGTTGATTTTTGAGTAAAAAGACCAATGCCGCGATCGCTTGCTCAGAGGCTCTGGCTTTCCGGTTTGCCTTGAGGCGATGCCAGTCTTTGTCGGTAATCGTCAGTTTTGCCATCAACGCCTGCGCTAACTCTTCTGCGCTGCATTGATTCAAATCTGGCGTGTTCAAACCTTCCACTGAACCCATCGTTTGAGATGCCAGGTTCACCATAAATAATCCACAGTATTCTTAAGGAGTGCTAATTTCTTCACTTTACTATGTCTGAGAAAAGAGGAGTAGGAAATAGAGTATGAAGGCTTCTAAAGAAGGTGAAGAGTATTTAGATCAGGGGCAGTCAGGTGATGAACCGGATTTTGATCAAGAACTGGTAGAGGTGGAGCGATCGCTTCAGGAACTCAAAGATCGCCATAATCAAGTGCAGCAAGCCCAAGCCGCACAAGCCAACCTTCAACAGCGGCAAGAGCAAATTAAGCGCCAACATCAACGGGCTGCCTCTCCTGAACTGAAGGTCGAACTTCAGCACATTCAAGACAGCCTGGATGAGTTGGAAGTTAAATTAGAAAGCCGCCTGTTCAGTTGGGAAAAACCATTTTGGCAGATTGTTCGTTTTGGTGGACTGGGGTTGGTGATTGGCTGGTTAATGGCGATCGCTGTATTGCAACGTCCTCAACCTGCTTCTCAACCTTCACCGGGTACATCTCAAAATTCACAATAATGTCAGAGTAGTGTGAAATGTAATATGACGAGTACCCAGTACGGAGTGCAGAACCGCTTTGGTGCGAGGATCCTATAAGGACGCTTGAGAAGCGCCCCTATAAACATTCCGGCTTAGGCAGTCACATCACCCACCAGGAGAGCCACATCATCTAAATATTGCCCATAGTCATAGTTCACATCAAAGTCACCATAGGGTGTGCTTCCTTCCGCCACCACTACGCCGTTTGCGAAAGAGGCAGTGGCTGAGTATTGCGGTATTTGAGGAATGAAATCAGCGATTAGCTGACTAAGATTGAAAGTGCCTGCAAAAGCCCCCGCTGGCGAAGTAATGTCGCTGATTAGGCTACCATTTGCAATATCCAAAGTGCCACTGACATCCGTTAAAAATTCAGCTAGTTCCTCAGTCACTTCTCCAGCTACATTAAAGTCGAAACTAAGATCACCTATGGGTGTAACCACCGTTGCGAGTGCGATTCCGTCGGCAAAATCAACAGCTCCTGAGAGTGCTGCTAGAGGCACAACCACTTCAGCACCAGGAATTTGAGTAAATACATCAACAGCTATCGTGCCTGCATTCAGATCAAGCATCGCCTCCGATGCACCTACCGGAAAAGTGTATTGAGCGTTCTCAGGAAAATCGATCGCAAAATCAACATCTCCAAAGGGAGTGGTCAGGTCTGTAACCAACTGACCGCTGCTAAAACTAATCGTTCCTTCCACATCTCCCAGCGATGTGGGTAGATCGATTGCAATCTGACCATCTTTAAATGCCACCGTTCCATTTGAGGTTGTGAACTGCTCACCTACAAAACTGCTAACCAGTTGAGCAAAATTAAAACTACCAACAAAGTCTTCGTTCCCCAGGTCTAAATTTCCAGAGGCAATTCCATTGGCAAGATCCAACGTTCCATCTATCTGATTCAGGGTGACTAGGAAGTTGTTTGCCTGCTCGGTTACATTCACCGTTTCTGCTAAAGAGCCAAAGGGTGTAGACACGGTACTAACCAGCACGCCGTTTGCCAACGTTACGGTGCCTTGAATTTCGTCTAAAGAATTAACGATATCTACCAAGGACGCATCTAGAGCACCCACAGTGCTAGGTGTCAGTAAATTGCTAGAAGAACCTAACAAGCTAATAAAAGGAACTTCTGAAGCTACTTCGGTTAAAAAGCTGGAGGTTTGAGAGAGAGCCGAGCTTAAAGAACTCTGATTGATTCCTATGCTCGACAGAAAGTTGACACTTGGATTAAAGTTTGCTGAATCTACCATGGTTATCTCCTTTTACTCTCAGATGCAGACATGTTAGGGCTTGCTAGGCAAGCGATTTGCTTGCTGCGATAGTCAAAACATTTTTTTGGCGGTGATCGCTCAGCGATCGAACTAGCATCGAACAGGATAATTGCTAGCCCCGCGAG
The DNA here is from genome assembly GCF_016807185.1 of Leptolyngbya sp. Cla-17. Classification (GTDB taxonomy): domain Bacteria; phylum Cyanobacteriota; class Cyanobacteriia; order Leptolyngbyales; family Leptolyngbyaceae; genus ULC077BIN1. The sequence continues at coordinate 1,547,611 of NZ_JAEVYN010000001.1, forward strand.
GATGCTAACGAAAACCGGCTTCTAACCCATCTGTCCTTAGAGGCATTTAAATAAACCTTCTTGAGATAGAAATTAAGCAAGCTGATTCATAAAAAATAAGGTGAATCTTAACTTTTTGGTAGTTTATGGCAAACAAAGTAAGGGCAGATTTTGCAATTAATTTGCTTGTAACCGATTGAATTTTGGCTAAACCTGGACTTGACAGTAGTGTTCTTCCTGCCAAAATGCTTGAAGTACTCCAGGGAGCCATTCAATTACCCGCATTACCTGACTGCTCAAAATGGCAAATATAGCGGCAGCCCTTAGGAATCTGCTTAGAACTCTATACTTTGAAGAAGAAGTGAATGTGAGGAATGGATAGGCATGTTTGAGCTTTTCCCTATGTGGATTGGAATCGCCTGCTTTGCGATCGCCTTTGTACTTGCTAGCCTGGTGGAATATTGGGTGCATCGATTAATGCACAAACCGCTTCAATTGGGGGAACGCCACCGAGATCACCATCGCCGCAACGAAGCACAGGGCGTTGTCTGGGAGTTTTTGGATTACGTCAAAGGCACCATTATTTTATTGGTGCCGATGTTTTTTGTCTCGCTATCCGCTGGCATTGGCTGGAGCTTAGGCGCTGTGATCTATGCTGCTTTTTCCTCCTATGCCCATCAGCTTCAGCACGAAAACCCAACCAAGTGCTTTTGGATGAAAATGCCCGTTCACTATGTCCATCACAAGTACAACATGTGGCATCACAACTTTGGCTTAGGCGTAGACTGGTGGGATCACGTCTTTGGCACCTATAAAGTGGTGGAATGGCTCACGGATGATGAGCAAACCCATACAGAGCGCAGCTATCTAGAGCTGAAGTGGTGGTAATTTAGCGGTTGGCACACTTCTCAATTCCAAAGATTTGCTTTGACTCCACTGTCGCATTAAAAAGCCTGTGCTATTGTTCCAACATCTTTCCCAAAAATTTTGGTTGAAATGGAGGCATTGTATAGGCTGTGAGCTATTTTAACGAGGCAAAGGCACACTTCGTCGCGAGTCACCAAAATCCCATTAATCAAGCGCTTCACCATCTCACCAACTTACTAGCGATCACTGCTGTTATTTTTCTGTTTATTGATTGGCGCATCACCCTAATTTGCCTGGTGTTTACCCAGATTTTTGCGCTGGGTGGTCATGCCTTTTTTGAGAAAAATGAACCTGCGTTTGTGAAATATCCCGGAATCACTATCTTGGCATCCCTATCCTGGTCATTTGAAAACTGGTTTGGATTACGCCAAGTGATTAGAAGGGCGAGGAGTTAGAGGCAAGGGGTACGGAAGTACAGAAGTACGGAAGTACGCGGTTTCAATCTAACTCCGAACCCTTCAACTCCGAACTCTTTAACTCCGAACTCCTTAACTCCATACCCTGCACTCTTCAACTCCGCACAGCGTTTTTCCATTTCTACATTACTTAAGGAGTTTTATGTACGAAGGTTTACTGGTTATTGATGCGGATGCTCACAAGATTGAAAACCCTTTAGTGATGCTGGATTATCTAGAACCGCAGTATCGCGATCGCCTGGGGTTAATCATCGATAGTTTGGGCGATCAACGCATCAAAATTATGGATTTCAACCCCAAAACAGGGCAAAACGATTTGGTGCAGTTGTTTCCTCAACCAAGTGGCTTAGGTAAAGGTGGATTTCGCACATTGCACCCTGAAACCACATTGGGGGCCATGTTCAACCATGTGCGAATTGAACATATGGATCGAGAAGGTGTAGATGTACATATTGTCTATGGCACCCTAAATCTGATTTTCTCTAGCTTGCTGGATACCGACCTGGCGATCGCGTTCTGCAAAGCTTATAACACCTACATGGCAGAGGATTGTCGTGGCTATGGCGATCGGATCAGGCCCATTGGCGTATTGCCCTTGCAGGACGTGGGCGAAGCCGTCAAAGAACTGCATCGCTGCGTCGAAGAACTAGGTATGGTGGGTGTAGCAGTGCCGCCCAATATTCCTATTCCCCATCCCCGCGCCCCAGAAGCCTTCCCCGAAATCCGCACCTGCAAAGCGATTAGCCATCCCGATTTCCGCCCGATTTTGCAAGCCGCTGTGGATTTGGACGTTTCCCTAGGAATTCACGGCGCACCCGGCTCTTTCATGATGGGCGGCATTGCGGATCATATGGAAACCTTTGTGCTGACTCACATTTTTGTGCAGCGCAACCAGCAGCAGCACGCCATGACCCGCATGGTATTTGATGGTGCATTTGAGCAATTTCCGACCCTGCGGGTTGGCTTTTTGGAAGGCGGCTGTGGTTGGCTGCCTGACCTATCCCATGCCATGCACGAACATTGGGAAAAACGAGTGCGTGACTTTGATCCAAAAAATCCCTATCGCCCTTCCATGATGGAGATGACTCGCCTGATGATGCAGGAGCGGAGCGGTCGCAACAAAGCCAACGTGCTTAACCAGGTGAAGACTCTGTTTGACTTGATGTGGTCAGCCGAGCGCGACCCTGCCAAGATTGAGGATGCTAGTCTCTATGAACACGCTGATTTGCGTCATCGCGACCCATTAGAGTATTTTGAACGGGGGCAAATTTTTGTCTCTTTTGAATCTGATGATCCAGCTCCCACCTATTTGCCCCAGGCAATGGGCGAAATGGGTAAGCGAGTCGCCTGCTTCTCTGGGGATTATGGGCACTGGGATGGCGTACTGCAAAACTGCGTTCGCGATGCGGCTACCCAAGGCGACTACGATCGCGACTACCTCACCCGCTTACTTGCAGGGAACGCACTAGCGCTCTATGGCGATCGCCTACGCCAGTCTCTCCCCGCTGACTGCGTGGCATCTTCTGAGCTTGCAACATCAACACGATGATGATTGAAGAGTAGGGAGTACGGCGTTGAGCAGTGCGGAGTGCGGAGTTGTAAAATTACTCCGCACCTCGTACTCTGAACTTCCCTATTCTCTCTACTCTCCCGCCGTGCGATTGTTGTAGAGACTCATAGCCTTTTCCACGCCTTGCTTGAGGCTATATTCCACCATTTCAGCAGAGAGTTTAATTGCATCTGCAACGATCGCAGCTTCAGTGGGAGCAAATTTCCCTAATACGTGGGAGATTGTGTCTTTGTCGATATCAGCATTTTTGGCGCTGCCGATACCGAGGCGCAATCGGGGGAAACCTTGAGTGCCTAAATGGGCGATCGCGGATTTCATGCCGTTGTGCCCTCCAGCAGAACCCGAAAGGCGCATCCGCAGCCTACCCACGGGCAGATCCATATCGTCGTAGATAATCAGCACTGATTCTGGTGGCAGTTTGTACCAATCCAGCACGGCGCGAATCGATTGCCCAGAGTTGTTCATATAGGTTTGGGGCTTTAGCAGCCGCACTTTGGCGCTGCTTGCTCCTAGCCCTTCCCCAAATAACCCTTGATACTTTTTCTGCTCCGATAGGCTGATCTGCCACCACTTTGCTAACAAGTCCACCACTTCAAACCCGATGTTGTGGCGCGTGCGATCGTACTTGGCACCAGGGTTGCCCAATCCTACAATCACTTGGGGAATCACTAGGGGCGATGGCGTTAGGTCAGTCATTGCGGATCAGCCCAAAGATTCTTCTGGTTTTTGTTCTGGGCTAGCAGTCACAGGCTCGGATTCTGTATGTTCAGATTCTATAGGCTCAGATTGTACTGTGGGCACCTCTGTTTCGGTTGGTTCAATTGCGGCACTTAAGGCTGGCGGAACGGGTTCTTCCAGGGTTGCCTGCATAGGTTCTTTGACAATCCGCTCAATTTGCTCGGCTTCACGTTTGAATTCGCTTTCAAACTCTTTTGAAGCCTCTTGAAAACCACGAATGGCTTTACCCATACTACGACCAATTTCGGGTAGTTTTTTGGGTCCAAAAACGAGCAGCGCTAGGGTGAAAATCAGTACCATCTCTGGCAAACCAATTCCAAAAATATTCATAGTGCTGACTCCTATAGGTCGGTGAGATCGAGAAACATTTACGGTGTCAATGCGTCAAAAAGGTGAACAGACATCCAAACAAAAATATTCCACTGAGGGAATTATTGTCCGGATACGGGGTGCGCACTGGGCAATAGTTTGAATATGTCGCATCAATTAACCACTCTCTAACTTTGACTTGATACTATGCATACTTCATTGAACCTGCGTTTGGCTACGCTAGCTACGCTTGCGCTGGCTGCTGTTAGTCAAGCGACTCCAGCGATCGCCCAGTCTATGTTTGGTCAACAAGAAATCGACCAAAGCCGCTTTGTTGCCGTTGCCTCTCCCTATGGCGGAAATGCCCATCAACTTCTGATCATAAAACAGCTTAGCAATGTTCGCTCTTGTTGGAGCGAAAGTGGCGCTAGCCCAACCAGGATCAATCCGCTGCTGGTGGAGTTTGATTTTACCGATATTTGCGGACGCAGTATCGACAGCAATGGCTACTCCATGAGGGTGGGTGGCGAAGATCAAAACTGGCGCTACAGTTTTCGGGTGATGAAGCGAGAGGGCGATCTACACCTGATCGCTGCGCCAAATACCGATCGCACCCTGCCAGAACTGCTGATTGCCAGAACGCGGGGCTATACGTCTGGCTTTGCCAAGTTTTACTTTGAACCAGGCTGGCGAGTCACCGAGCGATCCTATCAAGGCTCATCTCTGGGGCATATTTACCTGACAAACAATCAATCCATTGCCAGCTTGAATGCAGCCGCGATCGCGGCTCGTCCGGTGTTTACCCGCCCAGTTGCCGCTTATCCAAGCAGCCCTGTTTTTGTCAATTCCAATTCCAATAATTCAGTGGTGATTGCGCCAAATTCTACTGCGCCGATCTCTGCTGCGCCCGTCTCTGTGCCGTCTGTGCAAGCGCCCCGCCCCGTGGCACAACCTCAACCTAAGACGGTGCAAAAACGCCGCCCTAGCTGGTTTCAGCAATGGTTTGGACGATAGATAAAAAACGTAAGGGTGCTTCACGAAGCGCCCTTACGTTTTTCTACAGGCTCGAAGCACTTTTCCGTAGCATCGCCATGGCGAGATAGTAGTAAGCTGTTAGCAGGATGCTAGCAAAAATCTGTCCACCGATCGCGCCATGCCAAAACTCAAAGGAATCCTTGCCCCAATAGACGACCGCAAACACCAGCAGCATAATTCGTGGCACGTTGAAAACCAGCGCCAGAAAAACTCCGGCGGCAACCAAAGCCACAATTTTTGACCAAGAGCGTTTGAAAAATAATCCCATGATTACCCCCACGCCCGCCAACACAAACGCCATATCAAAGCCGCTGCAACCCGAAGCGACCTCAACGACTTTTTTTGCCTCGATCGTTGTAGACAACGAAAGAATTGACCCTTCAACGGTCACAGGTTGTTCGATTGCCCTCAGCGCTAAACCGCTTGCCCACGCCATCCCATGCTCAAGCTGCGCTCCCGTGAGGATTCTCCTTAGGCTATTTGCCAAAAATAGTAGGTGCGCTGGCGTTTTTGCTCGGCGCGTTGATGTTCTTGTTTAATGGGTTCGCAGTCTATCGGCAGAAGAGTATCATTCAAAGTTGCCCATCGTAGCCAAACTACATCATCGACACCCTTAAATGCTCCTTGCCAACGTACCAATGCTCACCCAAAAGAAAGTTAATTTTTCTACCCGCGATCGCTCATTACTTGCTGTAACAGGTGGGCAATCTGTTGATTTGTTGTTTCTAGATTAAACCGCTGGCTGGCTGACTGTTGAGCTTGATGGGCGATCGCGGTCGCCTGCTCTGGTTGACTTTGGCACTGCTGGATGATATCTACAAGTTTCAGTGCATCGCCCGGTGGCGATAACCAGCCAGTTTTGTCGTTTTCTATTAATTCAACCACGCCCCCTGCTGCTGCCGCGACAATCGGCGTGCCGCACAACATCGCCTCCACAATCACTCGACCAAAGGGTTCTGGAGCAGTGGAAGTGTGGGCAACCAGATCGCACATCGTCATCAACTGCGGTATGTCAGACCGAAATCCTAAAAACCGGACGCGATCGCTGATTCCCATCTGTTCTACCTGTTGATGTAACTGTTCTACATAATCCTGTTCACCAAACAACGCATCGCCTACGAATAGCACGGTCACATCAGGACAGTGAGTTAACGCTTCAATCAGCACATGCTGACCTTTCCAGGGAGATAGCCGACTAAAATGACCAACCACAAAGCGATCGCCTAAGCTCAATGCTTGACGCATTTGAGCAGCATCGGCATGATGTTGATATTGTTTAAGATCGAATCCGTTGTAAACCACTTTGACGTGATCGCGGTTTCCTCCAGCGGCAACGAATGAGTCTGCACTAGCGTGAGAGTTGGCAATGACTAACGATGAAAATCGATTTGCTAAGCTAACGATAAGCGTGCGATTAACAGTACTAAAATGATCTGAAGAAACAATGTCGTGTAGATGATAGACCAGCGGGCGATTAGCTAAAAGACTCGCGATCGCACCAACGACTAAAGCCTTTTGCGTGTTGGCATAAATTACATCATAATCACGACTCAATTGAGCAATTCGCCCAATTAACGGCAGCAATTGTCCGATGCTACTGAGTCCTTTCAGCAGGTTGCTATCTTTTTGCACTGGAATGGCTTGCCCAGTTAGCACCTGCACTGGAATACCTTGTTGTTCTAGTAGCTCTCGAAATGAACCGTCTGCTAATAATCCAATCAGGCAACGATCGCGGTAGGGCTTCGCCACATCTAGCAGACAAAGTTCTGCCCCTCCTGTCTTGCCACTTTGATCTAAAAATAGAATTTTCATGGCTCCAGTTCATACAGTTTGATCTCTTTCAAAAAAATGTAGTAACTCCACAAAATAGAGACTGCTAGTCCACTAATTCCTTGTTGCCAGAGGTAGTTCCAAAGATACATTTGCAGGAATTTGGCAGGTGGTTTAAGTAATAGCCGCCAGTGATTAAATCTCTGACCCTGGCTATAACTTTCTTGAGCATCTAGATCGGTGTAACGGTTAAACCGAATGACCGTCTCACTGATGTTACGAAATCCTTGATGTAGAATGGTGCCAGATAGTCTACCGACGGGTGCAGTGTTCACCTCAACTCGCTCATGTACTAACGCATCATTGATTTGCAAAACAGTCTTGTTATAAAGTCGAATGTGACTTTCAGGACGACCCTGTAACCAACCATCTAAAAAGTCTCCGATGCGATCGCAGCTAAAGGCACTGGCTTCTATGTGAGGACACTGCTTCCAATCTAGTAACGCCGTATTAAGTTGCTGGTCAATCGTTTCATCTGCATCTATAAAAAAAATCCAATCAAATTTTGCCCATGCAGCACCCTGGTTACGTTGTTTAGCGTAGCCAGACCAAGGGTTTTGATAAACCTGACAGCCAAGGGTTTGAGCAATTTGCATGGTATTATCCTGGCTACCGCCATCCACCACCACAATTTCATCAGCAAATGTCTGACAAGATTGAATCGTATTGGTAATCCGTTCTGCTTCATTGAGAGCAATAATCACCACTGAAATCTGCCGTGAAGGAATAGTAGAAGCATTAGGAAGAGGAGATTTTGTAAGCAGATCCATGCGTTATCAGCAAGTTAAAGGCTTCTGATAGAAAGGTCGATAGGATTTTATAAATCCGTCATTGAGATGTCAGTTTGCAGCTTTACAAATGTCTCCGATAGGCTGGCTGGACTGTCACAATTACGTAAAAGCGCAATATATTCATGAGCCTTTACAATCAGTTGTTCGGCACCTAAAGTCTTGAGTTTTTTCTCGGCTATTTTGGCTGGCGCGATCGCCGAGGCTAACTGAACCATGTTAAACAAGCGCTGGTGTGAATTTCGACTTTCATCGCAGGGAAATAGCTTTTCAATAATGTAAGCCGAGTTCACCCACGAGGCTAAAAAATAACGGGCATCATTGGGTCGGGTGCTTTTTCCAAGCGAATCATCATGGCTAATTTCTGCATCTAAACGGCACACAAGTTTATGCGTTTTGCCGACTCGCACAGACATATCCACATCTTCAAACAAACCATACCGTTGAAAGTTTTCATCGAACCCTGAATCGGCGATTAATTCTGTGCGATAGTTCATATTTGCACCCCACAGCCGATCAATAGGAATCAAGGGGAAATGGCGGAGTTGAGGTGCGATTGGCTCAAACAACTTCGTATCAGTTTTAGGAATATGAATGCGCTGCAAAAACCAACCGAGATGATGCCGAAAGTAGTTTTTAGTTAATCGAAAATATTTTTGTGAGTAGTTATCAAACTGCCCTGTAGCAACTCCATTGACACCACCAATGGTTTTGTGGAGGTCGGCTTGAAAAACCTCTAATATCTTCGAGACATAGGTCGGCGTGATGAAGGTGTCATCATCGGCAAAGCAGGCAATGTCTGTTTTTACCTGGTTTAGTCCTAGATTGCGCTGAGTCGTCAGCCCCGGTTTTGGGGCAATTAGGTATTGACTATCGGAGTTTGTAAATAGTCGAGGAAACTTTTGCATGAGAGCGGTGCGATATTGCTCGGCTCCTTCAGTCGAATCAACAACAATAAATTGATCGGGCAAGTGATTAGAAGAATTCCAAGCTTCGAGGCAACGCTCCAATAGATGGGGGCGGTTATAGGTGCAAATAACAGTGCCAAAAGTCAACATAGGACAAGTTAGGGCTGATACCTGTGAAATTATTTACGTTTACGTTCAAGCAGCAACTTGATCCGCAAAACTGGGCGGAACTTTACGATTTCTTTGTGAAGTGGGGTTGATGCTCAGCTAACAAAACCTGTCGCACCTGTGGAGCGATCGCTGCCCATTCAAAGTGCTGTCTAGCATAGTCTCGACACGCTTCGCGGGTTGGCAGAGGCACCTCTGCCGCTAAAATAGCTTTCAGCGTTTGAGCAATCGTGCTAGCTTCACGATCAGCTGTAATCAGTTGAGGCGACAGGTTGCCAATCACATCGGGCATTCCCCCAATGGGAGTGCAAACCGCAGGAGTGCCACAGGCAAGCGACTCAACCAACACTAACCCAAACCCTTCCAGTGATTGGCTGGGCATGATGGTCAAGTCTGCTGCCTGGTAGGCGATTGGCAAATCAGCATCGGGCACAAAACCGAGTAGTTGCACATGGTGCTTGAGGTCTAATTCGCTGACTTGGCGCTCTAAATCATCTTTTAGAGGTCCCTTACCCGCGATCGCCAGCCAAATGTCAGGATAGCTCTGCCTGACCTCTGCCACCGCCGTGAGCAGCTTATCTAGTCCCATGCGATGCACAAGGCGACGAGGAGTAAACACAATAAAGCGATCAGATGACCAGCCTAGTTTTGCGCGGGCTTGTTGACGGGTCAAGTTTGCCTGAAAGTGGTGAGTATCCACACCGCCGGGGATAATGTGAATTCGCTCCCAGGGAATCGCATACTCCTCATGCAAGATTTTGCCAAAGGCTTTGCTGAGCACAATAAAGTGATCGCACCGTCGAAACACTCGGCTTTCAATCCAATGTTTTAGGTTTATTGCCATTTGTGATGCTCCTTCTTGTTGACTTTCAAGCGCCCAAGGACCATGAAAGGTAAAGGTCACTGGAACATCTGCTGGTAACTGGCGTAAAATTGGCAGGCTATAGAGGGCAAAGTGTAAATTAATGGCATCCGGTCGCACAAACTGACGCTGGGCAAATTGTTGATGTACTGACCAGAGCCGTTGCGGTAAGGAGCGATCGCCCGCTGCCAAGTTCGTTAGCTGTAACCCAGTAACAGAGGAAGTTTTTGGGATAGAAATGCCGCAATACTCAACTAGATTGTGCTGACTCGTCAGTGATTGAATCAGTTCATATACATAACGGTTTAACCCGCCAGGTGATTGAGGAAACCAACCCATGCCCAAACACAAAATTGATTTTGATCGCAGGTCAGCGTATTGCATAGTAAATCAGCAAGATTGAGCTTCAATGGAATACATCAAACAAAGACATGGAGTACGAAACTTCTTATCTCCAACTCAAGTGGACAGGGCATTATGGAATTTCCTCTTCGAGATGCGCTTCCGTTTTATATTCGACTATCTAACCAAAGCTTTTCCGCCGAAGTAACTAATAAAAAAGCTTATTAACACAGAAATTAAAACAACTAGGGATGAAAGTATGAATGATATTAAAGTCTCAAGTAAATAATTTAATTCTTGAGTAGCTATTCTTAAATCAAGCTTGTAAAGAATGTCAATAAGCAAAGGATTTAAGCAGAAAATTCCTAATGACCACGAACTCAGAAAAGAAATACATATTTTGATAGATTTTGATCTCTCCAAGAAGTCTTCAAGACCAATAGAAGCCATAACAACTAAACAGGTTACAAGCAATGTAGATAGCCGAAAGTAGACTTTTCTACCTGATGAGTCCCAATTTCCTAATAATTCTTCTTCTATACTTATTAGTATCGGAGATGTGAAAAGAAGAATAGCCTTAACTTGTAGGCTATGTAACTTAGTTGAGTGAAGAACTGTTTTTATCTCTTCGTAATTTCGTCCTATAAAAGTTCCAAAAAACATATAGAAAAGATACAAAAAGGGTATTTCTAAGCAGTTTTGGTTTTCACAGAACATGGGAAAGTATGTAACGGGTATGTATGAAAATTCTGCAAGAATAGTAATCATAAATAGGGACGAACATGATAGTTTGGCTTGCCTTAACCACGGGTAAACCAACGTAAGTATTATCAGAACCACAAAATAGTACTGCCCTGAAAAACCAAAGCCTATCCAATGATTTGTAATGAATTTAATGATAGAAGGATAATTGGGTTTGTGGTTGATAATGATATATACGCACGTCCAAAATACATATGGAATAATTAACCGAGATAAGCGGCTGCTGATAAAACGTTCTATAGATATGTTTAATTTATTTGTATCAGACGCAAAGCGTCTTTCAAGTAAGAAAAAACTAACTGTAATAAATACAGGTACGCAAAATCTAAAATAATTAGTAATTGGCAGCAAGCTTAGAGAATCAAATAAACCTAAGCTGGTATGAATATAAACTACTCCAAAAATGCTTAAAGCCTTGAGCAGATCAATCCAACGATAGTAGCTTTTGCTTGCGGAGATATGAGGCTGCATTGAATGTCTAATTTAAAGATTTGGAACAGAGTTAAGACGAGACTACTCATAACTGATTGATGAAATGGAGGTATTGCTCTGCAACCTTTTCATTCGTAAACTCTTGAGCACGTTCCTGCAAAATTTTTACATTAATTGAATGATTCAGCGTTGTGATGATGGCATCTGCTAAAGCCTTATAGTCCCCAACAGGTACTAACTGACCATATTTTCCATTTTCTAAAATTTCAGCGGGACCACTCTCACAATCTGTTGAAACAACAGGGGTTCCGGTTGCCATTGCCTCAACCAGCACGTTGCCAAAGCCTTCATAGCGAGATGACAGCGCAAAAACAGCCGCTTTTGCCATGTAAGCGTAAGGATTTTCGGTAAAGCCAAACAATTGGGCATCTTGCTCTAACTTTAAATCGTGAATGAGTGCCTCTAATGCCTGCTTTTGATCAGGTTCACCCCCAATAATTAGAAGACGAGCTAAACGCTGCTGCCGCACTAGGGCAAAGGCTCGAATTAGGGTGGCAAAATCTTTTTGTGGGTGGAGTCTACCTGCTCCTAAAATGACAGGGGGTTCACCGCTCGCAAACCAGGGATGCTCAATCGCTTCCTGTGCTTTGCTGCTCAAATCGCTCGTGACAACTGGGTTGTAGATTGTTTGAATTTTTTCTAAAGATAAGTTTGTTAACTTAGCAACATCTTCAGCGACTCCTTTTGACACGGCAATAATGCCATCGGAGGTTCGATAAAAATGCTTGAAAGTAAACAGCTTAAGCTTGGCTCTAAAACTCGATAACTTGCCAAAATAGCGAGAAACATGGACATGCACTACCTGAATGATTTTTGTGGGGCTATGGGAAAGGTTTCCGGCAAAATTGGCTAAACCGACATAGTCTCCATTGGATAGCAATGCAAGCGGCTGTTTTTGATCTAAATAACGCTTGAGCTTAATTAGCTTTTTGAAATAGATTGTTTTGCTAATTGGCAATTCTAAATCAACTGTTTGAATTTGCGGCGGTAGGTTTGCCATCACTGCCCGATGATAATCTGTTACCTCTGGTACAACCAGATCGACATAGAATCCTTTGGAGACAAAAGATTGAGCTAAGTTCAGCACAACGCGATCGCCTCCATTCCCGGTCATTGGCGTAATAAACAAGCTAATTAGGTTTTTGTTCATATGTGAGCTACACAATCTACTTAGCGGTGCCTCACTTGCATGAATCAAGCAGGAAGCTCAATGTGCAGATGAGGCTGTACAAACTCATAGTCAAGAATCAACTGATAGCAACCATGTCTTCAAAGCGATCAACATAAGCTTTTGCCTGTTGCTGCCAGCTATACTGCTCAGCTACTTTTCTGGCGGCTTGCCCCATTTGATAGAGGTTCTCAGGATCATCCATCAGCTGATTTAATGCCTCAGTTAGACTCTGCACATCATCAGGATTAGACAGTACGACCCCACAATCAGATGTCACAATCTCCGAGCCTCCGGTTGTTTGTGCTGTAATCACAGGCAACCCTGATGCCATTGCTTCTAGGAGCGCGAGACTACAAGCCTCATATCGGGAGGGAAACACAAACAGGTCAACCGCTTGCATCAATTTAGGAATGTCTCGCCTGTATCCAATGAAGTGAACCCGCTCCTTGACGCAAAGTTTCTCGGCTAGTTGAGGATATGGGCTTTTTTCAACGCCTGCTGCAACAACCAGATGTAACTTTGGCACCTGCACCAAAGCATGTAAAACGGTGTCTAAGTTTTTTCGGGGTGTACGAATATCACCCGCAAATAGTGCCAATGGAATATTACCAGGCAGTTCTAAAGCTTGACGATCCACTCGACCTGGATAAAACTCATTTAAATCCACCCCATTTAATACGACTTGAATTGATTCCCCCGGAATTCCAAGCCTGACAATTTCTTGCTTAACTTTTTCAGAGACAGCAATAATTACCTTTGTATTACGAAAGGCTTTCGCTTCCCACTGAGTATTAAGAGTGGAATATAGCCAGTGATAGAGGCCATGTAGATTACGGTTACGGATTCCTCGATCGGGATTAACATTTGACTCTAACCAGGCACTGTGGACAAAGTGAACTGCATTGACATCGCTGCTAGCTGATGTAATCGCACCATTAACCTTAATCAAATCAAATTCCGCTTGATGTTGCTTGAGCCATCTGGCACTTTTGTAGGAAAAGATGGCTTCTCTTATCAGCGCCGATGGAAACCGCTTTGCTGGAATAGACACCCATTGAACTTGCGGATGTTCATAGAGATCGGGCGCAACACTGCTAGCCACTAGTGTGACTTGATGCCCCCGTTCAATGGCTTCTTGAGCAACTTCATAGTTGACTCGTCCCTGCCCATTTCCTTTCGCCACGATCGCAGTGACAATGCAAAGTTTCATGTTCAACTTCTTTCAATAGAATGCTGTATCACTGATTACGGAAAACAAGAGTCGATGAATCTTCTATAACTCTCAAAGAAGACGTATAAAAGAATTGATCTGACTAGCTCGATTTTGCGAGTTATTTAGTAAAGTGCAGATACGTTTACAAAATTAATTAAAACACCTGCAACTAATCACTAATTCTGTGATTTTTTTGATTTACCGTATTGATGTACAGTTCTTTACAGAAACTATATTTTGGGAGCTTTCACTTCACATCAGATTCAACATTTTTAGATGTCATACCGTTGGTGCTCAGTGTCTAGTTTTATCGGTACCAAGGATTGAGCAGAACTACCGACTCGGTCGAATCATCGCTTGATCAGCATAGTATTTACTTGCTGCCATACCCATGCCCAAAAAGCCCCACAAAATTATGGCGACATCACCCGCAAAAATGTTGTTGAGCCAAACTTGTGCTAGACAACCAACCACAATCGCTCTGCTGGCACTACTGAACGGATCATTGCGACTTTCTTTAGTTTGAAAAAGCTGATAAAGGATCAACACAATGCCAGCCAAGTAGGGAAGTGTGCCAAACCAACCAAGGGTTAACAGTAGCGGCAAGACTCCACTATCGCTACCACCGATCGCCGATTCAGGTAAAGATCTTCCTTGCCCACCAATGCCACTGCCGACAAACTCGGTCACTGCGATCGACAGCAAATCGTTATAGCCTTGCTGCCGCTCTTGCAGGCTAAAGTCATCCCCTGATCCTGCTTCTGAGAGGCTTTCTAAGCGTTGTCGAATTGGTGTGGCAAAGGGTTCAATATTTGCCAAGGGCACCACGAGCAATGCCATCAGTAAAAGGGTCAGCACTAGCCGCATTTGAAACTTGAGACTGAGAGAAGGGAGAAATGCGAGTAAGCCTACCACCCAGCCTAACCAAGCTGATCGAGCGGCTGTCAACAAAAAGGCAATGTATCCGGTTCCTGAGGCTGCAAACCGCAACTGTTCATTGCTGGTGAGAATCAGAATTAAACCTGCCATCATTGTATTGGCAAAATCTTGGGGTGAGCCTTGTGTTCCAAAGACACGAATTTCAAATGGAAACGGATTACCAAATGAATTAGCATCTATATTATTCAGGTAAAACCGATCCCACTCTGGTGCAACACAATACTGAAAGATGCCATACCCTCCCATCACCAGCACTCCTAGCACAAACGTGCGTTGGATCACCTGGCGATAGGCGGGATAGGATTGCCAATGAATAAATAGATGAAAACTAAATACAATCGGCATCACCCAACCCATTAGACCAATGATAGATTGCAGGTCTGGGCGACCTCCATTGATGAACCCGACCAAGCAGCCATAAACGACTGCCAGCAAGCTCAGTAAAAAAGGCATGCCTCCTTGACGGGACGCTTTGGGTAAATATTTCACTAAAGTGATCAGACAAATGCTGGTGACTAGTAGGCTGGCTGTGCTCCAACGACCCGGCGTAACATAGCCACTTTGTTGGTCAATAATGCGCCGCACCAGGGAACCCAAGAAGCCCATCCACCAAACATAGCCAACGTATAAAACTGGGGTGCGAAGGTAGAGGAACAAACCAACGGCAACCGAACCCAGGGGAAACAGAGGCACCAGCAACTTTCCACCTCTGCCTAGTAAACACAGGGCAAGAAAAACGCTCCAAACTCCAATTATCAGCCGCGCCTGTTTGGTGTAGTTGGGAGAAGACTGGTTAACGGGGAGTGACGGTTGATTTAACACAGTTAACAGATGAGATTACGCTGCTGTTTTCACTATTCGTGGATCGCTTGGGTAGATCCGGAGGGTGGGCGATCGCTCTGACTTTGCCGCCAT
Source organism: Leptolyngbya sp. Cla-17 (assembly GCF_016807185.1). GTDB lineage: Bacteria > Cyanobacteriota > Cyanobacteriia > Leptolyngbyales > Leptolyngbyaceae > ULC077BIN1. The sequence continues at coordinate 1,562,975 of NZ_JAEVYN010000001.1, forward strand.
GTTTGCCAGCCTTGCCAACGCCCTTGTACTGAAGCCAATAATTTACGGGTGGCAAGCGTTGTCTCACTGGGAAACAACCGTACCCATTGGACGCTACCTAAAGACTGCCGGGTTCCAATTAAGACAGCCCACATCAAAAAAATAATTCGCTGGAACCAAGAGAAGTGTTCTAGCAGTGCCAAGGTTTCGTTATGAACAGCATTGATATAGGCGATCGCATTAAACTGTTGCCGTTGATCTTCATCAAATCGTTGGGCGATGTAGTGATCAACCAAAATTGCCGGATCGTAGATTAACGTCCAGCCTTTGCGCCTTAGCTCCAGACAAAAGGCAACCTCAAAATGAACCTGAGCGCCCGTACCCCTCAGGCGTTGGTCAAATCGAAGGTCAGTGAATACTGATCGCCGAAAGCTCATATTCACCCCTTTCAGGACATCCACCTCACGGGCTGTCCCAACTCCGCGATGATGTTCGCCAATCAGCCTGCCATGCCATTGCAATAGCCCGACCGTGGTGGCTCGTTCCTCTTCAAACCAGGGTTCCGTTCGTTGAATGATGTCTCGTCCACCCACTCCACCCGCGCGATCATCTTTTAGATAATAAAACTCCATTCGTTCGAGCCAGTCGGCATGGGGTGCAGCATCATCATCGGTGAAGGCAATAATGTCTCCCGTGGCGGCTTCAACTCCAACATTCATCGCCGCAATTACCCCAGGAACTTTTACCTGCAAGGTTTTGAGCGGTAAAAATCCGACATCAAAGGAATCTAGGAACATCCAGGATTCAATGTCGGAGTCTCTAACAACAATAATTAATTCATCTGCTAAGCGAGTTTGTTGCCTAAGGGCATTAAGACAGCGAGCGAGGTCATTTACACGGCGATAGGTTGGCACGATCACACTAATTTTCATATCGAAAGCCTCTTTTTTCTAGTGCTTTTTTATAGATAGATAAGCGCTTTTGGGCAATGTTACTCCAAGCGTAGTGTTGAGCAGTGGTGTAGGCATTCCGTCTCAGCCTTTCTAGCTCAGAGCGATCCTGGATTAAATAAGTTAATGATTGAGAAATGGCTTGAATACTACGAACCGGAATTACAATGCCATTTTCCCCATGAGTAACAATTTCAGTGGGACCAGGAATATTGGTCACTACGGGTGCTAAACCACACGCCATTGATTCAGGTAGTACCAACGGAAAGCCCTCTGACAGTGAGGGAAACAGCAAGATGTGATGATTCTTTAGTAGGTCAGGTAGCTGATCGTGAGGATAACTGGACACGACTTGTATACGATCGCGAAGAATTGGGTCAAAATCCGCATAAATTAAGTCTTCTGGGCAACCTGTGCCTAAGAAGCTGACGGTTACGTGTTGATGTTGCAGCAAAATTTCGTTTAGCGCAGGAGTACTGTAATGAATTCCTTTACGCGAGATATAGGTGCCTACCTGGGCGATCGAGATCGTTGCAGTGCTTGAAGACGGAGTATGGTCGAGTGGAAGATTGAGAAAATCAGTTGGAATGCCATTGGCAACTACATGAACTCGCTCAGACTGAACATGTAGTTCTTCAATCACATATTCAGCATCCTGTTGATTGAGCATGAAAACACAATCGGCACAGCGAAGCGACGTTGAAACTTCCCATAGGTGAAATCCACCCCTGTAAAGGGGGTATTTCCAGCTTAAGTTTAGTTTGCCAAGACGCGCTTCCTCTAATATTGCCAAATGAGCAATATGTTCAAGACCATGACTATGAGTCACTAAAAGAGGCTGGCTGGAGGACTTATTGTGAAGAAATTTTCCCCAAATCCAAGCATCTCCAGTTGAGGCATCAATGACATCAAATTGATGCTGGCGGTTATGTTGATGTATATAATTGGCGGCAAATTCGGGAAAGAAAACACCGGGTATGTGTTTGGGCAGATTATCGTGGGAGAGATAGTGCACCTCATGCCCCAAACTCTCGTAAACTTGCCCCAACTTAAGCACAGTACCGGGTGCTCCAGCGTTCGGGTCGAGCTGATGATGAATAGTTAGTAGGATTTTCATGATGTCACCTCGGCTCACTGGCAGGGTTAGTTAGTTACGAAACAGAGGTATCAGAATAGGTTGAAAGTTCAAGTGCTTCTGAGGGTTGCAACCCAGATCGAATGTGATGTTGCACCAGGTTGACAATGTTGGCGCGATCGTAATGCTGGATCGCTGCTGCCCGAGCGTTTGTGCCTAAGCGATGGCAGAGGTCGTCATTCTTCAACAACTGCACACAGGCGGCGGCATATTCAGCGGCTGAGTCACGCAGCAAAAAATCTTGGTCGGGCCTCATCTCCAGTCCCTCGGCTCCAATTCGGCTGGCAACGATGGGTTTGCCATAAGCGGCTGCTTCAATCATTTTGACGCGCGTTCCACCACCCGAAAAAATTGGACAGCAGACAACCCGCGATCGCCGATACAGCGCCTTCAAATCCTGAACAAATCCAGTGAATTCAACCCCGGTGGGCGATTGGTCATACGCTCGAATCGTGTCAGCCGCGCTGCCAGCAATTAGCAGCCTTGCCTCTGGCATCTGCTGCTGCACTAGGGGAAACACTTGTTCAATCAGAAAGTTAGCGGCGTGATTGTTGGGCGGATAGCTATAGGTGCCCAGAAGCAGCAGCGTGGGTTCAGGCGTGATAGCTGAGGTGGCAGGAATGGAAATTGCGTTGGGAATCACCGTTACGCCAGGTAGTTGCCAGCGGTTGGCTAAGTAGTCATGATCGTGATCAGAACAAATAAAGCTGCGAGCGGCAAGGCGAATGCTATGGCACTCTTGCTGCCATAGCACGGGAATGTGTAATCCATACAGCCGAGTGATTAAGCTGGAGGGAGGTTGATTGATCGAGCGCAGCAGCTTGATGTGTTCGATGTCGTCGAGATCGAAAAAAACGGGCGGCAGGGGGTGGCGAGTTCGCAGCACCGGACACATGGACTGCAGTCGATGTACAAAGATGGCAGCAGGTTGGCGTTGCAGGCAGGTTTCTAGCGCTTGAACTTGAGCGGGTTGACTGGTTCTAATAAACCCTGGTTGGCGAAACAGGCTAACGATACCGCCCACCTGCTGTTGCCAAAGTGGCACTGTAGGGTGAGGCTCAAACTTGGGACATTGAAACAGTGTAATGTTGACGTTCCAATAGGCGGAAAGAGAGCGTTCACGGGCGGCGATCGCGATGGGTGAGCTATCGGTGTCTGGGGCAACGTACAGCAGCACATCCAGTTGCCCCAGCCGCCCCAGAGCTTCAACAAACATACCCATGCGCCGTTGAATTCCCTCAAATGCGGTTTGCAAATCGGTGGGAGCATCGCTGGAAATAAACAATAATCGCATGATATTTAATAGTTTCCAAGCTAGAAAAACAGCTTCTAGAAAGCTAGAAAAACAGCTTCTAGAATTCTAAGTAATTGCGTACTTCTTTCCAAACGATGTCTGGGCTAATACGTGTATTTGATTGAACGACAACAAAGACTTTCTAGAATCTTAAATCTTTCATAATCTTTAAGTATGAGTGGAAGTACACCATCTATCTTTTGCGATGTCATCGCTAGATTTCCTCCAAAGAATTCTTTCCACATTAATTAAAAATATTTCAAAGACACAAGCCATTTTTCATAGCTTCTCAAACCTCTTCTATTGTTTTTTGAGCAAACAAATTAATTCAACGGCAGAGTTTTACCTTGATGAATTTATGCGGATAACTCTAGAATCTCTTTAAGTGCATTAACTCTGCCTTTTGCTTCCGCTTCGCCAAATTTTTTCTGCCTTCTGTTTTGAAAGAAGTATGTTGGTCTTCTCAACCACGGAAATATCAGTTTTAGTTGAGTTCTTAGATCTAGTGGCAGTTTAATTTGACCTCTGAGAAAACTCAGAATTGTTGCAGAGTAAGCATTTCCTTCATAAATTTTCAAAAGATATTGCTCTTCCAGTCGTTTGCTTGGCATTAGGTGTTGGAGTTTCAGATTTGCAAACAGGCCAGTGTATAAATCTAGATCATGAGCGGTATACACCATATCTAAATCTTCGCAACTGAGCAACAAATTCCCACTACGACCAAGCATAAGTCGCCTTGAATCATTTCTAATTAAATCGGCATAAGCCTTGGCTACCTGCTTACGAATGCATACTCCTGCACCGATAGGTGTTGCTTCCCATAGTGGCGTCTTAGACCAGTGACTTTGATCAAACTTCCTGATTCCTATATATGACCAGTATTGCTCTGTCCATGCAGGCGGATTATGCTCAAATTCGGGCAATGTTTGCCCACCCCAAGCGCCTAACATGAGATGACTGCTACTAATCTCCAATGCATTCTTCAGGTAATCACCATCTAACACATTGTCATCATCTACAAAAATGAGAAGATCAGCTTTTGCCTCCTGAATACCTCGTAAACGTGCTGGAGTTAAACCTAATCGCTCTTCTCTAATATGACGAGCTTGAGGATGCCAATTAAGATCGATTTCTCGAGAAAGCAAACGATCGCTTGCATTATCAATGAGTAGTAGTTCCCATCTTTCCTTATACAATGTTTGATCTTTAAGCGCAGTCAAAACCTTATCGAGGTAATCCCGGCGAGGGTTGTGGGTACAAATGATAACGCTGAGAGTAGGTTGCATATTGCTAGGGGTTAATAGTATCTACAATTAAGTTGAGTAAACTTTTACCAGGGAAAGCATCCCGTCGATTGATCGCATATGCACGCGCTGTTTCGCCCATTAGTATCCACTTGTCCTGAGCTAACCAAGCTCGTTCAAGTGCAGCACTCAACGATCTCATAGTCGGGGCTTCTGCGATAAAGCCTGTTGTACCCTCCTGAATCCATTCGGCATTACCTCCCACATCAGTGACGACAGCTGGACGACCACAGAGCATAGACTCAACGAGGGCTAAGGGAGTACCTTCACTGCGTGAGGGTAGAACTAATAGATGATTTTCAGCCCAAACTGAGCGAATATCATTGACATGACCTGCAAACTGAATGCGATCGCTTATCCCATAATATTTAGCTAAGGCTTCTAAGTAAGCCCGATCCGGTCCCGATCCATAAAGACTGCATAGCCAGTGGCGCTCTTTCCATTCTGGTGAACTGAGCACTTCGAAAAGGGCATCTTGACCCTTGTATGTTGTTTCCAGACGAGCAACACAGGCAAATTTTGCTGTAGATTGATCTGGAAAGGGTACCGGATTTGTACTGGTTAAGTTAACAGGGTTTTGTACTACCGTTGCCTGTGGCAGCGTCTGAGCCAACTGGCGTTCAGCCAGTGTTAAGTTGTGACGGGAAACAAATGCAACGACAGCAGCCTGAGTAAATAATTTTTGAACAGTGGCGCGGGCAGAGTCTTTAAGTGAAAAAGCATCACCATTTAACTGGCAGATAAGAGTAAATGGAATAGATGACGAGTAAAGTAAATTTAGGAGATCTGGCTGGCCGCTCACATCAAAGCTATTACTTTGACTAATGCAAATGGCATCTGGATTCAAATCAAAAAGTGATTGATAAAGAGATTTAGAATGAATGGGAATAAAAGAAGGAATAGATTGACTAGCTCTTCTAAAAGCTCTAAAGAATATAGAGGATTTGCTATTACGAGGGCGTAAAAATAATTGCGCTCCTTGTCGTGTGAGGTCAGAGACGATTGAATGTTTTTCTGACCAGTCATGCAATGATACTAGAACTTCATGCCCATCTTTAAGAGCCTGTTTTGCCGCCGCCGCCCAAAGGTACTCACTACCTCCCCAAGGAGAGCCGTCCATTGTTGAGATGAATGCAATCTTTGCCATTATGAAAAACACTCCCCTAGAGTTAAGGTGTATAAATCAGCTTCTTTAATTTACGCAGTCTTTCTAGTAGGCTTCTTTTTCTAACAGGTTCATCAGCCTTTTTAAGAAAAACTGAACGTTCATTATTCCACTGAAGAGGAGGCTTTTCCCAAACGGTACTTATCAATTCCTGAAACCAAGGAATGTAGTCTTCGAAGGAAAAATAGGTCTTGACAGTCTGATAAGCCTCCCGACTTATCTCTTTAATGCTTTCTCTATTATCGGCAAGTTCTTTTATTATCTGAGACATAGCTTCTATGTCTCCAACAGGTACTGTAAAGCCATTGACTCCATTTTTTATAACTGCAGCAGTACCACTAACATTTGTGGTCACTGGAACACAGCCCTGCGCCATAGCTTCAAGCATGGAGATCGACGTTCCTTCGTATTCAGAAACGAGGATACAAACGTCAGACTCCTTCCACAAATTAGCTATTTGCTCAGGAGGTACTGTGTTCTCAAGTTTTACTCTTCTTTGTGCGTTATTTGGGAGTGATTGTAATTGTTCATTTAGCCAATCCTTCTCTCCGCCATCTCCAACGATTCGGAAGAAATAATCCACTTCAGCTTTTTCAAGCTTTTGAATTAAGTTCAATAAATCATAAATTCGCTTTTGCTTATTTGTAATTCTCCCAGCATACATTAAACAAATTGGAGAACCAGTCTGACTTTTTTCAACCAGTTCTATAGGCACATCTACAGCACAAGGACGGACATAAATATCATTAACTCGATGTGGCAAAATTAATTTCAGCTTAGCCTCAATATCTAGACTTACAGCAACAAAGGCATGAATGATTGATTCATAATATTGCAACCATTCATAATAATCGTCTTCATCAGTATGAGCAAAACCAATTACTCTCATGTCTTGCGATTGAGTCAGATTCAGCAGAGCACAAGTGGCATAAGTGTCAGCAGACCAATTGGGGATAAACGTTGCAGGAAGAACACTGTGGTAGGTTGGAAGGTAAGAAATAATATCTTCTGTTCGTGCCTGGTATGCTGGTTTACCTAAGCAACTAGTAGATTTTACTGTTGATGGTAAAGGTATTTGCCTCTCATAGTTTGGCTCCGAATGCTTGATTAAAATAGCTGGTGTATCAACCTCTTGAAGCTTTTGAATCATTTTAATTGACCAGGTGGTTACACCACCCAACACCATTCCCAAAGGAAGAATAAACGCATTATCTTTCAACATTAGCTTTATCCTCTAAAATGCTTCTGTAAAATTTGTATCTTTGCTCGTAGATAACAGAAGGAGAGTAGTATTTCTTGATCAAGTCTTGTGCATGTTTGCACATATTGAATGTATGCTCTAGATCAGAAAGAAGATATTCAATAGCGCCAAAAAACTCATCTTTGTTGTTGGCAATCATTATGCTCTCTAGATTATTGGCATTGATTCCTTCTAAAGCAAAAGAAGTACATATTACTGGAATACCTTGAGCCATCGACAGAAGAACCTTACTCTTTAAACCACCTCCTATTCTGATTGGGGCAATACCAATACTGTTTCTAGAAACTTTGTAAATATCATCTACAAAACCCAGAAATTTTACTTTGCTTGAGTGATCTTGATATTTCGCAACCGTCTCTGCACTCCACTTACCAACAACATGAAGAGACAGTCCTAACTTCTGAAAAACTTCCTCTGCTACTTCTTCTAGAAACCACTCTACAGCGTCTTTATTTGGATAATGCTCCTCTCCTCCTACGAAAAAAAGTTTTTCTGGTCGAACAACATCTTGCTTGGTTAATTCCTTAATTTCCTGCTTTGGTACTGGAAAAGGAGAATTAATGAATTTGATACTATGATTTTGCTGTCCTAAAGCATCTTTCAATAATGCGTTTTCAGAATCATTAAACGTAATGACACCATCTACTTGCTCTAATAATGAAATCTCAACTTTTTTATAAAATTCCAAAATATAATTGGCAAACCCTGAAGTAATGTGTTTGGCAGACATGTGAGACTTGATTCTATAGAATATGCACTCATGTTCTACAAATACTTTTTTTATTGTGGAAGGTAGAACTACTGTAAGATTCAAGTTTCGGATAAAATCTAACTGAATAATATTGATAAGATCTTTATCTATAATTTCATAAATGGTTTCTATATATTCCTGGCTGTGTAGCTGGTATGGATTCCATGACGAATACATTTCATTAAAAAATGTCTCTGGATTTTCTTCTAAATCTTTATGCTCACTGCTTCTGCTAACTAAAGTTCTACAAGCAGACTTGATTTTAGCTTTTAGGATTCTATAAAACGCTAAAAGATTTTGAAAACTATTACTAAAAGCGCTCTTTGGTTCGTCAGGTTTTAAGATTTTAGATGAATAAACTTTAGTCTTTGGCAGAAGAGCCCTGAGTTCAGCTAACTCCACCTCTGTCAGAATATTTTCCTCCGAAAGAAGTAGGCTAACATTACAAATATGGCTAAAAAACTCAACCATCCCAAACTGTGCAACACCCGCGCCAGTCTCTATTGGATAGATCTTATCGAATGCAATAAAAAGTATGTTCATGTCATTAGAAACTGTCATAAAAGCTGGCTCTGCTATCTTGATAATCTACTAAATCAATTGAATTGAAATACTCATTAGCAGGTTGCAACTCCTAATATCGTTTCTCTTGAATTCCCATATATCTAAGCTCTTTATTCTTCATCTTGCCTAAGCGTCTCCTTTAAAACTGAATATCTCCTACTGCAAGAACTTCATCCCCAATTAAGATTTCAGATCAGCGGTAGAGTTACCTTGTCGGCATTGGCAATGGTAGAAAGTCTATGGGCGATCACATTGGCTGATTGAAGAGCATCTTGCACGACAAAGTTATAGAACTCTCTTGTATAGAATTTCTTTTCTACCATTTGTACTATCTCCACTTTTCCTCCTACTAGTTAGAAGGTGTTCTAAGGTATTCAATTTACTACTAGTAATTGATTCCAAAACTCTGTGACAAAATCAGGAAGATTACTGGTTGCTTCCTCACTCTTTTCCTGAGCTTTACATAGCCCAGCTAGCGTTCTAACTCTCCATGCCGGATTTGATGCCAGCTCCAGGCATGAGTCAAAATCATTTCTAACTCCCCATACTGTGGCAGCCAGCCCAACACCCGCTTTGCCTTCTTACCACTTCCTACTAGCACAGGCGGATCTCCCAGACGCCGATCGCATTCCACTACGGCGATCAATTCTCCAGTCACCTGCCGTGCTGTTTCAATCACCTGTTTGACGGAAAAACCCTGCCCATTTCCCAGGTTAAAGACATCGCTCTTGCCACCCTTGAGCAAATACTCCAATCCCAAAATGTGCGCCGCTGCCAGATCCATCACATGAATATAATCTCGAACGCAACTTCCATCCGGTGTTGGGTAGTCCGTCCCAAAGATCGACACCGACTCTCTTAGCCCCATTGCTGTTTGCAACACCAACGGAATCAGATGGGTTTCTGGAGTGTGATCTTCCCCCAATAGCCCTTCTGGATCAGCTCCCGCCGCATTGAAATAGCGCAAGCATACCGATCTCATCCCATAAGCGCGATCAAGATCCGCCAGAATACGCTCCACCATTAGTTTAGAAGCTCCATACGGATTAATCGGTTGTTGCAGAGCCTCCTCAGGAATAGGAACCGTGTCAGGAATGCCGTAGGTGGCACAGGTAGACGAAAACACAAACGTTTTCACCCCTGCCGCCAACATCGCCTCTAATAAGGTCAAAGTACCTAACACATTGTTGTGATAATATTTCAGCGGTTCCGCCACCGACTCACCCACATATGCATAGGCAGCAAAGTGAATCACTGCGGCAATTTGTCGAGTCTCAAAGACTTGATCAAGCACAGCCCGATCGCAAATATCACCGACAATCAGCTCGACCTTTAAAGCCGTGTCAACCAAGTCCTGATGACCATACACCAGATTGTCTAACACAATTACTTCGTAACCAGATTGCTTCAGCGCTAAAACTGTATGAGAACCGATATAACCCGCGCCGCCTGTCACCAGAATCGTCGGCTTTATCTGCATCATGATTTACTCTTAAATCACTTCAAATCATCTTGACCCATACGCGCTCATGGGACGGAAAGACTGGATGCCACTCCAAAGCATGAGCATCACGAGCGCTAGTTGTCAGCTCTGCTAGCACGTGTATTTCTTCCAACTTGTACGAAGGATTTGCAGCAGGATCAGGAGAAACACGAGTTTGCTTGCGATTCTTTGCAGCTTCTTTATAATTCTGGGTAAGTGCTTACAGCAAAGTAAGGTTATTGATGACTTATACCCATCCAAAACTCTGACATTCGAGGAGTTTCTGGCTGAATATGGCAATGACCCACGTTATGAACTGATTGGCGGAGATTACGCGTGTATCCGACATTCTTTCAAGAACTATGCCTTGCTTAGATGCTGATGTGATGTCGTAGTGGTTGTGTGTCGATGAAACTGAAGCCTGCGGTAGGCGGTAATAAGATTACTGCCTACCGCACCATCTAGCAAGTGTTTACGACAAGGAAATTATGCAGGGGAAGCGTAAAAACCTTAGCCAATGATTTCTGCTAGTTCCATCCAGCGCTCGGTTGACTTGTCAATTTCTTTGGTGACTTCTGCCAAGCGATCGCTTAGTTTGCGGATATCGACAAAGCCGCCATTCGCGCCGCCATACAGCACTTTTTCAATCTCTGCTTTTTCAATTTCTAGCTGAGGAATTTTTGCCTCTAAGGTTTCGTACTCACGCTTTTCTTTGAAGGAGGGCTTCTTTGATGAAGAGTTTGGGGTGCGGGGTGCCGAGTGCGGACTTGAAGTATTAAGCGTTTTATCCTCGTTAGCGGCGCTTTGCTTTTTTGCTTTTTGAACTCCTGCCTCCGCCTGCTTTTTGTCGTCTGTTTCTTCTTTTTTGAAGTCTAAATAAACGGAGTAGTTGCCGGGATATTGTTTGAGAGTGCCGTTGGGTTCAAAGGCGAAGATGGTTTCGACGGTGCGATCGAGGAAGTAGCGATCGTGGGAAACGACAATGACGCAGCCGTTGAAGTCTTCGAGATATTCTTCGAGGACTGCCAGGGTTTGTACGTCTAGATCGTTGGTCGGTTCATCCAAAATCAGCACGTTGGGCGCTTCCATCAGCACCTTGAGCAAAAATAACCGCCGTTTTTCGCCGCCGGAGAGTTTGGCGATCGGGGCATATTGCTGATCGGGGGGGAACAGAAAGCGCTCCAGCATTTGAGAGGCAGTGATGACGCTGCCGTCGGAGGTTTTGACCAGTTCAGCGACGTTTTTGAGATATTCGATCACCCGTTGGCTGTCGTTCATGCCCACATCTTCGGAATGCTGATCGAAGTAGCCAATGTGAATCGTGGTGCCAATTTCTACGGTGCCAGAATCGGGTGGAATGCGCCCGGTGATGATATCCATCAGAGTCGATTTTCCGGCTCCATTGCTGCCAATGATGCCAATCCGGTCTTCGGGGGTGAAGAGGTGGGTGAAGTCTTTGATTAAGGTGCGATCGCCGTAGGCTTTGCAGATATTCGCTAACTCAATGACCTTTTTGCCAATCCGCCGCCCCACAGTGGTGATATCCACTTTGCCAGTCGTCTGCTTAAACTCTTGATCTTGCATCTCGCGGATGCGATCGATGCGGGCTTTTTGTTTGGTGCTACGGGCTTTGGGTCCCCGTTTTAGCCATTCCAACTCGCGCCGTAAGACTCCAGTATGTTTACGCTGGGTGCTGGCAGCAGAATCTTCCTCAAGGGCTTTTTTCTCCAGGTAATAGGCATAGTTGCCAGCATAGGAGAACAAATCGGCGCGATCGATTTCGATGATGCGGTTGGTGACTCGATCCAAAAAGTAGCGATCGTGGGTGATCAACAGCAACGCCCCACGAAATCGATTCAGGTAGCTTTGCAGCCATTCCACCGAGAGGGCATCCAAGTGGTTGGTTGGCTCATCCATCAGCAGCACATCTGGTTCGGATAGAAGCGCAGTGGCGATCGCAATCCGTTTCCGATATCCACCGGACAAACCGCCAATCTTTGCTTCAAAATCGTGAATCCCCAGCTTGGTCAAAATGGCTTTGGCGTTGGTTTCTAGTTCCCATGCGCCCAAAGTATCCATGCGTTCTGACACACTGGATAGTTTTGACAACAGCAGGTCGGTATCACCGTCGCCATGGGCCAGCTTGTCTGAAATGGCTTCATACTGCTTCACCAGTGCTAGCTGTTCGCCACTGTCAGCAAACACTTGCTCTAAGACGGTGAGGCTGTCATCCAAATCAGGCTGCTGCGGCAGGTAAATAATTTTGGCGCTGGAGTTGACCCACAGTTCGCCGCCGTCGATCGGCTCCAATCCGGCGATCATTTTCAGCAAGGTGGATTTGCCGGAGCCGTTGGTACCAATTAGCCCAACCTTATCGCCTTCATCCAGGCTGAAACTGGCATCCCGCAGAATTTCCTTAATGCCAAAGTCTTTTTTGAGCGATCGCAGCGAAAAGAGAGCCATAAATCATGCCATGTCTGTCAGCTTTAGTGTAACGGAATTGTTAAACACCCTATCGGTGATGATTTTTTTGTTAGAGCGAGTTAGCGATCATTCTCCTCGAGATCGAGGTCTTCGTCCTCTGGCTTACTCATTTCCTCTTTAAATCCCCGGAGGGTTTTGCCAATCGTGCCACCCAGTTCGGGGATCTTTTTCGGACCAAAAATCAGCACGGCTACCACGCCAATAATAACGACTTCAGGCCAACCCAAACCAAACATAAGCGCCTCCAAAAGGATTTTAATGCTCTCACCCTAGCTCTTTCCCATCGGGAGAGAGCATCATATTAAGTCCAAAACCTAGGGTACAGCGTACAGGCAAATTGGATGCCCTAAGACTTTGTATCCAAAACACTTTATTAAAAATTTTCGGTTTGATAGGCTCAGTGGGCAAATTTAGCCTTTCACCCGCCCTATGGAACAAGATGCCTATTCTCAGCTTTCTCCTCACCATCAGCGGCAGCGCCTTAAAGAACTGGCGGTGGTTTTTTTAAGATTGGGCGCGATCGCCTTTGGTGGACCGGCTGCTCACATCTCCATGATGGATGAAGAAGTTGTAGAGCGGCGGCAGTGGATGAGCCGCGAAAAGCTGTTGGATTTATTGGGCATCACCAACTTGATTCCGGGACCAAACTCGACTGAACTGGCGATTCACATTGGCTATGAGCGTGGCGGATTATGGGGATTGGCGATCGCGGGTGTCTGCTTCATTTTGCCTGCAATGCTGATTGTTTGGGGGTTGGCGGCGATCTATGTCCAGACTCAGGCAATTCCGCAGGTGGGCTGGTTGCTCTATGGCATTAAGGCGGTAATCGTGGCGATCGTGGTGCAGGCAGTGTGGAAGTTGGGCAAAAAGGCATTGAAAGATACGCCCACAGTGATTGCTGCGATTGCGGTCACCATTGCCTATTTCTTGAATGTCAACGAAATCTTGCTGCTGCTATTGGGTGGACTTGCCGTGATGCTGTTTAAGAATTGGCAGCGTCGCCGTAACCTGGGTGCTATGGGAGCATGGATGGTGCCAGTGGGTGCGATCACGCAGGTGACGACCGTTCCAGCAGTGCCCGCCCCGACTGGATTGAGCGTCTTTTTGTTTTTTCTCAAAGTTGGCTCTGTACTCTATGGCAGTGGCTATGTGTTGCTGGCATTTTTGCAAAATGGGTTAGTGCAGGAACGGCACTGGTTGACTTCTCAACAATTGTTAGACGCGATCGCCATTGGGCAATTCACGCCGGGTCCGGTGTTTACAACGGCAACGTTCATCGGCTATTTGCTCGCAGGCAACAGCGGCGCGATCGCGGCAACAGTTGGCATCTTTCTGCCTGCCTTCATATTGGTGGCACTGATTAATCCTTGGGTTCCAAAACTGCGCCAATCTCCCTGGGCAAGTGACTTCTTGGATGGAGTGAATGCTGCATCCATGGGGCTGATGGCAGGAGTCACCTATGTTTTGGCACGCACCGCTTTAGTGGATTGGGTCACGGTTACTGTCGCAATTCTGAGCGCGATCGCGGTCTTTCGGTTCAAAATTAATTCCGCCTGGTTAGTGCTGGCGGGGGCACTCATCGGCTTCCTCGCAAAACTGCTGCTGCCTGTCTAAGGGTTTTCAGGTTTCAGAGCTATCTTCAAAAACCTGCTGCCATAAGCCTGTTCCATCCAACTTACATTTGCTGAAAGATTTGCTTCACATCTGGTTTACCTGATATACTCAATAAGCAAATCTTGGGCGGGTGGCGGAATTGGTAGACGCACCGCACTCAAAATGCGGCGAAGAAATTCGTGCGAGTTCGAGTCTCGCTCTGCCCATAGCTTCAATTTAATCAGCAGGCATCCAAATTTAACGGTGCCTGCTTTTTTAATGCGTTCGCGGAAGCTCGGTGTATTTTAGACCACGCGATCGCCCCCTTACGGATTGACAATCCACCGCTCAGAAAATATGCTTGCCTAAAATAGTACATTTGAACTAAGTTCTTGAGTCAGAACTCTTTAGCATTAGTTCAACTATCACAGGAAGCCGCAATGTCTCACCCAGTATTCTCTTTGATTTCAATCGGTGCGATCGCAGGAATGGTGCCCATGGCTATCGTTCAATCCGCCACACCAAAAGCGCAGTCAAACGAAGTCTTGCAAATGGTGATGGTGGATCAAACCCAGCTTTCTTCCAGCCAGCGCAGTGCCTTTCAGCAATATCTTCAAACGGTCAGCTTGCCATCTACCAAGGTTGGAAAGCGCTGCCAATATTACGGTAAACCCAACGTATGGTGTTTGATTTTGGATGCACCTGTTGCAAATCAAGTCTTTCAGCAGATTAGCCGTCAACCCTTTGGCTCAGCCGCTTCTGTAAAACCAGTACGCCGCTTTAGATCCCCAGAGAAGAGCTAATGCGCTCAGCGACTCATTCAAATTGTGGCGTTATCTTTTTCTCTCTCATTTGAAAGAGGAAAGTAATGCATCAAATTTTTACGATTACTACAGAAATCTGAAAATTACAGTTTGAGGCTTCTTATGAATCAACCAAATACACCAGATACGCTTCAAAAGAAGCAGGAAACTGAAGGCACGACCACAGATGTGATTATGTCTCCTGAGGATCAGCGAGAAGACCAGGCAGAAATCGACAACCCCCAGTGGCAGGGAGAAGGGTTCTTAACCATTGATTCTTTACCACAGGATGTTCAAGCATTGCCTAAAGATGCCCAAATGGCTTTTGTTGCTGCTTACAATGCCATCTTTGAAGGAAACAGCGATCGCGAAGCAGCGACTCAAACAGCATGGCAAACCATCGAACACAGCGATCGCTATGTTCGTGGTGAAGATGGCAAATGGAAATGCGTTGAGCCTGACCAAGGTCTTCATAGCCCTAGCCCTCAATCGGCATCCTAATCAATCTCAATCGACATAAGAGCCAGAAGACGAAGCCCCAGTGCTTAATTCTTCTGGCTCTTTTTTGATGGTTTTTAGCTGAGTTTTAACAGGGCAATTCTTAGAAAGATTATGGAGAACAACTTTGATTCCGTATGCGTCAAGCCAAAAAGGTTCCATTTCAGGACATAATCTAGTTTGATTGGTGACTAAACTTACGGTGTCGGTGAGTGAACAAGATTCCACCCTTTGATTTATCAGAACAATTCAAGCTGATTGGCGAAACAATTAATGCTGCTGTTTTAGAAGTGCTGGCTTCGGGACGGTATATTGGCGGCTCTGTTGTGGAAGAGTTTGAACAACAGTTTGCCAGCTACATCGGCACATCAGACTGCGTGAGTTGCAACTCCGGCACAGACGCTCTGTTTCTAGCGCTAAGAGCCTTAGGAATCGGCTCAGGGGATGAAGTCATCACCACACCCTTTACGTTTGTTGCGACGGCTGAGGTAATTAGTGCAGTTGGCGCAACGCCTGTGTTTGCTGATATTGAGTTAGACACTTTCAATCTCGATTTGAATCAAGTTGAAGCGGCAATCACCGATCGCACTCGCGCGATTATTCCCGTCCATTTATTTGGGCAGCCAACGAATATGACTCGCCTGATGGCGATCGCTCAAGCCCATAATTTGTTTGTCGTGGAAGACTGTGCTCAATCTACGGGAGCAGAGTGGCAAGACAAACGGGTTGGCAGCATTGGGCATATTGGCTGTTTCAGCTTTTATCCCACTAAAAACTTGGGCGCTTGTGGCGATGGCGGGGCAATTACCACGAATGATGTAGCCCTTCGCGATCGCTTGCGTCGTTTGCGGGATCACGGTCGTCAAGGGGCTTACTATTACGAAGAATTAGGCGTAAACAGCCGTTTAGATGCAGTGCAAGCGGCTATCTTGCAAATTAAACTCCGTTATCTAGACCAGTGGAATCAGCAACGTCAAGCAATCAGCGATCGCTATCAGCAACTTTTGAGCCTGGTTCCAGGCATCGTTTTACCTCAAGAAATCCCTGGCGGGAAAAGCGTTTGGAATCAATATACGATTCGCGTCACTCAGCAATCTGAGTCAGAGAACCCTGAACCCTTCCGCGATACTCTACGAAGCCGTCTACAAGAAAAAAATGTCCTGTCAATGGTCTACTATCCGCTTTGCTTACATTTGCAAGCCGCTTACAAAGACTTGGGCTATCAACGGGGTCAGTTGCCCAATAGCGAACAAGCTTCTCAAGAAGTCCTGTCTTTGCCGATGTTTCCAGAACTTCGCCCCGATCAGCAAGAGCAAGTTGCCTACAGCCTCAAAGATTGCTTAATGTGATTTCACATTAAGCATTTGCCCAATCCTCTGCCAACTTTGCCTCAGTTAGCTGAAAGGGTTCACTTTGCTGTTGGGTATGTGTTGACTTACGCTACATTTGTGATTACTTCGACTGCTGGTAAGTTTGGCTAACGCCGACTTGCTAACTCACTAAAAAATTCCCTGCCTCACGATAGGGGATTTTTTAATATTGAAACGATTTGGGCTATACATGGATCATTCTCGACTGTAGCTTGTTGATAGATTGATATGGGTAACACTAGATCAAGCACGCGATGTTTAGTAGCTGAATTTCAAGTTGAAATACCGGGAATTTTGGTTACAAAAAGGTCATCAAATGACAAGCTTCGATATCAAATTACAATCGATGGTTTTGATGTAGAACTGGAGATCATTCCTGAGAGAGGTACTGGCTCAAAGCACAAGACAGAGCGACATTTTACGCATCCTTCAGACCAAATAAGAATTTCCGTATCACGCAGTGAAACTGAAGCCCCACCATCAGTATTAATAACAAAGGGAATAAGGGAATACACAGTTCAAACGCCCTACTTTGAAGCTAGATTGCCAGAGTACAGACGTAGCGGTTAATGTACTGAATCAAGCAATTCTTTTCTTTAAATATAAGCTGAGACATCCACTTCTAAAAACTATAGATGAGCTTCACCAAGATGTTCAAAACCCAAGATGGCTAGATGAAGATGGAAACGAAGTTGGAAAAGCTCGCCAAGTATGAGTAGTAAAACCCGTTCCAGGAATCGGTTCAAAAGGATTTGGAATCAAGAAATTTGAGAAAAAGCACGATCAACAACTTCTTAAAGCTTTGGCTAATCAGGTTAAATTTCGTTTCTATGAAGAAATTCTTTCGGAGTCCCAAGCTTCAGTTTTCAACGGAAATCTGCGTCGAGCTGTACTAGAGCTAGCTATTGCCTGCGAGCTTGCTACGAAACAATCATTTTTTGGAGAAGCTAGTCGCGCAGGGCTGGCATTCGAGTATCTTGAGGATAAAGGACGTGTAAATGTCAAAGTTCTAGATTTGATAACTGGAGTCGCAGTGCAGGTCATTGGTCAAAGCTTCAAGGATTTTGACAAGAATGCTTATATAGATATTGATCATCTATTTAGGTGTCGAAACAAAGTTGCTCATCGAGGTGAACCTAAATTCAAAGATGATACTGGAAAAGAGTATGAGATTAGTGAGGAGATTCTCCAACGATGGTGGGATTCAGCAGAAAAACTCTTTCGTTGGTTAGACTCATTTTGAAGTTCTTGATTATTCACTAATCTGAATTTCAAAGTTCAATATTGGAAAAGCTATCTTCCTTCTCCACACCGTGGTGCATCTCCTTTTTCAACGCATATGTGATTTAAACAAGCGATCGCTCCACTCTTGAGAGCATCTAGCAATTTGCAAGCGATCCCCTGAGCTTAACCAGAGCTTTGACCAGTGGAGTTTCCATCGACTCAACTGGCGTTGCAGTTCAACCAATTCGCTGGCTAAATCTAGGTTTGTATCCAGGTTAAGGCTGGAAACTATCCACTCAACAAAAAACTGGCTTTCTCGAATCAGGTCTTGAGCAAGCTTCTCCTCTGTACCTGCTTGAGCCACTGCTTTGATTTGAGTTAGGTTTTCAACCAACCGACCGATCTGAGCCGAAACGTCATGTTGTAGATATTGGGTTTTGAAGATATCCAAATTTACTGCCATCGCACATTCCCTAAAAGATTTTGAATAGTGCGGTTAGTCTGCGCTCGAACCGCTCAAACTCAAGCAGCTAATCAGGCTATTGCAGCGATGCATCTGTGCTAAGCAGCCGATTTTGCTTTTAGTCGATCGCTCAGTTCACCCGGAGCGATCGCGCCATGTTCGGTAATAATTGCGGTGATCAATTCGGCGGGAGTGACATCAAAGGCGGGATTGTAGAACTCGGCTCCGGCGGGGCAGAGGGTGGTGTCGCCAATTTGGTAAACTTCGCTGGGGTTGCGCTCTTCGATCGGAATTTGGGAGCCGTCGGCGATCGCGAAATCGATGGTGGATAGGGGAGCCGCGACGTAAAACGGGATGTTGTGGGCTTTGGCAACGAGCGACAGGCTGTAGGTGCCGATTTTGTTTGCCGCATCGCCATTTGCCGCAATGCGATCGGCTCCCACCACTACCAGGTCAATCATGCCGAGCTTCATGCAGTGTGCTGCCATGTTGTCGGTGATCACTGTAACGGGAATCCCTTCCTGGACGCATTCCCAGGCAGTCAGCTTTGCGCCTTGCAAGCGAGGACGGGTTTCATCGGCATACACTCGCTCTAACCGTTCTGCTGTCCACGCCGATCGCACCACGCCGAGAGCAGTGCCATAGCCCGCCGTTGCCAAAGCGCCAGCATTGCAGTGAGTCAAAATTCGTAGTTTTGCCGGAGCGGAAGGCAAAATGCTCAATCCATGGTCGCCAATTTGTTGACAGGTACGAATATCGTCTGCGTTGATAGTGCGCGCTGTTTCCAGCAGGAGAGTTCTGATCTTATCGACGGAGCCTTCGGTGTGGTAGGCAACTTTCATCATTTGGTCAATCGCCCAAAACAGGTTGACCGCGGTGGGTCGAGTGGCTCGGAGGCGTTCAGCTACTTTCTCTAACTGAGCCAAAAATTCGCCGCGATCGCCCGTTTCAATTTCTCCTGCGCCTAAATACACGCCATAGGCTGCTGCCACGCCAATTGCCGGGGCACCGCGCACAATCATCGTTTCAATCGCCACTGCCATCTCTTCAGAATGGCGGATCTCCGCGCTGCCATATTCGTTGGGCAGGCGAGTTTGATCAATTAGGCGCACATGGTCGTTGTGCCAGATAACCGGATAAACGGGATTTGCTTGAGCCATTTGAAACACGCACCAGAAACTAAAGAAATTATCCCTGAAGTTGCCCCCTATCGATTGAGCAATTTCCTAGCCTTCGGTTTCAGCACAGTTAAACAGGTGCAACCCTAGAAGCTGAGATAAATCCTCGCAAACTTTTACGCCGCGCACACTGTTGCTGCGCTCATCCAAGGGTGGGGAGAAGATGCCGATGCCCATCCGACCCGGAACGACCACAATCACTCCGCCGCTCACTCCGCTTTTTGCTGGCAGTCCCACGCGGTAAGCCCATTCGCCGGAATAGTTATACATGCCACAGGCATACATCACACTCAACATATCCCGAACATAGCAAGCAGGCACCGCTTGCGTCCCAGTCAAGGGATTTTGACCGCGATTGGCTAACGTGGCCGCCATTGTTGCCAAATCGCAGCAGTTCACCATGAGGGAGCATTGTTGAAAGTAAAGATCTAACGCTTCGTCAATTTTTTCGTCAATCATGCCAAAGTTCAGCATCAGGTGTGCCATTGCCCGATTCCGATGTCCCGTTGTGCGCTCAGACATGAAAGTTGGCATATCAATGAAGGTTTCATGTCCGATGTAGCGTTCAAACATTTCCAACAGGCGGTTGAGGCGTTCGGTAGCTCCTTTGCCTTTGATTAAGCTGGTGGTCGCGATCGCGCCTGCATTCACCATTGGGTTATAAGGACGCTTTGACTGCTCATCTAAAATAATGGCGTTAAACGCATCACCTGTTGGTTCTACGCCCACTTTCGACAACACGCGATCGCGTCCATGATCTTCCAACGCCAATCCATGCACAAACACCTTAGAAATGGATTGGATGGTAAATAGCTGGCGAGAGTCTCCTACTTCAAACAATTTCCCATCTGTGGTCATGACACAAATACTGAACCAGTTGGGGTCCATTTTTGCCAGTTCTGGAATGTAGGTTGCCAAGTTGCCTGATTGTAAAAATTGATATTTTGAGTGGAGTTGATGAAGAACAGAGTCCAGCGAATGAGGCTGAGGACGAAAAGAGCGAGTGCCTGACTCAGAAGCAAGATTTTCCCCAGTAGTCATATCCATGGTTGGTTGTGAATGGCATAAAGAGTAGGGAAGCCAATCATATAGCCCGTCGTGGTGTTTCACAGTATTTAAGGCTGCTGGAGCGCCCTAGCAAGCGCCAACTTGTCAGTTCACCTAGTTCCACTCGCCAATCTGGCACAAGGGGCTAGACATTTCCAAGGATCCGTAGGAATATATCGATGTGAGGAGTTAATCGAAAGAAAGAAGCCCTTGGAGTCGAAACACGGACAGACGCCCAGGGGCTTTTTTCATGGAATTTTTTGTGGTAACCCAAGGTAACTATTTCGGTTGGCTGCTAAAGTAGTACATTGTAACTGATAATTGCTTCGGCTTGAGTCGTCAACCATTAGTGCAGCGTGAGACAGGACGATCATCACTATCACCGTAGAGGCAGTTGGTTTGGCGGCTTGCTCTGGATGCTGTCGGGAGGCGCTGTGACTGCCGCATTGCTGATTGGATTTAGTCAGTGGCACTGGAGCGATCGCTTACTATCTGCCTTCAATACCTTAATCAATCCACCCCAACCTCTGCCAAAGGTGGATGTGCGCTCAATCATGATCCAAAAAGTGCGCGAAGCGAGTGAATTGACCACCGCATCCTTCACGATGCAAGCAGTTGTGCCTACGGAGCAAGATGCGACCGTAAGCGGCTTTACCATCGGCACCACCAAGCTGCTGTATGTTGCCTATGGCGAAGTGCTAGCAGGAGTTGATTTGAGTCAACTGACCGAGCAAAGCGTGCAAACCAGCGGTGACACGATTCAGATTCAGCTACCGCCGCCCAAAATTTTAAATAGCAAAATTGATGTGACCAAATCTCAGGTTTATGACTACAACCGGGGTTTCTTGGGCTTGGGACCCGATGTTGCGCCAGATTTACAAGCAAGAGCGCAACAAGAAGCGCTTCAAAAAATTATGCTAGCAGCCTGTGAAGCAGGTCTATTACAAAAAGCTAGCGATCGCGCCAAATTTGTTGTCGCTCAGTTGCTCAACACCGCAGGCTATAAAGCGGTGACTATCGATATGCCTGCTCCAACTCTTCAAGCAAGTGCCTGTGCAGCCTCAATCAATCAATCTAGTGATGTTACTTCTAACCCAGTCACTCCAAATAATCCACAGCTAATCAATCCACAACCAATCAACTCACAACCAGCGAGTCAATAAGCTTTCATTCTTTTGCAATTTGTCAGTATTGGGTAGGTTCATTTCTTCTTGCGAGCATGTAGCCTACTAGCTTTTAAGTTCTTGGATGAAACTCTGGGGCACCGCCCGTGATCCGCCCGTTTCCAAGCGTCCGGGTTTGCCGCTACCACGAGCGGAAGCTGCTTCTGGGGAAGATGAAAAGGCAACACTCACTAAAGGAGAAATCACGACAACAATCATCAAGGCGTTAAGGGTTAGTTTTGTAATGGTGTTCATGGTGGTCAATTCCTTGGGGGCTTCTAGGGGCTTATTGACCTTTACGATTGAACAACTCAAGATTATGCAGGTCGGATAAATTTTTTCAGATCAGGATGAAAAAACGAAGCGAATTAGAGCAGATTCCAGGAGTCGGCAAGGCGATCGCCGAGGACTTGAACAACTTAGGAATTCATCGTGTGCAAGAGTTGCAAAACCAAGACCCAGAGGTTTTGTATCAGCAAGTTTGTGACTATGAAGGTAAACCCGTCGATCGCTGTATGCTGTATGTGCTTCGGTGCGCGGTTTACTATGCCTCTACCGAAAACCCAGATCCTGAACTGCTGAAATGGTGGAGTTGGAAGCACAAATCTTATCCATAGCAGTACGGCTGATTCATCAGCGGTTTACACGTTTATTCTCATCCTCTGTTTTCTATGGCTCTGAGTTCTTCGATCGCCCGTCTCTTTAAACCTAATTCTGCCAGTCTGTCTCTGCGGCTGACTCAAATTGGCTTGCTGATGACTTTGTTTTTCCTAGCGTTGGCGTTAATCGCTCCGCTATTACAAGGGATCGACTGGCTGCAAGATCCCACGGAGTTTTTGGATAATGCTCCCCAACAAGCTCCATCCTGGCAGCATTGGTTTGGCACCACGCAACTCGGCTACGACGTTTTTTCACGCACGGTGTTTGGCACTCAGGCAGCTTGGCAAGTGTTGATTTTGGCGACACTACTGGGGTTGGTGATTGGCATTCCCTTGGGTATGATGAGCGGCTACTTAGGCGGCAACCTGGATCGGCTCCTATTGTTTTTAATGGATACAATCTACACGCTACCTGGATTGCTGCTATCCGTGACCCTGGCGTTTGTCGTGGGACGCGGAGTGTTGAATGCCGCGATCGCCCTCAGCATTGCCTATATTCCCCAGTACTATCGGCTGGTTCGCAACCAAACGATTGCCGTCAAAAATGAACTATTTGTTGAGGCAGCCCAGGCAATGGGAGCTTCCACTTGGCATTTGTTGACTCGCTACTTATTCCTTAATGTGGTGCAGAGCGTTCCAGTGCTGTTTACACTCAATGCAGCTGATGCCATTTTAATCTTGGGCGGTTTGGGCTTCCTTGGTTTAGGCTTGCCAGAGGAAACGCCAGAGTGGGGCTATGACCTGAAACAAGCATTAGATGGACTTTCTACGGGCGGCATTTGGTGGACAACGTTGTTCCCTGGTTTGGCAATGACCCTCATGGTGACCGGGCTATCCCTTTTGGGAGAAGGGTTAAGTGACTTAATCAATCCCCTGTCAAATCGAGATGAAAGATAGCCGTAAAGAAAGTGTGGCAGAGTAGGATAACGGACACATTAGCCAGACAAAAAGAAGTTTAAAGTGGCTCATAGTGCAAGTTCCCAATTTTGAATTGCTCACTATTCTTGGGGAGGCAGAATGGAGATTTTCACCGAGTTGCAGGCGATGTCTCAAACAGCGGAGGTTGAGGATTGGGCACCTCCAATGCCGCTCACAGACTTGATTTTTGATGATGGAGCATTGGAAAGTAATCGTCATCGTATCGCTATCAAGCAACGCGCAGAAGGCTTAGCAGAAAGACTTCGAGAGGTGGGTATTGACCCTGGGCAGGTGTAAAAAACGCGATTCGCAGAGCAAATCTCTCACGGGGATCGCGCCTTGTGATGCAGCCGCTAAAATAAATCAGAAATTCACCGAAATTCTCACTTGTGGGATTGATTCTCCCTTCTAAAATACTCTGCGATCGCAACCCTGATTTTCCCTAGCCTCCAGATCCTTCTCCTTCCCCTTTACCCTCCTATCCCATGTCCCCTACTCCGCCTACTCGTCCACCCAAAACTTTTCTGGGGAACCTGACGCAAGCTGTACAAGCCCGTACTCAGGTACTTCTCACTAAATTAAAACTCAATCCCAACTCAAGGGTGCCAGAGCTTTGGATACAGGAAGCGGATGCTGCCAAGGCTGAGGTATTTCCGTTGTTGGGCGATCGCCATCTGTTAGGGCGCAGTTCCAAATCCTGCGATATTGTCATTCGCAATCCCGTAGTCAGCCAGGTACACCTGTCACTGAATCGGGAAAAGCAGCCGCCAGGATTTTTAGGCTATTTTTGGCGATCGCCCTTCGTCATGCAAGATGAAAACTCTACCAATGGCATTTATCGGGGTAAACGACGGGTGCGATCGATGGTAATGCGCCACGGCGATACGTACACATTGGGACCTGCGGAATTAGCAGACGGAGTTCGGCTCAAATTCAACGATCCGCCGCCGTGGTTTGTGAAAGGCTTCCGCTATAGTGTCTATGCCTTGGGTGGACTCTCTGCTGTGGCAGTTGCTATCACTCTTGTGGAATGGCAAAAATTCAAAGTTACGCCGTTGCCCAACTCGGTGCAAGGTCCAGTCATGATCTATGCTCGTGATGGTGAAACACCGCTGAGTTCCCCCATCACCCGTACTCATGGCGAAATGAAAGGGCTGAACGAATTTTCACCCTACTTGGCTAACGCGATCATTGCCTCGGAAGATTCGCGGTTTTACTGGCATATGGGCGTTGATCCAGTGGGGGTCGTGCGGGCATTAGTGGCAAACCTGCGCGGCGGCACGATTCGAGAAGGAGCCAGCACCCTGACTCAGCAGCTTGCCCGCAGTATTTTTCGGGGCTATGTGGGCACTGATGATACCGCTTCCCGCAAACTGAGAGAAGCCGCTGTGGCCCTCAAGCTAGAAACTTTTTACAGCAAAGACTTTTTGCTGCTGACTTACCTAAACCGAGTTTATATGGGCAGTGGAGCCTACGGTTTTGAAGATGCAGCACAGTTCTATTTAGGTAAAACAGCGAAGGATGTCACCCTTTCAGAAGCGGCAATGCTGGTGGGCATTTTGCCTGCGCCTAATCGATATAATCCTGTACGAGATTATGAAAAGGCAATCTCTCAGCGAAACGGTGTGCTGCAACGAATGCAGGAACTGGGCATGATCAACGGCGAAGACGCTCAGCGGGCACGGCGATCGCGCATTGAAGTCAACCCGAAAGCGAAAGAAGAACTGGACAGCATCCGTGCGCCCTACTACCACGATCAGGTGTATGCCGATTTAGAAAAACTACTGGGGGTAGAAGTTGCCAAGGAAGGAAATTTTATTGTTGAAACGGGAATAGATATCGAGATCCAGGCACAAGCAGAGGCAGAGTTACGCAATGCGGTAAGCTCCACGGGAGTCGATTCTGGTTTTTCTCAAGGGGCAATTGTGACGCTGGATGCCAAAACAGGGGAAGTGTTGGCGTTGGTCGGCGGCGTGGACTATAAAAAAAGCCAGTTCAATCGGGCGACCCAAGCACTACGTCAGCCCGGTTCCACCTTCAAAGTGTTTGCCTACACGGCTGCCCTCCAGCAAGGCATCTCGCCGGGAACATCATTCTCCTGTAATCCGCTGAATTGGGAGGGACAATACTTTGATGGCTGTCGCGCCGGTAACGGCAGCATGGATATGTACAATGGGGTTGCCCAATCGGAAAACGCGATCGCCCTCCGGGTTGCCCAAGAAGCAGGCTTAGACCGGGTGGTGCAAACCGCCAAGCGAATGGGTATCCAATCCGACCTAAAATCGGTTCCAGGGCTAGTTTTAGGGCAAAGTGAAGTCAGCGTCATCGAAATGACCGGAGCGTTTAGCATTTTCGCCGATCGCGGCATTCGCAATTATCCCCGCACCATCCGCCGGGTTTTGGATGCCGGAGATTGCCCCAATCGCAAAAATCTCAAAACCTGTCGTGTTATCTACGCCTTTAACCAAGACTCGGAGCAAAATCAGCCAGTGATCAAGCCCGAAGTTGCCGACACCATGACGACCCTGTTGCAAGGCGCGGTACAAAGCGGCACCGGAAGGAATGCGGCGATCGGTCTGGGAGCCGCCGGGAAAACGGGCACGACTAACGATAATGTAGATTTGTGGTTTATCGGCTTTCTGCCCACCCAAGGCTTGGTAACCGGCATATGGCTAGGCAATGACGACAACACCCCTACGGATGGCAGCAGCGCCCAAGCCGCCCAACTGTGGGGCACCTACATGAGCCGGATTGTTCGATAGACAGCGACGGTCGGGATCAAAGATCAGGGATCAAGGTAATGCATCTGAAACCTGAAATCTGCTCAATAAATGAGTCCGTAGAGACACTCAAAAAGGCTGATATAAGGGCAAAATGAACACTTGGAAGTACTGGAGTGTTCAGTTGTGGAAACGTTATGAATGTTGACCATGTGTGTTTTTGTGTAGAGGATGCTAAGGCGTTGTCGGCTTGGTTTATTAACCACTTAAAGTTTCAGGCGATCGCCAGTGGAATTTGGCAAGACACCGCGATCGAAGTACTAAACTCTGGCTCCATCTACTTCTTATTGTGTTCACCCTTAACCCATGACAGCGCTGCTGCCCGTTTCTTACAGCAACATCCGCCTGGTGTTTCCAATGTTGCTTTTAGGGTGCCAGCGATTGAATCCGCGATTGCTCAAGCAACTAATCAGGGTGTTGAACTTCTGCAACCTATTCACCAAGAACAACAAGCAGCAGGCATCCTGAAATGGGCAGAAATTCAGGCGTGGGGCAGCCTTACACACACCTTTATCGAACGCTGTGGAATTACATCTTTGTTACCACAACTCACCAGTTCAGCCAGCCTCCACTCTGTTCAAGTAGATCCTGCTCAGTCCTTTACTGTTAAGAACGAAACCGAGGCAAATTCCAGTTCGGACACTTCACCGATTCAGTTTCTTAGCATTGATCACATCGTCCTGAATGTTGCCAAGGGTGAACTAGATGCCGCTGTCAGTTGGTACGAAAGAGTATTAGGATTACAGCCCAATCAAAAATTCGCGATTCAAACGGAATATTCAGGACTGTGCAGTCAAGTGATGCGCCATCCTTTAGGAAATGTACAAATTCCGATTAATGAACCCTCTTCTACTAATTCTCAAATTCAGGAATTCTTAACTGTTAACCGCGGTGCTGGCATCCAGCATATCGCTCTTGAAACGGTAGATTTAATTGATGCGATCGCCCAACTTCGGCAAGCAGGCTTACCTTTAATCTCAATCCCTTCCACTTATTACACTCAGCTACAGGCGCAGCCCGAATGCCCCTTCTCAAAAACCGCTTTAAACAGTCTTGCCAGTCAGCAAATATTAGTCGATTGGCATTCCAAGGCAGAGGGGCAAACAGCCCTATTGCAAATCTTCACTCAGCCAATTTTTACTCAGCCTACCTTTTTCTTTGAGTTGATTGAGCGACAATCCAGCCTAATTCCTGGGCAGCTTCAACGCGCTCAAGGATTTGGAGAAGGCAATTTTCAGGCATTGTTTGAGGCAATTGAACGAGAACAAATCAAGCGTGGTAACCTGCCTCTCTTAGTGCAAGAAACTGCTGACCAACCACAAAAGTAAAAACGTAAGGATACTAGCAAAGGTATCGACCCCAATCCCAATTGGCAAATTGGCAAACAATCCAGCAACGAATTCATAAGTAAAACTGCCTAAGAGCAAGCCCAAAAGCAAGCCGACAAAGGTCAGTAAAACCGCACGTCCTAACTTGCGCTCTTTGCGGTAAAGAAAATAGAAAGTAGAGCCAACTCCACCAATTAGCGCGATTTGAACGGCTGTTGGAGCGAAGATGACCAATGCGCTCAGCCCAACGCTGACCCCCAAGGGTCGTAAAATGTCTGCCCGTGAAGGAGTGTCAACCAGACGCTGCATCCAGGCTGGCGAATTGTTAGGCAAATCGACCTTTGGATTAGAAGGCGGCTCAGCCAATTTTTCCGGGAAACGAATGCGATCGGGCACCTTGATTTTTCCTTCTTGGCGCAGACGGAGACGATCCATTAATACCGCATCATAGGCCGCATCAATTTTCCGAATTTGCTCCTCGTTTCCTTCGCATTCAGCGCGCAGACGGCTCTTGGCAGCCTGAATGTCCTCAAAGCTAGAGCTTTCCGTAACCCTAAGCTGCTCGTACGGGTTTTGCTCAGTCATACCATATACTCCACATCCTTCTCCGGCTACCTTAGAGCCTATCCGAAAAATGAGGATACTTACAAATCTGCATTATTGATAAGTTAATTTATTGAAATTGTAATTTAAGCAAAACGGTCAGATTTTCCGGAAAAACAGGAATTGTTGGGCACCTTATGTAAAGGTAAGGCATACTAATGCTGGAGTAAACATATCCCAATGAACGATCTTATAAGGATCATCGGTGTGCTGGGTTCAACCCTGAAAAACATTTGCTTAATGCTCAATCTCTTTCTTCTATTCGATGGTCAGTTTTCAGACTAGTGCTGTTGCCCTTGCTGATGTCTGCCTCACGCATCAAAAGTTAAAATTTGTTTTACACTTCCTCACGAACGCAAGGTTATGAATATGGCTCCTGCCAAAATTCTCGTGGTTGATGACGATCCTGCAATTCGGAACTTGATTCACCGTTTTTTGACAAAGCAAGACTACCAGATGGAGTCTGCAGAAGATGGGAAGAGCGCGATGATCGCGTTTGAACAGTTCAATCCAGATCTTGTGATTTTAGATATCAATTTGCCAGATGCCAACGGTTATGCCCTTTGTAAGGAAATGCAAGGGCGAACCAGCGTATTTGTGCTGTTGCTAACAAGCCGAACTGATGAAGGCGATGTCATTCGAGGATTTGCTCAAGGTGCCGATGATTACATTACCAAACCGTTTAGTTTGGGTGAATTAGGCGTTAGAGTAGGGGCAATTTTAAGGCGACAACGCACGGTTACTACAGGTGAGCAGCAATTACTCACGTTTGAAAAGTTAGTGGTTGACCCAGTACGGCGTGAAGTCAAGCTAGCTGGAGAGTTTGTGCCTCTCACAGCGTTAGAATTCGATTTGCTTTATTTTTTGGCAAAAAATCCGGGGCGTGTGTGGCGACGGGCGGAACTGATCCAGGAAGTTTGGGATTATGAGTATGTGGGCGATCAGCGGGTGGTCGATGTCCACATTGGGCAAATCCGCAAGAAAATTGAAATCGATACGAGCCAACCTGCACTGATTCAAACCGTGCGGGGTGTTGGGTACAAGTTTGAAGCCCCTATGAATGGCGACAGTGCCAACGCCTCTGCTTAGCTGTCTTTTAACAGAATCTTCGTTAGGCACCCCAAAAAACTATCCAGATTGACGATCTTTCCTAGGTCAGTTTGAGGTGCACTGAGGGCAGCACATTGGGATCGATAGCAAATGAGGGATTCTTGAGCCAGCCAAATGATGCCTCATGCAAGCGAGAAAGGTAGTAGACCAGGCAATTGATTATCGAACGATAACGAGAAGGGTTACCTTCGGCGCACTTCGCGAACAATCTGATACCAATTTAAACAGTATTCAAGGCAGATAGGGCATCCAGGATAAAGGAATAACCTGTGAGAGAAGCAATTACTTGTGGTGTTAACTCAGCCAGGAGTTGATCGATTTTGACTTGTAGTTGGTCGAGCGTTTTGAACGCAGCCCACTTCAAACTTGCCTTGAGATGTTCCCACAACCTCTCAATAGGATTTAGCTCAGGGCAGTAAGGCGGTTGGAATAACAAGATGATGTTCTCTGGCACCACCAACGCTTTACCCTTGTGAAACCGCCCGTTATCCACTTGCAAGACGTTCAGACTATCCGGATAAGCGTTGGAAAATTCATTCAAGAATCGTTGATAACACTCGGTATCAACATGAGAAAATTGCAGAAAAAAGGACTCTCCCGTGGCAGGTTCAACCGCCCCGTAGAGCCAGAACGCTTTGAACAACCACTGCCACTGCCCAATCGGTTTGATGCCACACGCCGTGATCAATCGTCCCATCAGAGTATGCAGTCCAAAACGACTCTCATCCTGAGCAAAATAGCGAATGGGACGTTCATCCTGCCCCCGGTGGCGAGCATACTGACTCAGCAAGCTGAGGTCGCCCTTGAGGTTTGCTTAAAAGCAGATCGCTGTTCACTATCCTGCTGGCAATTTTGAGGACGAGCAACCTTTAGCTTGGCTTTGAGCCGATAGCGGGTCATTTGGTAGACCGCGTGATACTCCGCTTCTACTCCCAAGGTTTCTGCCAACCACTGTTGTACTGCTCCATAACTTTGAAAGCCGTGTCTCTGTCGTAACCGCTTTGCCAAAGCATCCTCTGCCCATTGGGGTATCACTCGCACTCCCCCCGGCGATTTCTTGATTTCTAGCATCGCCCCCACTCCTCCAGTGCGATACATCAATAGCCAGCTTTGCACCGTGTTTCGATGTTTCCCGACCGCTTTGGCAATCGCACTAATGCTCGGCGCATTCTCTTGTTTCAACCAGTAGAGCACTTGCAATCGTTCTTTAGCGCTTGGCGTTTCGGCTTGCCGCAACTGTTGAGCTAAGTCGTCCAAACTTTCTTTCACGTCTATTGACATTACACCTGCCATGACTAGACTCTCCAAACAACTCCGCTCAGTCTAGTCCATTTGCCGCTTACTCAATTTAAATTGGTATGAGAAATATTTTTTAGTAACGCCACGTTTTAATGACTTGACCTTGAATGTCTTGATCCAACCAAGGCGTGTTTGAAGCAGATGATTTTAGCGAATGGGACTTTGCGAGCCAAAAGTGCTGAGGATCAAACAGGAGCATTTCTGCTGGTTGGCCGATCGCGATCTCAGGGGGCTTTTGTTGTAGGCAAATTGCGGGACGAGTACTCAAAACTGACCACAGTTTGATTGCCGTCCATAAACCGGACTCAACAAACCGATGCCATAGTAACGGCAGCGCTAGTTCTAGCCCAATCGCGCCCGGAGGAGCTTCGGCAAAAGGCACCGTTTTTTCTTCATAGGTGTAAGGTCTGTGGTCAATCGCGATCGCATCAATCACGCCTTGATGCACTGCGTCAATCAATGCCGTTTGGTCTGCTGGAGTTCCCAAAGGCGGATCGAGCCGCAAATTTGAGTCATAGCTGGCAATCATTTGAGTGTTCAGCAGTAAATGCATCCAAGACGTGCTGGCAGTGATGGGCAAGCCCCGCTCTTTTGCTTTGCGGATCAACTCTACGCCACGCGCCGTAGAAATTCGCATCAAATGTACTGGGGTGCCAGTGGCTTCGATGCATTCTAGTAGGGCGGAAAGGGCTGCGGTTTCGGCGATCGCAGGAATGCCAGGTAGCCCAATCTGGATGGAATCCGATCCTTCGCGCATCACCCCATTGCCTGTTAGTTCTCTATCACAAGCCCACAGCATGATGGGTTTACCCAGTGGCTGTAGATATTCCAACAGGCGGCGCACCATCATCAAGTTTTGCAACGGTTTCCCGTCGGCAAATCCAGCAATATCTGCCGTTGCCAGTTCCGCCAACTCAGTCAGTTGCTGCCCTTTGACCTCTTGGGTCAGCGCTGCCCAAGGCTGTACTAAAGGAACAGAGACAATAGACTGGAGATTAGCTTGGTCATGTAGCCATGCAATACTAGCGAGATGATCGAGGGCAGGAGCCGTGTCGGGCAAAATGGCAATGCGGGTGAAACCACCTGCCGCTGCTGCTTGCATCAACGATTTCAGGGTTTCACGTTCTTCAAAACCGGGTTCTCCAGAGTGACTATAGAGATCGACGAGTCCAGGTGCCAAGATTAAACCAGACCCTTCGTAGATTGTCGCGTTGGATGGATAATCGGCGATCGCGTCTTCTACTGCCGTGACGATGCCATCAGTAATTAAAACATCGGCAATTCGATCCGTTTGGGAAGTCGGATCAAGCAACCGAACTTGTTTTAGAAGCTCATTCATTCATACCTCAGCACTTTATAAAGCTCCTGCTGCCGTCTTATCCAATACACCGCCATCCAAGTGTGCTGTGATGTTCATTGCCATCATCACAGGCGGTTGATCTGCCGCTGCATAGTCAATCACGCTAACGGCTCCATTGCCTTGCTTGAAGCTCCAAAAGCGATTAGGCTCCAATCCCAACACGTAGCAGAGAATCGCTTTGTTTACGGCATCATGGGCAACAACCAGGGTAGTTCCCGGTTTAGGCTGGTTGACCGCCGCTTGGACGATCTCATCCCAGGCAGTCGTGGCGCGATCCCACACTTGCTGTAGATTTTCTCCCGCTGGCATTTGCACCACTTCTGGCGTTTGCTGCCAACGCTGTAGTTCTCCGGGAAACTCTTGTTCAATTTCGCTTTCTAGCTTGCCTTCCCACAATCCATGGCTAATTTCCTTTAAATTGTCCTCAAAGTCCAACGCCACATCCGGATGATGCTGCAAAATGACTTCTGCTGTTTCCTTAGGGCGCAGCATGGGACTGGTGATGGCATGGTCAATCGGGATGGCTTTTAGGAATTCTGCCGCCTGGTTTGACTGCGATCGCCCATTGTCATTCAACGGCACATCAATCTGTCCTTGAAAGCGCTTCTGGCGGTTCCACTCCGTTTCGCCGTGGCGCACCAGCAATAGGCGCGTATGATAGCCTTGCTTCGGATTGGGCAGGGGTTCGCCTAAGTGCGCGGTTTGGTTTAACGATTCCACCTGCACCAAATCACCCCATCCTCCGGCAAAGTTGAGGACGCTGATACCGCAATTGGACTGCTGAACTGCCTGATAGCCGCTAGCGTTTAGCCCGATCGCCGTGCCAATGAGTGCCCGATTAATGCCGCTGTGGGCAACAAGCAGCACCGTTTGATTCCCGTGATTCGGGAGAAACTCTTGCCAAAACTGCTGGGCGCGATCGAATAGCTCTACTACTGGAAAATACTCCGCCGTTTCGCCATTCTCCTGGGGAATCATCATGCTCAATTTGTGAGGATAATTCTTCCACTGCTCATATTCATTGGGATATATTTTTTCAACATCGCCAAACAGCATTCCTTCCCACAGCATCAAATTGATTTCTTTCAGGCTGTCAACCGGCTGCAGGGGCACTTTTGGCGCAGTTTTTAAGTGGGTAAGCACAATTTCTGCGGTGTCTTTTGCACGGCGTAAAGTGCTGCTATAAACGGCATCAAACGAAATTTCACTGAGCGCCTCTCCTACCTGATGCGCCATCGCCTGCCCTTGATCGGTCAGGGTTGATTCATCCAAAAAACCCTGCACTCGACGCTCAACGTTGAAGCTGCTTTCACCGTGACGAACCAAAATGACACGAGTAACCATATGAGGAAGTGGGAATAAGAATTTTGGATTAAAGTGGTTGCGATGAATTTGCGATCGCTTAGCCAGATGCATTCTACCCTGTTCCCATGCTCTACTTGAATCCAGTCATTTTTCCAAAGTGCGTTTTGGCTGCGCTCGATGCTCTCCAGGCGATTGCCGATTTTATTCCTCGTGTGCCATTCGTCCCTTGCTAATCGCTAATCGCCATTTCCTGTACCCTAGATCCATAGCAATCTGAGGATTTCATGACGATTAAGCGGGTGATTTTGGTAACGCTGACGGTATTGGCAATCTTTCTTATGGGGCAAGATTTGCTGAGTAGCTGGAATCAGCCCCAAGTCCAAAGCCGTTTGGAACTGTACCAAACCAATTTATTGTTACGGGCTACAGAGCTACAGGAGAGCGATCCAACTATGGATACTGCTCGGAAGGCATTACTGGGCGCAGAGCCAACAAAAAATGCTTTGAAGCAATATCAAGACGTGCAGCAGCAGGTGCAGCAGACTTTAAAGCAGACGCAATCCCTTTTAGCAACCGATTCAAGCAATAAAGCCCAATTAGAATCTTTGGGGCAAACTGAACGAAAGCTGACTCGTTTGCTTACAGAACTGAATCTGAAGCTGGGAATTCTGCGATCGCAGCAGGGAGAAGCAGCTCTTGCCCAAAAAGAATGGGATACCGTCATTCAGCAGGCAGAAGCAGACTCTGGACTCGAACCTTTGGCGGCAACAGCGGTAGTTTTACAAGGGCTGTGGGCGGAGTCGCCTCAGTTGCTTCCCAATGCAGAACCTCAGATTCAAAAAAACCTGGATGGCTGGTTTCGTGATCGCGCGCTGACTCAGCTATACACGCTGCAACAGCGTTCCTCTGATTTGCAAGCTTTAGCAATAACTGAACAACAAGCCGCAGAAAAAGCTTTAACCAGTTTGGCGATCGTGGGCGGTATTCCAGTTTTGAGTTGCGTGATTGGCACTGGACTACTCATTTTTGCGATCGGGCAGTGGGTTTTGCAGCGCAAGCAAGCTATTCTCTCCATCGAAACCCTGGAACCGTGGATAACCCCGTGGGATGGCGAAACCATTTGGCAGGTGTTGATTTTGGGCTTTTTTATGGTGGGTCAGATCGCCTTACCCATTCTGCTAGCAGTGCTGCAACAGCAAACAGGGCTGAATCCCTCTAGCTTTGGAGAACAGGGCAGAGCCTTATTTATTTTGTTCAATTATGTGCTGTTGGCAGCCGGTGGATTGGGTGTGCTGTACTGGTCGATCCAATCCTATCTGCCATTGCCAGAAGATTGGTTTCGCATCAACTTAAAAGGCAACTGGTTTTGGTGGGGGTTGGGCGGCTATTTTGCAGCGTTGCCGTTAGTGATTGTGGTATCGCTCGTGAACCAAAAAATTTGGCAAGGACGAGGTGGAAGCAATCCCATTTTACCGATCGCCCTAGAAGGAAAAAATAGCTTTGCCCTGGCAATCTTTTTTGTCACCGCCGCGATCGCCGCTCCCATTTTTGAAGAAATTTTGTTTCGGGGCTTTTTGCTGTCTTCCTTAACTCGCTACTTCCCGGTTTGGGGCGCAATCATTCTCAGCAGCTTTCTGTTTGCTGTTGCCCATCTCAGCCTATCGGAGGTGCTGCCGCTAATGACTTTAGGCATGGTGCTAGGCTTTGTCTACTCGCGATCGCGCAACTTGCTTTCATCTATGCTGCTCCATAGTTTATGGAATAGCGGCACCCTACTGAGCCTGTTTGTCCTCGGCTCAGGTCAAGGATAATTAGCCGATAGCCCCAATTTTCTTATTCCTTAATCTCTAACTCCAATCATCCCGTTTAGAGCTTTGCCCCCGATATACCTGGGCAATCGCGTGGATTTGACGAGTTTTTTCAAACAGGCCAGCTTCTGTTAAATCCCATTGTTCCAGTACCTTATCTAAATCGGTTTGAATGTCTCTGGCACCAGGAAAGCCTCGATAGCGAACGCGGAGACGGGCTAGTTCCACCAAGTTGTGGTCTGTAGGGTCACTGGCCGCCAGTAAAGTATCCACAGTTTGGCGATCAAGTTTCCATTGAGGATGCTGTTGGTCTTTAAATTCGGTTGCTTGACTCACAGTTTTACTATTCCTGCATAAAGTTTTAGTCTGCAATGGGTCAGTTCACGAGCGATCGTCAACAGACAAAACATGTTACTTTCCCAGCTTTGGCAAAGTACAGTGCTGATAAAATTAAAATTACATACACTACATACATCACAAGATGTGCAACTTTTCTTAGACACTTAAAAATGCAGCTTTATTCCGCAGGAGAGAGGATTTGAAATTTTTGCAGGTGCAAAATTATGAATTTGTAGTTGTAATTCAATTGTTGCAGTAGACTGACTACAGAAAATTGTGGACGCTTCAATTTTTTCTCGTTTGATTTAGGAGTAATGCACGGCGGATGGCAACAGCACTGAGATCTCAACGACCTACACCCCGCGATTCCCATAGGGATCGTCTCACGAATCGCCAAGCTGCACTGCGTCGGAAAACTCACCTTCAGCCTGTCCATAGCGCTACTTTAGAGCGCAGCAGTCAATCCTTTAAACCTCCTTTATCAACTGTTTCACCTACATCCACTCAATCAGCAGTTCGTAAACTTCCCACTGCTCGTCCTTTTCCAAATTGGTTGCGCTTACTCATACAGGCTCAGCGCGGTTCTTTGATAGTCACTTTCACATTAGTTGTAGCTACGTTGGTGATGTATGGCGGCACTGTTTATATGCAGCAGCTTTGGAGTAAAGAATATCGCAAGCTAAAAACCATGCAGCGCAGTGAGCGCCAAATGTTAGCTGCTAGTGAAGTGTTAAAAAATCAAATTATTCAGCAGGCAGAAAGCCCTAATTCAGGGTTGGTTAATAAATCCTCACAGCACACTCTAGTGTTGGAATCGTCTCCGCTCCGTACTGTTAAGCCAGTAGCCGTGCCTATTTTGATCAAAGCTGAGGCATCGGCAAATATGCCGCCCTTAGGATATTAGGATGCTTCGCAATGGCTAGTCCTTATTCCTTCCGAAAACCCCGCGCTCGAAATCGCCCATCTCCTAAACAATCTAAATTTTTTTTGTGGGTAAATTCGCTTAACTTTCGAGCCGTGTTGGTATGGGGGTTGCTGATTGCGGCAATGGGTGCCCTGGTTATCAATTTATTCTACGTTCAGATTGTGCAA
The DNA here is from genome assembly GCF_016807185.1 of Leptolyngbya sp. Cla-17. Taxonomy (GTDB): domain Bacteria; phylum Cyanobacteriota; class Cyanobacteriia; order Leptolyngbyales; family Leptolyngbyaceae; genus ULC077BIN1. The sequence continues at coordinate 1,599,285 of NZ_JAEVYN010000001.1, forward strand.
GGTAAGTTGCTGCGTGGAATTGCTCAAAGCCAACAGGTAACGCAAATCCGTCCCTTTATGCCACGCCGCAACATCGTGGATAGAGATGGAAATATTTTGGCGCTCGATCGCCCTGTATTTACACTCTTTGCTCACCCTAAGCTGTTTAAACTCTCAAAAGAAGAGGTTGCTGAGAAGCTTTCTCCGATCATGGAGCGCCCTGTTGCTAGTTTGATCAAGCAATTTAATGAAGGAGATACGGGCATTCGGATCGAATACTCGCTGATTGAAGATATTTCCAACCGCATTATTGATTTGCGGTTGGATGGCTTGGAGCTAATTCCTCATCAACAACGGCTCTATCCTCACAAAGAAGTGGCTGCTGATATCGTCGGCTTTGTAGATGGCGAACATGTTGGGCAAGCGGGGTTAGAACTCAGTCAGCAAAACATTTTGACCCGCCCCAGTCAAGAAATTAAGCTGCGCCAAATGGGGGATGGCTCTCTCATGCCTGACCAGATTCCAACGGGCTTTCTTAACCAGGATGATTTGCAGCTACGGCTAACCCTAGATACTCGCTTGCAGCGAGCGGTGCAGCCAATTCTAAAGAAGCATGTCCTTAAAGCCGGTGCTAAGAAAGGCACGGTGATTGTGATGGATGCCTACACGGGGGAACTGACGACACTGGCATCTTACCCATCCTATGACCCTAACCAGTATTACAAAGCTGAGCCAGAGCGCTACAAAACATGGGCCATTACAGATTTATATGAACCAGGATCTACGTTTAAGCCGATCATTGTGGCGATCGCGCTTGAAAATAAAACTATCCAGCCTGACACTCTAATTTACAATCCGAGCGCTATCACCATCGACGAATGGCCTATTACAGGCGGTAGCGGCGGTAGTGAAACCGTCAACGACATTGTGATTAATTCTTACAACGTTGGCATGGTGCATATCGTAGATACTCTAAAACCAGAGGTCTACTATGCGTGGCTAAGACGACTGGGTATGGGTGGAATCGTTGGGGTAGATTTACCCTCCGAAAGTCCGGGACAGTTCAAATCTCGCAAAAGCTTTGTTGAGAACCGGATTGATCGAGCCGTGACGTCGTTTGGTCAAGGGTTTTCCCTCACAGCGATGAAATTAGTTCAGCTTCATGCCACGATTGCGAATGGCGGCAAATTAGTCACTCCTCACGTCATCCAAGGATTGTTTGACAGCAAAGGACGGCTCTATTGGCGACCCGGCCTTCCCTCCCAGCGGCAAGTGTTTTCTCCGACAACCACCAAAGCCATTCTGCCGATGATGGAGGGGGTCGTAACGCAAGGAACGGGAAAAGCGGCACAGCTTCCGGGTTATCACGTTGCTGGAAAGACCGGAACGTCGCAAAAGGCAAATGGGTTTGGTGGATATTCGGAAAGCGCTTATGTCACCAGTTTTGTTTCAATCTTTCCTGCTGACAAACCTCGTTATGTTGTGCTTGCCGTGATCGACGAGCCTGCTGGAGGAGGATATGGTGGCACGATCGCCGCTCCCGTTGTGAAAGAAGTTTTGCAAGCCCTCACGGCATTAGAAAATATTCCTCCCTCCTAATGCTCCTGATGAGATCTTGTAAGCATGTTAGAAGGCGCAAGCTAGGTGTAAAAAAGATCGTTAACTGATACTAATACGGAATTGCGGAAGGCAGTACTTTTTGACCAGATTAAATTGCTTGAATCCAATCAAAGCCCACTTTGCCTTGAACTATCACAGGATGCTGCATCAACCATTGGCACCGCTTGACTAAGACATCCTCTAAAGCATCAAGATTGTCAAACACTTGATTAGCGATTGCTTCGCGCAGCAAAGACCAGACACATTCAGTGGGTTGCAGTTGGAGGGTATAGGGCAATAGCGGGTAGAAGAAAATGCCGGGGGGCACCTGAAGTTTTTGGCTCATATGCCACGCGGCCTGATCAACCAATAGAATGATCAACTGCTGACGATGGGGATTGACCTGAGCCGCAAATAGCTCTAACGCCATCTGCATCATGGAGACATTGGCACGGGGCAATAAAAGGAAGTAGCTCGCTCCAGTGGCAGGATGGACAAAACCATAGGTGTAGACCCATTGATAGCGGCGAGAATGATGCGCTGATGGGCGTTCTCCTATGGGTGCCCAAACCCGCCTGACAATGGGTTGCAAGCCTAATCGAGCTTCGTCTTCCGCCCAAATTACAATCTCCCGATTGGGAAACAACGAGCGCAACCACGCCACATGACCTGCTAATCCTGCTTTGAACTCTGCTTGCTGCTCAAGGGTTGCGCTTTGATGATGCACCGGACGCGGCACCTGCAAGCTCAACCCCAAACGTCGTAGATACTTCCAGGCTGTTGAGGGGTGTAAGCAAATGCCAAAGTAGGTTTCGATATACTCCCCAACTTTCGGTCCACTCCAGAGTCCGCCATCATCCGGGGCACTCTGTAAGCGTTGCCGCAATAGCCGTTGCTGTTCATCACTTAAAGCCAACCGATTGCCCCCAGGGTTCAAGCGTTGCCGATTGACTAGTCCGACCGCACCCTCGGCGTTGTAGCGACGGGCAATTTTCCGCACTCCACTACAACTGAGTCCACAAATCTCAGCGGTTTGTTCGATGCTCATCGGAGTCTTTGGATGACTGAGCAATCGAATCACCAACCAACGGTTTTTCTCGCCAGCATCTTGGCACTGAACATACCGCTGAGTTAGATCTGCGTAGTCTAGATGAGGGCTAATTTGAGTGCGGGGTCGAGGCATGGACAGAGTACCTTTTTCATCTTGCTAAATGATACTCCCCTACTCAATTCCGTATAATATCCACTTTCAGCGCATAGTGGTTCAGTCTCCTATCCCGTCGTTTTTAGAATTTGATCACACCCAAACCACCCAGCGATTGAATTTTCTGCTTTCCGTAGGTGCAGACTGTTGGCTTGAGCAAGGCATTCGGCATAGAAAGTACAGAAATATAGCAGTCGAGTGGAAGGTTAGGACAATTGTCCGAAGGCATTATCAACCGCATCCCAGAGGTTCTGAAACTGATTCAACGTCTTGCGAAGGTAATGCTTGAGACGCGCCCAAAACTTTTCGATCTTGTTCAAGTCTGGAGAATAAGGCGGCAAAAATAGGAGTGTACAGCCGGCTTGCTCAATCAACTCGCGAATCAACGTTGATTTGTGAAAGCTGGCATTATCCATCACGACGACTTGCCCTGGCTTTAATTGCCCCACCAGACACTGCTGCACCCAGGTCTCCACCAACGTGGTATCGCAGTAGCCCGTAAAGGTCAGCGGGGCTACCACTTGACAATTACACCAAGCAGCGATCATGCTAATGCGCTGGGTGCGGTGCCCTAACTTCAACGCCTCAAACCGCTCAGATTGAGCACACCAGCCATAGGCATAGTCTTCAGTATCATCTACCCCTGCCTGGTCTACGTAAACCAGTTGTTCTACGCAATACGCTTGCAATTGAGCGAGGAAGGCTTGCCGCTGCGCTGCATCCCGCTCTTGATACCCATAACTCTTTTTTTGCGGGTGAAACCAATCCGCCTCAGCGCTTTGCTGATGGCATAGTCACTAATCGGTTCATGCCACTGTGCTGCCATCCCCTTCTGTGTCAAATGTCCATGCTCAGTTGCAAAGGCTCGAAACTGCTCTAAGTCAGCGATCTTGCCTTGAGGTCCCCGTTGGTAATCGCAAATGGCACTGAGTGACCCGCTTTCCTCCCGTCGTTTGAGCCATAAGTCGATGGTGTTACGGCTGAGGTTAAACAGGCGACTGATGTGACTTTTACGGTATCCACTGTCAATGGCATCGAGCACTTTTTGACGCAGGTCATCGCTGTAGGGACTAGGCATGGCCGGAGGGGAGAGTGAGTAAAGATGTCTCTATAATTATGTCTCAACTAAACCCTCGACTGCTATAGAAGTTATCTACAGCCATTTTAAGAAATCACCATACAGTTAAACCCCTGACAATTAAATCAGGGGTTTGTTGAAAAAAGCTACCACAGTAGTAACCGATGACCCAAGCGGGGTGCTTAGCTTAAAAGTCTCATACACCGCAGATAAAGCGTCACCCGACTCAGCAAAGCTTATTTTCCTGAGCCTACAACCGCCTTGACACTACTCAAGGAGTGCCCTAAAGGCAGGTTAGGATAGCGATTATAAGGCACCACATCTTCACCAAAATAGCGAAGGTACTCGGCACTTTCTACCACCGCAGTCACTGTTGCCTCCAGCCCTTGCTCTAACAACTCAGTATATTGGTGAACCTCACCCTGAGTGGCAGAACGACCTAACAAGTGCCGGAATAGAAATTCAACGACCTTCGCTTGAGGATAGGGCGTGTAGAATCGGTTGCAGTAAACTCCTGAGCTTGCTAAGGCTTTAACAAACTCACGAACACAGATGTTTCCGCCATGGAATTGGCTGTCCAGTTCTGCTTGCCTGAACTGTTCCGGTACTGGCTCACCAAACACATCCATGATCTGGGTGTAGATGGCACTCAGCACTAACTCGGTTTCCACCCTTCCCATACCAGGAGTCATCCGATAAATTCGGGCTGGTTTGCAAGTAGTAGCGTCTGGTGAGTGCTCTAAATTGGAGGAGGAGCGACCCAATTTCACAAATTCAGCTTTGGCTTGCTCTTGCTGACGAGCTTGCGCTGCCATATCTGCGATCGCCTTACCCATCAACGGCATTTTTGCTCCATCCATCCGCGCTTTCACCGTTTCAAAGCTCGGCACCACTAAGTCTTTGTTTTGCTTAGTCAGCGTGTTGTAGAGCTTTTGAGTATTTGGGAAATTGGCCGCAGGCAGCGTTAGGTAGCGGTTGTAGGGCACCACGTCTTCTCCAAACGCTTGACCATACTCCATGCTGCCTACAATCTCATTGATGAAGCCCTTCAACCCTTTCGTTGCCAAAATTTGGTTGTATTTACGGATTTCAGCCTGATCTAAAGGTGCTCGTCCTAAGAAGTGCTTAGTGCCTAGCTCAATTACTTTCGTATTGGGATAAGGCGTATAAAACTCCTTGAGATAAAGGTTAGAGATTCCTAATCCTTCAATGAATTCCTTCAGATTAATTTCACCGTTGCCGAGTTTACTTTCTAAAACGCTGAACTCATTTTGGACAATGTACGGTGCAACATCCCGTTCAAACACTTGGCGATAAGCAGCACCTATGACTAGCTTCAAGTTTGGTTTATCAGCCAGGTTCGTCAGCTTAAAGACCTTCGTCTGTTCGCGTTTCTTGCTTACACCTTGATTAATCCGGAATTGAACATCAGGTTCAGTCCGTAATGCGGCGGCGGCGGCCAATTCTACGAAGCGCGGCGTTACTTCCTGAATAACTTTGCTGCTCTTATCGGCGATGGAACCAACCCGATTACCGCGTAAAGACAAACCTGCCGGAGTGACGTAACGTTCATAAGGAACCGTATCTTCACCGAAAGTTTCTGAATATTCCTGGCTATCTAACAAAGCATCAATCAGGGCATAAAAGCCTTTTTTGGCGCAAATGTCGAAGTAAGCATTGATCTCTTGCCGACCGTAGGTGGGGCGACCTAGTAAACGGCGATGGATGTACTCTACGGATTTAGTGACGTAGAGAGAGGTCCAGTAGAGGCTACGGAAGAGATTAGATTTTGCCAAGCGACGAATAAACTCGCGAAGGGTAATTTCACCGCTCTCCAGCTTGATTTCATCGACTTTGAGGCGCTGCCCATCATAGACTGCTCGTCCAAATACCTGCAGGTACGCAGCGCGGATCACAGCTTGAGTAGAGCTTTCAGAATATTTAACGCTGATGCCCTTGGTATTGCCGCGATCTCGACCTTTAGCAAAGCTGCCGGTATAGCTAGGGCTTTGGTCAAACTTGAAGACCTTTGGACCCAACGATCCAGGAGCTACTCCCCGTGCTGCAGGATTGCTCAACTGGTTGTTAATTCCTGCACCCCGATTAATCAGAATGCGACGGGTATCCTTGCCAAATGGAGCCGGACGAGTGCTTGGATTCTTAGTTTCTTTCGGGAAAATAGCCCCAAACTGAATTTCTAAAGGATCATTGCCAGAGCCATAGACATGCTGGTCAGGCAAGGGGCGATCGTAGGCTGCAAAGGTAGTGATGAACTGAGGAACCTTACGGAAAGGAGCACTGTATTTGAATAGATCTTGTTGGGGACCCCAGTTGCGACATTCTTGTGCCTCTTGCCCCAAACCCCGTAAGTAAGGAACCGTTTCTTCACCAAAGTAATCAGCGTATTCTTTAGAATCGATCAGCGCGTCTACTAAGGCAGGTAAGCCTCCCTCAGAAACGACGGAAAAATACTTTTGAACCTCTTCACGGGAGCTAGGACCACGACCCAGAATATGGCGAAAAGCTAACTCTAAGACGCGGCTGTTGATGTAAGGCTGATAGAAGTTTTTACGGTAAAGGGGCGATTTCGCCAAACGACGGATAAACTCCTTCATAGAGATTTCGCCGTTCTTCACCTTAGACTCTAAATCGGAGATGCTAAGGGAATAAGCACGGGTGATGTCCCGTTCAAATACTTGGCGATAGGCGGCCTTCACCACATCATTTTTTTCGGTGGAGGACAGACCAGGCTTCATTGCATACTTAGACCGCTTCTCAGCCGCATTGGCATAGATCTGAGGAAGTTGCAAACCCTGTAGGTCGTTGGAGGAACGCTGGCGTACCTGTGTAGAAGGGGTAGGCGCTTTGAATTCAGTAATCAACACATCAAAATATTGACGGACGATCTCCTCCGCTTCAGGGTCATTCCGAAAATAGCTCAGTCCAGCGCCCTTCATTTTTTGTAGGGCTACCGTAGTCGCTTCACCAGAGCAAGCTCGTTCAATAATTTCCCGCAAGCCACGAGTATTTACAGCGATGATGTTGGGATCACCCGCCACGATCGCGTAAGTGACGTAGCGTAAAAACCAACTTAAGTCCCGAAGGGACTTAGCCATGTTGCTCGGACCATATCGAGAAATGTTGATTGGGCGAAAATTTACAGGCGTTGAACCACCATCGGATGTGCCCTTAAAAATAGAGCGAATACTATCTAGAATCCCAGGGGTATTCTTGGTGTCGCCGTAAGTAACAGTGCCTAACTTCATTCCCTCTTCGGTCGTTAGAGCAACCCCGGCGATCGTCATCACTGGAGCTTCTGCTGGCTTCTCAAGAAATGCCATAGGCGAACCGCCTGTAAAAATGCTATTAGCAGCACGCGACACAATAATGTCGGAATTGCGAGTGAGCGTTTCTGCAATTTCTAGACGCTTTAAACCAGAACTGAAATAAGTAGTTAGCGCGTCTAGTTCTCCTTTTCCTGGAAAGCGATCTTGCTGCTCAGCCTGGGAAATTGTAGCGACGGCTAGAGTTTGGTAAAGGTTGGGGCGTGCAACCGAGCTTCCACCGCTTGCTTTAACACTCATGGATTTCAAAAGCTCCCTTTACGGATTGTTACTGTTTTAAATCTGACCAAAACCTTGCTTGCCAATCTCTAGATAATGCCTACTAAAGAAGCACTAAATCGTTGAAAACAAAGGCTGAGGATAACTTGTTCACTTGCTTGGATTAAAACGATTTGGATTCAACAAGCCTTTTATTAAAAAGTATATAGAACCCAACCCGCTTGATTTATCGACCAATCATAGAGGATTAGGGTGACTCGGCTGAGAATCCAGAAACCTTTTGTTACAAAAGCCAAATCGACCCATTTTGAAAGGGTTTGAGAACGAATACATTTATATGACGGAGTAAAATTTTCTCGTTGTTGACATTAAGTATTATTACCTTGCGTGATATGATTGCTGATGGTTTGAGCATCTAAAGCGAATCTAAAGGCGTTAGGTCAATAGTGTCTTTTGGGATGCTCAGCTCAACAGTCGCAGGCTAAACCATTGAAGAGTTTCATCCAAAGTGAGTGAAGTATCCGAACTAAATTCTTTACCAGCGGAACCTAACGATTCTATGCAGGAGTATTATCAACTTCAGCAGGAGTTGTTGGTAACCACTGTGATTTTGACGGGTATTATCTTTGTTTTTGTTTGGTACTTTTATTCCTTAAGCATTGCTCTGAATTATTTGCTAGGAGCGTGCACAGGTGTGGTTTACTTGAAAGTGTTGGCTCGAAACGTTGGGCAGTTCGGTAGAGAAAAGAGCCAAATTGGAAAGTCTCAAATTGTAATTTTTGCTGGGTTGATTATCGTTGCAACTCAGTGGAAGCAGCTTCAGATTTTGCCAATCTTCCTAGGTTTTTTGACTTACAAAGGTGCTCTCATCGTTTATATGCTGCGAACACTAATGCCTTCTAACTCTCGTTAGGTGGGTAGACTAGCAACTTTATTACTGAAACCCTTTGGGAATCTGGCTGGAGTCCAATGCTAAGTTTTATTGCTACTCCTGATTTTCCACTTGCCAGCCTAGAGGTTGGTCACCATTTTTATTGGGAAATTGGCAATCTCAAAGTCCATGGTCAAGTCTTTCTTGTCTCCTGGTTTGTGATTGCGCTGTTAGTGATTGCCTCGATCTTAGCAACTCGTAATATTCAACGTATTCCGTCAGGAATGCAGAATTTTATGGAGTATGCACTGGATTTTGTGCGTGATCTAGCTAAAAATCAACTGGGAGAGAAGGAATATCGCCCGTGGGTACCGTTCATAGGCACTCTCTTTTTATTCATCTTTGTGTCGAATTGGTCTGGTGCGCTCATCCCTTGGAAGCTGATAAAGCTGCCAGAAGGTGAGTTAGCAGCTCCAACAAACGACATCAACACCACTGTTGCCCTCGCCCTGCTAGTCTCGCTAGCATATTTCTATGCTGGTTTTAGCAGGAAGGGATTAGGCTACTTTGCTAAGTATGTTCAGCCTACTCCCGTTCTCTTGCCGATCGCGATTTTGGAAGATTTCACTAAACCTCTTTCGCTGAGCTTCCGTCTCTTTGGCAACATTTTGGCGGATGAGTTGGTGGTTGGAGTTTTGGTTCTTCTGGTGCCTTTGTTTGTTCCGCTTCCTGTGATGCTGTTGGGGCTATTTACCAGCGCAATTCAAGCGCTTGTGTTTGCCACCTTGGCTGGTGCTTATATTCATGAAGCATTAGAAGGACATGGGGAAGAGCATGAGGAGCATTAATGTGCTTTCGATTGTTAAGCCTTTTTGGGTATCGGACTTTTGATTTTGGGTTCAAGTTTATTTGAATCTTGTAAGAAATCTTAAATCCATAGTTTTGTGTTTGTTTATCGTTCTGTTCACTAATCAAGAGGAAACGTCATGGTAGATCCAACGGTTGCGTCCGCTTCTGTTTTGGCTGCGGCTCTCGCAATTGGTCTGGCTTCGGTCGGTCCTGGAATTGGTCAAGGTAACGCATCTGGACAAGCAGTGGAAGGGATTGCACGTCAGCCTGAAGCGGAAGGTAAGATTCGCGGCACTTTGCTTTTAACGTTGGCGTTTATGGAATCCCTCACCATCTACGGCTTGGTTATTGCATTAGTATTGCTATTTGCAAACCCATTTATTGGTTGATATTTCTTGGATAGGATTGTGGTAGAGGCGTACTTTGCGTCTCTACCTTTTAACTGAAGGCTGCCACTTACAGTTTATTGCAGCTTTTCTTTTTCCTGTCGTAGTTATTTTGAGTTTTGGATTTTGTTTTTCTCACTGACCACACAGTGTTGCGATAGCAGTTTTTGGAAAGAAAAACCATGTTTGACTTTGATGCAACATTGCCCTTGATGGCGGTGCAATTCTTACTCCTAATGGTTGTTTTGAATGCCATTTTCTATAAGCCTTTAACTAAGGCGATTGAGGAGCGTGGTGATTATATTCGACGGAATCAGGTTGAAGCTCAGGAGCGTTTGTCGAAAGCGGAAACGTTGGCAAAGCAATATGAGCAAGATTTAGCCGAAACTCGCAGGCAGTCTCAGGCGCTGATTACAGCAGCTCAAGCAGATGCCCAACAAATTGTTGCTGGCAAAATTGCTGAAGCTCAAGAAGAAGCCCGTCATCAAAAGGAGCAAACTCAACAAGAGTTAGATCAGCAAAAGCAAGAGGCAATGCGATCGCTAGAACATGAGGTTGACTCACTCAGTCGTCAGATTTTGGATAAAATCTTGGGCGCTCAAGTTGCCTAGCTATTAGCGCGGTCTAACGAGAGCATTGCACCTAGATAGCGAGTGAATGTACTGCACAGAGCATACAAGATGGGAATGGCGCAGTTATGAGTATGTTGGGGATGGAATGGTTGATTGCGGAAGCGGGTGTAGAAGCTGCTGAAGAAGGTGGTTTGGCCGCCAACATTCTAGAAGCAAACCTGGTCAACCTTTTGATAGTGATTGGTCTTTTGGTTTACTTTGGGCGCGGTTTCTTAGGAAAGATTTTGAGCGAACGCCGCAACGACATCAAAGCTGCTCTGAAGGAAGCTGAAGAACGCAGGCAAAAAGCTGCGGCAGCCCTTGCAGATGAACAGCAAAAATTGGCTCAAGCTCAGCAAGAAGCTGCTCGAATTCGCACGGCTGCGGAAGAGCGTGCAGTTGCAGTCAAAGCTTCTTTGCTAGCGGAGGCAGAAGTCGAAGTTCAGCGGATGAAAGAAGGGTTGAGCCAAGATTTAAATGCAGAACGGGAACGCGCGATCGCCGACCTGCGGCAGCGAGTGTCTACTTTAGCCTTGCAAAAAGCTGAATCTGAATTGCCCTCCCGCATGACCGATGAGCTTCAGACTAATATTATTAACCGCAGCATTGCCATGATTGGAGGTGCCTAATGAAAGACGGAGGTGTGGTTAGAGGTGAGATTTTAGAGCGCTACGCTCAAGCTCTAATGTCGCTAGCCCAGCAGAGCAACATTGTCGATCAAGTTGGCAATGACATCAACACAATTATTGAAACACTCAAAAGTTCTGAAGATTTGAAAGATTTTTTTGCCAACCCGATTCATAAAGCGGAGCAGAAGAAGGCTGTTTTATCACAAGTGTTTGGTGATGGACTCCATTCCTACACCCGAAACTTTTTGATGCTGTTGGTAGATCGCCGTCGCATCATGTTTTTGTCAGGAATTTGCAGTGAGTTTCAAGCGCTGCTCAGGAAACTGAACCAGATAGTTCTCGCTGAAGTGACGACCGTGCGCGAACTGACCGAAGAGCAAACCCAAGCCTTGAAAGAAAAAGTTCTCGCCTTGACAGGTGCCCATCAAGTTGAGCTAGACATCAAGCTTGACCCAGAGCTAATTGGCGGTGTGGTAATCAAGATTGGCTCTCAAGTCATCGATGCCAGTATCCGTGGACAGTTACGGCGCATTTCTCTTCGCTTAGGCGGTGCGGCTTAATCTACATTTTGCAACTTAACCTTCTAACCCTCATTTTCCAGAGAGTAACCCTATGGTAAGCATTCGACCAGACGAAATTAGCAGTATTATTCGGCAGCAAATCGAGCAGTACGATCAAGGCATCAAAGCCTCTAATGTTGGGACTGTTCTATCAGTGGGTGACGGGATTGCCCGCATCTATGGATTAGATCAAGTAATGGCAAATGAGCTGCTTGAGTTTGCCGATGGCTCAATTGGGATTGCACTCAACTTAGAAGAAGACGATGTCGGTGCCGTTTTGATGAGCGGTGGACGCGGCATTGAAGAAGGTAGCGTCGTTAAATCAACTGGAAAAATTGCTCAGGTGCCTGTCGGCGATGCGCTGATCGGACGGGTGGTGGATGCTTTAGGTCGCCCACTGGATGGTAAAGGCGATATTGCTTTTTCCGAAATGCGCTTAATTGAATCCCCCGCTCCTGGCATCATTGCGCGTAAGTCGGTTTGCGAACCAATGCAAACGGGTATCACCGCGATCGATTCCATGATTCCCATTGGTCGGGGACAACGAGAACTGATCATTGGCGATCGCCAAACGGGTAAAACCACGATCGCGCTTGACACCATTTTGAACCAAAAAGGTGAAGATGTTGTTTGCGTATATGTAGCGATTGGTCAAAAAGCTTCAACTGTCGCCAATATTGTTAACGTTTTCCGTGAACAAGGCGCTTTGGAGTACACCATCATCGTCGCTGCCAATGCCAACGATCCAGCCTCACTTCAGTTTCTTGCTCCCTACACGGGCGCAAGCTTAGCTGAATACTTTATGTATAAAGGCAAGCATACACTCGTTGTCTACGATGACTTGTCCAAACAAGCCCAAGCTTATCGCCAAATGTCCTTGCTGTTGCGTCGTCCACCCGGTCGTGAAGCTTATCCTGGAGATGTATTTTACCTCCACTCTCGTTTGTTAGAGCGTGCTGCCAAACTCAGTGATGCTCTAGGCGGCGGCAGTATGACTGCTTTGCCCATTGTGGAAACTCAAGCGGGCGACGTGTCTGCTTACATTCCAACCAATGTTATTTCGATTACAGATGGTCAAATTTTCTTATCCTCTGATTTGTTCAATTCAGGCTTGCGTCCTGCGGTAAACCCTGGTATCTCTGTATCACGGGTTGGTTCAGCCGCTCAAACGAAAGCCATGAAGAAAGTCGCCGGAAAGGTGAAACTAGAGCTAGCGCAGTTTGATGACCTGCAAGCGTTTGCTCAATTCGCTTCAGATTTAGATAAAGCGACCCAAAATCAGTTGGCACGGGGTCAGCGTCTGCGGGAAATCCTCAAGCAGCCTCAGTTTTCGCCGTTATCGGTTGGAGATCAGGTTGCTGCCATCTATGCAGGGATTAACGGTTATTTGGATGACCTCCCAGTTGACAAAGTCACCGTTTTCCTCAAAGGACTGCGGGAATATCTAGCGGGAAGCGCACCGAAGTATGGTGACATCATTCGCGAGAAGAAAGAACTGACTGCGGATGCAGAAGAAGCACTCAAGGGCGCGATCGCTGAGTTTAAGAAAACTTTTGTGGCAACTGCCGCTTAGGTTCGTCATGATTGGGCTATGAGTTCTTAACAACCCCACTGTTTGGAACTCATGCCTCAATTCTTTAATTGCTCTGAGTAATTCAATCGCAATTTACAATTCAAAACTTCTCAAAGTTATGGCAAATCTTAAAATCATTCGCGATCGCATCAAGTCAGTCAAAAACACTAAAAAAATTACAGAAGCCATGCGACTGGTGGCAGCAGCAAAAGTGCGCCGCGCTCAAGAGCAAGTGCTTGCTACTCGTCCCTTCGCTGATCGGCTAGCCCAAGTGCTCTATGGTTTGCAAGCCCGATTGAAGTTTCAAAACGACACTAGCTTGCCGCTGCTGCAAAAAAGAACTGTAAAAACTGTTGGGTTGCTGGTGGTCACAGGCGATCGTGGTCTTTGTGGTGGCTATAATGGCAACGTTATTCGGCGGGCTGAGAACCGGATTAAAGAACTGAAAGCAGAAGGGCTAGACTACAAGCTCGTGTTAATTGGTCGGAAGGCAACTCAATACTTCCAACGTCGAGAACAGCCTATTGCAGAAACTTTCACCGGCTTAGAGCAAGTACCCACCGCATCAGAATCATCTCAGATTGCTGATGTGCTACTGGAGCTGTTTCTATCTGAAACCGTTGATCGAGTTGAGCTAATTTACACTCGGTTTGTCTCTCTAATTAGTTCTCGCCCTGTCATTCAAACCCTACTTCCTCTCGATCCACAAGGCTTTGAAGATCCAGAGGATGAAATCTTTCGCCTCACAAGCCGTGGTGGGCAGTTTGAAGTATCGCGTGAACAGGTTGACACAACTAATCGAGAGTTTCCAAGAGACATGATCTTTGAGCAAGAGCCTGTACAAATTTTAGAGACTCTTCTTCCTCTCTATCTTAATAACCAACTATTGCGCGCTCTACAAGAGTCTGCTGCAAGTGAGCTATCGGCTCGAATGACAGCGATGAGTAGCGCGAGTGACAATGCGAAACAACTGATTAATACCCTTACCCGCTCTTACAATAAAGCACGCCAAGCTGCTATTACCCAAGAAATTCTTGAGGTAGTTGGCGGAGCTGAAGCACTTAAGTAACTCAGATCTGTAGGTTAGAAATCTAAAAAAGGTGCCTAAAACTAAATTTCAGGCACCTTTCTTATTAATGATGATTTTGCTTAATGGTAAGCTACCGTCGAATCTTCTGTTATACAAAAAGTGACTTCAGACTAGTTTGTGCCTGCTGAAACTGGAACTTTTGCAGACTCTGGCTGCTTTCCATCAGGAGTAACGGATTCCCCTTCAATGAAGGAACGCAACATCCACGCCATTTCTTCATGCTGCTCCATGAAACCAGTCAAGAAATCTGCTGTCCCTTGATCGTGAAAATCATCACCGCACTGGTCAATTTGCTCCCGCAGGCTACGGATGATTGTTTCATGGTCGTCTACTAACTTTGACACCATTTCTGTTGCGTTTGGAATCACGCCAGGGCGTTCCTCAATGGAAGCTAGCTGAATAAATTCTGCGGCTGTACCTGCGGGGAAGCCGCCTAAGATCCGAACCCGTTCTGCAAGGCTATCGGTTGCAGTGGATAGGATTTGGTATTGCTCATCTAACAGCATATGGAGGGTGCGGAACTGAGGACCAACCACGTCCCAATGATATTTTTTAGTTTTAATCAGTAGCAAATACACATTCGATAGACTGCTATTTAGCAAGTCGATCACGCCTTGGCGTTCTTTATCTGTGAGACCGATATTTAGCTTGCGCATAGATTCTCAATGATTAACTCTATCCATCAGTTCACCAATTTTATAAAGGAATATCATCCATCCAAAGGAGGGGATTGCGATCGCGTCTATATTTCTCTTTGCCTAGGAGTACAAAAGATCTAGCCAAGCTTCCAAATCTACTTCCTGATGCAGGTTTAGAAAATCCTTAAATTCCGGATGGCTTTTGTCGAATGATTGAACTGGAAACTTAACACCTTGTAAAGAGAGCATTTCTGAAAAGCGATCGCTGGTGGTAATCAGAGTTTCAGCCCAATCGTCTCGCCACTGCTTTGATGAGGAAACCTGCTCACTTGACTGTCCATCTACATCTTTATCCAAGGTAGGGGTATCAACAGGATGAGTTTCACAGCAGTTGAGTTTTGTTTCTAGCATTCTTTGAGTCTCAGCCAAACTGGCTCTAGCTGTTTGCACCCAAGTGTGAATCATCCAGGTAATGCGCTGTTTAATCAACACAAAATAGACATCTTCACTCAGCCGAGTGGTAGAACGGGGCGCTTTTGTAAGAAACAATGCTGGTATTCGAGAAGATGCCCACAGTCTTGAATAGTTTGGATAGGGACCAATCGGTTCATCTAGGGTTGAAAATTCGATTGCCCGTTCACGTTGCTGAATGGGGTGAAGCAGATCATTCAGGCGAAGAATCGGACGATAGCGGTTTGTGGGGGAGGTCATAGTCACACACTGAGGCGTTTCTTAGTTGCACAGACTGCTCTCTAAAAGCATCCAACACGAACATAGAGGATACATGGTATAAGATGTGACAATAAGTGGCAAATTTCATGACTATTAGTTTTAGCAACCCACAATGTCAAGCAATTAGAAATTTTTAATTGCAGAGACACCTGTTTAGGAAACGCGAAGTAGAATAAGAGCCACCTAAACAGGACATCAACTTAAAACAAGACTGTTTTTTCCATCACGCCTCATCTCTAGCTTTTCACAAGCTGTTAATTCCTTGCCAATAAATTGACATCCTGATATGGGCGTATCATCAGCGGTCGATTCCGATATTAAGAGAATGCTTAAAGCAACGGTTCTATAAAAACTGTTGATAAGGCTAACTCGAGTTAGGCATGTAGATTTATGCCTATATAGAATTAGGTTTCTTCCTCTAGGGTGAGGAATAAGGTTTAAATCAATACGTAGAATAAATGTAACCTGTGTAACAAGTTCTTAATAAACTACGTTATTCATAGCTAGCAATGGAAGACAGACTGATGAATATCCTCTTAGTTGAGGATGATGAAGTGGATGTGATGAACGTGCAGCGCGCATTTAAGCGAAACAATATCACCAATCCCCTGTACATTGCCGGTAATGGGCTTGATGCACTTGCAATGCTTCGGGGAGAATCCCACGTAGTACCAATGCTACCCATGACTCGCAGGCTGATTTTGCTTGATCTAAATATGCCCCGCATGGGTGGATTGGAGTTCCTGCAAGAGCTGCGTGCAGACGACAAATTGCGATCGACTCCTGTAGTCGTGCTGACAACATCCAATCAGGATCTCGATCGAATTGAGGCATATAATCTCAACGTGGCAGGATATATTTTGAAACCTGTCACGTTTGCTAACTTCGCAGAGTTAATGGCAACTTTAAATAAGTATTGGGCATTATGCGAATTGCCTAGCTAGTGATCCTATTGAGATTTCAGTCTGATAGATGTTCGCTAATAAAAAATGTCTTGTTTTTTATGGAAGAAACTTTAAAAATTCTAGTGGTTGACGATGATGCGGTTGATCGGATGGCAGTGCGTCGCTCTCTGACAATGGCTGAAGTCGAGATGTCGCTTTCTGAGGCGGTGGATTGTAGTACTGCGATCGCTGAATTAAAAAAAATTGACTTTGACTGCATCTTTTTGGATTATCGTTTACCTGACCGCGATGGACTATCTCTGATAGAAGAGTTGCGGCACGACAATGTGCGTACTCCCATTATTGTGCTCACGGGTCAGGGAGATGAGCAGATTGCAGTAGATCTGATGAAAGCAGGGGCAACAGACTATTTGCCTAAATCTAAAGTATCGCCTGACCGCTTGTCTCGCATTTTACGAAATGCTGTCCGGCTTTACCGTTTGGAGCAGGAGGCAGAGGCGGCAAAGCAAGAGCAGGAGCAGCTATCTCGCCAACGGGAAGATTTTGTTTACCGATTGACTCATGATCTGCGTACGCCTTTAGTTGCTGCCGATCGCATGTTGACCCTGTTTAAACAAGAAGCGTTTGGTGAAATTTCGCCTGATATGATGGAGGCGATCGCCATGATGGTTCACAGCAATCAGAGTCTGCTGCACATGGTCAACTCTATTCTGGAAGTGTATCGTCATGATGCAGGGCATAAGACTCTTAGCTTTTTCCCCTGCGATTTGCAGCCGATTCTAAAAGCGATCGTCACAGAGCTAACGCCGTTAGCTGAAGAAAAAGGCTTATCGATGACCCTACACATTGACTCAGAGGGAACTGGGCACCTGATGACCGTGGTGGGCGACTGTTTAGAACTGCGTCGCTTATTTGCAAACCTAATTGGCAATGCGATTAAGTTTACTGATACAGGCTCAATTGATTTATATGTCACTGGCTCCAGTGGCGGTGATCCTCAGCACACTTTGTTGGATACTCCATGGGTCATGGTTCAGGTAAAAGACACTGGCTCTGGAATTTCCCTGGAAGACCAAGAGAGCTTGTTTGAGCGATTTCGTCAGGGAGAAAGCAAGCGCTCGGGTAGTGGCCTAGGTCTTTATCTTTCTCGGCGTATTGTCGAAGCTCACCAAGGTGCGATCGCAGCCCAATCTGAGCCAGGAAAAGGCAGTATTTTTACTGTCTGTTTGCCAAGTGCCCATGAAATTGGGACTGAGTCTTGCGCCGCTATTGATGACGACGTAGAGACCTCTCCTAGCTCTCCGCTGTAAACTACTAAATTTTCTGAGACGTGACGATTTCTTGGTTTACCACCAAAGCATTACTAGTGTCTTTGAGCGTAAGAGGATTCTGAAAAAACGATCCCGTTTGAGGTGGCGAAGTTGGCTTAGAAATAACTTCTACAAAACTTTTGACCACGCCCGTAAACGGAATCGCTAGGATAATGCCTAGCAGCCCACCAATTTTGGCTCCTAACAGCAAGGAAATAAAAATAAATACAGGTGACAACCCAGTTAATTCGCCCATTAACTTGGGTGTAATCACGTTATCTTTCACTTGTTGCACGATTAGAGAAACCATTAAAACTTTTAGTGCTAACCACCAATCAATAAATAAGACAACCAGAACAACTGCGCCAATGCCTAGAGTTGCACCCACAAATGGAATTACTTCCATCACTCCAATGAACATCGCAAACAATAGGAAAAAAGGCACTTGTAGAACCCAAAAAGCAACCGTTAATGTAGCTGCCATGAACGTTCCTAGAAGTAGTTGTCCAGTGCCAAAACGCTGTAGGTTTGTTCGTAAGCTGACAGTCAGTTCTTGCTGAATAATGGGTGTGAAAACAGAAGTAAATGCTTTCCACAGGCGATCGCCATCAATCAGCATGTAAAACGAAATCACCAAAATCAAGATGAAATCCACAAAGCGATTAACGGTGCCTAAAACTAGGCTAACCCCCTTTGTTGCGGTAGATTCGGCGATCGCCTGACTACGATTTAAAACCTGAGAGGTAAGGAGCTGAATATTAATCGGTAAGCTGTGTTCATCGCTCCACACCTGAAAGCCTGTCAATTTATCTTGGGCTTGGGCTAATAGGTTTGGAAAACCTGTGATAAATTGCACGCCCTGATTAATTACGGGTGGCAATAAAGTAATTAACAGCAATACAACAACTAAGACGCTGGCTAAATAAACAATGACTGCGGCGACTGTCCGAGGCAGTAGGTTTTTCAGCGCGTTGACAGGATAATTCAGTAAGAAGGCAATCAAGGCAGCAGTTAGTAAAATACTAATCAGCCCACCTACATAGCTCAGAGCTTGAGTGGTTAACCATCCAGCTACAAGCACTAGAGACCATGTAATGAGAATGCTTTGCAGAGAAGACACAGGAATCAAAATAAGATGAAGTAATCTCTCCTATATTCCTCCAAAGTTCAGTTTGTGAATACCCTAACCCCCCTATTTTTAAAGAATTCAACAAAAAGAGCATCTGATCGTTCAGATGCTCCTAAACTTACTCAACTAATTTCTGTTTTAGATGACTCCAGGACCTCTGCCGCGAGAGTCATGATCGCCAGTCAGCTTGCCATCTTCGTTGGTTTCGTTGACTTCTTTTAACTCTTGAGCGCGAGCGCGCAAGTCTTCCTCTTCTGCTTGTTTTGCATCACCCGGCACTTCATAATACATTTCAGGCTCGATCGCGTAGTTGTTCAACAGACCTTCCTGATCAACTGTAAAGCCACCTGTAGTATCTAAACTTTCTTTTCCTTCTTCTTCAGGTAGCTCCTTGTAATTGCCACCTTCGCGCTCCATCCGAGCAGCGGTTTCTGCGGGAACAATACCCCGATCATAAGTATTAGAATCAGCGTTTTGATTTGTCATAATTAGTAATATCCAAATGCAATAGTTATGAATTGGTAACAGCTTATAGCCGATTACTGAAGTAACTCATCTATCGTAAGTACCAATTAAATTGCCTCTTCCCCAATCTTTTGAGTGAGGAAGTAATTCTCAAATGGCAGACGCTATAAAAAAGCCTGAACATCTAGATGTTCAGGCTTTATGGGTGCTTTTATGTCATTTCAAGTTCATGACAGCTACCTGAGGTGATTATTAAAAATCACTAGTCAATTGCTTTTTTGACGTCATCTTTTACATTTTCAACAGTGTGTCTGACTTTAGACTCACCTTGCTTTGCTTTTCCAGCAGCTTCGTCTTCAGGATTGCCCGTAACTTTACCAGAAAGTTCTTGAGCCTTACCTTCAATGTTTTTTGCAACAGCTTTCAATCTATCTTCAGCGCTCATAATTTTATCCTTTTTGTTATTTTTGTTATGTGTGCAAGAGGTAGAATCGTGTATCTTCTTGACATCTACTAATATAGATTTGAAATGCACTTTATCCCTCTATCCAAAGGTGTGTTTATCAGCAAGAAAAATTTGTCTGGGAATAATTAAAAAAGCTCATGACTACGCTCTGCAACTCAAGAAAATTGCTGATAGTCAATTGTTTTGCAATGAACGAGATTGAATACCAGTAGCAGCTTGAGTGCGATCGCGCAGCCCCAATTGGCTCAAAAAATTGGTAACATATTCCGCACCGTTTTTTCTGAAATGTAAAGCGCTTTAGCAATTTCTTGATTGCTGGCACCCGTACCCATTAACTGCAAAATCTCTTGCTCTCTAAGAGTCAATGTTATTAAAAGTGGTCAGGATCAATGCCTCCTTTGTAGATAAGCCTTCTTTGTGGACACACAAGGCTGTTAACTGATTAAGCCCGATCGCAAAGCCAGGACGGCTGCTTGGGTGCGATCATCCGCACAGAGCTTGCTGAGAATATTGCGGACATGGGTTTTGACGGTGCCTAGAGAAATAAACAAGGTTTCGCCGATCGCGTTGTTGCTCTGACCTTCCACAATTAACTGCAAAATCTCTAGTTCGCGATCGGTCAATTGCACGTTATCCAAAATCTCTTCGTAAGCAGGTTCAACGGCTTCGATGGTGATCATTTTGGGTTGGGTTGGGTCAACCGCGATCGGTTTACGCATTTGACGCAGCACAATATTTGCGATCGTTGGATCAATCCAAGAATTGCCATCCGATGTCGCGTGGATTGCTTCTACTAATTGGTCAATGTTGACATCTTTCATGCAGTAAGAATTGGCTCCAGCCCCAAAGGCTGCTAATACCGATTCCTCACTGTCATACATGGTCAGAATCAAGATTCGAGTTGAAAAACTGTTGGTATCTATTTGAAATTGTTTGAACTGGCGGGTTAGTTCAATGCCGTCCATATCAGGCAACCCAATGTCCACCACGGCAACATCAGGCTGTTTATCTTGCAGCAACATCAATCCTTGCTTTGCATTGCCTGCTTCACCCACAACCTGAATTCTATCTTGCCGCTGCAAGGCAGTTCGCAAGCCTAACCGAGTCAGGTCGTGATCTTCAATCAACACAATCCCAATATCAGCCATTGTCTTTTATTAACGCTTTACGTTTAACTATTCGGGACTCACCATTTGCTAATCACACACCATGTGGAACCTAATGAAAATTCCGCAAATGACATCGGATCTAAGTCAGGTAAGGAGTTTAAGCCTCTTGTTTAACTGAATAGGTGCACCAGCCCTGAGATATTTGAAGAAATCCATCAGCAGATTCATCTACTAGATTCATCCCTTAGGTATATGCAGTTTGGCATATAGCGTTTTATATTTGCAAAAATAAAGTTCCTATCTCAAAAAATCAGCAGTTAGGACAAAGCAGACTTTGACTTTGTATCTTTGGGTTTATCCATTCTGGAAACTATTAAGATCAAGTACTTTGCAGCAGAAGGTTGCGTTTGACTGAGTTTGCCTCATGAATGAAGTTTCTAATTCTGCTGAATCATGGAGTGTGGCGGCTTCTAGTTCATGTCAGCCCGAATTGAATCTCCATAATCAGTATGAGCAGCTAATGGATGCACTACCACAGATGATGTGGGTTGCAAATGCTGATGGATCAATCAATTATCTTAATCATGCTTGGTCAGAGATGCTGGGAGTGGCGATCGCTGATTCCTTGGAGTGGCAGTTATTTGATCGCATTCATCCAGCTGACCGCGCGATCGCCTTCCGGCAATGGCAACAATCCATCAGCACTGAACAAGCCTTTGAAGTAGAATTGCGCTTTCGTCAAGCAGATAGCGCTCATCGTCGATTTGTGGTGAAGGGTCGCCCTATTTTAGATGAGGCAAACGCCGTGACGAAATGGGTAGGAACCTGCACTCCTTCCAGTCAGGCGCGGCGCGTAGAAACCGAACTAGAACAAGAGCGGGAACTGCAAACTGTGATTACTCGCAACATGGCAGAAGGGATCTGCCTGGTGCGATTGAGCGATCGCGTGATTGTGTATGCCAACCCCAAGTTTGAACAACTATTTGGCTATCAGCCAGCCGAACTAAATGGGCAACCCTTCTCAATCTTGAACTATGCTCCAGATTTGCCAGCCGTAGAAGCGATCGCCAACGACCTATTGCGGCAGGTAGAACAGAACGGTGAAGCAACCTATACCGTTCACAGCATCCGAAAAGACAGGACTCTGTTCTGGTGTGAAGCCACTACGTCTATTTTTGAGCATCCCGAATATGGTTCGGTAGTAGTGGCAGTGCAGCAAGACATTACCAATCGCCTACAAGCAGAGCAAAAACTGAGAGAAAAAGAGCGTCGGTTTCGCGCCATTTTTGACCAAACGTTTCAGTTTGTTGGGCTGCTCGAACCCGATGGCAAAGTCATTGAAGCAAATCAAACAGCTTTAGAATTTGGCGGCGTGACGGCTGAACAAGTGATTGGGCAGATGTTTTGGGAGACTCCTTGGTGGCGAGAGTCTCACGATATTCGAGTGCAGTTGCGTGGGGCGATCGCTCGTGCCGCAGCCGGAGAATTCATTCGATACGAAGTGAAGCTATCCGGTGTAGACGACAGAACTGCGGTCTGCGATTTTTCGATTAAACCCTTACGAGATGAAACTGGACAAGTTGTGTTGCTGATCTCCGAAGGACGCGACATCACTCAGCGAAAGCAAGCCGAAGCCGAAGTTTATAAACTGAACGCCGAACTAGAGGCTCGAGTGGCACAACGGACCTCTCAAATGGCGCAGTTGAACCGGACACTTGCTCAGACTGCCACCCTGTTAGAAGAACGCAACCGTGAACTCGATCAGTTCGCTCATATTGCCTCTCACGATCTAAAGGCACCGCTAAGGGCAATTTCCAACCTTGCCGAGTGGATTGAAGATGATTTGCAGGGGCAACTGCCAGCAGAAAATCAGCAGCAACTGAGGCTTTTGCGAAAACGAGTGCTGCGGATGGAAGCCTTGATTACTGGATTACTCGATTATTCCCGTGTGGGACGGACTCAAGCCGCGATCGAATCCGTTTCCGTCCGCGCCTTGTTAGAAGAAGTCATCGATTCTCTCGATCCACCCGCTACGTTTACGATCGCGCTTGCTTCTGATTTGCCCACTCTGCCAGCGCGGCAACTGCTGTTGCGTCAAGTATTCGCGAACCTAATTGGCAATGCTATCAAACATCACGATCGCCCCGATGGTCGCATCACCATCACCGCCTCCGAGCAAGCAGCCTTTTACGAATTTGCCGTCACAGATGACGGACCTGGCATTGCTGCCGACTATCACGATCGCATCTTCGTCATTTTTCAGACCTTGATCGCTCGCGATTCCAAAGAAAACACGGGTGTGGGTTTATCGATTGTCAAAAAAATTGTTGAAGCCCAAGGCGGACAGATTCGAGTTGAATCCGAACTTGGGCAAGGCACTACCTTTCGATTCACTTGGCTCAAGCAGCCTCAAGATGCTGCCCCAGAACCATGAGCCGTCCACCCATGCAAAATACTTCATTCAAAAAGACATGGGCGGGCTGGTCGCGATTGCCGATTCGGGATCGAGGCGCGATCGTGGTTGCTATTCTCGCGACTTGCTTGGTGATCACGCTGATTGCCTGGGTGTGGTCGCGGGATGTTTTAAACGCTGTCCGGCGAGAGATGGAATCAACGGATGAAGTGATTAACGAAAGCAATCAACTGCTGCTTGAACAAATTAATGCAGAAACCGGGGTGCGGGGCTATGCATTGACCCGCGATCGCGCCTTTCTAGAACCTTATCGCCAATCCCTGGTTCACTATCAACCCTCACTCACACGACTGCAACAATTACAGCAAAAAAAGCCTGGACAACTAGAAGAAGTCAACATTATTCAACAACTCGTGCAGCGTAATCTAGCGATGTCGCGGCAGGTGATTGATGCCACCGATGTTCAGCCATCTGGCACCGCGTTATCTCTCAACACGTTGCTTTATCAAGACAAAGCCAACATGGATGCCTTGCGGGCTTCTGTAGGCAAAATGCAGCAGAGGGAGCAACTCCGCAAAAAGGATCTGCTGCAACAGCGAGAAAAAATTCAGGAGGCGACTTCTGCCGCCATCTGGCTCACAGCCGTAATTAGCGGGTTGGGATTTTTTGCAGCTATTTATTTGTTTAGCCAACTGGATCGAGAGTTGCGCGAACGCGAAGCACGCTTGCATGAAAGCCGATCTTTACTAGAAGCGATCGTCGCCAATGTGGTGGATGGAGTGCTTATCCTCAATGAGGATAGCCAAATTGAAACTTTTAATCCAACGGCTTCTGCCCTGTTTGGCTATCAGCCTGATGAGGTGATTGGGTGTGAAGTTGAGCGGTTGTTGGTTGAGGCTCAATCTTTGACCCGTCATCGGCACACCACTACACAGCAAAGCGCGATGGATAGCTCTGTGCAAACCGGACACGCCTGGCAAACCTCAGGAATTCGCAAAGATGGAACGACCTTTCCAATCGCGATTTCGGTGAGTGATGTGCAATTAGACGATCGCCGCCTGCTTGCGATTATCCGCGATATGACCGATGTTCAGGCAACTCAAGAAAAACTCCAGTCTCGCGCCGACGAATTAACCCGAATCACAACGATTTTGGCGCAAACCAATATTACTTTGGAAGACCGCAACCGGGAATTGGAACAGTTTGCCTATGTCGCTTCTCATGATCTAAAGGCACCTTTGCGGGCGATCGCCAATCTGTCTGAATGGATTGAAGAAGATCTGCAAGGGCAACTCGGTGCCGAAAATCAGCGCCAAATGGTGCTGTTGCGGGGACGAGTTCATCGGATGGAAGCGTTAATTAACGGACTGCTGGAATACTCCCGTGTGGGACGCGCCAAAGCCCCGCTAGAACCAGTTGCTGTGCAAGTCCTGCTAGAAGAAATCGTCGATTCTCTTGCGCCCCCGGAGACGTTTACGATCGCGATCGCGCCGAACCTCCCCACCTTCACCACCAAAGTGCTGCTACTGCGGCAAGTTTTTGCCAACTTAATTGGTAATGCCATCAAGCATCACGATCGCCCCAATGGGCACATCACCATCACCGTCGAAGATCAGGGTGCGTTTTACAAGTTTGCCGTTGCAGACGACGGGCCCGGTATTGCCTCTACCTATTACGATAAGGTCTTTATCATTTTTCAAACCCTAAAAGCCCGCGACACTAAAGAAAGCACAGGGATCGGGTTAGCGATTGTTAAAAGAATTGTTGAAGCTGAAGGGGGCAACATTTGGATCGATTCTCAAGAAGGGAGTGGTGCCACCTTTCATTTCACCTGGCTGAAGTAAGCTCACTATAAAAGAAGGTATCTATGCCAACCGTAGGATGTCTTGAGCAAAACCGAAATGTATCATCACTGCATGTTGATTCATGAAGCTAGGAAAACAAACCATAACTGATTGGAAAAACTGTGTGAATATAAAGAAATTCTTAAAAGGCAACGACTGATGATCACTGCCAAGATGATGCGGCAGCTTTGGGCTGTAATCGAGTCTACTCAAGTCAATACTTTGCTGCAATTTGATGATTCTGCACTGGTGAACTTACTGCTGGATCAATTTGCCACACAGCAAGTGATTGACGCTCCCACTACGAATAGCCTTAATACTTATATTGAGTCGCGCCTACCCCTAATTCGAGATATTGCTGAAGAACGGCGATCGCTGGGGCAAACTACTCATTAGTACAACTATGAACCATTGGCTGAGCATTGCCCTAAGCGCTTATTTTTTTGGAGCCGTGATCGAAGGGATTAATGCTGCGAGTCAACTATCGCCTTCGGCTTTTAAGTCTCCGTCAGGTTCTACGGACGTCTCATCCAAGTCCAGTGAGCCTTTAACTAAACATTGGCACAAAGTTGCTGTTATCGCTTTTGTTAGTGTCTGTGGCGCATTTTTTTGGCCTTGCCGATTACTTCATCGCTCCATCAAAGACAATCAAGCGTGAGCCTGCTCAGAAAATAATGTCAATCCCGCCAATCGAATATTTGCCTGATGCCACTGTTGATGCGCTTCTAGATGAAGATCTTCGCAAGTTGCTTTGCCTTTGCTTCACCAAGCCTTGCGATGCTGTGTTCAAAGAGCGGCGCTATTTTCATGAGCCTCCTAGCCATCGGTGGCTGATGCGTGATGAGGCGGCAATGGCGATCGCCCATATTGCAGTTCACGAAAAGTATGTGGTGGTAGACAACGCAAAATATCCGATTGGCGGTATCGCCGAGGTGTGTGTGCATCCCGATCATCGCGGCAACGGGTATGCTAAGCAAATCCTGGCAGCGATTGATGTCTGGCTACTATCTCAACGGGTTGAGTATGCGGTTTTATTTGGTAACCCTAAAATTTATGCTTCCAGTGGCTATCACCAAGTGACGAACCTATTTCACGATGCTGTGGATAGCGAGGGCAAGCCCTATTTTGAATCTTCTAAAGCAATGGTAAAGCCTCTGACAAACCAGAACTGGTTCACGTCAGAGGCTTACTTACCTGGATTGGCATTTTAGGAGTCGTGGGTTGGCAGAATGACTCGCTTGGCTAAGCCCAACTTTCTTAAGCCTTGAATTGCCCACCAAGTCATGTCAATTTCCCACCATTTCAGCCCAGCTTTTGCCACGTTGGGAGCAGCATGATGGTTATTGTGCCAGCCTTCGCCATAAGTCAACAGTGCCGCCCACCAAAGATTACGAGAGTCGTCGTCCGATTCAAAGCTGCGATAGCCTGTCATATGGCTAGCAGAATTGATCAGCCAAGTGCTGTGCCATAGCAAAACAGCTCTAAGAAACACGCCGTAAATCACAAAAGACCAGCCACCCATTAGATAAAGTAAGATTCCCAAAGGCAACTGGAGCAGCAAGAAGTAGGTGTTTAACCCACGGTAGAAGGGATCACGAGCCAGCTCTGGTGCATATTGTTTGTACTGTTCGTAGTCAAAAAATTTCTTGATTGGGTAGAACAACCAGAGCATGTGACTCCACCAAAAGCCCTTGTTTGCAGAATAGGGATCTTTTTCGTTATCTTCCGTGTGCAGGTGATGTTGGCGATGTCCAGCAACCCAAAAAATCGGTCCACCTTGAAGGGCTAAGGTGCCAATTACAGCGATCGCATACTCCAAAACTTTGGGCACTTGAAAGCTGCGATGGGTCAACAGGCGATGATAGCCTAAACAAATGCCGATGCTGCCGAACAGCCAATGCAGAAAGAGAGTCACGCCCAAGGCAGACCAAGAGAAAAACCAGGGAGACAAGAGCGCGATCGCGTGAACTGCACCGAAAAACGCCACGCTCACCCAATCTAGAGGAGGCAACTGCTCGACAGGAGTAGCCTTAACTGAAGTAGAAGTCATCAATAATCCTTGTAGTTTAGTGATTTTCACACGGGCGCGATCGGACGCAAATTTGCAAAACTGACGCTCCTGTAAAAACCGTTTACACTGGAGAAAATGCAAGTGTTACTTACATTTCTTCTATTGTAACAATCCTTAGTAATTTGTGCAAGTGTCACTTGCATTCTATGCAATGGCTGATCAGCGATCTACTCGACAACGGCTAATCCAATCTGCTCTTGAGCTATTTGCAACCCAAGGCGTGACCGAAACGACGACCAGGCAAATTGCTGAACTTGCAGAGGTGAATGAAGTGACCTTGTTTCGCCAGTTTGGCAACAAACATGGGCTGCTGTTAGCCGTAATTGAAGAGGCGGCGGTGTTCAAGCAGTTTGGGCAGGCGTTAGTGCGGCAAGCCAGTGAGACAGCTAGCCTGAATGACATTTATGAATCGCTTAAAGCCTATGCCACAGCTTGTTTGCAAGCAATAGAGAGCGTTCCGGCCGTCGTGCGATCGGTGGTGGGCGAAGCCGGACAGTATCCCCCAGAAAATCGGGCAGCCTTGGGAAAAGGGTTTACTCAAGCCAATCGCTATGTTGCTGATTATTTTGCAATGGTCATTGAGCAAGGACATTTGCAGACTCATCTTCCTGCCGAAAAACTAGCAAGTTTACTCAATGGACTGCTTTTAGGATATGCCGTAATCGATTTCACCAGCGAGTTCCATGAACTTTGGCACAATCGAGAAGATTTTTTAGAGTCTGTTGTAATACTTTTTCTAAATGGTGCTTTTGCTGACTCACAACGATCTTTGAGTCCAGTTCGTTTAGCTAAACTTGAGTCTTCTGATAGTTCAGTCATATCCGATTTATCTGTCAGTTTAGTTCACAGCATTTTGCAGCAAGCTAAGAAAACAAGTTTGCAAGACTATGCGATCGCGTATGTTTTTTTTGGTGCTGGATTAAGTTCATCAGAGGTGATTTTGTTGCAGCGTAGACATTACATCAGCGATGCTAATCAACAACTGTTGCAGGTTGGACACGGAACCCGCCAAGTTCCGGTTAATCAATGGATTTTGGGTAAACGCTACGGTTCCTACACGCGCAATCCGTTAACTCAATGGCTCAAAAGCCGTAAAGATAGTCAGCTATCGTTATTTGTGAGTGATGACGACCAGCCCCTATTAGAGGTGGAGTTGCGTCAGCGATGGCAAACCTGGACAAACGGATTACTAACTCCGGAAGGGCACCCTCCAGCGATCGCTCAAGCTCAACAAACCTGGTGTGTGGAACTGTTGATGCGAGGGATTGGGCTGGATGATCTGCAACTATTGACGGGTTGTGATCAGTCAACTCTGCAA
Source organism: Leptolyngbya sp. Cla-17 (assembly GCF_016807185.1). Classification (GTDB taxonomy): domain Bacteria; phylum Cyanobacteriota; class Cyanobacteriia; order Leptolyngbyales; family Leptolyngbyaceae; genus ULC077BIN1. The sequence continues at coordinate 1,627,677 of NZ_JAEVYN010000001.1, forward strand.
CCCTACGCACAAAGAGCTAAGGAAAAAACGGCGTTGGAGCAAGCGATTCGGTTAGATCAAAAAAACTAAGGCGTTTCACAAACCAAAATATCTGTCGCGACTGCCGATTCATTTGCTCATCACCATCAGTCTCTCTCCAGTTATATGCACTATTTGCTGATTAAAACTCGCCAGATGATGAAGGCAGTAAAACTAATGTAGCTGAACACAACCAGCCAGTCTTGCCAGTTTTCGGGCAGAATCAATTCACTATCCATGCAGCTACTCTTTTTGCAAAATACGGGTTGCTATGTTTTATTTTGAGCCTAAAAGACGTGATCGCCCCTAAAAAATAAGGTTATCAATGTGACAATTTCCTCAGGTGATTAGTGAGAGGATGACACTTTGAAAAATCTTGAAAGAAGATGCTGTTTGCTGAATAGCTCTATTCCAACAGGGATGTAAAGAGATGAATGACACCCGGATATTCAACAGTTCTCAGTTTTTTCAGCCGACCGACGGGGAGCCGATTCGGTCAGTGATTACAGAGTCTAGTCATGCGGTCGTTGTAGCTTGGCATATCAAGCCAGGGCAGACAATCCCAGCGCACAACCATCCTCACGGACAGGATACCTGGGCTATTTTGACTGGGCATGGAGAGTATTATCTGGATAAAGTAGGCACTACACAAGCGATCGCTGCTGGAGATGTGGTAATTGCCCCTATCGGCTGTGTGCATGGAGTGTTCAACAATGGGGATGAACCATTGGTTTTTATTTCAGTTGTGTCTCCTGCTGATGCAGGCTATCAACTCGTTTCATTAGAAGATTCTTTAGCTCTCCATTCCTGACTACTCAATCGACTAGATTGCCTTTCAGCCAATAATCTGATAAAAAACCTAAGTATTTTTGAGATATGAAACGGCTGATCCAATATTTTTATGAAATCAAGCTAGATAAAGCCATTCTCTGGTGCTACCTCATTTGGTATTTTGTAGTCGTCTGGTTCCATTTTGATCCTTCATTGAAAGTATGGATCAACGCAATTGGTATTAGTGTTGTGATTGGCACTGGCTTGTTGCTCAGCGTTTCTTCTAGTGCGGCTCGCAACACAGATCATTGGCAAACTTTTAGGCTTTATCTCATGCCATTCTGTGTTTCAAGCTTTTCTACTTTGATCAAAGATCAGGGATTTGCTGTGGTCGTACCACCCAATATCCAAGAAACATTGGTGGCGTTATTTGGCTGCGGTGTGTTTCTGTCGATTGTTCTAACGATTAAATTAACTAAGAAGAAAATTGCCTGAGACTATTGATGGCTAAATGGATGAAGCGATCGCTTAGTGTTTGGGCGATCGCTTCATCCATCCAAACAAGTGGTTAGCTAACCGCTGCCGTTAGTTTCGCTTCCTCTTCTTTCGCTAGCACCCGCCCTTCATCTTCAAAGCCAGAAATTTCATTGAAGTTGAGGTAGCGGTATAGATCCGCAGCAAACGGGTCAATCTTCTTCGTCACAATCTCCAGGTATTCTTCCACTGTGGGAATCTTACCCAACAGCGCGCACACCGCTGCCAATTCCGCCGAACCGAGATACACCTGAGCGCCTTTGCCCATGCGGTTGTTGAAGTTGCGCGTTGAAGTGGAAAACACCGTCGTATTGTCGGCGACTCGTGCCTGATTCCCCATGCAAAGGGAACATCCCGGCATTTCTGTGCGCGCCCCGGAAGCCGCAAAAATGCCGTAGTAGCCTTCTTCTCGCAGTTGTTGTTCATCCATGCGGGTGGGGGGACAAATCCACAGGCGCACCTTCACGGTTCCTGCACCTTCCAATACTTTCGCAGCGGCACGATAATGCCCAATATTAGTCATGCAAGAGCCGATAAATACTTCATGGATGGGATCACCCGCACATTCAGTCATCAGTTTGATGTTGTCAGGATCATTAGGAGCCGCCACAATCGGTTCCTTGATTTGATCCAGATCGACTTCAATGATTTCAGCATATTCCGCATCAGGATCAGCCTCCATCAGACTGGGATTGGCTAACCATTGTTCCATTTGGGCAACTCGCCGCAGAATAGTTCTCGCATCGCCGTAGCCTCGCGCCACCATGTTTTTGAGTAGCGCCACATTCGATCGCAAATACTCTGCCACCGTTTCCACACTTAGCTTGATAGTGGAACCTGCACACGATCTCTCGGCTGTGGCATCTGTCAGTTCAAATGCCTGCTCCAACTTCAGATCGGGCAATCCTTCCATTTCCATAATTCGCCCAGAGAACACATTTTGCTTGTTCTCTTTGGTCGTCGTTAGCAATCCTCGCTGCATGGCGGCATAGGGAATCGCATTCACCACATCCCGCAATGTCACACCCGGTTGCAGGGTGCCTTTGAACCGCACCAGCACGGATTCCGGCATATCCAGCGGCATCACGCCCAACGCCGCCGCAAACGCCACTAAGCCAGAGCCAGCCGGGAAGGAAATTCCCAGGGGGAAACGGGTATGGGAATCGCCACCCGTGCCCACGGTATCCGGCATTAACATCCGGTTCAACCAGGAGTGGATGATGCCATCGCCCGGTCTCAGGGCAACGCCGCCGCGCTCGTGCATAAAGTCGGGCAAGTCGTGATGAGTTTTAATGTCTACGGGCTTGGGATAGGCAGCCGTGTGGCAGAAGCTCTGCATCACTAAATCTGCTCCAAAACCTAGACACGCCAGTTCTTTTAGCTCGTCGCGGGTCATCGGTCCGGTTGTGTCTTGGGAACCCACGGTAGTCATTAGCGGCTCACAATAGGTGCCGGGTCGCACGCCAACTAGACCGCAAGCTTTGCCAACCATTTTCTGCGCCAAGGTGAACCCTTTGCCTGTGTCGGTGGGCACCGTGGGACGAGCAAACACCGGGCTAGGTGACAAACCCAACACGGCGCGAGTTTTATCCGTCAGAGTGCGCCCAATCAACAAAGGAATCCGTCCGCCTGCCCTCACTTCATCCAAAATTGTGTCGGGCTTGAGGGTGAAAGTGGAAAGAACCTCGCCTGCTTCGCTGGTGATTTCGCCTTTGTAGGGATGGATCGTGATCACGTCGCCCGTTTCGAGTTTGGTGACATCGCACTCGATTGGCAGGGCACCGGAATCTTCCGCTGTGTTGAAGAAAATGGGCGCGATTTTACTGCCAAGGATATAGCCACCCGTGCGCTTGTTGGGCACGCAGGGAATATCGTTGCCGATGTACCACAGCACAGAGTTAATGGCAGATTTGCGGGAGGAACCCGTGCCCACCACATCGCCCACATACGCAACGGGGTGTCCTTTTTTCTTCAGTTCCACAATGGTTTCCAGGGAACCGGGCTGCCGTGTTTCCAGCATCACTAGGGCGTGGAGGGGAATATCGGGACGGCTAGTGGCGTGAGGCGCGGGAGACAAGTCATCGGTGTTGGTTTCGCCGGGAACCTTGAAGACCGTGACTGTGATGGATTCTGGCAGTTTGGGACGGCTAGTGAACCAGTCAGCGTTTGCCCAAGAGTCCATCACTTGCTTGGCGTTGGCGTTGCTGCTAGCCAGTTCTTGAATGTCGTGAAAGGCATCATAGACAAGCATGGTTTTGCTGAGAGCAGCAACGGCGGCGGATGCAAGCTCAGCATTCGGCGATTTGAGCAGATCAATTAGAGCATGAACATTGTAGCCCCCCATCATGGTGCCCAGCAGTTCTACGGCAGCTCTTGGGGAAACAAGTGGACTAGTGATGTCGCCTTTGGCGATCGCGGTCAAAAACCCCGCTTTCACATAAGCCGCTTGATCCACACCAGGGGGAACGCGATCGCGCAACAGTTCCCATAGAAAGGTTTCTTCACCCACAGGCGGATTTTTCAATAATTCACCCAGCTCAGACATTTGTTGAGCGCTCAATGGCAAGGGTGGAATGCCCAGAGCAGCGCGTTCGGCAACATGATTACGATAGGATTCAAGCATAAAAATCTCTGAGAAAGTGACCGCGAATGGTGATTGACACCAACGACATTCGCACAAGATTGCATCAATTGTTCAGCGTACCGCTGGGCGATCGCCCTTGTAGTTAGGATTGATACGAATAGCCTGCTATCTCTATTCTAAAGAGAGTTTGTCCTGTTCCGCCGTGTGGTCTATCAAAGGCATCGTTGTTGAAAACCAATTCCATTTTCCCATCGAAGCTGACTTGATCGCCTGGTTCAATCAATCGCCTGAAGCGTAAGACACTCCCCACAAACCTTTCAAAAATTGGTTCCTTCAGACGGCTTAGAATGGTAGCAGTCTTTGTTGGTTAGAGTCATCATGGTTACGCTGTCGCCTGCTCTGCAAAAACACCTTGCCACCCCGCTAAAAATTGGTCACTTTGAAGTGAATAGCCGTGTGTTGCAATCGCCCCTATCCGGCGTGACAGATATGGTGTTTCGGCGGCTAGTGCGGCAGTATGCACCCACTTCGATGATGTATACCGAAATGGTGAATGCCACAGGGCTGCACTACGTCAAAGAACTGCCCAAAATTATGGAAGTTGACCCCAACGAGCGCCCCATTAGCATTCAGCTGTTTGACTGTCGCCCCGACTTTTTGGCAGAAGCGGCACAAAGGGCAGTTGAGGAAGGTGCAGATACGGTGGATATCAACATGGGTTGCCCGGTGAATAAAATCACCAAAAACGGCGGTGGTTCATCGTTATTGCGGCAGCCCGAACTGGCGGAAGAGATTGTGCGATCGGTGGTGAATGCGGTTGATGTGCCCGTCACCGTTAAAACCCGCATCGGCTGGACGGATCAAGAAATTAACATCCTCGATTTTGCCAGTCGGATGGAAGCGGCTGGGGCGAAAATGATCACCGTGCATGGACGCACTCGCGCTCAGGGTTACAACGGCAATGCCAGGTGGGAATGGATTAAAAAAGTGAAGGATATTCTCTCGATTCCGGTGATTGCCAATGGCGATATCTTTTCCGTGGAATCAGCGGTGAAGTGCCTGGAAGAAACTGGAGCCGATGGCGTGATGTGTTCTCGTGGCACAATGGGCTATCCGTTTTTGGTGGGCGAAGTCGATCATTTTCTCAAAACAGGGGAACTGAAACCGACTCCCACCGCGATCGCCCGCTTGCACTGTGCCCGATCTCATCTGCAAATGCTGTATGACTACAAGGGCGATCGCGGTGTGCGCGAAGCCCGTAAACACATGACCTGGTACGCCAAAAGCTTTGTGGGTGCCGCTGACCTGCGCGGACAGCTTAGCCTAATCGAAAACGTGCAGCAGGGTTTGGATTTGATTGATCGAGCGATCGACCGCTTAATCAACATTCCCGAATCCGATTTAGCCCCCGCAATGGACCCAGAAATCGCACAACTGGTTGCCCTGTGAAATAGTTTTTACGAAAAAAGCAATAATTAAAGTCAGACTGATTAGCGTTATCTAAACTTCATGCAGTTTGAGTGGGACGAAGCGAAGAATTTGGAAAATATTCTCAAACATGAGATCGATTTCGCAGACGTCACCACAATGTTTGATAGTTCAATGCTAATTGAGCCAGATGATCGTTTTGACTATGGCAAAGATCGTTGGTTTGGTATCGGCTTTCTCGGCAATGGCATCGCGGTTGTTATTTGGACAGAACGGCAGGGTGACGTGATCCGGATCATTTCAGCACGAAGGGCAAATCGACATGAGCGACACAAATTTGAGCAATACCTCTCGGACTAATTGGGCAGCACTGGAGGCAATGACAGACGAAGAAATTGATTACTCCGATATTCCACCACTGACGGACGAATTCTTTGAAAATGCAACGCTGAGAATTCCTGCAAGTCAGGCTCAACAGCTTGTTCAGATCGATCCAGACGTTTTAAGCTGGTTCCAATCTCATCACAAAAAATACAAAACTGCAATCAATTTAGCCTTGCGTCATTACATAGAGAGCAATGGTGAACAGCCAGCCCTATAATACCCGCAACCCGATTTGGCCCCCGCAATGGAACCAGAAGGCGATCGCGTGAATCACCTAAAATCAAAGCACTTCACGGTTTAGATAAGGCTGCAACACTTCCGGGATGCGGACTGACCCATCGGGCTGCTGGTAGTTTTCTAGCACCGCCGCCATAGTTCGACCCACCGCTAAGCCAGAGCCATTTAGGGTATGGACAAACTGAGTCCCTTTTTGCCCGGATTCCTTAAACCGAATATTGCCGCGCCGTGCTTGAAAATCGCCAAAGTTGGAGCAGCTAGAGATTTCGCGGTAGGTATTGGCAGAGGGCAACCACACTTCCAGGTCGTAGCATTTAGCCGCGCCAAAGCCAAGATCACCCGTGCAAAGCTCGATGGTGCGATAGGGCAGCTTCAGCGCTTGCAAAATAGCTTCAGCGTTTTGCACCAAGGCTTGATGCTCTGCTTCAGAGGTGTTGGGCTTGACGAGCTTGACCAACTCCACCTTGTTGAATTGATGCAGACGAATCAGCCCACGAGTATCGCGTCCATAGCTGCCTGCCTCTCGTCGAAAACAGGGCGTGTAGGCACAGTGGAGAATAGGCAAGTCATCTGCTGCCAGGATTTCGTCGCGATAAAGATTCGTAACGGGCACTTCTGCGGTAGGAATCAGCCACAGATCATCGTCTTTGCACTGAAAACTTTCTTCGGCAAATTTAGGCAGTTGTCCGGTGGCAGTCAGGGATTGGGTATTGACCAGCAGCGGCGGCATGACTTCGGTGTAGCCTGCGGCAGTTTGGCGATCAAGCATGAAGGAAATCAGGGCACGTTCCAAAGCAGCTCCGGCTCCCAGCAGCACAATAAAGCGGCTTTGGGCAATTTTGGTGGCGCGATCGCTGTTCAAAATGCCTAGTTTCTCGGCAATTTCCCAATGGGGCAATAGCGTTTCTGCTTGCGGCTTATGTTCATCTCCCCAACGGCGAATCTCTACATTTTCGGTTTCATCTTTACCCACAGGCGTAGTGTCGCTAGGCACGTTGGGCAAAGCCAATAGCAAAGCTTCGATTTCGGCTTTCAACTCTTTTTCTTGAGGCTCAAGTTCGCTGAGTTGCGCTTTAATTTGATTGCCTTCACTCTTTAAAGCAAGCACTTCAGCATCATCTGGTTTGCTGTTCGATTTCAGCTTTTGCCCCACCAGTTTGCCAATTTCGTTGCTGCGGGCTTGCAGTTGGGAACGGGTTTTTTCTAGCGCTTTTTGCTGGCGATCGCGCTCCAAGATCGGCTGTATATCATAGCTGCCGCTGCGCTGGTTCAGCTTTTCTTGTACCCGGTCTGGATTTTCTCGAATTTGCTTCAGGTCAAGCACAGCTCATTCCCATTCATTCAGTAAAAGTTCCTAACCCAGAATACACGGAATTGCAGTGAGAGATGAGAGGCGGAAGGGAAGGGGAAAAGATACTAAAAACTTTGTACTCCGCACTCCGTACTCATCACTTTCCTACTGTTTTAATCACTCGACAGGGATTTCCCACCGCAATCACGTTGGCTGGAATATCTTTAGTAACCACACTCCCCGCCCCAATTGTGGTGTTATCGCCAATCGTGACTCCAGGACAAATGATCGCCCCGCCGCCAATCCAGACGGTGTTGCCAATGGTGATTGGGGCGGCAAGTTCTCTTCCGGTGAGGCGGGTCGTGGGATTCGTAGGATGATACGCCGTGTAAATTTGCACGTAGGGAGCGCAGAGTACGTCATGGCCGATATGCACAGTGTTGCAGTCGAGCATGATCCCGCCGTAGTTCATGTAAAAGCGATCGCCGATGAAAATATTGCTGCCATAATCGCAGTGAAACGGCGGCACAATATTGACCGCGTCGCCTACCTTCCCCAATAGTTCTCGCAAAATTTGTTCGCGAAGATCCGGTTCTTCTAACGTCGTTTGCGCGTATTGGCGAAGCAGGCAACTGGCGCGTTTGTTTTCTGCTGCAAGTTCTGGATCGGTTGCCAGATATAACTCTCCTGCCAGCATCTTCTGTTTTTCTGTTTGCTCGAATTCGCTCATAGAATTTTTGGACTTTTCTGTTTTAAGAAGATAGAGGTGCGATCGCTTCATCCTATGCCGAGAAATTGTAAAATTGACTACTTAATGAAAAAGATATTCAGTGAAAAAAAGTTAGTGGAAAAACAGTGGAAAAATGAACTTAATGATGTGATTCGAGGAGCATCAGGCGGATTCTTGTTTGGTATTCCCTTGCTCTACACCATGGAGGTTTGGTGGATTGGGTCGTCCGCTCACATGTTTCGGTTGCTGGTGGCATTACTGCTCACGTTTGCGATTGTCTTTATGCTTAACCGCACTGCTGGATTTCGTCAAACGAGTGATATCTATGCGATTGATGCGGCGATGGATAGTGTGGAAGCGATGGCGATCGGCTTAGTGTGTACTGCCTCAATGCTGATATTGATTCAAGAAATTACTTCACAGACTCCACTCAATGAGGCGCTTGGAAAGCTAATTTATGAAAGCACACCCTTCACATTGGGAGTAGCATTAGCAAATCAGTTTTTATCTGGGCAAGAGGAGAATGAAGCGCAAAAAAGTGATTCTCTCGCGTCTGATCAAAATACTTTTAATGCAACGTTTTCCGATATTGGCGGCACTTTAATTGGGGCAATTATTATCGCATTCAATATTGCTCCCACTGATGAGATCCCGATGATTACTGCGGCGGTCAATGGCTTATGGCTTGTGGCAATCATGGCAGCGTCGCTTTTAGTTTCCTATATGATCGTCTTTGCCGCAGGGTTTACCAATCAGCAAAAGCGGCATCAGCAAGAAGGGATTTTTCAGAATCCTTACAGTGAAACATTGATCTCATACCTAGTTTCATTGCTAGCAGCCTGTATGATGCTGGTGTTTTTCGATAAGTTGCGTTGGCAAGATCCCTGGCATCTCTGGTTGAGCTACTCAATTATTTTAGGGTTGCCTGCCACGATCGGCGGCGCAGCAGGACGGTTAGCAATATGACAGACAGTGAAATCAAAAATGCTCCAGAGTCAAAACGCCCTTTCCGCAATTCTACCGAATGGCTGTCTTTTGGAATTGCATCGCTAATCGTAGGAACGGTGGCAGGTTTGGTCATTTATAGCTGGGCAATGGGGCGCAACAGTCCCCCTAGTTTGACAATTTATCGCACTGAACCTGTGCGTGAAGCTGATGGGCAGTTTTATGTTCCGTTTGAAATTGTTAACACAGGCGGCGAAACGGCTGAGTCAGTGCAGGTCATTGCTGAGTTGAAAGTCAACGCTGCCATTCAGGAGTCAGGCGATTTGCAAATTGATTTTCTATCACGGGGCGAAACAGAGAAGGCTGCATTTGTTTTCAAAACAGATCCGCGCCAAGGTGATTTGGTCGTGCGAGTGGCTAGCTATAAAACGCCTTAAGGTATGAGATAGAGAGGAGATGGAACTGAGAATCAGGGGCTTATAGTGTGGCAAACAAGCATTGGTAGGTAAAGGAGTTAAGCAGTAAAGAGGCGAAGAAGTTTACTGGTGTATACCTCTATGCCCCTACTCCTTTACCTGTTTACCCCTTACATGACCTGTTCAATTTCTGCAATTTCGGGAATGAATTCGCGCAGGCGACGTTCAATACCCATTCTCAAAGTCATGGCGGAGCTAGGGCAAGAGCCACAGGCACCTTGAAGCCGTAGTTTGACGACGGGACCATCGATTTCAACGAGTTCCACGTTGCCGCCATCTGCCATTAGATAAGGACGCAGTTCGTCTAAGACGGTTTCTACGTTTTCAGTGTTTAATGTAAGCGTTTCAGACATAATTCACCTTGGTTTGTTGTAAAGCTATCATTCCACTTGATCCTAACGCTACTTTCTACGCGGCGTTGGGTAAAAAAAGTTGAATGTTGGAAAAGAGAAATTCTTGGGTTGATGTTTTGCCGTGAACATCGGTTTCCATGAAACGACGATTCAAAATGAAGAAGCCGCCAACTTGTTCATATTCATCTTCAAATAGGCTCTTGCCACCTTTTTGCTCACCCGTTTTGGGGTCTTGATAGACCGAATCATAGCGGTAAGGCAAGTAGCCTTCGCCCGTGTCGTGGGTGCTGAAGGTGTTAATGGTGATCACAACACCGTGCATATGACGGTGAACCAGGCTGACTTCGCCGTTGTGAACTTTATAGCGATCGCCCTCAGATTTGCCGCCCATCAAAATTGCCACCGCGCCAGACTCATCTGTTTCACCGTAGGCAAAGGTATTTTTGCTGTGGGTCTCTTCAAATGAACGTCGCACCCGGTGAATCGCAATTTCCCAAAGCTGACCGTGAACCAGCTTTTTCGCTTGCTCATCTTCAATATCAAATACTTCAGCAGTCAGATCAGGATTCACTCGTACCGTGCCCTTAAAGTCCTGACCGTCTAGCTTTAAAAGAACGTCAGCGGTGTAACCGGGAAAAGTGCGCTCCCAGGTATAGCGATTTTCATAAGCGGCTTGAAATAGCTCCTGTGCCGATACTTGCGCTACAGTCATGCAATTCTCCTGTGTTGGGTTCTTTATTCAGTTTAGAGACTTTTACTAAGGATATGAACTCGCTTGAGTAAGTGTACAAAATTAGTTGCTGCCGAATTTTGACTATGCTTATCCCCCGACGGTCTATTCTACGTGGGTTAATTGGAGCCAAAATCCACGCAGAATGAGCAAACAATTCAGTTTGTCAACGTATTGACTTTGTGCCTGAGCATCACAGCCAACCGGATTTAGGGACTTGTGTAGTCGCTGGTGCTAGTCACCTTCTGTAGAACCATTTTCAGAAAGACTCCACTGTTGAACAAGGGTTTGCGCGGCGTTATACAGGGGGCGACCATCGCCAATCTTATTGGCAAGCTGAATAGCCTGAGCATACTGTTTTGAAGTTGCCAATTTCTGAGCTTGATCTAATATTGTCTGATCTTCTAAATCTAAAAGGCGTTGTTTCCAATCAAAGATGGCTGATTGGGCAGTAAGGCGGAGCGGTCTGCCAAGGGGTACTTTACTGGCGTAGGCGATCGCGTTGTTCAATGATTGAGGAGTTCCCAGAGCCGCAAATTTTTCAGCCGCAATAATATTAGCGCGATCGCTCATTTGCTGCTGATCCTGCTGCCAAACAGAAATTAGCGTCTGAGCATAAAGGCGATGGGGACGGGTAGGCGCAATGGCTTGGGCTATTTGAATCGCAAGCGGTAGCAGTGGGAGTGGGCGCGCATCCGCCACGAATTTGGCAAAGCGCAGTTGAGTTAAATCTTGCAGCCGATCTTCTAAAGGCGAAATTTTGGGCTGTACTGCGGTATACAGCGGCTGCCTGGGTTGAATCTGGCGCAAAGCAGATAGCGTAGTCGCTATCTGCCAATAGTTTTCCTCAGTTGGGATAGCGGCAGGCATCTGTCGATTTAACTGGGTTGCCTGATCCAACCAGATCAGGTTTTGCAAGTCTGGGGATAAAGATTGGACGGGCAGCCATTTTGCTTGAGCGATCGCCCCTGATAAGTTTCCCTGCTCTAATTGCTGAGTCGCACTATTTGTCAGCGCCTTGCTCCACTGAATTACATCGTCTTCGGCACTTGCACGAGCGTAGGTTTTGGGATGCAACTGCTCTACTTCAGCGATCGCGGGTCCTAGTTTTTCCCCAGCTTTGGATAGATCCGGTCCCACAGTTGTCCGAATTGCTTGAAGCTGATTGTAAGACAGTCGTTCTGTCATCATTCGCTCTCGCATTCGAATGAACTGCTGCTGCCAATACTCATTCTGTTGGTTGGCAAAGGGCAGCAGTAGCGTTTCAGCTTTTTGCCAATCCTGTTTCTTTAAGGCGCTTTCAATCGACTCTTCCAATGCTTTGCCTTTAATCTGGCTTTTTCGCCATCGGTTTTCAGCCTGTTGAGCATTTCTATAAAACGGGCTATTTGCAGGAATTTTGCTGACTAAATAAATCGCCTGTTTCAAATTGTTTTGTCCTGCTTTTTGACGGGCGATCGCCAGCACGGTTTTAGACCAGTCGCGCATGAGCCGCTTGGCAGGTTTTTCTAACGTGTGATTGTCATGCCAGGGTTCAATCAGTTTTAACCCAGCCAATAGTGCGCTAGGGCTGCTCGATCGCGCAGCTTGTTCTGCACAAAATAAGCGTTCTGTATCGGATGAAAAAAACCATAGCTGTTGACAATTAGGATTCGGCGGCACATCCGTTAACCAGGAAATTGCTGCCACTCCCGTGCCGCCACAAAATGCCACCACACCCAACCAAACCAAGGGCGTACCTAAAGTTTTGGCTCCCTGCTTTAGCTTTAAAGTTACTTGAGTGAAAAACTTAGCGGTCTGATGACGCTGCGTTCCCGCTTCTACTAATGAGCTAGTGGAGTTGTCGGCTTGCTCTAAATCTTTAGGTGCAGGAGCCTCCACTACAGTATCAGCTTCGGGAGCATCCAAAGCGGCTTCCGACTGAGCAGCCTGACTGACTATTTCTGATCCTTCCGCTTCTGCAATTGCGGCTTCTGGGTCAGGTGGCTGAACTGAAGAATGGATTTCGGATGTGCCCTGCTTTCCCCCCGATGCCTGAGGTCGAAATCGGTCAATTGCCTTATGTGCCATGACTTCAGCGCTTCTCTGTCAACAATGTGTTGCCGACTGTTGTTCACAGCCTAGCTGAAATGGGGTGGGTACTTTGTCTATGTGACTCATCCGCATTGCAGCTTGCCGCTATTGTATAGGCTGCAATTTAGTTTGGAGCGCCAATGGTGAAATCCTTCGTGATCGCTCTAGTCTGATCGACAAGTTTTCTCACCCATAACAACTCAACCATTGGCAGGCTCTTGATTGCGATAGCCAAAGAAATTAATGTGATAGTCCGTAACCCGCACGCCTGTTTGATCTTCAATCTGCTTCAGGATATCTGCTGGCAGGACAACGTGAACATCCAAAATTTGGTTGGTATCCAAACAGTTCACATGGCTATGAGAATCGCTGATATTGCCGTAGAGTCTGCCATCCGATCGCTCAATGCATTCGATAATGCCTTGGCTAGAAAGCGCTTCTAAATTTTGATAAACCGATGTATGCCCAATTTCTTTGCCCTGCAAATTTAGGCGATCATAAATTTCCCTGGCAGACATATGCTCTTGTGCTTGCCACAGCAGTTCTAAGATAAAACGACGCTGGCGGCTCAGGCGCATACCTAAATCCTGGCAACGGTCTAGGGCTTCATCCAGCGATCGAATTGGTTTTTGGTTAATCGTGTCGTTTTGCATATCTAACCGCTCTTTTTCCAACCAGTCTTTTTGATGCGGTGCGGCTGTAGCTAGATACAATCGTCTTGGGTGCCTTTACACATCATGCTTCCAAGTATAGTTCTAGTATAGCTAAAGTAAACTCGCTACAACTTTGGTTTACTGCTAAGAACCAAGCCATGAGCATTTATGTTCATGGATGTCCTGCATTGCTTCACAATAAGAAAGATAAAACATGAGTTTGAATGGTATGTGCTTCTCTGGGTTTTCCATCTTCTCTTCGTGGCTGCGATCAGTTTGTCCTTGGCGTAAACTGTGCCTCTTTGCCATTAGCCTCTTGATCTTAGTCAGCGGATTAAATGGGATAAATATGCCGACCGCGATCGCGGGTTTAAAGGACGATCGCTACGAAGGCGATATTTTCACGCTGTATGCAGGAAATGGCTCTCTCGTGCCGCCCAAAGTGACTCTAGAGCAAGCCTTGGAGCGAAAACGCCCGACCATCCTAGTTTTTTATCTAGACGACAATAGTGATAGCAAGCAATATTCCACCGTTGTTTCCCAACTGCAAGCATTTTATGGTCGAACACTGGATCTGATCGCCCTCCGGGTAGATGCCATCCCACCCAAGAAAACTTACGCAAAAACAGAAGCAGGATATTACTACAGTGGAGTTGTGCCGCAAACCGTTCTGTTTGATGAAACAGGCAAGGTCGTTCTAAATCAGAAAGGCTCCGTTGCTTACGAACAAATAGACGATGTTTTGCGTAAAGTATTTAAGCTATTGCCCCGCTCTGAGTCGGTGGAACTAAGACGTCAACCCGTTAACGAATTTAACACCGAACTCATTCCCTAACTTGCATCAGCCTAGAATTACTGTTTTAGCCATGCCCAGACCAAACCGCAGTGAATTGGGCATAGTCGAAAAAACTACAGAGAAAGTAGTCGAGATGTCTGACAAGTTTGAATAGTCTAGCAATACTTAGACAAACGTTCTATTTCTCAAAATAAACTTTTGACCCTGTTCGGTAGGTTGCTGATGTCACAGACCTATAGCACCGCAGACCTCATCAAAATCCTCGCAGGCGAACGGCAAGCTTGCATGAATGGAAAGCGCCTAAACTTAGCGGTAAGTCCATCAGGGAGTCCATTTCTCGACAAATTTTTACAGCCAGAGGGTCTGCAACGATTTACTGCTTACCGCAACTTTCGAGCAGCCGTCCATGACTATCAGCGGCAGCATGGAATTTCCGGGATTGTCTGGCAAACCCTAACGATAAAAGGGCAAGACCTGCACTTTCCTAAGGTCGATGAGCAGTTAATAGCATTACCAGAAGATTTGGAATTGCTGAAAACGGTCAAGACTCAGTTGTTTGAGTTTTGGTATCAAAGTACGGCTGATATGGATTTATATCTCAGTTTGAATGGAGGCAAATCTTATCAGTTGGTGGTGCAGAAGGATGTCGATCGCATTATGCACCGCACCGAATGGGCAAGCCTGATTCAGCAGGGTAACCTTAGCCAGCTTGAGATTATTCTGCAACTAGGTTGGGGTAATCCAGAATCAGCAGCCTATCGTCATGGTTTTCCAGAATCGGGTAGCGAATATGTCCATGCAGTTAATCCGGGTAATCAGCCATTTATTTAAATGCGATGAAAACAGGAGCCATCATCGACTCAACAGGGCTGTATCGCTACTTGCTGTGGCGTGAGTGGGATGCAGCAGCGCTTAAAGTTGGGTTTGTCATGTTGAACCCTAGTCGGGCAGACGGAACAGTTGATGATCCAACCATTCGCCGCTGTATCGGGTTTGCGAGATCGTGGGGCTATAGCGGTTTAGAAGTGGTTAACCTATTTGCCTATCGCACTGCAAAACCAAGTGAATTACGGCAGGTTGTTGATCCGGTTGGGATAGAGAATGATGCCTACTTGCGATCGCTTTCACATCGGGTGAATCGCATTGTCCTCGCGTGGGGAAATTGGGGAACTTGGCAAGGGCGCGATCAGGCAGTTTTAGCCCTGTTTGGTCGTTCGACTCAACTGTACTGCCTGAATCTGACCAAAACAGGACAACCAAAGCATCCTCTTTACTTACGAGCTACTTGCTTACCTGTAAGTTTTTTAGTTGCGTGAAGAGTAGCACTGCCCCATAATACCAACCACCTCAAACTTTAGGCGTTCAAGTATTAGTTCAAAAAACGCCAAACTATAGTGCCAATGCCCAAAACACCGGCGAGCACTGCAAACGTTCCCTGTATTTTCTTTAAAACTGGTTGGGTTTGATAGCTCACCACCAGGCGATCGCGGGCTAAAACTTCTGCCGGTTTGATCCAGGTTTGCCCGTCATACCAGCCCGATTCTTCGTAAAACACCTTGGCATCCATTAGGCGAGACGAGACATAGGACCAGCCGAGATAAAGACGGATTAAAACCAGCAGCAGCAGCAAAATTGCCCCGACGGTGCTGGTGAGCAAAAACTTAGCCGGATATTTTTCAAACGGAAAGCTTGCGGCGGCGATTGGAGCCGCGATCGCCCAACTCCCTAGCCAAATCCACAGTATTTTGCTGACATACCGCGATGGCTCCAACGTTGCCCAGTGAAAAAACCAGGATTCCTTCAAATCCTCGTATTCATTTAAAGGAAGTTGCTCGGTCGGAACTGGGCAAGCAGCGATCGATAAATTCTGGGTCAGGTCATCTGGCAAAACGCTGATCTCCTGCAAGGGTAACGATTTGGACAGATAAAATTAATATAGCCAAACGTATTTTTCAGTATAAACGACTTGCCAAAAGGAGGGATGAAGAGGACATGAGACGTTGTTAGAGAAACCTGTCGGAAGAAAAAACCTTCTACACCAAAGTCAGCATTTTAGAGGTTTTTCCCAAGCTACGTTAAGCAGTCAAAGCTTGGATCTTGCCGTTAGAGGTCTTCGTTCTCTAACCGAGCAACAACGACTGCACAAAAGGAAAATGCAGCGACCAAGGGCATGGGACAAGATGATAGATAGCTAGAGAATGCGGCAGCGATCGCGCTGCCTACTGCTGCCATACACCAAACTTTTTCTTCAGAACATAACCCCTGTTTGGCTTTAATCGCTTTCATGGCTTGAGATGGAATTGGCATCGGTATAACCCCCTGAGGAGGAAACCCCCAATAGATCGAGCGCTCAATAAACCAGTCAGTCCACCCGTTATCTTGGCACCACTCATCAATCCAATCGCTTGCGTAATGATTCATATCTTAGCCAGCATCAAAAGCAGTAAAAAAGTGGAGATGTGCTGTGTAAAGTTAATGTATCTCTGACGCTATCAAAAGAATCTTCAGGCGTGGTTTGATGAAATTAAAATTTACTCATTCATCAACCACCGAAAACTTTCGTAACAATCAGAAATCTGCTGCAATATGATTTTCTAGCTTGCTTATAAAGATTTTTGGTTTAATTTAATCCTTATGAGTACAAGTTTTTTGAATGCCGTTCACCAGGGAAAAAATCACTGGAAATACTATTTGCTTAGTTTCTTGTGTATTATTACAAGCGCTTGGTTGGGAGTTTTTATTTCTACTCTCTTCAACAATTTAATAATAAAATTTAGCTTTTTTCTAGACAAAGGAATAGCGAATTGCCAGTTAACCAATTCTTGGGTTGGTATCTGCTTTTTGCCATGGCTGACAAACTATACAGTTAATACCATTCCTTTCTTCTTTTTATTTATTGGTGTGTATATTGCTACTCAATGGATTCATCAACGTAGGTTTTTTACCTTAATAAACTCAACCGCTTCTATTCAATGGAATCGTTTGATTTTAGGGTTTTGTGTCTGGTTTCTTCTATTAGGTATCCAACTATTAATCGAGCTTTCATGGGCACCACAGCATTTTGAATGGAGCTTTCATCCATTGCAATGGCTAGTGTTTTTGCTGCTCGCTCTTATTTTGACGCCGCTTCAAACCTCTACTGAAGAACTCCTGTTTCGAGGCTACTTCTTACAATCCGTAGGGCAACTCATTAAACCGCCTGTAGTACTTGCGATCGCAACTAGCCTTCCGTTTGCCATGGCGCATTTTGGCAACTCAGAAATGAACCGTGGAAGTTTGTGGACTGGACTAACCTATGGCGTGCTTTCCCTTTTCTTAGCAGCAGTGACGCTAAAAGATAATCGGTTGGAACTTGCTCTTGGCATTCATGCTGCTAATAATCTGTTCATTTTATTGATAGTCAATTCAGCCGATTCCAGTCTGCGATCGCCCTCTCTCTTAACCCAAATTGCTTTTTTAGATCCTCAAGTTAGTTTCCTAACAACCTTAATTGGAGCGATCGCGGTTTATGCCTTTTTATTTAAGGATGATCGCAATCTTTGTTGATAGTGATCATCAGCGGTCAACTTACTAGGATGGCAACTCCTCTACTGCATCATCCTTCGTATTGGTGTTGCGAACGGGAGTTGATCGATCAAACTTGAGATGAATTGCGCGAGTTTGAACCCCATCTACAGCAACTGCCAAAATGGGAAAGTCAATCAAACCGTCTTGAAATGACATTTGGAAGCGGAAGGTGCCATCTGGATTAAGTGGTACTGGGCGACCTGCGATCGTGAGTGCGGCATCTGGTTCTGTTGCGCCATAAATAATTAGCTCTGCATCCGCCACTAGCCAAAACTTGCGTGAGCGAATTGGGGGCATAGAAGCAAAGAACCCAATACCAGACATGCCAACTCCTGACATCATGCCGACCCCGGACATGCCGATTCCAGACGTGGTTAAGCCACTCATGCCAACTCCTGACATCATGCCGACCCCAGACATGCCGATTCCAGATGTAATCAAGCTGCCTATACCAGATGTGGTTAAGCCACTCATACCGACTCCTGACATCATGCCGACCCCAGACATGCCGATTCCAGATGTAATCAAGCTGCCTATACCAGATGTGGTCAAGCCACTCATACCGACTCCTGACATCATGCCGACCCCAGACATGCCGATTCCAGATGTAATCAAGCTGCCTATACCAGATGTGGTCAAGCCACTCATGCCAATACCAGACATACCAACCCCAGACATGCCGATTCCAGATGTAGTCAAGCTGCCTATACCAGATATGGTCAAGCCACTCATACCGACTCCAGACATGCCAACTCCTGACATGCCAACTCCTGAAGGAGAAACATTGGAGCGGTCAGTTTGCATTGAGCCATACAGAGAACCCGCCGCGCGATCGCTTTCGGCTCCAAGTGCTAGCTCGTACATCGTCTCGTGAATGGTGTGTGCTTTCTTTCCATAAGGGAGTGGCATATAAAAGAGTCTCTCCCTCAATTCTTCATCCCAATGAATAGTAATGTCTTGTTCTTCCATGCAATCCGATGGATAGATCGGCGGAATCCGAACTGGGGCAGACCGTGCCAGCATTAACCAGCGCTCATCATTTGTCAGGTAGCCAACTTCTACAACATAGTCGCGATCGCTCAGGGGCACTGGAATATACCAATTAGTAGCAATTTCTTCACAGTCATATTGCTGCAAACTATGCGGTTTTTGTTGACCCGGTTCTACATCCGTTACGTCGTAAAAGCGCAGTGCTAATCGATCGCCACCTTCACGGCGCAGTGATGCTTTGTGGCTCTCGGAAACATCCCAATAAGCATATGCCCACTCTGGATCGCGAGGCATTAATACAATCTTGCTATCTCCATAGTTAGCAGGCAGCGCAACTAACCCATCATCTACATTTGCAAGTGGGTTATCCAATTTAGGAAATTCTGCGATCGCCTCTCCTTTTGCTGGCTTTGGCTTAGGGATTTCCATAGGCAGTTGGGTCGAATCTTCTTGAGATTTCTTTGCCCATATTGCCGCTGCACCCGCCGCCAATGTTGCACCTGCTGCTAACCCCAAGTTAGGGTCGGAGTCCTTCGTAGTAGTGGACGCTTCAGCAATTGGTGGAACAGGTGGAGTAGAAACCGGAGGTTGAGCAACGGGTAGAACTGGTGAGACAGCTGGAATGGAAGGTTGAGCATTCTCAGCAGCAGGCACTCTAGCTACAGGGGGTAGCGATCGCTCTACGCCGCTGGGAGTGGGAGGTGCAACCGGGGTGCGCCGTCCTCTGCCAGACCACCAGATCCATCCCAAAATCGCAGCAGGCACCAGCAAGAGCCAAGGAATCAATCCTTCTAAGCTTTGATTGGTTGCATCAGGCCCCGGAGCAGTTGCTACCGGCTCAGGGCTAGGGGAAGTGACTGCATTGGGAGAGGTGACAACTTCTGGCGACGTCGCACTGGGAAAAACTGTTGGCGCGGGTGCTTCTTTGCCAGGGGAGATCGCGGCAACCTCAGTTTGACTAGCCGCTGCGATCGCTGCCAAACCGGATGCCCCTGTTGCATAGGTCAGAAAATTCTTAGCTGCGGCAGAAGGATTGCCCTTGGCAATAAAATAGCGGGGCTGGGAAAATGGATAGGCAGGATTATCGGGCAATGTTTCGTGCATCGAGATGATCTTGACTCCATCCACGCCTTTTACCTGGCTGTAAACCGCGTAACCAATGCCATCTTTACCCAGTTTTTGGATTACCTCAGCAGTGCTATCTTGACTCACCGCTTCGGCAGTTGCTCCCGTTTGAAATGGAGCCGTCTTAAAGATGGGATAGGTCTTAAAAGCCCGACGAGTATCGCTCGTTTCGGGACGATCAACAAACCGGATTTTACCTGAAGTGCCGCCTAACTGAGACCAATCCGTAATTTCTCCCCGAAAAATTTTGGCAAATTGCTCAAAAGTAACGTTATCACTGTAAGGATTCGCTGAACTAGTAATAATTGCAATCTTTTCACGCCCAATCGAAACGGGAACTAGCCCTTTCTGCTTTTCTGTCGCAGTTAGAAGTCGCCCGATCGCTGCTAGATCAACCTTTCTATCTAATAGTGCTTGCAAAGCCGCATCTGACCCATTGCCGCCTAAATCAACGTTGGTTCCTGGAGATTCTTTTTCATAGCGTTGCTTTAAAGACTGATTGACTGTTGCCATGCTGCTAGAGCCATCAATTCGCATAGTAGAACCCGTCGGAACGGCTTTTGGCAGTGCTGTCGGAGAACCATCAGGAGACTGAGCAATTACAGTCTCTAATGACCAGTACACGGCCGCTATGGGACTAGCAGCCAAAGTAATCAGCAATGCCAGGTTAAGTATGGAAGGGGACTTCTTTTGCGACATAAAAATAAAAATGACCTAGAAATTTGTATTGACCTTATTTTTTCTTAACAAGTTACGCTCAAAATATCTCAGCAATTTCTCTCATAGTCAATAACGATCTCGAAGCGCTTGGTACGCCTCTTGTCATTTTCTCCTCAGCGGAAATATTTTTCTGTTGAACGTTTGACCCATCCCATCGCCTGATATAGTCCCAATAAGTTCTTGTTTAAACCATAAAAATTATCTGTGCTGTAGATAAGGCATCTTTTTCATGAACCCATTGCCCCACTTAAGTGCGATCGCTACTGACTCTACTGCTTCCTTTCAAATCATTCCAGTCACAACGGCCGCCGAACACGCTTTATTTTTGGATGTTCCTGCGATCGTCTACGCGACCGATCCCCACTGGGTGCCTCCCCTCCGCAGCGCTGTTGCCAAACAGCTAGCTCCCACTAATCCCTTCTTTGAATACGGCACGTTGCAGGCATTCATTGCCATAGAAACACAATCAAAATCATCGTCACCAAAACCCTTAGGGCGAATCGTTGCGGCTATTAATCAGCGCCTCATCGATCAAGAAGCAGAAAATATTGGGCTATTTGGTTATTTTGAATGCATTCAAGATTTTGCGATTGCTCAATCGTTGTTAGAAGGTGCTAGCCAGTGGTTGCGATCGCAAGGCATGGTTAAAATCCGAGGACCCATCGACCTTTCCACCCATAACAATTGTCTGTTTCTAGTGGATGGATTCGACTCGCCGCCCATGATTATGATGCCTTACAACCCGCCTTACTATCCCCAGTTTATTGAGCAAAACGGCTGGCACAAAGCCAAAGATGCCTATGCCTACAATTTCCCGCTGGATGAGCCATTACCTAAAGAGTTTGAAAAAGCTTTTCACTTTGCCTGTCAAGCAGGAGTAACTTTTCGTCCGATTCATACCCAAGGCAAAGATTTTGAGGCAGATGCAATTAGCCTATATCACCTGTTTAACAAAGCCTTTTCCGCTAATTGGAGTTCCACGCCCCGCACTCAGGAAGAATTTTTGGAAGAAGCAAAATCACTCCAGGATTTGGTTGATCCTGACGTGTTTCCGGTTGCTGAATACAACGGTGAGATGATTGGCTTTTGGATGGCGCTGCCAGATTACAACATTGCCCTCAAGCATGTGAACGGTAAATTGAACTGGCTCGGGATTCTTAAATTTCTGTGGTATCGTCGTCAAATTGATCAAGGGCGGGTGATTGCGATTTGTGCGCTACCAGAGTACCGCCGTAAAAGAGTGGCTCTAGCGTTGATCTACTTGGGTATGATGGGCGGCATCCAGAAAGGAAAACCTTACCGACGGGCTGAACTATCTTGGGTTTATGAGGACAATTTCCCTTCCCGCAAACTGATCGAAGCGTCTGGCGGTACGATCTACAAAACCTATCGAATTTACGAAAAAGCGCTGTAGATTAAGGCTTTTTTGTTGAATCATCTCGATAGCGAAGCGCCGACTTGTCAGTTCGCATCAAACGAGACTACCAAAGCCTGATATAAGTAAAGACGAACATGCCTGTCGTGCAGGACATTGTTCTAATGCCCACCTGATTCGTTAAATAAGCATGGTAGCGATCGCAATTTTAGCCGCCGGACGTGGAACCCGCATGAAGTCTGACCTGCCGAAGGTTTTGCATGGCATGGGCGGGCGATCGCTTGTGGAATGGGTACTGAGTAGCGTAGAAGATATTCATCCTGTACGACGGTTGGTTGTTGTGGGCTATCGTCACGAACTGGTGATGGAAACGCTATCAGATTCACAGAGTGAAAACCCAAATCTACCAGCACTGGAATTTGTTGAACAGCGAGAGCAACTAGGAACAGGGCATGCTGTTCAACAGTTATTACCTCACCTAAAAGGGTTTGAAGGTGATTTGCTGATTCTCAATGGTGACGTTCCCTTACTGCGTCCTCAAACCCTAAAGCTGTTGTTGCAAACTCACCAAAAAAACCGCAACGCCGCTACTATTTTGACGGCTCAACTGCCTGATCCAAAAGGGTATGGAAGAGTGTTCCGCACTGACCAAAACCTATTGCAGCAGATCGTAGAAGACCGCGATTGCACTCCTACCCAAAAGCAAAATCATCGGATTAATGCTGGCGTGTATTGCTTCCGTTGGGCTGATTTAGCGAGAGTGCTGCCGCAGCTAACTACTAATAATGACCAAAAAGAGTATTACCTGACAGATGCAGTTAATTACATGAAACCCGTGATGGCGGTAGATGTAGAGGATTATCAAGAGATCTTAGGCATTAATGATCGCAAACAGCTTGCCGATGCATACACCATCTTGCAAAGCCGCATTAAAGACGAATGGATGAGGAAGGGAATTACGCTAGTTGATCCCAGCAGCATCACAATTGATGACACCGTTGAGCTAGAACCCGATGTCGTGATTGAACCCCAAACTCACTTGCGCGGCAAAACGGCGATTGGTGCGGGTAGCCGCATTGGTCCGGGTAGCCTGATTGAGAATAGTCAGATTGGTCGAAATGTGACGGTGCTGTATTCGGTCGTAACTGATAGTTTCATCGCCGAAGGGAGTCGCATTGGTCCCTATGCTCATTTGCGTGGGCATGTGAAAACCGGATCGCATTGCCGAATCGGAAATTTTGTGGAACTAAAAAATACAAAATTGGGCGATCGCACCAATGTCGCGCATTTGTCTTATCTAGGCGATACCACTGCTGGCAATCAGGTAAACATTGGCGCAGGTACGATTACCGCTAATTATGACGGCGTGAAAAAACACCCAACTCACATTGGAGATCGCAGCAAAACAGGTTCAAACAGTGTGTTAGTTGCCCCTGTCACTATTGGTCAAGACGTGAATATTGCGGCAGGTTCCACCATTACCGAAGATGTGCCGAACGATTGCCTAGCGATCGCTCGCGCTCGTCAAGTGATCAAACCGGGTTGGCGCTTGAAACCCAAGTCTGATCAGAAAAGTACGGATAATTGAGCAGTCTGACACGAGGCCGCGACATCCAACACGCCCTACTCTTGCACTGCAAAAGCAGGGCGATGATGACTCCAAGGTTGTGCGGCTTCAATCTGGGCAGCGAGAGCAATCAATGTCGCTTCTTCTGCCGGACGACCAACTAACTGCACGCCTACTGGCAATCCTTCAGTTGTGAATCCTGTAGGCAGGGCAATGGCGGGTTGTCCGCTAGCATTAAAAGGTGGACAGGGAGCAATCCAGTTAACAATATTTTTCAGTGTTTTTTCAGGCCGATCCTTTGCCCACTCGCCGACCCGGATGGCGGGATGCATATAGGTTGGCACTATCAATACATCTACCGTGTCGAAAAATTCCACAATTTGGCGCGCGATCGCCTGCAACCTAGCTACGGCCCTTAAATATTTACCGGAAGAACAAAACCGAGCGCGCCAAGCAAACCAGCGACTCATCTTGCCTAAAAACAGTTCAGGAATGCCGACTTCATTCAAAACAGCTTGAAAAACCGTGGTAAATGGCTCAATCAACTCGCTGACATCTACAAAGTCTTTTGCTTCCACAAAGTGGCCTAATTTCTCTAATAGAGTGGCTGTACTTAATATTGCTTGCCGACAGTTTTCATCCGCTTCGCCGACGGGCAAAATCGCGGTGCAGTAAGCAATCCGTAAACGCTTTGGAGAAGTTTGAGTTGCCTCAAAAAAAGATCGTTCTGGATTAGGAAGCCAGTAAGGATCACCAGAAACATACCCTGCCATTACATCCAGTAGTGCTGCCGCATCAGCAACCGTGCGACCAATAGATCCATTAGTCGCAAGCCCATTCAACCGTTCACCAACCGGTGCGTAGCTGATTCGTCCACGGGAGGGCTTAATTCCAACCAGCCCACAACAAAAAGCTGGACCTCGCACCGAACCGCCGCCATCGGAAGCCTGGGCGATCGCGCACAAACCCGCTGCCACTGCCGCCGCTGCCCCTCCACTTGATCCACCAGGAGTATGCTCTAAGCTCCAAGGATTCCGAGCAGGCGCAAACCCCCGCGCCTCTGTATAAGGCAACATGCCCATTTCCGAGGTAGCTGTTTTGCCAAGAATAACGAATCCTGCCTGTTTTAGCTTGGTTACCACACCATCATCTTCGGTAGCAATTCGGTTCTTCAAAATCTTGACACCGTAGGCACAGGGTAAATCGATTACAGGATTTAAATCTTTGACTGAAATTGGCACACCGAAGAATGCTGGCAATTCTTCTGCTGGCGTATGGACTAGGAGTTCAGTTTTGGTCTTAGCATCCGCGATCGCCAGATCCGCCGCCACCACTACATAACTCCCTAAACTGAGATTCAACCGTTGAATTCGCTCTAAGTAAACTTCAATTAAATCTAGAGGCGAAATCTCTTTACAACGAATCAGCCGAGCTTGTTCTGTTGCCGTAGTGAAAGCTAGATCGATTGAATTCATGAATAGTTTCTTCTTAAAAGCATCTAACCTGCACGTTTAGTACCCACACCATTCACTAAATACCCAAACAATTTAGTTTGAGTTTGTCGATTCATTCCCAAACGCCAAAGATAAATCAATACAACTCACATGACTTTTACTGCCTCCTGCTTGAGTAATGGAAACCCTAATCGTTCCCGTTGCATAAGGTGAATTTGAGCCACCTGACGAGCCATAGTCCGAATTTTCCCGATATAACGCGTCCGTTCTGTTACAGAAATCACACCGCGGGCATCTAACAAATTAAACGTATGCGAACATTTCAAAACCTGATCAAAAGCAGGTAGCACTAATTCCTTACCTATCAACTGTTCAGCCTCTTTCTCATACAAAGAAAACAGCATAAAAAGTAGCTCAGGATTAGATGCTTCAAAATTATACTTTGAGCTATCTATCTCACTTTGCAGATAGATGTCTCCGTAGGTCAACGTATCATTCCAGCGAATATCAAAAATTGAATTAACCTCTTGCAGATACATCGTCAGTCGTTCTAGACCATAAGTAATCTCGATCGACACAGGACGACAATCAATCCCGCCACATTGCTGAAAGTAGGTAAATTGAGTGACTTCCATTCCATCTAGCCAAACTTCCCAACCAACACCCCACGCACCGACTGCCGCATCTTCCCAGTTGTCCTCCACAAAACGCACGTCATGTTCTTCTGGGAAAATTCCTAGCGCCCGCAACGACTCTAAATAAATTTCCTGAATGTTATCCGGCGAAGGCTTAACTAGAACTTGATACTGATAGTAATGTTGTACTCTATTAGGATTTTCTCCATATCTTCCATCACCGGGACGGCGACACGGCTCAATATAGGCAACTGCCCAAGGTTCTGGTCCAAGCGCCCTTAAAAAAGTGTGGGGACTTTTTGTCGCCGCCCCTTTTTCAGTATCGTAAGGTTGGACAATTAAGCAACCGCGATCGCTCCAAAAGTGGTTTAACGTACTTACAACAGACTGAAAATTCACAGCTATCCTCCAGCAGTCTTGTATCACGCTTTCAATTTTCACGTACAGACCCTACATGTAAACCTTTATCTTCACTTTTTTATCCAGTAATCTCCTCACTTCACTACAAAGCATAGGAAAGGGAATACCAGTAGATAAACAAAATTCGCGCACCACCTTTACCAAAATACTTCCTACACATATGTTTTAATTCGCCCCGTAATTTCGCCCTTCATAATTCCCCATTCAATTTAGTTGACAAGTGAGATTAGGGAGGTTATCTTAGTAAAGCGGTCGAAACGGGGGAGCGAGAGCGACTCTGATTAAAACCGCCAGGACCTAGACATAGTAATAGTTTGAAAGCCACGAGAGACATAAGAACCTCGTCAATAGATAATAGTTTAGGGGGTTAAAACCCTAAACAGTTTGGATGGATAAGGGATCTGTATAGGTCTTTTATTTTGATATAAGTAGAGCTACAAACTCCAATCAACTTGAGAGAGTTGGAATAACATGGAGAGTTTGATCCTGGCTCAGGATGAACGCTGGCGGTATGCTTAACACATGCAAGTCGAACGAAAGTCTTCGGACTTTAGTGGCGGACGGGTGAGTAACGCGTGAGAATCTGCCTATAGGTTGGGGACAACAGATGGAAACGTCTGCTAATACCCAATGTGCCGAGAGGTGAAAGCTTTAGTGCCTGTAGATGAGCTCGCGTCCGATTAGCTAGTTGGTTAGGTAAGAGCTGACCAAGGCGACGATCGGTAGCTGGTCTGAGAGGATGATCAGCCACACTGGGACTGAGACACGGCCCAGACTCCTACGGGAGGCAGCAGTGGGGAATTTTCCGCAATGGGCGAAAGCCTGACGGAGCAATACCGCGTGCGGGACGAAGGCTTTTGGGTCGTAAACCGCTTTTGTTAGGGAAGAAGAACTGACGGTACCTAACGAATCAGCATCGGCTAACTCCGTGCCAGCAGCCGCGGTAATACGGAGGATGCAAGCGTTATCCGGATTTATTGGGCGTAAAGCGTCCGCAGGTGGTTTATCAAGTCTGCTGTTAAAGCGTGGGGCTTAACCCCATATAGGCAGTGGAAACTGAGAGACTAGAGTACGGTAGGGGTAGCGGGAATTCCCAGTGTAGCGGTGAAATGCGTAGATATTGGGAAGAACACCAGCGGCGAAGGCGCGCTACTGGGCCGAAACTGACACTCATGGACGAAAGCTAGGGGAGCGAAAGGGATTAGATACCCCTGTAGTCCTAGCTGTAAACGATGACAACTAGGTGTTGCGCGTATCGACCCGTGCAGTGCCGTAGCTAACGCGTTAAGTTGTCCGCCTGGGGAGTACGCACGCAAGTGTGAAACTCAAAGGAATTGACGGGGGCCCGCACAAGCGGTGGAGTATGTGGTTTAATTCGATGCAACGCGAAGAACCTTACCAGGGCTTGACATGTCGCGAATCCCGGTGAAAGTCGGGAGTGCCTTCGGGAGCGCGAACACAGGTGGTGCATGGCTGTCGTCAGCTCGTGTCGTGAGATGTTGGGTTAAGTCCCGCAACGAGCGCAACCCTCGTTTCTAGTTGCCATCATTAAGTTGGGCACTTTAGAGAGACTGCCGGTGACAAACCGGAGGAAGGTGGGGATGACGTCAAGTCAGCATGCCCCTTACGCCCTGGGCTACACACGTACTACAATGCTATGGACAAAGAGTTGCAAGCCAGCGATGGCAAGCTAATCTCATAAACCATGGCTCAGTTCAGATTGCAGGCTGCAACTCGCCTGCATGAAGGAGGAATCGCTAGTAATCGCAGGTCAGCATACTGCGGTGAATACGTTCCCGGGCCTTGTACACACCGCCCGTCACACCATGGGAGTTGGCCACGCCCGAAGTCGTTACTCCAACCGTAAGGAGGGGGATGCCGAAGGCAGGGCTGATGACTGGGGTGAAGTCGTAACAAGGTAGCCGTACCGGAAGGTGTGGCTGGATCACCTCCTTTAAGGGAGACCTCCCGCTAGACCAAGCTTTTGATAGCAGGGTTTAGACGGTCAACCTAAGGTCGGTCGAGGTCTATGTATTAAATGGCTTTCAAACTATCTAGGTAAGGGATATGGGCTATTAGCTCAGGTGGTTAGAGCGCACCCCTGATAAGGGTGAGGTCCCTGGTTCGAGTCCAGGATGGCCCACCATCTTGTTGGGGGGTTTAGCTCAGTTGGTAGAGCGCCTGCTTTGCAAGCAGGATGTCAACGGTTCGAGTCCGTTAACCTCCACTCCAATTCAGCATCTTATTTCAAGAGTGTTTATACCTAAGGGTATTTATTCTAGTTGAGAGAGCCTGCTGGATTAAAGTCCAGTTAGAACCTTGAAAACTGCATAGTAACTTGTCAGGTAGGAACAATAGATAGTGATTTGTTTTTGATGAACACATCAAAAACTTTGATACTAGATATTGATTCACAGACACCAATGTGTAACTTAAGAAAGTTAAAGATAGTGGTCAAGCTAATAAGGGCTCATGGTGGATACCTAGGCACACAGAGGCGAAGAAGGACGCAGTTACCGGCGATACGCCCCGGGGAGTTGGAAGCAAGCATTGATCCGGGGATTTCCGAATGGGGCAACCCTACATACTGCCACCTGAATCTATAGGGTGGCGAGAGCGAACGCAGCGAATTGAAACATCTTAGTAGCTGTAGGAAGAGAAAACAAACGTGATTCCCCTAGTAGCGGCGAGCGAAGCGGGAACAGCCTAAACCAGTAAGCATGCTTACTGGGGTCGTGGGACAGCGATATGGAATCTAGCGGTTAGACGAAACAGTTGAATGCTGTACCAGAGGAGGTGAAAGTCCTGTAGTCGAAAACTTAAAGATACTAGCTGAATCCCGAGTAGCCTGGAGCACGTGAAATTCCGGGTGAATCAGCGAGGACCACCTCGTAAGGCTAAATACTACTGTGTGACCGATAGTGAACCAGTACCGCGAGGGAACGGTGAAAAGAACCCCGGAAGGGGAGTGAAATAGAACATGAAACCGTGAGCCTACAAGCAATCGAAGCACGATTTAACGTGTGACGGTGTGCCTGTTGAAGAATGAGCCGGCGACTTATAGGCACTGGTAGGTTAAGTCGAGAATGACGAAGCCAAAGCGAAAGCGAGTCTGAACAGGGCGTTAATCAGTGTTTATAGACCCGAACCCGGGTGATCTAACCATGTCCAGGATGAAGCTTGGGTAACACCAAGTGGAGGTCCGAACCGACTGATGTTGAAAAATCAGCGGATGAGGTGTGGTTAGGGGTGAAATGCCAATCGAACCCGGAGCTAGCTGGTTCTCCCCGAAATGTGTTTAGGCGCAGCGGTAACGATTATAGCTGGGGGGTAAAGCACTGGTTCGGTGCGGGCTGCGAGAGCGGTACCAAATCGAGTCAAACTCTGAATACCCAGTGCACACGTTGCCAGTGAGACGGTGGGGGATAAGCTTCATCGTCAAGAGGGAAACAGCCCAGACCACCAGCTAAGGTCCCCAAATCATCGTTAAGTGATAAAGGAGGTGGGAGTGCATAGACAACCAGGAGGTTTGCCTAGAAGCAGCCAACCTTAAAAGAGTGCGTAATAGCTCACTGGTCAAGCGCTCCTGCGCCGAAAATGAACGGGGCTAAACGATGTACCGAAGCTGTGGATTCGAAAGAATGGTAGGGGAGCGTTCTGTTGTAGTTTGAAGCATCAGCGAAAGCAGGTGTGGACGAAGCAGAAGTGAGAATGTCGGCTTGAGTAGCGCAAACATTGGTGAGAATCCAATGCCCTGAAATCCCAAGGTTTCCTCCGGAAGGCTCGTCCGCGGAGGGTTAGTCGGGACCTAAGGCGAGGCCGAAAGGCGTAGTCGATGGACAACGGGTTAATATTCCCGTACTTAGTTTAGATTGTGAAGAGGGACGGAGAAGGCTAACACAGCCGGATGTTGGTTACCGGTTCAAGCGTCCAAGGCAATGAGGAACGGAGAAAACGTTCTGAGCGGAGGCGCGAGTACGAGGGGATACGTCCTCGAAGTGTGTGATGTCAAGCTTCCAAGAAAAGCTCTAACCACGTTAATCTAAACTGACCCGTACCCGAAACCGACACAGGTGGGATGGTTGAGAATACCCAAGGGCGCGAGATAACTCTCTCTAAGGAACTCGGCAAAATGACCCCGTAACTTCGGGAGAAGGGGTGCCACCGAGAGGTGGTCGCAGTGAAGAGGCCCAAGCGACTGTTTACCAAAAACACAGGTCTCCGCTAAGTCGCAAGACGATGTATGGGGGCTGACGCCTGCCCAGTGCCGGAAGGTTAAGGAAGTCGGTTAGCGCAAGCGAAGCTGGCGACTGAAGCCCCGGTGAACGGCGGCCGTAACTATAACGGTCCTAAGGTAGCGAAATTCCTTGTCGGGTAAGTTCCGACCCGCACGAAAGGCGTAACGATTTGGGCGCTGTCTCGGAGAGAGGCTCGGCGAAATAGGATTGTCTGTGAAGATACGGACTACCTGCACCTGGACAGAAAGACCCTATGAAGCTTTACTGTAACCTGGAATTGGGTTCGGGCTTTGCTTGCGCAGGATAGGTGGGAGACGTTGAAGCAATTCTTGTGGGGATTGTGGAGTCAACGGTGAGATACCACTCTGGTGAGGCTAGAATTCTAACCCTTTGCCGTTATCCGGCGAGGGAACAGTTTCAGGCGGGCAGTTTGACTGGGGCGGTCGCCTCCTAAAAGGTAACGGAGGCGCGCAAAGGTTCTCTCAGGCTGGTTGGAAATCAGCCGTAGAGTGTAAAGGCATAAGAGAGCTTGACTGCGAGACGAACATGTCGAGCAGGGTGGAAACACGGCCTTAGTGATCCGACGGCGCTGCGTGGAAAGGCCGTCGCTAAACGGATAAAAGTTACTCTAGGGATAACAGGCTGATCTCCCCCAAGAGTTCACATCGACGGGGAGGTTTGGCACCTCGATGTCGGCTCATCGCAACCTGGGGCGGTAGTACGTCCCAAGGGTTGGGCTGTTCGCCCATTAAAGCGGTACGTGAGCTGGGTTCAGAACGTCGTGAGACAGTTCGGTCCATATCCGGTGCAGGCGTAAGAGCATTGAGAGGATTCCTCCTTAGTACGAGAGGACCGGGAGGAACGCACCGCTGGTGTACCTGTTATCGTGCCAACGGTAAACGCAGGGTAGCCATGTGCGGAGCGGATAACCGCTGAAAGCATCTAAGTGGGAAGCCCACCTCAAGATGAGTGCTCTCATGGGGTAACCCAGTAAGGTCACGGGCAGAACACCCGTTGATAGGCTCTAGATGGAAGTGCAGCAATGCATGTAGTCAAGGAGTACTAATAGACCGAGGGCTTGACCTCAGATCGTTGGTGTTGACAAGTACTATGCAGCCTTTAAGGTTTTAGTTATTACATGATTTCCTGGTGTCTATGGCGTAGTGGAACCACTCTGATCCATCTCGAACTCAGCTGTGAAACGCTTCTGCGGCAAAGATAGTTGGACGGCTGCGTCCTGCAAAAATAGCTCGATGCCAGGTTTATAAATGAAAAAGGTCTGAACAACTAAAGTTGTTCAGACCTTTTTCATGTGTAAAAAGAAATCTTTACTATACTTTTATCTTCTTTTACTTCTCCCTGACAGAGGTTTTATGCTGGAGTCAGACATTATCCAACTAAATAGTGGCAATAAAACATTAAGCCAAGAGAATCTTAAACAAATCGTCATCTAATTCGTAGCCAAATATTTGTGCCATCGCTTTCATGTTGGAGTAGCCTTCTATATTTTGCTTTTTCATCCAGTTAGTAAGGATGAAAATTTTATGCATAACAAAGATTTCCAACGCTTCTGGATTGTATTTAATTCCATCTTTTAGGTGAAATTGATGAGGTACAAGCATAGCGGTGTAGCGCACGAGTTCTCCTGCTTTCCAGTCGAGTAGGTAAGGTAGCCAAGGATAAAGTGCATCCAACCGCACAAACCACAAGCGAATTTCAGAGATTTCAGAAAGTTCCCGAGGATCTTCAGGATCACGAGGAAAGGTAATTTGAAACACAAGCTGCTGTTCAAATTCAGAAAAGAGACCCGTTTCTATCAATGGGTCGAGCGCTAACTGAGCAGGGCTTAAGTCAAGATCATTAATTTGCTTGGCATTTAGAATAATTACGATTGGCATAGATAAAGGCTATACAGAAAATCTTTTTGGCTTTTCCCTGCATTAATAGTTGAAGGGCTTGTAAATTAGAATTTCAAAAAATTGTGAAAACAATTTTATTCATTCTACGCTTTTCACATCTTATGTTGAAATGCCTGCGATATTGCTTGGCATTTCCTCAGCTCTCGCACAAGCCGTAGTGCTTGATGTTGATAGAGAGGAATTGGCAAAGCAGCGGGTAGTTTACTCATCACTTCACGTGCAAGTTGAATACCACAGTCAGAGATTCGAGCGATCGCGTTAGCACAATCAAATACCGCGTCTTTGGAAAGCGTCTGTTCAACATGAACCGTCCAGGTACGGGGCAGTAATTCGCCTCGTTCAACTCTTTGCAAACTGTCAATGGTAGCCATCACGATCAGACGGTCACCTACTTCAGTTTTGCTCTCATCTAAAGGCATTAGCCGAGCGTTTTGAGCATAGCGTTGATGCAGAATAGGCACAACACCATAGCCGTAAGCAATTTCTGCAAGCAATCGTCCATGGAGAGTATCATTCTCGTTTATAGAATAATCAGTTACTAAAACGGTTTGTTCATTGACTCGCATCAGGCTAAGAATATTCTCTCCAAAAGCAGCCGCAACATAAGCTTCTGCTGCCAAATCGTAAGCACATAGAACCTTAGCGTAGGGCAACAGACGATCAACGCTGGCACTAAAGCGATAACTAAAAGTGCGAATGACCACTGCACAGTTTGGATTAATCCGATGAGCCATTAACCCAATTTCTAGGTTTGCCATTTCATCATCCGTAGCGACCACAACGCTTTTTGCAGTTTCCAAATTAACTTTACTCAAGCTGGTCGCTAAATCTCCAATCTTTAAGGACATCAGAGGTAACACTGTTGCTTCTAGAGGAGTGTCGCTGATGCCAACCAATGGCTGCTTAATTTGCTGTAAAAAAGTTGCGACCCGTCGTCCTACTCGGCCTAACCCAATGAGGACAACATGGTTCTGATCAGGAATGGCAGGACGCTTTTTCGGTAACTGAAACTTTGCAGATAAAAGTGTTTCGGTCAAAAGTGCATAAAGAACTGCGATCGAAGCAGTTCCTGCCAGCATATAGGTCAAATTCATCAAGCGCATCCACAATGGCGTTTCATCTTCTGGTTTTAGAGCTGAAAATACCGCATCATCGGCTCCTAATAACATGATCGCTACCGTGTAGAAGGCTTTGGGAAAATTGACGTGTCGGGTCCTTATTAAAACGAGGGTTCCTAGTATCAGTAGCAATAGCAACATCACCCCAACAATTAAAGCAACCCGTTTGGTCTGCTGTTGAGCAATAGAACTCCAGAGGTCTGCCACTTGCCGAGTTAGATTTTTTTTGGAAAAGCGATCGCTCAATCTTTTCCAAAAAGGAAGCGATCGATCTCTTTTCTTAAGAGCTTTCTGGGCAGAGGTTTCATGGCTATGCAGATTAAAATTTGTTAGAGTCTCTGCGATTTCCACATAGGCAATTTGATCACCCGGCTGTACTTGTATATCTGGATTGAGTTGATAAAATTCCGTTGATAAGGATGTGCCTTTTGGGGTGTAGCTAAGCACTCGTCGAGTTTGGGTGTTTAGCTCATGTAAAAGGCGATAACACCAGCGGTGATCACCGTAGATTGGTAGTTTTGTCACTCGCAACAGGCTTTCTTCTAACGTGATAAAACCGCAAACTTCACTGTTTAGTGCAGCGATCGCAAATGCAGGAGCTGGAAGTTGGGTTGCTTCAAATGCTACAAAGTTTCCTAGTTTTTCTGCTACCAGGTCGTTCAAGTTTTCTTTTGCCGAACGCACAATAATTCGCACACCTGGGTTTAGTAACCGCACCTCAAAGGCTGCCTCAATGTTCACGCGTTCATCACTAGCAACCAGCAACACCGCTCGGCAATTTTTTACACCTGCTTTCTCCAATAAATCAGCTTGTCGGCAATCACCAATCAACAGATTTTCCAGCAGTTCTGGAAATTGATTTACTTCCCAGTTCAAAGGTTGAGTCAAGGTAATTGCGCTAACCAATACGCCAAACTCTTTTAGCACTGACACACAAAATTGTCCTAAACTGCCTAACCCGCACACTAAAAACAGCGAATTTTGTGGAGATTGAGTGGAGACACTATCAACTGGCATGGGCTATTGTAAGCAGAGTTCAACTTCTTCTCTCCAATATGCATAGGAAATGAGTTTCTGACCACTCCTTTTAATTGTTTTTATGGATAAGCAAGATGTACGTGACTGGTGTTGGGGTGGTAAATCTTACTATGCTGTGAGTCTTGCTGGTTTGTCCTTCCTTCTTACTGCTAAGAATATGAGGATGAGCATGTCTTCACCTTCTGTTTTCAGTGGTAAAAATTATGCTTTGTGTATCGCATTGAGCACTTTACTTAATTCCTAAGATTGTTTTTTGGCAAGGGGGACGCTCAGAAAGTCGTTTAACGTAACCCACTATGGCAGAGTATTCACTTAAATCAATCTGAAACATCATTTGGCAATAAGTAATCAGAGAGCCGAGCGCCACATCTGCCACACTAAATGATTCATCTATAATGAACAGCTGATTCGCCAATAAATGATTCAGCATCGTCATGTGGCGCGGCAGTTCCGTTTTTCTAACTG
This sequence comes from Leptolyngbya sp. Cla-17, assembly GCF_016807185.1. GTDB lineage: Bacteria > Cyanobacteriota > Cyanobacteriia > Leptolyngbyales > Leptolyngbyaceae > ULC077BIN1. The sequence continues at coordinate 1,662,311 of NZ_JAEVYN010000001.1, forward strand.
CGTCTGAAATCATTGCTGGACTTAAAGTAGCGTTGGCGTAGTTAATCCATTGATTGAGTAGCGATCGCCGCTTCAACGTTAGATTCGGCTCACCATATTTTTCTGCTAGGTATAGCAAAATTGCCCCTGATTCCCACAGTTTAAAGTCTCCTTCTACAATGGCAGGCACCTTACCAATGGGATTAATTGTCAAAAAAGCAGGTTGGTGATGTTCACCTGCTTGCATATCTAGCAAGACAAATTCGTAGGGAACTGCTAATTCCTCCAAATACCACTGAACAATGGATGCCCGACTGCGGGCACCCCCATAAAGTTTTAGCATCAGCTTCTCAGTTGTAAAGAAAGTGTCAAAAACTATCTGTTAGTAGCCATCATCAGTCAATAGCAAGAAGTGACCTAATTAGCTTCATAGCACTTTGTGAGTATATTCATGCTGCTTAACATTATCTTCTGTTCGGACAATACGCTGAATATTGAGTACGCGCTTACGCTCAATTGAAAAGTTGAAGTCACTTTTACCTGTGCCAACAGGAATGTGAGTTTGGGCTATGGAGCGAGCCTTGTAAGTCCGAGTCGCGGCAACTAAGCGGAAGGCAAAATCATCACAAAACTGAGCTTCTACGGGAAATTCCGCAGGAATATAAGTGGTGTCATTCATTAAGACAGAACCAAAGGTTGTTGCGATCGCAGTTCCATAAGAGGTAGCGATTCCCTTGAGAATCGCTTCTAATGCCGCCGAAGGAATTGGCTCGATCACTTGAACTTGATAGATTTCTCCCTCTTCTTTAATGAAACAGGTCGCTAAGCCCAGCACTACGTAATCGTCTGCAACAATGCCAGACGTATCTAAATCAGCTGTTGCAATTGTCATAAGTCGTTCCACTTGATCCCTAAAAATGCGTGGGCTGTATAAGGTTGAATTTTATCAACATCCATCGTGGCATAGGTGAGTTATTGACGCTGATTCGTGTTTCTTAAAGATTAAGCAGTCAATCGGAACTTTTGCGTTAGCCACAGTGTCTTTCATATAGTGAATTTTGCGATCGCATCCGGAGCAAGGATTGACGGTTGTGGAGAGATAAGAAGTCGTGTGTAGTTCCCCTAGTTAAGCTCATTTGAGGGTCTTTCAGAAATTTCATTTGCAGCCTGTGTAGAAACTAATAGAGAAAATTTTATCTAAATGCATCTCTGGGGTGATCTGTTCAAGTAGTTCACCAGTCTAAAGATTAAATACATAGGCAAGTGACACAAAACTTCGACTTTTTCAAGCGATCGCTCCATACGGTTAATTTATATTCACGTGAGAACGGCATGAACCTCCGCATGTATCCAAGGCAATCAACCAGTTCTAGACGCTTGCGTCGCGTGCCGCTATCTTCTGCGACATTTGCAAATAGAGAACAGCCAATGCCCCTTCCTAAGCAAAGTGTCCATAGTCAAGCCTTAGCAATTACTCAAGCATCTTCTGCCAAATGGGCACACCCGCTGATTGGCTCACCACTCACTCACTTGAGTCAAACCGAGCAAGAAACTCTATTGAGACAGCAAGCATTAAGCGACGCACAACGTGGGCATTACGCTGAAGCCATCGATTTATTTACCTGGTTGATTAACTACAATCCTGAGAATGTTAGTAGTTTTAACAACCGCGGATTGTTGTACTTTCAAACTGGACAATTTAGTCAGGCATTAACAGACTATAACCAAGCACTGCGCCTCAACCCACGATTGGCAAAGGTGTATAACAATCGAGCAAATTGTTATGTTGCCATGGGAGATTTAGAAGCCGCGATCGCAGATTATGAAATATCGATTGACCTAGATCCGATTGATATTCGGGCACGCCTAAATTTGGGAATTACGTTTCGAGATTTGGAGCAGTATGAAGCAGCGATCGAAACCTTTGATTTAGCGCTTCAGATTAGTCAGTTCTTGAACACTACTGACTTCTTAGGAGTTCCTACTTCAGTGGAGGGACATTTGTATGCCGAACGAGGACGCACCTATCACCTTTGGGGCGATTGGAACTATGCCATTTCGGATTATGACCATGCTCTCTCTCGCTTGCCTCTTACAGGCTACAAAGCCGATGCATCGTACAAACTGCGTTTCCAAATCAACGATTGGCTAAATGAACTCCTGAAGCCATTGAGATGACAGAAATCCGCAAAATCCAAAAACCTAAGATGCCCAGCTCCTTCTAAAGTTTAAGCATCTTCGTTTATTACCAAAATTGTCTTTTTTAATTGCCTGCTCGATCTGAGACATTAGGCGGGTTTAAAGCCTTTACAGCAGCCGGCGCAGGCGCTTTCCAAACGATTTGCCGACGCTGTGGGTCAATGCGCCCAGTTAACTCTTGCATTGATTCTCTTGCTTGGCTTGGGTCGAAGTAATAACTAAATTTTGATTGCACTTGCTGTACGCGGCTGCCAGTCGATTTAACTGCCGCTTGAAGCTCTTGTAGCTTGATCTCTTGGGAAGAGCGATAAGGCAATAGCTGGAACAATGCACCAATGGCTGCGATCGAAAGCACGGCGTTGACTGTAATCTTAGCGACTGTTTCGCACGCGATCGCTCGATAAGGCTTTGTCTTTCTACGAGGCTTTGCCTTTGCCCTTGCTTTAGGTACAACCCGTAAAGGTCTAGCTGATTGAGGTGTTGGTGTTGGTGGCTTCAGTGCGTACATACTAAATGCTTTAACTAACTTAAGAGCAGCGTTAAACCCTCTAGACTTTACTCTATTGTTCCCAATTGGGGTCAAAAATCCAAAACTAATTTTTTATAGCAACAGGTTGGTTCAACGATCTCAGCTAATAAAGCGGATTTCTCTAAATCAAATCACCTTATTTCTGAATTCAATTTAGGTTGTCTTGCGCTTTGCCAACTGACAAGTGCTCACAAGCGATCGCGTTACTGATCGTTTGTGGTCTTCAACGATCTAAGCCTGTCTCACAGTATTCTCCATCAACAGGACTGAATTTCCAAAATTTTGGATTAACCGTCGCGTTAATTGTAGAACCAAATCTGCAAAACAGGCTAAGTATCTATGAACTAATACAATGGTTTACTTGTAAAGCTCTGTGGAAAGGCGAAACGCCAAAATTCCGGGAATCAAAGCAACTACTAGTGCAATAAAAACCTGACTATCTGATAAAGACATACTTTCAAGACTCCTAACTTAATTGCAATATTTGAAATCTATCGTCCTCTAATGTCGGCTACAATGCGCCCTTTCGGAAATATCTTGTTACAAGTTGCAATATTTTAGGATCAGAAGGGCTGTAGTCAAGGGCGGGATATTTGTCCTACACCCTAGCGCTCTATGAGTATTCAAGAAATACCCTAACTCTCACGCACTTCTACCCTTGCACTACGCACTTCTCCAAGCTGTCGGGCTTGGTAGTGTCATAATTAATGTTTACGTTGAGTTGAAAGTAACTTTTTAAGCAATTAGTTTGCTTTACCAGCATCGCTATTTTGAGAACACTGAAATAATGGATCAACTGCTCGATTTTTCACCAAATTTTGGAACAGACACCCTGCTTTTGTTGCCCGTTTTAGTGGCGTTGGAGGCAGTGCTTTCCGCCGACAATGCGATCGCCCTTGCTGCGATTGCCCAAGGTTTGCAGGATAGTACTCTACAACGCCGTGCCCTCAACATCGGCTTGGTATTTGCTTACATCCTGCGGATGAGCCTAATTTTGACGGCAACATGGGTGGCTAATTATTGGCAGTTTGAACTGGCTGGTGCACTTTACTTACTGTGGTTAGTTTTTCAATATTTTACTTCAGGCGTAAAAGAGGGTGAGGAAAACGCCCATCATGGACCGCGTTTTAATTCTTTGTGGCAAGCGATTCCTGTAATTGCAGTCACCGATCTGGCGTTTTCATTAGATAGCGTCACCACAGCGATTGCGGTTTCTAAGGAAACCTGGCTTATCTTAGTGGGTGCCACAATTGGAATTGTGGCTCTTAGGTTCATGGCAGGACTATTTATCCGCTGGCTAGCTGAATTCACTCACCTTGAAGATGCAGGCTACATCACGGTTGCATTCGTTGGCTTGCGGTTGCTGCTGCGGGTTATAAATGACAGTCTTGTTCCTCCTGAGTGGTTGATGTTATCTGCGATCGCACTAACTTTTCTATGGGGCTTTTCTCAGCGAAAAGATGAGGCTGATAGCAACTCCATACAAGCAAAATTACCGGATACAGAAGGGCTAGACACAAAAATAGCTGCCCCAGAGGTATCTGAGGCAGCCGAATCACCTGTGGAGACAAAAAACTAGGATTCAGTCACTATTCATAAATCCAGGCGATTGCGGCAGGCTCCCAGCTAATTAGATCTTCAGGCTTAAACCAAAGCTTGATTTCTTGCTCAGCCGTTTCTGGAGCATCGGAACCATGAATAATATTACGACCCACATCAACTCCAAAATCGCCTCGCAGCGTTCCTGGCTCCGAATTAAGCGGGTTTGTCGCCCCAATAATTTTACGGGCCGAAGCAATCACTCCCTTGCCTTCCCATACCATTGCCACCACCGGTCCGGATGTAATGAAATTCACTAAGCCTGGGAAAAAAGGTCTTTCGCGGTGCACTCCATAATGAGTTTCTGCAAGATCGCGGCTAACGCTCATTAGCTTTAAACCAACTAAGGTAAAGCCTTTTGCTTCAAAACGACGGATGATTTCACCAATCAGTTTCCGCTGCACTCCATCCGGCTTGATCGCCAAAAATGTCCGTTCCAAAGCTGACTCCTCAAAAATTCCATCAATTACAGAATCCAGATTAGCTTAAATGAGGTGCGAGGTGCGAGGTGCAAAGTGCGGGGTGCAAAGGTGCCATGTTCAATGAACTCCGAACTCCAAACCCCGAACTCTCCACTGGCGTTATGATTGTTGGGTCAGAACTAAGATGCCTGTGAACAAAGACAATTCCTTAGATGGTCCAGAGGCTAAGCGATTTCAGCTTTTTTGGTATTTGGTGCCTGTGATCGGCTTTTTCCCGGCGTTGTGGACGCTTTACTATCGCCAGGGAGGCAAGCAGCGCCAAGAGTTGAGCCGCACGGTTGTGACGCTAACGATCGCGTGGCTGTTGGGCTACGTTCTATTAGGCGTTGGTGCAGAAGCCTCAGAGTCGCTCTCTTTAACGCTGTTGGTGACCAATAGTCTGATGACATCGGGCTACTTTGTGACCAATTTGTGGCTCATGGTGCGACTGTTGCAGCGAAAATCGGTACGCTTGCCAATTATCAGTAAAGTGGGCGATCGCCTCCCTTAAACGCTATCCGTCTTTCACTCTTCGTCCTTTGCCTCTCTCCTGCTCAGGTTTAGCTTTAACGATTTGAGTAGCAAACAGCTTGGAACCAGCGATCAACCCTAGGGTTGGCAATCCTAGGGTTACTAGGCTGCGTAATCCGGCATCTCCTTGCAGGCCGTACATAGCGCTGCTGGACACCATAAACATTAAGGTGGTTAAGCCAAAGACTTTTGCAGTGGGAATCACTGCGGCGATCGCCAACAGCACCGACACATACCAGGGCATCAACCAAGAGGTACTGTAGAGCATCAGCACCAGTGTGACCCAACCTATCGCTTCTAGCAGGGTGATGGCGGAGTAAGTGGGCTTACGAAATAGGTGTAGCACTGTCCATGCATAAAATGTGGCAAAGACCAGCATTCCATAGCGTGCTACCTGTAAAAGCACCTGTTTCTGGTCACTGAGTAGCAAAAATCCAGGCACAAAAATTTGGAGGGTTTCAAAGCTTGCCCGTAGGAGTGCCGGTATAGACGATTGATATTGCCCCACTACGCCTGGATTCAGTAAACTGCGCCAAGATTGAATGTCAGGCAGCACTGTAAGCGAAAGAAAAGCCACAATTAGCAGAGATGATAGGAGGGCGATCGCCAGTTGTTTCCAGCGCTGCTGCCGGATCAAAAATAGTCCTAGCAAAGGCATCCAAATGATAGGAACGGTCTTTGCTAAAAAGCCTCCCCACACTGCCAAAAACGCTGCGGTGTAACGCTGTTTGAGTAAGCACATCGCCAACACCAGCACGCAGGTATTTACAAATACATCCACGTGGGCAGACCCGACTTGCTCTACCAGCAGTAGCGGACAGAGTAGGTAAGCGGTGGCGATCTTTCCTCGTTGAAGTGGCGGCAAAATTTTCCAGATTAAGTAGCTATTGACCAGATGCGTCAGCGCGCAAATACTTTTGAAGAGGTAAACTGCCAGGATAGGATGAAGAGCGATCGCGGCAGCAGAAATACTAAACAGCAGTTGCGAAATGGGTCCATAGGTAGAAGTTTGCTTCCAATCTACAAATGGAGTCAAGCTAGAAATAAACTCGCCTGCGGGTATTGTAAAGGGATCTACACGACTAAGATTCATCAGCCCAAAGTGTAGATACAAATAAATATCATTTCCTAACGGATAGGCAATCCAGGCTAGCAATAGAAAGATGCCTGCCCGTTTTAATATGTCACTGAAACGAGTTGGAAGATAGGAATAAGGAGTCCCCAGCAACCAAATTAAGTGGAGCAAAACCAAAGTTAGATAGCTCAGGCTAACGCCCCAGTGGGTTAAAGCATTAGGAAAGGTGGCAAACTTATTCCCTCCTGCCAATATGTAATGAAACTTATCTAGACCTAAGATGATGAGTGCAATAGACAGATAAATAGACAAAGGTAGAGCAACCCCTAAGAGCGCCCCGCTGCCAAATAAATTTCGAGGAGGGTCAGTTTTTACCAAAATTGGCATTTGCTTGGCATTCACAGAACAGGTGGCAAACTGATTTCATCAGCTATTTAACGACAGACGAAATGAGGCAACAACGAAGATTTTCGCAAATTTTGGGACTCAGTGTGGCAGCGGCATTGCTAGTCGCTTTAGTGATTGTCACCCATAGCCTTGTGAAAGATGCGATCGCAGCGCGGACTTCTGGCTCAATTTGCTTGTCTCCCCAAACGCCTCTACCAGTGTGTTATGGCTTACCAAAGAGCCTTGCTAGCCAAGCAATTACCGCCCTCACCGCCACCACTGATGGGCAGTTGTTTGCTAACAGCAAGGGCAAAACGATTCAAATTTGGTCCATGCCTCCGATCCGACTAACAACGACTCTGACCGGGCACACCGATTGGATCACCGACCTCGCCTTTAGTCCCGATAAAACTCTACTTGCCAGCAGCAGTCTTGATCAAACTATTAAACTCTGGAATGTAACCAACGGCACCTTGCTAACGAGCCTTAAATCGGGACGAGTCACCAGCTTGGCGTTTAGCCCCGATGGCACCCGTTTAGCCAGCGGCAGTCGTCTCCGCCACTGGGCAGATGGAGCCACCAGTCCAGACGGCATTCAAGTGTGGGATGTGGCAACTCAACAACTGGTTTACACCCTAGATGCAAGGTTAGTGAATGATCTTGCCTTTAGCCCCGATGGGCGATCGCTGGCAGCAGGCGCACAGAAAACAACGCTCTGGAATTTAGCGACCGGAACCAAACTATTCACTTTTGATTCGGGGAAACTCAATGCTCTGAGCTTTGTCGATCGCCAGATTTTGATTACGGGCAGCGATGGTGTCAAAGGGCAAGGCGGCATCAAATTGTGGAATGTGGAATCGGGACAGTTTATTCGGGCGATCGATTCAGTTGGTTCCCATGTCGCAGTCAGCCCAGATCGCCGCCTGTTTGCTACAACCTATGGCGGCACTATTAACCTATGGCGCATTCAACCATCTGGATTTTTGGGCACCTTACGTGGGTCACAATACAGCGGCATGTTTGTAGAATTCGGAGCCGATCAACGCACGCTTATTGGCGGAGGCAGTGACGGCATTTACCTTTGGCAACCTACAACCTCGGTTGAAAAACAGTAGTCGTAGATAAATATCAGCCTTCAACGCTTATTTATACCTGCTGCTCATTCATCAGGCTGAGTAGAGATTGCTAAGCGATCGCATGTTTTCATCTGGCTGCTCAGCAATGCCAATCTATTCATCATTCAGGTGCCTCTCGCTACAGTCCTTAAACTCTCTCCATTAGACAATTATGGGTTAAGTCATCTTAATTCACTTAAGACTAACTCTGTTGAAATTGAAGGCGGGCGGCGGCTTTAGTGGCGTAACTAATGGCAAAGCAATGATTTCTTTTGCAGATATAAAACCCAGGATTATTGTTTGTGGCCTGGACGCAACCGGATACAAAATTTTTCGGTTACTGAAGCACCAGGGTATTGCCGTTGTTGGCATTCACGATCGCCCATTGCCCGGTGAAGGTGATGATGTGGTCATTGGTGATTTGCAAGCGGCGCAAACGCTTCTAGAAGCAGGGATTCGTGATGCTCAAACACTGGTTTTGACGGACGGTGAAGATGGCACCAATCTGGGCGTTTTAATGCAGGCACGGGTGCTTAATCCCCGCATTCGGATTGTGAATCGCTTGTTTAACACCAGCTTGGGGGAGCGGTTGGATGACACTTTGCCCGACCACATCACGATGAGTGTGGCATCGCTCTGTGCGCCAATTTTTGCGTTCTCAGCGTTGGGCAGTGCAGCAATTGGTCAATTGAAGCTATTTAACCAAACTTGGCCTATTCATCAAGTGCATATCGATGAGTCCCATCCTTGGCGCGGACGTAAGCTAAGTGATCTTTGGGACGATCGCGATCGCATGTTGATTTACTACATCCCGGCAAAGACTCGGCTAGATCTGGTGTCGGCGGTGGTGCAGGGACAATCGCTTCAAGTGGGCGATCGCCTGATTGTGGGCACAAAACCGACTGTACATGCGGCTCAGCAGCGATCGCTGTCACAACGGTTAAACAAACTATTAACCGCATTGAAATACCTGCGACAACATAGCAAGGGGCTTTTAGCAAGCTTCTTGCTCCTGTTGGTAATGATTTTTATATCCACACTGGTATATGTCTCGTCCATTCTAAAAACATCGCCCGTGGATGCCCTCTACTTTTCCGTCAGCATGATTACAGGCGCAGGAGACAGTTTAGTCACAGTGGGAAATCCTCCCGATAGTCTCAAGCTGTTTACCATTTTTACGATGTTGATTGGGGCTGCCATCATTGGGTTATCCTATGCGTTGCTGAACGATTTCGTTTTAGGAACTCGGTTTAGTCGCTTTTGGGAAGCGGCGCGAATTCCGCACAAACAGCATTTTATTGTCTGTGGCTTAGGCAGCGTGGGTGTGCAAATTGTGACTCATTTGCACAAGTGTGGACATGAAGTCGTAGTGATAGAAAAAGATCCCAATTGTCGCTTTCTCAGCACTGTGCGATCGCACAAAATTCCGGTGATTCAAGGCGATACCACCCTGCCCACCACGCTCAAATCTGCCAATTTCGCCATGGCTCAGGCGCTGATCGCCGTCACCAGTAACGATACCGTCAATCTTGAAACGGCTCTCAACGCCAAAAGCCTTAATCCTAAGGTGCCTGTCATCGTTCGCTATCACGATCCAGAGTTTGCCTGGATGGCGCAACTGGTGTTTGAGTTTGATGCAGTGTTGAGTCCAGCGGAACTGGTGGCTCCAGCGTTTGCTGCCGCGGCGCTAGGGGGGCGCGTATTGGGCAACGGCATGACGGCAGATAGCCTATGGGTAGCATTGGCAACCCTAATTACGCCTGCTCATCCTTTTTGTGGGAGGTCCGTTCAGGACGTAGCAGTGAGATCAGACTTTGTGCCGCTCTATATGGAAACCAAATCCCAAACCGTACACGGCTGGGATTTGCTGGAAGTTTGCTTAAGCGCGGGTGATGTGCTTTATCTGACGATGCCAGCCAATCGCTTAGAACAGCTATGGCAATCAACGCCCTCTCAATTCATGCGCTCGGGCGCGTCGTAGAGACTAGAAGTAAAACGCTTCTTTATTCTCCTGTGATGGATAATTCCTCAACCCAGATGTAAGGGCATACACCAGAAGGAGTGAGATGCGCTTCCTTGCCAATGTGAGTGATGGATTTCAGCAAAGAGAGGAAGTTTCCGGCAACCGTGGCAGATTCCACGCTGATTCGCTTGCCGCCTTTGAGCAACCAGCCATCAAACGGCAAGGAAAAGGACCCCTGAAGCGCTTTTACACCAGCGTGCAGAGCTTGCAGATCATCCACTAGCACCACATTTTCGGCAGTCTTGAGATCCAACTCTTGTTCCGTTGAAGCATTGGAAAACACATGATAAAAGTGGGGGCTAACAGTAACCTTCGCGCCCATGTTCGCGTGTCCAGTAGGCGTAGTGTTCAGGCGTTTAGCAGTGCCAGAACTGTGAAGGAACCCAGTCAAAACACCATCAGTGATCAGAGACGTGCGGCGAGTGGGAGTGCCTTCACCATCAAAGGTCGTGACTCCAATGTTTGCGGGGTGGAGGGCATCGTCAGCCAAGGATAGTAGCGGAGACGCGATCGCGGTTCCCAAGGACTCCTGCGTCGACAAGCTTTGTTTATCCAAAATATTTTGGGCATTGAACAGGTTAGAAAAAGCTCTCAACAGATCCAAAAACGCTTCTGGCGAAAAAACAACGGTGTATTTGCCCGTGGTGATTTTTTCGTAGTCCAGATGGCTGATGGTTTTTTCTGCCGCTTCCTTCACACAGCCTTCTACGTCTAGATGTTCCACGCCTCGGCTAATGCGAAAGGCTCCGGCACTACGGGGCTTTTTCCCTTCCGCTTCTGTTTTGGTGTAGAGGTACATAGATGCAGTGGAGGCAGATTCCGTTCGCATAGCCCCCTCGCTGTTGAGGTAAAAGCGATCGCTCTCTCGCTGGGCAATGCTGTTATAAGGCACTGACGCGATCGCGGGGTGGGCGGACTTCAATTCTTTTTCTGCCCCCAATAGCTTTTCTAGCAAATCTGAAACCCCAGTAGGTGCAGCCTTTTCGTGGAATTCCTTGGCTAAAGGAGCCGCAAATTCTGGACTAAAGTCCGGCACATTTTCCGTTGCACCAAAAAAGCTAGCTTCCGAAGCCGTTTTTAGCGCCAGTTCCAGCCCCACTGGATCAACATTCGTCGTGGATGTGATGCCGACTGACCCTTGGTCATTCCATACCCGCACTGCCACAGTACAGCGGTTGGAGGCTTTGACCTGATCTGGTTTGCCTTGATCCACTTTGACACTCGACTCGTCAATAATTGAGCCTGCCATGTCAAATTTGTGAATTCCTAAACGACTAGCTGCCGCTTTTGCTTCCGTTGCAAGTTCTTGAATCGTTGGCATAACTTTTTTGTTGAATGAGATAGAAGTTTTCAGTTTTGAGTAAAGATCAACGGCTGAGTACGGGAGTGTAGAAGATAGAATCTGTGAGCTTTTGAGCAATCTGACTTTGCCCTCATCCACGTATCTACACTCATCCATTTCTAGCTCCTGAACCCTATCGTCCACCCACCGTAATGGAATCAACCTTAATGTGGGGTTGCCCAACGGTAACGTAAACGCTGCCACTGACCGAACCACAGAATCCCGCTGCTAGGTCAATATCATTGGCGCACATGGAAATCTTGGTCATGATTTCAGTGGCATCGCCAATCAAGGTTGCGCCTTTTAACGGTTTGGTCAGTTTGCCATTCTCAATGAGATAAGCTTCATCTACGGAGAAGTTGAATTGACCCACGGCACCCACACTACCGCCGCCCATTTTTTTGCAGTAAATACCGCGATCAACGGAAGCAAGCAAGTCATCCACAGAATGTTCGCCGGGGGCGATGTAGGTGTTCCGCATCCGAGAAGCAGCGGAGAAGGCGTAATTTTGGCGACGACCGCTGCCTGTGCGGGGTTGTCCGGTTCGCATAAAGCCAGCGCGATCGCTAATAAAATTCTTCAAAATGCCGTTTTCAATCAGCAGGGTGCGTTGGGCAGGCATTCCTTCATCATCCATGGAAATTGTGCCGAAGGCATCAGAAGTCAACCCTTCATCCCAAGCCGTAACGCTTTCGTGGGCAATCTTCTCACCTTTTTTGTCAAGAAACGGCGTGGTGCGCTTTTCGATCTGAGTTGTTTCCAGCAAGTGTCCACAGGCTTCATGAAAAATCACGCCACCAAACTTGTTTGCCATCACGATTGGATAAGAACCCGATTCCACATAGTCGGCGTAAAGCATTTTGCCAGCCGACTCTGCCACGTTTTCTGCCGTGGTTTCATAATCCCAGGTGCGGAGAAAACTAGGGTTACTGGTATCCCCGACCCGTTCTCCAATGGAAGAACGGTGTTCGCCATCGGCGCAGAGCAAGCTGAAGCCCACCGATTGAGTCAGGCGTACATCTCGCGCAAAGGTGCCATCACTGGCAACCACCAGCACCTCTTGCCAGTTGCGAAAGTAGTCAGCGCGGCGAGATTGCACATGGGTCGCTTTTTGCTGCAAACGGGAGTTGGCGGCTAACAGCACATCGCCCATTTCGCGCATGGAGCTAGATTCGCCCATCCATTTATCTTTGTCGCGCAGGGTGCCATAGTCACGCAGGGGTTCCAGGTTTATTTCAGGAATAAAGGCGATCGGAGCGGGTAGGTGTAGACCCAAAATGTCGAGCGCTTTTTCTAGCGCAGATTTTAAGCCTGTAAAGGTGACATCGTTGGTGCTAACGTAGCAATCGGTCAAACCCCGAAAAACGCGCACCCCGGCTCCGGTGGTGAGTGCGGGGGCAATGTTGGTAATGGCATCGTTTTCGGCGGTGCAGTTAATGTAGTTGACCCGCTCTAGAAAAAACTCGATGAAGTCTGCGCCAGAGGCTCTGCCTAGCCCTAATAAGGTGGATAGGGGCGATGCCCAACTTTCGTCGAAGCGATCGAGGGCTGAATCATATTTTAAGGTGGGAATTTCTCTGGAGCGAAGTAAGGAAGTGGCAAGCATGAAAATCCTCGTCTGCTGAGCGTCGATGGGCGATGGGTGAATGGTGTCACTTTTCACTCATCCAGTTTCTTCACTATAATTCGCCTTAACAAAACTCTGCACTCTAGCAGTCTTTTTCTGAGTTAGATCTATCAGACAGAGGGAATATTAAGTCAAGCTTTGATAAAGCAGTCTTGCTTTGCCTTGCTCCCTGCATACAAAACCTCTGGTGGGTCGGTGCTGGTTGTATTGCCAAAATTCGATCGCATCATCACTAACCCGCAATTAGCCATTTCCTTAAGCTTGAGATAATTATGGTGACTGCAACTTCCTACCAACATTCTGCTCATTCAAAGAATCCTAAAAAGCACAACCATTATGGATTCCGCGACTTTTTTCAATTTGATACAGACAAGGGCACTATTACCGATTGGAATGGCAGTCTAAATGTTCTGACTACAGAAGATTTCATTATTGGCTTGGTGCAAGGACTGGAAGAAGAGGTTGGAGACGCTTCGGCTGCCATCATGTATACCATTGGCTGCGAATGGGGACAGAAGGATGCATTCTTTTTTGAAAAGTGGTTTGAAAAAGAATTCGATCGCAATATTCGCCAAACCAATCTGCTGTTCTTGCTAGAAACTTGGTGGTGGCCCTTTACCTCTCAAGGCTGGGGTAGATGGGAGGTGGATATGGGCGATCGCAAGCAGGGCTTCATGTTTATTAACGTGTTTGATTCTGCCGTGGCTCGAACTTTAGGCGATGTCGGTAAGCCCGTTTGTTACCTTTACGCTGGACTGTTCGCAGGCTTTTTCACTGAAATGGTACGAAAGCAACTGAGCTGCATCGAAATCCAGTGCTACTCCATGGGTGAAACTTACTGCAAGTTTTTGCTGGGAAGTCAAGATCGAATCGATGCAGCTTCCTTTTGGATGAATGAAGGCGCAACGGCAAAAGATATTGAAAAACGCTTGAAAGAAGGGGCCGTATTGCGATGAATACCCTGATGCCGATTGTGAATGGTTCTGCTCCAATGAATACGAGCAATTGGCTGCACTCTTCAGTCCAGGAGTTTTTTAGCACGCTCAACTGGGAAGATCTGCCACCGGATACTCAGCAGATGGGTCAGGTCACGTCCCAATATTCGGATGCGCCCCTCAGCTTAAACCTGAGCGTCAGCAGCTTTTTTGCCGCCGTTAACTGGGAAGGGGCAACTATTGCCGCTCCAGTTTCAGTCCCCATTCAATCCTCTCCAGCCAATAATTTCACCCTGGATGATTTTTCAGGATTGTTTGGATAAACAAAATTACGAAGTGCAAATTGCGAGTTGATATCCTATTCCCTACCTTTTTATTCCTATGCATCCACAACTTGAAGCAATTTTTGACGATGCGGAAAGCCGCTATCTAAAGCAAGATGAACTGCACTTGCTCAGTCAATATGTGGATTCGCTGCCGATTCGGCTGAACGCTTACCGCACATTACGCGATCGCGAACTTGAGATCATGCAACCTGTAGCCGACGAACTTCAGACTCAGTTGCCTAATGAAAAAATTGAGAATTTAGAGCGTGCCATCAAAACCGCAATGCTAACCTTGCGCTATTGCGCTATGGGACTGCTGCTAAACGATCAATCTTTTGCCCAGGATCGGTTGATCAGTTGGCTAGGTGGCACTATGCGCCTATACAACATCCAATCCATTAACACCGTGCTTTACCGCCTGGTGCAGCAGCATCTTTCGCAGATATTGAGTCCTCAAGAAGTGAATTTGCTGACTCCTTATTTAAATGCAGCAGAAACCTTAATCCGCGAACAATCGCTTGAAACGACTAGTACGCAGTGACTTATCCATAATCCCCGCTCCTCATTCCCAAAAAAATTATGATTTCCGTTGCTGATTTGCTTACAAATAATCGGATTCCTGGCAACTACTTCACTACGGATGCTTATGTGCGGAGTGATTTGGAGTTAGGCTTGTTAGAAAATCGTCGGGGCGATCGCCTGGTGGCTTTGCCCGAAACGTTGATTCAGGCGATTTATTCTGGTCTTGATCGCGAGACTGGGCAAGCGACTCGATTGGTGCTGTTTAACTGCGGCAGTTGGTGGGGCAAAAATTTCTACACTCGCTTTCGCGAAGAGCTAACCGATTATTATGGGCAAGCTCTTGCAGATATGACGATGGCAGAATTTTTGCAGTGCTTTGAACAGTGCTGGATCACTCATGGCTGGGGGAAGTTCAAATTGGATTCAGAATACCAAAATCGAGGTTTTTTGGTGATTGAAACTACCAATTCTCCCTTTGCTAGCCAAGCACCCAAAGGCGATCGCCCAATTTGTTTCCTTGAAGCAGGGATTCTCAGTTCCTTTTTTAGCCAGCTTACAGGCAAAGAACTTCACTGCATTCAAACAGCTTGCGAATCGTTAGGTGCTGAGTGCAATCACTTTGTGGTGGGGCTAGCAAAACGGCTTCAGCCTGCCGAAGCCTTGATAGAGCAGCAAATGCCTCATACCGCGATTATGGAAACACTGTGCGCCTAGGGATGTATCTAATCTGCTGTGTCTAACCTGCTGACCAATTTGCTTTATCATTCCAACTATCGTCTGTTGGGGCTAGTTGGACAGGGACAATTTGGGCGCGTCTATTGTGCCAGTCATCGTAGGACAGGGCGATTAGTCGCACTCAAAGAACTGAACCGCGATCGCTTTTCTACCCGCAATTTTCTACGCGAACTACGCTTTTTGCTGAGTTTACAGCATCCCAATATTGTTACCTGCCAAGCGTTAGAGCATACCGCCACTGGGCGATGCTTGGTGATGGATTACTGCGAAGGCGGTACGCTGCGTGATCTGTTGAGCGACGATATGCAGCTTCATCCTTTACAGGGGCTAAGTTTAATTACTCAAATTTTGGCAGGACTGGATCATGCCCATCAACGAGGGATTGTGCATTGCGATATCAAGCCAGAAAACATCCTGTTAGGGGCAACTGCCACTGGATGGACTGCTCGAATTACCGATTTTGGCATTGCCCGATTAAGCCAAGAGCTTTCAACTGAGGGATTTGGTAATACTGGATCGCCTGCCTACATGGCTCCCGAACGCTTTTATGGGCAGCATTCTCCTGCCTCTGATCTCTATGCAGTAGGGATTTTGTTATTTGAGGCACTGGCGGGCTATCGTCCTTTTTCTGGGCTGCCTGGAGATTTAATGACGGCGCACTTAAATCAAGCGTTAGTGTTGCCGGATATAATTCCTAATGCCATTGGCTCAATTATTCGCACGGCACTACAAAAATTACCGGCTCGTCGGTTTCGCTCAGCGGTTGAAATGCTAAGCGCGTTGCAGAATGCGATCGCCGAATGTGAGCAGTACCTAATGCAGGGATGGTCGCCCAATATATTGCAGCATTCATCGGCGACGCGGGTGATCGTCCCATTTCGGCATGATTATCAAGAAAGCTTGCAAGCTCCGGTGCGACAGATGGCAGCATTGCAGGACAATTCAGCCACGATTGCCCACCCGCTTTATCGAGTATTTAGCAATCAGATTGGCTACCAATGGTTCAGCGAACCTGAACTTTTTAACAAAACGGCTTTTGCTGCGGGTTCTGAGATTAAAAATGGGTCTGACTTATCCTCATTCCCCCTCACCACAATCCGGTTGCCGGAGCCTGCTTTACAGTTGACGATTTGCGATCAAGCCTGTTTTGTAGCGACTCAGCAAGCAGTGTATCGGTTGGCGTTGGCAGCCCTTCAAACAGATCTTGTTCAACACCAACAGCCCAATCAAGATGCTTTAATCCCTCAGCAGGCTGCTCTTCAATTGATTGCCACACTGAAACAAGATGCCGTGTTGACCATTGAACCGGGCGGGCGTTGGTTGGCAACGGCAACGCCGTCGTTGGACAAGACCCAAAGTCAATTAAATATTTGGAATCTTCAGAGTTCACCGCCCTTTAAACCCGCGATCACCCTATCGATTGCTCCTTGCTTGCAGCTTTTAGCGATCGATGCTCGTCATGGCGTGGCGCTTTCTCCCATAACCGACTCCAGTGCCAACGCTTGTATTGTTGGCACCCAAATTGAGTTATTTACCCGGCGCGGCACAATAATTGGTTGTATTAGTTTGCCAATTCCGCTGCGGCATCTTTCCTCTACCCAAACCCCTTATCGCCTGCTAGCGTTGGAACCAGGTCACCCAAACTCTCTGATATTGCTTGATCTAAAGCCCTTAAGAATTAAGCGTATCGGCTTAAGCATAACTCCCAAATTTTTGGCTTCTACAAACTGGGGATACCTAGTGATGGATGGAGCAGGACAGATCGCGTTGATCAATCGCATGGGACAAGAAATTGGGCAAATTGATGGACCTACGAATCCAACGGCAATGGCTTTGCTAAATTCTTATCAGGTGGCGATCGCTACCTGGAACGGCACTGAAGGCACCCTTTCAATCGTTGATCTGCGCCATTTAGACCTAGATATCGTATTTTAATCTTCTGAATATTCAGCGCTGATAGAGTGCAGAGTGGGAAGGGCAGAGGATGGAAAGATATCTGGATTCCCCCTCCAAGGGGCTAGTATCTGAACTCCAGGATCTGGCACCTGAACCCCGAACCTCGAACCCCAAAATCTATCTTTCCTGTGTTGCTTTGAGGGTTGCTATAACCGTATTGTGGGTTTGAAAGTTGGAACAATACACTCCCAACCTTGTTAAACAATTCAGTGTTTGCTAGGTTTCATTTGTCGTTTGAAGAGGCTGATTATGCAGACCGAGTTTTTCCCATCCGGGATGCAAGAAGCTTTTCCTCAATTGCAACAGCGATTGCGCGATTTGTGGCGCTCAGTGGAAGCTCTTGAGACTGGCGATGCCGATATTATCGTGGTGCCATCACTCAGCCTTGATCAACGCGAACTGCAAAAGATTGATGGCTTTCATCACTATGAAGAACGGTTACTATTTTCTCTGATCCGTCTGCAAAATCCTCGCACTAGATTGGTCTACGTCACTTCACAGCCGCTACACCCTAGCGTGATTGATTACTACCTGCAATTGCTACCCGGTATTCCCTTTTCCCACGCTCGCGATCGCTTATTACTGCTGTCCACCTACGATTCTTCACTTAACCCTTTAAGCCAAAAAATTCTTGATCGCCCCCGATTGATTGCTCGAATTCGGCAGGCGGTGCGCCCTGATCGTTGTTTTATGATTTGCTACAACTCCACGACGGCAGAGCAAAATTTAGCGGTTCAGCTTGGAATACCCCTCTATGCGCTTGATCCCGGCTTGTTAAAATGGGGCACCAAAGGCGGTAGCCGTCAAATTTTTGCCGAAGCGAACGTTCCCCATCCCGACGGTAGCGAGTCCGTGTGGAGCGTGAACGAACTGGCAACCGCCGCCGCTGAGCTATGGAAACGCCAACCCGACCTTAAGCGTATGGTGGTCAAGCTAAATGAAGGGTTTTCGGGTGAAGGCAACGCGTTGTTAGATTTGCGTCCGATTCAGGAATCGGCACCCGATCGCGCTAACCATTCAGCGCAGGTGAAAGCATTAACAGAGCAATTTCCCGATCTACGCTTTGAAGGAAAAGGCGAAACTTGGGACAACTTCAGTCAGCGCATTCCCGAAATGGGTGCGATAGTTGAGGCATTTTTAGAAGGAGAGAAGCGATCGCCCAGCGTGCAAGGGCGCATTACTCCTCTCGGTGAAGTAGAGATTCTTTCGACCCATGACCAGATTTTAGGAGGACCGACTGGGCAAATTTATTTAGGCTGTCGGTTTCCAGCGGATGAAGCCTATCGCCTTACCTTACAAGATTTAGGAATGCGGATTGGGCGCAATTTGGCAGAAAAAGGTGCGATCGAGCGCTTTGCTGTCGATTTTGTGGCAGTGCATCAACCTAATCAGCCCAAAAAACCGGAATGGGATGTGCAAGCGATCGAAATCAATCTGAGAAAAGGCGGCACCACACACCCATTCATGACGCTTAAGTTTCTGACTAATGGGCGCTACGACTCTTCTAGTGGTTTGTTCTACAGCCAGCAGGGACGACCTAAATACTACATCGCTACAGATAACCTGCAAAAGGATCAATATCGTGGGCTATTGCCAAACGATCTGATGGATATTATTGCTCACCATCAGCTTCACTTCGACACCAGCACTGAAACAGGCACCGTGTTTCATCTAATAGGCTGCCTCTCTGAATTTGGCAAACTGGGTTTAACTAGTATCGGCAACTCTCCTCAACAG
Source organism: Leptolyngbya sp. Cla-17 (assembly GCF_016807185.1). Taxonomy (GTDB): domain Bacteria; phylum Cyanobacteriota; class Cyanobacteriia; order Leptolyngbyales; family Leptolyngbyaceae; genus ULC077BIN1. The sequence goes on from NZ_JAEVYN010000001.1 coordinate 1,681,389, forward strand.
GCTGAAGATGTTTACAAAAAACTAACTCAAGCAATGGATGAAGAAACGCGATCGCTTCCTGAAGCGAATATTAACCGTCATCTCCGCTTGCCCATGAGTTGGCGAGAACAATGTTAGCCAAAAAATGCCATCTACTCACCAATCACTGAACTAGCTGTATGTTTTGGGCTGGAGATTGGATAGTTTGAGATGGAAATGAACCTGGGAATTGCTGCTGTACGGACGGAGTTGTGGTCAGTGGCAATCCAGTAGGCGTTGGAAACCCAGTATTAGTTGGAAATTGCGTTGGCGATCCAGCGTTTGTTGGAAATTGCGTTGACGATCCAGCGTTTGTAGGAAACCCAGTCGTCGTTGGAGATTGCGTTGACGACCCAGCGTTTGTTGGAAATTGGGCTGGAAACCCAGTTGTCGTTGGGAATTGAGTTGGCGATATAGTGTTCGCTGGAAACCCCATATTAGTTGGCGATCCAGTAGACGTTGGAAACCCAGTATTAGTTGGAAATGGCGACCCAGTATTTATTGGGAATTGAGTTGGCGACCCAGTGTTTGTAGGAAATTGTGTTGGCGATCCAGCAGGCGTTGAAAACCCAGTCGTCGTTGGGACTTGGGCTGGCGACCCAGCGTTTGTTGGGAACTGGTTTGGTGATCCAGTAGGCGTTGGAAATTGTGTTGGCGATCCAGTAGGCGTTGGAAACCCAGTCGTCGTTGGGAATTGGGCTGGCGACCCAGCGTTTGTTGGGAATTGAGTTGGCGACCCAATAGTATTTGTAGATGGGGTTCCGTTCGTCCCATTCACGGGTTGTTTAAGAATGACAGGCGTATTCGGCACTATTAAAGGTTGCCCTGGAACAAGCGGCTGGCCCATTCCGGGTTGCTGCCCAGTTCCCGATTGCTGAGTATTTCCCTGTTGAACGTTGACTGGTATAGCTGCAACGGGCACGGGCGCAGCAAGGCCTAATAAAGATTGAGCTGTGGGATAGTAGGTTGCCCAACGACTACCACTGGGGTTGCTACGCCACTGATTACGGTTAGCGCGGAGGGTTAGTACTTGAACTGTAGACCCTTGGTTCTGTCCCGTGACTACAACCGAAAGATCGGAAACTGAACTATTGCGATTGAACGTTCCTTGGGTCGCGGTTTTGGCTGCTGTAGTTGCTCGTTGTATAAAGGCATCATAGGTTTCTCCTGCTCTTACATCCAGCATCACATTAGTGCGCCTAGGGACTGCTTGAGCTGCCATTGGCACGATCGCGTCTTTGATGATCCCTGCTGCGGTAGCACAAAAGGCGCTAGTGACTATCCAAGCAGTGCGCTGCCAAAATCGACGGTTTGTATTCTGAGCTTGGGAATGCGATCGCGTGAGTCGTGGCATAATTTGATTCCTAATTTTGTTAAAACAACGAGTCAGTCAGCAGTTCAAAAAAGGAAAGATTAATCGACTGAAGTTAGCCCTTATAGTAGGAATATAACTATTCAAAAAATGTTGACAAGTGCACAAATCAGTTCCGTATTTATTCAACAATCATTTATATATCGTCAGTTTAAAACTGTCTTAAGAAAGACTTAGCGTGGTGATATTGCCGTCCTTAGGCTGATAAAGTGCATTCTGCTTTTGATGACAAGGAGCTTAAGCCCATTGGCTGTCAACTACTTTATTCCAGCAAGTTACATCAAAGAATCTGAGTTTTTTGTCGCGTAAAAACTCAGTCTGGGCATGTTAGTAACGAGACACATGGGGCATCTGTGATGAAACAGTGGGCAATCTTAATTGGGCTTGATAAATATCAATCTTTTCAACCCTTGAACTGCGCTCAGCAAGATGTTCAAGCGTTGCATCGATTTTTGGTATCTGAGGCGGGTTTCCCCCTCACTCAATGTCTTTTGTTCACTGAACTGTCGCCTTTTCTAGCAGGGCGCTCCACTTACCCCAGTCGAGAAAATCTTTGTAATTGGATTGAGTTTCTTGCTCAACGATACTTTCAGCCTGATGATCAGGTCTGGATTTTTTTGAATGGGTATGGGGTTTGTCACGGTGGGCAAGATTACTTTGTGCCAATCGATGGCAATCCGGCAGCGATCGAATCCACGTGTATTGAGATCGCGCCATTGCTGAATCGGCTCAAATCTGCTTTACCTAATGGGCAACCGCTTCTGTTACTGGATATCAGCCGCAGCCAAGGAACAATTTCTAATGAAACCGTTGGCATTCAAACGGCACAGGTTGCCCATCAACTTGGCATTCCCACTATTCTCTCCTGCCAACCGGGGCAATTCTCTCGCGAAATTTCTAGCTTAGGACATGGGTTATTTACAGCATCGCTGTTAGAGGGCTTGCGCTATCAACAAGGGGCAAACCTGGCAACCCTGAGTCACTATCTCAGCGATCGCCTACCTGAACTCAGCGAACATTATTGGCAACCGATCCAACATCCCGTTACCATCTGTCCCCCTCATCTCGTTCACCAACCGCTGTTAGTGACAGCACCTTCATGGAATGGTTCGACTAGCAATGGGCATAGCCCTCAAAATGCGACTGAAATCCAATCAACTGAAGTCTACTCAGTCGTAAAAACGCCAAATTCAGCAGCATTCACTCTACCCACAGCCAACGTTGCGCCCCAGTCTTATTCCACTGGTCAAAGTCAGCTTGCCAGTGATCCGTCCCGATCTGCTGATCAAATAACCTCACTTTCAAATGGGCAAAGCCACAGCGGATACAACGCTGGCATCACTCCAGTCTCACATCATTCTGCCCAGGTCGAATCTTTAGAAAATTCTTATCGTGGGGATACTCCTGCAACAGTTAGTGTTCCTACTCCTGTGGTCGGTGCTGTCGAGCCTGAGCCGCATGAGGAAGGCAGCCTGTGGCGACCCTTTTTACTGTGGGGTGGCTTGATCTCTTTGGGTTTACTGAGTGCGGTTTTATGGCGTAATTGGTCTGTTGTGCTAGCGGCACCTGCCTCTCAGCAATCTCCTAGTGCGCTTAACGCCGCTCCAGTAGCTTCTTCGCTTCAGCAACGAGCTTCTTTAGGACAAGATATTTTGCGATCTGCGCGGATGACAGTGAGAAGTGATCAGGCAACACCTTACCAGGATGCAATTCAGCAAGCTAGAAGAATTCAGGCGGATGATGGGGTTTACCAAGAGGCACAGCAAGACATCGCCAATTGGAGCCAAACGATTTATGACATTGCTCAAGATCGGGCCTCTCGAAAGCAGTTTGATACCGCAGTGATGGCAGCCGACCTAGTGCCTTTAGAAAATCAAAACCTGCGTCCTCAAGCCAATGCCGCGATCGCTGACTGGTGCCAACTCATGTTCCAGCAAAACGGCAAAGTCGCCTCCCAACAGCCAGCTATCAGCATTTGTGAAAGGGGAAAAGTTTAGCGCCTCGGATGGGAAGTGTGGCGATCGCCACACTCAGCCCACACTTGATCGTAGGCGTATTACTCTTGTGAATTTATGACAGGGCGTTTCAGCGCTAGAGTGAGTCCATCGGCGATCGGTACTAGGCTGAGAGTAATGCGGTCGTCCTGGTGAAGTTTTTGGTTGAGGGCACGGATTTTTTCAGTGCTATTGTTCGTGACCAATGGATCTGCAACTGCACCCGACCAAAGGACGTTATCAATCGCGATGAGTCCGCCCACCCGCACCAGTTGCAGGGCACGTTCATAGTAGTCATCGTAGCTGCTTTTATCTGCGTCGATGAAGGCGAAGTCGAAGGTATTTGCCTGGCCGTCTGCCAGTAAGCGATCAAGGGTTTCCAGGGCAGGCGCAATCCGCAGATCAATTTTGTTGGCGACACCCGCTTTCTGCCAATATCGACGGGCGATCGCGGTATATTCCTCGCTGACATCACAGGCAATTATCTTGCCATGAGGCGGTAGCGCTAATGCCACCACGAGAGAACTATAGCCTGTAAACACGCCTACTTCTAGGGTTTTTGTTGCGCCCATTAACTGCACCAGTAGCGCCATCAATTGCCCTTGTTCTGGCGAAATTTGCATTCCCGCCATCGGGTGCTTTGCTGTTTCGTGGCGCAGTTCAGTCAACACCTCTAACTCTCGCACGGAAACTGATTGCAAGTACGCATACAGGCGATCGCCCATTGCTAGGGATTTGTTCGACATCTTGGTATTACCCCGCATGGAATGGAATGATTACCAACGGCAGACAAGCCAGCAGCAGCCAGCTAAATGACCACCAGTTCAGAGCGTTGCTTGCCTCTGGAGCCAATAACACATCGATGCGCTCCATTAAGCGATCTCGCGAAATTGCCCAACTAAAAGCGGCACAAATTTCAGGTTGCATATCAGCCTGCACTAAAGGCGCACTCACCACCATCAGCAATGATTCTGCTAGCACCAACGGATCGACCTGCTGGGCAGCAATGCGATCGGCGCGTAGTTCTCGCAGCATCAGCAATTCTTGCCAGAGGGCTTCGGTTTGGGGTAACCAAAGTGTGGCACGACGAATCCAGCCTAGCCAAAAAAACCAAAAGGTATCGTGATAGGTGGCATGAGCCTGTTCGTGAACAAGGACTGCTTCTAAATGGTCGGCATCCAGTGTATCGATTAAACCTTGGCTAACCACCAATTCAGGAGACCAAAAACCAACCCGCGCACTATAGGGCGTGGAGAGGTTTAACAGTCGGGCAGCACTTCCATTCACGTCAATTACGGGATTTTGGCGAATAGTTTGAAGGGTGCAAAATCCTTCCCATGTTAGCTTCAAGCCCAGAACACTACTGATGATTAGAAACCCGATCGCCAGTCCGTAACTCAGCCAGCCTTCCCAGCGCAACACCATTTGCCCAGCGGGTCCCATCCACAAGATGGCGATCGCCGTGATCACCAGCAACAGCGGCGAAAATAGAAAGACAATCAGCGATCGCTGCCATCGCTCTGCCCACAAACCTGGAGCATCAGCCCAACGCAATCGCACCAGCCATGCCAAACTTAACCCCGTCATCATCATTAGGAAATGCATTCGTTTGACTCCCTGGCTTTGCGAACGGCACGAAGTTTTTCAGCGATCGCCTCAAGCTGCTCCACACTGGTTTGATCCAGACTATCGGCAAAGGCTGCTACTACATCGGGATTGCTGACGGCTAAAAACTGATTTAACTGCTCATAGGATTGCAGGGCCTTTGCCTGTTGTCGAGATACCAGCGCTCTCCAGGTAAAGGTGCGCTCTTGCCTGTCACAGGCTAACCAGCCTTTTTTAACCAATCGATTGAGTACCGTCGTCACCGAGGTATAGGCTAACTCGCGATTGGGATCGGCGAGAATGCGATCGTGTACCTCTTTTACGGTGGCAGTTTCTAAATCCCAGATGATGCTGAGGATTTCTGCCTCTAATGGACCCAGAGACAATTGCTTCGGTCGGTGATTGGGTAAGGCAGCCATGCACTGAAAGTAGAGGTCGAGCAATCTTTAGAATAAATCAAATGCTTGCTGTTATGGCTGTTTTCTAGCAATTGCGAGCGTTTTTGACAGCCTTTTCGCTTTCCCTTTTCTCTTGGTAGACGGCACTCCTGATTAAATCGCAATGTTTGACAGACTGTCTTTTGACAGCGATCGCCTGACTTTGCAAAATAGAACAGAAATCTACAGCATGGCTGTTCATAACGTACTATTCGACCCTGGTAAAGAAGGATGTTTGCCCATCTTTACCAGGATCTTTGTTTGGGTAAGTGAGTCAGACTGTTGTGTGATGTCTATTACAAACCGAACTATTTACGAGCCAATATTTGGGAAGAGTGATGAGAAAACTTTTATCGATCCTGTTTGCAGCGATTAGTGTGTTTACATTGGCGATCGCCCGTCCTGCTCTGGCAGATGCTTCCACCGAAACCCTTGCCCAGGGTGCCAAAGTGTTTAGTGCTAACTGCGCCGCTTGCCACATGAATGGCAACAACGTGGTCTCAGCGAATAAAAATCTGAAATCCGCTGCCTTAGAAAAGTATGCGATGAATTCCGCTGAAGCCATCATTACCCAAGTGACCAACGGCAAAAATGCCATGCCTGCTTTCAAAGGGCGGCTAAATGATGAACAAATAAAGGCTGTGGCTGCCTATGTGCTGGATCAGTCTGCAAATGACTGGAAAGCTTAACTGCTGAATGCAGTGTCAACCCAGCGTGATCAGGATGAAATTTGTCGAGCGGAGATTTTTGATTCTGCGATTCCCTCTGGGGTAGCAAAGCTGAACGCCAAATTTCATTTTTGAGAGCCACTGGATTTGCAAAGGTTCAACTGGGTCTGAAAGTTAGGTGATCGGTGCTACTTCGCACAGATGGGCTACCATTTTGTAGACCTGCACGACAGAACCATGGATCAGACGTTGGCTAATCGGCTGCAAGCGATGCCTAAAGCAGAAATTCATATTCATTTGATGGGTGCGATCGCAGCTGAAATTGTTTATCAGATGGCACAGAAAAATCGAGTGAGACTACCTGCAACTTCATTAGAGGAGTGGAAGTCCTTTTACAAGTTTCGTGATTTGGCTCATTTTGTTGAAATTTATGCGATCGCCAGCCAATGTATTCAAACGCCTGAAGATTACATTCTGATCGTAGAACAATTTCTCAAGCATCAGTCAGAACACAATATTCAGTACAGTGAAGTTCACTTTGGCACACTGCTGCACCTGAACAAATTTTCGGATGATGAATTAATTGAGGCTCTAACGATTGGAGCAAGAACAGGCGAAACCCAGTACGGTAGCCGCGTCAAGTTTATTGCATCTATTTCTCGGCATCAACCTCATTTGCAAAGTCGAGCTTTAGACTGCGCCCTCCGTGGTCAGGAAAAAGGGGCGATCGTCGGCTTAGGTCTTGCGGGGGTAGAAACAGGCTACCCACCAGAAGATTTTACTGAGACCTTTGCAGAAGCGAAGCGGCAAGGATTACGAGTCGTTGCCCATGCAGGGGAAACGGAGGGTGCAAGCAGCGTTTGGGGTGCACTCAAGAATTTACACGCTGAGCGAATTGGGCATGGCATTCGATGTTTAGAGGATGCCTCTCTCGTTGAGGAACTCCGCATTCTACAAATACCGCTTGAGGTTTCGCCCCAAAGTAACTACTGTCTTGGAGTAGTCCCGCGATCGCAACCCCATCCAATTCGGCAGATGATTGATGCCGGACTTTACTGCACACTTAATTCGGACGACCCACCCATGTTCAATACTCATTTGACCAATGAGTATCAGACATTGGCAACTCAAGGTTTTTCCTGGGAAGAACTGTGGCAGTTAAATCTCAACACACTTGAAGCCACCTTTCTCAGCGAGACAGAAAAGGCGACCTATCGTACCCAATGGCAAGAGTTTTTACAGCAATCCTCTGCTGCTCTGACCTAACTATGGGTTCGATACACCAGTTTAGAGAGAAAATCGATCGCTAGTTGTTCCAATTGCCGTAGGGCGATCGGGTCTAAGAATTGCCGTATGTTAGGGTTTAGCACCACATTCTCTAAGCGAATTCCAATCGGTTCGCGATGCCCACCAGGAATTTCAGCCCAGGGAAAGTAAGCACCCTGGCGATTTTGCAGTTCTTGGATCAACCAGGCGACATCACTGTTAGCATCCGTATCGTCTTTATTGCCAGCGATATTATCCTGCTGAAATGAGATCAGCGCCGTCAAATTAAACAAGCGGCTATCGCAAATCAGGCGTTGCGTTTCGCTGCGGGTGGGCGTAACACCGAGATGATAGCGATCGAGCAAATCAGCAAGTATGGGAATTGGCAACGCATCGCGAGTGTCTGAAATATCAGGAGCCATCAGCAAACTCGGCTGATTCATAATCTTGCCTTTGGCTTCTAGCAAGGCGATGTATTTGCATCCCAAGCTATGCCCCACCCACAGGTGAGGAATTTCAGATGAGTAGGCAAGCTCTGCCCGAACAGAGTCGCGTTCTGTCAACAGCCGCTCAGCGATCGCGGCATGATTCAGCCCCATTGGAAACGGCACCGCAATCACGGTATATCCGGTATCATACAAGCAGGTTAAAAAGTGGGAGTAGGTGAGACTGGGCAGAGTACCATACAGCGCCCCACCAATAAATTCAACAACACCAACTGGGTCTGGATGTTTGGCAACCCAACTATGGGCGATCGGCTGAAAGTGAGTAGACATGATTTTTTAGGGTAATAATTTGAACAGTTGTAGAGACACAACAGGCGGTATCTCTACAAATATCAGTGGTGACTAGAACTTGATGATTGCGCCAGGATTGGCGGTCGGCAGCGTGTAAGACTGTTGGTCAAAGTCAGGAGAAGGAGCCGTCAGATCTGCGGGAATAAAGGTGCCGCGAATTTGAGGGGTCACCAAAATTTCCGCAGTCGTGTTGGCGGAAAAGGGCGAGAGGCTCAATTCCACGTAACCACGCACTTCCAGACTTGCTACTTCTATGCTGGCTGGGTTAGGGGCTGCTTTGCTCAAATCGGGTTGCAGCACCACTAGCGCAGTCACGCCAGAAGGCAGGGTGATCTGTTGGCTGGGTTTGCCAGTCACCGGATCAGGCACTAGATCGCTAAAGATATTGCCTCCGCCTGCATCAACAATGGCAATCAATTCATCGTTATTCAGTCCAGGAGTTGCGGTGAACTGAACGGATAGCGACACATCACCCACTCCCACTGGGTTCAAGTTTGAGATGGTCAAAAAGTAAGCCTGTACTGCTCTGCGCGAGACTGCTGAGTTGAAGGGAGGGGGCGCGATCGGTTTAACCAACAGTTCAAAAGAGGAAACGAACATTGCTGAAATCCTTATCAAATCGGGGACTTCTCTACCAAAACACCATCAAGCAGTGCACCGCAGTCCCCACGCGGGTAGTATTGAGGGAGTTGTTGACAACCGAGATCGCGCCTGCATCATGATCAAAATTCTGCATCTCTCCGATATCCACATGGGCAGTGGCTTCGCCCATGGGCGAGTCAATCCTGAAACGGGCTTGAATACGCGCCTGGAAGATTTTGTGCAGACTTTGAGCCGCTGTATTGATCGCGCCCTTTCTGAACCCGTAGATCTGGTGCTGTTTGGTGGCGATGCTTTTCCGGATGCAACACCGCCGCCCTTTGTGCAACAAGCTTTTGCCAGCCAGTTTCGTCGCCTTGCCGATGCCAAAATTCCGACAGTGTTGCTGGTGGGTAACCACGACCAGCATTCCCAAGGACAAGGAGGCGCGAGTTTGTGCATCTATCGCACTTTGGGTGTGCCAGGGTTTGTAGTGGGCGATCGCCTAGAAACTCATCGCATCACTACCCAAAACGGCGATGTGCAAGTGATTACGCTCCCTTGGCTGACGCGATCAACTCTGTTGACTCGCCCCGATGCAGAAGGGCTATCCATGGGAGACGTGAACCAACTGCTCGGCGATCGCCTGCGAGTCGCATTAGAAGGTGAAATCCGTCAACTCGATCCAGCGATTCCCACCGTGCTGGTGGCACATGCGATGCTCGACACCGCCATGGTTGGAGCCGAGCGCTTTTTGGCAGTGGGCAAAGGCTTCACCATTCCCATGTCGCTGATTGCCCGTCCATGTTTTGAATATGTTGCCCTTGGACATGTGCATCGTCATCAAGTTTTGTGCGAGCAACCGCCAATTGTCTATCCTGGCAGCATTGAGCGAGTTGATTTTAGCGAGGAAAAAGAGGACAAAGGCTATGTGGTGGTGCGGCTAGAAAAGGGTGCTGCTCAGTATGAGTTTTGCCCAGTGCCTGTACGCTCTTTTCGCACGATCGCAGTGGATGTGTCGAAGTCAGATGATCCTCAAGTGGCTCTATTAAAAGCCCTCCCGCCCGATCTCATCCAGGATGCCGTCGTGCGCCTGGTCTATCAGTTTCGTACCGATCAGCTTGAGCAAATTGATGCCAACGAATTGCAGTCAGCCTTAGCGATCGCCCACAGCTACACCATTCACCCCGAAGTTGTCAGTCAATTAGCGCGTCCTCGCTTGCCAGAACTGGGGGCAAGCAACACGCTCGATCCAATGGATGCTCTAAAAACTTACCTGGCAAGCCGCGACGATTTACAACCCATTGCAATCGACATTGTAGAAGCCGCACAAGGATTACTCTCGGCTGAAGTGGTCACATGGGCGGACTTAGAGGAACCCGACGAAACCGCCAAGTTGGAGCCAGTAGAATCGCGGCAGACTCAGTTAAGGCTGTTGTAAGAGAGAAGGCAAAGAGATTGCCAGTGATGCTGATGCGCAATCCAGAAAAATCACTCAGGGATCTGTCAAACCTGTTTAAGCCCATTGTCTTTATTAATGTTGTCCTCCGCCTGCCATGAGTAAGCCAATATGCTCAAGGGTGGCAGTTTGAGCGTCCAAAATATCCACGAAGCGACCATTGTAGAGAATTGCAATGCGATCGCTCATATTCATCACTTCTTCCAGTTCAGTCGAGATGTAGAGAATTGCGGCACCGCGATCGCGTTCTGCGAATAGCGCTTTTTGCACATAGTCTGTTGCGCCTACATCTAAACCTCGCGTGGGCTGCATCGCAATGATGACCGTCGGTTGTCCAGAGAGTTCTCGCGCTAGCACGACCTTTTGTTGATTGCCGCCCGATAGCTGATTAACTCTCAGCTTGCCGCTCGTAGCACGAATATCAAACGCTTGAATTGCAGTTGTAGCGTTGGCGTTGATCATGGAGGATTGCAGCAGCCAACGCCGACAAAATGGCAGATTTTTGAATACTTTCAAAATTAGATTGCGGGCGATCGAAAACGGCATAATTAAGCCCATTTTTTGCCGATCTTCGGGAATGTAGCCCAGTTTTAGCTGCTTGATTCGCTGCTGCGCTGTCCACTGCGTAATGGTGTTGCGGTGTAGGCTCAGGTTGCCTTGAGCAATAGGACGCAATCCGGCGATCGCGTCTGCGAGTTCCCGCTGTCCGTTGCCATCTACGCCTGCAATCCCCAAAATTTCCCCAGCGCGGATCTGAAAGGAAATTCCCTGAACCGCTGGCAAGCCGCGATCATCCTGCACCTGGAGATCCTGCGCTGCTAGAACGATCTCGCCCACTGCTTGAGTGGCTGGCTGTCGTTGCAATATCACCTCCCGCCCTACCATCAGTTTGGCAAGTTCATGCGGATTTGTATCGGGTGTTTCCAATGTTGCAACTACTTTGCCCCGCTGCAAAACCGTGACGCGATCGCACAGGCTGATGACTTCCTCCAGTTTGTGGCTAATAAAAATAATTGTGTGATGACTCGCCGCTAACTGCCGTAGCACGATAAAAAATCGCTCAATTTCTGGCGGAGTCAAGACCGCTGTCGGTTCATCTAAGATCAGCAGCTTTGCCTTGCGATACAACGCTTTCAAAATTTCTACCCGCTGCTGAGCGCCCACGGGCAGATCTGCCACTATTGCCAACGGATCTACCGCTAAACCGTAACTTTCCGCCATTGCCGCAACTTCTGCTGCTTTTTGCCGGATATCAAGCTTGAGCGAAAGCTTTCTGCCCAAGATAATATTTTCGACTACCGATAGCTGGGGAACCAGCATAAAATGCTGATGGATCATGCCGATGCCCTGGTGAATTGCCACCGTAGGCGATGAAATAGAGACTGGGTTTCCCTGCAAATAGATCTGTCCCGATGTGGGGCGATACAGGCCACACAGGATATTCATCAGCGTGGTTTTGCCTGCCCCGTTTTCTCCCAACAGCGCATGGATGGAGCCGGACTGCACCTCCATCGTGATGGCATCATTGGCAACGAACGCCCCAAACTGTTTGGTAATTGCGTCGAGGCGAAGATAGAGCTGGTGAGATGAAGTCATTGATTAATCGCCATAACTTCTGTGGAAACGCTACGCGATCGCCAATCTCTATGCTGTTCCTTTAACGCAACGGGTGTCTTTGCCACCTTCTTGACAGCTTTCAAAGGTAATTTTTTTCGCCAGAATTGCATCTTCATTCTTTTTGACCGTGGCTTGCAACTCGGTAGAAACAGCCGTGCCGTATTTTCCTAAGTAAAGGATTTTGGATTCTTCCAATCCTAAGGTGTAAACCTGACCTTTCAGTTCGTTTTGAGAGGCAAGGGCTGCGAGTTTAGCGATCGCCAAGTCAATTCGCTTAACCGCGCTGGTCAACACCGCTTTAGGCGCAATATTCAACTGATCGACCGTGTTGCCAAAGGCGAAAATCCCTTGGTCAGCAGCAGTTTGCAGCACCGTAGCGGCGGCATTATCCAACCATTGATAAACAACATCTGCCCCCGCCGAAATCAATGCTTCAGCCGCTTCCTTTGCCTTAGCTGCATCATTCCAATCACCCGTAAAAGAAGAAGTCACCTGAATTTTGGGGTCAATCGATTGGGCACCCAATACCAAGCCACGCAGTTCTTCTTTGGTTGCCTGAAATTCCTGACCTGCTAAATAAGCAATTTTTTTAGATTTACTCAAGGTTGCCGCAATAATGCCGCAAAGATAGCTGGCTTGCAAATGATCAATCTGTAAAGAAGCAATGTTAGCGCCTGTTGCGACACCGTTTACGCCTACAAAGAAAGTATCAGGAAATTGAGCCGCCACTTGCTTAACCGCTGCATCAAACTGTCCACCGTGGGCATAGATCAGATTAAAACCACGCCGTGCAAAGTCTGAAAGCGCTTCTGCCTGATCGGCTTGCCCAATTTTTTCTACATAAGTAGTTTCTCCCCCCAAGTTTGTCTTAATTTCGGTTAACCCTCCATAACCTGCCTGATTCCAAGCTTTATCGGTGATCACGCCAGGTAATACGATCGCGGTCTTAATCGGCTTTACTGCTGACGTTGCAGTAGGAGATACGGTAGTTGAAGGGGGCGAGTTGGAGCAAGCTTTGAGCAATACGCTTCCGGTGAGGGCAGCGGAGCCAGTTACAAGAAAGTAGCGTCGGTTAAACCTTGCCGTCATAGTGCGCGAGACTCCTGATCCAAAGGGGTTATACAGCGGTGTCGATTTATTATCAACGAATTGTCGTTTGCATAGTGTACTGGGTAACCCGAATTTTGGGTGGCAGGACAAAATTCAGAGTCCGGAGTGTAGAGTACGGCGTTAGAAAAAGCCCCGAAAATTTAAGTTTTCAGGGCTTTGTTAGGAACATTTTTTAGCTCATTTGGCAATGCCGATTGCTATCTGCTTTTCCAAAGCTTAGGACACAGAAAGCCTATGACACAGGCGATGTCTAAAAAATTAAAGATTGCTTGAATTCAAAACTCAGCCTTTTTTCTCTGGCATCATGCACTTGTCGCTATCGCATCCAGCAGGACCTTCGGCAAGGTTGAAGCCAGAGTCATAGCGGCTGAGCGCTCCGTAAAAATCATCGGTGCGCTGACGAGTTTTAACTTCTGCTTCAAGGCGATCAAAGGTAGCTTTGTCGATTTTTTCAAACGGCAAACGGGGAAAGGGGGCATCAAACCGGGCAAGCAGGGCGGCGCTAATGTAGCCTTCGTCATTTGCGATCGCTTGATAAATCCGCCGTCCCAAGGGTTCCACTTCGGCTTCGGTTAGTTCCACCGTAGCGCTCGTGTTGTGGGCGGTGTAATGATTCTGCACCTGCATGTAGAAATCAAACTGCGCCAACGCCGAAAACTGTTCAATCGGAATTTCATCGGCTCCAGGCAAATTCGCCCATGACACCTCGACCGGAATTTCCACTAGCCACTCAGTACAGCGATCGTCAAACGGATCATTAAGCAAATTGCCGTTTTCGTCCTTGTCTGATTGGGATGGAACGACACTATAGCCATAATCCAAACATGCCATCGCCACCGGATCACTCTTGCGGAACGTAATCCGCCGAATAAAGCGTTGAGCTTTCGGTGGATGCCAACCAGGGCTAGCGCCAGTGAGCAAAGACTTGGTGCCTGCGGGTTGCACTGTAGTGCAGCGGTTTGGGCGCTTGATGCCGTGTTGGTCGCAATAGTTCCAGATAACTTGATGAACCGTCTCTCGCCAACGCATCAGGTATGCCTGTTCTCGTTGCTGCAACTCTAATCCGGTGACAGTGCTGGGTCTACCTGCCTGCCACCAGTGCAACCATTCCACCCCAAAAGCATGAACAAAAAAGTCAAACAAACCCGTAAACGAGACTCCGACAATTGGGTCAATTTCGCGAGAAAACTGATAGCGGGGTTCACTAAATTGATGATTGAGCAATGCGGCAACGGATAGAGCAGCGGCAGTAAAGGCTTTTTCCTGGGCGCTGTAATCGAGTGGATCAATCTGGTTAAGATGCACTTCTGCCAGATTGCAATGGAAATCTGCCCCGATTATTTCGCCGCAAGGATTCAACCCATACCGCCCAAGACGATGTTCTAACTCGGCGGCAGACATTTGCGGGTGGCGCTGTTGCAGCCACCCTTGAGCATCGCCTTGATTGTATGCCTTGAGAAAATCAGTTCGCTGATCGGCATCCGTGAGCAGATCGCTATTGGCACGGGCGATCGCCTCTGGCGCATACTGAATTGCGCCTTCACCGGAGTAAAACTGTTTGCGAACTGCATCAATGCATTCTTGCTCGGTTGGCTTTTGGTGAAAAACGCGGGTATGGTTCGCCATCCGCAGCACATCCCGTTCGGCATCGATCCGCCAGTTGCCATCCGCATCTTGCTGCCACAGATTATCTTTGGCGCTAGCAAAGGCTGTATCTTCGCTGTCGCTCTGACGCATTCCTGCACTGCGCCTAATATTTCCGGCTACCACTGTAGCGGCAGCTTCGTCAATTAGCAGACAGCACTCTACAGAGGTCAGTTGCCGTCCTTGGGCTTTATTCAACAGTGCCGCACAGCGGGCATATAAGCCAGACAGCCGAATCGGATTGGCTACGCCACCAAAGCCTTTCAGCACTTCCCCTTCAGGACGGACATCGCTGACATCCACCGTGACTTGTACCGTGCCGTTAAAGCGTTCATCTGTCGTTAGTTCCAACAGGGTTTGATAGGAAGATACCCAGCCTTGGCGACTATCGCCCACGTGAATTTGAACGGTGTTGGCTTGAATGAGCACTTCGGTGCGATCGCGCCGCTGCTCGGCTGGAGTAGCGCCCACTTCACCAATTACAGAGACTGAAATTTGGTTGCGAATTGCGGGAAGCCGCTCGATATACTTCGGTTCTAAAATAGCTCCGGTGCCACAGCCCATCATGGCAAGGTCCATCATTAATCCAAAGGCTCGCCAGTCCACAACGTTGGTGCTGGTGCAGTTGTAGGAACCCGAAAAATTCTCAGGCTTTTCGATCCAAGGCGTCCCACCTACCCACAGCCACCGTCCGGAGGGTAAGGCTTTCAACTCATGCTGCATTTGCTCAATTAAGGCAGCTTCCGCAGCGGTAAGTTTACCCAACTTCACCAGTCCCCGTGTAGTACGCTCGACAACCACATCCCAGGGTTCGCGTCCAGCTTCGGTACGGCGGCTATAAGTGCGATAAAAAACAGGATTGGCAGTAGGTGCCGTCTTGGGAAAGGGATTAGTGGCAAACAGGGGTTCCGCGATCGGGGGTGCGGCAACTGGATCTTGGCGGCGAATGTGGTTAAGTCGAACCATAGTAAGGTCTCGCTTTTGATGGAAACTGAGTGGGATGTAGCTAGATGTGGGATAGAAGATTTTTAGTCTACACCATACCTAGCGGGAAATGTTCCCAGAGTTTTAACACGGAATTGCCGATGGGCGATCGTTTCAGTGAATTTTTGCTAGTAGGGTTACGGCTAATAGGGTAAGACTTTGATGATCGCACCAGTTTTGAGAGACCAGTATCACAATTGCCAGAGTTTGAGATCACTTCAGGAATTTGGCTGATCCAAGATGATGATAAATATAGGAACTTAAAACGAACATCGCTCCACATTCATAAGTTCCCACTCACCTAGGAGGTTCCCATGCAACGGAGTTTTGAATTCCCACTCTTTTTTCAAACCGCGATCACCCTTTTTGGGTTTCTGTTTCTAATCGCGATCGTCTCTTCTGCTTCGGTTCCAAAGACTCAACTGAGCAACACGGTAGGAACGACAATAGAAGTTGCTAAGAACTTAAGTGTTTCTTACTAAAAGTCGATTTCTATCATTGCTCAAATCAGGAATCTTACCGATTTAAGATGATGAACAGTACAAGATGATGATGACTACAGGAACTTAAAGCGAACATCACTCCACGTTCCTAAGTTCCAACTTACTCAGGAGGTTCCCATGCAACGTAGTTCTGAATTCCCACTCTTTTTTCAAACCGCGATCGCCCTTTTTGGGTTTCTATTTCTCATCGCGATTTCTTCTTCTATTTCTGCTCCCAAAAGCAACATGGACAATTCCGCAGGAATTACTCTGCAAATTGTTAGAAACTTAAAGGTTTCTGTCTAAAAACCTTAGTCTGCATCATTTCTCAAATTCACTGATCCCGATCAACTCGAAAAATCGAGTGAAAAATCAATGCTAGCTTGGAAAAAGAATTGTAAGCCTGATTTCACTAAACGAGTTGACATCAGTCTCTAAATTTTTTCGATATAGTTTTTCCTCCTAATGTGTAAGCCCCGGCAAAATGCTGGGGCTTTTCGTTTTATATGCTTTATTACTCATTCA
The DNA here is from genome assembly GCF_016807185.1 of Leptolyngbya sp. Cla-17. Classification (GTDB taxonomy): domain Bacteria; phylum Cyanobacteriota; class Cyanobacteriia; order Leptolyngbyales; family Leptolyngbyaceae; genus ULC077BIN1. Next base: position 1,697,946 of record NZ_JAEVYN010000001.1, read on the forward strand.
GTGTTGCAGCGAATAGCCTCAGTAGTGCTTTTAGCATTAGACAACCTCATTCAAAGCAATTTGCACTATGTAATCAAAGTACAACCGCTTGTGGAATTAGCACTGCACAAGCTATCAATAACCACTAACTCAAAGTCAAATTACAGTGCTTTAACGGATCAGCTACGCTAGTAAAAGACTCTAAGGCTTTGGTGCTGTTGATGTGGGCGGCAAGGACTGAGTAGAGGCGATCGCTTTAGGGTTGCTAAGGTGTTGATAAGTTATGCGAGAAATTTTTTGAACTAGCTCATAGGCAGTATCGTCATTGAAATTACGCTTGACTAGGACGGCTGTTGCATAGCGTTTGCCGTTCGGCATATCAATCAATCCAACATCGCCAACTAGCGCACCAATGTCTCCTGTTTTGTGAGCGATAGTCGCTCCATCTCCTAATCCTTGAGGTAGCTGACTGTTATTGATGGTGCGGCGCATGATGTCGAGCATTCGATCTCGCGATCGCAGCGAAACCAAATCACCTTGGCTGACTCTGACCATCAAGCTTGTTAGCTCTTTGGGGCTTGAGACATTTGTGCCCTGCAAATCAGGCAGCAGTTTATTTAAGGTAGTCGTAGAAAGCCCCCAAGCCTTGAACTGTTGATTGAGTGCTGACATTCCACCTAACCGCGCAATTAACATATTGGTTGCCGTATTGTCACTGATGGTAATCATCCTGGTGGCAACATCTAGAGCTGTAAATTGGCTACCAACGGGTAAATACTGTAAATCTCCAGAACCTTCAGCTACTAATTCCTTTTGCATTACCAGCTTTTCATCTAACCGGATTTTCCCGCTGTCTAAAGCTTGAAAAAACGCGATTAAAATCGGCACCTTGATCGTACTAGCGGCTGAAAAACTAGCTGTGCCACTCAAATCCAGGTAACTGTTGTTATCTAAATCAATCAGAAAAATGCCGGGGTTAAACTTAGGATTCTGTTGAATCAAAGTCTGTAGAGCAGCTTTAAGCGGGATTATTTCCTGGGCAAGTTTCATTTCAGAGGCTGGGTTTTCCTGAAGTCTTGGTGCAGAACTAGCTTGTTTGATAGTTTGCAGACCAGCCGTAAAGGGACTATTTACAGGATTCCAGGCAGATAAAACTGTTCCCGCCAACACTCCAACCCCAACACTTAAAATCAGCATTCGAGCCGCGTAAAGGGCGATCGCCACACTCCGCGATCTTGGAGTCAGGTCGATGGGCTTTGACTTCCGCCGTTTTTGGGAGCGAGAACCACCCTGATCATCGTTTGGCTCTTGCAACAAAGTGGGTTGCTGTAGCAAGGTTTGCTGCTGCAAGAAAGTTGGATTACTTGCCTGAATATGTGTAGGTAACCCTTTGCTCAACCAACGGTTTTGAGAATGTCTAGACGGCTCGTAGGCGCGACCATTGCCATAGGAATCTACTTTTGGTGATCGCTGCTCCGAACGGGAGCTTTCGAAATTGCGCCGATTGGGCACTGATGGCTTGCCGTTCTCATTCATCGTCTGCCGAGTGTGAGAAGGCACTTCAAAAGATGATTGCCTTCTCTCTCTAATGTCGCTCGATCTACTTCGTCTAGACCGCTTATTAAACAGCCACCCAAACGGCTGAAAGCCAGACTTTTTAGATTGCGCAGACGTTGCCTCACCAACTTTGGGACTATCTACTTGACTGGCTAATGGCGCTGGCGTGCCATTCAACGGTTTCGATGGCATTAGGTCATTCCGGGGAGGCTGAGCAGGTGTGCGTGAAGATTTTTGTGCGGGGGTGGATGGACGTTGCCGACTAAATAGTCTAAATCCAGTTTTGCGTCGCTTTTTTGCTGACTCTCCCAATTCTGGCATTTTTATCCTCCATCACCATTCCATGGCAAAGGGTAACAGAATTGCCAGAGACTGTCGAGACTTTTTCATGGTGCGTTACGGCGATGCTTGACCTATCACTCGGGATTCACTGGGCGATCGCCTGTTTTTACTCACTATTTGTTGCTCATCATTCTCTGCTGCTTTTTGCCAATCGTGCCGTTCCATAGGCTGCTTCCGTATTGGGTGAGACTAGGACTGGAACCTGCAACTGGCGACTCCGAATCGCAGTCCACGATGGGTTTGCTGCACCACCGCCAGCCGTATAAACTCGGACTAAATTTGTTGCGCCCAACTCTTGTAGCAATTGATAGCCTCGTGCCTCAATCCGTGCCATGCTTTCGAGCAGCCCATGCAAAAAGTCTACGGGACTGGCGGGGCGAGGCTCTAAGCAGGGTAGCAAAGCAGGGTCATTAATTGGGAAGCGATCGCCCAGTTGGGTCAGCGGATAGTACTTGAGTGGACTTTCTTGCTGCACTGGAATATGAGGACTCAATTCTAACAATTCTTGCGGTGTGAAGAACTGCTGAAGCACCGCGCCACCTGTATTAGAAGCTCCACCAACTAGCCACAGATCTCCCAGGCGATGGCTATAAATTCCGTAGGTTCCATTTTCGATTGGAGTGGCGCTTAACAATTTGAGCACTAAAGTGGAGCCGAGAGAGGTGACGGCTTCCCCAATCTCGGTTATGCCGCTGGCAAGAAAAGCCGCAATACTGTCGGTGGTGCCTGTGCAAATTTGACAATTGATGGGTAGCCCAAGCTGATGAGCAACCGCCGCAACAATGGTGCCAACCACACTTCCAGGCGATCGCACTTGTGGCAATAGCGGCATCACATCCAACCCTGCCATCCACGATGGATATTCCAGACGAGCTACATCGTAGCCAAGTTTCAGACAGTTGTGATAATCGCTAACGCCCAGTTGCCCATGTAGCAAAAATGCTAACCAATCTGCTTGATGCAACAAATATCTGGCCTGGGAATAAATAGGCTGCTGCTTCCACCACAGCAGTTTCACCAAGCTAGAGGTCGCGCTCAGCACAACACCCTGCCCAGGCGCATCATGTAAATTTGCTTGAGCAAAAAATACTTGCAGATCGGCAAGCGCTGAACCTGCACGGGCATCGTTGTAAAGGATCGGCGTATCCAACGGTACTCCTGCCCTGTTACAGAGCAGCACGGTAGAAGAGGTGCCATCAATCGCGATCGCGCAGATTTGAGCGCGGATGTCTGCCGGAATTTGACCGATTAAGCTAAACAACACATCTTGCCACTGGGTTGCCCATTGGTGAGGTTCGACAGATGCAAATCGTTGGCTCACTTGAACACACAGCCGCATTTCCTGATCGATCACGGCTGCCCGCGCGCCAGAGGTGCCAAAGTCAATCCCTAGATAAAGGCTCATGAGCGCTAAAAATAATGCGTTAGTGATTGGAAGAGCAGGTTTGGCGATCGCAAGCTAACGTTTTGGCGGTTTCAATGGTCCCAGATTTGGCGTTTCTAACGGCGATAAATCCGGTTGTGGTTGAATGCTGGGATCGATAATTAGAACGCCTGTGTCTAACTGCGATCTCTGTTCATAAATAGTTTGAATTTCACGTTCTAACTTCATGCGACCTAACTTAAAAAAGTCTTGAGTATCAGAGCGCACCAAATCGACAGAAAGCCGTTGTAACTGTGATGTTGACCCTATCCGAGGAGCAGCGTTTGCAGCATTAACAGCAACTAAACCTGTGATGACGAATCCGATCGCTGTCAAACTGTTCCACATTTTCATTGCTACAAGCCCACCCTTCATCGATTCAGATCCGTTCAGATCTACCTCTAAGGTAGCGTTTTACTAAGTTTTTTTGTTAAAAAAAACCGTCTGTAAGTGGGTTCCGTGGAACTTTTTACAAACGGGAATTAATCAATCTGAAACGCTATCTAATGATGCGATCTGTTCTAGTTAAAAGCAGTAGCAGATAGCTAGGACACTGACACCGCAACTGCCATTAATCCGCCAATCAACACCATTCCTACTACGCCTAGAATTATGTAGTTGCGCTTTTGGTTACCAGTTGGGGGTTCTGCCTTGTACATCTTTGGCTCGACAGCAAAGTTGTTTAAGCGTCCACCATCTTCTACGGTGTATCTCATAAGCAATCCTCAAATTTTTCTTAACCTACCTGAGAATGGTACAAATAAACACTTCTCTTCGCAAATCTTCTAGTTTTAGAAGAGATCTACGATTTTGCAAAGGTCATTTCTCATGGGTAAGGGTTTCATCTTTATTAGAACGCTGTCACATCAATGTGCCGAAAATCAGAGGTTAGAATAGGCAAAATTTATTTCTACCTCATTCTTAAAGCAAATTCAGTTGTGACAGAGAATAGTAAGCAGGTCGTTTTTACAGCACTCAGCCTTTTCTTGATGACATTATCTGGGCATTCCACTTTGGATACCGCTTAAGCATCTAGTAAATGGGTTATTTACTTGCAAGCTGCTCAACTAAACCAAAGTTCTACGCCTTAACTACCATAAGTTCTGCTGCTCAGCCAATTGCCTCTCCTGTCTACTACCGTCGGACAACATACCGAAAATACTCGCAGTAGCAGACTAATAAAGGAAACTTTGCTAATCTGCTACCTGGCATTTTTGACTGAAGAGAGACTTAAATCCGTCAAGACAAAATATTTGAGGTTATGCTTTTATGCGGTTTTGCCATCAAGGCTTTCATTTCTGATTCTCCAGCGCGGCGAAGTTGGTGAGTAAGCCCTGCACTAAGCCCTGTTAAAACAAGTAATTGTCCTAGCAGACCCAACAAGATCGTCATTTTAGAAGCAGATTGAATACTGACAAAAGAAAAGCAAGACCAGATCCAGGGAAGGCTACCTTGGTCTGGGCGAAGTCCGATGGTCAACATCATAATAGGAGGCAGGGCGATCAATCCTCCAACAATTGCTAGGGCAAAGACCGATCGCCTTTTAGAGGAGCTAAACAAAATTAGTTGAGCGATCGCAGCGCAAATCAACATAAAGGTTGCGTTCAGCAGCAGCGATATTAAACCTTGCAGTTGTTCCGTTGGCTCACCCCAGGTCATAATCCACGGGGTGAGGATGGCGATCGTAATTAGTAGATTTAGGGCAAGCGCCGCGATCGCAGGACTTTTCTCACCCAATATCCAATCTCGTAGCGTTGCTTTCGTCAGCCTCAATGTTCTGCCAGAGGTGCGGGTTTGACGATAGCGTGCCCAGTCCAACAAAGTTTGGCGATGAGGGGTTAGTGCTGCAATCAGCACCAAAAACCAGATTGAATTAAAAACAATCAACATAAACAGATCGGACATTGGACGGTAATATTCCCCTTCACTAAACTCCTGAAAAGGAAAGCCCAAAATGAACACCGCAATGCAAATGGTCATAGCGTAGCTCTGACGTTTGCTGATTAATGTCAGGTTAGGATTGCAAAATCGACGGTTGATCGTTTGCCAAAACCAAAACGTTGCGACTGTGCAAATACCTAGAGTAAAGACGGTTAATAGCCCCAGATTGCTTGCGATCGGTAAGCTATACCAGAAGTCAGGACCAATGAAGTCTCGCTCTGGAGAATATCGCGAACCCTGCCAAATTTGGTAGAAGATTGCATATATTCCAGAAACGATCGCGGCACCAAGCCAGCCGTGTGTTCCACCTAAAAAGGCATAGAAGATAGCTCCAGTGTAGAAAACACAACTGATTGCAGGAACAACCAAATAAAGACTGAGTAGTTCTGCGGTATCAACGCCACCCTGTCCGGCTGACCCCAGCTGTAATGGCACTGCCAGCAATATTCCTAGATAGACCAACACCGGTACTCCCAGCAGCTTACCCAATAAAATCGTTTGGCTGGCTTGAGGACTAAGGCGAATAAAATTGAGCGTGCCTCGCTGTTCCTCTTTTGCCAAATCATTGATTAGCAAATATACTCCCGCAACTATCAAAATAAAAGGCAACATCCAGGTGAGGACGTGAAACAAATCTGTCCACCAAAGCTGCCAGTTGACTAAAATATTGCCTTGAGCATCCAGCACGCAATCATTCACGTTATAGAGTTCTTTGCCAGTGCAGTAATGACTGGAAGCAGTAACTTTTGGGGTGGGTAAGGCTGCCCAAAAGAAAAATAGCAAGGCAAACTGAGCCAAAAAAGAAAACAAAACTGTGAGCGTCAGGTTGCGATTTTTGAGGCGACCTTTGACTTCTCGAAAAAACTGTGGATTCCAGTTTGAGAAGGATAGGAGGAGGTTGGGAAGCATGATTGAGGCTCCAGTGGAGAAATGACAAAGGACCAAGAGCGGATGGGTAGATAGGTGAATTAAAAACAGGCGATCGCGTAGAGTGTGTTGAGTGCAGCCGAAACGCACCTTAAACAAGAACTACTTTTTAGGAAGCTTGTTGGTGTCCTAGTTTAAGAAAGATAGTTTCTAAATCTTCTTGAGTGGGATGAAATTCGGAGAGCGGAATGCCGGATGCAACGAGCGATCGCAGCAAGGTTACTCCTGCTTCAGCATTACCAGAAAATTCCACCCGCAGCCGCTGGCTTCCTGGCAATAGCTCAATATTTTCCACATCGGCACACTGATGAAGTTCTGACCTGAGTGCATCCACATCACCCAAGGTCGCCAAGATAATTTGCTGACGGCTGAGGCGGCTGTAGAGATTGTGTAAAGACGTACTTTCCACTAGATAGCCCAGTTCCATGATGCCAACTGAGGTACACAGTTCTGCCAAATCGCTGAGTACATGGGAGGAAATTAGAATCGTCATGCCTGCTTCTTGCAATGTTTTGACGATTTCGCGAAACTGCATCCGGGCGATCGGATCAAGCCCAGAAACAGGTTCGTCTAACAGCAGCACCAGCGGTTCGTGAATAATAGTGCGTGCCAAACTAAGCCGCTGCTTCATGCCGCGAGATAGGGTAGAAATTTGGCTGCTTCGCTTGTGGCTTAGCTGCACTAAATCCAACACAACTCGCAGGCGTTGAGTGCGATGGGGTTCTCGCAATTGATAAAGCCGAGCAAAATAATCAAGATAGTCCCAAACAGTGAGGTCATCGTAGAGTGGATAGTCATCGGGTAGGTACCCAATATGCCGTTTGAGTTGAGCGTTATTTTGATCTCGCAGAAGGCGTTCGCCATTGATAAAGATTTCGCCTGTTGTTGGATCTTCGGCGGCGGCAAGCAGGCGAATTAAAGTGGTTTTGCCTGCCCCATTGGGTCCAATTAGCCCATAGACCTCGCCCACTTCGACGTTTAGATCAATTTCGTGAATCGCCCGATGGTGATCGAACTGCTTGGTCAATCCATGGGTAGAAATTGCCAGGTCTCTTACCATACAAAAAGGTTGAAAAGTTAACGATAGCCTAGCTTGTCTCTACAAGATTTGGCATCGCCATTTCGGAAATTGAAACAGAGAAGAAGAAATGCTTGCAGGAAAGTTAAATTGACCTAAATAAAGCAAATACAGCTTGTAACTGCCGCATAACAAGCTGATGAACGCTTGAACTTTATCCAACCCGAAAACTTGGAGTCATTGAGTAGCACTAGGCGATCGCCTTGAGGGAATCATGATGAGTTGATAAATCAATCCTGCTTACAGGTTATTGTCATCGTCACATAGGGCATCTTAATAACGGTTGCATTTACAGTCTCATCGACCTAGCATCTCCACACTTTTTATAGGCTATTTGTAGGGTTCTTTGTAGCTGAACACATCATGACGTTTGACACATATCGAGACCTGTTGAAACGTCTCCACAAAGTCACCCAAAAACGACAGAGAGTAGTGCTGACGGCATTAAGCGTGACGAGTTGCGTAATTGCAGTGCGACTATCAGGATTGCTACAGGGATGGGAACTCGCAACCTACGACCAAATGATTCGTCTGCGTCCCCCTGAACCTAGGGACAATCGTATTGTGATAATTACGATTGATGATACAGATCTGCGTCGAGTCGGCAAATATCCCATTCCCGATGCTGAATTGGCTAATCTACTGAAAATCCTGCAAACTGCCCGGGCTGGTGCCATCGGCTTAGATATTTATCGAGATTTGCCGATTCCACCGGGACATCAGGACTTGCTGCAAGCCTATCAGCAGAACCCCAATTTAATTGGAATCACTTATATTGCCGATCAAGACAATCCAGAAGTTCCAGCGCCTGCTCTCCTCAAGCAACTGAATCAAGTTGGGTTCAACAACCTTGTACATGACCAAGATGACAAAGTGCGACGAGGGCTGTTGTATTGGAAGTCAGAAGATAAGCGCCCAGCACGTCAAAGTTTTGGGTTGGTGTTAGCACTCAAGTATTTGCAAATGCAAGGCATCAAGCCTGAGACTGCTGCCGACCAGTCGGGCAACTTACAATTGGGCAGTGCCATCTTCCGCCGATACACTGCTCACGATGGGGCATACATCTTGTCTGATGATGGGGGCTATCAGATTTTGCTCAACCCCCGTGGACCTGCCAGTAGCTTCCGGCAGGTTTCGCTGACAAAGGTATTAGCCGGAGAGGTGCCGTCAGAGGTGTTTCGAGATCGCATCGTATTGGTCGGCTATACCGCCGTTAGCGTCAACGATTTTGTTTTCACATCCTATAGCAGTCAGTTGATTGGGTCACCGCGACCTATTACAGGCGTAGAGTTTCACGCTAACTTAATCAGTCAAATTGTGGGCGCGGCAAAAGATGGACGGACTTTGATCAATAGCTGGACGGACCCAATTGAATGGCTATGGATTTTTGTCTGGGCCGGAGTGGGGGCAGGAATTAGCTGGCAACTGCGATCGCCGCGCTGGTCTACGTTAGGAATTGCGATCGCCGGAACTGGTCTAGTGTTGATTGCCTACGGTTTCCTCATCATAGGCTGGTGGATTCCTGTGGTGCCGCCGCTGGTAACGATGACCGCATCGGCGATCGCCATCATTGCCCACATCGCTCGTGTTCAAGAAGAACTGCAGCGCTCTAAAGAATTTCTCAACACCATCATTAACACCATCCCTGACCCTATTTTTGTGAAAGACCGGAACTATCGCTGGGTTGTCCTAAATGAAGCATTTTCAAGATTTTTGGGTTATCCCCTTGGGGAATTAATCGAGCGATCAGACTACGATGTTTTTTCACAAGCTGAAGCTGATATTTTTCGACAGCAAGATGATAATGTGTTCCGCACGGAGCAAGAATGTCGCAACGAAGAAGCCTTTACTGATCGTAAGGGTTTCACACACCACATCGAAACCAAGCGATCGCTGCACAAAGATTCGGCAGGTAACTGCTTTTTGGTCGGTATCATTCGAGATATTACCGAGCGCAAACGCATGGAGGACGAACTCAAACGCACGACTGCTGAACTGGTGCAATCCAATGCGGAACTCCAGCGCTCTGCCACCCAACTCAGCCATGTTGCCAACCACGACTCCCTCACAGGCTTGCCCAATCGCAAGCTATTTCACGAACGCTTGGAACAGGCGATTTTATGGGCAAAGGAAAAAGAACAACTCGTTGCCTTGCTCTTTCTTGATTTATAGCTATTGCCAGGACCAATAGGACATAGACTGAGAGGTATCCCCAGCTATAGGAGGGTGAGTGCATCTATGGCAAAAGCGTACAGTTACGACTTGCGACAAAAGGTGATCAATGCCATCCAATTAGACGGCATGAAGCAGAGTGAAGCCGCCCAAGTGTTTCAACTCAGTCGCAACACGATCAATCTATGGCTGAAGCGACAGAAGGAAACTGGAGACTACCAAGCCAAAACAACTCGTCCCCATCGAACCACCAGCAAAATCACCGATTGGGACAAGTTTGCCAAATTTGCCAAGCAGCATGGGGGCAAAACCCAAGCGCAAATGGTCGAGTTGTGGCAAGACCAACTCAGTGTTCGCACAATTTCCAGGGCGTTACACAAACTGGGCTTGAGTCGAAAAAAAAGACCTATGGCTACCTTGAACGCGATGAGCACAAACGAGCAGAGTTCCTAGAGCAGCTAGCCAAAGTGTCTTTATCCGACCGGGTGTACATCGATGAATCGGGAATGGATGAGCGAGAGGATTATGGATATGGTTGGTGTGAACCCGGTGTGCGATTTGAAGCACTCAAGTCAGGGCGACGGGGTCAACGAATCAATATGATTGCGGCTTACTGTGAGCACCAACTGAGTGCTCCCTTTACCGTGAACGGCTCTTGTAATCGAGTCGTGTTTGAAATCTGGCTAGAAACGTGTTTGCTGCCAACGCTTAAGCCTGGGAAGGTTTTGATTCTCGACAATGCCACGTTTCATCATGGGGGACGGGTTGCTCAATTGGTGGAGTCGGTAGGGTGTCGGTTGTTATATTTACCCGCTTATTCTCCAGATTTCAATCGGATTGAAAAGTGTTGGGCTTGGCTGAAAAGTCGTATTCGCAACAGCTTGTCTAGCTTTAGTTCTTTACGGCAAGCAATGGAGTCGGTCCTGAAAGATGCTGTGTCCTAACACTGTTGTCTGTAGCTATAGATGGCTTCAAGCAAATCAATGACACCAAAGGACACGACATTGGCGATTTACTGCTTAGAGCGGTAGCGCGTCGTCTTACAGGCTGTCTACGCGGCAGTGATACAGTAGCTCGGCTCGGCGGCGACGAATTCACCGTGATTTTGCCTGGGATTCCTAGCGCCCAAGATGCTACTAGGGTGGCAACCAAACTCCTCAACACCTTGGCTAAACCGTTTGAACTAGAAGGGCACCTGATCTCCATCACAAGCAGTGTGGGCATTAGCCTTTATCCTCACCAAGCATCGGATCTGGAAACCTTATTAAAGGAAGCAGATAGTGCCATGTATCGGGCAAAGCAATCAGGCAAAGGACGCTATGAGTTTTCTTTGATTTCTGTGGAAATGGGTTAAAGGAAAGTGCGGAGTGCAAAGTACGGAGTGCGGAGAATCAGTATAAACCTTTTAGCCCTTTCTCCTTTTACCCTTCATTTCTGCAATCAGGTGGTGTATTCTGCGTTGATTTTGACGTAATCGTAGCTAAGGTCGCAGCCCCAAGCAGTGCCGGAACCAGACCCATCTCCCACGCTGAGGGAAATCAAGACTGTATCTTCTTGCAAATAGGCTCCTGCGGCGGCTTGTTTGAGATAGGCATTGGCAGCAACTCGGTCGAAAGGCTGGGGCTGGCCTTGATCCATCATTAGGAAATCGCCTAGCTTGATCTGCAAATCATCTTGATTGAACGGAACATCAGCTCGTCCAGCGGCTCCGGCAATTCTCCCCCAATTGGGATCGCGCCCAAAAATAGCCGCTTTGGTCAGGGATGATCCAGCGACCACTCGGGCAATTTTGCGGGCCGAGGCATCGTCTATGGCACCAGAAACTTGTACTTCAATTAAGCAGGTTGCGCCTTCTCCATCGCGCGCGATCGCTTTTGCTAAATAAATGCACACTTCCGTTAGCATCGCTTCCAATTTATCGGCTTCAGCCCCCGGCTCGGTAATGGCAGGAGTGCGAGATTCGCCATTGGCTAGTGCCAACACCGTGTCGTTCGTGCTGGTGTCGCCATCCACCGTAATTTGGTTAAAGCTTTTGTCTACGGCACGGCTTAACATCTGCTGCCAAAGCTGCGGGGAAACTGCCGCATCGCAGGTGATAAAGCCCAGCATGGTCGCCATGTTTGGGTGGATCATACCAGACCCCTTACAGATGCCGCCAATCCGAACGGGTCGGTCTCCGAAAGTTGTTTCTAGGGCGATCTCTTTTGGCACCAAATCAGTGGTACAAATTGCCTTAGCTGCGGCATCCGATCCGCTATCTGATAGCGACTCAACTAACTCTGGTAAGGCAGATTTCAAAATATCCAGCTTGATTCGCTGCCCGATTACGCCAGTGGATGCTAGCAAAATGGCTTCGGGTGCAATTCCTAACTGTTGACTCAGCGATTGAGCAGAATCTACGGCATCTGCCATGCCCAGTGTCCCAGTAGCAGCATTTGCCTGTCCTGCATTGCAAAGAATGGCACGGGCGTTGGGTTTAGCGCGCAGTTTATCTCGGCAGTAGTCTACACAGGCGGCTCGGACGACGCTGAGGGTGAATACTCCCGCCGCGATCGCTTCCACATCCGACACAATCAGCGCCAAATCTGGTAGCCCAGATGGTTTTAACCCTGCTGTAATTCCTGCTGCCCGATAGCCTTTCGGGGCTGTCACTCCACCTGAAATCACTTGCCACACCATGTCACTCTCCCAAAATCACCATACTTGCGAGCGATTATATCAGGCTCGGAGTGAGGCGATTGAAATGCAAAGTACGTTTCTGATGGCTACTCTATAGAGTGCATGGCGATCGCCATCAATAAGCCTCCAGAGCGAGCCACCTCGCTGAACTTTTGTGACATGATCAAAGATAGAGCTACTTTCAAGCAAAAACGACTGATTCTGTTCGTTCTGCTGAACTGCAAATGGTACTGATTTCTTGAGACTACAACCTATTTAGCTTGGGTCTGAGTCATCGGCTTTCAGTTCACATGCAAAACTAGACTACTCTACTTAAGTTTCTAGCCAAGAACCAAGAAAAACTACAAGACTATTTGGAACGAGTTATGGCAGCGACAAAAATTAGAAAGACTCCTGGAGTCTGCAATGGAGCCGCTTGTATTGGTCGGACGCAAATTCCTGTGTGGAAATTGATCGCCTTGCACTTGCAGGGATGCTCAGACGCAAACTTGCTCGGCGATTACCCACAGCTCACTAGAGATGACTTGAAAGCTATTCGCACTTATTATGCTCAAAACCCAGAAGAAATCGACGACGCGATCGCGGCTGAAAACTCAGAAAGCTAGCGCCACAATTGAAAGATCTGTAATCCTTCCGTAAGACCTCCTGCTTGCTGCTTTTAACCTGGATTATTGCTACTCAGCCCCAACTCAAAATGGACTAGATTCATCACTTTCATTGTTCACTCTAGACATTGATTGATGAATATTTTTGTAGCATCTCTGACTAATCGTTACAAGTAATAGTAGACAACGCTTGCTATAGTAAAGCCAACCGCAGCCTGTAACATTTTGGGGCTTGTCACTTTACAGGATATTGCGGAGACAAACTTCCTTGGTTAGTTGAACCAATCCTCTTGTGTAGAGACCTACATCCTAAAAACGAAAGCACTGGGCTATGCCCATCTGAGTATTGATTTGCAAGGCACGCTCAACTGAAGAATGGCAAGCGCTCAGTGGTCGATCGCACTATATTTCCTGCCGCAACGTCTGAGTACTGCTTAGCACCCAGACGCGCAGAGATATAAATGTGTCAATTAGATAGGTAATAGGCTATGCAACCCGATCTATTTTCTTTCAATCGGTGTTCTTTTTTCTAAGTTGAACCCATACCCATGGGGAAGAATGTGCAGAGTTGCGTTGCACAGGGCAAGCGGCTCATCCTTTAAAAGTTTATCGACATTGGTATGAGTGAGATTTGCTACATCAACAACCGTGATTGCTCCTTCGCCAAACACTTCTAGCTCTTTGCCATTGATAATGATCGCAGTATTTTCATCAATGCCAAAACCCAGATTGACAGGCTGTTGAGCGATCGCGGATAGCAACCGTCCGAGTCGTCCTCGTTGAGCAAAATGTTGATCAATCACAACACCCGTAAAAAAGCCCATGCCTCGATCCATTTCGGCAACATCCATACGCGGATTAGTTTCCGATTCTCCTTCAACAATCATCATGTCAGGCATCATGGCGGCTCCAGCACTGGTGCCAGCAATAATAATGCCTTCAGAAAATCGTCGATGTAATAGACTATCCAGTTCGGTATCCTTCAAACATTCAGTAATTCGAGCCTGATTACCACCTGTGAAGAATACACCCGTTGCATCTTGAATCGCCTCTAAGCCCTTGGGGTCATCCGCATTCTCACGTTTCGCAGTATCTACAACTTTGACAGAATCAGCTCCCAACCGTTGAAATACATTGATATAGGTCTCACCAACCTCGCCAGGAAGCCCCGTTGCCACAGTCATAACCACAATCCGAGCTTGTAACCCACCTGCACGCCGCACAAACTCGCGCAAGATTTTGCAGTCACCCTCTTTATCTTCGGCACCTCCAATGATCACCAACTGTCCATGAGTTTCAGGAAGCGCCACGCTGTCTTGAACTTCTGACTCGTTGTTTTGGGATGCTGTACCTACCTCTTGAACCTCTTGTAGTGTCATAGTAATCTCCAAACTCTGAAGTAATAGTTTCCTAATAAAGCATTTTTATTAGGAAACTTAGTACAGTCGTTTGGTAGATTCCAAAAAAGAATCAGTTAGTCTGTTCAAGTAAATCGGTCAGAAAAGAACGTGCATCCACTAAGGGCATATGTCTTGGCTTACCCTCATGCACAATTTGATATTCATCATCATATTCACTGTCTCCATGTCCAGAGATCAGGTGACTGTGAAAAGCAGCTTCAGCTAATTTGTGAACTTCTTCTCTTAAATCAAGTGTAGTTTCCTTTATATCGTGCTTGTTCATAAGGTCATACCCTCCTAACAAGGAAAGGCTTAGCATAACAATTAGGCTTTACAATTCCCCCCTTCAAAAGAATCATTTCTTTAGATAGAGGTGAAATCAGTCTAATTGAACCAGTCAACGATTCATACCCTACGGTAGAGAAAAATACAGCCGTGCAAAGCTAAAATAGTGTCTGAATAAATATGGCATTGAGTTATGGTCTTGGATCAAAGTATTGAAATGGATCGCGTGAACGCACGAGCGACTGATGCGTTCGATATCTTCAATATTCGGCACTACATCGGTTCAAATCCGTACTTGAAAACAGCAGCAGTAGTCTTCGATTTTGCCTTAATTGCAAAAAATCCCCTACTTTCCCTAGATGTGTATGTTGCTGCGGTCAGCGATCGCTATCCTCATTTAGGGGATGAATCCTATGACTCTTACGCTCACCTATTCGCGCGCACTGTCGCTGAAGTCAGTCAGCTTGAGATGGAACTGCACTTAACACACTGGAGTTTGCAGAATCACGGAAAACGAACTCGGATCGCCGTACAATCGTTGCATCGGCGCACCAGTCGAGCGATCGTCTACTGCGTATGGGATTGGTTTGAAGCCATCACACGTAATCAACAATTTCGGATGGAAGAGCAGATTGAACTGCTCCAAAGCATTTTTCGAGATTCGGTCTATGGCGGTCCTACAGTGTATGCATTGCTTAAAACCGCTTACGAATTAAGTATCCCTACCTTTTATTTGTGGGATGAAGGACTGATGCAATATGGTTTTGGGCGTAAGCAAGTAAGAGGCATTGCTACGACCTTCAATCATGACAGTCATATTGATTCAGACTTTACAACTGGCAAGGATGATTGCAAAAAATTTCTTCATACGTTGGGTTTCCCTGTTCCTACAGGCAGCATTGTTTACACCTTAAATGAAGCATTAACCGTTGCAAAACAGATTGGTTATCCCGTTGCAGTTAAGCCTGTTGTTGGACATAAAGGTATTGGAGTAACGGCCGATGTGAAAGACTTTGATGGTTTAGAACGCGCCTTTGATAACGCGATCGCCGCCGTACCCGACGATCAACCAATTCGCATCATTGTTGAAAAAAGCATCGCTGGCAAAGACTTTCGCTTGTTGTGCGTCAATGGCAAGTTTGTGGCCGCAATCGAACGGTGTCCTGCATTTGTGATAGGCGATGGCGTGTCAACGATTAGCGAGCTAATTGAGCGAGAAAATCGGACTGCTGCTCGAATAGATACTCCAACATCGCCACTTGGCAAAATAAAATATGATGTAGCAATGGAACGCTATCTAGAGGATCAGAAATTATCGCTAGATAGCGTGATAGAAAAGGATCATAAAGTGCTGTTGCGAAAGGTTGCCAACCTTTCTGCTGGCGGTTTGAGCATTGATGCCACTCGACACATTCATCCTGACAATGTGATTCTGGCACAAGATATTGCTCAATATTTTCGCCTTACTTGCTTAGGCATTGATGTAATGGCTCGTGACCTTTCAGAATCATGGCGAGAAGGAAACTTTGGCATTATTGAAATCAATGCGGCTCCCGGTATCAACATGCATCTAAAGCCTGCTGTAGGCGAGAGTGTAGATGTTCCTGCTTATATTTTGAAGAGCTTTTTTGAAACTGGAAAGGATGCCCGGATTCCAACTATTAGCCTTAATCGTATTTCTACAGCTGAAATTCAAGAAATTGTCGATCATATTCTACTCCACCATCCCCACTGGACGATTGGTAGTGTTTGCCGAGAGGGCACATTCATTAATCGCTCTGAAAAATACTTGAATTCAGACTACAACATCAACGTTCAAAATCTACTCCGCAACCCCAAGCTTGATCTATTGATTGCCGAGTATTGCGAAGAGACACTCGATCTCGAAGGTATGTTCTACTACGGTAGTAATATCGTCGTTTTGGACAATCCCACTGAAAACGAGATGATGTTGTCTCGGGATATTTTTGATGACTCAATAGTAATCATTCGGCATGGGAGCGCTGTTTCAATTCATCAAAACGGATTGATTGAGCAGTATTCGCTCGGTAAGGACGAGCCATTTAGCAGAGTCTACCTGAAAGAAATCACAACGATCTTGTAAATGACTGAATCTGGTTAGATGCATCTGTTAAGGATGCGCTCTTACAATTTTCTGGGCAGTCTTTAGGCTGGTTTGACTATCAACTCTTCACAGATTTGATGAAACGCAAGGGCGGGATCAGCCGCCGCTGTAATTGGGCGACCAATCACCAGATAGTTGGCTCCAGCATTCATTGCAGCACATGGGGTAAGAGTGCGGCGTTGGTCACCTGCTTCTGATCCACTGGGGCGAACACCGGGACACACGAGCAGAAAGCGATCGCGGCAGGTGTATCGGAGTTGTTTCACTTCTTGGGGAGAGCAAACGGCTCCAGCAAGTCCGCTTTCTTGGGCGAGGAGCGCCAGATGTAGGGCATATTCCGGCAGTTCCAGCGGGATTTTGAGATCAAACGCTAGGGCACGGGCATTCAAACTGGTTAATACGGTAATTGCCAACAAATTTGGCACAGCATTTCCAGATTCAGCAGCCCCCTCAACTGCCGCGCTTTGGGCAGCTTTCAGAGCTTCTTTGCCGCAGGTTGCATGGATGGTCAGCAAATCTACACCGTAGCGGGCAGCAGCACGACAGGCTCCCGCAACCGTATTGGGAATGTCGTGAAATTTCAGATCTAGAAAAATTTTCTTCTGGCGATTTTTGAGCTCGGTTAAGATGTCGGGTCCAGCACTGACAAACAGTTCCAGACCCACTTTCCAGAAGGTGACTTGGGGCAACTGATCGAGCAACGCGATCGCCTGTGCTTTTGTCGGCACATCTAACGGCACAATAATCCGATCTGCAATAGTCTCAACCATAACTTTTCTTCCAATGACAAATGGCAACTAGTTTGCCCTCATTCCAGCCCTTCTTGAGGAGAATTTCCGGAAGTTTCCAAAACTTTTTTCACTGGAAAAGGCTTAGGCTTAAGGTATATTCCTCTTACTTTTGCTCTATGCAGTAGTTGTTAAAATCTGCGACTAAGCGACCTTCTTCTACCACTAAACTTTGAATGGTCGCGGCAGATTGAGTTAAATCACTGGCGGCTTTTTGTTGATCTTTTAACCCTTGTGGCGAACTTTCAATGGTGCTAAAGGTGGTTAACGCACTGCTGTTATTTTTGAAGGCGCTATTCATGGCGCTAGTGTTTTGTAGGTAGCGGTTTTTTAGAGAGACCAAGGTTTCGTCTTTGAGGTCAATTGCCTGAATTTCTTTGACTAAGCCATCTAAATCGGCAATTAAGCTGTTAAAGGCATTGGCAGAACTAGCAGAAGCTGCTTTGAAAGCGCTGAAATCGTTTTTAGCAGCGGCGGCTCTGACAGAAGCTTCGTAGGTTTTGCCTTCTTGCTGAAATTTGGTAGCGAGAGGGCGCATTTTGTTCACAGAATCGGACAGCTTACTACATTGGGAAGCCTTACTCGCACTACAGCCGACTAGAGATAGGACGATCGCGATCGCCATTAGCCCACGCGTCAAACTAAAAACATCCATACGCTACCCAAAACCTCA
The DNA here is from genome assembly GCF_016807185.1 of Leptolyngbya sp. Cla-17. GTDB lineage: Bacteria > Cyanobacteriota > Cyanobacteriia > Leptolyngbyales > Leptolyngbyaceae > ULC077BIN1. Next base: position 1,715,920 of record NZ_JAEVYN010000001.1, read on the forward strand.
CCATGTCGTCTCACTCAACCAACAACAATTAAGCAACCAATCGCACAAATCGTTTGGTGCCCACACTCAGCGTTCGTCCTGCCAAAGCTGCCGCCGATTCAAATGTCATATCTACTTGATCAATGCGATCGCCGTCTAACTTCACCGCCCCCCCTTGAATTTGGCGACGGGCATCAGAACTGCTTTTGCATAGACCACTTGCACTGACGATATAGAAAATTTTGGCAGGAAACTCGACCCCAACTAATGAAAACTCAGGCACCACCGTCTGCTGAGTTTTGCCGACACCTTGCACTAAGGCGATCGCTGCTTCCTGTGCCTGCAATGCTGCATCCCGACCATGATACTGAGTCACTACATCCAGCGCCAGCAACTTTTGACACTCACGCGGATTTTCAGGCAGTTGATCCAAAGGCAGGTTGGTTAAAAGCTCAAAATATTGCTTCAGCACTGCATCTGGAGTTTTTTCCAATTTTGAATACATCGTCAATGGATCTTCCAGCAACGCCACATAGTTACCCAAAGATTTCGACATTTTTTGTGTGCCATCGGTGCCCACCAAAATCGGCAGCAGCAAGCCAAACTGAGGACGGATGCCAAAATGCCGCTGCAAATCGCGTCCAACAGCAATGTTGAACTTTTGATCAGTGCCGCCTAGCTCCACATCGGCTTTGACCGCCACAGAGTCATAGCCCTGCATCAATGGATAGAGAAATTCATGCAAAAAGATGGGGTTACCCTTGTCATAGCGATCAGCAAAGCCTTCTTTTGCCAGCATTTGCCCCACGGTCATTGTGGTGAGCAGTGACAAAATCTTTGACAAATCCAGACTGGCGAGCCATTCAGAGTTATAGCGAATTTCCAATCGACCAGGCGTATCAAAATCCAAAATGGGACGAACTTGATCCAAGTATGTTTGAGCATTCGCTGCCACATCCGCTTCAGTCAACTGGCGGCGCACTTCCGATTTGCCGGTAGGGTCGCCAATCCGAGCAGTAAAGTCGCCAATAATCAGGACGGCTGTGTGTCCTGCATCCTGAAAGGCGCGCAGTTTCCGAAAGACAATGCTGTGCCCCAGATGCACATCGGTTCCGGTGGGGTCAATGCCAAACTTTATCCGTAGAGGAGCGTCACTCTTGGCTAAGCGCTGCTGTAGATTATCATCCACGGAATGAGAGGCTGGCTGATCCGGGAAAATCTCACTGGTGCCGCGCTGCAACCAGGCAAGGTCTTGCTGAGTGCCCGACAATAAATCATTCATGAAATTACTTTGCTGTTCAACGGTAGAGTCTGGTACACTCACGGGCTAACATTCACCTTCGGCAAGGTAATCTCGCTACAATTCAGGCGATCGCCTTCTTTGGCTGATGATTCTATCTTTTTATTCAACCTGAATAGACCGACTGATCTTATCCTAACTCGTTTCCTTTTGTTCCCAAGTAGGCTGAGTTTTTCTCTCTAAGGTATGCTGTCATCATAAATACCAACATCTTTGGATGTAAGAACTAACAGGCATAAACTTAAAGAGTAGATGTGAACTTACTAAAAACTTCAGTTCAAATCAACTAAGCCGTATAGAATATCAGCCTTTACTGCTCACTCAGGAAATTGCCGCCGTGTCGTCTAACACTCTTCAGCAAAAGCCAAATACTAACCAAGAGCCAGTTCTCCAGTTTATTAGGGCTGCTAGCAAGTTCACTGGCGGCACATTGCTCGGTGTCACGATGCTGACCAGTTCCGTCGTAGCCGGTGGGCTTGTAGGTCTGGCAATTAGCTTTCGCAATTTGCCCGATGTGCGGGTGCTGCGAACTTACGCACCCACAGAAACTACTCATATCTATGATGTCAAAGGTAAACTGCTGGCGAGTTTACATGGCGAGGCAAACCGAGAAGTGGTGCCGCTAGATAAGATGTCGCCCCACCTCAAACGGGCAGTGATGGCGATCGAAGACAGTTATTTCTATCAGCATCATGGCGTTAACGCCGGAGCGCTTGCCCGCGCGACACGAGCCAACTGGATAGAAGGCAGAACCGTAGAAGGTGGTTCCACCCTGACTATGCAGCTTGTCAAAAATCTGTTCCTCACGCCCAAACGCGCTTTCAGCCGCAAGTTAGCTGAATCGGTTTTGTCACTGCGAGTCGAGCAAATTTTTACCAAAGACCAAATTTTAGAAATGTATCTCAATCAAGTGTATTGGGGACACAACACCTATGGCGCACAAACAGCCGCACAAAGTTACTTTGGCAAATCGGTTACCAATTTAGACCTGGCAGAATCCGCCATGATGGCAGGGCTAATTCAATCTCCCGAAACCCTCACTCCATTCGCTAACCTGAAAGGTGCAAAGCAGCGGCAGCAAGAAGTGCTGAACCGCATGGTGGATCTAAAATGGATTACGCCGGAAGAAGCCCAAGCTGCCAGAAAACAGCCACTTAAGCTGGGTACAATCACCTCATTTCAAACCAGCCAGTCGCCCTATATTACCGAAGCGGCAGTCCAAGAATTGACCAAACGCTTCGGGCGCGATGCGGTGCTAAAGGGCGGGATGCGCGTTCAAACAACCATTGACACAAATTTTCAGCGGATGGCGGAAGAGGTTGTTAAAGAAGGGCATGGATCGCTGATTGCCCAAGGCGTATATGCTGACCAAATGGCTTTAGTATCGGTAGATCCGCGCACCCACTTTGTAAAAGCAATGGTGGGCGGCGTAGATTATCGCAAGAGTCAATATAATCGGGCAATTCAAGCAGTGCGACAACCTGGATCGGCATTCAAGCCTTTTGTTTACTATGCTGCTTTTGCCTCTGGGAAGTATACGCCCGACTCGACTGTTGACGATAGCCCAGTTGGCTACCCTGATGGATACGAAATGTACTATCCACAAAATTATGATGGTTCTTTTTCAGGACCCATTTCCATTCGTCAGGCGCTAGCAGTTTCACGCAATGTTCCAGCCGTAAAACTGGGGCAGGAAGTGGGGCTGAATAAGGTGATTGATATTTGTCGGACGCTGGGCATTCGTAGTCCGATTGAGCCTGTGGTATCTCTACCGCTTGGCTCGGTAGATTTGACTCCACTAGAGATGGCTGGAGCCTTTGCTACCTTTGCCAGCGGTGGTTGGTACTCGGAGCCAACCTTTATTGTGCAAGTGACTGATAGCTCTGGAAATGTGTTGTTAGACAACACACCAAAGCCACAGCTTGTTCTAGACCCGTGGGCGGTCGCTTCGTTGAACAGTGCAATGCAGGGAGTGATTAATGGTGGGACGGCAACAGCGGCGAATATTGGTCGTCCGGCGGGAGGAAAGACTGGAACCACTACGTCTGAGCGAGATATTTGGTTTGTCGGCTATGTGCCTCAATTAGCAACAGCGGTATGGGTTGGCAATGATGACTATACCTCCATAGGGTATGGGGCAACGGGGGGGACTTTTGTTGCACCGATTTGGCGAAATTTCATGTCGCGGGCCTTGCAAGGCACTCCAGTAGAGTCTTTCCGTCCGGCTTCAGATTTTCCAAGACCATAGAGCTAATCTGAATTGAGAGTTAAAGACGCGATCGCAGCACGGCTTTAGGGCGGTTTCAAACAAGCCCTAAGGTCCGTCAGTAGATGCGTTCGATTAATCGTTCATTAAACAGTTCTGAGAGTATCATGCAGTTGCAAGACTTGCTAAAAGCTCTGAGAGGTGGTTTTCGGCTGCTGTGATGTCGTTCTACATTGATTCATTACCTGATTTCAAAGGGGAATCAATTCAGCGTTTAGGAGCAACTAATTCGCTGGTGGTGCGTCTCTAGCTTTAGGAGCATAAGGCGATCGCCCAACAGAAACTCCAACATCAGAGCATTTTTGCTACATAACCGTCAGTTTCTGCTGTGATCTCCTGAGGAACCTTCTTACCTTGTGTAAGGTCTAAATAGCTAACGAATAGTCGATGTTTCTTTGGAGAGTTCTCTCATGTTGAATTCCAGCACTTGGAAGTCAGGGGCCACTGTATTAGTTGCCCTAGGACTTGTAACCGGAACGGTTGCACCGATTGTGATGATCAGTACCCCAGCGTACTCTCAATCTTCTTTCCCAGATGTTCCGCCTAATTACTGGGCAACTCCTTTTATTAGTGAGCTTGCTGCACGTGGCGTGATTGCAGGTTTTGAAGATGGTACTTTCCGTCCTGAGCAGCCGGTCACTCGTGCCCAATTTGCCGCAATGATCAATAAAGCATTCAACCAACCACGAGTTCGCGAACCCATTTCGTTTGTGGATGTACCCACGAACAACTACTGGGCAGCAGCGCCTATTCAAAAGGCGTACACTATGGGCTTTATGGCTGGCTATCCGGGGAATGTATTTAGACCCGATGAAAACATTCCGCGCTCTCAGGTGTTGGTTTCGCTTACAAGCGGCTTGAACTATGCCCCAACCGGATCGGTTGATAGTACCCTTGGTCTTTTTGCCGACGGTAACACTGTTCTTCAATATGCTCGTAATGGGGTTGCTGCTGCTACTCAACGACGCATGGTCGTAAACTTTCCCGATATTCGCCTGATTAGACCCAATCAGGTGGCAACACGGGCAGAAGTGGCAGCGTTCCTCTTTCAATCCTTAGTTAGCACAGGTCAAGTGGCTGCGATTCAGTCGCCTTATATTTTTGGTGACCTTCCTCCTGTCGGAATTAAGATTCCAGCAGGCACGTCCATTCCTGTGAGATATGAAGGGGCGGATAAGATTCTGTTGGCTAAAAATGAGCCACCGATTCCCTTTAGAATGAAAGTTGCTCAAAATGTGGTGACATCACAGGGGCAAGTGCTCATTCCGGCTGGAAGCGACGTGGTGGGTCAGCTTAAAACGACTCCTAGTGGCGCTCAGTTTACGGCAGGTGAAATTGTCTTGCCGGATGGTAAGCGGCTACCAGTGAATGCGGCATCTAGCCTCATTACTAAAACTGAAACCATTACCAAGTCGCCTTCAACTACCAAAATTGTGGCAAGCACATTGCTGGGTGCGGGCGCTGCAGCTGGAATTTCAGCGGTGACTGGCGATCGCACAATTAAAGCCTATGAAGTTCTGCCTGGTGCAGTCGTGGGTGCAGGATTGACTTTACTCTTTCCAGATAGAATCGACTTGTACGCCATTAATCCAAGCACAGATCTGTTGCTAACATTAAATTCTGACTTGTCGCTTCCATAAAAGTGAAGGGGTGGGTGAATTGCTTGCTAATCCACCACCTTCATTCTATTTTTAAGGACATTTCAAAGCTGAAGGTTCAACCAGTTAGACCTTCAGCTTTTTTGGGTTTATCGAGCTGACATGCAACTTTCAACCAGCACTTCATTCATGGGCTGTTATTTGAAATCGGTTATCTGCTAGCCATCATCGGAACCATCCAGCGTGATCGCAAGCTGCATCACAAAAGTAGTACCGGGTCTATCCATAAACAGTGAAATGGCTTTAGCCCTGTCGATCTTGGTTAAATCAGCCGGACTAACGACTTGAATCGTGCCATGCATTTGTTCGATCAGGGTTTTAGCGATCGCCAAACCCAAGCCGCTTCCAGGAATGATTCCTTCAGCCTGCACTCCTCGATAATGCCGTTCAAACAGATGGAGCAAATCATGCTGAGGAATCCCAAATCCAGTATCTGTTATCGAAATTTCTAGCCAAGATTGGTGATTCTCACATTCAACACCAGCCCCGATAGCAGGCTCATTTGCAATAATCGTAATAAAAATATGACCGTTGTCGGGCGTGTACTTTACAGCATTTTCAAGCAAGTTATGCAACACTTCTCGCAAAGCTTGAGGAGCTGCCCACACCGGCGGCAGATCTTCAGGAATCTGCCGATGTAACGTCTGACCTCTGCCTTCTGCCAAAGTGCTTATAGAGGCAAGCAAAGGCTCGATGACTGATTCTATTAAGCATCGTTCTAAGGGGAGAGAAGTACTTGCCAAAAAGCCTGCTGTTGGCAAAAGGGGAACCGTTTGCACTTCAATAACAGCATCGCCTAACGGTTGAACCATCGTTGGGGTAGCATCAAATGACGGGGGAAGCGCTAGCTGTTGGGGAGTGTTGATTCCAGCGACCAACTCCAACTGCTGAGACAGTTCTTTAAGGCGGGTGGCTTCTCGCACCATATTAGTGGCGATATCATGGGCATTATCTCCCGGCAGCAGCCGTTTGATCATCAGTTTGCCAAACGTTTGTAATGCTGAGAGAGAGTTGCGAAATTGATGCAGCAGATTATCCATCATGTCGTGCTGCTGCATTCGCAGAGTGTGCTCCTGCTGTCGATCGCGAGCCATCCATTGATAGCGCTGATCCAAAACACAGGCAATCGCGATCGACGTTGCGACTTCTTGTACCTGTGCCTCTTCCCACGTTGTCCACGGGCGATCGTCTCGCTGCGTCACCAACAAGCCCAACATCATTTCTTCATGCATCAGCGGCAACACAATTTGACACCGATTTGCCAAGGAGGATTTGTCTGCTATCGGTTTGACTGGGTAGGGTACCTCTGAGCGCGAGGGATTTGATCCTACAGCAGCCACAAGACCATTGCTTCCGGTTTGCCCGGATGGAGGTAGCATCTTACTTCTTGGCAGTTGAACCGGATAGGAAGATAGATTGCCATCAGATAACAACGGCACCTCAAATCCATGCAGATCAGCAGAGCCATCAGGATAAACAGCGATTGGTGTCAACTGTGCTGGAGTGCCCTCCCCTTGCTCTTGATTAATGTAAACAATACTGATTGACGCACCTACCGCTTGGGTCAGTAGCGAAACCTGCGATCGACAAAGTGCCGTAAACTCAGAACTAATAGGCATTAACATGCCGATAACCGCTTTTTATCCTTCTAGAATATTTACATTAGAAATCTCTAAAACCGCTTCATATATACAAGTATTCTTATCTGTTTCTTCAAGCAGATGTAGTCTTTGTATCAATGGGTTAAAACAAATTGTAATTTTTGAGCTAAATCGATATACTTGCGACTGGTTTTGTAACTAAAACTACACTTGAAGCCATTAGTAAAGGGGATAGCGGGATTGGCAAGGAGACGCAAGCGCAAAAGCCGCCGTCGGCAAGAAGGTCGCAGAATTCTTGAACATATACCACAGTTCAGCATTGAATGTGGGGAAGATAAGCCGGTAACAGCAGCCCGCAAATTTATTCATTCAGAAGGGATTCTTCCGCCTGCTCTATTACTCGTTAAGCGAAATGAGCATACCACGGATCGGTACTTCTGGGCGGAGAAAGGGCTTTTTGGAGCGCAGTACGTTGAAGAAAATCATTTCCTTTTCCCCAGCTTAAGACCACCTGAGGATGAAGTACCCCTTGAAATGGCAATTTCTGCACGGAAGGCTTGACTAAAACAGAAAAATTTCTTTCTAACAAGTAGTCCCGCTAGGAATCTTCCTTAGCGGGACTACTTGTGAAGGGGTATGAAACCAACATCTATTCAGCCAGTTTCAACGGAAGTGCCCGTTGTAACGCCAGCAATTCATCACGATGGGCTATGACGGTTAGAAAACTTTGAGAAGTAGATAGCTCAGTTGAAGATGCCTCAAGCTTAAGCACAACTTTTTCAGGGCGCTTTGCCTTTTGCCAATAAAAGAGCCCTGCAAATGGAGAAAATATTATTGGAACAAAAGCGCCCTTAGACAGGCTAGGAACTGAAATCACTAATATGAGTGATAGACACAGGGTTCCAACTATCGCTAGCATCACTAGAAATATTGCTAGAAACACGCTAGGACGAACAATTCCTTCAAATGTAATTTGGTCTTTTTCACTGTCAACCGTCGTCACACGATAAGCACGTTGAGTGAAATATTGTTGCAATTGGCTCGCCAAACTAGCCTCAGGCTGTTCTGAAGTAAATGAAAGTGCTTGGGTACGGTCTTTAACCGAAGCGCGAATAAAAAACACTAGTCCAATTAACATCAACACGGTTAAAAACACCGTTGATGACAGAACGGGAACACCCATAACAGAACCTACCTATTAATTTCTAGCTACGAGCTAGCTCAGATGATTGAGACAAACCGTCAGAACGTTGGATATATTTCTGCCAAAGATGCGAAAGCTCGTGAGCATGTTGCTGAGCATCACCTTGAATTTGATACATCCGACGTGGGCGACCTCTTCCCGCGACTTTCTTCCAATACCCGACAATGATTCCTTCTTCTTCAAGAAATTTCAGGGCACTGTAGAGAACAGTATCAGAAAGGCGGTAGTCATTACTTTCATTTTCCAGAAGCTGAATCAGTTCAGTTCCATAGGAATCGCCCCGGACAAGTACGGCCAGAACATAGCAAACCGCAAGTTCTTTATTGAGGTAGAAAGGCGGCGGAGCCTGGAAAAAGCGATAAATATCTTCAAACTTCATAGTTTTTACCATTTAAACAAGCAATGAGTCTTGAGCGTGAACATAAGGAACTACCCGGTGAATATTTTGTTCCCTTAACCTTAGCAATAGCTAATGGAAAACAGCATCCACTTGGGGTTTGATTTTACTTACTAATGGAAAACAGTTATTCCGGGCAATACCTGGGAATCATCTTGAGATCACGCCTTTTTTGGAGATTATGAGATTATCTAGAATAGGCACCATAATCAGTCTTTGCAGGGATTTTGTAGACCCCATAGAGGCGTGCCTAATCCTGTGTACCAGATGATCATACAAGCCCAGCTCTGAGTGCAACTACGGCTGCTTGTACTCTGTCATCCACAGCAAGCTTGTTCATGATTCCTCGAATATGAGTTTTGATGGTGTTGGGACTTAGGTAAAGGGCAGTCGCAATTTCGGGATTACTGTAGCCATCTACCATTAGTTTCAGCACTTCCATTTCGCGCTGAGAAAGTCGTCCAACTATGGTCTGCGATGTAGGCGGCTTGAGATGTTCGATGACACGACGGGCAATTTGCGGATCGAGGTAGGTTGCTCCTTCTTTGGCCGCCGAGATCGCGGCAATTAATCGATCAACATTTGCCCCCTTAATGCAAAAGGCATCTGCCCCACTGGAAAGTGCAGCAATGACCTCTATTTCGGTCATGTGTGACGTGAGGATCACGATATGAATTTCAGGCAATATCGCCTTAATTTGCTGCGTTGCGGCAATGCCATCTTGGCGAGGCAATCCAATATCCATCACAATAATGTCTGGTTTCAGAGATTTTGCCATTTCAACTGCCAGATAGCCATCGGTCGCCTGACCCACAATGGTTAACTGTGGATAGTCTCCCAGCGTTTGCTCTAACCCCAACTGCATCATGGGATCATCTTCCACAATCAGCACATTTAACGGGGGTAGCTCTGGGGCAAGGTTTTTAGGAGAAGGTGTAGTGGACATAAATCAATCCAATTCCCACAAACAGAAAACTTACTAGCTGTTCAATACAGCCATAAATAAAAACTTTTATCAAGCGGTCTCCACATCCTAATGCAAACCGCTATCAGCATTCTAATTTGAAGCCAAATTAGTAGATTGAACTGAATGAGTGCTTCTATCAAACTAAAGAGCAATCTCCATGCGACACTATAGCCATGCAGGTTTTGCCCATCCAATGGCTGATATTCGCTAGGATGCTTTGGGTGGAGCGCTTACAACAGTGGGTATGAATAAAACAGGTTTTTCTGGTGGTCCGTCACCAACCGTTCAGCAAATTGCCAAAGCTTTTAGGCTCACAGGGTGGGTGAGCTTTTGGGTACAGCTGGTGTTGACTGTAGTTTCTACTATCACCTTGATTTTCGCAGTGGCAGCAGGTCGCAGCGCAGGTTCTCCTAGTAATCCAGGCACTGGGGTTGGGGGTGTCTTAACGATTATTGGGCTTGGACTTTTAGGTTTCAATATGTTTTGGTCGCTCAGTCGCTATGTCGCCTATGGGCGACGGTTGGGCAGTGATAAAACGGTACGTCCTAAAAAATCTGAGGCGATTCAAGCGATCCGCTTTGGCTTGATGGTGAGTTTGGTGGGAATGCTGCTGGCAATCTTAGGCGCAGAAACAATTGTGGGGTTGCTAGTGAGTAAGGCGCTCAGTCAGGGAATTGGGGGCTTTGTAAACACTGACCCATCGCGCTTTATTCAACCAGCGGATACATTTGTCGTACAGGCAAGTATCAACGTGATTTTGGCGCAGTTTGCAGGGATTGTATCGGCGCTATGGCTGCTAAACCAGATGAATAAATAGCGATTTTACTAGACCTCCTCGGTCTTTCAAGCTTGGCTTTACAACAGATGCGTTGGGGCAAAATGACCAACCTTCTTGCCACTGTCCTTGATAAACTGAAGTATACATACACACCGGGATTGAAACGTGGTTGTCAAGCCAGAGTGGTTAAGAGTTAAAGCGCCCCAATGGGAACGGGTCGGCAAAGTTAAAGATATTTTGCGGGATTTGGGGCTAAACACAGTCTGTGAGGAGGCCTCCTGCCCCAACATTGGCGAATGCTTCAATCATGGTACTGCCACCTTTTTGATCATGGGACCTGCTTGCACTCGCGCTTGTCCATACTGCGATATTGACTTTGAAAAGAAACCACAGCCGCTCGATTTAACGGAACCCGATCGCCTTGCCGAAGCGGTTCGGCGGATGCGCCTGAATCATGTGGTGGTAACTTCGGTGAATCGGGATGATCTGCCCGATGGTGGAGCTTCTCAGTTCGATCGCTGCATTCACGCCATTCGCACTGCCTCTCCAGGCACGACGATCGAAGTGCTGATTCCTGATTTATGCGCCAACTGGAACGCACTAGAAACCATCCTCAACGCCCATCCGGATGTGCTAAACCACAATACCGAAACGATCGCGCGCCTCTACCGCCGGGTTCGTCCACAGGGAGACTATCGGCGATCGCTAGAACTACTACGCCGCAGCCGTGAACTAGCCCCTTGGGTATACACTAAAAGCGGCATTATGGCAGGCTTAGGTGAAACCGATGAAGAAGTGAAGCAGGTGATGCATGACCTACGGCAAGCAGATTGCGATATTCTCACTATTGGTCAATATCTCCAGCCCAGTCAAAAGCATTTAGGAGTTCAGGATTTCATTACGCCTGAGCAATTCGATTCATGGCGTGACTATGGCGAGTCCATTGGCTTTCTCCAAGTGGTCTCTTCTCCTCTCACCCGCAGTTCCTACCATGCCGAGCAGGTGCGAGCTTTAATGGAACGCCACCCACGGCAGAAGACATTAAGCATTGCCGTCAATCATGAATAATCGGCTTATTCCCGAACCTCAAACCCCGAACTCCGAACCCCAAACGATCGCCATTCTTGGTGCCGGAGCGTGGGGTACGACCTTAGCAACTCTGGCTTCGCATCAAGGTCATATGGTGAGACTGTGGTCGCGACAAGGTTCTTCTTCCTTGCAGTCTGTGTTATGTGGGGCAGAGATGGTGGTTTCTGCCGTCTCCATGAAAGGAGTGCGAATGGTGGTCGAGCAGGTGCGATCGCTGCAAATTACGCCAAATGCCATCCTTATTTCTGCTACCAAAGGACTTGACCCCGATTCTGGCAGCGAAACAGAACTGCCTTGCTTACCCTCGCAAATCTGGCAGACTGCATTGCCCAATCATCCTGTGGTTGTGCTATCAGGACCCAATCTTTCGGCAGAAATTCAAAAAGGCTTGCCAGCGGCGACGGTTGTTGCCAGTGAAAACGAAACGGCTGCTGAGCAAGTACAGCAGGCATTTTCTTCTACCAGCTTTCGGGTTTACACCAATACTGATGTGTTAGGGGTAGAACTAGGCGGCATTTTGAAAAATGTAATCGCGATCGCGGTAGGGGCCTGCGACGGCTTACAATTGGGCACCAATGCCAAAGCCGCTCTTGTGACTCGTGGGCTAGCAGAAATCATCCGCATCGGCACCGATTGGGGCGCTAAACCCGATACCTTCTACGGTCTATCAGGCTTAGGCGACCTACTTGCCACCTGCAATAGCGCCCTCAGCCGCAATTATCAAGTAGGGTATAGTTTGGCTCAAGGGAAACAATTGTCTGAGGTGTTGGCATCTTTGCAAGGCACGGCTGAAGGCGTGAACACGACCCAAGTGTTAGTTCGCCTTGCCGCTCAGCAGCAAATTGCTTTGCCCATTTCTCATCAGGTCAATCAACTGCTGCAAGGAAACATTACGCCCCACGCTGCTCTGGAGGCTTTGATGTTGCGCGATCGCAAACCCGAAAATTGTTAGAAACAAAGAATGGCGTTCGCATAGCATCTTCGTAGAAAATAGGGCGAGTAGCGAACTCAAAACTCGATGCTTCCCACTCGTTCGACTGAGCGCTCACGCCGAAGTCCGCACTTCACACTCCGTACTTTTACACGGATTGCAAGCCCTATTTCTAATCTTTTACGGTTTCCTAATTAAACAAACCGTCCTTCAAAGCATTGGTGAAGATGCCGGATTCCGCTTTCAAAGTCAGGAAAGAAGCAAGAGGGTGATGTAGGTTAGCGTATGCCTTGATTCAAGTCACGACCTTTTGCTTGACGGCTCTCTATACTGACTGAAACGCGGAACCTGGTGTCAAAAGATACTTTTAGCACAAAAGACTTCTGCTTTTTTAAGTATAGGTGCGGCAATCTACGACGGGTTATGTGTCTGAGCGATCGCATAATTCTGACCATTTATATCGACAGCTTCAAAAAGGGATCGTTACGGAACCCTAAGCCGTGTTCATCAGTCCCCCCTGAAGGGAACACTACTTTTAATATCTGACTGAAGCTAATTCTTATCTGGAGCAACAGAGACGAGACTATGCCAGCAACAACTTTCTACGCTGAAGCAGACTACGACGAACAACAAGTGTATTTTCAACGTTTTCAGCCGAGTAGCCCCCATGCTGAAGATCATTCCGTTGATGCGATGGATTTACAGATGGATACTGTAGACCCTAACAGTTTTCATCGAGCTGCCTCTCAGCGCACCACTGATCTTGTTCGTTTGTATCTTCAAGAGATTGGGCGTGTTCGCTTGCTAGGGCGAGACGAAGAAGTCTCAGAGGCTCAGCGAGTGCAGCGCTATATGGCATTGCTAGAGTTGCGCGCAGAAGCGGTGGAAAAAGAAACTGGAGCGATTCAGCAGTATGTCAAATTGGTGGAAACCCACGATCGCCTTGCCTCTCAACTCGGACATCGCCCCTCCTTAGAACGCTGGGCAAGTGAAGGCGACATCGATATTACAGAACTAAAGCCTTGTTTGGCAGCCGGAAAACACCGTTGGGCAGCGATCGCAAACCTGCCAGTCGATGAATTGGAGCGCATCCAATCTGAAGGGAGCCGCGCCAAAGAGCATATGATCAAGGCAAACTTGCGCCTAGTCGTCTCCGTTGCCAAAAAGTATCAGAATCGAGGCTTGGAACTGCTAGACCTAATTCAGGAAGGTACCCTAGGCTTGGAGCGCGCCGTAGAAAAATTTGACCCTACTAAAGGGTATCGCTTTAGCACTTACGCCTACTGGTGGATTCGTCAGGGCATTACCCGCGCGATCGCCACCCAGAGCCGCACTATTCGCTTGCCGGTCCACATCACCGAAAAGTTGAACAAAATCAAAAAAGCTCAGCGCAAAATTTCTCAAGAGAAAGGACGCACCGCTAGTATCGAAGACATCGCCCTTGAATTGGATATGACCGCTCCCCAAGTACGGGAAGTGTTGCTACGGGTGCCCCGCTCTATTTCTTTGGAAACCAAGGTGGGCAAGGAAAAAGACACGGAACTGGGCGATCTGCTGGAGACTGACGAAATCACGCCGGAAGATACCTTGATGCGGGAATCTCTCCGTCGCGACTTACAGCAGTTATTAGCAGACCTGACTACTCGCGAACGAGATGTCATCCAAATGCGGTTTGGTTTGGGCGACGGACAGCCCTACTCTCTGGCTGAAATTGGTCGGGCGCTAGAGCTATCTCGTGAACGAGTTCGTCAGATTGAAGCCAAAGCCCTGCAAAAACTGCGCCAACCCAAACGCCGCAATCGCGTCCGCGACTACCTAGAAGCGCTGGGTTAGTTTATACAGTGGGATAAGCTGCTCTATTTAACACTTATCCCGCCGTATTGAGTGTCCGATCTGAGACTAAGCGTTATGGCTTGCGAATAGATTGGACAAAATTGCTGTTAGGCAGATTAGGACGCTAACTGCGAATAAAAATGTGACTTGCATCTACGCCGATTCAAAATACAGTTTTGCGTAAAGTGTCTTAACGAAATGACAACACAAGATGTCTCAATCCCTGTAGAAAACAGCGATGATATCATTCAGAATCTTCAAGCTCAACTTGCTGAAAAGATGTTTGATCTTTTTGATTCGGTAGTCATAGAGCGTAGAAGTTACTTTGCTGAAAATCCTGATAAGGTTCCTAATGAAGGGTCTGTTGATTCCATCATTAACTCTTACAGTACAAAGAATGCGTCTGTTTCAGGCGCGCTGGGTCTTGTCCCAGGGCCTTGGGGCATGGTGGCAGTTATTCCGGAACTCTTGATCGTTATCCGAAACCAACTTGCCATGATTTATGACATTGGTAGGGCGCAGGGAAAAAGCAAAGTTTTGACTAAAGAACTCCTAGCAGGAATTTTCGTTACAGCAATGGGAGCAAGTGCTGGTTCTTTACTTGTTCTGCACGGTAATAAAGTGCTAGTAAAGCGCGTTACGCTGCGAGTTTTTCAGCAAATCGTCTCTTTGTTAGCAGGGCGAGTAACTCAACAAGCGCTTAAATCTGCAATTAGCAAATGGCTACCAATTGTAGGTGCCGCAGCAATGGCAACATGGTCACGTTGGATGACTCAGCAAACTGGTAAAAAAGCTAAGGAAATTTTTAGCAAGGATATTGAAGTTTCAGAGAATCCTGTAGAAGAAGACATAAAGCCAATCGATGTGACTGCCACAACCATTCCTACATCGACTGTTGCTCAGGCTGATGTGATTGGTAAGAGTGGTGTAGACATGGCAAAAATTCAGACCCTTATCAATCTTATGAGGGTAGATGGCACAGTTAAACCTGAAGAAAGAGAATACATAAAAACTATTCTTCGTAACGCTAATTTGACGAGTAATGAAATAGCAGAAATCCGCCAAACATTGAGCGTGGATAAGAAATTTAGCGTAGATTACTCCGCTATAGAGGCATCTCCAGATGATGCTATTGGTTTGCTCGTAGATTTAATTACGCTTGCTAAGCGCGATGGCACTTTCCACATCACTGAGAAAATGTATATCAAACAAGTAGGAAGACTACTTGGATTCTCAGACAGTGACATTGAGGAAACAATAGTAGCTATAGCATAAGTTGAGTTCACTCAGGCTAACGATAAGGCGCGATCGCGATTACTTGAAAGCGTTGGGTTAATTTTTTCCTCTGACTGTAAGAACAACAACTGGGATAGTCCGCTATCCCTTTTTTCGTTTGTGCAACATTGACATCTGGCACTACAAAAAAAAGTCGCTGTGCAGCATTGCGATTGTCCGTTACATGATGAGATTTAGGAGGCTCAGGGGCGACGCTGATTTAAAAACCGAGTTACGCGAAAATCAGTAGGAGTAATCGCGAACCTAGAAAAGTGAAAAGAGACTGCTGATTTGGCAGAATAAAGCTATCTCTATCAGTTTCATATTTTCTGACACAGCAATGCCAATTTCAAATGTAGTCCAATCGCTTGATGCACCCGCCTTTGTTGCCACGCTGAATCAAGCAGCAGAGGCGTTTCGTGATGGTGGAAAGCGACCCAATGCCCAAGCGGTGATTGCTGCGATGGTGGCAGCCGAGAAAGTCGTGAAACAACAGCGATTGGCTTACCCCTTAGAGGCATTACTGGGACACTGGCGGCTATGTTTCACAACGCTGTCCAAGGTAAATGGACAATCGTTCCAGACTGCAAAAGGCATTTATGTGCCTAAAATTGCCCAAGCCCAAATTTCTTTTATTCAACCTGCTGAGATTGAACCGAACAGTCCCAGCGGAGACATTGGTAACCAGATTCAGGTCGGCTCCATTGTGTTTCGGGTTACAGGATCGTTTCGCTATCCCGGCAAAAAGAACCTACTGGTGTTTGACTTCAACCAAGCACAGTTTTCCATACTAGGCAAAACTCTTTATTCAGGCAACTTTCGGAGCGGTGATCAAGCGATCGCATTTGAGCAAAGGGCGATATCGAAACTACCCTTCTTTGCCTTTTTCCTCATCACCGAAAATTTCATTGCAGCAAGGGGGCGCGGCGGCGGACTTGCCCTGTGGGTGCGCCAAACCGAATATTGATAACCGCTAGTACTACGAACCGAGTGCCACTTCGTTAACAAGCGCTCTGGAAAAACTAGGTTGTAATATTTTTTGGCGGGACAGGATGCAATCCGCCAGATAATTTGCATCCCGTGCCACGCCCGAAAAGCGCCCAGAACCCCAGGTATAGAGCCACGGCAAGCCCAAAAAGTAAAGTCCTCGCACATCGGAAACTCCGCGATTGTGTCCTGGATAGCCCTTGCCATCAAACACTGGAATTTCAATCCAGCTAAAATCTGATTGATAGCCGGTACACCAAACGACTGCGCCAATATTTGCCGCCTCAAACTCTAGTGCTAAGGCTTCTGATTCAGGTTCCCAAACTGGATAAAATGGTGGGTCAACAGGTGCTTGAATTTGGTGTTTTTCAATGAAAGCATCAATCGTTTTTTTGATGCTTTCCGCAACCGCATCCGCTTGATCTAAATTCTGTTTTAGATCATCCCAAAACTCAAGTTTTTCAGATGTAATAGTTTTGAGTCTGCCATGCAGCCTCATCCCCTCTAAAGCAAATTGTCTCAGGTCAATTTCTCGCCCTCCACCGCGCCCAGTAACGTAATGATTTGCTTTAGTCCGTACTTTCTCCTTTTGCGGATGATCATCAATGGATAAGTCGTAGTAACCCAGTTCTTCCAGCCAATCCACCACGTCTTTTCCGCGATAGCGACGAGGCGATCGCGGTGCGCCTCCTACACATAAATGCACTTGGGTACCCGCCAAATGTAAATCTTCTGCAATCTGACAGCCCGACTGCCCTGTGCCAACCACTAACACGCTTTTATTCGGTAAAGATTGAGGATTTTTGTACTCAGATGAATGAAGCTGCACAATGTTTTCTGGCAACCGTTCTGAAATTTTTGGTAGCTTCGGCAAGTGGTAACTACCGGATGCAATCACCACTTGATCAGCAGTGTAGTCGCCAATGGTAGTACTGACCTCAAATCCCTCCTGTGCTTGCCGCTTTCGCAGGCTCGTCACTTCCACGCCTTCTTTTACAGGTGGCTCAAAAGATTTTGCATAGTCTTTAATGTATTCAACAATGTCATCCTTCTGCATAAATCCATGCGGCTCGGATCCAGGATAGGTATATCCAGGCAGCTTACATTGCCAGTTAGGAGTTACCAGGCAAAAAGAGTCCCATCTCTTGGTTTGCCATGAATAACCAATCTGGTTTTTCTCAAACACAATGTGATCAATGCCCTGCTGCTTTAAGCAATAGCTGATCGATAGCCCAGCCTGCCCCCCGCCCACAATAATGACAGAATAGTGATTGCTCATTTTCAACTAGGAATGTTAATTATTTGATTGACGAAGGACTTGATTAAAGGGGCATCTTGAATCTACGAAAACACTTTCTGCGATTCAACACCTGCCACCTTAATTCACCTCTTGACCATAGAATTTGAAAATCAGTATTCCTGTATCTCTCACTACACAATCTTGAAGTCTAATTTTATAGATAGGCGTTATTGAGGCTAGAGATACTAACGCTTATGGGATCTGAAGTGACCTGCCTAAATAGATAGTTTGATGTCAGAAGAGGTAGCTTGAGATACAAAGTCTGTGGCCTAACTAAGTCTCAATAGAAGCAGGCTAGTTGAGCTATTAACAGAATGCCGGACATAGTGGCGGACTTACTCGATCCAACTCGATTGCTATTTGATCTTCAGCGCAGCAATGAAATTGCTCAAAGCTTTGCGGGTTGCTTATTACCGGACGACATCGCTCATTTTGTCACCAATGGGTTGGTCGAAAAGTTTGACATTGCCTTTGCGCGAATTTGGCTAATGGAGCCAGAGCAAACGACGTTGCGATTAGTGGCTTCTTCAGGGCTTTATACTCACATTAATGGATCTTTTGCACGGGTGCCGATGGGTGCCTATAAAGTTGGCAAGATTGCCCAAAATCGAGTGTCTTTTTTGAGCAATCATCTGGCAGATGAAGCGTGGGTGAAGGATCGGCAGTGGGCGATCGCCAACAATATTCGAGGATTTGCCGGATATCCGCTGACGGTGCGAGATCGTGTGGTGGGAGTGTTGGCAACCTTTAGCCACCGGGCAATGGCAACCGAATTTTTGGAAGTGCTGCAAATGTTATGCACTACAGTGTCTGTGTCCTTAGATGCCGCACTGCAATATCAACAGCAGATGAAGACCTCAGCGCCTGTCCGCCCTAATCTAGCGGATGTATCGCTTTCCGATCAATTAGCAACTCTGCTCAAGTCAACCCGCCTCACGCTGATTGGCACCGAACAGCCGCTAGCAGCTCCGCTAACCTATGTGTTTCTTCAATCTGCCCAGATTTTGAATCAACTAGGCTGCACTTACTGCCGCTTGCTTTATAGCGCTAAAGCGGTGACATTAGAAGCGATCGTGCCTGTTACAGATTCAAACTTAGACCCACAGCTTACTCAAGCCGCTTTAACCAACCTACGGCTCATGGCAACCTATGCAGGCGGTAGTTTGCATCAAATCGGTGCCAATCAAAAAGCGCTTCAGTTGTCATTACAGGTGCCTTATCCAAGCGATGCTGATAAAAACGCGATCGCGCAGCGCCTTACTATCCAATGTCATCAACCCATTCTGCAAGCTGTGTTTACTCACCTAGCGCTTCTAGCAGGACTGACCCTGTGCGATGTGCCTCACCCGACGATCGCTTTATTAACCGACGATCTGACGCAGGTTGAACCCGGTCGCTCTGTGCTGTGGATTCGCCAAACAAACCCGGTGCCTAAAGGTGTGATGGGGTGCATTAATTTATCGACGACTCCAGCCGAATTTTTAGAAGCGGTGACAGCGGTTAATCAGGGTAGAACCTGGAATATTGAAAACGCTAGTCAATCCGCCTGTTTATCAGAACGGGAGCTAGACGTGATGAACCTACTCGCTGAGGGACTACGCGATCGCGACATTGCCACCCGTCTTCACATTAGCGAAAGCACCGTCAAGTTTCATATGAATAACGTACTGACAAAACTGAAGGCAAAAACACGCTATCAGGCACTTCATCAGGCGATTGTTCGTGGCTGGATTCAATAATTCACCCATTTCCTGCTCTCGTTAGTCTATCAAAACCTATCGATTTAAACAGCTTTTAATACAAATAAGATAAGACAATTCATTCCATTAGAAATTAACCTATCACTACCGCTAGAATTCTAAACTTTGTAGCTAGAGACACAAAAACGCACTTGTGACACCTCTTACTCTGCATCGTATTCGTTGCGTTGTGCAGACCTAACTTTGCACTGCGATCGTACTCTAAAGATTGGCGATTTTAATTAAGGAAAACTCATGCCTGAAGTAACAATTCCCGCTCATAAGTCGGGCGATTTTTTTGTAGATTACGAAGAAAAAGTATTTCCTGACGTTAAAGCAGAACCCGGAGAAAAAGCACTAGTTACCTTTCACACTGTTGCTTTTGAAGGCTCCATTGGCTTGGTCAACCAACTTCAAGCCTTGCGCCTACAGCGGAAAGGCTTTGAAACGTCCATTTTGCTCTATGGTCCTGGAGTCACACTGGGCATTCAGCGTGGTTTTCCCAAACTGGGTGATGAAGCGTTTCCCGGTCATCAAAACTTCGCCAATAATCTGACAAAATTTATGGCTGAAGGTGGCAAAATTTACGCCTGTCGCTTCGCATTACAAGCCCTGTATGGACATGGAGAACCCGCCCTCCTTCCTGGTATTCGACCCATCAGCCCATTGGATGTGCTGGATTTGGTGTTGATGCATCGCAAAGATGGAGCGTTCATTTTGGATACCTGGACGTTGTAGCGGGTTGCAGGTTTGGGGATCGGGTTGTAGGGGCAAGTGATTTTAGATTATGGATTATTTACGCAAAGTTCGAGCTGCCGCTGTGCAAATTAGCCCGGTGTTGTTTAGCCGAGATGGAACGACGGAAAAGGTATTGGCAGCGATCGCAAAGGCTGCCACAGAGGGCGTTCAACTGATCGTATTTCCTGAAACGTTTGTGCCCTACTATCCTTACTTCTCGTTTGTGCAGCCGCCTGTGCTGATGGGAAAAGAACACATGCGGCTGTATGAGGAAGCAGTAGTTGTTCCTGGCCCAGTCACCGATGCGGTGAGTCGGGCAGCCCGATCCTATGGCATGGTCGTGGTGTTGGGTGTCAACGAGCGCGACGGCGGATCGCTTTACAACACCCAACTGATCTTTGATGCAGATGGCACGCTGCTGTTAAAACGGCGCAAAATCACCCCCACCTACCACGAGCGCATGGTGTGGGGACAAGGCGATGGCTCCGGGCTAACCGTGTTGGATACCGCAGTGGGCAAGGTGGGCGCACTTGCCTGTTGGGAGCATTACAATCCCTTAGCGCGATTTGCGTTGATGGCACAGCATGAGCAAATCCATTGCGCTCAATTTCCTGGCTCCATGGTGGGACAAATTTTTGCCGACCAAATGGAGGTGACGATTCGCCATCATGCGCTGGAAGCAGGCTGTTTTGTGGTCAACTCTACCGGTTGGCTTGACCCTGAGCAAATCGTGCAAATCACCCCTGATGAAAAGCTGCAAAAGGTGTTGAGCGGTGGCTGTCACACCACCATTATTAGTCCTGAAGGAGCGCATCTTTGCACGCCCATTACTGAGGGTGAAGGCATGGCGATCGCTGACCTTGACTTCTCTTTAATAACCAAGCGGAAGCGGATGATGGATTCCGTCGGTCACTATGCCCGTCCTGAACTGCTGCAATTGCAAGTGAACTCTGCGGCTCAGACAGTAGTCAGGGGGCAAGGGACAGAGAATAGACGACCGGAGGCAAATGGAGCAGGGGTCTCCAGTCCACTTGCTCTAACTACAGAGCCGCTTCGCCTAACCCCTGATCCTTAGCACCTATCCTTAGTTCCTAACCTCTAACTTTATGCAAACCAAACCTCCCCTACCGCCCTTTACCTTAGAAACGGCTAAAGCCAAAGTACAGGCGGCCGAAGATGCATGGAATAGCCGCGATCCAGAGCGAGTTGCTCTGGCGTATACAGAAGACTCTCAGTGGCGAAACCGGGCTGAGTTTTTTACTGGAAGGGAAGCGATCGCAGCCTTTCTTAAACGCAAGTGGGCAAAGGAACTGGATTATCGCCTGAAGAAAGAACTGTGGAGCTTTACGGAAAACCGGATTTCGGTGTGTTTTGAGTACGAGTGGCACGATGATTCTGGCTACTGGTATCGCGCTTATGGTAATGAGCAGTGGGAGTTTGCAGACAACGGATTGATGCAACGACGGCAGGCAAGCATCAACGATGTGCTGATTCAGGAATCTGACAGAAAGTTTCGGTGGGAACGGAAACCCTGATGAACCAACCAATGGCTAAGCAAAGCAAATGAATAAGCAACAGCTCATTACAGAGCTTCAAACTTACGGATTGAAATGGGCTGATTCTGCTGAGAATTCTGCGGGTGCAAATGGGCGCAAAGGCGGCGCGGGTCCTTCAGATCACAAGGCGATGACGATCGATGGAACGACCGTGATGGTGCCAATTTACACGGGAGCAGCGTCGCGATCGCCCTATACTGCCACGCTTAACCCTGCAACCCATCAAGCAGTGGTGCAGTTCGAGCAGCAGGATATTGCAGCCGTTTCTTTTCCGACTCCTCCTAAGTTTTATGGTTTGACAACCGCAGACGGCATTCCCTACAGCCAAATCGCTTTGCTGCATAGCCGCGATGTGCTGGCAACGACCGTGCTGCAAACCTGTATGCGCTATGGCGATCGCGACACCGCCTGCCAATTTTGCGCGATCGGACAATCATTAGAAGCCGGACGCACCATTGCTCGTAAAACTCCAGCGCAACTGGCAGAAGTGGCAGAAGCCGCCGTGCGTTTAGACGGCATCCAGCAAATTGTGATGACCACAGGCACCCCAAACACCAGCGATCGCGGTGCTGCCTATCTCACCGAATGCGCCAAAGCGATCCGTCAGCGAGTGGATGTGCCTATCCAAGCGCAATGTGAACCACCGGATGATTTTGTCTGGTTCCAACGCCTCAAAGCCGCTGGCGTAGACAACTTGGGAATGCATTTGGAAGCCATCAATCCTACTGTTCGCGCCCAAATTATGCCCGGAAAAGCCTCCGTATCTTTGGACTATTACTTTCAAGCTTTTGCCGCCGCTGTAGAAGTATTTGGCTGGGGGCAAGTCAACACCTATTTACTAGCGGGCTTAGGCGACAGTTTAAAAGAATTGGTGGAAATCAGCGATCGCCTCATTCAAATCGGCGTATATCCCTTTGTCGTTCCCTTCGTTCCCATTTCCGGTACCCCGCTTGCCTATCACGCGCCTCCAGACAGTGCCTTTATGGTGGCTCTGTATACCCAAATTGGCGCATTGCTTAAACAGGCAGGCATGTCCTCCAGCGACATGAAAGCAGGCTGTGCCAAATGTGGAGCCTGTTCAGCCTTGTCAACGTTTGAATAAAAAGCACCCACTTTTGCCCATGTCTTATCAATTCAAACTCGCAAACACACCGAAAGAAGTCGCCGCTTACTTTGCGCTGCGTCACGCCATTTTTGTTCAGGAACAGGACCTGTTTCAAGGTAGCGATGTCGATCATTTAGATGACATTGCCTATCCGATTATTGCCGTTGTGCCAGAAACTCAACAAGTGATTGGGGTGGTGCGGATTTATGAGCCAGAAGCGGGGTTGTGGTACGGCGGCAGGTTGGGAACTCATGCCGACTATCGCAAAGGCTGGAAGATTGGCAAGGGCTTAATCACTCAAGCCGTCACGACTGCCAACGCCTGGGGCTGTGACCAGTTTTTGGCAACGGTTCAGCTTCAAAATGTGCGATTTTTTCAGCGGCTTCATTGGACTTCCCAGGAGGAGATCCACATTCGCGATCGCCCCCATCACCTGATGGAAGCCGACCTGCGGTATTATCCAGCGAACCAAGAGCCGCGTCCTGCCCTATCTCCGCTTAGCCAAGAGGCATCTTAATGCTGGCAGACCTGATCTTTCAACTGCGCCAATCTTTAGGCATTTTACATAAACAAGATATTCAAGCCGTCTCTCGATTTGATTTGGGCAGTAGAAGTTGGCAGTCAGGAATCAAAGAGCAGCCATTGGCCCTTCCTGAAAACCCGAAGCCCGAAACCTCTACTCCGCCCCTCAAAATCCGTCTCGGCGATGACTGTGCCGCAATTCCTGATGGCGATCGCTACCTGTTGCTGGCAGCAGAGGGAATGCTGCCTCAGTTTGTGGAAGACGATCCCTGGTTTGCTGGCTGGTGTGCAGTCATGGTCAACGTCAGCGACATTTATGCCATGGGCGGCAGACCGATCGCCGTCGTGGATACGCTGTGGAGTCAATCGGCAGCAGCCAGTCAGCTTTTATTGGAGGGAATGCAAGCCGCCGCGATCGCGTACAACGTGCCGATTGTGGGCGGACACACCAACTGCCATAGTGCCTACAATGCCCTGTCTGTCGCTATTTTGGGACAGGCAACTCAGTTGATTACTAGTTTTGATGCCCAACTGGGTGATTGTCTGATGGTCGCGGTTGATCTCCAGGGTAGCGCCCATTCCAGCTATCAATTTTGGAATGCTGCCACCGAAACCGATCCAGTGCGCTTGCGAACCAACTTAGAACTTTTGCCTCAAATCGCAGAATCCGGTTTATGTGAAGCAGGTAAAGACATCAGTATGGGTGGCGTTTTAGGCACCTCACTAATGCTGTTAGAAACGTCTGGCTGTGGCGCATTGATCGATCTCAGCGCAATTCCACGCCCCAAAAGCGTGTCCTTAGAGCGATGGCTGGTCTCGTTTCCTAGCTATGGCTTTTTGCTGAGCGTGCGTCCCGAAAATGTAGAGACCGTGCAAACCTTGTTTAAACAGCAGCGCTTGGCGTGTAGTGTAGTCGGAGAAATCACATCGAGCAGACAGCTTCATCTGCAACACAACGGTGAAACCCTGCCTTTTTGGGATTTGGCACAGGAACCGCTTACCGGATTTTCGCCTCAAAAGGTTGCCAAATGACTGCCCTCCGCATTGCCCTGTTGACTTATTCCACTAAGCCCAGAGGCAGCGTCATTCACACTGTAGAACTGGCAGAGGCACTGCATGATTTGGGTCATTTCGTTTGCGTCTATGCCCTCGATAAAGATGGCTCAGGGTTTCATCGATCGCTGAAGTGTGATTCAAAACTGATTTCAGCCGCCCCCGTCACCGGTGGAATTGATGCACTGATTCAGCAGCGAATTCAAGAGTTTGTCGATTACTTGAAAAATGATTTACTGCATACTCAGCCCTATGATTGTTACCATGCTCAGGACTGCATTGGCGCAAATGCATTACTCAGTTTAAGGCAGCAAGGAGTTCTATCTCATTTCTTTCGCACTGTGCATCACATTGATCAGTTCAATAGTCCCTATTTGCAGGAGTGCCAGGAGCGTTCAATCGCAGAGCCCAACTTGTGCTTCTGCGTAAGTAACGTATGGCAAGCCGAGTTGCAAAAGCGCTATAAAATCGATGCGCCTAGAGTTTTTAATGGCGTGAACTCTAACCGCTTTGCAAAGGTTTCTGAAGATGCGATCGCGTCTCTTCGGCAGCAGCTTAAGGTATCTGGTTCACCCGTTTATTTAACAATTGGTGGCATTGAACCCCGCAAAAACTCCATTCGATTATTGCAAGCTTTTGCTGACGTATTAAGTGATTATCCATCTGCCCAGCTGGTGATTGCCGGAGGTGCAACGCTGTTTGATTATCAATCCTATCGAGATGACTTTTTCGCTCAAGTAAAAAGTCTAGGCGTTAAAATTGGCGAATCCTTAATCTTGCCAGGGGTAATTTTCGATGCAGACTTACCCGCTTTGTATCACGCTGCGGATGCATTTGTGTTTCCTTCTGTAAAAGAAGGCTGGGGCTTAGTGGTGCTAGAAGCGATTGCGGCTGGCTTACCGGTTCTGACTGCAAACCAGCTTCCCTTTACCGAGTTTCTGACGGATGCTCAAGCCATGCTGGTTGACCCAAATTCTTCCGCCGCGATCGCCCAAGCCATGCGCCAGATGATTCAACCCGATACTACGCGATCGCTGATCCACCACAGCCAATCGATTCTGCCCAGCTACACGTGGGAAAAGTCTGCAAGAAAACATGCAGATGAGTATCAAAAATTTCTGACTCAGCACTCAACACTCAACACTTTTCTGAGTGGTGCCCAACTGTAAACACTTAAACAGACCTGGTTGCACCTATACAAATCTAATAAAATTCGGCATGATGGCAATCTATTTTATTTGCCATCTTATCTGCGATCGCTCAACCGTGAACCAAGCTAACAAAAACGTTCTTCTCCTCGCCTTTTGTCAGGCGCTCGCCATGACTGGCAGCATCGTTTTGTTTACCACTGCCGCCTTGATTGGTTCAGCGCTCGCCACAGACAAATCTTTCGCAACCTTGCCGCTGGCGATTTTGCAGTTGGCAACCATGCTAACTACTATTCCGGCAGCATTCGTTTTGCAGCAATGGGGACGCAAACGTGGTTTTATGGTCGGGGTAATGGTCGGGCTAACAGGCGCAAGCTTGGCGATCTATGCCATTTTTGCGGGCAGCTTTATTTTGTTCGGTGGGGCAACCTTGCTCTATGGCATCTTCAACGGTTTTGTTGGCTATTACCGCTTTACGGCAGCAGATGTGGCAACGGAAGCCTTTCGCAGTCGAGCCATTTCCTTTGTAATTGCGGGGGGCATTATTGCTGCGCTGATTGGACCGCCCTTGGCAACCTACACAAAAGACTGGTTGCCTGTCACGTTTGCTGGCGGATTTATGGCGATCGCCCTGCTCCAAATTTTGACCCTACTGATCTTGAGTCGAATTGATTTGCCACCCGTGTCGCCACAGAAACAGCAGGAAACAGGACGCAGTTTAGGTGCGATCGCGCAACAGCCCGTGTTCATTGTGGCAGTGTTGGGCAGCATGATTGGCTACGGCGTGATGGCACTGCTAATGACGGCAACCCCGTTGACCATGGTTGCTGTTCATCATTCCTTTTCTACTGCCGCTTCGGTGCTTCAGTGGCATGTGTTGGGCATGTTTACGCCCTCGCTGTTTACCGGATATTTGATTGCCCGGTTCGGCGTGTTAAGGATTATTTTGACGGGTATTGTACTGAATGCGCTGTGTATTGCGATTAATCTCGCCGGAACCAGTGCACCCCACTTTTTTGCCGCGTTATTGCTGCTTGGGATTGGTTGGAACTTTATGTTTATCGGCTCTACCACATTACTCACTGAGACCTATGCACCCGCTGAACGGGCTAAAACTCAAGCAACCCACGATTTTCTGATGTCCAGTTTCGTCGCTTTCACCACGTTTCTATCGGGCAGATTGCTAAATGATTGGAGTTGGGCGATCGTCAACTACACCGGGCTGGCTCTGATAGGAATTGCCCTCATTGCCGTGTTGTACTTGCGGCAACAACGATACGAAAGACCCTTAGCCTAGCAATCCGCTGAGCAATCGTTTCGTGCGGTCAATGTGATCGGTCATCAACCGTCTAGCTAAGTCGCCCTGTTCATTGCGGATTGCTTCTAGAATCTGTTGATGCTGGGCAGTAGAACTGAGACAGGCGGTAGGGCTATGAGGAATAATTGCCAGCAGACTGAAAAGCGTGTTTTTAGGTTGTAAGTATGTCATTCTCGCCCTGCTGCGATCGGGCGGCTCTACTGTCAACATGCATCCTTTGTGGCTGTCATGGGTGCAGTTACGCCCCAAATTACCTATACTGCCAGTAAAGGCGGTGTGTTATCCCTCACTCGTGAAATTGTTGTGGAGTTTGCTCGTCAAAATATTCGCGCCAATGCTCTCTGTCCTGGTCCCGTCCAAACGCCACGCTAAATGAATTGCTTGCAGATCGCGCGACGAAGGCGACGATTGGTGCCTATTCCGGCGGGACGGTTTGCTCACGCGCACGAAATAGCCCAAGCGGCGCTCTTTCGTGCCAGCGATGAATCTGGCTTTTGTAAATGACTCTACATTTTTAGTGGATGGAGGAATCACGGCTGCCTATGTCACCCCAGAATAGTGAGATCGCGCCCATCATCGGCATCACCACTTACAGCCGCAACGAAGCGGGAGAAGTATCCCTCCCAGGCGCTTACCTGGATGCCGTGCAGCTTGCGGGCGGCATTCCCATTTTGCTGCCGCCCCATCAAGCCCCTGTACATCGAATTCTGGAAAAAATTGATGGGCTAATTCTAACTGGCGGCGATATCGATCCTACGCTGTATGGTGGAGTTCATCATCCAACCATTTATCTGGTGGATGTCGAACGAGATGCCTTTGAATTCGCTTTAGCCCAGGCTGCCTTAACCAGCCAGGTTCCCACTCTGGGCATTTGTCGAGGAATGCAGATGTTGAGTGTGGCAAGTGGCGCAGCGCTGATTCCGCATGTGCCAGAGGTATAGCACTACGAAAGTACGTTAGGACAGTTCTTAAACGCGGCATCGACACAATCCCGAAAGTTGTCAAATTCATCCCACCGTTGCCGCATCCAGTTTTTGAGCACAAACCACCAACGCTCAATCTTGTTCAAGTCAGGAGAATAGGTCGGCAGATACCAGATCTCACATCCTGCTTCAGCCACCAGTTCAGTGATGTATTGAGAGCGATGAAAACTGGCATTGTCAATCACAATGACATCACCGGGTTGCAATTGAGGTAACAGACATTGCTCTAACCAGATTTCGAATAAGTCTCGGTTGCACGAACCTTCAAAGGTTAGTGGAGCAATCAGCTTTCCTTGACAGAGTGCGGCAATCCAACTGACGCGCTCAGTTCGTTTACCCGATTTGAGCGCGTGGAAGCGTTGCCCAACCTTGCAGTAGCCGTAGGCATAGTCCTCTCGGTTATCAATGCCTGCTTCATCAACGTACACCACTTGAGCCGTTGGTTTTGTCTTCAAGCGTTCCTCAAACTCTTGACGCTTGAGGTCATCGCGTTCTTGATAGCCGTAGGTCTTTTTTTTCGACTTAATCCAAGTTTACCTAACGCATCACTGATGTTTTGCTGACTCACCCCGTCTCCCCACAACTTCGCCATTTCCCCTTGGCTCTTGCCGCCATGCTCTCGGACAAACTCACGAAACCGTTGCCAATCTGTGATTTTATGTCTACATCCCTGCTGATAGTGAGTAATCGCTCGGCACTCTCCTGTTTGCTCTTTTCGCTTCAGCCACAGGTCGAGGGTGTTACGACTGATGTTGAACATCTGACTCACATGACTTTTGCCTTCTCCGCGCTCAACTGCCGCGATCGCTTTTTGGCGAAGGTCATCGCTGTAGGGTCCTGGCATGGGCAATTTCTCTATGCACTCTCATCCCTATGATATGTCCTAGCACTGATTTGTAGCGCTATATATGGAGACGCGATCGCCCATCGCCTCGACAATCCCCGTCGCCCCATCCACCATCCCGTGCAGCTTGATGCCAACAGCCGCTTAGCCACGATCATGGAACAGACCCATATCACAGTTATGTCCTGGCATCATCAAGCCATCAAAACCGTACCCGATGGATGGCGCTGTATGGCAAAAGCCGCTGATGGCTTGCTAGAAGCGATCGAGTGTCTGCATCACCCTTGGGTGATCGGGGTACAGTGGCATCCAGAACTCTCGCCAGAAGACCCGGCGCACCAGCGGCTTTTTCGGGCGTTGGTTGCAGCAAGTGGAGCGGCGATCGCAAAGTTTTAAGTTGGGAAAGGTAGGAAAGTTTTGAATTTTGATCGTTTAGTCTCGGCAGAATTTTTCGACGCAGCGAACAAAGATTTCTACGCCCATGCTGAGGGCGGTTTCATCAAAGTCAAAGCGGGGATGATGGTGAGGATAGGCGAGTCCTTTGGCAGCGTTGGCGGAGCCGAGGAAGAAGTAGCAGCCGGGAACTTCTTGTAGGAAGAAGGACATATCTTCGCCACCCATGGTTTGGCATTCAGGCACGACCCCAATCGGCGATTCCACCACTTCTTCGGCAACGGAACGCACCAGATCCGCGATCGCGCCATCATTGATCACAGGCGGATAGAGTTCCCAATAGTGCAAGTTGTAAGTAGCACCCTGGCTCTCGCACACGCCCTTAATCACCTGTTCCATCCGCTTGCCAAAATAACCCTTATAGAGTGGATTGAAATAGCGCACGGTGCCGCTCATTTTGGCGCTGTCGGCAATCACGTTATGCGCTGTGCCTGCATGAAATTCACCCACGGTCACCACGGCAGAATCGATCGGGTTAACATTGCGTGCGACGATCGCTTGTAGGGCATTGACCACCTGGGCACCCACCACCACAGAATCAACCGTTTGCTGGGGAATAGCACCATGCCCCCCCTTGCCCTGAATCACACAGTCAAAGCATTCCACCGCCGCCATCAGCGCTCCAGTGCGGACTCCCACCGTCCCTAGGGGCAATTGGTTCCACAGATGCAACCCGATAATCGCATCCACATCAGGATTTTTCAGCACCCCTGCTTCCACCATTGGTTCTGCACCGCCTAAGCCTTCTTCTGCGGGCTGAAAGATAATTTTTACCGTTCCAGCAAAGTCGTCTCGGTGTTGCGATAAATAATAGGCTGTGCCGAGGGCGATCGCGGTGTGCCCATCGTGACCACAGGCGTGCATTACACCATCATGCTGCGATTTGTAAGGAACAGCATTTTGTTCTTGAATCGGCAACGCATCCATGTCGGCTCGAATGGCAAACACCTTTCCAGGACGATTGCCGTGAATCGTTGCTAAAATTCCTGTCTTAGCGATCCCCGTTTCGTGTTCAATGCCCCATTCCTGAAGCCTTTGCGCCACAAACTCGGCTGTCAAAAATTCCTGAAAACCCAGCTCTGGCTTTTGATGCAGCCGTCGCCGCCACTCTACAATCTGTGGCTGTAGTGTTTGAATTGCAGCACGAATACAGGAAGTATTGACGGGGAGTGCAGTTAAAGGAGTAGAAAGCATAGCTAACAATTTTTGTACATGGAAGGTGGGCGCTGTAGGCACCTATCTTTCTATAGAGTAGCGAGTTATGCTTTGGCTCAACCGCGATCGCCTAAATCTCTTTAGTTCACACTTTACTGCAATGGATTAGCATCATAGGAGGATTTTAAGGCGCGTTACGGCGCAACTCCTCTTGCCATCACTGTCTACGCTCTAATTTCACTCATGCTCGATCCTTTGCCCCTGCCATCCGATTGCGTCCTACGACCGGCAATCTCTGACGATAAGCCGCTGATTCAGACCTTGTTAGAGCAGTTTCGGCGAGAAGTGCTGCCATCTATTTCTGATTCGGAACGCACGCTCAGAGGGCTAGCGATCGCGGCTAGTATTCTGTTTGGAAGCTACCTGGTCGTCTCCTCAAAGCCAGGGAATCTAATTTTGCCGCTGGTAGGATTTGCCGGAGCGGCTGGCATTGGTGTAGTCGTGGTTCAAATATTGACCTGGAATGAAGGATGGGCAAACTTTTGGGTGATCGAGCAAAACGATCGCCTGGTTGCTTGCGCTAAACTGCGCTGCTATAGCCGCTATTCAGTGTTAAACGACCTCTTTGTAGTCCCAGAGCTACGCGATCGTGGTTTAGGCTCCTATCTGATTGCTAATTTAGGAAAAAAGGCAACAAAACCGCTCTATCTCACTTGCTTACCCTCCCTAGTGAAGTTTTACATGCGCCTCGGCTTTACCCCAATTTCGATTAGCCACCTCTCACCTTTACTGCAATTTGATTTGGGCATTCCCAATCAGCTTACTGTGGTGCCGCTAGTGATGAAGTGATGGAATTACCTCTAATACGGAATTGAGTAGGGGAGTATCATTTAGCAAGATGAAAAAGGTACTCTGTCCATGCCTCGACCCCGCACTCAAATTAGCCCTCATCTAGACTACGCAGATCTAACTCAGCGGTATGTTCAGTGCCAAGATGCTGGCGAGAAAAACCGTTGGTTGGTGATTCGATTGCTCAGTCATCCAAAGACTCCGATGAGCATCGAACAAACCGCTGAGATTTGTGGACTCAGTTGTAGTGGAGTGCGGAAAATTGCCCGTCGCTACAACGCCGAGGGTGCGGTCGGACTAGTCAATCGGCAACGCTTGAACCCTGGGGGCAATCGGTTGGCTTTAAGTGATGAACAGCAACGGCTATTGCGGCAACGCTTATATCAAGTCAGGATGAATACCCATAATTAAGATACAGCCTTTACATCTGGCAACCAGTAGTAAGAGGTGAGTCCACGAATCAATTCTTGCTGCTTGAGTAAGCTTTGACAGCGCTGGTAGATAATCTGTTCAACCTGTGCAATGGAGTCAAACGCTGTATTGACCAATGGCTCATCCACAAGCACCCACAAGCGCTCGGCGGGTTGTAATTCTGGTGAATAGGGTGGCAGGGGGAACAAATGAATGCCTTCTGGCACCTGCAAGGCTTTGCTCAGATGCCATCCTGCCTGATCAACCGAGAGAATCACTTGCTTGGTTATGCCCACCTTGAAATGCTCAGCAAAGTCCTGGAGCACTTGATTGAATAGGTCCGTGTTGACATAGGGTAACAGCCACCAGTAGGTTTCTCCGGTTTGAGGGTGGACAAAGGCATACAGCCATAACCATTCGCGTTTCCAGTTGACGGTAGCAATCGGTTGCTCATCTTGTTCCACCCACACCCGTCGCAACACCGGTTGCAAGCCCAGTCGATGTTCGTCTTCAAACCAGGTTTCAACGTCGTCGTCGGGATGGTCGGCTTGCACTTGCTCCACTTTCTGGTGCAGTTTTTTTTTCCACGCCTGTTGCTCATCTAGGTCTGCTTCCTGATGCATCGGTCGGGGCACTCGTAAGCGCAGTCCCATCTGCTTGAGCAATTCCCACCCTTGTTGACGACTGATTGGGCGAGTGAGCAATTCACTGAGATAATCGGCGACTTTGCGTCCATTCCACAATCCACCGTCCGGGGCAGACCCTCGTATCACCTGCAACAGTTGGGCTTGCTGCACTTCATCGAGCAATGGTGGTGCTCCAGGGTTGCGATGTCGTCCATCTCCCAGGCTTGCCGGACCCATGCGGTTGTAGCCCCAGACTAATTCATAGATCCAACTGCGACTGTACCCAGTTATCGCTGCCACCTCTTCAGTCGGTCGTCCTTGAACCAGTAGCCAGATAATTTGGTAATGCGATCGCTCAATCGGATCGCTTGCTTGGCGGTATCGGGTTACCAATTCCTCTGGACTCAAATGAGGTTGAATGGTGATGCGTTTCGGCATAAGGTAACCAAGATAAGAGCCTATCTCTATATTATGGTCATTTAAGCCGACCTGATATTACAGAGTGCCCCGGATGATGGCGGACTCTGGAGTGGACCGAAAGTTGGGGAGTATATCGAAACCTACTTTGGCATTTGCTTACACCCCTCAACAGCCTGGAAGTATCTACGACGTTTGGGGTTGAGCTTGCAGGTGCCGCGTCCGGTGCATCATCAAAGCGCAACCCTTGAGCAGCAAGCAGAGTTCAAAGCAGGATTAGCAGGTCATGTGGCGTGGTTGCGCTCGTTGTTTCCCAATCGGGAGATTGTAATTTGGGCGGAAGACGAAGCTCGATTAGGCTTGCAACCCATTGTCAGGCGGGTTTGGGCACCCATAGGAGAACGCCCATCAGCGCATCATTCTCGCCGCTATCAATGGGTCTACACCTATGGTTTTGTCCATCCTGCCACTGGAGCGAGCTACTTCCTTTTATTGCCCCGTGCCAATGTCTCCATGATGCAGATGGCGTTAGAGCTATTTGCGGCTCAGGTCAATCCCCATCGTCAGCAGTTGATCATTCTATTGGTTGATCAGGCCGCGTGGCATATGAGCCAAAAACTTCAGGTGCCCCCCGGCATTTTCTTCTACCCGCTATTGCCCTATACCCTCCAACTGCAACCCACTGAATGTGTCTGGTCTTTGCTGCGCGAAGCAATCGCTAATCAAGTGTTTGACAATCTTGATGCTTTAGAGGATGTCTTAGTCAAGCGGTGCCAATGGTTGATGCAGCATCCTGTGATAGTTCAAGGCAAAGTGGGCTTTGATTGGATTCAAGCAATTTAATCTGGTCAAAAAGTACTGCCTTCCGCAATTCCGTATAAATTAAGACGGCTTGACTATTTGCAAGCCCCAATTAACCAACCAAGAGACGATAGAAAGCACGATCGCGCCCACAAATGCTGGAACAAAGCCACTGACCGAAAGACCTGGCGTGAGGGCGGCAACCAACCAAAACGCGATCGCGTTGACGACAAATAAAAACAAGCCCAACGTCAGAATCGTAAACGGCAGAGTAAACAGAACTAGTAAGGGACGAACAATTGCATTTACAAAGCCCAAAATCACTGCTCCAATCAACGCCGCGCTAAAGCTATCAACTTTGATGCCTGGAACGAAGTGAGCTGTAAGAGCAAGCGAAAGAGCGGCAGCAAGCCAAGTCAAAATAAAGTTAAGCATGATGTTTTTCTTCAGTAATTGCTGTACTTCTTAAATCGTAGGGGATATATTCCCCGCCGCAAAGCGGCGAAGCTTAGGGGTTGCAATCCGAATTTGGCATTCGGGAGCAAGGCGTTTTCCATACCCCGTCCGCTTGCGGCGGGGGCGGTTGATTTAAGAATTTTCGATAGATTGCTTTGAGCGCCAATCATAATGTTCTTTAATCAACCGTGCTGGCACTCCGCCAATCATCGCGTTGGATGCAGCTAGCTTTCCTGTAACAACGCTGCCCATTGCGACCAAAATGTTATTGCCCAATTCACTGCCAGGGGCAAACCGCGCGGCGCTACCGATGTAGCATTGCTCTCCAATTTGGATGTTGCGATCGCGAACTCCAGCACCGTGAGTCCAAAACTGCGAATCTCTCCCTGCAACCCAAGAACCTTTTCCTAAGGTCAACCTTCCAGCGACATCAAAAAAATGTGCATCGGCGATCAATGTATTTTCTGCCAAAATCAAGCAGCGATCGTAATGGTTGTCTTTAAGTTCTTCACGAACCGTCCATTCATTACACACAAAAAGATTATGCTTCCCAATACATGCGCCATTTTTAATTACTAAAGACATTGGTCCTGTAAATACATTCGATCGCCCAATTGTTGCACCTTCAATGGTGGCCTCTGAAATGACCAAAATGGTGCCAATGCCAATCTTGCTATTTTTAATTGAATACCCAAACAGTAGCTGGTACATCAAACACCGAAGCCCGTTCAGCGGCAAATAGCTAATGATAAAAGCTAGACCATAATTGATAATGCGATTCATAGATTAACTTGCCCAAACTCCGCCTTACTCAGGGTTCCCTTTGGATGCAGCACACCTTACAGGCGATTTACCATCATTCCTAATCAAACCATTCCTGTTTAGCCTGCATTTCACGAAACCGCAGAACCAGACCTAATGTGATTTGCTTGGCAATCCAATAGAGTACGGTCAGCCCAATAAACGAAATGAAAATCACGATCGCAGGGCGTTTGGTCGTTAGATCATCCAATGTTATCAGCAGTACATTGGCTGGGTCGTTGACTAAATCCCAGCTATTAAAGCGGCGAAACCTACCCATATAAATGCCCAAGGCACAGAGAGCATGAGTTGCAATTTCAGAGCCATTGACATATTTTTTTAACCCAATGCGTTTGAGGTAATGCCCTTGGTTAAGTACTGAAATCACATACATTTCAAACCCAGTCAGAATAGCAAAGAGATGTAGCGGAATAAAAATAAGAGTAAGGATAAAAGCGGAATAGCCTGATCGCGTTGCTCGAATCAGGTGGATGATATCTGTGAGCAAATAAGGCGCATTGGGCAAAAAAGCGAAAAAAACCGCAAAGGTAATCCACCAAAACAGCGATCGCGAGGTAGAGCGACGGCGATAAAGCCAAAAGCTCAGCAAAAAGGGGATTAATGCCAAAAACAGATTCCAAATAATCCAGCCGCTATGCCAATTAAAAACCTCTAGAGCATTTGCAAGAATTTCTTTCATAAAATTTCAACCCCGTTTATGTTTCCCTGTCTTAACACAGAGTGGTTGGATACCTATGGGAAGTCATGCGTGAGATGCATTAATCTAAAATCGAGCAGAGATCAGCGATAGGGGACATTATTTCCATAAATCCCCCATAAATATGACTAAATAATTGAAAGCCGTAGTTATCATCATTTCTCATCGAATAGGGTTTAATTTGAGCAGCTTTGCTACGGTATTTTAAGTGTGGGTGAGGAACGATCTCGTGCTACGAAAAATATGGCTGTTGCTGATTTTATTAGTTTTTGCTGCTGAAATAGAACCTGCCACAGCAGAAAATTCCTTACCCTTGGATGCTTCTTCCGCAGGTTCAGAGGCACAATCGACCCCATGCCCTGACTCCTTGATCCCTGACTTCGCAGCCGATCAGCTCTTGTGTTCGGGTCAAGAAGACGCTGATGCTTTGGGGCAAGTGAGATCGGTAACTGAGTTACAAGATGTGCAGCCCAGCGATTGGGCATATCAAGCCGTGAAAGCGTTGGTTGAAAAGTATGGCGTGGTTAGCGGATATAGCGATCGTAATTTTCAGGGTAATCGGTCTCTGAGTCGCAATGAATTTGCAGCAGTATTAAATCAAGTCCTAACCAAAGTCGAGCAATTGTTTACTACAGGAGAGTTAGGAAGAATCCGCGAAGATGTGGCGACGATACGACGGCTGCAAACCTCCTATGGCAATATTTTACAGGGAGAGCGCGATCGCACCAGCACACTGGAACTACTTACTGCCAAACTGGAACGACAGCAGTTTTCCACCACAACTAAGCTAAATACCCAACTGGTCGCCGCATTAAGCGATGGCACCAATGCCAGAACTACCGTTTTAGCTAGAATTCGCCTCACCCTAGATACCAGCTTTTCTGGCAGCGACCTCTTACGAACAGAATTGGAAGCAGGCACAAACAGCGGTGATGCCATTAGCAAGAGCCAAAATCGTGGATCAAATTTGCTGGGTACTGTGGGACTTCTGGCAGATGGCGGTGGTTTAGATTATGTCGCAGTTCCAAATACCGTTCAAATCAGCAAACTTTACTACACGTTTCGCCCTGCCAAAACTTTGGTGTTGACCGTGGGCGCTCGGCTGAATCCTCGCAATTTCATTGACTACAATCGATTCGCCAACGACTCACTAACTAATTTTTCCTCCAGTTTTTTTATGAATAATCCACTGATCGTGCAAAATCAAGTGGATCGTCCCGGCGGAGCGGGGGCTGCCCTGAGTTGGCAACCGAGTGAAACCTCTCCTTTCACAGTCCGAGCGCTCTATGCTGCCACCGATGCAGAACAGCCCAACGCAGCAGTCAATAAAGGTGGCTTGTTTGGCGATCGCAATCAAGGTAGCGTTGAGTTGGAATATGCCTTTAATAAGAATTTAATGACCCGACTACAATACACGGCTGCCACAATTAACGGCACGGCAATAAATGCAGGCGGATTTAATTTTGAATGGGCACTAAACCGTCAGTTTGCTGTTTTTGGTCGGGTGGGTGTTGGCAGTTATAGCGGATTGAACACCGCGCTCAATCAAACTCTCAATTTGACCCCCTTTACTTGGGCAGTCGGTGGAACCGCTCGGAACATCGTTATCCCTGGATCGGTAGCAGGATTGGCGATCGGAATGCCATTCGTCGAACCAGATCTGGGCAATGCTACCCAAACGAACCTCGAAGCCTATTACAGCTTCAATTTGAATGACCGCGTGAGTTTTAGTCCCGCTTTGCTAATTGTGAGCAATCCAAATAATCGCTCTGCTGGCACTATCTGGGAAGGAGTGCTGCGGTTGATTTATGCCTTTTAAGACTGTGATTTTTGACAGATCCTTAATGAACTAAGTCTGAAAATACTTCTTGAACGGCAGGATGGATCAAGCGGTTGTTTTGAACATTTAATCCCTTTGCCAAAGCGGCATCTTTATCTAGGGCTGCCACGCCGAAGTTGGCTAGTTTTAGCACATAAGGCAGAGTGCTGTTATTCAATGCTTGGGTTGCTGTCCAGGGAACAGCGCCAGGTAGGTTGGGCACACCACAGTGAACTACGCCCTCTTCTTCGTAGGTAGGATGAGAATGAGAAGTTGAGCGAATGGTTTCGATGCAGCCGCCCTGATCCACGGCTACGTCTACAATCACGGAACCGGGACGCATGGTTTGAACTAGCTGACGGGAGACTAGGACGGGCGCTTTGCTTGCCAATACCAGCACCGCTCCCACCAATAAATCTGCTGTGGGGACAGCGGCTTCAACTTGCGCTGTGCTGCTGTAGAGT
Organism: Leptolyngbya sp. Cla-17; assembly: GCF_016807185.1. Classification (GTDB taxonomy): domain Bacteria; phylum Cyanobacteriota; class Cyanobacteriia; order Leptolyngbyales; family Leptolyngbyaceae; genus ULC077BIN1. The sequence continues at coordinate 1,753,461 of NZ_JAEVYN010000001.1, forward strand.
AATTCCACCCTAGAGCCAAAAATGGATTCTAGATAGGAAAGTCGATCAACACTAATATCTAAAATAGTGACTTGGGCACCCATGCCGATCGCAATTCGGGCTGCCTCTGTTCCTACTATACCGCCACCCAAAATTACGACTTTACCGGGTTTTACTCCAGGAATCCCACTCAATAAAACGCCCCGACCTCCTTGCTGCCGCTCTAGGTAATGGGCACCAAACTGCACTGCTAATCGTCCAGCGATGATGCTCATAGGCGCTAGCAAGGGCAGGCGTTTATCTGGCAGTTCCACGGTTTCGTAGGCGATCGCGGTGACCCCGCACTCCAACAACTGCTCTGTCAAACGGCGATCGGCCGCTAAATGAAGATAAGTAAACAGCAGGTGCCCTTTTTGCAGATGGTCATATTCCATCGGCAGAGGCTCCTTTACCTTCACAATCAAAGGCTGACTCCACGCTTCTGCTGCCGTTAAAGCTAGACTAGCTCCTGCTTGTGTATAGTCTTCATTGCTGAAACCTGACCCCACTCCGGCATTATTTTCAACGAATACGCTATGTCCTCGTTCTGTCAGCGCCCTTACACTACTTGGACTCAGCCCCACTCGATATTCTTGATCTTTGGTTTCTTTTGGTACGCCAATTTCCATCGAACCTCTCGCAAAATGTCTATCCTTTTAGCTTAAGCCTGCATTCTTTAATGCGAGTGAAATTTTGGCAGCAAACGTATCGGGTCAAACAAATAAAGGAAATAGAGCCTTTTTTGCTTAACCCCTGAACCCAGAAACCTACAAATTAACCCTCCAAAACAGTGTATGGTTGACTGTAAAGAGTTATGAACCCAAATGTATAGCTTTCCCGAACCTCCTTATTTTTTGCTGATCGCTGGCTTGTTGGCTAGCTTTACCTCTGGTGCTGCCTTTAATGCTGTGCTAAAACAGTCCGTTAAAAGCTGGTCTAAAAGCCGTTCTAGCCATGATTTGACTGGCTTGAGAGGACTGCAACTGCTGCTCCCATTTTTAGGTATTGCCGCAGGAGTCTGTGTCTTTTTGTCATCCGGAATGGAGATTTTTGGGTTCCCTGCTAATCTTGCCTACGCGATCGCGCTACCACTCACAATCTTGATCGCCTGGTTAATTTGGTTTCAGCTTGGCAAGATTTTGATTCAGCTTCAAGAAGGCGGCTCTAAAGCTTTGGATTTAGATTCATTCGGCTAAAGACATAGCACTAGTTTTGTCCCACTGCAGCTTTTTGTAGGCTTTGATCGGCTTTGCTCGACCATTGGGTATTTCCTTGTTTAGCATATAAGTCTTTCGCATATTTAAGAACGACCTGAGCGTCTTTAAACTTTCCTTGCTTCATAAAGACCAATCCTGCTGCATAGTAAGAGTTGGCGTAGTTTGAATTTGAGTCTGCTGCCCGACGAAATGCATTGAGCGCTTCATCTAACTTGCCTTGCTTAAACAGCATCGAGCCAATATTGTAATGAGCTTCTGCGTATTTAGGATTGATTCGCAACGCTTGCTGAAAAGCCGCTAGGGCTTCGGTATCTTTGCGCTGCTGAAGGTAAACTAAGCCGAGGTGATAGGACGGTTCAGGCGCAGTGGGGCTAAGCTGCATCGCACTTTTGAAAGCAATCGCGGCTTGATCATAAGCCTTCTGCTGCTCCAGTGCTAATCCTAAGTTGTAGTGAGCTAGCCCTAGCTTCGGATCAAGGTAGATCGCCCGTTTTAGATAATCTCTAGCTTGACCTACATTGCTTCCTTCTAGCAAGGCTGCACCTAAATTTGCGTAGGCAAGGGCAAACCGTGGATTTGCCTGAGTTGCTTGATAAAAAGCACTAGCGGCGGGTTGCAGTTGTCCCTGCTGACGGAGCGCCAATCCTAAGTTGTAGTGGGCGGCTGCCATCCGGGGATCGAGTTGGGCGGCTCGTCGAAATGCGGCGATCGCATCATTCAATTTTCCTTGCTGAATGTACTGCAAACCTTGATTCACTATCGCCTCCGCTGAGGATGCCGAAGTTCCGGCTGGCTGGACATTGGCAGGTTTATTTTGGGCAACTTGAACTGCCTCCAATGCGGCTACCCCTGGCTGGGCTGTAAATAGTCCACATCCAATTCCTATCCAGCTAACCGACGCTATTACTGTTCCTTGCCGCAACTGCATCTTTACAACTCCTCGTTGTTTACCAAAGCCAAACTAAAAATATGCACGCTATTCTACTAGGGGTTGCATTCAATTCACCATCAAATCGAGCAAATTAGGACTGAGATGAGAACAATGCATACAAAAAAGCTCAGTGACAATTCACTGAGCTTTCTAAAAACGAACTGATTTCCTAATGTTTACCGAATGTATTCCTTCAAAACACTATTCCGGTTAGGATGACGCAGTTTGCGAAGCGCTTTTGCTTCAATTTGGCGAATTCGTTCGCGAGTCACGTTGAAAATCTGACCGATTTCTTCCAACGTTTTCATACGTCCATCGTCCAAGCCATAGCGCAATCTTAAAACATCTCGCTCGCGGGGGCTAAGAGTATCCAGCACATTTTCCAAGTCTTCTCGTAGTAAATTCTTGGCAACTTGGTCTTCTGGCGTTTCCCCGTCTGATTCAATAAAATCACCTAGACGAGAATCCTCTTCTTTGCCGATAGGAGTTTCTAAAGAAATAGGAAGCTGAGCAGATTTTGCAATAAAGCGCAATTTTTCGATGGTCATTTCCATACGAGTTGCGATTTCTTCTTCAGTAGGCTTGCGCCCCATTTCTTGAGAGAGCAACTTCGTCGTTTTCTTAATTCGAGAAATTGTTTCATACAAGTGAACGGGAAGGCGAATAGTACGAGATTGATCCGCGATCGCTCTGGTAATTGCCTGCCGAATCCACCAAGTGGCGTAAGTCGAAAACTTGTAACCCTTCTCGTGGTCAAACTTTTCAGCCGCCCGAATCAGCCCTAAGCTGCCTTCTTGAATCAAATCTTGAAAAGACAATCCACGGTTCATGTATTTTTTTGCGATAGAAACCACTAATCGCAAATTTGACTGAACCATCTTGTCTTTTGCTCTACGTCCTAGATGAAGACGCTGAAGAAATGCACTGAGTGGCATGTTGACTGCATTTGCCCATTCAGAGTTTTGAGGACAGCGCTCTAACTGCTGAGACAAGCTTTCACGTATCCGTTCTAAGTCAAGCAGATCAGCAATTTTACGTGCTAACTCAATTTCTTCATCAGCGCGCAACAACCGAATGCGACCAATTTCCTGCAAATACAGGCGAATAGAGTCTTCCGTATAGTGCTTTTTCTTTGCTTGCGCTCGGCGGCGACCTGGTTTAGCCTTACCTGGCTTGCCATCCTCATCTGAGGCAGCTACGCCATCATCTGAATCATCCTCTTCTTCAATGAAGAGTTCTAAATCGTTGTCGGGTAAACCATCAGAAGCGCTACCTAGCAACTCGATTTCGAGTACGTTATTGACCTGGGTCATGCCGTGTTCCTCATGCTCCTTAACTAACAAATGGAAATCGTTAATGTTGCTTAATCAACATCAACAAAAGGATTTGCAAATAAGAGAAAACCTGTACCGCTAGCTAATAGAAACTAGCCGAATACACAGTATACTCCTTACTTCATAGTTCAAACTTCAAACGAACTACCTTACCAATAGTGGAAAGGTGACTTTTCAGGATGCTTCGATCGCAGGTCTCTTCACGATGCTATCCGCCTTCTATGAAACATAGCCATAACCCAGTTGAGGCATGAACTGTAACCAGCAAGGTAGAACATGAATCGAATATCCTGCTAAGTGCCACACTAACCTTCCCTCCAAAACTTCCTAGTGCCATGTCTGAATTTAGATAAACCATCCATAAGCTACGACTCAAAAACTAGTGAGCCTCTATGCCAAGTAACCCAGGACTGCAACTTAGGAATATTTTTCAATGGTAGACGAGAATGGAAAAGTGTAAGCTCCCTCTGCTAAGTTAACTCAGATCTTAGGAAATAAGATCTGAATGAGTATTAAACTAGTTCGCTATTCCAAGATAGTTTATGAGAATAATTAAAGGTTCATAAAAATAGCCTAAATCGCTCAGTCGTTTGAGTGAAGTTGAAAAAGTATCTACCTCAGAAGCTTGAAACCTCTGTCCCATAACCTTTAGATGAATTAAGTGGTAAATCATTTAATGGTTTAGCTGTTGCGGATATTGGATATAAAACTATAAATTTAAGGCGCGATCGCTAAGTTAAGCTCACAGATAAACCTAATTTCTATAAGCAGAAACTATAAATCTGATAACAGAATTTAAAGAAAACAATTTTTTTTGTTCATTATTGTTTACGATGCAGCTTGTTTTTTAAGACAAAAGTTTGATAGTAGCTTAAGCATTAATGGTCAAGGAGTAACTCTTTGACAGAACCACCTCGAAGAATTACCCAAGCTGGCGGTGCTATGACCAAGTCACTATGAATTCTCTTTTATGAGGAAATTCGCAACCAAGGTGATAAAGCTGCGATCTCTGTTGATTTGTCAGCTATCATTAGCTGACAAATCAAGTCAGCCTGAGACTATATCCCGTTTTGAACGGTATCTCAGCAAACCAAAACTTGAAGACAAAACGCGCTCTTCATCGATAACTAGAAAGCACTGTAAACTTCTCAACAGCAGTTTCTGGCTAACTCACTGCTTTAACCTAGGAGCGTTTTCCTGCTGCCATAGCTGGTCAATTGTGACAAAGTAGTAGCCTCGCTGGAGTAGAAGCGGAATCAACCGATCAACCACTTCTGCAACATCCACACCGCCGGTGTATCCATCATGTAAAACAATAATTGATCCATTCGTAACCTGTTGCAAAATGCGAGCAACAACTGTAGAAACGCCAGGACTGACCCAATCTTCGGGAACAACACTCCACATTACCGGGCGATAGCTCCACTGCTGTAGCAAGTCTAAAGTTTTGGGCGTAAAAAAACCGTTTGGTGGGCGAACATCCCAAACGGTTTTTGATGAAAGGTGGCAAGCTTTGACAATTTCAGCTTGGGTTTTATCTAAAGTTTGCTTCAGTTCAACCGATGAAAGCGTTGTGAAAGAGCGGTGGTCAAAACCATGTAGACCTAACCAATGATTGCTTTGATAAATTGAATGAGCGATCGCAGGTGATCGACTGACACAGAGACCTAGCAAAAAGAAACTAGCTGGAATTCCATAGCGATCTAGAACCTGAAGTAATTGAGGCGTGTAGTGTGGATGAGGTCCATCATCAAAGGTAAGCGCGATCGCAGGCACTTGCTGATCCCCAACCCAAAGACAACTCGGAAAGAGCGGCTTGAGAAACTGATGGATAACCGGGTAAAGCGGAGCAAGTTGCATAAATTAGGGCAGTTACTAACTAGAGCATAAAGACTAGATCATAAACAGTCTTAATCTAAATAGTCTCAATCAGGTTTTATGGAGCTAGCCGAGCTTTCTTCATGCGATTGGCGGTATACCATTGGGCGATCGCTGGCACCCAAGCTTCAAAATGGGGAAAGATGATTTCGCATAACTTTTGAGCTTCAAGCTGGGCATCCGACTTCCACCGCAGATCTAGCAAGTGCATCAGCGATCGCACATTTGCTGACATGACCCAATGCTGCCGCACATCAAACGGGATTAATCCACGGGCGTGTTCTTCAGAAAACCCTTGGTGAATCCGCTCATAATATCGATGGCAAGCCTTTAAGCACCACTCTATATCTTGCTGTCGTAGCTCCTCTGTGTAGTCATAATGTTTTCCCTGACGGTCAGAATAGGCCCCCAGCGGACGCAGATAGAACACATCTTCCATCTCGCGCCTACCTTCCACCACATCCAAAATTCGCTGTCCCGTATATCGAAACGATTGCACGTCAAAGCTAATACCAACGCGGTGGGTACGGATTTGCTGCATGGTGCTGTGAGGAAACCAACCACAGTTCAAAACGATTTGGGGATGTTCTAAAGGACCGTAATGCCCGCGATTACCTGCGAGTAATTGCTTAACGACAACTTCTCCGCATTTCTCTTCAGCAGGAAAGCGATCGCGCTCGTCCCAAACAAATTCCTCTGCATAATCTTGATGCATGGCGGCATAAATGACCTGCTGCGGATTTGGAGTTTGAGCAATTACTTGGACAGTAAAGCGATCCATAGAATTTTTAAGCAGTATATTTTGAGCCTTCTAGCATAGGTGTTTTGGGTCAAAAATGGGAGTTGATTCTAAATTTTAAATTTCTTAAGCCCATTCGCTTTTTCCTTGGGATCGCCTAGAATTGTGCCACCGGGCTACTCAAATCGATTAAGCTATCACTCAATCCATTGCATTTTTCAAAAGGCTGTGCCGTGCCGAACCGAATATCTTTTCTTTCGCTACTAGTCACTCTTGGGCTGTGGGGATCTGCTCAACCTGTCTCTGCCCAAGCTTTAATTCCTCATACGTTGCGCTTGGATACTACCAAGTTAGAGCAGCAGGGAGTTGGGCTGGCACAAGAAGCCTCTCAGTTGGCACAGTTTCAACAATATGAACTTGCCCTACAGAGAGCAAAGTTGGCAACGCAGCTAGCTCCTAAAAGCCCGGAAGTTTGGTCTTTGTTAGGTGGGCTGTATCTTCAAACAAACAATTTGGATCAGGGCATTACTTCACTCAAAAAATCTCAATCGTTGAATGGAAGCGGCAAAAATTCAGCAGTTTTATTTGCTTTGGGATCTGCTTATTTTCAAAAGGGAGATTATTCAGTTGCAGTAGATTACTTAAAGCAGGGGCTCAAGATTAAGCCGAATGTTCCTGGTGCGCTGTTTGATTTGGGTAATGCTTATTTAATGTTGAAGCAGTTTCCTGAGGCGATCGCTCAATATGAGCAAGCAGTTACTCAAGATAAAAGCTTTTGGCCAGCTATCAATAACATTGGTCTAATTAAATACGAAGTAGGCGATGGGGACGCAGCGTTAAAGCACTGGCAAAAAGCTGTAGATTTAGATCCAAAAGCAGCAGAACCTCGATTGGCGATCGCTGCAGCTCTATATGCTAGGGGTAAACGCGATCAAGGATTATCTTTAGGGGATGCAGCCATTCGGTTAGATAGCCGATATGCTGAGCTAAAGTTTTTGAAAGAAAACTTATGGGGTGCACGGTTACTCACAGATACTAGCAAGCTGCTTGAAACGCCCCAAATGCAAGCAACCTTAGCGCAAATTAAAGAAAAAAATCCTAGAACTCAACGCCCTTCCCCCCGATAGTTCGTATTCCCCCGCTCTTTCCATGCGATTAAAACCATTCCCTATGCGAGTTCAGGGTGTATTCCCGCTAACTAAGCGATCGCCAAAAAAAGCGTTCTACTCTTTCACAAGGCGACTATTGTGGTTAACGATCCTCCTACCAATCTTGTGGATCAGTTATCGAGAAATCAATAACTATTTTGTTGAACCACAAGCCATTTTTGTCTTGGGAGGAGCAACTGGACGAGAAGATTTCGCAGCAGAATTTGCCCAGCAGCATCCAGAGTTGCCCATATGGATTTCGGGTGGAAGCAACCCTGAGTATACCTACGGCATTTTTTCAGATGCAGGGATTAATCTCAAACAAATCCATATTGATCGAGAAGCGGTTGACACCGTGACCAACTTTACAACCCTTGTGGATAAACTAAAGGCAAAAGGAATCCACAGTGTTTATCTAATCACTTCCGACTATCACATGCGTCGGGCTAAAACCATTGGCGAAATTATTTTTGGAAGTCGAGGAATTTATATTAAGCCGATCGCAGTCCACTCTGGTCAAACGGTTGAACCCTGGCAAAAAGCAGTTCGTGATGGAGGCAGGGCTATCCTTTGGGTTACCACTGGCTATAGTGGTTCAACCCTTAAACAGCATTTCCACTCTCACTAGACAGAGTGCGAGGTGAAGAATGAAGGATCTCAAAAAAATGTTTTGCCTACCATTATTAGGCAATCGTGTTGACGCTTGCTTCCTGCACTAATACATAAGGCTGCACGATAAGAGCTTGAAATCGCTTCGATTGATTTCGATTCCACTCGCTTAGATGCGAGGGAGAAGGCTTTTGGATGAGCGCCTCATCAATCCAACGCTGGATACAGGTGGCATCATCCGTAGCGATCGCCACACCTACCTCTACTAGGTCAAGCCCTGAAGCTACCAAAATCACTACATCGCGACGAGCATGAGGAGCTAACCAGTCCCACTCTGCCTCATCCAGCGTTGCAGCCAACTCTGCTCGAAGATCGTTCATATTCTAAGCTACGCCATTCTAACCAAAGTCTATTCGATACATCACACTCACAGCAATCTGTAAAGATAAATTTCAAGCCAATCTGGGCAAATTCTACAGATTTTCGTACAAAACTGGTACTTTCACGGTCTGATTTGACGTAATACAAGCAGGTTATTCAAATCAAATTCTGACTTCGGTGATTTAACGCTGGCATAGACCTTAAGATTATTGACATTCTGAACATGACAGAAACCTAATCTTGCATCTACTAAATCTATGCGTCACCTTACTATTGCTTTTTCTTTGTTAGCTATACTTTTTTCAGCATCTGAGCCAGCTTTTGCAGGGAGAGATGGAGTTCCGAGTCGTCGAGTTGGCGGCGGAAGCCGCTGGACACAACCCAACCTGAAGCAATCTTCTTCGGTTTACTCTAAATTGAGCGCGATGGCGTTTGCGTCCAGGAACAATTTACCACTCGCATTCAAGTTAAAGGCCATTTACGGCTAAAAGACCGATGCTCTTACCTTCCCATGACTCACTTGCCACAGGGTAAGACATGCTATGGAAAAGCATGAAGTAGCTTTTAACCCAGCTTAAGGTGGTGTGTGAGCTTAAGCTGGTTCACCAGACGATTCTATCTTTAAGTTTTTCAAGCAACTTAGGACCTACACCAGAAACCCGATCAACGTCAGCTAAAGACGCAAATTGTTTTTGCTGACGGGCTACAATTATTCGCTTCGCCAAGCCGGGTCCGATTCCTGGCAGGGTCTCAAGTTCTGCTTGGGAGGCGCTATTTAAATTGATGCGGCGGTTTGCCTGTTTAGAGGTAACGCTGGTTTGTTGTGTTTTTTGAGTTGATTGGGGCTTGCCCGTCAATGACGATAGCGGTTGAGCAGGTTTTACTCGTTGTGGTGTGACAGCAGATACTGTTTTTTGGGGCAGTGGTCTGGGCGCGATCGCGGTCGTGACTGGACACTCTTTTGCTTGAGCTTCGACTTTCTTCTTAATCGCCGGGGGAATGCCCACAATGGCATTCGTGTAGAGACGCTCAAATTCTCGTTGATAGTGAGCTGCCACAACTGGATTATGGATGATGAGTACGGTCTCATCGTTGCCATTATTAGCCGCATTCGTCCAGTTGTGAGAACCTGCAATTACAGTTTGCTGGTCTACAATCCCAAATTTGTGATGCAGCAAATCACCGGGTGGCATTCGAGGCACTCCTACGGTTGCGATCGCGGGCTTCCAGGGATGATTACTGGCTTCATATTTGCAATCTTCTGCCAACGTGATCCCCATCATGTCTAAGGCTTCGCTATATGATCGATACGCAAAACCCGGATCAATTAAGGCTTTGATCTCTACTTGACGCTGATGGGTTGGTTCGAGCAAATCCACCAATTGTTGATCAGAGAAGACAAATAGTGCCATAGACACTGATTTGCTGGCACTGCTCAAGGTTTGACCAATCAGCCCATTGCTACTTTGTTGCCAAGACACTGAACGAGAGGTGGGAGAAAACTGCACCTTAACCTTCGTATTGCCTACCATCACTTGGCGCACTGGGCGAAAAGGCTTCTTTAACCCAAACAGGCTGCTCGGCGGCTTGCCGCCCGGACCATCCCCCCACATGAGGTTGAATTCTTCAGTAAAGAGGGTCGCCAGTGCAGGACTCTGAATTTTTAGCAGGTTATTGGCATTGCCGCGACTGTTAGGCGATTTGAAATCTCCATGAACATCGCTGGTTGTGAAATTGGCGGAGGTAACAATCATCGTTTGACCATCGACCACCACGAATTTATGGTGCATTAAGTTGCTGCCACTAGAACCATCAGCCGTATCGTCGATGCGGGGAACGTTTGCCCGATCTAGAACAATCAAAGCATCTCGATTATTGATTTCATCTAGACTCAGTTGACCGTCCCCATTCTGGTCGATGATGCGACGCGTTTCTTCAGCCCGATCGCGATCGCGTTTTTCCATCCGATTCAGTTCTTCAGCAGTGAAAGAACTCAACGGGCGAGAGTAAGTATTTTCCAAAATCAGCCGTATTCGTACACCCGCCTTTTGCCGCTCTGCCATCGCTTGAGCAATTCCTGGTAAGCGAAATTCTTGAACCGCCATATCAACCGTTGACCGCGCGGACGAAATGGCATCAATAATTGCCTGCTCCAAATTATCCCCATCTCGCGTTATCTGACGATAAGGCTCGGTATAGCTTGAGGCTGGTTCGTGATTGGTATAAACCTGAATTTGCTGGTCTTGCGGTAAAGGGCTAGGTCGGAGAATTTGCACTTCTTCCGACTGACAAGCCGAAAGACTAATTCCCAAAAAGGACAGCCAACAAATAGAGATATTCTGAATGGAATGAAGATTCACTGCTGTAGAAGTGTGAAGAACAGATGAAGAGTCAACTATTTTTATGATGCCCAATCACCTAAAAAGGTCACCAATGTTTGGGGCATCTGATTAAAAACGGCTGACATAAATCCCCTTGTACGCAAGAATGGTTGAAGCGATGCGATTCCCGTATGAATCGTTTCACAAATCGCAGCTATCCTTATTAAGCCTTTATATTTACTTTTTGACCGATGGGATCAACGCGAGCACGGATTGCAATTGACGCGATGGGCGGGGATCATGCCCCCAATGAAATCGTTGCCGGAGCTTTGAGAGCGCAGGCTGAACTCGGTGTTGAAGTACTTTTGGTTGGCGACCCAGAGCAAATTGCAGCCTCAACGCCTGCCGCTTCTAACCTGTCTTCTTTAGAGATTGTTCCGGCCGAAGGCACGATTGAAATGGGCGAGGAACCCCTAGGTGCCCTCCGGCGAAAGCCAAAAGCTTCCATCAACGTAGCGATGGAATTAGTAAAAAATAAACGAGCGGATGCAGTTGTCTCGGCGGGGCACTCTGGTGCTGCGATGGCAGCGGCACTACTCCGACTTGGGCGTTTACAAGGCATTGATCGCCCTGCGATCGGGGCAGTTTTTCCCACAATGATTCAGGGAAAGCCGGTGATCATTTTGGATGTTGGAGCTAACGTAGACTGCCGACCCAAGTTTTTAGAACAGTTTGCCACCATGGGTTCCGTTTACTCTCAGTATGTGCTGGGAGTAGCAGAACCCAAAGTTGGACTGCTGAATATTGGTGAGGAAGCGTCAAAAGGGAACGATCTGGCTCTGCGAACTCATCAGCTTTTGCAGGAAAATCAGGCAATTTCCTTTATTGGCAATGCAGAAGGACGCGACGTACTGTCGGGTCATTTTGATGTGATTGTCTGTGATGGATTTGTGGGAAATGTGTTGCTGAAATTTGCAGAAGCAGTTGGCGAAGTAGCACTGCAAATTTTGCGAGAAGAGTTACCTCAAGGGGTACGTGGCAAAGTTGGCACCTCTTTGTTGAAACCAAATCTGAAGCGGATTAAGCAGCGAATGGATCATGCCGAACACGGCGGTGGCTTGCTGTTGGGAGTAGCTGGCGTGTGTATTATTAGCCATGGTAGCTCTCAGGCTCCATCGATTTTTAATGCTGTGCGATTAGCGCGAGAAGCGTTTGATAACCAGGTTTTGGAACGAATTCAAGCAAACTATGTCGAGGCTAATCAGTTGCCAACGGTTAGTAGTTCGCAGGTAGATGGCTAGTTTAGAGCATGGGTTTGAATGCCCTATCCCAGTGATGAGTGGAGCAAGGATTTGAAACAACCAGGAGTCGGGATTGCACTAACGGGTAGCGGCTCGGCGGTTCCAGCAATTTCGCTTAGTAACGACCAACTGAGTCAAATTGTTGAAACGTCGGATGAGTGGATCGCTAGCCGAACTGGAATTCGGCATCGGCGGTTAGCCTCTTCTACAGAGTCTTTGGCAGGGCTAGCGGCTCAGGCAGGAGAACGGGCGATCACGATGGCGGGATTGTCTGCCACTGACATTGATCTGATTGTGCTAGCAACTTCAACTCCCGATGATTTGTTTGGCACTGCATGTTTAGTTCAAGCAGAACTAGGAGCCAGTCGCGCTGTGGCGTTTGATATTACGGCTGCCTGTTCTGGCTTTGTGTTTGGGCTAGTCACAGTGGCTCAGTTTATTCGGACGGGCGCTTACCAAAATGTGCTGTTGATCGGAGCCGATATGCTCTCTCGTTGGGTCGATTGGGGCGATCGCCGTACCGCGGTGCTGTTTGGCGATGGAGCCGGAGCGGTGGTCATTCAAGCGAATGAGTGCGATCGCTTGCTCGGGTTTGAACTTCGCAGCGACGGCAACCAAAATAAATATCTCAATCTGTCGTATCAGCCTCAAGAGAAGGTATTGGCTGAGCAAGTGGCGATCGGTCAGGGCAGTTTTCAGCCCATCACTATGAACGGGCAAGAAGTGTATCGCTTTGCCGCGCGCCGAGTGCCTGAAGTGATTGAAAAAGCCCTTTTTCGCGCCGAAATTACGACTTGCGATGTTGATTGGCTGCTACTCCATCAGGCAAACCAGCGGATTTTAGATGCGGTGGCAGAGCGGCTCAACATCCCGCCAGAAAAGGTGATCAGCAACCTAGCGAACTATGGCAATACCTCCGCGGCTTCCATTCCTCTCGCTTTGGATGAAGCCGTGCGAGAAGGCAAAATCAAACTAGGCGACACCCTTGTCACTTCTGGCTTTGGAGCCGGACTGACTTGGGGAGCCGCCGTTTTTCAATGGGGTAGATAGCATGACGAAAACCGCATGGGTGTTCCCTGGGCAAGGATCTCAAGTCGTTGGCATGGGTAACGATCTGCTGGAGTTGCCGGAGGCTAAGGCGATCGCGCAGCAAGCCGCTGACATTTTGGGTTGGTCAGTTGCAGAAATTTGCCAAAGCGCCGAAGATAAGCTCTCCCGCACGCTTTATACCCAACCCTGCCTGTATGTAGTGGAATGTTTGCTGGCAGACCAGATGAGAGCCAAAGGGCATCAACCCGCTTTGGTGGCAGGACATAGCTTGGGTGAGTATGTGGCACTTTATGTGGCGGAAGTGTTCAGCTTTTCAGCAGGATTGCAATTGGTCAAACGTCGAGCAGAACTAATGGATAGTGCATCGGATGGCATGATGGCGGCGTTGATTGGATTCGATTGCGACCAGCTAACCCAACAAATTGAGCAAACTCCGGATGTGGTCCTAGCAAACGACAACAACGCTGGGCAAGTCGTCATTTCTGGCACCATTGCAGCGGTTGAAACCGTCTTGAACATCGTCAAAGCAAAACGCGCCGTTAAGCTCAACGTCAGCGGTGCCTTTCACTCGCCTTTGATGGCAGCGGCAGCAACTGAGTTTCAAGCTGTTCTGGATCAAGTTTCCTTTAGCCCAGCAAAAGTGGCGATCTTGTCGAATGTTGATCCAACTCCTGCCACCGATGCGGCTGTATTAAAACAACGTCTGATTCAACAGATGACTGGATCGGTTCGCTGGCGAGAAATTTCCCTACAGCTACCCGAATTAGGGATTGAAACAGTGGTGGAGATTGGACCCGGCAAAGTGTTGACGGGACTCATTAAACGCACCTGTCCCGATTTGATCTTAAAAAACGTCAGTAATCTTGGCGAAATTTCCACAGTAGTAGACAGTGAACCTTGAATGAAGGATAGTGAGCAGGGGAAAATGGTTGGCAATAAACCGTCAACGATCGCCCTGCTTTTACTCTTTATTCGCTAGTTTCTTATGGGCGATCGCGAACCTTTCATTAATCTTGCGCTTTATCGTTTGCTTAAGTGGGCGGTCATCAGTCCTACCCTGCATACCTATTTTCGGGGAAAGATATACGGGGCTGAAAACGTGCCTCAAACAGGCAAGCTGATTGTGGTTAGCAATCATGCCAGCGATTTTGATCCAGTTTTTTTATCAAACTCTGTCCAGCGCCCGGTTGCCTATATGGCAAAAGAAGAACTATTTCAGATTCCAGTCCTGAAGCAGGCGATCACGCTCTATGGTGCCTATCCCGTTAAACGGGGTTCTGCTGATCGCAGCGCCATTCGAGCCGCGCTTGCCTCTTTAGACCAGGGCTGGGCAGCCGGAGTTTTCATCACGGGCACCCGCACACCCGATGGGCGCGTCACCAATCCCAAGCTGGGAGCTGCCCTGATTGCTGCCAAAGCGCAAGCGCCACTCTTGCCCGTTAGTCTATGGGGGACTCACGCGATCGCCCAAAAAGGATCTTCTATTCCTCGCTCCGTTCCCATTACGATTCGTATCGGCAAAATCATCCCGCCGCCCACATCCAACGATCGCGAAGAATTGGAAACCGTGACTCAGCACTGTACAACCGCAATTAATCAAATGTTGGATTTGGGCAGGTAGGGAGAGTTGGGGATTGGGATCTCGGTGTCAGGAGTCGGGAGTTCGCGAGCGGGAGTTTGAAGTTGAAGTGTTCAGACTTATTGCATGGGGACTCCGCACTTTGCCACTCGCTATTTTTCCTGATTTCGTTATCCTATAGGGGTTGCCCGCCAAGAGTAAGATTCCTTGTTATGACTGATCAACGTACCCGCATCTGCATTTTGGGTGGAGGCTTTGGAGGTCTCTACACGGCTCTGCGCTTAAGTCAGTTACCCTGGACAAAGCAAGAAAAGCCAGAAATTGTGCTGGTCGATCGCAGCGATCGCTTTCTATTTTCACCGCTGTTGTATGAACTCATGACCGGTGAACTGCAAACCTGGGAAATCGCACCAACCTTTGAAGAATTGCTAACGGATACAGGCGTGCGGTTTCATCAAGCCACGGTTGCCAATATTGATCTAGAGGCGCAGCGAGTTCAGCTTCAGGATGGCGCAGACCTGACTTACGATCGCCTCGTGTTGGCGCTGGGCGGAGAAACTCCGCTAAATCAAGTATCCGGTGCCGTTGAGTATGCGCTGCCCTTTCGCACGGTGGCAGATGCCCATCGCCTAGAAGAGCGGCTGCGGGTTTTGGAAGAGTCGGATGCGGAAAAGATTCGAGTGGCGATCGTTGGGGGTGGCTACTCTGGGGTAGAACTGGCGTGTAAATTGGCAGATCGGCTGGGCGATCGCGGAAGACTCCGCTTAGTGGAGCTTTCGGATCAACTGCTGCGAACTTCGCCTGAATTTAATCGCACGAGTGCTGCTAAAGCGTTGCAAGATCGCTCCGTTTGGATAGACTTGGAAACTGCAATTGAGGAAATTACAACCGACACTATTGCTCTCAATTACAAGAATGCCGTCGATACTATTCCTGTGGATGTTGTCTTATGGACAGTGGGCACTCGTGTTGCAGAAGTGATTAGCGCCTTGCCACTGAAGAAGAGCGATCGTGGCAAATTGGTGCTGACGACTACGCTGCAAGTGGTTGACCAACCCAATGTATTTGCTTTGGGCGATTTGGCAGACTGCAAAGATGTAGAAGGGCAACAGGTGCCGCCAACAGCGCAAGCAGCTTTTCAGCAAGCCGATTATTTAGGCTGGAACCTGTGGGCATCGCTGACCGGAAGACCTGTACTCCCGTTCCGCTATCAATACCTGGGTGAAATGATGACGTTGGGCACCGACAATGCCACGCTGACAGGTATGGGCATTAAGCTAGATGGATCGTTGGCAGTAGTTGCTCGACGGTTAGCCTATCTCTACCGGATGCCTACCCTGGATCACCAGCTTCGGGTCGGGCTAAATTGGATTACTCAGCCGCTTGTGTCTGCGATTGCAAGTTTTACTCACTAGTTCTTTGACGGTTGGCAGAAGCTGCAAAATACATCTAGATCATTATCTAATGAGAGAGCGATCGCTTTTTAAAATTTCAAAAAGCGATCGCTCAAGTTTGCAGAATCAAGTCAACAGATTGATTACTTCTGCTTGTTCTTAGCCTGACGGCGTTTTAAATAGCCCATACCCAAACTTGCGCCTAGCATCCCCAACATCGTAGTTGGTTCTGGCACGGCAGCACTGTCACCATCTACAAGCACTTCTCCACCCGTTGCATCAGCAATTAAAGCAGAAACATCGCGCACACGAATATCTGCGCCGCTGGCAATATCAGTTGCGTCAACCGTGCCCTGCAAGTCTTCGCGAATGTATCGCTCCAGAGCCGCCTGATAGGTTACACCGCCGAGGGTAAACTTGCGGCTGTCGGGGATACCCGCCAGGGTTGAGAAGTTATCGCCACCGTTGGCAGTGAAGTTGATGGTTGCCAAATCAAACAACGCCTGATTTGGATCAACTAGAAAACCGCCCTGCGCCACGTCGTATAGGAACTGTCCCGTGCGATCGTTGTTAGGATCTAGCAAAATGCTGATGATTCGAGCGCCATCTTGAGTGATTGCACCTGCTGCGGTGACTACTTGAGCAGCCTTGGTCACGTCATACACAACTTCCAAGCCAGAGAGTTGGAGGAACTGACCGCCGCCGCCCACACCGGGAGCCGTTTGACCAGAGACTGCCCGCTCTAGGATAGGCAGCAGTTCGCCACCCGTCAGGTCTGTGACAACGGAAACAAAGTTGGAGAACGGTAGCACATCAAAGGTATCAAACTCGGAGATGGTGTCGCCCGGAGCAAAGCGGCGATCGTTCCGAATGCCACCACCGTTTTGAATGCCCACTAAAATCTTGGCAGGATCTAGCCCAAACGTAGGAGCGCCATCTTGAGCCGCATCTCGAATTGCATCGGCAATCAAACTTCCAGCCAGTGTACTCTTAGCGCGAACTTCCGTTCGGACACTATTCAAGGGCACATTGGTTACGCCCACAGCAGTCGCCTGCAATTCAGCCACAAAAGCGGCAACTGGATTTTGTACTTGGCTCACTAAATCAGGACGGGGCGTAAGTCCATCCAAGTTTGTGTTGCGTTTAGGTCCCGAACCTGGCTCCAGAATGTTGGTGACTACGCCATTCGTGAACTCAAGTTGCAGATTGCCCAGGTATTTGTATTCGCCATCCGCGGAAACAATTAGCAGCGGCTCAACGCCACCCAACGCCGCCAGACTTGCCACTTGCTGCCCAGTCTGAGAGTTGTAAATCAGTGGATAGGAAGGAACTGCGGTTTCAGCCGCTAGAGGCAGCAACGGATCATCCGGGTTAGCCAACCGAGTGTCGCTACCCGCTGCCACAATCACATCCACACCCGTTAGTTTGCCAGCTAAACTCTTTTCTTCATTGATGTCTTGCAAGTGAGAAACAAGCACTACCTTGTCAATGCCTTGGGCAGTGAGTTTATTCACCTCTGCCTGAACGGTGCTGACCAAGACACTGAATCCTGGTGTTGTGGATAAATCACCGACCGTGCCAATGTTGCCAGGGCTAGAAATAGAGCGTAGTAAGGGAGTCGTCACACCCACAACGCCAATTTTCTCTTCCACACCATTCACCATTTTGGTGACAATAGTGCTGGGTTGAATCAACCCTTTCAACGGGCTGCTGTCGGGAATCACCAGGTTGGATGAAACAAAGGGACGGAATCTGGTGCCGTCGCCTTCTGGATCAATAAACCGGGCTAATACATCGGGTCCAAAGTCGAATTCGTGGTTGCCAATGCCGCCCACATCAATGTTGAACAGTTCTAATGCCTTGGCATCGTAAAACTGTTGTCCCGCAGGCAGGCTTAAACTTGCTTCAAATTGAGGTCCTGCCAAGAAGTTATCACCAGCGGTTAATAACAAGTCAAAGTCAGTGCTGCTAGCATTGCGCTGGCGATCGATCAGACTGGCAAACAAACCCACACCACTGTAATCAAATGTAGTCGCGGGTGTTGTGGCGGGAACTACAGGTGCGGTGCGGGTCAAAAGGGATGATTCACCATCACTGAAGTGCAGCAAATTTAGAGTAAAAGCTTGTGCAGCACTTGGAACCAAAGATCCTGTTAGGGTCAAAGTAGACGCTAACAGCCAGTGGCTGAAGCGGAACGGTTTTAGGTTGATTGACGGCATGATGGGTACTTAAGATGAATGGTGGTTAACAAGACGGGCCATGAGTTTGATGGCGGGTTGCCAATGAACTTTTGCATTCGCCTAACTCGGTACAATTTCTGACTTCTCTAAATGAATACTTTTAATTGATACCACCGTGAAATTACACAGGCATCTCAAACTTTAGCGATCGCAGGTTAAGAGAACCTCAAAGAAAGTTAAGCAAACCCTCAATAATCAGAAAATTTACGTAATCTTTATTTGTTGGTTAGTAGATTGATTTTTATCTCTTTAACGATTAGATTTTAGCGACTGTCAAAAGATAGATTTAAACTTAGCTCTGAGCAGATCCAAAACCTAAAGAATTTGGTGCGAGAATAGACGTGGAAAAAAAGCGCGTGGTTATGGTGAGCGAAGTAAAGTTGGTTGCAGGACGAGCAGTTCCTTTAATCGGAAATGATATCGATACCGATCGCATTATCCCGGCGCGGTTTTTGCGCTGCGTCACATTTGATGGGTTAGGGCAACACGTCTTTGAAGACGATCGTATTCAGCTAAACGGACAGCATCCGTTTGATTTGCCGCAGTATCAAGAAGCCAAAGTGCTGGTGGTCAACGGCAACTTTGGCTGTGGTTCCTCGCGAGAACATGCTCCTCAAGCGATCGCGAAGTGGGGCATTAAGGCGATCATAGGGGAAAGCTTTGCTGAGATTTTTTTGGGAAATTGCTTGGCGATGGGAATTCCTTGCGTCACGGCAGCGGCGGATGTGGTGAGAACTTTGCAGGATACGATTGTGGCAAATCCTCTAGCGAACATCACTTTAGATTTGGAAACCTGTCAGGTCGTCTGTGGTGATTTTTCTGCACCTGTGATGATGAATGAGGGCACTCGTTCGATGCTAGTGTCCGGCACTTGGGATGCCTGTGGACAGTTGGTTGCCCAAGCTGCTCAAGTTCAGGCGATCGCTGCCAAACTGCCTTATATGCAGTGGAGCCACTAGGCAACACCCGATATTTTTACAGCCATTTCTTCCGAGCAGACGCCGACTACGGGCGGCGCGTTGCCAAAGCATTGAGTATTGGAATTGATCCCTCAACGCTAGGACAAAACCAACAGAACAACCCTCAGCCCATAAACGCATAACCTATTCGCTGTAGGCTAGGCCGCTCCTTTGGGTCAGTAAACCTGGTATGACAACGGTCATTCATCAAGTTTCTGTCTAAAGGAGTTTTTTGTTAATGCAGCGGCAATTGAATGTTCCATACGTTCTTTTGTAAAGAATGTAGCCATTTTCAAAATCCTGTGCAGAATGTACTTGCAACCTGGGTGGTTCTAACTGATTACAAAGCTGGAACCGTGGTTATGGCAAGTTCTTCACACGTTTGGTTTTTGAAACGCATTGAACGTACTTTCTTCGGCTTATAAATCATCTGGGCGACGACGATTATCCGCGATCGCGGGATGGGCTGTGGCAGCAATCGCCCAATCTGAAGTTGTTCTAGCTCAACCGCAGGTTGCCCCGCCACCGCCGCCTTCGAGCTTGGTGCAACCGCCCCCCCCTCCCAGTCGGGTGCAATCCATACCGGTTAGTCCAGCAATGCCGTCTAATCAGCCCTCATCGTTGAATGAGCCGGTCTGGGTCATGCCGACAACGGTTCCCTCTCCCGCGGCCCCTCTGCCAGTGCTCACCTCACCCTCGACATTACCTGTTACGCCGCCGCTTTCTACTTCACCCCAGCAGGTTGTAGTTCCCAAAATAGAACCGCCGCCGCCCGGTCAAACTCCACTGCCACCTGTTCGCTCACAAAATCTAAACGATCTCGCTTTATTCGTTACAGAAGTACAAATTGCGGGAGTTGCCCAAGATTTGCAAGAATTCGGTTTACAGGCAATTCAGACCAAAGCAGGAGGGCAAGCAAACTCTGGTCAACTACAGAATGATGTGGCGCTGTTGCTAAATACGGGTTTCTTTTCGTCGGCGACAGTTTCCACTCGCCCCAACCCTCAAGGCGTGAGCGTTACTTTTTTTGCAACTCCTACAATTGTGCGGGCGATCGCCTTGCCCACTGCTCAAGCACTCACCTTCACCGCAACGAACGAAATCTTTAAAGACCAGTTCGGCAAGCCCATTAGCCCAACGGCACTCAATCAGGCAACGCAGCAAATCAACGACTGGTACGCCCAAAATGGGTACACTTTGGCGCGGGTAATTTCTCTGCGCCCTGATCGCAATGGCATTATCACCATTGAGGTGGCAGAGGGTGTAGTCGGGGAAACCCAGGTGCGCTTCGTCAGTCGCGATGGCAAGTCTGTGGATGAAAAGGGGCAACCCATTCGCTACCGTACCCAAGATGCCTTTTTGCAGCGCCAAATTAAAGTGCAGCCAGGGCAACCGTTTCAGACAAAAATTGCTCAAGAAGACTTGCAACGGTTGGGGCAGCTTGGCATTTTTGAAACGGTTAGCGTTGCGTTTGAAGGCGATGCGCGGCGGGTAACTGTTATTTATAACGTGACTGAGCGTGCGCCTCGCGATCTGCGGTTTGGCGGCGGCTTTAACGATTCTTTGGGACTCTATGCCACGGTTGGCGTGCAAGATATCAACTTTGGTGGCTTGGGGCAACGACTTGGTGGCACGGTGTTAGTGGGTACGAGAGATGTGCAGTTTGATGGGCGATTTGTTAGTCCTTATCGCGATACGGAACCCAATGTTCCAGGCTATAACGCCAGTATTTATCGGCAACAGGGATTTTCACAGGTATTTACTGATGAGGTGAATTTGCCCAATGGCGATCGCATACGAGAGCGGCGGCAAGGGGTTGGCATTGGGTTAGAGCGTCCCATTGGCAATGGTTGGAATGGAAATCTTGGGTTCAATTATAACAACGTCAGCATTCGGGATAGTGATGGCAAGGTCTCCAGCAACGATAGTTTAGGCAACCCACTCACGTTGAGTGGCAAGGGGATTGATGATCTGTTCAGCCTTTCATTTACCGCCATTCAAGACCTGCGCGACTACCCCTTAAATCCCGGTAACGGCTCTGTCACTCGCTTGAACGTCGAGCAATACTTACCGATTGGGCGCGGGCAGGTATTTGGCACGAAGCTTCAGGCGGAACACGCTAAATATTTTCCGGTGAAATTGATTACGGCAAATCAAAAGGATGCGCCCCCCACTGAACGTCAGCCAGAAGTGATTGCATTGAATGTGCAAGGGGGGACTAACGTGGGTGATTTGCCGCCCTACAACGCTTTTATATTGGGGGGAGCAAACTCAGTGCGGGGTTGGGATACGGGCGATATCGCCACTCCTCGCAGCTACATTCAAGCAACCGCTGAATACCGCTTTCCAATTTACAAATTCATTGGCGGCACCGCTTTTGTAGATTTTGCCTCTGACCTAGGCAGCAATAAAGATGTGTTGGGTGAACCGGGTGTGGTGCGCGGCACTCCTGGTAGTGGGATTGGCTATGGGTTGGGGGTGAGGGTCAACTCACCGCTTGGCATTATTCGAGCAGATTTTGGCTTTAGTGGGCAGGGCGACACGCGCTTTCAATTTGGCTTTGGGCAACGGTTTTAGAGAAAGATAGTGCTGGGTGCGGAGCGAAGAAGCAAAGAGTTGAGTTCGTCATTCAACCTTCTCCGCCCCTGCTGCTAAGAACTCGGTTCAACGATACCAAATAACTTTTGCGAGAACGCAAAAGACGTTTCTACACTACGAGGCTAAATACCCATTACCTTCTGTACTTTGGATAGGAATTCTTCCTCAAGTTTGACAACTTCATCACTTGCAAGCAACTTCTCAAGCTCACTGCTAGCTTTTCGTTTTAATTCATCGCTGCCCAAGCGTTCACTAATGTTCTGAAGCAGGTCTTCCACTTTTTGGGAGTCAACCTTCGCAGACCTGATTTTTGGAATGGTTCTTTGCAAATATCCACTGAATGAGATGCCAGACTCCCACTTTAACTGAGTGGATTCGTTTTCTATAAAATCTTGTTCAGCTAACGAAATCAAATCATCCGAGTACATACCCAGGAGACATAGATCCACCATTGCCTCTTTTTGAGTTTGATTCCACCCATCAGAGTGCTTCAGCAATTTTTGAAAAAGAACTTGCATATTTTTTCCTTTGCAGCTTAGTGTTTTGTCAACGACAGATCAACGTTTAGATACACTCACTTTTTACAGGATTCCGCATTTAGCGAAGCACGATAAGCAATTTGGAGACTCCTCTCAACATGAGGCGCAGATAAGACAGGGTAGGGGTTTCAGATTTTTATCTGTACCTCACTAGATTAAGAACCGCTATAGCAGGTAGAGTTAATCACAATGCCTAACATGAGTCGCTAACTTTCCAAATATGTCCCACCTAACAACTTAGCGGTCGAACAAACCTTTGGAAAGACTGATCCCTAAAATAATTTTGGATACTGATCCCGGCGGCGACGATATTTTTGCGTTGCTATGGCTGCTGAGCCTAGTCAAGCAGGGGGTAGCTAAATTGGTTGCCGTAACAACGGCAGAAGGCAATGTTTCTGCTAGGCAAACGTTTGCCGCTGCCAGCAAAATTTTGAAGTTAGGTGGACTCGATGAAATTGAGATCGGGCGTGCAGTTGCAGTAAATCACGCAACTACCAATGCCGCTCACATTCACGGCAGCGATGGTATGGGTAATCTGTCTCAGACTTTGCCAGAGGGTGATCGCTCTTTTGAGCTGGCAAACGATTCAGATCAGGTGTTGATAGATGCCTTGACGACTCAGCCCGGTGAGATCACCATTTTAGCGATCGCCCCCTTCACCAATCTGGCAGCCGCAGAAACTCGCTCTCCTGGCATTTTGCAGCGGGCAAAAGAAATCGTGTTGATGGGCGGTGCATTTGGGTGTGCTGGCAATGTTACAGCCCACGCTGAGTTTAATGTTGCCTATCATCCAGAAGCCGCCCAAGTGGTGCTGAATAGCCGCAGTGATATCGTGATGGTGCCGTTGGATGTGACGCGATCGCTGATTTTTACGGAAGCGATGGCACAAACGATCAGGCAGGCGAATCCAGATAGCGCGATCGCCCAGTTCATCGACGCTTTGTGTAGTTTCATGATTTCCACTGCCTTGACCTATCGAGAAACCCAGGGCGATCGAGGGTTTTTAATTCACGATGCCGCCACGGTAGGCTATCTCTTTTACCCTGAAACCTTCCTCTGGCGACGAGCAACGGTGCAGATCGAAACCCAAGGGTTGTGGACTCGCGGGCAGACATTAATAGACAATCGGCACGGAGCAAAAGCAGAAGCCAACGCCTGGATTGCCACTCAAGTCGATGCTCCCAACTTTTTCACTAGCCTAATTGAGGATTTCAAGCGCCTGTAGCGGTGAGACTTACAGAGCAAGTATTCTTCAGCACTGAAAGCCGATCAATCGATGTGGTTTGCGGTGTGGTGAGTGGAATACAACTAACGATTGATGGCAAACAAGCGATCGCTTGCCATAATTTTTTGTAGATCGTTGGTATTCTGCCAGCGCATGAGCATGTGGGGATTGAGCATGATTAGGTCGTGGATGGTAATTGGGGCGGTGGCGATCGCGGTTGCTTTTTCAGGAAATATTCTTGGACGCAACAACATGCGTTGGTTTCGCCAATTACGGCGACCTAAATGGCTGACTTTTGAACCGCTGATTCCTGTCATTTGGACAGTGATCCTGATCTGCGGTGCTTGGTCAGCTTATCTTGTGTGGGAATCGAACCCTGGCACCGAGCAAACCTGGTGGTTGATGGCATTTTATCTATTGCTGGAGATTGTCATCATTGCCTACTCGCCTGTTACCATTCGCCTCCGCAACCTCAAAGCAGGCACGATCGTTGGTGGTATCGGTTTTATAATTGGCTTGATCTTGGCATTCTTGGTGCAACCCATTTCTAATACGGCATTCTGGCTGCTGGTGCCCTATTTACTCTGGAGTCCAATTGGCACGTATACCACCTGGGCAATGCATCAACTAAACGGCGATTAATCAAGGTTGTTCCTAATATGAATTGCTCCCCCTCATTGATTTAGGTCAGTTTAGTCAAAGAGCGAATTAGGTTTTGTCGGGCTTTAGCTTCATATCGGTCCTGGAATAGAGGGGTTGAATAGATCTGCGATCGCCCCATCAACCCTTTCAAAATCTTGCCCCGCTCACGTCGATAAATAAGTTCTGGCACCCATTTATATTCAGCCCGCACTTGCTGCTCATATTCATCAAACCGTTCTGGCTCAGCCGCCAAAATCCCTAAGTCCACATCAACTAGAACTTCAGCATCTCGACTCGTAGGTATCGCGTCATGCTTCGTTGCCATAATCAGCGAATACACACGATCCCCAATTGCTTCAGGTAAGCCATGAGCTATCACGCTTGTCCTTACCCATTCAGCGCTTTTCTGCTCATTATCTTTGCTAGCTAACTCATAGATTGCGTCATGAAACCAGATTGCAAGCTCCACTTCCGGTGGATGCGTTGCCTGCTCCCGAATCTGTTCAAAGTGATTAAAACACTCATTTAAGTGTTGCAATGTGTGATATCTACGATGGGGTTCAGCATACCGGGCACAGATCAACTCATAAAGCTCTACGTTGCCTTCAGCACCAAGTTGTTGCCATGTTTTCTGCCAGTGCGCGATCGCAATCATTATCATCCTGCATAGAGGCTATTTGAAATTGGCGGATAGGCGATTGGATAGACGAAGCGATCGCTTTAACACTGTTAGGATTATAAAGTTTCAATTTGTGTCCTTAGGAGATAGTTATGACTCGCGCAACCATGGAAACCGACAAGGGCACCATTCATCTAGAATTATTTGATAAAGATGCCCCCAATACTGTCAAAAACTTTGTTGAACTAGCGAACAGCGGCTTTTATGACGGGCTAGCCTTTCATCGGGTTCTCTCTAACTTTATGGTGCAAGGGGGCTGCCCCAACACTCGCCCCGGCGCAACAGGTACACCCGGAACAGGCGGACCGGGCTACAAAATCAAGTGCGAAATTAATTCTAATTTGCACGAGGCAGGCTCACTCTCCATGGCACACGCTGGAAAAGACACAGGTGGCAGTCAGTTTTTTATCTGCCATTCGCCTCAATCGCATCTTGATGGCGTACATACCGTATTCGGTAAAACCGAAGATATGGATATTGTGAATGCCATCCGTCAAAACGACAAAATTCTTTCTGTGAAAGTCGAAGCGTAAACTTTTCTACCATAGGAAGTTTTTGATAGGTGCCTTCGTAGGGCGTTGAGCAAAACGCTCTACGGAAAACCAGACGCAAGTTTTTGATAGGACGAATTTGTTACTGAAAAATTTTCGTCATTTGTCGAAGATCGCGATCGCACTTGAGAATTAATTTTTCTAAGGCATGTCAGGATTACGTTTACTATGCTAAGGAACAGGATTCAACCCTCAATTTAGATATTCACCGATGGCTGCAAACTATTCTTTCGATATTGTTAGCGAGTTCGATCGTCAAGAGTTAGTCAATGCCCTTGATCAGGCAACCCGCGAAATTCAGAGCCGATATGACTTAAAAGATACTAAAACCACTGTAGAACTGGGTGAAGAAGCAATCACCATCAACACCGATAGCGACTTTACCTTGGATGCCGTCAATGGTCTGATTCAAACTAAAGCGATTAAGCGCAACCTATCCCTGAAAATTTTTGATTATGGCAAGGTTGAATCCGCAAGCGGTACCCGTGTGCGGCAAGAAGTGAAATTAAAAAAAGGAATTTCCCAAGAGCTTGCCAAGCAAATCTCTAAGTTGATTCGCGACGAGTTTAGCAAAATTCAAGCATCGATTCAGGGAGACGCAGTGCGGGTTACAGCAAAGTCTAAAGATGACTTGCAAGACGTGATCCAGCGGTTGAAGCAAGAAGATTACCCAACGCCTCTGCAATTTACCAATTACCGATAGCGGCAATTGCCACCTTAAAGGTTCGGTTTGGCGACTATCGCTTATCCGAAATTCCGGCTAACTTCGTATGAGTAGGCGATCGCCATTCAACTTATTTTTATCTTCAGGAAAAATAGTTTGATGGGATTTGCAACTTTAACAAGCCTACTTTATGAGTGATCAAAACCGGATTAAAGAGGGATAAGGGCGTGTCGAAGTGGTTGTTGCCAACTTTAAGTGAAGTGATAGCGCTGAATGATCCAACCTGGATGGGCACATCAGACTCAGCAAGTAATGTAAAGCCTGAACCCCCTCAGCGCTTCAATAGCCGTGCAGCTTTGCAACAACTCAAGGTAGAGCGCGAGTGGTATGGCGCGATCTCGGCGCTCAGTGTCCTTTTACAACATCACCTGACGATTCCAAACACTCCCGCCTATGCAGCTGCTCAAACTGTTGCTCGAACGTTGAATGGCAATGGCGACCAAGCAATTTCTGGCGTGATTTTGTCCGGTCCTACCCCTATTTTCAACCATCCTCAAGTAGTCAAGCAGTTTGCAACTCGCACGCTGGCGGCAACCTCCCTAGATTCGCCTCACTGGATGCCGTTTCAATTGCTTCCAGCAGAATCAGAAACACTTGCGAGTGACCATCCGCTGCCAATACTGCCGTTACTACCCGGCGATCCACTAGCGGCAGAACCGTTTTGTCTGGTCCTAACTCCTTGGTTCAGTTTAGTCATGGTATTGGGCGAAACCCTGACCCAAGAACCTGCTTTTTTGTTTTCCTTCGTGCCAGAGGTGGTGCAGCAAGCTTGGGAAGCGATTCGCCCTCGCATTTTGCTGATGACCTCTCACCAAGTCGATCACCTGGATGAATTGATACATCAGTTTGCACCCGTTTCACCAGATTATAAAACGGTGATGCAGTTCAGTCGGTTGATGTTGGAATTGCCACCATCGGAAGATGAGCAGCCAGAGCCAATTTTTCAGGCAACCGGGTTCAATGTCTCAAATGAGACATTGAAAAAAGAAATTACTCAAAATGTTGCCTGGTCGAATACTTCCAGTAATAAAACGATTCCAGTGCAAGCAGAACTAGATGAAAAGTATTTGGATGTGGAATTGGTGCAAGCGATCGCCCATGAAGTTCGCACCCCATTAACTACCATTCGCACTTTGACGCGATCGCTGCTCAAGCGCCTCGATCTAGCTCCCGATGTGTTGAAACGGCTTAGCATCATCGACCGTGAATGCAGCGAACAGATTGATCGATTTGGGCTGATCTTTCGAGCGATGGAATTGGAAACTACCACCACCCATCAACCTCAAATGTCTTTGATTCGCACCTCTGTAGTCGATGTGTTTCAACAAAGCATTCCCCGCTGGCAGCAACAAGCCAGCCAACGTCAGATGACCCTGGACATCGTTGTTCCTGAAACAATGCCAGCCGTCGTCAGCGATCCAACCATGCTAGAACAGGTCCTCACCAGCTTAATCGAGCGCTTTACCCGCAATTTGCCTGCTGGCAGCCATATTCAAGTAGATGTGACCCTGGCAGGAGATCAGCTTAAACTACAGCTACAATCCCTGTTAGATACCGCAAGTCAGGTTAAGTGTAAGGGGCTGTTTGGCACGTCGTTACCTAAACCTTCGCCTAAATCCATTGGACATATGCTGATGTTTCAACCAGACACAGGTAGCCTTAGCCTCACCCTAGCGGTAACGAAAAGTTTGTTTCAGGCGATCGGTGGCAAGCTAACAGTCAAACAACGCCCTAAAGCCGGGGAAATTATGACCGTTTATCTGCCCCTAGAAATGGAGCGATCGCCCCTAGAAAGCAGCACAATCATTACGATTTAACTCATCCCCTTTCAACCAATATCTGCCACGTCTGTAGGACTTTATCGGGTCATCCTGTGAAAAGCTCCTACAGGTAATATTGCGGATAAAAATTGATTCCAGAGTTCCTATTCCTCACACAATCTTGATAGTTCTCCTAGCTTTAAGTCTCAATGAATGGGCATTCTAAAAGCAAAACGATCGCATAGATCAATTTGTCTGTCTACGCGATCATCCCATTTAATTAGCAACCCTCACTAAATTGCTTTCAGGACGAACGAACGCTTAGGAGAACTCGTAATGGTCAATAAATTAATTGTGGCGATCGCGCTGACCTTCTCCCTCAACTTTTTCCTTGGGCTTGAAAAATCTTCCACCACTCAATCCACTGTCCCACAGGCAGCCATGACGAGTGCCGAGGCAGAAAATAATTCCAATTCTTCCGCAGGAACCTTCTTTACAACAGACCGTCGTAAGAAATGGAATGTCTACTAGAGTAAAGTTCCGTTCATGAATCACTCACTTCGGCTATCCTGGTCATCGGTGGAACCTACATCTACCCAGGTGCCAGTGCAAGCAGACAAACTCTCTAACTACGATTTAATTCTGCAGTGTCAAGCCAATCATTCTCCTGATAAGGCTGCCTTTGCAGAACTCATGCGGCGATACCAATCTCATGTTGATCGGGTGCTATATCATTTGGCTCCTGATTGGCAAGATCGGTCAGACTTGGCGCAGGAAGTTTGGATTCGAGTGTATCGCAATGTTAAGCGATTGCAAGAACCGGATAAGTTTCGGGGCTGGCTGAGTCGCATTGCCACCAACTTGTTTTACGATGAGTTGCGCAAGCGCAAACGCCATGCTGCACCCCTATCCCTGGACGCACCGCGCTCAATGGAAGATGGGGAGATGAGTTGGGATGTTGCGTCGGAGGCTCCTGGACCAGAGGAAGATTTAACTTCCCAGGAGTTTTATGATCAGTTGCAAACCGCGATCGCGGACTTGCCAGAAGCGTTCCGCACAACCATTGTGCTACGCGAAATTCAAGGTCTGGCATACGAAGAAATCGCCGAAATTACGGGTGTCTCCCTCGGTACAGTCAAATCTAGAATTGCTAGGGCGCGTTTAAGACTGCAAACTCAACTGCAAGGCTATTTAGATGGCAACTAGCAAGTGCTTTAAGCAATTGCACTCATTTAAAAAACCTTAATCAGCAAGTGAATGTCAGCCTTTATTAAACTGAGCCTTTCACAATCTACCTCACGAAATTTGTTTTTCTAAGACAGATTCTCTATGCTTTAGTTGAGCATTGGGTGTACTCCTCACACATAAAGTAATGTTGCAATGACATTTAATTTTGACTCTCAAAACTCCGAGCAAATGCCTTCAGGGGCTGATGATTTCAATGTTCCAGCACGATCGCTTGATGCGGTACAGCGTGATCGATTTGAGATGCTGAGCGCTTACATGGATGGCGAAGTGACTGCGGATGAACGGCGCATGGTGGAAGAATGGTTAGCAAATGACCCAACCGTGCAGAAGCTTCATTTCCGGTTGCTTAAGCTGAGACAGACGTTTCAGGCCATGCCCGTTCCGACAGCCAATGAGAAAGCCGTTCAACAGACCGTTGATGCCGTTTTAGCCCGCGTAGACCGTCGTTCTCGCTTTTCTGCAATTTGGGGCGGCATTGCCCTCGCAGCCGTTGCAGTAGGAGCTGTTTCCACCAGTTTGATGGGCGATCGCTCGCCGTTCTTCCAAATGGCACAATCGTCACGAGATGGAGCACAAACGCAAACTGCTGTTAAGCCAGAACCCTTGTTGATTGCTTTGGATCAACCCTTGATTGCAATCTCTAAAACTCCTGTTGCTGCTCAGGCTGATGGCATATCGCCTTCCCCACTGCCGCAAAACTCAAATAGCGACGTTCGTTAATCACACCGTTGGTTAACTGCAATGCGTTTTTGTGCAGGCCAATTGATACGTCTCTACAATATTGTTCCTTTCCACCGACCCGCAGGCACCAAAATGCCACCCATCTGTAGTGTCTGCGTAGATGTCATCAGGTAAGCCCAGGCATCCCCCAGGGAAATACCGTCTGGGTTAAAAACTGCGATCGCCTGTCGTTGATATTGGTGAGCATCTAGGGACAGTGTAGGGCAATGGTATTGAAACACATCGGGATCATGTTGCTCAAATTCATCCAATTTCTGCAAGATGGTGGAGTCCGCAAACGATAGCACCACTCCATGCGCAATGCCATTGCCATTCGCAACCATTGCAGGATAACCAAAGGGAAGGTGATAAACGCTCCCTACAGCGATCGCAGGACAGGATTCTGTTACCCAGCGATCGCATATGAAGTAGTTTATTTCTCCAGGTTTGAGTGTTCCATACACAAAGACTTTGATCATGAGTAGAAAATAGAAGCGATTGAGCGTTACTCTTGACAGAGTTGATTTTTATGAGTTGCACAACACTGGCTTATGTTCGTGTTTCATTTGAAGCCCTGGCTGCAAAAAAATTATCTCAGTACCCCTTTTAACCACTCACTTGTTCCAACACCAAAACGAGTAACATCCTGGTTGCTCCTTGGAAGCGCGATCGCTTGCATTCCCAATTCCGCAGTTATGGCGATGCAAATTAAGGTCACCCCAGCTAATCCCAAACTAGGGGATACGCTGCGAATTGTTGCTCAATATGACGATGTCAGCATTAATGCAACCCCTCAAGTGTCTGTTGGCAAGCAGACCTATCAAGCGTTTTTGAGCGGTGCTAATCAATTTCGGGCATTGGTGCCCACCACTCCGCTTGATAAACCGGGCACTTTAACGATTCGGGCTACAGGCGGCGGCGAAACCGCTGAAGTTACCGTAAAACTTGCCAATCGCAAATTTCCTACCCAATCTATTCGGATTTCGGGCAGCGGCAGCGATGGCACTGATCAGGAGTTCGATCGCGTGGATGCCTTTAAAAAACTCGTGACTCCCGAAAAAATGTGGCAGGGTGCCTTTCGCCGTCCCAATCAAGGACCTATCACTTCTAGCTATGGCATCCGTCGTTACTACAATGGGGTTTTTGCCAAAGATTATTACCATCGTGGAATTGATTATGCAGGAGCTTCTGGTTCTCCAGTGGTAGCTCCTGCTCCTGGACGGGTATCTCTTGTGGGGCGAGTCAGTGAAGGATTCAAGCTTCACGGCAACACGGTCGGCATTGACCACGGACAAGGAGTCACCACTATTTATCTCCACCTCAGCCGAATCAATGTTAGAGAAGGAGATCTTGTGCGATCAGGGCAGGTGATTGGAGCCGTGGGCGCAACGGGTGGAGTAACAGGACCTCATTTACACTGGGGATTATATGTTAATGGCTTATCAGTCGATCCATCTCCATGGCGTGAGGTAGGATTTGAATAATTTGTTCTTTAAGGTTTTGATGAAAGTGGTCTACTAGACGCAATCTAGGGCAACATTATTCAAGACTACTAAAGCAGATCACTAAATTTAAGCCAGGGAAGAGGTGTGGAAGCTCTATGAGCATCGAAAAGA
The DNA here is from genome assembly GCF_016807185.1 of Leptolyngbya sp. Cla-17. GTDB lineage: Bacteria > Cyanobacteriota > Cyanobacteriia > Leptolyngbyales > Leptolyngbyaceae > ULC077BIN1. Next base: position 1,784,862 of record NZ_JAEVYN010000001.1, read on the forward strand.
TTGTCGAACAAGCTCTGCAAGACGGGTATCTGACCCCAGCAATGGAGGCAGAGGTGGGACGCATCTGTGATACTGCCTCGGAACTGTCGATTGAAGAATACATGGCGTTAGATCGCTTGATGGGAGCGCTTTTGACCGGGGAAGTGGTTGCTGTACCTCGGAAGCAGTTTATCAATGTGATGGAAGAACTGGTGCTAACAGAGGCGATCGCCCGTGTTGCCGAAATTGAAGCCACCAGCGATCGCACCTTAGATTTGGGAGATATAGCCGCTTACGGTTTGAACCGTCTACCGCCTCTGTATGCCACCACGGAAGAAGGCGCAAACTATCAACGGCAGCGGGCAAAAGAAGAACTGCAAGCCTTAATTGCTCAGCAAGTTGGAGAAGCGATCGCTCGTAATCTGGATCGTCCTGAATTCTTCCCAGAACGACAGGTGATTGGCAAAAGCTCTGGTGACGAAATACTGACTCAAGTTAGCGCCTTACTCCAAGCCTATGCCCCAGGCTATGAACAACCGACAGGACCTGCCAATTAGACTAGAAATAGAGGCTAGAAGTGGGAGTCAGGAGATAAATGAACCATGTATTCCCTAACTCTCAACTCCTAGCTTTCTACTGCTCAACAATCACTGGCGTTCCCTTAGCGATGTGTGCGTAGAGTTCTTTCACATCTTCGTTTCGCATCCGCAGACAGCCATGGGAAACAGCTTCACCAATTAGTTCTTCCTGGTTGGTTCCATGAAAGCCAATTTCACCTACTTCATTAGACAAAAATCCAATCCACGCAGCACCAAGAGGATTATTGTTTCCCGGTGGAACAGCTATTCCAGTAATAGGATGGACCCAGGTTGGATCTTGCTCCATCTCTAAAACTTGAAAAGTGCCCGTTGGAGTTTCCCAGCCTGGTTTAGCAACCGCGATCGCGTACTTATCCAATAATTGACTCCCTTGATAAACCTGAACGTGCCTTTTACTCAAGCTCACAACCACACGAGCATCCGTCTTTGCCGCAGTTTTGGGTTTTGACTCTAAAGGTGTAATTGTAGAATTGGCAGGAGATTGAGGATCGGGGTTGCTAAGCGGTTGAATAGACTGTTCTAAAACAACGAGCGACTGCTGCGATCGCTCCCTCATTTGCAGTGAAGCAATTTGAGAACTGTCAGTATTAAACCGTCCTGCTATCATTTGCCATTGAGCCAACGCCAACACTCCTGCTGTTCCTATGCAAAGGAGCATGATGCTGCGCGCGATCGAATCGTCTGTGCGTCTAACAGGCATACGTGTGGCAGGAGGATGGGGCAGGGATTAGGAGAGCAGATGCAGACAAGTAGCGTTTTGGACTTAAAACTTTCCTAGACCTCTTGGATCCAGAGTATCTCATCGCGCTAGTAGGCTCAATCATTCTTGAAAAAATAGTGGCAGAGGTTAGGGGATAGGGCATTTATACTACTGAATAAGCGATCGCGTTTTCTGTTTTGGATAGTCTATGGAAATTCTTTCGGTTACGCTAAACAATTTCAAATCCCATAGCGATCGCCACTTCACCTTTCAACCGGGCACCAATGCGATTTGTGGCGAAAATGGCGCAGGCAAAACTAGTATTTTGGAAGCGATCGCCTGGGTTCTGTTCGACTATTCTGGCGATTACAACAAAGATGACCTGATTCGCAACGGCACGGCGAGCGCCCAAGTGCGAGTCACCTTTGTTTCTACCCGCGATGGACGCACTTATGAAGTTCAACGCTGCACAACTAAAAGCTACACTCTTTACGATCCTCAACTAAATGAGCGCCTACCCTACAGTCGAATTAAAGAGGAAGTGCTGCCCTGGCTGCGGCAGCATTTAGGCGTTGCAGCCGGCACGGATTTGAGCCAGCTTTTTTCCAGCACGATTGGCGTTCCTCAGGGCACCTTTACCGCAGATTTTTTGCTGACCCGAGAGAAACGTAAGCCGATTTTCGACAAAATTCTCAAGGTTGAGGAATATCAGCAGACTTATAAACATCTCAATGATCTGGAAAAATATGCCAAAAACCAGGTAGAAATTTTGGAGCGAGAAATCGCTCATTATGACGAGGAGTTGCAGCAGTTAGAGGAGTTGCAACAAAGACGGTTAGAGCAACAGACCGCGATCTCCCAAGCGCAAGCCGAGTTATTGCAGGCAGAAGGGCGACTGACTGATTTGAAGCAAGAGCAGGAAGCGTTGGCAGCTTTGGCAACGCGATCGCATCAGTTGGAAACTCAGCTAGAGCAATTGGCAATCCAGCTACAGACCCAATCTTTGCAGCTTCAGCGATCGCACAATGACCTTGCTCAGGCAGAATCCGCCGTGGCGATCTGCACCGCGCAGCGAGAAGCGTACCAGGCTTTTTTGTCGGCGGAGTCAGCCCTACGCGATCTGGAGCAACAGCGCCAAGCCGAACAAGTCCTTCAAAAGGAGCGGCGACAACAAGAAGCTCAACGCAGCGATCGCCAAACTGCCCTTGCTAAAGTGACCGTACAGCTTGCCCGCCTATCGAATGCCCATCAGGAGATTCAACATCTAGAACCTCTGGCTCACCACCAAATTGAGCTAGAAAAAACACAACACCTGCTCAATCAGCAATTGCAAGTTTGCCTCAGTCATCGGCAAACCCTCCAGCAACAAGAGAAACGGCTGTTACAAACTCAAACTCGCCAAACCCAACTTGCCAAAGACATTACCCGCCTTCGAGAGTTGCAGCTATCTGTTGATGAAATTCCGATGTTGGAGCAACAGCAACAGCGCCTACAGCAACATCTGAGCCGAATTAGCGCCGCCAGCCAGTTTGAAGCCGATTTGCAGCAATTATTCACCCAGTCCCAGGAGGCTGGCGATCGCTTTATCACCCAGGTTCAACATGCTACCGTCGTGCTCAAAGACCTCCAGCAAACGGTTCCACTCTGGGCATCCTCTCTGGAAGAAATCTTAACCACGCTGCAAAGCGGCACTGTTTGCCAGCAGCAGTTTATAGCTGCCTTGAAAACTATCCTGAACGATCTGGCAGAACAAACTGCCGTCACGAAACTAGAACAGCAGTTGCAAACGATTCAAGCGTCCTTGCAATCGGCACGTCAGCACCAGGCGCAAGTTGCTAATCTGGAGCGGCTTTTAGCGGATCAAGCGGAACTCGGTCAGGAGCAAACGGATTTGCAAGCCAGTCTGGTTGAGCTACAAACGCACCTGGCCGCAGAACCTGAATTGCGCCAGCAGCAGGCAACCCTGGCCGCCGACTTAGAGACGCTTAATAATCCCAAGGGGCGGATTCAACTGCGGCAAGAAGAATTGCACCAGGCGGCAACCGTGCAGGCCGAAGCAACCACTCTTCGATCTGCCCTCAGCACTTTAGAAGCCGCGATCGCCCACATTAATACTCAACTCGCTGCCTTTGCCACCCTTTCAGACCAGGTTCAGACTCAACAATCCCTCAAGGATACTTATCGCGCTGCCTACGAGAGCTATATGGCGCAGCGAGAACTCGCAAACACGCGCAAACAGAGACAGCAGCAAGTTGAGGAGATCGCCGCTGCCCTGCAACAATTAGAGCAGACCACACTCAGCGCCACCGAAGAGCGCGATCGCCTCCAGCAAACGTTTGACCCTACCCACTTTCAAACCGTGCAAGCGGCCTATCAATCCGCAAATGATCAAAAAGTTGCCCTCGGTGCCCTACTGCCCGTTGAGCTAAAACTGTTGGCAGAACTGGAGCAGCAATTGAGCAAACTGGAAGCCGTAAGCCAAAAACGGGCGATCGCCCAAACCGCTTTAGACCAGAAAAAGAAAACTGAGCGCTTTATCAAATTCGCCCGGAAAGCTTACAAAGAAGCCGGACCCCGCATCACCGAACGCTACATCCACAGCATTTCTCGTGAAGCCGACAAACTGCTGCGAGAACTGCTCAACCGCCCCAATGTTAGCCTGCAATGGACACGGGATTATGAAATTGTGATCCAGGAAGGTGCGCATCCCCGCCGCTTTGTAAACCTGTCCGGTGGGGAACAAATGTGCGCTGCCCTCGCGGTTCGGCTAGCGCTGCTCAAAATTCTGGCAGACATTGATATCGCCTTTTTCGATGAACCCACCACCAACATGGATCGAATGCGCCGGGATCAACTCGCAGAAGCGATCGCCAACATCAAAACCTTCCGCCAACTATTTGTCATTAGCCACGACGACACCTTTGAAAAAGTCACCGAAAATATCATTTTGGTGGAGCGGGAATAAGTTTTCTACCACGGGCTGCCGACCATGGTGAATGGTGCCCAGTAATAGGGATGACTGAGGACGCGATCACGGGTGGTCAATGTGTCTTCTGGCAATAAAATCGGCGTTTCTTTTGCGCCGCGAATTTGATTCTCTTCGATAGATATTTGCCCTTTAATCATGGCAATTTGAGCTTGCCGGAGTGCTTCGGCTTTAATCGGTGCCGATTGCAACTCGCGATAAAACCGGGCAATCAGCGCGGTGGTTGCCACATCATTGACTGCCCATAGAGTTGCAACGGCAGTTTTCACGCCAGATTGCACCGCAATGCCGCCAAAACCGAGTTCGGCATCGCGATCGCCCAGCGCCGTTGCACAGGCACTCAGCACCAACAATTCCACAGGTGGATTATTCCAGCCCAGTTGACGCACCTGATCCAGCCGCAACCGCTCGTTCCAGAGCTGAATGTAGGAGTTGCCAATGCTGCCAGATTGAAAATTTGCGTGGGTGGCTAAATGAATAATTCCATAGGGTTGCTGCTGTCGAGCCAGTTTAAGGGTTTCGATAGTGGCAGTTTCATTTAAAAAGGAGCGTCCCGACCAAAGCTGATTGACTAAGGTCGAAACTTCTACTGGCACCGCTGGCAGCGGAAGTTGTCCATCCGTACTTTCGGAAATTCCCAGACCCAAAAGCTTAAAGTCTTGAATCTTCTGAAAGCGCGTATCCGTCAGGCTAAGGCTTGGCATTAAGCCAATGCTGTAGTTTTCTACCAAAAAATTTTGTCCATCGTGCAGTGCAGCAACCGGGAGCGATCGCAATCCGGCATCCATTAGAAACACCAAATTGGTAATTTTACGAAACTGGAGTTGCTCGATCATGGGAGCGACTAACCAGCCATAAAGCTGCTGCCCCATTTCTAAATAGCGCTTAGATCGAGTTTTGCGGGGATCAGATACTTCCAGCCGAAACGCCTGTGCTAAAACCAGTACCTTGTCACGGGTTGCCACTGGAATCCGTCGCCGTATCACATCGCCTTTTGCAGTCACCACCAAAATTTCAAGCTGATCGGTATCGCGATCGCGGTCGACCGCACTGCCCCCAATACCGCTTAAACCTGCCACATCTGACGCCTTCAAAGATTCCGGCACAAAGCTAATGTAGATAAAAGCAGGTTTTGCTCCCGTTTCGCGCTCAATCGTTTGGGCAATTTCCTTTTGCTGATCAATGGATTTCGTTGCCGTTTCAGGCAGACCCAAGTAAACCGAAAATGCATCTGTAAAACGCTGTTCAGGTGTGTTGCCCTCCAGCGCAAACTCAGGCACAGAAGGATTATCGAATTTGGGATCGAGTACTTGGCATGTCGTCAATACGCAGATATTGGGAACATCGATTGGGCGAACGCGATCGATTGGGCGAACGCGAACGTTTGAACGAACATCCAGCGCGATCGCCCGTGGCGCAGAGACCGAAATCACATCATCAACCGTCACCGAAAATGCATTGCTAAGCACCCCAACAAATCCGGCTGGCGGAGTATACTGCAACGTCGCATTCGGTAAAATAATTGCCCCTGGCACTGCGTTGACCCCATTAATTTGGAGGATAGCCCCTGGAGCAATCTCTGCCACCCGAATAGACAGGCTATCAGCATTCAGGTCGGCAGGAACCAAACCCAGAGATGCAACTGAAAAATTCGACGGTTGATCAACCGTTGTGGCAGGTAGAGGTGCGATCGGATTCAGCGTCGGCGTATCGTTGTTGAAGGTAATCTGAATTTTGCCGCTAGATGTTGTAAAAGGAGCCGGAGAAAAGCCAAAGGTTTGACCAGAAATCAGCGCATCTGCGGCACTTGGATCAATAGCATTGAGAGCAAATGCCGTGCCGTTGCCGCTAGTGGCAGTAACAGCACCATTCTGTACTGTGAAGGGTTGGTTAGTGGGCCCGCCATCGTGGGTAATACGAATCGCGCCGCTGGTTTCTCCCCCTGCCCCGCTGGTCACAATCGTATTGCCTGGTGAAGTGGCAACTTGCCCCGTTCCTCTCACCTGCCCCGTCGCAGAGATGATGACATCGCCTCCTCGTGATCCTACAGACGCAGCACCACGAGTATCGATACTTTGAAAGCTAATGTCACCCCCGGTACTGCCGGTGATCAAGGCAACGGTGTTACCCGAAACTGAACCATCCGATCCGGCAGCTACTGAAGATTGAATTGCGCGAACTGAAATAGATCCTGTAGTGCTACTAGCACTGATAGCCCCCCCTATTTGAGGCGCACTGATGCTATAGCCATTGCCAATTAGGTCACCTGCTGCAATGCTGCCCGTTGCCTGTAATGTAATATTTCCTCCCCGCCCTAGAGGGAATACAGCAGAAGTAGTATCAATGTTGCCTAAGGAAAGGCTTCTCCCAATAAACGTAATATCTCTGGCTGGGGCATCAATCGTGTCGTTGGGGTCTAGCATTCTAATGGCTCCCCCCGCCTGAAAAGTAATGCTTCCTGCACCCGCAGCAAAAGCTAGCGTGTTATCAACCAAATCATTAAGCGTTATGTCATTTGTGGCTTGCAAAATCACATTTGCGCCGCCCAGCAACCCTTCTAATGTAAGTTCTGAAATAGTGAAGGAATCAGTACCACCATCGTCCGCCAAAATTTGGTTGTCTGCTAGTTGGGCATCATCAGGTGCGCCACTACCGTTAACGATGGTGATATTTAGGGGATCGAGCAGTAGTGTGCCCATGTTGCCGTTTGCAGCAGAAGTATCTACTGAACCTCGATACTGCAATTTCTCCTTGCCCGATACTTCCACAAGGCCACCATTGCCGCTTGTCGCGCCACCACGAGCCGTAATCTTGCCACCAAACTGAGTGGATTGATCTGCCCAGACAATCACTCTGCCCCCATTACCCCGTTCTCCAGCATCGGCTTTGAGAGTGGAGTCAGCACTGATGTAGCTTTGGCTGGCAGTGGGTAAGGTGTTGCCGCCTTGATAGTCACCGCCAATACGAACGGTGCCGCCACTATTCAGTCCTGACGCATCAAGGTTGGCATTAACCAAGCCAACTTTGCTACCCACAACGGTAATAGAAGGACTGAGGGATTGGGAGCTAGGAGCTTGAGTATTCGTAACAGACACTTGACCACTGACAATCGCGGTTCCGATGGTGGTGGGAAGGGTGACACCAGAATTGGTCAATTGGACTGAACCATCCGGTTTAACGGTGAGTCCGGTGGCGTTGCTGAGGTTGCCGCCGGTGAGGAGTTGGGGCAGTGTGGGCGCAGGGGAGCTAAGGGGAGCGGAGGCCGCAAGCGGCTGAAATTCTAGATTGAGTAAACTCCCTGGCTGACTGAGGCGTACCAGATTTTCTCCGGGTACGGCGGCGATCGTGATAGTGCCATCTGGTGCAGAGAGGGTGCCCGTATTAACAACTGTGCCGCCTAGAAGTGTAATGCTTTGCCCCTGCCCCACTGCCAGATTTCCGGCGTTAATAATTGACCCAGGCGCGATCGCAGAAAACGCAAAGCTATTGGGATTGCCAATTAAGTTCGCGTAATCATTTACACCACTTGCTTGAAACACAACTCCATTGCCAAAACCGATCGCGTTGGCCGTGGTTGCAGTAAACGCAGCAGGCACATTGAGACTGGCATTCGTACCAAAAATAATGCCAGCCGGGTTGAGCAAAAATAGATTGGGTGTGCCACCGCTGACTTGAATCAGCCCGTTAATCACTGAAGGGTTATTGCCAACCACACGCCCCAAGATATTTCGCAGTTGAGGATTGGCAAGAAAGTTGGCAATCTGTCCTTGATTGAGTCCAAATTGCTCGAAGCTGTGAAACAAGTTGGCGCGATCGCCCGACAAAGTGCCGCCACCAATATCAAAACGGTTGCCAGCAGGGATAACAATCGTATTCGTGCCATCGGCAGCAGGAGCAATTTGCGCCTGAGCAACGGTGTCAATGCCTGCTATGGCTGGAAACACTGCTAGTAGTTGAGCCAGTTGAATCCAAGATTTTGAGAGGGAAGATTTGCGCCGTAGGGTAAAGCGTCCGGCAGACAGTTCCACCTCAAGTTCATGAGTTTGGGTCATCCTGCGCCGCCGCAATGCTTGTTGGATAACAACTCTACTGCGTAGAATTTGCTCTAGATTGAGTTGTTGAGAAGCGTTGCCAGTGTGGATACGATAGTAATAGAGCGGCTCTCGAACATGGCGAATTTGGGTGACTTCAGACAAGCGTAGGCAGAGGTCATAATCTTCCACAAAATCAAGGGAGCTATCAATGCCGCCGACTTGTTCATAAAGCGATCGCCGCAGCAAGCGAAAGTGAAAGGTCATAAACTCGACCAGCAGCCGATCTTTCGAGTAGGGTACACGACAGCGATGCCCCAGTTGCAGTAGTTGACCCTGCTCATTTACATCCATATAGTCGGTATAAACCATGCCAACATTGGAATCTGCGGCTAGAACAGCGATCGTTTTCTCCAGAGCACTGGGGGCCAACCAATCATCACTATCGACCCAGCCGAGATAGGTTCCCGTGGTATGCGCAACAGCAGCTTTTAGCGCTGCCACGCGTCCTCGATTTTCAGTTTTAACAACGCGCACTCGGCGATCTCGCTCAGCGTAAGCCTGCGCAAGTTCAAAAGAGCCATCTGTGGAGCCATCATCCCAAATTAATAGCTCAAAATCTCTGTAAGTCTGCTGCAAAACGCTAGCGATCGCGCTGTCTAAAAATGCTTCCCGGTTGTAGGTAGTAATAACAAGCGAAACATGAGGGTGCATACCGTTGCCTAACTGCTGTGAACGTTGTGACACCCTTGAAAACTGGATGGTCGTTTAGCCGGAAATCTTAATACCTATACATCTTATTGTTTCACGCCAATCGTGGTGCAGGTTCGGCTTAGGGGTTCTTGAGCAAAGGCTTCCAATCGCACCGATTTTAGCAGCGTGTTCCAACTACTGAGCAAAGCTGAATCCTTGGGTTGGATACAGCGTTCTTGTGCCAGAGTGGAGATTGCATCTTGCCAAATGCCAGAAGATGCGTAGATCGAAGCGCGATCGCGGACATCAAATGCCTTTTCCAACGCCATGCTCAGCGCCCCAGTGACTTTCACTCGCTGCACAATTCCTTCCACAAACGGATTCATGGACGGCTGGTCAGCGTCACAAATTAACGCAAACTGCCAGCGATAATCTTTTCCAGCCTCCATATCCTTTGTCACCGACTTAGGTACTGAGTGACTCATGACCTCTGATCCACCTTTCAACGGAATCACAGCGCTGTAGATATCTTTATCGCTGTCGTCTGTAATTCGTAGCTCCCCCATCTCAGCTTTCGTTTTAGGAATATACCAAAACAGCGTTGGGGTTGGAGAAGTGGTAGTGCTAAAACTATCCGTTGGAGATAAAGCTGTCAGTGATTTTTTGCTAGAAACACAACTGCCTGGACTACGGGTTCCTGCCCCTTCTCGTCGCCCAGGAATGCCACGCTTAGGAGGCGTGTACTGTTGGGCTAGGGCAACAAGGGGCGAAATCGCGATCGCCAGCCCCATCACCAATGCCATCGACGCTGTAATGGATTTTCTATCGACAATAGGGCGAACCATAGAGAATAGTCCTAAAAACACTCAGATAGGGATGAAAAGCTAGCTAGCTAAACACAGTTCAGTAATAAATTCAGCGATTCCTAATAAGATTCCTGACAGTCGGGACTATATAGAAGCACCCGAAGCACAGTATTACTGATTGAAATGACTATCCCTGCTCTATTATGTTCCACCCGTTCCTACAATCGACAGCGACCCTCTTGATTGCACTCACGTTGCTGCTGACGCTCAGCTAAAACCGTTGCCATAGAGCGACCAGTCAGGAAAAGTCGGCGATCTGCCCAAAAATCATACAAAGCGTCTGCCAACCAGCCAATGATAGGGAGTTTAGTGATGGCGTAAATCCGGCCCATCCCCAACACCTCATACACGCGACGAAACACCTCTACCTTCTGAACGACAGTGCCATCCGGCAAAACCGCATGAATGCGCCCCATTGCAGTTTCAAAATCCACGCCACCATTTGCTTCTGCGGTGTAATCATCGGCAGCAATATCCACAAATGCCACCAGTTCTCGACCCGCATCGCGTTTTTGCAAAAAATTCACTTCACGCATACACAATGGACATTCACCATCGTAAAGTAACTTGATTTTCCAGCTTGATGAGGCATCCGCAGCAGTTTGAGTGACTTTAGTTGTGTCATAAGAGGTCTTTGATGAAGCCATAGCGCGTTTCCAACCTAGTCCAAATGAGAAACAAAAAATTAACCATATTTCAATAGTTTAAGAAATATAAATGGCCTGCAACATTGTTTTGATAGCTTAATTCTAAAGAAAGCCTGTAATCCTCTTTTTGTTACGCTGAAATAGTAGTTCAGCCTGACTACAGCCACAAAATTCAACTCAGCCCCCCTCCCCCCTCTATGAACGATCGCTACTTAGATTTGATTGACCGCATTATTGCCGCCACGCTGAAAGGAGAGATTCGCTCTAAAGATCAGGTGTATGAGATGTTGCAGGCAGAGGTCAGCCCTGGCACGGGTGAGCTATTTGAGCGATGTTTGCAGGAACGAGTAGAAGAGGTTCAGGCACATTTAAAGTCTACTGACGAGTTGCTACAGGCTAAAGCAACTCGCAAACAGCGGGCGTTAAAGACGATTCAAGGCGAATGGGAACGCTGGCAAAAAAATAATCAAAGCAGTTCATCCTTAACCAAAGTGGTGCAGGCGATCGCAACCCAGCCTCCAGAAGAACGGTTGAGCCAGCTTTTGGATGCGATCGATCCAAATCAGGCTCAAGTGTTAACCCGTGAACAAATTGGACAACTTGCCGAACTGCTGCAACAAGCCGCAAATAAACCCGATGCCGCAAAGGAATTTACCAAAGAAATTGCAGATTTTGCCGCAGGACTGCATCAAGGGCTAAAAACCTGGCAAGAGTTGGAAGTGAATGTGGTGGGTTGGATTTTTGAACAAAATCAGGGTTCATTAGGGTTTGGCGGATCTGAACAGCTTGGTCCTTGGAGCAGTTGGGCAAAGTCAGTGCGATCGCCTGGGTTAAAGGCCCTATTTAATGATTTGGCACAGCAGCAAGCGGTCACAGCAGAGGGAGTTCCTTCACCTACCAGCGTTACAGATTGGGTGGAATGGGCGATCGCCTTGCAGCGGTTGCAATTAGGCTTGGTGGGCTGGTTTGATAAACAACCCTATGATGCCACTGCCGGAAAACGCCTGTCGATCGCCACTTTTCTTACTTTCACTGCTGTTTGGAGTCAGTTATCTCAGCGGTTTAGCCAACTGAATCAGCCGATATTGGCGCAGGGCTGTTTTCAAATGGCGCTGCAATCGCTGTATTACTTCGCTCAGCAGCCCTACTATCCGCTGTATGGAGGTCTGTTTGCGGCGCTGTCGGGCGAACCGCTGCAAACGACTCTGGATTATTTGGATCAGCCGTTGCGTCAGGTGCCCAATACTGCCAGTAAAGCCAGAATTCTAACCCTGTTGGGCTACTCGCAACGGGCGTTAGGGCAAGTTGAGCAAGCCTTAAAGCTGCACCAGCAGGCGTTGGAAATTGCGCGAGAAGCGGGCGATCGCTCTTGTGAAATTGCTAACTTGAACCATCTCAGCCGCGCTTGGGTGATGCAAAACGCGTATGCTAAGGCAATTGATACCAGTCAACGAGCGCTCATTTTGGCGCGGCAAACGGGCGATCGCCTGGGTGAAGCGAATGCCTTGACTAACTTGGGCAGTACGACAGTGGCACAAGGTCAGGCAGAAATTACTCTCGATGCCGATCAATACGAACAGGTTTTGGGGTATTTGCAGCGGGGATTACGACTATCTGAACAAGAAGGTGATGTGCCCAGTCAGGCGCTTTGCACCAATAGTTTAGGCATTGCTCAAGTGATGCTGGAACAATATCCAGAGGCGATCGCGTCCCTAGAAAAAGGACTTCGGATTGCCCAAGCGATCGGCGACTTATCCTTACAAGGCTTAAACTGCACCTACATGGCAGAAGCCCATCGCGGTTTAGGAAACTCTGAATTGGCAATTTACACCGGCTGTCTAGGTATGTATTTGCTGAATCAGATTGGCTCTCACCAATGGCGACAACCTGCCGGAATCCTTAGTATCCTTAACGGGCAAATGGGGGCTGAAGCCTTTCAGGCAGTCCTGACAAAATACCGTCCACAGTTTTTGCAAATCATTGGTGTAGATGGGTTTGACTATCTGCCGACCTTGTTGATTAACTATCGCTCCTCGTAAAAGCCTTTCAAAGAACTCCCCCATAGCTAAACGTGATCAGATTCAGGTGGCTAGGGTCAGCAATCAACTCTTTTGCCAACAAATATCCAGTCAGCGTCCAGGTTTGATACCTACGCGATTCTTTGCCAATCAACCGAGCATCGGGTGCATCGTAATATTCAGGCCACCGATCCTGTACCAAGCGGCGTTCAGCGACTGCGATCGCATGATGCGCCAACTCTGCCCGATCCATTTTGCGCGCTGCTGCCGTCAGCATCCACAGCAACACAGGCCAACTGCCGCCGTTGTGATAAGACCAAGGGCGATTTTTAGGATCAGCTCCCGTGACAATGTGCCAGTCTGCACCTTCCAGGGCTGGATAGCAGAGTTTCATCGGCATATGGCTGACCAAATCGCTCCAGCGCAGCTCAATTACGTTTAAAATTTTGTGAGACTGTTCTTCATCTGCCAAAGAGGAAATAATCGCCATCAAGTTACCGATCGCAAAAAAACGGCAGTCTAACTGAGACGGTCCCAAATTACCTGCCAGATAACCACCCGCTTCGGGCAGCCATTCTGCCAGTTTATAAAAAGGAATTGAATCGGAAAAAATATTGAACTGATTCAGCGCTCCTTCGCCATACTCTTCGACACGATAGCGATAAATTTCATTCAAGCGCTCCGTATCGAGCCAATAGTTTTCACGGAGTTGGGTTGTTAGGGGTTCTAGTCGCGCTTGCACCGCCTGAATAATCCGCTGGTTGGATTGAGTCGGTAGCAGTAGTTCTAAACTGGCTCGAAGCGATGCATAGAACAGAGATTGAATATCTAAGGGATGCCCATATAGACCCATGCGGCGATCGATCATACTGGCAGCATCGGGCACCAACACCATTGGGTACATGTCAAATCGAGTGACGAGGCAAAGCTCCAAGATGACGCAAATGCCTTCTTGAAAATCCGATCGATGAACGAGTTCCATATCTTCGGTGGCGATCGCGTAGGCTCGCAGCAAGAAGATCCACCATAGGCAAGCATCGGCTGGGGCAACCCGCCCAATAGCGTGATCGCCAAAGTCTGCCCGCACATATTCGCGTCCGTTGATTAACTCAACCTTAAAGCTGGCAGGCATCAAACCTCGACTGGGCTTGGAACAATCTAACTGTCCAGTTTTTGGCTGTAGCTTGAGAGTTTCTTCTAAAAAGTTGCGAACAATTTCTGGTTTGCCTTTGATCAAAAACAGCAATCCTGCCGAAACAAAATCTCGAATGAAGCACTGATCGTAGTTCAATGCATCCGAATCGGGATCGAGGGCGGCAACAGTACCAACAGGTTTACCTTGATAGTAAATAATCGTTTTTTCAAGCGCTTCCCACGCCTGTTCTTCAATCGTTTGAACGCCCAATCCCTAACCCTCATGTTTGTGACAACTACAGTTTCATCTAAATTAAGCATCATGGTCAGGCGATCGCGCACCAACACCTCTGTCAGATCAACAGATCAAATCAGTCCGAAGCTATACCAATAGTCCTCTGTTCCTATCTATCGCTTTGTAGCAGAAAAAACAGGAATATTTCTACACTCGTTTTGGTGCTCTCATTACTGAGACAATGACTCTTGATGCTTAGACTAGGAGTGTTTACTTCAACTTCCCTCGAATTGAGGCAGCAGGTAAACTTAGTTGCGGAAGCAGGTCATAAATTCAAGCCATAAAAATAATCGTGCCGTAGACCTAATTTTCTAGAAACTTTCTATGACACGAATATTTGTGCTCAACACAGCAAAAAAGTACTTATATTTTCACATCCAGAGCTTTTTCGATAGCTTTCAGCATCTCCGATTCGTCTCGACTGATTCGTTCACCACCAATACCAAATAAACCGCCTTCTTTCACAGCTTCAGCAATTTGGCGCGCCATGGAGAGAATCCAATCTTTGAACTCTCGTGCCTGCACCGCAGTCACTTTGTTGCCCAAAATTAAACCCACCTGTTTGAAGTGATCCAAGGTGGTCTTCCGTCCTTCAGAGGCGTTCTTTAGATTTTGAAGTATGCCCAGCAATTCAAACTGTTTTTTTAGCAAAAGCTGCTCTCCTTGTAAGGAATCTTTTGCATCAATTTCTTTCATTGATGCGGTCAGCGATTTTGCTAAATCACTCGTTAAATCAGGGCGATTCTGCTCATTTGCAACAATTTGAATGGCTGCCTGTGTTTCTTGAAGAAAGGAAACTGGGTCAGTTTTATCGGCAAGTGTCATTGCCATGATGACCATATTGGGGGTTTGCAGCAGAGTTGCCCACTCATCTTCTGAAAAATATTGTTGACTCATGGTGGAATACCTTCTCTAAAGGAAGCTTGCAATTTTGACCAATCATACTTTTTATCCTTGGCTAGAAACGGGTTAATTGCCTCTATGCAAGGATGTAATTTGACAAAATTGAACGATCACCACAGATAGTCTGTAATGATCGTCGGTGAAATAGCTTAGTTCCACAATGTATTCGCGATCGCTTCTGGCAATCGATACTTGCTCGTCGTTATCTAATTCGCTGCAAGGATACTGGTACGTAGAGATGTGAAATTGACCAATTTCCGAGCTTTCTGGCCTTAAGGATCATAATCTCAGCATAGTCCCAGCCATCACCTGCTCGATGGTTGTGCAACTCCAAGCTTTTGTATTACTGCCCTCCGGGATCATCCACCAAAGCAATCGAAAGAGATAACCGATACTCTACCGACCCTGATAGTTATTTTTGATCCACAGACGCAGTTCGGCTTCAGAATCAGCATAAACACAGCTACCGCTTTGTGGATCGAAGGCATACCACCACTGATCGTTCGCACCATCTACAAACTGGGAGACTTGCAGTTCATTTTTGTTAAACAGCATTCTGTTTAACCAGTTTTGAAGGGTATTTAGCCAAAGCGATCGCGGCTCAAGCTGATGAACTTCTTGTTCTATTTGCTTTTTTTCTTGCTCCAACAGTTGAACAAGGCGAAAATCATTTGCGCTTTCAGCTCTTTGCAGACGTTCAGCAAGCGAGGTCATGATGTTATCCCGATGCTTGGAAAGAAGGGAATCATCGTGGACGTAAAGAGTATTAGTCATGGAAGTTCTACAGAAAAATGGGCAACAGAGAAGTCTTTTCCTTCTCTTCACACTAATTATATAATTATTTTCTGTATCGAGAGCTACGAAATACATCTTCTCTTAACAAATCTGAGCCGTTCTGCAACCTCGTGATGTAGGTCACACTCTCCGGTGAGCTAAATTACGTCATGGCTAGAGCAAAATCACCGTTCAGTGACCCTTTGCATCACCAGGCTATCGATTAAAACACTCGATACTACAGACATCCAACGCCCCTAACAAATTTCTTGCCATGATGTCAGCCTGTAATTGCCCCACTGCATCGACCCAAACATCTGTTGCATTCCGTGCCGAAACAATCCTCGTTAGCACCTTGTTCACGATCGCCTTGGGAATAACGGCTGCAACACTGCCAGCCCAAAGTTCTGAGATGAAAGATTCTGAGGTGAAGGTTCAACCTGCTAAATCCGTTCAGGTCGCTCAATCTCCTTCGTTGCCGAATGGAACCTACTTGTATGGTCAAGCTGCCAAAGCCGAACAGATTGGCAGGACTTATCTTGTTTTGCAGGTGCGCGATCGCTCGGTGACGGGAGCCATTTATGAGCCTGCGTCTTCCTTTGATTGCGTTCAAGGCACTTTACAGGCAAACCGACTGGCACTGACGGTCACTAACAGTTACGAGCAAACTCAGTCGCCTTACGGCATTGCCCTGCAAACTAATTCACGAGTGGCAAGTGCTGCAAACCCCACTTTAGTAGCGGTTAAGCTAGCAGGTTACCATCGCATTCAAACAGTCAGTGATAACGATCGCAGGCTTTTGTCAACCTGTGAAGCAAAACTTGCTGCAATTTAGTTATTCAATGCTGACTCCGCGAATCGTTTGCGATCGCTCCCTGCCTGCCACAGGTGCCTCTTGAATCTTACGATCTTGAATTCGGTGAGTTTGAAAATGGCGCTGCCACTCACTCGGCGCATCTAAGGTTTCGCCGCCGTGTTTAGTCAACCGCTGGCGCACTTTGCATAAGACAGGGGTGTTGACGCAAGCGCCAGAGATAATCACCTGTCCCTTGGTCAGAGATGGCAACTCTTTCAACAAATCTCGTCCGGCTGCTTCCACGCCAAACTTAAGACTTTCTTGATCCACTGGATTGACAATTCGCATGATGAACTGGCTCATACATTGCGACAGCACATCGGAGTCGATTTTGCCTGGTCTTTGCGTAATCAAACCCATGCCCAACCCAAACTTGCGCCCTTCGCTGAGGATGGTTCGCAGCACAGCTTTGCAGCGAGATGGCTCGTGGGCGGGGGCAAAGCGATGCGCTTCCTCCACAATGATGAAAACCGGATAGGGAAGATAGTTTTCGTCTTCGGGGGTAATCAGTTCTTTTTGAGTATTCATCCGGGCTTGATTGGCTTGTCGCAGTACCGCCGCACAAATCACCTGCTGTTCTTCCTGGCTGATTTCGTTCATTTGCAACACGGTTGCCTGACCTGGCTCAAACAAATCTTTGGGGGCAAGGTGCTGAAACGGGTGAAAGTAGGGCGATCGCGCTAGTCGTTCTAGCTTCCACTCCAGTGCTGGAGCCGAGGAACCGGGCTTTTCGTTGCCTTCATCGTCTACCTGTGTATCTGCTTCGTATACTGCTGCAATTAAATCCTGGACATCCCAGCGATAGTCGCCCTTGCGATGCTTTTTGACGATCGCGTAGGCTTTGTTGAGAATGGACTGCTGGCGATCGCTCATCTCCGGCAGCAGAGTCAGGATATCGGCATAATCCAGCGACGATGTGCGAATCCGAATGTCGTCTGGAGTCAGCACCTTTACCTTGGGCGAGTAGCCATCATCTCCTTGAAAGGCTGGATGTCCTTGCATTTCAGACAAGGTGCTGTATTCTCCATGAGGATCAAAAATTAGTACAGCTGCTCGGTTGTGGGGTAATAGCAACTCTTCAATCAACACGCCAGCAGTGTAAGATTTGCCGGAACCCGTGCCTGCAAGGATGGTCATGTGAGTACTGACCAGTTCCTTTACATCCAGCGAGATCGGCACCGCTCCCACTTCTCGCAACAGCAAGCCACCGATAAACGCTGAGCCGATCGCGCCCGGTTGCCGTTTATTGAGTATCCGTTGCAGCATGGCATCATCGGCTAAATAAACCTTTGCACCCGGATTCGGTGTGCGGCGTGGATTCATAAAACCCAGGCGATCGTCAAAATAGCCGATCACATCTACAGTCACTTCGTAAATTTCAGGATTAGTGTCGGTGAAGCCAATCAGCGCTGCCACTGCCTCAGGGCTAACTTCCGTATCAGCAAAGATGCGATCGGGTAGGTGGTCAATCAATCTGCGTGCCGACAGCTTGCCCAAAATCTGCCGCATTTCGCCGCCTGTTTCGGTTTCCTGCACTTCGTAGTAAACAAACTCGCCGATTTTCACATAGCGGTTATCTGCTGTGATGAATACATACTGGTTGCCGTTTTCGCCAGGACCTTTAACAGTGCCGATCACAACGGCAACAGTGGAAAATGAATTCAGTGGGGAGCTAGGAAGTTCCATAAATAGCGAGCTTTCTGGGCGCAGCGTCTTTCCTATTGGTTATAGCCGAAAGTGATGAGGAATCGAGCAATTGTACTAGAAGAATATCCATAATATTGATCCATGTGGCGATGAAAGGCAACTTTGGCAATATTTTGATGAAATCAGGCTTCTTTGGGTTCGTTTAAGTAAACCTGCGGAAAATGCGATCGCGATCGCTCAATTCCTCCAGCACCACAATCGACAGACTATTTACCAAATACCACATTATATGAAATCCGGCTAAGTAGTTATCGTTAAGCATTAGCTTCCTGCCACCAGTGAAAATGAGTCAGACCTCGAATAAATTCGTGCTGTTTAAGCAGTGCACAGCAGCGGTCACAGAGTACTTGTTCAAGGTCTTCAATCTTCTCAAAGATACGATTTACAATCGGTTCATCCAAAATTGACCACAGGCGTTCTGCGGGCTGTAACTCAGGTGAATAGGGGGGGAGAAATTCCAGGTGCAAACCTTCGGGTAATACTACCTTGTCACTCGTGTGCCAACCCGCTTGGTCAACGCTCAATAAAACATGTTTGTGCTGACCCAATCCAAAATGCTGAGCAAAATCTGCTAAGACTCGATTGAACAAGTCGATGTTGACTTTGGGCATGATCCACCAGTACGTCTCGCCGGAGGCAGGATGAACAAAACCGTAGACCCAGACCCACTCATAACGCCACTGCACTTTAGCAATTGGGTTTTCCCACCAAGGCACCCAGATGCGCCGCAGCACGGGCTTGAGACCGATTCGATGTTCATCCATTGCCCAGAGTTGAATCTCTGCCTGAGGATACTGCTGACGCAACTGCTCTACTCGCACGGGCAGTTTTTTTTCCAGGCTTCCTGTTCTTGCGGGTCTTGCTGCTGATGCTCAGGGCGCGGCACTCGCAGGCGAAACTCCATCTGCTTGAGGTATTCCCACCCTCGCTGAGGCGACACTGGACGCTCAGCACTCGACTCATCCAATCGGCAACCTTGCGTCCATTCCACAAGCCGTTTTCAGTCGTAGGCGTTGCAATCGCTTGCAGGAGTTGGGCTTGTTGAACTTCATCGAGTAAAGGTTCGGCTCCACAATTGTGCTGCCGACCATCCCCCACACTTACTTCTCCCTTTCGATTGTAGCGATTGGCTATCACCCGTATCCAGCGCAACGAATACCCTGTCACCTCGCGCACCTCTGCCGTCCGCTTGTCCTTCGCCAGTAGCCACAGAATTTGGTACTGACTACGTTCGATCCCCTCTTTCGCTTGACGATACCGCTCCTCCAATTCTTCACAACTGAGATGAGGCTCAAGGGTTAGGCGTTTGGGCATAGGACTTTCTAGGCTAACTTTATGCAGTAAGTTTACACCCGGATTTCATATTACTCATCGTGCAACACACGGTTCTGTGTGCCATTCAGGTCACCTTAGAGAACCCTAAAGTTAATGATTTGGTTGGTCGAACCCAGACGGGTTATATCCATTGTCTTTGAAGATGCGTGTGGTGCAGATTCAAAGACAATTGGTAGCATTTATCGTTTTGTTCACTAGAAAAACTCACCGGAAATTAGGAGAAACGATGTCTAAACGTATAGTGCCTAGTGGTGGTAACACTCAGATAGCTTTGAGTCCCGACTTGCGATCGCAGCAATCGGGCTTTTTTCGACCTTTGTCGATGGCGAAGCGACTGAAGACGTGAAAACCTACGCGCTCGGTGAAATGTTGACCAGCATTGGATCTGTATGAAGATTACGCCGATGAAGACTTTGAAGCGCTAGGGGTAGAGATTGCTAGCCTAATCAATAACGAGGGGATTAATACTGTCGTTAATCAAGCGATCGCCACTGCAAAAGAGGAAGGACTTGAAGAAGCAGCCTTTATCGTTGCCCTCGTCATGGTCTCTGCGGATGGTGAAGTGCCTGAAGAAGAGCAAGAATACATCAATCAACTCAGTGGAGCGCTTGGTCTTTCATTAGAGCGTTCTAACGAGATTATTGTCGAACTTTTTGGTGAAGAAGAGGAAGAGGAAGAAGCGTAAGCGTTACCTGAACCAGCTTGAGCAACTCATTGAAAAGCCCCTTAAAATATAACGTCTTAGGGGGCTTTTTACTCTCAAATTATTCATGTAACACAGCCTGAACTAGCTATCAATGAAATCACGGTGCTAATCCTAAACTCAGGCACACTGTTTTGCGAGTTTCAGTGCAAAGTTGGACAGTTTGGATGCGATCGCCCTGACAGAAAGCAGTATCAGTAATTGATAGGTTAGAAACAGGTTTCGATTAGGACTGTCTAGGTACATCAATCCATTTATCAACATCTTTGGGTTGATAGGTTGTTAGGTGATCCAACAACGTTTCTGGGTCAGAGGATGCCAACACCATTTTGCGCAAGTCAGCCTTCAAAAATTGTTCCGCTACTGCTTGATCAAACAGCTTGAGTAGCGGGTCGTAGTAGCCTTTTATATTCAGCAAACCTTGCGGTTTTTGGTGCAACCCTAATTGCCCCCAGGTCAGGATTTCGCAAAATTCTTCCAGGGTGCCATAGCCACCGGGCATCGCAACGAAGCCATCGGCGAGTTCTGCCATTAGCGCCTTGCGATCGTGCATCGAGGCGACCGTATGTAGCCGAGTCAATCCAGTATGGGCGATTTCTTTAGCCGCTAAAAACTCTGGAATCACGCCAATCGCTTCTCCACCCCCTGCCAACACCGTATCGGCAACTACGCCCATCAGTCCCACATTTCCGCCGCCATAGACTAAGCCAAGTCCCCGACTAATCAAAGCGTTTCCCATTGCTTGCGCTGCCAATTTGTAAGCAGGGTTACCCCCCATACTCGAACCACAAAATATGCAGATGTAACTTAGGCTCAACGGTAACTCCTTGGCGCGATCGCAAATCTATATTTGTTTAAGCAGGCGCGTTCATTCTACAAAACCTACAATCTAAAAGTATGTTCTGTTCGAGTGCAACTGATGATTGATCTAACGCCTGCCCTACCGACTTTTGTAATTACTTTGCGAGAGGGAGTTGAAGCGGCGCTTGTGGTAGGCATCGTGCTGGCATATTTGGCAAAAGCTGGGCAAACTCGCTTAAATGCTTGGGTATATAGCGGCATTGGCGCGGGATTGCTTGCCAGTGGAGCGGTAGGATTCGTATTTATTTTGGGATTAAGCGCGGCTGGCTCAACCAATCAAGTCTACGCTCCCGTCCTCAAGCCGCTGCTGGAAGGGGTTTTCAGTGTGGTAGCGATCGCCATGCTGAGTTGGATGCTGATTTGGATGACTCAGCAATCTCGCCTACTCAAAAAACAGATTGAAGGAACGGTTAGCTCAACGCTGGAGGATGGGGCAGCAGGATGGGGTATTTTTTGGCTAATTTTCTTTGCCGTGCTGCGAGAAGGGTTTGAAACGGTTCTGTTTATCGCGGCTAAATTTCAGCAGGGAACGATTCCAATTTTGGGCGCGATCGCGGGAATAATTGTTGCGGCTGGGATTGGCGTACTGCTGTTTCAGTTCGGCGTGAAAATTAATCTGCGGCTGTTTTTCCAGGCGATGGGTATTTTTCTATTGTTCATTGTGGCGGGATTGGTTCTCTCTGCCCTAGCCCATATCGACACAGCTTTACTGCGATGGGCCGACATCCAGCCCGCTGCTTCAATCTGCTTAAATTCTTCAGCCAATCAAAGTTCTTGCATATTAGGACCGCTGCTATGGAATAGCAGCCGATGGTTACCAGAGCAGCGTTTTCCTGGAATTTTGCTGCACACTCTATTGGGGTATGAAGATCAGATTTATTTGGTTCAAGCGATCGCCTATTGCTTGTTTTTAGCGAGTGTGGGCAGTATTTATCTACAGAGTATTGCAGGCTGGGGCAACAGTTCCACAAAGCCTCAGCCCTCTGCATAATTTTACAAAGCATCTTCCTCAAGAGAGTTTCACTAAGGGCAATCGACTTAATAAACTGTTGGCTAACAAACTTAGATTAACTAAAGGTTAAGGAATTACGCCAAAACATTAAGAAAAGCAATTCTGGGTTAAGGGAAGATTAAAATATGTAGGTTCATATCTTAGAGATTAAACTCTATAGACTCAATTTTTAGCTCCGAACAGGAGTAATTAGGGAGGCGTATTCAATGCAAGTTACCGAGTTTCTTTTTCCCCGCTCTAGATATCGAGGGCAGTTTACTCCCCAAAACCTGATGTTTAATGCAAACTTGCAGGAATTCTCCCAAAAGGTTAGCTACATTTGCAGCCTTGAAACCAATGGTAAAATTTCCTCGGAAGATGCTTATCAAAAAATTGGAGACCTGTGGGGCACTCTTTCCAGCAGTAAAGCGAATCTCGGCATTGATATGCCTCCTTCAACAGAGCTATAAATAGCTACGCAAACTAAAAAAGCTGAGGAGTATTCCAACTCTCAGCTTTTTTAGTTTGAAATGAAATTTAAGCGTCTTGCTTGGGAACAAACTGTAAAGACACTCCATTCATGCAGTAGCGTAGCCCTGTGGGTGCAGGACCATCGTTAAAAACATGCCCCAAGTGCCCACCGCAACGACTGCAATGAACCTCTGTGCGAGTCATAAACAAAGCACGGTCAACTGTGGTGGCGATCGCATCGTCAAGGGGCGCAAAAAAACTGGGCCACCCCGTGCCACTGTTGAATTTTGTCTCATCTGTAAATAGAGGTAGACCGCAGCCCGCACAGGCAAAAGTACCCGGTTCATACACTTTATCGAGCGGGCTGGTGCCTGCTCTTTCGGTACCATGTTGACGCAACACCTTAAACTGTTCTGGTGTCAACATACTGCGCCATTCATCTTCAGTTTTTGTTACTTCAAAGTCTGCTTGTTGTGCCATTGTTGCTGGTTAAAAGTGATTAGATTGGGCAAGAACAGAATCGGTAAAAGCATTGCTTGAAACGCCCCGACCGGAAATTTATGACAAGCAAAAATTGATTTGTTCCCCTATTCATTGTAAAGAATGCAACTGGCTGTGTTCAATTTTGCAGATTTTTTTGCAGTTCAGGTCGCGGATGCTCATACAATGTCTGGCAACATATTCAGGAGTTTCAAGCGGTATGGCTCATCCCAATCCAGATTCTTATTCAGAAACAAAAAAGATTTTCATTTGCGGATCTGCTTTGCAAGGACAGCCTGATCATTCAGGAATGCAAGCTTCCACGTTTATTTGTGAAACCAAAACTAAACCAATCTATCGAATGCATTCAGCGGCAGACGGATGGCATCCCGCAATTTATAGAGTGACAGAAAATGGGGTTGCAATTCCAGGTGAGGTGTATGAAATGACACTGGTTGATTTTGAGCGGCTATGTGCCAGTGAACCACCTCATATGTATCCTGCGGAAGTGCTGTTGGAGGACGGAGAAGCTGCGATCGCATTCTTTTATCCTCAAGATTTAGTTGAAAAATATAACTGGCTTGATATTTCTGATTATGGCGGCTGGGCAGCCTACAAAGCGGCTGTTAATCAATCCTAAAACGAGTTAAACCCAGGATAGATATGGCTGCATCAGTTAAGCAACAGTACTCTGCACAGCTAGCTGGATTGTAAACTCAGCACCCTCATCAGGCTTAGAGATAACTTGAATCGTTCCTTGATGATTTGCAATAATTTGTTGACAGATAGAAAGTCCTAAACCTGTGCCTTTATCTACTGGTTTTGTTGTAAAAAATGGTTCAAAAAGCTTAGTTTGCACGGCCAATGGGATACCTGGTCCATTGTCTTTAATTTGAATTTTAATGTGGTTTTTATTAATCTTACTTGTATGAATAATAATTTCTTTCTTTTGTTGATTAGGTTGGTCTAACAAAGCATCGATCGCATTATTGATGATATTCATCAACACTTGATTAAGTTGTGCTGGATAACAATCCACTAGAGGTAGATCTCCATAGTCTTTAACAACATTAATCCCAAGTTTAAGACGATGACTCAAGATTAACAAAGTGCTGTCAATCCCTTCATGAATGTTGGATGGCTTCATTTCCTGATGGTCTTGGCGCGAGAAATTCCGCAGCGACAGCACAATCTGAACGATACGCTCAGCACCCATGCGAGTAGACCGCAGCATTTTTAGCAAATCATCCATCACAAAATCGTAATCAATATCCTCAAGGTGCGCTTGAATCGCGCTATCTGGCTCAGGATGCTTATCTTGATAAAGCTGCACTAGTTTCATCAAATCTTGAACGTAGGTATCGATGTAAGTCAGATTGCCAAAGATGAAGTTGACCGGATTGTTGATTTCATGGGCGACTCCTGCCAGCATTTGCCCTAAGCTCGATAGCTTTTCTGTTTGAATCAGTTGGGCTTGAGTTTGCCGAAGTTCTTGCAGCGTTTGTTCAAGTTCTTTGGCATGAGCTTGAGCAAGTAATGCAGCGGTATGTGCCTGTCGATTGAGATATGCCTGCGAGTGGTAGCGAATTCGGGCAACTAGCTCAATTTGGTTCGGCAGTTTGACTAAGTAATCATTAACACCGATCGCAAACGCTTCTGCTTTGGTTTGGGGGTTGTCATTGGTGGATAGCATGATGATGGGCACATCGCATGTCACCGGATTTGCCCGAAACTTCTTGACCATCGTCATCCCATCGCTGTCAGGTAAGATCAGGTCTTGTAAAATCACCGTTGGCGCAATTTCTGTTGCGATTTGGAGCGCCTTTTCTGCACGAGAGCAGTAGTGATAGGTTAAGTTTGCTTCAGTTTCTAACATGCAATGAATCGCTTCATTGACAGTCGCTTGATCGTCCACTAGCAAAACTGTGATGGTTTGTTCACTGGCAGCAGTGACCAATGGAGTAGGCAAATGTGGGTTCGTCGCACCTTTTAGAGTTGTCATAACAGCAGAAAATGCCGGGCACTGATACATACTGCTTATAGTATTCCCTGCTTTCAAAGGAAGCATCATTACGTGACTACCTGAGAAGACTTAAGTCTTTTGAAGCCAGAGGTTGAAAAAGAATGGGGTTAGGAGTCCGGGGTTTAGAAATTACGATGAGAACATTTTCACTTAGAAGGGTATTCAGGACGAGAACTGCAAAGGCGATAGACTTCTGTTTAAGAGCGCTTCTTGCCAAATTTGGCTTGCAAATCTTCCAAGGTGGGTGATGTTGAATATTGATTAAGTGACTGTTGTGGCTGCGGTTTGGTTTGCGGTTGCGGTTTAGTTGGGGCGCGATCGCGTTCTTTTGTCGCGGCTTGCGGTTGAGCACCAGCGATATTTTCACCTAATCGCTCCGATTTCATGGAAAGGCTGATCCGCTTTAGTTTTTCGTTCACTTCTAACACTCGCACCTGCACGACCTGTCCTACTTTCACGACCTGGGTAGGATCGCTAATGAACCGATCTGCCAGTTGAGAAACATGCACCAGTCCATCTTGATGCACGCCAATATCCACGAAAGCACCAAAGTTTGCCACGTTGGTGATTACACCTTCTAGTTCCAGCCCCACTTTCAGGTCGCTGATTTCTTTTACACCGTCCATAAAAGTGGCGTATTTAAACTCAGCGCGGGGATCTCTGCCAGGTTTTTCCAATTCTGCCAGAATGTCGCGTAGGGTAGGTTCACCAACGGTATCGGTAATGTATTTTTTCAGATTGACAGTTTTGATTTTTTCGGCAAACTGGTGAATTTGAGTCAGAGGTAAATTGAGGTCAACCGCGATCGCTTCTACGAGGCTGTAGCTTTCGGGGTGAACGGCAGTATTATCTAAAGGATTTTTGCCATCTCGAATTCGCAAAAAGCCAGCAGCTTGTTCAAATGCTTTGGGTCCAAGTTTGGCGACTTTGAGCAGGTGACGGCGATCGCGAAAGGCTCCATGTTCATTGCGGTGGGCGATAATATTGTTGGCGATCGCGGGGCTAAGACCCGACACAAACGTCAGCAGTTCCTTGGATGCGGTATTTAAATCTACGCCGACATAATTGACGCAGCTTTCCACGGTGTCGTCCAGCTTCTTTTTCAGCAGCTTTTGATCAACATCGTGTTGATATTGCCCTACCCCAATCGATTTAGGATCGATTTTTACGAGTTCAGCTAGGGGATCTTGCAGACGGCGACCGATGCTAATAGCTCCACGCACGGTGATATCCTGATCAGGAAACTCCGCGATCGCGACTGAACTTGCGGAATAAACCGAGGCTCCTGCTTCATTTACCATGACAGCGATTGGGGTTTTATCTAGAGTTTTCAGCACCTCCTTCACAAAGTCATCGGTTTCTCTACCAGCAGTGCCATTTCCGATCGCAATCAACTCAATTTTGTATTTCTCAAGCAACTGCTTTACCGTTTGTGCTGCCTGGTTTCGTTGATTAGCAGATTGATGAGGAAATATAGTTTTATATTCCAAAAATTTACCTGTTTGGTCGAGTGCAGAAACTTTGCATCCCGTGCGAAATCCAGGATCGATCGCTAGGGTAGGTTTCATTCCTGCTGGAGAGGATAGCAACAGTTCTCGCAGATTTGCTTCAAAGGTTTTGATCGACTCAATATCTGCTTCTTGTTTCTTTGCATTTCGCACTTCAGACAGCAAAGAATTTTTCATCAAACGATTAAATGTATCCTTCAGCATTGTTTGATAAAAGCTGCGAATTTCCGGTTGCTTCGTATGAATTTCCTGAGATTCTAAATAGGTTTGTACTGCCTGTTCATCAAAATCTAGTGCGACAGTCAAAATGCCTTCTGTTTCACCCCGATACAGCGCTAGCAGGTTGTGCGAGGGAATGGATTTGACCGCTACTTGATACTGTCGGTACATCTCAAACTTGGTGCTGCCTTCGGCATGATCGCCCTTAATCCGCGAGGTAAACATCCCATTCGTCAGCAAAAAGTTACGCAAGTAGGCGCGCAGAGCTGCTTTTTCTGCCACTTCTTCTGCCAAAATATCTGAGGCTCCGCTCAAGGCATCGGCGATCGCCTGAACTCCCTTTTCAGCAGAAATATACTGAGCAGCTTCCTCTTCTAAAGATTGCGGTTTTGCCACAGAAGTATTGAGGGATTTAATCCAGTCTGCCAACGGTTCCAAGCCTTTCTCCTTGGCGATCGCGGCTCTAGTACGACGTTTAGGACGGTAAGGCAAATACAGATCCTCCAGTTCCGTCTTTTGCAAACAAGTTTCAATTTTGCCTTTCAGATCGTCAGTGAGTTTGCCTTGCTGAGCGATCGCCTCCAAAATCGACCCTTTGCGCTCCTCCAATTCCGTCACATAAGCAAACCGCTCAAATAAATCTCGCAATTGAGTTTCGGTCATTTCTCCCGTGCGCTCTTTACGATAGCGAGCGATAAACGGCACCGTTGCCCCTTCTGCCAGCAGTTCCAGCGCATTTGCCACCTGAAACGCTTGTAGAGAAAGCTCCGTTGCCAACAATTGAGAAATATTTACCATGACCTATCGCAAGAAAGACTACCCTTCGGCGGGGTGTTTTCTATGATAGAGGAGAGCGGCAGGTAACAGGTGGCAAGTGTTACTGAGATCCTCATTCCTTATTTTCTATTTCCTTTATGTGTGGACGATTCACTCAACGGCAACCTAACAATGCGATCGCAAAACAATTTGAGCTTGGGGTTGTACCCGACTCGCCGCCGCGCTACAACATCGCGCCAACTCAACTGATTGCAGCAGTGACTCAGCCTGCTGAAACAGTCCAGCGGCAGTTCCGGGTGTTTCAGTGGGGGCTAGTTCCTTTTTGGGCAAAGGATTCCAGTTTGGGAGCCAAGTTGATCAACGCACGAGCTGAAACGGTGGCGGAGAAACCTTCGTTTCGGGCGGCGTTTCGCTATCGACGCTGTCTAATTGTGGCGGATGGCTTTTATGAGTGGCAGCGCGTAGAGAGTGGCAAGCAACCCCATTTCTTTCACTTGCAAGATGATCAACCCTTTGCCTTTGCGGGGCTGTGGGAGCATTGGGAAAGTCCCCAAAATGAAATTCTGGAGACTTGTACCATTTTGACAACTGAGGCGAATGAGGTATTAAGCCCAATTCATAACCGGATGCCTGTGATGCTGCAACCTGAAGACTACGATCAGTGGCTTGCCCCAACTTTGGACAAGACATCTGAGCTATTGCGGTTATTGCGTCCTTATCCGGCTGATGAAATGGCATCCTACCCAGTGAGTAAGGTGGTGAACCGGGCAAGCAGCGATCGCCCGGAGTGCATTGAACCGATGAAAGCGGCATAGGAAAGGACGGACTAATACCGCTGGACCTCAACTGCATCAGATTCGATAACCTGAGTTTTATTGTTCACCTGAAGTGTGACAACTGCTTTCACTTTGCCGACTCCTGAGTAAGTGCCTGCTTGAGTCAAATGAAAGTCTCGAACTGAACTTTGCAGAGATCGCAATAGAATTTCCTCAGGTTTTTGATTGAGCAACTCAACTCGTCCATTTTCGCTATTTTTAATCTCGATTTTTTGAATGCGGACTATCGAATCGGCTTCTTGAAGATTTTCTAGTTCGATGAACACAGCGGCTGAATGAATCGGGCGATCGGGTTTTACATTGGTGCCTAGAGGAGGTAGGGTTTCCTCTCTAGCAACCAAGCTGGCACGTTTGATGGAAACAAAAGTGGATAACATCACTGGTGTAGGTAAAGGACTGGGAGAACCATTGGCAATCAGGCGACTGCAGGCAAGCACACTAGTAGAAAGAGTGAGTAAAACGAAAAGTTTGAACATAGTATCCTCGGTAGCGAATGTGAAAAGAAAGGATAACCAGGAGTCCGCTCCCAGTTATCCTTGGGGTTAATCAAGTAAGAGACTCTTAGACATTGCTCCATTCGACACGAGCGTTGAGTGCTCTCAGTTCACTGAAGGTGACATCCGCGTGGGTGTTGCCCCAAGGGTTGTTCAGGCGGAAGCGCCCAGTTGCCGCATTGTAAGAAGTGATGGTGTAAGCATGCATATTCACCACTCCAAAACCACCGCCGCTGACGAACCCTGCGGTGATAGGAACTGCACCGTTAACCAGATTAATCAACTGGGTGGAAGTCATTGAGGTTGCTTGTTGACTACTAGAGGCTGCCCCTGTAAGAGTCTGCAAGGTAGGTGCCATCCAGCCGCCATCTAGAGCCGCATACGTATTGACGTTGCCACGTCCGATGTAACCGGATTGGTTCACTTGGGCAAAGGCTTTTTCTGCTAGTGCTACCCACAGTTCGTTGTTGTTTTCAGCGAAAGAACCACCATTCCAGCCAGCATAAACAGATCCGTTACCTGAATTGACTGGCAGGAAGCGATCGACGGTGAGGTAGTCGGCACTGCCATCGGGCTTGAAGAAGCGCACCGTCCAGCTATCGGTGGTACCGTCGCCGTTATCATCGTTACTGCTCACAAACATATTTTGAACGATGGCTTGTCTATCATTCGCGAGTGCGCCCAAGCTAGACATCAGCCAACAGTCGCCCATTCCACCCTGGTTAATATCAGCAACGCTGATGCCACCCTGAAACAGTTGACCGCTAACGGATTGATAGCTGGTGCCAGCCGCAATGGTGGGGCGATCGTTGCCCAAGAACCATTTGCCAATCAGTCGCTCCATTTGACCGCCTGTGCTACCTGCAAACAGGTCGCCGATTCCAGAACGGTCGTTGGCTGGATCACCGTTGACTACTTTGCCAGATAGATTTCTTACGTATTCGGGCATCATGTAGCCGAGGCTGCTGAGGACGCGCTTCAGGTCGGTGACTTCGGTGGAGTCCACAACGCTGCTATCTTCGGTGCCGCGCAGGATTTCAATCATGTCTTTGCGATCGAGGGTGCCATCGACAGCAAAACTGCGGGTTAAATCAATCGTGCCAGCATCACGCAGGTTCATGTTGTACCAGTCGCCACTATCTACCGTGAAGTACATAGAGGCGCGATCGCTATCTCCTGTGCCAGAGGTCAAAATTCTACGTCCCCCCAACCCGCTCACATCACCTGTGACCTGGTTAGTGATTAGGTCATAAGTGACGTTGAGGTTGCGGAAACTACTGCCTGTATCAATATCAATCTGGTCGTCGGCACCTGCCAAACCACCATCGCTATCCCACAGTTGCACTTCAATGTTGACGTAGCGGCTGTTGACGTTTTGGGTAAACTGCCAATTGGGCGAAATATTATTGTCATTACTGATCACGCCAGTAGTGGTGGTTGCACCATTGACGGTAATCCGGGCGTAGTAGTCGGCATCATCGCCAAACCAGCCTGAGTCTGGATTGTCGATCGCGATCACCTGGTTTACAGTGAAGCGCACCTGAGCAGCCGTTTCAGATAGTTTCAAGCTGTAGTCAGAAGCACCACTAAAGCGGTTCACCTGCACAAAGTAGTCGCCTGCTTCCAGGTTTTTGTTAATCGCTTCATTCCAGTTAGAGCCGTGGTTTGAGGAAGCGAGTTCTTCACCAGAATCAATCATGCCGTTGCTGTTGTAGTCACGGATTAAGCGCATGTCTAAATCAGCAGTCAGTCCGCTCAAGCCCAGGGAAACGTTACGGATGCTGCCGATACTGAAGCGGTAGTAGTCGGAGGTGTCAGTAGCACTGATGCCGTTACGGCGATCAAAGGTTTCCCCTTCGCTATAGCTCGGATTGGTAAAAGTTTCAGTGCCAATCAGCGTACCAACGTTGTTTTCGGTGGCAAGTAGATTGCTCTTAAAGTCAGGCGATAGACGCAGGGTGTAGTTGGTGTCGCCAGAATACTGCTTTACCCCAACGAAGTAGTCACCGGCGGCTAATCCGTGCAGATTGATGGATTCATCGCTGCTACTACCCCGGTTGCCAAAGGCGATCGTCTCGCCAGAATCCACAGTACCGTTGCCGTTATAGTCACGAATCAGTTGAAGGTCAGTATCGGCGCTCATGCCTGTGAGGGTGAGGTTAAGGCTAGAACCAGCCCCAGCTAGACTAACGCGGTAGTAATCAATACTGTCGGTGCTGCCGACCGATCCAGTGCGCGTTGTGGTGCTGGTGAGGCTACCCAGATTTCTAGCAGTACCGAGGGTGTTATCAGTGATGTATATGGGATCTAGGATGATGAGATTTGAGTTGATAATCGGGTTGACAAGGGGCGTGAATGCATCGCTAACACCAGCAACTGTGGGAGCGCTGGAGCCAACCATCCGAGCTGATTGAGTAGTATCGGTCAGTCCGTATGCAGCGCTTTGAGGTAATAAAGCATTGGCCGATAGCGGAGCAGCAAGGGTAGAAGTTCCAAAGACACTGGATTGAGCTTGATCTTGAGAGGTTGGAAACATGATGGTAAGGGGGCTAAAGGATAGTTAGAGCGTTGTCCAGCTTGTAATTCACTGGTGCATTTCGCTCTACTAATCCATACGATTGCCTACCTCAGTTTTATGCAGTGGAGTCAAGCAAGAACTTGAAACTGCCTTCCACCTGCATATTCGTCTACTTCATACTCATTTACACTAAAAGTGACGAAAGAGGATGTGGCAATTTTTGATAGTTCCTCTACTCTAAATTCCAGTAAAATCAGGCAGTAAGCACCAGGTATTGCTAAATATGAGGATAAAAGTTGTATGGAAAATTTCTTGTAATTGCTCTTAATCTTTGCCAGAGCAGACACAAGATATTCCTATAGCCGGAAATTATCCTTATATTCAGCAGTGCTAGCAAACAATGCTTAATAATTTCTACAGACCTTAAGAAGGATTGAGCCAACCTATGCCAGAAGAAACGACTCCAGATTCAGTCGATGAGCAGCCCATTGCTGCAAAGCCTGAAGCAAAAGCCAAAAAGGAAAAACCTCCCGCGGTGGAAGATAAGCCGTTTCCTGACTTTATTCAGCGAGATTTCATCCCGGCTTTAAAGGCGGGTCTTGAAAAACAGGCTATTGAAGGAGTAGAACTTTCTCTTGAAAAGAAAAAGATTAATGTTATTGGCTTTAGCCAATCGCCAGACTGCTGGCAAGTTGCTGGAGTTTGGAGTAGCGGTTACAAGCAAACGCGCGAATTCAGCCTTTACTTTTTTGATGAAACCATCAATGGAAAGAAGGGATTTTCCTACTCTGAAAGCGGTGGCAAAGCCAGCACCTTAGAATCTTTTCGGATTGATGAACGAAAATCGGATTTGGGACTGCTGGTATTTTGGACTTTGCAGCGCCTTGATGCTCAAAAGTGGCTTGTTCGAAACTGAGGCTATAGCTCTCTAAAGTGGTACAACACCACACCTGTTGCCATGTCGTTGTAAATATCTACATAACCTGTCTTCACCAGGTTTTGTAAAGAAGCTTCAACGGCAGAAAAACTTTCGTCTGTGTCAATTACACCTTGAGTGACTGAAAGGGTGCCACCTCGGACTTGAGCCGCTTTGACTAATTTCACGGCAAGTTGGTCATGTTTCGGCTGAGGAATTGCCGCAGATATTTCTGGTTTTGTGATCACTCGTTCGATCGCAGGCTGATGAATAGAACTCCCCGGTAGCGCTCCTTGACTAGCTCGAAGCTTGACGTTGTGTTCGTCAACCATGCCAGGAATTAGCACGAGATCAAATAACTGACCAAAGCCCATCAACCCAAAGGTAAATAGCCACAGTAACCCGGTGAAGGTTTTGCCATTATATAAACGTTGAAGTCCGTGCAATTGAAGCAGGCAACCCAACCATAGGACATAGGAAGTCGCAACATTATTCATAAACCCGTTGCACAGTAAAAGGGCGAGCGGAAGGCTTTTTCCTATGATAAGGATTTTGATTTGAGATGGACAGAAAAGTCAGCAAGAATTTATTACGTCGAGCTTTGAATTAATTAAAGCGGTTATCAAACTTGGCTTTGTGTTGTAAGTCTTAATATTGTTCAGGTATTAGTCACAGATTGAATTGATAGACTAACGGATGTAGCGATCGCGGGACATTACCCTACAATAGCTATAACTGATGGGTTCTCCTAGCTTAGAAAGGAGCGCTTGCATCAAACCATTAAATATCCATTCTGTAGCTCAGAACCTAGAG
This sequence comes from Leptolyngbya sp. Cla-17, assembly GCF_016807185.1. Lineage (GTDB taxonomy): Bacteria > Cyanobacteriota > Cyanobacteriia > Leptolyngbyales > Leptolyngbyaceae > ULC077BIN1. The sequence continues at coordinate 1,817,995 of NZ_JAEVYN010000001.1, forward strand.
AAAACGACTCATGGTAGATTCCCTTAAAAAGCCTAGTTTTGAAGAGTTGCGTCCCGGCATCAAAGTTCCGGCAAAAGAAACTATCCTCACGCCTCGCTTCTACACCACTGATTTTGATGCAGTGGCAGAAATGGATATTTCTGTTAACGAAGATGAGCTACAGGCGATTCTAGAGGAGTTTCGAGCAGATTATAATCGCCACCACTTTGTTCGTGATGCTGAGTTTGAGCAATCCTGGGATCATATCGACGGCGAAACCCGAAAGGTGTTCGTAGAATTTCTAGAGCGCTCCTGCACCGCTGAGTTTTCTGGCTTCTTACTTTATAAAGAACTCAGCCGCAAACTAAAAGGCAAAAACCCAACTCTGGCAGAGTGCTTTGATCTCATGTCGCGGGATGAAGCCCGCCACGCAGGCTTTTTGAACAAGGCATTATCCGATTTCAACCTTCAGCTGGATCTCGGCTTTTTGACCAAGAGCCGGAGCTATACCTTCTTTCAGCCTAAGTTCATTTTTTATGCAACTTATTTGTCTGAAAAGATTGGCTACTGGCGCTACATCATGATTTATCGCCATCTAGAATCCCATCCAGAAAATCGCGTTTACCCAATTTTTCGCTTTTTTGAAAACTGGTGCCAAGACGAGAATCGTCACGGTGACTTCTTTGATGCCATCATGCGCGCTCAACCCCAGTTTTTAAACGATTGGAAAGCGCGGTTATGGTGCCGTTTCTTCTTGCTGTCTGTATTTGGCACAATGTATCTCAACGATGTGCAGCGATCGGGCTTTTATGAAGCCCTGGGGCTAGATGCACGAGAATATGACAAGGGCGTGATTGAAAAGACCAATGAAACGGCTGCACGGGTTTTTCCGGTCATGTTAGACGTTGCCAATCCAGAGTTTTATCAGCGGCTAGAAGTGTGCGTGGGTAATAACGAAAAGCTAACCCAAATTGCCCGCTCCAATATGCCGAAGCCTCTCCAACTGGTTCAAAAACTGCCTTACTACTTGGCAAACGGCTGGCAGTTCCTGAAACTGTATTTTATGAAACCCATTGATGTTGCCCATACTCACGGTGTGGTGCGTTAGGAAGTAGTGTTCTCGGGTTAATAGATTAAAAACTCTGCATCTGTAATTTTTTCAGGTGCAGAGTTTTGTTTATGTGGCATTGTGTTGAAAGTGTGCGCGTTTAAGGTGTGAGGATTTTCGTATGAATAGTCAGAGAAGGCGATCGCCCCAATTCTCGTTAATGTTGATCTCGTCTTCCGTCGGTCTGGCTGTTGGCATATTTAGCTTATCTGGAACCGCGCAGGCAAATTCTGCTTTTAGCCGCTTGCTCTTGTTAAAAGAAGACCTGCAAAATCCATCAGAAAAAGCTTTAAGCCAGCCGCTAGAGAATGAATTGAAGGACTTAAACAATCCGCTTGATCCTCCAATCACTCTCAGCCCTGAGGTTAAAGCAGAAGACGAGCTGCCTACGTCGACCCTGCAAGTGTCTCACACTGCCAGCGATCTCGCCCAAACACAGCCTGCAACCGACGGTACCGTACCTCCAAGACCCGCTGATGCTAGCCCCGTGCTGGATAAATGGGAAAAACAAATGCCCAATGTGCTGGAAGACATTAAACGCGATCCTAGTTTCCGTACTCGTGTTCGTTTAGGGCTGTCCTATTTTCCCAGCACCAACGATGCAGTTGGCTGGAATGTTGGCGTAGAGGATATTTTTCTTGGCAAAACAAAATTGACTCTCAGCGGCAACTATATTGCTTCTTTCAACGGAAGTCGTAAAGCTGGCGGAGCCGATCTGCGCTATTACCTGCTGCCGTTGGGCGGCTACGTGAATATTGCTCCAGTGCTGGGATATCGTTACTTAGAAGCACCGCAATACATTACTGATGGGTTAAATGTCGGGTTTCGGGTGCAGGCAGTACCGTCACGAACGGGCGCAGCAGATTTATCTTTCATGTTGACCTGGGTTGATCCGGGTCAATATGATGAAGTAGGAGTACTTACACTATCGTTCGGCTATGCGTTGACTAAGCATGTGCGGCTTTCAACGGATATAGAGAGGCAAAACTCGCGCTACCAGAAAGATACTCGGTTTGGAGTGTCATTAGAGTATATGTTCTAGGGTGAGGGGGCAGCGAATAGCGATCGATGAGCCAAACAAACCTGCCGGACAAACTGGCTTAAGTGTTGATGTTTAGTTTGTCCTGTTTTGCTGGTGACCGTGCTGTTTTCTGCATACAGATGTGTCAACACAGGGATAACTTCCGTATCGATCGCCAATCTAAACAAAGCGATCGGCAACAATAAATCTGATCCTTGTCGCAAATCATGCAGGTCAGCCAACTGATTGTCCACTGAGATCGTCGGGTCTCCAACAGCTAATGCTAAAGGACGTACCCAACACACCTGACGCGGCTCCGCAACTTGCACCACTTCGGCATACAAACGGCTATAGCCATGCTCCAAACAAACAATCTGAGATGGTTGAAAAGCATGGGTGGAACTAAAGGGTTCGGGAAGCACAGTCATGGCAGCGATCGGGTACTGGTTCATTCTATCGGGAAGGTCTTATCTTAGAAGATGGATTTTTGGATAAAAAGCCTATGAGCTGGGTTGTTGCAGCATTTTACAAATTTGTGCCGCTGCTAGACTGTGTAGAACTGCGACCAGTACTGCTGGAGTACTGTCAGACGCAAGGGATTAAAGGCACAATTTTGCTGGCAGAGGAGGGAATCAATGGCACGATCGCCGGTTCTCGGCAGGCGATCAATACAGTGTTGGCATGGCTCAAATCCGATCCGCGATTGGCGGACTTGAATCATAAAGAATCCATGACTGAAACGTCGCCCTTTGAGCGAATGAAAGTGAAAGTGAAGCGCGAAATTGTCACTTTGGGTAAGCCAGAGGTGAATCCCGGTGTGCAGGTGGGTACTTATGTCATCCCGGAGGAATGGAACGCGCTGATTACCGATCCAGAGGTGACAGTGATTGACACCCGCAATCATTACGAAGTCAATATTGGCACTTTTCAACGAGCGATCAATCCCCAAACTACTTCATTTCGGGAATTCCCAGATTACGTGCAGCAGCTTGATCCGACACAACACAAAAAAGTTGCAATGTTTTGTACGGGCGGCATTCGCTGTGAAAAAGCCTCGGCATACCTGCTCAGCCAAGGCTTTCAGGAGGTTTATCACCTCCAAGGCGGCATTCTGAAATATTTAGAAGAAGTTCCAAAAGACGAAAGCTTATGGCAAGGAGAATGTTTTGTATTTGACGATCGCGTTTCTATCCGTCACGGACTAGAACCGGGAACCTATGAGATGTGCCGCAGTTGTGGCTATCCCCTTTCTGAAGCCGAAAAAGCCTCGCCTGATTATGAAGATGGTATTTGCTGCCCCCATTGCACCGACTCAATTACGCCAGAAAAACGCGATTCCCCTAGGAAGTCCTGTGAAAAGCTTCCCTAACGTTTCACGAATCGCCAAGCCGAGCGCCAGCGCCAATGATAGCAATCACAACAGGTAAAATCCACAAAGGGTAGCCTATGAAAAATATTCTGATTTCCTACAAAAAGTAGCTGTTCTCAGAATTCTTGTGTTTTACTGAAGTGCCCAACAATATTGTGTTTTAGGTGCCAAACGATGATAGACACTGCAAAAAAATTAGACGCTCCTAAAAAAATTGATGCGGTGTTTGAGGGAGGCGGAGTGAAAGGCATTGGCTTAGTCGGCGCATTTTCGGTGCTGGAAGCAGAAGGCTATATGCTCGAAAATTTGGCAGGCACTTCAGCCGGGGCGATCGTCACAGCGCTAATTGCCGCAGGCTATAACGCCGCAGAACTCAAGGAAATCTTGGATTCTCAAGACTTTACTAAGTTTATGGATAAGGGCTGGGAAGATGAAATTCCCCTGGTTGGCTCAATGCTTAGCTTGATCACCGAAAAAGGGATTTATGAAGGTGACTTTTTTGAAAACTGGTTGCGAGAATTGCTAGCCAAAAAAGGAGTTCGTACCTTTGGCGATTTAGTCATGGCGAAAAATAAAGATAATCCCCGCTATCGCTATAAGTTGCAGGTGATTGCCAGCGATTTGACCCGGGGCAGAATGCTGGTGCTGCCTAGAGACATTCAACACTACGGCGTAAATCCTGATGAGTTGGAAGTGGCAGTAGCCGTGCGAATGAGTATGAGCTTGCCCTTCTTTTTTGAACCTGTGCAATTAAAAGATAAGGTTGGTGCTACGAACTACATTGTGGATGGTGGCGTGTTGAGCAATTACCCAGTGTGGCTGTTTGACAGTGGAGCCGCAAACCCAGACTGGCCAACCTTTGGGGTTCGATTGGTCGATCCCGATCAAGATAAACCCCATGTGATTAAGGGTCCCATTTCAATGTTAAAAGCGATGTTTTCCACCATGATGGAAGCTCATGACGCTCGTTATATCAGTACAGAAAGCTTTGTCCGCACCATACCCATTCCAACAATGGGGATTCAAACTACCCAGTTTCAACTCACGCCATCGGAAAAAACAGCGCTCTACGAAGCAGGACAAGCATCTGCACAGAAATTTTTAGAAACCTGGGATTTTGAGAAGTATAAGCAGGAGTTTCGCGCCCAAATCCCGCCATCTAGAACAGAAGAAGTGTGGACTTAAGGGCGGATATACAGAGAATGAAAAGGTCTTCACAAAATATCTTTGCCCGTGAGGTTTCCTCTAGAAGCTTTAGTGTCTCCTCGCTTTGTTTTGCGATCGAGACGCTTTTGCTGAGAGCTACGGGTTGGCTTGCTGAGCTTGCGCTTTTTGGGCACTACTACTGCACTTTTAATTAAGTCTCGTAGTCTTTTTAGCGCTTCTTCGCGGTTTTGTTCTTGACTGCGATGCTCCTGAGCCTTGATCACAACAACGCCATCTTTAGTAATGCGCTGATCGTTTAGCTGCAACAGTCGCTCTTTGTAGCGATCGGGCAGGGAAGATGCAGGGATATCAAAACGCAAGTGGATTGCCGTTGCCACCTTATTCACATTTTGCCCGCCTGCCCCCTGAGAACGAATAGCGCTGATTTCGATTTCGTTGGCAGGAATTGTAACGGTGTTGGAGATTGGTAGCATTGCTGATCGGTTGACGACGTGACTATAGAGTTGGGTTCAGGGCGATCGCATTCATCTAAAAACTTACACTGTCGCTTGGTCAATCCGCTCAATTTCGATCGCCGATAGAGCAACCTCAGCCGCTTTTACCGAGTCTTCGATGCTTTCAACTTTGCTGGCACCTGGAATTGGCACCACGCAAGGCGATTTGGCTGCTAACCATGCCAATATCAGGCTGTAAACCGATACGCCTTTCTCTTGGGCAAGCTGGGCGATCGGTTTAATTTCCGGTAAGTTTTTGACGCGGCGACTGCCTCCCAAAGGACTCCAAGGCAAAAAAATGATATTTTCTTGCTCACAGTACGCCAACACGCCATCCCGTTCTGGTTCACGATACCAAGGATTGTATTGGTTTTGCACTGAAACGATTTCAACCACTTCTCTCGCCTGTCGAATTTGTTCTACCGAAAAGTTGGATACGCCCACATATTGGATCAGCCCTGCGTCAACAGCTTCTCGCACGGGTTCAAGGGATGCCGAAATTGCAAATTCTGGATCGGGGGCATGATATTGCCACAGTGCGATCGCCTGCTTGCCTCCTAAAGCCTCAAAACTTTCGCGAATCGTTTTCCGCAAGTGCTCTGGATTGCCGTTTCTAGTCCAAGAGCCATTAGGACGCATCAATCCACCTTTTGTGGCGATAATCACCTGGCTAGTATCTGCTTGATATTGCTGCAATGCTTTGGCAAAAAGGCGCTCGTTGTGGTGCTTGTCGGTTTCATCTTGACAGTAAGAGTCGGCCGTATCCAACAATGTGACACCCAAATCTAGGGCGCGATGAACTACCGCGATCGCGTCTGATTCACTCGGTCTACCGCTTAAGGAAAGCGGCATCCCGCCTAAACCAATGGCGCTAATTGAGACAGAGGTCGTGCCCAACTGTTTAGTTTTCATCGTTTCTTCAAAGGTGAATATCCAAGCAATCACAGCATAATCCAGCTAACGCGATCGCTCAATCTATCCTGCGGTTATGCTGACCGTAATATTTGGATCTTTCACTTACGGTTGACGTGACGGAGAATCCCATAGCTAATTGCCAAAGCTAAAATTGCAGTCGCCAAAGCAATCAGATCAATACCTGCTGTTTTATCTAAATCCAAAATGATGATTTTACGAGATACTGCAATCAAGGAAGTTACGATCACTAGTTCTGATTGAATCGTATGGCTTTTTAAATAAGCCGTAATGTTTTCAAGAATTTCTAAGGCAATTAAGACGTTTAAAAACAATCCAAAGACCTTGGTTATTGTGGTGCTAAAACGACCGTAGGGTGCTGTTGAGAACAAATCAGTAGTTAGGAAAAGCATCAGGTCAAAAATTGCCACGATCACAACTACAACCATTGCAACTGACAAAATTTTAGCGACGATTCCCTCAAATTTACTAATGGACTTTAAAAATGCCTCGTTTTGAAATTCCTCTATTAATCGTTTTGTGAATCGTTGCAAAAATCGCATGACATTTCTATGAGCACATGAAGCGAGAATACTAAATTCATCGTCTGGATGCAATTAATTGTTGTGATGATAACAGTTGGTGTTCAACTATCCTTCACACCAGAGATTGTCAGCGCGTTTAAGCGTAATATTTAAATTCCGATCCTCCTGCAAGTTGACTCTGCAAAACTATGACACTGGATGAAAATTTAACTGACCTACTCCAGCCGATCGCCGATTGGTTTGGCAGTTTGGGTGTGCCTAAACCGATTGTCCAATGGGGGCATCCTGTCATGATGGGCATTGTAGTAGTGGTTTTGGGTAGCTACGTTGCCTACGCTGGCTGGCGTGGACGACTGGCTGACGACAAAGACATTGCCCTGAAAAATCGCGCTGATCATCGTAAATTAGCTCCGCTGATGACCTTGTTCATTACTTTGGGTTATACGGGCGGTATTTTATCGCTCGTGATGCAGGGAGAACCGATTATGGAAAGCCCCCATTTTTGGACAGGCTCCGCAGCGGTATTATTGCTGTGGAGCAATGGGCTGATTTCCCTATCTGGTTTCGGCGGTGGCAAGCCTGTTCTGCGAATGACTCATGCCTATATCGGCACATTGATTATGCTGCTGCTGGTTATTCATGCTGCGTTTGGCTTGAAGCTCGGACTCTCAATTTAACTTTTTAGATGGGCACTTCAACGAGAACATCAAGTGTTGACTTGCTCTAAATGTTTGAGAAAGTTTTCGTTCTTGAATGCTTCTCGAAGGTGTCTAAAAAATCGTTTTAAGAATCTCATTTCTCTTACGTAATCCAGACCAATTGATGTGAGCATACTTAAACCACTCGCAACGAATGTAATGAATTTGTTACATTCGCTACTATCGCTGATACTCTCTGAAATAGATGGGCATGCTAAGCGGAACAATTTGATAAAGGAATCTTTTCCTTTTCATACCGGAAGCTACCGCCATGACTCTTCCAGCCACATCGATCACTCCAGATAAACCCAAGCGTAAGCTTTCCCTACGCTCACTCCTGATTATCCCGTTTGTTCTACAAATTTTCGCTGCCGTTGGACTGACCGGATATATTTCCCTAAAGAATGGACAGAAGGCAGTCAATGATGTTGCCAGTCAGTTACGTCACGAGATGGGCGATCGCCTCAACCTGCAAGTTCTGAACTATTTGGAAAAACCTTATATTGCCGGACAAGTAATCGTAGCTGCGGCTGAAGAGGGTCAACTTGATCTATCAGATTTCACCAAACTGGAACGAACGTTGTGGCGGTTAGTGAGCCAAAACACGCTCGAAGATGTGCAAATTGGTTTATTTGACGGCACAAATATTGCCCTAGATACAACACTGAATGACGGCATTGTTTCCCGTCTCAGTGACAAAGCACGTCTCCCTCAACGCCGATTCTACAAACTTGATAAGCAAGGTCAACGGATCGCACTGCTTAAAACTCAGGCAAAGTTTGACCCCCGGACTCGACCCTGGTATCAAGTTGTCCAGGAATCTGGAAAACCAGCCTGGACAGATAAGCCCTACGTCAGCAGTTCGTATCAATCGGCTACGATGGCGCTGTCTCAGCCGATTTACAAGAGTGATGGAACGTTATTAGGGGTGCAAAAAAGCACCTTTCGGCTAGACAAGATTCATGATTTTCTGAGCGGATTGAAGGTGGGTCAAACAGGTCAAACGTTTATCGTCGACCAGTTGGGCAATCTAATTGCCAGTTCAACGATCAAACAGCCTTACATTCTGGATCTTAAAAATGAGGAGTTGCAACAAATTCCTGCCGTCAAGTCGGAAAGTGCTGTGATTCGGGCGACAGCGCAAGCTATTCTCGATCGATTTGGCAACTTCAACGCGATCGCTCAAAATCAACAGATTGATTTTATGCTGGCAAACCAGCGACAGTTCGTGCAGGTTTCCGCTATTCGAGACGAACGCGGCATCGATTGGCTCAGCGTCGTTGTCGTGCCCGAATCAGATTTCATGGCGCAAATCAATGCCAATACTCGCACCACAATCTTGCTGTGTTTGGGTGCTCTGGCGGTAACGACCGCACTGGGTCTTTTGACTTCGCGCTGGATTACCAAACCGATTTTGCAGCTACAGAAAGCGAGTCAGGCAATTAGCTCCGGACAGTTGGATCAAACGGTTCAGGTGCAAGGTATCCATGAATTAGAATCGCTGGCAGACTCCTTCAACCAAATGGCGGGTCAGCTGAAAGGCTCTTTCATCGAACTGGAAACCCGCGTTGAGGAACGCACCGCAGAATTGAAAGCAGCAAAACTGATAGCTGATGGTGCCAACCAAGCCAAGAGTGAATTTCTTGCCAACATGAGCCATGAACTCCGCACGCCCCTCAACGGCATTCTGGGCTACGCTCAAATCCTCAACCGCTCCAAAGTGTTGCCTATGAAAGAGCGTCATGGGGTAGAAATCATTCACCAGTGCAGTTCTCATTTGCTGACGCTCATTAACGATGTCTTGGACTTGTCGAAAATTGAAGCCCGTAAATTAGACCTCGCACCAAAAGCAATTCACTTCCCCTCATTCCTTCAAGGGGTTGCCGAAATCTGCCGCATTCGTGCCGATCAAAAAGGGATTAACTTCCTTTATGACCCTGATCCGCAGTTGCCGGAAGGGCTTTTTGCCGATGAAAAACGGCTGCGTCAGGTCTTACTCAACTTGCTGGGTAATGCGATTAAATTCACTGATACAGGGTCTGTCGCGCTCAAGGTGACCGTGATGGAAAATGCCGAGATGGAGCATCATGCCGATCCATCCACTCGCTGGATCAAATTTCGAGTTGAAGACACGGGCGTTGGCATTGCGCCCGACCAGGTGGATAAAATATTTCAGGCTTTTGAACAAGTAGGCGATCGCCAGCGTCAAGCCGAAGGTACAGGTTTAGGCTTAGCGATCAGCCAAAGAATTGTTCAACTGATGAATGGACAAATCCAAGTTAAGAGCCAACCTGGAGTTGGCAGCGATTTTTGGTTTGAGGTGGAACTGGCGATCGCCACGGATTGGGCACAGCAAAATTCCCTTACCACTGGCAAACAAATTATTGGTTATGAAGGACAACGACGCAGCATTCTGGTGGTGGACGATCGATGGGAAAACCGAGCCGTTCTCGTCAACTTGTTAGAGCCACTCGGATTCCAACTGACTGAGGCTGAAAATGGTCAAATAGGATTGGAAAAAATCCGCCAGTCTCAACCTGACTTGGTGATTACAGACTTAGCGATGCCAGTCATGAACGGCTTTGAACTGCTCAAGCAGGTTCGGGGTGCCGACGATTTGCAACACCAGAAGATCATTGTTTCTTCTGCCTCAGTCGCCCAAGCTGACCAACAGATGAGTTTAGATGTCGGGGGAGATGATTTCTTAGCAAAGCCAGTCGAAGTCAGTGAATTATTTAAACTCTTAGCCACTCACTTAAACCTGGAGTGGACCTATGAAATGATCGCTGAAAGAGACGCTCAGTCATCTCCAACGACTGCATCGCAGAACTCAGAAGAGACTATGATTCCCACTAGGGCAGAGTTAAAGGCACTACTAGACTTGGCACAGAAAGGCAACTTAAAACGGCTACGAGAACACCTAGAGCAGATGGTTCACTCCAATCCTCGCTACGCTGATTTTGCCTCAGAAATTCTTCAGCTTGCCAAGCAATTTAGAGCTGAAGAGATCGAGGACTTACTGAAACAACATTTGACGGAGGAAGCCGATGTCTAATCCTGAATTAATTCTGGTGGTCGATGATACTCCTGCAAACTTAGAAGTGGTTTGTGAAACCTTAGGCGATGCAGGGTATGAAGTTGCAACGGCGATTAACGGCGATCGCGCTCTGAAGCGAGTCCAAGCTTATCCTCCCGACCTGATCTTGTTGGATGTGCAAATGCCAGGAATGGACGGCTTTGAAACCTGCCAACGTCTAAAGGCAGATTCAACAACAGCCAGCATTCCGATCATCTTTATGACCGCACTCTCTGATGCCGATAGTAAGGAAAAAGGATTTGTTCTGGGCGCTGTGGATTACATCACCAAACCCTTTCAAGAAAAGGAGATGCTACGACGGGTAAAAACTCATTTGCAGTTGCGGCAATTAACTAAAAATTTAGAACAGCGTGTAGCAGAGCAAACGGCTAATTTAGAAGCAACACTGAGACAACTACAACAGTCTCAGCTTCAGTTAGTCCACAGCGAAAAAATGTCTACTTTGGGCAACTTAGTGGCGGGTGTCGCGCACGAAATTAATAACCCGCTTGGCTTTATTGCGGGTAATTTGAAACCCGCTCAGGACGAGATTGAAGACCTCTTTCGGCTGATTGATCTCTACCGAAAAGAACTTTCTCAACCGAGTGCCACACTACAGGCACTCGTGAAAGCCATGGATTTAGAATACTTGCAAGAGGATTTACCCAACTTGATCGGTTCGATGCAAGAAGGCGTAGATCGCATTCGCACCATTAGCACCAGTTTAAGAACCTTCTCGCGGTCTGATTGCGATCGCCCGATTCTTTGCAATATTCATGACGGTATTGATAGCACAATTATGATTCTCAAGCATCGCCTCAGAGCCAATGAAGCTCGCCGGGAGATTAAAGTCATTACAGACTATGGCGATCTGCCACGATTAGAATGCTTTTCTGGACAGTTGAATCAGGTCTTTATGAACATTTTGGCAAATGCGATCGATGCGCTAGAAGACTCCAATCAAGGACGCAGCTTTGCAGAAATTCAAGCGAATCCCAACCAAATTATTATTAAGACAGAACTATCTGAAGATCAGCACCAGTTTGTGATCCGCATTCAAGATAATGGGAGTGGCATGACTGATGCAGTGAAACAAAAAATCTTTGAACATCTGTTTACCACCAAAGGCGTGGGTCAGGGGACAGGGCTAGGATTGGCGATCGCTCATCAAATCGTCGTTGAGAAGCACTCTGGAACATTAGAAGTGAACTCAACATTAGGTCAAGGTACAGAATTTGTGATTTCAATTCCGATGCAGGCGACGGCTGTAAAAGACCTTCAGGCAACAAGCTGCCTTATCGCAGCATAATAAATCGTTGCAGTGACAGAATAAAAATAGTTCTCAATTTAACTGTGTAGATGGGCACTCTAACGAAAACCTTAAGTGTTAGCTGAGGTTTTCTGTTTTGCTTAGGGTGCATTCATGGGTTCTGTTCAAGCGATTGCTGGGTGTTTGGCATACATTTTAGGGCTGTTGGCTACAGCCTTACCTTGGGGTGGATGGGTGCTGTTAATCGGGGCAATTGGCATTGGGTTGACGATTCGTCGAGTGTGGCGAGGGGCACCCAAGTTTCAAGTGTGGCTGGTGGCAGGGGCGATCGCCCTCAGCGCAACGTTCTATTTTCAAGCCCGCATTCCTCATCCGGCTGCAAATGACATCAGCCAACTCGCAACACCCGACTCATCAACAAACGTGCTGGTGGAAGGACGAATTAGCAGCCTACCCCGGCTCACCCGCAGCCAAAAATCGCAGTTTTGGTTGGAGGCAAAACGGATTGCTCCCATTGGCGAGGGCAAGCCCGTCAGCGGCAGACTTTACGTTACAGTGCCGCCTGATCAGGCAACCGACCTGCATCCGGGACAAATCGTCGGTGTAGATGGGGCGCTCTACTTGCCCAAAGCCGCTACAAACCCTGGCGGCTTTGACTTTAAGGATTATTTGCAGCAAGAGGGTAGCTTTGCAGGATTGCGCGGCAAACAGGTCAGTATTTTGAAGCCTTCGACGGGTTGGGGCTGGTGGCAAGTGCAGCAACGGATTGCGCGATCGCAACTTGCCTGGGTTGGCAATCCTGAAGGTGCATTGATTAGCTCAATGGTGTTGGGCAGCAAAGCGGTGGATTTGCCCTATGACGTGAAGGATGCTTTTGTGCGCGTAGGTCTCGCCCATGCGTTAGCGGCTTCTGGATTTCAAACCTCGCTGATTTTGGGTGTGGTGCTGGCGTTAACCCGTCGATTTTCTGAGCGAGTGCAGTTTTTGGCAGGCACAATGTCACTTGCCAGTTTTGTTGGTTTGGCAGGATTGCAGCCTGCGGTTCTCCGGGCGGCGTTCATGGGGTTTGGCGGTTTAATCGCGCTGGTTCTGGGACGCAAAGTGAAACCATTGGGTTCGATGCTGATGACTGCAACGATGTTGCTGGTGATCAATCCACAATGGATTTGGAACTTGGGCTTTCAGCTTAGCTTTCTCGCCACCATGGGGCTGTTAGTGACGGTGCCACCATTGACGAAAAAATTGGACTGGGTGCCTAGCGCGATCGCCCCTTTGATCGCCGTTCCCATTGCTGCTTATTTGTGGACGTTGCCGCTACAGCTTGGGGCGTTTGGGGTCCTATCTCCCTACAGCATTCCAGTTAACATTCTCACATCCCCCTTCATTTCGCTGATTAGCTTGGGCGGAATGCTCAGTGCTCTGGCATCACTCATTTGGTCACCTGCCGGAAGTGCGCTGGCATGGCTGCTGAAATATCCCACCCAAGGTTTGATTGCGATCGTTGATGGGTTTGCTCAGCTTCCAGGCAATGGGTTCGCAGTGGGTACGATTTCGGTACTGGCGGTGATTGGGCTATATGCCCTGCTGGGCTTGGCAACAGTGCATCCTTTTTGGCAGCGACGCTGGTGGATAGCGCTGGCGTTGGGACTTGTTGTAACCCTGATTCCGATTGGAATGGGTGCCAATTTAATGCAGGTGACGGTGTTGGCAGCTGAGCGCGATCCGGTGCTAGTAATTCGTGATCGCGGACGAGTTGCGGTGGTCAATAGCAATGACGAAAAGACAGTGCAATTTACGCTGCTGCCGTTTCTTCAAAAAGCGGGTGTCAATCAAATTCATCTGGCGATCGCGCTCCATGCCAATGCTTCTATGAACGGCTGGCAAACATTACTAGAAAAAATCCCGATCAAAACCCTGGTGGCATCCTCAATGCCGCCAGGTCGTAATGCACCCTCCAAAATATTGCCGTTCAATCAAGGGGTGCGGTTGGGCGCAATCCAGGTAAGAGTCCTTCAAGCAGAGCCGGATTTAGTCGCCCAGATTATGCTTGGCGACCAAACCTGGCTGTGGCTCGGGAATTTGAATGCCAACGAACAGGAATCCTTGCTTAAAACCAATATTCCCTCTGCTCAGGTGTTGCTCTGGTCAAGCGCGTCGCTCAGTCCGGTATTGGTTGATAGAGTACGTCCCAAAACCGCGATCGCATCTGGCAAAGGCGTGAACCCCGAAACCATCGCCTATCTCAAACAGCAAAACATTTCTCTCTATCAAACCCAGCAAGATGGCGGCATTCAATGGACACCCGACGGCGGTTTCAACATTGCCCTGGACTCAAATGCATCTGGGTTGTAGCGGATCTCAAAGCCACTCACAAGTGCTAAGTGCCAGGTTAAGACGAGTGTCAGGTTTCAGGTGATATGAGGAGTCCTCAAAAATAGTCTTAATTTTTTAAGAGACTTACAGAGCGAATCTTGAACACCGCACTCCAACTCCCCAATTGCGGGGTATTAAAGATGGTAGGATCATCGATGGAGAGGTGGCAGAGTGGTCGAATGCGCTTGACTCGAAATCAAGTTTGGGGTAACTCAACGGGGGTTCGAATCCCCCCCTCTCCGTTCCCATTGCTGCATCAGATAGGTTGCGATGCGTTGAGCGGCACCGGGAGCGCCCATGCGACGGCGACCATTTTCAGCAATATGCTCTAGCTGTTCTGGATTCCGCAAAACGGATTTCAGCGCATCGGCAACGTGGCTAGGATCTTGCACCAAGATAATCGATCGCCCCAGTAAGCGAGTTTGGGCTTCCGCAAATTTGGGTGTGAATTGAGGTCCTTTCCCGGGCAGGGTAATGGCGGGCTTGCTTAAACCTACAAATTGCTCAGTCGCGGTGCCTGCCATGGCGATCGCGCAGTCAGCTTGATGCAAACAGTCTGCAAATGCCTGCTGCGATATGACTAGCAATGCTTTCCCCTTTTGATACCAGTGGGCGGTAGGATCGGGAAAATAGCGGCTGGCAGAAATGCCGACAGAAGAAACGAGTGCCCATCCCTGAGCTTCAAGATCATCATGAAGCGGCTCTAAATGGATAGTCGGTGCGATCGCTGCTAAAAACATCAGCGGCTGAGCTGCAAAAGCCTCAACCACCCCTGCCACTGCCTGCAAAATGTGTTGCCAATTATCATAGGCTTCTGGCACCCGTGAACCGGGCAATAGCAGAACGTTTAAAGCTTGCTGAGACGTTGCAGAACCAGTGTCCCAATTAGAGCGGCGCGAATTTGCCGCAGTGGATTCGCTCAAAACGAGCGATCGCGTTTCAGTCGGCTCTAACCCATCCATCATCGGGTTGCCCAGATCTAAAGCTGGCACCGCTAACGCTTGCAAAATTTGAGTCGTGAGCGTGTCCCGTGGAAACACACCCTGACAGCGATCGCGGCTCATCAGCCACCGCTCCCAGGGATAGTACACCGACTCTGACCAGGCGTCCCATCTTTCTGTTGTAAATAGTTTGCTGTCATCGTCTCGCAGATAATATTCTGACTTAGCTGTGCCAATAAAGGTGTAAGGCGCTCCACTGAGCCATGCCAGCAATAGCGGGAAGATGTCTCCCACCGCTAAAATGGTGCCCCCTTGCTGTGCCCACCGCCGAACTCCCTGCAATTGAGACCAGGTAAGCTGCACTAATCCGCCCTGAAGGTCGCGCGCTAACTGGCGACTATCCATATAAATGAATCCGCCGGATGGCATCGCCTTCACAGCGCCAATCAAAGGAATATTCGCCTGTTGGTATGCGCGCCCTTCACCAACCAACGGTAATGCCGCAATTTGAGGTGGATTCGCCTGTGCTTGCAGGGCTTGCAGCACTCGCACTGCGATAATGTCTTCTCCATGTCCGTTGCTGAGGCACAGCAGTCTCTTGGAAGGAAAATAACGTGGCAAGTGTGGTGGTAGCAATGGCAGCAATCCCTTTAATTCTGAGACTTAAAACACTTCTATAAAATTAGCTAGCTTTGGAAATCCTGATCGCAATACTGAATCTTTAGAGAGGAAGGTTTCCCGATACTTTTGATGCTCTCTCCTTTTGGGAATCTAGGTGAGGGCACAAAACCTCACTTATCCCTTACACAAGATGGATATGAAGACATATGAAGGTTTAGGAAGTCATCATCATACCGCATGGATAGAGTACTCAATTGCCCTCCAATCGATTGATTCTGCTAGGGTATTCTAGATGGACGCGATCGCGTGTACTTCCCACAGACGCTCCTTCCCCTCCAAAGTTCCAAACTAGGGGTCAAGATTATTCGCCACTCACCCATCCCAATTCCCCTCCATTCGCCCTTTCTCCTTAAATGTCCATCCAGTCTGAGATCGCGACCCAATTCTCCTCCCTCGAACACGCCCTCAAGCATTACTTCGGCTACGATAGCTTTCGACCAGGGCAGCGCCAGATTATTGAAAAGTCACTGCAAAATCAAGATGTGTTGGTGATTATGCCCACGGGTGGCGGCAAATCCTTATGCTACCAACTACCAGCTTTGTTGAAACCCGGATTAAGCATTGTCGTATCGCCATTGATCGCCCTGATGCAAGATCAGGTGCAGGCATTACAAGATAATGGCATTGCTGCCACCTTCCTCAATAGCAGCCTTAGCGGCGCAGAACTGCGAGAACGGGAACGTGCCGTGGTGGAAGGTGCTGTAAAACTGTTGTATATTGCCCCAGAACGGCTGTTGGGCGACGGGCGACTGAGTGAGTGGCTGTCGCAGGTTTATGTGTCAAGCATCGCGATCGATGAGGCTCACTGTGTTTCGGAATGGGGGCACGATTTTCGCCCAGATTATCGTCAGTTGCAGCAGTTGCGCCAAAGCTACCCCAAAGTTCCAGTGATGGCGCTCACCGCCACTGCTACCGAACGGGTGCGGCACGATATTGTTGATCAGCTCAACCTGCAAGAGCCCGTCGTTCACCTGGCGACCTTTAACCGTCCGAATCTTTACTATGAGGTGCGCCCCAAGCAGCGCCAAACCTACGACGAGTTGCTACAAATTGCTCGCAACAACTCAGGCTCAGGCATTGTTTACTGTCTCAGCCGCAAACGAGTCGATGAACTGGCGCTGAAACTGCAAAACGATGGGATTCAAGCCTTGCCTTATCATGCCGGATTGAGCACTGAAACCCGCACCGACAATCAAAACCGCTTCATTCGAGACGACGTACAGGTGATGGTCGCCACCGTTGCTTTTGGCATGGGCATCAACAAGCCGGATGTACGCTTTGTCGTGCATTACGATCTACCGCGCAACATTGAAGGTTACTACCAAGAATCAGGACGGGCGGGGCGAGATGATGAACCCGCCGACTGCATTCTGTTTTATGGGGCAGGTGATATCAAAACTGTGGAGTTTTTGATTAGTCAAAAGGTTGATCCAGCAACAGGTGAACCACTGGAAGACGAGCAGCGCATTGCTAGCCAACAATTGCGTCGTGTGGTCAACTATGCCGAAGCGACGGAATGCCGCCGAATTATTCAATTAGGCTACTTTGGCGAGGCGTTTCCGGGCAACTGCGGCAGTTGTGATAATTGCTGCCATCCTAAACCTGTGGAAGACTGGACGATTGAAGCGCAAAAGTTTCTTTCTTGTGTGGCACGGGTGCGGGAACGGTTCGGCATGGGCTATGTAGTTGATGTGCTGCGCGGTTCCAAAAACCAGCGGGTGCTACAAAATGGGCATGAAAAGCTGTCTACTTACGCGATCGGCAAAGAGCGCAGCGCTGAGGAGTGGCGCATGTTGGGACGATCGCTGGTGCATCAGGGATTAGTGGACGAAAGCAGCGATGGCTATTCGGTACTGAAACTGAATGATTTGAGTTGGGAGGTGTTGCGAAAACAGCGATCGGTGAGTGTGGCAGTTGCACCCGGTCGCATGGCCACAGCAACAGCTAACAGTGAAACCGATGAGAATATCGAAGCGCTCTTTCAGCGGTTGCAAAATCTGCGTAAGCGCCTTGCTGATCAGCAATCCGTGCCGCCCTACGTCGTGTTTGCCAATGCCAGCCTACGCTTAATGGCACAGCAGCAGCCCTTAGACAATGCTCAGTTCTCCCAAATTTCCGGCGTGGGTAGCCGCAAACTTGATCAGTATGGGGATGTTTTCTTATCTGAAATTCGTGCTTTTCGAGCAGAAAAAGGGCTTTCCCTTATGCCCTCTACATCGGCTTCGTCCGCTGGTGTACCTTTGCCAACCCATTTGCATCGCCCCTCTGATACGCATCGGCTGACCTTACAGCTTTTTCAGCAGGGACTAAAACCGTTTGAAATCGCCGACCAGCGCAACCTGCGAATGAGTACGATCATGACCCACCTGGCAGAACTGATTGAGATGGAACACGACATTCCGCTTCATCGTTTGGTGCCCCTTGAGCGGCAGGAGAAGATTTTGCACGCGATTGCTACCGTGGGCGGAGACTCACGCCGTCGTATTCGCGATTATTTGGGAGAGATGTACGGTTACGACGAAATTCACCTAGTGCAGGCACATTGGCGACGAGAAAATTTGGAACAGTCGTAATTGCTAAGCCATTGGCAAGTAACAGCACTTTGTTGATTCTTAAGTTAATGTTGCAATTTTGTAACAAAGTCTGATATATTAATTTACATAAAGTTACAAATTAAGTCAGGAGACTTTCATGAAAAGCGGCGTTGTGGTTGAAGAAGGCGGAAGACAAAACATCTATGCGGTTGAGCCAAAAATGTATGTAACTGACCAGCCTCAGTTTGGCTTTACCAAATATGCTGAACTCTTCAACGGACGTATGGCAATGATTGGATTTGTCTCTTTATTAGCTTTAGAAGTTTTTACAGGTCATGGGGTCATTGGATTTTTGGGTAACCTATCCAACCTCTAATCTGATTAAGCTTTGGTTACGGTAACGTCGTCAAAGCGTTCGGTTGCAAAGTGAACGCGATCTCTTACGTTAGCCCCAGCTCTCCCTGGGGTTTTTTAATATGTTTAAACCTATGAACAGCAATGCCATCATAATCATCAGCATGAACCTGTACGGTGTAATCAGGAAGCTAGCATGCGTAAAACTCTGATAGACTTCGTTTTGATTGAAATTGGCGTAGGTATTGTTGCTTTAAATCTCGTTGCTTGTCGATCACCCACCCCATCCTCCAGCGCTCAGTCTGAAGCTCCAACCGCGATTCCCGAAGGGATCGTTTCACGAATCGCCACTTCCTCACCTGCTGCCCAAACAATCGAATACAAGGTTTACACACTAGCGCGTAGTGTTGTTCACACCGTATCGATACCGCCACAGAGCCAATTTTTAGTCACACCGGCTGTATCAGGCACCGTTGAACCGCTTGGAGAACTGGCGCAGCGATACGGGGCGATCGCCGCGATCAATGGTGGCTATTTTGATCCTGAAAATCAAAAATCAATTTCTCCAGTAACGCTCCAACGGAACGCGATCGCAAAACCTGAAGAGAATGAGCGATTAATGTCTAATCTCAATCTATTGCCCTATCTGGACAAAATTCTCAATCGTTCCGAATTTCGTCGTTATCAATGTGGAAAAGTCGTTCAGTATGACATTACTCGTCGTCAAACTGTCCCCCGCGCCGACTGTCAGCTTCAAGATTCTCTCGGTGCGGGTCCTCAGCTACTTCCTGATGCAACCTTAGTGGAGGAAGGCTTTTTAGAGATTCGCAACCAAAAAGTTATTCGCGATCCCTTAGGAATCAATCAGCTTAATGCTCGTAGTGCGATCGGTCTGACTCGCAACAACACAATTATTGGAGTGATGGTGGCGCAAAAGCCTAAATCCCCCACAAGCAGCGGTATGACGCTACAAGAACTAGCCGATTTTATGAAAACTTTAGGAGTTGAAAAAGCAATAAACCTGGATGGCGGCAGTTCTTCTTCGCTGTATTATCAGGGTAAGACGGTCTATGGCAAAGTGAACGAGTCTGGTCAGCCGATTCAGCGATCAATTAAATCTGCCTTACTGATTCAGCTAATTAAAAAGCCAAGGAACTAGCTCCCTGGCTCTATGGCAAATTCATAAATTGAGATTTTGGCTCAATTACTCCTCGCGGCCCGCTACAACACTGGCTACTACACGCTCTGGATCGCCTAGAGCAGCTACACCTGCTGGCAACACGAGTTGGCTGATGTGAATCGTATCGCCGACTTCCAAATTGGATACATCCACTTCGATATTTTCAGGAATAATAGATGCGGCACACCGCACTTCTAAAGATCCCATCGCAGTTTCTAAAGAACCGCCGCTAACCTTGACTCCAGTTGCAGTGCCCACAAAATGAAGCGGAACATTTACTTCCAGATCACCGTGGTCTGCAACGGCATAAAAGCTAACGTGGTAAGGAGTGCCGCGCCACGGATGGGTTTGCACTTCACGTAGCAATGCCTTACCAGCCCAGGGCACCTCAGGAACCGTAATATCGATCAGGGTATTGTTAATTGAGGCTTCTCGCATCAATCGTTCAGCCTCTTTTGCACTGAGAACTAAAGAGATAGACTCTGTTCCCTTATGCCCATACAAAACAGCAGGCAATTTGCCAGATCTGCGGAGCGCATTGGGCTTACTTCCATCAGGACGAGGTTGGCATTCAATCGCAAGTTTCATAACAAAAAATCAAGGATAAGGAGTAGGAATTAAAGCAAATTTTAGCCAAACGATTGAAGCCGCTAAACTTCAATTGTTTGACTGGGGGTTTCGGCAGAACTAGTGCCGTTGGAATATAGCAAAGCGCGTTTAGGTCCATGGATTGGATCTTCAACGATGATGGTTTGATCGCGGCTCGCTCCTAAGGAAACGATCGCGATCGGAACTTCCATCAACTCTGCCAATAATTTGAGGTAATCCAGTGCCTGCTGAGGCAAATCATCTAAAGTACGACAGTCAGCGGTAGATTGCTTCCAACCGGGAACTGTTTTATAGATGGGTTCGCAGCGGGCAAAGGTGCGCGAATTACTAGGAAAATCCTGGCAGCGCTCATTCTTTACTTCATAAGCAACACAAACTTTGATCTCATCCATTTCGTCCAATACATCAAGTTTAGTGATTGCCAGGCAATCTAGCCCATTAATCCGAACTGCATATCGACCAATTACGGCATCAAACCAGCCACAACGCCGTCGTCGTCCTGTTGTTGTACCAAACTCAGCGCCGCGATCGCAGAGCAACTCACCTATCTCACCATGCAATTCAGTTGGAAAAGGACCCTCTCCAACACGGGTAGTATAAGCCTTTGCTACACCAATCACGCGGTCAATCATCGTTGGACCAACTCCTGTTCCAACACAGGCTCCCCCTGCCACTGGATTAGAAGACGTTACATAGGGATACGTGCCATGATCTAGATCTAGCAGGGTTCCCTGTGCCCCTTCAAACAAAATATTGCGTTTACGCTGGATGGCATTGTAGATTCGCAGCGAAGAGTCAATCACATGAGGACGTAACCGTTCCGCATAGAATAGATATTCTTCAATCACATCTTGAGGATTAAGCGGAGGAAGATTATAGAGCTTTTCTAAAATGACGTTTTTGTATTCAATCGTCCAACGAAGCCGCTTTCGCAAGGATTCTGAATCCATCAAATCAATCACACGAATGCCAGTTCGTTCTGATTTATCTGCATAAGTTGGACCAATTCCGCGTCCAGTGGTACCAATTTTGTGCTCCCCCCGACGCTCCTCCGATGCCTGATCGATTAAGCGGTGATAAGGCATTGTTACATGGGCAGTTTCTGAAATAAGTAGGTTCGCCGTTGAAATACCTAACTCACGAAGCTGATCCAGTTCGCCTAACAGCACTTTTGGATCAATAACAGTGCCACATCCGATGATGCATTCGGTATCAGGATAAAGAATACCTGACGGAATTAGGTGCAGCTTAAAAGTCTGATCCTTAACGACAACGGTATGACCGGCGTTTACCCCGCCTTGATAGCGAACCACCATATCTGCTGATTTGCTAAGCAGATCTGTTATTTTTCCTTTTCCTTCATCGCCCCATTGGGCGCCAACCACAATGACGTTAGCCAAGATTTTCTATAGCGTTAGAGTTTGCACAATCTCTAATTATTAAGAACATATGCCTTTATGTCAACTAGCCCACTAAAGCTTAACTTTAGTAAATTGCAGTCTGTATTGAAATATTTCGTCAAGGCTCAAATATCGTTGACGAATTCTTCACGAGTGCTCTGTTGTTTGCGATGTGGGTAAGGTCGATCGCAAAAACTCGCCAGCCTTACATCGCAACATAGAAGAATTTCTAGGTAGTATTAAGTAGTTCGTCGTTATGTCCGCTTTACTCTTACTAACAATCACATCAGCCTTTTATTAAGTAACAAATAGCAGCTTCTAGAAAATACTTTTCTAAAGAGAATTAAAAATATTCTCTACTAACAATCTTGCGGACAACTCATAATGAATCCAGCTCTTGAGGTAATCCATCAAGAACGAGAACCCATTCACATGCCGGGTTCTATTCAGCCGCATGGTCTATTATGCGTTCTTTCAGAATTAGATCTCCGCATCACGCAAGTGAGCCAGAATGCGATCAATATTTTAGGGATTGCCCCCGAAACACTCATCGATCGCCCGTTGGCAGATTTTATTGATTGCGATCGCATTGCTGAAATTAGAGCCTGCCTCGATCCTACTTCTGAGCAAACCAATCCGCTCAATCTTTCAGTCACCCTAGATGATAGTTCTACACGGTTTTTCAATGGCATTGTTCATCGTGCCATTAGTGGTGAGATCGTGCTGGAATTGGAACCGATCGCAGCCACAGCTAAACGCGATTTTACCCAGTCTTATCGCAACATCAAAGACACTCTGGCAAAAATTCAGGGCACAAAAACCTTGTCCGAACTGTGCGACCTGATCGTTAAGGAGGTGCGACAGATCACGGGGTTCGATCGTGTTATGGTCTATCGCTTTAATCAAGATGGAGATGGCACGGTCATCGCTGAAGACAAAAAAGCCAATCTAGAAACTTTTTTAGGATTGTATTATCCTGACACCGACATTCCGCAACGGGCAAAACACCTTTATCGGCTCAACTGGCTGCGGCTGCTGCCCGATGTCAACTGTCAGCCCAGTTTACTCACAGGCTCACAGGTAGCCGATGCCAAGCTCGATATGAGCCATTGCGTGTTGCGGAGTCTGTCACCCTGCCACATTCAATATTTGCAGAATATGAAGGTCGGGGCTTCGATGTCCATTTCGCTAATCCAGCAGCAACGGCTGTGGGGGATGATCGCCTGCCATCACAACACGCCCAAATTTGTGCCTTACGAAATCCGCACGATTTGCGAGTTTCTCGGTCAGTTGATGTCTACCGAGCTATCGGTCAAGGAAGCCAATCAAAACCTCAGTTATAAGCTCCGGCTCAAAGCTACCCAAGTGCAGTTCGTTAATCGTCTGACGAATGCGACCGATTTTTTGCAGGCACTTGAAGATGCTCCTGACGATTTGCTCTACCTCACAGGAGCACAGGGCGCGGCGGTTTGTGAAGGCGATGCCAAGAGCGGCGAGCAACGCATCGCCCTGATTGGCAACACTCCGGGCCAAGAAGCAGTGCTGGATCTGCTGGAGTGGTTGCCCAATCACTTTAAGGACGACCTTTTTGTCACCGACTCTCTGCCCAAACTCTACCCAGCAGCTTCAGTCTATAAAAATGTCGCGAGTGGTCTACTGGCGATGGCAATCTCAAAACCCCAACACCGCTACGTGCTGTGGTTTCGTCCCGAATTTTTGCAAACGGTCACCTGGGCAGGCAACCCCGACAACCCCAAGCAGATTGAAGCCGATGGCAGTGTGACCTTTTCTCCGCGTCAGTCTTTTGCGGCATGGCAAGAAACCGTGCGCTTCAAGTCGCTTAACTGGTTACAGTGCGAAATTGAAGTGGCGATCGAGCTGCGGAGCTTAATTGTAGATGTAATTCTAGCCCAGTCAGACGAAATGGCAAGAGTCAATTTAGAACTGAAGCGCAGCAACACCGAGCTAGATTCCTTTGCTTATATTGCTTCCCACGATCTCAAAGAGCCGCTGCGAGGCATTCACAACTACTCTAATTTCTTGATGGAAGACTACGCCGAAGTGTTGCCCGAAGACGGTCTCGCTAAATTGCATACGGTGGTACGTCTAACTCAGCGGATGGACGATTTGATTAGCTCACTGATGCACTATTCTCAGCTAGGACGAGGTGAACTGTCGCGGCAGTCTGTAGACCTGAATGCTTTGGTGCAGCAGACGATCAATACGCTCAAGATTAGTCAACCCCAGAAAGCGATCGAGTTTCGTCTACCCCAACCGCTGCCGACCATTTGCTGCGATCGCTCTCAGGTGAGTGAGCTATTCACTAACCTGATCGGCAACGCGATTAAATACAACGACAAAGCGGAGCCATGGGTTGAAATTGGCTATGTTGAATCAAAACCCGTGCGGAATGGCACCCAGCTTGCTCATACGCTCTATATCCGCGATAACAGCATTGGCATTCCTGCTGAGCACCTGGAGCGGATTTTTGAGATCTTCAAGCGACTCCACCCACAAGATCGATATGGTGGAGGCACCGGGGCAGGGTTAACGATCGTCCGCAAAATTGTGGAGCGGCATGAAGGGAAAATTTGGGTAGAGTCTACGCCGGGTGAGGGCAGCACGTTTTACTTCACCCTATTAGAAGCGGTGAAACCATGATTACGTCCTCAGCCTCCAAAGTACAACCCCCCTTGTTGATTATTGAAGACAGCAACGAAGATTTTGAAGCGTTTCAGCGTTTCCTGCGCCAATCTCCTTTGGTGATCCCCGTCTACCGCTGTCTCAATGGCGATCAAGCGCTGGCGTTTCTCTACCACACCGATCACTACACTGACCTTGAGAGTGCCCCTCGCCCAGGGCTGATCTTGCTCGACCTAAACCTGCCAGGCACCGATGGGCGGGAGGTGCTACGCCGCATCAAACAGGATGACGATCTAAAATTGGTGCCCACCGTCATCTTTACCACGTCAAATAACCCCAAAGACATCGAAGACTGCTATCGGCAAGGAGTAAATAGTTATATCATCAAACCAATGGACTTTGGGCTGCTAAAGCGAAGCATCCAAACGTTGCTAGAGTATTGGTTTGACATCACGATGCTTCCCCAAAACTCCTTGTAAAAAATTAATTATGAGTCAACCTCAGCGCACCGCTTTAATTGTGGATGACAGCCCAGAAGACTGTGAAACCTATCGACGGTATCTGCTGCGGGATGAAGAGTATCAGTATACCGTTGTCACGGCGGGCTTAGGGCAAGAGGGTTTGGCGTTAAGTCGGCAGCACTCGCTAGATATTGTGTTGCTCGATTACCAGATGCCCGATCTGAATGGTCTAGAGTTTCTCACCCAATTAAGACATCAGCAGAATGTGTTGCCTGTGGTGATGGTGACTGGCAGAGGGGATGAGGTGATCGCTGCCCAATCAATCAAAATGGGGGCGCAGGATTATCTGATGAAAGAGCAAGTCACCCCAGAGGGTTTGCGATTGACGGTCAATGGAGCGATTGAAATAGCGCAGTTACACATCCAACTGCAACAGCAAATTGAATTAGAACAAGTGGCGCGGGCTGAAGCCGAAAAAGCGAATCGCGTTAAAGATGAATTTCTGGCAGTCCTCTCGCACGAGTTGCGATCGCCGCTCAATCCGATTCTGGGTTGGGCAAGACTGTTGCAAACTGGCAAACTGGACGAAGCCAAAACCGCCTACGCATTGGCAACGATCGAGCGCAATGCCAATCTGCAAGCTGAACTGATTGAAGACTTGCTGGATGTCTCCCGCATTCTGCAAGGAAAACTTAACCTGAGGCTGGATTCACTCAACCTGGCGGCGACGATGCGAGCCGCAATGGAAACGGTGCGGTTGACAGCCGAAGCCAAATCGATTGAGATCGAGACGAATCTGAGTGCCGAAGGGGTGCAGGTCTGGGGCGATGCGACTCGCTTGCAGCAGGTGATCTGGAATCTGCTCTCAAACGCGGTTAAATTTACGCCAGTCAACGGTCGAGTGATCGTGCAGTTAGAGCGAGTGGACAATCAAGCTCAAATCACCGTGATCGATACAGGCAAGGGTATTCCGGCTGATTTTTTGCCCCATGTGTTTGACTATTTTCGGCAAGCAGACGGCTCAACCACGCGGCAGTTTGGCGGCTTGGGGCTAGGGCTGGCGATCGTCCGGCAAATCGTTGAACTGCATAGCGGCACGGTTTGGGCAGAGAGTCGCGGTGCCGAACTAGGAGCCACCTTCACAGTCAGACTGCCCCTGATGCCGAGGCAACCAGCAGTAGAGCCACCTGAGTTATCAACGCGATCGCTCGATTTGAGTGGGGTTCTGGTTTTGGTGGTAGACGATGAAGCCGATTCGCTAGAATTTATCGCTTTTGTCCTGGCGCAAGCGGGAGCAAGCGTAATCACCGCTACCACCGCAGGCGAAGCTTTGACTGCGCTAACTCAATTCCAGCCCGATGTGATGCTTAGCGATATTGGAATGCCAGAAATGGATGGATATCGGCTGATGCAACAGATTCGTAGCCGTGAGGCATTGCAAAGCAACTTGCAGTCATCAGAACAGGGGGGGGATATTTTGGCAATCGCCCTAACCGCCTACGCTGGAGAAACGGATCAACAGCAGGCATTCTCCGCAGGTTTTCAGGCTCATCTATCCAAACCTGTTGATTCAGAGCGGCTCGTCGCCGCGGTTAGCGCTTTGTGCAAACCTGAAGAAGCTAAAGCAGTGGGAATAGGATAGGCTGATCCTAAAAAATAGTCCATTTGATAAAGCTATAAAGCTTTCGGGACAACGAGGGTGCTATTGTTCTCGGTCAAATGCTAGACCTCAAATGCCAAACTTGCCGATTCTGATTTAGATAGCAGCAACGCTACTCAAATTAATCCTACAAGGGTGACATTCCTATCGGTCTAGACGCAAGCGATCGCGTTTGACTTCTTGTTCACTGTGATACAGCAAAAGCTATTTCAAGATATGAACTACCTCCGGCGATCGCTAGAGGTCGAGTTTGTTTTGTTAATTTCCGGGTTAAAACCCAGAGGCTAGTCACAGATCGATTTGCACTGTATTCCCTGTGACCCAGCAGGTTTGATATGACTGGTAAAAGAGATTTGAGCGAGGATCTATTAAACCATGCCTCGAATTTCTTCTACCATGCCATCGCGTAGCAAAAGCTCAACCTGCATTTTTTCGATCAAGTTATCACCCAATTCAACCCGAAACACGCTGTCAATTTGTCCTTGGTTGACTTCTTGATCCATTTCTAAAATTTGAACTTGCTGAAGCTGTTGCAGAACCTGATTTTTTTGCTCTAGCAATTCGCTTTTCTTCTGATTAACTTGACCTTGAATGCTTTCAATTTGTTGAGCACCTTCAGAACCAGGCAGTTGCAAACTTTGTTTTTGAATTTCAGAAATCATTCGCTGCGCTTGCATTTCAAGCTGTTGCAGTTGATTATCTACCTGATTAATTTGATCTTGCAGTTGTTGCTGTGCCTCTTCTTTCCAGCGGGGCGTGACGATCGCTTTTACATTAACAGAACGCTTTAGAATCAAATGAGAAGGTGAGACATCCATAAAACGCTTCATTAAGGGTCAAGAGCAAAAAAGATGCTTAGTGGAAATACTTTTCCACGGATGTATGGGTATAAATAAACCCAACAATCAACGTTTAACCAACCATGTAATGCTTATCTAGCAAGACATTATGCGGATCAAACAAACATCTCGTTAATCATACCCTGGTAGCGATCCATCACAACGTTTCGACGAATTTTTAGGGTTTGGGTCAGCAATCCATTGTCGATCGAAAATGGCTCTGAGATCAGGCGAAATGGTCCAATGCGATCGTCGGGGCGGAAGCCTGGGCGGTTTTTCACTTCTCGATTTAGCTCCTGCCGCATCAGATCCTGCACTAGCTTACTATCGAAGGCTAGTGATTTTCCAGATGCTTGATTTTTAACTTCTGAGTCTGCCAGTTGTAGGGTGTATCCTTGCGCCGCTGCCCACTTTTCCAAAGCATCTACATTGGGAACGATCAGTGCCCCCAAAACCTTTTGGTCTTGTCCTACCAGCATAATCTGATCTAAGTAAGCGCTCCGCAGGCAGGCATCCTCAATCGGCTGAGGCTCAATGTTTTCACCATTGGTCAGGACTATCGTATCTTTGGCGCGTCCAGAAATAATCAAATCGCCCTGAGCAGACAGCCAGCCGAGATCACCCGTATCGAACCAGCCATCTGCATTAATTGCCTTTTGGGTTGCTTTTGGGTTTTGATAGTAACCCTGCATCACTTGAGGCCCGCGCAGCAGCACGAGCCCTTGTTTACCCGTGGCGACGGGTTGGCGTGTTTCTAAATCAACAATTAGCGTTTCCGTTTGAAACAACGCTTGTCCATCCGCACCACGCAAATTGCGGTTGGGACGACGAACATGGGTAATCGGTGAGGTTTCGGTCAGCCCATAGCCGCCCAGAATATCTAGCCCGACAATTTCAAAGAAGTCTTCCAAGTGTTCGGCAATAGAGCCGCCGCCACTGACAAAGTATTTAACGTTGTCGCCTACGCCCTCCCGAATTTTTTTGTAGACTAAGCGATCGCCCAAAGCGTGCAAAATGCCTAAGGGTCCAATTTGGATGAGTGCAGTCAAACGGTCTAGCACGGATGGAGTTAAGTTTTCCAGATCTAACCCTTGTAAAGTGCGACGCGCTTTGATGAAGCGAGCGCTATTTTGCAAAAAGAACTGAACCAGTTTTTGTTTCTTCTCTGGCTGATCACGGAACTGCTTTTGCACCCCTTCATAAATCGATTCCCACAGGCGAGGCACTGCCACCATGTAGTGTGGCTTGAATTCCTTCAAGTCTTTTTTTACATGGCGAATGTTGGTGTATGCCTGAGTGCAACCATGCCCAAAAATAAAGTATTCAAACGTCCGTTCATAGCAGTGCCAAACAGGTAGGATACTCAAAACTCGATCGCCCGGTTGAAGCCGTACGACCCTTCCAGCCCCATCCACTTGTGAGAGCAGGTTGCCGTGGCTCAACATCACACCTTTGGGTTTGCCAGAGGTGCCAGAGGTATACATGAGCGTTGCTAAATCATCCCGCTGCGCTGGCACAGGCTGGAGTGTTTGTCCGATGCCAAGCTCCAAAAGCTGGTGAAAATTCAAGACTTTCAGCCGCTCATCTTCATCGGGCGTTTCATCAGACAACAGCACGATCGCTTGAATGGATAGATTATCTAGGCGATCGCATAGCTTCTTATAAGTGGCGTAATCTTCCGTCACCAGAAACGTGGCACCGCTATTTTCCAAAATAAATAGCAACTCATCTTTTTCTGCTTGAGAACCGCGCACTGCATCCACCGCACCTAGCGCCATGATTCCCTGATCGGCAACTAGCCAGCGGGGACTGTTGTCAGAAAATAGACCCACGCGATCGCCCGCTTTCACCCCCAACGCCTGCAATCCGGCGGCAAATTCCTGCATCTGCCGATACAGCGCTGCATAGGTCAGATTGACGGGCGGGACGCTGTGGGTATCGTGAACCGCAGCAATCGTGCTGAAGCGCTGGGCAGCGATCGTCCACATTGCCGGAATCGACGACAGTGCATTGTAATCAAAGGGTTGAGGAGATCGAGTCATGGAAGGTTCATTAGTAAAGTCTCATATCTTGGCTCCTGCGTTAAGCTTTTTGGTTGCTGCTTAACGAGAACCCATGTATTGATAGAAGTAGTAAGTTGCCATGGGAATAATTGTGGCAGCAGCCAGAAAGCCAACAACCCAGACGGTGGCATTGCTTTCTTTCGTTTTTTCGGGAGTGGCAAAGGTGCCTTCCACCATCACCGTGTCTTTCACTTCAGGTGGACCGGGATCGGCTTGACCAGACAGCACTGCAACTAAGCGATCACCAGCACCCAGAAAAGCTTGATTATATTTGTTGCCTTCTTTGAGAGGAATCAGCACGCTTTCCTGTGCCACGCTAGTTGCGATCGCGTCTGGCATGACTGGCTTCACCTTTTCCCCCGTGCGAATTCCAGTATTGTTCGTCACGTTATCAATCACCAGCAACGTTTGGTTTGCCTGGTCTGCGGCGGTTGGGAACCAACGCTTAAACAGCTTGTCGGTGAACCCCTGAATTGTCTCCTCATAATCCAGTCGGTGAATAGTCACAATGCGTGTTTCTAAGCCAGACTTAGCCGCTACCTCGGAGAAGGCTGTACTGAGTTTGCCCTCAGTAGTCCGGCTGAGAATGTCAGCTTGGTCAAGCACCCAAGTATTTTCTGGTAAATCAGGAATTTCATACAAACTGGTAGCGCTAGCTGGCAGTGCAACCAGTTGAGTGACTAATAAAACTAATAAAGCGGATAGACATAGCCGCTGAAACACTTGCTGCAAGGCATTTTTTGCACGCGTCAGTAATGAAAAGAGGTTGAGGAGCCAACTCATATCAATATCTTCGCAACATTATCTTTTTCAAATACTACGCTTATTCTATCCCGATAGGCAATTGGCTCGATGTGGAGAGGGTAAAGAATAAGGGGTGCTGTTAGCAGTGGGATAGCGTGTATTAGAAAGTGATTGGGTAGTGGTGAAGCTAAAGGTGTAAACTTTTATTAACCATTTTAATAATCATAGGGAAACGTTTTAATGAGTAGTGGATTTGGTCAGCCAAAACAGCCAAAGCGACCTTCAAAAAGTGCAGATGTGCGGGGAAAAGCTGCTCAGCAGTACGACAAAATGAAAGCAGACGGTTTGCCAGAATTTAATATTTTTCTGCGTATTAAAGATAAAAAAACCTGGTATCCAGTGGGGTCGCTTGCCGTGAGTCGGCTCAACAAAATTAATCACGCGATCGCCCAGCAGGAGGCTGAACTGTTGCAAGGAGCGTTCCGTCTGTTTCCTGTGCTCAAAAAGCATCAACAGTTCTTGGAATACGGCTATCAACTAAAGCAATTTCCTGATGAGCCCATTCAACTCGCAGAACTTCCCCAACCGAGCAAGGGGAACTTCTTAGAGCAAATAAAAGACCGGTTTTCTGGTTTGCTAAAGTCTGGTTTGAAGAAGTAGTCGTTGGCATTCTGCGTGCCGCCTTTAGCCGATTGAGATGTCGTTTAGTTCAATGGTCAGGGGAGCTTCGAGGGTTTGCTGAGTTTGGGCAAGAATGATTTGTAGATGATGCCACAGGCGATCGCGCTGTTGGTGATTAAGTCGATAGTGGTGATCGTGCCGCGTAAAGAGTGGAGCCGCTGTTAATGCTTGATACTCTGCGTTTTGGCTTGACTTTGTTGTGAGCAGCATTGCTTTTGAGGGCACTAGTCCAGTCGGCAACTGCCCATTTAAAAAGTTGACCAGGGTAGATTTGCAGGCAGCAACGTTTATGCCTTGCTGTTCTAATCGCTGCAAAATTTGGCTTGCTGAAAGTGCTTCGCTGGTTTGAATTGGCACTTTTAGCAATTCTTGCAGCAGAAAATAATCGCTATACTGATGCCGCATGCGGTCTAACAGTTGGGGAAAACGCGGTAGCAAAGCGAGTCCTCTAGCAATGCGATTGCTAGCGAAATCAGCGCTGTTTGAGTTGGGCGCATCTTGCACGATTTGCGCTTGGGAAAACTTTTGCTGTAGCCACTGGGCGATCGCGGGAATCGAACCCGTTCCTCCAGTACAAACGACCCGTTGGATTTTATTTGCTGTCATGCCCGATTGGCTCAACAGCAAATTCAGTTCTCGATTAAGCTGCTGCAAGTAAGGAGACAGCACCCAGCTATAAAAATCCCTATGTTTAAGCGCTGTTTTGGGATAGTCTGCGATCGCTTCAACATCGTGCTGACATAGGCTCGGCTTAATTTTTCTAACAGTGTTTAAAAGTTTTTGCCCGTGGATGCTTGCTTCGAGTTGCTGTTGTAAGGCATAGCGAGCTTCTAAATCGGGTTCACCAGGCAACGGCACATCTAAGTTTCCCAAACTTAAATCATTCCAATCTCCCTTCAGGGGATAGATTAATTGGCAAATAATATCTTGATCGATCGCGTTTCCGGCATAAGGAAGGCGACGCTGCTGCACCTCTGCACGAGTTAAATTCACCCCTGCTTGAGGAACCTGTGTCAGTGCTAGCTCAGTCGTGGTTGATCCAGCGCTGATGACGATCACCCCTCCACTTAGGGCGGTGGTGGACTGCGAGGTGGCTCCTACTGGAATTGCTGTATTGGGCGGAGGCAACTCTGCTAATAGTGCGGCAACCACTTCCTCAATAAAAAAAATGTCCTCAGGCTGATGCACTAATTCGGCGGCTAACACTGCTTCTCGGATATTAAACCGATAGGCATCGGATGCGCCCACGGGTTGGTTTACCACCACGCCTGCAAGATGTTGGAGCGCCGCTTGAAAGCTCTGATCATCAATACAGCCTACCCTGACATCAGGCGATCTAAGGGTCCTTAGCAGGGTTGTTAAGCTGTGCTGAATCTGAATTAGGGGAATGTGTTGATCGGGCGATCGCAACATTAGGGGTTCCCATTGCTGCGTTGTCGGTGAAAAATAGGGAATAGCACTATTGAGGTAGGGCTTGAAGCTGTGTAGCCCAGATGGGATAGCCGCTAAAGACAACGGACCTTGTGGCGTGTTCTTCACCCAGGCGATCGCGGATTGCTGCTCCGTCTCTGCATTCAACAAGCTAGTTGATAAGGCTGTTGTGCCGATATCAATACCTAAATACCAGGGCGATCGCGCTGTCCTCTCCGTTTCGCTTGCATTAAAGCGACCCAAGTTTGTCTCATCCGAATCCCTTAGGACGTTTGCGTTTAGGGCTTCTTTTTTTTTTCTTTAGCCTGCTCGTTCACTGCAGAAGGCTGTAACGAAGTAGACTTACCCAACAAACTTTCAAACGCCTCATCTAACTGAAGGTTAATCGGGGGATTAAGCGGTGGATTCTCTGGCGAAGAGGTGGTTGCCAGCAGATTGCTAGTATTCTCCTGCGAACCAATGCCAGACGACGATGGAGGCATGGATGGAGTTTCTATCAAGAAATCGCCCAACTCTTCCAGTTTCAAAGGAGGCTTTTCCTCAGTAGACTGCTGCCCATAGTCAGGTTTGAAGGGCAAAATTTCCTTTGCCGGGGGGCGTGGTGCCGGGGATGCTGTGACCTGAACTGAAGGGGCATCACCAAAGAGGTCATCCATGCCTTCTAGAGTGAAGGGTAGAGAAACCTCCGTACCGTTGGGTAGGGGACTACTGGAAGCGCCAAAGAAATCCTGCATTCCCAAGGAAGATAGGGAAGAATCGGCGAGGTTGTACTGGGGCACAGGGGGGGGAGGCACTGACTCAATGGATGAGGCATCTCCAAACAAGTCATCCATGCCTTCTAGAGTAAAGGGCAGGGAGCTATCGTCTGCGTCTTGGAGGGATGGTAAAAATTGAGCAGTGACCGTAGATGTCTGCTCAGTAGGGCTTTGAGCTTCTTGAGGTGAAAAGGTGGGTAGACTTGAACTAATGACAGACGGCGGTAAAACTGGAGGACTAACGTTAGGAGCATCATCGAACAAGGTGCCAAATTCTTCAACAGTGAGATCAGCGCGATCGCTTGAGAATTGTTCATGATGTTGTGCTGTTTCTTGAGTATCTTCCAGAAGTAGAGAAAACTCATCTAGCAATGGCATGTCATTCAATGGAATATCACTGGTGCCTAGATCGGGTTGCCAGGTTGTGGAATCTTCTAGGTTAGATAAATCTTCACTAAGGCTACTGAGTGTGAAATCATCCAGGTTGAGACTCAAGTTAGCGACTTCATGAAACGCATCGGGCAAAAGGTTTTCATCGAGCGCAGCGCGAGTAAATTGATCTTCTCTTCCTTCTAAAGCAAACTCAGAGTCGGGCAAACCAATTGTGAGAGCATCCGACTGCATCGATTGAGGACTATTAGCCGTGGGTGCAGTATCTTGCAGTGAAGCCCAGTCAAAGGCGGTCTCCGGGGGATCGACGGGTGTCGATTGTGCCGACTCTAAAGGGAAATCTTGGAATAAATCGCTTAAGGAGCCGGTACCATCCGGTTCTAAAGAAAAAGGTTCCAAATCTGCTAGTAATGATTCCGTTTCAGCGGTGAGAGGATATGGCTCTGTAGAGGGAGTAGCAACAGAGTCATCGTCAAACAAACTGGCGGGTAACTCAGTGATGGAAGTTGTTTCGGCTGCGGCGGCTTCAAAAAAGAGTTCAGGCAACTCCAACTCGTCGGTAGACTCAAACGTGAGGTCAGCTAAAGTCGCTAAATGGTCAATGTCATCAAGTTCAGCAGGTTCAAGATTCGTGGCTTCTGGGAAAAAGTCATTTGCGCGATCGCTGAAGGGCGCGATCGCGCTTTGTGTAACAAATTCGTTTTCCTCTGGTTCAGCTTGATCAGCCTGAGCGAGCGCGCTATCACCAAACAAGCTTTGGTAGAACTCATCTTGCTCAACGGAAGTATCTTCTACAGCCGATACTGAATTCTCAGAGGAGGGCACTTTCACCAGGCTAAGAATTTGATCAATTTGCACGTCTGTATCTTGAAGCATGGTGCCAGTGAGAGGATTGGTCAGTTCACTGCTTAATTCTTCCAGCAGCTTAAGAGCCTCATCCAGTTCGGCGGTGTCTTTGCTCGGCAGAGTCAAATCTGATGCAGACACATCAGATGCAGGCGCATTAGAACCCGCGATCGCTGCGTCACTCAAATGTGAAAAATCTACTTCAAGCTGAGCAGAGGCAGAATTGTTCAATGGAATGCCCAAATCCAGAGAGTTTGAGGTTAATTCTGTGACATCAAAATTGCTAGTGTCTGCTGATCTCAACCAAGATTCTAAGGCTGCATCTAACTCCGGCATCAGCGGTAGGCTCTTGTCCTCAGCAGTAGCCCCAATTAGGTCGGCAGTAGATAAATCAGTTGCCAATACTTCCATACCTGGATAGGGGAAATTTGGGCTAGGGCTGAGCGAGATCGATGGCTTAGCGATCACCGATTCCGAAAGTGTCTCAGGCACAGGCTTAAATGACTCTATGCGTGCTGGGTTTGCCGCTTCTGGGTTTATTGCTGCTCGCCCTTGAGCCAACGAGTGTAGATAAGATGATGCTTCTTGATTTAACTGCTGCGTCAATTCGTTAATCAGTGCCTTAAACGCGACTTCGCTCTGTTGACCCAAGCTGTACATTCGCTCTAATCCATGAGTCAGCGATGTTTGATAGGCTTGGATGTTTCGCTGGAGTGACTCAAATACAATATTGAGCGTGGAATCTAAATTGACTAGCATCTGGTCAGAGCGCGATCGCAATATCTGCAATTGCTCATATTGAGGATTGGCGAGAGCACCCGGCAACGGTTCTCCTAAACTGCTAGGATTTGCCCCACCGGAAAGCGCCTGAGCCTGAAGATTGCCCAAAGTCTGCCCCATTTGCTGAGACAAACTCTCTTGTAATCGGCTCATCAGCACTTGAATCAATTCATCAGTAAATTGTTGCTGGTTAGGAGCTGAAGCCACCGTCTGATTTCGTCGCTCAGCTTCTAAATGGCTAATTTCTTTTGTTAGCAATTCTCGCCGCTGCCGCAAACTCTCTAGATCAACTTGCATCGGCTGCATGACGCTTGCCCGCAGATAGCTCATCTCTTGCAGAATGGTTTGCATCATTTGCTGAGTATCTACTACTGGCGATCGCGACACGGAAGCACCAAACGGATAGAACTCTGGCGGATAGCCTATGGGCGAAGCAGCTTCTGTTGGACGCAACCCGTCTACAGGCAACTGCTGCTGAAGAACCACTAAATAGTTACGAACTCGCTCCAAAACTTGCCGCTGTTGAGCAAGCTCTCCAGACATGACCCACGGCAAGCGAGAATGTGTCTTCTGTAAGACGCTGTCAATTTCAGCAATTAAGGCTTGGATTTGATCCTTCTGAGAAGTCACAATGTAGCCCCTGACTAATAAACGAGGAAGGAGAATACAAGGTATAGCGGCATCTTCTGGCTCATACTCTTGAGCAAACGTGTTTCAGGACTGGGCTGAGATAAAGCTCACCTCAACATTATTAATGATTTTGAAACTCGGCAGTAGATGATAAACCGCTAAACATTGCTAATACTCTAGTTTGCCCATTGCCTACAATTACTGTTCCATCTTTAGAATGTGTCACAATTCAACCAACAGATATTGTTGTACAAAGTGATAGAAGTGTACGTCAGGAAACCAGGAAAATAACAACTTTTTGGAAAACTATACTACTATCGTGAGCGATGGTTCGAGTGCATCGTATTTGTAAAGCTTTATTAAAAACCGTGGGAGATGCCATCAGTAAAAACCTAGTGGCATCATAGAATGCATAGTGCTGAGGAATCCCCTCTGAGGTTACTGTGTCTCCTATTAGAACTACTGTGTGTGGATAATTTGAGAAACGCAGAATTTTCATAATTCAAAGTTTCTGTGAATTTTTAAGTAAACCCAATTGAATTACTTGAATCAAATCCTAACGAGTAAACTATTATCTATCCTGACCTGAAGTCTATTGCTGTATCCTGAAGTATCGCTCGATGGAAGATCGATTGAGTCCTCGAGACATCCCCGCTAGTATTTTAATTCGCTCTTCCCTCTTCTTTGAAGGATTGCCCGAAGCGGCAGTAGAAAGGGCGACGATGAACGTAGTAACCCGCAACCATCCTCCTAATCAAGTGATTTTGTTGGAGAATGATTGGGGGAGTTCTGTGTATTTTATTTTGAGTGGGTGGGTCAAAATCCGCACCTACAACTTGGATGGTAAGGAAGTTACCTTGAACATTTTGGGTAAAGGTGAGCTGTTTGGTGAGATGGCTCCCCTAGACGAGGTGCCTCGCTCTACAGATGTGATTACCCTGGCTCCCACTGTCATTGGCAATATGCCTGCTCAAGATTTTGTGCGGCTCCTAACCACTGAGCCGCAGTCAGGGATTCGCTTGGCAAAACTGATGGCGCGTCGTTTGCGGCAAGTCAATCGCCGTTTGCGCCTGCGCGAGTCGGATAGTGTGTCGCGGGTCGCAGATATTTTGCTATTCTTGGCGGAAGGACAGGGTAAAGCCAGCGCTAGCGGAACGGGAACAGAAATTCCTAATTTGCCTCATCGGGAACTAAGCAGCCTCAGCGGTCTAGCACGGGAAACCGTCACCCGTGTACTCAGCAAGCTCGAAAAGAAAGGGCTGATTACTCGTGATCGCGACTTTTTGTGCATTTCTGATGCCCATGCCCTAGAACAACTAATGTTGTAGATGCTGCGAGGTTGGGTGGAATATCGAAATATAGGGTGTTACAAGATAGAGTTTTTAAGTTTAAATTTTGATGACTAACCCTCGTGTTCTCTGTTTTGGCGAAATTCTGTTTGACTTTTTGTCAGATCAGCCTGGCTCACCCTACGAACAAGTTGCCTCTTGGACTCCCTACCCCGGAGGGGCACCCGCCAACGTTGCCTGTGCATTAGTAAAACTGGGTACGTCTAG
Source organism: Leptolyngbya sp. Cla-17 (assembly GCF_016807185.1). Classification (GTDB taxonomy): domain Bacteria; phylum Cyanobacteriota; class Cyanobacteriia; order Leptolyngbyales; family Leptolyngbyaceae; genus ULC077BIN1. Next base: position 1,855,185 of record NZ_JAEVYN010000001.1, read on the forward strand.
TGGTTTTGTTGGTTGTGTAGGCGAAGACGATCTAGGCAATATTTTGGTGAGGCTGCTGCAAGAAACCCAGGTGAACATCGATGGAGTGCAGCGCCATGCCACTGCACCAACCCGTGGGGTATATGTGGTTCGTTCTGAAACGGGCGATCGCGCTTTTGCAGGGTTTGGAAATATCGACACGTCTGAATTTGCCGATACTCAGCTTCAAGCCGATCAGCTTCCTGTTGAATTGTTCAAGACAGCGGAGTTTTTAGTGTTGGGCAGTCTGGAAATGGCATATCCCAACAGCTATGAGGCAACCATGCAAGCCATTCAACTGGCTAAACAGTTCAACACTAAAATTTTGCTAGATGTGAACTGGCGACCCGTGTTTTGGGATGATCCGGCAGCTGCTCCCGCTGTCATTCATCAGTTGGTGAAACAGGCGGACTTTCTTAAATTATCGGATGAAGAGGCAGAGTGGCTGTTTGAAACAACCGATCCCAGCGCGATCGCAAATCAAGTTGGGGATATATCAGGCGTGTTGGTGACTGCTGGAGAAAAAGGCTGCGCTTACTGGCTACAGGGTAATCAAGGCAAAATTCATGCTTTTGCGATTGATGTCGAAGACACCACCGGAGCCGGAGATAGTTTTTTGGCAGGTTTTTTACACCAACTCTGTCAGCGTGGCATTCAAAGTTTGGAGACGGCTGATACTGCCTACGCGATTGTCCGATATGCGAGTGCTGTGGGCGCGATGACGACCACCCGGTCTGGCGCGATCGCAGCTCAGCCGATCGCCGCCGAAGTGGAAGCCTTTCTGCAACTCAACCAATAGAGGCTGATACTACCTTCCTCAGAGGTTGCACAGTTAATGCTCAGGGAGACCAAAAGCAGATTCATCAATTTTTCCAGTCCAACTTAGCCAGTTTGGATGAGTCTCTGTTGAAAGCTTTGCCGGGAGGGTTATCTCTGACAACAGATAAATTGCTGGAAAATCGAGAAGCCATTGCGGCTCTTTTTTGGCTTTTGGTGATGCAAATCAGCATTTCCAGCTGGGCGATCGATGGCTAAATCTGGAACTAGGCATCACCGCTTATCCCCTGGCTTTGAAAGTATGTCTCCGCAAGTATTTCCAGAAAATTTGGCTGGGGCGCAAAACGACTTGGACAATAATAGCCAACGCATTTGGGGTGATAGGGCGAAGAATCTAGAACTGGCAATCACCGTCTATGAGAATGTGCAGGTTTATACCCGCTAGGCAAAATCTCGACCAAAAGGCAAGAGTGCCAGGATCATGAGTTTGAAGTGTTGCTTGGCGAAGGGTAATCCAACAATGGTTACGGCAAGAATGATGCCCCAAATTAAATGAGATAGAGCAATGCCCCAACCAAACAGCACAATCCAAATTACGTTGAAAATTGTTGTCAAAAGGTCATCTGCGTATGGTTTTGCAATGATTTCCTTGCCAAATGGGGTAAAGGTGGCAATCCCTAAATTAATGGCTTTGATGCCAAAAGGGATGCCGATGATAGTGGTGCAAATTCCTAATCCGCCAATAATGTAGCCGATGCCACTCATCAATCCACCGAAAATTAGCCAGATAATGTTCCCGATTAAGCTCATGCTAAATTTCCCAGAGACACGGCATTTTTCCAACGCATGCGATCGCTATTAGCAAGACCATCACTTTTCAGAATCGCGCTTACCTCAACACTATAAACTGCATAAATCGTAGCTCACTATAGAACGGTCAAATAGCCATACCCTATGTCACGATGAGTTATAGAACATGCAACCAGATAAACATGGCAAATCATTCAGCCAATGAAGTAGTGAAATCTAAGCAAGCCAAAACAGCATCAGTAAAAACTTTGCAGCAAAATGAACCAGAAAAATATGCCCATTTGAGAGCAGAAGCGGCTGCACCTTATCGAGGATTGCGGAGATTTTTTTATGCGTCCTGTGCGGCGTCTGGCGCGATCGGTGGATTTATTTTTGTGATTCAACTGCTTGCAGGCCGAGGGATGGAAAACACTGGGTTGAACCTTGCGGTGCAGGTTGGCGTGGTAGCACTGATGATTTGGTTTTGGCGGTTGGAAAATCGAGCAGAACAAAAAGAGGCATCAAATCGTGAAAAATAGCTTACCGTTTTGAGCGATCGCGGCAAGTCACTCAAATTCTTGTCATCTATTTTCTTTTAATAGTTCGGACAGTTTTTGGAGATAAACCAAGTTGTTAGGCGACTTGAACGATTACAACTTCTGAAAAGTCTTTGGCAAATTGGTCAACTGGCTTCTCAAAAATCAATGTATAAAGATCTCCAAAAGGAAACTGAGAAAGCAGCAGATTTTTTAGAAAAAGCAGCTAAAGAAAACGCTGAATTTTCTGCTTCTCGTTGGGCGCTTCAAACAAACATTTAGTTCATCATTGGGTAGATCGCATTGATGCTTGTAAAACGCTCAGCACTCAATCGCCCCGCCTAAACTGCAAATTTAACCATAGGGCAGGTGAAGCGCCACCATAAAGCATTCAACAGCAATGGATCGACTGGTCAGTTGAAGCAACTATTGCCAGACGGTATGATTGGCGCATACGGTTCTGCTGAATACCATGACAAACGAGCCGAAACGAGCTAGAAACCGACGCAAACCTACTGCATCCCCTGACAACGCACCGCCTGTCTACTTTTTGTCATTGGAAGTAGAACGAGTCCTCTGCTTTAAAGATCAGCAAGTTCTTGATCTCTCAGATGGCAACGGCAATCCAGCCCAGTGGACAGTAATTTTAGGCGACAACGGAGTTGGTAAAACAACATTACTGCGTTGCTTAGCTGGGATGGAGATGGTAAAAATGCGTTTCTTTGAGGAGGAGGAATTTGACTCAAAGTACAGTGATTTTGTACCGCTTCTTTCTATTCCGTATAGTTTCCCAAACATAGCAACATGGCAAGAACTAGAGGAACTTGAATCTGCTCCTGGTGCAGTTTATGCCATTCTTGCTGGAAATGCGACTCTTTTGTCTTTTAAGCAGTCAAAGAAATTAAAACTTCAAGGACATGGGATTTATGTAGAAATAGCTTCTCACTGTACTTTTTCTAGAGAAGAATTTTCTGGAGAAGAATTAGAAGGAATGATTTGTTATGGATATGGAGCAACCAGAAAAATGGAAGAAATATCCCTGAGTGAAAGTTTAGCCCTAGAAAACTCAGCAAGCTTATTCTCAGAAAAAGCCTCATTAATTAATGCAGAAGAGTGGCTATTACAAACTGATTATGCGGCTCGATCTGCTGCTGGAAAAACACGCGATCGCTTGCAAAAACAACTCAATCAAATCATCGAAATTCTCAAACGTATTTTGCCAGATATTGAAGATATTCGGATTGCACCCCCCGATGAAGAGATTCCACGTCCACGAGCAGAATTTTTGACTCCTTATGGTTGGGTGCGATTGTCTAGTTTAGGATTGGGCTATCGAACGGCGATCGCCTGGATGGTAGACTTAGCCGTGCGATTATTCCGACGTTATCCCAACAGTGAAGATCCACTGGCTGAACCTGCGATCGTGTTAGTGGATGAGATTGATTTACATCTCCATCCCAAATGGCAGCGCAATATTATGAGCTTTTTAACGGAGCGATTTCCCAACACGCAGTTTATTGTGACGGCTCACAGTCCGCTCGTGGTGCAAGCGGCAAAGGATGCCAATATTGTGTTGCTCAGACGAGAAGGCGATCGCGTGGTGATTGATAATGATCCTGAGATTGTTGACAACTGGCGGGTTGATCAAGTGCTGACCAGTGTTTTTGAAATGCCTACAGCTAGACCTGCTAGTTTGGAGCCGTTGCTCACTCGCAGACAAGAAATCTTATCTAACGCTCGTCTTTCCAAAGCAGACGAAGCAGAACTTCAGGAGCTAGAAACACAAATTGGCTCTCTCCCAACCGCAGAAACCCCTGACGACATCAAAGCGATGGATATCATTCGTCGTGCCGCTCAATTGTTAGAAAACTCTTGAATGGGGTAGCGTGTGATCCGCATTCAAAAATCAGCTATACCGCCCGAAAAACTTGCTCAGGATGGAAAAAGGAAACGGCGATCGCATTGCAGCAGTTATTCACGTAATCCAGCGGTTTACCAATTAGGTGAAAGAATATTCTCTTTTGATAGCACCATTTACGCTCACAAAAGTGTTAAGCAAGCATTGATCAAAGCCCAACATGGAAAATGTTGTTTTTGTGAAAGATTAATTGGCACTGACGGAGATGTGGAACATTTTCGTCCTAAGCAAGCCTACAAACAAGCAAGCGGTGAACCTTTACAGCGACCGGGTTATTATTGGCTTGCCTACGAATGGGATAATCTCTATCTTGCATGTCCTGGGTGCAATCAGAGGCATAAACAAAATCTATTTCCACTTCAAAATCCTACTGACCGTGCAATCGATCATCGTCACAGTATAGATTTCGAACAGTTTCTATTTATTGATCCAGGCAAAGAAAAACCTGAAAAATTTATTGGCTTTCGGGGCGAAATCGCCTATGCAATTGAAGGAAACCTGAAAGGAAAAGTAACGATTGATTCTCTAAAGCTGAATCAGAGATCGCTTCCCGAAGCAAGACTTCAACGATTGCAACTTCTAAAAAGTCTTTGGCAAATTGTTCAACTGGCTTCTCAAAAACCGATGGATAAAGACCTTCAAAAGGAAGCAGAGAAAGCAGCAGATTTGTTAGAAAAAGCAACCAAAGAAGATGCTGAATTTTCTGCTGCTTCTTATTGGGCGCTTCAAACAAACTTTCAGTTCATCATTGGATAAATGATAAATATTTTCACAATGCTTGATTCCCAAACCAGACCGCAAATTTCGCCGTAGGATGGGTGAGGCGCAGCCACATCGCATCAAAGAAGCATGGATCTACAGGTTTTAGTTCAAGGCAAAGGCTTTCCCATCTTGTGCCTGCATGGACATCCCGGCACAGGCAACAGTATGTCAGTGTTTACCCAACACCTATCCCAACGCTACAAAACGATCGCCCCTGATCTGCGCGGCTACGGCAACAGTCAAACCACTGCTGATTTTGCCATGACCGATCATCTTGCCGATTTAGATGCGCTATTGGATAACCTGCAAGTTGAAAAGTACCTGGTTTTAGGCTGGTCGCTAGGCGGCATTCTGGCGTTGGAATTGGCACTGCGATCGCCCGATCGCGTTAGTGGTCTAATTCTTGTTGCCTCAGCGGCGCGACCTTGGGGTGATCATCCTCCGATCACCTGGCAAGATAACCTGTACACCGGGATCGCAGGCATCGTCAATTGGCTACAGCCCGGTCGCCAGTGGAATATCGACACCTTTGGACAGCGATCGCTGTTCCGTTACCTGGTGCAAACCCACACGCCTGCCACCTATGAGTATCTTGCACAAGCAGCCGTGCCAGCCTACCTTCGCACCTCACAACGGGCAACCCGCGCTTTGTCTACCGCCATTCGGCAAGGGTACAATCGCTTGCCTGATTTGCCGCAGATTCAATGCCCTAGCTTAGTCTTAGCTGGAGCGTGCGATCGCCATATTACCGCTGCCGCCAGCCAGGAAACTGCACGGCAACTTACCAACTCAGAATGGCAGTGTTATCCCAACACGGCGCACCTCTTCCCCTGGGAAATTCCAGATCAGGTTTTGGCAGATATTGATGACTGGTTAAAACGCTATTCGCAGGGGTGAATGAAAATTGCGAAGCGCAGAGTGCGGGGTACGATAGGCGATTGCGATATCAAAAATCGAAGTAGATGTAGGGGAGTGCACCTTGGGGGGCAAGCAGCCACACGGCAAAGAGGCAAACTGGCACTAGCATGAGTTTGACGTTCCAGTTAAGTTGCAGCTTGAGGGCGCGATCGCCGAAGTAAGCGATCGCCATCAGCACAACGATGGCTGCTAAAAGCAGAGAAATTTGCAGCGGCTGTAGTCCGATTGCTTCCACATAAACCTTTTGGGTAAATTGAGCATCGGCAGCATGACCCCCCAATCGCTGGATCACAACCCAAGATTCTTTCAGGTTTGGCAGACGGAAGAAAATCCAGCAAACCGCGACCATCGCTTGAGTCAGCAGCCACGCGAATAGGATGCCGTAAGGTTGCCGCCAAAATTGTTTTAACCAGCTCATTCGGTTTGACAGCGAATCTGTGAGCCGATGAACGACCAAGCCAATCCCGTGCAGCAAACCCCAGACCACAAATCCCCAGGCGGCACCATGCCAAATCCCGGCGATCGCCATCACAATGATTAAGTTTAAGCAGGTGCGAAACAACCCTTGACGAGAGCCGCCCAAAGGAAAGTAGAGATAGTTTCGCAGCCAATCGCCTAAGGTCATGTGCCAGCGTCGCCAAAACTCCGCAATGCTGGTCGTCAAATAGGGGAAGTCGAAGTTCTGCGGAAGGTTGAAGCCGAGCAGCACCGCAGAACCCCGCGCCATATCCACATAGCCACTAAAGTCGAGGTAAAGCTGTAAGCCGTAGGCGATAGTTGCCAGCCACAAATCGCCGCTACCAGCACGCTGCAAATTTTGAAAACTGAGATCGACTAAAACGCCGATGTTATCTGCTAATAAGCCTTTTTTGACGGCACCACAGGCAATCAGCCATAACCCTTCAGCAATGCGATCAAGAGTCGGACGAGTCTGCTGCATTTGCCCCGTCATGATGTGGTAACGGGTGATAGGACCAGACAGCAACTTGGCAAAAAATAGCTTGTAGGCAGAAAACTTCAGCCATTCTTGAGCAGCAGGCGCACCACGATAGACATCTACCAGGTAAGCAATGCACTCAAAGCAAAAAAAGCTGATGCCGATGGGTGCCATCAGGTTGCTACTCGTCCACTGAGCGACCTCTTTTGCCGCTGTCCAGCCAAATACCTCTGCCAACGTATTGAGCGTGAAGGGAATGTATTTGAAGCCAAACAGCAGCAACACATTTAGCCCAATGCCTAACCATAGGAGTTTGAGCCGCTTGCGATTCCAATCTTGCTGAGTGAACTGCCAGTTGTCGCTACGCCAATCGGGTGGAGCCGAAAGCACCTGCCCCAAGCGAAAGTTGATCCAGGTTCCTGCCAAGAGCAGAGGAATGTATTGCACCTGAAATGAGGCATAGAAAATTAGACTAGCAACCAGCAATACCCAGAGCCGCGATCGCGGTTGATCTAGCAGCCAGTAGATCACAACCAGGCTTAGCAAGAATAAAACGTAGGGAAAAGAGATAAAAGTCATGGGCGATCGCAACGATTTCAACGACCCGCCAAATCAAAGGCGCGATCGCACGCATTATAGTGAACCTCTGCCGATTGAGCGAATTATTTTATAAAGTTCTGCTCCTTATTCCCTTCGACCTGCGGTAACGCGTTCCCAGATTTTCAGGTCTGCGGGATAGTCCACATCCGACAATATGGGCAGTAGCGCAACGGACAGGTTGAGTTCCGCCGCGATCGCGACGGTTCGTTCTAAGACACTATCCGTACTCCATTCAATATTCATAAACAGTTGAGGGATGAAGCGCCGTAGCCCAATCAAGTAGTAGCCACCGTCGCTAGCGGGTCCCAAAACAAGATCATGGTGCTGAAGTTGACAAAAGGCTCGCTCTAACAAAGTCGCATTCAAATCGGGACAATCGGTGCCAATGATGAGGGTCCGGTCAACGCCAGAATTAAATGCAGACTGAAACGATCGCGCCATACGATCGCCCAAATCGCCCTCACCCTGTACGGTATACATCAAGTCAGTGCCCAGCCAGCGCTGCATCAAAACCCGATTTCCACCTGCAAATCGCACCTCCACGCACGCTGGATGCTGAAACTGAAAAATCTGCGCTTGCTGTAACGTGTGGTCTACCATCTGACGGTGTAGCGCTGCGGCTCCCTCGGCTCCTAATGCAGGAATGAGTCGGGTTTTGGCTTTGCCAGCTTCAGGATAGCGGGTGAAGATAATCAGGCGATTAATGGATGTCATGATGCTTTTTTGCCTTAGTCTGACTCAAATTTAGAATTTCCGCTGCCTTCACGCGGGGCGTGTCAACATAGGAACATAATCTTTATAAAATTTCCATGAGCGGAGAGTTAAATACAACGGGGCGGTATTTAAGAGTGCCAATGGAGAGGCGAGTTGCAGCATTTGCGATCGATTTTGGCGCAGCGGCTCTGCCAAGTTTGCTTTTGGGAAGCAGCCTCTACATTCCGGTATTTATTATTTTGTGGGCGGTTTTGCGGGTGTTTTTGGTCGTCCAAAACCGGGGGCAAAGCTTAGGGCGCTGGGCGATGGATATGAAGCTGGTTAATCCTCGATTTCGAGTGATTCCAGGATTAGTAGACTTAGGTAAGCGGGAGGCGCTAACGGGTTTTGGCAGTTTACTCGTCTTAATTGGGCTTGCCAGTCTCAGCCCAACCAATGGGTTCCTGCTGGTAGCCCCAATTCCTCTGCTCGTTGATTGCAGCTTTGCTTTTACGGATACCAATAATCGGCAGGCTTTTCACGATCGCCTTGCCCGCACAATTATTGTCCAAAGCGGTCGTGGCTACTCTCTAGATATTAAAATTAAGCAAATATTTGCCGAAGCTAAGCGTCGTGTGAAATAATGGACATTCGTGTCGAATTTTGTCTCAATCGCTGAGTTGTTAGGATTATGGCTAAGGGTAAGGACGTACGGATCATTATTACGCTGGAATGTACCGAGTGTCGCACTAATCCGGATAAGCGTTCTCCGGGCGTATCTCGTTACACCACTAAGAAAAACCGCCGCAACACCACGGCACGGTTGGAGCTGAAGAAATTTTGCCCTCACTGCAATCGGCACACGGCACACAAAGAAATTAAGTAGCAGAGAGGTCTGTTGATTGGGCGATCGCCCATCAACACCACACCCAAATACTACTTCTGTCCAAGTTGACCATTAATACTTCCATTAACTATTTGCACTCATGACCTATCTTCGCCGCCGCGTTTCTCCCATCAAGCCTGAAGACCCCATCGATTATAAAGATGTGGATCTATTGCGCAAATTCATCACGGAACGGGGCAAGATTTTGCCCCGCCGCATTACTGGATTAACCGCTAAACAACAGCGTAATCTGACTGAAGCTATCAAGCGAGCACGGATTGTAGCGCTGCTACCCTTCATTAACGCAGAAGGTTAAGGCTTTCGCTCAAGTCAAATTGTCGCTGTTTCTTGAAAGCAGCGCGATCGCTGTATATTCAGCTCATGTTGGACTGTGCAGGTTTTTGTCTTTTTAAGGCTCAAACCTTAACGGTCATTTTTTCTGGCTATCCTTTTCCTTTATAGATAAATGATGGGGTTGGGCATTATTACTTCCTTCAAATTGCTTTTTAACTGATGGAGAAGGGAACCCTTATAGAATTTCGGGTCAACAGCGATCGCCGTCTCGCTGTGATAGAGCGTCCAGAAGGGAAGAAACACTGGATTGCGATCGATGAGTTTGCCCAATCCCATACGCTTCATCCTCGCCAAGTTGAGTATCAAGTCACTGGGGAAACCTACAGATCGTCTAATATTCCAGGTTTTTTGAAGCAGGTTGAGCCTTATTTAGACTTATCTAATTTAGAAGTTGCCTGGGAACTGCTGATTGAAGATCGGGAAACTATCGATCCGGCGGGCATGGCGCTGCTGTTATTTTCTGAGCAAACTCCATTGCTTTGCTATGCCGCCTATTGGCTATTGTCGGAAGATAAGCTGTATTTCAAATTGAAGGGCGATCGCTACGAGCCGCGTTCCAAGCCTCAGGTGGCAGAATTGAAGCACCAAATAGAGATGGAGGAACAGCGCCAGCAGGAACTACAAGGGTATTTTATACGATTGCAGCAAGCGCTTGAGCATCAATCGGTGGAATGGCAGAGCAGCGATCGCCTGCGTTTAGAATCGTTGGAACGCTATGCCACTTTAGGAGACGAAGCCACTCAGCGCACCTCTGCTCTTGAAACCTTGATACACTTGAAGCGATCAGAGAGTCCACAAGCAGCCTTTCAACTCCTAGTGGATTTGGAAGTATGGAATCCCCACGAGAATCTATTTCTGCGCCGCAGTCAAGTTCCGATTCAATTTCCGCAAAAGGTTCTGGAAGTGGCGCACCATCGACTAAGTTCTCCTCCAGATGATACCCACCGCGATCGCCTCGATTTGACCCATCTCAAGGTCTACACCATTGATGACGAAAGCACCCAGGAAATTGACGATGGGCTGAGTTTAGAATACTTATCCGAAGGAAAACAACGGCTGTGGATTCACATTGCCGATCCAACTCGCTGGCTCATTCCTGGGGATGAACTGGATCTAGAAGCCCGTCGCCGCAGCACCACGGTGTATTTGCCCACGGGCATGATCCCCATGTTTCCGTCAGAATTGGCAACCGGACCGATGAGCTTAGTGCAAGGGCAGGTGTGCAACGCGCTCAGCTTTGGAGTGGTCCTAGACGAACAGGGCGCAATTCAGGATTACAGCATTCATCCCAGCCAGATTAAAACGACCTATCGCCTCACCTACGAAGACGTCGATGAAATGCTGGAATTAGGCGGAGTTCAGGAAGAGTCGGAGCTAGAGGAGATCGCGGCTTGGGCAAAGCAGCGGCAAACATGGCGACAGTCTCAAGGGGCAATCAGCATTCACATGCCAGAATCCTCGATTAAGGTCAGAGAAGGTGAAGTCATTATTCACGTCCTGCAAGACTCGATCGCACGGCAGTTGGTTGCTGAAATGATGATTTTGGCAGGAGAAACTGCTGCCCGGTATGGTCAAACTCACAGCTTGCCCATCCCCTTTCGGCATCAACCCCAGCCTGAATTGCCCCCTGAGCAAGAGTTAATGCAGCTCCCCGCAGGTCCCGTGCGCTTCTGCGCCATTCGCCGCTGTATGCCCCGCAGTGAAATGAGCATTACCCCCGCTCGTCACGCCAGTTTAGGACTTGAAACCTACACCCAAGTCACCTCCCCCATTCGTCGCTACACTGATCTGCTCACCCATTTTCAGTTAAAAGCTCATTTGCGTGGCGAGCCGCTGCCTTTTTCAGCAGAACAGGTGCAAGAACTGACCATGACCCTGAGCAGCACGGTGCAGGAAGCGGTTTCTGTAGAGCGGCAAACGAATCGCTACTGGGGATTAGAATTTTTGCGGCGATCGCCCGATGAAGTGTGGCACGCCCTGATGCTGCGTTGGCTAAGGGAACACGAAAATTTAGGTCTAGTACTGCTGGAAGATTTAGGACTAGAAATGGCGATGCGGTTTACGCGCTCGATTGAACCCGGCGATCATCTGCAACTCCGCGTTAGCCATGTCGATCCTCGTCATGACACCATCAACTTTGAGGAAGTGCTGATGTGAGTCAACCAATCAGCGAATTGGAATACGCAGCCCAACTTGAGCAGGCGATTGCAGTGTTACGACAGGACTTGCCAACACTGTTTGCTCAAAACATTTCCTATGACATTTATAGTCAGGATATTTTCTTTCGAGATCCGGTCAATACATTTAAGGGTAAGTTTAACTATCGAATTGTTTTCTGGACACTCCGCTTTCACGGACGGCTGTTCTTCACAGAATTATATTTCGATGTTCATCAAGTTTACCCAACCAGTGAAAATACCATTCGGGCGGACTGGACAGTCAGGGGAACACTACGCCTGCCCTGGAAGCCCAAGCTACTATTCAACGGCTACTCTGTTTACACCTTGAACGCCGAAGCACTGATTTACCAACATATTGATACCTGGGATCGCCCTCCGGGTGAAATTTTGGCTCAGTTTTGGCAAAAGGGCTAATTTTATACAGGATGAAAATAAAACGCAGCCCCTAAGATTGCGTAAGTTGCCAGCAGCAGCATTCCTTCCAGCCAGTTGGAGCGACCATCCAGGCTGATCAAGTTGGCAGTAATCACCGCGATCGCGATCGCCACCACCTCAAACAAGTTGAAATTGAGATCCATTGGCTGCCCAATCACCTGCCCCACAATTACCAGCAGCGGTGCCACCAGCAGCGCTACCAGGAGACTGGAACCCATTGCCACGGAAACCGACAAATCCATATTGTTTTTCAAGGCACACCGCACAGCAGTCACATATTCGGCGGCACCGCCCACCAATGGCAGCAAGATCACCCCGGTAAACAAAGGGGTCAATCCTAATCCTGCGGTTGCTTCTTCCACAGCACCCACAAAAATTTCTGAGACGAACGCAACCCCAATCGTGGCAACTAACAAAACGCCCATCCACAGCCAGAGATTCGGTTTTTCGTGTCCGCCTTCTCCATGATCCGCTTCGGTACTTTCTCCTTCCAGCTCCACTACTCCCACTTCATAGAGATAGCTGTGGGTTTTTAGAGAAAATAGCAGCGTAAAAGCATAGACTGCAATCATTACCGCCGCCACAAACATAGATAGTCCAGTAATAGAACTGGGTTCCACCACGTTTGAGGTAGAAATCACCATCGCAGGCAAAACGATCGCAATTACCGCCAACGTCATCGTGGAACCATTCATCCGGGCTACAACGGGCTTAAACTCCTGCTCTTTATAGCGCAATCCTCCCAAAAACATGGATAGCCCCATTACCAGCAGCAGGTTGCTGACGATCGTTCCGGTAATGCTGGCTTTCACAATATCTACCAAGCCCGCTCTGAGGGCAACCAGAGCAATAATTAATTCTGTTGCGTTGCCAAAGACAGCGTTTAATAGCCCCCCAATGGTCGGACCGAGCGTCACCGCCAACTCTTCGGTGGCAGTGCTGAGCCAAATTGCCAAGGGCACGATCGCCACAGCTGACAACCCAAATACCAGCAGGGCATCCCATTCCAGCTTTTCAGCCGCGATCGCAATTGGGATAAAAATTAGTAAACCGAGGGAAATTAGATTTTTTACAGACATAGGAGTAAAGATTAGGGGGCAGCGGGCAGGAACTAGAGTGAATTCTGCAAAACAAAGCGATCGCCCATTAGAGATAGCGATCGCTGAATCGAGAAGTCAAAGCTGAAATTACAGCTTCACATCAGGCTGAACTGGATCTACTGTGGCGGTTCTTTCAAACGCGGGTTTCTGAATGCCCACCAACACAGATTGCAGCATCGGCGTTTTTGCCACCGATTGAGTCGCCAAAGTAAACAAAGGATTTGCCAAAATTCCTGCAAGGGAAGTTCCCACAAAGGTCAACACTAATCCAACTTGCAATGGGCGCATACCGGGGATATTCCAGCGAATTTCAGGATAGTTCTTGACGGAGTCAGACATTTCTTGCGGCTCTTTCACCACCATCGCCTTGACTACGCGAATATAGTAGTAAATCGAAACGACACTGGTAACTAACCCTAAAATGACCAGTCCGTAAGCTCCTGCTTGCCAGCCAGCCCAAAACAGATAGATTTTCCCAAAAAAGCCCACCAATGGCGGAATGCCGCCCAAAGACAAGAGGCAAATGCTGAGGGAAAGCGTTAACAGGGGGTCTTTCTGATACAACCCACCATATTCGCTGATCTGATCGGTGCCTGTCCGCAAGGAAAACAAAATTACGCCGATAAATGCGCCTAAGTTCATAAACAGATACGCCATCAGGTAAAAAACCATGCTGGCATAACCGTCTTCAGTGCCAACGACCAGCCCAATCATGACAAACCCTGCCTGACCGATGGAAGAGTAGGCAAGCAGTCGCTTCATGCTGGTTTGCGCTAGCGCAACCACATTTCCCAAAATCATACTCAGCACTGCCAAAGTTGTCAGCACGAATTGCCATTGGTCAGTCAGCAGCGGAAAGGCAGTCACCAGTAAGCGAATCGCGAGGGCAAATCCGGCAGTTTTCGAGCCAACTGAGAGGAACGCCACTACGGGAGTAGGGGAGCCTTCATAGACATCGGGCGTCCATTGGTGAAAGGGCACGGCAGCAATTTTGAAGGCAATTCCGGCAATCACAAATACTAAGGCAATCACCATGCCAATCGACTCACCTAATCCTGCGGCTGCAACTTGCGTCGCGATCGCGCTCAAATTGGTTTCCCCACCCGACAATCCGTATAGCAACGAACTGCCGTAAAGAAAAATTGCAGTGCTAGATGCGCCAATCAATAAGTACTTCAGCGCAGCTTCATTGGACCGTGGATCGCGTTTTGTATAACCAGTGAGTAAATAAGACGAGATACTCAAGGTTTCTAAAGAGACGAAAATCATCACCAATTCATTTGCTCCAGAAAGGAACATGCCGCCTAATGTTGCCGTAAGCAGAATGGTGATGAATTCTGCTAGAGCCGTTCCCGATTGAGCCACATATCGAACAGACATCAAAATTGTGACGGCTGAGGACAGGGCAATAATGCCCCGAAAAACCACGCTTAGGGCATCGCCATTAAAGCTACCCAAGAACGAAATGGGGTTAGTAATATCCCACTGCAAGTACAGGGCACCAACAGCAGACAGCAATCCAGCGATCGCCAGATAGGGAGTCCATTGAGAGGAAGCGGTTCGCCCCACAATCAAATCGCCAACAATCACCACCAATAAGGTGATGATGACAATTAACTCAGGGAGAATCACTCCGGTATTCAGTTGAGCAGCGAGACTAGCAAAATCCATGGGGCGTTGTCCGAGTTAAGGCTTTACAAATGAATGCTTTACAAATATGACTTACTTTAACAGGCTAATAAAATTCAGAGTTCATCCGGCATTTGTGACTTACAGTGGATTTTACCCTGTCAGGTTCTCAGTGGATTGTTTATCCAGTTTCGGTTTACTCATCGCTTCCATTCATCACGCTCTATAGATAACCCTTTTATTACTTATTACAAAATACAAAATAGCTGAAAAAACTTGATGATTTGCGATCGCGCTTTTGACAATGCTCCTGAAAGCATTACTATCAGGGAATGCTACTGGCTAAAAACACCCGTTAGATATCTTGAAAAGCAACAACTATCCATGGTAGTCACTCATTATTAACTGTAAGTGAAGGGAAAGAAGCGCTAACCTGTATGGTTATAAGCCTTTGCCTCATTCATTGGAGTGTACTACTCTCCTGATTCCATTGATTAAAAAGCCCATGTCAACCCTGGTTATTGTTGAATCTCCAACCAAAGCTCGAACCATTCGCAACTACTTGCCTGCTGGCTATCGTGTAGAGGCATCAATGGGGCACGTGCGCGATCTTCCCCAGTCTGCAAGCGAAATTCCCGCTAGCGTTAAAGGGGAAAAATGGGCGCAGTTGGGTGTGAATGTAGAGTCTAACTTTGAGCCACTGTACGTCGTTCCTCAAGACAAGAAGAAAATTGTGAAGGAACTCAAAGACGCACTTAAAAATGTGGACGAGTTAATTCTGGCAACAGACGAAGACCGAGAGGGAGAAAGCATTAGCTGGCATTTGTTGCAGTTGCTCCAGCCTAAAGTGCCGATCAAGCGCATGGTGTTTCATGAAATTACCCAAGAGGCAATTCAGGAAGCAATTCAAAATTGCCGCGAAGTGGATGAACGGCTGGTGAGAGCGCAGGAAACCCGTCGCATTTTAGATCGATTGGTGGGCTACACATTGTCGCCGTTGCTATGGAAAAAAATTGCCTTTGGGCTGTCGGCAGGGCGAGTGCAATCTGTGGCCGTGCGGCTGCTGGTGCGGCGAGAGCGTCAGCGCAGAGCCTTTCGTAAAGGAGCCTATTGGGATTTAAAGGCAACGCTAGAAGCGAACGGTGCAACGCCAGCGGCAAAAGGATCGTTTGAAGCGCGACTTGTTAATTTAAACGGAGTCAAAGTTGCCACAGGCAGCGATTTTGATGAAGCAACCGGGCAAATTATTCAGGGTCGCACGGTCGTACTGCTGAATCAGACTGAGGCAACCTCCCTGTTGGAGCGGATTCGCGATCGCCCCTGGACGGTGACTAATTTAGAAG
>NZ_JAEVYN010000001.1:1883040-1908298 GCF_016807185.1 Leptolyngbya sp. Cla-17
AAAGAATTTCGGTATCATAGCCATTGCGGAAGATGGTTAACCAGCCCACACATTGATGCTGACACTGCAGCGGCACAATCAAGGCAGTGCGGATGAGTGTCTCTGTAAACGCCTCTGCCAGTTCATCCTGTAGGACAGCTTGAGCTAGATCCAGAACATAGGGTGAGGGGATGCCATTGGCAGTTGAGCCATGCTGATGAACTGGGTGGGATGGGATGAGCGCCCGCCCAGCTTGCTCCCAGGCGGTAATGACTTCTTCATAGGTCGGCTTGGCGCTGCTCGGTCCTGCTGTCCAGTTCATCAACGCTTTCCAGCCATTGCTTTCTTCCAAACGAGCGTGAGTGGGTTGCACGCCGCTCGTATAGAGTTGTGCCGCACTACTGGCAGATTCCGCAACGAAGTAGAGCCGCCCGCCTGAGCCGCCCAACGCTTTCACCGTTTCCTCCAAAACCGTTTGCTGAATTTCCGCTAGGTTGAGTGGGTTATGCAACAAACTGCTGATTCGATTGACGGTCAGTTCATAGTGGGCTTGCGGCTGCACTTGGTTGAGGAGATTGGACTGAGCAATGGCGATCGAAACTTGATCTACCAGCAGTTGCACGATCTGTAGTTCCCGCTCTGAGAAGGAATAGGGTTCAGTGTGATGAACGACTAACAAGCCCCAGAGTTGATTTTGATGGAGAATGGGCACTGTTAAAGAAGCCATCACGCCCATGCCCAGCATGTACTGGATATGACAAGGGTCAACCGGAGCATAACGCACATCTTCAATCGTTAACGGCTCTCTAGTGGTGGAGTCGTCTATCTGGCTTGAGATCTTACATTGAGTGGCTACGTTAATAATGACCCGCTGGCGGGCTTTAAGAAACAGTTCATAAGCAGAGTCAGGAATGTCGCTGGCGGGGAAGTGTAAACCCAGCAATGCAGGCAACCGTTGATCGGCGATCGACTCGGCAATCACTGCCCCACTCCCATCTGACTCAAAGTGATAGATCTTGACCCGATCGATCTTGAGAAAGGCGCGGATTTCCTCTACGGCAGTTGAGACAATATCTTGAAGCTCTAGCGATTGACGAATCCGATTGCAAATTCCATAGAGCATTTGCTCTTGCTGCAAACTGTGCTCAAAGCCTTGTGGGTCCATTTTTCTACTTCTAATGATCTCATTGCTTAATGATCTAATTGCTACACCGATCGCCTCAATCTTCTCCGTACTTAGTATGAGTCGAGGGTGAGCAAGACTAAACCTGATTTTCTAAAATCTTCATGATTTTGACTGAGAATAGGCGTTTCGATTGTATCGCTATAAGCTTCAACTCATGAATTTTCAGCTGTGCCGACCAACATCTTTTCGTTCCTGCAACTCAGTCTTACAGGAATCTGAATCACAAATTCAGTCCCCTTGCCAAGGGTAGAGCAACAGCTGAAGTTGCCGCCATGTTTCTCGGTGATGATTTGATAGCTAATGGACATGCCCATACCCGTGCCCTTCCCAATGGGCTTGGTGGTAAAAAATGGATCAAAAATGTGTTGATGGGTCTCCTCTGACATTCCAGGACCATTGTCAGCGATCGCAATTTCTACCCACTCGGCATCAATCACTGCGGTACGAATTGTAATCTGATTAGGATTAGCTTCTATCGCTTGATAGGTGCGGTTGATATTACTTTCTTCTAAAGCATCAAGCGCATTGACTAAGATATTCATGAACACCTGGTTCATCTGCCCAGGGTGGCACTCCACCAGCGGCAGGTCGCCATAAGCCCGAATCAGCGTGGTCGGTGGACAATTCACTTTGGCTTTCAAGCGATGCTGCAAAATCAGGAGCGTGCTTTCAATGCCTTCGTGAATATCCACCTCTTTCACCTGCGCTTCATCCAGCCGTGAGAAGTTCCGCAACGACGTGACAATCCCTCGAATGCGCTCCGTTCCAACTTGCATCGATGTCAGTAGCTTCAGGACATCTTCATTCAGAAACTCCAAATCAATCTCGTCCATCTTGTCTCGAATGGCTGGAGTAGAGTCTGGAAATTCAGTTTGATAGAGTTGCAGCAGTTCCAGGAGATTTTGAGTGTATTCATTGATGTGAGTCACGTTGCCATGAATGAAGTTCACAGGGTTATTAATTTCATGCGCGACTCCAGCCACCAACTGTCCTAAACTCGACATTTTTTCGGCTTGAATCATCTGAGTTTGAGTGCGTTGCAGTTCTTGCAGCGTCTCCTTCAGATCCGCTGTTCGTTCTTCCACCCGATGCTCTAGCTGCTCGTTGGTTTGTTCTAATTGGGTAAATGAGCCGCGTAGCTGCTGCGTCATTCGATTAAATGAACGAGCTAGCACATTTAGCTCTCGCACATTTGAGAGTTCGACGTTTTGATCGAGTGCCCCATCCGCCATCGCCTCAGAGGATTGGCTTAAACGTCTAAGGGGCTGAGCAATTAATTGTGCCGTGTAGATCCCTAAAATGGTTGCAACCACCAGTGCCGCTAGACAAAGCAACATAGTCGTGCGCGTGTTGGCGTCAATTTCTGCTGTGAAGTCGGACTCCGGCACCACCACAACACTGAACCAGTCAATGCCATTTCCGTCTCGAATGGGTGAAATCTGCACAAACTGTCGTTTGCCATCTACCACAACATCAAGCTGTTGGCTCTGATTGATGCTGAAGCTACCGAAGTGCTCAAGCACAGCTTTGGCTGTGGCACGAATGACAGGATTTTCAATGTCTGTCGCTGGAATCTGCTCTAATTCCTCATTCTGAATCTTGTAAGGTTGCTCAATCAGCGAGCTAGCAATTAACTGTCCAGAGCGATCCACAATAAACGTTTGTCCAGTCAGTCCGACCTTGACGCTTTTCAAAAACTCGTGAATCCGTGAAGGGCGAAAATTACTATGTTGCACACCCAAAAGGTTGCCGGTTTCGCCGTAAATCGGTTGCGACAGAGAAAGTGTCGCTTTTCCTGAAGCCCCAAGAAAGATGTTGCTCCAGCTTGGCTCACCCACTTCCACTGCCGCTTTGTACCAGGGTCGAGTCCGTGGGTCAAACGGTTTAGTTCCCAGCAATTCAGCCCGTTTCCCCCGGTCATCTAAGCGGTAGCTCTGGCGATTGGGTAGATCCGTGTCCCCCGTCCGAGCCACGATAAATCCCTCCTCCAACCGTTCAACTAGAACGCTAGTTCCCTGAGGCGTGCCGATTTGGAGGAAGTTCACAGTGTCTTGTTTTACCAACCGCCAGAAGAAATGCTCTAAGGCTTTAACATTTTTGATGTCAATTTGTCCTTCCGAAATTCCAGCCGCAATCGTTTGATTAGTGAGATACGGCTTCTCTAAATAAAAGAGAATTTGCTGATTAATCCGATCACTGGTTTCACTGCGCAATTGGGAAACCACAGTATTGATCGATTTTTGACTATTACGAATACCCAGATAACCCGTCAAGCCAACCGCTACAAAAATTTGCATTACAAACGGCACAACCAGAATCAGACGCAATGGCATCTGCCCAGTCACCGACCATCGGCTTACAGTTTTTAACAACATGGTTGGAAGGGTTACTCACAGGTTACTTAGCGGGTGAATGTATTCATAGTTCCCTTCAATTAACAAATCTCAACAATTCTGAATATGCTGGATTAGTCTGTCTGAATATCGCCTGTGTATAGCAACCGAGAAAAATGGTTGCTAAGGACAAACTGGGTTGAGTCGAGGGGGGACATTACTCCCCGCCCCTCTCAGTTAGATCCGGACGTGCGAGTTTCCCTGCATCCGGCTCCCGATGTTCTTGGCTTTCGCGTTTGCGTCTATGGAGATACTTGTGACAACTTTCGTGAATGGCTAGAAGGTTCTTGGTTCTCCAATTGTTATGATTGCCATCTACATGATGGAGATGGACCCTCTCGTCACTCAGCGTTTTTAAGCCACAATAGCCACAGATATGGTTCTGACGTTTTAAGGCTTGAGCAGTTTCGCCATCATAGAGCTTGCTGTTGCGTTCACTCCAATAGGTCATATCACCGTCAAAAGGTGATTTCTCCCCCTTGACGTTACCGTGTTTATTTTCAGAGTAAGGAACTGATGGAAACGCTATGTTCACCAATTTCTTGCTGGTGTAACGGTTCTGTTTAGATTCCTTGTTAAATACCCTGAATGCCCTGTTTTGGACATGCCACAGCGAGAAACGTGACCCATTCATTTTGCAGAAGCGGTGATAGTTTCTCCAGCCTCTAACGATAGGAGCTAATTTCTCAGCCTTAGTTTTCGCACCATACTTCGAGTTGTTGACGATGTCTTTTACTTTCTGACGGAACGCCTTGAAATTGTTCACGGAAGGAACACATCTAAACTTTCCATTGCTTTGCACTCGAAAGTGCCAGCCGAGAAACGTAAATCCATCTGTCGTAGCAGTGACCTTGGTCTTCTGTTCGCTAACCTTCATTCCTCGTTCTGCAAGAAACTGGCTGATTCGCTCAAGGATTGCCTCTGCATTGTCTTTGGGCTTAAGCAGGAATACCATATCATCCGCATATCTCACGGATGGGTGGATGTGCTCTATCCCATTGAGGGCAATGTTGGCTAGTAAGGGACTGATCACGCCCTGTACAATGTTGCAAACAATCTTTATCAGAGTCAGGCACAGGTGAAAGGGGTTCGACTCTGAAGACGACATTGACCTGATCTTTGTCAATTTCTACCCGCTTGACCAAGGTGCGAATAATGTCCCGGCGCTGTTGCCAATCCAACTGTTCTAATCCAGTTTTTACTTGAGTGGCAAAGTCTTTTAATCGGCCAATGATCAGCCGAAGCTCTTGTTGGCGGGTCATTTCTGAGGTTGCTTGCGCGATCTGAGTTTCTAAGGCGGCGATCCGGACTCGCATCTGAGTGATGCGCGGCTCAAACTCAGCTTTGTGAATCACCCCCTCAGCATAACTATCAATCAGGCGCTCCAGTCCGCGTCGCAGTTTGGTCAATTGCGTTTCCAATGCGGTAAGGTGTTGTCCCTGTTTGGGCGCTTGTGCTCGACGGGTATACTCCTGAGTCAGTCGCTGCGGATTCTCTAGTAACGCCTGCACCTGCTGCCATACTGCCATTTCCAGCAAATCAGTGCGGACTTGCAAATTGCTGCAAATGCGATCTCCGCCAAAGCGATAAGCATCGGTGCCAATACAGCGGTAGTAAGCATACTCTCGAACCTTGCCTTTCGCCGCTTTGTGACTGACAGGTTTACCGTAATAAGCGTAGCCACACTGCTGACAAACTAAGAGTCCTTGCAGGAGATATTTTGCGCCTCTTTGACTTTGGCGGGCGCGTTGGCGATTCTCCTGCAACTGTTGTTGCACGGCTTCAAGTCAATCAACGCGGGCACCGGAATCAAAATCCACTGCTGCGGGTCTTTGTCGTAGATCGAATAATCTTGACGAGGAAAGGGCGACTGTCTACGACCTGGGCGTAAGCGCGGTCGCTTTGTCCCGATTGCGTGCCTTTATAGGCTGGATTGTTCAGCATTCCCCAGATGGTGGAACGATCCCAGACAGGCTTACCCTTGGGTGAGGGAATGTCCGCTTGCTGGAGGCGGCGACAGGCTTCGCCAATCGTTGCCTGTTCTCGCCCTATCCAATCGAAAATTTGGCGCACGACTGGTGCCTGTTCAGGATGGACTTCATAACGCGCTTGCCCATTGCCTTGTTGGGTATCAATGTAGTGATAGCCATAAGGCGCACCGGATAGCGGATTGACAGAACCTGAACGAGCAGCATGGCGCTTCCCACGGCGGCTTCGTTCTAGGATTTTGGCTCGTTCATATTCCGCCACCATGCCTTGAACTTGCAGTAACAGGTCATCCTCGGGAGAGTCGCCTAAAGCCCGATTGAGAAACACAATTTCCACCCCAGCTCGTTGCAGTTCATCCAGGAGCAAGACTTGATAGGCATATTTGCGAGCCAAGCGATCTGGGGAATGAATGTAAAGTCGGTCGATGCTGCCTGTCGCTGCCAGATCACGCAGTTGTTCCAGAGCTGGACGCAAGAGTGTCGCACCACTATAACCTTCATCAATAAATTGCAAATCGGGTTGTAAGACACATCCATCAGCCGTGATCTTTTCCCGCAATATTGATAGTTGACTCTCAATCGTATGAGAGGACACTTGTTGTTCTGAAGAGACACGCGCATAGATCGCCACTTGAATATCATGACTGTTCATAATTCTCTTCTCCAATTCGTTTTTCTATAGCATTGATATCGATAACGGATGCTTGTTTTGGCATTGAAGCGACGCGCCGTACAGGGGGCAAAATCTGTTCATAAGCACTGGCAAGGTACTCAGGGGAGAGTCGGGAAACTTCAAAGCTAGCGCGAACCTCCAATATCCGTTTTCGCTTCGGGTTGGGCTGATTCATGGTGGCTTCCCTCAAAGTGAGAAGAAGGGGTTAAAGCCACTTTAGGAAAAATGCACATTCAAAAGTTTGGCTCCTCCACCAACGGGATACCAAGATATCTCGAAACCTATCATTTCAGTAGTTCTGGGAAGTTTGAGCTTAAATGAAATGCAAGGGGGCACCCTGAAAGCCATCTCCATAATCAGGGCGCAGTTTCTCTCTGGAAATCGAAATTAAAAACTTTAGGGAGGTGTTTGCAACATTGTACAGGGCGTGCTGCACCTCCCCATAGCTGTCAAACCCATTGTCCGGTTCCTGCAATCGCTTTGCTAAGGCAACTTCTGCCCACATTGGAATCATCCGGTTGTCTCCTCCTGGCGTTGGCTTGACCACCAGCAATGCCTCTAATCCTTGTGCTCGATACAGCGCTAACCACTTTTGCACCGTGCCTCGATGCCTGCCAATTGCAACCGCGATCTGGCTGATGCTCGGTGCTTGCGCTCGTTTGAGCCAGTACAACACTTGCAATCGTTCTTTAACTATCGGCTGTTCAACCGTTCGCAAGCGGGTGCCTAACTCCTCGAGACTTTCTTTAATTACGATTGCGCTGACACCAGCCATGATTAGACTCTCACCTCTACATTCCTCAGTTTATCTGATCTGTAACTACTCCAATTTAATTTGGTATTACCCGAAAATATATCAATACAGCGATGAATTCTTGCGCCGCTTTTGCTTTGTTGGCTGAAACCAATCGGAATTGAAAAAGTGTTTAGAATAGACAAAGAAGAGATGATATTGCCAATGCGATAGACGATTGGCGAATGCTCCATGGAATCCTATGCCTAGGGTTCAGCTTCATCTGAGATTGCGATCGCGAATAGGAGAACGTACACTTTATCCTCGTTGGTGCCTTTTTCTTGCGCCTGCGAAACCACAACATACCAGCGCCTT
The DNA here is from genome assembly GCF_016807185.1 of Leptolyngbya sp. Cla-17. GTDB lineage: Bacteria > Cyanobacteriota > Cyanobacteriia > Leptolyngbyales > Leptolyngbyaceae > ULC077BIN1. Next base: position 1,890,368 of record NZ_JAEVYN010000001.1, read on the forward strand.
TTTGCAGTGCATGGCGAAATGAATTGTTCGCAAATCCTTTTCTAACCTTCTAGCCTCTCATCTTCTATTTTCAAAGCCTCTTGCACCAACTGCACCAGCTTTTCAGCCGCACCAGGTTGTCCACGAACGGTTCGGAGTTCACTTCGCATTTTTTGCAATATTTCGGGATGCTCTAGATAGTGCGCTACTTTTGCAGCAACGTCTTGGGGCTGAAACTCACCGTACCATTCTGGGACGATTTCCCGCTTGGCCCAAATGTTGGGCCAAGCCCTCAACTTAGGACGAAGAGAAGCCAGCCAGCTAATCATTGTTGCCATGCTGGTTCCGATGCCCGGTAGTTTTACCAATAATCCGGGCAATCCATCCCACGCCCTCATAATGTCGAGCTGGTGCATTGGCACCAACACCAGCATGGGAACTGCCAAAGCTCCCAACTCAGCGGTGTTTGCCCCAATCGTTGTCAGACAAATAGTACATCGAGACAGCACATCATAGGCTGGAAACTGTCTCCAGAGAGCAACCTCGGCTCCAGAAGGGGTTCTAAGGATAGGCAGTTGGTCGGCTGCGTTGGGCATTACCAGGGTTGCGGATGCCCAGCCGAGTTTTTGAATAATCGGATTGTGTGCTGGATCGGCGTAAGTGGCAAGGGTTTGCAACTCTAAGGTGGGTGCAACTGGAATCACAAACTGGACAGCGGGATAGGTTTGATGAAGGTGTTCCGCAATCGCCAGGGTCAGCGGTACTCCTAAAGTCAACTTCATCGGTTTGGAGCCAGGGAGGAGTCCAATTAGAAGTGAGGATTGCTGAGGGGGATTGGGTTGAAGTGTTTGATCGCCTTGTTCCGCTCCCTCACTCTTTCCTGCTTCTGCCATCAGATCGCCGACAACAGTAAATTTATGAGCATATTTAGGGGCAACGCGATCGCAAATCGTTGAATTCATTACGCCAAAGCGATCAACAAAGGAATGCCAGCGCGCTTCCCATTCTGCATAAATTACCGTGCGATAGCCCAACCGTTTGCCAATCACGACAGGGAAAAACTGATCGCCGCCCAAAAACAGCACCACGCCTTTTGTTCGCCAATCCCAATTATCCTGGGTTTTGCCCAGCAGCAAAAATGGAAAGAACTGAGCGGCTTCCTGCACGCGATCAATTTCAGTAAAGCGGCGGGCGGTCGCGCCTTCCTGTCCGCTGGCATTGGCACAGGGCGATAGCACAACTGAGATTCTCACCTGACTGCGATCGTTCCCCAGTTGAAGGCGAAGTTCCTGCACAACGGGATGCACCCAGGTCGCCAACTCACCTGGACCATTCGACAAAATCAAAATATCAATGGGCTGATTCACTAGCGCAAAACTCTTTCACTCTGAGAGATACAATACAGGCACTTTAGCTACGATAGCGGAGCCTCTATTCATGACATTAAGCCAAGTCAGCATACGTGTGGCTGTTCCAGGCGATGAAGCGACAATTTTTAGCTTGATTCAGGCACTCGCAGAGTACGAAAAGCTGACGGATCAAGTGACCGGAAGTGCAGCGGTGCTGCGATCGCATTTATTTGGCGATCGCCCTTATGCTGAAGCTATTTTGGCAGATATAGAGGGCGCTGCCGTTGGATTTGCTCTATTTTTTTACAACTACTCCACCTTTCTGACTAAACCAGGCATTTATCTAGAAGATCTGTTCGTCTTGCCAGACTACCGCAGTCAGGGAATTGGCAAAGCGCTACTGATTTATCTGGCTCAGCGGGCGATCGCGAACGATTGCGGACGATTAGAATGGAGTGTGCTGGATTGGAATGAACCCGCTATAGGCTTTTATCAGCGCATGGGAGCAGATGTGCTTCCCGATTGGCGCATCTGCCGTGTGACAGGAGATGCCTTGGGACAAATGGCGTTGAGAGGTTCAGGTGTTGAAGGCTAGGCGTTAGGTATTCCTTTGAACAAATTGTCGGGCAGTGGAAAGGTAATAGAGGATTGGTCTATGAAGGTGTATCGAATTCCAGTATTATCCGACAATTATGTGTTTCTGTTGCACGATGCTGAGGCAAATGTTGCCGCAGTGGTCGATCCGGCGATCGCTGAACCTGTGTTGCAAAAACTGAAGGAACTTGGGGCAACGCTGGTTGCGATCTTCAACACCCATCACCACAGCGATCATGTGGGCGGCAATACGAAGCTACTACAGCATTTTCCTGACGCGATCATCTATGGCGGCGTAGAAGATCGGGGCAGAATTCCGGGACAACAGGTATTTTTGCAGGAGAGCGATCGCGTTTCGTTTGCAAACCATACGGCAGAAGTTTTCTTTGTTCCAGGTCACACTCGCGCTCACATCGCCTATTATTTCCCGCCTGTGGTTCCGGGTGAAATGGGCAACCTATTTTGTGGTGATACTTTATTTTCTGGTGGCTGCGGCCGATTGTTTGAGGGCACCCCAACCCAAATGGTGGAGTCGCTGGGCAAGCTGCGAAATTTGCCAGACAGTACCTATGTTTGGTGCGCTCATGAATATACGCTGAAAAATCTTCAGTTTAATCTGACAGTGGATAGCAGCAATCAAGACTTGCAACGACGATTTGCTGAGGTGAAGCAGATGCGCGATCGCAACGAAGCCACGATTCCTGCCAATTTGGGCATCGAAAAACGCACGAATCCCTTTCTCCGCTGGGATGCGCCCGAACTGCAAACCGCAACTCAATCCGCCAATGCCATCCAAACGTTTGCCCGATTACGCGGCATGAAAGATCACTTTTGAAGAGTAGGTTTCAAGTGCTAGAGGTCAAACTACTGCACAAGGGCGATCGTTGTCATTTGCAAGTCCTAGTTTAAGAAACACCATTCGTCACTCGTCATTGAGACATACCCACTTCCATAAAGGGTGGCTGCTACCCTGTTGACGAATGCGAAGCACTTGCTGCTCCAGGCGGCGGCATTCTCTTTTAGGCAAACCCAGCAGCCAGTTTCGCAGTTGCCAAACCAAAATGGATAACGTCACTGCCAAGCACAGAGACAGCCCAAAACCGGGAATGGGGCTAAACACCAATCCATACCGCAGAGCAGCCCAGGTGAAATATTCCATTGCTAGGGAAATCGGGTAGCGCAATCCCCAAAGGCTGAGCGTGCCAACTGTGAGCCAAAGAGCACCGGCAAACAGCCAGCGTCCGTAGACCGTTAATTGATGCAGGCGTTGGACTTGTGCTAAAAAAAGCGGATCTTGATTGGCTTCTACAATGGGAGCCGGATCGTTCGGCTGATTCATAACACTAGCGACCCAGAAGGGCACACAAGTCGATTAGGAGGCTTCATCAGAGCTAGCAATGCCTTCTAGACTGGGAGTTGATGAGAACGCTTGTCCAGTTTTCTCACGCCATAGGGCTAACAACGTGCTAGCAATAAAGATGCTGGAATAAGCGCCCATGGTGAACCCGATAATTAGGGCAAGGGCAAAGTTCTTGAGAGTTTCGCCGCCAAAGAAGAAGATGGAAAAGAGGGTGAGCAACACGGTCAGCGTGGTGTTGATGGAGCGCCCTAAGGTTTGGTTAACGGCAGAGTCCACAATGTCGTTGATGTGGCGATCGGGATTAAGGGTGATCTTTTCGCGAATGCGATCATAAATGACTACAGTGTCGTTGACAGAAAACCCCACAATTGTCAACAATGCCACAATAAATAGCGAATCTGCTTCAATGCCAGCTACCAATCCCAAGATAGAAAAAATGCCTATAGTTATCAAGACGTCGTGAAATAGCGCCACGATCGCAAAGATGGCATAGTCCAATTGAAATCGCAGGCTCATGTAAATCGTAATCCCGGCAAATGAGACTAGCAGTGCCAATAAGCCTGATGTAAACAGCTGTTGCCCAACGACAGGACCAACGGTATCGATTTGAGTTTTGGTTGGGTCAAAGGCTCCAATTTTTTGGCTGAGGGCAGTTTGGAGTTTGGTACGCTCTTCGCCAGTCAAGGGTGCGGTGCGAATGGTAATTCCAACGGGTTTTCCGGTGCGATCGGTAATCGCTTGAATGCTGCTGTTTGCATGTCCTTCTGTTGCCAAAATTTCCCGCACAACAGCAACATCCACAGGCTGATCGCACGCTCCGGGTTTAGAGCAATCCAGTTCAAATTGAAGGCGAGTCCCTCCAACAAAATCCAGGCTAGGACGCAGAGGTGCACCAAATTGCTGCCAGGAAATGAACAGCCCCACCAGTCCTGCCAAAATTAGGGCTGAAGAAAGCGCCCACCAAAGGTTACGTTGACGAATAACTTGCAGTTTCATGAGCTAGGCTGTGCCTCCGATCTCGTCGTGGCTGGCAAATTGGGACAAAAGTATTCAGGCTTACGCAGATTGGGAAACCCAAGTACATACAGCATTAAAGTCCGGCTACAGGTGATTGCAGTAAACATACTAATGACAACCCCCAACGCCAGAGTCAGAGCAAACCCTTTGACTAAACCTGCTCCTAGCCAAAACAGTGCGCCGCAAGCAATTAGAGTCGTCACGTTGCTATCTAAAATGCTAGAAAAAGCGCGATAAAATCCAGACTCGACTGAGCGGTAGAGACTTTTACCCGCTTTCAGTTCTTCACGGGTTCGTTCAAAAATCAGAATGTTGGCATCTACCGCCATACCAATACTAAGAATGAAGCCAGCAATCCCCGGCAGGGTCAACGTTACTTCAAGCAGGTTAAACGCTGCCAACGTCAAAATTGTGTAGATGATTAAGGAGGTGTCGGCGATCAACCCAGGAAGGCGATAGTAAACCACCATAAAGATGAGAACCAAAGATAACCCCCCTAGACCCGCGTAGATGCTGCTTTGAATACTATCTCGCCCCAAAGTAGCGCCAACCGTGCGGTTTTCTACCACTTCTACGGGAAAGGGCAAGGCACCACCTTTTAGTTGAATTGCCAAATCTCGTGCCGTTTCAATCGGAAAGTTACCTTCGATCACCGCTGAGCCGCCGTTAATTCCAGTTTGGGCATATTTGGCATCCACGGAATAGGCAAAGTTGGCGCTAATCGGTGCCCCATCAAGGAAGATGCCTAGTGTGCGCCCGGTTCCGGCAATGCCCTTAGTCAGTTCGGCGAATAGTTCACCACCACGCGGATCAAATTGGAGCGCCACATCCCACACATTTTGCGCTTGAGTAGCACCGGGGTAAGCATCCTTCAGATTTTGACCAGACAGTTCAGTTTTTTCAAATAGTTCAGCGATCGCGGTATTAATTGCCTTCAAATCTGCTTGATTTTTTTCGATCACAGTCACATCGGGAGATTTTTTTAATTCATCCCGTTTTGCTAGTTTTTCGCGCAACTGCTGCCGCTCAATCTGTAACCGCGCATCGGTTCCGGGCTTTTGCTGGCGAAAATCGAGTTGTGCCGTGCCGCCCAGCACCCGCTCGGCCTGAATCGGATCATTTACACCCGGAAGTTGCACAATCACTTGATTGTTTCCAGCAGTGAGTACTAACGGTTCAGACACGCCTAAGCCGTTCACCCGTCCCTCAATCACGCGCCTCACGGCATCTAAATCGGCTGGTTTGATTTCCTTCACCTGCTCCGTGGTTTTCACTTGAATCGTTAGTTGCGAACCGCCGCGCAAATCCAGACCCAACTGGGTCGGAATTTTCCAAATCACCACCAGAGCGCCAATCACCAGCGCCGCAATAAAAAGTAAAATTAACCGCTGTCTTCCCATAGGTAATCCCCGCTACAGAAGCTATGATAACGCCTTCCCGACTCTCTCCAGCATCCTCTTAAGGATTACCTGCCCACAGCAGCAAAACTGAACAGTGATCGAATATTCGATCAGTGCTCACCAGCGTCATTCCCTCTGTCTGGCCTTGAGCAATCAACTGTCCATAAAAGGGATCGCAAAGATAAATCGTTCATTTTCTATAGCTGTTTGTCCACGATTTTTTTCACAGCTTCTACGATTTGCTGAGGTTGGACGATGGTTAAGCTTTCCAGTGCACCATTGTAAGGCGTGGGAATATCTTGAGAGGAAAGCCGGATAACGGGTGCGTCGAGTTCGTCAAAGAAGCGATCGCTAATGGATGCCACCAGTTCTGCTCCAATGCCGCCTGTCCGCATACATTCTTCCACCACTACCACGCGATGAGTTTTGCGAATGGATGCACCAATCGTCTCGAAATCAAGCGGTTTCAGCGATAACAGATCAATAATTTCGGGGTCGTAGCCTTCTTTTTCCAAAGTTTTAACGGCTTGCATGGCATGATGACGCATCCGCGAATAGGTCAGCACCGTTACATCTGCCCCTGAGCGAACAATTTCTGCTTTATCAAGAGGCAAATAATATTCCTCGTTAGGCAAATCTTCTTTCAGGTTATAGAGCAGCACATGCTCAAAAAACAGCACGGGGTTGTTATCACGAATGGCGGATTTCAGAAGTCCTTTAGCGTTGTAAGGCGTGGAACAGGCGACAATTTTGAGTCCTGGCACTGCTTGAAAGTAGGCTTCTAGACGCTGGGAGTGCTCTGCACCCAACTGCCGCCCCACGCCGCCCGGTCCTCGAATCACAAGGGGAATATTGAAGTTGCCGCCAGAGGTATAGCGCAGCATTCCGGCGTTGTTGGCAATTTGGTTAAATGCCAACAGCAGAAAGCCCATGTTCATCCCTTCAATGATCGGGCGTAACCCAGTCATTGCGGCTCCTACTGCCATGCCTGTAAAGCTATTTTCGGCGATCGGCGTATCGAGCAGGCGCAGATCGCCATATTTTTTGTACAAGTCTTTGGTGACTTTATAGGAACCGCCGTAGTGCCCGACATCTTCGCCCATCACCATGACGGTTGGGTCTTTTGACATTTCTTCGTCGATCGCCTCACGTAGGGCGTTGAAGAGTAGGGTGTCTGCCATTGGTTCCTCTAAATGCTCAAATGATTGCTTAAAGCCAATTCTAATTCTAGAACAGTCGGCTGCGATCGCCCAGAGCTAAAGCCAATGAACCCCTCACAATTTCTTCTTTGTAGGTGGCAGTTAATCTGAGTGGTTTGCTGGTCATGCAATCAAAACTTGCAATGGGTCTTGGTGCGTTTCTAGCGATCGTCCTTCTATTTCTTTCAATAAGTCTTATTGCCCTGTTGGCTTATTTCTTCAAAAAATTGCTGTGTGTGAGGGCGCGCTCTGTTACAATATGCTCCGTTGTACAGTCGGGACAGCATCATTGAGCCAGTCTATCAACATTCCTAAAGTCGATGATTTTCTGCAAGAGTTAGCCACGATTCAGCAAACGGGATCTAAACGGATTGCGCTGCTGGGTTCCCGCCATGTGCCGATTACTCATCAGAAGCTAATTGAGATCATGAGCTATGCCCTTGTTCTAGAGGGTAATCGCCTGATCACGTCTGGGGCAACTGGAACAAATCTTGCGGCGATTCGCGGTGCTATGCGGGCAGATCCCTCCCTGCTGACTGTCATCTTGCCTCAAGGTCTGAGTCGTCAGCCACAAGAATCTCGTGATCAACTTGAGCAGGTCATGCATTTAGTGGAGAACCCTGACAACGACAATATGGCTCTGGGAGAAGCTAGCGCTCTGTGCAATCAGGAAATTATTTCGCGATGTCAGCAGCTAATTTGTTTTGCCTTCCACGACAGCGCCACCTTGCTCAAAACCTGCCAGGATGCGGAGGATCAGCGCAAAATCGTCACGCTATTTTATTTTGATTGAGTTAACCTGATTGCTAGCTCTGTCGTTCTGTCAGGCGATGCTGCCGCGTTTGCGGGCTTCTTTGTAGGAAACGCCGACATTTTGTAGTCCGGCGCGGATCATTTGCTGCTCTAGCAGTGCAAAAAAGCGAGTGCGATCGCCGCCTCTGACCACTGCCTGATTGTGGGCTTCTGCCAGGGCGACGGGATAGCCATAGCCCTTTTGCACTTGCGCTAGCACTAAACTGAGCGCGTCATCTAGCAAGGTGCGATCGTCCAGCACCCAGCCCGGAAACTCCACCCTGGCAACTTCCGTGCCCACATGCACATAGCAAAAATAAACTCGATGCAGGTCACCATACAGATCCAAAATGCTGGCAGAACTGCGCCAAATGGGGCTACGCTGACCGGGCTGTAGCTGCATTGCCCACATTGCCGGATCTTTCAGCGGTTCCAACACTTGACAAGGCGCATGATCTTTTTGCCCTACATCGTTTTTCCCTGAACAATGAGTCATGCAATCGGGCACATCAAAGGGGCAGGCGGGCAACCGTAAAAAATTGACTGCTTCCCCACTGCGAGAGGCGCTGAGATAGCCAACCAGGGGAACTTTTGCCTGCCGCAACTGCTCCCACGCCGCTAGAATTGGCTGCAAAATGGTATTCCGCGCTTCAGTGGGCAACTGCTCTAGAAACCAGTAGATCAAAGACCCATCGACCATGGCGAGAGTGGGAGGAGTAACAAGTGGCGTTGCTTGAATGCCCGATATGTTCATCTGGCGAGTTTCGTTAAATGGCGAGTTTGGTGTTTCCAACTCCTCATTCTTCATCACTCCTACCCCATTGGAAGCAAGAGCTACGGAGATGCTACGCGATCGCAGTTCTGAACTTTCTTGGACGTGCTGCCCTAGTTCCGCAATCGCGATCGCCTCTGAAACAGTGCGTCGATAGCCCATCCATTCCTCAGTACGAATGCCCCACTGACGAGAGAGATAGAGATCTTCAGGGCGATAAAAGACTTCTGGCAGGCTATCCAGCAAGGGATGGCGACTTTGACCATAGTGCAGCACAATTCGCCCAATATTAATCAGGTAACAATAGGCAATTTCATGGTGGCTAGGCGCAATTTGAGAACCATCCGTGGCAATAACGGTATGGGCACTAGGGGCGGTGGGAATGCTAACTCGCAGGTTCAGCGGCTCAATTGGGGTTGCGGCGGTAAAGGTAATGCGATCGCGCCACTGTTCCTGTAAGATCACCAGTTCATTTTGGTGACGATAGGCTTTATCCAGCAGCGTTTGCGATCGGTCTAACCGCAGGCGTGTTGCCGCTGCTTCTTGGGTTAAGTGCTGGCTAATGCCCTGCATCTGTTGCGCTAACTTGGTCAAATCCAGCATTCATCACGCCTCGATGCTACCAATCTACTGATAGCATAATTCACCTGTACTGGGTTGAGTCGCGATCGCGGGTAGCAATGTTCTCAAAAGTTAGCTGTCTGAGCTTTTCTTTTCTATAGCTGTCCCGCAGGCGTTTGCGGAGCTTCCGTCGTCGCACTATTCTGGTTGCGCCGTGCGACTTCTAGAGAAACTTCGCTGTTTTTCCGATAAGTTGCGACTCGATCTTGAGCCGTTTTGTAACGATTGTCAGTGCTAGAGACGGTCGCCATTAGATCAGAGGCTTTTTGCCATTGAGCCGCTAAGCTAAGCCATTCTGCCGAGGATTTTGCTGATTGACTGGTTGTAGACGTACTTTCTGCTAAGCGCACCGCTTCAACAAAGGCATCGACTGAGCTAGAAGAAGTAGAACTAACCACCGGAGAAGGTGATGTCGCTGAGTTAGTCGTTTGAGGTGCGGTATTAGATTGAGCAGAGGTTGGTTTCATCTCAGCTTGCAAATCGTTTGCAGTAGACGTGCCGAAACGGTTATAGAAAAACCAACCGCCTGCTAGCAAAAGGCAACTGACGATCGCGCCGCCGATCACACCTCGACGAAATTGGCTCTGCTCTCGATGTTTGCTTAGCCTTGGCTTGACCACAGAGGCTCTGGTTACATCAGATTTTGCCTGTTCAGCACTGCGATCGCTCCAATCATCGGACCACTGTTTCAATAAGCTCGGTTTCTTTAAGACAATTTCTTCCGACCACAAAACCTGTTTGACTGGATCTCGGCTAATCTCTTCAAGCCAGAGCAATTGCTGTTCTCGCACAATGCGGCTGTTGATGTTGACTCGTCGAATATTGCGCGGCGCGATCGCCTCCAAAATTTGTCGAATTCGTTCCACCAGCGGAATTTGATCTAACTGTTCTAGCGTCACTCCTTCACACAACAATTGCAGGACGCCATCGGCAAAAATAGCGCGAGTTCGCACGCCAGAGTCCGCTAGTTTTTCATTCAGCACTTGAATGATGGCAGCAACGCTTCCCTGTCTTGCCTGTTTGAAAATGTCGTTCGCCTCGTTTGTCATGGCTTATCCGTGGCAGATAATTACTGAATCAACTCTTTGATTAATCCGTTCTTTGCTCAAACTGTCGCCCGCTTCACACTCTGATTGGTTAGAAAATCCTTGAAAAGGCAAATCTGGCGGAAGAAGATTATAACTGCGATCGTGTCGCACATTACAGTTTTGCAATCGATGTTATTTGTGTGAATACGATAACTCAAGTTGATAGAAATGTAATGCCTAACCCTTTAAATGTTGGCAATCGTTAAACCGACAGACTTGCCAAAGATCGGTATTGAAGCGATTTTGGTCAGTGCGCTCCCAGCGATCGCGATCAATCCAAAATTCAAACAGCGCAGTATTGTGGGCACGCAGTCGCCACGAGCGATCGCTGCCCATCAGTTCAGCAATTAAGTGCTGTAAAATCCAGCTATGGGTCACGATCCAGATGTGGTCGCCATTCCGATGCTGCTGTAATAAAGTTTGAATAAATCGCCGCGATCGCGATCGCGCATCTTCTAGAGACTCTGCCCCTGGAATCAAAATCCAGTCTGGCGAGCTTTCCAGCTTATGGCAGAGATCGGGATAGCGGCTGACTGCCTCCGCCCAGGTTAATCCCTCAAAAATACCGTTTTGAAACTCCTTGAGTTCATCCGCAAGTTGAACTGGAATTCGGCGGTTGCCGCCCTCAACCGGATCGCCGGGCAGGGTCGTTGCATCAATTAGATCACTCACCGCAGCCGGAAGCGGTGCAGTCAAAAAGTAATCCACCAAAATTTGGGTCGTCTCTGCCGCCCGTTTGAGCGGACTGGTGTAAACCTGGGAAGGGTGCCATGCTTCTGTGAGCAGCCGCCGAGCGAGTTTTTCTGCCTGCTGCCTGCCCACCTCAGATAGCTCAAACTCTCCATGCCCCTGCATTCGTTTTTCTTGATTGCCAACCGATTGAGCATGACGAATAAACAGCAGTTTCATCACTTCATGCATAAGCACGTCCTACAAACTCCACAGCCCCTTGGTAGCAATCGCAAGCTTATTATGCACATTTAGAGCCTGTGTGATCGCGGTTTATTTGGGGCTTTATAAGAAAGATTACAGCGTATTTACATACTAAAAGGATTGACTACTATGCCTGATATAGATTCTAAATACCTGAGAGGATTGCCATCATCAGATTCTTATGGTGATGAAGATGGCTTTGATATGGATATAGATTTAGAAGGTGAATGGACAGAAGAGGATCGCTTTACTGAGATGGAGGAACGATTACTCAGTGAATATCCTTACTTTAGTAGAAGCGAAGCTGGATACCTGTGCTGCCAATTAGATGACGATCTGCATCCATTTCACCCTGATTTTGGAAACCGGTGGGCACAGTGGGATATGGAGCGTCGATTGTCTAGGGGTTTTGAGTTAGGAGATATTGGAGATATTCCTTTAGGAGATATTGAAGATATTCCTTTCTAGTCTTTCGCATTCATCGCAGACTGTAATTGTGCATATTTAACACCTGTGCGATCGCAGATTATTTTGGGCTTTATAAGAAAGATTACAGCGTATTTACACCCACAACACTTATGGCAGTACTACAAAACGTTTCTGAAACCACAGCCGTTGCGACTGCGCTGGCATTTGCTCAAACCACTGGAGTGACGGATACCCGTCCTTGGGGTTCCTTCACCGTTTTGGATGAAGGAGTAGGCTACAAAATTAAACGAATTGAAGTGAATCCAGGGCATCGTCTTAGCTTGCAAATGCACTACCATCGAAGTGAACACTGGATTGTGGTATCTGGCACGGCAAAAGTCACCTGTGACAATGAAGAGATTGTTTTGTGCAGCAACCAATCAACCTACGTTCCTCAAACCAAGGTGCATCGGTTAGAAAATCCTGGGGTGATTCCTTTGATTGTCATAGAGGTACAGAACGGAGATTATCTCGGAGAGGATGATATTATCCGCTTTCAAGATGATTACACCCGGCAGTAAACAAGTAGCTGTTTAAATGCATCACGCTTCGATTCGGACTGCAAATATTCATCAGGCGATCGCGTTTTACGAAATGCTCGGATTTGCCGTGAACGAGCGATTTACTACCGGTTACACCCTAGCTTGCTGGATGGAAGGGCTGGGGGGACGCATTGAACTCATTCAAATCCCCCAGCCCAAACCCGCCCCCGATGCCTTTCACGACGAACATTATGTCGGGTATTACCATCTTTCTTTTGACTTAACTGACCAAGCCCCCGACCTTTCCGTTTGGCTCACTACGCTGCAAGATCAGTTTACGCAAGCTATTGCTGTTGATCCAGCCTCACTACAACCCCTTCAGATCTTGTTGAATCCAGAGCAGCAAATGATTGGCGATCGCGTTTACGAAGTTGCCTTTATCTCCGACACTGATGGACTGCCGCTAGAGTTCATTCGATTGTTGAAATAGGCACTAGGCGACAGGCACAAGAAAAAATTAATTACTCACTTCATCCCTTGCCACTCGCGACTCACCCTTTGCCTTATGGATATTGAGCCTTTTTTTGATAACTGGTGCTACTTGCGAATCGAACTAGGTTGGCTAGATCGGGTATTGGCGACAGCGGTGGCGCGGCAGCGAAAGGACACAAAGGAGATTGAGCACGTAGCGCGATCGCAGTCAGATCGAGTGACAAGTCACTGGTGGAAGGGCATTGTTTGTTTGGAAGGAACGATTTCCTCCGATTCACCGGCGGATATGCCCCGCAAAGGCGGCAGTGGACTGAGCTATCAGCAGCAGATGGAAGCAAAAATTCGCGTCAGTCAGCAGCATGAGGTTGCCCTCGGTTTACCGACCCTCTGCCAGCGGTTGAGCCTGACTCCGTTTGAAAAAAATGTGGTGCTGATGGCATTAGCGCCGGAAGTGAGTCGGCGTTATGGCAAACTCTATAATTTTCTGCAAGATGCCAATCAAAGCAAGGCATCTGGCTTGCCGACGGTTGATTTACTGTTGCGGCTTTTATGTCGCAATGATGGGGAATGGCGATCAGCACGGCTGGCATTCGCAGCAAACGCAACACTGGTTCAACGCGATATTCTAAGATTACCCACGTCCAGCACAGAGCCTTTTTTGGATCATCCGATTAAGTTGGTCGATCCAATCGTTGAATATTTGCTAGCCGATCAGCCTGATGTCACACTGCTGGATCGCTGGCTTCAAAAAACGGCTGCCTTTCCTATTAAATCTCCCTTGCCTGCTTTGAAGTTGGACACTTGGGAGCCTGAGAATCTGAAAATTTCTGGTGTAGACACGCAGGCAGCTTTGCAAATTACTCCTGCGGTGGAATCATCGCTATGGTTCACACTCAGGTTGCCGGAACCGCTGCTAGCTTCGCTGCGGCATTTGGGCGATCGCATTCAGTATGCTCAACACGTGGATGAGCAATGGGGCTTTCAGTCTGCTCATGAAAATGATCGGGGCAGTGTCGTGCTGTTTGTGGGAGACAAAGGCACGGGAAAAACTCTGGCGGCACAGGCGATCGCCCAGCAGTTGCAGATGTCCCTAATGTCGATCGATTTATCTTGCTTCAACCTGACTGAACAGCGTCAGTTGCTGGCAGACTTGACGACTGAAGCACCAACCGTGCTGCTGTTGAAATCGGCTGAATGTTGGTTAGGGAAAGATGCAGTTTTGGCTGCGGAACTACAGTCGTTTTTGGTCGCTCGTCACAGAGCGATCGCCCTGACAATTTTCAGCACAGAACGAAAGGAATTGGTTAAGCCAAGCTGGCAGCGGCAAATGAGCCAGATTTTGACCTTTCCTAAACCGAATTACAGCAACCGTTTCGCACTTTGGCAGCAAGCCTTTCCAGCCCAAGTATCTTTGGCATATGACGTTGACTGGAATGCTTTGGCACGGCTTTGCTTGAGTGCGGGAGAAATTCAAGTGATCGCTCGTGAAGCGGCAATCTGTGCAGCGGCAAACGGCTCTGTCTCAATTGCAATGGTTCATTTGCGACAGGCGTGTCGATTCAAAGGGATTAAATTGTAGGATGCTCTAAGATAATTTTTATAAAAATGCTGCGGGGTCGGTGGGTTCGCCCTCTTGCCGGACTTCAAAATGCAGATGAGGTCCCGTAGAAAGCCCCGTGGAGCCAACGGCGGCGATCGCCTGTCCGCGCTGAATGTTTTGACCTTCCACTACATATAATTCACTGGCATGAGCATATAGCGTGGTGATAGTGCCACCGTGGTCGATGATGACGGCATTGCCGTAGCCGCCATACCAGCCTGCAAAAATCACCGTGCCGCGATCGGCGGCTTGAATAATGGTGCCGTAGTCTACGCCAATGTCCATTCCAGAGTGAAACCGTTCATATCCCAAAACTGGGTGCATTCGCCAACCAAAGCTGCTCGTGATTTCTCCTAAGCAAGGCAAAATCAGTTGACCCGTGCCGCGAAATGCAACGTTGTAGCGATTTTGCGCGGCATAACGCTGAATCAGCAGGCTAATCGTACCGGAATCTTGATCCAATTGAGATTGAGCAACTTCCATGGCGCGGCGATCGCTTTTGAGCCGCGCAATCGACGTTTTTTGATAAGCAATTTGCCCTTCTGCATCCGCTTTTTGTGCCAGAAGTTCTTGAGTCAGCAACCCCACTTCATTTTTCTTTTGTTCTACGGAGTCACGCTGGCGATCCAACCGATCAGTATCGGTTTTGAAAGCCGCCAACCGTGTGCGATCGCTTTGATATAAGCGCTTAAGCTGAAAACGCCGATCTAAAAATTCATTCAAGTCGTGACTTTGTAGCAACACTGCCCAGCCGCGATCGAGCTTTTGACGCTGCAAAAATTGCAGACGAGCAATGGTGGAAAATCGCTTTTGGCGATAACTTTGCTCGGCAGAAACCAGTTTTGTTTCTAACCCTTGGAGTTTTTGAATTGCGGTTTTCAGCTGTGTTTCGGTTGCTTGCAATTGGCTCTGAGTGACTTTGACAGTCTTTTGCAGCCCTTTCAGCTTCTCGCGTTCGAGGCTTTCCTGAATTTTATTGCGGGTTTGCTGTTGATCAAGCTGCGATCGCTCCTGATCAAGTTGCTGTTGATGCCGCTGCAAATCTTCTACTGATGCCTGCGCCAAATACGGTTCCGAAACAGGCACCGCTTGGGCTGGTAACGCAGTCAGGCTGATAATTACTACACAGACCGCTATCATCAATTGCCACAGCAAATGCGATGAGACTTTCCAAGTTTGCCTGACTTCTAAATTTTGCTGTTTAACTGGGTTCATCGCCTAAATCGCGAAAAGCACCCTGAATTTTACTCACCTTCTACAGCAGTGGCAATAAACTTTACGGTTTTACCTGAGATTGTTCTTTGGTGGTTTTCGCGGCGCTTAATGTACGCTACGTAGTTGGGTGACCACAACTGGTACAGAAGCGATCGCTGGGCTTGACCGATACTCCACACTGACCGCAAAATTGCCGCGTAGGAGCAGGCGTGGCAGCACTTGCAGCACTTGCAGAATCCGTAGAACCTGACCCCATCCGCATTTCCATATTGCCCATTCTCATTTCCATCGGCTTTAAATTCATTTGCATGGTTCCCATAGTCATGGGCTTCATGGGTTCCATTGGCTGCATAGAAGCTTTAGGAGTTTGAGTGCTAATTGTTTGCTGCATTGGCAGTTGTTCAGCAGTACTGAGGGGCGGAACAGCGGTCGATAGGGCGATATGACTGCCCTGGATTTGAATAAACTGAGTGCCATTGACGGTTTGTAGCTTGACCCCGACTCCCCCAGAAGTTCGATAGACTTCAGGAGGAGAACTCCATGCGCCGGTTTGCAAACTGCTGGTTGCCTGCTGCTGTTGTCCGGCGCTGCTGCTGGCGATCGCAACAGTAGTGTGTGTTCCTTGAGTGTCAAGATAAAGTTGCTGTCCGCTGCCTAAGTCACAAACGTATGCCATGAGCTTTTCCCCGTGCTTGACCGTTCCAGTGTACAAATCCCATCACTAAAATGATTGTAAATAAAACCTTAAGAAGACTGCTGTTGCTTGCCTTAGTCGCAGCTCTCGGACTGACTTTTTCACCGATTGGCAGCAAAATTTTGGATGCGA
Source organism: Leptolyngbya sp. Cla-17 (assembly GCF_016807185.1). Taxonomy (GTDB): domain Bacteria; phylum Cyanobacteriota; class Cyanobacteriia; order Leptolyngbyales; family Leptolyngbyaceae; genus ULC077BIN1. The sequence goes on from NZ_JAEVYN010000001.1 coordinate 1,906,555, forward strand.
TCGCCTTAACAACTGCCGACTCATCCGCTAACTCGACTTATGAGCAGCGCTCAAATCACAGCCCTGATGGCATTGGCAAATTTTATATGGGGCGAGAAATTGCTCAGGTCATGGGACATTTGGGAGCAGGTTGGTTAGAGCGTCCTAGTCGCGAACGGGAAGAACGCCCCCAGCAATTAATCAATGCCCTAACTTTAAATCCGACGGATATAGTCGCAGATATTGGCGCGGGGACGGGTTATTTTAGCTTTCGGATAGCAACCTTAGTGCCGAAGGGTAAAGTTCTGGCAGTGGATGTGCAGCCGGAAATGATCGAGATCTTAAATGGGTTGAAGCGGGAGAAGCGTATTGAAAATGTGGAGCCTGTGTTAGGCAGCGTCACCAATCCAAATTTGCCCCCTACTAGTGTTGATTTAGCGCTGATGGTGGATGCCTATCACGAATTTGACTACCCCCGCGAAATGATGACGGCGATCGCCCAAGCCCTAAAACCCAATGGGCGCGTGGTATTGGTAGAATATCGCGGCGAAAATCCCTTAGTGCCGATTAAGCCATTACATAAAATGACCCAGCGCCAAGCCCAAAAAGAATTAGCATCCGTAGGCTTAACCTGGCTAGAAACCAAAAATTTCTTGCCCCAGCAGCACGTCATGATTTTTGGTAAAAAAGCGTAACTTTGAGCCGCCTAATGGTTCGTCAAGCAAAGCAGGTAGAACTCAAAACCTCCCTACCCGCGCTGACACAAAGCGTTCAATGCCTGCTAAATCCTGATGGATTTGAATATCATGGTAATTTCCATTTGCTTGGAGTAAGTTAACTACGCTAGCTGCCTGACCTGCCATTAACTCAATCAGCCAGATGCCATCCGATCGCACATAGTCAGGCGCGACTGCAACCAAACGGCGAATGCAGTCCAAGCCATCACTGCCGCCATCTAATGCTAAATGAGGTTCATGTTGGGTAACTTCTGGCTGTAGTTCCAACACCATTTGGCTAGGAATGTAGGGCGGATTGGACACCATGCCGTCGAGACAGCCTTTCAAGTGAGCTAACGGCTCAAACCAAATTCCTTGATAAAACTGAATGCGTTCCGTCAACCGATAAGCGTCTGCATTGAATTGGGCGATCGCCAATGCTTCGCTGCTGCAATCCACCGCATGAATCGTAGCGTGGGGAAATGCTGCTGCCAGCCCTAGGGCGATCGCGCCATTGCCTGTGCCTAAATCTGCCCAATGAGAGGGCGAGGAGTAAGAGGTGGGGGGCAATTGACGAACTGCTAAATCAATTAACAACTCTGTTTCAGGACGCGGAATTAAGACGGCAGTAGAAACCTTAAGCTGAAAGTTTCGCCAGGGGGTCGTTCCTGCTAAATATTGCACAGGGATACGCTGTTGAATGCGTTGTTGCCAGCGCTGAACCAGTTCTTCTAAGGGAATCGATAATTCAATCTGTGGCTGATCTTTAAAGCGTTCCAACCGCAAATCCAGACTGGATAATGCTGATGATTGTTGCAATAACCAAGTAGCCTCAGCCACAGGAATATTTGCCGCGATCGCCGATTGTTTTGCCTGTTGCCACCACTGCCAAACCTCCTGTCCAGACGCAAAAAATCCTCGCTTCTGGATAGAAAACGAGGATTGAATATTTAGATTGGCATCAGACATAAAAGGGCAAAAGCGCATCAACGCAGATCATACTACAACGCTTTTTTCCATCCCTTCAGTCTGCTTTACTTTTTGGGGGT
>NZ_JAEVYN010000001.1:1920963-1935288 GCF_016807185.1 Leptolyngbya sp. Cla-17
GAGTCCGAAGTTTTCACTAACTCCTGATTCCTGAAACCTGGAAACTGATCCCTAACCCAACAGTTGCCGAATCATTTTGTCCGTTTCGTCGTAAGCCCCTTCGCCAATGTGGTCATAGCGAATAATTCCTTGGCGATCGGCTAAAAACAAATGAGGCCAGTACTCATTTTTGTAAGCACCCCACGTTTTGAACTGGTTATCCATCGGCACAGGATAGGTGATGCCATGCTTTTGCAGCGCTTGCTTAACATTGTTCACATCCCGTTCAAAGGCAAATTCAGGTGTGTGAATGCCAATAACTTTTAGTCCTTTAGCAGCATATTGCTGATGCCAACGAGTGATGGAAGGCAGGGTGCGCTGGCAGTTGATGCAACTAAAAGTCCAAAACTGGATGAGCGCCACAGTTCCCTTGAGGGAATCAACGGTCAGCGGTGCAGAATTAAGCCACTGAGAAATGCCCTGAAATTCTGGTAAGCGGTTGGCGGCAGCGGCAAGATCGGTCGCGCGATCGCGATCGCGTTCTGATGTAGATGCCTCAACGTCGAGCATTGCTGATTCTTGATGGAGTCGAGCAGCAAGAGTTACTCCGCCAGCCCCCATTAATCCCAAGCCAAGATAAGTCAAAATTCGACGGCGCTGCAAAAGAGAACTCATAGGGATACCTACAATGAAGGTCTACATTAATTGGGCTATTTCTTCATTGCATCGCCTTTCATCGCGTCTCCTTCTTTCTTCATAGCATCCCCTTCTTTCTTCATTGCGTCGCCCTTCATAGCATCACCCGTTGTACCCATTGCTGGGGAAGCAGAAGGATTGCTGGGGGTTGCTTGATTGGCCCCCCCGGAACAGGAAGCCAAACCAGCGGTAATCGCTAAACTTGCTGCCAAACCCAAAACTTTTAGGTTCATCATTTTTCTTAAGCCTTTAGACGTAGGTGTTTATTGGTAGGGAAGAACTGTTTTGCTCTTTCCTAGTGACATACGAATGGGTTAAGCGATCGGATTAAAATTTTTTTCAGCAGATTGCAAAATACCTGATTCACCTTTTTAATGCTCATATTCATCCACGTCCAATCCCTTTTTTCAGGCGTATTTTAGATAGGGAGTGATGGAAAAACTACGGCTCAATCATGGTTAATGTAGAACTTGTCTTGAAAACGTGAATCTATGGATTTCAAGCCTTCTCATCCGCTCTCAATGCCCACTGATGCGGAGTTGTTTCAGGCAATGCAAGCAAAGCAACATTCTGCTCTAGCGGCGCTTTACGATCGCTACGCTAGCCTGGTGTATAGAGTGGCGTTGAGAATTTTGATAAATCCACAGGAAGCCGAAGATTTGACTCAAGAAATTTTCTTAAAACTTTGGCGCAGCAGCACCTACGACGTAAATCGAGGTTCTTTAAGCAGTTTTTTGACCACACTAACGCGATCGCGAGCTATTGATAAACTTCGCTCACGCAGCAGCAATCTCAAATCTCTTCAGCGCTGGGGCAACACCATGACGACTCAACCTCCGCCTATTAGCCCATTTGAAGCTGCATCTATTCATCAGCGATCGGAGCATGTGCGCGAGGCATTGGCTAACCTGCCCGAAAAATATCGACAAATCTTGGAACTTGCTTATTACGAAGGGCTAAGCCAATCAGAAATTGCCGCCCGATTAGACATTCCTTTAGGAACGGTGAAATCGTGGTCGCGGCAAGGATTACTCACTCTTAGAAAAACCTTACAGACTTGGATTGAATAATCGCGCTATGGCTGAACCCATTTATCCTGAATCGTCCTATCCCGAACATTGGCAAGAGCTGATGGCAGGCTATGTGTTGGGTAACCTAACGCCTGAAGAAGCCGAGGAGTTGCAGCAATTACTTGCGACCCATCCCGAATTGGGCGAGGAGATGCACAGCCTGCAAGAGGTGCTAGCAGCGATGCCCTATGCTCTGCCAGAAGTGCAACCTGCGCCAGCGGTGCGATCGCGCATCCTCACCACTGCTCAAAATCAAGCTGCCCAAAATCAAACAGTGCCAATTCGTCGCCATCGACCGATGGCGTTGCTGTGGGGCGGCAGCATTGCCGCCGTGATTGCAGTGATGGTGGGGGTAGACAATCTAAATTTGCGGCAACAGCTTTCTGCAACTCAAGCTAGGATTGCCTCCCAAAAAGACCTGATTGCCATGCTGCAAGCGCCTCAGACTAAGTTGGTGACCTTGAAAGGCATGGATAAACTGTCGAAAGCGGCGGGTAATGTGGTGATTACGCCGGGAGAAGCAGGCGCGATCGTGGTGCTGCAAGATCTACAAACCTTGCCACCTGGACAAGCCTACAATCTCTGGGCAGTGACCAATGGGCAAAAAGTCTCAGCCGGAAATTTCATTGCTAATTCCCAGGGCAGAGTATTTGTGAAGGTGCCTTTGACTTCAGCAACGAGCGATCGCGTCACGAACCTCATCGTCACCATTGAAACATCGCCCACGCCTCTCTCGCCTCGAGGGCCCATGGTGATGACCAGCAGCTTGTAAGGGCCGATGAACAGATTATCCGAGAGCGATCGCGATTGGAGACACTAGACCGCAATACTCTACGATATCCTGCATAATCATTGGGACAAAACTCAAGATTTCTGTCGAAATTTTTGATAGTTTAGGATGCTTTTATCCACTGCTAGAGAAAAATAGCTACTTTGCCGTGATGTGCAACTTTGCTCTGCTAAGGGTATCCTGACTCAAGCCCTTAATCTTATTTAATAATCTAGGCTCTTTCCCTTGGGAGGAGTCGGGTATAACCCATTACGGAAACGCAAAGGTAACAGGTGCTAAAGGTGGACGGTGATAGTTGCAGCGCAGCTTTCCGGTCTTGATCACTCATATTTGGCGATCGCTCCCAGGCTGTTATGACGTTCAGGCTTCTATCTACCGCTTTTCTTATGATCAGTAGTTCTTGTTTAGAGACATTACCTGATTCTTTAATGCTTGCAATTGCAGCAACTTTGGCTATTGGCGCAGCGTTGCTACTGCTGAAATTGCGTTCATTGCAGCAAAGCAATCCAGTGACCTCGCCCTTACCCATTGTGGCAGCACTTAACCGCTACATCATTCAGCAAGTACAGCAATTTTTGGATGTAGAAGCGGTATTACAGCAGGCTGAAGCAGATTATTGTGGCATCTATGAGAACGCGATCGAGGGCATTTTCCGCTCAACCCCAGAGGGACGCTACCTCAGCATTAATCCGACCCTCGCAAAAATGCATGGCTATCGATCGCCGGATGAAATGATGACAATGGTCACAGATTTTGAAAAACAGATCTATGTTTCTCCGGGTCGCCGTGCCGAATTTCTGAACTTGATTACACAACAAGGAGTTGTCACAGAATTTGAATCTGAGGTGTATCGCAAAGATGGCAGCACCTTTTGGGTTTCAGAGAACGTTCAAATCGTCCGAGATGCCGCAGGCACCCTGTATTACCAGGGCACTAGTCTGGATATTAGCGATCGCAAACAGACAGAAATCGAGCTTGAAGCTTTAGAAATTAAGCTCAGTACACTCCTAAGCGCTTCATCCTCAATCATTGCTCAGACTCACGTTTTTCTAGATGGCACCTGGAAATGCGTTTATTTTTCCCCGAACTGCGAGAAGTTGTTTGGCTATTCACCGGATGAGTTTCTTGCTGACAGCAACTTGTGGATGTCGCGGATTCTGCCAGAGGATCAAGAACAGGTCGTGATACCCATTTTTCGAGATATTTTGGCTGGGCAGATCGCCACGATGGAATTTCGCTTTCGGCACCGAGATGGCTCCATTCGCTGGATTTCAGATGCCGTGAACCCGCGATGGGATGCGAATGCTAACTGCTGGGTGGTGACCTGTGTAGAAACCAATATCACTGCCCATAAACAGGCTGAAGCGACGCTGCAAGCAGATCAAGAACGGGCTCAGCGAGAGCGCCAACAGGCAAACAATGCTCTGCGCCAAAGTGAAGCGCGATTCCGTGCGATTTTTGACCAGATTGAGATTGGCATGAATCTCGCTCAGCTATCGGGCACCTATTTGCAAGTAAATTCGGCTTTTTGCAATTTGGTGGGATACAGCGAAGCTGAACTCTTGTCAATGACCTACCAAGACTTGACCTATCCAGAAGATCACGAACTAGAAATGCCACTGGCGGCACAAATGCAAGCGGGCGATCTCCAAACATATTCCTTAGAAAAGCGATATGTGCAAAAAAATGGGCAACTACGCTGGGTGAATGTGCATGTGTCGAGTGTGCTAGACAGTCAGGACAATGTCTTGTTTGCAACGACAATGGTGGAGGATATTGGCGATCGCAAACAGGCAGAAGCCGCCTTATCAGCCAGTGAAACTCGTTTTAGAGCGTTAACGCAAAACTCCTTTGACATTATTCGTTTGATTGATCATTCTCTAACGGTCGTTTATGAAAATGCCGCTTCAAAAACGATCTTGGGCTATTCCACTCAGGGAAAATCGCTGAATGATTGTTTAGCCAATATTCATCCAGGTGATCTGTCGTCTGTGCAAACCGCGATCGATGCCGTACTAACCCATCCCAGTACTTCGATCACCGTAGAATATCGGTTGCAGCGCCCTGATTGTTCTTGGGTTTGGCTCGAAAGCATTGCTACCAACTGGCTGCATCAGCCAGACATTGCCAATATTGTGCTTAACTCTCGCGACATTACTGAGCGCAAGCGCATCGAAGCTGCCCTACGTTGGAGTGAAGCCCGCAACCGCGCCACAATTATTGCAGTTCCAGATTTGCTGATCCGCATGCATGCAATAGGGCGGTATTTGGAAGTGGTAGAGGGTCAAAATGTAAAACTTCTGAAACCCGAAACTGGCTTTGATGGTAAGAATATTTTCGATATTTTGCCGCCAGAACTGGCTGAGCAACGCATGAGTTATGTGCAGCAGGCTCTGGAAACCGGACAGGTGCAAGTTTATGAACAGCAAATAGAAGTTGATGGCAGCCTCTACGATGAAGAAGTTCGGATCGCAATGATCAACGACACTGAAGTGCTGGTCATTGTGCGCGACATTAGCGATCGCAAGCGGATTGAAAATGAACGCAAGCAAAGCGAAATAGAGCGGGAGCGATCGCAGAATTTGCTGCGCCGACAGGCAGAGCGTGAGTATGCCTTGAACCAAATGACTCAGGCCATTCGCCATTCTTTAGATCTAGAAACTATCTTTCTAACTGCTACTCGCGAAGTTAGTAAACTGTTGAATGTTGATCAAGTGAGCATCGCCGAATATTTACCCGACGAAGGGCAATGGCATCATTTGGCGGAATATCTGCGAGATGCCAGTGTGCCGTCTGCCTCAAATACAAGTATCCCGGATCAAAACAACCTGATCGCTGCCCAACTCAAACAGAATCAGATCGTCCGCATTGACAGTGCTAACCATCCTGCCGACAGCATCAACCAGAAGCTCACTCAACAGTTTCCAGGGGCATGGTTGCTAATTCCACTAGAGGTAGAAGATAAGGTATGGGGTTCCTTATCGTTGCTGCGAACGGATACCCAGACCCTTTGGCAGGATGGAGATGTGGACTTGGTGAGTGCAGTGGCGGATCAAATTGCGATCGCCATTCAACAATCGCAGCTATATCAACGAGTGCAACAGCTCAATGCCCATTTAGAGCAAGAAGTGCAGCAGCGCACTGCCCAGCTCCGCCAAGCACTCATCTTTGAAGCATTACTCAAACGCATCACGGATAAGGTGCGAGACAGTTTGGATGAAGACCAAATTTTGCAAACCGCTGTAAATGAGTTAGGGCAAGGGCTAAAAGTCGAATGCTGCAATGCTGCTCTTTATGATGTAACCCTCACCTCTCATACAATCACCCATGAGTACTCCCTTGCTGACACATTTGCCTTGGGACGGAAAATGGCATTCGCCGATTGCCCCACAATTGAGATTTTTGATCAGCTAATCCAAGATATTTGCCTCCAGTTTTGCTTCACAGGGACAACCTACGCCCAGCCCCATAGCGAAATTTACACGATTTTGGCGTGTCCCATGCTGGATGATCAGGGCGTTTTGGGCGACCTATGGCTGTATAGACCCAAGCACGATACTTTTGATGAGTTAGAGATTCGGTTGGTCCAGCAAGTGGCAAACCAATGCGCGATCTCCTTGCGGCAATCTCGTTTATATCAAACCGCCCAATTACAAGTGCAAGAACTAGAACGACTGAATAGCTTAAAGGACGATTTTTTAAATACGGTCTCCCATGAACTGCGAACGCCCATGGCAAACATCAAGATGGCAACGCAGATGTTGGAAATCAGCATGGAGCAACCGACTCAGTTAGATGGCAATGATGAGTACACAGTCACGTCAAAAGCCGATTGCCCAGAGCGCTATCTCCAAATTTTAAAAGACGAGTGTCAGCGGGAAACTAATTTAATCAATGATCTACTAGATCTGTCGCGGCTAGACTCCGGTTTAGAACCGTTACTGCCGCTGACTCATCGCTTTCAATACTGGTTGCCCCATATCACAGAATCTTTTGTACAGCGCATGCAGCACCAACAGCAGCAACTCTCCGTCACCATTGCTGAGGAGTTGCCGCCGCTGACGACTGATTTTAACTACCTGGAGATGATCTTGACTGAACTGTTGCACAATGCCTGCAAATACACGCCTCCAGGCGAGGCGATCGTAGTGTCTGCGAAACAGTTAATCTCTAGCAGTATGCTAAACCGGGAAGGCGTTGCGATCGCTGCATTGCCAGAACCAGTACTTGCCTCAACGGGTGCCCCAGTTAAAACCTCCTTCAAAACCACAATCTTGGGCGTAATCCTGTCTATTGCTAACTCCGGGGTAACAATCCCATCTAATGAACTTAAGTATGTGTTTGATAAGTTCTATCGAGTTCCCAATAATGACCCTTGGAAGCATGGTGGTACTGGTTTGGGCTTAGCTCTGGTGAAAAAGCGAGTAGAACGGTTGAATGGAGAGATCGCAGTTTCCAGTCAAGACGACTGGACGACCTTTACCATTCACCTCCCCCTATACTTGGTATAACTCGTTCACCCATTCGCTCTCACAATCCCAGCAGTTCGTCCAGCTCATTGAGGGCATCACAAGCGGCAGAGGAGGGCGAGGCTGTAGACGCGATCGCTCCTATAGAGACGGCTTGATCTCGCTGTGCTCGTCGCCCTAAATATTCATCGGCATAGCGACGAAACACTGCCTCAACCGCTGCCCGTGAGTTTTTTAATCCCCATTCTTGGGCAATCACTTCTGCTTTTTCTAAGACATCCTGGCTGAGTCTTATCTTGTTGTCATACATAGCTGTAAGCCCTCTGGAAGTGGATACAAACCGCGCACATTAGCAAATTGAGGATCGGGAATGATAGCGAACAGCTTGCGTCCTGCCAGTCGCTCAGTAATCAGATAGGAACCGCCCCCAGTGACCAAAAACCGGGTTACCCGTGACATATAAGGCGTGTATTGTGCCTTCACCGTTTGGAAAATGCCCCGAAACCAGGGATCGAGGTATTCTTCTAGCCAGGGCGACCAGGATAAACCCATATCGGCGTAGGCATGTGCCGATTTGAACCCATCCATAACAATACCGGGGTCTGCTGTGGTGCCCAAGGCATCTGCGAGGCGCTTGTCAAAACTAATGGATGTTGCCAGTTCGTAGGTGCCGCCCCGATCCATCACATTCTCATCAATCACATCGCCTTCTGCATCCACAAGACGAGTCAGCCAGGTGCCGCCACCAATATCGATAACCACAGTGTAGCCATTGTCGGGAATTAGCCCTAGTCGCTGAGCGTAGGAGTAGGCTCCCATTCCTTCTCGCTCGACGCTGACGCGATCGACCGTGACGCGAAAAGGAATGCCGTTCCGCTTGAATTCGTGGATACCCATAAGTTGCGATCGCAGCGCCTGTTCATTACGGCTCGGTTCCGGTGTAGAAACATGCAAATTCAACGAAAATTCACTGTTTCCATCCCAAGGCTCAAGACACGCATAAAAATGTAGCCGCGCCAGGTCTACCTTGTTTTCAATCACGGTTTGCTGCTGGCGACGGTACTTATAGGCCTGTGCGCCAAAGTGATAGCGCGTGGCATCGGCAAGTTCAATTAACGGGGACGTATCTAAGTAACGAACCGCATCTCGACCTTGAGGCAACTGATAGCGAACAGAGCGAATGGCTCGGGGATTGCTGTTTCCATCCCAAAATTTCAAATCATAGTTGCCGGCATCCAACGCGAGAGTACGAGTCGCTACAGTGGCAGGAGCAGGCTCTTTAATCGCTGCTTTCGTTCGGCGGGTTTCTGTGGCGGTCATGTGAATCTCCAAATGGGTTACATCCAATTGCAAGTCAATATGCATCAAGGTATGCGTTAAATCGTTGCCCCCAATTGCGCCTAAATTCGCCCAATTAGTACACTTGGACTATATTAAACCTCTCGCTGGATGTCAACTCTAAAATTGATTGTCATTTTTTTCAGAGCTTATATCTTAATCTCCCATTTTCCGACAAGAATTTCGGTGTTTCTCTTGCGTTTCAATCTTCTACTCTGTAAAATCGAGTTTCATTCTTTGGTTCCTGAGCAGGATACCTTAGTTTGTTTGTTAGGATTTATGGATGTAGGAAGTGCCAAGAATGAATAAGCGTCAAGGGTTTTGGTTTTTTGGAGAAGGATTGATGCAGCAGTTTGCAACGCGATCGCGATTTAAACCGCTCAATCGCGCTATCTCCTTATTTTTAGTTGGGATTGGATTAAGCGTTGCGATCGCTGCCTGTGGAGGCTCCCCCAGCACCAATACGACGGGCAGTGCTAGCTCGACTGCTGATTCAAAAAAGGGCGTTGAAATCAACCTTGTCGCTTACGCCGTTCCAAAAGCTGCTCACGACGCGATCATTACCTTATTCCAGGAAAAGTGGCAGAAAGAAAAAGGTCAAACCGTTACCTTCACGCAAAGCTACGGTGGGTCGGGTTCCCAAACTCGCGCCATCATTGATGGACTAGAAGCCGACGTGGTTCATCTAGCACTGGGAGCCGACGTAGAAAAGCTTGTCGAAGCCAAAATTGTGAATGAAGATTGGAATAAAAAACTTCCCAATAGTGGCATTGTCGCAAAATCCGTTGCGGCAGTGATTACCCGTGAGGGAAACCCAAAAAATATCAAAACCTTTGGAGACTTAACCCGTGATGGCGTGAAGTGGATCACGGCAAACCCAAAAACCTCTGGAGGTGCCCGCTGGAACTTCCTGGTTATGTGGGATTACGCCTTGAAAAATGGAGGAGATGAAACCAAGGCAACTGAATTTGCCACCCAAGCGTTTAAAAATGTGGCAATCTTGGCAAAAGACGCGCGCGAAGCCACGGATGTATTTGCCAAGCAAGGTCAGGGAGATGCTCTGATTAACTATGAAAATGAAGTGATTCTAGCAAAGCAAAATGGGCAAAAGATCGACTACGTGGTGCCCGAAATCAATATTTCAATTGATACTCCGGCTGCCGTGGTAGATAAGAATGTGGACAAGCATGGCACACGTGAAGTGGCTGAAGCCTTTACCAAATTCTTGTTCAGTCCAGAAGCCCAGGCAGAGTTTGTCAAGCTAGGATTCCGTCCGGTGGGTGACTATGCCAAGACGAATGAAAAAACGCTTGCCACCCAGTTTCCAGCAGTGAAAAAGCTTGCCACCGTTGATGAGTATGGCGGTTGGAGCAAGGTGCAGGAGAAGTTCTTCGCTGACGGAGCCTTGTTCGATCAGATTCAATCCAAGCTGGGTAAGTCGTGATTTTTGTGGGGGAGATAGGATGGTCACCTTGACAGGGATACGTTAGACCCTTAGTTTACTCGAACGCGGAAGCGGGCAAAGCCAAAATTGCTGCCTGCGCTATTGGAAACCGTGCCCAACTCATAAATCGCCGCACCATTTGGGTTTGTTTGAATAGTGCAGGAATTGTTGTTGGGCAGCGGTGCCAAAGACGCATAGAAGTTGCCGCCGGGTTTAGTAGAAGGTGAGGCAAAGAACGCAGCCGCACTACCAATCTTCAACTCTAAAGACTCAGGAATAAAACTCATTCCCCCAGGAATCAAGTCGCAAATCTTGGCATCAACTGCCGGAGATGCGCCATCCGACAAGAAATAAACGGTGTAAGTCACTTCATCATTACTCTGCACTGGCGTAGTGATGGGTATAGCCGTTGCACCTACCAGCGGAATTTGGGCAAAACCCGCCGCCGTATCATTGGGATCCGTTAGGTCATCAATCACTGCGCCAAAGTTGACCCCAGCCAACGGTGCCCCGTTGCGAATCACATTGGTAATTCGCTTCACCAGCTTAAAGTCAGAGGTTCCAGCCCCAGCAGGCGATGGGCGCGTCGTTTTCACAACTGACTGCGGCACCGGAGCGCCTGCCCCCGCTTGGGTACGCACCTTACGATCCATAAAGGAGGTGGCCGTGATTGTCGTGGTGTCGGTGAGAATGGTGCCGTCGGGTTGGATGGCACCCGGTGCAGGAGTAACGCACAGGAATAGATCAACAAAACCACCGTTTGCTGCCAAAATGCCTGTATCCACCTGCCCATCGCCATCGGTATCAGTCAGCGGAAGGGTTCCTGCCTCATCCCGGAAGAATTGCGCGGTGTAGTTGGGGTTTGTGCCACTGGGCACCAGGTTGACGATATCGGTTGTAAAGAAATTGTTCGTTACTCTAAACGGATGGCAAACCCGCTGACCCACAGGAGTTTCGCGGGTAGTATCGGTTGTAATCGTAAAGTTTCCAGCGCGAGTGGGTGGGGTATCAAACAGCGGCAGGCGAGCGGGACCCGTATTTGCCTCAAACAAGGTTTGATTGTCTGTGGTGAGAGCATTCACCCGAAATTCCCATGCCCCAGCGTCATTCAGTGGATTTAAACCCGCAATATTGTCTGCACCCGTATCCAAGTTGCCGCCGCCATTCCAGACTCCATTCAGTGATATCGTTGCTGGGAGGGTACCTAAGCCACCCGGAGGGCTAATGTAACTGAGGGCAGCGCCATTATCAAGGTCAAAGTTGCGGAAAGATAGGGTGCCTGTCCCTGGACCGACCAGGGTAAACAGCCTCAAATTAATTGAAGCCCCAGAGTTTTGCTGAATATTTCCCTGAAATTGTCCAACTAGCAAGTCGGCAACGCCCAAAACTTGAATTCGGAAGCCGTTATCGTCATTGTTTAAGGCGAATGTTGGATCTCCTGAAATGGGTAAGGCTCCTGCTTCACTGGTCACCTGATAAATTCCTGGGGCTGTGATGGTGCCCAACAGATCGTTTTGACCATCCGCAGAGGGTAAGCCAATGTTATAGGTCAATGTCCCAAGGGTTCCACCTCCTGGAGCCAGCAAGGTAAATCGGGACGGGTCGCAGTTGTCGCCTGCTGCGACACAGACCACAGTGCCAAATAAACTAGCATTGATTTCATCGATTGTTCCGTTGCTTTCTCCATCTAAAATGCGAACGGGAATTGCACCACCTGCGGCAGCTAAATCTGACGGGGTGACGCTGATGAAAAATCGATGGATTCTATCAGTGCTGGCAGAGTTGAGGGTGGTGTACCAATCGCCAACTTCCGGAGGGCGTTCGCGTCCCGTCGTTTGAAAGGTGAGAGCGGGGTTGAGGGGTGAGGGTAGGGTAGTCACCTGCGCGATCGCCGACTGAGGGTTAATGGCTAAAGCAGCAGCTAAGATTGTCAAGTTGCTCGTTATGCGAAAATATCGTCGCATTGTCCGGGCTAATAACGAATTAGAAGATTGCACAAATTCTGCTCCTCACACTGAAAAAGATTGCTATTAACAAGTAGCAATCTCTTGAGAGAGTATCATATTTCTCTGGTGGCAAAACTTCGCAGCAATTTGTTGAAAACTGCCTAACAGTCTAGAGTGGCTTCCAGTTCCCAGGGGCTAATGTGGGTGCTGTACTCGTTCCATTCTTGGTGCTTGAGTTTGATGTAAGCAGATACCAAGGCAGAACCCAATATTGGAGTGAGGATGGTATCTGCTTCTAAGCAGCGCAACGCATCCAGCAGATTTGCAGGTAGGCGTTTGAGGGTTCCAGTTGGCAGCAGATCAGTGTAGGCATTATTGTCTTGGCGATCGCCCGGATCGCGTTGGTGTTCCATGCCATCTAAGCCGCTGGCAATTAGGGCGGCAGGCAGCAGGTAGGGGTTTGCAGCCCCATCCGCCAGCCGAAATTCAAACCGTCCTGGTTCTGGAATACGGATAGAGTGGGTGCGATTATTGCCGCTATAGCTGATGCTGTTGGGAGACCAGGTCGCACCGGAGGTAGTGACAGGTGCATTAATCCGCTTGTAGGAGTTGACCGTGGGATTGGTGAAGGCGCAGAGGGCAGCGGCAGAGTGCAACACGCCACCGATGAACTGATAGGCCAGCGGTGAAAGTCCTAGTTTGCCAGTGGGGTCGTCAAATAGATTTGTGTTGCCTGCGGCGTCCCAAACGGACAGGTGAGTGTGGCAACCGTTACCCGTCAAGTGTAGGAAGGGTTTGGGCATAAAGGTGGCACGCAGTCCGTGCTTTTCGGCGATCGCTTTAACCATGTACTTAAAAAAGGCATGGCGATCGGCGGTTACTAACGCATCGGCATAAGTCCAGTTCATTTCGAACTGACCATTTGCATCTTCATGATCGTTCTGATACGCGCCCCAACCTAGTTTCAGCATGGCATCGCAGATTTCTGATATCACGTCAAAGCGGCGCATTAGGGCCTGTTGGTCGTAACAGGGTTTGCTGGCGCGATCGCGTCCATCCGAAATCTGCTCACCATCGGCAGACAGCAAAAAATATTCGCACTCCACTCCGGTTTTCACCCGATAGCCGAGCGCTGCTGCTTTGCTGACCATCTGTTTCAGCACCCACCGCGGTGTTTGCTCCACGGGTTGTCCACTCATCACCAAGTCGGCTGCCATCCAAGCGACATCAGGCTGCCAGGGGAGTTGGATCAGGCTGTCGCGATCGGGAATCGCCAAAATGTCTGGATCAGCCGGGGTCATATCCAACCAGGCAGCAAACCCGGCAAATCCGGCACCATTCACCGCCATTGCATCGATCGCCTGGGTCGGAACGAGTTTTGATCGCTGCACCCCAAACAGATCAGTGAAGGAAATTAAAAAATAGCGAACTCCATGTTCACGGGCAAATTCAGATAAGAGCGTAGTCATAACAGTTATTTGTATCGTTATCAACGAGTTTGTAGGGCGTTTTTTAGCGTCATAGCCCACCCTGCTTAGAAGTCTTAAGCCTCCAGCAGCTCCCAAACAGCCGCTTGGATAAACGCTTCATCTGTTGAATTTTGATAGGGATTTCCTGCCCGGTGTCCCCAAATAGAAGGAATCGGGCGATAGGTCGCCTTAGGAATCAGAGCAGCCTCAGCCGCACAGTCTTCTGGCGTAAAATATAAGTCTGTTGCAGAAGGCATTACCAGGGTTTTTGCCGAAATCGACTGCATTGCTTTTTTATAGTCTGTTTGACCGTTTAGATTATTGCTTACATCGCAGCGTAGCCAGGTATCAATCATGGCAATTAAGTTGTGCGGATCGCGCTGACGATAGCTAGCTTCCCAACCGCGCACTAAATAATCATCCAGCGACTCGTAGCCAAATTGATAATATAGCCCTTCGCGATAAAAGGCCTGAGATGCAGCCCAACTGGCATAAATTCGAGAAAACGTGCGAAATCCGCGATCGGGCGTGCCATCAAAACCTGTGCCAGTCCAGGTGGGATCTGTGGTCAACGCTGAGCGCAAACTTTCGAGAAAAATCCGATTGTGATCCGTCGTCCGCGCCGTACCGCAGAGTGCCGCAATCCGCTCCACGCGATCGCCATGCATCACGCCCCAGTGATACGCCTGCTGTGCCCCCATCGACCAGCCATACACCAGCGCCAACTGCTCAATCCCCAACAGTTGCAAAAGCTGTAACTGAGCGCGCACATTATCAAAATGGGTAAACCAAAACCCTTGTTCGGCTAAACCGCAGTCGGCGGAATTGCTCGGCGAACTGGACAGCCCATTGCCGAACATATTTGGGATAATGATAAACCAGCGTGTGGGATCAAGAATGCCATTGGGTCGGATCAACCAGTCAATGTCGCTGTGCTGGGCACCATAGGATGTGGGATAGAGAATGACATTTCGGCGATCGCCTGCCAACTCGCCATAGGTTTGATAAACCAACTCCGCTTGGGGTAGCACTTTGCCGCACTGAAGCGCAAAATCTTTGAGCGTAAAGCAGCCGGCGCTCATGAAGGCGATCCCAATTGAGCAATAATATCGCGGTTGACTTTC
>NZ_JAEVYN010000001.1:1948160-2498684 GCF_016807185.1 Leptolyngbya sp. Cla-17
GGACGTTCAAGCGTTGATGTTAACCTTATGTTTACGCCGCGATCGCTCATTGCTGACGATTCGCATCTTGCCTAATCTCCACTGTTCATTTCTCCGCCTGTTTTATGGAAAAGTTTTTGCCCGTTGCCTACCTGCAAAACCGATTTTTGCCCTTTCAAGATGCGACGATTTCGATCGCCACTCATGCCTTGCACTATGGCACCGGAGCTTTTGGCGGGATGCGCGGCATTCCCGATCCTCAAAATCCCAATCAAATCTTGCTGTTTCGGTTCGATCGCCATTGCCAGAGACTCAGTGCCAGCGCCAAGATGCTGCACTTTGATCTGCCTGCCGATAAAATTCAGCAGACTATTACTGATTTTGTCCAAAAGAATAAACCCACCGTCTCGTTTTATATCCGACCCTTCATTTACACCTCTGGCTTGGGCATTGCGCCTCGGCTACATAACATTGAAAAAGATTTTTTGATTTATGGGCTAGAACTAGCAGATTATCTTTCTCCTGAAGGCGTGACCTGTCGAGTTAGCTCTTGGTGTCGGCAAGAAGACCGTAGCCTACCCTTGCGTGGCAAGATCAGTGCTGCTTACATTACCTCCTCTCTTGCCAAAACGGAGGCGATTGAGTCGGGTTTTGATGAAGCCATTTTGATGAATACTCAAGGTAAAGTCTGTGAAGCCTCTGGCATGAATATTTTCTTGATGCGGAATGGCACCTTGATTACACCAGGGTTTGAACAAGATATTTTGGAAGGTATTACTCGCGACAGTGTGTTAACCATTGCGAGAGATTTGGGCATTCCCATTCAGGAGCGTCCCGTCGATCGCTCTGAGTTGCTGATTGCCGATGAAGTATTTCTGTGCGGCACGGCTGCGAAAGTTGCCCCTGTCAAGCGAATTGAGAATTACGAGTTGCCTAAAGATCGCCCAATCACTCTTCAATTGCGGGAAATTCTCACTGCTGTTACGGAGAATCGCAGTGAAAAATATCGCGATTGGGTCTTCCCAATTCCCGTTTAGTTATCTAAAAGATCTGTTTAACCTTAGCAATTCACCAAAAGATCCAGTCGTTCAACCAGAACAAGTGCAAGCGTTACCGTCTGGAATGTTATGTGTTGATTTACATACCAAGTAAATAGGGAGCAGGAGAACTACGCGGCATCTTTAAGCCAGATTAGCGATCGCATCTACTCTCCTTAGCGCAGATCTCCTTAGCGCGAAGTTTAACTCCTGACGTAAGCCAGCATTATTCTCATCTTATTAGATGAGAATAATGCTGGCTTTTTGGTGTTTGTCGAATCCTATGGTTACTTGCTGAGAGTTTGCTGCATCGCCCACTGCGTCATGCCCGGAAACAAACGGTGCAATTCTGTAGCCCAAAAGGTTGCACCCACTACAACTTCATTTTTCTGATGGCGAATGGCATCCCAAATGGCTTGGGCAATATCTTCTGGTTGGCTAACCCAGGCTGCTTGTAGTACTGTCTGCATCTGTTGCTGCATGGTGTCACTGACTTGCTCCGTTGTACCGCGAAATTGGGCGCGTTCCAAAAAGTCGCTGTTGATCACACCGGGATGAATGGCGCAAACATGGATTCCTTGGGGTGCAAGTTCCAGCCTGAGAGCATCGGTAAAGCCCGTCACTGCATATTTGCTAGCGCAGTATGCCGTCATTTGGGGCAGGGGCATTTTACCGCCAAAGGACCCAACGTTGGCGATCACACCGGTTTTTCGCGCCAAAAAATGGGGTAGTAGTGCCTGCACTGTGTGAACGTAGCCCCAAAAATTGGTATCCATAATCTGGTGCCAGTCTGAGAGCGAAGTCTGCTCTATGGCACCCGATAGGCAAATTCCAGCATTATTCACCAGCACATCCACCTGTCCGAGGATCTCTATGGTTTTGGCGACTAGGGCTTGCACTTGTTCGGCATTGCCCACGTCAGTTGGAATAGCGATCGCCCTACGTCCCAAGGCTTCAATTTGGTGAGCCACCGACTCTAACCGTTCTGGTTGGCGCGCTGCCAATGCCACATCATAGCCATTGCGAGCGAATAATAGGGCAGTTGCTTTGCCGCTGCCTTGAGAAGCTCCAGTAATTAAAACGGTGGAAGTCATAGAAAGTGCTGTGCAATACTAAACGCGATACTTTATCCTGACACAGAGCTTTTGAATGCAGCCATTGAATCCAATCTCTCGCTGGCAGATTGGTTTAATTTTAACGATTGGCGTGATAGCAATTTCCACCGCGGCAGTATTGGTGCGCTTGACGATCGCGGCTGCCAACATGAGTGGGGTGGGGTTTAGCCTGGTAATGGCAGCATCACGGCTGGCGATCGCGTCTCTGATTTTGCTGCCCACTTGGCATACGCTCTCTGCCCGTAAACATACAAAAACCGCATGGTACTGCGCGATCGCTGCCGGACTTGCTCTTGCCCTTCACTTTGCAACCTGGATCACCTCTTTGTCCTATACTTCTATCGCTGCTTCTACGGCGATCGTCACCACCAATCCTATTTGGGTGGCTCTACTGTCGTGGCTGTGGTTTAAAGAAAAAACAAGCCGTCAAACCCTTCTAGGCATAGGGCTTGCCCTGATGGGTGGCTTGCTCATCTGCTTGGGTGACATCGGTGGCAGTCGTCCTAGCAATCCCCTACTCGGAAACGGATTGGCGTTAGTAGGTGCTTGGGCTTCTAGTGGCTACATTTTGTTAGGGCGTGCAGCACAGCACCATGGTTTTAGAATTGGTGAATATGCTGCGGTAGCTTACACCACTGCCGCGATCGCCCTGCTGCCCTTGCCGCTCCTGCTGGGTTATGGATATACCAACTATCCGCCCATCGTTTATGGATATCTTATTCTCATGGCGCTTGTGCCCCAGGTGATTGGACACACCAGCTTTAATTGGGCTGTACGCTGGGTTTCACCAACTTTACTGACGCTAGTCATTCTGCTGGAACCTATTTTTGCCAGCATCTTAGGCTATTTCCTGTTTGCAGAAATCCCTGGAACCCTCATGCTGATGGGAACACTCGTATTGTTGGTAGGAGTGGCGATCGCGGTGATGGATTAACCACAGCTTTTAATGTTTGTCAGCTTGAAGTTTAAGTGAAGTTGTGATAAAGATCACCGAGGTTGATGATCGCGATCGCTTCTTCCCCCTCCCTCCAAAGACATACTTATAAGGACTCAACTTTTATAGCCGAGTCATCAACAGGGAACACACGACTAGCCGGCAGGTTTCTTACGAGACTGTCGGTTTTTTGTTGGAATGCTGTATGACAGCGATATCAGGCGAAGTTTGATAGATTTTATCGCTATCGCAGAAAAATAACTTTACCGCGATTGTTGCAATAGTTTCAAAGCAACTGCCTCCGCCACCTTAATGCCATCAATGCCAGCCGAAAGAATGCCACCTGCGTAGCCAGCACCTTCGCCAGCAGGATATAACCCCTCCGTATTCAAGCTTTGATAATCCTCTTTGCGCTTGATCCGAATGGGGGATGAGGTGCGTGTTTCAACCCCCGTCAGAACCGCATCCGGCATGGCAAAGCCGTTGATCTGTTTGTCGAACGCAGGTAGTGCCTCGCGGATGGCAGCGATCGCATACTCAGGCAAACTCGAACTCAAATCACCTAAATGCACTCCAGGTGCGTAAGACGGTTGCACAGTACCAAACGCTTGTGAGGGGCGATCTGCAAGAAAGTCTCCCACGAGCTGCCCTGGTGCGTCATAGGTGCTACCACCCAATGCAAATGCGCGTTCTTCCAAGCGACGTTGCAAAGCAATTCCAGCTAAGGGATGACCCGGATAGTCGTCGGGCGTAATGCCCACCACGATCGCGCTATTGGCATTGCGCTCATTGCGAGAGTATTGGCTCATACCGTTGGTGACAAGCCTCCCCGGTTCTGATGCGGCTGCGACCACCAGACCACCCGGACACATGCAAAAGCTGTAAACCGAACGACCATTCTGGCAGTGATGCACCAACTTATAATCGGCAGCGCCCAATAGCTTGTGACCCGCCTGTTCGCCAAAGCGACAGCGATCGATCAAGCTTTGCGGATGTTCGACCCGAAAGCCGATCGAAAAGGGTTTTGCTTCCATATAAACGCCGCGATCGAACAGCATTTGAAACGTATCGCGGGCACTATGACCGACGGCAAGCACAATATGATTGCTGGCAATATATTCACCGCTAGCAAGGGTTACTCCTTGCACCTGTCCGTTCTCGATATGCATATCATCCACTCGGCTTTGAAAGCGAATTTCGCCGCCTAACGCTTCAATCCTGGCGCGGATATTTTGCACGATGCCAACCAATTTGAAGGTGCCGATGTGCGGTTTGTTGATGTACAGGATCTCTGGTGAGGCTCCGGCATTGACGAGTTCAGCGAGTACCTTGCGCCCGTAATGGTTGGAATCTTTCACCTGACTGTAGAGTTTGCCATCTGAAAAGGTGCCTGCTCCGCCCTCGCCAAACTGCGCGTTCGATTCTGGGTTTAACTCGTCTTTCTTTTTCCAAAATGCAAACGTGTCAACGGTGCGATCGCGCACAGCTTTCCCCCGTTCTAATAGGATGGGACGAAACCCCATTTGTGCCAGCAGCAGTCCGGCAAACATGCCGCAGGGTCCGGTCCCAATTACGATCGGGCGGCTTGTCAGTGTGTCAGGAGCTTGCGCTACCATGCGGTAGCTCATGTCTGGCGTGGGCATCACATGCGGATCTTTTTTCAGCCGCTGGAGCAGACGTTTTTCCTGAGTCATTTCGACATCCAGAATATAAACCAGCTGAATGTCTTCTTTCTTACGAGCATCGTAGCTGCGCTTGAAGATGGAGTAGCTCAGCAATGCTTCGGGAGCAATTTGCAGTTTTTTGAGGATAGCACTCGCGATCGCATCCTCAGGATGGTCCAGCGGCAGCTTGATTTCGGTTAGTCGTAACATACTCAGCTATCAAACATAGTTGTCAGCACAAAGGATTATTTTCCCTTTCCGATCAGTACAGTTCATATTTCATCAACTGACAGGGCAACGCACCATTGTACACCGCCATGCGTTGAGACGATTTCAACCCGATCGACTGCGAAAGCTCTTTATTGCCGCTTAGCACAAACGCCGTCCACCCTTTAAAGCGGTGTTTCAGCACATCGCCTAACTGTTTATAGAATGCTCCCAAATCGCTGTCTCGCCCTAGCCGTTCACCATAGGGTGGATTGCAGAATAAAACGCCGCTATCGGTGGGTGCAACTACATCAGCAAGATCGATGGGAGCAAAATAAATGTGGTTGAGTACACCGCAGTTGGTCGCATTGGAGATCGCCTGCTCAATCACTGCTTCATCGCGATCGCTGCCCCAAATTGGTGCAGGCAGGTTGTCTCGTTGACTTTCCTCTGCCTCTTGAATCAGTTGTCCTAAAAGTGCCGGATCAGCGTCAAGCCAAGTTTCAAACCCAAACTGCTCTCGAAACAGACCAGGTGCAATATTGAGCGCTTTTAAGCTGGCTTCCAATGGCAAGGTGCCCGATCCACACAGCGGATCGTAAAACATTTGCTCTGGCTGCCAGCCTGACAGTTGAATCAGTGCTGCCGCCAACGACTCTTTCAAAGGGGCTGCGCCCACGGCAGGACGATAGCCGCGGCGGTGCAGGCTCTTCCCAGAACTGTCAAGGCTGACAGTACATACGTCGCGATCGATGTGGACACTAATCTGCACATCTGGTGTTTGCAGTTCAACATCAGAGCGATCGCCCAGCGTTTTTTGCTGCTGATCTACGATCGCCGTTTTGACCTGAAGCGCTGTGAAGTGAGTATGATTGAGCCGCTCGCTTTTGCCCGTGGCATTCACCGCCAGCGTTAAATCAGGCGTAAGGTAGGTTGACCAATCAATTGTTTGAATACCGCTATACAGTTCTTCTGCATCCCGACACGGAAACTCGTGCAGCTTCATTAAGATGCGGAACGGCAGTCTCGCCCATAGATTGACGCGATAAAGCAAGGCGCGATCGCCTTTAAAGGCAGCACCACAAAAACCTGGTTCCACGGCATGAGCGCCTAGTTGCTCCAACTCTTTAGCTGCAAGCGCCTCCAGCCCCCGAGCAACCGTTGCAAAATACTGATTCATACCTGGATCATAGCTGAAAGCACCGTCTCTTCGATTCAATTGATTTCTTGGCGAGCATTAGCCCCATGCCGGCGATAGCCAAACCGTTAGATCTTTGTCGTGAAGCTGGCAAAACACTACGTCTGAGCTTAGGGTTAGCACCATAGTGTTTTTTTAATGCGATCGCGTCGTCTATCATCGACCCAACCACGCTAGTCACAGGCTCTTGTTTATCGCATGGATTAGCAATGATTTCTTTGGTAGCAATCGGTTAGTAAAGCTCAAGGCAATTCAATGGTGAACTGCTCATTAGCTCCTGAATTGCTTCTGTTCCAGCACGCAGTAGCGCATCCACGTTACTGGTAGGCACATTGCCACATCGTAGCCAAACTACTTTGGGAGGTGCACCATAAAGACGGCTTCGATCCGCAAAGTCAGCATCTTGGGTAACAATACAAAATTTTTGAACTTTGGCAAACTCCCAAATTTCTCCATCATCTGCTTCTGAAAGACCGTGAAACTGAACGTGGCTAGAATCTGGAAATATGTCTGCCAAACGACTAATCAACTTTCGGCTCAAGTTCTGGTCAAACAATAGTTTCAACGCTCTCCTACCATGAGAATCAAGCGATGCTCTCGATCAGCAGCAAATTCTAAGCAAGCTCTAATGTCTTCTTCTGTCAATTCTGGAAAGTCATCCAAAATTTCTGCATGAGACATTCCAGCCGCTAGCCAGCCTAAGACATCGTATACAGTAATACGCATCCGCCTAATGCAGGGCTTTCCACCGCGTTTACCTGGCTCAATTGTGAGGATATCTCGATAGCTCATAGGTAAAAAATTGTGGCTATTCTTTGTAAGTTTAGCTCTGTTGTGAAGGTTGATGAGTTGTGTTGCTAACCTAGACCGCGATCGCAGCCAAAGCCGTAAAACTTTGCCGTGCAGTTCGTAAAACAGTGCGTCTGAGCTTAGGGTTAGCACCATAGTGTTTTTTAAACGCGATCGCCCCACTGCTTGGTAATCAAACTACAAAGCCGAGATCGCCCTCTCAAGTTTTTGATTCTGACTTATGAGTCTTTCCTGTTTGATAGTAAGTAATGCCTGCGTCGCAACACACCTCGAACCTGATCGCGGAGCTTGGGTTGAGAATTCATGGTATCCGCCACTACGAATTTCCTGTATGTAGCAAATATCACGTCAATACGTCTGTACTATATTCTGGAATTATACGGAAATTTTCCACATAACTGCCCGAAAATAGGCATTATACGGAAATTTTCTAGATAACTATTCCAAAAGGTAAATTATCCAGAAGATTTCTGGATAATTGCCAAAACGGGAACTTATACGGAGATTTTCAGTATGTTAAGTTGTTAGCCTACTAAATTTTCATCAGTGGAGCTTTACCTGGGGTTTGAGTAAGCTTGCTGGGAACCAGATAGGGTGCGAGCAGGCTTAACGGGGTGAACTAGTTGTAGTGTAAAGTGTCCTGCTAGATTGAGCTTTATGTAGGTTATTAATCTAATTTTGCAAGAACTGTAAAACTGATTAACTACTCTGTTCGTAGACATAAATTTCGTAGACTATAGATAACGATGAATGAATCTAAAAATCTAAATGAGCCTGAAGAAAAAGATCTTCTTACTGCTCATAGAGATGCTGTAAAAAAAGTTATTTTGCATCAAGCGGAGTCAATGCTAGTTCGTAGAACAATTAAACTTGAGCCTCAGTTTGACGAGACTCTTGATCGCTATACGCTAGTTAAAACTGGCTGGGAAAAAGGACGACAAATTCGAGATTTAATAATTTCGATAAGGCTCCGAGGAGAAGGGATACATATTGAGAGCGTAAGAAAAGGAATTGAAAAAGACTTAGTAAAGCTAGGAGTTTTGAGAGATTATATCTATGTATCGAAAAATCCTAACCCATTCTTAAGTAGCTTTGACACGGTAGCACGTACATATATTGGCTCATTTAACTCTATCTATTCTGCCTTATCTTCAGAGATTGATCTTTCTAGTAAAACAGGAAGACGACAGTTATTTGGAATATTTTGCTTCTTTTTGCTGACGATCGGATTATTGCTAGTTATGACACCAAAAACAAACTTATTTTTGGTGTCATATGACTTTTCACTAGCCGGTATTATTACTTTGATTGGTGGGATTTTGGGGTTAATAGCTTGGGCTATTCTTGATAATATTCCTGATAGCTTAACGTCTATTGTACAGGCCAATTATCAAGACGCTGAGCAACGTGCAAGGGAAAATCCTGACAAAGTTAAGCCTGCTTGGGATATAGCAAATTCAACACTCTCAGCCTATTTTAACCGTAACCTCAAACAAGTAGATTGGATTTTCAGGCTGAGTGTAGCTGTCATGCTACTTGGTCTTGGTTTAGTTGGAGTAGGCATAGCACTCGCTTACCAAAAACCTGAAAATATTACTGTGGCGATTGTTGGGGGGATAGCTGGTGTCATAACCCAATTCATTGGTGCAACTTTCCTATTTATATACAAGTCAACAATATCTCAAGCAAACAAGTATACAGAGACTTTGGAAAGAATTAATTCTGTAGGTATGGCTATGCAGATTTTAGATGGAATTAGTGAGCAAGAACGCATAGATTCTTTAGAGAAACTAGTAAGTGCAAAGATTGAAATAGCTAAGCTTCTTCTAGCTAAGTCTCAAGACACCCAAGCAAATAGTAAAACTGAAGACAAAGAAAAGCAAACTTAATTAAGTAGTATCTATTAAGCTTAAGGTTTTGATATAGTACATAGGATTAGGTTGACCTTCTGGGTTCGCAGGCTAACAACCGCGCTGCACCGGAACGACCCAAACTTTTGGCTATGCTGCAAAGGTTATCTGCATCCGGTGAGCGCAAACGTTATGTTGCAAAAAATCCAGGAAACTATCTGCTTTGACCTTGTTTAAAGAGCTTGCTTTATTGTATGAGCACTCTTGCATTTCTTACAGGTCATCACACTTGTTTTTGCCAACCTAAACCGCGATCGCTTCGGGGATTGCTCCCTGCATTCGACCGAGCCAGGTGATCAGGTTTTCGAGTTGTTGGTCGGCGTTGAGGACGGCTAAACCGCGAACGGTGACTTTTCCGGGGGTGTAGACGAAGCGGGAATGGAGGTGATCGGGCAGATTGGCTTTGAGCAGGTTCCAGGCGGGTTCTTCCATGGGGGTTTCCATGACGATGTGCTGGGTGCCTTCGGGTTTGATGCGTGAAAAGCCGAGTTTTTTGCCGATCTGCTTGAGTTCCACAACGCGGATGAGTTGCTGAGCGGCAACGGGAATGGAACCGTAGCGATCGCTCCAGTCAGCGGCAATTTGAGCGAGTTCTTGCCGAGAAGTGGCGGATGCAACGGCACGATAGGCGCTCATCTTTTGATCCAGATCGGGAATGTAATCGGCTGGGATAAATGCCGTCAGGTTGAGATCAATTTGGGTGTCATCTACCTTAGGAATTTCCTGACCGCGAATTTCCTGAATCGCTTCTTGCAGCATCTCGACGTACAAGTCAAAGCCGATCGCGTCCATTTGTCCCGATTGTTCTGCACCGAGCAAATTACCGACACCGCGAATTTCCATATCGCGCATGGCAAGCTGATAGCCAGAGCCAAGCTGGGCAAACTCTTGAATGGCGCGCAGTCGTTGACGGGCAGTGTCAGAGAGTTGGGAACCTTTGGGATAGAACAGCCAAGCGTGTGCTTGAATGCCCGCTCGACCCACCCGTCCTCGAAGCTGATACAACTGGGACAAGCCGAACCGTTGAGCATCTTCAATCAGGATGGTGTTGACGCGGGGAATGTCCAGCCCGGATTCAATGATGGTGGTGCAGAGGAGAATTTCGGCTTCGCCTTCACTGAAGGTGAGCATGGTAGATTCCAGTTCAGCTTCCGGCATTTGCCCATGGGCGATCGCCAGTCTGGCACCGGGCACCATTTCGTGGATTCGGGCTGAGATTTCCTCAATACCTTCGACGCGGGGCACCACATAAAACACCTGTCCGCCGCGATCGAGTTCTTGCCGAATCGCCGATCGCATGACTTCCTCATCGTAGGGCGATAGGTGGGTTTTGATCGGACGACGGGAGGGCGGCGGCGTAGTAATCAGGCTCATCTCACGCACACCCGACATCGCCATATACAACGTGCGGGGAATCGGCGTGGCGCTGAGGGTCAACACATCCACCTGGGTTCGCAGGGATTTGATCTTTTCCTTTTGATTCACGCCAAACCGCTGCTCTTCATCCACTACCAGCAAGCCCAAATCGCGAAACTCTACGCCCTTGCCTAAAAGCTGGTGCGTTCCGACCACAATATCCAGTTCACCCGTTTTCAAGCGCTGCAAAATTTCTTTGCGTTCCTGGGCTGAGCGAAAGCGGTTCAGCAAGCCAACCTGCACGGGATAGGGCGCAAATCTCTCTTTGAAAGTGTGGTAGTGCTGCTGGGTGAGAATGGTGGTAGGAGCCAACAGTGCCACTTGTTTGCCAGCGGTGACCGCTTTGAAAATAGCGCGAATCGCGACCTCGGTTTTGCCAAAACCTACATCGCCGCAGACTAACCGATCCATTGGGCGATCGCTCTGCATATCCTGTTTCACATCCTGCACAGCTTTCAGTTGGTCAGGCGTAGGCTGATAGGGGAAGGAGTCCTCCATTTCCTGCTGCCAGGGCATATCTTCAGGAAAGGTGAAGCCGACTTGTTGAGCGCGATGAGCATAAAGCTGAAGCAGATCCACTGCCACTTTTTTGATGGCTTTACGGACTTTGCTGGTGGTGCGCTCCCAAGCTTTACCCGACATTTTGTTTAGTTCTGGAGCGCGATCGCCCGCTGCCCGAAAGCGCGACAGGGAATTCAACTGATCCGCCGCTACCCGCAGCAAGCCATCGGCATACTGAATCACCAGATATTCGCGAGTTTCATGGTTGATCACCAGGCTTTCCAGTTTGAGAAATTTGCCAACGCCATGACTGCGATGCACGACGTAATCTCCCTGCTGGAGCTTATTTGGATCAACCTGCTTAGAAGCTGCCCTGCGCCGTTTGCGAACGTAGTTGGGCGTGGTTAGGGTGTGCTGCCCAAAAAATTCGCGGTCTGTCACCAGCACCAGCCGGAAGGTCGGCAAAATAAAGCCTTCCAATTCTGCCAAGCCGGAATACTTGACCGCCACCGGCACGTGTTGGGTTTTCAGCTTGTCGATCGCCAGATAATCTCGCGGGTTGGGCACAAACTGCGCCGGACAGTCATGTTCTTGCAGCAATGCCACCGATCGCGACGGTTGCGCCGATATCAGCCACACCGAAAAACCGCGATCGCGTTCATCCCGCAGCGTTTCTGCCAGTCGTGCAAACTGGTTGGGAATAGCAGGAACGGGACGACTAGCGAGGTTGATGGGTGTTAGGTGTCGGGTGTTGGGTGTCAAATGCTGAAGGATGATTTCTTCGGCAAGTTCAGAGAGGTAGAGGCGATCGAACTGTTCCACTTCAGCGAGAGATTCAGCGAAGGTGCGGTGAATCTTAGGAAGTTCGGGGTGCGCGGCTTGGGGTGAATGTGCCTCTATCTCGCCTACTTCCCGACCTCCAAACTCCGTATTCCGTACTCCCTCCTGCCAATTTTCCTCAACATGCTCAAACCAGCGATCGCTGTGCGCCTCGCACTGATCAGGTTCATCTAAAGCAATCACAATATTGTCAGGCAAATAGTCCAGCAGAGAGGCGGGATGCTCAAAGGCGTAGCCCATAAAGCGGCGAGAACCTTCCAACAACTGACCTTCTTCAAAGGCTTCCCGGTCTTGATCGGATAAATGAGTTTTGACTCGTTCAGTGTTTTCGGGTGAAAGATTAGCCTGGATGATAGGAGCAAATTTGGTTGGTGTAATCACAATATGATTAACGCGATCAAGGGCAGCGCCTTCAGCACCAATACTCGATCGCTGCGTCGCCGGGTCGAACTCGCGTAGTTGATCCAATTCATCGCCAAACAATTCCAGTCGCACAGGTAGCTCCGATGCCACCGGAAACACATCTACAATGTCTCCCCGACGGCTCCATTGCCCTTCCGTTTCCACCAAATTTACCCGCTCATAGCCCAACCGCGCCAACTCATCCGCCAATTTTCCGAGATTTAACTCTGTCCCTTTTTGCAGCGTCAGGCAAAAGGATTGGAAAACATCCACGGGGGGTAAATGAGGCTGGAGGGCGCGTTCGGTTGCAACGATCGCGTAAAGGGGGGATGGGAGCGGGGAATCAATGGGAGAGTGAGCTTTCTTCATTCCCTTCGCTGCTAAATCAGCAAGCACTTGCATTTGTCCCCAAACAATTTCTGCCTCTGGATCAAACGGCTCATAGGGAGAAGATTCAGACGTGGGATAGAAATTGACGGTTTGCCACCCCATCGCCTCTAACTGCGCTGTCCATCGTCCCGCTTCTTCTAGGGTGGCGGTAACAACAAACAAAGGGCGAGAGTCTGCTTGCGCGAGGGCAGAACTAACCAATCCCTTGGGTAGCCGCGATGCTCCGGTCAGCTTCAAGCACTGCTGTTGCTTGAGTTTGCTGAGCAGTTCAGAGGTGAGGGGCGATCGCCCAAGAGCACGAGTAATAGAAGACAGCGCCATAAACTCTGTAGAACCAGACAAGAGAGACAATCATTGTATCTTCACATTCTAGAGGTCTGCTGGTAGAGCCAGCGATTTCTCTGGAGTGCTAGGGTAGCATTGACTTGTGGGAGGGCACAGAAATGGACAGCATCCAGTCGCCATCAGTGAATCAAACTGTTGATACTTATATAACAATCGTCACGGTTTATACCGATCAGGCATTAGTCACGCGGCGAGGCACCGTCTCGCTAACCGGACAGGAGCGATCGCTGACTCTCACCAACCTGCCGATTACATTAAAGCCAGATTCGGTGCGGGTGAAAGGAAGCGGAACCGTTGCAGTGCGATTATTGGGGGTGCAAACAGAAAAAAATTATGCCACAGAGCCGCTCGACGATCGCGTGGCGCAGTTGACCGAACAGATCCAGCAGTTAGAAGACCAGCGACGAACCTTGCAAGATGGGCTGGCAGCGCTGGAGTTGCGCCGCAAATTCATTCAAAGTTTGAGCGAAAGATCGGTCGATCGCTTCTCTCGTGGTTTAGCAGAGCAGCGGGTTAACTTAACTCAAACCGCAGAGCTGCTGGAGTTTGTGGGACAGCAGCATAATGACTTGGCAGGGGCGATCGCGCAGCAAAATCAAGCACTTCGAGAACTCGATCAGCGGTTGAGAGCGTTACAACAGCAGCTTCAACAGATCAAAACGCCTCGCCCCAAAGAAAGCTACAGCGTTGTTGTCAGCGTTCTGCCCACTGGGGCAGGCGAGTTTTGCTTGGAGGTTTCTTACACCGTTGATCGCGCCAGTTGGCAACCCCTTTACGATCTGCGCGTAGACACCCAAACAAAGCTGCTGCAACTGGATTACCTGGCTGAGGTCACTCAAAACACAGGCGAAGACTGGGCAGACGTTGCCCTGATTCTGTCTACTGCCAAACCGGGGTTAGGCACCCTGCCTCCCAAACTAGCTCCCTGGTATGTGGATGCTTCCTTGCCACCTATGCCTGCCGCTGCACCTAGGATGCAACGAACCCGATCGGTTGCAGAATCTGATGATATGGATGTACTGCTTGGTGGTGTTGGTAGTGCCTCTGCTTTCTCCGACTTCTTTGAAGCTGCTACTAGTGGTGTCACTCAGGAATATGCAGCAGAAACCGTTGCCGCTACAGCTATCAGCAATGGCGGCATCGTCACCTTTCAGGTTGATGGAAATAATAATATCCCTGGCGATCGCTCCCCTCACAAAATCACCATTTTCAGCGATCAGTATCCTTGCCAAGTGGAATACGTTGCCATTCCTAAACTAGTCAGCTTTGCATACCTGCAAGCAATAGTCACCAATCCTGAAAATGGTGCCACCCTACTGCCTGGTCAGGCAAACATCTTTCGGGATGATATGTTCGTTGGCACCACCTCACTCGACAACGTAGCACCCGGTCAGGAGTTTAAGCTGAACCTCGGCATTGACGAAGGGTTGAAGCTAGAGCGAGATTTAGTAGAACGCAAAGTAGATAAACGTCTTATGCAAGATAAACGCCTGATCACTTACGCTTATCGAGTGGTGGTGACCAATTTGCGTGAACAAGAAGCCACTCTGCGACTCACTGAGCAACTGCCTGTTAGCCGCAACGAGCGCATCAAAGTTCGCTTAACGCGCAGTAGCCCCCCAATTGAACTGGGTGAACTAGGGAAACTGGAATGGGTACTGCCGCTGAAGCCAAAAGCCCTACAGGAAGTCACTTACCAGTTCACCGTAGAACATCCGCGCGAGATCACAGAAGTAGTTGGGTTGAAGGTATAAACGCTATGGAATTACCAGAACTGGATTCTGAGACGATTGATCGCGTGCTGGAAATGGCGTGGGAAGACCGCACAACTTTTGAGGCGATCGCACTTCAGTTTGGTTTACAGGAGAAGCAGGTGATCGCCCTCATGCGGCGTGAAATGAAACCTTCCAGCTTCAAAATGTGGCGCAGACGAGTGACGGGTCGTAAAACGAAACATCTAAAGGAGCGAGATTTTCTAGCAGGTCGGTTTAAATCGGCAAATCAGAATACCTAACGAGGCACGGGCGTTTGCACAGCTTCTCCGTGAGAGTTAGGGCGATTGAAGAACTCAAACTTCTTCCGTCATCCTCAGCAAACCAGCACTTTACTATAGTTTCGCAAAATGAACGTTCGTTATACCAAATTAAATTGGAGTAGTTACAGATCAGATAAACTGAGGAATGTAGAGGTGAGAGTCTAATCATGGCTGGTGTCAGCGCAATCGTAATTAAAGAAAGTCTCGAGGAGTTAGGCACCCGCTTGCGAACGGTTGAACAGCCGATAGTTAAAGAACGATTGCAAGTGTTGTACTGGCTCAAACGAGCGCAAGCACCGAGCATCAGCCAGATCGCGGTTGCAATTGGCAGGCATCGAGGCACGGTGCAAAAGTGGTTAGCGCTGTATCGAGCACAAGGATTAGAGGCATTGCTGGTGGTCAAGCCAACGCCAGGAGGAGGCAACCGGATGATTCCAATGTGGGCAGAAGTTGCCTTAGCAAAGCGATTGCAGGAACCGGACAATGGGTTTGACAGCTATGGGGAGGTGCAGCAGTGGCTCTTGGAGAGTTTAGGAATAGAAGCCCAGTATCATGCGGTCTACCAGATGACCCGTTATCGGCTCAAAGCCAAGCTAAAAGTGGCTCGTCCCCAACAACCTCAAGCAGAACCGAGCACAACGAGAGGCATTTAAGCAAACCTTGCAGACGACCTCGATTTGTTGAGCCAATACGCTCGGCAAGTGCGCCAGGATAAACGACCTATTCGCTATTTTGCTGGGGATGAGAGCCGCTTTGGGCTGCATACCATTATCGGGCGTTTGATTACAGCCTTTGGAGTGAAACCCATTGGCTCATGGCAACGGGTGTTCAAAGCATTCTGGCTCTATGGCGCTGTGGAACCTGCCACCGGAGAATCCTTTTTCTGGCAGTTCTCCCATGTCGATACCGAGTGCTACCAATGCTTCTTGGATGAGTTCTCCAAGGCTTACCCCGATAGTCTCAATATCCTGCAAGTGGATAACGGACGGTTCCACAAAGGCAAAGCGTTGATTGTGCCACAGAACATTATCCTGGTGTTCCAACCGCCTTACTGTCCGGAGTTAAATCCAATTGAGAGGCTATGGGAATATCTCAAGGCGGATCTCAAGTGGGTTTCGTTCAAAACGCTTGACCAACTGCAATCCAGAGTAGATCAACTCTTATCCCAGTTAACCCCTCAAGTGATTGCTTCTCTCACGGGCTACCCCTTTATCCTCAATGCACTATCTGTCATTGAAACCATTTAAATTGGTATTATAAACGGGGCGATCTCGATTGAGTAAACGCCCGATTGACAGAGCTTGGGAGATGCTGCAAAATTGCCAAACATCTATTTTATTGAGATGATAAATTAGTTGAAATGACGTTCGTTTAATTGGAGAGTTTGTCGCGAATGACCCAAGTAGTTCTTGGCGAGAATGAAGGAATTGATTCTGCCCTGCGGAGATTTAAGCGCCAGGTTTCTAAGGCAGGAATTTTGGCAGATTTGAGATCCCATCGGCATTTTGAAACCCCCATTGAAAAGCAAAAGCGCAAAGCAATCATGGCTCGACGTAAAAGACGTTATAACTAGTCACTGATTCGCATTGCAGCACCCACAAAAAATATTTGTTTGAGACAGTTGCCACTAGATTGACAAAAAGCTTGTCACAGTCGGTAGCTGTCTTTAGTTATGTTAATTTTTATTTAGTCTCTAGATTGTTTAGAGGTAGAGGGGAACTCCTATGTGAATCGGTGCGTCACCAGAACTAATACGCAGCGTTTATTTTCAGCACATTAATTTCCATTATTTCCAGGCAAATTGATGCAGTTGCTAAACATTTACCCCTTACCGAGTTCAACCGATGTTTAGGTATTATTCTCAGTTTTCTCGGCAATTGCGGCGCTGGGGATATATTTGTCTTTCCATTGCGATCGCGTTGGTGCTAACCCTTGGGCAACCGATGGTGGCTCAAGCTATTTCTTGGGGCGATCTAATTTTGCGAGGTATTCAGGTCGTTCAACTTTCTAGCTTGTCTGATCGACAAGAAGTTGAAATTGGTCAGCAAATTAATCAGCAGCTAACGCGATCGCAAGTTCGTATTCTGCAAAATCCTCAGGTGAATCAGTATGTCAATCAGATTGGGCAACGGCTAGCTGCCTCTAGCACCCGTCCTAACATTCCTTATCGCTTTCAGGTTGTGGATGATCGCGGGGTGAATGCGTTTGCCACAATGGGCGGTTTCGTTTACATCAATCGGGGTTTGCTGAATTTGGCGAGCAACGAGGCAGAACTCGCGAGTGTGATGGCACATGAAATTGGTCACATTGCTGGACGGCATTCTGTGGCCCAAATGAGGAAGACGGCAGTTGCTAATGGTCTGGTGGGAGCGGCAGGTTTGAACCGGAATACGGCTGTCAATATTGGAGTTGAATTGGCATTTCGCCGCCCCAACAGCCGCCAAGATGAATATTCAGCGGATGCGTTGGGTCTGGAAACGTTGGCTAAAACTGGCTACGCCCAATCTGCAATGGTTAATTTTATGTCCAAGCTACTTCAGTCACGGTCAACACCTACGTTTCTAAGTACCCACCCTGCAACGTCTGAACGCATTGATCGATTGCAACAATCCATTAACCCAGCAAACACCTATGGAGATGGGCTGGATGGTGTCACTTATCGCAGCCGATTGCGATCGCTGAGCTAAGCGAATTGGGATAACTAGCTGTTTTTGCTGAGCAACCAATAGGTCGCCATTTCACCTTTTCCTTTTACGTCAACAATTCCCCGCCGTTCAAATTGATACTGATCTTTCAAGCGCTGGTAGGTAGCTTCGGTGACTTGAATTTTTCCGGGGATGCCATGAGACTCCATGCGGTTAGCAATATTAACGGTGTCTCCCCAGAGGTCATAGGTGAATTTCTTTTTGCCGATCACTCCAGCAATTACAGAGCCGGTATTGATGCCCACTCGGACGGCGATCGCGTGTCCTTCATAAGTGCGGAACTGATTGATTTCTTGCTGAATATCCAATGCCATATTGGCGATCGCTTCGGCATGATCAGAGCGTGGATTCGGTAGTCCTCCCACTGCTAGATAAGCATCGCCAATGGTTTTTATTTTTTCAATGCCGTGCTTCTCGCACAGGTCATCAAACACCAGAAAAATCCGATTAAGCAATCCAACTAAATCGGCGGCAGAAATATTTGCAGACAGATTAGTAAAGCTAACGATATCTGCAAACAGGACGGTTACTTCATCATAGTTTTCGGCAATTAGGGCTTTGGTATGCTGCTCTTGCAGTAGATTTAAGCTTTGTTTGAGTTGATTGGCGATCGCTTGGGGTAACACATTAAGCAGCAGCTTTTCGGAGCGTTCTTGTTCAGTTGCGAGGGCTTCCTCCGCCTCCTTACGAAGAGTAATATCTTCAACTACGCCCAGAATGCCGATGACATTGTAGTAGGGATCATGAATGGGAATTTTGCTGATATCCAGCCAGGATTTTTTGCCATCCAATGATTTAGCCTTAGGGGCAATGAAATGGAGTTGGGGCGTATCAGTTTCCATGATGTGGCGATCTTGGGCGCGAAACTGCTCGGCGATAGCCGGATCAGACAACAGGTCAAAATCGGTTTTGCCGATGATTTGATCCGGATCGTCAAGTTGGGCGGCTTCTGCCCAGTTTTGGTTGCAGCCCAAAAAGACCAGGTTAGTATCTTTCCAAAACACCTGTTGCGGAATGTTATCTAAAATCAAGCGGAGATATTGTTCTTTTTCCTGAAGGGCTGCTTCAGCCCGCTTGCGATCGCTAATGTCAAATCCGATCGACAAAATTTCATTAATCTCGCCTTGCTCATCCAAAATGGCTTTGATTGACCATTTGACCCAAACCTGTTCTCCAGTGCTGCGAGAGTTTTCAGATTCCGCATCCTGGTAGTGTTCTGGGGTTTGACACAGTTGCTCAATCCAAAGTTGCAGGTTCTCCCAAGAGTCTGCTTGAGCAGGAACCAGGGTGCCAATAATGTTTCGCCCTAAAATTTCCTGCTCTGTATAGCCAAAAAACTCTTGTCCATAGTGGTTTAGGAAGGTGATATAGCCACCCGTATTCCAGCGCAAGATGATGGTGTTGGCGGATTCTACCAAGTCGCGATATTTTTTCTGGCTTTCAGCGATCGCGGCTTCTGCCCGTTTACGATCCGTGATATCCTTCGTCACAGAAAGTAAGCAAGGTTCTCCTTCTAGCTCAATGATTTCAGCCGAGAGCAAGGCAGTCATTACTTCACCATTTTTTTTGCGAAGTTGAATTTCTAAGTCTTTGATCCCTGCTTGCTCGGCAATTAGGCGGTTTAGTTCTGTGCGATCGTCGTGGTTTGCCCAAGCACCCAAATCAAACATGGTTTGACCTAACACTTCTGCATGGGTGTAGCCAGACCCTTCTAAAAAGCTTTCGTTCACATCAATAAAGTGCCCCGTTTTCAGGGAAGTGATTGTGATGAAATCGGGAGAAGCCCGAAAGGCTTTGGCAAACTTTTCTTGGGAAATGTTGAGGGCTTCTTCAGTGCGGCGACGGGTTTGAGCCGCAATTCCTAAAGCGATCAGATCGGCAATGGAACGGGCAAAGCTTTGTTCTTCTACAGTCCAGTGATGGTTTTTGCCGACCTGTTCCAGGCAAACGACTCCAACAGTTTGTCCACCAGAGCGAATGGGCGTATCCAACAGGGAGGTAACCCCAGTTATTTTTAGATAAGAGTCAGCTAACTCTTGAGTGCGCGGATCGGTCTGAACAGCATCGGCTGTGATGGTGACTTCTTCTTCTAAAGCGCTGAAGTAAATCGGATAGTCGGTCGCCGTGAGTTGGGTGCCCGAAGTGTGTTGGTTGGGCGATCGCTGATACAAATCCAAACAGTGCAGCGTGGTGTAAGTGTCATTAAACCGCCACACACTCGCACGCTCTATTTCTAATGTGCGGGTAGCAGCTTCAGTAATTTGTTGAAGGGCAGCATCAAGATTACCCTCATTCAACACCGTACTTTTTGCCAGTTCTAATAAGATACGGTTTTGTTTTCGCAGTTGGCGATCATTTTGGCGGAGCGCTTCTTCTGCTTGTTGCCGTTCCGCTTCTCTGTGTTTGTGTTCGCTCACATCTCGTGCCACCCAAATGACCGTTTCTTGAGACAACGGTGACACATTCGCAGAAAACCAAATTGCCTGATCATCCACAACCAAGCAATATTCTACATTCACCACTTGACCCGTCTGCAAGGCTTGCCGAATTCCTCGCACCACCTTATCGGCTTGGTCGGTTGGCATCAACTCGTGGGCAGTCTTGCCGATTTGCTCCGATATTGGACTAATCAGTTGGGTCGGATCGGTGGACACAATTTTTAGAAATCGCCCATCTTGGTCATAGACGACGACTAAATCGATCATGGCGGCAAACAAAGCTCTGAGTTCGGCTTCCGCTGTGGCTAAAGAAGCGGTACGTTCTTGCACCCGCTGCTCTAAACTGGCATTTGTTTGTTCCAGGATGGTAAAAGATTCCTGTAACTGTTGAGCCATCCGATTAAAGGAGGTTGCCAAGGTTTCGAGTTCGGTAATCCCTTTTGCTTGCACATTTTGATGAAGTTGCCCATTGGCGAGGGCTTCTGAGGCGCGGCTCAGCTGCAAAATTTGGCGCGCAATCCAGCGAGAGGTGGGAATGCCAAATAGAGTTGCGGCGGCTAGGGCGATCGCACAGCCCAGCAAGGTATTGCGCGTATTGGCATGAATTTGCCCCATGAAGTCGGTTTCGGGCACCATCACCACAATTAACCAATCCAGTCCATAGGCGTCTTTCCAGGGCGTGACTAGCAAAAATTGGCGCTGATCTTGCAGACGAAATTCCAGCTTTTCAGTTTGATTAATTTTTCCCAAGTCGCCAAAAGTCTTGATTAAGAAATGGGTGCTATCGCGAATCATCAGATCAGAACTATCGGTGGCGCTGAGGCGAACGGCCTTGCCGCTGACGAGGCGAAATGGCTTTTCAGTTTTCGACGAGGTGGCAACCAGTTTTCCAGAGCGCTCTAAAATAAAGGTTTCTCCAGTTTTACTGACTTGAATGCTTGCCAGAAAGTCGCTAACTTGGGTCAAAATTTGGTCTACGCCCATCACCCCAATCAATTTTCCATCTTTGCCGTATAGCGGATAGTTTGCGCTAATGGACATGACCTCTGTTTTATCGTCCCAGTTATAAATGGAACTCCAAGCAGGTTTACGGACTTTCACACCATCCACATACCATCCTTCGGTCAAGGGGTTGTAGTTTGGAGTGATTTTGATCATCTTGGCGCGATCGCCTTGGGGTGTGGTGGTAAATGTGTATTGCTGATTCTTTGTTCGAGTCGATTTCTCGTTAATCAACAGCTCTCCAGTATCCAGTCGCTCAACCCCAATAAAATCGCCTTTTGGGTTGGCATAGCTGATGTAGCCCACATTAAATATGCTCATTTGCCGCCAAAAATATTTTCCGGCAACCTCAAAGTTTTGCAGGTTTAGCAACCCTAGCTCGATCGCGTCGGCATTGGTTCGGTTCAGTTGGAGCGGAGTTGCCAGATAATCATCTAAATGCTGATGAATCCGACTACCGGATTCATTGCGAACCTGGTTTGCTACTTCATTCACTGCTTTCTGCCCATTTTGGTAAGACAGCAAGCCAACTGCGACTACGGCTCCTATCACTTGAATGACCAAGGGCACAGCCATCACTAAATAGAGCGGAACCTTTTTCACAGCATTCGCTCGAGAATTCGCCGAAAAACGGGACAACGCAGGCAGCTTATTTAATACCATTGCAAAGGCATTCCCCCTGCTAAGGGCGAAGAGAATTAAATCAGCACTTTATGATTAGGGTTTAGGAACCGGGAAACAGGGTTAACGAACTTCTAACTCCCGACACTTGACACCTGAAACCAAACACCTGCTTCACCCGAATCCTACCACCCGATACCCAATACCTGATACCTAATACCTACTTAAATTAATTCAATTGCCCGTTTTGTTAGCGCTTCTGGGGTAATGCCGTTGAGTGCCATTAGTTCGCCTGCACTAGCGGTGGTATCGCCGCGTTTCCAGGCAAAGGTGTCCCGTTTGGTGGTGCTGCGAAGCATAACGGGTTCTAGCATGGCGCTGGCTCCGCCGATCACGCCGATAAGAGCATCGCCACCAAATAGGCGATCGAAGCCGGCATCATCCAAAAAGCCACCATCTGGCTCAGAACACATTTCCCACGCCACATCTGAGGGGCGATAGAGGCGGCGCGGACTGACGATCGCCACAATCCGTACGCCCGATCCCTGTGCCTCTAGCTGTTTGGCAGCTTCAAACACTGGATTGAGAATCATGTCGCCAATCACAGCAAACACAATGGTTTTGCTGCCCTGACTTTCGTGCAGGGCGATCGCGCCCTCTTTAAGCGCTTGTCGCGTTTGCTCAAACGTAGTGCGAATGGGCAACGGCGATTTGCTTGCGGTGATTACAATGCCTTTGTTTTGAGTCGCCAAACCCCAGTCATAGCAAACCTGGACGCTATTAGCATCGGGCGGAAAAACAGGAAACACATTGCCATTTCGCATCATCGCAGCGAAGTAAGCTTCGATTTCTGGACGTTGATGAGTCCAGCCGTTGCGTCCTTGCTCTAATGCCCCTGCGGTAAATAGGGTGATGGTAGATGGCGTAGGGCGGCGTAGTTCTGCCATTGCCTGAATCACCGTTTGCCAAATGGGTAAGCCGTTGATCGCAAAGGATTCGTAGGAACACCACAGCGTGCGGCAACCCATCAGAGCTAACCCGGCTGCCAATCCGGCACAGGCATCTTCGCTCAGCGGTTCATAAACCTGCCCAATTGGATTTTGGTTGTACAGCGGATCTGGTGTGGGGTGAATGATTTTGAGCGCCTGGTTGATGTTGGCGATGCCAGAAGCCTCATTGCCATCCGCGTTAGTTACCAAGTAGCTGGGATCGGTTTGCCCAACGTAGCCCACCAGCTTGCCCATGGTGGTGGTGGAAACTTTGGATTCTTCACCCAAGGCAAATTCTTCCAAAGGAAGTTGTCCCAAGTCAGGCAGCGATCGCACAAATTCGGTCACTACGGTTTTGCTAGCAGATCCGCCTCCGGCCCGGTTGCAGTTGGTTCGCACCACTTCCCAGGCTGCGGCAGGCAGGGCACGGGTTTTCAGTGCGCTTACAATAT
Organism: Leptolyngbya sp. Cla-17; assembly: GCF_016807185.1. Classification (GTDB taxonomy): domain Bacteria; phylum Cyanobacteriota; class Cyanobacteriia; order Leptolyngbyales; family Leptolyngbyaceae; genus ULC077BIN1. The sequence continues at coordinate 1,971,151 of NZ_JAEVYN010000001.1, forward strand.
CAGGATTCTCTAAGGTGTGGTAGGCGTAAAGGTTGTGCGATTTGGCTCCCCGCGCATGAACTCCGGCTCCTTTCAACTGCTTGATAATAAAAACAGTCAATGTGCCGTTCAGCGCAGACTTTGCCGCTTTTTCCATACCCTCTAGAACGGCTTGAGTGAACGCCAATCGCTGTTTGAAAGAAAAAATCGTGCTGTCGATAAAGTCGCCCGGTTGGTTTTGGTCATCAAATTCTTTGGCATCCACCAGCACTATTTGTTCAAAGCCATTGCCACGCCAATATGCCATCATGCGATCGCTCGACATCGTAGACACCATGCTGTGATGCTCTTGGGAAAAGCCATTCCACACCAACACGGGCAGAAAATTAGTCGCGTTTGGATAAGCAGTATGGAAATGCGCCATGGAACTAACGATGTAGGGTTCGCCCAAACCGCCATCCCCTACCGTGAAGGGAAACAGCTTATCGGGATGGAGCAATGCGCCTGCCATAGCGAAGTGTTGCCCCTGACCAAGCGGTCCCGCTGGAGCGAGTAATCCTGGAATTTGCCCCGATAGGTGCCCCAGCAATCCGTGGCGTTCCCGGTAGCGATCGCGCAACTGCTGCACCGTTTCAATGCCCATATCTTCTAAGGAGCGATCCAAAAACATGGCGCTATAGAAACCAGGAGCATGGTGCCCCACTTCTGTAACAAAGTTTTTGTGCCCCAACATCACCAAGGCAGCATAAGCTTCTGCCTGACTGGCAAACCCGCCGGGATGCCCCGATGCTTTGCTGGCAGTTATTTGCAGCGTCAGGTAGCGCAACGCATCTGCATAGAGCAAGGTTTGATAAACAGCACAGGGATCATTCGGCGTAGTGATGGCAGTTTTGCCGTCTAAAATCGCGGGCATCATGCCATAGCGATCGAATTCAGGATAGGAATCTGCAAAATATTGAATTCCCTCACAAAATGCTGGAGCGGACTTGGGTGTAGGAGTAACTGCCGTCATGCTTGAGATACCTGGTGCAACGATGAAAGGGCGAAATCGCTCAATACTTTATCCTACACAGCGATCTACACAAAAAATTGATGGGCTTGATACTAACCTTTGCAGGCTAGCTATTGAGTTTTGGCAATGTAGGTTCGGGGTTCGGGGTTCGGGGTTCAGCACTCCGCACTCCGTACTTCGTACTTAAAACTCAAAAGAGGATTAAATCAGCTTTCTCTTCTGCCACACTTCACTGATCAAGCAAACAGGTTGGCAAGCCCTGCCAAGAGCCTTGATCTTCTACCATTGAACCGTTTGCCACCAGAAAAATACTTCCACCCTTGTCAACCACCCAGCCATTTGCCTCGATGATTGGATCTTTCCCTTCTCTGCTGCCTCCCCTCGCTTCTCCACCCTCCCTAGCTCCTTCTGCTCTTTGCCCATTGCCCTCTGCTTTCACTTCGACCCAAGAGGCAACGCCTTCACCACTCTGTAACGGATCGAAGGGATTCTCTGGTAACCCACCCCGCCCGGTTACTGTAAACGAACTCCGCTGAAAGCCACTTCCCGCCGCACATTTCTGATCAATTCGGTTGGAGGGATCGACCAGACTGACGGGCAACGGCTGTAATCCGCGACTCGGATCAATGCCGAGCGTATTAATCGCCACCACTCCGCTCACACCAAAGGTAGAACTAGCGGTAATGTCGCTGAACTCTGTTGACTTCGGACGAAACTGCAACCCATAAATCCCCTGGGCGGTAATGTTGACCCGACCACCACTGCCCGTAAACGCATTAGCGCTAATATCGCTGTTCTCGCCCTTCACTCCAACAATGAATCCTTTAGGAGTGTTGATGGTGATGTTGCCGCCATTGCCACCTAAATCAAACGTACCCGCCGTGGTCGAAATTTTACTGCCTCGCCGCATCAGCAACAGATCATGGATATTGAGGATAATATTGCCGCCATCACCCGATGTCGTAGTGGAGACAATTTGACTGCCGCGATCCATTTGCATTAAGGGCGTTGCAATCTCAATATTTCCAGCCCGTCCACTTCTAGGCGGCAAGAGAGCTAATAAATCAAGTTGCGTTTGTGGTAGTCCAAATTGCTGTAGGGAAAGACCGCTTCGGCGCTCCTCAAAAATGACTGTATCTTGAACTGAATTTGAATCGGCTGAAACCTTACCACTATCCAACAGCACAGATTTGCCTGCCAAAATTCTCAAACTACCAGCATCTCCCTCCCCAAACGTTTGGGTACTAACAACTCCGCCAGCGCGAATTGTCACGTTGTCTCGTGCAGAGATGGCTATGTTCCCAGAATCACCTTTGCCAAGAAGATTGCCAGAAGACACAAGCCCGCCTGATGCAGTAAAAGATCCTGTAGCTATGGAAATGTCGCCACCTTTACCTTCACCAAGTAGTAAAAAACTTGCTATTCCACTAGGGCTTATGACGCTAGCTCCATCAACCACAACTTGATCACGGGCATCAATCGTAATAGCTCCAGCATCACCTATGCCAGCAGAACTAGAATTCAATCCTGCTCCGTTAGTGATAAAAAGAGATCCTGTAGCAATTCGGATGTCTCCTCCGTTGCCGCTCGATCCCTGCTCGACTGAACTGCTCGCACTGCTAATCCGCCCACTATTGGGATTACCAATCCCATCAAATACAACAGTGTCGCGCGCATTGATCACAATATCCCCTGCATTTCCAATTCCTACAGTTGACGTAACCAAGTCAGCCCCATTTCTGACAAAGAGCGATCCGGTTGTAATCTGAATGTCTCCCCCTTGTCCCTCTGCCAAAACTAGAGAAGATACAGCACGACTTTGATTTTTGGAACCTTCTCCATCAAAAATCACAGAATCTTGGGCATTGATAATGATGTTGCCAGACCCCCCCTGCCCTAAGACTGGAGAAGTGGATAAAAGTGCGCCATTGGTGACTAACAATGTCCCTGTATTGATTTGCAAATCTCCTGCTCTACTAGTGGAATCACCCAATAGCACGGAGGTTATAGCAGCAGTGGGATCGCCATTGGTGTCTGTTCCGTCAAAGCGAGTAACACCTTGAACATTAATCAGGATGTTGCCCCCCTTTGCCGACCCTATAGCACCTGAAAATATATCTGAACCATCGGTCACCGATAAAGAACCAGCCTCTATAAGAATGTCTCCACCGTTACTTCCAAACGCTCCTGTGTCAATTTTTGAGCCATTCGCAATTTTAATATCTCCACGAGGTAAAGATGATGGAAATTGAAGGTTCAACTGAGTATCTGAGATACTTAGGTCTATAATTCCTGCCCCTGTTACACTACCCAACTGAATTGATCCACCATTAGCAATCAAAGAAGCGTTATCTAATGTCACATTGCCGCCTAGTAGAAGCAGCCTTTGATCAAGATACACATCTAAATTACTACCAATGACTTGAATGGGGGCTGGAGTACGCTGAGACGCTAGAAAACCACTAGGATCACCTACGAGATTCAATAAACTTTGACGATTACCTGGGTTTGTAGCACTAAATTGATGACCTCCGGGAAATGTGATGGCATCCACTGTGGTTGCAATAAATGATCCCCGTGTAGCACCCCCAATATCGAGCGAAGCATCGGGACCGAAAATAATTCCTTTGGGATTAATCAGGAAAAGATTGACTGCAAAACTATCTGTAAATATTTCACCGTTAATTAAAGAAGGACTTCCACCTGTAACACGAGCTAGGATATTGCGGATGTTATCGGCACTGAAAAAAACTACACTTTCACCTTGATTCAGGCTAAATCGTCCAAAGCTATGAAATAGGTTGGTGCCTACTGTGATGCCATCGCTTTGCTGAATTTGGTAGGCTGGTCCCGTCAAGTTTCGGGTAGTTCCCAAAGTGCCGTCAAAGGTGATGCTTTGAGAATAGGTTGGGGGTTGGGCAGTGAGGGGAGTAGCAGCGACGATGCAGGCTGATAAGGCGATGCGGTGTGACAATCTCAGCGGCATGATAGGTGACGGGGGGGGGGGTAGAATTGCGGTTATTCTACCAGCAGATTTAAGGAGCGATTACCAAAATTTCGGTTTGTGGCAGAGGCAACTGTGAACTGACAAAAGCCCTTTGGGCATCCAAGAAACAGCACAAGCGATCGCCCAAAGCCAGTGCTTGCCAGACTTGAATTTCAGCTTGTTGCCTCGCTGTTTGCAAATGATCGAGGAAAAGGAAACGCTGAAGACTTTTTAACAAGCAATACAGGCAAAGAATGTCTAAGAAGAATGAGGACCGCACATCATCTCCGCCCGCTTTGGGTCGGCAAAGACATTAATACAATTGAAGACCGGGCTTCAGCGGGGTAAATGGCTTTCTGAATGCGACGTGCTTCCTGAGGAGCTTGAAAATCCTCTGGGGATGGCAGGCTAGTATCTACAATGCGATGCCAGCCGTGGCCCGGTTCCAAGGTTGGCAGTTCAAAGATGACGGATTTCCAGTCAGCATTGAAAATAACATACAGGTGTTCTTGAATCGTGGGATGGTAGAGGCTAAATGCAATGCTATGGGAATCCTCACTCCAGTCTGGCTGACCTAATTTAAGCCCATGCCAGAGAAGATGGGGCTTGTGATCTTGAGCTGAAAGTTCTAAGAGACGCTCTTGTTGATACAGCTCAAGGGATTGGGTTAAGTGGATCATGCCTTGAACAAACCTTAGCAAATCGGCATGTTTGTCGATTAAGCTCCAGTCAAACCAACTGAGTTCGTTATTTTGACAGTAGGCGTTGTTGTTTCCCAATTGAGTACGCCGCACTTCATCACCCATCAGCAGCATCGGCGTTCCTTGAGACAGGAAGAGGGCAGTTAAAAAGTTTCTGATTTGGCGATCGCGCAAGCGCCCGATAATAACATCTTTAGTGTCTCCCTCAGTGCCGCAATTCCAACTGTGATTATCGTTGGCACCGTCGCGGCTCTGTTCGCCATTATCTTCATTGTGTTTGTCGTTATAGGAAACCAAATCATTTAACGTAAAGCCGTCGTGACAGGTGACGAAGTTGATACTGCGATTGGGTTCGCGATCAGGCTGCTGAAAAATATCTGGGCTGCCTAAAATCCGTGCCGCAAATTCATTGATTACGCCAGAATCGCTTTTGATAAAGCGCCGCACATCATCCCGAAACGGTCCATTCCATTCGGCAAAGCGATCGCCAATAAACGACCCCACCTGATACAATCCACCCGCATCCCATGCTTCCGCAATAATCTTAACGCCAGCCAACACCGGATCAGATTCAATCGACCATAGCAACGGCGGGTCTTCCATTGGATGCCCCAACTTGCCCCGTGACAGGCATGAAGCTAGATCAAATCGAAACCCATCCACATGCATCACATCCACCCAATAGCGCAAGCAATCCAGGATTAATCGAGTCACAACTTCGTGATTTGCTCTGACTGTATTGCCGCAACCCGTGTAATTGCTGTAATAGGTTGGATCTTTTTCTAGTAGGTAATAAGCGCGGTTTTCCAAACCTCTAAACGACAGAGTTGGACCTTCCTCATTTCCTTCTGCCGTATGGTTGAACACGACATCCAAAATCACCTCAATCCCCGCCCTGTGAAAAGCTTTCACCATATCTCGAAATTCATTCACTGGACCCAGCGGATCTTGGGAATAACTATAGGCACGATGGGGAGCGAAAAATGCCAGAGTGCTGTAACCCCAATAGTTTCTTAAGCCGGGTCGAGCATCTTGCTCATCAAATTCATGGATGGGCATTAACTCCACAGCCGTAATGCCTAATTGCTTTAAATAGGGGATTTTTTCAATCAGTCCAGCATAGGTGCCGCGTTTTGCTGGAGCAACCCCAGAGTTAGGATGGCGAGTAAAGCCAGCGACGTGCAGTTCATAAATGATGGTTTTGGCATAGGGAGTGTGAAGCGGGATGTCGCCTTCCCAGTCGTAGATAGTCGGGTCGAGGACAACGCTTCTTAAGGCTTGCGGGCAATTATCTCCGGGCAAAATTGCCGCTTCTCGGCTGTAATGCTCCCACCCAACCACGGCAGTAGAATACGGATCTAACAAAACTTTGTTGCCATCAAATCGATGCCCTTGGTCAGGTGCATAAGGACCATAAACTCGATAGGCATAAACTTGCCCAGCGGTAAGTTTGGGTACAAACACGTGCCAATAGTAAAACGTTTTATTATGCTTAGGATCAAGGTTAATTACCTGACTAGGCTGTGGATCATCCGGTGCAGCAAACAGCAAAAGCTCAACAGCGGTGCTGCTTTTGGAAAAGAGGGAAAAGTTGACACCATCTGGATAAACAGTTGCGCCTAATGGAAAACTCCGACCTGGCAAACTTTCCTGACTTATCGCATCCATTGCCTAGTGCCCCCAGAGAAATAATTTCTGACGGTTATCATAGCTTGCTTCAATCCTTCTCTAGCCACCAATCCCTATCTGTTGGGATGTGAGCCATGCCGATTTCAGGGGCGATCGCGGCAACATTAAACCCTGCTAAGACAGGGCTTTGTAAACCTTTTGAGATATTGCGCCGAATAACTTGCAGCCGTACCCTGAAATCACCAAATACCACGCTTGCCATTGGGTCGGATGGTCATCCAATTGGTGCGTGCCATTGCCAACTGTTCTTCGGTTACCTTGGCACCCGATAGGTTCGTGCCGCACAAATTGGCACCCCGTAGATTGGCGTTTAGCAAATAAGCGCCACTGAGATCCGCTCCCCGAAGGTCAGCTCCTTCTAGATCAGCGTTACTCATATACGCTTTACCCAAGTTGGCATCACGTAGGCAGGCTTGATGCACGGTTGCCTTACCAAAATCGGCGTTGAAGAGATTGGCACCTTGCAGATTGATTTTGCTCAAATTAGCTTGATGAAAGTTTGCTCCTTCCAGGTTTGCTTTTGCTAGCGAGAGCGATCGCAAATCGTGACTTGCAAAATCTCGTTTGCCTTTGGAGTAATAGTTTTGTAATCCTTCCGCATCTAAACGTAAGGGCACTTTTTTTCCGTTTGAGTTGTCTCGTCCTTTGCCAGCAGAACTTTTGCCTCGGGAGGCAATGCCAGAATTCAAACGGTCCGAATCTGCTAATCGTCCACGGGTAAAGCCAGATTGAAGATTGGTAGAATCATAGCGAGGCTGTTGTCGCGTCCGGATTGCCATCGCCATGCGAGCATGGGGCGAAACCTTCGTTCCAGTTGAATCTATGCCTCGGTGATCGGAATTTTTACGTCCAGTGTTGGCACCGGGCTTGATTGAAGTCATGCTGTTTTCCAACATTTCTAAATGATCTTCTAAATCAAGCGCACGAAATACTTCCGGTGCTGTTCGATAGCGTTGCTTAACCGAAATTTCAAGCATCTTGCTCAGCACAGCTTGAAAATGCTCACTAATAGAAACGTACTTTTGCCACAGCAACTCGCCCGTTGAAGGATCGTAATCAAGATCTTTGGGCGATTTGCCTGTCAATAAATAGATGCAGGTTACACCAAGGGCATAAATATCACTAGCAGGAACTGGACGCATCGCCATTTGTTCGGGTGGTGCAAAGCCAGGAGTGCCGATCGCATAAGAAGTTAGCGCAGTTTGATCGGACGTGCTAGTCTGCTGCGTATTTTGGTTCTTTACCGCCCCAAAATCAATCAGCACCAATTTCTGATCCTGGTTTCGTCGAATCATATTGGCAGGTTTAATGTCTCGGTGGATTACCTTACTTCCATGAACGTATTCCAGAATGGGTAAGATTTCACTGAGAAACATTTTTACTTGGTTCTCGCTTCGGGGTCCAGACCCTTTAATCTCTTGCTGTAAGGTCAAACCACTCACATACTCTTGAACCAGATAAAAAATCGCATCTTCTTCAAAGTAATCTAGCAGGGAAGGAATTTGTGGGTGGTTGCCAATGCGTCCAAGGGTCGCAGCTTCTCGTGCGAACAACTCTCGTGCCATCTCCATTACGTGGGGAGCCGTGGCATTGGGACGCAGTTGCTTGATTACACAGCTTGGTTTGCCAGGAAGGCTTTCATTCGCTGCTAAAAACGTTGCACCAAAGCCACCTTGCCCAAGAGCTTGAATAATGCGGTAGCGATCGCGCAACAGCAACTTATAACCACAAGCCTGACAAAGCTCAGTGTGAGTAAGGTTTTGGGGACTAGGACAGGCTGGATTCAAGCAGTAGCTCATTCAGCTTCACTCGCTCTAATTTCAACTGCTGAGGACATTTCGTTATGCTACTTTCCATTATCCAAACGCGAACACCAAAATGGGATGGCATTCTTGCATTAGTCTTATTAAAAAATCACTAAAGCTTTCGCGTTTTGTTTTGGCTGCCAGCAATGATGGATATTTGTGTGTTTATGGACTGTGATGACTGATCAGGACGCAGATTCATTTATTTAACATGCCCATAATCAGAAACTCTGTAACAAAAGCATATCCTCAATCCTTCAATACCGCCCTTGGAGAAATTGAAATCATGCGAATGTTTATAATACCTTCTAGAAAAGCAAGATTTCGTAGATAGATAGGGTGTGCGAATGAAAAGGCTTGGGAGGTAAGGCGGTAGAATAGCGGATGTAGTTAGGCTGAAGCATCCATGCGTATTTCTTTGAACTGGTTGCGAGAACTAGTTGATATTGCCATTACTCCAGCAGAGTTAGCAGAAATGCTGACAATGGCGGGCTTTGAAGTGGAAGATATTGAAGATCGACGCACTTGGGCAGACGGTGTATTAGTCGGCAAGGTTCTAACGCGAGAGCAGCACCCCAATGCCGATAAGCTGAGCATTTGCACGGTTGATATTGGTCAAGCAAACCCTTCGACTATTGTCTGTGGGGCCGCTAATGTTCAAGCAGACTTATATGTTCCTGTTGCTACCTTGGGCACCTTTTTGCCAAAAGTAGGAGAAAACGGACTCAAAATCAAACCTGCTAAGTTGCGTGGGGTTGCTTCGGAAGGGATGATTTGTTCTCTATCAGAATTGGGCCTAGCAAAAGAATCTGCAGGAATCCATTGTTTTCAAGATGACTCTTTTAAACCAGGCATGGATGTTCGCCCTTTACTGGGGCTGGATGATGTAATTTTGGATTTAACCTCCACAGCTAATCGGGCAGACGCGCTTAGCATGGTAGGAATTGCACGGGAAATTGTGGCGCTAACGGGAGCAGTCCTCCGGTTGCCTCAAGTACCCGAACTGAAAGCGCCATCAGGCACAGATGCTTTGTTGATCAAAGTTTCTGAATCTCAAGCTTGCCCAACTTATATTGGAACGGAGGTGACAGGGATCGCGATCGCTCCTTCTCCAATCTGGTTACAGCAGCGTTTACAGGCTTCCGGTGTTCGACCCATCAATAACGTGGTGGATATTACCAACTACGTTTTGCTGGAATGGGGGCAACCGTTGCACGCATTTGATCGCGATCGCCTGTGTGCAGTCAGCCACCAGCCCTCAGAGACTCTGCTGCAAATGGGGGTACGGTTTGCTAATGCAGGAGAAACCCTTAAAACTCTGGATGGGCAAACGCGCACGTTGACAGAGCAAGCCCTATTCATTACTGCAAATGACAAACCCGTAGCACTCGCGGGAGTGATGGGTGGTGAAGCAACCGAAGTGCATGAGGGGACTCAAAACCTGATGCTGGAAGCGGCGTTATTTGACTCTGCGACGATTCGGCGATCTGCTCGTTCTCAAGGATTACGAACTGAGGCTTCAGCCCGCTATGAGCGAGGCATAAATCAAGCAGAGCTAGAATTTGCCTGTCGCCGAGCCTTAGCGCTGATTATAGAATTGGCAGGCGGGGCGATCGCTTCTCAAAAAATTGCTGACATGCGTAATCAGTCCAGCATGACGCGATCCATTGAGTTACGGCTAGAGCGGGTTAATCAAATTTTAGGTCCCGTCACTTTGGGCGACGAACTAGGTGAACTTCAACCTGCGGAGATCGAACGAATTTTGAGAGCATTAGGGTGTGAAGTGTTTTCTCCAACAACGGCAGGAGTATGGAAAGTTGCCGTACCTCCTTACCGCTATCGCGATTTAGAGCGAGAAATTGATCTAATTGAAGAAATTGCTCGTCTCTATGGCTACAACAATTTCTCTGAAACCTTACCTGAGAAAACAGAAGCCGGATATCTATCGATTGAGCAGCAGCTAACCCGCAACATTCGAGAAGCATTTCGCGCTGTAGGCTTGACTGAGCTTGCTCATTACTCCCTAGTAAAACCTGGTGAAGAACGGCAGATTATCTTATCCAACCCCCTTTTTCCTGATTACTCTGCCCTCCGAACCAACTTGCTATCAGGCTTAATTGATGCGTTTCAATATAACTTAGAGCAGGGAAACGGGGCACTTCAAGGATTTGAATACGGACGCATTTTTTGGTCTGAAGAAGAGGGGCTGCAAGAAGCGGATGCGATTGCGGGCATTTTTGGGGGTGACTCCGTCCAGGGTAAATGGGCGCAAGGAGGGCGTGAAAAGCCGATCACCTGGTTTGAAGCAAAAGGACTCTTAGAGAGCGTGTTTCGCCGACTAGGTCTTGCTGTAGAATATCAGCCCGATCTAAGGGATGAGCGACTTCATCCCGGTCGCACAGCGTCGCTTTGGATACGCGGCAACCGTCTAGGCACCTTTGGGCAACTGCATCCCCAACTTCGACTAGAACGCGGCTTCCCTGATGAGGTGTATGCCTTTGAGCTAGATCTCGACGTGCTGCTAAGCGAGCTTGATCAAGAAGACATGCTTGTTCCCACCTTCAAACCGTTTTCTGCGTTTCCTGCCTCCGATCGCGATATTGCGTTCTTCGTTCCCACCCAGTTTTCAGTGGCAGACATCGAACGCACCATCCGCACAGCCGGGGGCAACCTGCTAGATTCCATCGATTTATTCGATGAGTATCGCGGTCAAAACGTGCCAGAAGGTCAGCGCAGTTTGGCATTTCGGTTGGTCTATCGATCAGGCGATCGCACCCTCACTGAAGATGACATCAACCCCATTCAGCAAAAAGTCCGCGAAACTCTGGTGGAAAAATTCAGAGTCGATTTGAGAAGTTAGGGGATTTTAGGGGAAATGCAATAAGCCAAGCGATTACGACCCACAAACTGATGGCGATCGACCAACTTTTTGCACTTCAACAATAACCTGCTCAAATCTTTCCACAGCAAACCTTTAACGCTTACATTCATTTTCTATGCCGAAATATATTCTCTGGGGAACCTACTGCGACGACGTTTTAAAAAAACGTACTCCTCATCGTCAAGCTCATTTAGATGGACTTGCCCAGCAAAAAGCAGCCGGAGTACTTGTGACGCTCGGTCCCACAAAAGACCTAACTCAATGCTTTGGCATTTACGAAGCGGACGATGAAGCCACCGTCCGCCAACTGATTGAGTCCGATCCTTACTGGCAAAATAACATCTGGACTGACTATGAAGTGAAAGAATGGATTCAGGCTATCTAAAATACAGGGTGGGGCACCAGTGAATATAACTCTGGAATGTACTGCGGATACAAGAAAGAACCCAGATCATAGGGGATAGCAAACTCCAGGCTAAGAGAATGCCAAAAGTAGGAAAATACCATTCCTGCATCCATGCCATCTCCTGCAACCACATGCTCCCAACGTCCTGGCAGATCAGCCGCCCCTTCCAACAAAAAGCAGTGGCGCTGCGAGATTAGCTTGCGGGGCTGACACCAACACATTTCAGCAACTCCAAGTTTGCGAATTACTGAGAGGCTTGTTAAGCCAGACTCCTCCCAGATTTCTCGGTGCAACGCCTGTTCAAAGGTTTCTTCGGGGTCTACTCCACCACCTGGAATTTGTAGAGGTGCCTCAGGACAATCTGAATGCTTGAACAGCAACAGTTGATATGAGCCTTGGTGATTTTTGCGAATGATATATGCTGCAACAGCAACTCGAACTGGAATTGGCAAATCCATAGTGACTTTCGTGAGGGATAAAATGCGTTTAGTTACTCAACATCACCTCTGCACTACCGAATTTCATATATTGCAAATATTCAACATCTGCTCAAGGTATTGTGGGAGAAAGCTCCAAACCTTTCAAAAAGCTTGATAGCCCATCATTTTGACTATGTCTGCCACTCCTTCTCATGAAAAAGCTAAGGCTCTAAAGCCCTCCAGTCGTCGCCCTGCTAAGGAACTGTGCAGCGAATGTGGGCTGTGCGATACCTACTACATTCATTACGTCAAAGACGCCTGCGCCTTTTTGACCCAGCATATTGCGGAACTGGAAGTAGAAACCCACGATCGCAGCCGCAACCTAGACAGCGAAGACGATTGGTACTTTGGTGTGCATCAAGACATGATGGCAGCCAAAAAAAAGGAGCCGATCGCGGGTGCCCAATGGACAGGAATTGTCAGCAGTATTGCGATTGAAATGCTAACTCGCGGCATGGTGGAAGGCGTAATTTGTGTTCAGAACACTGAGGAAGATCGCTTTCAGCCCAAGCCCATAATTGCCCGCACTCCAGAGGAAATCTTGGCGGCGCGTGTGAATAAACCAACCCTTTCCCCCAACCTGTCGGTATTAGAGCAGATTGAGCAATCTGGCATGAAGCGGTTGCTAGTGATTGGAGTGGGCTGTCAAATTCAAGCGCTGCGGACCGTGGAAAAGCAATTGGGCTTAGAAAAACTCTATGTGCTGGGAACGCCCTGTGTAGATAATGTCACCCGTGCTGGACTGCAAAAGTTTTTGGATACCACCAGTCGATCGCCGTCCACCGTGGTTTCCTATGAATTCATGCAGGATTTCCGCGTTCACTTTAAACATGAAGATGGCTCTACCGAAACCGTGCCTTTCTTTGGTTTAAAGACCAATCAACTCAAGGATGTATTTGCGCCGTCCTGCATGAGTTGTTTTGACTATGTAAATTCTTTGGCTGATCTGGTTGTGGGTTATATGGGCGCACCCTTTGGCTGGCAGTGGATTGTGGTGCGCAACGATCGCGGTCAAGAGATGCTGGATCTGGTGAATGATCAAATCGAGACGCAACCAGTGATATCTCAAGGCGATCGCAAAGATGCCGTTCAGCAAAGTATCCCCGCTTACGACAAGGGCGTGACCTTGCCCATGTGGGCAGCCAAACTGATGGGCGTGGTGATTGAGCGCATTGGTCCTAAAGGGCTGGAGTATGCACGCTTTTCAATTGACTCCCACTTCACTCGCAATTATCTTTATGTCCAACGTAACTATCCCGAAAAGCTGGAGGCTCACGTTCCTGAATATGCTAAACGAATTGTAAACCAGTACAAACTACCTAAAAAGTGAAGACGGAATTCAACTGAACTAATCGCGCTATTGACCGTTTCAATGCTTATTTTTTAGATTTAAGGAGTTACCATTTCTAGCAGGTTGAGTAACTTGTTGATTGATAACAGCAATATGACGAATGAAAATCCAAGCTCCCTGCCCAATCCTACTGAAAATCGAGACAATAACCTTGTTCTTGGCCAACTGACCAGTGGGCAGCTTTGGATGGTCAATAGTAGACGGCGAAATGGACTGATCATCTACAAGCAATTCTATGCAGAGTTTGCCGGTCCTGGGGCGGCAGTCGGCAGCTTTTTTGATGTAGATTCCAATCAGGTATTGCCTGTTGGAGAACTATCTTTAATTTCCCCTGAAGATCAAGAAGAGCGCCAAAAAGCCTACCTCATTCGACGACAATGGATTCGATTGACTCATCAACTGACTGATAACCCCATCCCATCCCAACGAGCGCAGATGATTTTGAATCAGTTTGACAATTACTTTGGCGCTAACACCGTTGCTAAAATTCCTGATGAAGCCTTTGCTTTAATGGTTGGAGTTTTGCCACAGACCGTTAGTCTGTTGAGGCAAGGGATGAGTATTGCTGTTTAAATCCAATCAATGAAAAACTACCATTTTTCCCTATTCAATCCATAGCAACCTCCTTTCATCCCAATTTGGAGCTTTTTTGTAGAGTATGAGAGACTATTGCTGTGGAATAGGCAAATAATTAAGGCTTTGCAGGTCGTTTGTGTTGCCTTCGGCTACATTGTTTTAGCAACTTTTGATAGTTAGAGAGAAATCGATGCCGCTAATTACAACTGGCAAAAAGTTGATCCGAGATTTAGAACTACATGGTTCGTTGGGTCTATATGTTCCGCTGGAAGGCGGTTTTGAAGGACGTTATCGACGACGAATTCGTGCTGCTGGATATAACTCTTTGGCGATTACAGCACGAGGATTAGGAGATGTGGCTGCCTATCTGACTGAGATTCATGGAGTCCGTCCACCTCATTTAGGTAAAAAGTGCGGTACGGTTACTGGAGCAATGGTCGGGTATCGTTATTACATTCCGCCAATCATTTCTTATGAGTTGGAGAAGTTACCTGCCAACTCTAAAGGGCTTTTGCTGTGGATTATTGAAGGGCATATCTTGACTAGTCAAGAGATTGAATACTTGACGACTCTACCTGCTACGGAACCACGGGTTAAGATTGCCGTGGAACTGGGTGGCGATCGCTATTTCCGTTGGCAACCCTTAAAGCAGGCTGTGATGTCTGCATAGCGCATTCATTTTTGCAATTTGAGTTTTGTAACTCAAGGCAAGTGATAAAAAAGACGCTCTGCGAGAGCGTCTTTTTTATTGGTGCGTGGGCTGTAATATCGCCAAAATTTAAAGTATTTCTGCCTTAACACCCTAAAATTTCCCATAGGGCATTAGCATTAAGGGGTGATTGAACAAAACTATCCGCTGCAATCTTTAAGAGAAGGGCACTGGTTTAAACTAATCTGCGGAGCCAGTTTCCAGCATCTTCCTGCTATTCGCAACTTGACGTTGGCATATACTTTGGCGGGTGTAGACTGTGTTGACATTGCGGCTGATCCGGCAGTGGTGATCGCAGCAAAAGAAGCAATTCATGTGGCGATGGAGATTGGTCGCCGTGATTCCTCTGGGAATCGCTTCACGAACCGCCAGCAGAGTTCTGCAATGCTGAAAAAGCCATTGCTCATGGTTAGCCTGAATGACGGTGAAGACCCTCACTTTCGCAAGGCGACTTTTTTGCCATTAAGTTGTCCTTCAGACTGCTCGCGTCCGTGTGAACAGGTTTGTCCAGCAGATGCCATTAAGAGCATGGGTGTGATTGAAGATCGCTGCTATGGCTGTGGACGCTGCTTGCCTATTTGCCCCATTCAACATATTTCAACCCACTCCTATGTTTCAACTGCCCAAGCGATCGCGCCCTTAGTGCTAGAAATGGGCATTGATGCAATTGAAATTCATACCCAAATTGGACGGCTCACTGACTTTAAACGCCTATGGTTGGCAATCAAACCTTGGTTGCCCCAACTCCAGCTAATTGCTATTAGTTGTCCTGATGGCGAAAACCTAATCGAATATCTTTGGGCCCTGTACGATATTGTTTCGCCGTTGCCCTGCCCACTGATTTGGCAAACCGATGGTCGCCCGATGAGCGGAGATATTGGCCATGGCGCAACTAGAGCAGCCATTCGGCTAGGGCAAAAGGTATTAGCGGCAGGCTTACCAGGATATGTTCAGCTAGCAGGAGGAACGAATGATTACACTGTACCTAAACTGCGATCGCTCAATCTGCTAGCTTCTAGCTCACTATCACATCTTGAAACGCCACAGTTTGAAACCGGGCAAACCGCTCAACTCTCTCCACCTCTACATGTTTCAGGAGTTGCTTATGGAAGCTACGCTCGAGCCTTGTTGTCGCCCATTTTAGAACAGTTGGAAGTGGTGGAAAACATCGACAAGGTTTCACCTATTCCGGCAATTAATCAAGGAGATGAACTATCAGCAACACGTATTGTTGGATTGGCCACATCTACTCTGCGATCGCAGTCTGTTCAATCACTTCAGCCAATTCTTTTAGAACAAGCCCCTAAATCTCTGCAACAAGCCGTAAAGCTTGCCCATTCCCTTGTGTCTCAACTCAAACCGTTTCACTCAACACCGCAATTTGACTATGAGTTACTTTAAGGTTTCAACGTCTCCATCGTCTAAATAGCAATTTACGACGGCTCCAAGTTTTTTTGATTAGTACCTTGCTGGCAGCATCTAGAAGGCTTCACAAGGTGGCTAACTTCCTCTCAAATTGTCCTTAAGTGATTTTTGAAAACTGCATCAAAGATGGATAATATCGTATCGACTGATTTGCTTGTTACAGACGATTTAAATAAACTGCTCAACATTCTTCCAGCTTCTATTCAGCTACAGCTACAGCAGCATCCTCAACGCAATATGCTGGTTGAGGTTGTATTGGATCTAGGTCGTCGTCCAGAAGCTCGTTTTCCTGGTCTAGCAGAGTATCTTTCTGAAATCCCGGTTACTCAAAGCGATCTCAACGAATGTATCAAAAGCGTTGGCGATTTTGGTGGAGATAATCGCGCTGGCATTGAGCGAACCCTTCATCGCATTAGCGCAATTCGTAATCGGCGGGGCGAGGTTATTGGTTTAACCTGTCGAGTGGGCCGGGCGATTTTCGGGACGATCAGTATGATTCGCGATCTGGTAGAAAGCGGCAAATCCATCTTAATGCTGGGTCGTCCTGGAGTCGGCAAAACCACTGCGCTTCGAGAGATTGCCCGCGTTTTGGCAGACGAATTAGAAAAACGAGTTGTCATCATTGATACATCGAATGAAATCGCAGGAGATGGAGATGTGCCGCATCCGGCGATCGGTCGTGCCCGAAGAATGCAAGTGGCCCGTCCTGAACTTCAACACCAAGTCATGATTGAGGCAGTGGAAAACCACATGCCAGAAGTCATTGTGATTGATGAAATCGGGACAGAGCTTGAAGCTTTGGCGGCTCGCACAATTGCCGAACGAGGAGTGCAGCTTGTCGGAACTGCCCATGGCAACCGACTAGAGAATCTAATCAAAAATCCAACGCTTTCAGATTTAGTGGGTGGCATCCAATCGGTCACGTTGGGAGACGAAGAAGCACGCCGCAGAGGAAGTCAGAAAAGTGTTTTAGAGCGAAAAGCGCCTCCCACTTTTGATATTGCTGTGGAGATGATGGAACGGCAGAGTTGGGTGGTACATGAACAGGTAGCAGAAACCGTTGATAGCTTATTGCGGGGTCGGCAACCGAATCCCCAAGTGCGCGCAGTTAGTGAAACGGGCAAAGTAATTGTCACCCATGAATTGTCGAGTGATGAGTTTGCAGCTTCTAGAACAGGCAGAACGCGATCGCCCTCCATCGATTTTGGGCAGCGAGACAATTCACTGATTGCTCGCCCTTTTGCTGGACGCTCAGAACTTCCGGCAAGGGGATGGCGATCCTCCGGTCAAATGCGACCTTTATCAACAGATTCTGCACTTGCCAAAATTCCCGATGAGCAAGAATTTGAGCGTTTGTTGGATGAATCTTTACAGACTTCCTTGTTTTCCAATGAGACCGTAGAACCTTTTCTGCAAAATTCTTTGGAAAGAAATGGCTATGACTATGAGGAAACTGCTAGAGATGAGCGCCGTTTAGGTCCAAATGGGGAGGACATCTTATACATCTACCCTTATGGAGTCAGTCGTCATCAGCTTGATCAAGTGGTTCGCACATTAAAACTGCCAGTCGTCTTAACTAAAGATATTGACAGTGCAGATGCTGTTTTGGCGTTGCGATCGCACGTCAAAAATCATTCAAAACTGCGTCAATTTGCCAAGTCTCGTCAAGTCCCCATTCACACCATTAAAGCCAGCAGCATTCCCCAAATTGCTCGTGGCTTACGTCGAATGCTTGATATGGATGACCCTGGAGTTCCTGATGCCACTGATTTAGACCTATTAAGAGGAGACAATGACGATGAGATTGAAGCCTTAGAAGAAGCTAGACTTGCTGTCGAACAAATCGTGATTCCTAAAGGTCAGCCAGTAGAATTGCTACCGCGCTCTGCGACTGTTCGCAAAACGCAGCATGAACTAGTTGAGCATTACCATCTCAAGTCTCGCAGTTTTGGAGAAGAACCCAATCGGCGATTGAGAATCTATCCTGCTTAAAGAGCATGTTGACAACAGACCAAAAAAACTTGACATAACACTAGACAGAATCAAATGAATTGGTCTATAGTTGATAACTGTTGCCTAAACGCTCATCACAGATGATTCTCGAGTAGTTTGGATTGCCTAGAGCTATCCTATTTCTCTCGAATATCTGAAGGGGATACTGAACGGCTTGCCATTCAAGTCCTTAGCTGGCACTCAACCGACTGATTTTGCGCATTTCCTTCAGACTTGGCAAAGTTTAGAGATAGTTGACAAGAATAGTTAGATTATTGTCTTTCGAGATCCGTAAGATAAAAGTCTATCAAAAGCTTGAATTGCAACCTATCCATCAGTTATGCAGATAGCCTTTGGTTGTCTGCCATTCCAAAGCGTGTACGAAAGGGAGACCATTCATAGTGGCTGTGGGTATTCTCGGCACAAAACTTGGCATGACCCAAGTCTTTGATGAAACAGGTAAAGCAGTTCCAGTTACTGTTATTCAAGCAGGACCTTGTACTGTCACTCAAGTTAAAACAACCCAAACAGACGGCTATTCAGCCGTTCAAGTTGGCTATGGCGATGTTAAGCAGAAGGCTTTAAGCAAGCCTGAGTTGGGTCACCTAACTAAGTCCAATTGCTCTCCTGTGCGTTACCTGCACGAGTATCGCTTAGAAAACTCTGGTGCATTTGAATTAGGTCAACAAATTAAAGTAGACACATTTTCTACAGGTCAAACTGTTGACGTAATCGGCACCAGTATCGGTCGTGGCTTCGCAGGTTATCAAAAGCGCCACAATTTCAAGCGCGGTCCCATGTCACACGGATCTAAAAATCATAGGGCACCTGGCTCTACTGGCGCGGGCACCACTCCAGGACGTGTTTATCCAGGAAAGCGGATGGCAGGTCGGCTAGGAGGTAGCCAAGTTACTATTCGCAAATTAACAGTCATCCGTGTTGACTCTGAAAGAAACTTGCTCTTAATCAAAGGTGCTATTCCTGGCAAGCCAGGCGCTTTAGTAAATGTAGTTCCTGCAACGATTGTTGGATCTAAGTAGAAAATAAGCCGCAAGAAAAGATTTTTTCCTATTTCTGGCTCTTAAAGCCTGCGAATGTTGAATAAGGTTGATGATTATGGTGGATTGCGCAATTAAAGATTGGAGCGGGGAAGAGGTTGGTAGTGCTTCTTTAGATTTGCGAGTAGCAAGCGAAAAAAGTGCGACTCATGTTGTTCATCGAGCACTGATACGCCAAATGGCAAATGCTCGTCAAGGTACAGCATCGACCAAAACCCGTGCTGAAGTTAGGGGGGGAGGAAGAAAACCATGGCGACAAAAAGGTACAGGGCGTGCTCGCGCTGGTTCTAATCGTTCTCCTCTTTGGCGTGGCGGCGGAGTAATCTTTGGACCTAAACCGAGAGACTACTCGGTCAAAATGAACCGCAAGGAAAGACGACTTGCTCTTAGAACGGCAATTCAAAGCCGTATTGAGGACATCATAGTTGTACAAGATTTTGCTGATAAATTCCCTCGTCCAAAAACGAAAGATTTGGTTGGAGCGCTGAAAACTTGGGGAATTCAGGCTGAATCGAAAGTTTTGTTGATTTTGGCAGAGCGCGAGGAAACAGTTTATCTATCTTCTCGCAATGTCGCCAAACTTCGTTTAATTTCTGCGTCCAATTTGAATGTTTTTGATCTCTTAGCTGCAGATCGCATTGTAATTACGCTATCTGCTGTTACGAAAATCCAGGAGGTTTATGGTGACTGAATTTAATCCTCGAAATTTGATGGATCTGGTTCGTCGTCCAATTATTACGGAAAAGGCAACATTGCTTTTAGAGAATAATCAATATACGTTTGAAATTTCTCCCAAAGCTACTAAGCCTGAAATCAAAGCAGCTATTGAATCGTTGTTTGAAGTGAAGGTGGTGGGTGTAAGCACGATTAATCCTCCTCGTAAACAGCGTCGAGTTGGCAAGTTTATGGGATACCGTCCTACTTACAAGCGAGCAGTTGTTACTTTGGCTGCTGGTGATTCTATTGCTCTATTCCCAGAAGTTTAATTTTTCTATTTGATAAGGCATTCAAGAGATTAAGTTATGGGCATTCGTATTTATCGACCCTATACCCCCGGGACACGTGAACGCAGCATTTCCGATTTTGCTGAGATTACCCGTGACGAGCCTGAAAAGTCGCTGACTAAATCGCGTCATCGTCCTAAAGGTCGTAATAACCGCGGTGTTATCACTTGTCGTCATCGTGGTGGCGGTCACAAACGTCTTTATCGGCAAATTGATTTCCGGCGCGATAAGCGCAACATTCCCGCTAAAGTTGCAGCGATCGAGTACGATCCCAACCGGAATGCGCGAATTGCACTGCTGTACTACAAAGATGGTGAGAAGCGATACATATTGCATCCCGCGGGTCTTGCTGTTGGAACAACCGTCATTGCTGGCCCTGACTCGCCAATTGAGATTGGCAATGCTTTGCCGCTCAGTAACATTCCTTTGGGTACAGCTGTTCATAATGTGGAGTTGACTCCTGGACGGGGTGGGCAAGTTGTTCGGGCTGCTGGAGCAAGCGCTCAAGTTGCTGCAAAAGACGGAAATTTTGTCACTCTGAAGCTGCCTTCTGGTGAAGTTCGTATGATTCGTCGTGAGTGCTACGCCACGATTGGACAGGTTGGGAATGCAGACGTACGCAACACGAGTTTAGGAAAAGCAGGTCGGAAGCGGCACTTAGGTCGTCGTCCTGAAGTGCGAGGCAGCGTCATGAACCCTGTCGATCATCCTCATGGTGGTGGTGAAGGACGTGCGCCGATTGGTCGTTCTGGACCTGTTACTCCTTGGGGTAAGCCAACTTTAGGGTATAAAACTCGAAACAAGCGCAAATTGAGTAGTGCTCTAATTGTTCGCCGTCGTCGCAAGTCTTCTAAGCGTGGTCGTGGTGGTCGGGATTCGTAGGTGATAAGGAATTAAAAAATGGCTCGCTCGCTTAAAAAAGGTCCGTTTGTTGCTGATCATCTGCTTAGTAAAGTTGAAGCATTAAACATAAAGGGTGAAAAGCAAGTTATTAAAACTTGGTCTCGTTCTTCTACGATTTTGCCTCAGATGATTGGGCATACTATTGCTGTTCACAACGGCAAACAACATGTTCCGGTTTATGTCAATGAACAAATGGTTGGACATAAGTTGGGAGAATTTTCGCCCACGCGCACCTTTAAGGGGCACGCTGGTACTGATAAAAAGGCACGTCGATAAGAGAGGGATTTTACTACTGGCTCAAGGCTAGTAGCGGTCAGTTAAGGAGAAATGGATATGGCTGTTGATACTACAACTGAAATAAAGGCGATCGCTCGCTACATTCGGATGTCCCCTCGCAAGGTTCGTCGTGTTCTTGATCAAATTCGAGGTATTTCCTACCGAGAAGCGTTAATCATCTTGGAATTCATGCCTTATCGTGCATGTGAGCCTGTATTAAAGCTGCTGCGCTCTGCTGCTGCAAATGCTGAACATAATCAGGGATACGATCGTGCAGACTTAATCGTTAGTACTGCTTATGCCGATCAGGGTCCGACGTTAAAGCGTTTTCGTCCACGTGCTCAAGGTCGCGCCTATCAAATCCGAAAGCCAACTTGTCACATTACAATTTCTGTTGCTCCAGGTGGAGAGGACAAGTAGTTTGTATGTCAATCAATATTGTTGAATTTGTATAAGGACGCGTTTTGTGGGACAGAAGATTCATCCAACTGGCTTACGTTTAGGTATCACCCAGGAGCATCGCTCTCGCTGGTTTGCTGATACTAATCGCTATCCTGAGCTACTTCAGGAAGATTACACAATCCGAAACTTCTTTTTGAAAAACCCCTTAAAGCTGAAGGGGCTAGAAAGTCCTGGAATTTCTCAAATTCGGATTGAGAGAAAGGCAGATCAAATTGACTTAGAAGTGCACACTGCTCGTCCTGGTGTAGTGGTGGGTCGTGGAGGTCAAGGGATTGAGGAATTGCGGAGCGGATTACAAAGGTTGCTGGGCGGGAGTGATCGCCAAATCCGTATTAACGTAATAGAAGTGACGCGAGTTGATGCGGATGCTGCGTTGATTGGTGAATATATTGCACAGCAATTGGAACGTCGCGTTTCTTTCCGTCGCGTAGTGCGTCAAACAATTCAACGTGCTCAAAAAGCTGGCGTAGAAGGCATCAAAATTCAAGTCAGTGGTCGTCTAAACGGGGCTGAAATTGCTCGTCCCGAATGGACACGAGAGGGACGCGTACCCCTTCACACACTCCGTGCAGACATTGATTACGCCTACTGCACTGCCAGTACAATCTACGGCACGCTTGGTATCAAGGTGTGGGTCTTCAAAGGTGAAATTATACCTGGACAAGAAGAGAAATCTGTACCCGCTAACAATCAGCCTAAACGTCGTCAACAACGTCGTCGTCAGCAATTTGAAGATCGCTCAAATGAAGGGTGAAGTTAGGAAACGAAAGATGCCTATCTTTCGGACATTTAATCCCCGAATTTTGACTCCCTAAGGTAGTGAGCCATGTTAAGCCCAAGAAGAACAAAATTTCGTAAACAGCAGCGCGGACGTATGAAAGGTCTAGCGACTCGTGGCAGTGATCTAAACTTTGGTGAGTTTGGATTGCAAGCTTTAGAACCAACTTGGATTACTTCTCGCCAAATTGAGGCGAGTCGTCGTGCAATGACTCGTTACATTCGTCGAGGCGGTAAAATCTGGATTCGTATTTTTCCAGATAAACCCATAACCATGCGCCCTGCAGAAACCCGTATGGGTTCTGGTAAAGGTGCTCCTGAATATTGGGTCGCTGTTGTGAAGCCCGGACGAATTTTATTTGAAATTGCTGGCGTGCCAGAAGCGACTGCCCGTGAAGCAATGCGATTAGCTCAATATAAATTGCCAATCAAGACAAAGTTTATCACTCGTGAAGCGGAGGAGTCATAACGATGTCATTACCTAAAATCGACGAAGTTCGGAATTTGAGTGAAGAAGAACTTGACGAACAGATTGTAGCCACAAAGCGTTTATTGTTTGACCTACGTTTTCAAAAAGGCACTCGTAGACTAGAAAAGTCTCATCAGTTTAAACACACCCGTCATCGGTTAGCTCAATTGATGACCATTGAACGGGAACGTCAACTGCAGAAGGCATCATCACACTAATGGACGGCGCTTCTGCTTACAAGTATTTTTATAGCTTTCGACGGAGTAGATGAGATGGCAGTAAAAGAGAGAGTTGGTCTGGTCGTTAGCGACAAAATGGATAAAACCGTAGTGGTAGCGGTTGAGAGTCGCTCTGCCCATTCAAAATATGGAAAAATCGTTGCTAGTACAAAGCGATACAAAGCTCATGATGAAGGAAACCAGTGCAAGACTGGCGATCGCGTTCGCATTCAAGAAACTCGTCCCTTGAGCCGCACCAAACGGTGGCAAGTGATCGATGTTTTAACAACATCCGCTCAAGTTTAAAGGAAGGTGACTTATGATTCAGCCGCAAAGCTACCTTAATGTTGCAGACAACAGTGGTGCTCGCAAGCTAATGTGCATCCGCGTATTAGGTGGTCGTCGCCGCTACGCAGGTATCGGTGACGTTGTGGTCGCCGTTGTTAAAGATGCGATTCCCAATATGGCGGTTAAAAAGTCTGATGTAGTGACTGCAGTAATCGTTCGAACCCGTCATACCCTACGCCGTGACAACGGCATGAGTATTCGCTTCGATGATAATGCTGCTGTACTTATCAATAAAGATAAAAACCCCCGTGGAACTCGCGTTTTTGGTCCTGTGGCACGTGAATTACGTGACAAGGAGTTCACTAAAATTGTTTCTTTGGCTCCGGAGGTACTGTGATGGCAAAAACTAAAGCGGTCATTCGTCACAAGATGCACGTCAAGAAGGGCGACACGGTTCAAGTTATCTCTGGGAAAGATAAAGGAAAAATTGGAGAAATCCTGCAAACTTTACACAAGGAAAGTAAAGTCCTCGTCAAAGGAGTGAACTTCCGAACAAAGCATGTAAAGCCTCAGCAAGAGGGCGAATCTGGACAAATAGTAACTAGTGAAGCTCCAATCCATAGCTCTAATGTCATGCTTTATTCCGAGAAGCAAAAAACTGCTAGTCGCATTTGCTACAGCTTCAATGCTGATGGACGTAAGGTGCGTATGTTGAAAAAGACTGGGGAAATCCTTGATTAACTTAATCTCTTTTCCTGACAAAGCCCAGGGAATCTAAGGAAACTGATTTATATGCCACAGAAAATTAAAGTTCGCTACCAAGAAGAAATTGTTCCGAAGCTGACAGAGCAGTTTGGTTACAAAAACGTTCATCAGGTTCCTAAACTGGTTAAGGTAACCTTAAACCGAGGGCTAGGCGAAGCGGCTCAAAATGCTAAAGCATTGGAAGCATCGCTGGTTGAGATTGGGGTGATTACTGGGCAAAAGCCTGTTGTAACTCGAGCCAAGAAAGCGATAGCTGGCTTCAAGCTTCGCCAAGGGATGCCCGTTGGCATCATGGTTACTTTGCGAGCTGATCGGATGTATGCGTTTTTAGATAGATTTATCAACCTTGCACTGCCTAGAATCCGAGATTTTAGAGGAATTAGTCCAAAGAGTTTCGACGGACGAGGAAACTACACCTTGGGAATTCGCGAACAGCTTATCTTTCCAGAAATCGAGTACGACAGCATTGACCAAATTCGCGGGATGGATATTTCCATCATTACAACGGCAAACACTGATGAGGAGGGTCGAGCCTTGTTGAAAGAATTTGGTATGCCCTTCCGGGACAGCTAAGGCAGGTTTATCAAAGGGAACACTATGGCGGTAAATGATACGATTTCAGATATGTTGACGCGAATTCGTAATGCGAATCTTGCGCGGCATCAAACCACCGAAATCCCATCCACAAAGATGACTCGCAACATTGCCAAAGTCCTTAAGGATGAGGGTTTCATTACTGAATACGAAGAAACTGGCGAGGGTATTAAGAAGAACTTGGTGATTTCTTTGAAATACAAGGGCAAAAGCAGACGACCCATCATTAACTCTTTGAAGCGAGTCAGTAAACCAGGTTTTCGAGTTTACTCAAATCGAAATGACTTGCCCCGTGTACTGGGAGGCATCGGTATTGCTATCATTTCGACTTCAAGCGGCATTATGACCGACCGTGAAGCTCGTCGGCAGGGTTTAGGTGGTGAAGTCCTCTGCTACGTTTGGTAGCTAATTTGAGGATAAACATCATCAGATCGTCCTAGCGATCGCAGTAGTAGGAGTAAGAAGCTATGTCACGTATAGGTAAGCGTCCAATCAGTATTCCCAGCAAAGTGACTGTCGCCATTGACGGTCAATCTGTTACGGTTAAGGGTCCCAAAGGTGAGTTGTCCCGTACGCTGCCTGATGAGGTCAAAATCTCACAGGAAGGAGAGACTGTTTTTGTTAACCAGCGCGATGAATCGCGCACCGCGCGTCAACGCCATGGTCTCAGTCGAACTCTGATTGCAAACATGGTTGAAGGCGTATCACAAGGATTTCAGCGCCGATTGGAAATTATTGGGGTTGGCTATAGAGCACAAGTTCAGGGTCAGAATTTGACTCTTAACATGGGCTATAGCCATCCAGTTCAAATAGAGCCACCTAACGGTATCCAGTTTGCCGTAGAAGGTACTACAAACGTTTTGGTAAGTGGCATCGACAAGGAAATTGTGGGTAACACAGCGGCGCGGATTCGAGCAGTTCGACCTCCCGAACCTTACAAGGGCAAGGGCATTCGTTATGCAGGCGAAGTCGTTAAGCGTAAGGCTGGTAAGGCAGGTAAGAAGTAGTTATGAAAACAAGTCGTAGAGAATCAACTCGTCGTCGTCATTCTCGTGTACGTCGCAAGGTGTTAGGAACATCAGAGCGCCCTCGGCTAGCTGTTTTTCGCTCCAATCAGCACATCTATGTTCAGCTAATTGATGATACTCAACATCATACGTTAGCATCTGCTTCAACAGTAGAATCGGATCTCAAAGCAGATCTAGATACAGGGGCAAACTGTAATGCTTCTGCTCATGTCGGAAAGCTCATTGCTGAGCGTTCTATCGAGAAAGGGATCAAGCGAGTTGTATTTGATCGCGGTGGTAATCTTTATCACGGTCGTGTTAAAGCTTTGGCTGACGCTGCCCGTGAAGCTGGACTGGAATTTTAAGGACTAATAATCATGGCGAAGGGTCGTAAAAACACGAAGAGCCGCGAAAAAGAAACCGATTGGCAGGAACGGGTTGTTCAAATCCGTCGTGTCACTAAGGTTGTCAAAGGTGGCAAAAAACTTAGCTTTCGGGCGATCGTTGTCGTGGGCAATGAACGTGGGCAAGTTGGTGTTGGCGTTGGCAAAGCTGCAGATGTAATTGGAGCTGTTAAAAAGGGTGTGGCAGATGGCAAAAAGCATCTAGTCGAAGTTCCTTTAACCAAGAATAACTCCATTCCTCACCCCACCACGGGTCAAGGCGGTGGTGCAAAAGTAATGATGCGCCCTGCGGCACCTGGTACTGGAGTAATTGCTGGAGGCGCAGTTAGAACTGTGCTTGAGCTAGCAGGTGTTAAAAATATTTTGGCTAAACAGCTTGGTTCTGACAATCCTCTGAATAATGCAAGAGCAGCTGTTGATGCTCTTGGCACCTTGAGAACGTTTGCTGAAGTAGCTGAGGAGAGGGGTATTTCAATCGAGAACTTATACGCTTAATTAGGATTAGTTATTGCTAGCTTCTGCCTGATTTAGTGACAGTGAATTGATGTCTTGATCTTGAATGAGAGTATTAACCATGAGACTTTACGATGTAGCACCTCAACCAGGCTCAAACCGCCGCCGCCGCCGCGTTGGTCGAGGAATTGCGGCTGGACAAGGTGCAAGTTGTGGCTTTGGTATGCGGGGGCAAAAATCTCGTTCGGGGCGTCCAACCCGTCCTGGTTTTGAAGGTGGACAAACTCCTTTATATCGACGTTTACCAAAACTAAAGTATTTTCCGCTAGTAAATCCTAAGAACTTTACTGTTATTAACGTCGGTAAATTATCAACGCTTGCAGCAAACTTCGAAGTAACGTTAGAGTCCTTAATCGAATCTGGTATCTTGACTGCCGACGATGGGCCCTTAAAGATTTTGGGTGGTGGGGAGTTGACTATTCCCTTGTCTGTGAAAGCGGCAGCTTTCACAGCATCTGCTCGCGCTAAGATTGAAGCGGTGAAAGGAACCTGCGAGGTTTTAGATGGCTAATAGCTTATCTTAAAAGTTTTCTACGTGCTTCCTAGTAATTTTCACTAAGAATTGCAGTCGCACAATTGCCACAAAAAGCGTGCATTAGGAGAGTTTCCCTATGGTTGTTAATCGAGACAAGGCACCAAGTGCCCAAGAGACGTTTTCCCAAATGGCGCAGGCGGCTGGACTGCGTGGACGTGTCTTGCTGACAATCGGGATGTTAATTCTGGTACGCCTTGGCATTTTTCTACCGATCCCCGATATAGATCGTAGTGCATTCGCACAAAGTGTTCAAAACAACCCCGTAGTAAGTTTCTTAGATATTTTCTCGGGGGGCGGATTATCTGCACTAGGTATTTTCGCACTCGGCATTTTACCTTATATTAATGCTTCTATTATCTTGCAGCTTTTAACAACTGCTCTTCCCGCACTTGAAAATCTTCAGAAAAATGAGGGAGAGGCGGGTCGTCGAAAGATCTCTCAAATTACTCGCTATGTTGCCCTTGGCTGGGCAATTATTCAAAGTGTGGGGCTGGCTTGGTGGGTAATTAACAGTGGTGCGGCAAGAATAAACGGGGCTTTGGTTCTGGCTCAACGAACTCCAAGTGGCTTTTCATTTGCAACTCAAGCGGGGGTACCCATTAGCCCTATAACGCTGATTCCATTTATTGCCTCTACAGCTTTGGCTTTGACAGCCGGTTCTATGCTTGTAATGTGGATTGGAGAGTTAATCACTGAGCGTGGCATTGGTAATGGTGCATCTTTACTAATTGTCATAAGCATTGTTTCTGGATTGCCTCGTTCTCTAGGACAAACTTTGGAATTAGCTCAGACTGGCGATCGCGGCTTAGTAGGTGGCGTGATCATGCTGCTTATTGTTTTTCTAGTCATGATTGTAGGCATCGTTTTCGTTCAAGAAGGAACTCGACGAATTCCTATCGTTTCTGCTCGTCGCCAAGTGGGTCGTAAGACCTACCTTGAACGCAGCAGCTATTTGCCTCTCCGATTGAATTCCAGCGGTGTGATGCCTATTATTTTTGCTTCTGCCATTCTTTTCTTGCCCGTCTATTTAGCTGAATTTACCAAAAATCCTTTTTTGAGTCAGGTTGCTAACTATCTGAGTCCAAGTGGTCAAGCGCCTTGGGTCTATGTAATTTTCTACCTTTTTCTAATCATATTCTTTAGTTATTTCTGGACATCTTTAACCATTAATCCGGTTGATTTATCTCAGAACTTGAAAAAGATGGGAGCTAGTATTCCAGGCATTCGACCAGGAAAAGCGACCAGCGATTACATTGAACGTGTTTTAAATCGCCTTACATTCCTTGGGGCAATATTTTTGGGCTTAGTTGCAATTGTTCCAACAGCTGTTGAAAGTGCCACTCGCGTAACCACTTTTCAAGGATTTGGAGCAACTTCTCTCCTCATTGTTGTTGGGGTAGCCATTGACACTGCGAAGCAGATTCAAACGTATGTAATTTCTCAACGATACGAAGGAATGGTGAATCAATAGTGCCTCGATTGATATTTTTAGGTGCTCCTGGAGCTGGTAAAGGAACCCAGGCAAAGTTGACGGCAGACCTTTGCAGTATTCCTCACATTTCCACAGGAGACATTCTCCGGGCTGCTGTTGCAAATCAAACTCCCTTAGGTATACAAGCAAAATCTTATATGGATCGAGGCGACCTAGTACCCGACCAGCTTGTAGTTGCGCTAATCCAAGAGAGATTAAACAATGCTGATGCACAAGATGGTTGGATTTTAGACGGGTTTCCTCGAAATGTGCTTCAAGCAGAGTTTTTAGATTCCCTCTTAAACCAGATCGAGCAACCATATGATTATGTTGTGAATCTTGAGGTTCCTGATGATGTTTTGGCTAGTCGAATGCTTGAGAGAGGAAGAACTGATGATACTGAAGAAGTAATTCATAATCGATTAAAGGTCTATCGAGAACAAACTTCTCCTTTAATTGATTTCTATACAAAGCGTAAAAAGCTTGCTGTTGTAGACGGTAATCAGCTGGTGGAAAAAGTCACGATGGACTTAAAGAAGCTTATCTAAGCATACTGGTCATCTTCCCTAAGAAGATTTTCTTTCAATAGTCTAGACTCAAGATGAAATGGCTCTGCTGGGATTTTATCTGGTCGTTGTATAGCAAAGCAGGAGAGTTAAATTGTCGAAGCAAGATTTAATTGAGATGGAAGGCACAGTAACAGAGTCCCTTCCAAATGCCATGTTTCGTGTTGATTTAGATAATGGGTTTAATGTATTGGCTCATATTTCAGGAAAAATTAGACGAAATTACATCAAAATTTTGCCGGGCGATCGCGTAAAGGTTGAATTGACTCCATACGACCTCACCAAAGGACGAATAACCTATCGCTTACGCAATAAAAAATAATTTCGCTTTTCAGGATTGTTTGCTAAAAAAATTCACCGGGGTTGACAACTTTAGTGAAATTTTGATAATATATTGAGTTTGTAGCGATATCAACAGAGATGAAAGTTCGAGCATCAGTTCGCAAAATCTGCGAGAAATGTCGTGTTATTCGCCGCAAAGGTCGAGTCATGGTCATTTGCCCTAACCCAAAGCATAAGCAACGCC
Organism: Leptolyngbya sp. Cla-17; assembly: GCF_016807185.1. GTDB lineage: Bacteria > Cyanobacteriota > Cyanobacteriia > Leptolyngbyales > Leptolyngbyaceae > ULC077BIN1. The sequence continues at coordinate 2,000,978 of NZ_JAEVYN010000001.1, forward strand.
AGGGTTAGTTGTTTGGTTTTAGCCTCCATCGTGTAGAGATTTTCAGTTAAGTTAGCGTTAATTTAGACAGTAGGGGAGAATAGTGTGGCACGGATTGCCGGAGTAGACCTACCTCGTGACAAGCGAGTTGAGATTGGTTTGACCTATATCTATGGGATTGGACTTACCAGATCCCAAGCGGTCTTGAAGGGGACTGGAGTAAATCCTGACATTCGAGTTAAGGATTTAAGTGACTCAGAAATTGCGGCTCTGAGAGCTGAGGTTGAGGGTAGCTATCAAATAGAAGGAGACTTGCGTCGCTTAGAGGCGATGAACATTAAACGCTTAATGGATATTGGCACCTACAGGGGGCGCCGTCATCGATTAGGTTTGCCAGTTCGGGGACAAAGAACACGTACTAATGCACGTACACGCCGAGGTGGTCGTCGTACTGTTGCTGGTAAGAAGAAAGCGCCTAGTAAGAAGTAGTTTCCAAGATTTTCCGCTGTTAGCGCTAAGGAGTTCAACTGCGTAAGGCAGCTTCATAACGCCGATCTTGGGTAGGATGCGAATCATTACTATCCTAAGCAGTATAAAGACAACAAAAATGTTCATTGATTAGGTTGATGTAGGAATTAGGAAATGCCACCAAGACAACAAAAGCGCACCGGCCCACGTAAACAGAAAAAAAATATTCCAAGTGGTGTTGCTCACATTCAATCTACCTTTAACAACACTATCGTTACAATTGCTGACTCAAATGGAGAAGTAATCTCATGGGCATCAGCAGGCTCTAGTGGATTTAAAGGTGCTAAGAAAGGTACTCCTTTCGCAGCTCAAACAGCAGCTGAAAATGCTGCGCGCCGTGCTGCTGATCAAGGAATGCGGCAACTTGAGGTAATGGTGAGTGGTCCTGGTGCAGGGCGTGAGACCGCCATCAGAGCGCTTCAAGGAGCAGGTCTAGAGATTACTTTGATTCGGGATGTCACTCCAATTCCTCACAATGGTTGCCGTCCTCCTAAGCGTCGCCGAGTTTAGCCATCAGTGCTCAACGGTTAAAGCTTTTTACATCAGTTTGAGTTTATTAACGAGGTTTGTTGTTTGCACCGGGTTTCAAGCTGCCAAGGTTTGCAAAGGAATTAACCTTCATAGTTCAGAGGGAGAAGACGCTCAGTGGCACACTTTCAAGTTGAGTGCGTTGAATCAAAAATCGAGAAAGATTACAGTCAAATTAGCCGATTTGTAATTGAGCCTTTAGAGAGAGGACAGGGTACAACCCTTGGTAATGCCTTACGGCGTGTATTGCTTTCCAATCTTGAAGGAGCGGCTATTACCGCGGTGCGAATTGCGGGTGTTAGTCATGAATTTGCTACGGTTCCTGGTGTGCGAGAAGATGTACTGGATATTCTTCTAAATATGAAGAAGGTTGTGCTCAAAACCTATTCTTCTCAGCCTCAAATCGGGCGGCTATTTGTTCAGGGTCCTGCAACTGTGACAGCTGAGCAATTTGAGCTTCCTTCTGATGTAGAGTTGGTTGATCCAGATCAGTATATTGCGACGCTCTCGGCGGGTTCTGTTCTAGAGATGGAGTTTCGAGTTGAAAAGGGTAAAGGCTATCGAGGAGTAGATAAAAGTCGTGATGATGCTGCTGCGCTAGACTTTCTTCAAATTGACTCAATATTCATGCCTGTACGCAAGGTGAATTACTCGGTCGAAGACGCACGGATTGGTGAAACTCTCGAAAAGGATCGTTTAGTGATGGAAGTTTGGACTAACGGTAGTCTAACTCCACAAGAAGCGTTAAGTCAGGCTGCTAACATTCTAGTAGATCTATTTAATCCACTCAAAGAGATTACGTTTGAACCAACTGAAAAGGATGATGATGAGGATAATGATCCTGCCAATCAAATTCCAATTGAGGAACTACAACTTTCAGTTCGTGCGTATAACTGTTTGAAACGCGCTCAAATTAACTCTGTAGCGGATCTGCTTGATTATACTCAAGAGGATTTGCTAGAGATTAAAAATTTTGGGCAGAAGTCCGCTGAAGAAGTTGTTGAAGCATTGCAGCAACGTTTAGGGATTACCTTACCTCAGGAAAAATCCTCTAAAAGCAATCATTAATGGAGATTTTCAAAAATCTTCTTTACCATCAAGTTGAGCAATAATCGTTATTCACTGATAGTTCTATGCGTCATCGTTGTAATGTCCCTATGCTTGGGAAACCGGCCGATCAGCGTAAAGCTCTTTTAAGAGCTTTGACGACTGAGTTAATCCGAAATGGTCGAATAAAAACTACTAAAGTTCGTGCACAAGCTGTTCGTTCAGAAGCTGAACGTATGATTACTTTGGCAAAAGATGGCTCCTTACCTGCTAGACGGCAAGCAATGGGCTACATATACGACAAGCAGTTGGTTCATGCTTTGTTCGAGCAAGCCACTGCTCGATATGGCGATCGCCAAGGTGGATACACCCGAATCATACGAACTGTTCCTCGTCGTGGTGACAATGCTGAAATGGCATTTATTGAGTTGATCTGAATTGTCTTAAGTTTGCGATATGATTTCTGTCGATTTGCAGCCAACTCAGCGCATTGCCCTTGTCATTCAATACTTGGGTACTCACTTTCATGGATGGCAATGGCAGCCAAATCATCGCACCATTCAAGAAGAGATTGAGTTGGTGTTGCAAAGCACTTTAGGTTTTCCAGTTCGTATCCATGGTGCAGGTCGAACTGATACTGGTGTGCATGCTGCTGCACAAGTTGCTCACTTTAATGCGCCAGTTGTAATTCCGGCTCACCGATGGGCAAGTATCCTGAATGCTCGATTACCAGAAGATATCTTAATTCGAGCTTCGGCTGCGGTATCGGATAATTGGCACGCTCGATTCTCAGCGCTTTGGCGACGGTATCGATACCTTCTGTATACCGATTCTCATCCAAATCTATTTGTTCGTCCTTTCTGTTGGCACTACTATCATGAGCCATTAAGTGAAACTTTAATTCAGCAAGCCTTAGACCCTCTAATCGGTCATCACCATTTGGCTGCATTCCATAGGGCAGGTTCTAAACGTCCTCATTCTTGGGTAGATGTTCAAGCTGCCAAATGCGATCGACAGGGCCCATTCGTTTCAATTGAGGTTCAGGCGAGTGGTTTTTTGTACGGAATGATGAGGTTGTTAGTAGGGTTATTGGTTCAAGTTGGTCAAGGATTGCGATCACCTAGTAGCTTTACAAATTTGTGGACTGCAGAACGGCGTGGAGATGTGAAATATTCAGCACCAGCCCAAGGTTTATGTCTTCTACGAGTAGGCTACGCTGAGTTTCCATTTCCTCCTGAGATATGGTTCGACACCCAGCCCTCCTTTGTCTTTTCATCCCTCTCCGACTTCTCTAACGGAGTCATTTAGTTGATTAACCACTTAATAATCGAGTTTCTTTATTCCTTGTTTACAGGTGACCATCATGAATAAAACCTATCTTCCTCCCATCGATACCATTGAGCGCAAATGGTACGTCGTAGATGCGACCAATCAGCGGCTTGGTCGACTTGCAAGTGAAATTGCAAGGGTACTTCGAGGCAAAAACAAGCCGAGCTACACCCCTTTTATGGATGTTGGCGATTTTGTTATCGTCATCAATGCAGATAAGGTTGGCGTAACAGGCAAAAAGCGCACTCAGAAGCTTTATCGCCGTCATTCTGGTCGCCCAGGCGGAATGAAAACAGAAACGTTTGCTAAATTACAAGCTCGTGTTCCAGAAAGAATTATTGAGCAAGCTATTAAAGGAATGCTGCCCAAAAACACTCTAGGGCGGCAGCTTTTTACCAAACTCAATGTCTATGCCGGATCTGATCATCCCCATCAGGCTCAAAAACCTACCATTCTTGAAATCAACACCATTCCAGGAGAAGAATCATAATGCAAGCTACGGAAGGACGCGTTGTATACATGGGAACAGGTCGTCGCAAGTCGGCGGTAGCGCGGGTACGCCTGGTTCCTGGAAATGGTCAATTAACCATTAACGGCAAGCCTGGTGACCTTTACCTACAATTCAATCCGGAGTACCTGTCAGCTACTAAAGCTCCTTTGGAGACACTTGGGCTAGAAGGTGAATATGACATTCTGGTGAATGCCCATGGTGGAGGTTTGACGGGGCAAGCTGATGCAGTTCGCTTAGGTGTTGCCCGTGCGTTGTGCCAGCTTGATCCAGATAATCGCAAACCATTGAAAACTGAGGGATATTTAACTCGCGATCCGCGCGCTAAGGAACGTAAGAAGTACGGTTTGCGGAAAGCGCGGAAGGCACCTCAGTTCTCGAAGCGTTAGTGCGTTGGGTAAAAGATTTTTGCCTGATTGCTATTCGGCTGTTCAGATCAGATTGTTAGAATTGACGTAGTTAAGATCATAAAAGCGAGCAAGTTATGCCCAAGTCAGACATCCATCCCACATGGTATCCCGAAGCCAAAGTCTATTGTAATGGTGAAGTTGTAATGACAGTGGGTTCTACTAAGCCCGAACTTAATGTTGATGTCTGGTCTGGCAATCACCCTTTCTTTACAGGGACTCAAAAGCTGATTGATACTGAAGGGCGAGTTGAGCGTTTCTTGCGTAAGTATGGCATGGTCGATAGTTCTGAACAAAGCTCCGATCAAAGCGATAAGAAAGCTTAGTTAGGTATCACAGCGTTTTAACTAATTTGGTTAAGATGTTCGGCGAATGTTGAATACATCCAATTACCTGCTCACCTTGACGAGCCTTTCTGTTTATGGCTGAAGCCTACCTGCTTGATAAGCTCCAATCGGTTGAACAAACTTTTAATGAGTTGACTCGGCGACTCGCTGATCCTGATGTTGCGAAGGACCCAACTGAGTTTCAAAAGGTGGCAAAGACACGTGCTTCCTTGGAAGAAGTTGTTGTCACCTATGGAACCTGGAAAGATGCCCAAATTTCTATTGATGAAGCACGGCAGATCTTAAAAGAGTCAGGCGGTGATTTGGAGTTGCAGGAAATGGCATCTTTAGAGGTCGTAGAGCTAGAGGAAAAGCTAGCTCTGCTAGAAACCCGTCTAAAGGTTTTACTGCTGCCAACCGATCCTAATGATGACAAAAACATCATGTTGGAAATTCGAGCGGGTACGGGCGGAGATGAGGCTAGTATTTGGGCCGGCGACCTGCTGCGGATGTATTCAAAATATGCTGAGAGTCAAGGTTGGAGAGTGAAGTTAGTTAGTGAGTCTCTCGCTGACATGGGTGGCTTTAAAGAAATCATCCTTGAAATTCAGGGCGATCGCGTTTACAGCAAGCTCAAATTTGAGGCAGGAGTTCATCGAGTACAGCGCGTTCCCGTGACTGAGGCACAAGGTCGAGTCCACACTTCGACTGCAACGGTTGCAGTGATGCCAGAAGTAGATGATGTGGAAGTTCACATCGACGCAAAAGATATTGAAATGACCACCATGCGCTCAGGTGGTGCAGGTGGTCAGAACGTGAACAAGGTAGAAACCGCTGTTGACTTAATGCATAAGCCGACAGGTATTCGAATCAAATGCACGGAAGAGCGATCGCAGCTTCAAAACCGGGAACGTGCCATGCAAATTTTGCGGGCAAAGCTGTATGAACTAAAGCTACAAGAGCAGCAAGATGCAGTGAGTTCTGCCCGCAAAATGCAAGTCGGCACTGGCTCACGCTCCGAAAAAATTCGTACTTATAACTACAAAGATAGTCGAGTGACTGATCACCGATTAAATCAAAATTTTTCCCTTCCCCCAATTTTGGAAGGAGATGTCGATACTTTGATCCAGACCTGTATTTCTCAGGACCAGCAAGAGCGACTGGAATTGCTTGCGGCTGAGAGTAACGGTCAGGCTTCGGCTGTATAAATATGTTGCCACGAGAAGATCTGCTTAAACAGGTTGAGAATCGCGAAACGATGGCGCGAGTTATTGATCTGGCGGATCAGGCAATCAAAACCTGGGAAGTAGTAACCGCAGATTTTCTTTCCCCTCCTGAGCTAGCTGAAGCTCAAAAAGTTTTTGGTCAGCTAACGGAAGTTCATGTAGTTTCCTGGGGTGGCTATCCTCAAGCGGAACGTCAGCGCTTAGCGATCGCCCGTTCAGACATTCCTCTTGACTCAGCTCAAGTTGAACTTACAGCGCTGGAAATCGCTGGAAATTTTCTGTTTGACCCAGCAACTCACCGAGATTTTTTAGGTGCACTACTAGGAACTGGCATTGTTCGGGATAAAGTGGGCGACATCATCGTTTTGGGTGAAAGAGGCGGACAGGCGATCGTGGTTCCAGAACTGGCAGATTTTCTCACAGCAACCTTAACTCAAGTGCGATCAGTCCCAGTTAAGACTAGACGCATTGAGCTGAGCGAACTCAAAATTCGGGAACCTAAAAAGAAGGAACTTGTGACAGTCGAAGCGTCTATGCGGTTAGATGCGATCGCCTCCGCAGGATTTGGCATGTCGCGGAGCAAAATGGCTGATCTCATCTCTGCTGGCGATGTGCGGGTTAACTGGAAAGACATCTCAAGTGCCAGTTATGCAGTTAAATCAGGTGACTTGATTGCTGTTAGCAGTAAGGGACGAGTTGAAGTGGGCGATGTCATGATCACCAAAAAAGATCGCTATCGCGTCCAGTTAACCCGCTTTGTTTAAGAGTACGCATCCATCCAGGCCGAGTGAAAAAGAATTTCTGCATACTGGATGCTGAGAAATTAAAGAAAGTAAATTTATAACTATCCTAATGAATAGCTAGAGCTTGAACCATTCTTTAGGCGTTAGAGTCTAAGAGAAATATGCTCCATATCCTCTTTCCATAAGATAAGCTTTCTTGCTTATGGAAAGAGATTCATAGTCTGAAATGCTGTTGACCTATCAAAGAGCAGACCTGTGAAAGACCTAAAAAAACTGGGAGTACCCAAGTGGCTAATTACTCTACTAGTATTGGGTCTACTGGCAGGTATCGGCTATGTGGTGTTTACCCAGATGACCGCTGCTAATCCTAAGGAAAGCAGACGGCGTGGAAGAGCTGTGGCAGTTGAGCAAGTCAACTTACCTGTGACAATTTCGGCAAATGGCACCGTCCAACCAGAACGCTCAGTGAACGTGAGTCCAAAAACATCCGGGAAGCTGAAAGAACTGTTGGTGAAGGAGGGCGATCGCGTTGAGCAGGGTCAAATTCTTGCCTACATGGATGATTCCAATTTTCAAGGACAGCTTACCCAAGCAAGAGGGCAAGTTGAATCTGCCCAAGCCAATCTACAGCGACTGCTAGCAGGCAATCGGACTCAAGATATTGCCCAAGCGCAGGCGCGTGTTCGTGATGCTGAAGCTCTTGTGAGAAAAACAGAACAAACCTTGCAACAAAATCAGCGATTGTTCAATACTGGAGCAATTTCTCAGCGAGAGTTAAACAACTCCTTGGCAGATCGAGATAGCGCGATCGCCCAACTTACTTTAAACAAACAGGCGCTTTCCCTCCAGCAAGCAGGGTCGCGTCCCGAAGAGATTGCGGAAGCTAGTGCTCAAGTGACTACTGCTGAAGGGTCCCTTCAAACCGTTCAGATCCAGATTGCCGACGCCGTGATTCGTGCGCCATTTAGTGGCGTGGTTACCAAAAAGTTTGCCGATCCTGGAGCCTTTGTTACTCCAACGACCTCTGGCAGTGCAGTCTCTTCCGCCACATCCTCCTCGATTTTGTCTCTGGCTTCTAACAATCAAATCATGGCAAATGTAGCGGAGTCTAATATCGCTCAGATTAAACTCGGTCAATCTGTTGAGATTAAAGTAGATGCGTATCCTGGCAAAATCTTTACAGGAAAAGTGATTCAACTTGCGACCCAATCTACCACGGTACAAAATGTCACTAGTTTTGAAGTCAAATCTTCTATTGCTGATCCTTCAAAGTTGCTTCGAGCTGGAATGAGTGTGGACGTGGATTTTAAAGTTGGCACGTTAAGCGATGTATTGGTGATTCCAACTGTGGCGATCGTGCGGCAAGAAGGAGCTAGCGGTGTGTTAGTCATGGGTAGAGAGGGAGGCGATCGCCGCTCAGAGTTTCGCCCCATTACCACTGGAGTCAGCGTCACCGATAAAACAGTCGTGCTATCTGGGTTGCAAGTCGGCGATCGCGTCATGCTCAGTTTTGCTCAAGGAGAGCGTCCTCAATCTAGAACGCCCTCAATGCTGCCGGGGATGGGAGGTGGCGGCGGTTCTGGTGGTTCGCGACAGCGTTAAGAGGATACATGGTACAGCCTACTCGAATTCGCCCAACCACTGTTCCGTTATTTGAAGTGTTGACTATGGCGCTCAGTGCGCTTTGGAGCAACCGTCTACGTACCGCGTTGACTATGCTGGGGGTGATTATCGGCATTGCCTCTGTCATTACAGTCACTTCGGTAGGGCAAGGCGTTCAAAAAGCAACTGAGCAGCAAATTCAAGCATTAGGCTCAAACGTGATGCTGGTATTGTCTGGGGTTGCCCGCTCTGGAGGAATTAGCCAGGGAAGCGGTTCTGCATCAACGTTGACATGGGAAGATGCTCAGGCAGTTGCCAGCCAAGCTCCTTCAGCCAAAGCAGTGACCGCTTATCTCCAGCGCTCAACTCAAGTGGTTTATTCAGGGCAAAATACATCAACTAGCCTTTTGGGGGTTGATTTGAACTATCCAGAGGTCAAAAATATTTATCCTCAAGTAGGGCAATTTTTTAATCAGGATGATTTGGATACTGCTAAACCCGTTACGGTTTTAGGTAGCAAGGTACGAGACGAGCTCTTTGGATCGGCTAGCAATGCTATAGGAAACAGCATTCGCATTCAAGGTGGTAGCTACACCGTAATTGGAGTGATGGAGCCAAAAGGCTCAGTAGGTGGGCAAGATCAAGACGATCGCGTTTACATTCCATTAACCAACATGTCTTCTCGCATTGTGGGAAACAATGCGATTAATGGCATATCCATTAGTGGTTTTTGGCTGCAAGCTGAAAACGATGCGGAATTGGAAGCGGCTCAATTTCAGGTCACCAACCTGCTACGGATTCGGCATAATATATATCCGCCTCAACCGGATGACTTCCGATTGAGTAATCAAATTGACATCATCAATGCCTTTGGTAACATTGTTGGATTATTTACTGTCATGGTAGGAGCGATCGCAGGCATTTCTCTGATTGTTGGCGGGATTGGGATTGCCAACATTATGCTGGTTTCTGTTGTGGAGCGCACCCGCGAAATTGGTATCCGTAAAGCGGTAGGAGCCACTAACAGTGCAGTACTTAGCCAATTTTTGACAGAAGCGATCGTCGTATCGATCATCGGCGGCGCAATTGGAATTGCTCTGGGTGTCGGGTTAGCTTTTGCTGCGGCTCAACTTTTCCGTTTTCCTTTTGTAGTTTCTCTTTGGTCGATCGCCGCTGGGCTTGTTCTATCTACAACCGTAGGGTTAATCGCCGGCGTGATTCCCGCTCGTAACGCGGCTCGGCTTGATCCGATAGCGGCTCTCAGAAGCGATTAGTTTGATGCCTGTTTTGTAGTGGGTGGCTTGTAACCTTGTTCAAACGCAAATCGAACCAGTTGAGAGCGATTTTCTAGGTCAAGTTTGTTCAATATGTTACTTAAATGGGTTTGCACCGTGCGCGGACTGACAAATAAGCGATCGCCTATTTGCTTGTTGGTTAAGCCCTGCACAACCTCCCAAAATACTTTTTCCTCTGCTGGCGTTAACGGCAGCAGAGGTTGGGGCGGATGAGCCGGACTTGCTGAGTTTTCTGAATCTGCTTTTTGCATCAGCCGAACGATTTCAGAATGAATGCGCCGCGATCGCTCTAGTTGCGCCTCAATTTTTGCCAACAGCTCAAGGGGTTCAAAAGGCTTCATTAAATAGTCATCTGCTCCCATAGAATGCCCTTGTATGCGGGCTTCCACTTCTCCCTTGCTAGAGAGAAATATGAATGGAACCAACTGCCCACTGCGCATGGCTCGCAATCGACGGCAGAACTCAAACCCGTCCATCTCAGGCATCATCACATCCGACACGATCAGATCAGGCGGATCTGCTTCTACAGCGCTAAGGGCTTCTGGCGCTGAACCTACACTTTGAACCAGGTAACCCCGTTTCTCTAAATAGCGCGTTAGCGCCATTCGCAGAGTCGTGTCATCATCAACCACGAGTACTCGTTTCATCTGAATTTCCTGTATAGCCTGTGTAGACAGATCACCTAAAAAGATTCTGACAGTTTCTATCAGAGCTTGACCCTGTGCTAGCTTCACTAATCAAGTAGTTGTTCTACTTGATTTATTTAGCATTCCCAGAGAGATGCAAATTTTCTAGGTATTCATTGCTTTTATCTCAAAAAAGCCCAAAATTTATCTGACTCAATCTGGGCATGCAGCTTCCTGCAAAGCAGTTGAAGAAGGTGTACTGACAGAAAAATTTTGCAATCTGCTCAAAAAAAACAGTTCACAGTTCCCAACTTGAGATAACCTAACCGAGCGGCATGAAGCAGGTGGCTCAAATGAGGAACCAATTACCTGATGATTGCCTGCCGTTATACTGGAGCGACATCAATGACTTACGAAAAGATTAGCCCTCCAACTACGGGTTCTACGATTACGTTTCAGCATGGAGAACCTATAGTTCCGGATGACCCAATCATTCCTTTTATTCGTGGGGATGGAACCGGAATTGACCTATGGCCTGCGTCTCAACGAGTCTTTGATGCGGCTGTGGCAAGTGCTTATGGAGGAAAACGCAAAATTTCCTGGTTCAAGGTTTACACCGGCGATGAAGCTTGCGAACTGTATGGAACCTATCAATATTTACCTGAAGATACGCTGACAGCCATTAAAACTTATGGTGTAGCAATTAAAGGACCGTTGACCACGCCGATTGGTGGAGGAATCCGATCGCTGAATGTAGCACTCCGCCAAATTTTTGATCTTTACACTTGCATTCGCCCTTGTCGCTATTACGAAGGCACTCCCTCGCCCCACAAAACGCCTGAAAAGCTAGACGTAATTATCTATCGGGAAAATACAGAGGATATTTATCTGGGGATTGAATGGAAGCAGGGGACTGAAATGTGCGATCGCTTGATCAAAATCCTCAACGAAGATTTCATCCCTGGAACCCCAGAACATGGTAAAAAACAGATTCCTCTAGATGCAGGAATTGGCATCAAACCTATTAGCAAAATGGGATCTCAGCGTTTGGTGCGCCGTGCCATGCAACATGCGTTGAGGTTGCCTAAAAATAAGCAAATGGTGACCCTAGTGCATAAGGGCAACATCATGAAATATACCGAAGGGGCATTCCGCGATTGGGGCTATGAACTGGCAACGAGTGAGTTTCGAGCGGAATGCGTCACTGAGCGAGAATCTTGGATTTTGGGAAATAAAGAAAAAAATTCAGACCTCTCTCTAGAAGAAAATGCTCGGATGATTGACCCCGGCTTTGATGGATTAACTGTGGAAAAACGAGATATCATCTGTGCTGAAGTGGAGCAAGTGCTGGATGACATTTGGGAAACTCACGGAAATCGCAAGTGGAAGGAAAAGGTAATGGTGAACGATCGCATTGCCGATAGCATTTTTCAGCAGATCCAAACCCGTCCTGATGAATACTCCATTTTGGCAACCATGAACCTGAATGGCGATTATTTATCAGATGCCGCGGCGGCGATCGTGGGTGGATTAGGGATGGGTCCTGGAGCCAATATTGGTGATTCCTGTGCCATTTTTGAAGCAACTCATGGTACAGCACCCAAACATGCTGGATTGGATCGGGTCAATCCAGGCTCATTGATTCTTTCTGGTGTGATGATGCTGGAATATATGGGCTGGCAAGAAGCCGCAGACCTGATTAAAAAAGGCTTGGGCGAGGCAATCTCCAATCGTGAGGTAACTTACGATTTAGCCCGATTAATGGAACCGCCAGTGGAGCCGCCACTGAAATGTTCTGAGTTTGCGGAAGCGATTATTAAACGATTTTAGCGATCGCTGCCTGCAATTTCATGAACAAGCTCCGGATCTCATGAGACCCGGAGCTTTTATTCTCAACCGTTGCGATCGCTGCACCCTGATTTAGGCTAATTGCTCATTCCCATTTAGCTTTTGAGACTTACCTTGCTGCTGAAATATTCAATTCTTAAAATTTTTGGGTAGGCGAAAGCACTGAGCGGTCGCTAGCTTTGCATCAACGATAATATCGGTCCTATTAACGAACCTAATATTAGAACCGCCACACTCAAAAAACTGATACCAAATCCAGGTCCACGCTTCTTTGCCTCCTGATAATATCCCCAAGCATACAGAATGCGACCAATCACCCACACGGCTCCAATTCCGGCACCCCAATAAGGACTTACATAGATTGAAAACAGCCATAAGGCAGGCAAAAACATAATCATTTGTTCCAAAGTGTTTTGCTGCACCCGCAGCACCCGCTCAAAGCTAGGGTCGCCCGTCATTGCGGGTGGCATTACCCCATATTTCATCCGCGCTCGACCAACGTTTAATGTAACCACCGAATACAGCAGTAGTGCCAAGCTAGTAATCAAACTAGGAAAAGCGTAGATAGATAGAGATAAACCAGCCATAGATCACTTTGTACGATGGAATTTCTAAATACTAAGGCACTGAGTGGGCTTTAGGGAGGTATGACGATGAAACCATTTTGCTCGTATTGCGATCGCGATTTGTTTCCTTCCCTGTCCTTTTGTTACAAAAACTTGAGTCGTGACGATTGCTTCGCTACCCTGAGTTGCTGGAGAAATGCCCAGTTATTGCGATCGCTTTAGAAGGTAAAATGCCTAAGTTTCAAACGATGCAAATATGGCAGCAGGCAGAACTCCTGATGCAACCTGCGTTTATTCGACTGATTGCCAATCTGGGAAAACAGCTTGAAGACTCTGATTGGCGGGGAGACTACAAAGATGTGCAAGTGTGGGCAGAGGGCACCAGTGAAAGCACAAAGGCATTAGTAATGCAGCTTCGTAGCCAGTTAGAAGGCGCAACTGAGGTGCAAACTGAGGCGATCGAACAGCAGCTATCCCAGCTTCCTACACCGTTTCCAGGATATTGGCTCTATCTTTCCCGGGGCGATCATCAGATTACGGTTGATCTATGGGATTTGTGTTACCAAATTTGCTTTCAAAATTACGACTCAATCCATGGCACTTCCCACGCCGAAGATGAACCTATTGGCGAAAGCGTTGCGATCGAGGTCAGTCTATTTGATGAAACAGGCGAAGTCGATTGGCACCGTCTGGATGACAAAGCCTGTCAGATTGTTAAACAAGTTTTTGCTGGCTTACCCACGTAAAAACGCTTTAGCTTAACTTGCCAAAACTGGTTCAAAGCTACATCGGAGCCGCTAGCTTGAGTAGGATGCTGAGGCAAATCATAAACACTGCATCGATCGCAAATTCGCGGGGCTTATATCGTCTAGCCATATAAAGAGCTTCCTACTAACAAAAGGATGGTGAGATGTTACTCATCTTAAACTTCTCCTTGCTGCGCCTGCTTAAAATATTTGACCTGCTTTAACCGTAAAAATTTGCGAGGAATTGAGCCATTGGGCATCAAAAGAACCGAGGTGCGTTGTGGTGATTAACGTTTGAAAGCGATCTTGAATCGCATCAAGCAGTTGATTTTGACGGTTTAAGTCTAGTTCTGCCAACACATCGTCTAGTAATAGTAGCGGCGGCTCACCGATTACGTCTTCAATTAGCTTTAGCTCAGCCAGCTTTAATGCCAAGACTAAGGTGCGTTGCTGTCCTTGAGAACCATATTGGCGTGCAGATGTTTGGTTGATACTGAAATTAACTTCATCTCGATGAGGACCCACCAGGGTTGTGTGCTGATATTGTTCGGCGATCGCCCGCTCCTGAATTTTTGCTAAAAACGCCTGCTGCACGATATTCGGGTCGTCACTTTGCAGTTCAACATTGGGCACATAGCTGACCAGTAACTCCTCTGTACTGCCGCTGATTTCGCGATGCCAATAGGTTGCCAGGGGTGCAATTCGCTGAACAACCCGCGATCGCCGTCGAATCACTCGTGTTCCGGCGACTGCCAGTTGGGCATCCCAAAGGGCAAGTTCAGAAGTAGAAGTCGATGGCTGACTCCTAACTTCAGATTCGGGGCTGACGCTCTGGGAAGCCCGGCTCCGCAACAACGCGTTGCGCTGCCGCAATATATGGGTGTATTGCTGCAAAATAGATGCGTAAATAGGCTCTAGTTGAATTAGTAATGAATCTAACCAGTTGCGACGCTGATCAGGTCCACCTCGTACTAAATCAAGGTCTAAGCTGGAAAACTGAACGATGTTCAGCATTCCTAAAAAATCTAACTGGCGACGAAGCGATTGAGCATTGAGGGCGACGGTGCGGCGGCTGGAGTTTCTAAAAGTAATAGAGAGATCAACAGCCCCTAGATCACGCTCCAGTTGAGCAGAAATTTGCCCGATCGCAGCAGCTTCTCGAATGAAGTCGCGATCGTGAGAAGTTCGATGCGATCTTAGAGTTGATAACAACTCCACTGCCTCTAGCAGGTTGGACTTACCTTGAGCGTTATTACCTACCAGAATCGTTTTAGGAGCCGAAAACTCCACCAGCTGATCTAAATAATTGCGAAACTGATGTAAGTGGAGCGATCGGAGGTACATGCGACCCAGAGTAACGGCAAAGATCTATATATCTAGCAAAAGCCTATCACTCAGTGCTGATTAGCCTCAATCCTGCGATTTGTAGATTTTGCGCGCTATTTCTTTCTGAGTGCAACCCAGCGATAAACCAATTTCTCCATTTCGATCCAAACAAACATCAATAAACTAAATCCGACGCATACCCCTAACTCATTCAGGCTGAGATAGTGCGTTCCAAAAAAGCTGCGTAGCGCTGGCACGTAAATCAGCATGAGTTGCAAAATGCTAGTCAAAACCACAGATGCCAACACGTAGGGATTGGAGAATGGGTTCATTTCAATCGTCAAGCGAGTGCTAGAGCGAATTGCCAGCGCATGTCCCATTTGGGCGAGACAGAGAGTGGTGAACACCATTGTTTTCCAGCGATCGGGATCAGGAGTGCCTTTCGTATAGTTATAAGCACCCACCATTAAAACGATTGACAAGATAGCAAGAATTAAACCAATTCGCAGCATATAAGCCCCTAAACCACGGGCAAAAATGCTCTCTTGTGGATCATATGGAGGGCGTTTCATCACATTGGGGTCAGCCGGTTCGACTGCAAGCGCTAAAGCAGGCAAGCCATCCGTGACCAGATTCATCCACAAAATTTGCAGAGGTGACAATGGCACTCCTCCCAGCCCAATCAGCGGTGCCGCTGCAATCGTCAGAAGTTCACCAATGTTGCTACCTAAAATGTATTTAATAAAGCGGCGAATGTTGTTATAAACCACCCGCCCTTCTTCGGTTGCCGCCACGATCGTCGCAAAGTTATCGTCCAGCAACACCATATCGCTCGCATCTTTGCTGACATCTGTGCCTGTAATTCCCATGGCAATACCGATATCTGCCTGTTTTAGAGCAGGAGCATCATTCACTCCATCACCGGTCATTGCAACAATGTGGTGTTTGCGCTGCAATGACTGCACAATTCGCAGCTTGTGCTCTGGTGCAACTCGTGCATAAACACTTACCTTCTCAACGACTTGATCCATCTCAGAGTCAGACATAACTTGCAATTCGCGCCCGGTCAAAACTCGCGTTGGTTGATCAGCAGCTTGATTGTCGTTGACCTGTACGATGCCTAAATCCTCTGCAACCGCTTTTGCAGTCAACTGATGATCTCCGGTAATCATGACGGTACGGATGCCTGCCGAGCGGCAACGAGCAACTGCCTCTCGGACTTCAGGACGGGGCGCATCTAACATACCTACCAAGCCCAACCAAACGAGTTCTTGTTCTACAAGATCTTCATTCTGCGTCTCTGGAACTGTTGTCAATGGTTTGCAGGAGAAACCCAGAACGCGCAGTCCTCTTTCTGCCATCTGGTTGTTGCGCTCTAAGATTTTATTGCGTTGATCAGCCGTTAGGGGTTGAGCTTCATCATCGACTTGAATTTTGGTACAGCGTTCTAGGATCAACTCTGCCGATCCTTTGGTGAACATCATGTAGCTAGATATGTCGCTAGTTTCTATTTCTATCTCTTCTTTGTTTGATGCCTCTACAATCACACTCATGCGCTTGCGTTCTGATGAAAAAGGAATTTCATCGACACGAGGTAGCTTACCTATGAGCAAATCTTTCTGGAAGCCTGCTTTACCTGCAACTGAGAGCAACGCTCCTTCGGTGGGATCTCCTAAAATTACCCAGTTTCCGGCTTCTTTTTGGAGGACGGCATCGTTGCAAACCGTGCAAGCGGTGAGCAAATTGAGCAGTTCAGGCTCGTCTTCTGGGGAAACCGGAAGGGCAGAGTCTAGCTTTTCGGTAACAGTATAAAAGTTGCCAAGGGGATCATAGCCTTCACCACTGACTCGCAGAGAGGCGGTGCAGGTATCCAGGAGCTTTACAACCATTTTGTTTTGGGTCAGAGTACCCGTCTTGTCGGAACAAATGGTGGTTACGGAACCCAGGGTTTCTACAGCAGGCAATTTGCGGATCAAGGCATTGCGTCGTACCATCCGCTGTGTGCCTAGGGCAAGGGTGACTGTAATGACGGCGGGTAAGCCTTCGGGCACGATCGCCACTGCCATACTCAGGGACACTTCTAGTAGTTCTTGCCATGCACCTAGACCCAGATACAGGATGCCGCCAACCACAACTATAGCTACTAACACCAATGCCCCGGTTACCAGAGTTTTACTCAGTAAATCCATCCGCCGCTGCAAAGGTGTGGGTTCTGATTCAACCGATTGCAGCATGGTAGCAATGCGCCCAAGTTCGGTTTTCATACCCGTATTGGTGACGATCGCGCTGGCTCTTCCCTGCACTACATCAGTTCCCTGGAAAATCAAGTTGGTGCGATCACCTAGGGAAGTATCTTCGGGCAGCTCCACATTTACTGTCTTGGTGACTGCAAGAGCTTCTCCAGTAAGGGCAGCCTCACGAACTTGTAGGTTGGCTTCCTCAATCAAGCGAGCATCGGCAGCCACTTGGACTCCAGCTTCTAACAGCATCAGATCTCCTGGCACCAAATCTTTAGAGTCTATTTCTAAAGTTTTGCCGTCTCGGATCACTCGCACTCGTGAAGAAGTCATCCGCTTGAGGGCTGCCAAATCTTTTTCGGCTTTGATCTCTTGGAAATAACCCAATAGCCCGTTAAGGATAACGATCGCCAAAATCGCGATCGTATCTTTAAAGGGAATTTCACCCGGTTTGATATTACCAGCTTGCAAATTGACAAAATCCAAAACACCAGACACCACTGCTACCGCAATCAGCAAGATCAGCATGATGTTTGTGAACTGATCTAGCAGAATTTGCCAGGGGCTACGTCCAGCAATTTCTTCAAGCTCATTGACTCCGTAGCGCTCACGGCTTTGCGTCACTTGGGAGGTTGTTAACCCTACTTGGCGATCGCTTTGAAAAGATTCTAGAGTCTTATCTACACTTGTCGAATGCCAAGACACAGCGGGATTTGAGGAGGGAGACTGGATTGTCATAGCAAGATAAGGGAAAGGTGTTACAGAGCAAACAGCAGTTGAGTATCGTGTTAGGATTGTACCTGACAGCACTATTATATAGTGCGAACTTTGCAAAAGTTAAGCCGATATGGAGGGCTTAATTTTTCACACTACTACATTATTTGACTCGCCCTCCGTCACTTTATGGGTGCTGATTCTTGTAACATTGAATACTTAATAGGTCGGCAAGCAGAGCTGAATCAGGTAAGCCAAGTTCTTGCTATAGATGGTGACCTGCTCATTGCTGGAGTTCCCGGAAGTGGTCGCCGTACTTTAGTTCGTTATGCGGCTGAGCGCATGGAGGCTCGCGTGATCGAAATTGATTGTTTGAGAGCAACCGACAGCGATCGCTTTTTACATCTATTTGCCGAAGGACTATTGCAAGCGTTTAAGTCTACTACTGAGCGATCGCTCATTCAGAATTGGAGCACCCAGCAACCCATTCGCTTAGAACACACTGCTAATGGAACGCAACTCGTTTGGCAGAAAACGTCTACAGACAAATGGACGGTGTTGGAAGCACTGTTAGGGTTACCCCAAACCCTGGCAGAATGGCTCATTTGTCGCATTGTGATTGTGTTTCAAAACTTTCCTCACATTCGCTCTTGGGATCGATCGCAGCAGTGGGAGAACTATCTTCGCCAAGAAATTCAGCGGCAGCCGCAGGTGAGCTATGCATTTATTGCCACCGTTGCCGAAAGTTGGGTGTTGCAAAGCGAGTTGCAAGTGGTGTTGTTAGGTCCGCTGAAATCGGAAGATCTTCAGCCTTGGCTAGAGAAAGTGATGGCAGCTCAAGGACTCACCTTTCAACCTCAAGCGCTGACTTTATTTCTAGACTACATACAAGGCAATTTTGGCGACGCGATCGCCCTTATGCGTCGTCTTTGGCAAAATCACCAGCTTACAAAAATTGCTGAGGTTAATTGCTTTTCAACATCTCTAACCAGTAATTCTTCTCACTCTGTCCTCTCTCCTTTCTCCTCGTCGGATCTGATCCAACCAGAGCAAGTTCACAGCAGCACCCTAGCATTGGTAGAGGATCTTGCACGAACTTTTGAGGCTTTGTTAATGCTTTTGCCGCCTAGCCAAGTGCGGCTGCTGGAGAGTTTGGCGCTTGACCCAACCGATAGCCCTCATTCGCGGGAGTATATTCAAAAACACCATTTATCTCGCGGTGGCGGTCTGCAAGGAGCGATCGCTAGTTTGCAGCAAAAAGGCTTGGTGTATGGGGCTGAGTATGGTTACCGCATCACCATGCCCCTACTGGCGTTTTGGCTAAAACATCGATTGGCGTAGAGGAAAAGAGTTCGAAGTTCGGGGTTATAGAGTTCAAATACTTACACTCCCAACTCCGTACTCCTAACTCTGTACTCTTTACCCCGCACTTTTGATGAAGTTAAGCAAGATCTCCCGATGGGGCTTTCCTAAAGGGCGCACTTCGTTAATTTTGGCAGAGTAGCGATCGCCCCGTTCAATGTCTTCCGGCGTAAACCAGTCCAAATCCATCCCTTCTCCCAAAACCAGTTCACCCACGGTCTTATCTAATTGCCCATGATAAATATAGCGAGTGACATAGGTATCTTGATGGCAATCAAATAGCGTCAAGACTGGCGGACAATAGCTAAGTTCTTCCACCAACTCACGCTGCACACCTGTTTCAGCAGTTTCTCCCGGCTCTAGATGCCCCCCAAAAAATCCCCAATGACCGGGATGCAGAATAGCAGGATTATCATCTCGCAACTGCATTAGAAACTTGCCCTCGTGATAGAGAATGGCTAGCGCTACAGTCGGCAGAGGAGTAGAAATCAGTTCAGCCTGAACGTCAGAAGTCATTGAATGATACCTCTCCAGTAATTCACAAATTAGCTAAAACCTGTTCATAGGTTAGCAAAGCAACTTAATAGTTCGTTAAGATTGAGCTTAATAGAACTACACATACTTCTCAGCAACCGTCTTTACTTATGAAAAGCCCTTCCTTTATTCTGCGGCGTTCCTCTACCATTCTGGCGGTTAGTGTTTTGACTCTAACACTGCTAGCTGCCATTACTGGAAGCTTACTTGCGTTTAACTATCAGCCCACCGCGGGCGGCGCATTTGAGTCTTTGAGCAAGATCACGACTGAGATACCTTTTGGTTGGCTGGTTCGCCGAGTCCACGACCTGGCGGGTAACTTAGTGATTGTGGTGGCGTTGATTCAAATGGTGGTGATGTTCTTGGGTGAACGCTACCGCCGCAGTTGGTTGAC
The DNA here is from genome assembly GCF_016807185.1 of Leptolyngbya sp. Cla-17. GTDB lineage: Bacteria > Cyanobacteriota > Cyanobacteriia > Leptolyngbyales > Leptolyngbyaceae > ULC077BIN1. The sequence continues at coordinate 2,020,849 of NZ_JAEVYN010000001.1, forward strand.
CGCCTGGATTAGCGGGATTTTGTTTGTTTTGGCGGCGATCGGGCTAGGGTGGACTGCCATGCTGCTGGATTGGTCACAGATTGGTTTTTGGCGGTTGCGGGTAGAGCTAGGCATTATTGAATCAGTTCCGATCGCAGGACCTATTATTCGGAATATCTTGACCGGGGGCGGCGCGATCGGGTCTGTCACGGTCGCTCATATGTATGCGCTACACAGCTACATCCTTTCTTTAGGTGCAGTGGTGCTATCTGTTATTCACTTGACTGGGCTAGTATTTCAAGAACGAGAAATTGCACAGTTAGCGGTTCAGCAGTCTACTTCAGAAGTAGTTCCTCAATCGACACATCAGGAGCCAGATTCAGACGGCAACACGAATGTGCCCGCATAGCATTACCAAGTACGACAAAGCGTAGATTATCGCTGAGGGCGTGAGTGAGGTTCACGTCCTTTTTCTTGGAAATTTGGAATTAACTCACTACGCGTCAATTAGGGGGCATGACACATCTTGCAATCTTCATAGCTTTTTGGTAAGCGAAGCGATTCCCTCACCAATAATTTACTGAGATTTTTGAAGATAAGCATTAGTTTAGAGAAGAATGATCTTTCCTCCGGAGTCTGGACTGCTTGACTCGTAAAACTACGTTAGAGTGCCCTTCTTCCGAGTTGCTAGCTAACTAAAGGTTTCATCACAGAATGGCTCAATGGTCGTTTTAAGTAAAATTAAGCGCTTGAGTCATTGATTACAGGGTGCATGGTTAAGGCAAACAAAGAGGTCTGAATGTTTAGTCGCTTTGTTTGCCAGGTTAAAGAATTCAATGTATTTGATTTTGTCAGACTTCTGGTGGAGATCTGCCTGGTAGGCTAATCTTCGCGAGAAGTTGTGCAGTTTGAATTTGATCACTCAGTATCCGCAATTGGAACACAGGAGCATCAGTTGGCAATGCAAGCAACAGAGTTTCTCGTCAAAGAGGCATGGGAACTTTTAGAAAAGTCAATGGTGTATTTTCGGGGGCGACCTGTTGGCACAGTGGCGGCTCGTGACCCTTATGTAGAAGCGCTGAACTATGACCAATGTTTTATGCGTGATTTTGTGCCCTGTGCTCTGCTGTTTTTGACGAATGGTAGAAGCGAAATTGTGCGGAATTTTTTGATTGAAACGCTGGCGCTGCAAAGTAGCGATAAGCAAATGGATAGCTTTAACGCAGGGCAGGGGTTGATGCCTGCCAGCTTTAAGGTGGAACTATGGGATGAGGAGCAATATCTAACGGCGGATTTTGGCGAACACGCGATCGGTCGGGTGACTCCAGTCGATTCTTGCCTGTGGTGGTTGATTTTGCTCAGAGCTTATGTGAAGGCGACGGGAGATATTGCCTTAGCGCATCAACCAGAGTTTCAGCAAAGCATTATGCTGATTTTAAAGCTGTGTCTCGCCGATCGCTTTGATATGTACCCAACCATGCTGGTGCCAGATGGGGCGTTTATGATTGATCGCCGCATGGGGGTGTTTGGGCATCCTTTAGAGATCCAAGCCTTGTTTTACGGGGCACTGTGTTCTGCGCGAGAACTGTTGGCGGGGCGACGCGGCGAGTTTTACAAGCAAATCGTTAACCAGCGATTGAGTGTACTCAATTTGCATATCCGACAGTATTACTGGATCGATTTGAAGCGGCTGAATGAAATCTATCATTTTCGGGGTGAGGAATTTGGCGAGAGTGCCATTAACAAATTCAATATTTATCCCGAATCGATTCCTTACTGGCTGACAGAATGGATCCCTGAAACGGGCGGCTATTTGGCTGGAAACCTAGGTCCAGCGCAAATGGATTTTCGGTTTTTTACGCTGGGCAATTTGATGGCAATTATTTCCTCTCTGTCCAGCGATCGCGAATCTCAATCCATCATGGATTTAATCGAGCAGCGTTGGCAGGATGTGGTGGGTTACATGCCCATGAAAATTTGCTTTCCTGCTGTGGAAGATCTGGAATGGAAAATTTTGACGGGTTGCGACCCTAAAAATGTGCCCTGGTCTTATCACAATGGTGGTAACTGGCCTGTACTGCTGTGGTCATTTGCGGCCGCAGCAGTGAAAACAGGCAGAACGGAATTAGCATGGCGCGCGCTGGAAATTGCTGAACGCCGACTCAGCGAAGATGAATGGGCAGAATATTACGACGGCAGAAACGGTCGGTTAGTTGGCAAAGCCTCACGCAAATTTCAAACCTGGAGCATTGCTGGCTATCTGCTTGCCCGTGAATTTCTGGAGCATCCTGAACACTTGGCGTTAATTAGCTTTACCGATGATCCGGAGATGCTGGAATGGATGTGCTATGCCCGTGAAGGCTACGAAAGCCAAAAGTGCTAATTGTCAGAAATTACCGAGAGAACAGATTCTAATTTCCTTCCTATTAAAAAAGTAGGTTGTAATTTGACCTTTGCTTTTTATCTTGATGATCCCTCTAGGCTGAGAATTGTACTGATGCTTTAAGCACTCCAGGTAGCTTCAGATTGTTCAAGCCTCTATTGGTTTGAGCCATAAACGAATTTAGCGGTTGAACGACCTCCAATCCCCCCGCACATCTTCAACTCGCTAATCACGTTTGGGGCTATTAGATGCATTCCGCTTCAGGCGAATAAAACTAATTTCAGCAAAATCTTATTCACAACTTAAATGTAATCCAAACTGTTAAGTTTTCAGAGTGATCGCAAAGGTGTTTTGATACTCTGAAGACTCTATCCCAAAGAGTTTGTTTCAGATTGAGCGCCGCTATGGATTTGTTTGATCAGCATCGTCAAGCGCGAACTGAGGCAGAAGCGCCGCTGGCAGCACGAATGCGTCCCCGAACATTGGATGAGTTTGTGGGGCAAGATGCGATCGTGGGGCGAGGGCGGCTGTTGCGACGGGCAATTCAAGCAGATCAGCTATCCTCGTTGATTTTTTATGGACCGCCAGGGACGGGCAAGACAACTTTGGCACGGATTATCGCCAACACAACAAAGGCGCATTTTATTGCGATTAATGCGGTGCTGGCGGGGGTAAAGGATATTCGAGATGCGATCGCCCTTGCCCAAGAAAAGCGCGGTATGCACGATCAACGCACGATTCTGTTTGTAGACGAAGTGCATCGCTTTAACAAAGCTCAGCAAGATGCACTATTGCCCTGGGTGGAAACGGGCACCGTGATTTTGATTGGAGCGACGACTGAGAATCCCTTTTTTGAAGTCAATAAGGCGTTAGTCTCGCGATCGCGCCTGTTTCAATTAAAGTCCTTAGATGAAGCCGATTTGCGGCAAGTGGTTCATCAGGCACTAGCTGACCCAGCACGTGGGTATGGCAAGTTGAATATTCAGTTAGATCATGAAGCTCTGGAGCATTTAGTGAATGTGGCAAATGGGGATGCCCGTGCCCTGCTGAATGCGCTGGAACTTGCTGTTGAAACTACGCCACTGGATAAGCAAGGTATTCTGCATCTCACCCTCGCAGTCGCCGAAGAATCTATTCAGCAACGGGCCGTGCTGTATGACAAAGAGGGAGATGCCCACTTCGACACCATTAGCGCGTTCATTAAAAGTGTGCGCGGATCTGATCCGGATGCGGCACTCTATTGGCTGGCACGCATGGTTTACGCTGGCGAAGACCCACGCTTTATCTTTCGCAGACTGCTGATTTTGGCAGGGGAAGATGTGGGCATGGCAGACCCCAACGCGATCGCGATAGTCAACGCCTGCGCCCAAACCTTTGACCGGGTAGGGCTACCCGAAGGACGCTATCCATTAGCACAGGCAACGCTTTACCTGGCAACTGCTGCTAAATCCAACAGCGTTATGGGATTTTTTGATGCGCTATCCACCGTGGAGAAAGAGCGGGAAGACGATGTGCCAGCTCCGCTACGAGATGGCAACCGAGACAAGCAAAGCTTTGGGCATGGAGCGGGCTACCTCTATCCCCATGCCTATCGCGATCATTGGATAGAGCAACAGTATTTACCTGCCAGCCTTCAAGGTCAGGTGTTTTATCAGCCGTCTAGGCAGGGGTATGAAGCGCAAATTCAAACCCAAGTGACACAGCGACGGGAAGCACAACTGGCAGCATTGCTTGAAGGTATGGGAGCGGCAATGCCAGAAATATTAACGTTTAGCACAGTCAATACAGCACAAGAGCGATGGTTACAACGAACCCTCAGTCAATCGGGGGAGCAGTTGACAAAAGTCCGCGATCGCCTGTTTAGCCTCATTCAGCCTCAACGCAATCATCGGATTTTAGACTTAAATGCAGACAGTGGATTACTAACCTGGGAAGCAGTGCGACAGGTGCCAGAAGGAGCGGTCTATGCCTGCGCTCATACTCAAGCAGCTGCCGAAGCATTGCAAAAACAGAGCGAATTTCTGGAAGAATTAAGTCGTCCGATGATTTTACAAGCCTCACTGCGACAACTACCCGCGGTGCTGATGGAGCAGTCGATTCAAGTAGACTGCCTGATTGGACGCAATGTTTTGGCTGGGGAGTTAAATAAAGCGGAGGCGGTTGATTGGCTAGCCGCGATTCTGCAAAGCGTATCACTCACGGGAATTTCCCAATCTAAACGACCAAGTTCAGGAGCCAATGCTGTGACGATTGCTCTAGCAGAACTACTGCCTTATCGCACGCAACGGCTTTACAGCCTCCTAAAATCAGAATGGTTGGAACCCGCCCTTTATACGCGATTAATCCAAGCTGAGGAATCAATTTATAAGCACAGCGGTAATAAACTGAACTGGAATGAAACTGAGCTAAAAAGAATGTTTCAGCAAGCTGGATTCACTCTAGAAGTAGAGGTAGAACAAATGCAGATGCCGCTTCATATCACACCAAACGCTGTGCAGAAGTGGTTTGCGATCGCTGCCAGCACTTCAACCTATAGGAGTTATCTAAACCAAAGCCTAACGGAGGCTGAATTGGAAACGATACAGTCCTGTTTTCTGCGACACGTCTGTAATCAAACCGTTTTGTGGAAAAGCGCGATCGCCTTCTTTTGGGGACAAATACCCTAATCTACTGGATATTCACTATCAGCATGGGAGCCACTCTTGTAAGGATCATTTGCGCTCCAAACAGCAGCAAGAACAGCAAATCCAAACGTTGAACATAAGCGCTTTGTAAATAAGGCTACTGTTGAAACGCCATTGACAGAAGGTGATACGTCCTTAGTAGAAGGTGATACGCCATTAGTAGAAAGCAAACTACTCTTCATTGAAAATATCCTACTAAATAAATAAAGGTTGTCGGAGATTACTTAGGTAGATACATTTAAGAGCTATAAGTTCCACGTACAGAAGTATTTGAGATAAAGCAGCAACCTGATCTGCCTGAAAATGATGCTGTCCGGGAATCTCTCAGGTCGATAGAAATTGATTGCATACTACAACCTAATTACGAGCAATTAAATACTAGGGAGACTATTATTTAATCCCAGTGAATTCACTGTAGCATCCGTAAAATTGCTGACAAGTAATCTTCATCAAGCAAACAAAAAACCTTCTCAACTTGAAGATCAGGTAAAACTGCTCCAGAAAATGATTATTTCTTTTCAGTTGCATCGAATAGTTTTGCAACTGTTTGAACATCTTTATCGCCTCGCCCTGAACAGTTGATCACAATTCGAGGAGAACCTTCAAGTTGAGGGCACAACACATCTAAATACGCGATCGCGTGAGCAGTTTCTAAAGCTGGAATAATTCCTTCCAGTTGTGATAGCCGTTGAAAGGCATTCAGTGCTTCTTCATCCGTAACACTGTAATATTCAGCACGACCCAATTCTTTAAGATAACTATGCTCAGGACCTACCCCTGGATAATCTAATCCAGCACTAATGGAATGGGGTTCAACCACTTGCCCATCTTCGTCCTGAAGCAAGTAACTCATGGCACCATGCAATACGCCAACTCGCCCATGAGTTAGAGTCGCGGCATGTTTTCCAGTTTGCACTCCTTCACCAGCCGCCTCAACTCCAATCAAACGCACAGATGATTCGTTGATAAACTCGTGAAACAATCCCATTGCATTGGAACCGCCACCTACACACGCCAATAAAATATCCGGTAAGCCCTGCCATTTTTCTTGACTTTGAATGCGGGTTTCTTCACCGATCACGGCGTGGAAATCGCGCACAATCATTGGATAAGGATGAGGACCTGCAACTGAGCCAAGGATGTAGTGTGTGGTTTCTACATTCGTTACCCAATCTCGAATCGCTTCCGAGGTCGCATCTTTCAGCGTGCCAGTTCCCGCTTCCACTGGAGAGATTTCTGCGCCCATTAACTTCATCCGAAAGACATTTAATGCCTGCCGCTCCATGTCATGAACGCCCATGTAAATGACACATTTCAAGCCAAATCGAGCGCAAACGGTTGCAGTCGCCACTCCATGCTGTCCGGCTCCAGTCTCAGCAATAACGCGCTGTTTACCCATGCGCTTTGCCAGCAAAACTTGTGCCAATGCATTGTTGATTTTGTGAGAACCCGTATGGTTAAGGTCTTCTCGCTTGAGATAGATTTGTGCACCAGTGCCGTCGGGGCGGGCGTAGTGAGTGGTTAACCGTTCGGCAAAATAGAGCGGACTAGGACGACCCACATAATCCTTTAGTAATCCTTGAAGCTCAGTTTGGAAAGCGGGATCATTGCGGTATTGATAAAACGCAGATTCTAATTCAGCTAGCGCTGGCATTAGGGTTTCGGGAACATACTTACCGCCAAACTTGCCAAATCTTCCCAGAGCATCAGGACGTTGAGCGGATGAAGCGGACTGAGAACTGGGACGAAAAGGAGTGGTAGTCACGGGTTTTAGCAATGCAACAGGTTTTAATTATAAGCGCGATCGCGTGGAGATTGTTAATCGTCGAGGGAAAACACGGGATCAGGCAAGGCGCTAAACCATGCATGAAAACGTGATCTGCGTAAGGAATATGGGAATACTTGATGAGGATCAACCCAAGATTCACCTTAGTTGACAAGGATAATTATGACGCGGCTTTTTTCTAAATTGACACAAGCTTCAGGATTGGCTGTGGTGGCGATCGCAACCATCCAAATGCTTTCGGCAACAGCAGCTTCTGCAGAAGATATGTATGGAGCGATCTCGACCGATGAAGACGGGAAGTGGGGATATACCTACAACTACCCAACCCGCGCTCAGGCTGAAGCAAGTTCCCTAAAAGAATGTGGCGAAACGGGTTGTGTCGTGCGGGTATGGTTTAAAAATGCCTGTGGTGCGGTTGCTGAGAATGATAAGGTAATCGGCTGGGGATGGAGCAAAAATGAAGCTGAAGCAAAAGCTCAAGCGATTTCATCCTGTGGAGGGGGCGACTGCGAGATCACCACTTGGGCTTGTACAGAGCGATAGATAAGAGTGAGTGATACTTTGCTACCCTAAGTCGTTGGCAAAGTATCACCTACCCAATTGGGCACAATCGCCGGACGGATAAAACGTAGATGGATTATAGCCACACGCGTTTACAAATTTAGACTGTGAAAGTGTAGGGTGGGAGTAGATGTAAGACGGACGTAAGCTAGCAATGACCGATAGTGAAAGCCTCAAAACGGATAGCGAAAGCATTAAGCTTGATCAATTTCTCAAAATCAAGGGAGTGGTTGACACAGGCGGTCAAGCAAAGCTGCTGATTCAAGATGGCGAAGTAAAAGTGAATGGCAAAGTAGAAACGCGGCGGGGGCGAAAGCTGATCCAGGGCGATCGCGTTTCTACTTTTGGTGAAATCTTTCAGGTTGATCTATCGAATCTGTTAGATGGATGGGAGTGAGCTATCTGGTTGAAATAGCTTAGACGACCCACTATTCCTACACTTGTGAATGATTGTTCATGGATGATGCCATTTCTGCTAATTCAATCCGGTAATTTTCAATTACTGGGTTGGCTAGTAGCTGATCGCAAATGCGATCGAGTTGATTTGCTGCTGCCGCCTTGTTCTCAGCCGTTAAGATCACCTCAATATACTTGCCAATTCTGACTTGCTCCACATGGTCATATCCCATATGTTTTAGTCCCGATTGCACTGCCGTTCCCGCAGGATCTAGAACGGACGGGCGAAGAGTAACATAGATTTGAGCCTGATATTTTTGGGTCACAACCCGATTCCAAATGATAGTCCAGTTTTGATGCTACCGCCTTTATGAACCTTCGTCGCACTCGCAGCCAAGAGCGTATTGTTGAACTCCTTAAAACTATAGAAGGATCAATATCTGCTCAAGATCTCTATGTCGAACTGCGATCGCGTGAACTGACGATGGGATTGGCAACGGTTTATCGATCTTTAGAGAGCTTGAAATTAGAAGGTGTGGTGCAGGCTAGAACCGTTCCCAATGGCGAATCTCTCTACAGTTTGGTTCAAGAAGACCGCCATCATTTAACTTGCCTTCAGTGTGGCAAGTCAGTTCCGATTGACGAATGCCCAATTCACGACTTAGAAGACCAGCTTCACCAGTCCTATCAATTCAAAATCTACTATCACATGTTGGAATTTTTTGGTTTATGTGCCGCTTGCCAGCAAACTAATATTCCTAAGTAACGCGATGTGCAACTAAGTTGTTGCAAGGAAAGTCCCACTGGACAATGCTAGACGTACAACCTATCTAGCTGGAGTGGGACTGATGTTTACTATTGAAGAGTTTATCACCGCTGTTTTTTGCTGTGTAGATGACTTGCTCAAGGAGATCACCCAAGGGCAAGCGATTCGAGAAAAAGGATTTGCTCCTGGTTTAGCAGACAGTGAGGTGCTGACGATGGAAATTGTGGCAGAGTACCAAGGGATTGATGCTGACCAAGCGATTTGGCACTACTTTCGGAGGCATTGGCTGGGTCTATTTCCAAGGTTGAGCAGTCGGTCCGCCTTCGTGCGACAAGCCGCTAACCTATGGCAATACAAAGAACTGTTACAGCAACGGTTCGCGATTCAACTCGGTGCATTTGCCGATGCCGTTCATCTGATTGATGGCATCCCCATTCCTTTGTGCGGCTTTAGCCGTGCGCCGCGATGTCGAAGTTTCAAAGGGGAAGCCGCTTATGGCTACTGTGCGGCAAAAAAGCAGACCTACTATGGATTTCATGGTCATTTGCTCCTCAGTTCCACCGGAGTGATTACTGGGTTTAGCCTGACTCCAGCCAATGGCAGTGAGCGAGAAGCGCTCTGGGACATCGTATCGACGGTTCGCGGTTTGCTAATTGGAGACAAAGGGTATCTCTCCGGTCAACTCGAGCATCAACTCCAAGCGGTCGGTATCCAGCTAGAAACGGCGCTACGTTCTAATATGCCCGATGAGCGAGACCCGGCTTGGGTTAAGTTACTCATGCGGGTGCGACGACTCATTGAAACCGTGATTGGGCAGCTTGTCGAACGGTTCTCAATTGAAAAAGTTCGGGCACGCGACCTGTGGCACTTGACTAGTCGGCTCAATCGTAAACTGTTAGCTCACACCGTCTGTCGATGGCTCAATCGTCACAGCCCCAACCCGCTGCAGTTTGAGCAGCTTGTGTCAGACTAATTCTAGTCGCACATCGCGTTAAGTAACTAATATTGCAATTCTGCTATTAGCTTGGCTTAATGGGATTTACTTAACGAGTTTCTATCTCTGAGGAACGGCGATCGAGCTCCTCATTTTGCTCTCTGTACTGGGCTGCCAAAGATTCTATTTGCTTTTTTTCCCGTTTCAAGGTTTCTTCAAGCTGCTCAAGTTGTTCGCGACGAGCCTCTAACTCTAATACGCGCCGATCCAGATCTTGGCTTTGTAGTGTGAGATTTTGTCGCCATTGTTCTGCTCGTTCAGATTCTTTCTGCAAGAATTGTGGAGTAACGCCCGTGACTAACAAAGTGCTAATGATATTTAATAACCAATCTTTGACATCACTAATTTCTAGTATTTCGTGAGCATCGGAAAGCGTGACCAAAACCAGTGATCCCTGATAATACTGAGTTGTTTGAGCACAATCTAAAGTATCTTGCTCATTGGCGATCGCCCAAGCATATTCAGAGCGCTGACGAGCGAGTATTCGCAGCTCTGCCCTATTGGCAGAGTCTTTAATCTCTACTTGAGCCAAACACAGCATGCTTTTGCCTTTCTGCTTTTCCGAGTATAAAAACAAACATAAAGCTCGTTGGTTGATGCTACAAGTCAGAGCGAGCAACTTTACAGCCTAAACATTTATTGCCCAAGGACTCTTAATAATTTCTTACCTTGTCACGAAGAGAGTATACCCCTTCTTTTTAAGGGAATTTAATAATTATCCCTAGATTTTGTTTTTTGGAATGGCTAGCATGGCTGAAGTTAAAGTTCTCGTAGCCGATTCTGCAAGATTTCAGCTTGTTTTTGCGCTTCTGCAAGAGTAGATTGAGCGGCTTGAACCACGTCTGCTGGAGCTTTGCTCACAAATCTAGGATTATTCAATCGACCCGAAAGCGCTTGAATCTCCGCTTCAATTTTTTTCAAGTCTCTTTCCAATTTGGCACGCAGAGCATCCATATCTACTACGCCCGAAAGAGGAATGAGTATTTGCACGGTGCCGGTTACTCCAACAACCATTTTTTCAGTAGCGATTCCCGTAGGGGTCGGTTCCTGAATCGCCGGGCCAACCGCTGGAGGATGCTGGATGGTGAGATGTTCTACTTTTGCCAAATCTTGGATAGATGATTGCCCAGCAGTCAGAATTTGGCGTTCGCGATCGCTTTCACTTTGCAAAATTGCCCGAATCTTCACTCCCGGCTTGATGTCAGCTTCTGCCCGGAGGTTACGAATCGTGCGAATCGTGTCGGTGATCAAGGTAAACTGCTGTTCCAGTTCAGCATCAATCAAATTTGGATTGACTTCTGGATAGGATTGCAAGGCAAGAGGATGAGGTGTGGCTGACCCTGAGCCCGTCAACGTTTGCCAGAGTTCTTCGGTAATGTGCGGCATGAAAGGATGTAACAGTTTTAAGATGCCATCTAGCACAAACGCCAACACTTGCTGGGCGGCTTGTTTGGATTGAACATCGTCTCCGAGGAGGCGCGATTTTACTAATTCGATGTACAAATCGCAAAAGTCGCCCCAGAAGAATTCATACAAACCCTTGGCAGCTTCTCCCAAAGCAAAACTGTCGATCGCGCTGCGAGTTTGTTGAGTGACTTGATGGAAACGGGATAAGATCCAGCGATCAACCAGTTGAAGAGAAGTGTGAGTTCCCTTTTCTAACTCAGAAATCAACATTGAGAACTCATAACTTTCTCCTAAGTTGATCATCACAAAGCGGGAAGCATTCCACAGCTTATTGGTGAAGTTGCGAGAGGCTTCCACCGATTCGGATTCATCGGTTTTGCGGTTATACAGTAGGCGAATATCTTGCCCCGCACCCGCCACTTCTTTAATCAAGGTGTAGCGAAGAGCATCGGTGCCATATTTGTTAATTAGCAGTAGCGGATCGATCCCATTGTTGGCGGATTTAGACATTTTTTTGTTGTTTTCATCCCGGACCAAGCCATGGATGTAGACCGTTTTGAATGGCATTTGTCCAGTAAAGTGCTTTGCCATCATGGTCATACGAGCGACCCAGAAAAAGATGATGTCAAACCCGGTGACAAGCGTAGTGGTGGGATAGTAGCGATCGAAATCTGCTGTTTGGTTGGGCCAACCCAGGGTAGAGAAAGGCCATAGACCCGATGAAAACCAAGTATCCAATACATCGGGGTCTTGTTTAAGCTGCACCTCTGAGCCAAATTGAGCGATCGCTTTTTCCCTGGCTTCGGCTTCATTGCGTGCCACGACAAAAGGTGTATTGTCCCCAATCTCGCCCTCAGTTTCACTCACGGCATACCAAGCAGGAATTTGGTGTCCCCACCAAAGCTGCCGTGAGATGCACCAATCGCGCAGGCTCACCAGCCAATCACGGTAAACTTTCGTCCAGCGATCGGGCACAAAAACGGGAGAGTCTTGCTCATCTAAGCAATTCAACGCCTGCTGGGAAAGCGAATCGATTTTGACGAACCATTGCGTCGAAAGCAGCGGCTCTACCGGAACTTTGCCGCGATCGCTGTAGGGAACGGTGTGCTTGTAGTCTTCCACCTTGACTAGAGCGCCCAATTCTTCTAGCTTGGAAACTACCTTTTTCCGTGCCACAAAGCGGTCTTGCCCCTGAAACTCACCGCCATTTTCATTTAGGCTACCGTCTTTATTTAAGATGTTGATGAAGGGCAGATTGTGACGTTTGCCCATTTCAAAGTCGTTGAGATCATGAGCTGGCGTAACTTTGACGCAGCCTGTTCCAAAGGTGGCATCCACATACTCATCGGCAATGATTGGAATCTCGCGATTCATGATTGGTAGCAGGAGTGTTTTGCCAATGATGGATTGGTAGCGATCGTCTGCGGGATTCACCGCCACTGCTGTATCACCCAACATCGTCTCTGGTCGAGTGGTTGCTACTTCCACATATCCAGAGCCATCCGTCAGTGGATAGCGGAAGTGCCACAGGTGACCGTTTACTTCTTGATTTTCCACTTCTAGATCAGACACTGCCGATTGACTCGCAGGGCACCAGTTGACCAAATACTGCCCTCGATAAATCAGACCTTCCTCATACAGTGTGATGAAGGCTTCTAACACGGCAGATGATAAGCCTTCATCCATAGTGAAGCGTTCTCGCGACCAGTCCACCGACAAGCCCAAGCGTCGCAGTTGCCCAACGATCGTGCCGCCAGATTCTTCTTTCCACTCCCAGGCTCGTTTCAAATAGGCTTCCCGCCCCACATCCTGCCGAGTTCTGCCCTGAGCTTTGAGTTCGCGATCGAGGATGGCGCTAACGGCAATACTGGCGTGATCAGTTCCTGGCAACCATAAAGTATTGCGTCCAATCATTCGGTGATACCGCACCAGCACATCAATCAAGGAGTGTTCAAAGGCATGCCCCATGTGAAGACTACCCGTGACATTCGGCGGGGGGATGACAACACAGTAAGGTTCGCCAATATGGTTGGGGTCTGCTTTGAAAACTTGATTGTCTTCCCAATACTGTTGCCATTTGGCTTCAGTGGTGGAGGGATCATATTGAGTGGATAGACTGGTTGGGGTTGCGGTCATGGAAGGAATGGCAGTAGGGACTGTGAAAAAAAGAGAGGATTAATTAGTCTATCAAGGTATCTAAATTGTGCCATGGCGATCGCTCAGTGAGAATGAAAACCATTCGTTCGCTTGTTCTCACTCTGAAAACTGGTTGTAATGGTTGTAAAATCAACTCAACGAATTGCATGACTTTTATTGGGCTGTGACCTTTTGCTCCGCAATATTCCAATAGGTAAACCCCAGAGCCGTGTATTCCACGTTTTCAACTTTATTCCGCACTGCTGCCATTGCCATTTGGTTTGCCAAGTAAATGAAAGGTAAATTCTCTTGAGTGATTTGCTGGGTTTTGCCATAAATCACTTTGCGCTTACTTTCGTCTAGTTCCTGTGCGCCTTGAATATAAAGCTGCCCAATTTCTTTTTCCCAATCAGACACTTGCCGTCCAATAACAGGGGGACTTCCGGGTTTAGAACCCTGGTTGAATGTATGTGAACCGCCGTCTGGATTCCAAACATTAAATCCGTTATTGGGTTCAACGCCACCCGTTAAACCCAGCATGACGCAGTCCCAATCAAGGGAAGTATCTAACTTTTCAATGACAGTATTAAAGGAAGTAGGGGCAAAATCTACCTGCATCCCGATCTCGGCGAGATCTTGCTTAATCTGAGCACCGATAGCTACTCGCAGTTTGTTCTCCGCATTGGTGATCATACTAAACCGAACTCGATTGCCATCGGCATCCAATAGCTGTTGCTGCTTGTCATACTTAAACCCCGCTTGACGCAGCAGTTCTTTAGATTTTTGCGGATCGTAATTGTAAGTCTTAAGCCCTTCCGCTGGCGATAGATAGAAAGGACTTTGTACCGAAATCGGCGAGTTTTGCGGTTTTGCCAACCCGCGAAATACGTTGTTAATCAGCTTATCTCGGTTGATTGCGTAAGCAACCGCCTGACGAAATTCTTTAGTGTTAAACCAGCGTGACTTAATAGGATCGACCAAGGGCGTTTCATCTGTGCGGCGACCCGTATTTAGGTTAAACATGGTGTAGAGAGTACCCATGCGTAAGCCACCCTGCTGAATTTGAAAGTTGCCGCGCTTTTCTTCTTGCTTCAGCAGTGAAAAGTCTTCGGGACGTAGGGAACCTAAACCTGCCAGTTGATCCAGTTCGCCTGAGCGAAAGCGGAGGAGTTCGGTATCGGTAGACTCGACAATCTGCATAACAATTCGTTCAATGTGAGGTAACGGCTGACTCTGGCTATCTTTGCGCCAATAGTTGGGATTGCGCCGAAACACATAACGTTGGCTAGGAGTGTAGCTTTCAAGCATGAAGGGTCCGTTAACGACCAGCTTTTGGGGATCTGTATTAGTGCCCCAGGTAGATAAAAATTTGGGTTTACCCTCATCGTCGTTTGTAAAAACGGATTCGCGCAGTATGTGTTCTGGCAAAAGGCCCATACCTAAGACTCGTAGAAAGGGCGCGAACGGTTCAGGTGTAGTGAACTCTACACGCCGTTGATCAACTTTGCGAACGGTTGGAAATTTGCCGCTCTTGCCAATCCGCAGTAAATCTCGCAGGTCGGTGGGAATTTTTTCATTGAGATAAACATCTCGGTAGGTGAAAATTACGTCATCTACTGTAAGCGGTTGCCCATCAGACCACTTCAGCCCATTGCGCAGGGTAAAGGTGATGCGCTGTTTATCAGGAGAGATCTCCCAGGATTCGGCAAGGGCTGGCTCAATTTTGCCGGTTTTGCCGTTTTCAGCAATTAAGCCTTCGGCGGTGTAAAGAAAAATGTTAGGAAACTCGCCATAAAACGCGTAGTTAAAGGTCTTGAAATCGCCCAATGTGCTGATCACAAGCTGAGAAACTTGCGCTGCTTTGGTTTTGAAGATTGCTTGATTACATGCACCCAAGGCGATCGCACAGATTACCCCCAACCCCATCAGTACCCATCGATTTAAGTTTGGTAAGCGTATATTCATTGTTTAATTGAGGCTTTCTAATAAAACCACTGCATAGGCGGCAATTCCTTCTTCTCGCCCAGTAGCATCAAGCGTTTCATTGGTTGTGGCTTTAATACCAACCTGGTCAGGTTGCAGTTTGAGAACGCTAGAGAGGCGATCGCGCATTGCGGCAATATGAGGCTTTAGCTTGGGTCGTTCTGCCACGATTACGGAGTCAATGTTGCCAATCTGCCAGCCGCGATCGCGAATCAGTTGATCCACCTGTTCTAGCAACTGCAAGCTATTTGCACCTTCCCATTGTGGATCGATCGGTGGAAAGTAATGACCAATATCACCCAAACTTAACGCCCCCAGCATCGCATCCATAATGGCATGGGTCAAAACATCTGCATCGCTATGCCCCAGTAACCCTAAAGAATGTTCAAGCTTTATGCCGCCCAAGATCAAGGCACGTTCTGGCACTAATCGATGGATATCGTAGCCATTTCCAATCCGAATTGCAGCCATTAAACTTAGCTCTTAGCAGTTAGCGATCAGACTTGATTATAAGAGAGGAAGGGGTTCGGGTGTGGAACATGGAGGAAAGCACTCATAACTAAAAAGCCTTCTAGCTGACGGGGCTAAAAGGCTAATAGAAATATTAAAATGCCGCGGTAAGAAGAGGTAATCAGTTGCTAACTGTTTACGCCTGCCGAGAGTAATACTCAACCACTAACAGTTCATTAATTTGCAGGGCAATCCATTCACGTTCGATAAGGCTATTAACCTTACCTTGCATTTTGGCTTTATCGAATTCTAAATGGCTAGGCAGATTTGCTAACCCAGGATATAGCAGGTTTGTTTCAACCATCTTACGAGAGCGCTCGTTGTCTCTCACGCCAATAGCTTCACCTGCACGGCACTGATAGCTGGCAATATCCACTACACGCCCGTTGACGGTAATATGCCCGTGATTCACCAATTGGCGCGCTGCGGGAATGGTAGGAGCCATACCTAACCGAAATATCGTATTGTCCAAACGCATTTCTAGCAGTTGAAGCAGCGCTTCCCCTGTGGAACCGACTTTACGACGTGCTTTACGAACATAACCTAGCAATTGACGTTCGCTTAACCCATAGTTAAAGCGAAGCTTTTGCTTTTCCTCCAAACGTACTGCATATTCAGAACGCTTTTTGCGTGCCTGACCATGCTGACCAGGTGGATATGCCCGTCGGGGTGCTTTGCGCGTTAAACCAGGCAGATCTCCCAGGCGGCGCACAATTCGGAGGCGCGGACCTCTATATCGCGACATTTACCTTCCTCTGAAAATCGAAAACTAGACAAGACTCCTTATCATACGCGATTGGGAAACAGGATGGAAGCCCTTGAGCAATTTTCTTGATTGATTGCAGGATTCTTTTAGAATAAGAGCATGAAACAAGTTTTGATTAAGGCGATTCGCGGTTACCAGGTCGGGCTTTCACCACTCCTGCCCCCTACATGCCGCTTCCAACCCACCTGCTCTGAGTACGCGATCGCAGCGATCGCCAATCATGGGGTGCTAAAGGGAAGCTGGTTAAGCACCCGTCGGATTTGCCGTTGTCATCCCTTCCATCCTGGTGGATATGATCCGGTTCCTCCGGTTGCCGCGCCACTTTCTCAATCGCCGAATCAATCAGAGACTCTACCGTGAAGCCCCATTACTCCATTCCTATTGCAGAGTGTGGCGAACCATTGGTGCCCATTCCTTTAGAACAATTTGCTTGGGTATCGCCTCATCCTTATATGGCACTGGGTGCGACCTACGGAGATCGATCGCCATTCTTTGTGCGTCAAACTGTTCTGAAGCGTTTAAGGAAGGCTCAATATTATTTGCAAAAACAGCGCTCTGGCTGGCGGCTGCAAATTTTTGATGTCTATCGACCGCTGAGCGTGCAGCAGTTTATGGTGGATTACACGTTTCAAGCAGTGGCAGCCAAAGCTGGGTTAGAAACCACCATAATGACCGAGGCTAAGCGCCAAGAAGTTCTGGAGCAGGTGTATGAATTTTGGGCAGCACCGCTAGTTGATCCCGCGACTCCGCCTCCCCACAGCACGGGAGCCGCGATCGACCTGACGCTGGTTAATGAGATAGGTAAGCCAGTCGAAATGGGATCGGTAATTGATGAGTTGTCGTCGCGTTCCTATCCCAACTACTTTGCTAACAATGTTGGCATGGATGATCAACGCTATCATTCTCATCGAGAATTGCTATGTCAAAGTATGGAAGCGGCTGGTTTTTTGCGGCATCCGAAGGAATGGTGGCATTTTTCCTATGGGGATCAGCTATGGGCTTGGTTATATCGGCAAGCAAATTCTGATGGTTTGGCTGAGCCAGCGATCGCTCACTATGGCCAGGTAGAAGAGACAGCTAGATCTATCTAAAGAATGGGACGAAAATCAGTCTTGCAGCCGATGAATTGGTATATTCAACCCAATATGCTGTAGAGCATTCGATGAATTTGAGTTAAGGGGTATATGAAATGAATCTATTATTAGCAGTTGCGACAAGTGCTGGCGAGCGTTTTCCGACAGCGTTTACGGCAGTCTATGTTGTTGGTTTTATAGCGGCTGTGACAATTGGCTCCGTCGCTTGGTACAACGCTAAGCGTCCTGTTGGCTGGGAAAGCAAGGAGCGACCCGAAGTGGTTCCCGAAGTGAAAGACACTGAAAATCCAGGCGTTTAAAGTAGCCTGCTAAGTGGAGATCATAGTGCTATTCCAACTTGGAAATCCAGCGTTTATAAACGCTGCGAATCGCAGATAGGACAGCATTGCTTGACTGATCTCCGCTCTTACCGGTCGGGGCGAAAGACTGTAATTCTGTGAGTAGCTTGGCTTCTTCAGTGTCAACTGTGCCATCGCTATAGATTAAGCCGCTGACGGCTTCTAAGAGTTGTTGGCATTCTTCAAAACTGGGGCGATCGCCCAGATATTGCTTAACCCATTCGTAGCATTCGCTGGGTTTTACCGAGGTAAATTCGTGGAGTAAAGGCTGAATTTCCGCTTCATCAGCAACTCCTTTTTCGAGAGCAATACGGTTGAGATATTCCCGCTCTTCAGGTTGAATTTTTCCGTCGATCCAGGCAGTTCCAATCAAAATTTTGACCAAATTTATAACGCTTTTGTCTGTCATCTTTTTTGTCTCTGAGAACTTCGCTTAACAGAAAGGGATGAGTAATTTGAGAGCACATCCCATCATCGCTCACCATACGCTATGGGGTCGTGACAAAGAGAACTATCAAGTTATTTGTCACATTTTTTGTTTGGAATTAGAATATCACCGACTGAGTTGTGCCATAAAAAATCCATCCATGGAATGTTGATAGGGCAAAACTTTGATCCATCCAGCTGATGAAACAAATCTAGAGGCAGGAAAATCAATAATGGGTTGCAATTTCCAGTCGGGATGGGTTGTTAAAAAGTGTTGAATTTGATTTTCATTTTCTGCGGGGTGCAGGGTGCATGTGGCATATACTAATACGCCATGAGGCTTAACCCATGTTGCTGCTTGATTGAGCAATTCGGCTTGCAAGGTTGCCAAATCTTGAACAGTTGTGGGAGTTTGTCGCCAGCGGGCATCGGCATGGCGATGTAAGGTACCTAAGCCAGAACAGGGCGCATCTACCAATACTCGATCTGCTTGATTGGTATGCGTTAGGGCACGGCTGTCGGCAGCTTCAACTTGAATAGAATGCAACCCCAAGCGATCGCAGTTTTGCTGCACTTTTTTTAAGCGAGATGGGGTTTTATCATAGGCGTATACCACCCCGCTATCGCCCATCAATTCTGCTAGGTGGGTTGATTTTCCGCCCGGTGCGGCACAGGCATCAATCACCGTTTCGCCCGGTTGTGGATTGACGCAATGGCTGACCAATTGAGCGCTCCAATCCTGCACCATCCACCAGCCCTCCTCAAAACCAGGTAGATTGCGAATAGCACCCGCATGATTGACCAACCGTAGTGCTTGCGGCAAAACGGCCGATCGCTCTACCAAAACTCCCGACTCCTGCATTGCCGCTTCTACCTGCTCAATGGATGCCCTTAAAGGATTAACCCGCAAATCAATACGGGGCGATTGATTCATCCAATCACACAGTTTTTCGGTGTTCTCTAGCCCAAATTGCGCTTGCCACACTTCCACAATCCAATCGGGATAGCTGTACAAAACGGCTAAGCGTTGAATGGGATCGCTGGGAAGTTGTAGCGAATCAGATGCCAAAAGCCGGATATATTGCCGCAAGATGCCATTGACTACCCCTGCAAGTCCGGCAAATCCATTACTTTTTGCAAGTTCTACCGATGTATTGACAGCGGCTGAGGGGGGCACGTGGGTAAGATACCGAAGCTGGTAAAGCCCCAAATGGAGAATTAAGCGGAGATTAGGCGGTTGGCGATCGCTCTGCTTTTTGCCCAGTTGCGTGATCAGAGCATCTAAAGTCCGCTGCCGCCGAACGCTGCCATAGACCAATTCCGTTGCCAACCGTTTATCGGGTTCGCTCAGATCTTGTTGCAGGGTTTTTGCCAGCACATCATCGGCAAAACCGCCGCGACTGATAGCCTGAAGTGCTAAAAATGCTTGTTGACGTGGATCTTGAGCCACTAGCGAGGGGGACGACGACGCTGGAGGAACTCAGGAATATCCAACCCAGTCATTGGAGGTTTCGCCTTTGGTTCTGCTGGAATGGCAGCAGGTGGAACGGCAGGCGAACTCATGGGACGTTTCAGAGCAGAGGGTTTAGCAGTCTGAGTCTGACGCACTTGGGGTTCCCCAGTGAAACCAGTGGCAATCACCGTAATCCGCAGTTCTCCTTGCAGCCGTTCATCAATCACCGCACCAAAAATAATATTGGCATTTGGATCAACCACTTCATAGATAATTTCAGCCGCTGCATTGACTTCGTGCAACGTTAGATCAGTGCCGCCAGTGATATTAAAGACAACTCCACGGGCACCGTCGATTGATGACTCCAGCAATGGGGAGGAGATAGATGCCATTGCTGCTTCTCTAGCCCTAGATTTGCCTGTACCTACGCCAATCCCCATCAATGCCGATCCGGCATCTGCCATCACTGCTCTCACATCGGCAAAGTCAACGTTGACCAATCCAGGAATAGTAATGATGTCTGAAATCCCTTGGACTCCTTGCCGAAGAATGTCATCTGCGGTACGGAACGCCTCTTGCACAGGGGTTTGCTCAGAAATCACCGTCAAAAGTTTATCATTTGGAATGATGATTAAGGTATCTACTCGGCTTTGGAGGGCCGCAATACCTTCCTCTGCTTGACTGGTGCGGCGGCGACCTTCAAAAGTAAAAGGGCGAGTGACGACCCCAACGGTTAAGGCTCCCAGTTCTTTGGCAACTTCTGCCACCACAGGGGCAGCACCCGTTCCTGTGCCACCGCCCATACCAGCAGTAATAAATACTAAATCAGAATTTTCGAGGGCTGCTGCAATTTCATCTCGCGATTCTTCGGCCGCCTTTTGCCCAATAGCTGGGTTTCCGCCTGCGCCTAAGCCTCTCGTGAGCTTTTGCCCTACTTGCAAGCATTTTGAAGCGGAAGATTGAACAAGTGCTTGGGAATCGGTGTTAACCGTCCAAAACTCAACTCCCACAACCTCACTGGCGATCATCCGATTTACAGCATTACCGCCACCACCGCCTACTCCAATGACTTTAATCTTTGCCACGCTACCAGGCACAATGTCATTACTCCTGTATTCGTCTCTAGACAACCCTTTTACATCATTAGATTGGTTCATATGATTACCGGAGTTGGTGAATGGGCTTGCAGGAGCGATCGCCCGTAAAAAGTTGGGCTGTCCTTCAGGAGAAATAGTGTTTCCGTGGGCATTTTCTAAGCCATTGTTAAGTGTCATTGGAATAGCAGGCAATTTAACAATAAATATAGATGAAATTTGAGTGGATTAAATACAAAATCGAGGCTTCCAAAGCTGACTCTAACCAACTATAAAGGAACTTGTTTGAAAAACCAATCTTGCTAAAGAGCTTATGATAGCGTGAAATGTCCCCGTTGCTTGAGTACATTAAATTGCCTGGCAGAACACGTTGCTATCGGTTTTCTGAACCACTCAAGGGCTATCTGGTTTAACAGAACCTTTTGATCCAGATGTTTGAATAAATGGTGAGTCTGGATTTCTTAAGTCAATGTAAGCGACTTGATCAAGACTAACTTGATTAGGAAGTTTGCGCATGCGATCGAGGGTTTTAATTTGTTCAGAAAATTGCATTCCATAAGGACCTAGATGAATCGTTCCTAATTCAGTTTTTAGGATTAAGTTTGCTGGATTCTGAAAATCAAGTTCCGTAATTTTGATTGGGCTTCGGCTGATTTCCCGATACAGCGTAGACCAGTTACGACGATAGTGTTCTGGATTCCCAATTACTTTAAGGCTTGGCAGCTTAATGGACTGTTGGATGAGAGTGTAGTTTTCTAGCGGTAGCCGCATTCCATTCTCATCTAACAATCCAATTTTGGCGGCAGTGTCTTTGCTTTTGATAGAGTTTTGAGATAGCAATTGAATATCACTGGTGTTGGCTAGAACGATCGCAACGGGATAACGTTCTACAACTCGGATAGTCAGGCTTGGTGGAAATAGCTGCCGGTTCACTACCACATCTGAGATTGGGGCTTTTGTTTTTAACTCTTTTGCGATCGCTTCAGGTTTCAACTGCAACAGCGATTGGGGGTAAGCGATGGGAACTAGCGAGCGTAAAGCCTGCGATGGAATCAATCGATTACCTTCTACCTTAATTTGCTCAGGCTTGCGAATCAACCAAATGGGTAGCGTTGTCACCCAAACCAATCCCCCTGCTAATGCTGTGACCGTTAATCCTCGCCACAGTGCCTGAAATAAGCGCACACGACGTTGACGACGTAGCCGTTGCCGCCGTTGGATTAAATCCACTTGTGAGGGAGAAGTAAAATTACCAGCCATCCAACTCAATTAAACCAGTGCTACTTGCAGGAACTAGCCTCTTAACATAGTCGAATTTTGTAAATTTGTAGAGCAAACTTACGACGGATTTGGGTTGTCTGATGCTAAAGGATATCCCAAAAGCCTAAACAAGGCTAATTAAGAACCGTTACAGGATTGCGATCGCTTCTCAGAAATTCTCTCATCCTGCTAACTCTTGTAGCTGATTGGCGACTCGTTCACCAAATTCGGGATCAGTGTTGGCTAGTCCTAGTAGTTGCAAATATTCTTGACGAGTTAAGCCCGCAGTCTCAATGATTGCCAATGCTTCGGCTTCAATCTCCTGCTCCAAACGGCGTGATTCTGCATTGCCCTCAGTGCTTTGCAACTCTCCTTCTCGTCTTTCTATCAGTTTGACGACTTGAAGACAGGCTCGAACAAACTGGTTGACTTTTTCAGAGGGAATATTGCCAGGATCCAGGTTGGGACGAGTGATGAGCGGTTGCTCAAGAATTTGTTCAGGCAGTTTAGGAAGATTAGCTGCAAATCCGCTAGAACTCAGGAATATGCTGCTAGCGATCGCACATAGCATGACATAAAGAATCGTTTTCAGCGATCTGTGAACAGCTTGCCACATGGGAGGTCCAATGGGTAGAAGATACGGAGTTTGAGGTAAGCGTACGTTTGTTTAGGTCGGAACTGCGGTTGTTTGAGGCGTGGCTATTTCAGCAAGTTGGGGGCGAAGTACCAAATAAATCACTGCCCCAAATAAAGGGATGAAAGCGACTGTCCAGAAAATCCGGGCATCCTTCAAACCTCGTCGTGCCATATCGTCGCCTAGCAACGTTGGAAACAGCAGACACAGCAAGCAAAAATCCAGGCTCATGACGTGGATAAAGCGGCTAGTTTTCCACTGAAATACAAACTCTTGCCAGTTACCTTGAGTCAATCCATAGGTGAATAGACCCATTGCTGCGATCGCCACCCCAATTCCCAATAAGCGAGAATCGAGTAGCTTAATCAGCCAGGTCTTTTTACCCACAAACGACGGGTTGGGCTGCCGCAATGCTAAATAGGGCAACAGAGCAAAAGCACCAACTGCAAACGATGCCACTGAAAATGCCCAAGCAGGTAGACGTTGCCCTCGTCCATCGGTATAGAGAAGACAGGCATACATTACCGGCAGCACGCCCATGATGTTAAATAACGCCACAATCAGAGGATTGATCCCATCAATTTGTCCTGTGGAAAGACGCTTAATTAAATCTAGAGTGTCTGGTTGATCGGGTGGAGCAAAGTTAAAGGCGTAGATGGTAAAGGTAAGCCAGAGCAATCCCAGGGCAATTTTTCTAAAGGTAGGCTGGTTCATGGGTAAGGGGCTAGGAGAACAGGAAGAAGAAAGAGCAGCTAAAATTTACAGGGCAATGGAAAAAGATTGAGCTGGATTTTAGAAAAAAGGCAGTGGGCACAACCCTTTTAGTGTAGAAGTTTTTGGGAAATACTTATGATTAGCGCTCTTTTCCAACTTCTAAATTCCCGTCCCTAGCCCTTCCTCTGATATCATGCTTGGTATGCTTTAACCTTAATAAACCTGTGGTGCAAAGTCCTATTCCTCCCAACTCAGTGCCCTTGCTATTGGATGATGCTGTTATTTGGTCGCAACTATTGCAGCAGCTCCTCGATCTCCAATCGCTTACACCCGACCAAGCCTCTCACCTGATGCAGGGCTGGCTGGCTAAAGCGATTCCGCCAGTTCTGTCTGGTGCCATTTTGGCGGCCATTCAAATGAAAGGGGTTTCGGCGGCAGAATTGGCAGGCATGGCGCAGGTTTTGCACCAGCAGTCTTACTCGCTTCCCAGTCTTCACTCTTCACTCCCTACTCCCCTAATCGACACCTGCGGCACGGGTGGAGATGGGGCTGGCACGTTCAATATTTCAACGGCAGTGGCGTTTGTGGCAGCAGCGGCAGGCATTCCCGTTGCTAAACACGGAAATCGCTCGGCATCGAGTCGAGTTGGTTCGGCAGATGTGTTGGAAGCGTTAGGCATTCACCTTGGCGCACCTGCCGAAACAATTCAGGCGGCAGTAAATGAAGTGGGCATTACTTTTCTGTTTGCTCCAGGTTGGCATCCGGCATTGAAAGGAGTGGCAACCCTACGGCGATCGCTGGGTGTGCGGACTGTGTTCAATCTGCTGGGACCATTGGTAAACCCGATGCGCCCTACAGGACAGGTGATTGGCGTATTTGATCCAGCATTGCTGGAAACGATCGCACAAGCTCTACAGCTATTGGGAACGAAACGGGCGATCGTCCTGCATGGACGAGAACGTTTAGATGAGGCAGGTTTAGGCGACGCTACCGATCTTGCCCTGCTATCAAATGGACAGGTTAGTTCGGCAGTTCTCAATCCAGCCGAATTGGGCTTAGAAAAAGCACCTCTAAGCGCGATCGCAGGGGGCGACGTGCAGCAAAACGCCGATATTCTCAAAGCTGTTTTGCAAGGAAAAGGCACTCAGGCTCAGCAAGATGTGGTTGCCCTCAATGCCGCCCTCGCCTTGCAAGTAGGAGAAACCCTTGCTGACTCTGAAAACCCTTACTCTGAGGGCATTATTCACGCTCAAACAATCCTGCAAAGCGGTGCCGCTTGGGACAAGCTGGAACAATTGATCGAGTTTTTGAAATAGCTATTTTAGGAAGTAAAGTAGCTCGCAGCGCATTTCAAAGATAGTGCTTCAGAAAGCCATCGCTTTTTCAATGAGTTTTATCTAAATCCTTGCCAGATTTTTGTTGTATTGGAATTGCGATCGTAAATTCGGTGCCGCTGCCACACTGGGAAACGCATTGCAAGGTGCCGCCGTGTTTTTCCGTAATAATTTGGTGACTGATGGATAGCCCTAGCCCGGTTCCTTTACCGATTGATTTTGTGGTGAAGAACGGATCAAATAGCTGGTTCTGTATCTCTTCTGGAATACCAACTCCATTGTCAGTGATTGTGATTTGAACAGAATTGGGCTCGGCGATCGCGGTTTGAATACGAATCGCAAATGAGCCTTCTCCACTCGCCGACTCCATACTTTCATCCAGCGCATCGTTCGCGACGCGTGACACATTTCTGTCCATCTTTTCTTCTAACGTGTCAATCGCATTCACCAACAAATTCATAAACACCTGATTCAACTGTCCGGGGTAGCACTCCACCAGCGGCAAGTTGCCATATTCCCGAGTAACTTCAATCTCGCCTCCCTTGGGTTTTGACTTCAAGCGATTTTGGAGAATCATCAGCGTACTATCAATGCCCTGATGAATATCCACCGCTTTGATATCAGCCTCATCTAGTCGCGAGAAGTTACGCAAACTGAGGACAATTTCCCGAATTCGATCGGTGCCAAGCTGCATGGATGCCAACACTTTGAGTAAATCAATTTGCAAAAACTCAATATCCATCTCGTCGGCTTGCTGCTGAATCTCTGTTGCTGGCGCAGGATAATGATGTTGATAAAGCGCCACTAGGTCGAGCAAATCGTGAGAGTAGCGACTAATGTGACTGATATTGCCGTGGATGAAATTTACTGGGTTATTAATTTCGTGGGCAATTCCCGCCACAAGCTGTCCTAAGCTAGACATCTTCTCGCTTTGAATCAGCTTCAGTTGCATTCGCTTTAGTTGCCTGAGTGAGTTTTCTAAAGCTTGCGATCGCGATCGTTCCTTTGCCTCAGACACTTGCAACACTTGATTTATCTGTTTCAGATGTTGTTCGCGCTGAAAAATCTCCTGTGCCATTCTGTGAAATGCTTTGAGCAACTGTCCAGATTCATCCTGTGAGCGGGTCATCCGTCCCAAGTTGCCCACCTGAAACCGTTCTAGCTGCTGTAGGGTCGGCATGCCTTTACTCAAATCATCAGCGATCGCCGTTAACTGCTGAATGGGGTGAATTACCGCTCGTCTCAGCAGGAAGTTGATCACCAAAATCATCGCCATAAATAGCCCAACCAGCAGCCCAATCATCAACGATAAATTTTTTAGCCCCAACTCCAACACTTTACTGGCAGGAACATAGATCGTTTGCGCCGTCACAATCTCATGTAACTGCCAGCCAAAACCATGCTCTGAGCCGTATTTTACAAGCTGGCTTTTGGGTGCGCGATCGGGCTGACTGTGACATTGCAAGCAACTTGGCTGACTCACCGACAACGGATGCGCCAGGTAATACAACTTATCCCCTTTCAGCATTCGATAGCCCGATAGCTCTTGCTTATTTTTATCTTGCCGAAACTGATTGATTAGGTTCGCCTCAAACTCGTCTGCCTGATCTTCCAGATTGGTTGGGTTTAAGGTTGCCTCCTTATAAAAGTAGTTCTGAAATTCTGGGTTCTTAGTGAAATTCTCAAAAACTTCCCTAGCAGAAAAAGCCGGGACTGTTTCAGAAATGAAAGCTGACTCAGAACGAAGCTGATCAGCTAAAAGAGGCTTAATATTGTTGCTGGTGTAACTCCTGACGGAATTCATCGTTTGAATAAGCAATTTCGCTTGTCCGCCAATTTGATAGTCCATTGCGATCGACAAAGAACTGCCAATCAAAATAACTCCAACGGCAAATACCAGAAATAGCAGAATATTAAACTTACGTTCCAGCCGGGAGTTCTTCATGAACTGTATAAGTTGAGTAGTGTCACCTACGCTATTTTTCCCGCAGGACGAATTTTTTCAACAACTTAACAACACATTGACTACTCGCTTCACCGCATCGCTCCCATCGTGCTTTTCCAAGACAATTCCTTACACAATACCTTCAGCGCCCGCTGATCGGCTCCGCTGAACAAGCTACTATCAACCAGTTCGGTCAACACCTGCTGGGTCAGTTGAGAGGCAAAGGTGCCGCCACATCGAAGCAGGAGACTGTAATAACAAAACTGGGGACGTTGCACCTCATTGAGATGAAAGCGATAAATTTCGTCGGGGGTCATCCGATAAACCGCCGTATTGACTGGGACAATGACTTTTGGAATGCCGTGCTGTCCATAAGCTACGTCATCCTCTTGTTCTAAAGTGCCGATGAGGATAGTCCATAACAAAGTGCGGGTTTCGCTAATTAAATCAGGAGTGAAGACGGGATCAGGCTCACTCGACAGACGCGGACCCATGTTGAGAAACATCGGGTTGAACAGTTGCGAGTTGTAGATTAAGCCCACTGCCCAATGGCGATCGCGCCCTTCCAGCCGCACAAAGGAACCAAATCCAAAATCATCTGGCTTGGGCGGATTCTCTCGACTAGTTTCATCATCCAGTTCCACAATGTAGTCACAGTGGGAGTTAGACTTTACAACTTTGCCCAAGCGCATGGCGGCTCTCCTGGTATTGACCAAAGATTCTTGCTAGAAAATAATCTAGGCTGGATCAGCTAAGATAATAGTACACGTAATCTATTATTTGCTGCGGTCGCGTTTACTCTAGCAGCGATCGCAGTTTGATGGTGAAATTGTTGATTATTGAAAACGCTTGCCTAGCCAGAGGTGCCAATATCAGTAAGATTAAGAGGAGTAAATTGTTCAAAAGTGAATTTTTACAGCCAAGCCGCGATCGCCAATGATCCATCGCTTTTTTACTTTGCTAGCTCGTTGGCTTTTTTTGCAAGATCCATGTCTTTTTGAGTAATGCCGCCAGCGTCATGAGTTGTAAGGTCGATGGTAACGCGATTGTAGACATTGAACCACTCAGGGTGATGATCCATTGACTCGGCAACTAGTGCCAAGCTAGACATAAATCCAAAGGCTTCCACAAAGGAAGGAAACTGATATTGGCGGTGCAATTTACCGTTTTGAATGCTCCAACCATCCAACTCACTCAAAGCAGCCTCTAGTTGATTGGGGGAAAGCAGAAGAGCGTTCATGGCAGCAATATCCTGAAAAATAGATTTGTTGAAAACAGGTGCCGCGATCGCCGAGGTTGTATGTTCAACACTGAACTGACTCATTGAAATTGCAGAGAACCTATACTGACTCAGTACCGCAATTCCAACAAATAAAAGTAAAGCAGTCAGCTTGAGCCAATGGCGTAACAAAGTTCGATAAAAAACTCGATAGTCCATGAAAAAGCATTCAAAAAAATATGAAAGAATGCTGAAGCAATCACCAAATAAGATTCGGAAATCAGAGATTCTACTCAGCAGCATTTGCTGCCAAATATCATCGCTGATGCCGATTACTTAGACTTGAGATTTTCGATCGCCGTTTCCACGGAACCTTGAAGCGATAAAAATTGCTCCAAACGAACCAACTTCACTGTCTGTGTGACGCGAGGATTGGTGACAATTTGTAGAGTGCCGCTAGCAGTTTGAACTTTCTTTGCTAGCTGAACTAAAGCACCTAGCCCAGAACTATCGATGAAATCAATCTTGGATAAATCCAAAATGAAGTGCTTGGGTCCTTCTTCTACACATTGCGTAAAAACAGAGCGGAATTTTGGCTCGGAGAAAGCATCCAAAAGACCTGCGAGGCGAAATAACTGGTAATCATCCTTGATGTCGCGTGTGCCTCTCAAGCTTACAGTCAAGGTTAGTGGCTCAGGAATAAAACCCTCCTAGTGGTTATAGCCCAAATTAGACGATTCATTATATATTCTTCGAGTTCAATTGAACACAGCAATACTACGCTGAAGCTCACGACATTTTAGCACTCTGGTTTCTAATCGGTAGACTTTTTACAAGCGTATAGAAAGCTATAGGTTGAATTTTGA
Source organism: Leptolyngbya sp. Cla-17 (assembly GCF_016807185.1). Lineage (GTDB taxonomy): Bacteria > Cyanobacteriota > Cyanobacteriia > Leptolyngbyales > Leptolyngbyaceae > ULC077BIN1. Next base: position 2,049,577 of record NZ_JAEVYN010000001.1, read on the forward strand.
TCATTAGGTCGCGCTCAAAATAGTTCCTACGAAAACGCTACGTGAACAAACTCTACACTTTGCTCTTCGCTTTCCACTAAGCAGCACCTCGACTGCAACGGCTCAGGGGCGATGTCCCAAAAAGATGGGTTAAAAAACTGGGGCTCAGCTCTTTGTTCCAAGCGCGTAGCCGCACCATGACCCGCATCAGGGTAAAGGTTAGTTCGATCGCATGATTGAGTTGCTCGGTTCCGATTAAGTCATTGCTGTGGGTGCGTTCGCCCTGGTGATGTTTGAGCAAATCAACCAGATTATGAGTGGAGCCTCTCATTTGAGTAAAAAACGGCTCTGCAAATGCCCAGCGGCTAAAGCCCCAAAATTTTGCCAGATGATTCGCTTCGTCTTGGAGGGGTTGGGCGATCGCCTGTTGCAAGTCGCCGGTGGAGTGCGCCATCAGCCATAAATACACGGCAGTAGCACTCCATTCAGTCGTAATTCGGCTGAGAGTGTGATGATATACCGCATTCCATGGGTCACCATTGGGCTGATACCCTGTGACGGAGTTCGGCTTGGGCTGAAGTTTCTCACCCGTCAACTGCTGATAAATTTTGCGAAAGGTGGGGGCATGTTGCCGCTCTTCTTTTTCCCATACGCCCATGGCTTTAATGGAACCCTGAGCATCACATTCACCACCCATAAAGAATGCCATTTGGGGATGCACAGCTTCTAGATAATCCCAACTTTCTTGAGAGTAAGCCCGAATCGGTGCTTCGATTTCTGTAGCACCCGCAATGATCATGGCAAATAGGGCTGGATCAACGCCAATCACTTGGTCGGGGCTAATCCCTTTCCAGTTAATTGGTTCCCAGGGGCGGGTGTGGGGTGTGGTGAATTGACTAGGTAAGTCAGACAGACGATCGCTGAGAATGGCGATCGCAAGATAGCGATCAATCAGCCGGTTGACTCGCGCTCGAATTTGCAAGTAGCTAGGATTTTTGGGGCAGTAACCAGCCAAATCGGACGTAGCAGCCGCAACTTTAGCGTAACGAGGATGCAATAAGACAGTCATGAGAAGGCTCCTTCTAAGCAAGGGGGGATTGAACTTTGGAGTCGCTGTGGGTCGCGTTCCATACTTCTTAGAATGCCTGAGTTTTTTGAGTCTGCTGGCTTAAGCTCTGGCTAAAAAATTGGCGTAGTTTTTGAATGAGAAAAGAGCGATCGCTTGCCAGAGGTCGTAGGTTTAGCACAAGCGAGTTGAAAGAGCGCGATCGCCCTTGATAATCAGCAATGCCCGATAGCCATTAGGATGTTTCTGCCAAAAAAGTGAAGTTGTTTCCGAAAACTCTACTGTTGAGGGCGTGGTGAGCCAGATAATAAGCCTATTAACGACAGACGCCTGGTTCTCGTCATTACGAGTTGCATCCTCAAAACTAGCCTGCCAGCGTCAATTTTGAGCAAAATTGTGTGCATCCTCTAAATAAGCCAATTATCTATATAGAAGGTTATGGAAGGAGCTCTCAAAGCGTCGGCACAAGGGTTAGAACTGATTGACCAGGCGCGTAAACGCAAAGGTTGGAACCGCCAATCCATTAGTTGGAGCGAAGCCGCACTTACCAGCGTGGCCTGTTTGAAACAGTTTTGGCGCAGTGAACGCATTCAGCCAGATACCTTCATCCGCATTTGTGTAGCCGTTGGAGTGACCGATTGGCAGGAGATCGCCGAATTTTTGCCTACCTCTGCATCACACCCTCCTCTTCCTTCACTCCAGACTGCTTTTCCCTGCTTGGATTGGGGTGAAGCACCCGAAATTTCCTTTTTTTGTGGACGACAGGATGAATTGGCAACCTTGGAGCAGTGGATTCAGGGCGATCGCTGCAAACTCATCGCCATTCTCGGCATGGGCGGTATCGGTAAAACCACCCTGACTGCAACGCTGATCGAACGAGCAATAGAGAATGAAAAATGGGGAATGGGAAAGGGGGAAGCGGAGAAAGAAACGCAACCCATTCAATCTGATAGTTTGTCCTCTAACTCCCAACTCCCAACCCCCTTCCGCAGCCTAATTTGGCGATCGCTCCGCAATGCCCCATCTCTAGAAATGCTGCTGGCAGACTTGATTTCTTTCATTTCCCAACAGCCTCAGATGGCTCTCCCAGACACCCTAGATCAGCAGTTGTCTCTGCTGCTTCGCCATCTGCGCGATCATCGCTGTCTCATCATTTTCGACAATGCCGAATCTATTCTGACTGCTCCATCTACCCAGGCTTCTCTCGATTCTATTTCTCCCCGCTCTTCTGTCCCGCTTGGCACCTACCGCCCTGGTTACGAAGCCTACGGTGAACTGCTGCGCCGAATTGGTGAAGAGCGGCATCAAAGCTGTTTGCTATTGACCAGTCGAGAGCCGCCACGAGAAGTGGTGCTGTTGGCTGGTGAAAAAGTGCGGAGTTTGAATCTGTCAGGACTATCGAATAGTGCTGGACAGGATGTCTTAGCGAGAATTGGATTGTCTTCTGCTTCGGGGATGGAATCAGCGGCGATCGTTGAGCATTACGGCGGCAATCCGTTGGCGTTAAAGATTGTGGCAGCAGGCATTCGCGGATTGATGGATAATGATGTGACTCGCTTTTTGGACTTAATGCATCAGGGGAATTTTTGCTTTTCCGATATTCAAGATTTGCTAGAGCGCCATTTCAGTCGCCTTTCTTATTTAGAGCAGGAGGTAATGTATTGGCTAGCGATCGCCCGTGAACCCGTTTCCCTGACTACCTTACACGCCAATTTGCTCTCGTCAGAATCCCGCGTTCAACTCCCCCAAACCTTGGTTTCTCTCAAGCAGCGCAGTCTGATCGAATCAGCAAAGCTTCCTCTACCCATGAGCAGCACTGGCTATACACTTCAGCCTGTTGTGCTGGAATACACCAGCAGCCGCCTGATTGCAGAGTTCTGTAGCGAAGTGATCAATCAAACTCCCGATCTATTGCGGAATCATGCCCTGATCAAAGCGCAAGCCAAAGATTATATTCGAGAAGCTCAAACTCGCTTTTTGCTTGATCCACTGGTGCAGCGACTACAGGCACTTTGCGGCACGGTTGATTTGACCACTCACCTGGCTCAACTGCTTCCCCCTTTTCAGGGAAAACCACCGATGCAAACGGGCTACATCGGCGGTAACGTGCTGAACCTGTTGCGCCATCTTCGGGCAGATTTGAGCGGCTACGATTTTTCTCGTTTGACGATCTGGCAAGCGGATCTGCGGGGTGCGACGCTCAATCACGTCAATTTTAGCCATGCTGACTTGACAGCTTCTACGTTTACTGAAACCTTTGGCAGTGTGATTGCTTTGGCGTTCAGTCCAGACGGGCAAACGCTGGTGACCAGCGACGATCGCGGCTGGGTGTATCTCTGGCGCGTGGCAGACAGCACTCAGCTACTGGCATTTCAGGCACACAGCGAATGGATTTTCGGGTTGGCATTTAGTCCGGATGGCAGAATGCTGGTGACGGGCAGCCTCGATCGCACGCTCAAACGGTGGGATAGCCAAACAGGGCAATGCTTACAGACTATTCAAGTGCATACCGGCGGTATTTCAGCCGTCGCTTTTTCTGATGATGGCACCTGCTGGGCAAGCGGCAGCAGCGACCAGACGATTAACCTTTTTTCAGAGTCAGGGACCCATCTGCAAACCTTCACGGGACACAGCGATATCGTGCGAACCGTCGCCTTTGGCAGGTTGGGCGATCGCCTGTTGTTGGCAAGCGGCAGCTTTGACCACACCATTCGCATTTGGGATGTACAGGCTGGAACATGTCTCAAAATTTTGCGCGATAGCTGTGCCGTGTTGTCCTTAACATGGCTGCCTAACCCTAGGCTATTAGAGGGCGATCGCGGCGACACTTTCTTGCTGGCAGCCGGTGGCGATGATGGTGCTATCAAACTGTGGAATTGGCAAGCCGCCACTTGGTCAAGCTTAGATGGGCACACAGACGGCATCTGGAGCTTAGCAGCGAGTCCTGATGGACGCACACTCACCAGCGGCAGCAGCGATCAAACCCTCAGATGTTGGGATATGAAAACTGGACATCTACTTCGCACCCTGCGCGGTCATCACAATCGGATTTGGTCAGTTGCCATCAGCCCCGATGGTCACCAAATTGCCAGCGGTAGTGAAGACAAAACGCTCAAGTTGTGGGATAGCCAGAATGGGCAATGTCTCCGGACTCTACAGGGATATCACAACACCACTTTTCCGATCGCGATTTTCCTAAATGCGACCCGTGCGCCGGTGTTACTCACCTTCAGCGAAGATCACCAGGTGCGGTTTTGGGATTTGCAGACTGGGCACTGTCAAAAGACCCTGCGCCTGCCGCCTCAAGATATTTTTCATGCCGCTCTCAGCCCCGATGCTCAAATTCTTGCCAGCAGCGGTTTAGACCACACCATCCGGTTGTATGACCTGCAACAAGAAACCAGTTTGCATCGGTTGCACGGGCATACTGCCTGGATTCGATTTGTGGCATTTCATCCCACCGAACCCTGGATTGCTAGTGCCAGTGGCGATCGCACCCTGCGCCTGTGGCACATTCACACGGGCGAGTGTTTGCAAGTGCTGAGAGGACACAAAAATCCGGTGCAATCCTTTGCCTTTAGCCTCGATGGTCGCCTACTTGCCAGCGCCAGTTGGGATGCTACCGTCCGCCTTTGGGATCTGGCGACTGGAACCTGTTTACAGATATTGGCAGGACATATCGGTCGCCTAGGATTCTGCGCCTTTAATCCTGATGGAACCGTGCTGGTCAGCGGTGGGCAAGACCAAACTCTACGCCTGTGGCAAGTGGAAACGGGAGAGTGCCTCCAAGTATTGGAAGCGCACCAGGGTAGTATTGCAGCGATCTCTTTTCATCCACAAGGTCATTGCTTTGCCAGCGCCAGCTTGGATGGCACTGTTAAACTGTGGGATGTCAACAATGGCTCCTGTTTGCAAACTTTAACAGAGCAAATTGACTATAACAACGCGCTCCTATTCAGTCCCGATGGCAGTTTGCTCAGTGTAGGAAGTCGCAATGGCATCTGCACCATTTTTGATGTGGAAACTGGGAATCGTCATTTGACGCTACACATTCCCCGACCTTATGAAGGCATGACGCTCACTCACGCGATCGGCTTAACTGATGCTCAACGCTTGACTTTGAAAACGTTAGGTGCGATCGAAAAAAGCACCTAACGTGGTGTGCAACTTCTTTTGGTTCCAGCAAAGAAGCCAGAGCGAATTTTGTTTTGACTCATAGCGATCGCCCAGTATTACGCAACACCACCAATGGTTAGCAAGACAGTGGTTCGGTAAATTCAGTCCTTTTACATCCGGGGTTTGAGATAAACAATCGCTTGCCGCCAGACGATGGTGGGTTGGTCATACTGATCCGTCAGGGAGATACAATAATTATCTTGCCAACTGATTTTCCCGGCTAGTAAGTCGCCTGTGACAAGCTTTAGCTCGACTTCCTTACCTTCCCGAATCAAGTTTTGAATTTGGCGAATACTAGGAAGCGCTGTCTCTAATTCTGTTGTCATTACGGGTGCCCCATGAAAAAAGGATGAATTTAGAGAATCGGTTTGAACTTTAGAGTCCCAGCACAACGCTGAATTTTTAACTCTAATTTATTTATCCTCACGACTTATAGCTTACTTTTCTTCGACTACTGCACTCTCTTTAAACATCTATAAGACCATGATGAAAATCGAGTTCACCAAGTACCACGGATTAGGAAACGATTTCATTCTGATTGATAATCGTATGTCCGATGAACCTCGCCTTACGCCAGAACAAGCCGCGATTCTCTGTGATCGCCACTTTGGCATTGGCGCAGATGGTGTGATTTTCGCGTTGCCGGGTCAAAATGGCACCGATTACACCATGCGGATTTTCAACTGCGATGGTTCAGAGCCAGAAATGTGTGGCAACGGCATTCGCTGTCTGGCTCGCTTCATTGCTGATTTGGAAGGCATCACCGAGCCGCGCTCCTATACTATTCATACTTTAGGCGGACTGATTACGCCAAAGTTGACAGCCGATGGCTTGATCACCGTAGACATGGGTGAACCGATCTTATCGGCGGCAGAAATTCCGACGACCTTAGGGCAACCTACTGCACCTGTGGTGAGTCAACCTCTTGAAGCAGCCGGGAAAACCTGGGACGTAACCTGCGTCAACATGGGTAACCCTCACTGCATTACATTTGTGGACGATGTGGCAGCCGTTCCTTTAGAAACGATTGGTTCGCAGATTGAATGTCATCCTGTGTTTCCCAAAAAAATCAACGTGGAGTTCATTCAGGTAGTGCGATCGGACTATTTGAAGATGCGCGTCTGGGAAAGGGCAGCGGGAATTACGTTGGCCTGTGGAACCGGTGCCTGTGCGTCCCTTGTGGCAGCCGTACTAACCGATCGCAGCGATCGCCGTGCTACGGTTGAGCTTCCCGGCGGATGCCTGCTGATTGAGTGGTCAGCAACGGATAATCACCTCTATATGACGGGACCCGCAGAACGAGTATTCACTGGCACAGTGTAATATCTCCGCATTAATTCGGCTACGCGATCGCACCACTGTTGTCGCCCAGCGCGATCTCAAATTTAGATAAGCGTGAGGCTTCAGATTGATCGGGCTTGCCATAAATGCGAGGCAGTTGCTTAGTTTGCTCAAGCACTTGGCGCACTTCTGTATTGGTAATGGTGGCAAGAGGACGATTGCTGAGTAGGGCGATCGCCGCTGCAATGCCTACACTTTGAGCTACTGCCACATTAAATTCCACAATTCGCCCTGCCGAACAAGCATAGCCATCAAAGCCCGAAGCTGGACTGATGACTGCCAGATTGGGAACTGTTTTCACCAGCGCATGATGAAAGCCTACGTTAAACAACGGCGACGTATGGAAACCAATATTGCTAATGCCTTTTGCCATTGCCTTAGCTCCCAAGCCATCAATCCCGCCGCGCACATCCAAATGATAGCCAAAGGTCGCCAATGCTTGATTGGCAGGTACCCCACCCCACAGCATGTCGGCTCCACTTAGCGGAGCAACGACATCGCTAATATTTCCAGCGTGGCGAACGTAGAGTTCAGTCGCCGATCGCACCGTTGGAGTACCCCAACTTTTAAACCAGCCTGCCAACCGCTGCATTTCTTCCACCATCAGCGCGGTGGGTTTGGCTCCTGCCCGTGCTACCGCTTCTGCTTGGGAACCTGTGGTAAAAAACATCAGTGCATTCCAGGACAGTCTTCCTCCAGGCAAAATGGCGATGTTGCCTGGATCAAGCGCAAAGCCGCTGCCTTTGAGGGATAGGGGCTTGCCGCGAAAGGCATGATAAGCCAAAGAGAGTGCCGAGCAGCGCATATCAATATGGTCTTGCCCTACATACATGGATCTAAAGTTGCCCGAAGCATCAACTAGATCTTTACGAAATTGCTCTGCTAGTTTGGCGTTGCCGCCTGCCGCGATCGCCAGCTGCTCCTGTCCAGTGCGATCGTTTAGGTTATAAAACCGTTTAATTAGCATCGATTCCACTTCTTTCAGCCGCGCGATCGTCAATCCTTCTGTTTCAAACACTAGCGTCACGGGCAACTCAGACTCTGGCAACCCAAACGTTTCAAATCCGCTCAGTTTCTTCACTCCAGCAAACTGAGCCAGTTCTGCATTCACCGTTGAGTCAATAAACTGCCGTGCCAAGTAGGTTTCGCCTTTAGTTAGCTGAATTCCTGCGATCTGCGTTCCATTTCTTAGTACAGCTTTAATTTCCAAGCGGCTGATCACATCAACATCTGCCTCTCGCAGCATGGCACGCAGGGCAGCATCGGCTTTGGCTGGATCAAGCGCAATTTGTATTACCCCTGATCGCTGCAAAAACTCCTTATATAACGCCGACGGATCACCAAACGTATCGAGTTTCAGCGATTGACGTATATCCAATGGCACTCGACTGCGATCGAGATAGGCAAGCCGCCCCCGCACTAAATGTCCACCAATGCCCTCTTGAGAATTGCCTTTAAACATGAGCAAGGTTCGTGGCTTCTTACCTGTGCGCCGCTGGTATTCTCTAGATGCCGCTACCAATGCTAATACTCCGGGCACTTCATCGCCAAAACCAATGATGTCATAAGTGCGATTTGCAGCAAGTGTAGTAGAGGTCATGGTGTTGATCAAAATAGATGACAAAAAAGTAGATCTCTAAAAGAGATGAGAAAATATTCTCACTCTTTATTCACCTAAGTCGATGGCTGAAACGAATATGCAGGTATGTGGGGTGTGTGGTGTCAAAATTATCAAAATGGTTGGGGGCGATCGCGTGTTGTTTTCTGTCGGTCCACCTGGTACCCGTGAGACGCTTTGGCAAAAAGTATGCAAACATGCTCAAAATTCGGGGTGTATCAATCGTCAGGATGGTTAGAGATCTAACGACCTAAAAATCCTGCACACTTTATACTAACTTTGGCAAGCATTTACGTAGAAGATTTACAGATTTAGTACTGGCATTGCCTGTAATTTTACGGTAGTCTTACGCCGAGCCTCCTGTTTCTTTCAAAATTCCCTGTAAGAAGAAGTATCAGGTTTTTATTGAGATCTGATTTTAATTCAGTACCGTGGATTTACAGGAGAATCGGTTGTGTTGACCAGACGAACCAGCAAATTGTTACCTTGCGCCAGCCAAAGTAACCTTGGGTTTACTTTGATTGAGTTACTGGTTGTCATTACAATCACTGGTATGCTTGCCGCGATCGCCCTTCCAACTTTTTTAAGTCGGGCAAATAGTGCAAAACAGGCAGAAGCTAAAACTTACATCGGTACGCTCAATCGTGCCCAGCAAGCCTATGCGATCGAATACTCGCGGTTTTCAGATAGCCCTGCTGCTTTAGGACTACATATTCGCGATCACAAAAACTATAAATATGAAATTAAAGTAGACGGCAATGGCAGCCCTTATGCCGTTCACTATGCTGATTCGCAAGCGGCAAAGCTACCTGCCTATGTGGGTATGACCGCTTTCATCCAAGGTAGTGATGGTACTCCAGCTTTAAACACTGTTCTCTGTAAAGCAGATCTTCCTCAAGAAGGTCGGGCCACTGCTCCAATCTATAATTTAGCCTCTGTAGAATGCGCCCCTGGGACGCAGGATGCAGCAAAAAGTAGATGAGTAGACATAAAAAAGCCCATCTCAAAGATGGGCTGTAAAGCTTAAAGATAGAGTCTTAAAACGTTATAGAATACCTGCGTTAGTCAAGCCTAAAATGGCACCTGCACCCAAGATGTGACCAAAACTGGCTGTTGCCAAGAGTTCGGGTAATCCAAATTCACCCCCAAATGGATCGGGAAATTGAATTGGCAGTTTGGGACCTACACCTTTGCGACTGATGGCATAACGCCCGATCGCGATCGCAAACAGATTGCAAAGTAGCATTGTAATCCCAACCCCGATAGACCAATCGGTTGAGCGAGCCTGCACAGCAGCTAACAATGGCATATAAAACATGCTTTCATCTCCAAAAACAACAGCTAAGCGCAGTATTGAAATTAGAAGAATTATAAGAATCTATGGAAGAGCAAATTGCAAAGTGGGTTTATTTGTTTAAATCAATTAATGAATAAATTTATGTTTTGATACAAAGGAAAAGCAATAATAAACACGCGTAAATAAAAGCATTTTAAGAAATGTTGAGTAATTTCTCTAAAGATCGAAAAGCAAACTTACGAGTCAAAATTTGTGGGATTACTCAGCCGGAACAAGGACGCGCGATCGCCGAATTGGGTGCCACGGCCTTAGGCTTTATTTGTGCGCCAACCTCTCCTCGCTATGTCACTGCCCAACAAATTGCAGATGTTGTGTTAAGCCTGCCCATAAATTTGGAGACTGGTAAACCCTGCTGCGATCGAATTGGGGTGTTCGTCAATGCTGATCTGGAGTTAATTTGCCAAGTGGTTGCGCTTGGGCACTTAAATGGAGTGCAGCTTCATGGAGACGAAACCCCGGAACTCTGCGATCGTCTTCGTCAGGCCCTTCCAGGGGTTGAATTGATCAAGGCACTCCGCATTCAATCTATGGCAGCCTTAGAAGCCACACAGCTTTATCAAAATTCTGTCAATACGCTACTTTTAGATGCTTACCATCCAACACTTGCAGGCGGCACAGGTAAAACGTTGGATTGGTCGGCATTACAACAATTTCGCCCTACCATTCCCTGGTTTTTGGCAGGCGGTTTGAGTCCAGATAATATTTTAGAAGCTCTAGCTTACTTGAATCCTAACGGCATTGATCTCTCTAGCGGTGTTGAAATAAGCCCTGGCAACAAGAATCTAAATCAGGTGGCTCAACTGCTGAATGCCCTACAGCCAACGCTTAATGTTTCACAGCGCGATTATCAAACCACATAAACTAGTAGAAGCTGTGTCGCAGCTATTGGAATTGGGACTGGCCACAGAACAGCTCCCGATCGCGCTCAGCATTGAGCTTGGCTCAGTGCAACAAACCTTTCAATCCTCAAAAGCATCCCATTGAAGTCTTACTGAATTGCATTAAACTCATCAACTTTTTGAGTAACGGCTACAGGCAGGAGTTTTAGACTAAACTAGATGGTCAAATAAAGACTTTAGATGCGCTTATGCGATCGCCTGCAACATCTACGTTTACTCAACGGTTAACCACTAAATCGGATGCGCCAGTTTCTCTAACCCTACCTCTAACGGCAGAAGACCGCACGCGATCGCGTCACCATTTTGAAACATCTGATGGGCAAGTGGTTTATCTACAGCTACCTAGAGGCACCATATTACGAGATGGCGATTTATTGCAATCTGATGATGGAGCGATCGCTCGGGTGCTTGCCAAACCCGAACCTGTGCTTACGGTTACTGCTCAAACTCCGCTTTATCTATTGCAAGCGGCATACCATCTTGGCAACCGCCATGTTTCCCTTGAAATCGCTTCCACTTACCTCCGTCTTTCTCCCGATCCGGTTCTACACAACCTTTTGATTCATCGGGGTTTACACATCACTGAAGAAATCCAACCCTTCCAGCCCGAAAGCGGAGCCTATGGACAGCATCAACACTAGAAACCCGACTCCTAACCTACGATGAACAGTGATTCTCTGCTCCATCTTTTGCAGCTTGCCAGCCCAGCACTTCCGGTCGGAGCATATAGTTACTCCGAAGGATTGGAGGCGTTGGTGGAGTTAGGCAAGGTAACTAGTCAAGAGACGTTGGCACAGTGGTTGAGTCAGGAGTTGCGCTGGGGGGCGGTGCGCTTAGAAGCGGCCGTGATGATGCGAAGCTGTGAAAGAGCGCGTAGCCAAGATTTTGATGCGGTGATCAAGTGGAATTGCTGGCTGACAGCGGCACGAGAAACGGAGGAGTTAAGACAGCAGAGTTTACAAATGGGGCGATCGCTACTAAAGCTCCTGTTAGATTTACATCCTGAACTGATCAATGGTTATGAACCTTTGCAAAAAGAGGGCTGTAATTTTGCGATCGCCTATGCGATCGCGGCAGCGTATTACCAAATCGATATACAAGCTGCTCTGCTTGCCTACCTTTATAGCTGGATCGCTAACTTAGTCAGTGCCGGAGTAAAACTGATTCCCTTAGGGCAAACAGCAGGACAACGTCTGCTGCTCACCATGCAGCCAGCTTTAGAGCGCGCTGCTGAAGCTATTTTCATGCTGCAAACGGATGATCTATGTAGCTGTAGTTGGGGGCTGTCTTTAGCAAGCATGGCTCATGAACGCCAATATAGTCGATTGTTCCGCAGTTAAATATGAAGCAGATGCCAATCAATAGTGAGTGTTTCCTATCTTAAAAGTTGGCAAATTCCAGCTGCAATTGTGATCAGCAGGGTTGCCATACTGTTAGAACTGCGTGACATACTTTAAAAGCTAGCCTGCTGCTCACTCTATCCATGCCATTAACAATTTTGATTGCTGATGATGACTTAGGAACACGCCTATCGATTGGCGACTACTTTGAGACAGTGGGATATTCGGTTCTTCGCGCTGAAAATGGACAGGAAGCATTAAAAATGGTTGAAAAATTTCAGCCTCATTTAATTGTGACCGATGTGATGATGCCGCAAATGGATGGGTATGAGTTCATTCGCCAAGTTCGTCAGCAGCCTGTCTTTCGGTTGCTTCCTGTTGTGTTTTTGACGGCTCGAACTGAAACTCATGAACGCATCCGTGGCTATCAATTAGGATGCGATGTTTATTTGCCTAAGCCGTTTGAACTGCAAGAACTGGGCGCAGTTGTGCGGCACCTGTTGGAGCGCCTCCAAATGATTGAAATGGAGTGGCGATCGCGATCGCCACTCCCTAATTCTGCTGATCATGCAGCGCTGAAAAATACTAATCTGGCGGCTCTCGCTGCGATCAAAGTAAAGTTCACGAAGCGGGAACAAGAAGTAGTGATGCTGTTATCTGACGGGCTTTCCAATGCACAGATTGGCGATCGCCTGCATCTTAGCCCACGCACCGTTGAAAAATATGTCAGCAGCTTACTCGACAAAACAGATACTAGCAATCGCGCTGAGCTAATGCGTTTTGCAATCGATCATCACTTGGTATAAAAAGAGCGGAGTGCCCTCTACTCCATTAAGTCTTGGCTAGCTGTTGCTTCACATGATCGAGTAGCCCTAAGCAAGCATCTTGCAACAGCTCAATCACCTGGTTAAAGCCATCTGTCCCACCATAATAGGGGTCGGGAACTTCTTTAAGGGTGTGATGAGTGCAAAAATCGCACATTAATCGAACTTTTTTCCGGTATTTGCCAGTGAGGTCCAGCGCACAAATATTGGCATAGTTCTCTCGGTCCATTGCCAAAATTAGGTCAAATGCGTCAAAGTCTGCTTTGGTAAACTGCCGAGCGCGTCCTTTCATGGCAATGCCTTGTTGAGTGGCGGCCAAGGTCATTCGCTGATCGGGTGAAGCACCGATATGATAGCTAGAAGTTCCTGCCGAATCACAAATGATCTGCCCAATTAAGTTGTTTTGCTCAACTAAATGATTCATGATGTTCTCCGCCGCAGGAGAACGACAAATATTTCCTAAGCAGACAAACAAAAGTTTGTAGGACATAAAGTAAGGTGAATTGAATATAAACAAGACAAAACCGGGATGATTTTAATTTTTCCCGGTTTCAAACGAACCTCGTTGAATTGGCGATCGCGCTCCCACAAAACCTTTTCAGGCAAGATCAAAGTTACATACCCGGTAGATTCAATCCACCCGTCAGTTCTTCCATCTTCTCACGCATCATCTCAGTAGACTTTCTGTAAGCATCCTTCATGGCAGCAGTGACTAAATCGGAAACAACATCTGCTCCTTCGCTAAGAACATCTGGTGAGATCACAACGCGAATGGGTTCCTGATTTCCACTCAAAACCACTTTCACAAGACCACCCTGTGCTTCACCTTCAATCTCCATTTCCTCAAGTTCTTCTTGAAGCTTCTTAGCTCCTTCTTGAACTTGCTGAGCTTTTTTGAAAGCCTCGGCTAGCTCTTTCATTTTGCCTAATCCGAAGCCAAATCCTTGTCCTTGTGACATAACGCTTTAATGAAGTAGGTGTTCAAAACAAACAGCAGTTTTATTATGGCACTGCTGTACCAAGCTGGTTTACTTTCTCTAACCTTTTGTGAAAAATCTGTCGGATGGTTTAGTAGAGCCTCACTCTTACTCTGGATTTGACTAAAATTCACCCAAAACTTGAACCTCTGGTTCTAACCAGACGTTCCATTGATGATTCACTGCCTGCTGAGCATAGCGAATCAGTTGAAAAATATCGTTTGCGTTAGCACCGCCACAGTTGAGGATAAAGTTTGCATGGCGCTGAGCAATTTGAGCACCACCAATTTGATACCCCTTGAGTCCTAATTGCTCAATCAACCAGCCTGCTTTGTACTGACCAGGGTTACGGAAAACACTGCCGCAGCTTGGCAAATGATAGGGCTGGGTAGCGCGGCGTTGGTTTAAGTGAATAGAAGTTTCAGCGCTTACTTGAGCAGGATCAGCACCAGGCTTTAGCTGAAAGGTTGCTTGAGTCACCAGCCAGTTTTTGCTCTGTAAAGTTGATGTGCGGTAAGCATAGCCTAACTCTTTGGGTGTAAAGATGCGCGTTGTGCCATCGGGTAATAGAACATGGGCATTAAGCAGTGAGTCAGCGGTGCAGCCTCCATGGGCACCTGCATTCATCACGACGGCTCCCCCTACGGTTCCAGGAATACCCACTGCCCATTCCATCCCTTGCCATCCCTGCCCGGCAACTTGCCAAGCCAGTCGCGGTAAAGGTGCGCCCGCCCCAACCGTTACCTGTCCTGTGGCAGAGTCAAATTGAATTTGACGGAGGCGGCGAGTGCCAACCACAAGTCCTGATAGACCGCGATCGCTAATTAGCAGATTAGAGCCTGCCCCTAAAAAAGTTATGGGCAATCCCTCGGTTCGTGCCCATTCAAAACTAGCCTGTAATTCTTCATAAGTCCGAGGAGTCACATACCATTCTGCGGGGCCACCGACGCGGAATGAAGTGAGCGTTGCCAAGGGAATATAAGCTTTGATCAGACAATCCGTTTCAGGCAACCGAATTTGGTGAGCAGATGGTTTCAACGGGTATTGAGGAGTGAGGGTTAAACTCTTCGCCCCAATTAACTTAGGAGGATCGTAAGAAATAGTCATGACTAATTAAAATGGATACCCTACACCAGAAACTTATGAATTTTTGATGGCAACATTTCAAGCTACCCGATGCCCTGAAAGTTGAACTGCCGATGCAGTCCTAAGCGTGGTTACGCCAATGATGTGACATTTCCTGCTCTAGTTTTTGGTGAGAGACCATCACTTCTGGAATAATCTGGTTTAAATTCCCAGCTCCCATAAACAGTGCCAGGTCTCCTGGGTGGAGAATTTCGACAAGAAACTGATGGATTGATTGAAGAGAAGAATGGTAGAAGACTTTATCTTGATGATGGGCAATTAAATTTGCCAGGGTTGCACCTGTTAAGTCAGCAGGTTTGGACTCTCCAGCACTATAAATATCGCTAATAATGACGACATCTGCATTTGAAAATGATTCCGCGAATTCAGACAAAAACGCTTGCGTTCGGCTGTAACGATGAGGCTGAAAAATTGCAACAATTCGCTTCAAGGTAGAGCCTGATTCCTGCACTTTAAGCCGTGCCGCCGCTAGGGTTGCCTGAAGTTCGCTGGGATGATGGGCATAGTCATCGACAAAGAGGATGCCATTATATTCGCCGCGATGCTCAAACCGACGACGAGCGCCTTCAAAGGTAGCAATAGCTTGAGAAATAGTTGAGAAATTAAGACCTAATAACCGCCCTATTGCAACAGCAGCAAGTGCATTGCTGAGATTGTGACGACCTAACAATTTGACATTCAACTGTCCTAAAATGACACCCCGCTCCCAGACTCTAGCCGTGCTTCCACCCCGATGAGAGATGCAGTCAACCGTATAGGTTGCGTTGGCTTGAGGGTCTAAACTGTAGGTGATTGAAGGAGTAAGATGATCGCGCACAATGGGGCAATCGTAGCTGCCGATCAGGGTTTTGCAATTAGCCTTGAAGGTTTGGAACGTTTCGATCACCTCATCCAAACTGGCGTAATGATCAATGTGGTCTAGCTCAATATTGGTAATCACACCAATTTCCGAAGCCAATTTAACCAAAGATCCATCTGATTCGTCTGCTTCAGCAACTAAATAAGGACCTTGACCTACGTGAGCATTGCCTTGCCAAGCATTCACTTCGCCACCGACAACAATCGTTGGATCTAAACCCGCCTGCAACAGCATGTAGCCCACTAAGCTACTAGTGGTGGTTTTTCCATGAGTTCCCGCGATCGCGATTCCTCGATATTCGCGAATCAGTGCAGCCAAAACATCAGAGCGATGGTAGATAGAACACCCCAAATCACATGCCGCTTGATATTCCAAATTGGCGGATTGAATTGCGGTAGAGCAAATGACTTGGGGGAGGGCATCTAATTTTTGACTGCGATTAGATGAACCATTTTTAGCAGAAGCGGAAGTGTGCGCTGCTGAATTTGTTCCGGCGACCACTGACGCGATCGCTTCAACGGCAGGACGGGACTGAAAAAACTCTAAATTGCTGGGATCTTGACTCCAAAAAATATGAACCCCATTTTCCTGCAAGCGTTGGGTAATGTGGCTAAGGCGAAGATCTGACCCTGACACCGGCAAATTTCGCTTTGCCAAAACATATGCTAGAGCAGACATGCCTATACCACCAACACCAATAAAGTGGAAAGGCTTGCCGCTTAAGTCTATAGAAACCGGCATTGTACGATCCTCACAAACCACACCAATAACACGCGCTATCATATCAGGAATAATCTTTTCAGCATACCTAACCTATTCAGTATTAATTCTTAGAAAAGACTAATAGCTAACTGATTGCTGTCCTGAAAGTTATATCACCCTCTACAAGGTTTCATTCTTTCTATCCGAAAATTTCTTTCTAGACGCAGTCTGCCTCTTAATGCCAAAGATGCTTAAGATGACAAAGCTTTTCCGGTTTTTTAGTGAAAACGTCTTTTAATAGACCATTAAGGCTGTTTTATTAATTGATCTTTTGCAGCACATCTTCATTTTCGGCAAATTTCAGTAGGGTTTGAAAAGTTAAGTTTTTCAATCCTGCACTGGCTGATTGTGCGTTAAAGGATTGTGGGCTTGGTAAAGTAGGATCAATTCTTTCCCCTCAAGAAGCTATGGAATGCCGACTTTGTGGTCATCCTAAGTGTCATAAGCATGGCAAGCTGCCCAATGGACACCAACGCTATTTCTGCCCTCACTGCCAGCAAACCTTCTGTGAGAGCTTTGACACGCTGTACTACTGGCGACGAGTGAGTCCGGAACAAGTTCAGCAGGTGCTACAAGCTCATAGTGAGGGCAGCAGCTTACGAGGGATTAGCCGAATTACAGGCTTGGCATACAACACCGTGGTCAGTATTGTTCGGGCATCGAGTGCCAAGGCTCAGCTAATTCATAACGACCAGGTCAAGCAAGTGGCAACCGCAGAGGTGAGTGCGGATGAGATGTGGTCTTTCGTGCAAAAAAACAGAAGCAATGTCTTTCCAATGAATTAGAAGTGGGAGACTGCTGGATAGGTCTGAGTTTAGCGGACTCCAGTGGACTGATTTTAGCGGCACGAGTGGGCAAGCATACAGACGAACTTATTGAGGAATTGGTAATTAGTACACAGGGAAAAACGGCTTGCAAACAGTGGAACAGTGATGACTGGGGAGGCTATGAACGAGTCCTTCCGCCTGAAATTCTGCACTATGTTGGCAAAGACAAAACGCAGCGCTTAGAGCGAACCAACGGCATCGTCCGACAACAAACTGCTCGATGGCACCGCAGGCAAAACAAGTTCGGCAAGCTGTGGGAGCAAACGAAAGTGACAACACGCTTAGTAGTCAGCTATTTCAATTGGATTTGGCGGCATAGTCGATTCAAAACAACTGCGGCTCAACGAGCAAAACTGGCTGAGCAGCCTTGGACCTGGCAGGATGTCGTTACCTACCCCACAATCCTTTAGTGCACTACCCACTGGCTTTTAGATGTGGAGACTTTACCCAAATCAAAACAAAGGATAGGAATTTTTGGGGGAACCTTTAACCAATCCATTGGGGACATCTTTATAATTGCTGAAACTGCCCTAGCTCAGTTTGAGTTGAGTGGTGTTATCTAGGTGCCAACTTTTCGACCTTCTTACAAATCGATTGAATTACTAAGGTTTGAGCACCGATTTGAAATGGTGAAACAGGCGATCGCGCACCACCCAGTACTTTGGTTTCTGATGTGACCAGCGTCAAGGCAATTCCTATGCTTTAACCACGCTGCATGATTTAGCAGCTTTATATCCACAATCCGATTGGCACTGGATTATCAGATTGTATGCCTTTCAATCTCTACCCCACTGGTACAACAGCGTTACCGTAGCCGCTCAATGTACTGGGTTAGTCGCATCCAGAAATACCCAAAATACTTTTACAGTCTGCCAGCAAGTTGCAAACTACTTTACAGAGCAGAAAGTTCCTTTCCATTGGCATCTCTAGCCAGGGTTATTTCATTCTAGACAGTAGGTGAGCATAGGGTCCAGAGTATGGAAGTCCATTCTCCCCCCTTTGATCGTGATGAGTACGCTTGCAATCGTAGAAGTATTTTCTCACCTACCCGACCCCCGCCGAGGCGCGGGCAGCCGTCATCAGTATGCCGTCTGTTTAGCCTTGTTTACCTTAGCGATCAGTGCAGGCTGTGGCGGATTTATCGCGATGGGAGATTGGTTAGAGGAATACCGTGAATCCCTGATTCTCCTGTTTGGGTCACCGAAACATGGACTACCATCCTATAGTACGATCCGTCGGGTGCTATTAACGCTGGACTATCAATCCTACGGAGCTTGTATCTCAGAGTTCTTCACAATAGAACCGAAAGCGGGAGAAACGATCGCTCTTGATGGTAAGGTCTTACGGGGTTCTTACCAGATTGAGACGAACGCGAGTACGACAGAATCTCATCCTGCGATTCAATTAGTCACGGCATACGTCGTGGAACGAGGACTGATCCTACCTCCCCAGCCCGTGGATTGCAAAAGTAATGAAATTAAAGCGATTCCGCCGATCTTAGAGCAACTGGCAAAACGCGGAGTGGTGTTTGCTTTCGACGCTTTGAACACTCAAAAAAAATATCTGCGCAAATCATCGACTCTGAAAACGACTATCTCGGCGCATTGAAAGGAAACCACGGCAATTTTTACGCTGCAATTACGGCACAATTTCAGTCCGAATCCCATATTAATTGCGTTGAAACGGGGCATGGTCGAGTCGAACGCCGAAGCGTCAGCTTGTGGAAGACCTGGGATGGGTTGCCCGGAGCAGAAGAATGGTCAGGATTACGAAGCATTATTCGAGTCAAGAGCTATCGGCACATCCTCAAGGGGCAATATATCTTGATTAAAAAGCCTGAAATCCGTTATTACATCAGTTCGTTAGACGAAACAGTCGAACAGTTTGGGCGACGGATACGGGATTACTGGCACGTTGAGAATAAAGTCCATCATGTGCGAGATGTGACTCAAGGCGAAGATGGTTCTAGAATCCGAGTCAGCGCACTACCTGTCCTATTTGCCACTGCCCGGAATCTAGCCCTCAACCTCTATCGGGATGCCGGAGAAACTAATATGGCACAGGCAAGGCGGAAAGCAGGTTATGGGCTGAAGTTGTTGAAGAAGCTATTTAGAATGAAATAACCCTGCATCTCTAGCGACTGCCAATGGTAGAAACTTCTTCCAGTTCAATTCGAGATTATTGGCAAAAAGGGCGATCGCTTCGCTACCTCGTTCCAGACTCAGTACGCCATTACCTCACTACCCAGTTGTCAGTTCCAACCTGATTTAGCTTTTCTAGATAGATAACTTTAATTTAAAAAATAAATTACTTAAGCCTTAAAAGTGGCTTGGCTCAATACTTCTGGCGTAAAATATCGAAGCGTATTGTTGCACTGAGATACCTCCCATCTTATGATTTTCTTAATAACTAAAATTTGTTTACCGAGGGCAAGACGCAGTGATTAGAGTAGCGATTAACGGCTTCGGGCGTATTGGGCGTAACTTCATGCGCTGCTGGTTGAGCAGAGAGAACAGTCAAATTGACCTCGTTGCAATCAACGACACATCTGACCCTAGAACGAACGCTCACCTGCTTAGATATGACTCAATGCTCGGCAAAATGGATGAAAGCGTTCAAATTGATGCCGACGATAACAGTATTACGGTGAATGGAAAAGTTGTTAAATGCACATCTGATCGCAACCCTGAAAATCTACCCTGGAAAGAGTGGGATATTGACCTAATCATCGAATCCACAGGGGTTTTCATCAGCAAAGAAGGTGCATCTAAACATCTGAAGGCAGGTGCCCGAAAGGTGCTGATTACGGCTCCGGGAAAAGGCGACGATAAAACTTTTGTAGTCGGCGTAAATCATCTCGACTATGACCACGATAAGCACAACATCATCAGCAATGCAAGCTGCACCACCAATTGCCTTGCACCAGTTGCAAAGGTGCTAAACGATAACTTTGGCATCATCAAAGGCACGATGACCACTACCCACAGTTACACAGGTGACCAACGCTTGCTAGATGCCAGCCACCGCGATTTGAGACGGGCACGAGCCGCTGCAATCAACATTGTTCCAACCTCAACAGGTGCTGCTAAAGCTGTTGCTCTCGTTCTTCCTGAACTTGCTGGCAAGCTAAACGGCATTGCCTTACGGGTGCCCACTCCAAATGTCTCAATTGTTGATCTGGTTATTCAGGTAGAGAAGAACACGATCGCTGAACAGGTCAATGAAGTTCTGAAAAACGCTGCCGAGGGTTCAATGAAAGGCATTATCAAATATTGTGATTTGCCTCTAGTCTCTAGCGATCATGCAGGCACATTTGAATCCGCAATTATCGATGCCGATTTAACCATCGTCATGGGCGGAGACCTGGTAAAAGTAATTGCCTGGTATGACAATGAATGGGGCTACAGTCAGCGCGTTGTTGATTTAGCTGAAATAGTGGCTCAAAAGTGGGTTGCTTAGCCTTTTTCCAAACTGCTTGAAAGTAGAAGTAACTGATATTTGGGGTAAGTCTAACCGACTGCCCCTTTTTGCTGTGTGAAGGTAACCGAATAACGTCTGAGGCAGATTTATTTAATCTTTGAGGGTCAATTAATTCCCTCCAGCAAGCTGCGCCCAGTAATTACAGCGTCTCAAGGGAGCTGTTGAGCGGACTCGAGCCACAAGGCGTGTGAGTAGAAGCAAAGTGATTACCGTCTGCCTACGGCAGTGATCTTCCTTTGAAGGCATACCACTTCCTCTAGGAGTACTCCGCAAACCGCCTTTACAGCCATGATAGGTCGCTCAAATCTTCTCGAAGCGATACCAAAGCTATTTGAGAACGTAGAGTTACTGGTACTTCTCATTTTCTAGGGTTAACAAATCCGTATATTTAGGGATAAAAAAGATTTTGTTTCAAGAATTTTTTTATAAATAAAAAATCTTAAATAAATTCGCCTGTACAACTACCGAAGTCTAGTTTATTTTGAATTAAATAATTCTAAGCAAGCCAGAGAAATCACTTGTGCTAAGCAGTTCAATCGTTTTTTCAACTTATTAGAAACTCTTCGTTTCTTCAGTATTTTATAATCGAATCTATTTTTTATCGAATTGATAAAGACCGTAGAATTGCTATTTCCTATACAAAAAAAGATGTCCATACTTGGTGAACAACCGCATTCAATAGTTTTAACGGAATACCTAGCTATGAACTACAAAAAAATTGTCAGTGCTGCGAGCGTTTTTGCGACTGGTTTAGTATTGTCTGGCTCTCCGGCGCAAGCTGCATTTACATTTTCCAGCAACGTTTCAGGCACTTATGATTCGGCTGGCAACCTTGATTCAACTCGTGATATCTTTCTAAATTCCGTCACATTGGATAATGGTAAAACTGTCGATCAGTTTGCTTTAGTTAAGTCTGCACAGATCATCCATAATGATGTGTGGAACGGTGGAAATAGTGGTGCTGCTAGCTCCGATCGCGGCGACAATGCATCGGGTTCATCCAAAGAATTGGCAACGAATGCAAATGTGGCTACTAGCTTGGGTAACCGCAACCTGAATAACATTATTGATACCGAAGATAGCGGCTCATTCAAAATGAACCTACTGTTTGAGCAGGCGGTTTCCAGTTTATTTCTCTGGGAACGGGGTATGAACAGCGACCTTTCCATTCAAGGATTAGATAGTAATGGTTCCGTGATTGGAAATATCCTTCGCCTTGATCGCCTTACACAGACAGATGCGAAATACAGCATCGATACGACTGAAATTGGTGCCGCTCAAACAGTCGGTTCTTGGGGTGTGAACTTAAGCGATTTGGGTTTGACAGGCTCATTTTTTGGTGTTCAAGTCAGTGCAAATGCTTCCCACAACGGTGCAGACTTCAAACTGATGGGTGGCTCTGCTGAAGCTGCTCCTGAACCTTTCACCATCGGCGGTACGCTGGTCGGCTTGGCTTTGGGCTACCGTCTGAAGAAAAAACAGCAATCTAAAGTAGATGCATAGTTTCACAGCAAAGACTAAGCCAATAGCTAAAGTTTGAGTGAGATCAGTTGTTGTAGGAGATGCCTTCATAGGTGTCTCCTATTTTTTTGAGTTTTCTGCCAATTGACAGACTCACTTCATTTTGGATCTCGATACTCTAACAATGGCTTCGTGAATGTGATGAGTAGATGAATGCCACCATAATGACCAAAGCGAATCAGTTAAATTCCTTAAATTTGTCCTGAACCCCCACTCCTCAATCTTTTAACTTTTATGCAAATTCAAACTCCTGATTGGGTTAAACATGCCGTTTTCTACCAAATCTTTCCTGATCGCTTTGTTCGGGCGGTTCAATCTCGCAAGTCTTGGTTGCAAGAGACATCCTGGGAACCCTGGCATGTGCCGCCGACGCTGCAAGGGTATAAAGGTGGCGACTTGTGGGGTGTGATCGAAAAACTCGATTATTTGCAAACCTTAGGGATTACGGCAATTTACTTCACTCCGATTTTTCAATCGGCTTGCAATCATCGGTATCACACGCACGACTATTACCAGGTAGACCCAATTTTGGGCGGTAACGCTGCGTTTGAGGAATTGCTAAATGAGGCGCACCGTCGTGACATCAAAGTGGTGTTAGATGGAGTGTTCAATCATTGCAGCCGGGGTTTCTTTTTCTTTAATGACATTTTGGAAAATGGACCGCATTCACCTTGGGTGGACTGGTTTAAGATCGAGGGCTGGCCTTTGGCTCCTTATGATGGCGATCGCCCGGCAAACTATGTGGGCTGGTGGGATAATCGAGCGCTACCTGTGTTTAATCACGACAATCCAAACGCGCGAGAATACCTGATGGAAGTTGCCGAATATTGGCTGAAACTGGGAATTGATGGATGGCGGTTGGATGTGCCCAATGAGATTACAGCGCCTGGGTTTTGGCAAGAGTTTCGCGATCGCGTCAAAGCCATCAATCCTGAAGCCTATATTGTTGGAGAAATTTGGGGCGATTCGCGTGAATGGCTAGATGGAACCCAGTTCGATGGAGTGATGAACTATCTATTTACTGCACCCACGATCGCCTTTGCTGCGGGCGATCGCGTCATCCGCAAGTATGTTGAAGGGCGCTCTTACACGCCTTATCCCGCTTTGGATGCAAAGGGCTATGCAGCCAAAATTCAAAAGCTGCTCAAGCTCTATGATTGGGAGATTCACCAGACTCAACTGAACTTGCTTGCCAGCCATGATACGGCTCGGTTGCTCAGCATTGCTGGCGAAGATAGAGATAGCGTCAAACTGGGGACTCTGCTGCTACTGACTTTTCCTGGTGCGCCCAGCATTTATTATGGGGATGAAGTGGGTTTAGAGGGTGGTATTGACCCCGATTCGCGGCGCGGCTTTCCTGCCGAAGCCGACTGGGATCAGGACCTTTTAGACTACCACCGCCAGGTTATCGCATTACGTCATGCCCACCCCGCTCTGAGGATTGGCGACTACAAGACCCTGTACGCTCAAGGCGACGTTTATATTTTGGCGCGCAGTTTGCCGACCGAAACCATTGTAGTTGCTGTCAATGCTGGAACTAAGCCTGCCACGGTAACTTTGCCAGCAATGCCTCATCTACAGCAACTTTTCGGAGAAAGTACTTTGAAGCAAACATCTGACGAGTTGCAAATTAGCTTACCTAAACGAAGCGGCTGTATTTTGGGATAGTTTCTGGGTTCTATTTAGGGTGCTTCAGCAATTGCTTCACCCGATTGCACGTCAAACCAGTGGAGCGATTTGGGGGAAATGGCAAGGGTAATAGCTTGGTTCAGCCAGTCTTCAGTAGGTGGCAAGAGCGATCGCAGCACGATTGGCAATCCCTGATTGCTCGATATCCGAATGCTGCCTAGTTTATACATCCCCAAGTTTTCTACTAAAATCACTTGCCCCTGAAGGGTGTACTCGTCGGTGGATTGTGCTGGGCGCAGGTGCTCCGGACGAATGCCAAGCATAATCTGAGGCTGCGCTTTGGCACCCATCGGGAGCGGAATTTTGCAGGTTCCCAGGAGCGCGTGTCCTGCTTGACAGGGAACTGGAATCAAGTTCATGCGGGGACTACCGACAAAACTGGCAACAAACTGGTTGGCAGGGTGATTGTAGATGCGATCGGGGGTATCAAGTTGTTGTAAATAACCATCATTTAAGACTGCAACTTTAGTAGAAAGCGTCATTGCTTCCGTTTGATCGTGGGTGACATACACAACGGGTACACTTTGGCTGGCAAAGATTTGCTTTAAATCGGCGCGGACGTTTTCTCGCAGCAAAGCATCCAGGTTGCTCAAAGGTTCATCGAGTAAAAACACATCCGGGTTGCGAACTAATGCCCGACCGACTGCAACACGCTGACGTTGTCCGCCGGAAAGTTGCCCCGGCTTGCTCTGCATCAGATCTTCCAGTCCTAAAATGCGCGATACATCTTGAATGCGGCGATCGCTTTCGTCCTTGGGCACTTTTTTCAACTTCAGCCCCGCACTCAGGTTTTGACTCACCGTCATATGGGGATAAAGCGCATAGCTTTGAAATACCATGGCAATGTTGCGATCGCCCGGCTTCACCTGCGTCACATCGTGATCGTTAATCAAAACCTGTCCTCGTGTCGGCTCCTCCAATCCTGCAATCATTCGCAAAATCGTCGATTTGCCGCAGCCGGATGGACCCAACAGGCTCAAAAATTCGCCATCCTCTACGGTCAGGTTAATGTCTTTGACCGGAACCACTTTTGGACTGAAGGTTTTATTCAAGTGAATCAGTTGGAGTTTTGCCATAACTATCCTTTAACCGCTCCTGCTGTTAGCCCTTGCACAATTTGCCGTTGAAAAAACAGTACCAGGATGACCAGTGGAATCGTGCCAATGACGGTCGCAGCGGCGATCGGACCGTAGGGAATCTCAAATACAGAAGCGCTACCCAGTTGAGCAGAGGCAACCGGAACCGTTTTCATGGTTTCTTCGGTGATAAAGGTGAGGGCAAAGATAAACTCATTCCAGGCAGCGATGAAGGTGAGAATGCCGGTAGTGACGAGAGCAGGCAAAGTCAGCGGCATGAGAATTTGTACCAGCAGTTGCCAGGTGTTGTAGCCATCCACTTTAGCGGCATCTTCTAGCTCCTTAGGCAATTGAACGAAAAAGCTCCGCATCACGAGAATCGTTAACGGCAAATTCATGGCGGTGTAGGGAATGATCAATGCCAAATAATTATTGCCTAAATGGAAAAACTGGATAATTTCGAGCAAGCCTTGTAGCAGCAAAATACTCGGAAATAAAGTGACGAGTAACACGCCAAGCTGGATTAATTTTCCACCCACAGGGCGCAAGCGGGCGATCGCGTAGGCAGCGGGAGTTCCAATTGCCAAACACACGATGGTCGAAGTTAGGGAGACGAAAGTGCTATTCAGCAGATAGCGCAGAAAGGGTTTGCGGGTAAATAACTCAATGTAATGGCTCAGCGTCAAACGAGTGGGAAGGTAAATATTGGGAATCGCCGCAATATCGGCGTTCACTTTAAAGGAAGTCAGCACCTGCCACAACACGGGCGCAAGGCAAAACAGGCAAAGAGCAAAAACGGCTAGCCAGTGGAAAATGCCGTTTGGGCCTGTCTTTTTGGTGGGCAGTGAATGAGAAGACATAGGAAGTAAGAACCAAGGAAATAAAGGAATTACTTAGAGGAATCCAGAGGTTCGGCGCGATCGCCGAATCAGCCAACTGCCGACCAAAATGGCAACTATTAGCAGCAAAAAGGTGACGACAATCAGCGCGGAGGCGTAGCCAAAATCCAGGTAGCGCATGGCATTCGCGTAAATATAAAGCGATACCACTTCTGTAGAGCCGCCAGGACCGCCGCCTGTCATCACCTGAACCAGATCAAAAATGCCAAAAGCTTGAGCAAAACGAAACAGCGCTGCGATGAAAATTTGAGGCAACAACAGCGGCAACGTAATCTGCCAGAAGCTTTGCCAGGAAGAAGCACCCTCTAGCGAATGAGCTTCATAGAGGTCACCCGGAATCGATTGCAATCCTGCCAGCAGCAAAACGCTAACGAAGGGTGTGGTTTTCCAAACATCTGCCACAACCAGCGCTAGAGTTGCGGTAAAGGGTTCCCCCAGCCAGTTGATGCCCGACTGTACGAGATTAAGCCGAAGTAAAATATCGTTGGCAATGCCGTACTGATCGTTGAAAATCCATGTCCAGCCGAGAGCAATCAGCGCGGTAGGCAAGGCCCAAGGAAGCAGGGCGATCGCCCGCACTATACCTCTTCCCCGAAACGTCCGATTTAGCACCAGCGCAATAGCAACGCCCAAGATCACTTCCAGCAGCACTGATAGCCCTGTAAACCGCACCGTAATTCCAAACGTCTGCCAAAAGTGCCCATCCCCAAAAATCCGGACATAGTTGCTGATGCCGACAAACACAGACTTCAACTCGGTTCCCAAATTTTGGGCAAAAAACCCCAACCACAGCGATCGCCCAATTGGATAAGCAAACACCACCATCAGTACCACCACCGCAGGCAAGATCAGGTAAAGCCCAGCCCGTTGTTCTTGCGATCGAATAGTAGATTTGCTGGTCATGCGCGTTCAGGTTCGGTGTTTTGGGTTCAGTGTATAGCCAGTCATTCAAGAATCAGTGTTCAGTGTTCGCACTTTTCACTTCGCACTTCTAAGCCTTCCTTCCCGCTGCCACCAATCGTCTTGTCTCCGCTGCTGCGCCTTTCATGGCTTGCTCTGAAGATTCCTGATTGGTCAAAGCGGCACTAAGGTAGCGCTGAAGGATGTCAGAGGCTTGAGCATATTGGGCGATCGGGGGCCGTAGCACGCCATTTTTCACCACTTTCTGCAAATCAGGATAGTGACTGTATTTTGCGACTATGGCAGTATTGTTGAATAACGCTTCACGAGTTGGCACATAGCCAGCATCCAGCACGACTTGTCTTTGAGCCGTTTCACCAATCAAAAAGCGAATTGCCTTGAGCGCTTCTTGAGGATGTTTGGAGGTTTTAGCAATACCCAAGCCCCAACCGCCTAAGCACGACCCACCACTTTGTCCAGCGGCAGGAATCATGGGTATGATGCCCACCTTGCCTTTAACCGGGGAATTGTCAGCGTTGAGCAGCGACCAAGCGTAGGGCCAATTTCGTAGAAAGGCAGCTTCCCCGTTTTGAAAAATGCGGCGCGTGTCTTCCTCCACATAGGTTGTTACGCCGGGTGGAGAAATACCCTGGCTGACGGTGTTGCGCAGAAACTCGACGGCACGAATTGCTTCGGGTTGATCTAACCCAACTTCAAGCGTGTCGGGATTTACCCAAAAGCCACCAAAGCCTTTCAGCACTTCGACAAACATGGCGGAAGCACCTTCATATTGTTTGCCCTGCCATAAGTAACCCCAACGAACGGCTTGGTTTTGCTGCAAGGCTTTAGCGATGCGTTCTACGTCTTCAAAGGTTTTAGGTGGTTCAAAGCCAGCTGCTTGTAGTAAATCTTTGCGATAGTACAACATTCCAGCATCGCTGCGAGTCGGCAAGCGGTAGAGTCGATTTTGGTAGCGTCCACCCGCGATCGCTGATGGCGAAAAAGGTGCCAAATCCTGCTCCGAAAACTCGTCTGTCAAATCTTTTAGCCAACCTGCCGCTGCAAACTTGGGAGTCCAGACAATATCCATATTGACCAGATCGTAAGGAGAATCACCTAGCAAAAACGCGGTGGTGTATAGATCCTCCAGCAGACTGACATTATTCGGACCTTCAATCACCTGCAAGCGAATGCCTGGATTCTGCGCTTCAAATTCCTTCACCAGGTAATTTGTCCAGGGCGGCACATCGGGCGCGCTCATCAACAGTTTCAGCGTTACTGGCTGCTGAGACAGCACAGGTATAGCAACTAAAAGCGCAGTCAGCAAACAGAGAATCACCCAGCCTATCCGCCGAGATACTGTAGGTGAAGGAATGCGAGATGTGAGAAAGCGAGCGATCGCAGAGAGAAAGAGCATGAGCAGAAGAAATGTTGAGTGTGAGGTGCGGAGTCCAAAGTGCGGAGTCAAAATTTGCCGCGATCGCATCTTAACGCTGAAAAGTTTCTCTCTACCCACTTCTCAACAAATCACAGCACTCGCTATTCACTCCTCTCAAGAGGCTATGATTGAAAAGAGGTTAAGTTGTGTAAAGAAAATTGACTACAACCTTTATTCCAACTGATAGTGCCCTGTTGCCAAAGACTTGGTATTCCCTAACACCCCTTTGGCAAGCCACTAAGGCAGACATCCAGCAAGGGTTGCCCCATAACCAGCTTGCTCCAGCATGGCAAATGTTGATGTTGGGCGATGGCTCCCCCACTCGGCATCTTCAGCTCTTGACTGGAGAACCGACTGAAGTGGATGTGATTGACATGTCTGCGATCGGCATGGAATCGGATGGAGCGCCGAAGCAAATTCAGGTGCTTCCTAGCCCACGCTTGCGCCGTCAAGTATGGCTGCGAACTGCTTCAGGGCAGCGTCTTGCCTATGCAACTTCTTGGTGGGAAGCCAGCCATGTGGATGAGTACCTGCAAAATCGATCGCTGCCTATTTGGGCAAGCCTTGCCCGGTTGCGAACTGAACTGTATCGAGATGTGCAGGGTGTATATTACGGACATTCTGCTGAGCTAGAACGTGCCTTCGGGCAAACAGGTCCTTTCTGGGGACGGCACTATCTCTTCTGGCATCATGGGCAGCCGCTTACTTTGATCTATGAAGTGTTTTCGCCCTATCTAGAAAAATATTTGGGCGCAGCAACCGCAGGCATTCGCATCTGAAACCCAACACCCAATCACCCAATCCATAAGCACCTGCGCTATCCTTAGCAGTATTCAAGATGGGCAATATTTAAGAATTTAATATCACTAAACACTAAAACTGGAGAAACACAATATGTCTTGGCGTGGTTCTGTATCCCCTTCTGATCGCATTTTTTCCTGTTTGGCTTATTTGCTGCCTCTGCTAGATGTTTTTGGGGTTGTTGGTCGAGTTATTGATGGCTCAGGCTCTTTTTTAGAGCCACTGTTGCGTGTTATCTATTTGCCATTGCAGCCCTTGATCGGCATTTACTATGGATTTGGCGGATTCATGCCGCTGATTATTTTCTTTGCGCTGTATATGCTCGTTGTTCGTAATGACAAAATTTCACACTTTATTCGCTTCAATGTCATGCAGGCGATTCTGATTGGAATTGTGCTAAGCCTGTTTTCAATCGTCTGGCGGTTGGTGCTTGCACCCATTTTTCCAGTAACGAGCATTGTGACGCAGACCCTTTTCAACACCCTATTTTTGGCAGCAGTTGGATCGGCTGGATATTCCATCGTGCAATCAGCGTTGGGTCGCTATGCTGAAATTCCTACGATTTCGGAAGCGGCATATAGCCAAGTGCGATATTAAGGTGCTTCGAGATTAAGATGCTTCGATCTCCTTGACAATTGGGGATTCTCTATCAATTACAAAATTGTCGAGGTGCCCAATTCCTTCGATCGCCACTCGAACGCGATCGCCAATCTTCATTGCTCCAACGCCTTCTGGAGTGCCTGTTAGCACAACATCCCCTGGCAGCAACGTCATTACTTGACTGATGTAAGACACTAACACATCAGGCGAGAACACCATTTCATCAATTTGGGCAGACTGAACAGGATTCGGATCATCGTTTAGAAAGGTTTGTAGGCGAGCGCTGGAATTGATTTCTCGCACAATCCATGGACCCAAAGGGCAAAAGGTATCAAAGCCTTTGGCACGAGTCCACTGGCCATCTTTTTTTTGCAAATCGCGCGCAGTAACATCATTGGCAATGGTGTAACCCCAGATTTTGGTGTGGGCTTCTGTCGAGGTGCAGTTGAGGCAGCGATCGCCAATCACCAGTGCCAACTCTCCTTCATAATCCACCCGCTCAGTTTGAACTGGATATTGAATTGCTCCCTCTGATGCAATCACAGAAGTCGGCGGCTTGAGAAATAAAAGTGGCTCTTGAGGCACAGGTGTCCCCATTTCTGACGCATGGTTGGCGTAGTTTTTTCCCACTGCTATAACCTTGGATGGATAGCAAGGTGCAAGAATTTGGTAGCTATCTGGAGTCAGTTCAAGATCAATGGGTTGTCCTTCTAACCAAGGGGGAGCATCTAAAGCGCGAACCTGACGGTCAACCTGTAGAAGCCCGTAATGAATCTGCCCATCGTTTGTTAGAACGCGAACGTATCGCTGTGCCATAGTTTGCCTAAGTCGTGAATTGCATAATAGAAATTATCTATCCAGGGGATTCTTATTGGGTTATGTAAAGAGAAGTTGCAAGAGATTTTGACAGCAACTTGAGCCGCAGACAAATAATAAATTTGGAATTTGATTTGGAATTTGACAGTTGATGAAGAGAACCCAGAGGCTTAAGGACTCTCAACTGAACGGTTTCTAGCAAATCAAATTACTTGATACTTCATTTTTGCAAGTTGGCAGGAGTGGATTGCCTGAACGCTATCTAATCTAGAGACTAGAAAGAGAGTCAACACTGACTAGATTCTCGGATTTGTAATCGCTTTTTTTGGAAAGAGTCCTAGCAGTAACAAGAGACTTCTGCTAAGATATTCTTCCGTGCCTCAGTTAGGCATGATTGGGCGGTTAGCTCAGTTGGTAGAGCGCCTGCCTTACAAGCAGGACGTCGCGGGTTCGAGTCCCTCACTGCCCATTAGAAGACTGTTCAATTTCTTTGAACAAACAGCCTTTTTAAACCCCTTCAGTCGTTGATGGTTCGTGTGATTATGTCAAAGCGTGTTCAATTAGTTCTTAATAAAGACATCAGTAAACTAGGTAAGTCTGGCGATTTAGTAGAAGTTGCTCCCGGCTATGCTCGAAATTATTTGCTACCCCTAGGTTTGGCAGTTCACACGAGTCCTGGTGTACTAAAGCAAGTAGAGCGTCGCAAAGAGCAGGAGCGCATACGTCTTGCAGAATTAAAACAGCAGTCTGAGTTGATCAAGAAAGCGATTGAAGCAATGCAAACGATCAGTATTGCTAAGCAAGTAGGTGAAAACGACGCAATTTTTGGAACGGTGACTACTCAAGAAGTGGCAGATGCAATTTTGTCACTGACGAAACAAGAAGTCGATCGCCGTACAATCACAATGCCTGATGTTCATCAGCTAGGGGCTTACACAGCAGAAATTAAGCTTCACCCTGAAGTGTCAGCAACAGTTAAAATTCAAGTCGTTCCTGCTTAGGCGATCGCTTTTATTTAATGGAATCAAAACAGGGTTGGGCAATAGCTCAGCCCTGTTTTGATTCATACCGATCTGCTCTGCCTTAGCACTTTCAAAGTGACCCTTTACGCTCATTACAAGGTCGTGTAGAATAGTACATAAGTATTGAAAAGTGTTTGACGGTCTTAAAAAGCAGACAAAACATTTTTTCCATAGGTAGCGTCTAAGTATTCTAAGCATTAGCTATAAACTCTAAATGTAGTTGGAATTTTCTGCGATCCAACGGTATAGTGATTGGACTGAACTCCTGCTAGTGATGCTTGGCTCAGTTGATATAATGGTTAATCTCTTTTGGGCTACTTGTGATGGTTCAGGAACTCAGCTTTCAGACGTTCAACGATCGCATTCCGCCTCAAAATATTGATGCTGAAGAAGCCATTTTGGGAGGGATTTTTCTAGATCCTGAGGCGCTGGGTCGAGTAGCCGATCTGATTCGTCCAGAAGCCTTTTACCTGACGGCTCATCAAGAGATTTTTCGGGCAACTCTAGCCCTGCAAAACAAAGGGATGCCCACCGATTTGATGAGCGTTTCGGCATGGTTGCGCGATCGCGGCTTGCTGGAAAAGGTGGGAGGCCAGAACAAGCTGATTCAGTTAATTGATCGAACCGTGAGCGCAGTCAACATTGACCAGTATGCTGCTCTGGTGGTCGATAAGCATATGCGACGTAAACTGATTCAGATTGGCGGCGAAATTTCTCAGTTGGGCTATGATTCCTCTCAGGATTTGCCCCAAGTTCTAGATCAATCTGAGCAAAAAGTTTTTAGCATCACGCAAGATCGTCCCCAAGCGGGTTTAACGGCAACTGCGGATATATTGACCCATACCTTTACAGACATCGAAAGCAGATCTCTGGGGATGGTATTACCCGGATTATCCTGCGGCTACTATGATTTGGATGCCATGACCCAAGGGTTTCAGCGATCGGATCTGATCATTGTGGCAGGCAGACCCTCAATGGGGAAAACCAGCTTCGTGATGAATATTGCGCGGAACATTGCGGCGTTTCATAAGCTGCCCGTCGCGATCTACAGCCTGGAAATGTCAAAAGAGCAGCTTGTGCAGAGATTATTGGCAAGTGAAGTACGGATTGAAAGCGGTCGGCTGCGTTCGGGGCGGGTCAGTCAGCAGGAATGGGAACCTTTGGGTCATGCGATTAGCTCCCTGTCACAAGTGCCGATTTTTATTGACGATACGCCCAATATTAGCGTTACAGAGATTCGCTCAAAGGCGCGCAGGCTTCAAGCAGAGCAGGGTGGAGCGTTGGGGCTGATTTTGCTGGACTATTTGCAGTTGATGGATGGTGGCAGTGACAACCGTGTGCAAGAACTGTCCAAAATCACGCGATCACTGAAGGCATTGGCGCGAGAACTCAGCGTGCCAGTAATTGCTCTATCTCAGTTGAGCCGCGGTGTAGAATCACGCACCAACAAACGACCGATGATGAGTGATTTGAGGGAATCAGGTGCGATCGAGCAAGACGCCGACTTAATCATGATGCTGTATCGCGATGAGTACTATAACCCCGACACTCCTGATCGCGGCATCGCTGAGGTGATTATCTCCAAGCATCGGAATGGTCCGACCGGAACGGTCAAACTCTTATTTGAGTCACAGTTTACACAGTTTCGCAACTTGGCGGCTCCCAATCGAATGTAGTCAATTTATAGTTATTGACTGAACTAATTTTCAATCAGGATGCTGTACTAAAGCGTGTAGCCCTCGTTTCAGCCAGGATTCGTATCGCAGCGCTAGAAACGCAACAACTGGCGCTAGGATGCAAGAAATCAGAAACCATTGGGCGATCGCGGATAAATTGGTTTGAAAATGCTCGGTTGCCAAAACCACAAAATCATTATCTAGCACACCGCCAATGCCGCCTTCATAGAAAGCTCGAAAATCTTCGTCGTGGATCAATTTCCAGGAAAACTGAATGTCGTAAAACCAAGTAAAGAAGCCCAGCATTGCGTAAATAGAGCGATCGCCCACCACACGACAAATATAACCGCTGGCAGAAAAATAAAGACAAAGAGCGATCGCCACTAACTCCATCCCGTGTCCCATAAACGTTGAGAGCATTGTATTAGTTGAGGTGCGTAGACACAGGGTATATAGAATCGCAAGTCCAGCCAGTACGCCGAGCAGTCTGGGATAAGCGCGACACCCATAGGCAAACACCGCGAAGCCGAAATAAATCAGCCCAATCACTGCTGGCGACTGCTCAAACACCAACGTAATGCCGCCCCCATAGAGTAAATTCACGGTGGGTAAGGCAGGACGACCAAACAGCCAATGCGTCACTGCATGACCCAACTCATGCACCATTACCAAAAAACCAGTGAACAGCAGCTTCAGCGGACTGATTATCAGCAGAATTGCCAAAATCAAACCTGTGCCCAATGCGCCCCACCCAGAGGAATGAATTGCTCTGGGACTCAAACGGCGTGATCGCTCTGGTACAGCCTTTACTTCAGAAAAAGCCGCCGCCTGACGCTGTGTTCCTTCAGTCTGAAATTCGTCAGCAAAGGGCGAATCTAAAACTGGTGGTAGGGTCAACATTTTGCGCCATGCAAGTTGAGTGGCTCCCAAATACCGTGCATAAATCTCGATCTGAGTGACGCCCTTAGGCTGCCCAGGTTCTAGGGTTTGACGAATGCAGGCGATCACCGCTGCTTGCTCTGGAATCTGATGCCCTTCCAATAGCACCCGCAAGCAGGATTGCCGTCGCTGCACTTTTACCTGAATCTGAGGATCTGGCAATGCTTCTTCTAGTAACGCCGCGATCTCCTGGTAATCCTCGTGATTCGCCAATTCTGCCTCATTCCGCTGCGCCATCTTTTTAACCCGTACCACCTGCGCTATTTTATTCTGGCTGCTTTTTGCATCATTGTTCGGAATAATAGAACGAGCAGCCCTTGTACTGAGTTTTAGCAATTCTTATGGTCACGATTAACGACAACTACCTCAAGCTCAAAGCGGGCTACTTGTTTCCAGAAATTGCGCGCCGAGTGAATGCCTTTGTCGAGGCCAATCCCGATGCGAAAGTAATCCGACTGGGAATTGGCGATGTCACGGAACCCTTACCGGAAGCCTGCCGCACAGCGATGATTCGAGCTGTGGAAGAAATGGGCGATCGCAACGGCTTTAAAGGCTACGGTCCTGAACAAGGCTATGGGTGGCTGCGTGAAAAAATTGCCCAGTTTGACTTTCAATCGCGAGGTTGTGACATTGATGCCTCAGAAATCTTTATCTCCGATGGCTCTAAGTGTGACTGTGGCAACATCCTCGATATTTTTGGTGACACGAACACGATCGCCGTTACCGATCCCGTTTATCCCGTCTATGTTGATACCAACGTCATGGCAGGGCATACAGGCGATGTGAACGATCGCGGCGAATATGGTGGCTTGGTCTATTTGCCCATCTCCGCAGAAAACCACTTCACCGCCAGCATTCCCTCCGAAAAGGTAGATTTGATTTATCTCTGTTTCCCTAACAATCCCACAGGAGCCACTGCCACACGAGAGCATTTACAAGCCTGGGTTAACTATGCCAAAGCCCACGGTTCCATCATTTTCTTTGATGCCGCCTACGAAGCATTTATTACCGATCCAGAGTTGCCACACTCAATTTACGAAATTGAAGGAGCGCGCGACTGTGCGATCGAATTCCGTTCTTTCTCCAAAAACGCAGGGTTTACGGGCACTCGATGCGCCTTAACCGTGGTTCCCAAAACGCTCATGGGCAAAGCCGCAGACGGCTCGGATGTATCGCTATGGCAGCTGTGGAATCGTCGTCAATCCACCAAATTTAACGGCGTGTCCTACGTGGTTCAAAGAGGTGCGGAAGCGGTTTATTCACCCGACGGGCAAAACCAAGTTCAGGCATTAGTGCGCTTTTACATGGACAATGCTCAGATCATTCGCAATCAGTTGACTGCGGCGGGAATTCAAGTATATGGCGGCGTGAATGCACCTTATGTGTGGGTAAAAACGCCCCATAATCTGTCTAGCTGGGATTTCTTTGATAAACTTTTGAATACCGTCAATGTGGTAGGCACCCCTGGCTCTGGGTTTGGTGCCGCAGGTGAAGGGTATTTTAGAATTTCTGCGTTTAACAGTCGCGAAAATGTGGAAGAGGCGATGCGACGCATCACTGAAAAGTTCAAAGTTTAGATTTCATTTTGAAGAATCAGACATCCGGGGCAGGTTTTCCTGCCCTAAAGCCTTGAATTTTGGGTAGTGCTAAACAAGTAAGGCTGCGTTGTAGTGGTGGATGAAGTACCAAATGGCACCAATATGGTTCTCCAATTTCTTGGAAAAGGATAATGTCTTCCTGACTAAGCGCGATACCCGTTGCCGTAAGGTGCAGTTAAACCGCTCAATATAGCTAGTTTTGCCACTCTCCTTGCCCACACTGTGATGGCGTTTACTAGGAAACACCTGATTGTAAGCGGACCAGAAATCGGTGTAGGAGACGGCACACTGTCGATACACCGCTGGCAATGCATCCCATAATCCTCGTGCGCCATCCCGAC
Source organism: Leptolyngbya sp. Cla-17 (assembly GCF_016807185.1). Classification (GTDB taxonomy): domain Bacteria; phylum Cyanobacteriota; class Cyanobacteriia; order Leptolyngbyales; family Leptolyngbyaceae; genus ULC077BIN1. The sequence goes on from NZ_JAEVYN010000001.1 coordinate 2,085,544, forward strand.
TCCGCTCACCGACATACACCCCGACAATTTCTCGCGTTTCGACATCTAATGCCAACCAGATCCACTGCTTGTTATCTTTTTTGCCGACAAACGACCACATCTCGTCGCACTCGATGGTTAAGCGCCCCTTTTTTTAGCCCGCACATTCACTTGACGGGGTACGTTCTGATATTTCGCGTTGACATAGCTTTGCAGCCAAGTTTCTGAAACACCTGCTACTCTGGCAATCCCAGCTAAAGGAATCTTCTCTAGCATCAATTTGTCAATCAGAGTTTTAGTGGTCTGATCAATTATTTTGTTTTGGGGGTCTTGAACGAATTGTCTGCCACAGTCGCGGCACTTAAAGTTCTGTTTGCCGTTATGGATTTTGCCATTTTTGACTGTATGGCTTGAGTCATACCAATTTAAACAGTATTCAAGGCAGATAGGGCATCCAGGATAAAGGAATAACCTGTGAGAGAAGCAATTACTTGTGGTGTTAACTCAGCCAGGAGTTGATCGATTTTGACTTGTAGTTGGTCGAGCGTTTTGAACGCAGCCCACTTCAAACTTGCCTTGAGATGTTCCCACAACCTCTCAATAGGATTTAGCTCAGGGCAGTAAGGCGGTTGGAATAACAAGATGATGTTCTCTGGCACCACCAACGCTTTACCCTTGTGAAACCGCCCGTTATCCACTTGCAAGACGTTCAGACTATCCGGATAAGCGTTGGAAAATTCATTCAAGAATCGTTGATAACACTCGGTATCAACATGAGAAAATTGCAGAAAAAAGGACTCTCCCGTGGCAGGTTCAACCGCCCCGTAGAGCCAGAACGCTTTGAACAACCACTGCCACTGCCCAATCGGTTTGATGCCACACGCCGTGATCAATCGTCCCATCAGAGTATGCAGTCCAAAACGACTCTCATCCTGAGCAAAATAGCGAATGGGACGTTCATCCTGCCCCCGGTGGCGAGCATACTGACTCAGCAAGCTGAGGTCGCCCTTGAGGTTTGCTTAAAAGCAGATCGCTGTTCACTATCCTGCTGGCAATTTTGAGGACGAGCAACCTTTAGCTTGGCTTTGAGCCGATAGCGGGTCATTTGGTAGACCGCGTGATACTCCGCTTCTACTCCCAAGGTTTCTGCCAACCACTGTTGTACTGCTCCATAACTTTGAAAGCCGTGTCTCTGTCGTAACCGCTTTGCCAAAGCATCCTCTGCCCATTGGGGTATCACTCGCACTCCCCCCGGCGATTTCTTGATTTCTAGCATCGCCCCCACTCCTCCAGTGCGATACATCAATAGCCAGCTTTGCACCGTGTTTCGATGTTTCCCGACCGCTTTGGCAATCGCACTAATGCTCGGCGCATTCTCTTGTTTCAACCAGTAGAGCACTTGCAATCGTTCTTTAGCGCTTGGCGTTTCGGCTTGCCGCAACTGTTGAGCTAAGTCATCCAAACTTTCTTTCACGTCTATTGACGTTACACCTGCCATGACTAGACTCTCCAAACAACTCCGCTCAGTCTAGTCCATTTGCCGCTTACTCAATTTAAATTGGGTATCACAAGCAGGATACGGAGGCTGAGCAACTGACATAGATTGATGGAGTTAACTTTGTCCTCTCTATCCTTACATCTTTAGGACCACCGAATTTTGAAGAAATCGCTTCAAGCTGCTGTTCAGTGACTATAAGCTGGGAACCAGAGCAATGCGCCCAGCATCCATCTCTGCCATTAGCAGTTCGAGCGCTTCAAAGTCTGAATCCGAAATATGCCCTAATCGCGTTAGTTCATAATTAATTTCATTTTCAATGTTGCAAGTTAGCCTTTTGACATGAAGGGCTTCTTCAACCAACTTTCGGATCATGCTGATATGATTCATGATTCTCTACAGAACTCCACTCAAATATTGTCTTCTACCTGATAAAAGTGGTGCGTGATCAGGGTTTGAATGCTCAGTGATCTAAATCACCAGTCCACAAGGGCCGAATTTTAAGTGCTATTGATAGGCACTTTAGAGGATGAGAAAAGCCTTTTACACAGCATCAGGACGCAAGATCTGGTATAAACCAACAAATACTTAAGTATTATCTTTTTCTACCCGCTAATCTTCTACATGCCACCTATGGATATCAAAGCGCTCATTCGCGAAGTTCCAGATTTTCCTAAACCCGGTATTTCCTTTAAAGACATCACTACGCTACTAGGCAATGCAGATGGATTGCGATATGCGATCGCTACCATGGCAGAGCATTGTGCTGATTTGGCTCCTGACTATGTGGCTGGCATGGAATCGCGGGGCTTCATTTTTGGTACTGCACTCGCTTGCAAAATGGGCGTAGGGTTTGTTCCCATTCGCAAACCGGGCAAGCTTCCTGTTGCTGTGCATTCGATTGAATATGCCTTGGAATATGGCACCGACAAGCTAGAAATTCATCAAGATGCGTATCCTGCTGGGTCTAAAGTGCTGATGGTGGATGATCTGATTGCGACAGGCGGCACGGCGGGGGCGGCGGCAAAACTGATTCAGCAAGCAGGTGGCACATTGGTCGGCTGTGCATTTGTGATTGAATTGAAAGATTTGAACGGACGGCAGCATCTGCCAAACGTGCCCATCATTACGCTAGTGGAGTATTAGGATGGGTGCCTGCTGTTCAGTATCAGGGAATGAATGTGTGTGAATAAGAGTGTGTGAATAACCGCTAGACTTAAGCCAATCTATTGCAGCAAGATGCTTCACGTTAGTTATTTAGAATCATGAGTACATCGTCTCCAAAACGGATGGCATCGGGCTTTGATGGGGTGGTAGCTTTTTTCACCAGCGATACCTTTGCGTATATTGTGAAGCGGGTTTTGCAGGGATTGGTGACCCTGCTACTGGCATCACTGCTGTGCTTTGCATTGATTCAGCTTGCTCCTGGAGATTATCTCAGCACGCTCAAAGAAAACCCAAAAATTTCACCGGAGCGAATTGAACAGCTTAAGCGACAGTTTGGGTTGGATAAACCGTGGTGGGATCAATATTTGCGTTGGCTGTGGCAGGTGATTTCGCAAGGCAATTTTGGCACCAGTTTTGTTTACAACCGTTCGGTGTCGTCGCTACTGTGGGAGCGGGTGGCAGCGACTCTGCTACTGGCGATTTCGTCGCTGATTATGACTTGGGCGATCGCGGTTCCCATGGGCATCATTGGTGCCGTCAATCAAAATCGCCTGGTCGATCGCATCTTTCGCGTCATTAGCTACATCGGACAAGGTTTTCCTAGCTTCATTGCCGCATTATTACTGCTGATCTTTGCCCAAAATACTGCTCCGCTGTTTCCCGTGGGAGACATGACCAGCATTGATTTTAATGACCTGACCCTGTTGGGCAAAATCCGCGATATTGCATGGCATATGGTGCTGCCCACCTTGGCGCTCAGCATCACCAGCTTTGCAGGACTCCAGCGGATTATGCGGGGGCAACTCTTGGATATTTTGCGACAAGACTACATTCAAACTGCCCGTGCTAAAGGATTGCCAGAAAACCGAGTGATTTACATTCACGCGCTGCGAAATGCTATTAATCCGCTGATCACTCTACTAGGATTTGAATTTGCAGCCCTGCTAAGTGGCTCTTTTATTACTGAGTACTTTTTTAATTGGCCAGGGTTGGGACGCCTGATTTATCAGGCTTTGCTGGCGCAAGATATTTACCTGGTGATGGCAAGTTTGATGATTGGTGCCGCCATGCTGATCGTGGGCAACCTACTCGCTGATCTGCTGTTGAAAGTGGTTGATCCACGCATCAAATTAGGATCTGACGATTGATGATTGGCAAATGTAAAACTAAACTATTTCCTACAGAAACCCGGCGCGAACAAAATATTTTCTATAGGGATACACTACCAAACAAAACTCTTCCCCAACACCATCTTCCTTTGCCTTCTGACCACTACCCCCTAACCCCTATATGATTTCTCAAACTTACTATTTAGTGCGTTCTAGGGCAGATGGGCAATATCTAGTAGCCCGCCCGCATCGCAGCGAGGGCGATCGCACTCCGGCAGATCCCGGATTTCTGCTCCTGTTTCAAGAACATGCGGACGCTCTGAGCTATCTCAACACCCATGCGAAAGAGCTAGCCGATCGCTTTGCGGTGGAAACAACTTCGGGAAATCAGTTGGGAGGCGTTCTGAAGCGTTGGGGCTTTACAGGCATTGGTATGGTGCAAGATCCACTGTTGCCCAAGGTGGAATTTTTAATGCGGTGAAGGTCGTCCATGGATATGTCTCAGGTCATTCCGATTCTGTCAGTAGCGATCGCGAGTTCTACGCCATTGGTGTTTGCCTGCATCGGTGAAACGATTGCAGAACGGGCAGGAGTGATTAATCTATCGGCGGAAGGCACGATTTTACTCTCTGCCATGACGGGCTTTGCGATCGCCAAAACTACTGAAGGATTGGGAACGACCCCTAGTTTGCTGCTTGGGTTTGCTGGAGCAGCGATTGTCGGGGCGCTGATCGCGCTGATTGTGGCATTTGGGGCATTGACGCTTAAACAGTCACAAGTTGCGATCGGGTTTGTGTTAGCTCTTTTGGGTGCAGATTTATCGTCGTTTCTGGGCAACCCATTTGTTCGCATTCCTGGACCGACCGTTCCCAGCTTCAAACTTCCGTTTTTACAGGATATTCCGGTGTTTGGTGCGCTGTTTTTTCAGCATGACTTGCTCGTCTATGCCAGCTATTTACTCGTTGGGTGTGCGGTGATTTACTTTTACCGCACTCGTTCTGGCTTGATGCTCCGGGCGATCGGAGAGCAACCCGCTGCCGCCTTTGCCCGTGGCACGAATGTGATATTGATGCGCTACTTCTACACCCTATTTGGAGGCGCACTCATGGGAATTGCTGGAGCCGCTTTTTCCTTGGACTTTAAAGCGGGCTGGAGTCATCGCCACACTGCGGGATATGGCTGGATCGCACTGGCGATCGTGATTTTTGGCGGCTGGAATCCATTGCGGGTAGCCCTGAGTTGTTATTTATTTGGTATTTTGCAATCGTTAGCCAGCGTGGCACAAAGCACAATTCCCAATATGCCAACCCAGGTCTTTACGGTGGCACCTTTTGTGCTGATGATTTTGTTTCTGGTGTTGTCGTCCAGTGATGGGTTAGAGCGATTGCTTAACCTGTTGCCGCCTAGAATTGCTCGTGCAGCCGGTCAAACGATTCATAGCACCCCTCCAGCGGCATTAGGTAAACTATTTGAGCAAGATTAATTAACTGGCCGCTTGAATGAACAGGCGAAAGAGACGCAATCCGCGACTTTCCCAAAATGTCTGCAAAGACTGCTCTTCATAATCAAATCACCCCGCTTGCCCGTAAGCAAACGAGATGTTTCATTAGCAATGCCATCATTTCGACCCATCCCTAGATGCCTATCCCAGCGAAATTGCATAAGATTAGGGGAGAACTCTTTAAAGTTTTGTTTGAATTAAGCTAAGCTCCGCGTGATTTCGCAATGACTGTAATTAAAACTCGCCAATCAATTCAATATTCTGACAAGACACTGCTAAGAGCAGATCGGGCAATGCGGTGTGCTCCGTTTCGGTTGAGGCTGTTTGCGACGATGATTCAGCAAAGCGTGGCTTTAGGCGCGATCGCTCATCTGACGGGTGTTCAAAGTCAATACACTGCAAGCCCTTTGTTGGAATTACGAGTAGAATCTGAATTACTTTGGCTGATTCAAGTCGGGTTGCTGCGACGCGAGGTGGATGGACAAGGGTTAACAGATAGTTTCAGGGTGACTCCGTTAGGACGGCTACTGGTAGATAAATGGCAGCACAATCAAGGAGTGAAGCGTTATTCACCCACATTCAGCGATCGCTTATACAATGCAGTGCTACGCTGGTTTCGATTGCCCATCTAAGTTATCCAGGCAAACCCTTTGAGATCGATCCTTGCTAATTGTGCAGATAACCTTTCTGCCCACACCCTTAACTAAACCGCGTGGAGGTTCTCAATGAAAGCCATGATGGTAGTGGGAACAACTTCCCATGCAGGTAAATCTCTAATCACGACTGCAATCTGCCGCATTTTAAGCCGTCGGGGCTGGCGGGTTGCACCCTTTAAAGGGCAAAATATGGCGCTGAATGCCTATGTCACCAACAGTGGGGGTGAAATTGGGCATGCTCAAGCGGTGCAGGCATGGGCAGCCGGAATTATGCCGACGGTTGAGATGAACCCGATTTTGCTGAAGCCTCAAGGAGACATGACCTCCCAGGTAATCATGAAAGGTAAATCGGTAGGTCGAGTCGGTGCTAGCGAGTATTACGAGCAGTACTTTGAATCCGGCTGGCAAGCGATCGAAGATTCTTTCACTCGACTAGCAGAAGATTACGACATGCTGGTGTGTGAGGGCGCGGGTAGCCCAGCGGAGATCAACCTGAAGCATCGCGATTTAACCAATATGCGAGTGGCAAAGCGGCTGAACGCGCCCACCATGCTGGTAGTGGACATCGATCGCGGTGGTGCTTTTGCTCATGTAGTTGGCACGTTGGAACTATTAGATCCCGACGAACGGGCGTTGATTCGGGGCGTGATAATCAATAAATTTCGGGGGCAGCGTTCTATTTTGCAGCCCGGCATTGATTGGCTGCAAGAGCGCACAGGCCTTCCGGTGGTCGGTGTGATTCCTTGGCTCGATCAAGCTTTTCCCGCCGAAGATTCGCTCAGTTTGATGGATACGCGATCGCCTAACACGACGAGCGATATCAACATTGCCGTGCTGCGTTTGCCCCGCATTTCCAACTTCACTGACTTCGATCCCTTAGAAGCTGAACCCAGCGTTTCCATAAAGTATATTTCTCCCAAAACCTCTTTGGGTCACCCCGATGCCCTGATCATCCCTGGCTCTAAAACCACCATTCCTGACTTGCTTGTGCTGCACAAAACAGGCATGGCAGAAGAAATTCAAAACTACGTAGCAGCCGGAGGAACGGTTCTAGGCATCTGCGGTGGCTATCAAATGCTAGGGAAAATTTTGGCAGATCCAGAAGGAATTGAAGGGCAGGAAGGTCGCTATAAAGGCATCGGGTTGCTACCGCTAAAAACCGTGATTGCAGGGCAAAAAATAGCACGCCAACGAACAGTTACCTCTAACTATCCGCAGGAAGGGCTGCCGATAACAGGCTATGAAATTCACCAGGGGCGATCGCGCTTGATGGAAGAAGCCACGGGAGTCGATGCCCTATTTGATGATGCCAACTTGGGCGTTGTAGACGAAAGTCGTTCTGTTTGGGGCACCTACCTGCACGGTCTTTTTGATAACGGTCCTTGGCGACGCGCTTGGTTAAACCGTCTTCGGCAACAGCGCGGCTTAAAATCGTTGCCCACTGGCGTTGCTAACTACCGCGAACAGCGTGAAGTCCTGTTGGACAGCCTCGCCGATGCAGTGGAACCTCATCTGAACCTGACACCGTTTTTGCCCCCAGAATGAGAGATGTGTATATTCGTGCAGAAAAGCCAGACGATGTAAGCGCTATTTACCAAGTGAATAGCGAGGCATTTGGGCGCGAGAATGAAGCAAGTTTGGTCAATCAACTACGAGGTGCTGCCTCTACGTTTTCATTTGTTGCCATACAGTCTGATCAAATTGTTGGGCACATTTTTTTCAGTCCAGTTACGGTTCGTGGGGGTTCCAGCAATTTGTCGATTCTTGGGTTGGCACCGATCGCGGTTTTACCCAATTACCAGCGACAAGGCATCGGCTCGTTGTTAATCCAGCAAAGTTTGAAAGCGTGTAGCGAGTCAGGACAGGATGCAATCGTAGTATTGGGCGATCCAAAGTACTACTCGCGGTTTGGGTTTATTTCCGCCAGCACCAAAGGCTTGAGATGTGAATACGATGTACCCGATGAAGCGTTTATGGTGTTGGAGTTAAATAGTGGAGCCTTGCAAGACTGTACTGGAACCGTGCAATATCGATCAGAGTTTAAAGTGTGTGAGTAGCGATCGCTCGATAACAATCCGAATGAGTGCTTTATGAGTATTAGCGTGAATTTTTTGCCCGATGATGTGACGGTTGAGGCCGAAGTCGGAGAACCGTTGCTAGAGGTTGCTAGCCGCGCTGGCGTAGCAATTCCCACAGGATGCTTGATGGGTTCCTGTCATGCCTGCGAAGTAGAACTGGATGATGGACGCAGCATTTGCAGCTGCATCAGCAGCATTCCCCTAGGGCGATCGCACCTCACCGTCACCCTGTTTTCCGATCCAACCTGGTGACGGCTTTTGAACTCAAACCTCAATGTTTCCCATGGCCATTCACGTAATAATCCCGCGTGCCTTTGGCGCTAATGGCTTCCCCTAAACGGCTGATGGCGTGAACATAGGCAGCGGTGCGGAGTGGGATTCCGAGCTGGTGAGAGACTGACCAGATGCGATCGGCTTCTTCCACAATGCGGGTTTTCAGCTTTTGGTTTACTTCATCCAGCGTCCAGTACAAACCGCTGCGGTTTTGCACCCACTCAAAATAGCTGACTGTTACGCCCCCTGCATTCACCAAAATATCTGGAAAGACGTAAATTCCTTTCTCTTCCAAAATTTTGTCGGCAGCCGAGGTGATCGGTCCATTGGCAACTTCAAACACGAGTTTGGCTTTGATTAAATGAGCATTCGCTTCTGTAATTTGGTTTTCCAATGCTGCTGGAACTAGCAAATCGACATCTAGCGCTAGCAGTTCTTCATTCGTCAACACTTCATGTTCGGGTGTAGTGCAAACGCTGCCGTTACAGTAAGGTGCTCGAAGGCCACGAGTCGATTCCTTATTGTTGCGAATGGCAGGAATATCTAGCCCGTTTTTTGCATAAATTGCACCCTGAGAATCACTGACTGCCACTACTCGATAGCCAGCCTGAAACAATAACTCTGCTAGAGTGCCGCCTGCATTGCCAAAGCCCTGAATGGCAACGGTGGTTTCTTGAGGCGCTTGATCAAACTTAGGCAACATTGACTGAATTACAAAAAAGGCTCCCAGAGCCGTGGCGGCTTCTCGCCCTACGCTGCCGCCCATGGTCACAGGCTTACCTGTGACCACAGCCGGACAAATGCAGCGGCGGATGATGCTGTATTGATCCATCATCCAGCCCATGATCATGGAATTGGTGTATACATCTGGCGCGAGAATATCCACATCAGGACCAATGAAGTCCGCGATCGCATCGATATAACCCCGGCTCAACCGCTCCAGTTCTAGCCGAGACAGCAACTTGGGATTCACCGTGATTCCACCCTTTGCCCCGCCAAACGGCAAGCCTAACGCCGCGCATTTAAACGTCATCCAAAACGCTAGCGACTGCACCTCATCCATCGATACATTCGGGTGATAGCGAACTCCGCCCTTACCGGGACCGCGTGTATCGTCATAGCGGACACGGTAGCCCTGAAACACCTGGAGTGAGCCATCATCCATCCGCACAGGAATGGAGACGCTGAGGCTGGCTTTAGGAAATTTCAACGACTCGATCGCATCTTCAGAGATTGAGGTATGCTTTAGCGCTTGTTCCAACCGTTGGCTAGCATCTGACAGCAAAGAGTTCGCCATAGTAAATAAGCCTTTTGTCTAGAAAATGAAGGAAAGGATATCTAGAAATTCTGTATCTTTTGATACCTTTTCTTTAGAATGCCCGATGATTTAAGTCTCAATAGACAATCGCCCTAGAAATACATAAAACAATATAAATTGCTGCGCTGTGGGCAGGTATGGCGCTGGTGCAGCGCGTAGGGAATAGTCATTCGCCCACGCGCTGCACCAGCGCATACGAACTTGCTTTGCAAAATATCTTCACGAGTCAACCGCTTAACTGTTACAGTCTCATCGGTAAGATAAAGACTGTGCGATCGTCTATCGACAAGCACGGCGGTCAACGGAGCTTAAAAGAAAATGGAACAACACACGTCTACAGCAATTATCACCGGTGCCTCCTCTGGAGTGGGTTTATATGCCGCGAAAGCTCTTACCAACCGGGGATGGCATGTGGTCATGGCTTGTCGAGATTTGCCCAAAGCCAAGCAGGCGGCTGAATCCGTAGGCATGGCTCCCGACAGCTACACCATCTTGCACATTGACTTGGGTTCCCTCGAGAGCGTGCGTCAGTTTGTGCAAACGTTTCGCGACAGTGGCAAATCGGTCGATGCATTGGTCTGTAACGCTGCTATCTATATGCCCTTAATCAAAGAGCCGCTCTACAGTCCCGAAGGCTATGAACTGACCGTTACCACCAATCACCTCGGTCATTTTCTGCTGTGCAACCTGATGATGGATGATTTGAAACAATCCGCCGATCCACGTCTAGTAATTTTGGGCACCGTCACCCACAACCCCGATGAACTGGGCGGCAAGATTCCACCTCAGCCTGATTTGGGTAACTTTGAAGGCTTTACGGCAGGCTTCAAAGCGCCGATTACGATGATTAATGGTAAACAGTTTGAACCCGTCAAAGCTTACAAAGACAGCAAAGTCTGCAATGTGCTGACTATGCGAGAACTACACCGCCGCTATCACGATTCCACGGGAATTACCTTCACCTCGCTCTATCCCGGTTGTGTCGCCGATACGCCCCTATTCCGCAATCACTATCCGCTGTTTCAAAAAATCTTTCCCTGGTTCCAAAAAAATATTACGGGCGGGTATGTGTCGCAGGAGCTATCCGGTGAGCGGGTAGCGATGGTGGTTGCCGATCCAGAGTATAAGCAATCGGGAGCTTACTTTAGCTGGGGTAATCGTCAAAAGAAAGATGGCAAGTCGTTCATCCGACAAGTTTCACCCCAAGCCCGCGATGAGGAAAAAGGTCAGCGTATGTGGGATCTGAGCGCTAAGTTGGTCGGCGTGGCGTGATAGGGATAGCGGAATGGCTGAGAGTGCGATCGCTGTCAGCCATTCCCATCTGAAGACTTGCGAAAAGCGTCTGCTTACTTATCTGACTTAGGAGTTTTACAACGATTTTTAGACAATCAGTCCTTGCAAAATTATGTAAGCAATTAGAAGCTCATCAAGGGATTAAAGTGAGTCAACCTACCCTGTGTCGAGCGCTGCAACGGTTGCAGATGCCTCGCAAGCCGCTCGTACCTGTGAAGCCCTCGACCAAATCACCAAGAATGACGCGCTCGGTTGGTTCAATCACTGTGGTCTATTCACTTGAATTTGCTGTACACATAGGCGAAACCTTTTTGGTTAGTTCACTATTAACCCGTAGATCCCTAACCGATTAATGCGCTTGAGTTTTAGCTGGCGGGGCTTCTCGCTTCGCGAAAAATGGTACTTCACTCGCATCAGAGCTGAGACGAAATGTGCCCGTCAGGGTATCTTTGTTAATCATTCCTTGAATAGAAACCGTGCCCTGACAATTGGGGAGATATGGTACAGAGCCTCCTAAGGTAAGCTGTTGGTTGTCCCAGTCGCCCGTTAGGGATGGGCGATCGTGAGCCATTTGAAGAATCTTTTCAGAAGCAGGATTGGGCAAGAGAGAACCCGTTAAGTAAACGCCCGATTGCTGAACGTCAATGACTAGAGACTGAGCCTGCACACAGTCTGGTAACGACGAAGTTGAAAGAGGATAACGCCCATCGATTTTATCGGGTGCTTTGAGATTCGCTTCGCCATAGGCAGAGGCAAGGCTGAACAAAAGCGTGACACTACCGATCGCGCACCCATAAAAAATGAGCGATTTTGGACTGAAGTGCCCTTTCATGCGCTGACCTCCGGTTTTTGAGGGGTAACGGTAATGCTGCTTGCCAAAACAGACGACAGATGGGACGTAACGCGGCTGTAGCGCCGGGTAATCAATAGTGAAGAGTGGCACTGCACGGCTAATTGATCAGCGTAGAATCCCAAGGTTTGGCGCTCAAGCCCCCATTCGCGGCTGGCTCCAGCAATGGTCAGATCAGCGTTCTTTGAGGCTTCCACGACAGCGGCGATTGGGTTTGCCGATTCAACCTGGGGAATGTGAATTCGCTGGAGCAAAGAATCTGGCAGTTGATTCATCAAAGTTTTTAGTTCGTAGGTGAGGTCACTGGTTTGATGTTCTTGGGCAACTCGCAAAATGGTCAGAGAACAATCTGGATTGTTTAACACCAGTCGCAGAGCAATTTCTAGACCTAAGTCATTGTGGATATTGGGTATATAGGGAACCAGCAGTTTTTCCAGTTTGCCGTGCTGGCGATCAACAAACACAGCAACATCGGCCCGTGCAGTGCTGAGGATTTGCCCCACTCTGCCGCCCAAACGGTTTTTGCTAAAAGCAGGGCGATGCCATCCCATCAACACCAGATCGATGCGATCGCGTTCTGCAAGTTCTACGGTTTCTTGTCCAACATCTCTGGTGGCGCGCACAACTGGATGCACCAATGAGCGAATGTAAGGTGGTTCCAGGGTCTTGATTAAGTCCAGCATTTGATTGCGGCGATCGGCAATCAGGCGATCGACCGAAGCAGGTGTGCTTTGATAGGCATACTCTTCTTCTAGTTGAATCAAACTCAAGGGATAGACTGCTGCGGAGGTTGGCGACTCTTCAGAAGGGGGTTGGTCGCTGGCAGCGATCGCGGTTGCTAGTTGAATCAGTCCTTGCTGAGTACTAGGATTTGCGATGGGTACCAAAATCCGATAATTATGCACAAATGCTTCGGTCACCGACTCCACCGATGTTTCCCGAATTTGCTGCTTCGGATAGATCCACTCCAGCAGGGGCGAGGTCATAAACGTAGTCACCAACGCCATCATCACCAGCATGGTAAACAACAGCGGCGAGATCACATTTAAACTTAGCCCAATATTCAATACAATCAATTCTGTCAGCCCACGGGTGTTCATCATCCAACCCAAAGCTGCCGCATCTCGCTTTTCAATGCCACAAAACCGGGCGGCAACGTTGGTTCCCACATATTTGCCAACAATAGCAACGGCAATCACTAAGAGACACAAACCCCATAGCGCTGGACTATTGAGCAAGCCGATTTGAGTTCTTAAGCCGCTGTAGGCGAAGAAAACAGGCAGCAGGAAGATCAGCACAAAGTCTTCCGTTTTCTGCGCCAGTTCGCGAGTCAGCCCCGGATGCTTGGGCATGACAGCACCCAGCAAGAATGCACCAAAAATTAGGTGAATGCCAATCAGTTCGGTGATCAGCGCTGAGGTGACTACGCCCATGTAAATGCCTGCCAGGGTGAACTGGTTTAGGTGCCCAGTGCGATCGAAGTAACCAGCCAACCGCTGTAAAAACACCCGCATGACGGTCAACATCAGCGTGATAAAGACAGCAGAAGCTAAAATCGTAGGCAATGCTCCCACCATGCTGTTGGTGCGGGTAACCGCGATCGCCAGTGCCAGTAGACACCACGCTGTCACATCGTCCACTGCCGCACAGGTCAGTGCCAACGTACCCAAAGGGGTTGACTGAAGATTATTTTCAGTAATAATTCTGGCTAATACTGGAAACGCCGTGATTGACATGGCTGCCCCTAAGAACAGCGCAAATGCCGTAAACGAAACACCGTTATTTGACACCAGCGGATACAGCAGCAGTGACAGCAGTGTTCCCAGCGAAAACGGTACCAGAATACTGACATGAGAAATCAGTACTGCTATATCTATCTGGCTCTTCAGATATTTCGGATCAAGCTCTAGCCCAATCAAAAACATGAAAAAGATCAGCCCGATCTGAGATAGCACTCCCAAATAGGGAACCACCTCTGGCGGAAACAGAAATGCCGCCGCATCGGGAGCCAGTAGCCCAAACAATGATGGACCCAGCATAATTCCTGCAACAATTTCGCCAATCACCAAGGGTTGTTTGATGCGGCGAAACGCCAGACCCACTAAGCGAGAAAGCCCGATGACAATCAGGATATCGATTAGAACCAGAACGACACTGTCGAATTTCATGGGCAAAAGAAAGGTGAGAGAGTTTAAGTTTGGAGTTCGGAGTTTGGAGTTTTGTAGCGTCTCCAGCAGGAGATATTTTGAGGTTTGGGTTTCTCTTCCCGCTTGACCCTATTCGCCTGAGTGCTGATGTCGAAGTTAACCCCTGAACTTTAACTCCTAGCCTCTTTCAAAGATCTACCACGCCAAGTCCAGCCCCAACCCGTTTCGGTTTTAATGATAGAGCCAAGAATGATGGCTGTAACAAAGGCTCCGCCCAAGCCAGTGAGCCACCAATAGTGGGGAGGAATGGCAGACAATTGCGCGATCGCGCGACGTATAGGATATTGCAACAGAATGCTAGCAAGGGCGAGGGCGATCGCAATTCCATCTAATGGAGTGAATCCAGTCAACGATCCTTTGATTAGAAGACCAATTGCCGATAGCCAGGGGAGCGTACAAATCCAAAATATCAATAGTGCCGTTTGTAAGGTTAATCCCAAGTTCCGCTGAGAGCCGAGATACCAATTTTTTGTCCAGCCTTCCCACAGCGCCGAGCCTGACGGATACATCCGCAGGGTTCCTAATTCATGCCCTAGACCACAGTGTAGCGTCAACCCTTTTTGCTTAATCAGCCGCGCTAGCTCTACATCTTCGACTACCTGACTGCCCACTGCTTGGTGCCCACCAATTTGCTCGTAAGCGGTTCGCCGAAACAACATGAAAGGTCCGACAGCAAAAACGGTTTCAGACTGAGAATCGTTAATTTGAGCAAAGTCCAGCCCGGCTGCCAATATGCCTGCAATCAGCGGTTGCGCTAACCACTCTGCTAAGCAGCCACAAACCAGGGTCGGCCAACAGGTTAACAAATCGATCTGCGATCGCTGCACAAACTCCAGCGCCGTCGAAATCGCACCCGGTTTCAGCCGCACATCTGCATCTAAGAATAGTAGAAACTCTCCCTTTGCCTGCTGAACTGCTTGTACACATGCCCAGTTTTTACCAACCCAAGTTTCGCCGACGGGGCGGGGTTTTCCAGCAATTACCTGCAAGCAGGGATTGGCAAGAGTGGTCTGTAAATTTTGAGCGATCGCCAGTGTATTATCCGTCGATTGATCATCCACTACCCACACATCTAACCAATCTGCCGACCAATCCGAACTTTCAAGAACCGCCAACATACAGGCTTCGATATTGTCCGCCTCATTGTAAGCAGGGATAATCACCGAAATCTTGGTAGGCGAACACGATGGATCGTCTGGTGTTTTAACCAATAGCCGAGGAGCGTTGGCGGCAGCGGAGTTCAACTTACCCAAATACAGCAGCACCCAGCTTAGCGCTAGCAGCAGTGCCACTATTAGCAACAAACTTATCCACGATGAAGCAAGCATTCAGTTATTCAGGAAGGAGCATAGCATTCAGCCTATCGCAGCGAATGTACTAGGTGAATTGCCAGCAAGTCAAGCTCAAACGTTACAAACGGAATAGCGATCACGGTTTTTCAGGCTAAATCGTTGGAGCACATCAGCGAGATCGCCAAATCTAAAAAAATTATTAACCAAAAACAAAAGAATTGTGACAGAATCTTCTTGTTTGGAAACATCGATATCTCTGTACACACTGTTCAACAAGATATTTGTATTTTCTATAAATTCTTAGTAAACCTTCAGTAAATTACCCTACTTAATGATGCCTCGGATACTCGTCATTGATGACGACCCCGCAATTTCTGAATTAGTTGCTATAAACCTGGAAATGGCTGGATACGACGTTAATCAAGCTCCAGATGGCATTAAAGGGCAAGCAATGGCATTACAGATCCAGCCTGATTTGATCATGCTAGATCTGATGTTGCCGAAAGTAGATGGTTTTACCGTCTGTCAGCGACTACGGCGGGATGAGCGCACTGCTGATATCCCCGTGCTAATGCTGACAGCCTTGGGACAAACCCAAGATAAAGTGGATGGCTTTAATGCGGGTGCCGATGACTACCTCACAAAACCATTTGAGCTAGAAGAAATGCTAGCGCGGGTTCGAGCATTGCTGCGCCGCACTGATCGCATTCCCCAAGCTGCCAAACACAGCGAGATTTTGAACTATGGACCACTAACGCTGGTGCCCGAACGCTTTGAAGCAATTTGGTTCGATCTTACCGTCAAGCTGACTCATTTAGAGTTTGAACTGCTGCATTGCTTATTGCAACGCCATGGGCAAACTGTATCTCCTAGCGAAATCCTCAAAGAGGTCTGGGGCTACGATCCAAACGATGATATTGAAACGATTCGGGTGCATGTTCGTCACCTGCGTACCAAATTAGAACCAGATCCCCGCCATCCGCGCTACATCAAAACTGTCTATGGCGCAGGATACTGCCTGGAGTTACCCGCAACGGTACAGGAAGCCAAGAATCAAGAATTCTTAGCCGGTTAGCAAGAATGTAGGGGAATTGCACAATTTGCTCAGTCGATCTCACAACTGTAAAGCAAATCGGTTAGCAGACTAATGATTCAGATGTGCGATCGCGGCGTGAGCATCCCACTTCAAGATTAAAAGCCGCATCAAAACTAACAATTGAGTTCAACGACGGTGAGTAACTTTTGTATTTCCACAATCATCTCTATTCCGTCGCTGCAACGATTTGTTGTGTCTCACAGTAAACAAACTTGCGATGAAAAATCATATAAATCTCATGTTCCGATGTCAATGAAAGGCGCATATCAGCTTTGATACCAAGTTTTGCAGGCTCAGTAAGTTGTGGAGAAATCTTGATTAATCCGTCTTCAGCGAAGGTTATTAGCCCAGTGTCAAAGACTCTGTCGAGATTCGGAAGAAGCAAAAGTCCATTAAACACATCTAAACGCTCTATATCGCTTGAATCCTTCCAAGGCTTTATGTGGGAAGCAATAAGTAAATTTGTATCTTTGAAGCTCGTTACTGAGCACCCATCCCAGTAGCCAATTAACTTTTGCCTAAATAAGCCCTGACCGATTCTTGATTTTATAAGGATGTTCTTTTCAGTTGTATTAATTGATGAGTCGTTAATAATAAACTCAATGTCTGATTCAATATCGCTTCCATAATCCTCTGTAAGATATTCAGCGTACTTAATCAGAGCGCTGCTATACATATGATGACCGCGCTCGTTACGCTCTTTGTAGATTGGCAGCTTATGAATTTTAGAAGCAATTAATTCAAACTGTGTTTTGCTAGTAATCGAGTTCAGTGATCCTTCCACTAATTTGTTATCAATTGCCCACGCAGTTAAAACGCCGTTGATAGCACTTTCATATTTCGAGATCGTCGATGGAGAAAGACCTGTATGGCGCATCCATTCTTTAAATGTCATCGGATCAACATGCTATTTGACACATAATAATTTGTTTACTGAATTTTTCTGTATAACGTCTTAAAGCGGGTGAGTAGGCGGATTGTTTCTGTATGACACCTCCAAGAAGGTAGATAGGCGAATCTTTTCGCATGTTTTCCAGATTGTATCTGAGCGAAAAATGGCTTGCGTGAATAGGTGAGAGACTTCCGAGCGTTGGTGCAATCAGAGATTTTTGCCTGGTTTGATCTAGTGAAGAACCTGCAAAAAGTTAGCAGTTTACTTAAGCGCTTGACCTAGGCAAAGTCTTTCCAAAATTTCAGGAGCGCAGTGGAAGCAGGAAAATTGTATACATCGTATTCCTTGAAACTTAGTTTTTATGACTAAATTAATTGGCTTGATGCTGATTTTACTGCTGAACTAATGAATATTTTCTATCATCTAGAAAAGGACATGGACTTTTTTGTGGTCAGCTTACTTACCGTAATTGACATAATCATTAGTACTATTTCAAGAGGTTATTGTGGCTCTATATGCTGAACTTCATCGTCATTTAGGAGGCTCTGTTGTTCCTAGAGTGTTGTGGCGTTATTTGCAACGCAATGGCTCTGAATTAGTCCAGCGTTTTCCTGATTACTCGGAGTTTGAAGACTTTTACACTCGTCCTCGCAACACTCTAGATGAGTATTTGGAACTTCACACTTTGGTGGAAGGTGTGCAAACAGTTGAGGCTTTGCCCTATTTCATTTATCGATTGATGCGAGGAGCTTACATTTTTGAGAATCTGGCTTACCTTGAGTTGCGCTATACGCCTTATCTCCGCACTCCTGATCATTTGAATCAATCTCAGCGAATTGATTTAATGACAGAAATTGTGCAGGTGGTAGGGCAAGCTAGCCAACTGAGTGAGTACCCAATTGTGACAAGCCAAATCTTATGTATGCACGTCAGGTTGCCCTATGAGGTAAACCGCGCCATTGTAGATTTGGCAGCGCAAAGTCGGGACTATGTGTGCGGGATTGATATAGCTGGGGGGGACAATCACTATCGAGAACGGATGGAAGAGTTTGTTGGGCTGTATGCCTATGCGCGATCGCTAGGGTTGAATACAACCGGACACCTTTATGAAACTCGGGATGGATGCCATGCCGAACTCCTACCCTACTTAATGCGAATTGGTCACGGAATTCAAATTCCACTGCAACAGCCCCAACTCCTTAAACAAATTGCTGAACAGAAGCAGTGCCTAGAGATCTGTCCAACAACGTATCTAAAAACAGGTACATTAGACAATATTTCACAGCTAAAACAAGTCTTCGATCTCTGTTTTGAAGCAGGCGTAGATATTGCTATCTGCACTGACAATGCTGGGTTGCATAACGTTCGTTTGCCTTTTGAGTATGAAAATCTTCTAACTCAAGATGTTATTGGATTTGAGCAGTTACAAGCTTGTCAAGACGCTGCTTTTAAACATGCTTTTGCTTGGCCTTATGGTCAACGTCCTGCTTTTTTGCTCAACAACTTATTACAACCCGAATCTTCTCAAGAAATACCTGACAAGTATCAAATCCCTGTCAAATAAATTGTTTTTATAAAAACGTTTTCATGAAAAGCGAGGGATACCAATCGGTATCCCTCGCTTCTAAACGCACGTCAAGGAAATTTTAGGAACCCCGTTCCAATGATGTTTCAATCTGCTTAAACTCTTGCTCTAGCCGATCTTTCATCTTTTGCGGCACAGGGCGATTAGGGTAGGAACTATAGTGTCCTGCTAAGGAGTTTAAGGCAGTACGCATCGTAGTAAACGAAGGCAACTTAGCCAATGCTCCGTTTCGGCGATAACGTGACGAAAAATCATTGATTAGCTGTTTAGCCTGATTTTGAGAGGCAATTTTTTCTGGAGAATCCGGGGATACTTGAAGCGCCTCTCTTAAGCTATTAACAACCGATACGGTATCTTGACGATAGTTGCCAGTTAAAGATGTAGAACTAGCAAAAGCTGCTGGGCTATTCACTAAACCAACAAAAAGAACCAGCAAAAGAGCAAAAAAGCGAGACCAATAGCGCTTCATATACATTTGAGAATATTGAAACAACTTCCAAACTCTTCACTTTTTATAAGAGTGTTAAGAGTCTTCTATCATCCTATCTTGACATGGCAATCCATTTTTGACAGCTATCGAAATGCTATGAAAAAATAATGCGAATAGGCTGCCAGCGAAAATTGACCAAATTTGCTAGCAAACTTTGATGGGATTAAATTGCTTAACCAAAGCGACCACTAACGTATTCTTGAGTTGCCTTTTTCTTAGGACTCTGGAAAATTGCTTCGGTGCGATCGTATTCTTCAATAAATCCTGTCCGTTGCCCTTTCTCGTTTGCTTGAACGTTAAAAAAGGCGGTGTAGTCGGAGGCACGAGAGGCTTGCTGCATGTTGTGAGTCACGATTACCAGGGTGTAATCCTCTTTTAGCTCCTGCATTAGATCTTCAACTTTCAGGGTCGATATAGGGTCAAGAGCCGCACAAGGCTCATCCATGAGAATGACTTCCGGTTGAACCGCTATCGCTCGTGCAATACAGAGCCGCTGCTGCTGCCCACCAGACAAATCAGTTCCCATCGCCTTGAGTTTATCTTTCACATCTTCCCAAAGTGCCCCCCGTTTGAGCGATCGCTCAACCAACTCATCCATATCGCCCTTGTAGCCTAATAGGCGAGGACCAAAGGCAATATTGTCATAGATCGTTTTGGGGAAGGGGTTTGGTTTTTGAAATACCATCCCAATCTGCCGCCTTACTTCAACCGCATCAATATTGGGTGCATACAGATCTTGACCGTGATAAAGAATCTTGCCATCCAGGTGAAACGATTTAATTAAGTCATTCAATCGGTTAAAACACCGAAGCACAGTACTTTTACCGCAACCTGAAGGACCAATGAATGCAGTAATAGCATTTTTGGGAACCTCAAGATTAACCTCCTTCACCGCTAAGAAATCACCATAATAAATATTGACGTTTTCTGTATGGAAGACATTATCAGTTTGAACGTTGTTGTGAAGATTGGTGGTCATAAGTCAGTGTCAGTGGGTAGTTTTAATAAATGAAGAAGCAATTATTATGAAGAATCTTTGAGCGATCGCTAACGTTTGCGAGTTACCCACCGAGCCAATAAGTTGGCGATTAACACTAACGACACCAAAACAAGGGCAGCAGACCAAGCAAGATCTTGCCAGTTTGCAAATGGGGTAATCGCAAAGTTGTAAACCAGCACCGACAAAGTAGCAGTGGGTCGCCCAGCATCGAGGTTCCAGAAGTTGCTAAACAACGCCGTAAAGATAATCGGCGCTGTCTCTCCAGCCGCCCGCGCCACAGATAGAATAATACCGGTGAGAATAGCTGGAATTGCAGCTGGCAGAAGCACCCTTAAAACCGTTTGATAGCCAGATGCGCCTAACCCCACTGAAGCCTGACGAATATCATTCGGAACCGCCTCAAACGCTTCAGTTGAAGTTCTCACAATCGTAGGGAGCATCAGTATTGCCAGCGCAAAGCCCGCTGCCAGTGCTGAATAAGACCGAGTGGTTAATACAATCAGACCGTAAGCGAACACCCCCATAACAATAGAGGGAACTCCACTCAAAACGTTGGTCATGAAGTTGATTAAGCTCGCAAATTTGGTGTCGCGCGCAAACTCAGAAAGATAAATAGCCGCTAAAATCCCGAACGGGATACTAATTAGCGAGGCAATGCCAACCGTCATAAACGTTCCCAATATCGCATTCCCAAAACCACCCGAATAGAACTGAGGTGAGGTTCGGGGGAAAGGGGGGGGCGGCAACTGAGTAAACAACTGAGGACCTAATCGAACTGCTCCTTTGGTAATCACATAAAACAGGAGTGCGATCAATGGAATTAGCGCAAGAAGCGCACAAGCAAATACCAAACCCGTCATCACATTCGAAAAGATTGTCTTAGATGATGTGGTGCGCTCTAAGCTTCTGCCTTTAGCTAGGGATGCCGGGAACTCTTTGCTGGTCATACTAACTTCTCACAAATTTTTAACTTCAGTCGCGTTGAGCATGAGGCATAAGGGTAATCAACAGGCTGGGCGATCGCCCATTTCACTAAAGCTTTTTCAGTTCAACCTTTCTAACCAAGATTTCAGCAAAGATATTAACCACCAGGGTTAAAGCAAACAAGATCAAAGCTGCATACATCAAAGATGCTACTTGGAGACCGCCTGCCTCAGCAAACTGATTCGCCAACAGCGCCGAAATCGTTGATCCCTGAGCAAATAAAGATGGAGACGGACGGTTGGCATTACCAATTAGCATAGTGACTGCCATTGTCTCTCCCATCGCACGACCCAACGCCAACATCACTCCCCCAATGATTCCAGAAATCGCAGTTGGGATAATCACCTGGATTAACGTTTCCCAACGAGTTGCCCCCAGACCATAGGAAGCTTGACGAAGTTCAGGGGCAACTCCTACCAAGGAGTCTCTGGAAATGGCAGCGATGATCGGCAGAATCATGATTGCCAAAATGATGGATGCGATGTAGATGCCTCTGCCCGTAGGTGGCGTGCTGAACAATGGAATCCAGCCCAAAGTTTTATGCATCCAGGTCATTGGACCTTGCAGAAAGGGAGCTAAGACAAAAATTCCCCACAATCCATAAATCACGCTGGGAATGGCTGCCAATAGCTCAACCATAAACACTAAGGGTTGTTGCACCTTGGGCGGCAAGAAATCCTCACTTAAGATAATGGCAACGCCAACTCCGACTGGAACTGCAATCAGCAATGCGATAAAGGCAGTGATCAATGTGCCATAAATTTGAGTCCAGGCTCCGTAGATGTCTTCCACTGGGTTCCAGCGAATACCTGTAACGAAGTCGATGATTCCAAATTTTTGAATCGCCGGAAGTGAATCTCTAGCGACTTGAAAGGCGATCGCTAACAGTGTTACCCCGATGCCAACGGCAAAAATCGTTGTTAGCCACTTAAAGCCACTATCTACTTTTCGCGCTATCTGAGTGCGCTCGTAAGACATACCCGAATTGTTGTCTACTGCTGGAGCCATAATCGTAAAGCTGCAATGCTAGGAAAATTACTTGGATTTAAGAGCACGCATTCAGACGAAAACGTTAATTAATTTGCACCGATGCTTTCGTCTCTTTAGCCACTCCAAAACTATATTCGGGAGTGGCTAAAGAAAGAGAATTACTTCTCCTCAATGGTGTCAAGCTTGGCATTGATGTCAGTTACAAGAGAATCAGGTAGGGGAATGAAACCTAGTTCGGTTGTCGCAGTCTTACCCTCTTTCAATGCCCATTTGAACAGTTCTTTGAGCGTTGAACCTTTAGGTGCAGGGTAATTTCCATACAGCAATGCATAGGTTAAGCTCACGATTGGATAAGCGCCCTGTCCGGCTGGATCGGGAACGGAAATCACAAATTGCTCATTTGGCTTCTCGCCGTCCAACGATTTAGCAGCCGCTTCCGGCGTAGGAGTCACAAAGTCTCCTGCTTTATTCTGCAAGGCTGCCATATCTATCTGGTTTTCTCTGGCGTAAGTATACTCAACATAACCGATCGCGCCAGGAGCTTGCTTAATCTGGGCGGTCACGCCTTCATTTCCTTTGGCACCCTGACCAGTGGGCCACTCAATGGATTTACCTGAACCAGGTTTCCAACCGGGGCAAGCCGCAGCCAAGTGTTTGGTGAAGATTGCAGTCGTACCACTACCATCCGAGCGAAAGACAAACGTCAGTGGAGTACTGGGGAGTGTAGCGCCCGCATTATCTTTTGCAATCTTGGGATCATTCCAGGTTTTGATTGAACCATCCGCAATCCCACAATAGGTTGCACGGGAGAGCTTAAGGTCTTTAACGCCCTCAAGATTGTAGGCAAATACAATGAAAAGACCTGTGGTTGGAATTTGAATCATCGTTCCGCGCGCTTGGGGAGACTTAGCGCGATCGGCATCCTTAATCGGATCATCCGTTGCTCCAAAATCCACCGTTCCTGCTAGGAACTGGTTAACACCCGCACCACTACCAATTGACTGGTAACTGACTTGCACATTTTGCTTGACGGTGCGGTATTCAGAAAACCAACGCTGGTAAAGCGAGTTAGGGGCTGAAGCGCCAGCACCACTAATAGAAATAGTGTCACCACCACCTGCTGCGGGACTACTGCCTACAGCGGGGGTGCCGCCTGTAGTGGGAGGGGCACTTGGGGCACAAGAAGCAAGCCCTGCTGCTAAAGCGATCGCGGAAGCTGAGAGTGCCCAGCGACTTATCTTAACCAAAGAAACCATAACCTCATCATCCTCACGTTGTGTTCCCACAACACTACAACCCTTCCGTAAAGAAAAGGTTAAGTTGCTCTAATTCCGTGGCTTGTCAAAAGACAAACTCACAAGCCAGAAACATTGATATGACTATCGAAATGATGGTATTCGCTAAAAAATGGACAAATTATTTATTTGCATTTTGTAAGATTATTTGTTTGCGTTTTGTGAAAAATAGATTACTCACTTAAAATTCCTGATGTCTTATAAAAGATAACCGAGTACTTTCCAGTAAGGTGCCTGGGACGGAATGCTGAGTCCTATCGATGGTGATCGACTTCCCTCACTGCCTACTTACCTATCATTCAGCGACAAAGTGCTTGACGCATTATTCTCATATTTCTGGGTAGGTCGAAATGAATTGCCTGTTGAATAAACATACTAGGAATGGGAATGAGGGGTGTTGCCTGCACGAAGTAGGTTAATAAGGTGCCATCAGAAAAGTCTTTTAGAGTTAATTCAGCCGAAAAGTCATGAAAACTGCCTGATTCCAACTGAAATTGAATCTGTTGTTGAAAAATCTCAGTCACACGTAGATAAATTTCGACTTGGGCCGATAGGAATAGAAAATTTTTGCTGGCGGTCTGATAAAGCCGTTTGAACTCTACTTTGTTAGGGCTACCCGGTTTTGGTGAGTCGTCAGGTAGCAAGTAGCTGTTGTTCACATCTGGAAAATATTGAACCCATTGCGGATAATCAATCAGTTGGTGCCAAGCAGATTCACGGGAAATGGGCACATACATTTGGGCGGTAACCGATGCTCCCCAAGCGGTATGAGTGCCAGTTTCAAGTAAAACATCTCCTCTTCTCAGAGCTGCTGAGTCATCTTGAGAGAAACCGACGGAAAGACTGCGATCGCAATTGAAACTTGGTGCAGTTGAAGCAACCATATAAATTCTTAACTCCTCGGTTAAGCTAAAACCAAAGCTAAATATAGGAAGATTCTAAGTGCGCTTTAATTAATAGAAGGGTTTTAAACGAACTGTTCTTCCTCAAAGAGTATCCCCATTGTGCGAAAGAACATTACGTAAAGATACTGAAGCACATGAAAGTTTCATAAATGGCAACGTAAGTTTTGCCCACACTGTGGTCTTCCCAGAGTCATTTCCTAAACGTATAAAGTTTATTGTGAGTAAGTTTCTCAGTCTTTTTATTACTATTGGGCTTTATATCCTCGGCATTGCGCTGGTGATGCTGTCAATACTGGTTGTTCTCAAGGGTTTAGGATGGGTGACTAAAATTCCTGACTACTTGGCATGGGCACTGGCACTATTTGCGATCGGGGGTGGCATTTTAGGCGGTTTGCGGAGCATTAAACCGTAACTAGTTAGATTCCATGCTCGACTAATCGTCCTTGCTTTAAAGTAAAACCACCTCAATTCTGAAAGAACAAGCGCTAAAGCCTCTCAAGATTGGGAGATTTAAGAGACTCACAGAATTGATAGGCGCAGCGCATTGATCTAAAAATGGGTGTGACTCAGCCAATCGCTCTTCAGGATTGGTGATAATTAGATCAATCTCCTGCATCAGAATAATGACCGTTGTCCCAGACCATGCTGATCTTGCCGATGATAATCAACTCGGTCGCTATTTAGGCAATACCATTCGCGACCTGCGGCAAAAACATCGATTGACGATCGCCGAAGTCGCCGAACAGACAGGGATTTCCCGTGGAATGCTATCAAAAATCGAAAATGCTCAAACGGCAACCAGCCTAGAAACGCTCGTTAAAATTGCCAGTGCTTTGGGCGTTTCTATGGCGACCCTGTTTCGTCACTACAATCCTCCCCAAGGTGGGGCACAACTAGTCAAGCAGGGAGAAGGCATGGAAGTAGTGCGGCGTGGCACTAAGCGGGGACATACCTATCACTTGCTTGCCTATGATCAAGGACCCACGAAGCTATTCGAGCCATTTTTGATCAGCATGGATGATGCATCTGAAGTTTTTCCCACGTTTGAGCATTCGGGCATAGAATTCATCCACATGCTAAATGGAACATTGGAGTATCGACATGGGCAATCCACATACTTGTTAGAGCCAGGAGATTCACTTACCTTTCGAGGTGATGTTCCCCACGGACCGGAAACATTGATTGCGTTGCCAATTCGGTTTCTGGCGATTATTTATTACGGTGCCTCCACCGCCGGAGATGAGTAGCGATCGCTATTCTGAATCTCCCTACCAGCTCACTCATTCATCCCAAACCAGATTCAGTGTAGGTTTAGGAAGTAGGATTTCTACAATTGTTTAATATTAGAAACACTGAGTATGGCAGCTTTGGAGTGGTCGCTACTAGTTGGAGTCGCTGGGCTAATTGGCTTCTCGTTGATTAATCTGGTGCGTAACCTTCAGCAGGAGCGCCGCCTGCGAGACGCATTTTATTACCTGCTAGAAACCCACAGTGGAACAATTACGCTCATTCAACTGGCGGCTACTGCCAGAGTGGATGCAGAACCCGCCAAACTTTATTTAGAGACTCAAGCGAAAGCATTTTCAATTTTGCCGGATGTAAATGATGAAGGAAACACGTTCTATCGTTTCCCAACCGTGCAGCGATCGCTGTCTGCAGCTGAAGACGATGAGTGGACGTAGATATTTCTACAAAGCGGTTTGAGCCAGTTCTTTGAGCAGGGTTTCCACCTGCTTGGAATTCGGAATTGCCAGAAATACAACCTCCTCTTTTTGTGGGTCTCCATCGCTATCCTTCCACGATCGCACGATGATGATCACATCGCCCGTGCCATCGTTGTTTTCGCGGCGGTAGATCTTTGCAAGCTGTTGAGGCTCAAAGCTGCGAATTGTGGTTGTGCCAGCACCTTCAAACGCGATCGCCCGTTTATTGGTGATGATATACACCTTTTCAAAAGCGGCGCGCCAAATCCAGAAGGGAGTCGACAGGATTCCCAACCCCACCAGCACAAACGGAACGCCAAACAAAGCAAACAAATACTGAGGTTGAAATCCTTCTCTCAAATCGGGAATTTTATATCCTAATACTCCGTAAATCCAAAATATGGCGAATGCTGTCCATGGGATAGCAAATAAAGACACAGCAAAGCAGGCAATGATTAAATGAGAAACTTTGAGGTTCGGTTGACCAATCCAGCGAATTGATTCGTGAGATTCAAGTTCCTGATCTATTTTCTGGCGAAGCTGACTCGGAATTTTCAGTTTATCTAGCATGATAAGCGTGTTGCCACGACACTTCTATAAAAGCAATTATCCACTTAGTTTGCTGAGAACAAAAGCCGTTAGAAAGCCAAAAACGGTAGTCAGTCCCGCAAAATCATAGGTCTGCTCGCAGGCTGCCAACCATGGTGGAATCATCAAAAATTCTTGATAGTCGTGACTAAACGCTTAGCATGACCTGATGCAACGAACATTACCTCTGCGAGGAGTGGCAGCGGTGTCAGTAAGGTTCTGCAAATGATCCAGTCAGTGGAGTAAATCTTTAGGTATCCTATGGATTGAAATCATTGTTGTAAGTTAAGCGCTAGGTTGCAATGGAGCTATGGCAGGACACAGCAAATGGGCAAACATCAAACGTCAGAAAGCGCGAGTCGATGCGGTGAAGGGCAAAGTGTTTACCCAAATCTCGCGAGAAATTATCGTTGCGGCTCGGAGTGGCGTGCCTGATCCGGCAGGTAATTTTCAACTGAGAACGGCGATCGATAAAGCAAAAGCGGCAGGAATCCCCAACGACAATATTGACCGGGCGATCGCCAAAGGGGCAGGCAAGCTTGGAGACAGCGCCGCTCTAGAAGCTATCCGATATGAAGGGTATGGCGCAGGGGGAGTTGCCATTTTAATCGAAGCTTTAACTGATAACCGCAATCGGACTGCGGCGGATCTGCGAGTCGCATTTAGCAAAAACGGTGGCAATTTAGGAGAGATTGGCTGCGTGGGCTGGATGTTTGATCAAAAAGGCTTTGTAGAAGTGTCGCTGACTCCTGTGAAAACTGGAAAAGGACGGCGATCGGATGTTCCTATAGAACTTGATGAAGAAGCCCTACTGGAAGCTTTTTTGGAAGGCGGTGCAGACACTTATGAACTGGTAGAAACCGACGATAGCACCGTTGCCGAATCTTTCACTGACCCTACCAACCTAGAAGGTCTGAGCCAAGCTCTGAAAGATGGGGGTTATATTGTCACTCAGGTCGAACTACGCTGGATTCCTAACAACACAATAGATGTTACGGATCCTGACCAGGCACGCAGTGTTCTCAAGCTAATGGACATCCTGGAAGATTTAGACGATGTGCAAAGTGTTACTGCAAACTTTGAAATGGCAGAAGACTTAATGTCTTTGATCCTTGCCTAAACTTTAAGGAGTGTTTATTTTCTTCGTCATACACTTGGGGTAGTCTGTATACGACCTGATTTTTTGTAGATAATTTGACTACTCACATAAGTGCCAAGGCATTTTTACTAATTGCATCTTTTTTAATAGGCATCCTAAATCCGCTTAGTTCTGAAGTCGCTTTTGGAAAAAACTTCCAGAGATCGCAGCCAAAGATTAATCAAACTGAAACGCCGAAAGCAGCGCCCTCTGAAAGCGATCGAGATACCAGCGCAAGCGTTGACGAATGGCTTTCTGATGAAAGAATCGTATTTGTCAGCGGAGAGATTGTTCCTGAGATGGCAGAGGCTGTAATCGCTCAATTGCTGTATTTCGATTCGCAAGCACCCGGAAAAGATATTTATTTGTACATAAACTCAAGCGGTGGCGAGGTAACCGCAGGTCTGTCAATGTATGACACGATGCGTTCTCTGCGCTCTAATGTTGTAACTGTTTGCTTGGGAGAAGCCAGTTCTATGGCGAGTATTTTGTTAGCAGGTGGAACTAAAGGAAAGCGGCTAGCTCTCCCCAACTCACGAATTATGATCCATCAACCATCTACTGGAGTTCAGGGTCTAGCAAGTGATATCGCGATTGAAGCTAAAGAGATTTTGTATTTAAGAGGTGTGCTAAATCGTCTGCTGGTTGAATCTACAGGTCAGCCTCTCAAACGTATTGAGACGGACACTGATCGAGATTTCTTTATGTCGGCTGAGCAAGCTAAGGCGTATGGAATTATTGATCAGGTCATCAAAAAGCTTCCCTCAGCATCTCACCCTTAAATTAGCGACTCTTTTAGGCTATTTCGTTCTGGATATTGATTTACTTCGGAGCTGTCCCGACCAGGATGCAGAAACTAATAGGCTAGAGTTTCTAGCGTTTCTCGAAGATAGCGACGCACCAATGTATCTAAACCCAGACTGCTCAACTGGCTATCAGTATTACGCTCTAGCTGCCAACTCTGGAACCCAGAGCTAGAAGAAATTGCCTGTTTCAAGCTTTTCCAAACTTCAGAATCTCCCGGTAAATTGAGCAGATCCTGAGAATTTTTCATATTGGATAAATGGTCAAATAAAGGGGATGTGTTAGGACTTTCCATGGAAACCTTTTAGGGTCAGGATTAACAGGTTACAAATGTTTACTCTATAAGATATAAGATATAAGACCACTCCTGCTTCTTAGCCAAGAATAACGTACTCATTTAAGCTGAGTTTGTATGTTGAAATACAATTTTTGGCAAAGAAATAGGATCACAAAGCGGTTTTCAACAATTCTTTGACTGTTGATACTTCGTTAAATTGTTCAGCAGCGATCGCCCAGTGTTTTTGCAGCGTTGCTTGGGGTAACGGCCCTTGTAAATGGCTCCAGGGAAGCATTTGATCAAGCTGCCAGTTTTCATGCACATATTGTTCCATTGGAGGCAATGTGCCGCGCAGTTCCTTGAATGCCCGTCGATAGCTGCCCAAAGAATCGCCATAGTGTCGAGTCAATTCTAACAAGTAAGAAAGACGACGATCGCCCCGCGACAACAAAGCTTGAATCACTGACCAATTATAGCTTTCAGG
This sequence comes from Leptolyngbya sp. Cla-17, assembly GCF_016807185.1. Taxonomy (GTDB): domain Bacteria; phylum Cyanobacteriota; class Cyanobacteriia; order Leptolyngbyales; family Leptolyngbyaceae; genus ULC077BIN1. The sequence continues at coordinate 2,114,993 of NZ_JAEVYN010000001.1, forward strand.
GCGAAAGTCGATGCCTTGCGATCGCAGCTTTTTTTGCAAAAATTGCAGTCGTTTTTCTGCCTGACGATTTACGCCGCACCACTGAAATGGCGTGTGGGCTTTAGGGACAAAAGTGCTACAACCAAATGTTAGCCGTAAGCCGGGAGCCGCTTTTTTGATTGTCTTCATCATCTCAGCGGTTTGTTCTAGGTCTATCATCTCTTCGCCGGGAAGGCCTGCCATACCGTAGAGTTTTAGGCTACTGAGTCCACCTGCTTTTGCATTGATTGCCGCCTGAATAATTTCGTCATTGGTCAGCTTTTTATTCACAATTTGGCGCACTCGCTCGGAACCGCTTTCGACCGCGATCGTCACGGATCTGCTGTCATGTTTGACCAACGTTTGTGCCAGTTTTGCCGTTACGGTGTTAGTGCGAACCGACGAAAAACTGATGCGAACATGGTCGTAATCGGGATGGTTCAGATAGTCCAGCAGCGTTTCAAACTCAGGATGTTGGGTGATGGAAGCGCCCAGCAAACCGAGGCGATCAGTGACTTTTAATCCACGGGCGATCGCTGGAATCAACGACTCTTCTAAACTTGCCACCCGAAACGGCAGGGTTAAATAGCTGGCAAGGCAAAAGCGGCACATTTCTGGACAACTCCGCACGACTTCCACCATAAAGATGTTTTCCCAAGCAGCTTTCTCGGTGACCACGGTTGAGGCAGAGAGCGTGTTTCCGCGGTAGGTCTGCTTGGCAATCTGGGTAGGAACGCCTGAGTGGAGAGGCGAGATCGCCTGTATCCAACCATCTGCTCCGTTATAAGTGACTTCGTACAGGCTAGGAATATAGATACCCGGAACCTGCGCTAAATGTTGCAGTTGGGTTGCGCGATCGTAGGTTCGCACGGCTTGATACGCTTCAATGAACTCTCCCAGCAATAGTTCCCCATCGCCCAACAAAATCACATCAAAAAAATCTGCAAAGGGTTCTGGGTTAGCAGTCAGTACCGGACCGCCGCCAAACACAAGAGGATGAGCATCTTCCCGACTTACTGCCCGAATCGGAATTTGCAACGATTCCAGCAAGTTCAACACATTTACATAATCTAGTTCCCATGAAAGGGAGAAGCCCAGTAATTCTGGGTCAGACGGTAACGGCTCCTGGGCGTCTGTAAATAAGCGGCTGACTTGCACATCACCCCGCGTTGCCAGGGTTGACCACACTACCTGATAGCCCAAACTGGTAATGCCAACACTGTATTCATTAGGAAACGCAAAAATGATGGAAATTGCGTCAGCCGTTGAGGGCGTAGGCTTAAACAGCAGGCGTTCGGCAGCAAAAGGAGATGCAGACATGAAGTTCTCGGAGTCGAGCTTATTCAAGGTAACACCTATATTCTTAGGGTTGTTTCTCTATTAGGGCGATCGCTCTACTAAAGAAAACGCGATCACATCGAAATAACCTCGTCTCAAAAGATGAGAGGAATTCATCCCAAGAAAAATCTGAAAGCAGGAAAGTTAAGAAATTCCTTCATAAGAGAGGCTTTGCTGCTGTAGTCGATGCATGTAGTGAAACAAATTCCAGCAATACTGCTCTGGCAAACCACAGGTTATGGCACCCCGCATGACCACATTAAAATACCAGTCGTTTGGGGCTAACTCTTCTGCCAGCTTATCCACCACCACATAGGTGCGGACGGCTGCATAAACCCGCTGGTGACAATTGACTGTCACCGTTTCACGGCGGTAGCCACACCGAGGAACCTCCTCTCGCTCATCCAAAAAATCACTCAGTCGCCCCGGTAAGTGATACAACACACCTTCCACCGTTGAGCCGGGTGCCTGAACTATATCCAGCGTGCCACAGTCGCGTTTTGGAGATCGCCGATAAAAACCGAGGCGATGGTCTTTGAGGGTTGCATGCCCGATGACATATGAGTAAACACATTCACCCAGCGATCGCTTCAAATCTACAGGGCACATACAAGACCCGTAGGCGAAGTAATAAAATGGTTCCAAAGAAGAGGATGAAGACAGATCAGGCGAATTGTTTGAATGCTGACTCATCGCAGATTTGAAATAAGAAACAATCTACACGACTGTTAAACAGTTGGAACAAATCGTTTGCGAAGTGATTCTGCCCGCCGTTTTGCTGTGGAGTTCTCCGGTTCAAAAAGAAGAACCTGTTCATAGGCCTCAAGCGCTTGCGCCATCAACTGTTTACGCTCATAAGCATGACCAATATTATTGAGGGCAGTGACGTAATTAGGATTTGCTTTGAGGGAGTCCTTATAATGCCGAATTGCCAGGTCGTATTGCTCTTGCGAAAAGTAGGCAAACCCAAGGGCGTTATAAATCAGCGCGTTCTCTTCGATAGAGATATTTTCGTCCTTCAATGCTTTCTTAAATTGAACGCTCGCCTGAGCATAAATTCGCTTCGTCAAATAAATGCTGCCCAGTTCAAAATACTCCTGGGCTGTTCCTTTCTCTTTCGTCAGTTTGCTTTGCAGCCGCTCTAGGGAATTTTCGACCTTACGGGTCTGCAAAATTTGTCGCAGTACTGCCCATCCTGCTGCCACCAAAATCACTAGCAATAAACCGATATAAAGAATAGGAAGATCAGTATTCATATTAAATTCTTAAGTTCATCAAGCAGGGATTTAAATAGTCTTGCATCTACATTCAAAACTATCTTAAAACAAGAGAAGATTGCTACCGGATCGGTAAGCCCCAATACTTCGCCCGTTCTTCAAGCCAGCCACTATTTCTCAGGCGAGTTAAAATTTGGTCAATCTGCTCTTTTAGCTCATTGTATTGCTGTCCCTTGGGCAAAACAATGGAAAGCAACTCTGAGGAAAGAGCAGGTAAAATAACCCGGTATTCAGGAAACTCCTGCGACCAACCAATGAGGATACTGGCATCGCCTGCAAAAGCGATCACGTCGCCCCGATCCAACATCGCTTTGGCAGCATCATAAGACTCAACTCCCACCAAACTTACCCTAGGCAATTGACTACGAAGTGATTCAACTGCACTAGAACCATTGATTGCCGCAACCGTCGTTCCTGCCAAATCAGTGGCTTTCTGAATCGTGGAAGACCGGGTAATGATGACTGTGCCATCGGTGTAATAAGGCAAACTAAAGCTGAGAATGCGGAGACGGGATGGAGTTAAGGTAGCATGGGCGATCGCAATATCAACCTCACCCTTTATCACTAACGAAAATCGTTCTTGATTGGTAACAGGCTTTAGTTCTACAGCGCCTGATTGCCCTAAGAGTTCTTGGGCTAAGCGCTGAGATAAGTCAATCTCCAATCCTTGAAGCTGCCCGCTAGCGCTGCGAAACCCTAAGGGGCGCACGTTTTCCTTTACTGCCACAATCAAACGCCCCCGCTTTTTGATCGCTAACAAATCGGCAGCGATCGCGAACGAGGGCGAAAAGCTTAAAAAAGCAATAGCACCAAAGCTAAAGGCAATGCCCATCAAAATTGGCAACTTCAGCAACGTGCGAGCAGGCAAACCGTTAAGCAGCCTTCTTTGCGGCGAATTGGCTAGCAATTTCCATTACCTTGGTAAAACCAGCAGGATCAAGAATTGCCATTTGTGACAACATCTTGCGGTTGATTTGCACATCTGCTTTTTTTAAGTTGCCAATTAGCTGGCTGTAGCTCATGCCGTGAAGGCGAGCCGCTGCGTTGATGCGGGTAATCCACAGACGACGAAAATCGCGTTTGCGCTTGCGGCGGTCGCGATAGGCATTCCGCAGTGCCTTCATCACCTGTTGATTAGCTATCCGAAACAGCTTGGAATGGGATCCTCGGAATCCCTTAGCCATCTTTAAAATCTTCTTGCGGCGCTTTCGTGCTACATTACCGCGCTTTACCCGTGCCATAGTGATCTATCCTTCTGAACCGTCTTTATTTAATTTCTTTAGGAAAGTCTTTAGTAAAAGATTTGACTGGACTACTCATAGCTTCAGGCAGTCTTTTCAAAGACTCAGGTTTAGCTCAAGCGCCCTAACTTTATAGATAGGGAAGCATCAAATGTACGTTGTCCGTATCTCGATCGTTAACCACTGACACACCTGCAAGGCGGCGGCGACGTGAAGCACTCTTATGTTCTAACAAATGCTTTCTGGAAGGTGGGCGATGCACGATTTTGCCAGATCCAGTGGCTCTCAGGCGCTTCGCAGCAGCTTTGCGGGTCTTTAGCTTAGGCATGGGGTCTACGTTAGGAAAAATCAACACAGCTTACTATAGTACTACTTGTTTTTTATAAAGAGCAAGCCTAAAGCTGATAGTTTTTTCAACAAATCATGCACACCTTGAGAACATTGGGCTACACTAGGGGGTGCAACTGCGAGCCCTTCGCAGGATTTCTAGTTTTTAGAAAGTAGTGCACTTTGGAGGTGGGTCTAAGCCCACTTTTTTTGTTTTTATTTCAGTGTCTATGACCCATTCCCTTATCCCGCACATTCTTGAACTTGCTAATCCTGTAGCTGCATCTCTAGGCCTAGAAGTTGTCGGAGCTGTTTTTCGGACGAATCAAAGTCCTCCAGTTTTGCGAGTTGATATTCGCAATCTGAACGATGATACGGGGCTAGATGACTGTGAGCGCATGAGCCGAGCCTTGGAGACAGTATTAGATGAATCTGAAATTGTTCCTGATGCCTATGCGTTGGAGGTATCCAGCCCTGGTATTTCTCGTTTACTCAGTACAGATCGAGAATTTATCTCGTTTAAAGGCTTTACTGTAACTGTTAGAGCCTCTGAGCCTTACGCTGGTCACAAAGAATGGGTGGGGAAGTTGGTTCGGCGCGATCAGGAGGCTGTTCACCTGAGCCAAAAAGGACGGGCGATCGCCATCCCCTGTCATCTCATTACCAAAGTCCAGCTTGTTGAGCCTGCTTAAGCTTTTAATTTCATTAATTTTCTTTTTTCCTCACTTCATTGCCACCACCACGGAGATTTTGCTATGTCAATGGTCGCCTTACCCGGACTACGAGAAATGATTGAAGGCATCAGCCGAGAACGGAATTTGCCAAAAGTCGCCGTTCAAGCTGCTCTGCGCGAAGCGTTGCTCAAAGGGTATGAGCGTTATCGTCGAACTCAACGGTTAGACGGCAACAATTTTGACGAAGAGTATTTTGTGAATTTTGAAGTGGAGTTGGATGTTGAAGAAGAAGGTTTCCGGGTTTTGGCTGCGAAAACTATCGTAGAAGAAGTAGAGAACCCAGATCACCAAATTGCTTTACAGGAAGTGCTTGAAGTGGCGGCTGAAGCTCAACCTGGAGATACGGTGGTATTAGATGTGACCCCCGAACAGGGCGACTTTGGGCGGATGGCTGCGATTCAAACAAAGCAGGTTCTCGCGCAAAAATTGCGGGATCAACAACGGAAGTTGGTGCAAGAGGAGTTTCAAGACTTGGAAGATACCGTGTTACAGGCACGAGTCCTGCGGTTTGAGCGGCAGTCCGTAATTATGGCTGTCATGAGCGGTTTCGGGCAAGTTGAAGTTGAAGCCGAATTGCCCAAACGTGAACAGTTGCCTAATGATAATTATCGAGCAAATGCAACGTTTAAGGTTTATCTAAAGCGCGTATCAGAAGGTTCTCATCGCGGACCCCAGCTTATGGTTTCGCGATCAGATGCCGGACTGGTTGTATATTTATTTGCTAATGAGGTGCCGGAGATTGAGGATGAAATTGTCCGTATTGTCGCTGTGGCAAGAGAAGCAAATCCGCCTTCACGCTCTGTGGGTCCTCGTACCAAGATTGCAGTTGATACTATAGAGCGAGATGTAGATCCAGTGGGTGCTTGCATCGGTGCCAGAGGATCTCGCATCCAAGTTGTGGTGAACGAACTGCGGGGTGAAAAAATTGATGTGATTCGCTGGTCGCCAGATCCGTCCACCTACATTGCAAATGCGCTGAGTCCGGCAAGAGTGGATGAAGTTCGGCTAATGGATCCAGAAGGGCGGCAAACTCACGTTTTAGTTGCAGAAGATCAGCTTAGTTTGGCGATCGGTAAAGAAGGTCAGAACGTTCGGTTAGCGGCTCGATTAACGGGATGGAAAATTGATATTAAAGATTCTGCTAAATATGATTACGAAACAGAGGATCTAAAGATAGGAGAAATATTGAGTAGTCGCCAACCTGTTCAATATGAGCAAGACTATGAAGATGAAGAACTGTATGAGGAAGAAGTGGACGAAACTCTAACGCCTGTCGCTCACGCTGATGAATCTATGGAGCAGGAAGATTTAAAGGAAGTGGAGACGGAAATAAAGTGATAGAACAGACTTCAAATTAATTCAGACCGATTGGAGCAAGATAGGGTTTGGCAATGAAGCCCAGTTACCGCCGATGTGTTGCTTGCCGAAAAGCCGCTCTCAAAGTAGATTTTTGGCGAATTGTCAGAGTACATCCTTCGCAAGAAGTGCATCTAGATGAAGGAATGGGGCGCTCTGCTTATTTGTGTCCCAAAATAGAGTGCCTCAAAGCAGCACGTAAGAAAAACCGATTGGGAAGGGCACTGAAAGCAGCAGTACCTGATTCTCTGTATGAAAATCTGGAACAGCGCTTTTCAAAGTAGGAGTTAAAGATACAATGAGGCAAAAATTTAGCTAGGAATTCTTGAGAAATGCTGAAACATGTGGCAGAAAGCTTTCGTTCAGCATGATTGAGTTAGAATGTTTTGTGGTTTGGTGGAGACAGCAGATGGGCGATCGCACAGAATTTAGACTATGACAAAATCTTGTGCAATTTGAAGTCATCACCACTTCTCAAGATTTGTGCAAAATTAGAGTAGGGATGATTGCTAAAGTTGAAAACAACTTTAGAATTGCAAAGCAGGGTTTGTCTTGAGCAATCTTGATTTTCTCGGCTGTTGAACGACAGACATCAGAAGACTTAGAATTAAAGAGGGTTAGGGTTTGGATTGACTGTTGTTTTAGTTGGAACGGTGACAAACATGTGAAAACTACTGGATTAGGTACGAAGAGGAAATTGGATGAATAGCGGAAAAATCAGAATTTACGAGATTTCACGGGAATTAAATTTGGATAACAAAGACATATTGGCAATTTGTGAGCAACTAAGCATTTCGGTTAAAAGCCATAGCAGCACGATTACAGACTCGGAAGCTGAAAGAATTCATACAGCGGCTGAAAAATATACTGCTACTCATTCATCCTCTGTTAAACCAGTGACACGACCAGCAAATAACTCATCTGCCGCAGAACCCAAACAAAGAGTGTCTGTGCCAGTTCAAAAGAAGCAGCAGATCGTAGCAATCAAATCTGTCACACGCTCACCTAATGTTGAAGCGCCTACTCCTCCTACCTATAAACCTTCGCCGATAGAAACGGGCTCGTTAGCACCAACCCAATCATCGCCAAAACCAGTTGAGTTAGGTCGTCCAGAACGCGCGATCGCATCAGACGAGACGCTAGTCAAGCCATCGGAGAAAGTAGTCACCTCTACTTCCTTAGATACTAAAGCTGTTTCCTTAGATATTGAAGTTAAAGAACTTCCGTCTCCGCAGGTTGATGTATCCCCCCAGGCTTTCACAGCGTCCCCTGAAGAAGATACTGCTGCCACCCTAGCATCTCCGCCACCTCGTCCTGAAGCTGTTACCCCTAGTGCGCCTCGGAACAGCTTAGTTCCCAACACATCTAGTCGCCCCATTTTGAAAAGGGTTCGCGTTGAAGAGCCTGCTTCAGCGACAGAGACAGCAGATGGAGTAAATCGACAACCTAGCACGGGAGCGCGATCAGTCAAACCACCTGCAAAATCCTCAGCGCCTAATGCTAAGCCAACGATGCCCGCTCGGCAGCTTGTAGGGAAACCAGCAGAAGGTAAGCCTATTCCTCGTCCTCAGCAGCAAACGATCGTAGAACTGCGGCGACCTAAACCCGTTCGCCCTGATGCAGATTCTACTTCCACAGAGGGCAGAATGCCCGGAGCGATGGATGATTTAGTACGCCCTGAACTACGGGTTAATCGTCCTACTAGAACTCCTCCAATGGGCGATGTAGCAGTAGGTGCTGATCCCTTATTGCAGCCTAAACCCGCACTGCCACGTACTGTCAAAAAAGGCAAAGATTGGCAAGATGGGGAGGACGAAGAGTCACAGCTAAAATCTCCCAAAGTTGGTACCAAAGCGAAGCGGAGAGTTCAACCTGATTTAGATGCTGAGGAGGAAGATCTCGATACGCTTCTAGAAGGGGAGGACGGCGAAGATGGAACTGGTGGCAACCAAGTGAGTTTGTCCTTGGTGCGTCCTGCTAAACCCAAAGGAATGCGTCAGGCTCCTACGAAAGCACCCATAGCCATCACTCAAAAGCCTAAAAAAGGTGGCTCTGGTTCTCGAGATCGCCGCGATCGCCGCGAAGAGGTGAAGGTCGAAAAACCAACCAATATCACGCTGCTGGGTAGTTTAACTGTTCAGGAACTTGCCGCCAAAATGGAAACTCCTGAAACAGATATTATCAGAGCCTTATTTATGAAAGGCATCATGGCAACCGTGACCCAGACTTTAGATATAGAAACTGCCACAATGGTTGCCCTTGAACTGGGTGTGGAAGCGGAAGTAGGAGTGCGGCAGGCTGCGGCCACCAAAGTTATCGAAATGTTAGATGTCGGTGATTTGGAAAGTTTGCAGCGTCGTCCACCCGTTGTTACTATCATGGGTCACGTAGACCACGGCAAAACATCCTTACTAGACTCTATTCGCAAAACGAAAGTGGCTCAGGGTGAGGCTGGCGGCATTACCCAGCACATCGGTGCCTACCACGTTGATGTGGAACACAATGGCGAAATGCAAAAGGTTGTTTTCCTAGATACACCGGGTCACGAAGCCTTTACTGCAATGCGCGCACGGGGCGCACGGGTAACGGATGTGGCAATCTTAGTCGTGGCTGCCGATGATGGAGTTCAGCCGCAAACAATCGAAGCGATTAGCCACGCCAAGGCTGCCGAAGTGCCGATTGTGATTGCCATCAACAAGATTGATAAGGAAGGCGCTCAACCTGAGCGTGTTAAACAAGAACTGACAGAGTACGGATTGGTTCCGGAAGAATGGGGTGGCGATACCATTATGGTTCCGGTTAGCGCACTTAATGGCGATAACCTCGATACGCTGCTAGAGATGATTCTGTTGGTCACCGAAATTGAGGAACTGTCTGCAAACCCTGATCGCGTTGCGAAAGGAACGGTGATTGAAGCTCACTTGGATAAGGCAAAAGGTCCAGTTGCCACACTCTTGGTTCAAAACGGAACCCTTCGAGTGGGTGATGTGTTAGTGGCGGGATCTTCCTTCGGTAAAGTACGAGCAATGGTAGACGATCGCGGTCAGCGTGTGAAAGTTGCTGGACCTTCTTTTGCAGTAGAAGTGCTGGGTCTTGCTGATGTGCCTGCGGCTGGAGATGAATTTGATGTATTCGCCGATGAGAAAGAAGCTCGTGCGGTATCTTCTGATCGGAGCGACGAGCAGCGCCAATCTCGTTTGTTGGCAGCAATGTCTTCTCGTCGAGTCAGCTTAAATACACTCTCAGCTCGTGCGCAGGAAGGGGAACTAAAAGAACTCAACCTAGTGTTGAAAGCAGATGTGCAGGGATCGGTGGAAGCCATTCTCAGTTCGCTCAAGCAGCTTCCTCAAAATGAAGTTCAAGTCCGGGTGCTGTATGCTGCGCCGGGTGAAATCTCTGAAACAGATATTGACTTAGCGGCTGCAAGTTCTGCTGTCATTATTGGCTTCAACACCACTCTGGCAACGGGAGCACGACAAGCCGCTGATCGCCTTGGGGTAGATGTGCGAGATTACAACATCATCTACAACTTGCTGGATGACATCCAAGGAGCAATGGAAGGCTTACTTGATCCTGAACTCGTGGAAGAACCTTTGGGTCAGGTGGAAGTGCGGGCTGTCTTCCCCGTTGGACGAGGGCAGGTGGCAGGCTGCTATGTTCAATCTGGTAAAATCGTGCGGAACTGCAAAGTTCGAATTCGTCGAAACAACAATGTTGTCTTTGAGGGCAGCCTTGATTCGCTGAAGCGCATGAAGGAAGACGTGAAGGAAGTGAATACTGCATTTGAATGCGGTATTGGAATTGATAACTTCAACTCTTGGGAGATGGGCGATGTGATTGAGGCATATCGCATGATTTCAAAACGTCGCACACTGTCTAAGACTTAAGATCGTTTCTGATAGGTTTCAAAAAAGTCAGGAATCGCAAAGCTTTCAAACTTTGATTCCTGGCTTTTTTTTGATTTGCTTCTCTTATTCTCTACCCCGGCGATTCCATTGACAGCACCTCTCTCAGCCTCAATCAAACCGATTCTAGTTTTGGTGGATGGGCACTCTCTTGCCTTTCGCTCGTACTATGCCCACGCAAAAGGACGAGAGGGCGGGCTGCGAACGAAAAGCGGCATTCCAACTAGCGTCTCCTATGGTTTTTTGAAAGCGCTGTTAGAGGTGATGGAAACGGAAAAGCCCCAGTATGTGGCGATCGCCTTTGATGTGGCAGACAAAACCTTTCGCCATGACCAAGATGACACCTACAAAGCAGGCAGACCCGATGCGCCTGAAGACTTTTTGCCCGACCTGAAAAACCTCCAGGAACTGCTGGCTGCACTCAAATTACCAGTGCTGACGGCTCCTGGATACGAAGCTGATGATATCATTGGCACGCTGACTCGACGCGCAACGGCTGAGGGTATGCGGGTGAAAATTTTGAGCGGCGATCGCGACTTGTTTCAACTGGTTAATCCCGAAGACAGCACCACTGTGCTTTATATGAGTACCAGCTACGGTAAGGGCATTCCCTCGCTCAAAGAATTTGGGTCTGAAGAAGTTAAAGCAAAACTGGGTGTCCTACCTGGACAAGTGGTAGATTTCAAAGCTCTGTGTGGCGATTCCTCCGACAATATTCCTGGTGTGCGCGGCATCGGTGAAAAAACAGCAGTCCAACTTCTGAAAGAATATGATTCACTCCACGGCGTTTATGCGGCGATCGACCAGATTAAAGGAGCTACCCGCAAAAAGCTAGAAGATGGACGCAATGATGCTTTGCACTCTCAATATCTAGCTCAGATTCATCTAGATGTACCCATTGACGTTGATCTAGAGACTTGTCAACTGCAAGAATTTGATGACAATGTCGTTCTACCTCTACTAGAAAAGTTAGAGTTTCGTACTTTTCTGAGCAAACTTCAAAAGCTGCATCGCCAGTTTGGCGGCGAAACTGAAGATGTCCTGGAAGCGGAAGAAAATGCGATCGCTGCGGAACCCCTTCAAGCTTTGAGCAACAATAGCTTTGATGGTGGCGGCGATCTTTGGTTTTTTAGTGCTGAAGAAACTGAAGCAGCCGTTCCAATTCAATCGATTACGCTGCAACCGCATGTGATTGATACGCCCGAAAAGCTGTATGAACTAGTGGAAGTCTTAGAAGTTCGCAATCAGCCTGATTTGCTGACTAGTTGGGATACTGAAACGACTGCCTTGGAACCTCGCGATTCTGAACTGGTGGGGATCGGCATTGGGTGGGGTGAGGCAATCTCGGATGTGGCATACATTCCCCTGAACCATACGAGTGGCGCTAATTTAGATAAGGCGTTGGTGCTAGAAACGCTGCGTCCCATTTTAGAAAGTCCTGATTATCCCAAAGCGCTGCAAAACGCCAAGTTCGATCGCCTTATCTTGCGGCAACAGGGCATTCAGCTTGCGGGTGTGGCGTTTGACACGATGCTGGCAAGCTATGTAATCAATCCAGATCAAAAACATAATCTGTCTGATTTAACGCTGACCCACTTGGGACTAACGACAACCGGCTACACCGACCTGGTACCCAAAGGCAAAACCATTGCTGATATCAGCATTCCAGCGGTTGCCCAATATTGCGGCATGGATGCTCACACCGTTTTTCGGCTAGTGCCTATTTTGAGATTGCTCTTGATCGAAAATTCCGCGCTCCATCGTCTATTTGTAGAAGTGGAAATGCCCGTGGAACCTGTGCTAGCCGAAATGGAATGGCTAGGAGTCCGAATCAACCAAGAATATCTGCACGAATTCTCCAAACAGTTAGAGCAAGACCTGGCAAGAATTGAGCAGCAGGCTTACAAAGTGGCTAGCAGCAGCTTTAATCTAGGTTCGCCCAAACAGTTGAGCGAATTGCTGTTTGAGACGCTTCAGCTTGACCGCCGCAAATCGCGCAAGACTAAAACGGGTTACTCCACAGACGGCGTAACATTGGAAAAACTGCTGGATGATCATCCCGTAATTGAAACGATTGTGGAACACCGCACCTTGTCGAAACTGAAATCGACTTACGTGGATGCCCTGCCCGCGATCGCTCGCAAAGACACCCAGCGAGTTCACACCAATTTTAACCAGGCGATCGCTGTTACGGGTCGCCTATCCTCCTCAGACCCCAATTTGCAAAATATCCCAATTCGCACTGCTTTTAGCCGACTGATTCGTCAAGCATTTATCCCTGAACCAGGCTGGCTGATGGTGTCTGCCGACTACTCCCAAATCGAACTCCGCATCCTGGCACACTTAAGCCAAGAACCCGTACTGCTGGAAACTTACCAAAACAAGCAGGATATTCACACTCTGACTGCCCAGCTTTTGTTTGAAAAAGAAGGCATTACCTCAGACGAGCGGCGATTAGGCAAAATCATCAACTTTGGCGTGATTTATGGCATGGGTGCTCAGCGATTTGCACGAGAGGCAAAAGTCGATCGCAGAACGGCTCAAGAGTTTATTGATCGCTTCAACTCGCGCTACTCGAACGTGTTCAAGTATCTACAGCGAATGCAGCAGGAAGCGATCGCCAACGGCTATGTGGTAACTATTCTCGGTCGACGGCGATACTTTAACTTCACCAGCGAAAATTTGCGAAGTCTGCGGGGTCATGATCCCAGCGCGATCGACCTCAGCAAACTCAAACTGCGTGATCAGTATGATGCTCAAATGCTGCGCGCTGCCGCTAATGCGCCTATTCAGGGTTCCAGCGCCGACATTATCAAAATTGCCATGATCCGGCTGCATGAACTGTTGAAAGACCACGACGCAAATTTACTCCTCCAAGTCCATGACGAACTCATTTTTGAGATGCGCCCAGAAGAGTGGTCAGCCCTCCAGCCCAAAATCCAATCCATGATGGAATCTGCCGTCACCCTTTCCGTTCCTCTCGCCGTCGAAATCCACGCTGGCGATAACTGGATGGATGCGAAGTAAACAGGCGATCGTATAACCCCAGTTTTATTGCTATGTCGCTACGCTTCCGGTTTCTCTCTTAAGTGTTTTTTTAGAATGCGTTACTTCATCAAACTTAAAATAATTTACAAAAATTAAAATATCTAAAATAAACTTAAAACATCGGGAACTTTCTTTACATAAGTTTCGTCACTGCACTGGTCAACGTGTTTGAACTTAACACTCAAACCGACGATAAGCCTAAAGGAAAAACGATGAACACTCTCAGCTTGAAAACGTTGGCGATTGCCAGTGGTGTTACTCTAGCCTCTGTTATATTCTCCAGCGCGATCACTCCATCACCCACTTTGGCAGGAATGCAAAAAGGTGGAATGATGTCTACTCCTACCGCTGCTAAAACCAACACAATTGTGGATGTAGCCAGTGGAAATCAGTCTTTTTCCACTTTGGTGACAGCCGTTAAGGCAGCAGGACTGGTAGAAACACTGTCAGGTAAAGGTCCTTTTACAGTACTTGCTCCAACGAATGAAGCTTTCAATGCAATTCCTAAAGCGACTTTGGAGAGTCTTCTTAAGCCTGAAAACAAAGCCAAGCTACAGAAGGTGCTGACTTATCACGTAGTTCCAGGCACTGTTTTGGCAAAAGATGTCAAAGCTGGCTCGGTTAAAACTGTGCAAGGTAGCCCTGTTACTGTAAAAGTTCAAGGCGGCAAGGTCATGGTTAACAACGCAAATGTCACCAAAACTGACATCAAAGCCAGTAACGGAGTGATTCATGTAATTGATAAAGTGCTTTTGCCTCCCAATCTCTAACCGATTCCTCCGGTAAGTCGGCTGGATATTCGTAGTGAGAACACTTTTCTGGACAGTTGAGATGATCGCGTTGGGTAAACTCACTAGAGTTATGCTGTAGCTGACTGGGATCATCGGATTGGCACGCTAGTTTAGCTTCAATCCGATGATCGCCATAGTTGTTTCACTAGTGTTGTGCTACCACAAGTTCAATTGATCATGTTGGGTGAAGTGTTGGCGATAGATGCCGTAGGTGACGAGCATTATGGTGATCAAGGTGGAAAGGATGACCATGAACAGTACCACGAGTTGATAGGCAGTGGCGGTGAGAGGCGGAACGCCGCCAAGAAGTTGAGCTGCCATGAAGGTAGGCACTGTGGAAAGTCCGATGATGGTGGCAGTGTTGAGGGTAGGGAGCAGTCCTGCACGGATGGCATCACGACGGTAGGGGGCGATCGCCTGTTGCGGAGTGGCACCCAAACTCAGGTGAGTTTCAATTTCTAGCGGGTTCGCGTTGAGAGAATTGACCAATCGTTCTCCGGTGATCGCCGCTCCATTCATGGCATTGCCTAAAATGATGCCCGTGAGCGGAATCAAATATCGCGGGTCAAGCCAACTACGGGGCTGAATTACTAACAAGCTCGTGTAAACCAGGGTTAAAGCTACGCCAATCAATAGCGATGCCGCTACGATGGGCACCAATTTAGGAATCTTTTGGCTAATGCGGTTGCGGGTGACAATGGCAGTGACAAAAAGCATCACAGCAACAATACAAAGTCCAAGCCAAGGATTGTTGACTTCAAAGGCAATGGCTAGCACATAGCCCAACACTAACAGTTGCAGCACACTGCGCCCAGTTGCCAATGCCAAATTCCACTCTAACCCCAGTTTTTGCCATGCGGAAAGGGCGATCGCGATCGCCATCATCCCCAACGCCAACGCCAATTGCAACAATGAATCCATCAGACCGACTTGGAGAGAGTAACTTCTACGCCATCACCATACCGCCATCTACATTCATCACTTGCCCAGTAATGTAAGCGGCGGCGGGGTCAGCAGCTAAGAAGCGAATCACCCCCGCTACTTCCTCGGGATGTCCGTAGCGATTGAGCGGAATGATTTTCAAAATCTCGTCCGATTTCACGTCGGCAGTCATGTCTGTGGTGATGAAACCCGGTGCCACCGCATTTACAGTAATCCCACGGCTAGCCAATTCTTTTGCCACTGTTTTGGTAAAGCCGATCACGCCTGCTTTGGCAGCACTATAGTTTGCCTGCCCCGGATTGCCCATTTGCCCCGCAACCGAAGTGATGTTAATCATGCGTCCTGATTTCTGTTTCAGCATGATTTTACTCACTGCACGGGTACAGAGAAATACGCCTGTAAGGTTGAGATCAATCACTGCTTGCCAGTCTTCTAGTTTCATACGCAATAACAACGTATCGCGGGTGATTCCGGCATTGTTGACCAACACATCAATCCGCCCAAATTTTT
This sequence comes from Leptolyngbya sp. Cla-17, assembly GCF_016807185.1. Lineage (GTDB taxonomy): Bacteria > Cyanobacteriota > Cyanobacteriia > Leptolyngbyales > Leptolyngbyaceae > ULC077BIN1. Next base: position 2,130,480 of record NZ_JAEVYN010000001.1, read on the forward strand.
CCATTACCGCAGCGATGAATCCTTCCACTTGGTCGGCTTGAGAAACATCCGCAGCAAGCGCGATCGCTGGGCTACCCAACTCTATAATTTCAGCCACAACCTGTTCAGCAGATTCTTTAGAATTAGCATAGTTAACAACCACACTTGCTCCCTCGCTGGCCAAGGCTAGTGCCGTTGCTCTCCCAATTCCACGTGAGGCTCCTGTGACGATCGCCACCTTGCCCCGTAACTGCTGTAGCCCTTCTGGCAGTGCTTCCATTATTATTTCTCCCAACGCCCCACATTCAAATTGAGGCTGAACTAAACGCTCAATGATCATAAAGGAAAAAGGGAAGAGGAAAAAAGCGAAGCGGCAAAAGACAAAAAATTGAAAAGTAAGGTGAGAAAGTGAAGCCTTTAGCCTTATTCTTGCCTTTGAGATGAGGTTTCAAGCAGAACAAGTTTTTATCAGTCCACAATCAGAGGATAAGCACCATGACAACAAAAAAAGAATTTACAAGCTTTGATGAAATGATTGCAGGGTCAGAGTTGCCTGTGTTAGTTGATTTTTATGCAACCTGGTGTGGTCCCTGTCAAATGATGGCGAAGATTTTGGAAGAGGTGAATGCTCACATGAAAGAGCAGATAAAAATCGTAAAAATTGACACGGATAAGTATCCTCACATCGCATCTCAACATCAAATTCATGCCTTGCCTACCTTAGTTCTGTTTAAACAAGGGCAACCTGTGGAACGAATTGAAGGAGTTTTACCAGCCGACCAATTGGTTCAACGGTTGCAAGGGCGGATTTAAGGGCGTTGTAACTGTCAGGCACGTAAAGTTTTAAAACGATGCTTTTGGTAAATTGAGCTTATGCATTGAGCTATATTGAGCGCGATCGCCCAAGATGTTGATCCCCTCAGATAGCCTGATTTTTACCTTCTCAAAACTAAAGTTTGCCAAAACCACGTTTCACGTTTTGTTACCCAAGTTCCTGCTTACTCAGCGTTTCCAGCATCGCAACAATGTGATGACGGGCGAATCAGCGATCGCGTCTGGTTAAACAAGGCGATCTCCCTTGCTCATGGTGAAGTAATCCAAGAGCCGACTTCAGCTGCCTCAGAGGGGCTTTTCGATAGGAGTGGCTTATATGCCCAGAGTGCGAAATCAGGAGGAAAATGCCTGAAAGCCAAATAACTTAAAGGTTGTGGGGATGCGGATTTTAGAACCAAACCATAGAATAGGACATTGAAAGCTTGAGTCAGTAAGAGTTTCAGCGTTTTAGCAAAACTCTGTCTCAAATGGGATTTTGTAGTAAATCCCAATTTTCAATCTGTCCTGTAGTAAAAGGAAATCTCATGAACAAGGGCGAATTAGTAGATGCAGTGGCTGACAAAACTAGCGTGACTAAAAAGCAAGCAGATGTCGTTCTATCGGCAGTTCTGGATGCCATTGTGGAAGCCGTTGGCAGCGGTGACAAAGTGACCTTAGTTGGGTTTGGTTCATTTGAGCCACGGGAACGGAAAGCAAGAGAGGGGCGCAACCCCAAAACTGGCGCTAAGATGAATATCCCAGCGACGAAAGTACCTGCTTTCTCGGCTGGAAAGCTGTTTAAGGAGAAAGTGGCTCCGGTTGAGAAGAAAAAGTAAGAACTCAATTGGGGCATCCATGCCTACCTATCGTCCATCGCACGGGGGAAACTTGGTTTGGGCTGCATCGTTAGCCAACAGTTCTCCCGATGCCATTCTTGATTTTTCGGCTAGCATTAATCCTCTAGGTCCTCCACCATCGGCGATCGCTGCTATCCAAGCCGCTCTGGAAGATTTAAATGCCTACCCTGATCCAACCTATTCCCAACTGTGCCGCGCCATCAGCGACTTTCACCAAATTTCGCCAGAGTGGATTTTACCCGGCAACGGCTCCGCAGAACTGCTGACTTGGGCCGGTCGAGAACTTGCAGAACTAGACGCAACTCACCTGCTCACCCCTGCATTCAGCGATTACCGACGGGCGTTAACAGCGTTTGGGGCAACCGTGGAAGAGCGCCCTCTGAAAATTTTTCGAGTGACGAATAGCGATCTCACAGCGTCTTCAAAGGAGTTGTGTCCAATATCAACCATCCATCCATCATCCATCATCAATCGCTTGGGTTTGCTGCTTAATAATCCGCATAATCCGACTGGGCAACTGTTTGCACGGGATGAGATCATTCCCTATCTCGACTCGTTTGAATTGGTGGTGGTGGATGAAGCCTTCATGGATTTTTTGCCGCCCGGTGAAGAGCAAAGCATGATTGACTGGGTGCAAAAGTATCCTAATTTAGTGGTGCTGCGATCGCTGACCAAGTTCTACAGTCTGCCTGGTTTGCGGTTAGGCTATGCGATCGCCCATCCAAACAGAATTCAGCGATGGCAGCGATGGCGCGATCCCTGGTCGGTAAACTCCTTAGCTGCTGCCGTGGGCAGTGTTGTTTTGCAAGACACTGCCTTTCAGCAGCAGACTTGGGATTGGCTGGCAGCCACTCGCCCAAAATTTCAACAACAGCTTGCTAGTATTTCTGGCTTGCAACCCCTATCCAGTACCACAAATTTTTTACTGGTTCACAGCGATCGCTCTGTGCCTGACTTGCAAGCAAATTTGCTAAAACGCGATCAAATTTTAATCCGAGATTGTATGAGTTTCCCTGAATTGGGCGATCGCTACTTCCGGGTTGCTATTCGCACCGCAGAGGAGAATCAGCGGCTAATCGATGCCCTGAACAAGGAATTGGGAGCCAAGAGTTAGAGTGATGCTAAATGTGGCAATCAAGCGGACCAACAGCAAGTTTGCCAGAGCGATCGCCCCATACTTCATTCGGCGGTCTACCTCGAACCGAAAAAATCGCATCCGTCAATTCTATGAAGACTCACCTGTTAACTCATTAGAGCAGCTTAGAAAAGCTTAAATCGCTAGAAATCAGTTTTAATTGCCTGCCAACGGCTTGCCACTGCCACCGCGGCGCACCAAAATCAACTCTGCTGCAATGCTAACGGCGATTTCTTCGGGAGTCTGTGCGCCAATATCTAGACCAATCGGCGCATAAATAGAGGCTAATTTCTGTTTGGGAATATCTGGTTCAAGCGCTTGATACACTTGTTTTACCCGCTTTTTGCTGCCGATCATGCCGATATATTTACAGGGCAATTCACGGTTGAGCAAAACTTGCAGCGCATCAAGATCATATTGATAGCCACGAGTTACAAGTGTGGCAAATAAATGTGAATGCTTGGCGAGTTGCGCCAGCGTCTCTATGATTGACTCGTTGAAAATTTGGCTGGCTTGAGGATAGCGATCGCGATTTGCCCACTCCAGGCGATCGTCCTGCACCGCAACCTGAAATCCGATCATCTGCGCCACTTTAGCAACCTGTTCGCCGACATGCCCTGCGCCAACAATCAGCAGTAAAGGAGGAGGTTGGAGCGTTTCGGTGAATACAAACGCAGAGCGCGTTAGTGTGGCGGTTAGGTAGGGAAATTGACTACCTTCGAGGGGAGTAACCAATGTTACCGTCTGTCCGGCTTCGAGATGGGTAAGAATTTGATGGGCGAGGGCGATCGCCCCATCTCCGATCCACGGCTCGACCAAAACCTGCATGGTGCCGCCACATACGCCCTGAGTATCCCGTTGTGGAGAACCGGATAGATCAATCTCTACCAGTTGCTTGTCGCCCGTCGCTAATACAGTTCTTGCTTGCTGTATAACTTTGGCTTCGCCTGCACCTCCGCCAATGGTGCCAAACGTGCACCCATTGCCCCAAACCATCATCTTGGCTCCCACCTCGCGAGGAACAGAGCCTTTAATGGAAATGATGGTTGCCAGTACTACGGTTTCAGTGCTCAGCAAGTGAGCCAGGTGGCGATAAAAGTCAAGAATCATAAATATATTGTATGTAGCAAAAGAGCCAGCACCATTTAGACGATCTTTTCAAGCAATGATGTTGAAGTACTTCTGCTTCAAGAAACTAAGGCTCTCTTCTGGGTTCCTGGTAATGTCACGAACAATGAAGCCACACGACTGGGATTGAAGCCTCATTTTTGCGATCGCGAGGTTTTCAGAAGTAGAGAATAGGAAGTGTATTGCTAGCTTTTCGATATGATGGGTGCATTGCTATTGCTGTCTCGCCTTGGCAAGTGTTAAGAATGACTTCTCTGTATGTGATATGTAACTTTTCTGCTCTGCCTGTTGTAGGACAGTTAAGCTTCTGTAGAGCACAGAATTCTTTTTAGATGCTTATTGTGTAAAAATTGCACAAACTTTTCTGATCTGCTTATTTATAGTTTGCAGTCAGTAAGGTAACCAACCGATGCAGCTTTGACCCAGCCTGAACGAAAGCTTATGAGCCCCTTGCCTGATTCGTCTCCCCAATCTCCTAAAAGCGCTTCAACTGAACCGATTCAGCCGGAACAGTCATCCTCTATGGCTGAGTCACCGTCCACGGAACGGTCTCCCAAAACTGATGCTGCTAGTGAGACAAAACCTGTTTCTGAAGCAACTCCTACGTTGCGCCGCCCTCTAGCTCGCCCAGTTAGCCGTCCAGAGACACCTCCTGCCGCCACACCCGCGATCGCAAAAGTCGCGCCTGTTGTTCCGCCTGCTCCTAAACCTGAACCTGTAGCGGTTGCAGCCGTTTCAGGCCCATCGAACACATCAGCCAGCAGCGAAACCGAGCAAACCCCTCCAGCAACACTGCGGCAACATCCCATTCCACCGCCCAGTGAGCCTAAGCAATATCGAGCGATCGGGTTAGTGCATGGACGCTATACCGCCATTGAGGATGAGTTTACTCGTGGTGAAATGGTCACTCCAGATGGCACCCTGCTTAAAGCCGTGCTGCTAGGTCGAGTCATGAGTTTGGTGCGGAACCACATCGATTTGGAAAAAGAGCATCTTTGGGTCGTTTATCCTCGTACTCGTGAAGGAGAGCCAGATATACACCTACAGATTGTGGGTATATGGGAGCCAGAAACATTAAAACGGAGTGATGCTGAGGGAACTGAAGCTCAAGATGCCGAGGTAGAAGCGCCAATGGCTCCAACTGATGCAGAGTTGCATGATCGCTATTTTTCTATTCGTGGCGAGATTGTGTATGTCGCGCAGGATGAAACCTATTTGGTTGTTAAAATTCAGCAGGCCCCACGCAAGAGCTCTCAAAAAGCAAAAGCATTCAAACTGCCTTTACACGGCAAACTAGAGAATCCACGGCAAGTGGGCTACTTTTGGGATTTCAACATTAAACTCATAGGCGTAGCTTTGACGATCTCGGATGCTACCTGCATTGGATTAGCACCACCCAAAAAACGGTCTAAAGACGGGGACGATCGCGGTCGCCGCAGACCCCAATTTGGACGCAGACCGCCTGCTGGCGGCGCTCCCCGCAGTTCTAGTTCAGCACCTCCTCGCCCTGCGACGGGTTCCCGCCCGGTGCCTCCCCCCAAACCTGTTAAGCGGAGTGAACCAGCCAGCGAAGGATAAGTTTCAATCGATCGCGAGTTGAGAACCACCCCACACATCTTGGGGAAGCAACGTGCGATCGCTGGGTAGAGGTGCAACCGGCTCGGCTAACTGAAATTCTCCTGCCTCTATCCATTGCTTGAGTTCTAATGCGACTTGCCGCGACAGATAAACGCTTGCAAGCGGGGCGACTCGCACGGGTTTTCCCTCAATAGTGATCCGCCCCGATTTAAGCTGAGCATAGCTGACTAAGCCAAAGGTTGGGCGGACCCGCCTGGGGATAGAAAAATCCACAATAGGCGCAACCAATTCGCGATCTTGGACGGCGCAATGGGCAACGACAGCTTCGTTCAACATCGGTAGGGCGATGCCAACGCCCAACATCAAAGATGGACCATAGCTCTTAAAATAACAGCCTCGGACCCAGCGAGGATTCATTTGTTTTGCATCCCCAATTAGCGCGAGGGTAGCAGCAGGACCAATTGGTGTGCGATTGGGTAAGCGCTTTTGCAATGGAAAATGCTGAGTGCCTTCCCAGGCAACATAGCCAATGCCACCCCCTAAAAAAATCCGACTGCCAATGCCAACCAGTTGCAAATCGGGGTCATTTAGCAAGGGTGAAATAGCTCCAGGGCTTGAATAAACAGCATTGCCCAAACGGGGTTGCAAAGGACCCAAATAGGTAAACAATGGGCGATCGCCGCCATTCACCCCCACAATAAAATTTTGGTAAAGGTTGCGGGGATTGAACAGATAGAACTGATTAATCGTGTCGCGGGTAATCGTGGTCTCAAAAGAAGCGCGGGGATAGCAATCGGTCACCTGCCCGATCGCCCTTAAATTTACGCGTTTTCCGGCAATCAGATCTGCAATTACAGCTCCGCCGCCCCGCTCTCGCATCTCCTCGCCCTCAGCCGATTCTCCTACCTGAGTTGCGCCCAAGTATAAATCCACTGCCCCAAATCCTGAATAGGCAGGCACTCCATCGATCCAGCACTGCCGAATTTTTATGGGTGGATCGGTATGTCCCAGGTTGATGATTGCCCCAGAGGACTCCATCGGCTCAAACGTGCCCGTGGTTACGACATCCACTTCTTTCGCCGCTTGCGTCACTCCTGCCTCTGCAACCCGCGCTTTCAGTTCTTCTACCGTCCATACCACTACAGACTTGCGATTGATTTTGTCGTTGATTTCGGCGATCGTGCGCATGGGAATCAAGTTTTAAGAGGGCGAGACCAGGGATCAGGTTTGAGATGGATTGCTCGATCCTAACCCAGTCGCTGATCCCTCTGATCTTTTAATTCTTCTGCCACCCGCTGCATCAATTCTTGCCAGTCGCCAGGCTGATGTTGGCGAAACAGGCGCATTGTAGGATACCAAGGCGTATCGTCGCGATCGCTCATCCAACGCCAGTCTGCAACACGAGATAGCAATAGCCAGACAGGTTTGCCCATGGCACCCGCAAGGTGAGCAACGGAGGTATCTACAGTGATAATCAAGTCCAGTTGAGCGATCGCGGTGGCGGTGTCTGCCATATCGTTCAGGTGGTGGTTGAGATCTTGCAGACGTGAATCCCAGCCAAGCTCGGCAATTTCTACCTGAGGAATTCCTTTTTGCAAGCTGTATAGCGCGATGTTTGAAACGTCTAAAACTGGATCAAACTGCTTTAAGGAGAGCGATCGTCGATAGTTTTGTTTATATAAACTCCCGCCTGCCCAAACAATGCCAACCTTCAAAATTTGGGGATTGTTATTTGAGGAAGACGTGGCGATCGGCAGTTGCCAATCAGAAGCAGGCGGATGGATATAAGGCACTGAGTGCGGCACCGTTTCTAGCGTGGTGCCCAAAATTGCAGGCAAGCTCATGAGCGGCGCATACACATCAAATGCAGGCAGTGGCAAGCCCAGCGGAATAAACTCTGCAATTCCTGGCAAAGTAGACAGCAAGCGAATTAAGGGACGGTGACAAGTGAAAATGACTCGTCCACCGCTTTGAGTGGCGATCGCCGCATAGCGAATAAATTGCAGCGTGTCTCCCAAACCTTGTTCTGCATGTAGCAGAAGGGTTCGCCCCGCTAGTGGCTTTCCATTCCACACGGGCTGCTTAAACGGACAGGGCGGAAACTCCCCTGTCCTAAACCGCCATTCATATTCTGCAAAACCCTCCTGAAAATTGCCTTGCTGGATGAGCATCAACGCTCGGTTATAACGGGCGATCGCATGGTTTGGACTAAGGACGAGGGCACGATTTATCAGACTGAGTGCTTCATCTAAATTGCCCTGATCAAGCTTTGCTTTGGATAGCCCAATGAGGTTATCAAGGTTGTCAGGCTGAAGGGCAAGTGCCTGTTGATAAAAATGAACTGCAAAACTCGATTTCCCTTGCAATTGCAGAGTAGTTCCAATGCCGTTAAGCGCAATGATGTTGCCAGGATTTACCGCTAAAGATTGTTGATAAAGCGCAATTGCTGGCTCATACAATCCTTGCTCTAAGTAGATGCCTGCTAAAACATTGTGAGTTTGCACATCTGCTGGGGCAAAGTTAATTGACAAATTGAAGTTGGCGATCGCCTCATCCATCAAGCGCTTTCCCTGTTTCCATAGCGCCAAGTTCAGGTTTTCTCGCGCTTGCCGATGCTCTGGGCGAATGGTTAACACCTGCCGATACAGCGCAATTCCCTGCTCCAAGTTGCCCCGCTGACAGCAAATCACCCCCATCATTGCCAGCGCATCCGCATTTTGGGGCTGCTGCTGCAAAATTTGTCGATACAACTGCTCGGCTTCGACAAATTTTCCGGCTTGATGGTGAGCGATCGCGCGATTGAATACTTCAGCCGCATTCACAGACGACGGATTGAGCGGGAAGGAGCTAGTCAACAATCGTCTCCTGAACCGTTATGAAAGAACAGGTTTAGTCTATCGCTTCTACCCGCGATCTCAAAAACAGGGTCAATATATCTGGATACATTGAGACGTTTGAGAATGGGAGACTTTTCGGTAATATAAATTACCGTCTCATCGGCTTTGTTCCATGCCGATCCTGCCATGATGATCGAAATTGTTCCCTTCACAATTGAGCTTCACCCAGCCGCGATCGCAGGGACCAGCTTGTGGTCATTGGCACTTTACCTGGGCTTATCCCCGCTCAGCGAATGGGTAATTTATCAACTGAATCGCTGGTTTAACTTTGCCGAGCGATCGCTCTACATCTCGCAAGAAGAATTTGAACGCACCCGTCAAGGACGAGAAGCCCAAAATGCTTTTTACGCCTCTATTTTTAGTATTTTCCCCTTCTTCATCTTCGGTGGGCTGTGTAACTTTGGCGTGGAATCGACTCTGGGACAAAGCTGGGCAATCAGTACTGGCACCTTGGCATGTCTGAGTTGTGCCGTCTATGAACTGGGACGCAGAGACGGAATGGAGTGAGTAAATTGCACATGTGTTTGAGTTCAACAGAATTCAACACCTGTGAGACTCAGTTGCCATCATCTCTGCCCTTACATCTATGAGGGTAGGGAAACAACAGAGCGTCGGAGTCTGTTTTAGCCTCGTAGAAACCCACGAATACGAGCAGACGTTGATTCCCAAAACTTAGTGGACATGTTTGAATCTGTTCTTTGAAGTGCCCAAGCTTTTCTATAAATCTCTAACTTTGTTAGCTAATTCACATAATTGATAGCTTGAAAGCCCTAAACTCTTTCCAATCATTCAGTGATAAAGGGGAAAGTACGAATTAAGCCATTTTACTCTTGCCAAAAGGCTTACCAAGCTAGGTTTTCAACCTTTTTATCTCTAGATATAGGAGAAAGCCGTAAAAATACCTCTCAAGGGGTGTGTGCATTTTGTCAAACATTTGTTATCTTCTGTAATAATCACATCAGTACAAATTGAATTTGGAACCCTAAATAGATTTGCTGCTGCTTGATTAAGCCAACGCTCATCCTCAGCCAGTTGCGGCTTGATGACATGTACTCTTTCATACTGGAGTGTAATTATGAGTCAACCTGTAGATCTTTCTTTGGAGCAACAGTTCAGCATTCGATCCTTCGAAAACCAGGTGGAAAGGATGAGCCGTGAACAGGCTCAGGATTTTTTAATCAAGCTATACGAGCAAATGATTGTTCGTGAAAATATGTACAAACACTTCCTAAAACAGCAGTGGGGATTAGAGGCAAGCCCTCAGCTTCCATAAATTCCTTGTACGAGTAGGCAACCTCGGTCTCTCGCTTTGTTCCTGAAGGAAAAAAGCTGGGGAGGTGGGTGCCAACCTCTAAATTTAACTTTTACCTTACATGTGCTTCTTAGGCGGTTTCTAAATGCTGCAGAGTGTATTCATTGAATAGTTATTAGTTTTTCTAGCAAACATTATTTTTTAGTTACGCATTCGAGTTGTGATTTTATGATGCAGAGTGGGACACAGAACTCTTAGAAATGTTCACATTGCCACAAATCTGAAGGTTTCAACCTTCATGTAAATATTCTGTTCGAACTGCGTTGACGGCTTACCTTTATTCAATCTGCCTTAACACAGTCATCTATCATCATTCGCTTCTGGATATCCCATCATATTAGGTCCGATCAGCGTAATGTCATACTCATCGGGTGCTGCTGTTATGATCTCTTCTCGGCTTAGTAGAAGGTAGGTTGCAGTCACTTTAGGACCAAATACTATTTCATCTTCGTGCTCTAAGGTGTGAGCGCGAAGTCGACTACCATTGATCAACAAACCATTAGAGCTTGATCTGCCTGCCGGAACTCCATCGACAATACGATAGCAATAGGTGCCATCGTCATTGCTCAATTGCACTAGGGTGGCGTGGCGACGGGAAACAAATTGAGAGACTAAACGGATATCACAGTCAGGATCGCGGCCAATCGAATGAAGATCACGATCTAGGGTAATCTCTGCACGACCCTTATCGTCTTGAATAATAAATATATGGCTTTGATAGGCAGCAGTAGGCATGTGGAGATGCAAACAAACAATAAAGAAAAATTCTGATATAGCTGATGATCTTACAATATCTTATTCGCGATCGCCCATCGGAAAACCTCATCAATCAACGTTCAGAGAGGGCTGAGCATTTTGAGGAGAAATAGTCCAATACAGCAAGAGTGAATTGGTGACGACACTGACCGAGCTAAATGCCATCATGGCACCAGCAGCGGCTGGACTGAGCAAAATGCCGTAGCTAGGTAACAAAAGCCCAGCAGCGAGGGGAATCCCCACCAGATTATAGGCAAATGCCCAAAAAAGATTTTGACGAATTTTATTGAACGTAGCACGACTTAGGCGAATTGCTTCTACGACATCCAACAGCCGATCGCGCATGAGAATGATACCAGCGGTTTCTGTGGCAACATCAGTGCCAGAGTGCAAAGCGATGCCCACGTTGGCCTGAGCTAAAGCTGGCGCATCGTTAATGCCATCGCCAACCATGGCGACCGTGTAACCCTGTGCCTGAAGTTGGGCGATCGCGTCCGCCTTGCCGTCGGGTCGGATATTGGCCAACGTATCAGCCGATGAAATATTCAGCATTTGGGCAATGGTGGTTGCCGTATCAGAGTGATCACCCGTGAGCATTTTTACGGTTAATCCCATTTGCCGCAGTTGAGCCACTGTTGCGATCGCGTCAGGACGCAGCACATCTGCGACGGCAATTAAGCCAACGACGGTTCCCGCTAGGGCAACATACACCACGGTTTTACCTGCAACAGCCAGCATTTTTGCGTGAACTTGAACCGCTTCGGCGATCGCAATCTCGTTTTGCATCAGCCAGTCAGCCGTTCCCATCAGCACCCGTTGCGGCGGCTGAGCCAACTCTTCAGAACATTGCACCGTTGCTGCCACTCCAAATCCTGGCACCGTTAGAAAATCTTGGGCTGGCAAAAGAGAGATCGCCTGCTGCTGAGCCTGCTGCTGAATTGCCAGGGCTAAAGGATGGCGGGTGCCGCTTTCGACGGTCGCAGCGAGTTGGAGGAGTTGGAAGGGAAAAGTAGATGGCGATCGCTCAGCGTCTTCATCAGAGATAGGGCAAGTGGCAAAAGGCGATGGTGAAGCGTCAGGAGAAGACCCTGAGAAGATGTCTTGATTTTGAATTGGATCGATGACCAGACAATCGGTGACAGTTGGTTTGCCACTGGTGAGGGTGCCAGTTTTATCGAAAACAATCGTGTCCAGGGCGTGGGCACGCTCCAGAATATCGCTGCCCCGAATCAGTAAGCCACGCTCAGCACCAATCCCAGAACCAACCAGAATTGCGGTTGGCGTAGCCAGTCCAAGAGCGCAAGGGCAGGCAACTACCAGAACGGCGATCGCAATTTTGAGGCTAAGCAGCAGCGGCGAGGGGGTGCTGGAGTGATGAAGCATATGGCTCGGCACCGTAAACAAATGGGTTAATACTGAATGCCCATCGCCTAAAATCGAAGGTCCCATGCCAGCTAATTCGGCTGCCCACAGGTGAGTGCCAAGGAAATACCAAAATAGAAAGGTGAAGGTGGCGATCGCCAGAATGCCATAGGTAAAATAACCAGCAACGGTGTCTGCAAGCTTTTGAATGGGGGCTTTGCGAGTTTGAGCCGTCTCTACCAATTCAATGATTTGGGCAAGCGTGGTGTCGCTGCCGGTGCGGGTCGCTTGAATAGCGATCGCGCCCGATTGATTGAGCGTGCCAGCAATAATGAGATCGCCGACTTGTTTCATCACGGGCACTGGTTCGCCCGTCACCATAGATTCATCCACTAAGGTTTGCCCTACAACAATGTTCCCATCCACCGGAACTTTATCTCCAGGCAAAACCTGTAGCCATTCGCCCACGCGCACCGATTCAGCCGGAATTTCGAGCGGTAAGACTGACTCCTGCACCTTGAGTCCTAGCTCTTCACTCGCCACTTCCAAGTTCCGAGCAGGAATTAAGCGGGCGATCGTGGGTTGCAGTGCCAGCAGGGATTGGAACGCCGACGCAGCACGGTTACGGGCTTGTTGCTCTAGCGTTCGCCCCAGCAAAATGAAGCCCACCAGCATCACGGGTTCATCAAAAAAGCATTCCCAGCCTAACTGAGGAAAAAGCAGCGCAATCAAGCTAGTGAAATAGGCTGTGAGAGTTCCTAAACTGACAAGGGTGTTCATGTTGGGGGCGTTCCGCCGTAAGCCTCGCCACCCATCCATCACCATGGCGCGCCCAGGAAACATCAGGGCAAGGGTCGCCAGCCCACAGTGAAACCAAATATTGCTGAATCCCGGCAGAGTAATATCTGCAAGCTGTTCTAAGTGTCCTAGTGCCGACAGAAATAATAGCAGCGTCGCGATCGCCAAGCGCCGAAGCTGTTGCTGCGTTTCTTGCCGCCGCCGTTGGTGCAGATCAAACTCGTGGGGAATCGCTTCGCTGCGATTGCGATCGCCTTTAGGCAAGCGCGGCTGGGAGGGAAATCCTGCCTCTGTTAAAGTATTTGCCAGGGCGATTGGCGTGATGGTTTCCGGAACATATTGTACTGTTGCCACTTCCGTTGCCAGGTTTACCGTAGTGGCAACAACACCCGAACAGCGAGTTAATGTTTGCTCAACCGAACGCACACAACCTGCACACATCATTCCCATCACGTCAATCGCAATCGTTTCAGTAGAAACGGACGAAGGCTCTAATCGTGATGCTGGCAGAACTTCTAAAGAGTCAGAAACAGACTGGGACACGCTCATCTTCTTCCATAAACCCTATCTTGAGCGTAGATGAAATTTGGCAGAAGTGCTGAGCTAACCCGTAATTAAATGTCTATCCTGTCATCAGAAAGAATAAGTGGTTCGCACCACGGTAATGAAGACATCATCATTGTCGGCACGCTGGTTTAGGGCTGGCAGCCACATAATCCCCGGTGTAATCGAGATATTGTCGTTCAGTCGATAGCGATAAAAAGCTTCCACATGGAAGGCATCATCGCGGTCAACCACGGTGCGCTGCTGTCCGGCGAGTTTTACTCCCTTCAAACTCGGTTCAGCTCCAGCAATAATGCCCGCTAAACTACCACGCTTGATTAAGTCGGGAAATAGCAACGCTCCGGCATAAGACCAAATATCGCCGCTGCCGCCACCACCGCTCAAAAAAGTAGCGCGGGTATAGGTGCCCCAACCGCCCAGCACAATGCGATCGCTGAGTTTGAAATAGCCCGCGGCTCCAAAAGAATCAGTGACAGTAGGGCGGTTAGGAGGCGATGGGAAGGCTCCTTGAGAACCGGGCAACAGATTGCCTAAAAAAGTTCCGGTTGCTGTTCCGGCACCGCCATAGCGAAAGTCACCCGCATTATTGTAGGCATGAACGTAGGTTAGCCCCAGTCCGATACGATCGCCCGGTTGAATCGATACCTGCGCCAATGCCGAATAGTTGCCGTTAAATAAGCCAGCCTCCCGATTGGGATCATTTGCCCGGCTTGCCAAGTAACCCACGTCGATCTTAAAAGCATTACCCAGCTTAAATTTAATTCCAGCACCCGCTCCATTTCCACCAATTCGGTAGATTGGGTTAAATTGACCGAAGCGGCTCAGCGCACCATTCCCGCCATCCTCATCATCTAAATAAGGACTCAGTGTTTCTGCATATCGGAAATGGGAACCTCCACTGGCAAACGCTGTCACCGTTGCGAAACTGCCAACAGGCGTGCGATAGCTCAGCAAACTTAAATTGACTGAATTGTTGGAAAGCGCCACGCTGGAGTTGTCGTAGGCAAGCCGTCCTTCGTTGGAGTAGAGCAAGTAGGCAGAATTTGCGCCCCCCGTGGTTCCGCCTGATCCCAAAGTGGGAATGGCGTTTCCGGCTTCTAAGCGAGTGGTAAGCAGATCTTGCCCATTAAAACTGGTGAGAAAATTGAGCCGTACACGATTTTGCTGAACTCCAACTCCCCTGCCCGCATCGATTGGCACTCGTCCAAAACCAGTCGCATTGTCACCACCCATGGCATCGCTGCGAGAAAAAATTGCTTCTCCAGAAAGCCGAGTGGTCACAGAAAACTGCTGTTTTTCTAAAGTGGCTGTCCGCACTTCCAACCCATCTACACGACCGCGTAAAGCGCTTAACTCGGTAGCAAACTCCTCTTGCAGTCTTTTAATGGTTTCTAAATCTTCTTTGCTGACAAAATCAGCCGTTGCGGCGGCAAGCAAGTTTTGAATTTTGTCGAGACAGGCGTTTAATCCGGCTGCAAACTCATACCGGGTTGTGCCACGGTTACCACGATAGGTTCTGTCGGGATAGCCCACAATACAGCTATACCGTTCTACTAAAGATTGCAGCGCCTGAAAGGCCCAGTCAGTGGGCTGAACATCAGTTAACTGAGAAACGGAGTTAACCTGTTCCATGCCAATTGTTGGCACATCTGCTGTTGGAACATCTGCCGCGATCGCTCCTGTAGCAAGAAATCCACCTGCAATAATTCCCAAGGTCATCGCTGTTCCAGCAGTTGCAAAACAACCTGCTGCGCTACCAACAAAGCTATCAACAAAAGCTTTTTTCATGAATTTTTCCTTAAAGGCACTCTACTCACGTCAGTAGGATAGGCATCTTTTAAAGTGAGAGGAACAGATCTAAGGAACAGTTCAATCTCTGTCATACAAGGGGTTGAAAATTCATAAAGGTAGATTTTATACCCCCTACTCTTGCGTACCTTTTGGTTGAGCGATACGTCCAAAAGTCTGAGTCAGACTTTTGATCCGTTCTGCCAATTCGGGCGTAATTGAGCCACCCCAGTATCGCCATTCCCAATTGCCAGAAGGCTTGCCGGGATAATTCATTCGAGCAGGAGTGCCTAGCCCCAAAAAGTCTTGCAATGGAATAATTGCTAGATTGCCCACAGAGCTAAAAGCAAGCCGAATCAGATCCCAATGAATCCCTTCTGAGCTAATCTGCCCAAAAACTCGAAGAATCGCATCGTGCTCCCACTGTTCGCGGCTTTCATACCAGCCAACAGTGGTGTCGTTATCATGAGTGCCCGTGTAGACGACACAGTTACGCGGATAGTTAAACGGCAGAAAGGGATTGCTGGGATCTGAACCGAAGGCAAATTGCAAAATCTTCATGCCAGGAAAGTCAAAGCTATCTCGCAGGTCTTCTACTTCGGGGGTCATCAGGCCCAAGTCTTCTGCCAAGATCGGCAGTTTGCCTAGCTTGTCGCGTAAAGTTTCAAAAAACTCTTTGCCGGGCGCTTTGACCCATTCGCCTTTTTCAGCGGTGCGGTCTTCGGGCTTAACCTCTGGGTCTAGTTCCACCACCCAAAAGGACTCAAATCCCCGGAAGTGATCAATCCGAATCACGTCAACATAATCCAACATGGCTTCAAAGCGCTGAATCCACCACTTAAAATTGGTTTGTTGGAGATGCTCCCAGTTATAAATAGGGTTGCCCCACAGTTGCCCAGTGGAACTAAAGTAGTCAGGTGGTACCCCTGCCATCAGATCAAGTTCGTGGGTTTCCTTGTTGAGGCAGAAGTTTTCTGGGTTTGCCCAAACATCGGCACTATCATGGGCAACATAGATGGGAATATCTCCAATGATTTGAATATCGCGATCGCTAGCATATTGTTTAAGCTGCGACCATTGGGAAAAGAAGGCGTACTGCAAAAATTTGTGGAAGGTGATTTCGGAATTAAGCTGCTCTCCCCACTGTTGTAATGCTGCGTGCGATCGCGTGACTAATTCTGGCTCCCACTGATACCAACTGGCACCTCCATGCGCTTCTTTCAGCGCCATAAAGATGGCATAGTCATCCAGCCAGTAAGCCTTGCTTTCACAAAATCCGGCAAATTTGGTGCGCTGGACTTCTGAGGCTTTCTCCTTAAAAGTATTGCAAGCCTTATGAAACAGCGGCATTTTATAGTCAAGAACTTTTTCAAACTCAACGCGATCGCCCGAAAACTCTGGCACATGCCACAAATCTCCATCTTCCAAAAAGCCACTGTCTTGCAGCAGTTCCAGGCTAATCAAAAGAGGATTGCCCGCCAGAGCGGAGTAGCACATATAAGGAGAATTGCCGTATCCAGTGGGTCCTAAAGGTAATACTTGCCAATATTGCTGTCCACTAGCGGCTAAAAAATCAATGAATTGATAAGCCTCCAAACCGAGATCACCCACGCCATAGCGACCGGGGAAAGAGGTGGGATGGAGTAAAACGCCGCTGGCTCTGGGTGATGACATGATAAACCTGTGTAGTTGAATGATAGGAAGCGACAGCTCTACTTGGCTCTCTTTGTTGAGAGATCGAAAACGACCAAATGCGCTTCTCTTTAGGGAAGAGGGTTGGGATGTAATTTGCTCACCCTGTGGTGAACAAATTGGTCGCTTATCGCATACGATACATTGCTTCATCTATCCTGATGGAGAGCAATTTATCAGGAAGCAGTCTCAAGATAGAGATTAGCGGAAATTTTACCGACTCGACGTATCATGCTCAAAACTAACATCCGACATCTCCTTTCATGCCATACCGCAACCCTACGCCTACCGTTGATATCATCATTGAACTGAGCGATCGCCCCCATCGTCCGATTGTGTTAATTGAGCGGCTTAATCCGCCGTTAGGTTGGGCACTTCCGGGGGGATTTGTGGACTACGGCGAGTCGGTTGAAACAGCAGCGCGGCGAGAGGCCGAAGAAGAAACAGGATTGCAGGTGGAACTGGTGGAGCAGTTTTATGTCTACTCTGACCCAAACCGAGACCCGCGCCAGCACACCTTGAGCGTGGTATTTTTGGCGACGGCGCTTGGAGAGCCCAACGCTGGCGACGATGCAAAAAAATTGGAATTATTTGAACCGTGGCAAATTCCAAGCAATCTTTGTTTCGATCACGATCGCATTTTGCAGGACTATCTGCGCTATCGAAACTATGGAATGAGACCCAGAATCATCACCTAAAAATTTGAGATCTAAATTGGGGTACGGCAAAGGCAAATCTGGCGATCGCGATTAAATCTGTATTTTTTATTAAATTTTGGATCTAGAGCACTAGTGCTTCATTTGACCTGGGCACTCTAACTTCACTGAGAAGTTAAGTATTCAGATGGTATCCATTATGTCAAAACACGAGGAATTTCGGTCACAGCGGTTTTTTCACTCATTGGATGGGTTGCGGTGCATCAGTATTCTGGCGGTCATGTGGCACCATACACCAGGAAAATGGCAGGGAATTCCGGCACTCGCACGGGGATTCTTAGGTGTCGATATGTTTTTTGTGTTGAGTGGTTTTCTGATCGCCACCTTACTGTTGCGAGAGCGAGATAAAAACGGTGACATAGCGTTAAACCAGTTCTATGTGCGGCGAACGCTCCGAATCTTTCCGCTTTATTACGGCGTACTGATTCTTTTCGCCATTGGGCTGCCGCTGTTTGTGCCCCAGGGAAAGATGGCACATGAGTTTTTTAGTGAACTTCCGTTTTATTTAACCTGCACTTCGAATTGGATTAGACCAGAGGGTATGCTCGCGGTCGCATGGTCACTATCCACGGAGCAACAGTTCTACGCCATCTACCCTCCCATAGAAAAATTTGTCAAAAACACTTCCATCAAATTTGCCTTGCTGGGTAGCGTCATTGTTGTCAGCCAACTGATTAACTTTGGTCTGCTTAGCCAACTGCTTGCGGCGATCGGACTTAATTACCAAGACCCAGAAATTCTGCAAGCAACCTTTACACCTATTTGTTTTGGGGTGTTGCTGGCTCATGTTCTACACCGTGAGTCAGGATTTCAAGCCATGGCACGCTGGTTACAACCTACCTGGACTCCTGTTGTGCTATTAGCCCTAACCTTTTTGGCCTGCAATTTACCAACAGCTCATCTTGCCGGATTTCCTAGACTGCTGATTCAAATGCTGATGACCATGCTGTTAGCAAGCTGTGTAATTCAGGAGAAGCATGGGTTGAGCGGCCTATTCAACTTTTATCCAGTTCGACGGACTGGCGTGATTAGCTACGGCATATATCTACTACATCTGCCTGTGTTTACCTTCTCCGCTTTTATTCTTAAGCCAATGGGCACAGTTTCTCCGGGTACTTTGTTTTTACTCTGTCTATTGCTTACAATCATCGTCAGTGAAATTAGTTTCCGGTTTTATGAACAGCCGTTTCTGAAGCTGAAACGCCTATTTGAGCCGAAGACGCCTATTCTGGATCCATTGGTTTAGTCCAGTATTTGTCCATTTCAATAGTGTTTTCAGGCAATTGCTATGTCTCGTGAAGTAATCCGTACAAATTTAGCTCCGGCTCCGGTAGGCCCTTATAACCAAGCGATCGCGGCTTCTGGTCGAATGATATGTGTGGCGGGGCAGATTGCCCTCGATCCACAGACAGGAGATGTTGTGGGCGCAGGCGATGTCACACAGCAAACGGAACAGGTGATTACTAATCTCAAAGCGGTTTTGACCGCCGCTGGCGCAACCTTAGAGGATGTGGTTAAAACTACGGTATTTCTGAAAGACCTGAATGATTTTGTTCGCATGAATACGGTCTATGCCAACTATTTTAGTGAAGCGAATGCACCCGCTCGCGCCTGCGTGGAAGTGGCTCGGTTGCCCAAGGATCTACTGGTAGAGATTGACTGCATTGCGGTGGTTGAAGCTTAATTAGAAATTAAGGGTGCTCTATCGCAACAGTTGAAGCTTAGTTAGAAATTAAGGGTGCTCTATCGCAACAGTTGAAGCTTGGTTAGAAACTAAGGGTGCTCTAAATGCGGTGATGCGATCGCCTATGCTACTTTTTATGAAGATCCTTCTCCACTCCGGTCCTTATGACACCTGAAATTCTTAAATCCATCAAAGTTTGGAGCCAATTTATTCACCCCGTTTTAATGTGGGTATTGCTTGCATTAACCGTTTATGCGCTCTATTTAGGGATAAAAGTTCGCAAAACCCGTTCAGCCCAAGGCGACGAAAAAAAAGAATTGATCAAAGGAAAGTTCAACCTAAAGCACTATCAGGTGGGTTCCTTATTGCTAGCGCTCATGGTAGTTGGGGCAATTAGCGCAATGGGCGCAACCTATATCAACAGTGGCAAGCTATTTGTAAATCCCCATTTGATTGTAGGGTTGGGTATGACTGGAATGATTGCTGTCTCGGCTTCATTATCGCCACTCATGCAAAAGGGCAGCGATTGGGCGCGCTACACTCACATTTCTTTAAACCTGGTGCTAATGGGTTTGTTTACATGGCAGGCGATAACAGGCGTTGGTATCGTTAAAAACATCATTAGTCGGATGTAACTTCTGCTGTTGGCTCACAGCATCACAACTGTGGTGATAGGGACGCGAAATTTCGTGTCCCTATTATTTTGAGCGATCGCGAATGGCATCATAACGAGATAGCAATTCCTTGATCGCAGTCACGCTAGTGGCAAGTCCGCTATTGTCCTTCAAAACGCCTTTATTAATCCCTACGACTTCACCATTGGCATTCAGCAAGGGTCCACCAGAATTGCCTGGACTAAGCAGACCTGAACTGAGCTGCAAACTGCCTTGCTCAGTGGTGCGCAGAAAGGTGCCAGTTGTCATCGTTCCAGCCTTGCCACCGGGACTGCCGATCGCATAGACGCGATCGCCCGGTCGCAATTGCAAGGTGTTTTCCAGGGTGATGGTTGGCAACACTATTGGTATGGCTTTTGTTTTCAACTGCATGATTGCCAAATCGTAACGCAAATCAAAATCAACAATCTCCGCTTCATAGACTTCTCCAGTTGCCGTTTTTACCGCAGGAGAAATGGAGTTTTCAATAACATGTTTATTGGTCAAAACTAGTCCATCTGTTCGCATAATCATTCCAGATCCCAACTCTTTTGCGCCATATACTGTAACGACAGCGCTATTTACTTTCTGATAGATGAAATTCTCCTGCCTTTTTTCAACCTCTAGAGGAATTATTTTCTCAGCATTTTTAGCTTGAGTTTCTTGAGTTTGATTAGCTTGATCTTTTTCCGCATTTGTTGGAGCCAAAATTTTTAGAAAAGTGAGAGTTGCCAATGCCAAACCGAGCAATATCAATCCACTGCTAATCATTAAATAGTTAGGTTTCATGCCTCAAAATCCATCAAAATTTATGCTTGAGCGATCGCTGCCGCTGGATGAGATCACTCAAACGAGTGATAGAAGAAATGCAGCATCTGCTTGAATAAGCTTACAAAGACAGTTCCAATCAATCGATATTTAGTGAAGTATTCTCCATCGAAGCGCATCCAATTAAACCTTGCTGCTACTATTGACCTGCTTAGTTTCTAAAAAATTAGAAAAAGAACGTCAAGATTCCACGTCGGCAATTTTCTTTAGAACAGTGACCCAGGAAATGATCGTGAACCTTAAAGATAGTTTTATGCTGCTTGCAAGTGGGCTTGCAGTTAGCATCAGCCTAGCAGGGTGTAATAGTGTCCAAACTCAAGAGCAATCTGCCGCATCCAGCAGCGCTTCTTCGACTGCTTCTCCCCAAATTAGTCAAACTCTTGGAACAAACTCTAGCCCTACTGTCTCAAAGTCAGATACAACAACGACACCCAAACCATCTCAACCATCACCGCAATTAAACCCGCCCTTGACGGTAGAAAAATTAAAAAATGCAGAATATTTCTTTCTAGCCAAAGGACCTATCAAATTGGTAAACGGTAAATATATAGATAAAAGCACTCAACGAACCATTTCTTTAGATGACGTTGTAGCTTATGGCGATCTAAATAAAGATGGCGTAAAAGATGCGGCTGCGTCTCTTAGAGTTGCGATCCCCAATTCTGGCGATGTGACTTACTTGGTAACAGTGGTCAATGAGAAGGGTATCCTCAGGAATATTTCTTCGGAATTTGTCGGACCTCAAGTGAGAGTAAAAGAGATCGCAATTAAGCCTGCTGCCACAATTGAGGCAAAAATCCAACAGTTTCGACCCGGCGATCCAGCTTGTTGCCCCAGTTTAGAACTGATCCGAACCTACAAAATTCGCGACTCAAAAGCACCCGTTGAGACGAAGGCTGCTCCTAAAAAATAGAGATCAATTGACTTTTATTCAAAGTAGGGAAAAGTCAACAATTAAGATTTCTACAAAGAAGCATATGGTAGACTAAATTATCATTTTCCATCACGTAGAGTTTATCATTTACAGTGTTTTGATAGATTCTATAACCGTGGGCAGATGTGATTTTTGTACACTCAACACTGCACATCTTCAGAAGTGTGTTGCATCACTTTATTAGCAATGCGATCGCTTTTTGAAAGTCTGGGCAGGTGAAGATTAAGAGATCGAGGAGCTTATGGAATTACTAGCTTTTGTTCATACGGCTGTCAATTACGAAGATTCCGCACCTGATCCAGAGGTGACAGTGTTGGATCGAGAATGCATTAAGGCTTCGGGTTCTGCCTTGATGACTTTGGCAGGTGCAGCAGTAGTAGCGGTATCTGTTGGAAGTGGAAATGCAATGGCATCTACTGCATCCTATAGTGCAGGTGCGTCCGGTGATGAAGTAACTCATATTCAAAAAGCTTTAGGCATTGAAGCAGATGGTGCATACGGTGCTAAAACCGAGGCATCGGTAATGGACTTCCAAGTGCGTCAAGGCTTAAAGCAAGTGGATGGTATCGTTGGTAAAGAAACCGCAACGGCTCTTGGCTTAGACGAAAAGTACAAGCCTGTAGATTTAGGCGTTGTTGATACCTACAGCGGTATTGGCTTAAATGTTCGCAGTGGTCCAGGACTTGACTATCGCCGCATTGGTGGTTTAGCGGATGGCACTGTCGTAGATACCTACGGCCAAGTCGTTTCCTATGATCATTATGGGTACAGTTGGCAGCGTGAGGCTGGCGGCGGATGGGTTGCTACAGACTATGTGAGCGACTATTACGAACCCACCAGCTACGAAGAAGTAAGTTATCACCATGATCATTACCATGATCATCACCACTCTGACGAATACTATGACGATGGCTACTACAGCCCTGTTTCTTACACCCACGGCGGTGGCTATGTCGGAACCAATACCGGCATCGGCTTAAATATCCGCTCTGGTCCAGGGCTGGGCTATGGTGTTGAAGGTGCCGTTTCCGATGGTACCTACCTACCCACAGTCAATGGCACTGTTTACCAAGATGGCTATGACTGGGAAGAACTTCCCGACGGTAACTGGGTTGCTTCGAATTATTTGGAATAGTTCCAAAATCCGTCTTAGTTATTGCTGAATTAATTTGGGGGATGCAGAGATTATTCTGTATCCCTTAATTTTTTGACTCAACTCATGGGCTGCCTAAGCGATTTTGCTGCATGAATTCTTTAACTGCGTCGATGCTGGTGGCGAAACTGTTGCGATCGCTCTTGCCCGTTTTAGATCGCTTGGCAACTCCTTTATTCACGCCAATCATTTCTCCCTGAGCGTTTAACAGCGGTCCGCCAGAACTCCCCGGCTTCAACAAAACATCTGATTCTAAATCTCCGTTCGAGCGGATTTTGAGCAAGCGCCCTTCGGTTACTACTCCTGCCTCACCCAACGGGCTACCGATCGCGCAAACGGATTGACCCACTTCGACAATCTGATTAGAGGCTAGCTGCACAATGGGTAACATCGCCTGAGTTTCAATCTGAAGTAACGCCAAATCATTGCGGCGATCGGTTGCAATCACCTGCCCGTTGTAGCGGTTACCCTCTAAGGTTTCGACGTAAAGCGATCGCCGTCGTAAGCGGTTCACTACATGATTATTGGTCAACACTAACCCATCAGGACTAACGATACTACCAGAGCCAATCTCTCGCCCCGCATAAACGGTTACCACAGCCGAACCCGCGGATTGGCACCCGGCTGTAAAAGATGGCGCTTGTGAAATATTGGGTTCCGCTTGAACTGGATTGTGAACCTCTGCATCCGGTGAAAATGGAAAAACGGCGGATGGCAAAGAACTATAGGGCTGACCTGACTCAGATTCAATATGCGGCATTTCGCCCAGATCAGATGCGCCTTGAGTGGGCAAAAAGAATGTGAGAACGCGTGCTGCCGAAATAAAAGCAGCCGCCAACAGTAAGCCTTTAAACCCCATTTAGCCCCAGCCAGCAGAGAACAACGCCATTGTATTAAAACAGCAGGTTTTACTCTAACAGTTTTCTACTCACGCTAAGAGGCGCTACTCTCCTACAGATTAGCTGTCTAAATCCGTCTCAGATTTGCGGAAAAACCAGCGATTGGAACGCTTTGGAATGGTAAGTCCGTGGGTTTGGTGAAAATCTTCCAAAACCTTGTGCGTCAGCCGTGTGGAAACCTGACGGATAATTTGACGCAATAGGCGATCGCCTGTGCTCTGAACTAACGCCTTTGGCAACGCGTGAATAAACCGGGGAAACTGAATCATCACCGTCAAATCTAGCTGCCATTGCACACAGGTGGTGACAGGTAAGACTGCGCGATCGCTTTGAGCCTCATGATTACACTCTGGCAACCCTTCTACAAGTTCCATCGCTGCTCGAAAATCCACGTCGTAGCCTACCGCACTGTACCCTGGCACAGGCACTGTTTCAATCCGGTAAATACCTTCTTGCTGAGGCAGCAGATCTAACCCAATCTTTGGCTCCACCTCGTAGCCGAATGAGCCAAAGCGACCAATCAACAGAGCATAGCTATTAGTGCCAATTGGCTCAACTTTCATGGGGTGGGCACATCGATGAAACCACTCATGATGGTGATCCAAGTATTGAGCAACTGTGTGCGCATCGGCACACATTTCCATATGGTCTTCAAATTGACTGTAAAAACGCATTGGCTCATTCACAGGCTGAGCAGTATCCTCTGTAACTGAAACTGAATAGCCAGCATTTGATAGGACTGACGCAGTGTGTATCACACCGTTGGGCACTTCAGCAGGTTGTTCGGTAGAACGATATGACTGCATTCGCTTCGTATTCCCAGAATAATGAGTAATAACTTTTTTAGAGTTCCCTCGTAAGCGGGATTCTTATCGAATCAATGAAATCCTATCTTAGATGTAAGCTGGAAAAAATTGGTCAAGCAAACGATCAAAGCATTTTTATTGTTTCAATCTACTCATTTTTAGATCCGTCCATTATGAGTCTGATCGCAAACTGCATCAATTCCTAAAAAGTAGTGCTAGTCATTCCTTGTAATAATCCAGTAACATATCATCCAATTTGAGGGTTTATTTATGAAAGCGTTTGTTGCTGGAGCGACAGGTGAAACCGGGCGGAGAATCGTGTTAGAGCTTGTTCAACGACAGATTCCAGTACGAGCATTGGTTCGCAATGTAGAATCTGCCCGCTCAATTTTGCCAGCGGAAGTAGAGCTGGTGATGGGAGATGTACTGAAGCCTGAAAGCCTCAGCGCCGCGATCGCTGACTGTACAGTTCTACTATCCGCAACGGGTGCTCGTCCTGGTTTCGATCCTACCGCTCCTTACCGCGTCGATTTTGAAGGCACCAAAAACTTGGTCAATGCGGCGAGGGTAAAGGGAATCGAGCAATTCGTTATGGTGTCTTCTCTTTGTACTTCTCAGTTTTTTCATCCCCTAAACTTATTCTTTCTAATTTTGGTTTGGAAAAAACAGGCAGAAGAGTATCTGCAAGCTAGCGGGGTTCCTTATACCATTGTGCGACCTGGTGGTCTAAAAAATGACGATAACGCGGATGGTGTAGTCATGTCTGGAGCAGACACCCTATCTGAAGGCAGTATTCCTCGAACTAAAGTGGCTCAGACCTGTGTAGAAGCGCTATTTTCGTCTGCGTCTCGCAATAAAATTGTTGAAATCGTTGCAAAACCTGAAGTTTTAGCTCAATCCTATGAGCAGCTATTTGCCAACGTTCACTGAGCAATTTTTAGTGTGCAGCAATAGTGTTTTTGTTACAGCAGGAAGCGATCGAGGGCTGACTTCAATTCCTGAATTTCTGTTTCAATACTGCCTTCGCGGGCAGCGCGGGCAATACATTCAGTTAGATGATCATCCAAAATAATCCGTGCTACTCGGTCCAAAGCTCCGCGAACTGCTGCCACTTGTACTAATACATCAGGGCAGGGTCGATTTTCTTGAACCATTGCTTTAACGCCGCGGATATGTCCCTCAATCCGAGACAGCCGATTTACAACTTTCCGTAGCGACTCTTCGGTATGGACGTGAGGATGACTTTTGGATGAATTTTCATGGGAATGATAACCATCTTCAATTTCTACGTCATGCTTGTGGGGAAGCTCAGAAGCGGTCATCTAGATTGCAAATATGAAAGTTCTCAATAGATTCTAGCCTAGGTGTTAGTGGAAGTCGCGTAGAAACCCTCTACTAAAGGTCGGTAACCCCTACTCAGCCGTATCTCCTCTAGATGGATCGAACCATTCTAAGACTGTCAAAATGGTGAAAAGGTTTGGCAGCATTTACTTCCACTGAATAGTGTGCTGCCAATTCTAGTTTGAGCAATGTCGAAGGTATGTGATATGCATGTAGTCAACCTTTTTGAGTTCCTGCGCCGTTTTGCTTATCCAGCGATCGCCTTTGGAATATCGGTTCTTCTAGCCTTTCAAACTTTGCCGAGTGCTTCTGCGGCGACTCTGGAACCTACACCCCTCAAAGCGGTAGATACAGCGGTATTACCCAAAGTGGAATTGAGTAAGGGCGGAAGCTTTGTGGCAGCAGCTGTAAAAGCGGTTGGTGCATCGGTGGTGCGAATTGATACGGAAAGAACAGTAACTCGGCAACGCTCTACTGATCCAATGATGGACGATCCCCTGTTCCGCCAATTTTTTGGGGGTGACTACTATTCACAAATCCCTCGCGAAGAGCGAATGAGAGGTCAGGGATCGGGTTTTATTGTGGATCAGACTGGAGTGATTTTGACCAATGCGCATGTAGTGGATAAAGCCGATCGCGTGACAGTTACCCTAAAGGATGGGCGCGTTTTTGATGGCACTGTGAAGGGAGTGGATGAGGTGACTGATTTAGCTGTCGTCAAAATTGACGGTAAGGCTTTGCCGATTGCTCCGTTAGGCAATTCAGATAGTATCCAGGTAGGAGACTGGGCAATCGCAGTTGGCAATCCTTTAGGGTTAGATAATACGGTTACTTTAGGAATTGTGAGCACTTTAAAGCGCTCTAGCGCCCAAGTGGGCATTCCCAACAAACGACTGGATTTTATTCAAACGGATGCCGCCATTAATCCAGGAAACTCAGGCGGTCCCTTGCTGAATGAGCAAGGCGAGGTGATTGGGATTAATACAGCAATTCGAGCAGATGCTATGGGTATTGGCTTTGCAATTCCAATTAACAAAGCGAAGGAAATTGAAACCCGTTTGGCAAAGGGAGAGCGGATCACTCATCCTTACTTAGGTGTGCAAATGACGACCCTCACGCCAGAACTCGCCAAGCAGAATAATACTGATCCAAACTCAGCTTTTTTAGTGCCTGAAGTGAATGGTGTAGTTGTAGTGCGGGTGTTACCAAATACTCCAGCCGAAAAAGCTGGATTACGTCGAGGCGATGTGGTAACTGGTATTAATGAACAAGCGATCGCTACTGCTGAACAACTACAGCAACTGGTAGAAAGCAGCCAAATTGGTCAAACTCTTAAACTACAGGTGCAGCGCGGCAACCTTAGCAAACAGCTATCTGTGAAAACAGCCGAATTAGACAATGCTGCCTAAGGTGAAAAACGGTATGGGATAAAAAGTAAAAACTAAGTCAAAAAGGGAGGGGCAACTGCCCCTCCCTTTTTGGATACTTAATGGGTGTAATTGCAGACTACGGAGTGCCAGGCTGCACTGATGGCAGATCTAAATTAGGAGTCACCTGTGGTACAGGCCTAGCAGGCGTAGCAGGCGTAGCAGGCGTAGCAGGCGTAGCAGGCGTAGCAGGCGTAGCAGGCGTAGCAGGCGTAGCAGGCGTAGCAGGCGTAGCAGGCGTAGCAGGAGGTCCAGCTGGAACTGAAACCGGAGGAGTACTAATAACTGCGGTTTGAGGAGGTACTACTACTGGGGGAGCAATTACGGGGGGTGGGGGCGTTATAGGCTGAATTGCACTGGGTACTGGTGGAGCGGGTGATAATGTTGGTGGCGTAGGTGGTGCTCCTACTACTGGGGGAGCAATTACGGGGGGTGGGGGCGTTATAGGCTGAGTTGCACTAGGTACTGGCGGAGCGGGTGATAATGTTGGTGGCGTAGGTGGTGCTCCTACTACTGGGGGAGTTGCAGTCTCAGGGATGGGGCGAGGTGGCGCAATCACAGGAAGCACGATCTCAGGTGGCGGAATTGTAGGTACAGCAACCTGAGTTGGCGTAGGATTTGAAATTACTGGCTGCACAGGAGCAGAAATTGTTGCCGATAGCGGTGGCGGTGCAACGGCGGTGGGCAATTGGAATGGCTGAGCTGGGTCACTATACCGTTTTAAGGTTGCCATTACAGCAGACCACTCGTAAGTATTTTTACTTATGTCATAGCTTGGGAAAGAGGAAGTTTTGGGGTTGCTAGATGCGATTGGCGCTAGACTTCCAGGGCGATTTTCAGCCGCCAGCGCCCAAGCTGGGTTTTCCGACAAGCTAGCTGGTTTACTATTTGCAAATATTTGAGCTTTTTGAGGCCCTGCCATCTCTTGACCAACAGCCTCTAATCCCTGCATGTCAATATCTTTCACCAAGGGACTGGTTCTGTAAAAAGCCTTCAAATCGAAATTGTAAACACCAATCTGATTTTTATGTACCGTCCCTAACTGTCCAGCCTTCAAAACATAGGTTTGAGAGCCATCAGCATTGGAAATTTCGATCGCACTATCAGTTAAAGCCCCAACGATAGTGACTCCGGTATCTTCGATGTAGCGAACAAATAAGGCAGAGCCACGGATTCCAGCGACTGCATTTGGGGTCTTCACCTGAGTTCGTCCTTGACCCGGTGGAATCAAAAGCAACACAGTTCCCTTTTGCAAACTTAGGTTGCGGGTATTTGGAATAAAGCGAAAGATAGCTTGCTCCCCAATTCGGGCAAGAGAATTATCGTTAAAGCGAAGCTCTGCCATCGCTTTGCGATAGGTCTGTAGCGAATCGCCTGGAGTCATATTGTCTGTTTTTTTGGCAGGACGGGACTTCGGCTGCTCTTTCAAAAAAAGCTCAACCTGGTTACGCAAGTCTCGAACCGTAGCACGAGTTAGGAGAGTCTGAGCATTTGCTGTTAGAGGTAGTGAAGTGATACCAGAACTGCAAAGAGCTACTGCAAAAGTGGTGAGAAATTGCTTATGCATAAGACTCCAGAGCTTAGGGCTACTCGATAAAGACTTTAATTTAACTTGAGATCAGGCACT
This sequence comes from Leptolyngbya sp. Cla-17, assembly GCF_016807185.1. GTDB lineage: Bacteria > Cyanobacteriota > Cyanobacteriia > Leptolyngbyales > Leptolyngbyaceae > ULC077BIN1. The sequence continues at coordinate 2,159,207 of NZ_JAEVYN010000001.1, forward strand.
TACAAGACATACCTTCTTATAGCTTTTATCATAGCTACGTAAATTCTCTTACGCCTAGGCTAAAGGGCAGCTTGATGAAATCTTTATATTAATGAAGTGAGGCTCCTCCACAAAAATCTGTAAAAGTTGATTAAATGCTGATGAATACTACTTTTGAGTGATGCGATCGCACAGCGTTTTTTGAACTAATGACAATATGCTTTTAAAAATGGTTCCCAGACTAATTGTACTAACAGCAGTTCCTTCTCCAGATAGATAACTATTTAGTGTGATCCTCAGTAGTTTCACGGTTCCTGAATTGTCATTTCGTCATAGTGCGCAACCGAATACCTCAAAGATACTCTTGTTGCGCTTTCAGCAAGGACAGGGAGGTTTACTGTGGTTGAAAGTTTTGCCATGGTTTATTAGTCTGTTCGCGGTTTATCCCGCCTGGAGTGCACCAGCCATGGATGCCCTCTCAAGTAGTCCTGATGTTCAACAGTTAGATTTTCTGAATCCCATACAGTCAGTCCTGCCCTATTCAGAGTCATCTACATCTACAAGTTCCTCTAAATTCTTTGCAGAACTGGAGCAGGTGCAAAAGGACCTTAAGGAAACAGTTCCTTCAATTTCGCAACCTACAACAAAAGCTGCCTTTAGTTTGGCTTATCCCTCTCGCAAGGCAGACACTTTAAGGCTTTCTCCCAAATCTTTTCCAGGTGTCGCTGCAAGTAAGCTCAAAGCTTTGGAGCCTGATGATTTTGCGCCGCCCCCGCTTGAAGCGGAGAGCGATCGCTCTCTCAGATTGCAAGAACCAACATCAGTACAGCCGCTTTTGGCTGCCGATCCCGAGCTGGGGAATCTGCGACTGCAAGAATCATCAGATCGTCCAGTTTTTCCTGGCAATCCATCCGATCCTAATAGTCCATTTGCGCCGCCTGTGCCTTCTGGGTGCGATCCAGAGTTAGGCTGTTTGCGGTTAGAAAGTCCCGTGGTAACGACTACATCGGCACCTGTAATGTATTTGCTGCCGCGGTTAGATATTTTTAGAAGCAACAACATTTTGTCTGGATTAAACCCCGTTCAAGATGGACTCATTAGACCTGCCATCTCTTTACTGGTTTTGCCGGCCTTAGGATCTAGCACTTATCTGAATGCTTCAGCAGAAGGGGCGCTCAATCAGTATTTCAGCCTGACGCAGTTTGATTACAGTGAATTAAAGTTCAAAGCTGGCATTTTCCAGCGCTTATCGCCCTCCATGTCAGCCGAAATTGGCTGGACAAACCAACAATTTTTTATTTCGAACAGTCAGATTTTTGGGTTGTCAGCAGGAACTCGTTTTTTGAACGATCACTCCATTCGACTTGAGTTAAGTCGTCAAGATCAACTTGCCAAAAACCTAACTCTCAGTTCGTTTTATCAATTTCGTGTCAGTTTTACCGAACCCAGAGATCGCTCTCGGATTATCAATGTATTGTTCCTTTCTCTGAACTACAGTCTGACTCCCCGCGTTCAGCTTGGGTTAGATTATCAATTTGCATCCGCCAATTTTACGGTGCAGCCCCGAACCGATTTATATCATCAAGTGTTGGGCAGAATTAGCTACAGCGCCTTCCAAACCGCCCAAATTAGTCTATATGGTGGGGTAAGTACAGGCACTTCATCAGAATCCGCAATTAATTTCAACAGTTTTTTACTGGGACTCAGCTTCAGTTTAAACTTAGTTATTTTCTAAGTTGACCTATTAGTTTGATGACGGAGTGGACAGATCGGTTTGATGAGAACACCAATCACTCCAACTGCCGGCATATAGCTTTCCGTGAATATTGGCTATGTTTAGCGACAGCAAATTAACACATGCCGTTACGCCAGAGCCACAATACACAATGATTTCGTCTGAATTTGATAAACTTTTCCAGTGTTGACGCTGCTCACTGGGCGATCGCAGATATCCTTCAGCATCCGTTATCTCTTGCCAGGGATAGTTGACTGCTCCTGGAATGTGTCCAGCTATTGGATCGGTCGGTTCTCGTTCTCCCCGATAGCGATCGCCTTCACGAGAATCAACTAATGTTACGGCTGGCAAATTTTTGCGAGCGTTTACCTGGTCTAATGTCAGCACCAAATTGGACTGAATAGCTGGGATGAAATTACCTGTCTTAATCAGTGGAAGATCGCTAGACACTGGGTAGCCAGACGCTTTCCAACCGGACAAACCGCCATCCAACACGGCAACGCGATCGTGTCCTAAATATCGCAACAACCACCATAAACGCGCAGCAAACGCCAAGCGTGAATCATCATAAGCCACAACTAAAGTGGGACCCGCTGGCGGCTCAGAATAAATTCCCATGGTTTCAAGCTTGTTGGCTAACACATCGGGATTGGGTAAGGGATGTCGTCCTCCATGAATGTCAACGGGGCTGGATAAATCTTGGTTTAAATCAAGATAATGAGCACCCGGAATGTGACTTTCCTGATATTGCTGTGCGCCTAGCTGGGGATGCATCAGGTCAAAGCGACAATCGGCGATCGCGACCTGTGGGTCATTGAGGTGATCGTGTAACCAGTCTGCCGAAACAATGGAGCTAAACATTTTAGTTAGACGTTTTATAAAGTCTTGAAACCAATACAACGCTTTTACGTCGTATTTATCCGGAGAAAGCCTGTAGCCTCACGAAAAATTGATTAAATCTATCTACATTAAACAGTTCATATGTATACCGGTCAGCGTTTATGGCTATCTAGATCGACAAAGTGGATCTTTCGCCTAAGTTTAATGGGCGGTGGGCTGGGGTTGGCGATCGCATTTATGTACTTATCTTATGCATCGCCGCCCCTACGTCAGGTCAAAATTTCTGAAGTCATAAACCTACCCAATGGGTCAGGGGCGCAAGTAGAGGCTCAAAAAGCTGAAAAAGGCAACTCCATCCGTTCAGGTCAGCAGTTAATTACGCCACAGTTTACTCGTGTTGGCATCCAAGAAGCGAGTGGTGCAGCTCGACTGGGAGCCAATTCGTCTTTAATTGTCCGCAATGATTGTTTCCAATTGGGCGGCGGGAAAGCCGTGATTGCTAATGCTCAGGGATGTATTGGGGCGATCGTAGTTTCTACTGCCAACGGCATTTATACCGTAGAACGCTTGGGCTATCTAGCAGAAGTAAAGGTGTTGGCTGGTCAAGTCGATCTGTCTATTCCCAGCAATCCTGCGATTAATGCGGTTTCGCTTCAGCCCAATCAAAAGGTGACGGTGAACTGGACTGGAGACGAAATCGGTCCGGTTCGTCTGATGTTGCCGCAAGAAGTAACTGCGATCGCAAATGGTGAACTATTTCAAGGGTTTCAGGTGGCGTTGCCAAACCAAAACAAGGTTGCTGCCCTACAACGACCTGTAGCAACTCGTGAAACGGTTCCGCCCGCTCCTCCTAAGCCAACAACTTCGGTTAAGCCACCTCCAGCACCGGTGACACCACAACCGCCCCCGGCACCAACAGCCCCAGACTACTCCCAAATTGCACCCGCATCTGCAAGAGGTTCTGACTATTCCACAGATGACTCCAACGATGCGGAGACATACGATTCCCCGGCTTACAGCCGACATGTGCGCCGCCGAGCTTCACCCAACTTTTCCGATGAGCGCTATACTTACCGTCGCCGTGGGCGATCGCCCTATGCCAGCAATTCCTACCGTCGTCGTACCCCGTCCTACTCTGCTCCTTCCTATAGCGACTCAAGTGATGAAGCGCCCTCTGCCCCAAGCGCTCCACCCGTTATGGAGCAGCCTCATCCTGTAGAAACCGCTGCTCCACCGATGGTTGAAGCACCCTTACCTATGGTGATCGAGCAGCCTGTTAGCCCGCTTCCCGTTGTGCCGGAAGGATCGGTTGTGGTTCCAGGCTATTAGAAGTTAAGGCAAAATTGGCAAGAGACGGCGATCATTGTAGGGATTGTTTTACGCTTCACTACCGTACACGACGATCTCGATCTCCTGCTCCTTAAATTTGCCTTCAACCCTGCTAAAAACTTTTTGTCGAGTTCATACCGTTCAAGCGATAAACAGTTTGCATGGCTCCTTTTTTCGTAGGTTAAGAACCTGAATTTGTTAATCCAATATTAGACAATTTAGACAAAACACTATTTTTACGCTGCAAAAACTCATGCAATAGCTCAAAATAATCGTCTGTTACTGCCGCCTGCACTGAAGGTCGTTGCAGCAGCGCCTCACCCCAAGCCTTGACCTTTGGAGTTTGGTCAAAAAACTTAAGATGATAGCGCTCAAACACTACAAAGTAGCGAAAGATCGGCGCATAGACTGCATCAATCAGTGAAAAAGAGTCTCCTGCAAAGTAAGGCGATGCGTGGAGTTGCTCTTCGAGAATTTGAAAACTGTTGATCAGATTTAGACGTTTCGTCTCAAATACTTCTTCGTCAATCGCGCTATAAAATGCGGCAATTTTGGTCAAAATAGTAGACCCAAATTCGATCCAGGAGCGATGCACCGCTTTTGTTAACGCATCTGCTGGGTGCAAAGCACTAGGGGTGATTTCATCCAAATATTCGCAAATGACAGCCGACTCAAACAGGACTGCTTCATCAACTAACAGAATGGGTACTTTGCCCAAGGGCGATCGCTGCAAAAACCAAGCCGGTTTGTTAGCAAGATCAATGTATTGGCGCTCATGAGAAATTTGTTTTTCAAGCAACGTGATAATTGAACGCTGCACGTAAGGACAAAGAGTATGACTAATCAACTTCAGGGTTGGAATCTCAATAGACATTGTTTACGCTCCGTAATAAAACCGTGTCAGTTGTCGTCTTTAGGTTTGTACTCATGATTGAACTTCTCCAAGATTTAGGTCATTGCGCAGTTTTAGAGTGAGCTCAGCCAAAGTAGAAGCAGAATTCTGAGCCTGCCTTTAGTATGGTTGCAGGTAAAATAATTTCATTTGCAACTAAAATCAGCTTAACCTATTTAGTTGAAATTGCAACCACTTCTTGAGAAATTGGATCTATGAAAGCGAAAGTGCAGTTAAACGATTTGCAAAGTTCTGTGTGGCGGCTGTTTTTAACAGCTCATGCGCGATTGTTGGAGCGAATTGAGTTGAGGCTCACGCAATCAGATTTGCCATCCTTGGACTGGTATGACGTGTTGTTCACTCTGAAAGAGGCTCCCGATCATCGTCTGCGGCTCAGTGAGTTGGCAGACAAAGTGTTGTTGAGCCGTAGTAATTTGACTCGATTAGTCGATCGCCTGGAGAAGGCTGGTTTATTGCGCCGGGATGCTTGCCCCAGCGATCGCCGGGGTACTTTTGCGGTGTTAACCGATGCCGGATTGGTAATGCAGCAAAAAATTTGGTTAGTTTATGCGGAAGCGATCGCCGACTATTTTGCATGTCATTTGCAAAATGAGGAGGAAATCAAAACATTGCAGCAGGTGTTGAGTCGCCTGTTGATAGCTGCTGAGCAATAGGATGATGCTCTTCTGCTCTGATTTTTCCCATAAAAAACCCTCTAGCTTTACGCCAAAGGGTTTGTTCCGCACACAACCAAGGGAAACTTACATGACAGAAATCAAGAATGCTCCAGAAATTCTGCGTTGTTGCAAATTATTATCTAGCTGCCGTCAATAATCCGGTGCATACGCTACAAAAGAACAAGATTGACTATATAAACTGGCATTAACGACTGAGTAATTATCCCAAAATCCTTAGCTTTTCTCTTTATGCCTACTTATCCCGGAATTTCAAGTGAAGCCTTTAGACACCCCCTCGATCGCCAAGCAGAACAAACTCTCCGCAGCGTTCCAGGCTTCGATTTAGTCGCCAGCAAGTTTGTTGAATATTTAACTGAGCGTCCTCAGTATGTTTATCAACTGGGCAATAGCATTCAGGTCGGTCCACGCCAGTATGCTTCAATTCACCAAATTTTTCGAGAGTGCCTGCGTGATTTAGACATTTATCCAGAGCCAAACCTGTTTGTTTCCCAAAGCCCTACTGTGAATGCCTTTGCATTGGGTCGAGACTTTCCTTTTATTGTGCTTAACTCTGGCTTACTTGATTTGGTGAGCGAAGCAGAACTGCGAACTGTTATTGCCCATGAACTGGGTCATCTCAAATGTGAACACACGATTCTAATCCAAATGGCAATCTGGACCACTCAGGTTGTTTCGGGACTAGCCGAACGAACCTTCGGGCTGAGCACCTTAGTGAGTACCGGGTTGGTCGCGGCATTTTTTGAATGGTTGAGAAAAGCAGAACTCTCTGCCGATCGCGCTGCGCTATTAGTCACCGATGATCTGCAACCCATTTTGACAAACATGATGCGGATATCAGGTGGCAGCGCCAAGTATGCTCATGAACTCAGCGTAGACGAGTTCATCCAGCAATCAGAGCGCTATCAGAACCTAGATGCCGATGGACTCAACCAAATCTACAAGTTTTTTCTCTACAACAACCTGTCTGCGGGTGTTTTTCTTAGCCATCCGTTCACTGTTGAGCGAGTTCACTTTCTGCGGGAATGGTCAGTTTCCAATGACTATCGCCAAATTCGCCAGGGCAACTATACCCGTGCAGGTGCAGAAGGTTCAGTCAATGTTTCCGTTGAGCCGCCCAATGCGCCTTCTCAGACAAAGCAGACAGAAGTTGATGTTTTGCGCCAAGAAATCGACCAACTTCAGCAAGAAATCGATCGCATCAAAAAAGGTGGCTAGTCATCATCTGCTCAAGCAGCCGGGGCATCAATCATCACAAACAGTCAGACTGTGGTTGGCGCGTACATAAGACGGTATAAAAGTGAGGTTTAAGTACACAGATCGGAATTGCCCCTTTAATCGCTTAGTCTGATGCCGCGAATGGAGTAGTCGAGTAGCTGCATCGGGTGAAGCACAGGCACCGTTTTACCTTGCAGTTCCAGATGCTTACTAATTTGCATAAAGCAGCCAATGTTGGCTGACGCAATCATGGCTGCACCTGTATTCGTCAAATTTTGCACTTTTTGCCGTCCCAGTTCTGCTGCTGCTTCTGGCTGCAAAATGTTGTAAACTCCAGCGCTGCCGCAACATAAAGCTGCATCTACGGGTTCGCGCAGTTGCACACCGGGAATCTGCTTTAGCAAGGTACGAGGCTGGACGCTGATCTTTTGCCCATGCAGCATATGACACGCGTCTTGATAGACCATTGTTAGCGGTTGGTCTTGGAGAGGAGAAAGTGTGGCAGTTAGCCCTACTTCTGCCAAAAATTCCTGCACGTCGCGCACTTTGCCAGCGAACTCTTCGGCTCTGTTGGCGTATGCAGGATCATCTGCCAGGATATGTCCATATTCCTTAAGCGTGTGTCCGCAGCCAGAAGCATTGATCAAGATAAACTCAACATTGGCATCGGCAAAGCTATCAATCAACTGACGCGCCAAGGTTTTAGTTTGCTCTTCCTGTCCCTGATGGTGAGTTAAGGCACCACAACAGCCTTGAAGGCTGGGGACAACAACTTCGCAGCCGTTGGCAGTTAAGACTCGCACGGTGGCGGTGTTAACATCCGGGTTGAAGAGTCGCTGCACACAGCCCAACAGCATCCCCACTCGGTAACGCTGCTTGCCTTGAGCCGGAATGATAGTGGGAATGGCATCTTGAAAGGCGCTGGCGGAAATGGGGGGCAACATCGCTTCCATTGCTGCTAGTTGGGGCGAAAGTTGTTGGATTATGCCCAGAGATCGCACCAGTTTTTGCAAGCCCGTCTTTTGATAAAGTCCCAACGGTCGCAGTAACAGCCGCAGTCGATTGGGGTAGGGAAACACCGAGAAGATCAGTTGGCGCAGCAGTTTTTCTGGCAGCGATCGCGAATGGTTTCGTTCGACCTGCATCCGAGTTGCTTCAATTAACTTGTCGTACTGTACTCCTGATGGACAGATGGTGACGCAGGCAAGACAGCCCAAACAGGAATCAAAATGTTCCACTGTAGCAGACGATAGCGGAATTTTGCCTTCATTCACTCCATCCATCAAATAGATGCGTCCGCGCGGTGAATCGGTTTCCTTGCCAATCACTCGATAGCTGGGGCAAGTGGATAAACAAAATCCACAGTGAACGCAGCTATCAATCAGTTTGGGGTCGGGGGGATTGCGGAAATCGAAAGAGTGTGAGGAGTTAGGAGTAAGAAGGGTGGTGGTGGATGGGGAATCAGTGGTCATAATGCTCTTTTTTGAGAAAGTTTGAGTTTGGGAAGCCCAATTTTGAGGTTTGTACGTCTTCGGACTGGCTTTGCCAACGCGCCGCGCTTCCGTAGGAAATGTTTTGAGTTTTGACGGAATAATTCTGATACCTGACTTCTTGCTAAATTCCGCCTACAAACCGACCGGGATTCAGCAAATTGTGTGGATCAAACTGTTGCTTGAGCGATCGCATGACGCTCAAGGCATTTCCGGCATAGCCCCACACCTCGATCTGCTGTTTGAGAACTGTAGGGGCTTGCAAGATCGATAAGAAGCCGCCATTTGTTTGGCAAATTTCACGAATTTTGAGCAGATGACTGAGCGAGACATCGCTAGGGCAGATAAACCGTCCTAAGCCACTAGCGCTATGAATTTGGGCAGACCAGGATGATAACGAAAGCTGATGAAGCTCATGTAAAAGAGAGATCGCGCTGGAGGGCTGTATTCCTATTTTGCAGATAATTTGCTCCGATTGGGGCGAAGCGGTCATGTGTTTTTGCAATTGTTCCCACAGCTGGGTATCTTCACCATCTGTGTAAGAGGCACTCGCTAACTTGAGCGATCGCCCCACTTCAGCAAAGCGGCTCATTTGCTCTTGCACACTGGGCAAAATGCTTTGAAAACGCACTACTAAACCCATACCCAACGACAATCCTAACGTTTCCATCACGGAGCCTGAAATGACATCGGCATGGGCGGGAGTCAGAGCAGAACTGAGCAACACTCTTGTGGCTTCGGCGATCGCGTCACTATCGCCGCTAAGAATCACAGTTTGAGAAACTTCTGGCAGCGGATAGACCCGTAAAGTTACCTGAGTAATCATTCCCAACGTGCCATAGGAACCTGTGAACAGCTTCATTAAGTCGTAGCCAGCCACATTTTTCACCACCCGTCCGCCCGCTTTTGCCATGTTTCCATCTGCCCGGACAAAAGAAATACCCAGCAGCATATCGCGCACGCCTTGATAACGCTGCCGAAAGGACCCCGTATCTGCGGTTGCCACAATGCCGCCAATGGTTGCCTGTTGGGGATAACTCGGGTCGATCGCCAAAAACTGATTTGCTTTTGCCAAAAGTGCCTGCAACTCTGCAAAGCGCATCCCAGCTTCCACGGTTACTGTTAAATCTCCGGCAGCGTGGTCAATCAGTTGATTGAGGCGTTGAGTGCTGATCGCTATGAGCGGTGAGCGGTGAGCGGTGAGCGGTGAGGACTGAATTAAGCCGCCCCAGTGGAGTTTACTGCCGGAACCAGCGAGAATCATGCCCCACTGGTTTTGGTGGGCACAGGTAACAATATCAGCGAGTTCAGCAGCGGTTTGGGGAAATAGAAGGCAGGCAATTTTGCAACTAGGGGCGGCTTGAGCAATTCGAGCTTGGCAGAGTGACTCGATCTTGTCCCATACCTGCAGATGTTCTGCTCCAGTAATCTGCTCCAATTCCTGTGCGATCGCCTGAATCGCAGCAGCGTCGTTCTGGGTAGGATTGGTATTCATCGATCAAATGCTCTATTCATCCAAAATCCACTCCGACGCTCGCTCTCCCAATTCTAGGGGAATGCTGACTGCCTTTCCCTGCCGTGGACGTTCGCGAGTCTGCAAAATAAACGTCTGAACCTGCGTCCATCCATCCCATGCCTGAATATAGCTAGCAACTGCATTCAGATGCTCAAAGTACTCCGCTTCTGTCATGGGAAAGGAAGCCTGCTCCAAATACTTCCACATAACTAAAACGAAAATTTTCCCCTGGGTACGTCGTAGTTGGATGTCATACGACCGCCCCCACTTGCCGAGTAAAAGTTGATGAAGATCCTGTCCAGTCATAAGGACTTTAGTATCTCACAGCTAGGACAGAGGCACGAAATCAAGTGAGAGAAAGTAATTTTTAAAGCAGTTATCACTGATTATTTTGCCATCCGCAAAGACTCAATTAACCCAAAAGCGATTCTTCTTGAAAGAGGTTGCGCCAACGCTGACTCCTGCAAAAACAACTTGGCTTAACATTTCGTATCATTTTGAATCAGCTTCTCAGTTTTTCAGGATGCTGACAGAATGTAATAATTACCGTAGAACCTCTGTGAATTCCTTAACAGACCGATCTTAAATATCGCTTAGCATTCCTCATGACTCAACTATCTGGATCTTCAGACGTGCCCGATTTGGGTCGTCGTCAGTTTATGAATCTGCTGCTAGTAAGCGCAGGTGGTGGGGCTGTAGCAGGAATGCTCTACCCCGTGATCAATTATTTCATTCCTCCTTCCAGTGGCAGCGGCAGCGGCGGTGTTACAGCCAAAGATGCCCTAGGAAATGAAGTGGTGGTAACCGATTTTCTCGCTAGCCACAATCCTGGTGATCATGTGTTGGCTCAAGGGCTAAAGGGTGACCCAACCTATGTGATCGTCCAAGAAGACAAATCGATCGCGAGCTTTGGTTTGAATGCCATTTGCACTCATTTGGGTTGTGTCGTTCCTTGGAACCCAAATGAGAATAAATTCATGTGCCCTTGCCATGGGTCTCAATACAACAGCGAAGGTAAAGTAGTCCGTGGTCCTGCACCGCTCTCTTTGCCATTAGTTCACGCTGCTGTTGAAGAGGATAAGATTGCGTTCACTCCATGGACTGAAACCGATTTTCGGACGAACGAAGATCCTTGGTGGGCGTAGAACTGTTGGTGGGCTAGACAGTCTAAGCCACAATTTCGAGCCGTTACCATTGCTTTTTACTACAACTCTGCTAAACCTTTTGGTGAAGCTGCCACTCTGCCGATTCCTCTGTTAACGCTGATAAATATGAGAACTCGTTTTTTAACTAACACATGCCTGCTCGGAGATAATCTGCTAAGAAAATCTTTCCTCATGGCGATCGCTGCCATCACTATTCTCTTGACAGGCAGTTTGGCTCTTCCTCAAACAGCTTATGCCTATCCAGTTTTTGCTCAACAAGCTTACGAAAACCCACGCGAAGCGACAGGACGCATTGTCTGTGCAAACTGTCATTTAGCCCAAAAGCCAACTGAGGTCGAGGTGCCTCAATCTGTTAAGCCTGACACGGTGTTTAAGGCGATCGTCAAAATTCCTTACGATACTAACGTTCAGCAGGTCGTTGCAGGTGGAGAAAAAGGTCCTCTCAACGTGGGTGCAGTGTTAATGTTGCCCGAAGGCTTTACCCTGGCACCGGAAGATCGTATTCCTGAAGATCTTAAGGAAGAGGTGCAGGACGTTTACTTCCAGCCTTACAGTGATACCAAGCAAAATATCATCGTGGTGGGTCCTTTACCCGGCGAACAGTACCAGGAAATTGTGTTTCCTATCCTGTCACCCAATCCGAACCAAGATAAATCAATTCACTTTGGCAAGTATTCTGTTCATGTGGGTGGCAATCGCGGTCGTGGGCAGATTTACCCCACCGGTGATAAAAGCAACAACGCAGTTTACAATGCCTCCTTGGCTGGCAAAATAACTCAAGTTGCAAAAGCTGAGGATGGCGGCTATGCCGTAACCATTCAGGCAAACGATGGTAAATCGGCTGTAGATACCATTCCTGCTGGTCCTGAATTGCTGGTTGCTGAAGGGCAAGAGGTTGCAGCTGGCGATGTGTTGACGAATAACCCCAACGTCGGCGGCTTTGGTCAAGTGGATACTGAGATTGTTCTGCAAGATCCAAATCGGATTATTGGATTGCTGGCATTCTTTGCGATCGTGACTCTCGCTCAGATCATGCTGGTCTTGAAGAAAAAACAAGTCGAGCGAGTGCAAGAGGCTGAAATGGAATTCTGATTTTTCAGTTTTTCTGAATAATCCATAAAAAAGGGGAGCTGATTTACAGCTCCCCTTTTTTTAAGAGAAAAAATCCCAATGCCATAAGCTAAGGCATAGCAATCTTGTTCGAGCCTACGGCGATCGCCCCATTGTTACCCAAAAAATCTGCTTTGTCTCTCTGCTTAGAGGGATCACAAGGGGATAAATCGCCCTGATAGATATAGCATCTGACCCTTGCTACATCTGCGTCATCCAATTTAAACAATGTTGCATTTGCTGTTGCATCGTTTCTGGGTCGGCATAGTAGCGGCGACCGTGCCCTGGCAAAACCCATTCAAATGAATACCCGGCGAGTTTTTGCATTGAGCGCGTTAATTCTGCCCAAGAATACCAACAGGCTGAGCGGAAGGCAATCAACTGGTCGAGATCGCTAGACCAGGCAAGATGATCTCCCGAAAATAAGAATGTCTTGTTGTAAAGCAAAACAGTATGCCCTTTGGTATGACCCGGTACTGAGATAATCAGTAAATCAGGGGTGAACTGAACAGGGTCAGCTCCAGAAAGCTGCACTTCCACACTGCGAGTATCCTGAGTAATCTCATCTTCGTGCAAAATTCGCTCACAATTGAAATGCTCGCGGAATTTTTGGTGATCAGCTACATCATCGCGATGAGTCAAATATAAGTAACGAACTCCGCCCATTTCTTCTAACCGCTTAACTAAAGGTGGCGCGAAACGAGGCGAATCTACCAGCACATTTCCTTCGGAACGCTGAATGAAATAACTGGCAGCCCCAAAAGAATCTTCTGCATGATAGCCGCAGTGGTAAACGTTTTCTGCCACAAGAATTGGAAAGCTTTGATGAACATCTTTGATATCCTCAGGCTTTTTGATCGTGCCAATAGAGGCAGTGGGGCAAGCAAGCAACGCCTGCATTGCTCGTAAGCGATCGCTCTCGTTAGCAGGCTGATGCTGCACCGCAGATTGACTTCCTATCTCATAAAATACTTCTGGAGCCATCCAGCGGCACGTATCACAATTAATACAAGTAGAGTCTACGTAAAAATCGCCATCAATATTTTCAGAACGACGGTGGTTACAGTGAGCCATAAAGCCTACGTTTCGACTGACTACCAATCACTTGATGTTTTAATCCACTCCTATTCTAAGATTCCGATTGGGTGATCAGCCCGTCGCTGTGAACCCGAAGTCGCCGTCCACGCCAATAAACATTTTGTCCATAGGAACCCATCACCCAAACTACGAAGCTCAGCAGATCGCGGAGCGGCACTGCCCAAAGCCAGCGAATCAGGTTGGGGGCAGCCATGCTACGGATAGAGATCAATATTTGGATGTAGCGAACCAGAAAGCAAACTAGGGTGAGGGCGATCGCCCAACTCGCAAAGTGAGATATCAGCAATAGCGGCAAACACAATACGGTGGCGTGGCAAAAAATCATTGAATAATACTGTGCACCCCGATTAAAGCGAATCGTTCGTGCCCAGCGTAGTTCCCGTTGATAAACATCGCCAATGCCTTCTGTGCCTGTGTCTGACTCCAGCACATAGCGAGATAGCTCCACAACATAGCCTGCTGCTGATGCCCGTTTGCCAATATTGTAATCAGAGCCAATCCGGTTCAAATGCAAGCCACCATAGTTAATTAGCGCATCACGACGAGTGGCGATCGTGGTTCCTATCGCGCACTTCAGACCTCCATCGATCGCCCGTGCAATCAATAAACTAGGAATAAAATCAAAACAGCGCCCAAAAGACGCGATCGCTGCACCCAAGGATTGAGGAGTATGACCAATGAATGCACAAGTCACTATGCCAACTTTGACATCCAAAAGTGGAGTAGTGACTATTTCAATGTAATTAAGCGGAACGCGAATATCACTATCAACAAAAATAATCCAGTCATATCGAGCTTCTTCCAACAAATAACTAAGGCTGCTGTCCTTATAGTTAATTCCACGCGGTTGCAGTCCGGTAAAAACTCTTACTTTGTCCGGAAATTTATTCGCTAGCTCTTTGAGTATTGGAATCGCTGGATCTTGTGGATCAACGACCCCAAACAAGACCTCATAGTTTGTATAGCTCTGATTACAAAGAGATGACCAATTTTCCCAGGCTCCTGCATCTAACCCGCACACCGGAACTAAAATAGAAACCGGAGAAAAAGATAATGCGGTGGCAGGATTAAGAAAAGAAGAGTTCTCTGCGCTGTGGCTAGTAGTCATTGCTTGATTTAGAGCAGCATTAGAGTAAAAGAACCGACTGGTAAAAAAGGCACATCCTAAATAAAATGCGATTCCTCCAATAATCAATACTCCAAACATCATTTCCAAAACAATCATTGTTCAGATCCACAAGGATTTCAGTTGACTTCTAATTTTCTCTCAATCTATTGCACTTCAAACCTGATTCGACCCACCCTCAGAATATAGTTACTACATTTTCGTTCTTCATAAAGGTATTTTGGAAAAACACCATTCAAAGAATATGGTATTGAAGAACCCTCTGTAAGGGAATAAGTAACGAGGGCTAAGCTGTTTTCTAGTAGTTTCATAGCCAAACGGAATCTTAGCCTTGTAGCCTTTCTCGCTTAAATGAAGTCACTCCCTTGGACAGCCAAGCGCCTTTGGCTTAAGTGCTCACGACGAAGCAACCCTACCTCGACGGAGGTTACAGAGTTGCATTCAAAGTCAGTATGCTGTTGAAGGGCGTTTTTGTAGCTCTTTAAAAACTATAGAAGCATCAGAAATAACGCTCCTCTGGAAATTACGTAAATTTTAAAGCCTATGATACTTGATGCTCTACAAGTTAGACTTTGCAAAATTCTTTAACTCAACCAAAAAGCAGCCTTCACAGGCGGACTTTTTTGTTCGTTAAAGCTAGTGATAGGAGGCTCGGCAAGATCTTCTAAGGTTTGCAATTCCAGCTTCTGTTCAGCCTGCGTACTCCAAATCATGTCAGTCTGCAGCCAGTTAGAAAGTTCAAGCGTTACGGGATGAGGAGGTTCTTGCATAAACGATGCCTCTCCTTTTGCATGAGCTTGCACTAAATTAACAATCCAAGGCAAAAAATCTAGGAGTTGATCAGGCAAAACGGTTAGCTCCAATTGCCATTTCTGATTCACACCTCGAAAAGCCTGTGCTTGTTTAGCGAAACCCATGTTGCCAGCACCTTTATTGATTGCAACCCGCAGAATAAAGGGTCTTTTGACTGCCAACTCATCAGGAGCCGTATAAGCATAAATGTTGAGATAGTTAAGCTGCTCTCGGTCATTTAACCAAGATGCAACAAAAGAGATGCTGTTATAAGAACTGCCACTAATTTTGACAGGCACTTGCATTGCAGACGCAAACTGAGTGTAAAACTCACTTCTGAGGCTGGAGAGAACACGGATGGATTCTGGAGTCATATCGTGAAAGCTTGGATGAGCTCGATTATTACCACCCAGACTGATTGCCCGTTGAGTCTTTTTTGGCTGCGGTATGAATGATGCTATGTATAAATTGAGGCAATATGTAGTAAAACCAATACGGCATTTATTTGTAGCGAAACAAAGAGTTCCGTTTGCGCTGCTTGTGCTTAGCAACAGCCTTACGCTTTTCTTTCTCTAAGGGCGTCTCAAAGTGCCGATTCTTCCGCATATCTTGAAAAATTCCTGCTTTTGAAACCTGTCTCTTGAATCGGCGCAGAGCAGATTCAATTCCTTCATTTTCCCCTAGAACTACTTGAGCCATTCTAGATATCCCTCATATGACTGTGAACTAAAACATAAAAATTTTCCAGCAGAGTTATGCAGTTAACTGGCTCTGCTGGAACTCTAAAATTTTGTTTGCGAAACGAATCTTAGAAGCGGCGATCGCGGCTTCTGTTGTCGCCGCCGCCCCATCCACCACCGCCACCACCAGAAGAACCTCGTTCTTCTCTGGGCTTTGCTTTATTGACTTTCAAATCCCGCCCCATCCACTCAGCACCATCTAGTGCTTCAATTGCAGTTGCTTCTTCGGCTTCTGTTCCCATTTCCACAAATGCAAAACCACGAACACGACCTGTTTCGCGATCTGTGGGTAGCTGAATACGTTTTACAGTTCCATACTCACCAAAAGCTTGTTTTAAGTCATCTTCCGCAACCTGGTAGGACAGATTACCAACATAAATCGACATAGAGAACGTCTCCGAAACATAGAGGAGGGGCAGAGAATTAAATCCGGGGAAACACTTGTTATTAGAAGCGCTTTGAACAACCGAAGTTAATTACCTATTAGGAAATCATAGCACAGTGGTAAAAGACAACTTTATTGATGGTTTTTGGTAAAGATTTATTGTGCAACAACCGAGCGGGCTACTCCTTTAAAGAAAGCACTAACTGTTTGCTAAGGGTAAAGCTTCGTATAGCTCTTGAAAATAAGAATCTAATATCATTGCTTGTAAGGTAACTTAACCAAAATATGTTTGAGCATGCAAAAGTTACGATTTTTTCTTGCTCTTAAAAAGCAAGAGTCGTTGTGTCGGTTTCCATCTCTGTATCCTGCCTACTTTCATCAATAAACCGCGGCTTCAAGCCAAATGCTTGTTCATAGAAAGTGACGGCTTAAGGAACATCGCCAATGATATTCTCTTGGTCATGCTGCTGTCATTAGTTGATTGAGTTCGGTTGGGGCTAAGAACGGATTTAATATGGTGCCATCTTTAAACCAAATAATGCGACGAGTACGACGAGCAACATCTGGTTCGTGGGTGACCATGACAACGGTCATGCCGCTGGCATTGAGGTCTGAAAAGATTTGCAAAATTTCCTCAGTCGTGTGCGAATCGAGCGCTCCTGTGGGTTCATCTGCCAGTAGCACAACGGGTTGTCCAACGATCGCTCTGGCAATGGCAACCCGTTGTTGCTGTCCACCAGATAGCTGATTTGGACGATTGTTTAGCCGATGTGCCAAGCCAACTTTTGTGAGAGCTGCAACAGAGCGATCGCGGCGATCGCGATCAGGGACACTGGCATAAACCAAAGGCAGCATGACATTTTCTAGAGCGCTCAGTTGGGGCAACAGATGAAACTGTTGAAAAACAAACCCTAGTTTACGGTTTCGGACATGGGCAAGGGCAGCGTCATCCAACTGAGACACATCTACATTATCCAGATAGTATCGACCTGATGACGGCTTATCAAGACAGCCAATCACGTTCATCATTGTAGATTTGCCTGATCCAGAGGCCCCCATGATGGAGCAAAATTCTCCTTGTTCTACGATCAGATCGACTCCAGCTAATGCACGGACCTCCGTTTCGCCTGAGCCGTAAATCTTATAAATGTCTTCAAGCCGAATAATGACGGAGTTGGGCATGGGAGAAGGAGAGTAAAGTACGAGGTGCGGAGTACGAGGTGCGGAGTACGAGGTGCGGAGTACGAGGTGCGGAGTACGAGGTGCGGAGTACGAGGTGCGGAGTATTTGAAGATCCCACTCTGACCTTCGTACTCAGAACCCCAAACTCCGAACTCATTTTCTAAGCGCTTCTAAGAGCAACAATTGGGTCAAGCTTGGCTGCTTGCTGAGCAGGCACTATGCCGAAAAATAAACCGATGCCGCCGGAAACACCAACTGCAACTGCGATCGCAACGGGTGAAACAGTGGCTTGCAGGGGGGAGATGGCGGCAACCAGTGTCACCGCACCAATACCAACGACTGTGCCTAGCACTCCACCGGCGGCAGATAAGATGACTGCTTCAATCATGAACTGAATTAGAATGTTTTGCTGGGAGGCTCCGATCGCTTTCCGTAAGCCAATCTCTTGAGTCCGCTCGGTAACAGAAACGAGCATGATATTCATGATGCCAATGCCGCCCACGATCAGCGAAATTGCCGCGATCGCAGCCAGCATCACAGTCAGCCCCCCCGTAATCGTGCCCACAATCGCCAGCACATCCTTTTGAGTTTGAACGGTAAAATCATCATCGACCGTAATTTTGTGGCGGAGGCGCAGCAAATTGGTGACTTGGAACTCGGCGGCAGGGATGCTGGCTTCGTTTTTCGCTGCGATCGAGATGATATTGACATCTAAACCGTAGGGGGAAGTGCGCCCTGCTAAACGATTTGCCTGAGTGGTAATTGGCACATACACTGAGTCATCTTGGTTGCTGCCCAAAAAAGCCCCCTTCGACTGCATCACTCCAATCACGCGAAAGGTAATGCCCTTAATCCGAATTTCTTGCCCAATAGCATCCTGATTGCCGAAGAAGCGAGTCGCCACCTCTGAACCAAGGGCAACCACTTGGGTATTGCGTTCCACATCTTGCTCAGTGATGAACCGCCCTTTCGCTATGTCAAAGCTGCGGACAGAGAGAAATTCGGGGGTAGTTCCCACAACTAAGGAACTCGTGTTGAGGTTGCGGTAAACAATCGGAAACAGGCTTTGTCGCTGAGCCACAACCCCTTGAACAGAGGGCACTTGGGAGGCGATCGCCTTAGCATCTTCCAATACCAGCGTTTTAGGTAAATCACCACGAGGACCGTTACGAGCTTGACTGCTGCCTGGAGCGACAAACAAGACATTGGGTCCCAAAGACTCAAATTGCTCTGAAGCTAGCTTTTGAGCGCCTTGACCAATGCCAATCACCGCAATCACCGAGGCGTTGCCAATGATGATGCCCAGCATGGTTAAGGTACTGCGAAGCTTGTTGGCGGTTAACGTTTTTACCGCCATCTTGGTGCTTTCTAAAAGATCCATGACTTTTATTTCTTCTCCAATCCTTTCACAATGTCTGCAAGCTTCTGTCCTTCAGGCAATTGCACAAATACAGGGTCGCCGGATTTGATGCCATCAATAATTTCAGTCTCGTTGCCAATGTTTGGACCAATAGTGACGGGCTGAAATTTTGGCTTATTGCTGCTATCGGGCAGTAGCACGCCCGTTTGTCCCTTCACGGTGACGATCGCCACAGTCGGCACCATCAACGAGTTATTCATCCGTTTGCCTAAGAAAGCCAAATCAGTCGTCATCCCAGAGCGCAATTGGTCCTTCCCGGTCAGCAGTTTTACCCGCACCTCAAAAGTAATTACACCTCGTTGGGTTGCGTCTTCTTTGGCTTCAGGAGACACTAGCCGCACAACCCCTTTAAAGGTTTGGCTAGGAAATGCGTCTGCTCGTAGTTCCACTGCTTGTCCCTGCTTAATTTGCCCAATATCGACTTCAGGTACTTTGGCAAGAATTTCTAAATCGTTTGCCAAAGTAACGATGGAAGTTGCCGAAGAGGTGCTTGAAGCGAAGCTGGTCGGGGTGACAAAATCGCCCTCAGTCGCATTTTTCTGAGTAATTACACCAGAAAAAGGTGCCTGAATCACAGCGTCTTCTATCTGAGTGTTGATTTGTCGGAGGCTAGCTTGGGCAGAGGCGACTTGGGCAGCAGCTTGCTCAATTTCTTGAATGCGAAAGCCGTTTTTCTGCTGGGTAAGCTGCTGTTGTGAACTGGTGTAACGAGCTTTTACCTGTTCTAGGTTCGCTCTAGCGCTGCGTTCTTCATTGAGGACTTCATCCAGGCGATCGCGGCTAATGGCACCCTCATTTGCTAGAGATTGATTTCGCCCTACTCGCGCACTTGCCAGATCGAGACGGGTTTGGGCAGCGGCAATTTCTGCTTGAGATTGGCTAACGGATGCTTGCGCTTGCCCAATGGCTTCAGGTCGGTTACCTGCTTTCAATAACGACAAATTTGCTTGTGTTCGCGCCAGTTCTGCTAACGCTTGATCACGCCTTGCCTCGATCTCTTGACTATCCATCCGGGCGATGATTTGACCCTGCTGCACGCGATCGCCCTGCTCTACATAAAGCTTTGCCAACCGACCTGCCGTTTTCGGGTTTAAATTTAACCGCTGCACCGGCACCGCCTCACCGTTTGCAGTAATTCGCACCGTCACATCTTTTTGCTGCACGGGCACTGTATAGTTCGCTAAATCTTGCTTAGGTGCTTGTCCTCGGATGGCAAAGTAGGCAGTCGCCGAAACGCCAACTAACCCAGTCGCCAATAACCCAACCATCCAGGGAGTGGTTTTTTTGCTGACTTTATCAATAAGTGGAAGTTGCATAGTCATTAAAAGAAAGGAGTTAAGAGAGGTTGGAGAGGGGATTAGTTAGGATTGACTGAGATAAGGCACTAAAGCGCTGTTTGCTTGTGCTGTTCCCAACGTTGGCTCATCAGGGGTAGCTCTTGCTCCCAAAACGCGTGTACATCACGCATTTCTTCCAATCGTTGAAGCAAAAGTGGGTCATCTTGCTCCATTAATTTCAAGCCTTGTTCAGCTAGTTTCCGAAAAGCAGTGATTTGTGCCAAACGCTGCTTGCTTAATTCAACCCAAGCGTTTGGCTTAATGCGAAAATAATCCCGTCGTTGCCTTGGCAGACTGATGCGCTCAATTAAGCTAAGTTGCACCAGCAATCGAGTCATCGTGCTGATTGATCCCTTACTTGCTTGCAAAATATCCGCTAGTTCCGCTGGGGACTGATGAGGGGGATTAGAGATGAGCAGCCAGCCAAAGACGCGCCCAGCCATCCGAGGCAAACTCACAGATTCAAAGGAAAGCCCTACTTCCTCAATGAAC
This sequence comes from Leptolyngbya sp. Cla-17, assembly GCF_016807185.1. Lineage (GTDB taxonomy): Bacteria > Cyanobacteriota > Cyanobacteriia > Leptolyngbyales > Leptolyngbyaceae > ULC077BIN1. The sequence continues at coordinate 2,179,749 of NZ_JAEVYN010000001.1, forward strand.
TGAAAATGATCCTCTGTGGTCAACTGCCCAGTGGAGGCCATTGCTGCTGGTGCCTGTTCTACTCCTTGTCGTTGAGCACTAATTACATGGTTCAAGTTCACAGCACCTTTAAACTTTTGCTATGACCACAACTTAACATATTTTAATTTTTTATATTCAGTAAATACTGAACATTCTAAATAGAAAACTTTAGTACTGCTGGCTGTACCTACAACAGTGGCTCAACCCAATTCAGAAATTTTTAGTCGGACAAAAACAATATCCACGCTTGCTACAGTTTTATTTAACTATTGCCTCTGCAAAGCGCTCTTGTAATGCTGGAAAAACTGGGCAGGGTTGGCGATCGTCGAGGTTGTCGGGCTTATTCCAGGTGTAAGGTGCTTTAGCAGCCGCAGACATCCACAGCAAGCGTTTAGCGCGGGTCATGGCAACATAGAGCAAACGAAATTCTTCGGCAGCTTTAAGGTTTTGGGCGCGATTCCACGCAGCTAACGTGTCCGAAAAATTAGGCTGATGATGTACCTGAGCGCGAATTTGGGCACGGGCAACTTCTGCCAAAGTGAAATTGCCTATAAAGCTTGTCTGGGGGGGGATTCGAGGAATACCGGGAATCATATTCGCGTGTAAAAAGGGAATAAATACCCAGTCCCAATCCAGACCTTTGGCTTTGTGCATGGTGATGATGGTCAACTGTCCGGCTTTGGTGTAGCGATCGTCGGCATTTTCGGTGTCCACTGGCTCAAATCGTTCGGAAGCCACGATGTCATTCAGTGCCGCGAGAATGGCAGGTAGAGTCGGATCCCCCTGGGTTTGCTGGATCGTGCGATCAGATAATTTGTCAGCCGTAGCCAGTTCGTTTTGGTTATAGCCAAGGGTGTAGCTAAAAAAGGAAATGAGTTGATAGGGCGGTAGTTCTAACCGGGCGCGCAGAAGACTGGTGCAGTAGCGGCGGGCTTGGAGCACTGATTCAGATTGAGCCGGATCGAGGGGTCCGGGGTATAGCATTTGCTCTGGAAAGCTGACGATCGCGTTCAAATCTTGGGTGGGAATCAGTTTGCGCTGAACCAGGGTAACGAGAGCATTTTTTAAGTAATCGGGAGAGTGGGGGCGATCGCAAAATTGCAGCAGCGTCAGCATCTCGATAGGCACATGAGATTGGCGTTCCTGTTGCCCCACTTCATAGACTGGAATCGTGTCGCCATACCAGCGTTGCAGTTCTCGTGCGACAAACCGTCCTTGCTCATTGGTTCGCACCAGCACTGCCGCTGAACCATCAGGATTATGTTGAAATAGCTGGAGCGATCGCTGCCCAATTAGTTCTACTGTTTGAAAAACATCATCTGGCGTATAAAGCTCCAGTCCTCGCCCTTCTGGCTCTGGGTTAAGTTGAGGATCGCCGGAATTCACAGGCTGAATTTTTTGCAAGCGAAAGGGCTGTTCTATTCCAGCGAGTTTAGATCGATTGACCCAATCCAAAACAAAGTTTGCTGCATCAATGATTTTGCCTGTGCTACGTCCTGCCTGAGTCATGGTTGCCAAACGGTGATGGCGATCACAACTATCACAAAACTCGCGAAAGAAAATTGGGTCGGCGGGCGTAAAGGTAGAGTTGATGGCTTGATTGGGGTCGCCTACCCGCACTAAATTTAGTTGGTCAGACTGAGTAGGGTCAGCGGCAAGAATTTCCAACAGGCGGGTTTGCAACGGGCTAGAATCCTGGGCTTCATCTTCAAAAACTGCAAACACTTGCTGCTGCCAATAGTTCCGCACGGTGGAATCATCCAGCACCCGCAACGCTGCCAACATCATTTCGTCATAATCCATCCAGTTACGGCGGTGCAGTTGCTCTTGGTAAAGTTCGTACAGTCCTGCTGCGATCGCCAGCACCGAGTATTCATCTGCACTGTCATCGCTAAATCGGCGCAAATCATCGGGCTGCAATCCCGAACTTTTTGCCTCATGCACTACGGTCGTTGTTAAGTTTGGCAATACCTCCGTTCGCAACACGGACTGTCGCCGCAGTCGCTCGGTTTCTTCACCGTCAAACTGCTGACCTTCCAGTAAGGTTTGAAACAGGCGCGGATTTGCGGCAATCCACTGTTCTACACAGGCGCGCACCAAGCGATGATTCTGATTGGGTGTAACCAGCAACGTGTCGGAATTTAAACCCGATCGCTCAATGTGGCTACGGGCGATCGCCCAGCCTAACCCGTGCAGCGTATAAACCGAAAAGCCTTGTTGCGGTAAAGATAACTGTTTCAAGTAGCCGCGAATCTTCGCTTTAATATTTGCCGCTGCCGATCGCGTAAACGTGACGACAATCAACTGCCGTCGGCTATTTAGTTGATTCCGTGCAATTGCGATCGCTGCCGCCACTGCCATTCCGGTGGATTTACCTGCACCCGGCACCGCCGACACAGCCAGCGCTCCCGACTGCCAATCTGCCAATTCTCGCTGCCCCACCCGCAGGGTGGCGCGCAGGTCATCAAGAGTAGTTTGGGGAGAAGAGAGCATCTAGCCATTCCTCAGCACTTAACAAAGCAATGTGGGATAAAAAGTAGAATCAATCGCTTCAAATTGGGTAGTGTTTAATTCATAGCGAATCGTTTGAATCTGAATGCCATCAGGCAGGTCTACTCGCTTAAATTCTATGCGTAGCTCAGGAATTACTTTCGGTGCATAAATTGCCGCTTGAATTGCCTGAGATTGCAAATCAAATTGAAAATAAAAAGGGAAGGAAAAAGGATTTCTAAACCGTAAATCTTTGTAGCCATACACTACAGTTGCATCTGAACCCAAAGGGGCAAAGCGGTTTTCTTCAGTATAGATATCTTTGGAATGAGGATGCCGCTCTAATGGAGTAATTCCAGCTTTTAAGATGAGGAAATAAATCAACCCCGACAGTTGGCATAATCCCCCGCCAATCTCTGCGGTAAGCTGATCTTTGGCAATTGCTCGTCCTGCCAGATAGCCTCTTTTGCGGCTGGGAGAACCAACTAAATGCCAAAATGAGAAGATTTGGTTCGGTGGAATAAGAACGTCTTGGATATGGGCGATCGCTAATGCCAAGTTGTGCTTTTTATTATCAGAATATTCTGTCGTAAAAATGGGTTGGGTCAGATGAATTTGAGGTTGAAAAAATTGCTTTTCTGAATCCAATAAGCGTTGAGCATGAATCAATTGATCAGCTTGCCCGGCTGACCAATCTAACCAATTCCTCTGAGTGACTTTGAGCTGTAATCTCCAGGAAGCCGGAATGAGTTGTTTCATGCAATATCAGGAGTTAGGTTCCGTCAAATAAATTGAGCGGCAAGTGCCCATAGGTTTCATTCACGTCTTCATCGTCAGCCGATTGGCAAGACACTAGCACGCCGCGATGAGTTCCGGTATAAATATCCAGGTGGCAGCGGTCGGTTTTGGGATTGAACTTGAGATAAACGGAGCCAGCAATTGCATCGGGCTGCGGACGAGCCGAGTATCCCAGAGCCGCAAGGTAGTGATGCAGGGTCGCGATCGCTTGAGAAGCGGTGTCTGCACAAATGCCAAAGATTTGATAGTCAGAGCGATCGCGAACCTGACATACAGCGGATCGAATTGCTTCTGAGGTTGGTATTTGGTCTGCGGGTACTTGTTCAATGCAAATAAACTGTCTTAAAAGCGTTTGAGCCGCTTCAAGATTCATCGGTAAAGGAGTAAACATTGATTCTCAAGCGGTGAAAATAAGGTGAAGATTTTCCTCATCATCCCACTATTCCTATTCAGGTTTATTCCGATTCATCCGTTTATTCCAACTCCTGGCAAAATAAGCGACTTATTGAGAATAATATGCAAGTAACTGATTATGCTGTATTCTATAACTACGCTATTGAATCTCTTTCGCAACTATGATTAGCACCATTTTAGAAAGTTGCCAAGTCCAACATTTAAACTTTCCTGCTAATTCCTGTGCATCGTCTTCTGACGGATGGGCATACTAGGCTCAACAACTTTTGAGGTTGGGTAAAACAAACCCTGCTCTGAGAAACGATCGCTAAACCTGTTATCAACACTAATAATTATTCGCATTAGTTTAAATAATGAATCCATCTAGCTTGATTACGTTAACGGTTCCAATTGGATCAGTTTCTCGCTGCGATCGCTGGCTCGCCTGTCAGCGCTTGCAAGACCTCAGCATTCCTTGCCAATGCCAGTCTGATGGCTGCTTACAGGTAGAAATCACTCATCCCATCGCCATCTTGCAACTTCGCAGCGTAGTCCAACAAATTACTGCAACCCGCTCAGAGCTTATAGACTGGCTAGAGCGATGCTTAGACTCTGATTTCTAAACCGCTTGTCAGTCACAGTTTGTCATTCGTATGTCTCCACTTAAACCATGAGCAAAAAACATAAGCAGGTCTCTGCATTTAGCCTTGAAGGACGCTTCCTCAGCTTTGTTTTAGAGGATGGCTATAAGATTAAGCGCTTGTGTGTGTCAACTGCGGAGGGTGAACTTTCCATTAAGCTTTCTAAGGAAGCCAGAGCATCAGTAAATGGTGTGCTGTCTCCCGGCAGTTGGATTGGGGTGTTTGGAGAACAAACAGTTGACCTAACAACGGGAGAAGTTAAATACAAAGCGTTTTCGATTAACCAGGCAGTTCTTGGGCAAGACAGAGAGTTGGCGGTAAATAGATCGGAGATGCTTCTGCCCACGAAAAATGCGGCTGAGAAATCTAAAGTGCATCCGGCAGCGATCTTAGTGTGTCAAAAGTCAGATTGCATGAAGCGGGGTGGAAAAGCGCTTTGTCAAGCATTGCAGGCAACCTTAAGCGATCGCGGCTTGCAGGATCAAGTAATGATTAAAGGCACAGGCTGCATGAAACAGTGCAAAGCAGGTCCAAACTTGGTTATGCCTGACAAAACTCGCTATAGCCGTATCACCGCGCGGGAAGTTCCTCAGATGATTGATCAGCACTTTCCCCCAGCGGTTCGTGAAACGATTCCTATGGGAATCGCGCCAGAGCATCCTGAGTCAACGCTCTTCCCAATGTCTTAAACAGATTTAGTGTTTATTCTGATCAATGGGCTATCAGTGTCTTCCAAATTTTCCCCAAAACTACTGTCCATTCCTGGGGTGAGGGTCATCAAATCTTCGATGTTGCGCAGCATCGTGGCACAAATGGTATCTAGCGGCAAATCGTTTGCATCATGTCCAAAAGGATTTTCAATTTCGATGCCAATTTCCTCGATGCCAAACAGCGTAAAGCTAATCAGCGCCACTACAACCCCTGTCCACCAGCCCAACTGACCCACCGTTTGAAACGGTAACGATAAACAGTACAACAGCAGCAACTGTTTCAAGTGGATCGAGTATGCCAATGGCATGGGCGTTTTAAGAATACGTTCGCAGCCGCCTAAACAATCTACTAAGCTATTGAGTAAATTCTGCATCGCTGTCAGTTGATAGCTATCGAAGTGTTGATAGCTATATTGATGCTGCAAATAGTCTCCAATCCAAAAGGCTATTTCCAGTGGCGGATGGTTCATTGTCTGAAGCTTGCGAAATTTGGCAGGTGCGATCAATTTTTCCACATCTGCGTCTAGCGGTTCCTGTCGGAGATGCTGCTTTGTGGCGATCGCAAACGCTATGAGTAATTTCAACGCCGCAACTTTACCTTCTCGATCATCTGGCTGTTTTACCGGAATCACGATCCACATGTGACGGGCCAAGTTGCGAATTGTATTCACAATCATTCCCCACAACTTTCGCCCTTCCCAAAAGCGCTCATATGCCGTATTTGTCCGAAATACCAGCAGCAGACCTAACACAATGTTAGGAATCAAACTGGCCAGGGTTGGCAGGGCTACGGGATATTTAAAGTAGGCAAAAGCAGAGATCAACACTCCAAATAAACCGCAGACGGTTGTGCGTCCTAAGATAGACGGAATGACAGAACCTTTAAGCTGAAATACCGTCCGGAACCAGTGTTTGCTTTCAATCATGAGCTAGGGAATAGAAGTTAGGCTTCAACGTGATTTGACCTGAGCAACCTTCGTGGGTACTTAGCCGAACAGAGTCTAGAAGAAGATGGGTTTCAAGTAAACAAAATATTTTTTGAGCTTGGGAGGAGCGCTTTGCATCTTCCCTCTGCCCACTATCCATGATCTATTTATTCTCTGTCTACATCCCTTTTTCTTACTCCTTTGCAACCTACACCCTTTTCAGAGTGCGTCACAGCCGTGCTCAACCTACCCTACGCGATCGCTGGCTTTTAATTCTCCATTCATTACTCCTTGCCCCCTTTCTCGTTACATCTCGTATCATGAGGGTAAAGCACAACACATTGCTCATGCTGACTCGGATTAAGGATATCGCTTCAAACTTAGCCCCTCGACTCATTGAAATTCGCCGCCATTTACATAGCCATCCAGAACTGAGTGGTCAAGAGAACCAAACAGCCGCTTATGTTGCTGGAGTGATTTCCTCTTGCGGGTTACAGGTCAAAGAAGGTGTGGGCAAAGTTGGAGTGATTGGAGAATTGCGGGGTGAAGGCAGCCATAGGCGATCTCTGGCAATTCGCACGGATATGGATGCTTTGCCCATTCAGGAGCGGACAGGATTAGAGTTTGCTTCCCGACAGATGGGCATCATGCACGCTTGTGGTCATGATGTTCACACGACGGTGGGATTGGGGACGGCGATGGTGCTTTCGCAACTGGGCGAAACTTTGCCGGGAAACGTGCGATTTTTGTTTCAGCCTGCGGAAGAAGTGGCGCAGGGTGCTAACTGGATGATCAAAGATGGAGCAATGGATGACGTTGCAGGCGTACTGTCGCTGCATGTGTTTCCGTCTATTCATGCAGGCAGGGTGGGAATCCGTTATGGGGCGTTAACGGCGGCAGCGGATGATTTGGAGATTACGATTTTGGGCGAGTCGGGGCATGGGGCGCGCCCGCATGAGGCGGTAGATGCAATCTGGATTGCTGCGCAAGTAATCACGACGTTGCAGCAAGCAATTAGCCGTACCCAAAATCCACTGCGTCCGGTGGTGCTGACAATTGGGCAAATTAACGGGGGACGGGCACCCAATGTAATTGCGGATCAGGTGAAGCTCTTAGGCACGGTGCGATCGCTGCATCCAGAAACGAGTGATGCTCTTCCCGATTGGATTGAGCGCATTGTAGCAGCAGTTTGTCAGCCCTATGGTGCCCGCTACGAGGTGAACTATCAGCGTGGAGTACCGTCTGTGCAAAATGATCTGGCTTTAACCCAGCTTTTAGAATCATCGGCCAGAGAAGCTTGGGGTGATAGCGGGGTTGTGATGATTCAGGAGCCATCATTGGGTGCGGAAGATTTTTCAATGTATCTCCAACATGCACCAGGAAGCATGTTTCGTTTGGGCGTTGGGTTTCGCGATCGCCACAATTATCCGTTGCATCATCCACAATTTGCTGTTGATGAGTCGTCGATTTTGACAGGCGTTGTCACTCTTGCCTACGCTGCATGGCAATATTGGCAGGACACTCCTGTCTAGGATGAAGGGGTAGCCTTGTTTCAAATGGACCAACAATTACGCTGGTATAAAATGTGGTCTATGATCAAAACTTGGTTATTTTGCAGATAGCGAACGATTCGGGAAAAGTAAGGCTAAGCAAAAATACAGTTACGCCATAGAGCTAGAAGTCCCACATGAAGATTCTAGTTAATCTGAGCGGTGGAGATTTTGCTCATACCGCTGGGCATTCTAAGCAAATGGTGTTTATTCGCTAACAACGGATGGTAGTTAGGTGAATAGGTTGGAACGCGAATTAGCAGAAATCAATCTGGAAGAGGGCGATCGCCGCTTTCGATCCTTAATTGAAAATGCCACCGACATCATTGTGATCCTGGATGAAACAGGTATCTTTCGCTACTGTAGCCCTTCCGCAGAGAGAGTGTTGGGCTATCGCCTGGAAGATGTCGATGGCAGACCCGCCGCTGATCTGGTGCATCCAGAAGATGTGGCCATCGTTATGCAAGTCCTACAAAACGCAGTTCAAAATCCACGCGTAAGGCAAGCCACAATCGAATATCGCGTGCGTCATCGTGATGGCTGTTGGCGTGCTTTTGAAGCCGTAGCTACTAGCTTGCTGGATGATCCTGCTATTCAGGGAGTCGTCGTTAATTGTCATGATATTACTGAACGCAATCGGGTAGAAGAAGCCCTGCGTGCTGCCAATCGGCAGATTGTCAACATTCTCGAAAGCGTCACGGATGCATTTGTTTCTTTAGACCGAAATTGGTGCTTTACCTATCTCAATCATCAGGCAGCACAACTGATTCAGCGATCGCGAGAAGAGCTACTTGGTCAAAACCTTTGGGAAACATTTCCCGATTTTATCGGCTCAATTCTAGATAAAGAATGCAATAAGGCTCTTTCTCAAACGATTCCAGTTAGCTTTGAGGAGTTTTATCCTTTTCTGCGAACTTGGTTTGAGGTGCGTGTTTTTCCCGCAGCAGACGGGTTGTCTTTATTTTTAGTAGATGTGACCGAGCGACGACATGCCCAGATCGAACTCCTAGAAATGAGTACTGCGCTAGGAAATGCCGTGGAAGGCATCGCTCGTTTAGATATTAAAGGGCACTATATTGCCCTCAACCGAGCTTATGCCGAAGGATTAGGCTACGAGCAATCGGAAATAATTGGCATGGCTTGGCAAGATACCGTTCATGCAGAAGATGTGGTGATCGCAGAAGCGAGCTATCAGCACATGCTGCTGCACGGTACCGCGGAGGCAGAAGTACGGGCAATTCGTAAAGATGGCTCTATCTTTTACAAAGAATTCATGATGGTTGCTGCCTACGATTGGTATGACCAATTGGTTGGGCATCACTGCTTTACACGAGATATTACTGAGCGCAAATTGGCTGAGGCAACTCTCTTGCAGCAGGCCGAACGAGAACGATTAATGGCAGGATTGGCGCAGCTTTCAGCCAGTATTTCCCATCGGATTCGTCAATCCTTAAACCTAAAAGAAATTTTGAATACGACGGTATCGGAAGTGCGCCAGTTTTTGATGGCAGACCGGGTCGTAATTTATCGGGGTCTTGCTAATGGCGATCGCATCGTAACGGCAGAATCGGTTCAGCCTAACTATTCTTCCATCTTGGGTTTAGTCATAAACGACACCACTTTCGGAGAAGCCCCTATCACCTATCGTCAGGGGCATCATGTCGTGGTGGATGATCAACAGCATCAATCTGCTGAACTACAAGCTTTTATGAAGCAATGGCAGATCCAATCTTTTTTGGCAGTGCCGATTTTGCACGGAAATGAACTGTGGGGTACGTTAGTTGCTCATCAGTGCAGTACGGTACGTTTCTGGGCAGCTTATGAAGTAGGGCTATTGGAACAATTGGCGATTCAGGTGGCGATCGCCATTCAGCAATCCGAGCTTTATCGCCAAGTGCGTCAACTCAACGCAAACCTAGAAGAGCAAGTGCGAGAACGAACCACCCAACTTCAGCAAGCACTAACCTACGAAGCAATGCTAAAGAGGATTACAGACTCCGTGCGCGATAGCTTAGATGAAGATCAAATTCTTCAAAATGCTGTCCAAGAGTTAGTGTTGGGGTTAGCAATTTCTGGATGTGATGCAGGAATTTACGACTTAGAGCAAGCGACTTCTACTATTCGCTATGAATATATTCGCTTTGACATCCCGGCTGCTAAAGGTTCCACCATTGAGATGGCAAATCACGTCGATTTGTACAACCAGCTTTTGCAAGCCCAATACTTTCAGTTTTGCCGCATCGGTGATGTCGGGATACGCCCCCTAGCGGGGATACACGCCGCTTTTGTCTGTCCCATTGTGGATGACCACAGCGTTATGGGTGATCTACGGCTGTTCAAACAAGCCGATGAAGCCTTTACAGACTTAGAAATTCGGCTGGTGCAGCAGGTAGCAAATCAATGCGCGATCGCGATTCGCCAAGCCCGTCTATATCAAGCAACCCAGGCACAGGTTACCGCCTTAGAAGAGCTTAATCATCTAAAAGATGATTTTCTTAGCACCGTATCTCATGAACTGCGGACTCCTATGTCCAACATGAAGATGGCAATTCATATGTTGAAAAACATAAACAGCCCTGAGCGGCAAAAGCAATATTTGGATATTTTGCAATCTGAATGCACTCGAGAAATTGACTTAATTAATGACTTGCTCGACCTCCAACGGCTAGAAGCATCTTCCTATCTGCTTAACCCCGTAGAAATTAATCTGCAAGCGTGCCTGATTCACTTGGTAGAACCGTTTAGATCACGAGCGCAAGAGCGTCAGCAAAATTTGCAAATTCGCATCCCAGCCAACTTGTCACCTATTATTGCTGACCAGCAAACTCTAGAGCGAGTGCTGGCTGAATTGCTGAATAACGCCTGTAAATATACTCCTCCCAATGGCGAGGTGATTTTGAGTGTGGAGCAGCTAGAAGATCTATCCTGCGATCGCGCCATTGACGATCGCACTACTGACATCGCATTGTTATTTTCCGTAGCAAATCAGGTGGAAATCTCAGCAGCAGAGATACCTCGAATTTTTGACAAGTTCTATCGGGTGCCTAATGGCGATCGCTGGAGGCAAGGCGGCACTGGTTTAGGGTTAGCTTTGGTGCAGCGGCTCGTGACTGAATTAGGTGGCTCTATTCAGGTCGAAAGTAGCCAGGGCTGGACAACCTTTACCCTTCGCTTAAATGCTTTGCTGGATACGACCTTCTCCATGTCATCAAAATAAACGCTGTTTATTTTACTTAAAACGCAATTGAGTGCAGGAAATTAGCGCTTCACAATTCATTATTTATGACTTGTGGTTGATCACGCATAATGCTCAGTGCATCTTGGCTTGGGCATATTTATAATTGCCTGCGTAAAATTTCTTAGATGTTTGTGAAGCTGACCAGAAATATCATAGGTTCTACCGTAGGGACATATTTTCCAATCCGGTTAAATCATAGATATTGTTCCGAACCGAGGATCGTCCCATGTTTTTAGACTTTAATCATGATGATTTACTTACCCTTGAGCAACAACGTGTAGAGCGGTTTCGTTCTTCTGTCCCTTCTTTATCGTTGTGCTTTCTGCATCTAAACCAAAACAACACGTTAGCCATTCATTGCGCTGAGCCTTGGATCGTTGATCAGCTACTTTACGATATGGAACAGCTTTGCTGGGATGCTTGGGTAATAACAGGGGCATCTCGCCTATCGATTCACTATGCTCAAGAAGAAATTTACGCTGCGAACACTCAAAATTTCGGCGAGTCCATGCGATCGTACCCCTCGTTAACTTGCTAGCCTGATATCTAAACTTCAGCCGTTTTTGCATCTTAAAAATTTAAAACAGGGCAGCATTGTCAAGAAAATACATAGAAATTTGTTAACTATCGTTTACAGATCAAAGAATATCGGATATTTATCTATCTGACTGCATATGTCAGTTACTCAAAAGTTAGGCAAAATAGTACTTTCAAGCCGTTGGTGCTTAGTGGTGGCGACCCCTCTAACAGGCAGCATTTAGGTTGTTGTTCCAGGTAATACATATGAATTCTGAAATTAGAGAAACTGAAATTCCAGTGGCAAGCACCCCCGATTTTACCGATCCTACCGTGCTGCCAATGTCCGATGAGCCTCTCCTTTTACCCCCCGGTGAACCCACTAGCGACGTTAATCAACAGCTAAATCAGATCGGAGAGCGTATCTCCACGTTTTTGGCTGGTTTGCCTGAGTATTTGTCTGAATTCTTTGGTGAATACCGTCGTCCTTTGATTACCTTGGGTCTAATTTTTAGCGGTATCTTAGCCGTTAAAATGACTTTGGCGCTTCTTGATGCAGTAGATGACATCCCGTTATTGGCTCCCATTTTCGAGTTGGTTGGATTTGGATATAGTGTTTGGTTTGTTTATCGCTATCTGTTGAAAGCATCAACTCGCCAAGAATTGGGGCTAGAGCTAGGAGAACTGAAAGACCAGATTGTTGGCAACTTGCCAAAGTAGTTGGTTATTAGCAACTTGCTTAAGTAGGCAGTTAAAGAGTAACTGCCATCAGTCAGCAGTCAAAAATTAAAAAGTCAGAGGTTAGATAAAAATCCGACCCTGACTTTTGCTTTTATTATTATTCTTTATTTTTTATTTCCTTCGTCTACTTCTACACTGACTTTCATTTCTAACAGTTGCATGGCTCCGAATTGGGTAGAGAGAGCAACATCGGTGGCGTCGCATCCATAGGCGATCGCGATCCGATTGCCGAGTGGTTCTTTTTGAGTAGCGTCAAAGGTGTACCAGCGACCCAATGTAGGAGATTCTGTGCGATCGCCTACATAGGCTTCAAACCAGGCATGGAGATCCATCGGATCAAGTTGATAGAGATAGCCCACGACCATGCGGGCGGGAATATTTAGACTGCGGCAGAGGGCAATGCCTAAATGGGCAAAATCACGACAGACCCCAACATGGCTTTGGGCGGTATCCATTGCGGAAGTTGAGGCATCGCTGGTGCCATAGCGATAGTCCACATGAGTTTGAATCCAATGCCGAATCGCTTCTACCTGGTCATATCCTGGTTCTGCATCGCCCACAATTTCTAGGGCCAATTCACCCATCTGATCAGACTGGCAGTAGCGGCTGGGCAACAGAAACCGAAGGACTTCTTCTGGCAAGTGCTGAATTGGCACAAAGGGTGCACCTGGAAACACATCAATCGTATCGGCGGCTTCAACGCAAGCAGTGGTGTGCAGCCGAAACGGGCCTGTTGGCACTACTAACCGCTGACACAAATTGCCAAAGGTATCGGTGTATTCAGTGACCAAAACATTGGGTTCAAGTAGGTAAGTTTCAGCCACTACCCATTGTCCCTGTCCACTTCGAGGACGCAGCATGAAAATAACCGGGGTGGGTTCGCTGGCTTCAAAGGAAATTTGACATTCGGCAGTCAGCCGCATACTCGCCTCCATGCACTCTGTTTAGGCTTGTTTTGTGGTTATAACGCAATTCTGAGACGCATTTTAGTCGATCGCTTTGGCTACTACTGTTCGATGACGGGGCGTGTTGCAGGTAATGGTGGGGCGATCAAATCCAGCGTCTGCGATCGCCTGTTCAATATCCAACGCAAAGTACTGATCCAAGTAAGGTTCGGTGCTTTTTAGCAGCGTCAAAATGTAGGGTGGCATTTTGGCATAAATCTCCGATTTAGGATTCATATCCATAATCGCTAGATGACCACCGGGACGCAACAAACGACGAGCTTCTTGCAAAATCGCGATCGCCGCTGTTTGAGGCAACTCATGAAACATGAGGCAAGTTGATACCAAATCATAGGAGGCGCTAGGTAAGCCTGTGGCTTCAGCGGTGGCATGAATCCATCGGGGCGTGGAAGGTGAAGCAGAGGGAGTGGGCAGAAAACGGGCTTGCACTCCGTCAGCGGTGCCCTGAGATCGCAACTGAGCACGGTGGCGCGCGATCGCCAGAAAATAGGGTGACAAATCGACCCCCGTAAGCTGTGCATCTGGAAAAGCAGCTTGGAGCGCAAATGTACTCATGCCAACACTACAGCCCAAATCCACAATGTCGCTGGGTTGTTCTGGCAACTGTGCTTTCATTGCATCATGATAGCTTTGGCGCAAACGCGAGTCTCCCGATGCGTCGCCTTCTGGCCAAATTCGAGCATGAACGGCGTGGGCAGCAACTTCCACTTCTAGGGCAGGCTCCCAGCCTAAGTTGCCTTCTTCGTAAGCGTGGAAGGACGTTGTGTAGTAGTCGGGATACTGCAAATTGGCATTTTGAACCGTAGCCAGATCAGCGCTCCAGTCGCGTGCCCTGAGGGTTGCCACTTCTTGTAGCCAGGGCACACCAATGTCATCCGCTCGTTGAATCATCATTTGACGAGCGCGATTTTTTGCCAATGCAGCGATCGGTTTAATCGCCAGAATGCCGTTGACTAAACGAGATGCGAAGCTGGGTGCTGAAACAGTAGCAGTCATAAAAATGAGATAAAACGATTGCAAATACCTAATCTCATTATCCAGCACGTAGCCCAGGCAAGCGACTAAGGACTACAATTATTTTTCTAGATCATAGTTCTCTACTCGCCCCACCATGCAGTCACACCTGAATCCTGATAACGGTCATAAGTCTTTTGAGTTGCCCGGTGCGAAACCTCACTACAATCCCGATCGCCCTGGGCAGGTAGAGCATATTTTTTTAGACCTAATCTTGGATATTCCCCAGCAATCCTACGAGGGAACTTGCAGCATTCAAATTAAGCCGGTTCGCAGTGGCATCGATCGCTTCACCTTTGATGCCGTCAACTTGATGATCACTGCGGTGACTGTGGCAGATACCCCACAGCGCTTTGACTACGATGGTGAACAACTGCATGTGCATCTTACTCAGCCAACGGAAGCTGGGAAAACCATCACCGTTGCGATCGCCTATCGCGTTGAAAAACCTCAGCGTGGGCTGTACTTCATCGCTCCAGACAAGCATTACCCCCACAAGCCCGTGCAGGTTTGGACTCAAGGCGAAGATGAAGACTCCCGCTTTTGGTTTCCCTGCTTCGACTATCCGGGGCAACTAGCAACCTCAGAAATTCGGGTGAAGGTGCCCAAAAATCTGATTGCCATTTCCAATGGTGAACTGGTGGAAACAACAGAGGCGGGCAACTCCAAGATTTTTCACTGGCATCAAAAGCAGGTGCATCCGACCTACCTGATGACCCTTGCTGTGGGTGACTTTGCCGAGCTGCGAGATGAGTGGCAGGGCAGACCCGTCACCTATAACGTGGAACCCGGCAAAGAAGCCGAAGCCCGTCTCAGCATGGGCAAAACGCCGCGCATGATTGAGTTTTTTAGCGAAAAGTATGGCTACACTTACCCATTTCCCAAATATGCCCAGGTGTGCGTTGATGATTTTATCTTCGGCGGCATGGAAAACACTTCCACGACGCTATTGACCGATCGCTGCCTGATTGACGAACGCGCCGCGATCGACAACCGCAATACCGAAAGCCTGGTTGCCCATGAGTTGGCGCATCAATGGTTTGGCGATCTCGTGGTGATCAAACATTGGTCGCACGCATGGCTGAAAGAAGGGATGGCATCCTATTCCGAAGTCATGTGGACGGATCATGAGTACGGTGCCGAGGATGCTGCCTATTATCTGCTCAATGAAGCCCGTAACTATTTGGATGAAGATGCATCTCGATATCGTCGTCCTATCGTTACCCACGTTTATCGAGAAGCGATCGAACTCTACGATCGCCACCTCTATGAAAAGGGAGCCTGCGTTTATCACATGATTCGGGCGGAACTGGGCGAGGATCTATTCTGGAAAGCGATCGCTCAATTCGTCAATGACAACGCCCATCGCACTGTGGAAACCGTTGATCTGTTGCGCGCCATTGAAACATCCACCGGACGCAATCTGCTGTTTCTTTTCGATCAATATGTCTTTCGCGGCGGACACCCCGATTACAAAGTCGCTTACTCGTGGGATGGCGACAGCAATCTTGCCAAAGTCACTGTCACCCAAACCCAAGCGAGCGACGGCAACAGCAAAGATCTGTTTGACCTGAAAATTGCGATCGCCTTTGGCTATGAATCTGAGAAACCCCTCAAACCCTTCACGGTGAGAATTTGCGATCGCGAACAAGCCTTCTACTTCCCGCTAGAACAAAAGCCCAGTTTCATCAGTTTTGATGTCGCTAATCCCACATTGAAAACCGTGGCGCTGGACTATCCAATTCCCGAACTTAAAGCCCAATTGCAGCATGATCCCGATCCGGTTTCTCGTATTTATGCCGCCGAGGCCCTGGCAAAAAAAGGGGGATTAGAGTCCGTTAAAGCCCTCACTGCTGCCTTCAAGCAAGAATCATTTTGGGGAGTGCGCGTGGAAGTAGTGAAAAATCTGGCAAGCATTAAGCTGGATCAAGCCTTTGCAGGAGTGCTGATTGGACTAGAAGATGCCGATGCTAGAGTGCGTCGCGCTGCGGTTGAAGCTTTAGCAACCATCAAAACCACAGACAGCTACAAAGCCTTAAAGCCAATTGTGGAGAAAGGCGACGCTAGCTATTACGTTGAAGCCGCAGCCATTCGTGCATTGGGCAGCATTGCCGGAACGAACCTGATGGATGCGAAAGAAGAAAAAATCTTGAAGCTGTTAAAGTCGGTGCTAAAAGAGCGGCAAGGCTGGAATGAAGTGGTGCGATCGGGCGCGATCGCTGCCCTCAGCCAAATGAAAACCTCAGAAGCAGCCCTGGATATAATTTTCGACTACACCGAACCCGGTATTCCTCAAGCCCTGCGACTCACTGCCATTCGCGCCTTAGGTGCGATCTCTAGCGGACAAACCAACGTCAACCTGGAGCGGATCTTAAACCGCCTCAAAGAACTCTCGCGAGAAAGCTTTTTCCTGACGCAAGTCTCTGTCGCTAACGCCTTAGGACAAATGGAAACGGCAAAAGCGATCGCGATTCTCCAAGGCTTGGCGGATCAAACCCCCGATGGGCGCGTCCGCCGCATCGCCGAAGAAGCCGTGCAGAAAGTCCAGAAAAACGCTGGATCAGACAAAGCCGTCAAACAACTCCGCACTGAACTCGATCAACTTAAACAGGAAAACCAAGATCTGAAAAGTCGTCTGGAAACCCTGGAAGCCAAATCAAAATAGGACTGCTCACACTGTGACCATTTCAGCTTTTGGATCAGGCGATGCTGGCTCAAACCGTATCTCAAATCGCGAATCTACTTAATGTAACTCGTCAGCGAATTCACGATCTAATTAAAAACGGTCAAATCGTAGTGAATTTTTAACAAGCATAAACACTTGTCAAGCAAATGCAATTTCTTTCACATTTAACACTGCAAGTAATCTCAAACTCAGCCGGCCACATTGATGCGTTTTGCGGTGCAGCAAGTGGAATGTAAACAATGATCGCTTGCAAACGAGCGATCGCAATAAACCTCTTTGAGGCTGAAACCTCGCAACACATCATTTCTGGGGAAAGCTTTGGGTTCAAGCTTAAACGGGATTCGCAGTTTTAAGGAAGTGCCCTAATAAATAGAGGGAGCCGCAGAGGACTACGAGATCCTGGTTGCCTGCTTGATGGGTTGCGGTTTTAAGCGCTTCCACGACATCGGAAAATGTATGGCATTGGGCTAAATTGGGGCAGATATTTTTGGCTAAAACAGCTAACTCGGCTGGTTCAGCGGTGCTGTGATCGGGGACAGGTACTAAGTAGAGCGAGTCGCGCGATCGCAACAACTCCTGAAACACATCCTCATGATCTTTGGTGGAGAGCATCCCCATCACCCAATGGATGTTAGCGCGCGCAGGATTCAAAGTATCTACAAACTCCCTCAATACCTTGGCGCTAGCGGGATTGTGGGCACCATCGATTAAAATCTTGTCTCCCTGCCAGGTAAACCACTGCAAGCGTCCTGCCCATTGGGTTTTGGCAATTCCATTGGCGATCTCTTCATCCGAAATTTGCCAGCCCTGCTCTCGCAATAGTTGAAGGGTCGCGATCGCGATTGCTGAATTGTGAAGCTGGATCGCGCCTTGTAACGATAGTGGATAACGAATTGTTTTCAGCAGATGCGCGATGCTACGCTCCTCCGGATTGCCTGAGCTTGCCTCTATTTCATACTCTTCAACGCCTCGATATTCAGCCCAACCATTGCCTAGATCTTGTGCCGGCTGAGCATAGTTTGCCACACAGCCTAACTCTGTGGCTCGCCGATGAATCATAGATGCAGCTTCGGGAGGCATTTGCCCGATGACCGCTGAACAGCCCGGTTTCAAAATGCCTGCTTTTTCCCAGGCAATGTCTGCCAAAGTCGGACCCAATCGCTGCCAGTGTTCGCGACTGATCGAGGTAATAATACTCACGAGGGGATAATCGCATACATTAGTCGCATCCAGTCGTCCCCCCAAACCCACTTCCATCACTGCCACGTCCACTTCCTGCTGAGCAAAGTAGAGCCAAGCTGCTGCTGTGATGACCTCAAACTGGGTCGGTGGCAAATCATCGGGCTGAATCGCAGCAACCACCTGCTGCAAGATTGATTCCAGCGTTTCGGGAGCGATCGCCTGATTGTTTAAGCAAATACGTTCCGTCCAATCGATCAAGTGGGGTGAGGTATACCGCCCAACGGTATAGCCCGCTTCGGTCAGAATGGTAGACAAGTAAGCACAAACCGAGCCTTTCCCATTGCTGCCTGCCACATGGATGATGGGTACTTGCTCGTGAGGGTTGCCTAAATTTTTGAGGAGCTGCTGAATGGAATCCAGCCCCAGCCGAACGCCAAAATGGCTAAAGGATTGAAGAATTGCGTCGATCGCCAAGGGACTAAATCAATAAAAGAGTACTAGCCTACAGGGTACAGGATGCAGAGGGCAGAGTGTGGAGTCAGGAGTAATCCCATTTCAGATGAAGGACTGCGTAATCGGTTTCTATAAATATGTAGCAGTTCTCGCTCAAATGCAGTACAACTAGCTTTCTCGACTTCTGATTCCTTTAAAGTGGAATTGATGAAGCATTACTAAAGGACGACTTTCAAAAAAATTTATGCAGAAACTTTGCAAACAGATTTTTCGCCTGACAGATCATACCTTTGACGGTTAAATTCATAGGAGTCCAAATTTAAGTACTGCGCGTCTTGGTTCATATAATGCCTGAACCGTTAATTGAACTGAAGGGAATCTCCAAGGCGTTTGGAGAGCAAATTGTATTAGACTCCGTTGACTTAACCATTTATCGAGGGGAAGCTCTGGCAATTGTGGGTCCTTCTGGTACAGGTAAATCAACGATTCTTAGGATCATGGCTGGTTTGCTCGCACCGGATGAAGGAGAAATTTGGGTGCAGGGGAAACGCCGTCAAGGATTAATTGAAGATTCTGAAGATCCAATTGGCATCGGCATGGTGTTTCAACAAGCGGCGCTGTTTGATTCCCTTACAGTGGATGAAAATGTCGGATTTCTACTGTACGAACATTCCAACCTGTCTCATCTAGAAATTCAGAAATTAGTCAGCCATCGATTAGAAATGGTTGGGCTTGCTAACATTGGCGATCGCTACCCAGCACAACTTTCGGGGGGGATGCGTAAACGGGTGAGCTTTGCCCGTGCCATTATGGCAAATCCAGCCAATCCAAAAGACACGCCAGAAGTGCTGTTATACGATGAACCAACAGCGGGGCTTGATCCAATTGCTTCTACTGTGATCGAAGATTTGGTGCGTCAGCTCCAACAGTCGCAAGGGGGATGCAGCACTTATGTGATGGTCACTCACCAAGACAGCACAATTCGGCGGACGGCAGATCGGATAATGATGCTATATCGCGGCAGAGTACAGTGGGAAGGCACGATTGATGAAATTGATACAACAGACAATCTTCTAATCCGCCAATTTTTTAGTGGAAAGGTAGAAGGACCGATTCAAGTAGCAGGTTAATCATTGTGTGAGGGCAGCGTATGCGATCGCGAACAGTGCGAGAAGGTTCAGTAGGCTTGCTGATTTTGGCAGGCATCAGCTTATTTGTTGGCATTGCTTTATGGCTGCAAGGCGTGCAGTTTGGTAAACGGAGTTTTAAGATTTTCATTGAGTTTGCGAATACAGTCGGGCTACAGGTGGGCGCACCTGTGCGCTATCGCGGGGTGAACATTGGCAAAATTGTGGGGATTCGCCCTCAGCCCAACAAAGTCGAAGTTGAGGCAGAAATCTCTCCAGCCAACGCTCTGATTCCCAAAAATGTGATCGCTCAAGTGAACCAGTCGGGTTTAATTAGCCAAACGGCGATCGAACTTACGCCCTTAACCCAACTACCTGCTAGCGTCAACACCACTCCCTTGGCTAAGGATTGTAACCAAGGGCTAATTCTGTGCGACCAAGCCCGATTATCAGGCGAACCAGGATTCAGTATCGACGAACTAGGGCGTGCTACCATACGATTTGCCAATCTGTATACTGATCCCAAGTTTTTTGCCAACGTCAATGGGGTCGTCAAAAACACCTCAGTTGCCGCTGCCGAAATTGCCGCCCTCAGCCGTGAGTTTACTATGCTCACAAAGGACGCCCGTTCAGAACTCAAGAACCTGTCATCGTCCACTCAAGCGATTACTCAAACCGCCAATCAACTCAGTGCCACGGCTGCTCAGGTGAATAACCTTCTGTCAACTAACCGAGCAACCCTAGTTTCCACCCTAGATAACCTGAATGCCACTAGCGGCGACCTACGGGTTTCGATTGGCAAACTCGGTACTGTGCTAGGAAAGGCTGAGCAAGGTGAATTTATCCAAAATCTAGAAACGCTTTCTACAAACGCTGCCAGAGCTTCGACTAATTTACGCGCCGCGAGTGATGCTCTCAATAGTCCTGCTAATCTGCTGGTGCTGCAACAAACGTTGGACTCGGCTAGAGCCACTTTCCAAAATTCTCAAAAAATTACCGCTGATTTGGATGAATTAACTGGAGATCCAAAGTTTCGGAGTAACTTAAAAAATCTGGTCAATGGATTGAGCGGTTTAGTGTCTTCAACCCAACAGCTTCAGCAACAAACCCAGACTGCCCAAATCCTAGCCCCGATCGCGGCTTCTCTCACTCATCCTGCCCAAGCTCCTCAGCCTGATCCTAAGCCTACTACTATCGATACACTGCCTAGCAAAACCTCTTCTCCGCAATTACCAGAAGGTATCCATCAAGAGTGAAGCGTCAGGGCAACAAAGCCATAAATCCAGACCCGTAAGTCGCTTACTTTCTCTATTCTTTCTACTCTCAATTAACGGTATTTATTCATCTGTTTGCCGGATCTGCTGCTGAATACGACAGCTTAAGGGGCTATGTTTGGAGGCAAGGCGAGCTTTGCCAGAAGCTGCCCAGTCTTGCAACAGTTGAATTTGCTCCTGGGCAGTGCGGGCAAGGGGCACCATTTGGCTCGCGGCTTCCAAAATATCATCAGTTGTGAAGTCGCGGTTTTGGCTAAAGCCGATGTGCATCGCTTCTACTAAAGTCTGCTCAATCTCTGCCCCGGAGAAATCGGGAGTTTCGTAGCCCAGGCGATCGCAGTCGTAGTTTTTGAGCGTATGGGGACGTAACCGTTCTAAATGAACGGCAAAAATGGCACGGCGTTCTTCTTGACTAGGTAATCCCACAAAAAAGATTTCGTCAAACCGTCCTTTTCGCAACATTTCCGGTGGCAACGCTTGAATGTTGTTAGCAGTGGCGACGACAAAAACAGGCGTGGTCTTTTCTGCCATCCAGGTGACAAAGGTGCCAAACACTCGACTGGTAGTGCCGGCATCACCCCGACTATCCAAACCTGAAAAGGCTTTATCAATTTCGTCAATCCACAAAATGCAGGGAGCCAAGGCTTCTGCTAGCTGAATCATCTGACGGGTACGAGATTCCGATTCTCCCACTAATCCAGCAAACAGGCGACCCACATCTAGTCTTAATAAGGGTAAGTGCCAGTGGTGGGCGATCGCTTTTGCCGTGAGGGATTTGCCTGTACCTTGAATGCCAACCAGCAGCAACCCGCGTGGATGAGGCAAGCCGTATTGGCGGGCGCGATCAGAAAAAGCTCCACCGCGCCGTAGTAGCCAATCTTTCAAATTATCTAAACCGCCGATGTCGGCAATGTTGGCGCTTGTGGGGTAAAAATCTAAAATTTGAGTCTGACGAATAATCTGGCGCTTTTCTTCTAAAATCAATTCCATATCTTGAAGCCGAAGCTCGCCGTGAGTCGCGATCGCGCGGGATAGTACTCGTCGAATGCGATCAATAGATAAGCCTTGGCATGAGCGTACCAATTCATCCAACGTTCGTAGCTCTAAACTCTGCCTCGTTGCACTAATTAACCGTTCCACCTCTAACCGAATTTCAGCGGCGGCTGGCAAAGGAAATTCCATCACCGTTAGCACTTCGCCTAAATCTGCGGGAATAGTCAGTTGAGGCGATAGGATGACAATGTTTTTAGGCTGAGATTTCAGCATCCGTGCCAAATTTCGCAGCTTGCGGGCAACAGATACATCGTCTAGAAAACGATGAAAATCTCGCAGAATAAAAATGGCAGGGGCACTAGCTGACAATTTTTCAATTAGTTCTAATGCCTGGAGAGGATTGCGTTTACCTACCCCGGCATCGTTAGGGTTGCCCTGGTAGCCATCGACAAAATCCCACGTATATACGGCGCGATTGCCCTGGTTTTTAGCACTGTTGGCGATCGCAGCTTCCACCCGTTCCTCTTCCTGAGTCGGGATGTAAATTAGTGGATACCGTGCGCGTAGAAGTAGCTCAAATTCGTGACTAAAACTCATGGCACCAGGCTTAAAAGCAAAGTTCAAAGTCGCATGAGTTCATTATCGTTGGGCTTTTGGTTAAAAAACTAATTTTGGCTAAATAGCTGATCTTTAAAGGCTTCCAAACCAGCCCAGCGGCGATCAACCGCAGAATTGGTTTCGCTTTGGGGCACAGAAATACCTTCACATTGCTGATCACAGAGTTTTCGGAGAGGAATTTCTAAGCAAAGCTGCTCATAAAGCCACTTAGTAGGGTCAAAGTAACCTTCTGGCGACAATGACTCCACCAAATCTTCAGAACTAAGATCGCGATCAAGAAGATCCTGGTTGAATTCTTCTGCTGTTTCATCCAGCCAAATTAGTTCTGATGGTGTGATGGACAGTCGATAGTTATATTGCTGCAAACAGCGATCGCAGGTAAGGGTAATGATTGCCTCAGCCCTGCCTGACACTTCCAAATAGTTGCCTTGGTGCTTAACGCGAACTAGTCCTTTAACAGGAGTCAGCGATCCTAGCTCTGGGATTACTTCATCGATTTGTTGGATATCGATTTGCTCAGGTAACCGGGTCAGCCGAGGAATATAAATCGGTTCCATAATGCTATTCTCCCTTTTTCACACCTTGTTCCTATTGATTTAAGGTGTACCTTTTACCAAAGACACAACTAAGCGGCGATCTGGCTCTTGACCGCGACTTTGAGTTTCCAAGTCGGTGTGTTCCTTCAATATTGTATGCACCTGACGGCGCTCCGCCGCAGAAAGTGCTTTCAACTCAACTTCAGTGCCAGTTTCGCGGGCTTCGGTCGCAGCTTTTTCAGCGATCGCCTGTAGCTCAGAATAACGACGTAGACGATAGCCCGCCAAATCTACAGTAAATGCACCCTGATGCCCAGACTCTTGACCCAAATTTAGAATCGTATTTGCTAAATATTGGAGTGAGTCTATAACAGTGCCCTCAGCCCCTATAAGAGCCTGAATCTGTTCAAGCGCTAAGGGCTTTTCGTCAATCACTAGCCAACAGCTATCCTCCCAAAACTCTGGGCTTTTTTCAGAGCGAATCGAAGTTGGAATTGCTGCATGCTGAAGCAATTCTTCTAACCACTGCTGACCACGCTGTTCTCGACTGGTGTCCATACCTAACCCTGAGCTTTCTTCTTTGTCCGTCCTGGTTCAAATGGAATCGTGTCATTACCCTCTTTCTTTCCCGCCTTTTCAGTTGCCTTTGCTTCTGCATCGACTATTTTCTGAATCTCCTCTGGCAGCGCTTCACGCGACAAGATATAGGTCTGTGCGGTTTGGAAAATGTTGGCAATTACCATATACATCAACACGCCAGCGGGGAGGGGGAAAAACAAGAACATCCCAGAAAAAAGTACGGGAGTGATTTTGTTGACCGTGTCCTGGTTTGCATTTCCGGTAGAGCCTTGTCCTGAAAGCAACTGGTTGACGTAAATGCTGACTCCAAAAAAGATAATCATGCCAACAACATCCCAATGAATCTTTCCATCGGGATCAATGGCACCCACATGACCCAACTTGTCGATGAACAAGAATCCTTTGTTGGTTGCCAGACCTGGAACAATCGCCTTGAGGGCTACATCTCCGGGCTGCAAAGCCTCAACGGTGCCGTCTTGATTGAGCTTGACGTTTTCTGCACCACTAACGATTTCAAATCGAGGAGTCAGGTCATTGTCGGGATACTGCGCTACCAAATCGTTCAGCGATTTACCTTCAGTGGTTTGAAATTCGATCTTGGTTTTTTCTCCAACCGTTAGCTGAGTGCCACTGGGCGCGATCGCGGCAACGGGAGCATGAACACTATCAGCAAAATAAATATTTTGAGGCTTAGTAAGAAATGCTTGAGGCTGAACCTGCTCAATCTGCTCACGAGGCAAAACTTGAAAATTCATCGTGTAGGGAACGTCTGAAAAAGGCGATCCCCGTAAAGTAGCAAATAAAGCAAACAGAATTGGCATTTGAAATACTAAGGGAAGGCAGCCTGCTAGCGGATTGCCTAGCTCTTGCATCACCTTTGCCATCTCTTCCTGCTGTTTCGCAGGATCGTCTTTGTAGCGCTCTTTAATTGCTTGCTGGCGCTTTTGCATCACCGGTTGAACAACCTTCATCCGGCGCATGTTACGAATTGAACCAGCACTAAGCGGGTAAAGTGCAAGGCGAATGACCAATGTTAGAGCCACGATCGCCAAACCATAGCTCGGTACGACCCCGTAAAAAAAATCCAGGATCGGCAGCATTACATTGTTGGAAAGAAACCCGATACCAAAGTCCATTCGCGTTATCCTGACCCTTTTTGAGTTCGCTGAATCTACAGTGATTGACTATCCCCAGCATACCGACTAATGCCAACCCCTTAACAAGTAGGGGTATTACACCCAAAGTACTTAGAGATACTACTGCTGAGTGCCAATTCCACCGCTTGCAGCCTTAGCAGCAGGCGATAGCTGCTCAGCAATGAAGTTGTAAACATCCCTAAATTTAGGCACTGCTCTAAGTTCCAAGCGGCTTCCATCTTTCAGAGTGATGACCATATCACCCCAAGCACCCAAGCCACGGGGCACAGTTACGACTTTAGCAACTTGAGAGTACACGATATCTGAGCGATCCAGCCCTTTCCAACCACCTGTAACGGAAATTCTGCGATCAGTGATGCGATAGCGAAGCCATACGGCACGAGCGATCGCGCCAACCGTCAAAGGGATGCAAATAACTGTAAATCCCAACAGAATATTAAAGATCAGATCGCCAACATGAGGACCACCCTCATAGTACACATCCTCTTTAATCGCCATTTAACACCTCAAAGTCTGCGAGTAACTGCTTTAATTCTTGCAGAAATTGCAAGTAACCGCACTGAATTGCTGGAGGATGAACAACCACTAAAATATCCAAATTTTTCGCAAGGACAGGCAGTAATTGACGAAAAGCAGCTTGAATCTGACGACGAATTCGATTCCGCACAACTGATCGCTTATCCACTTTCAAGCTAATGGAAATGCCAACTCGTGTTGACGAACCTGCATTAGCAGATTGCGTAGAGCTTACTGGTCGTGCAGACAAAGGCAGATCCAGAGTTTTTTTCGGAGATCCACGTAGAATTCGCAAGGAGAGGTGCTTTGTTTTAATGCGAGTTCCTCGCTGATAAACCGCACTAAAATCCTTTCGATGCTTTAGCCGATTCTGCTTGGGAAGTCCCACATTAGCGATCGCTTAAGAAACTGATAGCTTAGCCCGTCCCTTCTTTCTACGAGCTGTAATCACCCGCCGACCATTGGAAGTCCGCATCCGAGCGCGAAATCCAGAGGTTCTTTTACGTTTACGGCTAGTGCCGCCCAATGTCCGTTTAGTCATTCCATCGTTCTCCCAAGCTTCCCAAACAAGGTTTGAAAAAAATCACAGTCTATAACTGTACCACCCTTTAAGCAGAGCCGTAAGAGATCAAGCAATCTTACACCGTTCGCTTTAGCGATCGCCTAAGAAATCTGTATTACCCAGGTGCCCAAATAGCGCAGCAACGGCAAATCGCCTGGGGACATGATTTGACAATTGAAATAGAACATGCCGCCTGAAGTGGGGTTCTTGACATTTTCCAACCAGATTTCCACTTTGGTATTAGCGGGTACAGGATCTTCGGGAAAGATTTCGATCAAGTTATTCTCTTTGTTCCAAACAACTTCTTTCAGCTTCACAGCCTTTCCTTGAACTTGTAGCTCAACGCTCTTTGGGTCGAAAATACCTTGGTAATAGTCAGGATAGGAAATTGCGAACTGGGCAACTGCTAACGTCATCTTCTTCGCTGGAAGACGAAGACGGTAACGATCCCAGCCGCCCGCCTTACCACCAAAATCTAGACGGTAATTGAGATTATCATCACCTTTAGCTCCTCCAAAGAGGGTAAAACCGGGTAGACCGTTTTGAGCCACGCTAACCAGGGGAACGGCTCCAACAAAGCAACCCGCGATCGCTAACCCAGCGAAAAAGCGCCGTGTCAATAATTTTAAAAACATAGTTCTGTTTAACCTAACTAGCTGTTCAATTCAGTAAATATAAAACCACTGAACCAAGGTATTGATTTGTGAAGCTGTGTTTAGCCCTACTACTCTATCAGGATCTAACGCAAAACGATATTTGGCTACTTCCATCTGGGCAGACGCAGCCCCATTAAAATAAGTTCCTGAGTAGAGGAAATGATCTGAGAATTATACCTATTTGGTTTTTGAAAACTGGCGAATTAGCGTGTTTAAGAGCAGCAGAAAGTAGATGAATAGCTATTAGCTTAAAAAGGAGTCTTTACAGTCATTTGTATCTAAAGTTTTTCTAAACTATTTAATTTTTCCAAGAATTGTTACGTTCAACAACTTTGTTCTTAAATCATTCTGCTAAAAAAACAATCCTGCCCAGATCGCACCACAGTAGTAATGTTCAGGTTTCCCTGGTGGTAAGGGGATTTATTGATCCGTAGCGATCGCTGGAGCAGCTATGAAAATTGGGATTCCTAAAGAAATTTATCCCGGTGAATGTCGAGTTGCCGCGACCCCAGACACGGCTAGACGGTTGCAAAAATTGGGGTTTGAAATATTAGTTGAAGCAAATGCTGGCAGTGCCGCAAACTTTCCAGATGAGGCCTATGTGCAAGCAAACTGCACCATTGTTTCAGAGACTTCTACTGTTTGGGCAGCAGATGTTGTGCTAAAAGTGCGTCCGCCTGCACTCTCTGCTGAAGTAGGTGGTTCTTCTGAAGTGGCATGTGTGCGGGAAGGTGGCACCGTTATCAGCTTTATCTATCCGGCTCAAAACCGAGAATTACTGGATGCTTTAGCTGCCCGGAAAGCGACCGTATTGGCGATGGATGCCATCCCTCGAATTAGCCGCGCCCAAAAAATGGATGCCTTGAGTTCCATGGCAAATATTGCTGGATACCGGGCAGTGATTGAAGCGGCGAGTAAATTTGATCGCTTCTTCCCTGGACAGATCACCGCTGCGGGTAAAGTGCCTCCCACTAAAGTGATGATTATCGGAGCAGGTGTAGCTGGATTAGCAGCGATTGGAGCGGCGAAAAATTTGGGGGCGATCGTCCGCGCCTTTGATACGCGCCCTGCGGTGAAAGAGCAAGTAGAAAGTATGGGAGCCGAGTTTTTGGAACTGGAGTTTGAGGAAGATGGCACTGGACAGGGTGGTTACGCCAAAGTGATGAGTGAAGAATTTATCAAAGCAGAAATGGCGCTGTTTGCAGAACAAGCAAAAGATGTAGACATTATCATCACCACTGCCCTAATTCCGGGCATAAAAGCACCCGTGCTGATTACCCAAGCGATGGTGGATAGTATGAAACCCGGCTCTGTGGTGGTAGATTTAGCTGCAGAACAGGGCGGTAACTGCGAAGTCACCAAACCGAGCGAAGTGTATCGCTACAACGGCGTAACCATTATTGGCTTAACCGATTTGCCGAGCCGCATGGCGCAACAGGCAAGCCAGCTTTATGGCACCAACCTATGTCACTTGCTGGATGAATTGGGCGGCAACGATAACTACACCGTCGACTTTGAAAACGAGGTAGTACGCGGCGCAACCGTGGTGAGAGAGGGCGAGATCACTTGGTCGCCCAATAAGCCTCCTGCTCCACCACCAAAACCTGTGGAATCTGCTCAGGCTGCGACACAATCTGTCCCAGCGAAAGCCGCCCCGATGCCGACCGCCCCGATCTCATCTGCTGCGACTGAACCGAACTCTCAGAAACCTGGCAAAAAATCATCCCCAGGCAGTAGTAAAGACTTTGTTTGGCTAGCCTTAATCGGATTGGCACTCCTTGGCATTGGCGTTGGCGCACCGCCATCCTTTTTATCTCACCTGACCGTATTTGTGCTGGCGATTTTCGTGGGCTGGCAGGTCATTTGGAACGTTAGTCCTGCCCTGCACACCCCACTGATGAGCGTCACCAACGCCATTAGCGGCATCATCATCATTGGCGGCATTCTCCAGCTACCGGGGTCTGCCTTTTCACCCACTGCAATTTTAGGCGCGATCGCCATTCTCATCGGCACCATCAACATCGCTGGTGGCTTTCTCGTCACACAGCGCATGTTGAAAATGTTTCAAAGATAAGGAACGAAGGACGAAGTGCAGTAACAATCACACTTCCTTAAACCGTTACTCGTTCTATAGCCCCATCAGGTGTTCAAGAAAGGTCATATCTCCTACGGAGACGCTACGCGAACGCTACTCGTCATTCCTTGTCCCTTAGTCCCTCTTCATATGACTAATAGTCTTCTAACCGTTTCTTATATTGGAGCCAGCGCCCTGTTTATCCTCAGCTTGGGGGGATTGTCAAACCAGGAATCAGCACAACGGGGCAATCTGTACGGCATGATTGGCATGGCGATCGCGATTATGGCAACGGCGATCGCCGCTGGCATGAGTGGCTTTAACGCTAGCAACTACGCCACTTTGGCGATTGCTATGATTCCTGGAGTTCTGATTGGGGCCGTGTTGGCAGCACGGGTTGCCATGACCTCCATGCCAGAACTCGTCGCCATTTTGCACAGCTTCGTTGGCGCGGCAGCAGTACTCGTCGGCATTGCCAATTACCTCTCGCCTGATCACTCTCTGAGCGGTGTGGAAGAGGTGATTCACCAGGTAGAAATTTATGTCGGCGTATTCATTGGGGCAGTGACGTTTTCTGGTTCTGTGATCGCGTTTGGCAAACTCAGAGCATTGATTTCGAGCAAACCTGTCTTACTGCCTGCTCGTCACTTTTTGAATTTGGGACTATTGGCGACGACCCTATGGCTGGGCAGTTGGTTTCTCGGTGCTCAGGGCTATGCCGGACTAACACCGCTGCTGATTATGACGGGCATTGCCATGGTGCTGGGAGTGCATTTGGTGCTGGCGATCGGGGGTGCCGATATGCCCGTGGTCATCTCCATGCTCAACAGCTACTCTGGTTGGGCAGCAGCAGCAGCAGGATTCATGCTGTCCAACGATCTGCTGATTATCACCGGAGCGCTTGTTGGCAGTAGCGGCGCAATCCTCAGCTACATCATGTGTAAGGCGATGAACCGCTCTTTCATTAGTGTGATTTTAGGTGGGTTTGGAGCCGCGAGTGGATCGGCTCCTGCTGCCAAACTGGAAGGGGAAGTGAACCAAACCACCGCCGCCGATACGGCAAAAATCTTGCGCGATGCCAAAAGCGTTGTGATTGTGCCGGGATATGGCATGGCAGTGGCACAGGCGCAGCATTCAGTTTCAGAGATTGCTAAAACCCTGAAAGGGCTGGGGATTAATGTGCGGTTTGGCATTCACCCCGTAGCGGGACGGATGCCGGGACACATGAATGTGTTGCTAGCAGAAGCTCGTGTGCCCTACGACATCGTGCTGGAGATGGACGAGATTAACGAAGATTTTCCGGCAACGGATGCGGTGTTGGTGATTGGCGCAAACGATACGGTCAACCCCAGCGCCGAGGAAGACCCCACCAGCCCGATCGCCGGAATGCCTGTAATGGAAGTGTGGAAATCTCATAAGGCGATCGTCATGAAACGCAGCATGGCAAGCGGCTACGCAGGCGTGGAAAATCCTCTGTTCTACAAAGCCAACACCGAAATGCTGTTTGGCGATGCCAAGAAAAACCTGGATGAAATCTTGACGCACTTGCGATAGATTCAATTAAATTAATCTGGGCTGAGAGTGCATCAATTCTGAAAGAGGCAAAAAATGCTAACCAGTGTTGAGGGAGTTTATCGTAATGGTCGAGTAGAAATCGCGGAAAGCCTCAACGAGGTACTTGAAGGAACGCGAGTTATTGTGACTTTTATTAGGTCTAACACAATTGATTTAGCGTCTCAGGGCATTGACAAGGCACAGGCGGAGATTTTGCGAGAAAGCCTAGTGACTTTCTCGGAAGATTGGAATAGCCCCGAAATGAGTATTTATGATGACTACGATGCAGCAAAAGCTAACCGTTAAGCGGGGCGATGTTGCTCTGGTATCCTTCCCAAATTCTGATCTAATCTACTAAAACTCGCCCTGCTTGAATCGTGCAAGCAGATGATTTGGAGACAAACTTACCCCAAATCATCGTCGCGATGATTACCAGCCAAATATTTCGATCCGAGTATGTGGTTGTCAGTTTGTTGACAGACTGCGTGGCAGCGGCGGGATGCAGGGAATCCCGGCAGAGTATAGACAGATAGCGCAGCGAAACGATAGCACGTTTCGGAATATCACGCTGAATTTAGAGCGCGCCCAGAGTCGCGGTTTAGCAGTGAATAACCAGGAGTTTTCGCCCAAGCTAGATGAAGCCTGGCGACGACGCTATAACAAGGTGGTGCAGCGCTATCTGCTGACAATGTACGCTTATAATGCGGTGGAGCTATTGCGTACCTTAAATCTCCTGTAACTGCCCATGTTAAAAGCCACGACGAAACGATGCCCTGGCATTCAAACCGGACGATTACGAAGTCTGGATCAACCGAGGCACTGCGCTGTCTGCCTTAGGGCGCAAAGGGCATACGATCACCAGCTATGACAAAGCAGGACTTCAAACCGGACGATCACGAAGCCTGGAACAGCCACGGCACTGCGCTGTATAACTTGAGGCAACAGGAAGCGGCAATTGCCAGCTATGACAAAGCGATTGAGATTAAACCGGACTATGACGCAGCCTGGTACAACCGAGGCAATGCGCTGCGTAATTTAAACCGCTACGAAGCGGCAATCACCAGCTATGACAAAGCGATTGAATTCAAACCGGACGATCACGACGCTTGGAACAACCGAGGCTTGGCTCTCTCTGACTTGGGGCAACAGGAAGCAGCAATTGTCAGCTATGACAAAGCCCTCGAATTCAAACCGGACTATGACGCAGCCTGGTACAACCGCGGCAATGCGCTGTCTGACTTAGGGCAACAGGAAGCGGCAATTGCTAGCTATGACAAAGCGATTGAGATTAAACCAGACAAGCACGCAGCCTGGTACAACCGTGGCATTGCGCTGTCTGACTTAGGGCAAAAGGAAGCGGCGATCGCTAGCTATGACAGAGTACTGGAAATCAAATCGGACGATCACGAAGCCTGGTACGGTCGAGGTTGTGCGCTGGATGACTTAGGGCAACAGGAAGAGGCAATCGTCAGCTATGACAAAGCCCTCGAATTCAAACCGGATGATCACGCAGCCTGGTGTAACCGAGGCATTGCGCTGTCTGCCTTAGGGCGTAGTTTACAAGCGCAAGGACAACAGGAAGCGGCTTTAGCAAAGCTTTCCGAAGGAATCGCCAGCTATGACAAAGCAATTGAATCCAAACCGGACGACCACGATACCTGGTACAACCGCGGCATTGCGCTGTCTGCCTTAGGGTGCACGGAAGACGCGATTGCTAGCTATGACAAAGCAATTGAATCCAAACCGGACGACCACGATACCTGGTACAACCGCGGCATTGCGCTGTCTGCCTTAGGGTGCACGGAAGACGCGATTGCTAGCTATGACAAAGCGATTGCATTCAAACCGGATGATCACGAAGCTTGGTACAACCGCGGCATTGCGCTATCTGCCTTAGGGCGCACGGAAGACGCGATTGCTAGCTATGACAAAGCGATTGCATTCAAACCGGATGATCACGAAGCCTGGTATAACCGCGGCATTGCACTGGATGACTTAGGGCGCAGTTTACAAGCGCAAGGACAACAGGAAGCGGCGTTAGCGAAGCTTTCTGAAGGAATCGCTAGCTATGACAAAGCAATTGAATCCAAACCAGACAAGCACGCAGCCTGGTACAACCGAGGTTTGGCGCTGTCTGCTTTAGGACAAAAGGAAGCGGCAATTGCCAGCTATGAAAAAGCACTTGAATTTAAACCGGACTGGCACCAAGCCTGGGGCAACCGCGGCAATGCGCTGTCTACTTTAGGGCAAAAAGAAACGGCGATCGCCAGCTATGACAAAGCACTCGAATTTAAACCAGACGATGATCAAGCTTGGAACAACCGCGGCTTGGCGCTGTCTGACTTAGGACAAAAGGAAGCGGCAATTGCCAGCTATGACAAAGCACTCGAATTCAAACCCGACTTGCACGCAGCCTGGTACAACCGAGGCATTGCACTGGAGGCCTTAGGGCAAAAGGAAGCAGCAATTGTCAGCTATGACAAAGCACTCGAATTTAAACCGGATGATCACGCAGCCTGGTACAACCGAGGCAATGCACTGTCTGCTTTAGGGCACAAGGAAGCGGCGATTGCCAGCTATGAAAAAGCCCTCGAATTTAAACCGGATGATCACGAAGCCTGGTACAACGGAGGCTTGGCGCTGTCTGCTTTAGGGCACAAGGAAGCGGCGATTGCCAGCTATGAAAAAGCAATTGAATTCAAACCGGACTTGCACCAAGCCTGGTACAACCGAGGCATTGCACTGGATGCCTTAGGGCAAAAGGAAGCGGCAATCGCCAGCTATGACAGAGCCCTGGAAATCAAACCGGACAAGCACGAAGCCTGGCACAACCGCGGGGTGGCGCTGTCTAACCTAGGGCAAAAGGAAGCGGCAATCGCCAGCTATGACAAAGCACTGGAAATTAAACCCGACGATCATGAAGCCTGGTACAACCGCGGCAATGCCCTGTCTGCCTTAGGGCAAAAGGAAGCGGCAATCGCCAGCTATGACAGAGCCCTGGAAATCAAACCGGACTATCACGTAGCCTGGTATAACAAAGCCCACTGTTATGGATTGCAGGAACAGATTGATTTAGCCATTGCCACGCTACAGCAAGCCATCAACCTAGATTCTAAGTGCCGGGATAGGGCAAAAACAGACGCAGCTTTTGATAGCATTCGAGACGACGAACGGTTCCAGGTATTGATGAGGGAGTAGGCTGTGGGCTGCGATCGATTTGGATTGAATGATTAAAATCATCCAGCACCTCCGCATTTCTTAACAGAAAACTCCAAAACGATCGCGCGTATGGGCAGCAAGGTAGGTAGAATAGTCAGCCAGACAGCATAGTCAGCTATGCCGCAAGGGCAGGGAGCCGCCGATGAACCAAGGGTCGATTTCAATTACCACTGCCCTCGATCATCAACGATCAGGACGCAGGGCTGAGGCTGAGCAGGTCTATCGATCGCTCCTGGAGCAGCAGCCCGAATCGATTGATGCCCTCAACTTGCTGGGAGCATTGCTGCATGAACTGGGTCGCTACGACGAAGCGCTCACCTGTTTTGAGCAAGTGTTGACCTTAAAACCCGCTGCTGAGTCTCATAACAGCGTGGCGATTGTGCTGAAGGCTCAAGGGAAATACACCGAAGCGGTGGAGCAATACCGCAAAGCACTAGCGCTGAAGCCCAATCAGCCAGAGGTGATGAGCAATTTGGGCAATGCTTTGAAGGAAAGCGGCAGTGCGGCAGACGCGATCGCCTGTTACCAGGACGCGATCGCCCTCAATCCTCACTATGCTGAAGCCCACAACAATCTTGGCATTAGTTACAAGGAGCAAGGCAAGCTAGACGAGGCGATTCAGTCCTATCAAACGGCGCTACGACTGAAGCCAAATTATGTTGATGCTCATCACAATCTCGGTATTATTTGGCGGATTCAGGGCAAGCTCGACAAAGCCATTGACTATTTTCGGCAGGCGATCGCCCTCAAGCCTACATATATTGATGCCCACATTAGCCTTGGCTCAACCCTGCACCAGCAAGGCAAGCTAGATGAAGCGATCGCCCAGTTCAACCATCTGCTGACCTTAAAACCCGACTCCGCCGACACCTACAACAATTTGGCGATGGTGCTGCAAGAACAGGGCAAGGTGGAAGAGGCGATCGCTGCATTTAAACAAGCGCTGGTCATCCGTCCTGACTATCCCGGCGTGTGCAATAACTTGGGCAATCTTTTGCTAGAAAGCGATCGCACCGAAGAAGCGATCGCCTCCTATCGTCAAGCATTAGCGCTGCGCCCCACCTATGCCGAAGCCTGCAACAATCTGGGCAATGCCTTACAGCGGCTAGGCAAACGAGATGAAGCCGTCGCTGAATATCACCGTGCCCTAGAGCTGCGTCCTAATTTCGTGGAAGCCTTGAGCAATTTGGGAGCCGTACTGCGGGATCAGAAAAAAACCGTAGAAGGAATTTCCTACCTGGAACAGGCGCTATCGCTTCAGCCCGGTTTTGCGGAAATCTACAACAACTTGGGCAATGCCTACCAAGAACTCGATCGCTTAGAGGACGCGATCGCCTGCTACCGTAAAGCTGTAGAACTGAAGCCTGAACTTGCCGAAGTGCGGAGCAATTTGGGCAACATGCTGCAATACATTGGTGAATTTGACGAAGCCTTTGAGCATTTTGAACAGGCGATCGCCACCCATACCGATTTTGCTGGAGCCTACAATAATCTAGGCATTGCCCGACGCAACTCTGGCGATTTGGATGCTGCCTTCGCCGCATATGATCGCGCGATCGAACTCAAGCCCGATTTTATCGAAGCTCACTGGAACAAAGCCCTCAATTACCTGCTGATTGGCGACCTGGAAAATGGCTTTGCTGGATATGAGCAGCGCTTTGAGTGGAGCAAGTTTATTGAGCAAAATCCTCCCCGCAACTTTACCCAACCTCGCTGGGACGGCAGCCCATTAGATGGCAAAACTATTTTGCTCTACGCCGAGCAGGGCATGGGCGACACCATTCAATTTATCCGCTACATAGGCTTTGTTGCTCAGCAAGGCGGACGCATTATTCTAGAATGTCATCCACCCTTAGCTAACCTGCTGCAATCGATTCCCGCTGTTGAGCAGATTATTCCCTATGGCACTCCACTGCCTGCCTTTGATGTTCACGCACCGCTGATGAGCTTGCCTTTCATCCTTGGCACTACCTTAGAAAATATCCCAGCTGACATTCCCTATTTACCCTCTTCACCATCCACTCCTTCCCTTCCTTCCCCAACTTCTAGTTCTCCAATTCCTGCTTCCCTCAAAATCGGCTTCGTGTGGGATGGCAATCCCCAAAATCCCTACAATAGATCGCGCACTTGTCCCCTAGAATTACTGCTTCCCCTCGCCCAAATCCCTGGAGTAAGTCTCTATAGCCTGCAAAAAGAACCCAAGCCCGAAGATTTGGAACTGCTGCAAGCCCATCCAGAAGTCCAGGATTTGCGATCGCTGCTGAATAACTTCACCGACACCTCCTCTTTAATTCAGCAGTTGGATTTGATTATTGCTGTTGATACTGCCGTCGCTCACCTTGCCGGAGCCTTAGGCAAAACCACTTGGCTCCTACTGCCCTTCGCCCCCGACTGGCGCTGGATGTGCGATCGCGACGACAGTCCCTGGTATCCCACCATGCGTCTATTTCGCCAGCCCAGTTACGGTAATTGGGAACCCGTGTTGGAAGCATTAAAAGCGGCATTGGTGGCGCGAGTTACAGGCGAGGAGGAACGGTCAGAGGGCAGGGGGCAAGGAGCAGAGAATAAAAAGGAAGAAAGGAAAAAGCCCAAAACTAAGCACAAAAAACAGAAAGGCAAAGATATTGACGCAAAGGCTGATCCTCTTGCCTTCCCCTCTTTCACTCAAAACCCAAAAGCGCAAAGCGCCGCTGACGCTAGCAAAATCCTCCCTGGGGGAACGCTACGCGTTGGCAAAGCCAGTCCGAAGGACTTACAAAACTCCGCACTCCGCACTCCGCACCCGACACCTAATCCTCCCCCCAAATCCACTTTGCCCGAATCGCTCAAGGTCGCAGTTCGTCACCATCAAGCGGGACGAATTGAAGCGGCAAAACAAACCTGTCGAGATGTGCTGGAACAACAGCCAGATTTGGCTGACGGGTGGCATTTGCTGGCACTGATCGCCCATCAAGAACGCAATTTGGATGATGCGATCGCCCACTATCAACGGGCGATCGCCGCTGATCCCAACCATTGCGACTCTTACAACAATCTGGCAGTTGCTTTGCACGAACAGGGCAAGTTCGATGACGCGATCGCCCACTATCAAAAGGTGTTGGCGTTGAAGCCCGATTATGCGGATGCTCATAATAATTACGCCAATGCCCTGCGGGAAAAGGGGCGCTTAGCGGAAGCCGTGCATCACTACCAGCAGGCGATCGCGATGAATCCTACCTACGCCGATGCTTACAACAATTTGGGGCTTGCCTACTATGCCATGAGCAACTTCGAGCAAGCTGCCGCCGCCTATCGGCAAGCTGTGGCAGTGCGCCCCAATTTTCCCCAAGCCTTGAATCACTTAGGCAATGCCTTAAAAGAAATGGGCAACTTTGCCGAAGCTGCCGTGCATTATCAGCAGGCGATCAGCTTCAAACCCGATTACGCCAAAGCCTATAACAACTGGGGCAACATCTTTCGCGATGAAGGCGATTTGCAAACTGCCATCCAGTATTACGACCAGGCAACAGCGATCGAACCCAATTTTTCAGAAGCGCACTGGAACAAAGCCTTGACCCTGCTGGTGGGTGGCGATCTAGAGCGGGGCTTTGCAGAATATGAATGGCGCAAACATGTCAATCTGCCC
Source organism: Leptolyngbya sp. Cla-17 (assembly GCF_016807185.1). GTDB lineage: Bacteria > Cyanobacteriota > Cyanobacteriia > Leptolyngbyales > Leptolyngbyaceae > ULC077BIN1. The sequence continues at coordinate 2,216,563 of NZ_JAEVYN010000001.1, forward strand.
AGCTTCAAATCTCTGCGCGACTTTCCTGGTCCTCGTTGGGATGGCTCCCCGCTTAAAGGTCAATTGATCTTCCTCCATGCGGAACAAGGCATGGGCGACCTAATTCAATTTGTTCGCTATGTGCCCTTGGTTGTGCAGCTTGGCGGTCGCGTCATTTTGGAATGTCATCCGCCCCTCGTTAACCTGCTGCAAACCCTTCCCGGCGTAGAAACTTTAGTCCCTTACGGTAGCGCTCCTCCCCCGTATCACATTCAAGCTCCCCTCCTCAGCCTACCTACCATTCTAGGAATCACCCCCGAAACGATTCCTGCCGACATTCCTTATTTAATCCCTCCAACGTCTGCTGCTGCGCTCCCTGCCCCTTCGTCTAATTCTTCTCTTGCGGCTCCGCTTAAAATCGGTTTCGTTTGGTCTGGCAACCCCGGAAATCCCTACAATCGCAATCGCGCCGTGCCGCTAGCAGACTTGCTATTGCTGGCAGATTTGCCCAATGTAGAGCTTTACAGCTTGCAAAAAGATTTGGTTGACGACGATTTAGCCTTGCTGCGATCGCATCCTCAGGTGCATGATCTGCACGACTTGCTAACCGATTTCATCGATACCGCTAGCCTGATTCAGGAGTTGGATCTGATCATCAGCGTCGATACGGCCGTCACTCATCTTGCCGGAGCCTTGGGCAAACCGACTTGGCTCCTATTGCCCTTCGCCCCTGACTGGCGCTGGATGCTGCACCGCGATGATAGCCCCTGGTATCCCACCGTGCGAATTTTTCGCCAGCCCACCGCCGGAGACTGGGATAGCGTGTTGCAGCAAGTCAGAACAGCCTTGGAAGCAGTGCGGAGTGCCGAGGATGGAGTACGGAGTGTGAATCAAGTGCGGAGTGCGGAGTACGGAGTACGGAGTGTGAACCCCGAACCTCGAATCCCGAACCCCGAACCCCGAACGACTGAACGCCTTTCCACCGCTTTACAGCATTATCACAATGGGGAATTAGCTAAGGCGGAGCAACTTTATCGTCAAATTTTGCAGCAACAGCCTGATCAAGCGGATGCGCTGCATGTGTTGGGCGTGATTTTATGCCAGACGAAGCGCTCTGAGGAAGCGATCGCCCACTTGCGTCATCTAACTCAACTCCAGCCTGATTTTGCGGAAGGATGGGGTAACTTGGGCGGCGCATTGCAAGAACAGCGAGAGTTTGAGGACGCGATCGCCTGCTACGAGCGATCACTGGCGATCAATTCTGCCAATCCAAATGTGCATCAAAATTTGAGTGTGGTGCTGCTGGATTTGAATCGTCCAGAGACAGCGGTGCATCATGCAGAACAGGTTGTAGCAGCAAGACCTGATTCACCCGATGCTTTCTATAATTTGGGGTTTGCGCTGCGGCGATCAAATCGAGTCACTGAGGCGATCGCTGCCTACCGTCAGGCGATCGCACTCCAGCCCGATTTCGTCAACGCCCACAAAAATCTGGGGCATGCACTGTTGCTGACAGGCGATTTCACCACAGGCTTTGTGGAATATCAATGGCGTTGGCAGCAAGAAGGCTGGGCAGTCCGCCCATTTGCCCAGCCGGAGTGGGATGGCAGTGACTTGAACGGCAAAACCATTTTGCTCCACGCGGAACAGGGCATGGGCGACACCTTACAATTTATCCGCTATGCGCCCCTTGTTAAAGCCCGTGGTGGACGAGTCATTGTGGAGTGTCAGGAACCCCTACTACGACTGCTCACTCCTATTCCTAGCATCGACCAACTGGTTCCTCAAGATGCCCCGCTGCCGCCCTTTGATGTTCATGCGCCCCTGCTGAACCTGCCCCGTATCCTCGGTACCACCCTTGATACCATTCCCGTCGATATTCCCTACTTGCTTGACTCAACGTCTACTTTTTCGCTTCCATCCCAAACCCCAAACTCCGTTCGCATAGCGTCTCCGCAGGAGTTAATCCGACCCTCCTTCAAAGTGGGTCTTGTGTGGGCAGGCAATCCCAGTCACCGCAACAATCGTTTTCGCTCCTGCCGCCTAGAGCAATTTTCCACCTTGTTTGACCTGGCAAATGTCACCTTTTACAGTCTGCAAAAAGGAGATGCCGCTGCCGAGTTAAGTACATTGCCAGTCCATGATGTTGGGTCGCAGCTCCAAGACTTTGCGGATACTGCCTGCGCGATCGCCCAGCTAGACCTGATCATCACCGTCGATACTGCCGTTGCCCATCTCGCCGGAGCGCTCGGCAAACCCGTATGGGTGCTGCTCGCCTTCGCCCCCGACTGGCGCTGGATGCTCGATCGCGACGACAGCCCCTGGTATCCCACCCTACGCCTATTCCGGCAGCCCCATCCCGGCGACTGGGACAGCATGATGCAGCACATTCGGAACGAGTTAGAACGCACTGTGAGTGACTCCTTACGCAGTGCCAATGACCGCCAGGCGGCAAATGACACAGTACACACGCTGCCTGCCGCACCCCGTACGCTTCACGCCGAACATCCCATCGACACTCGAACCTCGTTATCCCCCATTTCTCTCTCCTGGCATCTCAACGGAGTGACGAACTGGGGCATTTTGGGAACTCAATTAGCATTGCATCTGCGGCACCATTCCCAGTTCGAGCCTGTGCTTCAGCATCCGCTGGCTGCGTCTAACTCTCTAACTCCGCTAGAAGTGGCGCTGTTGCAGTCATTGGAAGCAGAATCCAGTAATCCATCGAATGGGCTGCGGCTACAAGCGATCGCGGATGGCTTTACACCAATTGCCCCTAGTCCGCCTGCCAATCCCCAGCAAACGATTGCCCTAGTTGCCTTAGAAGACACGCATTTGGATAATCCGGCATTGGCAGCAGCAAAATCCTGTCGGGCGATTGTCACGGGTTCCACATGGAATGCGGATCTGCTCAGAAGCTACGGGCTGGAAGTCTCTCAAATAGGGCTTCAGGGCATTGATCCAACCTTGTTTTATCCAGGCAAAAAGGGTGACTGGTTGGGCGATCGCTTTGTCATCTTTCCTCCTGGCAAGCTGAGCTATACCCATGGTCAGGATGTCTTGATTGCTGCCTTCAAAGCCTTCCAAAGCCGCCATGCCGATGCTTTGCTATTAACCGCCTGGTGGACAGACGGTAATTCTCTTCAAGGGCTTGATCACGCTCATCATGTCACTGGAGTGCCAAAACTCAACCCGCAAGGGCAGCCTGAAACCGCTCAATGGCTGAGCCAAAACGGATTGCCCAGTGAGTCTTTCCTGGTGCTTGAACCTGTGGCTTATGCCCTATTAAGTCAAGTCCTACGCCAAGTCGATGTTGCTGTTTTCCCCAATCGCTGTGAAGCCGGACTCAACCACAGCGCGATCGCTAGCCTTGCCTGCGGCGTGCCAACGGTGCTGTCCAACAACACAGGCAACCGGGATCTGACTCAACACAATTTAGGTTTCCCGCTGCAATCACAACGCCGAGTCAAAGCGCCTGCCGAATTTGTGGGTGTAGAAGGCTGGGGTGAATCGGATGTGGAAGAACTGGTGGAAACTCTGGAATACCTTTATGTCCACCGTGCCGAAGCGCAACAGCGTAGCCTTGCCAGTGCTGACTGGCTGCGATCACGCCCCTGGTCAATCGTCGTTAAAGAGTTTGCAACCGTATTGAGCAATATTGTTACGCCGTAAGTCCTCGGTGGAAATTGAAGACCATTTATTAAAATCGGGGGCAATCTAAGCAACTGTTGGAAACTGCTAAAACAGGAGTAGAACCGGCGATCAAAGCCAACGAAGCAACCGCGATCGCTTGGATCAATCAGCAGCTTGAACCGTTAGGAATCAATTTATCAAACTCAAACTAATCGAATGGAGGCACCATGTCTGAGATTGCTCTAAACCCAAATCAACTTAAAGAGATTTTGAAAAGTGCGATCATTGAACTCATTCGTGATAACCGTGAAGAGGTTTCTGAATTTTTGGCAGAGATTATTGAAGATATAGCAATGGAGAGAGCGATCGCCGAAGGTGAGATAACTGAATTGGTTGGACGCGAGTCCATCTTTCAACTTTTGGAGCCAAAGCGTGAAAGTTGAGTTTAGAAAAAGCTTTGAAAAAGATCTTGGCAAGCTTCGAGATGAAGATTTACTTGCAAAAGTCAAAGCTGTAATTGAAAAAATTGAAACTGCTGAAAGTTTTTTGGATGCTAGCAATATAAAAAAGCTTAAGGCGGATGGAAATTATTACCGTATTCGAGTTGGCAATTATCGAATTGGCTTCGTAGAGAATGAGGGTACGATTACCTTTATTCGCGTACTACATCGCAAGGAAATGTATCGGTATTTTCCATGAACAAGCATAGCAATTAGAAATTGCTAAAACCTGAGTAGAACAAGAGATCGCGCCCCTGGTCGGCAGTAGCCAAAAAACTCCTAACTTTGCTCAGCAGTATTGATTAAACCGTTCTCAGCTTTTCTTTAAATGAGTTGAGCGATCGCTGCAACGCATTAGTTCTAGGATATGAATCGTTGAGTGGTATGTAAACGTGAGTCAGTTGGCTTCTTCCCCATCCGAGCAAATTTTGGCGACGATCGCCCGTCTGCGGTGCCTGAGTCAGATCAGCATTCAACCGGGCTGGCGATATCGTGATGATGATTTGCCACCAAGTGACGCTACCAACCCCGATAGCTGGAAGAGTTTGGCAATCAGCGAAGTCAACGCCAAAGACCACCATCCCTGGAAAATTGGACAGACGGTACGCTGGCTTTCGCGAATAGTGAAGGTTCCCGCTGATTTGCACGGCTACCCGCTAGACGGGATGTGTTTAAGATTGGCTTTATTGTGGTGGGCGACGGATGCGCAAGTCTACGTCAATGGTGAGCTAGTGCAGTCAGGGGATTTGTTTGACTGTGCCCCCCGAATCCTGCTGAGTTCTAGTGTCAAGGCTGGCGATGAGTTTGCGATCGCCCTGCGTCTCATCAGCCCCATCCATGAAGACGGCGCGCTAATGAAATCAGTTTGTCACTACGAAACATTCGACCCCAATGATTTTCCAGAACCCGCCTTTGTTGCCAATGAACTCGCCGTTCTGCACACCTTTCTCGAACAATTTCAACCCGAAAAGCTGGACACCCTAGATAATGCCATTGCCAAAATTGACTGGGCTTCCTTAGCTTCAACGCCCTCCACCCCTCCACTCCTCCACCCCTTCACTGCCTCACTCCAAACCCTCCGCCAAACCCTTTTACCGCTAGCAGAACCGATCAAACAGCGCCACATTACCCTGGTCGGACACGCCCACCTGGATATGGCGTGGCTATGGACAGTAGCAGAAACCTGGGAAGCCGCAGAGCGCACCTTTCGCTCTGTCCTCAACCTGCAACAAGACTTTCCCGAACTGACGTTTGCCCACACTACGCCTGCTTTATATGAATGGATGGAACACAATCGTCCTGATTTGTTCGCTCACATTCAGGAACAGGTAAAAGCTGGAAAGTGGGAAATCGTTGCCGGATTTTGGATTGAGCCAGAGTTGAACCTGATCAGCGGCGAATCGATTGTGCGGCAAGTGCTGTATGGGCAGCGCTATATCCAAGAAAAGTTTGGGCAAACCTGCACGATCGCCTGGGTGCCCGATACATTCGGCTTCACTTGGCAGTTGCCTCAAATCCTCAAGCAGGGCGGCGTAAATTACTTCGTCACCCAAAAGCTGCGCTGGAACGACACCACAAAATTTCCCCACGAAGTGTTTCAATGGCAATCACCCGACGGTACGCAGGTTTTCAGCTTAATGTCAGCCCCAATTGGTGAAGCGATCGATCCCGTGAAAATGACGGACTTTGCCTGGAACCTAGAGCAAAAAACAGGCTTGCAGACTACCCTCTGGCTACCTGGTGTGGGTGATCATGGCGGCGGACCCACCCGCGACATGCTAGAAGTGGCGCAACGTTGGCAGCGATCGCCCTTTTTTCCGCAGATGAAATTTGGCACCGTGTCAAAGTATTTGGAAGAAATAAAGAGCCAGGACTTAGAAGTTAGAAGTCAGGAGAATACAGCAACAACTGAAACTCCGTACCCTGCACTTCGCACTCCGCACGTTCTTCCGACCTGGAATTCCGACCTCTACCTGGAATTCCATCGCGGCTGTTACACCACTCACGCCGAGCAAAAGCGGTTTAATCGTCGATCAGAAGAGTTGTTGTATCAAGCAGAGTTATGGGCATCATTGGCAACCATTTCAACGGGAGCAACCTATCCCAAAGCTGAACTGCAAAAGGCTTGGAAGAAAGTGCTGTTGAATCAATTCCACGACATTTTACCGGGTTCTTCAATTACACAAGTGTTTCTTGATGCCAATGAAGCGTGGAGAGAAGTTGAGCAAGTTTGCTTTGAAATTATCGATCGCTCTCAACAGGCGATCGCTGCTCAGGTCAACTTACCTGACCCCCCTTATCCCGATGCAGTTCCTATGGTGGTTTTTAATCCTTTGAATTGGCAGCGGACAGAAGTAGTTGATCTGAGGTCAATTGAATCTGTAGTTGGAAATAGGAAAGAGGAGTCTCCTTGTCGCATTTGCAGCTCAGATGGACAAGAAGTCGAGTTTTACTCCTACGGGCATTATTACCCACACTCAAATCGAACTCATTGGAGAATGTCATTTCTTGCAGAAAACATTCCTTCAGTGGGCTATCGTTGCTTTTGGTTTTATTATGAAACTTCCAGTCAAGAACCCCCTAAATCCAAAGCTGATTCATTCACGTTAGAGAACGAGTTTCTATGCGTCATAGTCGATCCGCTGACTGGAGATTTGTCTAGCGTGTTTGATAAGGTCAACCAAGTCGAAGTGTTGAAATGTTCTGATGCTCAACTGCAAGCGTTTGAGGATAAAGGGCAATATTGGGATGCGTGGAATATCGATCCAAACTACCAAAATTTTCCCTTACCTACCTGCGATCTGCTCAGCATAGATAGTTTCTTCTATGGTTCACTAGAGACACGTATTCAGGTTAAGCGAAAAATTGGAGACTCCACCTTTACTCAGACCTACGCACTGCCAAAAGGATCACCCATCCTCAAAGTTGAAAATTCGGTGGGTTGGCAAGAGCGACACGTTCTGGTCAAAGCTGCATTTCCACTTAATCTGGAAGCTGACTTTGCCACCTACGAAATTCCCTGTGGCTCTATTCAGCGCACCACGAAGCCGCAAACCGAGGCAGAACAGGCACAGTGGGAAGTTCCGGCCATGCGCTGGGCAGATTTGAGCGACCGCAACTACGGCGTGAGCTTATTGAATGATTGCAAGTATGGCTACGATGCTCAACCCAATCAGCTTCGGCTGACGTTATTGCGTGGCTCGGAGTGGCCAGATCCAGAAGCCGACAAAGGATGGCACACTTTCACCTATGCGATTTATCCCCATGCAGGCGATTGGAAACAGGCGCAAACGGTGCGACGTGGCTATGAGTTGGATCTGCCGTTGCAAGTAGTTGAACTCAACGCAGATCAAATGTCTCAATCTGGAACGCTTCCACCCGTGGGATCTCTGCTCGATTTGGGCGCGGAAAATTTAGTATTAATGGCGTTGAAGCAATCGGAAGATGCGCCCGATGAGTGGATTTTGCGTTGCTATGAGTGCCATGGCGAAGATGCGGAGTTGAACCTGAGCAGCGATGTGAATCTGAGGATTGAGACTGCTGTGGATTTGTTGGAGCAACCAATCGGTGAACCCATAACAAAGGGGCAAACGATCACCGTTTCCCCCTGGAAAATAGTTAGTTTTAAGTTAAAGCGCGATCGCGACTAATCTTCGTGATCTTCAAACGGATCATCTAAGCTCTTTGCCGGAGGACCAAATGCCGTATAGATGGCGTATCCAGTCAGACCTACCAGGGCAGCACAGATAGAAATGTTAAGAGCTATTGCAGGTTCCATTGGCATTAAAATTATAAGTACACAGCCATCGTATAATGTAACGAACATTTACAACTTCTGTCCAGATTCTCATAAGGTGACCATGGCACAGCGGACTCGGTTAGGCGACATCCTTAAGCCCTTAAATTCTGAATACGGTAAGGTCGTTCCTGGTTGGGGAACAACCCTCCTGATGGGAGTTTTCATGGGTCTATTTCTGGTATTTTTGCTGATTATTTTGCAAATTTACAACTCTTCGATCATCTTGGATGGTTTTTCTGTGGATTGGTAAGCACGACGACTGAATGCTGCCAAGGCAGAGTGATTTCTACCGCATTGCGCCCCGGATCTTCGGGGTTTTTTTATGGGGAAATCTGAGCCTTTGATGATTCACGTAGAGGCACCGAATTACCGGAGATGGTGTGATCGGGCTATCGCGATCGCTGATTTTGGCAGGCACTGCCAGCGTGGTCGTTTCCCTTTGGGCAGTCCCCGATGCCGCAACCGCAACATTGATGACCGAGTTTTATCAGGCATTGCTCAAAAATCCCGATAAAGCTGAAGCCATGCTAATCACTCTGAAGCAATATCCCGAACCCCGCGATTGGGCAGCTTTTACGCTGGTTGGGCAAGGGGAATAATCCTAGCAAAATGCTTAACTGCCGCTAAAGTGAAAGCATGGAACTAGTAGTGAATGGTGCAGCATGGGGAATCTGGAACAAACGCCCGAACAAACCGAAATTTTGAAGGCGGTGCAGCAGTTGATTGAGGTGGTTGCCCAGTTGCGATCGCCCAATGATGGGTGTCCGTGGGATCTTGCCCAAACTCCAGAAACCCTAGTTCCCTACATCATTGAGGAAGCCTACGAAACCGTAGATGCCATTCGCAGCGGTGATCCTAACGCCATTTGTGAAGAACTTGGCGATTTGCTGCTTCAAGTGGTGCTTCAGGCGCAGATTGCCAGCGAAACCAATCAATTCAACCTGCAAACGGTGGTGCAGGGCATTACCGATAAATTGATCCGACGGCATCCCCACGTGTTCAGTGATGTTGAAGTACAGAGTCTAGATGAGGTACTTCGCAATTGGGAGAAGATTAAGGCAGTAGAAAAAGGAGAAGACCCGAATGTCGAGCTGCCCTTGAGCAAAAAACTGAGTCGCTATGGGCGATCGCTACCGCCGATGATGGCAAGCATGAAAATCTCAAAAAAAGCGGGTGCCGCTGGTTTTGAATGGGAAACCGTGGATGGCGTATGGGATAAATTTGCTGAAGAACTGGCGGAATTCAAAGAAGCGATCGCCAGTGAAGATAAAGCTCACCAAGAAGCTGAACTAGGCGATCTACTATTCACCGTGGTCAACCTTGCTCGTTGGTATGACCTCGATCCCAGCGCTGCTCTTCAAGGCACCAATCAACGTTTCATTCAACGTCTGCAACTGATGGAAGCCGTTGCCGATCGCCCCCTGGAAAACTATACTCTGGTGGAACTGGAAGCTCTGTGGCAGCAAGCAAAAGCAACTCTGAAGCAGGGTTCAGGGAATTAGGGCGCAGACACTTGCGATCGCCATTCAGGAGATTTGTTCTTTTCATAAATCACTTGGCTCTAATCCCTTATTTTGACAATCCGAGCCAGCATTTTAGACTCAATCTCATCCCTATCCCGAAAGATCCACACTCGGCTTGCACTTTACTATGTTTCTCAGGATTACGTAACGCTTCATACAGCTCCAAACCATGCCCAAACAACGACTGGATGTGCTTTTAGTAGAACGAAACTTGTGCGAGACGCGGCAGCAGGCGCAGCGGGTGATTCGGGCGGGGGAGGTGAAGGTGAATCAGCAGGTGGTGGATAAGCCAGGAACGGAGATTGATCTGGCTGCCCTACTGGAAGTTCGGCAAAAACCGCCCTATGTTTCTAGGGGTGGAGAAAAGCTGGCAAAAGCGATCGCCCACTTTCAAATTTCCATCGCCGATCGCATCTGTTTAGATGGCGGCATTTCCACAGGTGGCTTCACCGATTGTTTGCTGCAAGCGGGAGCGGCACAGGTATATGGCATTGATGTCGGCTATGGGCAAGTTGCCTGGACTGTGCGCCAAGACCCACGAGTGACGTTGCTGGAACGCACTAATTTGCGGTATTTAAAGCCTGAGGATTTGTATACGGGCGATCTCCCCGTGGCAGATTTGGGCGTTCTAGACGTGTCATTTATTTCAATAACCAAGGTGCTGTCCGCGCTCCATTCGCTATTACAGCCGCCGCGAGAAGTAGTGCTATTAGTTAAGCCTCAGTTTGAAGTAGGGCGCGATCGCATCGGCAAAAATGGTGTAGTGCGTGATCCTGTCGATCAAGCGAATGCAATTTTACAAGTGCTGCAAGCCGCTCAAGCATTGGAATGGACCTATTCTGGTTTAACCTGGTCGCCGCTTGTGGGTCCCGCAGGCAACATCGAGTATTTGTTGTGGCTGCAAGGGAAGGTTGAGTCAACAAAGGAAGGCGATCAGGAGGTCGCTAACCAACCAAAATCATCACCAGATTTTCAAATTCTTAAGCAGGTCACCCTTCAAGCTCAGCAAGAACTCACCAAACGCACCTAACTGCGATTAGAAAATCTTGTTAAGCCGTCTATCTATTGGGTCGAATTGACAGAGTTTGCCTCAACGCGCCAAGATTGTGACATTAGTGACTTTTTGTTAAGGCAGCATCATGTCCCTGGATTTCATCTCCCTAGAATCGATTGAAAATTTAGCTCAGCAGTATGGTTATTGGGTTATCTTTTTTGGAATTTTGTTAGAAAACATTGGAATTCCACTTCCAGGCGAAACGGTCACCTTAGCCGGGGGCTTTTTAGCGGGGAGCGATCAGCTTAATTATTGGTTTGTTTTGGGGTATGCAGTGCTGGGTGCCATTTTGGGCGGCAATATTGGCTACTGGGTCGGTCGATATGGCGGTTGGCCTTTGATGCTGGGGGTTGGGCGCGTTTTTCGAGTGCCTGAATCCCGCTTAATTGCCATGAAAAATCAGTTTGGTGAGAATTCAGCAAAAGCGGTGTTCTTGGGAAGGTTTGTGGCGCTGCTGCGAGTTTTTGCTAGTCCCTTGGCGGGGATTGCTGAAATGCCCTATCCGCAGTTCATGTTGTATAACACCCTAGGGGCGGCGGCTTGGGCATCGGTCATGGTGACGCTATCCTACTTTGCAGGTCAATTTGTACCGTTAGATAAGTTAGTTGCCTTGGCAGGTCAATTTAGTGCGGTAGTCTTCGTGATTTTGGCAGCTTGGATTGTGATTCCGCTTTGGCTAGAGTCTCGAAAAGCTGCTCAAGTAGTGAAAGCGGCAACCCTTCCTGAAGAAGTTTCTACAAACCCTCAAGAATCAGGCAGTTAGTTTAAGTTGATCTTTTGTTTATTGTTGTGGCTTTTAGAAGCCGTTCTAGTTTGGTTCTAAGAAGGCTTGCACTTTACCATCGGTGCTGAGAACCAAACGAATTTTGGCGCTTTGTGCGTTAGGAGTTGCCGATACGAAGGGATCTCCTACAAGTGGCATTCCTGTTCGATCGATATAATCGCCTGATAACTGCCGTAGTGGAACGACACTTTGAATGCTGCCATTGGGCGCAAGTAAAAGGCTATATTCAAGCGTCTGAGTCAGCCCCTCAGGGGGCTTCCATCGCTGTTGGAAATAGGCTCTTACTTCAGCCACCTGGGGAATGGTGTCAAAAGCAGTGGCATTCGTTGCACGATCGCCACCGCTTAAAGCACTACGCGATGCCGATGATTGCCCGATTGGCTCCACTGGCGCAGCCGCAACTTGACCGCTGGCTAAGGCAGCACTGTCTGCGCTGGCAGAGGATGGATCGGTCTTTTTCGATGCTACGGCTGCATTCTCGCCTGTAATAATCGTGGGGTGATCTGGAAGTCCGGTAATCGGAACCGTTGCGATCGAATTTTGCGGAAGGGATTTAGAACTGGGTAAAGTGGGACTAGCCAAGGATGCACCCGGTGCAGGTTGAGACGGAGCCAGCTTAGGGATCTCGATTTTTGGAGTTGATCCTACCGGGGGAATGGGTGGCAATCTTTCAGCCGAAATCACTGGAGGAGTGGCTTGATCGACCACCGATGGAGAAATTTGGGTTGCTATGCGCTGGTCGTTGCTGCTAGTGTCCTGGCTGGGGTTCGATGACATTGCGGTTGGTGCCATCGAGCTATCCAACAGTTTGAGCGCTGATGCAGATAAGCCCACAACTGCCACCGCGATCGCCGCGATCTGTGCCCAATTTTCCCTACCTCTAAACCAGCCTGTTTTTGGCAGGGTAGGCAGTTCCAAGAGGTCAGCAGAATAGTCATCCAGCGCGGTTGCCAAATCGAAAAGCTGTAGGGTACTTAGGCGAATTACCGCTCCTGATTCTTCTGTGGCTAAGGAGCCAAGGCTCAAATCGTGCTTTAGCAATCCACTGGGTTGCAAGCTAATATCTACGGTGTTTCGCTCATGAGAGCCAGAGAGTGGTTTTTCGCTAGATTCGGTTGGATCGCTAGATTTGGCTGGATCGGTGACGGCAATCTTAGGAGTATCTTGGTCAATCGACGCAGCAGAAGGAAATGTAAAATCCTGAGATTGATCTAAAAAAGTTTGTACGTAAGTATTTACAGTGTGTCTTAAGTCTTCTAGCTGATCGCGATCGCCGTTCAACTCTACCCACCGCTCCTGAGACAGGGTCGGATCATCCAGCTTTAGGTGAAACCGTACATTCTTCACAACCGATTGCTCAGCCCAGCGAGATAAAGCTGAATTCTCTGCCATCACCTCTAAAGTGCAGGTTGGTGGGGTATAGCGACGCATGACTGATGGAGATCGGAGCATAGAGAAGAGGGATTAGGATGAAGGGCTAGGAGTTAGGGAGAGAAAAAATATGAAAACTGGTATATGAATTCAATGGAGCTTGGTGCGATCGATCAGGGCTAACCACATCCGACGAAATCCATGGTTCGAGCTGTAAAACAGCAGATCAATCAGCAATTTTAGTGCCAAATTCATCAGTGTTTCGGGAGAGACTGCATCTCCTGCCTCCATGCGTTCTTGATAGGTATTGTTGAACTTATCTAAGTAATCTCCTAAAAGAGCCGTTTGATGAGGTTGCCGCTGTTGTTCTGTCACCTGCTCAAGTAACGCCACTGCCCGTCGAATGAGTTCATGCTGCTGCTTTGCCAAATGGCAGCTAATCAGAACCAGTGCCCTTGCTTCTTCCACATCGAGCTTTTTACGCCCACCTTGCCCTTTACGCAGTGGGTTGGATTGACGCAAGCGCCATAATGCCACTCGATCTGCCACCATTGATTCCAGGTTGAGGTCGATCGCCGCTTGCAACATCGCCTCAGAGCCAATCCCAGTTAATGCTTCTAGTGCCAGTAACACCAAATCAATTTGGGCTTTGATGTTGTCTAGCTGTTCAGGATGTGGAGAAGTGGTGAGAGGAAACGCCTCTATATTGTTGAATGGCAGAGGTTTTAGGTCGGGGGGCATAGCTTTAAGAATAGGCGAGAAACTAGGCAAAAGAGGAACGGTTACAGGTCTTGAAACGCGATTTGCCAATTAGCGAACGATACTACTCTGATTTTGCCATGACAGATCCCCTTCCCTATTCTAAAAATAATAGAGAGCCTAGGAGAAAGGCGATCGCAGCACTGCCCACAGGAACGGTTAGATTATCAATCCCAAACTTTGAAAAAGCTTCCAGCCCCGTTGCCCAGAGGGCGACCGCAACAGAAATGATCCAGGATTGCCAAATATTGCCCTGTACGCTGACCAAAATGCTGCTGCTAACCACAAAACTGGCGATCGCCATTGTCAAAGAACCTTCCCAACTTTTTTGGGTATCCCAAAGCGTGTAGAGATGCTTGCCAAATCGTTGCCCAATTAGAGCCGCCAAACCATCGCCCCAAGTCATGACTAAAACCCCTAAAACGGCATACTCACGCTGCTCAATCGTCCAGAAGTAACTAATCAATAGACCAATGCTGACAGCATAGAAAAAAGTGCCTAAGCTTTTGCGCCCGACCCCGTTAATGCTGGGCAGAATGGGAAACTGATAGGACAGAAATGCGATCGCGCTAAATGCGATCGAGGCACCAATGCCCAACCATGCTGGAGCTTGCAGCCACCATGCCAGCAAAATCACATTCCCTACGCCAATGTGAACCACTTTGCGAACCACTTCTGGGCTTGCCAGTTTTGTCCTGTATAGCCATTCCGCAGACAGCCCAACCAGTCCCAACCAAGTCCCAACCAAACCAAGTTGGAGCCAAAGCGGGACTGGAACTACCCACCAAGAGGAAATTGTCACAGGCAATCTAACCCAAAGACCACAATTCCTTCCACTCTACTGCTGATCTAGTTCAAGGCGATCGCATCTGAAACCTCTCTTTGGCTTTCAGAGTGACGAGCTAGTGTTATGTGCCTTCAATATTCTCACTGGACGCAAATTTGGCGAATACTTCTGCTTCTGTCAGGTTCAAGGTTTGATTAGCAAATTCATAGTAACCAGGTTTCATATCGATAAAGATTTGCTCCTTGAATTCAAACTCAATTTCATTTTGAAAAAGACCTGCCGGAACAAAATATTCACTGGTATGCAACAATCTGTAGAACAGATGCGTACCGCATTCACCACAAAAAGCTCTTTCAGCCCATTCTGAGGACTTATACACTTTCAGTTTATCAACACCGTCTATCTGCACATCTGAGCCGCACGCTATACCTAATGCTGGTCCACCTCCCCATCGCCGACACATGCTGCAATGACAGGCATCTATGCCCTTCTTATCTGGCGTTCGGACAGTTATTGCACCACAAAGACATTTACCATCCATACCGATTTCCTGTATCTCCAGTGTTTGCTGTCTGAATTTTGGCACCTAACTAGTGTTAGGCGGAAATTTTTCGGATAACGCTCCAAAACGGGTGAATAGGCAGATGTTTTCTGTATACAGTAAATTTCAAGTGAATAATAGACCGCAGTGATTGAACCAACTGAGCGCATAATCTTAGCAGGTAAGAAGACCACCTGTGCTCCCACCGCTTTAATCACCCTGCGAGCTAAATGAGCATGATGAGGCTTTGAGAGTGTCCATGACAACAATCGCCCCGACCCATAATTGTGGGTAGAACGTCGTGGACATCACTCAAGAGTGCTGAAGTATCGACACGTTTTCTAGGGTCATAGATGCAATCAAACCATCAAGGTTCAGTGCCCCAATGGGTGAAACGCTCCACGATTACGGGAGACAGTATCGACAGCCCGTTCTCACAACAAAATTCGTGAAAATAAGCGCACCCTGCCCAGAGGAATGCCTGCTTCGTCAATGAACACCCAATTGTGCACTCCACCTGCTGTAGCCAGCGACGTTACTCATTTCGCTGTTGACGAACCATAGGAGTATCTTGCTCACTCGCGTACAGTGATTTCTACGGGTCAGCCTCAAGCGTTGCGGCGCTCGACACAAGGTCGGTTGACTCACCTTAAGTCCTTGATAGGCTTCTAATTGCTCACACAATTCTGCTAAAAATCAGTTGACATGAGAAATAGCCCCTTGCAAGCAGAACTATCTTTCTATTAATAGCCTGCCGCAGCAAAATCAAGTTTGCAGCTATAAACAACCCGCTCAACTTCACTTTCCCATTTTCCATCCGGATAAAGTGTCACTAAACGCAAACCGGGCTGCTCTTCATCCAATGCAAAGTTAACGCTGTTCGGCTTAAATTGAATGCAGGTTGAGGGCGTGCCTAAGTAATGCACTTGATTGCGCTGATGGCTAAAGTTTTGGTGAATATGCCCGAATAAAACGAGCTTGACGTGAGAATGGCGATCGCACACCTCAAAGAATTCTTCCGCATTGAGTAACCCAATGTCGTTCATCCAGTCGGAGCCACTTAAAAAAGGCGGATGGTGAAAGGCAATCAAAGCCGGGGCATCGTTTGATTGCCTCAGTTCTTGATCAAGCCACTCCAAGCTTTCGGGTGATAGGTAGCCATGAACACAGCCAGGTACGCTGGAATCTAACAACACAATATGCCAGGGATCGGCATAAAAAGACTTTTGAGGCGAAATGGGCGATCGCGTTAGCACCTGCGCCATCGTCTTTGGGCAATCGTGGTTTCCCGGCAGCCAGTATGTCGGAATTGCAAGCGGTGAAACCATTGTATGCAATCGTTCATAGGATTCTGCTGTGCCGTCTTGGGATAAATCACCGGTTAAAAGTATCAGATCAGGCCGCTGCTCTAAAGCGTTTACTTGCTCAATCACACATTGAAACGATTGACTTGTTTGCAAACCTAACAGCTCCTTTTGAGCATCGGCATACAAATGAGTATCGGTAATTTGGGCAATTAGCAAAGGTGATGGAGAATTGACAGCGACAGCACTCATAAAAAGTTCCAACATTGCAATCAGTGAATTCAAGCAGTCGAGAAAGCACGTCAGCCTGAGAGAAATAGACAGAGGGACCCACATACACATTAGTATGTTTGGAGACTTAGGCCTGCGATCTACCTCAGTAAACGGTATGATTTCGATCACACAGAAGCTCCGTGTAGAAGAGTTATTAATCAATGCGGCAAGAACCAATCATTGCAATTGACCATGTGAATCACTATTTCGGCTCAGGGCGACTCCGAAAGCAAATTTTGTTTGAGGTCACTACAGAGATTCAACCGGGAGAAATTGTGATTATGATGGGACCTTCCGGTTCTGGAAAAACCACTTTGCTGACTCTCATTGGGGCACTTCGTTCAACCCAAGAAGGCAGTCTAAAAGTGTTGAGCCGAGAATTGAATGGTTCCCCAAACCGCTTGTTAGTAGAATTACGGCGCAATATTGGGTACATTTTTCAAGCGCATAACTTGCTAGATTCTTTAACTGCTCGCCAAAACGTGCAAATGTCTATGGAATTGCATGAAAATTTATCTGAACGTGAGCGGCGACGTGGAGCCGAAGAGATGTTAGAAGCGGTTGGATTAGCCAATTGGAGCAACTACTATCCTCAAGAGCTATCGGGTGGGCAAAAGCAAAGAGTTGCGATCGCCCGCGCCCTTGCCAGTCATCCTAAAATTGTTTTAGCTGATGAACCCACTGCGGCCCTAGATAAACAATCGGGTCGAGACGTTGTAGAAATCATGCAAAAACTTGCGAAGCAGCAAGGGTCAGCTATTTTGTTAGTGACCCACGACAACCGCATTTTAGATGTGGCGGACCGGATCATCTATATGGAAGATGGCTACTTGTCATCATTGGAGACGGCTCCTACATAAATACCGTTACGAACACCGTCCCTTTGTCTTTTTAATGGTTTTAATAGTGGGTCTCTTGGATAGAAGATTTAGGCGCAGCCCAGCCGGAAACAAAGAACTCTGCGCGAATCTTGTTGAACTCGATCAAATCTCCATCTTTAAGAAACTGCTGCTGCAATGGGACCAACTTAGAGCCATTGACCCAAGTGCCGTTGCTGCTGCCTAAATCCATAATACAAAAACCTTCATTAGGGTGATGCCCGATTACTGCGTGGCAGCGAGAAATGGACTTCTCCAAAATGGCGATCGCGCAATTGTTACTACGTCCGATCAACCAACTGTTCGCCATTTCAGTGACTTGAGTTGAGCGAACATTAGTCAGGTTAGTGGTTAAAAAAGTGGTTCGTCCAGTAGTGACAGCTTGGATGTAGTTAGAGCTAATTTCGCAACGGCTTGGCGCATTCAAGATAGGCTGGATAAAAGTTGCGACCTGACTAAGATTTTGCCCAAGCTCCTCAATCAAGGATTCTGAAATAGACGGATTTTGCTCTAGAAACAAGTGAGTACGTTGATCAACTTGAACAGGAGATTTCAGATTCAACATGGTTACCTAATCTAGAAAACTTATGATAGTGCAACAAGCGTTTAAACCGGTTTGCTGAATCTAGACCCTTGACGCAACCAAAGATGATCAAAAATCTATCTGCTGGGTCTAGCTAAGTGCGAATACATAGACTAAACACTAGCTTTATTACCTCATGCAATGATTCGAGACAAACTTTTCTAAACCTTTACAGAGTTTGTCAGTATTACGAATCTTTTTTGAAGCTTCCTTACGGACTTTTTATACTTTTGCTTACCATAAGGCGCGTGGCCCTTGGTCGGATGCTCTACTACTCTGACTGGAATCTATTGAAGTGGATGGTCGCGACGGTCTACCTGGGTTTAACGTTTGAGTACCGATTGGAACTTCAGACTGATTGGGCACTTGAACGCTAAGCCCGGTACTGATTGTTTGGTACGACCGTTGGTTCACGTCAAATCTATTTCCCCACCACCCCTGGGAGCTAACATACCGAATGCCAGCTAGGGCTAGGATGAAACCAATAAACGCTGGAACCCACCAACCAGGCTGTTGTCGCTTCTTTTCCGTACTCATTTTTACACTCTGTTGAGTTTTTGCTGCCCACAATCACACTTAGTCTTAGCCTAGGTTATTTTGCCTTTCCTAGGTGCTAATCATTAAGCCCTACTTTATGGTTTCTTTGAAATAAGCGGGAGTAATCGCCAACATTGCAGCCTCTGCGATCGCTGATTTCACGGGGAAAGCTAACCTTGGCATTGCACCGATGAATGCGTTGTCGTGGCTATTCTGCACACAACTCTCGGTAAGGTTTTCCCCCAACTAACTCGCAGCACTATTGGAGAGCTAGGAGATAGCAAAAATGATTTCCCTGTAGCTCTGGGCTTTATGATGTTCAAGCTTGTAAAATTGAGGTTGGTTGCCCTGACTGCTTGCAACTTAACTAGCCTGATCCTTCTATCTTGCTTGGCTGGTAGCCACTGCAACGTCGGCTGGCGATCGCTTTAATTTGATTTACACTGTTTGCTTTGGAAAGTGCCCCATGATTAATGAAGTCTTCATGCCTGCTCTCAGTTCCACCATGACGGAGGGAAAAATCGTTGCGTGGGTGAAATCTCCGGGCGACAAGGTGGAGAAAGGCGAAACCGTTGTGGTGGTTGAGTCAGACAAAGCAGATATGGATGTAGAGTCTTTCTATGAAGGCTATTTGGCGGCAATTGTGGTGTCAGCGGGCGAAACTGCCCCTGTAGGAGCTGCGATCGCGCTAGTGGTTGAAACCGAAGCAGAAATCGCCACTGCCCAACAGCAAGCAACTACTCCAGCGAAGCCGGAAGTTGCGGTAATGACATCAGCGGCTCCGGCTCCGGCTCCTTCTGTAGCACCGCCTTCCACGAATGGAGGGAGTACTGGCAACGGTCGCCTGATCGTCTCTCCTCGTGCCCGGAAATTGGCAAAAGATTTAAAGGTTGACTTGAATACCTTAAAAGGTAGTGGTCCTCATGGACGCATCATTGCTGAAGATGTGGAAGCCGCTGGGGGGATTGTCGCTCCCCTCCCTAGTGTGACTGTTCCTGCTGTAGTGGCTCCTGTCTCAACGGCAGTGGCTTCCAATAAACCTACTGCTGCCCCTGCGCCCGTCGTTTTAGGACAACAAGTTCCCCTCAACACTCTGCAAAATGCCGTTGTGCGGAACATGCTAGCCAGTATGGAAGTTCCCACATTCCATGTCAGCTACAAAATCACGACCGACAATTTAGACAAGCTTTACAAACAGGTGAAGTCTAAAGGGGTCACGATGACGGCGCTGTTGGCAAAAGCAGTCGCCGTTACTTTGCAAAAACATCCGGTTGTGAATGCCAATTATGTCAACCAAAGTATCAACTATCCAGCAGCGATTAACGTGGCGATCGCCGTGGCAATGGATGATGGCGGACTAATTACCCCCGTTCTGCAAAACGCAGATCAAATGGATTTGTATTCCTTGTCGCGTAGCTGGAAAGATCTGGTTGACCGCGCCAGAGCAAAACAACTTCAGCCCGATGAATACAGCACTGGCACGATTGCGATTTCAAATTTAGGTATGTTTGGGGTTGATCGATTTGATGCGATTCTTCCGCCGGGTATGGGTTCCATTCTCGCGATCGGGGCTTCCTTACCCACCGTAGTTGCAACAGATGATGGGTTGCTGGGGGTGAAGCGACAAATGCAGGTAAACATGACCTGTGATCATCGAATAATTTATGGTGCCCATGCTGCCGCATTTTTGAAAGATCTGGCAAAGTTGATTGAGACGGATGTTCAATCCTTGACACTCTAAGAATAGACACATAAGTATAAATACGATTAATGGTTGATTTTCCTACTACTCTGGATGAAGCGATCGCCCAAGCTCAAACAGCAACCCAAGCCGCCTTGGCAGCAGGCTACACACGGTTGCAAGTGGAGTTGGCAATTCCAGAATTAAAACCGATGCAGCCTGCCCATCAGTTTCTTCCAGCCTTGGCAGGCTATGGCGCTGGGCTAAAGATTTTTTTCACTGATGCAGGCGCAGCAGCCCTTGCTCGTCGAGACTGGGGTGATACTACTCATTCCATTCAAAGTATTGACATTGCAGGCGCTCGTCAAACCACGTTAGTGGAAGAGTTGGCGACTTCAGAAGATCAAGCATTTATGTTCGTAGCGCCCTCTTCAGTCGAAGTATTGCTAGTAGAACAGATTTGTAATGCGGCAGGCGATCGCCCAGTTCTTCTTTTCAATCCTCGATTAGAAGATGTCGGCGCAGTTGGAATTGGCTACACAGCGCGTAAACTCCGAGAGCGATTTTTGAATACTATTGAGCCTTGCTATTTCCTAAAGCCATTAGATGGAGCCGCATTGCTGCGATGCTATCCTTCTAACTGGCAAGTATGGGCTGGCGCAGATGAAGCCTATACCCTAATTGCAGAAGAGCCATTAAAACCAAGTTTGGAACGATTGGATGAAATTTTCCTAAAAAACAGTAGTGTTCAACCCTCTCGTGCCAAAAGTATGTTTGCAGGATTAGAACGTCTTTTAAAGGCTTTGCGCCAGTGATTTTGTGACGTTCGCTTTAGTCTGAAGCTGTTTAACTTTCCATCCTTTTTTAGAAGGAAAAGAGCCAGTAAAGCCGAAGTAAAGTTGATGAGATTAACTGTAATGTTTAGGCGGTTTATGAGAACCGAAAGGATAATCGGGGCATAATGAAGTAGGTGATTTATATCACTGCGTCAGTATTCGTAAGTTAAATTACAGATACTGCACTGGTGCATTACTGTTAACGGTGTTAAAAGGCGATCGCATGACTCAAGCTCGTCATCGACGGATTATCATAGGCGATGTTCATGGACATTACCGGGCACTGATGACGCTGTTAGAAGCGATCGCACCCGATACCTTAGATAAAGTCTACTTTTTAGGCGACTTAATTGATCGAGGACCCGATAGCGCCGATGTTATTAGTTTCGTGCGGCAACATCGCTACACAAGCTTGCTGGGCAACCACGAACAACTGATGCTCGATGCTTATCCCAATGGTCGCCCTTTCGCCCCCGCCCTCCAAGCATGGTTATACAGTGGTGGAAGAGCAACAATCGCCAGCTACGGCGACACCGGAGGGCTTTTTCAAGAGCATCTAGCCTGGTTGAAAACATTGCCATCCTATCTTGACTTAGGAGATATTTGGCTGGTTCATGCAGGGGTTCATCCATTGCTCCCCATCGAGTCACAAAGCCTTCAAGAATTTTGTTGGATTCGAGATGAGTTTCACAGCAGTTCCAAACCCTACTTTGCCGATAAGTTAATTATTACCGGTCACACCATTACTTTTACCCTACCGAAGGTGGAACCTGGAGAATTGGCTCAAGGCTGCGGTTGGCTAGATATTGATACTGGAGCTTATCACCCAAAAAGTGGTTGGCTCACCGGCTTGGATATTACTAATCGTGAAGTCTATCAAGTCAATGTTTATACTGGAGCCAACCGCAAGCTGCCTTTAGATGAAGTCATCACTCGTATTGAACCTACACAAGTTTTAGCTCACCGTCAGGCATTACTAAATCGCAGCTAAGTACTTGACATTAGCAACCATCCCCTATGTGATGCTTCGATCATTCTGTCGAAGCATTTAAGAGATAAGGAGAACTCGGCAAAAGATATACGCTTCGATTTACCGCAGTCGAGTTTATCAAATTGATCGACCCGTATCTTGTGCTGAGTCAGCTACTCCACCGACAGAAGTGCTAAGGGCTTCAATCTGGTGTGAACCTCTAAATAAATGGTGGATATAATCCCCAAAAACTATCCGGATGCCCTAGTAAACCTGTTGAAAGGTAACAATACTCGCTAGCTTTCGTTTAAACATTAAAAACGCTCTGGGGGTGCCAGAGCGTCGAAATAATAACCACTCTCTTCTACTTGATACTTTTTAGCTTCTCCTGTTTCCGCAAACTTTTTGGAAATGGTGTGACAGTTTGTTCACCGTTTTAACTGGGCAGTTTAAGAGGGGTGCTAAAACCACTATTTCAACGTGTTGAGGGGCTGGAAGCTAGGTTGGTTTGCACCAAACACTCTTTACTCAGATGCCATGAAATTACGATATTTGCTGTTGTTTGTTGCGTCGGCTTTGGTGGTTACGCCTATTCCAACCATTAGTGCTCCAGCGCTAATTGCCTATGAATCTCGCACGATCGCAGGGTCAGCAGATACGATTTACCAGCGGGTGAATCCGGCTGTGGTGACGGTATTTGCAGGTCGAGAAATTGGCTCTGGCAGTGTGGTTAGCTCCAATGGATTGGTGATCACTAACAACCATGTGGTGAATGGGGCGGTAGGTAGTCAGGTATCTGCTACAACATCTGATGGGCAGCGATATCCAGGGCAGGTGATTGCTATTGATCGCCGTTCCGATTTAGCGCTGATTCAACTGCAAACTGGGGCGCAACTGCCCACGGTGCCATTGGCGAACAGCACACCGCAACCTGGAGAAACAGTGTTAGCGATCGGCAGTCCTTATGGTCGTCCAGGGGTGTTGACGACGGGCACTTTTAGCAGCGTGCGAAGTAATGGCGATCTGCAATCGAGGGTAGTATTGCGACCTGGAAATTCGGGTGGACCGTTGTTGAATGGGTTGGGTGAGATGGTGGGAGTAAATAAGGCGATTTTGGAGTCGGCACAGGGCCGCAACACTGGGATCAGTATTGCTACCAGTGTGCAAGTTGCCCGGTCATTTATTGCCCAAAATGGCTCAGGTAATATTGCTTCGGTGTCGCCAATTTATAATGGCTCGATGCAGCGATCGCCTCAAGCACAAACGCCCATCTATCAGCCGCCAACTGACCCGACGATATCCCAATTTCCCGGTAGAATTGTGTTGCCGAAGCCGCAAGATCCAATCTGGCGATCGCGCCAAAATAGTCGTATTTATGAGTCGGTCAACAAACCAAGTAATCAATTTGCGTCTCGCTATCCCAATGGCGGCTACTCCAGCGGTCAATATTCCGGCGGTGTTGTTGTCATCCCAACACCAAACGACGGGCGCTTAAATCCAGTCTATGAAAACTCCCAAGTTCCCACTCCCCAATATGAAAATCCTGGTTTTAATTCAGGTTCAACATCTCCATCAACCAGTGTTGACTCAAATTCTCCAGCGATTTCGGGCGTTCAATTAGGCGTGACCATGGATACTCGAACGTTAGTCATTCAGAGCATCAATAGCGGTTCAGCCGCGGCAAATAGCGGCTTGCAAGTGGGCGATCGCCTGCTAGGAGTGAATGGGAATGCCCTCCGCAACTTTGATGACCTAAAAGCATTTATCAGCACCGCTCCCACTTCTGCTCAGTTTACTATTGCCCGCAATGGGCAGGCAGCGACTGTTGGAGTTCAGTTTTAAGACATCTGGAGAATTAACTAGCCAGTCAAACTACTGACTGTGCTGGAATTGACAGTCTTACCCCCCCCTGAATCTGGTGCAGTTGATCCATCACTGCCACTACCTGACTGTGGCTCATTTGTTCATCGCATTGCTCGTCACCTCATTCTAGAATGGCAACGACCTCAACGAGAATAAAACCCTCTGGCTCTGATTCTGATTATTTCAAACGCTACGATGATAGCTACGGGCATGAAGGCGGTGATGACTGCTTAATGCGAATGACACAGGCGATTGCTCAAGCGATAAAACGCCCAACTGATTTAGTTGCCCGGTATGGCGGTAAAGAGTTTGCTGCAATTCTGAGTAATACCACGATAGAAAGTGGCTCAAGGTTGCGGCGAATATTCAAACTACAATCGCATTTCTGGCAATTCCTCATAAAAGCTCTGAAGTGAGCCATTACAGCACTTTAAGTATGGACTCGTCAGCCTGATTCCCGCAGAAAGGCAAAGTCTAGATTTAATATGATCTTTAAAGCTTATCAAATACAGCGGATTGCAGTCAGATAGAGGACAATGAAGGATTACAACGTTGGGTCAAAAATGAAGCCGTATTCCATAGACTTTCGAGAGAAGATTGTAAGTGCTATGGAGAAGGGTGATAGCTCGATCCGAAAAGTTGCTGCCCGCTTTGCTGTCAGCAAGAGTTGCGTCGAGAGATGGATGATTCAGAAGCGCACAGAAGGTCACGTCGTTCCCCATAAGCAGGGTGGTTCGGTGAGTCCTGTGATGGAGCACAAAGACCAGTTAGTGGCGATCTTCGAGAACCAGCGCGATGCGACCTTAGCGGAATATTGTGAGCTACTCTTTGATGAGACTGGGCTATGGGTTAGCCAAAGTACTATGTGCCGAACCTTTCAGAGACTCAATTTACCGCGCAAAAAAAAACGCTCCGCTCCAGCCAAGCCACCAGCGAACGAGTCCAACTCCTGAGACAGGAGTACTGGGCACAGGTGACGAGTATAGAACTCAAAGATTTAGTGTTTCTCGATGAGATGGGTGTTCTACTGGGACTCATGCGAACCCATGCCCGTGCTGCACCTGGGGAACGAGCGTATGACTTCAAACCTTTTTATCGGGGCAAGAAGGTGAGTGTCATGGGCGCGATTACCGTCTCAAAGGTGCTGGCTGTGATGACGATAGATCAGTCGATGGACGCGGTTGTCTTTGAGGTGTACGTCTCAAAGTGTCTTGTGCCTCAACTGTGGAAAGGGGCTGTCGTGGTCATGGATAACCTGCCTGCTCACAAGGTAAAAGCCATTGCACCTTTAATTGAGGCGGTTGGAGCGAAGGTTCTGTATCTGTCTCCTTACTCTCCCGAATTTAATCCGATTGAGCATTGGTGGTCACAGTTAAAGGCTTTCCTAAGACAGTTCTCGCCGACAACCTCGAAAAGGGTAGATACCCTCATTGCCACAGCGATGGATTTGATAGATCCTCAACATTTGCACAACTGGTTTGCACACTGCTGTTACTGTCCCTCTTAACACTGCAATCCGCCGTAAGTTAATTAACACATTGTTTATAACTCGTTCAAACCAGAAGTAGGACATCACCTTCTCTTCTAAAAAGAATCTATCATCCTTATCCTTTTTTATCTTTCCACCTTTGTCAACTTTCAATGGCTGAACTCCTGAATTACATCCTGTAAACTTGCTATGAGAAGGAAATTCTTCTCCTGCATGGACAAACTGAGAACGGCACTGATATATCGTAGTTAATAATTTTTTGACTTCGCTTTTATGGATTTTCCAGGTTGGATCAGTTTCTTTGTGCCAACCCAGGAATGTGAATGAATCGTCTTTCTCACTAAAATCTTTTCCTCTTGGCTCATATAGTAAGGGCGATCTGTCAAAAAAAGTTGAGTCCAGGTTTGACATGATCACATCTTTAAATTTAGCCTGCAATTTAATATGATCTGGTGTAAAAAGAATGCTCAGGAGTTCTTGTCGTAGTGTTTCATTCAATTCATGTTTGTCAAAAAAGCCACAAAGTTTGTCTTTTTGAGGTAGGTCTTCCACTGTCGGAGATACTGAACTAAATGCTCGTCCAACCGTTTCTGCACTGGAGATCAGTAAAATATAGGCAGCTTCATAGCTATTTAGTATCACTTCTAGTGAACTTTGATAGAGATTTACAGCTTTGATTAAAATGCGTAGTTTATCAAGAGATTGCTGCGTTTTGACTTGTTGAATATTGAGCCAGATTCTATCTAAAGTTTTTTGAGTTTCTTCACTCTCAATCGAAGCAAATAGATTGCTATGATGTTCTACCGTACGATGCCTCCGTTCAATTAGCTTTTCCTTGCCATCTACAATTAACAAGAAATCTCGCTTGGATATTACTGTTCTGCCACTGGCAAGAGATAGCAAAGAACCAATTTCATCATTTATTTTTTGAGAGTTGTAACCGTTGACCCCTTCTGGTTCTGCGTGACTTATTGTGACTTTCAATCGCTGTGGAGATGCGGCATGAAAGTCTCTTGTTTGGTCATAAGGTTCAAGAATATAATGCCCGAATTTTAATGAATCTGATAATTCACCATATGAATGAAGAATACAGATGCGACTCTTAATTCTAATTTTAGTTTTTGATGAATTTCTCAAAAAAATATCTCGAAATATTGCGCTCATGAGACTCTGAGTTACTGAAATTGATTGATAGTTAAACTTTTAAGCTCACTGCAATAGTATCTGCAAGTAACGCAATTGGCGTAAGCAAACCTTATAACCGTATATTTTTTGATGCTGTTAGATCAGCGTGAAGAAAGTCAATAAATTGGCGGGCAGTTCGTCCCGATCGCCCATTGTAGCGAGTTGCCCACTGAAGCGCTTGAAACTCCAACTCGTCTGGGTTAAGAGAGATTTTGGCTTGGGCAGCTAAATGGTGAACGATCTGTAAATAAGTAACTTGATCGGGTGGCTCAAAGGTCAGCGTTAGTCCGAAGCGATCGCTGAAGGAGAGCTTTTCTTGCACGGTGTCCCAGGCATGGACTTCATCACCGTCTTTGGGACGGGGACGATCGCCAAAAAACTCCCGAATCAAATGCCGACGATTAGAGGTGGCATAGACGACTATATTTTGCGGTCGCGCCGTTAAATTTCCTTCCAACACCACCTTTAGCGCTTTGTAATCGTCCTCGTCTTCTTCAAACGACAGATCATCGACAAATAAAATAAACTTTTGCGGCAGCGAACGCAGTTGATCGGCGATCGCGGGTAAATCTCGCAGTTCCGACTTGGTAACCTCAACTAAGCGCAAGCCATCTTTGCTATAGCGATTTAGCAGCGCCTTCACTAACGATGATTTACCCGATCCACGACTGCCATACAGCAACACATGGAGCGCTGGATAGCCTTTGAGTAAAAACTCTGTATTTTTCAACAGCGATTCTTGCTGCACGCTGTAGCCCACCAGATCCTCCAGATTTACCGGATCGGCGTGGGCGATGCCCACTAGTTCGCCCTGATGCCATCGCAATGCAGAAAACATCGCTGTAATTCCAGTTCCGCGCTGACGGTAATAAGCGGCAAATACTTCTATGCCCTCTGCCCAGTTAGTCTGTTCTAACTGAAGCTTGACAGACGCTACTGCTGAATCGCCTGATGATTCCCAGGATGTCGCGGGTAGAGAAACCTGCGCGATTGCCTCCACCCAGTTTCTCAGCTGCGCTTCCCCACAATTAGACACCTCTTGCAGCACTCGCAAATCGTGCTGTGCTGCCAAAACTAAAACGGACGACACAGCTTGAAAATCTTTTTGTTGCGCCTGTTGAGTAAATGGATTCTCATCCTGCAAAATGCAGGTGAGCAACAGATCTTGCCAAGATTGTTCTGCTTCTGCAAGGCAGCGAAACCAGCGACCATAGGCATGAAGACAATCTAAAACATCTGCATCTGCAACGTCTGCGTTTGCCTGCTGCTGGACGTTGTGAATGGCTTGCAGCAATGCTAGAAAAGCTTGTCCTGCTTCCTGCTCAAAATCAAACACCGATTGATACACCAACAAAGATGCTGCTTTTTGCAGCAATTGAAACGCAGACAACTCAGGCGATCGCATTCCCACACCCAGTAAAAGATCCTTCCATCATCCTGTAATTTCCGGCATTGCTAACAAAGAGAAAGCTTGGGGAGTGAACCCTCAATATTGACTTTACTCTCTGCCAGAGTCGTACAAAGAAATATTTCTACAGCTAAAAAATATTCCCTC
The DNA here is from genome assembly GCF_016807185.1 of Leptolyngbya sp. Cla-17. Classification (GTDB taxonomy): domain Bacteria; phylum Cyanobacteriota; class Cyanobacteriia; order Leptolyngbyales; family Leptolyngbyaceae; genus ULC077BIN1. The sequence goes on from NZ_JAEVYN010000001.1 coordinate 2,244,447, forward strand.
ATTTTTGATGTCGTGTAAACTTGGTGCCGCGATACTGCATTTGGCGTTTAGCAGCATGATGTCGTGCAAATTTGGGAATATCGCCCAGATGCCCCATCACAATCAGGGTATCGCCTTCCTCTAAAAAGGCTTCTTGATCAGGATTGATGATGGTCGAACCGATTGCTTTACGGAGTGCCACTACTATAAAAGTGCCTTTGCCGCGTACCTGCACACTTCCTATCGTTGCCCCTGCCAAATTAGAGCCAAGAGAAATCGCCAGTTCTTCAACCTGAACATCAATTTGAGCCAACAGTTCATTCAGGCTATTGCGTCCATCATCTTGCTCCAAAAAATCTAGTGTGGCAGGATGCGTAATCATATGCGACATGCGAAGTGCCCCGATCGCCGCTGGAGAGACAACGCGATCAGCTCCTGCCTGCAATAGCTTTTTTTCTGTGGAAAGATACTCGCCTCTTGCCAAAATAATCAGATCAGGATTCAAGCCCCGCGCCGTGAGCGTAATAAACACATTGATGGCATCATCGGGCAAAACAGTTGCTAGATGCCTTGCTCGCATAATTCCGGCGGCTTCTAAAATATCTTCATCGGCAGCGTTGCCCATCTGCACCAAAAAGCCATTGCCCTCAGCCTGTGCTATCCGATGATCATCATTATCAATGACAACGAAAGGCTGGCGAGCAGCTTCCATTTGATGCGCTAAAATTTGCCCAATGCGACCGTAGCCACAGATAATTACGTGGTCTTTTAGCAAATCAATTTCGCGTTTCATGCGTCTTACTCCCAATGCTCGTTTGATTTCGCCTTCAGTAATCATTTGCAGAAAGCCGCCCAAAATGTAAGCAACTGAAGTGCAGCCCGAAATAATGACCATCATCGTAAAAACTCGCAGGGGAGGTGTCATGGGTCCGATTTCGCCAAAACCTACCCCGAAAACGGTGATGACTACCATATAGATAGAGTCAAGCCAGTTCCATCCTGCTAGTCGATAGCCTGCGACTGCGACAACTAGGGTGCCCCCTAAAAAGCCTCCGCCGATTACCATTCGCTTCAGTGAGCTTTGCATGCGATCGCCACCATCAACCCAAAAATCAGCCGAACCCACAGATGATGAGGCACCCATCGATTTTAAGCAGGTGTCTATGCTACAAACCCAGCGGCTCAGTCAGAATAAGCCATTTAGAACCTGAGCTTTCACCTAATTTAAGTCAAACAGCGAGGAGTGAAAAAGTAGCGTGTAGATAGTTAATGGAAAAACCCAACACACCCGTTGTAAAGACAGACAGAAGCCTGAGTAAGTACTATTCTCAACTCGCATTTTTCTATGCTGTACCCATTGAAGTATTAGGAGGATTAATCGGTTTAGGAGGGGCTGAGTTTCGATTGCCTGTGTTCGTGGGTGTGTTTGATTGGAGCGATCATTGGGAGGATGCTGGCTGGCATCGTTCCAGCAACAGCATTAAAGTTTGGTCTTGGAACAATCTTAAATATTTCGGCGTTTCGAGTGTTTCACAAATCGAGCTGAAGCACTGTTTGAGTTAGGAGAAGAAAATGATGAAGAGAATTTTTAGTCTTGCTTTAATTGCTGGAATGGCGCTGGTGATCGCGCTAGCGGTTGGCAGGGGATGGGATGGTCAATCTTTGGCGATCGCGCAAAATAATTCTCGATTAGTTGTGTCGGCTGCTGCCAGCTTAACCGATGCGCTGCAAGAAATTGCTCCACTTTATAATCAAACTCGTCCAACCGTCACCTTGCGCTACAACTTTGCCAGTTCTGGCGCACTGCAACAGCAAATCGAAAATGGTGCGCCCGCAGATATTTTTATTTCTGCCGCTGACAAACAAATGGATGCAATGCAGCAGAAAAATTTGATTGAATCCGCTAGCCGTCGCAATTTGTTAACCAATCGATTAGTTCTGGTAGTGCCCAATACAGCATCAGGAGTGACTAATCTTCAGAGCTTGAAGGATCTACGCGTCAAACGAATTGCGATCGGTGACCCGCGCAGTGTTCCAGTCGGGCAATACAGCGAAGAAGCGTTAAAGAAGCAGGGATTATGGAACTCGTTAAAACCTAAGTTTGTGTTGGCAAACAATGTGCGCCAAGTGCTGCAATTTGTAGAATCGGGTAATGTGCAAGCGGGTTTAGTGTACGCTACCGATGCGAAAACATCCAACAAAGTTAAAGTGGTTCAGGTTATTCCTGCTAGTTTACACACGCCAATTACTTACTCGATCGCCGTAGTTAAACGCAGCAAAAATCAAACCTCTGCACGCACGTTTATCCAGTTTTTGTCGAGCAGCAAAGCAAAACAAATCTTTCAAAAATATGGCTTTGGAGCCAGCTAATTTTAGTTTTAATAATGAGTTTTTAGGTGTTTCAACTAATTTTTTGCTGCATTCATAACCATTGTCATGACGACTATTGATCTGTCTCCCCTTTGGATTTCGCTCAAAGTTTCAGCAGTGGCGACTCTGATTACCTGTTTTGTCGGAACTGCGGCTGCCTACGGATTGTTGGGCTATCAAGGAAAGTGGCGATCGCTGCTGGATGCGGTGTTTATTTCCCCTTTGGTGCTGCCGCCAACCGTCGTTGGATTTGTTTTATTGCAGTTTTTTGGTCAAAACGGTTGGGCAGGAAAACTGCTGCAATCGCTGAATGTAGAACTTATTTTTACCTGGTATGCAGGGGCGATCGCCGCCACTGTCATCACCTTTCCGCTGATGTATCGGACTGCCTTGGGAGCCTTTGAGCAAATTGATAGCAATCTACTCCACGCTGCTAGAACCTTAGGCGCTTCGGAACTACGAATTTTTTGGCAGGTTAGCCTACCGCTGGCGTTGCCCGGAATTTTAGCGGGGGTAACCCTTACATTTACACGGGGATTGGGGGAATTTGGCGCGACGTTGATGCTAGCTGGCAATATTCCCGGTGAAACAGAAACCATTCCCTTAGCAATTTATTCAGCCGTAGAAGCGGGCGCAACCGATCAAGCCTGGTTCTGGAGCGTCATCATTTTGTCTATTTCCCTCTCCGCGATCGCCACAATCAATCTCCTTCTCACCCCTCATCGCACCTCGCACCCCACACCCCACACCCTGCACCCTGCACCCCGCCGATATCCAACATCTGAAACCCAACCCTTCCTACGGGTTGATATTCAAAAGCACCTCCCTTACTTCTCCCTCCAACTTGCTTTTCACACCGATCGCTATCCTTTAGGAATTCTTGGTGCATCAGGAGCAGGCAAAAGTTTGCTGTTGCGCTGTATTGCAGGCATCGAAACGCCTGATCAGGGATGCATTGTTCTCAACGGACGAGTTTTATTTGACTCTCAGCTTGGCATTAATCTTCCTAGCCGCGATCGCCGAATTGGTGTGATTTTTCAACACTATGCGCTGTTTCCGCACCTGACGGTTGCCCAAAATGTGGCGTTTGGATTGACTCAAACTAAGAAAGCCTTACGGCAACGCATAGAGGCGCAATTGCAAGCAGTGGAATTGACAGGGCTAGGCGATCGCTATCCCCATCAGTTATCAGGGGGACAACAGCAACGCGTTGCCCTTGCCAGAGCATTGATTTGCGACCCTGATGTTTTGCTGCTGGATGAGCCGTTTTCTGCATTGGATACCCATTTACGCTTTCAAATGGAGCAAGAATTAATTGCGACCTTGAACGCTTATTCTGGGACGACCCTGTTTATCACCCATAACTTGGAAGAAGCCTATCGCATTTGCCAAACCTTGCTGATCTTGGAGCAGGGCACCGCGATCGCCCATGCCGATAAACACACCATTTTTGAACATCCCAACCGGGTTAGCATTGCCAAACTGACAGGCTGCAAAAACTTTTCCCGCGCCAAAGCCCATGCCCCAGTCAACGGAGTCCAGCAAATTGACGCTATCAACTGGAACTGTACCCTCCATGTCACAGAACCTATGCCATCACATTTAGCCCAGGTTGGCATCCGCGCCCACCACATTCAATTTGTAGATAGTCCACCCGTGAGCTCTAACCTCAACACTTTTTCTTGCTGGGTTGCGGCGATTAGCGAAACGCCCCATCGCATGACCGTATTTCTCAAACTTCAGTCGGTTCCACTCCATGCAAGGGATTACCATTTGCAAGCAGAAGTGTATAAGGAAAAATGGGAAACCCTAAAAAGCCGACCTTTTCCCTGGTATGTTCACTTCAATCCACAGCAATTGATGTTGCTAGAAGCATAGCGATCGCCCAAGCAATTGCTGCTAGCGCTGAAACACTACCGACAAATTATTGGAAGGCATAGCAACGGTTTTTAGCAGTGTCAGGTCTTGGGTCTGAGCAACGGCAACCACCTCTTCTAAATTTCGCACGCCCCATTCAGGATTTTGCTGTTGCAGACCCCGGTCAAATTGGGCATTGCTAGGAGCCGTATGTTCACCACCCTGCTGAAATGGACCATACAAATATAAAATGCCACCTTTGGGTAAAATTCGCCCAGCCCCCGCCATCAATCCCAGACATGCCGTCCAGGGCGCAATATGAATCATGTTGGTGTTGACAATCGCCTCAATAGGTTCATACCCCATGTTGTCCTGTTCCACGGTCCAGACTGAATCGCGCACATCTAAAAAGATGGGTGGATGCAGATTTTTTGCTGGCAACTCCTCTTGCCAAGCGGCAATGCTGGCACGGGAGATTGGGTTGGGGTCGGAAGGTATCCAGTGACGCGGTTGCAACCGGGGCGCAAAAAACACTGCATGTTCGCCCGTGCCACTGGAGATTTCTAGCACCGTACCCGTGGGTGGCAAAACCGATTGCAACACCGCCAAAATTGGCTCTCGGTTACGAAGCGTTGCTGTGGAATGTTGTCGGGCATCCAAAGGAGCAGGCATAGAGTCAACAATCAGAAAGAGTTTCCTTATTGTGCCCTACATTGTTTCTTCAAGCAGCGCTTTACTTGGCAACCATACTTGGATCACGGCGCATCCCAAACAGCAGTGCTATGAGCGCCCCAAATACAAAACCACCTGCATGTGCCCAGTAGGCAATCCCACCGCTTTCCATGCCAATATTGGTGCGAACTTGGAGGCTGGCAAAGCTGTAGAGCGCCTGCTGCAAAAACCAAATGCCTAGAAATATGAAAGCAGGCACCCGCAGCGGAAAAACTGACACGAGTGTCAGAATTTGCGCCAGAGGAAAGCGAACAATATAAGCGCCCATTACTCCCGCGATCGCACCGCTGGCTCCCAAGGATGGAATTGCTGATGTAGGCGAGAAAAACCACTGGGCTAAGCTTGCCAATACTCCGCACGTGATATAAAACACCAAAAACCTAGAGTGGCCCAGTTCATCTTCTACATTGTTGCCAAAAATCCAGAGAAACAGCATGTTGCCAAAAATATGCAACCAGCCGCCGTGGAGAAACTGCGAGGTAATCAGAGTCGCCAGTTCAGGCAGTTCGGCTCGTGCTCCAGGATTACCCTCAAAGGTGGCTGTAAGCTGAGCCGGAATGACTGCCGCTGAATAGAAAAATCGCTCTAGCTGAGGCTGAGACAGGGTAATTTCGTACAAAAACACCAATACGTTCAGTGCAATCAGGGCATAGGTGACGTAGGGCGTTGTTTTTCCAGGGTTATCGTCGCTAATAGGAAACATCTGACCCGCTAGCCAAAAGAGTTTGTTTTAGCATACAGGGCAATGTTAGCCACCTCTAGGAAAATCCTTCTAAAGGTAGAAAATGCGATCGCCCTATCGCGACTGGCGGGCTGTCAGCTTTTTCTGATGCTGCACAATAAAAAGTCACCTCAGCATCTTGTCGAGAAAGATTTTGGCGCGATTGCATTGCCAACCCAAGTCGATCAAGGCGAAGTCGCGATCAACTTGGGTTGTATTGCCGCTCAGCACCTGTAGGGCACCAAAGGATTTGTGCAGATTGTCAACTTCACTCAGTCAAACAAACTTTTGCCGCTCTTGTCAGTAGCCTATGACCTTCCTTTCACTCTAAATAGTGTCTCGCGACACAAATTATTGAGGTGCAGGATGAAGTGCAGTTCAAGTTCAAAATGCTACTGTTTAGCTGCCCGCAAGTGTTCCAGTGCAAACGAGATCGCTCTCGTTCGAAACTCAGTTGTTTGAGTGCAAGCCACGATCACCCACCTGCTTTTAGGGGGAAATTATAAACGGGATATTTAATTGCACTCAGCCCACTTAGTAAACAGAAACTGCGCCCTTCTCGTCTACATCCACGGTTTGGGAGGAGTTACCAGCACCCGTTGAAGCGGTTTTCACGTCGATGAGAATTTCGTTGCCCACTGTCTTGACCTCTAAATACACGCGAATGGGATTATCGAAGTCAGGAGTTTCTTGCAACGAAACTTGCAAATCCATAGGCAGGGACAGATAGCTCGTATGCAGGCGACCAAAGATCACAGTTTTCCCTGGCGCAATTGGACGATCGCCAGCAGTGGGCAACACGGTCGCAACAACAGGAATATTCGTCCGACTGGTCACGCGAATTTGAATGGGTTTTTTGGGATTAACTCTGGCGATCGCCGCCCGCCTATCATTTTGCTGGGGTTCTACTGGAATTTGCTGGGATTCTACTGGAATTGGTTGGCTCTCCTGCGCTAGTACTAAGTTGGTGGCGGCTACCGCACCCATTACTGTTAATCCTGCTAGAGCGACTGTGCCTAATTTCATTGGGTCTTCTCCTACACCGATTGAGTATGCATCAAATTGTTAGTCATCAAGCTGTCTACAGTTATAGACTCGATCGCAGCAACTTTTGCTCCCTATCAAAACTTTTAGATCCAGCCGTTAAAGTCCATGGCGATGATGAGCAAAACTCTGGATCTTTGTCGAAGCCCCATCACTTCTTAAATGAGAGAGATCACATATTGTCAAGAGCCTATGACTTTCCTTCCGCCCTGAATGGTCTTTAAACACAAATTATGGGGAGAGCTGAAGCTCATATGCCCATAGGCTCGGCATATTCTTGGCCCTTGGTGCTTAAACTTCATCCAGTGAGTGGTATTTTTTGTCTAACTTAAACTGGCAAACTGTAAAGAGTTTCTTAGGGCTGTATTTGGTGTTTACGATTCAAAATGTATTAATTCCGGTTGGGCAAGAGTATCAAGCAGTCAGCGTTCATATTGTTGAGGGACGGATTGCTGCGATCGCCCCCACTTTAGACATTTTGGGGACAGCGATCGACGGTCGCAACAAACTCCTACTACCGGGTTTTGTCAATGCCCACACGCACTCTTCAGAAATGTGGCAGCGTGGCATGATTCCACCCTATCCCCTAGAACTCTGGCTGGCAGAACTCTACGACTCCACGCCCCTTGACCCGGAACAGATTTATCTGAGCGCCCTGGGAACTGCCGTTGAAACCTTGCTCACGGGTGGAACGACGGTTGTGGATCACCTGGTTTTGATTCCGGGTCGAGAGCTGGAAACGGTTGCTGCGGCTGTCCAAGCTTATAAAGAAGTGGGCATTCGAGCCTTTGTCGGTCCGCTAATTCAGGATGAATCATTGGAATCGGGAATTCCCTGTGGAGACACAGGGCGAAAGCACCAACCTTACTTGCGATCAACGGAGGCAATGTTGGAGCTTCTGCGAGAGGCGATCTCCCAATTTCATCGCCCGACCGAAGGGATTTCGATTATGGCTGCTCCTACTGGCACTCAGCTATGTTCTGATGCTTTATTCGAGGGCTGTGTGGAGTTGAGCGATCGCCACGATCTTTGTCGTCATGCCCACTTATTAGAAACGAAAGCTCAGAAACTCTTGGCGTATGAACAGTATGGCTGTAGCGCGGTAGAACGTTTGAAACGGCTGGAATTTCTCAGCCCCCAAACGTCTCTGGCTCACTGTGTTTGGCTAGATGAACACGACATAGACCTTTTAGGAGACACTCATTCGACGGTCGTCCACAATCCCTTAAGTAATCTGCGTTTAGGCAGCGGCATTGCTCCGATTTTGAAATATCGCCAAGCGGGGATTAATGTTGCTTTTGGCTGCGATGGGGCGGCTAGCAACGATTCTCAAGATGTATTAGAAGCGATCAAAATTGGCACTATTTTGCACAACGTCACCGATTTGGACTACACAAATTGGATTACGCCACACCAAGCGATAGAACTGGCATCCTTGGGAGGTGCGACTGGTCTGGGCATGGCAAGTGAGCTGGGTTCCATAGAAGTGGGTAAGCAAGCAGACTTGGTGCTGTATGACTTGATGAATTTGTCGCTATTGCCCCGCACCGATCCGATTGGGCTGCTGGTGTTGGGTCGTCCCACTCAGGTAGTAGACAGCGTTTGGGTCAAGGGCGATCGCGTCATTGCGGAAGGTAAGCCCACGCGGATCAACTTGGATGAGTTGCGATCGCAACTGTTTAACCGCAGTCAATGGTCAGTAAACCGTAAATCCAATGCGGTGCAGCAGGTGGAAGATCACTACCGTGCAGTGATGCAGCTACCCGCTTCAGAGTAGGCGCGGATCAACTGGTTGAACTACAATGTCATCGTAAAGTGCCTGTGATGTAGACAATACAGAGCATTTCAGTCTGGTGTAGATTTTTGGGAGTCCATTGGTGATGACCAGTGAAATTAGCCGCCGTTTAGCCGTTGCAGAACTGAGTGAACGGATTCTTGAAATGGCAAAAACAGGAGTTTATCGCACTTCGATTTTTGAGGCATTTCAACCCGTTGCGACTAAGCGCCATATTAGTCTTGCCATTCGACATGCTAAACGGTTCGGCTTACATTCTGTTGCAAAATTGCGGGATGAAGATCTAGGAACTTACTACCAGTTAGATGCTGTGAAGTATCAAGCATTGCAGCACACCATGCAGTCTGTGGTGCCGCTAGAGTCAGATGAAGCGGTGTTAAAACGTATGACAGATGCAGTAACAACGGTCAAACTGATGGTGATGGTGGTGGGCGGCAGCGCGATCGCACTCTTCAGCAGCGGATTTGTTTGTATCCTTTTGGGCAAAGCATCTTTGGGCAGTGGATTTCTGACTGCTGGTGCAACTGCGATCGCTTTGTGGCTGCTGCAAAAGAATTTGGCAAAAAAAATTGTGTGACCAAAACTGGCTGATTCTGTTTTGACAGTTCAGAAAAATCGGTTCGCCCTAAAAAGATATGCGCTAAAAAGACATGCGTTAATATGGGTTGTCTGACTTATTACAGTGCTTGTATGTCTATGATTGTTACGCTTGAGGAAATCAATTACTTCCGAACTGAACTCTCAGAATATGCCGAAGCGTTGGTTGCTTTGGATGTTTTGGAAGATTGTGAAGGGAATTTAGATGACGCTGCGATCGCCCTTGCTATTCAATGCGGACAACAACCGGATACCTCCGACCGCTGGATTGATGGACTTGCCAAACGCTGGCGACATATTATTTGCCAACCCGAACTTAAAGAACCCTTTGAAGATGGACTCAGCGGCGATGTTTTAGTAGCCTTAACCACAAGCACTGATTTGCCCGTTAAGCTAGCAACGCCCGTTGCAATCTATGTGATCAAAGTTGGTGCAGTCAATTTTTGCAAGCCACTAGAAGAAAAACTGTAAAGCGATTATTTCTCTGGAAAAGCGCGATCGCTGACTTCTTGAGCAAATGCCTGAACTGCGCCTGTAATGGTCTCCCTCAAATTGACATAGGCTTTCGCAAACGGTGGCTGACGCGACGATAATCCCAACAGGTCAGCGGTAACTAACACCTGTCCATCACAATAGCGTCCGGCTCCAATCCCAATGGTTGGAATAGATAGCTTCTGGGTAATTTGCTGGGCAAGCTCACTCGGAATATGTTCTAAGACGATCGCGAAAGCTCCGGCTTGTTCCAAGGCGATCGCCTCCGCCAAAATTTCTTCTCCCGCCGACTGTGAGGTTCCTTGCTGTCGATAGCCTAACCGATGCACCGATTGCGGAGTCAGCCCCACGTGCCCCATAACTGGAATACCAACTTGCACCAGTCGCGCCACCGTTTCAACCGCGATCGGGTTACCCCCTTCTAGCTTGACTGCTTGCACTCCAGTTTCTTTTAACAACCGACCGGCCGAGTGCAATGCTTGCTGCACACTTTCTTGGTAGGTCATAAAAGGCAGATCACACACCAGCAAGGCTTGCTTAACTCCGCGCCGCACCGCTTTTGCATGATGCACCATTTCATCTAGCGTAATCGGCAGGGTTGTGTTGTATCCCAAAGCAACCATTGCTAACGAGTCGCCGATCAGAATTAAGTCTATTCCGGCTTCATCTAATACCGTTGCCAAGGCAAAATCCCATGCAGTTAGCGCCACGATCGCCCGTCCCTGCTGTTTCCACTGCACAATCTGCTGTGTTGTTACTGGCATCAACCCATCTTCAAGCTCTATGTTTCCTAACCCTACCCTGCTTTCAGCGATCGTTGATTAATTATTTAGGCAAAACCCCTGGTAAAAGCTGTCCTCATCGCCATTCCTTCCCAGTTAGAACCTACAGATTTTGATGCATATATGATGCATATATATATAGATAAAAACTAAAAAACTGATAAGTGAAATACAGACACTTTTGATTCAGGCGAAAACATAGCTAAATTAACTGCTGTTGCCAAGTCCTATACTGACCCTTTCAACCCCAAAATTGTCATTCTTCGCTGGCTGAGATAAGTCAAATCAATTTAATTCGAAGAAGGTATAAACGCCTCAGGCGAAAACTGGGGACAAAATTTTTAATTTGTCGAATGCCCGAAGTAGATATTAAAAAAAGCTATCAAAGTGTTCCTAAGATAGAAAACAACTGAGAGCTAGTGTATGGCTCATTAAAGAGTGCAATTTATTCTATGGTTCATGTTGTTTTAGTTCATCCACAGATTCCGCCCAACACTGGAAATATTGCTAGAACCTGCGCTGCAACAGGCACAGAGCTACATTTAGTTGGACCTATGGGCTTTGAAATTAGCGATCGCTATCTTAAACGGGCAGGATTAGATTATTGGCCCTACGTAAACTTGACCTACCACCCCTCAATCGAAGACTTTCAAAAATTCTCTCGGCAGACAGACAGTCGCTGGATTGGCTTTAGCACTTCAGGACGATGCAGCTATGTTGAGTTTGAGTTTCTACCCTCTGATTGGTTACTCTTCGGCAGTGAAACAATGGGTCTACCCAAAGATCTGCTGCAATCTTGCACTGAAACGGTTCATATTCCAATGGCTCAGCCCCAAGTACGCAGCCTTAATCTCTCTGTTAGTGTTGCTATCGGCTTATTTGAAGCTCGTCGGCAGTTGGGATTACTGTAATGATCCTAGCCTGCTGTTTGAGTTCATCATTAATCGCATATAGCTGAGAGCAAGAGGTCCCCACTAAATTGCTTGCTTCTATCGTTAAGAACTATTCTGATTCGCTTGAATTCAAACAGCACTTCATCCTTATATGCGCATCCATACATCAAGCCTGAAAATCCATCGCAGATTTGCAATGCAGATATTTAGATTTCAGGAGCATTAAGAAATCTGTGAGCCAGCCTAAGCAAAAACACGATTTAAAGAATTGCAGTATTTAGATCTGTTCTGCTACGGATTTGATACAAAACAATAAGAAATTTCTATAGTTTCTTAACACTGTCGTTCAGTTGAGCAATTAGTGCTTTAATGCTCTTGCCAATTCCTGCAAACTAGAAGTAGTAAGCCTTCTGACTGTAAATAGTTGTACTTCGAGGTTTGTGCTAAATAAAATTGGTTGCTTCTGTCTGTGGTACAGTTCAATTTCTCGAAGAACAAATCAGTCAGACAGCATGACCGATTTGAAGGTGGGATTGTGAGGAGTGGTGGTGGTGAGGATATTTGAGTCTTTTCTAAAGGATACGTTTTTGCGGTTTTGCTTCTGCTTTGATTGATAGGGCAACTGTTCTACAGATTTCTGTAACGGTTTACAGGTGCTGTAGGATTCTAGTTATTGGGATTTTGAAAGCACTACTAGTTTTTGTTGTGTTACTGGTTTCCCAAGTTTCCTTGCCTCGATGGGTTTGATGCTTACTTTAAAAATTTATTGTGAGTATGAACTTGTCTAAATCGAAAAAGCGGGGTAATCTTGCCTAAGTGTATTTGCCATGTGTGATCTGGATCGCTTTGGACTGTGATTAAGGTTCTACCGCAGGGTTAAGTCAATGGCTCAAGGACAGTTAAACGCTGGAGATTTAGGAGGTCGTTTTTTGAGACGAACATTTCCGCAGAAGGTTAAGCCTGTTCCTTCTTGTATGAACGAGCACGAAGAAACAACGGCTCAAGCAAAGCAGGCTGATCCAGAACCCAATCGCCGAGCTCGGACTTCGGCAGCTATGATTGGTCTGGCAATTTCGATGGGGGCTTATAGCCTGCCGATTTCTAGTCAAGGAGATGGGGCTGTTGCGGCAGAACCGATCCAAAATGAACCCGTGACTTCGGCATCTTCCGCTTCCTTTGAAGCCGCTACGCTTTCACCCAACTCTGAAGTGGTTGAATCGTCTATTTCTAGAAGCGATCGCAAAGTTAGCCATACGGTTCAAGAAGGGCAGACTCTTTGGGACGTCGCTCGATTCTATACAACTGATGCAAATTCAGTAGCATCGGCAAATGGGCTTTCTGTGAACGCTGTACTTCGGGTGGGTCAGGTTCTGATCATTCCAACTGATACCCGTTTGGCACAAGCATTGGATGCTTCAGCCTCGCCAAACTCACCTAGTTACTACGGTCCAATTTCTAATCAGATTCAAGAATCTGAGCCTCAAGCTGATTCAGCAGACAGCGATGACCTGAAGAATAAGCAGCACAAAGCACTTGAGAACCTTAAGCAAAAAACTCAAAGCTTGCAGAGTGGCTTAGCCGTATTGAGTTCCAAGAAGTATAAGGCTGTCCCTCAATCAGCACAGCAAGTACCTCAAACGGAGCAGCAGGTTCAAGTAGTTTCTACTCTTCCTGTTGAGCGTGAATCTGATAAAGCGTTGACACCACAGCCATTGGTATCTTCAGATACTCGGCAGCAAGTGGCATTTCGTGCCCCTGTGAACACGCAACTTCCAACATCGCCTGCTCAAACTAATCGGGCTTCTTCTTATCAAATTGTTCCTGGAGATACGCTTGTAGCGATCGCCCGTATTCACAGTATCTCTGTGAAGCAGCTAGCGGAAGCAAATCGAATTTCTGATCCGAACCAAATTTTCGTAAATCAGACGTTAATTATTCCACCCTCTCAAAGTGCTGCTGGTGAACGATCTGACTATAAAGGATTGATCGCTTCTATTCCAGTTACATCCACTGTTGCAACTGCTTCATACACTTCTCTGCCAAGCTCGACCGCAACATTTGCGCCATCGCCGTCAGCAAGTGTGCAAGTTGCCATTGCATCTCTTTCTGGCAAGAGTCAGGTTCAGACCACGAGTGAATCTGAGTCTAGGTTGGTCCGCTACAACCATGTTGAGAATTTAAGGCAAGAGATTGATCAACTTCGACAACGGTATCAAACTCAGACACCTCGTCCTCAAGCGGCTCCTCAGCTAGAAACAAAGGTTGCTGCCTATCCTGTGGCTACAGGTGGTGGCTATGCTGCTGGTTTGAGCGATCGAGTCAACTCAGAGTTTAGTGGTGATAGATCGGCCACTTTAAGAACTCAGTTGCAAGAAATGCGTAGTCGAGTCAGGGTTGATTCGTCGAATGAGGTGAAAGCATCATCTCAGCAACCGATGCGAGTTCAAAATCAGCGACAAGTTGTAGCTGTTGCTCCTGTTGGCTCTGAAAGCTATGATCCACTGCTGCAATCTAAGATTGGTCAAGCGGTATCACCCGAACTACCCTCCTTAGGCACGAGTGAATCCTACCTACCTGGGTCAGGGGAACGTTCAGAAGGTTTCGTTTGGCCCACAAAAGGGGTCTTAACATCTGGCTTTGGCTGGCGTTGGGGAAGGATGCACAAGGGAGTGGATATTGCAGGTCCAACTGGCACACCTGTTGTTGCAGCCGCAGAAGGTACAGTTGTCACCGCTGGCTGGAATTCGGGTGGCTACGGTTATCTTGTCGAAATTCAGCATCCGGATGGTAGCTTAACTCTGTATGCGCACAACAGTCGAGTATTAGTCCAAGTGGGGCAACAGGTTGCTCAGGGGCAACAGGTTTCTGAAATGGGAAGCACAGGTTACAGTACTGGTCCTCACCTGCACTTTGAGATACATTCCTCTGGAAAAGGTGCCGTTAATCCTATGGCCTATTTGCCTCGCAGTTAATCCTTTCTTGATAGATTCGATTCAATAGGGGAGAAATATCTCCCCTTCGTTTTGAGGTTTTATAAATCAGGTTCAAGCACTATTTTGGTATCCATGTCAGTTGTGTTATTTTAGTAAGGTTGCTTAGTGTTGTTACGGCTCAGTAGCTCAGTGGTAGAGCAGGGGACTCATAAGCCCAAGGTCGCAGGTTCAAACCCCGCCTGAGCCATCAGTTAAGTATTTACTAAGGATTTCCTCAATCTTATGCTTCGCGTTAACTCTGCAAAATGTTCTTTTTGCTTAATAACGAGCTTTATTGCTCTAACTATTCAGCGTCGATCGCCATTACATCATGGAAGTAACTGTAGTCCACGATGCGCTGTCCATTGGGTAAAGAGAAAATAACATCGACAAACCGATGATTCCAAATTAAATCCTGCATAGCATAAGATTCGCGAGCATGAATGGGCTGGGCAACAGTTTCATCTAGCCCGGTGAGGGACACAATAATATCTGCGTCGCTGTTGGCAAGGGATTCAGGCGTTTCTCCATAGAGAGGGCTATTTTCGTCAATTGGGTGCATGGCAGTCCAAGAAAGGGTGAATAGAGGACTGTGGCTACGAATCAGATTAAGGTCATAGATTCGCCGCATGGTGTAGCCCTCACTTGTGGTTTCCGATCGCACCAGTGTTGCCCACAGTCGCGCCTCCAAAATTTGGTTGCCGCGTTTATTTGCTGTGCGAAACATCAAGGTGGGTCTGCCATTGTAAGGGACCACAACCGCAACCCGGCTAAACATCACCCGTGCAGTTGGGCGAGAAAACCGGGCAAACATCAACCCGGTGATCATTGCTACACCCAACAAACCAATCAGTGCTTCGATCGCCACTAGAAAATTGGCGTAGAGGGTTTTGGGATACATCGCGCCATAGCCGATTGTCGCCATGGTCTGCACGCTGAAGAAAAAAGCATCTAATAGCGAACCAGGTTTTGCATTGGCAATTGATTCGTCACCTAAGAGATAAGCGACAGCAAACAATAAATTACTGAGCAAATAAAGCCCAACTGCCAAGCCCAAGAACTGAATCCAGGACATGGTGAGCAGCAAGTGATACAGATCTCCCCAAAACGCTGGCTTGAAATTAACTTGCAAAAAAGTGGTGCGTCCATTGGGAGCCGTCAACGTTTTATAGGAACGCCGCCGTCTACTTTTAAGGTTGAGCAAAGATTTTGGTTGAAAAGTTACCGGACTCTGATGAGGCTGGGAACTAGAAGGGGGGTCGATTTTTGTCATGAATAGCTACTCGCGATCGCGTCTGCATTAAGTGTCTCTCTAATAGGAGAAAGAATAACGCTCCATTGACAAAAGAGCGACGTTTATAGTACTTTCATACTATTCACTTCATCGCTCCTAAATCTACTAGCCCCCAAAAGCATTGCTGAGGGGGCTTTTTGTATGGTGAGTAGGCTTAGCCTGTGTTTCGCATTCCGGCAGCAATGCCATTGATGGTTAATAAAGCACCCCGCAGGAGTTCGCCTTTGCTGTAGCGCGATCGCACAATGCCCGAAGCTGCTTCATCTTTACTTTGGCGCAGGCGTTTTAACAGGGAAACTTGAAGGAAGCCAAGGGGCACAATGGTGCCGTTACGCAACTGCACTGAGCGTTGCAAATCTGGATCGCCATCTAACAGGCGCTTATGTCCCGTGATGGTCAAAATCATGTCGCGAGTTAAGTAAAACTCGTTGGCAATTTGTTCATACACAGGCTCAAATCGCTCCCGATCTTCGGGATGCACCAGTTCGCTCATATAATGCCGCGCAATTTGCAGATCGACCTTAGACAGGGTCATCTCTACTTTAGAAACAACCACTTTGAAGAATGGCCATTTGAAGTAAAAGTAGCGTAACAGCTTCAGGTGTTCTTCAGGATGATCGCGCAAAAAGTCTCTGAGGGCAGTGCCCACGCCATACCAGGCAGGCAACAGCAGACGGCTCTGAGTCCAGCTAAACACCCAGGGAATCGCTCTCAGGCTCGCTAGGTCGCGTTTGCCACCCCGTCGCGCCGGACGGGAACTGATCTGCAATTGGCTAATTTCGTCGATTGGGGTAACACTATGGAAAAAGTCGATGAAATCGGGTTGCTCGTATATCAGGGCGCGATAGTGGCTGCGCGATCGCGCAGCCAACTCTTCCATAATCTCGTGCCAGGGCTGGATTTCATCGAATCCAGTGCGAAGCAAACTGCTCTGAAGCACTGCTGAAGCGACCTTCTCCAAGTTATACAGCGCCAATTCTGGCAGGGAATATTTAGAAGCTAACACTTCCCCTTGCTCCGTGATTTTGATGCGTCCGTTAACGCTGCGTCCCGGTTGTGCCAGAATTGCCTCGTAAGCAGGACCGCCACCCCGACCCACGGAGCCGCCCCGACCATGGAAGATACGAAGTAAGATGTTGTAGCGTTCAGCTAAAGAGTGTAATGCTTGCTGAGCTTTGTGAATTTCCCAATTACTGCTGAGGAATCCAGAGTCTTTGTTGCTGTCGGAATAGCCCAGCATCACTTCTTGCAAGTGGGTATTAAGCCGCCACGGTCGCTTCTCTACGGGTAGATGATTTTCGGCATCGGGATCGTTTCCGCCTGCCAGCATCGTGCGGTACAACGGCATGTCAAAGAGTTGGGTTAAAACAGCCGGCGCTTTTTGTAAGTCTTCTACCGTTTCAAACAGCGGCACTACGCGGATCATGCTAATGCCCGTTCCGGGATCATAGAGTCCTGCTTCTTTGGCTAACAGCAGCACCTCTAACATATCGCTGACATCATGGCACATGCTAATGATGTAGGTATGACAGATCTCTGGACTAAATTCGTCGTGCAAGGTGCGAACCATGCGAAACGTTTCGATCGCTTCGTTGGCTTTCTCAGAAAATGGCAGCGCTCCCGGAATTAAAGGTCGGCGAGTTTGCAATTCCGTAGAAAGCCAGTGAATCCGTTCGTCCTCCGTCATTTCGCAGTAAGGCTTGGGCAACACCTGCATATACTGCACCACTTCATCAATGGTGTCTGCATGGCGGGTGCTTTCTTGGCGGATATCCAACTGAGCTAGGTGAAAGCCGTAAATTTCAACCTGACAGATGAGATTTTCCAAGTCGCGGCAGGTCAATCCGGTTTCGCAGAGGTTGCTTTGAATCAGCCGTAGTTCTGACAAAAATTCTGCGCCAGATCGGTAGAATGTGGCGCGCTCTTGATCGGAGTGAGTTTGCTGAACATACTCGCCTTTATACATTTTGAGGCTGCGATCGCGGGTATTTTCTAGCCGCTTTTGGATGTATGCCAGTTTAAGCCGATAAGGTTCTTGACGATAGCGAATGGCTAGCTTGTCGTAGACGGTGGGAATTTGCAGTTGATCTTGTTCCAAAGACTCCAGCAAGTTGGGCAATACATCGCTCCAATGCAAGGAAAGACTCAGCAGATCGATCAGTTTACCCACAGAGCCAATGTATTTATTCAGCACCAAGTTACGCTGATAGCAAGCGGTTTGCCAGGTAATCTGCGGGGTAACAGACGGGTTGCCATCGCGATCCGAGCCTACCCACGAGCCAAACCGACAAAAATCATAGTTGGGTGGTTTGATGCCAGGAAAGGATTCTTTCATGGCTCGCTTAAACCGCTGATGAAGCTGAGGGATCACGTCAAACAGCACTTCTTGAAAATAGTGCAGCGCATAGTCCACTTCATCCAATACGGTTGGCTTAAATTGGTGCAATTCATCGGTTCGCCACCACAACCGCACTTCTTCCGTAAGTTGTTCGCGTAGTTGGTTTTCATCAACTGAATCAATATCCAACCCTTGAAAGGCTTGGCGCTCTTCTACTTGATCAAGCTGTCGTAGAACGGTAGCAATCCGGCGCTGTTTATCGCGAATGGTGTGGCGAACAATTTCGGTCGGGTGGGCGGTGAACACAAGTTGAATATCTAACTGTTCTACTAAGGTTTGAATGTGTTTGGGTGGCACATTCAGCGCTTGCAGTTTAGGAAATAGCCAATGGAAAGTGCCTAATGCGCGACGAGTCGCAGGATCTTGAAGCGTTTTTTCTAAAAGATCTGCTTCTAATCGGCTAGCGTGTGTGGTTTCTTCACCCTGACTCGAAGTGCCTGACTCTAAACCGCTGGCATCGCGCACAGCCGCCCGATATTGCAATTGATCTCGCTGTTCGTAGTGCTGCTCGACGATATTAATTAGCTGAAAATAAAGCGCAAAAGCGCGGGCTGCCCGAATAGCTTCGTTTAAATCGAGCTTTTCAACCACTTTGAGTACTTCAGATTCGATAAAAGTGTTTGCCTGTCCTTCAGGAGAACACAAGTCACGAAGTTGGCTTAGTAGATCAACGAGTTGCTGTCCACATTCTTCCCGTAAAACAGATTCCCAAGTTTCTTCAACCGATTTAAGCCGCAGCTTAAGGAAAAGGTCGGATGTGGATGTTGTAGACATCTCTGCTAATGTTCTAGATTCAATCACTGTACTGGAACTAAACGCGTCATCCGCTGAAGCACGTGTCACACTCATGGAGGCTGGTTCTAGAAGGACATTCAAAGTATTCTATGGGCTATTTTCCACCTGTGAAGTGGTTCAGGTGACCAAATATTTTTGGCAAACATGCCTGAGCTAATCTGGATTGACGGTATCAATCGATGGCGAGGGTAGACTGGAAAGGTTTAATAACGGCAGGCGATCGCCCCGAAACACTTCTTCTGCAAATCTGCCAATCTCTTGAGAGGCTTCTGCCAGAGCTTTTCCACCCACTAAGCCAATTAATAGGGGTGCCGTCGCTAGGCTAATCAATAGCTCCAAAGCTGGCGCTGGCAGAGAAGAAACTGGAGCTTTTGTGGGTAAACGATCTGATGATTGCATAGTGTGGCCTGATTGTAATTTTTATGAAGAGATTTTTCAGCGTGTCAATAAAACGTGAAAAGAAACTAATTTAGCTTTGGATAAAAGCAATATTACCTGAGCGATTTTTGAAATTAGGTGTTCAATACTGATACGAGATACATGTCGGCACCAAACATGGCAAAGTTGAAACTGCAATTTGATCCTAAACTATGCCAGATCTGATGAGGATATGTTATCTCTATGGGCACGATTGCTCTTAACTCAACCGTGTATCTATCAAATCAGTTGCTAATGCTAATGCTCTCATGCTGAACGCCGATGGACAACTCCCAATCTCTTCTGGAATGCCCCAGAAATCTGCGATCGCTCGTAGGCGCTTGAAACAGTGGCTACAGCAAATTTTTGGGCAGAGCCAAGCTCATATCAAAATTCGATTGAAGGGCAATCACCTTCATATTTTGATAGAAAGTGACTCCAGCCCAGATGCAGAGTCCATTGTTACGATGCTGTCGCACGCTTTAGCCTCTGATGCTCCGGATCGTTCTTTGCCCCTGAGATCTGCTCACATTCACCGTCTGATGGTTTACGGGCGGTGTATCGGTGGCAATCAGCCGCTTTGGATAAAAGCGATTGATTTAAATTGGAACGCATCTACAACCTTAGGCGATCGCCCTTTAACCACTTTGAAAACTGCTGATCAGCCTACCTCCGCCCAGGTTGATCCCATTGCACTTTGCTTTGCCCAAGCCCAGCAGGGAGAGCCCGATGCGATCGCTCGTTACTTAAGTCAGGCTCTCAGCGGTTTGGGGGTTGCCGTGCGTGCCAGAACTGAGGCGGCTCCTGTTAGGCAGCCTTTTCCTCAGTCCTCTGGCAATTTAGTCCCGCCAAGATTAATCATTATTTGTGAGTCGGCGTATAGCCCTGATCTGTCTCTATTGAGAGACCAGATTGCCCAGCGTCTCCGCGAATTGGAGCTTCAACACATTCGAGATGCGGTGGTATTTGGGCAGGTAAGCGGTGAAACACGACCCGAATGGATAGTGCGAGTAGACCTGACCCCCACAGCAGACATCCTCAAAGAATGGGCGCGGTGGGGCGATGTGCAGGCGATCGCCCAATTGCTAAATCGCCATTTGGCAGGGCAAGCAATGGAATTATCGGCCTTGCTAAAAGACTCTACCTTGCATCTCTCTTGTGCTGGGATCAACGGCCCGGTGCCCGATCAGGCTAGGGCGATCGCGGCGATTGAGCCAGTGCTGCAAGGGTTGCTGCCGCAGGGGATTCAGGCGGTGGCGCTCTATGGAGTGATGAGCTCGACCGAGGCGATCGCAGCTACTCCTGCCTGGGTTCACTGGCTAGAGTTACCCGCTGCTCACCATCCAGAACTGGCGATCGCCACGCTCGATCTTGCCCGTCAGGGAAATTTGGCAGCGATTACCTTTTTGCTAACGCGCTTGGTAAATCCTGATTTAAGTGCCAAGTTGGCAACGGGCGGCATTCGCGTCCAAATTCGGCAAAAAGGCGACTTGCTGCACATTATGACGGATGCGCCGAATTGCCCTCGGCAGGATGCTGTTGCTGCGCCCATTGCTCGTTTTTTGAAACCGCTACACATTGATTCAGTAATGGGAGTGCGCGTTTATGGGCGGCGCTCTGGACAGCGGATGCCGCTCTGGCACTATGGGCTTGATTTTAGTGGCGATCGCTTAGTCCCTACAGCCACCCCAGACTTTGCAGCATCCGATATTCATGTGGATGAATTGCTGTCGCCAGCGGGTGCTATGGTGCCGTGGTCGGAGCAGCAGACCGATGAGCGCGGTTCAGGGATCGCTCACATCGCGGAACGAACCTTGGAGCGAATTCAGCGATCGTTAATTCAAACCCAACTCTTTATTCCTCTAGAATCTGCATCGCTCAATCCTAGCTCTTCCTCGTCCGACATCCCTGCTACGCCTGACCGCCAGCGTTTAGGGGTTGGGCTGGTTTGGAGCCTTGTGGGGTTGCTGCTTGTTCTGCAAGCAGACTGGCTGCTAGGCTACTGGCTTCAGCTATCTGCTCAAACACAAATCGCCCAAACCCAAACTTCCGCCTCTCTATTGGCGACCCGTCCTAAATCATCAGCGGCAAAACTCCCAAGTTTATCGCTCCGCAAACAAGCGAGTGATGCTAAAGCCTTTAATGCTTCAAGCTTTACCCACATTGGTGAAGCAACGCTGCCTTTAGCTGAATCTATCGATCCGCTGGATGCTAAAGTGCTACCCGCTTCTCCAATGCAGGCAAAGGCAGACACGCTGACCGCCCAACTCAACTACCCCAGCTTTAACAGTCGTCAATTTGATCGCCAGCTTGCCGTTTATAAAAGCTATTTAGAAATTTTTGGAGCGCCCGATGTGCTAATCATCGGCAGTTCCAGAGCGTTACGGGGAATCGATCCGGTGGCGTTAGAAAAAACATTGGCAAAACAAGGTTATTCTGGGGTTCAAATTTTCAACTTTGGCATTAATGGCGCAACGGCTCAAGTCGTCGATTTGCTAGTCCAGCATGTGTTACCGCAGGATAAACTGCCAAAATTGCTGCTGTTTGCAGACGGGGCGCGTGCCTTTAACAGTGCCCGCATGGATATTACCTATAACGGAATGATTACCTCTGAAGGCTACCGTACGTTGACTGCGGGTAATCTCCCGATCGCCAGTACGACGATCGCTCAGGCACCGACTGCCAAACAGCAGCCAAACGGCACCCCGGCATCTGTGACTGAAGAGGCCGCTCCCTCTACTGCAAACCGATATCAGCAGGTGAATGAAGCGCTGACCAAACAGTTGGGTAGATTGTCAGCCGTGTATAGTCAGCGCGATCGCTTAAAAACTCGGCTGCGCGAACAATTAATTAGCCTGTTGCCCCCCGCACTTTCATCGGGCGTGCTGGCATCCTCCGATAGTTTAATCAACTCAACTTCTCCAGCTGCTGCTGCCAGTTCGGCCCCTTCGCTCTCTGCCGATGGGCAAGGCATGATCGATATTGATGGCTTCTTGCCTCTGCCAGTTCGCTTCAATCCAGTCACTTACTATCAAAAGTATGCGCGGGTTTCGGGTGATTACGATTCTGACTACGAATCTTTTAGGCTGGGAGGAGTTCAAACCGACGCAATGATTGCGATCGCTCAATATGCTCAATCTCAAAAACTGCAGCTGGTATTTGTCAATTTGCCCCTCACGCAGGAATACCTCGACCCCTCACGCAAACGTCATGAAGATGCTTTTCAGCAGCATATGCTCAGCCTTGCACCTGAGTTTGGCTTTATCTACCGCGATCTCAGCAGCGCCCTAGCAACTCAACCCGATTACTTCTCTGACCCAAGCCACCTCAACCGCTATGGAGCCTATGCCGTATCGCAGCGCCTCGCCCAAGATGTAATGATTCCGTGGCAGGTTGCCAAATAGAGGGCTAACATCCTCCTGCCTACGGCTTCCTCTCCGTGCAATTCAACTGATAGTCTTGCGCAGGTTCCAAATTTCGCGCCTGGTTCGGTTTTTAGCAGGCAAAACGATTGTGTTACCTCAGCCGTGAAGACAGCGCGATCTCACTCTGGATTTCACGATGCCAATGCTCTATATTGCCAAGCCTACGGCGCTAAAACAAAGATGCCCTATTGGAAGGGAAATTAATGTTAGTCAATTAGATCTATTTGACCTGCTTTTACCTTTTCCAACACTCGATTAATGTTCAGTCGATCCGCATCTGTGACTTGCTGATTGGAAAGCAATATCGATGTGAGTTGAAGGTGTTGGTGGCGAGAAACTTGCTTGGAGGAGAGGATCTGTTCGAGGGTGGAGCTAACGATAGGTTTTACTTTGTTGGAAGCTCGCATGATTTTTCTTAATTATGCTCTCAGTCTTTATCGCTTCTCTAACTTTCCCTGCTCTGTGGCTAAAAGAGACAGGCTACCTAAAAGAGTTCAGGTTTACTAGAGTATCAGGTACTGCAAATTTAATTTAAGACACCATAGAATCGGATTTTTGAAAAATCTACTGTTAATAGTAAAGTTAGGGTTACTAATCGTTTCCTTTTGCCGGACCGTGCCAACACAATAATTGATGTCCTTGCCTCTGTTTGCAAGATTTGACAGTCAAGAAGCAAAAATCAACAGGTTGATTTTGATTTTTGTGTAAGGATCTAGATGTTTAGCCTATCAGGAGATAGTGCAATGCCAATTTGGGTAAACGAACAAATAGATCCCTGTGGAATTCTTCACACCTGCATTGCGTGTTGTGATGAAGACCAAGCGCAGGATTGCCATGAATCATTTAAGGAAAATCTAACGGATCAGCAGCGATCCGATGGATGGACGGCGAGTATGCGTCAGGTGCAATCTTGGGACGAGGTGCCAGTCAACGCTTTGAAGCTGGATTAAAAGGGTGGATAGTAGCTTCAAAATTGTTTCACTTGTCTTACTTAAAGCGAGCTTCTAGTCTGAAAACCTTTGATTCTAAAGCGTTGAATCGATCCTTGGCTTCGATCGCCAGCGTTGCCAAACGATCAATAATTTGGCGATCGCTCAGGGTTGAGGTGCGGGCTGGGCGAGAAATTGATGGTGTTGGATTGGATGGTAAGGAGGAACTGCCCCGGCGCAGTTGACTTACTTCTGATTGAAGTTGCTGCATCTGCGATCGCAATTGATTGATATCGTTTTGCAAGTTGAATGCGGCTTGAGCCGAGGTGCCACTCTGCCATAAAAGCAGGATGGCACAGGTTGTTGCGAATAAGAGTCCAAGAGTTCTCAGCATGTTTCACCTTTCATTACAAAGAGATGGGAGAATATAAAAACTGACGAGGGCAGTGTGATCTGCCCGAACAGACTATGTAATTGGCTAGCAGCGGAGTTGGAGAGATGCTTAAGCGAACAGTGGTAATGCTGATGGTTATCATCAGTTTGAGTTTGCAAGGATGCGTATCCGGCGCGACCGGGTTCAAAAGCTTTGTAGACAGTTTGGACGGTTACCAGTTCTTGTATCCTAACGGTTGGCTCCAAGTACAAGTGTCGGATGGACCCGATGTTGTGTTCCACGACATTATTGAACAAACGGAAAATGTCAGCGTTGTGATTAATCCAGTTACCACTGGCAAATCTCTCAAAGATTTAGGCGATCCGAGTCAGGTTGGTTACAAGCTTTCTAAAAGCGCGATCGCCCCTCCGGGTTCCGGCAGAGAAGCAGAATTGGTCAACGCCGAAGCGAGAGAAATCGGTGACAAAACCTATTATCTGCTGGAATATGCAGTCAAGGTTGGCGATAAAGCCCGACACAATCTGGCTAGCGTTGCTGTCAGTCGGGGCAAACTTTACACCCTTAACGCTTCTACTACCGAAGATCGGTGGGAAAGAATGAAAGACATGATAGAAAAAACTGTGCGATCGTTTTCAGTGTATTAGGCAAATATTAGAAAACAGAGGCTAAGTGGTCAGGCTAATCCTTTTCTAGCTCCTAGCTCCCTATTCTCTAGCCTCCAACTCCCTTTCTCTCCTCACTCCTCATTTTCCATGGGACTTCCACAATTTGTTTTGGCTTCAGCTTCTCCAGCACGACGACGATTGCTGAAAATTGCAGGGATTGATGCGATCGTGCAGCCGAGTGATTTTGATGAATCTCAGGTTGCCAGTGCCGATGCTGATCTGCTGGTGCGAACATTGGCTTTGCGTAAAGCAGATACGGTGGCGACACGATTGGCGAAAGTAGAAATATCAACGCCAACACTCGTTTTGGGCTGTGATTCAGTTTTGGCACTGCATGGCGAGATTTACGGAAAACCGGATAGTGCAGCGGAGGCGATCGCCCGTTGGCAAGCAATGCGCGGTCACATTGGCGGACTTTATACTGGGCATACTCTAATTGAACTGCTGCCTAAAACAAAATCTTCTGAAGCACCACTCAAAACCTTAGTTCGCTGTCAGGTAACGCAGGTACACTTCGCCAATATCAGCGATCGCCAAATTGAAGATTACGTTGCCACAGGTGAACCGATGCACTGTGCCGGGTGTTTTGCGTTGGAAGGAAAAGGCAGTTTTTTTGTTGAAAAACTAGAAGGATGCCACAGCAACGTAATTGGGCTAAGTATGCCGTTACTGCGCCAGATGATGGCAGAATTTGGCTACAACATCACTGATTTTTGGTAGCTGCCTCAACCCTTTCCTGAACGACCTGGCAATAAAATTCTTCTAAGGCAGTGATGCAGGTTGGGTCATCAAATACTTCTGAGCATCGGGCTTGCATTGCCGTTGAAATTTCGTGCCTCAAAGCGTCTTCCTGTGCCAATCTGACGGCAATATTAACGTAATCAGCTTCATTGCTAGCGATCGTGTTAGTCACACCCAACGTTTGCAAGATGCCAGTAGAAAGCCGACCCCGCATGAATTCTCCGGGACAGGTTACTATCGGTAGCCCACAAGCGATCGCATCCAGAGTAGTGTTACCGCCTGTGAAACCCAGCGTGTCTAAATAAACGTCTGATAGCAGATTCAGCATCAAGTAGTCGTTGCGCTCTAGAGATGGTAAAAAGATACAGTAATCATCGCTGTTAAGCTCGGCAGCGGCGAAAGCCCGATGCAGACGGGGCTGCAAAATATCCGCTCGAATAAACACAAATTGTGCGTGAGGAACTCGACGCGCAATCTCGACTAATAAAACATCATGCTGCGGCAAATATTTGAATGGAGCCTGACAGCAAAGATAGGCGATCGCGTCTTCTCGCAGGTGAAACTCGGCTCGTGTTTTCGTCAGCGGCGGCACCTGGGGTTGAGGGTAAGCAATGCCTAGTTTTGGCAAACAAACCAGGGTTTCCAAATAATGTGCTTGAGCGTTGGCTGGCTCCATCGCTTGACTGGATAGGTAGTAGTCAATTGTGGATAGACCAGAAGTGACTGGATGTCCCCAAGCCGTACATTGAATCGACGCAAGGCGCAATGCTGCCATTTGCACGGTGAGCGGATCCATGCCAATTTCAGGAAACACTAATATATGCAGTTGATCGGACAAAATTTGTTGGCAAACTGCTTCTAAATTGTTGGGAATATGATGAAAACGATCGCTCCAGGATTGAAATTGTTGAGTGATTAAATCTGGCGAATCGCCTGTGTAATAACAAAAAACTTCAAAGTTTTGGTGATTACAGTGCTTTAACCATCCAGTGAGCCAAAGCGTTCCGCTGTAGGCGTGAAAATAGTGAGATACATACCCAATCCGAATCTTCCCTTCGATCGCTGGTTCTAACAAAGGCTGCACCCATTGAGGGTAGTTTGCCGCCATGATTTGATGAATTAGGCGCCCATATTGCTGTTGTGGTTCAAGCATACTTTGGGCTTGATAAGTTAATTGAAAACTGGTAAAGCGTTGGCTGCCAGTTAGTGCATTTTCTCGTTGCCCTGCTGTTTTTAATACAGTTTCTTGAATTAAATTTTGCAACGCTACTGTAAAGCGATCGCGATAAAACTCAATCTCTTCTGGCGAGTCATAAGCCAATGGCAGCATCAAAGCATTTAGCAGTTTAAAGGTGTAGCTTTTTGGTAACTTCTCTAAGGCAAATTCTGTCGCTTTGATTGCTGCGTGATGCTGATTTAATTGCATCAACTTAATCACCAATTCATAGTTTAGTTTCTCTGAATTTTCATATAAGCGAAGACCCTGATTCAATGCTTCAATTGATTCAATACTGCGATTTAGCTGCCATAATATTTCAGCCAGTTTAGAGTAATGCTCAGGTTGATCAGATGGTAATAAAACTAATGCTTGATAGTGACAAATAGCAGTGGAAGCTCGCCCTATTTGAGCTAACCGTTCTGCCGCATTTTGATGAAATTGAATGGGATCGTTTTGAGCTTGCAGGGCAATGTTTAAGTTGTGCCGCACATCTAAATTATCGGGTTGAAGTTGGAGAGCCGTTTGATAGGTTGTCACAGCTTCTGAAAGCTGCCCTTTATCTAGATAGAGATTGCCTAGATTGAGATAGGTGCCAAAAAAATTGGGATTGAGCGCGATCGCCTGTTGATAAAGCATCTTTGCTTTACCCAACTGATCCTTAAGTGTGAATAAATTCCCTAGATTGTTGTAGGCATCTACTAAATTAGGGTTGAGTGAAAGAGCCTTTTGGTAAGCTGCAATCGCTTGATTCGGTCGCTCTAATCGTTCTAATACACATCCCATAAAATAGTAAGAAATCTCGCTGGATGAATCCAGCGAGATCGCCTTTTCGAGAGCATTTGAGCAATCTTGATAAGCTTCATATTCATAATAAAGAATGCCTAAAGTTCGCCATGCTTCGGCATCATCATCTCGCCATAACAAATATTCTTGATACTTGTTTTCAGCACGACTAAATTGTTTGTTTGCATGATAAGCTTTTGCTTCTTGATAAACTGTTTCCAACGATTGTTGCTTTTGTTCAAGTAGTTGCAAATTATAAATTGATTGGATCACCAGTGGATAGCGCTTGTTATCAAATGCAGCCGCAGAATAATTATGAACTTTATTTCGATCCCAACTGAGGATTTGAATCCCATTCCAGAAGGTAGAATGCCGAGCAACAGGAGTCAATAATTCCATTGCTACTGTTGACTCCGGCGTGACGGCTAAAAAATCCCAGCATGCTTGCTGCACAGTGCCCCAATTCGCATCATCTAAAATAATTAAGGCATGATCTGCCAGAAAAGGTTCTACTAACAACAATCCTAAAAGAGTAGAGCGATAATCATGCGCACCATCATAAAAATAGACTCCAATTTTTTCTTCTACATTAAGCTCTCGTAGCTCCAGTAGAAAATTTTGAAAATCTTGATTGCAAAAGTAAACCTGTTCTTCTAACCCAAAATAGTTGAGGTTGGTTTGCAATGCTTCTAAGCAGACTCCATCCAGATCAAACTCAGAGAAATTATCTACTGCATACGCCATGCGATCGCGGTGATTCAGTAACGCTCCTATTAATGTCGATCCTCTATAGGTGCCAATTTCACAGTAAATTTCACCCGCATCCATACAATCCACTGCAAAATTGAGCAATTGCATTACGTTGGCAGTGGTCATGCCTTCAATAAAATTTAACGAGTCCTGAAACTGCTCCGACTTTGGATAAACAGTTTCCTTACCCCAATGATGAAACTGCTCAGGAAGTTGATTAATAAATCGTTGGTAATCCATAAGACGTAAAATAGATGTTTGATTAAGACGTTTAGAGTTAATTGTCTATTGTATCAATCGTTATTTCGCAGCCTAAAGTAGCTTGTTCGGCTAATTTCTCTCATTATCGGCAAAGTAGGCACACATTCAAATTTTGCGGCAGGGGAGAAGCCACTCATGGCTTTGGCTGAAATTCGTAGAATTGCTGGATTTCTCTTTGCCACTTAGGTTGCCAGGTTGATATATTTCAAATTTAGGTTTAGATAACAAAAGTGAAACAAAAGGCTCTAACCCTGTCCTCTAATCAATGACTAGCCCTTTTACCCAGCATTGGCATGGAAGGCTCCATCTCAACTTTGCACGGCAGGGCAATGCGACTTGCCTAACGTTCGAGCAGGTAAAAGCGCCACTGAAGGTGCAGCGACCGTTTTATCCTGAAGGCGAAGCCGTCTGTCATAGCGTGATTTTGCATACAGCGGGTGGCATTGTTGGCGGCGATCGCCTTTCCCTTGATATCCACTTACAACCGCAGGCTCAGGCACTCATCACCACCGCTGCCGCCGCCAAACTATACGGCTCCACAGGACTAGAAGCCCAGCAAAGCGTACAGATTTACATCGCAGAAGGAGCTTGCTTAGAATGGCTACCCCAAGAAACCATCGTGTTTGACCAGGCAATTTATCGTCAAGATATGCGGATTGACTTGGCACCGGGTGCCTCTTGGCTGGGTTGGGATATTACCCGCTTTGGACGCACAGCACGGGGCGAAAAGTTTGTGCAGGGGAACTGGCGATCGCAGACCGAAATATGGCAAAGAGATCGTCCCTTGTGGATCGATCGCCAATGGCTTCCTGGCTGCGAAGAAGCATTCGATAGTCCCCATGGTTTAGGAGGCTATCCCATTGTGGGTAACTTTGCCTTCGTTGGGCAAATAGTAGAAACCGATTTGGTAGAAAAAGCGCGATCGCTCTGGCTGGGCACCTCTGGCGAAATTGGCGTAACCCGTTTGCTGTGTGGGTTACTGTGTCGCTATCGCGGCAATTCTACAATGGAAGCACGCCAGTGGCTAATGGCAGTCTGGCAATTGGTGAGATCAACTCACCTCCAGCGCTCTGCCTGCACTCCCCGCGTCTGGCAACTCTAAATGAAACTTTGACTTAGAGTACAATCACTCAAGATCTGCTGCCATTGCTCGATGAGCTTGAGATTATTGTTAAATGTGAGGAATAGGACGCACTATGCAATTGACTCCACAAGAAAAAGATAAATTGCTAATTTTCACGGCTGCACTGCTGGCAGAACGGCGTAAAGCGCGGGGTGTAAAGCTGAATTACCCCGAAGCGATCGCATACATCACCGCAGCGATTCTCGAAGGCGCACGCGATGGGCGTACCGTTTCTGATCTGATGAGCTATGGCACTACCCTATTAACCCAAGCTGATGTGATGGAAGGCATTGCCAGTATGATCCACGATGTGCAAGTGGAAGCTACCTTTCCTGATGGCACCAAGCTAGTCACAGTTCACAGTCCAATCCGCGGTAGTGCTCAAGATGTAACGATGGAGCAGTAAGGTTTCTTGCTATTTCTCCTCTATGCCTGCGATTTTTGTGCGTCTTCCCAAACGCTCAAGTATGGTCATATCCACAACGGTAAGCAACGGTTCACCTGTCAGGACTGTGGATGACAGTTCGTGCAAACTACCCGAAAATTTACGTTTCGGTGGGGCATAGTCCTATAACCGATTGCTGCTGGAGCACCTTTTTATAGCTAGAATCGCTTTCAACATCGTTGGAGAATCACATTAGTACCATCTGATATTTCATCAATCACGCACTACAATGCATCATTACTTGTATGGCACTACCCAATTACTCAATGCTAGGGAGTGCTGATGCCAATTTATTTATATTGGGGAACCGATGATTTTGCAATCGCTCAAGCTACCAAAGCCCTGCGGCTAAAAGTGTTGGACCCGGCGTGGGAAAGCTTTAATTACAACAGAATTTCGCCAGAGCAATCCGATGCCGTCACTCAGGGGCTAAACCAAGCAATGACTCCGCCGTTTGGGGCAGGCAGTCGGTTAACTTGGCTAACGGATACTACCGTGTGTCAACGATGCCCAGATGAGCTTTTTGGGGAGTTAGAGCGCACCTTTGCTTCACTGCCCGATACCAGCATTCTTTTGTTAACGAGTTCCGTAAAACCTGATAGTCGCTTAAAGGTGACGAAACTGCTACAAAAATATGCTGAGATTCGAGAGTTTTCTCCAATTCCGTCTTGGAAAGGTGATTTGTTGTTAAAGCAGGTGAAACAGGTGGCTCAGGAAATGAGCGTAAGGCTGACAGCGGAGGCGGAAGAACTATTGGCGGAGTCAGTGGGTAATGATACACGCCAGCTGTACAGTGCCTTGGAAAAGCTGCAGCTCTACGCCGGAAATGAGCGGCGATCGCTGACTGAATCGGATGTGGCGACCTTAGTTGTTGCGACTCAACAAAATGCCTTAAAGCTAGCGGCTGCCATTCGCCAGGGGCAAGTTGCTGAAGCCTTGGAAATGGTTGCCGAATTGTTGCGCCAAAATGAACCCGCCTTGGGGATGGTGAGTTCTTTAATTAAACAATTTCGCTGCTGGTTATGGATTAAGCTGATGCTGGAATCGGGAGAGCGGGATGATGCGGCGATCGCCAAGGCGGCTGAAATTGCCAATCCCAAGCGCCTCTATTTTTTGAGACAAGAAGTGCAGCCCCTTTCTTCTCAAGCGCTGCTGCAAACCTTGCCTTTGTTGTTGGAGCTAGAGTTTAGCCTGAAGGATGGAGCAGAGGATTTAGCGGCAATGCAGACAAAAATTGTGGAGTTATGCCATCTCTGTGGGATGAAATGAGCGGTGAGCAACAAAAAAGTCAGAAATCAGCTTCTTATAGGAACTTATCGCCCTTAAAATAATTCAAACCATTTGAAGACCTATTAGTGTGCTAGTTTTTGGCATTGAACACGCAGCTATGAAAATGAACCGCTCTATGTATTTCCCATTACGCTTTAGCCGTCCTTCTATGTTTAAAGCACTGCTATTTGGCGTATCCACAGTTGGGCTGTTGTTTAACGGCGCTGCCCAAGCTCAATCCCCAGCAGATATCGCGCAATATACAGCTGTGGCTCGGCAAATTGAGCAACAGCGAATGCTAGACTTTGCCGAGGTAAAGCGACTGATGGCTGGCAATGTGCCTGAAAATGTTTGCCAGCAAGGTAATATTCCTAGCAAAGTTCGGGAAATTTGCGATCGCTTTGATAACAACTCCCGAACGATCCTTCAGAAAAGTGGCATGTCCGTTTCCAAATTTAACGAGGCAATTCGCTTTTGTCAGCAAAACCCAAAACCCAAAGAGTGTCCTGCTCGTCCTCGCTAAACCAAAAATGTGATGGTGAGAAGGCCGTTTTTGAGTGAGAAAAGGTTTATTTCATTCTCACTCAAAGCTCATTATCTCTACAGACGAATATCTTTCAGGTGCGATCGCGGATTGCTCGTGCGATGATCTCGAATTTTTTCGTAATACTCTCGTTCAATTTCGCTCAGCTCTTTGGGTGGAGTAATCACCACGCGCACCATCTGATCGCCTCGCCCACCTTTTGATTTTGACCAACCCTTTCCCCGCAGCCGTAACGATTGTCCTGACCGAATTCCAGCAGGAATGTTCATTGTAACTAAGCCATCGGGTGTGGGCACTTCGATCGCGGCACCTAAGACCGCTTCATCGGGGGTAATAGGCACTTCACACACCAAATTGTCGCCATCAAATTGAAAAAATGGATGAGGCGCAATGTCAATCGTGAGATAAAGATCTCCTCGTTGAGTCGTGTAGTGAGGGCTATAGTTTCCTTTTCCTCGAACCCGAACGCGGCTTTTGGGCTTTGCACTGGCTGGAATCCGAACATCGATCACTTCTTTGCCCAAAGACAGCCGCTTTTGCACCCCGTTAAACACTTCTGCCAGGGTTAAGGTCAAGATTGCTTCACTATCTAGCCCTGCTGTGTTGCCGGTCGGTGGAGCGCCTGTCGTTCCCGGTGAAGTGCGGTAGCGATTAGAACTGTTAAAACCAGGGTCAGATCCCATCCGTCCTAGCAGTTCGTTAATAAATTCATCAAAGCTGCCGTAGCGCCCAAATTCAACGCCGTCGAAGTCTGTATTACTTCCTCCATAGGGCGATCGCGGCTGGTCTGGTTGCTTCCAATACTGACCAAACTGATCATATTTGCGGCGCTTATCTGGATCGGATAGCACCTCGTAAGCTTCGCTGACTTGTTTAAACTGCGCCTCTGCCTGGCGATCGCCAGGATTCATATCAGGGTGGTATTTACGTGCCAGTTTGCGGAATGCTTTTTTAATTTCATCCGCATCCACAGACTTATTTACCCCCAACACCGCGTAGTAGTCTTTGTAATCGGTCGCTGCCATCAACCCTTACCTCTATTAGCACCTCTATTAGTACCTGGTTACTCAATGGTAATCCCAGATTAACAAAAACTGGATAGTTGAACAGGTATGTTTATCGATGCAATTTGGATGCGTTTATTATTTACTCGGTTCTGTCTTACTTGCATCTGGCTTGTCATCGTCGGTTTTCGGACAAGGTTTACCATTGGCATCCATAAAGTTGCATTTGCCAGCCGTTGCAGCAGGAGAGAGGTTGGGCGGGGGCGGAGCAGCAGGAGTAATGTTAAGAGGCGTAGAAGTAGCGCTGTTATTAGTTGCCGCTGTTGGGCTACTGACATTCTTCCCACAAATACTGGTTACATCTGTCATGCCGCTACCCTCAAATTGGATGTAGCAAACCGGAGTGTTGGTGTCTACCATAGGGGGCGATCGCAACTCAAACCCTATAGCTGCTGGAAGACTCACAGCCGACTCTACTAGAAGCGGAATGACACCTAGCAGTAGACCCATCGTGAAGTAACGCTGATTCATAAAGCTATAGCTTGACGAGACCAATTTGCATCACTGCCTGGGCTGATATACCTAAGCCAAGCAGAGTAATGAACAATGCGCTCATGGTAGGCAATACTCTTGCGAACCGAAGCTGAGTTGGCACTCGCTCAAATAGACGGCGGGCACTGACCAGTAGCAGCCCCAGAATGGTTAGAGTTCCTGCCAAGCCTAGGCTGAAGGCAGACACCAACACCAATCCAAACCCTACTTGACCGAGCGCAATCATGCTGAGTAATACAACCAGGGCAGACGGACAGGGGACGATGCCACCGGAAATGCCAAGTGCCAACAAATTTTTCCAGGTTACCGGAGAGCCATCCGCTCCGGGCGGGAGGTGAGAGTGAGCCTGATGGGAATGCGCAGATGTGGAGTGATGAGAATGATCGTGCGAATGGTGATCAGATTGAGCAGACGAATGCTCATGAGAATGATGGTGCGAATGATCAGGCACAGAGTGATGGGAATGAGCGGGTAAATGCTCGTAGGAATGATCAGAGGTATGGCTAGGACTAGAGAATATTTTTTTGAACCATGTAAAGCTTTGCAGGCGACGATGCAGCAAACGCAGACCAATGTCTACCACAATCAGACCCGATATAAAACTGAGCCAGGGATACAGTTGTTCTGGCAGGATGAAGTTTGCCAAAAACAACGTTACCAGCCCCAAAGCAAAGACTCCGATGGTGTGGGTAATGGTGGTGGTCAATCCCAGAAACAGCGCGTGTTGAGGGGTAGCAGTTTCCCCTACTAAATAAGCTCCCACGATCGTCTTTCCATGTCCCGGTGAAAGAGCGTGCATGGCTCCCCAGACAAAGCAGCCCGCGATCGCAAGCGGCACACTTCCCGTCAAATACCAAGGAGCCGTTTGCATCAGGGCAAGCTCCTGGCTTTCAGGGCGCAGGATGGCGGTTTGCGTTTGTCCTTTATAGGAAACCGTTACTAGGCAGTGAGCAGTAGAGACTCCAGGAAGAAACAGGTCGTAATCCAGCTTGACTCCCTGAACCGGTTGTGACCAGGTATAGATCAACTGCATCGTGCTGTGAGTACCCGTGGTGGCTTTCAAGCTCGAAGGCAGCGTGGTGGTTGCGGAGGGTTCGACTTTAAGAACGCCGGAGGTTCCTATGGCATCGGTGAGGCGGATGCGATCGCCCAGGAAAGTTTGCAGCTCAGCTTGATGTTTGCGGACTTCGACGGCTGAAAGCTGCCCATCCCGGTCATCATCGGCAGATGCGATTAGTCCTGTAGGGAAAGTGAGTGTGATTTGAGCCGTTGTTTCGTTAACCACAATATCCGCCACCGCCAAGTCTGCCCAGTGTGCCTGACTTGGTGTTGCCAAAACTAACGACAGCACCAATGAACCTATAAATGAGAGGATGCTAAATCTGACTAAACGCCATTTACGGGACATGACCATTTCCTTTTAATTCAAACCCAACAACCCAACCCCTAACCCTAAGGCCTGTCGAGCTTGATCATCGAACGTCGGATCGGTTTCCTGCGCGGCTTTGAAGAAAGCTGCTGCTTGAGAAGAGCGACCCAATGCCTGCTCAATAGTGCCTGCCCGATAGAATAGTGCTGGGTCACGGATGCCGGAGCGAAGGGCTGCTTGCATTGCCGTCTGTGCCTCTGGCCAGCGTCCCAATTGAGAAAATGACCACGCGAGAGTATCCATGGTTTCGGCATCACGGCGAACCTTGACCTCTGCCTGCATCAAGGTCAGGGCTTCAGTCAAATCTTGAGGACGACCTCGCTCTAACAACAGTCGTGCCAGTTCTCGCCGATGCCCAAAGGTGGTTAGGTCTTTACGTAACCGGGCTTCTGCTTCGTTGCGCCACTGAGTTGCATCCGCGGACTGACCCTCCAGTTCCTTAACTCGCGCCATCCCTCTATAGATCACGTGATCATACACACTGGGAGAGTTTGTAGAAAGCTGGAAGAACTGAGAGTAAAATTTTTCTGCTGTCTGATACTGTCCTCGCCGAATTGCCAGCTCTGCTGAATTTAGTAAGGCGGGAGGATAATTGGGAAGAATCCGCAA
Source organism: Leptolyngbya sp. Cla-17 (assembly GCF_016807185.1). Lineage (GTDB taxonomy): Bacteria > Cyanobacteriota > Cyanobacteriia > Leptolyngbyales > Leptolyngbyaceae > ULC077BIN1. Next base: position 2,279,727 of record NZ_JAEVYN010000001.1, read on the forward strand.
AGCTTCCTGATAAAGTTTTTCCGCTTGATCAAGTTTGCCCCGTTTAAAGTAAAGCCGACCCAAACCAGTTCGTGCCCAAACAGAGCTGCCTGTCTCTTCAGGTTCTTCTGACGCCAATGCTTGCTGAAAGTCTTGCATCGCAGCTTGATCATTGCCTTGAGAAACACCCACTAATGCTCGAAGGGTGAAGGAGTTCAGACTTGGGTTTTGTGCCACGAGGCGATCGCTCGCTTGTTTGGTCGATGGCAAATTGCCCATCGCCAGATTTGCAGTCACTTGCAGTGCCAGGGTTTCTTCATTCTGAGAGGCTTGCTGAATCAGTTTGAGTGCGCTTGGAAAATCATGTTTGGCAGTGGCAACTCTAGCGAGTGCGAAGATAGCTCCGTCGTTATTAAACGGGAGTTTAGCTAATGACTCTTGAGCCGTCTGCTCTGCCAAAAGATACCAACTGGTTTCCCCTGTGGCTCGTGCCATTCTGAGATAGGTTTTGGAAAGCAGGGCACGGTTCAATCCACTGCTTGGATCTTGACGAATACGCTCCTTATAAAAGGAGACTTCTTGCCCTAGCTTCGTAGTGACGCTCTCTGGCGATCGCTCGAACCGATAGCGGTAAGGCGCTTCTAGTCCACTATTTCCAAATGTTTTCGTCCACAACTTCAATGCCGATGGCATTGACCAGAACAGCAGCCCTACTATGGGTACCGCAATTAGCAATGAGGTTCTAAAGCGCTTAAGAATTCCCCGATTGTCTTTGTCCTGGAAGGAGTTTACGCTTTTCACTTCACGTCCTCTACATAATCTCAAACCTGTATTGAGAGGTCGGACTTTTCAAAAGCCCGACCTCTAGCAGAGTGGCAGTCAAATCACTTTAGTTAACCTGCTGACGTTCTAGTTTGGCAAAGCCAAGTAAGGAAACGTAGGGACTAAAGGCTGATGCCCTTGAGCCGGATTACCCGGAGCACCTTCATAGGAAACATTGTCGGTAGTGATTGCGCCGTTGGTCAACACACCAATTGTGATGTCGAACACGTCGTCTTTGATCAGGCGACCGCGAACAGGGCTAAGTTTCTCATTCAAATCATTGGCATAACCGCTAGGACCCGCGGTATCAATCCGCATCACATCCGGTAGAAAAGCACCTAATAGAGCGTTAACCCGAGCATCACTATTGCCGACCGCCTTTAGAGTTTTGACTACGTCAGCTACGATAGGCGCAGCAATGCCAGCAGCAGGCTGCTGACCAGCCAAGGCAGCGGCTTCAAAATCAGGTCCAACCGCATTGAGGGCGTTTAAGAAATCATTTTCAACCACTAAGCCTTCGTTGATTACAGGTCGGGCAAGGCGCTCAACTTGGGTGTATTTGCCAGCGGCTCCAGGTAGAGAAATGGTTTCCCAAACGTCAAAAACCGTCGAGCTGCCGCCAGAAATTAGGCTAATGGGAATGCTGATGGCGATCGCATTCACGTTATAGCCTTTTGTAAAATCCACTGCCGTGCTTGCAGGACGGAACCCAACGGCAGGACCCATCCCACGAGCACCCGCCCGCACTCGGAAGTATTGCTCTACATCAAAGAAGAATGGATCTTCCCGTAGACCAGCAAATACTGTTGCATTAGCGCCGCCTAGGGACACATTGTTAACCACTGGTTGAGACGCTGACCCAAGAGGAGTCGTTTTGCCCATAGCGACTGTGGTGTTGCCGTCTACAATTGTCGTAATTTTGACAGCCTGCTGTTTATTGGCATCTGGAGCGCCAAATTCAAACCGCACGATCGCATTGGGTACGCCTGTAACGGGTGCATTTTTGTCTGCAACCCGCGTAATTTTGAACTCATAGCGGGCACGGGTGCTGAAATAATACTGCTGTCTTGCCAGCGATCGCGGATTTGTATTCATAATCAACACCAGATTGCCTGGAGCCGCCGCAGAATTTTGATCCTGCTCTCGGAACACAAACAAGTCTGTTAAGTTGAGATTCCGACCTTTGGTATCGACCTCGCCATCGTCATGGTCAGAGGATCGAACATAGCTGGAAACCAGGCCAACAGTGCCAACGGTTGCAAATACGGTTAGAGCAATCAAGCTCAATCGGGCTGGCGCTCCAGTAAAGAAACGCTGCCAAAGTGATTTAGATGAAGAAAGCGGTGGCTTTGTTGCCATGATGGTAGTCTCCTGAGACAAATAGTTTTGAGTGATTAGTGACTGATTGAGTCGCGCGATCGCGCGACTCAAGGGAAACCCTATCTTTGGCGATCTACTGCAACGGCAAGCCTGAAATGCGTTTCAGTGATTTCTGATGCTTTCTCTTTTTCAACTGATAGCCGATTCCCAAAACACCCGCGGCTATTAGCCCCGCTGTTTGTTCAGGCTCAGGAACTGCATTGGAGTTGGAGTCATCGCCAGTAGTCACGCCTGTTAGCGAGATCATGTAGCGCCCTCCGCTTTCCGCTTGTCCTGTAAAGCTGCTAAAAGCGTTTGCTGCACCGGAACCCGTTGGTTCAAAAAGCCCACTCGCGTTCGCAGGAGAGAAAATACTGCCCAGGGTATTACCAGGGTTATAGCCAGAAGCAGCGATCGCCAGAAAATAAGCCCCTGATTGAGCCGGAGAAAAACCGCCAGATGGCAGCGTTGCTTGAGTTCCAACGCTATCATCATTTCCATACACGCCTATACCAGCCGCGTCGAACAAAAACAACTGAGGATCAACCAACAAATCGGTGGGTATCCCCAACGCTTGATCAACTGGAAGTTGCAATAATGTTTCAGCATTGATCGTCGTTGCTGAAAATGTTTGACCACCCGTAAGAAAAATTTTGAATAGATGAGCAATGTTCGGAGCCGAAACTGTTCCAGAAATTGACTCCAGCGGCAGCGAACCGGCTGGAATCACTTGAGCAGTACCCAAAGTTTGCCCGGTATCGCCTACTTGAGTAAACGTCACCGCTTGTGCCTGACTGGATGATAATCCTGCAACGAGTACAGCTACCGCTGTTGCTGTTGCTTGCACCAGTTTGTTCATTAGAAGTCCTTTGGTAAAAGTGTCAGTTTAATGAGGGGCATGGGTTAGCAGAGAAGATAAATGGCTATTGCCTCAGAATCCCCTCCCTGGGTAGGGCATAGTAGAAAGCGCATCAAACCCTTGAAATATATCGACCTAGCTAGCGCGGAGTAATGTCTTAAGCACTAATACGGAGCAAAGCTAATCTTGGATCTGTCATTTCGCAAAAAAGTGCGTAAGAAGCTAAATGCCTCTTGAGGACTATTACGAAACAAAGGGGGATTTAGATCTATTGATTTGTGAGAAATTACGTAAAAATACTGGCTTGACTGTCTCAAATCCATCATTCCTTTTAGCAGTGCGAAATGGATGTATCTGTAGACAGATGTTAAAAGAAATTTTTTTTGTATATAGCCTGGATAACAACGCTAAATTTTCTGTGCCGCTGCGCTCATTTGAGGTAGCATTGGCGACTATCAGGTTCAAAACAGTTTTGTTCGCAAAATCAGTTTTGAATGGCAGAGTGCACTCGATTTTTGTTGAAATTGGATCGAAATAGCATCCCTGGTGAGGGAGGAGAGCAGTTTGCGACAGCATCAGGTATTAGGTGGAGCACTGTTGAGCGGAGCGTTAGTTGTCCTGGCTCAACAGTCTGCTTGGGCGCTTCCTACCCAGGTAACAGCGATTAAAATCAACGCTGCCAGCGGCGGAGTGGATGTTGTTTTGCAGACTCAATCGGGCGATCGCCCCCAAATTTTCACCACAGGTCAGGGCAATAGTTGGATCGCAAACATCACCAACACTCAACTGAAGCTCTCTCAAACCAATCAGATTTTTCGCCAGGATAATCCAGCCCCCGGCATTAATTCCATTCTTGTCACTCCGTCGGGAACCAACAGTATTCAGGTGATTGTCGTCGGGCAACCCGGATCGATTATGGGTCAGGTCGCCCAGCAGGATGCAACTGGCTTGACCCTTCGCCTAATGCATTCTGGAACTCCTGCCGCACCTAGCGATGCTAAAAAGCCAATCCCACTATCTTCCGCAACCCCATCTCCTGCTCCATCGCCTTCATTAGTCACTCCAGCCGCCAAACCAGCCACCAATCCAGCCAGTCCAGCCAAACCAGCCACCAATCCAGCTAGTCCAGCCAGTCCAGCCACCAATCCAGCCAGTCCAGCCAGTCCAGCCACTCCCATTCCCCCTTCTTCACCTGCATCCCTTATCCCCTCACCCGCCCCATCCCCTCTCACCCCTTCATCTGTCCCCTCACCCGCCCCATCTCCTCTCACCCCTTCACCTGTCCCATCCCCTAGATCCTCACCCGCCGCTACTACTCTGCCTTCCAACAGAATCAATTACACCGATATCAGCGTTGTGCCTGTCAATATTGATCTGGGAACGAACGCTCGAATTTCGCGAGTAGTATTGCGCGAAGCGCCTGTACGGGAAGCCCTGGCAATTTTGGCTAGAGCGGCAGATTTGGGAATTGTCTACACAGAAGACCTTTCGGCTTCCCCAGCATCGGGGGCTGCTGGTGCCCCCCCTGGAACGCTGCCAGGAACGACACCCCAGGCAGCCGGATCAGTGATTGACTCCAACATTTCATTGAATATTGAAAACGAACCGATTCAGGATGTGTTTAACTACGTCTTGCGAGCCAAGGGACTGAAAGCTAATCGCGTCGGCAGAACTATCTTCATTGGGTTGAATCTGCCTGCTACAGCAGGCAGCTACACTACCCGAACGCTCAGGCTCAACCAGATGAGAGCCACCCTTCCTCAAACCAACATCACCAACACAGCGACCAGTGCATCTAGCCTTTCCAGCGGAGGTGGACAAGGGGGCAGCGCTACAAACAGCCAGCTTGGCAGAAATAGTACAGTCACTGAAAATGTGCCTTACAAAGGTGCGCTACAAATCTTGGAAGAATTGGGAGCGAATGGTAGTACAGCAGCCAGAAGTCCGCTCTTCAAAGGATTGCAGGCAACGGCTGATTCCCGTACCAACACTCTGACCCTGGTAGGAACGCTCGACTTGCTTGATCTTGCGACTAATTACTTGAATAGACTGGATGTGCGTCGCAAACAGGTTGCTGTAAACATCAAAATTGTTGAAGTGGATTTAACACGATCAAGCAATATCGGAGCCAGCTTCTCGTTTGGCATTGCTGATAACTTCTTCAATGTCAATCAGGGGCAATCGACTGCTAACTTTGGGCGGTTTAATCCCTCTTTAGCAGATGTTCCCAATAGCCTCACCAGTCCAGCGACGATCGCCAATCCTTTTGCCGATGTGCAGCCTCCGTTGAATGTCAATGCACCCGTGATCAATTCTCAAGGTGCAACGCTAGGGTTCCAACCTGCTAGCCCAATTAGCGCTAATCCCTTAGCATCTGTGATTACCAACCTGACCTCTGGATCAGTGACTACCAGCAACACCGTGACCACTGTGTTAAATCCAGTCATTACCTATGGATTGCCGCCTCTATTTCAATTTCCGGCACAGTTTTTGTTGCGGCTACAGGCCCAGGTAACCTCTGGAAACGCCAAAATTTTGACTGATCCAACTTTAATTGTGCAGGAGGGCAGCCAGTCTCAAGTCAACCTAACTTCTCAAGTTTTTTCTGGCTTCACCGAGCAACGAGTGGTGGAAGGGAATGTTGCCACTACGCGAATTTTGCCGCAGCCTCCGATTGATGTGGGATTGATTTTTAACGTAACGATTGATCAGATTGACGATAGTGATTTTATTACTCTTTCGTTATCGCCTGAAGTGAGTTCACCGGGGCAACAAATTACAGACCCTTCCAGAAATAATTTGCTGATTCAACAGTTGGTCAATCGACGACGATTAGAGACAGGCAAAATTCGATTGCGGAATGGTCAAACACTCATTCTCACGGGCATTATTCAAGAAACTGAGCGGACGATTACGATCAAAACGCCGATTTTGGGAGATATCCCAATTCTCAACTTGCTGTTTAGAAACCGTAGGAAGCAAAACGATCGCAACGAAATTGTCGTGCTGGTCACACCTCAAGTGTTGGATGACTCTGATCGATCGCCCTATGGATTCAACTACACACCCGGTCCAGAAGTGCAGAAAATCCTTCAACGAGGTCAGCCTGCTCCACCAAAAGACGACAAAAAGTAGGGTCAGGTGCAAAGAGTTGTTGAGAGTAACCTTATCTCACCGACCTCCACTCCCCGCACTATCCCGTACCCTGATTAAATCATTAAACCCTTCTAACCTGGATGGCGGTGCGCCCCTTAAACGATGATTCATACGCTGAATGACATCGGCAGGAACTTGGCGATCGCGCTGCTGGTTACGCTGCAAGCAGAGCCAGAGGGGAGTATTGAGCCAAATCCCGGTTATGTGAGTAAAGCCAGACTTGCGGGCGAGGGCGATCGCCTCTCGCCGCTGCTGGCGCACTGCATTCGTTGCATCATAAATAGCGTCAGATCGTTCGCCCCGCCGGATTTGACTGGCTGTCACTCGGAAGAGCCGCTCAACCTCCTGCCAAATGGTCAGCCAGTCTCCCTGTATTGCCTCATCCCCATACAGAGTCAGCCGAATCCCATCTGTCGAGATCAGGGTGCGATCGGAGCATTCGTTGAGCAAGTCGGTTGCCAAGGTTGATTTTCCACTTCCAGGAAGACCAATCAGAAAAAATAGACGAACCATTACAAAACGCGATCGCCCTCAATCGAGAAAGAACATCTCACGAATCTAAAAATCGCTGAAAGCTCCTCTCCATCGGGCAAGGAGTTCGGGATGAAGACCGTTTCCTAAATAACCATCCCGTCTGGAATAGTGGCACCTTTTAACACCACCACAATACCGCTGCGAATGAAAAAACCAAGGCTTTCACGCTCGGCTTCTTGCACATTGTCTTTGTTTACAATTTGCACATTGCAGCCAATCCGAGCATTTTTGTCAATAATGGCGCGGCGAATAATCGTGTCTTTGCCAATTCCCACGGGCACATTCGCTGCGGAATAGATTACTGTACCAGATTGACGTTCTGCCAAAGGTTGATAGTAGTCAGCACCCATAATCATCGTGTCTTCAATCACGCACCCTGACTCAATCCGAGTTCGCACACCCACAACTGAATGATTGATGGAGCATTCCTTCAAAATGCAGCCTTCGGCAACGATCGATTCTTTGACATGGCAATCCAGCAGCTTAGTGGGTGGCAGGTAACGAGGGCGAGTGTAGATGGGTGCTTTTTCGTCGTAGAAGCTAAAGGGCGGAAGGGGTTGCTGCGTCAGCGCCATATTCGCGTCATAAAACGACTCAATCGTTCCAATATCTTCCCAGTAGCCGCCAAACAGGTACGCTTGAACGTTATGTTTCTTCGCAGCATCGGGAATGACTTCTTTACCAAAATCAGTCCGTTCTAAGGATTCTTTGAGGACTTTAATCAAGATTTCTTTCTTGAAAACATAAATGCCCATAGAGGCGATGTAAGGACTTTGTTTTGCCTCTTCAGGGTTCAGTCCTAAAACACTCGTATCGACCCGCATTTGAGTTAGCGCATCGCCTTTAGGCTTTTCGCTAAAATCAACCACGCGCCCAGCACCGTCAATCTTCATCAAACCAAAGTCAGAGGCACGGCGCTCATCCATGGGCACGACTGAAATGGTGATATCGGCATTAGTTTCTTGGTGACGCTGCACAAACTTGCTGTAGTCCATCCGATACAGATGATCGCCGGACAGAATCAAGAACTCATCGACATTGCACTCTTCAAAAAGTGAAAGATATTGCCGAACTGCATCTGCCGTTCCTTGAAACCAGTTGGCGTTTTCTGGCGTTTGCTGCGCTGCGAGAACTTCAACGAACCCGTCATTAAAGCCAGAAAATGTGTAGGAGCGGGATAAGTGACGGTTGAGCGATGCGGAGTTGAACTGGGTTAGGACGTAGATCTTATAAATTTCGGAGTTAATGCAGTTGCTCACTGGAATATCGATCAGTCGATATTTGCCAGCCAGAGGCACTGCTGGTTTTGCCCGCATTTTGGTTAGTGGATAGAGACGGGTTCCTGCGCCGCCACCCAAGATAATCGCTAGTACTCGCTTCACAGAATAATCTCCCTCTGCCATTCACTCACCACTAGTGTGATGCTGTATGGCTTCCTTGGCAAGGGTTAGATGATACAAGAATCAACTAGGAAAATTATTGATATCCAATCGTGCGATCGCCCAAAGGGTAGGCAATTTCAGCATAAATGCTTTGCTCAAACGTAGGTTAAAACTATTTCAGATTAGGGGCTTTCACCTATTTTCAGTCTGCAAGGTCCGCCACACCAGCGAATTGTTAACATAAGTTCATAGTTGTTCTGTAATCAATTTTTCTTTTTATGACTCTGCTTAACCCAAGTCAGCGCGCCAAACTTGACGACACTGACGACACTCAGTTCTATGAATCGCCTCGCTTTGTGACCCATGTAGATGATGGTTTTATTCAGCAACTCACTGACTTATATCGAGAGCGACTGAAGCCCAACACGCGAATTTTTGACATGATGAGCAGTTGGGTTTCTCATTTGCCTGACGATGTGGAATTTGCCCATGTGGAAGGGCACGGACTGAATGGTGAAGAACTGGCGCGCAATCAGCGATTAAGTCACTGCTTTGTGCAGAACCTAAACAAAGAGCCTCAGTTGCCGTTAGCGGATCAAACCTTTGACGCGGTTTTGAACACGGTTTCAGTGCAATATCTTCAATATCCTGAGGCTATTTTTTCTGAAATTCATCGGATTTTGAAGCCAGGTGGCATTGCAATTATTAGCTTTTCTAACCGGATGTTTTATCAAAAGGCGATTCAGGCATGGCGAGAGGGTTCGGAGACAAGCCGAGTTGCACTGGTGAAGGGCTATTTTGAGGCAGTGCCAGGATTTAGCAAACCAGAAGTGATTGCGCGTCAATCGCAAGCGCCAGCAATGTTGCAGTGGTTAGGGATGTCGGGTGGTGATCCTTTTTATGCGATCGCGGCTTGCCGCAATGATTAAGGTCAGGGCTTAGGCGGTTATCAAGCGAGCAATCTTAAGAAAATCAGCGGGAATTGGGATGATATAGCCCAGTTCTGAAATGATGGTTGGATCAGTCAATCGGGCAAGACCTTTAAGCAACTCGCTGAATCTTTCAGTTGATCGTCCACTGCTGGTAGGAGGGTTCCTGCAATGCCGAGTAATCCGCTATTTCATTCGGTTAGTGAGCAAGTTAGGGCGATCAGCGTGCGGGATCAGATTCAGATGGCGCTGGCGATCGCTGATTTGAATCTGCTACATAACTTGTTAACTCAATGCATCCCAGCAATTATTCAGCCTGAGCGACTTGGCACCATTGCCAGCGAGGTGGGGGTACCCATGGGCGATCGCATTACGGCAGATGGCATTTTGCACTTTGAAGCAATTCACTGTGTGCTAGCCCAGGTGCAACCTCAGCTAGACCACAGCAATAATAGCTGGACCAATGACAGTAAAGAAGTTGCAAGATTAACTCAGCATGAATCTGACCTGCAAACGATCGCTCAACATTTGCCTTTGGCACCGACGATCTCGCTGCTGGCAAATGTCGGCTTTCCGCCGCCCCACATTCAAGAAATCCTCCGATTGCCCCATTACGCTTGGCACAAATCTTGGTGGTATGCCTTAGATTTAGAAGAGCGATTCGCAGTCCCTTTTTTGCGCTACATCCGTACTCTGCATTATCCTGATGGCACGTTGACTCTGCAATATAAAGATTTTTTTGAAAGCGAACAGCCACCATGTTTCGCAACCATTGCCCAAAAAGCGCTGGTAGCGATTCGAGATGAGTCTCAAGGATTTGGAGAAACTCTGCAACAGTTGAATCAGCAGAGATCAGCATTGGGTAGCAAACAAGCCATTCTCATTTGCAACACGATTTCCGATCTAGAAGCCCAGGCGTTTATCCATCAAGGTGTGAGCCTGTATTCAGCGCTGGACTTGGTGTTGCCCATGCAGGCAAACTGTTTAGACTGTGCACGGCGAGAATGCTTGATGAAGGGAAACGCCGATTCTTTCGTTGCTTCATGCTATGGATTTTTGGTGGATAGCGAACTTGTTTAAAGTGTTTTTCCCATGAATATTGTGATTATTGGTGGAGGGGCCGCGGGTTTTTTCGGCGCGATCGCTTGCGCCCAAGCGCATCCTCACACGCGGGTTACCTTGCTAGAATCTGCCCGCCAGCCCTTATCAAAGGTGCGCGTTTCGGGTGGAGGACGTTGCAATGTCACCCATGCTTGCTTTGATCCGGCGTTGCTGGTGCAAAACTATCCCCGTGGTGGCAAAGCACTGCGGGGAGCCTTTAGCCGATTTCAGGCAAAAGAAACGGTGGAGTGGTTTCAACAGCAAGGCGTGGCACTAAAAACTGAAGCGGATGGACGCATGTTTCCAACGACGGATGACTCTGGCACGATCGTGGAATGCTTGATGTGGGCTGCAAAAAAAGCGGGTGTAGTAGTTCACACAGGCACTCACGTTCAGCAGGTTGACCATCAAAAAAACGGGTTTGAGATTCAGTTAAAGTCAGGGCAATTAGTACATAGCGATCGCCTATTGTTGGCAACCGGAAGCAATCTGCAAGGATACGAGATCGCCCGATCCTTAGGGCACACAATCGAGCCGCCCGTCCCCTCTCTGTTTACATTCAACGTGAATGATCCACGGTTAGAAGATTTGGCGGGAGTATCCGTGCCATCTGCCCAAATTCAGCTTCAAGTCAACGACAAAACCCTGTTTAAGCAAACTGGAGCGCTGCTGATTACACATTGGGGATTAAGCGGTCCCGCCGTACTAAAGTTATCTGCTTGGGGGGCTAGAGCGCTGCATGAACAGCAGTATCACGCTACTTTGCGGGTCAACCTACTTCCTCAAATGAACCCAGAAGTGGTGCGTGAACAACTGATAGCCGTGCGATCGCAGCTTGCCCGACGGTTAGTTGCTACTAGTTGTCCAGTCCCCGTTCCGCGCCGCCTTTGGGAGCGTTTAATTGTCAGTGCTGGGATTATTCAAGACGAAACCCGTTGGGCAGATGTGTCGAACAAAATGCTCAATCAACTGATTCAAGAACTCACTCAAGGACAGTACACCATCAACGGTAAGGGCGTATTCAAAGAAGAATTTGTCACCTGTGGCGGCGTTAAGCTAAACGAAGTCAATTTTAAAACCATGGAAAGTCGCCAATGTTCAGGACTTTACCTTGCAGGTGAAATCTTAGATATTGACGGCGTTACTGGGGGATTCAATTTTCAAAGCGCTTGGACGACAGGCTGGTTAGCAGGTCAGGCGATGGGAGCAGTGAGTTAATCAATATGACTCGTCGATTTACCGGTGACCACAATACTAATGTGTACCGTTTGCTGTGCTTCATCGGTTCGAGCCGCGATCGATTCCAAAAAGTGAATCGCCTCACTAACATCATCAAATCTGTGAGCAGCCGTATCAATAGATGCACTTCGATCAAATTCAGTCTCTTGTATCTGACCCAAATCCACTACCGCCAATTGTTGGTAGGTTGGGCTGACTTGTTCCACGATCAACTTCTCGCGGCGAACCGGAACTTCAATAATGCGCGTCTCAATCTCCTTACGAACAATTACTTCTCCAATCTTGCGTCTGTGACTATCAATTACCAGACGTTCTTCTAACAACGAAATTGTTTCTTCAAACGGCAATTTGTCAGCATCAGATAAATGTTTGATAGTTTCGTTTCGCTCTAAAAGAGTTGGTTTAGGAACTACCTCTAAATTAGGTTTCGAACTAGACTCCTGATGATCAGCGATTAAGGGCGTTGAATAAGAAGATTGAGAAGAATTTTCTGTTGAAACGACAGACACCGTTGCAGGCGATTGGTGAATAAATTTAGGCTCTTCTAAAGAAGCGGAATTTTCTAAAGCTCCAAAAAACTGGCTGCCTCCTGGCTGATAACGGGCTGCATCACGAGATTGCGAAGACTCATCAACCGACATGTTTTTGTTTTTATTTGATAAGTCTTTAATATCAGAATTCTCTTGTTTTGACATTTTATTATTCCTCCCCTACTTTTCCTCAATAACCTCCAGGCAGAGCTATCAATAGCTCTGCCTGGAGTACGTTATGACTGAGTTTTTTGCGCTGCTAAAAGCAATATCTAAACGCGCTCAGAGTTACGGCGAGAGTCTACTCCCTTATCAACAACCGGATTCCCTTGGGTATCCACGTTTAACTCTTCCCGACGTAGCGTTTCCTCAGCATTCACTGTGTCGCGATCAACTTCCTTTCTGATGTTGACTTCTTCACGGACAAACGCTTCTTTGCGAATATCAGGAGTTTCTTCGTAAACTTCTACTCGCGCTACTTCACCGTCTTGAAACGCTCTGTCGCCGGGAGTAACGGCTGTGCCAGCACCCGCAGTGCGCTCAATGACCACACGCTCTTTCTCAATAGGTACAGAAACTTTAGCAGTTTCGGTTTCTACACGTTTGCCGACTGCAACTTCACCTGTTTTTGCGCGGGTTTTGTTGGCAATTAGCCGCTCTTCATAAAGTTTGAGACTTTGGTGATTGGTATCATCTAAGTCATACAAAGCAGAGTCACGATCATAGCTATAGGTGTCGCGATCGTATCCTGTCAGAGGCGCATTGTTGTCTAGAGGAGCAGAGTTCTCTACTGCCGTAGTGCCCGCCATAGGACGATAAACACTGCGTACTTGCTCTTCATGGTCATAATCCACAGGCATGTTGCCATCATACTGAGGCAATGCTTCTGCCTGAGAACGAGTTAGCCCTTCAGCAGTGATGCGATGATTTTTGTAGTCGATGCGCGATCGCCCAATAGGCAACAAGACTTTTTTGCCTAAAATCCAGGTACCGGTGTTAATGATTAGGTAGCGGAGTTTACCTGAATCGTCAACCAACAAATCATCAACTGAACCAACTTTATCTTTACCTGCATACAAATCATAACCAACGATATCTTGGTCATCAAAGTGTGTGCGGTAATCGGGATCGAAGTCTTTAATCTTATGAAGTGGCATGGTTTTATATCCCCAGTTGTGAAGTATTTCTAACGAACTCTTACTTCGACCAGAATAACAACTCAATCAAAGGGGTTCATCCCTCCTAAGCCAGATCAGAGTTTATCTCTCGCGCAGTTCTATTAGCGCATAATTTATGTCCTAATAGAGTTGCAACTATTTAGATATCCGTAGTAATCGTGATAATAATTTTGGATTGCAATAAGACTGTAACAGGAGATATTAAAACTATTACTTAAGAACTATAAGTATTTGATTAGCAACAGTTCAAGCCGGACTATATCGAGTGGTTTGCTGAGATAGTCGGTGGCACCGTGGGTCAAAAAGTTTTCGCGATCGCCCGCCATCGCCATTGCTGTAACAAGAATAACGGGAAGATCTTGTAGATCGGGTTCACTCCGCAACTGCTTCAGCAACTCTAGTCTAGAGAGCGTTTGAGACAACTGCACATCCATCAATATCAAATTGGGGCAAAAGTCTCGTACTCGCGTGAGGAAATCGTCACCATTACAAAGCGTTTCTACCTGATAGCCGATCGCTTTCAAGTAATCTTGCAGCAATGTTGCGCTAATCACGTCATTTTCAACCAGCAAAATCTTCCCGGTTGACTGTTGGTGTTGAACAACGTAAGGGTTAAGGGCAAGAGCCTGCGATCGTGGAGGTGATTCTATTAAAACATCGGGTAAAAACAGGGTAAATTCGCTGCCCACTCCCGGCACGGATGATACAGTAACATCGCCGCCGTGTAGCCGGGCCAGCTTGCGAGTGAGGGCAAGCCCTAGCCCAGTTCCAGCATAGCTTCGGGTCAGTTCACCATCGAGTTGACTAAAGGGCTGAAATAGCAGATCTAGCTTGTCAGCAGGAATGCCAATACCCGTATCGGCAATGGTGAATGAAATCCCCTGCGGCTGTTTACACACAATTAGAGAAACGGTTCCAGCAGAAGTAAACTTCACTGCGTTGGATAGTAGATTGAGTAACATTTGCTTGAGTCGTCGTTCATCGGCAGTGCAAAACTTAGCGTTGGCATCTAATTGACTAACTAACTGCAATCCTTGCAAGGTCGCTTGTTCTCGTACCATCGCAAGGCAATAGTGACAGAGATCATGAGCCGCTAAAACGGTTGGCATCAGGGTTTCTCGTCCGGCTTCGACTTTTGCCAAATCCAAAATGTCATTGATCAACATCAACAAATGTTCACCGCTGCTATGAATATGATTGATATATTCAAGCTGCTTGGCGCTGAGGCTACCGAAAATTTCTCGCTTCAACACTTGAGATAAGCCTAAAACGGCATTGAGCGGAGTGCGAAGTTCGTGGCTCATCGTTGCCAAAAAATCGGTTTTGGCGCGATTTGCCGCCTCGGAAACCCGTTTTTCTTGTTCTAACTCTTGAGTGCGCTGTTTAACGAGTTGCTCTAGACATTCATAGCTTTGGGCGTTGTAGAGGGCGATCGCGGTTTGGTCAGAAATGCGTTGCAAAAATTGCACTTCCTCAGGGGTAAAGGTGCGATAGCAAGTTGTGGTGTGCAAACTGAGCGCCCCAAACAGCTTTTCGCGAATAAAAATTGGCGCACATAAAACCGACAGGGTTTGTCCGTCGTTGATATGAGTTTGCCGTCCAGGTGTTGTCAGCAATTGAGTCATATCGAAGGCATAGAAAGTCCGACCCTGATTAAACTCAGAGTTTGGATCTGCTAAGTCAGTCCAATCTTCTACAGGAAAGGCTTGGTCAATGAGGGACGGAATGGTTGGGTCAGCGCACCATTCCTTGCGCGCACAAATGGTGTCATTAATGGTGAGGATCAACACTCGATCGACCCCAAAACTTTCGCCTGTGCGATCAACAATTTCTTGCAAAATATTGTCAGGGTCTAGATTCGAATTGACTGCTTGCCCCAACTGGTTAAGCACCTGTTCCCGTTGGGCTTGATGTTGCAACTGACTAAAAAGTTGGGCTTGCTGAATCGCGATCGCCACTTGGACTGCCAGGTTTTGCACTAAATCGATTTCAAAGGCTTGCCACTCGCGAATGGCACGACAGTGATGGACTGCTAACACTCCCCAGATCTGCTCACCTTGAGAGAGAGGAACGACTAGTTTGGCTTGCACCTGGATCTGCTGCATAAAAACCAGATAGTCTGGGGACAAATTCTGCTGAGTAACATCGTGCATAACATACAGTTGTCCCTGTTCATCAAGGGCATGGTTATCTTGATGCCAGCTTTGATGCGCGTCGTGCTGCTTGCTGAGCGACCAGTCGGGATCTACGGAAGCAGCGACCAACACCCCATGCTGGGCATCAAAGCGATACACCAAGACGCGATCGGTTTGCAAAAATTGCCGGACTTCATCCACGGTGCGGTGCAAAATTTCTTCTAGATCCAAGGATTGGCGAATTTGGAGAGCGATCGCCCCTAGTAGCCGATCGCGATCGGCTTGCTGCTGCAATTGCTGTTCAGCATGTTTGCGCTGGGTAATATCAGAAACGGTTCCTTCGTAATAAAGGATTTCTCCAGTCTCACCATATACACAGTGAGCATTTTCTGAAACCCAAATAATGCTGCGATCCGCGAAACCATCCTTAGGGGAATCGCGGCGATAGACCTGGGACTCAAACTCAGAAACCGAGCCGTGTTGCTGCATGATCTCTAAGAACGCAGCCCGTCGATTCGGATCAACATACAGTTGCTGCTCGATGGTTGTTAAATGGGCAATCAACTCTTCGGGCGATGTATATCCATAAAGACTAGCAAGAGCATGATTAGCGCTGAGATAATGCCCATCCAGTGAAGTTTGAAAAATTCCTTCAGTGGCATTTTCAAAAATGCTGCGATACTTCGCTTGAGAATGCAGAATAGCAGCCTGCTGAGCAAGTGCAGCTTGGGCTTGTTTGCGATCGCTGATATCTACAGAAATGCCGACAAAGCCAATCGGGCGATCGCGATCGTCTCGCAGCAACGTATTTTTCACCTCAGCCCAGAACTGAGAACCATCCTTGCGGTGAACAATAAGCTCCCCTTCCCACAATTCCGCCTTAAACACCTGGCTGACCATTTGACGAGCGATCGCTTGTCCATTCGCCTGATCCTGCATGGGTTCTAATACAGCAAGAATCTCTTTCCCCAAGACCTCTTCTGCCTGCCATTGGTAAAGCTTCTCCGCATAAAAGTTCCAATGGGTAATACAGCCTTGCAAATCAGTGGCGATGATTGCATTGCAAACTTGATTGAGTAAAGAGGCTTGAAATCTAAGCTGATCAAATTGCGTTTGCTGTTGATGCTGAATTGTTTTCAAATGTGCTTGAAGGCGATGACGTTCTACTTCCGCAGACAAAAGTATTTGCTGCAATTCATCAAACGCAGAATCATCACGACAATACTGGCGCAGGTTGGGTACGTAACTCAGTCCTATATCCTTTCCAGAGAAGTTTTCTATATTTTCCCAGCTTTTCACGATGCAAAGTTGATTCTATATTGTGTTGAACTCAAAAAGGAAACTCAATAAGTTTGCTTAAAGCTACATTAGTTCAATTGACTATAGATATTCTTAGCTTAAGAGCTTATGGCAACACAATTAAGTCGTTCATAAATGAGTCAGTAAGATTTGACCTCAGACCAGAACAAAAGCGTGTGAAGGAAAGGGAAGGGGTTCATGAGAGTCGCTACATTTTAATGTTGAAATCCTATGAATGAGGTTACTCGACTGCGAAAGATTTTGCGACCTCGCCCCGATTGGCACGGGGCTAGACTCATCGGGTGGCTGTTTCTTTATTGCGCTGATTACAAATCAAGACCGTCAACCTCAGCGAATTGGCTATCTAGCTTTCAGTGTTTCTAGCCCAAATCGATTCCGCATTACAAGCAATGACAACGGTTTTTTCGAGACTTTGAGAGCGACACGCAGTCATTGCCCAGACTGTGATAGCGTTTTGATCTTTACTTAAGTGTTCCTGATTATGATTTTAGGAAAAGCGCTTATGCTATTAAACTTGCTCAACAGAGATACGACAAAAACCAGAGAATCATTAAAATACTTTCAATATTGTCCTGTACCGTCTGGCGGTAAGCGCAATCAAACAGTCATTTGCTGCGGATATTTCTGGGTCATGACGGAGCCAAGTAAGACAAAGTCAGAGTTGACAAAATATAAGGGCGGGTTCAGCCAAGAAAATAGTGGCATAAGCCATTCATTCCCTAACTGAGCCCGCCCTCATTCTAAAAAGGCGATTTATTATTTCACGAACAGCATTTCTTGATAAGTGGGTAGGGGCCAAAAATCGTCTGCTATTTCACCTTCTAAGGCATCAGCGTATTCCCGCACCTTGTCCATCAAGGGACGGATGGTTTGGGAGGAATACTGCATGTGTTCTTCTGCGGTAGCAAAGTCGTGCTTATCTAGGGCAGCGCCAAGTTTGCTGACCATATCAGTCATGGATTTGGTTAGACCCGCCACTTTTTCAGCGGTTTCTTGTTCTAGGGCAATGCCAATCTCCTTGAGATTAGAGATCGCGTTAGACAATTCAGACAAATAGCGAACAGCAGCGGGGTAAATCATGGTTTTTGCCATACTGATTACCAGCTTCGCTTCCACTTCGATCGCCAGAATGTATTGCTCGGCATACACATCAAAGCGGCTTTCCAGTTCAACCGGAGTCAGTACGCCAACCCGATCAAACAACTCTTCGATGTAGTCAGCTTTAAGCACGGGCAAGGCATCCGCAGTAGTTCGCAGGTTTGCCAAACCCCGCTCTTCGGCGATTTTGTGCCATTCTTCTGAATAGCCATTGCCACCGAATACGACAGCGCTGTGCTTGTCCATTACCTCTTTTAAAACGGCATGGACAGCCCCATTGAGATCCATTCCAGCCGTCATTTTGCCGTCCATTTCATCAGCAATCCAGGTAAGGGAATCTGCCAATATCGTGTTCATTGCCACCAAGGGACCCGATACAGATTGGTTAGACCCAACGGCTCGAAACTCAAAGCGGTTGCCTGTAAAAGCAAAAGGAGAGGTGCGGTTGCGATCGCCCGGATCTTTAGGAAAACTAGGCAACGTATCCACACCCAAATCCATCACTCCAGCATGATCAGAGCTTTCTGGCTGACCCGCGCTAATTTGCTTAAATACGTTCTCAAGCTGCGACCCCAGGTAGACCGAGATAATCGCTGGAGGAGCCTCATTCGCACCTAAACGATGGTCATTACTAGCAGTGGCAACCACCGCACGCAGTAATGGACCATATTTGTGAGCGCCCCGAATCACCGCACCACAGAATAGCAAAAACTGCATATTTGAGTGGGGGGTGTCGCCCGGATCAAGCAAGTTGCCTTGAGTGGCATTACCCACTGACCAGTTGACGTGTTTACCCGAACCGTTAATTCCAGCAAACGGCTTTTCGTGGAGTAGGCAAACAAACCCATGTTTCTTTGCTGTCATCTTAAGCAACGTCATAATCAATTGCTGGTGATCACTGGCAACGTTTGCCGCTTCAAAGAAAGGTGCAATTTCAAACTGGCCGGGAGCTACTTCGTTATGTCGGGTTTTTGCGGGAATGCCTAGGCGGTACATTCTCTCTTCTACGTCCTGCATGAAGACTTGGACGCGCTCTGGAATGGCACCAAAGTAGTGATCATCAAATTGCTGACCCTTAGCGGCGGGTTTGCCAAACAGCGTTCTGCCCGTCAACAACAAATCGGGGCGGCTATGAGCAAAATGAGCATCCACCAAAAAGTATTCTTGTTCTGCGCCGCAGCTAGAGTTGACTGGGGCAATATCTGTGTGTCCCAAAAGCTTCAATACCCGGACTGCGGCTTTGCTCATGGCTGCGATCGATCGCAGCAGCGGGGTTTTCTTATCGAGGGCTTCTCCAGTCCAGGAAATGAAAACAGTGGGAATGCATAAGGTCACACCGTTATCGGTTTCCATCACATAGGCAGGACTGGTAACATCCCATGCGGTGTAGCCCCGCGCCTCAAAGGTGGATCGCAAACCACCATTGGGAAACGATGAGCCATCCGGTTCTCCCTGTACCAAAACCTTTCCGGTGAACTCAGTGATGACTGAGCCATCGCTTTGCACAGAGATAAATCCGTCATGCTTTTCAGCAGTGGCGTTGGTCATAGGATAAAAGACGTGGGCATAGTAGAGCGCACCTTTGGAGGTAGCCCAGTCTTTCATGGCGGCGGCAACTGCACCGGCTACAGAAACATCTAGTTTTCCACCTGTTTTCACCGTGTGTTTAACAGACTTAAATACGTCTTTAGGCAAACTTGCCTGCATCTTGCTAAGGGTAAAAACATCGGTTGCCCATAGTGCTTCCAACCGTTGAGGAACTTTGGGTGGCAAAGGCTTGCGATCGGTAACTTGAGAAACGGCTTGAACACGCAATTCGTGGGTCATCGTTAGTTTTCTCCGAGAGTGTTGTGCTTAGAGAGCATACTTGGTTGAATCTTTCTAAACTGTGTTGTAAGAACAGTTATAGCGACGAAATATGCCTTTCGGGTATTGCGCACTAATAAATTGGCGGTACAAAAAACTGCTCATTGCGGGGTAGACGCACATAATTTTGCGGAGCGGCTTTGCGGGGCGACAATTCTAGCGGCTTGGGAGTCATATCAACATAGGGGATTTTGCTCAGGAAATGGCTGATGCAGTTGAGCCGAGCGCGTTTTTTATCATCTGCTTCTACAGTAAACCAGGGCGCTTCGGGAATATTGGTGTGGGACAACATCGCGTCTTTGGCTTGGGAGTATTCCACCCAGAGATCGCGGGATTCTAAGTCCATGGGACTCAGTTTCCAACGGCGAGCCGGATCAGTCGTGCGAGACTGAAAACGGCGTTCCTGCTCATCATCACTGACAGAAAACCAATACTTCAGCAGAATGATGCCGGAGCGAACCAACATCCGCTCAAACTCTGGACAAGTGTGCATAAATTCTTGATATTGCGCGTCGGTGCAGAAGCCCATTACACGCTCTACCCCTGCGCGATTATACCAACTGCGATCGAAACAGACGATCTCGCCTGCGGCGGGAAGATGAGCCACGTATCGTTGGAAATACCACTCAGTTTTTTCGCGATCGCTCGGCGTGCCCAGCGCCACAATCCGACAGCCGCGAGGATTGAGCTGTTCAGTAATTCGCTTAATGGTGCCGCCTTTGCCTGCTGCATCCCGCCCCTCAAACAAAATGACAATACGAGTGCCCGTATGTTTCGCCCAATACTGCATTTTCACCAGTTCGATTTGAAGTCGAGCAAGCTCTTTCTCATAAAATTTACTCGACAGCTTAGAACTACCTTCTCCTTCTGAGGGATAGTACAGCGCTTTCAGCTTAGGGTGCTTAAGTTTAAATTTCTTTTTCTTATCTTTCTTCTTATCTTTTTTTTCCTTGTCTTTTTCCTGCTTATTTTTAGGAGCTTTCGATTTTACAGCCGACTGATTCAACGTCATAGCTTTAGAGGAAATACCATTTGAAGTTTTAGCTGTCATAGTTTTAATAAAAAAATATTTGCCAATTGACAAATTGTTTAGCATTGAAAGGGTAGTAGCCACGCGATCAAACAATTCGCAACGTTGATCGTGAAGGATACAAAAGTCAGGCTACTTAAGACCTGATATGCAATCATCTAACCCAGCTAAACAGTTTTTTCTCCCATTTTGGGGATAGTAGAAAGAGAAAATTAGGACATTTGTATTTCAAGTTGCCAATGACAAGAAAAGCAATCTCTGGCGATGAGCAATCATGCTGAGCGGCAATCACACTTAATATTGACGATTAAGGGATCTACTGGGTTTGTACTTGAGGACCAGTCCACACGCTGCTGCTAACCTGTCCATAAGTAACTGGGCGATCGCCCTTAGCCATAGTAGTTTGTCCAGTGGTATCCACCGTCCACTGTTGCCAGTTTTCGTCTCCCAATATGCCCGCTCTGAACAAAACTCGCCCCGGCTGAAATTGGCTCCAACCCAGTAAGACTGCATTGGTATAGTCAATTTTGGTGGGAGCTACTGTGTTTACCCGATTGCGAGATTGATTCACAATCACCGCATAGTCAGAGGCAATGTCTGACCCAAAAAAGGACTCAAATTCTCGTGCCAACAGGCGATCGCCTGACTCAGACCAAGACACCGGAATTGCGATCGAGATTCGCCCTTCTAGATCTGCACCCGTATTCAAAAATGGGTTGTCTGCCAGCGGGGATGCAGGAGTAATTGCTTGCAAATCGCCAGTTCGTAGATTTTCTAGAAACAATACACTGGTCACGTGACTGCGAAAATACTCGGGCTCAACCTGCATTTGAATCCGGCTATAAGCAGCATAATCTTGGCCAGGTGAAATCAGCGATTGGCTACGATAGCAGTAAATTCCCGATAAATTGCTTGCGCTACTGGTGTTAAGAGTTGCTAGTACCCATCCCCAAGGAACTGGATGTGGACTATCCAAAGGGTCAATTTGTATCGATTGATGGGACATAGCTAGGCTCAGGAGAATGTGAAGTTGAATGATGCGAAACCATATCTCTAGTTTGACTCCATCATCCAGAGGCGTTGCAAAATAGAACGAAGCGATGACAAGCCTGTTAAAAGAAGTGGCAACTAAAGGAAAGAACTCATCAAATAGCCCTATTCAAAGTTTGTAGCTTGAGCAAATAGCCCCACCAAAATAAGTGTAGCCCCACCAAAATAAGTGGACTGTGAATATCTCAAGAGGCATGAAGTGAATAACTATAGCCCCGTAATCGTTTGACGAGTGATTCTATTTAGTTAAAAATTCTTACTTTATTTATAGCAAGCATTTTCGATCACGACATCTATCTTCAGAGAGCTTTTCGAGAGATTCATCATTGAAGTGGGAGGTGGAAAGGTGAGAAGTGCTGTTGGAAAGGGTGCAAAAAATTGATCATGCCGCAGGTTCAGTGCACACAGGCTGGCAATCGCCGACTTAGAGTTTGCCTGGCTATTTTTGATGGGTCTAGCGATTATTTCCCTATTCCTCATGGTTTTATTAGGATCAAAACGGCAGAGACGCGATCGCATGACGCAGGTCATCTTTTAGTGACTCTCAGTAGTTATCGCCTTTGTTTAAGGCACTCTGGTACAAATGGGAAAAAGCAGGGGCAAATCAACCATGAATCAGGATGCACCAAAACTTAGCCAACGCTTCCGCTCGCGGCGATGGATTCAAGCACTGTTTGAAAATCCGGGCGACTCCGGTGCCGCTAGTTATGAGCAATGGCAGCAGCAATTTTTGCTAAAGCGACTGCAAATTGCTATTGGGCTATGGCTGCTGTATCACCTTAGCTTTCTCCCGTTTGATCTATCCAGTGCGCTATTTGATCGCGATCGCTTCAACAACTTTTGGCTCACCGTTTCGACAGTTAGTTCGCTTGGATTGCTGATTTGTTTAGCGCTTTTGCAAACCCGATTTGGGCGACGACATCTAGCGCTGATTTTTCTCGGCGTTGCCTGGAGCGTTCCATTAACATTTCACATTTTGCTGACCCAACGTGGACAAATTGAAACCAATTACTACCTTTGGATGATGCCGTTTTTTGCCCTAGCTGCTGTTATTCCAGTATGCTGGCGACTGCATTTGACGGCTCAACTAGGCATCATTTTGTATTACGTAGGAGTGAACTTAGTTCGGGGCAATCGCATCACTGCAACCACTGGAACTACGGTTGATTTGCCCGAAGAAACTTACCTGACCCTGTTTTGGTTTTGCTTTGTCTGTAATCTATCCGTGTTTATGTATGAGCGATTGGCGCGGACGGCGTTCAAAGCGCGTCAAATTCTGGTTGTCGAGCAAGAAAAATCGGAGCGCCTGTTGCTCAATATTTTGCCTCACTCGATCGCAGAGCGACTAAAACACCAGACTGACAGCATTGCAGATAATTTCGCTGAAGTGACGGTGCTGTTTGCCGATATTGTCGGCTTTACTCAACTGTCTGCCCAAATGCCGCCCGAAGCATTGGTGAACCTGTTGAATCAGGTGTTTTCATTGTTTGACCAACTTGCCGCCCGACACAACCTAGAAAAGATTAAGACGATTGGAGATGCCTACATGGTGGTGGCAGGTTTGCCAGAAGCGAGAGCCAATCATGCAGCCGCGATCGCCGACATGGCACTCGAAATGCAGCAGTCTCTTGGCCTATTGAATGACCAACTTGGATACACCCTCAGCATTCGGGTCGGCATTCATACGGGACCAGTTGTGGCAGGGGTGATTGGCTTAAAAAAGTTTGCCTATGACCTCTGGGGCGATACGGTAAATACGGCGAGTCGCATGGAGGCTAGTGGCATTCCAGGCGAAATTCAGGTGACGCAAACAACTTACGATTGCTTAAAGCAATCCTATCGCTTTGATGAACGTGGCACGATTCCCATCAAAGGCAAAGGCGACATGACGACCTACTTGCTCAAAGGGCGATCGCGCATTCAAGACGCAGTATTACTGGGTTAGTCGATATAGAAAAGCGCGAGTTACAAACTGCGAATACAGTTCTTGAATCCCAATAAGCGAACAAAAAAAGCGATCGCGTAGTAAAAATAGCTGCATAAAACTCACGCTCCCATCAAATACTGCAAGCTAAGCCTATTGCAAGCTGTGTCCCCACTTCTACGGAAAGTTGCAGTAGCAGAATGTAGTCACCATCACGACACTCGCACCGGAAAGAAGTCGGAGCTTACCCAGCTTTTTCTCAATTAGAGGGTTGCTCTAGGTCTTTTTGGTTGGCGGTTTGTACCCTATCTGAAACTTTCAGTGGGCGAAAGATTGTCGTGCGAATTTTTACTCACGGTTGGAGTGTTTAAGGGGAATAGAGATGAAAGGAAAACTATTGGCGATCGCAACTATTTTGTCTATCCATGGGATTATCCCCCCCGTAACGACGTTAGCTTACGCAGAAAACGCCCCAAAAGATACGACACATACCAAGCTAAGTTGGGTTCAGCCTCAAGCAGCATCGTTGCACGTCACCCTAAGTTCCAAATTTACGAATACTGGAGAACGCATTCTAAATGTGGATTTGGTGCGTGAGGGAGAAGTGGTAAAACGATTGCAAGCGGTGTCTGGCAAGCCGCAGAAGCAAGCCTTTCGGGTAGGAAGTGAATCGAGATCGGGTTCGCGGGAACCCTTGCCTCAAGGAATCTATGCGATCGGTCAAATTGATCGGGGCGTAGGGTTGCCTCTTGCAATGGGAAATACGTTTATTCCAGTTACACCGCAATTTTCCACATCGCGCAGCGGCATTGGCATTCATCGCGATGCGGATCGCATGATTCCAGGTGGATCAGGAACAATTGGCTGCTTGGGGTTGCTCAACCAAACGGGGATTGAAACCGTGGCAGAATTTATCTCCATCTATAATGTCAAAACGTTGATTGTGGATTACGGGCTAAAGTAGCGTTTACCTCAATCCCAGCTTGTACCAACCAGCAT
The DNA here is from genome assembly GCF_016807185.1 of Leptolyngbya sp. Cla-17. Taxonomy (GTDB): domain Bacteria; phylum Cyanobacteriota; class Cyanobacteriia; order Leptolyngbyales; family Leptolyngbyaceae; genus ULC077BIN1. The sequence goes on from NZ_JAEVYN010000001.1 coordinate 2,304,217, forward strand.
TCCAACACTGACGCACCCTCAGACTGAAAGAAATGCCATTAGTTGTTTGAGAATAGACCTCTTGCGTGAATGTATGTAAGCAGCTAGAACTAGGTCAAGGAGGAGGATATTATGACCTACGAGCAACTTAGCCAACTTAAACCCGGAGCTTTCAAACGTCGATGTGGGGTTCACCTTGAAACGTTTGAGCAGATGGTAGCAATATTGCGTCCCGATCTTGACCGCAGGGGAAAACGGGGTGGACAGTGCAAATTAAGCGTAGAAGACCAATTGTTGGTCGTACTTGAATACTGGCGAGAATACCGGACACAGTTTCATATCGCCACCACGTGGGGGATGAGCGAGTCAGCCGTATGTCGATTGATTCAAAAGGTGGAAGGATTATTGACCAATTCAGACCAGTTTCGGCTACCCGGCAAAAAGCAACTCTACCAGAATGCCAGTACTTGGAGCGTAGTGGCAGTGGATGTGACTGAAAGCCCCATTGAGCGTCCCCAAAAAAACAGCGAGGCTACTACAGCGGCAAGAAAAAGCGGCATACCCTAAAAGCTCAAGTGGTAGTCAATCAAGCGACTGGACAGATTATCTGCACAGCCTTTGGCAAAGGGCGAGTCCATGACTTTCGCTTGTTCAAGCTCCATCGCCTGCCGATGCTGCCGGAGCAGTTGTGTTTAGCGGACAGAGGCTATCAGGGTATGGCAAAGCTACACCCCTGTAGTTGCACTCCAACCAAAAAGCCCCGTAAAGGCAAATTGAGCAAAGCTGAGCGTCAGCACAACCGAAATCTAGCCCGATTGCGAGTAGTCGCTGAGCATGTCAACCGCAAGCTCAAGATTTTTCGGATTCTCGCTGAACGGTATCGAAATCGACGCAAGCGCTTCGGGTTGCGCTTCAACCTGATTGCGGCGATCATCAACTGTGAACTTTCGCTCTCTTCTTGATTCACGCAAGAGTTCTATTTTTAAGCAATTGGCAATTGGCAGGGTGCATCATGAATATTTCTATAAAATTGCTTTCAATCTGAGCGGAAATCGTTCCCAAAGTGATTTCGTCATCTATACTTCTTTCGAGCATTCATTTTTTACGAGCAGCCTATGTTTCAGGATGCCAGCACGAATCCAGTCTCGCCGAATTCTTCCGATGCGGCGGCTGACGCCAAGGAGACGGGAGGTTTTTCGTCAAATTCTTATGTCGATCGCCTGATGGACGACCTGTTCGAGGATGTGGAGCAGCTTTTGCATGGTGAGTCGCAGCGAACTGACCATTCAGCGCTTTCGCTATCGCAACCGGCCGATCTATCACCTAAGCCTGAAGTCGCTCCAGCTTTGGCTATGCCGCCTTTTGAGGCTGCGATCGCGCCACCAGAAGAGCTATCGTCAAGTTCTGCTTTGGCAATGTTAGATTCATTGTCTGTTAGCCCAACGGGTGAGCAAACCGCTATGGTGCCTGAAACGGCATCCATTACAGCCAGCGCAGTTGCATTGCCCCACGATCATCGCCCCCCTGGCAGTGTATACGATCGCCTATTGCTGGCTGTCGGCTGTGTTGCAGTCGTTGTGTCATTGGCGCTGTGGTTGCTCTATCAAGAGTCTCGTCGTCCGCAGGTAGTGACATCCGTGCCTACCGCAGGGACAGCGGTCACTCCGGAATCTGCGCCCCAAAATCAGTTTTCGGATTACGCCCAAAAAGCTCTGCAATCCATTGATCAGCGATCGCAGCAAGGCGGTTCCACGGCAACGGCAAGTGCAGCCACGGCAGGTGCAGCCACTTCCGGCACGCCCACAGTCACCATACAAAAACCCATTACTCCTACCTCCCTCACACCCGACCGTGCCACCACCGGGCTGGGGCGAGTGTATGTTCCCGTCTATCAGTTTCCATCAAACTTTAAGCCACCTAATTCAGTGACTCCTTTACCGGGTGTTGCACCTTCAGCCGCATCCCAATACAATGCGCCTGTCCGCAAGCCAGTTGCAACAGCAGCTAGCCCAATCACTCCTGGGGTTCCCCGGCGGCTGGCAGGTGTCCTAGAGCTGGGCGATCGCTCTGTGGCGCTGTTTGAAATTAACGGTGTCACTCAGCGCTATGGTATTGGCGAGAGCATCGGCTCCTCTGGCTGGTCGCTTGTAGAAGTGTCTAAAGAACAGGCAATGATTCGGCGCAATGGCGAAGTGAGATCAGTGTTCGTTGGGCAAAATTTTTAAGGTGCGTTGGATAAGTTGTTAGTTTTTAGCGGGATAGATACAGTGTGATTGGGGTCGGTGTATTTACCAATCGGCGATCGCCCCTGTCTATCAACTGATTGCCCTTTTAACCACCCTTTGGAGTCTTGATTATGGGCGTGTTTGATGATTTCAGCCAGTTTTTAGAATTGCGCCTAGAAGAATTTTTGCGCGATAATCCGCACTTGGAACTGATGGTGCTGGAAGAAAAGCTGCGGGATCAAGAAGAAGAAACCCTAAAGCTGATGACCGACCTAAAGGTAAAGGAAAAAACCTTGCAGGATGAAATCTTGGCGATCGCCCAAGAAATTCAGCTTTGGCACGCCCGTATTGAAAAAGCCAAAGCTAAAGGTCGGGTCGATTTGGCTGAACCTGCTGAAGTGCGAGAAGCTGACCTACTGCGCCAAGGTAATCAAAAATGGGGTCAACTGGAAATGCTAAAAGAGCGCTTTCAGCAGACGCAAGAACTACAGAAAAAAGTTGAACAGCGTCGTAAAGAAGTTCAACGAAAAGTGAGCGAGGCGCAAGTCAACCGCACAGCGACTCAAGCGGGAGTGAGCAGCAGCGCAAACTGGAGCAAAAACCCCACCTATATGAATAGTAGTGGCGGTAAAGATCCGTTAGATCAGCAGTTTAACCGCTGGGAAGCGGAGGAAGAACTGGAACAGCTAAAGCGCAATATGGGTAAGTAATAGTTAGAAAGTGCTGGGTTCAATTGCCTTCATTTCATCGATCGCGCCCAATGCTTTCAAAGTCATACCAATTTAAATGGTTTCAATGACAGATAGTGCATTGAGGATAAAGGGGTAGCCCGTGAGAGAAGCAATCACTTGAGGGGTTAACTGGGATAAGAGTTGATCTACTCTGGATTGCAGTTGGTCAAGCGTTTTGAACGAAACCCACTTGAGATCCGCCTTGAGATATTCCCATAGCCTCTCAATTGGATTTAACTCCGGACAGTAAGGCGGTTGGAACACCAGGATAATGTTCTGTGGCACAATCAACGCTTTGCCTTTGTGGAACCGTCCGTTATCCACTTGCAGGATATTGAGACTATCGGGGTAAGCCTTGGAGAACTCATCCAAGAAGCATTGGTAGCACTCGGTATCGACATGGGAGAACTGCCAGAAAAAGGATTCTCCGGTGGCAGGTTCCACAGCGCCATAGAGCCAGAATGCTTTGAACACCCGTTGCCATGAGCCAATGGGTTTCACTCCAAAGGCTGTAATCAAACGCCCGATAATGGTATGCAGCCCAAAGCGGCTCTCATCCCCAGCAAAATAGCGAATAGGTCGTTTATCCTGGCGCACTTGCCGAGCGTATTGGCTCAACAAATCGAGGTCGTCTGCAAGGTTTGCTTAAATGCCTCTCGTTGTGCTCGGTTCTGCTTGAGGTGTTGGGGACGAGCCACTTTTAGCTTGGCTTTGAGCCGATAACGGGTCATCTGGTAGACCGCATGATACTGGGCTTCTATTCCTAAACTCTCCAAGAGCCACTGCTGCACCTCCCCATAGCTGTCAAACCCATTGTCCGGTTCCTGCAATCGCTTTGCTAAGGCAACTTCTGCCCACATTGGAATCATCCGGTTGCCTCCTCCTGGCGTTGGCTTGACCACCAGCAATGCCTCTAATCCTTGTGCTCGATACAGCGCTAACCACTTTTGCACCGTGCCTCGATGCCTGCCAATTGCAACCGCGATCTGGCTGATGCTCGGTGCTTGCGCTCGTTTGAGCCAGTACAACACTTGCAATCGTTCTTTAACTATCGGCTGTTCAACCGTTCGCAAGCGGGTGCCTAACTCCTCGAGACTTTCTTTAATTACGATTGCGCTGACACCAGCCATGATTAGACTCTCACCTCTACATTCCTCAGTTTATCTGATCTGTAACTACTCCAATTTAATTTGGTATTACTTTCTGTGCTTCTGTCAAACCGGTCGCATTTGTAATCATCATGTTTTCATAAGGACGGGGACAGCGCAGCGTTTTGAGGTGAGTTCCAGTTTCAAGGCTCCAAGCCTGAATGGTTTCATCCTGACTTCCACTTAGAAGCACCTCATGATTTGGGTTTTGAACAAGTGACCAGACCGAATTTTGGTGTGCTTGAAACACTGCCATACAGTCTCCTGTTTTAATATTCTAGGTACGGATGGTTTCCAACGAGACTATGTATGGAGCTTCCCTACTTTTACCAAGCAAGGAAGTATAAGCATTCCATTAGCAGAATTGAAATAAATGATGATAGTTCTATGGTAGGCAGCATGACGATCTCTATTTATCACCAAAACCTCTAAAGCGTTTATTCTACGTATTCACATCTTTACTGCTGAGTTGCGATCTCTCGTAGGATATTCGCTGTAACTAGAGTGCGATCTCTGTTGAGTTGGGCAATCCCCAGTTGAAAAAGGAATCACTTTTTTGATGAGGGCGATTTTTCTTTTTGAGCTAAGACGCGATCGCATCGTGTAGCCGAAAAAAGTTGGTGGTTTGGTCAATCACCTTTTAGTCAGTTCTTCAACAAACTGTTGTCCGTAATCCTGAAACCTGAACCGTCGTTTAGGTTGTGAATGTGACTATTCTTGACTGTTTGAGAAGACGCACAAATTAAGTAGTTATAGAAACAACTATCAGCAAGACTCTACCTCTCCATCATTACCTTAACTACTAACCAACTTAACTACTAACCAAGCATCCTCTGATCTCCTAAGCCTGTTATAATTCGTGGTTGTTGCTTGTTTGCCGATGTGGCTCAGTGGTAGAGCACTCGATTCGTAATCGAGCGGTCGCGGGTTCAAATCCCGCCATCGGCTTTGTACTTGTACGTTCGCACATTAAATGTCGCAGTTCGCAAATTAGTGTCGTTTTGGCTCATTTTTTGTCTAGGTTTGCGTTTTTCGTAAATTAGTGTCGCAATTTCTCAAAAACGTACTATTCACAGATTAATGTCGTTTCATCTTAAGACGAGTCGTTTAGTACCAATTACGAATCGAGTGCTCCTTTCAGTGCTCCAGTTGAGACTGTTTTCGATGTTGTATGTCAAGCAATTACAAGTTATGAGGGAGCGGAAGCTACGCTTCAACTACCCATCTCTGGGAGAGCGACTGCGATCGCTTCTTTTTGTCATAACTCCTTTGTACTCGATAGCTTTCAGCCCCAGATCTCTGGGAGAGCAATTACGACTGGAGCGCAATTGCCTCGTCATCTTATCTAATTAATCTTTCAGCCCCTATCTTTGGGAAAGCGATTGCGACTCCAACCTCACAGCGATGATAAACCGTTTTCTTGCTGATTCTGCAGGGCTTCAGGCGGTTATCCATGTCCGCTTGAGGATGGATGTTTGACTAGGTGGCACAGGTAATTGTCCAGCAATCCGTGTTTGAGTTGATAAATTACTGGTCCTGCTTGCATTGCTAATCCATTAAGACGTACCCAAACCAGGACAGCATAACCGATGTGGTTGCGTTGCATCGGGGCTTTGCGGCATTGACAAGCTTCTAGCCCTATCACCTGTTTGCTCTGGCGGTGCAGTTGCTCAATTTTCCAGCGGCAGCGACACACTTGCTGATACCAAGTTGCAAGCAGAATGGTAAGAGTAGATATTCCTAGCCCAGATTCGATAACAACGCAGTCTCATGGCCCGTATCACGCTCCACTCATACGGGTACGACCCAATGCTTGGTGCACTGTACGCGAGTGAGCAAGATTCTCCTGGAGTACGCAAGCAGCGAGATGAATACCGTTGTTGGTTAGAGCAGGTGGATGTGCGCAACTTGGTGTTCATTGACGAAGCCGGCATTCATCTGGGCATGGTGCGCTTGTTTGCACGAGCGTTTCGAGGACAACGAGCAGTCGATGGGGTTCCTCGCAATCAAGGAACGAACGTTTCTGTGATTGGGGCACTGAGTCTCGATGGGTTGATTGCCTCTATGACCCTGAAGGGCAGTGTGGATACGGCAGCATTTTTAAGCTATAGCTATTGCCAGGACCAATAGGACATAGACTGAGAGGTATCCCCAATCCTACGAGGGTGAGTGCATCTATGGCAAAAGCATACAGTTACGACTTGCGACAAAAGGTGATCAATGCCATCCAATTAGACGGCATGAAGCAGAGTGAAGCCGCCCAAGTGTTTCAACTCAGTCGCAACACGATCAATCTATGGCTGAAGCGACAGAAGGAAACTGGAGACTACCAAGCCAAAACAACTCGTCCCCATCGAACCACCAGCAAAATCACCGATTGGGACAAGTTTGCCAAATTTGCCAAGCAGCATGGGGGCACAACCCAAGCGCAAATGGTCGAGTTGTGGCAAGACCAACTCAGTGTTCGCACAATTTCCAGGGCGTTACACAAACTGGGCTTGAGTCGAAAAAAAAGACCTATGGCTACCTTGAACGCGATGAGCACAAACGAGCAGAGTTCCTAGAGCAGCTAGCCAAAGTGTCTTTATCCGACCGGGTGTACATCGATGAATCGGGAATGGATGAGCGAGAGGATTATGGATATGGTTGGTGTGAACCCGGTGTGCGATTTGAAGCACTCAAGTCAGGGCGACGGGTTCAACGAATCAATATGATTGCGGCTTACTGTGAGCACCAACTGAGTGCTGCTTTTACCGTGAACGGCTCTTGTAATCGAGTCGTGTTTGAAATCTGGCTAGAAACGTGTTTGCTGCCAACGCTTAAGCCTGGGAAGGTTTTGATTCTCGACAATGCCACGTTTCATCATGGGGGACGGGTTGCTCAATTGGTGGAGTCGGTAGGGTGTCGGTTGTTATATTTACCCGCTTATTCTCCAGATTTCAATCGGATTGAAAAGTGTTGGGCCTGGCTGAAAAGTCGTATTCGCAACAGCTTGTCTAGCTTTAGTTCTTTACGGCAAGCAATGGAGTCGGTCCTGAAAGATGCTGTGTCCTAACACTGTTGTCTGTAGCTATACGTCAACGATGTGTTAGTCCCACAATTATGGATAGGGGCAATTGTGGTCATGGACAACCTGAAAGTTCATCATGCCCACTCGGTCCGAGCTGCTATTGAAGCGGTGGAAGCACAGGTGGTCTTCTTACCCCCTTACTCCCCAGACTTATCTCCCATTGAACTGTGTTGGTCGAAACTCAAGCAATTTCTACGTTCCAAAGCAGCTCGTACTGACCCAGCCCTTGACCAAGCTATGACGGAGGCGGTCCACTACATCACCGAAAATGACGCGCTCGGCTGGTTCAATCACTGCGGTCTATTCACTTGAAAATCGCTGTAAGTCGGTTGGAACACCAGGATAATGTTCTCTAGCACAATTAAGTTTTTGCCTTTCATGAAAAAGGTCTGAACAACTAAAGTTGTTCAGACCTTTTTCATTTATAAACCTGGCATCGAGCTATTTTTGCAGGACGCAGCCGTCCAACTATCTTTGCCGCAGAAGCGTTTCACAGCTGAGTTCGAGATGGATCAGAGTGGTTCCACTACGCCATAGACACCAGGAAATCATGTAATAACTAAAACCTTAAAGGCTGCATAGTACTTGTCAACACCAACGATCTGAGGTCAAGCCCTCGGTCTATTAGTACTCCTTGACTACATGCATTGCTGCACTTCCATCTAGAGCCTATCAACGGGTGTTCTGCCCGTGACCTTACTGGGTTACCCCATGAGAGCACTCATCTTGAGGTGGGCTTCCCACTTAGATGCTTTCAGCGGTTATCCGCTCCGCACATGGCTACCCTGCGTTTACCGTTGGCACGATAACAGGTACACCAGCGGTGCGTTCCTCCCGGTCCTCTCGTACTAAGGAGGAATCCTCTCAATGCTCTTACGCCTGCACCGGATATGGACCGAACTGTCTCACGACGTTCTGAACCCAGCTCACGTACCGCTTTAATGGGCGAACAGCCCAACCCTTGGGACGTACTACCGCCCCAGGTTGCGATGAGCCGACATCGAGGTGCCAAACCTCCCCGTCGATGTGAACTCTTGGGGGAGATCAGCCTGTTATCCCTAGAGTAACTTTTATCCGTTTAGCGACGGCCTTTCCACGCAGCGCCGTCGGATCACTAAGGCCGTGTTTCCACCCTGCTCGACATGTTCGTCTCGCAGTCAAGCTCTCTTATGCCTTTACACTCTACGGCTGATTTCCAACCAGCCTGAGAGAACCTTTGCGCGCCTCCGTTACCTTTTAGGAGGCGACCGCCCCAGTCAAACTGCCCGCCTGAAACTGTTCCCTCGCCGGATAACGGCAAAGGGTTAGAATTCTAGCCTCACCAGAGTGGTATCTCACCGTTGACTCCACAATCCCCACAAGAATTGCTTCAACGTCTCCCACCTATCCTGCGCAAGCAAAGCCCGAACCCAATTCCAGGTTACAGTAAAGCTTCATAGGGTCTTTCTGTCCAGGTGCAGGTAGTCCGTATCTTCACAGACAATCCTATTTCGCCGAGCCTCTCTCCGAGACAGCGCCCAAATCGTTACGCCTTTCGTGCGGGTCGGAACTTACCCGACAAGGAATTTCGCTACCTTAGGACCGTTATAGTTACGGCCGCCGTTCACCGGGGCTTCAGTCGCCAGCTTCGCTTGCGCTAACCGACTTCCTTAACCTTCCGGCACTGGGCAGGCGTCAGCCCCCATACATCGTCTTGCGACTTAGCGGAGACCTGTGTTTTTGGTAAACAGTCGCTTGGGCCTCTTCACTGCGACCACCTCTCGGTGGCACCCCTTCTCCCGAAGTTACGGGGTCATTTTGCCGAGTTCCTTAGAGAGAGTTATCTCGCGCCCTTGGGTATTCTCAACCATCCCACCTGTGTCGGTTTCGGGTACGGGTCAGTTTAGATTAACGTGGTTAGAGCTTTTCTTGGAAGCTTGACATCACACACTTCGAGGACGTATCCCCTCGTACTCGCGCCTCCGCTCAGAACGTTTTCTCCGTTCCTCATTGCCTTGGACGCTTGAACCGGTAACCAACATCCGGCTGTGTTAGCCTTCTCCGTCCCTCTTCACAATCTAAACTAAGTACGGGAATATTAACCCGTTGTCCATCGACTACGCCTTTCGGCCTCGCCTTAGGTCCCGACTAACCCTCCGCGGACGAGCCTTCCGGAGGAAACCTTGGGATTTCAGGGCATTGGATTCTCACCAATGTTTGCGCTACTCAAGCCGACATTCTCACTTCTGCTTCGTCCACACCTGCTTTCGCTGATGCTTCAAACTACAACAGAACGCTCCCCTACCATTCTTTCGAATCCACAGCTTCGGTACATCGTTTAGCCCCGTTCATTTTCGGCGCAGGAGCGCTTGACCAGTGAGCTATTACGCACTCTTTTAAGGTTGGCTGCTTCTAGGCAAACCTCCTGGTTGTCTATGCACTCCCACCTCCTTTATCACTTAACGATGATTTGGGGACCTTAGCTGGTGGTCTGGGCTGTTTCCCTCTTGACGATGAAGCTTATCCCCCACCGTCTCACTGGCAACGTGTGCACTGGGTATTCAGAGTTTGACTCGATTTGGTACCGCTCTCGCAGCCCGCACCGAACCAGTGCTTTACCCCCCAGCTATAATCGTTACCGCTGCGCCTAAACACATTTCGGGGAGAACCAGCTAGCTCCGGGTTCGATTGGCATTTCACCCCTAACCACACCTCATCCGCTGATTTTTCAACATCAGTCGGTTCGGACCTCCACTTGGTGTTACCCAAGCTTCATCCTGGACATGGTTAGATCACCCGGGTTCGGGTCTATAAACACTGATTAACGCCCTGTTCAGACTCGCTTTCGCTTTGGCTTCGTCATTCTCGACTTAACCTACCAGTGCCTATAAGTCGCCGGCTCATTCTTCAACAGGCACACCGTCACACGTTAAATCGTGCTTCGATTGCTTGTAGGCTCACGGTTTCATGTTCTATTTCACTCCCCTTCCGGGGTTCTTTTCACCGTTCCCTCGCGGTACTGGTTCACTATCGGTCACACAGTAGTATTTAGCCTTACGAGGTGGTCCTCGCTGATTCACCCGGAATTTCACGTGCTCCAGGCTACTCGGGATTCAGCTAGTATCTTTAAGTTTTCGACTACAGGACTTTCACCTCCTCTGGTACAGCATTCAACTGTTTCGTCTAACCGCTAGATTCCATATCGCTGTCCCACGACCCCAGTAAGCATGCTTACTGGTTTAGGCTGTTCCCGCTTCGCTCGCCGCTACTAGGGGAATCACGTTTGTTTTCTCTTCCTACAGCTACTAAGATGTTTCAATTCGCTGCGTTCGCTCTCGCCACCCTATAGATTCAGGTGGCAGTATGTAGGGTTGCCCCATTCGGAAATCCCCGGATCAATGCTTGCTTCCAACTCCCCGGGGCGTATCGCCGGTAACTGCGTCCTTCTTCGCCTCTGTGTGCCTAGGTATCCACCATGAGCCCTTATTAGCTTGACCACTATCTTTAACTTTCTTAAGTTACACATTGGTGTCTGTGAATCAATATCTAGTATCAAAGTTTTTGATGTGTTCATCAAAAACAAATCACTATCTATTGTTCCTACCTGACAAGTTACTATGCAGTTTTCAAGGTTCTAACTGGACTTTAATCCAGCAGGCTCTCTCAACTAGAATAAATACCCTTAGGTATAAACACTCTTGAAATAAGATGCTGAATTGGAGTGGAGGTTAACGGACTCGAACCGTTGACATCCTGCTTGCAAAGCAGGCGCTCTACCAACTGAGCTAAACCCCCCAACAAGATGGTGGGCCATCCTGGACTCGAACCAGGGACCTCACCCTTATCAGGGGTGCGCTCTAACCACCTGAGCTAATAGCCCATATCCCTTACCTAGATAGTTTGAAAGCCATTTAATACATAGACCTCGACCGACCTTAGGTTGACCGTCTAAACCCTGCTATCAAAAGCTTGGTCTAGCGGGAGGTCTCCCTTAAAGGAGGTGATCCAGCCACACCTTCCGGTACGGCTACCTTGTTACGACTTCACCCCAGTCATCAGCCCTGCCTTCGGCATCCCCCTCCTTACGGTTGGAGTAACGACTTCGGGCGTGGCCAACTCCCATGGTGTGACGGGCGGTGTGTACAAGGCCCGGGAACGTATTCACCGCAGTATGCTGACCTGCGATTACTAGCGATTCCTCCTTCATGCAGGCGAGTTGCAGCCTGCAATCTGAACTGAGCCATGGTTTATGAGATTAGCTTGCCATCGCTGGCTTGCAACTCTTTGTCCATAGCATTGTAGTACGTGTGTAGCCCAGGGCGTAAGGGGCATGCTGACTTGACGTCATCCCCACCTTCCTCCGGTTTGTCACCGGCAGTCTCTCTAAAGTGCCCAACTTAATGATGGCAACTAGAAACGAGGGTTGCGCTCGTTGCGGGACTTAACCCAACATCTCACGACACGAGCTGACGACAGCCATGCACCACCTGTGTTCGCGCTCCCGAAGGCACTCCCGACTTTCACCGGGATTCGCGACATGTCAAGCCCTGGTAAGGTTCTTCGCGTTGCATCGAATTAAACCACATACTCCACCGCTTGTGCGGGCCCCCGTCAATTCCTTTGAGTTTCACACTTGCGTGCGTACTCCCCAGGCGGACAACTTAACGCGTTAGCTACGGCACTGCACGGGTCGATACGCGCAACACCTAGTTGTCATCGTTTACAGCTAGGACTACAGGGGTATCTAATCCCTTTCGCTCCCCTAGCTTTCGTCCATGAGTGTCAGTTTCGGCCCAGTAGCGCGCCTTCGCCGCTGGTGTTCTTCCCAATATCTACGCATTTCACCGCTACACTGGGAATTCCCGCTACCCCTACCGTACTCTAGTCTCTCAGTTTCCACTGCCTATATGGGGTTAAGCCCCACGCTTTAACAGCAGACTTGATAAACCACCTGCGGACGCTTTACGCCCAATAAATCCGGATAACGCTTGCATCCTCCGTATTACCGCGGCTGCTGGCACGGAGTTAGCCGATGCTGATTCGTTAGGTACCGTCAGTTCTTCTTCCCTAACAAAAGCGGTTTACGACCCAAAAGCCTTCGTCCCGCACGCGGTATTGCTCCGTCAGGCTTTCGCCCATTGCGGAAAATTCCCCACTGCTGCCTCCCGTAGGAGTCTGGGCCGTGTCTCAGTCCCAGTGTGGCTGATCATCCTCTCAGACCAGCTACCGATCGTCGCCTTGGTCAGCTCTTACCTAACCAACTAGCTAATCGGACGCGAGCTCATCTACAGGCACTAAAGCTTTCACCTCTCGGCACATTGGGTATTAGCAGACGTTTCCATCTGTTGTCCCCAACCTATAGGCAGATTCTCACGCGTTACTCACCCGTCCGCCACTAAAGTCCGAAGACTTTCGTTCGACTTGCATGTGTTAAGCATACCGCCAGCGTTCATCCTGAGCCAGGATCAAACTCTCCATGTTATTCCAACTCTCTCAAGTTGATTGGAGTTTGTAGCTCTACTTATATCAAAATAAAAGACCTATACAGATCCCTTATCCATCCAAACTGTTTAGGGTTTTAACCCCCTAAACTATTATCTATTGACGAGGTTCTTATGTCTCTCGTGGCTTTCAAACTATTACTATGTCTAGGTCCTGGCGGTTTTAATCAGAGTCGCTCTCGCTCCCCCGTTTCGACCGCTTTACTAAGATAACCTCCCTAATCTCACTTGTCAACTAAATTGAATGGGGAATTATGAAGGGCGAAATTACGGGGCGAAATGCTTATCGTGAGAATCGCTGTTTCAGCTCTCTAAATGCCTCTGTTGTTTAGAGAGCGAAGATGGTTGACACGATTGTGTTTTCACTTTACCAATTGTTGGCATTGCTGCTGGACAAACGCATTGGCACAGATACCTACCTGCTATGGGATAGAAGATGCAGCCTGCTCTTCACCCAAAAACCCCGTTCCTTTTGGCGTATCAGCGCATTATGGAAACGATTTGGAGACTTTGTAGGAAATCATTGGTTAACCTTGGAAAAATCCGGATCATCGTGATGCCAGTTTGATTTTAGCGGGGTTCCTACGTGCTGGCAGTTAGCGAACTCACATTTGCAGAAGCTTGTACGCTAGAAGATATGTTAGGTAGTCAGACGACGTGATCGGATGGGCATAAGATTGCTTTGACAGGCGCAATGGGTCAAAATTTGTATCATCTTTTTGCATAGTGTTCTTCATTATCGTTAATGGGTGGAAAGGGCGATGTGCTGAAATAATGGATGCTGGATTGTTATTGCCATTACCCAGCAGCATGATCACCATGAAGCTTCGTTCTTTTTTTTCGGGTCTGCTTATCGCCGTGTTTGCGTTTTTGCTGCTGGGGGCGGGTGAATTTTATTGGATTGCGGCGCAAAGTCCACTGGCATTGTTGAGTCAGGGTATGAAGAATATCCCCAATGCTGCCATGTTTGTGTCAAAGCAAGCGCCAGCCATGGTGTCGCTGTTAGTTAACCCAGACAAACTGGAGCAATTTTGGCAGGTGGTGGCTCGTCCTCAAGAACGGCGACGATCGCGGCAAGAGTTAACTCAATTTAAACGAAGCCTGTTGGCAAACACCGGACTGGAGTATGAGCGGGATGTGAAACCGTGGCTTGGCGATGAAATCACTATCGCCGTTACCACATTGGATTTTGATCGCGACTTGTTAAACGGCAAACAACCAGGCTATTTGCTAGCGATCTCTACAAAAGATCCAGAGCGATCACGGGAATTTTTGCAGTTGTTTTGGCAAAAAAGGGCGATCGCGGGAAATGATTTGACATTTGAACAATATCAGGGCGTGAAGTTAATTTATGCCGCTGTGCCAACCGGAAAAAAACACGCGGAAGAGAAATTAAAGCAGGATAAGCGAAAAGCCTTTGATAGTATTCCCGATGATCTGTTTCCTATCCCTGCTCTCGCCAGTGCCGTTGTTGGCGACCAATTTGTCCTGTTTGCCAATCATCCTAAGGTGCTGCGTGATGCCATTACCAATGTGCAAGCTGTGGACTTGAACCTAAACAATGCCAAACCCTACGCTCAAGCGCTTGATACATTAACGCAGCCCCGAATTGGGTTAACCGTAGTCAACTTGCCCCAACTGACCGCTTGGCTAGAAGGATCGACCCTTGAGTCAACTGTCAAAGCAACAGGAAAGGCTCAAGCTGCAAATGTTTTAGATATGAAAAAGGCAGTCATTGAACCGAAGTATTCAACCCTGGCGATCGCCTTAGGACTAAATCCACTGGGCTTAATGGCAGATACCGCTTTGTTAACGGCTGATGGCAGTTCAACTAGCAAGCCTTCCTTAACTCAACCTGTAGCAGCACTACAATATTTGCCTGCTGCTAGCCTGTTCTCCTTGTTGGGCACTCATTTAGATAGCACTTGGAGCAGTCTTAGTAAGGATTTGGCAGGCTATCAGGTGCTCTCTAAACTGCTAGACCAACCTTTAGATGCTGTGCGATCGCGCTGGCAGCTTGACCTAGAAAAAGACGTATTTGACTGGGTGAAAGGCGATTACGCCCTGGGTTTACTGCCGAATTTCACGGTCGAACCCGTCACCAACGCAAAAAGCAAAAGGCAACCCATTTCTCGCCGTACTCCAAATTTACCGACCAATGATTGGATTTTCATTGCAGAGCGACCCACTGGAGAAGCTGATAAACAGGCGATCGCTCATTTAGATGACCTCGCAAAAACTCAAGGGTTGAGCGTCGGTTCTCTGCCTTTGGGTGATCAAATGGTTTCTGCCTGGACTCGTCTCACCCCAAGCAGTGGCAAAAATCAGGCAAAAACGTTGCAAGCAGAAGTTCAGGGCGTTCATACAACCGTTGGCAATTATGAACTGTTTACGACTTCGATTGAAACAATGGATCGAGTGCTCAAGACGGGAGGCAATTCTTTGAAAAACAGCGATCGCTTTGAACAGGCGATAGCGCCCTTATTGCAACCCAACAATGGCTATGTCTATCTCGATTGGACAGAGGGGAAGGCGGTTTTAGAACGCCAATTTCCTATCCTAAAAATCATTGAACTGGTTGGAAAACCCTTATTTAACCATCTGCAATCCTTAAGTCTGAGCAGTTACGGCATGGAATCTGGGGTTCAGCACAGCGGCGTGTTTTTGAAGCTAGAGTAGGGCAATCGCGAAGGAAAAGATGAATGCACCCCTGTCCATTAGTGTGGATTGTGATTGGAGTTGCTGGATCGGGAAAGACGGTGGTGGGTCGGTTGCTATCTCAACAGCTAGAATGCGACTTTTTGGAAGGCGATCGCCGTCATCCGCTGCCCAACATCGTCAAAATGACTTCACATATTCCCCTAGAAGATAGCGATCGGCGATCGTGGCTTTTAGAAATAGAGAACGATACTCAACGGGCGATTGCCCTCAAACGCGAAACGGTCCTCACCTGTTCTGCACTCAAACTGTCCTATCGAAAACAACTGACGGCTCAGGAACGGGTTCAACTCGTATGGCTCAATGTACCCGAAGCAGAATTGGAGCGCCGACTGAGCCAACGAGCAAATCACTATATGCAACTTGAAATGCTTCGCAGCCAAATCGCTACATTTGAACCAATTCAGCCGGACGAAAATGCCATTATCGTCAATGGACTTCTATCACCCGTTGAGGTTATCAATGAATTGCTGAGCATTGCAACTCAACTGTTTCCAAATCTAAAAAAATCTTGGTGGCAGCGGTGTTATGGCTAGACTCTTACTCACATTCTTGCCCTGAATTTTCTTGAATGTTTGAGATCTATTCGCAAACAAATTAATTTGCTGTTTTTGACATATTCCTGAAACTGGCTGGTGAGCGTGAAGGAAGAGGGATATCCTTTATGTTTCAGAAAACGGGCGTGTATGTTGCTCGATGAGAATCCGTCCGCGACGAACCAATTCATGTACGCTGAAGGCGTTCCCTTTTCATCCATTGGCATGGCTAGTAGTACTTGGGATCGTCGGCATATCCTTTCTTTGGCTGACTTTACACCGTTGGAATATGATACGGTTCTGCAAACAGCGGTCAGTTTTCAGGAAGTTTTATCGCGGCGCACCAAAAAAGTGCCGACTCTGCAAGGACAGGTGGTCACAAATCTTTTTTTTGAGCCGTCTACTCGCACCCGCAGCAGTTTTGAACTAGCCGCAAAGCGACTATCGGCTGATATCTTGAACTTTACATCGGGCAGTTCTTCGCTGACGAAAGGCGAAACCATTTTAGATACGGCAAAAACCTATCTAGCAATGGGCACCGATATGATGGTTATTCGCCATAAAGAGGCGGGAGTACCCCAAGCGATCGCCGCTGAAATGGATCGCTTGGATGTGAAAGTCAGCGTTCTCAATGCAGGAGATGGGTTGCATGAACATCCGTCTCAAGCACTGCTGGATCTGTTCACAATTTGCACATTGCTCGATCCCGAAAAACCGCATCTGTCTTTACTGAAGGGCAAAAAGATCGCGATCGTCGGAGATATTTTACATTCCCGCGTTGCCCGTTCTAACATTTGGAGCCTCACTGCTAGCGGAGCCGAAGTCCACCTTGCAGGACCGCCAACGCTGTTACCCAAACTATTTGCCGACTTCGTGACCGCCGACGGAAACATTCTTCACTCTTCACCCTCCTCCCTAGATCGCAAGCTATTTTTGCACTGGTCGCTAGAGCCAGCCTTGCGAGATGCAGATTTTGTGATGACGCTGCGGTTGCAAAAAGAACGGATGACCAATCATCTATTGCCTAGCCTACGGGAATATCATCATCAGTTTGGTATCACTCGCGAGCGCCTAAAGTTTTGCCATCCTACTGTAAAAGTTCTGCATCCAGGTCCCGTCAATCGCGGTGTAGAAATCAACTCTGACCTGATGGACGATCCTCAGTTCAGTCTGATTTCCCAGCAGGTCACCAGTGGTGTTGCAGTACGTATGGCATTACTGTACCTCATGGGAATGAGCCGCGTATGAAGAGTGTTGGGTTTGACATTCAGAGATAACTAGTGTACGAGTTCTGAGATCGTTACTCAAATGCCAAACCTCTACGCAATCTCAGACTGATTGAATTTTCATTTCTCACTTTTTTCAGCCATCTTGGCACCTAGTTCTACTTGCATCCGTTGTATTGGGTCGGGAGCGCTGACTGTTGCTTTCGCTTTACCAAACCAGACTTTTGCAAGATCCCAGAATCTTTCAAGCTGTTGCTTGAGTTGCTGATAGCGATCGCCATATTTTTTTGATAGTTGAGCATCAACCGAATTAAGGCGAATTTTAACTTCAGCGTAGCGCTCCATGAACAGTGCATATTGCTGAGTGCGTTTTACAGCATTCAACACCGCTGCCATTAAAGATTGCATATCCGCAGAGGTTTGATTGCCAGAAGCTTCAATTTCTGCCAGTGCGCCCCCAATATCTGCCGCACTATGGTTGCTATCTTGAATGCCTTCAACAATGCCCTCAACCGACGCGTTCACATCTGCTTGGGTGTTGTTGCCTGTTTTATTCAGGATGTCGATCACGCTTGCAATGCTGTCTTTTGCGATCGTGCGAACTTCACCCGAACCGCCTTTTACTTCCGCAATCGATTGAGCTACAGCATTTTTAAATATCTCGCGAATTTTTTCAACTCGCAAGCCGCCTTCAGCTTTTGCTTTCTGCAAATCAGCAGTAATTTTTTCTGTCATTAGAGTAGTCATGAGAAATCTCCTTCAAAGATATAAAAGTAGTGGATGAGAAAGTTGTCACTTGTAAAAGCTGTCATTTGTAGATGACTAGACAATGATTGAATCTGGACTAACTGAGAGAAACACTTTCAACATCAATGGCAGGTGTTTCAGCATCAATCACTGAGTTATTTGAAAACTTGTTTTTCCGAGCTTTGAGGCGATCGCTCATTATCTGAGAAACTTCCGAAACGAGCACGGTTGCAATCAAGCCATCATCAATCATGCCAACAATGGGCAAAAAATCTGGTATTGCATCAAAGGGATTTAACAAATAAACTAGGCTTCCCAAAATCAACCACAGGCCCCATTTGGGATGGCGCATTGTGTTGCGATACCAATTAAAAACCACGTTTGATAAGGCTTTCACTGCCAATTTGTTTTTCATTTAATCCCCTTTAACTCACAAATTCATCATCTCAAACTGACATGAATAAATCTGGTGTGGAGAACCTCACGATTTGTCGTGGTAAGCCCACTTTTTGTGGTCAGCCGATCTGAGTTGAGCGGTTATCCGAATTGGGACAAACATAGAGCGGTGAAGCGTGTTTACGTTGAGGAACAAATCTAGAGTGTCGTAACAGCATTAGCTCTGTGAACAACGAAAATCAGCGTTACCATTTTTTAGACAACACTATTTTTTGACCACAACTAGTGTTTAGTCAATTATTAATAGACGGGTAAAGCCGCTTTAATTTCACCCTGGCATCCGCCGTCGCAAAGCGCCAGTCAATCCAGGTTTCCTCATGATTGCGGTTGTCCTGCCAAGCTGCAACTTCCCGCTTGAGCACATCCATATCAGGAATGCGACGATCCAAACATTGACGACTCAAAATACTCAGTTCAATTTCAGCCATGTTTAACCAACTGCCATGCTTAGGAGTATGACAAAACTCCAAGCGGCTCAAAATTCGCTGCGCTTCGGTTGGCTCAAAGGCTTTGTAAAGTGAAGCGGGTGAATGGGTGTTGAGATTATCGGCAATGACGATCACTTTGTCGGCTTGGGCATAATCTACATCGACCAAGGTTTTGAGCAAGTGGGCATAATCGAGGGCTGTGCGTTGCTTTGTCACTTCCACCCGCCGCCATCCCACCATCGGTTCACTCACCATAAACAAGTTCGCTGTGCCGTTGCGTTCATACTC
Source organism: Leptolyngbya sp. Cla-17 (assembly GCF_016807185.1). Lineage (GTDB taxonomy): Bacteria > Cyanobacteriota > Cyanobacteriia > Leptolyngbyales > Leptolyngbyaceae > ULC077BIN1. Next base: position 2,323,249 of record NZ_JAEVYN010000001.1, read on the forward strand.
ATAATCGACCCGTTCCGGTTGTCCCCGCTCTGCTGGCATGGGAACGAGGGTTTCTTTGACTAATTGCTTGGTTGCCTCATCAATGCAAACCACTGGAACGTTGGGGTTATAAGCTGTTTGATACAGGTCCAGCACTGCTTCCATTCGCCAGACAAACTCTGCGTTTTGCTCCGGTGGAATTACCCAGCACTCTTGCCGCCAGGGTTGCAGTTCGTTTTTTTCAGCACTTGTCGCACGCTTTCATGACTCAACTGTTCGACATACCCCAGTTCCACCATTTGATCTGCCAATAATCGCAACGTCCAGCGCCCCTTTCCCTCGGGAGCCTCACTACATCGCAATGCGATCAAATGTGCCTCACTTTCCCCATCCAACTTTCTTTTTCGTCCTCCACCCGGACGGCTTTTAAGCGCAGCTTCCAGACCTTCTTCGACAAATCGTTGCCGCACCCGCTCAATCGTTCGCAAACTAATGTCAAAGGCATCTTTGATGTCCTGGTCACGCCAACTCCCGTTCGGTTGATTGCAATCCGCTTTCAGAAGAATCCGCGCATGATTGATCGTGTAGGCAGCTCGTTTGCCGGTCGTGACCAGTTGTTCGAGAGACTGCCGTTCTGTTTCGTTTAAGTTAACGATGTACTTTTTAACCATACCAGCACCGTTGAAAGGACTGACTCAATCTTACTCCTTCTACTCGTCACTTCTTGATTGACTGAACACTAGTATGGAAACAGCAACCTTTGGAGCCGGATGTTTTTGGGGCATTGAAACCGCTTTTCGTCAGGTTAAAGGTGTGACAAAAACGTCTGTTGGTTATATGGGTGGGCATTTTGAAAACCCAATTTATCTAGATGTTTGCGCTCGCATCACCGGACATGCTGAAGTGGTGCAGGTGGAGTATGACCCAGCGATCGCGCCCTACATAGCCTTACTGAACTTATTTTGGAGTATTCACGATCCGACCAGTCTGAATCGTCAAGGCGCTGATCGTGGCGAGCAATATCGCTCCGTTATTTTCTTTCATACCCCAGCCCAAGAATCAGCAGCAAAACGCTCTGTGCATGATTTACAGCAGTCTGGAACATACGATAAGCCCATCGTTACTCAGATTAAACCCGCAGGGAAGTACTGGCTGGCAGAAGACTATCACCAGCAATATCACGAGAAAAAAGAGGCTTTGTTGCCGCGCTGAGAAAGGACTAGGGCATAGTGTTTCGCTGATTTCAACCGAAAGGGAGATGTAATTTTATTTGGGAATAAGGATTCTTAGTCTGTGGAGGTATTTCCAGCTTTAACAGCCGCACAGTCACAGTCTATAGAACTGGCAGCCTGTACAGAGCTTACTGGCACTCGAAGGAAAGGATATGATTCAACTTACATTTCTACCCATGCCACTATCTATAAATCAGCTAACTCAGCTTTGGATTGCCCAAGTGCCAGTTACACCGGGCACTGCTGCACCATTAGTGGCTCCGTCCCTGTTTACAGGTTCACATTTTTTTACTGCTTTAATTTCTGGAATCTTGTTAGCTTTTGCAATGCAACTTCTGCTAACGAACCTTTCCGTTGCGGCTGGCATTTCTTATCTTGGACGATCCTCTAGTTCAAATGACCATCATTCTGATAGCAGCAGCGGTTCGACTGTTCGCACAATCGGTACGGGTGTTGGTCTTTGGACACTCCTGACGGTAACGATCGCCCTGTTTATTGCTTGCTGGCTAGCCGTGCAGCTGGGCTTTTTAGGCGTTACAAGATCGGATTCAAATACAGACTATGTCAGATTGGGTGCAATCATTGGTCTGGTTATTTGGGCTGCATATTTCACGCTCTTAGTTTGGGTGAGTTCTAGCACCGTTGGCTCATTGGTTGGTTCCGTAGTCAACGCTGCCACCTCTGGTTTTCAGAGTGTGTTAGGCGCAGCGACATCCGCCATTGGCAGCAAAATGGCTCAACAACAGGTAATTTCAACCGCCGAAGCTGTTGCCGCCACTGTTCGGAATGAGTTGGGTTCTGCGATCGACCCTAATAGCATTCGAGAATCAGTCGAGAGTTATGTTAAGGGTTTGCCATTACCCAAGTTTGATACATCTCAACTTCGCAAAGATTTTGAAGGGATATTGAACGATCCCGAAATTGCGGCATTGGCAGAGGGCGGTGGTTTGGGTCAAGTTGATCGTCAAACCTTTGTGGATTTGGTTAGCAAGCGCACTGACTTTTCAAAAAGTGACGTGAACCGAATCGCTGATTTATTGGAAGGCGTGTGGAAGCAAACAATCGGGCAGAGATCGAAACGCGATCCTTTAGCAGAAGTCACTGAGTATTTGCAGTCTACCCAGCCTGGACAGCTTCAGATTAAAGAGCTAAACGCCAAACTGGATCAGCTATTGGCAGCGCAAAGACAGCCGACACCTCAGCAGGATGCTGCACCTGGCGGGTTAAAGATGACGGTGCAATCAGGCATAACTACGCTCGCTGGGTTGCTAGCCGGACGCACTGATCTGTCAGACTTGAACGTTGAGCAAATTCTGAATAAATTGAAGCTAGCTCCTGAGAAAGTTGTAGCTCAAGGCAGTCAGGCGATCGCGCAGATAAAAGGAGGCGGCGATTCTGCCTATAGCCCCATCCGCAATGACGTTGAGCAATATCTACAAACCAAGTATTCCTGGCAAATGAACCGGGAAACCGTTGAAAAAGAATTTCGCGAGATTTTGTTTGATCCACAAGCCGATCCTGGAGAAATTGCTCAACAGTTGATGCAGCTGAATCGCTCGTTTTTTGTCGATAAGCTAGTTGCTCGTGGCGTTTTCACTCAAGATAAAATTCAGCAGCTTGCCGACCAACTCGAAGCGACTCGGCGCGATGTGTTGGCAGGAGCCTTAGCCGCTAAAGAAATTGAGGTTGAAACTGACTTACAAGAGCGAGTCAATATTTATCTGACGCTTACCCCGCTAGATCAATTGCGTTCTAATGAACCTCTGCCAGCATTCACAGCACTTTTGCGAGATGACAATACAAGCGCAGATGCGTTGACAACACGGTTATCTACTTATAATCGCGAAACTCTGCGACAAATTTTGCTGAAGCGGCAAGATACGATGCCAGAGGATTTAGAGCCAATCTTAAACGCACTGGAATCGACCCGCGATCGCGTGTTGTTTGATGCCAAATCAGTGGATGAGCAAGCCAAGCAAAAAATGGCGGAATCTCAACAGCGTTTGGAATCTTACCTGAAAAACACTGGCAAATCAGAGTTGAACCCTGAAGGGATCAAACGCGATTTGCAGCTACTGATGAACGATCCCCAGTCCGGCTTTGCTGCCCTGCGAAGTCGAGCTTCTAAAATGGATCGTGACACTTTGGTTCAGCTACTGCGTCAACGGGACGACATGAATGAATCAGAAGTCAATCAAGTATTGGATCAGGTGGAATCGAACTGGAACACTTTTACTCACTCACCTAGCATCCTTGCGGACAATGTGAAAGGAAAAGTAGACGAAACTCAGACTGCGATCGCAGATTATCTACGTCGAACAAATCTAGAAGAGCTGAACCCCGAAGGTATTCAACGAGATTTAAAAACACTGCTAGATGATCCTAAAGAAGGCACCCTAGCCCTCCGTCGCAGATTGTCAAAGATCGATCGCGAAACTCTAGTGCAGTTGCTTAGCCAGCGACAAGACTTGAGCAAAGAGCAAGTCAATCAAACGATTGATCAAGTGCAAGAAGCCATTCGCGGAGTCATTCGTTCGCCACGCCGATTGGCACTACGAACCCAACAGCGAGTTATGGATTTTGAATCCACTGTAGAGGACTATCTCCGCAATACAGATAAGGATGAACTTAGTCCTGAAGGCATTAAGCGCGACTTGGCTCTGCTGACCCAATCGCCTAAAGCCGGGCTACAAAATTTGGGCGATCGCTTGTCTCGCTTTGATCGGTCTACGCTGATTGCATTGCTCTCTCAGCGCAAAGATATGACCCCTGAAGAAGCTGAGCGCGTTGTCGCCCAGGTTGAGTCAACCCGCGATCAACTGATGGATCAAATGCGCCTGGTGCAATATCGCATGCAGGAAGTAATTGATCGGATTTTTGGTCGCGTTCGCGATTATCTTAACTCTCTCGATCGCCCAGAGCTAAACTATGAAAGCATCAAGACTGATGTTCGCACCTTGTTTGATGACCCCCAAGCGGGCTTTGATGCCTTGCGCAATCGGTTAGGTCATTTTGATCGCGGTACGCTTGTCGCCATCATGAGTTCTCGTGACGACATCTCTGAGGCAGATGCAAATCGCATTATCGACCAAATCGAAGGCGCACGAAACAATGTGCTTCAACGCGCTGAATTCGTTCAAACCGAAGTGCAGCGTCGCCTAGAAGATGTGAAGGTGCAAACGCAGCGCCAAATGGAAGAAACTCGCAAGGCTGCTGCAACGGCTGCTTGGTGGCTATTTCTTACCGCATTAGTCTCTGCCATAGCCTCCGCTTACGCAGGATCGCTCGGCGCATCCTAAATCAGGAGCAGGGGCTAGGAGTTGTGGACTAAACAATACCTGCCCCTTCCTGATAATTCAAAATCGAAACCTTCCTATTGCTCACAAGTCCCCTCTTTCCCGCTTGGAAAGGAGGGGTTTTCCAAGGGAATTTATGGTTAGTCAATTACATCTTCAATTGCAGGCTATTCTTCAATCTGAAGCGACTCCAGACAATATTTTTGCAGCGCTGTTGCCTGTTTTAGGGGAAATTTTGCAGTGCGATCGCTGCTTCCTTTACTTACGCAACCCTCACAATCAGCTTGGCAAAGTACCTTTCTGCTGGCAACGCACACCCGATATTCCTCAAATATTAGATGCCGACTGGAAACCTGAACCAGAATCGTTGTCTCAAGATCCACTGTTTACCGCTGCTCTACAAGCTAAACCGTCGGTCTATGTAGAAGATGTGGAAACAGCCGATCCACAAATCGTGAATCGCGACTTTGAGCAAAAAAACTTTGGACACCGTGCCTTAATTCATGCTCATTTGCATCAGGATGGTCTGCTGTGGGGGATTCTACAGCCTTGCATCTTTGGTCATCTCAGAATTTGGACTGCTGGCGATCGTGCTGTCATGGCTCAAGTAGAGCAGGCAGTTACCCCACTCGCGATCGCCTACATAACAGCCAATCGTTAGGTTCCACTATTTATTTTGCAAATCGGAGTCATTGAATGATTGTTAATCTCACTCAAGATGGTTGGCAAGTGATTTATCATCGTGCCCACGCCCTACTAGCCGCCGAACTTGCTGGACATTGGCACAGAGATAATGTGCCAGAACGCTTTTATGAAACTATTGCCGCGATTTCTCACCATGACGATCTCGAAAAAGAATGGGAAGGCGACGAGTTGACCGAAGCTGGCGCACCGCTAGATTTTACCTTGGGTCGGGGAGATTCAACTGAGCCACTCCGACAGCATCTTTTAGACGCTCGCTATCGTGGTCGCTGGGTTACATTGTTGACCTCCAAACACATCTCTTATCTTAGTCAAGATAAATGGGGAAGCTCTAAAGAATGGGATCAGTTCTTAAATGAGCAGGTGGAAAATCAGGAGAAGTGGAGTAAAGAGTTAGGTGTTGAAAAGGATGAAGTAGAACGGGCTTATCAGTTTATGCTGTGGTGCGATCGCCTATCGCTGATCTTGGCACAAAACCAAGTTCCCGAAGATCAGCGATCGCTGGAGATTACCAGCGGCATTGATAATCAGCGATATGACATTCGTCAGCTTAGCAATGGACATCTGACTATTGAGCCATGGCCGTTTGAAGAAGAATTTACCGTCAATGTAGAAGCTTCTTGCTTATCAGAACTCAAGTTTAATAACAATGATGCACTCGTCAAAGCACTACAATCAGCACCCATTAAAATTCTAACCTGGACTTTTTCTGAAAAAGAGTAGATTCATTCAGCAATTCAAAGTAGCAACAACTTTTTAGATAGTTCGGAGTTAAAAAGTGCGGAGTCCAATGTATCAATTCTAATTGCACTCCGTACCCATAACTCCTTACTCCGCACTTCCTTATGTCCAATACAGTAGTTTGGCTTGAGGAAATCGCTTGTTGATCTCAGTCTCAAAAAATCGGCGCAAGCTTTTCATTGTGTCAGTGTCATACACATACTTGAGTCCGCCAAATTTATTACGCTTTACACTCCGATTTGATTCATCCATATCTAACTGGCTATAGGGATACCAACCCGTCAGCACTTCTTTAGAGCCGGGTGTAAAACGGTGAGTAATTAACTCAAAGGTGAGGTCGCAGTCAAAATCTAAAGCAGCGCTAATTGAGTCGAATAACTGAGAGTAATGATCTTGCCAGTCTTCCATTGCCATGATGGGGGCAATCACTAACCCAACCGGATAGCCACCGCCACCGCGCGATCGCGGTAAGGCCAATTTTCGCAACGCCTGTAGCCGTTGGGGCACAGTCGCAGTTCCTCCTTCAAAGCGCTTGGAAATAGGTGCAGCATTAACGCTAAATCGGCAGCGAGTGCGCCCATTGTGAGGAATATCAAGTAGCTGATCCACGCCATCAAACTTAGAAACCCAGCGAAGATAGCCAGCCTCACGCGTACCAAAGTAGCGAATGCACTCCGCTAAGCTGCCTGTCAAATGCTCAATCCCAAGGGGGTCGGTGTAGCAACTCACCTCGAATGAAGTTGCCTGTCCAGACTGCTCATAAGCACCCAAACCAGCTAAAATCTGTGGCATATTGGCGTAAGCGCGAATCACGGGTGGTCCCTGCAAACTGCCTGCCAAATAGCAGTATTCACAATGAGCGGGACATCCTTCTGCTAAGTGAAACTGCCAGTCCGCAGAGGGTGGAATCGGACTCAACTTAAAGTTGCTGGGCGGAGCTGTGACGATCGCCAGAGTACGCTTAGAAATGTCGTAGGTCTCTCGTTCGCTGTCTCCCCGCAAACCTACCAGTCGATTGCGGAGTAGCTTCTCAATGGGTAAGCCTAACGCCTGCACTCTAGAAAGAATTTGTTGTCCCCAAGGCTCTTCTAAGGCGGCAGGAGTAAACAAAACCTGCTCTGGCATCCATAACCGCGGAGCAGGCTGAATGGGCTGAACGAGTGTGGAAAGCGCGATCGCAGTGGTAGACAATAGACCTCTCCGGTAGCAGATACTATCTTCAGTATTGCTGACTCAAACGGTTCAAACCATCAACACTAGGCATGGATCTCACGCTACCCAAGGGAGAGTTTTCCACATTAAAAAACAAAGCGTTTTTAGCAAAAACTACTCCTGAATTTGACTGCCGTGCTCCATCAGAATTTTTTTAGCTTTTGCCACTTCTTCTGGCTGCAAATCTTTAGCAAACACTAGAAAACTAGGCGTTAAAGCAGATATCTCATCACTCTCTTTAACAACGTTTACGCCAGTCATGGCTTCCATCAAGCCAAAGGCAGCAGCACCAATCAAGCTTCCAATCAGCACCAGCCCCACTAAATTTCTAATGGGACTGTCGCTGGTCACTGTTTCGGCAAAATTAGTCTTAGCGTAGCTCAAAATAAATCCAATCATGGCACCACAAAGTGCACCAGCGATCGCCCCTTTTCCGGCGTTTTTCCCTGCTTTTGTCTCGGTAACGGGCGGGGTCTGCAATGCTAAAGAAAATTGCTCTCCCGGGAAACCAGAGTGTTCTAATGCCTCAAGAGCCTTTTCTGCAATTTTCTGATCGCCAAAAGCACCAACAATATTGGGATTAGAGTCCATTGTATAAGTCATGATTTAGTTTTTTTTATAAGTATGTAAGCTATCTAAAGCATGGATTAAATTGATGTTTCTTGCTTCTTTCTAGAGGAATATAAGGTGTAGAGGGATCGCCAAATGTAACTTTAGTTAGATGATTTCTTTTAATTAAAGTCTGGGCTTACTCAATCGACAAAAGTTTTTTCGTATTTGAAACATACAAAAGTCAACTTTTGCATTTTTACTTTCTCCTTAAAAAGCCTGTAAGTGTTAGAAAGAGCCTAGCTCTAGATGTAGATTGGATATTTCAAGTAAACTATCAATATTATTTTGGTTCCTCTGACAATTCTTGGTAATAGAAATTTATGATTCATCCAAACAAGATACGCAAAGAGATTCTTCGAGTTGTTTTAGCAGCCTCATTAACTATTGTTGGAATTACTCACTTCACCCATACAGAGCAGTTTGTTAAAATTGTGCCTCCTCAGCTTCCTAATCCATTGGCGTTAGTCTACATAAGCGGTTTTTTTGAAATTCTTGGCGGCATTGGTTTGTTAGTTCCATTGGTCAGCGTGTTGGCTGCATGGGGAATAATCGCGTTATTCATTGCAGTGTTTCCAGCCAACATTAATCAAGCAATAAACAGCATTGCGATTGATGGTGTTCCTGACTACCCTCTGCTGTATTGGTTTAGGCTGCCATTCCAAGCCATTTTAATTGCTTGGGCTTGGTGGTACACAAAAAAACCGGAGCTTCAACCAGGGGCTGATGAAGTGATTACCCAGGCGGCTCAAAGGTTAACTGATTCTAAGAATCTGTAGGCAATCGCTTGTTTAAGCAATACTGCGCTGTTTAAACAATTGAGTTGTCATCTAAAAAGACATGTTCACCCACCAATTCTTAAATTAACTGATAAAATCAAGAGCTTGTCATTGAGTACATTATTCAGTTGTAGCGGACGGTTATGAGCAGGGGAACGTTGTTTGATAAGGTCTGGGATGCACATACGGTTGGAACGCTTCCTTCGGGGCAAACTCAACTGTTTATTGGGCTACACCTAATTCACGAAGTGACCAGTCCTCAAGCGTTTGCCATGCTGCGGGAACGAGATTTAAAGGTATTATTTCCCGCTCGCACAATCGCCACGGTGGATCACATTATTCCTACAGATAATCGCGATCGCCCCTTGCAAGATCCTCTCGCTGAAGAAATGATGCAGTCGTTGGAAGAAAACTGCAAAGAGAATGGCATTACGTTTTATACCGTTGGATCTGGCAATCAGGGCATTGTCCATGTAATTGCGCCAGAACAAGGCTTAACTCAACCCGGCATGACGATCGCCTGTGGAGATAGTCATACGTCTACTCACGGTGCATTCGGTGCGATCGCCTTTGGCATTGGCACCAGTCAAGTCCGCGATGTGTTGGCATCACAAACCCTTGCTCTTGCCAAGTTAAAAGTGCGCCGTGTTGAAGTCAATGGTGCGCTGAGTCCCGGAGTGTATGCCAAAGATGTGATTTTGCATATTATCCGCCAGCTAGGAGTGAAAGGTGGCGTGGGCTATGCCTACGAGTTTGCCGGAACCACGTTTGAGCAGATGAGCATGGAAGAACGGATGACCGTTTGTAACATGTCTATTGAAGGCGGTGCGCGGTGTGGCTATATTAACCCCGATCAAGTGACTTTTGACTATTTGCAAGGGCGAGACGCTACCCCAAAAGCAACCGACTGGGACAGCGCGATCGCTTGGTGGAGCAGCATTGCCAGCGATCGCGATGCCGATTATGACGACGTGGTTGTTTTCGATGCCGCCGAGATTTCGCCCACTGTCACGTGGGGTATTACGCCCGGTCAAGGCATTGGTGTGACGGAACAGGTGCCAACTCCCGATCAGATGGCAGAATCAGAACGAGCGATCGCTGAAGAAGCCTACCGCTATATGGATTTGCAACCCGGTAAATCGATTCAGGGCACCAAAGTGGATGTGTGCTTCATTGGTAGCTGCACCAATGGACGGATTTCTGACCTACGTGAAGCCGCTAGAGTTGCCAAAGGTCGCCACGTTGCCCTTGGTGTGAAAGCGTTTGTCGTTCCCGGTTCAGAGCGGGTGAAAGCGCAAGCCGAAGCCGAAGGACTCCACACTATTTTTGAATCTGCAGGCTTTGAATGGCGCGAAGCAGGTTGCTCTATGTGCCTTGCCATGAACCCCGACAAACTGCAAGGTCGCGAACTTAGCGCGTCTTCCTCTAATCGAAACTTCAAGGGTCGCCAAGGTTCTTCCTCTGGTCGCACTCTACTCATGAGTCCGGCAATGGTCGTCGCCGCAGCCGTTACAGGCAAAGTTATCGACGTGCGCGATTTGCTCTAAGTTTAGTACATCACATTCCTAGATTTAATAATTTAAGTGTGCATTGCTCGGATTTTTGATGTTTTTAAGAACTGGAAACGTATGTCATACCAATTTAAATGGTTTCAATGACAGATAGTGCATTGAGGATAAAGGGGTAGCCCGTGAGAGAAGCAATCACTTGAGGGGTTAACTGGGATAAGAGTTGATCTACTCTGGATTGCAGTTGGTCAAGCGTTTTGAACGAAACCCACTTGAGATCCGCCTTGAGATATTCCCATAGCCTCTCAATTGGATTTAACTCCGGACAGTAAGGCGGTTGGAACACCAGGATAATGTTCTGTGGCACAATCAACGCTTTGCCTTTGTGGAACCGTCCGTTATCCACTTGCAGGATATTGAGACTATCGGGGTAAGCCTTGGAGAACTCATCCAAGAAGCATTGGTAGCACTCGGTATCGACATGGGAGAACTGCCAGAAAAAGGATTCTCCGGTGGCAGGTTCCACAGCGCCATAGAGCCAGAATGCTTTGAACACCCGTTGCCATGAGCCAATGGGTTTCACTCCAAAGGCTGTAATCAAACGCCCGATAATGGTATGCAGCCCAAAGCGGCTCTCATCCCCAGCAAAATAGCGAATAGGTCGTTTATCCTGGCGCACTTGCCGAGCGTATTGGCTCAACAAATCGAGGTCGTCTGCAAGGTTTGCTTAAATGCCTCTCGTTGTGCTCGGTTCTGCTTGAGGTGTTGGGGACGAGCCACTTTTAGCTTGGCTTTGAGCCGATAACGGGTCATCTGGTAGACCGCATGATACTGGGCTTCTATTCCTAAACTCTCCAAGAGCCACTGCTGCACCTCCCCATAGCTGTCAAACCCATTGTCCGGTTCCTGCAATCGCTTTGCTAAGGCAACTTCTGCCCACATTGGAATCATCCGGTTGCCTCCTCCTGGCGTTGGCTTGACCACCAGCAATGCCTCTAATCCTTGTGCTCGATACAGCGCTAACCACTTTTGCACCGTGCCTCGATGCCTGCCAATTGCAACCGCGATCTGGCTGATGCTCGGTGCTTGCGCTCGTTTGAGCCAGTACAACACTTGCAATCGTTCTTTAACTATCGGCTGTTCAACCGTTCGCAAGCGGGTGCCTAACTCCTCGAGACTTTCTTTAATTACGATTGCGCTGACACCAGCCATGATTAGACTCTCACCTCTACATTCCTCAGTTTATCTGATCTGTAACTACTCCAATTTAATTTGGTATCATTCAGATCGTTTATTGTCATATTTTCATCAGTACCTTGATGCAAATATCTATACGGTTCAAGATCGCTCTTTTAAGTAGTGGTGAATCCCTTGCAACTCTACCAAGATCGCTTCTAACACTTCTTGGGTCTGGTTTTTGGGCATTTCTCGCACCTCGATAGTGACTTGCTTAATCCTAAGAACGTCTTTTGCAAATCGAGCGACTTCATTGGGGTGAAATAGCAGCAGATCGTCTTGGTTCTTGCGGAACTCTGGATTTAAGCGTTTTGCATCATACAGTGGATTAGGATCACTTGCGTCGGTATTGGCATAGCGATAAACAGACGCTCTAGAGCGGTTTAATGCTCTTTGAACTGCTTCAATATCCATTAATCCACCTTGCTTCGTTTCCGCTTCAAAATCCATAGATTTAGCAAATATCGAGATTGGACTCAAAAATCTTAACACAAGACTCTGGAAATGCTACGGAAAAATTTGAGCCTGAATGATGTCTACTGCTAGCACTACACCCAAGCTGCCCAGCAAAAGAAGCAAGATGCTGAGCAAGGGGTTTAGTTGTACCAAATATGCTGAAAACCAGCACAGTCCAGCGGTTAGCAAAAACAGCATGATTCCTGAGAAAGCGGCTCTGAAGCATCCCACGAAATGACTTAACCTAACTAGGTAAATGATTGATGTTCAATAACAGAGGCTAACAGATGCGATCGCCCACACTATCGAGTTTCAAGTGGATTGAGCCAGCGTAAAACAACACGCTCCAACTGATGCAATTCTCGATATACTTCCTGCCGCATCCATTGGGCGATCGCATCCCACGGCGCAAAGCTATCGCCTGTTTTCCAGTTTACGTCGGGACCCAACGGTGTTAAATGGTTTCCCGTCAGCTTTTGAACAGACACCATTGCTGGAAATCGTAATTGCAAGACCTCTGTCAAACTCCTGGTTTGGTCGATCGTGTCATTGCTAAACTTCACAAGTAAATTGCGCGGCACTTGATAGCGCTGGGAAATAATTTGATTGGTCTCTAGGGGAGAAGGAGTGAATTCAACAGAAAGATTTGACGAAAAATCTGGAAAGGCAGAGGTGAACTGAGCAAAAACAGATGTCACCTGTTCAACCAGAGGCACTGCATCTCGTGCGGCGTAATTGTTAAAGGAAATCAGAATATTTCCTGCCCGCTCCACTTTGTAGAGGCTGCCAATTAGTAGGTGCAGCTTGCAACCCATGCTATGACCCATGCCATAAATTGGCAGATAGCGGCTGCGAAAACGAGTTTCACTAAGCGCCTCCACGGCTCGGTCAAAGTTGCGATATACCGCTTGGGCGATCGCTGCATGGTCAAACGTATTGATAAACGGGGTAGCAATCACAGCATAGCCCTCCGCTGCCAAACGTTCTAGCAATCGTCGATAGGTAACTTGTGGAGCCGTTGCTACAAACGCACCGCCTAGAAAATGAATGATTGCAATGGGGCGCTCGGGAATCAAAACCCAATTGCCATAAAGTTCTTGCCAGTCCATTAATTCAGAAAATAGGGAGTAAAAAATAGGGATAAAAGTATTCCCATTACTCATTCTGACGTACAAATCAGTCTTGCTAGATGATCTCTACTTGCAGGAGTAATGCTTTGTGCCCACCTTCCTATGCTCACAAACACCAAAGAATTGCTTCTATAGATTTTCACTCTCCAATTCAATAGCGTCTTTAGACCTATTAACGAGATTGAAATAAAGCGGCAATTACAAAACAGCGGCTCTTAACCGGGCGATCGGTAAATACAGCATCTTTTGGTAAGACGGAACATAGGCGCGCTTGCGGAACACATCATAGCCATTCCGCTCGATCACATTCAAAATACCGCTGTAAAGCATTAGCGCTGCCCACACCGGAAAACGAGCATCGACGCTGAGCGAGTTGATGCCTGATTCTGCCGATGTGTAGACTTTACGTGCCCGCTGAATTTGAAAACGCATCAGTTCACGCCATCGTTCATCCACAACCTGATTCATCAAATCGGCTTCAGTGTAATTGAATAGCGCAAGGTCTTCTAATGGAATATAGATCCGTCCCCGCCGGGCATCTTCACCCACATCACGCAAAATGTTCACCAGTTGGTTGGCAATACCTAGGGCGATCGCCTGTTCAGTAGGGTCAACCGTGCCTTTTTGATATAGATCCCAGGGTGTAGTGCAAAGTGAGCTGTCAAACCCCATGACTGGAGTCGTCATCAATCCAACCGTTCCCGCAACTCGATAACAATAAAGATTCAGTTCTTCAAATGTTTCATAGCGGGAGCGATAGAGATCCATGCGCTGCCCTGCGATCATGTCTCGAAAGGGCTGGATATCGAGCGGAAATCGGCTCAGAGTATCTATTAGCGCTACATCTAGATCATCAATGGGATGCCCCGCAAAGATAGATTCTAGCTCTTGCTCCCAAGCGTCTAAAGTTTCATCGGTGGTAAAACTGGCGCGAGGACCATCCACCAACTCATCCGTACGACGGCACCACACATAAATCGTCCAAATCGCTCGACGCTTTTCTTCCGGCATCAGCATTGTGCCAAGATAAAACGTTTTGGAATACTTCGCCGTAATTTGGCGACACATTTCATAGGAATCCTCAACGGATGCCAGCGATTTAACGCGAGAATAATCAGGCAGTTTCAGCATGTCCCCAGGAACGCTTGACGAACATTGCAGGTTAAGGCGGTTCAAGGATACAGTTACCCCTACTGGAAAATGAACATTTATCATCCTTATCAGCCAGTTATATACTCTTAACGAAAGTTTTCATCAAGAGTTTTGAGAAGGCTATAAAGATTAACCGAGTCTACCAAGCATTTCTTGAAATCTAAACGTTAACAAGAGGCTTTTCGGCATTGCTGCCTGTAGAACTATCAGTTGCGAGCGAGCCGCCTGCGATCGCCTGCGCTGACAGCTTACCAGAAAGTACGGCACCTTCCATACTGCCCAGATACCGTTGGAAGGTGTAGCTACCCGCTAAATAGAAATTAGCGATCGGGGTTGTTTGAGTGGGTCGATAGGCTTGCCGACCAGGAATTGCCGTATAGACTGATCGAGGAGTTTTAACCACTTTTGATTTCAACAACTTGGCAGGGTCTTCACCCGCCAAATGATTTGGAAAAACTTTCTTTAATTCATCCATCGTTGCTGCAATGATTTCTTCATCCGACTTATCAATCCAATCTTTTGCTGGAGCCAGTACCAGTTCTAGCATGGAGCGATCAGGATTTTCGTATTCCCGACAAGTGTTGCTCATATCGGCGTAGACGCTGAGCAAGTCAGACCGGGAAAACAATAATTGATCAACATGGGTAAGCTTGCGATCGAACCACAGATGTAAATTAATCACCGGAACGCCTTCCAGTCCATTGAGTTTCTGGAAAAAGGGCATCTCTGCCCAAGGTCTTGGCATCAAAGCTTTCATCACATCCACCGACATGGCGGACACGTAACAGTCTGCTGTCAGTTTTTCATCGGGGGCACCATTTAAGCCACGAATCACAAAGTGATTAACCGTACCATCAGTATTCAAAGCAAGTTCTTTCAAAGGCGCGTTGAGCCGAACCTCACCCCCGCCTTGGGTAATGTAATCCACTATGGGCTGGCAAAGCCGCTCGGTAGGTGAGCCGTCTAAAAAGGCAATCTTGGAGCCATAGCGCTCTTGCAAAAACCGATTGAGTGCAGTGAGCAGAATAGTGGACGACACTTCATCAGGATTAATAAATGTCAGTGCTTTGCTGGCAGCAATAAAAATGTCTGTGTTCACTCCCTCATCAATCCCTTGGAGGCGTAGCCACTCAGACATCGTATACTTGTCCATGTCTTCCACGTACTGCTGCCCCCGCACCACTGCCGGAACCAGCCCGATCGCAAACCGAATTTTTTGATACCAAGTCAGCAGATCGTTGTTGCGGAGGATAGAAACAATGACGTTAAACGGTGCAGGAATATCAGGAACGTTGAAGTAGGACAACACACCAGTTTCAGGCTGATTGAAGATGAGCTGATGTTTTTTCCACTGCAAACGATCAGAAATGCCCAACTCGTCGAGCAATTGCAGCATATTGGGGTAAGCTCCGAAAAAGGCATGCAGCCCGGTTTCGTACCAGTCTCCATCTTCATCTTTCCAAGCTGCCACTAAGCCGCCTAAAACATCACGGCTCTCTAGCACAATCGGCGTATGACCTGCATCTACCAAATATTTTGCACAGGCTAAACCTGCCAATCCGCCTCCAGCGATCGCAACACGCATGTAGTCCCTTCAGAGTCTCTTTAGAGTTGACATGAACCCTATTATACGTTGCAAACCGTTACAGTTTAAAAGCGAGGCAAGATTTCGGCCTAAAATGGCGAATTTTCTGAATCAAGAAATTAAGCAGAAGCACCACTATTTTCAATCAAAAATACTCAATATTCCTTAGAGGTTAAGATTCTGAGGATTCAGAACAGGGTACACTCAGCTAGCAAATCAGGGTTTCACAACTGCCCCAGAACTTACTTTCGCTCCTGTGACTATACATGGAAGTCAAAATTAATTTGTCTTGATTATGTGTTCAACGACGTAGGGCAATCTCAGTAAAAACACGGTGAATTCCAAGCGAAGATTAGACAAGAATCAGAATAATTTGCAGTCAAGCTGCTTACAGTTAGGCTTTTCAAGTTAAGTAATAATTAAACAATCGCGATCGTATAGGAATCTCAATGAGAACTTCTGATCTCCAACTTCGGCTCAATCATTACTATGAGCAGATCAAAACAATCATTTTGACGCGCCAAAACCCACTAACTGGGCTGCTTCCGGCTAGTACTGCGGTCAACGCTCACGGTGACTACACCGATGCTTGGGTGCGAGACAACGTGTATAGCATTTTAGCGGTGTGGGGCTTGGCACTCGCCTATCGCAAAGTGGACGACGATCGCGGACGCACATTTGAGTTAGAACACAGCGTCATCAAGTTGATGCGAGGGCTACTGTTTGCCATGATGCGCCAAGCTCATAAAGTGGAAGCCTTTAAGGAAACTCAATCCTTACTAGATGCACTGCACGCCAAATATGACACCCAAACAGGCGATGTTGTGGTAGATGACGATGCTTGGGGGCACTTGCAATTGGATGCAACCTCCGTTTTTCTCCTGATGCTGGCGCAGATGACCGCATCGGGGCTACACATTATTTTTGACAATGATGAAGTCAATTTCATTCAAAATCTGGTTTATTACATTGGTAGAACCTATCGCACCCCAGATTACGGAATCTGGGAGCGAGGCAACAAAATTAACCACGGTAATCCAGAGCTAAATGCTAGCTCTGTGGGCATGGCAAAGGCAGCCCTAGAAGCAATGAACGGGCTGAATTTGTACGGGGTCAAAGGAGGCCAGTCCTCGGTGATTCATGTGTTACCCGATGAAATCGCCCGCGCCAGAATCACTCTGGAATCGCTGTTGCCTAGAGAATCCAGTTCTAAGGAAGTGGATGCTGCATCTTTAAGCATCATTGGGTTTCCGGCGTTTGCAGTAGATGATTTGGAATTATGCGATCGCACTCGCAACAAAATCATCGACAAACTGCAAGGACGCTACGGCTGCAAACGCTTCTTACGAGATGGGCACCAAACGGTCTTAGAAGACACGACCCGTCTACACTACGAACCCTGGGAACTAAAGCAGTTTGAACACATCGAGTGTGAATGGCCTCTTTTCTTTACCTATCTACTGCTGGATAGCGTCTTTCGGGGCGACCAAATGCAAATCAGTGAGTATCAAGCCAAACTGCAAGCGGTAGTAGTGGAGCGAGACGGCGTAGGATTGCTGCCAGAACTCTACTTTGTGCCTAACGACCTGGTGGAACCTGAGCGGAAAAACCCTCAGAGCCAGCCCCGTCTTCCCAATGAAAATATTCCCCTGGTATGGGCACAGAGCTTGTATCTTCTAGGGCAACTGTTGAGCGAAGGATTAATATCGGTCGGCGATATTGATCCTCTCGGTCGCCATTTGCATGTGCGACAACAGCGGAAGCCGATTGTGCAAATTGCCCTGTTATCAGAAGACGAAGCCCTTCAGTCTCGGCTCGCGGCCTACGGAATTGACACCCAAACTCCCAAACAGATTGAGCCGATTCAAGTACGGCGCGCTACCGAGTTGGCAGATGCCTATACCCAAATTGGACGCAACGATAAATTAGGGCTAACGGGTCGCCCTTGGCGGCGGCTGCGGGGATTGACCACTTCTCGCATCTTCCGTGTTTCGGGAGAAACCGCGGTTTTTTTGCCATCCCTGCTCGACCAGCAACAGTTTTACCTTTCTCTCGATCCTCACTTTCTCGTCAGTCAAATTCGTTCTGAAATTGCTCATATTCAGCGCCACTGGAATCAGTTGGGTCGTCCCACTATGACCCTGTTGTTAAACCACACCATGCTCAAAGGAGAAGACGAAATTGACAAAGGATTGCCCATCCTGATGCTGATCAAGGAACTTCAAGAAGGAAGTTGCAATGGGGTGCAGGTAAGATTGGGACGATTGAATCAGTTGATGCTGACTGCCTGCACGGAGCGGATGGACTTTTTGCACAGCTTTTCTTTTTCCAAAACTTCGGTGCAAGATGCGGCTCCCACGCAAGTTTACTTAGCTTTCAATCCAGACCGAAATTTTTCCCTCAGCATTACTCAAGAGTTCAAGCTGGAGTCTGAAACCGATGTGGCACCGCTGCTCCAAAGTTTGCGCCAGTCCGATAATCTGTATGAGCAATATGAACTGTTGAGCAGTTTGTCGCGGCTGCATGGATTCGACTTTGATACGGGATTAGGTCAGCCAGCCCGTAAAGTGAGCGTAGAAGATCTGCTGAACGAAGTTTACTTCAAAGCCGATCGCCTAAAGTTGTGGGCAGTTTTGCGGGGGGTTGCTGGCTTATATGACAAGATGACCATCAATTTTGCGGATGTGGTGACGGATATTTTGGTGCGACAGAAGCAGATTGCCGTAGGGCGTGCCTACAGTGAAGATTCTTTAATCACGCGCCCCCTAGCGCCCCAGGAAATTATGGAAAAACTGCGGGAGTTTTGCCGGGAAGATATTCGCGATCGCGTGTTAACCCAAGAGATTTTGGTCTATCTCAGCCTATTTATCAAAGCGGAACCTGCTTTGTTTGATGGTTTGCTAACCCTGCGAGTGGGGTTCTTGATTTTGCTGATTACCGCAGAGCTTGCACGGGAGTTTCAACTGACCCAAGATGAAGCTTATGAGCGCTTAATGCAATTGAGTCCTCACGAAATTCAGACGCGGCTATATCAGGTACTTAAAGGCTACGACAATATTAACCAGTCCTTTTTTCAGCAAGAATCGCTGCGGGTCTCCCAGCAACAAGACGAGATTAACTGGGGAGTGCAATCCGAGCATCCTGAAGCCCAAACCGCGGGAGAATATTGGCTGCACAAACGCCAATTAGACGGGTCGCTGAATCGGGTGCCTGCAAATTTTTACCCTAGCGTCTGGAATATGTTGAAACACTGTAAAGGTTTAGTAATTGGTGACAAACTTGAACGGCGCAATCGGCTAGAAAGTGAGCCTGTGCTGGCAGAAATGACTCCGGGTGAAAAAAACTTTGCCCTACGGGTGGAGCATTTGTTAAACAAAATTCAGGCTCCTGAATATCGCCAGGTGAATATTGAAACGCTGATGGAGTTGGCTGCATTTGGAGATCGCAACCCCGACCTATACATTGAAGAAACCATCGCGCTGGATGTGTTGATTGGTCATGCGGTGCGGCTATCATGGCTCGATCAATATCCTGAACATGGTCACCGCTACGACGAATTTAAAGCGGCAGCGTGGCGACACTTTTACGAAAGTACGCCTTACGACTGTGCAACCTACACTGTTAAAGCGCTGCGGTTCCTGATTACCCTGGCAGAGTTTGGCGGCGACTCTTTTGAGGACGAAGCAGAAGCTATGAGTGGCAAGGCATAGACGCAAGGAGTGAGCATTAGTTGATGGTGAAAGAACAAGATAAAGACTGATCGCCCTGCTCACAACGTCATCTTTCCTCTAGCAAGCCGTCACAATATCGCAGCAAGAGTGTGAGGCGATCGCGCATCTGGTTTAGGCGTTGGTCAGCGGTTGATGCCTGTTTTGCCGCCTGCAAGAACATCACATCCATGCTCAGTAAACGCAGTTGTTTGTCAATTTCCACGTTAAAAGACTGAACTTGATGGGCCAAGGCTGCATCTAACTCATCTGAGTTCAGCATCCGAATATGTGTTTTGAAGAAGACTTGCAGGTCTGCTACAGACGCTTTCAGGCTAGCAACATCAGTCCTCTGAGCGATCGCCTGATTTATCTCAGTCACATGCTGCTTTAGCTTTTGATAAGTTTGGGAATATTCAGGTGGTAACTTGGGAATCTGCTCACAGTTTTCAAATTGCGTCATAGCCTTACCTTGCCAACATCCAGCAGCATTCATTTAAGGGCTGATGTTTCCAGCCGATAGACTCTTCCCGTGGCATTCGTACGATACACCCAGCGTTGGGTGCCGTTGGAAAACACAACCTGCCAGCCTGGAACCAACGCTTGAGAACAAATTTCATCGTTTTTAGCCAGTCCCAGGCAGCCATCTGACCAGGTTTTTGGAGTAGATTGCACCATTTGCAGTTTGTTAGCCGAAACGCCAGTTTGCTTGCTCAACTCTTTTCGTAGGGTGTTGGCAATGGTTGATGGCAGTTTCGCAGTTGTTTTGGTGCTCATCTTTGCAGGCACACTACTGGTAATGGGGCTAATAGACGGCATACCATCCGCGATCGCGCTCATGTCGCCACCAAAATCCAATGATACGCTTCCCACCAACAGCAGGAGCAAAACACCCTGAAACACTATTCTGGCAGTGATTTTAGCCCCTCTACGACTCTGGGATAGGGGTTGGGGTAAGGACCGTTGAAAAAAGTTGCACATCGCGTTAAGACCTATTTCCCTACTATTGGGAGCTGTTGCCAAACTGGATTAAAGCTACTAGGGCTAATAAACCGCCAGGCGATCGCACCCACGGTCACGATTATGATCAAGTTCACGATATTTGCCAATAGACGCGACCAGTGCGCTGGGCGACGAGCCGGAGTTCTACGAACAGAACGGGAGACCACTGGCGCGGGAGCCGTAGCTAAACGACCTGTAGATTTGTAAGTAGATGATCTAGGGCTAACAGCTTGGCGGCTAATCGCAAGCGTGGCGACCGTTTCAGGCGATCGTGTCAGTTGCAGGTAATGGGCGACAGCAACAGGGCGGCGCTGAGTCCGACTCCACTGCACTAAAGCTGCTAGTGGAATTCCATATAGATTTTTTGTGTTTAATTCTTGGAGCTTTTGCAGCATGGGTTGGTCATTAGCAACCACAATCACCAAACTATCGCGACGGCGGCGTGCTACTCCATAGGCACACTTCAACACATCCAAGGATAATCGCGCCCGTTGGCTGAGGCTATGCCCGTCAGCAGGTTTTAGGGAAGGATGCTCTGCGATCGCCAAGCTGACCTGCCAGCCGCTAGTGGGATAAAATCGGACAAACTCACGAGCAGTGGCTTCAATCGCGGGTTCTGGCGCGCGATCGCAGAGGACATTCATTGCTTCTAGCGATCCCTCAGACACCAAACATTCCCCTAATTGAGAAAATTGCTGCCACTCGCGGGTTTTGCCAACTAATAGAGCACTCGTATCAAACACAATGACAAAAGACGGTAGAAGAGACATAAACCTAATTATTAAATGTTGATTAATTCAATGCTGGTGAGTTTGATAAGCTGCGATACCCGTAATGTGTATTTTTACTTCTAGCAACGTTCCTAGACCTAAAAATTGGCACGAAACGTGAAGCTATGTTGCGAACGCTTTAAAGTAAATTTAAAAAATCTCTCTCTCTGACGTTACCGTCTTAACTTAGAAGCTAATAGATTTAAAGTCAGCAATACTAACAACAAAACTTTCAAGGCAGTTATGAATAACCTATCAAAGTACCGGATGAACTGCACTCTCTCTTTTGGTGATATTTATGGTCAGATTATTGTTTGGTTAATGGTCATTTTCTTGAGTCTGTCTGCTGCCATGGCATTAATGGGGGCGAGTAAACCAATTTATGCGATCGCGATCGTAGGGCTAATCTTGGTATTGACGATTCCCTTTCTGCTATTTGCATTCGTCACAACTCTTTTGAATCATATTGAACTGACGGAAGTTGACCCTGTTATAGAAAAAGTCACAAATACCACACCCATCGCGACTCCTAGTCAGCAAGCGGCTCAAGTCACGGGATGATGTCATTACTGAAAGCGATTCCCGTAGGGAGTCCTATGGAAAGCTTCGCTAACGTTTCACGAATTGCGCAGTCATCAATGCCACTCGATAGGCACTAACTATCCAAAGTTCCCTTATTTTCTGCAGGGAACTTTGTCGTTTTCACCCTACTTTTGACTTTCTTACTCTCCTACTCCTTTTCTCGCATGATCGAACACGACGTAATTATTATTGGTGGCGGATTAGCCGGATCTCGCGCCGCACTGGAAATTGTTCGCACTAATCCGACGTTGAGCGTCGGGCTAATTGCCAAGACCCACCCCATTCGCTCCCATTCCGTGGCAGCACAGGGCGGTATGGCAGCCTCTCTGCAAAATGCCGATCCAACCGATAGCTGGGAAGCTCACGCTTTCGACACGGTGAAAGGCTCTGATTATCTCGCCGACCAGGACGCGGTTGAAATTCTCACGCGTGAAGCGCCCGATGTAGTGATTGATTTGGAGCACATGGGCGTGCTATTTTCCCGCGCTGCCGATGGACGCATTGCCCAACGCGCCTTTGGTGGACATTCACACAATCGCACCTGCTACGCCGCCGATAAAACCGGACATGCCATTCTGCATGAACTCTTTTGTAACCTGATGCAGTTTGGAGTCACCATTTACGACGAATGGTATGTAACGCGGCTGATCTTGGAAGATGGGCAGGCAAAAGGTGTGATCATGTATCACTTGCTAGACGGGCAGTTGGCGATCGCCCGTGCCAAAGCCATCATGATTGCCACCGGCGGCTACGGGCGCGTTTACAACACCACCTCCAACGACTACGCTTCCACGGGGGATGGGCTGGCAATGACGGCACTAGCCGGGTTGCCGTTAGAAGATATCGAGTTCGTCCAGTTTCACCCCACGGGGCTGTATCCAGTGGGCGTATTGATTTCGGAAGCGGTGCGGGGCGAAGGGGCGTATCTGATCAATCATGAAGGGCGCAGGTTCATGGAAGATTACGCACCCAGCCGAATGGAGCTAGCCCCGCGTGACATCACTTCACGGGCGATGACGCGAGAAATTCGAGCAGGGCGTGGGATTAATTCGGATGGCAGCGCGGGTGGACCGTTTATCTATCTAGACCTGCGCCACATGGGCAAGGAAAAGATCATGAGCCGAGTGCCGTTTTGTTGGGAAGAAGCCCATCGCCTGCTGGGAATCGATGCAGTGCATGAGCCGATGCCCGTTCGTCCAACGGTGCATTACTCTATGGGTGGCATTCCGGTCAACACTGATGGTCGGGTACGCGGCAGCGCGGATGAGTTGGTGGAAGGTTTTTTTGCAGCGGGAGAAGCAGCATGTGTGTCGGTGCATGGGGCAAACCGACTGGGCAGCAATTCCCTGCTGGAATGTGTGGTGTATGGGCGCAGAACGGGAGCCGCGATCGCGGCCTATGTGCAAAACCGCAAATTGCCCGATCTTGATGAAACGCACTATCTCACCGAAGCTACTGACCAAATCCAATCGTTGATCGATCAAGATGGCACCTACCGGATTGCTCAAATCCGGCAGCAATATCAAGACTGCATGACCCAGTATTGCGGCGTGTTTCGGTCAGAATCAATCATGCAGGAAGGGATTGCCAAGCTGAAAGACATTCAGCAGCTTTATAGCCAGATGCGGTTGGATGATAAAGGCAAAGACTGGAACACTGAACTCATCGAAGCTTTAGAACTTCGCAGCCTGATGATTGTGGGTGAAATGATCTTGACTTCCGCCTTAAATCGCAAGGAGAGTCGGGGTTCTCATGCGCGAGAAGACTACCCCGATCGCGACGATACCAACTTCCTCAAACATACCCTCACTTACTATTCTCCCGCAGGCATCGATATTCAATACAGGCCCGTTGTCATCACCCAATTTCAACCCCAAGAACGTAAATACTAAAGCCATTGTTGATGGTTTCGACTACGCTCAACACACGCTGTCAGGCATACAGTGCTGTCGCATGATGGCGAATATGGTCAGCAATAAAGCTAGCGATGAAGTAATAGCTATGATCGTAGCCCGCCTGACGGCGTAGAACGAGAGGCTGTCGAGCCTTTTTACAAGCCTGCTCAAATACGTCTGGCATGAGTTGATTATCAAGAAATTTATCTGCTGTCCCTTGGTCAATCAAGATTGAGCCCGGAAAGTTGGCGGTTAGCACCAGTTCGCTAGCATCGTAGTCGCGCCATGGGGTTAAATCCTTGCCCAGGTAATTAGTAAAGGCTTTTTGTCCCCAGGGGCACTGAATGGGGGCGCAGATCGGTGCAAAGGCAGAAACAGAACGGTAGCGATCGCGGTTTCTCAAGGCACACACCAGCGCTCCATGCCCCCCCATGGAATGTCCAAAAATCCCCTGGCGATCGGGCTGCACTGGAAAGTGTTCAGCAATCAACGCGGGTAGCTCATCTACTACATAGCGATACATTTGGTAATGCTGGTTCCAAGGCGCAACTGTAGCATCCACATAAAATCCTGCACCTGCCCCAAAATCCCAGTCATCGGTTTCACCCGGAATGCCTGTATTGCGTGGACTGGTATCGGGAGCCACCAGCACTAGCCCATGCTCTGCCGCATACTGTTGCACCCCCGACTTTGCCATCACGTTTTCTTCGGTACAGGTCAATCCTGACAGATAGTACAGGACTGGTAGCGGATGAGAATTTGCTTGAGGTGGTTGATAGACCGAAAACTTCATCTCGCTGCGGCAGCTAGAGGAAAAGTGTTTGTAAAAGCCTAAGATGCCACCAAAGCATCGGGTCTGGCTAATTAGGTCATGAGGAGAAGACATGAAGTTATTCACTGGTATGAGGGCTGATGCTAGCTTAGACGGCGTTAAAGAACCCCTACAAATTCCATCCCCGATTCAGCAACGCCGCTTAGAAAGCCCTGATAAGTTGATATCTAATTTGAATTTAAGCCGCAAACCTGACGGAGACTAAAACGTCAGAACCGTGCGAATGCCCTTGCCGCTGTGCATCAGGTCAAATGCTTCGTTGACTTGCTCGATTGGCATCACGTTGGTAATCAAATCATCAATGTTGATTTTGCCATCCATATACCAATCCACAATTTTTGGAACATCTGTTCGACCTCTGGCCCCCCCAAAGGCAGTTCCTTTCCACACCCGTCCAGTAACCAATTGAAATGGGCGAGTGCTAATTTCGGCTCCCGCTGCTGCAACGCCAACAATGACGCTCACGCCCCATCCTTTGTGGCAGCATTCCAGGGCTTGCCGCATTAAATCAACATTGCCGATGCACTCAAAGCTATAGTCCGCCCCGCCGTCGGTGAGTTCTACCAAATGAGCGACCAAATCACCTTCCACCTCTTTAGGATTGACAAAGTGAGTTAACCCTAGCTTTTCTGCCAGCGCTTTCTTATCAGGATTGATATCTACACCAATGATTTTGTTTGCCCCAACCATGCGGCATCCTTGAATTACATTTAAGCCAATACCGCCTAAGCCAAAGACAACCACATTTGCGCCTGCTTCTACCTTGGCGGTGTTGATGACGGCTCCAATGCCCGTTGTCACCCCACAACCGATATAGCAAACTTTGTCGAAGGGCGCGTCTTCTCGAATTTTGGCAAGGGCAATTTCAGGCAGCACTGTGTAGTTGGAAAAGGTAGAGGTGCCCATGTAATGGTGAATCATCGTGCCATCTTTAGAAAAGCGGCTAGAGCCATCCGGCATCAGTCCTTTTCCTTGAGTCGTCCGAATTGCCTGACACAAGTTGGTTTTCCGGCTTAAGCAATAGGCACAGTTGCGACATTCAGGCGTGTATAGCGGAATCACATGATCGCCAGGTTTGAGGCTGGTTACGCCAGAGCCTACTTCTACAACGATTCCGGCTCCTTCATGCCCTAAAATGGCGGGAAATAAGCCTTCTGGGTCTTTGCCAGAAAGTGTATAAGCGTCGGTGTGGCAAACTCCCGTTGCTTTGATCTCGACTAACACTTCCCCTGCTTTTGGTCCTTCTAAGCGAATTGTTTCTACAACGAGGGGCTTGCCCGGTTCGTAGGCAACAGCGGCTTTAACGTCCATCTCTTTTCCTTCGATCGCACTTTATGCGTAGCTGTTCAATTATCTCGTGTATTTTTGGCGATCGCGCCTTTGAGTGTCAAAACTGGAGGGTGATAGCCTAAACCTGCGCAATGGCGGGACATACAGACAAATAGATTAAGATCTTTAATCTTAATTTTCTAATCTATCTCATGCGAATAGGTTCATTTGGAAATGGCTACACTATAATCGCTGCAGGCTATTCGATACAGTACGAGGTTTATTATGAACAAAAGCGAGTTAGTTGATGCGATCGCGGCAAAAGCAGAGATCACCAAGAAAGATGCTGATGCGGTTTTAAGTGCAGTTATTGATGCCATTATGGAAGCAGTTGCGGAAGGGGAAAAGGTTACCCTGGTTGGTTTTGGCACTTTTGAAGCCCGTCAACGTCAAGCCAGAGAAGGACGCAACCCCAGCACTGGCAAACCGATTAAAATTCCAGCAACGACCGTTCCGGCGTTTTCTGCAGGTAAATCTTTTAAGGAAAAGGTTGCACCCGCAAAAGAAGAAAAGAAAGCGACTAAAACCACAACGAAGAAGAAATAAGTCCATTTCAAGCAAGGGATCGGTTCAGGGCAACTGCTTGGTCAAGTCATTCTGACGGACAGTGCCCTAAGGTCCCTAGATTCGTCCAACCACCTTAATTGTTCCATCGGCAGTTGTATTGAGCACAATCAATTCGCCCTGCCGAGGAAAAATGTTGGTAAGTGCTGTGATATTGACTTGGTGGGTGACTAAAATGCTCACGCCCTTTTGACTGGATTTGTTTTTAATCCATTGTCTGATAGTTGCAGTCTGCCTAGGTTCCCGATTGGAATTTTGAAAAAATGAATTGAGGGCGGGAAAGGGTTCTACAGCTCCTAAATTGAGCAGTCGAGCTGTATCTAAGCAGCGACACCACTGGCTTGAAAATATTTTGGCAATTGGGATGGCGCGATCGCGGAATGCTTGACCAATCTTTGCTGCTTGAGCGCGCCCTGATGCCGACAAATTGCGCTGGGTTGAGCAATCTTTTAACTGGAAGTTGGCGGGATCGCCCGTTCCCGGCGCTTCGGCATGGCGCATCAACACGACATAGCCTGGTTTCGCTTGTTGCAGCAGCTTCCAAGCGGCTTCACTAGTGCTAGATTGAGCGTTGCTGAGTTGGGCGATCGAACCGGTATTCATGGCTAACTGAGTAGTCAGCGCCATGAGCCCACCACCAGCTAAGGCGATCGCCCTTACCCTATTCATTTCTAACCTTTGTACTTGACTGAGCAACCATAAGGTTGGGTCACCGCAGGATCAACCTTTTGCCCCTTTAACACGGCATTGACCGCAGAGGTAACGTAGTTTTTTGCAGTGCCCACATCCTTAGGCTCGCTGGAAGGGTTGTTGTCGATCGCGCCCATGTATGACAGCGTTCCATTTGGCGCAATGATAAACATATGAGGCGTGGTGCGGGCACTGTAAAGCTTACCCAGCTTGCCATCCGCATCGATCAATACAGCAGTTGGAGATGCTTTGCGACTCTTGCTCAAATCGTTGGCTTTTTTGCCATCCACAAATCCCTGGTTTCCGGGAGCCGAAGAAACCACCGACAGCCAAACAACTCCTTTTCCAGTCGCCTGCTTTTGCAGCTTTTGCATATTGCTGGACTCGTAGTGTTTACGAACATAAGGACATTGATGATTTGTCCATTCCAACACCACCGTTTTGCCCTTAAAGTTGCTTAACTGGTGCGTCTTGCCATTGCTGTCAGTTGCAGTAAAGTTGGGCGCAGGTTGCCCAACTCGGACGGGTGCGGCGGCAATTTGCATGGGCAGCCGAACAGAGGCAGCAGATTGAGGTTGGGAGGTTAACTGAGCTTTAGAAGCGCTGATCGCAGCACTGACTCCTGCGAATGCACTAGCAACGGCACCCACTAATGCCACTCTTAAGAATTGGGTTTGAATCTGTGAACGACTCAATTTCATGGTTATTTCCTTGTTAACTCAGGGCATAGACTGAAATCGAAGATAACAATTAGAATTGGGCTTAGCACAGGTGAATTTCACACTGGTTATAATGACACAGAAACACTTGCAACGGCATCCCGCACTAAGTCTGGGGTAAGCACCTGTGGCAAGATGACGGGTTCGCTTTGCTCTAGTCCATTGGGATAAAGGACATAAAGCGGTACACCACTACGCCCAAACTTGCTCAGTGATTGAGTAATTTCTGCGTTTCGGTTAGTCCAATCCGCTTTCACTAACGCCACTCCTTTTTGCTGAAAGGCAGCAAGCACCTCTGGCTGGCTAAGGGCAATCCGTTCGTTGACCAAGCAGGTAATACACCAGGCGGCAGTGTAATTAATGAACACAGGCTGTTTAGATTGGCGCAACTGGTCTAGTTGGCTAGGAGTGTAGGCTGCCCAAACTGAGCTATTGGCACTACTGGGATCAACAGATTGAGTAGATGAAGAGGATGGAACACTGCTGTTGACTAGCGGTGTCAGGGTAAGGACAATCGCGATCGCTGCCAGTGAGCCAACCAATCCAACCCGCCGCCAAACGCTTCTAGCGACTTGAGTCTTCTGATGGAGCCAAGCCGCAAACCCAATCAAAATGATGCCAACTAGGGCGATCGCTAGTCCGTTCGTGCCGACTTGCAAAGTCAATACCCAGACCAACCAAGCCACTGCTCCATACATCGGAAACGCCAATATCTGCTGCAACGTTTCCATCCAGGCTCCTGGTTTGGGTAAAAAGCGTCGCAAAGCAGGGGTGAGACTGATGACCAAGTAGGGCAAAGCTAAGCCCAAGCCTAAAGTCAGAAGAATGGCGATCGCCACGGGAGTCGGTTGCACCAACGCCACACTAACCGCCGTTGCCATAAATGGAGCCGTACAGGGCGTTGCCATGACGGTTGCTAACACACCCGTAAAAAACTCACCGCTATAGCCCGGTTTTGCCGTCAGGCTGTGCCCCAACCCCATGATGGAGGCTCCCACCGTGAACACGCCTGACAAACTTAGTCCCACCGCAAACAGCACATAGGCCATCAACAGGACGAATACAGGGGCCTGAAGCTGAAAGCCCCAGCCAATCTCCTGCCCCAGCGATCGCAAGATCAGCAAGGCTCCAGCGATCAATCCAAAGCTGGCGAGTACCCCAGTCGTGAAGGCAAGTCCACTGAATCGCGCTTGCCGGGGATTTTGCTGCGCTTGTTGGGCGATCGTCAGCACCTTGAGAGACAACACCGGAAACACGCAGGGCATCAGATTTAGAACCACACCGCCTGCTAATGCTAATAAAAGCGCCTGCCAGATTGG
Source organism: Leptolyngbya sp. Cla-17 (assembly GCF_016807185.1). GTDB lineage: Bacteria > Cyanobacteriota > Cyanobacteriia > Leptolyngbyales > Leptolyngbyaceae > ULC077BIN1. The sequence goes on from NZ_JAEVYN010000001.1 coordinate 2,352,275, forward strand.
AAAATTGGCAACCTCAGTGCGTGATTTTGAAGGTGTTTCAGCATTAGCAGCATTAGCAGCGTTAATAGACTGAGGTTTTGCCTGAATGGTAAACGCTTGAACATTTGTCTTGCCGTCACTGCCTTCTTGAACGACTAACAAGCCTTCTACTAAATCTTGCTTTTCCTGATAGCCGCGCTCAATTTGTAACGTGATCCGATCTTGAGCCACAGTCAAACGTTGAGGGGCGGCATTTTGAATCACACCATCTTTATCGGGAAAGAACTCTACCTGTTTTAATTGCCCTGCGGCTAGTCCAGGCGCATTCACAAACAGCGTCAAATCTTTGTCATCCACTGCAAAGGAGCTTTCCCAGGGTGAAGTCTGCGGGTGAGCTTGGCGAGTGCGCGTAAAAGCATCCGTCCAAGCTGGATCTTTGGTGGAAGCAGTGGGGGCAACAGGAACTGTAAGGGTCAACGTTTTTTGTTCAGGAATGCACTCCAGCTTGCAAACCAACACCTCTGCCTGAGCACGTAGAGTGATGGATTTGCTTGCCACTTGAGCGGTTGGGGTGATCTCTGTCAGCAGATACACTTCATCTTCGTAGCCAAAATTCATCAGCGGCTCGACTGGAATCCGCGTTGGGTAGGGAAACACCAATTCTCCAGCTTGAAATCCTGGAGGCAAAGTCCACTGAATAGAAGGGGCTGCACCTGAGTCGCCTGGATTTTTCCAATAAACATGCCACTCTGGACGCAATTTAAGCTGTAGCGCTACCCAAAATGGCGAACCTGCCTGAATCGTTTTGACCTCGCTGATCAGTTGGGCTTGTGCATTTTCAGGCTGAGACGGTTGCGCCCAAGCTGACTGAGGAAGACTGACGATCGCGCTGAAGAGGATTGCGCTCGCGCCAAGCCATGAACATAACCTCAGCGATCTTAGAGGAGTTACCTGAAGCCTCCAGAAAAGATGAGTGAATGATGCAGCGATGAAGGACTTTGCAACGTGTTTTATCATGCTCACAGTTTTACAGACTCCGTTGCTAGTGTAGCCAGTAGAGAATTGATTGAGGAGGTGTCTCAAATGAACCGCATTCACTCATTTACAACATTCCTGTACCCATCCAACTGGATCATGCTATCTTTGCTCAGTTCAAAGTAGGTAGGTTTGAATTTGACGAAGTACACGACCGGGCATCAAACCTCTTTATTTTCGGTAGCGGATGTAGCGGGAGGCTATCGAGTCCCGTCCAAGGAACCGCTTCAAATAGGAGTGGATGCGTTACAGGCGTGGAAACAGCGAATTTTTCAGCACCAACAGCAAGTAACAGTAAATGCACCTTCTCAAGGCAGTTTGTTTACACTGCCACCTACCGACGCAGAGCTGGCAGAAAGCATTGATCTATTCAAATTGCCACGGCAGAATACGGAATTTTGGCGGTGGCAGGCGGACGATGACGGCGTTTCAGCACTCTACTTTGTAGTGGATGATGAGCTGCCCATTGTGCTTTATGTGGGAGAAACCATAAAGTCGGGAATGCGCTGGAAAGGGGAGCATGACTGCAAGCGCTACATTCTTAACTACATTTCGGCTCATCGTCCTCACAGTTTACCTGTGGCGGTGAATATTAGCTTTTGGTCCAATGCGCCGACCAATACCCGCGGTCGCCAACGGCTCGAATCGGCGCTGATCAAGAAGTGGAAGTCGCCCTTCAACAAAGAAAACTGGAAATATTGGAATACTCCATTTGTCGGTGAGCCTTAACCCAAACTAGTAGACTGTGCGGCGTGGGGAGTGCGGCGGACTGAGTAAGATGAAATCAATCTCTTAAATCAAAACAGATTCCAAACTCCAAACTCCGCGCTCCGTCCCCCCTAACTCCGCATTCTTCTACACCGCCTGCAACACCGGATAATCCGTGTAGCCCTTTGCACCGGGAGCATAAAACGTTGCTTGATCAGGTGGATTTAGCGGAGCCTGTTCACGGAAGCGTTCTACCAAATCTGGATTGGCAATGAATGGAACTCCGTAGGCAATCAGGTTAGCTTCACCCTCGGCGATCGCGTTGGTTCCTTTCTCAAAGTCATAACCACCATTCAACATCAGCACTCCAGTAAAAGCCTGCCGAATATGAGGTGCAACGTGAATTCCTTCCAATGCCATAATGTGCCCCGGCAAGCCTTCCAAGACGTGTAAATATGCCAAATTGAAGGCATTTAACGCGCCAGAAGCATAGCCGAACGTTGCGATCGGGTCACTGTCTCGCATGTCATTGAAAGAACTAGTAGGAGATAGGCGCACCCCTACGCGATCGCCGCTCCAGGCATTGACCACCGCTTCTGTTACTTCCAGCAAGAAGCGCGATCGATTGGCAATGCTCCCGCCATAAGCATCTGTGCGCTGATTACTGCCGTCTCGCAAAAATTGATCGATTAAATAGCCGTTGGCACCATGAATTTCCACGCCGTCAAAGCCAGCTTCCTGGGCGCGCAGGGTCGCATCGACATATTGCTGCACCACACCTGTAATTTCCTCTAGTTCCAGCGATCGCGGTGTCACAAATGGCTTTTTACCGTGAGGCGTGTGAGCATCGCCTTGAGGACGAATCGCAGAAGCCGACACCGGTAACGCTCCATTGGGCTGAAAGTCGGGATGAGAAGCGCGTCCCATATGCCATAGCTGTAGGAAAATTCGTCCGCCAGCCGCGTGAACTGCATCTGTGATTGTTTTCCAGCCTTTCACCTGCTCAGCGGTATGAATGCCTGGAGTTTCTACCCAACCGCTGGCTTGCTCTGAAATTTGCGTCGCTTCTGAAATAATCAGTCCGGCGGTGGCGCGTTGAACATAATACTCTTTCATCAACGCGTTAGGCAGCCGTTCCACACCCGCACGAGCGCGGGTGAGCGGTGCCATGATGATGCGATTAGGTAAGGTCAATGCACCCACTTGAATAGGAGTGAATAAATCAGGCATGGTTGATCCTTTTAATTTGCAGTCGTTTTTTGACTCATCTGTCCTTGTATCTAAAGCTAGACGAGACGGTTCGTCTTGTCAACCTAGACGAGACGGTTGCTCTCGTTTATCCTAAAGGTATGACTGAACCGCCCCTTTCATCGGATATTTCGCGATCGCAGGTGGAGACTACCCTCCTTCCGGTAGAACAACCCTATAAAACGCCCGATTGTCGGCGACGGAATGAGCGATCTCACCAGGCAATTTTGAAGGCAGCAGCAGAGTTGCTTGAAGAAAAAGGCTACAGCGGAGTGTGCATTGAAGGGATTGCTGCCCGTGCTGGAGTAGGGAAGCAAACTATTTATCGTTGGTGGTCATCCAAAGCCGCTGTGATTATGGAAGCCTACGCCACACGTCCCGCAAAAAATCCTCCCACGCCCGATACGGGTTCCGTACAAGCAGATTTACACCAGATGCTGGCACATCTTTGTTTTGTGTTAACGCAAACGACGTCTGGTTCTGTAGTGAAAGGCTTGATTGCAGAAGCGCAAAACAACTGTGAAGTTGCTGAAACCTTTCGCGCCTATTTTGTTGCCTGTCGCCGCGATGCAACTCGCACAATTTTGGAACGGGGAATTGAACGAGCAGAGCTACGGTCTGATTTAAATGTGGAACTGGCGATCGATACCCTGTTTGGTCCTATTTGGTATCGGTTATTGCTGCAACATGCACCGCTAGATGACGACTTTGCCGCTGCATTGGTCAACCATTTACTAGCTGGAATGCAAATTTAATTCACTTTAGAGAGTTCAACAGGGCTGCATGCATAAAGGCGATATCAGGGCTGCGTTGGATCGCCTGATCGTAGCGCTGTTCAGCAGGAGCGCCTTCTTCAGAAGCTTTTAGCAATTTTTTCGCTTGCTGTATGAGGTCATCAATTTGGCTGGCAGCGATCGCGTCTTTGTCATCCAACAACTCATCAACTTGCACTATGAACTGAGACATAGGGCGCAACCAGTCAAACCATTCATGACTAATAACTAACTGGAAAAAATCACCATTGGTTTGAATTTTGCCAAAATGCTGTTCGTAAGTTTCTCGCTCAGCATCCAGTAGTGCTTTGTGGAGCCGTAGGAATCCATGACGCACCTCACGTAAACGTTGGATTTCAGGCTCTAAAGAAGAATTTATAGAAGTCATTGGTCAAAATTACGATGGAAAAACCTTTCTCATCTTAGTCATATCTGATAGTTTGTTGAGCGTTTCTGGCAGCTCACTGGTGGCTTGTTTGCAAATCGTCCAATTCAGCGTAGTTTGGCAATGCCGTATCGATTGCGATGCCGTTTCGCAACACCACCCGGTCATGTTGCGATCGCGATAGCAATTCACTGTAACGCCGCGCTTTGAACAGGACGAGATCGGCAGTCAAGCCTATATCAAGCCGTCCAGTCGTGGGCAGCCCCATCAAATCAGCAGGAGTGAGCGTGATGGCACGGCACCAATCGCCATAGGGGCGATCGAGGTGGGCAATTTTGGCAGAGAGGGCAAACACTTCTAAGGCATCATGGTCGCCAAAGGCATGAAATGGATCGCGGCAATTATCGCTAGCGATCGCCACCGGAACGCCTGCCTGCTTCAATTCATGCAGCAAGGTCACGCCGCGCCAGTGCGGTGTATGCCCTGGTTTTCGATCTTGCAGATACAAATTGCACATCGGCAAGCTGACAATGCCAATGTTTGCTTGTTTGACGAGATCAATAGTCTTCGCTGATTCTTCGGTGGGCTGCACAGCCAGACTACAGCAGTGACCACAAACAATTTGTTTTTGAAACTGCTGCCGCAGAGCCGTCTCTGCCACAATTTTGAGACAGATGGAATTGGGATCGTTGTTTTCGTCTACATGCAGATCGAGATCGAGATTGCGATCGCGGGCGATCTCAAAAGTTCGGTCAATTTGCAGTTCAATCTCTGGATTCATGGAGGCAAAACCACCTAAAATGCCATCCATTTCTGCTATTTGGTCGGCTAGCTTTTCACCCTGGGGAGTCAGAAAATCTTCTAAGGAAACTAAACAAACCGCTTGCAAGCTTATTCGATCTGCCCAGCGATCGCGCAAGGCTCGAAATGCCTCCAACGTGACCTCGGCCAAGTTACCGCCAGAGTCAAGATGAGTGCGAACTGCCCTCGTACCGTGGGCATAGCTGCACTTTAAGCCGAACTCCATCCGGCGATAAACGTCCTCTGCATTCCAATGTTCAGAATCTTGACGGATAGTTTCCAGTCCATCGGCAAAAGTTCCTGTCACATTGGGTGAGCGTTCCCACAGGTGCCCTTTATCCAAATGGGTGTGCATATCCACAAAGCAGGGAAACACCATGCCGCCTTTCAGATCAACAGATGGATAAGCGGATGTAGGCTGAGTTTCAGCCGTGACGATACTGGCGATCGCGCCATTTGCAATTTCAATATCCACAAGCCGCAACTCATCCTGCACTACTGCCTCTGGCAAAGATGAGCGATCGCTATGCACCATTAACGAGTCAGGTACATGAGCATTTCGTAGCCAGTAATGATCAGTTTTAGGAATCATAGGTGAGGAAAAGAAGTCTAACGAAGGCATTCTCAGTTTTATAACTAAAGCATAATCAAACAGCAAAGGGACGAAGAGCCAAAACTCTCCATCCCTTTGCCGATTCGTTTTTACCATGCTTTACGCAGGAGTTGCTGCAACACCGTTTTTCAGTAGGTTGATAATCGCTGTTTTTTCTAGTAACCCAACTAGAATGCCGTTGGATTGAACAACCGACAGAGCCGTTAACTTGCGCTCTTCCAGCAGTTGCACCACTTCTGATAAGGGGCGATCGCCCGCCACGGTTAAGGATGGCTCAATGGTAGTGACCAAAGCTTGCACCGAGGTTTCTGACCAAAGCGCGCTAGGAATTGTTTTTAGATCTTCTACCTCGATCGCGCCTATCAATTGCCCGTCATCGTCGGTAACCAAAAACTTACGCCAGTTTTTTGTATCTAAAACCCGTTGGTCGGCAAACTCGCGCAGAGTTAACGATTGTGCCACCACCGGACTATCTGCAATCACCGCATCGGCTGCAGTCAACCCTGCCAGTTTGTCTTGCACCGTACCATACTGGGCAGCTTGACCCGCGTTTTGCAACAAGAACCAGCCAATCAACACGTTCCAAAAGTTGATTCCAGCACCAAACAATGCCAGCGGTAGGATACCCGATGCGATCGCCAGCCAGCCAAACACTTGACCCACTCGTCCGGCAAACTTCATGCCCTTGTAAGGGTTGCCTGTCACTTTCCAGACCAACGCTTTCAGAATGTTGCCACCATCCAGCGGCAACCCAGGAATCAGATTAAACAGTGCCAGCGCCATATTTACGGACGCTAACACGCCCAGAATTGCAGCAAGTGGTCCAGAAATTCCAGTGAGCGCCGCAAATAGCGTTACGGAACCCGCAATCAATAGGCTAACGAGTGGACCAGCGATCGCTACCCAAAAGGCATCTCCAGGAGTTTCTGATTCTTTTTCCAAGCTTGCCAAGCCGCCAAACAGGAATAGAGTAATCGACTTCACGCCAATTCCTTGCTTCAGCGCCACGAAGCTATGCCCCAGTTCATGAGCTAACACTGAGCTAAACAAGAGCAGCGCAGTCACCAAACCCAGCCCCCAAGAAGCACCAGCAGGCAACGTTGGAAACTGAGCTGCTAATCCAGTGCCATAGCTAAGGGTAACTAACCCCAACACCAAGAACCAGGATGGATTGACGTAAAAAGGAATCCCAAACAAATTGCCGACACGGATATTGTTATTCATATCGGTGACCTCTAATAGTTGAGCAATTCAGGTTGAATATATTTGTTGTTTTCTTCATAACCTTACTGTAACGAAATGTAACAGGCTTGTTAATCGTTCCATTAACGTAATTACCGCCTGCTTGAGTTCGGTTAACAGAAAGTAGCGAATAGCGAGTTCACTCTATATCTCATACTCTTACTCATACCAATTTAAACAGTATTCAAGGCAGATAGGGCATCCAGGATAAAGGAATAACCTGTGAGAGAAGCAATTACTTGTGGTGTTAACTCAGCCAGGAGTTGATCGATTTTGACTTGTAGTTGGTCGAGCGTTTTGAACGCAGCCCACTTCAAACTTGCCTTGAGATGTTCCCACAACCTCTCAATAGGATTTAGCTCAGGGCAGTAAGGCGGTTGGAATAACAAGATGATGTTCTCTGGCACCACCAACGCTTTACCCTTGTGAAACCGCCCGTTATCCACTTGCAAGACGTTCAGACTATCCGGATAAGCGTTGGAAAATTCATTCAAGAATCGTTGATAACACTCGGTATCAACATGAGAAAATTGCAGAAAAAAGGACTCTCCCGTGGCAGGTTCAACCGCCCCGTAGAGCCAGAACGCTTTGAACAACCACTGCCACTGCCCAATCGGTTTGATGCCACACGCCGTGATCAATCGTCCCATCAGAGTATGCAGTCCAAAACGACTCTCATCCTGAGCAAAATAGCGAATGGGACGTTCATCCTGCCCCCGGTGGCGAGCATACTGACTCAGCAAGCTGAGGTCGCCCTTGAGGTTTGCTTAAAAGCAGATCGCTGTTCACTATCCTGCTGGCAATTTTGAGGACGAGCAACCTTTAGCTTGGCTTTGAGCCGATAGCGGGTCATTTGGTAGACCGCGTGATACTCCGCTTCTACTCCCAAGGTTTCTGCCAACCACTGTTGTACTGCTCCATAACTTTGAAAGCCGTGTCTCTGTCGTAACCGCTTTGCCAAAGCATCCTCTGCCCATTGGGGTATCACTCGCACTCCCCCCGGCGATTTCTTGATTTCTAGCATCGCCCCCACTCCTCCAGTGCGATACATCAATAGCCAGCTTTGCACCGTGTTTCGATGTTTCCCGACCGCTTTGGCAATCGCACTAATGCTCGGCGCATTCTCTTGTTTCAACCAGTAGAGCACTTGCAATCGTTCTTTAGCGCTTGGCGTTTCGGCTTGCCGCAACTGTTGAGCTAAGTCATCCAAACTTTCTTTCACGTCTATTGACGTTACACCTGCCATGACTAGACTCTCCAAACAACTCCGCTCAGTCTAGTCCATTTGCCGCTTACTCAATTTAAATTGGTATCAGAATGCCAACCAATAAAAGGGGCGATCGCTGTTGTGATTGCCAAACTTATGGTCAGTGAACCGCCTCATAAAAGTTTCAAATACGATCAACTAACAGATTTCAACTCTGCGATCGCTTTCATCAACCAGTAAATATCTTCCGGGTTCCAAATGAGGAGTTGTGGATACGTTCCCGGATAGATGAAATCACATCAGTGAGTCTATGGTTTAGTCCGTCTATGGATGCAGTTTGCTTGGTAACCCAGTTTTAGTGCCTCGACCTGCACCTTCTTTTTAGTCTTGAAGCTGTCTATTACTAAAAACTCCGTAGCGTGAAAAGGCGGGGGGTTTATAGAGACCCAGCTTTTGCTTGAGCAGCAACCAGAAAAATGGTAAATCTTCTACTAAATATCGCTTCCAGAGCCGCTTAGGATCGGAATAAATGCGAAAAAGGGATTCTAGTCCAAATTTGCTCATCCACTTTGGTGCGCGTTGAATTGTGCCTGCTTCAAAGTCGATGGTCGCCCCGATCGCCAAAAAGATTTTGACATGGGTAAATTTATCTCGATACTTGTGAATCCATTTCTCTTGTTTGGGTGCGCCAACTCCAACCGCTAGAACAGTTGCTTTCGAGCGATTTACCATCTCGATTAGTTCAAAGCATTCTTGTTCGTTCTTCTCAAACCCGAATGAAGGAGAATGGGCACCGATGATGATCTCTCGACCAATTTTCTGGTTAATTTTGTTTTTTGCGCTATCGGCGACCCCTGCTTTGCCACCTAACAGAAAGATAGTGGTGGCATGATTATGCCGATGAAACTTGCAAAACGCTGGAAATAGGTCGGAACCAGAAATCTTCTCTTTTAAGGGGGTTCCTAATAGAGAAGCGGAGTACATCAAAACTTGACTGTCACACACTCGATAGTCTGCGTCTACATAGGTTGTAAAGAATTCTTTGTCGTGCTGCAATTTCATTAAATGATCAACATTGGGCGTAAACACAACCCCTTGCTTTAACTGCTCTAAAAGCTGATTGAGAGAAAGATTGTCAAAGGAGACATTTAGAATATAAACTTGCTCGTTTTGAATGGTAGACATAGCAGTTTGTGTGGTTGTATGGCGATCGCCGTTTGACTAAAATTTTAAGTGCCAGTCGTGACTAAGACTTGTAGGGTTTATTCATCAAGCCAGATTTCCAGAACCCGCTGCGTTGTATTCAATCAACCGGGACGGCTTTTTGAACACCTTGCCCCAATAGAATCGGAGTAACCCTTGAGCTTGGGGAAATTTTGCCAATGTACAAGACAGAGCAAATAAACGAGCATCCGGTTTGGAGTACTTTGACCGACGGGCATACTGATAAACTCGATAAGTCATTAGTCCATAGCCAGCGAGTAGCAACAAACTCAGCCCTTTTGTAACCCAAGCCGTCGAAAGGATGAGTAATGGAATTCCAATTCCCCAGAGTTGAATGCTGCGGGTTTCTTTCACCCAATGTTTTTCTGGAGGTGCGCCATGGAGCCATGAACCCTCCACATAGGCGTGTCCTGCTCGCACAGCACGCTTCCACCATTGCCCAAAATGAGTTATTTGAGCATCATGCAGGGTCATTTCGCAGTCGATCCGCAAGATCTTACCGCCGTTTTGCCGGAGGCGTACACACATTTCGGGTTCTTCGCCAGCAATCAGGTTAGGGTTATATCCACCCACGGCTTGCAGCGCAGAGACGCGCATCAAGGCATCTCCACCACAGGCTTTAGCCTCTCCAATTGGGGTTTCCCATTCGATGTCACATAGACGGTTATAAATAGAGGCATTGGGAAAGCGTTCGCGTCGCCGTCCACAGACAACAGCGACTTCGGGATGAACTTCTAAGGCTTGTTTGGCATGACTGAGCCAAGTTGAAGCAATCTCACAGTCTCCGTCCACGAATTGAACATACTGGATGTGAGGTTCAAGTTCTGTCAGCCGCGCAAGCCCAGCATTACGAGCACGAGCGGCGGTAAAAGGGATAGATAGATTCAGTTCAACGACTTCGACTCCGAGTGATCGCGCCATTTCAACGCTGCCATCAGTAGAACCTGAATCGACATATACCATCTGGTCTACATTGCCCAGGACTGACTGTAAACACTGACGCAGGCGATCGCCCTCATTGCGTCCAATGGCAACTAATCCAATCTGGCTCAAGCTCAACCTCCCTAGAAGATAACGTCGTATATAGTATTCCCCCGTTTCCTGTTAAGTTGCAGACTTTTTTAAGTTACTTTAAGTTCTTAATGAAGTTGTGAAGCTTACATCAAGCAAAATGCTGAAGTCCGGCTTGCGATCAAGTCGGAAAGCGGAAGAGCTAGATGCTCATCTCCAGCATTCGCTGAATGGGTTGAAGTGCAGCCGTTTGAATCTCCTGAGACAGGGTAATTTCGGGAGTCCGATTTTTCATACACAGATACAGCTTTTCTAATGTGTTTAAACGCATGTGAGGGCACTCGTTGCAAGCGCAGTTGTTGATCGGTGGTGCAGGAATGAATTTTTTAGCGGGTTCGGCTTTTTGCATCTGGTGAATGATGCCGGGTTCTGTTGCCACAATAAATTCGGTGCTAGAACTTTGCTGCACATAGTTGAGCAAAGCCGTTGTTGAGCCGATGTAGCTGGCATGACGTAAAACAGCGGGTTCACATTCGGGATGGGCGATCGCTTCGGCGGCGGGATGTTGCACCTTGAGCTGCACTATCTTTTTTTCTGAAAAAGTTTCATGCACCATACAGCTTCCTTGCCACAACACCATCTCTCGTCCCGTTTGCTTCATCACATATTTACCCAGGTTGCGATCGGGCGCGAAGATAATCGGTTGCTCCTTGGGCAACTGACGAACAATCGATACGGCGTTGGAACTCGTGCAGATAATGTCACTCAGAGCTTTAATCTCTGCTGTGCAGTTTATGTAAGAAATTACCAAATGTCCGGGGTGAGCAGCTTTAAACTGAGCAAATTCTGCGGGTGGGCAACTATCGGCAAGCGAACAGCCGGCATCCAAATCGGGCAGCAACACCAGCTTATGCGGATTCAAAATTTTTGCAGTTTCTGCCATGAAATGGACCCCAGCAAAAACGATGACTTCTGCATTGGTGTCGGCAGCTTGCCGCGAAAGACCTAGAGAATCGCCAATGTAATCGGCAATATCTTGAATATCCGGATCTTGATAATAGTGCGCCAAAATAACGGCGTTGAGTTCTTGCTTTAGGGCAGTGATTGCGGCAAACAGATCGCGGGGTAAAGAATCGGTTGCTTGAGAGTCAAACTTGGGTCGAGTTGTTGCGAACACAGAAATAGCACCTATTGGTAAGACTCCATCAATTATAGTATTTCTTACCAAAACTGGGCGGATTAGGCAATTCTTGCTGATGCCCAGCACCGCCACTTTTTCCAATCTGTTGGACTCGCAATCAGATTGGTCTATTGGTGCGGTTTATTGGTGCGATCGCCCAAGGGAGCACTGAAACACTGTTGGCACCTTAAATCAGAATCTTGACTGTACCTGTATCCAGGTCATAGCGACCTCCCACGATCTTTAGATCGCCTGATCGTAGCCGTTCGGTTAAAACGGGAGATCGCTTTAACTGTTCGATTTGATAGTGCACGTTTGCGATCACTGCATTATCCACAGCATCACCTGACAAACCCTTTACCTTAGCCACAGCCGGTAAAATTGCCTCTACAAAGCTACCAATTTCACCGGGTAGCGTCACATTATTGTTAACGGCAGCAGTCACGGCTCCGCAGCGCTCGTGACCTAATACCATCACCACGGGCGTACCCAACAGGGCAACTGCATATTCAATGCTACCAATCGTTTCTGGTGTCGCAATATTTCCCGCAACGCGAATATCAAAAATGTCGCCGATGCCTTGGTCAAATAAAAGCTCGACGGGCACCCGCGAATCGGCACAGGTTAAAACAGTAGCAAAGGGATGCTGCGTTTGAGCAAGCTCCTGCATTCGTGCGTGAGATTGATGAGGATATTGTGGCTGATGTCGAGTAAACCGTTGATTGCCTTCGAGTAACTTTTGCAAGGCGGCATCTGGCTTAGACAGAGTGTCGGTTGGCAATTCAGCCGCTTGCACCGGCTTGGTCCGCCAACATAGATTGCTAGCGATCGCCAGCATTACAGCTTCCGTAGCGCCTAATTTTAAGAAGTGACGGCGATCGATAAATTGTTCTTGAATATTCATATCTTTTTTATCTAGAAATGTTTTAGAAAATACCCTCACCCCCAGCCCCTTTCTCAATGGGAGAGGGGTGCAAAATATTGCATCTTTTTCTTTCACACGAAAGAGCTTTTAAGCATTTCCGGTTCCCTTCCCTATTGGAAGCTGGAGGGAGGGATATTCCAAGTTAATTTAATCTCGCTTCTACAGAGAGGCAACACATCTCATAGAGCGAATCTCCATGACTTCTGAGATATAACAAGTCCCCCCAAACTTGTTGAGTAGGGGAGTGATATTTTCCACTACAGATTTAATCAGATCGGGCATACAGAACGCGATGATATAGACATTGTCTAACATTGTCATATCAAGATCTTCGTTCCCTTCGCGCAAGCCTTTTCCGGCAACGTTGCGAATCACCACATGACCGTGAACACCTGCTTTATCCAAACTATCCAAAATTTTGCCAAGCTCGAATGAGTTAGCAATAATTTCAATTCTTTTAACGGTGTGCATACTATCATCTCCAGAACCGATCAATGACGTATAGATAAAGCGGAATGCCAACGGTAATATTGAATGGAAACGTGACGGCTAAAGCAGTCGAAACGTAGAGACTAGGGTTTGCTTCAGGAACCGTCAGCCGCATTGCTGCAGGAACGGCAATATAAGAAGCACTGGCGCACAACACTGCAAATAACAGTGCATTTCCCTGAGACATGTCAATCAATTTGGCGATCGCAATGCCTATTGCAGCATTGAGTATAGGAATCAGTATGGCAAATGAGATGAGAAATAATCCGGTTTTTTGCAAGTCTTTAATTCTTCGAGCGGCGACAAGTCCCATATCTAGCAAGAAAAAGGTAAGCAGCCCGTAGAACAGTCCTTGAGCAAAGGGTTCCATTACCTTCCAGCCGTGTTCGCCGCTTAAAACTCCAATGAGCAGGCTACCTATGAGTAGAAAAACGGAACTGTTCAAAAATGCATCTCGCAACACTTCAGACCAGGCAAATTCTCGTTTCTCGTCGGCTGTAAAAAGATTCACTAAGATCAAACCGACAATAATGGCTGGTGATTCCATTAACGCTAGCGCGGCGACCATGTAGCCATCAAATGCAATTCCCAACTCGGTTAGGAACGAACTTGCCGTGATGAAGGTGACTGCACTAATGGAACCATAAGTAGCAGCGATCGCGGCAGCGTCGTAATGATCGAGCTTCAACCTCAAAATAAAGAAGGTGTAGACTGGCACAAAACATGCCATCAGGATTGCGGCAGCAAGCGCAAAAATAACTTCCTGTGTAATTCCGCTTTTGATTAGTTCGACTCCGCCCTTGAATCCGATCGCAAATAGCAGGTACAACGAGAGAATTTTAGGGACTGGCGGAGGAATTTCTAAATCTGACTTGACGAGAACAGCCGTCACTCCTAAAAAGAAAAACAGGATAGGCGGATTGAGGATGCTGGAGACGATCAAGCTGCCATTCATACCCATCCCTCCTGATGCAAATAAATCCAAGTATTCAAAAAACGTTGCATGTAAAAAATTGCTCAGTACGGGACAAAAAGCTTGAAAGGATGAGCAGGGTAGGGTTTCATCAGAATTACCACACTCTGGAGAAACCCTATGAGCCAATATAGCGAATTAAAGCGAGTCCTCCAAGAACAATTGAACTGGCACGGAGCGAGGATTTCATTTCTGGCATTGTTCTTGTTAGCCTTGCTGAAAGTCAAGACAGTGAACTTGAGCGAACTGTGTGTAGGCTTTGGTGGTAGGGCATTGCCCGAATCGAGCTACAAGCGATTGCAGCGATTTTTCCGAGGGTTTGCGCTCGACGAAGCTCAACTGGCTAGCGTCGTGGTGAGTTGGATGCAGATTCCGGAGGACTGGGTGTTGAGCCTGGATCGCACCACCTGGAAATTTGGCACTCAGTGGTACAACATTTTGACTTTGGGCATAGTTCATGAAGGAGTTGCCTTCCCGGTACTGTGGTGGCTGTTGGACAAGCGGGGGAATTCCAACAGTGACGAGCGGATGCGGTTAATGGAGACCTTTGCCAAACGGTTCCCCACCGCTAGAGTGAACTACTTGTGTGCCGACCGCGAGTTCATTGGGCAAGCCTGGGTGCGCTATCTTCTACTCGAACCTACCCTCGCCTTTCGCTTACGGATTCGCAGCAGTGACCAGATTGAGCATGATGGCAGGGTGCTGGCGGCGCGAGTCGTCTTTGCCCATCTGCAACCCGGTCAATCCCAACAACTCACAGGCACCTGCCGAGTCTGGGGCTACCCAGTTGCCGTTGAAGCGCTACGACTTGATGATGGGGAGTTACTCGTGGTGATTGCTCCCCTCAAGGCGCAAGATTTGGTCAAAGACTATGCCTTGCGCTGGGGAATTGAAACGCTGTTTGGTATTTTCAAAACTCGCGGGTTCTGTCTGGAATCGACGCACTTTACCGATGATGAACGGTTGAGTAAATTGTTTGCCTTGTTGACTTTAGCTTTATGTTGGGCGATGCGAACCGGGTTATGGTTGCATCAATGGCAGCCCATTAAGATTAAAAAACACGGTCGTCGCGCCAAAAGTCTGTTTCGCTTAGGGTTCGATTATTTGCGCCATTTGGTACTCAATCCATCCTTGTCCAATGAGTCCGACTTTGTGCAATCCCTACAACTTTTGTCCTGTACTTAGAAAAAATTGACCTAACCAATGACTCATGATGTATCGCGGATGGTCACCTGATGTCAATGTAAATGGGTTGTTATACCAATTTAAATGGTTTCAATGACAGATAGTGCATTGAGGATAAAGGGGTAGCCCGTGAGAGAAGCAATCACTTGAGGGGTTAACTGGGATAAGAGTTGATCTACTCTGGATTGCAGTTGGTCAAGCGTTTTGAACGAAACCCACTTGAGATCCGCCTTGAGATATTCCCATAGCCTCTCAATTGGATTTAACTCCGGACAGTAAGGCGGTTGGAACACCAGGATAATGTTCTGTGGCACAATCAACGCTTTGCCTTTGTGGAACCGTCCGTTATCCACTTGCAGGATATTGAGACTATCGGGGTAAGCCTTGGAGAACTCATCCAAGAAGCATTGGTAGCACTCGGTATCGACATGGGAGAACTGCCAGAAAAAGGATTCTCCGGTGGCAGGTTCCACAGCGCCATAGAGCCAGAATGCTTTGAACACCCGTTGCCATGAGCCAATGGGTTTCACTCCAAAGGCTGTAATCAAACGCCCGATAATGGTATGCAGCCCAAAGCGGCTCTCATCCCCAGCAAAATAGCGAATAGGTCGTTTATCCTGGCGCACTTGCCGAGCGTATTGGCTCAACAAATCGAGGTCGTCTGCAAGGTTTGCTTAAATGCCTCTCGTTGTGCTCGGTTCTGCTTGAGGTGTTGGGGACGAGCCACTTTTAGCTTGGCTTTGAGCCGATAACGGGTCATCTGGTAGACCGCATGATACTGGGCTTCTATTCCTAAACTCTCCAAGAGCCACTGCTGCACCTCCCCATAGCTGTCAAACCCATTGTCCGGTTCCTGCAATCGCTTTGCTAAGGCAACTTCTGCCCACATTGGAATCATCCGGTTGCCTCCTCCTGGCGTTGGCTTGACCACCAGCAATGCCTCTAATCCTTGTGCTCGATACAGCGCTAACCACTTTTGCACCGTGCCTCGATGCCTGCCAATTGCAACCGCGATCTGGCTGATGCTCGGTGCTTGCGCTCGTTTGAGCCAGTACAACACTTGCAATCGTTCTTTAACTATCGGCTGTTCAACCGTTCGCAAGCGGGTGCCTAACTCCTCGAGACTTTCTTTAATTACGATTGCGCTGACACCAGCCATGATTAGACTCTCACCTCTACATTCCTCAGTTTATCTGATCTGTAACTACTCCAATTTAATTTGGTATAACATACCAATGCAGTTTCATTGCTGGGATCTCGAATGCGATCGCTCCCAACAAATTAAAATACTCCCTTGGATCTTCTTGCAATTACCCCATCGGGGGTATGTAAAGTTTTGTGCGATTGTGGATAATTAAGAAACATTAAAGATATAAGTCTCATCTTTTATCAAGAAAAAACCTTGGAGGTTTCAGTGAAACAAGTCACGACTTTTGCTCAACAGTCCTCTACATCAAATGCTCTTGCCCAAACGACTGCTTCACCCGAGCCTTCGATCGCGGGTACTTTCGTCTCTACAGCTGTTTCTCTATTTGGTTTTTTGCTGTTAGTGATCCTATTTTTGTAAGCATTGGCAAGAACTAGCCCGGTAATATGAAGGGTATTCCTTTTTACATTTGTTCTTGTGACTGACCCACGCCGCGCCACTGCTCTCTCCCACACGCCGCTTTACTCCTTGGCTAAAGAGCTAAACGCTCGGATGACTGAGTTTTCTGGATGGGAGATGCCTGTGCAATATTCTGGTATCACTCATGAACACCACGCTGTGCGTTCAACAGCAGGTATGTTTGACATTTCTCACATGGGAAAATTTCGGCTGACGGGCAAAACGGTCTTAGCTCAGATTCAAGCCTTGGTGCCGTCTGATCTGAGCCGTTTGCAACCTGGTGAAGCCCAATACACCGTGTTGCTTAATGACCAGGCTGGCATTATTGATGATCTGATTTTTTATTACCAGGGGATAGACCCTGATGGGATACAGCAATGGGTGGCGATCGTTAATGCTGCCACTACTAATAAAGATAAAGCCTGGCTGTTGAATCATTTAGACTCAACTGAGGTATCGTTTCAGGATTGTTCAACAGATCGGGCACTGATCGCTGTGCAGGGACCGAGTGCGATCGCTAAATTACAAACTCTAGTCACAGAAGACCTCTCTTCCGTTAAAGCATTTGGGCATTTAGAGGGCACCATCTTAGGACAGCCTGGATTCTTAGCGCGGACGGGCTACACAGGCGAAGATGGCTTTGAAGTGATGGTGCCGCCGGAAGTAGGGGTAGAACTCTGGAAAGCACTGCTGACCTTAGAGGTGGTGCCCTGCGGCTTGGGCTGTCGAGATACGCTCCGACTGGAAGCAGCAATGGCGCTCTACGGACAAGATATTGATGAAACAACTACGCCATTGGAAGCTGGGTTGGGTTGGCTGGTTCACCTAGACAGTAAAGCAGATTTCATAGGAAGACCTGTTTTAGCCCACCAAAAACAGAATGGGGTGCAGCGTCGGTTGGTGGGGCTGCAAATGCAGGGACGCAATATTGCTCGGCATGGTTATCCTGTGATGGCTAATGGCAAGGTTGCAGGAATTGTGACCAGCGGAACCCAATCGCCGACGCTGGGTCAGCCGATCGCTCTTGCCTATGTACCGACCGAGTTTTCTAAGCCAGGTCAGCCCTTAGAGGTTGAAATTCGAGGCACCTCTTATCCTGCGATCGTGGTCAAGCGTCCTTTTTATCGTCGCCCTCCAGCACTATCCTTTTAACAGATATATGAACGAATTCCTGGAAATTATTCATAAAATCGCCAGGAATTCTAATTTTTGAGGTATGAGTTATAAGAGTTGAAATTTAACTTTCACGCAAAACTCTCACTTTAATTTGAAGACCTATGACACTGGAATATCCTAGCGATCTGAAGTATCTTGACACCCATGAATACGCACGGCTAGATGGAGAAATTGCCACCATTGGCATTACAGCTTTTGCGGTGGATCAACTCGGCGATATCGTATTTCTAGAGTTGCCTGACATGGGAGATGCGATCGAGAGAGGCGAGAAATTTGGCACGATCGAATCAGTAAAAGCAGTTGAAGACCTCAACGCGCCCGTCAGCGGCACCATAATTGAGATCAACAGTGCTTTATTAGATGCTCCAGAACAGATTGGAGACGATCCCTATGGGGAAGGGTGGCTGTTGAAGGTGAGGATTGATGATGATATTGATTTGGACGATGCCTTATCATCCGATGAATATCGAGCTCAGGTTGAAGGAGAATAACACCTGCATTTTCAGTGAGGTATTATCCATCGCCTTCACTCAATTGAGTTCCCTTTATCCAACACTGCTGCCGGTTAGTTGGCTAACCAGGTCGATAACGGTGCTGCGGCTGAGTTTGGCTTCGCCTTGAGCCATTGCATTCAATGTGGCATGAGCCAGGGTGAGGGGAATACGACAAAAGTCTAATGCTGGACCGATAGGAAGCGCCGCGGTGTAGGTATCCGCAAGCTCTAGGTTTTGACGAGCGTAGTTGTAAACTTGTTCATCCGTCCACCCGGTTGGAAAAAAGTCCACGCCACGTTTTTTGTCTTCATTGTGATTGCGTAGAATATTGACGGCTTGCAACCCCCGACCAAATCCGATCGCGTGAGAGCGGTTGGTTGTAGTGCCGTCATACCATGCCCACAGATCAGACAGCAGCAAACCGACGGCTCCAGCGACTCCAAAAGTATATTGGTCTAGATCGGCCCGGTCTTCAATTTTCCAATTGATGCGCGCCCAATATGCCATGCGATCGGACATGGCTGCCGTAGCGTCCCATACTCGCGGTGCGATCGACTCTGGTGCTAAAAGCGCCCATTCCCCAACTCGATAAGATACTTCGGGTAGCACGTCTTTGTAATCGCTGAGCGCACCAGATAAATCACTTGCCCGCATTTCATGGGTGCCAGCTTGTAGAGTCAGACTGATGATTTGTAGCAGCTTTGCTTTAAGCGCATTATCCAAGGTTGGATGGTCTTCAATTTCATCGATCGCTCGCATACACAAGTAGCCAGAAGCCACTGCTTCTTGAAGCCCCGCTGGCAACCGACTAATTGGAATGTAAAACGTCCGACTTGTCTCTTCTAATACTTCTAAAGCACTTTTGCACAGCTGCATGGATTCACTCCTCTAAGTCATTACACCAGGTTGGCTCTAAATATACAACAAGACGTTTCATTTAAGATGAAAATGCCTTATTCAGCTAGAAATCCGTTCTCTCTAAAGTAATTTAGTGCCATCTATAACTTAAAAAGTATTCTATCTATCAACATTCTTATTTAATTTGTTGACTAAAGATAATTAGTTTTCTGTCTTCTCCGAATTAAAAGCTTTCATTAGAAATAAGCTGTTTTTGCTTATGTAATCTCCTCACCCTAAAAGGGCTTAAAGGCTAGGGCTGGCATTCTGGAACACAATCACACTAGAACTTAATAAGGGAGTAAAAGATTTCTTCAAAAAGGCAAACTTCAATTAAATCAGTAATACGAAGAGTCCAAAACAAAGTCCCAATCAAGTTTGAAATTGATATTCCATAGGAATTGAAACAGAATGAAGTTCTCAATTTTAATCGGTGAATCTATAATCTAAACAATTAGGAATTCCCCTCAAAAATCAACAATCATTCCTATTTATCCACCGCTGACACGCAAGTTTCCGGAAAATAAGCTTGATTCTAATTAGAGAATTGCGATTTGCAAAACTACAACATTAGTAACAGATGTAATGTCCAATACATTCATCCATAAAGAGTGACTTTGAATTCTTTTGGACTGAGAGCAAAGATACCTCTGTTCTCAGTCCAATCTCAGTCCAAACGATCGCCTTAGCGACTCATGCTAAACACTGAACCCAGCGATCGCGAAATGTTTTGAGGATTCATTGCGTCTACCGCTGCTGTAGGCTCATAGCCACAATGCACCATACAGTCTGCACAATTGGGATTGCCACTCGCCCGACCATATTGGCTCCAATCGGTTCCGTCCACGAGTTCTTGATAGGTTTTATAGTGACCTTCATTCAGCAAGTAGCAAGGCTTTTGCCAGCCCAACACACTATAGCTAGGCATTCCCCAGGGCGTGCATTCATAATCTTTCTCACCTGTCAAAAAGTCGAGAAATAGGGGATTGTGGTTGAAGTTCCAGTTCTTTTTGCCTGCTGTGTAAGGAGCCAAAATATCCCGGAACAATGCTTTTGTTTGCTCCCGTTTTAAGAAATGGTCTTGATCCGGTGCCCACTCATAGCCATAGCCAGGAGAAATCATCATGCCATCAACGTTAAGGGTTGCGACAAAATCAAAGAATTTTTGAATTTCTTTAGGATCAGAGCCTTCAAATACAGTGGTGTTGGTAGTGACGCGAAACCCTTTGGCTTTGGCAGCCTTGATTGCTTGCACAGCAGTATCAAACACCCCATTGCGATCAACGCATTTATCGTGCAGTTCACGCAGCCCATCCAAATGCACACTAAAGGAAAAATAGGGTGATGGTTCAAACTTATGCAGGCTTTTTTCTAGCAAAATACCATTTGTGCAGAGGTAAATGTATTTACGCCGTGCTACTAATCCACGCACAATTTCATCAATTTGAGGATGGAGTAAGGGTTCGCCACCCGGGATCGCCACCACAGGAGCACCACATTCTTCCACTGCGGCAAAGCAATCTTCAGGCGACAGGTTTTGCTTCAAGATTTCGACCGGATGCTGAATTTTGCCGCAGCCAGAACAGGCAAGATTGCATCGAAATAGCGGTTCTAACATTAACGTCAAGGGATATTTTTTGCGTCCTTTCAATCGCTGGGTAACGATGTACTTGCCAATATCCATTGCTTGTTGAAAACTAACTGCCATGGCTCGATTTACTCCTCACTGGAAAATAGGGGACGGGGAAAAGGGAATAAGGGGAAAGGACTTAGAAACGGTTTAAAAAGTTGCGTTCCTCTTGACTGCCTTGACTCTCTTAAATGGTAATGTACTTGACTTACTCAGAAATCCCTAAGCTTTAGGTAACTTATCGCTGAGCAAACCAGGATTTATGCGTAGCGTTTGGTTACAAACCACTCTACGGCATCTTTCAAAGCCACAACAATTGGAGTTTGTGGAAGCCCTAATTCTTGCACCGCTTTTGAAGCGTCGTAGTACATGAGTTGTCCTGCCATCCGCACGCCATCAACTGGAACAGAGGGCGTTTTGCCTAATTTGGCTAACAGAGTCTCATCGATCCAGGCGACAGAAAGAGGAATCCAGGCAGGAATAGAACGCTGCGGGGCGGGGAGTCCGGTTATTTCCTCTAGTTGGTCAAGCAGGTGCTTGAGGGTCATGTTTTGGTGTCCCAAAATATAGCGATCGCCGGTCTGTCCCTTTTGGTATGCCAGTAAATGCCCCCATGCCACATCCTGCACATGGATGAAGTTTAGCCCTGTGTGAAGATAAACAGGCATTTGGCGACGCAAAAATCGCAACACGATATCTCCGGTGGGCGTAGGTTTAATATCCCAGGCACCAATTGGCGTACTAGGATTCACAATGACGATGTTTTGTTCCGATTGTGCCGCTTTGACGGCTTCCTGCTCTGCCCAATATTTAGATTGTTTGTAGGCTCCGATCAGCTTTTCGACTGAGCTTTGGTAGGTTTCATTTGCTATCGCGCCTTGTTTGACTCCGATCGCCGCGACTGAACTGGTATAAACCGTGCGCTCAACTCCAGCAATACGGGCTGCTGCTAGAATATTGCGCGTTCCCAGGACGTTGTATTGATGCAGAATGTCGTGATCTTTTCTCCAAAGGGAATAATGAGCGGCGACGTGAAACAATCCTTGACAGCCAGCCATTGCCTGATCCAAGTCACGATCGGTGAGGCTACCTTGCACCAGTTCCACATCCAATCCCTGTAAGTTGTCCAGCCGACTGTTAGGGCGCACCAACGCTTTGACGGCATAGCCTTCTTTCAATAGCAGCCGCACGAGGTTGGCACCGACAAACCCCGTTCCTCCTGTGACAAATACTTTTTGCACTATAAAAGCCTCAGATTTCTTTGCACTTTTCCACCATAAAGCTCTGCTTTAATACTTTCGACGTAGGCTGTGTTTAATGGCATTGTCGAGGTTATCTAGCAGAGCGTAGAGAACGGGAATGACGATGAGGCTGAGCAGTGTGGAGGTGATTAAGCCGCCCATGATGGCGATCGCCATAGGGGCACGCAGTTCCGCACCAGCGCCCCAGCCGATTGCGATCGGCAGCATTCCCAGTAGTGTCGCAACGGTAGTCATGAGGATGGGACGGAGGCGAACAGGACCCGCTTTGAGGATAGCTTCATCGCGCTGAAGACCCGATCGCCGCAGTTGGTTAATGTAATCCACAATCAGAATCGCATTTTTACTCGTTAAGCCCAGCAAAAAGATAATGCCGATCAACGAAATCATGCCAAAGTCGCTTTGAGCAATTAGCAATCCCACCATGGCACCCACAATAGACAGCGGCAACGATAGAAAAATCACCAGGGTGTCTGTCCAGCGGCGGAACAGCACAAACAGCACAGCCACAATGCACAGCAAGGACAATGCCAGGGTTTTGCCAAAGCTACCCAAAATGTCGTCAATTCTGGCAGAATCGCCGCCCAAACGCAGGGAAATCCCTGCTGGAAGCACTGCTTTAGCCTCTGTCGTGGCGCGATCGCCCGCTTCGCCAATCGTTAATCCTTGCCCTAAGTTGGCGCTAATGGTGGCAACACGCTGTTTGTTGTCATGTTGAATTTCGCGAATGCCGTCAGAATTAGCCTGCGTCGTGGCAGATACATCCACCAAGCCAGCAATTTTTGTCAGGCGGGTTTGAATCTTCTGTGCAGTGCGATCCAGCAGATTTAAGTCGTTGCCTTGAATCTGCACTTGCACAGGTTTGTCGCCGCCTGTATCCACAAATTGAATGTCTTCAATGCTGGTGGTTACACCCGCAACTTTGGGCAAATCTCGACGAAATCGGTCTTGCACATTGGCAGTCGTCGTCGTGCGGTTGTCTTTTAATTTCACATAAATCGTACCCTTGTTGGGTTCGCCTTGACGGGAGCCAACCACGGTAAAAGTACTTGCAACATCGGGCGATCGCTGGACAAATTCATCCAATTGTTTTGCAACCTGGAGCGAATCCTTCAGCGGGTCAAATTCTGGTAAAGGTTGTGCAGACCGCTGTGCGGCTAGTTGCTCTGGTGATACGCCGGGTGGTAGTTGACGAGGATCAATTGCGCCTTGACTGATCACCTGCCCCGATAGCGCCTGCTTTAGCGCTTCTGGAATTTCTGGTGTGGGTGCGCTGTAGGAAATATTAAATTCGCCGCGATCGAGTTTGGGAATAAAACCTTTAGGAATCAGCGGAATTAGCGCCAACCCACCCACAAAGCTAGCAAGAGCGATCGCCATGACAATGCCTTTGTGATGCAGCGACCATTGCAACAGCCGTTGATACTGATGATTTAACCGATCAAAACCGCGCTGAAAGCGATCGGCAATGCTGGGATGGGTCTGATTACGAGGTTTGGGTGGTTTGAGCCAAGCTGCTGCCAGCAGGGGAGACAGAGTTCGAGCAACCAGCAGCGACGTGATCATTGCCGCCGAAATGGTGATGCCAAAGGGTCTGAAGAATTGTCCCAACACGCCGCCCATGGTGCCAACGGGCAGAAAAACAGCGATCGCGGTTAAGGTTGCGGCAGTGACCGTCAAGCCAATTTCGTCGGTTGCCGAAATTGCCGCTTGCTTGGGAGTTTCCCCTTCTTCCAAATGGCGAGCAATGTTTTCCACATCGACGATCGCGTCATCCACCACATTGCCAATCACCAATGCCAGTGCCAGCAGCGTAATGGTTTCAAAGTTGAACCCATAAAACGCCATGACGATGAAAGTGCCTAATAAAGACATGGGAATTGCCAGCGCCGAAATCACGGTCGCCTGCCAATTCCATAAAAAGGGATAAATCACGATCGCTGAAAGCACCATCGCTTCAATCAACGCTTTAACCGTTTCATCGGTGGCGGCTTCAATATAATCGGCTTGGGTCGCTGCCAGGGAAAATTGCACCTGGGGTAGCTTGGTTCGTAGCCGCTCAACTTCTTGGTTTGCTGCCCGCACCACTTCCAGAGTGTTGGCATCGCTCTTTTTCACCACCTGAAATGCGATCGCTTCCTGCCCGTTGAATCTGACCAGGTTGCCGCTTTTGGTCAAATCTTCTAGCTTTGGCGGTTTAGTCAAATCTAATTTGCTCGGCTCCCCCAACAAAGTCACCTTCAGCACGCCGGGTAGTTTGGCGATCGCGGGAATAATTTGATCCTTTGCCGTCTTGCTTAATGTCTTTAAATTTTGGGATGAACTATCGATCGCATAGCTCACCACCGCCGCTTCATTCAAATTAACCGGAATCACCTTCGTCGTTGTTTTGGCAGGCAGCTTCACCGTTTTCAACGCCGCCGCCACAATACGACTCGATTCCTCCAAATTGGTGCCCACGGCAAACCGCAGCCGCACGACCGATTGTCCCGGATAGGTTGTAGATCCCACCCCATCCACTTGTTCCAACCTACTCAGCGTTGCTTCAATTGGGTTAGTTAGCTTTTGCTCAGTGTCCACGGCAGTTTTTAGCGGAGCAGAAGCATTCACCACCACCACCGGAAAGGTCACATCTGGAAACAGCGCATATTTGAGTGAGCTAAATGCCAGCACTCCTGCCACAACCACCGCCAGCCAAAAGCTAAGCGTTAAAATCGGACGCTGGATGGCAGTTTTTGAAATATTGAAGCGCGATCGCGCAGATTCGGGACTGGATTTATCCATTGAATCGGGTGGTGATAGGTAACAAGCGTATTGCCATAGTACCGAACAGTTCTCGATTTCTTACGCCAAAAATTCCCTCTTTCCTTCAAAGGGCTGATGTGTTCGTGTGGCTTTACGCTGGTTAATGAGTTGATAAACAACCTTGTCATCCGTTAATTTAGGCAGATATTGATTAACGTCATTGATGCTACTTAAGCAACGCCAAACCCCATGCCGTTGATAAATGAATTTCCCCCCCCCCCGAAGAAAAATCATCTGACTGGACTACATCTGAAGTGAGCGAATTCGATCAGTCCCCCCAACCCGATTCTGCTTTTCCAGTTGTGGGCATTGCTGCTTCCGCCGGAGGTCTGGAAGCCTTTACGCAACTTATCCGCCACTTGCCAACCGATACGGGCATGGCATTTGTGCTGATCCAACATTTATCTCCCGACCACGAAAGCTTACTATCTGAAATTTTGGGTAGAGCGACTGAAATGCCTGTGCGTCAGGTGGAAGACCGGATAAGGATCGAGCCAAACGAGATTTATGTGATTCCGCCCAACACTCAAATGACGCTGGTAGATGGACTGTTACATCTCGCTCCGCGTCAAAGGACTGATGGAAAGTATTTGCCGGGGGATATATTCTTTAAGTCTCTGGCAGCAGAGCGGGGTAATAAAGCGATCGCCGTTGTTCTATCAGGTAGCGATGGAGATGGTTCACAGTCCTTAAAAGCCATCAAGGTAGCTGGCGGTGTGACGTTTGCTCAATGTGAGGAAACTGCCAAATTTAACAGTATGCCGAGTACTGCCGTTGCCACTGGAAACGTAGATTTTATTTTGCCGCCTCAAGCCATTGCCGCAGAACTGGTAAATCTCACTCGTAGTCCCCACCTGTTCAACCCAAAGCCAGTTCAGATTGTAGGGAAATCTTCCAATTTCAGTAATGCGCTGACCACTATTTTTGCGCTGTTGCGGACAACCACTGGCGTTGACTTCACTACTTATAAATCGACCACGCTCAATCGCCGAATGCAGCGGCGAATGCTGCTCTATAAGTTTGAGAACCTGGAAGACTATGCTCAGCACTTACAAAAAAATCCAGATGAAGTGCAAGCTCTCTATGCAGAAATTCTCATTCACGTCACCAGTTTCTTTCGTCATCCGCAAGCGTTTGAACACCTAAAGGAACAAGTTTTTCCTGCCATTAGTCACAACAAATCGAGTGACACGCCCATTCGGATTTGGGTAGCAGGCTGCTCCACGGGAGAAGAAGTTTACTCGATCGCCATTTCCCTCCTAGAGTTTTTCCAGGATCATGCCACGGTGCCGCCCATTCAGATCTTTGCCACTGACATCAGCGAAACCGCGATCAACAAAGCCAGGTCGGGCTTTTACCTAGAAGGTCAGATGGAAGCGGTTTCATTAGAGCGTCGCAACCGCTTCTTCGTAGCGATGTCAACGGGTGGTTATCAAATTAGCAGCGCTGTCCGTGAACTGTGTGTGTTTGCACGACACAACTTAACTGGCGACCCACCGTTCTCAAATCTTGATCTGGTTAGCTGTCGCAATCTGCTGATTTACTTATCAGATCCGTTGCAGGAACGCATTATTTCTCTGTTTCACTACAGTCTTAACTTAACGGGCTTTCTGATGCTGGGGACTTCAGAAAGCGTCAAGCAAGCCTCAGACTTGTTTACCTTGGTGCATGACCCCAGCAAAATCTATGCTCGAAAATTGTCCCCGTCTCGTCCCCTGTTTTCGTTTACGAATAGTCTTTATCCCTCTGCCCGCGTCGATAGTCAGCGGCAGATGGCTGAAACTATCACCAATCAGTTTGAGTTGGGACGAGAAGTTGACCAACTTATTTCAAGTCGTTATGCCCCTGTCTTTGTACTCGTCGACGACCAGATGCACATTCTCCATCTGCGAGGAGATACCAATCTCTACTTAAAGCTGCCGATGGGGACAACTGATCTTAATCTCCTGCTGATGGCACGGGAAGGATTAGAGATCCCACTTCGCACGGCAACGTATCAAGCTCAAACTCAGAACATAGCGGTTCGACAAGACCAGATTCAAATTGAATCCGGGGCGCGAGGGTCTTCGACCGACCGGAGGTCACCGATCTACCTCAATTTGGAAGTCATTCCATTTCAGCCGACGACCTCAAATGGGCTGTATTTCTTGGTAATTTTTGAAGCCGTTTCATCTCCAGTCACCTTTCCTACTGCCACTCCATCAGAATGCCAAGAACCAGAAGCCTTAGAGCGTGAAATTGTGCAGTTGCGTCAAGCCCTCGCTGCCGCGACTCAACGAGAACTTTCGGCTCAAGCCCATTTACAAGCGGTGATTAAGGAGCAAAATTATCTCAACCAAAACCTGCGAGTGGCAAACGAAGAAATCCTATCAAGCAATGAGGAGTTGCAAAGCACTAATGAAGAACTCCAAACCGCTAAAGAAGAGATCCAGGCGACTAATGAAGAACTCTCCACCACCAACGAGGAACTTCTTAGCCGCAATCTGCAACAAAACCGAAACAGCAGTGACCTTAACAATTTTGTAGACAGCATTAGTGTGCCGATTTTAATGCTGACCAATGAGTTGAGAATTCGCCGTTTTACACTCGCAGCGCAGCGTCTTTTCAATTTCATCCCTACTGATATTGGACGACCTTTTAACGACTTCCGCACCGATTTTGACGTTTCCAGCTTAGAAGCGATGGCTTTGGAGGTGTTAGAAACCCTCAACACCAAAGACCAAGAGATTCAAACCCAAGCAGGTTATTGGTATAGCCTCCGAATTCGTCCTTATCGTACAGTAGAAAATCAAATTGACGGAGTGACAATCGTTTTTGTCGATGTCGATGCGTTCAAACGTCATGCTGCCAACTTAGAGTCAGCCCGCAACTATGCAGAAGCGATCGTTCGGACGGTTCAAGTCCCTTTACTGGTGCTGGATGCCGATCTACGGGTGAAGACTGCTAATCAGGCATTTTGCGAGACGTTTCAGGTTGCAGTTCCAGAAACCGAGCACACTCTCTTGTTTGAGCTAGGCAATGGGCAATGGGATATTCCCCAACTGCGATCCCTGCTGGAAGAGACTTTAACCAGTTCTCGGCAAGTCAAGAATTTTGAGGTGGATCATTATTTCGAGCAAATTGGGCAAAAAACCATGCTGCTAAATGCCTGCAAGCTGGAGCAAGACGGAGAGGCAACCCTGATTTTACTGTCAATTTTAGACATTACTGAGCGTAAGCAGATTGAAGCGGAACGCTCTCAGCTAGTGCAAGAGCAGTCAGCCCGTCAGTCGGCAGAAAATGCCAACCGACTCAAAGATGAATTTCTCTCAAACCTCTCGCATGAACTCCGCAATCCCCTCAACGCCATACTAGGCTGGGCAAGAATGCTACGCACCCGCACCCTTAATGCAGACATTACAACTCGTGCTCTAGAAGCGATTGAGCGGAATGCCAATGCACAGTCTCAATTAGTCGAAGATATCCTAGATCTTTCTCGCATTATGAGCGGTAAACTCAGGCTCAACACCCAACCAATTGATCTGAGTTTAATCATGCAAGCGGCGATCGAGACCGTTCAATTGTCCGCCGAAGCCAAAAACATTCGCATCTTTTCGCAGTTGAGTTCCACACCCATCGTGGGTGATGTTGATCGTTTGCAGCAAGTCCTGTGGAACTTACTGTCAAACGCCATTAAATTTACCCCCTTCGATGGGCGCGTTGAAATTACGCTGGAGGCAGTTCAGGGACAGGCTCAAATTCGAGTCATGGACACAGGACAGGGCATTTCAGCGGACTTATTGCCGCACATTTTTGAGCGCTTTCGGCAAGGAGATTCCAGCACTACCAAAGCGAAAGCGGGGCTAGGACTGGGACTCTCGATTACGAAGCATCTAGTTGAACTCCATGGCGGTACGATTGAGGCAGAGAGTCCCGGTGAGGGACAAGGAGCCACGCTGACCGTCAGGTTGCCGCTGCAATTGTCCTCAGAGTTGAACAGATCAACCGATTTGGAGGCGACCGCATTGGAACCCTCTGAAGATAATTCGAGTGAACCTGTCCTCTCTTTAGCAGGTTTACGGATCTTAGCCGTTGATGATGAAATGGATACCCGTGAGCTATTTAAGTTTGTGCTGGAAAGTTATGGGGCTGAAGTATTAACTGTGTCCTCTGCTAGAGAAGCTCTATCCGTTCTTAATGCAGATCCCAATCAATACAACGTGCTGATTAGCGATATTGGAATGCCAGAAGAAGATGGGTACTGGTTGATCCGGCAAGTGCGATCTCTGAGTGTAGAAACCGGAGGGCAAATCCCAGCGGTTGCCCTGACTGCTTATGCGAGGGCGGTTGATCGACAACGGGCGATCGAAGCTGGATTTCAAACTCATCTGGCTAAACCCGTCGAGCCAGTTGAATTGGTGTCGTTAGTTGCAGACCTAGCAGTACGAGCTTAGAAAACTAACAGCAATTTTTGTTGGGGTGTGTGTTCCACAACAGTTTATGAAAGCAAGTGTTAATAGCCTTCTTTTAAGTCGTAGCTTACAGTGAAGAAGCGTGTCCATCAAAACCTGACACCCGACACCTAACACCTGATACAGGGGAGTGAACGATGAAAATTGGGTCTGAGGCTCATAAAAATCTGTTTTGCCAGAGTTTTATGGATAGCCATTTGCTGTATGAGCCAGAAACACTCGCGTGGCCCGAACTCGACAGCGCCATTATTGAGCGGCTCCAGCGAATTCCCTTTTGGGATGAGGCATTGTATACCGAGCGGAAAGCCGGCGTGATGCTGAAAGCGTATGCAGAAACCGTGGAAGACCCACAGATTCGAGCGGCGATCGCCCTTCAAGCGGAAGAAGAAGCCCGTCATGGTCGCGTGATTGGCTACATGATCAACCACTATGGCATTCAAGTCGCTGAACGTGCCGAAAAGCCATTGCCCGAAAACTTAGAGCCTGCCTTCGTCAAATTTGGCTATGGCGAATGCTTTGACTCATTCTTTGCCTTTGGCTTGTTTGGCATTGCTCGTCAGGGGGGCTTTATTCCCGATGCCCTATTCACGATTTTCAACACTTTGGTAGACGAAGAAGCCCGCCATATGGTGTTTTTTGTTAACTGGATTGCCCACAAGCAAATCACTGAAGGTCGGGGGGCACTGCGCCCATTCTCTTCCTTTCAGCAATACACCGGGGCAGCGTTTCGGCGACTGGATAATTTTATGAGTATGGGTAAGGGTAAAAAGAAAACCGCTAATAAAAAAGGCTTCACCGCTGCGGGAGCTAAGGCAGTGAAGGTTGATTTAACCCTGGAATCCTTCTTAGAAATGTGCATTGCAGAAAACGCTAAACGGATGCAGGCGTATCCTGAAGAACTGCTGCGCCCCGATTTTCTCCCCGCGATCGCGTCTCTTGCGTACAATACGGTGAAACTATTGCCAAAGCGGAAAGCTAGTCAGCCCGTCGGTGAGGAAATAGGCGCTAGAGGGTAGAGAGTACGGAGTTCGAGGTTCGGAGTTTGGGTGAGTCACGTACAGGATGCTTTAGAGGGTAAAGAGTACGGAGTTCGAGGTTCGGAGTTTGGGGTGAATCACGTACAGGATGCTTTAGAGGGTAGAGAGTACGGAGTTCGAGGTTCGGAGTTTGGGTGAGTCACGTACAGGATGCTTTAGAGGGTAAAGAGTACGGAGTTCGAGGTTCGGAGTTTGGGGTGAATCACGTACAGGATGCTTTAGAGGGTAGAGAGTACGGAGTTCGAGGTTCGGAGTTTGGGTGAGTCACGTACAGGATGCCTTCAAATGTGAGGTGCGGAGTTGCGAAGGTAAGAGGTAAACTTTGCAATTAGGCATACTGTCTCATCAGCTAAACTATAAAGCTGCTCAAATTTAGTGCTAGAGATATATTCCACATCCAGTGCTACATAGAGTAGAGACTGAACCTCAATAGCCGAACCACGGGCAATGTCCAAGAAACGAGCAAATTCTTTTTGTCCTTTTCTAGCGAATCCCTCAGCAATATTGCTCATCACAGAAACGGCAGCGCCACGAATTTGATTTTTTAACTCAAAATCCTTAGCTAACTGACCGTCATTGCTTAGTTTGTAAACTGCCTTTACTAATTCCCTAGCTTTTTGCCAAGCTCGAATTTCCTCAAATCGTTGAATTCCCGCCATCATGCCACCCTTTATTTAGATTAAGTGTGTTCCAACTCATTCCCTCTCCGAACTTCAAACCCCGAACCCCGAACCCCGAACCCCGAACCCTGAACTCCTTACCCCTAAAATACCCTTCTAATTTTGAGTACTCTCATTCAAACAATTCTGGTGCCTCAAGGAGCAGAGTACCAAGCCGTCTGCCGAGGCTTGGGGGGCATTGCCGATCCACCTAGAGTGTTTGCCACGCCTGCCGGAGCCGCGATCGCACCTTACTTGCAATCGCTGCAAGCCGCAGGCTCTTTGCGTGAGGGACAGCCGATTCTGATGATGGGCTTATGCGGTGGCTTAATTGCAAAGCTGGAAATTGGTGATGTTGTGCTGTACGGCGAGAGTCTTGATCCGATAGCCCACGCGTGCGATCGCACTCTGACTGCCAAACTTCAAGCCCTGCTTGATGTACCTATAGTTCGTGGTGTCACCAGCGATCGCGTCATTTCCACCACTCACGATAAACGGCAGCTTGCCGCCCAATTCAGCGCTGATGTGGTGGATATGGAAAGCGCCGCTGCTTTAGAGATCTTGAACGCGATCGGCGTTTCTACCGCTGTCCTGCGCGTCGTTAGCGATGATTGCCATCACAATATTCCCGATCTCAGTAATGCCTTCAACGCCGAGGGTTCCTTGCAGCCTGTAGCCTTGGCGATCGCCATGCTCCGCCAACCGATCGCCGCCACTCATCTTATCCGTAGCTCCCTACATGGTTTAAGGAGCCTACAAGAGTTGACCAATCGACTATTTGGAAAGTAATTCGCGTGTACTATACTAAAGCCATATTTTTTAGATAGGCAAGTTATGGAGCCTCTCAAGTCACGTGAGCAAAGACTGATGGACTTGCTAAGAGCTTACGAGCAAGATTACGGTTGCTCACCCTCTTATGAAGAGATGGCAAGTGCTATGGGCTATCGCTCGAAATCTCCCGTGCAAAATCTTGTAAAAAGTCTGGAACGTAAAAGGTATATCAAGAGGCAACCAAATAAAGCACGTACAATTCAAATTCTTGACTGCTTTGACCAAAAAAGCTGCATTCCTCTTTGGGGGACAATCGCGGCTGGAGGCATTGTTGACTCTTTCACCGATCATCCGATAGAGTCCTATGCTGTTTCAGAAGCACTGAATAAGCCTGGAAACTACGCGCTGAGGGTGATCGGCGACAGCATGATTGACGCACATATCTGCAACAACGATGTTGTAATTTTAGGCCACAACCTAGAGGTAAACCGACTCAAGCCGGGGACTATTGTGGCAGCCCAGGTTGCTGGAGAAGGAACCACGCTGAAAAAGTTTTATCAGGAAGGCGCTTATGTCAGATTGGAGCCTGCCAACTCTAGTCCTGAGTTTAAATCGATGAAAAGACATGCTTCCCAAGTTCAAATTCAAGGCGTTTTAGTCTTTGTACATAGAGAGTGTCTGCACTAAGGGACTGCGAGATATCCATCCCTTTCTGGCTCTACCTGTCCACGCAGTGGCTCACAGCACATATCACTCCTTGGATGATAAAGAAAGTACTTCCAAATTTGTTGCCTGCATTTCGATCTTGATGTGATCGGCAAGGCGAATGGCTAGGGCGGCAATAGTCAGTGTGGGATTTGCATAGCCGCCCGTAGGAAATACAGAGCTGCTAGCAATAAACAGATTAGAAACCCCGTGCACTTTGCAATTGGCATCCACAACCCCCTGCCTGGGATCGTCATTCATGCGAGTACCGCCCATGTGATGGTGAAGACTTGCCAGCGATAGGTGGGGCAAGCCCTTATCTCCTTCAAGCTTCATCGTGCCGATGCCTGCTTTAGCGAACTCTTCAGCAAAAATTTGCTGAGCCCGCTGCACACTGCGAATATCAATATCATTCCAGCGCCAGTAGAGTTGGGGTTTACGGGCACCTAAGCGATCGCACGCTTGCCCCAGCATAATCCGATTATTCGGATCGGGTGCTTGCTCGGTAATATGTACCACTTCAAAGCAGTTGAATGACTTCTCCAGGTTTATTTCGTTGATCCACCCACTCACATCAAACCCATATTTTGACAAATAGGTCGGAGGTTTGTTGCCCCATGAATCTCTCTTGCGCCACTGATAATACAGAATGTCGTCAATGCCTTTAAGACAGGTTGTTGTCTGCCTTAGTGCATTGTCAGGAAGTCGCCGCTTTTTAAAGGCATTGAGCAAGACTTTAGTCGCCTCAACCGCTTCTGAACGATACGCTTTGCCGTCAGGAAACAGCATTCGTAACAGATTCATGCGAAATAGAGCGGGGCGGGGAAAGATAGCAGCGTTGATGCCCAACAACTGCTGTTCTTGCCGACATTGCTCAGTTAAAACGGGTTTACCAATCACCATGGTGCCATTCGTCCAGTGGGCATCATATAGCCCCAAGGCTTTAAATCCACTAGAGTTCTGAGGCAGGAGCAACCCTGAACGAATCAGCGGGTGATCCATAAAGTAGCGACCCACGTTGTCATACTGGTTGCCCAGACCGCCCTGCTGATGGTGATCCGATAGCAGCAACAAGCGCACGTTTTCAACTGCACCCATCGCCAATACTACAAGTTTGGCGGCTATGTGAAACTGGTTTCCTTTTAGGGTAGCAACCCGCACCTGGGTTACAGTTTGAGCCAGTTGATCGGTTTCTAGTTCAACGGCTGTGCCATAGGTCAGCGTTTGAATATTCTGAGCTTGTTCTAGCTGATGGCGATATTCGTCTCTAAAAATATCGGAGGGACCAAATTGAAACATTTGGGTTTTGACGCGATCGCCCTGAAACGGAATCTGACGAGCATTTTCCCGTTCCCAAGTTGTCACATTGTAATCGTAAGGACCTGTCTGACAGGCGACATGAGCGCGTTGATAGTATGGATCAAGGTGCGATCGACAAAAAGCCCAACCGCTGTGCGGCATCCAATCGCGCTTTTCAAAATCAATCGCATCCAACGGAAGGTAGCGAACTCCATTGCGGTCCTTGCCGTACTGAATGCCCCAAATGTTAGAAGCTCCCCCAAATTGGCGCTGATGGAGATATTGAAAATTAGGATAGAAATCGCCAATTGCTTCATCAGCGCTGGCGGCTAGCAATTGAATGTCCGGTTCAGGCTGTAATCCACCGGCTTCAAGTAAACAAACCCGAAAATCTTGCCCAGCCAATTCCCGCGCCAGAATGATTCCTGCAGGACCCGCACCAATCACACACACTTCAGTTGTAATAACTTCACCATCAGGAACTTGACGAGCATCTATCATCATGACTTTAAAAAAGTAGGTTATCTAAATAAGATATGTATGATTTGAAACTATACATAAAGGAAAAGGCAGTAGCTTATCAAGCTTCAAATTATGCATCGAGTCTTTCCCCTACTGCGCTTTTAGTAACTTTTCTGAAGTAGCGGCTAAGAGCGTTTTCATCGACAATACTGAGTACTTAAACGTAGTCTTAAATACATTACTGAATCAATCTTATTTACATGACCTTAATATGTTGTCGATTTTTATGAATCTTTGATGTTTAGTCGCACCACGGAGAATTTAAGGAGCTTCGCTAGTTGGATACACCCGTCCTTTCCAAGCTCCACCTTGCCCGCGCCAGTGACGGATTGCAGAATCGATTGTCATCAAGTTGTAGAGGAGGGCGGTCGCGGGTAAACAGATTGCCCACAGAACAGACAGCCCATACAGCCGGATGTTTGGCAAATAGGCGATCGTCATCAACGCCCAACCCAGAAAACCCGCTGCGCTCAGCATCCAGTTTTGGGTTAGCGCTCCACTTAAAGCAGCGATCGGGGAAACCAGATAGACCAGCGTCATGCCAAACACGGTTCCCACTAGCAAGAACGGCGAGTATCCCAATTGGGTATAGGCAGTGCGTGCCACCATATCCCAAATAGTTGCCAGTGTATCGTAAGGGCGGAGGCTGCGCGTAGTTTGCGTCAATCCCAGCCAGATTTTGCCCGACGTGGCAGACGATGAATGATCAGATTTCTCGGTTTGACTAATCTCTTGTCCTTTCACCTTTTGAGCCAAGGAGCAATCATCAATTAAGGCTTGCCGCAAACTTTGTAAACCGCCAATGGCTGACAACGCTTCACGCCGCATCAGGATGCAACCTCCAGCAGCAGCAGCGATCGCCCGATTAGGATTGTTGACCCAGGGAAAGGGATACAGCTTTTGAAAAAAGAAGACAAACGCAGGAATCAGCAGTTTTTCCCAGAAGCTCTGACAACGCAGCAGCACCATCAGCGAGACAAGATCCAGGTTATCTTGTTGAGCTTTAGTGACCAGTTGGCGTAGGTTTGCGCGATCGTGTTCAATATCGGCATCGGTCAACAAAAAATAATCT
The DNA here is from genome assembly GCF_016807185.1 of Leptolyngbya sp. Cla-17. Classification (GTDB taxonomy): domain Bacteria; phylum Cyanobacteriota; class Cyanobacteriia; order Leptolyngbyales; family Leptolyngbyaceae; genus ULC077BIN1. Next base: position 2,387,636 of record NZ_JAEVYN010000001.1, read on the forward strand.
GGCAACGGATCAAAGGTTTGGGCATGTTGAACCCCTTGCTCCATTGCCCACAGTTTGCCTGTCCAGCCTGCGGGTAGTGGTTTGGCACTAATGACCGTTAGCTTTTTAGATTGACTGAGTTCTTGGGCGATCGCTTCAGCAATCGTGCCTGTTCCATCGGTACTTTGGTCGTCTACCAAAATGATGTGCAACTGACCGGGATAGTTTTGCAGCAACAGCGATCGCAGGGTCATCGGCAGCATATCCGCTTCATTTCGAGCCGGAATTATCACGCAAATGGAAGGAGAGAAAGGGTTACGGGGTAGGGGGTAGGGGGTAATTAGCTCTTTAATTTCCGAACTTTCTACTTTGAACTCCGAACTCTCAACTCCCGACTCTGAACTTCTCTCTAACCGCTGATCACAGCGCCAAAACTGTCCCCAAAATGCCAGCAATCCCGCCCAAATCAGTGTGGACAGCAGCGCAATCACTAAAACCACTTCACCCATCAGCACGATTGCCAAACTTAACGTACAAAGGCACAATACATCAACATTGGGGAGGAGTGTGAGTTAATGCAAACGCAGGATCAAGTTTCGCAGTCGAACATATCGCTAGAAAAACTGAATCAGGTCATCGATCGCAGCCAAAACTATTTGCTAGCGCTACAGGCGGCAGAAGGCTACTGGTGGGCAGAGCTAGAGTCGAACGTGACGATGGCATCAGAGGTCGTGCTGCTCCACAAAATTTGGGGCACCAATGCAACTCGCCCATTGCACAAAGTTGAAAACTATCTGCGCCGACAACAGCGCGATCATGGCGGCTGGGAGCTTTTTTATGGCGATCGCGGCGAACTCAGCACCAGCGTTGAAGCGTACATGGCAATGCGGTTATTGGGCGTGCCTGCATCCGATCCGGCGTTGCAACGGGCACGAAAATTTATCTGCGATCGCGGCGGTATCAGTAAAACTCGCATTTTTACCAAGTTTCATCTGGCGTTGATTGGTTGTTATGACTGGAGCGGCTTACCGTCTCTCCCCCCGTGGCTGATGCTACTGCCCGACAGCTTCCCAATCTATGAAATGTCGAGTTGGGCGCGGGGCAGCACTGTTCCCTTACTGATTGTGTTTGATCGAAAGCCCGTGTATAGAGTCGATCCCGCGATCAATTTAGATGAACTGTATGCCGAAGGGCGGGAATATGCCAAGTTTGAACTGCCCAGCAAAGGTGATTGGAGCGATGTCTTTTTGTGGCTTGACCAAGCCTTCAAGCTGGGGGAAGCGCTAAATTTAGTGCCGTTTCGCGACGAAGGAATTGCCGCAGCGGAAAAATGGGTGTTGGAGAGACAGGAGCCAACAGGCGACTGGGGCGGCATTATCCCCGCCATGTTGAACTCGCTGCTGGCATTGAGGGCGCTGGGGTACGATGCCAACGATCCGGCAGTAGTGCGGGGAATGCAATCCGTCGATCGCTTTGCCATTGAAACAGACGACTGCTACTGGATGCAGCCCTGTGTTTCGCCGGTGTGGGATACGGCATTAGTCATCCGCGCCTTGGTCGATTCTGGCATTGCGCCCGACCATCCCGCCTTAGTCAAAAGTGCCCAATGGCTGCTGGATAACCAAATTTTGGATGATGGTGACTGGACAGTCAAAAATAAAGCTGGCAAGCCCGGAGGCTGGGCATTTGAGTTTATCAATCGGTTTTATCCCGATGTGGATGACTCGGCGGTGGTAGTGATGGCGCTGAATGCCGTCCAGATGCCGAATGAGCCGATGAAACAGCAGGCGATCGCCCGTTGCGTCCAGTGGATCGCCACAATGCAGTGTAATGGTGGCGGTTGGGCGGCTTTTGACTTAAACAATGATGCTGATTGGCTCAACCAGGTGCCTTATGGCGATTTGAAAGCCATGATCGATCCCAACACTGCTGATGTCACCGCACGAGTGCTGGAGATGGCAGGACGATTGGACAAAGCCCAAATTCCGACATCGCTGTCGCAAACTGCCATTGATCGCGCGATCACCTATCTACGTCACGAACAAGAACCCGAAGGTGGTTGGTTCGGTCGTTGGGGAGTCAACTATATCTATGGGACGGGAGGTGTTTTGTCTGCACTCTCCTTGCTGGCGACCAATAGCTGTCACCAGGAAATAGATCGCGGCGCAAACTGGCTGGTCACCTGCCAAAACCAAGATGGTGGTTGGGGCGAGACCTGTTTTAGTTATAATGATCGCTCCTTAATGGGACAGGGAGACAGTACCGCCTCTCAAACCGCATGGGCACTCACGGGATTGCTAGCCGCAGGCGACGCGACTGGCACTTACGCAATGGCGGCGATCGAACGAGGAGTGCAGTACTTGCTCGATACTCAACGCTCCGATGGCACCTGGGATGAAGACTACTTCACCGGAACGGGCTTTCCAGGGCACTTCTACTTGAAATATCACCTGTATCTGCAACATTTCCCCCTAACCGCGATCGGTCGCTATCGTGCCACTGCACTTAGACTAGGCGGGCTGTCCCAGGAGGATTGATAAACTATGTAAGTACATGAGCCAAAGGTTAATGATTAATGCTGAAAGATTTTCTAGTGATTAGTTCATCCCCTGAAATCATGGGCGGCACCCCAGTTTTTGCTGGCACTAGATGACCTTGGCAATCAATCGCCAGGAATTCAGCCGACCTACATCCATTCTCCAAGTGTCTACCACGCTTATTATCCAGGTTCCCTGGATACGCTTACCCGTAAAAGCCCTCAATGCAGGTAGTTCCGAAACCGTATAAACCTTGCGGATATTGTCTGTCGAACCACCCTTGTGGTCATGAAGGGTTACGGCAGTGCCGTCTGGGGCAGTGATATCAATGCGTAAATCACCAATATAGGTGTGAGTTAGATCAAGCCCAACGCGGATGTCATCAATAGCCCCATTTTGAGAGATTTCTATTTTGCTGAAAATAGAACTGCCTGCATCTGGAATCTCCAGACTTGCTTGAATCTCCTGATCGATCGTTATTTCCGCCTCTGGAACTGCTGATTTGACTGCCTTGGCTGCATTGACCTTACCATGACCAAACCAAAGACTAAAACCATTGCTGAAATCACCAGGTTCGTTCACAGGTGTTTCTGATTCAATCTTCAGATCTTTATCTGCCGTTTGCTGGAGTAACTGCTTTACCTGCAAAGCTGTGAGGTTAGGATTACGAGAAAGGATGAGTCCACAGACCCCAGCTACAGTAGGGGTTGCACTCGATGTACCCCCAAATTGATCGGTATAGCGAGAGCCTTGGGTGAAACCAGATCCTAAATTCTCATTATCAGTCGTCACTACACCGCGACCACGCGGGATAAATTGTCCCAGATCATGAAAGTTGTTGGTTGGCGCACAAACACAGATCTCGCGCCCCCAGGAGGAATAAGCCGAGCGGGTTTTGAGTGAAGTCGAACCGCTAACGGTAATGACATCAGGATGAGCAGCAATCCAGCGATCGATTAGACCGCTATACCTGCGGCGACGTCTGTTGCCATCAATGAACTCGTAGGTTCGCGTATTGTTAAGATCCTTAACCGGACAATTGTTATTGCCAGCCGCTACACAAATGACCAGTCCCTTGCCACGTCGCCCTCCCGTCCGTGCCAATTCCGATAAAGCATCTGAAAACGCTCGACTGAGCGGAGCATTGGCAGGTCCAACTCCCCAGGAGCAGGATACGACATCTGCTTCTCTAGAGATTCGGTTAAATAGTTGGATCATGGCAGCATCATCAAAACTCAACGGGAAACGCACTGCCAGAAACGCACATTCCGGTGCCACCCCAACGGTACCTTGTCCATTAATCTCGGCTAAAGCAACGCCAGCACAAGGAGTTCCGTGATAATCGCCTCCCTTCGGCAGGACTTCATCTGTATAAAATACGGTTCCGTTGCTCTCAACCGCATTCAATCGCCCTACAACCTTTCCTGGTCCTTGAAAATCGGGGTGGGTCAAGTCAAACCCATCATCCGCCACGCAGATTACAATGTCTCGTGAGCCACGGGTGATTTCCCACGCCTCTGGAGCGAAGATGCCTGCCTCAGCTACCAGATCTGTTCCATTGTTTGGAGAATGCAGATGCCACTGTTTAGGAAACTGCTCATCCGCTGGAATAAAAGCAAACCGTTGAAGTTGGCGAACTAAATTGGGTTCAGCATACTCTACATCCGGACGGGAAGCTGCTAAGTTGGACGTTTTGATGGCATTCCGGTTTGTTGCAGTCGTCACCCGAACAAGCAGCGTGTTTTGCCCCAGATCTTGAACCACTTCCAGCTTCTCATAACGCAAGAACTCATCAATGGTTTGCTCTGAGGTTTCAGGTTTGAACTTGATGAAGAACGAGTCGGTGATCAGATACTCAGAATCGGCTTGCCCTGGAGTCCGATAGACATGGTGAACGACGTTATCAGATTCACGTAATTGAGCCATTGAGCGATCGCGATTGCCTGCGACAGTAGCCCGGATCAAATCAGGGCCAACCTGATCCACTTCCTCCAGCGACACTCCTGCCTCGTCTGCCGCTGACTGTGCGGTTTCTACATCGGGTGCGTGCAGTGTAATATCACTTTCTGTCTGCTCAATGAGAATCCTGCGTCCGCCTTGCCAAAAATAGTTATTGGACATGATTATTCCTTTCTATGTGGGGAAACCAAAAACGTAGTAACCACAGGGGTTAGACTAATTCAAGATTTAATTGCTGAAAGTACATCTCTGGAGGCGCGTTCCACTATGGATCCGTTGACTTGCTTTCTTAGGGTAATGAGTCTTATACCACCTTTGACATTACCCTCAAGGGTACTTTTCAAACGATTTGAACTCGCTTTAACAGACCAATAATCTGACAATATCCCACCAGCACTCAGCAGTCTAATCGCAGAGTTCACTGGCGACGGAATGACTTGAACGAAGCGTTACAAACTTAAACTCGTCCGGTGCAATGCTATATTATCGGGCAACAATGAAGTACACCAATGTCCTTAAATCTAGACCAAGATTGGGCACAATTATCGGCTTTGCAACATCACGAAAGCAAATAAGACCGCAAACACCACAATCATTGCGACTTACTTCAAACTGCATCACATCTCTTAACGCAACGAAGAATGCTGCTTGTGACGCGATCGCCCCAAAAAATTGGAAACGGAACTGCGATCGCTCACGGTTGAGGCAATTGCAAATAAAATTTTGCTCCAGATTTCTTTAACAAAGCGGTAATGTTTGGATCTCCAATTTGTAAAGCGTGATCCAAAACCGTGCTTTTGAAGTAGCGAATTCTTCCAGATGCAATATCGCGCTCGTTCGTGAAAGCATTAACATCCGCACCCTTTGCTAAAAGCAGCTTGACAATTTCGATCACGCCACTTTTAACCGCATACATCAATGGCGTGCGGCGATGATAGGGATTGGGAGCCGGAGCATTCACTTTCGCTTTATTTTCTAGCAAAACTTTGACCGCCGAGATCGACCCTCTCCGAGCCGCATACATTAATGGAGTGTCACCATAGGCGTTGGGGCTGTTAACGTTGGCTCCTTTTTGAATTAACAGTTTCACCAAATCGGTGTGTCCCTGACCCGCCGCTAACATCAAAACGTTGGTGCCATTCGAGCGATCGCGATCTTTGGGATCTGCGCCTGCTTCAATCAAGGCTTTGACAACCTCAACCCGAGTTTCGCCAACGATGGGAAACCGATTTAGCTGATAATCCCAAGATAGAAAGCCGATGTATGGATTGCCTAGCAGCGATTCAAGCAGAATAGAATCGGTATTACCATCGGTAGCGTTAGGATTGGCACCCGCTTTGAGGAGCAGCTTAACAGCGATCGCGTTGTTTTCCCGCATGACATTTCTCAACAGTAGACTGCTGTTTCTAGCGTTGGGGTTAACTCCTTTCTGCAACAACACTTGCATGATCGTTGTGTGGTTGCCTCGTGCCGCTTGGAGAAACGCATTTGCGCCCTCTTTTCCGCTAATATCGGCACCCGTTTTGATGAGATGATTCACTTGCTGGAGATTTCCCTGTTTAGCAGCAAGCGGGAGCGGACGCAGCGAAGGAGAAAGATTAGTAGATTGGGTAAGTCGCGGAGATGTGGTTTTGGGGTGAAAAAAACTGAGTTGAGGCGAGTCTTGCACAAAATTAAGGAAGGGTTCGCTCCAAAACGTAGCAACGATTCCTACCCCAGCCAATAGTAAAGAGATTACAGCATTGACGATTAAGGATTGTTTTCTTTGAGGCATTGGCTGATCACCCCCGTCTTCCCAGGCTTGCTGCATTTGCGGTTGACCTTGTGCTGGCTCACTCCGAAACGCGGTGCCGATCGCCGCTACAAAGAAAAGTAAAATTCTGGTAATTATAGATTGTCTTTTTGAAGGCGTAGGTTGAGAGGCACGACTATCACCCTTTTCCCGTTCTTGCTTTACTCTTACTTGACTCTGTACTGACTGATGGACTCGTTTTTCGTTAAGCGGTTTGGCTGTCTTGGTGAGTTCAGCAGGAGGCGATTTTTTAGCCAACTGGGCAGTTGGCAGATCTTGCAGCCAGTTGTTAATTTCCTGAGTTAGCCAGGTGCATTCTGCGGCGGTGTAGCCGATCGCCAGATTGTAGGGTTGTTGTGCCGTGGCGATCGTCACCATCTCCAGTTCAGTTTTGCCTGTTTTGAGGCGCAGCGATCTTGCAGGTGCAAATTGCACGCTCTGTTTTACTTCTTGAATGTCTTTAACCTGCCCCTGTTGCCGACGATAGCGCCCTGTCAAAGACCACCACTCTAGCAAAAATTGAGTTTTGTCAATCCGAACTTTTTGATATTTTGTGTAAGCATAAATCGCTTTTAGCCAGGAGAGCGCCATTACCAGCCACGCCAGCCACACTGTCACCGCAACAATGTAGAGCGGATCGAAGCGGTAATGGAACCTGATGTCAGATTTTAGAAAAAGCATCGTCAGAGAGGCTAGCAGCCCTCCAAAGGCTAGTACTCCGAGTAGCGATAGAGCGATCGTGCTTTTTGACGGTGCCAATGCTGGAACTTTGATGATTAATTCCTGGGGCAATGCTTGTAATCGAATTCGACTCCCCGCAGGTTGAGAAAGCAGTGCGATCGGGCTACTTCTCCCCGTCTGCAACGCTTCCAAAGCTTGACGAGCGCTCCCAAACCGATTTTCTACCGCAGGTTGAGTCAGCGTTTCTAACCAGCGGCGAAATTGGGGCGAAATTGGCGCGTGATTACCGAGCAGATTCCCTTCATCATCGGCAAACTGAATTCGCAACTGTTTTGTGGGTAAATCATTGGGAGCAACGCCTGTGAGCAAATGAACTAATGATGTCCCCAATGAAAACAGATCAGAAGCCGGAACAGTCTGACCTCGATATTGTTCTAATGAGGTGTAGCCATAAGTACCCACAACCGTCATGGTTGTTCGCTCTCGTTTCGCGCGATTTTGCACGGTGCCAAAGTCAATCAAATAAACCTGCTTGTCGTCACCCAACAGCAGATTACTGGGTTTGATATCTCGATGCAAAACAGGCGGATTGAGTTCGTGTAGGTGGATTAAAATTTGCAACACTTGCGTGGCGATCGCCCGCGCCTGTTTTTCAGTCAAGCACTGGTGATGATCGAGCAGCGATCGCAGCGTCACGCCCGGAACGTAAGTCTGCACCAAGCCAAACCAATACCCTTCAGCATTTTGTGAGTCCAGCGAAAATGCATCTCGATAGCGAGGAATCTTGGGATGCCGCAAGTTTTTGAGCACAGTGGCTTCTCGTTCAAGCAGTTGAATATCTTGCCACTCTGGATTTTGAGCGAGTAATTTGACAACAACCTGTTCGGCTGGCTGACTGGCTAAGTCGTTGGCTAACCAGGTTTCTCTGGCGTTGTTTTGCCCCAGCCGTTTCTCAAGCTGATAGCGTTGCTGTAAAACTTGTCCTGGCTGCATCACTGCATACTCCTATGCGGTTTAAGTTGAACGAATTTTTGATTTTAGAAGCGAACAAAATCTGCACTTCTACCGTTTTGAATTCAACCAATCTTTGATTTCCTGGGCTAACCAGACACATTCAGCTTCAGTGCATCGCGCAGCAAATGAGAGTCGCTGCTGACCCACCTGAATCAGGACGATTGGGACTTCGCGGGGTCTTTTACGAAACCAGGATTTGTGTTCTAATGCCTGCACACTTGCCGTCACGTCTTGAATGTGCTCCCGCACTCCCTGTTTTTGTCGCCACCGCACCCCCAGCGATCGCCACTCCAATCTAAAGTCAGACACCTGAAGAGACTCGTAGGGTTGCTCTAAAGCTTGCCGAGGGGTCATTAATGTGAACACGATCAAGAGTGCGATCAAAGGCATAAGGACTAAAATAATCGGCACAATAAACAGGGCAATCAAGAGTAGGATAAAAAGCATCAAGACTGGATGGACAGGGAATTTCACTTTTCTTGCTGCTTGATCAAAGATGAGTTGATTCGGTTGCCACGCTTCCCAAAATTGAATCATCACCGTGTGAAACGTCATCAACCAAGGGATTGCAATCAGAATGCTGATGAAGGTGGCAAACCCGCGCGCTTCTTCGGGCTGAATTTTGTGTGCAGCTTGAAATGCAGGCATTAGCCAATAGAGAATGCCAAATAAAACCAGGCCCAACGCATTAAATTGCATTAGAAAAAGACTCAGCGTGTTCCCAGATATGCCGATTCCGGGTAGGCGAATTTTCAATTGCGAGTCCGATTTATCAAGCTGAATTTGGCTGTTGACCGGGCGAGGTAAGGCTAATTTTTCAACGCTCTTTGCTGAAGTTTGTAGTGCTTTGAGTGCTTGACGAGCCGTTTGAAAGCGATCGCCCACGTCAGGCGCGGTTAATGTGTCGATCCAGTGAGCAAAGCTGGGCGAAATCGAAACGCGATCGCGAAATTGAATTCGCAGATCTTTTTGCGGCAGATCAGCCGGACAAACTCCCGTGAGTAAATGAATCAACGTCGCCCCCAACGCATATAAATCAGAAGCAGCAACGGCACGTCCATAAAACTGTTCGGGCGGCGCATAGCCACTGGTGCCCACAATCGTCAAATCTGCTCCCTCCGCGTGATGCTGTTGCACTGCCCCAAAGTCAATCAAATAAATCTCGCGATCGTCTCCCCAAATCAAATTACTGGGTTTAATATCTCGATGCACAATCGCGGTTTCCCGTTCATGCAAATCGATCAAAATCAGCAGCACTTGAATGGCAACTTGACGAATTTGAGTGGCGGTAAAATGTTTGCCCTGCTGAAGCAGTTGACTTAGCGATCGCCCAGGAATATAGTCTTCGACCAGGGCAAACCAGGTGAGGTTCTCAGAGCGATTGATCGAAAACGAATCTCGATAACGGGGAATTTTGGCATGGTTCAGCGCTTTGAGAACCGCGATTTCTCGCTCAAATAAATCAAAGTTGTCCCATTTCATGGATGCGTCAAACGAGAGCAGTTTCACAACAACAGGCTGAGGCGGTTGAGTGGTCAGGTCTACAGCCAGCCAAATGTGGCGATCGTCATTGTGCCCTAGCTGTTGCTTAAGTTGATACCGCTCTTGTAGAATCTGTGCCTGCAACATAGTCAGTTCACCAAAGCTTGTCTCTCGTTAGCTTGTCTCTCGTTAATAAGAGGATTCCCAAGCTCTCTTTGAGATCTTTATTTTCCGGATATCTGCTAGGCGATTCTCAAAAATCAATGGGACAACCAAGCGGAAGCAAGCTGGCTTAATTCGTGATTTTTGTGGGAAAGGTTCTGGATAAATCTAAGATCAAATCGGGAAAATGTACTCGATGACTTCTGTATCAGCAACTCAAAAATCCGTCCCTCAACATGGCTTTTGCGTGAGTCCTAACTTTTCTAAGTTAATTTTTTGCAGCGTAGGCAGTATCCGGTCTGAGTTTGCGGCAGTGGCATCAGAACCATAGTTAAGCTGTTGGAGCGCGATCGCGACCTGTTCGGCTCCTAGCTGCTGTAGCCACTTGTGCAAATGAGAGGTATGTAGGATAAAACTTTCTATATCTACTTCAGCATAGGAAGGCTGGTAGGAATGCAGGCGATTGAGGCCTTCCCCCATTAGAATGACGGCTCCACGCCAATTTTCATTGCTCAGATGGTAAAGCCCAACGGCAACTTGTAAAATTCCTTGATAAAATCCTTTGTCTGCTTGCTCAGCTTCAATCCACAATGCTTCTAATGTGTCATGGCAGGCATAGTATTGTTGCTGATTAAACTGATCAACCCCAGTCCAAAATTCATCAGGAATTTCTTCCATCTGCGTGTCTCCTTACCTTCGTCGCTTGTTCAAGTTTATTGATTAGCTGGCAATTGAAGTTGCATCTGGAGAGGTTGATCAGGTTTCACCAGAATGCCAGGATTACGTTGCACAGCCAGATTTTGAGAGGTTGCCGGGTCAGGATGGGCGATCGCCTGCCACAAAATCCAGCGGCTACCAGACGGTAAGGTGCTAAGACTGTCGGGGTTTTGGGTTAACCATAGAAAAGGACTGGTGGGTAGGCTGCTTGCCTGAAGTGATTCGCCCGATCGCGTTTCTGCAAGGGTTTCCAATACCACGTGATTACCTTGAATCAAACCAGTGCTTGCCGTCCATAGCTGCACCTGTAGGCTTTGACGGCAGGCATAAAAGTATAAAGAAGCCGCAGCAATCACGGCTTGCTCAAAATCATTCTGGGTGGAGTTAGCAGAAGGAAGCCAAGCAAATGAAGTATCCAAGCAAATCACAAGCTCCTGTCCGCCTGTAAACGTCTCTAGTTCTCGAACGCGCAATTCACCATAGCGGGCGCTGGTGCGCCAATGCACCATGCGAATCGGATCACCCCAACGGTAGGGACGCAGGGATCGGGTCAGTCCCTCGGAGGCAGTTTGAGCGCGGCGATCGCTGTTCAACAGCAAACTTTGATCGCGTCCCATTTCATCAATCAGGGGGCAGTGAGTCAGTGGCAATACTGTTGGGTAAACGATCGCGATCGCCTTGGCAATACGGGAGCGCCGGCACCAAAATAAACCCAGAGGTGCGGCTGTGCGAAGATAAACGCTTTGCCAGCGATAAATACCGCGTTTCTCAACTGTTTGAGAGTGGATCCAGTGATGGGCGCGATTGGGCGCAATTTCTTCGATCGAGTGAATCACTGGTTTGCCCAATGCATCTGGTAGTAGATCTTCCACTTGCAACAGCATTTTAGGCTGGCTGCTCTGGTTTTCTATCATCAACTCCACGGTAATCTGATCGCCTGCGCTGACTGGATGGATGGGCGCTCGACGCACAGATATTTGGCGTAGGGTACGTTCGGGCAAAATGGCTGCGATCGCCAACAGTGCCAGTCCCACTCCGCTCATGACATACAGCCAACCGGATAGGGTGTTAGTTGCCGCCACAAAGAAAAAGATAGATAACCCACCTAAAAGCCCACCACTGTAAGCAGGAGTAACCCAGTGAGTTTCTAGCCAACCTAAAATCTTCTTGGGCGATCGCAGAGCTAACCAGATAATGCTACGCTTCACAATAACTTTGGGATGCATCTACGTCATACAGCTCCATCGGTTGCTGTATTTCTCACAGACTACTATACATCAGCTATTTCTGGGCGTTGCCGATTCAGTCCACTGCTTAGACTGAAAATCCTTCTATCGGCATACTCTTCAAAGATTAGAGCGGAGATCGAGATAGTCGATACAATGAAGATTATCGAAATTTAAAATATTCATATTCGTAGTTTTACAGTCTTTTTGAGCGTTTTAAAGCCTTTTGGCTAGTTTACAGTGGTGCGTCTGCACCAAACCTGTCACTATCGCTTGATTGTCTTGCCCGACGAGTGATTTACAAGGGAGATACCAATGACTAGTTCCATGACCCCTCGATTCAACGAGAGTTCATCTCCTGTACCTCCGCCACCCCCTGCTTCAGCCTCCGCTACTATCAAAGCAACGAACTCAATTGAGCAAATGGTTCGAGATGCCCACGCGCGTCAGGCATCGGATATCCATATTCGGGTAGGAGAACCTCCGCGATTTCGTATTCAAGGACAGATGGTACTGCTGCGAGATCAAATAAAAGTCACTCCTCAACTATTTGAGCAGTACTTATCTGAGGTTTTGAATCCTCATCAGCGTGAGCTTTTTGCTCAAACAAAAGAGCTAGATACAGCAGTTTTCTATCCAGGGTTGGTGCGCTGCCGGGTTAACTGCTTTGATTCGTTGACAGGTGGCGCGATCGTTTTGCGGTTAATCTCGCTAGATGTGCCCTCAATTGACGGGTTGGGATTGCCAGAAGTCCTCAAGCATTTATCGACTCAATCTCAAGGTCTGATTTTGGTTACTGGACCGACAGGCTCAGGAAAATCGACGACGCTGGCAGCAATGCTCCGCTACATGAATGAAACGTCTAGCCGCCACATTGTGACAATTGAAGACCCAATTGAGTATGTCCATGCGTCTCAAAAGTGCTTGATCAGTCAACGAGAAGTGGGGTTGCATACGCTGGAGTTTCAAAATGGCTTACGGGCGGTGCTGCGAGAAGATCCCGATGTGATTTTGATTGGGGAAATGCGCGATCGCGTCACTGTGGATACGGCTCTCAAAGCGGCTCAAACAGGTCACCTTGTGCTGGGAACGCTGCATACCCGGAGCGCGATTAATACCCTCAATCGCCTATTAAATATCTACAATCCAGACGAGCAAACCACGATGAGGATTCAAATTACCGAATCGCTGGTTTCGATCATTGCTCAGATGTTGATTCCTACCACGGATGGACGGCGAACGGCTGCTCACGAGATTTTAGTGAATACCGCTGCCATGCAGGATTTTCTAGTGAAGGGCAATGAATCTGAAGCGTTCCAGTTAATGGAAACAGGTGCCAATGATGGAATGCAGATCATGAACCAAGTGCTATGCGATCTGGTATTGCTGGGCAAAATCAGCCCTGATGAAGCGGTCAAAGCTTCTCCTGATCCGGGTGATTTGCGTCGCCGCGTTCGAAATGAAGGGTTTGACCCGTCACGGTCTTCTAATCGAGACTTTAACTACGCTCAGTAAGTACCTAAGAAGGCTCTTTAACAAGAAACCCCAGCCATGGCTGGGGTTTCTTGTTGCGGACTATGTATAGATTACATCATGCCCATGCCACCCATGCCGCCCATGCCACCCATGCCGCCCATGCCGCCCATGCCGCCCATGCCGCCCATGCCGCCATCAGGAGCGCCGCCACCAGCAGATTTCTTCTCTGGTTTCTCGACAATCAAGGCTTCGGTAGTGATGACCATGCCAGCAATCGAGCCTGCATCTTGTAACGCCGATCTCACCACTTTTGCAGGATCTACAATTCCAGCCGCAATCATATCTTCAAAGGTGTTTGTCAGGGCGTTGTATCCCATAGGAAAGGTCATTTCACGAACTTTCTCAACAATCACCGAGCCTTCCACTCCAGAGTTGTCCGCAATTTGGCGTAAAGGAGCTTCTAAGGCTTTACTGACGATATCCGCACCAATTTGCTCTTCTGCGGTCAAACTGCCCTTAATCTCATTGATTTTAGAAGCTAGGTGAATCAAGGTCACGCCACCACCGGGTACGATTCCTTCTTCCACCGCTGCTTTAGTGGCATTGAGGGCATCTTCAATTCGGAGTTTGCGATCTTTGAGTTCGGTTTCGGTTGCAGCACCGACTTTAATGACTGCTACGCCACCGGATAGTTTGGCAATGCGTTCTTGGGTCTTTTCTTTGTCGTAGTCTGAATCAGTCCGCTCCAGTTCTTGACGTAGCTGAGCAACGCGCTTATCAATGTCAGCCGAGTTTGCAACATCTGACACGATGGTGGTGGTGTCTTTGGTGATGGTGATTTTGCGAGCTTTACCCAACATTTCAAGGGTGGCAGTGTCGAGGTTTAAGCCAATTTCTTCGGAAATCAACTGACCGCCTGTGAGCACGGCAATATCTTGCAGCATGGCTTTGCGTCGATCGCCAAATCCAGGGGCTTTAATCGCCGCGATCGACAACACGCCCCGCAAACGGTTGACCACCAAGGTCGCAAGAGCTTCACCTTCAATATCTTCGGCAATCACCAAGAGCGGCTGACCGGCTCGTGCCACTTTCTCTAGCACGGGCACCAGTTCTTGCACTGAGCTAATCTTTTTATCCACCAACAAGATCAGCATGTTCTCATATTCAGCGATCATGCGTTCCGAATCGGTAACGAAATAGGGAGAAAGGTATCCGCGATCAATCTGCATCCCTTCCACAATTTCCATCTCGGTTGCCAGAGATTTCGATTCTTCCACGGTTATCACGCCATCTTTGCCCACTTTTTCCATAGCAGCGGCAATCATGGCTCCCACTTCTTCGTCATTTCCCGAAGATACGGTGGCAACTTGGGCAATTTCCTTGCCTTCAACAGGGCGGGCGATCGCTTTAATCTCTTCCAACAGTTTGGCGATTGCCTTTTCAATGCCGCGTCGCAACGCAACCGGATTGGTGCCAGCAGCGACGTTTTTCAAGCCTTCGTGGATCATTGCTTGTGCCAACACGGTGGCAGTCGTCGTGCCATCGCCTGCAAGATCTTTTGTTTTGGAAGCTACTTCCTGAAGTAAGCGGGCACCTGTATTTTCGAGCGGGTCTTCCAGTTCGATTTCTTTGGCGATCGTGATGCCATCGTTCACAATCTGGGGCGCACCATATTTCTTCTCTAGCAGCACGTTACGTCCTTTGGGACCCAAGGTAACGCGCACTGCATCCGCCAGTGCATTGACGCCGCGCTCTAGCGCTTGCCGAGATTCTTCATTAAAGACAACAATCTTTACCATACTCACCTTCACAGTTCTTTAAGTTGAATTTAGCACTCTACGATGGAGAGTGCTAAAAAATCTTATGATTTCTCCCAACTCTCTCAATTCCTTGCCCTGTAACATAAACAATTAGTAGCTCTTAAATTTTTCTAGTCGTGGCACTTTATGACGGGCATTTCCAATCCTTCACTATCAATTGAAGCCCTACGACAAGAGCTTCCAGCCCTGCGCAATAAATTCTATTTCAATTACGGTGGGCAGGGAGCCATGCCGCAAATGGCGCTGGAGGCGATTGTCCGGTCTTATCAAAAGATTCAAGCAGCAGGACCTTTTTCTAATAGCGCTAATGCCTGGGTGACGCATGAAGGGGATGCGACCCGGCGGGCGATCGCTCAAGAATTGGGGGCTTCCCCGGCGACCATCACCCTCACCGAAAATGTTTCTGCGGGATGCAACATCGCATTATGGGGTATCGATTGGCGTTTAGGGGATCATCTTCTATTGTCCGACTGCGAACATCCCGGTATTATTGCTGCTACGCAAGAAATTGCTCGTCGCTTTGGAGTCGAAGTTACGACTTGTCCGTTGCAGGCAACTTTAAATCAGGGTGATCCTGTTGCAGTCGTTGCTAGTCATTTACGCCCCAGCACTCGCCTGGTTGTGCTGAGCCACATTCTTTGGAATACTGGGCAGGTGTTGCCTTTGGCAGAGATTGTTGCGGCTTGCCATAGCTATTCCATCTCTCGCCCGGTGCGCGTATTGGTGGATGCGGCGCAATCGGTTGGTGTGTTGTCCTTAAACTTGCCAGAGACGAAGGTGGATTTCTATGCGTTTACAGGACACAAGTGGTGGTGCGGACCGGAAGGACTAGGCGGCTTATATATTAGCCCTGAAGCAATGAAAAGCCTGCATCCCACCTTCATTGGCTGGCGCAGTATTACGAATGACGCTGCTGGAATGCCTGCCGGATGGAAACCTGATGGACGACGCTATGAAATGGCAACTTCGGCCTATCCACTTTATGCGGGGTTGCGGGAAGCGATCGCTCTGCATCATCAATTTGGCACCGCGTACGATCGCTACCAGCGCCTTCGGCGGTTAAGTCAATCGCTCTGGCAAAAACTAACTGAAACGCCAGGAGTTACTTGCTTGCAAACCAGCCCTCCGCAAGCGGGTTTAGTTCCTTTTCAGCTACCGGGTAAATCCCACGCGCAGCTTGTTCGGTTTCTGGAAGCCCGCACGATTGTGATTCGCACGATTCTCAATCCTGACTGTGTGCGGGTCTGTGTTCACTACTTCACCCTCGAATCGGAGATTGATCATTTGGTCGAAGCTATTCAACAATTTGAAGGCTAGTAATTTGTCAAAAAGGCATCCGCTATGCGTCCATTTCTAAATTTTTCCGGTGTACTCGTCATCAGTTGGTTATTCAGTGGGATGGCGATCTCAGGTGCGACCGAGACGTTCCCGGCTGCTGAAGGTGCCCAAGCCCAAGCACAGCCAGCACAGCCTCGTAGCATCGTCGCTAGTCAGCTTTACGACCAAGGACGGCAACAGTATCAATTGAAGCAGTTTGCCGCCGCTCTGGAGTCTACTCAAACAGCGTTGGTAATTTATCGAGAATTGAATGATCGCCCCAGTATGGCTCAAGTGCTAAATTTCTTGGGCAATGTTTTGATTCAACAGAAAGATTCGGTAAAGGCGATCGCCGCTTATCAGCAGAGTCTGCAAATTGCCAGAGAAATTCGCGATCGCCGCAGTGAAGGCAATACCTTAAATAATTTGGGTGCCATTTATTATCGTCAGGGCGATTATGCCAAGGCGATTGAAGTAATGGAGCAGGATTTGGTGATCGCGCGGGAACTAAAAAATCGTCAGAGTCAGCGGCAGGCATTAACGAACCTGGGTTTGGCATACCGGGCATCGGGCTATCCTGCTAAAGCGGTAGCCTATGAACTGCAAAGTGTTGCAGTCGCACGCGAGTTAAACGAACTACCCTTGGTAATAGCACCGATGCAGGCAGGTTTGGAGTTTGCAGGTTCTCAAACTCGCAATGTTGGCACCGTTGCAGAAGGTTTCCGTGCTTGGTTTGTTTCTCCCAGCCTGCCACCTGCCCCAGATCTGCGGGTGATCATTCGCAATATCACCGCTGGCATGAACCAAAAACCATTCCCCTACACTAATCGCACCTATGACAAAGGCTGGATATCGGAAGAACTGATTTTAGGCTTTGGGACTAAACATGATGGCGATGCCTTTGTTCTGACGGACGGCAAAAATGACTTTACCTACGAGATTAAGCAGGGCGATCGCGTGCTGGAATCGGGTTCGTTTAACGCCATCATTACGCGTCGTGCCCCACCAGCACTGCCCGAAATGCCGACACCCGGAAACCCCCCATCGCTGGGTGGAGAGGGGCAACGCGACCAACCCGGCTTATTCAGATAGGTGATCGCCGGTCATTTCTCACCAAATTTCTGTTTTGCCTGCTCGTAAACCTCAACAGTAATTTCGGTAATTCCCCGCTCACCAGCAAATTTTTCAATTTTCTTACGGGCAGCAGGACGCACAAAAAAGGGAATTTCCTTTAATCGCGCTTCTGCCTCTGATGTCCATTGAATTGCATCGCTCATGGCAGGTTATTGTTCGTCGCGAGCGATCGATTGCAAGGATGTTGATGAAGGAACGGTTGAGCTGAGCTGATTAGGCGCGTTCTTGATTTTCGCCTTTTGCCAATCAATTTCACCAGAAACACCTGCCAAGCCCCGATAGGATATTTTTAGATCACTGGCGGCAGCAATTCCCTTTTGGGAAATATCCAACGCTTTAACTAACGAGGCTAAAGCATATTCCAACTGGTCGCCGGAATCTAAGGCAACCCAGCCTTCTGGAGTCAACTGGCGAAACTCAAAGTGCAGGTGCGGTCCAGTCGAGTTACCTGTACTGCCAACGCGCCCAATCACTTCACCTTGTTTAACCAGTTCTCCTTGTTTGACGAAAATTTCGGAAAGGTGACCATACAGCGATTGCTGAGTGCCCTTGTTATGGTTCAGTGCCACTGCCAACCCATATCCACCCAAGAAGTCTGCCACGGCGACCTGCCCCGCGTAAGCAGCTAGCACAGGGGTTCCCATCGGTGCGCCCAAGTCAGTGCCGGAGTGAAGTCGAGTAGCACCAAACAAAGGATGAACCCGCCAGCCAAAGGCAGAAGTAATCGGGGCGGGCAGGGATAGGGGGAAAACCAGTTGAATATTGCCGTTACCTAAGCGCCCTGGTGGACGGAAAGTGCGCTGATAGAAATCTTTGAGTGAAGCGGTCGTACCAACTCCTAAGCTCTCGGTAGCGATGCTGATGGGTCCCGCTTGAACCGACTCTAAAGCATTGGGTAAACGAATCTGGGGCATTTCAGGAGATGCCGCAACTGGGCTGGTGCGTTCTGTTGCTCCAATGCCGTAGTCCGTTGAGTCGATATAGGCTTCGTTTGCAGGAGCTACTGACTCGATGGGAGCGGGATCTGGCACAAAGGGTGCGGGTTCAATTGGGGCCATCTGCGGCTCTGATAGAATCGGCGCAGATTCAATTGGGGCGGTCGCATCGCCTGATTCCACCGAGGTTTGAGCCTGTAAGGTGCCGCCCAATATGCCCAGCACACTTGCTAGACTTAGCCCTGACACCATCAGCGATCGCGACCAGCTTGGCATCATCCTTAGAGGTTGAGTCCGTTGATTCATCATCCCATCCTCATGCTTTAAGAAACCAACTGTTTGAAGTAACTAATTTGAAGTAACTAAATAGATCGCGTCTAGCCATCTCATATTAACGATCTTGCCAACTATCTGGGCAGCGGAGCAGGGGAAGCTTCAGGAAGAGTAGAATTTGTCACCGTTTTTGGCAGAGTTGGAGTCGTTGACCCCGCAGGAATTGGCAGATTTGTCACCGAGCGATTGAGCGATGCCAAAGCACGGTTGTAATTCAAAATTGCAGTGACTACATTGCCCTCTGCACGAGTCAATTCATTTTCAGTGTTGATCACCTCAGTTTGGGTGCCTACCCCTGCCTGAAAACGCAGCCGTGCCAGTCGCAATGCTTCTCTTGCCTGGTCTAACGCTTGTCGGTTAGTGCCAATATTTAAAAAGTTGGTTCCCAGATTAGTGTAAGCCGTTTCAACCTGAAGCTGAATTCTCTCGCGAGTATTCGCAAAATTGGTTTCAGCTTGGGCAATATTGGCATCCTGCTGGCTTGCCTGTGCTTGTGCCGCTCCGCCATCAAAGAAATTCCACTGGAACCCAAGCGCAGTGCTGAAGCCATCGGCAAAACCCAATTGATCTCTCAAATTATTCAAGATGTTGTATTGAAAGTTGAAAGAAACGGTCGGACCTAAAGACGCTAATGCCGCCTTTCGCTGTTGTTCTGCGGACGCTCTCTGAGCAAGTTGCTGTTCTAACTCAGCCCGGTTTTTAAACGCTGTCACAATGGATTGCTCCAGAGACATATCCCACACCCCAGCAATTTGTACAGGATCGGCTGCTGCAAGATTTAGGTAGGGGGGTAATGCCAAAAGCTGAGCAAGCTCACGGCGACGGACCTGCTGAGTTCCTAGGGAAGTTACCAATAATTGCTGAAAGTTTGCAAGTTGCACTTGCGCCCGGAGCAAGTCGAGCCGAGTTCCAATGCCCGCCCTTTCTAGGGCAGCGCTATCTCTCAAACTAGCTTGTGCATTTCGGACTGCCGCTTGCTGAATTCGCACCGATTCATCAGCATCTTGAAGATTGTAATAAGCATTGGAAATGTCTAACTGCAACTGTTGTAGCGTGACCTCAACCTGAAGTTCTTCTGATCGCACCTGCTGTTCTGCCGCTCGAATTTGGGCTGGACGACGACCAGAGGTATAAATGTCATAGCCTACCTGCACCGTTCCGTTGAGCACGGTGGATTGCTGATCAGCATTAGAGCCTTGTCGAAGACTGTTGGATATAGTTTGCTGTTGCACTGATTGCGACAATTGCCCAGATGTAGATTGAGTCTCTTGTACCTGGGTTTGCGCTCCTTGCGACAATTGCCCAGATGTAGATTGCCCAGATGTAGATTGCCCAGATGTAGACTGGCCAGATGTAGATTGCCCAGATGTAGACTGGGCTTGTTGTGCCCGTGTTTGCGCTCCTTGCGATAACTGCCCAGAAGCCGATCGCGCTTGTGAAATTTGCCCATTCGCGCCAATGGTGGGATAACGGGCTGCTTGGGCTTGCCGCAACGAAGCACGCACTCGCTGTAATACCTCATTTGCGAGTTGCAAGTCGCGGTTATTCCGTTTTGCCAACTCCAGTGCTTGCTGCAACGTAATTGGTTGAATTCCCCTCAATTTCACTTCTTCTGGTCTGGTGGGAAAGCTGAGCGGATTGGGATTTGGGTTGAGATAGTCGGGGGGCATTCCTGGCTTTGCTGGACCGATGGGAATGCTTTGAAACGGCAGCACTGGTATTGTCGAATTGATTGGTAGGGTCGGAACCAGCGGGGCAGGAGTGGTGCCCGCAGCCGGAGCGGAGGTTTCTGGATTTGCTTGCGCTATTTTATTAGTTGGTTTAGCGTCATTGGCTGGCTTATTTTTTGGTGACAATGCCGATTCTGTAGCTTTTTTCTGAACGTTCAGAGTGTTCGGCTTAGGCTTTTCAGTTATCGGCTGCGATTTCGCTGATTTAGCTGAAACCGTGATCGCCCGCTTTGATTGCGTCGCGCTCTGATTGGATGGCAACTCGTCAACTTTTTCGGAATGTGCTTCTGATGAAGATTGTTCGTTTGCAGCCGTAACGGGGTTCAAATCGTGTTCCTGGGAATATCCCGCAGCCGTGTGAGATAAAGCGACTAAAACTCCCACACCTATAGCAACTAATGGATGAGATGATCCCATGCGTACCTACTACCTAAATCAAAAAGACTTCTCGAAACAAACATCGAAACTAGAAAGTGACCTCTAGCAGGATACCGGGTTGTTGAGCAACTGGCAAAATTTTTTGCTTTTTCCTCGCACTCTCAAGTCATGGTTCCTGTTCCGTTGCTGATTGCTACAGTTGTAGGTCCTCATCTCAGAATCAGTCTCATATCGAGATTTGCTATCTCAAAAATCAGCAGGACTAGCAGGACTAAAATCGAACTAAACCAACCTTTCACAGTCTGCTACAGCACCTTGAACTCGTGAGACTGTCGCCTCGGTTAATCCGACTGGAAACGCCCTCTCAACCAAGATAGGGCGATGGTGACACACCTGTCTCATCTTCTTGGCTAATTGCTGGAGCGGCAAGCACCCAACCACTAGCTTCCACAAGAGCTTGCACAGTGCCGAAATCAGCTTCATTGTCTGCCACTGCTAGCGCTCGATGCAGCCGTTGCTAGCCAAAGCAAGGTATACGCGAAGACCACTTTTACATACAGTTGCTCAGCTGTGTCTGCTGGAGGCATCTCTAGGGGAGGCACCATGAGCAGTTCTCACCACCGCATGGTTAACGCTCGACGCTTGAAATGGTAGAACTGGGCAGTCGCTTGCTGCCGTCATTGCCATGCGGACCAGTTCAGCAATTCATTATCCTGGATAGCTTTGTTGTCCACGAAGCCATTTGTGGGGAGGTTAAAGCTCCAAGGTATGGTTAATAAAAAGTTTGCAGAAACTTTTTGCGACAATCAGAGGTCTCTATGTTAAGACAGGGTTGTAGCAAGGTCACCGTTTTTGGATAGTCTTTTTTGTACTATGCGTCATTCCCAACTTCTCAGGGTTCCCTTTCGTAATCTGGCGCTGTTTGCGATCGCGCCTGCAACCATTGCCGCAGCGCTGCTTTTGGACGGTCTGATTGGCTTTACTCCAGTCGGCTCTCAGGCGGTGAATGCTCAAACTGGGCAATCTGACCCAGCCCGTCCGCTAACATTACGCTCTGATATTCAAGAAGCGAATTCTAAGACGGGAGTGATTACAGCCCGCGGCAACGTTCAAATTTACTATCCATCTCGACAAATTCAGGCAACTGCTGCACAAGCCCAATACTATAGCCGTGAACGTCGAATTATTCTTACGGGTGACGTTTATGTGTTGCAAAAAGGCAATAGCCTTCGTGGCGAAACCATTACTTACTTAATCGATGAAGGACGCTTTGTTGCGCTCCCTCAGTCTCCTAGACAAGTAGAAGCCATTTACCTGGTTCAAGATAGTCCTGCTCAAGCTCCGGCTCCAGTTGCCACGCCAACCCCTGCGCCAACTGCGGATCCGTTCGGTCAATCTGAATTTACTCCCTCAACCCCTCCTGGTGAAGCGATTCCAGCGGTACCTACTCCCTCCCGTTAATGGCCCCCTCATAGCCTCTGATAAGATAAATACTGCGAATTGTGGTGACCATAGCCAGGAGTGGGCTGTTGAAAATTGTTCTTGAGAATATTCATAAATCTTATGGGCAGCGTGCAGTTGTCAGTCGGGTTAGTCTTTCAGTCGCTCAAGGTGAAATTGTTGGACTGTTAGGTCCTAATGGGGCTGGCAAAACTACCACGTTCTACATTGCTACAGGACTGGAAAAACCTAATCAGGGACGCGTTTGGTTAAACGATACCGAAATTACGAACGTATCCTTTCATCGACGGGCACGCATGGGGATTGGCTATCTCGCTCAGGAAGCTAGCATTTTTCGGCATTTGACTGTTAAAGAAAATATTCTTTTGGTGATGGAGCAAACGGGCGTGCCCCGCTCTGAGTGGAATAGTCGGCTGCATCAACTACTCAAAGAATTTCGGCTTGAGAAAGTGGTTAATACGCTAGGGCTTCGGGTTTCTGGGGGTGAGCGACGCCGAACTGAAATTGCTAGGGCATTAGCCACCGGACGGGATGGACCTCAATTTTTGCTGTTGGATGAACCGTTTGCAGGCGTAGACCCGATTGCAGTAAACGAAATTCAACAAATTGTTTCTCAATTACGCGATCGCCAACTCGGCATCCTCATCACCGATCACAACGTCCGGGAGACGCTAGCAATTACAGATCGCTCTTACATCATGCGAGATGGGCAAATTTTTGCCTCTGGTAGTTCGGAGGAGCTATACGATAACCCAGCAGTCCGGCAATATTATTTGGGCGATCGCTTCCAGCCCTAAACGCTAAACTTTTTCCCGCCAACTCTGTATCCTCCCCCGCACAAAGCTCATGACTATCGACGTTTCGACCTCCAAAAGGCCCCCTTTTCGGCTCTCCAGTTTTCGAATTCCGGGACTTTCGATGATGGATCGGTACATTACCACCGAACTGATTGCACCCTTTGTGTTTGGGGTCGTTGCCTTCACCTCAATTGGTATTTCAACGGGTGTGCTGCTAGATTTACTGCGGCGAGTCAGCGACTCTGGCTTGCCTATGAGCATCGCCATGCAATTCTTTGTTCTCAGGCTGCCCTACTTTGTAGGACTCGCCTTTCCCATGTCAATGGTTTTGGCTTGCCTGTTGGTCTATGGGCGGCTCTCCAGCGATAGTGAATTGATTGCGCTTCGCAGTTGTGGAGTCAGTATTTATCGATTAGTGGCTCCTGCGGTGATCATTGGGCTGATTATGAGCGGCATTACGTTTGCCTTTAATGAAGCAGTGGTTCCTGCTGCCAACCTGAAAGCTAGTCAATTACTGGATCAGGCACTTAACAAAAACAAGCCATCTTTTAAAGAGCGAAACATTCTCTATCGTGAGTCAAAAACGATTCGGCTTCCCAGCGGCGAAAAAGATGAGCTTCTTTCTCGCTTGTTCTATGCCAGAGAATTTGATGGGCAGCAAATGAAGGGTCTGACCATTTTAGATTTCTCCCAAAAGGGATTGAATCAAATTGTGGCATCAGACTCCGCCAAGTGGAACGCCGAGGAAAAAACCTGGGATTTCTTCAACGGGACGATTTATGTCGTTGCACCGAATGGCTCTTATCGCAATATTGTTCGGTTCGATCGCCAACAAATTCAGCTTCCCCGAACTCCACTAGACATTGCAAAAACCGCCCGTGATTCTGAAGAAATGACCATTGCTGAAATTCGCCAGTACATTGATTTAATTGGGCAAACGGGCAACCAAAAAGAAATTCGCAAAATGCGTCTACGGATTGAACAAAAATCTTCAATGCCTTTTGCATGTTTGGCGTTTGGTTTGGTAGCGGCAACTTTGGGTATTCGACCCCAACGCTCTGGTCGCGCTGCTGGCTTTGGCCTGACGCTAATTATTGTGGTTTCTTACTATGCCTTGATGGTTGCAGGGCAAATTATTTACCAAGCTGGCCTTGTGAATGCCTTTATTGGCGGCTGGCTACCCACTCTCGTGGCGCTAACCGCAGGGATAGTTTTGGTCGTCAAGCTCAACCGATAATCCTAAATCTCCTGCTTCAACTTTTGCCCTCATTCAAACCCCTCTTCTAGAAAGGAAGAGGGGCTTTGAAAGTGACTTTTTTGTTGTGGAAAAAGCTTCAGTAAGAAATATCGCTGGACGGAATTGCGGAGCGTTGTTGCGAGCTGTATCAAACGGTTAAGCTGTCTCTTCGCCAAAGACTTGGTTAAAGGCTTTTTCTACCTTATAGCCAGAGTCAATCGATTCTAAGGGATCTTTTCGTAGGCGATGACGCAGGCAAAGGGTGACCACACGGCGAATATCATCAACGGTGACTTCGGTGCGACCTTCCAAAGCTGCGATCGCCTTTGCCGCCCGATTGGTAACGATATCTCCCCGCAGCCCATCCACATCTAAATCTGAACAAACCTGAGAGATTTTGACTCGTAAATCGTGGTCGATCGCAATCTGTCTTAATCGAGTTTGAGCATCTACTAGCTTTTGGCGTAAAGTATTTTGCTCTGATTGAGACTGGTCCAAGAATTCTTGCGGATTTTGATCAAACTCAGTACGCTGCTCCACGATTTGAACGCGCAGAGCAGGTTCTTTGACCGTACGAATTTCGGCGTGCATTCCAAAGCGATCCAGCAGTTGGGGACGCAGTTCACCTTCTTCGGGGTTACCCGATCCAACAAGCACAAATCGTGCCGGGTGACGAATGGAAATGCCTTCTCGCTCCACTGTGTTCCAACCAGAAGCGGCAGAGTCAAGCAATACATCCACCAAATGATCATCCAGTAGATTCACTTCATCTACATATAGAATGCCGCGATTGGCTTTTGCTAGTAGCCCTGGCTCAAAGGCTTTGACTCCTTCAGAAAGCGCTTTTTCAATATCAATCGTGCCGCACACTCGATCTTCGGTTGCGCCGAGAGGCAAATCGACCATTTGCACATTTTTTAGCGCGATCGCAATTTCCATGCCCTGATCAATTCTCTGCCGAACTTCGTCTCCCATCATTTCGGGATCGCTGGGATGGCTGTTAAACGGGTCATCGGCAACAACTTCAATTTCAGGTAAGAGATCGGCAAGCGCACGAATGGTTGTGGATTTGCCCGTGCCGCGATCACCCATGATCATCACCCCACCAATCTTGGGATCAATTACATTCAGCAGCAATGCAAGTTTCATTTCCTCCTGCCCTACGATCGCTGTGAAAGGAAAAACCGGACGACGGCGAGAAACAGCAGAGACTTGAACAGACTGACCGTTTTCAATTAAAGCTGGATTGACTGAAACTGGATTTGCGGTGGGACTCACGGGCTTACCTGAAAAACAAAAGCCACTAAGAAGGGCTCTTTAACATTGTGCCATATGGCATAGACCCATGCTCAATCAACACCTTCATTTCAACCAAGCCATTTTTTAAGGCAATTGTTCAATCAATTTGAGTGGCTGCTTGCGTCCCTATCAGCAAATCCACAAGAAAGTTGCCAGAAATTCCGTAATTTCTTAACTGTATCTGTAGGTATAGCCAGTAGCCAGACGTAGAACTGTCACCAAATGTAATACCGAGGATTAGTCAGAAGTGGTTTGATGAATTTATAGAGATTTTTCGCTCCACACCGCTTCCAGATCGCTACCTTTCCCCTTGTGACTAAAGTCTTTCAAGAGACAGATCTACCTCCTCCCACGAGATGAGTCATAAGGATGAAGCCTATCGATTTGGTGCTCTGTATAGTTGAGTCAAAGAATACTTATGAGGCGATGCATAATCTCATCAAAGTTGCCAGATGACTCTACAGAATCCGCTGCATTGAACAAAATATTTTCCCTGGGTGAATGGAGGAAGTTATGCAAAAGTCTTTAAAAGTGTCTGTTTCCAAATGGTCTACCCTAGCTAGCCGCGTTGGTATCGCTCTTCTAGGAACTTCTGTCACCCTGAGTGTTGCGTTTGAAGCTCAAGCTGCTTACAGTAAGCCAGTAGCCCAAGCCCCTGCTGTACCAACTGCTACACTACCTGACGGTGTTTACTTGTATGGTCAAGCGCCTAAGCCTAATGAGCTTGGGAAGGGATACTTTGTATTTGAGAACAAAGCTGGAAAGGTTGTAGGCGCTTTATACATGCCTAGTTCCTCTTTCGATTGTGCCGCAGGCGAGTTCAAAGCTAATCAGCTTGCACTGATGGTAACTGATAGCTACGATCGCACCGCCAACCCCTTTGAGATTGCGCTTGATCGCAATTCAACTATTGCTAGTAGTGCCAACCCATCGTTGAATCTGGGGTTACAAGGCTTTCACAAGTTGAATGCTGTGAGCCAAAACGACTTGCGGCTCTTAAACGTCTGTAAGCTGGACAGTCAAAAAGCGCAATAGGCTTGCCGCAAAGCTCAGACTTCATCCTGAAGCACCACACAAAAGCGAGAGGCTAAAGCTAGAAATTTATTGCTGCTGACCGTAGAGTTCTTGCAAATTCACTCAAATTATCGTTGAAAATGGTCGTAGTTAATGCAGCTTGTAGCATAGTGCTTTGCAATTGCATTAACTACGACCATTTGTAGTGATCCCTAAGTTGCCGTTAAGTTTTTAAGTACTCAATATTGAATCAGTTATAGTTCTACAGGCGGTGTAGTATCCCGTTTGCAACCTGCGTAAGTTAACTCATAACATTTGTGCCAACTAATGCGATAGCGCAAAGCTAATGTGAGTCTTTACTGCTCCGGTGCTTTCCTTTTTACAAAATTAATAGCAATTAGTCGTCAAGTTTTGAGCTGAAATATCAAGAGTTGATTTGATGACAAAAGATTAAATTTTATTTGTATTGGCATTTAATTCTTTTATTTTTGATTGTTCTAGAAAATAGTTTTCTTCTTACATGACTTCTTTTTTTAATCAGTATTCTGGGCTAACTTCGTCTCTGCCCCCCGCTTCCAAGTCTCAAGTGAGTGACAGCACATTACACCGTGACGATGCGTGCAAAACAGAGGCTAACAACGCCTTACATGCAGCGCAAGGAATCTACATTACGATTCATGGGCACTTCTATCAGCCTCCGCGTGAAAATCCTTACCTGGATGTGATTGAGCGGCAACCGAGTGCGGCTCCGTTTCACAACTGGAATGAGAGAATCCATTATGAGTGCTATCGTCCCAATGCCTTTGCCCGCATTGTCAATGATCGCCAAGAAGTGATGGGGATCGTCAATAACTACGAATACCTCAGTTTTAATTTTGGGGCTACTCTGCTGAACTGGATGGAACGGCATGATGTAGAAGTGTATCAGCGGATTTTGGAAGCGGATCGAAAAAGCTGCGATCGCCTGAATGGACATGGAAACGCGATCGCCCAAGCTTACAACCACATCATTTTGCCTTTGGCCAATGAGCACGATAAGTTAACTCAAATTCGCTGGGGCAAAGCAGATTTTTGCTCTCGCTTTGGGCGCGACCCTGAAGGAATGTGGCTAGCAGAAACCGCCGTCGATTACGAAACTCTTGAAGCACTCGTAATTGAAGGAATTCAGTTCATCATCTTGGCACCGTCTCAGGCACAACGGTGTCGCCCAATGCCAACAGCTGAGCAACCAGAACCAGAATGGCAGGAAGTGGGTGGTAGCCAAATTAATCCCACTCGTCCATATCGCTGTTATCTACCATCCTTAGAGCAGAATTCCACTCGACCCTACATCGATATCTTTTTTTACGATGGACCCATTTCCCGCGATATGGGTTTTGATCAGGCGTTGTCGGATGCCCACCAGTTTGCCGGACGTTTAGGGCAAGCAGTTCAAGGAGATCAGCAACCATCGCAACTGATTGCCGCTGCCACAGATGGCGAAACCTTCGGGCACCATAAGGGCGGCACCGAAAAGTGCCTTGCCTATTCGTTTGTGCATGAATTTCCAAGTCGCGGCTGGACGGTAACTAATTTTGCCCATTACCTTTCCATCTGCGATCCCGTTTGGGAAGTTGAGCTGAAGCCAGTGACCGCTTGGAGTTGTAGTCATGGAGTTGATCGCTGGCAAGATGACTGCGGCTGTGGCGGCGGTGAGTGGCATCAACAATGGCGGCGACCTCTACGAGAATCACTCAATTGGCTGCGGGATCAGCTTGTGCGAGTCTATGAGGATGCGGGCAGTAAGCTATTGCAAGATCCCTGGAAGGCACGAGATGAATATATTGAGGTGGTGCGCGATCGCGCCCAGTCCACAGTCAATGCCTTTTTGGCTCGCCATCAATCTCATTCTTTAACTGCGGTAGAACGGGTAGATGTGTTGCGTTTGTTAGAAATGCAGCGCCATGCTTTGCTGATGTACACCAGCTGCGGCTGGTTTTTTGAAGAGCTTTCTCGCCCTGAGGGCGTGCAGATTCTTCGCTATGCTGCTAGAGCGCTGGAACTCGCGGGAGATGTCTCTGGAATTCATTTAGAAAAAGCCTTTGTTAAACGGTTGGCGGTCGCGCCCAGCAATGTGGACTGTTTCAAAAATGGAGCAGAAGTCTATCGCCAACTAGTTACCACTGCGCAAATTAGCCTAGAGCAGGTTGCCGCCCATTATGCTATTAGCTCTCTGTTTGTCACAGCGCCCAAAGAGCAGCGAGTTTACTGCTACACCGCCCAGCAAGTGGATTATCAACTCCAACGAATGGGTTCACTAACCCTGGCGGTCGGACAGCTTCAGTTGGTGTCAGAAATAACAAGAGAATCAGTTGATTTGGTGTTTGCGGTGCTGCATCTAGGTGGATGGGACTTTCACTGCTGCATTCAACCTTTTTCTGGACGGCGCAGCTACGGTCACATGAAGGAGTGTGTGTTTACAGCCCTGGGAGAAGCTAGTTCTGCCAAGGTGATTTTGGCAATGCACCGTAGTTTTGGGGATCAATCTTTCAGCTTACAAAATCTGTTTGCAGAAGAACGCCATCGGATCATGCAAATGCTGACCCAAAGTACCTTAACCCGCTTAGACCAGCTTTACACTCAGGTTTATCGTGATAACTACGGTATTTTGATGGCATTTCACCGAGATGGGCTAACGGTTCCACGGGAGCTTCAGGTAGCCGCAGAGGTTGCACTTAGCCATCGAGTGCTGCTGTCACTGAGATTGTTGGAGCAAGATCTGAGCAATCCGTTAGTGGAAGGAACTGTAGGATTAGGGCATTTGGCAGAGCTAGAAGCGATCGCAACAGAAGCCGCTCAGATGCACTATTACGTTCAGCTTCCCGAAGCTCAACAAACCCTAGAGCGGCTCATCCTACATTCGTTGCGGAATATCCTGCAAGCTTTTAACCCTGCCACTTTAACGGCTGATTTAGAGCGAATGCGGCAGTTGATTAGTCTGGGTCAGCAATTGAATTTG
Source organism: Leptolyngbya sp. Cla-17 (assembly GCF_016807185.1). Taxonomy (GTDB): domain Bacteria; phylum Cyanobacteriota; class Cyanobacteriia; order Leptolyngbyales; family Leptolyngbyaceae; genus ULC077BIN1. The sequence goes on from NZ_JAEVYN010000001.1 coordinate 2,417,114, forward strand.
AATCTGTCCTTGGCACATGCCCAAGAGTTTTACTTGCGATCCCTACACCATTGGATCGTGCCCCAATGTCTTGCCTGGATTGCCGCAACCCAAGACCTAGACAGAGTTGCTGCCTATGGCAAAAAAAGTGAAATTCGCCTGACGCATCTTCGTTTACTGCTGCGGTTAGGGCAAATGTTGGCGATCGATGTGACAGGTTGGCTGGAACAATTGCCCTAATCACATCCTAAAAGTTAAATACCAATTGCAAGGGGTATGCAATACTTTCTTGCATATGTTTGATTGGTGGAAAATCCTGGAGATAGTTGCTATGTCTTACGAAGTTGCTCAACAGGTTTTAGATAAGCTTGCCCTAGCGACCGAGCTTTTCACCGCTGGCTACATGGGGACTGCCTTCACCCTTTATGCCTGGAAACGCACTGCTGAACCCACTAAAGTGCCTCTAGCAACGCCACTATCTTTGCCTCAAGCTGCGGTATTAGAACCGATTGAACGGGCCTCCGAAAATTCAATGCTTGCGGATGAGATCGCCCTTTCCCTACCAGTCCCAGAATCAATTGAACAGGTATCGAAAAATGAATGATCTTGGCTGTTGGCGGCTTACTCAACCCATCTAAAATTTCACTTTTGCATACAAAAATACGGAAAACTATACATTAATCATGTAGAAGGGGGAAGGATAGGACGAGAGCTATCGACATTCTGGGCTGCAAGTTAATTATTGTTCAAATTAGGAAAGGAATTATGTCGCTTACAAGTTTAGTTAAAGGACTCAACGCCTTTCACAGTAGCTATTTCAGCGATCATCATGAGATGTTCAAACAGCTTTCCCAGGGTCAGTCTCCAGAAGTCTTATTTATTACTTGTTCCGACTCTCGCATTGATCCCTGCCTCATTACTCAAGCGCAACCGGGGGAACTCTTTGTCATGCGAAATGTGGGTAATATCATTCCTTCTTATGGGGCAGCGAGTAGCGCCGAATCAGCCGGAATTGAGTATGCAGTGCAGGGATTGGGAATTCGCGACATCATCATCTGTGGACATTCTCACTGTGGCGCGATGCGGGGATTGCTGCAAGTGGGCACTTTGGCCGAGCAAATGCCTGCGGTTTATGATTGGCTGAAACGTCATGGTGAACCGACTCGCCGTCTGGTGCTAGACAATTATGGCGATTTGCCAGCCGATGAGCTATTGAAGATGGCGATCGAGCAAAATGTGTTGACGCAAATCGAAAACTTAGAAACTTATCCCGTAATTCGCTCCAAGTTGCACAGTCAACAACTGAGTCTTCATGCCTGGATGTATGAAATTGAAACCGGTAAAGTGTTTGTTTACAATTCAGAGCAACGGAAATTTACGGTGATTGAGAAGCAATCGTTTCCCGTGCTTGATCCGTTGATCACAACGTCCTCGTCAAGAGAAAACCCTAAAGAGGTTCTAGTTTGAAGATCCGCTGAATGGTTTGACGAGCCGCACTATAGCCACCATCAAAATAAATAGCTGCGATCGCCGCTTCCACTGTTTCCGCTAGCACATCCGGCTGTTCATCAACGTTCTGCTGGTTTTCCGCCGCACCTCGCTTAATCCGGTAGCCTATTTCTAGAGCTTGACCAATCCGCGCCAGATTTTCGACTTGCTTCAGCTCGATTTTGCGAAATACAATATCCTGTTGACTGTCACAGCCAGATCGAATGAGCCACTCGGTCAATACGGCATCAATCAACGCGCTTCCTAGTAAACTATAGGCTTCTTGATGAGCGCAAGGTTGGGGCTGTTCCATGGCATAGCTTCTGCGAGTCAGCGATCGCGCCAGAATACGCTTGTCAAAGAAAAAATAACCCAGATTTTCTTCCAAACTCATCTACAGCCACATCTCCATTTATAGTTTCCCACTTCACCCTTCTTCTTATGATGCACGGCTTCATTCCCCCTGAGCGCTTCTTTGCCTATTTGTCCTGGACGGATATTGAGGCAATGCCTAACAAAGATCAGGTGGTAATCATTCAGCCGATTGGGGCGGTTGAGCAACATGGACCGCATCTCCCGCTGATAGTGGATAGCGCGATCGCCCAGTCTGTATTAGGTAAAGCCTTGCACAAGCTCGATCCCATCATTCCAGCTTACGCCTTGCCCTCGTTGTACTACGGCAAATCGAACGAACACTGGCATTTTCCTGGCACCGTAACTCTAACGGCACAAACCTTGATTGCGCTGCTAATGGAAGTAGGCGAAAGCCTTTACAGAGCTGGGTTTCGGAAGTTTATTCTGCTCAACGCTCATGGGGGACAACCGCAAATCATGGAGATTGTGGCGCGCGATTTGCACCAAGCCCACGATGATTTTGAGGTATTTCCATTTTTTGTCTGGAGAGCGCCCAATATTACCAAGCAACTCTTGACTGAAAAAGAAGCACAATTGGGCATCCATGCCGGCGATGCCGAAACGAGCCTACTGCTGGCGATTTTGCCAGATCAGGTAAAGATGGACTGTGCCAAGGCAGAATATCCCCACGGGCTGCCCCAGGATAGTTTGCTGACCCTGGAACGAAATCTGCCAATTCCCTGGATGACCAGAGATATCAGCTGCAGTGGCGTGATTGGCGACCCCACAACTGCCACGGCTGAAAAAGGCGATCGCATCCTTGAATCTCTCGCTGATGGCTGGGCACAGGTAATTGGCGATGTCCATCGGTTTCAGCAACCGCAAGCATGGAAAGAGTAAGGTTTTTTTACTTTCAACCTGAGTTCAAGCCGAAGGAAATTTTGGGTTTTGAGTTTGAAACCCGAAACCTATTCAAATAATCGAAAGTAGGGATAGCGGACAGGTGCGCCCGGTTCTTTTTCTAAGTCGAAATTAATAACTTCCCAACAGGGATTTTGTTCAGCATCGGAGCTAAATTCCACGGGCAAACCATAGAGACGAGGTTTCGTCGGTTCACTTTGCCCACGCCAAGGCGCACTCCGCTCTAAATAAGTATTAATCAGCTCTTTGTAACGACCAGCAATAATTACACGGGTCGCCCGATAGCCTTGCGTGTAAAGCCGATCCAGAGCTTCATGAATTTCAAACCGAATGCCATCAGGATGAGTGTGTTGACGATACCATTCGTTGTCCCATTGCTTCCAGTGCCGCCCAGACTGTAGATGAACCAGTTCGCTCGTTTTAGAATCTGCTTCAAATGCCCCATGGCGCTGGCAGAGATAGGTATCTGTCAGCGTCAGCGCCTGAATCGTTTGGCGGCAATGGGGGCACTGAATTTCAGGACCAAAAATTGGGTATTGCAATGCAAGGTTTATCATTGATGGCGAGTTTGCCTGTCTTATGCATCAGTGGCGGTGGCTCTATTATAAACAGGAAGGTTTACAGCCTTCTTAGGCAATTTGACGACACTTTACTTAGATCGAGAAACCTACGTGAAAGATTTTGGAGATCGCGGCTTACTTTCTGCCTTAGAACACTCTCCTGAACTCTCAGAAGCGGCCTTTGTGGCTGACAACGCCACGGTCATTGGTCGGGTTACCATCGGGCGAGGAGCTAGCGTTTGGTATGGTGCAGTTGTTCGCGCAGATGTGGAAGAAATCCAAATTGGGGCAAGCAGCAATGTTCAAGACGGAGCTATTTTGCACGGCGATCCAGGAGAACCCACCCTTTTAGAGGAATACGTCACGATCGGGCATCGTGCTGTCATTCATGGCGCTCACATAGAGCGAGGATGTTTGATTGGCATCGGCGCGATCGTGCTAAACGGAGTGCGAATTGGGGCAGGCAGCATTGTTGGCGCAGGAGCCGTAGTTACCAAGGATGTTCCATCGCGATCGCTGGTTATAGGCATTCCCGGCAAAGTGATTCGTGAACTATCAGAACTAGAGGCGGCTGATTTAATTAAACACGCTCAGAAGTATGAGAAGCTTGCCCTTGCTCATGCGGGTAAAAGAACGGATTAGGGTTTACCGCCTTAAGGTTGTTACCTATATAAATCTAAATGAGCAGAGCAGAGGCACAATCGACCAGCCATTCAGCCTTTTAACAAGGCAGTCTTTTCATCAAAGGCTAGTAAAACGCACTCACATACGATAAAACAGAAGTATGAGAGTCATTCAAAAATCTTTATCAACGGGCTGAGAGGTACTTTATGGACTGGCGTTTACTCATTGTGATTCTTCCCTTGGCACTGGCACTGGGTTGGGTTTTTAGAAATATTGGTCAACAAGCTATCAAACAAGGACAAGACTTTATCTCCAAAGAGTAGTTTTGGAGTCTATTTTCACTTCAATCATTCCAACCTGCCTCCTCAACGGAGGCATTTTTGTGGAAAAAATTAAAGCCACAAACCGTAAATCCTTACTTGAAATTGCCAAGCCGTGAACTTAGATAATCAACAAAACCTGCATCGGATTCTAATTGCATCTCTCTGGTGGGTGCAGATTTAGGCGGGGTGGTAGTAGAAAGCGACGCTGAGAATGATGTAGGCGGCAAGGAGAAGGGTACCGTCGAGCCAGTTGGAGCGCCCACCAGAAGTGATGACGTTGGTGATGGCAACGGCGATCGCCAGCGAAACCACTTGAAACGGGCTGAAGTTGAGATCGATTGGCTGGTTGAAAATAAACTGTCCGACAAATACCAGGACCGGGGCAACAAATAGGGCGACCAGCAAGCTATCACCCGTTGCTGTAGCGACGGTTAGATCCATTTTGTTTTTAATTGCCATGCGGATGACCGTCACAAATGCCGCTACATCACTAATCAATGGCAGCAAAATCACCCCAGTAAATAGCGGTGTGAGTCCTAAACGCTCGGTTTCGGTATCCACCACGCCCACAAAAAGCTCTGATTCAAACGCTACGGCGATTGTGGAGACTAGCAGGACAACGATCCAACCGATCAGTTTTGAGCGCTGTTCAGTGGGAGAGATTTCTTCCAAAACTGGATCTTCATCCGCAACGCCCACATCATATAAAAAGCTGTGGGTGCCTAAGGAAAACAGCAGCGTTAATCCATACACAATAATCAAAACGCTGGCAGTAATCAGCGAAAGATTGCGAATGGCAACTTCATCCACCACATTGGATGTGTAGATTACTAAGGTAGGTAGGGCGATCGCGGCAACTGCTAAGGTCATCGATGAACCGTTTACCCGTGTCAAAATTGGCTTAAATTCCTGCTCTTTATAACGTAGCCCTCCGGTCAGCATGGCAAGCCCCATCAATAGCAGCAGGTCGCTGAGCAAAGTGCCTGTAATGCTGGCTTTGACAATATCTACCAGCCCTTCTTTCAGCGCAACCAAGGCAATGATCAACTCCGTGGCGTTGCCAAAGAAGGCGTTAACTAATCCGCCGAGGGTCGGTCCTGTAACCACTGCCACCTTTTCGGTTGCCGTGCTGAGCCAAATGGAAAGGGGAATGATGGCAAAGGCGGAGGTAAAAAAAACGGCAGTTTCGCCCCACCCTAACCAGTCTGCCGCGATCGAAATTGGGACAAAGATCAGCAGAATCAGCGGAACTAGATTTTTAATTAGCATTGCGCTCAAGCAGGGAATAGAAACTAGACTAGACGGCTGCTATAACAATACTCCTCATCGTCGTTCGCCACTCGTCATTTGCCACTCGCCAATCTCTCCATTTAAGGAGTGGCTGGAATTTGATAAAAGCTTGGATCTCGTGAGGGTTGGCTATTGTTGGGCGGCAGTTCTTGAGCATACTGGCGATCGTAGAGTTGGCGCACTTGTGCTGACCATTGGTCAATGTTGGCTTGCGCTTCGCGGTAGAGTGTTCGCCCAAAATAAATACTGTTGGCTTCGGTGATGGCGGCTTCGAGGGAGGCAATGTCACCTTTGCGTGCTAGTGCAGTGGCTCGATTAAGGGCGGGGCGGTCTTCAATTATTTCAATTTGATTGTTCCAGTCTTTAATCAACTGCTGGGCTTCCGTGTATTGAGCAGTGCCCGACAGAACCATTTGGGCTTCGGCGATCGCATCTCGTAATCGGCTAGTTTCACCCGTGGCGGCAAGCGATCTCGCTTTTTGCAGATGACCCACTGCTTCCTGATCCTGTTCTTTTTGCCAGCGAGACATTAATTCAGTGGTGGTAAGGGGACGCGTTCTTCCAAAAGGAGCGCTGGCGATTCCCTTTTTACGATCTGCAGCGGCTTGGGCGCTTTTATTTTCCTTAGCCGTTTGAATTTGGTTTACAACGTCTTGAAACCGCGTGGTTCGCCAATATTCATTATTGATTTTCAAAAGAGTTCTGGCTTCGGCAAACGCGATCAATAAATTATCAGCCGCGATCGCATCCTGTACTTTTTGAAAAATACCTTCGGCTTGTTTCCACGTTTCCTGCCATTGCTCTATTTTCTGAGTTGCAGACTTGCGCAGGGTTGTACTGTCTGGAATAGATTCAAGCATCATAATGGCATCATCCAGCTTGCCGTTTTGAAACGCAGTGTCGCCCATTTCCAGCAAGCGATTTGACCACTGTTGAATTAGGCGATCGCTATCTTGCCGGAGGGGATGGCTGAGAGAAATTGAATCTGCTAGTTTAATCGCCTCCCCTAAGTCGGTTGCAGTTCGGCGATCAGCACTCACTTGAGCACAATACAGCCGCGTCGATTCCGTTGCTAGGGGTGACAGCCAAACTGTTTGGCATTCCACATCATCCATTTTGCTCAAAAGCCAAACCCCCGCCACTCCAGTTCCGAGCGGCAACAAAACGATCAGCCCAATCCAAAGCTGTACCGGGAACTTCCGCACTTGGGTAAAGAAATGATCAATCAAGGGAAAAAATTGCATGATGTCTGGGCGGTGGCGATCTTAAACGTTTGAAGAACTTGATAAAAACGTTTTGATCCTATTGAGACAGAGTATCAGATCGTTCGGTGGCTACGACGGCAGCAATCAAGGTGAGAGGGCAACCTGGATTCTGTAGAGAGAATAGGAGAAACTGTAGAGGTGAACATTAAACAGCACAGTATGAATGAGACATTGCATACACAGGCAACCGGAGTGCCAAGTATAGGTGGAAAGCAAACTCCAGAGTTAATCAAAATTGCTGTGATTGGCGATGTTCACGATCAGTGGGAAGACGCTGATGGATTGGCGCTGCAACAGCTTGGGATTGATTTAGCCTTGTTTGTGGGTGACTTTGGCAATGAGTCAGTTGAGGTCGTTCGGGCGATCGCAGCTTTGGAGATTCCTAAAGCAGTGATTTTTGGAAATCACGATGCCTGGTATAGCGCTTCGCACTGGGGTAAACAAAAATGTCCTTATGATCGCTCTAAAGAAGACCGTGTTCAGCAACAGCTTGATTTGTTGGGCGATCTGCACGTTGGCTATAGCAAACGAGATTTTTCTGATTTGAATTTAACCGTTGTGGGCGCGCGTCCCTTTAGCTGGGGTGGCTCAGATTGGAAAAACCCCGAATTTTATCAAGCGCGCTACGGTATTCATAATTTTGCTGAATCGACTGCTCAGATTGTATCGGCAGCAGACCAGGCAGCCCACAACACGATCATTTTTTTGGGACACTGCGGACCTTTGGGCTTAGGCGATCGCCCAGATGATCCCTGTGGCAAGGATTGGCAACCCATTGGCGGCGACCATGGCGATCCCGATTTTGCAGCGGCGATCGACCATGTACGTCAACAGGGCAAAACTATTCCCCTAGTTGCCTTTGGTCACATGCACCACAACTTGCGTTACACAAAACAATCTCTCCGAACACCGCTCTTGGTTAGTCCAGAAGCAACGGTCTATCTCAATGCCGCCGCCGTTCCTCGTATCATTCAAACCGATCTGGTTCGTCAACGTAATTTTTCTCTGGTTTACCTACTCAACGGCACTGTGTTGCAAACGTCACTGATTTGGGTAGATGCAAACTTCACCATAATCAGCGAGCAAATCCTCTACAGTCAACCCGCTCTAGCGATCGATGGTTGATTGAGCGAGAAATATTGCAGTAACAAACAATTTCCGGCATTCTTGCACAGAGAGATTTGCTAAATCCTTCTCGCTTTCAAAAGATCTAGCCACTGGCATTAATTGATCACTGTCACTTAAAAAAATCTATTCGCTATCAAAGTTGCTGCCAAATTTTACAAAGCGGTGTAGATTGTCGTTAATTAAACCTGCATTAGTCTGTTGGTGTATCTCCCCTTCTAGAAAGGAGCCGCGAGTGAATGCAGCCGAGCAGGCAACCAGCCTGGAAACTGCTAGTAAAATAGCCGCGATCGTCAATTTATTCAAAGCTGAGTTTCCCGATGCACGGGCTGACTTAAAGCCTTGGGCAAATGATCCGGATACACGGGAGTGGGTTGATCCGGACTCGATCGATATTGCGTTTCATCTACCGGGCTTTTCTCGGTTATTTCAAAGCCGTAGTATTTTGCTCCAAATTCGGTTTCATGCCGATGGATTGACCTCTGAGCGCCGAGTGATTGGGGTAGAAATGGCAGGCTTTGATCATCGTGGCAAACAATGGCGGCTTTCGACGATTGAAAGTTGGCTATTTGAGGGACGTTGTAGTCCTGTTGTTCAGGTGAGCGATCGCCTAAAGGATTTTTTGAAACAAGCCCTTGAGTTGTTCAATTCTTTGGAGTGCTAAAGGATCATTTTTCGCCTGGAAATCATGAACAGTTTTTAACGAAAAGGATTTTTGAATCAAAGTCGCTAAGCACTATGATTGAATAGCGATTGACTTGTGCTAACCATTACATCGTATTTTTGATATTTTCGGAGAATCCATATGCTCACACTCAAGATTGTTGTGTACATTGTTGTTACCTTCTTCGTAGGGCTGTTTATTTTTGGCTTCCTGTCGAGTGACCCATCTCGCAACCCAAAACGCCGAGATATGGAATAGCCAATTTTGGGCTTTGTCTCGTAAGCGTCATTGGGGCGGTGGTTTTCTGCTGCCCCATTTCGTCAGTGAGATTTTGCCCATAGGCAGTATCCGTCTAATGTTTGCTTAAACTATGCCCTACTCGGTGCCCCCTGAACTTCCGCCTTTACATTCGTCTCCAGCTCTTGAGACGATTCTCTGTCCAAAACTTTCCCTATCAGGCCCATCGATCGCGATCTCAGAGGGTTTGTCTCCCGCGATTCGTAAAACGATCCCTACGGGAATCGCCCCGCCTGAAATGGAACGCTCTTTAAAAACTGCGGCTCCACAAAGCGGATCTCTTATGGGAATCGCTTCCTCCACAATCTCGCCCCTACAAGGCAAGTTATCGCCCCAAACACCTGAATCTTGCTGGTCATCTTCAGGGGATGTTCTCAGGCCATTGCCATCATCTGTATCAGTTAAGAGCGTCGCCAAGCCAGAAAATATTCCGCCAGAACTGTCGCTGCTGCCTGTGGTTTCATCGAGAGGAACTGTAAAGCTGAATAAGCAGACGGTGATGGTTCAATCCGAATCAAAGTGGTCGCAAAACAAGGTGGTTTCGCCAACTCGGATGGTCGTTCAACCGCGATCGCTGCCCTCCAGCAAACTCATTCCGCCGTTTAAGCCGGTGGTGGTGGCTCAAAAGCCATCTACTCAAAAGATACCTGCCGCAACCAAAAAAAATGCGCCATCAGCGTTTGATGGTCGCTCCAACACTAAAAAAGCGATAACGCCCACCAAACCATCGGTTCCCGTAGGGATTGTTTCACGCAACGCTCCGGCCAAAATTTCTCCGCCTCAAACACCCTCTTTGTCCTATAGCATTTCAGGCGTGAGCGGGAAGCTGCCCCAGACGGCTGAAGCAGCGGTGATGAAAAAGCTTGATCAGGCCTTTGTTTTTGATCAGTTAGTTGAAGTCTATGATGCGATCGGCTCACTCACTGCTAGGGATTTAAGAAGGCTAGCAAAACGTTCGCCCCGGCAAATAATTCCTCTAATAACAGCCCAAACTCCTGATGCTCCAACACCACTCCAACTTCCCACAGATATTCTGATTCCTCCAAGCAGTTCTCCATCCGGTACGCCTGATGCTCTGAGTTTGCCGAGTGAGAATCCTGAAAGCTTAAATTCAGTTCCCCTCGTTGATCCGCTGCCAACTGATCAAGTGCCGATTTCGATTCTGCGGCAGATTGTTAGTGAATCTGCTACTAGCCCAACCGCTAGCCCAACCGCTAGCCCAACCGTCAATCCAACCGTTGACCCAACTGTTGATCCAGTGGAAGTCACGGCTGATCGGTTAGATTATGACGAGCGAAATCAGGTATTCACGGCGGAAGGCAAGGTGATCATGCGCTTTCGCAATGGGCTGGTAGATGCCGATCGCGTGCAGGTAAACCTGACCAATCGGATTGCCGTAGCCGAGGGCAACGTTGCCTTTACCCGTGGACAGCAGGTGTTACGGGGTCAACGCGCAGAACTCAATTTCATTCAGGGTATCGGCAACATTCAGCAAGCACAGGGAGATATTTATATTCCCACTGCTGGAACAGACATTTCCGTTCCAGCCGCAACCGATGGTGTGGCGGAAACAGTGTTAGGTCGTCCTGTTAGCGATCGCATTACCTCTCAGCAGCCACTCCAAAATCCGGCTGGCGCAGGAGGCGTTTCGATCTCAGCCGGGGCAGGGCGAGATGTAAATCGCATTCCTGGAGGACTACCTAAAGGCGGTCAACTAAAGCGGCTGCGATTTGAGGCAGAGCGAATTGACTTCACGCCAGACGGATGGGTTGCCACTAATATTCAAATTACTAATGATCCCTTTTCGCCACCGGAACTGGTTCTGAGAGCAGAAAAAGCAACCCTAACGCGACTGTCTCCTTTACAAGATGAAGTAAGGCTGACTCGTCCTCGGTTGGTGTTTGACCAGAAGTTTTCCCTACCGTTTTTGTTCTCACGCACCGTTTTAGACCGTCGCCAACGTGATGCTGCACCTTTTCGCTTTGCCTATGACGCTCAAGATCGGGGCGGGCTTTACTTAGAAGGAGTTTTTAATGTTTTACAGTCACCAAAACTATCCTTCACGCTGTATCCCCAGATTTTCATCCAACGGATGTTTGATAATCGTCAAGGTGGTATCGGGGTAGTTGACCCCAGCAGTTATGGCTTAAGAACTCGGTTGGACGCTGAGTTGAGTCCCAGCACGTTTCTACGAGGATCAGCGGCACTGACCAGTTTTGATCCGGCAGAGTTTGAAAATAGTCTGCGTGCCAGTGTGCGAGTCCGCCAAATCCTGGCGACACCTATTGGTCCACACACTTTAGCGCTTGAATACAGCTACCGCGATCGCCTATTTAATGGCTCCCTTGGCTTTCAAACAGTGCAAAGCAGCATCGGATTGTTATTGATTTCTCCCAATATTTTGTTGGGGCAATCAGGTGTTGTTTTGAACTACCAGATTGGCTATCAGTCAATTAACTCAGACACCGATCGCCCAGAGTTGCTATCGGTTACAAGAACCAATAACCGGGTTGATTTGGGACGTTTTCAAGCAACATTTGGAGTGGGCAAAACGTTTACTTTATGGCAGGGAAAACCGCTACCATCAACTCGCGACCTTGGTTTGCGGTACTCTGCTAACCCGATTGTGCCCTATCTCAACTTCAATACGTCTTTGCGCGGTGTATATAGCAATTACACTAGCGGCGATGTACAGCAAAATGTATTTGCAGTGGCAGGATTGGCAGGTCAGTTTGGGCACTTTTCCCGTAATTTTCTTGATTACACGGCGTTTAGCGTTTCCTATAGTCAGGCGATCGGTACTGGCGAATCTCCTTTTTTGTTTGACCGGGTAGTAGATACTCGCGTAGTATCCCTCTCATTCATTCAGCAAATTTATGGTCCATTTCGCGCCGGGTTTACTACAGCTATTAGCTTGGACACTACCGATCCTATTAGTACAGATTATTTTTTAGAGTACAGCCGTCGCACCTATGGCGTTATCCTGCGATATAACCCAGTGTTAGAAATTGGTTCTATTACTCTCCGTATTAGTGACTTTAACTGGACTGGAACAGCAGATCCTTTTTCTGGAACAGGAGTCACACCAGTAGAAGGCGGAGTCAACCGACCCTCAACTTTTTAAGTGAAACTTGTACATGGAAAAACGGGGTAGTTTTACAACTCGCTTTTTCCATTAATGATTATTCTAAAGAAGCCTAGATTGGGCTGTGAAGATTATGACCGCTTCAGTTGAACGCATTGAACAAGAGATTGCTCTACTCGAACAAGCATTAGCGACTCTAGCAGAGGCGTTTCAAAATGCCTATACAGCCTACTTATCAGCTTTAGGGCAAGCAGTGCGAAAACAGCATGTTTTGGCAGCATATCAAGTTTGCACTCAAGGCTATCCGCAGCAATTTTTGGCTTTGTCAGTGGGTCAGCGGCAGATTTTGCAGCAGGCGTTGAGCAATTTGGCAAAACAAGCTCAAGCAAATCTTTTGGAGCAACTGCACCCGTTTCAGCCGGAGGAACTGTTAAAACGACCAGAGCAGCCAGCGATTCCGCGAAGTATCTCCGTAGCAGAAGCCCACGACTCACAAGCCACTGAGCTAGAGGCATTGCCTGCCAATGCCGATGATTTAGCTTCTACCCAATCAACCGCTAAGCAATCTATCGAGCAGTCTAACCAAAAGGACATCACCCTAACTCCAGCGCTCCTAATTCAATGGCAAGTTGAGGTTGAACAAGGTATTGGAAGGGAGCTAGCAACTATTTCTCATCAAACCAATCGGCTACTTCAGCAATCTAATATTTTGCCCGGTCAATTGCCTGAGGCTCTGTTGCAACATGCTAGTAAAACAGAACTATTGGATGGAGTGCCACGATCGCCCAATCTGCTCAATGTATTGGTTGAAGCGGTTAGTGATGCAGAAACACCCCAGGATGATGATGAGAAGGCTCCAGAAATCTTACAAGTGCTGGCGATTCATCTACGATTGGTAGAAATCGAATTTGCGGATACACCAACGATGGCGACTCGGAGCAAAATTCGTGAATTGACTGCTCGATTGAAAAAACTAGGGCAAGATTATCGCAAGAAGCAGCGAGAATACGCGATCGCCTCTGCGCAAGATGCGTGGCGCGCTAGCTGGTTTGAAGAGTCGCCTTAGCAACCTGTGCTATCAAAAAACTTTTCGACGAGTTAAGAACTTTCAAAAATCAACATTCCAATCATTGTCGTAGGAGCAGGTTTGTAGCTCGTTTACTGGCAAACCATGAATCAACTTGACCTGCTCCAACAACAGTCTTTTTTCCTGAAACTTTCTAAACGCTAACGGCTGCTAGCTGTTTGCTAAACAGCTTTAAGATTCGGTCTGCCATTTGAGGTGGCGTTAATCCTAACTCTGCCTTAGATTGATCGGGTGAAGCATGATCCACCAGTTTATCGGGAACGCCAATCCGGGTTAGCCGCACGGTGATATCGGCATCCAGCAACGCTTCAGCGATCGCCGAGCCAAAACCGCCGGGGAGGCAGCCCTCTTCCAGCGTCACCACTCGTCCAATCTGCTGTGCCAACGGCAGAATTAGTTCCGTATCCAAGGGCTTCGCAAACCGGGCATTGATCACCGTTGCTTCAATGCTATGCTCACTCAAAATTTCTGCCACCTGCATGGATGGATAAACCATGGAGCCATAGGCAACCAGCAGCACGTCGTCCCCCTGGCGCAAAATTTCGCCTTTACCAATGGGTAACGGTTCCCAGCCTTCTTCCATCAGCGGCACTCCATAGCCATTGCCTCTGGGATACCGCATGGCGATCGGGCTATCTAAGTGATTAATACCCGTCACCAGCATCCGTTGGAGTTCAGCCTCGTCTTTGGGAGCCATCATCACCATATTTGGAATGCAGCGCATGTAAGCAATGTCATACATGCCTTGATGGGTTGGTCCATCTGCTCCTACAATGCCAGCTCTATCTAAACAGAAGAAAACTGGCAGATTTTGAATGCAGACATCATGAACAATTTGGTCAAAGGCTCTTTGTAAAAACGTGGAGTAAATCGCAGCAACCGGACGCATTCCTTCGCAGGCAAGTCCAGCCGCCAGGGTGATGGCGTGCTGCTCCGCAATTCCTACATCGATAAACTGCTCAGGCAAATGCTTTTGCAAAATATCCAGCCTAGTTCCAGTAGACATCGCAGCCGTGATGCCAACCACTTTGGGATTGCTCTCAGCAATTTTGGTGAGCGTTTCACCAAACACTTTGGAGTACCCAGGAGGCTTGGGTTTACTAGAGGGAATTCCTTTGCCCGTCGCTAGATTGAATGGGCTTTGAGCGTGGTAACCGACTTGATCTTTTTCGGCAACTTCATAGCCTTTGCCCTTAGTGGTGGCAACATGCACCAAAACAGGACCAATGTGCTTGTGTGCTTGCTGAAAGGTCGCAATCAATTCTTCCAAGTTGTGCCCATCAATTGGACCCATATAGGTAAAGCCGAGTTCTTCAAACACGGCTCCTACCTTGGGCACCGCTAACCGCTTCATTCCTTCCTTAATGCGGGCTAAGTCAGGTGAAATGGTGTCTCCAACAAACGGCAAATGCTTAATCTGTTCTTCCAAATTTTCGGCAAGGAATTGAACAGGTGGACTCAACCGCATTTTGTTGAGGTAGCGGGGAATGGCTCCAACGTTGGGTGAAATGGACATTTCGTTATCGTTGAGGACCACAAGCAAGTTGGTTTTGGGCAAATGTCCGGCATGGTTGATGGCTTCGAGTGCCATACCGCCAGTCAATGCTCCGTCGCCAATCACCGCAGCCACTTTGTAGTTATCGCCTTGAAGATCACGGGCGATCGCCATACCGAGGGCTGCGGAAATGCTGGTGGAAGCATGACCCGCACCAAAATGATCAAATTTGCTTTCACAGCGCTTCAAATATCCAGCAATGCCATCTTTTTGGCGTAGCGTGTTAAAGCGGGCGTAGCGTCCAGTCAACATTTTATGGGGATAGGCTTGATGCCCCACATCCCAAATCACTTTGTCGCGATCGAGATCCAAAGTTTGATACAGAGCAACCGTCAGTTCTACCACACCTAAACCAGGACCCAGGTGCCCACCAATTGCTGCAACGGTTTCCAGATGCTTCTCGCGAATCTGGCGGGCAATTTGCTGAAGTTGATACACAGACAAACCGTGTAACTGGTTAGGGTGGGTCAGCTCACTCAAATGCATACGGGCTATCCTCTTGGCAGATCAGTGAATTTATCATCTACCTTTATCACTGTAGTAGATCAACAGACATGAAATTAAAGACTTAGGGGCGTTTTGGTATCAGTTATGCAGCAAAAATTAGAATTTCTTCATGTAATCAGAGGAAAAAACGCGATCAACTGTGGCCTTTTTTGGAACTGCTGCATTTTCTGGAACTGCTTGAATATGAGACAATGAACGCAATTTTGGATCGTCTGCTCGTTGCTTTTGTCTGAATTACGGTTATTCTAGTTTCACGCTTTCAACTCAACCCGTCTGTCTTGATTTGCCCTTGGATATGTTGTTAATGCTGCAAAAGGTATGAAATTACTCCGGATCTGCCCATTTAGCTTGTCTGAACTCTCTCATTTGTGGGCAACTTGTTTATCTAAAACCTTGACACGCATGGTGATGCTCTCTGGGTTGGTCGCGATCGCGGCTCCCATTCCACCGGCGATTGCGGCTCGTAAGGATTCCGAACTAGATTACCGGAACTGTGCTGCTTCTTTAATTAACCTCAAGATTTCCCCAGAGCTAGCAGTTTCTGCGTGTTCACGGGCGCAATATCCACAGAATTTGTCCACCTGTGTCATTGACATCAGCAGAGTTACCCCAAAAGTTACCGCATACGAGCCGACTGATGCACTTGATGCGTGTCGCCAAGTTCGCCGCCCAGAAGATATGGCATTCTGTGTGACAGGTATTCGTCGTTATTTAACAGATTCTGTTGCAGGAGAGGTATTGGATAGCTGCCGCCGCAGTCTGCAACCTGTGCAATATGCGAATTGCGTTGTTGGCATTAGTCGTGGCACAACGGGATTGTCATCTCCAGTAGCGCTTAGTTCTTGCATTGGGACCCAAGCATTTCCGCGAGAAGTCGATCCAACTTTCATTCCCTACGTAGAATCGCCGCTGCAAATCCCACAGGATTTTTCTCCTCAGCCAAGCACCGCGCCTCCTTTCGCACAGCCCGTCCCGTCTCCTCAAACTCCAGAGCCAGCGCCTGTTCGTGGGCTTTTTTAAGGAACTTGGAAACGTTCTTTTGTAAATACCAAATTTTCAGAGGTTAGGAGTCCAAAAGCCAGAAGCGTTGTCCATGCAATGACTTCTGGCTTTTGATTTTGGTGCAACGTTGAGCAAGATTCCAACGCGTAAGTAGAATAGCTGGATGAAAGTTTTAGTGACGGGTACGGCTGGTTTTATTGGGTTCCATCTGGCGCAGCGGCTATTGCAAGATGGGATGCAGGTGTATGGTGTTGATAATTTGAATGAGTATTATGCGGTCAGTTTAAAGCGCGATCGCCTTGCCCTATTGCAACCCTACTCTGGCTTTACGTTTCAAGCGCTAGATTTGAGCGATCGCGATGGAGTTGCAGCGCTCTTCCAACAGCAGCCCTTTGATTGTGTGGTAAATCTGGCAGCACAGGCTGGAATCCGCTACTCCTTGCAAAACCCGTGGACGTATATAGATAGCAATGTATCAGGCTTTGTGAATGTGCTGGAAGGGTGCCGCCAGCAATCAATTAAGCACCTGGTTTTTGCTTCATCTAGTTCAGTGTATGGTGCCAACACAAAAGTGCCCTTTGCGGAAAGCGATCGCACCGATCATCCCGTGTCTCTCTATGCCGCTACCAAAAAAGCGAACGAATTGATTGCCCATACCTACAGCCATCTATATGCCTTGCCCATGACGGGACTGCGGTTTTTTACGGTTTATGGTCCTTGGGGCCGACCCGATATGGCGTATTTCAAATTTACTCGCGCCATTCTTGCCGGAGAGGCGATAGATGTGTATAACTTTGGCAAAATGCAGCGCGACTTCACTTATATCGACGACATCATTGAAGGCGTAGTGCGAGTGATGCGGCACCCGCCTCAGGGAGTAAATTCTCGCGTAGATCTAGCAGAACAGCCGAATAGTAATGCGCCTTACCGAGTTTATAACATCGGCAACAATCATCCGATTGAACTGATGACGCTGATCCAAACATTGGAGAAAGCGATCGGCAAAGAAGCAACTCTAAACTTGTTACCAATGCAGCCAGGAGAAGTGTTGACCACTTATGCCGATGTCCAGGCTTTGTCAACAGATTTGGGATTTGCGCCTAACACAGCGATTGAGGAAGGAATTAAACGGTTTGTCGATTGGTATCAAAGCTATTACCACTAGAAAGGCAATAGCTTGCGCTGACTTGTCAGTTCATCTAAACCTCAACGGGAGCTTTGCGTTCCAGAGGCGATCGCCCGTCATCCTTACTGGAAGCTTCCACAGGAATAGGGAGGTTTTCACCCGTAATCAGCCGAGCGCCACGATTGCGAGTGAAGTAGCTCCAGCCCCACTGAATCATCACCACTAGCTTGTTATCAAATTCAATCAGATAGTAAATATGGGCAAAGATCCAAACGAACCAGGCAAGAAAGCCAGATAGCTTGACGAAGCCTAAATCGGCAACGGCTTCGTTTTGACCAATCACTGCCAGGTTACCCACCTCTTCATAGTGGAAAGGAGGTAGCGTGTTGCCACGTAATCGTTCGGTGATTAGCTTAGCAATATATTTTCCTTCTTGAACGGCAACCGGAGCTACGCCGGGAAGTGGTTTTTCGCCCTGGTGAAGAAAGTTTGCCAGGTCGCCAATCACGAAAATATTGGGATGCCCCGCAATGCTGAGGTCGGGTTCCACAATCACTCTGCCCACGCGATCAAGGCTAGCTCCAGTGCAGTCTGCCAAAGTCTGCCCCATCCCAGAGGCTTTGATGCCGGCTGCCCAAAGAATAGTGCACGCAGGAATGTGCTCTACGTGATCGCCCTGTTTGGCTGTGACGGTGTTGTCTTCAATATTCGTCACCATGGTTTTGGTGCGAACGGTGACTCCCAACTTAGTTAGGGCGATCGCGGCTTTTTCGGATAGATCAGGTGGATAGGGCGGCAGCAGGCGATCCATTCCTTCTAGTAAGAGGATTTTGGCTTCGGTGGTGTCGATGCTGCGAAAGTCTTTTTTCAGGGTTTTAAAGGCAAGATCCGCAATGGCACCTGCTAACTCTACTCCTGTCGGTCCACCCCCCACAATTACAAAGGTCAACCATGCCTGCCGTTTCTCTGGATCAAGTTCTTTTTCTGCCGCTTCAAACGCAACAAAAATCCGACGGCGCATCTCCAGTGCATCTTCAACCGTCTTCAGTCCGGGCGCGGTGGCTTTCCACTGGTCATTACCAAAGTAGTGGTGACTGACTCCCGTTGCCACAATCAGCGAATCGTATGCAATGTCCTGTTCCTGCATTTTGACAATTTGCTGCTGCGGATCGATATCGATCACTTCATCCATCAAAACACTGGTGTTTCTGCATTTGCTCAAAATGCCGCGCAAAGGCGAAGAAATATCAGCCGGTGACAAGCTGCCAGTAGCAACTTGATAGAGCAGTGGCTGAAATAGGTGAAAATTACGTCGATCAATGAGGGTGACCTGAACGGGCGATCGCCGCAGGGATTTTGCTGCATATAACCCTCCAAAGCCTCCTCCCACAATCACAACCCGATGAAGAGAGGTTTCAGCAACTTGTGTCATCGGTGTAACATCCTTACTTTGAACAAGTGGCTAAGATTTTTTGGCAGATGACTAAACAAAACTTTATAAGAATACAGCATAACCGACTAATTTTTTAAGCTGGGTAGCATTGGCTACGGAGAGTGGACTTTTTTAGAGAGTGGAAATGTCTTATGAATGTGCCATTGCTCATCGTGGATTAGCAAACTGAGGGAAGATGCCAGAAATTTAATTTGAAGCGATCGCTCTTGAAATGACTGCCATGCCGCGTTGAAATTTGGCGGGGTCAAATCTTGAGAAGCAACAGTCATATGGGGCGTGAAACTTCGCCGTTTAGAGGCTTCATGCACAATTTCTAAGGTTGCTTCTAGATCAGCCATCAAACTTGTTTGCAGATTGAGCAGCGCAGCAGGTTTGACTACATCAACGTAAATTACCCTGGGAGGAAACGCTGCAAATCCATTTAGCTCCACCTCAAAAGGCGTTTGCTGCATGGAAAATTTGGCTAATTGCTCTTCTACTTTGGGTAATTCTTGCGGCATCCAGGCAAAGGGCGGCTGTAGCGTAATATGAGGTGGCGATTTTTGGGCGGCTTGGCTGGCATACTCTTCAGCAAACTGACGCTTTATATCGTCGACGATCGCTTGGATCTCTGGGGGCGGCACAAGAGCAACAAAAAAGCGTTGCGGCTTAGGTTCCAAATCTATCCTCTTCACTAAAAGATAAATCTAAAGCATTTGCCAATCTTGAATCCGCCATTCACCATCTTTCCGCACCAAATTGTATTGAACTCGTAAGCTGTCAGTTTGAGGAGATCCCTCAACAGCGCCATTGCGATAGATTTCCGTCGTTTCCTTCACATCCGCAACGACCCTTGCTTCATTTGCGGCGGTAGAAACAGCTGAAGATGGCGTACCCGATGAAGTTGCGGCAGCCATCGGTGATGGACTGGTGCCTGTAGTACTGGAATTGATTTCTGAAGCCGGAAGACTGACTTGAGGGCTGGGAGTGCTGGTATCCAGACCGGCACTGGCTGGCAATAGTTCTACGCTCTCAACCGTGACATCGTGTTGATAAACTCGATACTCACCGTTGCGCTTGAGATCTTCTGCATCCGTGCGCCAAGCTGAAAGACTTGGCTCTATCAGGATAGTGTCTAGCTGAGAAATTTCGTAGGTAGACCCCATTGCCTTAGATTTTGCCGCGAACCAGGAGGAAAGTACTGTCTGAGCCGACTCTTTATCCAGGGTTGCAGCAGTGACAGGCGCGATCGCGCCATCACCTAGATCCATCAACGGTTTATCCAACTGCACCAGTAGTTTCTCGTCTTGCTGTTGGGCAACCTGATTGGAGGTATTTTGCCATCCTTTAGCAAGCAAAGAGAGGAAAAAGCCCAAGACAATAACCCCTAGGAGCGCCAATCCGGGCAATAACCATCGAGCAAATTGGGGAGCGATTCTAGAACGATTGCTCTGCTGATTCCGATTTGACCCACTGCTATCTTCTGATTTGGGGCGATCGCTGCGACGACGAATCTGTTCCGTGGGGCGCGTGGGCAATTCCTGCTTTTCACTGATTGGTTCTTCGCCATCTCGCTCTGCCATTGGCATCGCCGAGCCATTTGACAGGTCAGAACTTAGAGTTGCGGTCGCTGAACGAGAGGTGATTCGAGCTTTTGCCGCTGCAATCAGTGACTCGTGATCAGTTTCTCGCTCCCAATTTGCATAAGAGCCAGAGTTGACAACGGGTTCACGATTTTCCGCAATGGACTGTAACCCATTACTGGATGCATAGGTAACCGCTGCTAACCGATTAGGCGCAGTCCGACTGGATAGGTCTGCAACTTCTGAAGACCGAAAGGGGACTCGATGATTAGCCGCTTCCGCCTCTGGCAACTGCTCCAAATAGTTCTGTACATGGGGATCAGCAAAATATTCTTTGAGTACCGCTTGGCACTGCGCTAAATCGCGGAAGTGGGGAAATACCTCATCTTGAAACCAGCGCTCTGTATAGAGGCAAAGCCCCGGCAACAGGTCAGGCGAGTCTTGAGAATGCTGACGGATAAATGCAATCGAGTCTTGCTCTTGACTGAGTTCCAACGCTTGACTGGCTTCCTCAGTTTGACCCAGCAAAAGAGAACAGACTGCCTTTTCTAAGTTCACATCCTGGCGATCGCTCAGCCGAGTCAAATACTGCTTTGCACGCTGCACTAACTCTGGGTAATGGTCGGCAAAGCCTCTTGCCAACAAGGCATAAACGGCTAAATAGGTTGCCACCGCCGAAGGGCGATTCGCTTCCCGCTCAAACAAGAACTGCTGCTCTTCTGCCGTTAGATAGGCGCGGATCTGCTGAATGAAACGCAAAAAGTCATCTACATTCAGACCCGATTGATCATCATTCACCCCATCCATACCGCCGCGATCTTGCAGCATTGCCTGTAAAAGCCCAATGCCTTTATTTCGGGCATCCACCGCTTCTTGCGAAGCGGCTAGTAGCTCCAATATGCGGTAGGGTCGCAAACGATACAAGTCAGATTGAATCTCTCCGCGCACATTTGCAAACAATCCTTCTCGCAGTAAAAGCTGTTGTCCAGTTTCGAGAGCTTCACTGGCATTTTCGTATTGAGTCTGCTGCCACTGTTCTCGCCCGAGCTCAAGACATGCCGACGCTACAGTCAGCACAACATCTGAAAAAACAATTGCAGGTTCTCCATAGCGCCCGTCCTTTAAGGTTGCAGTTCCTCCAGTCAAGAAGGGTCGCCCCAACTTAAGGACAAGTTCATACTCTCCCAATTCCTGCAAGATCAGTAATGCGCCAATCAATTGAGATTGCTCAATTTCGATGCTAGGTGCATGGGGATCTATTTCAGCGGTGTCTACGGCTCCTATATAGGCTGAAGGAGCATGGGCTGAGAGCAAGTCAGTCTCAGCAGAAAATTCATAGGTTTTGGCAAGAAAACTGGTGTCGTACCGCTGTCGATGCTCTGCATCAGACAACACCGCGTAGGCTTGATCAATTAATTGTTTGCGCGTAGTGATTGCCGCGTCGGAATATTCGCGTCGGGGCAACTGCAACGTGCGATCGCGATGAGCTTGGCGCAACTGATCGCTGGTCGCCTGAATGGGCAAGCCCAGAATTCGATAATAATCAAGCGGAATACGCACAGTACACTTCCCCAACGGTAAGAAGCAAGGTTAAGCTATGCTATGTTAGCGTCTTACAGCATCCTGTCAAGATGCCAAAAAGACAGACAGTTGACTGATTCAGTCAATAGAGTGGAAGCTTACACCCAGAATAAGCAAAATACTCTGGTCAGCAACATAAATTCTAGGAAGCTTGTTAAAGAGTGTCTGAGGTCAAAACAGCGCCCATGGTTCAGGAGAGAACGGTTCCCAGTTTGCTATCCGCGATCGTCACCATCACGAAAGAAGAAGGGATGGTGCTTTATGAAGACATGATTTTAGGGCGTTTTTTTGAAGATAAATGCGCTGAAATGTACTATCGCGGCAAGATGTTTGGATTTGTCCACCTATACAACGGGCAAGAAGCCATATCCAGTGGGGTCATTAAAGCGATGCGCCCTGGTGAAGACTATGTTTGCAGCACTTATCGCGATCACGTTCATGCCCTCAGTGCTGGGGTGCCAGCACGAAACGTCATGGCAGAACTATTTGGTAAAGCTACAGGTTGCAGCAAAGGCCGCGGTGGCTCTATGCATTTATTTTCCGCCGAGCATCGCTTATTAGGCGGGTTTGCTTTTATTGGTGAAGGAATCCCCGTTGCGACTGGAGCTGCCTTTCAATCTAAGTATCGGCGGGAGGTGTTGGGGGATGAAACTGCCGATCAAGTAACTGCCGCCTTTTTTGGCGATGGCACGACAAACAATGGTCAGTTTTTTGAATGCCTAAACATGGCGGCATTGTGGAAATTACCCATTCTGTTTGTGGTGGAAAATAATAAGTGGGCGATCGGCATGGCGCATGAGCGGTCAACCTCTCAGCCAGAAATCTACAAAAAGGCAAGTGTATTTGGGTTGCCAGGAGTTGAAGTGGATGGCATGGATATCATGGCAGTTCACACGGTGGCTCAAGAAGCAGTGGCAAGGGCACGTGCTGGCGAAGGTCCTACCTTGATTGAATGCCTGACTTACCGCTTCCGAGGGCATTCACTGGCAGATCCAGATGAACTTCGCTCCAAAGAGGAAAAAGAACTCTGGTTTGCGCGCGATCCAATCAAAAAGTTTTCAGCTTATTTGATTGAACAAAATTTAGCTACCCACGATGAGCTAAAGGCGATCGAAAAGAAAATTCAAGCAGAAGTTGAGCAAGCCGTTGAATATGCCCTAGAAAGTCCAGAGCCTAACCCTGCCGAACTTTATCGATATATCTTTGCTGAGGACTAGAACCAATTCAATGCGTTCTTCTTGAGATAACTGTCTCTAAGCATGGCGCTGTGCTTTTGCTACAGTGAAGTAAATTACATAGTGTTTTTAGTACGTTCATTTTTAACTTAGTAGGAGACATCCTTTTGGAAAAGAAAACGAATCCCTGTCAGTCAATAGGCAGAAATTCTGCTTCGCAATGGCAGGGGTAGGCTTACCGTGATACCTTAGTGGATGGCATACGTACTCAAGCAAAGCAACACATTAGAGCAGCCACCTAATTTGTTCCATGATTTATATCTAAAGTCTTGCGTAACGGTCATGCTATTGCAGCCTTATTTAGTTAGCGTTAGCGCAACCGCAAAACTGGTGAGTTATCAATTGCTTTGATCAAGCTGTGTTTTAAGTATTTGTTTGATGCAAGAAGTAGCTGGTTCAGGTCTTGGGTGTATATGTCACCGCATAATTAAGAGTCGCGTTAATAGAAAAAGTTTGTTTAGTTAATATCCAAGTCTAGAGGTATCTTTCATGTCCGTTCGTCTATACATAGGCAACCTTTCGGAAGACTTAACTCGCCAAGAACTTGAGGCGGTTTTTACCGAAGTAGCCGATTCAATTTCTACCAAGCTCATTACTGATCGGAAAACGAATAAGTGTAGAGGCTTTGGCTTTGTGACTGTCAAAACGGATGAAGAGGCAGATGCATTCATTGAAAAGTTCAATGGGCATGTGCTAAACGACAACCCGATCAAAATTGAGAAGGCATTACCTAGAGCCAAAGAAAAAGAGGATGACCTGGAGCCTGCTGTTAGTACTGCTTCTGTTCCCGCGCCAAGTGGGGCACGCAAAGGTGGTGTAAATAAGGGTTCTAATGCTAAAGCCCGTAAAGGTGGAACATCTAGCCCCGATTTAGAAAGTGTTCAGCCTGATCCTCGATGGGCACAAGATTTAGAGAAGTTAAAGCAACTTTTGGCTGCACAAACAACCAACTCATAACTGCAAGCCGTTGTCGGATACGGTTTGGTTATATGTGGGGATTAATCAGTTGCATGTAAACGTTATGTGCAACTGAGTTTCCACTATGAAATTTTTTTTGGAAGAAGGATTCTCAGAAGATTTTATACTTCCCTCCTTATAAGTAGAGCTGACAAAGGTAACTTGTGTGATGTCTTAGGATAGCCGGACACCACACAGGTAGATGGGTATTAGTAGGGTTACTCGGGTTGGAGATGCTACGCTGCGGTAATTGTACTCTCACCCAAAAGTTAATGCGTTATAGCTAGACTCTGACTCACTCCACGGACGCTACATCGTTTCCTCTTAAATTTCTAAGCTTTTCTTTTATTAATTAATTCTGAATCTTTGTCATTCCGCTTTGTTGCTGTATCAACTCGATAGCATAGCTTCTGGGAAATGATAGCCAAAATTTGTTGCGAATTGTAAAAAAGCTTGCGGTTCTAAGATTTAAACACTATCTATAGTAGTGTCAACTGGTAGATAGCCCTACATGCAGCGCTTGCCACTCTGGATTGGATCTATTTCAAGCCAGCGCTAGCGGTTTATCCAGTGCGATGCAATCATCAACATCAAAAGCGAGAAGTGAATTATGGACTACCAAACAAGATTAAATCCCTGGGTCATTAGCAAACTGCTGCCTAACCTTAAACAACTCGCTGTAATTCGCTTTCGCCGTAGAAACGATGCAGAAGCGTATCTTAAAGTTCTCAAGGAGATGCAGCCCCAAGGAAAGTTTGCGATTTCATTTGATGGTGATACGCGAGAATATGCCACTCAAGCTGAGTAATTGTCAAGAAGTCTGCGGTAACTCCAGAGTGTAGGGTTGAAAAAAATAAATAGCGATCGCGCCTCTGCGCATGTGTTTATAAAGAGTATCTTTGTCAGTTAGTCAGCAGCCTTTTCTATCTAAGCGGCTGTGCAACAATAAAAGCCAGAGCAGGATTGGGACAAGGCAGTGCAACTGGAAACAGACAGTAATCAAAGGACTCTTGATCACGTTATCACTCAACGGATTATCGAGAGTCCTGACCATAGAATTTCTTTTGCAGAGTATATGGACTTGGCGCTCTACCATCCACAGTATGGATACTATGCGTCATCCTCTGCTCAAATGGGTGCAGCCGGAGATTTTTTTACTTCCTGCCACTTGAGTGCCGATTTTGGCGAATTATTAGCCGAACAGTTTGTTCAAATGTGGGAGCTTTTAAAGCAGCCAAAGCCCTTTACTCTAGTGGAAATGGGAGCGGGACAGGGATTGTTGGCGATGGATGTGCTGACTGCTCTACAACACAATCACCCAAATTGTTTTGCTTGTTTAGAATATGTGATTATCGAGCGGGCAGCAGCGCTGATTCAAGTACAACAGCACCAATTGCAACAGTTTCTTGCAGCAGGAGTCTTGATTAATTGGTGCGATTTTGCAGATATCCCCGATTCAATCACAGGCTGCTTTTTCTCTAATGAATTAGTTGATGCACTGTCTGTACATCAAGTGGTGTTAGAAGCAGGGCAATTAAGGGAAATTTACATCTCTGTAAATCAGCAAGATTCGCAAACTCATTTTGTAGAAGTCGTTGGCGACCTTTCAACCTCTCAGCTTGTAGATTATTTTGACGTTGTTGGCATCGATCTGCGATCGCCCCCTTACCCCGATGGATATCGCACTGAAGTGAATTTGGCAGCCCTAGATTGGATGACGACTGTTGCCACTCACCTTGAGCGAGGCTATGTCCTCACGATTGACTACGGCTATCCCAGCGATCGCTATTACCATCCTGCTCGGACAGGCACTCTTCAGTGCTACTTTCAGCACCAGCATCACTCCGACCCCTATCGCAATGTAGGGCAACAAGATATCACTGCTCACGTTAATTTTACCGCTTTAGAAAAGCAGGGGGAACTTCATGGACTGAAATGCGTCGGATATACCAAGCAGGCATTGTTTTTGATGGCACTAGGGTTAGGCGATCGCCTAATGGCTCTGAGTCAGTCCTCTGCAACAGATGCTCAATCGATTCAAGAAGTTCTCCGTCGTCGTGATGCATTGCACAGCTTAATTAACCCAATTGGTTTAGGTGATTTTGGGGTTTTAATTCAAAGCAAAGGAGTTGAATCGACGGTGCCACTTATGGGACTCATGGGTGAGATTGCAAATGCTTAAAAAAACAAAAAGCGTGAATAGCTAAGAGCCATTCACGCCTGAGAAAATTTCCGAAAGAAAGTTTACCGCTGTTGTTGACCATGTTTAGCCAAGACTCAACGGTTCTGCCCGTAAACTAACTATTAAATCTACTCTTACGAGAAGTTTGACGGGGTGGGAGTCTGCTTAATTACCGACAACCGCTGCACTTCTAGAATCGACTACTTCCAACTTAACAAGGGCAACTCCTGATTGCACCACACCCAGCACACGAGCCGCCGCAGTAGACAGGTCGATGATGCGGTTTCCGTGGAAGGGACCGCGATCGTTAATTCTGACCATCACCGATTGTCCATTGTTCACATTGGTGACCATAACCTGTGTGCCAAACGGCAAGGTGCGGTGGGCAGCTGTCATAGCATTTTGATTAAAGACTTCGCCACTAGCGCTGCGATTTCCATGAAAGCCAGGTCCATACCACGAGGCAAATCCGGTTAGCTTAAATTGGATGGGTCCCAATGAGACAATTTGATTTCTCCAAGCGATCGGTTTTCCAATGACCCCGCGCAGTGGAGTAGCATCGCCTAAAAGCCGCCTTAAACGGTTAGTTGCTTGGAGCGCATCTTTTTCTAGGTTGCGGGTAGAATCGGGCAAAACGGTGTTGGCGTCAATCACCGCAATTTTGGTAGTGTCTGCCTGAATAAAATAGCGATCGCGCTCAGCTGATGCGCTATCGGCTTGACTGCCCCAAGCCACAGTAATTTTGTCTGCATCTAGCCCATTGCGATAAAGCTGATTCAGTCTTGCAGCAATCGCAGCGGCTCTCCAAACAGGATCATCTTCAGAAGAACTATCAATAGTGCTTAGGTTCAATTCTTGTGAATCTAACTCAGACAAAGACTCAGAAGAATTCAGCAGCGAAGTTAGGGAAGAAGACTGTGCTTTCGCTCGGTTAAGAGACTGAGCATTAGTATGAAGCGGAGCAAAAGAAGAATTTTTTAATTGAGTTCCGAGCTTTGTATCATCCTTGGAAGCTTTGATGGAACCCTTGAAGGTTAAGACTGGAATGTTGCGAACATACAACGTTGCCGCTTTTTGTCCAGATAGTTCATGAGGCTGAACCTTAGCAATCACCTCTTTAATGGTATCAAGCTCAGGCTTAGTAACTTGTTCACCGACTTTCACAACCTCTCTCGCCTGGGGTACAGCACTCAGAGATTTATTCGATGAAGGCGCAGTTTCGGCTGCAATTTCGCTGGGGATTGCTTTCAGATTTATCGGCTTAAGGTCTGCGCTAGAACCTTGTTTACTAGGTTCAACAGGAGCGGCATTACTTGAAGTGGAAACACCCAGAGTTGCAATCAACAGGGAGGCAGTTAGACTGCTAAAAAGTTTTTGAGTCATAATCCATTGGGTAAAAGGCTCATCATTCGGGTTCGAGTTCTGCACAATTCTTCTGCGTTTCTTCAAGCAACAGGTCTCAACTATGTGTTTTGAATGCTAAAAATTAACGAATCTGCATAAAAGCTCGTGGTCTTAACCCGTACTCGGTTCGATTTCGCTCCTATAAATGAGAACTGCAACAGATTATCATGAAGTTTTCGTATTGGGGATCAGTGCTGCCAAAGGATCCCAAAAAGCTTCTGAAGAAACTTCTGTCCAGAAAAGAACTATAAAGACTACTAGTTCAGACTTTTGGATGATTTTTTAATCAGGATTTTAATTTCCAGCTTCATCAAAACTTTATATTTGCGATCGCAAATTTAGCCACCCGTTATTTATTCAAAGAACAAATCTTTAAGTTCTTGAAGACGAAAGAGTACAATGACATCCGAGTCGTTGCTGGCAGATCTGCATGGAATATCGGGATGCAGGAGTAGATGTTGAAAAGGGGCGAGCGTTTGTCGATCGCATCCGCAATTTAGTCGCTAGCACCACTCGTCCAGGTGTTTTAGGCTCATTTGGTGGTTTCAGCGGTTTGTTTGAGCTACCCGCAGGCTACCATCAACCTGTTTTGGTTTCTGGAACGGACGGTGTTGGCACTAAGCTCAAATTGGCGCACAGTCTTAACCAGCACGATACAGTTGGAATTGATTTAGTCGCCATGTGCGTCAATGACGTGTTGACCTGTGGCGCAGAACCCCTATTCTTTTTAGATTATCTAGCGACCGGACATCTAGAGCCAGAGCAATTAACCCAAGTGGTAGAAGGGATTACCAAAGGGTGTCGTTTGGCAGGATGCGCCTTGCTAGGTGGCGAAACCGCAGAGATGCCTGGATTTTATCAAGTGGGAGAATATGATTTGGCAGGGTTTTGTGTGGGTGTGGTGGAAAAAAGCCTGCTTTTGGATGGCTCACAGGTGCAAATTGGAGACGTAGCGATCGGATTGGCAAGTCAAGGCATTCACAGTAACGGGTTTAGCCTAGTACGGAAAATCATCAGCGATCGCGGCTTAAATCTCAGCGATTGTCCTGCAAGTTTTGAGGGGCAATCCTTGGGCAATAGGCTGCTCACTCCCACACAAATCTATGTCAAGCCAATCTTAAATGCGCGTCAGGCTGGCTTAACCATTCACGGCATGGCACATATTACAGGCGGTGGTTTACCCGAAAATCTTCCCCGCTGTTTAGGACAAGCGCAATCCGTACAGATTGATGCCGCCGCATGGACGGTGCCGCCTGTGTTTGAGTGGTTAAAACAAGAGGGCAATGTTAGTCTTTCGGGTATGTTTAACACCTTTAATATGGGAATCGGCTTTGTGGTGTTGGTGCCGCCTGCTCAAGTAAACTTAGCCCTTCAGCATTTTGCTGCCGAAAACATCGCCGCTTTTGCCATCGGTGAAGTGATTACGGGATCGGGTGAAGTCGTTGGCATACCGGAGTAACTCTGTGCCCCAACCGCGCAAACAGTTTGGTCAGCATTGGCTACAGAGTGAAAAAGCGCTGAGCAGCATTGTTGCAGCGGCTGAGCTTAAAAAAACTAGTCCTGATACTGTTGGCGATCGCGTCTTAGAAATTGGTCCAGGAACCGGCGTTTTAACTCGTCAGTTGTTGCCTCAAGCGGACTCCGTTGTTGCGGTAGAAATTGATCGGGATTTGTGTGAACTGTTGATTAGAAAATTAGGCAAGATCGATAACTTCCTGCTGTTGCAAGAAGACTTTTTGACTGTAGATCTACCAGCCATGCTTGCGCCCTTACCAGAGTTTCAAAATCCTAATAAGGTCGTTGCCAACATTCCATACAATATTACTGGACCAATTATTGAAAAGCTGTTAGGCACGATCGCCTGCCCAGCCGAAAACCCATTTGAATCAATTGTATTGTTGGTGCAAAAAGAAGTTGCTTTGCGACTGAATGCAAAACCCGGCTCAACCAATTTTGGAGCCTTAACCGTGCGGGTGCAATATTTAGCCGACTGTGACTTTATTTGTGATGTTTCAGCTAAAGCATTTCAGCCTGTTCCTAAAGTCGATTCAGCCGTGATTCGTCTACGACCTCGGTCTTTTCAGCCTGCCGCGAACGATCTTCGTTTTTTTGAAACCTTGCTTAAATTAGGATTTGGCAGCAAGCGAAAAATGCTCCGAAATAATTTGCAAAGCTTGATTGATCGCGATCGCCTATCCCAATTATTAGAAATTTTAGGTGCTAATCCTCAATCACGAGCCGAAGATTTAAGCGTGGAACAATGGGTTTTGTTAAGTAATCAGTTAGTTGTCGATTCGTAGCTTTTAATTATTAGAGATTTTTTACTTTTATGCGTAGTTACTCTTTAATTGCACCCGCAAAAATCAATTTGTATTTGGAGATTTTGGGCGATCGCCCCGATGGCTATCACGAACTGGTGATGGTGATGCAAAGTGTTGATTTGGCAGATCGAATCGATCTGCGATTAAATGGGACTGAGATGACCCGCGTTCACTGTGATCACCCCAATGTTCCCAACGACGCGAGTAATCTGGCCTATCGTGCGGCTCAACTGATAGGTCAGCAGTTTCCCCAAGCCTTTGCTCGGTTTGGTGCGGTAGACATTACCATTCACAAGCAAATTCCGGTGGGCGCAGGCTTAGCCGGAGGCTCAACCAATGCGGCGGCGGTGCTAGTAGGGCTGGATCTGCTGTGGGAACTAGGGCTGACCCAACCAGAAATTCAAGAATTAGGTGCGTTGCTAGGGTCAGATGTGCCATTTTGCGTTGCGGGTGGAACCGCCTTGGCAACGGGACGCGGTGAACAGTTAGATGCTCTACCGGATCTAGACAAGCTGTATGTTGTGTTAGCAAAATACCGTAGCCTGTCAGTTTCAACGCCCTGGGCCTATCAAACCTATCGCCAGCAATTTGAGTCGTCTTACTTGCGCGAACCGACTGCTCAAGTAAACCGTCGTCGAGAAGTTCGTTCGGGTGCTATCCTCACTGCGATCGCCCATCGAGACAGCGCCCAAATTGGGCAGTTGCTTCACAATGATCTAGAGAAAGTGGTGCTGCCTCATCATCCTAAAGTGGCTGATTTACAAAAACGGTTTCGTGAAATGCAACCATTGGGCACGATGATGTCTGGCTCGGGTCCTACGGTCTTTGCTCTGACCCATACTCAGGCTGAAGCACAGCGGTTATACGATCAAGTGAAAAGCGCGATCGCAGACCCTGATCTGGAGGTATGGCTATCAAAGTTTAGCCACTGTGGAATTCACATCGCACAATAGGCTAAAGACGTAGGCATAACTATCGGCACTTTTATGAGTGATCTTCCCCAACCTGTAGAATCCACGGCACAAGCATCCGTTGCTGGCTCAACTGAGGTAACGACTAAACCACTCACCCCACAAAGCTGTGCGCTGGGTTCCGTTATTTCTGGCGTAATGGCATTTGGCATGTATCGAATGAGTGGCGCGATCGCTCTATCTTTCGCCGCCCACAAAATCCAGTCTGACAACTTTATTGTTCAAAGGATTTCTGCTGCTGTACGCACTTTAGTGATTGGCATGACAACCCTCGGAATGGGCGTATTTGGAGTCGCAGCACTTGGGCTATTCGCTCTGGCAATTCAGTTGATCATTCAAAAAAACAACCAACCGCCAACCTCAAAAGATTCATAGCCACTTGGCGAAACAGCCTTAACTGGGATTGCTACAGCAAAAGGACTGGAAAACAAGCAGCGTCAGGCAATACACGGCAAACGAAATGATCAGTAGAAATGTGATCGCACTGTTTCTTCACGCCTGAATTCATTTAACTTACTCCAACCCTGCGGAAGAGGCTGAAAGTAAGACACCCCAGCAGATTACAGTCACTACTGAGCTTAATAATATGCAAAATATGTGGCTTTTGATACAGCTTCAATTTTATAGGGTTGGTATGCCTAAGCGTATGAGTTTTAAATAATTAGCCTCTAGGGTTCCGGTTTGATGATTCGCTCATTGAACGTCTGGTCCGAGAGAGGCAAGCTCCCACTAATTTGCTAAACGGCAGCTTAGATAGGAGTTACACGGCGGGAAAAAAGCCCGGGAGAAGCTGGCAATCGCTCACAGATTGTGGCTCTCTTGGGCTTTTCCGTTGAAGATATCTTTTTAAGCACACCAGTACATCAGACTAATATCCTGAATCGGTTTTAGAAAGTGACACCTGATAACAGCAAAAAAACGACTCATACCTATAACAACTCACATCTATTTCATATCTATATAAACAGAAACATAAAGCACCGCATAAATAAATATTTCACAAAACCTGTTGCACGCTATGAGTCATGTCATAAGGCATTTGAGTAAGAGCCTGGGTATCCCTGAGAAAAAGTTTGAGCGATGAAACATCAAGATCCTATAGCCATGACAGATTCCGTCAGCCCGTCGATCTCGATCGCAAAGCTGGAGGTTCAAAACATCAGCAAAGTCTACCCAGCCCAGGGTGGGCAATTATCTGTTTTGGAAAATATCCAGTTTCAGATTTATCCAAGAGAACTGGTGTGCTTGGTCGGTTCATCGGGGTGTGGCAAATCTACGCTGCTGAGTATCATTGCGGGTCTGGTCGCGCCCTCATCGGGGCAAGTGCTGGTGGATGGGCAGTGTGTTACCGGTCGTCCCGGTTCTGATCGCGGCATGGTGTTTCAGGGCTATACGCTCTTTCCCTGGCTAACGGTGTCTCAAAATGTCGCCTTTGGACTACAACTGCAAAAGCTACCCAAAGCGGAACAACGCGAACGCATCCATTATTTTTTGGATGTTGTCGGACTGGTGCCCTTTGCCGATGCTTATCCCAAGCAGTTGTCGGGTGGCATGAAACAGCGCGTGGCGATCGCCCGTGCCCTGGCAAACGAACCCGCCGTGTTGCTGATGGATGAACCCTTTGGCGCACTGGATGCCCAAACCAAAGAGCAAATGCAGCAGTTTTTACTCAATCTATGGGAGCAAACTCATGTCACCATCTTGATGATTACCCACGATGTAGAAGAAGCGATCTACCTGTCTCAGCGGGTTTATGTAATGAGTTCCCGACCGGGACGGATGCACTCAGAGATTCCCATTCTCTTACCCGAACACCGAGAACTGGATATTAAACTGTCGCCTGAGTTTGTCGATATCAAACGCCAAGTAATTCATGCTCTACGCGGCGATTCGATCGCCGTTTAATTTGACCCATTCATTCCTTAAAAATACTTCTGTTATGCCTAAGTTCTCTGCCATTGTGCGATCGCTGTCCTTAGCCTTCGCTTCCTTGCTACTGGTCGTTGCCTGTGCTCAGCAGCCCAACGGCACCGCACCCCAATCTCAGCCCCTAGTATCTGCTACCAATAATTGGGTTGGCTATTCTAGTCATCATGTGGCAGTCGGCAAAAACTTTTTCAAAGACGAAAAACTCAACGTTCAAGATCTCTTCTTTCAAAGTAATACGGAACAAATCACTGCCTTTCTAGCGGGCAAAGTTGACATTGCCTGGTTGACCTCCGGCGATGCCGTTCAGATTATGGCAAAAGATCCCACCGTCAAAATAATTTACTTGGTGGATTATTCCAATGGTGCAGATGGCATTCTTGGACGCGACATTAAATCACCTCAGGATGCCAAGGGCAAAACGATCGCCCGTGAAGATATCTTGTTTGAAAAAATCCTTTTGGCGGCTTACCTGAAAAAAGCAGGACTGACCGAAAAAGATGTGATTATCAAAGACCTGGCAGCCGCAGATGCCGCAGCGGCGTTTGGCGCAAAACGGGTAGATATGGCGGTCTCCTATGAACCCTACTTGACTAAAGCCGCAAAACAGGGCGGTGGCGAAGTTGTTTTCTCCACCAAAGATACTAATCTGATCGCCGACGTGGTGATTGCCCGTGACACGCTGATTCAGGCTCGGAAGACTGACCTGCAAGCCTATTTTCGAGCAGTAGACAAAGCGGTGAAATTGTTGAATGCCAACGATCCAGAGGCATTTAAAATTTCAGGCGCAAAACTAGGCGTGACCGGAGAGGAAGTTAAAGAACAGTTGCAAGGCGCAAAATTGTTTGACTTGGAAAGTAACAAGTCGGTTGGGTTCAACAAGGCAGATTCCAACAGCCTGATTGGCAACCTGGAACTTACGGCAAAGGGAGCCTACGAGTCCAAAATCGTTTCCCAGCCGCTTAAAGTCGAGTCTTTGTACGACGATTCAATTGTGAAATCGATGAACTGAGATTTGCGAAAGGAGAGGTAAGGGAGCCGAGGGAGTCAACCGGGTAAAGGGGAAGAGAAGTCTCTCGCTATTCGTCAGCCCTCACTCGCCGCTCTTATCTCCCTGACTCCCTAACCCCTGGCCTCTAATTCCTGATCCCTATGCTCCCTAAGCCAGTCTGCAAAAAATGGTTTTCGACCCAACGCATTCAAGATGGTCTGTACTTAATTACAGAGCCTCACTATTACTGGTATAACCGCGCCAATCTCTGGCTGATTAAAGGACGATCGCAGGATTTGCTGATCGATACGGGGCTGGGAGTTGCCAGTTTGCGGAACTATATTGCCTCTCTGCTTGATAAACCGCTGCTGGCGATCGCCTCCCATATTCACTTCGACCATGCAGGTGGAATGCATGAGTTCGAGCAACGTGCTATCCATGCGGCTGAAGCCGATGCGTTAAGACAGGGCGACGACCACGAAGCACTGTGCGCGCCAGAACAGGGCTGGGTACAGGATGAACACTTTGAGTGCTTGCCCCAGGCGGATTTCACCGTCGAGCAATATACACTTCAGGGAACTGAACCAACCCAGATTTTGCAGGAAGGAGATGTGTTAGATCTGGGCGATCGCGCTTTTGAAGTGCTGCATCTACCAGGACATTCAGCCGGATGTATTGCCTTATATGATGCTCAATCCCAAGAGATCTTCTCAGGTGATGTGATTTACGACGGGGAACTGTTGGATGAACTGCATTGCAGCCATATTCCCACCTACCTCGACACCTACGATCGCCTACGAAAACTGCCTGTAGAAACGGTGTATCCCGGTCACTATCCCATTTTTGGGCGCGATCGCTATCACCAAATCATCAGTGAGTATCTAGAGTGTCGTCGCCAACCCGGATGCCCGTCTGACTCCCCAACTTTGGATCCCCTGATATCCGGCACCTGCCTCTAGGTTCACCCTATTTTCAATTAATCGAGTAAAAAACATGATGGAAAATCTAACTGCTCAAGTGCAGGATTTGAAAGCATCCCTAGAAGCTAAGGGCGTGAAATATGCTCTTGCTAGTTTTGTGGATATTCACGGGATGTGTAAAGCGAAATCCGTGCCGCTCTCCCATTTGGGGCAAATGATGGCGGGGTCAGAACTGTTTACGGGCGCAGCTTTGGATGGTGTACCCCAAGATATCAATGATGAAGAGGTGGCCACTCATCCCGACCCTGACTCAATGACGATTTTGCCCTGGAAGCCAGAGGTTGCCTGGTTCGCCAGCGATCTGTATTTGAAAGGAGAACCGTTTGAAGCCTGCTGCCGGAGCATTCTTAAAAAAGTGCTGGCATCAGCCGCAAGTATGGGGTTTACCTTCAATTTGGGGATTGAAACAGAGTTTTTTATGCTCAAGGAAACTGACGGTAAGCCCATTCCGGTGAGCGATCGCGATACCTTAGCAAAACCCTGCTATGACCTCCAAGGACTGTTGGATAACTACAGTTGGGTCACCGAAATTGTCGAAGCCATGAACAGCCTCGGCTGGGATGTCTACTCCTTTGACCATGAAGACGGCAATGGACAATTTGAAACTGACTTTGCCTACTGCGATTCCCTCAAAATGGCAGATCGATTCACCTTCTTTCGGCTGATGGTCAAGGAAATTGCCCGCAAGCATGGCTTTTTTGCCACCTTCATGCCCAAACCTTTCGCCAATCGCACGGGCAGCGGTGCCCACTACAACATGTCCTTAGCAGACATCAACACTGGAACTAACCTGTTTTACGACTCCGACGATCCACGCGGTTGCAAACTCTCCAAGCTGGGCTACCAATTCATTGCAGGCATCCTCAAACACGCTCCTGCGATTTGCGCCATCATTGCCCCCACCGTCAACAGCTACAAGCGCCTAGTTGCCAGAGGCAGTATGTCCGGCTTCACTTGGGCACCCGTGTATCGCTGCTATGGCAACAATAACCGCACTAACATGCTCCGCATTCCCCTGGCAGGCGGACGGGTAGAATGCCGTGCCGCAGACATTTCTAGCAATCCTTACCTGGGGGCAGCCATTATTTTAGCTGCTGGATTAGAAGGCATTCAGGAAGGATTAGATCCGGGAGAACCCCACACCGAAAATATGTACAGCTACAGTCTGGAACAACTTGCCGAAATGGGAATCCAATGCTTGCCCCGCAACCTGAGTGAGGCGATCGCTGCCTTTGCCAGCGACCCATTGAGCAAAAACGTATTCGGTGCCCTGATGTACAACACTTACATTCAATTCAAATCCCAAGAATGGGAAGAATACCACACCCACATCTCTGACTGGGAAATTCAGCGATATCTAAAATTCTTTTAATCAAGGGATAGGAGTCAGGAGATATTGAATTAGGAGACAGGATTTTCGTTTTCAGTTTCATCCCAATCCAAAGCTTAAAACTTAAAACTCAATGACCCCATCTAACCTCACAGAACCTCAGCCCAGCGGTCGTCAATATCGCTATCTCCAACCATCCGTTTTTTGGAGTATTCGGCAAGGCTTCTCAAGACGATTGGCACTGGCGATCGCCAGCGTCTCCTTGATCATCCCCTTAATAATTTGGGCGGCAGTCAGCTACGGCGGTTTGGTTACTCCCCTCTTTCTGCCAGCGCCTACGGTCGTGATTGCTGCCGGAATCAAGATGTTTGCAGAAGACAATTTGCTCTTTGATGTGCTGATGAGCAGCGGACGAGTTTTAGCGGGATTTATCGTCGCTGCCATCATTGGTGTTCCCCTAGGAATTGCCATGGGCACTTTTCACAGTATGGATAACCTATTTGCACCCCTGGTTGGCACGGTGCGCTACATGCCCGTCACCGCATTTGTGCCGCTGATTGTGATTTGGTTAGGCTTGGGTGAAGCCTCTAAGGTGCTGATCATCATGCTGGGTGTTGTGCTGTACAACGCCATTATGGTTGCCGATGCGGTGAAGTTCATTCCCAACGAGATGATTAATGTGGCGTATACGTTGGGTGCGAGTCGCCGGGATGTATTGTTCAAGGTCATTATGCCTGCCGCCTTTCCCAGTATTCTCGACACGTTGCGCGTGAACATCTCTGGTGCTTGGAACTTTTTGATTATTGCTGAACTGGTTGCTGCTCAAAACGGTTTGGGCTTCAAAATCATTCAGGCTCAACGGTTTCTGCAAACTGAAAAAGTGCTGTTTTGTATCGCCGTGATTGGAGTGATTGGCTTAGTGATTGACTACGGGTTGAAGTGGATTTCTCACAAGCTGACCCCCTGGGCGGATCAAGTTCGGCATTAGTTAGGAGTCATTACTATTTCGTCCCTTGTTACTACTATGAGGATTCAATCATGTTCACCTTAGATGTTCAACGCACCGCTGTTATCTGCATTGACTTTCAAACGGGAGTATTCACAGGAGATTGCGCGTTGTCTTATGTGGGGGCAACAGAGGTGTTGCCCAAGGCAAAGGGAGTTTTAGCGGCGGCTCGTGCTGCCAAGGTGCCTGTCATCCACGTTCAGGAAATGCATCGTCAAGAGATGGTGGACTTTGGGCGAGAACTGGATGGCGCAGAACCTGTACACTGTTTAGAAACCTGGGCAAGCACCCAATTTCACCCAGAACTGGCTCCGATCGCAGGAGAGTTTACTGTCTGCAAACGTCGCTACAGCAGCTTTTTTGCCACTGACCTGGAGATTCTGCTGCGAGGACTCAAGGTTGATACTTTAGTGTTGATGGGGTCAATGACCAATGTGTGTGTTCACTACACCGCCGTGGATGCTCATCAGCGCGATTACCATTTCCATGTAATTGAGGACTGCTGTATTGGTTCTGATTGGGAAGCACACAGGGCTGCGTTAAATGCTATGGCATATCTCCAAAAGCAATCGCGGATTCAACAGCATGAGTTTGTTGAGGCAGTAGCTCAAAAGGCACTATGTCTATGAGTTAACAAAGATCTGAGAAAGCGAATAGTCCATTCGTTTTCTACAAATCAGTCTTTGTAGTTGCTTAGGTGTATGATCAACAAGTTTAATTGCAAGATAGACCTGAGCGATCGCTTCTGTAAGCACTCTCATCGTTCAAAAGCGGCAACATCAGTATGGACGACTTCAACATCGCTAAAGACGCAGCCTTTGGCATTGTCCCCATTTTGCAAAGTGGCGATGAGCATCAATTTTTGTTGATTCAGCACCATGCAGGGCATTGGGGCTTTCCTAAAGGTCACGCAGATGCAGGCGAAACCGATGTACAGGCAGCCTGCCGTGAATTTGAGGAAGAAACAGGCATCACGAGTTTTACGTTGCTAGATGGCACCTCTTTTTCAGAGCAATATCCTTACACCCGCGACGGCAAAAAGTTCAACAAAACCGTGGTTTACTACCCGGCATTTGTGCAGTCGGCAACGGTCAATTGTCAGCCCGAAGAAATTAAAGCCTACGATTGGTTGAGCTACGATCGCGCGATCGCGCGACTGACGTTTGATGGAGCCAAACGGGTATTAGCCGAAGTGCAGCAGTATCTTGAAAAAAGGACTGCATGACTTCCCGCGCTCCTAAAAATCGTACTTTAGAACTGACTGAAGGTGATCGCGCTCGGTTGCGATCGCGGTTAATCTCAGAAATGCCTGTAACGGGCTGGCAAGAACCGCTTCAAGGAACACTGCTAGGTGATTGTTTGGCGTGGGCAACGCTTTTGCCCAAAAACTTTGTTGATCTATTGATTCTCGATCCACCTTACAACCTGACCAAAGACTTTCACGGCAATCGATTTACCCGCCAAACCATTGAGGCTTACACACTCTGGTTTGATGACGCGATCGCCACACTGAAACCGTTACTCAAAACCACGGCTTCCATTTATATTTGTGCTGACTGGTTCTCCTCGATCTCCACCTTTGCGGTTGCCGCTGCCCACTTCACCGTCCGCAACCGTATCACTTGGGAACGCGAAAAAGGACGGGGAGCCAAATCGAACTGGAAAAATTCCAGCGAAGACATCTGGTTTTGCACCATGTCTGATGCCTACACTTTCAACGTGGATGCCGTCAAACTGCGACGTAAAGTGCTTGCCCCCTATCGCCAAAACGGATTGCCCAAAGACTGGCAAGAAACCCCCGATGGCAACTTCCGCGATACTCATCCCTCTAACTTGTGGACCGATATCACCATTCCCTTTTGGTCGATGCCCGAAAATACGGATCATCCCACTCAAAAAAGTGAAAAGCTGCTTGCCCGCCTCATTCTTGCCAGCACAAGCGTTGGGGATACCGTTCTCGATCCGTTTTTAGGCAGCGGCACTACATCTGTTGTTGCAAAAAAACTTGGTCGCCGCTATCTCGGCATCGATTTCAACGAAGACTACTGTCTGTTGGCAGAGAAACGTCTGGAATTAGCAGAATTGGATAAAACTATTCAGGGCTATGCAGATAGCGTATTTTGGGAACGCAATACTCTAGGACGGCAAAAGCTAAAGAGCTAGGATGAGTGCAAGATAGGTAAGGATTGCATAGCCATTTTTTATGGTTACATCGGTAAGCTCACGATGATGCGCCAGTGTATTTCTCAAATTTTGAAGCTGTCTGAAACGGTTTTGTAGAGTAGTTGTGTCGGAACTAGAGTTTCAACTGCCTATTTTTTGAGCGGCATAAGTTAACCGCAACGAGTGTTGCGGTCGAAAATGATGGTGCGTTAATGGCGATCGCTCAAAAATATTTGAGTCAAGATCCACAAATGAGTTTCTGTCTAGACGATGCAAGCAGTTCCATAGAAAATCTGATTACAACAGACCAGCAGTTATTAACCGCCTGCGATCGCAGGAATAATGCTGACTTCATCGCCATCGTTTAACGCAGTGTTGATTCCATCCAAAAAGCGGATATCTTCGCTATTCACATAGAAATTGACGAAGCGGCGCAGTTCGCCTTGATCATCGCACAGACGACCTTTGATTCCAGGACAATTACTTTCCAATGACTCCAGCAGTTCAACGACGGTAGAGCCACTGCATTCAACAGTGGGTTTGTCGTGAGTTAATTTTTGCAAAGGAGTGGGAATGAGAACTTTGATAGCCATAAGAAATTAATCAACTAGTGGATGTGGAAATAATGAATTGAATCGACATGGAACTAATTCGCCCTTATCTCAGCCTTCTCCTCAAGGGAAAGAGGTTAAGCGTTCTAGTCTCCTCTCCGGTAGAAGAAGGCTGGTGAGGGCAGTCTTTGCATTGCAACGAACTGCGAATCAAACTGAAACCTGCTGCCACTCTAATCGACCTAGTGTTTGGGCACGTTCTAGCGCCCGTTCAAAGCTGTCGAGCTTTGGTTCGATCGTTAGAGGTTCACCAATATATCCCTGAATTGCTTCTTGCGTTTTCAGCCCATTTCCAGTGATGTAGACAACCGTGGTTTCATCAGGATTGATTTTGCCTGCTTCTACTAGCTTTTGCAAAACGGCAATCGTCGTGCCGCCTGCGGTTTCGGTGAAAATGCCTTCGGTTTCTGCCAACAGCTTGATGCCATCAATGATTTCGGCATCGGTTACCGATTCGATGTTGCCATTCGTTTTGCGGGCGATGTCGATCGCGTATACTCCATCCGCTGGGTTGCCGATCGCTAGAGATTTGGCGATCGTGCTGGGCTTCACTGGGGTAACAAAGTCTCGCTCTTCCCGAAATGCCTGAGCGATCGGGGAGCAACCTTCCGCTTGAGCACCACTAAAGCGAACAGGCTTATCTTCTACCAAACCCACTTCGACAAATTCGCGGAAACCCTTGTAAATCTTAGTGAACAAGGAACCCGATGCTAGCGGTGCAACGATGTGATCGGGCAATTGCCAGCCTAGTTGTTCTGCCACCTCGAAGCCCAAAGTTTTGGAACCTTCGGAATAGTAGGGACGCAGATTGATGTTGACAAAGCCCCAGCCGTGAGTGTTTGCGACTTCGGAACACAGGCGATTCACCTGGTCATAGTTGCCTTTAACTGCCATCACAGTGGGGTTATAGATTAAGGTGCCCATGATCTTGGCGGCTTCCAAATCAGCCGGAATGAAGACACAGCAATCTAACCCAGCATGAGCCGCGATCGCGGCGGTAGAGTTTGCCAAATTACCTGTACTGGCGCAAGACACTGTCGAAAATCCCAATTCTTGGGCGCGAGTCAAGGCTACAGATACCACCCGATCCTTAAAGCTAAGGGTGGGCATGTTGACCGCATCATTTTTGATGTATAGGTTTTTCAGACCTAAGCGCCGCGCCAACCGTTTTGCCTGCACTAAGGGAGTCATCCCAGTGCCTACATCAATCGGAGTATTGGTTTCTACGGGCAAAAATGAACGGTAGCGCCAAATTGAATTGGGACCAGCAGCGATCGTTTCACGAGTGACGGTGCGGCGAAGCTGATCATAATCATAGGCAACTTCCAAAGGACCAAAGCAATATTCGCAGACGTGCATTGCTTTGAGTTCATACTCAGCGCTACATTCCTTACATTTCAAAGCTCGGAAGGTGGCGGAAGATTGGGGTTGAACGGCGATTGGACGAGCGGTTGCCTGAGTCATGGGTGGAATGCCTGGTGTGTGGTTGTGCGGGAGCGTTAACGATTTTTATAAAACTATTTCTTAATTGTTTTGGATAGTAACACTCGCACTGAAACAGGTCAAACATACCCGACTAAATTTGTCGGGATTAATAATAATGGCTCTGTTCGCTTGCAGATCGCGCTAAGCTCTAAACAAGTAGAAGAAGGAATCATCGACATGCGATCGCTAGAACAGCAACCCCAACGGCGGCGAAAACTTGTAAAGGTATTGACAGTGGGATTTTCGCTGGTTTTGGTGCCGCTGATTTTACTGCTGTTGACCACGATGCTGCCAGTGCAAGCCGCTACGCCAAAACACTATACCGAGCTAACTTTTCCACCCCTGCCGGAGTTGAAGGTGCCGCCCTATGAGCGATTTCAGCTTGCGAACGGCATGGTGATCTATCTAATGGAAGATCATGAGCTACCGCTGGTGGGTGGCACGGCAATCATTCGGACGGGCGATCGCCTAGAACCTGTCGATCAAGTGGGCTTGGCGGATTTGATGGCAACTGTAATGCGAACGGGCGGTACTGCGACCCAATCGGGAGATGACCTGAACCGATTTTTGGAACGTCGAGCGGCCTCCGTAGAAACGGGGATGAGCGATTCGTCGGGGAGTGCAGGATTTAGTGCTTTAACAGAAGATTTGGAGACGGTGTTTGGGCTGTTTGCTGAAGTCGTTCGCAATCCATCTTTTCCTGAAGCCAAGCTAAATCTGGCGAAAACTCAACAACGGGGCGCGATCGCTCGGCGGAACGATACCCCCGGTGGCATTGCAGGGCGAGAGTTTGAAAAACTACTCTACGGCAGCACCAGTCCCTATGCGCGCACGGTGGAATACGCCACGCTAGATGGCATTGCTCGGGAAGATTTAGTCCGCTTCTATCAACAGTATTTCTTGCCAAAAAACATCCTGTTAGGAATTGTGGGGGATTTTAATCCAGTCAAAATGCGCTCGCTGATCGAAGCAAAATTTGGCGACTGGAAGCCGACTGCAACACAATCGGCGACAGCGCAGCCAACCGATGCCATCCCGTCGGCATCCCAGGCAAATCAGGGCGGAGTATTTTTGGTGGATCAACCTCAACTGACTCAAAGCAGTGTGCAAATTGGGCATTTGGGCGGGCAGATCAACAGTCCTGATTATGCGGCGCTTTCAGTGATGAACGGCGTGTTGAATGGCTTTGGCGGACGGTTGTTTAATCAGGTGCGATCACGTCAGGGCTTGGCATACACAGTCTACGCTGCTTGGCGACCCAACTATGATTATCCTGGAACATTTGTTGCCGGTGGACAAACTCGCTCCGATGCCACGGTGCCGTTCATCCAAAGCATATTTGCAGAAATTGATAAAATCCGCACACAACCCGTTACAACAACAGAGCTTGCCTACGCGAAAGACACGGTCCTCAACTCGTTTATATTTAACTTTCAAGATCCTGGGCAGACTCTCGCACGCCTACTCCGGTATGAATATTTTGGCTACCCCAAAGATTTTATTTTTCAATATCGTCAAGGAGTTGAAGCTACGACCGTAGCAGATGTGCAGCGAGTGGCTCAGACTTATCTCAAACCTGAAAAGTTAGTGACTTTAGTTGTTGGAAGTTCCGCTCAAATACAGCCGCCCCTATCTGCTTTAAGCGCAAATACTAAGGTGACGGCAATCGATGTTACAATTCCGCCGCCTAAAAAGGGATAGATGTAAAGTTCGTTTCGGTTGCGCTTAACGCACTAATGAACTTCAAAAAGTCTGGAGAAAGGACTGCTCAATGGTTCAACTAAACTCGTTTTCCCCTACAGTCGCGACTCCGCAAAGCACATCCACGGGAGTCGCAAACAGCACTTCTACCGATCCAGTTTTATTAAACGACTGGCATGTAGTGGCAAAAGTAGACGAACTAGCGCCCGGAACCTGTCATAGCGTCCGTTTGCTAGGAATGGATTTAGTCCTATGGCGCGGACACGATCAACAAATTTTTACGTGGGAAGATCGCTGTCCCCATCGAAGTGTTAAGCTCTCGAACGGTTTAGTAGTCGGTAATACTCTAGTGTGTCCCTACCACGGGATGGTATACGACACAGCAGGGCATTGTATCAAAGTGCCTGCCCATCCAAACTATGTGCCGCCCAAGCAGGCTTGTGTTCGCACGTTTCAAGTTCAAGAGCGCTATGGATTGGTGTTTGTGTGTTTGGGAAAGCCTGCAAACGACATTTCACCGTTTCCTGAGTGGAACGCACCGGGTTATCTCAACTTTTTTTCAGGACCACATTTTTGCCAAACGGGTGGATATCGGGCGATCGAAAACTTTTTGGATGTGGCACACTTTCCCTTCATTCATGCCGACATATTAGGCGACCCAGCCATCACCGCCGTGGATGATTATGAAGTTTCGACGGACGAGCGCGGTGTTCATTTGCACAACGTCCGAGTTTGGCAGCCTGATCCAATTGGCACAGGACAAGGTGCTTACGTCCTTTATCAATATTCTGCTTTACGCCCACTCACCGCCTACTTTCGGAAAGATACCCCTACCGGTGAGTGCCTAACAATTTTGTATTGTGTTACTCCGGTTAGTGAAGAAGAGTGCATTGGATGGATGTGGGTCGGCGCAAATTTTATTGATGCCAGTCAGGAATCAGCAGCGATCGCCTTTCAAGATAAGGTCTTTGCCCAAGACCTCGGCAATCTAGAATCTCACAACCCCAAACGCTTGCCGCTGAATCTTCAGACCGAGTTTCATGTGCCCTGCGATCGCGGTTCTCTTGCCTATCGCAAATGGCTGAAGCAACTCGGCATCACCTACGGCGTGATTCTTTGATGGGTTCAATAGTACTGGACACTCACTAAAACTCAAAAGCTCAGTAATCAAATCTGGGTGATGCTTCAGATTCACACCTATCCTGACGCAGAGACTGTCAAATACAAAAACCGCCAGCCGCCTTACTTGTTTGCCAAGAACGAACAAGGCGAATGGTGCCTGACAGACGAAGGTGAGGGATACCTTGAGGTCAATCTAAAAGCTTTAGATGATGAAGTTATTCAGGTTCATGGCAGCCACTTCGGTTTGTAGACGTGTGGTGATCGCTTGCCGGACTTCGACTTCTGTCGCTGGTTCAAGAGTCTCTGCACCATACATACCAGCCTGTTCTGCGACCACCCTAACCTTGACTCGTTTGTCCAGTTCAATCAATAGCTCTAAGCGCGCAGTGAATAGTCGCTTGCTGAGGGAGTTGCCTGGGGCACTTGATGCCGGTATCGAGCATATCGACGGAAATGGCAATGTGAGGTGCTTTGTCAGGATGGGAAAAGGAGTCGATCAGGTTTTGAGC
This sequence comes from Leptolyngbya sp. Cla-17, assembly GCF_016807185.1. Taxonomy (GTDB): domain Bacteria; phylum Cyanobacteriota; class Cyanobacteriia; order Leptolyngbyales; family Leptolyngbyaceae; genus ULC077BIN1. Next base: position 2,461,856 of record NZ_JAEVYN010000001.1, read on the forward strand.
GTATTCAACTTTGTGGGTGATGATGCGGGCAAAGTCGCCGTTGTAGTGAGGGTAGTTAGCATTGAAACGCTCATAAATATATTTTGCATGGTCGTTGTTTTTGGCGAAGATGATGTTCTTACCCAGGAGATCGCGCCCTGCCACTTTTAGCCCCCGTGTCATCAGGTGAGCCAGCACCTTATCCACAGTATCTTCGTTAAACAACCACTGATTCACAGCCGCCGCTTCTACCCGATCGGGGACATTGCCGTCTTCGTCCCAATCCAGTTCGTCCCACTGCTCTTTCTCATCCTCGGACAGATAACTAGACCTCTTGCGTGAATGTATGTAAGCAGCTAGAACTAGGTCAAGGAGGAGGATATTATGACCTACGAGCAACTTAGCCAACTTAAACCCGGAGCTTTCAAACGTCGATGTGGGGTTCACCTTGAAACGTTTGAGCAGATGGTAGCAATATTGCGTCCCGATCTTGACCGCAGGGGAAAACGGGGTGGACAGTGCAAATTAAGCGTAGAAGACCAATTGTTGGTCGTACTTGAATACTGGCGAGAATACCGGACACAGTTTCATATCGCCACCACGTGGGGGATGAGCGAGTCAGCCGTATGTCGATTGATTCAAAAGGTGGAAGGATTATAGCGGTTCTCTGTCGGATGAGGTGCAGTTGGGACAAAGCGGGGAAGGGATTTGAGGCTCTAGTTTGCACCTCACGGGAGCCGGAAACGCTATATTGACCAATTCAGACCAGTTTCGGCTACCCGGCAAAAAGCAACTCTACCAGAATGCCAGTACTTGGAGCGTAGTGGCAGTGGATGTGACTGAAAGCCCCATTGAGCGTCCCCAAAAAAACAGCGAGGCTACTACAGCGGCAAGAAAAAGCGGCATACCCTAAAAGCTCAAGTGGTAGTCAATCAAGCGACTGGACAGATTATCTGCACAGCCTTTGGCAAAGGGCGAGTCCATGACTTTCGCTTGTTCAAGCTCCATCGCCTGCCGATGCTGCCGGAGCAGTTGTGTTTAGCGGACAGAGGCTATCAGGGTATGGCAAAGCTACATCCCTGTAGTTGCACTCCAACCAAAAAGCCCCGTAAAGGCAAATTGAGCAAAGCTGAGCGGCAGCACAACCGCACTCTAGCCCGATTACGAGTGGTCGCTGAGCATGTGAATCGGAAGCTCAAGATTTTTCGGATTCTCGCTGAACGGTATCGAAATCGACGCAAGCGCTTCGGGTTGCGCTTCAACCTGATTGCGGCGATCATCAACTGTGAACTTTCGCTCTCTTCTTGATTCACGCAAGAGTTCTATTGTATTTGATGCCCTCGCGCTGAAACTTAAGCGGCACCGAAACCGACTTGGGTCGAACCAGAAACCCATCATTGATGGCATCTTCTAATTCGTAAAGGTCGGTGGGTACGCCAGCTTCCAGATTAAAAAGACTGTAGGTGTTGCGATCGATTTCGTCCTTAGGCGTAGCAGTCAGCCCCACCAGGAGAGAATCAAAATACTCAAAGATGGCGCGATATTTTTGATAGACCGAGCGATGCGCTTCATCGATCACAATCAGATCAAAGTGACCGACACCAAATTTACGTTGCCCATTGCCGACTTCATTAATCAACCCCATCATGGTGGGATAGGTGGAGACGTAGACTCGTCCTTCTGTGTTCTTTTCGGTCACGAGATTGACTGGACTGGAGGCGGGCAGTTGTTTTTTGAAAACATTCGCGGCTTGATTTACTAGCGCAACGCGATCGGCGAGAAACAAGACTCGCTTGACCCAGTTGCAACGCATGAGCAAGTCGCAGAGAGCGATCACGGTGCGGGTTTTGCCTGCGCCTATTGCCATCACAAGCAGGGCTTTCCGCTCATTGTGGCGCTCGAACTCTTCGCTAATTCGCCGAACCGCACGGGTTTGGTAATACCGTTCGACGATCGTGTCGTTGATATCTGTAGTCAGGAGCGATCTACGGGTGGTGCAGCGCTGAATCATCAGATCCAATTCTGGCTTTTTGAAAAAGCCCTGCATTAGACGGGGAGGATAGCTGGCATCATTCCATAGCCAATGCTGGTAGCCGTTGGTGTAGAAGATGATTGGGCGCTGACCAAACTGCTGCTCTAGGCAGTCGGCGTAGAGTTTTGCCTGTTGTTGCCCGACCTGGGGGTCGCGGCGGGTGCGTTTGGCTTCGACCAATGCTAGCGGTTTGCCATCATCACCCCAGAGGACATAATCGACAAAGCCTTTGCCCTATGCGGTCGGCATCCCCTGCACAGGGAATTCACGGTCTTTGGATTGATCCAGTGACCAGCCTGCTTCTTTAAGTAAGAGGTCAATGAAGTAGTCGCGAGTCTGGGCTTCGGAATAGTCATGGGTGTCGGGTTGAGCCGTATTTGCCGCGGTCGTGTTCTAGAGTTGTTGTTTCAGGTTAGATAGGTAAGCCAAACTCATAACGGTTAAGGAACAGTCCAATCACAATGTCATGCATCACAACGGACTTGGAAAAGCAAATGGTTTTGCGAGTCAGTCGTTTAATGCGAGTGCGTAAAGTTAAATGCTTGCGCTCAATCTTCTGAGTATTACGTTTACCCACCGTGTGAAGAGTTGGATCGAGGTGTCTTTCATAAGCTCCCCAACCATCGGTGTAAAACTGCATAATCCCGAATGGTTCTAACAAGATTTTCAGCTGGATAAATGCCTCATCTTGATGCGATGCTAAGACATAAGCCAATACGGTGCCACTCGCATGGTCAATGGCGTGCCACAGCCATCGTTGTTGTGCTTTAGACTCAACAAAACTCCACATTTCATCGGCTTCTGCTTCTGTATCCTCCCACTGGCAGAGCTTGACGATGTTTTGAGTAGGTTCTAGTTCAGCGAGTTTAGCTGCATTCACCGCTTTGAGTTGACACTCCTTTTTTTTAACTCCTTAGTCACGGTAGTCGGGCTAATGTGAAGCACACGGGCCGTATCTCAGATGCCACTCCCATTCATCGCCATATCGCTAATTTGCTGCTTGACTTCACGCACATATCCCGGATGTTTGTATTGCAAAATAAAAGTGCGCCGATGGCACTGGGAGTTTTGACAAAAGTAGCGCTGTTTGCCATCTGGAGTGGTGCCGTGTTTGATCACTTCGACTCCATCACATTGAGGGCAGTGAATCGGCTCTAGAACCATGCTTGAGTCTCCGCAATCTTTGAGTCCTCTATCAGAGTAATCTTTGTTATCAATAGCAACAAGTTTGAAACATTACCGGACGAGTCTTCAAGGCTTTCAGATGCTAAGCAGTATTCGCCATCAGTTCTCAAAACTTGGGAAAAACCCAAATAATGTAGAACTCGACACCTGTGCTACCAGCTTTAGATGCGCTATAGCTTATTCTCACCAGCGTTCCTTTAAAGTCAACCCTGCTCAAGAACTCATACCAATTTAAGTTGAATACAAGGCAAAAGGGGCAGACTGAGAAAAGTCGTTTAGTAGGTTTACTAATAGTTGGTGTCACGTCAATTGATGTGAAGGAAGGTTTGAGCGAGTTGAGCGAACAGTTGCGTCAAGCTGAAACGCCAAGTGCCAAAGAACGATTACAAGTGCTTTACTGGCTCAAACAAGACCCGGCACCCAGCATCAGTGCCATTGCTAAGGGTGTTGGGAAACATCGAAACACGGTGCAAACATGGCTATCCAACTACCGAGAGGGTGGGGTGGAAGGGATGTTCAAAATCAAGAAATCGCCAGGGGGCGTACGAGTCATTCCTCAATGGGCAGAGACGGCTTTAGGCAGGCGGTTGCAAGAACTCAATCACGGCTTCAGCAGTTATGGAAAAGTGCAGCAGTGGTTGGCCGAAACGCTGGGGATAGAGGCAGAGTATCATGCGGTCTACCAGATGACCCGCTACCGACTCAAAGCGAAACTCAAGGTTGCCCGTCCTCAGAACTGCAAGCAGGACAGTGTGCAGCGAGAGGCTTTTAAGCAAACCATTGCAGATGCCCTGAACCTGCTGAGCCAGTACACTCACCGGGTGGGGCAACATGAGCGCCCCATTCGCTACTTTGCTCAGGATGAGATCCGGTTTGGACTGCATACCTTCATCGGACGGTTGATAACGGCTTGTGGGGTCAAACCGATTGGGCAGTGGCAATGGTTGTTCAAAGCATTCTGGCTATACGGTGCAGTGGAGTCGGCAACAGGAGAGTCCTTCTTTCTGCAATTCTCTCACGTGGATACAGTGTGCTACCAATGGTTCCTGGATGAGTTTTCTCAAGCTTATCCCCATAGCCTCAACATTCTTCAAGTGGACAACGGACGGTTTCATCCCTCATTTGTTACTTTAGCGAGAGAGTTTAAGGTGAGGACGGTCAAGCCGCTTGCGGGAGAGGGATTAGAGCTATTCGGAACGTATTCATCCAGTCCATCAATTGATGAAGTGCACGCTTGAGTCCCGGCATCGGAAATACCTGTAACCAGACTTCTAACCATCCCCAACACCAATAGGGTCGTAGATTGTTCAACGCACTCTTCCAAGTTGTTCCAAGTTCCCAGTGCGGATGCTGAGTAAACGGCACTGGCGTTGCTGTTGCCTGAGGTGTTTTATTCGTGTGACTTTGCAGTTTCTGCCTGAATGCATCGGCGTGGATGCTGACAAGCAAATAGGCACTAAACACGATTTCCCCCCAGCGTTCAATGCTGTTGTAGTCGGTTAAGCGATAATCGTGCCAGCCCAGTTGATGCTTAACTTGCTTGAAGCCATACTCAATCCAAGTTCTCAGACTGTACTGAGTTGCAACACTGAGCAATAGACCTCCTGCATAAATCATGAGGCATGTGCCAATTCGCAGTTCAACAAGCCAGCGATCAGATTTAAGCGTAAGCCAAACCGCTTTCTACGATTACGATAACGTCCTGAAAAGATGCGGAAGATCTTGAAGCGGCGAATCACATGTTCAACTCGCACCCGCAGTCGTGCTAAAGCTCGGTTATGCTGCTTTTCGTCTTGTGACAGCGGTTGTTTGCGAGGTTTTTTGGTCGGAGTACAAGCGCCAGCGTGAAGTTTAGCAAAGCCTTGGTAGCCTCGGTCAGCTAAACACAATTGCGAGCAGACAAACGGTAATATGAAATCCGGCTAAGTAGTTATCGTTAAGCATTAGCTTCCTGCCACCAGTGAAAATGAGTCAGACCTCGAATAAATTCGTGCTGTTTAAGCAGTGCACAGCAGCGGTCACAGAGTACTTGTTCAAGGTCTTCAATCTTCTCAAAGATACGATTTACAATCGGTTCATCCAAAATTGACCACAGGCGTTCTGCGGGCTGTAACTCAGGTGAATAGGGGGGGAGAAATTCCAGGTGCAAACCTTCGGGTAATACTACCTTGTCACTCGTGTGCCAACCCGCTTGGTCAACGCTCAATAAAACATGTTTGTGCTGACCCAATCCAAAATGCTGAGCAAAATCTGCTAAGACTCGATTGAACAAGTCGATGTTGACTTTGGGCATGATCCACCAGTACGTCTCGCCGGAGGCAGGATGAACAAAACCGTAGACCCAGACCCACTCATAACGCCACTGCACTTTAGCAATTGGGTTTTCCCACCAAGGCACCCAGATGCGCCGCAGCACGGGCTTGAGACCGATTCGATGTTCATCCATTGCCCAGAGTTGAATCTCTGCCTGAGGATACTGCTGACGCAACTGCTCTACTCGCACGGGCAGTTTTTTTTCCAGGCTTCCTGTTCTTGCGGGTCTTGCTGCTGATGCTCAGGGCGCGGCACTCGCAGGCGAAACTCCATCTGCTTGAGGTATTCCCACCCTCGCTGAGGCGACACTGGACGCTCGAGCACTCGACTCATCCAATCGGCAACCTTGCGTCCATTCCACAAGCCGTTTTCAGTCGTAGGCGTTGCAATCGCTTGCAGGAGTTGGGCTTGTTGAACTTCATCGAGTAAAGGTTCGGCTCCACAATTGTGCTGCCGACCATCCCCCACACTTGCTTCTCCCTTTCGATTGTAGCGATTGGCTATCACCCGTATCCAGCGCAACGAATACCCTGTCACCTCGCGCACCTCTGCCGTCCGCTTGTCCTTCGCCAGTAGCCACAGAATTTGGTACTGACTACGTTCGATCCCCTCTTTCGCTTGACGATACCGCTCCTCCAATTCTTCACAACTGAGATGAGGCTCAAGGGTTAGGCGTTTGGGCATAGGACTTTCTAGGCTAACTTTATGCAGTAAGTTTACACCCGGATTTCATATAAACGACTGCGCTTGAGCAGCTTAAAGTCGTGCGTTCTGCCAGTAGCAACTGCGGTACAAATGATTTGCCCGGTGTCAAACTCCGCCACCACCTGTGCTTTCAGGGTGTGGCATTTTTGTTTACCCCTGTAGTAGCGTTTCTGTTTTTTCTAGGGCGCTCGATTTCTATCTCTCCCACATCGACCATCATCACCTTCCACTCCCAACCGGCTTGGTACAACTGCCGCTGACTCGGTAGCCGGAACTTGCCACACTTGACCAAAAGGTCTTCCACTTTTCGCACAATTCGCCCCACTGTGGTCTCGTGCAATCCCCAACTCACCCCGATGTGAAACTGGCTGCGATACTCTCGCCAATATTCCAATGCCACCAGCATTTGGTCTTCCACACTCAGTTTGGCTTGTCCACCCTTGCGTCCTCGTCGGTCTAGAGCAGGGCGCACCACCTCGACCATCGCACTGAATGTTTCACGACTCACGCCACATAAGCGTTTGAACTTAACACCTGAAAGAGACTCTAACTCTCGGTACGGCATCGCTACTTCTCCTGACTTGATCCTTGCTTGGTTCTACCCCATTAAGTAACCCTCGATCACTAACTGTCACACTGTTTTGCTATTCGTGCAGGAGACATCATGAGCGATTGCTCACACCCTGGGATGAAAGTGGTAACGTCAGATGAACTGGTTTAGAGGTCGAATTGGAACTAGTGCCAATCAGCCTGAGCAGGAGACTGACCGTACCCGCCCTTGGGACACCCATTTGTGCATTTCGCCGACTGCGAGACAGCACGCAAAGCAGGATCAATTAACGACATGGCGGGTGAACCAGCTTAACCCTAATCAAGGAGAAGCCTGATGCAAGTCACCCATGAGCGCTGCGCTGGAATTGATGTTCACAAAAAGACGGTCGTGGTCTGTTGCTTAAGTTTGGATATGAATGGGAAACCGCAGCGCGAAACCCGCACCTACGGTACGACCATCCGCGAGTTGTTAAATCTGTGCGACTGGCTATCGAGTAGCGAGATCACGCACATTGCCATGGAAAGTACAGGGGAATATTGGAAACCCGTGTACAACGTATTGGAGAGCAGCTTTGAGGTGATAGTCGTGAACTCGCATCACTTCAAGCAAGTACCTGGACGCAAAACCGATGTCAAAGATGCCGAGTGGTTAGCCGAGCTACTGAGCTATGGACTCGTCCGTGGCAGTTTTATTCCACCCCTGCCCCAACGTGATTTGCGCGACTTGACCCGCCAGCGCACGACGCTGATTCGCGAACGCGCGAGTGTCATCAATCGCCTGCAAAAAGTGTTGGAATGGGCAAATCTGAAGCTGGCATCGGTGGTCAGTGACATCGGGGGAGTCTCGTCGCGCGCCATACTCAAAGCACTGGTGGCAGGAGTTGAAGACCCAGAAGCCCTCGCTGAACTTGCCAGAGGACGCATGCGATCCAAGCAAGCCGAACTGATTGCAGCGCTCTCGGGTCGAGTGCGGGACCATCATCGGTTCTTGATCCAAATGCATCTCGACCATCTAGAGTTTCTCGACCGCCAGCTCAAACCGTTTGACGCGCGAATCGAGCAGTTGATTGAGCAGCACATGCCTCCGGTCGAAGTCCTCGTTCCGGCGGCTGAATCCAAGCCTCAGACAGATTCTTCCTCTGACCTGCCGTTGGCGTGGCAGCAAGCGATGCCGTTGCTCGACAGCATTCCGGGAATCGCCCGTCACAGTGCTCAACTGCTGCTGGCAGAAATCGGGAGTGATATGCGACGCTTTCCCAGCGCCGCGCATCTGTGTAAGTGGGCTGGGGTTTGTCCGGGCAATCATGAGAGTGCGGGCAAACAATACTCTGGCAAAACTCCACCCGCAAATCGCTGGTTGCGAAGCATCTTGGTACAAATGGCAAATGCTGCTGTGCGCTGCAAAGCCTCCCATTTTGCTACGGTCTATCGCCGACTTGCGTCCCGTCGGGGACACAAACGCGCCATTGTTGCCGTCGCCCACCGCCTGTTGATTGCGGTCTATCACATCCTCAAACAACACCAACCCTACCGCGACTACCGCACTACCGATTCGGGGCAACGCACCCAACACCAACTGCTCCAAACCTTGCAGCACCGGATAGAGCGGTTGGGATATCAGGTTCAATTAACGCCCCTTACCGCCCCTCAACCACCGAGCTAGTCCTCTATTTTCAAAGCAGGTCTAAGATGTTGCCTTCTAGGTTGGTCATGATGAACCAACTGTCTGCTTTATCTGGGTTATCGGTGCTGCCTTTGGTGATCTGGTAGTAGCACACTGTGCGGCGATGTCCAAAGATGATTTCCCGAATGTGACGACGTTCGCTCGGATGCTCTGCTAACGGTTGGTCATAAGCGCGCCATCGGTTGTAGCGCACTCGTTGCCCCTTTGCCATCAACACTCCATGATTCGAGCGAATTGCGACGATGTACGGCAAATTCAACTTCTCTAACGCTCGGATCACCGCTTCACTTTCGCCATACAAGCTATCGGCTAACACCCGCTCAATCACAAACCCCAAGGCTTGGATCTCGTGAATGATTTGCACCGCTAACTGCGGTTTGCTCTGGTACTCATCACTCGCTTTGAGTCGAGATTTAGGTTTATAGATTTTGAACAACAACGGGTAGGTGATGTTCAAGGCCACGGCATAAGCATTGACGCTGACTATGCCATTGGCGGTCTTGCCGAGATTGCCGATGTATTGTTTCGCCACATAGTCTGTGGTTTCTCCTTTCTTGACATCACCCGTTTCATCGATGCATAAGCTGATGGGTCGGGTGCCAATTTGTTGCCCAATCAGGTGCAGTCGAATGGCTCGAACTTGAGCGACATCCCACACCGCATCGCGCAAAAAGTGATGCAAACTTTGTCCATCTTTCAGACCATTGAGTTTGGCGATCTCGGGTAACGTTTTGCGCGGTAGCGGACTCATAATGCCCAGGTGCAACCACTTAAAGCATTCATACAACCGCACATCCTCAAACATCGAGCGGTAAAGCAGACAATACTCGTCAATGAAGCTGACTGTAGCGATAGGTGGGCGTAACATGATCTCAACCTGAACACAGCTACTTCTAGCTTATTTTGTTCTCGCTAAAGTAACAAATGAGGGATCACATCCTGCCTTTGCCACAATTTCATTGACGTATTGAGAGCGGTGAAAACTGGCATTGTCAATCACAAGTGCATTCCCGGGTTGCAATTGAGGCAGGAGGCAGTGCTCTAACCACATCTCGAACAGGTCTCGGTTGCAAGACCCTTCAAAGGTCAAAGGCGCAATCAGGTTTTTCTCGCACAAGGCGGCAATCCAACTGACTCGTTCGGTACGTTTGCCCGACTTGAGGGCACCGAAGCGTTGACCCACCTCGCAGTAGCCATAGGGATACTCCTCTCGGTTATCAATGCCTGCTTCATCCACGTACACCAACCCAGTGACTGACCTTGTCTTCAACTGCTCTTGAAAGGCTTGACACTTCTGCTCATCGCGCTCTCGGTAGCCGTACGTCTTTTTTTTTGACTCAAACCCAGTTTTCGCAGCGCGTGACTGATGTTCTGCTGCGTGACCCCTTCGCCCCATAACTTCGCCATCTCCCCTTGAGTCTTGCCTCCATGGGCTTGGGCAAACTCACTAAATCGCTGCCAGTCCGTAATTTTATGTCGATTTCCCCGCTGATAATGGGTGACAGCTTGGCAGGTGCCAGTTTGTTCCTGTCGCTTCAGCCACAGGTCGAGCGTGTTGCGGCTGATATTCAGCATTCGGCTGACTTCACTTTTGCGGGCTCCACGCTCAACCGCCGCAATCGCTTTTTGGCGCAGGTCTTCACTATAGGGGGCAGGCATTGGTATTATCTAACGTTTTCCCTTCCTCTATCCTACGTCCTAACACAAGTGTTTAGAGCTATATCCCTCATTAATCACTCTAAGCAGATGAAAAGATAAGTTGGAGGTTTAGCTGATGCACCCGTGGACAGATAAACTGATTCATCTTCTGCGTCAGTTGCTCAAACCCTAACTGAAGGGAAGCAATGGGAAAAACCGTCAACCAGTGTTTAAGCCAATTGAAGCAAACTAAAGGTTGAATAACTAAACGCAAGTTGTTGAGTAAGTTCTTCCAACCGCTCTGGTTATTCCACCACGGGTGCTGCGAAAACCGCTGATGGGCCAGTGGACAGGAGTCGTTGAATGGGTCGGCAAACAAACTGACCATCAAAAACGTACTCATGACCAACTCCCACCACTTCTCAATCTGCTCATAGCGGGTCATACGAAAGTCTGCCCACCCGAGTGCATCTTTGGCTTGTTTGAGACCATACTCAATCCAGGTTCTAAAGCCATAACTGTCACCAATATCTTTGAGTTTGATTGCCGGGGCACAGACCATGACATAGGACGTTGAGTTGTCCGGTAACGTGTCAGGGTCAGTGGTCAACAGCCAGTACTGCTTGCGGTGGCTTTTGCCGTAAATCACCTCAGCCATGTGACGGGTTTCTGTCGTGCCATTACTAAAGGTGCGCTTGAAGGTCTGCCAAGGCTCCTGGTACACCTCCTGGTCTTGCGGTAGCCACAAAGCATGGTTGCTGCGAATCGCCAGGATGTAAGGTAGGTTTAATTCATCTAGCACATCGACAAAGTTGACTTTACTTTCGCCATACAAGCTATCGGCGAGCACCAGTTCAAACTCAAATCCTAGTGCTTGTAATTGTCGAATCATGGTTGCCGCAATTTGCGGTTTACTTTGATACTCTTCTCCCTCTTTGAGTCGTTCTCTGGGTTTATACACCTCAAAACTCAATGGCACAATCATGCCATCGACTAAGCCGTAGGCAGTGACAGCGACAATGCCATTTTCCTTCTTACCGACGTTGCCGATGTATTGCCGTTTGACGTAATCAGTGCTTTTTCCCTTCTTACAATCTCCAGTTTCATCAATCAGTAATATCAATGACCGACCGTTGAGTACCTTGAGGGTCAACTCCAATCGCTTCTGGCGTAACTGTTGCACCTGCCAAGGAGACTCGGTAAGGAAGTGATGTAAGTTTTGCTGATTGTTTAAGCCTACTGCTTTGGCAATGGCAGGTAAGGATTTGCGTTTAATCTCGCTAATCATCCCCAGATGCAGAAGCTTAAAGGCTTCATAGCTGCGCACTTCTGGGAATAAGTCCTCATACAATTGGCAGTATTCATCCACAAAATGTATCGTCGGGCGGGCGGCTCTAGATGCTGGCATGGCAATTGAATCTGGACAAACGTACCTCTATAATAGATAGTCTCTAGTCAGAGTGATTTAAGAGGGATAAAGGCGTACTCCCCTAGTTTGTCGGGCGTGAATTCGATCGCTGTCTCTTGATTCAACGGCAGGTCAGCTGCGATCCGAAAATCAGGTATTAGAACTTTTTCCAAACAGCTACTGGGGTCTCTACGAAAAAAATTGAGTTGAACGGGCTGTCCCACTTTCACCACCACTTGACTGGGTTCATACCCGCCATCAACTTGAACCGTAAGTTTCTGAATTCCTTGTTCTAAGCTGGATTGCTTGGCTTTTGGCTTGCTGAGAAGGACCCACCAAAGCTCTAAGCCAATTAAGAACAAACCGCCTGCTCCAGCACCAAGCTTGACTCCTAGCGGTTGCTCAATCCGTTCAAATTCACCTCCAGATGCTGAATGATCCGTTGGCATTTCAGTCGCCGCAACTCCAGATACCGTCCCTAATAGCAACCCTGCACCCGCTAAACTGCCTAAAATCTGACGCTTATTCAACATTGAAACCTCCTGAGTTGTCATGCCAATGGCTTGGGTTGAAAATTCCGTAACCGCAACGCATTTGTCACCACTGAAACGGAACTGAATGCCATTGCTGCTCCCGCAATGATGGGACTGAGTAACCAACCAAAGAAGGGGTATAAAATTCCAGCCGCGATCGGAATGCCCGCAACGTTGTAGATGAAGGCAAAGAAGAGGTTCTGGCGAATGTTCCGCATCGTGGCACGGCTCAGTTGAATCGCAGTAATAATGCCCTGCAAGTCACCAGAAATCAGCGTGATGTCACTTGCCGCGATCGCCACATCGGTGCCAGTCCCGATCGCAATTCCAACTTGGGCTTGAGCTAAGGCCGGTGCGTCATTGATACCATCCCCTACCATTGCTACAATTTTGCCTTCGGATTGGAGTTTATAAACCTGAGCCGCTTTCTGGTCGGGTCGGACTTCTGCAAACACACGCCCAATGCCCACTTCACGAGCGATCGTTTCTGCGGTCTGACGATTATCTCCAGTCATCATCACCACTTCTAAGCCCATCCGTTGTAAAGTGCGAACGGCTTGAGCCGAGGAGGGCTTGAGGGCATCTGCAATGCCCATCAATCCTTGAAGTTCACCATTAACGGCAATCAAAATGGCAGTTTTGCCCGAAGATTCCAATCGATCCTTGGCCTGTTGCAATGCTTGAGTGTCAACGCCCAACTCTTGCATCCAACGCCTGGTGCCAATTTGAATCAACTGATCTGAGATCCTACCTTGTACGCCGCTGCCCGCAATTGCCTCAAACTCCTGAACGTCTTTTAGCGCGACTTCTTGAGACTGGGCATAGCGAACTACAGCTTCTGCCAAAGGGTGTTCAGAATTACGCTCCACCGAAGCTGTCAGTTGCAAGAGTTTAAGTTCGTTACCGTTTGCGGTTCCAACGGTCGTGATGAAGTCTGTGACCGTAGGCTGACCTTGTGTCAGGGTTCCGGTTTTGTCCAGAACGATCGTCTGAATCTTGTGGGCCAGCTCCAAGCTTTCTGCCCCTTTAATCAAGATGCCATTTTCTGCGCCCTTCCCGGTTCCGACCATGACCGAGGTGGGTGTTGCCAGTCCTAGCGCACAGGGACAGGCAATGATTAGCACTTCCACCATCGTGATCAGCGCCAGTGTGAAATTGCCCATCACCATGAACCAGATAACGAAGGTGGCGATCGCAATAGCAATCACGGCAGGCACAAACCAGGCTGTCACCTGATCTGCCAGTCGTTGAATTGGGGCTTTTGAGCCTTGCGCCTGCTGCACCAGCTTGACGATTTGCGCCAGGAAGGTATCGTTGCCGACTCGTGTGGCGCGAAACTTGAAACTCCCCGTTTTGTTGATGGTAGCTCCGATGACTTCATCGCCTGCCTGCTTTTTGACCGCAATGCTTTCCCCCGTCACCATTGCCTCATCGATCGTCGAACTGCCTTCGATCACTTCACCGTCAACCGGAATCTTTTCGCCAGGACGCACGACTACCACATCACCTAATTGAACTTCGGTGATCGGCACTTCCATTTCCCGACCATCCCGAATGATCCGGGCATCGCGTGCTTGCAATCCCATCAGCTTGCGAATCGCGTCTGAAGTTTGTCCTCTGGCTCGGTTCTCAAATAAGCGTCCGAGTAGGATCAGGGTAATGACGATCGCTGCGGTCTCGTAATAAACACTGGGCATCAATCCCTGCGCCGTGAGAAAGCCAGGGTTAATGGTAATGAACAGCGAGTAGAAGTAAGCTGCACTGGTGCCCAAGGCAATCAACGTATCCATTGTGGCAGTGTGGCGCTTGAGAGCTTTCCAGCCGTTGGTATAAAACGATCGACCGCACCAAAACTGCACCGGAGCGGTGAGAATCGCCTGGAACCAGAAGTTGTGCAGCCAGGCTGGAATGAAGGGTAAATCTAGCCCGGTCATCATCGGCAGTGACCCAATCAGCAATACTGTACTGATGATGGCTCCCACCCAAACCTTGCGAGTTAAATCTCGCGATTCTGTCAACCGTGCCGTTTTTTCTGCATCATCTTCGCCCGTTACCATCGCCGACTCTTTCAGAGAGAACGCGGCATAACCAGCTTCGCTAACAGCCGCCTGAATTGCCTCCAAATCTGTGCGCTGTGGATCATACGTGACGGTTGCTTGTTCGGCACCGAAGTTGACGTTAGCGACCGTCACCCCTGGCACAGTCTGAATCGCTTGCTCAATATTGTTGGCACAGGAGGCACAACTCATGCCTCGCAGTTTCAATGTAGTAGTGTCCATGTTAATAAAGCCTAAGTAACGGTATGGCCTGCGGCAACGATCTCCTCTTTCACTGTCGCTTCAGGCTGTTGAGTGTCGATTTTGACTCGTTTTGTTTTCAGATCTGCATCCACTGTTGCAGTTGAATCGATTGAAGTTACTGCGTTCGTAATGGTGGTAGCACAGGCAGAACACGCCATATTCGGAACGTTGAATTCGAGTGTCATCATGTCAATCCTTGAATCACTACATCAATTTTGGAGTCTCCTATGCACTAGAAAGTCAAGTGCAGAGCTCAACGATGTGGGAGAAACCTGCTTGCATCACACACCGACTGCTGCTCGTTTACGGACGAACTGAAGGCGTTCAGTTCCTGTCTTAGTCTCCAGGTTGGGACAAATGGTTCGGGCTGCAAGCTCTGCTGGCGGCTGATCTTGCCAGCCTGATAACAACCCTTGCAGTTCAGAGCGCAAGAGTTGCAATGATTCAATCTGCTCGGTGATCTATTGTACTTTCTGCTGAAGGTTCTGCTTCACATCATCGCAAGGCAGTTGCCCTTGATCATGCACTGCCAGAATCTCTTGAATCTCCCGTAGACTCAGACCCAACGACTGCGATCGCTTGATAAAGGCTAGCCGCCCCAGCACGTTTGGCTCAAAAAGCCGATAGTTTGCTTCTGAGCGACGCACCGCTGGTGTAAGCAAACCAATTTCTTCGTAGTAGCGAATTGTTTTGATTGGCAAATGGCTAACGGCAGCCACTTCGCCAATCTTCAACAAGCCTTTCATTTCAGTTGTAACCATGTTCCAACCTCGCCTCTGCCAACTTCAATCACTTTCTACTTCCATCTTGGAGTCTCCAGTTTGCTAGAGAGTCAAGGGTGCAGTGGAAAAAGGGAGCCAGTGCTTGAAAAAGCTGTGCTGTCGGGTCTATCAAAGCATCAGCAAATTAGCCAGCATCAAAATTGAAAGCTTCCTGGTTGCTACGCCATTACTGCTGCCATCTCTCTCCTCTAATTGGGAGATGAACTCGCACTTTGGAGCGACAGTGATTTCATTCTAATTTCATAACTCTCTGCAACCTTGAAGAGATGTGTCCATTTCTGATGTCTTCAAATGGTCTTTGAATCTGGGAACTAAATAGTTGACTCTCTAGTTAACTGGAGCATTCAGAATGACAATATACCCTTTACAAGCCTTATCTAAGGCAAACAAAATTTATGGCGCACAACTTCTTCGCAAAAACGAGTCTTCTAGTTCTAACCCTAGGAGCGATCGCCAGCAGTAGCGTCTTGAACGCTTGCTCTACTTCCGCTCAAAACCAAGTTCAAGCCCCTAGTCCTACTGCTACTGATGCTGGAGCGATGCAGGGCATGGATCACAGCAAGATGGGTGGCATGAGTCATGACATGGATCTCGGACCTGCTAATGCCGAATTTGACCTGCGCTTTATTGATGGCATGACTCCCCATCATGAAGGGGCGGTTGTCATGGCACAGGAAGCCCTTCAGAAATCTCAGCGTCCAGAGATCAAAAAATTAGCTCAATCTATTATCACTGCCCAAAACAAAGAAAAGGCTCAGATGAACCAGTGGCGAACAGCCTGGTATCCCAACATGGGTGCTACTCCAATGGCATGGCATAGCAAGATGGGTCACTCCATGTCAATGTCGGAGGAGCAAAAGAAAAGCATGATGATGACGATGGATTTGGGCAAAGCTGATGCCGAGTTCGATCTCCGCTTTCTCAATGCCATGATTCCGCATCACGAGGGCGCAGTCGTCATGGCGAATGATGCCTTGGCTAAATCTAAGCGTCCTGAAATCCAAAAATTGGCTCAAGAGATCATTACTTCTCAAAAAGCCGAGATTGAGCAGATGCAGCAGTGGAAACAAGCCTGGTACAAACAGTAGAACAACTTCGCGGCTGTCCCTAGTTCAGCGAAACAACTGGGGACAAGCTAGCGGACTAATCAAGAGGGTTCGATGCTCCTAAATCCTCAGGCTTGACCCAAATTTCATTCTGATTTCATTGCTGCCTGAAATACTTAAAAGAGTGCTGTGCTAAGGAACCTGCCAATGACTTACTCCTCTCAACGATCCACTGTCGGGGTTACAGTGACCCTGTTGACACTGTTGCTGCTAACTACTCCAATTCGCGTTTTTGCTCACGCTGGGCATGGTGATGAGTTTCAGGGAGGAGGTCACGCTACTCAGGCTGCTGGGGCAATCCAGGTTGATGCAGAGACGACAAAGCGTATGGGATTGAAGGTTGAGCCTGTGTCTCGTCAACGATTAGCCTTCGGTATCAAAACAACGGGTCAAATTGAAACGCTACCCAATCAGCAAGTAGAAGTGACAACTCCCGTTGGTGGCACAGTCATTCGACTGCTGGTGAAGCCTGGAGACTCCGTTCAAGCGGGACAACCCGTGGCAATGATGACCAGTCCAGAGTTGGCGGCACTACAGACAACCGCGTTAGACCGGAGAGCAGAAGCGGTTGGCAGTGTTCAACAAGGTCAAGCCGATTTGCGATTGGCACAGCAAAACCTGACGCAACAAAAGCGGATTGTTGCCACTGACATTCAGCAAGCTCGGACCGAATTAAACTTTTCCCAGGAGCGATATGACAAGGACACAGTGTTGCTGGAACAGGGAGCCATCCCGCGACGGCAATTTTTAGAATCTGAAAGCAAATTAGCCGAAGCAAGGGCGGCTCTTGCCAAAGCCGAAAGCGGCTTGCCTGTTTCGGAAGCGCAGGCGCAACTACAGCGTGCTCAATCGGCATTGGAAGTGGCGCGATCTCGCGTTTGGCTGAGTGGTCAAGCTTATGAAACCCGTTTGCGACAACTCGGAGCTAACCCAAATGAGGACGGTACCATAACAATTACTGCTCCCATTTCTGGTGTTGTAGCAGACCGGGAAGCGACGAAAGGCGAGTCGGGGCAGGACGCAGGCAAGCAAATTATGACCATTGTCAACGGCAGCAGCGTTCAGGCGTCCGGCAACATCTTTGAGAAAGACCTAGAACGCATTGCGGTAGGACAAAGCGTCCGGGTGAGATCCAATGGAATGCCAGATCGCACCTTCAATGGACGAATTAATGTCGTTGGTGCGGTGGTGAACGGGGAAACCCGTGTCGTTCCTGTAAAAGCGGAACTAGACAATTCGGGCGGACTTTTAAAGCCTGGGATGTTTGTGGAGTTAGAAGTGCTAACTGATCGCGCACCCGCAGCCGTGCCAGCCATTCCTAAGTCTGCACTGGTGACAACCAACGACAAAAAGCAGGTTGTCTTTGTGCAAAATGGCAATGCATTTCAACCCACTGAGGTCACACTGGGTCGAGAATCCGGCAACTTTGTGGAAGTTAAAACTGGTCTATTTGATGGCGATATGATTGTGACCCAACGCGCTAACCAGTTGTATGCTCAATCACTACGGGGTGACAGCAAGCCAGCCGATGGTCATGAAGATAAAACGGCAGAATCTGCACCCGCTTCCAAACCACAGCCTGCAATTCCCTGGTGGTCAATAATCCCTGCGGGGGGAGCGATCGCGGCAGGAACCTTCGCGGCGGGAATGCTCTGGGCAAATCGTCGCAACCGCAAGGCGTTTGTTCCAGTACTTAATGGTCACGCACACCGTGAATCCTTTGATAACTTGAGCTTGACTAACGCTGATGCTCACATCTCGATAACACCGACCTCTTTAGAGTCAGCGTCTGATCGTCATCCTCATCAACCGCGCTAGGTAAATCATCATGCTGAGTTCCATGATTCAATGGGCGATCGCCCGTCGCTGGCTGGTGATTTTGGGTGCCATGATCCTGACCATCTGGATTTTTCGCACTATCATCCAAATGCCGCTAGATGTGTTTCCCACCTTTGCACCGCCGCAAGTAGAAATTCAAACCGAAGCACCGGGACTTGCGCCAGAAGAGGTGGAATCGCTGGTGACGTTGCCGATTGAGAGCGCCATCAATGGCACACCGGGAGTCAGTGCAGTACGGTCTTCCAGTGCAGCCAGTATTTCAGTGGTGCGCGTTGTGTTCAACTGGGGCACCGATATTTATCAAGCAAGGCAGCTTGTGACAGAGCGGTTGCAGTCGGCTCAAAGTAAACTGCCAGCAGGCGTTGAAACTCCCCAAGTTGCGCCTATCAGTTCGCCGATTGGCACGATCGTCACCTACGCTTTCACTTCTAAAACCACTGACTTGATGGATGTGCGGCGGATTGTCGATTGGCAAGTCACGAATCGTTTGCTGGCAGTGCCGGGAGTCACGCAAGTCATCGTGTTTGGTGGGGATGTACGGCAGTATCAAGTGCTGGTGGCACCTGAGAAATTGCAGGCGTTCAATGTGTCGCTGCAACAAGTGTCAGAAGCTGTGGCAGCGGCAAACGTAAATGCACCGGGAGGGTATTTGATCACGCCCGATCGCGAGAAGCTGATCCGAGGCATTGGACGGATTGAAGACATCGAAGCCCTGAAGCAATCGGTGATTGTTGCCCGGAATGGCATCCCTGTCAGAATTACAGATGTGGCCGATGTCAAAATTGGGGCGGCAGTGAAACGGGGGGATGCCAGCGTCAACGCTCAAAAAGCGGTTGTGGCAGTCGTCAACAAACAACCCCAAGCCGATACGCCCACCGTCACCCGCGCTGTGGAAGCAGCGATGACTGAAGTGAAAGCAGGCTTGCCAGAAGGCATCCAGGTCGTGACGACGTTTCGTCAAGAAACCTACATTGATGCGTCAATCGAGAATGTGCGAGAAGCCTTAATCGAAGGCAGTATCATCGTTGCCCTGATCCTGATTCCGTTTTTGATGAATTGGCGCAACTTAGCAGTCTG
This sequence comes from Leptolyngbya sp. Cla-17, assembly GCF_016807185.1. GTDB lineage: Bacteria > Cyanobacteriota > Cyanobacteriia > Leptolyngbyales > Leptolyngbyaceae > ULC077BIN1. Next base: position 2,480,989 of record NZ_JAEVYN010000001.1, read on the forward strand.
TTTAGCAGCGTTGCCTTTGTCCTTATTGATCGGGGTACTGGCGCTCAACTGGATGGGACAAGGGTTGAATACGATGACTCTAGGAGGCTTGGCAGTCGCGATCGGCTCTGCGGTGGATGACGCGATCGTTGATGCCGAGAACGTGTATCGGTGTTTGCGGGAAAACAAGTATTCGCCGAAACCTAAACCTGTCCTAGACGTAGTGTTTGAGGGCTGTCAGGAAGTGCGCGATTCTGTGTTTGGAGCGACCATCATTACAGTCGTCGTCTTTGCGCCCATCTTTGCGCTCACGGGGGTAGAAGGCAGCATTTTCATTCCAATGGGGTTGGGCTACTTGGCGGCAGTATTGGCTTCTAGCGTCGTCGCCTTGACCGTCACGCCTGCCTTGTGCGCGATTTTGCTGCCCTACGGTCGTCTGCCTGAACGAGAACCCTGGGTCGCTCGATTCTTCAAAGGAATTTACCTGCCGCTGCTGAACTTTTCAATGCGGCGATCAACCGTTATTTTTGGCATCGCAGCAGCAAGTTTAGTCGCGGCGGCGATCGTGTTGCCCTCGTTTGGGCGAATCTTTCTGCCAGAGTTTCAAGAGCAGTCCCTGGTCAATACGCTCTTGCTCTATCCTGGCTCCTCGTTGGAGGCAACAAATAGTGCTTCATCGGTATTGGAACATAAACTAAAAGACAATCCCAGCTTTCAAAGCATTCAAGTGCGATCAGGGCGGGCGGCGGGAGATGCCGATGCCGCAGGCGTGAACCTGGCTCACCTGGATGTGGAGCTGAGCGAGACGGGGATGAAAGACCGCAAAGCCAGCGTGGAATTGTTGCGGCAAGAATTTGCTAAAGTGCCGGGAGCCGCGCCGAATGTGGGCGGATTTATCTCTCACCGGATGGATGAAGTGCTGTCGGGAGTGAGAAGCGCGATCGCCGTCAAAATCTTTGGTCCTGAACTGGAGCAACTCCGCACCTTGGGACAGCAGGTGAATGATGCCATGCAATCGGTTGAGGGCATTGTCGATCTTCAGCTTGAGCCACAAATTCCAGTGGAGCAGATTCAAATCCAGTTTGATCGCGTTGCGGCTGCCCGCTATGGTTTAACGGTTGGACAACTATCAGAAACGATTGAGACGGCGCTGAATGGGCGAGTGGTTTCGCAAGTGCTAGAGCAACAGCAAACTTTTGATCTAATCGTATGGCTTCAGCCAGAAGCCCGCCAAAGTTTAGATACGATCGACAACCTATTAGTTGATACGCCCAGTGGCAATAAAATTCCGCTGGCACAAGTTGCAAAAGTGCAAGACGGCACGGGACCGAACACGATTAACCGTGAAAATGTTTCTCGCTTAATTACCGTGGCTGCCAATGCTCAGGGACGAGATTTACGCTCAGTGGTGAATGACATTCAAGCCAAGGTGAAACAACAGGTGCAAATTCCTGCTGGTTACTACATCCAATACGCCGGGCAGTTTGAAGCAGAGGAACGTGCTAGCCAGAATATTCTGATTTTTAGCGCGATCGCCTTCGTTGTCATCACGATCATCATGTATCTCTCGGTCAAATCGGTTGCCTCCACCGCCATGATTATGATTAACCTGCCCTTGGCATTGGTGGGTGGTGTGATTGCAGTGGCACTGACGGGAGGCATTTTGTCGATCGCCTCACTCGTTGGCTTTGTTACCCTATTTGGCGTTGCCACCCGCAATGGATTGCTGCTGGTAGACAACTACAACACCAAATTTGCCGCCGGAATGCCGCTGAAAGATCTTCTGATTCAAGGCTCAATGGAGCGGCTCAACGCGATTCTGATGACGGCGTTTACTTCTGCATTAGGACTGGCACCCCTAGTCATCGCAGGTGGACCTGGAAAAGAACTGCTGCAACCGTTATCAATCGTCGTGCTGGGTGGACTTTTTACCTCAACTGCCCTAACGCTGCTGATCTTACCGGCGCTTTATGCCAGGTTCGGGAAGTACCTGTTTCCCAAGCGATTGGTTGTGGAGAACGGTAAAGTTTCTCAACCAAAAATCGAGCGCATTCAAGGAAACGTTTAGCCCTTTGCGCCAACAGTTTTGTTCATTCACTTAGGAGAAAAATCCATGCAATTGAAAATGGGTGTCATGACGTTTTCGGCAATCGGTCTGCTATTCTTAGGCGCTTGCAGCAGTGGCAACCAAACAACCGCCCCTGCCAGCAGTCCTGCCGCCTCTGCACCTGCGGAAACTCAACCTTCAACTGCTGCTTCTCTTGCTGCCAAGGCTGAGTCTGGCGAAAAACATGGTGGACAAGGTGGACAGGTCATTGAGTCGGGACCCTATCATCTAGAACTGGTGACTGCAAAAGAAGCAACAGCGACTCATATCGACTTCTTCTTACAGAAAGGCGATAACCACGAATCGATCCCCAATGCAAAGGTTACAGCCCAAGTGCAACTGCCTGATGGTAGTCAAAAGTCCTTACCGATGAAGTACGACGCAGGCGATAAGCACTACACAGCAATCTTGCCTGGTGCTGCCACAGGAGAGCACAAAGTTGCCATTTTGTCAGACATCAGGGGCGAAAAAGTAAATGGACGGTTCAGCTTTAAGCAGTAATACTGAGTTACATTTCATTTTGATTTCATTTCTCTGCCTTAACCTGAACATATGGCTGTTCTCAAAGGCTATTCGACAGTCTGTTTAACAATTCACTCAGGAGTAACTATGAATAAACTGCATGGAATCAAGGCTGCTACGGTTGGCGCGATCGCGTTCCTATCACTTTCAGTGCTTTCAGCAAGCAGCGCTGTTGCCCAGGAAAAGCAGAAACCAGTGGCTCAAACTCAGAAACCTGCCGCTCAAACTGAGCAAATGAGTGGCTGTGAGTGCTGCAAGAAAATGATGGAGAAGAAGATGAACGATAGTCAGAACAAAATGCCTGGAACGAATCACTCAGCGCCATCAGGAAATTAAGTGTCGGCAGCTTCTTTGAACTAGCTGATTGAGATGCCTTAGTGACCAGGGCCATACATCGAATTAAAGGTGCTTCAATGTACAGTTTTGCTTCGTCGGTAATGCTGTTTATCAAGTGATCCTATGCGAGTGTTACTGGCGGAAGATGAACCTGATTTAGGCACCGCAATTCATCGGGTTCTAAGCCGGGAAAAGTATGTGGTGGACTGGGTACAAGATGGCAGTAAAGCCTGGGCATATCTCGATAACTTCAATGTTCACTACACCTTGGCCATTCTGGACTGGATGCTGCCTGGATTGTCTGGTGTCGAGTTGTGCCAACGGCTCCGCACCCAGAACAACCCACTTCCTGTGCTAATGCTCACTGCAAGAGATCGGATGGAAGATAAAATAGCCGGACTCGATGCCGGAGCCGATGATTACCTGGTCAAACCTTTTGGCATGGCAGAATTGCTGGCACGAATGCGGGCGCTGCAACGGCGATCGCCCGACCTTCACCCCAAACAACTTCAGGCTGGCAAGTTGACGCTTGACTACAACGGATACACCGTTTGTTCGCAAGAACTCAATGGGCAGCAAGTCGCTATTCCTCTGACCACAAAGGAATTTCAGACCTTGGAATACTTCATGAAACATTCCAGCCGGATCGTAACGAGCGAGCAACTCATGAATCAATTGTGGGAAGTGGGTGCAGAACCCACCAGCAATGTGGTTGCTGCTCAAATTCGATTGCTGCGACGTAAGCTGGCAGAAGTCGGGTGTGATGGATTCATTGAAACGGTTCATGGCATCGGCTATCGATTTAACATGCCTTATGCATCAGAATAAGCTGTTCAACCGCACTCGTGCCCAACTTGCAGGCTGCTATGCCGCAGTCATGGGAGTCATTCTCAGCCTGAGTGGGCTAACGATTCATCAGATGCTCGCGATCACCCACTGGCAGGCGGTTGAACAGGAATTAGAATCCATTTCAGGAACCTTGCATGACACCCTGGAACCGAAGCTCAAGCAATCCAATCGCATTGAGCCTACAATCAAGCAAGCTCTACCGGGCTTATGTGTTGCCCAAACGGATTGCTCAAATGGCGCTCAAGATCGGCATATTCTGGGCATTGTGCAACAAGGAAACTACTACGTGCGCTTTTTCGCTCAATCCAGAGAACTCCTAGCAAGCTTAGGCAGCCAACCAGCAGGATTATCACCTCCAGAAACGAAAGAAGGGTGGAAGACGCTGCAAGATCAGAGGGGTACGCGCTATCACCAAATTACTCTGTTGCTAAAAACGGCTACAGGTTCTTCTTGGGGCTATATGCAGATTGGGCGCTCACTCAAAGAATATGATGATCACCTTGCCACCGTGCGGTTACTGCTGGCGGTTGGATTGCCGCTCTCGATGCTGGTAGTTGCAGGTGCAAGTTGGTGGCTGGCTGGATTAGCCATGCGTCCTCTCTACCAATCCTATCGACAGATGCAACAGTTCACGGCTGATGCGGCTCACGAACTCCGCACCCCGATCGCTGCCATCCGCGCCAATGTCGAATCAGTTCAGGGTGTTGATGATCCGTCAAAGCAAGAAATGCAAGAAACGTTAGGGGCGGTTGATCGTCAGAACAATCGACTGGCGCACCTGGTCCAAGATCTTTTGCTACTCTCCCGCATGGAATCTCCTACAGAGACGCTGCGCAAACAAAAGGTGCAACAACCCTGCTGCCTCAATGACCTGATTCAGGATCTAGTAGAAAGTTTGTCAGTCTTAGAAGTTGCTGCTTCTATCAAGCTGTTAACGCACTTTCCAGTTAAAGCACCATTGTGGATTACGGGTGATGAAAATCAACTGGTTCGCTTATTCTCTAATCTCATTGTTAACGCCCTGCAATACACGCCTCCTGGGGGCATTGTCACAGTGACTTTAGAGCGTGATGAAACTCACGCTTTGATCCAGGTTGAGGATACTGGCATTGGGATTGCTCCATCAGACCAGTCCCGGATTTTCGATCGCTTCTACCGGGTCAACAGCGATCGCTCTCGCCATACCGGAGGAGCCGGGTTAGGATTGGCCATTGCAAAGGCGATCGTTCAATCGCATCATGGCAGTGTTCAAGTGAAAAGTGAGTTAGGAAACGGCAGTACTTTCACAGTACGATTGCCTCTAAGAGTTCTGATACAGTTGCAGTACCTTAGAAATTCTGACCATGCTGATCGGGTATGAAAGAGTTTCGACAGATGACCAAAATCTGGCGTTGCCGGGACAGTGTCATACCCCTTCAACGGGTTTGCTTAAACAGATAGTGCAGCAGGTTGCTCGAGTTCAGCAAGCTGTTGCCCCACCAGAATCAAACGCATCACTCGTTCAGCAGCAAACGTTAATAGGTCGCAAGCATCAGCGATCGCATCTGGCAAGCTGCACGGTTCTTGGAGAATAGTGGAGAAGGCATCAATCCCATAGTCGAAATTAACGCGAGCATCTTGCCCAATCGTGCCTGCGATTGCTACTACAGGAAGTCCATACTGTTTAGCTCGCTGGGCCACTTCCACCGGAATTTTGCCGCGCGGCGTTTGAAAGTCGATGCTGCCTTCGGCCGTAATCACTAAATCGGCGTTTTGCAGGCGGGTATCCAGTTCCAAGTACTGCATCACAATGTCATAGCGGGGGTGCAGAGTTGCGCCTAATATCAGGTCGGCTTAAATGACCATAATATAGAGATAGGCTCTTATCTTGGTTACCTTATGCCGAAACGCATCACCATTCAACCTCATTTGAGTCCAGAGGAATTGGTAACCCGATACCGCCAAGCAAGCGATCCGATTGAGCGATCGCATTACCAAATTATCTGGCTACTGGTTCAAGGACGACCGACTGAAGAGGTGGCAGCGATAACTGGGTACAGTCGCAGTTGGATCTATGAATTAGTCTGGGGCTACAACCGCATGGGTCCGGCAAGCCTGGGAGATGGACGACATCGCAACCCTGGAGCACCACCATTGCTCGATGAAGTGCAGCAAGCCCAACTGTTGCAGGTGATACGAGGGTCTGCCCCGGACGGTGGATTGTGGAATGGACGCAAAGTCGCCGATTATCTCAGTGAATTGCTCACTCGCCCAATCAGTCGTCAACAAGGGTGGGAATTGCTCAAGCAGATGGGACTGCGCTTACGAGTGCCCCGACCGATGCATCAGGAAGCAGACCTAGATGAGCAACAGGCGTGGAAAAAAAAACTGCACCAGAAAGTGGAGCAAGTGCAAGCCGACCATCCCGACGACGACGTTGAAACCTGGTTTGAAGACGAACATCGACTGGGCTTGCAACCGGTGTTGCGACGGGTGTGGGTGGAACAAGATGAGCAACCGATTGCTACCGTCAACTGGAAACGCGAATGGTTATGGCTGTATGCCTTTGTCCACCCTCAAACCGGAGAAACCTACTGGTGGCTGTTACCCTATGTCAACACGGACCTATTCAATCAAGTGCTCCAGGACTTTGCTGAGCATTTCAAGGTGGGCATAACCAAGCAAGTGATTCTCTCGGTTGATCAGGCAGGATGGCATCTGAGCAAAGCCTTGCAGGTGCCAGAAGGCATTCATTTGTTCCCCCTGCCACCCTATTCACCAGAATTACAACCCGCCGAGCGCTTGTGGGTGCTTGTGGATGAGCCATTGGTCAATACAGCGTTTGACTCCATTGCACAGGTTGAACAGATTATCTACCAGCGCTGTCAAAGCTTACTCAAGCAGCAAGAATTGATTCGTGGACTCACCTCTTACTACTGGTTGCCAGATGTAAAGGCTGTATCTTAATTATGGGTATTCATCCTGACTTGATATAAGAGGGCGTGCAATCCCGTTCCCAAACCACCAGAAGCGCCACTACCAGGCATTTCTTTCACGTCGAGACCTAAATCACGCTTAATGACGGCGGCGTAGTGATCCAGTGCTGCGGCAAGCTGTTCTACCGTTTCAGGCGATGCGCCTTTCTGAGGACCAAAGACTCTAGCAACCCCTTTAGGACCACAGAGGACATTATGCCAGTTGCAGGCAACGTCGATCTGAACCTGATCTAAACGAGAGTCGCGATCGCTGACATCAATGGCATGCAGTCGGATGAGTTGATCGCCACCCAATCCTAGCTCACAACCAGCAGCATCCAAAAAACGCACGCCAAGCGCTTGTGCCATGCCCGCTCCACCGTCGTTTGTACCAGAATCACCACAGCCGATTAAAATACGTTCGGCACCCTTATCCAAGGCGGCTTTGATCAATTCACCAACGCCATAGGTAGTAGTGGTGAGGGGATTACGCGCATCACGAGGAACAAGCCGTAAACCCGCAGCGGCAGCCATTTCGAGCACAGCCGTTTTTACCGGAGCGCCACCAAGCAGACCAAAATGGGATTCGACAGGCTGCCCGACGGGTCCAAGGACGGTTTGAGCGTATAAGGTACCGTCAGTGGCTTTGACGAGAGCTTTCGTAAAGCCTTCGCCACCATCCACCAAGGGTGCTTTCTGAATGTTGGCATCTGGCATGACTCGCAAAATACCAGTGGCAATGCAATCTGCGACTTCATCAGCCTCTAGACTTTCTTTGAATCCTGATGGGGCAATTAAAATCCGCAACATTTCACAATCCTCGTAACATCAGAGCGGTTCGGATAACGATCGTCATCCCAGGTAAGACAGTATGCAAGGCTATAAGGTTCTAAGTTGACGATCTATAAAATCAAAACGGTGGCAAAAATTGTCAACATAAACTGCCATTCAGCCTCGAAGAAACGTTGACGAATCTACTGCTTGAACGGATAGGTGACTGTCCCATTATTAAAATGCTCGCCTTCAAACAGCGTGTGTCTGAAGAGAGAGGTTACCTTTTGTCTCGGTAATGTTTGAAAGCTTGTTGATTGGCGTTCAGCAGTCAATTTCTGAGGGGCAGCCGCATTTGTACATGGGTACCCTGATTCGGTTCGCTGTCGATCGTCAGTTGTCCGCCGTGCTGCTCCACCACTGCCCGTGCTAGTTTTAGCCCCACATTTAAACGCTGATCAGGGTGGTCATCCAGGCTAGAAAGTGCCTGGTTAATTAAGGGTTGCTCTGTCCCTTCGCCATCATCGGCTACTTCTAAGAGTAGTTCGGTATGGTCAGTCAGCAGTGAGGCGCGAATGCCGATTCGCCCCCCTTGGTCTGGTAAGGCCGCGATCGCGTTTCGTACCAGTTCGCCCAAGACCTCGCGCAGCTTAAGCCGATCAATCGTGGCGTAATGCACGTCTGGAGCAATCTGCAACTCGTAGCTAACATGACGACGTACAAAGTCTTCCTGAAAGCGCAGCAGCACGTCATAAAGCAACGCCCGTATATCGGTTCGAGCTAGATTTAAGTCAACCGGAAAGCCAAACTCGGTAATGCGGCTAATGGCTTGCAGTAGATGATCGAGTTGCTGCATCATTTCTTGCTGCGGCTCAGTAGTCGCACTAGCGTTGCCATTAGTTGTGGAAGCTTGATGAAGCTGGTTGACTCGCGATCGTACCTGAGACACGAGGGTATGCAGGGTCAAGCGTGAGGGCATATCTTGTAAAGCCACATCGCTAGTTGCGGGCTGAGCACCATGAGCTGAAACCATTGTCAATTCTAGTGTCTGCTCTCGCTGGGCGATCTCAGCCATCATGCGATTAAAAGCACGATGGATGTCGCCTAGTTCATCTTGTCGATCGGTGCTTAAACGGCGCTGTAAATTCCCTTGAGCAACCTCATCCAACGCTTGTTCAGCTTCTCGTAGCGGCGCAAATAGGTCAGAAGCGAGGTAGGCAGCCAACAGCAGCATGAGTGAGAGAATGCCGAAAGCAGCGATCGTCAGTATCAGTTGGGTTGTTTGTCGCGTGTTTTGCGTGTTGGTGCGAACCACTTCCCGGTATCGGCGATCGGACTCGACCGCCTGCGCCGACAAAGCTTCAAAGCGCTGGAAGTTTTGCTCCTCCAGCCGACCTTCCATCAAAGTGGTTGCTTGGCGGCGTTGTCCTGCTTGAACCAGTTGGAACGTTTGACGAGCATCCTTCACCAACTCATCGTAAGCGGCTCGCACTTGCTGCACCTGTTGCTTTTCTTCGTCCGTCTCCGCCAGCTTTTGCCACTGTTGAAAATCTTGCTCAACCGATCGCAGCGCCAGCTCAAACTCCTGCGGAGCGTCCGGGTCGTTGGTCATGATGGCATCTGGCACTTCTTTGAACGCTCGAAACGTAGCGGCTCGCACTCGTTGCAGCAGTAGACTGCGCTGAAAGTGATTTTGCAGCTGTTCCTCAGTTGATTGCCACTGAGCTGTTGCCCACAGCGTCGCTCCTGCTGTTGAAAGCGCGAGCAAGGCGAGTCCACCAAAAATCGTGAACAGCTTCCGTTGTAGTTTCATCTCTTCTCACACCCCCATCACAGCGCTAACCCAACCCACTGCCAGTAGCCAAAGTAAAACAGTACAATCAAGCCTAAATGTACCGGCATCAGCACCGCACTGAGGCGTAATAAATCGGCAGATTGGTACGTTTCGCCTTCTAACTCCTGGAACATGAGCAAGGCTTTAGAGCTGACAGGAAAAGTCAGGCAGTAATCCATCCCCACGGTGCCAATAAACACAACCGCGATCGAATTGAGCTGCAAACTGCTTCCCAAATACAGCAGTGCCGGAACCAGTGCGGCGGCTCGTGCCGTATGAGAGGTCATGTACAAGTGTGAGGTGAGTGAAATAAACGCCAGTAGCACTAGGATCAGGGGACGAGATTCTGTCCCCACAATGCCACTGATGGTAAAGACCTGATCAATAATCCATTTGGCGGCACCTGTTTCAATCAATGAGCGCCCCAGCACCAGTGCCGCTCCTACAAAGATAATGAGATTCCACGACACCGCTTTTAGTCCGTCCTTCCACTTGAGCACACCAACCCCTGGCAGGGTCAGCAAAACGGCTCCTACTACCGTGACGGTGGCAATCTCAAAACCGTGCCAGCGCTCGGTCAACCATAGCGCTACCATAGCCAACACAACAATCAAAGTTTTCCATTCTGCCTGCGAAAACGGGTTGCGTTTAGTTTGAGGCACCAGCAGTGGTTGGCTCAACTGTTGCTGATCCAGGAACAATCGCATAATCACCCAGCACGAAAGGTAGCTGGCGACTGAGCCAAAGGGGAGACCATACATGGCCCACTGAGTAAAAGAAATTTGCTGGTTGGCGATCTGTTGCAACAGGTCGTTGGCAATGAGGTGAGACCCCGACCCGACCAACGCCACGATCGTCGAAACCAAAATCACCGTAGGAATCAACAGTGCCAGCGCTCGAATAATCCGGCGATCGCCTGTTGCTTGTGCCAAACCGCGAAAGACAGGAATGGCAACCGCCGCCCGACCCGATGTTGAGGGAATGAGAAACGAGAGCGGAATCAGCACTGTCGTCAGCAGCCAGAATACACCTGCCACTGTGCGAGCGCGAGCTACGACAAGCTGCGTTAGCCGTGCTGCCAGTCCGGTTTTTTGCACGGCACCACCTAACACAAACGACCCAATCATCAGCCAAATCACATCCGATGCTAAGGCATCAAACAGTTGCTCTTGAGGACTCCCACCCGTTAACACCAGCAGCAGCATGGTGGTGAGAGCAACATAATCGGCACTGATCGAGGTCGTTGACCATAAAATAGTTGCTAGCAAAAAGGCGAATAGCGCTAAGCGTGCAGGCGTTGACAGTGAACCAGGTAGCAAAACCGCGATGCCAGCGATCGTGATGAGTGCGAGTGGCATTGCCGCTTCTACAACCCAGCGAAATTTACGGGCAGAAGTTGTGTTCTTGGCAGTATCAGGGCTATGCGCTGAACTAGCAGAGTCACGCTGCAATCGCCGAGCATCAAACCGCGCCCAAAGACTGGCTTGATGCGGTTCAGCTGCCACCGATTTATCTGAAGGGGAAACTTTCATGCCATACAGTTATGAATAAAGGGAAGCTCTCAATCCGTAGAGTTAAATCTTATGGCACTCTTGGCACAGAAAGGCGAGAGCAATAGAGAAGACAAAATAAGGACTAGCAGACGCATCCATGCCAAAAGTCAGACACTCCCAGCAAAGCTGGTGGCTTGATGAATGTGACCGCCCCAAAGGCGGGTGTCCTTGCTAAAGGTTTCTGTGAATCAATTAGAAGCGTCCACTTTGGTCAAACGCTGCCTGCTCTCGGCTCTAACGACGCACAACGCATTCGCCAATACTGGCACCTTGAAAAGCGTCTCCATTGGGTCAAAGATGTGGTCCTCCAAGAAGACTAAGCCCTTTGTGTAATGGTCATGCTCTCACTAATTTCGCGATTGTGCGTACGATGGCGCTCAATCGCTTTCGGCAGCATGGCTTCGACTCTATCACTAGGGATTGCGCCGCATGACCCACGACATCCCCGGTTTATTTTCAAGAGCTCAGCCCTGCTAAGCCATGAGGAGGCGAGAACCTTACACCAAGCGGGGAAAGTGGGCAATTATGATGGAAAGATCGGGATGCTGGCGGGCGATCGCTTCTGGTTCTACTCCAAGCGTCGGTATATGTAAACGTTCGGGGTGGGCATTGTGCGTGATGACTAGCAGATCATCTCTTTCTAGGATCTTAGCAACCTGGTTTACAAAGTTGCCCCGGATCTGTTGCACTGGCACATCTTCACTGAGACCAGGAATCGCATTAGCGGCATTTGCCAGCCGGGGGTTAGAAACAATCTGCAAAACCTTTAAGGATGCTTTCAATTCGGCTGCAAGTGTGCGTGTGAGAAATAGCGTTTGTTGGAAACTAACACTGCTTGCTTCGGTATCAGCGATCGCCAGAAAGATCCGTTGAGTGGACTGAATCGGCTGTGGAAAGCGGGTAATGAGCATAGGCACCGGAGTGCGACGGGCAACGTTGTCAATCACGCTACCAAAGAAATTATCCCGATAGGTGGAATAGCCTTTCCAGCCACAGATGAGCAGAGTGGCATGGCGCTCTTGAGCCGTTCGCAAAATGCCCTTGTCAATCGAATCATCCACACGTCCGATCGGCTCGACATCGGTCACTGCCGCGTGGGCAATCGTTTCGGCAGCGGCTAACAAGCGCTCTTGTTGCAGTTTTTCCTCAGTGGTGACGGGTGCATAGGCATCCGATAACACATGGAGCGGTAACAGGGTGCCACCCCTACTCTTTGCCAAAATCAACGCTAGTTGCAGCAGGTTGTCTTCGGTGCTGGGGTTTGCCACTGGCACCAAAATGCGATGTTGCGGCGTTGCCTGGGACGCAGCGCTGGCTTGTGCTTGCTGTGCCCTGGGGCTGCTATCTTTCATGCCCTCTCCCCAGCGTGCCGTGATCCAGGGAGACGCAACGCAGGTCACTAAAATCATGGCGATCGTCCCGTTGACCGTCAGTTGATCGACCAACTTAATGTTGAAGGCGACCGTTATAGCTGCCAGCGTTGACGCTGCCTGCGCGACCGATAGCCCAAAGATCACCATCATGTTGGCAAAATCGAATTTGAATAGTTTGCTGGCACCCCAGGCAGGCACAAACTTGGCGACGAGCGCTACGCCGACCATGACCGCAGACACCAGCAGCGAGCGTGGCTCCTGAAACAAAATCAGCGGATTGACTAGCATCCCGACTGAAATTAAGAAAAACGGTACAAAGAGCGTATTGCCAATGAACTGAATGCGATTCATTAAGGGACTCAGTTGCGGAATCAGTTGAGTAATCGCGATTCCTGCTAAAAAGGCACCAATGATCGGTTCAATCTCGATCAGTTTGGCAAAGTACGAGACGACAAAGAGAGTGGCAAGCACAAAGGTAAATTCCGCTCCTTCGTCATGCCCAAAACGGCGGAAAAACCAGCGTCCCAGCCTGGGCACACCCCACAAGGTAGCAAAGGTGTAGAGACCCAGGGAAGGAAGCAATAACAGCCAGAAACTCAACGTAAGATTGCCCTGCTGGGCTTTGACGACGACTGCCAGCACCAGCAATGCCAAAACATTGGTAATGAGGGTGCCACCCAGCGTTACGGTAACTGATTGCGATCGCATAATGCCCAGTTTGCTAGCGATCGGCAGCGCCAGTAACGTATGAGAGGCAAAGCATGACGCCACCAGCACGGATGCCAGCATGGGGTATCCTAACAGCCGCATGGCGACGATCCCCATGACCATTGGCACGGCAAAGGTTGCCAAACCAAAAATGATGGCTTTCTTGGCGTTAAATTTCAGGTCGTCCAGGCTGGTTTCTAACCCTGCCATAAACATGAGAAAGAGCAGCCCTACCGTACCTAACAGGACGATCGTGGTGTCTCGTTCCAAAAAGCCAAAGCCGTTGGGTCCCACAACTACGCCGGCTAGAATCAAGCCGACAATGCCCGGTAGCCGAAGCCGCTCAAACAGCAGCGGAGCCACCAGCATAATTGTCATGATGACCAGGAAGATTGTCACTGGATCGCTCACGGGCTGGGATGGCAGAAACGGTGCGAAGAGCGATCGCAGCGAGGGAGCACTAACCGCTAAAAAATTACCGAAGGTATACATCATGCTTCGTTCGCTTTACAGCCGTTATTATGCGTGAAAAATTGCTGTACTACTCTTCAACGAGCAGCTAACTATAGCTATTGCTGCAACGGTAGATCCAGCGATCAGAAAGGCTAGACGTCTTTCCTTTTAGCTCAGCCCAGCAGTAGCAACGGAAACAGATCCAGCAGCAAGTATACCGAACTCAAAGCATCGCTGCCGTGCTGGCTGACTGCTTAGTTGGTTGTATTGCCACTTCTCTGGATGATGGAAAGGGAAGAGGCTTGAAAAGTGACAGCGCTTCATGGCTTAGTTATAGCAACGGATGCTGACTTAAAAATCCCCTCACCGTTGAGCTGCCGCTGAAGCATCTTGGGGTTGCACAGAGACTTGATAACCCAGTGTTTCTAGGCGTTTGACTAAGCGCCTGGCAGTGGCTTCAGGACGTTGCTGGTCAAAATACTGTGCTCCCAATTCACGATAGGGTTCCTGCCGTTGAATGACGTAATAAGCAATGACCAGAATGGAATGGGCGACAGCCATCGTTGCCCGTTTCTTCCCCCGTCGAGTGGCAATCCGCCGATACTGTGCAGCCAGGTAAGTGCGGGAGCGAGAGGCCACATGCGCCGACTGCATTAATCCCGAGCGGAGTGTCTGATTTCCTTTGCGCGTCTTTCCAGAAAGCCGTTTTCCCGCGCTCTCATAGTTCCCTGGGGCTAACCCTGCCCAAGCTGCCATCTGCCACTGGCAAAGGCGCGTTTTGCTTGTTGAATTCCCGGAAGAGATGACCGGAGTGATCGCTTGACCATGAGATAAAACTCCTGGTTTTTCTCTCAGGAACATATACAATGCTACCAACTATGACGTTATAGGTTCTTTCTATATCGTTAATCTATCGCATGACAGAAGTTAGGTGAATTCAGAATGCCTTTCTATACATTTTGTGACTTATTTAGCTATTTAGCCCAGGGAACATCAAATCAAAAAGAATTTCTGAATGTTTTCGCAAAGTTTCTTCAACTTATACATAAATAAAACACGATTTCAAACAGGATCTTCAACAACGGTGTGTCAGCTTAGTTTTGAGCAATATACCGCCCTTGTATAGCAATAGAAGCAATTTTGGTCGCTAAGGCTAGAAAGCTTACTGTTTAGAGCTTCATCAAGTGCTGTGATTGGGTACTTGATAGTGTTGACTATCCCATTTCTGACTGTTTCTCGGACACTCGATGCTGTAAAAGCTTGATTTTACGTTGGTCTAGCTTTCTTACTGCAATTAGACCAAACCTCGTAAGTGGGAGTGCGATTCGTTGTGAGGTGAATCACGGTAACCAGTCCGTAAATAACCTCACCAACCAAATCTAGCAATAGAGACGGTTGAACTCTCGGTCTGATGCAGGTGCAAGTCCTGCCTACCAGACTCAGGTATGACTCCTTATCTGCCCACACTGACCAGACTCGGTTTCTGGAGGGTGAAGCTGGGAGCAGGGCGCAATCAGACATTCGTTGTGGAGTGACACTGGCGCTAACAGGGAGTTCCTACGGTGAAACAGAGCCTAGAAAAGCGACCTATACGAGAGCAGGGCACAACATCCAACCCTGACTCTACTGGAGATAATTCCCGCTGCGTCTTCCCATAACAGCAGCAAGAGTCTAGGGAATCCAGTGGTTGAAGTGGCTCCACCTAACGGAACGAGCAATCTAACCGAGGGAACGAAAAGAAACGAACTGAGGGTCAAGGGGGAGGTCGAACCCCTTCGTAGGCTAGACGAGCAGCACAATTCCTTTAGTTTGGGTAGGACAGACCGTAACTGGTCTGAGGTGTTCAGAAAACACTGGTCTGGAGATAGAGCATGATTAGACACAGCAGCAATGCTAGTGAATCTTGGAAAGCGTTACCGTGGAAGCAATTCCGCCGTAACCAATTCCGCCTGCAAAAGCGAGTGTTCAAAGCGATTCAAGTGGGAGACAAGCGGAAAGCTCGGTCTCTGCAAAAGCTAATTCTGAAATCCACCGCAGCAAGATTACTAGCAATCCGTCAAGTCACGCAACTAAATGCTGGCAAAAGGACAGCAGGTGTCGATGGTCAAGCATTTCTTTCCTTTGAGGAAAGGTTTGCACTGAGTGAAGAACTCGCTTGGCAAGGCAGCAACTGGAAACACCAGAAGCTTCGGGAAATTCCCATTCCTAAACAGAATGGGCAGACCCGCATCCTAAAAGTCCCCACTATCGCAGATAGAGCCTGGCAGTGCCTGGTAAAATCCGCCTTAGAACCAGCACACGAAGCAACCTTCCATGCTAGAAGCTACGGTTTTAGAGCAGGACGCTCGGCACATGATGCCCACAAAATCCTGTTTTCAAACTTGAATTCTCATGCCAATGGAATCGAAAAACGAGTTATCGAACTTGATATCGAAAAATGCTTCGACCGGATCAATCACTCAACCATCCTGGAACAACTCATCGCCCCAAGAGGCATCAAGACCGGAATCTTCCGTTGTCTTAAAGCAGGAGTTAATCCAGCCTATCCTGAACAGGGAACCCCACATCGACGTTTGATCACGCCCTGTACAATGTTGCAAACACCTCCCTAAAGTTTTTAATTTCGATTTCCAGAGAGAAACTGCGCCCTGATTATGGAGATGGCTTTCAGGGTGCCCCCTTGCATTTCATTTAAGCTCAAACTTCCCAGAACTACTGAAATGATAGGTTTCGAGATATCTTGGTATCCCGTTGGTGGAGGAGCCAAACTTTTGAATGTGCATTTTTCCTAAAGTGGCTTTAACCCCTTCTTCTCACTTTGAGGGAAGCCACCATGAATCAGCCCAACCCGAAGCGAAAACGGATATTGGAGGTTCGCGCTAGCTTTGAAGTTTCCCGACTCTCCCCTGAGTACCTTGCCAGTGCTTATGAACAGATTTTGCCCCCTGTACGGCGCGTCGCTTCAATGCCAAAACAAGCATCCGTTATCGATATCAATGCTATAGAAAAACGAATTGGAGAAGAGAATTATGAACAGTCATGATATTCAAGTGGCGATCTATGCGCGTGTCTCTTCAGAACAACAAGTGTCCTCTCATACGATTGAGAGTCAACTATCAATATTGCGGGAAAAGATCACGGCTGATGGATGTGTCTTACAACCCGATTTGCAATTTATTGATGAAGGTTATAGTGGTGCGACACTCTTGCGTCCAGCTCTGGAACAACTGCGTGATCTGGCAGCGACAGGCAGCATCGACCGACTTTACATTCATTCCCCAGATCGCTTGGCTCGCAAATATGCCTATCAAGTCTTGCTCCTGGATGAACTGCAACGAGCTGGGGTGGAAATTGTGTTTCTCAATCGGGCTTTAGGCGACTCTCCCGAGGATGACCTGTTACTGCAAGTTCAAGGCATGGTGGCGGAATATGAACGAGCCAAAATCCTAGAACGAAGCCGCCGTGGGAAGCGCCATGCTGCTCGTTCAGGTTCTGTCAATCCGCTATCCGGTGCGCCTTATGGCTATCACTACATTGATACCCAACAAGGCAATGGGCAAGCGCGTTATGAAGTCCATCCTGAACAGGCACCAGTCGTGCGCCAAATTTTCGATTGGATAGGGCGAGAACAGGCAACGATTGGCGAAGCCTGTCGCCGCCTCCAGCAAGCGGACATTCCCTCACCCAAGGGTAAGCCTGTCTGGGATCGTTCCACCATCTGGGGAATGCTGAACAATCCAGCCTATAAAGGCACGCAATCGGGACAAAGCGACCGCGCTTACGCCCAGGTCGTAGACAGTCGCCCTTTCCTCGTCAAGATTATTCGATCTACGACAAAGACCCGCAGCAGTGGATTTTGATTCCGGTGCCCGCGTTGATTGACTTGAAGCCGTGCAACAACAGTTGCAGGAGAATCGCCAACGCGCCCGCCAAAGTCAAAGAGGCGCAAAATATCTCCTGCAAGGACTCTTAGTTTGTCAGCAGTGTGGCTACGCTTATTACGGTAAACCTGTCAGTCACAAAGCGGCGAAAGGCAAGGTTCGAGAGTATGCTTACTACCGCTGTATTGGCACCGATGCTTATCGCTTTGGCGGAGATCGCATTTGCAGCAATTTGCAAGTCCGCACTGATTTGCTGGAAATGGCAGTATGGCAGCAGGTGCAGGCGTTACTAGAGAATCCGCAGCGACTGACTCAGGAGTATACCCGTCGAGCACAAGCGCCCAAACAGGGACAACACCTTACCGCATTGGAAACG
>NZ_JAEVYN010000002.1:0-477182 GCF_016807185.1 Leptolyngbya sp. Cla-17
GTCCTGGTCAGTTGGTGGGCTACCCAATTTTGAATTTGACTTACCACCAAAAAGATTTGCATTGGTACCTGCGTCAATTGGAAGCGGTGTTGATTCAAGTGTTGGGAGTGTATGGGCTAGAGGGCAGGCGAATTGTGGGGATGACGGGCGTTTGGGTGAACGATCGCAAAGTGGCAGCGATCGGCATCAAAGTCAGCCGCTGGATTACGATGCACGGGTTCGCGCTCAACGTGTGTCCTGATCTGAGTGGCTTTGAGCAAATCGTGCCCTGCGGCATTGCCGACAAAGCCGTTGGCAGCATGGAACAGTTTATTCCAGGGATTCAGATTGCTCAGGTAAGGAAACAGGTGGCGATCGCATTTGCCAATGTCTTTCAAATGCAACTCACGAATGCTTAGCAGAAGCCTTATTCGCTTTCACTTTGTCCTGTACAACGTTTGAAGAGGCGCTAACTTGCCATCACAGGCAAACTTAGCTTTAAATTCCAGCAGCTTCAGCGCCGTGTTCTCCACCCTATATTTCGCCTGAGAACCGCAGTCTCCTAAACCTCGATACTTGGAGGTGACCGCCAACACGCGCTGTTTAGGCTCGTAAGTCGGTAAGCCTCCAATGGATGAACTCTCTACTTTTTGCACCTTACCTGCTTGATTTGGCACCCGCTCTTATAGTTGACTCAACTCAACGATGTTTCCATCCGGATCTTGTGAAAAAATTGCTGCTCGACCAGAAACACTTAGTTGGATGGGGCAATCATGCG
Source organism: Leptolyngbya sp. Cla-17 (assembly GCF_016807185.1). Lineage (GTDB taxonomy): Bacteria > Cyanobacteriota > Cyanobacteriia > Leptolyngbyales > Leptolyngbyaceae > ULC077BIN1. The sequence continues at coordinate 758 of NZ_JAEVYN010000002.1, forward strand.
CTTGCAATTGTGCCTTTGCCGCCTCTAAGTCTGCCACTGCGAAGGCAATATGTCGATTTCGTCCCCACCTTTCCACATTATGTAGTTCTGCCGGTGTGCCTAGCATCAGATGGATTTGGTATCCATCCACTTCATACCAGGCACCGGGAAAATTAAGCGCGCGATCGCACCGTTCCAAACCCAACACAGTTCCATAAAAATGTTCTGCCTTTTCCAGGTCGTCAACCAGAATCGCAGTATGGAGATAGCGAGTAATGTTCATAAATTAGGGGCATACCGTGATACGCCCCTAATTTACCTTATTCTTTTGCTAGTTAATGGAGCTGACGGGAGTCGAACCCGTGTCCGCCCTGGGTATTAATACATCACTCATTCACAGGTTTAGCGTTTCTGATCCTCAACGCGGGAATCGTCCCTTATCCCGGACGATGGGATTCTCTGGTAAAGTCTTAGCCAGCTACTAACCAGAGACGGTGAACTGGAGCATCCGTTGGGGGGTTGGTCCATCATCCTTAACGGAGTCAAATGACGGACGCTCGAACCGCTAGGGGTTGTTAGGCAGCAACTAGTGCTTGCTTACGAGCAAAGGGTACGATGTTGTTCGCATGTACTGTTTTTTGAGCCATTGATTTCCGAGAGTTAGCTCGCTCTCGACCTGCATCACAACATAACGTTCGCCAGCACGTCGAAACCGTTACAGCCCCGCGTAGTGTTTTACCATTATAGCTCTATGAAACCAAAAGCTGTTGTATTACTATCGGGTGGGTTGGATTCAGCGACTGCGGCAGCCCAAGCGATCGCCGATGGCTATGAACTCATCGCCCTCTCACTACGGTATGGGCAACGGCACGATCGCGAGATTCTGGCGGCACAGCAAGTAGCAGCTCATTTGGACATTCAAGACCACTTCATCCTGAGTGTCGATTTGGCACAGTGGGGCGGGTCAGCGCTCACAGACTCCGCGATCGCGGTTCCTCAAACAGGGATTCAGTCAGGAGAAATTCCAGTCACCTATGTACCAGGGCGGAATACTGTATTCATTGCGATCGCCCTGTCCTTAGCAGAAGCCAAAGGTGCCAATGCGATTTATCTTGGCATCAATGCTGTGGATTATTCTGGCTATCCCGACTGTCGCCCTGCTTATCTCAGCGCCTTTCAGCAACTTGCTACACTATCGTCTAAAGCAGGCTTAGAAGGCAGTGCACCCATTTTAATTGCACCGTTGGTCATGGATTCCAAAGTCGATATTGTGCGTAAGGCCTTGACGTTTGGCATTCCAATTGAACTCACCTGGTCTTGTTATCAAGGGGATGCAGACCCATGTGGACGATGTGATTCCTGCCGAATTCGAGACAAAGCTTTAATTGACGCAGGACGCGCTGATTTAGCAACGGCGATCGGAGTTGAGTTTTGGTCTTCACCTTATTCTCCAAAAAAGTAAAGTTTTAAGCTACGACGATTGTTTTGGCAAAATGATAGGTTGATGGTCACCATCTTAAAGAGTTTTAAAACAACACAGGACACGATTTAAAACATGGGCTTGTAAAAACCTGAAGATCCCATATTTTCATCATCAGTACCAAAGACAACGCCGCCATCTTTGCCTGGAACTAACTCAAATGCTTCAATTTTGTGTCCAAGAAAGTGATTTAGGCGTACAGGTGCTGAGTTCTTAATAAATATCGGTTTGCCGTCAACGATGCTCACTTGTCCGGCGATGTAAAAGGCAGACTCAAACGGTCCATCGTTTCCTGGGTCGGATGTAGCTGTGATAAAAACGGTGCCCGATGGATCGACTTTTACATCGGATGCATGACGAACATCTTGTGCAGGATAGGGAACTGTTACGGGCAGCGATCGCACCTCTGAAAAGGCATAGTTTTTGAGATTAAATAAGCTCCAATAGAGTATGGCAGGTGTTTCATCTCCTCCCCGATGTGCCCAAACAGCGACCAGTGTATTATTGACGGTTTGTAGGGCGAAACTTTCAAAGTTGCTTTTGGGGGCTGCTTTTGGCAGGCTGAATGTTTTATGGACGATAGCAGCCCGATGTGAGGAATCAAGCGACAAATGATAAGCGGTGCCATCGCTCGTTAAAGCAATAAACGAGTTTGTCATTCTCGGCACCATCACGAGAGCTTCTAAATCTACAGGTAAAGAATCTGCTTGCCAGGTGAGAGGTTGATATTGAGGGAGTTTTGTATCTTCTAGCAGAACTATTCCAACGCGTTTTTCATTGTCCTTTTTGTTGTCATGAACAACCAAAAATGAAGTGGAACGCGGACTATGTTCTAGCAAGGCGATTCCACTAATGCCATTTTCGCTGCCTCCTCGAATGGGTAACCATTGCTGGGCATCCACCTTTAAAGGATTGAGTAAAACTGGAAGAGTCGTCAGCAAAGAAAATAGAGTCCAATTAGAAACCATGTAATGATGTGCCTTAAAAATTCGCTTGGGGCTTAAAAATTACGAAATAATTTTTTCGGTAAATCATATTAGGCTAAATACTACCGCCAGCAACTTTATGAATGAGTTGATAAAAAAGGCTTGTATTCCCGTTTTCCATGGGATGCAGCGAAACAACTGACCGATTATGTTCGACAAAGAATGAGAGTCCTATTGATGTAGGATGGTCAGCTATTGTCGTGGGTTAGCGAGAACTGATGAAGAATCGAACATTCGTGTTAGGTGCTTTAAGTGCAGGATTGGGATTGATGAGTTTAGGTGGATTGGCGGGAGCGCAGACCCGGTCTTCTGCGATCGCCCAAGCAAAGCCTCCTTACAATTGCCTGACGCGTGAAGTCTGGAGTGCGGAGAAAAAAGTTTGGTGCGATCGCTATGGTCCTAAAACGAAACCAGCAGTAGTGCCGCCAAAAACCAGCACCTCTAACCCTTGGCATAATTGTTTAACCCGTGAAGTGTGGACGGCGGACAAACAGGCTTGGTGCAATGCTCTCAAGCAAATGCAAAATGCGACTTATCAAGTTCCCGATGTGGGCACCGTCACCCTCACAAACGGCAGCTATAAAAATCCTCAGAAGCAAATCACAGTGACTTTGGGCATCCAACCCGGCATGGTGATATTTGATGACCTGACAGGCGATGGTAAAAAAGATGGAGTGGCGCTGCTGGGCGTGAATACAGGCGGCTCTGCCAATTTTATTTATTTGAGTACAGCCTGGAATAACAATGGCACCCTAAAACCGCTCACTCCCGTGATTTTGGGCGATCGCACTAGGGTGAACTCGATGCAAACGCAAAACAAGCGGGTTAAGCTAGATATGCTCGTTCAAGGTGAAAAAGATCCTGCCTGTTGCCCTACTCAACAGAAGACTCAAAGTTTTACTATGCTGATGCAGCCGACCTTGGTGCCAATTGAACAGTAACTAATGTAGGGACTTTACTAGGGTTTTTGGGCGATCGCTAATCCGGTGCTTGGATCAAACAGGTGAATTTTGTCTTGGGCGATCGCCAACCACACATCATCTCCCACTTGAACGGAGTGATCGGGTTCGATTCGGGCTTGCAGCGACATCGGGTGCTTGGTTGGTGCATCTAACCAGCGCACGGTGAGATAGGTTTCGCTGCCCAAGGCTTCCACCAATTCCACCCGCACCTGCAAGTTTTTGGGGGCTGGCATCCCCACACTCAGATGTTCTGGACGAATTCCTAGCAAAATTTCTTGCCCGTCGTAGCGCTTGAGGGCCGCTTCCCAAACGGCTGGAAGTGTTAGCCGAAATGGATCTTGACTAATCAACAGCGGCGCTTTTACCTGAATTGGCAAGAAATTCATCGGTGGTGAGCCAATAAATTCTGCGACAAACCGATTAGCTGGATGATTATAAAGCTCCAGTGGAGAAGCAATTTGCTGAATCTGTCCCGCATTCATCACAGCAATGCGATCTCCCATGGTCATCGCTTCTGTCTGGTCATGGGTGACATAAATTGTTGTTGTGCCTAGTTGACGCTGAAGTTTAACAATTTGCGATCGTGTTTCTGCCCGCAATTTCGCATCTAGGTTGGAGAGTGGTTCATCCATCAAAAATACCTGTGGATCTCGCGCCATGGCTCTGCCCAACGCTACCCGCTGCTTTTGTCCCCCTGATAGCTGTTTTGGCAACCGATCAAGTAAGCCATCAATTTGCAAAATTTGGGCAATACTCCGCACCTGCTGATCAATCTCCTTTTCTCGCTGGGGCTGATAGCGCAATCCCTTTGGCAGTTTGCGGGTGGTTTCAATCAGCAAATTTTCTAGCCATAAAGGGAGTTTGGAGTTCGGAGTTTGGAGTTCAAAGTTTGGAGACGCTACGCGAACGGAGTTTGGAGTTTTGAACTCCGTATCTTGCACTTTGTACCCCGCACCTTGAACTCCGTACTTTCTACTCGCCCTTCGCAACCCAAATGCCAGGTTGTCGTAGACCGTCATGTGGGGGTAGAGGGCGTAATTTTGAAACACCATGGCAATATCGCGGTCTTTAGGCGGCAGATCATTGACTAGGCGATCGCCGATATAAATGTTGCCACCCGTCAGGTCTTCTAATCCGGCAATCAGCCGTAGCAGGGTGCTTTTGCCACAGCCTGATGGACCAACCAGCACCATAAACTCGCGATCGTTGACCGTTAAGTTAATGTTTCGCAGAACCGCAGCCGACTGGCGGAGCGAGGTCTGTTCTGGGACTGCCGCACTCTCCGACTCTTTCGCTTTTTTCTGAAAGCTTTTATAAATAGTTTCTAAAACGACTTGTGCCACGATGCTTGACGTTATAACCCGCTATTGATCTTCCCCATCTTAGGGCAAGTTCAAGATGCGCTCACGTCTTAAGCTGAATCAACCCACACTTCACCCCGATCTCTGGATAAACGCCTGTCATCTCTCGCCCCAACTGCTAAACTCAAACAGAAACTGTGATGCATATTGAATAGACAAACCCATGGCAAAGCGTCGTCCCCGTTCCTCTATCGACAACTACGAACGCGATCGCGAGTTTGAGCGTGAGTACGATGATTATCCCGCTTCAGAACCGAGTAATAAGCCACCCCGCAAGCCTGAAAAACCTACGGGTCTTAACGCTACATCACTGGCGGTATTAGCGGGGGTTTTGATCCTGGGAATTGGTTTGGGCATGGGCTTTAGCTCTGTAGGTGGCAGCAACAGCAATACAGGTACAAAAATTGTGACCCAGAGCGACCTGGATACCAAAGCGCCGAACCCGGAAATCTGTGTTCAGTTTGGTGCCAGCGCGATCGTTACTGATCTACGGGTTTTTGTAACGCTGAACCCGTTAAATTTTTATGTTTCTCAGCCAACGTCTCGTCCTGGATGCGTGTTGCGAACCAACAACTGGTCAATTTTGGAGCAGCGAAAATTGGTGAATTCTGAACAGGTGAATGAATGTAAGCGGCGAATGAACACGTTTGGCTTTACTGGAGCATTGGAAAGCTCTCCTGACATTAGCTGTATTTACCAGAACGATGTTGCCAAAAATCTGTTTTTAGATCAAAACGGTCCTGATGGTAAACCCGTTGCTGAACCTGACAACAAGCAGTTTTAACTCATTTTAGTTAACGCACTTCACGGGTCATGCGAACCTGAATTATTTGCCCTGGTTGAATTGTGGCAGGTTTAGGCGAGGTGAAGAGGTTGGTTGCAGCCCCGGCAGCCCCGCCTAACAAAACGCCTAGACCTGAGAACTTGCTCACTACCCCACCTGCCAATGCGCCTGCTCCTGAATAGATCGCTAGGGATGATCCTGAAATCTCTCGATTGCCATTGATCGGATCAGATTCGGCAGCAAAGGGAATTGCGCGATCGCCTTGGGAAATTGCCATTGCTATAAACCGACTGCCTTCGCGGCTTGTATCAAACTGTCCAGTTACGTAACTGCCTCTTGGAAACACTACATTTCCGAGAGAGTCGCGCACCTCGGTTTGCAAAATCAGCACTTCCTGCCGGGGAGTTCCCGCATCTAAGCTGAGGTTCATGGTTCCGGGATAGCTTAAAATTAGCGTTGCTCCAGCCGGCAAAATCAAACTGGGCACCGAGGATTGGTACACCATCGGCATTGCTAGCGGCGAGGTCCCTGATGGCATCATTGGGGCTGAATAATTCGGCAGAGTCGTGGGAACGGTATTTAGTGCCGTCGCTCCGGTAATCGGTAAGGATTTGCCAAACTCAATGGTAGACGGAGGGGTGGACGCATCTCCAGAAGGTGCTGTAGGAGACGGTTGAGCAGGTGCCGCAGTCGCAGAAGGGAGACTCAGGGGCTGTAATGGCGGCACCGAAACGACTGAAGTTTGAGGCGCGGGTACTGTAGTTGGCAAAGGAGGCACTGAAACCATGGCTGATTGATTTGCTGCCCTATCTGCAAAAGTAGACTGGGGTAAGCTGGGCACAGGTTGAGCCGTGCTTAACGCGATCGCCTGAGGATTAGACAGAGGCGACTGTACCGCAGGCATCTGTATTCTATTCGTTTGTATCACACTAGAAATAGGCGGTTGAGTCACCGCAGATGGCAGCGTCACCATCGGTGGTCCAGACTGCATCACGCTGGAAATGGGTGGTTGAATGGTTTGCACTGGTTGCAGCAATTGAGGCGATTGCAGTTGGAGTGGCGCGGATGATTGCATCACGCTGGAGGTTGGCGGCTGTAGGATTGGTAGGGGTGCGGGTTGAAGGGTCGGTAACTGAGGTTGAAACCCAGTTATGGGTGATTGCATCACGCTAGAAATCGGCGGCTGTATGACCCTGGGTGATGCTTGAGCAGGGAGAATCGGTAAGTTGAGGGGAGGCATGGCAGCCTGAGGCGGCGCAGAAAATGTAATGGAAGGAGGAACGGAGGTCAGTTGGGTTGGGGTTGACGCTGTGATGGCTGGAACACTGACCTGGGCAGAACGATTGGTGGCTATTCGCAGCGTCGATGGGATTTCGATCGCCTCTCCAAGTTTGCTTGCTGCAACTGCCGTTGGATCGGCCATGGGAGCGATCGCTGGGACGGTCAAGGGTTGGGTTTGTATCGGCACTGGCAGAGTACGAGTGCCCTGGCTGACAACTCCCAATGCTGGCGCTCCCGATCCTGAAAAAGTTGAAAGACCCGTCATCGTTGCCGGAATGGCAAGCGATCGCTCGGTTGGCACCACTACACTAGAGCCGTTTCCGGGAGAGCCGTTTCCGGGTAGCGAGAGCGGCGGTGGCACTTCCAACTTGACGGCTTTCGTCACATCGACCGACAGATCAGAAATTGGCTGCGCTGTGCTGGGCGGCAATGGAGTTGTTTGCTCGGTGGGAGATACTTGCGAGATCGTCTGAGTTGGTGTGGATGGTGCCGTTGACAAACCACCAGGGCTTGCCTGGACAGACTGGGAAGGAGCAACCTGGCGAGTAACTGGCGGCAGGGAAACATCACCCTCCATCAAATTACTATTCATTGGGCTGACATCAGAACCTTCAGGCGGCAGCATCGGCTGAGCTCCAACGGCATCCACTTTAACTGATGTCTTCGGTGGGGGAACGGTGACTACCTTAGTGGATGGCTTCGATTGCAATGATGGCGCACTGGAAGGTAAATCGATCACCGGCGGCGGGGGTGGCAAAACCGAGACAGGTACTGGGCTGGGCTGATTGGCACTTTCACGGCTCGAAATCGCCCGAATTGGTTTTTTTACAGGGCTTTCCACGGCTACATCCGTTGGCGCACTAGCGATTAACGGGCGCAATACCCAAGTTGATTTATTTGCCTTTTCCAATTTCACCTGTCCTGGAGCAAAGACCGCATCCGCAGAAAGCTCCATCACAATTCGCGTTAGACCGGGCTGAAATTGTGAGACGCGAACTTGACGAATCGCCCCAGAGTAGGTTTCTTTGACGCTGACTTTGCCCACTTCAGTGTCAGGAAGATCCAATACAATCCGGGCGGGTTGCGCCATTAAAAAATAGCGTGGCGTTACGCCCTCTTTTACAGTTACTTCCAATTGCCGAGCAGAAGGGTCGTAGCGCCAATTGGTTAGAGCCGCAGCCTGCACTTTTGCCGCCGCGATCGCCAGCGTTCCAGCAGCCAGCATTCCCACCAGCCCCAACTTGAATAGCTGCGGAACATCCACCGAGCAATCCGCGGTAGGAAAGGAGTTCTGTCTAGGCTCAAATTCTGGGTTTTGCATGGTGTTTTAGGAATAGGCACAGGGTTTCTGAAAGTTGCGCTAGACTTGGCGCTAGAAAGATTGCGCTAGAAAGATTTCAGCAGAATCAGCGATCGCACTTTCGTCCAGCCAATCGGCATATCACCAGATATAGAGCCAGATTGCTACTATTTACGCTAGATCTTGCTAAATGTAGCGCAAGCTTTAAGAAAATTTACAATTACGCGCGTGAATGTCAGCGTCAAAAATTTCTAGTATTTAAAGTAATGATCCAATTGAGTCCGTAATTGCTTAGAGGTCCCCTCCAGCATCACTTTGCCCTGATAGTGACCCTTCAACTAGAACGCTCCTATTTTGCTAAGGGAAATCGCCGCTATCCGCTCTAACCTGGCATGGAAGCTCGTGCTGATATCATTTGGCAAATAACCCCAAAACGCGATCGCGCTAATTCAATCTACAAGTTGCTTCGGTGCTTAAATTCCGGCACAATCGGGAAGATTAAGCTCCCTACAAGCATTGCCGGATGTCCGCTCAATTCGTCCAACTGATTCTCAATAGTATTTCTCTGGATAATTCAGGACTGAAAATAAGTCCCGAATTGGTTCAGTTCGCCCAACTGGTTCTCAATGGCATTTCTCTGGGCAGCATCATTGCCCTTGGCTCGGTTGGCTTAACCCTTACCTACGGCATTTTGCGCCTCTCAAACTTTGCCCATGGTGATTTTATGACCCTGGGCGCTTATGCAACGCTGTATATCAACGGCTTGGGCATCAATGTTTGGCTTTCCATGATTGCGGGGGCATTGGTGACGATCGCCGCTTTCCTATTAACCGAAAAACTCATCTGGGCACCGATGCGGGTGCGCCGTGCCACCCCTGCCACATTGATTATCATTTCTATCGGGCTGGCACTGTTTCTTCGCAACGGCATTATTTTGATTTGGGGTGGCAGCAACCAGCGCTATAACTTGCCTGTTGCTGAAGCACTTGAGTTCTCCAATCTGCGGCTACCCCTCTATGATCTGCTGGTGATTGGCATGGCGATCGCTGCCATCATCGGACTGCATTACTTGCTGCAAAACACCAAAATTGGTAAAGCCATGCGTGCGGTTGCAGATGACCTCGATCTAGCGCGAGTGGCAGGGATCAAGGTTGACCGCGTGATCTTTTGGACGTGGATTATTGCAGGCGGACTGACCGCGCTGGGCGGTAGCATGTTGGGCTTAGTCGAAGCGGTGCGTCCCAATATGGGTTGGTTTTTGATTTTGCCAATGTTTGCTGCCGTCATTTTGGGCGGCATTGGCAACGCTTATGGTGCGATCGTGGGTGCCTTTGTCATTGGAATTGCTCAAGAAGCCAGCACCTATTGTCCAGCGGGTCTACCAACGTGGCTAAGTCGGCTTTGCATTCGTAATGAATATAAGCTCGCTGTCGCGCTCGTCATTATGATGGTTGTATTGCTAGTTCGCCCCCAAGGTTTGTTTAAAGGAACGACTTAGCGAAAAGCAAGTGGCAAGTGGCAAATTAAGTGAAGGGAATGGGGAAGAGGTCTATAGATGGGATGGTTTCTCTGAATCCCTAAACCCCAGCCCCGAATCCCTATCCCCTCTAGATATTGACGATATGCGCGTAAATAGCTGCCACTAAAATATTGACTGACAGCAGCAAAATTGCCCAGAAAGCGCGGAAAGTATAAGGTTTTTTGGTTGTTGCTTGCGTTGCCATAAATGGTACTCCAAAAGAATAGACTTTTTAAGAGATACCAAAGAATGGCTCGCTTTGCGACACTCTAAGGTCAAATTTAACGTCCTAGGCAAATTAATTGGATAGCGGAGTTTATTTTGAGTGTGAAGTGACGGATATGAGTTTTGAGGCACTAGGAACTAGAGACTCCTTTCACCTCCCTTCTCCTGCATGATACGAACTGCGGACTAAAGGAGCCGATCGCACATGGGAAAAGCCCATGTCACGGGCGATCGCGCCAAGCTGCTGAAACTCATCGGGGGTCCAATATTTTTGGACGGGCAAATGTTCAAGCGAGGGTCGCATATATTGACCCAGGGTCAGGCGATCACAATCCACCGACCGCAAATCTTGTAGGGTTGCCAAAATTTCATCCTCAGTTTCGCCATGCCCCAGCATCAAGCCTGATTTAGTGAGAATTGCGGGATCGATAGCTTTAACCAGTTGCAATACTCGCAGCGATCGCTCATATTTAGCACCACGTCGCACCTTTCCCTGAAGCCGTTCCACGGTTTCAATATTGTGGTTATAGCAAGCAGGCTTAGCCTCGACCACCGTTTTCACGCGCTGCTGTTGGAGATGTTCTGGTGAAAGGTCTGCTTCCTTGCCGCCCCAAAAATCTGGGGTCAGCACCTCGATTTGAGTGCCAGGATGCCTTTGACGAATTGCATTCATTGTCTGCACAAACCAATCTGCGCCTTGATCAGGCAGATCATCCCGCGCTACGGATGTCAGCACAACATACTTGAGTCCCAGTAGGCTGACTGCTTCCGCCACCTTACGTGGCTCCTCTGGATCAAGCGGCATGGGGGCGTGACCCTTATCCACCTGGCAAAAACCGCAGGCACGGGTGCAGGTCGGTCCCATTAACAAAAATGTGGCGGTGCCTTGGGCATAACATTCTGCTCGATTCGGACAACGACCCTCTTCACAAATAGTATGAATCTGCCGCTGCTTAATGATGCGCTGCACCGTGGAGAGTTCGCTGGCTTTTCCTACAGGACGACGCAACCAGGCTGGCAGGTTCACCAATTGGCTGCGATCGCCCTGGTTAAATAAATCGGATGAGTTCGTTTCAACAGGCATAAAGACGGGAACACTAGCCATGACTAGCGAATAAATAATCCATCAAAACCGACATGATAACGATTCTAGGGCGTTCCATTCAAAAGCAGGTAAGAGAAAAACTGCTGGGGGTTTCACCAGATTGCTCTGGCTTGTTAAGCGGCTGTGATTAATTGCCGTTTATAATCCTTCCAATTCGAAATCAAATGATCCAACCCTGTTAAAGCTAAACTAATTCATCTGGCTGTGGCGTAATTGTGTCGCATGAGTACAATACTGAGAGTTAGATTGATGCGGTCGCATTGTTATGGTCAACCTGTTTAATTTAGTTATTTCAAATACGCTCTAATTTAATTAGAAATTCTTCCTCTCTACCATTTCGCAGACCACCAAGGAGTTAGGCTGTGGCTCACAAAATCCTGGTTATCGACGACAGCAACGTTATCCGCACCATGGTTCGCGACATGTTACCCAAAGGTAACTTTGAAGTGCTCGAAGCAAAGGATGGCGTTCAGGGGCTAAATTTAATCCAACAAGAGCGTCCCAACCTGATCATGTTAGATTTCCTGCTGCCTAAAATGAGCGGCTGGGAAGTGTTTCAAAACATCCAAACCCAACCTGCACTGCAAGCTATTCCTTTGGTGCTAATGTCGGGGCGCAAAGAAGAAGTCACTGAAAAGCTTCAGGAACCATTTGAGTATTTTGAGTTTGTCCAAAAACCATTTGATCAGCCTCAGCTAATCACTGCGATTAAAACCGCAATGGCAAAAGCCAAGCGCCGCCCACCCGCAGGAGTGGCAGCCGTTGCAGCGACCGCACCAGCAGCAACCAGCGCCGTTGCAACTGCCGCAGGTTCTAGTAGCGCCGATATTCAGGCTTTGAATGCAAAAATCGCGAGTATGCAGGCGGAAATTGACGGCATGAAGAAGCAAATGGGTCAAATTCTCAACTTCATCAAGCAACGGATGAAATAGCACAAGACTCTGACGGGAACGCGCAAGACCTGCCCTTGCTGTGCATTATGCCTAATCTAGTTCTCGTCTCCCTTCTAATGCTCTTGCCAAAGTGACTTCATCGGCGTACTCCAAATCGCCGCCCATGGGTAATCCAAAGGCAATGCGAGTCACTTTGGTGAAGGGTTTCAGCAGTTGTCCTACGTACAGAGTTGTGGTTTCCCCTTCCACACTTGGACTGATGGCGATGATCACTTCTTCAATTTTTTGTTGACTGACTCGCCGCACCAATGGCTGAATATGAAGCTGGTCAGGACCGATGCCATCCATAGGTGAAATGGTTCCACCTAATACATGATACTTACCTCGATATTCACGGGTTTTCTCTAGAGCAATCACATCTTTGGACTCTGACACGACACAAAGAACGTTGCTGTCTCGATTGGGCGATCGACAAATTTCACAGACAGGATCGGCAGATAGATGAAAGCAGACAGAACAAAAACCAACCTGGGTTTTTGCTTCCATCAGAGCGATCGCCAAGGCTTTCACCTCTTCTTCAGGACGCTTGAGAATATAAAGCGCTAACCGCTGGGCACTTTTAGGACCAATGCCCGGTAAATGTTGAAGGTGCTCAATCAAGCGAGCAAGTGGACGAGTATAAATCTGGAACCTTCCTCTAAAAGCCTGGGATATTCTATTTTAACGAGGGATTTGCGATCGCAGCTTTGGATCTAATAATTAGGTAATAGGTATCAGGTTTTAGGTGGTAAACACCCTTGCTGCGGCTGCTCATCATTGATTTTGCTCATGTGCTCATAGGCTTGGTCAACGTAGGGTTTACCGCGCAAAAATCCGATATTGGCTCCAGGGCACAGATAGCGTAAGGTTTCGGGAGTGAATTCCGCCACAAGTTTTTGGAGGTTTTGAAGCTGCCTCCGCCAGTGAAATGTTTTGGCAGTTTTGATTGGCATGACAGCCCCTTGAGGCGTAGGTAATAGATGCCTACCAGTAAATAGAACGCCGCCAAAGCCGCTATAGTGCAAACAGGATGAACCGGGAGAGTGCCCTGAAGTCCAAATGGCATGACTTTGGGATGTTAGCTCAAAGTGCTGATGAAAGGACGTAACGGTTAATCCTGGTAACAGGTAGGCTTCTTGCTCTTGTATGAGAATGTTACAGCCGAAGGTTTGTTGAATTTCTTTGACTTTACCGATCGCGCCACGATGGGTCAAAACTAACCATTGCACACCGCCCTGCTGTTGTAAAAAGTGTTGGTTTATATCGTTCCACGCGGGACAATCTATTAAAATGTTCACCTCTTCTACAATGAGATAAGCGGTGCCTCCTAGAGTGTCTCGGCTAGGCGAGAAGGAAAAAACAGCGGACGAGTTGGCAGTATCTTTCGCATCCAGAATGAGTTTTGGTACCTTATCTGGTTGCTGGCGTTGGGTCGATTCTGGTGTAGTTTGAGAGTTTAGAGACACAGCTTTAGTTAACAAAAAGCGATTTTGAACTAGTCAATTGAGATAACTAGGTAGGATTAATTGAGTATCGGCTCATTCTGAGTAAATTGTTATAATTCAATGTCTAAGCGGGTCGAAGAAATCTTTTACCTTTGAGCAATCGAACTCTAAACTGGGTGAATTCTGAACTCAAGCCTAAAATCGCGCAGGTCAGTCTTTTTCCTTTTTTGCTCTGATTGGGAGTGTATTTTTCTCAGCCCGATTTATATAAACCCATGAATCCTTTATTTTTGCTCTTTCTGCTAGGGCTGACTACTTACTTTATCGTGCGAGGGGTTTCTAGCGTATCTCGAACCCCAACCTGGTTGTTGTGGCTAGTTGCCATGATGCCTGCCTCCATTTGGATTGGATGGACGCTAGCGAATGACAAAAAAACGCCACCCTTCTATTTAATATTTATTCCTTTAGTCGTTTGTCTAACGCTGTATTTCTTTTTGATCCAGTGGGGGCGGATTCCAACTTCAGAAGCAAGTTCTTCTGCAAACCGTGAGTTGGGCGCGTCCCTGTCGGAGGAGGGCGAGTTGCCGAAAGAACAGGCTAGTCTTCGCCCCATTGACCAATCAGAGGAGCGCTATTTGCAAGCCTGTTTTCCATGGTCGATTTATTATTTACAAAATTTAGAGTATCGCCCTCAAGCGGTGATTTGTCGGGGGCATCTAAAAAGCCAGCCAGAAGTGGCGTATCAAACGATTCGAGCCAATGTGGAGGAGAAGTTTGGCGATCGCTTTTTAGTTGTCTTTCAAGAAGGGGTCAACGGTAAGCCATTCTTTGCGTTGGTGACCAATCCTCACGCTAAAGGCACTCAAAGTGGGCAAAGCACTTTCAACCGTCCCGTTATCGCATTGAGCTTGCTGGCGGCAACTTTTTTCACGGCTTGTCTTGCCTGGTTGCAAATTGGCGGAAGTTCGAGCGGAGCAGGCAATTTTGGGCAAGGATTCCCGATCTCTATCATCCAAGGAATTCCCTATGCGATCGCCCTGTTAACCATTCTGGGAGTCCACGAACTCGCTCATTACCTCGCCGCTCGTCGCCATCATATTCGCACGACGCTACCCTACTTTATTCCTGTACTGCCGCTACCCTGGTTTCCGTTTGGCACGTTTGGTGCATTTATTCAAATCCGTTCTCCCATTCCAAACCGCAGAGCGTTGTTTGATGTGGGCATTTCAGGTCCTCTAGTCGGTTTTGCAGTTGCCCTACCGTTGCTGATTTGGGGATTGGCACACTCTACTTTAGTCGCCTTGCCCGCAACGTCTGAATTCCTTAATTTTCAGGCATTTGATCCGAAATTCTCCCTCTTGCTAACCATTTTGAGCAAGATAACCTTGGGTGGCACTTTGACGGCTGATACTGCCTTGAAAATGCATCCGGTTGCTGTTGCCAGCAGTTTAGGATTAATTGTGACCGCATTTAATTTGATGCCTGTCGGACAACTCGACGGTGGGCACATTGTCCATGCCATGTTGGGGCAACGCATGGGTGCAATAGTGGGTCAAATTGCCCGTTTGTTTTTACTGGTTTTGTCCTACTGGCAGCGGTATCTGTTGCTTTGGGCGATCATTTTGTTCCTTATGCCTGCCATGGATGAACCTGCGCTCAACGATGTGACTGAATTAGACAATCGCCGCGACTTATGGGGCGTTGTTTCTCTAGCATTGCTATTGTTAATTATTTTGCCCGCTCCCAAATTTTTGACGACGCTCTTGAACATGTAATGGTGCTAAATGGAATGGTGCTAAGCCGATGACCCAAAATGTAACTCAATGGCTAGACGAAATTAGAGCGCTAAAGCAGCAGTTGGTAGAGGTTCGCCAAGAGCGAGAAGATGCTTATGCTAGTGCGATTAACTGGCAGCAGCGCTATGAAACAGAAGCCCAACAGCGACGGGTTGAAGCAAAGCTGACTCAGCAAACTATTGAAGTGCTACAGCAAGAAATTCAGCAGCTTAAAGGACGAATGCAGCCGGATGAGAGCGGCACCGGTAGAACTCCCGAAATCCAAGCAGCGGTGGGTGAGCTGAAGACAGAAGCCGATTTGCGATCGCGCTTAACGCAAGTCCTTGTGGAATGCGATCGCCTGACTCAAGCTCTGCAAACGGAACAGGCAAACCATATTCAAACCCGAAAAAGCCTAACCACCGCCCTGGGAGATGCGATCGGAGCGCTATCTAAGGGAAAGAGCGAGTGATGAATAAGAAGGGATTATTGAAATTGGCAGGTGGGGCAGTAGTAAAGGCGGCGACCTGCTAGAGTTACTTTTAGAATTTCTGTGCCACAAATGAAGCAGGGTTGTCCTTCGCGGTTGAAGGCAAAATGACGGTAAGCGCGGCGCGGACAGCCTTGTTGTTTCAGCGTGGCAACAATATCTAAATCATTGGTGATGCCGTGGGTTTGGTAAGACTGGCGACTGACTGCGATCGCTCCCATTGCCAGCTTCGCAAGTTGCTCAAACGTACAATCTACCGGGCGCAACGTTGGATGCACTCCCGCCACAAATAGCACCTCACTCCGGAGGTAATTGCCCAAGCCACAAAGAAACTGTTGATCCAATAGCAATCCGGCTAAACCACGACGGGCAAAGCGTTTGTCTAACAAGCGTTCTTGCACTTGTTCTACCGTTGTCGTTTCATCCAATACATCGGGTCCTAATCGGCTTAAAAAGGGGTGAGTTGCAATCTGTTCATCGCTCAGCACTTCTATATCTGAGGCACTGTAAAGCAATGCTGACTTCTTTGGAGTGTGCATGGCTAAGCGCAGCTGGCGGTTGGTTGTGGGGTAAGAGTGGGCAGCACGGATAACCCATTTGCCGTAGAGCTGATTGTGACTGTAGATGCTGATCTGATTTTGAAATCGCGTCAGCAAGGCTTTGCCACGAGGCTTGACTGAAGTGACCTGATGACCGACTAATAGTTCTTCGTAGGGCTTGAGATGTTCAAATGCAAAAAAAATGCCTGTCAATGGCTGCTGAACGATCGCGATCGCAATCTTATCCGCCGCTTGTTTAATCTCCGGTCCTTCTGGCATGAATGTAATTTTTAATTATCAAAGAACGAAGGGCAACCACCCAGGAAGAATAGCATTTCACCTTCTGGCTGTCTTTTCTTCAGCCTAGCTTCTGTTCTCTTCCCTTTCCTGCTGCTTCCATTTTCTAAGAAAGTTTAGGAACATGGTAAGCTGTCAACTCAATCAATCAGGCAACCATTCACCCTTTAATTTGACAGCTTCAAAAGGTATTTAGACGAGGTTAGCGTTAGAGTGAAATCGCGTTGGTTACTCCCCGGTATTGTTAGCTTTTTCCTAGCGCTATCTGCCGCTGCAGAGGCTGCTACGCTCCAGTTTTGGCGGTTTAGTCAGGCACAAAATCGGCTAGAAATAAGAGCCGACCAAGGGATTCAACCCCGCGCCCAATTGCTGCAAAATCCAGCCCGATTGGTGATTGATCTTCCTGGAACGCGGCTCGGTCGCCCAAAGCAAACTGAAACCTATCGGGGCACAATCACTTCTCTGCGGGTTGCCCAGTTTGAGCGAGACACCACCCGCATTGTCTTGGAATTGGCGCGAGGCTATACACTTGACCCAACCCAGGTGCGGTTTCGCCATAGCAAGGCTCGTCAGTGGACGGTGGAATTGCCTCAGCCTACGGTGCTACCTTTGCTGGCAGACCTCGCTAAATTGCCTAGTCAGGCGATCGCGGTTCCCCAAGCTCCCGAAGTCGTTGCTGGCAAAAGTTTACTATTCAACTCAAGTGCAGCAGTTCCATCACCCAATCCTGGCTATGTCATAACTCCGGCAAAACCAAATATGGCATCCGAACCATCGCCTAGTTCGGGGTTTTCTCTGCCAGATCGCAGTACTAGATCTGCGGTACCAATGGCACCGCCGCCTGCAATTAATCGCCCTGTTTTCCAAGCTTCCAATGGTCGTCTGGTGGTGGTGATTGACCCAGGGCATGGAGGTCCCGATCCAGGTGCAGTAGGCATTGGGGGCTTGAAGGAAACGGATGTTGTGTTAGATATTAGTCGCCAAGTCACTGCACTGCTGGAGGGTCAGGGCGTGACGGTGATTCAAACGCGCAGTGCCGAGTATGATTTGGGGCTAGAACCGCGTGTACAAATGGCAAATAAGGCAGATGCTGCGATATTTGTCAGTATTCATGCCAATGCAATTAGTTTGTCTCGTCCAGACGTCAATGGATTGGAAACCTATTACTACAATTCTGGAAAAGCTCTGGCAGATACAGTACACCGCACTATTTTGGAAGACACAGGCGTTCCCGATCGCCGAGTGCGATCATCTCGCTTTTATGTCCTACGCCGCACTTCAATGCCTTCAATTTTGATAGAAACAGGTTTCGTCACCGGGGCAACCGATGCAGCACGATTGCGTGATACGGGCTTTCGCAGCCAGATGGCAGCCGCGATCGCTCGTGGCATTTTGCGCTATTTGGGGCGGAGTAGTTGATCGCTCTTGGTGTAAAGGAAATTCTGACCGAGCGTGTCGAAAAGTATAGCTTTGAGGGCTTTTTTGAGCCAAAAATACAAGCTTCTTATTCACGTCAGTGCGTTTAAACAAGGTTGCAATGGTGCGTTGCCCCAGCAAACGCTGCCTACAACTGTTTTTCTATCAGCATTCAAAAATTATGCTGTTATGGATTCCGATCACTTGCCAATCGGTTGATGGGTAGTTCATGCTAGGTTTGACAGCCTTTAATTTTCTAACATAGTTGATATGCGCTCGCTCTTTTTGACTCTAGCTTTCATGGGCTTAACCAGTCCTGCCATAGCCTCTACCTGTGAGGAAAGCTTTCAGAAAAAAGGCGACTTTCTTAACGGTTCCGCCTTTGCAGCGCGGGTTCAAGTTGAGGGGGGAACAGTCGAGAAAGTGTTTTCCCAATTGCGTCCTATTTTGGCTCGCGATGGTATCAAGACAATCAGTGCTGATGTCAGCACGGGAGTGATGAAAGCCGAAAATCCTGCAACCTTCTTTCAGCGTGCGTTGCCGATTGATGTGTTTGCATCCATGGATGGCTCTTTATTAAATGTTGAGATGGTCTTTACCCTACCGAGTGGAGTGACCGCACGCAAGGAGACCGTGAAGAAGCACCTGTGTGACGCGCTCAATCAATTGGTGCCCAAGGGCAATGGGGCGGCTCTGCCAATAAAGGATGATTCTATGGCGATCGCGATCGATGCAAAAACGCTGGCTAAGCAGGTTAAAGAGTCGGCAGATAATCCTGCCCGCCTGCGGTTAAATTTTGTCGGCAAAACTTTCCGGGTTAATGGAAACGTGCTAGGCATCACGGAGAGCAGTGGTTCCTATACGGTGTCGTTCGACAGTGCTCAACCTGCTGTGGGCAATACCTCAACAAACAAGATGAATCGGATGACGGTTTTGTGTACGATGGCTAAAAATCAAGATGCCGCAGTTGCAGCATTGGAAACCAATCAACGTGCGACTTTAGTGGGGCGCTTCCAAGGCTTTGACAACAAAGTGAATGCCGTTCAGCTACAAGACTGCATAGGACGCTGAGCTAGGGTTTAGCGATGATTCACCCTTTTCAGCTTTGATTCAGTTTAGTTTCTGAGCAGAAATTCAAAATGGAAGAATTTTGAATTTGCTATGCTGGTGAGATCGCGCATTCAAGAAATGTCAACCTCTAGGGCCTTGCCTGTTGCGACAGATGTCTAACTGCGTCGGCACCTTCTAGGGTGTAGAAGCTGGCTTCTGGGATGATGTAAAGCAGTGTACCGATGGTGAGGTGATCTAGCACCATGGCAGTGTCTTTAGCAAACAGTCCGCGCCACGTGCGATCATCTCGCTTTTATGTCCTGCGCCGCACCTCAATGCCTTCAATGTTGATAGAAACAGGTTTCGTCACCGGGGCAGCCGATGCAGCACGATTGCGTGATACGGGCTTTCGCAGCCAGATGGCAGCCGCGATCGCGAAAGGAATTTTGCGCTATTTGGGGCGGAGTAGTTAGATGTTGGCATTCCACGCATTTATGGTTAGCGAAGATTAAAATTCGTTGTTCTAAGTTGATAAGGATTTATTGGTAAACTTTCCACATTGATAGCGGAGAGTGCCGCGAATGGATATCTCAATTCGGCTCCTTCAAGAACATGAGCTAGCAGAGGCTGACCATATCTTTCGGCTTGCCTTTGGCACGTTCATTGGCTTGCCTCAACCCACTGGTTTTGGCGGCGATGCGAACTATATTCAATCCCGATGGAAAGTTGATCCGACAGCAGCATTTGCTGCGGAAAGTGATGGGAAACTAGTTGGCTCCAACATTGCCATTTCTTGGGGTAGCGTTGGCTTTTTTGGACCGCTCACAATTCATCCCGACTTTTGGGATCAAGGCGTTGCTCAACGGCTGATTGAACCTGTGATGGCTCAATTTGCTCAATGGAAAACGCAACAGGCTGGGTTGTTTACCTTTCCAAATAGCCCAAAGCACCATGCACTTTATCAGAAGTTTGGATTCTACCCGCGCTTGCTGACTTTTGTTATGGCGAAACCCATTCAGTCAGTTCAGCAGAATTTACTCGGAACAAAGTACTCTGAACTCTCCCCCGAACAGCGATCGCAGTGTCTCAAAGAGTGTTTTCAACTCACCGATACAATCTATTCTGGGCTAGATCTATCGCGTGAGATTGAAATCGTTCAGGCTCAAAATTTAGGGGATACCGTTTTGCTCTGGGATGAGACCGATCTAGTGGGCTTTGCGATTTGTCATTGTGGTGCTGGCAGCGAAGCGGGTAGCGAGGTCTGCTACATCAAGTTTGGAGCAGTGCGCCCAGGCATTCAGGCCGGAGAACAATTTGAACAGTTACTCGATCGCTGTGAAGCATACGGGGCTTCTCAAAAAATGTTGCGTCTTGTCGCTGGAGTTAATACCAGTCGTGATGGCGCTTATAGCAGAATGGTGGCTCGACATTTTCGTACTGAAATTATCGGTGTTCTAATGCACAAGCCGAACGAACCAGGTTACAACCGCTCAGACGTTTTTGTATTGGACGATTGGCGCTAGTGAAACTGGGTTTGAGTGGTGAAATGAGCTTAACCCTTACGCTTTTGGTGATCGTTCACCTATCCAGCTTGATGTAGAACTCGAAGAACTTTGACTTCGTGCCGTCGCCTAGATTCGGATATCAAGCGGTGTCAATCTTTACAGCGTTGCCTGTTGCGGCAGATTGTCTAGCTGCATCGGCAACTTTGAGGGTATAGAGGCTGGCTTCTGGGGTGATGTAAAGCGGTGTACCGATAGTGAGGTGATCTAGCACCAGGGCGGTGTCTTTGGCAAATAATCCGCGCCGACTGCCGATCGCGATCGCTTCAGTGCCCTCCGCCCGGATTAGAGTTCCTTGTTCTCCCTCAAATATTAAGGCTCCAGTTTTGCCCTGCACCTCAAAGGTACGCTTGGCTTGCCAAAGCGCTTCTCCTTTGCCGTAGGTCACTTCTGCCAAAAGCCCGCTTTTGAAGCGTAAATGAGCAGTGCAAAGACAGGTGGAATAGTAAGGGCTGGATGGTGAAGAGTGAAAAAATTGGGCTTGACAGGTGACGGAAGCGACCTCGCCAAAGAGATCGATCAGGCGGTGAAGACGAGAGAGGGCACCCACCAAAGGAAAACCGAAATCTTGTAGGGTATAACTCCAGCGTTGCGGGGCGGGACGTTCGGGTTTGAGGGTGATATAGCGGGCAAAGAAGGGATCGCCAATCAGCGCTAGCGAGGCTTTAAGGGCCTGGTGAACGCCACCCAGTAGTTCAATATGTTCCACATGCAGGAGCTTTTGGTGAGCTTTTGCTAGGGCGATCGCGGCTTCCGCTTCGGCAATATCTAGCGCGAGGGGATATTCCACAACTACATGCTTTCCAGCCTTAAGGGCAGCTTGGGCGATCGCGCCATGATCCCGATTAATCGTCGCAATCACCACTAAATCCACATCGGCGCGCTCGATCAGGTCTTGCCAAGACCCGCAGGCGATCGCGCCATAGGGCTGACTAAATGCTTGGGCTCGCTCTAAATCGTTTCCCGCGACTATGACCAGATCAGCCCGCGGTTCTTCCTGAAGCGCTTCTGCCCGGAGTTTCGCTGCATGTCCGGTTCCCACCAATCCCACTCGCATAAAAAATACGGCTCAAAGCTTTAAGAATATATAAGAAACTATCATGATTCAAATCATTCAAAACAGATACTTATTTGGCCAACAAAAAAATGTAAAAGTCAATAGATTGTTGTGTTTTAGTGGTTTTTTCAGGGGAAATTGGTGATTATTAAGCGCTTTTTCCTTGTCTCATAAGATAAGTAGATTGGATTGACCATTTCCATCATGAATCCCATTCGTATTAGTAGGAGATCAGGAGTCATAAACCGCTCGTTATCCCGTAGTATCAAGATTAGTGAGGCTGAGATGTAAAGCAGTCTTAACTTATAAGAATGCACAGTCAGCTTTAAACAAGCTTTCTTAAAGTGCTGTATCCATTAAAGAGAGGACCACTGCATGCCAACTTTTAAGGTCACATTAATCAACGAAGCAGAAGGGCTAAATACCACCATCGACGTTCCCGATGATGAGTACATCCTTGATGCAGCTGAAGAACAAGGGATTGACCTCCCCTATTCTTGCCGCGCGGGTGCTTGCTCCACCTGTGCTGGCAAGCTCGTTTCTGGTGGGGTTGATCAATCTGATCAATCTTTCTTAGATGATGACCAAATTCAAGCGGGATATGTGTTAACTTGCGTCGCCTATCCTACTTCTGATGTCACCATTCAAACCCACCAAGAAGAAGCCCTGTACTAGTGCTTCTTCTCTAACAGCTTGCAAGATTTTGATGCAGTCGCCAATTTGAGCGATCACTCAAATTGGCGACGAGTTATAGCTATAAAAACTCACCTCATGGCAGTAGTGCTGTGAGGTGTATTTTTTGGCAGGGGCAAGGGCGATTTATAGAACTCAAAACTTCCCCTTCGCAGCTTCTCACCTGACTTTTAGCGGATCGCGCCAGAAAACAATGGAGTTATTAAGCGGTTGAAGTTGGGTGCCGGGATAATAGAAACTGAGGATGCGATCGCTGCTCCAACCGAGTTTACCCAAGTGATAAGAGCCGGTTTGGCTGAGTCCAACTCCATGCCCCAAGCCGCCACCGGAGAAGGCATAGCCTGTCAGCTTTTTTTTGGCATCCAGCACTGGGTCGAGATAGAAAAACAAGCTTGCAGGCGCATAGAACGCAACCAGGATGTTATCTTTTTCCAGGTCGATCGCGCCTAAATCGGTTGTCACCCGCAGTTTTTGCACTCGTCCAGCCGGCGATCGCTGCTCAACTTTTAACTGCTCAATGCTTTTAAAGTTTGCCAGTGGGCTATTCAGAGTTTTTAAATAGGCGTGCAGATCTTTATTGAGTTCGGTCAGGCTACTGGTGTACTGCCAGCGAAACCACTTTTGATCAGCTTCGTTAAAGCCCTTGGTTTGTTTGAGAAATTGGCGTGCGGTTTGTTCGTTGGTTAATGGCTGTCGCGATAGATCCCATTTACTCGTAACGGAGTCAACGCGAGTCGTGAGGTAAGGGCGATCGGGTCCTTCCCAAATGTCATTAAAAGAGGCTGTGATCCCCCCAGTGGATGCAGAATAGACCGCATCGACCAGTTCATTTTGATAAGTCAATACTTTGCCGCGAGTTGCCGCGATCGCAGAATCGGTAGCCAAAGCAGCTCCGCTTAAACCAAAATAAACTTGGCATTGAGTATCGGCACACAGTTGGTAGTTATCCACGGCAAACCGCCGCAGGTTTCGCAAGGCATAGGTACGTGCCAAAATCGCCTGCACCTGAAGCACCGACGATGCCGCAGTCGTGCCAATTTCGTTGGGCACCACCCCACGCAAATAAGCTTCCAGGGGTACTTGGTTCACCAGAGTGTAGGTGCCATAGGTGTTCGGCTGAAGGCGTAGACTTCCGGTATAAAATCGTTTGTTGCGATCGTCTTTTAACTCAGTTTGCACCTGCACTACGCCCCGACCTGCCGAAATTTGGACGCTATCTTTCAGGTAGGATTTGCCATTGATTAGCAAAGCGGCTTTGGGTTGCTGCTTCAAGAGGCGGCTATCCACAAAAGCAGTTTGAATGCCCTTGACTTGTAGGCTCTGGATTAACAAGCGGCGCAAAAGAGGCGTGGTATAGACATCGCGTTTTGCCCACACCTGCCACCGTTTGGGCTGGGCAATTTCTACGGGAATACCCTGCGATCGCCAATCGTTGGCGTTATCTTCTGCACTTTCAAAGCTGCGATGGGTGCTGAGAACAACCCGCTCCTGTACTTGCGATTCTGGTAAAGGCTGCATCAATACCTTTAAGGTCGCGGTGTTGGTCGTCAGAGTTTGCTGTTTGCCATCCGCTTGCGGAAACTTGATGGTCAAGCGATCGCCCGTTTGGGCTTGCAACGTCACGGTATCGGTCGGTTGAGTGCCAAACCGCTGCACAATCCCCACTTGCAACACCACATCCTTTGCTGGAGCCGCCTGTTGAGATAATGCGGGCTGCGAGATAATTTGTTTTGCTGCCACAACAAAGCCAACCGTCAATGTGCCTGTAGCGATCGCCACAGCCGCCGGTCGCAAGCGCCCCAACCATGCTGCATTCATCAATTTCCCATCAGGATGTGCAATAGCCACAATCTCTACCTACTCAAAAAATGCTTTTCATTCAGATACTAAGATACTGTCTAGATGCGATCGCAGCCCATCACCCTTCACAAAATCCGATCGCTCAGCGTCCATATCAATCCTCAACTATTTTCAACCCAAACCTTTCCCCACTATTCACACTTTGCAATTCATACTCGTAATGACTAGGATTTAGTAAGATGAATTGGAAAAAGTACCATGGTTCGCGTTGAAGCCATTCCCCTCAATAAAATTCGTCGCCCTTTGTTTAGACAGAACGACCCGGCAAAAGTTGCCACACTGATGGAGTCGATTCAGGAGATTGGCTTGCAGGAACCGATCGATGTGTTGGAAGTGGAAGGCGAATACTATGGTTTTTCGGGCTGTCATCGATATGAAGCCTGCGATCGCTTAGGACACGATACGATCCTTTGCCGAGTCCGTCGCGCTCCGCGATCGGTGTTGCAGCGCCACTTGGCTTAGACCAACCGCTTTGCCCCTGGTGAGTTGGTGCAAGCGCTCCGAGCAGAAACCCTGTCACGATAAAGCGCAGAAGAACGCGCTGAGCAAGAACATCAACGGGCAGAAGAACATGGAATGGCACGATTGCAGGCTCGGCTAAAGGCGTTGGGCGTGAATCCAGAAGAGGGATGAAATCAGCGCGATCGCGGCGTGAAACTGTTAGCCCTACTTGATACATACACCTCGGCTATTTTGAGAGTCAATGCCGGGGGGCTTCCCCCCGTGCCCCCGCTGCTTGGGGGACTCACTCCCCCAAACCCCCCGCATAAGAGTTCTGGGATGTAGCCCCAAAATTAGTGCGACTGTTTCTTGTTCAATCGGTAAAACTCTAGTTTGGAGGGAGTTTTGAGGGACGCAACCGTCCCTCAATGGGGGTTTGGGGGCATCCCCCAATGCCTTTAAGCAGAAGATTTAATCCTTTCCAAGGGTTGCTGAACGTCGAGGGGAGATTGGTTCGCACAAGCGATTCTCAAAATGGGTGTGGAATTTGCAGATTTTCAGGGGAATCAAGCATAGTGGATGAACAAGTGCCCCCTTGAATCGCAGCAGACGAAATCTCCTATGGCAAACCGGGAACAACTGGAACGACTACTGAAGGAAGGTGTGGATGTTTGGAATCAGTGGCGCAGAGATAATCTGAGTGTTAAAGTATCCATCTCTCAGGTTGACCTCAGCAGTGCTAACCTTCGCAGTGCTAACTTCCACAGTGCTGACCTCAGCTATGCTGACCTCCGCCATGCTAACTTCAGGCGTGCTGACCTCAGTGGGGCTGACCTCAGTAGAGCTGACCTCAGTGGGGCTGACTTGAGTGGGGCTGACTTGAGTGGGGCTGACCTTAGCAATGCCAACCTCGGTGATGCTGACTTGAGTGGGGCTGACCTTAGCAATGCCAACCTCGGTGGGGCTGACCTCAGCGATGCCAACCTCAGCACAACTCAAGTTATTGGTGCAAATTTTACAGGAGCTAATTTAATGGGTGCTTGCATCCAGGACTGGAACATCAACAGTGAAACAAGGTTAGATGATGTGGAGTGCGAGTACATTTACCTGAAGGCAAATAAGCAAGAGCGTCGTCCCAGCGATCCGAATCGAGACTTTGCACGGGGGGAATTCACCAAGCTGTTTCAGAAAGCCCTCAGCACCGTTGACCTAATTTTTCGCGATGGGGTGGATTGGCAAGCCTTGTTGATAGCCCTGGAAAAGCTGCGGGTTGAGGCGGATGGAGCCGAGTTGACGGTGCAGGCGATTGAAAACAAAAACGATGGTGCTTTTGTGGTGCGGGTGAATGTGCCCCCAGATGCGGATAAGGCAGCCGTTGAGAAGTTTGTGAAGCAACAATACGATCTGGCGTTGAAGGTGCTGGAGCAGCAATACCACCATCAGTTGCAGGCAAAGGATCGGGAAATTGAACTCCATCGTCAGCAAGGCGCTGACCTGATGGAAATTGCTCGACTGATGGCAAGTAGACCGATTAATGTGGAAGCAAGAGCAACAGCGGAGAGTCAATCGATGGCAGAGCGCAATATCAACACGGGCGGCGGCAGCTACTACGAAACCATCAACACGGGTGGCGGCAATTACATCCAGGGCAACTATGTCAACATGAGCCAGGATTTAACTGAGGCGGCGAGGCAAATTCAGGAGTTGCTGAACCAGTTGCAGAAATCGGGCGTAACGATTGAAACTGCCCAGGAGCAGGTGGCGACAGATTTGGCGAAACAGGCGGAAAGTAACCCAACCGTGATGGGGAAATTGGTAGGCTGGGGTAAAACATTGGCGAACAAAGCTAGCGAAACTACGGTTAGTGAAGCAGCAAAGGCAATTGTTCCTCTCGCATTAAAGCTAGTCGGCATTCCACTGCCCTAGTCAGTTTAATACGATGTTCCGGGACTGAAAACGCTAAGGTAGATGTGGAAGGATGACTTGCCTGGGATGTTTGGGCAGGGAGAGGTTGAATAATGCAGCAGGATTATTTGGATAAGCTAGAACAATTACGATCGCTGTTTGCGGAGATGGAGCGATCGCTGATTGCTTACTCTGGCGGCATCGATAGCACGTTGGTGGCAAAGGTGGCGTTTGATGTGTTGGGCGATCGCGCTTTGGCGGTGACTGCCGTTTCTCCATCGCTGTTGCCGGAAGATTTAGAAGAAGCCTGCATCCAATCCGCTGAAATTGGCATTGCTCACGAATTGGTGAATACCCATGAGTTGGAGAATCCCAACTACGCTTCCAACCCGGTTAACCGCTGCTATTTTTGCAAAAGTGAACTGCACGACACGCTGAAACCGTTGGCGCTGGAGCGCGGCTATCCCTATGTGGTGGATGGCGTAAATGCGGATGATTTGCGCGACTATCGACCCGGAATTCAGGCGGCAAAAGAACGAGGTGCGCGATCGCCCCTGGCAGAAATTGGCATCACCAAGTTGGAAGTGCGGCAAATTGCTAAGCATCTCGATTTGTCCTGTTGGGATAAACCCGCCCAGCCTTGCCTCAGTTCGCGCTTTCCCTATGGCGAAGAAATTACGATGGCAAAACTGCATCGTGTGGGCAGAGCCGAAGCTTACTTGCGGAAACTGGGGCTGAAAACGCTGCGAGTGCGCTCGGAGGGCGATACCGCCCGGATTGAGCTTCCGGCTGAACAGATCAAAGAAGTTGTGCTGACAATGGATTTGCCGATGCTAGTGGAAAAACTGCAATCCTTCGGCTTTGTCTATGTCACTCTAGATTTGGAAGGCTTCCGTAGCGGTAAGTTAAATCAAGTGTTGCAACTAGCAACCGTGGGCGATCGCCCATCGGTCTAAAAGCGACTAACCAGCATTGTTTAGAAGGAGGGGACAACCTTGTCCATTGTCCGTGTGCGCGAACATGTCAACCCGCTCAGCAAAAAGTATCAGGTTCCAGCAACTCCACCGAATTGGCAAGCGATTTATGCTGTGCCTCACCAGCCGCTACATGTGGATATTGGCTGTGGTAAAGGGCATTTTGTCCAAGATATGGCAAAGCTTCAGAGCGATCGCAACTTTCTCGGCTTAGAGATCCGTGAACCGCTGGTGGATCAAGCCAATCGCTGGCGAGATGAACTGGGCTTGAGCAACCTGCACTACCTATTTTGCAATGCCAATAATTCTTTGCGTCCGCTGCTCACGTCTTTGCCGGCAGGAATTTTACAGCAGGTGACAATTCAGTTTCCCGATCCGTGGTTTAAGCGACGGCACCAAAAGCGGCGGGTGGTGCAGCCAGAATTGGTCGTAGATTTGGCAGAGTTTCTGATTCCTGGTGGCGTGGTGTTTGTGCAATCTGATGTGGAGGAGGTGGCGAGTGAAATGCGCGATCGCTTCGATGAACATCCCGCCTTCACCCGTCAGCATGACCACTGGTTGCCCAATAATCCGATGCCGATCTCGACCGAACGAGAGCGATCGACTCTTGCCACCAGCAGCGAACCCGTATATCGAGCGCTGTTTTTTAAGGGCTAGCTGGCGTTTCATCTAAGTCTTGGGAATGCCCTCAACCCCCCATGTGAGGTGTTTTGTCTATCAGAACAGACTTCGTATACCCACTAGCCCTCATCCATAGAAAACTGAACCCGTCAGAAGCTGAAAGTCTTTCCCTTCTAGACCCACGATCTTAGCCACATCCGCAGGCTGAAACCCAGAGAAGACAAGGGTAAGCCCAAATAAACGGGCAGCCAGAATAGAAAAGAGAGCGTCACGATCGCGATGATGGCAATGCTCAGTTGCCGTAACTGAGCTTGACGACTGCTAAGCCAACGATCGACGAGCCATGCCAACGCCATTGACGCAAATACCGACGCGCCCATGTAGTGATATATGAACAGACAGCGGGTGACTCGCAGCCAGGGCAGCAGATTTGCTAAATAGCAAACGGCAAGGACAATCAGCAGCGATCGCTCGGTTGAACTCACTGCTAGCGGCAACATCCAGTCTGTTTGTGCCTGATGATCGAGCCGCCGCTTGCGCCGGGTAGCGATCTGTTGCACGAGTAACCAGCCCATCAGCACCAGGACGATCGCGATCGCTGCCGTGGAAAACCACCATAGAAATGGATTGCCCATCGCATGGACATCGTAAATCACCTTCTCGGCAGTGCTAGGCGGCAAGGCGACTTCTGAGGGCAGCGGATCGCCCTTGCCTGTAATTTTGTAAAAATAAGCCACGGGTCGCCACATGATCAGCCAGCTATACCAGGTAGAGCAGTAAAGATGCACCTTCGGTCCACTACCTACCCGCTCGTGATACCTCAAGATCTCAACTTGCAGGTTCCATAAATCTGTCCAAAACCCCAGCTTGGCATTGAGTTGCAAATGGGGAATCCAAATCAAAATGTAAGTGATGCAGGGAACGACGATGAGGGCGATGAGATAGATGACACCTTGCCACCTGCGCAATCGCGCTAGATTTTCTAGTCCATCCGGTTTTGGAGAAGCGGTAGATGGCGGAAAGTTGGACGTTTGAGCGGGCGATCGCCGAAATAATTGCCAGTTCACCTGAGCCGCTAGCCCCAAGCCATAGGCTGCCAGCAAAAACCACAGACCGTTCCACTTGACCGATGCCGAAGCTCCAAAACAAATCCCTGACAGTAGCAACCAACCGCCACGTTTGAGAGGATGTCCATCCTCCACGCTCAACAGCAAACACCACAGACCCAATAGTCCAAAAATGACTAAATAGACATTATTCAGGGCGTAGCGCGATTCCACCAAAAACAGCCCATCCAGTGCAGCAAATAATCCGGTGATCGCGGCATAACGGTGGCGGTGAGTGATTTGATAGGCAAGGCCTACAATCACCAAAGGAATCAAAGAACCCGTCAGCGCATTTAGCCAACGATAAGTCCAAGGGGCAAACAAGCCCCCGACTAACCCATTGACCTCCGATTGCCCAAAGGGCAGACGACTGCCAACCCACATGCCAACGGCAATCAAGTATTTGCTCAGTGGCGGATGTCCATCAAAAAATGGAGTCCAACTCAAGTAGTTGTAGGCAAATTTGGCAAAATAAACCTCGTCAAAAACCAATGTATTGAAGCGATGAATGCCCCAAAACCGTAATCCTAAAGACAGCAGCAGCAAACCAATCAGATAAGGTCTAAACCAAGAAAAAGATTGGTTAGTTGTTTTGAACAGTGCCATACCTAGCGAGCGTAACTTTTTTGTCTCAACTGTCTCATACTCTTGGAAGATGTGGTTAGGCTAGAATGGCAATATCTTCATCTTTAGTTCTAAAATGAATCTTCTACGGTAGATGAGCAGCTTTACCCATGTTGGCAAAAACTAGGAGCATTTCGCGTTGATGGGTCACCCTTCGCATTCAGCAGATTGCGGTTCGTTAAATGACGCTTTGCGCCTACCAATTATCTGCGAACCTGACCCATCTTCTCAAACCCTGGTTGCCCCAAAAAATTCTATAAAACTGTTGGATCGCAAGCGGGTTTTAGGTTGGTTAAGTGAGAATGTGCCTGAAAAGCGGCTAAATCACATTCTTCGGGTGGAAGAGACTGCCATCAAACTGGCTGAGTACCACAACCTGGATTGGGAACGAGCCGCTCAAGCTGGATTGCTCCATGACCTAGCAAAGTATTTTAAGCCAAAGCGTTTATTGGAAATAGCAAAAGCCGATGGAATAAAACTTGACCCGGTGGATGAAATCAATCCTCATTTGCTTCACGCCGATGTAGGCGCGATCGTTGCTAGGGATGAATTCGGCGTGGTTGATACTGAAGTGCTGGCAGCGATTTACAACCATACCCTAGGTCGTCCGGGAATGAGCCTGATAAGCTGCGTTGTGTTCTTGGCAGATGGCATGGAGCCTGGGCGGGGCGACACAACCGAGTTGAATGAAATCCGCAAGCTCAGCCGCAAAAATTTGCATCGTGCCGTCTTGCAGATCTGTGAAGACTCGATGCGATCGCTGTTTGCGAGTCGGTCTTTAATTCATCCTCGCGTTTTACAGACTCGCAACTGGGCGCTACAAATGGCACAGCAATCCGCCAAAGGCGACAAGCCTAAATTAAGTAGCGCCTAGTCGATTCACTTTTTCACCTGATGCGATGTGGCTCAACGATAAAAATTTGATTTTTCCGAACCAATCTCTCTGATCTCACTGCTCAAATTCATACCCTATTTATTAAGGAAACACTGAATGCAAAATTCTCCCAACACTTCCCCAACCTCCGTTCTCGAGACTTCCGGCATGGCTGCACCCATGGCAGACTCAAGCTTACAATTGGCGCTGAGCGCCGTTCATGCCGCTGAAGATCGGAAAGGCGCAGACATTATCTTGCTAAGAACGACGGCAGTGTCTCTATTGGCAGACTATTTTGTTATAATCACGGGCTTTTCTAAGGTGCAAGTTCGGGCGATCGCCAACATCATCGCCGATGCAATCGAAGATGACTTGCAGCGTGTGCCTCAACACATGGAAGGGCAGGGAGAAGCAAGCTGGGTTTTACTAGATTATGGCGATGTGATTGTGCATGTAATGATGCCTCAAGAGCGCGAGTTTTATGATCTAGAAGCCTTTTGGGGACATGCCGAGAAAGTAGATTATGCAGAACTGCTGGCATAATCACTACGCCTTTGAAAGAAAAGGAAAATCGCTGTAAGCAAACTGGGCAATCGCTTAAATTTGATTGAATCTTTATTGCGCCAAACGATTGCTGCAAACGGCACCGAGTCAGCGGATGAGTCAGCAACAGCTTGCTCAACTGGCTCAGACTGGGAACGCCAACGTAACGGCGATCGCGGATTTAGCGGTGTTTGATAGGCGAGTGTTGAAGATCCGGTGGTGGGGTTGCAACCGAACTACTGGCATAATCAGCATGATCCGTTATCTCCGTTGAAGACTTCATGATTCTTGCGCCAAATGATCCGCCAAGTTTAATCTCACCGAATGAGGAATTGCCTTTT
Source organism: Leptolyngbya sp. Cla-17 (assembly GCF_016807185.1). GTDB lineage: Bacteria > Cyanobacteriota > Cyanobacteriia > Leptolyngbyales > Leptolyngbyaceae > ULC077BIN1. The sequence goes on from NZ_JAEVYN010000002.1 coordinate 32,285, forward strand.
AATTCCAATGCGATACCGCTGAAACTGGGTGTAATGGCATCGGGTAGCGGCAGTAATTTTGAGGCGATCGTCCAAGCAATTGCCGACCGCCAGCTCAACGCCAAAATTCAGGTCCTGATTTACAACAATCCAGATGCGAAGGCAGCAGCACGGGCGGCACGCTGGAATATTCCTGCTGTGCTACTGAATCATCGTGATTTTGGCAGTCGAGAGGCGCTAGACGAGGAGATCGTCCAAACCCTGCGTGATCATGATGTGGATTGGGTGATCATGGCAGGCTGGATGCGAATTGTGACGAGCAGTTTGATTGATGCCTTTCCTGATCGCGTCATCAATATTCATCCCAGTTTATTACCGAGCTTCAAAGGAGCGCACGCCATTCAGCAAGCATTTGAGACTGGAGTGAAAATTACGGGCTGCACGGTTCACTTAGTGCGTTTGGAAGTGGACAGTGGACCAATTTTGATGCAGGCGGCTGTGCCGATTTTGCCCGATGATACAGTGGAAACGCTACAAGCTCGGATTCAAGTGCAGGAACATCGCATCTTTCCACAGGCGATCGCGATCGCTGCCCGATTGTAAAATGGCGTTAGAACTTAAATACGCATCACAACTATTCGGTCCTCTTGCGCCATTTATTACCTATAAACCGCACGACTGAGCGGCTTAATTCTTACCGCGCTCCTCGATCGCGCTCCAAATCATAAATGACTTTCTCAGCGTACCAGTTGGGTTTTTCCCCTGGATATCGGAGGCTGGCTTGCGTGAATAGCCGATGGGCAGTCGCTTGATCATCATGAAGTAATAGCAGCAGTTGGCGTTGCAGGGAACGACTTGCCCGATTGAGACTGACACCCTGGGAGGATTGAAGCGATAGATTGGCAGCGGAACGATGGGCAGATGGCGAACGGCGATCCACGCTCGCTTTTACTCCTTGGTAGAGCGCTACACTGCCACCCACTGCGATCGCTAGTACAGCACCGCGATTCACGTTAGATGTGTCTGCATTGGTTGGAGAGGCATCCAGGTGCATCGCTCGTGACTCAAACGAGGTCGGTGCTGTCAGGAATGAAGCGGCGAGAACACTACCAGCGATTGTGCTGATTAAGAGAGACGCTTTTGCGGCTGGTTTAGAAAATACATCAGGACGAAACATGATTGATTGCCAAACTCTATAAATAAAGGTTCAACCTCTTGATTGTGATCGGTTGCGATGGCAATTCTGTGACAAATAGATTGCTTCAGGAATGGAAATTCACGCTGCACTCAGTTCATCTGATAGCCCCTCAGCGCCGGGGATTATCCAGGAGATATTGGGTCAGTAAAGAAGACCTAATAATGATCTCTACCAAATTTTGCGCGTTCTCAAACCTTTGGCACAATTGTGCGATGCTTAACTGCAAAGGTTTTTTCCTGGTGAGTCAACGATTTGATGCTGCGTCAACTTGGGCGATCGCCCCTTAGATTACTACTCCTATTCTGTCTCTGCTGCGGGTTGGCATTTGGCTGTAGCCGCTCGACCCCTGAACCCAGTGCTGCGAATCAAACTGGGCGGATTGTGCTGGGCACTACTGCCTCTGTCAGTACGATTGATCCGGCAGATGCTTACGGAATTTTTGCTGGTAACTTGCTGTATAACTTGGGCGATCGCCTCTATGGCTACAAGCTCGGCACCACCGAACTAGAACCTCAACTGGCAACCGCCTTGCCCAAAATCAGTAGTGATGGATTGACTTATACCATTCCCTTAAGAACCGGGGTTGTGTTTCATGACGGCACCCCGTTTAACGCTGAGGCAATGGCGTTTTCCTTGAATCGCTTTATTCAAAACAGTGGTTCTCCTGCCTTTCTGCTGTCCGATTTGGTCAAGTCTGTCAAAGCCACGGCAACTCATGAGCTAACGATTCAACTGACCAAACCCTTTGCTGCTTTCCCTGCGTTGCTGGCGTTTTCAGGCGTTTGTGCTGTTTCTCCCAAAGCCTATGAGATCAAAAAAGGCTCCTTTCAGTCAGAAACCTTTGTGGGCACGGGAGCTTATAAATTGGTCAAATATGGCACCGACCAAATGCGGCTGGATGCCTTTGATCAATATTGGGGCAAGAAACCGGAAAACACGGGCATCGACATTCAGTTTTTTTCCAGTCCTGCCAACCTGTTTAATGCCTTTCGCACGGGGTCGGTGGATGTTGCTTACCAAAGTCTTGCCCTCGGTCAAATTCGCACCTTGCAAACTGGAGCCGCGACAAACGGTTGGCAGGTCGTGGAAAAGTCGGGCAGCGGGATTAATTACTTGACGCTGAATCTCAGATCGCCACCGTTAGATAAGCTGGAAGTGCGGCAAGCGATCTCCGCCATCATGGATCGACCGCTGCTGCAAGATCGGGTTTTTCAAGAACAAATTGAGCCGCTCTATAGTTTGATTCCGACCAATTTGGATGTGCAAAAGCCAGTGTTTCAAGCATTCGGCGATCGCAATGTTGCTAAAGCCACGGAACTGCTGACTCAAGCGGGATACTCCACCACAAATCCTTTAAAGCTGGAGTTGTGGTATCGCTCTAACCTGGTCAACGACCAACTAGCCGTCACGACGCTGAGGGCGATCGCCCACAAAAAATTGGGTGATCTGATGCAAATCGATCTGAAAAGCGTGGAATCTACCACCGCCTACAAAAACTTGGACAAAGGCGCATATCCCATCTTTTTGTTGGATTGGTCACCCGACTTTCTTGATCCCGACAACTACATTCAGCCGTTCATGGAATGTACCAAAGGGTCAGCAAAAGGTGGCTGCGAAGATGGATCGAGCTTCCTGCAAGGCTCGTTTTATTACAGCGATCGCGTCAATCAACTGATCAACCAAAGCCGTAAAGAACAAAACCCCGCTAATCGCAAACAACTGTTTGCCGACCTGCAAAACCAGTTAGCCAAAGACGTGCCGTTCATTCCGCTCTGGCAAAATAAAGATTACCTGTTTGCCCAAAAAATGGTTCAAGGAGCCACCCTCGAAGCTACTCAAAAAGTCCCCTTCTCCACCCTGCGGAAAGCTTAACTTTTGACTTAAACCTTGCCAATCATTTTCATTTTCACGCCATTGGCGGGGGCGAGGGTAACTCCTCGGCGGCGGGGATATTCGGGTTTTGTGTCTGCCAGCGCCAAGTCGTAGCGCATCAAAATCGTGGTCAACACCAGCTTCAGTTCCAGTTGGGCGAGGGCTTCGCCAATGCAACGCCGCACACCACCACCAAAAGGCAAAAATTCATAGGGAGAATATTGCCGTTCTAAAAAGCGTTCTGGTCTGAAACGATGAGGTTCTGGATAAAGGTCTTCGCGTTGATGGGTCAGATAAATGCAACCAACGACAGCAATCCCCGGTTCCAGCGCATAGCCGAGCAGTTCCGTCGGCTCTTGCACCACTCTTGGAAAGGTGAGCATGGCAACGGGATAGATGCGGAGAGTTTCGTTGCAGACGGCAGAGAGGTAAGGCAGTTTGACGATGCTCATGGGGTCTGACAAATCGGCAGACTGTAACTCATGCAGCAATCTTTCTCGAATGTCTGGTTGGTGATGAATCCAGTAAAGCGCCCAAGATAAAGCGGTGGCAGTGGTTTCATGTCCGGCAAACATCAGGGTTGCAAGTTCATCCCGCAGTTCTTGATCGGTCATGGGTTGTCCTACATCGTCGATCGCCGCCATCATCAGCGACAGAATATCCACACGATTGGGTTGGGGCTGAGCACGTCGATCGCGAATTTCTGCATAAATCACATCATCCATCTGCTGGCGATCGCGCAGAAATTTACCCCAAGGACTCCACGTTCCCCAATCTTGTTGCAGCACGGGAAAGAAAAGTGGGCTAGAAGACAATGGCGACGCAAACACATCCGTCAACTTTGTCAGCCTGGTTTTAAGCTCCTGGCTACGTTCTCCTTCAAACACCCCAAACACCGCTTGCAAAATTACCTGCAACGAAATTTCCTGCATCGCAGTTCGCGCTGAGAAAGTCGTACCTGTTGGAATTTTGTCCAAGGTTTTTTCAGTCAAATCGCAAATTAGTTGGCTATAGGTGCGGATGCGATCGCCATGAAACGACGGCATCAACATCTGTCTACGGCGTTTATGGCGATCGCCCTCAATCAAAATCATCGAATAATCGCCCAGCAGGGGAGTCAAAATTCGGTTCAAACCGCCTAGTGCCGCATAGGTTTTGCGATCTTTTGTGAGAATTTCTTGAATGCCTCCAGGCGTATTCACAAACACCAGATTATTGCCAAAGCCGATAACCCCTGCCGAAAAAATGTCGGGATGCTGGCGAACAGCACCTTCCATGTAGCCAATTGGGTCAGCTACCCATTTGAGCTGTTGTAGCAGGCGCGGCATAGATAAAGAATTAGGAGTTGAAAGAGGCGTGTTCATGGGGATTTGGGGGCTAAAGTCAATACAGAATTCCTTAGCTTTATCATGAGCGATTTGAACCGCGATCGCCAACAGAGAGTGCGGAGTTGGCAGGTGCGAAGTGCGGAGTTGAAGCGATACAACCCTGTACCCCGCACTTCGTACCCCGCACTTCGTACCCAACGCTGCGGTAAAGTATTCCCTAGCTCCTAACCCTTAATCTATGTCTCGCTCTAGCTCTCTGCGCTACTATATTTTGGCTCGTGTGTTGTTGGCTCCGCTAATGCTGTGGCTGATTGCGACTCTAGTATTTTTGCTGATGCGGGCGACTCCAGGCGATCCGGTGGATGCGCTGCTCGGTCCACGGGCACCCCAAGCCGCCAAAGATGAATTGAGGCAGCAGCTAGGCTTAGGGCAGCCATTGTGGGTGCAGTATGTGGGTTACCTAGGTTCTCTACTGCGGCTAGATTTGGGTAACTCCCTCACCACTCAGGGGCAGTCTGTTTGGGGGATTATCCAAAAGTTTTTTCCAGCAACCGTCGAGTTAGCGCTGTGTAGCTTGGCGATCGCTCTAGTTGTGGGTGTTTCGGTTGGGGTGATTACGGCCTCCCGTCCGAATACATCGCTCGATTTAGCTGGCAGGCTGTTTGGCATTCTCACTTACTCTATCCCCATGTTTTGGCTGGGAATGTTGCTGCAATTGGTCTTCGCTGTGCAGCTTAATTGGTTTCCATTAGGCACTCGCTTTCCGGTCACTATTCCTGCACCCGATGGACCCACTGGCTTGTACATCTTGGATAGCTTACTTCATGCCAATCTTAATCAGTTTTTTACAGCACTGTATTATTTGGCGTTGCCTTGTCTAACTTTAGGAATTTTGATCAGCGGCATTTTTGAACGCATCGTGCGAGTCAATTTGAAACAAACCCTCAAGGCAGATTACATCGAAGCCGCACGGGCTAGAGGCATTTCGGAATCTCGTATTCTAGTCTCCCATGCGCTCAAAAATGCTTTGATTCCTGTAATCACCATTTTGGGACTCACCTTTGCAGCCTTACTGGGCGGCGCGATTTTGACAGAAGTGACTTTCTCTTGGCCGGGGCTGGCAAATCGGTTGTATCGCGCGATCGCCCAGCGAGATTATCCCACTGTGCAAGGCATCGTAGTTTTCTTTGCTGCGATCGTCGCAATTTCCAGCATCCTTACCGATATCATCAACGCTTATATCGATCCCAGAATTCGTTACTAAGAGCCAAGGAAACAGGAAAAGGCTGAAACTTGATTCTGCTTACAGTCCACAACAGTCGTTATGCAGAATTAAGATATGAACGCTGCATGACGACTGTTGCTGGCGGATTTTAATCTCTACACTTAGCACTCCGTACCTTCTGCACTCCGTACTTCGTTGCCCCAATACATTAAGCAGACATTAAACATTGCCATCACTTGATCCAAGGCAACGTTATGATATCCCTAATACGCTTCAGGGTTAAAAATTGACCAAAGTTCTGTTAAAAGCTGAGCCATTTCCCGCAAGCATCGTCCGACTAGATAACGGTTTGACAGTGATTCATCAACATACGCCTGCGATGCCGGTTGCAGCGGTGGATGTGTGGGTCAAAGCGGGTTCAGTCGTAGAACCTGATGAGTGGTCAGGCATGGCGCACTTTCTAGAACACATGATTTTTAAGGGAACTTCAAAGACCGCCCCCGGCAGATTTGATCGCGAGGTAGAACATCGAGGCGGGATCACGAATGCTGCCACCAGTTATGACTATGCTCACTATTTCATTACTACCGCCGCCCAGCATCTTGAAGAAACCTTGCCATATTTGGCAGATATTTTGTTAAATGCGGCGATTCCTGATGATGAATTTGACCGAGAGCGGGATGTCGTTTTAGAAGAAATTCGCCAATCTTATGACAATCCAGATTGTGTAGCATTTCAAGTACTTTCTGAAACCGTTTATCAACGTCATCCCTATGGTCGTCCAATTTTAGGTGACGAGGAAACGTTGATGGCGCGATCGCCCGATGATATGCGCGCCTTTCACCGTACCTACTACCAGCCCGAAAACTTGACCGTTGTGGTCGTGGGTGATGTGAGTCAGGATGCTGCCCTAAGCCTGGTTGATCGCACCTTTCACAACTTTTCAGAGCGGGCAACCTGTCCGCAGCATCGTCCTGAAGCAGAACCCCCCATCACGCAAATTCGTCGTAAAGAATTGCTGATGCCCCGGATTGAGCAAGCGCGTCTGATGATGGCATGGCTAGGACCTGGAATGGATTCATCGGTACAAAGCTTAGATGACCAGTTGAATGCTGCCTATGGGCTAGATCTTTTATCCGTACTGTTGGCAGAAGGACGCACGTCTCGACTGGTCTGGGAATTACGAGAACAACGCGATTTGGTGCAAGCAATTAGCAGTGGTTTTTCTGTGCAGCGCGAATCTGGCTTGTTTACAATTACTGCATGGCTAGAGTCAGATGACTTGGCACGGGTGGAAGCGATTATTTGCGATCGCCTATCAGAATTGGCATCCGTTCCGATCTCTGAAGCCGAACTTGCCCGCTGCAAGCGATTACTCTGCAATGACTATGCGTTTTCTACCGAAACCCCTAGTCAACTTGCCGGACTCTACGGCTACTACAGCATAATTGTTAACCCCGAAATCGTTTGCACCTATCCTCAGCGAATTCAGGCAATCCAGCCTGAAGATCTGCAACGACTGGCTGCTCAATATCTTTCTCCATACCACTACGCAGTAACAGTTGTGAAACCCATGTAGCAGAGTGCAATTGAGAACCAAATAGAGTAAGCATTTGCTTGCATCCATCAGGAAGCTGTATGTATTTGCTTCTTTAGATGAAGTTCGCCAAAAATAGCTCCTGAGTCATTTGCTTTTGACCCTAACGTTTAGCCCCTATCCTGAAGGAATTTCCTGTGACACTTTGCACAACCGATTCTCAACCTGTTCAATTAGTCCACCGCACCACTTTAAGCAATGGAATTGTGGTGCTAGTGACTGAGAATCCAACTGCCGATATTATTGCTGCTCGGCTTTTCCTCCGGGCAGGTAGCCGCTGGGAGCAAGCCCATCAGGCTGGATTATCTCATTTGATCTCTGCTGTGTTAACAAAGGGAACCGCAACACTCTCTTCTTTAGAAATTGCTGAACAGGTAGAGTCGGTCGGTGCCAGTTTGGGAACTGATGCCACAACAGATTACTTTTTGCTTAGTCTAAAAGCGGTTTCAGCCGATTTTAAGGAAATGCTGATTTTGGCTGGAGAGTTGTTGCGATCGCCCACCTTTCCCGAGAAAGAGCTGGAACTAGAACGCCGCTTAACCTTACAGGCAATTCGCTCTCAGCAAGAGCAGCCTTTCACCGTTGCCTATGACCAACTCAGAAGCAGCATGTATGGGAACCATCCCTATGCCCTGTCTGGATTGGGCACAGAAGTAACCGTTTCTCAGCTAAGCCAGACTGATTTACTCGGTTACCACCATACCTTTTTCCGTCCCGATAATTTGATCATTAGTGTGGCAGGGCGCATTCAGCCGGAGGTCGCAGTTTCCCTCATTGAATCCGTCTTAGGCGATTGGCAAAGCCCAGATGAGCCACTGCCGATCCTCCAATCTCCGCCCGTTTTAGAAAACCCTGTACACAAAACAACGGCGCAAGAAACCCAACAATCTATCTTGATGTTGGGATACCTTGCTCCTGCGGTAGTCAGTCTGCCATCGCAACCAGGCTCCCAACCCATTTCACACGGCTCTCCTTCGCAGTCTCATCCCGACTATGCCGCGCTCAAGTTGCTGAATACGCATTTGGGGAACGGCCTATCAAGTCGGTTATTTGTGGAATTGCGAGAAAAACGCGGCTTAGCTTACGAAGTATCGGCTTTCTATACAACGCGGCTAGATACGGCTCAATTTGTGGCCTACATGGGAACGGCATCAGAGAATACCGCGATCGGTTTAGAAGGATTGCAATTCGAAATTGACCGATTGGGGGTTATTCCCCTCTCGGCTGAAGAGTTACAAGCCGCTAAAAATAAGATGTTGGGGCAATATGCATTAGGAAAACAGACCAATGCACAGATTGCACAAACGTTTGGCTGGTATGAAACATTGGGTTTAGGCATTGAGTTTGATCAGACTTTTCAGAAACAAATCGCCAGCATTACCGCTGAACAGGCTCAAGCGGTTGCTCGGCGGTACCTAACGAAACCATATGTTTCTCTTGTAGGACCTGCTAGTGCAGTTGGCTAACTGAACTAGAGGCAACTGAGTCGATGGAAATCGTTAAATATACTGGTCTCACGGCAGCAGTTTTTAGGAAAAGCCTGGAAATCACCGAATACTTTCTCTAGCTAGCCAAGTTAGTCTGATCACCTATAGGGAGTCTCTACCACCTAGGCAATCTGAGCCAGCATGAAACGGGAGGCGTTAATCGATGGACAACAAAATTATTTACTTTGATCAGAATTCCGATCAAGTACCTAGTGTTCTCATAGATCAATCTGAAAACTCTAATTCTTTGCGGGAGACGGTGATTCCAGCGAGTGATAACACGCCTCTTTCAAGTGAATCGGCTGAAGGTGAATTTTTGGAGCCGATTGAAACTTCTCAAAGCGTGGCAAATCGACTTTTAGGATTAGGTAGAGAAAATTATCAGGCTGGCCAATACGAAACGGCTTTAGACCTTTTTAAGCAAGCCTATTCGTTATATCAAGAGGCTCAGGATGATTTGGGTCAAGGGCGATCGCTGAGTAGCATCGGTTTAACATTTTATAGCTTGAAGCACTATAGCAAAGCGATAGAGTATTCACAGTCTGCCTTAGTTTATGCGCGCCGCACCGGCGATCGCCCCAGTGCAGTTATTGTTCTGAGTACCCTCGGCAACGCCTACCGCCATCTTAAAGACCCCGATAAGGCAATCGAGTGTCAGCTTCAAAGTTTGGCGTTGGCAAAAGATGTAGGCGATCGCCCCGGTGAAATGGCAGCCCTCAACAATCTAGGGTTGGCATACAAAACAGTGAGTCAATATGAGCAAGCAATCTCTTACGAAAAGCAAAGTCTGATCATTGCGCGTGAACTGGGGGCGCAGCAAATAGAAGAGCAAGTTCTCAAAAATCTGGGCAATGCTTGCTACGCTTTAGGAGATTATGCCAATGCGATTGACTATTACCAACAACGATTAGTCTTAGCGAGACTATTACAAGATAGCCGGATGGAGGGCCAAATTCTGAGAAATTTGGGGAATGCCTATTATGCAATGGAAGACTATGCCCGTTCGATTGAATGTGGAGAACAACGGTTAGAAGCAACCCGCAAACTTGATGATCTGCGGGGCGAAGAACAGGCTATGGGCAGCATTGGTGTTGCTTATGATGCATTGGGAGACTATACCAATGCCATCCGCTACTATGAACAACGCCTTGCCCTTGCCCGCTTGATGAATGATGTTCGGGTTGAAGAACAGGTGTTGGGTAACCTGAAAGTGGCTTGTTTTGCGATCGGTGACTACATTAAAGCGGCAGACTATACCTCTCAACGGCAAAATCTTTCTCGCAAGTAAGCTTGCAAGTCAAATTAGGGACTGAATAAAATCACTGTGGAGTTACCAAACATACGGTGTAATACGGAATTGAGTAGGGGAGTATCATTTAGCAAGATGAAAAAGGTACTCTGTCCATGCCTCGACCCCGCACTCAAATTAGCCCTCATCTAGACTACGCAGATCTAACTCAGCGGTATGTTCAGTGCCAAGATGCTGGCGAGAAAAACCGTTGGTTGGTGATTCGATTGCTCAGTCATCCAAAGACTCCGATGAGCATCGAACAAACCGCTGAGATTTGTGGACTCAGTTGTAGTGGAGTGCGGAAAATTGCCCGTCGCTACAACGCCGAGGGTGCGGTCGGACTAGTCAATCGGCAACGCTTGAACCCTGGGGGCAATCGGTTGGCTTTAAGTGATGAACAGCAACGGCTATTGCGGCAACGCTTACAGAGTGCCCCGGATGATGGCGGACTCTGGAGTGGACCGAAAGTTGGGGAGTATATCGAAACCTACTTTGGCATTTGCTTACACCCCTCAACAGCCTGGAAGTATCTACGACGTTTGGGGTTGAGCTTGCAGGTGCCGCGTCCGGTGCATCATCAAAGCGCAACCCTTGAGCAGCAAGCAGAGTTCAAAGCAGGATTAGCAGGTCATGTGGCGTGGTTGCGCTCGTTGTTTCCCAATCGGGAGATTGTAATTTGGGCGGAAGACGAAGCTCGATTAGGCTTGCAACCCATTGTCAGGCGGGTTTGGGCACCCATAGGAGAACGCCCATCAGCGCATCATTCTCGCCGCTATCAATGGGTCTACACCTATGGTTTTGTCCATCCTGCCACTGGAGCGAGCTACTTCCTTTTATTGCCCCGTGCCAATGTCTCCATGATGCAGATGGCGTTAGAGCTATTTGCGGCTCAGGTCAATCCCCATCGTCAGCAGTTGATCATTCTATTGGTTGATCAGGCCGCGTGGCATATGAGCCAAAAACTTCAGGTGCCCCCCGGCATTTTCTTCTACCCGCTATTGCCCTATACCCTCCAACTGCAACCCACTGAATGTGTCTGGTCTTTGCTGCGCGAAGCAATCGCTAATCAAGTGTTTGACAATCTTGATGCTTTAGAGGATGTCTTAGTCAAGCGGTGCCAATGGTTGATGCAGCATCCTGTGATAGTTCAAGGCAAAGTGGGCTTTGATTGGATTCAAGCAATTTAATCTGGTCAAAAAGTACTGCCTTCCGCAATTCCGTATAACTCTTTTTTGATTGCCACAAACCGAGCAATCATGCAGACCTTCCTTGCAGTCGCTATTGTGGAAGGATGAATCATCGAAGACATTTTTTACGGCGGCGATGGCAAGAGTTTCGTCGATCGCTTTCAACCTATCAATATTGTGTCAGGGCAATAGAACTGGTATGGCAGTGCGATCGCACGCTGACGATCACGTTTGCTGTTCTAACCCTAATTAGCGGTTTACTTCCGGCAGCGATTGCCTATGTGGGCAAGCTGATTGTGGATAGTGTGGTGCTAGCAGCCCAAACCGGAGCCATTGGCGATCGCTGGTCGGTTATGAAGTATCTAGTGCTAGAGGCTGGCATTACTGCCCTGCTGACTGCCTCCCGCCAAGGGCTGATGCTTTGCCAATCGCTACTGCGGATGTTATTGGGGCAAGATGTCAACGTCATGATTATGGAAAAGGCGCTGACGCTCAACATGGCGCACTTTGAGAATCCAGAAATTTACGACAAAATGGTGCGTGCTCGCAGAGAAGCTTCCAGCCGTCCTTTAAGCCTAGTCGGACGCAGTTTTGGGTTAGTGCAGGATGGCTTATCGCTGGTGACTTTTGGCGGGTTACTACTCGGTTTTTCGGGTGGTGTTGTGATCCTGCTGCTGGTTGCTGCATTTCCGGCTTTCGTCGCCGAAACGCGCTTTGCCGACCAGGCATTTCGGCTATTTCAGTGGCGCGCTCCTGAAACCCGTGAGCAAAACTATTTGGAATGGCTGATCTCCAATGAAAGCAGCGCGATGGAAGTGAAGCTATATCAGTTGGGTGACACCCTGTTAAATCGATATAAAGCAACGTTCCAGCGTCTCTTTCAAGAAGATCAAGCGCTGACTATTCGCCGCAGTGTGTGGCGCTATTTACTAGGCTTATTGAGCACCTTGGCATTTTATGCGGCATATGTATGGATTGCGCTAGAAGCGATCGCGGGACGTATCTCCTTAGGCGACCTAACCATGTATCTGGTAGTGTTTCGCCAAGGGCAAACAACGTTCTCTAACCTGCTAACGAACATCAGCGGCATGTATGAGGATAGCCTTTATCTTTCCAATCTATATGAGTTTTTAGAAGAACCAATCTTTGACTCCTTAGGCAGCGCTACCCAAGGAGCACTGCCAACCGATGGCTTGAGATTTGAAAATGTCAGCTTTGCATATCCCGGCAACCCTAAACCAGCGCTACAAAATGTGTCCTTTCACCTCAAACCAGGAGAAAAACTGGCGATCGTTGGGGAAAATGGTTCCGGTAAAACCACCTTAATTAAACTGCTCACCCGCCTTTACACTCCCGATTCTGGAAAAATTTTGCTAGATGGGCGTGACTTAGAAGAATGGGATTTGCTGACCTTACAGCGACGGATTGGTGTGATTTTTCAAAACTTCGTTCGCTATCAATTTACTGTAGGCGAAAATATTGGGGCAGGCGATGTCACCGCCCTACAAGATGAACAGCGGTGGCAAATTGCTGCTGAAAAAGGCATGGCGCATCCCGCGATTTCTGAACTTGCCGAAGGGTATTGGACCCGCCTAGGACGTTGGTTCAAAGGCGGGCGAGAACTATCCGGTGGACAATGGCAAAAAATCGCCCTTTCTCGCGCATTCATGCGGATTGGAGCCGACATTCTAGTGCTAGATGAACCAACTTCTGCAATGGATGCGGCAGCTGAAGCCCAAATTTTTGATCGATTTCGTGCCATGACTCAAAATCAAATGGCTATTTTGATTTCTCATCGATTTTCTACCGTTCGCATGGCAGATCGCATTCTGGTGCTGGCAAACGGAGAAGTCCTGGAAGCTGGAACCCACGAAGAACTGTTAAAAGCTAAGGGACGCTATGCTCATTTGTTCTTTCTGCAAGCAGCCGGCTATCAATAAGAACGTAAAAGTACTGATTCCCTAAGAACGTAAAAGTACTGATTCCCTGCCTTCATTCGTAACAAGGTGGTAAAAGCAAGGTATACTATGAAAAGTGAATTTTTACGGGATGTAGCGCAGCTTGGTAGCGCGCCTGCTTTGGGAGCAGGATGCCGCAGGTTCGAATCCTGTCATCCCGATTGTTATAAATGCTGGCTCGAAGGCTACTGAAAGCGAATGATGTTCTACAGCTTCGAGCTTTAGCTTTTTAGAGAACGTTTGTAAATAACTATTGCCAGTAGGTTTACGTATTCAGCTAAAAATCCTATTAAGAAATCAGGCTGTATCAAGGTTGAGACATGGGACAACTCAAAACTTATAGCAGTGATTTAACCGATGCTGAGTGGCAAAGAATTGAACCTTTGTTACCCCTAGATAAACCCGTGGGACGATTGCGGGAAGTGGTTTTACGGGAAGTCTTGAATGCCATTTTTTACCGGGTTGAGAATGGGGTGAAGTGGCGTAACTTGCCGGCTGATTTTCCAGCTTGGCAAACCGTGTATGGTTACTTTCGCTTATGGGTGCGTTTAGGGATATGGGAATCGCTCAATCAGGCTTTGGTCAAGGAAGTGCGACGTTCAGCAGGACGAGCAGAAGCACCGAGTTTAGGTATCATTGATAGCCAGTCAGTCAGATTGGGAGAAAAAGGGGCGAGGAGATCGGCGTAGATGGCTTCAAAAAGGTCAAGGGACGAAAACGAACTATCGTCGTTGATGTCTTGGGATTAGTCCTCAAATGTCATGTGGGGGCTGCCAACCAAGCGGATGTTAAAGCAGCGCCTTGGGTGTTGTTTTGGGTGATAGAAACCTATGAACGACTGGCTAAGATTTTGGCAGACCAGGGGTATCGAGGCGATCTAGAAGTTGATTTAGCAGCGGTCTATGTCGTTGAATTTGAGGTTGTAGAGCATCAGGGAAAGGGATTTTCAGTCCAACCCAAACGATGGGTTGTGGAGCGGACTTGGGCATGGCTCGAAAATTGTCGAGGGTTAACACGAGACTACGAACGATTGAGCGAGAATCATGAAGGAATGGTGTATGTTGCCATGATTCGGTTAATGCTACGGCGATTAGAAAATAACCGCAGACGCTGGAAACAAAAACTGCTTAACACTCGTTTTCAAACATTCTCTTATCTGTAGAAGCAACTTAGAAAGTCTTCTTCCTGAAAGTTTTAGACTAATGACGAAATAGAAAAAGCGAAGAGTTTTTCTCTTCGCTTTTTCTATTTAATCTATACCCCCAGGGGAATTCGAATCCCCGTCGCCTCCGTGAAAGGGAGGTGTCCTAGGCCTCTAGACGATGGGGGCACATCAGCTAGACCTTATCCAAGGTAGCGAATATTGGAACCTCTGTCAATACAATTAATTGATAATTTTAGAGCGCCATATTACTTTCTGAATTTAGTGCGTGTGGTTGTAGGTGACTTAACCTACTGAATCCCATCACTAGAGTTGCGTAGGCGAATCAATTGACGGCGCATTTGAGGTGAAGCTGATAACTCACAAATCTCTTGAGCTGCGACCTCTACGTGTGTAGGTTCCATATATTCGTCAGATCCATAGGAAAAGGCATCTAGTAAAAGCTCTAGAAGCTGGTCACGATTTACAAATGCGCCTTTCTCTTCAACTAGCCTGAATTTGAGGTGAATCTCGCACTCGTATACGCCTAATTTGGGAGATGACGTTGATGAACAGTCCAAAGAATCAGATCTCATGGGGAATGGCAACCTTTTGTGTGATAAGTAAAACTTTATGAAAATCAAACACTGGACGCTTACAAATGCTGAGATTTAATCCAAGAAACAAAGTTGAATCTGAGGAGGATGAGGGTGCAGACAACTATTTTCTGCCCAAAGAATGCTTAGGCAAAACCTGCATCGCAACACAAACCTAGCATTCTTGTCTGTCTGTCTAGAATCAGCTAAATAGCTGAACTTTCAAGCGAATAAAATTCATCTTTAAACAATCTTTTAATAACTAAAGGAAGCCCTTAGAAGCTACTGATCTTGATTGATACACGCGCTTTTCAGTTGTTAACTAGTTGAGTTGTCTCGTCGTTCTACTAAGACTATTTATATAAAGCTTTTATCAAAAAAGATAAAGTTTAGATAAAGCGTTTAATAGATTGAATTTGTTGTGCTTACACTGAAACGCATCAGATGCCTGAGGGTAATCATATATTTAATACACCAACTTGATTATCCTCGTCCCCTTCCTTTTTTCCAATGGGAGAAGGCTAAGGCAAGAGTTTTATGCCTTGGTGAGGCTAGTAGATGAATGCCTGACTAAAAGTATTTAAAGTACTTTACAAAATGCTTTTGGAAGGTTGAGTATATTTCTTGTGGTTTATGAAAAAATATAAAAACTATAAAAATAAGACTGGAAAATCACCCGTTATTGGTAATTTTTTCCAGTCTTTTCAGAGGAACTATTAATTTATCCGTGAAAATACCGCGATCGCAGTAATCATTCGCTTCTTAAAAAGGCAGTTTCAAGAAGTTTGAAGGGGAGATAGCTTTCTTAAATGCTAATTATTTTGTAATGAATAGCACTGCGTTTCTACGGATACAAGAAGATGAGTCTTTACTATCTCAACACATAAGCAACCATGGATTATTTTGAGATAGCTTTACTCGATCGCTATCGTGTTATTTGATTTCTGCCTTTTATAAAATGCTGTCCGTACTAAGGGGAACCATCGTTCCTGTGATCGTAAACCCTAACAGCATTGCCGCATTTAATGGAATCGCTTTACCAGTCAAAGCACACCTCTCTTCTTGATGGGCTGTGGCGGAAACTGTAGCGCGAATCTCTGGCAGAGAAACGGACGAGTGATAGTCGCCGGATTTTTGCTGAATGTAATTCCATAAAATATCTCGGATTAATGCTTGGTAGCCTTGATTCCCAGACAATTCTTTTAATTTCTCTTTTAGCTCTCGCTCTAAACGAATGCTAGTGACTTCCATTTCGGTGGTGGATGTTCGAGTGAGTGTATGCATTGAATGCCTCAGCAAAATTTTCAAGTGTTTCGTATTACAATTGTAGTATGACTCACCAAGGATACAGAGTTTTTCTGTGGATTGTTTTTAGAGCAGAGTTGAAAGTAGGCTGTTGTTAGCGCTTGGTGGGAATTCGATGAATAGCAGCAGGGCTGAGGCGAGTGTGATTTTGCTAGTGGATGATAATGCCACTAATTTAAGCATTTTGGTTCAATCGTTAAGTGAAGCGGGCTATAAGGTGCGGGTGGCGCAGAATGGGGAAAGCGCGATCGCTCAGGTTCCCTCCGTTAAACCTGATCTGATCTTGTTGGATGTGATGATGCAAGGAATCGATGGCTTTGAAACCTGTCGCCGCTTGAAGGCGGTTCCCGAAACTCAAGCTATTCCAATTATTTTTATGACGACGATGTCAGATGTGTTTGATAAGGTCAAAGGGTTTCAAGTGGGCGCTGTGGATTACATCACCAAACCCTTTGAAATAGAAGAGGCTCTGGTGCGAGTGAGTACTCACTTGGCGATTCAGAAACTACAAAATCAGCTTCAAACTCAAACTGAGCAACTGCAAGCCGAAATTTGCGATCGCCAAAAAGCCCAAGAAGCCGTGCAGGTTTTTCTGAATGCTGTTTCCCACGACCTACGGAATCCGGTTACAGGTGGGTTAATGGTGCTTAAAAGCCTAGACAAAGAGGCAGAGGCACAGGGGGGAGCTGTTGCGGTGTCTCGTTCTATTTTGCAACGGATGATTCAAAGCCACGATCGCCAGCTTGCCCTAATTAATTCCCTGTTGGAAACTCATGCGAACGATATGAGCGGGGTCACGCTGGAGTGTCAAGCTGTGGATTTGTTCACGTTGGTCAATCAACTAGCGATCGAGTGGCAACCGATGCTGGAGCAAGATGAGTCCGTACTGCAAAATCAAGTTGCCTCTGACTTACCGCTAGTTAACGCTGACTCTAACCAACTTTGGCGTGTCTATGAAAACCTAATTGCAAATGCCCTTAAACATAATCCTCTTGGGGTGACTCTGACTCTAACAGCCGAAGTTGAGCAAGTCCCTCACGCTACTGTCTCGATGATGCGCTGCACTGTTCACGATAATGGTATCGGCATTCCCGCCGAACAAGCTGCCAGCATATTTGAACTTTATAAACGAGGAGAGCCGGCTCGACGCACGGTGGGTTTAGGGTTAGGACTTTATCTTTGTCGGCAAATTATATTGGCGCATGGCGGACAGATTGGATTTACGAGTCATCCTGAAACTGGCTCAACTTTTTGGTTTACTTTACCGTTGTTTGAACAGGCATATAGTCTGTACTCACCAGTTTTTGCGGAGAATTGACTGTGGTAGCCCACATTAAATTGCTTCCAGGCCGCGGGTTGTGGGACTCCAAGCTGGATTCGTATGTGAGATTGAGAAATGCGTCATGCGAGGTTCAAATGTTGCTGAAGCGATCGCCGCATGATAGCCACAGGCGCAGGTTGCTGGAGCCAAATTTCTAAGGCAGCGGCTCCTTGCTGCACGAGCATTTCTAACCCGTCGATCGCGATCGCGCCACATTGAACTGCCTGCTGCAAAAATAGCGTCGGTTGCGGAACGTAGATTAGGTCATAGGCGATCGCGCCCGGTTGCAGCGTTTTTAGCAGGGAAAGCTCCACAGGTGATTGATTCACATGGGGATGCATTCCAATCGGCGTAGTGTTGACGACTAAGCCTGCTGGAGGAATCAAGGTTGCTAGGTCACTCCACTCATGGGTATAAAGTGGAGTTGTTACAGCGGAATTTGCCCAGTACTGAAAGGCTGCTAATTTGGCGCGATCGCGTCCGACCACGCGAATCGACCGACAGCCCAACTCGGCACAGCCTGCCACCACGGCTCTTGCTGCACCACCATTGCCCAAAATCACCGCGTCTGTTTCTGTCCAAGGCTGATCACGCTGCTTGAGTGGAGCTAGAAATCCAATCATGTCCGTATTGGTGCCTTTCCAGCCTTGCTCGGTTCGCCAGACGGTATTCACTGCACCGACTGCCTTGGCGATGGGGCTGATTTCCGTCAAAAACGGCATGATTGCCTGCTTATGGGGAATGGTAATGTTGAAGCCCTCTAGCCCGATCGCTGTAAATCCAGCGATCGCTTTGGCTAAATCCTTGGACTGTACGGGCAACGGCAAATACACAAAATCCACGCCTAGATGGGCGATCGCTGCGTTATGCATCACAGGCGATAAAGAATGCGATACTGGATGCCCAATTACGCCAAGTAGTTTTGTTTTGCCAGTAATCACAGGATGAAGCAGGAGAATAGGTTAAGCCACTGATTCTGGTTTGGCTGATTCCGTAGGTGCCGAAGGGAATTCAAGATCTGCCACTTCTACTGAACTATCTAGAGACATTTCAGAGGGTATGGCGGTGCTGAGTGTTGCTTCTGTTGGCTTGACATCAGTAGATGCTGCGATCGGGTCGCCCGATTCAGTTAAGGTCACTTCTGGAATGGCGATGTCCGCGGTTTCAGGGTGATCGAGTTCTGTGGAAGAGATCACTCGACGAATGGGCAAGTTGACGATTAGGGCCGTCGATCGCTGATTGCTTTCTAGAGAAAACTCCATACTTTCGGTGTCTAGCTCAACGTAGCGAGAAACGACTTCTAGAATCTCTTTTCGCATGGATTCGATCATGTGGGGCGGCAAATCAGCGCGATCGTGTGCCAAAACCAACCTCAAACGGTTCTTCACATCTTGACGACTGTTGGTTGGGCGAGCAAAGAGACGTTCAATCAGTTCAAATAACATGAAACAGAAGGATTAGGTGGGGATGACAACTTTAAAAAAGCTTGGTCGAGAACATTTTGCGTAGACGAGAGAGAAATCCATCGTCTGGCACGCTTAAATCTAGAAAATCAACGGTTTCACCTTCCAGTCTGCGGGCGATGTTGTCGAAGGCGGTTCCTGCTAAAGAAGGAGTTTCTGACAATACAAGAGGTTCGCCCTTGTTCGTAGACACGATCACACGCTCATCATCAGGAACAACACCAATTAAAGGAACTGCCAGAATTTCCTGCACGTCTGCCACACTCATCATGTCATTTGCCTGTACCATTGCGGGGCGCAGACGGTTGATGATTAGACGAACCTGCTTGATGTTGTTGGCTTCAAGTAGACCAATCACGCGATCGGCATCGCGCACCGCCGCAATTTCGGGCGTGGTGACGATCAAAGCTTCTTTTGCCGCCACGATCGCATTCTGAAACCCCATCTCAATTCCCGCAGGGCAATCCACCAGCACATAGTTAAACGCTTTCGTTAGCGCATTCACCAGTTGCTTCATTTGATCGGGCTTGACAGCATCTTTAGTTCGGTTCTGCGCCGCCGGCAGCAGCATCAAATTTGGGAAGCGCTTATCTTTGACCAACGCTTGCTCCAGACGACACTGCCCCGCCAACACATCGACAGCAGTATACACAACCCGGTTTTCCAGCCCCAGCAGCAGGTCAAGATTTCGTAGACCAAAATCCGCATCGATCACAATCACCTTGCGACCCCGCTTTGCCAACGCCATACCCAAGTTAGCGGTGGTGGTAGTTTTGCCCACACCACCCTTGCCAGAGGTGACTACAATAACGCGACTCATGGAATGAGATTTATCACTAAACAACTAAACGCTTGTCGGAACCCACGGAAACGCCCTGAGTTATACAACAATATCAAACCTGGCTTCCTTATACTCGAAAAGCGCAAAGATGATGAAAAGTGATACCAAATCAAAAAATGCCTGCGACAGATAGTGCATCTACAATAAAGCTAAAGCCAGTCAGAGAAGCAACGGTTTTGGTCGTTAAATCGGCAATCAATTTGTCCACTTTCGTTTGTAGTTGAGTTAGGTTCTTGAACAGTGCCCAGCGCAAATCCTTCTTCAAGTGCTGCCACAACCGCTCAATGGGATTCAACTCAGGGCAGTAAGGCGGTTGAAACAGCAGCATGATATTGTCTGGAATCACCAGGTCTTTGGCTTTATGAAAGGCTCCGTTATCGACTTGGAGGATGTTGAGGCTATCTGGATAGGCTTGCGAAAATTGGTCGAGGAAAAGCTGATAGCATTCACTATCGACATGGGTAAATTGCAAAAAGAACTGCTCTCCGGTGGTCGGTTCCACCGCACCATAGATCCAAAAGGCTTTGAACTGCCATTGCCAACTGCCTAGTGGTTTGACTCCTAAGCTCGTGATCAATCGTCCAACTGTCGTTTTCAACCCAAATCGACTTTCATCCTGAGCGAAGTAGCGAATCCGTTCAAACTCCGGTTTTACTAGCGTTGCATACTGTTTGAGCAGAATCAGGTCGTCGCTGAGGTTTGCTTAAAGGCCTCAAGGGCTTCTGGGTTCTGCTTGGCATGAACCGGACGGGCGGCTTTCAACTTCGCACCCAAGCGGTAGCGCACCAGATGATGCACGGTGGCATACTCGGCTTCTACGTTCAAGGTCTCTGATAACCATTGCTGCACTTGTGTGTAGCTGCCAAAGCCTGTTTCAGGGTCATCCAATCGTCGTTGCAGGCTCTTGAGCGCCCACCCTGGAATCACCTGCGGTCGTCCTGAACTTTGGCGAGTTTCGAGCAATCCGTTCAGTCCCGCTTCCCGATACTGGCTCAACCAGCGTTGCACACTCCCCCGGTGCCGCCCGACCACTTTTGCAATCGCACTAATACTCCTGGCATCCGCTAACTTCAGCAAGTACAACACTTGCAACCGCTCTTTCCGGTTTGGATTTGATTGCTGTTGAATCAGAGCTTCTAGTTCTGCCACTGTTTCCTGGATTTTGATGCGAGTGACACCCACCATTGCTGTTGTTCTCCACACGGTAGAACTTAGTCTCCCATTTGTTACTCCCTTTTTTCAATTTGGTATGACAGGGTTAAAAGCGCAGTTTTAGAAACTCAATCGCTGCATATCAAAATCACGACGTTTTTGCGTTAAGACGACGAGATTCTCAGCGATCGCGTTTGAAGCAAGAAGGTTGTTGCGAGTTCAAACAGGACAGATCTCTCCTCTCAACCAAAGATATCCAACTGCTCGTCTGATTTAGCAGCGTATTTGATAGCTTTCTCTTTCACGGATTCGGGCTGATTGCTTTTCCGCAAACCGATCGCGATCTTGCTGTGCTTCTCGATCTGGGTCATTACCTGCTTGGCGCGTTGAATGACCGAGGCTGGCAATCCTGCCAATCGTCCGGCTTCAATGCCATAGGAGCGATCGGCTCCGCCAGGCTGCACCTTGTGTAAAAACACAATCTGGTCGGGCAATTCTTTCACCATCACCTGGTAGTTCGCCACGTTAGCGAGGATAGATGCCAACTCGTTAAGTTCGTGATAATGGGTCGCAAAAATAGTCCGCGCACGGATTTCTGTTGCTAGATGTTCTGCCACAGCCCAAGCGATCGACAAGCCATCGAACGTCGCCGTGCCGCGCCCAATTTCATCCAGCAGCACCAGCGATCGCGGGGCGGCATGGTTCAAAATATTTGCTGTTTCGTTCATCTCCACCATGAAGGTGGATTGCCCGGTTGCTAGATCGTCTACAGCGCCCACACGGGTAAAAATGCGATCGCAAATCCCCAAAGTTGCCTCCTGTGCCGGGACATAGCTGCCCATTTGCGCCAAGAGCTGAATCAACCCTACCTGTCGCAGATAGCAACTTTTGCCACTGGCGTTGGGTCCAGTCAAAATGATTAGATCGGGGGCTGGGAGTTGGGAACAAAGAGTTGAGTTGGGAGGGGAAGTGCAGGGTGCGGAGTGCGGAGTTGGGACATCTATCTCAGTCGATGCTTCCTTAGTCCCCAGATTCGTTGAATTAGGCACAAAAAATCCGGCGGGTAGGGATTGCTCAACAACAGGGTGGCGACCTTCGATGATTTGGATGTCTCGTCCTAGGGTCATTTGTGGGCGGCAATAGCCTTGCAGGGTGGCGAGTTCTGCCAAGCCACACAGCCCATCAGCGGCGGCAACTGCTTTGGCAACGGTGCGGATTAGCTCAACGTGGGTGCCTACGTCGAGACGTAACTCGGCGAAAATCTCATATTCCAGCCGATTCAGTTCATCCCGTGCGGCAAAAATCCGGCTTTCCCGGTCTTTAAGTTCCACGGTGATGTAACGTTCTTCGTTGGTGAGAGTTTGTTTGCGCTGATAGTCGGTTGGGGTTTGCGTGGCTTTGGCACGAGAAATGCTGATGTAGTAGCCAAAGGTTTTGCTGTAGCCGACTTTGAGGGTGGGAATGCCTGTGCGGGTGCGCTCGATCGCCTCCAAATCGCGAATCCAGTTTTGGTCATCTTCCACTTGCTGCCGCAGTTCATCCAGTTTGGTGTTGACTCCAAGGCGAATCAGGTTGCCTTCGGTGAGGGTTAGGGGGGGATGCTCGGTCAGGTGCGATCTCAGGTGTTGTCCCAAGGCTTCTAACTGGGGCGGCACGGATTGTAAATCTTTTAAGTAGGGGGATTGGGTCTTTGCGACCACCATCGCCAAATCAGGCAGTCTGGCAAAGGAATCTGCTAACGCGGTCAAATCCCGTGCATTCGCGGTGCCCGACCCGGCGCGACCGGCCAACCGCTCTAAATCATAAATTTGCTTCAACACCTTCTGCACGGTTTGGCGCAAAGCACTGTTGTGAACCAGTTCTGCGATCGAATCTTGCCGCGCCTGAATCTCTTCTAGCTTGAGTAAGGGTTGCAGCAACCAGCGCCGTAGTGACCGACTGCCCATCGCGGTCACGGTGCGGTCCAATGCCCACAGCAATGATCCGTGAAAGGTACTATCTCGTGCCGTTTGCGTAATCTCCAAATTACGCCGCGTTTGATAGTCGATCGTCAAAAACTCTGTCAGGGTGTAGGTGCAGAGGGGTTGTAGGGGAACTTGTTGGCGTGCGGAGTGAATCGTGCGGAGTATGGAGCGTTTTTCTTGCTCCCCAACTCCTCGTTCGGAAGTGGATTCGAGATACTCCAGCAAACCGCCTGCTGCACGAACTGCCAGCGGTAAATGATCGCAGCCCATACCTTCGAGCGATCGCAGCTTGAACCGTTGCAATAACCGATAGCGCGCTTCGGATAGCACAAACGGCGATTGCGATCGCAGGGTGTAGCAAAACTGGGTTGGCAAACAACCGGGTAGCTGCTCAGAGCGTTCTCCTGGACGCAGCAAACTGACTAAATCGGGAGCATTCGTGGGCACGAGCACTTCGGCAGGTTGGAGTCGCAGCAATTCCTGAGTGAGCTGTTCCAGGGCTTCGGACTGTGTGGTCAAAAACTCGCCTGTGGAGACATCCGCATAGGCTAAGCCCCAATGATTCCCCGCAATGACTACGGCGACCAAAAAGTTATTGCGCCGCGCATTCAGCATCCCTTCTTCCAGCACGGTTCCTGGAGTAATTACCCGCGTTACTTCCCGCTGAACCAGCCGCCCCTGCGCTTCGGCAGCATCTTCAGTTTGGTCGCAGACTGCAACAGAAAAGCCTTTTTCTACCAGTTGTGTGCAGTAGCGATCTAGCGCATGATGAGGAATGCCAGCCAAGGGCACCTGCCCAATTTCTTCGCCAGCGTGTTTGGCGGTTAACACCAGTTCTAAGGCACGGGCGATCGCGATCGCGTCCTGAAAAAACGTCTCATAAAAATCTCCAATCCGATACAGCAGCAGCGCGTGGGGATACTGATCTTTGATCTCCACATAGTGCCGCATCATCGGCGTGAGCGCCTCTCGATTCACATCTCGGTGGTTGGCATATCGCACCTGATACTTCACCAGCCGCTCCGGTAGCCCTTCCGTAAGCTGAGTTAAGTCAGCAGCCGAATCCGTCATGGAGCACCCATAATTTACAGTCTTAATGACTTTAGCGCAAGCCACAATCTAGCGGGGCTTTAGGTCGTTGGCTCAGAGACCTGATCTTTTGCCTGCAATGCGTACACTCGAAATCGCTCCATATCGGCGTGCAGGGTTGATTCGACAATTCGCCCAACAAAGAGATTGTCCATCAATTGCAGCAAAAAACCAGGGGCAGAATAGGCCACAGTTAATTTCACAATGCTGCCTTGCTCACCGCGATCATAAAAGCGAATTGCCCCCCGATTGGGTAACCCATCTACTGATTCCCACTGAATGATTTGGTGATGGACTAACTTCGTGATCCGAGACAGCCAGGTAAAGTTCAACCCACTCGTTGCTAGCTTCCAGCGGGATAAATCTCTATCTTCTTCCAATATTTTCACTGAATCGATCCACTTCATCCATTGAGGCATCTGTTCTAAATCGGACCACAGACTCCACACGAGATCCACGGATGCATCAACTTCAATTTGAACCGAATGTTCGAGCCAGTTGGACATATCAATACCTGAATAACCCCTCTCCCTTCACCTTATAACCTGTTGGCTCCAAAATGGCTTGGGCAGCTTGCATTCCAGAAATGGTGGCACCTTCCATGCTATCGATGTAATCTTGGGCGGTGTAGCTGCCAGCCAGGAAAAAGTTGGCGATCGGGGTTTTTTGAGCAGGACGATAGGGGTCCATGCCAGGTTTTTCGCGGTAGAGAGATTGAGCCAATTTAACGACACCGTACCAGGTCATAGTCAGGTCGCGGGAGGAGGGAAACAGGTCGTGAAGCTGCTTGAGGGCATGTTGGGCGATCGCCTCATTGCTCATCTTGATAAATGGGTCGCCCGGAGTCAGCACCACCTGCATCAGGGAACCCTGCCCTTCGCGGTAATAGTCTTTGGGACTAGTGAGCGCAAGATCGGCAAAACATGAGAAATCCGCGTCCGCACTATACAGCAGGTTATCTAAGCCAGCGGCATGTTTGACTTGTTGCCGCTGCTCAGCATCCTGCATTTCGGTGACCCAACCATCAAATCGCAGTTGCACGGTGACCACGGGCACGGCTTCAAGCTGGTATAGGTTATCAAACTCCTGCCATTTGCGCCATTCTTGAGGCAGCAAACGCTGAACGCCCGGAACATCGCAAGCGACGAGGTATGCATCGGCGGTAATGGTTGCTTCGCTGTCTCCGTTGGCAGTGATAATCCCAGTCACCTTGGTCTCACCGCCGACTTCTTCAAACAAAATGCGCCGAGTTTGGCGACGGGTGTAAAGCTTCGTGCCCCGTGCTTCCAGGTAATCAACTAGGGGCTGATGCAGATACTCGGCGGGAGACCCTGCCAGCATATTCAGGCGAGAGGCTTCGGTTTTGGTCGCAAACATCAGGAAGATGGTGAGCATGCAGCGGGCGGAAATGTTTTCGGTGTCAATGAAACCGAGGGCAAGGGCGATCGGGTTCCATAAACGCTTGAGGCTATTTTGAGAACCGCCGTGGCTGCGAAACCAATCTGCAAAGCTGATGCCATCGAGTGCCCGAATCCACTTCATGGCGGCATCGTAACTCACCAAACCGGGAACAACGGGGCTGGTGCCGAGGGCGATCGCGTTTTGCAGCTTATCCCGCATCGTCAACTGACCGGTGGTGAAAAACGCTTTTAGCCCATGAAATGGCGCGCCGAGCAAAAAGCGAAAATCAAGGGTATCAATTTGCCCACCGCGATTGATAAAGGTATGAACATGCTCTTTCGGCAACAGGTTCTCAAACGCCCCGACTCGTTTCATCAAATTAAACAAGTTGGCGTAGTTGTTGAAAAACACATGCAGCCCCATCTCAACGTGGTTACCGTCTGCATCGATCCAACTGCCTGCTTTGCCACCAATGAACGATCGCGCCTCAAAGAGCTCAACCTCGTGTCCAGCATCGGTGAGTTCCACGGCTGCTGCCAATCCGGCTAATCCTGCACCAACGATCGCAACTCGCATGTTGTTCTTCTTGAGTTCAAATAGGGAAACGTTGAAAATCGAGATTGAGTCCTTAAAAACTCCAAACCTGTCCCAACCGTTTACATATTTTAATAGAATCGGAACCCGTTCAGTCGATTCGACTAACTTTCGAGCCAATCAAAAATTTGGTCTAGCTCTTCTAACGAAACTAGCCCGTATTGCCACAGAATCATCGGCAAAGGTCCTGGGTCTTGCTCACAATGACGCAGGGCGATCGCGATCGCGTTTGTGGAGAGCTTCAGCTTCTCTTGCAGAAAATGAATGAGTTGAGAGTCGCCACAATTGGCTTTTACGATTGAACCTTGCACTGTTTTCTTGGGGACACTAGGTAGGTTAAGCAGGAATGGTATGGAATTGAACCCGTTTTCTGCCGCTGATTGATCTCAAAAAAAACGGGTAAATGTTCTGATTGAACTGCGGTTGTAAACAGAATCGCGCTTATGTTAAACGATCGCACAATGGCACACTTCATCCGGTCGATTCGTTCAACTGGATGATCGAACCCTGGGCAAGGTCACTTTGTTGATATACGTCTACTGTTAAACCACATTTACTCAAACTTGACGTTAAAGTTTGATTGCAAAATTGACTTTTACTCAAGTGTTTTTTACATATAGAGTCAGATTGGCTTCAAATCCAAGATAGATGCTACTCGTAATTCGGCATTTGGGTATAAAAATTATCAAATCGAAATGAACGTCACCGCCGCAAGCGGGTAAAGTATCACTTCGTTTGACTCACCATGCTGCGACTCGATTCCGCTCAAAGCAGCCTTAGGACGCTGTAATTACCTGACGCAGCAAACTGCGGAGAATTGACCCTCAGGGATTAAAAGCAAAAAGTGCCTTAAAGCCAAGCTCAAAAATATTTACGCCTTTTCTACCTATTTGCTACCTACACGAGCAAACTGCCAACGCCCAAGTTCCGCATTCACAATTAGTTCTTAGGGTTGTTTCTTTTGGGGAACGCCGCTGACTTTTAGAACATCTTCAAAACTAGAGCAGTAGGTTGGCAAGCCAAAGGTTGAAGGGGTAACGGGATTGGTGTGAACGAAATGGCGATAGTTAATCGCAAACCGATCCCAGTCTTCCATCTGAATCCGAAAAAGCTTAAAAATAATATCCAACAGCTTTTGGGTCAAGGGAATGCGGAAGTAGAGCCGCTTATCGAGATAAGCACAGGCTTCTGCGATCGCCTGATCCGCTGTTATCGCCGGATTGCCCAACACCAGATTGTGGCAGTCTTCCTCATCCAAAGGATTATCGACCAAGTACCGAACCACTTGAGCCACATCTCTAGAGTGAATATAGTGAAAACTGCCATCAATGCTAAAAAAACGAATGAAATTGATCCATTTCGCTTCTTTAGAAATCCCCCCAGAAATATGTGACCATGGCTTTTGAGCTTCTCCACCCAATAGCAAAGTAGGAAACAACGTAATGATATTGGGACCAATGGCTAACTTTGAGAACTGCTGAAAGCAATTGTACTTAGAGCGAACATAATCTGTGCCAATTTCGCCCGCTTCTTTCATTGGCTGATTATTTCGATCAAGAATACTCGCTGTAGAAAAGTAAATAACTTGACGACAAACTTCTGGATCTAGCAAATTGAGCAGACGGATGGTTTTAACCACGTTGATGTCAAATACTTCTTCAGGACCACCCCAGGAAGTAGCAATCAAAATCGCGCAGTCCATCGTTTTGAGCAAGTCACCAAATTGCTCAATCTCTCGCATATTTCCTTCTAGGACTGTAATTCCTGGACGAGCGCCATAGTCGATCTTTAACTTGTTTAAATTGCGAACAAGTAAAAATAGATCGTGATTGGTCTCTTGAATTAAAGCTTCGACTATATAATGACCTATGCAGCCACTTGCGCCAGTCACAAAAATTCGTTTGGAAGTCATCGGGGCTTTAGGATGAATAGCAGATTTGAGACTTAGTTATTGATCTTGTGATTTTAGGCTGAATTGATGAATTGAACCAGAATCACGGATTGTACTCCCGTTTCCATGCCGCATGTACGGCAGGCTGTCTACAACCCGTGATAACAAAAAAACTGCCAGAAACAGCAAAAGCCTACCTATGTAGGTATATCGCTCAATCTGAACAACTACGATGGGTTGGACAAACTTTATGTTCGGGCAGGCAGCAGTTGATCGGCTTGTTTTGCCGTTTCAAAGAAGAAGGCAGCATTCTCTTCGGGTGTGTTCGGCAGAATACCATGACCCAAGTTGAGAATATGCTTTGAAGGACCTGCTTTTTGAATGGTGTCTAAAATGCGATCGCGAATAAAATCCTTTGATCCAAACAAAGCACAAGGGTCTACATTGCCCTGGACGCCCATGCCTGCACCCAATCGTTGACGAGCTTCAGCCATATCCACTGTCCAGTCAACGCTGACAATATCCACACCCGATTGTCCCATGCGCTCTAGCACGCCAGCACTGCCACTGATGTAGAGAATCAACGGCGTATCGGGATGAGTTGCTTTTACCTGCTGTACAATGCGCTGCTGATAAGGTAGGGCAAAGACATCGTAATCTTGAGGAGTCAACTGCCCTGCCCACGAGTCAAACAACTGCACGACTTGAGCGCCTGAATCGATCTGATAACGAACATAGGTGGCGATCGCATCTGATAGTTTGCTCAATAATTCGTGCAACATCGCTGGCTCGGTAAATGCCATGCGTTTGATCGTGGAATAATCTTTGGAGCTTTTGCCTTCAATTGCATAGGCAGCCAAAGTCCATGGAGAGCCGACAAATCCTAGCACTGTTGCGCGATTACCTACTTCTTGCCGTAAGGCTTTGAGAGTCTGCCCGACAAAAGATAGGGATTCCTCAGGCTTCAAGGGGTGCAGTTGACGAATTTGTTCAAGGGTGCGGATGGGTGGATCAATAACCGGACCCCGACTTTCAATAATATCAAATGGTATTCCTATGCCCGGTAGGGGAGTCAGAATATCGGAAAACATAATCACGCCGTCGGGCTGGAACGCTCGGAAAGGTTGGAGCGAAATTTCGATCGCTAACTCTGGTTTTTCGGAGCGATCGCGGAAGGCAGGATAGCGATCGCGCAGATCTCGATAGACTTTCATGTACCGCCCTGCTTGGCGCATCATCCAAACAGGAGGGCGCTCCAATATCTCACCACGAGCGGCTCTCAACAAATAAGGCACCTGGGCAGACCCGGTCATTTAACTATTGTCCTACTGGTTTTTAAGTGCATTCGATAGCTTACCACTCCAAGAAGGGCGTTTTACGGCACTCCCACTTTTAGAAGGCTTTTTTGAAGAGCCTTCTGTCTGCACTTAGCTTATTTGACGATGCAAATACCGCCTATCGTCACCGTGCAGTTTGCTGGCTTAGCTGCTGCATCTAGGTTGCCTGTAGTGGGATTGTAGGTATACTCCCCGGCAGTCAAAAACCGCGTAGGAGGCGCACAGTATTGATAAATCTGGTTGGATTCTGGAAAATTGACAACGACATAAGAATCACGGGCAGCCGGACAACTATCCAACACTGCTAACCCATAGTCTCGCTGCAACTGTTGCCGTCTAGAATCAGTAGGCAGTTGAGTCGTAGGGGGTAAGGTAGTCGTGGGAGGAATTGTGCCCGTGGAAGTTGTACTGAGGGGCGTTAAAGTGTCAGCGATTGAGTTATAGCGATAGCCACCCGCTTGTACATAGCGATTAGGAGTGGCGCAATACGTATAATCTCTGCCATCCTGGGGTTCAGTCATAGTGATTTGAGCGACGGGAGTACCTGTAGCCGGACAGCGCTCCAACACCGTTACTTGAAGTTGCTTTGCAATTAAGTCACGACGAGCATCAACAATCTTGATACTCTGAGACGCTTCTTCATAAGTATAAACACCAGCTTCGATATCGCGGGTGCAGCGTTCTTCGGTCCCAATTCTAATTTTGGCAACATTGGGAATACCGCAACCAATAGGGCGTAGCCGTAGGGTATTTCGCATGACTCTATCGGCTGAAGGAACTGCCACTGCCACTGCCGGTGCACTCAGCCCATCGATCGCCACGGTATAGCGTCCCAATGACCTATTACGCGACAATACCAGCAATTTATATGTGCCTGGTCGAACAATTTGATACTTAAAGAAGCTAGGGTTCTCGCTGTAGCTGACCTGCCGTCCCGTCGGGTCTATTAGAGCGATCGCAGGGCGCAGGGCACTACCATCCTCTGCTGTCACCGCCACTTCAAGACTGTCTCCACGTTGGGCTGTAAACGTATATTCGTCACCTCGTGCAGTTTGAATCGCTGTTCCTGGTCGGGTCAAATTTTTGAATTGATAGACACGAGATGCAGCCCGAATAAACCCATTGACGGTTTGCCCATCAGTAATCGGAACACTTTCTGCCAGACTTGCGATCGTCCCGACCATTATTACTGCGACAGCACTGGTCACTGCAAGCTTGCTAAGCATCTGACGAATTATCATAAGCATTCCCATATTTAAGGTGAAATGAAAGAACTAACCTGCTGATCAAACATTAAGGATTAGTTCTTAAGACTGTAGAAGAACAGTATCACTGTTCTTCTTTCCTCTGTTCCTCAATTTTCAGTGTCACATTATTAAACCAACAACATCCCTGAGACGGATGCATAACCGCTAATCAGCACAGTGCCATTGTCCTTAGAAAAACACTGGTCAGTAAGCGCCATTGTCTTTAGGAAAGATCACAACCCCCACTGTTTTCACAATGATCCAAAGATCCATTAAGAAGTGACGAGAATTGGCGTAGTACAAATCAATTTGGACGCGGCGAGGATAGGGAATATTATTGCGTCCAGACACTTGCCATAGCCCAGTAGCACCAGGGCGAATGGTCAGCACACGGTCAATAGACTCGCCATAACTAGATAGCTCTTCAACGACCAATGGACGAGGACCTACCACACTCATATCCCCCTTCAGGACGTTCCAAAACTGAGGGAACTCGTCCATGCTAGTAATTCTAAGAAACTTACCAATCCAAGTAATTCGAGGATCGTGCTTAAGCTTGAAGTTTTCCCGAAACTCTTGGCGCATACCGGGTGAGGTTTGCATCATTTCATGCAGTGCCTCATCGGCATTCTTAACCATTGTTCTAAACTTATAGCAATTAAAATGCTGATAGTTCTTGCCAACCCGCTCTTGAACGTAAAAGACAGGACCTGGAGAACTGAGCGCAACCAGCAAAATGAGCAAAAGATATAGTGGGAAAAAAACGATTAGAAACGTTAACGAAAAACAAATATCAAAGATCCGCTTGGCAGTATCACCATTCAAGGAATCCCAGAAAAACGGTAGAACACCGCGTTTTAGAATCGCTCGCAGCGACCTGCGGGAAACGAGTTGACTTTCAGCAGTCATTTTACTCCTTACATATCCACACCACACACACAACCTGATTGTAAAGCCACTGACCTCTTATTACGCTCTGTTTTGCTGCAATTCAGTACATTTTTTGTTCAACTCAGGATCTTTTGGTTGCTGGGTGCTCAGATTGTGTCTGGAAATCCTGGTAACAGTGCTCGATAAAGCTGAGGTACTGCTGCTGAAACCGTTCTGTGCTGAAGGAGAGGGCATGAGTGCGCATCACTTCTGGGTTGAAGCGATCGCGGTATTCCTCAAAGGTCTGAACTGCTGCCATCAGATCTGCTTCCGTTTGAGTGGGAAAGAGAACGCCAGTTCCCTTCTCAGGATGGTGCCGGATATCTCGCACTGTTTCTAAGGTCCCCCCCAGACCCAGTGCAATCACAGGAGTCCCGCAAGCTTGGGCTTCAACAGGGGCAATGCCAAAATCTTCGTGGGCGGCATAGACAAAGGCAGTGGCTTCTGCCATATAGCGATCGACGACTTCATTGGGCTGCCAACCGAGAATTTTGACGTTGGGTTTTGCTAATTGACGCAGAGACTCTAACTCGGTTCCATCCCCAATCACCACGAGTGATCGCCCTAGCTGGTTAAACGCTTTGACAATCAACGAGATTTTTTTGTAGCTGACTAATCGCGACACTGTTAAGTAAAAATCTTGCTTTTGCGATTGAAATTGGAAGCGATCGGTGTTGACAGGTGGATAAATGACTTCCGCCGAACGGCGATAGCAACGCCAGATCCGACGTGCTGTAGTACGAGAATTTGCAATAAAATGATCGACTCGATTTGCCGAAACTACATCCCACTGACGCAGCCGATGGAGTAGATAGCGCGTGAGCGCACCCGGTATACCGCGCCCTAACTGGCTACTGTGCAGGTAGTCAATGGTTAAATCCCAGGCATAGCGCATGGGCGCATGGCAATAGCACACATGCATTTGGTGAGCACCCGTTAACACCCCTTTGGCAACGGCATGGGAGGAAGACAGAATGATGTCGTATTGACGGACATCTAACTGCTCAATCGCCAAAGGTAGCAAAGGCAAATATTTCTGCACGCCGTTTCGCGCTAATGGAAAATTTTGCAGAAACGTCGTGCCAATTGATCGCCCAAATAGGTAACTATCGGGATTTGTTGATTCAAAATCAATCAGCGCGTAAAGATCGGCATCCAGCGATCGCAAAATTTCCTGAACAACTAACTCCGAGCCACCTGTGGCTTTTGGTGTGAGCCATTCATGGATCAGCGCAACCTTCAAATTTGCTAAAGCGGCAGGATTGTCCAACACAGTACTCAATAGCCAACGATTTCTACATACCCAGGCATCTCACAGCCAGTTTTTAGGACAGCAATATCGGCGAAACAAATGCTGAATCCTAAAAGTGTGACGCAACGCCAAGCATGATAGCGCTTTGATAGTAGGCGATCGCATGACGATAGTCGGCTTTGAAAGTGGCACTTAAAGAAAAAAGACCAAACTTCCGCTGGTCTTTTAATCATATCTACGTTGTTCTTTTCAATGAAGGAAACTGCTCCGCGTTCCCAAACTTGCAGCAGGCTTTCAAAGATTATT
Organism: Leptolyngbya sp. Cla-17; assembly: GCF_016807185.1. Taxonomy (GTDB): domain Bacteria; phylum Cyanobacteriota; class Cyanobacteriia; order Leptolyngbyales; family Leptolyngbyaceae; genus ULC077BIN1. The sequence continues at coordinate 65,237 of NZ_JAEVYN010000002.1, forward strand.
AATCCCTCATAAGGAGGATTGTAACAACAAACACAAACTTTTTTTAACAAAAAATCACAAATGCGGATCTCTTGACAATTCCTTTGGGCTTTGCGCAACAACTGCTGAAAGCTGCTTTAAAATTCGCTGTGGTTGTCCCCACAAAACGCGCTCGTGTTTGTAAACCGTCATTCCTGGCTTTGCCCCTTTCGGTTTATAAACATGCTTTGGCTCGGTGTAAATCACCGGCACCTGCTCACTGTGACGAGCACGGCTATAGTATGATGCCAAGTCTGCGGCTAACTCCAAGTCTTTTGTTTCTGGGCTATCTCCTGGATTTAGCCTTAGCAACACATGACTGCCCGGAATTTCTTGAGTGTGAAACCAAAGGTCATAGTCGCTAGCAGTGCGAAAAGTGAGGATATCGTTTTGGCGGTTATTGCGACCTACCAAAATCTCTAAGCCGCCGGACGTGATGTAGCGATAAGGCTGACTAGCAGACGCATCGTGGTTTGAAATAGCGGCTTGATGGGCTGGACTGGGCACATATCCTTGTTGAATTAACTCTTCGCGAATTTCTTTTAAGGCGCTCAAGTCTTCCTGAGATTCATAGTGAGATAGCTCAATCAACGCAGCTTCTACTTGTTCTAAGTAGTGCAGTTCTGTGTTGACAATGGTTAGCAAGGGGTCGATCGCGTTGCGGGCCCGTTTCAGTTTTTGATGTTGCTTATACAACGCCTGAGCATTTTGAACCGCATTCCGTTCAGGATTGAGCGTAATGGTAACGAGCTTCTCTGTCACAAAGTCGGGCAAAGTCATCGCTTTCATACCGGGCTGCCAGTCATAGGAATGCGCCATGAGTAAATCTGCCTGCTCTCGTTGGCGATCAGCGCCATCAGACTGATCAAGCCGAGTTTGAAAGGTCTCCGCTTTTACCCGAAGCTTCGCTAGCAAATGACCCAGTTTTTGGGTGAGTTGATGGCGTAACTGGACAAATTCTTGCTGATTGATTTGGTCACTGTAATAGCGATCGATGAGTTTCTGAAGGCTATTCGCCTCGCGGGTTACTCCCCAACCCAACACGGTATAGCCTGCCTCCGTCCAGCCTGGTTGAAACTGTTGTTTTTCCAGCATGATCAGCCAGGTTTGCCACTGCTGAAACAACCGTTGCCAGTTATCAGCAGTCAGATCAGCAGTAGATTGCTCTGGATTCAACCCAGCAGTTTGGATCAAGCTGATGACCAGTGAAGAACTGAGCCCACGATAGTTCTTTAGCAAAGTCCGTTTAAGCCCGCCCGGCACCAGACTAATCCGCTCGTGCCAGCGCTCAAACGATTCGCTTAGGGTTGGCATTGCTTCAGTCAGAATGGGTGGCACTTCGTAGGCTTGCCCAGTTTGAATGGGGCGAACACTAGATTGCTGGGCACTAACCTGGTGAGCCGCCGTCACAATCTGGTTTTCTCCAGTTGCCAAAATGACATTGCTATATTTACCCATCACTTCTACGTAGAGATGCCACAGAGCCGGATCTCCGGGACGACGGGCAAACTGCAAATCGAGAACGCGTTCCCAGGGGGCGATCGCATCAATTGCCACGAGCGCCAAATTGCCGATTTGATGACGTAACTGCTGGCTAAAGGTAAACGTATCGGGAACGCGAGGCGGCGGATCGCTCAAACAAAGCCGAGCGGCTTGAGGATGCCAGGAAACCATTAGCCAGCGGCGTGCGTCTAAGGTACGAAGCCCTAAAAATAAGGTGTGGCGATCGCGTTGATAAATTTGCTCAACACGGGCAGGAAGCCAGTCTGCTCGGAGTTCAGAACAAATCGCGGTTAGGGTAGTAAAGTCAACAGGTTGCACAGCTATTTATTGCCTTCAGGCTCAAATTTTCTCAGTCCGATCAAACATTTAGACGTTTCATGCTTTTCATCCCACTTCCTATTCAGCCAATATGGATATCAAATTAATCAACATTGGCTTTGGTAATATCGTGTCGGCAAACCGGGTCATTGCCATTGTTAGCCCAGAGTCTGCACCCATTAAACGCATTATTACGGATGCCAGAGAGACCCAGCACTTAATTGATGCGACCTATGGTCGTCGAACTCGTGCTGTGATTATCACCGATTCTGGTCATGTGATTCTCTCGTCTATTCAACCCGAAACGGTTGCAAATCGATTTGTGGTCAGCAAAGATGGATCCGGAGAAGACTAACCACCCACCTAATTAATTCTAGTCTGCTTGAAAGGCTGACAAAGAGAATGGAGAAGACTGAGAAAGACTGAATTGTTAAACTTAAAGTTTTCTGCTTACTTTATTCTTAGGTAACTCCAATTCTATTTGTAAGTTTTAGTTCCTCCTGCGAGAAGTTGTTCTTTTCAGGTGTATGTTGGAGTATTAAGAGATCTTAAGTGAGTGATCTCAAGCGAGAGGAAACGCAGATGGGCATGGGCAAATTAATTGTCTTAACTGGACCAAGTGGGGTAGGTAAGGGAACCCTACTGCGATCGCTCATGGAGCGCCACCCTGAGCTATATCTTTCCATTTCGGCGACAACGCGATCGCCGAGGCTCGGTGAAGTGGAAGGCAAGGACTATTACTTTCTTAGCCGCAGCGCTTTTGAACGCATGATTGCCAATGGCGAATTTCTAGAGTGGGCAGAATTTGCTGGCAATCTCTATGGCACTCCTCGAACTGCCGTAGAAGAGCAAATCCGCCGGGGGCAATGGGTGATTGTAGAAATTGAGTTAGAAGGTGCTCGTTTGATTCGCAAAGCGTTTCCCGAAGCGCTGAGAATCTTTATTTTGCCGCCTTCCTTGGTTGAGTTGGAATATCGCATTCGTAGCCGAGGAACTGAAACAGAAGACGCGATCGCGCGGCGTTTGCATCGGGCAGAAGTAGAGATCAACGCAGCCACCGAATTTGATATTCAGATCATCAATGATGATTTTGAAAAAGCATTGGATCGGATTGAAACCGTCTTGTTTGCCACTGCCATGTGCTAGGGCGATCGCCTGCTTACCTATTTGCTATACAGGCAACCTGATTACCCGCTGGGAAGGTTTTGGTTGCCTAGCTTACTATGCCTATGCGATCTACCTCTTTCCAGATTCTATTATAGCGCTACAAATCAGTGCTAGGACATATCATAGGGATGAGAGTGCATAGAGAAATTGCCCATGCCAGGACCCTACAGCGATGACCTTCGCCAAAAAGCGATCGCGGCAGTTGAGCGCGGAGAAGGCAAAAGTCATGTGAGTCAGATGTTCAACATCAGTCGTAACACCCTCGACCTGTGGCTGAAGCGAAAAGAGCAAACAGGAGAGTGCCGAGCGATTACTCACTATCAGCAGGGATGTAGACATAAAATCACAGATTGGCAACGGTTTCGTGAGTTTGTCCGAGAGCATGGCGGCAAGAGCCAAGGGGAAATGGCGAAGTTGTGGGGAGACGGGGTGAGTCAGCAAAACATCAGTGATGCGTTAGGTAAACTTGGATTAAGTCGAAAAAAAAGACCTACGGCTATCAAGAACGCGATGACCTCAAGCGTCAAGAGTTTGAGGAACGCTTGAAGACAAAACCAACGGCTCAGGTGGTGTACGTTGATGAAGCAGGCATTGATAACCGAGAGGACTATGCCTACGGCTACTGCAAGGTTGGGCAACGCTTCCACGCGCTCAAATCGGGTAAACGAACTGAGCGCGTCAGTTGGATTGCCGCACTCTGTCAAGGAAAGCTGATTGCTCCACTAACCTTTGAAGGTTCGTGCAACCGAGACTTATTCGAAATCTGGTTAGAGCAATGTCTGCTACCTCAATTGCAACCCGGTGATGTCATTGTGATTGACAATGCCAGTTTTCATCGCTCTCAATACATCACTGAACTGGTGGCTGAAGCAGGATGTGAGATCTGGTATCTGCCGACCTATTCTCCTGACTTGAACAAGATTGAGCGTTGGTGGTTTGTGCTCAAAAACTGGATGCGGCAACGGTGGGATGAATTTGACAACTTTCGGGATTGTGTCGATGCCGCGTTTAAGAACTGTCCTAACGTACTTTCGTAGTGCTATAACCCTCTTGAATCACTTTCAGAAAAGCAAATTTAGTCAAAAATGCTGAAGCTTCTATACGGCTTGAGTCTTAGCATATGTAGCTTATTTCCGATATTTCAAAACATTTGACAATGAAGCGTATATACCAGACAGCAGTCGGTGAAAGACGTTCAGCGTTTTGCCTGGATTTTACTTTAACTAGAGTGACATATGAGGGATAAACACCCTGGTTTGCCAATTTTCAGCAATACACTCGTGTTTTCCATCTTACCCATGACACTGGTGACAATCGCGGTTGTCACAACACGAGAACTACAGCAGCGACGATCGCGGAGAATTTGATGCCGCAAACAAGAAAGGGGGCGATCGCAGTACTGCGATCGCCCCCTTTCTTAGCTAGTCCCTGCTTTAAGGCATGGGATGAAACAGCAAATCAGGGAAGAAACGATTGAACTCAATCAAAATGCCAGCGGTGATAACCATCCAAACGGTGGCAATCACAGGAGCAGTAGACAGATACTTCAAAAAATATTTCATGAAGGATTCTCCTAAGAATAAATTAGGGTAGGGGCTTTAGCGGGGTGAAACAGTAATTTCATTATCCTTAGCAGTCAATTCTCCGGTGGTGAATTCCTTCAAAGCCATCAGAGGCCACGCAAAACCAGAAAGCGCGAACTTAATGGCGAGAGGTACATCAATAATGATTTCCTTCTCTTCAGGAGAACCACTTTTTCTAGCTGCTTGGATATATGCTCGTCCAACCCAGCCAATCCAACCTGCAATGTACAGGAACAGGATGCTAGGAATCAGAAATTCACCAGCATGGGCTAAGTTACCATCCACGATCAGATGAGGTAGACCATCTTCACCACACAGCACTCCAGACTTCGCATAGGCATCGAAGCGTCGAGCGGCAGTGGGGCTAACTGAGTCTTTGGCACGTTGTGCGAAAGCGGCACTTTCGCTGCAAGGAGTCAGATTGAAAGCATAAGCGGGCTGAGACGGAGTAAATCCGAACCAGAGGGTAACCGCAAGCATGAGAGCAAACAATCGGCGCATGGAATTGTTTCCCTTCGTTACAAGAATGAACGTTGTTTTAACACAATGAAAATGGACGTTTGTAAGGCTATGTTCGCTAGACTGTTTAGCATCAAGCGCGTGAGCATATTCGTCCAAGTTTAAGCTCAATAAATAAGCCTATTTCTTCAAGAAATTACCAGCAAATGGCAACCATTTTGGCAATTGAAACAAGTTGTGACGAAACAGCCGTGGCGATAGTCAACGATCGCCAAATTTTGAGTAGCATTGTTTCGTCTCAAATTGCGACTCATCAACCTTATGGGGGTGTGGTGCCGGAGGTTGCCTCACGTCAACATGTGGAGTTGCTAAATTCCGCGATCGCCCAAGCACTCTCATCTGCCCAGCTTACCTGGTCAGCCATTGATGGAATTGCCGCCACCTGTACGCCCGGATTAGTAGGTGCGTTGTTGGTGGGAGTGACAGCGGCAAAAACCTTAGCGATCGTTCATCAAAAGCCTTTTTTGGGAGTTCATCACCTAGAAGGACATATTTACGCCTCCTATCTCAGTAGTTCTGATCTAGAGCCACCTTTCCTGTGTCTGCTGGTCTCTGGTGGGCATACCAGCCTAATTTGGGTGAAAGCCTGTGGGAACTATGAAACCCTAGGGCAAACTCGCGACGATGCGGCTGGAGAAGCGTTTGATAAAGTGGCACGGCTGATGAGTTTGGGCTACCCCGGTGGGCCTCTCATTGATCGCCTCGCAAAAAAAGGCAACCCCAAAGCGTTCCCCCTGCCCGAAGGTCAAATTTCTTTGCCCGAAGGCGGCTTTCATCGCTACGACTCTAGCTTTAGCGGTTTAAAGACTGCCGTTCTGCGCCTGACTCAAAAGCTCCAGCAAGAATCGCCTGCTTTGCCTGTGGAAGATTTGGCAGCAAGCTTTCAGGAAACGGTGGCAAAAGCGTTGACTAAGCGAGCGATCGCCTGTGCCCTTGATCATGGATTAGACACGATCGCTGTCGGCGGGGGCGTGGCAGCCAACAGCGGTTTGCGCCAACATCTTCAAACTGCTGCCGCTCAACACAATCTGCGTGTTTTGTTTCCGCCGCTAGAATTTTGCACTGACAACGCCGCCATGATTGCCTGTGCTGCCGCTGAACACTTTAACCAAGGAGAGCGATCGCCTTTGACCTTGGGCGTTCTCTCGCGGATGCCGATTGCCAACGTCAGTCAGCTTTACAGGCCGTAATTAAGATAGTTGCCTCCCTAAAATCTCCTGCCTAAAAGCCGCTGTCGCACACCTTCGGCAATTTTCTGCCCCAGGTACTCTGGAATAATACTTTCGTTAGGACCGAGGAGATAAAGAATCAAGCGGGTTCGCCCTCGCCAAACGAGCAAGTTGGCATTCACGACCATCAAATCTTCCTGCCAAATGGCATACATGACCTTGTAGAACAGCCCAGGTTGGTTATCCGCTTCAATCAGCAGAGCGGGTAGGTGAAAAACCGGATCAACGTAAAATTCTGTCTCTACCTGTTCTAGGCCAGCGTCTAAGTTAAATTCGACCGCTAGCATTTCTTCTACTTCAAACCGACCTGCTAACGCTTCTCGAACGGCTCGGCAAACATTTTCGGCAGTTTTTCCGGTTAAAGCTTTGCCACTGCGCGACACAATTAGCTTTACAAATACGAGCATCGGCGGATAAATCTGCCCGTATAAGCTCAAACTATGAATTGTTAAGCCATAGGCAGCTAATACGCCAAAAATATCGCTGAGCAAAAAAGATTGATTTCGATAAGCAAAATGCAAGGCGCTTTTGCTGCCTTCAGGTTTGAGTTCGATGACGGCTTGCTTGGTCTTGTAAAGCTGGTAAGCCAACCGTAGATTTTGCAGTTGAATTTCGCTGCTAACAAATTGCTCATAAAACTGCGGAAACGCTCGATTAAAGCGTTTTAGCAGATCTACAGTGGATGACTTTAAACCTAAAGCCATAATTAAAAATCTATCTCGCTTACTTAACTTAAAAACTCTAAAGTGGGTGCAACTGCTGGGATAGACAGGCTTTGGCAGAGAAGCTATAACTCTAAACTAATTTAGAAGCCTTGGCTACGCCTTCGCTTTATCTCTTTTGTGTAACTTTATTAAGTTGATTGGGTTGCGAATGACTTCAAAGCTGAGTAATCAATGATAAAAGGGGATGAAGGCTATACTATTCTGTACTGAGATCAAACTTTTATTATCTTACCTACGCTTACATGGGTTTTTGGAAAAGCCTATTCAGTAGCGCTGATGCTCCTTCTGCTACTAAATCGATGTCGATTGGATTGGAATCTGTTGAAGGGACGAGCGATCACGGCTCTCAAGTTTACTTTAGTACAGATCGAGAGATTGACCTGTACGAATTAGAGGAGCTTTGTAACGCTGTAGGGTGGTCTCGTCGCCCTCTAAGGAAAGTAAAGAAAGCGATTCAGCATAGCTTTTTGGTCGTTACGATGTGGGAACAACGGGGCAACCAACGTCGCCTTGTTGGGTTTTCGCGAGCAACGTCTGATCATGCTTTCAACGCTACGATTTGGGATGTCGTTGTTCATCCCGATTTTCAGAGCCAAGGGTTTGGCAAAGCTTTGATGAAGCACATCATCAAAAAATTACGTAGCGAAGATATTAGCAATATCACTCTGTTTGCTGATCCGCAGGTCGTAGATTTCTATCGCAGACTCGGCTTTATGTCCGATCCTGAGGGCATTAAAGGAATGTTTTGGTATCCAGACTGATTTCTAACATGGCATGACACGGCGTTTGACCGCTTGATCGCGCCCTCTCGTTATAGCGTTTCAACTGCCGATAGCAAGGGGCGATCGCCGCTGAACACAATGTACATGGGGATGTCTGCTTCGCTCCATTCATCGATCGCAGATTGAAAAATTTCAAGCAGGGTTTTCCAATCTTTGGGATGAGTTTGGGCAAATGGTTTGGGGTTGCTGTAAAGCAATAGGTAACCATTAGCCGGAAGCCATTCTAAATCGGTGAGGCACTCTTCTAAAGCATCCCAGTTCTGCCCAAAATGGTCAGGAAACTGTAGTGCTGTAGCGCAAGCGCTAAGAAATTCCGCTTTATTGGCGATGGTGGCACCGTCTAGATGCCCCAGTTGAAAATCTTGTTCCTGACAACTAACAGTGAGTTCTTCTAAGTCTAGGTCTGCTGCACTTTGGTAAAGTCCAGGGGTGCGATCGCCTTGCAATGCTGAAATCAGTTCATCCATGCTGTCTGCCTTTGCTGCTTTTACAATTTGACTTTAGAAAAGCTGCGGTAGTGATTTTGAGTGTAGTAATATTCCTGCTGTTGCCCGGTCACAATCCGTCGTGCACCGCGATCTCGAGAACCTGGCGTGGGAACCGTGTATTCTCGATAATAGCGACCCGGTGCGATGGGTAGGCGCTTTTCACGGTTACCGAAAATGGTGCCATCCTTACGATAGGGAAAAGGTCCACCGCGTTGAATTAGGGTAATGGTTTGACGAGCTTCGGGGGGAAGCTGTTTGACCGAAACAGTCGGCATCGCGGGTTGAAAAGCCAATTCCATTGGGCTGGAGTTAGCAAAAGCAACGGGTAACGGAGCAGGAGAATTGATTACCGCATGACCACTCAAAAACAGCAAGACTGTGCAGCCAATACCCATGCGAATCATGTGCATACCAACGAATTGTGACGCTAGATTTTTACGCTAGCACTGAAATTGCCGATCGCAGCAATCCGCCTTTCAAATACTTTCAATACAGCTTGCACAATGGCGTTTACCACCGTGCGATCGCAATGGCTCAAAAATTCTTCTCCTGATAGTCCCGATGTTTTTGGTTTACCCGTGAGTTTGGGCTTGAAGTATTCCTTTGCGTATTCAAGCAACCGCTGTGATTCAGAAAAGCCCAAGGATTTAATGATGTAAGTTGCAACGGGAGAGTTTTTTACATCATAACTAGAAGACTTACTGCGCCCTTTCTCTAGCAGCTCTAGAACTTCTTGCTCCAGCGGCGTTGTTGGCTCAACAGGATGAGCCACCGCGGGTAAAAAATTCTCCAATTGTGCGGTGGATAAGCCACGACCGGGCAATTCACCCATCATGGTGGCTAAGGGAATGTCTTGCCCTAACCGTTGAGAAAGCGCTTCGATGACGGCAATGGACAGCAATTTACTGCCCAAATAAAGCCGTGCAACTTCTAGATTTTTTTGGGTGCGACTAATAGCGGTGGTGTAAGTAGGCAAATCTGGCTCATTCAAATAGCGCTGAAATACAACTTCTGGTTTTAGAAAATACATAAAGCCTTCCATTTTTTGGAGAGAAAGGCGATAGCCAGAAACGGTGTAAGAATTGGCGCTGATCAAGTCGTGATTTGTTTCGGGCATCAGGTTCCAGGTGTTGTCAAGGAACTCTGCTGAAGAGGGGTAGGCAAAATTTTCAACATCTCGGTTTGCTAGTCGCACTGCTCGCTGGACAATGGAGTCCAAATCTTCCTTGCTCCAGTTGAAGCCAAATTGATCATTGGTGATTAAGAGGCGATCGCAGAGGCGTTCTCCAGCCGTGTGTCCACTTTCAGATTTAGATCGAAATGGAATAGTGGCTTCGATACAAGCCACAACCTCAGCAATTACGCTCATGGGTAAAGCGTGTTCCAAACATTTTGCTCCAATCAAAGCGCTAAGAAACTCATTTTGTCCGGCTGCTGGCTGTAGAGTTTGTTCTAGAACAAATCCAAAGATTTGAGCAACCATATCAAATATGCGATCGGGTAGAAGTTGGGAATGGCTTAAAATCACCAATTGCCCATCGATCTCTTTGACAAAGGGCGCAATGCGGCGACTAATGTTGACGCTGACTCCTTGATCGACCTGAACGTAGACTAAATCATGAAATAAGGCGGCTAAGATCTCGATCGCATCGCCTGATCCGCCCACCTCAAAGATGTGTTCTGAGGTGTGAAAATAGCGCCAAGGGCCTGACATTGTTTGAATGATCAGTTCAGCCGTAATGGCAAGCTGTTCTGGATCTGCGCTGCCGCCTAGTTGAGCGATCGCCCAGTCTAAGCTTTTCAGGCAACGCTCATAATCTCGTCCAAATATTAGATCTTGTCGGTGCCGCATGGCAGTTTCCCCACTCTAATTGAGTGCGACGCATTGAGTTTTTTGAATGGTATCAGGAATGTTGAGATATTGGGACATAGCTCAATACCATTCCCAATAACCCTGACTAAAATCACTTGAATAGGTTCAGAGTGCCCAAATCGATCGCTACTCAAGCAACCAATCTAACGAGTGTGCAGCTTTTTTTGAAACACCTGATAGGACTAACCTCACCATAGCCCTTTCCATTGAAGAGGAGTAGCAAATTCCCGAAAGCCCTTCTTCTTGAGGAGAACGGTTGGGATCGGGACAAATTAGTTGCACATCGCGTAGGTAATAAAACGATGAAGAATGCGCGACCCGTCCCTCATTTTGTACCCAGTTTGGGTCATGAGGGGCATAAACAGGTTTAGGTTAAGTGGCGTTGGGCTACTAATGCCAAGGTGTCAGTCCAATGAAGGACTAGTTCTTCACTCGCGGCTTCTACCATAACGCGAATTAGCGGTTCTGTCCCAGATGCCCGCACCAGCACACGCCCTTGATCGCCCATTGCCAATTCTGCAGCGGCGATCGCCTGCATCAAAGGCTCGCACTCCTTCCAGTTCACTCGCTGAGCGCGATCTTCAACCCGCACATTTTTTAGCTTTTGGGGAAACGTTTGGAAGCTTTGGTCAATTAAATCGGCAAACGATGCGCTCGATCGTTTAACTAACTGTGCCAAATGGAGAGCCGTTAACAGCCCATCTCCACTCACTCCGTAATGACGACATAGAACATGCCCAGACTGTTCACCGCCCAGTATGGAACCATGACGCAGCATTTCTGCATGAACATATTGATCCCCAACGGCTGCCCTAATTAGCTTGCCGCCTTGATGTTCCCAAGCGCGCTCAAAGCCCAGATTGGACATGACCGTTGCAACAATAGTATTTCCTGGCAGTTGATTCATCTGTTTAAGAGCAGTGCCCCACAGGTACAAGATGTAATCTCCGTCTACAGGACGACCCAGATTATCGACCGCTAAAACACGATCCGCGTCGCCATCAAAGGCGACCCCCAAGTCTGCCTGATGCTCTTTTACTGCTGTCTGAAGCATGCCCAAGTGAGTAGAACCACAATGAACATTGATGAGATCGCCATCGGGTTGGTCATGCAAGCAAATCACTTCTGCACCCAGTGATCGAAAGGCAATTGGGGCAAGTTCCACAGCTGCACCCCAGGCTAAATCCATCACAATTCGCATGCCGTTTAAGGGCAACTCATCGGAGGTAGATTGCAGAGTTGCTTGAATGGCGGTGCAGTAGGATTTTGCCAATTCTGGACGGTGGTAATGAGTTCCCCAACCGCTGATGGAGGGTTGAGCGATCGCGTGCAAATCACCTCTCAATGCGGCTTCGATTTGATTTTGTAGGGCGATCGCTAACTTGCTGCCATTCGCCCCAAAAAACTTAATTCCGTTATCCGGTGGAGGATTGTGGCTGGCAGAAATCATCACCCCGCCGATCGCTTCACTGGTATAAGTCACATGAGCAACTGCTGGCGTGGGGCACAATCCCAAATCCCACACTTCCAGGCCGGCAGCCGTCAAACCCGCAGATAGCGCCATCGCCAACATGCTGCTGGAGTTACGAGAATCTTGCCCAATGATCACGGGACCGACAGCTGCGGCATTGGCCAACAAGATTCGCCCTGCCCAAAACCCGACTTGCAATGCCAATGGCGCACTCAGCAACTCTCCTGCCCGTCCGCGAATGCCATCTGTGCCAAACAGACGGCTTTCAGGCAAAGGCAGCATTCCAATCGCAAATCCTGCACTCACCGCATCCGCTAACACTTTGCCTGCATCTTCAGACAATTTATTGGTTAGCAGATCCGCAGGTAAGGTAATACTGTCCACTTTCTGCAACTTGACAGGGGACGAAACCATAGATCAACTCCGCACACTACACACAGAGGAAGATAACACCTTCTTCAGGAAAAGCAGCCTAAAAGATGATGGAGATTTTAAAAAAAGTGAATTCTAGGCAGAGATCACAACTCACTCTTCTATCTTTCTATCTCCGATGCTGCGATCCGGACTAAACTTCTACCTGGATCAGCAGCGGCTCGATCTCCGCCCAAGTTAACCCTTGCTGAATGTAGTGCGGTGCGTCAGGATTGTAGGGGCTGTATAGGCGATCAATCTCGATAATTCTGGCCGTATCCGGTAGCATTGGCACATCTGGATTAGAAGCAGTAGAACGAGTTAAAGAACTGGAAAAGCCCTTAAAAATAGCCACTTCATCCAGTTCGTCATCGACAATCGCCCGGACTAGCAGCAATTCTTGAGGGCGCTTGAGGGTATATTGCTCTAACCGTAAGAGTTTATTCACAGTAGTTTAGTCATACGCCAGTTGCAGAACGTCCTTGCTTACCAAGGCGAACAAATATGAAATAACCCAAATATAAAGTGTAGATTGCCAATGCTAGGGTAGCTAGCAGCCCAATTGTATAAGGCTTCATGCCGCCAATAAAATACTGTTTCAATATCCAGGGTGGCTGGAGCCAAATGCTACAAAATGGCTGATCGATCATTTGCTTTGAAGGTAAAAAGGCACATTGAAGTGCAGGAATTACCGCGATCGCGCCCACTAAACTGTAGAGCGTCACCCCCCACCGCCATGAAGTAAATGCCAGCTTCAATTGGCTCTTAGGTTGTTCATTAATCTCGTAATTCAAATCTACCCAGAACCATAAAGACAGCGGTATAAGAATTCTGGCGATCCAACCAGTCAAAAATCCTAAAGGAATTGCTCCTATGAGCAACCCCACCGTAATTGCAAGCAGGCTAGCAACCCGCCAATAAATGATCAGCAAGTGCTGAATCAACTCTGATTTTTGGACAAACGCCCAAATGAGCAACGCCAACGGGAACAGGACTGTGAACAAAACAGCCAGTCGATAATCAGTCCAAACGAGAGAAGGTAGCCAGGGTGGGCTTTGCATAACGTTATTACAAAGAAACGAGATAAATGATCGCAAAAAATAAAGTAGCTTGAATGCAGACCCGCATTCAAGCTACTTTATAAATCTTGGAGGCTACAAACCAACCAGTCCCAAAAAATTAGTACTGCTCTTAATCGTCATAAATACGGCATTCAGCAGCTTCGGGATTATCATCACAATACATTTCAAGGGAGTTTTTGGGCTTTACTTGTCGCTGATGAGAAGCTTCCGCTTGCAGTTCTTCAACGGCATCCCAAGCAGCCGCACACTCAGGTGAGCCGCCCCCTTTTATATCGCAAACTTCGCGAGCTTCTTGTAGCTCTTCTTCAATTTTTTGCTTGATGTCGCTCATGATGGATACTTTCCAGACAACTTTTTAAGGAGATATTAAGAGTGTGGGAGCTACCTCAACTGGCAGCGATGGGTCTGCCCCATGACGAGCAGGGATGATGAACCGGTCAGTGACTCATGTACCGATTATGATACAGAAGGGAAATACCCTATGTAATTTCCAATGCCAGTGTAACGCGAAGTCACCCTTCCTTGAATAAAGGCTTTGCCAGTATTGACGATTCAAGTCGATTTTGTCATCCTACTTTGTCGCAAGAATATTTACCACAACTGCATTTGCAGGAATACTGGATTAATTATAAAAAATTCCTTAAACACAGGCACTTTGACAATCCATAATAGTTTGATGAGGTCAGTCCAATGGGGGAAACTACAATGGCAGAGCCGCTAAAAAGACAAATGAAGTGGGCAAGTTTTTTATCTACCCGTCCTTCGTTGGAAGCGGCGATCGCTGAGGTGGTGCAGCAGACCCAAGCAGCGCTGCAAACTTCACCTGACTTGGCATTGATTTTTATTTCATCTGCCTTTGCAAGTGAATATTCTCGATTAATGCCCTTGCTGCAAGAGCATCTAGCAGGGGTGCCGCTGATTGGCTGCGGTGGTGCTGGAATTACAGGGACGGATCACCAGGGCAATCCTCGTGAAGTGGAAGGAGAACCTGCCTTAACTTTAATGTTGGCATCATTACCAGAGGTTCACGTCCATACGTTTCATCTATCACCCGAAGACCTACCTGATTTAGATAGTTCCCCAACGGCTTGGGTAGACGCGATTGGAATTTCTCCGGCTGAGCAGCCCCAGTTTGTGTTACTGGGTGACCCATCTTTTGGGCGATTGAATGACTTGTTGCAAGGGCTGGATTTTGCCTATGCAGGATCTACCAAAATTGGTGGTTTGCTCAGCGGCAGTATCACCAACTCTGGCGGAATTTTTTGTGATGATTGCTTGCATCACGAAGGAATGGTTGGTGTGGCACTGAGCGGCAATATTGTGCTAGAGGCGATCGTGGCCCAGGGATGCCGCCCCATCGGTCAGCCCTATCTAGTGACTGAGGGTGAGCGAAATATTATGCTAGCCCTGGATCAGGCAGATATGAGTTTTGCGTCTGCTGGAGGTGGGGCAAGAGTGTCTCAGAAGGGATCTCAGAAGGGGACACCACTGGAGGTATTGCAAGATTTGATTCAAACCCTGGATGAGGACGATCGCGAGCTAGCCCAGCATTCGTTGTTTATTGGAGTTGCCCAAAGTGAGTTTAAGCAAACATTGGAACAGGGCGATTTTTTAATTCGGCAATTGATTGGAGTTGATCCTAGAGTAGGAGCAATCGCAATTGGCGATCGAATTCGTCCCGGTCAACGCGTCCAGTTTCATCTGCGCGATGCAAAAGCTTCGGCGGAAGATCTAGAAACGCTGCTGCTCCGCTATACCTCCAGACATCCTGCTCATACTTTATCTGGCAGTGGAGCCTTAATGTTTTCTTGCACGGGAAGGGGCGAAGGGCTTTATGGCGAGCCTAATTTCGATTCTCTCTTGTTCAATCGCTACTTGCCTGCCCTTCCGCTGAGCGGCTTTTTCTGCAATGGCGAAATTGGTCCCGTTGGTGACAGCACTTTTCTACATGGGTTTACTTCGGTATTTGGAATTTTTCGGCAGCCGTGAGCCAGATGGGTAATATTTACGCTAACTTTTACATGCCTGCCTATAATTGTTGCCTCAGGTTGTTGTGCAAGAACATCATCCGGTGACCAAAATCACAGCAAATTGCTGCCACGAAAAACTTGATTTATGACTTCTGATACTTCAGTTCCCTCCTCTGCCTCACCTATTTCTGATGGTGTTCTGCCTTCTGATGGCGCTCTAGATATAGCTCCAATTAGTGTCGATTCAGAAGGCAGTGCTTCGATAGCAGTAGCCCCTGATAAACCCGCAGAGGGATTGCAAGAGCGCGATTTGCAGGTGCGGCTCAGAAGTGAGGGCGGCAAACTTTTGCTGCTGCTGCCACCGGAAATTGAGTCCGAAGAGACAAATCCTGCTAGTTCCTTAACATGGTCAGAGGTATTGCAGCAGCTTAAACAGCGGCTGAATGCAGGAGAGCGGCTATGGCAGGCAGACACATCGGTACATTTGATTGCCCGTGATCGCTTGCTGGATGGGCGACAACTTCAGGCGATCGCTGATGCCCTGACCGAAGCGCACCTCCGCCTGACTCGCGTTTATACCAGCCGCCGCCAAACCGCTGTTGCTGCTGCCACTACTGGCTACTCAGTTGAACAACAATCTTCCATTGCCCAACTGAACCCTGCGGGTGCTGAATCTGCCCAGGCGATGGAAGAACCTTTATATTTGCAAACCACACTGCGCTCTGGCGGCGATGTCCGTCATAATGGCACCGTCATCATCCTGGGAGATTTGAATCCTGGCAGCTCTGTGGTTGCCAATGGCGATATTCTCGTTTGGGGTCGCCTACGGGGCACTGCCCATGCAGGCGCAAAAGGCAATGCTCAATGCCTGATCATGGCGCTGCAAATGGAGCCAACCCAAATCCGCATTGCCGATTTTGTTGCGAGAGCACCCGAAAATCCTCCTGCTCAGTACTACCCTGAAGTTGCCTATGTTGCGCCCCAAGGCACCATCCGCATTTCCAGAGCCTTAGAGTTTTCTCGCGCTCAAGCTGTGGGCGATCGTGGAACCCTTAAATAAGGAAGCACTCTCTTTTGTGGATTATCAGCCCAAAACTAGTTAAGACTGTATTTCCCGCAACAGCCCTTACATGATGGGATGATCCTTTTACAATAGAGCACACCTTTCCGCTAGGAGGCTAACCAATGGTGATCGAAACCCAAACTAGTCAAAAAAGTCTTTACGAAACTGATTTCGTTCAATGGGTTGAAGTAACAGCCAAGCAGCTTCGGAACCAAAATTACACTGCCGTCGATTGGGCAAATCTGATCGAGGAAATTGAGGATATGTCTCGACGAGAACGAAAAGCGTTGAAAAGCAACCTCGTTGTAGTGTTGTTGCATCTCCTCAAATGGCAGTTTCAAACGGATCAGAGATCGGGCAGTTGGCGCAGCAGTATCCGTGAACATCGCCGCCGCATCAACGACGACTTGAAAGACTCACCTAGCCTGGTTCCTTACCTGCAAGAAGTTTTCGCTGAATGCTACACCAATGCTTGTGAGCAAGCGGCTGACGAAACAGGTTTACCACTCACCACCTTTCCTGAAGCTTGCCCTTACACGATCGAGCAAACTATAAATTCCGAATTCTTACCTGAGTAATATTTTTCTACTTTTAGGTACGCATATTGTGTTTCATGCTTCAAACCAACATACAAAATTAGCGATTGCAACGCAATGAACTTATTCCCAGCGTAGGTCACGTCTGATGAAGTTGAAAATCAACTTTTAAAACCTGTCACAAGCCTTTCATGGTGAGTCAACCCTTGAATAAATATCCATGCACTTAGCATTAATTGCACCCATCACTAACGTGTTGTCAGAGATTGCATACTCAAACAATTCTCCATCAGAGGAAAAGCGACTTCCATCAAGAACTGAATAATCAACCACATCAATCTCATCACCAAGCGATATGATTGCTTTTCCATCTTTGAAAAACTCTACACTCTTTCTTGGTATTTCAACTTTAAGCACAGGACATTCACCACCATATTGGACTCTATTCCATTTTCCAAGAAGGGGATTCTGAGGATTGCTTTTTTCAGCAAAGGGATTCTGAGAATTGCTGTCGTTTGCAGTTTGACTGCATGAAACCATTGATAAAGTAAGCATTACTAAAGATACAACTAACCATTTTTGAAGTTTGCAAGTCGGTAACATACACCCTCATATGCGGAAAGAGGTGGAACATCAATTAGAAACTATGCGGTAAAATGGTCACTAATTCCAATTTCAACTATAGCCAAAGCATACCTTTGCAGAGAAAACCAAAAACATCTGTCTATGACGAAATTAGATTTTTAACAAGCATAAATACTTGTCGAGTAGATCTAATTTCTTTCACTCTAAAGATGATCAGTGCGATGGAACGCTAACAATCAATTCAGACTAGACATGGCGGTTTTAAGTTCCTGATTTAGATAATAAGGCTGAAACTTTGATCAGCAATTTTAGGGTGGCTCTTTGAAGTGTGGGTAGCATCTTTAGCAGACATTGGAAGTGGCAATAGATCCTTAACCCAAAGACTCGGCTTTCACGGCAAATTCAGCTTCTAGAGTGGCTCCGGGGGCGAGATGGATCAAGCGATCGCCCGTATTTAGCGCATTTCTGCCAGCAGTCCAGGGTTCCAGGCAATAAAAATCTTTGCCCTTAACCGTCCAGAACACCACTGTAGAAAAGTCTGGGCTAAAGGTGAAGGTGAGTTTGAGGTTTTTGTTGGGATCAGTCACTGTTGCCACATGGCTCGATAGTTCAGTGAACGCCACGTCAATTTCGTCTAGCTCAAAGTCAAAGTTCCCTGTGTAAGCCTGCGACAATTTGGCACGCTGATCGTAAAATTCGCTGGAGGGAATTTGAAATTGCAGCGCCGTCTTATCAGTTACGGCAAAGTAGGGATGGAAGCCAACGGAAAAAGGCATTGGCTCGGCTGAGTGATTGGTAAACCGCTGGCTCAACGTCAACGTATCGCCCTTCAAGATATAAGTAAAGGCAAGCTCAAACTCAAAGGGATAGGCGGTACGGGTTTGTTCGGTGCTGGTTAACCCTAGAGTAAGGCTGGCTCCATCGTCGGTTGACTGCTTCACCACACTCCAAGGCAGTTCTCGCGCAAATCCATGCTGCTTAATGCTGTAATCCTTGCCGTTGTGGGTGTAGGTGTTATCCACCACATTGCCGCACAAGGGAAACAGAATCGGATTACCGCCCCGAACAGTAAGCGTTGGATCAGTAAAGCGTTCTTTATCTAAGTAAAAAATCTCTTGACCGTTCATTTGCCAACTGGTGGCGATGCCGCCGCGCTCCGGCACAATTTCTAGCGTTGTTCCAGTCGCCTCATCGGTGAGGATGTAGGTGAGATATTGGCGTTGCTCCGTTGCGATCGCGCTCATGCTTGGCTCCTTGCTCCCAAAAACACCTCACTTTAACCTATTTGGATTAATGATCCGTTAACGAGCTACCACATCATCGGCGCTTTTAATGCCACATCTTGCGTGGCAAAATCTTTTTCAGGCTCAGTCACCTGCTTTGTTTCAGCTACGGGCGCTATTTTCACTACAGATTTGGGGTGAATCTGAAAACTAACGTTGCTAGGCTGAGCCGCAGGTAACGCCGTAGAATCCACGGAATCTGTTGAGGTCGGCTGGTTGACTTGGGGAATTCCTTGATTTCCTTGCGGATTGCCTTTGAGTGGAGTTTGGCTAGGAGAATTGGTGAAGGAGTTACTAGGATTTGCGAAAGCAGGAAGTTGGGGCGCATTGGGAGAAATCACCGGAGCCTCGGTTTGGGCCGCAGGTGGCTGAGTGATATCGGCTGGGTTGCTCCTAGGTGTCGGCGTAGGAGGGCTCAATTCTCCGTAACCCGGCAGGATATCGGTATTTGCTGGATCAATCGGTGTAGGCGTACTGACTTCATCTAGGGTAGACGGTGTCGCTGGACTATTGAGGGCTTCTGGCGCGACGGTTGTTTGAGGAATCCCTACACCTGCATCAACGGCTGGAACATCAGCAGGTGGCGGAATTAAATTATCGGGTGATAACGGTGCTGGTGCCCGGTTGATGCGCGGCAGGGATGGAGAGGTTGGCAGCGTGGCAGGAGCTAGTGCCTCTGGAACAGCCGTGGGTATAGGAGTCTGGGGCGCACGGGCATCGAGTATCACAGGGGACTGCATGGGTTGCTGAAAATTGGCAGATAGCTGAGTGATGTTTTTGAGGATAGTAGCCCCGCGATCGCCCTCCGCAACTTTTGGCTGGTAGCCCGTCACCTCAACCGGCAAAAACTCTACTTTCATCTGTTTGTCTTTGAGGGAAACTTGCATCACTGCTGTTTCGTAATCGGTGCGAGAATTACCACCAAAGATGAAGTTACCCATGGAATAGGCGATCGGGCGACCTTTGTAAATCTCTGCACCTTGCAGCACATGGGGATGGTGCCCGACAATAACATCGGCACCTTGGTCAACCGTGAAATGCCCCAGCTTCACTTGCCAGTCGGCTGGAGCTTCTGCCAGTTCTTGCCCCCAGTGGAAGTTCACTATGACCCAATCCACTTGATCCCGAATAGCTTTAATGTCTTCTGCAATCCGATCTTCCTTAATCGAATTAACACCTGCTTTGTTTACTTCTGCACCGTATTCTTCTCCCCAATAGGAAAGATAGGCAATCCGTTGACCCTTCACATCAATAATTTTCGGGCGGCGGGCTTCAGTGATGTCCTTTCCGGCTCCCATATATTGAATTCCGGCAGCATCCAACGTTGTCAGCGTTTCCTTCAATCCCTCCGCTTCAAAATCCATGGTGTGGTTATTTGCCAGGCTCACCAGATCGACTCCACCAGTCGTCAGCACCTTGACCGCATCAGGATCAGCTTTGAAGTTAAACTGTTTTCCAGGCATGGCAAGGGTTGCTCTGGTCAGAGGGTTTTCCAAGTTCACCATGGATAAATCTGCCTGCTGATACTCCTTCATGGCGGCAAAAGGGCGTTGATAATCCTGACCGATGATTTCTTCAAAATGGTCTGATAGGGTGACATCCCCTGCAAACATCAGTGTCACCGTTGGGTCTTGAGGATTGGCAACTTGATTGTGCTTCCACACGGGAACGGTTTCTAAGGCAGTCCGAACGGTATCAGAGCGGGTAGGAAGATTTTTATTACCCGATTGAGAAGAGGCAGAGGCATCTGTTTGAGCGACGGGCGCTCGGCTGTAGCCCAAAAAGCCACCGACCATGATGGCGGCAGCGGCAGGTCCACCCACTAACAAGGTCCGAGCAAAACGTAGGCGGGTTTTGCGTCGAGCGGTTTTGTGAATCCGCGATCGCATCTGCTGATGGGGCTGAGAGCGATTCCGATTGGCAGGCGTGACAATCCGTACCGATTGCTTCCAAAGAATCTGTTGTGGTCTATCTGCCAACCGAACCGCAATATTGGCACCCCGAATGATTGGGGAATTCAACTGCCACAAATGATGGCAAACAAATCGCATTAGTTGCTCTTGCCAAGTGCCTTCAGGGACTTCCTGATCTGGAATAAAGGGCAATTCAATCAGCAGCCGTAGATTGGTGGGATTGCTAGAACCAACTCGTGCCTTTAGCCCATAGGGACGCAACGATTGATTAAGCCACTGCGCGATCGCCTGTAAATTTCCCCGCTGAGCGAGTTGCAACACATTCGGCGAGTATCCCAACATTGCAGACTGAACCATACCCATTCATCCTCAAACACTGCCACTAGCAGAAAATCATCTCTTTCTCGAATACAGGAGAAATTGACAACCTATTAATACTCTATATCTACCAATTTCAACCAAATTATATTCAGTAAATCACCCAAAACTTTTTAGAGAGCTTTTATTTACACAGTCGCTCTAATACTTGATCCCAATTGATCCCAAACTTTGCGCTCTAAACTTTGCACTCTACTTTGCATCTAGTCTCAATTGATTAGAGAATAGATAGAGCGTTTTACCGGGTCTAAATTTCCTTATGACTACCTTACCTGCCAACGCAAAAGATTTACTAGCTGATTTAATCGCTCGTTACCGTTCCCATGTGGACTATTTGGCGATTCGCCTAGAAGCTGCCGAAGGAACCGATATCTTACTGCGTGGAAATAAAATTGAAACGTTGAGTGAAGGAATTTCCATTGGTGGACATGTAAGGGCTTGTCATAAGGGAGGGTGGGGCTTTGCGAGCTTTAATCGGCTTGCCACACTCGAAGAGCAAGTAGAAGCAGCGATCGCTGCCGCTCGGTTAGTTGGTGATGAAGAAACCCTGCTGGCACCCGTTGATCCCATCCAAGACATCTGCATCTTTCCTTTAGTGGGCAGCGATCCACGGCAGATTTCCTTGGCGCAAAAAAAAGGTTTGTGCCAGCACTATGGAGAGATTTTGCGAAGCGTTAGCTCGCAAATTGCTACTGTTTCAGTCCGCTATGGCGACAGCGCCCAACGAACTATTTTGGCAACTTCTGATGGCACCATGCTGGAACAGTCGTGGGTCGATATGGAGATGCGCTATGCGGCGACTGCTCGCAACGGCGATCGCGTGCAAACTGGGCGTGAAACCACAGGATCTCGAAAAGCCTACGAAGATTTAAGCGGATTGGATACTCAAGTGCGTAGCGCAGCACAACGAGCAGTCGATTCTCTGGCATTACCCCCGGTCAAAGGCAATACCTACACGGTGGTAATCGATCCAGTCTTGACGGGGTTGTTTGTTCATGAAGCCTTTGGACACCTCTCTGAAGCAGACATGGCATACGAAAATCCTGATCTGCTGGAGACCATGAGCATAGGTCGGCAGTTTGGTCCAAAAGAGCTGCAAATTTTTGATGGGGCGGCCTCCGAGGGGCATCGCGGCAGCTATGACTATGATGACGAAGGCACTCCAGCTACAACCACACAATTGATCAAAGATGGTGTTCTAGTCGGACGGCTGCATTCTCGTGAGACAGCAGGTAAACTGGGGGAAACTCCAACTGGGAATGCACGCTGCCTAAACTACCATTACCCGCCGATTGTTCGCATGACGAATACTTGGATTGAACCAGGCAAAACTCCCGTTGCAGACTTGTTTGACGGCATTCGAGAAGGCGTGTATGCCTGTAACTGGCTGGGCGGAATGACCAATGGAGAAATGTTCACCTTTGCCGCTGGCGAAGCCTGGATGATTCGTGATGGCAAAATTGCTGAGCCGGTGCGCGATGTTACCCTATCGGGCAATGCCTTCAAAACTTTGGCAAATATTGAAGCGATCGGCAATGACTTTTTTTGGGATGAGTCAGGTGGCTGCGGTAAAGGCGGACAAAGCGGTTTGTCTGTGGGCTGTGGTGGTCCTAGCTTGAGAGTTCGGAATGTGGTTGTGGGCGGCGAAGCAGTTGAATAATGGGTGAGCTTCGATTTGGGCTTTGACCTGGGCGCTGTAAACCAAAAAGGGCTCAGCCGAACGGTATCGGTCGGCAAAGAGGTCAGGTGAAAATAGGAAATGCGAAGAATCCTTTAGCTTCTACCTGAACCTTAGGGAAAATCCTTCTTTGGGCTACGGTAGATTTCATCTCTATCGGGTTAGGGTTATGGGGCGCTTTGGACAAAATCCATGAAACTCCAAAGATTAGGTTGTTGCTATAGCGATAACCTATTGGCGATCGCCATCTACCACCACATCGGTGACTTGGCGAGGACAGAACCCTGAGCGTGATAAAAATAGGCAGTTTTAACCGCATTGTTGCTATCTGCTTGTTACAATGCGTTACATAATAGTTGATATCCTGGCTAGACAGCCACGAAACCTTAATCTGCAACGTTGACTGCCACTTCACCCGAGCTAAAACGACCTGTGACATATTCTCCTTTGCTTCAAACGTCTGAAAACTTGGTTGAGCCGTCGTTTTTTACTGAGGAGCCATTGCCAGCGGGTATGCTGCTCAAACCTGCTGAACCACCGCTGCCGGATACTGAAGCTCTTCGATACGACGCAGACGCGATCGCGGCGGTTTACTCTCAGCGTCCGTTGCAGGTCTTGAACCGGATTGCTCAGATTTTTCTACCGTTTCTTAGCTATGGGTTTATTTGGTGGTGGAATCGTAAAGCTCCTTCTGAGGCTCAGCAGCGCAAACAGGCAATTTGGTTGAGGGAAATTCTCACTCGTCTGGGTCCTGCTTTCATTAAAGTTGGACAGGCGCTTTCAACCCGTCCTGATTTGGTGCCGCCTACTTATCTAGATGAATTGACCCGCCTGCAAGACCAACTTCCACCATTTGATAATGCTCTTGCTTACCAATTCATCAAAGAAGAACTGG
Source organism: Leptolyngbya sp. Cla-17 (assembly GCF_016807185.1). Lineage (GTDB taxonomy): Bacteria > Cyanobacteriota > Cyanobacteriia > Leptolyngbyales > Leptolyngbyaceae > ULC077BIN1. The sequence continues at coordinate 88,707 of NZ_JAEVYN010000002.1, forward strand.
GCTTTCAACCCCATGAAATTTATGCTGAATTAACCGAAAGTCCGATCGCTGCCGCTTCTTTGGGTCAAGTTTACAAAGGCAAATTGAAAACAGGGGAAGATGTTGCAGTTAAAGTGCAGCGTCCTGGATTGTCTCAAAGCATTGCGCTAGATATGTATATCCTGCGTCGGCTTGCCGCCTTTTTGATGAAAAACGTCAAGCAGATTCGGAGTGACTTGGTTGCCATCATTGATGAATTTGCTGCCCGTATTTTTGAAGAATTAGATTATAGCCAGGAAGGACGTAACGCCGAGCGATTTGCAGACCTTTATGGCAAAATCCCCGAAATCTACGTTCCTCGGATTTATTGGCAGTACACTGGACGGCGTGTTTTGACGATGGAATGGATCACTGGCACTAAGCTGACGCAGCTAGATGCCATCCGCGAACAGGGGATTGACGCAAGCTACCTCATCTCTGTCGGAGTTCAGTGTTCTCTACGGCAGCTTTTGGAAAATGGCTTTTTCCATGCCGATCCTCACCCTGGTAATTTGCTGGCAACTCCAGACGGTAAGCTGGCTTATCTCGACTTTGGCATGATGAGTGAGGTCACTCCGGCTCAACGCTACGGGTTGATCGAGGCAGTGGTTCATTTGGTTAATCGCGATTTTGAAGGGTTAGCCAATGATTATGTCAATCTCGGTTTCTTAGACGCTGACACTGATCTAACACCGATTATTCCAGCGTTGGCGTTTGTGTTTAATGATGCTTTAGGTGCCACTGTCGCAGAGATCAACATCAAAACTATTACGGATAAATTGTCGGGCTTGATGTATGACTATCCGTTTCAGGTGCCGGCGTTTTTTGCTTTGATCATTCGATCGCTGGTCACACTGGAAGGCATTGCAATTAACGTTGATCCAGAGTTTAAGGTTTTGAGCAAAGCCTATCCCTATGTTGCCAAGCGGCTGCTGACTGATCCTGCGCCAGAACTGCGGGCTTCCCTCCGAGATTTACTGTTCAAGGATGAGAGTTTCCGGTGGAATCGTCTGGAAAATCTGTTGAGAAACGCCCGTGATAGCAGTGATTATGATTTAGGAAAAGTGCTTGATCAAAGCGTTGAGTACCTTTTCTCTTCGCGGGGCGAGCTAATTCGCTCTCAGTTGGTGGATGTAATTGTCCGGGGATTGGATACGCTGGGCAACAGCGCCTTTCGCAGCTTTACTTATACGGTGCGTGAACGGCTGGGTTTTGCTGTCACGCCTCCTGTGGTGTCCTCCACCGACCAGAAAACCTTTGAACACATTCAGCGGATTTGGGGCATCTTGCAAGAAACGTCTGGATTTGACCCACTGATGCTTTTGCCTGTGATTCCTCGGCTTTTGGTGAAATCTGAGACTCGCCAGATGGGGCAGAAGATTGCAGAAGGATTGACTCAACGGGCGCTCACTCGTCTGATCCGGGAATTTTTGCTGACGGATGAACCTGAGTCGAAAAATGGTACGCGATCTCCGAAACCACCTCAGCTAGCTCCGGCGAATAGATAGGAAAAAAACCTCTAGTCCTGGAATTGCTGGGCGTAAAATCGGGCATACCGTCCCTCTTTACTCAACAATTCTGCATGGGTGCCAGATTCTACGACATACCCCTGTTCCAATACCAAAATGCGATCAGCGCGGCGGACGGTAGCCAAGCGATGAGCAATGATAAACACAGTGCGGTTATTCATTAATCGTTCTAAGGCTTCTTGCACCAGCGCTTCGGATTCTGAGTCGAGGGCAGATGTGGCTTCATCGAGAATCAAAATGCGTGGGTTAAGCAGTACGGCCCGGGCGATCGCCAATCGCTGGCGTTGTCCACCCGACAAATTAACCCCTCGTTCACCGACCCAGGTTTGGTATCCTTCCGGAAATTCCACAATAAATTGATCAGCATTGGCGATCTTGGCAGCCGTTTCAATGGCATCTAGATCTAAGTCATTTTGCCCAAAGGCGATGTTTTGAGCAATCGTGCCAGAGAATAAAATGGTTTCCTGAGGAACGATACCAATCTGTCGGCGCAGGCTTCGTAGGCTGACATCGCAAATATTGACCCCATCTACTAAGATTTGCCCATCCTGCGGATCGTAGAAGCGCATCAGCAGGTTTGCCATGGTGGTTTTGCCAGCACCCGAATGACCGACTAAGGCGATCGCTTCTCCTGGCAACGCTAACAAACTTAGCTGCTTCAGAACAGGCTGCTCAGGCTTGTAAGCAAACTTGACATCGCGATACTCTACCTTGCCTGTAACGGGTGGTAACGGCTCGGCTCCAGGCTTTTCTACCACCGTAGGCTGCATCGATAGCAGTTCAAACACGCGGTCGAGAGAGGCTTCCCCTTGTTTAAACTCGTTGTAGTTGCCCGTCACCAACGCGATCGGATCGATCAGCATAATCACGGCTGCCAGGTAGCTGACAAAAGCGCTGCCGGTAATATTTTGAGTCGAAACCTGCCAGCCCCCAAACAGGAGCAAAAACAGTAGGGCAAAAGCTTCTAAGGAACCCACTACGGGGGCCTGAATCGCTTTTAGCTTCTCAGTTTTGTAGCGAGCAAGGCGATTCTGTTCCGCTTCCCGACTAAACCGCCCCAACATGTAATCTTCAGCGGCAAAGGCTTGCACCAAACGCATTCCGCTAAATACTTCTACTAACAGTGCAGAGAGGTTAGAAACGTTACTTTGACTCCGATAGGACAGCTTGCGGATTCGCTCTCCAAACCAGGTAATCAAAATTGCCATCACTGGCGCAATGATTAAGATTGTGAGGGTCAGTTGCCAGTTGAGATAGATCATGTATCCCAACACCACAATTAGCTGTAATAGGCTAGGCAAAAATTGATGAAAGGCTTTATTGACGACTTCGCCAATTCGGTCAATGTCTTCTGTCATCCGATAGGCAAGATCGCCACTTTGAGCAGTTTCAAAGTAGCTGAGGCTCAATCGTTGAAGATGGGAATAAACCTGAGTGCGCAACTGAAAGGCGATCGCCAAAGCAGCTTTTGCCATTAAAGTATCTTGCCCATATTGAGCAATTTTTTGCACCAAAAACGCTAAAGCAGCAATTCCAGAAATCTTTGCAATTGCTGCAACGTGTCCCAGCGCAATCGGTTTTGCCATCTCACCCGCTAACCACGCTAGAACCGGCCACATTGCCGTGAACACCAACGTGCATAGCAGAGCTTGGATGATGAGTGTTTTCTGGGGACGGATGTAAGTGAGAAGTTGCCAGTAGCGATCGCGAGCGTTCAACGTTTGCTAAATTTACTTTCTTGATAAAAATGGACAATGGAGAGAGCAGTCAAGCCGATGATAATTACCAAAATATCAATCGGTAATAAATACTGAGCCATCTTGGGAGATGAGTTATTCCCAAAAAGTATCTTCAGTGATTTAACGACCAGTGACGACCAAAATTGTTTCCAGTCGCTAACCAACATTATCTCCCACAACGGTATAGATAGAAGTGGTCGCAGTTAGGAAACAGCTTAGACCAGGTGCTTTTACAGGTATGAGGCACGTCGCTTTGAAACTTAATTTTTCCTAGATGATTGAGACTTTTTTCGTTTCCAAATCCAAAATACGAATAGCCCAAGTAAGCTAAACACAACGATTTTGGATACAGGAGCTAGCCATTGATCGACGTTTTCATAGTTGTTACCTAGCTGAAAACCTAAAAAGGTCAGCAGGGTGACCCAAAGAGTCGTGCCAAGTGTGGAATAAATCGTAAATGGAATCAACGGCATCTCATTCAAACCCGCAGGGAGAGAAATCAACGTCCGCACTCCGGGCACCAATCGGCACAGAAAGACTGCCATGTTTCCATGATGGTTGAACCATTCATTGGCTTTATCAATATCTTTTCCTGAAAGCGTCAGCCATTTGCCATATCGATCAGCAAGTAGTTTGATCCGCTCTTCGCTAATCAATTTTCCGGCGTAATACCAGGGATAGGCACCCAGAACCGTCCCAATCACTCCAGCAGCCACGGCTGGAATAAATTCCATTCTGCCTTGTGACACTGTAAAACCCGCGAACGGCATGATCAGTTCTGATGGAATGGGTGGAAACAGGTTTTCTAGAAACATGAGTAGCCCAATACCCAAATATCCCATTGAGCTCATGGTGTTGGTTACCCACTGTGCGATCGCGTCAGACATAGCTCGATTTCCTTCAGGTTGTTAGGGATGTGAACCTACAAAAGACGATTCTAAGATGAATCCTAATAGAAAGGATGCTCTAGCTCAGGCGATTCACACTGCCCGTAGAAAGAACCCATCAGTTCTGTAACAAGATGTTGGCTACAACCCTATCAATTTTTGTGCCATTCGCCATCAGAAAGCGATCGACTTCACGGCAAATTTAGGTAGGCTGACTCAGCCAGGGCAAAAAAGCAAGGATACACAGTGAGGGAAGAAAGTTTGAGTTCTCAGTGCTAAATTTTGAAGGAGAACCGCTTCACTTCAAAATGCGTCCCCTTTAATACTCATCCATTTCACAACTAAGACTCACAACTTTTCTTATTGCCCTCCATTCCCTCATCCTCATGCCTTTAGACGTTGCCCAGTTTTTCAAAGCGTGTAACCCTAGCCGCACCTTGTTCTACGCTAACCCTGTCGATCGCAAATATTATATTGATTTCTCAGCCGTGCGGGGCACCAACCTGATTCAAGAACTTCGCCGGACCATTGACTTATTACCGCAGGAAAGTACCTGTCAACTATTTACAGGGCACGTGGGCTGCGGCAAATCGACCGAGTTGCTCAGGCTGAAAGCAGAGTTGGAAGGACGAGGGTTTTTTGTGGTCTATTTCGAGTCTAGTGAAGACTTAGATATGTCGGATGTAGATGTGACAGATATTTTGCTGGCGATCGCCCATCAGGTGAGCGAGAAGCTAGAAGCTAATCAAATTCGCATCAAGCCCAACTATTTTATTAACCTGTTTGCGGAAGTGGGTGAAATTTTGCAAACCCCAATCGATATTACAGGGATGGAATTTTCTGTTGGCATCAGCAAAGTGACGGCTAAGACCAAAGATAGCCCCAAGCTACGCAGCCAACTGCGGCAATACATGGAGCCGCGTACCAACGGCATTCTCAAATCTGTGAATGAAGAATTGTTTGGCAGAGCAATTGCAGAGTTAAAGCAACGTGGCAAAAAGGGGCTGGTGGTGATTATTGATAACCTCGATCGCGTTGATGCTCGCCAACTGCAAACCGGACGCACCCAGCCAGAATATTTATTTATCGATCGCGGCGACCAACTCTCACGGCTCAACTGCCATGTGGTGTATACCATTCCCCTAGGGTTAGTGTTTTCCAATGAAAACGAAACCCTAAAGCAACGGATGGGTGGTGGCGTTTCGCCCAAAGTGCTGCCGATGGTGCCGGTGAAAAATCGCAATGGCGGTCAAGACGAGAATGGCGTTAACTTGCTGAGACATATGATTTTAGCGCGGGCATTTCCGGATATCACCGTCGATCAGCGGCTTGATTATTTGCCTCAGATCTTTGACAGTGTAGAACTGATAGACCGTCTCTGCTTAGTCAGCGGTGGGCATGTGCGAAATCTGCTTGGCTTAGTCTGGAACTGCATTCAGCAGAGCGATCCGCCCTTTTCACGGAACACGATCGAGCAAGTTATCCGAGAGCGACGAGATGGCCTGGCACGGGCGATCGATGATGAAGAATGGAACCTGATTTTTCAGGTTGTTAAAAATCAAAGCGTTAAAGGAGAAATAGAATACCAAACCTTGCTCCGCAGCATGTTTGTCTTTGAATATTACGATGCTCAGGGCGGTTGGTTTGGGATCAATCCCATTCTGACAGAGACGAAGCGGTATCAAGATTGGCTAGCTGCAAAGTCAGGCTCATAACAAAACGGTAGGCATGTAGATGAAACCTGAGCCGATGCAAAATGTTGAGACAAGAAATGAGCAAGCGTTGAAAACGCTGAACCGGGCAATTTCCTTCTCGGAAAACCAATTTGCCCTGATCGTAGTGCGTTGTAATTATAGGCAATTGCGCGATCGCGTTGCTTACCAGTTACAGCAACAATCTGATCTCTCCATTTCTACTCTTCACCTGCCAGAAACCGCAAAAACTTTGTATACAACGATCCATGCAGCGATCGCTCAGGGTGGGCCAGGAGATGGACGAAAATCGCTTCAATGTCTGATGTTGTTTGGGTTGGAATCTCTGATTGAGCTTGACGAAGTGTTAACGGCAACGAATTTAGTCCGCAATGAACTCCGCAAGCAGTTTTCGTTTCCGATTGTGTTGTGGGTGAATAATGAAGTGCTGCGTAAATTGAAGTCTCTCGCCTTGGATCTATACAGTTGGGCAGGAATGGCAGAAATTTGCTTTGAAATGCCAGCTTTTGAACTCGAGCGATCGCTGAAAATTCATGCAGACAGGCTATTTAGCTCCATTTTGGATCTGGGTGATGAGTCTTTCTTAGCCAATTGGAAGCTCACATCTCCTAACAACTTGCTGCGTCAAAGTGAGTTAAAGTGCGCGATCGCTGATCTTCATACCAGCAACTTTTCCATCCAGCCCGACCTGCAAGCCAGCTTAGATTTTCTGTTAGGACAAGATGCCCACGCTCGCAGCGAAATGCAAGCTGCCTATACCCTCTATGAACGCAGCCTCAACTTTTGGCTCTCCCGCATTCCGGCTCATCCCTCTTCTTCCTCTCCCCAGTTCCTTCCCATTCCCTATCCTGAACGAGCCGCCTGTCTTCTCTTCTACTTGGGGTGGTGGTGGCGCTACTATGCCGTGCTACAGCGTTCGGTTTATTACGATGCCTGTGAGCAAGCCCATGACTACTTTCGCCGTAGCTTGCTTCTGTTTGCTGAAGAAAACCGCCAAGATTTAGTTGCCCGATTTATTATGGCTCAAGCAGAAACGCTGCAAAAGCTCAGACGATGGGATGCACTGGAAGAAGTTGCAAAACAAGGGCTAATTCTGCACAAGCTTTATAAAGATCCTGTCCGGTTAGCGCGAGACTACGGCTTTTTGGCAGAGGCATCGCTGGAACGGGCTGATTGGAAATTGGCGAGAGAACAGGTTAGTACGGCGTTAGAGATATTGGAAACAGTAGAAGCTGAGCTTCACACGGATGGACATCCTCCCGAACCTCATTTGGAACAAAGCCTGACTTTGGCGCATCGTTATCACTCAGGATGGTATTTATTTTTGCTTGCCAGATCTGAAAAAGCTTTAGGTAATTTAGAAGCTGCCATCTATTACCTGGAAACGGCTCGCGATCGCAGTCATCCCGAAAGTAATCCACCGCTTTACATCCAGATTCTGCGCCACCTACGCCACTACTATTTTGCTAAAGGAGAGTATCTGTTAGCGTTTCGCACTCGCCAAGCCCGACGGCTGTTAGAACATCAGTATGGCTATCGCGCCTTTGTGGGAGCGTTGCGCTTGCAGCCTCAGCAGTATCAAGCGATCTCCCCTTTTCCGCTGCCGCCTCAAATTGATCAGAAGTTACTGTTAGCTCAGGAAATTTCTGCGTCGGGTCGCCAACAGGATGTGAAACAGATTACTGATCGCCTCAACTATGCCAAAAACAAGCTGATCGTGATTCATGGAAATTCAGGAGTAGGCAAAAGTTCCATTGTTCAGGCTGGGTTAATCCCCATGTTGATGGACTACGCGATCGAAGGACGGGTCACGATCCCCATCCTTTTAGAAATTTATACGGATTGGCAGGTCGCTCTAGAAAAAATTCTGATTACGGTGCAGCAGGAGGCAGTTAGCAGTGAAGTAACCTCCGATCTCCCTACCCTTACGATTCTGTCTCGCCTCTCTTCCCTGACTACGACCCATCTCCGCTTGCCCGTTTTGATCTTCGACCAGTTTGAAGAATTCTTTTTTGCCTACGAAACAGTCCAATCGCGTTTGCCCTTCTATCGATTTCTACGCGACTGTCTAAATATGCCGTTTGTTAAAGTTGTGCTGTCCTTGCGAGAGGATTATCTCCATTACCTGCTGGAATTTCAACGCTTGACCAATCTGGAAATCATCGACAACGATATTCTTTCCAAAGAGATTCTGTATCCCTTGGGGGACTTCACTCCAGAGGATGCCAAAATGGTGATCAAAAATTTGACGCGCAATGCCCAGTTTTATCTGCCAGATGACCTGATTGATGCGTTGGTCAAAGATTTGGCAGGCGACGTGGGTGAAGTACGACCGATTGAACTTCAGGTGGTCGGTGCCCAATTGCAAACAGAAGATATTGACACGCTAGAGAAATATCGGCAGAAGGGTCCTAAAGAAAAATTGGTGCAGCGATCGCTCGAAGATGTTGTCAAAGATTGTGGCTCCGAAAACGAAGAACTCGCCCGGATTATCTTGTTTTTGTTGACTAATGAAAAAGAGACTCGCCTGCTCAAAAACCGCGACGACTTAGAAGCCGATTTGGTTGACTTGGGTTTGATCACTCATCTTGCTGATCTCGACTTGGTGCTAGAAGTGCTGGTCGGTTCGGGTCTAATTTTTCTGATTCCTGACTCTCCCGTCAATCGCTACCAAATTGTTCACGATTACCTTGTCACCTTCATTCGCAATCAGCAAATTGAGAGTGTGATTTCTTTGAAAACAGAGTTGGAAAATGAACGAAATGAACGGAAAAATTTAGAGAAAAGCATTGTCTCGTTGAAACAACGGCGTGATCAAATTAGCCTAGATATTCAAAGCTTGACTCAAGAACTTGCTCTCACATTAAACCTGTTTGCAAAGGCTAACAATCAAGAGTCTAGTAATCCGCCAGAATAGCGTAAAAATTGTTGGTGCCCGTTTTTAAGACATAATTTCGCAGTTTCTGCGTAGAACACGCCCTAACAACGTTTGGCTGAGCTTTTGGCTCAAGCTCGCAGGTCGAAAGCTCACATCGAAGCCTGAAACATAACACCTGTTTGTGTGAATCTAGTTTGGAAATATTTTGTCAAAATAGGCAAGAAGTTGCTCCTCCCTGAGTTGCTTGATTGGTATTTGGGAATGCTGACAAGGAAACCCTTGATCAGAAATAATAGTAATCAAGATAGAAATGGATACAGATTTTAGGCGGAGCTGCTTAACTGATATTCTGCAAACACAGTTAAAGTAAGCTAGCTGGATCAACACAACGCTAGCGATCGCAGCCTTATAGATTATTCATTGCAATGTTCTAATATTCAACCCCTTCGACTGAACTATGACCACTTCACCACAGCATCTATCGGAGAAAATTCAGCAGGATAGCGCTACAGATTTAGCTATCGAAGCGACCGTTGTAACCATTGAAGCGGAAAATATCGTTGGGGAAAGTTTGCAAACCATTGCCGATCCGACTAGTGAAACGATTGAGGTTGCTACTGTTGCTGAATTGGAAACTGCTGAATCAGAAACCCACCCAGAGTCTCCTCAAAATGGACAGACCACGCAGCCTCAAGTAGGGGCTTTAGTTACTCGTCAAGGGAGCTTTGGAGCCTACCTTGCTCCCTTAACGAAAGATGGCTTTAAAGAAGCAGTTAGTGGCGTGCACCAAAAGCTAGAGGTAATGAGCAACACGCTCTCGCTACTAGATAATTTGCTGGATGCACAAGGCTTTGATGCCATCTTGGACGACATGCTGCGTTCCATCACCCTCAAAACTGGGGAATTACTAAACGCCGATCGCACCACAATTTTTTTGTTAGATGAAGAGAAACATGAGCTTTGGGCGATCGTTGCCAAAGACGAGCTAGGCAACAATTTAGAACTGCGGATTCCCACCAATGTAGGCATCGCTGGCGAAGTAGCAAGCAGTAAAGAAAAAGTCAAAATTGACTACGATTTTTACGACGATCCCCGTTCCGAAGCTGCCAAAAAACTTGATCAAAAGAACCACTATCGCACCTACACAATGTTGGCTTTGCCGCTCTTAAATCAAGATGGCAGATTGGTCGCAGTGGTGCAGCTTCTCAACAAACTCAAACCACACTACGATCTCCACGGAACCCTAGAGGAAAAAATCGATCGACAGGGCTTTACGGATGAGGATGAGCGAGTTTTTGAAGAATTTGCCCCATCCATTCGGCTAATTATTGAAGCCTCCCGTTCCTTTTACCGCGCTACCCAACGCCAACGAGCCGCATCAGCCTTGATGAATGCTGTGAAATCTCTCAGTAAAGGCAGTTTGGATCTAGAAGAAACCTTGAAAAACGTGATGTATCAGGCAAAAGAACTGATGCAAGCCGATCGCAGTACCCTATGGCTAATTGACGAAGAGCGTCAGCAACTCTGGACGAAGGTTCCCATTGGCGGTGAACTGAAAGAACTGCGGATTCCTAGGGATGCCGGTTTTGCGGGTCAGGTGGCTACCACAGGCGAACCCCTGCTGATCCCGTTTGATTTGTACAATCATCCCAACTCTCAAACTTCAAAAGACACCGATCCAAAAACGGGCTATCGCACCTGCAGTATGTTGTGTATGCCTGTTTTCAATGGCGATGGTGCTTTGATTGGCGTGACTCAGCTAGTCAACAAACTGAAGCAGGGCGACTACCCTGAGTATGACCCGGTGAACTACCCAGAAGCGCCAGACCGCTGGAAGGCTAGCTTTAATCAGAGTGATCAAGAATTCATGCAAGCCTTTAATATTCAGGCGGGTGTGGCGTTGCAAAATGCCAAGCTGTTTGAAACGGTGAAACAGCAAGAGCAAATGCAAAAAGACATTTTGCGATCGCTTTCTAATGGAGTTATTTCCACTGATAAAAATGGCAATATCATTACCGCCAACGACAGCGCCAGAGAACTGTTGGGCTTAAACGAAGGCACTTTGTTGGAAGGCAACCATGTTCAATCACTGATTCGCCTCAAAAAAGGCGACTTTGATAAGTGGATTGGCAACGCCCTAGAACCTAAAGACGAGAAGAGCCGGGAGCAGTATTATCCTGACCAAACCCTAGAATGCATGGGCGGCTCGGCGGAAGAACACAGCATCAACTTGTCAATCAACACCATCACCGATGCCAAAGACCGTTCCAAAGCCTCTGGCATTCTGGTCGTCATGGAAGACATTAGCGATGAAAAGCGGATGAAAACCACCATGTATCGCTACATGACTCAAGAGTTGGCTGAACAGCTGATGGCAAATCCTGATGCTGCCAAAATGGGCGGCGATCGCAAAGCCGTTTCCGTATTGTTTTCCGACATTCGCAGCTACACCAGCCTCACAGAAAACCTGAAGGCGGAGCAAGTAGTAGAAATGCTCAACGAGTATTTTGAATCTATGGTAGATGCGGTTTTCACCTTTAAAGGCACCCTGGACAAGTATATTGGTGATGCAATCATGGCAGTGTTTGGCTCACCTTTGCCCCTAGCTGACCACGAGTGGATGGCGGTTCAATCGGCTTTAGAAATGCGCCAACGGTTGCTGGCATTCAACATTAACCGCACAGAGAAGAATCAAGATATCATTCGCATTGGTATTGGCATCAACTCAGATACGGTGATTAGCGGCAATATTGGCTCTAGTAAGCGGATGGAGTTTACCGCGATCGGCGATGGGGTTAACCTTGGCTCTCGCTTGGAAAGCGCCAGCAAAATTTACGGCACCGATATTATCATTAGCGGCAATACCTACAAACCCTGCGCAGATCGCATCCGAGCACGGGAGCTAGACTACATCCGGGTGAAGGGCAAAGACCAACCCGTCGAAGTCTATGAGTTAATTGGATACCAGGACGATCCCATCTCAGATGAGCGTCAGCGCTTGATTGATTACTATCACAAAGGTCGAGAACATTTTAGAACGCGAGATTTTCCAATGGCAATGGCCGCGTTTGGGCAAGTTCTCAGCCTAGATAAAAATAACAAAGCTGCCAGTCTACACCTAGAGCGTTGCCAAAAGTGCCTGCAAGATCCGCCGCAGGACGATTGGGATGGCTCGTGGACATTGACCGAGAAATAGGCAGCTTGAAAAGTAGGCAACCTTGAGCGAATGGCTTCCCCTACCTACAGAAGATGGATCTTTTACCTTCTTCTCTAAAACGTTTAATGAAGCGTTTCACAGTCGCTTTGGTGCCAAGCAGGAGGCATTCCTCAAATTTGCCCAAGCAACGGATTTAGCAGATAGGGCGGCGCAACCATCAATTTGCCTGCTGGATGTGTGTTACGGGCTGGGATATAACACCGCTGCCGCTTTAGAAGTGATTTGGACGGTGAACCCTGACTGTCATGTGACACTCTATGCCTTAGAGTTAGACATCACCGTGCCTCAAGCCGCGATCGCCCCTCCTTTGATCGACATCTGGTCACCTCCAATTCAAGACATCTTGACAGCGATCGCACAACAGCATCACTACATTACTGCAAATCTCAATGCTACCCTGCTGGTTGGCGATGCGCGCCGAACCATTCAGCAACTTCACCCGATAAACTTTCAAGCGGATGCGATCTTTTTTGACCCGTTCTCACCGCGTCGTTGTCCGCAACTGTGGACGGTAGAATTCTTCACCTTGGTTGCCCAGTGTCTGATCTCCACTGGCAAACTAGCGACCTATTCTCGTTCTGCATCCGTGCGCGCGGCGATGCTAGAAGCAGGCTTGAAAATCGGCACAATCCCTTTGGGAGTGGGCCATCAGCTTAACGACTGGTCTCACGGCACGGTTGGCAGCTTTCAACCACCGCCCCATTCCCTTTCTCAGTTAGAACAGGAGCACTTGCAAACCCGCGCGGCGATTCCCTATCGCGATCGCACCCTCAGCGACTCAGCCGAAACCATTTTGCAGCGCCAGACCCAGGAACAACAGCAGTCTCAGCTGGAATCTACTTCCAGTTGGCGACGACGCTGGAGCCTCGACTAAAATCGGTTGACAGGTATGTAGTATGATTGTAGTATAAATAATATAGAAACAGTGCTGGATGCGGTGAATGCTGTTTCTCAGAGCGCTGTTTTAAGACATATCTGTTTCAAGGAGGCGCGATCGCCATGCCCTACGAACCCCTAGCCATCTCTACATCCACCCCTGTTTTGTCTTGGGCAAACCACGAGTTGGGTTCTCAAGAAATCAAAATGGCGAAAAATGTTGCCTCCTTGCCCTTCGTCTTCAAGCACGTAGCCCTCATGCCCGACGTGCATTTAGGAAAAGGAGCGCTAGTCGGCTCCGTCATTGCCACCAAAGATGCCATCATTCCTGCTGCCGTTGGTGTCGATATTGGTTGTGGCATGTGTGCAGTGAAAACACCCTTCACTGCTACCCAGCTAGAAGACAAACTGAAAAAAATCCGTCAGGATATTGAAGCCGTGATTCCAGTAGGTTTTAACGAAAATAAAGACGTCGAAAAAACCGTTTCAAACTGGCAGCGTTGGGCAGACTTTAAGCAACTGCATTCCGGCGTGCAAGACTTACAAGTAAAAGCAATGCGCCAGATGGGATCACTCGGTGGGGGCAATCACTTTATTGAGATTTGTCTGGACACCGAAAACCAGGTTTGGGTTATGTTGCATTCCGGTTCACGCAACATTGGCAACAAGTTAGCTCAGTGCCACATCAGCACAGGCAAAGAGTTGGCGAAATTAGCCAACAACAAGCTGCCTGATCCAGACCTTGCCTACTTTGTAGCAGGAACATCTGAATTCGATGCCTATTGGCACGATTTGCAGTGGGCGCAGAACTATGCCCGTGTGAACCGAGAAGTGATGATGGCACGGGTACAACGAATTGTTGAAAAACATCTGGCAGGCGGAAAGCCCACCAAGGCTTTACTCTCGGTCAACTGTCACCACAACTATGCTGAAAAAGAAACTCACTATGGCGAAGCAGTCTATGTCACTCGTAAAGGCGCAGTTCGTGCCCAATCGGGAGACTATGGCATTATCCCTGGCTCAATGGGTGCTAAATCCTATATTGTCCAAGGGAAGGGGAATGCTGAAAGCTATTGCTCCTGTTCTCACGGCGCAGGACGACTCATGTCTCGCACTAAGGCAAAAGGGGTTTACTCTCTGGATGACTTAATTCAGCAAACCGAAGGGGTGGAATGCCGCAAGGATGCAGGCATTTTAGATGAGATTCCAGGAGCCTATAAGCCCATCGAACAGGTTATGGCAAATCAAGCTGACTTAGTTGAAGTAGTGGCAACTCTGAAGCAAGTCGTTTGCGTCAAAGGTTAACTCAACTATCAAAATTCCCCTGTAATAAATCCTATTTGTTGCAGAGGGAATTTTTCGTTAAGTGCAGACCCACAGACCCTAATCAATTCTGAATTTTGCCCGTAATTAATCTTTAGAAGCCATCTAGCTTCATTTCGCCAGTGCTTCCGTTCAGCCTAAAAACCTAATACTGATTTAAGTCAATCAACTTCTGGCTGAGTTAACACCAGAGAGATTTAGCTGCCTGACTAAACTACACTATGCAAGCAATAGTGTTGAAGCTTGTAATCGTACAGGAATCTGCGGCGTAATGATAATGAGATGTAGCGTGGTTTATTGCATTTATGGGGCAAAACCTGACAATAGAGAGATGGGCTTTTTAAGAGAGCGATCGCGATGACAGAAATTCAGTCTGATGCTGTTCTAGAGTCAGTAAAAGCCAAGTTATCTCAAGCGCCTGAACAAGTTGTAGAAGAAACTATTCGGCAAGTGAAAGCGACGGATAACTGTGAGAAGGCTCTCAAAGATGTGTACTTTATGAGTGGGTTAGGCACCGATGAACGCGTATTTCGGCTGTTGAAATGTGAAGGCTACCGACCCGTTCATATTCATTGGCTGCAACCAGAGCGAGGCGAGGCGATGCAAGCCTATGCCAAACGATTAACAGCTCAGATTCATGCTGATCGCCCCATTATTGTGGGTTTGTCCTTTGGCGGCATGATGGCGGTTGAAATTGCTAAGCAGATTGAAACTGAAAAAGTAATCTTGATTTCTAGCACTAAAACTGCCTGTGAAGTTCCTCCCTATTTTCGGATGTTTCGCTGGTTCCCAATCCATCGTGTGTTTCCCTTCAAAAGTTTGCTCTGGGTAGAATATTGGATTGCCTATTGGTTTTTCAGCTTAAGTACTGTGGATGAGCGTCAGATGCTAAAAGCAATTTTGCGAGATATTGATCCACACTTTCTTAAATGGTCATTGCATCAGGTTGTGACTTGGAAAAACAATGTAATTCCTGAAAATCTCCAACATATTCATGGTTCGAGCGATCGCATTTTTTTAATGCGTTTTCTCAAGGATGTAATCAGGCTTGAGAAAGGCGGACATCTGATGGTGGTGAATCAAGCCGCCGAAATATCCACTCTATTAGAAAAAATACTGATGGGTAAGAATCTCAATTCGCCTGTGAGCTAGGGTTCTAGATTTTCCGAATAGTTTAAGGAACCTCGATCCAGACTCCACGTTGATTAGATTGATGGGCAAGATCCATCAACATTTGAGAATATAATCCTTCCTGTAATGACGGCACTAAGGATTTGCCCTGATCGATGCCCTGCACCCAGCGATCAATGATGCGAACAAAGGGAGCAATCCGTCCATCGTCCCAAGTGCGCGGAAAGGCGAGGTGATCGGGAATTTCTAGGGCTGTCAGTGTTTCTCCGGCTTGACTGCCTAGGAGTTTGAAGCCATGGACATAATCTTTTTGGTTATCACTACCCAAGATGAGTGTGCCGCGATCGCCATATACTTCCAGCCAATGTCCCCGTCCCTGATAGGTTGCTGCGCTCAGCGTCATTTGACACGGCGTACCGTCTGCTAATTCCAGCGTAATTAGGCAAACATCATCGGCATCCACCGATTTAAGCGCACCACTGCTGAGAGGATCGGGGCGTTGGGGTACAGACACGGCCAACCGAGCGTTTAGCTGCCGTATTGAACCAAACAACCAGGCAATGTAATCAAAGGCGTGGGAGCCGATCGCCCCTAATGCGCCACCACCCAACTCTTTCTGGGCATACCAGTTCCAGGGGCGAGAAGCATCTGCTCGACTAGCAACCAGCCAATCTACTTTAATCAAGCGAGGTTTTCCCACATAGCCTTCGGTCAGCAATTCTTGCAAGCGCTGCCATGCTGGAATGCAGCGAAACTCAAAATTCATTGTGGTAGTAAGTTTCTTTTCAGTAGCAAGGTTATGGAGTTCCTCTGCCTCCGCCACATTTAGGGTCGTGGGTTTTTCGAGCAGCAAATGTTTTCCCGCATTTAGTACCATTTTTGCCATTTCGTAATGCAAAAACGGCGGAGTTGAAACGCTGACTGCCTGAACCTCTGGCAAAAGTACAATTTCCTCAAGACTTTGGCACGCATGGGGAATATTGTGAGCATGAGCGATCGCTTCAGCCTTTGCTAACTCTCGGTGATAAACCGCCACAATCCGAGTCCGGTGATGTGCCTGGAACCCAGGAATGTGAACTTTTTGACCAAAACCTGTGCCAACAATAGCAACGCCAATTTCAGACTGCGACATAAAAACGGGTTTCAACAGGGGTAGGGCTTATTCTCGCACGTACCGTGCCAACTGACAGGTCAGCGCTTCCTGACCGCGCCTTAGTATGGAATGGGTTGGATATATGTTTCAGGTTTTGGCTTCAGGTCTTGGCTTTGGGTTCTGCTCCTGGCCCCTGTTCTCTATTCCCTGCTCTCTCGCTAATCGCTTCTGAAATGTAGTCGGCAGTAGCTTCTACTAGAGCGATCGCGTTTTCATACACCATCCGTGTGGGTCCTAACATGCCAACGCTGCCAACGGGCGTTGTTCCCTTGCAGTAAGTAGATGAAATCAGCGTGCAAGAGCGAATTGGCTCGAGAGGATTTTCAGAACCAATCCGAACCGTCACACGCTTACCGAATTGATCAAGGGGAGAAGGTTCAAAGATTAAGGGGATAATTTGATCTTGCTCATCTTCGAGCAGATGCACAATAGTTTGAATCTGATGCACTTCTGAAAATTCAGGTTGACGCAACACTTCTGATAAACCACTCATCATCAGTTGGGTTGGTGCAGGAGACTGAGATCGGCGCGTTATTTCGGTCAAGATATTTTTGAGGAAATCGCCGTAGCGTTGAAATTCGCGATCGAGTTCAGTCCAATCCATTTGGGTAAGTTCAGCGATCGCCCGTCCGCGCAGGTGACTATTCAAAAAGTTGGACAAAATCTGCAATTCTCGTTCCAGCAATTCCATTTCTGCTGTTGTCTTATCTTCACCGGTTGCTAGATCCAACAGAGCCGACTGAGTTTCATAGGAATCGGTGACAAAAATCAGCATTACCCGGCTGGGGTCAACTAGCACCAGTTGAATGTGATGTAACCGCGCTGTATAGGTTTGAGGCATAGTAATCAGGGCAATGTAGCCGCTGACGGTTGCCAAGATGTGGGCAGCTCCCCGCAGCATCGCTTCCAAGCTCCCATCTTCACGGGTGAGGCGATCGCTCAACAAATGGTCTATCTGAAGCGCAAAGTCACTCGATGGGGTCAGCAGCTTATCGACATAAATTCGATAGCCCGAATCTGAGGGCACTCGTCCAGCAGAAATATGGGGTTGATAAAGCAGTCCGACCTTTTCCAACATGCCCATTGAGTTGCGGATGGTGGCAGAACTAACGCTCAGGTTATAGTCTTTCATCAGCGCTTCGGAGCCAACAGGTTCCGCAGTTGCAATGTAGTGACGAACCGTTGCCCAAAGCACCTGCTGCTGACGAGTCGTAAGTTTGATGGGTGAGGACATGAGGGTAAGGCGCGAATTCTAAAGGGATTGCATCAAGGGCGATCGCACGGCTTATCGCTTATGTGTAGAACCTGATTATCAGTGAAATGCTGAATGAAAGGCGTTCTCAGCGAACTATTGTGTAGATGAGGCTGTATTCACTATAAGGGGAGAAGTTGTCGCACTGCCACCGCTAATATCTTTAGCGAACACCAGAGCCTAATATCGGGGAATGGCAGCGTCTACAACACAGGAGTAAGCATCAATGCCGCCTGTCACATTTTTTACGTTCGCAAAGCCTTGGCTCATCAGCCATTGGCACATTTGGGCAGAACGCATCCCGTGATGGCATAGCACCAACGTTTCCTGGTTGGCATCTAAGCGACTGTGAATATTGGTTGACCAATCACCATGCTGACTCAGGGGCAAGTTAACAAAGCCTTCTAGCTGAGCCAGTTCTAATTCGTGAGGTTCTCGTACATCCACAAACTGGCGATCGCCCTCTGCGACCAACAGGGTCGCCAATTCCTTAACCGTAATTTCTGGCAGCGATGTAAACATAATAGTAATGCCCTAAAAAGGTAGGGTAGCGTAGAGGAGTTTAATAACCATTTGATGCTCACGGCTACGTGAAGAACACATCAGCAGAAAAGAGAGTCAGAATCTTAACTAAACTCAAAACTATTTCCCAACATCTTTATTAGAGAAATTCCCTTTGCTCTTATTGTACTTAGCGCAACCCAACATCCTTCTTTGCTAATTCTATTTCCTGTTGGGTTTGGCTACACTCAACACCAACCTGCTAACCCATTGGGCGGAACCTAATGGAGAGACGATCTCATTCTTCACGCAGATGGTCAGCGATCGCGTTGCGAAGAGAGAAAGCGATCGAAACTGTACCGCCAAAATTTCCGGAAAAGGGATGCTGAGCTAGTGTAATTGCTTAGTGTGGAGAGTCCGAAGGCTACAGGCAAATATGCTAGTACTATAAAGTCTTACCCCATTCCTGCACATTCACGAACGGAAACGATCTATGAAACTGACCAATGCTCTCTTAATTTCACTGTGCGTTTCGGGTGTATCGCTATTTTATTTAGGCAGTGTTTCTGCAAAAGATTCTGATTCCCTCACTTCAAAGAATTCAGCATCAATTGCGCCTGCTATGACGATCTCCCTGAAACCGATCGCTCAAGCCAAGCCCAGTTTGTCAGTGTTGGCACTCGACTCCGAGGGATTACGAGTGGTGAATAAGTCTACGGGAGCAACGCGGGCGATCGCTTTTGGCACCAAGGAAGCCGATGTAGTTTCAATTCTGACGAACTTACGGGGAAAGCCCCGCAATCGCGGCGTGAATCAGGAGTGCGGTGCGGGTCCGCTTGGCTTTGCCAGTTGGGCGGATGGATTGTCCCTACAGTTTAATAAAGGTCGCTTCGCTGGATGGAAAGTCGATGGTCGGAGTCAAGGAGCCAACAAACTGACGACTATCGACGGAGTTGGCACCGGCTCAACTCGAACTCAGCTCAATAAGGCTTACACCGTAAAAGTAAGCCAGAGTTCTCTAGGAACCGAATTTTCTGCTGGTAGTCTTGGAGGTTTGTTGAGTGGGAGCAAACCCGCCGATCGCGTGACCAGTCTATGGAGCGGCATAACCTGCTTTTTCCGGTGATATAGCGTTGGTCAAAAAGTTTAGGATATGACTGTTTGATCAAATGCGTTTCGCCCGCTTGCAGATCCGACAGTTGAATGGGTTGTGCCGCACAAGCGATCGCCTTTAGTGATAGATAAGGGCGATCGCCTGAATGATGCTCTAACCCTTGACACTAACTCTAGAAACAGAAAAACTTTCAATCTGTAGAAATTCATTTGAATTCATCGAATGATGGAGTTTTGAGTTTCCTAACCTTGAACTCCCTTATTCCCTATTTTCCTCTTTCTTCCGCTGAATCACAAATTGTTTGAGCGCGGTTTGACGATTTTCCATGAAGCGGTTCCAAAAGCCTGGAATTAAGCTGTCCATTGTTCGGGCGATCGACCAAACTTCTAGTGCCATTGAATTATAAAGAGCGCGATCGCTGCGGCGCAGACGTTCAAGCCATTGATCAATATCCATATAGGAAGCCGATTCAAGCAAGTCTTTTTCAGGAATTGAATTCTCAGGCGTGGGATGAGGCATGGGAGTAAGTAATAGGTAATGCCCTATCTGCTAACAAGATTTTTAGTGACGATGTTATTTCTAGAGTAGCGACTCTGCATCTATAATGCTCTGATCACAATTAAAAAAGACAATTAAATTAGCTAAGAAATGTTTTTTGAGAATGATAAAAAAGAGGATTAAGTCTTTTAAAACTCACTCCCCTCAGATTATTTAGCACTCACGCATAGGGAATTTAGAAAAACACTCTATGCTTGTTCAAGATTC
Source organism: Leptolyngbya sp. Cla-17 (assembly GCF_016807185.1). Taxonomy (GTDB): domain Bacteria; phylum Cyanobacteriota; class Cyanobacteriia; order Leptolyngbyales; family Leptolyngbyaceae; genus ULC077BIN1. The sequence goes on from NZ_JAEVYN010000002.1 coordinate 108,802, forward strand.
ACCTTGACCACTTTTGGGCGATCGGCCTCTACTTTGGGTAAAGTTAAAGTCAAAATGCCATCTTTGAATTCGGCTTTAACTTGTTCATTTTGAACAGCATTAGGCAACGAAATTACTCGTTTGAAGCCGCCATAATGAAACTCAGAAAAAACTACCTTTTGGGTTTCTGTTTGATTTTCTGCCTTGTATTTGCCAGAGATAGAAACAGCCTCCCGGCTCACTTGAACATCCATATCTTTTGCTTCAATGCCAGGTAATTCAATCCGCAAAACTAACTCTGTTTCTGTGCTTTTGAGCTCAATCGCGGGAGTCCAATTTACCCCATTTTTTCTCAAGCTCGTCCCATGATTAGCTGGAGACAATTCATCAAATAGTTGATCAAGTTGATGACGAAGTGAGTCTACTTCTTGCCAGGGTTGCCAACGAATTAGTGTCATAATATGCTCACCTTAGAAGATTACAAGCGTCAACAAAACACCGTGTAGAGTTCTTCAGCTGACTGATTTTAAGAGCAGCCAATGCGATTAAAAAACTCTCAACGACTGTACAAATGAAGTTGTTATTGATGTCAACTTGCATTTGTTTTTCATGTTTCTAATTTAAGGTGAGGTTGACAGAATAGCATTGGGGGAAACCGACATTCAGCAGTTGGGTTTGCCGAAAATCTGTCTCCACATAAGAGAATCCGCTAAATGTTGCATAGGATACATTTTCTAGGTTGAGCGATCGCCTTAATGGAACAAACCACTTTGTATTTTTGCCAATTCAGTGGCAGGTTCCATATGCCATTTTTGGATTTTCCCACCCTGCTAATGAACTCCGTCATCTCTGTGTGAAAAGTGAAGTATGAAAGCGAAAAAAATGAACCGTCCTAGCGTATTCTTTCCCTCCCTAGCTCATCCTGTTTTTACGATCAAGCGCTTTTGGCAGATTGCAGCACTCGGAGCTATCCTAAATGCGTGCAGCAGTCCTACTCCACCGCCTCAAACCACTTCGTCCTCTCCGGCGGCAGGCACCACAGACTATACGGTAGGTCTGGTACTTGTCGGTCCTAAAAATGATGCCGGGTGGAATCAAGCGCACTACGAAGGCATGGAACAAGTTGCCAAAGATGTGGGAATTAAGCTGGAGTATGTGGATAAGGTGAATCCGGGCGATCGCCCCAATGTCACAGGTTCTCAGGTGGCTGATGACCTGATTTCTAAGGGAGCAAAACTGATCATCTTCAACTCAGACGACTTTAAGGACGATGCCCTAACAACGGCGAAAAAACATGCAGACGTGCCGATTATCCATGCCTCTGGAGACTATGCCTGGAAAGAAGGCAAAAACTTCAAAAACCAGCCCAATCTTGGCAACATCATGGGACGGATGGAATTCGGCAAGATGATGGCAGGCTGCGCCGCTGCTCTTGGCACTGAGACAGGCAAAATTGGCTATGTCGGACCCTTAATTAACGATGAAACCCGTCGCTATGTATCGGCTGCCTACTTGGGTGCTAAACACTGCTGGCAAACTTACCGCAAAAAAGATGCCAAAGATTTGCAATTTAAAGTGACTTGGATTGGCTTCTGGTTCAACATTCCAGGCAAAACCCTTGACCCCACTAAAGTTGCCGATGATTATTACAACGGTGGTTACGACGTGGTGATGTCGGGAATTGATACCCCCGAAGTGGCTGTGCAGGGCAAAAAAGCCGCAGCAGCAGGCAAAAAGGTTAAGTTTGTCCACTACGACTTGAAGGCGGGGTGCAACCTCGCTCCTGATATTTGCTTAGGTGTGCCATTCTACAATTGGGTGCCATCCTACACGACCGCTATCAAAGAGGCGATCGCGGGTAAGATGCCCAATCAGTTTGTCTGGGTGGGTCCCGACTTTAAGGATCTGAACGGTGCAAATTCTATGATCGGGTTCATGGATGGCATCGCGTTGGGCGACAAAGCCCCCCTAATGGCTGAATTTATTAAAGGAATGGGCGATGGCACGATTGACCTTTATAAAGGTCCGCTGAATTATCAAGATGGCACGCCGTTCCTCAAAGAAGGGGAAAAAGCAACCGAGCAGCAGATTTGGTATATGCCGCAACTGTTGGCTGGAATGCAAGGATCAAGCAAATAAGCGATCGCTACCTCGTCTGGCAGGTAGAGAGTACTGTTCTCAAATATCCGAACTACACCCTCATCCTAGCCCTCACCTAACGAGAGAGGGAAGTAGAAACGTGTGAAAGTCCCTCTCCTTGGGGAGAGGGATTTAGGGTGAGGGCAAAGGTGACCTGCTCCCTTTAACTTTTCCATAGTGATTTGCTCATGAACGTTGAACTGGTGAACATCTCGAAGCGGTTTGGCACGGTTCAGGCAAATGAAGATGTGTCTCTGCGGGTGTTGGCGGGTACCATTCATGGGCTATTGGGAGAGAATGGTGCAGGCAAAAGCACTCTGGTGAAAGTGCTGAGCGGATTTGTTGGACGCGATCGCGGGCAGGTGTTGCTGAACGACATCCCGGTTGAAATTCGCACGCCTGCCGATGCCATTCAGGTTGGGGTCGGCATGTTACACCAAGATCCGCTGGATTTTCCGCCCCTGTCAGTTTTAGATAACTTTATGGCAGGCAGACCCAGTGGACTGTTTCTAAATCGTCATCAATCTGCCAAAAAACTGATCTCTCTTGCTGCCCAATTTAACTTTGACCTACATATTCACCGCCAAGTCAGTGACCTAACGGTTGGAGAGCGTCAGCAGTTGGAGATTTTGCGTTTACTCTCTTTAGGTGTGCAAACCCTGATCTTGGATGAACCGACAACGGGCATTTCGGCTGACCAAAAAACGGCTCTCTTTGCCGCAATGAAGCAACTAGCCACCGAAGGAAAATCGGTGATTTTTGTCTCTCACAAGCTAGAAGATGTGGAAGTGCTATGCAATGAAGTAACGGTGTTGCGCCACGGAAAAGTGATGGGAAATCTACCTGTTCCGGCACCTGATAGTCAGTTGATCGACCTGATGTTTGGGCAAGAATTGGCGCTGCCGTTGAAGCCGCAAACCTGCCAGCCAGCTATTGCCTTGCAGTTAACTGGCGTTCGCTTTGGGGACGATCGCCAAACGTTGGCGATCAGTGATTTGGCAGTGCATCGAGGCGAAGTCATTGGGCTGGCAGGTCTGGAAGGAAGCGGTCAACAGCTTTTGTTGTTGCTCTGTGCTGGCTTGCTTAAAGCCTCCGCAGGAACATTGCAAATTGATGATGCAAATCTGACTCATCAACCTTATAAAAACTTTTTAAAGGCTGGAGTAGGCTATTCTCCCGCTGATCGCTTGCAGGATGGGCTAGTGCGAGGACTTACTATTCACGACCATGTTGCCCTGAGAACGCCAGCCAAAGGGCTGTTTGTCGATTGGCAAAGCACGCTGGAGCAAACCCAGCAGGCGATCGCCCTGTTCAACATTCGTGGTAAAGCCGACTCAAAGGTCGAGCGCCTGTCCGGTGGTAACCAGCAGCGCACCCAGTTAGCTCTTCTTCCCGTGCCACTCAACTTGCTGCTGATGGAGCATCCCACACGCGGATTGGATATCGAATCAACGCTATGGGTCTGGCAACAGTTGATTGCTCGTTGCAAAGGCGGGACGACGATTTTGTTTATGTCGTCCGACCTGGATGAAATTATGCAATACAGCGATCGCGTGATCGTCTTCTCTAGCGGTAAAGTATCTCAGCCGATTGCGACGGCAACCCTAACTGCTGAAAAACTCGGTCAACTGATTGGCGGCAGATTTGATCCTCAGACATAACGCCCACACATAGCCTTTTCCCCTTTTCCCTAGCCCATGTCAAAATCGCTCTCCTATCAAACTGCCTCCCTTGCGATCGCCCTATTGCTGATAGCAATTTTAATTGTCCTGGCAGGCGGCTCCCCGGTTCAGGTGGTTACCAACATGGCAGTGGGGGCGTTTGGCACCCCCGATCGCATCGCACGAGTGGTGGCAACGTTAGTCCCGTTGCTGCTGTGTACGAGTGGGCTATTGTTTACCTTCACGGCTGGACTCTATAACTTGGGCATCGAAGGACAAATCGCTTTTGGGGCGATCGCGGCAACGGCTGTGATGCGGTTCACTCAAGATAGTTTGCCGCCCGGATTTGTCATTGTGTTGGCGATTCTTGTGGGTGGCTTGGGTGGCATGCTGTGGGGCATCTTGGCAGGTGTGCTGAATGTTTATGGACGGGTTAACGAAATTTTTGCGGGATTGGGGCTGAACTTTGTTGCGGATGGATTAGCACTTTATCTGGTTTTTGGTCCCTGGAAGAAGGAAGGCGTCGCTTCCATGAGCGGCACGGAGCCGTTTCCAGAGTCGCTGTCGTTGCCCACGATCGCCAATACGGATGCAAGTCCCATCGCGCTATTGATCGCGATCGCGGCGGTCATTCTGACTCTCATTACTCTACGGGGCACCTATTTTGGCTTACAGCTTCGAGCCGTAGGGCAAAATCTCCGAGCCTCCTACGTGCTGGGCATTCCCTCGATTCGGCAACTGCTGAGCGCTTTCGCGATCTGCGGTGGCTTCGCAGGCATTGCTGGAGCCTTGCAGGTTCTTACCGTCTACCATCGCCTCATTCCCGGCATTTCCAGCAATCTCGGCTTTTTATCGCTCCTGATTGCCATGCTCATTGGCATGAACGTTTGGCTCATTCTTCCAGTCGCGCTGTTTTTCAGCGCATTAAACGTGGGCAGTTTGCAGTTGCCCCTCGCCCTTGACTTAGAATCTTCCCTGTCCGGAGTGATTCAAGGAATGCTGGTGCTGTTCATCCTACTGGGGCGCGGCTTGAGCGAAACGAACCTGTTGGTGAAATGGCGCGATCGCGTTTTCAAGTGAAAGGGGTAATCGCCAAAAACTACGGAATAAAAAGACGACCAGTGCCCATCCAGTTTTCAATATCCAACAAGATTGCGAGCATACGGTCAACACAACGATTTCGATAGACTCGATCTACTAAAAATCGATCAGCATCTCCAATTGTAATGACGGGAAAAGCATCCGCTGTGTTTTCTTCTCGGAGAACCTGCTCTAAGGATTCTTCACCCTTCATACTGCGGTTAGCTGTGAGCAAAATCATCTGATTTTCCTGAGCAATTCGCCAAACAACGCGATCGTTGCTGTCAATCGAGAGATTCATCTCTTTAAAGGTCACAAAACGAATAGGAAGTAGCTCTAACCATCCTTGACTCGCGATATTGCCGAATAAAATCTCTGCCTGTCCTCCCAAATTGTGATCAATCAGAAAATTCATGCTTCTAGATCATGTTTGGCTTTTTGCTCTCGGAGCTTTGCCCAAAGCGCCTCTTGCTCTGGTTTAGGCGGCATCGCTGCAATTTGGGTAAAGCGTTCACGATTGCGCTCCTCCCAATACTGCCGATTTTCCTCAGCCTGCTTTAGAACAACTTGATATTCTGCTTCGACTTCAACACGATTTGCCTCAATGTAGGATAAAGCAGCGTTAATTTGTTCTTCTGTCAAATCCAATAGGGAGCGGATAAACTTCGAGGGATACTGAGCCGTCACATAGTCCATCACATCGTAGAGGGTGATGCGCGTTCCTGAAATGGTCAGCCCCCGCTCTGTATGAATGATGGCTGTCTGCTGGTGGGATATTGAAGTCATATCCATAGCCTCTAAAACTGCCTAGGAAACAACGATATCGTACCTCACAAGTCTGCGATCGCGTTTTCAAGTGAAGGGGTGATCAGGCTCTAGATGTTTCCATTGGTGCAAGGATATAGGGCAATGCTGAAAATTTTGGATTATCCCTCAACAAAGCCGACCCTTGTCTAAGCGATCGCGTCTAAAACTCAACTTTCGCCTTCAAGTCTGACGCACTAACGTCAAACCGCAGCGGCGGCAGACAACCTCGAACCAAGCACGAGTGACTTTTGAGCATCTGCTGCCATGAAGTGTTTGGCTGATTACCAGCACAGCTAAAATTATGGAAGAAAAATCTTAAGAGCAGCATCTGTTAAAAGCTGCTTTTGGTCATCTATTTCGGTTTGTGCCCATCTTGTCTTTGCACCTATTTCTTGGGTCAACAAAACAGAAGACTTTTGATAAAGCGGTGTTTTACTCGTAAATGAATCATTCCCGCCTAAAGTATTTTGGGCTGGATCCATAATTGTTAAGTTCCCAAGTGTATTTTTAAGTGGCTCAAGATTAGAGTCTAAAACTGAATTACCCGCATTACGTGGATACATATGTTCAATAGATGTTCCTGCAAAGTCATAAACCCTACTTTTATCAGTACAAACAGGCGTTCCTGTCGCACCATTTTTGTACCATTGATAATGGTATTCGACTGTCATAAGAAAATATTTAAGTGGTTTGTTTCCACCAGAATCTTTGTACTCAAGCATATTAAGAGCATTCATAAATGTTGAATCTATAGCCTTTGTACTGATTAGATTTTGCAATTTTGCTTTTAGACCAGAGATATTATAAGAATTCGGATCCTGCCTGATAGCTAGTGACTCTTGATAGTAAACTCCCTTCAATGGTGTTGCGTGCTGATTACATATTAATTTGTATCTGAAAAAAGTTCTTTCGATCATCTGAACTATTTCGGAGAATAACCGATGGTCAAGTTTAGCCGCTGCAAGAAATAAAGGAATTGATAGGTCATGTCTAAGTTCAACTAAAAGAATATTTAAGCGACTTCTATCCCAGCCAGTGACAGGCTGCTGTTCGGGATATAACCACTGACCTTGTAGGAGCTTTCTACACTTGAGAATATCCTCATAGATGTTCTTTACCGTTTCATGAATCTGCTGTGCATGGTGCAGTGTTAGGCTAATCTGCTGATTTTGAGGAAAGAATTTATCGAGAAACATGTCAAACAAAGCATTTTGCTGAGGCCTAATTCCCTGACAGGACTCGTAAATCCAATTGAGATAATTCTTGGTATCAGTAGGAGGATCAGCTAGTATTTCGTCCCACATTTTTTCAACAGCGTCCTGTTGTTGATTAAAACCTTCTAAAAGCTCTAATGTTTTAGCTCTTAGCAAGTCACCATCCGTTAGATTAGTACCTCTATCGTTAATGACCTGAAAAAGTCGAAATGCATCGTCTCGACTGCCAGTTACCATATGGAGAATAGTAAAATCATTATCCAGAATATTTTGAACTATTTCAAGATCGTCAATTTTGTTTTCAATCCTAGTATGAGAATCAATGATTGACTTAATAGTGTTGTTTAGGGAATTATAAGCATGTAAAATTTTATTATGAGAATCCCTTGAAGCGGAAGGATTCATGCAACGAATTAATTCTTTATAAAAAGATTGATCGGCTCTAGAAAGTTCTAAAACCTCAACAGGAGTAACCACTCTCTGGACTTCTTGGCTAAATTCTATAAAACGTTCAGATAACTTCTCTATTCTTCCTTTTATAATTGCTTCATTAGCAGCATCGCTTGAGGTACTCGCTTCTACCTTTAATTCTTTATAGGTTTTTAATAAGCAAGAAACCAACAAAGTAAATGTTGCAATTCTTTGTTGTCCATCAATGATTTCATATTTATAGCTACAGACAACAGTGTTAGGACACAGCATCTTTCAGGACCGACTCCATTGCTTGCCGTAAAGAACTAAAGCTAGACAAGCGGTTGCGAATACGACTTTTCAGCCAGGCCCAACACTTTTCAATCCGATTGAAATCTGGAGAATAAGCGGGTAAATATAACAACCGACACCCTACCGACTCCACCAATTGAGCAACCCGTCCCCCATGATGAAACGTGGCATTGTCGAGAATCAAAACCTTCCCAGGCTTAAGCGTTGGCAGCAAACACGTTTCTAGCCAGATTTCAAACACGACTCGATTACAAGAGCCATTCACGGTAAAAGCAGCACTCAGTTGGTGCTCACAGTAAGCCGCAATCATATTGATTCGTTGACCCCGTCGCCCTGACTTGAGTGCTTCAAATCGCACACCGGGTTCACACCAACCATATCCATAATCCTCTCGCTCATCCATTCCCGATTCATCGATGTACACCCGGTCGGATAAAGACACTTTGGCTAGCTGCTCTAGGAACTCTGCTCGTTTGTGCTCATCGCGTTCAAGGTAGCCATAGGTCTTTTTTTTCGACTCAAGCCGAGTTTGTGTAACGCCCTGGAAATTGTGCGAACACTGAGTTGGTCTTGCCACAACTCGACCATTTGCGCTTGGGTTTTGCCCCCATGCTGCTTGGCAAATTTGGCAAACTTGTCCCAATCGGTGATTTTGCTGGTGGTTCGATGGGGACGAGTTGTTTTGGCTTGGTAGTCTCCAGTTTCCTTCTGTCGCTTCAGCCATAGATTGATCGTGTTGCGACTGAGTTGAAACACTTGGGCGGCTTCACTCTGCTTCATGCCGTCTAATTGGATGGCATTGATCACCTTTTGTCGCAAGTCGTAACTGTACGCTTTTGCCATAGATGCACTCACCCTCCTATAGCTGGGGATACCTCTCAGTCTATGTCCTATTGGTCCTGGCAATAGCTATATCCCTCATATGTCACTCTAGTTAAAGTAAAATCCAGGCAAAACGCTGAAAGTCTTTCACCGACTGCTGTCTGGTATATACGCTTCATTGTCAAATGTTTTGAAATATCGGAAATAAGCTGCGTATGCTAAGACTCAAGCCGTATAGAAGCTTCAGCATTTTTGATTAAATTTGCTTTTCCGAAAGTGATTCAAGAGGGATATGTTGATTAACCGTGCCTGGAACAGAATGTTTTACACTTAAAATTCCGCCAAAAAAGTGATTTACAGGCGAATTTGATTTCCTTTTTTCAAAGCACTTTTTCAGATCTTTTATGAAATCGGATATAGATTCGGCATCCCAAGCATAAGCTCTTTGATACTTTGGAATGAAAAACATAGGTTTGTATGCAAATAGGCTACCAATGGAAGTATATGCTGGCTCAATATTCATACAGATTCCTAAACTACGCTTGCAATACCTTTATACTATTCTATTGCCAATAATCACCCGCTGAAAGCCTTGGCTGTAAGACGTTAATACGGCGGATTGCAGTGTTAAGAGGGACAGTAACAGCAGTGTGCAAACCAGTTGTGCAAATGTTGAGGATCTATCAAATCCATCGCTGTGGCAATGAGGGTATCTACCCTTTTCGAGGTTGTCGGCGAGAACTGTCTTAGGAAAGCCTTTAACTGTGACCACCAATGCTCAATCGGATTAAATTCGGGAGAGTAAGGAGACAGATACAGAACCTTCGCTCCAACCGCCTCAATTAAAGGTGCAATGGCTTTTACCTTGTGAGCAGGCAGGTTATCCATGACCACGACAGCCCCTTTCCACAGTTGAGGCACAAGACACTTTGAGACGTACACCTCAAAGACAACCGCGTCCATCGACTGATCTATCGTCATCACAGCCAGCACCTTTGAGACGGTAATCGCGCCCATGACACTCACCTTCTTGCCCCGATAAAAAGGTTTGAAGTCATACGCTCGTTCCCCAGGTGCAGCACGGGCATGGGTTCGCATGAGTCCCAGTAGAACACCCATCTCATCGAGAAACACTAAATCTTTGAGTTCTATACTCGTCACCTGTGCCCAGTACTCCTGTCTCAGGAGTTGGACTCGTTCGCTGGTGGCTTGGCTGGAGCGGAGCGTTTTTTTTTGCGCGGTAAATTGAGTCTCTGAAAGGTTCGGCACATAGTACTTTGGCTAACCCATAGCCCAGTCTCATCAAAGAGTAGCTCACAATATTCCGCTAAGGTCGCATCGCGCTGGTTCTCGAAGATCGCCACTAACTGGTCTTTGTGCTCCATCACAGGACTCACCGAACCACCCTGCTTATGGGGAACGACGTGACCTTCTGTGCGCTTCTGAATCATCCATCTCTCGACGCAACTCTTGCTGACAGCAAAGCGGGCAGCAACTTTTCGGATCGAGCTATCACCCTTCTCCATAGCACTTACAATCTTCTCTCGAAAGTCTATGGAATACGGCTTCATTTTTGACCCAACGTTGTAATCCTTCATTGTCCTCTATCTGACTGCAATCCGCTGTAGGTGTAAGCGGAGCAAAGCAGCCCAACTATTAATTCATCGGTCTGTTTCCATATAACATCCTTAACTAGGTATTCCATATAACATCCTTAACTAGGTAGATAGACGGAATCTTTCCGTATGGTGCGCTATCTAGCAGGATAAGCAAAATCTTTCTTGATATCTTCGGATAGTACAACTGTCAGCGATCGCCGAGAATTCTGGAACTACCACTTAAGCAAGCTAAGTTAGGGATCTAAAGGGTCAAGATTGTTCGTAGCCCTTCATCGACTTCCTCTTGCAAAAAGTTAGGAAGGGAACCGATGCATTCAACTAAAAATGCTTTATCAAGGGTGAGAATTTGAGATATGTTAGCCACAGAATCTTTGGGCAAACCGGATGCTTCACGCGGTAACAATACATTGCCTGGTGCTTCTGCTAACTGAATGTTTGAGGTAATAACAACGACGATGACTGTACGAATACGGCTTTGAGTGAATATATCGTCTTGAATCACCAAAACGGGGCGACGATACCCAGGTTCCGAACCCACTGGTTCAGGCAGGTTCGCCCACCAAATTTCTCCTCGATACATTACCAATCCTCATGTGGCAAAGACATCAGTTGCAGTCTTGCCAACGTTGGATCTAGCTCAGAAGACTCTTCAGAGTAAACTTGGTTCAGCTTGTTCAAGATTTGATTCTGATTGTACTTTTGCAGATACGCTTGCAATGCCTTTGCATAAAGCTCACTGCGGGATAATCCCAACTGCTTAGCAAGTGCTTCTGCCTCTGCAAAAACTGAGTCTGGCAGCGAAATAGCCGTTTTCATCGTGACCTGAATTGAATTGCTACACTTTTGGTTATACCCTGGTCATACCAAGATTGCAAGAACGCTATTCTTTTTACCGATCGCCGCCCGGAGAAAGCTAGACTCAACATCATGCCCTAATAAAGTGATGCTGACATGATGCAAACCTTATCTATTCGCGATCGCCAACGTTTAAAGCTTTCGCCATTGCAAGTTCCCGATCGCCTGCTGCTCGGACCGGGACCTTCCAATGCCCATCCAGCCGTGCTGCACGCGATGAGCCTATCGCCTGTGGGTCACCTCGACCCCGCATTTTTGGCACTCATGGGCGAAATTCAATCCCTGTTGCGCTATGTTTGGCAAACTGAAAATTCCTGCACCTTTGCCATCAGCGGCACGGGCACGGCGGCAATGGAAGCAACGATCGCCAACGCTGTAGAGCCAGGAGATGTGGTGCTGGTGGGTGTAGCGGGCTACTTTGGCAATCGCTTAGTAGATATGGCAGGGCGCTATGGCGGCGATGTCCGAACGATCGCCAAATCCTGGGGACAGGTGTTTAGCCTGGACGAATTGCGAGCTGCGATGGAAACCCATCGTCCGGCGATTCTTGCCCTCGTCCATGCGGAAACCTCCACGGGAGCGCGTCAGCCAATGGAAGGCGTAGGCGATTTGTGCCGCGAGTATGGCTGCTTGCTGCTGATTGATACCGTCACGAGCTTAGGTGGAGTGCCGATTTTCCTGGATGAGTGGGGTGTGGATCTTGCCTATAGCTGTAGCCAGAAAGGTTTGGGCTGTTCGCCTGGTGCGTCGCCATTTACCATGAGCGATCGCGCCCTGGAAAAATTGGCACAACGCAAAACCAAGGTTGCCAACTGGTATCTGGATGCCAATTTGTTAGGCAAATATTGGGGCGCGGAGCATGTCTACCACCACACCGCACCGATTAACCTGTATTACGGTCTGCGGGAAGCGCTGCGGCTCGTTGCCGAGGAAGGACTTGCGGCTTGTTGGCAAAGGCACCAAACGAACGTGGAATATCTATGGCAGCAGTTGGCAACGCTTGGGTTGACGCTGCATGTGGAGAAAGACTACCGTCTGCCCACCCTGACCACCGTTTGCATTCCCGCTGGCGTGGATGGCAAAGCGATCGCCCGTCAATTGCTGACTGAACACAACATCGAAATCGGCGGTGGCTTAGGCGAACTGGCAGGTAAAGTATGGCGAGTCGGCTTAATGGGCTACAACAGCAAACCAGAAAGCTGCGATCGCCTGATTGCTGCCCTCAAACAGGTGTTATAAGTTAGCCTCTGCTTTACTTGTGACGAATGAGTTCGTAAATTTCCAGGTAATCTTTGCCGGGATGATTCCAGGAATAATCGTAGTTCATCCCCTGTACGATGAGCTTTTTAAACTCATCGGGGTATTTTTCCCATAGCCCAATTGCCCGATCCATCGCGGACTCCAGCGCTGAGTCGTCGGTTTGGTAAAACACATAGCCGTTGCGCTCTTCGGGCAAATGGGTTTGGTCATAATCGCGATCGAACACAGTATTCACCAAGCCGCCGACACCCCGCACAATTGGCACTGTGCCATATTTGAAGCCGATCATTTGAGTCAGCCCACAGGGTTCAAAGTTGCTTGGCACCACAATTAAATCGGCTCCGGCATAGATCAGGTGAGACAGCTCCTCATTAAAACCAATTTCCAAATGCACATTCGGATTTTCGTTGAGAAAGCGCTTTTCATGCCAAAACCACTGATTAATACCGGGTTCGGTCGCAGATCCTAAAAGGACAAACTGAGCATTGCGCTGCAAAGCATAATACATCGCATGGTGAACTAGATGCATCCCTTTCTGGTCATCCAAACGTCCAATGTAGGCAATCAGAGGCTTATTTCCAGCCTCTAACCATAGGCGCGCTTGCAGATCTTTTTTGTTGGCAGCTTTACCTGTCAGGTCATCTTTGCTGTAGTGCGCGGAAAGATAGCGATCGCTTTCCGGATTCCAAAACTCATAGTCAATCCCGTTTAAAATGCCGCCAAACTTATGTTGGTGGAGATGCAGCGTGTGCCCCAACCCATAACCCAACTCGCCATGGTGCGCCTCCCATGCATGATGAGGGGAAACCGTGGTCACAAAGTTAGAGTAAACAATGCCGCCCTTCATAAAATTCAGGACAAATGGATTAAAGTTGTCCCGTAGGCGATCGTATTCAAAATAGTAGGCTTCATTATTTAACCCAGTTGCCGTTAGCATTTCGGCACCCGCAATGCCTTGATGCTTGAAATTGTGGATGGTATAGCAAACCCGCTGATTGGTCATTCCATGCCACTTATAAATCTCGTACAGCAAGACAGGGACCAGCCCAGTCTGCCAATCGTGGCAATGTAAAATATCGGGTCGCTTATTGGTTCTCAGCAAAAATTCCAATGCTGCCTTACTAAAAAAGGCAAACCGCATATTGTCATCTTTGCAGCCGTAATAGGTGCCTCGATTGAAGAAATTGTCTGCTGAATGAGGCTCAACAAAAAAGCATAATTGCCCATGCACCCAGCCACAGTGAACCGTACAGCTAATTACACCATCGTACCAAGGCACCAACAAATCTTGATAGGCTTCGTGTAGTCCCCAAATATGGTCGTACCGCATACAGTCATACTTGGGCAGAATAATTTCTACCGTATGACCCTGTAAGCTTAACTCTCGGCTCAACCCATAAACCACATCGCCCAAGCCTCCGGCTTTCACTACAGGGGCACATTCAGCGGCAATCTGGACGATGTACATGTTTGTTCCTCAATCGATCGCTGTTTCTAACTGCACAAAAGTATATAGTTCTAGGTGAAACTCGTACAGGTATAACATAGAGCAACTTACCACTTCAGCCGCGATCGCAAAACAGCCTTGCGATTTATCACACTATCCATCCTGGTAGAGTTTGCTCCAAATTTAAGTAGCACAAGGCATCAATTGTTCGGGTCAAAAGACAGTTTTGGCAGCATCACAGTCTGTTTTAATTTGAGCCTTCAATGCATTCAGCGACTCAAATTTCTGCTCAGGGCGAAGAAAGTGCTCCAGACTAACCGAAAGAACTTGCCCGTATAGATTGCCTGCCCAGTTGAGCAAATGCACTTCGGCAACTAGGTGAGTTCCATTCACGGTTGGTCGATAGCCCAGGTTCATCACCCCTGTCTCACAGGCTGTACCCGGTTGGGGGCAATCTCCCTTTTCACACCACTGTACTCGCACGGCATACACCCCTGAGCGAGGTAGGCACTTTTCGGGTGGAAGCTGAAGGTTGGCAGTGGGAAAACCTAAGGTGTTACCCAGTTGCTGTCCTTCCACAACGGTTCCCACTAGCGTATAAGGACGACCAAGCAAGTAATTGGCAAGCGCAATATCCCCGGCTTGCAGGGCTTCGCGAATGGCAGAACTGCTAATCCGTTTCTCGTCTAGCAGTTTTAGCGAGGTAATCATCACCTCAACTCCTTCGGCAGCAGCGATCGCCTGGAGTTCTTTCGCCGTTCCTGCCCGGTTTCGGCCAAATCGGAAATCTGAACCAATACTAATTTGGCGCACCTGCAATTGTTTCAGCAAAATCTCTTGAACAAATTGCGCTGGAGTCAGTGTCGCTAACTGCTGATCAAATGGCAGCATCACTAGCTGCTTGACTCCCATTTTGTCTAGCTGAACTATTTTTTCGGGTAGCGGAGTTAGCAATTTGCGCGACTGACCCGAAAAAAATTCTTGAGGGTGGGGATGAAAAGTGACGACAGTAGCATACACAGGAGACGCGATCGCCTCGTCATTAAATGCCAAAGCAGGTTGAATTACCTGTCGATGCCCCTGATGAATACCATCAAAGTTTCCAAGGGCAACAGCAGTTGGAGTAAGAATCGTAGAGAGCGATGAAGTAATCCACACGCTTTACATTCTGACACATAACGCCTTCGCTGAAACTTACACAGAAACTTGGATTTCTTTCAGTGGCTTCGTTAAATTTAAGGAAGAGGATAGAGGCGCAATTTGAAGCGAAACGCCTTCTCTTGCCATAATGCTGTTGGGAAACGCCCTGGCGACATCCTTACCTATTTGATCCAAAAAGTCATCGTCGTGCAGTGGATCGTGGTGAAAGATGACCAACTTTTTCACGTTAGCGGCTTTGGCAACTTTAACCGCTTCTTGCCAGGTAGAGTGCCCCCAACCGACCTTACTAGATTGCTTTGAATAATACTCATCATCGGTGTAAGTGGCATCGTAAATGAGTACATCCGCATCTTGGGCTAGTTTCAGCACATTTTCATCCATTCGATCTGGATAATGCTCAGTGTCAGTGACATAGGCCGCCGCGTGTCCTTGCCAATTAACTCGATAGCCTAATGCCTGACCCGGATGATTCAACAGTGCAGTTTCGACCAACACTTCGTCGCCCACGGATACCGATTGCCCAATCTGAATATCTTTAAATTGCAGGTCGGCAGCCATCACTTGTAGCGGTACTGGAAAGTTAGGGTGCCGCATTTGGTCATTCAGGCGCTTTTCAATGGTAGACCCATCGGGCGCGACCGCAGCATGAATATGAAAGCGATTACCCTTTACAAAGGCAGGCACAAAGAAAGGAAATCCTTGAATGTGATCCCAATGAGAATGCGTAAAAAACAGGTGTGCCTCTACCGGAATTTGGGATAAAAGCGATCGCCCTAATACCCGAATTCCCGTACCCCCATCAAAAATGAGCCGCTTGCCGCCCACTTGCATCTCAACACAGGGAGTATTTCCTCCATAGCGAACGGTACTTGATCCTGGACAGGAAATGCTACCTCGGACTCCCCAGAAGTTGATGACAAAATGAGCTAGGGCACTGGACATGAGTATCTCTCTGTGAACTTTGATGAGTCTCGAATAATTACCGTTCTGCTAAGGACGAACCCTGTTCATATTTGTTCACCTAGGCAGTAAAGTCCGAACATACTCCCTTATTACAGCTTCATATAAATCCGTCACTCTATCAGTGATCCAGATCGCTGATGGAAATGATTAGAGACACCTTCAATCGCTTTATGGGTAGTTTCAGAAGCCTTCAACCTCGCAATCATATCAATTCTATGATTCTCATGATTCTAAAGTGCCCATACGAATCATTATGTAAACGCGTAAGTCATTTTTGCTTTCGTTTAAGAAATGCAGTTTTACAAACTCTAGGATGAATAAATTATTCAGTCAAATGGGTGTAAGTTCACTAAATATTGGTGGGATAAGTGCTTAGCTCATGCTAGGTCTAATACTTTAGAGTTACTCTCGCTCGTTGAGCCGCTGTTGCCCTCAATTAATTATGATGCCAAATCCAGTTGAAGTAATCCACTCCTAACCAAGTCGTCAACTTAGTTTGCTCCCAGACCTTGTCAAGCTTTTGCTGTTTACAGTGCCAGTATTCCGTTCCTTAAACCTGCTGGAAGATGGAGATACTTCTGACTAGGGAGCTTATCGGCGGCAGATTGCTCCAGTTTTTCACACGGTTGGTAAACGCAATCACTATATTGCTTTTTTGCTTATGTAAATAGTGGAAGACATTTTCGCGATCGCTAGTTGCAAATGGCCCCTAATCTGTTAACTTGGGCAAAGCTTAGAACAATTTAAGTATTCTAAGAAAAAAGAGAATTGTGCGCCATCTACCAAATTTGATCAACATAATAGAGCGTGGAAACTAGACGATGCTCATAAATCCTGAAGTGAAGGTCTTTCAACCTTCTAACATTTTGGATAGTGTTTCAACCGCTAGCCTAAGTCAAGATATTGACACCGCTTTGAAATCTGGAGTCAAACAGATGCTGATAGATTTACAAGGAGTAACATTTATCGATAGCTCTGGACTAGGTGGATTAGTAAGTTCGTTTAAATCAGTTCGCTCATCTGGCGGAAATATATCTTTGTGTTCAATTAACGAACAGCCAAGGATGCTATTGGAAATTACTGGTATAGATCAAGTGTTTGATATTTATCCTAGTCAACAAGAGTTTGCTCAAAATTTTGCTCCATCAACCTAAGTTTTTATAAAATACAGCATCTAAAATCTTGTCAGCCAAAGTTTTGAACGAAGCCCACTTGAGGATTGCCTTGAGATATTCCCACAACTGTTATCTGTCTGTAGACGGCGGTTCCCCACTTTAAGCAGGGAATCTTAGACTGGGTTGTTGGAGATCACAGTGGGAAGACTTTTTCTCCTCTGTGGGCGATCGCGGGGCATGGCAATGCTATTTCTACGTCACCGACGGCGGATCATTCAGCCCTGCTTTATTCCAACGGAAGATCAGATTGTCAGCAAGGCCTATATGATGCGAGTGGAAGGTGATAAACACCCAGTTACGCAACTATCAGTCGGGCATAATAGTAAGATCCTCTGTCCTCTACCTGTGACAATGCTGAAGCATTCAATTCGCTTGCTACTTCACTATCTCAAATTCGCCGATTTTTCAGTTTCCTGACGATTCATTTCACCTTCACCCAGGAATATGCCTACCGAGGGTATCTGCCCAAAGTAAAGCAGCAAATTGTAGATAGGGCAGTTAAGGTAGCGGCATTGCCTGCGGCACGTCTATGCCTATAAAACACAGCACGGGTACTCAGAATCAGTCGAACCACCGGGATTGAAACGTTAAAGAAAAGCTCGTCATTTGAGATCAGTGAATGAAGCCCGACTGGCAAAGCTTGAACCGATTCCAACGACCGTTTGTCTCTGTCAACGGCAATACTTGAAGTTAGAAGCCGAGGCAAGGTGGAGTGATGTCGGTTCCAAGCAAAGTTAAAAGTGGCTCATCCCCAACACCTCAAGCAAAACCGAGACCAGCGAGAGGTATTTAAGCAAACCTTGCAGACGAACTCGGTTTGTTGAGCCAGTACGCTCAGCAAGTGCGCCAGGATTTTGGAGTGAAACCCATTAGCTCATGGCAATGAGTGTGCAAAGCATTCTGGCTCTATCGCGCTGTAGAACCTACTACAGGAGAATCCCTTTTCTGGCAGTTCTCCCATGTCGATACCGACTGCTATCAATGCTTCTTGGCTGGGTTCTCCAACATTTAAATTGGCATCACATCAAATTATAGAGAGAGTAAGAATCTCGCTTCAAAGCTAAATTATTATTGCCCAACAACTTTTATGTAAAGTTTAGACGCCAATAATCCTGATTCTTCTTTTAACTTCAGAAATTTGATAAGGATTGTTTAAACGTATTCAGATAAACTCTTGTCTATTTTTACTTAGCGCATACTGAACTGGATGAGTTCTCAAGTTTCCATTCAGCTAAACAATTAAGCGGTACATGAATTTTTTCGACCTGTCTTATATTGTTTGCTGCCGCTATTTGAAGGTTTATCGCGTTTCTCCTAATAATGCTATTTCTGGTAAAGAGCAGCAATGGCTACTGGACTTTCTTTTGTTACGAAAAGCCGTTTTATCAATGCGCCACTAACTCAGCGATCGCACCGGGCGATCGGGTTAATGGGCATGACTTTCTTGCTGATAGGTAGCTGTGGACTGAGACTAGCTCAATTACAACTGATTGAGGGACCGACACATCGAGAGCGAGCTGAGCAAAACCGAGTTGTGCTGATGCCAATGCCTGCAGATCGAGGCAACATCTTGGATCGGAGTGGCGCATTATTAGCAGCTAATCGTTTAGCACGCTCTATATATCTCCGCCCTTGTGAGCAATCTAAAGCATCCTGGGTTGAATCTGCAAAGCGCCTTGCGCCAATTCTCAAAATTCCAGCCGAAGAGATTCTCGAAAAGCTTAAGCAAGCTGGATTTCGGTCGGCACTGCCTGTGCGTATTAGCCGCGATTTATCACTCAATGCGTTCATTACTCTTGCAGAACAGGCTACCCATTTTCCTGGGTTAGAAATCCGAGGAGAGGCTAGTCGATACTACCCCAATGGCAACTTGGCTGCCCATGTGCTGGGCTATATCAGTGAGGCTACCGAAAAAGACCTCAAAGCTCATCCAGACTATTCCATGGGGATGCTGGTTGGGCAAATGGGCATTGAAAGATTAGCAAATTCTAAACTCCAAGGGGTTTGGGGTGGTCAACTGATTGAAGTTGATGCAACGGGACGACAATTGAATAGCCTTGGATTAAAACCTCCTATCTCTGGACAAGCAATTCGGCTGACTTTAGACTCAGATCTACAAAAAACGGCTGAAAAAGCGCTGGCAAATCGTCGCGGAGCTGTTGCGGTATTAGATGTTAAAACGGGGGCTGTGCTGGCGTTAGCAAGTGGACCCACCTTTGATCCCAACTTGTTCACCCGGCGCATTACCAAACAGGAATGGCAACAGTTGCAGAGTCAAGAAAATCCATTTTTGAATCGGGCACTTCAAGGGTATCCGCCAGGGAGCACGTTTAAGGTTGTAACGGCAATCGCAGGAATACAATCGGGAAAGTTCTCACCGGATTCCACGCTAATGACCTATGCGGCAATTAATTTAGGTGGACATTTGTTTCATGAACATGGGCAAAGTCAGGGAGTGATTGGCTTTCGGGATGCGTTGGCATTTAGTAGCAATACTTTTTTTTATCAGGTGGGATTAGCTGCCGGTCCAGAAGCGATCGCTCAATGGGGGCAAAAATTTGGCATCGGTGATCTAATCAATGTGAGGCTTAGTGGAGGAAGTCATGGCATGATCCCCACGCCAGCACAAAAAGAAAAGCTGTTCAAAGAGCCTTGGTATGGTGGAGATACCGTCAGCATGTCGATTGGGCAAGGGTTAGTTCAGACAACGCCATTGGAATTGGCGGCGATCTACGCTGCGATCGCTAATGGAGGCTGGCGAGTTCAGCCTCATCTGCTGGCAGACGAAAGCCAAACGGCATCCACGCGCCCTAAAAAAATGGGGATTAATCCAGGCACCTTGGCAGTAATTCGACAGGGCTTAAAAGCAGTGGTGGCTGAGGGTACGGCTCGTCAACTCAGCGATGGCTCCATTCCTCCAACGGCAGGTAAAACTGGAACGGCGGAAGTGCTGGGGCAGAAAGATAATGCACTATTTGCGGGTTTTGCTCCTTTTAACAATCCTAAAATTGCGGTGGCGGTCGTCGTGGAAAATGGTGGATTTGGCGCTGAATCAGCCGTTCCGATTGCCCATCAAATTTACAAAACCTATTTCAAAACTGCGAAAGCTCGCCGCTAGAAGTTGATATTAGAAGAACGGGGTCAGCGATCGCAGAGGGTTAGCGTGCCTTGATCACCATCAAGCTCTGCACTGATTCCCATAGGGATGGCAGCGTTCACTCCATCGTGACCAAAGGGTAGATCAGACACAATGGGAAGATCCAAATCTCCTAGGCGATCGCGTAGTACTTCCGCCACAGTGAAGCTGGAAATATGGGCAGGAGGTTCGCATTGGCTAAAACGACCGATGGCAATTCCTTTTAGTTGCTTTAATGCTCCACAAAGTCGCCATTGAGTTAGCATGCGATCGATTCGGTAAGGCGCTTCGCTCACATCTTCGATCGCCAAAATCACATTCGACAAATCAAGCTGAAAGGGTGTTCCCAATAAATGGGTAGCAACAGTCAGGTTTACTGGCAAAAGCACTCCAGTTATTTTGCCATTCCCCCACCCTGTTCCAGTCAATGGCGGAATGGGGCGACCTTCTACCCAATCAAATAATCGCTGGAGCGACCAATCGGGTTCAGCGGCGATCGTCGTGAGTAACGCACCGTGTAAGCCAGAAATTCCCTGTTGGCTCAAACTCATTAGCAGCGCCGTGATATCCGAAAAGCCGATTAACCATTTAGGCTCGATCCCCTGCCACGACCAGTCTTCTAGCAATCGTGCGCCACCATAGCCGCCTCGCGCACAAAGAATGCCGCGACAACCTGGATCATTCAGTGCATCCCGCAACTGTTGTCGGCGGTTATCATCGGTGCCTGCTAAATAGCCCCATTGTTGATCAAAGCCGGAGCTAAACTCCACGCGATACCCCCGCGATCGCCATAGATTCACCCCTTTGTGAAACATCTCCAATTCGCGTAATGCACCGCTTGGAGCAATCACCCGCAGCAAATCATTTGGTTTTAAAGGCGGCGGCACTTGGCAGATATTCATTGCTTTCTAGTAAATTGGAAAGCCAAATCTTAGTTAGTATCGCTAGCTAACCAAATTTAACAGCTATTTCAGCAAACTAAACCCCCTAAGTATCTGCACTTAGAGGGTTTATGCCCAAGTCTTTACAGGTTTGTTGCTCAAGCTTATTGCTAGTTACAAATCAACGGCTCCTGTTCCAGCCCCTGATTCATTTTGTTCCATCGTGTCAGAATCTTGCTCATCATCTGGACGACCTCCAAAGCTGCGTCTTCCACGGTTCATCCGACCTGTGTTCGTTCTCTTCCGAAACTTACGAGCATACGCTTGATTTCTGAGAGCTTTTTCTTTCTTTTGGTTTCGGCGTTTAGCCATGTTTACCCCTTATAAAACAGCCATAGCAGCCGCAAACAAACTACCCTTGGTTTAATAAACTAGGGCTAGTTGAGCAGCATTTGAAAAAAATAGTCAGGAGATTACTTTAACATACCTGTTGGATGCTCTATGATTCTAAATCGCGCGAAATAACCAAAGCGATGCTTGTAAAGCAGCAATAAATACCTCTCGGCTCCATCACATTTCTGTTTTTTGCTGAGCGAGAAGATCCGCTGCCAAACTTAGAGCATCTGCGGCGGTGGAAAGCGAACCTTCGGCTTTTGCTAACTGAATTGCTGCTAGTAGCTGACCAATGAGTGGACCAGGTGGTAACTTGAGGGCAGTCATCAGGTCTTGTCCAGTCAAAACAGGAATGCTATGAGCGACGGGATCGCTTGGATCAAGAAATCGTTCTATTAAGGGCGAGATCGCTTCTATTGTCAGCCCTTGAGCGATCGCCAACACGGCGATCGCCGGAAATGTTGTTCCTACTCCTTGAAAAAAGAAGTATTGCTCTCGCCGCGACAGGTTTAGTCGCGAAGCTAGGGTAGTTACGGCTTGGTTTGTTTCAACTGAGTTTGCAGGATAAAGCTGCGGCAAAAATTTGAGTACTGTACTAATTGCTTGAATCTCAGTGCGGCTATATTTCAATTGGCGCAACTGAGTCTCGGCCTCTGCTGTTTTAGCCGATAGCAAACATGCCAACTTGGCAGCAATTAACCAGTTACGTGCCGAACCGGATGCTTTGAACGGAGAACTCTCTGTTGGCAAGTGTCCGCTGGATACAAGCCGAACTTGACCATAAAGCTCTCTAGCAAACTCTGGCAATATTTCTTGCAGCAAAACCGTGACGCGATCGATTTCAGCAACACACTTTAAACTTTGAGCCGTCGCATTGGGGAGCCAATCTTGCAACAAACCGTCTTGCCATGCTTGGGTTAGCCAAGGTGTGCCTTTTGCAGTACTGAGTAAATAATTTAATTCCGACTGTACCCGTTCCGCTGCAATTCGTCGCAGTAAAGGCGCAAACTGTTTCACAGCGGCACGGGTTTCAGCTTCTAGACTAAACCCTAGTTGGGCAGCTTGGCGATAAGCCCGCAACAATCGCAGGGGATCTTCTTCTAGGTTTTCTGCCGACACCATTCGCAGCGATCGCTGTTGCAGGTCGCCGTAGCCTTGTAAGGGATCGACAAACCGATCAAGCCGAGGATCATAGGCGATCGCGTTCACCGTAAAATCTCGTCGCCTCAGATCTTCTTCTAGGGTTGCGCCAACCTGCTGAGCAAAGTCAGCGGTGCCTTGAGGGAACACAACCCGCGCAATCTGTCGTTCTGCATCCAACAGCACAAATCCTGCTTTGTAGTGACGGGCGATCGCTTGGGCCGTTTCAACGACGCGATCGGTCAGCACAAAATCCAGATCTAAATAATCGCTGCGTCTGCCCAACAGTGCATCCCGCACACTGCCTCCAACCAGGTAAGCAGACGCAGGCAACCACTCCAATCCAAAAGGCCAGCTTTGGGGAGAAAGGGCTAAAAAATTAATCGAGGCAGTTGCTTGAAGATCCAATCCCTGACTCAGCGTTAAAGGTTCTAAATCCAACAATAGTCTGATCCTAACGATGCTACTTGTGAAATGCACGGCATTTGCAGACCGTTCCGGCAAAATTTTGGAAATTAGACGGACTGCAATTGTCGTAAAAATCTATGGCTAGAGTGATCAAGAATCACGTCGCCTGAGCTACATTAGCAGAAAAGCATCTCGGTTCTTCGAGTCGCTGAACCGCAGACACGGAGGTTTTTAACGATGTGTGTTTGTATTAATTGTCACTACGTCGATCGCTGCACGACCTACCATGCGGTTGAGGGGCAGCATCAACAGCCGCATCTCACCGAAAATCCCACGTTTGAGGCGACTCAACCGACGATCAACGTAAACATCCGCAATGATGGCGAAATGATCGAAATGGAATGGGATGTAGTAGGCTGCGAAAGTTTTACCGCCGATATGGGTAAATGGTCACGACTGCGCCCCGGCGAATTGGTGCCAACTTAAAAGCGGTTTACTAATTCATCCAAGCGGATTTGGGGAAGTTACTAAATGGAAGAGAACTGATAGGGTCATTCTTGACTTGTCTGACCAATTCGCTGCTCTAAATTTTTCTCCCATTCAGGATCGCTTGGATTAATGGTGATCATGCGTCCTGAAGCCTTCGAGCTATCAACGGGTAGTGTATCAAAGTCAAAAGTTGCAGAATCACGCGATGTAGTAATGATTAGAGCCACGAGGCAGTTACATCGTAGCTTTCCCAAAAACTGATACCAGCCAGAACTTGGGTTGCAGAAGCGTAGCGTTTACTTGTGGCATCGCGTAGCATTTTGTTCAGTACCGATGCCAACGATCCACTGACTAGTTGAGGCAAATACTCTTGCCAAACCCATTGCCCTTCGTGGCTGTTATACAAATCAAACGGGGACATGCCAGTCAGCAAATGAATACAAGTTGCCCCCAAGCTATAAATATCACTGGCAAATACTGCCTTAC
Source organism: Leptolyngbya sp. Cla-17 (assembly GCF_016807185.1). Classification (GTDB taxonomy): domain Bacteria; phylum Cyanobacteriota; class Cyanobacteriia; order Leptolyngbyales; family Leptolyngbyaceae; genus ULC077BIN1. Next base: position 132,640 of record NZ_JAEVYN010000002.1, read on the forward strand.
CGCGAGCCTGTTCTGGCGATACATATTCTGCGCTCCCAATCACGGTGCCAGTTTGGGCGAGTGCGGTTCCGGTCGTTTGTTTGGCAGCGCCCAAATCTACAAGAAACAGGCTTTGGTCGCTCTGACGACGAATGATATTAGCTGGTTTAATATCGCGGTGAATAATGTGGCAGTCGTGAATGAACTGAACCACAGGCAGGAGTTCTTCAAGCAATTGCCGAATTTTAAGTTCACTGAAAGCCCCGTCCTCGGTTAATTCCTGCGCCAAGTCGCGTCCATCAATAAATTCTTGAATCAGATACTGGTAGCCATCCTGTCTACAATAGCCGAACAAATCGGGAATGTTGGGGTGCTTACCCACTTCTCTCAACCGCAGAACTTCTTCCTTAAATAAGTCGGAAGCTTTTTCTGTATTAGTCAGATTTTCTGATTGCGGTAGAAATTGTTTGATCACACAGCGGGGCTTTAGCGGTTGCGCTTCATCCACGGCTAAGAGGGTGCGACCAAAACCGCCTCGCCCAATCGCTTGGATGGCTCGATAGCGATTTTTCAGACGTAAAGCAAAACCACAGGTTTGACAAATATCCGAGTGGCTGAGATTTTCTGGAGTTGAGCAAATTGGGTTTAGACAGTAGCTCATAACGTAGGGGCTATTGAGTGTTGCTGAATCATGTAAGCGATTCAGACGGTGGAGATTACAAGATACAAATGTAACCAGTGATATTTCTGGTTTGTTTTACAAATTTAACCTTTACTTTGTCAAGTAACTGGGTGCTGTCCATAGAAGGGGAGGACTTCTGACCATTTGGGGGCGCAATCCGTGGTTACAGCTAGCTTGGGCGATTTCTGAAATGCTAGTGAGGAATTGACCTAGACTTTTTTCAGCGACTTTAGCCGCCAGCTGGCGATTGAGATGTTGAGAAAATCGCTAATTTCCGACCAGTGCTTAAGCTAAACACCGACACACCTTTAACGACAAATGCTTCGTATCCCTCTTGAATCACTTTCGGAAAAGCAAATTTAATCAAAAATGCTGAAGCTTCTATACGGCTTGAGTCTTAGCATACGCAGCTTATTTCCGATATTTCAAAACATTTGACAATGAAGCGTATATACCAGACAGCAGTCGGTGAAAGACTTTCAGCGTTTTGCCTGGATTTTACTTTAACTAGAGTGACATATGAGGGGTATAGCTATTGCCAGGACAATTAGGACATAGACTGAGAGGCATTCCCCCCTATAGGAAAGTGAGTGCATCTATGGCAAAAGCGTACAGTTACGACTTGCGGCAAAAGGTGATCAATGCCATCCAATTAGACGGCATGAAGCAGAGTGAAGCCGCCCAAGTGTTTCAACTCAGTCGCAACACGATCAATTTATGGCTGAAGCGACAGAAAGAAACCGGAGACTACCAAGCCAAAACAACTCGTCCGCACCGAACGAGCAGCAAAATCACCGATTGGGACAAGTTTGCCAAATTTGTCAAGCAGCATGGGGGCAAAACCCAAGCGCAAATGGTCGAGTTGTGGCAAGAGCAGATCAGTGTTCGCACGATTTCCAGGGCGTTACACAAACTCGGCTTGAGTCGGAAAAAAAAAGACGTATGGCTACCTTGAACGCGATGAGCACAAACGAGCGGAGTTTCTAGAGCAGTTATAGCGCTACGCATGAATGTTGGAACACTGATTGAACGCAGCATCGACACACTCACGAAAGCTATCAAACTCATCCCACCGTTGCCTCATCCAATTCTTAAGCACAAACCACCAATGCTCAATCTGATTGAAGTCAGGAGAGTAGGCAGGCAGATACCAAAGCTCACAGTCAGCCGCTGCTACCCTGTCCTCAATGCTTTGAGAATGGTGAAAACTAGCATTATCGATGACGATGACATCTCCTGGCTGCAGTTGCGGTAATAGACACTCCTCTAACCACACCTCAAACAAATCCCGGTTACACGAGCCGATAAACGTCAGCGGTGCAAAAAGCTTCCCCTGTTTAAGTGCCGCAATCCAACTGACTCTCTCGGTGCGTTTGCCCGACTTGAGGGCATGAAAGCGGTGTCCAATCTCGCAGTAGCCATAGGGATACTCGTCTCGATTATCAACGCCTGCTTCGTCGACATAAACCATCTGAGCCGCTGTCTTGGTCTTCAATCGCGCTTGAAACTCTTGGCGCTTAAGCTCATCTCGCTCTTGATACCCGTACGTCTTTTTTTTCGACTGATTCCCAGCTTTTGCAACGCATCACTGATGTTTTGTTGCGTCACACCCTCTCCCCATAAAGTTGCCATTTGCCCTTGGGTCTTGCCGCCATGCTCTTGCACAAACTCCCTAAACCGTTGCCAATCGGTGATTTTATGTCTACACCCCTGCTGATAGTTGCGTATGGCTCCACACTTCCCGGTTTGGGCTTCTCGTTTGAGCCACTGGTCTAAGGTATTGCGGCTGATATTTAACATCCGGCTGACTTCGGTTTTACGGTCTCCTCGTTTGACTGCTGCAATTGCTTTCTGACGAAGGTCGTCACTGTAGGGGGCTGGCATAAAAGGTCATTGATATTCTTTGCAATCTTAACTATACGTCCTCATAAGATTTCGTAGTGCTATAGCCAGAGTGTCTTTGTCCGACCGAGTGTACATCGATGAATCGGGAATGGATGAGCGAGAGGATTATGGGTATGGTTGGTGTGAACCCGGTGTGCGATTTGAAGCACTCAAGTCAGGGCGACGGGGTCAACGAATCAATATGATTGCGGCTTACTGTGAGCTCGAGTTGAGTGCTCCCTTTACCGTGAACGGCTCTTGTAATCGAGTCGTGTTTGAAATCTGGCTAGAAACCTGTTTACTGCCAACACTAAAGCCTGGGAAGGTTTTGATTCTCGATAACGCGACGTTTCATCATGGTGGTCGCGTTGCTCAATTGGTTGAGTCTGCGGGGTGTCGGTTGTTATATTTACCCGCTTATTCTCCAGATTTCAATCGGATTGAAAAGTGTTGGGCTTGGCTCAAAAGTCGCATTCGCAACAGCTTGTCTAGCTTTAGTTCCTTACGCCAAGCAATGGAGTCGGTTCTAAGAGATGCCGTGTCCTAACACTGTTGTCTGTAGCTATACATCATCTGCTAGAATCACTAACCCATTGATGTCCATGCGCTTGCTGCTATTGAGATCGCCAATCTCAGGCAGATTATTGCAGGCGATCTATGGTGCGGTATTGAATCGCTTCAGCAATGTGGTGAGTGTGGAGAGCGTCATCTCCAGCCAAATCAGCAATAGTGCGACCAACTTTGAGGATGCGATCACTGGCTCTGACCGATAGACCTAACTTGCGAATTGCCGCTTCCAGCAAAGTTTTAGTGGCATCATCTAGCACACACCATTCTCGTAAATTGCGCGCTTGCATTTCGGCATTGCATCGCAAAGAGGTGCCTTGAAAGCGCTGTTGTGCTTGCGATCGCGCTGCTTCCACCCGCGATCTCACGGTGGCGGAGTCTTCCCCGGTTGGCTGTTGAGTGATCTCCTCTGGCTTGAGGCGATTCACACCGACCTGCAAATCAATTCGATCCATCAGTGGACCCGATAGCCGCGCCCAATATTGCTCACGCGATCGCGGTGTGCAGGTGCAAGGCTGAATCGTATCGCCATAAAACCCACAGGGACACGGATTTGTGCTGGCAACTAAGGTAAACTGGGCTGGAAAAGAGACCGATTGGCGGGTTCTGGAAATATTGACTTGTCCATCCTCCAAAGGCTGGCGCAAAAACTCCAGCACATCGCGTTTAAATTCAGTCAGCTCATCCAGGAACAGCACACCTCTGTGTGCCAAAGAAATTTCTCCGGGTCGTGGAAAGCTACCGCCGCCTACCAGAGCAGGTCCAGATGCCGAATGATGCGGACTGCGGAAAGGGCGCGTAGTCACTAGAGACCCCTTATTTTTTAGGAGTCCGGCAACGGAATGAATTTGCGTAACTTCTAAGGCTTCTTCGAAGCTTAAGGGTGGCAGAATGGAAGGCAAACGTCGCGCCAGCATGGTTTTGCCGCTGCCGGGTGGTCCTACAAACACAAGGTTGTGCCCTCCTGCCGCCGCAATTTCTAAGGCGCGACGAGCATGAGCTTGTCCCTTCACGTCATGCAAATCGGCACCACAAAAGCGATCGCGCTCCAGTTCTGCCAAACCATCGACTTCAGCCGCCAGATAGCGATCGGGTGTGTTGAGAAAATCACCAATTTCCGACAAGTGCTTGAAGCCAAACACCGACACGCCTTTCACTACGGCGGCTTCCCGCACATTATCTGCTGGAATCACCAAGCCTTTGATGCCCATACGTTTAGCTGCCGCGGCGATCGCCAAAATTCCGCTCACGGGACGGAGGCTACCATCCAAAGACAATTCGCCTGCGAATAAATAGTCATCCAGTAAGGTCGTTTTCACCTGCTCTGCCGCTGCTAAAATTCCAACGCTAATCGGCAAATCAAAGCTAGGACCTTCCTTTCGCAGATCAGCCGGAGTCAAGTTCACCACAATCTTTCGCATTGGAAAGGCAAACCCAGCATTTTTGACTGCCGTTCGCACGCGCTCTTTCGATTCTTGTACGGCTGCATCGGGTAAGCCAACTACAACAATTCCTGGCAGTCCCCCAGCAATATCAACCTCAACTCCCACTTTGACGGCATCAATACCAACTAGCGACGCACTCCAAACCCTTGCAAGCATGACAGTCCTGACTATTGCCAATAACCCACAGAGTTCCCACAATTAGCAGTGAGTGAACGCAGCCCTTGAAACGCAGCCCTTGAAACGCAGCTATTGAAACACAGCCGCCTTACTGCCAATCCGAACGCGTGTTGGATTCATGGGTTAATGAAAGGCAGCAATAGCATGGGGTAGCCGCTCACAGCCTAAAGCTCTTATCCACGTTTTGGAGCACAGCCCGTATCTTGAGTTTTGAGGATGGGTGACCAGCACGATATAATCCACTGAAACGACAGGGTTGCAGGTTTTTCTAACATTAATAAAAGCAGATTCTTGAATAGTTATTCTTAGCCTAATTTGCGCCTGTTTGCCTGATCGTCTTTTTTTAGCTCTCAAAGTGATGGCTTTCATGCAAAGTGAATTTGGTGTTACTAAACAGGACGCAGACGCTATTTTTGGCGGTGATATTTCTAGCGACCAATTGAAAGATTTGAATCAGTGTTTGACTCGCTACCAAATCAACACGGCTGCTAGAATGCGGCACTTTTTAAGTCAAATTGCTCATGAGTCGGGTGGGCTGCGCTGGTTACAAGAGCTAGGGGATGGCAGCTATTTAGAAGGACGCGATGATCTAGGCAATATATACCCTGGCGACGGTCCTAAGTTTAAGGGTGCGGGAGTGATTCAGTTAACTGGACGCTGCAATTACGAAGCATTTTCTCAATTGATTGCTGATCTACGGGTGATGGAAGGCTGTGAGTATGTTGCTCAGCATTACCCATTTACCAGTGCTGGTTTTTGGTGGGATAAAAACAATATGAATGCACTCTGTGATGCAGGTGCAACTGTCGAGCAAGTCACTAAGCGTGTAAATGGTGGTACTAACGGGTTAGAAGACCGCCAGCACTATTATGACAAGGCTTGTCAGGTCATTCAGTAGGCGCTAAGTCATTTGTGGGCATAGATGGATAAAGAGTTGTCAGTTGCTTCAGGCAAGGTCTTTGCTGTGAGTTGGCTGGCTTTGACAGAAGTCTCCCAGACGATAGAATTTCAGCTATAGCTGTCGCCGGGTGTGTTAGGACAGATTGGTGATGAACATCAACACCCGTGAGCTTTGTGAATTGACCCTTGTCCTAAGTCTTCCGTCCGTTGCTATAACAGGTTGAGTTTTGAGGAGAGAGCATGAGCAGTGAAACGACTGAGACGATTTTTAGCAAGATTATTCGTAAGGAAATTCCAGCGGACATCGTGTATGAGGATAATCTGGCGATCGCGTTTCGGGATGTCAACCCGCAAGCGCCCGTCCATATTTTGGTGATTCCTAAAGAGCCGATCGCTCAACTTTCCGATGCCGAATCTAAGGATCATGCCTTGATGGGACATTTACTACTGACCGTGAAGCGGGTCGCCGAACAGGAAGGACTAGCCAATGGCTATCGGGTGGTGATTAACAATGGCGATGATGGCGGACAAACAGTTCACCACTTGCATCTGCACATTTTGGGTGGACGGCAAATGGCGTGGCCACCGGGGTAAGATGCGGAGGGCGGAGAGGAGGAGTGGGGAAATAAAGGAGTAAACGAGTGAAGGAGTGAGGCAGGGCTTATTCAAGGTCAAGAGAGAAAACTTGAAGTCCGATTGCTTCATTCGTCATGTATAAAAGTTCTATTAATTTCGTCATGTATAAAAACTCTATTAATAAAGAACGAGGATACGAGCTTCTATAATTTCTCTGACAATAATCAAATAATCTTGCCATCATCCCCCAGTCCCTGCTACGAAAGCCCTTTGGTCTACTCCCAAATTTGGGAGTAGGGGGATCTAGAGTCAAAGTCCCTCTCCCGAATTTGAGAGAGGGTTTTAGGGCAAAGGCAAGAGGTCTATTTGTGCGTCTTTGTGCACAAACCCTATAGGCTCTCGCAAACGACTTAGAATCATTGCCATGATGTTGCAGAAATCTGATGACAAGCGCTGAGTTTGATGCCATTTTTGAGGAGCTGACCCCACGCCAACGCAAGGTGTTGCAGGGGTTTTTAACGGGAGCAACGGATGAAGCGATTGCCACAACATTGACGGTGGAGACGGCGACGATTCGGCGGCACCTAGCCAATATTTGCAAAGATTTTGGGCTTCACAACACCTGTGGCGAGCACTACTCGTATCGTGAAGACTTGCGATCGCTCTTTGAGCTACACCACCCGGAACTGGTCAAACCGGGAATTGGCTATGAGGCACGATCTCTAGAATTTCCAGGGAGTCCTCTGGCTGCCGATTCGACCTGCTACCTTAATCGCCAGCCGATTGAAGATACCTGCATTCGTGAACTCCATAAACCGGGTGCGCTGATTCGGATTCGTGCTCCGCAGCGAATGGGCAAAACCTCTCTGCTTAACCGCTTGCTCGCCAGTGCCCAAGCCGCAAACTTGCGCGCGATTCGGATCGATTTGCGCCAAGCTGGAGCATCATTCCTCACCGATTTAGATACCTTTTTGCACTGGTTTTGTATGGTTGTCAGCCACAAGCTTGGAGTGCCCTTGCAGCTAGAGGAACTGTGGGACTGCGATCGCCTCGGCAGTATGGTTAGTTGCACCGCCTATTTTCAGGCATATTTGCTAGAAGTCATCGCCAGTAGTGGTTTGCTATTGGGCTTAGATGAAGTGGATTGGTTATTTCAGTTTCCCACCGTGGCGCAGGGCTTTTTTTCCTTGTTGCGTAGTTGGCATGAGGAAGCCAAAAATCTGGAGATTTGGCAGACTCTGCGGCTGGTGGTGGTGCATTCCACCGAAGTCTACATTCCGCTAAACATCCACCAATCGCCGTTTAATGTAGGTTTGCCGATCCGCCTCTCCGAGTGGACACTAGAGCAGGTGCAGCAGTTGGTGCAGCGCTATGGTGTCGTCAGTCTGAATAGCCGCGATCTCCTATCCTTGGTGCAGTTGGTCGGTGGGCATCCCTACTTGATTCAATTGGCTCTGTATCACCTACAAACCGGGATGATTCTGCCAGATTTACTCGCCACTGCTGCCACCCAAACCGGTATTTACAGCAGCTATCTGCGCCAATTGTTTCATACGATTCATCCCTATCCCGAATTAGCTGCCGCTCTGCAACAGGCGATCGCGGCTGGCACGGCAGGAACCCCACTCAAACCCACCCTCGCCTACCGCCTCGAAAGTCTCGGACTGATCACCCTACAAGGAAATACTGCGGCTCTGCGCTGTGACCTCTATCGCCGCTATTTCCAAGCCTTTTCATCTTCTGTTTAATCCCCCCTCTTAATCCCCATCAACATTTGGATACGTTCTATGACAACACTTGATTCCTCCAATTACGAGTACCAAGTGGGTGGCAGCCTCAGCATCCATGCGTCTAGCTATATCCATCGCCAAGCCGATCTCGACCTATACGCCGCCCTCCAAGCTGGACACTTTTGCTATGTGTTCAATTCGCGGCAAATGGGCAAATCCAGCTTGCGAGTGCAAACCATGCATCGCCTCAAACAAGCTGGAGTGGCTTGTATCGCCATTGATATGACCCGCATCGGCAGCGAACACCTAACCCCACAGCAATGGTACGAACAGGTAATTTCAGAATTGTGGCGGGCTGCCAGTTTACCCGGTAAAGTCAATTTGAAAACCTGGCTGCAAGACCATCCAGAACTGTCACTGGTGCCGCTTTTAGCCCAATTTATTGAAGACATTTTACTGCCCCAATTTTCTCACTCTCAAATCATCATTTTCATCGACGAAATTGATACCGTGCTCAGCATTCGCTTCCCCATCAATGACTTTTTTGCCTTTATCCGCGCCTGCTACAACCAACGGGTGGATCATCCCCAATATCAACGGCTGACCTTTTGCTTACTCGGTGTCGCCACACCCGCAGACTTGATGCAGGATAAAACCCGGACTCCCTTTAACATTGGTCAGGCGATCGCCTTGCATGGCTTCACACCTCCAGAATCGGCATCCCTTGCTCAAGGACTGATCGGCAGCGTCCCCAATCCTGAGCAAACCTTGCAAGAAATCCTCTACTGGACGGGTGGACAGCCCTTTTTGACTCAGAAACTCTGTCAGATGGTCGTAGCAAACGGCACTAAACCTCAAAACACAAACCCCAAATCCCACATCGCTGACTTGGTGTCTGCTCACCTGATCACCGCTTGGGAGTACTATGATGAGCCAGAGCATTTGCGGACAATCCGCGATCGCCTCCTGCGTGACGAAAAATCTGCCAGTCAACTCCTGGGACTCTATGCCGAGATTCTAAACCAAGGTGACATTCCCGTGGATGAGGGCGACGGGCAAATGGAACTGCGCCTGACAGGTTTAGTGGTGAAACAGGGCGATCGCTTGCAGGTGTATAACCCCATTTATGCCGCAGTCTTCAACGCGGCATGGGTGCAAAAAAACCTTTACAGTTTGCGTCCCTACGCCGATAGCTTTCGGGCATGGACGGAATCGGATTGCCGAGATGAATCTCGCTTGCTGCGCGGACAGGCGCTAGAAGAAGCCCTAACCTGGGCATCTACTCGCAACTTGAGCAATCTGGATGTGGAGTTTTTGCGAGAAAGCCAAGCCGTTGAAAACCGAGAAACGAAGCAAGCTAACGCCATTCTTGCCATAGCTAACCGCACAGCAAAACAGCGATTGCAAATTGGCACGGTGGGTTTAGGATTGGCTCTGGCAGCAGCAGCGGGGATTGGGATCTGGTCCAATCAGACGATTCACTCTGCCAGAATCATGACACGCCTGGAACAGAATAGCCGCAATGCAGTGGATCGTTTTAACACTGATCAAACGGATGCCCTCATCCGCGCCCTACGCAATGCCTCCAATCTGAAACAATTTGCCAAGCAGGAAAGGACTCAAAAATATCCAACTTCTAGTCCGATTTTGGCACTCCAAAAGATCGTCGATACCATTCAACTAAGAGACATTTCTTCTCGATCAATGCCACAATTGCTATCCAATTCCAAAGGCTATCGAGTCTTCAGCTTACGTGGAGATCAGCACGAAAACCAAATCCTCGAAATGTTCGATTTTGCCAGTGGTGCAAAGCTGGCAAGTATTCACACAGGCGAGTTCTTATCATGGGCGCTCAGCCCAGATGATCAGTGGATTGCGACAATCGGTGGGGACTGCACAACCCGTCTGTGGAATCTACAGAATCAACCTGTTATGACCTTTAAAGGACATCAAGGGCACCTTCGGGGCGTTCAATTTAGCCCTGATGGCAGTTCTCTTGTGACTTTGGAACTTGGCGATATTGGGCTAGAACAACCCAGTTCAGAAAAATGTAGAAGTCAGGGCAATAGTCAAGTCGCAAGGCTAATTGATCGACAAGGCAAACAACATGCTGAGTTCAAATATCTGGTCAACGAAAATGATGCGATTCAGTTTAATCCAACGGGCGATCGCCTATTAACCCTTGAATCCCAAGCCAATAACAGTCAAATCCAACTCTGGACTCTACAGGGGAAATCGATCCTGAGACTGAAGCCGACACAAAAAGATGGAACGTTTACGACGACCCGATTTAGCCCCAATGGTAAATGGATTGCAGCAGTTGAAATGAAAGAGGAGATTGCTAGGCTGCGCCTGTGGGATCTGCAAGGCAAAGAACTCGCGAATTTTCCCACCTTTCAGAAAGGATTATCACGCTTCAGTCGAGCGAAAAGCATCCAGTTCAGCCCGAATGGACAACTGATGGCAACGGGCAGTACGGATGGTAGGGTGCGTTTGTGGAACTCCCAGGGAAAACTGATTCGAACGTTCAAAGCCTATGCTGGGACGATTAACAATCTCGCTTTTAGCCCCAATGGAACGCAACTTGCCATTGCTGGGCAACTCGCCTCTGACAACATTAGCAGCAATATTGGTGCTCACATTTGGGATTTGCAAGGCAACCGATTACAGCCAATTCGGACTCAAGATGGCAGATTTAGCCCCGATGGGACGAAGATTGTAGGTGAAAGATCGATTGAATATCTTCATAATCCGCATGGGAAGCCTTTAGGTCAAGATCGAGGACAAATCCAAGCTTTGCAATTCAGCCCGACCGGACAACATCTCCTTGCTTATACTGAAGCTAGTGGCAAGGTGCAGGTGTGGGATCGACAGGGCAACCGTATCGCTGAGATCAATCCTGGCTTTTCATCGAGTGTTCAGTATGATGTTCCGGTTCGCTTTAATGCCAAGGGAGATCGTATCCTCACGCTAGTTCTCCCAGAGCATAATTATCACAATCACTACGGAGTGCGCGTTTGGAATTTGCAGGGCAAGCAGGTTGCTTTTCTAGAACGGGCTGAGTGGCCTAAACCTCAGAAACTACCCAGCGACTACTGGGTGTCTCGTTACATTGCTCCACCCAAAAAATCTCTCACTTCAAAACAACTAGAAAACTTCTATCAAACCTCTATCCCATCCGTGCGGATTTGGCAGCTAGATGGCAAACCCATCGCCACTTTTAATCCCTATACAAGAACTCTAGGAGAGGATAGAACTCCGACTCAAGAATCTGAATTAATTTGGATTAGCCCACGGGGTAACTATATTCTAACCTCGGGTTTATATGGATCTACTTTATGGACCAACCAAGGGCAAAAGATTGCCTACTACAAAGACTTGCACTTCCTGTGGAACGACATGTTCTCTCCACCTCCAAGAGCTGTCTACTTTAGCCAGGATGAACAGCGGTTGATTATTATCCATCGCGACCCAAGAGATAGTAACAAGTGGTCATTTAGCCAACAAGATTTGCAAGGCAACCCAATTGGCACAGAGATTTCGCTAAAACAGTTTGTCCCCAACCCAGAAGATTGCTTGGTTTCGGAATGCATGGGGACTGATGGAGCGATGCAGTACAATCCTCAAACTAACTATTTCTGGCAAGAAGGTAATCCGGCAGTGTTCTGGAATTTCGATGGTCAACCTGTTGCTACGGTTGGATCATCCAATCACCACCCTCTCTCGAAGATATCTGAGTCGGTGCAGTTTAGCGATCGCGGCGATCGCATTGCAACGTCGGATAAGGACGGAAAAGTCGGAGTCTGGGATAATTACGGGAACCAACTGGGTGAATATGAAGGCTACGCCATGGCGCTGAGTCCTGATGGCAAGCAGATTGTGGTGGCTCAAACCGACAATATTCCCCGGATCTGGCGAGTCGATGATTTAGATGGGGTAATTCAACGCGGCTGCGATTGGCTGCTGGAGAAGATCGACATGTGTTCAATCAAACCAAAGTAGGGGATGTTCTAGCCCTTTTCGGCGGTTCTAAATTCAGGTATGAATTCCTAAATTTGCCCTCACCCTAGCCCTCTCCTAACGGGCGAAGGGACAAGAGTTCTAGCTTCCTTTCCCGTGGGGAGTAGATCGAAGGGCGTGCTAACAGGATTGGGGATGTAGCTCGCTTCCCAAAGAGGAGGATACGAGCTTCTATAATTCTCTAGCGACAATGAAATAACCCTGGAGAGTCAGAGGGTGGAGGGGTGAGGAGGAATTACCGTTTCATCGTTAGCCGTCGTTCTAAGAAGCCGATGCCGTAGTCGGCTGCCAGGGCGATCGCTGCTGCCGGAACGGCTCCTGCCAAAATTAGTTGGTTGTTGACCACGGCGATACCGCGAAAAATGAACACACCCAAACCACCCGCCCCGATCGCCGCTGCAATGGTGGCAATGCCCACGGCAATCACCACAGCGACCCGCACGCCTGCCAAAATTACGCCCAACGCCAGCGGCAGTTCCACACGAGATAGCAGTTGCCAATCGGTCATACCCATGCCCCGTCCGGCTTCTCGCACTGCCGGATCGACATTCATGATGCCTGTGTAGGTATTGCGGATGATGGGCAAGAAAGAGTAAACCGTCAGCGCAATAATGGCCGGAACTGCGCCAATGCCGACCAAGGGAATCAACAAGCCAAACAGCGCCAAACTAGGAATCGTTTGCAGAATGTTGGCGATCGCGAGTACAGGCTGACGCAATGCTTTTTTGCGGGTGATCAAAACACCGAGGGGAATGCTGATGAGAATCGAGATCGCAACGGCAATGCCCACCAATAAGAGGTGTTCGCCCGTGCGCTGCACAATCTCGGAGCCATAGCGAATTAGAAAAAAATCTTGCATGGGTTAAGCTCCCACTACAAATTCAGGAACCGATCGCAGCGTGTTGAGAAAGGTTTGGGCTTCGGGATGGGGCGATCGCGCAAAGGCTTCGGGGGTGGCTAGTTCCACCAACCGTCCATTTTCTAGCAAGCCGATCCGCGATGCCAAAATGAAGGCTTCTTGAATGTCGTGGGTGACGAAGACCACGGTTTTGTTGAGATCCTGCTGCAATCGGCGAAACTCCTGTTGCAGTTCCATACGAGTGATCGGATCGAGCGCTCCAAATGGCTCATCCATTAGCAAAATAGGCGGGTCAGCAGCCAGCGATCGCGCCACGCCAACCCGCTGCCGCTGTCCACCCGACAGTTGATGGGGGTATCGACTGGCAAACTCAGCCGGATCGAGTCCTACCTTGTGCAACAACTCATGCGCGCGTGCTTTTACCCGCTGTGTTTTCTCGCCTTGCAGCGTCGGCACCACGCCCACATTTTGCTCAATCGTCAAATGTGGAAACAAGCCTGTCTCTTGAATCACATAGCCAATTTGCCGCCGCAGTTGAATTTCATCCCAATCAGTGGTCGCTTTTCCTTTAACCAGCACTTGTCCAGAAGTCGGCGTAATTAAGCGATTAATCAGCTTCATGGTAGTGGTTTTGCCAGAGCCGCTGCGCCCTAAAAGCACCAAAAATTCGCCTGTTTGAATCGTAAAGCTCAAATTGGACAGGAGCAATCGCCCATTCGCCTCAACTTCAACCTGATGAAACTGCACAATCGGCTCGGCTGCTGCCGCTATGTGGCTTTTCTGATCCCACTCCATGCCTGCCTCCATTCCACACAAGCTTCAATGTCTCTTAACCCTACCATTTGACAAATCTTTATCCCTAAACCCTAAAGATACGGTTTGGGGAGGTTGCAAATGACACTTACTGTTCTACGGATTGCGCCTCAATCAGAATATAGTACACTTGTACTGAATCGGAGTTTATTTACTCGTGTGTGCCCAACTGATGGAGGCAAGAACCATGAATCGCGATCATCGTAGCGGTGTGAAATATATGCTGGCTGGCGGCTCTATTCTCGCCGCTCTAGGCTTATTGGTAGACTCGCAAGGGCTTTTACCCAAGATGGCTGGTGGCAAGGATATTTGTCAGCAAGTGATTCAAGAAAAGGCAGTGCTGTCTCGTGACCAGCTAACTCAAGTTTTGAGTGTACCAGAACGTGCGAATAAGCAAGCCATTCGACAAGTGATGAAGTTGCCCTATTGTCGCCTTTCAACAATTCAACCACGAGCAGGCATGACCGCAGAGCGAGAAGCTTATCCTCTCGCTTTTGATCCAAAAACATGGTTGATTGTTTTGTATGAGGGAGATGAATATGCCGGATATTCCTTCAGCTTCCGGCGTTAGGCGATCGCGAATTAGGTTCGCCAAAGGAATAGGATTGGCGCTAGCGCTAGTGGTGTTGAATGCCTGCGATCGCACAGAGAACCCCAACGAAACGATCAACCTCAAGATCTATCAAAACTGGCAGCTACAACCGGGTGATAAAATTGCGGGCTTTCCGGTGGTCTCTGGTTTAGGAGATGTTTCTATTGAGCTAAACGGTAAATCTGTTTATGCCCCGTATGATGGGCAAGCCCAAAAAGATCAGCGCAACTGCTTAATTTTTTCTAGCCCCAGTGTGCCTGCTTATCTATTTCGATTGTGCGGCATTTCCAACCCGCGACTGGGTAGCTCCAATCAGGGAGACTCCCTGGGATCAGGAGACGTTCTCCATTTTGCGACGCTGCGAAAACAACCGGATGGCACTTGGGCGATCGTTGAACCCAGCAAACCTATGATTGAACGCATCTTGACGAAATCATGAAAACCAAACCCATTAAAAAGCCTTTTTTCCCCGTTGCCTTGTCTTTAGTGGCTGCGATCGCCACCTGCTCAACTGCGATCGCGGCTGAAACGCCATCAGTCGAACTATCAGCCGACCAAAATCCAGTGACGATGGCGCAAGTGCCGATAGATGTCGCCTCAGCCGAGACAACTGCTGATAGTCCTGTTGATGTTGCCAGCACGATGCCCGTAGAGGTTTCCAGTGCCGTGCCTGTAGAAGTCGCCAGCAACATGCCAGTGGCAGCGCAAGTAGCAGAATCCCAAACCGTTGCAGAATCGCAAGCTGCGACAGAACCGCAAACCGTTGCTGTAAAGGAAGTGGCGGTCACCGGAGCAGAGTCGTCGGGGGCACTCAACTTTAATCCCCCCTCCGCAGAGGCGATCGCCGCAAAAGAGCAAGAGCCCACCACTGCTCAAATAGCAGATGCACCCACACCAATTGTAGAAACGGCTCCTTCTCAAGTTGCCCCCGATCCTCAAGGGGTTACCGAAAAAGCTGCGGTCAGTCCTAGTGGAGAGAAACTGTTTGAGGGTGGGTCGGAATCGCTAGTTGCCCGAACGGTCGGAGCCGCAGAGGGAACCCGCGCTGCCGATGGTGGCAAAACGAGCTTGTATGAAGGGCACATCGATCCGGGCAATGGCGTTTGGAACCGGGGCACTTTTTCCTATCAATTTGGCAATGAAGAAAATTTGACGGCAGATGAAGCCGATCGCCGCCAACTGGCGAAAATTCAGCGAATTCATGAATCGGTGATGTTACCCAAAGCGGCAGAAAAAGGTATCGCTCCACTCACCCTTGCTGAGGAGATCAATGGCATTGATTTAATCAACCAGGCTCCCTTGGCGGTGACTGAGGAAGGCGGCTATGTAGAGCGTTTAGCAGAAGCCAAAAAGAAGGGCTTGTCTGGAGATGAAGCTATTTTGGATGCGCGAGTCTGGGCGTTTTGGGATGCGGGCAAAGGAGGCTGGGATGCGCCCGGTCTCAGAGCTTACGACGATATGGGTAAAGAAGCCAGCATTCGCCACGACCAAGATCGGCGCATGGGCATGATTGATCAGGCGTTAGAAGCATACCAACAGCAGCATGGCGAAATCGCCCAATCGATCCCCAGTGCTGACTCCACGAAACTGAGCCAAAACGCGATCGCGGGTGTGCCACCCTCGTCAAATAGTAATCTGCTGGCCCTTGTACGATTGCTTGCTTCTCAAGATTTGTCTCGGTAAGAATTTAAGACTTCTTTTACCATTTCTTAACGATGCAGACGGAACTCTCAGGTACTCTGACAGAGGGATTACCTGTTGATAAAACCTTAAAAAGTGTTTTCCATTCCTCATGCGACTGTTTGATTTTTTGGTGAAAGGTGGACCGATGATGGTTCCTATTGTGGGACTATCGGTATTGACGCTTGCCTGTGCATTAGAGCGGGGAGTATTTTGGTTTCGCTTGCTGCACCGCAATCAACGCACTGCGCGATCAATATTGGAAGCCGCCCGCTATGATTTGAAAGATGCTACCGCGATCGCTGAAAAGTCATCTAACTTAGCCATCAGTCGCTTTTTATCCACTCCTCTACGGTTAACCAATCTCACCCCGGATACCTTTCACCTAGCCCTCCAAGCAGCAGCCGATCGCGAATTCGCCACAATGCACAAGGGTGATCGCTGGTTTGAAAGCCTTATTGGGCTTGCCCCACTGTTAGGGGTATTAGGCACAGTGGCTCAATTAATGGCTATTTTTGCCAACGTCAAACCAAGTTCTGAGCAAGCGATCGATATCGCCAAAGCAACGAATGGAATTAGTGATGCGCTGATTCCATTTGCCAGTGGATTAGTGGTTGCCATCTTCGCGTTTATCGCTTATCGCATCCTGATATCCTTGCAGGCGCGACAAATGGATTACTTTTATAAGATTGGCAATGAATTAGAACTCATCTATCGCCAAGTTTGGCACGAACCTTCGCTGCGTTTAAGTTCGCGTTTGCCTGAAGACACTCCCATCGTTTCAATCGATAGCTAAGGTGTCAAAGCTGAAGCGCGGAGTTGCCCACAGGCCGCATCTGCTTCCAGTCCACGGGAGTACCGCACGCTGACAGCGATATGGCGTTTTTTCAGTTCTGCTACAAATGCTTGCACTCGTTGAGGGGTGGGACGTTTATAGTCAACTTCTTGAATGGGATTGTAAGGGATGAGATTGACGTGGCTTTGAAATCCCCGAAGATGAGCCGCTAGTTCTTGGGCGTGTTCTGGGCGATCGTTGAGTTCTGCCAGCAAGATGTATTCAAAGCTAACCCGTCGTCCTGTGAGCCGCACATAATCTCGGCATTCTGCCAGCAGATCCTTTAAGGCGTAGTGGTGCGCACTAGGAATTAGGGTTTCTCGTTGCGCCTGGTTGGATGCGTGTAAGCTGACGGCTAGAGTGACTTGCAATTGATGCTCGGCAAATCGTCTGACATGACCGGGAATGCCCACTGTGGAAACGGTCATCAGCCGTTGCCCAATACCGACATCTTGATTGAGGCTGTGAATTGCGGCGACCACATTATCCGTGTTGAGCATCGGTTCCCCCATGCCCATAAACACAATATTACTGACGCGCTGTCCAAAGTCTTCTTGCACCGTCAATACCTGATCCACAATTTCGTGGGTTGCCAGGTTGCGAACAAAACCACCTTTTCCGGTGGCGCAAAAGTCGCATCCCATCGGGCATCCAACCTGGGAGGAGACGCAAACGGTGAGGCGATCGAGATCGTGATTATCCCCTTCTGCCTGCTTATTTTTCCAGTCGAAGGTGGGAATGCCAACCGCTTCAATGATGTGTCCATCGGCTAAGCGCAGCAGAAATTTGACGGTGCCATCGGGTGCAACGGAGCGGAAGTGAATCTGAGATCGCCCAATCTCCACCGCTTCCATCTCTGTTCGCCACTGCTTAGGGAAAACGGTGATATCTGTTAGCGATCGCGCTCCTTTTTCATAAATCCACTGGTGCAGTTGCTTCCCTCGATAGCTCGGCTGCCCCTGTGCCTGCACCCAGGCGGTCAGGTCTGTTAACGATTGACCGAGTAGGGGAACTGATAATTGGGTTGATGAAGCAAGCGTGGAAGGTGAAGACATGGACGTTGGCGATCGCTCGAATGGCAGCAATCTCTATCTTAAAGCGTCTGACTAAATATCTGCGTCGCCTTCAAACAGCGTTTTCAACGGTAAGGCATTCAAGTGATGGGTTTCTGACAGGTAGCGAGCCAGCACATCACTTTGACCATGGGTCACGTAGATAGTTTTTGCGCCTGTTTGCAAGACTGTATTCACCAGACCGTTCCAGTCAGCGTGATCGGATAAGACGAAACCGCGTTCATACCCTCGGCGACGACGGGCACCCCGAACCGCCATCCAGCCAGAGGCAAAAGCGGTTTGGGGCTGCTGAAAGCGTTTCATCCACGTCGATCTATGACCAGAGGGCGGTGCCAAGACGAGATCGCCCTTGAATTTGTAGTCGCGCGGCATTTCGGAGACGGGAATGGTCGGCACCATTTCTACGCCCATCTGCCGATAGATTTCAGTTAGCACATGAACGGCTCCATGCACATAAACGGGCTGATCGGTGAATTTTCGTAGCTCTGCCAACACTCGTTGGGCTTTGCCAAATGAGTAGCAAAACAAGAGAGTTGGGCGATCGCGATCGCTGATCCACCAGTCATAGACTTGGCGACAGGTTTCCTCACCTGTGTTCCACCGATAAATCGGTAGCCCAAAGGTAGCTTCGGTAATGAAGGTATCGCAGGGAACCACCTCAAACGCAGTACAGGTCGGATCGGCGCAGCGTTTATAATCCCCGGATATCACCCAGACTTCATCTTTATGCTCCACCCGAATTTGGGCAGAGCCTAGCACATGTCCCGCGGCATGAAAGGAGACCCAGGTATTTCCTAGCTTGACGCGATCTCCATATTTCACACCTTGCAAATTAGTCTGTTCGCCTAACCGCTTTTTCAAAATGCCTTCCGAAATTTGGGTGGCAAAGTACTGATTGGAACCCGAACGAGCATGATCCGAGTGGGCGTGGGTAATCAGCGCGGTGTCTACAGGTCGCCAAGGGTCAATAAAGAAGCCACCCTGTTCGCAATAGAGCCCTTCTGGCAAAACGGTGATGAGGGACATAGAGGCAGGGACTACAGATCAGGGACATAGAGGCAGGGACTACAGATCAGGTTTAAAGAGAAAAAAGGGTTTAGGTGGGAAGGAGAGGCAAAAGGAGCGTAACGAAGTAGTAGACCAAGGGTGCGGTAAAAACGTAGCTATCGGCGCGATCGAGAATGCCGCCATGTCCTGGAATCAGTTGTCCCGAGTCTTTGACTCCGGCATCCCGTTTCATCATCGATTCGGTCAAGTCGCCTAGCAAGCTAGCAATCCCGATCAACAAGCCGAGGGCTGCCCCAGTGATGGGCCAGCCTGACCAGCCCAGATACCAGGAACCCGCAATCGCAACGGCAACACTGCCAGCAACGCCAAACACTGCACCCTCCACGGTTTTTTTGGGACTAATATCAGACAGGCGAGTGCGCCCAAATGCTTTGCCAAAAATATAAGCGCCAATGTCAGCAGCCCAGATGCAGATGAATGCCAATAAGGTGCAGGTTAGCCCTTGGGGCAGGGCGTGTAGATTTGTCCAATCGTTTGTCCAAAAGCCATCTAGGGGAAGGTTGCTTGCCTGCACTTGTCCGAGCGATCGCAACCGCACCCAATAGCTGGGCAAATACCCACCATAAAACAAGCCCATAATTGAGGCGGAAATATCGGCGATCGTGGCAAACTTAGGCTGAAACAGCAGGTAGAAACAGATAAATGTGCCTGCCACCGGAAACACTGCATCGGCAACGGTGGGCGAAAGATTGGAAATAACGAGCAGCGCTTGACTGACGACCAGCGTTGTTTTTGCAGCCGGAATGATGCCTTTTGCACGAGTAAGCTGAAAATATTCAAGCTGTCCCAAGTAGATGATGATGCCAAAACCCAGGGTGAAATACCAACCTCCCAGCAAAATCATTCCAAGCGCGATCGCAATTGCGATCGCTCCACTCACAATACGAGACCATGGCATAGAAATTGTTGGGGATGAAGAAGACCCAGACACAGGTTTTAGCAAGATTAACTAAGAGTTAAGAAAGATTAAAAGCTTTTGAAACACTCTAACCGATTTAGTTTTACCTAAATTGGGCAGCACTTCAAAAAATCAACCAAATACTCTTAAATTAACGAATTTAACCGGAAAAAAGAGAAAGGACGTTTTGAGTTTTGATGCTGCTTACAGTTTTTCCCCGCTGAGTACAAAAATTGGATCAGTTGCCGTAAAAACCTGGCTAATTCCGCGCTTTTCTAATCGGTTCACCGCTAGCTGCACCACCTCCACATTGCGAACCTGTAGCTCAGCAAAGCTTTCTGATACCTGATACAACCCTTCTAGACTAGCGGCGGTGGCAACCACTCGCCCGCTAACTGGTAGGTGCTGCCAGACTTCCAGCAGAATTGCTTTAATTGAACGCCCACCCCCAATGCAGACTCGCTGGGGCGATCGCGCCAAATCTTTAAGGCAGTCTGGGGCAATCCCTTCAATCACCTCAACGTTGGTGACTCCAAAGCGATCGCAGTTGCGTCGAATTAAGCTGGCAACGTCTTCATCTCGCTCGATCGCAATCACCTGCCCTTGGGCGCAGAGCAATCCCGCTTCTACTGAAATGGTGCCTGTGCCTGCGCCAATATCCCACAGCACCGAATTTGACTCTAATCGCAAATAAGATAGAAGCAACAGTCGAATTTCGCGGGGAGTCATGGGAATCCCAGGCAGACGCTCAAACATCTCATCTGGAATTCCTGGAGTAACATAAGACCATGAGTAGGAAAGCATGAGAGAAGGTTACGGGGGGTAAGTAGGCTACAAACTAAAGCTGGCTGACTTAACTTCTTACACCTTACACTCACCTCTTCAAACAAGGATGTCTCACTCATTCAAATGAAGATCCGGGCGATCGCCATTTGGCTGTGAATAGTAAAATACTTTCGTTCAATTTGCCATCTCATCTAAATAATGCTTTTAGACGCTAAACACGTGTTGATTGTTGTAGACGATCAGGGACGCAAAGAACACATTCTGGATGCGCCCATGTATTCGATTGGCAGAGATCCGAACTGTGATATTCGCCTGGTTTCGCAGTTTGTTTCGCGCCGTCATGCAACGTTGGTGCAGCTTCCTGGCGATGAAGGAGAGTATCATTATCGGATCGTGGATGGCGCTCCAAAGGGAAAACCGAGTTCTAACGGATTGCTGGTGAATGGGCGGAAAGTGCAAGCCTGCGACCTCAACGATCATGATGAGATTATGTTTGGTCCCAAGATTCACGCGACTTATCAGCTACAGACGCAAGCAGCGGAACAGACACGACCCCAAAATTTTGATGAAACCATGATCCCCCTGGATGACTGGGACAGTAGCTCAAGAGCCTAGGCTTTAACTACCTTTAAAGTGACAAAGCTGGCATCCGAGCAGCCGCTGAGAATACCGCCAGATGCAAGGATCTTTTGCAAGTAAGCGATCGCAGTTTCTGTCACAACTTCTCCAGGAATGAGCACCGGGATGCCCGGTGGATAGGGACACACTAATTCAGCGCTAATGCGGTGGTTGGCATCGGCGATTGCCACAGTTTCAGTGGCAGCAAAAAAAGCTTCGCGGGGAGAAAGGGAAGGTAAGGAACAGGGAATAGGGGAAAGGAATCTTGCACTCCGCACTCCGCACTCTGCACTCTGCACTCTGCACTCCTGTGCTAGCTGTTTAAAAGCGCTGACGAGCTGATTCATATCTGCCGTTGTGTTGCCCAAGCTGATGATGAAGGTGAGGTGTTGCAGAGAGGGAAACTCGGCGGTTACGCTCAGTTTTGTGTTGAGAATGTCGTCGGCAGTGAAACCATCAATGCCCAAACCAGAAACGGTGACGGTGAGGCGAGTGGCATCAAAATCAACAAATCCGGGTGTGGTGGCGTGGTGATGGCTCAACGTGGCGAGTTTGGGAATCTGGCTAATCTGCGATCGCGCTTTTTCCGCCAAGTGTAAGGTGTGGGTCATCAGCGCCTCTCCCTGAGTTGCCATTTGCCAACGCGCCGCATCCAGAGAAGCCAATAGTAAATAGTTGGGACTGGTGGATTGCACCAGGGCGAGGGATTTGGAGAGGCGATCGCGATCAACTAAATCGCCTTGAACATGCACCATTGCCGCTTGAGTCAAGGCAGACAGAGTTTTGTGAGTAGACTGCACCGCGACGTCGGCACCTGCTTTTAAGGCTGATCTGGGTAAATCGGCATGGAAGGCAAAGTGGGCACCGTGGGCTTCATCGACGATTAGGGGAATGCCGTGGTGATGGGCAACTTGGGCGATCGCGCTCACATCGCCACAGGCACCATAGTAAGTCGGCGACACCATCAGCACTGCTTTGGCGGTGGGATGGTTGGCTAAGGCCGTTGTCACTGCTGCTGGAGTAATGCTGTGAGCGATATCCAGCGCTGGATCGTAATCTGGATTGATAAACACAGGCACCGCACCCGACAAAATCAGCCCCGAAATAGCAGACTGATGCACCGTGCGCGGCAAGAGGAGAATATCTCCCGGATTGCAGGTCGCCAGAATTGCCGCAATCACGCCGCTAGTGGAACCATTTGCCAAAAACCAGGTGCGATCGGCTCCAAATGCCGCTGCCGCGAGTTCTTGCGCTGCCAAGATTACGCTTTCGGGCGCAAATAAATTATCTAGTTCGGGTAGTTCTGGCAAATCTGCCCGAAAAACTTGTTCTCCTAATAAATCTTTTAAGGGCGACGCAACACCCTGTCCGCGCTTATGTCCGGGTGTATAAAACGGGGCGTGGAGACGATTGGCGCAGTGGCGTAGTGCCTCAACCAACGGCAGCTCTGCTTGAGAGTGAAACTGACTACTCATCGCGATCGCCCATTGCTAAGACTGCCGCTAAACAAACTACGCGCCACAGATTCACAAGTCAACTATTGCAAACTTGTTTCTTCCGGCGAGTTGTCTGGCATTGCCCCATCGCTAGCACTGTCTAACTCTGCGGCTTCTTCCGAATCATCCGATAATACTGGCTCACCCGGTTCAGAATTGTACAAATCCACCGCGTTGACATCCAATTTGCTGTAGGCGACCTGCACTGGGATGCTGTCGGGTTGAGCCATGGGCTGGGGCGCGATCGCCAGATTCACAGCCGCGACTAAACCGGCGCAAACTCCCGTTAATCTGAGGAAATAGAGCATCGAAAAACCCTTTCCGTAGACAATGCAAGCTAATTTAACTTTCGTTTAAGACGGAATAAGTTTATTTGTGACAAGAGTTTGTGTTTTTTCTGTTCTCCCACGCCTGTCACAAACCGATACAATTGAAGGCTGTTCTACTAGCGCGATCGCTTTAGGTGAGTTATGCTCCAAGCCGGGATTGTTGGGTTGCCAAACGTTGGAAAATCCACTTTATTTAATGCCCTGGTTGCCAATGCCAAGGCGCAAGCTGCCAACTTTCCATTTTGCACAATCGAACCCAACGTGGGCATTGTTGCGGTGCCCGATGAACGCCTGCCCATCTTGGCAAAAATCGCTGCTTCTGCCGAGATTATCCCCACGCGGGTTGAGTTTGTGGATATTGCTGGATTGGTCAAAGGTGCCAGCAAAGGGGAAGGGCTGGGTAATCAGTTTTTGGCAAATATTCGCGAAGTGGATGCGATCGCCCATGTGGTGCGCTGTTTTGAAAACGACGACATCATTCACGTTTCCGGTTCTATCGATCCGATCCGCGACATCGAAATCATCAACCTGGAACTAGCACTGGCCGATCTGGGGCAGATCGAAAAAAGGCTCGATCGCGCCAAAAAACAAGCCCGTGGCAACAAAGAACTCCAGATTGAAGTGGATGCTTTGGAAAAGTTAATGCCTGTGCTGAATGACGGCAGACCTGCTCGTCAGGTTAGCCTCACTGAAGAAGAAGCACTCGCTGTCAAAGCATTGGGATTGCTGACCCAGAAACCCATAATCTATGCTGCCAATGTCTCGGAAGATGACCTAGCAACGGGCAACGCATGGGTGGAACAGGTGAAAGAATTTGCAGCCAAAGAAAATGCTCAGGTGGTCATTGTCTCTGCCCAAGTAGAATCGGAATTGGTGGAACTGCCGGAAGAAGAGCGCGCCGACTTTCTGGAATCCCTTGGCGTGCAGGAAGGCGGACTGAAATCTCTGATTCGTGCCACTTACGATCTGCTGGGACTTCGCACCTACTTCACCGTAGGACCCAAAGAAACCCGCGCCTGGACGATTAACGCTGGCATGGTTGCGCCCCAAGCCGCTGGAGTCATCCACTCCGACTTTGAACGCTGCTTTATCCGGGCTGAAACCGTTGCCTACGAGGATCTGATAGCGGCTGGTTCTAAGCCAGCGGCGAAGGAAAAAGGACTGGTTCGCAGTGAAGGAAAAGAATACGTTGTCAAAGAAGGCGATGTCATTCTGTTTCACACCAGCGCTTAGAGAAGCGATCGCTCTTCAGGCAATCCACCAAACGTTCGTCAGCATCGTAGTCCTAACTTTGACGCTAATTACGCAGCTTTGGGGAGAACTTCGACGTGGACAGTCATACCGACTTGATTGAGGAAAGTGATCAACGTATCCACCGAAAACCGCCCGATTTTGCCTTGAGTCAGGGCAGTGATTTCATCGCTGGACTGGTTGAGATGATCAGCAGCTTGGGCGATCGTCCAGTTCTGCTGACGAATATGAGTTTGCAGCGCCAACATGAGTTTGGCGCGAATCAGTAAATTTTCAGCTTCCTGATCTGAGAAACCCAGATCAAGAAAGATGTTATCGGCAGCTTGGATAATCATTGTTTCGGTCATGGTTCAGCATTCTCTTCTAAACGAAGTTGTTGAAGCTGTTGGTAGCGCTTCTGCCCCAATTCAAGGTTCTTCTTGGCAGTCTTCTGGGTTTTCTTTTGAAAGGCGTGGAGAACGTAAATCGCTTCCTCAAATTTAGCAACATAGAAGACCCGATAGGCATTTTCAGTACGAATCCGAATCTCTTCTACTCCTTTGCCCACAATCGCCATTGGTTTGAAGTCGGGCGGTGGCTCACCTTGTTGAATTGCCCACAGTGCAAAACCAACTTCTTTTCGCGCTTCTTCCGGCAACTCCTGGATTTCTTCACGGGCAGCGCCAACCCACCGAATAGGTTTGACCATCATTGCTGTCTATTTTCTAAAGCAGCAGAGATCGGCAACAGCAGGGTATCTTCGATTTCCTGACGCACTTCGCGGCTGACGTAACAAGCGCTGTTGAGGCAATCCACCAGCAGTTGATTGGCATCATAGTATTGACGTAGCAATTGTGTTTGTTCCGGGTCAAACTGCCACTCTTGATCGAAATTCAAAAAATCATTCAGCACCTTCGCAAATTTCTCGTCCCAAGAGTGCCCGTTACAATACAGTTGATTTTTCCAGTTTTTACTATTTGAAAAAATGGCTAACATCAATTGCTTTTTCTTATTCTCTTCTTCTTCATCTACTAAAGCTTGTATCCTTTTGATTTCTTCTTTCATATTTTCATATGCTTTCTTTAAGAGATTTTTTAGAATACCCAGCTCGTTTTCTAAAGTAGGAGAAAAGCGTAAGTTAAAAGCCAAAGCGATTGCATGGTAACAATTAGCCTGGAGAAAATGATCGAAGAAAAAATCGTAATCGTAGCAAAAACTAGAGTCTATCTGAAATCGAAGGTCAGGCAATCGAAGAAAGTTAACTCCATAGTCAATGCTTATTGTATAACTAGGAAGGTTTTGTGCTAAGCCCATATTATTAATGAAATAACAAGCCCTAACTACTTCAGGTTTATAAGATATTTCAATTGACTTTACCTTTTCGTTTATCCATTGTAAAAACTCTTGTAACTTATCGTTTTCTTCTAAAAGCTCATCAATTTTATGTTTCATCGAACACAATAATTGCTCAGCAGTATCAAGCATTTCAGTGATGAGTAAGAATACTTCGCGCCAACGTGAATTGCAGATATTTTTGAAGAGAATTTCCTGCTCCTGATGTTGCACGAACCAATGTGCTGCAAAATACTCCTGAAATGTTAAGTGAGAAAACGACCAAATTTTCCAGGCTCTTGCAACTAACAAACCATGTTGGGATTCGATCGCTTTCAAGACTTTGTAACTCTCTCCACGAGAAATACTCAAATGCTCACTAATTAAATTCTCAATTTCCGATTGATGAAACAAGATAAAGTTTGCTTTTCCATTCGATTGAAGCTGAGGATTGGTAAATTTATGATGCGCCAGGTGACTGAGTAAATCTTTACGCTGATCAATGTTCAACGCTTTGTAGACTTCGCTGTTGCAATGACGCTTGATCGCTCTGATTTCATCCCACTGTTCCAGCAAGAGGTCAAGACCCTGTTCATAAAGCTCAGATCGCTTGCTGGGTAATTCGTCACGATCTTGGAAAATCCAACATGCCAAACTTAGTAATAAAGGAATTTCCATTAGGTTAGCCGCTGGCTTGTTTTGCTCAGCTAACTGTAGAAAAAGATCAGCTTTACTGTTCCCCTGTTGAGCATTGATAGCCGTGAACCATTTGTAAGCAAATGCTTTGATCTGCTTTGGCTTAAATTCTGCAATTTCTACACACTCAAAACCCCTTGGCACAAATTCTGTCGTTTGGGTACGGCAAGTAACGATCGTTGGTACCTGATCATAGCTATCAAAGAAATCACGTAACCGAGCCTGAATAGGTTTTTGCCACTGTTCCGGTACTTCATCTAATCCGTCAAGCAGCAGCAGCACACGAGCATTGTTCAAAAGCTGTTTGGTTTGCTTCAAGTCTGCAAGTTTGAGCTTGGTTGTAATCCAACTGATCAAATCCAACTTGTTACGGCGGATTGCAGTGTTAAGAGGGACAGTAACAGCAGTGTGCAAACCAGTTGTGCAAATGTTGAGGATCTATCAAATCCATCGCTGTGGCAATGAGGGTATCTACCCTTTTCGAGGTTGTCGGCGAGAACTGTCTTAGGAAAGCCTTTAACTGTGACCACCAATGCTCAATCGGATTAAATTCGGGAGAGTAAGGAGACAGATACAGAACCTTCGCTCCAACCGCCTCAATTAAAGGTGCAATGGCTTTTACCTTGTGAGCAGGCAGGTTATCCATGACCACGACAGCCCCTTTCCACAGTTGAGGCACAAGACACTTTGAGACGTACACCTCAAAGACAACCGCGTCCATCGACTGATCTATCGTCATCACAGCCAGCACCTTTGAGACGGTAATCGCGCCCATGACACTCACCTTCTTGCCCCGATAAAAAGGTTTGAAGTCATACGCTCGTTCCCCAGGTGCAGCACGGGCATGGGTTCGCATGAGTCCCAGTAGAACACCCATCTCATCGAGAAACACTAAATCTTTGAGTTCTATACTCGTCACCTGTGCCCAGTACTCCTGTCTCAGGAGTTGGACTCGTTCGCTGGTGGCTTGGCTGGAGCGGAGCGTTTTTTTTTGCGCGGTAAATTGAGTCTCTGAAAGGTTCGGCACATAGTACTTTGGCTAACCCATAGCCCAGTCTCATCAAAGAGTAGCTCACAATATTCCGCTAAGGTCGCATCGCGCTGGTTCTCGAAGATCGCCACTAACTGGTCTTTGTGCTCCATCACAGGACTCACCGAACCACCCTGCTTATGGGGAACGACGTGACCTTCTGTGCGCTTCTGAATCATCCATCTCTCGACGCAACTCTTGCTGACAGCAAAGCGGGCAGCAACTTTTCGGATCGAGCTATCACCCTTCTCCATAGCACTTACAATCTTCTCTCGAAAGTCTATGGAATACGGCTTCATTTTTGACCCAACGTTGTAATCCTTCATTGTCCTCTATCTGACTGCAATCCGCTGTATCATCCAAGTCTCGGAACTCTAACAACACTGGAATAGCTTGAGGTTGAAAATCACCTTGATTGCAAGCGATCGCTAAATGCTGCAAAAAGGTGCTTTTTCCCATTCCAGGTTTGCCTAAAATGACTAAACGCTTAAATTGTTCAACGACAGTTATTCCTGATTGACGTTCGCCTCGGTTTCCGATTGCGAGTCGATCAGTTTCCAAATTATGACTTTCAAATATTGACTCTGGGCTTAAGTTCAAGCGTTCGGAACTTAATAGATAAACCTCAACAAACAGGTCATTTACATTAATCTGTAGTCCGTTCAATAACCGAATTTTGCCGTAGCTGTCTTGAAGCGTAGGTCGAATGCGATCGCGCACTTCCCGCACCAACTCATCAATCTCATTTACTTCATTATTAGTAGAGCCTGGAGTTTCAAAAGGAATGAACTTTTGATATTCCTTCAGCAAGAAATCGTGCAGTTTGCGGAGTTTCCCAGGTCCTTTGCCACGAATGCTGAACTTGTTATAAACCCCGCTCATCCGGGTTCCAAACGCAGATTCCGAAATCGAGAGAATTTCTGCAATCTCAAAGTTGTTCCCGTTACTGCTAAAGCGTTCAACAAAAGCTTCCTCCTGTTCAAAAGAAAGCTCATACTTCTTGGCTAATTCAGCAACGAACTCACGAGGTAACGGCTGCATTCACTGAAATCAATGACTTTACAGCCCAGTCTACCCGCTAATTTGTGGTTCTTGAGTATAAGTCAGCTAAAGTCAGTCTTGTCAGCTTAAGCTTGGATGAAATCTCTCAAACCCAACTGGGACAGTGAATGTAGTAATTTCACGAGAGGCTTTCAACAATGACTAAATTTAACAAGCAAAAGTGGCTGAAGGTAATCAAGTTTGCTGTAGTGGGGGTTGCCACCTGGCTCAATCCTCAAGCAAGTCTGTTGTTGCTGTTGCTCGAACTCTGCTTTCTGGTCTTGATTGTGTTACGAGAGGGCGACAGTCAACCAAAACCATTAAGCGAGGCGCAGCAAACGTTTTTGTGGCGGTTATTTCTTCATATTTTGGGAGCATTGCAAACAGATGAGGCGTGAAGGGCGATCGCGTTGTTTCCAAACCGCTATCGCGGGCGGTCTGAAGGCACCATGGTTTCAAAAAAATCGGTCGGAACTATCGCCATGCATCTATCGTCTACAAATTGTCTAGCAGCACTTTTGATAGGAGGGCATCATGCAAGTACTCAATCGATGGCAGGTAGGTTCAGCGTGGGTGGTCATGGCAGGCATCACAGCAGGGGCGATCGCGCCATTCACCTTGTCCCCTGTGGCAGTTGCAAATCCAGCCCCTTATACCGTTGCTCAGCTTTTCCCCTCTGCTCAGCCTCCTGGTGTTGTCATTCCGGCGGGCGCAAGAATTCCAGTCCGCTATCTGGGCAACGATAAATTTGTTGTGCCCCCCACAGAATCTAAGCTGTTGAGCTTGTCGGTGGCTAAAAATATCCGCGCTACCAATGGTGAGTTACTCATTCCCGCAGGCAGCGAGGTCAGAGGTCAGTTTGTGCCGGTCAATGGAGGAGCACAGTTCCTTGCAGATAGCCTGGTTTTGCCAAATGGTAGCCGCGTTGCAATCAGTGCCAATTCTGAGCTGGTGACTACGAGGGATGTGCAAGGCAATGGCATTAATGGTAATGCAATTTTGAAGGGGGCTGGCATTGGTGGTGCCGGGGCTACGGCGGTTTCAGCGATCGCGGGCAGACGCAAAGTCACGGTGGGCAAAGTGTTGCTGGGTGCCGGATTAGGTGCCGCAGGTGGCTTGCTCCTGGGACAAAAACCTACGACTGATTCCATTGCGCTAAAGCCAAACACTGATCTAACGCTGACCCTCAATTCGCGCCTTGCCCTTGCCCCCGGCTATTCTAGCTATCAACCTTCCAACTATCCCCGCTATTGAGCTACAAAACTCTCAACACGCTAGCAACGCTGTTAACGGATGTCATGGCGCGAATTTCAGTTAGTGCCTGATGGAAATTGCCTTCGCGCACATTATGGGTCACCACAACAATTTCGGCAGATTCGCCGCGAACATCCGTTTGCACCACCGATTCCAGGCTGACGTTGTGATCCCCAAAGCAGGTGCCCAACTTGCCAATTACGCCGGGAGTATCGTTGGTGGAAAACCGAGCATAGAACCGGGTGGTTAACTCATCCATCGGGGCGATCGCGCAATAGTGTTGATGTGAACAGGCTAGCAGCGGATCAAGCAACGCCTTGCCATCCAGTGGCATTTGGCTACCACGACCCACTTTCAAAATTGCCGCGATATTCAAAATATCTGACACGACTGCGCTGGCGGTAGGACCGGCACCCGCACCCGGACCAAAAAACATCACCTGCCCAATCGGGTCACCTTCAACCAAAATCGCGTTGTTCACCTGATTAACGCTGGCAAGCGGATGAACTTTGGGGATCAGCGTCGGATGCACTCGCACTTGTAGTTGTTCAGGATCGGTGGCGACTTGAGGATTGCGTTTGGCGACTGCCAGCAGTTTAATCACAAATCCTAGCTTGTCGGCATAGGCAATATCCGCGGCGCTCACTTGGCGAATGCCTTCACAATGCACTTCTGGTAATTTGATCCGTCCGCCAAACGCCAAGGATGCCAAAATGGCGATTTTATCTGCGGCATCCAATCCATCCACATCGGCGGTGGGGTCAGCTTCGGCATAGCCCAATTGCTGAGCATCTGCCAAAATATCGGCAAAGTCACCGCCTTCGGTTTGCATCCGCGTCAGGATGTAGTTTGTGGTGCCGTTAACAATGCCCATGACCGTATGGATGCGGTTGGCGCAGAGGGATTGTTTGAGTGGCTCAATCACGGGAATGCCACCGCCTACCGCTGCTTCCAGCAATACATAGACTCCCGCTTTTGTCGCCGCAGTAAAAATTTCATCGCCAAACCGGGCGATCGCGGCTTTGTTCGCCGTCACCACATGCTTTCCGTGGGCAATCGCGGTCAGCATGAGCGATCGCGCAGGCTCTAATCCACCAATCACTTCCACCACAATATCCACCGCCGGATCGGTAACGATACTTTCCAGATCCGTGGTGAAGCGATCGGCTGGCAAATCCACAGGGCGCGACTTATCGAGCGATCTCACTCCCACTCGATAGAGTTCCAACTCTTGCACTAATGGATGACGCTGCGCTGGATCAAGCAGAATTTGCGCCGTTCCCGTCCCCACTGTTCCCAACCCCAACAAACCAATTTTGAATCCCACGGTCGGCTTATCCTGAATCGCTTCTCTCATCAATTTTAGCTGGTAGATGGAAAGCTCCACGTCCTTCCCATCCTCAGGTGAACGTCAGGACAAAAAACGACCGAACGAATCTACTATTTTTGCGGAGAATATTGTGGAATCTATTGCAGTGACAGCCTTTTCAAAACTTCCGAGGTGGATTATCCCCCCGGTATCAAAGAGCCGATCTGCTGATTGTCCGAGTTGTAAACCGCCATCGGCACCCCAGAGTTTGTGCATACGGTTTGCAGAGCCGTTCGCAGTGACGCAAGATGGCTATCGATTTTATATAGGGTTTCAGCATCGCCTGCAAAGCTGCTGAGTCCACCTAACGTGCGAACCCGGCGCTCGTAGCTGGGGCTAAAGCGTACATCAATTACGGCATTGGTAATGGTGTAATCGCAAATTTTGCCTTCTGCGGTGCAAATTCTCTCCAAGTCTGAGCGGACACGCGCTACACTTTCAGCCTGCTTCAGCGATCCGGTATAGGTTGCCGCCAAGGTTTGTGCTTGGTCTACTAATGAGGTGCCATCGGGAATTTGTTTGGCGGCTGCTAAGGCTGCTTGCCATGCGGTGACGGCTTGCGCCCACTGATTTTGCTGCTGCAAGGCTTTGGCACGTTGGGCGGCGCTCTGGGCTTGGGCGTAGACTTTGGCGGCTTGCTGTTCTTTAGTTGCGCGATCGCTCACTGCTCGCAGCTTTTGAGTATACCCTTCCATTAACTGCTGCGCTTCAGCTTGGCTCGTGGTGCCCTTGGGAACTTGGGTCAAGTTGTTGATCGCCACCTGCCAGGTAGATTGCGCCAACTGCCACTCCGGTAGTTGCTGAGCCGTGTTTTGTCGAGCTTCTGCCAGCCCTGCGGTTTTTTTGGCGGTGTTTAATCGCTGCTGGGCATCTTGTTCCGCTTTAATTCGCTGATCGGCAAACAGTAGGTTCGCCCGATAAGCAATCAATCGTTCCTGGGCAAAACCAAATAGTGGGCTATCTTTGGGAACGGTTGCCATCTGGGCGATCGCGTCTTTCCACAGCGTTTGAGTTGTTTGCCACTCTGCGATCGGCTGAGCCGCCGCTTCTGCCTTCTGCGTTGCCGACGCTGCTTTCGTTTCTGCCGCCAATACTTGACTTAAGCGTTGCTTAAACGCTTGAGCTTCCCCGTAATAGCTAGACCAGGGCGGAATTGCGCCAGCCAATCGCTGGGCTTCCAATAAGTCTGCTGTAGACTGCTGAAACGATCCGCCTGAGCGAACCGTTTGAGCCGATCGCTGAACCAACGTTTGAGCTTGTTGCAACGATGGGCAACCTCCAACCACACAGGGGCGAGTCAGCGCAAACACGCTGCTGCCCACTAACACCGCCGTTACTACCCCCCCAGCGCTCAACCAAAACCAGGGAGGCAGGGTTAACCGTCGGGGCTTTAACCCCTGTGTTTCCCTCGCATCGTAGTCAGGTAAAGGCCTGCTATCTTCTAGGGCAAATTCTTCCTTATACACCGCCAGTCTGCCCGACTCATCAGAGCTCTCTGCGGTCGATTCCGGCTCAGCCGCAACTGGGGCTTCGTCCACCACAGGGGTAGTTGCAAATGAGGTTGTTGCAGATTCGGATGATCTAAAGAGCGCCTCTGGGTCAAATTGAAATAGCGCGGGTACTAGCTCAATCGTATGGTGGGCATAGGGCTTTGGTTGCCCCAAGACCCGCAAAAACAACTTGACCTTGGCCCCCTGTGCCTCGACGATGGGCGCAGTCAACTCATTCGGCAACTCTAAAATGGAGCGCTCCAGCGTTTCAAACACTTGCTGTGGACTGGGGGCATTCCCCGGCGGATGCTGCACCAGCACCATTAAGCTATCCTTCAGCGCACATTGAACTTGTAATGGAATCGACGGCGATCGCGGCTGTAACTGCTCTTGCAGTTTCTGCGCTATTTGCTTCAACCTATCTTGCTGTGCCACAGCGTTCATGAAACACTCTAACTAAATCAGTGGTTTCTATCGTAATCGCCTAATCCGTTCTAGTCACTGCTTGTTAACAGACCCGTCACAGAATCGTTATCTATTCACGGCAAAATGTAATGCAGTGGCTAAGGGGCAGAAGTCAGAAACCAGAAGCCAAGATGACGAAAATTTAGAACTCAAAACTAGAACTCAAAACTTTACACCCCATACTTTCGCACCCCGCATCCACTTTTATGGAAATTCTAATTGTTGAAGACGAGCCTGAAATTGCCCAATTAATCCAGCTTTATTTAGAAAAAGAGGGATTTAGCTGTCGCGTTTGTCGAGATGGAATGAATGCGCTGCAAGTGTTTCAAGAGCAAAAGCCAGACTTGATCATTCTAGACTTGATGATTCCAGGGTTAGATGGGTTAGAAGTATGCGCCCGTATTCGCCAAAAACCGGGCACAAAAGACCCGTACATTTTGATGTTGACGGCGCGCGGGGAAGAACTCGATCGCATTATTGGCTTATCCACTGGGGCTGATGATTATATGGTCAAGCCCTTTAGCCCTAAGGAGTTAGTGGCACGAGTGCGGGCGTTGCTGCGGCGAACCTTGCGCCAAGGCGGACAAACGGAGTCTTATCGAACTTCGCATTTTATGGTGGATGTGGATCAGAGATCGGCACAGCGCAGCTTAGAAGGTGGTTTAGAACCATTGGATTTGACCACTCTGGAATTTGATTTGCTGTCTACCTTCATGAGCTATCCGGGGCGCGTGTGGAACCGCACTCAATTGATTGATAAGCTGTGGGGCAGCGACTTTTTTGGGGATGAGCGCGTGGTGGATACGCACATCGCCCGTCTCCGAAAAAAGATTGAACCCGATCCGGCAAATCCCACCTTTGTCAAAACGGTGATTGGTGTTGGCTATAAATTTGAAGATGGTGCGTCCTAAATCTATGGCTAAACCGATGGCTAAACTCGGACTGCGATCGCGTTTATTTTTGTCCCATCTTGTCGTCATGATTGTGGGCTTAAGCACCCTAGTTGCAGTGGGTAAGCTCTATTCTCCGCGCTTATTTATAGTGCAACTGGAGAATATGCAAATTGGCGGCGGAGTTAACCTGGTGCGAGTGCGGCAAAAATTAGTAAATGGCTTTGAAGCCGCCTGGAGCAAAGGAGCCTTTTGGTCGGTACTCGTGGGAGCTTCGTCAGCTGGAGGATTGAGCTATCTGGTTGCCAAACGCATCACACAGCCGCTGATTCAAATGGAGCAAGTGACCCAGAAAATCGCCGCTGGTAAATTGGAAGAACGCCTGCCCGACAGCGAAATTCCTGAGTTGAGCCGTTTAGCACTCAGCTTTAACCAGATGGCGGCAAATCTAGAGGGCGTAGAGCAGCGCCGTCGAGACTTGGTGGGCGACCTCACCCACGAACTGCGCACGCCGCTCACGGTATTGGAAGGCTACTTGGAAGGTCTGGCAGATGGCACGATCGACCCCACGGTGGATATGTATCAGCGTCTTGCCAAGGAAACTGCGCGATTGCGCCGCTTAGTCAACGCCCTGCAAGAACTGTCTCAAGCAGAAGCCGGATACTTACCCATTCAAACTGAAAGGCTAAATCTCCGCCCACTCCTCATGGCGATGGTCGAAAAATTTTCTGATCAACTGCTCGATGAGGGTCCCACGCTGACGCTGGATTGCTCCGATCAACTTCTCTTTGTCAAAGCCGACCCAGAGCGGGTAGAGCAAATCCTGGTGAATTTGCTGGGAAATGCTTTGCGATATACGCAGGAAGGGTTTATTACGGTGCGTGCCTGGAGCGAGGCAAAAAAGGTTTGGGTGGCGGTGGAAGATACAGGATTGGGCATTGCAGAAGATGATTTAACTCATGTGTTTGAGCGATTTTGGCGGGCAGATCGATCTCGCGATCGCGCTTCTGGCGGCAGCGGTATTGGGCTAGCCATCTCAAAACGGCTAGTTGAACTGCAAAGTGGCACGATTGAAGCAACCAGTCAACTCGGCAAAGGCAGCATCTTCCGATTCTCACTACCGATCGCGTAAAAAGATCGACGAGTAGCGATTAACATTTGCTTTTTTCGTACTCCATTTTATTGATGGGG
Source organism: Leptolyngbya sp. Cla-17 (assembly GCF_016807185.1). Taxonomy (GTDB): domain Bacteria; phylum Cyanobacteriota; class Cyanobacteriia; order Leptolyngbyales; family Leptolyngbyaceae; genus ULC077BIN1. The sequence goes on from NZ_JAEVYN010000002.1 coordinate 167,635, forward strand.
AAAGTTCTGTTGCAAAAACGCTTCTGCCTCGGCGCGATCGCAAATTTCTCCATCTAACGTGGCATTGGTGAGTGCCTCTAAAATTGACTTAAACTGACTGCCGGGTTTGTAACCTAGTGCTTTTAGCGCCTTGCCATTTAACGGCGGTTTGACCAACGCCCAGTCACTTAAATAGCACCAAATCATTTTCCTCAGGGCGCGAGTTCTTCGGAAGTCCCCGCCTACGCTACGAATTGCCACGAGCATCAGCATCGGCAAATCATAATCCTTTAGCACTTTCACAATTTGACTGGGCAGCGAACAGTTGGATACTGCGATTGAGATATTCACTTCAGTCGCCGCCAAACTTTGTAGGCGATCGCTCGTTTCCACTGGAAGCTGAAGTCCCGCCACACGCTCTCCTCGATGCTCAGGCGGCAAGTGAGCTAAAAGAATTTCTAGCCGAAAAAGCCACACAGGTAAAGGATTGAGATTCCATATTCTTCCAGCGGCTTGCCCTCGCCGCAGTTGTCGCCACAGGCTAACATCAGCTTTCAGGCTGGGATGAATGCAAGTCAGCGCACCCAAGTCGGCTAGACGATGCAGGGCGGGTAACCAATAAGGAGCTTGCAAAACATATTTCAGTTCTGATCTTAGGCGAGTTTGCAGCGCAGGGGTGGTATGGCGAAAATGGGGATTGGCAGGATCTCGAACGTTCTGAAAGATGCCACTGGCGATCGCGTAGCGAATCAACTGCTCCGTTTGGGGTTCGATTGTAAAGCCCAGTCGTATGGCAAAACGAACGGCTCGATAGATGCGGGTTGGGTCTTCAATGAAACTGTTGGCATGAAGCACCCGAACTTGCTTGGTTTGCAAATCTAACGTACCCCAAAAAAAATCTAGCAAATTTTCGCCTCTCGACTGAGTCAAGCAAATTGCCAGCGCATTAATTGTGAAATCACGTCGATATAGATCTTGCTGGATAGAACCCGCTTCTACTACAGGATTAGCTGCCGGATAGGGATAAACCTCCGTGCGGGCAGTGGCAATATCCACACCCAAACATTTGAAAACTAGATCATCTTGCCACAGCAGCGCCGCCGTTTGAAACTTGTGATGAATCTCCAATCGTGCCTGCGGATATTGAGCTTGGAGCGATCGCGCCAATTCCACTCCTGCACCTGCATCAGCAGGCTGATCAACGCCATCCACTACCAAATCAATATCTTCAATCAACAGATTGTCAAAATTGTTCTGTGAATTAAGCAGTAAATCTCGCACGGCCCCGCCCACCAAAAAAAGCTGCCACCCCCGCTCCTTTGCCTGATTTGCAGCAACCGTCAATAGTTGACACAGAGCCGAATCCAAGCGCGATTGCAGGAAAGAGAGAAAATGCGGGTCACCCGCGTAGTGATGCCCCTCGCTTCGTGCCGCGAACAGACTCGGTAGCGCTGGCGCGATTTCACCGACTGCATACTGAACTGTCATGTGTCCCGTAACGGCCGCATGACTAAAGCCATAGTGAGCCGCGATCTCCAAATCGCGGCGAGAGATCGATCCCACGCGATCGCCTGATTGATCCAGGATGACTAGATCAGACAGCTCAGAGTGCGACAGAATTTCCTGTGCCTCAGCGATCGTGGTTTCAGAACGAACGGTGGGATCAGGCGCAGACATCGAGCTGTGAGCAATTTCAGGCTGAGAGAGTGGGTCAGAGTTAGACATGTAAGCTGGAGCAGAAAGAGTTAAAGCGTAGATTGGAAAAGTAATAACCGGAACCAACTAAGAACTAAAATATCCGGTTTTAACCTCTCATTATTCCGGCACCTGCTACCCGACTCACACCGGATACCGATTCATCTGATATTCTGGGTCATTTTTTTGATAGGTTAGTGATTAACCCTACTTGCCTGTTTATTGCCGTATCGGAGCCGCAACCATGACAATCATTTTTCAGCTTGCACTGGCAGCATTGGTTCTCTTGTCTTTTGTGATGATTATTGGTACACCTGTTGCCTTAGCAACTCCCCAAAACTGGGATCAATCTAGACGGGTGATCTTTTTGGGATCGGGCGTTTGGGCAGTCTTGGTGATTGTGGTTGGCATTCTTAACTACCTGGTTATTTAAACAAAGCGCGATCGCGTTTGTTTGAGAGCTTGACCCTTAATAAGACGACCTTTGATAAAAATATTCAAAACCCGTGAGCCTTATAATAATGAGGATCACGGGTTTTTTATGCCGGAGCAGCGATGGCAGTTTTTGAAGGAACATTTACTCAAACAGATTCTCTTCGTTTTGCGATCGTCATCGGTCGCTTTAACGATCTAGTCACCACTAAACTGCTGGAGGGCTGTCAAGATTGCCTCAAACGGCATGGCGTGAATGTTGATCCCCAAGGACCGCAAGTAGATTATGCCTGGGTTCCGGGCAGCTTTGAAGTGCCGCTTGTAGCACGACAGCTAGCCCTCAGCGATCGCTATGATGCCATCATTTGCTTGGGAGCCATTATCCGGGGACAAACGCCTCACTTTGACTATGTGGCAGCAGAAGTCTCCAAAGGGATCGCAGCCGTAGGGTTTCAAACTGGTGTTCCCGTAGTATTTGGAGTGTTGACCACGGATACCCTTCAGCAGGCGCTAGAAAGAGCAGGCATCAAGAGCAATTTGGGCTGGAACTATGCCATGAGCGCTTTAGAAATGGCAAGCCTGATGAAACAGATGAAAAGCGTGCCATCCAAAGATAATGGCACTAATCATTTAACAGCGGGCACAGCGGTAACTCTACCAGGCAATGCCCTGAAAAGTGCTTCTCCTGAGCCAACCGTGGGCTAGTGACCTGTCGATTAATCCGAGAGGTGAGAGATGAAGCGGCAAAGAAATAGATGCTTCGTTCCTTTACCTCTCAATTATGGGGTGACACTCCGCTAGGTCGATGATTTATTTTGCTAAGCGTTGATAGGCTGTAGCTAGAGCCGTAGCATCGCCCACGTTTCCTGGAAACAGCACGATGGGCAAGTTAGGAAACTGAGCATGGTCGGCGGCAGTTCGCACCATGGAAACACCGGGTAGCACCTGACCCAACAGCCACGCCGTTCTAAGGTCTAGCCCGGTGCTCAGAGTGTCGTTAGAAGTGATGCCGCCTTTGCTAATTAAGAAACCAATCTCATTTGGCAAGTTTCGCACCACATCCATTAGCAATCCAGAAACCGCCTCGCCAAAATCTAATCGGGTTTGGGGATCGTCAAAGGTGAGTTCTTCCCGACTGGTATAGACCACTGAGGTTTTGCCATCTGCATAAATCTCGTTTGTCTTGCTCAAAATTTCGGCTAGAAGTTGCGATCGCGCCGCTGCTCTATCCGGTGCCAACAGCTGCCCTACTTCCACCTCTATCCCAACAATTCCGGGCTGTTCTAGTAACTGCTGGAGTTGTTCGGTCGTTTTTTGAACGTGAGAACCCACAATCACTGCACCGGGTTTGCCGTTACGCACATATTGCACCATCGCTTCAGGGGCGATCGCTTGGGGCGGCAACGCCGCCAGCGCCGTCAGCAAACTGGCAGCACTCCGAAACAAAAAACGTTTTCCTTGAGCCGCCGCCGCAAAAATGTCATCTGCAAATCGATTCAAATCCGCTTGCGTCTCTGCATCCACCACACAGCACTGGTTATCGTGCAGATTTAGCAACCGATCCGATACGCCCTGATGAATTTCTGTTAATAGAAAGCGCTCCACCTGATCGGCTTGAATACGTCCTTCGGTCTTTTCTGCTACGTAGTCAGGAAGGTAACTGTGGCTGTAGCTGAATACAGAATCGTGGGCAAACTCGGTTTCGTGAACAGGAGTCTCTACGCCATTCATCTGCAAAAAATGAACGCTATCGCGGGTGAAGCGTCCTCCTTCAAAAAAGGCTGGAATTAGAAAGTGAGCATCGAAAGCACCCAGTTCTGAAGCGATGACATCGGTTTCAAGTGGATAATGTCCTCGCAGTGTGGAGTCTGAGCGGCTAACTACCAAAAAATCTTTGATGTTTTCCAGCGCGATCGCTTGCTTCAAGTTTTGGCAGACTTCCTGGGTAACGGCAGCCGCTTTCTCAGGAGTCAGCGATCGCGTGTTCGTCAGCACAAAAAATATTGGGGCTTTGTCTCTTAATCCAAGGCCCAGCGTTTCCACATCCCACTGCATCAACAGCAGGCAGCTATGCACCGTTTGGGAACCTGTAGGGTCATCATCTAAAACAATAATCTTGGGGCGGGTCATTTTTTGTTAAAGCGGCTGAAGTTGGGTTGCTATGACCATTATCGAACCAGCCGGGTGCTCTTTTTCTTTGAGTGATACAACTTTTGCTGCGATCTTGTCTCACAAACTCTTAGTAAATGGATCAGCGGAGATTGTTGAGGCGTTCGTTGAGCCGCTGGATTTCTTGAGTTAAGTCTTGCTGTTTCTGCAAAATGCTTGTGAACTCGGATTGAGGCGAGGCATTGATTTTGAGCAGATCAACCTGCTGATTCAATTTGTTTAAGCAGGCTGCCATGCCAGCGGCAAACTCGTAGCGGGTCAACGCCTGATCGCCGCGAAAAGTCCGATCTGGATAGCCAATTAAACAGTCCAGTTGAGATGGGAGATCGCTGGAAACGGAGCCAGACTGCGCTATTGCAGTTGAGGGAAGAGAGAAAATAGTGGTCGTGGCGATCGCAACCACTGTACAAGTAACCCCAAGAATCTGCATTGTTACTTCACGGTTTCTATTTCGATGACTATAGCGTAGCGAAACACAGAATTACTTGAAATCAATCTTCAAGCCTCTAGACGTTCAGCCACATCCTAAGGTACAGTTTAAGACTGTGAGTTTTTGATCAGCCAGACTTATGCTGCACGCCCAAGAAATTATCCGCTCGATTGAAGCGGAACAAATGAAATCGGATCTGCCAATCATTTATGTTGGCGATACCGTTAAAGTCGGTGTGATTATTCAAGAAGGTGGCAAAGAGCGCACTCAGCCCTATGAAGGTGTTGTCATCGCTAAACGGGGATCTGGCATCAACCAAAATCTTACCGTTCGTAAGATCTTTCAAGGGATCGGAGTAGAGCGGGTTTTCTTAATCCATTCTCCCCAGATTGAAAGCATCAAAGTTTTACGTCGCGGTAAGGCTCGTCGTGCCAAACTTTACTACCTACGCGATCGTATTGGTAAGGCAACTCGCCTGAAACAGCGGTTTGACAGAGCTTTGTAAACGTTTTGCAATTAGCTTTCAGCCCTTAGTCTTCATTTAGAACGAGTGACTGAAAGCTGATTTTTCGATGCTAAGCTAGACATGTTAATAGTGTATTTATACACTTTTGCTTTTGCGCTCTTAGTTCAGTTGGTAGAACGCAGGTCTCCAAAACCTGATGTCTGGGGTTCAAGTCCTCAAGGGCGCGCTTTTAGATTAGGCAATTGAAGCTTAAAACTCTGCAGTGGAGAATCTTCGGCTTTGTTGAGATTCATGGGTGTACCTGATTGTGCTTGGGTGCGCCTAAATGATTCTCCAAATCTAGTCAGGATTTAAGCAAGGTTTTGTTATGGATAAAACGATTGATTCAACACCAAAGTTTTGCGGTCTTCTACAATTTGGTGGTACTCCAAACTTTTTCATGCTTCAACAACTATGAGTGATCGTTCATTGTTTTCCCGGCTCAAGTTGCCCTTAACTCGCAGACAACTTGTTACAGCCACTCTCACATCTGGTTTTGCTCTTGCGGTTCAGCCTATTCTGGCTAAAACGATTCAGACTAGTACTGAGGGATTGATTGCCGGAGCAGTGCAAATTCCGGTGGCAAGTGGAACTATTCCTGCTTATCGAGCCATGCCTGCCAAAGGCAGTTCCTTTCCCATCGTTTTGGTGATTCAAGAAATTTTTGGCGTGCATGAACATCTACAGGATGTTTGCCGCCGCTTTGCCAAACTGGGTTATCTCGCGATCGCCCCTGAACTGTTTATTCGCCAGGGTGATGTTTCCAAACTCAGCAGCGTTGATCAGATTCGCCCAATCGTTGCCAAAGTTCCAGATACTCAGGTGCTATCCGATCTCGATGCTACGGTGACCTGGGCAAAGCAGATGAGCAAAGGCGATACCGCTCGTTTAGGCATTACTGGATTTTGCTGGGGTGGACGCATTACCTGGCTTTACACGGCTCACAATCCGCAAGTGAAAGCAGGAGTTGCCTGGTATGGGCGCTTGGTGGGCGATCGCACTCCGCTTCAGCCTCAGTACCCGCTTGATCTAGCGTCTTTGATCAAAGCCCCTGTCCTTGGACTTTATGGTGGTCAAGATACGGGCATTCCCGTCTCTACGGTAGAGCAGATGCAATCGGCATTTAAAGAGGTTTCTGCGCCGTCTCAGATTGTTGTTTACCCGGAAGCTCCCCATGCGTTCTTTGCAGACTATCGCCCCAGCTACCGTCAGCAACCCGCAGATGACGGTTGGAAACGCTTGCAAGCTTGGTTCAAGCAGTATGGCGTGGCTTAAGCGTTAGGAACGAAAATTAGGTCGAGCTTCTCCTCATTTAATTTTTAGCCCACACCTTGATCGCTTGCGCATCTAAAATCAACCCTCCCCCTTTTTTTGGAGATCTACAAAGTCCCGATCAAGGCGATCGCACTCACTCTTCGCTATCAATCTCGCTATCTAGCTGTAAAAACTGGTCAACAGTGAGTTGCAATTCAGGAAAAACTGGAGAGATGATGCGATCGCAGGCATCAGCATTCAATCTACTTACTGCATTTTCAATTCGATCTCTTGCTGTCAACATCAACATGGGCAGTAAGTATTCTATGAGCGCAATTGTTGACATAGCTCAATACCCGTTATTTCAGGCAACAGACAATTGACAATCTTGATCGTATACTCAACAACTTAGCTCATACAGCGACTCTTGATAGAGTCGCATGTCTATACATTCCAACCCTCAACACTTGGAAATTACAAGGATTTATTATTTCCCTGCTGGAGCAGAATGGTTCATTCCTGGCATAGAGGTCTGGCTATCACCCGTCTTCTTTTCCATCATTTTCTTGCAGCAACAGCCACTCATTTGCTCCGTTTGAGGCGCAGGTTTCTGAGTTTGAGCAACTGGTTTTTGATTGTCTTGAGCAAAAGCGCTGTCCACTATGACCATTGAGATGGAAAGTAGGGCGATCGCGCCAGCCGCAACTTTAATTCCGGGCAATTTGTTCATCTTTACTCCTAGTTGAATCATCAAACAGACTGGAAACTGGTTTTTAGAACAGCCTCATCTTCAGATTAAGGCAAATGATGAAATCAAGACGGCATTTGACTAATGGTGCGAACAATCCAAATAGTCAGGATGATGCGTTGAAAGTCATCAACCAGCGTCGGGTGATCGCCCGTTGAATGATGGAACTCAGCATGGGATTTAGGCTTTATACGGAATTGAGTAGGGGAGTATCATTTAGCAAGATGAAAAAGGTACTCTGTCCATGCCTCGACCCCGCACTCAAATTAGCCCTCATCTAGACTACGCAGATCTAACTCAGCGGTATGTTCAGTGCCAAGATGCTGGCGAGAAAAACCGTTGGTTGGTGATTCGATTGCTCAGTCATCCAAAGACTCCGATGAGCATCGAACAAACCGCTGAGATTTGTGGACTCAGTTGTAGTGGAGTGCGGAAAATTGCCCGTCGCTACAACGCCGAGGGTGCGGTCGGACTAGTCAATCGGCAACGCTTGAACCCTGGGGGCAATCGGTTGGCTTTAAGTGATGAACAGCAACGGCTATTGCGGCAACGCTTACAGAGTGCCCCGGATGATGGCGGACTCTGGAGTGGACCGAAAGTTGGGGAGTATATCGAAACCTACTTTGGCATTTGCTTACACCCCTCAACAGCCTGGAAGTATCTACGACGTTTGGGGTTGAGCTTGCAGGTGCCGCGTCCGGTGCATCATCAAAGCGCAACCCTTGAGCAGCAAGCAGAGTTCAAAGCAGGATTAGCAGGTCATGTGGCGTGGTTGCGCTCGTTGTTTCCCAATCGGGAGATTGTAATTTGGGCGGAAGACGAAGCTCGATTAGGCTTGCAACCCATTGTCAGGCGGGTTTGGGCACCCATAGGAGAACGCCCATCAGCGCATCATTCTCGCCGCTATCAATGGGTCTACACCTATGGTTTTGTCCATCCTGCCACTGGAGCGAGCTACTTCCTTTTATTGCCCCGTGCCAATGTCTCCATGATGCAGATGGCGTTAGAGCTATTTGCGGCTCAGGTCAATCCCCATCGTCAGCAGTTGATCATTCTATTGGTTGATCAGGCCGCGTGGCATATGATACCAATTTAAACAGTATTCAAGGCAGATAGGGCATCCAGGATAAAGGAATAACCTGTGAGAGAAGCAATTACTTGTGGTGTTAACTCAGCCAGGAGTTGATCGATTTTGACTTGTAGTTGGTCGAGCGTTTTGAACGCAGCCCACTTCAAACTTGCCTTGAGATGTTCCCACAACCTCTCAATAGGATTTAGCTCAGGGCAGTAAGGCGGTTGGAATAACAAGATGATGTTCTCTGGCACCACCAACGCTTTACCCTTGTGAAACCGCCCGTTATCCACTTGCAAGACGTTCAGACTATCCGGATAAGCGTTGGAAAATTCATTCAAGAATCGTTGATAACACTCGGTATCAACATGAGAAAATTGCAGAAAAAAGGACTCTCCCGTGGCAGGTTCAACCGCCCCGTAGAGCCAGAACGCTTTGAACAACCACTGCCACTGCCCAATCGGTTTGATGCCACACGCCGTGATCAATCGTCCCATCAGAGTATGCAGTCCAAAACGACTCTCATCCTGAGCAAAATAGCGAATGGGACGTTCATCCTGCCCCCGGTGGCGAGCATACTGACTCAGCAAGCTGAGGTCGCCCTTGAGGTTTGCTTAAAAGCAGATCGCTGTTCACTATCCTGCTGGCAATTTTGAGGACGAGCAACCTTTAGCTTGGCTTTGAGCCGATAGCGGGTCATTTGGTAGACCGCGTGATACTCCGCTTCTACTCCCAAGGTTTCTGCCAACCACTGTTGTACTGCTCCATAACTTTGAAAGCCGTGTCTCTGTCGTAACCGCTTTGCCAAAGCATCCTCTGCCCATTGGGGTATCACTCGCACTCCCCCCGGCGATTTCTTGATTTCTAGCATCGCCCCCACTCCTCCAGTGCGATACATCAATAGCCAGCTTTGCACCGTGTTTCGATGTTTCCCGACCGCTTTGGCAATCGCACTAATGCTCGGCGCATTCTCTTGTTTCAACCAGTAGAGCACTTGCAATCGTTCTTTAGCGCTTGGCGTTTCGGCTTGCCGCAACTGTTGAGCTAAGTCATCCAAACTTTCTTTCACGTCTATTGACGTTACACCTGCCATGACTAGACTCTCCAAACAACTCCGCTCAGTCTAGTCCATTTGCCGCTTACTCAATTTAAATTGGTATGAGCCAAAAACTTCAGGTGCCCCCCGGCATTTTCTTCTACCCGCTATTGCCCTATACCCCCCAACTGCAACCCACTGAATGTGTCTGGTCTTTGCTGCGCGAAGCAATCGCTAATCAAGTGTTTGACAATCTTGATGCTTTAGAGGATGTCTTAGTCAAGCGGTGCCAATGGTTGATGCAGCATCCTGTGATAGTTCAAGGCAAAGTGGGCTTTGATTGGATTCAAGCAATTTAATCTGGTCAAAAAGTACTGCCTTCCGCAATTCCGTATTAGTAGCAGTAACAATCATGAATTCCCACGCTAATCCAAATCGAATCTTGGTTGCAGCCTGAATAGTCAGTTGAGCAGTAGAGAAAAAACTATGAAATTCTGACTGCGTATAACACTGTCTGTAGCCTGGATCCGTTAACTTCAAGACGGCATCATATAAACGACATAGGAGATAGTCTTTGCACCAATCTAGGATCACTACTTTTCCACCGGGCTTGATCACTCGTTTCATCTCCGCTAGTGCATCTACCGGTTGATCAAAATAATGAAAAGAACTTGCACAAACTACGATATCAAACTGTTCATTGGCTGAGGGAAGTTCCGTCGCGCTTCCTTGTTCAAACCTAACAGAAGAGCAGTGATGCAGCTTTTGACGAGCGATCGCTAGCATTTCTGTTGAAATATCAACCCCTAACATGTGCTGATTTGGGTTATCTTGCAACAGCAATCGCTCAAACTCACCTGTTCCACAAGCTATATCTAAAACGGTTGCTTCTGGAGGAATATTTGCCCACTGTTTTGTAAAATTCAGCGTATTTTCAATGTATGTTTTCCAACGCTGATCATAGATTTTGGCAAGCTGGTCATATTGTTGTTGAACGACAAATTCAACCATGTCGTTTTCTCAAATCGATAAAAATGAATATGCCCCGCATAGATGGCTCCTCCAATTGATTGGGCTGAACTTAACACGGCATCAGATAATTCCATCAATGTAGACAATCTCTAATCAAAGTGGTTCTCATGGCGGGTTAGAAGCTTCAAGAACGCTTGATGTTTGCAGGTAAGACATCTGTGCAGGGCTTTCCCTGACAGGGATTGACCCCCACAACAACGTGAGCCAGAGGTGCGACCTTAAACCTCAAGACTTTGTAATTGTCGGGTGCTTTTGGATAATGGGTCACCAGTGAAATCGTTGCAGCTACGTGATGTGATTCCAACCAACCACAGATGTAAATCGACAACACGATATGAACTCTCGGAACCTACTGCTTATACCAGGCTTGTTTCCACTGCTGCATTTGCTTGATTTCAGCAGTTTGAGAGGCAATGATTTCTTGAGCTAACTTCTGACTTTCAGGACGCTTCGATTTACTTGAGGCATCCTGCCCCATCACTACTGCACCCTCATGATGCGGAATCATAGCGTTGAGAAAGCGTAGATCAAACTGGTCATCAGCCTTCCCTAAATCCATGCTCATCATCATGCTTTTCTTTTGTTCTTCGGACATCGACATGGAGTGTCCCATTTCTGTATGCCATGCCATTGGGGTAGCGCCCATGTTGGGATACCAGGCTTTTCGCCACTGTTTCATCTGGGTAATTTCTTTGTCTTGAGCCTGAAGGATACCAGTTGCTAGTTTTTTGATTTCTGGGCGCTTTGATTTCTGGAGCGCTTCCTGTGCCATCACGATCGCACCCTGATGATAAGGAGTCATGCCATCAATAAAGCGCAAGTCAAACTCGGCATTAGCAGGTCCCAGATCCATGCCGTGGTTCATACCGCCCATCTTGCTGTGATCCATGCCCTGCATCGATCCAGCGTTGGTTGCAGAGGGATTTGGTGAGACTTGGTTTTGAGCCGAAGTTGAGCAGGCGTTTATCAGATTACTGGTCGCGATCGCCCCTAGCACAAGAGCCAAAAAACCTGTTTTTGCGAAGAATTTGCGTGACATACGTTTATCGTGGCTGAAGATAAAGAATGGAAGAGGATAACGCTACTATTCTGAATGCTCCAGCTAACTGGAGAGTCAATTGAAGAATAAATCAATGCCAAATGACAACATCACTATTCAGTAGAAGTCTTGGTATTTACAGCTTATTTCCGGCACTTCAGAGCCTGGGTCAATGAAGCGTATATGCCGAAAAGCCAACTATGAAAAGGTTACAGCTTTTTATACAGGTTTACTTTAGCTAGAGTGACACGAGAGAGATAAGGCAATATTTTCAAGGTACGACGACATCCAAACCTCGCATAGTGGGCAGTTGAACGGTAAAAATTGTTTTATCGTGACTACTCTCAACGCCAATCGTGCCGTGCATCTGCTCCACCAATTTTTGCACTAACGCCAAACCCAAGCCTGTGCCTCCCTGCTTCCAAATATCTGTTTGAGTTGCTCGATAAAACTTTTCAAAAATGTGAGGCAAATCCATTGCAGGAATTGTCGCTTGATTACTAACGACTAAAACAACCGTCGTGGCTAACGCTGTTGCCTCCTTGAGCGACCAAATGTCTAAACTGATTTCGCCTCCTTTCGGTGTGTATTTACAGGCGTTATTTAGTAGCTCGACAATGATCCGTTCCAATCCTGTACAGTCGATTGTGATTGACAAGTCTGAGGTTGGCAACTCAATCTGAAGCTGTTGTTGATGGGTTTGCACGCGAGATCGAAAGGGTTCAATCACCTGAAACACCCAGTCTCGCAAAACAATCGTTTGATGCACAGGGCTGTAGGACATGGCATCCAAGCGTTGGAGATCCAGCAAGTCGTTAATTAAGGATGCTTCCCGAAGGCACTGCGATCGCAGGATTTCTAGATAGTGTTCGCGGCGCTCCAGCGTAGAGCTTGTTTTGAGCAGTTCGATTGCCATTCGCATATTCGCGATCGGTGTCCGGAGTTCATGCGAAACGGTGCTTAAGAATTCGTCCTTAACCTGATTCAGTTTTTCTAACTCGTGTAACTGCTGCTGAATCTGCATCTCTGCCTGTTTCCGCTGCCAGAATTGACTGATTTGACTGCCAATATCCAGCATCACTAGCAGGAAGTCATCATCCGGCTGGCGCGACGTCGGACTAAAAAATTCCATAATGCCGACTGCTTCGCCCTGGTTCAAAATGGGAAAGGCAATGGCTGTTTGCAGATGTTCCTGGATGGCAATAACGGCCCGCGGAAAGTTAGCATCCAGCATAATATTCGGAATCCAGGCAGGCTGCTTGGTTAACCACACTCGCCCTGGTAGACCTTCGCCAAGCGCCAGTAAGGTTGTCCGACTCAGCGCATCAAAATTTGGGTAATCGACAGCCGGATGATGCCAGCTCATCTGCCAGCGCAAAGATTGAGACTGAGGATCGGGCTGCCAAAGGTTTCCTAACTCCCAGCCATCTCCCTGACAAATGGCTTGCAGAATCCTCGGAATTGCTTCCTCTAATGTGACTGCTTGCGCTAACGTGCGTGTCACAGAAAATTGGATGGCTCGGCGCTGCTCCAGTTGATGACGCGCCGTCACATCTCGAATCACCAGCACTGCGCTGATTTGTTGTCCCTTGAATTCAATTTGCGTTGAGGAAATATCGAGCAAAAAGCGCTGAGTCGCCTGGTTGAATTCATAGATATTGGTCTGATTGGCTTGCCCAGTTAAGGCTTGATTCAGGGGATGCTGTTCTAAAGAAACTGCCTGTCCCTGTTGATGCAACGGCAGAAGGTCGAGGAGGTTGGCTCCCAGCACGTCAAACCGTTGCCGCTCTATCAGTTGGTCAAAGGTGGCATTCGACCATTGAATTCTGCCATCTTCTCCAGTCCAGACGATCGCTTCACTAATCGCACCCAGAGCAACCTCCATTTTGCCTAACGTTGCCTGAAGCTCATGGATGAGGCCAATTAAATTATCTGTCATGGCTGCTCCTTAGGCGCTCAGGCTGGGCAAGGGGCAAGGGGCCGGAGAAGCGCGCCAAAGAACCACTGTCCGTCTTTATGCTCTGCGGTGATGAAATGTTCAGAAAGGATTTCTTGTCCATCTTTCGTAACAGCCATCAACTCAAGTGGATGATTGAGCACCGTAGGACGTTCCGTCATGGCAAAACGAGAAAAGCCGAGATTATGGGAATCGTGATACAGCATGGGAATCAGGACTGCTAAGGGCTGTCCAATGATGTCTTGGGCTGACCAACCAAAAGTGACTTCAAAGGAGGCATTGATATAAATGATGAACCCAAACTGGTTCGTAATGACAGCAGGAAGTGCCGTTTCGCTCCTAATCTCGTCAATGGTTTTCATGGTCGTTTCCGTAAGGTTTTGTTGAGTCTCAAAATAGTGTTGACCATTAGATAAATAGAATTAAAGAGTAGTTTTATTTTGACTGACTTTCAAAACACAAATTTATTTCTTAGACGAACTTAATCGATTGGTAGTGCCTGGTGTCACGCTATGGCAACGGTGCTCAAGGCGAATGTTGTTGAAACGAACGTAGAATCCGGCTGGACGGAGATGGGTCATTTGGTTGGAGACACTGCGATCGATTTTTGTCGCGATCGCACTGGAATCTCCAGCACAAACTCTGCTCCCTGCTCTGGTGAGGAAACACATTTCAAATTACCAGCATGTCTCTCAGTGATAATCTGGTAACTAATTGACAAACCTAGACCCGTGCCTCTGCCCACAGGTTTCGTGGTAAAAAAGGGGTCAAATAACTTTTGCTGCACTGGCTCTGGAATACCCGGACCATTATCAGCAATGCGAATGCGGATGCGATCGGAGTTTAAAACTTCCGTACAAATGGTGATTTTCGGTGCCGGATTTTGGGTTGCTTCAATGCTCTCCTCCAGTGCATCGATCGCATTTGCCAACAAATTCATAAACACCTGATTTAGCTGTCCGGCATAACACTCCACCTCAGGCAATTCACTGTAGTTTTTGACGACCGCGATCTTGGGGCGATCCGGCTTTGCCTTCAGTCGGTTTTGCAAAATCATCAGCGTACTATCGATGCCTTCGTGGATGTTGACTTCCTTTACCTCAGCCTCGTCCATGCGCGAAAAGCTACGCAGAGACAGCACAATCTTCTGAATGCGTTCAGCCCCTACTTTCATAGAGGTTAAAAGCTTGGGCAAATCTTCTATGAGAAAGTCGAGATCAATTGCCTCTGCTTTTGCCTGAATCGCCGCAACGGGCTGAGGATAGTGGTTTTGATACAGTGCTAACAGGGTGGTCAGATCTTGAATATAATCGCCAGCGTGGGAGAGATTGCCATAGATAAAGTTAACGGGGTTGTTAATTTCATGGGCTACGCCTGCGACGAGTTGCCCCAAGCTGGACATCTTCTCAGCCTGCACAATCTGAGCCTGATTTTGCCGCAGTTGTTTGAGGGTTTCGCTAAACTGTCGCGTTTGCGCCGCAGAGGCATCGATTAAAGCCTGTTGCTGAGCTTGCGTTTCCTCTAGTTTTTCCTCAAGCTGTTGGCGTGCAGCCTCGACCTGTTGGTAGTCGGCATGAGCATTTTGCAGTTCAATTTCAGCGGTGGTCAGTCTGGCCGTGAGATCATGGCAAAGCGCTTGCCAGCATTCCTGCTGTCCTTCAGTCATCAGCAGGCAGGTCGTTATGTCCATTGGCACCATGTTCTATGCCTCGATCTAAAAATTTGTTTAGTTTATGTTTGAGCGAATTGGGGCAGCGGTGATCTCAAGCTGCCATTGTGTCATCGGTGGCAAGGTAGGCACCGTGTGCGAGCAGGTCAAAGCCGCGCGGAAATTGGGTATCTTCCGTATACAGCGATCGCTCCAGGTTCGTGTGCTTCAGGCTAGCACCGCGCAAATCAGCATCACTCAGATCGGCTGCCCGCAGTATTGCCCATGACAGAATGGCTGACCGTAAATGGGCGGCATTCAGGTTTGCGGCTGTGAGGTTTGCCGCTTGCAAATTAGCACCATTCAGCTTTGCTTCACTCAGGTTAATGCCACTGAGATCAGTCTCATGTAAATCCACACCGTTCAAGTAAGCTTCGTTCAGTTTCGCCCCGGTTAAGATCGCTCCGTGCAGCTTGGCTCCACTTAAGCGGGCACCACTCAGGTTTGCCCAACTCAAATTTGCGTCCATCAGATTGGCTGACCGCAGATTAATCCCCCGTAAGTCTGCTCCGCAAAAATTCACTGCCTGCAAATTAGCTTCACGTAGGTTCACTCCAGTTAGGTTTGCGCCACTCAGCTTTGCACCACTGAGGTTTGCCCGCACGAGTGAGGCTCCCTTTAGGTTTGCTTTCGTTAAATCGGCATCGCTCAGATTGGCGTGGTTGAGTTTGGCGAAGCTCAGGTTGGCTCTGCTCAAAAATGCCTGATGGAGATTAGTCTCTGTTAAATTGACTCTAGAAAAGTTAGCCGCAGCCAGATAGGCTGAGGGCAAACTCGCTCCAGTGAGATTAGCACCCTCCAAAATGATGTCTGCCAGGTTCGCTCCCAGTAGGCTGATGTGAGAGAGATCAACACCCCTGAAATCTCGTTGACCTTCCAGGTATTCTTGCAAAAGTTCATAGTCGTACATTTTCCGCCCCCCGAATTAGCCGAAAACCAAATCCAGACTTAATGTGCCCTTAATCACTCTCGGTAGCAAAAAATCGGTCTAATTTGATACAAAGTTTAATCAAACCGCTATCGCACCTTTGACTGGTTCAGAGCCATTGCCGCTAAATTATTTATGCCGCTAAACCCTTGGAGAGTTGTGTTTATCGCTAATACAGGGGATGTTGAGAGTCTGAGCATACTTTAAACATGCCTCTAGTCCACTGTTCTCTTGACCCTCCAGTGAACTAGAGACTCCACAATGAAAGTGGCAAGTCCTTGAAGTGGTAAGAGGCAAGGTGGAGAAAATGACTATCACCGATACAAAGAACTTCTTGAAAATTGGCGAAGTGTCAACCAGTAGCGATCTCCCCATCAAAACGATTCGCTACTACGAAGAGATTGGGTTGCTCACGCCAACGGTTCACCGTTCAGAAACGAACTACCGATTATTTGAGCCAACGGTGTTAGGTCGGCTGGCGTTTATTAAGCGATCGCAGGCGTTGGGTCTGAGCCTGCGAGAGATTCAAGACCTTCTGATGGTGCATGACCAGGGACAACTGCCTTGCGATGAGGTCAAGCAAAATCTCCAGAAGAAAGTTCAACAAATTACTAAGCAGATTGAATCATTACAATTGTTGCGCTCTGAACTGCAAGGGTTGTTGTCAGGCTGGCACGATTACTCATCAGAAGACGTTGCAGACCAAACTATTTGTCCAAATTTGCAAACTGAAGCAATGGCTGAGCGCTTCCATTTCTGTGAACGAGAAGAGATTACGGTGTGAGTCAAGATGCTTTCTGCGGAACTGTTGAGCAAGGGCTTGACTCTCTAGTGAACTGGAGACTCCAAGATAGAGGTAGTGATTTAAGGATTGACATCATGACGCTCGAATTCAAGGTTCCCAATCTGGCTTGTTCTGCTTGTGTGACCACCATTACGAATGCGATAACCGCGATCGACGCAACCGCAACCGTTGAAGCAGATCCGAAAACAAAGCAAGTCAAAATCGAAACTCAACAATCAGAAACGGCTATCAAGCAAGCGATCGCCGCCGCAGGTTACACAGTAGGTTAATCAGCTTCTGCCAAATCATCAGAGCATCATTGGCTCTTTTTATCCTTATGGACACTGCGGCGTATCATATTCAGACGATTGTTCTAGATAAAACGGGTACGCTGACGCAAGGCAAGCCCACAGTCACAGATTTCATCACTATTCACGGCACCGCCGATCTCAATGAGCAGACTTTACTACGGTTAGCTGCTTCTGTTGAACGCAATTCAGAACATCCCTTAGCTGAAGCCGTGGTGCGGTATGCTCAGTCCCAAGAGATCGAACTGGCAGATGTCAAAGCGTTTGAGGCGATCGCGGGAAGCGGCGTGCAAGGAAGTGTTTCAGATCGTTTTTTGCAGATTGGCACTCGGCGCTGGATGCAGGAATTGGGGATTGACACACAAGCACTGCAACGCGACAAAGAGCGATTGGAATCCTTGGGTAAGACAGCCGTTTTACTGGCAGTGGATGGCAAACTTCAGGCAGTGATGGGCATTTCGGACGCACTGAAATCCTCCTCTAAAAATGCAGTGCAAGCCTTACAGCGTTTGGGGCTGGAGGTGGTGATCTTAACTGGAGATAATCGTCAGACAGCAGAAGCGATTGCCCGTGAAGTGGGTATTGAAACTGTGATTGCCGAAGTGCGCTCCGATCAAAAAGTGGCGCAGATTTCCAAACTGCAATCGACAGGCAAAATTGTGGCCATGGTGGGCGATGGCATTAACGATGCGCCTGCGTTGGCACAAGCCGATGTGGGGATGACGATCGGCACCGGAACAGATGTGGCGATCGCGGCCAGTGACATCACGCTGATCTCTGGAGACATTCAAAGCATCGTCATCGCCATTGAGCTTTCCCGCGCCACCATTTACAACATTCGCCAGAACCTTTTCTCTGCTTTCGTTTATAACGTGGTTGAGATTCCCATTGCCGCCGGAATTCTCTTCCCCATCTTTGGCTGGTTGCTCAACCAGATTATCACTGGCGGTGCCATGGCGTTTAGCTCTGTCTCCGTCGTCACTAATGCCCTCCGCCTACGTAACTTTCAGCCAAAGCCGAGCCACTAAAAGAATTGGTAGAAGGAATAACTATGTTTAAGAAAGCAACATTTTTCGGGACATTGGTAGGGTTTGGGTTTCTGCTAAGTGCATTCTCAGGGGCAAGTGCAGCCGAAGCCACCATGAACGATATGCAAGGGCACACCGCCCAATCCAATCAATTTCAACGGATTGACCAGCCGCTTAGCAACAAGATTGCAGTCACACTAGGTGGATTAAGTCTAATTGGCTTAGAACTTTGGTGGTTTCTGCTGAGTAAACCGAAATCTCGCAAAGCGATCGCAGACAGGGGTGTTTAGGAAATCACGGTTACAGTGGATGGCGGTTATGAGCCGAGCCAGATTGTGGTGCAAGAAAGTGGTGTACCGATTAAAACCATTCGGTATTACGAGGACTGTTCATCATGACAATGGCATGTCTAGAACGCGATTTGTGCAAATAATCAGCCAGTAATCAATTCTTGCAAGTGATGAAGAGTTGCGTATCCCTGGTGCAAACTCCCAACATCAGCCTCTGAAAAAACTGTGACGCTAGGAAATGGGCGATCGCTAGGCTCCATCTGAAAGTACGCTTCGAGAAATGTTCTGGCAAGAGCAGCAAGTTTTTTTTGAGTTACTACCAAGCTTAAAGTTCTACTTTTTAATCTTCCTAAATCTCTCTTTAGGCCTATTTTTTTGGGCTTAAATCGACTTGCTCATCAATGATAATCAAGGTGTCAATTTAAGTTTAGGCGTATTAGCTCAGGAATAATGGATATTTACATTCTTAAGCTATTGGTGATTGGATTATTACTTTTATTTGTTACTTTAGGCTCTGGTTTAATCTCTCGCTTACCGCTTTCTTACGCCTTAATTTATCTACTAGTCGGGATTTTTTTAAGTCCCTACGGGTTGAATTTAATTCAGTTGCGTCCTGAAGCAGAATTTTTAGAGCGGCTGACCGAATTTGTCGTTTTGATTTCGCTGTTTAGCTGCGGCTTAAAGATGAATCGCCCTCTTCAAACCTGGGCATGGAACTCGACGATTCGATTGATTGGGTTATTAATGCCGCTAACAATTTTTGCAGTTGCCGCGATCGCCCATTTTTGCTTAGGTTTCGATTGGGGTGTAGCTATTTTATTGGGTGCGATTCTTGCCCCGACTGACCCTGTTTTGGCATCTGAAGTGCAAATTTCACATCCAGATGATAAGGATGAATTACGCTTTGGTCTGACTTCAGAAGGTGGTTTAAACGATGCTTTGGCGTTTCCGTTTGTTTATTTTGGGTTGCATTGGCTAAAGGACGACAACTGGCAAAACTGGATCACTCAATGGATCGCGGTTGATGTGATTTGGGCGATCGCTGTCGGTTTAGTCATGGGAATCATCGTCGCCAGAACGGTAGTCTGGCTAGATAAACAAGCTCAACAGTTCATCACCATTGATAGCTTGATGGAAGATTTTGTGGCGCTGGGTATGATTCTGCTGACTTACTCGCTCACAGAAGTAGTCAATGGTTATGGGTTTTTAGCAGTGTTTGTTGCGGGTGTAGTTGCCCAAAAAACGTATCACGATCCAGAGAAACGGTTCTCTCAGCTTGAGTTTTCCGAAACTTTGGAAAAACTGTTGGAAATTGCCACAATTTTACTGCTGGGGTCTTTATTGAGAATTGAACCTATTCTGCGTTTTTTGCCCCAAGGTCTTTTAATAGCAGGCGCATTGATTTTTTTAATCCGCCCGTTGGGAGCTTGGATTAGCACAACGGGTGAAAACTATAGCCCGATGAGACGGTTGCTGTTTGGCTGGTTTGGCATTCGCGGCGTGGGTTCCCTCTATTACCTTGCCTATGCTCTAGGATCAGGTTTAAAGGGAGAAGTCGGCGAACAAATTGCCTGGATTACCTTTATCACCGTCATCGTTTCAGTTCTCATCCATGGGATTTCCTCAACTCCTTTAATGAATCGGTATGAGCGGCATATTGAGCGCCGGAAAAAAAGAGCACTTGAGGCAAAAAGTGAGGCTGCTTAATGGTCTATCAAGTATTTTTTCCGAGGGTTGGCAGGACATAGGACTTGCGCTGGCTTAGCAGTTCGCAACGTGAATTTGATTCAGTATTCTGTTCATAAAAAATCAGCGCTTGGCAATCAATAAATGCTGATCGCCAAGCGCTGATGCGGGATTGAATATACTACTAAGCCGCCGCTTGACGCTCTTTCGCTTCCTTAATCACTTCTTCCGCCACGTTGCTAGGGCAAGGGGCATAGTGGGAAAACGACATGGAGAACTGTCCACGCCCAGAGGTCATAGTACGGAGATCGCCAATATAGCCAAACATTTCGCTGAGGGGCACATCGGCTTTAATCCGTGCACCCA
Source organism: Leptolyngbya sp. Cla-17 (assembly GCF_016807185.1). Taxonomy (GTDB): domain Bacteria; phylum Cyanobacteriota; class Cyanobacteriia; order Leptolyngbyales; family Leptolyngbyaceae; genus ULC077BIN1. The sequence goes on from NZ_JAEVYN010000002.1 coordinate 188,081, forward strand.
TGGCACTGGTCTCTTGAGATCTCATCATTCCGCGACGACGGTTGAGGTCACCAATGACATCGCCCATATAGTCATCCGGCGTGAATACATCCACGTTCATGATGGGTTCAAGTAGTTGAGGTCCGGCTTTAGGAATGGTTTGACGATAGGCAGCTTTTGCAGCGATTTCAAAGGCGATCGCGGAGGAGTCAACTGGGTGGAAACCACCGCCAGTCAAAGTGAATTTCAAATCCACACAGGGAAATCCAGCCAGTACGCCCTTGCCAATGCTGCTCTCAAAGCCTTTTTCAACCGAAGTCCAATACTCTCTGGGCACTGCACCACCAACCACTTTCGACTCAAACTGGAAGCCACTAGTGGGTTCACCCGGTTCAATGATGTAGTCAATTTTGCCATACTGTCCCGATCCACCGGATTGTTTCTTGTGGGTGTAGCTGTCTTCCAGACGCTTGGTAATGGATTCACGATAAGCCACTTGAGGCTTGCCGACTTCCACTTCGATGCCGTGAGTCCGCTTGAGAATATCCACTTTGATGTCTAAATGCAGTTCGCCCATCCCTTTCAGGATCGTCTCGCCGCTCTCTTCATCGGTCACCATATGGAAGGACGGATCTTCTTGAACCATTTTGATCAGCGCCATTGCCATCTTTTCGTCGCCGCCTTTGACTTTCGGCTTAACGGAAATGGAGATCACTGGATCAGGGAAGACCATCGGCTCCAAAGTGGCAGGATTTTTGGGATCACAGAGTGTATGACCTGTTTGCACATTCTTCATACCCACGATCGCAATAATGTCGCCTGCCTGCGCCGAATCAATTTCTTCGCGGGAGTTTGCGTGCATCTCAACTAAGCGGCTGATCCGCTCAGTTTTGCCTGTGGCTGTATTGAGAATCGTGTCGCCTTTTGACAACTTACCGGAATATAGACGAGTAAAGGTCAATGCGCCAAAGCGATCGTCCATAATCTTGAAGGCAAGCGCCCGCAGCGGTTTTTCTGAATCAACGACCGCAAAAGTACCGGTCAGTTGACCTTCCAAATCCACTTCTGGCTGGGGTTTCACTTCCATTGGGTTGGGCAGGTAGTCAACCACTGCATTCAACACCAACTGCACGCCTTTGTTCTTAAACGATGAGCCACAGTAAGTTGGGAAGAAGGCCAGATCGCGAGTACCCTTGCGAATGCACCGTTGAATTTCTTCGATGCTTAACTCTTCCCCTTCCAGATATTTCTCCATCAGGGTGTCGTCTTGCTCAACCGCTAGCTCAATTAACTGCTCACGGTAGGTTTCCACGTCGTCTTTCATGTCAGCGGGAACATCTTGGATCTCATAGTTCATAGGATCGCCGGAGTTATCCCACACCCATGCTTTGCGAGTCAGCAGATCAACCACGCCAGAAAATTTCTCTTCCACGCCAATGGGAAGCACCATTACCAATGGTTTAGCGGCAAGCACGGTTTCAACTTGCTTGACGACGCGGTAATAGTCAGCACCGGTGCGATCGAGCTTGTTGATATAAATAATTCGCGCTACTTCAGAGTCATTGGCATAGCGCCAGTTCGTTTCGGATTGCGGCTCAACCCCACCGGACGCACAAAAAACGCCAATACCGCCATCTAGTACCTTTAGCGATCGATACACCTCAATCGTAAAGTCTACGTGCCCTGGCGTATCAATGATATTTAGCTGGTGGTCATTCCAAAAACAGGTTGTCGCCGCAGATTGGATTGTGATACCACGCTCCTGTTCCTGTTCCATGAAGTCTGTTGTTGCCGCGCCTTCATGAACCTCACCAATTTTGTGAATCTTGCCAGTCAGTTTTAAGATTCTTTCAGTTGTGGTGGTTTTGCCTGCATCTACGTGAGCGAAGATGCCAATGTTGCGATACCGAGTGAGGTCTTTCATAATTGTTCTCTAGATTGAATGCGACAAACTGTTGATGACCACCTTCAAGCGTTACCCAAGGGGAGTCGTGCTGCTTTCGCCTGTTTTAAGCGAGATTTGTCGTGCAGAAGATTAAAAATCCTTGTGCCGTGTTCTAACAACATTTCTAATTGTAAATTGTTATGCTGACGCAGGGAAAAAGATTAAGGTAGGGGGCGCAAATCTTCTACGCTATCCTTCTGCCTATCTGTGCAAAAGGTTTTTGTTTAACCACGCTATCCTGCGCCCTCTCAATCTTTACAAATCCCACCCCAGTCATTTTTAGAATTTAGCTCACTTACTGAGACTTCTTTTCTACGCCTAGTAGAAAGCTCTGCTTAGGCAAATGTTTTTGCTGTTCTCACTTGGGCAGATCTTACTCAGAATAGATCTATCAACTCCCTCCATCATACTCAAAACGATAAACCCTGTGCGGTATCGCTCAACAGTACAGCGTGGAGCCAAGCAAAGATTTTATTTTTTCTAGAAATTTAAACCGCCAAGCCAATACTTAATTTTTTGAATTTCAACGACGTTGAAGTTGCGCAGCAACATTGCTGTGGTGATCTATCACTACAGATAGATTTCATCTTTAGCAATACTTATTAATCTAAAGTTATGTTTGTTAGTAAAACTTCACCACTCAGGAGATTCAATCATGGAAACTCGTACTCCCAACGCTATACCTCCAGTTGCTAATGCCTACAACGGTAAAGATCGTAATGCTTTCTTGTTTGGTTTCACACCTCAAGCTGAAATTTGGAACGGACGACTCGCCATGATTGGTTTTGTCGCTTATCTAGCTTGGGATATTGCTGGTTACAGTGTTGTTCGCAACATCTTTCATCTGGTTCCTTAAAGGCAATCTATCCTCAATCTTTGCAACCCTCAAGTTTAATAGCTAGCTGCTTTGACCAAAATCAATGGGTATTTTGATGGTCAAAGCAGTTAGCTTTTTAATGCACACATCCTAATTAACTGGAGCGCTTTCAAAGTGCCCCAGTTAGTGTTTAATCTTCTAGCACCTGACGAATTCTGCGTTCTAGCTGTTCTAAATCAAGCCCACCTTCGTCTCGACTAATGCGACGTACTGTGGGGTTCACCTTAGTCAAATCTTGTAGCAAGTCTTGCAAAACATCTTGCTGCTGTCGAGCTTGAATCACTTCGCGAGGTTCTTGCACCATATCTCGCACAATAGTGTCCTCAGTTCTAGATGCAATTACTGGGTCAGGATGCCCATCCACATAAACAAAGGTTCGCCGACCTGGACCTCGTTCTGCTTCAACAGGAATCAATGCTGTAACGTGGTCTGATCGTACGTACTTGCCAAACCCTAAATGTACTAGCGTTGACGATTGAACTTTCATACTGCTTCTACTGCTTATGTATTACGCTATAGTCCTATTATAAAGTCCGTATAACTCCCGTAACAGCTTGCCCTGAAGGGTTTCCACCCATTTTCCATAGGGATATACTCACTTGTCACGGGCTGAATATCTCTACAAATTCATCCTATTTGGATAGCTTCGCAACTCATAAATTTTACTCATCAGTTAGCTGCTCTACCTATTTAGATGGCTTGTTACCAAGATAGTTTTTGACAAAGGAAGCATTACTTTTGATGATTCTTAGTAATCGATAACTGGCTCTTTTGGAAGACGCTTAGAAATTTTGTTCTTACTAAGATTAGAAGAATAAATTTGAGGATTTAACCATGGCTTACGAAGAGACAGCATCTAATCATCAGTTTAAAGAAATTCAACAACCTTTAACCCCAGAAGAGGTTGATCCTGCTCAAAAGCGTGCTCAAAAAGCAGCAATTAACAACGCAGAGGCACCGCTAACCGTCAACCCAGGCGATCGCATCGACAATTCAAAAACGCTTGAAGAGAAGGCTAAACAAGTCGCTGTGGATGCACCTGATATCACAGGCGATCACATTGTTGTGCCAACTTACTTCATATTCAACATGCCAGACGGCACTCAACAAGCGCTGCACCACGTTAAAGACGCTGAAAAAATCTCTGACATGATTCGGCTAGCAAGAATGGATGAAAACGGTAACAGAATCTGGTGGTAAGCGCTGATTCTCGGTTTCATACATTTCTCTACTCAGATGATTGGTTGAAAAAAGTTGCATTTTATCTCGCTTGATCTAGATTTAGATTGAGCGAGATTTTTAGGTTTAAATCCTGTTTACTAGTCGTGTAGAAGCTATTACTAGGGTCAGAAAATATACCTTTGCTTAGCAATGTTTTGATAGATCTATCTTCGGGTGCTGTTTTGACTATGAAGGCTTTTATAGGCTAATAGAAAGTTTAGTAAGTATGGTCAATCACTATGACGACTGACGTTTCTCCAACCCCTCAAAAAATTGATTCTCCATCGGTCGGCACTGGCTCTCTTGGCATTGGTATTCTGCTAGTTGTGCTGGGTGTGATTGCGATCGCTCTTCCTGGTCTTTCTACGATTTTTGCAGAAACATGGATTGCCCTATTTTTGATTACTGCGGGTGGAGCCAAGATCGCTTATGGTTTCCAAAACCGTGCTAGCCAAGGATTCATCTGGCAAATTCTGCTTGGTGCTCTTTATATCGGGACAGGGGTGATGTTGTTAGTCACTCCGAGAACAGGAATTTTGTCCTTAACGCTTTTGCTGGGCACATTCTTGCTGACTGAAGGCGTGTTTGAACTGATTATGGCGTTTAAGGTACGTCCCCAAAAAAATTGGTTATATCTTTTAGGTAATAGCATCGTTACGCTTGTTTTAGGCGGCATGATTTGGGCACAGTGGCCTCTAAACGCGCCTTGGGTGATTGGCACTTTAGTCGGAGTCAGCATCCTATGCACAGGCATTTCGCGGGTGATGTTGTCTTTAGGTGGGCGTTCTACTTTGAACCCCTCTAACCTCGAAGCGTAAGTTAAAAGTCGCTTACTATTCGAGTTGACACTGATATAAGTCGGGGAGTGTCTTGTGAATGTTTTTGAGCTGTTGCTCAAATGCAAGATATGCTCTGACTTATCTATTCATTGAGTTTCTACTTGCATATTGAGCTAACAATAAGCGCCATAAAATATTCTGGCTCTATGGATTCTTGAGGTGTGCAGTTTTAAGCAGATGGCAAGCACATGATTCAAACTTTCTTTATGATTGCAACTGAGTGCGATCGCTATATCTATCCTGCTTGAGTAGTCAGTGGATAGCAGCCGAGCTCTTGAAAATAAAAAATAGCTATCTTCTACTGAACGTAATACGGAATTGAGTAGGGGAGTATCATTTAGCAAGATGAAAAAGGTACTCTGTCCATGCCTCGACCCCGCACTCAAATTAGCCCTCATCTAGACTACGCAGATCTAACTCAGCGGTATGTTCAGTGCCAAGATGCTGGCGAGAAAAACCGTTGGTTGGTGATTCGATTGCTCAGTCATCCAAAGACTCCGATGAGCATCGAACAAACCGCTGAGATTTGTGGACTCAGTTGTAGTGGAGTGCGGAAAATTGCCCGTCGCTACAACGCCGAGGGTGCGGTCGGACTAGTCAATCGGCAACGCTTGAACCCTGGGGGCAATCGGTTGGCTTTAAGTGATGAACAGCAACGGCTATTGCGGCAACGCTTACAGAGTGCCCCGGATGATGGCGGACTCTGGAGTGGACCGAAAGTTGGGGAGTATATCGAAACCTACTTTGGCATTTGCTTACACCCCTCAACAGCCTGGAAGTATCTACGACGTTTGGGGTTGAGCTTGCAGGTGCCGCGTCCGGTGCATCATCAAAGCGCAACCCTTGAGCAGCAAGCAGAGTTCAAAGCAGGATTAGCAGGTCATGTGGCGTGGTTGCGCTCGTTGTTTCCCAATCGGGAGATTGTAATTTGGGCGGAAGACGAAGCTCGATTAGGCTTGCAACCCATTGTCAGGCGGGTTTGGGCACCCATAGGAGAACGCCCATCAGCGCATCATTCTCGCCGCTATCAATGGGTCTACACCTATGGTTTTGTCCATCCTGCCACTGGAGCGAGCTACTTCCTTTTATTGCCCCGTGCCAATGTCTCCATGATGCAGATGGCGTTAGAGCTATTTGCGGCTCAGGTCAATCCCCATCGTCAGCAGTTGATCATTCTATTGGTTGATCAGGCCGCGTGGCATATGAGCCAAAAACTTCAGGTGCCCCCCGGCATTTTCTTCTACCCGCTATTGCCCTATACCCTCCAACTGCAACCCACTGAATGTGTCTGGTCTTTGCTGCGCGAAGCAATCGCTAATCAAGTGTTTGACAATCTTGATGCTTTAGAGGATGTCTTAGTCAAGCGGTGCCAATGGTTGATGCAGCATCCTGTGATAGTTCAAGGCAAAGTGGGCTTTGATTGGATTCAAGCAATTTAATCTGGTCAAAAAGTACTGCCTTCCGCAATTCCGTATAAGAAGTAAAACTTACAAGCGATTCATTAAAACCCCTTTGAATGTCCTTATAAAATAAAAAGCGATGAAGGTTGCAACAGTTAGCTAACTTCATCGCTTTATTAAAGCGGAATTTTAGAGAAAATAGCGTTAGCGGTTAATCAATTCTTTAATCACTGAAAAGTTCGATAGTAAAAAATAAGCTGCGATCGCGCCACCTACTCCACCAATTAAAAAGCCACCTCCATACTCATTCCATCCTTCTGATGTTTTGAATTCTTCCGGAGGTCGTGGAGTAGTCAATGTTAATGTCGGTGCAGGAGGGTTGCTACCTCCATACAAAGAGATTATGAGAGTTGAAATGATCAACAGTCCAATTGTAGAAAGTAGCCCAGCTAGATTGGCAATAGAAGTATCACGAAGAGGACCTAGCACTGTAAAAGGACCTAAAATCCAATATCCATGAGCCATGCCAACCTCTAGTCCTCTCCGAAAAACACTAATTCCTTGGCGGTAAGCAGGCAAGTTATTAAGAAACGCCTTAGTTAAACCTGAAGAATTAATAGGCGTTTCTAGGTTTGCACTGTAGATATCGTCTACGGGGTGAATAACAGTTCGATTTCTAGGATCATTAGGATTATTATTTGAGCGGGTAACAGCATCACTAATCATTGTTTGCTTGCCTCAGTAAACATACTCAATCCAACCGTATCTATGATATTCAACGTGTGGATATAGATTCAAACAAAGATAAACAAGTTTTACATAGAGAAAATCATTCTTGCGGTACAAGGTAAGTCGAAAACTGCCAATTTGACAGTGGAAAGCGGGGGTACATTACTACTTCATTGGCGAGAATGCTATGAGTTTCTCTACGCCTACCCGCTTAGGTAGAATTCTGCCTATAACCACAAGTTGACATGGCGTTTGTTGTCTAGTGGAAAATACTGGCACGCTAAAGACCATTGCTTTATTCAAGATGAGATGAGCTTGAAGCTACTACTTTATAAAAAACTTCTTACATACAGATCCATCTAGAGAGAGATGACGTATATCCACACAGACTTGCTGAAAAGACACATTTTAGCAGTCGATTATCTTTGCTTACCTGTGTTTACTTAGCACGGAATCTGCATAGACCTATCAGAGATGGAGATGTTGATGCTTTTGATCGCAACGCTCTGCCTCTTAGGCACTTTTATCCTTTTTTAAGTTACGAGGAAACACCGATTATGGAACGTGAAAGCCTGAGTTTGCCCCCTGCCCCTTCTCGTCGGACGCAACGGGTGGCTAAATCCCGCCGCGATTTGTTGGTCAATGGCGCGATCGCAAGTTTGGGTGTAGCTGGAGCCGTTGGGCTGCAAGCTTTATTGCCTAACCGGAGCGACGCTGCCGCTCCGATGGACAAGCAAAACGACATCAAAGTTCTCAATGGTGCGCTGTTTTACGAGCATCAGGCGATTTGGGCCTATACCTTTGCGGCTGGCAAGCTAACGAATACTAGTGTTGGCAAAGCAGTCTTGGCGATCGCCCTTGCAAATCAGGCAGACCATAAACAACATCGAGATGTATTGGCATCTGCAATTCGTAGCTTGGGTGGCACTCCGGTCATCGCTCAAACTAGCTATGACCTATCTGGCTACATAAAAAAGAAAGAGGGAAATATCGATTCGGATGTGAACATTGCTAAGTTGGCGCTAGCACTGGAAACCGATGCCGCGATCGCCTACACCCAAGAAGTGTCTAGGCTCAAAACCCCTGCTCTAATTACCGCAGGCGCTAGCATTGGCGCAACCGAAGCTTCTCATGCCACCGTTATTCGGGCAGCATTTAAATCCCTCGGTGTAAACCTTGAGGTGGTGCCTGCCGCATTTGTCAGCGCTCAAAACCGCGATCGCTGGGTCTTAACCGTATAGTTCCACTCCAGTCGGGGCACAATCTTTATCGGGTTGCCCGTCCCGACTCCCACTCTCTTTTACCTAAATCGCGCTTTTAGACTATTTGAGCAGATAGTCGCATATGGTTAAATGACATCAATGTTGATTTCAAAGAAGCAAAGCGCTGGTGTATGGTGCCTGTTTTCTTGATACATCATCGATAGGTTAACCTTGCAAATTTGGAGAAGGACTTTTCCTAAATGGCAACCCAGCCAGTTTTTGATGAATCCTTCATCCTTGCCCGAATTGCTCAACAGGATGAAACGGCGCTTGCTCAGTTGTATGACCGCTATGCGCGCGTTCTTTATTCAATTGCTTTCAAAAGTCTAGGCTCCGTTGAAGAATCCGAAGAAGTTGTATTAGATGTGTTTTCCCAAGTTTGGCGAATCGCCAAGCGCTATGACACTCAAAAAGGTCGCGTGGATACATGGCTATTTATGCTGGCTCGCAGTCGTATCCTGGATCGCCTCCGGGCAATTCAGCGGTCTGCGAAACTTCCCACCACTTCTACGGATGCTGTAGAGATCCAAATTGCCGGATTTAGCGTAGATCCAATAGAAGATGCTCTGATCTCCGAACGCCAAACTCAAGTGCTATCTGCCCTCAAAACCTTACCTCCAGAGCAGCGTTTAGTTTTAGAGTTGGCGTATTACAAAGGCATGACTCAGAGCGAGATTGCTGCTCAAACTGGGTTTTCTTTGGGGACGGTCAAAACCCGCGTCCGTTTAGGATTGAACAAGTTGCGAATCGCCCTTGGCAGTTGGGAACTCTAACTTGAGAAAGATGCTCACTGAACGCTAACCCCGGTTCACCAAACTGGCGGAAGTGGGTTCGCCATCGCGAATGCTAGGTTGTGCATGGGAAAGGTGCAAATAGAATACGTATATACCTACTGTTTGGTAGTGATGTGTAATGGATGAACACCGCTGTTTTTGTGAATTGGCTCCGCTGTATGCCCTTGGATTGCTGAATGAGGGCGATCTCGCTTGGGTCGAAACCCAAATTGTCGCCGATCAAGATCTAGCAACAGAATTGGCAGAAATCGAAGCGATCGTGGCTGCTATTCCCTACGGTATTCATCAGGTTCAACTGCCTGCCAACCTGAAAGACCGCCTTTTTCAGCGAATTGGGCGCACCCTTCCCCCAGTTCAGTCGGTTCAAGAATCTGCATCAGCGTTTCCAAGTCTGGTTGCCCGATTGCTCGAACGCAGCGCCACCTCGCTGATTAACCGCAGTGAAGTTCGTCACCAAGCGATTAAATGGGAACGGTACAAAGTTCCTGGGGTAACTATTGCACGGCTGCACATCGATTTGGTCAAACGTGAAGCGGTTGGGCTGTTTCGGGCAGAACCTGGAGTCCGCTATCCCTTGCATTATCACGCTGATGTAGAAGAAATTTTCATGCTGCAAGGCGACTTGATCATGGGAAATAAGGTGTACGGCAGTGGAGATTACATTCGCTCAGTTCCCAGCAGTACCCACGCACCCGAAACCCATGGCGGCTGTATGTTCTTCTTCCGCACCTCTCTGCATGACGAAATTTTGGAAGAAGCCCAAGTTTAGCGATCGCGGGTTGTCAATCGCCACTTGTTAATTTCTCATCGCCCATGCCAAAAAGCGCTCGGTGTAATACAGCGCTATTTGATTGCTAATTCCATTGGGCACAGCATCAAAGGCATGTTCTGCCCAAGGAATTTCGAGAAAGGTAACGATGTTGTCGGCTGTTCGCAATTTTTCAGATAGGTATCGTCCAAATTTTGCCTGCACAATGTGATCGCGTCCACCGTAAATCAGCAGCGTTGGCGGGAGCTTGGGACGGACGAAATTAATCGGGGAAGCCGTTTGATAGAGAGCAGGAAACTGGTCAGGAGTTCCGCCCAAAAATGCTTTTAACGTTTTCTTAGAATCGATTGGGTCGGGATTAGGGGGATCAAAGTAGCCTTTGGTCAAATCCACAGGACCGTAATAATTCACCACAGCGCGAAAAGATGGCTCATTAGACGGCGGCTTAGTAGGATACGCTGCCAGCATTGCTAAATGTGCCCCCGCCGATCGCCCCATGACTGCCATTCGATTTAGATCAATCTCGAATTTGGCGGCATTTTGGCGAATAAACTCCAGCGCCGATCGCACATCTTCGATCTGGGCGGGAAAGGGATAGCGGGGTGCAAACCGATAAGTGATCGCGGCTACGGTATAGCCCTGTCCTGCTAAGTAGCGGCTGACCGAAGCATTGTCGCGAGAACCGCCCCGTTGCCATGCGCCTCCATGAATCATCACCACTGTCGGGTGTTGCCCTGCTTGAACGGGACGATACAAATCAAGCTTTAAGGGCATTCCATCGGGGGCAGCGAATTGAATGTCGGCATCGTAGCGCACCGGAGAAAGCGGAATTCCTGTAAAAAAGGTCTGCCATGAAAAAGGCTGCAATCGCCCGTTGGCCAGTTGAATCGTCTGCGGCTGAACGCCTAGCGATCGCGCCATTTCTGCGGCAAACCGTTGATTGGTGGCAGGTAGTTGCAGCAGTGGTAAGGTGCTTAGTAACGCCGCCACCACACTCATGCCTAAAATCACCAGCGCCAGCCATTTGTGTTGATAGTGCCAAATCAATAGTGCCAGTAGGGCGATCGCTCCATTGACCAACAGCAAACCCGGACTTAGTTCTGGCGCACCCACTGATAAGGGATAAAGCGGAAAGGCGGGGGCTGTTGTGATAATCCAAATGCTTAAAAATAGTCCGGTGATGCTAAAAAATAGAAGTAAAAGTTGCAATATGGCTCGAAACACTATGATTAATTCTTTGAAGAAAGGGCTAGAAGCGCGTTTGGTCGTCGGTGCTGTAGCGACCACAACCATTCTCCTGCTGGCGACGGTAGATGCTTGGGCAGAGACATTAAAAACCAAAAGCTTTAACGTCAAAATTACTAGAAATTGCCCTGAAGGCGTTGTTGTCTGCAACAATGTTGGATATTTTGGGAGAGACTTGAAAACGGGTCAATCCATCCGGCTGGTTGGTAAAACTCTACATACCACCTGCCAGGATGGAATTACTCCCTGCCGTTTTTTGGGCTATCAATTTCAAAATAGAAATTACCGCTACTTTGTAAGAGAAGATGGCACACTGCAAGTGTATCAAGGGAAAAAATTGCTGCTTCAAGAACGGGGTACTTGGAGCTATTAAGCTCCTTCTTTTGACCGCTGCCGCAAAATGAACTCGGCGATCGCCAAATCCATTATCGTGGTCACTTTCAAGTTTGTCTCCTCACCGGGCACAATTTTGACCGGCAAACCGCATTGCTCATACAGCATGGCATCGTCCGTCACCTGCCATCCTTTCTCTGCCCCCTCTCGATGACAGCGGGTTAACACCTCAACCTGAAAGCCTTGAGGGGTTTGGGCTGCCCACAGGTTACGGCGATCGGGGGTGCCAGTAATGAGTTTTTTAGTCGGCTCCACAATTTTGATGGTATCTTTCACAGGAATCGCCGCAATTAACCCTGCGCAGGTGAGTAGCTCCTCGGCGCAGCGATCGAATAAAGCAGGCGTGACCAAACAACGCGCACCATCGTGAATCAGCACTCGTTCAGCAACCGCAGGCAAGCCTTGCAATCCACAAAAAACGGATTCTTGCCGAGTGGTGCCACCAGGAATCAGATGCACCATTTTGCTCATACCAACTCCATTGATGATGTCTTTAAAGTCAGGAAAATCATCGGGTTGACCCACCACGCCAATCCACCGAATTGAGCGAGAAGCTTTAGCGGCAAGCAGCGTCCAGGCAATTAACGGCTTACCAAAAACGGGTAACAGGAGCTTATTGCGATCGCTCCCCATCCGGCGACCCGATCCTGCGGCTGGAATAAGTAGGTACATACTGCACCTCCGCGAGACAAATTCTTTCTATTATCGCCAATCAGTACACTTTGGAGCAGAGGGGCGGGAAAGTAGAGAGAAAGCAAAAGGTAAATGTAGAGAATAAATGGTTTATCCTTTAGCGGTTAACCCTTAGAATAAGAGCGAATTTAGCGTAAAGAATTATGCGAATCATAGCCTTGGTTCCTGGTGGAATTGGCGATCAAATTCTATTTTTTCCAACCCTGGATGACCTGAAGCAGAACTATCCTGATGCGGAAATTGATGTAGTGGTTGAACCGCGAGCCGCTGCTGCGTACCGGGTTAGCAAGTCTATCCATTCCGTAATCCCGTTTGACTTTAAGGGACGAAATAGCCTAGCAGACTATGGTAATTTATTGGGCACCCTGCGCGATCGCGAATATAAAATCGCGTTGGCACTGGGTCAAAAATGGACAGTGGGTTTTTTACTGTGGTTAACGGGCGTTCCCGTCCGTGTGGGATATTCTGGGGGCGGAAATCGGTTTTTGACGAACCCAGTACCGCTGAATAAAAACCAATATGCCGCTGCCATGTATCACGATTTGCTTAAGGGCTTAAGCATTACGACCCCATGCCCTGACTTGGCGGTAAATGTGCCAGCAGGCGATTTAGACTGGGCCGATAACGAACGTCAACGATTGGGCATTGGCAACGGTGGCTATGTACTCATTCACGGTGGTTCTAGCCAACTTGCTAAAGAAAAAGGAATTGACAAGATTTATCCAGTAGAAAATTGGCAGGGAATTATCCAGGATTTCGTCCAGAGACAGCCCGAGCTACCAATCGTCGTTGTGCAAGGTCCAGATGACGAAGAATTTGTCCAAACATTAGTGCGGGCGAATCTCAACCTAAAAGTCACTATACCGACCGACGTTGGCAAACTCACCGCTATGATTGCGGGGGCTAGCCTGATGCTCTGTACCGATAGTGCCCCCATGCACTTAGCTGTTGCTGTGAAAACTTATATGATGGCGGTATTTGGACCGACAGAACCAAAATTTTTGCTGCCCCCAAGCGATCGCTTCATGGGAATCAAATCCCTCAGCGGCAAAATGTCAGATATTGACCCCACCACGGTATTAGAAAAGATTTGGGCAGGCCAAACTGCTTAAAAAGCGATCGCGTTGCGAAAGTTTATCGTAGTCAAAGCGCGATCGCTCGTATCCTAATTTTAGAATCATCTCCCCAGAAATGAACTGAAATTAGAGGCTTCTAAAATGCCAACAGACTACGTGCTATTTATTCATGGAGTAAATACCCACAGCGAACCAGGCTTTCGCCGAGATGCTCAGTATCTATTTGATCGCATTCAAGCCTCCGTTAAAAACCCATCTAGAAATTTGAAGCCCATTTACCTGTTCTGGGGAAACGTCAGTGAAGAAGCCACTAAACTACTGCTAGAAGGGTTGAAGGCTTCACCGAAGTGGTCTGATTTTTGGTTTCAAAAACTGCGAACCCAGCAGATTTTGCCCTTTGTCGGTGATGCGGCTCTGTACCTCAGCCGCCATGTGAGCGCTAAAGTGGTGCGGCAAATTAGTACTCAAGCCCTGCAACAAATGGGGCTGACTTTAGGTGAGCTACAATCGCCGCCAGATAGTAGTAAATTGCGGGGCGATCGCCTGCATCTGGTGACTCATAGCTGGGGCACCGTCATCTTATTTGATATTCTGTTTGCACCCCGTTGGGATGCCGCTGAGGTAGACCTCGAAACTCGACAAAATATTGACAATATTCGTGCTGGCTTTTTTGGGTTGGGCTCTCAAGAAAACGAAGAGTTCGGCATTCCAGTTGCCAGTATCCACACGATGGGATCGCCGATTTCTCTGTTCAGCCTAATTAATGCCGCCGGTGGTCGCAGTTTTAACCTCACGCCAAAACTGAAAGAATTGCTGGAGACGCTTTATGGGAGACGAGACGGCAACCCCTTACCCTGGCGTAACTATGCTCATCCCGGTGATCCGATCGCATATCCATTAGCAGGCGTTCTACCCATCTTGCTAGAAGGTGCGCAGAACACTGTGCGAATTGAGGATATTGTGGTTCCTGGCAACTCTTTGATGAAACTTTTTAGTCAAACGATGCTGCCATTAATCAATGGGGGTGATGCCCATGGCAGCTATTGGAAGAGTAAAGAAGTAGCCGCCGCGATCGCTCAAACCATCCAAACTCCCTAGCTCATTGTTTGTCAGCATTTTCCTGTTTTTAAATTTAGTTCATTGCTCCCCATAAAGGCTTAAGGCTTGCGCGTAATTTCAATCGTCACCTGACCGCTGAAGTTTGGGATGGGTGGGGTCAGTTTGGTCAGCGCAATGGTGACCTGATGAATGGGAATTCCGGCAGGGTTCGCCTGCAATATGGCATCGGCGATCGCGCTTGCCAGTTTTTCCAGGAGAGCAAACTTGGAAGTTTGAATCAAGTGTTGTACCGTCTCAACCACTGAGCAGTAGTTAAGAGTGTCCTCTAAGCGGTCGCTTTGCCCTGCGGTTTTCAAATCTAGCATGAGCGTTACATTGACCTCAAACCACTGTCCCAAAACCTGTTCTTCTGGCAGCGCGCCGACATAACCATAACCACGAATGCCTGTGAGACGAATAATGTCCATGAGAGAAATTAGAAAGTGTAAGATTAGGGTTGACAGAATGCATTGTAAAATGCGAATCTAATGATCGTCCGAATTATGCGGGTGTGGCTCAGTGGTAGAGCGCAACCTTGCCAAGGTTGATGTCGCGCGTTCGAATCGCGTCACCCGCTTCTAAACGCATAGTTCTTCTAAGAGAGGCTCCTGAGAGCCTTTCTTTTTACCATACTGGCAGCGATCGCGTTTTATTTAAGCACTGACGACTTCAAAGCTAGAGTGGTAAAATTCCAACAATTGGTAAGCCTTGTGTTTACAAGTAAACTAAAGCAAATTTCAAATCTTGCTTAATGAATAAAAATACTTGATTATCCAAACTTACTCAAACGGATGGGTAGCCATTCTTAGCTAAAGAAACTAGCAATTTCAGTCCTGGTGCTGCCTGTGCAACCGCAAAAATTCCAGAAGATTGATTTCAACCAAGAATATCCTTGTCCTTGTCGGCGTAGAGGGCATCTTACTCCGATCGCTTTGACAGAAGCTTTTGGGTGCAATCGTTGCCAACAAATTTTTGTAGTTGATGAAAGTGGACAGGTGTTGGAGCAACTAGCCAGCAGTTATCCCTACAAAAAAGCATGGCGATGGAATGGGCATCAGTGGAACGTAGCCAACCCTAATTTTAGAGATAGCTACTTGCCGATCGCGCTGGGCATCGTCTTTATCATGCTAGTGATTTGGCTACCGCTGGCACTGAATGCCAAACCGACCTCGCATAGTGCTGTTCTGGTGATTGGCATTATTCTGCTGGCGCTCCTTCCAGCCTTGATGGTCTTACTGGCATATAGACGGTAACCCAATGACAACGGATTTTCTTGGTCTCACTTCTGATCCGATCGCTGCTGTGCAAGCTGCACATCGGGCTTCTATTCATCTATCTACCACTAGAGGGGTTCTGCGTAGTCAGGCAGTTTACGCCATGGCAGAGGCCCTAAAGCAGGCGCAAAATGACATTCTTGAAGCCAACACTTTAGATCTAGAAGCCAGTCGAGAAATGGCGGTGCCTGACCTGATTTTAGAATGGCTAAAACTGACCCCTGAACGGCTGCAAACTGCTATTCAACTCCTCAAGCGTCTGAGCGAGCTACCCGATCCAATTGGGCGTGTTATGGACGCGGCGTACCAAATTGATCACTGCCAAACCTACTCCCAATTGATGCCCTTGGGTGTCATTGCCATGATCTACGAAGCGTTCCCAGAGTTGGCAGCAGTAGCGGCAGGTTTGTGCATCAAAACGGGCAATAGTTTGGTTTTGAAGGGAAGTGGAGAGGCTAGCCATTCCAATGCGGCGATCGCCCAGGCGCTTTGGTCAGCGATTGAGAAAGTAGGCTTACCAGAAGGGTGTCTTCAAGCAGTAGCATCCGACCACAGCACCCTAGTAAGAGATTTAATTGTCCAAGATCAGTACTTGAATTTGATTATTCCCTACGGTCGTCCGAGCTTAGTGCAGCAGATTGTACGACAGGCAACGGCTCCTGTCTTAAAATCTGCCATGGGCAACTGTTACTTATATTGGTCGCCTTCCGGCAGTTTAGAAGCGGTTCGCTGGATGATTTTAGACAGTCACCAGAGCGAACCTGATCCCGTGAATGCGATTGAGAAAATACTCATTCACCCCAGCCAAAATCCCTCTTCGCTGCTGATGTTGTGGGATAGTCTGCGAGAAAAAGGGTTTGAGTTGCGTGGAGATGGCATCCTGTCAGCCGAATTTCCTGATTTGCGGTTAGCAGAAGAGGGAGAATGGCAGCAGGCTTACCTAGCGAAGGTGATTGCCTTTAAGCTCGTTGCCAGTTTGGATGACGCGATCGCCTGGATTAACTTAAACAGCAGCGGACATGCCGATTGTTTAGTCACCGAGTCCTATCAGGAAAGCCGTCAATTTGCTCTGGGCATCAACAGCGCCTCCACATACATCAATGCGTCCCCCCGATTTTCTCGCAATCCCAAACGAGGGGATTCTATTTTTCTGGGCATGTCTAACCAAAAAGGACACCGTCGGGGTCCTATCAGTGTAGAGACGCTCACGACGGTGAAGCACATTATTCAAGGAACAGGACAATTCTGAGTCCTACATTGGTCAAGAATCTTCATCCCCAACACTTCTTCCTAAGAAGAGATTGATATTCAAAATCCCTCTTCTTAAGAAGAGGGATTTTGGGAGAAGGCGGTTCGCGCCATCTACATTATCTGATTCGGTCTGTCTACTGACGTGATTGCAAAAGAGTTAATCTTTCCCTGCCAATTTAACCTTGCTTGCCAACCCTAGCGACTGCAAAAGTTGAATAGTCATCCAGGTCATATCAATTTCCCACCACTGTAAGCCGTGGCGAGCCGAGTGTTGATAGGCATGATGGTTGTTGTGCCAACCTTCACCGTACGTTAGCAGAGCAACCCACCAGCAATTGCGGGAGTTGTCATTGGATTCATGGCTTTGATAGCCAAACATATGAGTCGCGCTATTCACCAACCAAGTGCAGTGAAACACCGCGATCAACCGAACAAACACGCCCCATACTACGAATGGCCACCCACCAATCGCATATAGTACCACTGCCAATGCAATCTGAAGCGGGATGAAGTACTTGTTAAAAAACTGATAAACCGGGTCATCGTTGATGTCTTTCGTAAACCGAGGCACTTGATCACGCATCGGAATATCAAACAGCATCCAGCCCATGTGGCTCCACCAAAAGCCCCGCTTCGAGTCATGAGGATCTTGGTCTTGATCTGAATGGAGATGATGAAAACGGTGCATTCCCACCCATTCAGTCACACCGCCCTGGCAGGATAAGGTGCCACATAAAACCAGGAAATATTCAATCAATTTTGGCGTTTGAAAGCTGCGATGGGTAACGAGGCGATGAAAACCCAGGGTAATTCCTAAGCCGCCAGTAACCCAATGGAGGAAAACCGCGACTCCTACGGCTGCCCAGCTAAAGTTACTTGGTAACAGGGCAAAGAGAGCACCACCATGCACGATCACCATGAATAAAACTACTGGTAAATCTAATTTAAGTGGCTTATTTGAAGTTGCAACAGTCATGCATTCGTCCCAATGAGAAGTACAATGCCAAATTGGCGCAAAGCTAGATGCTCGTTCTAAAGGTCTTGCCGCGGAGATTGGTAGATTAGCTACCGCAGCACAAGGCGTTGAGAATTATTTTGGAGAAGCAAGCGGAAAATGAACAGTCCAACTCTTTTAAAGGAAGCAGAACAAGCACTATCCCTGATTTTTTCTGGTATTGACACACAGGTCAAGAAAAACTTGAAACGCTTGCTAGTAGCCTTTCGTCAGCACCGAGTCGGCGCTCACCACTTTTCTGGGGTGACAGGGTATGGGCATAGCGATTTGGGCAGGGAAGTATTGGATCGAGTATTCGCGCAAGCCTTGGGGGCAGAGGCTGCTGCGGTACGGGTTCAGTTTGTGTCTGGGACGCACGCGATCGCTTGTGCGCTGTATGGCGTTCTTCGCCCCGGAGACGAAATGCTCGCCGTGGCTGGTGCCCCTTATGACACGTTGGAAGAAGTAATTGGTCTACGGGGGCATCAGCAGGGTTCCTTAGCAGAGTTTGGGATTCACTATCGCCAGTTAGATCTCACAACAACAGGCGAGGTTGACTGGCAAACATTAGCCCATGCTATCAAATCAGAGACGCGCCTGGTATTGATTCAGCGATCGTGTGGATATTCGTGGCGATCTAGTTTGGCGATCGCGGATATTGAAAAAATCGTTCAAATTGTTAAACAGCAGAACCCAAACACGATTTGCTTTGTGGATAACTGTTATGGCGAATTCATTGAGTCGTGTGAACCCACGAGTGTTGGAGCCGACCTCATGGCAGGTTCGCTAATTAAAAATCCGGGCGGCACCATTGTGACCGCAGGTGGCTATGTTGCAGGACGAGCAGACCTAGTAGAAATGGCAGCCTGTCGGTTGACAGCTCCTGGGATTGGCAGTTCCGGTGGTGCCACCTTCGACCAAAATCGGCTGTTGTTTCAAGGACTTTTTCTGGCTCCTCAAATGGTGGGAGAAGCTATGAAGGGCAACCATTTAACCGCTTATGTGTTTGACCAATTGGGTTACCCCGTGAACCCCTTGCCGATGGCTCCCCGCCGAGATGTAATCCAAGCAGTCCAATTGGGTTCACCGGATAAACTAATTGCTTTTTGTCGTGCCATTCAACAACAGTCGCCAATTGGCTCCTATCTTGACCCGGTGCCCGCAGAAATGCCCGGTTATGAAAGTGAATTAGTCATGGCAGGCGGCACTTTTATTGATGGCAGCACCTCCGAGCTTTCAGCAGATGGACCTTTGCGAGAACCCTACACGGTTTTTTGTCAGGGAGGAACTCACTGGACTCATGTTTCGATCGCGTTAGAAGCTGCCATTGATGCGATCGCTGCCATTTAATTGACTAGACCTCTTGCGTGAATAGAGGGAAGTGGCTACAAATAGGTCAAGGAGGGCTGATGACCTACAAACAACTGAGCCAACTCAAGCCTGAGTTATTCAAACGCCGCTGCGGAATCCACCCACAAACCTTCGCGCAGATGGTGGACGTACAGCGTCCTGAGCTTGACCGAACAGGGAAGCGGGGTGGACAGTGCAAATTAAGAGTGGAAGACCAACTGCTAGTCGTACTCGAGTACTGGCGAGAATACCGCACCCAGTTTCACATTGCCACCACTTGGGGATTGAGTGAGTCGGCAGTGTGCCGCTTGATTCAGAAGGTTGAAAGTCGATTAATAAAGTCAGGTAAGTTCCGGCTACCCGGCAAAAAGCACCTATATCAGAATGCCAGTACCTGGAGTGTGTGGGCGGTCGATGTCACTGAAAGCCCGATTGAGCGTCCCCAAAAAAACAGCGACGCTACTACAGCGGCAAGAAAAAGCGGCATACGCTAAAAGCTCAAGTGCTGGTCAATCAAGTCACTGGACAAATTATTTGTACAGCGTTTGGTAAAGGGAGAATCCATGACTTTCGGCTGTTCAAGTTACATCGTCTGCCGATGCTACCAGAGCAGTTGTGTTTGGCGGATAAGGGCTATCAAGGTATGGCAAAGCTACATCCCTCTACTTGTATTCCAACCAAAAAACCGCGTCAAAGCAAACTGAGCAAAGCGGAGCGGCAGCACAACCGAAATCTAGCCCGATTGCGGGTGGTCGCTGAGCATGTGAATCGCAAGCTCAAGATTTTTCGGATTCTCGCTGAACGGTATCGAAATCGACGCAAGCGCTTCGGGTTGCGCTTCAATCTCATTGCAGCAATCATCAACTTTGAACTTGCGCTCTCTTCTTGATTCACGCAAGAGTTCTACTCTAGCTGTCAGACTCGACAGATTCAGTTTCTTTCGCCTTCTCAACAGGTGCATCGTGGGTTGCTTCCACAGGGGCACCTCCCATTTCTGGAACCTCCGCAACAGGTTCGGATAAGATCTCATCGCCTGTTTCAGCAGGCTCAATTACTACATCATCTACAGTCTCTTCCGGAATGGAGATAACTTCTGCCGCTTCAACAGGTTCAATTACTGCATCATCTACAGTCTCTTCCGGAATGGAGATAACTTCTGCCGCTCCAACAGGTTCGATGACCCCATCATCTACAGGCTCTGCTGGTACAGAAACAACTTCTGCCGCAGGCTTAGCCACATTTTTCAAGACTGGTTTACCCGGTTTGGATACAACTGCTTCAACAGGTTCTTCGGGTGTAATTGCAGGCTTATGGACTTCTGTTTCCTCAGCGACTTTTGCTGCTTCTTCCTCAGCAATTTTTGCTGCTTCTAAAGCTTCTACCTCCGCTTTTGCAGCGGCTTCCTCAGCAGCTTTCGCGGCTTCTAAGGCTTCCGCCTCCGCTTTTGCAGCAGCTTCCTCAGCGGCGATTTTTGCGGCGGCTTCAGCTTCAGCCTGTGCAGCAGCTTTCGCGGCAGCTTCAGCAGCGGCAGCTTCTTCAGCTTCAATCTCAGCTTTGGACTTGACTCGTGGTGGTTTTGGTCCTCTCATTAAAGCCACGTTGGCAGGAGGTTTGAACTCTTCTTTACGATCGCCACCTTTGCCTTTGCGATCGCGGTCTCTGTCACGGCTCGAACGGTCTTCACTCGGACGGTCTTTATCACGACTCGGACGATCTCTACTGGGACGATCTTCAGTCGGACGGTCTCCAGTCGCACGATCTGCACGATCTTCGCTACGAACTGGACGAGGACGATCTTCCCGCTGTACAGACGGCTGAACAGGTAAGCTCTCTCCTTCTGAGGCAACTTTTTCCAGTCGCTCAGATTTTTTGATCGGACGTTCTACCATTGTTAAATTCTGTTAATGCATCTGTATCCTACCGTGTTCAGTGAGCGAATAACACACCGATCACCCTTGTTCCAAACGGCGTTGCCATTCAGTATCAATCTTGTCTGCCTGCTTAATTTCTTGTTCAATCAGATCTTGTTCTGTTGTGTATGCCAAATTATCTGCCCCAACGACGGTTTCCGCAGCAAACTGCTGGGCATAAAGAATCTTCTTCTGCAAATCTTGGTCGGCTTCATTGAGAAAAACTGCTCGACTTTGACGCGCTTGATTACGACTTTCTACTTTGCGGTTGCGCCACTGAATCCAAAAATAGCGTAAGAGCGGAATAGTCAAGAAAGCTGAGCCATAGCCCAATAAGACCCAGAAAATCGCCTGCACAAAAGCAACCAAGCCACCCATCTGTGCCGCCACAGTGCCTCCTGCTAAAAGATTACCCAAAGCAATAGCACCGATTAAATTCAATCCTCCTAACCCGATCGCCAGCGCAATTTGTCCACCACTTGCCTGACTAAATCGCCAAGGTAACTCTCTTAAATAAGCAGCAATGGGCTGCAATCGTTGCTCGATCGCGCTCGTTTGCAATTCAGGAAAATGGTAAACTAAGCCTCCTTCTGGGCTAACTTCGGGTCGTCCATTAAAGCGAGTGAGCACGGGCAGCATGTATTCTTCGTAATCACGAGCATAGCCCTGACCCAAATCGTTTAGATAGGGTGCCAACTGCTCAGCAACTACAGCACCCTTTTGGTTGCGAATTACAGTTGCGATCGCCCTCCAGCGCCGATCTTCCAAATCTGCATTCGGGTTGCCATCCCCAAACAAAAACGAAAATATTGCTTCTAAAAAATTGAGAGAGGGCTTTTCTCCACCTGCATCAGAGCGATAAGCAGCACGGGGTCTAGAGTAATCAGGGTAAAAAATCCACCAAATATCAGGACCAAACCCCATAGATGGCATTCCAATCCCACTATCAGAATCATTATCGTTATTACTCGATGCACTCAATGACAGGGTAATCAGCAAAATTGCCAGGAAAATCAGCAGAATAGAAGCAATCAGCACAACGCCAAAGGAAATCCGAATTAGGTAAAAGAGAACGCGCCAGATTTTCTCCCACCATTCCTTAAGCTGAAACCGAAAATATTTGTTTCTCAAGATGGAACGAAATTCTTGAGGAAAGAGATACACCACATCGCCCGTTTCAGCCACCTGAAGATGACCACTAACCTGTGATGCCAGCGCTAACAAGCCTTGCTCTGCCACTGCTAGCTCCAACCCAGCTTGAGCCGCCACATCCCCTACGGTAACGCGGTAGTCCAATCGCTCTACGGCTTGCATAATGGCTGGGTTTGGAGTCACGGACATCTTTTCACTTCTTTGTTTGAGACTGTGATCTACAGTATAGAAAGTCTGTATGGCGCTTGGGAGGAGAGAAAACCGTATTAGCGTTATAGGCTCTAGGGGTACGGGTTTGGAGGCTAGAAAAAAGCAATTTTTTGCCTTTCATCCCTGATACTTGATACTCTTCTTAACGCTTTTTGCCTATTCTTTGCTCCCCAGAGGACGTTAAACTAGAAGGCATTTCGCGATCGCACATCTTTTAGATTCAGCAGATCAGCCGACCTTACTCTCCTTTGCTATATGCCCAGAACTCAACGCAATGACAATTTTATCGACAAAAGTTTTACGGTCATGGCAGACCTAATTCTTAAACTGCTACCTGCGACTAGAAAGGAAAAGGTTGCTTTTGCCTATTATCGGGATGGAATGTCAGCCCAAGCCGACGGAGAGTATGCCGAGGCGCTTGATAACTATAATGAAGCTCTCAAATTAGAAGAAGACGACAACGATCGCAGCTATATTCTCTACAACATTGGGCTGATTCATGCGAGTAATGGCGAACATGATCGAGCGCTAGATTACTACTTTCAATCGATCGAGATAAATCCTCGAATGCCCCAAACGTTGAACAACGTTGCCGTTATCTTTCACTATAAGGGTGAGCGGGCCCAAGAAGAAGGCAACGAAGAAGAAGCGGAAGAATGGTTTGATCAAGCAGCAGACTACTGGAAACGCGCCATCCGCAACGCTCCAAACAACTATATTGAAGCCCAAAACTGGATGAAGATTACAGGACGATCACAAGTTGACGTGTTTTTCTAGAGCAGTAGACAAACTCCATCTAATGTAGATGTTGCAAATCGTCCTTATCCTAAATTCCTCTCCTTGGGGAGAACAGTTGGAGATGAGGGTCTCTACTTAATTTCACTTTCTATTCCTGCTCCCTAATTTCCTTATTCCTATGATTGCTCTCGAACAAGTTCGGAAAGTCGCCCATCTAGCGCGATTAGAATTATCGACTGCTGAAGAAGAAATGTTCACAACGCAGTTAAACGGCATTTTGGATTATTTCAAGCAGTTGAACGAACTGGATGTGACCAACATTGAGCCAACTTTTCGAGCGATCGATGCCAGCAACATCACGCGGCAAGATGTGTTGGAAACCCATAGCGATCGCGAAGCCATTTTGGAGAGCGCTCCCGATCGCGACGGTGAATTCTTTAAAGTTCCTCAAATTATCGCCACTGATTAAAAAATCATCACTAAGGAAACGAGAGCAGAACTTTCTCGACTTCACCCCTAACATCTGTTTCCTAAATCTCACAAACCTTGACTATTAAAACCCCAAGAATTGCAAAGACTCGCTAAGATCCAGGAACAATCGATTGCCCCTTCCCATGTGAAGGCAATCGTGGTGTGGAATTGCCCTTGTCTGCCCTTGATTAAATCTGGTAATGAGACTTTCACTATATTGCCCTTCCTGTAAAAAACCGATCAGCGACTTGCCTCGCCGCATCCCTCCTATTCAGGTAACCTGTTCATCTTGTAGTCAGCAATATGGAGTAGTCTATGGCAAGCTATCTAGGCGCTCATCTATTACGGAAGCCTTGCTATACCTAACTTCTAAGCTTCCAAGTTTTTACAAACAGCATTACACATTTCAAATTACGACTGCAGATCGCACCCTAAAATGCCTTCAGTTTTCTGTGCCTGGTAAGAGCGATGTGATTCCTGTTCATCGGGGAGATGTCGTGTCAGTGCTTTACACCATGCAAGGATATGTGATGAAGCAATTAGTTGCGATCGCCAATCACACTACGGGCAAAAGCTACGTCCTACCCAATCCGGTTCCTGGCACCAATCAGCATGTCATCACCCTGATTACCATTGTGACTGGATTTGTGCTGTTGTCTTTTCTGAATGGTGGCAATGTATTTTTTACCTCCATCTTTAGCGCGATTGGTGTGCTGACATATCTCAAACTCACGAACAATGCCCACCTTAGCAACCCCGTGTTGAATCCTACCCAAGCAGAAGGACTGCGGCTAATTGCAGATCAGCGGTTGCTATCACAGCAACGTAAATTAGAGCAGCGAGTTACTGAACTCACTCATGAATGTCAATCGAATCAAGTATTAATTGAACAGATAAAAGCACTTAAGCAAAAGATGACGCAGGTTGATCAGGCGATTTACTCAGCTCGGATTTATCGCTCAACTACTGCCATTGATATTCTGAATAAGCAGATTGCCAACAATCATCGGTTAGTGCGGGAATATCAACACATGCTGAAAATGATTGAAATAGAAATCGACACGTCTTGGATTGCCGACCAGTTACCAGATGCTGAAAACTTCACCCAACGCATTTTGGAACGCTTGCATGAGTTGAAAGAAATTGAAGAACACAACCAAGCCTTAAAACTACAACTTGCAGCTTACGAAGAAGTGAACCTACTGGGTATTGAAGAATATGGAAAATGACGATTGAGAATTGCGATTGGCGAATAGCAAACTCAAAATACTTCTTATGAATCTCAGTACGGGACAAAAAGCTTGAAAGGATGAGCAGGGTAGGGTTTCATCAGAATTACCACACTCTGGAGAAACCCTATGAGCCAATATAGCGAATTAAAGCGAGTCCTCCAAGAACAATTGAACTGGCACGGAGCGAGGATTTCATTTCTGGCATTGTTCTTGTTAGCCTTGCTGAAAGTCAAGACAGTGAACTTGAGCGAACTGTGTGTAGGCTTTGGTGGTAGGGCATTGCCCGAATCGAGCTACAAGCGATTGCAGCGATTTTTCCGAGGGTTTGCGCTCGACGAAGCTCAACTGGCTAGCGTCGTGGTGAGTTGGATGCAGATTCCGGAGGACTGGGTGTTGAGCCTGGATCGCACCACCTGGAAATTTGGCACTCAGTGGTACAACATTTTGACTTTGGGCATAGTTCATGAAGGAGTTGCCTTCCCGGTACTGTGGTGGCTGTTGGACAAGCGGGGGAATTCCAACAGTGACGAGCGGATGCGGTTAATGGAGACCTTTGCCAAACGGTTCCCCACCGCTAGAGTGAACTACTTGTGTGCCGACCGCGAGTTCATTGGGCAAGCCTGGGTGCGCTATCTTCTACTCGAACCTACCCTCGCCTTTCGCTTACGGATTCGCAGCAGTGACCAGATTGAGCATGATGGCAGGGTGCTGGCGGCGCGAGTCGTCTTTGCCCATCTGCAACCCGGTCAATCCCAACAACTCACAGGCACCTGCCGAGTCTGGGGCTACCCAGTTGCCGTTGAAGCGCTACGACTTGATGATGGGGAGTTACTCGTGGTGATTGCTCCCCTCAAGGCGCAAGATTTGGTCAAAGACTATGCCTTGCGCTGGGGAATTGAAACGCTGTTTGGTATTTTCAAAACTCGCGGGTTCTGTCTGGAATCGACGCACTTTACCGATGATGAACGGTTGAGTAAATTGTTTGCCTTGTTGACTTTAGCTTTATGTTGGGCGATGCGAACCGGGTTATGGTTGCATCAATGGCAGCCCATTAAGATTAAAAAACACGGTCGTCGCGCCAAAAGTCTGTTTCGCTTAGGGTTCGATTATTTGCGCCATTTGGTACTCAATCCATCCTTGTCCAATGAGTCCGACTTTGTGCAATCCCTACAACTTTTGTCCTGTACTTAGCTTATGAATACACTGCGCGAACGAAACGCTTTTATCCTTTCACTTCTTCCTGCCGTAGGGGCAAAGTCACAGTGGCAGTGGTTCCTTGGTTTGGGATGCCAGTGATGTGAATCTGACCTTGATGGTTTTGCACGATCGCCTGAGCGATCGCCAATCCTAAGCCTGAACCTTTGGCAGAGGCTTGGCTACGGGCAGGATCAACGCGATAAAAGCGGTCAAACAAATAGGGTAAAGCCTCTGGCGGAATGCCAATGCCTGTATCAGTAATCGTCACTTGCAAGGAACTATGATTCTGTCGTCCAACTCGCTGAAGGTTTAGACTGACAGCACCACCGGCAGGCGTATATTTCACTGCATTGCCAATCAAGTTGGTAAACAGCCGAAAAAGCTGATCGCGATCGCCTTGCACCACTGCCCAGCTTTTTGAAGGCAGTTTAGTCATGATTGCCGTTGCTTGCCCAGTCATCTCGGCTGGGGCTGGAGCTACTAAAGAGGTTGTTACTTCTGGTTCCTTAATGGGTTCAACTCGCTGTAAAGTGATCGCAATCTCTTTTTCACTTGCCAAAATTTGCTGTTCTTCAATCACTTCCTCTAATAGCAATTCGAGATCAACCGTCAACCATTGTGCCTGTACGCTACCGCTATCTTGACGTGCCAGAAACAGTAAGTCATCGACCAGTCGCCCCAATCGTCGGGTCAATCGTTCTACAACCTGCAAATGATGTTGCTGAATGAGCGGGTCAGGATCCGGATCTGCCAGCGCCACTTGAACATTGGTCTGAATCACTGCGATCGGGCTACGCAATTCATGGGAAGCATCGGCTGTAAATTGCTTTAGCCGTTGATAAGACTCGCGAATTGGCTGCATGGCTAACCCGGATAAAAACCAGCCGATCGCACCCACCGCGCCCACCATTAGCCCAGTTCCTACTGCGAGATCAAAGAAGAATTCGCGGCTAGGCTTAGTTACCTCGAACCAAGGATGGCTAACCCGG
Source organism: Leptolyngbya sp. Cla-17 (assembly GCF_016807185.1). Classification (GTDB taxonomy): domain Bacteria; phylum Cyanobacteriota; class Cyanobacteriia; order Leptolyngbyales; family Leptolyngbyaceae; genus ULC077BIN1. The sequence continues at coordinate 215,169 of NZ_JAEVYN010000002.1, forward strand.
AGATAGCCCAGCACTTGTTGCTCCAACTCAACACGTTGGGTGACTTGCCGCAAAACGAGTGGCTCAGAAATTTGGGACACGCTTGCAAGTGTGAGGCGGTCGATTTCCGCAGGGAGATCTGTGGAAAGCTTCGCTAACGTTTCACGAATCGCATCGGGTGAATTTTTTGGGGTAATTCTGACAGTTTCGCCATTGGGCGTAGAGCGTAATGGCACTTGTAGCGGTGCAGAAAGCGTTGACCACAGCAACTCTCCCATCGGACTAAACCATTCAATATCAATCCGATCAGCTTCTGCGGTGGCAGCGTTATTGCGAAAGCTAGCTTCAATGTTGACCCGTAGTCGCCCACCTTCAGTGGGAAGGTCGGTCTGTTCAATCACGAGCGATCGCCGTACCACCTCTACCACATGGTTCAGCGTGTCATCAACACGCTCAATGAGCGTAGTGCGAACATACAAAAAAACACCACTGGCAAACAGCAGCAACAGGACAGCCGTAACAGCTGTATACCAAAGCGCCAAGCGACGACGAGTAGCTTGAAACATATTCAAAACTCAAAATCTACCCTTGCTATTGTGGCAGTATGGCGATCGAGCTAACGCTCTAGTGAAAAATTGTGCGCAATTCCCAAAATTGTGTGTAACATCGCTGATAAAAGAAGCAACTAAATTTCTAACTCGACAATGCTTCAAATTTAAGGAACGCCTCTATAATTTCTCTTTGCAAGATTCAACCAGAGATTAATCAGTAGTAGAAAGGAGTATGAAGCAAGTCGTCTAAGTCATCTTTATAATTAAAGTAAGTCATCTTTTTAATTTTAAAGTGCTCATTTCAATCAAAGTTGAGTACCATACATTAGTTCTTGAATCCCTTTGGTTGCATTTGCAAATTGTGAATTATCTTTGTCCAAAACTTTAGTTGAACAGGCAGCATTCTAGTGAAAGCCTTAAGTAATTTACTGTCTAAAAAATCTAAGGGGATTGGTGTTGAGCTTGCCCCAGACCGCATTAACGTAGCGCAGTTACGCAAGCAGGGGCAGTCACTTAAGCTTGCTACTTTAGCTTCGGCTCCAGTACCTGAAGGGATGTTTCAGGAGGGGCAAATTATGGACCCTCCAGGGATGGCAGAGCTACTACAATCAATATTTACAGAACATAAGATTAAAACAAAGCAAGTAACCACAGCGGTCATGGGTGGTCGCGATACAGTCACCCGGATTATTCCAGTACCTGCTGAACTTGATGACAATGAACTGCGCGAGATGGTGCTAAATCAAGAGGCCGGTTTATATCTACCTTTCCCTCGCGAAGAAGCCGACGTTGATTATCAAAAGTTAGGTCTATTTACTGATGATGATGGCATTGAAAAAATTCAAGTTTTGTTGGTAGCAACCCGTAGAGAAATTACTGACGCTTACATTCGCACTTTTGAAGCAGCCGGATTAAAACTAAACAATTTAGAAGTGGCAAGTTTTGCCTTGATTCGCACAATTCGAGAGCAGTTACGGCAATTTTCTTCTCAGGAAGCGGTGGCGATCGTGGATATTGAATTCGAAAGTACAGAAATTTCGATCGCTCAAGACGGAGTTCCCAAGTTCTCTCGAACGGTTTCCATTGGCACTTACCAAATGCAAAGCGCTCTTTGCCGCGCCATGAATATGCCAGCTCCTCGCACAACAGAGTTGTTGCAGGGAATGACCATTCCCATCGTGCCATCCGATACCATCGGCAGTACCGGAAAAATGGGCGGTACTAATCCAGGCTCGGCTGCCATGCTGCGAATCATTGGTGAGTTGGCAGATGAGCTACGGCGCTCAATCGATTTTTACTTAAATCAGGGGGAAAACTTGGAAGTCGCTCAGCTTCTGCTGGCAGGTCCAGGTGCGGCAATAGGACAACTGGATGAATTTTTTGCTAGTCGGCTCAGCCTTCCTTGTACTCAAGTTGATCCAATTGCAGCACTCGATCTGGAAGTAGGCGAAGAAATTCCTCCTATTGAAAGAGCAGGACTTAGTGTTGTGCTGGGTTTAGGATTGCGGGAGGTTTTGTAATATGTATGGTCTAAACATAAATTTTTTAAAGGATCGCCCAGAGTATCGATCAGAACCTTCTCAAAGTCCCCGACGGCGAGATTTAGGTACGCCTGAAAGTAAGCGACCCATCTGGTTAGGAGGTATCACAGGATTAGGCTTGGTAGGACTTGCCGCCGGAGGCTGGTTGTTTCTGCAATCTCAAAACGAGAAACTTGTCCAACGACAAGCAGAGTTGGACGCTGAGATTAGCGCAATTAAAACAGAACAAGCAAGATTAGCCTCAGTCAGAACTCAAACTAGACAGGCAAAGGAAGATACTGCTGCATTTGCGAGCGTATTCAACACTATTAAGCCCTGGTCGGCAACGTTTGGGGACATTAGCGCTCGCACCCCGCCCAAAGTTCGCATTCTCGGTATTAAAGAGCTGACCGCGCAAGAAATCTCTGCCTTACCTAAACCCAGCCCTGCTGCTCCAAGTCCCTCGCCTAGCCCTACTGCAGGCACGACAGCTCCTGCACCGCCCCCTAGTGGCATGATTCAAATCATAGGTACAGCAACCAGCTTTAATGATGTCAACGATTTTTTACTAATCTTGCAAAGGTCAAAATTTGTTAAGTCCGACACAACCAGAATAGTTGGTGCCACGCTGAACGAGCCGAAATCCCCCCCAGCGATTCAAGTAGGCGGAGCAAGCCCAGCAGGAGATAGAGACAAGATAAAGTTGCCGGGTGAAGTTGCATTTGTTATTCAAACTGAGCTAACAGACGTACCTGCCTCGGAATTATTGCAAGAGCTAGAAAGCAAAAAAGCTACTGGCTTAGTTACTCGAATTGAATCGTTACGCCAGAAGGGGGTCGTTAAGCCATGAGTGCAGGTGGAGACTTTATTCCTGGTGATCAACCGTTTGATGCAGGACCGGATCATCCGACGGTCTTCGGCATACGCTTTACTCCGATAGTCAGCGGCATTGCGCTTGCATTGCTAGGTCTAATTGGTGCCGGAGCTTTGCTGTTCTATTTGGCCTTGCCCGAATGGGAGCGATACCAACAGTTGGATGCCAAAGTGAAACAAACCGAAAGTGATATTCAGCAGCAGCAGGCTCTTTTACAAGAAATCGACGTTGCCAAGAAGGAGCTGGAGGATGCCAAGCGGCAAAGAGACGATGTACTCACTCTATTTGCGAGTGAAGCTTCGCTAGATACGCTCTTGCTAGATCTCAATCGTCAAATTGATGCTCGTAATGTGGATTTAGGGAGGCGAAGATCACAAAAGCTAGCCCTTTGCCCACCCTACATCCAGCAAAATGTTCGTGAGTTTGAGGACAAGTACGGTGAGCTGGCTGCCAAAGCTCAGCTGAAAGGCTTTACGCCCAATAAGGTGCTTACGGGTGTGATTACGGATAGTTCTTATGGTGCTCAGGTAAACGGAAAGCTGAAGCGTCAAGTTGTTTCAGTAGAGTTAGCTGGTAATTATGAACAGACGGCTGCCATTTTGCAAAGTATTGAGCGACTTCAGCCTCTACTAGTTATTCGGGAACTGACATCCAGCCTAGGTGACAAATCAAAAAATACGACGATTTATACCGGTGTTGGAGATTTCACTCGATTATCACCTTGTCAACCCGACCCTAAAATTACGACCAAGTTTCAGCTAGAGGCATTGCTGCCATTAGGACCAGAAGAAGTGGTAAAGGCTGCTCCAGCAACTCAGCCTGCCCAGACAAAGTAACGTCCCGCGCTTATTTATGATGTGAGGAGGAACCGTGAAACCGGACCAGGGATTAACTAAAATTTTGATGACTAGTTTGTTGAGCAGTGCTGCGATCGCGGTAGCAGCTCAGCCTGCTTTGGCTACAGCTCAGGTTACGTCTGTACAGCTAACTCCTGCTGCAAGTGGAGTCAAGCTGTTGTTACAGACCAATGGTGGCGATCGCCCACAGGTATTTTCAGTCAATCGCGGTCGTACTTGGACTGCGGATTTGATTAACACGCAGCTTGAAATGCCAGGAGGTCGGTTTCAGCAGGCAAATCCTGCTCCTGGCATTTCTATGGTTACCGTTGCCCCAATTGATCGCAATAGCGTCCGGGTCACCGTTATGAGTAGTGGATCTGCGCTTGTTGGGCAAGTCACGCGCAATCAAGGAGCGCTTTTGTTCAGCTTGACTCCAACACCTGCCAAAGCAGCTAAGGTGGCTCCTAGCAAGAAGCCCATTACCAAGCCCATCACTACTGCCGCAAAACCCTCGAATGCTTCCCTTCGCAGTACTCAAGCACGCGCCACGCTTCCACCCCTGCCTGCGCCATCATTTCAAGCGCCGCTACCAACAGTTCAGCCCTTAACCGCTCCAGCGGCTCAGGCTCCTTTTTCTTCTACTTCACAGCTGGCGCAAATACCTCCTGCGTCAGTCACTCCTTCAGGTCAATTCAATACACCTTCAATCACTCCTTCTCGTCCGTCATCACTTCAGCCGAGTCAGTTTCCGGGGCAACCAATTGCTCTGCCGCCATCCGCTCCAATTCCTTTGCCTCGTGCGGTTCCGCCCCCAGTTGGTGACATTGCCGTTTCTCAATCCACCTCTTCTGTTTCTGATCTTATTGAGTTGGGCACCGCTGAACGAGTGCCTCGTTTAGTGCTGAGGGATGCTTCTGCTCGTGAAGTTCTGTCTCTCTTGGCTCGGTCTGCTGGACTTAACCTTGCGTTCTCCATTCCTCCAGCTACAGGGCAAGCGACACAAACACCTACACAGGCAGCACTGGATGGGCCAAAAATCACTTTAGATATTGAAAACGAACCCATTCAAAATGTCTTCAACTATGTGTTGCAAATCACTGGGTTAGAAGCCAATCGGATTGGACGAACCATTTTTGTCGGCTCTCGCCTACCCAATTCAGCCCGCAGTTTGGTTGTGCAAAGTCTGCGTCTCAACCAAGTTCCAGTCACAACAGCCCTCAACTTTTTGGTGGGTTTGGGGGCAGAAAGTGCCGTCAGCCGTGAGCGATTGGTAACTAGCGCGATCGCCGTTCCCTTCTCAACCGCCGCCACTGCCACACCCATTGCCCAAACCCAAACTACAACAGAAACTCGAATTGAGTCGCAACGGCTACAACTGATAGATTCGGTGCCAATTTTGAGAGGGTTGTCAGTGTTGGGAGATGAACGCACCAACTCAGTCACACTAACGGGAAGCCCAAAGTTAGTCAACATTGCGATATCTCAACTGACTAAGTTGGATATTCGTCGCCGTCAGGTTGCAGTTAACGTGCGCGTGATTGACATTAATTTGGCATCATTCAATCGCTTTGGTAGCAGCTTCGCGTTTGGGGTCAACGACACCCAGGTAATCAACCAGGCAGGCGTGGCAGTACTTAACTTTGGCAGGTCTACACCGGGCACATCAGGCACTAATTTTACTAACGACCTTGCGTCCAATGCCACGAACATTGGCTCATCGGTCGCCAATCTGCTAGGCGGCAATCCTGTTGGCTTTGTGAGCAGGTTTTTGCTGCAACTTCAGGCATCCGTTAGAACAGGCAATGCTAAGATCCTCACCGATCCAACAGTGATCGTACAGGAAGGGCAAACAGCGACTGTAAACTTGACTCAAGATGTGATTACTAACTTCACCTCTGTAATTACTGGTGGCGTAGGCAGCACCACCACTACTATCACCGCAGAAAGAGGCAAAGCAGGTTTGATTTTACCGATTCAAGTAGACCGAATTGACGACAATGGCTTCATTTCGCTGTCGGTGGCTCCTTCAATCGCCCGTCCTTATGCCACGGCTCAAGTGCTAGCTGGTAACAACAACAATACGATTACGCTCCTGTCGGAGCGTCGATTGCAATCAGGACAGATTCGTCTGCGAGATGGACAAACACTGATCGTGTCGGGCATCATTCAAGATCTTGACCAGTCTTCGATTCAAAAAGTTCCGATTTTGGGCGACATTCCCCTTTTGGGTGCTTTGTTCCGTCGCACGGAGAAAGAGAGTGCCCGTCAAGAGGTGATTGTGCTGCTAACCCCTCGAGTTCTGGATGACACGAACGCTAGCGGCTTTGGGTATGGCTATACGCCCAGCGCAGAAGGACAAAAAATCATTGATGCAGGGCAGCGATAGTAAACGATCGTCTTGCAATGTGATTCTTTAGGCTTGGCGATCGCCAAGCCTTTTTTATGGCTAAAAATCTTGCAGTAAAGAAAGTTGATTGGAGCCTTGATTCTCTCGAAAGAGGCGCTCCACATCTCCTCGCTGATATTGAGGAGTCTGATACTGCCCAACTAAACGCAGTTTAACGTTGGCTAGTTTAAGAGAGGCTCGAGCCTGTTGAGTAGAAACCCCTAAAATTGCAGCGGCATCTCGTAGCGATAACCATTGTTTAGCAAAGCGATCTAGCAATATTTCGTCTGGCTCATTTTGAATTTCTGTCAATAACAGTTTTGTCAATAGCCAGCACGCAAGAGTGTCTGCCTCTGCCCGATGAGAGGTATTAACTGGAAAGCCAAAGTGCTGCACTAAGTTTGGCAAACTGCGAGATGGCAAATCAGGTAGCATCAACCTTGCCAAAATCACTGTACATAGTTGTTCAGCGTTGGAGCGCGTAAAACAAATGCCTAAATGATGAAATTCTGATTGAAGGAATCCGTAGTCAAACGCAAGGTTATGAGCAGTCAACGTACCGCTATTTAATAACGGCAGATAGCTTTTCCAAACATCTTCCGCTAAGGGTGCTTGAGCTACCATGTCTTGAGAAATGCCCGTAAATCGAGTAATGCTTTCTGGCACTGGCACTTGTGGGTTAATCAAGTGAGTTTGTTGGTGATGAATACCCGACTTTAAGGTAGCCTGCAAAACCGAAATTTCAATTACGCGGCTAGAGTTGGGATGACATCCTGTGGTTTCCACATCTACTACTGTTAAAGCCTGATGACTCACCTGACGATAAAAAAATAATAAATCGGTTGATAGCACAGCAGCCTGTAAACCCTACAAAACATCTAATAAAAGAGGCGCGAAATTTCGCGCCTCTTAGAACTAATCAATCAATTCAAAGTTACTGCTTAGGCATGAGGGGTGCCATTGGACGAGGAGCGATTGGAACTCGAAGCGGTTTGGCGCTGATTAATAGTAGGCTTAGAACGTTTGACAGGCTTCGTTTTAGGTGAAGAACTTCTGTCATCATCGTTGTAATCCCCACCATTTTCCTGAGAGGAACGCATCCAAGAAGGTCTGATCTGGTCATACGCCATTTGCAACGCTGCCGCTGCGATCGCATGAGGTTCATATTCTTCCGAAAGTTGCGCCACAATCGGCAAGAAAGATGCCATCCGTTCGCCAGCCAAAGCTTCTTTCAGGCTATCTTGCAGCTTTTCAATCTGCCGGGCCTCAATTTGAGCACGAGTGGGAATAGAGACAATCTCTAAGCGTTGACGAACATGGTTTTCGATATCTCTCAGCTTGCGACGATCCATGGAATGAACCAGGGTTACCGCAGTACCTTCCTTACCTGCTCGTCCTGTGCGTCCAATCCGGTGGACGTAATTTTCTACGCTATCAGGCAGATCATAGTTAATCACATGAGTTAAGTCATCTACATGAATTCCACGAGCCGCAATATCAGTTGCCACAACCCAACGAACTTGACGCTGACGGAATCGTAGCAACAGGCGCTCACGCTGAGATTGGCTTAAATCACCATGATATTCATCTACGCTGTGCCCTGCTGCCTGTAACTGACTGGTTAAGTCAGCCGCTGCTTTGCGGGTGCGAACGAAGATGAGAGCAGTATCGGGATCTTCTAGTTCTAGGATTGGCAGAAGTGCACGAGGTTTTGTCCAACCGCGAGGAACCATGTAGGCAACTTGATTAATCCGGCTAGGAGCAGCTTTAGGTTGCTCGATTGTGACAGTGATCGGCGATCGCAAAAACTTGGCAACCAATTTACGAATCGATGGCTCCATCGTGGCGGAGAAAAACGCTGTTTGACGCTCGGTAGGAGCTTGATTCAGAATTTTTTCCACATCTTGAATAAAGCCCATATTTAGCATTTCATCGGCTTCATCCAACACTAACCACTGGACATTGTTTAATTTCAAGTCACCGCGGCTCAACAAATCAAGTACCCGACCTGGAGTTCCTACAACCATTTGAGCACCCCGTTGCAGGCGAGAAATCTGGGGTTCAATCGCTTGCCCTCCATAGATGGAGACAATTTTCAGACGGCGATCGTCATTAAAATCGCGAATCGCTTGACAAACCTGCATCGCAAGTTCGCGGGTAGGAGTTAGAACGAGTGCCTGTACCACGGGGGACATCACATCGATCTGCTCTAGGATTGGCAAGGAAAACGCAGCTGTTTTGCCAGTACCTGTTTGGGCTTGACCTACAACATCACGACCAGCCAGCAAATGGGGGATCGCTTCTGCTTGAATTGAAGTAGGCGCTGTGAATCCCATGGATTCTAGAAAACGGACACGGGCATCAGATAGACCAAGGCTACTAAACGAAAGGGTCATTGAATCTCCTATAAATATCAGAAATTAGACGGTATCAAAAAGCTTAAACGTAAGGAAAAGAACCTAACAAAGCCACAACTCTCAAAAGAGTTGCTCTTGGAATGCAGCGATTTAGAGAACAGCTAAAGATTGATGGTCAAATAAATCCGCTGCGGTTGCGATATGACCATACAGGTCATATTCACTAGCATCGTCAATGGCGACTGGCACCAAAGACCCTAAACTCGCTTCACCAGAAACGTATACCAAGCCATCAACCTCTGGCGAGAAACGAGATGAGCGACCGAGCAATTCCCCAGTTTCAGGATTTTCTTGCTCAATCAACACGTTGACAACCTTGCCAATTTCCAGATGATTCTTCTTAAAAGAAATCGGCTGCTGAACCTGCATTAAGGCTTGACGGCGCTGGTTCATAACAGCTTGAGGAAGTTGGTTTGGAAGAGTATAGGCGGGAGTTCCCTCCTCCGGGGAAAACGTAAACACGCCTACATGATCAAATTCATGTCTTTTAACGAACTCTAGTAAATGCTCGAAGTGTTCGTCTGTTTCACCTGGAAAGCCCACTATAAAGGTCGTTCGCAAAACAGAGTTAGGAACGGACTCCTTAATACGACTGATAATCGTATCATTTACCTGCCCTTGCCAAGGACGATTCATCAATCGCAGCACTTCAGGGTGTGAATGCTGTAAAGGTAAATCCATGTATGGCAAAACGTTTGGCGTTTCTTGAATCGCGACCATCACTTCAGGCGTTAATCCGGTTGGATATGCGTAGTGAATGCGAATCCAGGGAACATCTACTTTGCCAAGCGCTCGCAAGAGTTCAGCTAGTTTGGGCTTGCCGTAAATGTCGATCCCGTAGTTTGTCGTAATCTGGGATATCAAGATTAGCTCTTGTACCCCTTCTAACGCCAACCGTTCAGCCTCGGCAACAATGGACTCAATAGTGCGCGATCGCTGATTTCCGCGCAAGTGAGGAATGATGCAGAACGCACAGCGATAATCACATCCTTCAGCAACCCGAAGATAAGCAACTCCCTCAGTCGTAGTGCGATAGCGAGGAGTGGTTTCATCAGCGATGTAAGTAGGCTGCAAAGAAATCTCTGTAACCCGCTCTCCAGTTTCCGCGCGTTGAATTACATCAACGATTTTGTGATAGTCACCTGTGCCTACTAAAGCCACTGCTTCGGGCAGTTCGTCTAGCAACTCCTCTTTAAAGTGCTGCGCCATGCACCCTGTGATCACAATTTTTTTATCGGCTTCAGCAAGTTCAACCAGCGTGCGAACAGATTCTTCGCGAGCAGATTGAATAAAGCTACAGGTGTTGACAATAACGTAGTCTGCTAATTCCTCGTTCGCGTCTACTGAATAGCCAGCCTGAACCAGCAAACCCAGCATATGCTCAGTGTCAATCCTATTCTTCTCACAGCCTAGATGTGAGACAGCAATTGTTGGCTTATTGCCCATGAAGCTAGTAATAATCCTATGAGAGGGTTGTCAGTCGTCGGCCTTCGGCGATCGCGTCGCGACGGACTTCTCCCCTCGCATCAAACCTACTTAGCATTGGCTGTTCGGTTTCTGAGTGCAATCGCTCAGATAATGTTCAATCTACATACTAACTTGAAAATGCAAGTATTACGATACTTTACAAGATAAAGCTTCATCTAGAATTAACAATGGCAATCCTAACGCATTTAGGAGAACGCTATGATTTACTGCAAGGATCGTTCCAGTGAAACGCTATTATTTGGATAGAGCAGTAGCCGCAAAGATAAGGATGAATAACAAAGTGGAGCCTGTGTTATGCAGATACTCTTCGTTTGTCACATTTCACCTATTTAATTGTCATCTGCCCAAGTTGATTGATTCTCTTCACATTTAGATGAGTCCGATTCATAAACACGTGGACTTAATCCAAACTTTCAAAACCTCCAATCCAGTGATTGGCGTTGTCCATCTACTGCCTTTGCCGACATCGCCCCAATGGGGCGGTAACCTCAAAAGTGTTTTAGAACGCGCAGAGCAAGAGGCAGTGGCTTTAGCATCCGGTGGAGTAGATGGCATCATCGTCGAAAACTTTTTCGACGTGCCATTTACTAGCGGTCAAGCTGATCCAGCCGTGATCAGTGCCATGAGCCTGATTGTGCAGCGATTGATGCATATGGTAACGCTACCGATTGGCATCAATGTGTTGCGGAATGACGCTCGGAGTGCTTTGGCGATCGCCACTTGTACCAACGCTCAATTTATTCGAGTAAACGTGCTGACGGGTGTAATGGCAACCGACCAGGGTTTGATTGAAGGTTGTGCCTACGAACTATTGCGCTATCGCCGGGAATTAGGCAGCGATGTCAAAATCTTTGCAGATGTACTAGTCAAACATGCCCGTCCACTTAGCTCTCCAAACCTGACTGTTGCCGTGCAAGATACGATTGAACGAGGGCTTGCGGATGCGATCATTTTATCCGGTTGGGCAACAGGTAGCCCTCCCAGCTTAGAAGACCTAGAGCTTGCCAAGGCTGCCGCTCACAGTACTCCCGTATTTATTGGAAGTGGTGCAGATTGCGAGAATGTGGCTACTTTAATGCAGGCGGCTGATGGCGTGATTACTTGTAGCTCGTTAAAGCGCCATGGTCGTCGTGACCAGCCGATTGATCCGATCCGGGTTAGTCGATTTGTAGAGGCTGTACGTCGGGGGGTACCGATCGAGTCTGAACCTCAATCTCTCTCCTCCGTTCGCTTGCACTCCTAATTTGCATTCGGTTAGAGGACATTGATATGAATCGTCAAATTTACGCGATCGCTTTAGTGGGTCTTTCTGTTGGCGTAGGAGCGATAACTGTTTACCCCTCAGCTATCAGTGCTAAACCTGCTAGTGGAGTTTCTGCAAGCGTTTCTGACAGCAGTGCATTAACAGATTTAGCTCTGCACTTAAAGAAGATCAATGCCAAAATGTATGGCGCTTATTGGTGTTCATACTGTACTCATCAAAAAGAGCTGTTTGGCAAGTCTGCAATTCAATCCATTAGTTATATTGAATGCGATCCCCGTGGAGCAAATGCTAAGCCGAACCTATGCAAAGCAGCCAAGGTGACCGCATACCCAACTTGGGAAATCAATGGAAAGCAATACGTCGGAGTCCAATCTTTAGAAGAATTAGCAAAATGGTCTGGCTACAAAGGCTCCACCAAGTTTTAATCCGGCTTGATGAGCCTGTCGGCTTGTTGTAATGATCGTGTTGTAAAAACCTTTGCCTTGCCTAAATTGACTCTCCTGACGCAGTGTTTGTGAAACTTTAGAGTGTTCCTTAAACACAATTCGGAACAGGATAAGGCAAAATAAAGACGAGGTTCCACGTCCAAGTCTGCTGATAGTTGTATGGGGTTGAGCTATGTCTAGTCTTGCCGGTCGTCGTCGTAATGTTCCATGGATTCATCGTTGGTCACGCCAAATTATTGGGGCGATCGCGATTCTTGGTGCGATCAATACGGCATACATTACTATCACTAAGCTTTCAAAAACCGTTGCTGCCTGTCCCACCAGTGGTTGTGAACGAGTCTTAGACAGCCCTTATGCCACTGTGTTTGGGTTACCCCTGGCTCTGTTTGGTTTAGCTGCTTATATCGGCATGGCAGTCTTTGCGCTAGCGCCCTTGGCAATCAACGTTGAACAAAACCGGAAACTGCGAACCAACCTGGAAGGATTGACTTGGCGGCTGTTGTTTATTGGCGCAACCGCTATGACCGTCTTCAGCGGTTACCTGATGTACATCATGGTGACGCAGTTTGTTTCAAAATTTGGTGCAGGCGGGATTTGTTATTACTGCATTGCCTCTGCCGTGTTTGCTCTCAGCATGTTTGTTCTCACTTTGATTGGACGCGACTGGGAGGATGTGGGTCAACTGGTGATGACGGGGATCATTACGCTGATGGTTACCCTGATTGCAACTCTGCTGATTTATGCAAATCTTTCCCCCGTTGATGGTCGAGGATCGGATGGTAATGCAGGACCTGCGATCGTCAATACTTCTTCTACGGCTGAAATTGAATTGGCAAAGCATCTGAAGCAGATTGGGGCAAAAATGTATGGAGCCTACTGGTGCCCTCACTGTAATGATCAAAAAGAACTGTTTGGCAAGGAAGCCGCTGCAATTTATCCCTATGTGGAATGTGCCTCGGATGCAGTGAACTCCAAAGCAGCGCTCTGCCAAGAAGTTGCGCCCAAAATTGAGAAGCAAACTGGACAAAGTTTTGGGTTTCCTACCTGGGAAATTAAGGGTCAGTATTTGACGGGCACTCAGCAACTGACCGATTTAGCCACCAAATCGGGCTATCAAGGACCACGTAACTTTAAGAATGCGATATAGCTATAGCTTTCAGCTCAGCCGTTCAAGCTGCCAAAGGATCTGGTTCCCCTCGCGGCGAACGCGGGAGACTGTCCAGTTGCGCCAGACCCAATTATCTCCACGACTGGTGACAGCGCTGGCGTTAACATCCATTAAATCTGCAAGTTCTGAACTGGTGATTAAGTAGCTTTTTTCTGCAATCTCATCGGCAATGCGAAGAGCTTCAACAGTGTCGCGTAGTTGAGCGACTTTGACCTCACGGGAAGCGCCATCCACCGTATCTGGCGTGAGAGAGGAATCTGATGTCATCGGTTCAAGAGTTTCAATATTGGTCAGTGTAGAAGTGGATTGGGTTGGGTTGAGCTTCAAGGCAGCTGGCAGCTCAATTTCGACCGATTTAAGAGAGGTGTTTAGAGTTAGGGATTCAGGTTCGTCAGAAACGATTATCTGACTCGTTTGAATTTGGGCAAGCTTAGGATTTTTACCAAGGCTAAAGGCACGGGCGATCGCGTCGCATCGTTCATTGCCTTCATTGCCAGCATGGGCACGCACATAACGCCATTGCACCTGTTTAGAATTTAAAAGATCTAATTCTTGCCAGAGGTCTTTGTTGACGACATCTTTACCTGTGGAGGTCTTCCAGCCTTTTTTTTTCCAGCCTTTGATCCAGTCAGTAATGCCTTTTCTGACATATTCGCTATCGGTGTAGAGTTCGATGGTATCCGTGTGATGATCGGCGAGAAATTTCAGCGCTGCGATCGCGGCTTGCATTTCCATCCGATTATTGGTGGTTTGCCGATCTGCTCCACCCAGTTCATGACGAGAGCCATCGCTGAAATAAACTACCACGCCCCAGCCACCCGGTCCCGGATTGCCGCTACAAGCGCCATCTGTATAAATGCTTTGAATCATTATTCATCCATTTCAACGATCAAGATATCAAGCTCAGAGCTGATTCGTTGGTCTGCTCTAACTGATCCAAAATGCTAATCACTTCTCGTTCAAACGTAACTTGAGCGCGGTTAGTGGTGCCACCTACATGGCATTCTCCACCCGTTTGCAATGCCCAAATTTGAGAGTGGGAAACATAGCTCATCATCACTCCTGCCATCAACAAAGCAAATCCAGCATAAACCAGGGGAATTCCAGGATCAGCTTTAATTTGCAGCCCAGTACTACCAACCAGTTCCAAGATTTTTAGAGTGACTCCATTTACCTCAGTGCCCATCCCTGCTCGCGCTGTGGAAATCAACTTGCCATCGTTACCATAAATAATGAGGGTGCCCTGAAGGTCTTTGGCAATCAGCGATACTCCCTCACTCAGGTCAGGCTTTGTGGGAATCCAGGTGCCCCAAAGTTGCCCTTTGCCGCCAGTATCCAACTGCGCCATGGGCAGTTGAAAGATTGGACTGTTGTTCAGGCGCACCCGCACAGACGAGATCGCCCAAGATGCCTGATACAAAGTTACCCCTTTGTAAGTCAGCGGTTCATTCACATGGATCGTCTTCCGCTTCACTTCTTTACCGGCACTGTCTAACACAGACATATCGGAGTAGAACTGATCAATGTTGCCTTCTGGCGTGTAGTCGATCCAGAAGCGGTTGACTTTAACCGACCAGTCCTTGGGGATTTGAGGCGTTGCCCACGGTCCAGCATCCGTAATATTTTGAATTTGAAAGGTGCTGCCACTGGGAATCATTTCTTGGGCAATAAAGCCAGTCAGGGCACCCATAATGCCACCCAGCAAAATTACTAGAATGCCAATGTGAACGATGATGGGACCAATTCGTCCAATCAGCCCTTTGTGAGCATAGAGCGAATCTCCTTGCCGGAAAATGCGGTAGCGGCGGTTTTCCAAGAGCGGCGCTAAATCATCTAGCGATCGCTGATTTAAAGTGGCGCTTAGAGCAAATTTTTGAAACTGGCGCGGCTGCGTATAAAAATTCCAGGTGCGAGAAAACCAGCGTAGGGAAGGAATTTGCCGCTTAAAGGTGCAGGCCGTCAAACTAGACCCAAACAGGACCAGCAACCCAAGAAACCACCACGTACGATACACATGGTCGAGTCCTAACGCAAGCAACACTTTCCAGGTGAGGAAACCAAATAGGGCAGGCTGTTCGGGATAGTTTGCTTGGTAAAACGCGATCGATTGCCCCTGTTCTAAAACCGTGCCGGAGATGCTGAAGAGAGCAATTAGCAAGAGTAGAGCGATCGCTAACCTTAGATCTGCCAAAAACGGCACCAGTTCACGCTTAAAAAAAGTTTGAGGAACAGCGCCGATGGTAGAAAATTTTGATAAAAAAGTATCTTTTGCAGTCATTGCCTTAGTGCCTTTGAACAATTGCCCCATTGGTAATGAAACATCAACCCAAAATCTAAAAACTGGTTGCTCTAAATAGCAGGGAGAAAACCCCAAATATAACGAGCAAAAGACCGCTGGCAGGCGTAATCCATCCTGACCAGCGCCGCAGTTCCAACAACTTTTTAATCGAGGCGGTGAACGTTCCTGCCACAATCAGTGGAGTCACATAGCCCGCTGTGTATGCCAGCAGCAGCAGACTACCTAACACTGGGTCTTTTGTGGTGGAAATCCAGGCGAGTAGCGTTGCTAAAACTGGCGTGCTGCAAGGAGAAGCAACCAAACCGAAGGTAACGCCAATCAAATAAGACTTTGCACTATCTGGCAATTCTTGAGAAAACCAACCCATACCGCCGAACGAGGGAAGGCTCAAAGGCAATGCCTCCAGCAGATTCAACCCCATCAAAATTGCAATCACGCTGACGACAATTGGCAAACCTAAACCGACTTGCCCATAGATTCGACCGACCACGGCTGCCAAAACACCCAAGCCCGCTAAGGTTGTTGCCAGCCCCAAGGCAAACCAGATAGATTGCACCGCGGCTTGCAGTCGGGTTTTGGCTTCATACCCACCCATGTATCCAATCGTAATTGGCAACATGGACAGCATGCAGGGTGTAAGGCTGGTCAATAAACCTGCAAAAAAAATAATTCCTACACTCACTGGTGTGAGATGGGCAAGTTGAGTTGCTACAAGCGTATTGGCGAACTGAGCCAATTGATAAAGCTGGGTCTGGAAGGCTTCAAACATTCTTTCTGTGCGATCGCGCTTTAAACCAGCGCCTGCACAAACTACAAGCGCTCGCTAAACATACCTCTCTATCTTAATCGCCTTAATGCCCTGTAACGAGAGGCGATAAGTTACACGACGGGAAATCGCGGGAACGAGGGGCAATTCCCACAGGGATCATTTTACGAATCGTGGCTTTAGAGAAATAGGCTTGCGGTTGGAACGATGGTCATCCAAGCGCACTACCTTCGACTCGCCGCTCTCTCTCGCCACTCGAACTAGCAAGCCTGCTGATATCAAGCTGGAGATCATCGAACTGCCACCATAGCTGAGCATGGGAAAGGGTAAGCCCGTCGTCGGCAACACGCCCGTTGCTACACCGATATTCAACAAGGATTGCCCAACCAATAACACCATAATCCCGATCGCCACCAAACGATGAACGGTCGTACTAGCTTTCAGCGCTACTTTCAATGCCAACGTCGCATACACCGCCAGCATCAACAGCAGCATTAAGCAGCCCAAAAAGCCAAACTCCTCAGCAAAAACCGCAAAAATAAAATCAGTATATTGAATTGGAAGATAAAACAATTTTTGCTGAGACAGACCAAATCCAGTTCCCCAAACCCCACCCGAAGCAACCGCTAGAATACTTTGAATAAGCTGATAGCCGTTCCCATGGGGATCGACCCAAGGATTCAAAAATGAAAGGATGCGCTGCAACTGATAGGAACGCAAACTGACACTCAACGCCACAACCAGTAAGCCACCAAACGCTGTCCCTGCTAACTGCACGTAAGGCAGACCTGCACCTAAAGCAATCAGCCACAGCATCATGCCGCACAAAGCCGCAGTACTTAGATTTGGCTGTAGCAACACACCCGCCACAACTACCAAGAAAATCCCTAGCCAAGTGATCCGAATTGACCAACGTAGCCGATTCCACTGAGAGAAAATTCGCGCACTTTGCATCACTAGAAAAGGCTTAATTAGTTCGGACGGTTGCAGGGGGAACGGACCAATAAATAACCAGCGAGATGAGCCATTAACAAGAATGCCGACCCCTGGAATTAGCGTCACTAATATTAGCCCTAAGACAATCAGCAACCCCCAATCAGCAACCCCAAGAATGAAGCGAACTGGGGTATGAACCAAGAGATTAAAACCAACCAAACCAATGAGAACCCAAACAACTTGGAGTTTGAAGTAATACAGCCCATCTCCCTGCTCCGCATCACCAACGGCATAGGCGGCAGAAAATACCATTGCCAAGCCAATAAATAGCCAAACAAAAGTCAGCCAACGAAGCACTCGCGCTTCTAAAGACCAATCTTGGGCAGTGGTATCAAAAAATGGAATTAGGTGACGTAGGTTCACAAGCTTCTAACTGAAGATCTTGGGCAGAAAGAGAAAACTAGGGCGCTGCTGTTACTTTTTAAGTTGCTATTAAGGTGATCAGTCTAAGGCAGACTCTGCAATCAGACAATACTTGCAACTAAATTTAGGGTCTACTAAAAAATTAACCTGAAGGAACGCTGAATCCAGCATCTTCTCAAAAGCACATGCCCTCATTGCAGCAGCGCGGTGTGCGACTTTGCTGAAATGGCGCAATGACCACAATGCACTAAATTTAAGGTGACAAACGCTCAATCATCCAATTGTCAGCTTCAAATTGATAGCGTAAGCGATCGTGAAGTCGGCTAGGTCGTCCTTGCCAAAACTCGATCGCATGGGGAACCACCCGAAACCCGCCCCAGTGAGCCGGACGCGGTACATCTTGATTCTGATATTCCTGATCTAGGTCTGCTAAACGCTGTTCCAACACTTCCCGATTTGGGATGACCTGGCTTTGCTCCGATGCCCAAGCACCCAACTGGCTGCTTTTAGGGCGGCTATGAAAGTACATCTCCGTCTCTTGGTCGGCAATTTTTTCGACGGCACCTGCAATTCTTACCTGTCGCTCCAGTTCGCCCCACAAAAACACCAGTGCCGCCTGTGGATTGCTAATGAGCTCCTGTCCTTTTTGACTGTTGTAGTTGGTATAAAACACAAATCCTCGCTCATCTACACCCTTAAGTAGCACAATCCGCGCCGAGGGGGTGCCGCTGGTGCTAGCGGTAGCCAGGGTCATGGCATTGGGTTCCAGCAAGTTTGCTGTTACCGCTTGATTAAACCAGATTTGAAATTGTTGGATCGGGTCAGGGTGAATGTCGGCTTCTAAAAGCGATTGGCGAGTATAGTTCAATCTCAGATCGGCGATCGACAGGTTCATAGCAAACGGATAAATAAACTAAAGATATTCTCGCAAGATCGCAGCGGTTGCTTCTCCAGTGTTTGTCCAGTTAAACTGCCTTGCTCTAGAAAGGCTTGCCTGTTGCAGTTGAGTTCTGAGGCTAGGATCAGCAGCGATCGCTTGCATTGCCTGGGCGATCGCGTCCACACTATAGGGATCAACCAACAAAGCCGCTTCTCCCGTCACCTCTGGTAAAGAAGACAGGTTGGAGGTGATCACCGGAGTGCCACACGCCATCGCTTCCAGCACAGGCAAACCGAAGCCTTCCCAAAGACTGGGCATCACCAGCGCGATTGCCTGACCAATAATTTTCGGCAATTCTGAGTAAGGAACATAGCTCAAAAACTTGACTTGATCCATTAGTTTTAGAGATTCAATTTGCCTCATTAAATCGGGCGTGTAGCGATCGTCCATGGGTCCTGCAATCCACAATTCATAAGCTGAAAAGCTTGGTATGGATGCAAAAGCGCTGAGCAATTGCGGAAGATTTTTATAGGGATCGTTGCGTCCTAAATAAAGAAAATAATTGCTAGTTGGCAACCCCAAAAAGCGAAAATTCTCTGCATCATGCGCCAATAGAATCGGGGTAATTTTTTTGGCAGAAATTCCAAAAAAATTAACGATATCCTGTGCAGTTGCCTGAGAGTTACAAATAATATGTTCGGCTTGATCTAAGACTTGGGGCAAATAGTAGCGTTGATACAGCCAGAGGGGCGTATTTTTGCGGAAAAAACGCAGTGGAATGAGGTCGTGAACAGTAACGATGGATCGACAATTAGACCACAAAGGCGCTTCAGGAATGGGAGAAAATAAAAGACGCGATCGCGTTGTCTGATAAAGTCTGGGTGCCTGAAACTGAGTCCATAATAAGCGAGAAAAATGCCCTTTTCTTCCCTGCTCATGAGTCAGATTATTAGGAACTGAATAACACTCAAATCCATCCTGCTCTTGCGCCACAAATAAAGCTGGATCAAGCGATTTTAAGTGAGGTAACAGATTAATCGCGTAAGTTGCCAATCCCGTTGGGGCGATCGGCAAAAATGTCAAATTAATCGATAAAGCATGGGTCATGAACTGCCTTCCAGCGAAATCACCCTTTCAAATTTTGGATGCTGAGATATGGGATCAAGTCTAAAATCTCGACGAAACTAAGCGATCGCATGGTTCACGATCAATTGCTGCTTCTACTCTCCCTTTTCCGTAACCTCATCCGGTGACTGCTTATACACAACCGACGACAGCACATGAACGACATTCTGTTTATTTTGCAAAATGTTCAAAAACAGAGTCTTATTATCCTTAGAAACTCTGAAAACCTTGCGGCTCGGTTCATCTCTCACTAAATCCGCTTTAAATTGCTTTTCTCCAAGCTCTTTGCGAAAGTACTTTGTCACCTCTGCGATCGCCCCATTTTCAACCACGCGACAGTTATCTCCCAACCCTAAGCCAAAGCAATCTCCCGTAGAAGATTGAAACTGAGGGAAATTTGCAAAAGCTGTCGCAGACACTCCACCTCTAGAAACAGTTGCAGATGGCGAAACATTGGCATCCGCATCAGAACTTGGCTCGACAGTCTCAGCAGTTTCTCCAGGGGATGAACTAGAACTTTGTTCAGTTGTGCTGGCGTCACTATCAGTCGGTGTTGCAGCGGCTTTTGCAGACACCGATTTTGTCGCTTTTTTGACAGGACTGGCAGCGATGGCAGATTTGCCGAAGGATGTTGCAGAATCGGCACTAGAATCAGTCGATGGAGATGCATCCGTATCAGAATCACTAGAATCACTCGTTGAGCCAGCTTCCTCAGAGTCTGAAGCGTCTGAAGAATTGCCAACTTCTGAAGAATTGCTAACTGATGTGCCGAGAGGCGGAATCTTTACCCCAGTTGATGTCATCGCTTCCAAGGGTGATTCCGTCGGAATTTGCGTGACTTTAATTGGATTTTTTTGATCGTCAGGCGTTTTCAGCGTTTCTTTAGCGGGAATTGGCAAGGTTAACACTGCCGCATGGATTCCCAATGCCAAAACCACCATGGGCAACAGCAGCGATCGCTCAGAAGCAAATAAATTTCTCAACTCAGGCAATCGATTTCTCAAAGCAGACAACTGATGCATAAGAAAATCCATCAACAACAGAACAAGCTCATGGAAAATGACGTAGCTGGATTGAAATCTAGCTTTTTTGCAGGATAACCCAATGACCGTATGAATCTCGCTTCACTTTACCTGTCATACAGTCACTTTAATCTAGTGACTTAGCGGTCTATCTACCAATTAATATTCCTCCTCCAACTTCCTTTGCTTAGGCTTCTTGCTTTCTTAACCTACTGTTATATTTTTGTTTGTTTTAACTTAACTGCTTGAAGGGTACTCTTAAAAAAGAATAGTCGAACCTCATAGCGATGCAGTTTTTTGTGCTCATTGCTACGTTTGGTTGATTAATTTAGTAAGCGTTGTGAATCCCTCAGGTCAATTGTTTGATAAGCCTGATGGTTCAAGGATACTAGCTCTATTTCGCTGTTCCTGCCTAAGTTTGCTTCCATTGCAGACGCTTAATGCATTACCATGTTTATTCAGTTGGATGTGAGGATCGAAATATGTCACGTATTGCTTGGAATTCTTTTTGGTTAGCGCCTGCGCTGCTCGGAGCAACTGCATTTTCAGCTTTTGCCCAAACGTCTGTCGCTCCCCAAGATTCTGTAATCAATCAAGTTTCCTCCTACAGTGCTGAAGGCAAGTCCTCGGCCACCTTGGGTCAAGTTACTTCCGTATCTCAGCTAACTGACGTTAGACCCACTGACTGGGCATTTCAAGCACTGCAATCTTTGGTAGAGCGTTATGGTTGTATTGTTGGTTATCCCGACAGAACCTACCGCGGTAACCGTGCCTTGACCCGGTATGAGTTTGCAGCTGGTTTGAATTCTTGCTTAGACAAAATTCAAGAGTTGATTGCTGCAGCAACCGCTGACTTCGTCAAGAAAGAAGATTTAGAAGTTGTTAAAAGGCTGCAAGAAGAGTTTGCTTCGGAACTAGCGGCTCTGCGCGGTCGGGTTGAATCGCTAGAAGTTCGTACTGCAACTTTGGAGAAGCAACAGTTCTCAACTACCACCAAGCTAAGCGGTGAAGTCGTTTTTGCTGTTGCTGATACCTTTGGCGATCGCGCTACCCGCAGTGGTAATGATGGCTTTGTTGGTAATGGTGTAACGAGCCTCGCCACTGAACGCCGCCTCGAAGATGACCGCACCGAAACAATTTTTGGTAGCCGAGCTCGTATTGCTCTTGATTCTAGCTTCAATGGCCGCGATCGCCTCCGTGTTCGCCTACAAGGACGCAACATCACTCCCTTTGCTGGAGCTTTCACAGGCACCAACGGAACTCGCTTAGGATTTGATGGCAATGAATCTAATGCGGTTAACATAGATCATTTGTATTATCGCTTTCCAGTCAGCAGCAATCTGCGTTTCCAGATTGATGCTGTTCAAAGCAGAATCTACGATTCAATGATTGAAACCTTAAGCCCATTTGCGTCTAGCGGAGCAGGTTCGGTCTCTCGTTTCGGTCGTTTCAACCCTATCTATCGCTCCAACAATCAAGGACTCGTCAGTTCTCCGGGAGCGTCTTTTGAATACAAGTTTGGTAAGGCCCTTGCATTGCAAGGGGGTTATTTTTCAGACCAAAATGCTAATGACCCTGGCGAAAAAAATGGTTTGTTTAATGGAAGCTTCGCTGCAGTTGGGCAGCTTGTTTTTCGCCCTAGCAGCAAAATCGATTTAGGCTTAACCTATGTTCGCTCTTACAATCCTGGTGTTTCACCAGCCACATTGTTTAACCAAGGTGCTCCTAACCTCTTTGGTAGCACGGGCACAGGTTACGCTGCTAACCCTTTTAACGGACAGGCTACCTCAACCGATAGCTTTTCAGCCCAGTTGCAATGGCGTTTAACCCCCAAAGTCGTTGTGGGTGGATGGTATGGATATAGCTTTGCTAACAACCGTCGTACCAATGAAGAAGCTAAAATTTCTAACTTTGCTGGTTTCTTAGGCTTCCCTGATTTGGGCAAAAAAGGAAACTTGCTAGGACTGACGTTTGGTATGCAGCCTCGCGTTCTAGATAATGACTATCGCAATCGCCTTGCAAATGGACTTCCCAACCCTGCAAGTCGTCGTCGCTTAGATGAGGAGCCTCCTTATCATGCTGAAGCGTTTTATCGCTATCGCTTGAGTGACAATATTGCAATTACACCAGGTGTGGTTATGCTCATTAATCCAGAAGGAAATAGTGACAATGCTACCCAGTTTGTGGGTGTTATTCGGACCACATTCAGCTTCTAAGTTGACGTAGGTTGCAAATTTAATCTAAAGGCACCCTTCATTCTTGGAGGGTGCTTTTTTATCCAGAACTATAGAGATTCATGTATTCTTCAGGTGGTACTCCATTCCTCTGATGGCGATCGCTATCCTTGCTCTATCGCACTAGTATTTTTATATTTACAGGCAAGACCTTGCTGTAAATTCAGTCAAACCGCGATCGCTCGAATGAAGGTACGCAATAATCACGGGTGAGAACTTTATTGTTTAGCTTGTGAGCACGGGAAAACTTTCCAATCCTCAAATCCGCGTTGAACAGCAGTTTCGCCGCATTCAGCAACAGTTGATTGGCGGCGCACTGTCGCTGGTGGGTGTGTTTCTGCTGGGCAGCAGTTGGTACCACCTGGTGGAAGGGTGGCGCTGGCTAGATGCGGCGTATATGACGGTGATTACGCTGGCAACGGTGGGATTTTTGGAGGTGAATCCTCTGGGCGATCGCGGTCGCATCTTCACCATCGTTTTGATTTTGTTAGGCGTAATCAGTATTGGTTACATCGTCAATCGGTTTACCGATGCGTTAATCCAGGGTTATTTTCAAGAAGGATTGCGACTGCGACGACTGCAAAAACAAATGGAAAAATTATCTGATCACTATATTATTTGTGGCTTTGGGCGGATGGGACAGCAAATTGCCACAGAGTTTCAAGCAGAGGGCATCACCTTTGTGGTGGCTGATTTTGGGCATGACCCCGTGGTGATGGCTGAGCAGTTGGGCTACACGGCGATTCAGGGTGATGCCACCCTCGATGAAACCTTAATACGGTTGCAAATTGAACAGGCAACTTGTTTGATTGCAGCGCTGCCATCAGACGCGGAAAATCTCTACACCGTCCTATCTGCGAAAACGCTGAACCCATCTGTACGGGCGATCGCTCGTGCCAGCACCGAGGAGGCATTAGTCAAACTGCAACGCGCCGGAGCCGATGCAGTAGTATCACCCTACATCACAGGCGGTAAGCGGATGGCATCGGCGGCATTGCGACCGCAAGTGATGGATTTTGTAGATGGCATTCTTTCCGGTGGCGATCGCACCTTCTATATGGAGGAGTTTGAGCTAACCACACCCAACAATCCCTATGTGGGGCAAACCTTGAGAGAAGCCAAGCTGCGATCGCAATCTGGAGCATTAGTGCTTGCCATCCGTCGCTTAGATGGCACTCCTATTGTTGGACCCAACGCCGACACTGTTCTGATGCAAGGAGATCACCTCATCTGCATGGGCACCGCCGACCAAATTCGCTTGCTCAACCAAATTCTATTCCCTATGAAGACCGCTTTCCCTCGCCCACCGAAGAAGAGTTGAGTTCGGAGTTCAGAGTTCGGGTTTATGGCGCGATTACCCCTCGCCCCTCACCTCTCGCCCATCATCATTCTCTGTGGGTGGCATTTCCAAGGCGATCGTGCCTAGCTGCCCCACCCGAAAATCATTGAGTAACTGCCGTGCCGTTCGTTCCACATTGTCCTGGTAGCGAAATTTTGCCAAGGCGTGCAGGTAATCTTCGCCCGTTAAGTCTTCCAGAGACAGGTTATAGCGAGTCTGGAGAGCCATTTCTGCTTGAATAGGTCGGAGTAAGTCGATTAAGATTGCGGCTACCCGCTGATTGTCGTAAGAAGCTTCGCCGATATCATCACAAATTGCTAGTTTAATGGCAGAGAGCTGATTCGTGAGTTTAGAGGGCAACACTCCTGGGGCATCGAGTAGCTCAATCTGGTCGGAAATGCGAACCCATCGCAGTTGGCGGGTCACTCCAGCACGGCGAGAACTAGCAACCACGCGCCGATTGAGCAGCCGATTGATTAATGCAGACTTGCCCACATTTGGGAAGCCCATCACCACAGCCCGCACCGGACGCGGCAACATATCGCGATCGCGCCTGCGCTGATTCATCTTTTCCCCGGCTGTTTGCGCTGCTCTTGTAATCGCCTCAATCCCTTTACCATGTTGAGCATCTGTAAACAGCGGTTCCTCGCCCCGTTCCCGAAACCATCCTGTCCACTGTTGCCGCGCCGCCATCGAAATCATATCCATCCGGTTCAGCACTAGAACTCGCTCTTTGGTGCCAATCCACTGCTTCACTTGTGGATGCTCTGTAGACAGTGGAATTCGGGCATCTCGCACTTCTAGCACCACATCTACCCGCTTAAGCTGTTCTTGCAGGGCTTTTTCGGCCTTAGCAATGTGACCGGGATACCATTGAATTGGCGGAGACGTCATGAGTTAAACAGCCAAAATTGAGAAAGAGCCTGATGCTTTATGGTACTACCTGTGTCTGTATTTATTTATTAGGGGCTGTCTGGCAGGTGACAGCATTTAACTTTGTATATTTAGGTTTGCGTCTACTATCTCTCCTCTGTAGAGAAGATACATCCAAGATAAGTAATCCATTCATAAATCAGAAGCATCACAAAATGTAGCGTTAATTAAGCAGAAAACTTGAGAAAGTACGCTATATTTTGCCTATCTCAAAAGTCTAGTTTCTAGAATGCTCCACTTTTTCTGTTCATGACGCAGGCAAAATTAATGGTTTCACAGGTCGAGACCCCGATCCCAGATGTGAGCCTTCATCCGGCTCATTCTATTGAAGGACTGGTACAGGTATTTACTTGCACCCACCGCAGTTTTTTTACAAATGTCATGGCACAAGCGCTTCGCATTGCCGGACAAGGCACTCCCGTCCTAGTCGTACAGTTTCTTAAAGGTGGGATTGCTCAAGGCTACGAACATCCTGTGCAATTGGGGCAGAGCCTCGACTGGATTCGATGCAACTTATCCCGCTGTATCGATACGCCCGTCTTGGACGACGACGAGCAGAAATCCCTGGAAGAACTATGGCTTTACACTCAAGACGTTGTTTGTCAGGGAAAATACGAACTGGTTGTGCTGGATGAACTCAGCCTCGCTATTACCTTTGGGTTAATTTCAGAAGGCGATGTGCTAGCCTTTCTGAAAAAACGTCCCCGCAACGTAGATGTTATTTTGACGGGACCCGAAATGCCGCGATCGCTCCTTGATGTCGCCGACCAAATCACCGAACTCCGCCGTAGCCACCAACCGTGAGGAACAGGGTTTGAGGTTCGGAGTTCGGGGTTCGGGGTTCGGGGTTCAACTCCAAACTCCTTCGCACTCTGCACTCTAGAACGAGCCTTTATTAAAGCGTTTACCTGTTGATTCGCACTCCGCACTCCCAACTCCGCACTCCCAACTCCCCGAACTCCTATGATCAAAAACGACACTTGGATTACTGAAATGGCAGCGAAGGGCATGATTGCTCCCTTTGAGCCTCAACTGGTGCGCCATGCCAATGGTTTACCCGTGATTTCCTATGGGCTAAGTAGCTATGGCTATGACTTGCGTTTATCGGCGGCAGAATTTCGCATCTTTCGCCATATTCCCGGCAAAGTGGTTGATCCGAAGCATTTTAACCCTGCCAATTTGGAAGCCACCGAGCTACACACGGATGAAAACGGCAGTTTCTTCATCTTGCCTGCCCACTCCTATGGCTTAGGCGTAGCGTTGGAACGGTTGGCAGTGCCGGAAAATGTGACGGTGATTTGCATTGGCAAAAGCACCTATGCTCGCACTGGGCTAATTGCCAATCTCACCCCGGCTGAGGCAGGTTGGCGCGGCTATTTGACCCTAGAATTTTCTAATTCCTCTAGTGCCGACTGCCGCATTTACGCGAATGAAGGGGTGGTGCAATTAATCTTTTTAGAAGGTGCGCCCTGTGCGGTGAGCTATGAAACCCGCCAAGGGAAGTATCAAGACCAATTGGAGCAGGTGACGCTGGCACGAGTTTAGTACGGAGTACGGAGTGCGGAGTGGATAGAGTAGGCAGGTTAATGAATTGCTCCGCCCTGCTGCCGTTGCTTTGTTTCCTGTCCCCGAACCCTGCCCCTTGACCCCTGAACCTCGAACTCCGAACCCTCATGAATTTTCCTCGAATTGTTTTACAAAACAGCAAAGCCGATGCCGTCCGGCGGTTTCACCCGTGGATTTTTTCGGGTGCAATTAAGCAGAAAGATCCAGAGTTGCAAGAGGGGGCGATCGCGGAGGTGTTCAGCGCCAGTGGAGATTTTTTGGCGATCGGTCACTATTGTGGCGGCAATATTGCGGTCAAAATCCTTGCTTTTGAGCCAGTTACCAGCGTTGAGAAGCTGTTCTTAGACCGATTTCACCGTGCCTATGAGGTGCGGCGACAGGTGGGTCTGGCGGAGAGTGACGTAACCAACTGCTATCGCCTGGTGAATGCTGAGGGCGACGGGCTACCAGGCTTGATTGTGGATTGGTACAACGGCACGGCGGTGATGCAAGCCTATTCGCTGGGGATGTATGAGCAGCGATCGCAGATTGTGGAGTGCTTGCAGTCAGTCTATGGCGATCGCTTGAAAGCGGTGTACGACAAAAGCGCGACGGTGCTATCCAAAACGCAGTCTACGAATCAGTATTTGCTTGGCGAAAAATCCGACGGAGTGGTGCAGGAATACGGTCACCGCTTTTCAGTGGATTGGGAAGAAGGGCAAAAAACAGGCTTCTTTTTAGACCAGCGAGAACATCGACAATTGCTTGCCCAGTACGCCAAAGGTAAGCGAGTGCTGAATACCTTTTGCTACTCTGGCGGCTTTTCGGTATATGCCGTGGATGCGGATGCGGAGGTAGTGCATTCAGTGGATAGTTCGGCAAAAGCGATCGCCCTGACCGAAGACAACATTGCGCTCAACAATCCCCACCAAGTTGAGCATGAATCCGTGGCTGCCGATGTGTTTGACTATCTCAAAGGCTGCGACCCGGTGTATGACATCATCATTCTCGACCCGCCTGCCTTTGCCAAAAATCTATCCGCCCGCCATCAAGCGGTGATGGCATATAAACGGCTGAACCAAATGGCATTTGATAAGCTGCGACCGGGCGGCATGGTGTTCACCTTTTCTTGCTCCCAAGTGGTGACTCCTGACTTATTTAAGGGCGCAGTTATGGCTGGGGCGATCGAATCTCGAAAAGCCATTCAGGTGTTGCATTCTTTGGCTCAGCCCGCCGACCATCCCACCAGCATTTATCATCCCGAAGGTCTATATCTCAAGGGATTGGTGCTAAGCGTGGAGTAAGTAAGAGGGAAAAACCAACATTGACTCTTACCCCTGGGACTTACCATGGCAAAGCTGTCACCCCCGAGATCGCGATGGGACAGGACTTCAAAGGCAAACTATCCTTGGCACTCTATCTATCCCTCATTAATCACTCTAAGCAGATGAAAAGATAAGTTGGAGGTTTAGCTGATGCACCCGTGGACAGATAAACTGATTCATCTTCTGCGTCAGTTGCTCAAACCCTAACTGAAGGGAAGCAATGGGAAAAACCGTCAACCAGTGTTTAAGCCAATTGAAGCAAACTAAAGGTTGAATAACTAAACGCAAGTTGTTGAGTAAGTTCTTCCAACCGCTCTGGTTATTCCACCACGGGTGCTGCGAAAACCGCTGATGGGCCAGTGGACAGGAGTCGTTGAATGGGTCGGCAAACAAACTGACCATCAAAAACGTACTCATGACCAACTCCCACCACTTCTCAATCTGCTCATAGCGGGTCATACGAAAGTCTGCCCACCCGAGTGCATCTTTGGCTTGTTTGAGACCATACTCAATCCAGGTTCTAAAGCCATAACTGTCACCAATATCTTTGAGTTTGATTGCCGGGGCACAGACCATGACATAGGACGTTGAGTTGTCCGGTAACGTGTCAGGGTCAGTGGTCAACAGCCAGTACTGCTTGCGGTGGCTTTTGCCGTAAATCACCTCAGCCATGTGACGGGTTTCTGT
Source organism: Leptolyngbya sp. Cla-17 (assembly GCF_016807185.1). GTDB lineage: Bacteria > Cyanobacteriota > Cyanobacteriia > Leptolyngbyales > Leptolyngbyaceae > ULC077BIN1. Next base: position 243,615 of record NZ_JAEVYN010000002.1, read on the forward strand.
CGTGCCATTACTAAAGGTGCGCTTGAAGGTCTGCCAAGGCTCCTGGTACACCTCCTGGTCTTGCGGTAGCCACAAAGCATGGTTGCTGCGAATCGCCAGGATGTAAGGTAGGTTTAATTCATCTAGCACATCGACAAAGTTGACTTTACTTTCGCCATACAAGCTATCGGCGAGCACCAGTTCAAACTCAAATCCTAGTGCTTGTAATTGTCGAATCATGGTTGCCGCAATTTGCGGTTTACTTTGATACTCTTCTCCCTCTTTGAGTCGTTCTCTGGGTTTATACACCTCAAAACTCAATGGCACAATCATGCCATCGACTAAGCCGTAGGCAGTGACAGCGACAATGCCATTTTCCTTCTTACCGACGTTGCCGATGTATTGCCGTTTGACGTAATCAGTGCTTTTTCCCTTCTTACAATCTCCAGTTTCATCAATCAGTAATATCAATGACCGACCGTAATATCAATGACCGACCGTTGAGTACCTTGAGGGTCAACTCCAATCGCTTCTGGCGTAACTGTTGCACCTGCCAAGGAGACTCGGTAAGGAAGTGATGTAAGTTTTGCTGATTGTTTAAGCCTACTGCTTTGGCAATGGCAGGTAAGGATTTGCGTTTAATCTCGCTAATCATCCCCAGATGCAGAAGCTTAAAGGCTTCATAGCTGCGCACTTCTGGGAATAAGTCCTCATACAATTGGCAGTATTCATCCACAAAATGTATCGTCGGGCGGGCGGCTCTAGATGCTGGCATGGCAATTGAATCTGGACAAACGTACCTCTATAATAGATAGTCTCTAGTCAGAGTGATTTAAGAGGGCTATAGCAATCGAGAGGATAGTTAAGACAGGATATACAGATACACCTAAGTAGTGGATAGCTATTCCCATGCCTGCTCCTTACAGCGACGACCTGCGCCAAAAAGTACTGGACGCGATTGCTAGTGGACACCGTAAAAGCCACGTCAGCCAACTGTTTAACATTAGCCGCAACACGATTGACCTGTGGCTCAAACGACGAGACGCAACAGGTTCACCCAGTGCTATTCGGCACTATCCACGCGGTCCCCAAGGCAAGATCACTGATTTGGAGCAATTTCGAGTCTTTGCCAAGCAGCATGGACATTTGACGCAGAAGGAGATGGCAGAGCAGTGGGGTCAACCAATCAGTGACCACACCCTGGGTAAAGCCTTAAAGCGGATTGGTTTCACTCGAAAAAAAAGAGCTATGGCTATCGGGAACGGGATGAAGCGCAACGGCAAGTCTGCTTAGCCCAATTGCAAGCCTACCTTCCGGAGCAACTTGTTTATGTGGATGAAGCCGGTGAGGATGACACCGAAGACTATGCCTATGGATGGTGTGAGCAATCCAAGCGATTTGAGGCCCTGAAATTAGGGCATCGAACGGAGCGCATCAGCATGATTGCTGGATGTGTGAGCGTCAAGTGATCGCGCCGATGACCTTCAAGGGCTATTGCGACAGTGTGTTATTTGAAACCTGGGTACAGGAGTTTCTCGTGGCTCAGTTAAAGCCAGGACAAGTGGTCGTGATGGACAATGCCAGTTTTCACAAATCGAGGGTAATTCGAGAGCAGATTGAGCAAGCTGGGTGCCTTGTTCTATTTCTGCCACCCTATTCCCCGGACTTGAACAAGATTGAAAAGTTTTGGGCGCGGCTGAAGCACTACTTACGTAAAACCCTCAATCAGTTTCAAACCCTTTGGGATGCAGTCGATAATGCCTTCAAAGCATTGTCCTAACCAACTGCTCGATTGCTATACATATCCTATTGGTGGTGATCTGGCTCATCCCAGAGCGCCGGATCAAAAAGACGCTACAGTCTTGAGGCGTGATCGTGTGGTTTGAACTTTTTGCAAAACGGCAAGCGTGGCATAATAAGGCGTTTCAAATTTGTGACAAAGGTAACTATGGCAACTTCCCCACAGCCTGCACTGCTGGTTTTGGCAGATGGATCTTACTATCCTGGCTATTCATTTGGCGCGTTGGGCACCACTATTGGAGAAGTCGTGTTCAACACAGGCATGACGGGCTATCAAGAAGTATTGACTGATCCTAGCTACTGTGGGCAAATTGTTACCTTTACCTACCCAGAGTTGGGCAATACGGGCGTAAATGTGGGTGATGAAGAATCGGCTCGTCCTCAGGTGCGCGGTGCGATCGCCCGAAACATCTGTGCGCGACCCAGCAACTGGCGATCGACCCAATCCCTGCAAGACTACTTCAAACAGCATCATGTCTTAGGCATTTACGGCATCGATACCCGCGCCCTGACCCGCAAGTTGCGATCGGTGGGTGCCATGAACGGCGCTATCTCCACTGAAATTCTTGACCCCAATGATTTATTGCAGCGGATTCAAGAGGCTCCTAGCATGGCAGGACTCAACCTCGTGAAAGAGGTCACCACTGCCGCTGTATATGAATGGTCAGAATCAACTGAAGCAGGGTGGGAGTTTAGCCCCGGCACTCAAACCGACGAGAAACCCCTCACCGTGGTTGCTTTAGATTTTGGCGTGAAGCGTAACATTTTGCGCCGCCTTGCCAGCTATGGCTGCCGAGTCATTGTAGTGCCCTCTACTACTTCTCCTGAAGACATCCTTAAATACAATCCCGACGGCATTTTTCTCTCCAATGGTCCTGGCGATCCGGCTGCTGTCACTGAAGGAGTGGCAACCACCAAAGCCCTGTTGAGTAGTCAAAAACCCATATTCGGCATTTGCATGGGGCACCAAATTTTGGGGCTTTCCTTAGGAGCCGAAACCTTTAAACTTAAGTTTGGGCATCGGGGATTAAACCAGCCCTGTGGATTGGAACAAAAGCAGGTGGAAATTACCAGCCAAAATCATGGCTTTGCTATTTCTGCCGATTCTCTGCCCGATGCTGATGTGGAAATTACTCACCTGAATTTGAACGATCGCACCGTCGCTGGATTGCGTCATAAGTCTCTACCGCTGTTCTCGGTGCAATATCACCCCGAAGCTAGCCCCGGTCCCCATGATGCCGATTACCTATTCGAGCAGTTCGTCACCCTGATGCGAACCTCACGTCAGCAGCCCGTCACCTGAGAAAACGATCAGGACACAGCGCACACATTCATATATCCAACTTTGGGTTGGAATCTAACGCGATCGCTTTTCTGCTAGGAGAGGAGCGATCGCTTTTCAATGCCCCCTTCAAAAAGCGCTGTGGATGCTCCTTTGGGAAAATGAATCTTGATAAAAATCTTTACAATTAACTCAGTAAATTCCACATTTATTGAACATCGTCACGTCTTTATGATTTAACTACAAAATCTCTCTTAAGAGGGATGACTAGAAGGCTCTACTTTCTAGTTTCTTGCTCTTTTATAATTTTACGATGCTTAATAAGCAAATATTCTTATGGACTCTTCGCTTCAAACCGTCTTATCTTCTAACCCTGATTCGAGTCCGCCGTTCTATTTACAAGTAATGAAACGGCTCGTTACTGCTGTTCAAGAACTTTCCCTAGCTCATAGCTTGGAACGCATCATGGAAATTGTGCGGGTAGCCGCAAGAGACCTAACAAATGCCGATGGTGCCAGCTTTGTATTGCGCGATAACGACCAGTGTTTCTATGCGGACGAAAATGCGATCGCGCCCCTCTGGAAAGGGCAACGGTTTCCCATGAAAATTTGCATTGGTGGCTGGACGATGTATAATCGCCAACCTGCCATCATTGAAAACATTTACGGAGATGAACGGATTCCATTTGCTGCCTATCAACCAACCTTTGTAAAAAGTCTGGCAATGGTGCCGATTCGGATACTCGATCCAATTGGGGCAATTGGAGTCTACTGGGCAGAGCGACACCAACCAACGGCAGAAGAGATTGAATTGCTGCAAGCGTTGGCAGACACAACAGCCGTTGCCCTTAAAAATGTGCAGATTTATACCGAACTTGAGCAACGGATACAGGATCGCACAGTTGAACTAGAATTTGCTAATGCCCAACTGCGAGAAGAGGTAAGAGAACGGAAAAGTGCAGAAGCGACAGTTCAGCGACTGTCAATTACAGATGAACTCACTGGGTTAAATAATCGGCGTGGCTTTCTTTTATTAGCAGAGCAGCAACTTAAATTAGCACGTCGAATTAAAGCATCCGTATGCCTGGTGTTTATTGATCTCGATGGTCTAAAGCAGGTGAATGACCTTTCAGGACATGAGATCGGCGATCGCTTAATTGTAGATGCGGCTCAGATATTGAAACGAACCTTTCGCGAGTCGGATGTGGTGAGTCGGCTGGGCGGCGATGAGTTCGCCGTGTTTGTGCCAGGGTGTTCAGCAAATGATAATCCGGTTGCTCGTCTGCAAATGAATGTGAACCAGTTCAATCAGGACTATGAACTTCCTTATCGATTATCGATGAGTATTGGTTCTACGATTTGCCAGGTTGATATCAGTCCATCCTTGGAGCAGATGATGACCCAAGCCGATGAATTGATGTATGCACACAAACGCAGCAAACGCAGCAACAGTTAAATTTTCTCGCGTTGTTTGAAAAAATCTAATTCAAGGTTTTTATTGATCAGTCTTGATTGAAAAACTAGTGGCACCTTTACTGCTTTGCCAATGTAATTAACCGAGGTATCGTCATTAATTACGATTTTAGGAATACCTGTTTTACGATAGTCTAGATAACTGGATAGGTTCAATCGTAAGGCTTCGCTGAATAAATCAAATCCTTTGATTTCTACATCTTTAAAGCCACTTTTAATGAGCAACTCAGTGAGTTCTTCAGGTGTAACAAACTTGTTCCAATCATGAACGCCTTTTTGAATCTCACCCAAGATATTTTCCATAATCCAAATCATCACTAAACGCGATTTGAAGTTGCGATTGATAGTGTCAAAGAAAAAGGTTCCATTGGGTTTTAGTATTCTAAACACTTCTGCTAAAACGCGAGGAACGCTCTCCACATGTTCCAGCACGTCTACACTAATCACCACATCAAAGCTGCTGTCTGCATAGGTCATTGCTTCTGCAATGCCGCAGCGATAGTCGATCGCCAAGCCAGCGGCGATCGCATGGGCTTGAGCCGCGACAATACATTTTTGAGATTGATCAATGCCCGATACGGCAACTCCTCGTGCCGCCATAAATTCACAGGAAAATCCGCCGCCGCAGCCGACATCTAGCGCTTTTAAACCTTGCCAATTTGCAATATGACGATCGAAAAATTCAAATCGCGGTTTATTGAGATGATACAGCGTATAGATTTTGGTATCTTCGTCCCACCAATTATCGGCGTTGCGATCGTAAAACTCTAAATCATTTTTTTGGGTGATTGCCATGCAAATCCTAAAACAGTCCAGTACTCAATGTTTGCTGAATCCTGCCTGAATCAAAGCATAAAATTTTAGGTTTTCAAAGTCGTCATTATGCAATTGCGTCACAGAAAACTTTTATGCCCATTGCTATCTGCATATTTTTCTATGGATAACCGTATAGGTTCATAGACTCTGCAAAAAAAGGATGGCAGCAATGAACTCCCCAATATCCTCTGTTAAAACAGCTAAAACCGCGCGATCGCTCAAAACAAACTGCATTCTCCTTCAGGAAATTGTAGAAAACCTCATAGATGGCGTGTTGATTGTTACAACAACTGGAGAATGGGTGTATGGCAATTACAATGCCCATCGGATTTGTCAGCAGTTGAATGTTGGGCAGCCCACAGCGGAAATGGTGCCTCAAAAAGTGTGGCAAATTTGCCAGGTATTTATTGCTAATCACCAAGTTTTAAGTGAACCAACAACCATAGAACCTGTAATGGTTGAAGCGGAGATTACCATAGAATTAGCTGTTCGCTATCGGGTGCGGGTACGATGGTTTCGATTAGAGGACACTCATAGCCCTCATTTGTTAGTTACGTTGGAAGATTGCGACCAGGTGGCACGGAGTCGAGCGATCGCTGAAATTAACCAGTATGGGTTAACGGCTCGTCAGGCCGACGTGTGGCTGCTCCATCGCACGGGGCACACCTACCGCGATATTGCTACGAAGCTGTTTGTTGCTATTAATACGGTTAAGCGACATATGAAAGATATCTACTTGAAACAAAAGTTGCACAGCGTGTGATTTATCTGATCACGGTTAACTATTACTCAGCGGAGTTGATCGCCAAATTGCTGGCATCTATACATCAGGGTCAGGCGCAAGTTGATGTTGACTATCAGTTGATTGTTGTCAACAATTCCGCTGCAGAAGATTGCTCAAAGCTGGCCAGCGATCGCGTGCTGATTTTAGAAGCGGGAGAAAACTTGGGTTTTGGTGGTGGGTGCAATTTGGGCTTGAACTGGGTATTTGAACGCGATCGCGCTGCCACGGCATGGCTGATCAATCCCGATACTACGCTATCAGAAAACTCCCTCAACCATGCTGCTCAGTTTTGTAAAATTCATCCAATGCTATCCATCATTGGCACCATCATCTCCGAACCATCGGGAAAGATTTGGTTTGCAGGCGGTGAATTTGTTCCAGAAACCGGCAAAATTATTGCTAAAACTGAATCCCCCCATCAATTAGCCAATTATGTTGAAACAAGCTGGGTTACCGGATGCAGCTTATTGGTCAACTTTCAAAACTTTAACCACTGTCCCCAGTTTGATCCCGCCTATTTTCTGTACTACGAAGACTTTGATTTTTGTCGGCGCTATGCCCAACAAGGACATCGAATCGTCATTACAGAACAGATTCAAGTCGTTCATCAACCTTCTTCGATTACTAACCGCACCCCTTCATTGACACTGCAACACAGTACTTTTAGTTACTTGTTAGCGCTGGAACGACATACTAGCCAGAAGGTCTTTGGGTATCGACTTAGCCGCATTCTGTTTCACGCCCTGCGTGCCAGCGTGGTGCAGCCCAAACGGGCGATCGCGATTCTCAAAGGGGTATTAAACTTCTGGCAAGGCAAACTTGTTCGACAGATTCGCCAGAAGTGATACGCTTTTTGAGCTTGTGTTCATTGCTTATCGTGGACTTGGTTTCAGGCATGTAGGCTTTTATCAAACAGCGCGATCGCAAATTAAATCAGTCGTATTTAGTCTTTCCGCTTTAGCTGCCCTAGTTGGTGTAACAGTCCCGCTGATCGGCTGTTGAGGTTCGGTTGGGTCAGCAATCCTTGAGACGGACTAAACAGTAGTGCTAGCACAAAGAACCCGCAGATAACTAACACAATGCAGGGTCCAGAAGGCACATTTAGGTAGTAACTGAGGTACATGCCAATCACGCTAGAAACCGCACCCAACAGCGCACCTAAGCCCATCATTTGGTGCAGTTCTTTAACGAGTAAGTAGGCAGTTGTGGCTGGACCCACGAGCAGAGCCACCACCAGAACCACACCGACGGTTTGCATACTGGCAATAATTGTCAGCGTCACACCTGCCATTAAGCCTAAATAAATGCCATTGATCGGTAAACCGATCGCCTGTGCGCCCAAGCGATCAAAGGTATAAAAAAACAACTCTTTATAGAACAGTCGAACCAGCACTAACACAACCAGCGTGATGATAGCGGTGCGGGTGACATCGCCCTGCGTGACACCTAAAATGTCGCCAAACAGAAAGCTATCCAGATCGAGCTTATTTCGCAGCAGGGTGATGAGCAACACGCCCAATGCGAAAAAGCTGGAGAAAATCAGCGCCATTGCTGCATCCACTTTGAGCCGGGTTTGAGACCGAATCCAAGCAATCAAAAAGGCGCTGATAATCCCCGAAATAAATGCGCCAATCAGGATATTAATCTGCAAAAAAAAGGCGATCGCTAAACCGGGTAACACCGAATGTGCCATAACATCGCCCAATAGCGCCATCCGCTGCACTAATAGGTAGGTTCCTACAACCGGGCATAAGATACCTGCGAGAATGCCGACCATCAGGGCATTTCGCATAAATTCAAAGATAAGCGGCTCTAGCAACCATGCCAACATAAGCGGTTTAATCAAAGCGATTGAATAGAAGGTTTAACAGAAAAATGTAGTTTCGAGCGCATCGTGAAAATGTCTGGTTTGGGGCGGAATGCCATACGCCAGTTCAATATTGATAGGGGTCATCACTTCTTTGGGAGCGCCATGAGCAATGAGGCGCTGGTTTAGCAACAGCAGTTGATCGTAGTGGTTCAAAATCCCGCCCCATTCATGACAACTGATCAACAGCGTTTTTCCCTCTGCTTTCAGTTCATCGTAAATTTGAAAGATGAGTGCTTCTGTTTTTTTGTCTACGGCTGCCAGGGGTTCATCGAGTAACAACAGGTCAGCTTGTTGAGCGATCGCCCTAGCCAAAAACACCCGCTGCTGCTGCCCACCGGAAAGCGCTCCAATCGGGCGATCGCGTAAATCAAACAGTTCCACTCGCCGCAAGGATTCTTTGACAATTTCTGCTGACTGCCGACTGGGGGAACGAAACCATCCGGCATGAGTGGTTCGAGCCAGCATCACCACATTCCAAACGGTGGTGGGATAATCCCAGTCAATTTGCGATCGTTGCGGTACATAGGCAACCTGCTTACGCTGCTGCTTCAAGGGCGCATTTCGATAATGCACCTCACCTGCTTGAACGGAAATTAACCCCAGCAACGCTTTAATCAGCGTGCTTTTTCCTGCCCCATTGGGACCCAGCAACCCTACCAACGTTCCTTCTGGAAGCTTGAATGTGATATCTTCCAGCGCTTTTACGCTTCGGTAATTGACAGAGAGGTGCTGAACCAGTAGCATATCAACCTGTAATGATAACCATTCTCATAACACTACTGGAAAACTCATAGTCTGTAAACCAATGGTTCGTAAACAACTTCCTTTAAGACTGGATCGGATGAGTGGATTCGCTGCCTTGTCACTCATGCTTGGCATCCATGGCTGTAGTGTTCTTGCCCCACAATCGACTGGTCCCAATCCAGCTACTTCTGCGACGAGTGATGCATCGGCTAGTCCCGGCCATCGCCCCCTCGTGGTGACCACCAACTCCGTCGTCTGCGATGTAACCCGGCAAATTGTAGCCGATACGGTTGATCTCAAATGCCTGGTTCCTGGCGGTGCCGACCCGCATGAATACCAACCGAAACCAGAGGATGGCAAAGCGATTGAGCAAGCCAAGTTGATTTTATACGGTGGCTATAACTTGGAATCCACGCTGATTAAACTCATCAAGGCAAGCTCAAACTCCGCTCCTAAAATTGCGGTTTATGAACGGGCGGTTCCCAACCCCTTAACATTTGAGGAGGATGGCAAAACCGAAACTGACCCTCATGTCTTTCACAGTGCTGCCAATGGCGTTCAGATCGCAGAGGTGATTAGCGAAAACCTGAAGCAATTGAAACCTACCAATGCGTCGCTTTACGCTGCAAACACCACGAAGCTGACGGATGAACTGTCCCAACTCAACACCTGGATCAAGTCTGAAATTGCCACCATTCCGGCAAGGCAGCAGCAGTTAGTCACAACTCACGATGCGTTTGGCTACTACTCCCAGGAATATGCGATTCCAGTCATTGGCGCGTTGCAGGGGATTAGCACCGAAGAAAAACCAACCCCAACACGGTTGACAGAACTAGTGAAAGCGATTCAAGCGGCGGGAGTGCCCATGATTTTTGCGGAAGCTAAGGTTAACCCCAAGCTCATTGATGCGGTAGCGAAAGAGGCAAATGTCAAGGTTGCAGACCAGGATCTATTTGCAGATGGACTGGGCGAACAGGGTAGTCTCGCTGAGACCTACCAGAAGTTTTTTATCGCCAATACTAAAACCATTGTCGAAGGCTTGGGCGGCACATACACACCGTTTCAGCCCAAAACCGCTAGCCTTTCCAATCTGAAGCAATTAGCACTGATAAATGGTCGATTTACTCCGGCAAAACCGTTGCTATTATGGGCACTCTACTGACCCTCAAATGGGATGAATCCAAGGCTTTGAATCCAAAATCAGTTTGTTAAGGTGACAGAATCAGTCTTTGAATTCGTCAGAATTTTTTCAAATAGATTACGCTTTTTAGTCACTAGCTACAATCTATTAGCCGGCTATTTTCCCAAACCCTTTATCACTACCATGCTAGCCACTCCTTCATCTGCTTGTGTTTTAACCCAGGGATCGCTGCTTCGAGTGCATCACATTGCGCTGAATGTGCGCGATATGCAAGCGTCTCGACAGTTTTATGGACTATTGCTGGGATTACGGGAGTTAACTGGAGCAGAAGTGCCTGCAACATTAACAGAGCTAGTAGAACAGGGGAAGGTTGCCAATTTCATCACGCCCGATGGCACCGTGTTGGATTTATTTTGGGAACCGGAATTGTTGCCGCCCAACTCCGATCCAGCGCAGCAGTTCACCCGTGCTAATCATCTTGCATTTGAGATTGAGCCGGCGTTATTTGACCAAGCGGTTGAAGTATTGCGACACAATCAAGTGGCGATCGCCCATGGTCCAGTAAGCCGTCCCACAGGACGCGGCGTTTACTTTTACGACCCTGACGGCTTTTTAGTCGAGATCCGCTGCGATCCGGGATAGCGTCTTAACGTCTAGAAATGAACAAATAAAAACGGGGATGATGTGCCGTCATCCCCGTTTGTCTACTTACTGAGAGTTTCGAGATTACATTACTGGAATGTACTGCTCTTTCTCGGGTATATCTGTATACTCAGCAACGATTTGACGGAACTCATCGCCATCAATCGTTTCTTTTTCAATTAGCAAATCCACCAAGCGATCAACTACAACTCGGTTTTCCCGCACAATGCGACGAGCATCGTTGTAGCAATGCTCCACAATGGAACGCACCTGAGCATCAATCCGAGACGAGATTTCTTCAGAATATTCTGATCGCGTCATCAAATCTCGCCCTAAAAACACTTCGCCAGACTGGCTTTCCAGGGAAAGAGGACCCAAATCAGACATGCCATAACGGGTAACCATTTGGCGCGCCATGGAACTGACCTGTTGCAAATCGTTGCCTGCGCCTGTGGTAATTTCTGAATCGCCAAACACCACTTCTTCAGCCGCACGACCACCCAAAGCTCCAGTGATGCGTGCCAAAATCTGCGACCTCGAAATCAAGCTTTGTTCATCGCTAGGCGAGAACCAGGTCAAACCGCGCGCCTGTCCACGAGGAACAAGGGTAACCTTTTGCACTGGATCATGACCTTTCACCAGAGTGCCAATGATTGCATGACCAATTTCGTGGTAGCCAATCAGCCGCTTGCTCTTGCCATCAGTTAGTGGAGTGCCTTCCATACCAGCAATCACGCGATCAACGGCAGCATCGATCTCTGACATGGTTACAGCATCTTTACGGCGACGAGCGGTAAGGATAGCGGCCTCATTCAAAAGGTTCGCTAAATCAGCCCCAGAGAAACCTGGAGTGCGACGGGCGATCGCATCTAAAGAAACCTCGTCTGCTATTTTCTTGTCACGAGCATGAACTTGTAATACCTCTAGCCGTCCCTTAATATCCGGCACATCCACCTCGATTTGACGATCAAATCGACCTGGACGAAGCAATGCGGAATCCAACACGTCAGGGCGGTTCGTTGCCGCAATGATGATCACCCCGGTATTACCTTCAAACCCGTCCATCTCGGTCAGTAGCTGGTTTAAGGTTTGCTCTCGTTCGTCGTTGCCGCCGCCAATGCCTGCACCCCGCTGCCGACCGACCGCATCAATTTCATCAATAAAGACGATACAGGGGGCGTTCTCTTTGGCTTTCTTAAATAAATCGCGGACGCGAGACGCGCCAACCCCAACAAACATCTCCACAAACTCTGATCCAGAGATGCTAAAAAATGGAACTCCAGCTTCACCCGCGATCGCTTTTGCAAGTAACGTTTTGCCTGTTCCAGGAGGACCGATCAGCAGCACACCCTTGGGAATTCGTGCGCCCACTGCAGTAAAGCGCTCTGGCTTTTTGAGGAATGTAACAACCTCTTGCAGTTCTTCTTTCGCCTCTTCAATGCCAGCTACATCATCAAACATGACTCCGGTTTTGGCATCCATTTGAAAACGAGCCTTTGACTTGCCAAAGCTCATTGCCTGACCAGGACCACCAGGCACATTGCCTGAGCGGCGAAATAAGAAGAATAAGCCCCCAATGAGCAGCACCGGGAAGATTAGATTACCCAACAAGCTCCAAACGGCAGTACCATCGTTGCCAGTAGGATGAACATCTAGGTTTATATTTTCTTTTCTTAAGCGAGAAATTAATTCAGGCGAGTTTCCGGGCAAATCAACCCGTAGCCGTTGAATGCGGTTATCTAGCTCCGAATCAACTGCTTCCACGATAGCCGTGCGACCATCATCGTACAAGTCAACACCCACAACCCGCGATGCATCTAGATATTCCAGGAAACGTCCATAGGTCATCCGGGTGCTTGCTGTGTTCTTACTGTTGACGCTTGTGGAAGGAGTAACAAATGAACTCTGCCACAAGAAAAAGCCAATTACTAAAGCTGGCAATGCCCACAGTAGAGCTGTTCTCCAAGAAAATTTCATAAATCGCGCCCTTTAAATACAGTCGTAACTAACCGCCACCAATAACAGCACATCTATGCTTTCACTAACACGACAGCACCCAATGCTTTGAACTCGGCCTACCATTTTCAGCAATATCTATATACTAAGACTGCTGAATCAACAAACAGCAGACGAATTGTTACCGTTGAACTCGAATTGTTAACTAAATTTAACATATTTTTCATTAAAGCAGCAACCGCTCCTCCCTTCTTTGGTACGATCATTTCCCTCATTTTTGCCGCTCATGCTGCATTGTAGAACGCTTGCCGCTTTGGAATTTCAATCACAAACTCTGTTCCTGTTTCTAAGGATGATTGGCAGGATAACTGTCCGCCATGTTTGTCGGTGATGATGTCATAACTAATGGAAAGTCCTAAGCCGGTGCCTTTGCCGATGGATTTTGTTGTAAAAAAAGGTTCAAATACTCGCTGCTGCGTGATCTCAGGGATGAGAGGTCCGTTATTGACGATGTGAATAGCGATCAGTCCGGCTGAGGTTGTCTTGGTGGTGATGCAAATGGTCGGCACAAAGTCTGAATATTGGTTTGGCGCTTGATATTTTTTTGCGATCGCGTCATCCAGCGCGTCAATTCCGTTACTCAAAATATTCATAAACACTTGATTCAACTGGCCGGCGTAGCATTCCACCAAGGGCAAATCGCTGTAGTGTTTGACCACCTGAATACCGGGATGATCACTCTGTGCTTTCATCCGATTTTGCAAAATCATTAAGGTGCTATCAATGCCGTCATGGATATCAACGGTTTTCATGTCGGCCTCATCCATCCGGGAGAAATTTCGCAATGACACCACAATCTGACGGATGCGATCAGCTCCAATTTTCATTGAGTGGAGTAGCTTAGGTAAATCCTCCATCACAAAATCCAAATCGATGTCTTTTGTTAAAGCCTGAATTTGATCACTGGGGTTTGGATACTCTTGCTGATAAAGCTGAAGCAACTTGAGCAGATCTTGGGAGTATTCATTGGCATGATTCAGGTTGCCATAGATGAAATTTACTGGGTTATTAATTTCGTGAGCGACCCCTGCCACCAGTTGCCCTAAACTAGACATCTTCTCGCTTTGCACCAGTTTTGCCTGAGTCGATCTCAGGGTTTTTAATGCCTGTTCTAATTCCTGCTTTTGTTGGCGCAATTGGGCTTCTGCCTGTTCTCGCTCAGTCACTTCCATGACCAAAGACGCAATACCAATTACTTGTCCACAGGGATCAACCAAGGGCGTGTTGTGCCATTCGCAGATAATCGTACGCCCATCCTTTGTAAGATTAAGATTGCTATTGTAAATGGCGCTTTTCTGGGTCACAAGGGTGTGCAATGTCTGGTTAACGCGTTCTTGTAAACTCTCAGGCACGATGAAGCTGGAAGCTGAGTGACCAATGACTTCTTCTGCCTTGTAACCAAAAATCTTTGTGGCAGCCGGGTTCCAGGCAGTGACTTCAAACGTTAGATTCCTTTCAATCACACCGACTGGGCTTTGTTGAACGAGTAGCATCAATTTTTGCTGAGATTCCCTAATCTGAATTTCTGCCTGTTTACGTTCGGTGATGTCTCGCAAGATGACAATATATTCCCGGAAGTCATAAATGAGATGATTAGAAACTGATACGTCTAAAGTTTTGAGGGTGTCGCCAGGCTGAAAGGGTTGTTCACTGCATTTTTGCCACTCTTGGGGTTGATCGGATAGTTCTAAAAGGTAGTGGTTTAAGCGTTGCCCTTTGAGGGATTTTTCTTTGCCAAATACGCTTCTAGCGGCAGGGTTAGTGCGCTGAATGATGCCAAATTCATTCACAACCACGATCGCATCTTGAACCACTTTGAACAAATGCTCAGCGGCTTCCCGTGCTTCTACGACAGCGGCAACTTGAGGCAAACTAGTCCAACAGGCGATCGCGACTCCCAAGAAGGCGATCGCCAGCAGCAGCACCACAAACAAATTGGCATGATTATTTAGGGCAAATCCATCGAGCACGGCGCGGGTTGCCCAACCAACAATGGTTGCTCCACACACTAGGAAAATCAGCACGCAGACTTGAACAAACATCAAGTCGGAAATTTTGACCGGAGGCGCTTGATAGCGCTGTAGCCACCAATTAGCCTGAAAAAATTCCACTCGGCTACGGGAGATTGCAGCATTAAACAAAAGCATTGCGATCGGTAACAACAGCCCGATCAGCCAATCCTGCCAACTCCACGCTAACCCACCCACAACTAGCACAGTAATTTCTACTAAACAAAACACAAGCGACCAGCGCGACCACAAAGCTTCCGGGCGATCACGGCGAACCCACATGCCCCAATGCATTCCAATCATGGAAGCCAGGTAGCCAGTTCCCGTAATCATTACCACCCGAGCCACATCTCCCCAAGCTAAACATGCCAGACTCAGCAATCCCGTCATCGCAAGGCTTGGTCCTAATACTCCCCGCCGCGATACCACGCCAAAGACCGGAGCCAAGTAGCCATCCAACGCCATTTGATAAAGTACTCTGGGAGCATTGGATACAGCAGTTGCAGAACTCAACAAACATCCAGAGGCAATTAAAAAGGTGATCAAAACAGGAGCCGATCTACCCCAAAAGGGCGTTGCAGCCGTCACCATTGCGGTAAAAGCATTATTACTAGACGTTTCGGCCAAACGAGCTACAACCCAAGAGCCGCCTACATAAACGATCGGCAACAAGAGCGCTGCAAAAGAGAGGCTTTTTAAGGTAGCGGCAGGCTTATGACTATCTGCCACAAATGATGAAGCGGTTTCACATCCATAGACCGCATAAACCGCCACAAAAAACCACTTCGCCCATTCAGAAAATGAGAGCGTAACAAGAGGTTCAGATGGAACAGCCTGTGGCAGCAAAAAACCTGGACTTTGGGAAGATAGCGCGAGCCAGCCTAGCCCTTGTAAACAGAACGCTAGCAATAAACCGATCGCAGGAATAATAAAAAACAGATGCAAAATTCCCAGTGCACGCGTGCCGCTGAAAGCAACAATATAGCGGTTTTCTGTCGGATGAGGTACGGGCAGAATAATAGAGAGCAAGGGTTTGAGCCTTTAGTTTGTACCTCACAGGAGCCGGAAACGCTATAAATGGAAGTGCCGTAAAGCCGACTTTAAACATCAGTTCTGGACAGGGAACTCCTAGCGGTTCTAAATTTGCTTTTATTAGATCGGTCAAAATGATGGCATTGACAGCAGGCACCGATACCCAGCCCAGCCAATAGCCGATCGCTACATATCGTGCCAAACTCGACTGATTTTTCAGCAACCGGGTGGTGTAGTTAGGCGTTCCACCCGCCATATCTTGCCAGTGGGTGCCCAAATGGCGGATTTGCAGGTTAAGTAATATGCCAACAATGGCACCGGGCAGCCACACCCAGATAGCTTGGTTTTTTAGATCGACATGCATCGCTGGGGCAGTTCCCAACCAGAGCAGTAAGCCACTCAACCCAAACCCCCAAGTTTCCAGACCACTGAGACTACGAGGGAGGCGAGGAAGAAAGGACAAATCCAGGAACGTTTTAGAACTACTAGCCATCAGCAGGAACACTTATTGTGTAGAGAACGATCTCCTTAGTATTCCCTCCCACTATTTTTAGTGTACGCACACCAGGGAAGTAGCCTCCCTCACTTGATTTGGAGAGTTTCAGGATTATTGGTTGTCCACAATGAAACCCGCGATCGCATCCAGCAAGGCCTCTGGCTCATCCACCCGAACGCTATGCCCACTGTTTTCAAAAATGCGTAGGTCAGCTTTGGGAATCCCTTGGACAATCTCCTCTGAAAATTCTGGGGCACAGATCCAGTCGTGTCGTCCAGCAATCACTAGCGTTGGAGCGCTGATTTGATGCAGTCGGTCGCGCACATCATAGGTTCGCAACCAGCCGCCAAATGCCACGTTAATCGCATCGGCAGAAAGAATGGCGCGCTGTAAGCTGGGTTGAGCAGCAGTGGGGTTATGAGTCACCGAGTAGAGGGGTGCCATGATGCGGAAGTATTCTTGCAGATGGGCTTCATCTCGAAAGGTGCCGTTCCAGAGATGCTGGGCGATTGCCTGTTGTTCTGCCGTCCCCCGCTCCGCCAAAATCTCCTGTGCCCGTTGCAAAAAACGAGAATCTGCTACGGTCACAATTGCAATCAGATGCGACACGTTTTCTGGATAGCGGCTGGCATACGTCAACGCCACCATTCCCCCGTAGGATGCGCCAATCACCACAATTTTTCCCAGACCCAAGTGCTGGCGGAGCGCTTCCATATCTTCCACGTTGTTGTCGAGCGTGTAGGTTGCTGGGTTACCTCGCTGCGATCGCCCCTGCCCCCGATGGTCAAAATACACCAGTTGCATCTTTTGGCTCAGCGGCGTGAACGTAGGCTTAAACGAGGTGTGATCGGCTCCCGGTCCGCCATGAATGACAAAAGCAATCGGCTTCTCCCTCATGAGATCGCCGTCGGGCACCAGTCCCGCACCTTCCACATCAAAATAAATCTCTGTATCCCGAATCTTTGCCCGCATCAATGATCCCGCTTTTCTGCTTTATCCTTTTTACAAGAACTTTTTGCTAAAATAAGCCCTAACGCTATTGGGTTTATGTCCCCCGTGCGTAGGCATTTATCGGAGTCTATTTTTTGCAAAATTGCTTTATGCAGTCGCTAAATGAGGCTGCTTCACCCAACTTTTGCACGTTTTGTTGCGTCTAATTGAACTCAGCCCCAGTTCTTCCTAGAATCCATGAATTCAGCCTCAGAAACGTCTTTATATGAGTTGGCATTGCAATCCGACTTTCCGCCGCCTGCACTTCAGCTCAGTCCCACTTCATTTAAATCCATCAGTGACTCCCTCATCAATCTATTAATTGAGCAAAAAATTGCGGCCTTAGTGTGGGCAAAGCTTCCGAAAGGAGAGACTTGGCACGCATCGCTTGAGCAATATGCCCGTTTGGAAGGAGTCTCCAAAACAATTTATCTGTTTGCTCATCCCCAAGAGGAGCTTAAAATCAGCACTGCTCGTTCAGATGCCCCAACATTGGCTCAGCTAATGTCGTCTGATGATATCTCAGAGATGACTAATGTGGCTGAGAAGGTGAGTACCACTCCAATTTTCTCTATACAGCTTGCGCCGGAAAATGCCCTGCGGCGGGAGTATTTTTTGATCATCTGGTCGGCGCAGTTGCCCATTGCGCTGTTTGCCCGTCGTCCCCGATCTGCTCAATCTCCTAAAATTGCTGACTCTCTGGCTTCTTTGGATACGATGAGCAGCTACGGACAGGTTTCTCAATTACTAGAAAACACTCCCGATCGCAAACAGATGCTCTTAACGCGATGCTCCTGTGATATTACGTTGATTGAAGGTGCCTTGCATAGGCTTGAGCAGATACTTGCTGGCTTGATGTCTGATCAACTGCCACCGCAATCGGACGAGTTAACAGCATTGCAAACGTTTACTGCTGAATTGGTCGCCCATTGGACGAAACAACGGCTAGCTTTGGCTTCTACTGGATTAAACGTGAGGTTGGCAGAGCAATTATTTGGTCAAACCTTACAGCAGCAAGAAGATTTGTGGCAGCAGAATAGGACCTATCGCAAACAGGCAGAAGGTGCGGATTCGCTACGGTTGCAAAATGAGGAGCTGATAGACACGCTGCGGTTGAAGGATGAATTTTTGAATACGGTGGGGCAGGAACTGCGAACCCCGCTAACGACGATCAAGACGGCGTTGTCTCTGTTAGGGTCACCCACGATCAAGCTGCCTCAGCGTCAGCGGTATATGGAGTTGATTGAGAAAGAGTGCGATCGCCAAAGCTCTCTAATCACCAGCCTCTTAGATTTAGTTCATCTCGATCAGGTCGTCGATCAATCGGCACTGCCAGCATTACGGTTAAGCGATGTAGTTCCAGGCGTGGTCACGACCTATCAGCCTGTCGCAGAGGAAAAAGGAATTCGGCTTGCTTACACCGTGCCAGAAGATCTATTGCCAGTTGCCTGCATGAGTAACTGGCTGAAGCAAATAGTGATTAATCTCCTGCACAATGCCATTAAATTCACTCTGACTGGGGGACAGGTATCGGTTCGTGCCAAACAGCAAGGAGACTACGTTCAGCTAGAGATTCGAGATACGGGTGTAGGAATTGCATCCAGCGAAATTCCCAAGATTTTTGATCGCTTTTATCGGGTTCGCCAATCTGCCGATGACTCTAGCGGTGCTGGATTAGGGCTAACCATTGTGCAGCAATTACTTTTACACTGCGGCGGATCAATCTCAGTTAAAAGTAGAGTCGGGGAAGGCTCCACGTTCAATGTGCTACTGCCTGTCTATAAATCTTCGTCGGATCTGGGTTTGTAGCCGTTCCAGGGATTGGGGCGAAATGGGGACAGAACCCAGAGAGGCCTCCGTGTTTAAATCAGGCTTGAGCAGCACTACAACTTCGCATTTCCGAAGAAATTACAAAATTTGCTTTGTTCATAGTGAATTCAGACGATCAAAACATGAGATGGCTGCTGTTTCTCCAATGTAGCTATTTTTTAAAACCTTGATTAGACTAAATTGCGTATAACCCTTATGAAACTGCATGGTCTTTTAACGGCGTGAATTACATCATTTTCGATACGACCTTATGCTTGTGATAATGAGCAGAGAAATTATTGCAAGCATTCCTGCTAAAGGTCTATGAGATGCGGTACGACTGGTTTCATTCGCCCTGGACTATTGTTTTAGCCTTTATGTTTGCCTCAATAGGTTTTGTACATTCCACATGAAGTCATTGTTCGATTCTCCTTTCCAGCGTCAGATCTCCCGACGCACATTACTAAAACTGGCTGGTGCTAGCACTTTAGGAGGGTTTCTTAGTTATTCTCGCTTTTCTAAACCACAACCGAGTCTCTTTCAACCCGCGATTCTTTCTTTGCCTTATCGCACTAATCAATCTAAAAGCGTGATTGTGGTAGGCGGCGGTTTAGCGGGGCTTGCTGCTGCTTATGAATTAAGCCAACGAGGATTTCAGGTGACGGTGCTGGAGCGATCGCCCCAATTGGGCGGCAAAGTTGCCAGTTGGCAAATTAACGTCAATGGTGAATCGATGATGATGGAACATGGTTTCCACGGCTTTTTTCCGCAATATTACAATCTTTGGAGTTTGATAGAAGAGATTCAAATTCGCGATAATTTTAAGTCGCTCAACTATTACTCTGTAGTTTATAAAGGCGATCGCTATCAGCCAGAAGTATTTCGCCCAAGCCATTCTGCCTTTCCTTGGAATATTGTCGATCTGGCAGTGTCTTCCACCAATCGCTTGCGCTGGGGCTTAAACCTAACTAACCCTCAACATTGGCAAGTCTTTCGCGAAATCACGGGGTTCAATCCGGCTCACACCTACGCCCGCTTGGATAATGTGTCCGTCACCGAATGGGTCAACAAAGGCATTCCCCGTGGATTGTATGACCTTTATTTCCTGCCTTTTGCCAAATCCAGTCTCAACTCGCCGGATATGCTAAGTGCCGGGGAGTTGATGCAATTTTTCCATTTCTATTTCTTTGGTAATCCAGAGGGTTTAGCGTTTAACGGCACTCGGCAAGATATGGGGCGCAGTTTGGTAGACCCGATCACGCAAACAATTGTCGATAAAGGCGGCAAGATTTTAACTGAGGTTTCTGTTCGCAATATTCACTGGAACCAGGGCAAGATTGAATCGTTGACTTACCAAAAGGGCAGCGAAGCCACGACTATCCCGTTTTGGGTTCAGGCAAACCCAGCCTTAGATGCTGCAAGCCAAAGTAAACTGGCGTTTTACGGGGCCGGCGATCGCGTATATGCCGTTAACTCTGACAAACAGGCTGCGATTTCCCTCACCTGCACTCACCAAGGCTGTACTGTTCAGCCTCAGGAAAACGGCGAATTTCACTGCCCGTGCCATGGTGCTGTGTTTGATCAAAATGGCAAAGTGGTCAGTGGTCCGGCTCAACGCGATTTGCCCCAGTTTCAAGTGATGAGCCAAGCAGCAGACACGGTTCAGCTTGTGGCAGTTGCAGCGACTAACCTAAACGCAGTGGAAACATTGCAAGCTGATTATTACGTGATTGCAGCCGACATTCCAGGTGTGCAAAATCTCTTTTCCGGAATGACGGGCGAGGTTCATTCTCAAGTGAACCAGCAGGTAAAACAGCTTGCCGTTGCTGACCCGTTTGCCGTCTGCAGGCTCTGGTTTGATCGCGATTTCACCTGGGAGCAAAGCTGGTTCACGTCGCTCTCTGGCTATCGCCTCACCGACAGCATCACGCTTTACCACCACATTCAGGATGACTACATTGCTTGGGCAGAGAAAACGGGTGGGAGCGTTGTGGAACTCCATGCTTATTGCTACAAGGAAAAAGAATTTCCGACTCAAGCAGCGTTGCTAAGCACGTTTGAGCAAGAGCTATACGAAATTGTGCCCGATCTAAAGAATGCAGTAATGCTACATCGCGAACTGGTGAATCAAAAGAACTTTGCCGGGTTTCCACCAGGCAGCTATCGCGATCGCCCCTCCACTCAAACTCCTGCCGCTAACCTGCTGTTTGCTGGAGACTGGGTGAAAATGCCTTTTCCTTGTGGCCTGATGGAACGCGCTGTTAGCAGCGGCTTACTTGCCAGTAATGCCATTTTGGAGCAAGAAGGTTTGCAGGGGCGCACTTTGCTCACTGTCAAACCCAAGGGAATGCTATCTATATTGGCATGAAGCGGAAAGGAGAAGAGTGGTGAGGCCAGGGAACTAAATTACAAGTCAGACGGGCGCGTTTTGCAAAACCTGCACGTCTCTGGACGTTGTGACAGCAACTATCCCTACCTAGAACGAAAAGCTTTGTACTTGCGCCATGCTTTTTTGAGTAGATTTGCCATCCCAGTATCAGCTTGTGCTTGTGCAAGTAAGGTTTTTAGGTGATTAACTTCTCCTTGAAGCTGCTCAACTTGAGCGTGATCGTTGTCTACGTGCGATCGCGCTTGACGTTCCTGTATAACTATTTCGCTCTGAAAATTTGGAAAATAAATTTCCTCACCCTTCGTCTTTTCATTGAGAGAAAAGTAGAACCAATGCCCATCAAGTCGAAAGAACTTAGCCTCTAGAGAATTTTGCAGTTCAGAAATCCGCTCAGAACTTAGCTCAGTTTGTAAGCTGTGATCAGCAGATTCTAGCGTTAATCCATTGCGGCTTATGAAATCGACGATCGCTATCGTCTGCTCAACCGCTGTATCTAAATAGTTGAGATATAACCGACTGTGCCCCTCTCGGTTGAATCCTTCTCTGGTTCCTCGCCAGAGGCGTTTGCCTTGATAGCTAGGGTTAATGCGTGAATAACGCCCATCGCTGATGTCATGCATAACCACGAAACTGTGGCGATGTTCTAACGTTGGCAGCAGCCCTCCTAGAACAAACTCAGCCATGTCAAATCCATGAGCATCCCATAATACTAAAACTCGCTGACTGTCTCCTATCAGAGCTTGAACATCCGTCGTTAAAATCTCCTCCGTTCGAGTCTCA
The DNA here is from genome assembly GCF_016807185.1 of Leptolyngbya sp. Cla-17. Lineage (GTDB taxonomy): Bacteria > Cyanobacteriota > Cyanobacteriia > Leptolyngbyales > Leptolyngbyaceae > ULC077BIN1. The sequence goes on from NZ_JAEVYN010000002.1 coordinate 265,666, forward strand.
AGCTTCTGGAACCAAGAGTCAGGTACAACTTGAGCAACCCGATGCTTTACCGTTGCATCCCAATCGGGGGATAGGCATAAACTAACAACGCGACAATCGCCCAATTGATTTGCGGCTTCTGTGAATACGCAAGTCGAGTTGCCCATGCCGCGACCTAGTTCCACTATCAGATCGGGCTGAAACTCTAGGGCGATCGCAAACCACTGAGTCCATTGATATAGGTCAAGATCATTGGCCCAATCAACCGCTTCATACAGAGCTTGAAGCCGCGATCGTGAAGCCGCTATTTTTTCACGATTATTCCAAACTGCCATAGCTGGAGTGGTCGTACGCATTGATGGGGCACTGGTTGAAATACTCATGCAGATCGGTAACTCGCGTATTAAAGCGGTCAAGTTTAGGTCGCTTATCACCTTATCAAACTTTGCAGAAAATAAAGCAGAGGACTATACCATCACAAGACCCCTTGATAGAGTCCACCGCTTTCCACTGCCAAGCTTGTGCATTCAACCCATCATTTTCCCGTTTAGAAATCGAAGAGCGATTCTGTATGTTAAAACATCTTCGCGATCTAGCCTGTAATGCGATCGCAGTCCCTTTGTGGTGAATGAATCAAGTCACGGGCGATCTTTGACAGCCGTATATACCTGAAAATAGGTAAAAAGTTTCTGCCCAGCCACTCAAAACGGCAGACTATACGGAATATTCCGTTTATCTACCTGATTAGAGGTGTTATACGGAAACTATCTGCTTATTCACCCTTTTTTGGGTGTTATGCGGAAACTTCCGCTCGATATATAGTTAGGCTGCTTTCTTGTTTTAATGACATTCGAATTGGATGGTGGGCAATTATGAGTTCAAATCAGCAGTTTCTGCAAAATTTATACGAAGCCTTCAACAAAGGCGAGATTGAAACAATCATCTCGGTGATGCACCCGGACGTGAAATGGGCGAACGGGGTGGAAGGCGGTTTCGTTTATGGACGCGACGCGGTGCGTGAATACTGGACTAATCAATTTAAGGTTATTCAAGTGCAGCTTGAAACCTTAAAATTCGAGACGGATGAAAACAATCGAAATGTCGTTACCGTTCATCAAATCGTCAGAGATTTGCAAGGAAACCTGCTCGCAGACGCAACAATTCAGCAAATCTTTACTATTGAGGATAGTTTGATTAGCCTTTATGAAATTGGCGAAACCGAAACAATCCAAGAGATGATTCAAAAGACGAGAACTCCCAATGAGTAATCGGAAAGGCAGTTACAATTCGAGCTGTTGCTTTTAGAGATCGCAATGAAGAGGGGTCAGTAACTTCGGTCAGATTCTGTATGGACACTTCACCACTATTTGCATAATCGCAGCTCAACAATCCGCGGTAGTGCCCTAAAGGTAATGATGCCTGCAATGAAGACTGAACAGACGTTGCAGGCATACAGCTAGCAGTTTTACGCCTTAAGTCTATAGGCTGATTTTGAGTCGAAAGTGCGCCAGCCTGAGCCATAGTCAGTGTTCTCGCTTCCATATTGCGCGGGAACTTCAACCCCTTGCGGCAAGTGATGATCCATAGATTCAAGACTGGCAGGGGCTTTCAGCTATCATCACATCTTTAGGACTACCCAATCCGCTTGTACCCAACCGTTTAAAGACTTTTCGTTCAGTTCGAGAGGTTACTGGCGGCGGGTGAGCGGGAACATTAGACCTGAATTTTAGATGCGATCGCTCTGATTATCTGAATTGATTTCAAAAATCAGTTGCACAATTCCAAAATCTAACGCTATACTCAATAAGCTAACGCGGGGTAGAGCAGTCTGGTAGCTCGTCGGGCTCATAACCCGAAGGTCCATGGTTCAAATCCATGCCCCGCCACCAAATAGAGAATAAGCCTTGGAAAAACTAGTTTTTCCAAGGCTTATTTTTTTGTCCGTACCATGTAGACCCAGTTGCGCTGAAGCACCCTCCGGCTCGATAGAATGGAGTTGCTTTGACTGATGTTCTGCACTCCTGCTATGGCTGAAAAACTGCAACGTCCGCTTGTCATTGGTGGCATTACCCTGGCGATCGCCCTATGGATGCTGGAATTTCTTCATCAAGCCATGGGAGAGTGGGGCATTTATACCGTCGGAGCACTTGCCGTAAGCGGTGGAGTGTGGTGGGTGCAGCGGCAATCTCAACCATTGGCGATCGCGCCAATCTCCCTTCGCACAGTCGATTCTGCTGCCGTAAACCAAGCGCTTAGCGAAGCCAGCCAAGTGCTCACACGATTGCAAGTGGAGCTTGTCGATGCTGAACCCGCATTGCAAACCGTCGTGCCGCACCTTTCTTTTTTGCAAGCACAAGCCAATCAGATCTCGACCGAGATGAATCGAGAAGCTTTACGCCTAATGGTGATGGGCGGCAAAGGCAGCGGCAAAACGACGTTGATTCAGCACTTGCAAGATAGCTGGGCAGCTCAATCTGTTAGTCCAGGCACTCTGTATGAGGCACCTAGTTTTGCAGCAGGCAACGCTGAAGCGAGTGGCGAAGCGGTAGCGCTGAAACAGGTAATGACCGCAGATTTGCTGCTGTTTTTGGTAACAGGTGACCTCACTGAGTCAGAATTTCGATTGCTGAAACAGTTGGCAGTCCGTAAACGGACGGTACTGATCTTCAACAAGCAGGATTTGTATCTGCCGCAGGATCGCCAAATGATTGTGGCGCGAATGCAAGACTGGGCGCGGAGTATAGCACTGCCGGATGTGGTGGCGATCGCCACTGCTCCAAAACCTATTAAAGTGCGTCAGCATCAGCCCGATGGCAGCGTGCAGGAATGGCTGGAGGATCAGTTGCCTGATCTGGATGGGCTAACCCAGCGATTGACGAGTATTGTGCAGGCAGAGAGCCGTCAACTGGTAATGAGCAGTTCCCTAAGCGACGCGATTGCCCTCAAAGCTCAAGCCGCCAATACTTTGAACATTGTTCGCAAAACTCGCGCCCTACCCATCATTGAACAGTTTCAGTGGATTGCGGCGGCGACAGCGTTTGCTAGCCCAGTGCCAACCCTGGATGTGTTAGCCACGGCTGCTATTAACACTCAAATGATTTTAGATTTGGGTAAGCTTTATCAACAAAACTTTTCTTTAGATCAGGCACAAAAAGTTGTGACCGCTTTGGGTGGTCTAATCCTCAAGCTGGGCTTAGTGGAACTCTCGACTCGCACCGTTTCTAACCTGCTGAAAACGAATGCAATCACTTACGTTGCCGGAGGGGGCATTCAGGCTGTGAGTGCTGCCTATCTCACTCGTATGGTGGGGTTGGCGTTGGTTGAATATTTTCATACTCAAGACCCTGCCTTGGCAATGACTGAGGCAAAACCACTGGCGATCGAGCGATTTAGCCAGGTGTTGCAGGCTGTTTTTCAGCAAAATCAGCAAACTAAGTTTCTGCAAACTCTGACAACTCAGGTGATAGATCAGCTCATGCCTAAGCCTGTTTCACCCAAAATACCTCCTGTTGCGACCATTGCCGCTTCTAGCACGACTTCAACGGTTGCTCCAGTTTTGCTCAAACCAATTCCCCTGGCTCGGATGACATTACCCCAGCCAGAAGCTCAACTTCTAGATCACAATGGATCTAGTGTTCATGTTGCCCTTGCCGACCTTGACTCAATTCCCTCCGATTGCTAATTCCGTTGCGTCGCCTGCCGATCCCCAAGGCGTGCATTTACAGCGTGCCCGTGTGAGTTTGCGCCAAGCGCTCAATCGTTACACCACTTATTTTCGCGCTGCTAAGACCCATCCGGCTGAAGTTTCCACACAGGCGCGGATGAAGAAGGATATGGATCAGCTTGCGATCGCTCTCAACAAGCTAGAAAATTCCACTGCCCGTGTTGCCGTATTTGGGTTAGTCAGCCGCGGCAAATCTGCGGTACTCAACGCCCTACTCGGAAAAAAAGTATTGCCAACGGGACCGCTTAATGGGGTTACCCAAGCCCCCCAGGAGATCGTGTGGTCACCCAGTCCCAAAGATTTAGCCTTCCTCTCCTCATCTCCCCACTCCTTAGACACTCTTCCGATTGAACTAATTGACACCCCTGGACTGGATGAAATTGATGGACAGACACGGGCAGCCATGGCGCAAACGATCGCTCGCCAAGCTGACCTGATTTTGTTTGTGGTTTCGGGAGACATTACCCGTACCGAATACGAGGCATTGTGCGACCTGCGCCAGGCCCAAAAGCCAATTCTGCTGGTGTTCAACAAAATTGATCTATATCCCGATCAAAGTCGGCAGGCAATTTATCAAAGCTTGCAGCAGTTAGCCGCGAAGAGTGCTGCGAGGAGTGGCAAAACTGACCCCTTGCAGCGGCTTTTGTCTACGAATGAAATTGTTTTAGTTGCAGCGGAACCTGCCCCGCTGCAAGTGCGGGTTGAGCAACCGGATGGACGCATGATCTATGAGTGGGAATCGCCACCTGTACAAATTTCTGCTTTAAAGCAGAAAATTTTGTCAATTTTGAGCCAAGAGGGGCGATCGCTAATGGCGCTGAATGCCTTAGTCCAAGTGCAGCAAGCGGAGTCTCGTTTGGCCAGCAATCTGGTGGAACTGCACAACACTGAAGCTGAAGCCTTGATCTGGAAGTTTGTCCGCTACAAAGCGATCGCCGTTGCCCTCAACCCAATCGCCGTCCTAGACTTAGTAGGTGGTGCCATCTCCGATCTTGCCATGATTCGCGCCCTCTCAGAGCTTTACGGCTTGCCCGTCACTCGGCACGAAGCAGGCAAACTGTGGAAGACGATCATCCTCAGTTCTGGTAGCGTGATGCTCACAGAAATTGGCAGCGGATTAGTGTTGGGAATTGGTAAAAGTGCTGCTGCCGCTACTTCAGGAGTGGATAGTTCTAGTAGTCTTGCGGTCTATGCGGGAGCCGCGATCGCCCAGGCTAGCCTTGCTGGGGTTGGTGCCTATTCTGTGGGTCGTGCCATCCAGGTTTACTTAGAGCAGGGTTGCAGCTGGGGACCCCAAGGAGCCAATGTCGTTATCCAAGATATTTTGAAACAGCTCGACACCAGCACCATTACTTATCGCATCCGCCAAGAACTCACCGATCAGCTCGGATTTCCGCCTGTTTGAATACTAATTTGTGTTTTTCGCACTTGCTTTAGCAGATTTGCTTTCTGGTTCAGCCGAATTCAATGCTTGATCTAAAACAATTCGGGCTTGCTCTGCTTGAGTACGAGCTTCTTTGTAGCGCAAATTGGATTGAGCATAGGTTTTCAGCACTTTGAACCCTTCTTTCAACGTGGCGATTTCCTCTTCGCTAACTGGCTCATCGCTAAACAAAACATCTAGTTGAGTGCGAATTTGCAATGCCTCCGTGCGGGAGTCTTGCAGTTTCAGCTTCAAGGTTGCCAAATTGCTCAAAACTTGTACAGCATGAGTGACCGCATCTTCATCAGATGTTGAAGAGATAGGTGTTTCTTTTACTTCAATAAACTGTTGGGGGCTGAAGCCTTCGGTCAGTTCAGTTGGCAATGTTCCCGCATCCATCAGTTCGATCAACTGATCCATTGCTTTTTCGCGGGCTTTGACAGAATCTTTGCCAGACACATTAAAAACGGTTTCTGGACTTTGCGCCAACGTATATTGAACCATATGATTTCAGGTCTTATGTACTATTTTATCTCTGTTGAATATCCTAGCGAAGTTTGCTCGGAGAGTCTATAAGATCTAAATTGCCTCATGCTTACGATTCAGCGCTGGTAGGATAGGAGGTAACTTTGCATTAACGCAACTGTATGGCGATCGCAACTCCAAACCCGCTGCTGACTCTCAACTACGATCCCGCCTTAGAACGGTTGGGTGATGACTATTACGATATTGTCGCTGCAGCTGAGTTTCCCGCGCACATACTCCGGTTCCGCAACGACGACCTGCTGCGAATTTTAGGACTCGATCCGCAAACAGTCAGCGACGAAGACTTCATCAATGCCTTTGGCAAATTTCAGACTCCACCCCGTCCTTTGTTAGCACTGCGCTATCACGGCTACCAGTTTGGCAGTTATAATCCCGGCTTGGGGGATGGCAGAGGATTCCTGTATGGACAAGTGCGGACTGCCGATCGCGAACTGTATGACTTTGGCACCAAAGGATCGGGCACCACACCCTACTCTCGCGGCGGCGATGGTCGGCTCACCCTCAAAGGGGGCATACGAGAAGTGCTAGCTGCTGAGTCGCTCCACCGAATGGGGGTGAGAACTTCCCGCTGTTTGAGCCTAATTGAAACTGGAGATCAGCTATGGCGAGGAGATGAGCCATCGCCAACGAGAGCATCGGTCATGATCCGAATGCAGCGATCTCACATTCGCTTTGGCACCTTTGAGCGGCTGCATCACTACAATCGCAAAGACCTGATTGCCATTTTGCTGGATCATGCGATCGAGCAATACTACCCGCACGTGTCCAGCAACCCAGACCGCTATTCCTTGTTTTATGCCGAACTGGTACAGCGTGTCGCTGAACTGGCCGCCCAGTGGATGGCTGCGGGCTTTTGCCATGCCGTACTCAACACCGATAACATGTCCATCACAGGCGAAAGCTTTGACTATGGTCCCTTTGCCTTCATTCCCACCTTTGACCCCGCTTTTACCGCTGCCTACTTTGACTACTACGGTCGCTATAGCTACGCCAACCAGCCCGAAATCTGCCGCTGGAATTTAGAAATGTTGCAGGCCCCACTAGGGCACGTGATTTCTCAAGCAGATTTAGACGCAGGACTTTCTAAATTTGGTGACCATTATCGTCAAACCTATCACCAGCGGATACTCAACAAGCTAGGATTACCCGGTGACATCACGCCAGAAACAACTGAGTTATTCAAAACAACTCTACAATTCCTGCAAAAATCTCAGGTTAGCTATCCTGGCTTTTTTGCAGAGATGACCCAAGAATTTTGCTCAGGTTGGCGAGAAGATGCAGCCACTATCTTGACATCCATACAAATAAAAGATGATGCATCCAACACACTATTTAGCCAGTGGAAAGTGCAATATTTTAATTGGCTGTTAAGTTTGCCAGAGACAGAGATGTCAGCAATAAAAGCCCGCCTCCAGCAAAACAATCCTGCCACTGTACCCATTCGTTCAGAAATTGAAGCCGTGTGGGAAAAAATAACGGATGAAGATGATTGGAGCAGTTTTTATAATCTGTGCGATCAGCTTAAGCGCTGACTTGTCAGTTCGCATTCGAGCTTGATAGAGGTAATATGCTTTCGGAATGGCGATCAATCGGTTATCTCAAGCTGCCAATCCTCGAAACTGACCGTCTGATTTTACGGTTAGCAACCACTGAAGACATCCCCACCATTCTCAATTTCTATCTAGAAAATCGAGACTTTCTTACCCCCTATGAACCGACTCGCTCTGAAGACTTTTATACCTTTAGCTTTTGGCGAGACCAGGTAGACAAAGCCCTAATCGAATTTAATTATGATCAAGCTGTCAAATTTTGCATATTCAAAAAAACCGAGCCGATCGTCCTGATTGGTAAAATCAATTTTCACCAGATTCTGCGAGGTGTTTGCCAGTCCTGCCTTTTGGGCTATAGCTTGGCAGAAGCAGAACAAGGGAATGGGTATATGACCGAAGCCCTAGAGAGTGCCATTCATTTTATCTTTGCCGATCTGAATTTTCATCGCATCACCGCCAATTACATGCCTCGCAATCAACGAAGCGCTAACGTACTGAAGCGGTTAGGCTTCACTGTAGAAGGCTACGCCAGAGATTATTTGCTAATTAACGGGCAATGGGAAGACCATATCCTCACAAGTTTGACCAACCCAAACTGGAGTCTTCAGGAAATTTAGCCATAGCAAGTGATGGATACTTACAGATGACCGATGCTTTTTAGCGCGGTGAGTATACTAGCGTTTGAAAAAGCTCGTCGCCAGATGATTACTTAAATTTCTGTAATTTCAATAAACTGAATCTTTCTTTAAGGGGCAATACTAATGACTAAAATGTTCAGCAAAAAGCCGCTTCTATTGCTATCCCAGTGTTCTCTCAGCTTCATGCTGATGTCGGGTATGGTAGCACCAGTTCTTTCAGCATTGGGACATTCTGAGCAAGCTGTTGCTCAAACTCCGGCTAAGAAGAAAAAAGTTGTTGTGGTTGACTTTGACTTTGCCAATACTGGCGATTCTAGCTATTGGTATTCATACCGAGGCAGCGGTGCAGCCAGAGGCATTAGCGAATTGTTGGTTAATAAATTGGTCAATGATGGCACGTATTCAGTCGTTTCTCGCGGCGCTGTAGAAAACTATCTGAAAGAAAAGCGGATCAGCGGTCCAATGGATGAAGCTACGGCAGTTAAAGTGGGTAAAGCTTTGGGTGTGGATGCGGTCATCGTGGGTACGGTCACCCGCTTTAATGTTGAAACCAAACGGGCAAGCGGCGGACTCTTTGGGATCGGTGGCAGTTCGGAAACACAGAGAGCTACGGTGCAACTGACAGCCCGTGCCGTTGACACCACCACTCAAAGCATCATTGCAGCCTGGAATTCTGTAGGAGAATCCTCTACTAGTAGTGGTAGCGGCTCTGTGTTTGGTATCGGCGGTGGCGGCGGTAGCAGTGGCACAGATGAAATTTTAAGTAAAGCTGCCGATGATGCAACCACCAAAATTGTCAAAGAGATGAAAGGTCGGCTTTAAGCTCAAGCTGCAACGCTGATTTTAGCGGCTTGATTAAAGACCAGATTGGCAAGACAGCAATTTGAAGGCAGAGGAAAAATAGAAGACTCCTCTGCTTTTTCATTGGTGTGACAATGGAATGCTTCAGCAAAAATTTAACCAGACAATTTTTCTGAAGCCTGGGATTATGGATAGATGATTTCGTTCAAGGCTGAGAGCATGATGCTGTTGGGAGATACGATCGCCGCGATCGCTACTGCGATTGTGCCAGAGCAAGGCAGCGTTGGCATTGTGCGTCTGTCCGGTGATCGGGCACTGGCGATCGCTCAGACCTTATTCCATGCGCCCGGTCAGCAATCTTGGTCAAGTCATCGCATTCTATACGGCTATGTTCGCCATCCTGAAACCCAGCAAGTGGTGGATGAAGCGCTGTTGCTAATCATGCTGGCTCCCCGCTCTTATACCCGCGAAGATGTAGTCGAGTTTCACTGTCATGGCGGCATCATTGCAGTGCAGCAAGTTTTACAGTTGGCGATCGCTCAGGGGGCAAGATTGGCGCAACCAGGGGAGTTTACCCTGAAGGCTTTTTTGAACGGACGACTAGATTTGACCCAGGCAGAAAGCATTTCCGATTTAGTCGGTGCGCGATCGCCCCAAGCTGCTCAGTTTGCCCTCGCTGGACTGCAAGGAAAACTTGCCGCTCCCATCCGCCAACTTCGCACGACCTGCATCGATATTCTGGCGGAAATTGAAGCGCGAGTGGATTTTGAAGAAGATTTGCCACCGCTGAACGAAGCGGAAATTCAGACTCGGCTCCAGCAAGTGCTGGACGAAATAGACCAAATTTTGGCAACCGCCGATCAAGGAGAGCTAATCCGCACGGGCTTAAAGGTGGCGATCGTCGGTCGCCCTAATGTGGGCAAGTCTAGTCTGCTGAATGCCTGGAGCCGTAGCGATCGCGCCATTGTGACCGATCTTCCCGGCACGACTCGCGATGTGGTGGAATCCAATCTCGTAGTCGGCGGTATTCCAATTCAAGTGCTGGATACTGCAGGCATTCGCGCCACTGAAGACAAAGTGGAAAAAATTGGCGTGGAGCGCTCGCGCACCGTTGCCCAATCTGCTGATTTAGTGTTACTCACAATTGATGCCAAAGACGGCTGGACAGATGCCGATCAAGAGATTTATGCCCAAGTCTGCGAGCGTCCAGTAATCCTAGTCATCAACAAAATTGATCTAATAGAGGCAGAGATACATCCCATCGCACCCCAAACTCCGCACCCCGAACTCCACACCCCGAACTCCGCACTTCTGACTGTTTCCACTGCCGCCGCCTTAAACCAGGGAATTGATGCCCTCGAAACCGCAATTTTGACCACGGTTCAGACAGGCACCCTGCAAGCTGCAAACCTTGATCTGGCAATCAACCAACGGCAAGCAGCTACCCTGACTCAAGCAAAACAGTCCTTGCAACATGTGCAAGACGCGATCGCCGCTCAGCTTCCTCTAGACTTTTGGACCATCGATCTGCGGAGCGCCATTTATACGCTTGGGCAGGTGTTGGGCGAAGAAGTCACAGAATCAGTTCTTGATCAAGTGTTTAGCCGCTTTTGCATTGGTAAATAACACTGGGTCGGAAACTTTCAGTGATCTTGTCAGCTGGCAGTTTTATTGAGTAATGGCTCTAACCAAGATTGGAACTGATCACGGCGAAAGATTTGGGCTTTCTGGCGGTAATCAAACCGAATTAAACTGGGAATACCATGTTTGCGGATACAATCTCGCAACCAGGATGCAACGCCTTGACTATCCGCTGCCATTTCTGCTTGGAATGGGTCATACATTAACACGAGCGTGTTATTGCTTCTCAGCGGTGCATCTTGCTCAATTAAGCTGGCTAAAGGGCTGCGAGTAAAGTCTGGACTCCATCGCTCACCCCATTCAAGATTACGCCGTTCTCGTGGGGGGGCATCTTGTTGGGGTCTTGAAGCGGGTTGTACTGGTTGATTGAATTGTGAACTAGACTGCGATCGCCGACGAACGCGTTTTTGGTTCATAAAACTCCTGGCTTAATAAAATAAAAAGCCGCACAATCATCCTCCTGGCAGATTCCAGAAACGAGAGGGCGATCGCTGGCTTAACAATATTGACAATTGAAACCTCTTCGACAAGTAAAGTTTCTAGCTAAATACTAACTACATTTGACACAGCCATACAAACTGTTTACAAATAATGGTGTAGAAAATCAACATTTGCTGAAGCAGACGTTTATGATGAAATCCTGATTAAGACACTAAGTCCTAATAGAAAACATCTGAAACTAAAACAAAGATAACTGGATTTCAAAGATACAGATTTCTTGTTTACGATCAGATAACGTAAATTGACATTCTTCAAGAGCAGTTCTAGAACCATGACAGTCTGCGAATACCGGGCAGGGTTAGAAGGCATCCCTGCAACACAATCGAGTATCAGTTTTGTTGATGGACAGCGAGGAATCCTGGAATATCGAGGGATTCCGATTGAAGAGTTAGCCCAGAAAAGTAATTTTGTAGAAACATCTCATCTACTAATTTGGGGAAAGCTGCCGACTAAAGAAGAGCTTGAAAATTTTGAACAAGAAATTCGTCTTCATCGTCGTTTGAAATATCGCATTCGAGACATGATGAAATGCTTTCCTGAAGGGGGGCATCCCATGGATGCACTGCAAGCTTGCGCAGCAGCATTGGGTCTGTTCTATTCGCGTCGCGCCCTTGATGATCCGGCATACATTAATGCGGCTGTGATTCGCCTACTGGCAAAAATTCCAACCATGGTGGCAGCCTTTCAACTAATGCGAAAGGGAAACGATCCCGTTCAGCCCCGCGACGACTTGGGCTACTCTGCAAACTTTCTCTACATGTTAAATGAGAAAGAACCCGATCCATTTGCTGCCCAAATTCTCGATGTCTGCCTCATGCTCCACGCTGAGCACACTATCAATGCGTCTACATTTTCGGCAATGGTAACGGCTTCCACGCTGACTGACCCTTATGCAGTCGTAGCGTCGGCTGTTGGCACCTTAGCCGGTCCTCTCCATGGGGGAGCGAATGAAGAAGTGATCTCTATGCTCGAAGAAATCGGTTCTGTAGAAAATGTTCGCCCTTACGTCGAACAGTGTATAGAAAAGAAATCTAAAATCATGGGTTTTGGGCACCGAGTCTATAAGGTTAAAGATCCTCGCGCTATTATTTTGCAAGATTTAGCAGAACAGCTTTTTGAAAAATACGGCGTAGATCAGTTTTATGATGTGGCTGTGGAACTTGAACGCGTGGTTCACGAAAAAATGGGGCATAAAGGCATCTATGCCAATGTGGACTACTACTCTGGTTTGGTTTATCGCAAATTGGGAATTCCCACAGATTTATTTACCCCAGTGTTTGCGGTCTCGCGGATTGCAGGGTGGCTAGCCCACTGGAAAGAACAGCTTAATGAAAATCGGATCTTTCGCCCTACTCAAATTTATACTGGCACACACGCTGCTCCGTATATTCCTATGAGTGAGCGATAGGAGGTGCGATCGCCGATGACCTTGAGACTTAAGAACACCGATGATGGGTCACAGCCCTCTTGCCCTGTCATTCATCCATTGTCACACTAGACGAAGTGACGATTTTCAGGAACTCCAACCCCCAGGTGCATCGCCTTGGGGGTTTCTCTATGCGTGCACTCTACCGCTCAAAAGCGTTCAGCTCGTAGAACTTTGTAATTAGCACCCGAGTATTTAATCATTCCTATACTTTTCCCTCCTGATTCAAATCCTGTAGGCTTTTGCGAGAGTGTATACTAAAAACGCAAGAGTCCTGGTGAAGACATGGATCAAGGGATTGATTTACAGCAAACATTCATTCAGTCCTTGATGGACTTAGGACTGCCTGCTGGTGCGGCAAAGACCGTTTGGATGCCCCTGCCAATGTTGCTCATGATTATTGGTGCAACAGTAGGCGTGTTGGTGTCGGTTTGGTTAGAGCGAAAAATCTCGGCAGCGGTTCAACAACGAGTCGGTCCAGAGTTTATTGGTCCATTGGGTGTTCTCGCTCCTGTGGCAGATGGACTTAAGCTGATTTTTAAAGAAGATACGGTACCAGCCAAAGCAGATCCGCTCCTGTTTACGCTAGGTCCAGTTATCGTCGTTATTCCAGTATTTCTTTCTTATCTGATTGTTCCGTTTGGGCAAAACCTGATTGTCACAAACGTTGGTATGGGCGTATTTGTATGGATTGCACTTTCCAGTGTGGTTCCTATTGGGCTGCTCATGTCAGGCTATGCTTCCAACAACAAATATGCGTTGTTAGGCGGCTTGCGAGCGGCGGCTCAATCTATTAGCTATGAAATTCCTTTGGCTCTGGCGGTTTTGGCGATCGTGCTGATGTCTAACTCCCTCAGCACAATTGACATTGTGAACCAGCAATCAGGGTATGGCATTTTAGGCTGGAACATTTGGCGGCAACCGATTGGTTTTGTGATCTTTTGGATTGCTGCTCTAGCTGAATGTGAACGGATTCCATTTGATTTACCAGAAGCAGAAGAAGAATTAGTTGCTGGATACCAAACTGAGTATTCAGGGATGAAGTTTGCTTTGTTCTATCTGGGTTCTTACGTGAACTTGGTGCTTTCTGCTCTAATGGTTGCGATTCTTTATCTAGGTGGCTGGGAACTCCCTATTCCTATTTCCTTGATTGCAAACTGGCTTGGAGTCAGTGAAACCAATGCTTGGCTGGAGATTGTTGATGCGTCTCTTGGAATCACAATGACCCTGTTGAAGGCTTACTTATTAGTTTTCACAGCAATTTTGCTGCGTTGGACTGTGCCCCGTGTTCGAATTGATCAATTACTTGACTTAGGTTGGAAGTTTCTTTTACCCATTTCGCTGGTTAATCTATTGGTCACTGCGGCGCTTAAAATCTCCTTTCCTGGTGCGTTTGGTGGCTGATAGGTGATGATGAGGTTTGGGGGAGTGCTGAAGTCACTTCTTGAAACCTACGGTTCAGAATTCAATATCAACATCTGCAGCTCAATACTGACAACGACAATGCTGAAATTTTTGAAGCAAGTTGGCGATTACGCGAAAGAAACGGCGCAAGCAGCGAAATATATTGGTCAAGGTTTAGCTGTTACGTTTGACCATATGCAGCGTCGCCCTGTAACTGTTCAATATCCTTATGAAAAGTTGATTCCTTCGGAGCGCTTTCGGGGGCGAATTCACTTTGAGTTCGACAAATGTATTTCTTGTGAAGTTTGTGTACGGGTTTGCCCAATTAATCTACCTGTGGTGGATTGGGAATTTAATCCAGCTAGTAAGAAAAAGCAGCTTCGTCATTACAGCATCGATTTTGGAGTGTGCATTTTTTGCGGAAATTGCGTGGAGTATTGCCCCACCAATTGCCTTTCTATGACTGAAGAGTATGAGTTATCGACTTACGATCGCCACGAATTGAATTACGATAACGTGGCATTGGGTCGCCTGCCTTACAAAGTGACGGATGATCCCATGGTGACCCCTCTACGGGAGTTCCTCTACTTACCCAAGGGCGTACAGGAGCCTCATAATCTGCCCGCGAATGCTCGTCGTGCAGGTCAGCGTCCAGAAGAAATTTTGGAACAAGCGGAAAAAGAGGGAACAGCTAAAAGCGAAATCTGAAGGAGATAAGTGTGAATTTAGCGGAAGGGGTTCAGATTGTATCGTTTGGCTTGCTATCTGCAATGATGCTTGGGGCAGCCTTGGGTGTCGTTTTGTTGTCTAATGTGGTCTATTCAGCTTTTTTGCTAGCAGGTGCCTTTATTAGTGCAGCAGGGCTTTATTTGCTGTTAAACGCAGATTTTGTGGCGATGGCTCAGGTATTGGTTTATGTTGGTGCGGTCAATGTGTTGATTATTTTCGCCATTATGTTGGTGAACAAACGCGAGGACTTTACACCAATTCCTAAATCTTGGATTCGCAAAGCAGCAACGGCGATTGTCTGTACAGGATTATTTGCTTTGTTAAGCACTATGGTGCTAGCAACACCTTGGGCAATTTCTACGGAAGCGACGGTTTCATCGGGTTCTATTGTGGTCATCGGCAAGCATTTCTTTTCAGATTTTTTGCTGCCGTTTGAATTGGCATCCGTGCTGCTGTTGATGGCACTGATTGGAGCGATCGTTTTAGCGCGACGCGAATTTCTGCCTGATCTTGAAGAAGCAGATTTGCAGCAGACTATGCTGACTTTGCCAGAACGACCGCAAGAGTTAACTCCTGCTGGCTCTAATACTGGAAGTCAGTCTAAATAAGTGGGCAAGAGATGGAGACAAGAAATAGCAAGAGCTTGTCTCAGAATTATTTTTTGATTGGTGAGGACTCATGCAACTTCAGTACTTTCTAATTGTTGCCGCTGCATTATTTTGTATTGGTATTTACGGGTTAATCAATAGCCGAAACGCAGTCCGGGTGTTGATGTCGGTTGAGCTAATGTTGAATGCGGTTAATCTTAATCTAATGGCATTCTCTGATTTCCTAGATCCCTTAGATGTTAAAGGACAGGTGTTTACAGTGTTCGTGATTGCGATCGCGGCGGCTGAGGCAGCAATTGGTTTGGCGATCGTGCTGGCAATTTATCGTAACCGTGACACTGTAGATATGGAACAGTTCAACCTGTTGAAGTGGTGAGTTTCTTCTTTCCAGGATTGCCCTGTGCGGTATGGTTCGATGGTGATCAGCTATTGCTTGTAAACTATCAATTAACACCTACTGCTCTTAACTTTTAGAAGCGTGCAACTCAAGCAGGTTATTATTGCCCACAAGTCTGGAGATCCAGTCAGTAAGCGTTGGGCCGAACAGTGCGCTCGTCAGCTAGAAAAACGAGATTGTCATGTGCTGGTGGGCCCCACGGGGGCAAAAGATAATCCGTATCCAGTTTTTTTGGCATCGGCAACTCAGCCAATTGACCTTGCAGTGGTGTTAGGAGGAGATGGGGCCGCTCTGACCGCTGCACGGCATTTAGCAGCTGATCGCATTCCGATTTTAGCAATCAATGCTGGTGGGCATTTAGGTTTTTTGACAGAGCGTTTGGAAGACTTTGTAGATTCAGAGCAAGTGTGGGATCGGCTTTTAAGCGATCGCTATGCAGTTCAACAGCGAATGATGTTGCAAGCATCAGTATTTGAAGGAAATCGCATTGATCGGGAGGCAGTGAGCGATCGCTACCTTGCCTTAAACGAAATGTGCGTTAAACCTGCCTCCGCTGACCGGATGATCACCTCCATTTTAGAAATGGAAATCGATGGAGAGGTCGTAGACCAATATCAAGGCGATGGGCTGCTGGTCGCCACTCCCACAGGTTCCACCTGCTACACTGTTGCCGCCAATGGACCGATTATTCATCCAGGGCTAGATTCCATCACGATTACGCCGATTTGCCCACTGAGCCTTTCCAGTCGCCCAATCGTCATCCCTGCTGGATGTGTCGTCAGCATCTGGCCCCTGGCTGACCTAGAACTTTCCAATAAACTTTGGATGGATGGCGTGTTGGCAACTTCCATTTGGCCTGGGCAGAGAGTCGATATTCGGATGGCAGATTGCCAGGCACAATTTATAGTCCTAAGAGAAAACTACTCCTATTACCAGACCCTGCAAGAAAAACTGCAATGGGCAGGAGCGCGAATTCGCTATAGCAACAATCATCGTAACTAAAGCGAAAAAAGTTAGCAGCAGTGGTTTACAGGGGCATACAAGATACGCCCTTATCATTAAGACCGATTAATGCTTCAATATCAAACGGTAGCGAGGCTTTCCATTCCGCAACTTTTCCATTGCCTCATTCACCTGAGCAAATGGAAAAATCTCCGTAATTGGTTTAATGCCATGACGGGCTGCAAAATCTAACATGCGGCTGGTCGTCACCGGGCTACCTAAAGGACTGGCAGAAATAGATTTTTGCCCCGAAATCATCGGAAAAATCTGGGCAGACAAAGGACTTGGCACCACACCCACTAAATGAAGCCTTCCTTTAGGGCGTAGTAGGGCAAGGTATTGATTCCAATCTAGGTCAGCATTAACAGTAGACAGGATTAGGTCAAAAGAGTTTTCCACCGCTTTCAACGCTTCAGGATCACGAGAATTAATGAAGTGATTGGCTCCCAATTGCCGTGCTTCGGCTTCTTTGTCAGGGCTACTAGAAAAAGCAGTCACATCACATCCCCAAGCGTGCAAAAAGCCCAGTGCCATGTGCCCTAAGCCCCCAATGCCAATGACTCCTACTCGTTCAGTCGGTTTAACATCTAACTGCACGATTGGGTTGAAAACGGTAATACCGCCACAAAAAAGAGGTCCAGAATTAGCAGAATCAAGCTCTGACGGCAAAGGAACAACCCACTCTTGGTGGGCTCGAACTCGATCTGCAAAGCCTCCATGCCGACCAACAATCGTTCCTTCAGCGGTTAAACAGAGGTTTTGATTGCCAGACATGCACCATTCGCATTCCATACAGGAGCGAGAATACCAGCCTAAGCCAACTCGTTGTCCTACTTTTAACCGACTGACATCTTTGCCAATAGCAGCGATCGCGCCTACCACTTCATGTCCCGGAACAAAAGGGTATTGAGTAATGCCCCATTCGTTATCCAACATACTCAAATCGCTGTGGCAAATGCCGCAATACTCTACTTGAATATCTACTTCTTGGTCACCTAAGGCGCCTAGCTCATACTCAAATGGCTTCAACTCTCCACCCGGTTCATGGGCTGCATAAGCGTGGATCATAGTAGTCCTTTGCGATCTCTCTTGAATAGTTATGTCTCGAATTGTATGACTCAATTGAATCAATGAACAGAGATGAAGATGATTCAAGCTTTACTGCTTGTGTTGGAGTGACGACGACTTTGAGCTTGAAGAATTAAAAGATATTCAATTTTTCCTATAGTTTTTAGCTAAGAATAGGAAAATTTCAAGTTAAAAGGTTAAAAAAATCTCGTTCTTTAAACAGTCTAGGCAACCCAAATCCTGTTACGATTTAAGGGCTAGGTCTGGGTGACTAGCGCAATGGTAGCGCATCGGACTCTTAATCCGTTGGTTCTGGGTTCGAGTCCCAGGTCACCCATCTTCAAAGTTTTATAGGGTTGGAAAAAAAAGTCGCAGATAGAGGGAGACGATCGCGTTGCCCCAGATTGCTGCAATGAATCCGCCCAGCGCTAGAAATGGACCGAAGGGAAAGGGTTGTCGGCGGTTGAGTAAGCCCAACGCCATGCCGACTCCGCCTGCAATGGCTCCGACTAAACACGCCAGAAAGCCTCCCAGTAGCAAATTTTGCCACCCCAGCCAAGCCCCCATCAGGGCAGCCAACTTGGAATCGCCACTGCCCATAGCGGTTTGACCCAAGGCATAAGATCCCGCGATCGCAATTAAATCTAGCAGCCACAGCCCTAAAACCGCGCCCACGACTCCTTCCATCACGGCTTGCGCTGCCCCTGCAAACATTCCGGTAGTGGGAAAGCCCACTACTGCCCGAAATGCCAAGCCTGCAAGCAGTCCAGATTGTGTCAGGGGATTGGGTAGGGTCATCGTGTCGATATCAATCAGCGCCAATGCCAGCAGCCAGCTAAAAAACAACCAGTAGCCTAAGGTTTGCCACGTCACTCCAAACGCAAGGAAAACCAGCAAAAAAACGGTGCCACAAACCGCTTCTAGCAAAGGATAGCGAACTGGAATCGGCGTTTTACAGTTAGAACAGCGTCCTTTTAAGCTGAGCCAGCCCGCGATCGGCAGATTCTCCCAAGGCTTGAGGCGATGCCCACACTGAGGACAACGGGAGGGCGGCAGCAAAATTGATTGCTCCGCAGGCACCCGATGGATTACGACACTTAAAAAACTGCCGATCGCCGCTCCCCAAAAGAACACCAAACTATAAATCAGCAGACTCGCCAGAAAATCCATAAAAATGGCATCGCTCAGACAGCACTTTACTTGTTAGTTCGCTTTATCATGTGGCTCTGAGCTTTTACGAAGATGCTCAATAAATTTTGGGTAATTTTCCACAGATTGTGATGGCGGCATTTCGACCCAGTTAGCCTCTGCGTGCAGCTCATCTACAAAAGTATAAAAAGCTTCTTGGTCGTCGCGGTGAGTGAGAACATAGCCATAGAGACCTTTGCAGCTCATCGCTTTAGAGTCCGGCTTAATCATTCCACCTACCTCCATTACCGTTGGGGTAAATCTCAAGGATATTCTCCTTGCCTGCTAGAAAGAAAACATTGCCTGTTCGTTTATCTATCCGAACTACGTTTATGGGCAAGTAAAGCTTGCTAAACCACACAGACGAATTAAAGCACTGCGTTTTCTGCTCTGACGTAAGAACTATAGATACCCCGGTAATCCACTTATCTCTACAAACGTAACACGGTCAATTGAAGCCTGATTCTAGGCACGCCTTGCTATTTATGAATACAAATCAGATTCAATTTGGCTGAAAGGGACAAAGCATTCTTGAGGGAGCAAAATCGGCTTGCCGGAGAAAATCAGCTTGCCACGATAGGTGAAGCGATCGATCGCAACGCCCAAAGGACGCTGAATCAGTTCAGGATGAACTTCATAATAGGTTGTGTAAATGCTGCGTGCAGAGCGGATTAAGCTTGGATCAAGCAAAAAATCGAAGTCTGCCTCGTCGGTTTGGACGGGCGCTTGCTTTTGTGAGTATGCCACCTAGTTATGCCCCTCTGAGTTTTGAACGAGTTTAGTATACTTGCCCTTGACTGATTGAGATCGATTATTTTTTTAATAACTATTTATTTTGGCAGATGTGCTTTTTAAGTTACATCTGCTAGCGCATTAACTAACGCTTTGCCCATCGCTTTGCAACCTAGCATGGTCATCCCTTCAGACATAATGTCGCCCGTGCGATCGCCCTGATCTAATACTTTCATCACAGCTTGCTCAATGCGATCGGCTGCTATAGGTTGGTCTAGCCCATAACGCAACATCATTGCCGCACTTAACACTTGCGCTAGAGGATTTGCTTTATCTTGTCCAGCAATATCAGGCGCAGAGCCATGCACGGGTTCAAACAAGCCCGGATTAGCAACGCCTAAACTGGCAGAAGGTAACATGCCGATGCTGCCTGTAAGCATTGCAGCTTCATCGGACAAAATATCGCCAAAGAGATTGCCGGTGACGATGGTGTCGAACTGGCGTGGATTGCGGACTAGCTGCATAGCGGCGTTGTCAACATACATGTGAGACAGTTCCACATCGGGATAGTCGGCAGATAAGGCGGTGATGCGATCGCGCCAGAGTTGCGATACTTCCAGCACATTCGCCTTGTCCACAGAACATAATTTCTTGTTGCGCTTACGGGCTGCCTCAAATGCCACTCGTCCAATCCGATCAATCTCCGATTCAGCGTAGGCCATAGTGTTTACGCCACGCTTTTCACCCGACTCGGTGGCAAACACTCCTCTCGGTTGCCCAAAGTAAATGCCACCCGTCAATTCTCGCACCACCATAATATCCACGCCTTCCACCACTTCTCGCTTTAAGCTGGAAGCGTCAATCAATTGGGGCAAAATTTTCGCAGGGCGCAGATTCGCAAATAAACCCAATGCCGCCCGAATGCCGAGTAACCCCGTTTCGGGGCGCAGGTGCCGCGGCAGCGTGTCATATTTGAAGTCACCAATCGCCGCCAGCAAAACGGCATCACTCTGCTTGCAGGTTTCCACCGTGGCAGCAGGCAGCGGTTCACCCGTTGCTTCAATCGCCGCCCCGCCCAACAGCGCTTCCTGAAACTCAAAGCTCAGGTCTAGCTGTTTCCCTACTACCTGCATGACCTCCACGGCTACCGCCATAATTTCGGGACCAATGCCGTCACCGGGAAGCAATGTAATTTTGTAGGGCTGAGTCATAAAGCTTTGGATGGAAATATTTCACAAGCTATTCATAATAAATCAAGACGGCATCCCATATCAGCCATCCCAACTTCAGATAAAAATTTTCTTGACGAAGATCTCCGAAATGGTTTCAATCCGGTAAGCTAAACGTTGACCAATCGGTTCTAACGGGGAACAGCCGTTGGAGGAAACAGGGAAAGCGCAGTGTAAATCTGCCACTGTCCCGCAACTGTAAAGGAAGTGATGAATTTTGAGTGAGTCAATCTAACTCAAAAACTCAAAACTTTCTTAAGTCAGAACGCCTGCCGTTAGTCACACTACACACCGTCTTATCTGCGAGGTACAGAGTGAAGGCACATTATTTGCGTTGGGTCAGTCTGGAATATATGACTGGCTTGAGTTTTTGTCTATTATTAAGCGCGGCTAACTCTGAGCCGCAGTTCCCAACAACAGCCCGAATGGGTTGGATTGATCCCTGAGGCGATCGCAAGTTCATAGAAAGATCGCTCCCTCTGAAGCTGCCATCATTTCAAGAAATCACATCCTGTAGGTTTTGCTTCACCCCCTACTCATAGCACTGTCCATTATTTCAAATAGAAAATTTTAGTTTTATGGCTGCAAAAATTCCAGTGACCGTCATTACCGGGTTCCTCGGTAGTGGCAAAACGACGCTGATCCGTCAGCAACTGCAAAATAATCAGGGTCGCCGCATCGCCGTGCTGGTCAACGAGTTTGGCGAAATTGGTATTGATGGCGACCTGCTGCGATCATGCCAGGTCTGCGATGAAGATGGCGAACCTAGCGCGACCAACATTGTAGAACTGACCAACGGCTGCCTCTGCTGTACCGTGCAAGAAGAATTTTTGCCGACGATGCAAGAACTGTTGAAACGGCGCGATCGCATCGACTGTATTTTGATTGAAACCTCCGGCTTAGCCTTGCCCAAACCGTTGATCCAAGCGTTTCGTTGGCAAGAAATTCGCACAGGCGCAACAGTGGATGCTGTGATCACCGTCGTGGATTGTGAAGCCGTGGCAACGGGCACCCTCGCCACTGATCTGGGTGCGTTAAATGAGCAACGCCAAGCCGATCCCAATCTAGATCACGAAACGCCTTTAGAAGAGTTGTTTGAAGACCAACTTGCCTGCGCCGATCTGGTGCTGCTGACCAAGAGCGATCTCGTCGATCTGCAAACTCAAACTCAGGTGAGAAGCCGCGTTCAGCAAGAACTGCGAACCGGTGTAAAAATCATTGCCTGTCAGGATGGGCAAGTTAGCCCGGATATTTTGCTGGGGTTTAACGCCGCCGTGGAAGACAATCTGGATGCTCGTCCTAGCCATCACGATATGGAAGAGGATCATGAGCATGATGACACCATTACATCAGTGCCCGTAGTTTTTACCACAGCAGTTGAGCCGCAAGCCTTACTGCAAAACTTAAAGCAGTTAATCGCAGAACAGGAAATCTATCGGATTAAAGGCTTCGTCAATGTTGCCAACAAACCAATGCGGATGGTGCTGCAAGGTGTGGGCGATCGCATCGAAACTTTTTATGACCGTCCTTGGCAGTCCGATGAACTCCGCGAAACTCGGCTAATCGTCATTGGTCAGTCGCTCGATCATGCACAAATTCAATCCGCTATTCAACCTTTCCCCATCGCATCATGAACTGTTCCCATGCAATATTCGTTTGCACGACCTGTGGCAAAAATCAGCAAAATGATCAAAGTGACGGCGATCGCCTGTTTGCCCAACTGCAAATCCGACACAAAACCTGGTTATTGCAGCAATCAGTCTCGATTCAGCCCGTGAAATGTATGGGCGTGTGTGAGCAAGACTGCGCGATCGCTCTGGTCTCTCCAGGCAAACGCACCTACCTATTTGGCAACTTACCCACCGATAAAGCACGCATTGATTCCACTGCAACAGCCGTGCTGGATTGCGCCAGCCAATATCAGGCAAAATCTGATGGTGCCCTTGCCTATTGCGATCGCCCAGAACTACTGAAGACACGGGTACTGGCACGCATTCCACCTGTCCCCCTGGCAAATTAACCCAGGCAATACAGGTAGCACTCCATGCAACTCACCCCATGCAACTAAAAGATAAGGTTGGGCGGAGGCAACTTTGGCTATTGACCAGCGGGTCACATTCAACCGCTTCACAGCTATGAGCCGACCGAGATCGCTGAGTGCAAGAACAAATCATTGCTTACGACCCAAATCGAAACGCTATGATTCTGTTAACCGAAAATTGTCACATAGAGGCAATTCTTTTACACAACTTGGCGATCGCCCCTTTGGACTGCTAAATACAAGTGTGCGATCACCAGGGAAATTTCAACCCTGTTTAATGTCATCACAGGAACAATGAGTTTATTTTCGTAATGCCACAACCATCTATTCGTATTTCCCAAGCAACCCGCTACCAAAACGCTGCGCTGAACTACTATCTCAGCTTGACTGATTCCCCCTACCTTCACTACGGCTATTGGGAAACCCAGCCAAAGTCTGCCGAAGATTTGACCATTGCTAACCTCTGCACGGCTCAAGCAGCCTATACCCAAAAACTGATGGCGTTTATTCCCGAAGGAACCCACGCGATCTTAGATGTGGGCTGTGGAACTGGAGGAAACGCCACCTACCTGCTCGATCGCGGCTTCACCGTCGAAGGACTTGCCCCCGACACCTTTCAACAAGAGCGATTTCTCGCTGCCACATCCGGCAGGGCACCGTTTCACCTAAGTCGATTTGAAGATTTCAAAACTAGCCATCCGTTTGATCTCGTTTTGCTCAGCGAAAGTAGCCAGTACATGAGCGCTCAAGATATTGCTCAAGGGGCAGCACGGGGGCTAAAACAGGGTGGCTACTTGCTGCTTGCCGACATGCTTCGCTCTGATGCAACTTACACCGAGGGCATTTTCTCCAATTGCCATGTGGTAGAAGATCTGCACCAAGCGCTACTTCAAAGCGGGTTTACCTTGGTGAAAATGGAAGATATTTCTACCCAAGCTGCCCCCACTATTGAGATTGGGATTGATGCGTTTCGCCGCTTTGGGTTAAGTACGGTGAAATATATCGCTGATGTGATTCAAATTGCAGTTCCTCCCATTTATCAACTGTTGCGATGGGCCTATAAGCGTTGGCTGCAAAAAACTGTGGAAGAAGGACTGCAAGCAGGCGAAATTTTTCATCGACACTTGTGCTATCAGATTCAACTGTGGCAATTGTCGGCAAAAGATAGCTAACTCTATGGGTGAATCCGATTGATAGTCTGACTTGGGAAAGAAGCCCGTCGTCTGAGGGGGAGACTATCTCGTTTAAAGTTGCATAGCTGGTAGCACTGGAGATCGCCCAAATTAAGCTGCACAAGAACCAGCTTTCTCCAGCCGCACAAGCTGGATATAAGTCGATTGAGCAGGAGCTGGACTGAAAAATTTCAGCGGTAGGGATTGTGCTCGATGATGGCGGACATGATTCAGCATCATGGGTAGATCAGCATGAACCTGCTGCCAATAAACCTGAGGAAATTGCGTGTAATTAAACTGGCAGTCGCGGAAGACCTGATCAATCCGCCGATAGCGATGGATCGACCAGTCACAAAGAAGTTGCCATGAGGGATGCAAATTTTCAGTGGTGAGTAGTTGACGCGCTCTACGGCGCAGCTTGGGTAGATACTCTTCTAGCCAAAACTGCATCATTTTGTGATAGGCAGGATTTTTAATTGCTTGTTGCTGCAAAATTTCATCGCGGCTCACTCCAAACCCATCCAAAAGTTCGCTCGGTAAGTTGCAAATTCCCTGTTTTGCATCTTCATGCAAGTCGCGCAGATGATTATAAAACTGATCCAACATGCCAAAATAGCTGGCGGCTTGATGATGGGTTTCGGAGAGGAATGGTAAAACCTGAAAAAATGACCCTCCAAGGTCCATCAGCATCTGCTCGTAGTCTGCCATCGTATGGATGGCTAAATGATTGGTATGGTACTGCGCGATCGCACGCACATATCGTTTCCAAGCGGTTAAAGATCGAGGTATTGAGAGTTGATCTACCTGATTAAACCAGCACAATTGCATGTTAGTGAGCAGTTCATCGTAGACACAGTCCGATTTGACCTTTCCGGTCGAAGCCAAATGCTGCCAACCCATCAAAAAACTCTGGAGTGCAGGTTGTCCTTTGCACAAAAGTTCATGCTCTGCAAATCGATCAATCAAGCGGATCCAGCGAATTCGTTCAATCCACTGGGCGCGAACGGGTAGATCCAGCTCCATAACCCATCCAGCGTTGTCCTCATCCTTCAAGGCGTCGTCTGAAATCGCATCATAGTTGGACGAACCAACCAAACTGGCAATTATTCCCTCGTGCAAGTTAATTGACTCCGCACGAGGATTGCGCAAGGCTGTAGTGTGTTTCATTGTCTGAAGTGCGATGGTAGATGTCCCTAGAAATACTTGCGTCGCCCCAATTATCTGACTAGAGTTCCCTATCGTGGAGCAAACTAACGACCTCCCTGTTTGGAGAGAGAGCCTTTCGAGCCATCTTGAAATGGGACTTCTTTGAATAACACCCAGAGAGGGGGAAACGAATTGGTATAATCAGTCCGCAACTAAACTATTGAGTGTGCTGTCTTAACGTATTGATAATGAGTAGGCTCAAGCTGATCACAATTGGATACAGCACTTCAATTGCAGCTCGATCGCCGTTCGTGAGGAATCTACAGATCCATGTCTTTATTTGATTGGTTCGCAAATCGACAAAAATCTGGTCCTATTAGTAAAGATCGCCAAGAGCGAGAAATTGCGGATGGGCTTTGGTCAAAATGTGAAGCTTGCAGCGTCCTCACCTACACTAAGGATTTACAGGCAAACCAGATGGTATGTCCAGATTGTGGGCACCACAATCGCGTCTTCAGTGATGAGCGCATTCGTCAACTGATTGATACCAATACTTGGACCCCTATCGATACTGAATTGGTTGCTACAGATCCGCTACAGTTTCGCGATCGCAAACCCTACAGCGATCGCCTGCGCGATATGCAAGAGAAAACCAAGCTGAATGATGCCGTTCAAACTGGAATTGGGCGGCTCGACGGTTTACCTGTTGCACTGGGAGTGATGGATTTCCGCTTCATGGGCGGCAGTATGGGGTCCGTTGTGGGAGAAAAGCTAACTCGTTTGATTGAACGTGCTACCCGTGAACGCCTTCCTACTATCATCGTCTGCGCTTCTGGCGGAGCCAGAATGCAAGAAGGAATGCTGAGCCTCATGCAAATGGCAAAAATTTCTGGTGCTCTGCACCGCTTACAGGCTGCACGATTGCTTTATATTCCAGTACTTACTCACCCAACGACAGGCGGTGTCACTGCTAGCTTTGCTATGTTAGGCGACATCATTTTGGCAGAACCTAAAGCAACTATTGGTTTTGCAGGACGGCGAGTTGTTGAACAAACCCTACGCGAAAAGCTTCCTGAAGATTTTCAAACAGCAGAATATTTGCTACAGCATGGATTCGTAGATGCGATCGTGCTGCGGACTCAACTTAAGCTGACGTTAGCTCGGTTGATTCGGTTACATCAACCCGGTGCTTCCACTCATCTACCAATTCATGTGACAGAAGCCCGATCCCTGAGCGTGACAATTCCCGACTAGTTCACCCGATTGCTAATATCTGTCTTAGCTCTTGGGAAAGGGATCACTCAGTGGGATGATAGTTATATCAAAACAACTTAATCTGCTTGCATAAAAAATACACGGCAAGTTTTGCAGACCACTTAAGACCCATCTAATAGAAAAAGTTTGCCTTTTAACGGTCTCTTTTTCTAGGGTATTTGGTAAAAAGCTTCCTATAAAAATTCCCAAACTTTTTTGGTTTTATTTTTGTAAGCCTACTTAGCGTTGGGATTTGTCTGGAAGATTGCTGCAAAAGTCAGTTTTTATAATTTCAAGCACTTCTTATTAAGTTTCACGGATAGTCATTGCAACCCGTACACCTAAGCCACCCTAAGGAGAACCATGCTTAAAAAATACATTTGGCTTACTGTAGCTACTGTACTCTTTGCCTTTCAGGTCTTTGTTGGCAATGCGACTGCTGCTGAGCTGGATGCAACCATTCGTACAGTTCCACAGAATGGAAACGGCGACACTGTAACCCTTAACCTGAAGCAAGTCAAAGAAGGAAAGCGTTTATTTCAATATGCGTGCGCCCAATGCCATGCTGGCGGAGTCACAAAGACTGACCCCAACGTTGGGCTAGATCCAGAAGCTCTATCATTGGCAACTCCTCCCCGTAACAGCATTGATGCTCTAGTGGATTATATGAAAGACCCAACTAGCTACGACGGAGTGGAATCCATCGCTGAAATTCATCCCAGCTTGAAGAGTAAGGACAATTTCCCAACCATGCGGAATCTAAGTCAGGACGATTTGGTGGCGATCGCGGGTCACGTTTTGCTTCAACCTAAGGTGGTTGGAGACAAATGGGGCGGCGGCAAAATCTACTACTAAATCTCGTGTTTATTAGGGGTTCTCATGCTGCATAACAAGTTTTGGCTATGGTTAATGGTTTGTCTCTTTTCAATTTGTTTGCCAATGGTCACAATCAGCCTACCTGCCTATGCAGCAGTGGACCCCTACGTCACCCGCTTTTTGAGAGTCACTGAACCCATTCCTTTAAAGATGGATGCAACAGAAAGTACACGTCTTTTTTCTGCTGAGGATTTGTCCATTGGAAAAGCCCTATTTGAAAAAAGCTGTTTAAATTGTCATGTGGGTGGAAACACTCTACCCGATCCAACAGTGCCTCTCTCCCTCACTGCTTTGCAAGGCGCAACCCCCAGACGCGACAACATCAATGCGCTGGTTACTTACCTCCGGCAGCCTATGATTTACGATGGGACAGAAGAAACGTTAGTCTGTCGGCAAGTCTCTGAATCTTGGTTTCCAACGCCCATGGTTGAGAACATTGCAGGATTTATTTTAAGAGCTGCTCAAAGTGCGCCCGATTGGGGTACGGAAACCTTCCAAAATTAGTAGGGGTTCTCTTACACTCTAAACGCATTTTACCTTCCCACTTGTTTTAGAATTTAGTTTGTACGTACGCTGTAAATTGTTAAATACGTTATGAAATCCATCACTTCATTTGTGAAAAGTCTTTCCTTGGTTTGTGCCGCTTTCTTATTTGTTGTAGGAAGCTTTTGTGTTTCTGTATCTCCTGCTGCTGCTGAAACTTTCACCGTCAAGATGGGTGCTGACAATAGCATGTTGTCATTTGTACCTGCAAAAATTTCTGTTAAGCCTGGCGATACTGTGAAGTGGGTGATTAACAAGGTGCCCCCTCACAACGTTGTATTCGATGGCTCTAGCATTCCTGGTGGCGATAAGGCAGTTGCTACTGCTTTGTCTCACAAGAAGCTAGAAATGACTCCTGGTAGTAGCTTTGAAATTATGATTCCTGCAGATGCTCAACCTGGTGAGTATAGCTACTACTGCGAACCTCATCGGGGTGCTGGCATGGTTGGTAAGGTTATTGTTGGTGGTTAGGTGATAACCTCTCTGATCTATACTTTTGCCTATCTCTTTTAATAGGGGAGTTCTTCTATCTGTGATCGCGTTGCTACTCACTTTTGAGATAGTCGTTGGTTGGTCTTAATCGTCAATTCTTTTATCCAGTAGAGGAACCCCCCCCTTGATGAAGGCATTGCTACTTAGTGTTTACATGTCAATTTGGTTTGCTATTGGCACTATTCCCCATGCATCAGCAGCGAACCTTGCTAATGGCGCTAAGCTGTTTAACGCGAATTGTTCTGCTTGCCATATGGGTGGAAACAACGTCATTATCTCAAGCAAAACATTAAAAAAAGAAGCGCTGGAAAAATATGGGATGGCTTCTTTAGATGCGATTACAACCCAAGTTACGAATGGTAAGAATGCGATGCCTTCCTTTAGAAGCCGGCTAAATGATGTCCAGATTGACGACATTGCAAATTATGTCATCAATCAATCGCAGCAAGGCTGGTAGAGTCTACTGCCCTGCTTTCATTAGCCCCTCAGAGTTTAAACTCTGAGGGGTTTCTAGTTTGTCACAAGTTAATTTGATGAGCGCTTTTTCAGATTTCTTAGTTGATTGCGCAGTTCTTGCAGGTTATCAGACGGTTGTCCCCCATATCGCCAGCGCACATAAGCCTGAGAAATCGCTTCAATGGTCGCTCCTCGCTGTACCGATTGTGACTGCACTGTAGCCTGCATAAATTCAAATGGAGTTTGAGCTGTGCGTTTCACCATACGCTGAATCTTTAACCAATCCAGCATTTCTTGATAAAGGCGTTCTATTGGAGTCAGTTTTTTTAAGAAGCGCTGATATTGCCAGCGTTTCCAACTTTGCAATAATAGCCAACAGGCAAATCCACCCGCCACAGCGCAGAGTAATAGGGTAAACAGCCCAATCCACCCTTGATTAAATTGTCCAACAAGCCACGCGATCGCGCCGACCAAACTGCCGACAGTAGTGCTAAATATTCCGCCTAAAAAATTGCTGACTGGAGATGGGAGCCATCCAGCAATCCATTTCCAAAACTGTTGCAGCACAGTAAAGGTTTGATCTTCCTCAATTGAGGGTGGAATGAGTTCATGCCCAGGAATTGGATCAAAAGCAAACCATCCATACTTGGGAAAATATACCTCAGTGATGGCATAGGCATCTGTATTGCTGACTTCGTACAACCCTGTGAATGAATTAAATTGACCAGACCCGTAGCCCGCCACCAATCGAGATGGGATGCCAATAGAACGCAGCATCACGGTTAGTGCAGTGGAAAAGTGATCAGGATATCCACCCTTATATTTAAATAGAAAGGCTTCTACCAAATCTTCTTTAGGATTGAGGTAAGGCAATTCTGGCTGAACCGAGTAGCTTATCTTGAGGGCTTGCGCTAAAAACAAAGCCTTTTCGTAGGGATTAGTAAGCGGATTTTGAGCGGTTGCTAAGAGGGCTTCTGTTTGCTTCCGCACTTTATCTTGAATACCGCTGGGCACTTCTAGATAATGGTTTCGAATACCTTGTCGATATTTTGTAGGAGCCTTTCCTAATCGGGTGCGATCGCGATAAGGTACCTCCGAAATTACGGTATAGGTCAATCCCTCTGGCAGGATCAGCGGAGAGCGTAGCCCATCTTCAGTATCGATCGCGATTTGAGTGGTTGGAAAGAAAAGCTCCTTGGGCTGAGTCAGCGCAGGAAGCAAATTTGGCACTTCCGAAACAATCGTGTAAGTCTGAATGACTTCCTGCACTTTGTTGAGTGTGATGGGTCGTGGCAAAAAGAACTGATAAGACCAGGTGGGGCGAGTGATCGTCTTTGTCTCGCTGTTTCGGGAGACTTCCCAGCCTTGTCCCAAATATTGATCAAATGCCAACACGCGCCAAAAGCCTTCTGCTTGCGATCTCACCCGCATAACAATTTTCGGCTTCATCTCCCCTCGAAGATTTTGATTCATACGTGTGTTGAAACCATAGTAAAAAGTTTCATCCACTTCGCCTGGACCTAACCCCTTACCCGATTGAAGATTACCGCCGCCTGCCTTGCCATTCCGCACATATCCTGGATTAACAACTTGCTGGTTATCTTCAAACTGCTGATTTAAAGGAGCGCTGACGGGAAAAGTGCGAAGCTGATATCCTGGGAGGCGAGGCATAAACATAAAAATTGTTAGCCCTAGCGCCAAAATTGCGCCGAGAAACAGCCCTAAACGACGGATAGAAAGCCCTGGTTGGTTGAAGGGCGATCGCCGCATTTCACTCGTCGCCAGATTGAGCCGAGAGCGATAGTCAAGTACTAAAACAGGCAGCGCGATCGCCAAGAACACCAGCAAGATTGCTCCAAACAGCATCGTTTGACTGAGAGTACTCGCCACCCCAATCAAAATTAGTCCAATCACCATGGAATAACCCAAATCTTGCCGTCGGGGCATGTGAAAGCTGTGAAGCACCTGAAGCTGAATTAATAGCTCAGCCAAAATCAGACGAGTATCATTCAACTGCTGACGCAAAGCAACAAAAAATAATGCTAGTGCCCCCAACATGCCGATCGCAATACAAAACTTGATTGCCACATTGGCCTTCCGCCGATGCAGCCAACTCCAGTAAGCGCCGGCAATGCTGAGCGGAATTGCCCATAGACTGGTTTGAGTTTCTGCCGCGGTATCGGTCGCAATAATTCCGGCAATCACCATTGCCTGACTTAAAATCCGCAGCAAAATTGACTCTTCCGTCGTCGGGAGGGGCTGCGTTTCAATACGATGTAACAGCGCACCGAATACAGGGAGCGATCGCATCCGGTTAACCCAAAAACCAGTGGACATAGAGAAGCAGCTTTAGAGTGTCGAGATGTATCTCTCCATCCTACCCAATGGTTAACAAGTAGCCTTTCTCAATAGGTTTCAGATTTTACCTTTAGAATACCTATCCCTCAACAATTCGTATAACGAAAACAAGTGGTGTTTCATCACCATCCAAACACGCTTCTAGCATGTAAACCTGCCCCACTTTAGGATCACAGAGTTCTACACCCACAGAGCCGGGATAGCGCCGCTCAGCCATAGACTGTAACCCTGAGCCATTCATGGTTAAACGTCCACCCGTTGGTAGTTCTGCTCGAACAACTACACTCAAGTCTGTAGGGTTGGAGTTATATGTTGCTCTTAAATGCAACATCCCCTGATTAGTTTCCCACTGTCGCTCAATGGTCGGTTGGCTAGCAGACACACCCAAGGTTAAGGTCACAATCATTTCGCGCGCCGCTAAGAGCGACAGCACCATTTGCTGGGCTGGAGCCGCTGCCTCATAGCTTTGAGGAAAGTTAGCTCCTGTTGTAGCGGTTGCAGCGGTTATACCTGATCTAGCTGGCGAAGCAACCACTAAGCCTGCCAAATAATTCAGTGCTTGTCCTTCACCAGGAAATAGGCTTTCTACAGCTTCAACCAACTGTACCCCTTCACGGAGGGAGGATTGCACCACTTGCTGACACTGTTTTAATAGCCGACTTAGCACCAGGACTGGAACTTGGACAGGCAGGTTGAGAGCACTGAACTGACGATTCCAGATGCTTGGGGCAGAGTTTGCTTCAACAGTGGCAGGAGTTTCGGAACCAAAGCTAGCTTCGACAGAATCATAAGCTGTGTTGGCTTCATAGTCTTGAACGCTAGACTCCCATGGAAAAAGAGGAGGATTTTTTTGAATTTCGCTTTGTAATCGGTGTTTTAACAAGGCATGAAAACGGTCTTGCACAGCAGGTACATCTCCAAGTTCAAATAGTTGCTCTCTTTGGGGAGAGCGTTTTGAATCGGTATAACCAGATACAGGAGAAGAATTGTCTTGAGGCATAAGTAGATTGGACTGATCCAGATGTGATGTTTCTGTTGCCTCGCGCCCTAGTGCCTGATTGACTGCCTCAGCATCTACTAAAGGCGCTGTGGGGAGAAGATCCTGCAACAGCATTAGTATAAGCCGCTGAATTTTTTCTGGGTCACGATTCATAGTACAAATTCCTATACATTGGTTGATACGTGCTCTCCGGACATTCACCCGTTTTGCATCTCCCAAAAATCATTACGAATTTCCCAGGCTTGCTCTAATAGTTTGAACCATTGTTTTTGAATTTGGGTCGTGGTAAAACCCAATGCTTGGGCGATCGCCGTATCGGTTAACTTTTGCTGCTTCAAAGCTAATAATGCTTTTTGTGATTCATCTAGTTGAACTTGAAAAGCTTGCCACTGCTGGGGAGCCAATCCTAAGTTGCGATCAAGGTCTGCTTCTAACCATTGATGAACCAGTTCCCATCGATGAGAGAGGGCAAAGCGGACTAAATGATATTTAAACCGCTGTTGCAAATAATCTCGCTGGCGAGGCGTGAGCCTTAAGATATTTTCAATTTCACTCGTAGGAAGGTCTTGAAGCCGCAATACGAAATAGTCAGCGCAATCGTTTTGCTTACGCTCATCTAAATAACTAATTAGCTCAGCAATGACTGTGTGACGTAGTGTGTCTTCAACAGGTTCTGGTTCTTGAGCAACCATTTGCTCCCGAACCTGCTGCATAGATGCAGCGTTCCAAGCCCCATCTGCCTCACTAGACATACCCTCAGCAGCTTGCTCAATATCCACAGGGGTTTCGGAAGGCTGCTGCTGCGAGAAAGTTTGCGCTCGAAGAATGATGAGTTGTTGACTACGATTGCCAGGGAGTGGAATACGGCGTTTTGCATAACGCTCCGTAAAAGCCATATACTCCGCTAGCTGAAGTGGTGCACTAGGAGTATAGCTTGGAAGAAGCTGGGCTTCTCGACGGAAGGCATTTAATGCTTCCATATAAAAACCTTGAAGAAAATCTTCGATCAGCGGCAGACGGGCTTGGTAACTAAACTGCGTTTGAAGCGGAGTAATGTAGCGATACACAATGGCACTTAAGGTGCTGTGAAGTTCAATTCTTCCTCGCCGAGAGCCTAATTTGGAGTAATGCAGACATTGCTGAAGACGATGCTTTGCCAGGGTAAACGCCCATGATTCAGGATCGCCAGAGGCTTGTATACGCTTACTTTCAACACAAATCCGGGTAACTTCCTTTAAAAGACGGTCTGCCACATCCCAGCAATGCTGCTCAGAAGCGTTTGTTGATACTTTAAGTTCACTTAGCAGCAGTTGAAAGATTGGCTCCACGCTTTGACAAGTTTCTCGCACTATGTGTTCCAACGCCTAACGATAACAAACATCGGGATATCTTGATCAATTTTGGCAACAATTTACGGTAAGCGTCTAGAGTAAATCTCAATAAACTCAGTAAATGCACACGATGATGATCTTTTGAAATTGTTGAGAGGATTGATCTAAAATTCTCCCTCTCACAACTTTCTCTGCTTTACAGAGTGTTCAGGGTTGCTGTGAAAATTAGTTTGTGCGTGATGGACGAATATAAATGAATATGAATTTAGATACACAACTTCAAGAACTAATTGACGATGCGCCACAGGATGGGGTCACTCCTGGTTTGATCGAAGCGATCGCGCCAGTACTAAAGCAGTTAGCGTTTCAATTGCGGCACCTAGAGTATTACATTGCACAAACCCTGGAGCGAAACTGGGCAGTCACATTACTCGATCATGAAACTCAAAGTGGCGTACAGAAACAGATCATTTATGCATTTCCAAATTTAAAGGATGTGTCTTCTGGACCCTATCCCATGAAAGACCCGCAGATGATAGCGTTGCCTATTCCCGTTATCCATATCTTGTTTCAAATTGTGGCAATGGAAACTGTTGATAGCGTCGTCTTCTTTGAACTGCCTGGAAATACAATGGTAGGCACCGAAGTGAAAAGAGAGGATTTGCAAGCCCTGATTCAGGCTCAGTTAACGCAGCAAATTCCTTCCGTTAATGCTGTACCACCTGATATTGCTTGAATAGAAATAGTTCCAATCTCCCAATATAAAATCGCTAACCTGATGATAAAGACTGACTAGATAAAGTGCTTTTACCGTTCAGGTTAGCGATTTTGCTAGTACTACTGACGATGCAAAAAATATGATTGTAAACAAAAGTAACAAAATTGCCGTCATGCTGTCTTTCCGTCTTGACAGTAATTGGTAGGGTCGATATGCTTTTATTCATACCCGGGTTACCAAGACTGAGAGTGATATGCAGGACAAGCTAAAAGAGGATAAGCAAAAAGTTACGTTGTATTTACCTCCAGAGCTTCACAGGCAGCTAAAGGTAAAAGCAGCAGTTGATGTAGAGACGATGACTGATATTGCCCAGAGAGCGATCGCGTTTTATCTGTCAAATCCAGAGGTTGTCGAGCATCATGATGGTTTTTATGGTCAGGCTCACCGAGTTTATGGCTGTCCAGAATGTTCCAGTCATATAGTCCTACGTGATGGCGAGATGGTTTCCTTGAATACCCAAGTAGTGTCAGGCGCACAGGTTAGTCTTTCTACAGATAGTTCACAGGTCACGAAAGCAGTCTCTCAAAGCGAAGAAGATCTGGTTCCATTGTTAGCAAAGTGAATCTTTAATTCTGAACGGTACCGCAATTTCTAGGCAAGTGGTTTGGATGATTTTCAGTCTGAGTTGTCTCTAATTAGGTGGATGATATGCAGGAAGAACTCAGCATCCTAATACAAGCTCAGTATCCTTTGATCTACTTGGTCACTTCTGAGGAAGAGCGTGCCGAGCAGGCAATTGCAGCGATCGCTCAAGCTGGAAAACCCCAGCGGCGCGTGTTTCTTTGGACCGTGACTCATGGCATCGTTGAGTATGGGCAGCCTAGAAATGTAACGCAGCACAACACCGTTTCTCCAGAAGCAGCAGTAGAGTGGGCAACTCGGCAACGCGACCCTGCCATTTTTGTATTTAAGGATCTTCATCCCTTTGTCGATTCTCCAGCGGTAACCCGTTGGTTGAGGGATGCGATCGCTAGCTTTCGTGGTTCGCAGAGAACGATCCTCCTGATGTCTCCGGTTCAGCAGATCCCAATTGAACTTGAAAAAGAGGTTGCAGTCTTAGATTTCGCAATGCCAGACATGGCTGAGCTAAACCAAGTTCTTTCGCAGCAGCTAGACCTTACTCGCAATCGTCGAATCACCACTGAAACGCGGGAAAAGTTGTTGAAGGCTGCCCTAGGTCTCACGCGGGATGAAGCGGAAAAAGTTTATCGAAAGGCTCAAGTTACCACAGGACATTTAACAGAAGAGGAAGTCGGCATCGTTCTTTCCGAAAAGAAGCAGCTCATTCGCCGAAATGGAATTCTTGAGTACATTGAAGAGGATGAAACTATTCAATCAGTGGGTGGGCTAGAGGAGTTAAAGCGCTGGCTAACTCAGCGTTCTAACGCCTTTACAGAGCGTGCCAGGGAATACGGGCTTCCGCAGCCCAAGGGTATGTTGATCCTTGGAGTTCCAGGATGCGGCAAGTCATTGATTGCCAAAACTACTTCTCGCTTGTGGGGCTTGCCACTGCTCCGGCTAGATATGGGTCGAGTTTATGATGGCTCTATGGTTGGTCGGTCAGAAGCCAATTTGCGGAATGCTTTGAAAACCGCCGAATCAATTTCACCCGCCATTTTATTTATAGACGAGCTAGACAAAGCTTTTGCTGGCACTGCTGGCTCGGCAGATTCTGACGGTGGAACATCCAGTCGCATCTTCGGCTCGTTTTTAACCTGGATGCAAGAAAAGGATTCTCCTGTTTTTGTCATGGCAACAGCGAACCGAGTAGAACGCTTGCCTGGGGAGTTTTTACGGAAGGGGCGCTTCGATGAATTGTTCTTTGTAGATTTACCCAATGCAGAAGAACGCAAAGATATCTTTAGGATTCACCTTTCTAAGCGTAAACGGGATATTTCCCGGTTTGATTTAGACCAGTTGGCAAACGTAAGCGATGGTTTCTCTGGAGCAGAAATTGAGCAAGCATTAGTAGCAGCTATGTACGATGCTTTCGCTCAAGAGAGAGAGTTTACCCAACTGGATATTATTGCAGCGGTCAAGGCAACTCAGCCCTTGTCTAAGACGATGAGTGAACAGGTGACGGCTCTGCGCGATTGGGCCCGTCAAAGAGCCAGACCTGCTGCAGCCTCTGTCGCTGAATATCAGCGACTAGAGTTCTAGAGCTTTCTTCCTGCTCCCAACAGGTAGAAAGGCTGGCGACTCCGCTAGCAAAGTCAGTTAACACACTTGCTATTGACCTTAGGGCTAATAGCAAACCTCAACCCAACGTTGTTCTTAACTCTCTATCAGGAGGAAATTCCAAATGTCTCATTTTAGCACTCTGCGCACCAAGATCACCGATGCTGAAATCCTAAAAGCTTCCTTGCGCGATCTAGGCATCAGCGTCAAAACTGAAGCTGATGTTCGTGGCTATAACGGTCAGCGCGTGCGTTCCGACATCGTTGCCATCTTGGAAGGTGAATATGATTTAGGTTGGTCTCGCAATGCCGATGGATCCTTTGACCTGATTGCTGATCTTTGGGGTGTTGCTAAACGCCATAACCAAACTGAGTTGATCAATTCCATCAACCAAAAGTACGCAGTTAACAAAACCTTGGCAGAGGTTAAGCGTCCTGGCTTGCAAAATGCAAACGTCAAGCTAGTGCTGCAAAGCTAGTCTCTCCACGCGTTCCCAAACTAGCGGGCTAACCCCTTTAAGGTTAGTCCGTTTTTTATGGGCATTCACTGTTTTCGCAGGTCGAGTGTTTATGCAGATGCATAGTCTTTTAGCTTTGGTTGCACAGCATTTTACACAGATACTCACAACTGCCGATCCAATTATCCGATCGCCGATCGCCATTACTTTGGGTGCAATTCCAGGTGCGCTCTGCCGATATTATATCTCGCTGTATTTTGGGCAATGGTTTGGCACCAGCTTCCCTTTTGGCACTTTTTTCATCAATCTTACTGGTGCATTTTTGATGGGGGTATTCGTCACATTCACCCTAGAACGCTCAATAACCTCTTCTGATCTCCGTTTATTAGTTGCCGTAGGTTTTTTAGGTTCTTACACTACATTTTCTACCTATGCCTTAGACACAATAACGTTGATCCAAAGTGGAAACTTCGGATTTGCACTGTTTTATTGGTTCAGTAGCGCTTTGTTAGGGGTGCTTAGTGTTGCTTTAGGACTACTAGTTACCCAAAAACTGTTGAACTAAATTGAGTTGTCGCAACTAAAACAGCTTTGCCTAACAATTATTTAACTATCTATATAACGAGACCTATCAAAAATAATGCAGTTGCTAATTGCAGCTAATTTCTGTCCTGGTGATTATCTTTGTACTTCACGGCGTTTTGTGAACTCTCATAGATTGATGCTTGTTTTTTCTCGTAGAACTGAACGGCAACATGGCCTAATGAGTGCAACAATGCTGCATTGCTTGCGATTCCAACTGCCGCTCCCAAGAAAGGAATCACTTCAACAATGCTTAATCCTGTTTTGATGACACTTGAACCACCCATAGAGAGTCCCCATAAAGCTAAAACTTCTCCACGACGGGCTGGTTCATTGAGTGAAAAACCGTAAACGGCTGCGATCCGATAAACCATCTGAGCTTGCAGGGCAGTCACAGCAGCAATATCAACTGCTAGCAGCATTAAGGCAAAAGGAGGCACGATGTTTGTAAGTAGTCCAATCCTTGCAGCTTTAAATGCGCTTTCAGAAATAATGCGCTGCGCCAACTGCTCAGGATTTTCTAAGGGATATTGCTGTTGCAGAGCCACTACATCTTGCTCTACCTGCTCTACATCCACCTGACCCAAGGCTGCCATTAGCCAACTAACCCCTGGTAACTTGGTTGCGTATTTGACTAAGGGATTTTCTGCGATCGGGGTGATGACATTACCGATGGTTTCTGTTCCCTGTTCAATTACATCGTGAAGGGGAGATACGATCGCGTCTTCTACTGTGCGAGATGCCATAGAGACTGCCGCCTGAACTTGTTTCCAACTGTCGGTTTCGGGGTTCATAGTCATTAAAAGTTAGCTTGTTTGTTATGGAGTTAGCAGGATGACAAAGCAGCCTTCATCTTGGATAGGAATTTATTTTATGAGAAACCAAAATAGATGCCATCTGTCTCAAGATGACTTGCAAAAAGCGATGCGATCGCAATCTTTGTTGCATATCTTTACAACGCTCTGGTGAATTTTTGGTAGAACGACTATAATCAAGGTGTTAAAGTATGGATGAGAATAAGATCGGCTGTAGTGTTTGTGTCTAATATTGACGAGTTTTTCCGTTTTGTATTGACAGGCTTCTCTCCGAAATCTCACTCTCTGCAACCTTTCGATTTTGGAGACAATATGTCAATTTACGTAGGCAATTTATCTTACGACGTTTCTGAGGCTGACTTGACTGCTGTATTTGCAGAATACGGTTCAGTTAAGCGCGTTCAACTACCTACTGACCGTGAAACCGGTCGGATGCGCGGCTTTGGTTTCGTTGAAATGGGTACTGATGCTGAAGAGCAAGCCGCCATTGATGCACTAGACGGTGCAGAATGGATGGGTCGGGACCTGAAAGTCAACAAAGCTAAACCCCGCGAAGATAGAGGCGGCTCTTTTGGTGGTGGCGGTGGCGGCGGTCGTCGCAGCAACAGCTTCTCTCGTAGCTACTAGCTTTCACAAACTAGTGTAGCAACGAGGCTATTGAGTAAAAGAGATTATTAGCTTTTTTCTTTTTACTTAGTAGTGATGTTAATTAATAAAAAAGCTCAGGAGTAAACATCCTGAGCTTTTTGTTTGGGCGATACTCTGATGTAAACAGTTGTCTTCATGGTAGACACTTAGATGGTTAAGAAACAACTTTACAAACACGATACCGCTAGCTATGTAATCGAACATGAAGTGTCTCAGAAAAGAGAAGAGGAGTTTAAGCAATGGCAGCAAAGCATTACTCAGGCAGCTAGTCAATTTGATGGATATTTAGGAACAACTGTTTGTCCGCCTGTGGAGCACGACAATAAGTGGTACATCATGGTTCAGTTTGACTCTTCTAATACCTTAACCAATTGGCTAGAGTCAGATGTACGTCACAATCTAGTTGAAATTGGGAAACAAATTTTTCTAAGTTCCAAAATTACTCACTTCAAAACTGGTTTAGAACGTTGGTTCGTTAAGCAAGAGGCTCATCCTCCTGCGTGGAAGCAAATTTTGGCTACCCTAATGGGGCTTTATCCAACGGTCATGCTGTTGAGTCTATTGCAATCTTCCTTTTCTTGGACCCATTCTTGGGGGTTTGCGGATGTCATGTTGTTGAGCAATTTTCTCTCATGCTGCTTGTTGACTTGGCTGGTAATGCCTTTTGTCGCGTGGCTGCTCAAAGCGTGGTTACAACCCAAAAATCGTAATTTGACGCAAATTAATTGGATTGGTGCAGCGTTTGTTCTGACAGCGTTAGCATTGATGCGCTCTATCTTTGCTCACTCAGCTTAGAACTTCATGAATATTGCGTTACCGGATTGGTCATTCTCCCCCGAACAGGCGATCGCGCTTCAGCAAGAACTTCGCAGCCAGGTGATTGTGGCGGATCAATTAAGTGAGGTGCGCTATGTGGCTGGGGTGGATGTGGGCTTTGAAGCGGAGGGAACCATTACTCGTGCTGCTGTCGCTGTATTGAATCCAGACGATTTGCAGGTGTGCGATCCCGTCGTCCCACGACCTTTCCCTATATTCCAGGTTTGCTTTCTTTTCGTGAAATTCCGGCGGTGGTGGATGCTCTGGAAAAGCTAACGATTTTACCCGATCTCATTTTGTGTGATGGTCAGGGAATCGCTCACCCGCGTCGTTTGGGTATTGCCTGTCATTTGGGATTAATCATTAATTTGCCCACAATTGGCGTTGCTAAATCTTTATTAGTGGGCAAACATGCGGATTTGGCAGATGAAAAAGGCAGCTATCAACCGCTGATTCACAAAGGCGAAACGATTGGCGTGGTATTGCGAACTCGTGTTGGCACGAAACCTGTTTACATCTCTCCAGGACATCGGATTAGCTTGGATACCGCGATTGCTTACGTCATGCGCTGCACTACCAAATATCGCCTACCCGAAACAACTCGCCATGCTCACAAACTCGCATCGGGCCCGGCAATTGACGCGAGCCAGGTTTTACCCGCTCCCCCCGATCAACTTTCTCTCTTTTGACCAATCATCTAAGCAAACAGCTATTCGCTAGAGTGTTTAAGTTATCTGTAAATTTATAATTCCTCTCAACTCGTGAATCTTCCTTCTTTTATTTGGCTTTGGCGAATTGCAGCGTGGTCAATGGGTTTATCCTGGCTTGCCTATCTGCTGTTAGGAATTTCTGGACTGTGGATGCGATCGCTAAGGCAAAATGAGCAGGTCCGCCCGGACTGGTTACGTCCAGTACATTTTTTGCTGGGATTGACTCTAGCCCTTTTAGTACTGCTGCTATTGGCGATCGGCATCGTTGGAACCCTGGGAGAATACGGCAGACTAGGACATTCTGTGCATCTCCTGTCAGGGTTCGCTGTTGTGTACCTGGTTTTTCTGTCTGCTTGGAGTGCCGTGCAGATTAGCATCGATCGCTTATGGGCAAGGCAGCTACATGTTGGAATTAATGCAGTTTTGCTGGTGGGATTTATTTGGGTGTCGTTTACAGGTTGGACAGTGGTGCAGAAATATTTGCCCTGAAGAATAAATGCTTAGTGTAAAGTGTAGAAAAAATGGGGAAAGATTAGTGGAATCGGCTCAGGCACCACAAGAGAGTCAATCTATTTCTTTAATACCAATGCCGGCAATATTTAAGCTTTCGCCGTTGATTCGGGTGACGCTGCTAGGATTATATGTGGCTTTAACAGTGCCATTACCTTTATTGCCGCAGACGGACGGAGTTGCCGTTTCCCCTAAATGGCTGTGGTTTGGCATTGGCTTAGGCTTTATCGCACTGTACGGGGCGTTATCGGAACGGGTTATTGTGACTGAAACTGAGATTCAGGTGACCTATCCAGCCTGGATGCCGCGCATTTTGCGGAAAGGATGGGTGCTGCCGTGGGCGGAGGTGAAAGCTCTGAAACCTCGTTCCACTGGGCAAGGGGGGATTGTGTACTATTTTTTGAGTCAGGCTGAGCAGGCATATTTGCTGCCCATGCGAGTCGCAGGATTCTCGCGGTTGGTTCGCTTGGTGCAGGAGAGAACAGGCATTGACACGAGTGATGTCCGTTCGTTGTCGCAGCCGTGGATGTATTTGACTTTGTTAGGGTTGACGTTGCTATTGCTGCTGGTCGATAGTTGGACAATTTGGACAGCACTTTCGCTCATGGCATGATTTCTCCCACTCAACCCGCCCAAATTCGTGTAGATCGGGTGAGTTTTGCCCCCCAGCTATTTAAATCTGTCAAACTAGGGCGCAGGGCACAGCCTAACCTACCTGCTTACTATTCGCTGCGAGATGTTTCGTTTGAGGTGTTTCAGGGCGATCTCATTGCTATTGTAGGTGCCGCTGGTGCTGGCAAAACGTCTCTATTGCGTCTGCTCAATCGTCTGATTTCACCTACTCAGGGATCGCTTTATTTTAACGATCGCTCCTATACTCAAATTTCGTCCGTTTCCTTACGACAACACATCCTCTTGCTGCCCCAAGAAACTAAACTGCTGGGCATGACGGTTCAGGAAGCGTTAACGTATCCCCTGCAACTACGGGGTGTTTTATTGCCAGAAATTGCGGAACAAGTGAC
This sequence comes from Leptolyngbya sp. Cla-17, assembly GCF_016807185.1. Taxonomy (GTDB): domain Bacteria; phylum Cyanobacteriota; class Cyanobacteriia; order Leptolyngbyales; family Leptolyngbyaceae; genus ULC077BIN1. Next base: position 307,437 of record NZ_JAEVYN010000002.1, read on the forward strand.
TAAGTGGCGCGATCGCTTACAAATTCCATCTGAGTGGCTTGCTCGAACCGAGCAACAACTGTCGCTGGGGCAACGACAATGGGTCGCGATCGCTCGTGCCTTGATTGCCCAGCCACAAGTTTTATTGCTCGACGAACCCACTACCTCACTGGATATCAGTCAGCGCAGTCAGTTTTTGTCAGTCTTAAAACAGTCTGGCTGTGCCCCCACTGTTTTGATGGTTACGCATCAACTTGACCTTGCTCAGGCGTGGTGTACCCGTGTTTTGCATTTTCAGCAAGGACAGTTAGTTGCAGATCAATCGGCGAATGCAATCAACTGGCACAACCTTGAGGAAACCTTGCAGCAAGCCGCGATCGCCCAGGAAGAAGAATGGGCGTGAGATGTTTAAAATCCACAAAATGAAAAAGGCTCTCCAAGTAGGAGAGCCAGCGCTCGATTAAAAGGCTAGAGACGCAACCTTATACTTTTAGAAGGTATGGCAACTCCACTGACCTGGGCAACGGAGTAGCTAAACCGAACGCATAGAAGCTTCCAGTACTGTTAGAAACTTAAATAAGACCGTCTAGACGGCTTCCTGGTTCTTTTCGCTCGTGCGGATGCGAATGATTTGATCGACTGGAGTTACAAAGATCTTGCCATCGCCGATCTCACCAGTACGAGCCGCTACGATAATCTTATCGATTACCATATCTACCTGTTCGTCTTCAACCACAATTTCAACCTTGAGCTTTTGCAAAAACTCAACGGTATATTCTGACCCGCGATAGCGCTCAGTTTGTCCTTTCTGACGACCAAAACCTCTTACTTCAGAAACCGTCATGCCAACAATGCCTGCATTGACGAGCGCAATTTTTACCTCATCAAGCTTAAACGGGCGAATAATAGCCTCGACTTTTTTCAACTCACTCACTCCTTATTGTTATGGATTGCTTTGTTATCTAGCATGTCACTTTCTATCACCGTCCAGAACGAATATTTTGTAACAAAGGGTACACTCTGAGGCTTAGCGATCGCGCACTTTACCAAATACCTGCCCTATAGCTAGATATAAAGATATTTTAGGCATTCATCATTAGGGGAGCGATTCTAACGTGAAGGCAGCAACGGACGCACAATCAAAAATCCGGTGCCAAACGCCGTCACAATGATCATGCAAATGACCAAAACTAGCCACCATGCACCGATTTCTTTTACCTCCGCCTGAGCAGTCGAACTAGGCTGACTAGTTTGCCCCGTAAACAGCTTTCCTGGAAAGCCAGTAATCTGCTTTAGAGCATTTTGGGTAGGGATCGCAGCAGACTGATTATTCAATTGGATGGGTTGTTCTGAGGGGGCGGAGGTGAATGAAGTCTCGGCGGCTGGACTTGAAGAATTGTCTGTGCTGGAACTGCCTACCTGCAAATTAATATCTGCAAGCTGGCGAAGGTAGAGGGCTGACTGCACCACCCGCTCAATTTCAAGCCGCAACTGCTGGTTCCTTTGAACCAGGTCATTATTCTGACCTTTGAGAGAATCGAGAGAGGTTCGAGCCGCTTGCAATTCACTTGCAACTTCGCGGTAAACCGAGATAGGGACAGACGGGCTACGCGCAACCTCGGATCTTGGAGCTGGCGCAGATGTTTTGGGAGGTTGCATCATCGGTTTAGTATTGACATTAGAGGGCATAGGAAAGAAGTGTTTGTAGATACAGCAAAAAATGATTGACCACAGGATAAACCCAAACTCAAAAAGTGACCGTTTTTCTTGAGAGGCCGCAGACAAGAGTTTTTAGTTCTAAGTTTTTAGTTTTTCCTAGACCTTGTCCCCTTGATTCCTAGTTCCTTTAAAGTAAAGACTTCGCGGACTGATAAGTCCGCGCATGCGCGATAGCTCACGTTATTTCCAAATCACAATCATGAGTCAATTTGCTGCCGATACAATCCCGTCTGAGTCTGAATTGCCGAACCCTACCGCAGAAAAATATGGGGAGCGGTTGATTGAGTCAGGGCAACTGATTACCTTTCCAAATCCGCGAATTGGCAGACGCTACGAGATTCATCTGGTGCTGCCTGAATTCACCTGCAAATGTCCTTTTTCGGGCTATCCAGATTTTGCAACGATTTATTTGACCTACGTTCCCAATCAGAAAGTGGTGGAGCTAAAAGCGATTAAGCTTTACATCAATAGCTATCGCGATCGCTATATTTCGCATGAAGAATCTATCAACCAAATCTTGGATGATTTTGTTGCTGCTTGTGACCCGCTAGAAGTGAGACTTAAAGGCGACTATAATCCACGGGGCAATGTGCATACTGTGATTGAGGTAGAGCATCGTCACCCTTCGGCTCAAGCATGATGTACCAGAAAAAGTAGGTCGTGTCTGTTTATAACTGCACAGGTTGGGCACACTGAATGATAAGTCGGCGCACTATAGCGATCGTCGCCTTTGAACTACTTATGAATCAGCCAATTGAATCGTCACTGACCCTATCTAAGGCCGTTTTTTCTGAGAGTCTGTTGCTCAAGCTTCCTCCAGAAGCACAGCGGTGGGCTGAGAGCTTGCCCTGGGCACAGCGGCGCTACGTGTTGTCGTTGTGTCACCTCATGGGTGCCGCTGCGCCCGAAACACGGGCACAATTTTTAGATGACTATACTGCCGATGGTTTGGTGTCTAAAGTTTTAGAAGACCGTGACACAAAGCAAAAAGTCAAAGAATATCTGAAGGAATTTAAGGTCAAAACGGACCTAGATACGAATTCTCTGCGCCATTATATTCGTCAGTTTTATATCCATTCGGCGCAGGATATGCGGACTCAGCCCCAGCTTTATCTAGAGTCAGCGCTGCGGCTGGTGATGAGTACGGAAGAACGCAATAATGTGTTCTCGTATATTTTGGGCTTTGAATTGATTAAAATGATGTTCAGCATGAGTTGGTATCAGCAGGAAAAGCTGTATCGCTTACAGCGGAACCAGGAAGAGTTTTTGCAGACTTATATCAAGCCGATTCAACACGCTCATCGGATTAACCAAATTATCGTGCCAAAGGATGAAAATCTGTTTTTTGCGCGGCGCGACTATTATGTGAAAAAGCCGATTATGTCTGAGAGAAAACTGGTGGAGTTGGCGATCGCGACCTTTCCCACCGATGTCACCACGAACATGGGCTTTTCTATCATTCGTCATTCTCAGTCGCTTGTCTTCGATTATCACTATATTTTTGAACTTGATCAAGATGCAATTTATCTGCAATGACCTATTCTCAAAATGATTTAATTGCAGAGCTGACCCAACTCTACCTGACCTACGAAACTGCCCTTTGCACCAATGATTTGGCAACTTTAGATGCGCTGTTTTGGGAATCGACCAATGTAGTGCGATTTGGTGCAACCGAAAATCTCTATGGAATTGACGAGATTCGCCAGTTTCGCCGATGTCGCTCGCCGCAAGACTTAGCGCGAGAAATTTCCCGGTTAACAGTGGTGCCGTTTGGCGACGATACGGCAGCAATTACATTGGAATTTCGGCGAACTATTAATGGAACGGCGCGATTGGGTAGGCAAAGCCAGTTTTGGCGTAAGTTTCCTCAAGGCTGGCGGATTGTGTCTGCCCACGTGTCGCTGTTGCCACTTTAGGACTTGTGACAAGAACGCGATCGCCTATCTTAAAATCCACCCCTTAACAATCTTTTCACTTGCATAATAGATAGCGGCAGAGGATGCTAGTGAGCTATCAGGAGATTGTTTGTATGAGTCAGCGCGATCGCCAATTACGTCAATGGACCCGACAATTCAGCCCTAAAGGATTTGGATGGATGGTTGCCGCAGGCGCGATCGCGCTTGCTGGATGCACCTCCCTACAAACTAGCCCAACGACCACAGAATCGTCAGTCGTTCAGTCTCCGTCTCCCACTCCAACGGGCTTGTTGCCCAATCCCAGTCCAACTGAGATTTCGCCTAGCGTTAGCCCAACGACCTCTTTAAGTCCCTCCCCAACCGTGGAAAAACCGGAGTCCGTCAAGACCGTAGAAACCAATTTGGCGGGGTTGGTCGGCAAAGCTGGAAACTTAACGATTCAATCGGTAGACTGCCCAGCAACGTTGGTCGCCCCCACCCCAACTGGAACTCCTGCCGCTGCCACAACACCGAAAACGTATGAGTGCCAAGTGACCTCAGATGCCGGTGGCTTTACAGTTGTGGTAGAGCCAACTAGTGATCCCAATAAATTTCGCTGGGGCACCAAGGGCATGTTGCTGCTCTCTAAGTTGAATGACTTTATTCAAAAAAGTGCTGAGAGCAAAGATCTTGGCAAAGTTGGTGTGGATTGTGGCGGCAAAATTAGACCTGCTAAAGCTGGAGAAACTTTTGACTGCAAGGTCACCGATGCAAAAGGTTCTCTTCGGACGGTTAAAGTCACAGTTCGGGATGAGGCTGGTAACGTATTTATTGCTCCGCTTTAATTGCTGTTAGTTGGCTCTTGGCTACTGGCTTTGTTACGGCTGAGGTCTGACACCAGCGCAATAAACAGTTCAGTCACAGAGCGATAAAGTTAGCAAGCTGAGAATTTTTTAGCCTTTAGCAACTTCGCCCTTTCCGTTCTATTTTTTAGAAGAGTCTTTAACGCTTGCTAACTGGGTTATCACTGGATTATCACTGACCAATTTAGCCCGGAATATTCATAGATGTTTATATTCGCAAATAACGAAAATAAGTGGATTAGGATAGCGGCATCATTCACCGTTGTAGCAGGAGTGTAACTTATGGCTGGCAGTTCCAGTTCCAACCGACCGCTTAATGCCGTAAATCTTCTTAGCGCCGCCGTCAAACTTTACCGTTCTCGCCTGAACCAACTTTTGAGCGTTGCATTTACCGCTACGCTATGGAACTTACCTCCGCTGCTTGCTGCCCTTGTTTTAGCTGGAGTAACAGGATTTGTAATCACTACCTCACCGAACTCAGTGGGTCTAGTCAGCTTACTCAGCATTGTCCTCTGGCTAGGGTGGATTGTGCTTGTCCTCTACTGTTATGCCAAAAGCTTGATGAATACCGCCCTCATTTCTCGGCTTGCCTATGGAGAGCTAATCAGTCACCCAGAAAGCATTCAGGAATCTCGTGGACATCTTGATCGCAAAACTTGGAAGTTTCTTTGGACTTCGGTTCTTGTGGGGCTGATTTTATTCGTTGTGAGTTTTAGTATCAACATTGCTGTCGCGATCGCAGTATCGCTTGTGGAAGGAGTTTTTGGAGAAACCTCTGCGCTTGCGGGGCTTGTTTCGCTCGTGCTGAATTTGGCGGCTTTGGTGACGGCGTATTGGCTTCAGGTTTGCTTGTTTATTTCAGAAGTACCCCTAGCAGTCGAAACCAAAAACAGTAGTGTTGAATCCATTCGTCGCGGTTGGGAACTGTCGAGAGGAGCAGCAGGGCAGATTTTTTTGGCGATCATGCTCGCAGGATTGATTACACTGCCGCTGATTATCTTGGCATTTATTCCATTTATACTGACGTTGATTGCAAATATTTCTCTGTTGGTAGTGGCATCCCAAGGACAGATACCTGCCCAAGCAGCGGTTGTGGCGCTCCTCATGTCTCTAACGATTAGTATTTTGCTGGTCTTATTTTTGAGTATTTTCATCATTCCATTTTGGCAATCACTCAAAGCGTTGATCTACTTCAATCTGCGCGGTTGGCACGAAGGACCAGAGTTACAACTGCGCGACAATAGCCTAAATTAGCTCCCTTCAAACTGAGAATCGGGCGCTGTTTGAATCCAGCTTTCTTAGCAACTTTAAAGCGCATAGAAACCCCTTCCATCCCGCACCGTCTCCAGCGCCCTCTCGGAGTTAGTTTTATGGCTTAGCAACAGACGAATAATAGAAAACAATATGGAACTCAAAATCCAAAACATTTCCTGCGGAGGCACTGCGCGTTGGCAAAGCTAGTCTGAGGGACTTACAACACTTAAAACATTCTATTCCTGCCTCCTCAAAACTTTTCTAGCCCTTCACTCTTGCTAATCTGCGCTAGTGTGGGGCTGTATAGGATTTTGCTGAAAGTAACTGTGTTGTTTCATCGATTATCGACTTCACTAATATTGTTATGCTTGCTGTTGACCAGTTGTGCCAATAGCGGTTTAGGAGAGTCGCTGCAAACCTCTCTGGCAGCCGATCCTAAGCTAAAAGATACGGCTGTGGATGAGCAAGCGATCGCCCCAACGCCTTCTCCCACTGAGATCCCAGATTCTCAAGCAGAACTGCCGACTGCGTTTCCAACAGAAATTCCACAATATCCGGCGGCAGTGTTGCAATCGGTCAATGAATCAGACCGTGCAACCCAGTGGGCAAGTGCAGATAGCAGCGATCGCGTTTTTGCCTTCTATCAGCAGCAGTTTCAAACGAATGGCTGGAAGCTGGAGGAATCACCCTTGAGTACAACCCAAGGAACTCTGGTAGCCAGTCGAGATGATCTGAGAGTAACGGTTACTGTTCAACCTAAACTCGATCCATCTAATACGGCTCCTACTGCTAACCCTGTGGTTGGCACCGATTTCACGATTCAGTATCAGCAAGGTAGTTCTTCCGTTGGGGCGGCTCTTAGTCCAACGCCTTCGCCGACTGAATCCACGCCCACGCCACAGGAAGCTTTCTTGGGATTATCGGGAAGCTCGGATGAAACTGCCCCACCTAGTCAGCCAGCAGTCACACTGCCACCAAATTCCTTCACAGACATAGATAAAGCGCCCAAGGAATTGCAGCCCTATATTACTGCCCTTGCTCAGCTTGGTGTTTTGGATCTACTGGCGGGTAGCAAAGAAAAAGCTAGCGTCAACAATTTTGCGCCGAACAAGCCTATTTCGCGACGAGAATATGTTCGCTGGCTATTCGCTGCCAATAACCGTTTATATCGCGATCGCCTCGCTCAGCAAATTCGTCCCGCTGCGGGTAGTTCTCAGCCAGCTTTTCGGGATGTGCCAGTCGGCGATCGCGATTTTGCAGCGATTCAAGGCTTGGCAGAAGCTGGCATTCTTTCCAGTGCTTTGTCGGGCGATTTAGCTGCGGTCACCTTTCGTCCGGATGCTCAGCTTAGCCGGGAAAACTTGCTGCTGTGGAAAGTGCCCATGGATACCCGGCAGCCTTTGCCCACCGCCAGTTTAGATGTGCTTAAGCAAACTTGGGGCTTTCAAGATGCTGCTCGGATTGATCCCAAAGCGCAACGTGCGGTACTGGCAGATTATCAAAACGGCGACCAGTCTAATATCCGTCGTGCCTTTGGCTACACCACAATTTTCCAGCCGAAGAAAGCCGTCACCCGTGCTGAAGCCGCTGCCACCCTAGGCTATTTTGGCTATCAAGGAGATGGTATTTCGGCTCAAGAGGCATTGAAAACGGAAGAATAATGGCGATCGATTTCACCAATACTAATTTGGTTTGGACTTCTATTCTGGTGGAGACGCTGTTTCGATTGGGGTTAAAGACAGCGGTGATTTGTCCGGGATCACGATCAGCGCCTTTAGCGATCGCGTTTGCCAATCATCTTGATATCGATGCGATTCCAGTATTGGATGAGCGCTCTGCTGCCTTTTTTGCGCTTGGGGTTGCCCGTCAGCAGCATCAACCTGTAGCATTGATTTGCACTTCAGGTACGGCTGGCGCAAATTTCTATCCGGCTGTGATTGAAGCCTATGAAAGTCGAGTGCCACTGCTGATCTTTACAGCCGATCGCCCCCCGGAACTGCGAGATTGCAACGCTGGACAAGCGATCGACCAGCAAAAACTCTATGGCTCCTTTCCCAACTGGTACACCGAACTGGCGATCGCGTCAGTGGAGCCTGATCTGCTTGCCTATCTGCGTCAAACCATAATTCACGCTTGGGATCGGGCGCTTTTTCCAGTTGCAGGCGTGGTTCATCTCAACGTGCCCCTCCGGGAACCGCTTGCTCCTGTTCCCGAACCCCATGTTCAAGCCCTCGCCTTCAACGCTACCGATTTTTTTTCTGCCCTCCCTTCCATGCCTTCGCCTCTCTCCTTCTCCATCCCTCTACTACCTATCGCTGACTGGCAAGCCTCAACCCATGGCATCATCATTGCTGGACTGGCTCAACCAGCCGCGCCTGAAGCCTACTGCCGCGCGATCGCCGCGCTTTCCAGCTACCTTGGTTACCCTGTTCTGGCGGAAGGGCTATCTCCCCTCCGCAATTATGCTGACCTAATTCCCAATCTCATTTCTACCTATGATCTGATTTTGCGAAATGCAGCATGGTCAGAAAAATTAGCACCTGAAATTGTGCTTCGCATTGGAGACATGCCCACCAGTAAGCAATTGCGTACCTGGGTCAGTGCAACGCAACCGCGACAGTGGGTGATTGATTCCAGTGGACGCAATCTAGATCCACTTCACGGTAAGACCATTCATTTGCATTGTTCAGTGGAGCAGCTAGCGGCAGCATTAGCCCCATCAATGCAGTCTACAGCTCAAAATCTCAGTCCTTATTGGCATCTTTGGCAAGCCGCAGAAATTGAAACTCGCCAAAACTGCGATCGCACGTTGAGCCGCACAACCGACTTGTTTGAGGGAAAAGCTGCCTGGATGCTTTCCCGCTGCTTGCCGCCTGGCACGCCACTATTTATTAGCAGCAGTACTCCCGTGCGCGACGTAGATTTTTTTTGGGTTCCTAGTAATTCTAGAATTCAGCCCTTGTTTAATCGGGGAGCTAACGGCATTGATGGCAGCCTTTCCACAGCGCTAGGGATCGCTCATGACAATCAGAGCAGCGTCATGCTCACAGGCGACTTAGCCTTGCTGCATGACACCAATGGCTTTCTGCTGCGACAGCATTTTGAAGGACATTTAACAATCGTTCTAATCAACAATAATGGAGGCGGCATTTTTGAAATGTTGGCGATCGCCCAATACGATTTGCCCTTTGAAAAGTTTTTTGCCTTGCCCCAATCGGTTGATTTCGCTCAATTATGCAAAACCTACAGTGTTGAACACGAACGAATAACTGCTTGGGATCAGCTAGCAGACCGACTGAATCCCTTACCAAAATCCGGCATCCGTGTTTTGGAACTTTGCACCGATCGCAAAGCAGATGCTCAATGGCGACAGCAGCATTTAGGCACCTTTGCTGCAAAGATGAATGATTAAGCGGCGAACAATGATTTGCCTTAGCCCCTAACCCCTACTCTTATGCCACTCCAGATTTACAATACACTCACCCGCCGTAAAGAACCCTTTCAGCCTCTAGAACCAGGCAAGGTGCGAATGTATGTGTGTGGCGTGACGGTCTATAACGATTGCCATTTAGGACATGCGCGATCGTACATCGTTTGGGATATTGTCCGGCGCTATCTACAATGGCGCGACTACACCGTGCAGTATGTGCAGAACTTCACGGATATTGACGACAAGATTATTCGGCGATCGCAAGAGGAAGATATTCCCTGGCAAGCGTTAACGCACAAGTACATCAATGCCTACCTCGAAGATATGGGTCGGCTGAATGTGCTGCCTGCGGATGCTTATCCAAAGGCAACGGAGGTGATACCCGAAATTGTTGACTTAATCGAAACGCTGATTGAACAGGATTGCGCTTATGCCGTTGCGGGAGATGTGTACTATGCAGTCGAGCGCTTTCCCAGTTACGGCAAGCTTTCGGGACGTAAACTCGACCAGATGGAAGCAGGCGCTAGCGGACGAGTAGACGAGGAAGAAGCCCGTAAGCGACACCCGTTTGACTTTGCATTGTGGAAGGCAGCAAAACCCGGTGAGCCAGAGTGGGAGTCGCCGTGGGGCATGGGACGACCGGGCTGGCATATTGAATGTTCGGCCATGGTAAAAAAATTGCTGGGCGATCGCATCGATATTCACACCGGCGGCGAAGATCTGGTGTTTCCCCATCATGAAAACGAAATTGCCCAATCAGAAGCAGCAACGACTAAACCGCTGGCGAATGTGTGGATGCATAACGGCTTCGTCAAAATTCGGGGCGACAAAATGTCTAAATCCCTGAAGAACTTCACCACGATTCGATCGCTGCTGGAAACCACCGATCCCATGGTGGTTCGGCTATTTGTGTTGCAGGCACACTACCGTAGTCCGATTGATTTCACCGATGAGGCGATTAAAGGTGCTGAAAACGGTTGGAAAACTCTGGAAGAGGGCTTGAAGTTCTTTGACCAAGTTTCAAAATTGCCGAACTGGTCAAATAACCCACCAGACAGCTTAGATCCAGAATCAGTTGAGCGTTTCAACGCAGCAATGGATGATGATTTCAACACGTCCGGTGGTTTAGCAGTTTTGTTTGAATTAGCAAAAGACTTACGGCGTGAAAAAAATTTACTGAGTCATGAAGGTAAAACCACAACGCCAACAGAGCAGTTGCATCAAAAATGGTGGACTTTGATTGATCTGATGTGCGTTCTGGGATTGATGAAGAAACGTCCAGAGATTTCTGAGCTAGAAATGGGTTCTAGCACTGGAACGGAGCTTGGATTGAGCGATATCGAAATTGACGCATTGATTCAACAGCGGCAAGATGCCCGAAAAGCGAAGAATTTTGCCGAAAGTGATCGCCTCCGCGACGAGCTTGTGGCAAACGGCATCACCTTGATCGATCAACCTAGCGGTATGACCCGTTGGTATCGTAATTAAGGAAACCGCTAGGTCTCGTGTGAGCGATCGGCTCCATCCGCTAGACTTGGGCTAGTTCATTAGACTCTCACCATGCCGCGCTTCCTGCACATCTCGGATATCCACCTGGGCTACGATCGCTATGACAGCAAAGAGCGTACCCTCGACTTTTTTCGGGCATTGCAGGATGTGATTCGGAAATATGCGATCGCGGAACAGGTTGATTTTGTGGTGATTGCCGGAGATTTATTTGAACATCGATCCCTGCAACCCAATATCCTCAACCAAGCGAAGGTTTGCTTCCAAGAGTTACACGAGGCAGGCATTCCCACGATCGCGATCGAGGGCAACCACGATAACCGCCCCTACGGCACCAAAACAAGCTGGCTCCGCTACCTGGCAGAATGGTACGGACTGATGCTGCTAGAACCGGGTGACACTGCGTTAGGCGAACCCATTTATCAACCCTGGAACCCTGATGAAAAGCGCGGTGGCTATGTTGATCTGGATTGCGGCGTGCGCGTGATTGGTTCGCAATGGTATGGTGCCTCGGCTCCCAAAGCGATCGCCCAGTTAGCTGAAGCCATTCACGCGTTACCCGCCCCGCCCGCAAACACCGTCATGCTGTTTCACCACGGCTTAGAAGGGCAAATCGCCCGCTACCAAGGAGCTTTGCGCTACGCCGATTTGTTGCCCCTCAAACAGGCTGGAGTCGAATACCTCGCCTTGGGGCATATCCACAAAAACTACGAAGAGCAGGGCTGGATTTTTAACCCCGGGTCCTTGGAAGCAAACAACATTGATGAAACCAGCTACAAGCGGGGTGCATACCTGGTGGAAATTAATTCCGCTGGAATTCATGCTCAACTGAAGCAAGACTATTATCAGCGTCCAGCCCTGCGGCTCAAGCTGACTACACGCGGACAAGAAAGCCTGGAAGAACTGGAAGAAAGCGCGATCGCATTGGTTCAGCAAGCCATCCAATCTCGCAAGATCAATCCAACTGATCAGCCGATGATGGAATTGAAAATTGAGGGACAAGTCGGCTTCGATCGCCTGGAACTGGACACCCGCAAACTTCAGCAGACTTTAAAGCAACTCAGCAACGCGCTGATTTTCCTGCTCAAATACGACGTGGACTCAATTGAATACGCCTCGCCTTTGTCCGATGAAGCCAGCCGTCTGCAAATTGAGCAGGAAATTTTCATTGATCTACTGACTGCAAACAACGTCTACAAAAAACGCGCCCCTAACCTGGCACAAGGACTAATCGAACTAAAGGATTTGCAGCTACAAGGGCGCTCAGAAGCAGAACTTTACACCTTTACCGAAAGTCTTTTGAATCAATCCGCTGAGTAGAACCTCCCATCCCGATCTAGAAATCGATGATGTTGAAAGTTTTCTGAAACATGCTAAGAAGGCAGCGGCAGCAGGTGAAAAACTAGCGCGGGCTGTGGATAGATGGTGTAAACAAGCGAAAAAAGAGGCTAAGGGCAACGATGAAAGGTGAGTGAACCAGGGCGAAATGACGAGTAGTGCAAGCAATCGCCTAACAGTCAAAAAAGCTGCCGTATTTTATAGATCCTGCTATCTAGCAATATCAAGTTTTTTAGAAGTGTGCGATCCGCGTTAGAGGTTTCCCTGCAACTGTCGTTTCAGCGTGGGGTTCTGCTCGATCGCTCGTCCGATTTGGTTAAATCGCTCTAGGGTTAATCCTTGGAGCCTAATAGCTCGGTTTTGCTTTGGGGAGGTATCTTGTTGAATTTGATTGATTTTTGCTAGCGCTTTGTCAAACCGCTGTTGCTCTTTCGCCGAAATATCTGCTGTCAAAGGAGAGTCAGGATTATCTTGCCTTTGTCCAATTTCCTGAAACCGTTGGGGCGTTAATCCTTCTGCTTTGAGCGCCTCTGCCATGCTTTGTTGCATTTCCATCTCAACTTTTCTCAGTTGCTTGAGGGCTTGGGCAAACTGCTGTAGCTCTAGCGGACTCGCTGACCCGTTTGATCGGGGCAGGGATATGACCTGGTTTGGGGAGGGTGGGCTTGGTGATTGGGCGTGAGTTTGGGCAACTGCCACTGGCAAAAACAACAAAGCCCCAACAAATGCCCCGGCAATTTTTCTTTTCATGAATGATGTTCTTGAAAGACAAATTTTAGCTATCTTGATTCACAGACAATCTCTTGATTGTACTCTCACCAAGACGATTCATCTGCAAAGCGACTTTGCATAACTTGATACATCCTATCCCGATCGCTCCCTTCAGCATGTTTTTGAGATTGCAAATAAAGAAAATGTTGAAACCATGCAATCTAATAATCCTGAATTTTCCGGCAGGTGAGTATGCGGATATTAACGACTGAGCTTATCGAAGATAAGTATATTTCCCCGATTTTAAGCAGTTGTCCAACCTTAAGGGCTAAATTCCACGATCGCTGAAAAAGCTGACGGTTAAAGTCTTGTGATCGCTCATCTCAAAAAACTCCTAACTCCGCGATTAACGGCTGCATATTCCCTGGCTCAGACTGTTGGGCGATCGCATACTCATGGCATCAGTTCAAAAGCGAGAGAGTGTAGGATGAAAAGCTTTAATCAACATGGCTGGCTGCTGAGATTTGCCAGCAAAGTGTTCAAATATTTTCTGCTGGGTTTGTTTGGATTACTTATTGCACTCCTGTTTTCAGCAATTGTGGGATTCATGCCGCTAATCGCCCTATTGTTGAGCTTGCTGGAACAATGCTTCATAAAATTTGCTATTACTGTTCTCTGCATCGTCGGTGTTGCAGTAGTGCTTGAATCCATTCGTTAGCTGTTTCAACTAACCAGATGAACCCCAAGCAAGCATGATCTCACTGTATTGAAGAGTCGGCGATCTCTTGTCATAAACTTCGCTCCTCAACCTCAGATAAAGTGAAGTAATGAGCATCAACTGAATAATTTGAGCTAAAGACTTCACCACTTTACCTTCATGGTGTTCCCTCACCTTTAACTTTCAATTTTGCATTGATCGCCTCACTCGCTCCACTTGCTTTGGTGCGTCCATCTCACTAAATAGTCGAATTGCCTCTTGAAAGCTTTCGCCACTTTTGTCAGTTTCACCTATTGCTTGATAAGTTAATCCACTTTGATGAAGAGCTTTAGCAAGATAAAGCTTGGCGCCAACTTCATTTAAAAGTTTAATAGCTTCTAAGTTTAATAAGCATGATTTACTGAAAGCTTTTTGCTCGTAATAAATTTCTGACATTCCGCACAAAGTTCTGGCTTTAGCCTGGCTGTAGTGACTTTCTTCAAGCTCCAACATGATTTTTTGATATATTTCAAGTGCTTTTTGGTGATTTCCTAGTTTTTTATAAGCTAATGCTAAAAAACTCATATAAAATGTGCTTATCTTCGTTCCACTTTCTACAAAATAATCACGATAAAGTTCCTCAGCTAGTATGTGAGCATCGTGTGTGAGATTTAGGGATGTCTTTACAAAAACCAAACAAAATAGAGCCTTCTTGGTAGATCTCTCAAAACCATATTTTTTCGATAAATTTATGGCTTTATCCAGTAAGTATTGAGCGTCTTCTAGCTGCTCAATATCAATGTTGTAAATACTTCTAGCGATTAAAGAATAAATATTTAAACGTTCTGCTCTCCATAAATCTTTTTCATTTACATGAGAGCTTTTCAAGTATTCAGTTATTATTGTCTCTACTTTTTCTTGAAACTCAAATCCTCTTTGTATGTCGCCAAGACCCCAGTGAATATCACCTAAAGTAATGTACATTGTAGCTAAAGAAAGCTTTGAACTAATCGCATTAATTACTTGATTGATAGATATTAAAGCTTGCTGCAATAAACCTAATCTATAAAATGAATCACCAAGGCATATATTTCCTCGAGCTTCTTTGACAGTTCTTCTTTTTAAAATGACTTCTGCTGCTGCTTCCAGCTCATTAATTTGAAAATAGTGGTGATAGGCTTCGAAAGCTCTTAATGCATCTTCAAGGGTTTCGACGGTTATAGTTCCTTCTGTCCAAAATCTTGCTGCTTCACGACTGGTTATTTCCCAAGTTTCACTGATTCTTAATCGCGCGATCGCCTCTGCTCTGATCACCGGATGCAACCAAAATTCTCCATTTTCACAATCAATGAGTGAGCGATCTTGCAAGGATTTAATCACTCGACGATGACGGTTTTCTGGGATGTCCCAGAGTAGGCAAAATACCCCTTCAATGGGTACGGTGGGCACGTCTTGATAGCGATAGCAACCCATGCGGCAAAGCAAATTGTAGGCATCTGAATCAAGCTGTTGCAGGCGATTAAATTGATTCGTTACTAAGTCTTCTAAATCTCGTTCAACCAGCAAATCATTTTGATTTGCTTGCCAGTAAGCTTCCGTTTGTCCAGAGAAGTCTTCCAAAATCACGCCGCTGATCAGATCCATCGCTTTGGCATTGCCGCCATAGGCATTATGCAGAGCCGCTAGAGCAGATTGCTCCCCCCCATCTGTCGTTGTCGAAGGGGGTGCAGAAATATTGCGGCTTTGGAAGAACTGCGACCAGGCTTGTACATCCAAACTTTTCAGTCCGTAGTAGTGAACCGTAATCGCAGGTTCTCGCAGGCGTTCACGCGTGGTGATGAGCGTAAGGGATTGCACAGTCGGATCATTTAGCACTCGCAGCAGTTCTAAATAGCGACGGTGGGCTTCAATGAATTTGCCTGTGGAATCTAAAGCTGGTTCTAGGTTGTCGATCAAAATGCCAATGCGATCGCTTTGTAGTTTGCGTTTGAGCCGATCAAGGGACACGAAAAATTCTCGCCCTGGTTCTTCGCCCAGTTGCCGCAGCTTTTCTTCAATCAGTCCTTCAATTGAAGCAATGTCCTTGGTTTCCTTGGCAATCGGAAACTCCAGATATGAGCCAAACTCTTGCTGGAGATATTTCCGTGCCAGGGTGGTTTTGCCAACGCCGCCCCTCGCCTGAATCACAATCACATTTACCTTCCGGCTGACCAGCGCAGTTAGATCCGCGATCGCGCTCTCCCGTCCGACAAAATTAGGATCAGCCTGTGCCGCTACTGCCTGTGCCGCTGTTGCCTGAGCCGCTGGCATATGGTCGTTATCTGTCAGGATTAAGCCAAAGGTTTCAAAGCAGCGGGCGATCGAACTTTTGTCTGAGCCTTTGCCATCCAAGACGTTTTTCACAGTTTCAGGATCTAGCCCGGTCAACTCGCCCAACCGCTCCAGCGTATATTTGAAGCCTGAGTTCTCTTCGTTTTCGCGCGATCGCAACCGCTCCCGGAGTTGCTTCAGTCCTTCGGGGGTGAGAACACGGGCGCGATTCCGCCGGGGTGCATTCATAGGGTTTGGATTAATTCATGCTGCCGCTTCTTATATTTTGATGGACTTTGCAGAAAAATAGGCGCTCGTCAGAATCAGACGAGATCGCTGGCAACCAAGCCTTCTCGATTCACCCATCAAGTCTTACTTCTTAGGGTTATCGCGGATAAAATCCGTCAAACCTAGATATTTCGGAGCAGTACTAATATCTTGATTTTGATATTCCAGTGCGCCCCAAAAGCCCCATTTACTTGGCGCTGCTACATCGTTGAACTGGTTAAACAGTTTGCCGCCGCTTTGCTTCCACTGGTTGAGGTAGACTTTGTAGACTTCTCTCATGCGAGGGTTGCGATTAACGGTGGTAAACAAGGTCGTCATTTTAGCCACTTTGTCTTCAGGAAACTGATAGCTTGTCAAGTGTGCGCCCCCTTCATAGGCAACCAGGGCAACACCAAACCGTTTGGCAACAGTGGCATTACTATCTA
Source organism: Leptolyngbya sp. Cla-17 (assembly GCF_016807185.1). Classification (GTDB taxonomy): domain Bacteria; phylum Cyanobacteriota; class Cyanobacteriia; order Leptolyngbyales; family Leptolyngbyaceae; genus ULC077BIN1. The sequence goes on from NZ_JAEVYN010000002.1 coordinate 323,852, forward strand.
GCATTGCTTTGATTTCCGTGGAGATTTCGCGCATCATGCCATCAATAATTTGGTCGGGGGTCAGGTTAACGGTGGTGTTGATGTTTTTGACGTCGTTAATGTTGCTCCAACTGCCTTTGCCGTCATAGCCTAAGCCATAAAAATAGGGCGCGATCGCATAAGCGTCAGCGTGTTTGTAAGCATCTTTCCAGCCTAAAATTTGCTCTGCTGTCCAGGGATTGGCTGCTTGTCCTGCCAACACTCTAACCAAGCGCGGTTTGCGGCTTGCTCCAAATACGTCTTCCCAAATTTTGAATATCTCAACGGAACGCTCCGAGTAATAGCGTAAGCCTGCACCCCAACTGGTATCATCCAATCGACGCTCTAGCCCTTTCTCACCAACGTATTTTGCCTGACTGAACATGCTGTTCCAAACTTCGTTGGAATATTCCACATGAACTTTGAGGGCGGGATCAAGGCGATCGCGCACCATTACAGCAAAATTTCGCACGTAATCATCGCTTGCCTGGGCTGGCAGGGTAAACCACGGGTCAATTTTGAGCGTGTTTGCTAGTTGAATCAGGTGTTCCAACGCTACGCCTTTGCCGCTGGCTTGAGATGCGCTGTTGGGGGTGGCGCGATCGCTCCAGTTCACTATTTTGGAGTTGTTAGTTGCTGCCCAATCCATAAACCGTACTGTGCTAAATTGCTTCAGCCGCTCTAGGAACACCGGATGAAACGGCTGAGTTTGGTATGTGTTCTCAAATCCCGGCATGATGAAGCGGATATTGCGAATCGGATTGCTGGGATTCGTTTCCAAAATTTTCATAAACACCCCTTCCCCGTCGATTGTCACATCCACCGCCATTTTACCGGGGGACTGGCTGATGATTTTGGCGGTATTGAAGGTAAAGCCAATTTTGCCATCACCGTCATACAGCAGCGTGTATTTGCCGGAGGGAAAGTGTTTGCCAATCATCATCACGGTTTCGGCAGCTTGTCCAGGTTCCAGGGATGCAATCCAGCCCTCGGGGTTTAGCTTGAGGGTGCCGCCCTGTCCCCAAGGTGCGCCTTGCCGCTGTGGAATCCAAGCTCGTGAGGTTTTAAACGCATCCACAAAGCCCCATTGGCTCGACCAATCGGCAATGCCAGCCAGGTTTGTGCCTACGGTAGTTTTGGTTTCCGCCGCGATCGCGTTGGCGCTGTCATCGTTTTTGGTGCCGAGCGACTGAATCGGATTGCTACCTAAGGGCTTTAAGAACCAGGCAAGACCAATGCCAAACAGGAGGGCGGTGCTAATTAAGACACCATTTCTGATGCGTCTACTAGATTTCATGGGGATCTATCTTGGCTAAAAAGTTTCATTTCCAGGTTGCCCAGATGGGTGGCTAGCATAACCCTGCGCCGTTTGCCAGAGTGGGGCTTGAAAGAGCGATCGCACCCTGAACCACCATAACAAGTTACAAATCAGATGAGGGCATTGCAAAATTCACAAATCATCTACATAAATTCGGTCTGCTAAAGGGGATTATTCGAGTATCAGTTTGCAACTGGCGGAAAAACCAGGTTTGCTGGCGATTCCTTCCTATAATTAAGGCTTGTAATCTTCAAAATCAGCCGCCATGTCTCGCGATCGCGCCCAATCTGAACCACAAAGCACCCTCGAGGAAATCCGTGCCACTCGCCTAGAAAAGGTGGAACAGCTTCAGCAAGCGGGGCTAACGCCCTATGCCTATCGCTGGGAATCCACCCACCACGCAGCAGAGTTGCAGGCAAAGTACGTGGATTTGCCCAATGGCGAAGAGGCAGCGGTGGAAGTGGCGATCGCGGGGCGGATCATGGCAAAGCGCGTCTTTGGCAAATTGGCGTTCTTCACCCTGCAAGATGAAACGGGCACAATTCAGCTTTATCTAGAAAAAAGCCGGATTCAGGAAACAATGGCGGCAAAGGACGAAAGCGCCTTTGACCACCTGAAGCAGTTGACTGACGCAGGCGACATCATTGGCGTAACGGGCAGCATTAAGCGTACCGAAAAAGGTGAGCTGTCGGTCTATGTGCGGGAATACGCCATGCTGACTAAATCCCTGTTGCCATTGCCGGATAAGTGGCACGGCTTGACGGATGTTGCCAAGCGTTATCGTCAGCGCTATGTGGATTTGATTGTTAACCCCGAAGTGCGGGAAACCTTTCGGCGACGGGCGTTGATCACGGCCTCTATGCGCCGCTACCTGGATCAGCAGGGCTTTATTGAAATCGAAACACCTGTGCTGCAAACCGAAGCAGGCGGTGCCGAAGCGCGTCCTTTCATCACCTATCACAACACGCTGGATATGAGCCTGTATCTCCGGATCGCAACGGAGCTACACTTGAAACGGCTGATTGTGGGCGGCTTTGAGAAGGTGTTTGAACTGGGGCGCGTGTTTCGGAACGAGGGCATTTCCACCCGCCACAACCCAGAATTCACGACGCTTGAGGTCTATCAAGCTTATGCCGATTACAACGATATGATGACGCTGACCGAGGCGATCGTCACCACCGCCGCCCAGGATGTCTTGGGCACGCTGAAAATTATCTATCAAGGCGAACCCGTGGATCTAACTCCTCCCTGGCGTAGGGTGACGATGCATGATGTGGTGCAAGAGCAGACGGGGATTGATTTTGCGGCGTTTGTCAGCCTCGAAGAAGCTAAGGCTGCTGCCACCCAGGCGGGATTGCACAGCGTGGAAAAGGCAGAATCCATCGGCAGTTTGCTCAATCAAGCCTTTGAACAAACCGTGGAAGAAACCTTGATTCAGCCCACCTTTGTGCTGGATTATCCCGTGGAAATTTCGCCCCTGGCAAAACCCCATCGCTCCAAGCCCGGATTGGTAGAGCGGTTTGAACTATTCATGGTTGGGCGCGAAACGGCAAATAGTTTTTCGGAGTTAACCGATCCGGTGGATCAATTGCAGCGCTTGCAAGCCCAAGCCGATCGCAAAGAAGCGGGTGACTTAGAAGCCCATAGTGTCGATGAAGATTTTGTGACTGCGCTGGAATATGGAATGCCGCCCACGGGGGGATTAGGCATTGGCATCGATCGCCTGGTCATGTTGTTGACCGACTGCGCCAGCATCCGCGACGCGATCGCGTTTCCCCTACTCAAACCCGAAAAAGCTGAAGAGGAATAACGGGGCATGGAACCATCCCACGAGTTGATGCGGAAAACCCTTGCCCAAGATTGTGGACTCAGGTAAGGATGCGATCAAACAACTCGCACAGCAAGCAGAAGCTATTGCAGACCATTACCAACAAGATACAGAATGGCGATCGCAAATTATACGAGAAAGTGCAATCAAATTGAGCGATCGCTAGCGATATAACGCCCGGCATCAGCGGCGCGCACGAGCCTTTGATGATGATAGACACGCTGGATGCGCGTCCGCTGCATGACGTTGTTAGGCCGCCGGGCTAATCATAGCCTTCACCTTCCGTCACGTTGCGCGCCGCCAACTTGCCGAGCAAATCGCTAAAGACGTTATCAATTGCCGCCCTCTCGGCCTTACACCCACCCCCCAGCTTGAAGTCCGCGGTATATGTCGGCCCGTTGCTGTAGTACCCGTCGAGGTCGTATATCTTGGCGCGCACGCCTTCGAAGGGCACGGAAGAGATGTACGGCCCGAAGGCGTCCTTATCCCTCCATACCCACTCCCACGGCCCTGACTCGTTGAGAGTCGAGATGATCTCCGCCATCGTCTTATCACATTCGAAATCATAGGCCCACATAGAATCTCTCACCTCAGCGGCCTAACTATATATTCAACGTCATATTTGCTGGATAAGCACCCATGTTTTTGGGATTGTCTGTCATATTTGCGGGATAAGTCCCTGTTTTTAAGGAATTAAATCGAACGTTTGCGGGTTAAGTACGGATTTTGGGGTGTTATCCGTCACTTACGGATGTAGCAACTGAGGAAACAATACCGTGGGATTCATCTCGGCTGAGGTGTTCTAGCAATCTAAGAGTTACTTCAGTCGTTCAATGATGAGATCGCGTTCCCCCTGCTCAAACCCGAAAAGACAGAGGGTGAGGAATAGCTCATAATTACAACCACTATATTGCAGGACAAGCTAGAACAATAGAAGGTGAATCGCTGATGAGTAAGAAATTTGTAATTAACGAACCTATTTAGAACAGCATATTCAATCGGATAGAGGATGATGATCCCAGTTCAGATCGCTCAACAACAGTTGCAAGATTTAATCGATTCGGTAAGCCAGTCGCATCAGCCCATTATTATTGCAGGACAGAGTAGCAATGCAGTGTTGTTATCTGAAGCTGACTGGGCATCAGTACAAGAAACGCTCTATCTTCTCTCAGTTCCAGGAATGCGAGAATCAATTCGGGAAGGATTGACAACACCGATCGAGGAGTGTGATCGGGAACTGGAGTGGTGAGTTGGGAGTTGGTTTACACTAAACAGGCTCAAAAGGATGCCAAAAAGCTGTCTTCTAGTAATTTGAAAGATAAGACACAAGCTTTACTTGATGTGATTCAAACCAACCCGTTTCAGAATCCACCACCCTACGAAAAATTAGTGGAAGATTAGGAAGGTGCGTACTCACGGCGAATCAACATTCAGCATCGTCTTGTGTATGAAGTGATTGAGTCTAAGAATACAGTGAAAATTTTGCGGATGTGGACGCATTACGACTAATGGTTTGGACGTGAATATTATTTCAACCGTTCAATGATGCGATCGCGTTCCCCCTGCTAAAACCCGAAAGGATAGAGAATGGGGATAACGTTCCCAGTCACGCGCCGCAGATAACCTTTCTATCACAACCGATTAACTCTCGGCAGTCGGTGTGCATGGGAGTTGTTAGACTAGGACAGATCTAAAGAAGCAGCTTGCTCTCGATTTCAGAGATAAGCTCACAAAAACCGAATTGATTTCATTGATTTTTACAATTATCTTGCCATCTAACATTTACTATGTTGCCATGACAGGCATATATAGCAAAGCCATCCGCAAACAAAATTGCAGGTTCTCCTTCCGCATGAAGATAACCACCACCGTCCACAGAAAATTTTAGAGGACGATCACAAACAACACAAACATCTTTGTAGGAAAAAATATAGTTACTGTTTTGTGCCAGGATTTGCAACATTTTCCACCGTTCGTCATCGCATGAATAGTTTAAAGTAGAGATTGCGAAATCATATGTTGCAGCTATAGAAGTCAATAAATCGGGAGGCGTGGTTGACTGACTTCCTGTATAGAAAATAGGTTCCGCCTTCCCCTGAGCCAATTCACAATGAAGCTTTGATCCTAGTAGACTTGTCAGTTCGTTTTGCAGTATATCTTCAAGTCTGCATCTCCATCCGAGCAACTGATAGTCCTGTAGGCTAGAGCCCCATCCTGTCTCATCTGTTTGAAAAGCTATTCTTCTCATCGATTCATGTGCTAACCGATCTAGAAGCTGAAGATCGATCTCTCCACGCAAAATTCCCATAACATCTTTGAGGAGATTCTTGCTCTCAAGCCTCTCTATTTTTTTACTAAATTCAAACTTTCTGTTTCTCCTATCAATATATTGAAACCCTTCTCCGCCATCTATTATTTCTAGTTTCTCCATCTGTCGTCCTAATTTCTTCTCTACCCTTCTTCGGAGTTCAACCTCTTTTTCAAGACAGAGATAGAGGCGACCAAGAAAATCCCTATTCCAAGGCTCATATGGGCTATCGTAAAATAAGACTTCTGGCTCTCTAAAGCCATTTAATTTGTAAACTGCTTTCACTACTTCAGTAACACTTTGCCGATCAATTCTTGTAGTACAAAATCCAATACCTTCCCATTTCTGCCAATAGTTCTGATAAAACGGAAGCAAATTTTCGAGTTCTGGAAATTTCTGGTTACTTGGCAGTTTCATCTCAAAAAAGTACTCTAATAAAAAATATTGAGATGCTCAAACATGCTTTTATGAGTAGCTTTGTCAGTCTAACTCTCAGTACGGGACAAAAAGCTTGAAAGGATGAGCAGGGTAGGGTTTCATCAGAATTACCACACTCTGGAGAAACCCTATGAGCCAATATAGCGAATTAAAGCGAGTCCTCCAAGAACAATTGAACTGGCACGGAGCGAGGATTTCATTTCTGGCATTGTTCTTGTTAGCCTTGCTGAAAGTCAAGACAGTGAACTTGAGCGAACTGTGTGTAGGCTTTGGTGGTAGGGCATTGCCCGAATCGAGCTACAAGCGATTGCAGCGATTTTTCCGAGGGTTTGCGCTCGACGAAGCTCAACTGGCTAGCGTCGTGGTGAGTTGGATGCAGATTCCGGAGGACTGGGTGTTGAGCCTGGATCGCACCACCTGGAAATTTGGCACTCAGTGGTACAACATTTTGACTTTGGGCATAGTTCATGAAGGAGTTGCCTTCCCGGTACTGTGGTGGCTGTTGGACAAGCGGGGGAATTCCAACAGTGACGAGCGGATGCGGTTAATGGAGACCTTTGCCAAACGGTTCCCCACCGCTAGAGTGAACTACTTGTGTGCCGACCGCGAGTTCATTGGGCAAGCCTGGGTGCGCTATCTTCTACTCGAACCTACCCTCGCCTTTCGCTTACGGATTCGCAGCAGTGACCAGATTGAGCATGATGGCAGGGTGCTGGCGGCGCGAGTCGTCTTTGCCCATCTGCAACCCGGTCAATCCCAACAACTCACAGGCACCTGCCGAGTCTGGGGCTACCCAGTTGCCGTTGAAGCGCTACGACTTGATGATGGGGAGTTACTCGTGGTGATTGCTCCCCTCAAGGCGCAAGATTTGGTCAAAGACTATGCCTTGCGCTGGGGAATTGAAACGCTGTTTGGTATTTTCAAAACTCGCGGGTTCTGTCTGGAATCGACGCACTTTACCGATGATGAACGGTTGAGTAAATTGTTTGCCTTGTTGACTTTAGCTTTATGTTGGGCGATGCGAACCGGGTTATGGTTGCATCAATGGCAGCCCATTAAGATTAAAAAACACGGTCGTCGCGCCAAAAGTCTGTTTCGCTTAGGGTTCGATTATTTGCGCCATTTGGTACTCAATCCATCCTTGTCCAATGAGTCCGACTTTGTGCAATCCCTACAACTTTTGTCCTGTACTTAGAGTCTAACTATGCATTCAACATCATATTTGCTGGATAAGCATCCATGTTTTTTGGATTATCTGTCAGTTTTGCTGGATAAGTCCCTATTTTTAAGGAATTAAATCAAAAGTTTGCGGGTTAAGTACGGATTTTGGGGTGTTATCCGTCACTTACGGGTGTAGCAACTGAGAAAACAATACCGTGGGATTCATCTCGGCTGAGGTGTTCTAGCAATCTAACAGTTACTTCAGTCGTTCGATCAGGCGATCGCCGACTCTAAGGGCATTGGCAATAATCGTTAATGCAGGGCTAACGGCTGGATTAGACGGGAAAAAGCTGCTATCCACCACATACAGGTTGTCTACATCGTGGGCACAGCAGTCGGCATTCAGCACAGAAGTTGTCGGATCTTCGCCAAACCGACAGGTGCCGCATTGATTTGCCACCACTTGCATGGGCATCTCCCCATGGGGATGGGGTGCGCCTCGTTGAAACATTCCCTGTTCCAGGCTTTTCTCTGCCATTTTCAATACTTCTGTCCAGCGATACACTAGCCGCTCATGGGCTTCCGTGTTGTTCGGTTCATAAAATAAACGCAGCTTATCGCCCCCGACCTCAACGCGGTTTTTGGGATCGGGCAAATCTTCGGTCTGCACCCACCAGCCAATGGATCGCGACACCAGTTGATTCAGCCCAAATCCTGGCATTGCTTGCGCTAAACCAGAAAAGAATGGCGGCGACTCGGCAAAGGTGATGTCTTGCAATAACCCACCCGTGTTTTGAATGTGCCCCATAGGAAACTCAAAACCTGGTTCACCCCAATAAAAATCGTTGACGCTGACACTGCGATAAAACTTGCCGGAGTTGGGAGAACTGAGCTGCACCACAGCAGAGAGGCGATGCTTCATCAGGTTGCGACCCACCAGATCAGAACTGTTGGCAATGCCATTGGGGCAAGCATCACTCGCCGATCGCAGAAGGATTGCCGCCGAGTTGACCGCACCACAGGCTAATACCACAATGTCACCTAAAAATAGGAATGATCGACCGCCAATTTCCGCTTCCACAGCTTTGATCGCCCGTCCAGACGGATTGGTATGCAAGTGGGTGACTTTGGCAGAGGTTTTGAGTGTGACGTTGGGATGCTTCAGTGCCGGTGCAATGCTGCTAACTTGCGAATCATTGGTGGGATCATCACTTTCGCGGGTGAGACTGAGGGGCAACGAGGTCGGATGCACGCCCTGCTTAGCGATCGCATCTACCATTTGCTGAATCTGCGGCTCATGGGCGATCGCGGTATGCTGATACTCACTACTATGGGGCGGCTCGGTTGGATCATCAACCACCGCTCCATGCACTCTATAAAGCTGCTCTGCTTCCGTATAGTACGGTTCAAAATCCTTGTATTTTAGGCACCACTCTGGAGAAACGCCTTTCTGATGATCGACCGCCTCAAAATCGCGCGATCGCATTCTGATCAGCGCCGTCGCCCAAATTTTTGTATTGCCCCCAACCGCATAGTTCGTTTGGGGTGAAAACGGCTCTCCCGATATGTCATACCACTGTTCAGGAGCGTGATAGCGTTCTTTCTTGAAAATATCGATATTGCTGCGGTTTTGCTCTTCCAATGCCATGAAATCGCCCCGCTCCAAAAGCAAAACTTTCTTGCCAGTGGATGCCAGCTTATACGCCAGAGTGCCCCCACCTGCCCCGGTTCCAACAATGATCACATCATAATATTGGTCTTCAATAATCATTCGGATTCTCCGCGTCAAGTGTCAAGTTTCAGGTGTCAAGTGTTAGTTTCAGAATTTCCCCCAACCTCCCGCCTCTCGCCTCATTACTGCCACAAATAAATCAAACTGAACAAAATAATCCAGATAACATCGACAAAGTGCCAAAACAGAGAAACCTCTGTCACTCCGGTATGTCCCTTGTCATAGTTGCCAGGTCTAAAGGACCGAAACAGCATATAAAACTGCAATAGAACTCCCAATAACACATGCAAACCATGGAAGCCTGTGAGCAGATAAAATGTGCCGCCAAAGCCGCCAGAGGTTAGACCAAATTGCAACTCGCTCCACTCGATTGCCTGCCCCGCCAGAAAGTAGATGCCCATTGCCGAGGTCAACAACCACAGCGATCGAAACAGCCATATCTGCTGCTTTTTCAGAGCTTCCTCAGCAAAATAAATCACAAGACTGCTAGCAACCAGCACCACTGTATTGATTGCAGGAGTCGATACTTCTAACCCCTCCACGCCATCGGGCAACCAATGAAGCGCCGTGGTTTTAAGGACAATGTATCCCGCAAAAAAGCTGAGAAAAATGACACTTTCCGACAGCAAAAATACGATAAAGCCAAATAGACTGGTTGCCTGTTCGTCATGCCCATGAGGTTCATGTTCAATACTATGGGCATGGCTAAGGGTTTCTGATAGTGGCTCTGTGGCTGAATCCATAGCTGTTTCCTTGCAGAATGAGCTGACAAATAAGTGGACAAATAAATTTGAAAGCTAATGAGGCTTCAGTGCTGCTTCATTTCCAACCAACGGCTTGTCAAGACCATAGCCATAGGGACCCGACACCACGATCGGCAATTCTTCAAAATTCTCTACTGGCGGTGGTGAAGACACCAACCACTCCAACCCGATCGCCCGCCAAGGATTATCCGGTGCCTTCTCCCCCTGCACCCACGAACCCACAATATTTAGAATGAACGGCAGCGTAGACATGCCCAGCAAAAACGCACCTAAACTAGAAATTACATTCCAAAACGCATATTCCGGGTCATAGGATGAAATCCGTCGCACCATGCCCTGTAGCCCTAAAGGATGCATCGGAAAAAAGTTAAGGTTAGTGCCCACAAACGCCAGAATAAAGTGAACCACACCCAAACCCTCGTTGTACATGCGCCCGGTCATCTTGGGGAACCAGTGGTAAATTGCCGCAAACAGTCCCATCGTCAACGTGCCGTAAACGATGTAGTGGAAGTGTCCCACCACAAAATAGGTATTGTTGACGTGAATATCGAACGGCACTGCCGCCAGCATCACCCCGGTAATGCCTGCAAACAGAAACATGACGATCGCGCCCAGCGCAAACAACATCGGCGTTTGTAGCCGAATTTTTCCCCGCCAAACTGTTGCTGTCCAAGCAAATATTTTGATGCCTGTGGGCACCGCAACGAACATCGAAGACACCATAAAAAACATCCGCATCCAGCCGGGAGTGCCGCTGGCATACATGTGATGTACCCAAACAAAAATGCCTACTCCAGCAATCAACAACGAAGAAATGGCAACCACTTTATAGCCAAACAGCGGCTTACGAGAATACACAGGCAAAATTTCTGAGAATATGCCAAAAACAGGCAGCGCCATTACATACACCGCCGGATGAGAGTAGAACCAGAAAAAATGTTGGTATAGAACTGGATTGCCGCCCCGTTCTGGATCAAAGAAACTGGTGCCTGCCACTAGATCCAACAGCAACATTACTGCTCCAGCTGTGAGCGCAGGCAGCGCCGTTAGCTGAATTAACTGAGCGCTCAGCACTGCCCAAACATAGGCAGGCATCCGGAGCAACGTCATGCCCGGTGCCCGCATTTTGAAAATAGTGGCAACAAAATTTACGGCTCCCATAATGGAGGAGACTCCAGAAATTGCCACTGCCAGTATCCAGATAAATTGACCGCTTAACCAGCTCCCCGACGGATTTTGCAAACTCACCGGCGGGTAAGACCACCAGCCTGCTTGCGCCGTACCGTTGGGTAAGAAATAGCTAGACAGCAGCAAGACCCCAAAAACGGGCACCAGCCAAAAGGCAACGGCATTTAACTTGGGAAACGCCATATCCCGCGCCCCAATCATCAGCGGCACCAAATAATTTGCCAACCCGACGAGTGACGGAAAAATCCACAAAAAAATCATCACCGTGCCATGCATGGTATATAGGCTGTTGTACAACGGTCGCGAGACCAGATCCGACTCTGGCGTGATCAATTCTGCCCGCACGATCATTGCCAGAAATCCACCTATCAAAAAAAAGATGAAGGAAGTTACCAGATATTGAATGCCAATAACCTTGTGATCGGTACTAAAACTAAAATATCGCCGCCACTCAGGGGGTTGAGACTGAGGCTCTTCTCCAGGAATGTTGAGATTTTCAACTGAGATATTCGTCATTCAATTTCTCTTGATTTAGGTTTCGGGTTTCGGATTTCAGGTTCGGAGTTCGAGGTTTAGGGTTGGGAGTTTAGGGGTTGGGAGTTCGAGGTTGGGGTTTCGGGGCTGGGGCTAGAATCTGAGCTTAGAGTTCTACAACTTTCTAACTTTGCACTCTGCACTCCGCACTCTGTACTCCCAACTCCGCACTTCTGCATCATCCTTCATTCACCATGGGAGGCGGTTCAGGCGGAACGGTTGCCCAACCTGGCTTAAAGCCTTTCTTGGATATTTGAGTGTATTCTTCATAGGCTTGATTTGCGGCTGGCACTAGGGCGCGATCTCCCGTTTTAGACAACCACTCCCTATATTTTTCAGGAGATTCCACAACGACGTTGGTTTGCATCAATGCAAAGTAGGTGCCGCTAAATTGGGAATCTTTGAGCCGATAGCTGCCTTCGCGAATCGGCGTAAATTCAAAGTCGATAGTTCTGTTGGGAATGATGTCTTGCTTCAGGCGAAACGCTGGCACATAGAATCCATGAATCACATCTTCGGTATGAAGCGCAAGCCGAATACGGCGATTGACAGGTAGGTGTAGTTCTGCGCTGGTAATATCCGCATTGGGATAGTGAAATGACCATGCCCATTGTTTAGCATTTACCGCGATCGCTTCTACAGGTTCGCCCTTGCCATCCATCGGTCCGGCGTAAGCTGCTTCCATACCGGGCATATGCATGTGAACGATTTCCATGGGGCCTCGGATCGACATCTGGTCATAGATCCAATAGCTATACCCGGCGATCACAATCACCAGAGCGATCGGAATCGCTGTCCAGACTATTTCCAGCGTGAGATTGCCTTCAATGGGCGGTCCATCACTCGTATCAAAGCGACTAGTTAGCCCGGTCAGCACTGAAAAGCCTAAAACGCCTGTAATCCCCAGGAAAATGAATGTTCCTAAAAATACGAGCAGTGCAAACAGATTATCAATCAGTTGCGCTTCGACCGATGCTTCCGGGGGAACCCAGGTATGAGATAAGCCCGCCATCCATACCCCTGCAAGCGTGTTCACACTCGCAAAAATGACCCACGGCAATATATTGGAAACTTTCATTGCTCTATCCTTTAAGCCGAATTATTTCAGCAATAAATTAGGGTCTTTGCCCAGTTTAAGTAGGCCATCTGCCGTGTTATGAACGCCAAACTCGCCGCCCAGATGGGCCCCCAACGTGCCCTGCAAAAACATGATAAACAGAATGACCAGCCCTACTAACAAATAGCTCCACTGTACCTGCCTTGCAAAATCTTTGCGCCATGCGAAACGCTGCATACCCCGCCAAACAGCCATGCCTGTGATAAGAGCGAGCAGCAGAACACCGCCAACCCCATGCCAGACCATGGTTTCCATTGCTCCTAAACCCCAATTGCTTATGACATCGGGTGATGGGGTTGCCAGCATGATTTCATAGAAGCCGGCTGCTACGGTGAAAAAGGTGACGATCGCCGCCGCTAGCACGTTATACCAGCCAACATCGTAGAAATTGGAGCGCACTGCTTTGATTGCTAAAAAATTGAGGATCGATTTTTCTAACGGAAACAGATTGCCTGCAATATCAAACGCGATCGCGATGATGAAAAGCCCCAAGGTAATATGCACCAGATTGGGATGGATTGGAATAGCGTAGGGCAAACCATTTGCACCCAATCCACCCAACTGCTGAACGAGTTCTTCGTTCATTGCAACACTCCTTGTCTCGTAGCCTCTATCACTGGCACTGTGTGCAAGCCATACACCCACACCAGTTTGTCGCCTAAGTAAACCTGAAAAAAGACCAACCCCATTAACAAAACGCTAGCTCCCATAAAAGCAAGCGGCACCTTTTGCGGATCGCGAGCGCGTAGAATGTAGCGCCAAGCCGTGATTGCAGCCAAAATTCCAGATAACGACCAGCCGAGCAGCGTATGCAGATTTAGAGTTGATACGGCTGCATTGTAAGGTTCAGCCAAACCTGCCTCTAATTGACCAAATAAAACTGCGATAAAAATGGACAACGTTGCAAAAAATAAATTCCACCAGCTCACTTCATGCAAACGAATATTTTTCGTGAGACATGCTATCACGTCACAAACAACCGCGAATACAACCATCGCGATCACGAAATGCACCACGATTGGGTGAATCGTATCTGGATAAGGGAGGTTATGTTCATTGAGCGGAGGTAGATACTCAAGCATTGTGTGCTCCTTTGTGCTTGATTCCTTGTGTTGCGGAGTTCACTCGATTCGGCAGATATGACAAACTGTTAAAAACAGCAGTGTCTCATATGTGTAACGATTTTAAGAGTTGCATTCAATACAGAGCGGCGAAGGAACGGTTGCAATTTGGCGTTCCTTCTATCGGCAAATCATATTCGTTGAAACAGGATTGCCTCCTAGACTGTAGCGCTGTTTTCAAATGACGACGACCCAATTTGTAGGATTGGATATTCCGCCTTCATAAGCATCACTTGCCAGGTAAGACAGGCTGATAAAGGTCGCGATCGCCAACATCAATCCAAAAGCTCATTATTAAGAATTCTTAGAAGTGCGTAACAGGCACACACTTCGCAGTAGAGTCTGAAAACAGAACGTTCTAGAAACTTTAGATATAGGAAACTTCGTTATGACAGGTTCATACGCGGCTTCGTTTTTGCCTTGGATTTTAATTCCTGTAGTGACTTGGCTTTTGCCTGCTGTAGTGATGGGTCTTTTGTTCCTCTATATTGAGCGCGAAGATCCCACTGGCATTTAAAGCGTCTTTCGCTACCAAAAAACCGCCTGCTAAACATAAGTAAGCAGGCGGTTTTTCTATGCATTTGCTCTGGGTTAGAACACTCTGAGAGGATTTTTCTATTTGGGCGAAACCCAAATCCATCAATCTCTAAACGGAGGAGCCTAGCCCAGCATAGGCACCATAGAAAAAGAGTCCTAAAACACTGATCACTCCTAGACCTGCAACAGTTGCCACAATCCAAAGAGGAATTCTTCCAGATTTCAACATAAGTGTCACCTCTTAGTAAACCGAAATTAAAAATGAAGCGTAGAGCGCCTGGTTCAAGCGCTCCAAAAAGTTAGTTAAAAAAGTAGCTAGAAAAAAGAATTCCTAGCGCGAAAATCATCAACAGCCCTAAATAAAGGGAGGTACGATTTAGCTCGACTGGTTGCTTATTGGGATTGGGAGATCTGCTTAAGGGCATAACTTTAATTACCTTTGAGTAAATTGCATAGCGGCGATCGCGCCTAGAAAAAACACAGTTGGAACCGCTAACGTGTGAACCGCTAACCAGCGAACTGTAAAAATTGGATAGGAGATTGGTTGGTTGGGAGTGTTGCTAGTCATACTTACTTACTGCCGTGAAACTACTTCAAATCTAAAAGCCTCCATCCACCAGGAAGCTATTTTTGCTGAATAAACTGATCAATCTGCTGCTTTGCATCAAAGCGATCTCTGACAATAGGCGCTTTGTCCCGCGTAGATGGAAAGTACTCATTCGGACGAGGAGTGCCGAACGCATCATAAGCTAGACCCGTCTGTACAAATAGCCATCCAGCAATAAACAATGCTGGGATTGTGATGCTATGAATGACCCAATAGCGCACACTTGTAATAATGTCCGTAAACGGACGCTCACCTGTCGTTCCAGCCATTTCAATTTCTCCACTCAGATTTGTTTCAAGACTTAACTTCTATCATATGAGATAGCAGCCCCTAAGCTGAATGAGCTTAATAGAAATGATTAAACTGCTTGATTGGCGCTGTCATCATATTTTAACAAAGAGCCTTGACCAATAATGAATCCCCGATCTGGACTCAAGAACTTAATTTTGTAGAGGTTAGACGGCACATCCTCAATGAACTTATCTTTTTCCCAAGTTTTGCCCCCATCCATACTCCGCAGCAGATTGCCGCTACCTCCCGCAACCCAGATCTCTTCGGGGGTACGATATGCCAAATCTAACAGTCCCCAACTGGTTGCAAATTCAGGATTAATCACGTCTTCCCATTCATCTGGGCTACCGACATTGCTGAACTGAATTAACCCACCTCGTGCCAACATCCATAGCCGACCATCTCCGGTAAAGCCCATGTTTTGCAGCCGACGAGAACTACTCCGATTGTAGGGCTGCCACGCTTCTTGACCGGGTTGCCAGATAGAGTAAAAGTTTCCGCGAGAGGATACTGCTACATATTCGCCGCTTGGAGAACGAGAAATATTGCGGATAACTCCTACCGCTTCTTCTACCAAAGCTTTCCAAGACTTTCCACCATCCGAAGTGCGGTAAATCGCACCGATGTTTGTGGTCATTTCAGCCGATTTGGCACCCAACGCTAAAACTGTATTGGGTGCACCAGGAAGCTTTTCGCTTAAGGGAATCCGCGACCAAGACTTCCCTGCATCTTCAGTGTGAAGCAAGATAGAAGGTTGACCCACAATCCAGCCTTCGTTTCCATCAAAGCTAACAGACGTAAACCGATAGGGTTCGTCAAGCTCTAGGCTGCGCGATGCCCAAGTCTCTCCAGCATCAGTTGTTTCAAATAAGGTTGCGTTTGAACCTACTAACCAACCATGGGGGGAATCGCCAATGAAACTAATGTCGTTTAAGTTCGCTTCTGTATCGACAGAAATGACCCGCCAAGGATTAGTGCTGGTGGGTGGAAGATATCCACCGCAAGCAGTACAGAATATAGCGATCGCACACAGCGCTAAAATTTGACGTAAAACTTTCGTAGCTACACGCATCACAGTTTCAACTCTCAACAGATGTATATCAATTTTGCAATGTATTCATCACTTAAAGAAGCGCGATGAATTGAGGCACCCACACCTATTGCAATCCATAAAGACTAATAAAAAATAAGAACAGCAAAAATAGACCCCCAAAGATCAAAAGGTTTTTTTGATCCGGAGTCATACTGTTAACCCCAAAACCATACTTAAGATTTTCCTTGAAGCCAGAGGCAGAGCCATCTGTTCCAAGATTAGAAAACCGGGAAGACCGCGCTCCACAAACAGGGCAACGCCAATCTTCAGGAAGGGAGTCAAACGCTACTCCAGGAGGAATATCTCGTTTGTCATCTCCTTTGATGGGGTCATAGACATAGCCACAAGCTTGACACTCGTGGCGGTCTAAGGTTGGTTCAATCGTTTGGGTACTCATCGTTTCACCACTGAGCGCTAACAACCAATTGCTAACAGAAAGACAGTCGTGCCAGCAAAAAAATCAGTGAATCTGAAAACTCTATTAAATTATGATACGACCCTTAGGGCATAGGTGCTAGCAATCAACCGGGAGACCAGTCAGCATCAGCGATCGCAATCATTAAAGTTCAAACGGAACTCTAGAACCCTGAAAACTTAGATATAGTTGCGCGAACTGCAACTAAACTTAATTTCATCGCCTATGCCAAAGCACTGAGCTTGGCCATAGGATAACTTCTATCCTTTTGTGAAGCTCAGCCCACTTATAATATTGAAGGGCAGCAATTTCTAAGCGTTGTTAACCGTATCTAAATAATGAAGAGGCAGTTCTAATTGTGTTTGTTCTTAGTGGATATGAATACCTTTTAGGGTTTACGTTGGTATGCAGCTTAGTTCCAATTTTGGCGTTAACGGCTTCCAAACTACTCCGCCCCAGTCGCCGTGGACCTGAACGGCGAACAACCTACGAATCTGGAATGGAACCCATTGGCGGTGCCTGGATTCAGTTCAACATTCGCTACTACATGTTCGCCTTGATTTTCGTCATTTTCGATGTAGAGACTGTGTTTCTTTACCCGTGGGCGGTTGCGTTCAATCAACTAGGGCTACTGGCATTTCTTGAAGCCTTGGTTTTCATTGGCATTTTAGTAATTGGTCTTGTTTATGCTTGGCGGAAAGGAGCGTTGGAATGGTCATAAAACCTAATACTCAGGTTCAAAGTTTGTCAATTGATCCCTCTGAGCGGATTATGAACCCAATTGAGCGACCTCAGGTTACTCAAGATCTGTCAGAAAACGTCATTTTGACCACTGTGGATGATTTATATAACTGGGCGCGGCTTTCTAGTCTGTGGCCTTTGTTATATGGAACAGCCTGCTGCTTTATTGAGTTTGCTGCCCTAATTGGCTCACGGTTTGACTTTGATCGCTTCGGTCTAGTTCCGCGATCAAGTCCTCGTCAAGCTGACCTCATCATCACCGCAGGCACCCTCACAATGAAGATGGCACCTGCCCTAGTTCGACTGTACGAACAAATGCCTGACCCAAAATACGTCATTGCCATGGGTGCTTGCACTATTACAGGTGGAATGTTCAGCGTCGATTCACCTACCGCCGTTCGGGGTGTGGATAAACTCATTCCAGTAGACGTGTATCTACCGGGTTGCCCTCCGCGTCCAGAAGCGATTATTGATGCCATCATCAAGTTGCGTAAAAAAATTTCAAACGAGTCAATTCAGGAGCGGGGAATGCTGCGGCAAATCCATCGCTACTACAGCACAACACACACCATGAAAGTTGTGGAACCAATATTGACGGGCAAATATCTCCAGTCTGGCACTCGTGAAGCGCCCCCCAAAGAATTGATGGAGGCGATGGGAATGCCAATTCCGCCAGCACTGTTGACGGCTCAGAAGGAGGAGATAGATCGTGGCTGAAGCGCAAGAAACGTCAACTCCAGCCCCAATTGTTGAGGCTGGAAAGGTTTCCAAGTGGTTGACTGAAAATGGGTTCGAGCATGAATTTTTAGGACTGGATGCATCTGGTGTTGAGATGTTGATTGTCGATCGCGACTTTTTAATTCCCATCTCAACTGCACTCTATGCCTATGGGTTCAATTTTCTACAGTGCCAAGGTGGATATGACTCTGGACCCGGTCAAGATTTAGTCAGCTTTTATCACCTGATCAAAATTGCTGATAATGTCGATCGCCCTGAGGAAGTTCGAGTCAAAGTTTCTTTACCTCGTGCTAATCCTTCTGTGCCATCGGTTTATTGGATCTGGAAGAGCGCAGACTGGCAGGAGCGAGAAACCTATGATATGTATGGCATCATTTATGAAGGTCACCCCAACCTAAAGCGGATTTTGATGCCCGAGGATTGGGTTGGTTATCCCCTGCGGAAAGACTACATCTCGCCCGATTTTTATGAGCTTCAGGATGCTTACTAACTCGTTACTATTGAGTTTTTGATGAAAAGCTGTGTGGTTGTAGCTACACAGCTTTTTATATGAACTGTGTGGATTGAGTATTAAAAACAACGCGATCGCATTTTCAAAAACTTCATTTTTCAAAAGCTTACAGCTAGAAATCTACAGTAATAGATCAAGCACATCAGTCATTTGGGCCGTAATCATCACAGGTTCTTGATACAGCGGGACGGTAAAAGTGACCGTAGAGCCTAGACCCTCACCCATACTGTAGAAATTTACTACTCCACCCATGGCTTCTACAAGCTTTTGAGAAATTGCTAATCCTAACCCTGTCCCCCCATATTGGCGAGTGCGAGATCCATCGACTTGGCTAAACGACTGAAACAGCTTATCCTGCTTATCAAGCGATACGCCAATTCCAGTATCCGCCACTCGGATTTTGACGTGTCCAGGCAGGTCAACCCCTTGAACCGTTAACTTTTTCTTAATAATTTCTATGCTGATGGTCACACCGCCGTCATGAGTGAACTTAATGGCATTGCCGACCAAATTTAACATTACCTGTAGCAAACGCTGATAGTTACCATAGATAATGATTTCGTCATCTGTGGGCGGTTTTTGAATCTCAAAACTCAGGTTTTTTTGGCGTACCTGATTGCTAATGAAATCTGCAACATCATTTAATAGCTCCGCAAGCTTAACTGGACTCAGCTCAATTTGCAGTTTTCCAGCTTCAATTTTGGCAATGTCGAGGATGTCATTAATGATATTGAGCAGGTGTAAGGCTGAGCGATAGGCTTCACCAATGAATTCAATTTGTTCTTCAGGATCATCTGCCATACCGTCTAGAACGAGCTTAAGAAAGCCAATCATGCCGTTGAGTGGAGTCCTTAATTCATGAGAGGTATTGGCAAGGAATTCACTTTTCAATCGAGAAGCTTCTTCAGCTTGCTCTCTAGCTTCTTCTAGTTCGCGATGTTTCTGCCGCAGGTTATTGTTTGCTTTTTGCACCTCGGTCGCCAAGGATTGGCTGGCAGAAATCAAATTCGCGTGAGCGATCGCGGTTCCCACCTGATCTGCCAACTCTTGCACAAATTCTATCTCCACCTCGGTCCAACGGCGGGGTTGATCATCTTGATACAGCACAATTAGCCCATTAGGCTGATCTTGGTGAGAGGTAACCACAATCAGCATGGAGTATTGCACTAGACTACGCAGCGTTGCTGGTGGTCGAGCCGCTTCTTGAGCTAAGACTCTAGGTTCATCCCGCACATTCACAGGATTCAGCGTTGTTAGCACTGCTTGCAAATCGGCATCATCTGCTACAGAGAATTCTAAATCTTGCATCGGGCAAAATGCCCCTCGACAATATTCAGCAACTGCCTTTATGGTGGGTTTAGTCGGCTCATAGGGAAATACAACACAGCGGCTCACGCCTAATAAGTCGCCTAATCCTTCGACAGTTTGCTGCCAAATGGTAGGTAGATCCAGAGTCCGGCGAATATTCCAGGCAATTTGGGTCAGTAGTTTATGGGTGTCAGCGCCACCAATTGCTACCGCTGGAAACCCTTTAAAGTCAGCACCAGCGCCCGCTGTTGGCTCAGTTAACTGAACTAAGCTAGAATTCAGTTCCGCTTCTGGTTGGGCAGAATTAGGATAGATCCTACCCGTGACTAAAACAGTGCTGGCAATTCTATCGACCCCAATTACTGGATTCATCGTCAAGTCTGCTTGCAGCCGAAAATCGCCACAGCGGAACTTGAACTTGAATTTTTGAGCTGTTTGAGACTCTAAAACTTGGTGAATCCGGGTAATGTACGCTTTTGTATCAACCGGACCGAAAATACGACCCGGTAGCTGTCCGATTAGTTGATCTGACTGAATGCCATAAACCTCTGCCAATTGCCAAAAGAAGGACAAGCAACGCCCCTCACGGTCTTGAGCCATGACAAACTCGGTGAGGTCGCTACCTTCGCCCTGTTTTTTGGGGGTCGCTCCTTGTTGTATAGAAAAAGAACGTTGATAGTTTGCAGAAGAAGGCATCAGGACTCTAGCTAGCGTCTTTTTTGGAGAAGGATCAAAACTAGCGATTGATAAAGATTGCAACAGGGCTATTCAAGCATCACTAATCTAGCCTAAGTCTAGTATGCACATTCTTTAATCTACTGAACCACTTGCATGCTTCTTCATTACCCTTTTTTAATCGTTCCACTCACCTCGAGGCGGAACTGGCGGATTTCGCTGTAGATTGCGGGTCAATTCATCATCCCGGCGCAATTCATTTTTAAGCCACTGCCGCACGGCTACTTCAATCACCTTGCTAGGGTCATTGGTCAAGTGCTTAATCTGATCTAGCAAAGCGGGATCTAAACGGACAGACAATTCAACTTTTTCGGAAGCCGACTGGGAAAACAGGGCAGACTCATTCATAGTTTGGATGCTAGCGAACGTTGGTTCAAGTAAGGAACAACCTGTTGAAAACAGGTCATCTGAACTACTTCAGCAATAGATAAGTTTAACCCGACAGGCCTATAAACATAACCAACTTACGGCATAACTGCCTAGCATTCCTAATGCTACCTACAAGATTTTACAAATTCAAAGGAATTTTTATGCTCTCAAAAGATACAGCAATAAAGTTGGACTGATGAGTGTGAGGTTTCAGAGGTGACCCGTTACAATTACGTTAAAAGCTTCTATACAGCCAGAGATATGACAGATGTGCCCGTTTCTCGGATTCGTAACTTTTCGATTATTGCCCACATTGACCATGGAAAGTCTACGCTTGCCGATCGCTTGCTGCAGGAGACTGGCACAGTTAACGCGCGGGAAATGAAAGAACAGTTTCTTGACAACATGGATCTGGAACGAGAGCGAGGCATTACGATTAAGCTCCAAGCTGCCCGGATGAATTACACAGCGAAAGATGGCGAGAAGTACGTTTTAAACCTGATCGATACTCCAGGACACGTAGATTTTTCTTACGAAGTTTCGCGATCGCTAGCGGCATGTGAAGGTGCTTTACTTGTTGTTGATGCTTCTCAGGGTGTGGAAGCGCAAACTTTAGCAAACGTTTATTTAGCGTTGGAGCACAACCTGGAAATCATTCCGGTGTTGAACAAAATTGATCTGCCCGGAGCTGAACCAGAGCGCGTAAAGCAGGAAATTGAAGACATCGTGGGCTTAGATTGCAGTCAGGCAATTTATGCCTCTGCAAAAGAAGGAATTGGAGTTCCTGATATTTTAGAATCGATTGTGCATCTGGTGCCCCCACCTAAAGATACGATCGCCGAACCGCTGCGCGCCCTAATTTTTGACAGCTACTATGATCCCTATCGAGGTGTCATAGTATATTTCCGAGTAATGGATGGCAATGTTAAAAAAGGCGATCGCATTCGGCTGATGGCATCTCGCAAAGAGTATGTGATTGATGAACTGGGAGTCTTGTCGCCCACGCAAGTACAAGTAAACGAACTGCACGCAGGCGAAGTTGGCTACATTGCCGCGTCGATTCGAGCCGTTGAGGATGCGCGAGTTGGCGACACTATCACCTTGGCAGCAGTCCAGGCGATTGAGCCATTGCCGGGATACAGCGAAGCAACCCCCATGGTTTTTTGTGGCTTGTTTCCGACTGATGCCGACCAGTTTGAAGATTTGCGCGAAGCTCTGGAAAAACTCAAGTTGAGCGATGCAGCACTTAATTACGAACCCGAAACCTCTAGCGCTATGGGTTTTGGCTTTCGCTGCGGCTTTTTAGGCTTGCTGCACATGGAAATTGTCCAAGAGCGGCTAGAGCGAGAATATAACTTAGATTTGATTACCACAGCGCCATCGGTGGTTTACCGCATTACTACGCTTAAGGGCGACGTGTTGCTGATTGACAACCCCAGCAAGTTGCCCGATCCGCAGCAGCGTGAAAAAATTGAAGAACCCTACGTTCAGGTAGATATTATTACCCCAGAAGTCTATGTGGGAACCTTGATGGAGCTTTCTCAAAGTCGTCGGGGTGTTTTCAAAGACATGAAATACATGACGCCCGAGCGTACAACGCTGATCTATGAATTGCCTTTGGCAGAAGTGGCAACAGACTTTTTTGATCAGATGAAGTCGCGATCGCGGGGCTATGCCAGCATGGAGTACAAACTCATTGGCTATCGCGAAAATCCATTGGTCAAGCTAGATATCCTGATTAATGGCGATCCAGTCGATCCTCTCGCTACGATTGTTCACCGTGATAAAGCCTACAACGTTGGTCGCGCCTTAACCGAAAAGCTAAAAGAACTGATTCCTCGCCACCAGTTCAAAATTCCAATCCAGGCAACGATCGGCAGCAAAGTCATCGCTAGCGAACAGATCCCTGCCATTCGCAAAGACGTATTGGCGAAATGCTATGGTGGCGACATTTCTCGGAAGAAAAAGCTCTTGCAGAAGCAGGCAAAAGGGAAAAAACGGATGAAGGCGATCGGAACAGTTGATGTTCCCCAAGAAGCTTTTATGGCAGTACTCCGGCTCGAACCTTAAAACGGTTAGCTTGCTGGGGCCGGCTGGATTTCGCTACGTTGGCATCGGGCGCTAGGGAAAATACTTACTTTAAAAGGCGGGCTTCTTATGAGAAGCCCGCCTTTTAAAGTAAGTCATGAATTTATTTTTGGAAGTCTGCTCAATAGGCATCGCTGACTAACTCAGTCCAACATGATTGCGACTGTAAGTAGAGAGATCAGAGTGAGTTTTTTCCTTGGGCATCATTAAGAAGTGCTGATTCTGCCGTCATACCAACTGCTGCTGCTGCACGGCTCAATAAACATTGCTCACGGTTTTTGACCATATGTTGGTGCCGCACCATCAACGCACGAGCTTGATCTTGAGTAGACATAGCTAATCTCCAAACTTAAAGAACTAATCAAGTCGATGTACGAAACGAGGTGTACTTCAATCCTTAATCTCTAATATATCAGAATTTTCTGTAACAAATAATACAAAATTAGGTTTTTTGACTTATCGCTTTCGCAAAACTTTAGCAATAGAAGCAAAAATTAAAACGCGATCGCCCCAAAAAGCCTCACTACTCATCAGAAAAGGCAATTTCCTGAATTGCCGCATTGTTGAGTTTCTGATGAACAGCATCTTAAACAAGACATATACCGTTTGTAATGATTTAAGAAATTTATCGTTACTTGCTCGTTTAGCTAAAATTTAGCTCAAATGCTTGCATTGCAGTCATTTGAAGAAAAAATCTCGATCTTGAACCTGCGATAGTTGACTTTTTCGCATTAAAGTAATGCTGGAAACTCATATTTAGAAATATTTTGTAATTAACTATACGAAACTCTTGTTCCTATGCTTCTAACTTAGACCTAACCACGCATAAAGTAAAAAACTCCAAACTAATTTTTTAAAGAGAATAACCTCTGCTGAAATCGTTCCAACTTTTGGATCTGCAACTCGAAAGGGTAGCAGAGATTTTTAGAGACAGCCAGTTCGAGTATGAGAGTGATAGGCAAAAAGAGGGCGCGTTGGTTGAGCGGATTAGCAATGTTTCAGTGGATGGATTTATGACAAGTACTGTTCCGGCAGCAGCAAGTCTAAACAAGTTTGAAAAGCTAAAGGTAGAGAAGGATGGGCTAGCAATCAAGGCAGAACTTGATGAGTTTGCCAAAATTGGATGGGAGGCAATGGATGAAAACGATCGCGACCATCGATTGAAATGGTTAGGCATTTTCTTTCGCCCAGTGACTCCTGGCAAGTTTATGCTGCGAATGCGCTTACCCAATGGCATTGTTACCAGTGGACAAATGCGTGTGCTGGCAGAGGTGATTCAGCGCTATGGCGAAGATGGCTATGGCGATATCACGACCCGACAAAACATTCAACTGCGTGGAATCCGTATTGAAGACATTCCAGACATCTTTAGCCGATTTGAACAGGCAGGGCTAACAAGTATTCAATCTGGCATGGACAATGTTCGCAACATCACAGGTTCACCCGTTGCTGGCATTGATGCCGATGAATTGATTGATACGCGGGGGCTGTGCCGCAAGGTGCAGGATATGATCACCAACAACGGCGAGGGTAATTCATCTTTTTCTAACCTGCCGCGCAAGTTTAATATTGCGATCGCGGGTTGTAGAGACAATTCCGTTCACGCCGAAATTAATGACATCGCCTTTATTCCAGCTTATAAGAATGACGTACTAGGCTTTAACGTGCTAGTAGGTGGTTTCTTCTCTGCCAAACGCTGCGAAGCTGCCATTCCTATGAAGGTCTGGGTTGATCCGAGCGAGGTCGTGGCTCTGTGTGAAGCAATTTTGCTGGTTTATCGTAACCATGGGTTAAGAGCAAATCGACAAAAAGCTCGTCTCATGTGGCTGATTGATGAGTGGGGTGTCGATCGCTTTCGGGCAGAAGTCGAACAGCAAATGGGGCATCCCTTGCAAGCTGAAGCCGAGAAAGATGAAATCCTTTGGGAAAAACGGGATCACATTGGCATTCATGCCCAGCAGCAACCTGGCTTAAGCTACGTTGGGCTGCATGTGCCTGTGGGCCGCCTATTTGCATCAGATATGTTTGATTTAGCTCGCATTTCTGAAGTATATGGCAGCGGTGAATTGCGCCTCACGGTTGAGCAAAACGTTTTGATTCCCAACGTGCCAGACTCGCGCATTGCGCCCTTGCTCAAAGAGCCACTGCTAGAGCGATTTTCTGTAAATCCATCTACGCTAGGGCGATCGCTGATTTCTTGCACCGGTGCCCAATTCTGCAACTTTGCGCTGGTTGAAACCAAGAACCGCGCCTTGGCACTCACCGCCGACCTGGATGCAGAATTGCACGTTCCTCATCCTGTGCGAATCCACTGGACGGGGTGCCCTAATTCTTGTGGTCAGCCTCAAGTCGCCGATATTGGTTTAATGGGCACCAAAATCCGCAAAGACGGTAAAACAGTGGATGCCGTAGATCTTTATATGGGCGGCACTGTTGGCAAGGAAGCCAAACTTGGCACCTGTGTCCAAAAGGGAATTCCCTGCGAAGACCTGCTGCCTGTTTTGCGGAATCTGTTGATTCAAGATTTCGGTGCTAGTCTTCGCGTTGAAGCCTCTAGTTAATCCAAACAGCGGCGATCGCGCTTCGCCCCACCTATAAAAGTTCTCCCACACTAATTCAACATCGCTGATTAATTAAAGCTAAAGGAACTCATGACCAATCTTTCAAGACGGAAGTTCATCATTACCGCAGGTGCCGCTGGCGCTGGAACACTAATGGTGAAGGGCTGTAGTAGCTCCAACACTAGTACAACCAGCGCTTCTCCTAGTGCGGCTCCAGCGGTCAATGTTGCCGCTGGCGATACCCCAGAAGTCACCGCAGCGACTCTCGGTTTTATTGCCCTAACTGACTCTGCGCCATTAATTATTGCCCAGGAAAAAGGCTACTTTGCTAAGTACGGCATGAAAGATGTCAAGGTCGTTAAGCAAACGTCCTGGGCAACCACCCGCGATAACCTGTCCACTGGCTCTCAGGGCGGCGGTATTGATGGCGCTCACATTCTGACTCCTATGCCCTATCTGATGACCACGGGCAAAATCACGGACGGCAAAGAAGTGCCCATGTACATCCTGGCTAGGCTTAACCTGGATGGACAAGCAATTTCCATTTCAAATACCTACAAAGATTTGAAAATTGGTTTAAAGAGTACAGATCTCAAACCAGCTTTTGCCAAAGAAAAAGCTGCCGGAAATCCTGTCAAGTGTGCCGTCACCTTCCCTGGTGGAACTCACGATCTTTGGATGCGGTATTGGCTGGCTGCGAATGGAGTTGATCCAAACGAGGATGCCTCGTTAATCGTGATCCCACCGCCACAAATGGTTTCCAACATGCAAGAAGGACAAATGGCATCCTTTTGTGTGGGTGAACCTTGGAATGCAAAGTTGGTGAAGGAGGATATTGGCTACAGTGCCTTGACAACGGGTGAACTGTGGAACAAACATCCTGAAAAAGCTTTCTCCATGCGGGCTGATTGGGTAGACAAAAATCCTAAAGCTGCAAAAGCTCTGCTGATGGCAGTCATGGAAGCCCAAATGTGGTGTGATAAGGCAGAAAACAAGAAAGAGATGGCAGACATTATTGCCAAGCGGGAATATTTGAAGGTCGAAGCAGCCGCGATCGCTGGGCGGCTTGAAGGCACCATCGACTTTGGGAATGGGCGGGTTGAAGAGAAAAGCCCACATGTGATGAAGTTCTGGCAAGACTACGCATCTTACCCGTTTGTCAGCCACGACACTTGGTTTGTCACCGAAGACAAGCGCTGGGGATACTTACCTGGTGATTTAGATACCAAGGCGTTGGTTAAGAAAGTGAACCGCGAAGATATTTGGCGCGATGCTGCAAAAGCAATGAAGGTTCCAGAGGCTGAAATTCCTAAGACGTCTTCTCGCGGTGTTGAAACTTTCTTTGATGGAGTTAAGTTTGACCCAGAAAATCCAGAGGCGTATCTGAAGAGCCTCAAGATCACTGCAATGAAAGCATAGGTTCTCAATAGTGAGCTTTGGGTAAGTATTCCATTTACTCAAAGCTCTTTGCATCAACAGTCAAAAGCTTCCACACTCACCTAATATTCAAGGACAACTCGACCATGGCAACACGCGCAGACGCTGGCGGTCTTCCATCTTCTTTGCCCTCTAATGTGTCGATTTATCTACAAAAGCATTCCAGAAAATTGGTTGCTCCAGTGCTTGGGTTCATCGTTGCTCTGTTTATTTGGCAAGTTTTTTCGACTCTGACAAAGGCATTGCCTGGACCCATTGAAGTGGTTCAACAAACTTGGGATCCCTTCATCATTAATCCCTTCTTTAGAGAAGGAGATGATAAAGGTTTGGGCTGGCAAGCGCTAGCAAGTCTACAACGGGTAGCAGTTGGGTATACGCTCGCAGCGATTATTGGGATTGCAGTTGGAGTGCTGGTCGGAGCCATTCCGATCGTTTATGAAGCGGTTGATCCGATGTTTCAGATTTTGCGGACCGTGCCACCGCTGGCATGGTTGCCGATCGCACTAGCAATCTTCAAAGACTCTGGACCTGCCGGAATCTTCATTATTTTTGTGACAGCAATTTGGCCCATCATCTACAATACTGCTGTCGGCGTGCAACAAATGCCTCAAGACTACAAAAATGTGGCGAAGGTGCTGCGTCTTTCTGGCTCAGAGTACTTTTTTAGCATTTTGCTGCCGTCCATCGTGCCTTACATGTTCACAGGATTGAAGTTAGGGGTTGGTTTGGCATGGTTGGCGATCGTAGCAGCCGAAATGTTGCGTGGCGATACGGGCATTGGCTTTTTTATCTGGAACTCCTATAACAGCGGCAGCCTTAGCGAAGTGATTTTGGCACTGTTCTACATTGGTGTGATTGGATTCTTGCTCGACAAACTGATTGGGTATTTTGCCAGTTTTGTCAGTTCAGATAAGTAAGATGTCGCTAGAAAACTGACATTTCTGAATCCTTCTTCCAATTCCTAATTCATCCACATTCCCAGAGATATCTATGTCTTTCTTTGTAGAAGTTGATCATGTTGATCGCATTTTTGAATTAGCAAATGGCGGTCAATATGTTGCCTTGAAGAACATTGAACTGAAGATGCAGCAAGGTGAGTTTGTTTCCTTGGTGGGACATTCTGGCTGCGGCAAATCAACGTTGCTGAACATCATGGCGGGACTAGACCATCCAACCAATGGGGGTGTGGTGCTGGAAGGTCGAGAAGTGACTCAGCCTGGACCCGATCGCATGGTGGTGTTTCAAAACTATTCCTTGCTGCCCTGGCTCACGGTGTATCAAAACATCGAACTCGCTGTGAATAAGGTGATGGATAATTTGCCTGTTGCAGAGCGACAGAGCATCATCGACCGCCACATTGACTTGGTTGGGTTACGCAATGCAGTCCACAAAAAGCCGAATGAGCTATCTGGCGGGATGAAGCAACGGGTTGCGATCGCCCGTGCCCTCGCAATTCGTCCAAAGCTATTGCTGTTAGATGAACCCTTTGGTGCATTGGATGCTTTGACTCGTGGCAATCTGCAAGATCAGTTGATGCGGATTTGCGAAGAGAGCAAGATTACCTGCGTGATGGTGACCCATGATGTAGACGAAGCACTGTTGCTGAGTGATCGCATTGTGATGATGACTAATGGACCGGAAGCGCAAATTGGGCAAATTTTGGATGTACCCATGCCCCATCCGCGCCGTCGCTTAGAAGTCGTGAATCATCCCAGCTACTACACTCTGCGGAATGAGATGATTTACTTTCTCAATCAGCAAAAGCGGGAGAAAAAGCGCAAATCAAAAAAAGTGGTTGCGATCGCCCGTCACGGCTTAGAAAAAGTCAACCTGAATATCGGCTTTGTGCCCCTAACCGATTGCGCACCGCTGATGGTCGCAAAAGAGCTAGGCTTTTTTGCTAAACATGGTTTGGAAGAAGTTAATTTATCCCGTGAGCCAAGTTGGAAGGCAATTTTAGAAGGAGTTGCCTCCAATCGTCTAGATGCGGCTCAAATGGTGGCGGGAATGCCTCTGGCAATGACAGTTGGGTTTAACAACACTGATCCTTTGCCGATGGTTATTTCGTTGGTGCTGAGCCGTAATGGAAACGCCATCACGTTGGACAAGGATATTTACAACCAAGGGGTGCGATCGCTCGAAGATTTTGCCGCCCTAGTTAAGCAACCCTCCGACAAATCCCGTACGCTGGGCACGGTGCATTCAACCTCCATGCACAATCTGATGTTGCGCTACTGGTTGGCATCCGGTGGCATTGATCCCGATCAAGATGTGAATCTTGCTGTCATTCCTCCAGCCCAAATGGTTGCCAATCTCCAGTCAAATAACATTGATGGCTATTGCGCAGGAGAACCCTGGAACTCTCGTGCCGTGCATGAAGGGCTAGGGGTCATTATGGCAACTGATTTAGATATTTGGGCGGGGCATCCCGAAAAAGTACTAGGCGTTCGAGAAGATTGGGTGAATCAACATCCCCAAACTTATTTAGCCCTCGTAAAAGCGCTGATGGAAGCCTGTGAATACTGTGACGATCGCCGCAATCGTGAAGAAATTTTGAACCTCCTCTGCAAACCAGAATACGTTGGTTCCAAGCCAGAATACATTCGCCCTGGCTTCATTGATGCCTACAGCTATGGCATAGGAGAAGACCCTCGATCGCTGCTGAGATTTAATCAGTTCTACGTTGATCGGAGCAACTATCCTCAACAGATTGAGAGTCTTTGGATTTTGACCCAGCTTGCCCGATGGGGAATTGCGCCCTTTCCCAAAAACTGGGTGGAAGTGTTGCAACGCACCCATCGCCTAGATGTGTATCGTGAAGCGGCTAAAGAACTCGACTTCCCAGTCACCGAACCCGATCGCCACCCCTTTGCGCTGTTCGATGAGATCATCTTCAACCCAGATGATCCCCTTGCTTACCTCAACCAATTTGCGATCGCTCATCCAATTCAGGTTAAAGAAATCAAATTGGATAGTATTGCAACGGTAGCTGCTTAGACAAAGCTTGGTCTAACAGGAGTAGTACAACTAAAACAGCCCAAAAGTATTGATGTAACCGCATCCTAAAATTGCTTTTGTGATTGCCCGTCTTGATCCCTAACTGCTTGCAACCCATTCAACGCCGCCCATTACTGTAGAAAGCACTTATGCAAACTCTCACAACTCCACAATCACCCGATTTAATTCAGCCCACCTCCAGATTCCTGGAAATTGACCAGGTTTCTAAGGTCTATCCTTCCGCTCAAGGAGATAATATCGTTCTTGATGGGGTCGATTTGACCGTGAATGAAGGCGAATTTGTCTGCGTCATTGGGCACTCTGGCTGTGGCAAATCGACTTTGCTCAATATGGTTTCTGGATTTGCCCAGCCGACCAGTGGGGAAGTGCGGCTTAAAGGTGAGCGAATTGTGCGACCTGGACCCGATCGCATGGTGGTCTTTCAAAACTATGCGCTGTTGCCTTGGAAAACAGCCTTTGAAAACATTTACATTGCCGTAAATGCTGTATTTACTGAAAAGTCTAAGCAAGAAAAAGTTGAGATTGTGCAAAAGCACCTGGCAATGGTTGGGTTAGAAGAAGCCGCCCAGAAAAAACCTGGTCAACTGTCGGGTGGTATGAAACAGCGTGTTTCCATTGCTCGTGCTTTGTCAATTTGCCCAGAGGTCTTGGTTCTAGATGAACCGTTTGGTGCCCTAGATGCCATCACCCGTGAAGAATTGCAAGAAGAGCTGCTCAAAATTTGGGCAGAGCAACAAGTGACCGTAATGATGATTACTCATGACATTGATGAAGCCTTGTTCTTAGCCGATCGCATCGTCATGATGACGAATGGACCCGCCGCCAAAATTGGCGAAATTATGGAGGTCCATTTTCCGCACCCGCGTAACCGGACTCAAATGATGGAAGACCCAGCATATTACACCCTCCGTAATCGAGCATTAGATTTTCTGTTTGGACGCTATGCTCTGCACACCGACGAGTAGGACAAGAAGTTAATAAAAACCAAAGAGCTTAAGGCATAGGATTAACCTTCAAGCTCTTATTGCTGAACCGCGATCGCTGGCGCGTATTTTGCTAATCAAGCACCCATAGCAGGAGTGTCGTGATGACCTCGGTGTTTAACCCGTTTCCAACCAATTTATCCAACCGAATTCTTTGCTACTACGTCAACACCACCACACAAATTCAGAAAGCAAAGATTCTGACTATTCCCAATTGGTTATTTGAGAGAGTGATTTTTCCTCATCAACGGCTCTTATTTGAAGCTATTCCTGATGCTTTACTCGAAATTCACTCCTGTGCCGCTGCTGGCGAAACTTTGCTCAGTAAAATTCCCTGCCTTCACCTTCGAGTTTTCGAGCCATCGCTGGTTGTGGCAGCCTCTTCATGTGATGACCTTCAGGTAGATTCTGTGGAATGACAGCAGTTGATTCGGTTAAGACCCTTTGTCCATACTGTGGCGTAGGTTGTGGGTTAGAAGTGTTAGCTTCTCCTCAATCAGAAACTGCTGTAGACGGTCAGGATCAATCAGAACATCTCTGGAAGGTGCGAGGCGATCGCGCTCATCCTTCTAGCCAAGGCATGGTTTGCGTCAAAGGTGCAACTATTGCCGAAGCATTGAATAAGGATCGCCTCCTCTATCCCATGATTCGCGATTCTTTAGATGAAGAATTTCGTCGTGCTTCTTGGGATCAAGCACTAGAGTTAATCACCTCGCGTATCCAAACGGTTCTCTCCACTCAAGGAGCTAATGGCGTTTGTATGTATGGTTCTGGACAACTGCAAACCGAGGACTATTACATCGCCCAAAAATTTTTGAAAGGCTGTTTGGGCACCAATAACTTTGATTCCAATTCGCGCCTGTGCATGTCTTCCGCCGTTGCTGGCTATGTGCAAAGCCTTGGCTCGGATGGACCTCCCTGCTGTTACGAAGACTTAGATCTGACCGATTGTGTCTTTCTGATTGGTGCAAATACTGCAGAATGTCACCCCATTGTTCATAATCGTCTGCAAAAATACCACAAGAAAAATTGCAACGTCAAAATGGTGGTGGTTGATCCACGTCGCACCAAAACCGCTGAGGACGCGGATCTACACTTGGCGATTCAACCCGGTACAGATATTGACTTGCTCAATGGAATTGCTCATTTGCTTCTGCGTTGGGACTGTGTGGATGCAGATTTTATTGCTAACCGCACAGAAGGGTTTTTAGAGTTCGCAGAAGTCACTCAACACTATTCTCCCGATGTAGTGTCAGAACGATGCGGCATCTCGGTTAATGACCTTGAACTCGCCGCCCGCTGGTGGGCTGAGTCAAACCGAGTACTATCTCTCTGGTCGATGGGCGTGAACCAATCCAGTGAGGGAACTGCCAAAGTGCGCGCTGTTATCAATCTACATTTGATGACTGGACAGATCGGCAAACCAGGTGCAGGCCCGTTTTCCCTTACGGGTCAACCGAATGCCATGGGCGGGCGAGAAACGGGTGGCTTGTGCAATCTGTTGCCCGGTTATCGTCATGTCAAGTTTCCAGAGCAGCGTGCGGAACTTGAGCAGTTTTGGGGAGTGCCAGCAGGGCGCATTTCTCCTGACTGGGGTCGCACTGCTTGGGATATCATTACTGGCTTAGAAAGCGATGATGTTGGGTTGCTCTGGATTGTGGCAACCAATCCAGCGGTGAGCTTGCCAGATTTAGAGCGGGCGAAAGCAGCATTAAGGCGATCGCCCTTCACCATTCAGCAAGATGCCTACTACCCAACAGAAACCGCCAAATTTGCTCATGTCTTGCTGCCAGCCGCTCAATGGGGCGAAAAAACTGGAATCATGACAAACTCCGAACGAACAGTGACCCTATGTCAGGCATTTTGTTCTCCACCCGGAGAAGCCCGCGCCGACTGGGAAATCATTGCCGAAGTGGCATGCCGACTGGGATTTGCCGATAAGTTTCCGTTTACTAATTCTGCCGATGTCTTTGCTGAATATGTGCAATTGACTCAAGGGCGTGTCTGCGATATGTCTGGACTAAGCCATGAGCGCCTGCGGCAAGAGGGTCCGCTTCAATGGCCTATCCCAAAAGAAGAGAGCGGAGAAGAACTCACTACGCAGATTTACAATCCTGATGAGTTTCATCAAAAGGCTGCTAAACCAGCAAAACGACTTTACACCAATCACCAGTTTCCGACTGCCAATGGACGAGCGCGATTTTCGGCTGCTCACTCACGCGGCTTGGCAGAACCTCCTGATTCGGCGTATCCGTTTGTGCTAACGACAGGCAGGCTCTATGGACACTGGCATACCCAAACCCGCACCGGGCGAATCGAGAAGATTCGGCAGATGTATCCCCATCCGTTCTTAGAAATTCATCCCCGTGATGCAGCCCGAATTGGTGTAGAAGATCACAGCTTAATTGAAGTGCGATCGCGGCGAGGCGTGGCTCGTCTCCCCGCTAAAGTGACTGCTGCGATCTCGCCGGGAACGGTGTTTGTTCCAATTCATTGGGGTGAGCTTTGGGCAGATCAGGCAGAAGCCAATGCAATGACCCAGGAAAAATCATGCCCTGATTCAAAGCAACCTGAACTGAAAGCCTGTGCTGTGCAACTAACTCCCGTCCCAACTGAAGCGGTAAAAACAGACTATACGCTTTTCACCAAAACGCTTGAGACTTCTTCTGTGTCACTTCCCTTGTAGTGCTGATACCCAGCTAAGAGCGAGAAGAATCAACGCTATCTCGCTCTGTTCGTATCCACTTCGTTTGAGGTTTCCATAGAAACCTGAAGTACAAAGGAATTTTCCACAAGACATAAAGGGGAATAGTGAAAAGTACTTTGGCAGGAATAGCGGCTCGGCAATATTTTGCCCAGGCAGAGACAATCGCCGCTAAAATCATGACTCCTGCACTGCCTAAAACGATCGCGGGAGTTTGCGAAATACCAAAGTAGATAGCAACGAGCGCAACAGTCATTGCCAATGCCCACAGCATCACAAGCAAAGAAAGGGGAGGAATGAGTAAATCAAGAGCGATCGCAAGCAAGTCAAATCGCCGCTTCTGAAGAGACACTTTGAGTAAG
Organism: Leptolyngbya sp. Cla-17; assembly: GCF_016807185.1. Lineage (GTDB taxonomy): Bacteria > Cyanobacteriota > Cyanobacteriia > Leptolyngbyales > Leptolyngbyaceae > ULC077BIN1. The sequence continues at coordinate 357,877 of NZ_JAEVYN010000002.1, forward strand.
CGAGGAACTTGCGTCAGAATGGTTTGCAGGTGCCCATGTTCCCAGCGAGTGCGTTGGCTTTTAGCCGCACTCGCTTGTTGTGGCAGCGCGCTAGTCACTCGTGCTTCATGGCAAAAAGTTGCAGGGTGACCCGCGATCGCTAAATCTAACCCAAGATTCATATCTTCAACAATATTGCCACTTGCCAAAGAAACCTTACGAATCACCGCCCAAGGAAACGCCATTCCTGTGCCTGTTAAAGGACAGGGTAGATCAAATCGAGCAAGCCCAAGGGGACGAACTAAATTTTTGACGGTAAACGCTAGGGTCGAAACAGCATCCTTCGGAGAGGGATTAGCGGGTTGAACAAGTAGATACGTTGCCTGTACTGCGCGATTACGAGCGATCGCCAACCGTGAAATCTGTTCAATTGCTCCAGGGGCAACAATACAATCCGCATCCACAATAACAACAACATCAGGCGGATGATTAGCAAGAAAACTCATGCCAAAGTCCAGCGCATACCCCTTGCCGCGGTGTGTGTCATCAAAGCGCTCGATTGCTATGGCACCCGTTTCTCGTGCAACTGCCGCAGTCTCATCTGTGCAATTATCAGCCACTACAACTAATTGATCTGGCGAGGTAAGTTGCCCAATCAAAGTTTCTAACGTGGCTCCAATGCCAGCCGCTTCATTATGGGCAGGAATCAACACAGCAATACGAGAGCGTTCAGAATTCTGCCCACGCCATGCACGCGGTGGGAAAAGCGCTGCAACACATTCAACCATTAAAACAAAGCTTGGAATCAGTAGCAGTATAGAAATTGCTAATAAAACGGTTTCAACTATAAGAAGTACCAAATCAGTAGTTGCCAAGTTCGTTATCCTTTGTGATCTGACTTAGCAAGCAAATTGACACCGCCTTTGTATAAAAGACGAAAACTGTATCGGCTTGCTATTTAATTTAGATATATTTTCCTAGCCAAGGCAATATCACCCCCAGCTTTAAAGGAGTTAGTATTACCGCCCTACGTCACCTGATTCTTTAAGCTTGCCAAAAAAGGCTGGATGAGCTTCAGTTGCATAAGTTTGCTGTTGACTAGTCGGTAGAGCATAGGGAACAATCTTGCTCTTTCCAATTCGGTTTGCTACAACTCCAACCACTGGTAAACGATATTTTTCTAGATCACTCAGTGTCTCTTTAACAAGACTTTGCTTTGTTTTATTAAGGCTAACCACTAACAACAACCCATCCGTTTGTGCAGTTAGGAAATTACTGTCTGTGGATGCACTTAAAGATGGACTGTCATAAATAACCAAGTCATAGCTGCTTTGTAATCGTTCTACTAGCCGTTGCATTTCATTAGAAGCGAGTAATCGAGTGGCACCAAACTGAGCAGAACCTGCTGTTAATACAGACAGATTACTTTCTCCAGGTATCTTCTCAATTACTTCAGATGCATCAATTCGCTGTTGCAGAACATCAATTAAGCCTTTTTGATTAGGCAAGTTTAAATGAGTGTGTAGCTGAGGCAGGCAAAGGTTTGCATCTACCAATAGAACTCGGTGTCCCATCGTTGAAGCCATTAAAGCAAGATTCAGAGCAACTGTTGTTTTCCCGTCTCCAGGTTCTACAGACCCAACAACCAACGATCTCACAGGTGGATGACATAAGAATCGAAGATTAGTGTAGAGAGAGCAAAAAGCGTCAGTGAAAGGCTCCGAAATTTTAGATTGCGTTCCATTTGCTGCTAAAGGTAGCCCTGTTTTTTGGCTTGGAATCATCCCAAGAAGTGGAAATGGCACAGCGTCTTGCAAATCTGCCGCTGTGACAAACCGATTGCGAATTTTCTCTCTTAACAAAGCGGCCGCTACTCCTAATAGCGCCCCAGCCAACAACCCCCCTGGAATCATTGGCTGTGCTTTCTTACCTCGAGATGCGATCGGTTTGCCTGTCTCCAAATCCGTTACTAGTTTTGGTTGAGCAATAATTTCCCAAGGAACCTCCTTCTGAGCAGCCTCAACTCGAAAAGTCTCACGCTGCAACAAAAATTGATTTAACGTTTTAGTTGCAATATCTAATTGCTGCTGCAAGGTATTGTATTGACGAGTAATGGCAGGAAGTTGATTTAATCGTTCCTCCAATGCTGCTTTATTTCGAGCAGTTTCTTGGACGCGCACTTGTAGAGATTGACTTAAATTAGCCGATTGAACAAGTTGCTTAATTAAATCTAAACGTACCGGATCTTGAAATGCCAAAACCTGAGAACTTTCTGAAACTCCAGGTGACGATTCATTAAGATTCAGTTGAGCTTCTTGAGCAATCAACCGCGCTAAATTTCTCTGCTGATCGCGTAGGCTTTTAACAATAGGACTATCTTCATTGAACCGAGCGAGTTTAACTGCAATAAGACCCTCGGTCTTCTTCAATTGCGTTAACAAATCTTGATAGCGAGGATTTTGACTCAGTGAAGCGGCTCCTAGTGCTTGCGTTGGAGTAAAACCGAGTTGCTTCTGAAGAACAGAATACAGGGTTGTTTGCTCTCGCAATAAAGTGTCAGCTTCTAATTTCTTTTCGTTTACGTTTTTTAGCTGCTCTGATACTTGATTACTTTCAAGTGCTGGATCAGTTAGTCGATACTGCTGCTTAAGAGCCTGCATCTGACCTTCCAATACCGTCACTCGCTGCTGCAAGGTAGGAAGTTGCTCCTCAATAAATTCAACACCAGCTTCAGTTCGCACTTTTCGATCGTCAAGACTAAACTTGAGATAACCCTGAGCAAGCTGTTCTAGAATAAAGCGAACTTTTTCTGGATTAGACCCTCTGTAGTCAACCTCGATCGTTCTCGTTGAGTCCAGCAGGTTTGTTCCAATACGAGTAACTGTAAAATTTTGGTTCTTTAAATCTCTAGCTAAGGACTCGGCCGTCACTTCTGGATAACGACTTTGAATAGTCTTTGATATTTTGGAGAGCCTATCAGGGCTTTGTAGAACTTGAAGCAAGGTTGGATAATCAATGCCGTTCCCGTTACTATCTTGCTGAACCTGTGATCGTGAAATGGCAGACGGATCTGATAAGCGCCCTTGTGAGGTAATTGGTTCAACTAAAACAGCAAAGCTACCTTCGTAGATCAGCGGAAAAGTTCTAGTCAGAACCCAGCCTCCAGCGCCCCCAAGCAGGGTCAACACTAAGATAGTTGGAATGTTTCGCCGGACAGCGCCCATTAAGGAGCGAACTTTAAAGCCACCACTTTTAGGCTTTTGATCAGCTTCTCCGCTCCCATCGCTAGGGGGGGCTGAAGCCTCTTCCAATCGACTTTGTCGGTTGAAATTTAGGTTCTGCGCATTTTGTCCGGTTTGCATGGTTTACCTCATCTACAGTCGATTAAGTTGGTCGATAAATGAACATTTCAAAACACGCAATCCTGAAATATTGCTAATTTCCATTATTTCCATTGTTTCCATTAGGAAATATCAAGTTTCTAAACCCTGAGATCCCGCCAAAAATAGTGAGTGGAGCACCAATCGCATTGATCAAAAAGTCATTGGCTGATGCGATAAATGTTCGGTTCACCACGATTATGTCATTATTGTAAAGAGCAGGATTGCGCCCTTCGTTCAAATTTTGATCGAGATCAATAGAGTATTTCTTGCGAGTAATTGTGCCATCTGGATTGAGACGAATTAAATCCACTCCCTTCTTACTGGCTCGACCAACTCTAAATCCACCTGCTGCCATAATAGCTTGGTTTAAAGTTGTATTAGGCTTTAGCTTAAGTGAGCCTGGGGCTGTGACTTCCCCAACGATACTGACTGAAATAGTTTCAGGAGAAAAGTTGCTTGCTGCAACCTGAGTTGCTTCTCCAGCATCCAACTTATCAGCTTTAGGAATGATGATAGTATCACCATCGCGAAGCAAGATGTCTTGGCTAAGGTCACCTTCGCGTAAAAACCTCCACAGATCGATCGCCACGATTTCTTCGCGATCTGTTTGCAATCGCCGAATTCTCACTTCACGAATATTGGCAATTTGAGTGACGCCGCCAGCCGATTGAATCGCCTGAGTTACTCTAGGCCATTGGTTCCCGCCTTCTGATGATGTTCTTTGGTTGAGGCTTGCCTGCGAAACCTCGTTACTAATAACACTAAGAATGTAAGAGCCAGGACGGTTAACTTCTCCAATCACACCGACTTTAAGCGGTCTAGGAGCTAATAAACTAATTGTAACTAGCGGGTTTCGGACAAACCGACCGTACTTTGCTGAAATTACTGCTGCCGCTTGCGTTAGTGTCAACCCTTGAACAGGAACGCTTCCCACCCATGGTAAGTTGAGTGTGCCGTCTAATAAAATTGTGTACCGTGGCTCTAGTGCTAGTTCTGGCGCAATGTCAAAAATTTCAGCTCTGACAATATCTCCAGCGCCTAGAGTGTAAGCATCACCCAAAATAGTACCTGGTCTAACATTGGAGGGGGGAGGAGCCTCAGGTAATGGTACCCTTTGCTCAAAAGGCACTGAATTTGAAGAGGGTGCAGTTAGTGGCGAACTCTGAGCCAAGACAGATAAAGGCTGAGTTGTTCCAACTAGAGAGGACAAAACAATGCCTGCAATAGAGCGCGGGGTTCTCCTAATCATCATGTTTTGTCTAAAAAGTGACGGGGTTTAGAAAAGTTGATTTGTGCATATGGTTACAGATATTTTTTATGTTTCCCTAAATTTGATTTACTCTCCAGGAAAACTTATCTATATTCAGACTAAATATCTGAACACTAATTGAAAAAAGCAGACCGATACACCCGTGAAACTACTATATCTCGAGATGCTTTGCAGCCTTAGAGAAGTAGTTGAAGCTTTAGTATGAAATTTCCTGATGGAAGACTTTATTTCAATAGCATTACTTCACATAAAATTCATATCACTTTAACCATACCCACACTTTAAAAAGAACAGATAAAGATCCGCTCAGCAAATACTGCCAAAATGCTAGTGATGCACTGGGGACGGTTATGCCCATAAAGAAAAAGGTTGACCAGGTGAATTGTTGATTGTTCTGGGAGCAGAATTCTAAAGAAGTTTCCTGTTGATTAAGTAGTAATCAGGATAGTCCGGCGAACTTTTAGTTAAAGGCTTAAGTGTATATATTCTGGGTTGTCTCGTTTTATCAAGTAACAATAAACCTTTCTGAAAGAACTGGACTGTTAGAGTCTATGTGCGCCGCTCCTGAGTGATTCTGCTAAGTTTGAGACTGACACTCTGAATCCTTGATATTTTTTTGAAGGAATCATTGTTAGATTCATGTGTTGCGATCGCTATACAGGTATAGGTTGAATCATTCCAACCTGGCTGTTGCTTAGACTGCCAATTAACCCGCTAAGTCATGTTTTTGATGCAGTTTTCATGATGCAAAAGTTAGCCTTGTATTCATATCTTTTGCTTGCTTAATCTATTCTTCTCATCCGAGCTTAATTTATGGGTGGTAACGCGTTTGTTTCATTGATGATGTTTTCCTGGATTCCAGCAGTTTTGTATATCTTCAGACGGTATCCAGAGCGACAAGCAATGATCATGAGCTTCATATTTGCTTGGCTCTTCTTGCCTGTTGCGACTTTAAAGCTACCTGGAATTCCTGCTTACACAAAAACGTCAGCTGCTTGTTACGGAATTTTAATAGCGACATTTCTATTCAACCCCAAACGAATCAGTGCCTTTAAATTTAGTTGGATTGACATTCCTATTGTTTTATGGTGTACCTGCCCGTTTATTAGCTCTGTCGTAAATGACTTGGGTGCTTATGATGGCTTTTCAACCACGCAGGTGCAAATTGTTACTTGGGGAGTTCCCTACTTTTTGGGGCGCATTTATCTGGATAGTTTTGCTGCACTGCGCCAACTAGCAATAGGATTATTTATTGGCGGGCTAATTTATATTCCTTTCTGTTGGTATGAAAGCCGCACATTTTCTAGCCTTCATGTTCTTGTCTATGGAATGGATACAGGGCGGGAGGCAGCTCAATCTATTCGTTATGGAGGATACAGACCGCAAGTATTTCTAGAGCATGGTTTGATGTTAGGTGTTTGGTTGATGACTGCTTGCATCATAGGCATTACATTATGGCGAACGGGAATAAAACGGATTCTAAACCAGCCGATGGGCTTGCTGATGTCGCTTTTATTAATTACATTTATTATTTCGCGCTCAACGGGAGCCTACGCGCTTTTTTTGCTAGGGCTAGTCATTCTTTTAGTAGGGTGGTATTTTCGTACTGCCATTTTACTATGGATGCTCATCTTAGGAATTTGCTGGTATCTATACATGGGTGTGACTGGAACTTTTCCCAATAAGCAAATCATTGATACGTTATCTCAAACGTTTGACGCAGAACGAGTTGCCTCCGTTAAATTCAGGTTTGATAATGAAGAAATATTAGGCGCAAGGGCGCGTGAAAATGCGATGTTTGGGTGGGGAGGGTTTGGCAGAAATCGAGTATTTGACGAGAATGGGAAGGATGTCGCCATTACTGACAGCTTGTGGATTATTGCATTTGGACTTCAGGGTGCCTATGGGTTAGCAGCATTAACAGCATCCATTTTGTTGCCCGTTATAAGTTTTTGCATCCGCTATCCTGCGCGACTATGGCTACGTCCAATGGTGGCTCCGGCTGCCGCTTTGGCGGTATGTGTCACCCTTTACATGTTTGACTCTGTATTGAATGCTATGGTCAACCCAATTTTCATGCTGGCAGCGGGTGGTCTGGCAACCATTTCTGTTCAATCAAAACAGGCTGCCACTGTCCAATTACGAGGACAAATGGCAACAATGTCTTGATACCCTAACTGATAAATAAGTAAATGTAGGGAGTTCGTTGAATTAACTAAGGTGTAAGCCGTTGACAGTCAGCTCAAGAGAGACAACCTCTTATCAATCTCTGTGGAACAGCAAAGATTTTCTATATCTCTGAAGAGGTGAATTCATCTTTAACAAGTCTATCCCAACCCAAATTTTTGAGAGAGTTATTACGGCGGAGAGGACGAGTGACGAGCTCAAGAATATCCCGTGCGTTAGTGAAGCCATGAATTTGGGCAAAGGTAAATTCAACCGACCACTTTGTGTTGATGCCACGGGCTTCTAACGGATTAGCATGAGCCATGCCTGTGATGACTAAATCAGGTTGAAGTTTTTTGATTCGTTGCAGTTGGTTATAGTTATCTGGTTTCTCAACAATTGTAGGAGTAGGAACTTTCATTTCTAAGCAGGTTTGCTCTAATAAAGCGAGTTCTGCGGCTTGATATCGCTTATCCATGTATGGAATGCCAATTTCGTGGCAGGTCATGCCACAACGAATTAGGAAACGGGCAAGCGAAATCTCCAGCAGGTTGTCACCCATGAAAAATACAGATTTTCCACGAATTAAGCTGGTGTATTCTTCTAGGTTTTGCCAAATCTGCGCTTCTCTTTCGTCTAAGCCTTTGGGTTCGATACCAAAAACAGAGCAGATTTTTTCAACCCAAGCACGGGTACCGTCAGGACCAATGGGGAAGGGGGCACCAATTAGTTTGCATTTGCGTCGTCGCATGAAAGCGGTAGCAGTACGGGAGAGGAAGGGGTTCACGCCTGCGACATAATAGCCTTCTTGGACAATTGGCAGTTCAGTGTAGCGTTTGGAGGGTAACCAGCCGGAAACCTTAATGCCTTGTTTCTTCAGTTCAAGGGTTAGCTGGGTAACAACTGGGTCAGGGAGAGAGCCGAACAGGACGAGTGGTGGGTGATCAATGTATTCAGCTTCATCCGTGGCAATGTCTTCTTTTTTACGCCCAAAGTTCAGCAGTTTTGCGATCGCATTCCGCTCCTCTTTCTCCGTCTCTGGCGCTTTTTCTGGGCAGCGATGCACCATCGCTGCCAGCACGGTATCTTCTCCTTGGGTAAAAGCGTAGTCGAGACCATTGGCACGGGCGACCACGATTGGGATGCTAAGCTCAGACTCCAATTTGGGAGCCATGCCTTCTAAATCCATCTTGATGATTTCGGTGGTGCAAGTGCCGATCCAGACAATCACACTGGGGTTGCGATCGCGCTTAATTTGTAGGCAAAGCCGCTTCAGCTCCTCGTAATCATTTAACTGCGCCGAAATATCGCCTTCCTCCAGTTCTGCCATTGCATAACGGGGTTCAGCAAAAATCATCACTCCCATCGCATTTTGCAGAAAATATCCGCATGTTTTCGTTCCAATCACCAAAAAGAAACTATCTTCAATTTTTTGGTATAGCCAAGCGACGCAGCTAATTGGGCAAAATGTATGGTAGTTACCTGTTTCACATTCAAACGTCAATGCTTGGGGTTGGGTATCGGCAAGGGTCATTACAGCATCCTCTAGAACTAATTGGCGAGTCTTTAAGTTAAAAAAATCGATTTCTCAGCAAACTGAGAGTTGTCTAAGTGAGCATTTTCAGCAAGTCGAGCAACCAATATGTCTGTCCACTATTAAATTTAGCTAGTGTTCACTCAGTGGCTTAGAGCTTCCCAGACTAGGATTTAGTGGGTTGTGATCGCTGGGAACGACCGCCCTCACAGGATTCATCAATCTTGGATATCAAATGAGACACTTGGCTTGTGGGCAGATCAGTTTCATAGGATGATGCAGCCGGAAGAAATTTGAGCGCATCCTTGGCGGTTGTCTGCTTCACGTTGCCGTTATTCAAAGCTTTCGAACTGGACTTAGCTACCGCTTTTAGATGTTCATCTGGATTAAAGTTGAGATCAAGAGCCGCTACGATTCGGTCTGGATTATTGCTTAAGTCAACGATTAAGGGAAGCAACTGATTTAGCTGGGGCTCCAATGCAGAAAGCGTTGCCAGTATGAAACTTGAGGAGGGACGGCGTTGCCCGTCACAATTAACCCAGATCTGCAACCGAGCAATCCAAACACGATTTTCGACGTAGTAGTCTAGCCATTTCTTTTTTACGGATTGACGAAACTGCTGAGTATTCACACGACACCTTAAACAAGAGTTAATGAGCTTGAAGCTTCAGTTCCACACTATTGTCGAACAACTTGTAACTTAATCTTCAAAACTCAAAACTCTCTTCAGATCATTTTCAAACCATCATCAGATCCAGCACTTCTTCTTCGGATTTTACTTTAGGCTGCTGCGGATTGAGGTAGAAATCAGATAGCAGCGAAAATAGCTCCCGATCAGGAGTATCGTTTGGCACAACGCCTTCGGGTCTTGCCAAAATCTGATCTGCAATATTGAGATAGTAATCACAGACGTAGTTTAAAGAAGGATCTGTTTCAGCCATCTCAAACAAGGTTTTGCCCTTCACTCTAGAAACCCGGATGTCTTCGATCAATGGCAACACTTCAAGCACTGGCATTGGAACTGCTTCAATGTATTTCTCAATCAGATCACGCTTTGAAGTTCTGTTGCCAATTAGACCTGCAAGCCGCAGTGGATGAGTCCGTGCCTTTTCGCGAACTGAAGCCGCAATTCGGTTAGCGGCAAATAAGGCATCGAAGCCATTGTCCGTCACGATCATGCAGTAATCGGCGTAGTTTAGGGGAGCAGCAAATCCGCCACAAACAACGTCGCCTAGCACATCAAACAAAATTACGTCGTATTCATCGAAGGCGTTCAGTTCTTTCAAAAGCTTGACCGTTTCACCCACGACGTAGCCACCGCAACCTGCGCCTGCAGGAGGTCCACCTGCTTCTACACAGTCAACTCCGCCATATCCTTTATAGATGACATCTTCTGGCCACACGTCTTCGTAGTGATAGTCTTTTTCTTGCAGCGTATCAATAATGGTTGGAATCAGGAAACCCGTTAGGGTAAAAGTACTGTCGTGCTTTGGATCGCACCCAATTTGCAAAACTTTTTTGCCGCGTTTGGCAAGCGCTACAGAGATATTGCAGCTTGTTGTTGATTTTCCAATTCCACCTTTTCCATAAACAGCAAGCTTCATATGTTTGTCTCCTAATTTGTTCTTAAAGGTGGTAATAAGGTCTGCGCTACGGGGAGGTAAACCACGATCGCCTCAACTGTCAGCTATTAAGGTGCAATCGTTTTTTGAGTCGCTGCAAGCATTATTGTCGAATTTGAGAGTTAAAGAAAGCTGACTTAGAAGCTAGCAGAAGAATAAACCACAGCTATCAAGATGATGGGGGAACTGTAGTTCCTTGAAGACACTCTATACCTGTTTTAAGCAATTTTTAAGCTAAAAAACGTTTTTATAGTCTTTTTTGATAAAAACCGGATCAAACTTAAATTAGATGCTGGCGATCTCATTTGGTTCGACACCTTAGTTTTTGTGTATAGAGAGAGTTCTAAAAGCTGTTTTAAAGGTGTTTTGTTCGACAAACCACTAAAACTTAGGTATAAAGCCTCCAAAATTGCTGTGAAATGAGGCTTTCGCAGGTTTACACAAAGATATTTGTGCTAGCGCAGCTTTGGGAAAACTGATATTTTGGATTCGCCAAGGCTTTTGTTAAAAATAGTTAATTGTATGGTCTAAGTAAACTTGTATAAACTTTTCAAACCTTTTACTTTACGACGCGATTTGCTGATTAAACCCAGCCAAAATAACTTTGGCGATTAGGAGCGACCCGCAGCTTACGGAAGGGTCTTCCTTTCCAGTTTCGTACTTGTAGCTGGGATGCTGTTTAACATCTAAAAGTCTATGGGAATACCGAAGCCCTATGGGAAGAAGTTGATTCCTGTTATTACGGCGATCGCATTTATTCATCATTCGCCAGATTGACGAAGCAGCAGAGTTCTGTAGCTCTACATAAAGACGCGATGTCGCAATGAAGGCATTTGACGACGTACCTGTTCTAGACGGGAGGGTTCAATCGCCGCGATCGCCACACCGGGTTTATCTCCTGCATCCGCCAACACCGTGCCCCAAGGATCAATAATCATCGCGTGTCCATGGGTTTGACGCATTGCATAATGCCGTCCCGTTTGGGCTGGTGCTAAAACATAGCTCGTGTTTTCAATTGCTCGTGCTTGCAGTAACACTTGCCAGTGATCTTTGCCTGTATAGGCAGTAAATGCTGCTGGAATGAATAATACTTCCGCACCCATTTGAGATAAATGACGATACAGCTCTGGGAAACGGACATCGTAACAAACAGAAAGCCCCAGATTGCCTAAGTCTTTGGAAGGATGCACAGGCGGCATTTGGAGTCCTGCAAGCACCGTGACCGATTCTTGGTAGGTGTTGCCATCAGGAACATTAACATCAAACAAATGCACTTTTTCGTATCGGGCAAGCTCTTCTCCACTCGCTCCGACTAGCACCGCTGTATTGTAGACTTTCCCATTGCCTACTGGAACCGGAAACCCGCCGCCCAAAATGGTGACTTGGAAGCGCTGCGCCATCGTTTTGATGAATTTTTCGCTTTCTTGGGCGATCGCCTCCGCCTGAGCCATTTTGTCCTGCTCTTCCCCTAAAAATGAAAAGTTTTCTGGTAACCCAATCAGTTCCGCTCCTTGGCGCACTGCTAGGTCAATTAGTTCTTCTGCTTCTGCCAGATTCTTCTTCAAATCGGGCACGCTTGTCATTTGAATGGCAGCAGCCAAATAAGATCTCATAAACTCAACCCCATTGCATGGATGACTTTGAACGGCGGCTTCGCGAAACGTCAGACTTGCACCATTCAAAGATTACCCAGTCTTAACCAGTTTGCACCCCTTAGTTTAATCCTAGTTGAGCGTTCCTGAATAACGAGTGGCAAGCTATAAATTGGAGAATACATAGGGGCTGGCGAGATCAAAACTCTTCGCACTCTACCTCTTACCGTATCTGCCACACTTTCACCATATTGTCTGAACTGCCACTGGCGATTCGATAGCCGTTAGAACTAATGCTGACGGCATTCACGCCGCTAATATGATCGCTAAGGGTCGCTTTTAGGTCGCCTGTTTCTACATTCCACAGTTTAATTTTAGTGTCGCTGCTGCCGCTGACTAACGTTTTGCCGTCGGTGCTTAGCGCAATAGAATTGACTGAATCGGTGTGTCCGGTGAGGGTGCGAATCACTTCACCAGTGGCTAGGTTCCAGATTTTAATGGTTTTGTCCCTGCTAGCGCTAATCAGCGTTTTGTTATTGGGCGAGATCGAGATCGCATTAACTGCACTAAAGTGGCTTTTCGGCAGCGTTCGGATTAGCTCCCCTGTTTTCAGACTCCACAGCTTTACTTGGTTATCCAATCCACCGCTAGCAAGAATTTGGCTATCTGGACTCACCGCCACTGCTCGAATCATCCCTGCCGTATTAGAAAAAATTCGTAGGGCTTCTCCTGTTGCCAATTGCCAAATCCGTGCCGTTCGATCTTCGCCGCCGCTGGCAAGTAGATGACCCACGCCATAAAACGCCACCGATTTCACGTTATCAGAGTGCCCCGTTAAAGTATGAAGCAGACTGCCATTGGTCAGGTTCCACAGTTTAATTGTGTGGTCATCGCTACCACTCGCTAACATGCGGCTATCGGGACTGATCGATAAACAGTTAACTGGTTTGGTATGGGACTTCAAGGTTTGCATCAAACTGCCCGTTTCCAAATTCCAGATCCGAATTGCATCGTCCAATCCGCCACTGATGACCGATTGACTATCTGGACTGATACATACTGCCATCACCCAACGAGAATGCCCAGTAAAGCTATATAAACAGCGGTTTCCCTGACTGCCAGAATGTGGAGCTGAAAGCCGCCCTGCGGACACATTGGGTTTGGAGACCGCAGCACCGGGTTGGCTCCGAAATTGCCCAGAAGGCGTAGCAGGTGTGGATGGTGAAAGCGGGGCATTGCCAGATTGAGCCGAGGGAGGCGAAGAGGTGGGTTTGGAAAAGAGGGGATGGGATGGTTGAGAAGAAGCAATACCCAGAGAACTCGCTGATGCCGCTGTCGGACGAGACAGTGCCGATCGCAGATCTCGCATGACAGCATCCGCCGATGGATACCGCTCACTGACTAAATCTTTCAGCATTTTGTCAAGGATTTGCGCGATCACGTTACTGATGTTGCCCCCTTGCTGCCGCAGGCGATCGCGCCATAGCCAGCGCCCTTCCATAGGGTCATACAAATCATCGGGTTTAACATGGGTCATCAAAAAAATGCAGGTCGCCGCCAAGCTATAAATATCGCTGGCTGGATATGCTTTGCCCCCACGGAGTTGTTCCATCGGCGCATAGCCCTCAGTGCCAATCCGCGTGCCTGGTTGCCCCGTTGCTTCTGCTGATAGCAGTTTTGCCACGCCAAAATCAATCAACACCAGTTTTTGATCGCTCGCCCGTCGAATGATATTAGACGGCGTAATATCGCGATGGATCACATGATGATCATGGACAAACTTAAGCAAAGGCAGCAAGCCCACGAGCACTTCGCGAATCCGCCGTTCGCCAAAATATCCATGCTGAATAGTTTCTTGCAGCAGGGTTTGTCCTTCAACAAATTGCTGCACCAGATAGAGCCGCTGCTCATGTTCAAAATATGCCAGCAGGGTTGGAATCTGGGGATGCTCACCTAATTCATTTAGCCGCTCTGCTTCCTGTTGAAAAAGTTGCACGGCTTTATCTAGCGACTTTGTGCCTTTCACCTGGGGCGAAAATTGTTTGATCACGCAGCGGGCATTGAGGCGATCGCTATCCAGGGCCAAGTAGGTTTTGCCAAAGCCTCCTTGCCCAATTGCACGCATTACCCGATAGCGACCGCGCAATATGGGAATTAGCTTGGCACCACAACTCAGGCAAAATTCAGCATCATCAGCATTCTGCGGCTGCTGGCATTCAGGATTCAGGCAACAGGTCATACACAGACATCCAGGACATATCTATCATTTTCACCTGTTCCAAAGATTTACAGCGATTTTAGAGAAAAAAACTGAAGTGGAGAGATTTTACGTTTTATCCACATACTTTGAATGGTTAGCTTAGGCAGTAAAAACTATAACGACTCTCAAACAACGCGCTTCCCTTGGATAACTCAGGTTTCAAGTGATTTTCACTCAATACAGGCGGGAAGACTACGTTTCAAGCTGTCAGTCCCTATCCATCGCAAATTATAGATAACTGAATCTTAGAATGGACGTTTATCTACGATAGGAAGAAAAGCTTGATATAGTTTGCTGAGAAACCTCTAAATAGACATAGTTAATGCGATTGACAATTCGCTAAGGCAGTGACCTAAGTTTGTTAACTATATTAGTGTGCAAGGAGCAATGACTATGGCAAGGCGAGCAAGAACAAGTGCGACAGGTTTCTTGAGAGACTTTCAAGAGTTCATTCTGCGCGGCAATGTGATTGAGTTAGCAGTTGCCGTGATTATCGGTGGTGCCTTTGGCAAAATTGTGGAGGCGTTTGTGAATTGGTTAATGTCTGTTGTGTTGAAGCCATTTTTGGACGCGGCAAATGTTAATCAACTCAAAGATTTACCTTTTGGGCTAGGCGACTTAGCGATCGCAATTGTGAATTTCTTGATTGTTGCTTTGGTGGTCTTTTTGATCATTCGCGCACTCGAAAAATTCATCCGAAAGCAAGAAGCAGAAACCCCAATCGATCCCATATTGGAATCTCAAGAGCGCTTAACAGCCGCTATCGATCGCTTAACCAACACAATGAACCAACCTTAGAGCAGTGTGGAAAGCAAAAGGCACCTGATGAAGGTGCCTTTATATTTGAAGCTTGAGGTTTAAGTCTCTAGTGATTGTGATTTCTATTGGCGCTTATCGTGATTGGCGCTTAAAGGTAGCAAGCCATTCCCGCAGTTGCTCAGAGGCAACATCCCGTCCCCCTAAACCAAAGGCGATCGCGATCGCAACTGAGATCGCACCTAGCAGCAAGCCAAATGCCAGGTTGATAATGTCGGGCGCAATACCAATTTGCCGCAACGCCAATGCTGATACCAGTACCAAAATCGCAATTTTTGCAGTCTGTCCTAAGATCTTAGACTGAGGCGTTCCGGAACTGGCAATCAGGTTATAAGCAAGGTTTGCAAAATACAGACCCACTGCAAAAATAGCCAAGCCAACTAAAATTTGCCCAAAAATCACTAACAGCCCACCAACCAATGCTGTCAGCGCAGGAATGTTCAAAACGTCGATTGCCGCTACCGCTGAAAATAGTAAAATGCCAACCAGCGAAACAATGCCAGCAATCTCAGAAGGAGTACGGGTAGAAATTCCTCTGCCTGCATCGGGTTCAATTAACAATGGCTCGTTGTAAGGGCGAGCGACTGGTGGTGGAGGTGGAATGACCGCAGCCTGTGATGGCAACCCTAACCAGACCAAAATATTGTTAAATCCAATACTGGTCAGGAGATTGGTGACTAACTTCTGGACAAATTGACCCAGTACATAGCCCAACGCCAGAATGACGAGCGCCGTGAGAATTTGAGGAATCGCTTCTAAAAAACGATTTAGCAGGGTTTGCACTGGCTGCAATGGTCCGCGCAGCTCCAATACGCCCAAAATAGCAGGCAAGAAAAATAAGAAGACAAACCAGTAGAGGACATCTCCTAACGTTTCGCTGAGTCGCATCTGCCCCGATCTCGGAGCAGGTTGGTCGGTTGCCTGGGTTAGCTTCTCATCTAAGGAAAAAGAGTGAGCAATCCGAATTGCCACCAGTCGAGTGATAGTTGCTACCAGCCAAGCGATCGCCGCAATAATTGCTGCTCCACCAATACGCGGTAAATAAGCAAAAATTTGGTTAAGAAAATTATTTAGGGGTTCCGAGACGGTCGTGAGTTTGAGTACGTTCAACGCGGCGACCAACGCCAGGATCATCACTACCCAGAAAACAACTGATGAGGCAATGCCTTCAATGTTAGCCTCGCTTGCTTGACTACCGGTCAAGCCAGTAATCCGATTATCTAAATCTGTTTTACTGAGCAGTTTCCGAACTAGCGATGCCAACAAGAATGCAATCGCCAAACCAATCAGGAAGATCGCGAGCGCTCCCAACAAGTTGAAGAACAATCCTGGCAAATCTTTGACTATATTATTGAACAGATTATCGAACGGCTCAGGAGCCGATGTCGTTGGAGTTACCACGGTAGGCGTTTGCCCAAGCAGCAGATTGAACCCCCTCATCGAACTACTGGCGATCGAGTATCCAGTACCCAAAGAACCTTGAATCATGGTGCGCCTCTGAAAATTTCTAACGTCAGACAGCCAACAAAAGCCGTAAATCGCTCTAGTTTGCTATAAAAAACAAGTTTTGAGGATCTTTGTCGTTAATTTTGTGCCGTGTTGTCATTGCCAATAATACGGCAACCGTCAAAATTTCTCTGCTTTTGTTAGCACGAATAAATATCAAGGAGCGATCGCCGCTGGTTTTCTTTACTAAAACTTCTTCGAGCATTCTCATCAGGCAAATATGTTAGATGAGTATGTTAGATGAGAAAATCGCTAGAGTTCGCTAGCACCTTGAATTTCATTCGTACCTTGAATATGGGATGAAACCAAAAAGTTTTTCAAAGGGGCGATCGCGCTCCTTTTTTGATTTGAATTGAGTTGGCATAAAGATCCGGTTTGAACTTTGGCATTCCATGCCTGAAGGGCTAGGCTGGTATGGAGTTAAAAGTAGGAAAAAAAGATCATGTCGCAACCAACGATCTTGGTAACGGGTGGAGCAGGTTACATTGGCTCCCATGCGGTGCTTGCTTTACAGCAAGCGGGCTATGAGGTGGTCGTGCTTGATAATCTTGCCTATGGACATCAAGATATTGCAAATGACGTGTTAAAGGTCAAGTTGGTGGTGGGTGATACCTGCGATCGTGCCCTGCTGGACAGCCTCTTTGCCACTCATGATATTGCAGCCGTGATGCATTTTGCTGCCTATACTTACGTTGGCGAATCGGTCACCGATCCAGCAAAATACTACCGCAACAACTTTGTGGGCACCCTAACGCTGCTCGAAGCGATGATGGCTGCTTCCATTAACAAGTTTGTCTTTTCTTCCACTTGTGCGACCTATGGCGTTCCTAAAGCCGTTCCCATTCCAGAAGATCATCCGCAAGACCCGATTAGCCCTTACGGGGTTAGCAAACTGATGATTGAGCAAGTGCTAAAAGATTTTGACAGCGCCTATCAATTTAAATCAGTTCGTTTTCGCTATTTCAATGCTGCGGGGGCTGATCCGGCAGGACAATTGGGCGAAGACCATGTTCCTGAAACCCATCTGATTCCGCTCGTGCTGCTGACTGCTTTGGGCAAACGAGATTCTATTTCTATTTTTGGCACCGATTACCCAACTCCAGACGGCACTTGCATTCGAGACTATATCCATGTAACTGATTTGGCAGCGGCTCATGTCTTAGGGTTAGAGTATTTGCTCAAAGGTGGCGACACGACAGCATTCAACTTGGGCAATGGCAACGGTTTTTCAGTGAAAGAGGTGATTGAAGCTGCCCGCCAGATTACCGGTCGCGAGATCAAAGCCGTGGAGTGCCCTCGCCGCCCTGGAGATCCACCGGCGCTAGTTGGCAGCAGCGATCGCGCTCGTAGCATCCTAGGTTGGAATCCTCAATATGCCGAAATCAATCAAATCATTGCCCATGCCTGGAATTGGCACCAAAAACGGCATAGCGACTAACGTTGCGAAGGCTCTCCGAAGGAGTTATGGCGATCGCGTGATGGGCGCAATCGAAATACACTTTAGAAGCATGGCAAATAGAAAGTAAGGCAGCGAGAAGTGAGGTCAAGACCATGCCTAAACGCAAGATCATCGTGTTTGTGGCGATTGGGATCTTGATGGGATTGAGTGTCATTGGCGTGACACAACTCGTGAAACGCTCTCTCTGGGAATCGCTAGAAGTACGCGTGGCATGGCTGATTGTGACTCGGTATTGTCCTAATTGCGATCTACAGGGCGTGCATTTGCCAAGAGCCAACTTGCAAAATGCCAATTTGCAAAACGCCAAATTAAACGGCACTAATCTCAGTGAAGCCAACTTACAGGGAGCGAACCTCACTCAAGTGAGCCTACAATACGCAGATCTCAGCCTCACTAACCTCGCTGATGCTAACTTATCGGGTGCCAATCTAGAAACAGCCGATCTGGTTGGCGCGGTTCTCTCTAAAGCCAATCTTCAAAACGCATCACTGAAACAAACGAGCTTACGATTTGCCGATTTAGACGCGGCTGATTTAACCGGAGCTACCCTCCTTCAAGCGGATTTGGATGGCGTTAGTGGACTGTAGCAATGCGGAGTGCTAGGTATGAAGTGCTAGGTGGGCACTAGTTAGTAGGTGCGGAGTGCGGAGGTTTGCGAAGGAGTGATTTCAAAACTCTAAGCTCTCAATTCCGAACTTTAGACTCCGAACTCCAAACTCCAAACTTTGCACTAAACCGTTCGCTATGTAACTGACAGATGCGGCTGAGTTTGAGAGGCTGCAATGATGAGATTCAATTCTTCAGTTAAATCTGCCGCGATCACAGGTGGAATTAGTATTTTGGCAGGGGGCATTGCCTTTGCTTATTGGAGCTTTGGCAATCATCCGACCTGCCTTCGCATGGTATCAGGCGGCACATTAGAAAGTGTTTATAGTACGGGCTGCGTCCATCCTCAACGGTATCGCCGATGGACACGTACCGCCCAGCGAGAATCATGATGAATTGTAGATGTGAGAGAGTGCCCCAGATTGCAATATCCGATCGCTCTGCTCAAATCGCCACTTCTAAACTTTCTCCCACTCGGTGCTGGCTCCAACGAGTGAGATCGGCAAACGAGCGATCGCGATATACACCGTAGCGTTCTTGTTTGTTGCGAATGCGATCGGGTAAGGCAGGCAGAATGCCAAAGTTTGGCGGCATCGGCTGAAAATGTTTTGGCGATGCAGAGCTAATAAACTCAAACAGCGCTCCAATCATCGTAGTCCCCGGTAAGACTAAGAGACTTTGCCCCAACGCTACTCTTGCTGCGTTAGTACCAGCGAGCCAGCCGCCAGCCGCTGCCGCCGTGTAGCCTTCGGTGCCCACTAACTGTCCTGCTGCAAGTAACGTTGAGCGCTGTTTAAATTGCAGAGTTGGATGCAGCAGCTCTGGCGCATTGATAAACGTATTGCGATGCATTACCCCCATCCGCACAAATTCCGCGTTTTCCAAACCAGGAATTAGCTTGAATACACGTTTCTGTTCGCTCCAGCGCAAGTTGGTTTGAAAACCAACCATATTCCACAATTGACCTGCTTTATCTTCTTGCCGCAGTTGCACCACTGCATAGGGACGCTTTGCCTTGTTTTCTGGTTCGCGAAAATCTCCCAAACGGGGATCAAACAAACCCACGGGCTTCAGCGGACCGTACCGCATGGTATCTTCACCGCGTCTTGCCATTTCTTCAATCGGCAAACAGGCTTCAAAAAACTTAGCGGTTTCTCGCTCAAAATCTTTTAGTTCTGCTTGTTCTGCCTGACAGAGTTCTTGCCAAAAGAGTAAATATTGTTCCCGATTCAGGGGGCAGTTCAGATATGCCGCTTCGCCACGGTCATACCGAGATGCTAAAAAAGCAAGATCATAGTTAATCGATTCGCCGACCACAATCGGGCTGGCTGCATCAAAAAAGCTCATGTAGTCCATGCCGGTGAAGCGATGCAAATCAGCCGCCAAATCGGGACTGGTCAAAGGTCCTGTAGTCAGGACAACAATACCATCCTCAGGAATCGATCGAACTTCGCCTCGACGCAGCTCAATTAAAGGATGATTTGCCAAGGTTTCAGTTAGGGTTTGGCTGAAGACCGCCCGATCAACCGCTAAGGCTCCCCCGGCAGGAACGGAATGGGTATCTGCGGTGGAAATCACGATCGATCCTAGCCGACGCAGTTCCTCATGCAACAGCCCAGAGGCGCGATCGCTTGCTTGCGCCCCGAAAGAATTGCTGCAAACCAACTCTGCCAAGTGCTGAGAGTGATGTGCGGGACTGAGCCGCTGAGGGCGCATTTCGTGCAGGATGACAGGCACACCCGCTTGCGCAACTTGCCACGCTGCCTCTGTTCCGGCTAATCCTCCACCAATCACATGAATGGGTTGCTGCATAACACTCGTCTCCATACTTCAACGGCTGACTATTTAATTACTGCCCTAAATTGGCTTACGGTTTGGGCAAAGGAGATCCTTTCTTCTTCAGATCAAAGTAGGCTTTTAGTACTTGCCGTACGATGGGCGCTCCTACAGAACCGCCACCACCACCCGATTTCTCAGCAAAGGCGACTACCACAATTTCAGGGGTATCCGAAGGAGCATAAGCACCAAACCAAGTATCCGAACCCCCCCCCACATCTTCGGAGGTGCCACTTTTGCCGGAAATTGCAGGTAAGCTTGGGTCGTATACTCCGCCTCCTGTACCGTAAGTTACGACTTCCCGCAAGCCGCTTTGGAGCTTTTGAGTGGTAGTTGGCAGCAGATTTAATGATTCACGCCAGTTTTTAGATTCTTCATTGTCCTTCAATAAATGCGGCTTCACTAAAAAACCGCCATTGGCAGGCACTGCAAACATCACAGCAACTTGCAGGGGTGAAGTCAGCAGATATCCCTGCCCAATCGACATATTGACGGTGTCGCCTAAAAACCAGCCTTCCTTCAATTCCTTCTGCTTCCAGGCCTCATCGGGCACCAAGCCGGGAGCCTCTTCGACCGCCAGCTCAATGCCAGTTTTGCGTCCAAATCCAAAGCGCCGCGTCCAGTCGATTAGGGTTTGGTCACCAATGGTCATTGCTACTTGGTAAAAGAAAGTATCACTGCTATGGGCGATCGCACCTGGAAAATCTAACGGCCCAAATCCTGCGCGGTTCCAATCGTTAAATTCAATGCCGCCAATCATGAGCGAAGGATAGGTTGGTAACACGGTGTCTGGGCTAAATTTGCCAGACTCCAGACCTGCTGCCGTGGTCACAATCTTAAACGTACTCGCGGGCTGAAAAGCTTGCAACGCCCGATTTACAAAGGGATGATCCGCACTCTGTAATTGCTCCCATTGGGCATCGGTAATGCGCGTTGAAAACAAATTAGGATCGAATGCAGGACGACTCACCATTGCTAAAACAGCCCCATTGCGAGGGTCAAGCGCCACGATCGCCCCTTTGCGATCGCCCAATGCCTGCTCCGCCACCTTTTGCAAATCCACATCCAGCGTCAGCGAAACATCTTGACCCGTTTTGGTAGCCTTCTGCCCCAAAATTCTCACCACCTGTCCTGCACCGTCCACCTCTACCTGCTGACCACCCCATTCTCCTCGCAGCAAACTTTCATACGCCAATTCAATGCCCATTTGCCCAGTCACATCCCCCAACCGATAGCCATCATCCTGACGCTGCTTCAGTTCTTCATCGCTAAGTTCGCCTGTGTAACCCAACACATGTGCTGCCAAATCTCCATTCGGGTAGTAGCGCACCGCTTCTGCATCCACCTGCACCCCTTCCAACTCAGCACTATATTCTGTTAAAGCCGTGACCTGCTCTGGACTAATGCCCCGAGCCACTCGCACCAAAAAAGGTGAATTATAACCTGCCTGGTCTAACCGCTCTAGTACCACTTTTTCAGGAATTTTGAGAACTTGAGCTAGGCGCTTAACCGTGCTCCCCCATACGGCTTTCTTGCGAGCCAAAGGCCACAAAAAAACCGAATGAGACAATCGGCTTCCCGCCAAAATCCGACCTTTGCGATCCAAAACTTTGCCCCGCTCAGGTTGCTTCGGAATCAGCCGAATGCGATTGTTTTCAGCTAATTTTCGGTTGGCAGCGCCGTCTAAAAGCTGCAAATATACCAAGCGACCACCTAAACCACCCAGCACTATTAGGGATGCGATCGCCATCAAAAAGATCGAGCGATAGCGCTGTCCCACAGTACGGTTTTCAGATTGAGTAGCCGTAGTAAAAGGCGATTGAGTTAGCGTCATGAACTAGCAATAGTAACAACTTGTTTACTTAGCAATTAAGACCAACTGAGTAAACGTAAACCTTAGCGCAAGAGATAATTGCCATTACAACGTATTACAAAAAATATTGACCCAGAGTGAAAGGTCCATCTTTGTTCACTTGCAATGCACAAAAATTAAATGACGCAATAAAAAGAAAAGTGCTAGTTGGTGACTCTTTTTGCGGGTTGGGCAACCTATAATCATTCAATCCAAAGAAATTTTGCAATTCCCCAGATTGATAGGATAGTTTACTTTGAGTACACATATGTCGAATTACAAGCTGGGTCGACTCAACCTAGCTTTGTGAAGAGAAGATAAGTGGACACGATAAACTAAATGTCTGCTTCAACACCTTATCAAAATTACGAGATGGGGATTGAACGCTTACAGGGAAATCTTCACTATGTCTCAGGCTGCGATCCAAAATCGAACCTTTACGACAGCTGACACCGAATTTGATGTCGAACTTCGTAAGGTCTTCAAAGTTTTCAATCATGAATCCGTTGTTCGCGGCGTTGATTTGGCTATTCGTCGTGGAGAATTTTTTAGCATCTTGGGACCCTCTGGGTGTGGCAAGACTACTACGCTACGTCTGATCGCAGGCTTTGAAACTCCATCTTCAGGCGAAGTTTTGATTCGAGGTCAGTTAGTCAACCGCGTACCGCCCTATCGTCGTCCAGTAAACACAGTTTTTCAAAGCTACGCCCTGTTTAGCCATCTCACCGTGTGGGAAAACATTGCTTTTGGGCTAAGGCTAAAAAAACAAAGCAAGGCAGAGGTGCAAATTCAGGTAGATGAAGCGTTAAAGCTGGTCAAAATGGATGGGTTTGCCAAGCGATTTCCAGCACAACTCTCTGGTGGACAACAGCAACGGGTGGCGTTGGCAAGAGCGTTAGTCAATCGCCCGGCTGTCCTGCTGTTAGACGAACCTCTAGGCGCATTAGATTTGAAGCTGCGGAAAGAAATGCAGGTCGAGCTATCAACTCTTCATCAGGAACTCGGCT
This sequence comes from Leptolyngbya sp. Cla-17, assembly GCF_016807185.1. GTDB lineage: Bacteria > Cyanobacteriota > Cyanobacteriia > Leptolyngbyales > Leptolyngbyaceae > ULC077BIN1. The sequence continues at coordinate 380,765 of NZ_JAEVYN010000002.1, forward strand.
TGACCTTTGTTATGGTGACTCATGATCAAGAAGAAGCAATGAGTCTGTCTGATCGCATTGCGGTCATGAATCAAGGCAATATCGAGCAGATTGATTCTCCAGAACGGATTTATGAACATCCCAAAACGCCATTTGTGGCGGATTTTATTGGAGACACCAACCTGTTTCACGGCAAGATTGAGGGATTTTCTGCTGATGCTCTGTGGCTGATTACTGATAACGGTTTGAAGATAAAAGCCAAGCCATCCAACTCTGGAGAAGCCCTCACTTCTGGGTCAGTTGTCATTAGTGTACGACCTGAAAAAATTCGCCTGAGCCTATCGCCCTTTGAGTATGAAGCTAACGCATTTGAAGGACGACTCCGCACGGTCATGTATCTGGGAACTCATGTTCATTATGTGGTTGAGTTAGCATCGGGCGATCGCCTGACCGTGATGCAGCCTAGCCTCTCCGGCGAATTGCCTGGAGAAGATACCCCGCTCTATCTGATGTGGGATGTTAACGATTGTCTAGCACTGTCGATGTCGGGAGCGCGGTAATAGGTGCCCGGTAATCAGGTTTCGGGGGCAGATAAGTAAGGATACGCTTCCCTCCCCCTTCTCGCCCTTAGCTTTTAGTTCCCACTTTATGCATCACTCTTTGTCCTCCAATCTCAGCCGTCGGCAGTTTTTGCAAACCGCGATCGCGTCAGCTTCTGGATTGGCCCTATCAGGCTGTGGCTGGACTTTGGCAGAAGTTCGCCCGGTCCAAGGGAAAACGGGCGTGGCTAACGAACTTTATATCTATACTTGGTCGAACTATATCGACAATGACTTGCTGCGGGAGTTTACTGCCCAAACTGGAATTAGGGTAATTGCCGATACTTTTGACGCGAATGAATCCATGCTGGCAACATTTCAGGCAGGTAAAGGATCTGTATACAGTGTTGTTTATCCGTCTGACTATTCCGTTGCCAAAATGCTCGACCTAAAACTGCTGAGGGAGTTAGAGCAGTCAAAGATTGCAGGCTTGGAGAACATTTTACCTAAGTTTCGTGCGTCCGCACACGACCCCGGCAATCGCCACCATGTGCCAATTAGTTGGGGCACCACTGGCTTAATCTACAACAGCGACAAGCTCAGTCCGCCTCCAGAAGATTGGAATTATCTTTGGGAAAACCAGGAAAAACTGAGTGGGCGGATCACGCTCTTAAACGATCTACGGGAAGTGTTTGGGGCAGCGCTGCGATCGCTGGGTTACTCTTACAATGCCACCAATCCCAACGAAATTCGGGAAGCATTTGAAAAACTGAAGGTGCTTAAACCTGCGATCACTAGTTTTACTACCGATGCATGGCGCGATCAACTCTTGGCGGGAGATTTAGTCATGGCAATGGGTTTTTCGGCTGACGGTGTGCTGGTTGCTCAGCAGAACCCAAAAATAAAATATGTTGTTCCACAAAGTGGCACCTCATTGTGGAGTGATGCGATGGTGATTCCTAAAAACGCACCCAATCAAGATGCTGCTTATGCCTGGATCAACTATATGTTGCAACCAGCGGTTGCCTCCCAAGTCGCCGAGCGTCTTTCTTTTGCCACTCCTAACAAAGCCGCCTTTGACCAACTTCCGGCTCCAGTCCGCAATAACGAAGCTTTATTTCCGCCAGATACTATTCTTCAAAACTCTCAGGGCATTGTGCCATTACCCCGTGCCACCGAAGAGCTTTATGAAAAATACTGGACAATTCTAACCAGTAGCTAAACAAACTTTTTGAGTTTAAGCTGACCGTCCTAATATTTCAATCTCTTCACTATTTAGCCCACTCACTATTGCCATTTCCCACTCGCCACGCACAGCTTCCATGACTTCCCCCCCCGCTCCGTTAGAACCCAGTCCCAAATCTGCACCCCAGTGGCTAGATTCCATCGCTCTATTGGCTCCCGCTGGAATTTGGCTAGGGTTGTTATTGGTGATTCCGACGCTATTAATTTTTCAATTGAGTTTGGTGCCAGGAATTCGCCCCGGACAAGTGGTCAATCCTTCGGGGTTAGAGAACTACCTGCAAATTTTTCAGGCTGTAGAGATTCGCCCTGCTACAAAAACTGAACCAGCCGTCACAGCTTTCGTCTATTTGAAGGTGATTTGGCGATCGCTTTCATTTGCGATTGGAACCACGTTTATGTGCCTGCTATTGGGCTTTCCTGTGGCATATTTCATCGCTATTACAGCACCAAAAAACTGGCGAAACCTGCTGCTTGTCGGTTTTGTATTGCCTTTGTGGACTTCTTCCCTACTACGCTCCTACGCCTGGATTACGATTCTCCGCCCAACAGGGGTGCTGAACAGTGTCCTCCTGGCAATTGGGCTACCTACTTTGACTATCCTCAATCGCCCCCCGGCTGTATACATTGGCATGACCTATAGCCTTCTACCTTATATGGTGCTTATTCTTTACGCCTCACTAGAAAAGCTGGATAGACGGTTATTGGAAGCTGCCGCTGATTTAGGAGCCACACCCATACAAGCGTTTTGGAAAGTGACCATTCCTCAAGTATTTCCGGGTATTGCTGCCGGATCGCTGTTGGTCTTCATTACTAGCATTGGCGATTTTATAGACCCAGAATTGTTGGGAGGCGCGTCTAGTATGACCTTGGCTCGATTGATCTATAACCAATTTTTAGGAGCTAGCCAAAACTGGGGTTTTGGTTCATCTCTCAGCATGATTATCATTTTGGCAGTGAGTATTTCTATTGCCTTGCTACTGAAATATGGAGATCGGAGTAGTGCAAATTTATGACTTTTTCTCAGCCCACTCGGTTTTCATTTCCTTGGCAAGCACTCTTCACCTTGCTGATGTTTGGTTTTATGTATCTGCCGATTATGGTGCTGGCGTTCTACAGCTTTAACGAGTCGCCTTATAGCGCTGGTTGGACTGGCTTTACGCTGAAGTGGTATCAAAAGTTTTTTGCCGATGAGCGAATTATTACGGCTCTCCGCACCAGTTTAATTGTGGCGCTATGTGCAGTGGCGATCGCAGCCGTACTGGGTACCCTGATGGCAGTCGGCTTATCGCGCTATCGTTTTCCGGGCAAAGGCATCTATCAAGGCGTTGTTTATCTGCCGCTGATCATTCCCGATATTGCGATCGCGGTTTCTACGCTGGTTTTCCTGGCAGCAGTTGCTATTCCTTTGAGTGGCGGCTTGATTCAACTCAGTCTTGGCACAATTGTGGCTGCCCATGTAGTATTTTGCATTTCTTATGTTGCGCTTGTCGTCTCCACTCGCCTAACCAACATCGATCCGCATTTGGAAGAAGCTGCCCTAGATTTGGGCGCCACGCCTTTTCAAGCCTTTATCCAGGTGTTGCTGCCAGAACTAACCCCGGCGATCGTGTCTGGTTGCCTCCTTGCTTTTGTCCTGAGCCTAGATGATTTCCTGATTGCCAGTTTTACTGCAGGTGGTGGCGCAAACACCCTACCAATGGAGATTTTTAGCCGCATCCGCACGGGAGTTAAACCCGATATCAATGCCCTCAGCGTCATCCTCATCCTAGTTTCTGGTTTCATCTTTGTGATTGCTGAATACTTTCGCTACCAAAGTGAACAAAGACGCTTGCAGTGATGCTGAGTTAGATAGGGCGGAGTACGGGATATAGAGAAATTTCGTAGGTTGGTAGTGCACTAAAGGATTGTGGGGTAGGTAACGACATCCTGCCAGGTCCAAGGCTGCTCAGCCAGTTTTGCTCGTTGAGCCGCAGTTGTTTTGAATCGACTATGCCGCCAAATCCAATTGAAATAGCTGACTACTAAGCGTGTTGTCACTTTCGTTTGCTCCCACCGTTTGCCGAACTTGTTTTGCCTGCGGTGCCATCGAGCAGTTTGTTGTCGGACGATGCCGTTGGTTCGCTCTAAGCGCTGCGTTTTGTCTTTGCCAACATAGTGCAGAATTTCAGGCGGAAGGACTCGTTCATAGCCTCCCCAGTCATCACTGTTCCACTGTTTGCAAGCCGTTTTTCCCTGTGTACTAATTACCAATTCCTCAATAAGTTCGTCTGTATGCTTGCCCACTCGTGCCGCTAAAATCAGTCCACTGGAGTCCGCTAAACTCAGACCTATCCAGCAGTCTCCCACTTCTAATTCATTGGAAAGACATTGCTTCTGTTTTTTTGCACGAAAGACCACATCTCATCCGCACTCACCTCTGCGGTTGCCACTTGCTTAACCTGGTCGTTATGAATTAGCTGAGCCTTGGCACTCGATGCCCGAACAATACTGACCACGGTGTTGTATGCCAAGCCTGTAATTCGGCTAATCCCTCGTAAGCTGCTGCCCTCACTATGAGCTTGTAGCACCTGCTGAACTTGTTCCGGACTCACTCGTCGCCAGTAGTACAGCGTGTCAAAGCTCTCACAGAAGGTTTGCTGGCAGTGAGGGCAGAAATAGCGTTGGTGTCCATTGGGCAGCTTGCCATGCTTATGACACTTAGGATGACCACAAAGTCGGCATTCCATAGCTTCTTGAGGGGAAAGAATTGATCCTACTTTACCAAGCCCACAATCCTTTAACGCACAATCCGTAGGTTTACACTAATAACCTCTTAACCCCATACTATTTATTTGTGGCAAAATTATTTGTGGCGAAAACGGTGGCGGAGATGTTTTGGGCGCACTTTATCAATCGCGGACGAAGCTGAATCGGCATCTGAAGTAGCACTAACGTCAAGAGTTGGGGCATCCGTTTCAAGCTCTAGCAGGGTATCGGGTGCTACTATATCCGGCAAAACTTCCACATTTATAAGTTCGACTTCCCTAGGTTCATCCGCGATCGGGTTAAACTCTGGCTCAGTTTGAATTGGCTCCAAGCGTTTTTGTTCAAGTGGTGCAGCCAAGGGCTGAGCTTCTGTCACCAATTCGGGCAGCGCCACCAATTCTTTTTCCGTTTCTTTCACCGTTAGCGGAATGCGGAGCGGTTGCACTTTCTCAATCCAACAACTTGCCAGCGGTAACGTTTGGTCTAGATCCTCCAGCGGTCGAGGAACTAGCATCACTGCGTGCAGTTCACCAATGCGCTCTGCCTCAATCATCCCCGCATCGAGCGCCATGGCTACATTTGCTACTGAACCCCTAATGATCGCCGTACAAAGTCCTGCGCCAATGGTTTCATAAGCAGCAAGCACTACATCCGCCGATTTCATCATGGCATCCGCTGCTCCTACCATTGCCGGAAAGCCGCGTGTTTCTAATAGTCCCACCGCTTGATTACTCAGTTTGCTATGCCCTCTTCCCGTAGCAAGCTGCGCCAATCGGTTGCCAATTGGCAGCACTACTTCCAGGTTTGGCATAGGGCGCGGTACGACTAAAGTTGAGAGTTTTTGCCCAAATTGTTGCGCTCGCTCAGCGCCTTCTTGCACGGCTAAGCGTACATCTGCCACCGAGCCTCGAACGATCGCGGTGCAATGACCACTACCAATTTTTTCATAGCCCACTAGCGTCACACCAGAAGACTTCAGCATATGATCGGCAATCCCCACAATGGCAGGAAAGCTCTGGGCAGAAACCAGACCCAATGCTGTATCAGTGAAATCTTCTCGGTTGCTCATGCGTGAAATGCGGATATCCGTTGGTATTCTTATCCTAACTGTAATTAGCAAAGAGAATCACTGAAACCACGTCCTTTGTCCCGCCGCTAACAGTCTAGTCATCCCAAGGATCTTCTGCACTCGAGAGCTGAGTAGACGAAGCTGCGGGCTGATTGATTATGTGATGGGGAAACATCTTTCCTAAAAGCTGATTAACATACCCTTGCCCACACACGTTCAGGCTTTGGGCCGGAGGAGCGGAGTGGTTTGCCAGAGGGGAAGCCGACAGTTGATTAGGATCTTGACTCGTTGATGACGGCTTCTTAATGGGTGCTGAGCCAGCAGGAGGAGAGAATCCAGCATCATTTGCCTGTAGTTCTTCTGGTGGACGGCTCGTATCTCCCAAAAGTGAACCCGGGGGCACTAATGCTCCCGATGCGACTGAACGATTAAGAATAGTTGAAGCAGCGCCGATACAGGCATTTCTGCCAATCGAAACTTGCCCAACTAGCAAAGCTTCCGCTCCAATATTTGCGCCTTCTCCAATCTCCAAAACGCCATTGGACGCATGAAGAATCGCGCCGATGCCAATGCAAGCTCCGGTTTTAATGACCACACGACTGTCAGGATCTGCCTGAATTAAAACACCGGGAGCAATCGCAACCCCTTCCTGAATCGTCACATCTCCACTGATGTAATAGTGAGATATGCTGATTGGTCGCAGTTGCAAAGATAGCAAAGACATAACCCCCCTTGATGAAGTCTGAAGTTTTGAGTTAAACCAATTTATTTTTTAACTCAAAACTCAAAACTCAAAACTAACCCCGCAGACTCTCAAATCATCACTAGCGACTGGTTGCTTGCTTACTGGGCTGTTGAATCACCTTCTCAACCACTCGGCGCTTTGCCTTAGGGTCAGTGCCAATTAACCGCACATATTCACCCCGATGCTGAGTCATGAATCCATCCAACGCCGCCATCACATCCGCCTCACGAGTTCCTTGCATCACAGTTCCGCCCTGCCAAGAACTGGTTTTGTAGCGGCGTTCATCGGCATACTCAGTGCTGATTTTTAGTCCTTGAGCCAATAAATGACGAACTTGTTCTGCGATCGCTCCGTCTTTTTGAGCACCATTGCTCGGACGGTAATTATGGGTTTGACCTGTGTGGGCAGAAGTTGAATGAGAAGAAGCTGAGGTTGCCGCCGCTCGATGGGGATCTGTAGGAGCTGCGCCACCTTTTCCATTAGGACGATGCACAATCATTTCCACCATCCGCTTTTTCGCTTTAGGATCAATCCCCACAAGCCGTACATAATCGCGGACGTGTTCTCTTAAAAACGATTCAACTTCTGCGATCGCCTCTGCTTCACGCCGAGCTTGGATCATCGGTGCATTCTGCCAAGAACTCGTCTTGTAGCGGCGTTCATCCGCAAACTCCACCCCAATTTGATAGCCCTGAGCAATCAATTGCCCCAACTGCTTCGACAAATCAGAACCTACACCGCTAGGAGAAGATCCGTAGGAAGACGCACTAGCAGCATGAGCAGAACTTTGAGCCACACCCGCGCCTTGATTAGAACCCTGAGATGTTTTTCCATCGGGGCGTTGGATAATCATCTCAGCCAACCGCCGCTTCGCCTTGGGGTCAATCCCAATCAACCGCACGTATTCACCTGCATGTTCACGAACACAGGCTTCTAAACCCGACAGCACATCGCTTTCTCGCGTTGATTGAATCGGAGAGCAACTTGTCCAAGAGCTTGTTTGAAATCGTCGTGTATCGGCATGTTCCATGCCAATTCGCGCACCCTGCATCAATAGCTTTCGCACTTGAGCCACCACCTCTGCTGCTAAACTGCCAGACTGAGATTGCCCATTATGAGTGCCAAAATTTGGTGCTGATTTAGAAGTCACATAGCTCTTTGTAGAATAGTCAGAATTGCCATGACCAGAACTAGAGGATGCTTGACCGGGCTGATCCTGAGGACGCTGAATAATCGTTTCAAGTACTCGCTTTTTCGCCCGTGGATCGATGCCAATCAGGCGCACATATTGCCCCGTATGTTCCGAAAGACAGGCTTGCAAACCTGCCACAATTTCTGATTCACGCGTTGTCTGAATTGGCGCGCAGCTTTTCCAAGAACCTGTTTGGAACTGTCGCTTATCCGCATGTTCTGTTCCGATTCGATACCCCTGCGCCAATAGTTGACGCACCTGACCCACGACATCTGTATCCATACTTCCTCCCTTTGTAAGACGGCTGTGAGATTCACCGCCCTCACCTGCCAAGTTAGTTGCGGTAGACTGGTTTTGCCTTTCTTGAAATGACGTTACAGGGGCAACACTTTCGGCAGAGTGATAACCCGAACGCAAAGCATCATTAACACCTATCACCTGAGTCACAAACTGTTTATCAGATTCCTGTACATTGGGTAGCTGATCTGCTTGCTGTTGGCTTGTGATTATAGAACCCGAAGGCACAAACTTCCCAGGTAGAATTTCTACATCCTGAACTAAAGCATGCATCATCACAATGCAGCCGCGTCCAATTCGAGCATTAAACACTGTTGAGCGAAACCCAACAAAACACCCATCTCCGATGTAGGCAGGTCCATGAACCAACGCCATATGAGAAATAGATGCATTTTGCCCAATCCAAACGGAATAAGCATTGCCATCATCTCCAACCACACGACCTTGCTCTAGCCCATGAATCATCACACCATCTTGAACCTTAGATCCTGTACCAATTCGGAACGAATTTCCTCTATCGGCTTGGATAGAAACACCTGGTGAAATCGCAACATTAGCACCAATCCGAACATCCCCTGTCACATTAGAGAATGAATGGATATGAGCTGTTTCATCAACCCGGTCATTAGGTAGGCTTGAACGAGATGTTAGAGCATCCGCATAACCACGGACTACCATAGAATCAAACTCTCCAACTGAAACCGAAGTAAGTGAGCGCTACGGATAAATCAATATCTAAAGCGCAGCGTAAAACAGAATCTGAGTTCGGTGAACTAAAGTTCGATAAATAAACGTCCCCTATAAAACGCTACGTTTATGCTAGCGATCTTGATCCCGCTTACTGTAGAGAAGCCGATTTTCAAGGCTAACCGTATCAATAATGGCAATCACTGCTGCATCAACAGGGCGCTGTTCACTTCCTGAGACTTGACGAGCGGCACTACCATGACTTACTAACACCCATTCATCAATACCGGCACCGACGTTATCCGCTGCAACTTCATACCCAGGAAGTGGTTCCCCATCATCATCAATAAATTGAAGGACGAGGAACTTAATACCCCTGAGAGTTGGGTCTTTTTGCGTACTGGTAACCGTGCCAAGAACTCTGGCAATCTGCATTCGGCGTTACGGGCGATTAAGAGGACGAATACCGCTGACACTCTCACGAAATGGCTCTACTGCTTCGGTGTAGCGAATCGGCAGAACATACTCTAGGTTTTCATGAGGGCGAGCAATGATGTGAGTGGAAAGAACCTGTCCACCGTTGACACGCTTGACGTTTTCAATGCCTGCCGCTACTGAAGCTTGCACTTCAGAGACATCACCGCGAACAATGACCGTAACACGACCACTGCCAATTTTTTCGTAGCCCACCAAGGTAACACGAGCCGCCTTTACCATTGCGTCTGCTGCTTCGACTACTGCCGGGAAACCTAAGGTTTCAACCATTCCAACTGCAATTGCCATTGTATAAACTTCCTTCCAAATAAACTTTAAACAACCGTGTTGATGTACCAAACGAAACTTGAACCTACTTCTACCGCTTGAAAGCGGAGTTGCAGCGTTAAGCATTAGCTACGGAATTGATCTACTGCTTCGGTGTAGCGAATGGGTAGAACATATTCCAGGTTTTCGTGAGGTCGAGCAATGATATGAGTTGAAAGAACTTCACCTCCATTGACTCGCTTTACATTTTCAATACCAGCAGCTATAGAAGCCTGAACTTCGGACACGTCACCACGAATAATCACTGTGACGCGGCCGCTGCCGATCTTTTCGTAACCAACCAGGGTGACGCGAGCTGCTTTAACCATGGCATCCGCTGCTTCAACAACCGCCGGGAAGCCCCGGGTTTCAAGCATTCCAACTGCAATCGGCATTCTTAGTCTCCTTATAAGTGAAACTAATCGTTTCAAACAAGAGTGAAAATTTTGACGGAGATTCCACTATTCCAAGGCTTGTCGAGGTTTTCACTAGGCATAACAAGCATAGAGGCGGAATCGACACTTATGCAATATAAAGACCAATGATAGTTGCAAATCTTGGACATTAGAGAAGCTTATCAAATTGGTGGAACTGTAATTTTTGTCACTATTCCAACCTTGATATGGATCTTCTCACATTTTGTACCCTATCTTTTAACTCTCTAATAACTCTCTAATAACTCTCCAAAAAATAGATTTAAAACGCTAGGATTTAGAGCCGGCAACGTTTTGAGAGCTTAATAAAGGATTACATTACGGCAATCGCCCATTGAATTTCCCCTAAATTTCATTTCAGTCCAGCTCTTGACCACCCCAGTCTTTTTCTAATCAATATTTAAGAAAATATTACGTAGACATAAGTTACATTTATACAAATAAGTTAGTAGTTCTCTAAGATTGTTTTTCCTAGGCAAACATTGATATGGTTAGGAAACCGTGGAGCGATCTGAACATATTAATTAAGATTTATCTAAGACATAGAACAAACTGGTTTCCAGTCCTGAAAAGCGCGCTGGGTTTTTCTATGTAGTCAGGTTTTTGTGTAGCCATAGTCATTACATAAAGTATTTAAGAAGGCTGTTTGGATGGGCGAGTTTCTACTGCAAGCAAGCTGGTGGCTTCCACTCTATGGATTGATAGGAGCGGTGTTGACGCTGCCTTGGTCAATAGGATATGTCCGTCAAACAGGTCCTCGCCCAGCCGCGTATTTCAACATTTTGATGACATTAGTGGCGATGCTGCATGGGGCGATCGCATTTCAAACGAGTCAACATGTTGATCCGCAACCGATTCTGCTCCATTGGTTCCACGCCGCCGATCTGGATCTTTCTTTCGCAATTGATATTTCTTCCGTGAGTTTAGGAGCTGCTGAGCTTGTTACTGCGCTTAGCTTTTTGGCTCAAATTTTCTCCCTGGGATATATGGAGAAAGACTGGGCGATCGCGCGGTTCTTTTCCTTGATGGGCTTTTTTGAAGCAGCCATGACTGGGCTGGCACTCAGCGACTCGCTATTTCTATCCTATGCCCTACTAGAGGCGCTAACCCTGTCTACTTATCTCTTGGTGGGTTTTTGGTATGCTCAGCCTTTGGTGGTAACAGCGGCACGGGACGCATTTCTGACCAAACGGGTCGGGGATGTGCTGTTACTCATGGGAGTGGTAGCTCTGGCATCCTTTGCCGGATCACTGAATTTTGCTGACTTATACGAATGGTCTGAAACAGCCCTGTTGTCTCCAACCGTAGCCACATTATTAGGCTTATCGCTGATTGCCGGCCCAACTGGAAAGTGTGCCCAGTTCCCGCTCCACCTGTGGCTAGATGAAGCGATGGAAGGACCCAATCCAGCTTCTATTCTGCGAAATTCAGTAGTGGTTTCTTGCGGAGCTTACATATTAATCAAGTTTCAGCCGATTTTGATTTTGTCTCCGGTGGCATCTATTGCTCTCGTGGTAATGGGAACCATGACCGCGATTGGAGCTTCTTTGGTGGCGATCGCCCAAATTGATATAAAACGCGCTCTTGCCCATTCCACCAGCGCCTATCTAGGACTGGTGTTTGTTGCCATTGGAATGCAGTGGACTGGTGTGGCTTTACTGATTTTGTTTACCCATGCGATCGCTAAAGCCTTGATGTTTATGAGTGTGGGTTCCATTATCATCACCACTTCTACCCAAGATGTTACTGAAATGGGTGGATTATGGTCGCGGATGCCTGCTACGACTACGGCGTTTTTGGTAGGTAGCGCTGGCTTGATTGGGCTGTTACCGTTGGGCGGCTTTTGGGCGCTGCGACAGGGGATGAATGCTTTTTGGTATGACAACCCCTGGTTAGTGGTTGTAGTGCTGTTGGTCAATGCTTTAACCGCTTTTAACCTGACCCGTGTTTTTCGCCTTGTATTTTTGGGTCATCCTCAGATCAAAACCCGACGTGCCCCAGAAGTGCCTTGGACAATGGCAGTGCCGATGGTCGCTCTGACCATTATGACCTTGTTGGTTCCCGCTATGCTACAGCGGCTCTCGCTGCTCCCAGATTGGGCATATTTGAATCATCGTGCGGTACTGCTGCTCATGCTGTCGGGCTTATGCGGTCTCCTTGCAGGATGTTTTGTTCCTTTTACTCGCATCTGGTCTCGCCCGGTTCAAATGCCGTTTAAGTTGATTCAAGATTTATTAGCCTATGACTTTTATGTAGAGAAGCTTTATCGCGTTACGGTGGTTGGATTTGTAGCTATGGTGGCGAGATTTAGCGCTTGGTGCGATCGCTATATTGTGGATGGCATCGTCAATTTTATCGGCATTGCCTCAATCTTTAGCGGTGAAAGCTTGAAGTACAGCGCTTCTGGGCAATCTCAGTTTTATCTACTCACAATTTTGACTGGGGTTAGTGTGTTGGGAATTTTGTTAACTTATCCTCTCTGGTAAGTTTGAAAGAAATGCTAAGCCAACTGTTAGGGCATCCAAGCCTCACTTATTGAGTAGCCTATCAATTTCAATCTGAGGGGTAAAGAGGTGAAACCGTAGAGACCCAGAGGTAGATGCTAGCCTTCCTCACCTTTTACTCCTTCACTCCTTTATTTATCATTCTTGTTTGACATCCCACTGTTTGTTTATTCTTTATTCCCTTCTGACATGCTGAGTGCCCTAGTTTGGATTCCCGTGCTTGGAGTTATCTTAATTGGACTGTTGCCTCGAGACGAGTCAGCACTTGCGCGATCGCTGCCGCCCAATTCTGCTCGTTTTATTGCATTGAGTACAAGCGCAATTACATTTGCGCTGTCAATTGTTTTGGCGCTTCAGTTTGATTCAACTAGCCTCAACTCTCAGTTTCAAGAATGGCTGCCTTGGATTGAGCCGCTGGGACTAAATTATCAGCTTGGGCTGGATGGATTATCCCTGCCGTTGGTTGTCTTGAATGGGTTACTAACCTGGATAGCCATTTACAGTACGGAGAAATCGATTCAGCGCCCCCGGTTGTACTATATTTTGGTGCTATTACTGAACACAGGCGTAGCTGGAGCCTTTCTATCAGGAAACCTACTATTATTCTTCCTGTTTTATGAGTTGGAGTTAATTCCGCTGTATTTTCTGATTGCGATTTGGGGCGGCGCTCAGAGGGGCTATGCGGCAACCAAATTTTTAATCTATACCGCTGTTTCAGGCATTCTTATTCTCACAGCATTTCTAGGAATCGTATGGCTGAGTCAGTCTACTACGTTTGACTATGCGGAGATTCACACTGAATCGCTGCCAATGCCAACCCAATTTTTCTTGTTGGGTTTACTGTTGGTAGGTTTCGGCATTAAAATTCCGCTTCTCCCCTTTCATACCTGGCTACCCGATGCCCATGTAGAAGCCTCCACTCCAATTTCGGTGCTGCTGGCAGGAGTATTACTCAAATTGGGCACTTATGGATTATTGCGATTTGGGCTAGGGCTACTTCCTGAATCTTGGGCCGTGCTAGCGCCTTGGTTGGCGACTTGGGCAGTGGTGAGTGTGCTGTATGGTGCATTTACCGCGATCGCCCAGACCGATATGAAAAAAATGGTTGCTTACAGTTCCATCGCGCATATGGGCTATGTTTTGCTGGCCGCTGCCGCTGCAACTCCTTTGAGTGTTTTGGGCACTGTGTTTCAAATGGTAAGCCACGGGCTGATTTCTGCCATGCTGTTTTTGTTAGTGGGGGTCGTTTATAAAAAGACGGGCACCCGCGATATTACCGTTCTACAAGGATTGCTTACTCCTGAGCAAGGAATGCCCATTATCGGTTCCTTGATGGTGATAGGAGTCATGGCAAGTGCAGGGATTCCCGGCATGATGGGTTTTATGTCTGAGTTCTTGATCTTCCGAGGCAGTTTCCCGATTTTTCCAGTGCAAACTCTAATCTCTATGATTGGCACAGGGCTAACAGCGGTCTATTTTTTGCTGTTGGTAAATCGCACCTTTTTTGGGCGCTTGCCTCAACAGTTTGCTAACTTACCCAGAGTTTATTGGTCAGAGCGTCTGCCTGCCTTTGCTCTAGCACTCTTGATCGTAGTACTCGGCTTGCAGCCTAATTGGCTGGCACGCTGGAGTGAGACCACGATGACAGCGCTGCTCACACCCGCGACCGCCATTGCAATTACCCCCAAACCGCCCAAAAATACAGCAATACCTTTCCCGTCTCTCAGCCTCAACTCTCGCTCCACTGCAACAATTTCTCTTTAGGGCAACTGTCCAATTCACTCTTCGGCCTCTTTAAAATCTATGAACATGACGACAGCCCCCAAAACGTCTACTCCTAGTCACCCTTTGATCGACATTATTCATCGGCTGCAAGCAGGAGGAGCATTGCTGCCCGATTCGCCAGAGAATGTGGTTGAGGTCGTTGGCATCCTCAAGAGCTATGGCATCGTGCTAGATGCCTATTGGAAAAATCTTACCTACATTTCAGAGCATCAGTTTTTGGAACTTTTTCCATTTTTCAAATACTTTAATGGTGAAGTGTCGCTAAACAAGCTGTTAAAGCATTGGTGGCACGATCGCATCAACTACGAATTTGCTGAATACTGCATGAAAGCCATGCTGTATCACGGGGGCGGTAAGCTAGATGCTTACTTGGATACGCCTGAGTTTAGTGATCTGGCAAAGCAGGCGATCGCGGCGAAACTAAACGGCAACTTTCTGATGCAGGGAATTTCCAACACTTTTTCTGAGTTTTTGCCCGAACAAATACGGCAATTAGCCTATTACAGTGCCTTGGGGCAATTTTGGAACGTGATGAGCGCCATGTTTCTCAGTTTGTCCGATCGCTATGATCAAGGGGAAATTAAAACTATTCCTGATGTAGTCGCCCATATTTTGGCAGCGGTTGTGCAAGCCGCTAATCAACCCATCACTTACACCGTCAAAATTGGCGATCAAAATTACGACATCATTCCCAAATCTGCCGGACTCACTTTTCTAATGGATACCGCTGTGCCCTACATCGAAGCGGTGTTTTTTCGCTCGTTTCCCTTCATGGGCACCATCTCTTACAACGCCCAAGCCTGCCAAATCTCTTCCGATCCCAGTCGCTTCAACTATGGGGCACTTTATGCTGATCCTCTACCTATTGGTGGCGCAGGCATTCCTCCCACGCTGTTGATGCAGGATATGCGCCACCATTTACCAGACTACTTGCACCAGATTTATCAGCGATCGCCTAGAGGTGAAGAAAACGTGCGGGTGCTAATTTGCGTCAGCTTTCAAAAATCTATGTTTTGTGTGACGACTGCTGCCATTTTAGGATTAATGCCTCATCCAATCGATACAACTGATCCAGATCAGCAGCACACAAACCAAGCCTATTTAGAAGCGTGGATGGATCGATTAGCAGACTCTCGCTTGCCAAGTATGCAAGTGTGCGACATGTAGAGCATCAAAAGGACTTGTGAGGGCATTACACCACAAGAAATTGGCAATCCTCTCAATGTTTAGGGTGGCATAAAAGTGTCACGTTAGCCTTAACAGAGTGACCATAGATAAATAAGGAGTGAAGAGTAAGGAATGAATGAGACAGTTCATTCAAATCTTCCTAATATGGTAAAAACCATTTTTTATGGTCAATATATGGTAGAAACCATTTTTTATGGTCAATATTAGTGAGTGGGAATTCGATGGCTAAGTTATGAACCATGACCCTTCCGCAAATCAACGGTTGAACATTGGTTCACATACCCCCAGTATTGGAGAATCATCTGCCCTAATCGAACAGCCACTATTACCATCTGTGACTAAATTCTACGCCGCGCCTCTGGATTTAGCGCAACGCCTATACCAATATTTTCCTACCGCTGTTTTTGTCAAAGCAGGGCAGAAGGATGGCGAGATCACATTTTGGAACAAGCAGGCAGAATTACTACTTGGCCTCTCTGCAGAACAGACTATTGGCAAGACGCTGTATGATTTTTTGCCCCTGCCATTAGCCAAGAGGATGGAAGCGTGCGATCGCGCCGTGTTGCAGCAAGGAGTTCAAACGACCGTTGAAGAAACCATTGAATATCCTGCTGAAAAACACAAAATTCTGCAAATTCTGCGAGTGCCCCTGGTCGAAGAAAATCAGCCGCCTTGTGTATTGTATGTAATCGAAGATATTACAGAGCGAAAACAGGCGGAAGCCATTCGCCAACAGCAAGCGGAACAAACCCAACAATTGACGCAAATTGCCAGCCAAATTCGCGAATCGCTCGACTTGAAGCGAATTCTCACCGTTTATGTGAATGGCGTTCGTGATTTTTTGCAAACCGATCGCGTGGTGGTGTTGCGGTTTCGCCCTAACTGGAGCGGCATGGTTTTGACCGAATCCATTGCTCTAGGCTGGAATACTCTAATTGGCAAGACCTTTGACGATCCCTGCTTTGCTTCCCGCACGAACCGTTATCAGCAAGGACAAATCAACGCGATCGCGGATATTCACACCGCTAACCTAACCCCCTGCTATTTCACCTTTTTAGAAACACTTCAAGTGCGGGCTATTTTAACCCTACCTATTTTGCATCAGGGGAAACTGTGGGGGCTACTTGTCATCCATCATTGCCGTGCCTCTCGCCTTTGGGCAGCCTTTGAAATTGACTGTTTGAAGCAATTAACGTCTCAGGTAGGCAAATCCATTGAACAATCTGAAACTTATCAGCAGGTGCAGCGCGCCAACGCAGAATTAGAACGCCAAGTGCAAATTCGCACGGCGGAGTTGCAGCTTGCCTCAGAATTTGAAGCAACCTTAAAGCGCATTACTGACCGCGTTCGTGACAACTTGGATGAAGACAAAATTTTGCAAACCGCCGTGCGGGAACTGGCGATCGGTATTGGCGTGACCGGCTGCAATGCAGCGATATACGACCTAGAAAACCGCACATCCAAAGTCTCTTACGAATACACCGATTCTATGGTGCCTTTGCAAGGGCGAACTGTAATTATGGATAATTTTCCTGAAGGATATCGCCAATTGCTTCAGGGGTATTATTTTCAGTTTTGCTCCCTGGTGCCCAATCCGCTTCGAGGGCATGTTGCTATGCTTGCCTGCCCAATTTTGGATGATCAAGGGGTGCTAGGAGATTTGTGGCTTGTGAGTCAAAAACATCGCGCTTTCAATGACCAAGATATTCGACTGGTGCAGCAGGTTGCGAATCAATGCGCGATCGCCATTCGTCAAGCCAGACTCTACCAAAAAGCTCAGGCTCAAGTTGAAGCATTAGAAACCTTAAATTTGCTCAAAGACGATTTTTTGAGTACTGTATCTCATGAATTGCGAACGCCAATCTCTAACATCAAGCTGGCAACTCAAATGTTAGAAATCAATCTGGAAAGCCAACATTTGCTGGATAACCCCTCTAGCCCCTTGGGTCGGTATTTTCAAATCTTAAAAAACGAATGCCAGCGAGAGATCAGCCTGATTAATGATTTGCTTGACCTATCTCGGTTAGAAACTGGGGCTGATACACCCAACTGGCAAACAGTAGACCTTGCCAAATGGATACCAACGCTAGTGCAGCCCTTTTGTGAACGTGCTCACAGCCAAAACCAAATCTTTCAGCTAGACTTGCCACCCTGGTTGCCCTTTTTTATCACCGATTCTTCTCGATTGGAGCGGATTCTAAGTGAACTGCTGAGTAACGCCTGTAAATACACACCGACTGGTGAGACAATCACTTTATCGGTTCACCTAATCCAGTCAGAAGCAAGTGCTCTGAGCAAAGATTCTTTGCAGGAAAATAGTGACGCGATGTTCGGCAAAAATTGGAGGGTGCTGCCAACGACTACGACGAATGATTACGGCACGGGAAGCGCTATCGTACCTTCCCAACCCAGCTTGAGCTTCCAAATTAGTAATTCCGGAGTAGAAATTTCGCCGGAGCAACTCACTCGTATTTTTGATAAGTTTTATCGAATTCCAAACAATGATCCGTGGAAGCATGGCGGAACTGGGCTGGGATTGGCGCTAGTTAAAAAATTGGTAGAACCGCTAGGAGGAAGTATTCAAGTAACAAGTTGCGATCGCCTAACTCGCTTTGTGATTGAGCTACCACTGCACCAGGCAATCCAGTTTCAGGCAACTTCTCCTAGCAATTCTGACTGATCTTGCAGTCAACCGCAAGAATAGGGTTATCCTGAAATGCACTGATTTCGATAGAATGCGACTGAGCGCCTTGTTATATCAGTTTGAACTTGACTTGTGCCAGCTAGTAAGAAACAACGTCTTTTGTGAGCGTGATGCAGTTGAATAGTCCACTCGTCCAGCCTTCCTCCCCTGTTATTTTAAGTAGTTTGCCCAATCCGCCCATTGCCGAGCAGACCTGTCCTCGGCGTGCCCGGATAGAAATCGATTTATTGCTATTGGCGATCGAAGCGTTAGAACTGGATGGATCGGAAGCCATTCTACAAACCTCGAAAGAGCTAGGACTGGACGAAATTATCAAAGACCGGGTAACTTTATGGCGGTTGCGTAACACTAATCCTCTACGTCGTCATAATCAGCGCCGAGAACTAACCTTAACTGAAGCTAAAGCTCTGGTTGTTGTAGGCTGCTCTCTTTCACGACAATTAACGGTGCTAATTCGGCAATTGTTAATTGCCTATGATCAACTGACTGAAAAGCAACTTTCCATGGAACATCACTTTCGTCTGAATGATTATCTAGAGAGGTTTCGCGCCCATTTTCGATCGCGGATGAACCCACGCCGCGCCGCTGTTGCCGATAACTACTCTGATGAAAAGCTCAATCAGCTTGCCCTCAATCTCCTGTCTCAGCTTTTATTCTGTACAGGCACCTATGGAATTCAGCGATTTTGGTTCAGCTTGTTTGATGGAGAAGTGGCATGACAACCATTCAGCGTTTATATAGCCTGCCCAACTGTAGCCTGATGCTAGAAGGCTTTAGCGATAACTTGTTGCTGAACTCAAGCGAATTTCGTCCGTTGCTGTCTATGCTGATCAACACGGAATGTCGGTTGGCACGCTTGGAAAAACCCTTGTCTGGAGGCCGGGAGTTTTTAGAAAGCTTAGTCTCTGTGGTGAGTCAATACGCACAAGAGTTTTTGAGTGGATTGCACGCAACCAGGCTACCCAAGCAGTCTGCTACAGGGCTTGTGCGGCTTGAACGGGTGAATGATAATACCCATCGCTTAAGTCTACGAGCGCCCACAATTCTGGATAGCAATACCAATATTGCTTCTAGTCCAACCGAAATTGATCTCAGCACCGTCGAATTGTTTGATCTGGTTGAAGCCATCGATCAGCTTTTGGCCGATACACAAACGCTGCCAGATTTGTCGCTTAACTTAAAGCCCCTGTCGCGCAAAGAAATTGCCAAGACTGAACCTGTCACCAAGCAGATTGTGCCAGCAGCGATCGGGCTTTCTAGCTTGGCGGCGGCAGCTTTTGCACTTTCGTTGCTGCCCGTCCCCAAAGTAGAGCCGCCTAAAGATCTGTATCCAGTGCGATCGAGTGCGACCACTACCACGCCACCAATCTCTGGCTCATCCCCCACTCCGGCTCCGAGTCAATCGACTCCGTCTCCCAGCCCCAGTGCGTTGAGTTCAAGTCCCAGCCCCGCTACTGCTGATTTGAAAAAACTGGAAGCTACTTTAACAGCAGCCCCTGAAATTTCAGACCCCACCACGCTGGATCAGATAGGCAAGCAGCTTCGTGGAAAAATTGAGCAAAAGTGGACAACTAAATCGGTCCTTCCTCAAGACTTGATCTATCAGGTTGGAGTAGGCAATGATGGGGCAATTCTCGGTTACAAAGCAGTGAATGCAGCCGCTTTAGACAATGCTGCTAAAGTACCCCTGCTGGATTTAGTTGCTCGTCAGGGCGATCGCCCCACTTCAGACCCACTTGCTCTTTTTAAGGTCGTTTTTACTCCCAGTGGCGATTTGGAAGTTGCACCCTGGAACCAGGTGACGACTTCGCCGATTACAGGAATTACCGAAATCACGGAATCCGCTAAGCTAGAGGAAATTTTGCCGAAACTGCGGAGCCAAATCAATCAAGGCTGGGCAACTGCCCCAAATTTTAACGAAGATTTGATTTACAAAGTGCGGATTAGAGAAGATGGCACCGTCGTTGACTACAGCGCCGAAAACGATGCTGCTGCTCGCTATGCCCAAGAAACCCCACTAAGCAAACTGGGCAAATTAATTGCAAATAGTAATACTGCTCCAGTTCAAGAACCGCTTGCCTTATATAAAGTAGTGTTTACGCCCCCCGAAGGTGCAGTAGAAATTAGCCCTTGGCGCGGTTGGCAAAACTAGCTCTGAGGTATTTTGAGTGATGGGCACCTCAATTTAAATTCTCAGCCTTGACTCATTTTCCCGTTGCGATCGCAACCAAAATACATCCTTCAGTAGGCCTACAGGATTACCTCACTATCTATCAATGCTCTCATTGAGATGTGTATGGGGCAAAAAAATGTTTGTCAGATTGAAGCGGTTGTAATCCTGCTTTAGAATTGCGAAAAGTATAAATAAAGAGGACACGAGTTTTTGATCCCTGCTTTCAGATAAAAAATTAAGCTAACTTGAAGAAACTTCGACTTGCTTCTCCTCCATTTAACTAGTGCTGCTGGTTTAATAAAAAAGGGATAATAATGAATTGACTTCAAAAATGGCAGCGCCTTAACCTCTTAGAAAGCGGTGCTCCTGCCCGAATCAACCTTGTCTAAGTCAAATTCTGTATTATTCTCGATTTTTTCATGAATATTTTGAGTCAATTGCTAAACAAGCCTGCTCTTCCAGCTCCTAAACGGCAGCGCCGAGGAATTGAGATTAAGTCATCTCGCGAAATTGCAACGATGCGGCAAGCTGCAAAAATTGTGGCAACCGTTCTTAAGGAAATTTCAGGACGAGTTGAGCCAGGTATGACCACTTTAGATCTCGATACTTACGCAGAGCAGCGTATTCGGGAAATGGGTGCAACTCCTAGTTTTAAGGGATATCATGGCTTCCCTGCTTCGATTTGTTCATCCATCAACAACGAAGTAGTCCATGGAATCCCTAATCGGCGCAAGGTGATTCGAGCTGGCGATGTCCTAAAAGTGGATACAGGAGCCTATTTTGAAGGTTTTCATGGCGATTCTTGCATCACGATCGCAGTTGGCACAGTTGCAGTCGAAGCCGAACGCCTGATCCGGGTTGCCGAAGAAGCTCTCTACAAAGGCATTGAACAGGTGAAAGCAGGGGCTTATCTGCTTGATTTGGCAGGGGCGATCGAAGATTATGTGAAGGCAAACGGGTTTACCGTCGTGGAAGATTTCACTGGGCATGGCGTGGGGCGTAACCTCCATGAAGAGCCTTCAGTCTTTAACTTTCGGACTAAAGAAATGCCGAATGAAAAGTTGCGGGCAGGAATGACATTGGCGATCGAGCCAATTGTCAACCAAGGCTCCAGATATGTTCGTATTTTGGGCGATCGCTGGACTGCCGTTACTGTGGATAAAAAACTGTCTGCCCAATTTGAACACACGGTTTTAGTCACCGATACAGGCTACGAAATCCTTACTGATCGCACCGCAGTTTAATTGAACTAACATCATAATTTTGCTCTAGATTCAGGCTAAGCTGAGGCATTGATTGTTTGGCTATCTTAGCCCTCCCCCCTTTTTCTGAGCCTATGTACCTTACTCAGTTGCGATCGCTGGCGATCGTCCTATTCACCAGCTTAAGTCTAGTTTTCAATCCTTGGTTTACGGCTTCAGCCCAAGCGCTGGTTCAAATCAAGCTTTCCGAGATTTCTTATCATGCTTGTTCGGCTGAACTAGCAGAAGGGACTGTAACCAGCGGCAGCGCGACGGCCGCTAGCTGCTTCATCGTCACGGGCAAAACAGAAAACACGTCGGGCAAACCCGTGATCAACGCCGATATTTTCGGACGCATTTATGATGCAAACGATAATTCCATCATGGAAAACCGCACTCGGCTTGGCTCTATTGAAGAAGTCCCCCCTGGCGTGAGCGATTTTGAGCTGAGAATTACTGTTCCTGCGAATCAACCGCCTCCTTTAAAGCTAGAGCAGTTCAAAGCCGCTGGGTTTACTGGCAAAGTGAGACGATAACGAGTTCTTTGCGTTAGTTGAATTCATAAAGCAAAGCCTCGCTCATAAAATTATGGAGCGAGGCTTCAGCCTACTTTAAAGACACTATCAACAAACAGCTTAGGTATTGCAATCAACCATTTTCTTTAAGAGAAACGAAAAGAATCCAGTGCTTGCTGAATAAAACTAAGCAAGAGGAACGCCAACATGGGAGAAAAATCTAAACCACCCAACGGAGGAATAATGTTTCGAAAAATATTGAGATAGGGGTCAGTCAGCTGACTCAGAATCGAAAAAGGTGGATCGAACCAATTGACGTTAGGGAACCAACTCAACAAAATTCTGACCAGCAGCAAAGCCAAGTAGATACTAACGAAGGTCGCTAGGGTAGACACAAACAGAGCAAGGGGAGAGGCAGTAGTCATAAGCAGTAATACTCGTAATAGCGATTGTAGGTTGCTAGATCGCTTTGTCTATCTTGCAAAACAGCCTGAGCTTAGCGTTCTTAACGACTAGTTTAACATTCTACTTTTCGTCTGGATTTTTTCGTGGAATTAGCCTTGCCCATGAGGCTTTTTCGAAATTGCTTGTTCACTCGTATCGCTGACCAAACTGCCATTGACACCCCCTAGTTGCTGACGCACATCGTCGATCGCATCATTCAACTGGGCAATTTTGTCTTCCAAACTGCGGCGGGCTGCTTCCATATCTGTTTGGGCACTAGCAGGCTTAAACAAGCCTCTGCGCTGAGTTGGCTTGCCCTCTAAAGGACTTGTACCTAGCACAGGCTCTTCCGTCTCAGACGAATTTTCGAGCTGCTTGGTGGCGATGAGCGCACCCACGACACCACCCATGACACCACCCACAAGAGTGCCAAGTAAAAAACCACCTGCAAATCCGTCTTGTTGACTCATTACAAACCAAGTTACTTGCTCTACAGGAAACCAATCGACCATTATTCTCTCAGCTTAGCGGCTGTAGCCCAAGGTTGATACACGGTATCCCGTGTTTAGCGTATCATTTTCAAGTGCCAAAGGTGCGATCGCCCGCATCTCCTAATCCTGGAACAATAAAACCATGTTCATTAACCTGCTCATCAATTGCAGCAGTGTAAACATGCAAACTTGGGTAGGCAGCACTCAATTTTTGTAATGCAGGTGGAGCTGTCACCACCGAAATAATCCGTACCATCGCCGGATCGATGCCCCGTTTGGTCAGCTCTGCCATAACCGAAATGATAGTTCCTCCCGTTGCCAGCATTGGCTCTGGAATTAAAATACGGGTTTGAGGATCAAAACTATCTGGCAGTTTGTTGAGATAGCAACTCGCTTCTAAAGTTGCTTCGTTGCGAACAAAGCCCAAATGATAAATCGAGGCTAAAGGCAGCAAGGTTTGAGCGCCATCGAGTAATGCCAAACCTGCCCGCAGAATCGGCACCATCGCCATAGGAACTTCTGGATCTACAAAGGTGCCAGGACAGGTGGCTAAAGGAGTTTCCAGGGTGACATCCTTTGTGGGTAGCCAATCGCGAATGGCTTCGTAAGTGAGCCAGCGTCCTAACTCAGTCATAGATGTGCGAAATAGCGAAGAAGGGGTCGCTGCATTTCGAGCGATCGCTAGCCAGTGCTTAATCAAGGGATGTGGAGGAACGTAAACCCGTAACTGAAGAGTCATAACCGCTGAGTGGCATTCTGGCTGTGGATATTGCCTCATAATACTTCCCCTTGAAGAATTTTTGCAGCAGCGGATTGAAAGGGGCGATCGCTCGCATGTCGTCTAAGCCACCATACTATTGAGAAATAGTATCAATATAGTTGACATAGAATATCAACAAGCTTATATTGGTTCTCAAGTGTTCTCCTCTTTGAAGGATCGGCAGGTGGGATTAGTCGGCGTTCGCAGGCTAGTCCCATTTTTTTTTGAAAACAGCCGAGTGTTTATCTAAAGTGAATCCGCCAAGAGGCACTTCCAGATACACTAAAAAATAGTCATTGCATAGTTTGCCTGACTGCAATATTTCGTAGCGTACCCTTGTGTCTCCTAATCCACTTGTGTCTTCTAGCTCTGAATTGTTTTCCCCTCTTTCTACCAGTTCTGAAGATCAGACTCTGCCAGAATTTGATGTCATTGTGGTTGGTTCCGGCATTGGAGGCTTAGTCACGGCGACTCAGCTGGCTATAAAAGGCGCTAAGGTTCTGGTTTTAGAGCGGTATTTAATTCCTGGTGGCAGTGCCGGATATTTTGAACGAGCCGGCTACCGCTTCGATGTAGGCGCTTCCATGATGTTTGGGTTTGGCGATCGCGGCACCACCAATCTACTAACTCGTGCTCTAGCAGCCGTGGATATGCGGCTCGAAACCATTGCCGATCCGGTGCAAATTCACTATCACCTACCGAATGGATTGGATCTCAAAGTTCATCGCGATTATGAGAAGTTCTTGCAAGAATTGAGCGATCGCTTCCCCCATGAAAAAGACGGCATTCGGCGATTTTATGATGAGTGCTGGAAAGTTTTTAACTGTCTGAATGCGATCGAACTTTTGTCTCTAGAAGAACCACGCTATTTGATGCGGGTATTCTTCCAGCATCCACTCGCTTGTTTAGGCTTAGTCAAATATCTGCCGAAAAATGCTGGAGACTACGCCCGACAGTTTATCCGCGATCCTGAACTGCTGAAATTTATTGATATGGAGTGCTTTTGCTGGTCAGTGGTGCCAGCCGATCTCACACCAATGATTAATGCAGGCATGGTGTTTAGCGATCGCCACTACGGAGGCATCAACTATCCCAAAGGGGGCGTTGGCAAAATTGCCCAAGCGCTAGTAGAGGGTTTAGAGAAACACGGTGGGCGGATTCAATATAAAGCGAGAGTCACGCAGATAATTCAAGAGAATGGTCGAGCAGTTGGGGTACGGCTTGCTTCCGGTGAAACGATTCGAGCAAAGCAGATTGTTTCCAACGCTACCCGCTGGGATACCTTTGAAAAATTGCTTCCACCCGAAAAAATGCCTTTGGCTGAGAAGAAATGGCAGCAGCGCTATCGTAAATCTCCTAGTTTTCTGAGCTTACATCTTGGCGTTAAAGCGCAGGCGCTACCTTTGGGAACAGAATGCCACCATATTCTGTTGGAAGACTGGAACAACATGGAGACAGAGGAAGGTACTATTTTTGTGTCGCTTCCTAGCCTACTTGATCCAACCCTCGCCCCCAGTGGATACCATATCATTCACGCTTTTACTCCCAGTTGGCTAGAAACTTGGCAGGGGCTTTCACCAAGCGACTATGAGGAGCGAAAAGAAGAAGCAGCGGCTCGCATTATTGCCCGACTAGAAGCAATTTTTCCTAGTCTTTCCGCCCATTTGGACTATCAAGAAGTGGGAACGCCTCGCACCCATCGCCGCTTTTTAGGACGAGACGATGGCACTTATGGTCCAATTCCGGTTCGCAAGCTAGCAGGATTATTAGGCATGCCCTTTAACCGGACGGCAATTTCGGGGCTTTACTGTGTGGGAGATAGTACATTTCCAGGACAAGGACTCAACGCTGTTGCCTTTTCTGGTTTTGCTTGTGCTCATCGAGTTGGGGTTGATCTCGGTTTATAAGCTCAGTGAAATAGTTGAATAAATGCGATGCTCAATCGACTACCCGTAGCCGTCCGGCACGCAGCAGATCAAACACGCGATTAATCAGCGCTTGTTCTGTAGAGTTGAGTGTATCTAGAGAAAGCAGCGTCGCCATAAATTGCTGCTGGTCTAAACGGGTAATTCGTCCAGAAGACGTAATCTTATCAACTGTTTGCTCAACAGTAGTAGTTGGGATTCTTGCTTGCTTCATGTCTATTAACCGTGATGCGTAGAGCATAGATTCTATGAACTATAGAAGCTGTCTTGGGAGAAGAAAAATACTTTCTTTCACACGCTTTCTATCTACTAAAGTCTTATTTTTGATTTGAAATGACCATGCTGAATAGGTTAATCGAATCTAACGCTAAATTACATCGATAAAATTACTAAGCTGCAAGCTCTGCGATCGCGCGCAGAATCGTAAATCCCCCAGGAGATTTCAACTACTGCAATGGCGGATTAGGTAAATACTATGAATCCTGAGGACTTGAGCAGGCAGGGATCGCCCAGCCAAGTCCTCAGGATTCGAGATAACAGATCAAAAGTAGTTTGAATTTACTCAGCAGTGACCAGTTCAGTACTGCCACGATTGCGGCGGCGAGTCAGAGAGTTGAATAGCATAATGCCAATCGCTTTAATCAGGCTGCCTTCCAGCTCTTTGAACATGGTCATATTTAGTCCAAAAGCATGATTCGCTTCATCCACAATCTGATCTGCTACTACGTCATCTACGGGCAGATCGTTCATTGCTTGACGATACTTGTTCTTAAAAGCTTTCTCATCAGAAATAGTCGGAAACTCATAGAAGTGGGTTCCTTCTCCATCAACCAGGTTCATACCCCGCTGGGCAACCCCTTTAAGAATTTGCCCACCCGATAAATCACCTAAGTAGCGCGTGTAGGAATGAGCAACCAATAGCTCAGGTTGCGTATTAGAAATCTCTCGAATCCGAGCCACATAGTTCTGAGCCGCAACAGAAGGAGCGATCTGTTCGCGCCAGTTGGTGCCGTAATAAAAGCTGAGATCTTCTTCTAAAGGTGCTTTACGGTTTAGCTCCGGAAAGTAAATTTGGGAAAGGATGGGATGATGTTGATGGCGCTCAAGCTCTTCTTCCATGGCAGAGTAGACAAAGTAGAGATTGGCAGCGAGTTTACGGTAAGACGTTTTTTCAACGGTTCCTTTCAAAAAACATGCAACAAATCCAGTATTTTCTGCCATTGAGTGCGACTTTTTAGTGCCCTCACGCAGCTTGGTTGCTAAATTACTACTCATGTTAAATCGTCTAGCCTATCGTTAGTTTTCAGGTGCAGATGTGTTCTAAAACGCTAAAAAGCCACCTAATTTGTTACGTTAGACCGATTTGCTCAGTATTTTCATTAAAAATTCTGAAGTCGAGGTGTAAGACTCCAAGCATCGCTCAGAGCAAAAGCTAGTCTCATAGCTATAGACCTTAGCAAGAAGACTGAATCATCTCCTTACTTGTTGCTATAAGGTGCTTAGAGTGTCTTAACAATTCGTGAAAAATCTTCGCCAGCTATTTGTCGTTGGAGACGACTTGGGGTAGCCCCATGCTGTAGTTCATCACGCGAGATTCTAAGTTGTAAGAGATTTCGCCCTTTTGCAGGAGCGATCGCACAAAGTGTTCCAAATCTGAGCCAATGCGGCGAATGTTGTAATCGGTCAGATCTGCACCGCTATAGGCTTCTACGCCCTCATCAAACTTACGATAAACCTGCTGTAGGGCTTCTTCGCTCCAGTTAAACTCATTATCTGGGTCAACATCCAGAGTCAATACATTCTCACTAGGAACCAGTTCATTATTTTCAACAGTGGCAGTGAAAATGTGGATATGGCGGGTTGTAGACTTTAACAGCATTGGCAGACCCAGAGGAACGCTTAAGATTACGTCTTTTATTGTAGGAGCAATTTCGCCATGTTTAGCTCCGTTCCAAGACTATAGATTTCTGTAGGAATGATAAAGAATGCACATGTTATGGAAGATTATCTCCGTAGACCTGTATAAATTCTAGACATACGCACTGTTTGAGATTTATGACGACCAATCTTACCGAGCCAGTCCATTCCCCTTTACGCATCATTGGTTTGACGGGAGGAATCGCGATGGGGAAAACTCTGGTTTCTGAGTATCTGGCAACTAAATATAAATTGCCGATTTTAGACGCTGATATTTACTCCAGGGAAGCAGTCTTGCCAGATAGCTTGGTGTTGCAAGGTATGGTGGATCGATATGGCTCTGGAGTGCTTTTACCCGATCGCAGCTTAAATCGTCAGCGGTTAGGAGAGATTATTTTTAGCAGTCCAGCAGAACGATTGTGGGTCGAGCAATGCATTCATCCCTACGTGCGCGATCGCTTGGTGCAGGCGGTTAACCACCCACCCTTAAATGATCCTCAGCAGCACCCGATTGTGGTGATGGTGGTGCCGCTGCTGTTTGAAGCGCGCATGACTGACTTAGTGACTGAAACTTGGGTGGTCACTTGCACCGAAGCTCAGCAAATTGAACGATTGATGACCCGCGATTGTCTAACACGAGAACAAGCAGAAGCCCGCATCAACAGTCAGATGGAAATTACTAAAAAAAAGGTTCAAGCAACGGTGGTGTTGGATAACTCCTCAACTCCAGAAGCACTATATCGTCAAGTCGATCAGCATGTTTCTCAATCGGCTGAGTCAATTTTTTCTTGATTCTTGTCGCTTTAGGTCCACCCTCTCCGCCAAATTGAGGAAACATTCAGCCAAATCAATTACGCCTGAAGATAGAATTCCTCAACTTTGGAGCAAGGCCTTTGGGCTAGGGCATTCTAGGTGCACATTAATATTTTATGAATAGCAAACTGCATGATTAATTGCTTTTAATTGGTCTATTTTTCAAGGGCACCATTATTCAATCGACCATAAGGAGCAAGAACTGGTGATTCTTCCAGATAAACAGGCAGGCATTGCACTGGATACCTCCTCTGACAGCGATTATTCGCAAGCAAAACAAAATTTCTTACGCCGATGGCTATGGAAATTCGTGAATTCCAATCAAAAGAACCACCGTCAGATGGCACAATCAAGGCGCTTTTTGGTGCGATCGCTATTGATTGGGTCAACGATTGCCGCTAGCGCGATCGCACTGGGCAGTTATCAAGTGGTGCGAGAAATCATTTTAGACAGTATTACAAAGCAGGCGCTATTGGAAGCCCATCAGGGCAAGGGAGAGATTGATCAGTGGTTAGCCAGCCGCAAAGCAGAAGTAACAGTCTTAGCGAACAGCCCGATTACTCGCACCATGGACTGGTCAGTCATTGAACCTTACTTCAAGGCAGAGGTAAAACGGCAACAGGCTTTTGATCAACTCACCCTTGCTCAATCCGATGGGTCTCGTGCCAACACCAGCTTTGGCAAGGTGAAAGGGAGCATCAGCGATCGCGAGTGGTTTAAGAAGGCTATGGCAGGAGAAACCTCTGTCTCCGATCCAGTGATCAGTAGAACCAATAAGGTTGCCAAAGTTTATGTGGGTGCTTCAGTTCCTCATCCTTCTAGCCTCAAACCTCTGGGAGCCCTTGCGGCATCGATGCGAGTTGATCGAGTGGTACAAGTGGTCAACCAAATTCAGTATGGAGGCGGGAGTTATGCTTTTGCCTTAAATTCTCAAGGATTTACGATTGCCCATCCTGATCCAGCGATGATTAGCACACCAGAAAAACCGGGTACTAGCCTGCTGACGTCAGATAATCCAGCGCTTGCTGCCCTTGCTCAGGAGATGGTCAGTCGGCGTGAAGGGATTCGGCTGGTTCAACTGGATGGCGCTTGGCAATATATCGCGTATGTTCCCTTAAAAGAAGCTAGTTGGTCGATGGCGTTGGTCATTCCGCGCCAAAATATTGAGTCTGCTTTAGGAGCCTTAAATGTGCTGGCGGGCATTTTGGGATCGGTTCTGCTGATTGCGATCGCTGCCGCATGGCAGTATGTACAAGCTTATGAACAGGCTCGTCTACACGCTGCTCAAGAAGCCTTACTGAATCGCTTAACCACCCGCATTCGGGAATCCCTGGATCTGTCTATCATTGTGCAAACCACCGTCACGGAATTAAGCACCCTGCTAGATTTGCAACAAGTATTTTTAGGAACTTACAATCCGGCAACGCAAACCCTTGCTCTGATTGGCGATCGCGTGACTGGCAAAAATGATCAATCGCTTGAGTTTCAAACCAATGCTCTAGGTGATTTAGCGGACTTTCTAAAACGCGGTAGCACGCTGCAACTCAACCCAGTTGCTCCTTCTGATGATTCTCCTCTAAAGCTGACTGCCGGGTCGTATATTGCTTTAGCCAATCCAACACAGGATGGACAAACAGGTTTTTTGATCGGACTTTATAATGGCGCACTAAACTCAGAAGACCAAGATCTACTGAAGGCAGTTTCCGAACAACTCGCGATCGCCGTCACACAGGCAAGACTTTACAGTCAGACTCAAGAACAAGTTGATACCAAATTAAATTGGAGCCATTACAGATCAGATAAACTGAGCGATGTAGAGGTGAGAGTCTAACAATGGCTGGAGTAAGCGCAATCGCAATTAAAGAAAGTCTCGAGGAGCTAGGCACCCGTTTGCGAGCGGTTGAACAGCCGATACTCAAAGAGCGATTGCAAGTGTTGTACTGGCTCAAACAAGCGCACGCACCGAGTGTCAGTCAGATTGCGATTGCAATTGGCAGGCATCGGGGCACGGTGCAAAAATGGTTAGCCCTGTACCGAGCGCAAGGATTAGAAGCATTGCTGGTGGTTAAACCCACTCCAGGAGGAGGCAACCGGGTGATTCCAATGTGGGCGGAGGTTGCCTTAGCCAAGCGATTGCAGGAACCGAGCAATGGGTTTAGCAGCTATGGGAAGGTGCAGCAGTGGCTGTTAGAGAGTTTAGGGGTAGAAGCCGAGTATCATGCGGTCTACCAGATGACGCGCTATCGACTCAAAGCGAAACTCAAGGTCGCCCGTCCTCAAAACATCAAGCAGAACCGAGTCCAGCGAGAGGCATTTAAGCAAACCTCGCAGACGACCTCGACTTATTGAGTCAGTACTATCGGCAGGTGCGCCAGGATGAGCGACCGATTCGTTACTTCGCACAAGATGAGAGTCGCTTTGGACTTCACACGCTCATCGGACGATTAATTACGGCAGTTGGGGTTAAACCCATCGGGGCGTGGCAA
This sequence comes from Leptolyngbya sp. Cla-17, assembly GCF_016807185.1. Taxonomy (GTDB): domain Bacteria; phylum Cyanobacteriota; class Cyanobacteriia; order Leptolyngbyales; family Leptolyngbyaceae; genus ULC077BIN1. The sequence continues at coordinate 411,444 of NZ_JAEVYN010000002.1, forward strand.
TGGATATTCAAAGCATTCTGGCTATACGGTGCTGTGGAACCTACCACAGGAGAGTCCTTTTTCTTGCAATTCTCCCATGTCGATACCGCATGCTACCAATGGTTCTTAGATGAGTTCTCCAAGGCTTACCCCGATAGTCTCAACATCCTGCAAGTGGATAACGGACGGTTCCACAAAGGCAAAGACCTTATTGTGCCAGAGAACATTATCTTGGTGTTTCAACCGCCTTACTGCCCAGAGTTAAATCCTATCGAGCGTTTATGGGAACATCTCAAGGCGGATCTCAAGTGGGCTGCGTTCAAAACGCTTGACCAACTGCAATCCAGGGTTGATCAACTCTTAGCCCAGCTAACCCCTCAAGTGATTGCTTCCCTTACAGGCTACCCCTTTATCCTCAATGCACTATCTGTCATTGACACCATTTAAATTGGTATGATTTGCTGAATCAAACCCTCACCAAGCTGCATCAGGCTCAACTGCAACTGGTTCAAAACGAAAAGATGTCGAGCTTGGGGCAACTGGTTGCTGGTATTGCCCACGAAATCAACAATCCCGTCAACTTTATTCATGGCAATATTATTCACGCTAATCAATATGCCCAAGAACTGTTAAATCTTTTGCAACTCTATCAATCGCACATGCCCCATCCCCCCACTGCGATCGAAGATTTAGTGGAGGCAATCGATATGGATTTTGTGAGTGAGGATTTTCCCAAACTGTTAGAGTCAATGCAGGTTGGCACTGAGCGAATTCGAGAAATTGTGCAATCGTTACGAATATTTTCCCGCTTGGATGAAGCTGGCGTCAAAGGCGTAGATATCCACGAAGGCATCGACAGTACCCTCATGATCTTGCAAAGCCGCCTAAAGTCAAAATCTACTCAGCGCGAAATTCAAGTAGTGAAAAAATATGGTTCGCTGCCTACGGTGGAATGCTACGCCGGACAGTTGAATCAGGTATTTATGAATTTGCTTAGTAATGCGATCGATGCGTTAGAAGAGAGATTAGAGGATAATCGACATGAGGCGTTTGGCGATCGCTCAGTTGAGTTGCGCTCAGACGAACGAGGTTATGGGTTAAAGGAAAATAACTTACTCCCGACTCCCGACTCCCACCTTCCGACCATTTATATTCACACCGAATTAGCCAACGATCACCACATCAAGATCCGCATTGCCGATAACGGAGCTGGTATTTCAAAAGCAGTTCAATCGCGTATTTTTGACCCTTTCTTCACCACTAAATCTGTGGGCAAAGGCACGGGTATGGGATTGGCAATCAGCTATCAGATTGTCACGGAACAGCACAATGGACGTTTGAATTGCACCTCTACTCCCGGACAGGGAACCGAATTTGTGATTGAAATTCCCATTCAGCAGGCTGAATACCTCAATTGACGAACAGAACTCAATTTTCCTAGTTTTTAACTTCTTCAAACAGATTGTCAGTTCTGTTTTTCTTCTTTTCCCCGTTTCTGTTGTAGGGTCGATAGGATGGAATAGGATTTTGGCGTAGTTTTATTTACAGTACGCCTGCTCGTTATTTTTCCTTTCACCTTCTTTGTTGATAAGTATCCATGCTGCTCTTTCTGCGAATTGAAAATTTTGCCTTAGTGGATCGCTTGGATTGGGAGCTGGACGCGGGGTTAACCGTGTTGACAGGAGAAACGGGTGCCGGAAAATCCATCATTTTGGATGCGATCGATGCGGTGTTGGGGGGCAAGGTGACCAGTCGTGCTGTGCGAACGGGTGCGGAACGCGCTCTGGTGGAAGCCACCTTTCGTTTGGAAGCAGAGCTAAGCGATTGGTTGAAGGAGCAAAGCATTGACGGGGCATCGGCAGACGGGGCATTGGGAACGTTGGTTTGCAGCCGGGAAATTGTTGCCAGTGGGGGTAGTCAGCGCAGTCGATCGCGGGTAAATGGAGTGCTGGTCAACAAGCAGCAGATGGAGCATTTACGCGAGCGCTTAGTGGAACTGACTGCCCAAGGTCAAACCGTACAGCTTGGGCAGCCAGGGTTACAGCGTGACTGGCTAGACAGCTATGGCGGCGACGTTTTGCTCAAGACTCGCGACCAGGTAGGTGTTGCCTTTAGTGCCTATCAGCAAGCGGTGCAGACGTTAGAAAATCGCAGACGCGCCGAACGGGAGCGTCTGCAACAATTAGATTTATTTGACTATCAACTGCGGGATCTAAACTCGGCAAACCTCACAAATCCAGATGAATTAGAGCAGCTAGAGCAAGAAGCAAAGCGCCTCAGCCACAGCGTAGAGCTGCAGCAGCAAAGCTATGTGGTGTATCAAACCCTGTATCAAAGTGACACGGATGCAAAAGCCTGCGCGGATCTGCTGGGACGCGCCGAAAAAACTTTAACAGACATGGTGGAAATTGATACTGAGTTACAGCCGATTTTGGAATTGGTGACCGGGGCTTTTGCCTCAGTAGAAGAAGCTGCACGGGAAATAAATGCTTATGGTGAAGACATTGAAGCCGATCCCCAACGCTTGAGCGACGTACAAGAGCGCACTTCACAGCTGAAGCAAGTCTGCCGCAAGTATGGACCCACTCTGGCAGAGGCAATTGACTTGCGCGATCGCCTACAGGCCGAACTCCTCGAACTTACCGGCGGCGGGCAATCCGCAGAAGAACTGGAACAAGCTGTCAAAGATACTCAGCAAATCTTAGAAACGCGCTGTACTGAGCTAACCCATCTGCGCCAAGCTGCTGCCAAAGACTTGGAAAGCCGCCTAATTGGTGAACTGAAGCCCTTGGCAATGGAAAAAGTCAAATTTCAGGTCGGAATTGCGGCGATCGCTCCAACTGCAACAGGAGCCGATCAGATCACCTATCTATTCAGTCCCAATCCTGGCGAACCGCTGCAACCTCTGACCGACACTGCTTCTGGTGGTGAAATGAGCCGTTTTCTGCTGGCCCTACAAGCCAGTTTCTCCCAGGTTGATCCGGTGGGAACGCTCGTGTTTGATGAAATCGATGTGGGTGTATCGGGAAGAGTCAGCCAAGCGATCGCCGAAAAGCTCTTCCAGCTTAGTCAGCACCACCAAGTACTCTGCGTCACCCACCAGCCCATTGTTGCCGCAATGGCAGACCACCATTTTCGCGTGAGCAAACAGATCATCGAATCGAGCGAAGCGGCTGATAATTTGACCTCTGATAATGGCGCAACTAAACCAGGCAAATCTAGACGAGGCAGCAAAAACAGCAAACCAGAAATCGCCAGCACTATGCTCCCCGATCAGCCCACACTACACACTTCCGCTACTGATGCGGTTCGTACGGTTGTTCGCATCACGCCCCTCTCCAACGAAGACCGAAAGCAAGAACTCGCCCAACTTGCGGGTGGGCAATCTGCTCAAGAAGTCATTGCCTTTGCAGAATCGTTGTTAACCCAGGCTGCCGCTATTCGACAAACTCACGTGAGAGAAGAAGGTCGTGCGATCGCCACAGAACTTCCTGCCGCATCCAAAACCACCCGCGCCAAAACTGCTAAAAAAGCTTAAGTTTCTCCAGCCCTATGAACATTCTTGAAGCCTTAAAAGCAGACTATCAACAGTTTCCCCACAACCAAACCTATAGTCTCTATGCCGAAGATGTCTTCTTCAAAGACCCCATGACTGAATTTCGTGGAGTCCAACGCTACCAGACAATGATTCGTTTTATCGAAACCTGGTTTCGCAACTGCACCATGCAAGTGCATGATATTCAGCAAAACGGCAACCAGATCCGCACCGACTGGACGCTTAGTTGGAATACTCCCCTTCCCTGGAAACCCCACATTGCCATCAGCGGTTGGAGCGACCTAACCTTGAACGAGCAGGGACTCATCACCTCCCACATCGATCACTGGCACTGCTCCAAACTTGATGTCATTAAACAACACTTTAGCTAGTCCCCAACTCTGAACCCTGAACTCCGAACTCTTTTCCTTACCAACCATCCGTCTCCGCTTCATCCCAAACCTCCAAATCCAGTTCACGCAAATATGTTAATGCGCTTTGAATATTGGCATGGGTGCCCCGCAATTCCAAGGCAAACCAGCCGTCCCCATTCGCATTTTTCCCCAACACTGCCGCAGTAATGTTAACTGTCAAGTGAAACTGCGACACTAGACGAGAAATCACCGGATCTTGATGATGATCTTTAGAAATTCTGACCCGAATTAACTGTTGTGTTAGACGGTGTTCCGCGATGCTGATTGACATAAAACAACCTTTTTTAAACAACTGGACAATCTCTAGCAAACAACTAATTCTCGATAGAGATTGTGTATTTAATTAGTTTAAGAGCTAGAGTCTTGGTTTTGCAACCCCTAGAAATTCTCACTTTTGGTCGGATTAGCTCTCTTCGGGTCTTTCGCCCTCCAGATGCGGTGCTAAAGTAAAAGAATGTAAACAGATTCTCAGGAAAGTGGCACTCATGCGCGTAATTCTAATGACAGGCAAAGGTGGCGTTGGTAAAACCTCCGTTGCGGCTGCGACTGGGTTACGTTGTGCCGAAATGGGTCACAGAACCCTCGTTCTTAGCACTGATCCGGCTCATTCCTTAGCAGATAGCTTTGATATAGAACTGGGACATGATCCCCGCTTAGTGCGTCCCAACCTGTGGGGCGCTGAACTAGATGCCCTAAAGGAGCTAGAAGGCAACTGGGGCGCGGTCAAACGCTACATTACTCAAGTTTTGCAGGCCCAGGGCTTAGACGGCGTGCAGGCTGAAGAGTTGGCAATTCTTCCAGGGATGGATGAAATCTTTGGCTTGGTGCGGATGAAGCGCCACTATGACGAAGGCGAATATGATGTGCTGATTATTGACTCGGCACCTACAGGCACTGCGTTACGCCTATTGAGCCTGCCGGAAGTAGGCGGTTGGTACATGCGTCGCTTCTACAAGCCGTTTCAGGGAATTTCTGTGGCGTTGCGACCGTTAGTGGAGCCGTTTTTCCGCCCGATCGCTGGCTTTTCCCTGCCCAACAAAGAAGTGATGGATGCACCCTACGAATTTTATGAACAAATCGAATCCTTAGAAAAAATCCTCACCGATCCAACGCAAACATCGGTGCGGCTGATCATGAACCCTGAAAAGATGGTGATTAAGGAATCGTTGCGTGCTCACGCCTACTTGAGTTTGTATAACGTGGCAACCGATATGGTCGTGGCAAATCGGATCATTCCTGAAGAAGTCAGCGATCCATTCTTTGCCCGTTGGAAGGGAAACCAAAAGCAGTATCGCCAGGAAATTCACGATAACTTTTCACCTCTGCCGATTAAAGAAGTGCCGCTCTACTCTGAGGAAATGTGTGGTTTAGAAGCCCTCGATCGCCTCAAGGAAACCCTTTATCCTGATGGCGAAGATCCGGCGCAGATCTACTACAAAGAAACCACCATGCGGATTGTGCAAGAACAGCAGGAATATAGTCTGGAAGTCTACCTACCCGGCATTGAAAAGCGCCAGGTTGAACTGAGCAAGACAGGCGATGAACTCAACATTCGCATCGGCAACCATCGCCGCAACCTGGTTTTGCCTCAAGCCTTGGCAGCGCTCCAGCCCTCCGGAGCCAGAATGGAAGAAGACTATCTCAAAATCCGCTTTGCTGCGGTTTGAGAAAAGCTCGAAATCATCCTAGCTGCATGTTAAACACGAATAGCGACTTTTCCCACCACTTGCCTCTGTTCAAGGTGGCGGATAGCTTCGGGGACTTCGTTCAGGGTGTAGTGCTGGTCAATCAAGGGGGTGATCTTGCCTGCTACCATTAACTCCCTCAACGTAATGAGATCCTTTTGATTGGGTTTTACTACTACGCATTTCACCCTGCGGCGACTGATTCTCGAAATCCAAGATCCGAAAATCATGATCTGAAAAAGTCGAGCAGTAGATCCGCCGACGATGACGTAGGTTCCCTGGGTCGTCAATGATGGCAAATAGTCGAATACTGAACGGTAGGCTGCCGCATCCAGCATCAGGTCATAACGCTGCCCACTTTGGGTAATGTCTGCTTGAGTATAGTCAATAACATGGTCTGCGCCGAGCGATCGCACCCTATCCATTTTTTTTGTACTACATACGGCGGTTACCTCAGCGCCAAACGCCTTGGCAATCTGCACGGCAAACGACCCCACCCCCCCGGACGCACCATTGATCAATACCTTCTGCCCAGACTGAATCTGACCCATATCTCGGAGTCCCTGCAAAGCGGTAAGGGCTGCTCCAGGAACCGTTGCTGCCTGTTCGAAGGTCGTGGCGATCGGTTTCAGCACTAATGCCGCTTCGGTTGCACAAACGTACTCGGCAAACGCACCAAAACCACACTCCGACAAATCTCCAAAGACCTCATCACCAGGCTTAAACTGCGTGACATTTTTACCAACGGCTTCAACCCGTCCGGCTACATCAAAGCCGAGGATCTTGATTTTCGGCTTGAGTAGCCCCCCAAACATGAGGCGGCTGAGAAATGGAGTTCCTCGCATGAGATGCCAATCGCCAGCATTGATAGACGTGGCATAAACCCGAACCAGTAAGCCATTGTCAAATACAACGGGCTTGTCAATTTCCTCCAGCCTTAATACATCGGTTGAGCCGTATTCGGTCTGGACGATCGCTCTCATTGTGTCATTTTTGTTGCTATTTTCTTGAACAGCGGTGAGGGCATTCGATGTTTTCATGACCTTCTCTCCAATGGGGACATTAACTCAGGAATGAGCCAGTGTTTACCCTGTTGACTTACACTGTAAGTTTAACTTACGCCGTAAGTTTGTCAAGATGAAAAGCAAACTAATCCCTCACGAATGACTTTCTTTGTACTTTAAGAATTGATAGCGAGATCGGTTAAATGGCTAAGACGAGCAATCCTGATACGTCTCCCCTAGCCCCGTTAAGTCGGGAACGGTTGCTGCAAGCGGCTCTCCACATAGCTGACGAGAGCGGTATTGAGTCGCTGTCCATGCGGAAGCTGGCTGAAGATCTGGGAGTCAAAGCAATGTCGCTTTATAACCACGTAGTCAATAAAGATGATGTGCTATGTGGTATTGTCGATATGGTGGTTAGCGAGATTGAGTTGCCTAGCCTTGAAACTGACTGGAAGATAGCAATGCGGCGGCGGGCGATCGCGGCTCACGAGGTGCTGTTGCGTCATCCCTGGGCGACGATGGCGCTGATGTCACAGGTGAACATCGGTTCAGCAATGTTGCGCTACATCAATGCAACGTTGGGCTGTCTGCGCGAAGCAGGCTTTTCGGTTGAAATGGCAGATCATGCATGGAATGCGATCGACAGCCACATCTATGGGTTTACACTCCAAGAGATAAACTTTCCGATTGAGGCTACGGAATATTCCGTAGTAGTAGAGAACTACCTTTCACAAATCCCCGCTGACCAATACCCTTACTTCAATCAACTCGCACGTCGCGTTATAGAGAGTGAATATGACGGTATTCATGACTTTGAGTTTGGTCTCGAATTGATTCTCGATGGTCTTGAGAGGTTTCGACACGGCACTACCTAACACTGTATTCACTAGCAAGTTCTGTTTCTGCCACCTAGAGAAACTCCGCCAATTCAATGTTTTAGATGATGCTTGTGCCATTTTGGGCTTGCCCCTAACACAAAAGATGAATTCAACATCCGCATAGCAACCCTCGCTGGACCTCATTCCGCCTCAACCATGGGCAATGTTCCAGCCTTGAAGAGCCAGAATGGAAGAAGACTATCTCAAAATCCGCTCTGTCGCTCTTTGAAGAATGATGAACTGTTTACCCTAACAACCAAGCAAACAAAGCCTTGGAAGTAAGCTGTAATTCTGCAAAGGATGGTGCAGGAAGAGACTCATCTGGCTGATCAAACACTTCCGTTTCTTGCTTGGGACGATAGACAAACACGGTTTTCTCGTCTGGATCAATTAGCCAACCCATTTGGGTTCCATGCTTCAGGCAATGAAGAATATTCTTCGTTACTTTCGTTTGGCTTTGAGCGGGAGACAAAATTTCAATTGTCCAATCTGGCGCAGCAGAAAATGTATTGGCAACTTCCCCATTTTCATCGCAAGGAATCCGGCTCCAAAGAAAAACTGCGATGTCGGGAACGATTGAGCGATCGCCAAAGGTGCAACGCAACTCTGGAAACGCACGAGCGACACGCTGAGGCTTTACGACACCGTTAATAGCGGGTACAAGTTCCCCTTGAATGGCACTATGCTTCCCTTGGGGCATCGGTTTCTGGATAATTTGACCATCCACGTATTCACTGGCAGGTTTTGTTTCTGGCAGCTGGAGAAACTCCGCCAGTGTCAACGGTTTAGATGGTGCTTGTACCATTTTGGGCTTCCCTCTAAAATCTGTCAGCTTAGATGCTGTCCCCTACTCTATCTAAAAGTTTAATAAGAAAATCATCGTAATTCAGCTTCTTAGAGCGTGTTTAAGGCTATCTCAAAATCCGTTTTGCTGCGGTTTGAGGAAAGTTGAAGAGATCCAGGCTTTAGTGAAGATGCTATCGGACTGAAAATATCTACAGCAGCCTGTAAATATATATCGAGCAATTCTATTGCTTACTATCCTATTTTGGGATACCATCGCTTGCATGATGACTCTTCCTAGATATTGCCAAAAGCCAAAAGCGCCGCCCATTAAATCTCAAGGGATCAAGACAAAACTAACCCCCCTAATACTTGCCAGTGTTAAATGGGATGGCGAGGGTCGGTGGATCGAGCCATTCCTTGGTTCTGGTGCTGTTCTTTTCAATATTCAGCCGGATAAAGCACTGATATCAGATACAAATCGTCATGTCATCGAAGTCTATAAAATGATTCAGACTGGTGAAATGTCATCTGCCTCCCTCAGACAATATTTAGAAAGGGAAGGAGAACAGCTAGAGGCACGAGGCGAAGAACATTATTATGCAGTACGTGAGCGATTTAATCAGTTAGGTAGTCCGTTTGATTTTGTTTTTCTCAATCGTGCCTCATTCAACGGTGTGATTAGATTTAATTCAAAAGGTAGATTTAATGTTCCCTTTTGCAAGAAAGTAAATCGGTTTCGACTGGCTTACATTACTAAAATATGTAACCAAGTTGCTTGGGTTGCAAAAATATTGCAGGACAAGGACTGGATTTTTCTTGTCCAAGATTGGAGAGAAACACTGGCTAGTGTCCTTCCTGAAGATTTTGTTTATCTAGATCCGCCTTACATTGGCAGACACACTGATTACTTCAACAGTTGGAGCGATACCGAAGCTGATGAATTAGCAGAAGCTATTAAAGAGCTTTCTTGTGGCTTTGCTTATTCTATGTGGAAGAAGAATAAATATCGTGAGAATGAGCATTTGATTAAGCATTTCTCTCATTATCCATGTGTTATTTACCATCATTATTATCATGTTGGCTCAACTGAGAATCTCCGAAATGCAATGGAAGAGGCTCTAATTATAAGCCCTGACTTTCTAGCTCCTAATGAAAAAGTACATTCAGAGAAAGAATTGACACAGTTATCACTCTTGTGATTTCTTCCACTCGCGAAATTCACTAATTTCGCTGAACTTTTCTTTTCTTAAAGCAGCTGTTCGCTCATAGTTTCTCCAATATTCTAGGAATTCTTCCTCTGACTCAAAAGGAGTATTACCAGTTCTAAAGTCGTTTATTCTTCCATTGGTACTGCCTATATTGGTTATATTTCCACTGCCTGCCCTGTCACTAGATATCTTCCACTTTTTTTGTACAAATACTTGTACATCTTCGTAAGGTAGTGCGATTACATCAAGTTGATCTGTAGTAAAAACTCCATGATCAGCCGCTTTTTTTCTTGCTAATCGCTTGTAAACATAGCCAATTATCCAATGTTCAGCATATTCATTAAATGGGAAAACAATATTCTTAGTTCCTGTGCCCCTAATAAAGCTAGTATAACCACCTAATGTGAAGCTAAAAGAGTCACTGTCGTTCTCGATATAGGTTGTTTTTACATCAACAGCAATTTTTCTACTATCTTCTCTGTCATTCATTAAAGTGAAGTCTGGATAGTAATTCTGCACAGTTGCTTCAACTACTTCAAAACTATTTTCTTGAGCAATTTCAAGAATCATAGGTCTGGTAAAAACTTCAAAAACAGCACCTAAGACTTTTGTATCACTACCTAATGGATAGATGTTTCCTTCCGTTGAAATCAGGCCACAAATTTTGAAATCCCTACTTCGTTCAGCCAATTTCTTCTCAAAAACTGATTTGAAGTCAACCGTTACCATGCTCTTTCTTAATCTCTTGAATAATTAATTGAGGTGCAATACTCAAAGCATCACAGACTTCTAGAAACTCCACTACGTCTAGTCGCCTCTCTCCACTTTCGTATTTAGATACATACGACTGAGGCTTGCCAAGATGCTGAGCTACCTCAGTTTGAGTTAGTCCCTGTGCTTGCCTAGCATCGATTAAAGCTTTCTGGAAAAGCTCATAACGTTGTCGCCTTTGCATACGGAGATTATCTATCCCAAATTGGAATATCCCAAATTCGGATAAGCTCTCATTACATTCCGAAGTTATGGAAGTGCCATGAGAAATTAAGATGTCAACACCGCTCACCTAGGCTAAATATCCTAATATGAGCTAGATGTCGAAAGGTTGTTAGAAACAGGCAAGAGTTAAGAACGCTTCACTAACTGATATTTTTTAGTTGCTAGTATTCTCGGTTAGTACTTAACTGCTGATTGTTAGTTTCAAAGATTCTAGGGTTTCTTGTAATTCCCGAACGTGTCCCCAGCCGACGAAGCCGCTGTAAAGGCAAGTTCCTTCGGAGCAGGCGACAAATACATGGTCAATGCCCCATGGGTTTTTCCAGGTGCGAAGGGTGGTGCCGTCCTCTAAGGTCAGGAAGAGGGAAGATTGGTTGAAGCCTCGGCGATGTCCGTCGGTCATGCCATCGATCGCTTGCAGTCTGCGAATTAACAGGATGGACAGATCGGGTTCCATGGGCTGAGCAATACGATCTTTGGGCAAATCCCAAAACTGGCGAATGGCAGCGGCAACCGCAGGATGGTTCTTCAGTGCGGAGTGAGTAACCCTGGTAATGCTGACGAATTCTGCGCCAAAAACTTTGGTGGCGGCGATCGGCACGGTGCCATCACTGCCATCATCGACATCTCCCGCAATCACCAACATAGGAATTTGGGCCGCGATCGCTTCTGCAAGGGGTCTGCGATTAGCACCCAGATCACGGGCAATTCCCAGCCCCAACTTCATCGGGTCAAGCGCCCTCGCCAAATCAGCACCGCCCACAGGTGAGCCAACCAGCACAATCGATTCCACTCTTGACCACCATTCAGGATGGCGATCGAGTATTTCTAGCCAGATCAAGCCACCTAACGAGTGACCTACAATTCGCATTGGCAGATCGGGGGATTGCAATGTGGTGTTGATGACCAACTGTTCTACTGCCTGAATCAATGGCTCAATTCGCAACCAGGTTTTGATAAATCCCAGGCTGGGCGCAACAATCAGCGCTTCTGAAGTTGCCAGGGTTTGAGCCAGCGATCGCATCGCGCGGCAATCATCTGCCCAACCATGCTGTGCGTAAAGTACAAATTCTGGAGCAGTTACAGGCATCGGTTTATTGAAGTATCACAAGTTTGATTGTGTCGGCGATCGCGCCCAACTATCAATTTACTGTAACACTCGTTTAAATGGGCAGAAAATTCATTCGAAGTGCGAAGTACAAATGATGGCTGTTCGCTATCTTTAAAACGCTTTCACTAACATGCGCCTCCTTGACTCCATTGCTTCATCTACTTATCTATCCATCACTCTTGAGCATCTATCGCTCAATTTAGCCGCTGGACTTCTTGATGGACGCTGATGCCAATTTGCAGCGCCTCATTCAAGAACTGTCCATATTCATCAGCTTGATGCTTCACTTCCAGGCTCCTCACTAGAGACAGATTCGTTTCAATGCTGGTGAGTAAATCTTGCTGGCGAGCGAGTAAACCCCGATTTTCTCGCAGGATTTTTTCAGTTGTCAACCCAGCAATTAGGCTATCTCGTGTGAGATGAATGGCTTCCAAAATCTCAGATCGATTTTGCAAAGCGGAGTTCAGATTTCTTTCAATGTTGACCGTTTCTAGCCGATCTAAGACCGCGATCGCATTCAGCACATCTTCATATCGATCCACCTCATCAAGCAAGCGCATCAGACTTCGCAGATGTTTTCCTCGCCACTTCATATACATATTCCAGGCAAGCAGCAAAGCGATCGCAATGCTAGAAGCCACAAACACAAATCTCAATATGCTGGAAACATCGGCAATGCCGTTCGCGCCGCCTGTCAAAAATAAACTTAGCGGCAACGTGAATATGACAATCAGTAGAAATACAACAGCTTCTGTTAGACACAGTGCAATCAGTTTTTTGGGATTTTGCAAAGCAGAAATGCGATAGGTGCCGCCAAACACACCGCCGATAAAAATATCGCCCACATCGCACCCGGTTAGCCGCTCCAATTCGCGATCGCTAATCTTCAAATCTGCTAAATCTGACCTCATCTCATTCCCCATAGCTCCTATTATCTCGCTCCTGACTTACAGCGTTAAGTCAACAAATTGAGCAGTGCAGTCCACACGCCGCTAAAGAAGCTGCCTTCCCGTGGGCGAAATAGCTCAAACTGACCAGGAGAGCCAAAGAACGGGCGTAGAGTCCAGCCAAGCTGAGTGCCAACAAAACCATATAAGCACAGCCAAAATCGGAGGATGCTAGTTCGCACTTTTGCTCCGTCACCGTCTGCGATCGGCTTCATTACTTGGTATAGGAAAGAAATTCCTAAAATTCCAGTTAAGGAGAAGATCACTACATTCATTAGCAAGAAGAAACTGTAATCATTAACAGTGATTAAAAAGAATAAAGTGACTGGCGCAAAAGCACACAGTAACACTGCAATTACACACACAGCCGTTAACAAGTAAGTGAAGTGTTGAGCAATGGTTTTCTTGGAACCAAACAGCGCATTAAAGATATAGAGAGTAGGCAAACAGACTAACAGCGTAATCAGATAAAGAGCAGGAAGCTTAATCGCAGAAGCCAACGCCTGAAGCGGGCTATGGAACATGCCAATGATGGCTCCATAAATCGCAAAAAAGCAAAAGCTAGAAATCATTAAGGCAGAGATTTTGCTCTTAAGTTTGACTCCCTCATGAATCTCTTCTAAAAAATCTTGGCGATCGCGTAGTAACGAAACAACGGTTGAGAAGTAATTCATTTGGACTCTCCTTCACAAAAATCAGTCAGTAGAGATGATGCTGTAACTGGCTTGCAGGTTTCAGAAAATACAGCCCAAATTTGAATCATTTCGGAAGTTCATACAAGCTTTACCGGAGAAATTTGGTATCTGCAATAAAAACTGCATGATATAAGGCTTTTATCCAAATAAAGTAGCTATTTCAGCCTTCTTTTTCTGAATCCTGCGATCGCACTTTTGTTGCCCACTGCATCTGGCTCAAAATTCCACGCAGCATCGTTACATCTTCACTCGATGGCATCGCCCGATTAAACAAACGACGAAACTTTTTCATGCGGCTGCTGGCTGTATGCGGTTGCAGATAGCCGATGGTGAGCAGGAGCGATTCGAGGTGCTGGTAGAAGCCTTCGATTTCGTTGATGGGAGCAGAAGGAAAGTTGGGAGTTGGGAGTATGGGGTTGGGAGTGCAGGGTTGAAAGGTTTTAATTTGCGGGGTGCGAACCGCTTCGTGTAGTTCGTAGCAGCAAATCCCAACTGCCTGCGCCAAATTAAGAGATGGATAAACAGGATTGGCAGGAATAGTGATAAAGCGATGAGCATAGCTCAATTCATCATTGCTGAGTCCTCGGTCTTCAGGACCAAAAATAAGAGCAGTACTGTTGGCAAGATCAGTTTCCACAAGCCAAGGGAGCGCGTCACGCAGATGTTCGGGGGTTGCAGCGGCGTAAGGTCTACCCAGAGTCGCGATCGCGCGGCGGCATCCCACTAATCCTTCTGGCAGAGTTTGCACCACTTGTGCTGCTTCCAATAGCTCCTTCGCATGAACTGCCATGTGTTGCGCCTCTTCATCTAAGTGATCGCATTGAGGATTGACCAGTGTGAGATGCAGCAACCCCATATTTTTCATCACCCTCGCCACAGAGCCAATATTGCGTGTGCCAGCAGGCTCAACAAGAATAATCCGAACAGCATTTAGGGAAGTAGGCATGAAGGGGGAATAGCGAATGGCGAGGAGAAGTGCGGGGGCAGAAGACGGCAATTTATCAAACCAAATTGACAAACCACCCAAAGGGGTAGAGTGATCAAAGCATGAATGCTAACTTAGTGTTCCTGTTCTAAACTGACGCTTAGCGCATTTCATTCTCAAGTCTAAGCATTTTTCTCAACTTAAAACTCAAAACTTATAACCCATGCCACGCGGTGTTTCTAAATCGAATTTACCCACAAAGATCTGTCCGGTATGCCAGCGTCCTTTTACTTGGCGTAAAAAGTGGGAAGATTGCTGGGATGAAGTAAAGTATTGCTCCGATCGCTGTCGTAAGCGGCGATCAGAAGCAAGCACAAATGACGAATGACGATTAGGAGATTGAAGGCATGTCTGTTGAGCGGGTGCAACCGAAGATTATTATTCACGGGGGAGCGGGCAGTTCGCTGAAAGGAAAGGGCGGGGTAGAGTTAGTCCGGAGATCGCTGCATGCGGTGCTAGAGGACGTGTATCCGATGCTGGCGGCAGGAGCTTCTGCGGTAGATGCCGTGGTGCGGGGCTGTCAGCTATTGGAAGATGATGCTTGTTTTAATGCGGGTACTGGCTCGGTGCTGCAATCGGATGGGCAAATTCGCATGAGTGCGGCGCTGATGGATGGTACAGCACAGCGGTTTAGCGGGGTGATTAATGTGTCGCGGGTGCAGCATCCCATTGAGCTGGCATTGAAATTACAAGAGTCAAGCGATCGCGTCCTTTCTGATCATGGCGCACTCGAATTTCTGCGAGAGATCGGCTTGCCATCCTATGACCCAACGACCGAAATTCGCCTACAGGAATGGATGCAAGAACGGGCAGGCAACTTTTCTAGAGAGATGGCAGGGGTCGTCGCCGAAAAAGAATTGGTGGATAGCGAAGCCGGACGAGGCACGATTGGCGTAGTGGTATTAGATAGGGAAGGGCGCGTAGCCGCAGGCACCTCCACAGGCGGCAAAGGGTTTGAACGAATTGGTCGAGTCAGCGATTCCGCTATGCCTGCTGGCAACTATGCTACGGCTCAAGCGGGAATTAGCTGTACCGGCATTGGCGAAGACATTATCAATGAGTGTTTGGCAGCAAAGATTGTGGTGCGGGTGGCAGATGGCATGACCTTGCACCAAGCTTTCGATCGCTCCTTCACCGAAGCGCATAAAAATCGGTGCGATTTGGGCGCGATCGGTCTGGATGCAACGGGCGCGATCGCTTGGGGTAAAACCAGCGAAGTGCTGCTGGCGGCATACCACACAGGCGATGCGATCAACGATACCCTGGAATGGTTAGGTGCCGATCGGGTCGGCAGCATTGGGATGTATTAGTTCTGAGCGATCGCTCCAGATTCACCAAGCAACGGCATCCATAACTAAGTCCAATCCATCCTAAAGCTTTGGGAATTAAAGTGCCATGATTGCCCAGACCGAGAGAAGAATTTATACCGCTGAAGAGTATCTAGAACTGGAGCTTGCGGCTGGAACGCGCAGCGAATATCGCGATGGAGACATCATTCCGATGACTGGCGGCACCCCCAACCACAACGACATTTCTGGGAATCTCTACATCCTGCTTAAATCTGCTCTCAAGGGAAAAGATTATCGAATTTTCTATGCAGACCAACGGCTCTGGATTCCAGCAGTCAATCTCTATACTTATCCTGATGTAATGGTGGTGCCCAAGCCGCTGGAGCTTCAAACTGGACGCAAAGATACGGTCGTGAATCCTTGCTTCATTGCTGAAGTGCTATCCAAATCCACTCAAAACTACGACCGCAGCGAAAAATTTGCCGCCTATCGCACTATTTCCAACTTTCAGGAATATCTCTTAGTCGATCAACATCGCGTTCACGTTGAGCATCATGTGAAAACTGCTGCCAATCAATGGCTGTTCTCGGAATACGATGACCCAAACGTCGTGTTGTCTTTCAGCGCTTTTGAGTGTCAAGTTCAAATCGTAGACTTATACGAAGCGATCGAGTTCACTAGCGCTTAGGGTTTCATCAATAGCAGGGAAATATGAAGCGGTTTACGCAGTTGTTTCAGCAAGTGGATGCCACCACTTCAACGAATGAAAAGATTCGGGCCTTGCAAGCCTATTTTCAGGCGGAAGAAGCTCGAAATGCGGTGTGGGCGCTGTATTTGCTGTTGGGCAAAACTCGTAAGCGGCTAATCACTTCGCGATCGCTGCGCGATATTTTCCTCCAAATCTCTGATATTCCCGAATGGTTGTTTGAAGACTGCTACGCTCAAGTCGGCGACACAGCTGAAGTCATCGCCCTGTTGCTGCCCTCTACACTCGATCCCCCAGTTGCCAGCCCCCATTTTCCCCTACACCACTGGATGGAGGTCATCATTCCCCAGATCAAATCTGTGGAGTCGGAGTCAGCCTTGAAAGACCTAGTGATTTCCTGGTGGTCTTCCCTCAACTCCGTGGAAGTGTTTGTGTTGAATAAGGTGCTGACGGGAGCCTTTCGGGTTGGGGTATCCACCAAGCTGGTGATTAAAGGATTGGCGGCAGCATCGGGCGTGTCGGAAGCCGTATTAGCGCATCGATTAATGGGCGATTTTACACCGTCGATCGCTGCCTACACTCAACTGATGCAACAAGCAGAATCGGCGCGTGCCCCCAGTCAGCCCTACCCGTTTTTCCTGGCATCCTCGTTGGAAGAAGATAAGTTTGCATTGGAATCGTTGGATCGTTGGCAAGCCGAGTGGAAGTGGGATGGCATTCGGGCGCAGATTATTCGCCGCAATGAAGAGGTTTTCATTTGGTCGCGGGGCGAAGATTTGATTACTGAGCAGTTTCCCGAACTTGCCGCAGGCTTTCTGGCGTTGCCCGATGGCTTGGTGTTTGATGGCGAGATTTTGTGCTGGCAGGACGATCGCCCTCTTAGCTTTAACCATTTGCAAAAGCGGTTGGGCAGAAAGCGGGTGACGCAAAAAATGATGCAGGAAAATCCGGCGCACTTCATTGCCTATGATTTGTTGGAATATGAGGGGCTGGATATTCGCGATCGCCCCTTACGCGATCGTCGTTCCTTACTCGTAGCATCCTTACAAACCGTCGATCCTGCCCTGGTTACGCTGTCTGAAACAATGCCTATTGAGTTGCTAGAAAATCTGCGATCGCTTAGAGAACAAGCCCGCCATCAGGGAGCCGAAGGGTTAATGATCAAAGCCTTGGATAGCCCTTATCTGGTGGGGAGAAAGCGCGGCTACTGGTGGAAGTATAAAGTTGATCCCATGTCGCTAGATGCGGTGTTGATCTACGCCCAAGCAGGCACTGGCAAACGGGCAAACCTGTTTACTGACTACACTTTTGCCCTGTGGCAAGGGGAAGAACTGGTGCCCTTTGCCAAAGCCTATTCTGGTTTAGATAACAAAGAAATTGACGAGTTAGACAAATGGATTCGCAAACACACGATTGAAAAGTTTGGACCCGTGCGATCGGTTGAACCTATTCAGGTATTTGAAATTGGCTTTGAAGGAATTTCTCAATCTAAACGGCACAAATCTGGCATTTCAGTCCGCTTTCCCCGTATCCTGCGCTGGCGCAAAGACAAACCCGCCCAAGAGGCCGACGCGATCGCTGCCGCCATCCAGCTTCTAGAAGTTCCTTAGCTTCTATTAGTCATCGCCATAACACTCGCTAAACAGGGATTAGCAACTGCGTTGGGTCTGGGTAATGAGGTCAAGCAGGGCGGAGGAAGGATTAACCGTCATCGGCTGCGGCTGCTGGATCTGGCGAGTATTGAGGGGAAGGCTGGCAACAGATTGCGCCGTGCGTTGAGCGATCGCGTTCAGCGATTCGGGAAGCTGCATTGGCACACCATTGTGCATCACGAGTTGAAGTAAAGGAGTGGAGAGGGGGAGGGTTGGAGAGGCAGAGGAGTGAGTGGTGCTCTGCTTTCCATTCCCAGTTTCCTGTTCCCCTTCCTCCGCCATCAACCCTAAGCGATCGCAGACTACAATACCGTTTTCATGGTGTCGAAAAATCTGCTTGCGACCGGGATAGGTGACTTTGCCTGTGGATTCCTTCATTACAGGAATAGTGTCAATTTCTACCAGTTTATAAACGCCATTGACGGGTGATCCTGTCACGAGCTGGGTGCCCAATCCATAGCCGTCGATGCAAGCTCCGGCAGCTTTCAGTTCGGCAATTTTGAATTCATCTAGGTCGCCGCTGGCAAAAATGGGCACATTGGGCAAAAGCTGGCGAATCTGTTGAGATAGCGATGCCAAATCTCCAGAATCGAGCCGGACTCCTGCTAATTGAATGTCTCCTGACTGGAGTTGTGCAGCAAGCTGCTGGGCAGCAGCGATCGCGTCATAGGTATCAATCAACAGCGGCGCACCGGGAAAGTAGCGATGAAAGGCGGTAAATGCCTGGGCTTCGGTGCCTTGAGTTGCGGCTAATGCCATGACAAGGGAATGCGCCATAGTGCCAGCTGGTTTGCGTCCTAGCTTAAGTGCCGCCAGCACATTGGAGGTGGCATCTAACCCACCAGCCAAAGCCGCTCGTGCCGCCCAAATGGAAGCCTGGGGACCGAACGCACGGCGTGTACCAAACTCCAACAGCGTTGCTTCTACCCCCGCCACATCTCGCAATCGAGCGGCACGAGTGGCGATGAGGGTTTGATAATTTAACGTGTTCAGCAGGTAGGTTTCCACCAGTTGCGCCTGCCATAAAGGTGCTTCTACCCGCAACAGTGGCTCATTGGCAAAGACTGCCGTTCCTTCTGGTACTGCCCACACATCACCCGTAAATTTTGTGTCTGCTAATAGAGTCCAAAAAGCGTCTGGTGCATGATCAAAAATGCCAGTGGCTTGCAGCGCTGAAATTTGAGACGGACTGAAGCGCAATTTTTCTAAGTAATCCAATGCTTGGGCTAATCCCATGGCAATCAGATAGCCAAAGTTTTGAGGTAGGCGACGGGCAAACAGTTCAAAGCTGGCTTGCCGCTGTTCTAGACCTTCACCGACGTAGCAAGCGGTCATGGTGAGTTGATAGAGATCGGTGAGCAAACTGTAATCTTCGGGGGCGATCGCCAGTTCTTGATCGCCTGTCACTGCCCATGCAGTCTGCTGATTGGAAGGCGTAGATATGTTCATGCTCTACCTGAAACTGTGTTTCTTGATTATAGTAATAAAAACCATAATTTGGCGAGTCAGGCTAGCCGGTAGGCGATAGTTTTTATCCTGTTATGTCTATCGAGTTCGCCTAAAAATAATGCTTCCAGGGTTTGCAGAGACTTCCCGATCCTGTAAATTATAGTGAATTCTATTAAAATTTTGACTCGCCATGATTTTTCGCGTTTCAGTCTGCTTTTGAATGCGACGTTTTGAGGCGGGTGCAGCCAGCAGTCAAACCAGTGCTAAGCGATCGCGTGATGGGTTAGCCCCATCTGCGTTGTTACCTACAGTTATCAAATTGCACTTTCAAAAGGCGATTTGAATTGTTAGAAACCGCAACATTAACTTGAACAATTAATGCAAAAGAGTAAGTTTCACTAAAAAGTATTCATACTGAAAGAGTAAGACGATCTCGCGGCAAGGAAAGCGCGATCGCTCACACAAGCAAGCTAAATCACTTCACTTCACTTCAAATAGCTTTCTGGAGGCAATAATGGGCATGCCAAAACTAATCGACGATGTCATCCAATATTTCTCTGCTGCAATCTCTCGTATCTTTGGTCCTGACGACAATTCCTATCCAGAAACGGGCGTTCAGCCATTTGATGGAGAGTCCAATAAAGACCCACACCTATTGGACTAAAGTGCCGCAAAAAAGAGCAACATTGGCAGATAACATTAAGTGATAATGCTTGGATGAGACTGCTCAAAGCCGTAATTGAATTGAACTATTCAGTTGATATTTAGAATGAAAAGGCTCTGCAAATAGCAGAGCCTTTTCTGATTTGGCAAGCTATTTCGCGTCTCAGAATATTGGGAAAATTCAACCACTCTAAGGAAGAGATTTATCCGGCTGAAATAAGCAAGATGCCGCCCTGATACGCTGCGTTGATATAAATTACATACCAACTTCACGCTAGAAAGCTAGATTAAATGAGTCACCGTGAATATGGTTAAAATTTATATCCTATGAACTCCTCTTTAAAACTGCCGTTATCGTTAATTGCACTCGCCGCGATCGCGGTCAGTAGTGGATGTACAAACCCGCTGGTAGGTAACAGCTCGATTGAACAAACTGCGTCTGCCGAACCAAAGCAGACGCAAGTTGAAACACCCAGCCCGATTAGTTCTAGCCCGATCGATGCTAGTGCGCCCGACTACGTGGCAGATATTGTGGCGCAAGTGGGTCCTGCCGTCGTTCGGATTGATTCCAGTCGCGCGGTTGAACAACCCCTAAATAACTTAGACTTTGGCTCCCTGTTTGGACGAGAGCAACGGGGACAAAGGCAACGCGAACAAGATCAGCCTCAACGGGTGCAGCGCGGGACAGGATCGGGTTTTATTACTTCAGCCGATGGGCGCATTTTTACCAATGCTCATGTCGTAGCGGGCGCAGATACGGTTAGCGTCGTTTTGAAAGATGGACGACGATTTAAAGGAGAAGTGGTTGGCTCAGACGAAATGACTGATGTGGCGGTGATTAAAATCAACGCCTCTGGACTACCCACTGTGAAAATGGGAGATTCCGATCGCCTCTTGCCAGGGCAAACCGCCATTGCGATCGGTAATCCGCTTGGACTCGACAATACGGTCACTCAGGGCATCATCAGCGCTACAGGGCGATCGGGCGCAGACTTCGGCAGTTCTTCCCGCGTCAATTTTATTCAGACCGACACCGCCATTAATCCTGGTAACTCCGGCGGACCGCTGATTAACTCTAAAGGTGAAGTGGTGGGAATGAACACGGCTATCATTCAAGGCGCATTTGGAATTGGATTTGCCGTTCCCATCGCTACTGCTCAACGGGTCGCGGACCAACTGATTACGAGCGGCAAAGTAGATCATCCCTACTTAGGAGTTCAAATGGCAGAACTGACTCCTGAACTGCGTGAGCAAATCAATCGCCGCGAGGGCAATGTGAGCATTGAGCAAGACCAGGGAGTTATTATTTTGGCAGTTCAGCGCAATTCACCCGCAGCAGCGGGTGGCTTGAAGGCGGGGGATGTGATTGAAGCGATTAACGGCACGGCTATACAAGCCTCCAAGCAAGTGCAGCAGCAAGTTGAATCAGCTAAAATCGGCAACCCGCTTCAAATAACGGTGAAGCGGAATGGGCAGTCGGTCAATCTAACCGTGAAACCTGCTCCCATGCCAGACCAAAATGGATAACTTTTGTGGGTGTGTTTTGACTGCATTCAACGCTCTGCCTGATGAATGAACTTTAGGGGCGATCGCGTGGAAATCCCGTTAAATCAACTCTTGGCGCGGGCAGTGGCGATCGCCGCGATCGCCCACCAAGATCAGTTAGATAAAGCCCACGCGCCCTATATCCTTCATCCTCTGCGGTTAATGATGCGAGGACAAACCATAGAGGAACAAATCGTTGCAGTACTGCATGATGTAGTAGAAGATTCTGACTGGACGTTAGAACAGCTTGCTGCTGAGGGATTTTCATCCGAAATTATCACCGCGATCGAGTGTCTTACCCGCCTCCCCGAAGAAACCTATGATCAATTTCTCGATCGCGTTTTGACTAATTCTCTTGCCACCCGCGTCAAACGCTACGACCTTGAAGACAATATGACTCTGACACGTTTAGAAAGTGTGTCTGACAAAGATCTGCAACGTCTCCAGCGCTATCACAAAGCACATCATCGGATTATGAATCAAATCCAAAAGTTGGAAGGCTAACATTGATTCAAGGCAAACTTGCTCCGTAAGCGGGAAACCTTTAGATTAAAATCATTGGATTTAAAGTCCAAAACGATTCCTCGTCTGGGAACATCAACAGATATTGGGCAAAAATATTCGATCGCTCTAAGAAATAAAGCTGGAGCGAAAGAGTAAGCTTAAGGAAATCTGCTGAAATCCGCGGTTTGTAAGGAGTTGGCGTGTATGCGAGTATTGTTGCTCTATCCTTTGTTTCCCAAGAGCTTTTGGTCGTTTGAGAAAGCGCTGGAACTAGTTGATCGCAAGGCAATGCTGCCGCCTCTCGGATTAGTCACAGTCGCGGCCCTACTGCCCCAGGAGTGGGAATTTCGGCTGGTTGATCGCAACGTCGGCGACCTGACCGAAGCCGACTGGGAGTGGGCAGAGTTGGCAGTCATGTCCGCCATGATTGTCCAGAAGGAAGACTTTTTGCACCTGATTCAGGAAGCCAAGCGCCACAAAGTTCCGATCGGAGTCGGCGGCCCCTATGCTACGGCTCTGCCCCACGAAGCTGCCGATGCCGACTTTCAGATTCTGGATGAGGGCGAGATCACGCTACCAATGTTTGTGGCGGCGGTGCAGCGCGGCCACACCCAGGGAGTGTTTCGCTCCGATGGCGTGAAGCCTGACGTGACAGGTACACCGATTCCTCGGTTCGACCTGCTGAATTTCGATTCCTATGACAGTATGTCGGTGCAGTTCTCGCGCGGCTGTCCGTTTCAGTGCGAGTTCTGCGACATTATCGTCCTCTACGGCCGGAAGCCCAGGACGAAAACTCCGCAGCAGCTGCTGGCAGAACTGGAGTGCCTGTATGAACTGGGCTGGCGGCGCAGCATTTTTATGGTGGACGATAACTTCATTGGCAACAAGCGCAACGGCAAGCTGATGCTGAGGGAACTGAAGTCCTGGATGGCATCCCACGGCTACCCGTTTCGCTTCAACACCGAGGCCTCAATTGACCTGGCCCAGGATCAGGAAATGATGGATTTGATGGTGGAGTGCAACTTCAATGCGGTGTTCTTGGGCATCGAAACGCCAGATGAAGCCAGCCTTACCCTGACGCAAAAGTTTCAGAACACGAGGGATTCTCTGGCAGAATCGGTTGATCGGATTATCCGATCTGGCCTGCGGGTCAACGCCGGATTCATCATTGGCTTCGATGGTGAGAAGAAAGGGGCCGGTGAGCGCATCGTCCGCTTCGTCGAACAAACTACTGTGCCCCTGGCTATGTTCAGCATGCTGCAAGCCTTGCCAGACACCGCTCTCTGGCATCGCCTGAAAAAAGAGGGCCGGATGCGGGAGCAGGGAGCCAACATCAATCAAACGACGCTGATGAACTTTGTGCCGACTCGGCCGCTGCAAGACATCGCCAACGAGTTCGTCGCTGCCTTCTGGGAACTGTATGACCCCGAACGCTATCTCGATCGCACATACCAGCATTTCCTGAAGCTGGGCGCACCCAAGTGTCCTGGTAGCCGAGTTCGCAAGCTCAACTGGGTCAACATGCGGGCTCTGCTGATTCTGTGCTGGCGGCAAGGCGTAGTTCGCAAAACCCGCGTCAAGTTCTGGCTGTATCTAGCAGGAATCCTGCGGCACAACCCGACCGTTTGGGAACACTACCTGGGACTCTGCGCCCTAAATGAACACTTCCTGGAATACCGTCAGGTGGTGCAGACCGAGATTGAGGCGCAACTGTCGGAATATCTGGCGACTGAGACTGGGCTGCAAATCTTACCGAGCCTGGAGGAAGAAAAAGTGGGTGAAGCGATCGCCAGCTAACATACATGCTGATGCGGCAAGTGAGAACTCTACCAACCGAGCAAGGAGAGTTGATTACCGCGAGCACCTTGACTACCTTAGCAGGTGAAATTGATTGCGCAGGCGATCGCGGCAGATATTCAAACGCATATCCCGAAGCCCGTAGAGCCAGAGATATTGATTAAGGAGATTGTTCGGTTAGTTAAAACGTCCGGCGTTGCTGAATGATGCCATGAATCAATACTGTCGTAACAGATCCCAAATTTCACCCGCACAGCAGAGTTTTGAAAGATTTGCGCTCAAACAATTTTTGAAAGGAAGACAGGTGTACGACCCTCCTCATTCATCTTTGACTATGGCTTTAAAGAATGAACATTATTCAGGCTTACCACCGCAAAGATCTTACGAGTTAATGCTCTGGAGCAGAGTGATTTAATCTAAGGAATATACCGCTCCCGTAAGGCGAACAAACCATGCTGTCTCTTCCCAGCTATCGCATCACCTCACAGATTTACGAAAGTGCGAATTCACTGGTTTATCGGGGAGTTCGGGAACTGGACTCGCAGCCCCTAATATTTAAAGTTTTGAAGTCCAATTATCCCATGCCGAATGAGCTGATTCGGTATCGGCAGGAGTATGAGATCACGCGATCGCTGAACCTAGAAGGGGTAATCAATGTCTATGGGATTGAAGCCTATCAGAATACCCTGGTGATGTTTCTAGAGGATTTTGGTGGAGAGTCTTTAAGAAATTGGCTGATAGAGCGATCGTTGACCCTGGAAGAAGTTTTGATGCTGGGTATTCGGCTAACCAAAATTTTGGGACAGGTGCACCAGCAGCAGATCATTCACAAAGATATTAATCCCTCTAATATTGTCTGGAATCCTACCATTGGCCAGCTTAAGCTGATTGACTTTGGCATTGCTAGCCGCATTACTCGCGAAAACCCTACCCTTCACAGTCCTAATGTTTTGGAGGGAACGCTTGCCTATATGTCACCGGAACAGACTGGGCGGATGAATCGATCGCTCGACTACCGCACAGATTTCTACTCTCTAGGGGTGACGCTATACGAACTGTTAACTCATCAGCTTCCTTTTACTGCCGATGATGCGCTGGAATTGATTCATTGCCATCTGGCAAAACGTCCAGTGCCTCCCTGTAATCGCACCTCAGCGATCCCCCAAGCTGTTTCAGATATTGTGATGAAGCTGCTGGCGAAAACCGCAGAAGACCGCTATCAGAGCTGTCATGGCATCCAAGTCGATTTAGAAGCTTGCCTGACTCAGCTTCAGGCGACTAACCAAATCTCTCCGTTTCCTTTAGCCCAGCAGGATATTTCAGACAGCTTTCAAATCCCCCAAAAACTCTACGGCAGAAGTCAGGAAGTTGAGACACTGCTAGCGGCGTTTGCACGAGTTGCAGGAGTTGAGCAGGAAGTATTGAGTCTGAGAAATACAGAAGTTTCTCAATTCTCAACGCTCAATCGATTCAAGAGCGAACTCATGCTGATCTCCGGTTACTCTGGCATTGGTAAAACGTCGTTAGTGCAAGAAATCTATAAACCCATTACCCAGCAACGGGGATACTTTATTGCGGGGAAGTTTGATCAATATCAGCGGGATATTCCCTATGCGGCGTTTGTTAGTGCCTTTTCTGTGTGGGTGGAGCAGTTGTTGACCGAGCCAGAAGTGCAACTGAGCCAGTGGCGAGAAGAATTGTTAGAAGCTTTAGAACCGAATGCTCAGGTCATGGTGGATGTGCTGCCTGAGCTAAAACTAATCCTAGGACAGCAGCCTCCCGTAGTAGAATTGCCGCCGATCGAAACCAGGAATCGCTTTAACCGAGTCTTTCAACAGTTCATTCAAGCGTTGGCGAAACCCAACCATCCATTAGTGATCTTTCTGGATGATTTGCAGTGGGTGGATGCGGCATCCCTGCAATTAATCCAGGTATTGATGACCACAGAAGTCCCTTTTTTGTTTTTGATTGGGGCGTATCGAGATAACGAAGTCAGTGCGACTCATCCGCTAATGCAAGCGATCGAGGAGATGCAGAAGACAGGCACGAGGATTGGGGCGATCGCCCTTTCTCCGCTTCAGAAAACTGATATTCAACATTTACTGACAGATACCCTAAATCGTTCTACTGAAGATGTTGCACTTTTGGCTGATCTATTGCTGGCGAAAACGGATGGCAATCCGTTTTTTGTGAATGAATTTTTACGAGCATTGTATGTTGAGCAGCTCCTAAGGTTTGACCATCAACACAGTCAGTGGGAATGGTCGATCGCCGACATTCAACAACGCAACATCACCGACAACGTAGTGGAGTTGCTCGTCACTAAGATCCAACGCCTGCAACCCAGCACTCAGAATGGATTACGACGAGCAGCGTGTATTGGCAATCAGTTTGATCTGCAAACGTTGACGTTTATTCTCTATTCGGCGGGCGTTCTTCGAGAGCCTGAAGCTATAGAAGCGATCGCCCTGCTCAAAGAAGCCATCAATATTGGTTTAATCATGCCGTTGAATGATTGCTATAAGCGGATTGAGTTGGGTATTCCCCAACCGGACGATGCGTTGCGAATGGAATATAAATTTGCCCACGATCGCATTCAACAAGCTGCCTATTCACTCAATTCAGCAGCAGAACGAGTGGTAATTCATCGCCAGATCGGTCAACAATTGCTGCAAAATACATCCTTAGAGCCACAGGGGCAAAACCTTTTCGATAGTATCAACCAGTTAAATCTGAGCCGAGAGCTAATCGAAACTCAAGCAGAGCGGGATGAACTGGCTCGGTTAAATCTCATAGCAGGTGAGAAGACAAAAGCAGCGGCAGCCTACGATGCTGCTGCGCGCTATCTCCAGGTTGGGCTAGAGCTACTAGCAACCGATAGCTGGCAAAATCAATATGACTTTACGCTAGCGCTGCATATTGCAGCCGCAGAAGCAGAGTATCTCAATGTGAATTTTGAGCGTTCAGTAGCACTGACCAAAACCTCACTCCACCACGCCAAAAACCTACTCGATCGCATCAAAGTCTATGAAGTGCAAATGCAAACCTGCATGGCTCAGTTAGAGATCATTAACGGGATTGAAATCGGGCTGCAAGCATTAGAAGAGCTGGGAGTTACCCTCCTGACTATAGAAAATAGCGCAAGCTTGATCGTTGATTTACCCGCTCTCGAATCTTTAGATAGTCTGCCCGTAATGACAGATCGCTATAGGCTTTCTGCAATGCGAATTTTGACAACTCTCTGCGCGCCTGTGTTCATGGCAAAACCAGAGCTTTTTCCACAGATTATTGTTACCACGATTCATCTATGTCTTGAGCATGGCAATTCAAATCAATCATCTTTTGCCTATGGACTTTATGGGGTGTTATTAGTTGGCTTAAACCAGTTAGAGGCTGGTTATCAAGCGGGCTTGATTTCACTAAATCTATTAGAAAAATTTGACGCAAAAGAACTGAAGGCAAAAGTTTATAACCTATATAATTCTAATATTCGCACCTGGAAAGAACATGCCCGTAATAGCATTACACCTCTACAGCAAGGGATACAAAGCGGCTTAGAGAGCGGAGATTTTGAATGGGGCGGGTACTGTGCAGCGAACTTATGTGCGTATCTATTTTTTACTGAAGAAAGCCTGACGGTTGCCATTCAAAAACAAGCTGTTTATATTGATCTGTGTGTTCAAATTAAGCAAGAAATCCCTGTCAATTTTTCACAGGTTTGGCGGCAACTGGGACAAAATTTTCGAGATGACGTCTTCGATCGCCTGCTGCTGATAGGTGAAAGCTTTAATGAAGCTCAACGCTTACCCCGTCTAATTGCAGCGAAAAGTGGAACCGATCTCTTCATCTTCTACACTGCCAAAACAGTGTTAACTTACCACTTTGGAGATTATGCTCTGGCACTTCAAAATGCGGCACTGGCTAATGAGAAAATAGGAGCAGCCGTTGGATTTCTTCAGGTTGGTATCTTAAATTTCTATCATTCCCTGACGCTGCTTGCCCATTATTCCCAGGTCAATCGGATTCAACAGCAGCAGTATTTAGAGCAGGTGGCTGCTAATCAACAACAAATGCAGCATTGGGCACACCATGCCCCCATGAACAACCAGCATCGTTTTGACCTGGTGGAAGCAGAAAAGGCGCGTGTCCTGAGTCAACCTTGGCAAGCCACAGAGCTTTACGATCGCGCAATTGCCCAGGCTAAAGCGCAAGGATACATTCAAGAAGAAGCGCTAGCCTATGAACGAGCCGCCCTGTTTTATCTCGAACATAACAAAGCGATCGCTGCCAAAGCCTATTTGCAAGAGGCCCAGTATAGCTATCTGAGATGGGGCGCAACTGCTAAAGTACAAGCTTTAGAGGAACGCTATTCTCAGTTATTTCAACAAACAGGCGAACCTAAAACGCTCACCGTCAATCCAAAAGTCTCATTGAGCACGACAAACAGCAGCAATTCTGAAAGGCTGGATCTGGCAACAGTGATCAAAGCCTCTCAGACTCTATCGGGGGAATTGAATCTAGAAAAACTGCTGGCTCAAATCATGACCCTGCTGCTGCAAAATGCTGGAGCGCAAACCGGAACTCTCTTACTGGAAACCAATCGACAGCTTCGGATTGAGGCAACTGGAACCGTTGATCCAGAAGCGATCGTTGTTCAGCAATCGATTCCGTTAGAAGTCACGGAGCAACTGCCGATTTCGCTCATTCAATATGTGGCGCGCAAGCAGGAAACGGTGATTTTGGCAGATGCTGCTCAGGAAACACGATTTGCCAGCGATCTCTATATTCAGTCTCAGCAGCCCAAGTCTATTTTGTGTATGCCAATTCAGGGACACGGTAAGCTGATCGGCATTCTTTATCTGGAAAACAACCTCACCACCAATGCTTTTACCCTTGATCGGGCAACAATATTGCAAGTATTGACCGCTCAGGCTGCGATCGCGTTGGAAAATACTCAACTTTATGAACAATTGGCAGCCGATTCGCAAACTCTAGAAACGAACAATCACGCCTTGCAACAAGAAGTGAGCGATCGCAGCCGCGCTGAAGAGGAACTTCGACACAGCCTAACTGAACGAGAAGTCTTGCTAAAGGAGATTCACCATCGGGTAAAAAACAATTTGCAGATTGTCTCTGGATTGCTGCAACTTCAGTCGCAAAGCATCACAGATGCCAGTACGATTAACATCCTCAAAGGAAGCCAGTATCGGATCGAGTCGATGTCCTTAATCCATAAAAAACTGTACGCTGCTTCGGATTTTGGAGAAATTGACCTAGCAGACTATATTCCCAGTCTGGCAAGCAGCCTCTTAGCTTCCTACCAGCTTACTCCTGCTCAGGTGGCCTTAGAGATAGACGTTGTCCCGGTTTTACTAAACATTGATCAGGCGATTCCCTGCGGTCTCATTGTCAACGAAATTATCTCTAATGCCCTTAAGTATGCGTTTCCGGGCGATCGCCAAGGCAAAATTCGGGTTCACCTACACACTGCTTCACCCAAGCAGGTCGAACTGACCATCCAGGACAATGGCATCGGTTTACCAGAAACTGTGGACTGGGAATATGCCCAATCTATGGGGCTTTCCCTCGTACATGACTTGGTAATAGAACAACTAGAGGGCAGTTTAACCGTTGAGCGCCACCCAGGAACAACCTTTAGAATTCAATTCCCCCAAGCTTCCCTGTTAATCAAGAGGTTAGCAGAAGCGGCACACCCAGATGATCTTGGCTAACTGTTGGAAACGGTTGTTTTTCAGTGATAGCCTCTACATATCCTGACAAGCCGCGAACTTCTACCCTTAGAAAAATATTAAATGGGACAAGCCAAAATTTTAGTGGTTGAGGATGAGATCATCGTTGCCCGCACAATCACCAATCAACTAACCCAGCTTGGCTACACTGTCGTGGGCACAGCATCTTCTGGAGCAGCCGCGATCGCCAAAGCCGCCAGTACTCACCCCGATCTGGTGTTGATGGATGTGGTGTTGAAAGGCGAGATGGATGGAATCACTGCCGCCAGCCAGATTTGCAGTCAGCAGGATATTCCGATCGTGTTTCTAACAGCGTATGCTGATGAAAATACGCTGCAACGGGCAAAAAATACCCTCCCCCTGGGATATGTCGTTAAACCATTCAGTCCGGGAGAACTGCGAGTTGCAGTTGAGCTGGCACTATTTAAGCATCAGGTAGACAAGGAACTCCGAGCTAATCGGGCGTACTTGGCAACGCTACTGCGCTCCATGAATGATGCTGTCATTGCGACCGATGAACAGGGATTGGTCACCTTCATGAATCCGGCGGCAGAAGCCTTAACGGGCTGGCGAGAAACAGAAGCCTTTGGCAAAGATGCGGCTGAGGTGCTACAGCTTATCGATGAAGTGACGGGTCTGCCGACCGATCATCCCGTGGCTCAAGTCCTAAAAACGCAGGAAGTTGCCTTTCTCAACGAATTTACTGCCTTGATCAATCGGAACGGCGATCGCATTCCAATTGGGGATAGTGCTTCTCCTTTACCTCGGCAACTAGGGGCGATCGGCGGCGTGGTGATAGTGTTCTGGGACATGACTGCTTACCGCCAGAGTGAGTTATTGCAGAAAGCATTAGAAAAAGAACAAGAACTTAATCAACTAAAATCGCAATTTATTTCAACCGTCTCTCACGAGTTTCGCAATCCCTTAGCAGTGATCCGAACTGCTGCCGAATTGCTAAACCTGCGTGGGGAAACGCTGTTTGATGAAAAAATGAAAACTTATGTAGATCGGATCAAAACCTCCGTTCAACAGATGACTCAACTGATGGAAGATGTGCTGATTATGGGACGGGTTGAAGCAGAGCGTTTACACTTTACGCCCGCCCTGGTGAATTTACAGCAGTTGTGCCAGGAAGTGCTAGAAGAATGCTCTCCCCATCTTTCTGAGTCTCACGAGTTGGTATTTACCCATCCAGATGATGGTCTGGAAACCTGGATAGATGGAAATCTTCTACGCCTAATTTTTTCCAATTTATTGAACAATGCCATCAAGTATTCGCCAATCGGTGGAAGAATTCATTTCGACTATAGCTATGGTACGGGTGGACAGACCGTGATTTTTCGGGTGCAAGATCAGGGGCTTGGAATTCCTCAACCAGAGCAGGCTCAACTGTTTGAATCGTTCTTTCGAGCTTCCAACGCTCAATCCATTCAAGGCACAGGATTGGGATTGGCGATCGTGAAGCGGTGTGTAGAACTCCATCAAGGGCAGATTGATGTAATCAGTGAAGTTGGTGTTGGCACGACCTTCACCGTCCTTTTACCGTGTCAGCCAACAGTATAGGTGCTGACCACCATTTTCACTGCTATGTAAAGCTATTGGGCAGAAGCGCATTTTGATAGTGCTGGCACTGTTGAAGCAAGCGCTGAATCAACAGGGGCTTCCCGCCAAAGTGGAGATGCAGATAGGACGCGTGAACTTGCAACCGTTGCCATCCTTCAGTTTGATGCAAAGTGCCGTTATAGTTTTGCATTGCAAACAATGGCTGTTCTGGCTCCGAGGTCAAGTGAGAACGATGAAATTCATGTCCCCAAATGATTTCGCCCGCTGCAATTAAAGGCGTGGCTCGCTGTGCGGTTGCTTGTCGATACCCTAAAGTCAGACGTTTACCCATCTGCGCTGCTGTCGGCAAAATTCCCACCATTGAATACGCCTGCGCTTCAAAATCAATTATGCGATCGCATAAATACATCAATCCTCCACATTCTGCATAGGTGGGCATTCCTGTTGCGATCGCTGCTTTGACTGCCTGACGCGCCGTTTGATTGTCACTCAATGCCGCTGCAAATACTTCTGGAAAGCCGCCGCCAAAATAGAGTCCCTGGATGTTTTCTGGGAGGGCGCGATCGCTGATTGGACTCCATTCCACAAGTTCAAAACCAGCCGCCTGTAGCAGATCCAGGTTGTCGGCATAGTAGAAGCTGAAGGCGCGATCTCGGGCAATGGCGAGTCGGGGAGGGTGAGGGTGGAGGAGTGGAGGAGTGGAGGGATCGAGGGGACGAGGACGAAGAGAAGATGTGGAGGGATCGTGGAGCAGAGAAGAGAGGACGCTCCAGTTGAACGTTTCGCCAAGGTGGGCGAGGTGATCGATCACGGTTCTAAGCTGGGGGAGTTCAGCGGTGGGAATGAGTCCAAGATGGCGATCGGGAACGGTGATTTCGTCTTGTCGCCGCAGGACTCCGAGAATAGGCAAGTTGAGCGGTGCGAGGGCATCTTGGAGGAGTTCCAGGTGACGATCGCTACCGACCCGGTTTAAGAAAACTCCGGCAAAGGTTAGCCGAGGGTCAAAGGTGGTGTAACCATGGGCGATCGCGGCGATTGAACGAGAGGTGCTACTGCAATTGAGTACCAGAGCAATCGGTAATCCCAAAAGTCGTGCAATATGCGCCGTACTTGCCCAATCATCTTTGCCCGTTACTCCATCAAATAATCCCATCACGCCTTCCACCAAGGCATAGTCAGCGGATTGGCAGTGCTGCTGAAAACACTCAATTACATAAGATTCCGAAGTGAGAACCGGATCGAGATTGCGACAGGCGCGCCCGGTGACAAACTGATGAAACATCGGATCGATGTAATCAGGTCCGACTTTAAAGGACTGCACCCGCGAGGAGCCTCGCTGACATAGCGCCGCCAACAGCGCCAGCGTGACAGTTGTTTTCCCGACACCGCTCCGTTCACCTGCAATTACTATTGCCATAAGTTGCTTAATCTACCTGATGCCATCAAATTATCTACTTCTGGACTCTTTCCCCCTTTACCTTAAGTCCAATTTTCAGGCGTTAATAGGATCGAGGCGTATACACCCATTGTTTTCCTTGGCGCTGTTGAATCATCCGAGTTTTGCTGGAGCCAATCAAAATCACGGTACGCATATCGGCATCTTCGATCGCCAACTGATCGAGGGATTTAACCGTCACCGTTTGTCCCGGTCTACCCAGATTGCATGCCAGCACAACAGGAGTTTCGGGCGATCGCCACTGCAACAAAATGGCTTTGGCTTTTTCCAATTGCCAGGTGCGCTGTTTGGAGACGGGATTGTAGAAGGCGATCGCGAAATCTGCCTGTGCTGCTGCTGCAATCCGCTGGGCGATCACGTCCCAGGGTTTGAGAATATCGGAGAGGGAGATCGCGCAAAAATCATGTCCCAGCGGTGCGCCGACTTGGGCTGCGGCTGCCTGCATTGCCGAAATTCCTGGACAAACCTGAATCTCAAGCGCTTGCCATTCTGATTTTGCCTCGCGCTCCAGTACTTCAAACACGGCAGCAGCCATGGCATAAATTCCTGGGTCGCCAGAGGAGACGATCGCCACGGTTCGGTTTTGTGCGGCTAAATCCAACGCGAAACGGGCGCGATCGAGTTCCACCCGATTATCCGATTCATGGCGGATGGTCTGGGTTTTCCGCAAGGGTTCTGCCAAATCGAGATAGGTTTTGTAACCGACCCAGTCCGTTGCCGATTCTAGAATCTCTTTCACTTCTGGAGACATCCACTCTGCCGATCCAGGACCTGTCCCCACAATCGCCAGTTTTCCTCGGTTTGGTTCAATTAAATCGCTATTAAACTC
Source organism: Leptolyngbya sp. Cla-17 (assembly GCF_016807185.1). GTDB lineage: Bacteria > Cyanobacteriota > Cyanobacteriia > Leptolyngbyales > Leptolyngbyaceae > ULC077BIN1. The sequence continues at coordinate 444,887 of NZ_JAEVYN010000002.1, forward strand.
ATACACTAAACAATCTTTACTCAGTGTTGATGTTGGTTCAGACTGGCTCTTTGGCAGAATTTGAATTGTCAGCTTTCCCGCCTCGGCGAAGGGCAAACGACTATTTTCTAACCAAGGTGCTTCACCGATGAGTTTGACGGTCACGCCCGCCAGCAAATCTGCAATAAAGGTCTTAGCATCATCGGGATTCACCAGTGTGTATGCGGGCGGTGGCGATAGTAATGTGGTGCGGAATCGAATATCACCGGTGGTCGTAATCGCGGGAGCAACGTGCAACACTGCCGCAAGTTGACGAGCCAAATCGTTCACACCCTGCAACCCGCCTAACAAGGGAACGACAGCACTCCCATCTTCCGCGATCGCTAATACGGGTGGTTCTTGCCATTTATTCGTGAGCAACGGGGCGATCGTGCGGATGAGGATTCCTGCTGCACAAACCCCAATGATGGGCATTCCAGCCTGAAACAATTCTCGAACCGTTTCACCAAAGTTTTCATAAGTAATCACTTTAGATTGGACACGATCCGCCAAGCCATACACCAGCGCTTCAGGCAGTGCAGTCTGAATTTGATGGGCAACAGAAATGCTGGCTTCTCCCAAAATAACGATCGCAGGCGGCTTCATGTTGGTTGGGTTTGGCTAGGAATCAGAATCAACGACCAGTAAGGCACTTCAACTGGATCGACCTCGGCGATCGCCACAATTCGCTGAGTGGGTTGGGTTGCCCGTTCAATGTAAAGGGCGCGATCCAATAACCCTAACTCATCGAGAACCGTGCGAACTTTGGCAAAATGTCTGCCCAGCTTGATGATCACTGCCGCATCCACCACCGCAAGGCGATCGCGCAGAGTCGCCGCATCCAATGTGGCAGGCATAATGCTCAACACATCATTGCGGAAGGTAATCGGCGCACCCAACATTGCCGCACTCGCCATTGTGGAAGAAATTCCCGGCACCACTTCAGTCGGAAACCGCCCTGCTAATCGCTGAAAGAGATACATAAAAGAGCCATACAGCATCGGCTCACCTTCACACAGCACCGCCACATCTTGCCCAGCGGTTAAGTGTTCCGCAATTTTCTCGGCGGCAATATCGTAATAGGGCTGCGACGATCGCTCCACGCTAAACGGGAGTGGCATCGGAAGTTCAATTTGATCGGGACGAATGAACCCAGCCACGATCGCCCGTGCCAGCACTTTGCCGTTTTCCATCGTCGGGTAGGCAATCACCGGAACGGTCGTCAAAATCCGGTGAGCCTTTAGCGTCAGTAATTCTGGATCGCCTGGACCAATCCCCAAGCCATACAGCCGTCCTAGTTCAGTCATAGTTCATTCTCCTTTGCTAATGCATTTACCGCTGCTACCGCGATCGCACTGCCGCCCCGTCGCCCATGCAGGGTAAGAAACGGCACCCCACGACTGTCGGCTGCAAGTTCTGCTTTCGATTCTGCTGCTCCGACAAATCCCACCGGAAAGCCCAAAATCAGCGCAGGTTTGGGCGCACCTTTATCTAACAGTTCCAGTAGATAAAATAAGGCGGTGGGGGCATTACCGATCGCGACCACTGCACCTGCCATTAGAGGTTGCCACAGGTCGAGTGCCGCCGCCGATCTCGTATTGTCAATCCGCTGTGCCATCTCCGGAACATCGGGATGATTCAGCGTACAAATAATTTCATTATTCGCGGGTAACCGCTTGCGCGTAATTCCATTTGCCACCATTTGCGAGTCGCAAAAAATCGGCGCACCCAATGCCAGAGCATCTCGTCCTGCCTGGACTGCATCCGTCGAAGCGGCTAGATCTTGCACGATATCTGTCATGCCACACGCGTGAATGAGCCGCACTGCCACATGAGCTAAATCAGCAGGAAAGCGATCTAACTTAGCTTCAGAACGAATGATAGAAAAAGATTTTCGATAGATGTCATCGCCATTGCGAATATAGTCAATCATGCAGTTTAACGGTTGAAGTTTCGAGTTTTGAGGAAGTCATCAGTGCTTTTAGATCTAAAATCGCCTGGCGGCTAGCGAATTCTCTAAATGATTCATTGTGTGTTTTCTGGTGCTGTTGATACAGATGCAGTAGTTGCTCCATCAGTGATGGAATATCAGCGGCGATCGCGTTGCCAAGATGATATTTTAATGATTCCTGGTCATCGCCAATGTAAATGTGATAGCCCTCAACGATCTCACCAGATTGCTCAAATGTGGTACCCAAAAGTGTGATTTCAGCCGGACTGGGTTGAGCGCAGGATTTTTCACAGCCTGTTAGATGGATATTGACAGGGCACTCCAGCTTTAACTGTCGGTTCAGATGATTTGCCAGGGCGATCGCGTGAGGTTGAGTCTCAGTTGCCGATGCTGCGCAGCCTGGTTTCCCAGCACACGCCGCGATCGCGGCATCCGGGCGATCGCGGCGTGTAGATAATCCTAGTGATGCGAGAGTTTGCACAACTTCAGTCACCCGTTCATTGGGAATATCGGGGAGAATCACCGTTTGCCAGGGAGTCAATCGAAGATCACCCCTACCAAACGTTGTAGACAATTCCACCAATCCCAGCAGTTGAGCAGCCGTCAATTGCCCTAATTGCAGACTCATTCCCATGTAAGACACTCCGGCTGCAACAGTTTTGGAAACCGATAAGGCTCGTCCCACGCTTCCCAAAAGGCTACGTTGCGGGTGAATGCCTAGATGTCCATAGGGTTGGGTCGGAAGTGGCATTGGGCAATGGGTTACTTGACGGAGAGGCTGCGGAAGATAGCCACTGACCCGCTGGAGATAACGGTCTACTCCCCAATCTTGTAGCAAATCTCTCATGCGCGGTTTTTTCGGCGATTGGCAGCTCTGATTCCCATCGTTCTGATTCACATAGTCCAGATAAACGGCTGCCAGCGCCCCTACTACGGGTACACATTCATCCGGTTTAATCAATACTGAGGTGTTGCGCAGTTGTTTTTCAGATCCCAATGCCAATCGAAAATACACACCTGCTGGTAGATCGATTGAATGGTTGGCTTGATGAACCAAAACTGCCGATAGCTGGATCTCGTTGTAGCGGTGTTCCCACGGAATTGGAGAACGAGTGCCAATGCCAACCGCCCCTCCACCATCAATACCCACACTAAACTTGGCAGGCAATCCAGCCAGTTCTGGATGACTCCGAATGTAAGTATCCAGTGCTAAAACCAACGGACGGGTATCAATCAGTTCCTGAGAATCAATCCCTGCGGTAGGGCTGGTCATCAAGTTACGCAGATGATCGACACTCCGATTTTGAGCCGCTAAGCCAAGATCTTGTAATGTTTGAAAAATTTCTGGAGTCGGTGGATGAATGGAGCGAACTTGCAGGTTTGCCCGATTCGTAACTTGAATCGTTTTCTTGTTCCACGCGGCAACAGTAGCAAGTTCTGTGAAAAGTTCCGCGATCGCTCGTCCTTGCTGTTGATTTAGCCACCCACCGGGTGTGCGGATGCGAATTAGATAGGCATCCTGGGCAGGAGTGTTGTAAAACAACCCTGGACAAACAATTGATTGAGCTACTTCATTCACCATTCCCCTCCTTCCCTGTGCGACGCAGAGAATCGACAGTCGCGTGTTCTTTAGAACATGCTTGAGGTTGGCATTCTGACTCAATCAATTTTGGATTTGAGATTTTGGACTTTGAATTGAAATTGGGTTAGCAACTTCCACTCTAAGCTCTAAAATCACCGCCCTAAAATCGTATTACAGTTGCGGCACAGTACCGGAATCACACCGAACTTTCCCAACGCTAAGCCTGAGAAGCATAGCATAGACGATGTGATAACCTTTATTCCTCCAACCTTTCTTAAAACATGAGCAGCAAAGATTTCAGGCAAAAATGGCTGTCGATTGTCGGCATTGGAGAGGATGGGTTAGAGGGGTTGAGCATGGTGGGGCGATCTCTCCTCGATCAAGCCACTGTCTTCGTCGGGGGCGATCGCCATTTGGCAATGTTGCCTCCAGAAGATACACGAGAAAAGCTTCTTTGGACTGCTCCCATTGAAGACTCGGTGAATCAGATTATTCAGCGTCGGGGACAGGCAATCTGTGTTTTGGCAAGTGGCGATCCGATGTGCTATGGCATTGGTGTGACTCTGACTCATCGGATTGCGATCTCAGAGATAACCATCGTTCCGGCTCCCTCTGCTTTTAGCCTTGCCTGTGCCCGTTTGGGCTGGTCGCTGACCGAGATTGAAACCCTCAGCCTGTGTGGTCGCAATCCCGCTTTGTTAAATGCCCTACTCTATCCAGAAGCACGAATATTAGTGTTAAGCGCAGATAAATCGACTCCAATAACTGTTGCCAAACTTCTAATCCAGCAAGGCTTTGGCGATAGTCAAATCACCGTCCTGGAACGCATGGGCGGCACCTACGAACGTATCACCTCCGGCACCGCCTCCACCTGGACTACCACCGACCTTGCCGACCTCAACACGATCGCCATCACCTGTTTGCCCTCCACCCCTCCACCCCTCCACCCCTCTACCCTTCTCCCCGGACTCCCCGACACCGCTTATCACCACGACGGGCAACTCACCAAGCGCGAAGTTCGCGCCATTACTCTCTCTGCCCTTGCCCCCTTACCGGGACAATTGCTCTGGGACGTGGGCGCGGGCTGTGGCTCGATCGCCATTGAATGGCTGAGGAGCGATCGCCGCTGTCGAGCAATCGCCATTGAACAGCATCCGACTCGCCTGCAATATATTGCTGATAATGCGATCGCCCTAGGGACTCCCAATCTCACCATTGTTGCCGGAGCCGCCCCGATCGCCCTTAAAGGATTACCAGAACCCGATGCAATTTTCATTGGGGGTGGCTTGACTACGCCAGAGTTATTAGAAACTTGCTGGCGATCGCTACATTCAGGCGGTCGTCTGGTTGCGAATGCCGTCACGGTTGAAAGCGAATACCTGCTCTTTCAGTGGCAGCGTGAATTAGGCGGTCAACTAAGTCGGATGGCAATTCAACGGGCAGAACCGGTCGGCAAATTTCTGGGTTGGAAAGCAATGGCTCCCATCACGCAGTGGGTCGTAGTGAAAAATTAAGGGCAAGAACTCAGCGATTATTTTGATATCCTGTCTCTGAGCCAAGAGAGAGCGGTTTCTACATCGGCAACTTTTTCTCCGGGTGGAAGGGGTGGGCGCTGCACCATCACCACTGGAATTCCTAATTCGCGTGCGGCAATGATTTTGGCGTAGGTCGCAGTCCCGCCGCTGTTTTTGCTGACGATCGCCCCAATCTCATACTGCTGCAACAGCGATCGTTCATTCTCCAGTGAAAAAGGTCCGCGAGCCAGCAATAACTTCCCTGGTGGCACAGTCGTATCGGGCAAGGGGGGATCGATCATCCGCATCAGAAACCAAATTTTAAGGTGGGCAAAGGCAGCCAGTTCTTGGCGACCAATCGTCAGAAAGATCCGCTGGGCTAATCCTGGCAATACTGCTGCCGCTGCTGCATTACTTTCAACCTCGATCCAATCATCTCCTGCTACAGGGTTCCATGCCGAACGAATCAACATCAAGTGGGGAATATTCACCGCTGTGGCAGCAGCAGCAGCATTCAACGAAATTTGAGCCGCAAATGGATGAGTGGCATCAATTAGCCAATCAATCTGCTGTTCTCGCAAATAAGCTGTTAATCCTGCAATTCCTCCAAAACCCCCAATCCTTGTGTTCTCGGATGGCACGATAGGCTGCTGAGTTCGCCCTGCTAAAGAGTTGATGACTTCCACTTCCGGGATTTCAGCGATTTTCCCAGCTAGCTCCACGGCATCGCCTGTGCCACCCAATATCAACACCCGTTTTTGTTGAGTCATTTCATAGACTGCTTTAATGCTCTGTTTCATCCGATTGGATTGCCGCCAAAAGTTGCCCAGCCGTCACCGTTTGTCCTGGTTGACAAAACACCTGGGTAATCGTGCCAGCACTATCGGCAAGGACTGCAATTTCCATTTTCATCGCTTCGAGGATGATCAACTGATCGCCCTCTGCCACGCGATCGCCGGGTTGCACCAACACCTGCCACACATTGGCAGACACATGAGCCACGATCGCTTCAACATCATTGGGAAGAACGATCTCAGGGACTTCTGGTTGCTCTAATACTTCCACATCTTGACGAGTAAATTCTCCAGCAGTCGCCCAGCGATCGCGTTCCGCCGCAAACGCAGCTCGTTGTTTGACTCTAAAGGCAGCGATATCTTCTGCATTCGCATTCAAAAACTGCTGATACTGTCTCAGACTAAACGTTTCTTCCTCAATCTGCAGCTTCACTTTGCCCTGAATTACTGCTTCTCGATAGCGCAACAGTTCTTCCGGCGAAACTGGAAAGAAGCGAATTTGATCAAAAAAGCGCAGCAGCCAAGGTTGCTCAAAATCCTCAGTTTGCTTGTAGCGATTCCAAACAGGCACCGTGCGCCCCACAAACTGATAGCCTCCTGGACCTTCCATGCCATAAATGCACATATAGGCACCCCCAATTCCCACGGCATTTTCGGGAGTCCAAGTACGAGCCGGATTATATTTTGTGGTGACAAGGCGATGGCGCGGATCAAGCGGGGTCGCAACGGGTGCGCCGAGATATACATCGCCTAGCCCCATCACTAAATAGCTAGCATTGAAGACGATTTCTCGCACTTGCTCAATCGTGTCAAGTCCGTTAATCCGCCGAATGAATTCGGTATTGCTCGGACACCAGGGCGCATCCGATCGCACCGATTGCATGTACTTTTGAATCGCTAGTTGAGTCGATTCGTCATCCCAAGACAGCGGCAAATGTATAATTCGAGTGGGCACTTCCAATGCATCAATCGCTGGCAGCTCGGACTCGGCTGCAATTAATGCATCCAGCAATGCTTGAACTGGCAACACTCGACTGTCGTAATGGACTTGCAGCGATCGCATCCCCGGTGTGAGATCAATGATTCCCGCTAATCGATTTGCCCTCAACCACTCCATCAATGTATAAACGCGAAAGCGCAAGTTGAGATCCAGCACCAGTGGGCCATACTCAATCAACAAAAATTTGTCGCCCGCCTGTCGATAAGTAACCGCAATTTGAGTAGATGATTCAGGGATTTGGTGGAGTATGGGAGAGTGGAGTGGTAAAGGAGTGTTGATGATATTTACAGCATCGATCTCTCGACTTCTTAACTTCTCTACTTCTCCACTTTTCCCCTCCAATTCTCCACTTTTCAGCATTTCAATCTGACGATCTTGCGTTAACTCACGCTGAAGAGCTTCCTCAAGTGTGAGGCGATAGAACTGAACCGTATCACCTGGTTTGAGTTGTCCAATTTTCCAAAGTTCAGCTTGGGCGATCGTGATAGGACAAACAAATCCACCTAGGCTGGGACCATCGTAAGCCAGAATGATTGGCATATCGCCTGTAAAGTCAATGGTGCCGATCGCGTATGCATTGTCATGAATGTTGGAGGGATGTAAACCAGCTTCACCGCCATCCGATCGCGCCCACTCTGGTTTAGGACCAATGAGGCGAATACCGGTTCGGGCTGAGTTGTGATGGATCGTCCAATGTGTTGAGAAAAGCATCTCAATATCACTATCTGTGAAGAAATCGGGTGCGCCATGAGGACCGTAGAGAACACCAATTTCCCACGCATTTGTGTACTGCGGAATTAATTGAGGCGGGCGTTGCTCATTGATCTCCTGCGCTTGATCATCGACTTGATAGAGATGCAGAACATCTCCAGTCCGTAAGGTGCGTCCCGCATGTCCGCCAAATTTGCCGAGTGTGAACGTTGCTTTACTGCCCAAATAATCAGGAACATCAAATCCGTGCTGGATGGCAAGATAAGTGCGATATCCATGTCCTTGAATGGTTTTAAGCTTAAGGGTGCTGCCTGCGTTAACGGGAATCGATGTCCAATAGGGTACAGGCTGACCGTTGAGCGTGGCTTGCATGACGGCACCTGTGAGGCAGATAACTGTATTGCAGTTAAATCGCAAGGTCGGACCTGTGACCGTGCATTCTAGTCCTGCTGCCGATTCAGCGTTACCCAATATCCGGTTCGCGAGACGAAATGCCAGATGATCCATGGGTCCTGATGGCGGCACCCCAATATCCCAATAGCCGATCCGTCCGGGATAATCTTGAACGGTAGTGTAAGTGCCAGAGTCGAGAACATCGATCGTGCGTGGCTTATATTCAAAAGTGTTGAGATAGCGAGTGCTGATGCTTCCTTGAATAAATGCGGGACTGGCGATGACCTGACGCAGATACTCTAGGTTCGTTTCAATCCCAGCGATTTCTGATTCCTGTAAAGCGGTTTGAAGTTGGGCGATCGCCGCTTCTCTATCCTCTCCCTGGACAATCACCTTTGCCAACAGCGGATCATAGAATGGCGTAACCTCTGTTCCAGCTTCAATCCAGCGATCGCAGCGAATATTATCTGGAAACCGAACAGCACTCAATAACCCAGAACTCGGCTGAAAATTCTTGTTCGCATCTTCGGCATAAATCCGTACTTGGATTGAATGCCCTCGGGATTGATGTTGATAATTTTTTAGAAATGTGGAATCGCCTGCTGCGAGGCGTACCATCCATTCCACCAGGTCAATTTTGCTGACCGTTTCAGTCACTCCATGTTCGACCTGGAGCCGCGTGTTGACTTCCAAAAAGTAGAACTGTTGTGTGGTTACAGCAAATACAAACTCAACCGTGCCTGCGGAGCGATAATTTGCCGCCTGCCCTAATCGCACAGCACAGTCATAAAGTTGCTGCCGTAGTGCATCACTGATGCCCGGTGCAGGAGTTTCCTCGATCACTTTTTGATTGCGGCGTTGAGTTGAGCAGTCCCGCTCTCCGAGCGCAATCACAGCACCAGCGCCATCCCCAAAAATTTGCACTTCAATATGTCGTGCTGCTTGAATATATTTTTCTAGAAAAACACCGCTTTGCTTAAAGTTGGTTTGGCTCAAACGTTGTACTTTCTCAAACCCATCCGTTAGCTCTGTTTCGTTCAAGCAGACCTGCATTCCAATGCCGCCCCCGCCTGCGGTACTTTTCAGCATCACTGGATAAGTGATTTCTGCTGCTAACTGTTGTGCCTGCTTTATATCCTTCAACAGACCCGTTCCAGGGACTAATGGCACCTGATTTTGCTCTGCTAATTCACGAGCAGTGTGCTTTAGACCAAATTGGCGAATGTGTTGTGGCGTAGGACCAATGAATGCAATCCCGGCGGCTTCACAGGCTTCTGCAAACTCGATGTTCTCGCTCAAAAAACCGTAGCCGGGATGAATTGCCTGCGCTCCAGTTTGCTGTGCCACTTCTAGAATGCGATCGCCCTTGAGATAGCTTTCTGCAACAGGAGCCGCGCCAATACACACGGCCTCTGTCGCCATTGAAACATGCTGAGTAGGCGCATCCGCTTCTGAATAGACTGCAACACTAGCAATTCCCAGGCGATCGAGCGTCCGAATTACACGGCAGGCAATTTCACCCCGATTAGCAATCAAAACTTTGTTGAACATGAAAGCTTTCTCAGTAAGTGCTGAAAACATCAAACAGAAGTAGGGTTAGTCTTTAATCCACTCACCGGATGTGCAACTAAAGGCACTCCCCAGTCCTAGCTCCTTCTCTTGCCTTGAGAGAAGGTAATAATCAAAATCCCTCTCCTGCTTAGGAAGAGGGATTTGAGGTGAGAGGGGACGTTACACATCGCGTCATCCCCTATTTCTATCCCTTTATGCCGCATCCCAAATAATTAGTCGGATTGGCGTAGGGTTGTAAGCATTACAGGGATTATTGATTTGTGGACAGTTAGAAATGGCAACGATCGCATTCATTTCCGCCTGCAAATCGATTATGCTGCCAGGGGCAGAAATGCCATCAACAATTTCTAAGGTGCCATCCTCTGAAACAGGGACATTCATAAAAAAGTTGATGTTGCTGACCAGATCCCGTTTGCCCAAGCCATAGGGTGCTAAAGCTGTGAGAAAGTTTTCGACACAGGCGTGTTGATATTTTTTATCTAGCCCAAAGCGTACCGAGTTACTTTCACAGCTACAAGCACCGCCCGATGTGTCATGCCGTCCACAGGTATCTTTCAAGATCGTCATCATCACTCGACCATCATTTGATATCAGTTTGCTACCTGTATTCAAATAAAGATTGCCTTGGGTAACGGTTGTATCTTGCGCACTGTAGCGCTCAGAGGGATCATCGGCATTGTAAACTAGAAAATCAACGGCTTGGTTGCCACCCAAATCTTCAATCCGAAGAATTTGCCCTTTCTGAATGACCCGTGACCAAGGATGTCTAGCAGGAAGCACCTCGTCATAAATGGCTGTTTTGGGGTCGAGAACAGGTTCAATCGTAAGCGTCATGATTCAGTCCTAACAAATGCGGCTGGTAAACTATTGAGCAAATAAAGCATCGGTATTGATGAAGCCACGAGTTGCTTCAGGATTCGCAGATCGACAGACATCATCGGCTGCGATCGCCGGAGAGTTCCAGACGGTCACTTGAATGGGTTTTGGCTCATAGGTATTACTAGGATGCAGCACATGAGGGCAGTTCGATAAAACTACCAACACATTCATTTCGGCGCGAAGATCGATAAAACTTCCCGGTTGCTCATGCCCTTCGACAAAACTCATTTTGCCGTCTGGCGCGATCGCTACCTGCGTAAACAAATTAATATTGGGCATCACATCTTTTTTGCTCAAGCCATATCGCGTCACCGCTCTGCGGAAGTTATCGCGGGAATTTACCCAAAACTCGCCATCTCCATACTTGGTAGCGTTGCTTGCAGTATGACTGCATCCTCCAAATAGATCGTGATAGCCAGAGGTGTCTTCTGTAACCGAAAACAAAACTCTCCCCATATCGGAGTAAATCACCATGCCCTTTTTTAAGAAGGCATTGAACTGGATTTTTGCAGTATCAGCGACGTTCAGCCGCTCCATCGCATTATCTGCGTTGTAGCAAATCAGCGAAACGCCCTGAGATCCTGCTAAATCCGTTACACGCAAGGTGTTTCCTCGCTTGATCACGCCATGCCAATAGGCGCTACCCGGCAGGGTCTCATCCAATAAAATCAGCCCTGGATCAATTGCGGCTGGATTGGATAGACCAGAATCTGGCGAAACAGATGCTTGCACCATAAAAGTCTCCTATTGACGGTGAATAATTCAGTTGAGACCCCAGAAGTTTTACCTAGCTTTTGGAACTGGAGCAGCCACTGACTCAAATGCAAAGCCCAGGAGTTTCCAACAGAGACTTAACTCTGTATGGCTCTCCCGGGCTTTTTTCCCGCCGTGTGACCAACTCAGCATTCTCAACAGAATTTTGAGTTAGCTGCTTCTCTCGGACCAGTCACTTAGCTGAATAAACGGCTAAATCGGAACCCTAGAAGCAAATTCCTGTTCATTGACTATTTAGATATATGTCAGATAAAACTTTGATGATTATATAATCAAACTCAAAGCCATGCAATGCCTACCCCAGGCATCGGTCATGCCGCAGTCAGTCAATCTTGACAATGTCAGCGGTCAGGCGGCAAAGAATTAAAGAGTTGAAGATGTGGAAAGGGGAACATGTGAAACATAGGGAAGCCCTAATTCCATTTCCTGCGTCTGGCAATCCTGATCCAATGGATTTACCTGGCTGGCTGCATTGGGTTGACAGTTGTCCCAGTACCAACACCTGGGCAACGACGCACGCCGATCGCTTACCTCATGGAGCCGTTGTGTTTACGCGCCGTCAAACCGCAGGACGCGGACAACATGGGCGCACCTGGCATTCGCCAATGGGTGTGCTAACCGCAAGTTTTATTCTCGATTTTCCCATGCCTCAACTATCAGGGTTAAGTTTGGTCATCGGGTTAGCTGTGATTCACGCGATTGAAGATTTGCTTCCCGACCAACGCGGACGATTGTGCTTGAAGTGGTCCAATGATGTGTTGATTGCCGGACGCAAAGTAGCTGGAATTTTGTGTGAAGCTACTTCGGGGAGTCGTTCTGGACAGACGCGGGTTGTTGTGGGCATTGGACTCAACCGCTGTGTTGACTTTGTTCAAGCTGAATTATCTCCCGATCAGGTCGGTAACGCGATTAGCCTGCATGAAATCTCTACGGTGCCCGAAGAGTTAGATTTGCTGGAGCGATCGCGGCATTATTTGATGCAGGTGCGAGATATTGTTGTTCAACACTGGGATTCATCCCGATTCGATGGGATTGTTCCTTTATTTCCCGAATTACATCAACGCGATGGATTACGCGATCGCTCCATTACTCTCGAACTGAATGGAGAATCGATTTCAGGGCAAGCCGTTGGATTTGATGATCAGGGCAGGTTGTTAGTGCGATCGCCCCAGGGTGTCATTCACCCCTTTACATCAGGTCGGATTATTCAGTATTGAAGCCCCTTTCCCGCATGGGAGAGGGTTTAGGGCAGTGATATGAGGGCTATAAAGTAGGATTTATCTCCCTGAAGCTATCGTGTCAATCGTATTGGCGAATGTCGAACACCGAAGCGACATTTACTGTTTCGTCAGCATACTTTCCAACGCAATCTGCAAATCTTGGGTTAGATCTGTGACGGCTTGTTTCGCATTTTTTCGCCCACCTTGATAAGCGTCCCACCGATCAGATACAGAAATGGGTTTTCCAATCTTGAGAAACGCTTTCTGGTTGCCTAACTTAGGTCGTTCAAACGAATTTCTTCCTTTAATCCGGCAAACCATGTCCCAAATCAAGAGCGTTGTTTCGGCAAAACGGTCTATAGTCGGTCTTTCGTTCACATAATTACCAGTGACCGCCACGAAACTTTCCACTAGTCGCATATGCCACACGCGCAAATCGGCTTCTTCGGCAACGCGATCGGCTAGCCCTTTTTCAAGCGGGGAGGCAGTTTCAAGCTTTATGTCCTCTCGATAGATGCAATCCCACCCGGCTTGTTCCAACCGACGGCAGCGATCTATAACGCTACCTCTAGGTTGCAGGTTGAAATAATCTTCTGCAACCTGTAGAGCTGCATTTAACAAAGCCTTCAGTCGTGCTGAAAAGGCTTCATACGAGGGCATTGACGAAGCTGTTGAGCCAGCGCTGTGTTGATCTGGAATGGGTACTGGAACTGACAAAGCTTTGTGATAAAACCGCGTATAGAAAGCTTCCATCACGGATAGCAGATGTTCACCCAAACAATATAACCGTTTATACAGAGTAGACTCGTCCAATCGTTGTGCTTGGCTCATCTCTGGGGCTTTTATGCCAGTGTCTATCTCAAGCTGAGTGATAATTTTTTCCACTGCTGCCCAGGGAGGCGTGACATAGCGATATTCAATCCCAATAGGCAAGATAAAAACTTGCTCCGATCGCTTCTCTTTGACCATATCTTCCACGCACCAAAAACCAAGCTGGCTCACTCCCGGCTCTAACGGACTAATAATTTCGTTGTGTCCGTTTGTAGCCCCTTCAGGAGCCGCCGCTAGGGGGAAGTCTCCGTTGGCGAAGAGAGTGCGGGCAGTTTTCAGCCCCATTAGGTCAATCTTGCCGCGACGAATGGGAATGCCGCCCAGTCGTGGGTAAAGCCAAGTAACCCAAGACCCTGCCCAAATTGGAATGCCGCGATCGTACATGAAATAAGAATGCACCGGACGTTTCAGCGAAATCCCCTGCTGTTTAGCAACTTGAGGCACCAATCTCCAGATCAATTGCCCTACACAATAAGGATCGGTGGCACTGGGATGGCGAAAAGCGAGTAAAAACCGAATTTTGCCATCTTGAAATTGACGATAAAGATCAACCAGCGTTTCTACGTTTTCTGCTTCGATTTGGCGCACCGTAGTCTGAGAGCGAGTCAAAAAAGGAAATGCCCAACTCACCAACCGCCGCACGATGGGATTGAAAATAGGAGGAAGAAACTCCAAAGGTGGCTGAACGCGGGTGATGGTGTCAGGCAAGGGATGGCTCCAGAAAGGAAAAGTACGGGGTACAAGGTGCGAAGTACGGGTGCGGGGTATGAAGTGCGAAGTGCGAAGTGCGATTTAAGTACTCCGTACTCTCAACTCCGTACTTCCTATCCCCCGCTCCCTTTCGCTTTGTAGCCCAACTGCTGTAAATATTGAACAATTCTTTGCTTGTGGTCACCTTGAATTTCAAGTTCATTCTCCTTGAGGGTGCCGCCTGCACCACACAGATTTTTCAGTTTTTTTAGCAGGTCGGTCAAGGTCTCTGGATTTGCCTGAAAACCGCGAATAATGGTCACAGTTTTTCCTTTACGACCTTTGCTGGAAGTCTCTACCCGTGGGCTTTGCTGATTCGGCGGCAGATCGGGAACACCACGTTGTAGCGCCTCTGAGTTTTCAGAGGCACCAAATTCGCGATAAATAAATCGCTCGGTAGGATTGGGATTAGGAGTTTTCTTTTTAACCACAAGACTCTGATTAGCTGGATGGTGGGGGTTCAGACGTACTGAGAATCGTAAACTCTAGGGGATTGTTTTGAGAGCTGCCAAATTTGATCTGGCTTCCTGGCATCAGCAGAACTTCCTGTTGATGCACTCTTTGCCATCTTTTATCATCTAAGGAAACCCAAGTGCCAAAGCGGGAAACATCCCGGAGAAAGTAGGTGACATCGTCAAGCGTTCCCTGACTTTCTCGGCGTAGAATCATGGCGTGTTCACGCGAGGCTCCCGCTTCATCTTCTCGCAAAATCAGGTCATTATCTGGGCTTCTGCCAATGGTCATGTATCCGCCGCGAATTTGCCAAACGCGGTTATCTTGCAGCGATCGCAGACAGGCAACGGAGGTGGATGATTCTACTCCAATCTGAGTATGTCCGGGTGCGATGGATGCAATCGGCGTAAGCAATTCTCCATCAAATTCAGGGTGCATATACAGCACGGGCAACGTCCAGGCTTGCTGATTGAATTTATACACTGCTAGTAGATGTTGACGGGCGATCGCAACCGCCTGATCAATCGGTTTCCGTTCCGCTAATGCTTTGGCAAATTCTTGAATAAAGCTCAGCGCCTCCTGATCCGTTATCGAGTTACGCATCCCCAATACGGCAGGCACCCCATGATGAATTAGCACCTCAGCAAGGCTGCTGCGGGGCATAGGTTGAGATATTTTCCCCCCCGGCATCGTTGCATCGTTGCGATAGTAGTGGTCAGACTGGGCACCCCAACAAGCATTGAATACCGCTAGTTTTACCTGGCATCGAGTCAACACCTGAGCTAACTCTGTGCCATTCAAAGGCATATCTGGACGGACAAATAACACGCCTCCATCGGGACCCGGCATCCCATGCCCGGCGTAAAACATTACGTTGTAATTGCGCGTTTCAAGTGCCTGAATCAGCTCAATTGGAGTGGGTTGAACCAGTGTTCGGACTTCACAAGGAATGTCTTTGGAACCTCCAATGCCTGAGTTGCCAGAGCTTTTTAACACTTGCGCTAACAGGTCTGCTTCTTGCTCTAGCTTCAGCATGGGCAGGGTTTCTTTAGTAAGCCCCATGCCGTTGCTATCAGAAGCCTGTCCTTGAACTAACAGGATTTTGAGCGCGGTTTCAGGGCGAGAGGGCGGTAATGCAGAGACATCGCTGGTGGTGCGACTAAACAAAATGTTTTGGCTTAGGGAAATGGCTGGAGTGCCGGGGGATTCTTGCATAATTTCCCAGGGTAAGGAAATTAGCATAGGATCGCGAATTTCAATCTGTAATCTGAGAGGATTTCCTTGCCCGATCGCAATACCACGACTTTGATTAATGCTCACCATAATTGAGCCATCAAATAACCATTGCCATAGGCTGACACCCAACGTTTGCATCAATCGCGCAGACATCCCTCCTGGTTGATTGGAGTCTGAGGAAATATCGGGCAGTGCAGTCTGCTCAAGCGGATAGGGTGGCAGGGGGTGGGTGAAAAACATTTCTTGCCACACTTGCCATAATTGACTCAGGGAATCAGTCCAAATGCAATTATGTAGGGCAAGCCCACCGGGATAGGGCGCTTTGGTTACGTGAATTGCGAAGTGCGCCGCGCCAGAAATCTGTAACGGGGTCACTGCCAAACTCAAGTAGGGGCTTTCAGGTAACGGCATTCGTAAGCAATGTAGCCCAATTCAAAATAGAGAGCTTTTTAGTATCTTCTGTAATTATTCGTTCTATCAGTCTAATCGGTGTTTGGAAAGAAATTGCAGTCCTCAGTTAGTTTCTATAGATGGGGTGGCTGTTTGGCGTTTAGCAGCACAGGCACCCAATTGCACAGGAGTGAGGCTGATGTTAGAGGTGACCAAGGGCGCGATCGCGGTTTCTTGTATCCATCCGGCATCGCCCGGTTGACCAAAGGGTGTTGCTTGATCCGTAGTCCTCGCTGCTGTAGGCAGAGAGCACACTTTAAGCTGTAGCCAACGTTGATCCAAGCGCACTTGCACAGCAGCCACTTCCAACACTGTCCCCACGGGAATCGAAATCAGGCGTGATAAAGGCTGACCTGATTCGGCTGTGCTAGCAAGCTGAGATTGGAGACGCACTGGAGCTTGACCCACACCATCAACCGCACCACGATTGACTAACACCCGCGATTGAGTCGTCAAAAAAGGAGATGCAGCAACACTGGGGCTAGGAGAAGCAACACTGGAGGCACTGGGAGCGGGACTCGCAGGGACGCTATCAGGAGAACCAGCGGTGCTTTCTATCGCTGGAAATAGTCGGCTACCGATACTGGGAAACAGCCAGACCAGCGTCGAACCAGCGGCTCCTAACAGGATGAGTAATCCCAATAGCCAGGGAAAGAGGCTAGGGCGCGATCGCGCAAACTCTGACTTTCGCGCTGGCTTTTTAAGCTGGGTTTTGAGTGTGGAATTAATAGGTGACTGCGCCGTAGCTAAATGAGTCTCGGTCACGGGAGTTCTGTCAGCAGAAATTCGTGAAACGCTCCTTACAGGAATCGCAGATAATTTTGCCAGAGATTCGGACCAGCGAAGCTCAGCCTCACTGGATGGAGGCGTTGAATCAACGCGACAGTGAAGTAGCCCAACGGTGACGTTGTCATGCCCATTTTGTTGATTGGCGATCGCCACTAACTGCCGTACAGCGGTTGGTACGTTTAACGTGCCCTCCAGTACTGGCACTAACATAGTTTGCCAGTACTCTTCAATCAGATCGTTGTCGCTTAACCCATCCGAGCACAGCAAAAACAAACACTCTTCATCTAAAATAAAGCGCTGAACAGTGGGATGCAGCATGGAAGCATTCATCCCTAACGCCTGCACCAAAGAGCCTGAACTGGGCTGTCGTAAAGCATCTCGGTACAGTCCATAGCCCATCCGCACTTCTCGTGAAGCGAGGTCATCGTCTAAGGTTACTTGATGGCAGCCTGTGCGGGTGATGCGATAGGCGCGGCTGTCTCCCACATGGGTCAGGTATAGCTCATGGTTTTGTACCAATGCCATCACCAGCGTTGTGCCCATACGCTGCCGCTCTTGGCGACGCTCGGTATCGTTTCGTTGAACAATCGTGTCGTTTGCTGCGATCGCGGTTCGTTTTAGTTCCAGCGTCAAGGCATCGGGGCTAGAAGCATCCGACAGTATGGGTTGCAGCCGCTGCTGCACAGTTGCGATCGCTAAATTAGAGGCAATGTTTCCACCTTCATGTCCGCCAATCCCATCGCAAACCACCACCAAAGCCGTTGAATTGACGGCGTTTGGGGCTGGAGCGAGCCTGACTGATTGCGTCATGCCACTGGCAGGGTAGCAAGCATCTTCGTTGCGCTGACGAGTGGGTCCTTGATCCGTTAAAGTGGCAAATTCCACCACGCGGGATTGCGCCTGACTCCACACCGCGATCGCTTGATCGAACAATCCAATCAACTGTTCGCTATGGCTAATCTGCCCTTGCTGCATTTGCTCACAGACGGCACTCAAAAAGGGCGCGATCGCAGTCTGCGCTCCGAACTGCCACTGCTGCCAAAAGGTTCCCAAATCCACCAAACTGCAAGACGACGGCTGGTAATCACCCACTAAGCTCAGGAGGCGAATCAAAGATCCCTCTACGCGCAAATTTTCTGTTGACAACAAGCTAGCCGCCACGCCTTCCTGATTCAGCGGCTCCCAGAGCTGCGCCATTTGCCAAAACCAATGAAGCTGTTGTAGTGAACTAGCCTCTCTCCAAACCGCCTCTAACCCTGGCATTAACGCTCCAGATTGCACCGCACCGCCAATCTGGATATCAGCGGGATAAATCGGAGCATTTTCTAGCAGCACAACCACAGAACTGGGCAGTTGGGGATTGGGTAGCAATGCATAAACTTGTGGCACATGCAGCCAATGTGACACTAACCGCTGATAGCACACCACACCATGGGGCAATTCTTCTAAGGACTCTGGCAACAACCCAGGCTTTGTGTCCAAAAAGATCGACCCCTGTTTGCACACATAGCGCTCTGATAGCAGATCCCCAGGTGAAAATATGGGCGATCGCTGAGCGATCGCCCACAAATAATGCTTAGGCAAAAAAGCCCCACATTGCAGGCAATAGCGATCGCTCTCAAAGCTGGGAACTTGACAAAGAGCATTTGAACAATAAATCGTTGCCTCAGAGCTATCCATGAAAATAGAGTGCTATCAATATCTATCTCTAAAACGCTGGTCAAAAGTGGGAACTCAGTTCTCAATCCAAGACCCTATTCATTTCTAATATTAACTTTATGAACCAAACCACTGAAAGAGTAATCTCCTTACGTGCAATTGTCAGCTTCAGCAAATTTTTCTCTTAAAAAGGAAGCTTTTAAAGAACGATTTTACCTAAATTTAACCTTTTGATAATCAAAACTGAACTTTAAATCATTTGCTCTTAACCCTGACAAAGTATTGTGAGCAATGAAGATCTTACTGAACATTTAACTTTCTGGAGCATAAATATGGTGTTTGACAAAGTGAAGCTTGTGCCTAACCGCTTCACGGCGATCGTGAGCGCGGCGGCTGTAACAGCGGCAGTGGTCGGTCTATCTGTAAATGCTGTAAACTCTCAGGGTTCTGTCGTCAAGATTGATGGCTCTAGCACTGTCTTCCCCATCACTGAAAAAATTGCAGAAGCTTCTAAGAAAGCTGGTGGCGCTAATGTAACAGTGGGCATCTCCGGTACGGGTGGTGGTTTCAAGAAGTTCTGTGCAGGTGAAACGGATATTTCCAACGCATCTCGCCCCATTTTGAAGAAAGAAATGACTGCCTGCGCTGCTAAAGGCATCAAATACGTTGAATTGCCCGTTGCTTTTGACGCACTGACTGTGGTTGTAAACCCCGGCAACACTTGGGCAAAGAATTTGACCACGGCTGAACTCAAGAAGATTTGGGAACCAACCAGCACCATTAAGAACTGGAAAGATGTTCGGGCTGGCTTTCCTAATCAACCCTTGAAGCTATATGGACCCGGTGCAGATTCTGGTACCTTTGATTACTTCACTGAAGCGATCAATGGCAAGTCCAAGGCAGTCCGTAAAGACTTTACGGCTAGCGAAGATGACAACGTATTAGTTCAGGGTGTTTCCAAAGATAAAGGCGCTTTAGGCTACTTTGGTTATGCTTACTACAAATCGAACAAGAACCGCCTCAGAGCCGTTACTGTCAACGGCGTTATGCCTTCTGAGCAAACCGTAGAAAACGGTAGATACACCCCTTTGTCTCGCCCTCTCTTCATCTATGTCAGCACCAACGCTGCCAAGAAGCCTGAAGTCAGGAAGTTTGTTGATTATTACATCAAGAACGCAGGCAGAACTGCCGATTCCATTGGTTATGTAGGTCTGCCTGCTAGGGCTTACCCGGCGGTCACGAAGCGGTTTAGCGCTAGTAAAACTGGCACTATCTTTGGTGGAGAAGAAGCAGTGGGTTTAAAGGTGGATGACCTACTAAACCGCCAACTAAAAGAGTAATCAATTTTTAGTTAAGGGGCGCACACTAGTGTGCGCCCCTTTGATTTGAGTAACGCGATCGCTCTAAAAGTCAGCACGTTTCTTGCTGGCTTTCCACTTTTTTGACAGATTAAAATTATGACTGCTCAGCCGCTAAAGCCTTCTGGTAAGGATCTTCAATTTACCCAAAAGAAGAAAGCCCGCGAACTGAAGGAACGTTTTATTGAGTTCATTTTATTCTTAGCAGCTTTTTCTTGTGTGGCGACAACAGTTGCCATCATGTATATCCTTATTAGTGAATCAGTTCTGTTTTTTCAGGAGGTTTCGCTGATAGAGTTTTTAACCAGTAAAGACTGGTCTCCCTTATTTGATCCACCAGGCTACGGGATTTTGCCGCTCGTATCAGGAACGCTGACGACGACTGCTGTTGCCTTGACAGTCGCTCTGCCGATGGGGCTGATTTCAGCGATTTATTTAAGCGAGTTTGCTGCTCCGAGTGTTCGAGAAGTGGTCAAGCCCATTTTGGAATTGCTAGCAGGGATTCCGACTGTGGTGTACGGGTATTTTGCTTTGCTCACTGTGATTCCTGCTTTGCAATGGTTATACCCATTTGTTGGCACTCCTTTATCCAATATTTTCCCGAGTGTTTTTCCGGCTGAGCTATCTGGATTTAACATGTTGGGAGCAGGACTGGTTATGGGGTTGATGATTACGCCGCTAATTAGCTCAATTAGTGAGGATGCTATGCGTTCCGTGCCGTTGAACATCAAGGAAGGGTCTTATGCAACCGGGGCGACTCGTTTGCAAACTGCTTTAAAGGTTGTGCTGCCTGCTGCTGCTTCTGGTGTGATTGCGGCATTCATTCTGGGTGTCTCGCGGGCGGTAGGTGAGACGATGATCGTGGCGATCGCCGCCGGTCTACAGCCCACTTTCACGTTCAACCCATTGGAATCAGCCGCCACTATCACTGCATATATCGTCCAAGTGAGCTTGGGCGACTTGCCCCATGGCACTTTGGAGTACCAAACTATTTTTGCGGCAGGGCTAGTGCTGGTACTGGTCACTTTGACTTTCAACGTTATTGGCTACTTCCTGACCAAACGCTTCCGCGAAACCTATTAATATGGCACAGGCTGAATTTTCCCAAAGCAATTATTTACAGCAGATTCGGGCATCTGTCTCTCGTCGTCAACTCATCAGTAAGCTATTTGGGGTGCTTGGATTACTGGTTATTTCGGTAGCGACTTTGATCTTGCTGGCATTGGTTGCTCAACTTTTTATTCAGGGGCTACCCCGGCTCAACTGGAAGTTTTTTACGTCGTTTCCGAGCAGCGATTTTAACGAAGCGGGTATCTTATCAGCGTGGATTGGCTCATTGCTGGTCATGTTAACCACGATGTTTATTGCGGTTCCTCTAGGAGTTGCCGCTGGCGTGTATCTAGAAGAATATGCTCCCAAGAACTGGCTGGCAGCTTTGATCGAAATTAACGTCACCAATCTAGCCGGAGTTCCCTCCATCGTATATGGGCTGCTGGCATTAGGTCTTTTCAAGACAATATTGAATCTAGGTGAGAGTATTTTGACGGCAGGCTTAACGCTGGCATTGCTCATCTTGCCGATTGTAATTGTCACGACGCGAGAGGCTTTACGGGCGATTCCTAGCAGTTTGAGAGAGGCTGCCTATGCGCTGGGTGCCAGTCGGTGGCAAATGATTTGGGATCACATCTTGCCCTATTCCTCAGGCAGCATTCTTACAGGTATCATTATTGGTCTGTCGCGGGCGATCGGTGAAACAGCTCCACTAATTACGATTGGAGCATTGACCTTCATCGCATTTTTACCTCCTGCTCCTGTTAAAGGTCAGTTTCCGTTTATTTCATTTGAGTGGTTAATGGCTCCCTTTACGGTTTTGCCCATTCAAATGTTTAACTGGGTTTCTCGTCCTCAGCCAGAGTTTCAAGTGAATGCTGCTGCTGCTGGTGTCATTCTGATTCTCATGACTCTGACGCTGAATGCTTTCGCAATTTACTTACGTTATCGTCTTCGGAAGGGAGTCAAATGGTAGATACGAGTGTACTCAACTCATCTGTGATGGAGCGCAAGGCGGAGGTAAAAGATCTCGACTTTTACTACGGTTCCTCAAAAGCGCTCAAAAGCGTCAATATGGTTGTTTGGGATCGCAGGGTGACGGCGTTGATTGGTCCTTCTGGCTGCGGGAAGACGACCCTGTTGCGATGCTTTAACCGAATGCACGATTTGTATCCCGGCAATCGCTACGATGGGGCAATCTTGCTCGATGGGGTAAATATCTTAGAGAAGCAGATTGACCCAATCGAGGTGCGGATGCGCGTCAGCATGGTATTCCAGCGCCCCAACCCGTTTCCTAAATCGATCTATGAAAATGTTGCCTATGGCCTGAGAGTGCAGGGCATGACCGCAAAAAGCTTGCTCGACGAAAAAGTAGAGAAGGCGTTGAAGGGTGCGGCGTTGTGGAATGAGGCAAAAGATCGGTTGAAGGAACCTGCCTATAATTTGTCGGGTGGTCAGCAGCAGCGTTTGTGTATTGCGCGAGCGATCGCCACGGAACCCAACATCGTGCTGTTCGACGAGCCAACCTCTGCTCTCGACCCGATCGCCACTGCTAGCATTGAAGAACTGATCAACGACCTAAAGCAGCAGGTCACAATTTTGATCGTGACTCACAGTATGCAGCAAGCCGCAAGGGTTTCAGACTACACCGCCTTCATGTATCTGGGTGAAATGGTGGAGTTTAACGAAACCAATCTGCTGTTTAACAAACCCGCTGACCAGAAAACCAAAGACTATGTAAGCGGACGCTTTGGTTAATTAAACAGGTAAGCAGGTAAAGGGGTAAAAGAGTAAAGACATAGGCGTAGATCTCCCTTACTCTTCACCCCTTTATTCACTTTATTGTTTGACATGTCACTAGGCACTAGCAACCTGGACTGAAACCCTCTATCCTCAAGGTTGACTATTGACGCACGAGTAACCGACTACATGACTTCCCCTCATATTGCTCCTTACGGCTCCTGGAAATCGCCCATCACCTCAGATCTGATTGTGGCAGGAACGATTGGGTTAGGTGAAATTCGCCTTGATCGTGGAGAGGTGTATTGGACGGAACAGCGACCCACGGAAGCTGGACGAAATGTCATAGTGCGCCGTACTGCGGCAGGGCAAGTCTCGGACATCACTCCAGCGCCCTTCAATGTGCGATCACGGGTGCATGAATACGGCGGTGGTGCCTTTTTGGTGCATCAAGGCGCGGTCTACTTTTCCAACTTTGCCGACCAACGCTTGTATCGTAAGCTGCCCGGTGGCGAACCCGTTGCCATTACCCCAGAACTGCCCTGGCGCTATGCTGATGGCGTGGTTGATGCTCAGCGTAATCGGATGATTTGTGTGCGGGAAGATCACACTGGTGATGAAAACAGCGAAGGCGAAGCCGTGAATGCGATCGTGAGTTTTCGTCTAGATGGTAAAGGGGAGCAGTCTATCCTCGCCTCCGATAAAGATTTTTATGCCTCGCCCTGCCTCAGTCCCGATGGCTCACAACTGGCATGGATTAGCTGGAATCATCCCAATATGCCTTGGGATGGCACAGAACTTTGGCTAGGAACCCTCGATGCTGAGGGTAGCATGACCGGCTGCCAAAAAATTGCGGGTGGTTTAACCGAGTCAATTTTTCAGCCCAAATGGTCGCCGGATGGGTTGTTGTACTTTGTCAGCGATCGCACAGGCTGGTGGAACCTATATCGCTGGGCGGGGGCTATCGAGCCGCTGTGCCTCATGGAAGCCGAATTTGGCTTGCCCCAATGGGTGTTTGGTATGTCTACCTACGGGTTTGAATCTGCCAATCAAATTATTTGCACCTACACCCAAGATGGTGCTTCCTACCTCGCCAGCTTGAATCCACAGACCACAGCGCTGGAACTGATTGACACGCCCTATTCTGAAATTGGCAGCATTCATGCAGCACCAGGAAAGGTGGTGTTTAAAGCAGGATCGGCAACTCAATCTGGCGAACTGGTGCACCTAGATCTGGCGACTCGCCAGTTTGAAGTGCTACAAAAATCAAGCGAATTGCAGATTGATTCGGGTTATTTATCGGTGCCCATGGCGATCGCTTTTCCTACCGAAAACGGACTGGAAGCCTACGGTTTTTACTATCCGCCTAACAATCAAGACTTTGCTGCTCCCACCGACGAGCGTCCACCACTCCTGGTGAAAAGCCACGGTGGACCCACTTCTGCCACTTCCACCATGCTCAGCCTGCGAATTCAGTATTGGACCAGTCGCGGTTTTGCGGTGCTGGATGTGAACTATGGCGGCAGCACAGGCTACGGACGTGCCTATCGGGAACGGCTGAATGGGCAATGGGGAATTGTGGATGTGGATGACTGTGCTAATGGAGCCAAATATTTGGCGGCACAGGGCAAGGTTGATGGCGATCGCCTTGTGATCGATGGCGGTAGCGCTGGCGGCTACACTACTCTCTGCGCTCTCACCTTTCGGGATTTGTTCAAAGCAGGTGCCAGTTACTACGGTGTGAGCGACTTAGAAGCGTTGGCAACAGACACCCATAAGTTTGAGTCTCGCTATCTCGATAGTCTGATTGGGGCGTACCCAGAGCAGAAAAATCTGTATATTGAGCGATCGCCCATCCACTCGGCTCACTTGCTCAACTGCCCAGTGATTTTCTTTCAAGGCGATGAAGACAAAATTGTGCCGCCTAATCAGGCAGAAATGATGGTTGAAATTCTAAAAACCAAAGGGTTGCCTGTTGCCTATGTGCTGTATGAAGGGGAGCAGCATGGCTTCCGTAAAGCTGAGAACATTAAGCGCACAATGGATGGCGAGTTCTATTTTTATGCCAAGGTATTTGGATTTGAGCCTGCTGATAGGATTGCACCCGTGGCGATCGCAAACCTCGTTTCTCCATAATCCAAGCGGCTAGCAATAGGATTTTCCTATCGTTTTAAAACAACCGTAATAATCAGCGTCAACGTTGCCGACGCAATTAAGGTAAAAGCTAACTGCACCACCCACTGCGTCGCCTGCTGATAGTTACTAAATCGCTCATTGAACCGCTCCTGATCTTGAGAAAATCGCTCCTGGTTTTGAGTCAGTTGCCCTAGGTCGTGGGAAAATGTCAAGAGTCGGCTCATTGTTACTCTGTGCTGTTGTCCACACACCGCTCTCATCTTTGCGCTTAGCACCCATCATACCTCGAGCGAAAATCAGGCCTAGGTATCTGACAGCAGTTGACGTTGAGAGCTATCGAGCTATTCAAAGACAGAACATTCCCATCAATGACTAGGCGGTACTAGAATCGTTGCAGTCATTCAGCATTCCCTTTTATCCTATGCCCGACACCCCAAGCTCGCCGATCGCCCGTCAAGGCAAAACTACTGAACATATCCTTTCCTTAGGCGATCGCCAGATTCCCTATACGGCAACTGCCGAGTGGCAAACTCTGTATGAAAACGAGAAGCCGATTGCCGAGATATTTCATGTTGCATATCTGGCAAAAACGGATTCTGCCTCGCGGCGATCGCTCACCTTTGTTTTCAATGGTGGTCCTGGCGCTGCCTCTGCCTATTTACACATGGGAGCTTTGGGACCCAAACGCATTGCATTTGGCGCTAACGGCAGCTTACCCAAGCCACCCGTGCGGATAGTGGATAATCTGGAAAGCTGGCTGAGCTTCACCGATTTGGTCTTTATCGACCCAATTGGCACCGGATTTAGCCGCAGTTTAGTGCCGGATAAAGAAAACCCTGAAAAACCTGGTGACAAGCCGGAAGGTAAGAACGACAAGCCTAAAGAAGCGGCTTTTTGGAATGTGGATCGCGATTTGAAAGCGCTGGGAGAATTCATTCAGGGTTTTTTGTCACGGCAAAAGCGCTGGCTGTCTCCTATTTTTATTGCGGGGGAAAGCTATGGGGGCTTTCGGGTGGCAAAACTTGCTCGGAAGCTGCAACAAGAATTTGGTGTGGGGCTTTCTGGAGCAATTTTGATTTCGCCTGCCCTAGAGTTCAGTTTATTTGACGCAAACGATTACAACCTCACGGGCTGGGCAACGCTAATTCCCTCTTTTGCAGCCACGGCAGCCCATCACGATCGCGCTCAGTGGGCAGGCAACACAGGCGATTTGCAAGCTCATATCAGCGCCGCAGAGCAATTTTCCCGCAAAACTTTCATTCCCATGCTGGCTATGGGCGACACGCTGCCACCAGATGAACGGCAGACCGCCTATCAGCAGCTCGCAGACTTGATTGGCTTACCTGTTTCGTTTGTAGAGCGGCAAGCCGGACGGATTGGGATTGAAGCTTTTGCCAGAGAGCTACTGCGCGATCAGCAAAAAATTGTAGGTTTGTATGATGCTGCGATGACCGCGATCGATCCCTTTCCCGATCGCTTGCAGTATGAAGGCAGCGACCCGACCCTGGATGGAATTGATCGCCTGTTTACAGGAGCCATCAACAGCCATCTACGGGATACCTTGGGCGTGGAAACTGACCTCACCTATCACCTGCTGAATATTGAAGTCTTCAAAGCCTGGACGTTTGATCCCAAGGGCGAGTTAAAACAGGGTTTCATTGGCGCAGTGGACGATTTGCGCGTGGGGATGACATTGAATCCCTACATGCAGGTGGCGATCAATCATGGCTTTTTTGATCTGGTTACGCCCTATTTTGCCTCAAACCATTTGGCGGATTTGATGAAGTTGAATCCAGAGTTGCGCCCCAACTTGAAGCTAAAGCATTACCTCGGTGGGCACATGTTTTACACTTGGGAAGCATCTCGCCAGCAATGGTTTGCTGAGATGCAGGTTTTTTATCAGACCGCGATCGCGTAGTGGTGTGTGAAACAAAAATGGGTAAAGAAGTAAGTGAAGGAGTATAGCCGCACTTACTGCTACAGCTCTACTCCTTCACTTCTTTACCCCTCAAATTGAAATTGACAGACTCTTAGGAGCCTACGAGGTGAGTTTAGTCAGCTTTACTCAGATAGTATGCTGCCCTCTGCACCCCGCACTCAGACCTCAATCCCTAGCCTACAAGCTGTTTCACTTTTGCCATGATGCCAACCGGATCGATGCCTTGATGGGGAAACTGCTCCCACAAACCGCCGCAGCCTTCTTCGTGAGTACCGAGGTAAGCATATTTAGGTGTTAAGCCACGTTCCAGTAGCCAGCTACCAAAACGGCTACCCAAACCGGTTTTGCGGTTAAAGGCTTCAACCACGATGACAAAGGGAGATGCACCAATCTTGGCGATCGCCTCTTCATCTACCACATTTAAAGTTGGCTTGTTGATCAGTCCTACATCAATTCCTTCTTGCTTCAAACGCTCCACGGCATCTAAAGCGCGGTAAACAGCATCACCTACGGCAACGATATAGCCAGCGGTGCCCTCCCGAATCACTTCATCTTTGCCAGGGGTGAAGGTGTAGCCGTCGCCAAATAGCTCGCCACCCTCAGCATTCAGCAAAATCGGCGTTTTAGAACGGGTCGAGAAGATGAACCGTAGCCCTGGGTTGAAAAAGACTGACTCAACGCAGGCTTTCATCTGGTTGGCATCCGCAGGGAAGTAAAGCTTGGTATCGTAGCCATCATCTAAGCCATTGTCGGCAAAGAAATTGTTGATACCAAAGTGGCAAGTGTTGTCTGCCATGTCGTCGATGCCAGAATGGGAGAAGTGGCAAAGGAGATTGGAGTAGTTCAACCGCGCCATGGTGATCTCGGAAATGCACATTTCCAAGAACGCTGCGAATGTTGCAAAGATGCCTTGCTTGCCTTTTGCCATCCCAAATCCAGCGGCAGCAGAGAGGTTGCCCCGCTCCATAATGCCAGAGGGCAGAAAGACCTCAGGATGGGCATCGTGGATTTTTTTCAATCCGCAGGAGCCTTCCAAGTCGCTATCGATCACTAGCACGTTCTCTTTACGCTCGGCTTCACTCATCCGACTCAGAACGGAAACAACAGCATCGCCAAACACGTTCCGGTTAGAATCCCATTTGCTGCCAATGCCAAGAAATTTGTAGGGATTTTTGGGCGTTTCGATGCTTTTGAGCACGGCAACCGCATCGGTATATCCGCGTTTTTCTAGGTAGGCGATCGCTTTCTCAACGGAAATGACATCATGCCCGTGAGTCGAGCCTTCTAGCCCCTCAATCCCAACGCACATAGGACGTTTGTTGATCACAGCCACCGTTCCAGGCGTGTTAATGGCTTCGTGAATCCGACTATACAAGCTATCTATATCTTCGCCATCGCCTTCTAGCACTTTTACGCCATGCCCTGCCAGGGTTTTGGCTACGGTGAAACCAGGAAGATATTTGGAGGGATGACCTGCGATCGTGACGTCATTATCGTCAATAATCAGCTTCACATTTAGGTGTTGCGCCACGGCTAGCCGCGCCGCTTCGGCATCGTTTCCTTCTTGCTGAGAGCCATCGGAACCCAAGCAGAACACTGCTTTACCAGGATTTGCCAGCGCTACACCATTTACATAAGGCCACATGTGCCCTAAACGACCGGAGCTAAACTTTACACCCGGAGTCAAGCCCAATTCGGGGTGTCCAGGCAGTTTGGAATTAGCTTCCCGATAGTGCATTAATTGCTCAACCGGAAGTTCCCCATGCAGCGCTGCCATCAAATATTGAGTGCCCACTCGATGCCCCGCTTCGTCAAAGAAAATGGGCACAAACTGATCAGCCGCTCCCCGAAAGAGCGCATCCAAAATCACCACTTCTGGAACGGTATCATAAGGTCCACCAGTATGACCGCCCACACCCCGCGCTGCCCCGGTTGCTGTAAAGAAAACAATTGCGTCACGGCACAGTTGAGTATTTGCTTTCAATGCCTCCCGTTCGTCATCAGTCAGGGTTGGTTTAGTCGGGTCTAGCGCTATTGACTTATAAGCACCCAAATCAATGGGAAAGCGAACCGATGTTTCTGTCATAACTTGATTTTTCCTATACAAAGCAGTGGAGGAGAACAGAATAAGCAAAGTTTTGGCAGCCTTGACTCACGCGCAGCGATCGAGTGCAAGGCTAGAACTCAATGCTTTAAAGGTAATCGTTCCACTGCCTAGTGTAGTGTTTTGCAGCCCACATTCTGCGATTTGACTGTAAATTTACGACACTCATTGAATTCCATGACTTTTGCCGATTACCCAATGTCGCCGGAAAAAGCGCGATAGGGAAGACTCCTCTAGCGTTAGGCAAATGGGGCGACCATGGG
Source organism: Leptolyngbya sp. Cla-17 (assembly GCF_016807185.1). GTDB lineage: Bacteria > Cyanobacteriota > Cyanobacteriia > Leptolyngbyales > Leptolyngbyaceae > ULC077BIN1. The sequence goes on from NZ_JAEVYN010000002.1 coordinate 474,053, forward strand.
GACACGTGCGAGGATTGCGCGTTTGTTGCCATTGGGTTAATAGGGTTTGCATTGCTGTATGAGACAGCACTGTGCCATTGCGAATGGCGCTACGGCAAGCAGTTGCGACTTGGGCTGTTTGCAAATCACCACCAAAGCTGAGTTCTATGAGCGCTTCTGCACCATCCGATCGCGCCGCTAGCAAGGCAGGAGCGGATCGCGCCACCCAAGACTGATCGCCAAAGGGTTCTACCTCTATGCCGATCCGCTGCAATTGCTCTACTTGGGCAGGGGTTAACGACTTCAAAATAATGGGCGTTTCGAGCGGCACAATTTGCCAGCGATCGCACAGTTGCTCATACAGCACCCGTTCATGGGCAATGTGTTGCTCAATCAGCCACAGCCCAGTGGGATGTTCAGCCAGGATATAGGTGTTGTGAACTTGGGCAAGCGCTTTGAGGGAGATTGAGGTTTGGGAGTTAGGAGTTGAGGACGCTGACTGGTCTCCAGATTCCAAGTTGCTTGACGGTTGCGAGGTCTGCCATACTCCCCCGGTTTCTGCGGTTTTAAGTAGGTGCCCAATGCGATCTGAATAGAGCGTTTCTGGGAGCGTATCAGGATTTAAACGCAACGTTTGATCGATCGCGGCAGTAATTTGATCACGCCAGTCATCTAAATGATGCAGGTAGATTTCTGATTTGGCAGGGTGTCGATTCCAGTCAACCTGCGCTGGAGTCACCTGCAAATGGACAAAGCAAACCGGATAGCGATCGCGGGGCAGGGTTCGCCGAAATGCCGCCAAAATTGTTTGTTCAATCTCCGGCAAGTTAACAGATCGTCCGTTCACGGCCACTCGCACCCAATCTGGGCGATGACGGTGGCAGCGATCGGGTAAGCCCAATAGAAGATAAAGAGAAGGTGCAGAGTGCGGAGTTGGGAATGCGAAGTCGGGAGTGCGGAGTTGTTCCTCCTGATCCCTGATCCCTGACATTCGATCCTCGTCACCCGACGTCTGCTCCATCTCTTGCAAATCGCTGACCTCTACTTCTCGCAACAGTTGAGGCAAAATTTGACGAGCGGTGCTGCCAGGAAACAGGGTAAACCAGTCGCGATCGCCTTGTTGAACTTGCCAGGTCACTTGGGGATGGCACAGCGCAATTTGATAAATGATGGCTTGCACCGCTTTGAGTTGATGAGCTACGGAGGGCAAGCCTTGGCGGCGAGTTGGCAGGTTGGCAAATAGATGATCCACAGTGACGATGGTGCCCGGTGCGATCGCCACAGGTTCCATTTCAACTGGCACTCCTTGAGTGTCATAGGTAACCTGCCAACCTTCACTCGCTTGCCCTGAATCAGCATTACTGGAAGACGATAACGATGATGGACGGCTAGCAATCTGCAATTGGGCTAATTGTGCCAGACTATGCAGCGCTTCACCGCGAAACCCAAGGCTGGTGATGTTCCACAAATCTTGGCGATCGCGAATTTTGCTAGTGCTATGGGGACTCGCAGCTTGCTTCAAATTTTGGCAATTCATCCCAATTCCGTTATCTGCTACTCGCAGTCTCCACTGCTCTGCCCAAATGGAAACTGTAATGCGAGTGGCACCACTATCTAAGGAATTTTCCACCAGTTCTCGGATGGCCGCAGCGAGAGAGTCGATGACCTCCCCAGCCGCAATTAAATGAACAACCTCAGTGGGTAGTGGATAAATGCCATTCATACCTCCAGTGTAGGCGAGGACTCAAAAGCTGGTATGCAACATCCATTAAAGAGGTTTCTCGAAGACGGAAACCACTGTTCTAGGGCAGGTTTAGCTGGGTTTGACCAGATTCCAGCCAATTAACTACAACGTCTATCCTCACTACCCGTGCTTGACCAAAACGGTTAGAGCCCGGGCAAGTTAGAAGCTGTAACGATGGGTCTTTCAGATAAATTCGCTTCGGCTTGAGACTGAGCCTCAAAGGTTTTTTCTTCGACTGTACCCGGTTCGCCCAGAAGCTTTGGTGGACTCTCGTTATAGCTCACTAGCACTCCTCCAGCATTTCCAGCCCGCACAGTAATCTGCTGTTTTGCAGCCCAAGTTTGTTGAGCACCTTCCGATAGCACACCCTCAAATTCCATTTTTCCATCTGCAACAATCCGAATCCAGGATTGAGCTTTCAAAGCCAAGCCAATGCGAACTGGCTTATCAGATATCACAGCGGGAGATGGTGTCGCTGTTTTGTCGGCTACTTTGCCTGCCGCACCACCTGTCGCTTTTTGACTGGGCGAGGGTGGACCATACAATTCAACTTTTTGGGTCGGTAATTGTCCTGTTCCGGGCTGTTGAGGCAAGTTAGCATAGCGAAACGCCTGTGCAGACGAGCGATTTAGCACATAGGACAATCCGCTCACAGCGCCAGCGACCAGCAGCATGTAAACCAAATACAGGTGCAGGGGGCGCAGCTGCGCTTCTACGGTGCTGCTCCAGGTCGGTTTAGGAGATCTTAAATCGGATTGAGCGGGAAAAGCGTTGGCAATCTCCGTGCCGTCTGCCCCGATCGCATCCGCATATCGGCGAATAAAACCCTGAACATAAACAGGTTCGGGCAGTTGGATGGCATTGCCTTCTTCAATCGCCATTAAAGTCCGAACAGGAATCAGCGTTGTAGCAGCGATCGCCTCTAAGGACAATGTTTGATCTTGTCGAAGACAGCGCAAGTAAGCACCAATTTCAGCCAACAATCGCGCTTGTTCTCTATTCAATTGAAGAGTCTTATCTTTCATGCTCGGCACTCCTCATCCACGCTTAGCGTCTTCTTCGATGTTAGGTTAACTTGGGATCTCAAAAAACAAATCTCAGAGCTTGTTAAAGGGCGATAGCGACCGCTTTCAAGGTGAGGCTGACTATCGGATTGCAGTCGAATAGAACCAATTGCAGTACGGTGGAGCGTTTGGACAGGGTGCCCTAACTGCTCTGCGATTCGCCTAATTTGGCGATTACGTCCTTCTTTCAAAACAATCTCTAATAATGTTCGGTGGTTAGGATGCGATTTCAGGATAAAAATGTCTGCGGGAAGGGTTCTTTGTCCTTCTAACAATACTCCCTGTTGCCATTGCTTTAAAGTGTGCGGCGATGGATGGCCCTCAACCCAGACGTGGTAGGTTT
>NZ_JAEVYN010000002.1:490527-1673679 GCF_016807185.1 Leptolyngbya sp. Cla-17
CGCTCCAATGCCGTCCGTCGAACGAACTGACCATTTCCCCGCAGTTCGCCAATGCCCCCGATCGCAATCCGCTGCTCTTGCCAAAATGAATCCAATGCCATTTCGGCAACTTGCCCCTGAATCCACAAATTCCCCGACACATTTGCGATTTGTTTGCGTACCTGCACTGCGCCTAAATCTGTCCGTTCAAACAGCGGTAGCACACGCCGAAATAGATCGGGTGTGATCTGAGCATCTGCATCAAAAACCGCGATCACCTCTCCTCTGGTTAATGGCAATACTTGGTTGAGCGCTCCCGACTTTCCTCCGGCAGATCCCAAGGGACGGTGAAACACCCGCAGTTGTTTATACTGTTGAGCTAACTGCTTAAGTAAAGTCGATGTTCCATCCGTACTGTTGTCATCAATCACCCAGAGTTCGTACTGGCTTGCTGGATAATCAAGACTGCACAAAGTTGTCACCAGTCGTTCGATTACGGTTTCTTCGTTTTTGGCAGCAACGAGAATCGACACGACCGGGAGAGAAGCAGGCTGGATATTATCTAGGGGTTTGGCAGGTGGCAAAGGACGCGCGAACAAAATTCGCACGGCATGGATACCCACCAATGTGGTCAAACCAGCAACAAACCAGTAGCTCCAAGCCATGAAATGAAGGGCGATCGTGCCGCTCCAAATCGCCGTCAAAGCGATCGCCGCTCTGCGCCGCCGATTCTCAGTTCCGTAAACGTGTGGGTCTGGATCTTCGTCCGGTTCAACCAGCTCCGATAAATCAGCTAGCAGAGCGCTGATAGGAGGCAGGTCGTTGAATGAATCGCTTTCGCGCCAGGAATTCTCCGGCATAGGTCACCTGATTTAACCACCAATACTTGTCAATTCCTTTAAAGAAGCTAGGAATCAGATAGCACCAAACCGTACAACCTTCACAAACAGATAGTTTGCCCTGCGACTGGCGGTAACTTTCCACTTCTTCCGACTGTTTATAAAGCTCATAAAGGCGACCATTAATTGGCAAACCTGTTTGAGCAAAGTGATAACAGGGCAAAAGCAATTCGTCGTTGGGTGAGATGGCAATTACGGCATCCACTGCCTTACAGCGCGGATTTTGGGTGTCATTTCCACCGGCTTCAATAAAAGCGAGTGCAGCCTTATTGTAACCAACGTTCGAGTATTGTTTTGCAGCAGCTTCGATCGCCAGCACCATATCTGGAGTCGGGTTTTTCTTCGAGTTGTAGTTGCTGTATGCAGTAAAAGCTGGATTCAGCCATACTCGCGCACTGAGCCGTAAACCCAACTCTGCTACTTCTGAGATGCGATCGAAGTTTTGAGCTGTCACCGTGTGGTTCAAAACTGGATATTCGCCTAAAGACTGAGCAATTTTAACCGATTCAACCAGGGTGTCAAAAATTTGTACCCCACGTGACTGGTTGTGGTTTTCTGCATCAGGTCCATCTAGAGAAAAGTTGAGAAAATCGATCAACCCCTGCATCTCTTTCGCCCGTTTGGGATACAGGATCGTGTTCGTGGTCATGCTAGTCACGAAACCCTGCCGTTTTGCCTCAGCGTAGATCTGTTGAACATCGGCTCTTAGCAACGGCTCCCCTCCAGTGAAGTCAACATACTTCACACCTAGCCGCCGCAAATCCATTAGGTTCGTACGGATAGTCTCAAATTCTGCTTCTTGTTTAGGATCTAACGCCCAAATATCGCAGAAATGACACCGCGCGTTACAGCGATAGGTCAGATAATAATTTGCAACCAGAGGTGCCATAACGTTATACCAGTGTCCTAACTGTGAGATGGTTTAGAAAATTGTCAAGGTTCATTGAAGTCCACAATAAGCTTTAGATGAATACAACACAAGCACCCATTAAAGTAGGCGATAAATCTTAGGTGAGAGGCGACTGGGAAGATTGTCATCACAGATTGATTCAGTTTCTGAGTAAGTACTGTTTGCTGACCCTCTGCTAACCCAATATGTAATGAACAGCAACTCTGAAGAACGGTAAAGAAAAGCCATGGGATGTAAAACTTTTTAGAGCCGAATGTTCTTTATTAAGAATTTTTGCCCATTCTCCATAAGGATGAATTCTTTGCAGGTCATTATTTTGGAGTGATCTTTTTCTTGAGAAACATAAGTCAGTTGCTTGAATGTCTGTAGTATCAGCTTAACCAACACAGAACCATCTAGGATTATTTTGAGCTTGAAGGTTATATTTACTGCTCTGGTGATGGCTTGCTTCAAAGATGGGTTTTAATGTTACACGTGCGTAAACTAAACAGCTTTAGGACTATCTGGTATGGCTATTGACAAGCTACAGCCCGCGCCTCAACCGCAAGTAGGAGTTTATCTTCCCTACTATCCCCAGCAAGGTAAGCGATCGATTCTGCCCTATGCAATTAGCCTTTACCAAAAAGGCAACCTAGAAGGAGAACGCAGAATTGAAGGGGGAGATAGCATTCCCTTTGTGGCAACCTGGAACATCTCGGCACTACCTGCTGACTTGACCCGATGCCGGATTCAGTTTGATAGTGAAGCTGATTTAAGTTATGAGCTGATGCTGGCGAATTTTGAGTTTATTGATTTTTTGATTGAGGTGATTTTGAACTTCAAGCGGATGCGGCTGGCAGATTTTTCTCAAAATTTTTACAAAAAGCTCATGCGGTATGAGGATTAGAGCAGGGATTACGAGGTACAAGGTTTGGAGTATGGCGTTCGAGGTTCCGGGTCTAAACTTCCAGGTGCGGAGTTCAGTAGGGTAAGTAGTTTGCTCGCACTTTGTACTCCGCACTCCATACTCTTCGCTTGCTTACGCTTTTGCGCTGTCTAAAAAGACAATGCGCGCAGTGAGGATGGTTCCGGTTGGGGGATCTGTGAGTTGCCCAATACCTAAAAAGGTTCCCGCTTCGGTGTGAATGCGAAGTGGAGCACGACTGGTGGTGAAATCTGGCAAGTCGTAAGGGGCGATGCGTTGTCCTTGGCACCATCGTTTGGCAAGAATGGGAGATAGGGCGATCTCCTCTAGGTGGTCTAGCACTTCATCGGGCAAAATAGGGCGAAAGGCATTTTGCTGAAGTTGTTCTTCTAGTTGATCTAGGGTGAGGCTATTTTCTAAGTCGAAGCCGCTGCTTTTAGTGCGAATCAGGTTTGTGAGGGTGCCGAAGGTGTGTAAAGCAATGCCCAGATCACGGGCGATCGCCCGGATATAGGTGCCACCACCACAAGCAATATCAATCTCCAACTCAGGAAAATCTCCTGGCTGCCAACCCACTATTTTGATGTCCGACACTTCCACCGTGCGAGAAGGCACTTCCACTGCTTTTCCAGATCGCGCCAAATCATAGAGCCGTTTTCCATCTACTTGAATCGCGCTATAAATCGGCGGCACTTGCTGAATTGTGCCTTGAAAGTGTTTGAGCGCAGTCTTCACCTTGGCTAAATCTAAATCGGGCACAGGCTGCTGATTTAGGATTTCGCCTTCCAAATCATCGGTCGTGGTGGTGACCCCAAACCGAATGGTGGCTCGATATGCCTTATCCGATCGCAAAAACTGAAGTAGCCGAGTTGCTCTACCAATGGCGATCGGTAAAACGCCTGTTGCGGTGGGGTCTAGCGTGCCTGCATGTCCGATTCGCCGTGTGTTCAACAATCGCCGCAATTTAGCTACGCAGTCGTGCGAAGTGAAGTCCATCGGCTTGTTTAGATTTAGAAAACCATCCATATCAAAATCGCTTTAGGTTTCCTTGTATTGTCTCGGAACATTCCCAAAACGCAAAACTGCTATTCTCAAAAAGCTCACTGCGATTCCCTGAGGGATCGTTTTACAAATCGCCCTTCAACTGCTGATGAAAATTGCTACGTGGAATGTCAACTCAATTCGCACTCGTCTGCCCCACGCTACAGACTGGTTAAAAAACACCTCGGTGGATGTGCTGTGTTTACAAGAAACCAAAGTGGTGGATGAGAAATTTCCCTGCGATGCTTTTACCGAAATTGGCTATCACGCAGAAATATTTGGGCAGCCCAGCTATAACGGCGTTGCCATCTTAAGCCGTGAGCCGCTGAGCGATGTTAGCCGTGGATTTGCACCAGTTTTGGGCGATCGCGTGGCTGAGTTTGATCAACAAAAGCGGGTGATCACAGGAATTGTTGGCGATCTGCGTGTGGTGAATTTGTATGTGCCCAATGGTTCAGCCGTAGGCAGCGAAAAATATGTCTACAAACTGCGCTGGTTGGAAGTGCTGCATGACTACCTAAAAGCATTGATGCTGGAGCCAAATCACCTGCTGGTGTGCGGCGACTTTAATATTGCCTTAGAGGACATCGACATTCATGATCCCACGGGGCGAGTGAATCAGGTGATGGCAACGGATCTAGAACGAGTGGCACTGCAAGTGATTTTGCGGCTGGGATTGGCGGATGTGTTCCGCAAATTTATCAAAGACGGCGGTCACTTTAGCTGGTGGGATTATCGATCAGCGGCGTTTCGACGTGACATGGGCTGGCGAATTGATCACATTTATCTCACGCCGAGCCTGTACGAGAAAGCGATCGCTTGTACCATTGATAAAGCTCCCCGTAAACTAGAACAGCCCAGCGATCATACTCCTGTAATCGTTGAGTTTTAACCCTATTCATCATGGAGCGTTACGGCAATGGTTCACTCACCTACGCGAACCACGCAAACTTCGTGACTTTTCCTACGCCACTAACAAACCACACAACTCGCTTTCCAGTGCTAGTTCCATTGCCTCAGTGTCTCGAATCGCTTGCTGCATGACCTGGCTTACGGACATTCCCTGTTCATGCAGTTTCAGCCAACGCTGAGCTTCGTTGCCATCTCGCAAAATCTTTTTCAAAGGCGACAAGAAGCAGCTAAAGCCTTGTTGTTTGGCAGTGTCCCACACTTCTTGGTAAAGCTGTTCGATCCAATCCTTAGCAATAATTGGGCGACCATCTTGCCAGTGGCGCAGTTCAGCATCTAGGCTGAGTTTGCCAGCAGCTAGCTCGTTGGCATCTGTAAGAGCAACCAGATCCTCACTAGAAAGCTGGCTCATTTGCAATGGATCAAGACCTGGATTGGCGATCACCTGCAACAATCGGGCTTCCAGTAGTGCTGCAATTGACAGCAACGATAGTGGGTCTACTACCAGGTCACAAATTCGCAGTTCCACCCGATTTAGGTTGTAGGGGCGGCGATCGCCATTAGGACGAACTGAACTCCACAGATGCCGCACATTTTGCATGGTGCCCGCTGCTAGCTGCTGTTCCGTCCAACGGATGAAGTGAGCATGACTTTCAAACAGGGGCACATGGGCAGGAGTTTTAGGAAAAAGGCTCCAGCGAGTAGAGTGATAGCCCGTTGCGGCTCCATTCAAAAAGGGTGACGAGGCAGTTAGAGCTAAAATTAGGGGCGCTTCCACTCGCACCAATCGACAGGCACGCATCAGCGTTTCCAAATCAGAAATACCAATGTTGATATGAATGCTGGCAGTGACAACCTTCGTGCCATAGGTCTGCTCGATGTAAGTGTGGTATGGATTGCCAGGATCAGAGCGCAGGAAGCGATCGCTGCCGCCCAATGACAAAGTGCTACCCGGCAGGAGTGTGTAGTCGCCTAACTGTTTCAAATAGTTGCGTAGCTTAAACCGAGGCTGCAATAGGTCGCACAAGAGCCGCTCATAGCGGTGACAGGGCGGAGTAGTATATTCCACATTGCGGCTATCGGGTTCTCGCACAAACCCATCTAACGCCGCCACAATCTTGTCAGAAAGCCCAACGGCATCGCCCTCAGGGGTGCTGGTGTAAATCTCAACTTCAAAGCCTTTAGATAGCACAGTGATTCCTCCCTGAACGCGATCAGTTCCACTCTAGTATCAGGGAAAAGGTGAATGAGTGATTCAACCAAAAGCATGAGGCTCTTGGAGTACAAGGCAAATTCGGAGACCGTTGCTCAGACAGCTTTAAGTTTTAAGTTGCTTGCTAGTTTTGACTCCTAAAACAAAGCTTGCAAAGCACCTTCAGGGCGTAATGGAAGTCGATCTGGTGATTAAGGGGTTGGGTGAGCCTAAACCATCGTTGAGTTCTTCCAAACGTTGCTCATGTTCCGGGGCAGAGGATGAAATGATTTCATCGGCAATTTGTAGTCGTTCGCAGGGAATCGTATCTGCCAAAATCGAACTTGCCATCGCGCCAGAATGAATTTCTAACAATGACTCTGGCATCGTCTCAAAAATCAATCGCTGTCCTGGAAACACAACCCGCTCGAAATACCAGCTTGGAATGTTGGTAATTCGGGCAATCTGCATGCGGCTCGTGGCATTGACATAGCAGCAAGTAATTGCACTGCGCTGATCAGACGGTAAGGGATCAAAAATTTGAGCCATATTGGGTAGATTGCGCTAAAGGATTTTTAAAAGATGTCCCACCTTAACATCGGCGATCGCCGCTAGTTGTAAATCCAATCACTAACCATTAATAAATTGTATTTTTTAAGAATTTATATTTTCTTTCTAAGTTTTCTCCCCCAGACGATTTGGTCTGACAGGAGAACCAATTCAACAATTCCTGTTAAGTCTGTCCAGGTCACTAAAGTCAGTGGTATCGTAAAGTTGTGTGACATAAACTCAGAAATTATTCCTTTTTGGACTCATCGCAAAGTGACCGCTATGGAAAGTCGGATTCTCTACGTTCGTCTCCCCTGCAATCCAATTTTTCCAATTGGCGTTGTTTACCTGGCAGATCATGTCCACAAGCAGTTTCCCGCTGTGCAGCAGCGCATTTTTGATTTGGGCACAGTACCTCCCCTCGACTACGCCAGCGCTTTGGATGTTTGTATTGACGAATTTCAACCAACGCTGATTGTGTTCTCTTGGCGAGATATTCAGATTTATGCCCCTGTGGGCGGGCGGGGCGGCAATCCACTGCAATATACATTCGAGTTCTTTTACTCGCTCAATCCTTTCGTCAAATTGCGGGGTGCCTTTGGGTTGACCCGAATTGCCACCGGGTACTATGGCGAACTGTGGCGTAACCTAGGCTTGATTAAACGTGGCACCAAACGGGCAAAGAAATATCAACCCGACGCACAAGTTGTAGTAGGTGGTGGTGCAGTTAGCGTGTTTTATGAGCAGCTTGGCAAAAGTCTGCCGAAAGGCTCGATCGTTTCTGTGGGTGAAGGTGAAGCCCTATTAGAACGGATCGTGCGCGGCGAAAGTTTAGCTCAAGAGCGCTGCTATATTGTGGGAGAAAGTACTCCCCGCGATCGCCTGATTCACGAAATCCCAGCTGCGATCGAAAAGACTGCTTGTAACTACGGCTATATCCAAACGATTTGGACAGAGTTTGACTACTATTTAGAAGCTGAAGACTTTTATGTGGGCGTGCAAACCAAGCGTGGTTGTCCGCATAACTGCTGTTATTGCATCTACACGGTGATTGAAGGCAAACAGGTGCGAATCAACCCATCGGATGAAGTGGTGGCAGAAATGCGTCAGTTATACGATCGCGGCATTCGCAACTTTTGGTTCACCGACGCTCAACTGATCCCCGCTCGTAAATATATAGATGACGTGGTAGAACTGCTGCAAAAGGTGTTGGATGCAGGCATGAAAGACATCCACTGGGCGGCTTATATTCGTGCCGACAACCTCACGCCCCATCTCTGCGACCTGATGGTGCAAACGGGCATGAACTATTTTGAAATCGGTATCACTAGCGGCTCTCAGGAACTCGTTCGTAAAATGAGAATGGGCTACAACCTTCGTACCGTTTTGCAAAACTGTCGCGATTTAAAAGCTGCTGGATTCAACGATTTGGTATCCGTTAATTATTCCTTCAACGTGATTGACGAAACCTTCGATACTATTCGCCAAACTATTGCCTATCATCGCGAACTAGAAAGTATCTTGGGTGCAGACAAGGTAGAGCCTGCCATTTTCTTCATTGGCTTGCAGCCTCATACGCACTTAGAAGAGTATGCGTTCAAAAATGACATTCTGCGTCCAGGCTATGACCCGATGAATGTAAAGCCTTGGACAGTACATAAGCTCCTCTGGAACCCCCAACCTCTCGGCTCTTTCTTTGGGCATGTTTGCCTACAAGCATGGAAACGCAACCCCAATGACTTTGGGCGCGAGGTAATGGATATTTTGGAAGAGCGTTTGGGTCGGGCTGATCTGGAATCAGCGCTGTCGGCTCCAATTGATCAAAAGCCCAAAGAACAACTGCTGTCGGTCTAAGGAAATCGTTACACCATGCTTGAAGGTTCAATCCTCTATCAGTTGAAGTTGGCGCACCAATCGGCGCAAGGAAGCCAGCGATCGCTCAATTTTGGCGTGTATTACAAAAATACGCTGGTGGCGCTCTGCCATGCGTTAGAGGATTGCATTCTCACTTGTAGCAGCGAACCGTTGGTCATTACTGCGTTTCAGCGGGGCAAGTGGTATTTGGAAGAGGCTGATCGCTATGCAGAATTGGCTGAGCGATCGCGGGAAGTAGTGCTCATGGCGGCCCCCGATAGCGGTTTTGCCGAGCATCCTACTAGCCAGCGCCAAAATGTGGAGCTGGTCAGCCTCAGTGCTGATGATCCAGTGGCGCAGGAGTGGCATTTGATGATTTTGGCTCCCACCTATTCGGCAATGGTCCTGTGTCAAGAGCTATCAGTAGCCGAGTATGGTAAGCAAGGCGTTCCCAGGGTGGATCTAGAGCGCAAGTTTTATGGCTTTTGGACGTTTGAAGCAGACCTAGTGCAAGAAGCGATGGAATTGGCGATCGCACACCTTCGCACGTACAATCCAGTCCTGGCTGACACGTTAACGCAACATATCCATGCGATCGTTTCTACGCCAATTGAAAAACGAGATCCGCTAGAGTCGATCGTGTCTCGCGTAGTGGATTATTTGCAAGAAAGCCATACCATCAGCACTCCTACCCATCACACCTTTGAGCAGCCTCAAATTTTAGACGGCAACCTGCTATCGAATGAGATTCAGGCGTTCCTACGAATGGCTCAGCTGACCGATCAAGCAGATGCGCTCAACCCCAATGCCGCTGCTGAGGTTGCTACCCTCGTTGAAGCAATGGGACAATTTTTAGATCTGCCTGTATGGCAGCTAAATCGCTTGAAATTGGCGAGCTTACTCCATCGTCTGGCTCCTTTGCAATCATCCGCATCAATGCTTACTCCCAGCAGTTTGGGGCGATACTCTCAAGATTTATCCACCGATGCGCCCTGCTGCCCTTTAGTGCCAGGTGCTCAGGTACTCCGCACAATGCCTCGAATGCGGGCGATCGCCACGATTATCACCCACCTCAGTGAACATTGGGATGGTTCTGGGCAACCGGGTGGGTTGGTAGGTGATGAAATCCCTCTAGAATCCCGCATGTTAGGGTTAGTAGCTGCCTTTCAACAGCAGGTTGCTGACCAACGTGCCCGATCCGAAGGAAGCAGTCTGCCAGAGTGTCTTGCGATCGCGTTATCTCAATGTCACAAAGAGCAAAGCCGCCGTTGGGACCCTAAACTGGTTGATACCCTGACGCTACTAGTGTCGGGACTACAACAGGGACTCAACCTGCCTGTGAGCATGCCAAAAATTTCTGCCGGACTCTGGTTATTAGATTCCCATGACGAAGCTCTTGTTCCTCGCTTTTAGTTCATTGAACTTCTCCTCCTATGACACTTGATCTTCAATCTTCCGAAACTGTGAAATATCTGCCGGGTGCTGATTTAGAAGAAGCTGACTTGTCAGGAAAAGCTCTGCAAGGCGTGAATCTAACCGGTGCGCGGCTGATGGGTGCCGATCTTAAGCACGCTAAGCTTACCGGAGCCTCTTTAGAAGGCGCAAACCTTTTGGGTTGCCAATTGGTTAAAGCAGATCTCCGAGCGACATTGATGGGCGCAAACCTGATGCAGGCTGACTTGACCGAAGCCGACCTCCGGGGTGCAAATCTCCGGGGTGCAAACTTGATGCGATCGCGCCTAACGAGAGCAACCCTTGCCGGATCGTTTCTCAGTGGGGCAAACCTGATGGGCTGTAACCTGCAAGGAGCCGATCTGCGTGGTGCCGATTTACGCGGTGTTAATCTTAGTAGCGCCAATCTGCATGGAGCCAATCTGATGGAGGCTGACCTTCAAGGCGCGATCATAACGGAAGCAAATCTAGAAGAAGCAAATCTAGCAGGCGCAAATCTAGCAGGCGCAAATCTAGCAGGCGCAAATCTTCTCTGTGCTGATTTAGAGGATATCAACTTACTGGGCACGAATCTAGCAGGTGCATGTTTAGTCGGAACTGTTGTGGAAAACAAACTGCTCAAACGTTAATAGGCAGTAGGCAATTGATGCCACCGATTTAATGTTCTATTTCTACCCGTTCGGTAGAGACCTCCCGGTTTTGTTGTTTATCTGCATCGCTTACTCATTACTGATGAAACGACGGCAGAGAATTGTCTTAGTCGGTCATACTCGGTGAAAAGTGGAAAACGAGTATAGCTATACTCTCAAACGAAAAAGTTCCAACTTGGAACACAATTTTGGGCATGGTAGTAGCATCTTTTCTCATTCCTCGCATCCCTCAACATCCTGTCCCTGCCAACCCATACTTGGCTGAAGCTACCTGACCAGAAGCACACACTGCCATAGACAATTTAGCCATTTGCAAAGCCTTCTTCAATTCTTTATGGGCTTTACCCATTATTTTAATTTCGACCGTTGGTATTGCCCGTTTATTATCCTGCTACAAAGGGCTAGAGCTCTAGTTATCTCAAAGTGCCAAAGCTAAGAATAGAAATTCCCCATTCAATTTAGTTGACAAGTGAGATTAGGGAGGTTATCTTAGTAAAGCGGTCGAAACGGGGGAGCGAGAGCGACTCTGATTAAAACCGCCAGGACCTAGACATAGTAATAGTTTGAAAGCCACGAGAGACATAAGAACCTCGTCAATAGATAATAGTTTAGGGGGTTAAAACCCTAAACAGTTTGGATGGATAAGGGATCTGTATAGGTCTTTTATTTTGATATAAGTAGAGCTACAAACTCCAATCAACTTGAGAGAGTTGGAATAACATGGAGAGTTTGATCCTGGCTCAGGATGAACGCTGGCGGTATGCTTAACACATGCAAGTCGAACGAAAGTCTTCGGACTTTAGTGGCGGACGGGTGAGTAACGCGTGAGAATCTGCCTATAGGTTGGGGACAACAGATGGAAACGTCTGCTAATACCCAATGTGCCGAGAGGTGAAAGCTTTAGTGCCTGTAGATGAGCTCGCGTCCGATTAGCTAGTTGGTTAGGTAAGAGCTGACCAAGGCGACGATCGGTAGCTGGTCTGAGAGGATGATCAGCCACACTGGGACTGAGACACGGCCCAGACTCCTACGGGAGGCAGCAGTGGGGAATTTTCCGCAATGGGCGAAAGCCTGACGGAGCAATACCGCGTGCGGGACGAAGGCTTTTGGGTCGTAAACCGCTTTTGTTAGGGAAGAAGAACTGACGGTACCTAACGAATCAGCATCGGCTAACTCCGTGCCAGCAGCCGCGGTAATACGGAGGATGCAAGCGTTATCCGGATTTATTGGGCGTAAAGCGTCCGCAGGTGGTTTATCAAGTCTGCTGTTAAAGCGTGGGGCTTAACCCCATATAGGCAGTGGAAACTGAGAGACTAGAGTACGGTAGGGGTAGCGGGAATTCCCAGTGTAGCGGTGAAATGCGTAGATATTGGGAAGAACACCAGCGGCGAAGGCGCGCTACTGGGCCGAAACTGACACTCATGGACGAAAGCTAGGGGAGCGAAAGGGATTAGATACCCCTGTAGTCCTAGCTGTAAACGATGACAACTAGGTGTTGCGCGTATCGACCCGTGCAGTGCCGTAGCTAACGCGTTAAGTTGTCCGCCTGGGGAGTACGCACGCAAGTGTGAAACTCAAAGGAATTGACGGGGGCCCGCACAAGCGGTGGAGTATGTGGTTTAATTCGATGCAACGCGAAGAACCTTACCAGGGCTTGACATGTCGCGAATCCCGGTGAAAGTCGGGAGTGCCTTCGGGAGCGCGAACACAGGTGGTGCATGGCTGTCGTCAGCTCGTGTCGTGAGATGTTGGGTTAAGTCCCGCAACGAGCGCAACCCTCGTTTCTAGTTGCCATCATTAAGTTGGGCACTTTAGAGAGACTGCCGGTGACAAACCGGAGGAAGGTGGGGATGACGTCAAGTCAGCATGCCCCTTACGCCCTGGGCTACACACGTACTACAATGCTATGGACAAAGAGTTGCAAGCCAGCGATGGCAAGCTAATCTCATAAACCATGGCTCAGTTCAGATTGCAGGCTGCAACTCGCCTGCATGAAGGAGGAATCGCTAGTAATCGCAGGTCAGCATACTGCGGTGAATACGTTCCCGGGCCTTGTACACACCGCCCGTCACACCATGGGAGTTGGCCACGCCCGAAGTCGTTACTCCAACCGTAAGGAGGGGGATGCCGAAGGCAGGGCTGATGACTGGGGTGAAGTCGTAACAAGGTAGCCGTACCGGAAGGTGTGGCTGGATCACCTCCTTTAAGGGAGACCTCCCGCTAGACCAAGCTTTTGATAGCAGGGTTTAGACGGTCAACCTAAGGTCGGTCGAGGTCTATGTATTAAATGGCTTTCAAACTATCTAGGTAAGGGATATGGGCTATTAGCTCAGGTGGTTAGAGCGCACCCCTGATAAGGGTGAGGTCCCTGGTTCGAGTCCAGGATGGCCCACCATCTTGTTGGGGGGTTTAGCTCAGTTGGTAGAGCGCCTGCTTTGCAAGCAGGATGTCAACGGTTCGAGTCCGTTAACCTCCACTCCAATTCAGCATCTTATTTCAAGAGTGTTTATACCTAAGGGTATTTATTCTAGTTGAGAGAGCCTGCTGGATTAAAGTCCAGTTAGAACCTTGAAAACTGCATAGTAACTTGTCAGGTAGGAACAATAGATAGTGATTTGTTTTTGATGAACACATCAAAAACTTTGATACTAGATATTGATTCACAGACACCAATGTGTAACTTAAGAAAGTTAAAGATAGTGGTCAAGCTAATAAGGGCTCATGGTGGATACCTAGGCACACAGAGGCGAAGAAGGACGCAGTTACCGGCGATACGCCCCGGGGAGTTGGAAGCAAGCATTGATCCGGGGATTTCCGAATGGGGCAACCCTACATACTGCCACCTGAATCTATAGGGTGGCGAGAGCGAACGCAGCGAATTGAAACATCTTAGTAGCTGTAGGAAGAGAAAACAAACGTGATTCCCCTAGTAGCGGCGAGCGAAGCGGGAACAGCCTAAACCAGTAAGCATGCTTACTGGGGTCGTGGGACAGCGATATGGAATCTAGCGGTTAGACGAAACAGTTGAATGCTGTACCAGAGGAGGTGAAAGTCCTGTAGTCGAAAACTTAAAGATACTAGCTGAATCCCGAGTAGCCTGGAGCACGTGAAATTCCGGGTGAATCAGCGAGGACCACCTCGTAAGGCTAAATACTACTGTGTGACCGATAGTGAACCAGTACCGCGAGGGAACGGTGAAAAGAACCCCGGAAGGGGAGTGAAATAGAACATGAAACCGTGAGCCTACAAGCAATCGAAGCACGATTTAACGTGTGACGGTGTGCCTGTTGAAGAATGAGCCGGCGACTTATAGGCACTGGTAGGTTAAGTCGAGAATGACGAAGCCAAAGCGAAAGCGAGTCTGAACAGGGCGTTAATCAGTGTTTATAGACCCGAACCCGGGTGATCTAACCATGTCCAGGATGAAGCTTGGGTAACACCAAGTGGAGGTCCGAACCGACTGATGTTGAAAAATCAGCGGATGAGGTGTGGTTAGGGGTGAAATGCCAATCGAACCCGGAGCTAGCTGGTTCTCCCCGAAATGTGTTTAGGCGCAGCGGTAACGATTATAGCTGGGGGGTAAAGCACTGGTTCGGTGCGGGCTGCGAGAGCGGTACCAAATCGAGTCAAACTCTGAATACCCAGTGCACACGTTGCCAGTGAGACGGTGGGGGATAAGCTTCATCGTCAAGAGGGAAACAGCCCAGACCACCAGCTAAGGTCCCCAAATCATCGTTAAGTGATAAAGGAGGTGGGAGTGCATAGACAACCAGGAGGTTTGCCTAGAAGCAGCCAACCTTAAAAGAGTGCGTAATAGCTCACTGGTCAAGCGCTCCTGCGCCGAAAATGAACGGGGCTAAACGATGTACCGAAGCTGTGGATTCGAAAGAATGGTAGGGGAGCGTTCTGTTGTAGTTTGAAGCATCAGCGAAAGCAGGTGTGGACGAAGCAGAAGTGAGAATGTCGGCTTGAGTAGCGCAAACATTGGTGAGAATCCAATGCCCTGAAATCCCAAGGTTTCCTCCGGAAGGCTCGTCCGCGGAGGGTTAGTCGGGACCTAAGGCGAGGCCGAAAGGCGTAGTCGATGGACAACGGGTTAATATTCCCGTACTTAGTTTAGATTGTGAAGAGGGACGGAGAAGGCTAACACAGCCGGATGTTGGTTACCGGTTCAAGCGTCCAAGGCAATGAGGAACGGAGAAAACGTTCTGAGCGGAGGCGCGAGTACGAGGGGATACGTCCTCGAAGTGTGTGATGTCAAGCTTCCAAGAAAAGCTCTAACCACGTTAATCTAAACTGACCCGTACCCGAAACCGACACAGGTGGGATGGTTGAGAATACCCAAGGGCGCGAGATAACTCTCTCTAAGGAACTCGGCAAAATGACCCCGTAACTTCGGGAGAAGGGGTGCCACCGAGAGGTGGTCGCAGTGAAGAGGCCCAAGCGACTGTTTACCAAAAACACAGGTCTCCGCTAAGTCGCAAGACGATGTATGGGGGCTGACGCCTGCCCAGTGCCGGAAGGTTAAGGAAGTCGGTTAGCGCAAGCGAAGCTGGCGACTGAAGCCCCGGTGAACGGCGGCCGTAACTATAACGGTCCTAAGGTAGCGAAATTCCTTGTCGGGTAAGTTCCGACCCGCACGAAAGGCGTAACGATTTGGGCGCTGTCTCGGAGAGAGGCTCGGCGAAATAGGATTGTCTGTGAAGATACGGACTACCTGCACCTGGACAGAAAGACCCTATGAAGCTTTACTGTAACCTGGAATTGGGTTCGGGCTTTGCTTGCGCAGGATAGGTGGGAGACGTTGAAGCAATTCTTGTGGGGATTGTGGAGTCAACGGTGAGATACCACTCTGGTGAGGCTAGAATTCTAACCCTTTGCCGTTATCCGGCGAGGGAACAGTTTCAGGCGGGCAGTTTGACTGGGGCGGTCGCCTCCTAAAAGGTAACGGAGGCGCGCAAAGGTTCTCTCAGGCTGGTTGGAAATCAGCCGTAGAGTGTAAAGGCATAAGAGAGCTTGACTGCGAGACGAACATGTCGAGCAGGGTGGAAACACGGCCTTAGTGATCCGACGGCGCTGCGTGGAAAGGCCGTCGCTAAACGGATAAAAGTTACTCTAGGGATAACAGGCTGATCTCCCCCAAGAGTTCACATCGACGGGGAGGTTTGGCACCTCGATGTCGGCTCATCGCAACCTGGGGCGGTAGTACGTCCCAAGGGTTGGGCTGTTCGCCCATTAAAGCGGTACGTGAGCTGGGTTCAGAACGTCGTGAGACAGTTCGGTCCATATCCGGTGCAGGCGTAAGAGCATTGAGAGGATTCCTCCTTAGTACGAGAGGACCGGGAGGAACGCACCGCTGGTGTACCTGTTATCGTGCCAACGGTAAACGCAGGGTAGCCATGTGCGGAGCGGATAACCGCTGAAAGCATCTAAGTGGGAAGCCCACCTCAAGATGAGTGCTCTCATGGGGTAACCCAGTAAGGTCACGGGCAGAACACCCGTTGATAGGCTCTAGATGGAAGTGCAGCAATGCATGTAGTCAAGGAGTACTAATAGACCGAGGGCTTGACCTCAGATCGTTGGTGTTGACAAGTACTATGCAGCCTTTAAGGTTTTAGTTATTACATGATTTCCTGGTGTCTATGGCGTAGTGGAACCACTCTGATCCATCTCGAACTCAGCTGTGAAACGCTTCTGCGGCAAAGATAGTTGGACGGCTGCGTCCTGCAAAAATAGCTCGATGCCAGGTTTATAAATGAAAAAGGTCTGAACAACTAAAGTTGTTCAGACCTTTTTCATGAAAGGCAAAAACTTAATTGTGCTAGAGAACATTATCCTGGTGTTCCAACCGACTTACAGCGATTTTCAAGTGAATAGACCGCAGTGATTGAACCAGCCGAGCGCGTCATTTTCGGTGATGTAGTGGACCGCCTCCGTCATAGCTTGGTCAAGGGCTGGGTCAGTACGAGCTGCTTTGGAACGTAGAAATTGCTTGAGTTTCGACCAACACAGTTCAATGGGAGATAAGTCTGGGGAGTAAGGGGGTAAGAAGACCACCTGTGCTTCCACCGCTTCAATAGCAGCTCGGACCGAGTGGGCATGATGAACTTTCAGGTTGTCCATGACCACAATTGCCCCTATCCATAATTGTGGGACTAACACATCGTTGACGTAGCTTAAAAATGCTGCCGTATCCACACTGCCCTTCAGGGTCATAGAGGCAATCAACCCATCGAGACTCAGTGCCCCAATCACAGAAACGTTCGTTCCTTGATTGCGAGGAACCCCATCGACTGCTCGTTGTCCTCGAAACGCTCGTGCAAACAAGCGCACCATGCCCAGATGAATGCCGGCTTCGTCAATGAACACCAAGTTGCGCACATCCACCTGCTCTAACCAACAACGGTACTCATCTCGCTGCTTGCGTACTCCAGGAGAATCTTGCTCACTCGCGTACAGTGTTTTTTTTACGGGGCATTCTCAAGCGTTGCACCGCTCGACACATCGTAGGCTGACTCACTTTAATTCCTTGATGCACTTCTAATTGCTCACACAATTCGTCTAGATGGATGTCGGGTTTGCGCTCAATCCAGCCTTGCACCAGTTTCAATGTTTCTCCATCTATCGTGGGAGCAAGCGTTGCTCCCCTCGGTTTCGCTTCTGTTTGTCCACTGCTGCGGTATCGACGCAACACTCGTTTGACAAAACTTTGACTCACTTTGAATCGTTCGGCCAGTTGAGCTTGGGTTCCTTCTTTTGCCGTCCAAGCATCAATGACACGAGTCCGTAAGTCAGTAGAGTAAGCGACGGGCATTTTACAAAATTTTACAAACCGGGTAGTTTTTCAACTCACACTATACCAAAAGAGGGCTGATTACCTGAAAGTCGCTGTAATGTCCGGAGTTAAATCCAATTGAAAGGCTATGGGAATATCTCAAGTGGGTTTCGTTCAAAACGCTTGACCAACTGCAATGCAGAGTAGATCAACTCTTATCCCAGTTAACCCCTCAAGTGATTGTTTCTCTCACGGGCTACCCCTTCATCCTCAATGCTCTATCTGTCGTTGAAATCATTTAAATTGGTATGACCCCTCATTTGTTACTTTAGCGAGAACAAAATAAGCTAGAAGTAGCTGTGTTCAGGTTGAGATCATGTTACGCCCACCTATCGCTACAGTCAGCTTCATTGACGAGTATTGTCTGCTTTACCGCTCGATGTTTGAGGATGTGCGGTTGTATGAATGCTTTAAGTGGTTGCACCTGAGCATTATGAGTCCGCTACCGCGCAAAACGTTACCCGAGATCGCCAAACTCAATGGTCTGAAAGATGGACAAAGTTTGCATCACTTTTTGCGCGATGCGGTGTGGGATGTCGCTCAAGTTCGAGCCATTCGACTGCACCTGATTGGGCAACAAATTGGCACCCGACCCATCAGCTTATGCATCGATGAAACGGGTGATGTCAAGAAAGGAGAAACCACAGACTATGTGGCGAAACAATACATCGGCAATCTCGGCAAGACCGCCAATGGCATAGTCAGCGTCAATGCTTATGCCGTGGCCTTGAACATCACCTACCCGTTGTTGTTCAAAATCTATAAACCTAAATCTCGACTCAAAGCGAGTGATGAGTACCAGAGCAAACCGCAGTTAGCGGTGCAAATCATTCACGAGATCCAAGCCTTGGGGTTTGTGATTGAGCGGGTGTTAGCCGATAGCTTGTATGGCGAAAGTGAAGCGGTGATCCGAGCGTTAGAGAAGTTGAATTTGCCGTACATCGTCGCAATTCGCTCGAATCATGGAGTGTTGATGGCAAAGGGGCAACGAGTGCGCTACAACCGATGGCGTGCTTATGACCAACCGTTAGCAGAGCATCCGAGCGAACGTCGTCACATTCGGGAAATCATCTTTGGACATCGCCGCACAGTGTGCTACTACCAGATCACCAAAGGCAGCACCGATAACCCAGATAAAGCAGACAGTTGGTTCATCATGACCAACCTAGAAGGCAACATCTTGCTCAGTGTTGCAACTCAGTACAGTCTGAGAACTTGGATTGAGTATGGCTTCAAGCAAGTTAAGCATCAACTGGGCTGGCACGATTATCGCTTAACCGACTACAACAGCATTGAACGCTGGGGGGAAATCGTGTTTAGTGCCTATTTGTTTGTCAGCATCCACGCCGATGCATTCAGGCAGAAACTGCAAAGTCACACGAATAAAACACCTCAGGCAACAGCAACGCCAGTGCCGTTTACTCAGCATCCGCACTGGGAACTTGGAACAACTTGGAAGAGTGCGTTGAACAATCTACGACCCTATTGGTGTTGGGGATGGTTAGAAGTCTGGTTACAGGTATTTCCGATGCCGGGACTCAAGCGTGCACTTCATCAATTGATAGACTGGATGAATACGTTCCGAATAGCTCTAATCCCTCTCCCGCAAGCGGCTTGACCGTCCTCACCTTAAACTCTCTCGCTAAAGTAAAAAATGAGGGATAAATATTAAGTTCCTTAGAGGTGTCGATTTGGGGCAGTCGCTGTTCGACTTATAGATAAGACCTGCTTTGAAAATAGAGGACTAGCTCGGTGGTTGAGGGGCGGTAAGGGGCGTTAATTGAACCTGATATCCCAACCGCTCTATCCGGTGCTGCAAGGTTTGGAGCAGTTGGTGTTGGGTGCGTTGCCCCGAATCGGTAGTGCGGTAGTCGCGGTAGGGTTGGTGTTGTTTGAGGATGTGATAGACCGCAATCAACAGGCGGTGGGCGACGGCAACAATGGCGCGTTTGTGTCCCCGACGGGACGCAAGTCGGCGATAGACCGTAGCAAAATGGGAGGCTTTGCAGCGCACAGCAGCATTTGCCATTTGTACCAAGATGCTTCGCAACCAGCGATTTGCGGGTGGAGTTTTGCCAGAGTATTGTTTGCCCGCACTCTCATGATTGCCCGGACAAACCCCAGCCCACTTACACAGATGCGCGGCGCTGGGAAAGCGTCGCATATCACTCCCGATTTCTGCCAGCAGCAGTTGAGCACTGTGACGGGCGATTCCCGGAATGCTGTCGAGCAACGGCATCGCTTGCTGCCACGCCAACGGCAGGTCAGAGGAAGAATCTGTCTGAGGCTTGGATTCAGCCGCCGGAACGAGGACTTCGACCGGAGGCATGTGCTGCTCAATCAACTGCTCGATTCGCGCGTCAAACGGTTTGAGCTGGCGGTCGAGAAACTCTAGATGGTCGAGATGCATTTGGATCAAGAACCGATGATGGTCCCGCACTCGACCCGAGAGCGCTGCAATCAGTTCGGCTTGCTTGGATCGCATGCGTCCTCTGGCAAGTTCAGCGAGGGCTTCTGGGTCTTCAACTCCTGCCACCAGTGCTTTGAGTATGGCGCGCGACGAGACTCCCCCGATGTCACTGACCACCGATGCCAGCTTCAGATTTGCCCATTCCAACACTTTTTGCAGGCGATTGATGACACTCGCGCGTTCGCGAATCAGCGTCGTGCGCTGGCGGGTCAAGTCGCGCAAATCACGTTGGGGCAGGGGTGGAATAAAACTGCCACGGACGAGTCCATAGCTCAGTAGCTCGGCTAACCACTCGGCATCTTTGACATCGGTTTTGCGTCCAGGTACTTGCTTGAAGTGATGCGAGTTCACGACTATCACCTCAAAGCTGCTCTCCAATACGTTGTACACGGGTTTCCAATATTCCCCTGTACTTTCCATGGCAATGTGCGTGATCTCGCTACTCGATAGCCAGTCGCACAGATTTAACAACTCGCGGATGGTCGTACCGTAGGTGCGGGTTTCGCGCTGCGGTTTCCCATTCATATCCAAACTTAAGCAACAGACCACGACCGTCTTTTTGTGAACATCAATTCCAGCGCAGCGCTCATGGGTGACTTGCATCAGGCTTCTCCTTGATTAGGGTTAAGCTGGTTCACCCGCCATGTCGTTAATTGATCCTGCTTTGCGTGCTGTCTCGCAGTCGGCGAAATGCACAAATGGGTGTCCCAAGGGCGGGTACGGTCAGTCTCCTGCTCAGGCTGATTGGCACTAGTTCCAATTCGACCTCTAAACCAGTTCATCTGACGTTACCACTTTCATCCCAGGGTGTGAGCAATCGCTCATGATGTCTCCTGCATAAATCATGAGGCCTGTGTCAGTTCGTAATTCAACAAGCCAGCGATGATATTTAAGCGTAAGCCAAACCGCCTTCTACGATTACGATAACGCCCTGAAAAGATGCGGAAGATCTTGAAGCCGAATCACATGTTCAACTCGCACCCGCAGTCGTGCTAAAGCTCGGTTATGCTGCTTTTCTTCCTTTGGTAATAGCTGCTTGCGAGGCTTTTTGGTTGGGGTACAAGCGCCAGCATGAAGTTTGGCAAAGCCTTGATAGCCTCGGTCTGCTAAACACAACTGCGAAGAAACAAACGGTAAACGACTTTGCTTAAGCAGTTTGAAGTCGTGCGTTCTACCTATATCCACTGCGGTACAAATGATTTGCCCGGTGTCAAACTCCGCCACCACTTGCGCTTTCAGGGTGTGACATTTTTGTTTGCCGCTGTAGTAACGTTTCTGTTTTTTTAGGGCGCTCGATTTCTATCTCCCCCACATCGACCATCATCACCTTCCACTCCCAACCGGGTTGGTACAACTGGCGTTGGCTCGGTAGCCGGAACTTGCCACATTTGACCAAAAGGTCTTCCACTTTTCGCACAATTCGCCCAACCGTGGTCTCATGCAATCCCAACTCACCCCGATATATAGCGTTTCCGGCTCCTGTGAGGTACAAACTAAAGGCTCAAACCCTTGCTCTTTATTATTCTGCCCGTACCTCATCCGACAGAGAACCGCTATAAAACTGGCTGCGATACTCTCGCCAGTATTCCAATGCCACCAACTGTTGGTCTTCCACGCTCAGTTTGGCTTGACCGCCCTTGCGTCCTCGTCGGTCTAGAGCAGGGTCTACCACCTCGACCATCGCACTGAATGTTTCACGACTCACCCCACATAAGCGTTTGAACTCACCATCTGAAAGAAACTCGATCTCTCGGTACAACATGGCGATTTTTCCTGGACTTGCTCTTTGCCTGCTATATGATTGTGCAACGACGCGATCTCAACTGGCACACTGTTTTACTATTCGTGCAGGAGGTCTGTTGTCTCGCAGCAGAATTAGAAGTGGGAGATTGTTGAATTGGAATCAGTTTAGCGGATTCAAGTGGGTTGATCTTGGCAGCCCACGTGGGTAAACACACGGATGAACTGAGTCCACGAACTCGTGAGGAGCACAGAAGGCAAAACGGCTTGCAGACGGTGGAATAGTAATGACTGGAGAGGTCATGAGCAAGTATTGCCGCCTGAGATTGTGCACTATGTTGGCAAGGATAAGACCCAACGATTAGAACGGACAAATGGCATAGTCAGGCAACAGACGGGAAGATGGCATCGGCGGCAGAATAAATTTGGCAAAGTGTGGGAGCAAACGAAAGTGACCACGCGATTGGTGGTCAGCTGTTTCAATTGGATTTGGCAGCATAGTCGCCTCAAGACAACAGCGGCTCAACGAGCAGGACTCACTGACCGTCCTTGGAGTTGGCATGACCTTGTTACCTCCCCAACAATAATCTGATGCACTACCAAACAAATATTTGTGGTCGCTAGATTCTTTACAAAAGTTTAGTCTTTTGCTATTCTTATAATGAATAGGAGAAAAATATCACCTAATTTATACTAGCTAACTGCACTTATAAAACCATGACCACGACATTACAGCGCGTCGAGCGCCAGTCTGTATGGCAGAACTTTTGCGAATGGGTCACCAGCACCAATAACCGCCTGTATGTAGGCTGGTTTGGAGTCCTGATGATTCCTACCTTGCTCTCTGCCACTATCTGCTTCATCATCGCCTTCATCGCTGCTCCTCCCGTTGACATCGACGGCATCCGTGAGCCTGTTGCAGGCAGCCTGATGTTTGGAAACAACATCATCTCCGGCGCAGTCGTTCCTTCCAGCAACGCCATCGGCTTGCACTTCTACCCCATCTGGGAAGCCGCATCCTTGGATGAGTGGCTGTACAACGGTGGACCTTACCAACTAGTTGTATTGCACTTCTTGATCGGCATCTTCTGCTACATGGGACGCGAATGGGAACTCTCCTACCGTCTGGGAATGCGCCCCTGGATCTGCGTTGCATACTCAGCACCCGTTGCTGCCGCAACCGCAGTGTTCTTGATCTATCCCATTGGACAAGGCAGCTTCTCTGATGGCATGCCCCTCGGCATCTCCGGCACCTTCAACTTCATGTTTGTCTTCCAAGCAGAGCACAACATCTTGATGCACCCCTTCCACATGTTGGGCGTAGCGGGTGTATTCGGTGGTAGTTTGTTCAGCGCCATGCACGGTTCGTTGGTCACCTCTTCCTTGGTCCGTGAAACCACTGAAACCGAATCTCAGAACTACGGCTACAAGTTCGGACAAGAAGAGGAGACCTACAACATCGTTGCAGCGCACGGCTACTTCGGACGGTTGATCTTTCAGTACGCCAGCTTCAACAACTCACGCTCCTTGCACTTCTTCTTGGGTGCATGGCCTGTGATTGGTATCTGGTTGACCTCCATGGGCATTAGCACTATGGCCTTTAACCTGAACGGATTCAACTTCAACCAGTCCATCATCGACTCACAAGGTCGAGTGGTGAGCACTTGGGCGGATGTATTGAACCGCGCCAACTTGGGAATGGAAGTGATGCACGAGCGCAATGCTCACAACTTCCCGTTGGATTTGGCTGCGGGCGAAGCGACTCCGGTTGCTTTAGTCGCTCCTGCTATCAACGGTTAGTCTTTTGACTTACTCAGTTGCATGATTTAAGCCCTCCCCAAACCGGGGAGGGCTTTTTAATGACCAAATTTGTTTTCTACTTACTACTAAATTTATTAGTAATCTTGTAGCATTCTCTTGAAGATGAGAAGACCAAATAATTTTTAGTTGAAAGTTCGTTAAAAGTTGCGAAATGCTTTTGTATAAGCGTTTCAGCATCGGATAGTGAGTGATATTAATAATCATTAGAGTAATGGACAAAAGCAATAGTTTAATCGCTTATCTCAGCCAACACTTTCGTGTTTATTTGGAGAAGATTATGTTTAATAAGAGTAAAGATAAAGTTACGACATCGCTGACCTATCTAGCTTCGAATAGTGAATTTCATGGAAATCTTCATGTAGATGGGGATCTGCGGGTGGATGGAATTGTTCATGGCACAGTGGATGTTACCGGTGATATGGAAATTTCTGCAACAGGTCTTGTAGAAGGATCTGAAGTGCGTGCTCGCAATTTAGTTGTGCATGGCATTATCAAAGCTAGAGTTGTCACACAGGGTCGGTTGACTCTTAGCCGTGCTGCTCGTTTGGAGGGCGATGTGGTTGCAAATTCTCTTGATGTTGAGGCTGGTGCATTCTATGTGGGATATATCGAGACTGGAGATGCAAAGGTTTTACCTGGAATTCAAAATAGACCTGAGTTAATGGCAAGTCGAGAATAGCTGAATCAGGAAACTCGAAGTAGAAAAGAAGGTCGGTGCGTTAAAGGAAAAGAGTTATTTGTTTGGGTTCACTATATATATCGAAAGCTTTGATTAAAAAGCATAAAGCAGGCTGATAAAACCGATGCAAGTTTGGGGAGCTTTAGTTATTTTTGCCGTTTGCCCTTTACTGGGTGGGCTTCCGTTAATTCGTGGACTTACAAAATTTTTTTTCGCAAAAGATTTGAAAACACTGGGTACCGGCAACATCAGTGTGTCTGCGGCTTTTTATCATGGTGGGCGTTTAGCAGGAATATTGGCAGTTTGTTCAGAAGCTTTGAAGGGAATTGTTGCTGTTTTACTAGCAAAGTTCTTTTTCCCTACTGATGAAGTGTGGGAAGTTATCGCATTAATTATGCTGGTGATGGGGCGCTATTGGGTTAGTGGGGGCGCGGGAACAACCAATGTTGTGTGGGGATACTTTGCTCATGATCCAGCTGTAGCAGGGCTTGTCTGTTTAATTGGTGGCATTGGATTTACGATTTTGCGCGATCGCAAACAGGCTCAGTTTGGTGTTTTAGGATTGTTGATTTTAGTCACTGTTTTGTTACATCCGGAGCAGCAAAATTTGATTGTTGCTACGGCAGTCTTAGCATTCCTGTTGGGCTGGATTTATACCAAAATTCCTGATGATCTGAGTCTTAATTCTCAGTCTGTCCAAGCCAGCTCTCGTGGTGCGTTTAATTTTTTTCAAGGAGACTCATTGAAAGATCCCTTTCAACACAGCGCTATCCGTTCTTTAAATGATTTTTTGGATGTCCACAAATATGGGCAAAAAGCAGCAACGTTAGCTCATCTCAAAAAATTGGGCTATCCGGTGCCAATGGGGTGGGTGTTGGCAGTAGGAGATGATCCGCAACCTTTAATTCAGATATTAAATCCATCGCCTCAGTTCCCTTTGATTGTGCGATCATCTGCGATCGGGGAAGATTCTGAGGGCGCATCTGCTGCTGGGCAATATGAAAGTATTGCTGACATTACAGAACGTGAAGGGTTGCAACCCGCAATTATTCGCTGTTTTGAGTCTTATAACCGATCTGCTGCCACTCAATATCGGCGAGATTTAGGGGTGCAGGAAAATTCAATGGCGGTTTTGATTCAGCAGCAGATTTGCGGAGTCTTTTCAGGAGTTGCTTTTAGCCGTGATCCCATTCTTCAAAGTGGCGAAATGGTTGTAGTTGAGGCGTTACCTGGAAGTGCCAGTCAGGTGGTTTCTGGCAGATTAACGCCAGAAACCTATCGCGTGTTTGTGGACGATGAATTATTGCAGCGAACTGATAAGTCAGGCCTTGCGCGATCGCCGGACAAGTCACAACTTTGGACCCTGCCAGATAATATGACTCTGGAAGTGGATGGGATTGGGGAGGTACCACCCCGAATTATTCAACAGGTGGCTTACTGGGCAAGACAGCTGGAAACTCATTACCAGGGCATTCCTCAGGACATAGAGTGGAGCTATGATGGGCAGACTCTCTGGCTGTTACAAACTCGTCCGATTACAACGCTGTTGCCGATTTGGACCCGCAAGATAGCAGCAGAAGTGATTCCAGGACTAATTTGTCCGCTTACCTGGTCGATTAATCGTCCTTTGACCTGTGGAGTTTGGGGCGATCTGTTCACTCTGGTTTTGGGAAAGCGATCGCTTGGATTAAATTTTGACGAAACGGCTACGCTGCACTATTCTCGTGCTTATTTCAATGCGTCTTTACTAGGAAAAATTTTCCGGCAAATGGGTCTGCCACCTGAGAGTTTAGAATTTTTAACAAAAGGTGCAAAATTCAGCAAGCCGCCTGTGGTTTCAACGCTACAAAATTCTATTGGACTGATGAGGTTGCTAGGGCGTGAATTGAGTTTGGCGAAGGACTTTTCCCAGTTCGATCGCCTGCAACTGACTCCTGCCTTGACTGAATTTGCTCGACAGCCTGCTGAAAATTTAACTGAGATTGAGTTGTTAAACCGGATTGATTTTATTTTGGCTCTGCTGAAATCAGCCACGTACTATAGTATCTTGGCTCCTCTAAGCGCAGCATTACGAAGAGCAGTCTTCAAGGTGAATGATGCCAATTTAGACAACGGTGCAACTCCCGAAATTGCAGCGTTGAGATCGCTGCAAGCATTGGCTCATTCTGCTCGGTTAATCTTGCCTCAGCTAGGCGAGATGCCCCTTTCTTCTGTCACTTTATTTGAGACACTAAGTGCAACGCAAGATGGGCAAACAATTCTTGCAAGATTCGACCAGTTGCTAGAGCAATACGGGTACCTGAGTGAAGTGGGTACCGATATTGCAGTGCCTACTTGGAAGGAGGCCCCCAACCCTGTACGTGAGTTGTTTGCTCAATTTTGTATTGCCCCAACTTCTGCACCGCTTGCACCTGCCTCACTCCGGGGGGTCTCACATACGGTGCAGAACCGGATGAACATAAAAGGCAGAGTGACTGAAATTTATAGTCGGTTGTTAGCTGAACTCCGTTGGAGTTTCGTAGCTTTGGAGCAGCAATGGACAAGAAGTGGGCGATTATCGCAATCAGGCGACATTTTTTACTTAGAAGTTCAAGAGATCCGGCAACTGATTGAACAGAAAGAGTTAGTACTCAAGATGAGTGTGAACGATGTGATTGCTCAGCGACGCTCGCAGTTAGACCGCGAGCGTGCGCTGCCATCCACTCCTTTTTTGGTCTACGGTTATGCGCCTCCCATGCCAGTAATCAGCAAAAGACCTACCGTTCAACACTTTCAGGGGATTGGTGCTAGCTCTGGCATCGTGGAAGGGCGAGCAAAAATTGTAACGACATTAGCGGCACTTCCAGATATTGGAAAAGATACGATTCTTGTGGTGCCTTACACCGATTCTGGATGGGCACCTTTATTAGCACGGGCGGGTGGTTTAATTGCTGAGGTTGGAGGGCGACTTTCTCATGGGGCGATCGTGGCACGAGAATACCAGATTCCGGCAGTGATGGATGTGCAGAATGCAACCCAACGATTGCAAGATGGGCAACTCATTCGTATTGATGGGCAGCAAGGCACAATCGAAATCCTGGCGTAAGAAAAACAACCGCTAGCGCACTTGAAAAGCTTCGCTAAATCGGCGAGTCACAGGCTCTATCAAGAAGGTTAGAACTGATTTTTTGCGTGTGACAATTTCTCCACTTGCGGACATGCCTGGAGTAAGTTCTACTTTCTTCCCATTCACATCGATCGCCTGTTTGTTTAGCTGAATACGCGTAGGAAAAACAGGTCCCTGAGATTGACCATTTTGATCCTTTTCAACAATTGCGTTGGGGCTGACCTTCATAACAGTCCCTTCGACAATGCCAAATTCTTGGAAAGGAAACGTTGCCATCTTCACTTTTACTCTTTGCCCCGCTTGGATAAAGCCAATATCGCGGTTCAAGACTTTGACTTCTAAAACGACTTCTTCGCCTTTAGGCAAAATTGAGAGTAACTCTTCACCTTGTTGCACTGGTCCTCTCGTTGCTTTGACGGAATAAACCGTACCGTCAACAGGCGCAGTGATTTTCGACAACTCTCGTTGTTTTCTAGACTGATCTAATTGCCCTTTCATAGAAGCAATCTCTTCTTTGCGCTTGGTCAGAGTTGTGAGAATTTCACTTTGGCGTTGGGATGCAAGTCCATCGGCTTTACTTTTTGCCGCTTGATAGCCTTGCTCTGACTGACGAATTCGGTCTAGCTGTCCAGCAAGCTCTTTTTGAGTTGAAACGACCTTATCTTGTGCAGAAACAACTTTGTCTTCGGCATTCGTGACGTTATCTTTCGCACGAATGTATTCCAGTCGAGGAACGGCCCTATCCGTAAGCAGGGTTCGTAATCCTCTTTCTTGCTCATTAGCGTTTTCTAAATTTTTTCTCGCGTTTTTAAGATTTTCTTGAGCGTTAATCAAATTTTCTTCTAGCCTAGAAAGGCGGGTTCTAGCTTCTCCAATCGCGGCAACTTGTTGATTGGCTTCGGCTTCAGCTCCAGCTTTCTGTTCATCAAATGCTTTGAGTCGAGCGTTCAAAAATTCGTCTTGAATAGCAGTTCCAGCACTTCCATTGCCCGATCGCTCAGCTTCTAAGCGATTGAGATCATCTTGAATCAGCTTGGAGGATTTTTCGAGACGGGCAATGTCTGCATCGATAACCTTCGTCTTTTCAGGCTCAACGTCCAACAAAACATCGCCTTTTTTAACGCTCTTGCCTTCTCTTGCATACACCTGCTGAATCGTGCCGCCGCCCAGCGATCGCACCGGTCGTACTTGGGCAAAGGGAATCAACTCACCTTGTGCTACAGCAACTTCATCAACTCTGCTGAAATATGCCCAAGCGATAGTTCCAAAAACCATTACGCTAATTGTGCCGGCTAGCAAGCGAGTGTAAAGCGGAGGCAATTCCTGAACCGCCTTGCCTAACTCATAAGTCAATGACTCATCTGGGTTTGCTAATTGCTGCCGAACTTGTCGAGATTGAGCGGGGTTAGACGATATGGATACTTTCATGGAGCGCTACGATCACAATGATTAGAGATGTGCCATTACCAGGGTAGCCAATCTTTCTTTAGAGATACCTAAATTAAGCTTGATTAGGCGTTAATGACTATAAAGGCTTAATATTTCTTTGAACGTCTTGTTGCCAGCCATTCTGCTGAGAAGACATATAAGACGATCATTAGCTGATTGATAGCGTTTGTCAATTTCTTACTGACTGGTAATTACGGTGTTCCAAATTTTGAGACCAATTGTTGAAGCAATTCAGCCATTTTTGGTCATGTTCTGCTTCGTGGTGGCTTGGTTTCTTGTCTTATTAGTAACTTGGAATGTGTGGACGGCACTTAGAGATGCGGCAATGCTAACGCAAAAAATGCATCAAATTCCTTGTTCCAATTGTCGTTTTTTCACGAGTAATTATCAGCTCAAATGTACGGTACATCCCTCTAATGCGCTAACAGAAGAGGCCATTAACTGCCCTGATTTTGACCCTCATCGATCGATTTATAAATAGATTTTCTTACCACGTCCTTGCAACGGGCTGAAGGCAAAATATTTTCAGGATAGCCAGTCATGCATAGCAAAAAGAACATAAAAATTGCAGCGATCTCTTTTTACCGTAAAAAGCGATCGCTGCAATTGGGTTTAACTGATTGGCTTGAAGGCTATCTAGTCGGGGTTATTATCTGGAAAACGATTGTTAGGAATTTGTTCCGCTTCAGGGCAATCATCAGAAATAAGCGGCTCTACATTTCCTTTCGGCACCGATGCAAGCTTCTGGGTAACAGCGCCAATGCTTTCTAAACGCACCATCTCTTCCCAAGAACAATTCTCATCTTCTTCATCAGTCTCATAGCGCAGAGTTACCAAATCCCCTTCAATATCAAGGATGCGGGCTCGTTCTATCCAGCGCTGCTGATCCCGCAAGAAAATCCAGACTTCACGACCATCACAACAGAGCTGATAGATCTTGCGGTGTAGCATGGTTGCTTCTCCTGAACACTTAGTTATCAATTTTTACAGACGAGCAGAAAACTTTAATGGCTAAAAACTTTTTTGAATTTATTTATCTGTAAGTTGCCACAGAAGGCGATCGCAACCCACATTTCAAACTTAAGCAGGTATCATATGCAACTCCTGCTTAAGATCTGGGCTATAAAAAATGCGTCTAATTCCCAAAAAAATTGTCGGAAGTATGAACACCAATCTGTAGCGTTCGTAGAGGCGTTGAGAATTCTAAAGCACTTCCAGGTGGAGAGCAGCCTTGAAATCATTACTTGTGACAAGGCAAATACATTTGTGGAAACGTTTTGTTGGGTAGGCAAGAGCAAACCTTTATCGAGAGGTAATTCAGGCATCTAAGCCTTGGCTGAACATGCACTAGGTAGATGAGGGAGAAATGACTTAACACCTGATGGGCGCTATTACTTTCTGTGATCCACCATCCAGCAAATAAACGAACCTTGATAGTATTGATGAATTTGATCATCTTAAGTATCGGATTGTACCAACTATTCTAGCCTTTGTTAAGTGAACTCGTATGTATTTCACTCATTAGAAAAGTATGATCCCGATAAATGGTTTGGCTTATTTGAACTATTTATAGCCAAATAGAAATCAAAAAATCTGACTTTGCTCACAGGATAAAAAGTCAAAGATAAGAATTAATAATCTGAGGATAGAAAAATAATGTT
This sequence comes from Leptolyngbya sp. Cla-17, assembly GCF_016807185.1. Taxonomy (GTDB): domain Bacteria; phylum Cyanobacteriota; class Cyanobacteriia; order Leptolyngbyales; family Leptolyngbyaceae; genus ULC077BIN1. The sequence goes on from NZ_JAEVYN010000002.1 coordinate 520,628, forward strand.
GCTGCAGTTAAGTACATGGACAGAAGTTGAAGCTTATTTGGGGCAGTCTGCGGGAATAATAATTCCGATTGGTTCGACTGAGCAGCACGGACCGACCGGATTGATCGGTACTGATGCAATTTGTGCTGAGGCGATCGCGCGTGGGGTGGGAGAAGCGACCCAGGCGATCGTGGCTCCTACAATTAATGTTGGCATGGCACTGCACCATACGGCTTTCCCTGGGAGCATTAGCCTGCGCCCCAGCACATTAATTTTGGTCATTCGAGACACAATTACGTGCTTGGCAAAAGTAGGGTTTACCCGGTTTTTCTTTATCAATGGGCATGGTGGCAATGTTGCAACTTTGAAGGCTGCTTTTGCAGAGGTTTACGCGACGTTAGCTGACTTAAATGTGGCAAATGCCGATCAGGTGCGCTGCCAAGTCAGCAATTGGTATATGTGCGGTTCTGTCTACAGCTTGGCAAAACTACTCTATGGCGATCAAGAAGGCTCCCATGCAACCCCTAGTGAAGTGGCTTTAACGCAATATATTTACCCAGAAGCCATCAAGCAGGCTGATCTAAACCCAGACGTTTCCAAAGACCACCGAATTTATGGAGCCGCAGATTTTCGACACCGCTATCCTGATGGTCGAATGGGATCTAACCCAGCTTTAGCAACGCCTGAACATGGCAATCAGTTTTATGACTTGGCAGTAAAAGAACTTAGCAATAACTATCTAGAGTTTTTGGGAGCAGAATGAAGTTTAGAAACTGGAGGCAGAAGTTAGAGACTGGAGTATTTCATCTGAATTTTGACTCCGGTATTAGGACCTGCAACTAAGAAAATAGCTTGACCAAACTTCGGCGGTCCCGTTTTAATCACGGGATTGTTGGAAAAACCGTAACCTTCAGTGGGTATTCCAGCGGCATTGCGGTTGAGTTTGCGATCGCCATTCGCATCGTGAAATACTGCCACTGCATAGCTGCTTGCCGCTAGATTTTTGAAGGAAAATTGCATCGGTTCCTCGGTAATTTTGATGCACTCTCGCTTAGTAGATTTTCCGTCTCCTTCAGGAAAGCCTTTGCTTTCATTAAATAGCCGAATGCAAAGTAAACCCTTTTGGTTTTGCAGTCCACTAATTTCAACGGTCAGGCTACCCCTAAACTTAGGCTGGGCGCTAGATTGAGCGTAAATTGTTTTGGCTAGCATGACACTGCTCAATAGGGCGATCGCACCCAACCCAACCTGTAAACTCCTCAACATGACAATTCTCCAAAAAAGTGAGCGCACACAAAAACACTTGTGGCAAGACGCAAACAGGCGGTGAATAGTTGCCGATTCTAGATTAATCGAATTCCTCTACAGCAGGTCGCCCTCCTAAGGCCGTTGCGATCGCATCTACCACGCGCGCTACCTGGATTACTTCAAAGCCAGGTAGCGAAAAAGATTGACCTTTTGGGATAATCGCCTGCTTGAAACCCAACTTGGCAGCTTCCTTTAGCCGGAGTTCCATTTGCGAGACGGGGCGCACCTGCCCACCCAAGCCAACTTCGCCAATCAATACCATGCGTGGATCAACTAAGCGATCGCGAAAGCTGGCAACTACGGCAACCGCTACACCGAGATCTGCGGCGGGTTCATTCACGCTCAGCCCACCCGATGAAGCAACATAAGCATCTAACTTCGACAAGGGAATGCCCACTCGTTTCTCCAACACGGCCAAAATTTGCAGCAGCCGATTGTATTCAATGCCTGTGGTGGAGCGGCGGGGCGAACTGTAACTCGTGGGACTAACCAACGCTTGCAGTTCCACCACAATTGGACGAGTTCCCTCACAGGCAACAATCGTCGCACTTCCGGGCGAAACTTCCTCGCGGTTACCCAAAAATAATTCTGAAGGATTTAGCACTTCCTGCAAGCCCTGATCCACCATTTCAAACACGCCAATTTCGTGAGTGGGTCCGAACCGATTCTTGACTGATCGCAGCAATCGGTGGCTGGCAAAGCGATCGCCCTCAAAATACAGCACCGTATCTACTAAATGTTCCAACACTTTAGGACCCGCGATCGCCCCCTCCTTGGTCACATGACCCACGATGAATAGGGAAATATTCTGCCGTTTGGCAAACTGCATCAACATCGAAGTGCATTCCCGCACCTGCGCCACTGAACCTGAAGCCGAAGTCAACGCATTGAAATGTAGCGCCTGAATGCTGTCAATTACGGCTACCTGCGGCTGAAGCGACTCCAGTTCTTCCAAAATTGTGTCTAAATCAGTTTCAGGTAAGAGGTAAAGGGAAGAGTTAGAAGGGATGAGAGGTTCGGGGTTAGGAGTTTGGAGTTCTGCTCCTGCTCCTGTTTCCCCATTTCCGCCGCCTAATCGCATGGCGCGCAGTTTCACCTGTTGCCCTGATTCTTCAGCACACACATACAACACTCGATAGTGTTGCGCCAATTGGTTGGCAGTTTGAAGCAGTAAAGTCGATTTGCCAATGCCTGGGTCACCGCCAATCAGCACTAACGAACCAGGAACAATGCCGCCGCCAAGAACGCGATCAAGTTCAATATAACCAGAGGCAAGGCGGGCTTGAGGATGATCGGATATTTGAGCCAGGGTCAGGGAAGCTTTGGGCTGAGCAGCGGTTTGCGTGGATGTGCGTTTGCGACCTGTAGTGCGGCTGATGCTGCCACTTTGCCGCGTAGATGCATTGACCGCTGAAACCAGTTGCTCTTGTAAGGAGTTCCAGCTTTCACAGGCTAAACATTTGCCAAAATATTGAGAAAATTCAGCCCCACACTGATTGCAAACATATAGCGATCGCGACTTAGCCATTATTTTTATAAGTTATAAAATAGCTTTGTTCAAGAATATGGACGTATTCGTAAGAAATTTTTGAAAAAACACTGAAATGTAGCCAGGCAGGAATCTTTGAGGATTTCAATGTTGAGGTATGAAGTACTATCTTAATGATAGGGTACGAAAATTAATGATTAGAAACTCTACTTAAGTTAAGGAGCGGAAGAACGTTGGAAAACCATAAAGAAAAAATATTGGTTGTGGATGATGAAGCCAGCATTCGCCGTATTCTTGAAACGCGCCTTTCGATGATTGGATACGATGTGGTGACGGCGGCGGACGGAGAAGAAGCACTGGATACCTTTCGGAATGCCGCTCCTGATCTAGTTGTGCTGGACGTGATGATGCCCAAGCTTGATGGCTATGGGGTTTGTCAAGAGTTACGCAAAGAATCGGACGTTCCCATTATTATGCTGACTGCACTGGGCGATGTTGCCGATCGCATCACAGGCTTAGAACTCGGTGCTGATGATTATGTGGTCAAGCCTTTTTCTCCTAAAGAACTAGAAGCCCGAATTCGCTCTGTTCTGCGCCGTGTTGAAAAAACGGGCAGCTCTGGCATTCCTAGCTCAGGTGTAATCCATATCAACAGTATTCGGATTGATACGAATAAGCGCCAAGTGTATAAGGGGGATGAACGAATTCGTTTAACTGGAATGGAATTTAGCTTATTGGAACTGCTAGTGAGTCGTTCTGGCGAAGCGTTTTCTCGCTCTGAGATTTTGCAAGAAGTGTGGGGTTACACACCTGAGCGCCATGTAGATACACGAGTGGTAGACGTGCATATCTCTCGGCTCCGTGCCAAGTTAGAAGACGACCCTAGCAATCCAGAACTAATTTTGACAGCAAGGGGGACTGGCTACTTATTCCAGCGGATTCTTGAACCGGGCGAACTTGAGAAGGCGTAAGCTATTAAAAGCCCGCTGTTTTCTTGATTTTTTTCTATGCAAATCTACTTGGACTACAGTGCTACTACGCCGACTCGACCAGAGGCGATCGCTGCGATACAACGAGTTTTGGCAGAGGAATGGGGAAATCCATCCAGCCTGCACGCTTGGGGGCAACGCTCTGCGATCGCGCTGGAGCGCTCTCGGGTACAGGTTGCTCGGTTAATTAATGCTCCTCCAGAGTCCATTGTCTTTACTTCTGGCGGCACTGAATCCGATAATCTGGCAATTATGGGAGTTGCTCAGCAATATGACACTCCCCAGAACCTGATCATTTCCAGCGTGGAACATTCAGCGATTGTTGAACCTGTTCGTTTGTTAGAACAGCAAGGATGGCAGGTGACTCGGCTGCCAGTCAATCGGCAGGGACGAGTCAACCCACTTGATTTGCAAACAGCGTTACGTTCCAATACAGTGCTGGTATCGATTATTTATGGTCAAAGTGAAGTGGGGACGCTACAGCCCATTTCTACATTGGCAGAAATAACTCATCGCCACGGCGCTTTGTTTCACACCGATGCCGTACAGGCTATTGGACGATTGCCGATTGACGTGCAAACGCTGCCCGTAGATTTGCTGTCGCTTTCTAGCCACAAGCTCTATGGACCGCAAGGGGTAGGAGCATTGTATGTGCGTCCGGGTGTGGCGCTGCTGCCGCTGCTGACAGGTGGTGGACAGGAATCTCGATTACGTTCAGGCACTCAGGCTGTTGCAACAATCGCAGGCTTTGGGATTGCCGCTGAGATGGCTGCCACAGAAATGGTAGTCGAAACGCCACGCTTGTTGTATCTACGCGATCGCTTGTTTGACCAGCTTGTCAATGTGCCGGGATTGGTGCCCACGGGCGATCGCCTGCATCGATTGCCGCATCATGTCAGCTTTTGCCTTGATTACGCCGATAGTGAAATTCTCACGGGTAAGGCACTGGTTCGCCAAATGAACTCAGCAGGGATTGGCATTAGTGCCGGAGCCGCCTGCCGCAGTGGCAAGGTTGCCCCTAGCCCAATCTTGCAGGAAATGGGATACAGCGATCGCGTCGCCAAATCGGGCATCCGCCTCACTTTGGGACATCATACCACCAAGGCAGACATCGACTGGACTGCAATGGTACTGAAACAAGTATTATCGAGACTCACCCCAAGCACCCTGCTTGCAAGAGTGTGATCTATCGGAGTGCAAAATTAAGGCTTGCTAACTCAAGCCTTCAACTGAATCTTTTGAATTCTACAATTGATTTTCCAATGGGCTGTCACGCCATAAATCATCATCTTTTTCTGCAAGCGTAAGCTTTTCCTAGGTTGTCGGAATGAAAGTGATTCGCCTTAACCGATTGCTAATGATGGGCTTGCTCAGTTTCTCCAAGGAAGATAGCTCTAATTTGCAATAATGCTTTTCACTTTTGGCATTTCGGGGTTCTTCAGGAAATAATTTCCAGCGGTGAACTTCATGAATCGCAGTCACCTCAGCGTAGTAATGAATCGTATAAGCTTCAGCGCCAAACACCTTCGTTTGATAGAACGCTAGCCCCTTTGGTTGCCAGCATTGTTGCTGTTTCAGCTTTGCCATCTGGTTACCCGGAATACGATACCAGTGCTGATTGCGAACAATGTCCATATCTGATCGGTTGTTGAGGATTGCAATCAAAACCTCGCCAGGGGAAGACATGGGTAGAAGATGAAGGTTAAAAGCAAATAAGGGAGCACGATCGCCGTTCTTCTAGCCATCCCATTTAGCAACCATTTCTTTCTAATTCCCCGTGAGAGCTGCACCTTGCAAAAATGAATCGCTAGGATTGAAGCTCACTATCAAATAAACGGCTGAACTGTGTTTTTTGCCAATTTGGTTTCTGAGAATTCCGTTCAGTGTCTTCTCAGATACGTTAATATTAGTTAACACAGCATGATAAAAATGGCTCCGAACTCTGATATTAGGAGGATACACCCCGGTGAATAAGCGGTGGAGAAACGTTGGTTTATACGCTTTATTGGCGATCGTTGTCATTTCTTTGGCAACCGCTTTCTTAGATGGTCGTCAGACCCAAGGTGGACGAGATAGTTTGCCATATAGTGAATTTGTGCAGCGGGTTGAAGCAGGTAAACCGCGACCCGGAGCAACTGAAAACACGAAGATAGGCAAAGTTCGGATTAATGGCGATCGCTCCTATGCGCGGTTCCGTGATGGCAACACTGATGTCACGGTTAACTTGCCAAGCGATCCTGACTTAATTGATATTTTGACGAAGAACGGTGTGGATATAGCCGTGATGCCTCAAGCCGAAGGAGGAGACCAATGGTTTAAAGCACTAAGCAGTCTATTCTTCCCGGTTTTGCTGCTTGTTGGTCTGTTCTTTCTGCTACGTCGTGCCCAAAGCGGTCCGGGCAGTCAAGCCATGAACTTTGGCAAATCCAAAGCACGAGTACAAATGGAGCCTCAGACCCAGGTTACATTTGGCGATGTGGCTGGAATTGATCAAGCAAAGCTAGAGCTAAACGAAGTTGTAGACTTCCTCAAGAACGCAGATCGCTTCACTGCGATCGGTGCAAAAATCCCTAAAGGCGTTTTGCTTGTTGGACCTCCAGGAACAGGTAAAACTCTACTAGCCCGTGCTGTTGCGGGAGAAGCAGGCGTGCCTTTCTTCTCTATCTCTGGTTCTGAGTTTGTAGAGATGTTTGTTGGGGTGGGTGCATCCCGCGTTCGTGATTTGTTTGAACAAGCTAAAGCAAACGCACCCTGCATCGTATTCATTGATGAAATCGATGCCGTTGGTCGCCAACGGGGGGCTGGTTTAGGTGGTGGAAATGATGAACGGGAACAAACCCTCAATCAGTTGCTGACTGAAATGGATGGGTTTGAAGGCAATACTGGCATCATTATCATTGCAGCAACCAACCGACCTGATGTTCTAGACTCTGCGCTGCTACGACCCGGTCGATTTGACCGTCAGGTGGTGGTTGATCGCCCTGATTTCGCTGGGCGATCAGAGATTTTGCGGGTTCATGCACGTGGCAAAACCTTGTCAAACGATGTGGATCTAGACAAGATTGCTCGTCGCACACCGGGTTTCACGGGTGCGGATCTGTCCAACTTGCTAAACGAAGCGGCAATTTTGGCGGCGCGGCGTAATTTGACAGAGATTTCGATGGATGAAGTTAATGATGCGATCGATCGCGTTTTGGCAGGTCCTGAAAAGAAAGATCGTGTCATGAGCGAAAAGCGTAAAACGTTGGTTGCCTACCACGAAGCCGGACATGCACTAGTCGGCGCTTTGATGCCCGACTATGACCCAGTTCAAAAAATCAGCATTATTCCCCGGGGGCGTGCTGGTGGATTGACTTGGTTTACACCTAGCGAAGACCGGATGGATTCTGGTTTATACTCTCGCTCTTATCTGCAAAATCAGATGGCGGTTGCCTTAGGTGGACGCATTGCTGAAGAACTGATTTTTGGTGAAGAAGAAGTAACAACAGGTGCTTCTAATGATTTGCAGCAGGTGGCGCGAGTTGCCCGTCAAATGGTGACACGGTTTGGTATGAGCGATCGCCTTGGTCCCGTAGCATTGGGTCGTCAGCAGGGCAACATGTTCTTGGGGCGCGATATTGCTGCTGAGCGTGACTTCTCTGAAGAAACTGCGGCAACGATTGATGATGAAGTCCGCAACCTAGTAGATCAAGCCTATCGTCGCGCTAAATCAGTTCTTTCTGGTAATCGCCATGTGCTGGATGATCTCGCGAACCTGCTGATTGAAAAAGAAACGGTTGATTCTGACGAATTGCAAGAACTTTTGGCAACCAGTGATGTCAAAATGGCAACTATTGCCTGATTGTAAGTTGCTGCCAGCTATCACTTGGTAGCTGTCCTGTGACAAGCTAATTTTTATTAGGGGTGACCTCAGTTGAGGTCGCCCTTTTGTTTTGATATGTGATCTGCACCGCTCCAATGGAGTGATACTGTTGCACCTTTACCAGTTTCAGTGCGGTTTCTGGATGTGGCGAAGAGAATAGGGGAATTCCATCTCCCAAGATTACAGGCATGACAGAGAGAATGTATTGATCAATGAGTCCAAGTTTCAAAAAAGCGGCAACGAGGGCAGCTCCTCCTACAAGCCAAATGCGATGAAATCCCTGTGATGTCATCTCCTGCACGAAATGATCCGGCGGGACTGAAGTGAAAAAAACATCGGGGCGATCGCTGATAAGAGCCTGCTGAGTAAACACATAGGACGGTTTGCTGGGGTATGGCCATTCGCCAAAACTTAAAACTTGCTCGTAGGTTGTGCGCCCCATTGCCAGCACATCCACTGATTGATAAAAGGCAGCGTAACCAAAATCCTCACCTGTGTCCTCGGAGGGGAGCCAGTCCACACTACCGTTCCTCCGGGCAATGTAGCCATCGAGGCTCGTGGCGATATATCCCTCTTGAATCACTTTCGGAAAAGCAAATTTAGTCAAAAATGCTGAAGCTTCTATACGGCTTGAGTCTTAGCATATGTAGCTTATTTCCGATATTTCAAAACATTTGACAATGAAGCGTATATACCAGACAGCAGTCGGTGAAAGACGTTCAGCGTTTTGCCTGGATTTTACTTTAATTAGAGTGACATATGAGGGATATAGCTATTGCCAGGACAATTAGGACATAGACTGAGAGGCATTCCCCCCTATAGGAAAGTGAGTGCATCTATGGCAAAAGCGTACAGTTACGACTTGCGGCAAAAGGTGATCAATGCCATCCAATTAGACGGCATGAAGCAGAGTGAAGCCGCCCAAGTGTTTCAACTCAGTCGCAACACGATCAATTTATGGCTGAAGCGACAGAAAGAAACCGGAGACTACCAAGCCAAAACAACTCGTCCGCACCGAACGAGCAGCAAAATCACCGATTGGGACAAGTTTGCCAAATTTGTCAAGCAGCATGGGGGCAAAACCCAAGCGCAAATGGTCGAGTTGTGGCAAGACCAACTCAGTGTTCGCACAATTTCCAGGGCGTTACACAAACTGGGCTTGAGTCGAAAAAAAAGACCTATGGCTACCTTGAACGCGATGAGCACAAACGAGCAGAGTTCCTAGAGCAGCTAGCCAAAGTGTCTTTATCCGACCGGGTGTACATCGATGAATCAGGAATGGATGAGCGAGAGGATTATGGATATGGTTGGTGTGAACCCGGTGTGCGATTTGAAGCACTCAAGTCAGGGCGACGGGGTCAACGAATCAATATGATTGCGGCTTACTGTGAGCTCGAGTTGAGTGCTCCCTTTACCGTGAACGGCTCTTGTAATCGAGTCGTGTTTGAAATCTGGCTAGAAACCTGTTTACTGCCAACACTAAAGCCTGGGAAGGTTTTGATTCTCGATAACGCGACGTTTCATCATGGTGGTCGCGTTGCTCAATTGGTTGAGTCTGCGGGGTGTCGGTTGTTATATTTACCCGCTTATTCTCCAGATTTCAATCGGATTGAAAAGTGTTGGGCTTGGCTCAAAAGTCGCATTCGCAACAGCTTGTCTAGCTTTAGTTCCTTACGCCAAGCAATGGAGTCGGTTCTAAGAGATGCCGTATCCTAACACTGTTGTCTGTAGCTATACAGCACAACTTCTGTCATGGCATAGTTCTTCTATGGATTAACACATGACAAGAGACGCGATCGCTCACGTCTCTTGTCTATTTTATTGATTGAATGATTTGCGTTATTAACTAAACTGTTTGTTAGCTGTTTTCTCTAAATTGAACAGAACACTTAGCGTTTGCATCGCTTGTTGTCGAGCTTCAATATCTTGCTGGGCGCGGAGTTGCACCATTGGATCATGCAGAATTTTGTTAACGATGCCGCGAGTGAGCGCTTCGATGATCTCCTGGTGCTTTTCGGCAAATTCTGTTCCTAAGCGAGACAACGCTTTTTCCAATTCCTGGGCACGAATGGCTTCCACCTTGTCACGCAAGCTGCTAATGGTAGAAACCGTATCTAGCGATCGCAACCAAGTTGCAAAAGTTTCCACCTCTTCGTCCAGGAGGGTTTCTGCCTCTATCGCCATTCGGCGGCGAGCTTCATGGTTTTGAGCAACTACAGCTTTTAGATCATCCACGTTAAATGCCTGCACATGGGACAGTTCATTCACGTCAGAATGCACATTACGCGGCACAGCAATATCAAATATCATCAACGGCTGAATGGGGTCAAGAATGGCTTCCAGTTTGGCGCGATCAAGAATAGGTTCCATTGCGGCAGTGCTGGTAAACACGAGATCGGCGTGGGGTAGCAGTTGTGCCAAGTCAGCAATGGGGTGCAACTGAAGCTCTACTTCGGGAAACTCACGAGCAAGTTCTTTTGCTCGTTCCATAGAGCGGTTCAAAATCGTGATGTTGATGGCTCCTTTTGAGAGTAAATGCTGCACGAGTAAGCGCGCCATTTTACCGGCTCCCAAAATTGTGACGCGACAGGCTGCTAAGTTTTGTACCTTTATTTGCGCCATTTCCACTGCTGCCGAACTAATTGAAACGGCTCCAGTGCCAATGCTGGTTTCTGTGCGAACCCGTTTTCCGGCAGTCAGAGATTGCTTGAAAAGCTGGTTGAGGGTACGCCCCACGCCTTTATGTTCTTGACCTAGCTTATGACACTGTTTGACCTGCGCCAAAATTTGCCCTTCACCTAAGACTAGGCTGTCTAGCCCTGCTGACACGCGCATTAAATGCATGACGGCATCCTGGTGCAGCAGAATAAATAGGTAGGGACGCAAGGAAGCAACCGAAAGCTTGCTATGGTCACTCAGGAACTGAGTAATCTCCCGTATGCCATTCTCGGTTTCGTTAACGACCACATAAATTTCCAGGCGATTGCAGGTGCTGAGAATGGCAACTTCTTCAAGATGAGGATAGCTGCACAGTTGAGCGATGGCCCTATCACAGTTAGTTTCTGGAATACTCAGCTTTTCTCGAACTTCGACCGGGGCAGTTTTATGGCTCAAACCCACAACAACGATGTTCATATGTCTTAGTTAATAAATCGCTTTTTTTGATGAGGTTATCAGCTATCAACAGTCAGCTTTAGGGTTAATTGGTTGATGGCTGACTGTTGATAGACTCTACTTTTTAATGCAATTGAATCACGTGAGGCTGATCAAACATGTGAATGGTATCCACAAATCGAGCAGTCTTAGATTGGCTAGAAATAACCAACGTTTGGGTTCTTGCGCCGCCTTTGAAGAAGCTGACTCCTTTCATCAGGTTGCCAGAGGTAATTCCTGCTCCTGCAAACAGGACATCCTTGCCTGATGCTAATTCGTCTGCGTTGTAAACCTTATCTGGATCAGTAATGCCCATTTCTTGCAGACGAGCAATATTCGCTTCCTTGCTTTCTCCAATTAACCCGGTTTTAACTACAGCGGGGTCATAAATGAGTTGACCTTGGAAGTGTCCCCCCAGGCAGCGCATAGCAGCGGCTGAAATGACTCCTTCAGGAGCAGCACCAATTCCCATGAGGGCATGAATATTGGTTCCGGCAAAGCCGCAGTTGATGGCAGCACCTACGTCGCCATCGCTAATGAGTTGCACTCGTGCCCCAGCTTCTCGAATCTCTTTGATCAAATCATCGTGGCGATCGCGTTCCATGACGACTACCACTAGCTCATCAATGGAGCGATCGAGGCACTCTGAAAGAATTTTCAGATTTTCAGTTGCAGATTTGGTGATATCCACATGTCCTTTTGCGGCTGGGGGAGCCGCTAGTTTTCTCATATAGAAATCTGGTGCTGCAAACAATCCGCCCTTTTCAGAAATTGCCAGTACTGCCATGGAGCCAGGTTGACCATACGCACAGAGATTGGTGCCTTCGCAAGGGTCTACTGCAATGTCAATTTCGACTAGCTCGTCTGGATTGCAAAAAGTCTTGGCATCAGGTTGAGTACAAATTCCAACTTCCTCACCGATATAGAGCATTGGAGCTTCATCTCGCTCTCCTTCACCAATCACGATGCGACCACGCATGTGAATTTTATTCATCCGCTCCCGCATGGCTTCGACTGCCACGCGGTCTGCTTCGTTCTTATCTCCCTTGCCCATCAACCGAGCAGAGGCGATCGCAGCCTGCTCAACGACCTCAATAATCTCTAGACCGAGCGTATTTTCCACGGCGTAAGTCCTCCAAACTGCTGATTTTGCGCGGTTTCGCACATCCACTTCAATGTATAAGTCTATCAAAAGGCGGAGACGTGCTTACCGGAAATCTGGGTGGAAGTGTGTGTAAAGTTTTACTACCAAGCAGCGAGCAACAGGCAGGAGTCACGGATTGTGCGTTAAAGGATTGTGGGCTTGGTAAAGTAGGATCAATTCTTTCCCCTCAAGAAGCTATGGAATGCCGACTTTGTGGTCATCCTAAGTGTCATAAGCATGGCAAGCTGCCCAATGGACACCAACGCTATTTCTGCCCTCACTGCCAGCAAACCTTCTGTGAGAGCTTTGACACGCTGTACTACTGGCGACGAGTGAGTCCGGAACAAGTTCAGCAGGTGCTACAAGCTCATAGTGAGGGCAGCAGCTTACGAGGGATTAGCCGAATTACAGGCTTGGCATACAACACCGTGGTCAGTATTGTTCGGGCATCGAGTGCCAAGGCTCAGCTAATTCATAACGACCAGGTCAAGCAAGTGGCAACCGCAGAGGTGAGTGCGGATGAGATGTGGTCTTTCGTGCAAAAAAACAGAAGCAATGTCTTTCCAATGAATTAGAAGTGGGAGACTGCTGGATAGGTCTGAGTTTAGCGGACTCCAGTGGACTGATTTTAGCGGCACGAGTGGGCAAGCATACAGACGAACTTATTGAGGAATTGGTAATTAGTACACAGGGAAAAACGGCTTGCAAACAGTGGAACAGTGATGACTGGGGAGGCTATGAACGAGTCCTTCCGCCTGAAATTCTGCACTATGTTGGCAAAGACAAAACGCAGCGCTTAGAGCGAACCAACGGCATCGTCCGACAACAAACTGCTCGATGGCACCGCAGGCAAAACAAGTTCGGCAAGCTGTGGGAGCAAACGAAAGTGACAACACGCTTAGTAGTCAGCTATTTCAATTGGATTTGGCGGCATAGTCGATTCAAAACAACTGCGGCTCAACGAGCAAAACTGGCTGAGCAGCCTTGGACCTGGCAGGATGTCGTTACCTACCCCACAATCCTTTAGTGCACTACCGAGTCACGCTGGGACATTCAATTAACGAATTCGTAACTGCGAATACTAGATAAAATAAGCCAAACTGCTATTGTTTTCGCTAGTTGGCGCGATCGATAAACTTAAGTTGACCTTTTAGATTTTTTCTTGCCAGTGAAGGAGTTCTCCGCTGCTGAAGCCGTTGCCCAATCCGCTATTCCACGTACCTCATTTTGTTGAACCAGGGCGAATCAATCCCAAAACCCATAAAGATCTGATGCCTGAAGCAGCCTACAGCAGTGCTTTAGATCACATCGTTTTTACCTGTGTAGATATTGCCTTTTTCCACTGCGATCGCTTGTTGCTAGCAAAGCGCAGTCATTACCCACGCAAATCTTGGTGGGTTATTGGTGGGCGAATGGTCGCTGGAGAAAATCCTATTGAAACCGCCCAACGAAAAGCGTCTGAAGAAGCTCAGCTACATAACCTTGCTTCCGAACGATTTCAATATGTTGGCGTATATTCCACTTCTTTTGCATTGCGAGAGCAAGCCCCAATTCATCATGGTTCTCACAGCGTTAACTTAACCTATCAGGTTGCCTTGAGTGAGCCAGAAACCCATCTAATTCAGTTAACAAGCCACGAATATGACTGTCACTATCAATGGATTCAATTAGAGCAAATCAATGAGCTTATAGATGCTAATAGCCCGCTTGATCAAGCCCTGCTGCAAATTGTTCAAGACTTGCGAATTTCTTAGCCAATCGGTTTGGGGTTGGTATGAAAATAACAACCAGTGATCTAGGTTTTGATTTCGCTCAATCCGCAATTCCTGAAGGTCAAGCGAAATCAAAACCGATTTGATTGGTACAGTATTGAACCGCAAATCCCTTAGCTAAAATAAGCCCACACAATCAACTCTGCACTCCTCTTTAGCATTTTTGCTTAACAATCCACCAAATATAGCTGTTGTGTGGTAAGACATTGGGGGGATTTAGCATCACAAGGTTTTTATCTGTAAGTTTCGGGTATTCCTCGGAAGTTCTCAGCTGTGGGTAGCCCTAAATTGGGCGCAAATTGCAAAAGCAGATATATCATTAGCATCTTGCTGGTTGGTCTATCTAGATTTCCTATCTTTCAGGATTCAGAGCTATGAGTGAAGCGGTTGATTCAAATCACGATCGAGATTCGAGATTACCCAAACTTAGAAGGATTAACGAGAGACCTGTTGAGCAGGAAAATCTCGCTCCATCACCGCATGGAAATGTTAGTTCTGGTGAGTCTTTGCAAGGGGCGATTTGTGAAACGAACCCTTTGGCAAGCGACGATTGGGAGCCGGTGGAATTTCTTGATCAAGTGAGACTGATCAAGCCATCTCATTCAGTGTCTTCTGGAAGCGAGTCTGCTCAGGTCAGGGCTTTGAATCCCAAAGATGACCAGTCGGATCTGAAAAATCTAATTCATCACTTACAGCAAGAAAATTCAACATTTCGCGCCCAAATACGTCAACTGGAGCGCGATTTGGCACAGGCTCAGGTGGAGCTACAGCTAGAAGTCACTCGCTTTTACTGCAAAGAGTCTGAAGCGGCCGCGATCTCTCCTCAGTTGCGGCTGAATCCTAAGGAATTGAACTCGATTCATCAGCAAATTAGCCAACTCTCCCAAGAACTAGATGCTTCCCAGAAAATGGGGCATCGTCAGCAGATTTTAGTTGAAACGCTCAGTGAGCAGTTGGAAAGTGGGCAGGAACGCATCGCCCATCTGGAAAGAGATTGTGCCATTACTCAACAGCGATATAACGAGCAAGTACAACTGGTGTTGCAATCTGAAAATGTGTGTCGGGATTTGCGAATGCGGTTGCACCGACAACAGCGGCAGGCGCTTCAGTTTAAAGCAGCTCTAGAAAAAAGCTTGGAGATGGGATCTTTGCAGGACGGGGCGAGCGCCCCGTCTGATTTCATTTCACCGAGTCCCAGCGATTCTGCCACTTCTTTCATTCCTAAAGTTCAACCTGTGCAACCTTGGTCGCAGGTATCAGCAACCGATTCGCGGGCGTATACAAATTGCCGGGGCGAGGAACATGCTTTACTCAATCTGTTTTCTAAGCTGTTGATAGCGGATCAGCAGCCAATAGAAGGAGTAGAAATAACGCCAATTCAAGAGGTTGAATTAGCGTCGATTTCAGTGCCTGTAAAGGTAAATAAGGAAAATCAATTTGCTAAAGCTGATGCTGTGTCAGCGCCATCGGATGAGATGCTATCTGCTTTGCCGGAAGCTATGACCCCCGAAAATGTATCTCAATATATGGGTTTAATCTTTCCGGGGCAGGGTGATTCTCACTCGCAAACTCCTACAGTTACACCTAATCCTCAAGAAGCAATTTTTGACCTTAGCCCATTTCTAGAGGTAAGTGAAGCTGATGCCGTGAATGCTTCTGCTGTAGAACTTCGACCGATCGCGAAGCAGATTCTACCTCCATTACTACATCCGCCTCGCCCCAAAAAAGCCGCAGCCTATCAAAAGCCTCTTGAAGAAACAATAGACTCGCAATCCCAAGTTTTGAGCAAATCGGGCAATCATGAAGATAATCTGTGGGCAGATTTAGCCAAACTAATTGAGCCAGATTCGGTAATAGAATCTGCTTCTGTGCCTGACTTGTCCAAGCAAGCAGGGCAAGCAACAGCGTCATCTAATCCATTTCAACTCGCTGCTAATCTGGCAAGTGATGAATTGATGAGCGATCGCGAACCTGCTAAGGCGAGTCACAAAAGTGATCGTCCCCCGATTTCAAAGCCCCTTTCCTTAGATTTCTTTGCTTATATTGAAAAAAAGGCGACCAATGCTCAGAACATTGAAGCTTTGAACGCTGTGCCAAAACCTGAGCCTACTGCAACCGCTAATCTGTCTCAGTTTGAGAAAAAGACTGCCCCGTCTGGAGAACCTTTGGAATCGACCGAGCCGGGCCTACCTGAAACAAGCGATAACAAGCTAAACACTTGTCCCTCCCCAATCCTGTATCCATTTCGCCCTGCTAAAAAGCTCAGCTCAATGTCAGCCGTAGACTTGCCTTCCTTCCGGCATGCTGCAAATTAGGGGCTTTTACAGTCCATGGTCGATTCAGGCACAGGTGAAAGGGTAGGTGATGGTGGAGTCAAAGGGCGATCGCGCTCCAAGCTAAATCCTCCTGCTTTCCTTCCAATCGTTTGGGGTTTACCCATGCCATCAGTCATGCTGTAACTACGCGCTAGTAACCAAAGCCACAGAGCGGGGAATCTGAATTCTACCCAGGGTTGAATTTGACGTATCCAACGGGGGAACCAACTAGCAAACAGCGCACTGATAAAAGCTTCTATCGTGAAATCTAAATAGCTGCCAAGCCAACGCAGCAAATCTTTTGCCCCTGCCATTTGCCAAATCCATAGCAAAAGAGCGGGATTTTTCCAGGCAGCCGTCAATGCCATCCGGTTAAATTGCAGCCAACTCACTCGGTCTTTGATGAATGCCTCGGCAATTGCTGGAGATTCATTTGCCAGAATGCCAAAAAAGGTATTAAGCATCGCATTGACTCGCTCCGGCGCGATAAATTTTCCCGTTGGCACCATCATGCCTTTAGAAAACAGCCAGCTAACCGCCACATTGCTTTGAAAGGCGCGAATTTGATTGAGGTGACGGGCACGCAGCAAATCGTGTTTGAGGGCGGTATCCAGCAAGTGCGTCAGGCGCGGTAGATTTCGCACGAGGGAGCCAAACCCAGTAAACACTAAGGGTGATTGCAGAGAAGCGGAATCACCGATGGCAATTAGCCGATCAAACGCCACGGTGCGATCGCGGCTGCCCACGCTAAAGTGCCCTGGAATATAGCCAAACGTTGGCTTTTTCCACACCAGTTTTTCCATATTACAACGGCGATATTCTGGCAAAATCGCAAAAAAATCTTCATACATTTCCAACAGAGAGCCAGGATTCGCAGGATTCACTTGATGGTAGTGAAATAGGTAAACGGTCAACTCTTCCCCTTCCGCTGGAAACAGTTCCCAAATTAACTGCCGCCCCCGCGAAATATCCCCATGACTATTTAGCACATCTCCATAGCGCTGATCCCACACGCCGGGTTCAAACCCGCTAGAAATCACTGCGCCCACCGTAGGACACACGCTATCAAAGGTGCGTCCGCCGTTGAGTTGCCACGCGATCGGTGATGCTGTGCCCATAGCATCGATCAACAGCCGACCGCTGACTTCTTTTGCAGTTTGGGTGGGCAAATGCTGACAATGCACCGTTACCTGAGTTGTCCCCACATCCGCTTTAATAAACTCTGTTTCATCCCAAATCTCGCCACCATGCTCCCGCAGTTTGATTCCACACAAGCGCAGCAGTTTTTCGGCATCTAAGCCCACATTCAACACAGTTGGGGTATGTAAGACCGGGGCTTTTGCCTGAGGTGGATTGTTTGCATCAAAAAATTTATGGAATCCATCCACATATTCGCGTGCGATCGTACTTTCAAACTCAGCTACCGTAAATAGTCCCAGATCGATGAGATTTTGAAACTCGCTACGAGAAATATTCCACTCTCGATTCATCCTGCCAAACGGCAACCGTTCAATCAGCAGCACTCGATATCCCAACCGAGCCATTACTGCCGCATGAATCACGCCCAACGCACCCCCGAGGTAGATCAAATCATAGTTTTTTTGCCTCTCAGGGGTCTTATTTTCTGTCTCCTGTTTCCTAAATACGACCTGTTTTGGCTGCTGAGGATTTTGCACATTTTCTCGCCAGCGCTGCTCCCACCAGAAAACTCGTTTTAAGTCATATTCCCCATTGGGCATCGTTTGAAAATATTTGACTGTAAGGGGATATTGACACTCTAACGCTGCAAAAATCGACTGTTGAGTCAAATCAATCTTGGGTGGAGCAGGGTAATGATTTGAAAATTGTTCCCGAATTGATTTGATCAAGTATCTTAAAATGTCTTGCTCTCGAAAGAGAGGATTACCCCAGCGAAATGCCTTTAGATAGGTGGTGCGCTGAACAGCCCAGACGAAAATTGAAAGTTCATCTGGCACGACGATTTCCGTAGAAATCGGTTTACGAATCGCGGGTTCAGAAATTCTTCCAACCTGAGGTGTAGTTGAAAAAGCCCAAATCTTAATTCCTTCTGGCGTAATACTTTTCTCACCCATCGTAAGTTCAAAAGCATCTTGTAGCCAGAGTTTAACTGCTGCTGTATCTGGGGTAGGAATTTCAATATAAAGAACTTCTTTCATCTGCGTTTATAAACTCTTGTGAACCACCGTCAACCACCAGGTTAAGAAATTCTTAAATTACGTCAAACTTTCCCTAAGTTCGCACGCTGAAAATCTTTACGTCCTTCTCATCCTAGTTTCAATATTGCTTCCATTGTTGTCTTCGCCATGAATCATTCTATTTCAGTAAATCATCAAGTGGTTTTCCGACCAAAGTCAGTGAGTGACGAACTTATTGCTGCCGCGATCGCGGGTGTCATTCAAAGTGCACGTTCGAATGGACAATCTTTGGAAGATTTGATGCAGGAAGTTTTAGCAGACGATGTATTGCTAGATGGGCAGCAGCGTCGTTGCTTAGGAGAAGTTGTTGCGACCGCATGGGAAGTTTTACCGCGTCCGCTTAGCTCTTTATGATTGCACTCTGACAGTTGCAGTGCAGAGCGGCGATCGCGAAAAGATATAATCCTCAAACATACGAGCGAACTATTGAACTTTTGAGAGGCTGAGAGCGCATGGACAACAAATTGATGCTGATGATTCCCGGACCAACACCCGTGCCGGAAAACGTGCTATTGGCAATGGCAAAGCATCCGATTGGGCACCGCAGCGGCGACTTTTCTACAATCATGGCAGAAGTCACCGAAAACTTAAAGTGGCTGCATCAAACACAGAATGATCTGCTGATTTTGGCGGCAAGCGGCACGGGGGCAATGGAAGCAGGCATTATTAATTTCCTGAGTCCGGGCGATCGCGTTTTAGTAGGCTGCAACGGCAAGTTTGGCGAGCGTTGGGCAGAAGTCTGCGATGCTTATGGGCTAAAGACTGAAAAAATCACCGCAGAGTGGGGTAAGCCACTCGATCCAGAGCAGTTTCGTGCTGCATTAGAAGCAGACACAACCAAAACAATCAAAGCTGTGATCATCACTCATAGCGAAACCTCTACGGGTGTTTTGAATGATTTGGCAACGATTAATCATTACGTGAAAGCTCATGGGGAAGCCTTAATCATCGTTGACACAGTGACCAGTTTAGGCGCGGTCAATATTCCAACCGATGAACTAGGTTTGGATGTGGTAGCGTCGGGTTCGCAAAAAGGGTACATGATTCCACCTGGATTAAGCTTTGTTGCCGTTAGTGCTAAAGCATGGCAGGCTTACGCCACAGCAAAACTGCCTCGATTTTATTTTGACTTGGGCAAATATAAAAAAGATGCTGCCAAGAACACAACCCCCTTCACTCCTGCAATCAACCTAATTTTTGCCTTGCAGGCATCCTTGCAGATGATGAAAGCAGAGGGTTTAGAAAATATCTTTGCGCGCCATCAGCGGCTTACTCAAGCGACTCGGTCTGCAGTGAAGGCAATGGGGCTACCGCTGTTAGCGGCCGATGAGAACGCCAGTGCCGCTATTACAGCAGTGATGCCTGATCAAGTGGATGCAGAAAAAATTCGTTCGGTGATGAAGAAAAGATTCGATATTGTCTTGGCGGGCGGACAAGACAGTTTGAAAGGTAAGATCTTCCGGATTGGACATTTAGGGTTCGTGAGCGATCGCGATATTTTAGCGGCGATCGCCTCTCTCGAAGCTACCTTGCAAGAATTGGGCTATGAAAACTTTGCTCTTGGTGCTGGGGTTGCTGCTGCCGCGAAGGTAATCGCAACTCTATAGCAGGCTGTTGTGTAGTTCAGTCACCTTTGTCTAGACGGTGCGGGGTTCGGAGTTCAGAGTCGTTGCTTGAATTCTCAACTCCGCACTTAGTCTAGCTTAAGCATTTTCGAGCCAGTCATAAATTCGGTCTAGTTGCTCTAAGGTGACTAAACCGTATTGCCACAGAATCATTGGTAAGGGACCAGGATCTTGCTCTATGTGACGAAGCGCGATCGAGATGGAAGAAGCTGAAACAGCCAACTCTTCCTGCAAAAAATGAATTAAACGTGAATAGGTTGATGATCCCATGTAGCCCCTTCTCCCAAAATAGTCGTCTATTTAGTTTACTTAGTTTGCCTCAAAAATCGTACAAATGTACTGCGTAAAGACGTGGAACGTAACTTCAAACATTTAATCTCTGTAAATCAATAACTATTTTCCTAAAACGATTTAGATTTGCAATGCTCAGTTAAGCAGACAAGTAGATTGATCTCATCTGCAAATACACAGACTCTAAAGCTTTAGTCGGAAATTGTCTTGGCTTTTTTACAGAGATCTATTTTCAAAATTAGAAAGTTTTTCCTAGAAAGGTTTTATTTTGAGTTAAATCTAGCTAAACCCTTATGAGTTTTTGTTGGTACTAACCCAACTCCCTTTGTCAATCTAAACTTTCACCCCCACATCAAACCACTTTCTTTGTCTAGAAAGCTGTTTGTGCCAGCGATACCCTACACAAAAAACTTCTAAATAAAGATTTTATGAACAATAGGTTAAGCGATTGAGTGAAGGATAGGCTCTGTCTCACGAAAGACTAACGCATATCCAATACAAAAACTTTGCAGATTTGAAGATCTACAAAGTCTAATGCTTTTTTTACAGAGAGGTATTTGTAGGATTCTTTGTAGTGAACTGCACAAGCAGGCGATCGCCCGGTTTGATACCCAATTCAATAGCGCGACCGCCTCTCAATTCAATTACTTGGTCAACTGCGTCTTTCGGTCCATAAAAAGGGCAAGGCTCTGATTTGCAGGGCGGCACATTACTGGAAACTGAAACGACCTGCCCGTTTCGCAAAAATATCATATCCAAATTAATCACCACGTTCTTCATCCAAAAGCTCACTGGACGCGGTGGAGAAAAGGGAAATAGCATTCCGCGATTGGCATCCAGCGCCGTGCGATACATTAGCCCCATTGACTGTTGCTCTACCGTGCGTGCCACTTCTAGTTGAATCAATTGGTCGCCAGCTTGAATCTGAGCAGAAATAGGTAACATTTGCCCAACCTTGGCTAGCTCTAAAGGGAATTTTGATGTCTGAAGAGTAGTGTTTTTTTCAAGAGGAACCGACGCAACTGGAGAAGAACAGCCGCTGACCAATAGACCAAGCACCAAGATACCGCCTGAAACGATTTGTGTATATTGCCGCTGAGTGCGATCGCTCATTCTACCCCACTGCCCCACTTGCTTCTGAAAAATTAGCTTCACATTACGCCTCACGGAGAACGTACCCTACGCCACGCACGGTTTGAATTAGCCGCTTTTCGCCTTCATCTTCAATTTTCAAGCGTAGGTAGCGGACATAGACTTCAATTACATTCGATTCGCCAACAAAGTCATATCCCCAAACGTTTTCTAGGATTTGTTCGCGGGTTAGCACTTCGCGCGGGTGTTCCATTAAGTATTTGAGCAGTTCAAATTCCTTCATAGTTAGATCTATCGTGCGGTTGTTCCGAATCGCTCGACGAGTTGCCAGATCTAATCCTAAATCTCCAAAACGCAGCTTTTCTGTAGTTTCTTCATCCGATTGTAGATAAAGTCGTACTAACTTCAAAAAATCATCTGCTCGATAGGGTTTGAGAAAATAATCATCGGCTCCTGCGTCTAAGCACGCAACCCGATCTTCTACAGTATCTCGCGCCATCAGCATTAGGATGGGCACTCGCGCTCCTGTTGCCCGAAGACGGTTGCAAAACCATAGTCCTGATTCTCCAGCTAACATGCGATCGACCACAACTAGTGATGGCTGCGCTTCTGAAATTTTCCGTAGTCCGCTGATGGCATCTTGTGCGATCGCGGTTTCATAGCCAGATTCTTGCAGATCTACGCTGACGTTGTGAGCAAGAGTCTCATCAGTTTCGATCAACAGAATTTGAGTGCCATCGACAGTTGCAGTGTTCATAAGCAGGGGAGAAAGGTCTATAAACGGCAGTTAAAATAATTCCTTAGATGAATAAGTATTAATTCCTATCGCCCCTCTGTTTTAGCATACTCTTTTGGTTAAGTTGGACTTCTTTGTCTAATATCCTCCCTAGGTATGATTGCAAAAGTTTTGGTGCAAGTAATTTTGAGCCAGCAGCTTGGGTTTTGTTCCGTATCTAATCTGTATCTAGGGCAATTCTACTGAGGTTGGCTTTGCGATGTGGGGCAGCCCCCAACCCAGCTTTTCGCGCAGAATGTGAAAAAACTCTGGGGGCTGTAGCCGAATAAAGCGGGCATTAAACGGCGATCGCTCAATTCGCACGCGGTCATCTGGCAGCACATAGCATCCGCCATTGCCATCGACCACCATGACCAATCGATTAGTGTTCGCTGGAAAAATGGTTACGGGTTCACTATTGGCAAATACTAATGCGCGGGATGCAAGAGAATGGGGACAAATCGGCACCAGTTGAAGAACAGGAACACCGGGTGTTATCACTGGCCCACCGGCTGAAAGAGAATAAGCTGTTGATCCAGTTGGGGTGGAAATGATCAGCCCATCTGCTGCAATATCCACGGGGGCATGGCGACCAATTTCTACTTCAAAGTGACACATACTCGTTAGGGGTTCCCGATGGATCACCATCTCATTCAGGGATAGCGCTTCCCATAACAAATATTTGTCTCGAAAGAGTTGCACCCGCAAAGTAGAACGTTCTTCAACATGGTAAAGATCAGATAGGACAGCTTCCAAGGCCTGCGGTAGTTGATTGACATAGGTTTCAGTTAAAAAACCCAAGTGCCCAGTATTCACAGTCAGTAGAGGAATGCCATAGGGAGCTAATTGTCGGCAGGCAGACAGCACAGTGCCATCTCCTCCCAAAACAACTGCAAATGTCATATCGCGATCAAATCCAGGAGGGTTGAGACTATCAATGGGAGTGTTGCAAACTGGACCACTTGGGCTTGAGTAACCCAAAATTCCACCGATGCCAGTGGCTAGGTGAACTTCCCAGCCACGAGAAGATAGCTTGTCTTTGATTTCTTCGGCAATGCGACAAGCGGCGGGCTTAATATCGTTATAAATGATGCCAGCTTTAGGCACGTCAACGTTCAGCTAAGGACTAATCAATAGGTATAAGGGACTATACCATTCTCGGTAATCGACTGAGCGATCGCTTTTGCGCTAAACCACAAGCGAGTGAATACTGCGATCGCTAAAAACGAGGATAATTTCGTTTCTTGTCCGCTTTGTCTGATTTTTTCTTTTGCTTTTTCTGTTTGTCATAATCTAATTCGCGAAGCTTCTTCATAATCCGCTCGAAGTATTCTTGCAAGTAGCTTTCTACCGTAGTTGTATCTTTAGAATCAAGCCCAAAAACAGAGTAGGTCTCATCCATTGATGCCACCAACGGTTTGCCCGTTGCAATCACCTCTGCAAAAGCCAGCCGATCAGCAATATTCCAAGTCCATTGGAAAAACTTAGTCACTTGACGTGTGAATCGGACTACGCCAATAGGTAAGCGCGTAATTTTGGCATCCCGCCCTGATAGCTTCTCGCAAAGCTGAATCAGTTCATCCGCACTCCACGCACGCGGTCCCACCACCGGGAAAGACTTATTTGCAGTTTCAGGCACCTTTAACGCCTGAATCGCAAATTTTGCAATATCTTGAGTATCCATATATGCCGTTGGAGAAGCGGTTCCCATCACCCAGATGGATTGCCCTTCCAGAAGCGGAATTGCATACTGCCCAATCAATCCCTGCAAAAAGCCACAAGGACGGAGAATAGTGTAGTTTAAGCCCGACTCAGCAAGATATTGCTCAACACATCGCTTAATTTCTAACAGCGGTACTTCGGGATACTTTTCCGCATCCAAAATTGATAAGTAAATGAACCGGTCTATGTTTGCAGTTTTCGCCGCTTGAATTAAATTGACGCTACCTTGCCAATCTACTTGTCGAATGCTCAACGAGTCTGTTGCTCTTGCCGTTGCGGCATTAATCACCGCTGAAATTCCTTCCAGTGCAGAGGGCAAGGTTTCAGGGTTGCATAGATCTCCCGGTACAAGTTCAGCGCCCCATTCTCTTAGAAACGCTGCTTTTTTCTGACTTCGTACTAAGCATCGGACTTCATATCCCTCATCTAATGCTCGTCGGGCAATCTGTCTTCCTAAAGTACCTGTGGCACCAACAACTAAGAGTTTCATGAAGGATTAAGTAAAGAAATTTTAACTTTTACTAAGATACTATCAGAATAGACAGACCCCCTAAGGGATTTTGCTGAATAGCACTAAATCTTTAATTTTCTTTAGGCAGTTTATGGAAGTCGGCACGATTCGCCAAGGCTTCTGGTACAAAGCTTCGCCAACGTTTTATGAATCGCAGGCTCCTTAGTCAATGCCGAGGCGAATGAGAAGATTATGATGCGCTGTATTAGGTGAATCGATGACCCTACAGTTGGTTTACATCAGTGTAAAAATAGATGAGTGATCTTTTATTTTGATATTTCACTAAACATGTCCAGGCTTAAGCAAAAAGCTATAAATTTTTCAAATGTTTCTTCAAAAGAACTTAAATAAAGTTTAATCAAACAGCCTAATTGCATCATTCAAGATTCTGTTGATGTCAATCAGCCTCACCAAATTTACCAAGACATCTTAAGTTTAAAATATCTCAACGGCTGGCAGAATTCGTAGCTTATTGGCAATGGGAATCGATTGAGAATTCTTTCTGCTTTGGCAATTCAAGAATTGTGTGTATGCGACTTAGCAGCAGTAGAAGTAACTGAATCTGCAGTTTCAACATCAATTGCGAACGCTCCGCACCATGCGCTTAGTTGAATATCGTCGTCAAGGACAGAATATGTTTTACTTCCCTAAAGATAATTATATTTTGAACTTATATTGTGAAATTGCTAAGCCTTTGGACGAGCCTGAAGACTCTTGAGCGAAGGCGTAGAAGGATGAAGGTCACGTTCAAAGGGATTGTTCATCCTTCGACTAGGCTTTTACTCTTCGCCGCCTTGTAGTTTTAACATGACAAACCCTAACCCTAGCCCTACCAAAATTAGGCTAGATGCCAAAATAGCAGAGGTAAAAATTTCTCCCATGAACTGGCTGCTCCTTATGCGATCGCGTCAACTTAAAGTGTGAAATAAGAGTATTGCTCTTACAAGAATTCTAAACCAGATTGATCATACTTCCAGTAACAATGGATAAACCCTACAAGCCTCTATTTCATCCCCGCTTAGCAATTCCTTTGGGCGATCTTGCTGGAATTGGAAGTGAAGTGGTATTAAAAGCTCTAGCCAATCCGCAGATCCGCCAAAACGATATCACCTTGATTGGCAGCCGAGCATTGTTAGAAAAAACCTATTCCCGATTGCTAGCCGTGGGAACAGAAAATCCGCTACCACATCCAGATGATTTGTCTTTATTAGATGTTGAATTAGATCCAGAACTTGAGCAGCAGATTCTCTTAGGAGGTGGTAATGCTGCTAGTGGTGCAGCCAGTTTTCAATTTTTAGAGCAAGCGATCGCACAGACCCTCGCAGGTAATTTTCATGCCATCGTCACGGCCCCAATCGCAAAATCGGCTTGGAAAGCCGCTGGTCACGATTATCCAGGGCAAACCGAACTGCTGGCTGAACGAGCCGGAGTAAAACGCTTTGGCATGTTGTTTGTGGCGAGATCGCCCCATACGGGTTGGACATTGCGAACCCTGCTGGCAACGACCCACATTCCCTTAAAGCAAGTTTCTGAAATCCTGTCAGTGGATTTAATGACTCAGAAACTAGAGTTGTTGCTCAATTGTCTACAGCAGGATTTTGGTTTAGAAGCTCCTCGAATCGCGATCGCAGGACTTAATCCTCATAGCGGTGAACAGGGGCAATTGGG
The DNA here is from genome assembly GCF_016807185.1 of Leptolyngbya sp. Cla-17. Lineage (GTDB taxonomy): Bacteria > Cyanobacteriota > Cyanobacteriia > Leptolyngbyales > Leptolyngbyaceae > ULC077BIN1. The sequence goes on from NZ_JAEVYN010000002.1 coordinate 546,539, forward strand.
ACGGGAAGAACAAGATTGGCTAATTCCTTGGCTCAATGAAATGCGCGATCGCTTCCCCTCAATTGACTTAGAAGGCCCCATTCCACCCGACACGCTTTGGGTCAAACCCGGACAAGCCTGGTTTGGCCCAGGTACACCAACCAGAGAAAAGGCTGAAGAAGGCAGACAACACACAACACACACAACACAAAATGTTGCCGATGCTTATCTAGCCCTTTACCACGATCAAGGATTAATTCCTGTCAAACTTATGGCGTTTGATCGAGCTGTAAACACCACCATTGGGTTACCATTCGTTCGTACTTCGCCCGATCATGGCACTGCATTTGACATCGCTGGCCAGGGAATCGCTGATGCTACCAGCATGAAAGCTGCGATAGAGCTTGCCGTAGAGTTGAGCGATCGCCGTCACCAGTTGCTTACCTAATTTAAAGAAATGGAAAAGCTACACATTGTGCGTTCAAAAATCTGATTGGCTGTCCATCATATGGGCATCTGCCAATTTCTCCAAGGCTTACGCTAACCCTAGCTATCCAGCCGAATTAAATAAGAACTTTAACCAGATATTGGTCAAGGTTTAGTGACTTTCGCAAATTTTCTTAATATACTCAGAAGAAGATTGGCATGAGAATGCAAGTTATACGGTATATCAGGCTACAGATGAAAATTCTTCCTGTCCCGAAACAATCTTTTTGCACCATTAAAAACTTGAATTTTCATCTAATTGCTTAATTAGTTGTATTCCGTTGCTTATTGTTTGAATTTGCTACGAAGCTTAGAAGGGTGATTATGCTTCAATCAATTCAGTACTCCTTACCCGTGATTCAAGATGAGGCTCGTCAATTAGTCCAAGAAGGACTCGTAAGCCGACATCAACCTATCTATATTCTGTGCCAATATATCCATGCCCGCGAATGGGCATGGATTGAATGTGAACTAGAGCGCTGCAATTTTCTGCTAAGGGATCGGATTGGCGATCTGATTGGTTATGAAAAGTGGGAGAACGACTAAGCCGCTAGCCTGGTTTAGAGTTATGCATCACTCCCACAGTTCGCTCTCACATCTAAAAGTTTCATCAACGCATTCAAGCTTTGGCAATGAAATGCTTGTTGTGTCTTTACGTTAAAAGAACTGTTTTCCCACATTTCCTACTCTTGGCTCCTTAGATTTTCGAGTTCTGCTCGAATGGTAGCGATTTGAGTAGTAAGTTCTTGTATTTCAGTTTGTACACTAGGCTCAGTTGAGACAGGCGTAGTGGCGGAACTTGAGGGGTAAGGACTTTGAGCGCGGCGTTGACTCAAAACAGTGTCTACAAAGTTACGAGCATCTTGCTCGGTTAATTCTCCTTTAATTGCCCATTCTTCTGCAAGTTGGCTCCATTCTTGACGAAGTTTCGATAAGTTCTCCTGCCGCTTTTGCGGATCTTGGACGACCTCAATCATGGATGCCGTCGCGCCTAGTGTGACACGAAAACCATTTTGCAGTAACTGAATTAACGTCTCAGAATTCATCAGGTGTCGTTCCTTAATATCAAGCGGATGGTTGCTAAATGCTTAGCGTAAGATATGTGCAGCTATCGATTCGTGAAACGTTAGCGAAGCTTTCTACAGGACTCTTTATGGCAGTGCGACTTCCATAAAAGCTTTCAGAAGGAACTATAAAAGCTCTGAAAGAAAAACTGCAATGATTCTACTGTAATCTCACTGATTCCTGCCGAAGAGATGGCGAATTTAACTAGCTTGCTCTAGATACTGGTTCACATCTTCTACCAATCGGCTAAGCTCGGCTTCAGTTGTTAAGCGAATGCGATCGTCTCTGAGCGTGATGAGCACTTTTGCAGCAAAGGGTGAAGACCAAATATTGGGGTTACAAAAGATTTCTAGAAAAACGTCTCCGGTAAAGCGATATTCCATCGGTTTTTGAGGCTTTGGTTTGGTAGCAGGCGAACCTTTTGTCGCAACGACTTTTAGGCTAGTCATTAGCTCAGCAATTTGACCTTGCAGCGTTTGGGCGGCTTCAGGAGCGAACTGAAAAGAAACCGCCCCTTCAATTAAATTGAGTGTTAATGGAGGAGTAGGCATTTGCCGGAAAACCGAATGATTGGCACTCTTATGGTAAGGGGCAACGGGGACAGACGCGATCTCTCTTGTCATCAAGATTGACACTCTGATGATTGGTGCGGCAATCAACGGGGCAGTATCGGTGGCATATCATCGCTGCTCATATAGATATGCGCCTCAACAAAAGAAAATTCTGAAGCGATCGCCCTGATTCTAAAGTAAATCACACCGTCATCTAAGTAATGCTCATATTTGGGTTTGTGGTGATCCTGAAGCTTGTTTGAGGAGGCAAGTTTCGCGTAGGGTATATGTCATTCTGACTCAACTAAGTTTTGGTTAAAACTAGAACTACGGGTTGATCCATTGCTGAAGCGAACCGTGGATAGTGATCAGTAAGTACAGCAGGTATAGAAATGACTTTTATCGTCGATCCAGATAGCGCAACGAAAATTGTCAAAATGCAGCAGCGGGTGCGCTGGCGCGATCGCATAATTGCTCAAAAAAACATTGATCAAACAACGCTGGTGCTAGATGACGGTGTGGATGACAGCCCTGATTTTTCCTTTATGGTGATTGGCGACACTGGCTCTGGCTATCATCGTGGGCACAATCCCCAGCGAAAAATTGCGGAACAAATGCTGCCCCATCGCCAAGACTGTCGCTTTGTGCTGCACACGGGCGATGTAATCTACATGGTTGGCTCTAGCGAATACTATCCCAAAAATTTTATTCAACCCTATCGGGAGTTTTTAGTCGGTGGCAATCGCCCTGGTCGAATTAAATACGATCAAATGGTTTTCAATCAACCCTTCCTACCAACCCCAGGAAACCATGATTATTACGATCTTCCCTGGTGGTCTGGGGCGATCGCCCAAGCCGCTGTCCCCTTTCGATACCTGATTCGCCATCGGCTAGATTTGGATATAGGCTGGCATGGCTCTGGTCAAGGTAATGCCTATGCCCAGGCCTTTTTGGACTATTTAAAGCGATTTATGACCGATGCAGAGCTGGAACGTCACCTAGACCAGCACTACACGGCGAAAACTGATGCTGGGCGTTGTCTGCGCTACCAACCTGGAAAGTTCACTCGATTACCCAATCGCTACTATACGTTTCAGGCAGGAGGAATCGATTTTTTCGCGCTTGACTCTAATACCTTTAATGCGCCTCTACCATTGCCTACTGGTTTGGATGGAGAAGACGCACGACAGGCATTACATCGAAAACGGGATGAACTGGAGCAGGAACAGCGATCGCTGCTTGAAGAAGCCGATCGCCTAGACATCAAACAGCCAGAACAAGAAGAGCAATGGAATGACATTCAGGCAAAGGTAGAGCAATTGGCGGAAATTATTCGCGACATTGACAAACAGCTAAATGTAGATGAAACCAGTTTTAGCGATCGCGAACAGTTGGAATGGCTAGAGCAGCGCTTAATTGACTCCTGGAATACTGAGTCAGTGCGAGGACGCATTCTCTATTTCCATCATCCGCCTTACGTGACGGAGGCAACTAAATGGCATCAAGCGCAAACTTTGGCAATTCGTCTTCGGTTGCGGCAAGTATTAGATGCAGTTGCCAAAGCAGTAGGTAAGACAGCAGGCGATCGCTCGATCGTTGACCTCGTGATTACAGGTCATGCTCACTGCCTGGAATATCTTCGCACCACCAAGACGAGCCACGCAGATGCTGACACGAACTGGATTGTCTGTGGTGGTAGTGGCTTTAGCTTGAGGCGACAGCGACTGGAAGGCTCAGAACTATTGGAAGGCTTAGGACAACCGTATTCTGTTGCTCGCTCTCAATTATTTATCGGTCGCACTGGACAAGGTTCTCAGAAACGCCGCCCTTACTCTTTTATTCGGATTGACGTGGAAGACGGCTGCCCCCCTAAATTCACTGTCCGCCCTTATATTGCCGAATGGTATCAGCGCAAGTGGAAAGAATACGCAATTGAACCTTTTACCTTTTAATGGCACCGCTACAGCTGAATTTCAGGCCAGCAAACGTTGGGATGAATATAGTGACTTGCTCTTACGCTGACGGATAATTGCGGATAGGCAGAATTGTAAAGCAACCAAAACTGAAAATCGATATACAATAAATGCTAAACCCAGGGTTGGCCGAGCGGTTTAGGCAGCGAACTCATAATTCGCCCCAGGCAGGTTCAACTCCTGCACCCTGGATTGATTTAGCATTATTGATATTACTGATTTTTAGCAGTAAATTTTCGGTCTCATGATCGTGTAGCCGAAAATGGCGATCGCCAGACCTTTACCAAAGCCCTGGAACTGGCTTTTGGGGTGCCGCTGGTACGGGCTGCGGTGCTTGAGGTGCTTGGGTTGCTTGAGGGAATATCACCACCGGCGTTGGCGCTGCCTCATTGGGTAGAACTACGACTGATTCAGGTAGGTCACGCACAGAGTATGGATAGGGGTTGGGTAAATCCAATGTGCGAATGATTGGACCTGCGTTTAATTGTTTATACAGTACTTCTCGATAGACTTCATTGACAGATCTACCATCACGGGCGATATTATTTTCGCTAAAGGGACCTAAGAGAACTTTGAGTTGTCCTCCAAGAGTACTAGTGCCATAAAAACTAGGACCGCGTTTGAAGAAAGCATCATCAAACTTGTTGGAAACCTGTCCAAAAGGCACGCCTGAAACTAATGGGACATCTTGGGCGATCGCTGCCGCAGAAAACCCGATCCCAACCGTAGCTGCTGCCAATCCCGCGATCGCACATCGACAGCCAATAGACATAGAACGACTCTCAAAATTCATGCGATAACTCCTCAAGTTTTTTGACAATTGCTCACTGTTATGAGCAAGGTTAGGATTGGCATTTTTTTCAAAACAGCGACAGTTTTACCTGCTTTCTTAACCAAACCGATTAATATTTACTCATAAGCATTCCAATTGTACTCATGACTTTCTAAATTGATGTCATTAATTTGGAACAATTTTTTGGCTTCACTTTTATGGCAGTTCTAAACTTTTTTCTGTCAGCTAAGTGCCACGAGAAACGGTTTTTCTAGCGGAAGCTTTCTCACAATTTCAGTTGGATGCATTAGCTTCATATCAATTCATCTCGCATTATTTTAAGTACTTATGCCACCCTCCCTTTCATTTTCGACTCTCGAATTGCCCGTGCTTCGTCACCAACTCTTAGATCTCATGTGTCAAGTTGCTTATCAAGAAGGGGATTTTGTTTTGTCATCGGGGCAAACCAGTTCTTATTACATCAATGGCAAGCAAGTGACGCTTCATCCTCAAGGTGGCGTGGCGGTTGGCAGGTTGTTGCTGGCAATGGTGCCGTCTGAATCGATTGCTGTTGCGGGGCTGACGTTAGGAGCCGACCCATTGGTGACTGCAACCAGTGTGGTAGCTGCCTATGCAGGCCGATCGCTGGCTGCTCTGATTGTTAGAAAAGAAGCTAAAGGGCATGGCACGATGGCCTATGTTGAGGGTCCCAGCTTACCAGAAAAAAGCTCAGTTACCGTTTTAGAGGATGTGGTGACTACCGGAAAGTCTGCGCTGCAAGCAGTTGATCGCTTAAAATCTGCGGGTTATCAGGTAAACGGCGTGCTGGCTTTAGTGGATCGGCTTCAAGGTGGCGCAGAGTGCTATCAGCAAGCAGAGATTCCTTTTCAACCTGTCTTTACTATTTCAGATTTGCAGCAACGCTGGAGTGAACTCCATTCGGCATAAATTTACTTGCGGGATTTTACGGTCGTAAGAGTCTGAAAAGTTGTTTAGACTACAAAACAATAGTTCTTTGAGTGATGTTGAGAGTTTTAATCAATTCGTCATGTGAGACCCTGAACCAACTAGGATTATTGAATCGCTCAAGCTAGAAACAAAGCTCTCATCACAATCTAGGCTGCACTGCGATCGCCCTCGTCAGTTGAAAGATAAACCGATGCCTCCTTCTCCTACAAATGCTGAGTTAATATCCCCTCCACGGGTAATAAACTCAGCCATGTCTTACCTTGATGACATTATTGGTGCAGCCATTTTTGATTTGAATGGTCTACCCAAAGAGTATTTCACCACCCTTGAAAGCACTAACATGAGTTGGGTGCAAACTATTTTTCAAGCACTTGGCTTGCGATCGCTGCTCATGTCTTCTTTGCAGCTTGAGGGTTTTCACCATGCCACTATTGAAGGGCAAGAATATCTTGCAGTGATTGTCAAACAGCGCACTCAGTATACTGCGCTGTTACTCCGACCAATTGACGACGAATGTTCAGGTTCTTTCTTGAAGTGGATTCAGAATTTTCAGACTGACACCTTAAAGCAACATTCCCGATTTCGCGCCGCTTAGACGGGCAAGCAGTGTGAAGTGCGAAGTATAGATGTGAAGTCAGCAAAATTTTATAATTTTATAAATTACCTTTTATTTTATAGATGCCTCTTTAATTTTGCTAAAACGGTTCTCACTCACATACAGTTTGCTTGTTTTCTGTCTTCTCACCGTAAATATCCTCGACTCACCTAGGATTTTCTCTAAAACTGCTTAAGACATTCTGCCCACAGCGCGAGTAATCCAGCAGGATAGATCTTATGAGACTAGAAAAAGAGAAGTTTTCCATTTGAGAGGATTGAAATATCTATTATTTCATTTGGAACGGCATCAATCTTAACGGTTTGCTAGGCTAAGCTTGCATGATTTTTTGGGTTTCCCGACACGTGCAATACTTCACTCTTTATTGACAGTTCTTTCCAACTTATGGATGGTATGACTTTGGAAACTATTGAAATCGGCGGACGACAGTTTATTCGGGCCGATCAGCTTCCCCAACCTGAGTGGGCATGTGTTTTGAGCGAACGGCCCCAAGCCCACTTGACTCTCAAAGATGACGATCTATTTTTGTTGACCGATATTTTGGGTAATATTGGTGGCTGTACGGGCGACGATCGCAGCAGCAGTATGGGTTTGTACTGTGGAGACACTCGCTTTCTTAGCCGTTTGGAACTGCAAATTGAGGGGCGATCGCCCACTCTGCTGAGCAGTACTGCTGATAAGGGATTTGTGCTGTCAGTGTTGTGTACTAATCCTACGTTGGGCGATCGCATCAAAGCCGAATCTATTGGCATTAAGCGAGAGCTTGTGATTAATGGTGGACTCTTTGAAGAAATTGAAATTTCCAACTACAGTACGAATCCTGTCAGCTTTGAGCTAAGCCTCAGTTTTGATGCGGATTTTGTAGATTTATTTGAAATTCGTGGCTTCAACCGAGAACATAAGGGACATCGCTTACGGCTCTTAGCCCCATTTGTAGAAAAAAATCCCGACAATGGGCGGGAAACCGAAAGCCATTCAGAGGAAGGCACAGAGGTCGAAAGTTTCCCCACATCTTCTCTTCTTCCCCGCCCTTCTCCCGACTTCCCTCCTTTGCTATCAGAACTCAGCCTTGCTTATCAAGGGCTTGACGGTGTGCTGATAGAATCGCGAATTTCCTTTGTTGATCGTCAACCCGACCAACTCAAGGGCGACACTGCCGTCTGGCAACTAGACTTACAATCTCACGAAACCCAACGCCTGGGCTACCGCCTGCAAACGCTTGTAAATGGACGCTCCGCTTCCACGGTCAATGCTCCAGGAACATTAATGCAGGCGAAAGCAGCGGAATTGATGGAAGAACAAACCTGGCACCAGCAGGCTACCTCCATCCGTTCCGATAAAAACACTTTTAATCAAATCATTGAGCAAGCTGAACAAGATATTTACCTGCTGCGGCAATCCTTTAATAAGGGCAAAGCCCTTTCTGCTGGGGTTCCCTGGTTCTCGACGTTGTTTGGGCGTGACTCCATCATCGCCGCATCTCAAATCTTAATGCTGGATCCGCAAATTGCTCGTGAAACCCTGAAAATTCTGGCTCATTATCAAGGCAAGCAAGAGGATGAGTGGCGAGATGAGCAACCGGGCAAAATCTTACACGAGATTCGCTTCGGTGAAATGGCGCGTTGCCAGGAAATTCCTCACACGCCTTACTATGGCACCGTGGATGCTACGCCTCTATGGCTGATGCTCTATGCTGAGTACTTTGCTTGGACAGCAGATCACGAAACGCTAGACCAGTTATGGAGCAATGCATTGGCGGCAATGGATTGGATTGATCGGGGGCGCAAGCAGACTGGCTATCTCGTGTACGATCGCAAATCTAGTCGTGGTTTAGATAACCAGGGTTGGAAAGATTCCGACGACTGCATTGTTAATCGACAAGGGCATCTTGCTCAAGGTGCGATCGCCCTCTGCGAGGTTCAAGGCTACGTGTATGCTGCCAAAATTCGCCTTGCTCAAGTTGCCCGGATGAAAAAGCGCATCGACTTGGCAGACCAGTGGGAAGAAGAAGCCCGCGATCTAAAATTTCGCTTTAACCGCGACTTCTGGATGGAAGACCAAGATTACTGCGCTATTGCTCTTGATGGAGACGGTAAACCTGTAGATAGCATCTCCTCTAACCCTGGGCACTGCCTCAACTTAGGCATTTTTACTCCGGAAAAAGCTTATAGTGTTGCCGAACGTCTGCGTGCACCAGATATGTTTAATGGCTGGGGCATTCGCACCCTGAGTAGCCTTTCCCCGGCATATAACCCTATGGGCTACCACGTTGGTTCTATATGGCCTCATGACAATGCTCTGACTGCGGTCGGCTTGCGCTCCTTAGGCTTAATTGATCAAGCACTGGAAGTGGCTCAAGGAATTCTTGATATGACCCACCGCCAACCCTACCAACGCCCGCCAGAACTGTTTTGTGGCTTTGAACGCACGGATGGCAGTGAACCGGTGCAGTATCCGGTTGCCTGTTCGCCCCAAGCATGGGCAACGGGTAGCATCTTTCAATTACTGCAAATGATGGTCAACTTGGTGCCAGATGCGCCCAATAACACCCTGCGAATTATTGACCCGGCTTTACCTCCTTCCATCAATCAACTTTCGCTGCACAATTTGAGGGTGGGTCCAACATTATTGGATCTAGAATTTGAGCGTTCTAATGGCACGACTGCCTGCCGTGTTTCTAAAAAGCGAGGCAATTTGCGCGTAGTGATTGAGGCGTAGATTTTTACGAAAGGACACTTCTTAAAGGGGCGTTTCGCAAAACGCTCCTTTAGATTATTTTCGATCGCCCAGCTTCTTGCAACGTCTTACTGTTTCAGGAGCAGGTAATAAAGTTGTCCGCTGGAGTTGATCAGTCCAGCGCGATCGCCCGCTAAAACTCCTGTTCCCACGAATACATCCACCCGTCCTGCACCTTTAATCGCGCTGCCTGTATCCTGGTCTAATACATAGCGGGTCACCTGCTGCTGAGCTAACTTGCCGCCAGTAGCTGGATAGGGCATTTGAGTTTGAATGATTGCCAGGGCACCAGGGGGAAACAAGGTTTTATCGGTGGCGATCGAGCGCTCCGGTAGCACAGGCACACCAATGCTGCCCATGGCGGGTGAACCTTGAGTTTCTTTAAAGAACACAAACCGCTGATTGCGCGGTAGATAAATGTTCATTTCAGCCGGGTTCTTTTGAAAGTATTGAGTCAGGGCAGGCAGGGTCAGTTCCTCTAGTTTGAATTTGCCTGCTTTTACCAGTTCTCGCCCAACACCTGTGTAAGGGTAATCCGTACTTCCGGCATAACCGACCGTCAGGGTGCTGCCGTCAGTAAGGTTAAGCCGAGCGGAACCCTGCACCTGAATCAGAAAGGCTTGCAGGCGATCACGCAGCCAGGCGATTTCTAACCCTTTCAGCGACCCTTTCGCAAACTGTAAGCCATCGTCTCCTTCCAAAGCGGCGCGGTTTGGATGAGGCTTTGACCACCGAGAAAAAGTAGAAGGCAGCCGAAAAATTGGATAACGGAACTCGCTTGTTGCGGTGCGACTCGCCGCATGAACAGGTTCAAAATAGCCTGTAAAGCCGACAGTGCCTTTGCCATCTTTGCCAGTGGCTTGATAAAAGGCAAACTCGCGCTGAACTGCCATTTTCAATTCTGTTGGGGATCGGCTAGTGATTAACAGGGAGCGAAATCGCTTCAGACTGCGTTGCACTCGGTCTATCGGGATAGTTGTAGACAGCTTGCCGTAGTCTGCGATCGCCTTTTGGGTTCTTAAATACCTCAAGCTGTGGTCAATTGCCGCCACTAGGGTTTTGCGATCGCCAGACTGCTGCCCAGTGCCAAACAATTGCAGATCTAAACCCAAAGTCGGTGGCGTGGAAACCGGGATTAGCGGCTTGAGTTTGGCAGCAGGTTTTGGAACAGGCTTAACTATCGGAGCAGCAGCAATTAACGTTGCGGTTACACGCCTATGATCAACTCCCAGCAGTCCTAAGACGCTGAAGGCACAAGTTGCGATTCCGCAAAGCGCATCCCTCATGGGAATCGTCCAAAGTCGCATGATCAATTCCTTAGAACCGTTCCACACTGGAACTAAACACAGGCTCTACCCGAATTGCCAGCACCTTGGAGGGGCGTAGCACCATGTATTCGCCCTGGATATTTTTGATTGGCACAGTGATGAAATCACTGGAAGCCGCTTTGGGCACCAATTCACCGCTATACCATTTTTGAAACTCTTGAATGGTGGAAAAGCGAACTTCTTCACGATGCCCTCCATCAATCAAAAGATGCACCGCATACTCAGTCGGTGTGCGGGCATACTTGCTTTTCCGCTGTTCCCCATCTGTTGCTTGCGTCATATCGCCTACTGTGTTTATGTACTGCCATTATCCAGCAGGAATGCCAGATACAATCACTTTGCCCAGACTGGATTAAAAAATATCAAGTAACTACTAGGGACTGAAAACTCTTACACATTTTAGGAAAATAAGTTGAATCGCTGCAATTGAGTTTCCACTAAAACAGGTAAGGTTTTGTGGAGTTGAGATTTATCTTTAAATGGCAGGCGCTGCTGACTAGGCAAATCCAGCGGAAACTGGCCTGGCAAATCAGTTCGCTCCATTTGGGCAACTAAAATTTGCTCAGAACGCTTGCTGTGTAATGCATAGCCGACCTCAACACAAACCGTCGGACTCAGCAGCACTTGATTTGGAATCGCTGGATTGGGCGCGATCGCTGTCGTATCGGCAATAAACAGCAAACTCTGGCGCAGCGATCGCATCAAAGTACTTTCCGAACGGACTGGACCATCGGTTAGCCGATGAGATTCTTTTAGCGCGATCGGCAATCGAGATTTTTGATTCAGCTTTTCGATTACAGCCTGCAATTCATCCCGCAGCAACTCGCTTGATTCGGGAAACTCCGTTTGATAGCAAAAATAAATAATTGGCTCCAAATGAGCCATCACTTCCTGTTTGGCGAAATAAATTTCGTGACTGCGAAGGTCAATATTGGCAATGGTATAGCCACCGCTGCCTTCAATATAGAACTCGGTAGAGTCGCCTTGAAGATAGCGCTGAAACCATTCCGACTGGCTAACTTCTTCAATATCATCCAAAAAATCTGCTCGCAAGCCCGATTTCAACAAACTATTTCGGCTTAAGCGCAAATCATGAGGACGTTTTTCTAGCTCTTTAATTGGCTCATATTCTCGGAGATACCACGCTTTCAGAGCAATAATCGCCATGGTGCGCCTTTTCCTTTCAGTTTCAAACTACAGCTGCACCCAAATTTTACTCTCTGAGTGATTTTCTCTCGTTTATTTATTGTATCTAGCGCCTTAGAATTTACGGTAGTGCACTAAAGGATTGTGGGGTAGGTAACGACATCCTGCCAGGTCCAAGGCTGCTCAGCCAGTTTTGCTCGTTGAGCCGCAGTTGTTTTGAATCGACTATGCCGCCAAATCCAATTGAAATAGCTGACTACTAAGCGTGTTGTCACTTTCGTTTGCTCCCACCGTTTGCCGAACTTGTTTTGCCTGCGGTGCCATCGAGCAGTTTGTTGTCGGACGATGCCGTTGGTTCGCTCTAAGCGCTGCGTTTTGTCTTTGCCAACATAGTGCAGAATTTCAGGCGGAAGGACTCGTTCATAGCCTCCCCAGTCATCACTGTTCCACTGTTTGCAAGCCGTTTTTCCCTGTGTACTAATTACCAATTCCTCAATAAGTTCGTCTGTATGCTTGCCCACTCGTGCCGCTAAAATCAGTCCACTGGAGTCCGCTAAACTCAGACCTATCCAGCAGTCTCCCACTTCTAATTCATTGGAAAGACATTGCTTCTGTTTTTTTGCACGAAAGACCACATCTCATCCGCACTCCCCTCTGCGGTTGCCACTTGCTTGACCTGGTCGTTATGAATTAGCTGAGCCTTGGCACTCGATGCCCGAACAATACTGACCACGGTGTTGTATGCCAAGCCTGTAATTCGGCTAATCCCTCGTAAGCTGCTGCCCTCACTATGAGCTTGTAGCACCTGCTGAACTTGTTCCGGACTCACTCGTCGCCAGTAGTACAGCGTGTCAAAGCTCTCACAGAAGGTTTGCTGGCAGTGAGGGCAGAAATAGCGTTGGTGTCCATTGGGCAGCTTGCCATGCTTATGACACTTAGGATGACCACAAAGTCGGCATTCCATAGCTTCTTGAGGGGAAAGAATTGATCCTACTTTACCAAGCCCACAATCCTTTAACGCACAATCGAATTTACCTTGCTTTTTCCCTCTCCATCTAAGGTCGTTTTAATTCACAAAAAAGCGATTGATCAATAAATTTACTTTTTCTTAAAGATTTCTTAACTCGGGTTTTACCTGAGCAGGCATGACTATAGCGGTTTTCTGTCGGATGAGGTACGGGCAGAATAATAGAGAGCAAGGGTTTGAGCCTTTAGTTTGTACCTCACAGGAGCCGGAAACGCTATATAGAAGAGGTTCTATGAAGATTGGGCTGATTGACTATGTCAAAGATAAGCTTCACGCATTGGCTATCGCGCTTGCCAGTCGGACAAAAAATTGGTGTGGGCTATACGCTTGCTCTTGGAATAGCAGCATCAGGAGCGATCGCAGGTTTTAGCGTTGGCAATCATTATCAACATCAAGCTGTTGAGCAAGAAGAACACACCCAAGAGGAATTGAGTTTGCTTCGTCGCCTACAGACGAGTATTCTTCAATCTCGGACTCATCAGCAGCAACTCATTCCCCTAGCTAAAGTTCCAAAAGACTTTGATGCAGAATATGCTCACATTTTGGAACACAGTCAGGAAATCAAACAGACGATACCAGAACTTGACCGCTTTTTGAAAATTCAATCGCCTTGGGCAAACCATGACCATCATCAAAAAATAGTAGACTTCTTGCAGACCTCTCAAACGATACCCGATCGCTACTTGCAGGAATTGGATCGCTTAGTTCGAGAAATTCGCACACTTAATCTTGCCTCTCCAAGGGGTACTGCCAAAGCCCAAAAACTATTGCTGGACTTTACCAACAGTGAGCTTGCGCTCGAGTTTGATGGGATTTCAGATGGTTTAGTGGGATTGATTGAGCAATCAGACAAAGAAGCCGTTGCAGCAGAAGAAGTTTCCCATCGCTCCAATGATCTGTCTCAAAAAATTGTGCTTGGGAGTATTGGTTTGTCTGTAGCGATGCCAGCTTACTAGCCATCTTAACCAGTCGTGCGATCGCTCGCCCCATCCAGGCATTGACTCAAATTGCCCAACGCTCTACCAAAGAGTCAAATTTTGACCTGCAAGCCCCCGTCAGCAGTAACGACGAAATCGGTTCACTTGCCAGTTCCTTTAATCAACTAATTGATTCGGTGAAACAGCTAGTAGGGCAGCAGCAGATTGCTAACCAGCAACTTGCAGACTATAGCCAAACTTTGGAAAGCAGGGTAGAACAACGAACTCAAGAACTAGGCAACAAAAACAGCCAACTGCAAGAGCTTTTGGAAAAGCTGCATCAATCTCAGGTTCAAATTGTGCAAAGTGAAAAAATGTCCAGTTTGGGGCAGCTAGTAGCGGGGATCGCCCATGAAATTAACAATCCAGTTAACTTTATTTACGGCAACTTAACGCACGTTCAGGACTACGCTCACAATCTCCTGGACTACGTGCAGCTATACCAAAAGCACTATCCCAACCCACCTACTGAAATTGCCCAGGAAGCAGAAGAAATTGACCTGGAATTTTTGCAAGAGGATTTGCCCAAACTTCTTAGCTCGATGCAAATTGGCACCGATCGCATTCGTCAGATTGTGTTGTCGCTGCGTAACTTCTCCCGCATGGATGAAGCTGACTTCAAAGCGATCAACATCCATGAAGGTCTTGATAGTACGCTACTGATTTTGCAACATCGCCTAAAAGCTAAACCAGAAAGCCCAGAAATTGAAGTGATTAAAGACTATGGCACTTTGCCACTAGTGGAATGCTTCGCCGGACAACTGAATCAGGTATTCATGAATATTTTGGCAAATGCGATCGACGCGCTTAACGAAGTGAATGCCAAGCGAACCTATCAAGAGTGTAAAGATAATCCTGGTCGCATCACAATTCGGACTTCTGTGGCTTCGCAGTGGGTCAAAATCGCGATCGCCGACAATGGATCTGGGATTCCCGAAGGCATAAAAAACAAGTATTTAACCCATTTTTTACGACAAAACCTGTCGGTAAAGGTACGGGCATGGGCATGACAATCAGCTATCAAATCATCACCGAAAAACATGGAGGGAAGCTAAATTGCTTTTCGTCTCCCGGCAAGGGAGCGGAGTTTATAATTCAAATTCCTCTTCGGCAGCAGGTTCGTGAAGCCGCTTGATTAGGGAAGTCAAACTGCACCGGATTTGAGTAAGACCCACTCAAACTCTAGCAATAGGGAGAAATATCTTCGCCGCATTCATCAGCCAAATAGCACAGGGAGCGGAAACGCAACCCAACCACTTGATCATAAAACGGGTTGAGCTTGCACAGGGGTGGAATATGCAAAACGGGGCGACCAAAGAATTTAATGGTGCGCTCAAACGGACATTGAGCGGGGATCACTGAGCATAAGACGTGGGCAGTATCGCGATCGCAAATCTCAATTCCATCTAGCCATTGACGAAGGGGCTTCAACGGCGCAAACGGTGTTTTCACCGGTGATTGAATTGCCTTGGGTTTCGCTGAAATTTCAGAAGCAATCCACATAAAACGAGTGGCTTGAAGCGATTCAGGTTCGTAGTGAGCGCGTTCCATACATGTTTTCCTCACTTTTAGTGGGTTATTTTCCCGGTGGTAGCTACACAGGTTCAGCCAATGATTACTGGACAAACTGAATTTAATTGTGAGCTTTTACAGTCTAGTAGCAACGTCGATGATCGTGTTCAGGATGTTGGTGATCGGAAGGTCGGTTTTCTTTACCTGACAATGCCATATTGCCCAGAACACTCAAGTTTTTTATGAGCAAAATCACTGAGATTTTGATAATCCTCTATTCGACTAGACAAACAATACTGAATGAACGATAGAAGAGTTTGTTCCTTGCCATACGGAAATTCTGACAACTTACAGCAATTTTCAAACGAGAGACCATGAATTTCAATAACGATGAGGCGGCATGGCGAAGGCCATTCAAAACGCTTGTGAGGCAGATTGTCAATTCTTATCCACCCATTTACCCTCTCTCTTCTATTTGAGAGGATTCTGTAATGATCCATAGCGCAACGATCGCTACAAGCCGTCTATATTACAAGATAGTGCTACAGCACCTTGTTCATGGGCAATGCCTAAAACACTTATGCAATCCTATCAAGCCCCCACTTCGGAATCTGAACCCCGCACTCGTATCCTCAAGTCGGCACTAAAACTGTTTGCTCGACAGGGCTACGATGGAACTACCACAAAAGATTTGGCAGAAGCGGCAGGTGTGGCAGAGGGCACATTGTTTCGCCACTTCAGCAACAAAAAAGCCATTTTGATTGAGGTGGCGACCCAAGGCTGGATTGATATTTTGACCGATTTATTGACGGAACTGAGCGGCATGGGCAGCTATAAAGCAGTGGCACAGGTCATGCGGCGGCGAATGCTGCACCTGAGCGAAAATGCCGATATGCTCAAGGTTTGCTTCCTAGAGGCACAGTTTCATCCCGATTTGCGCGATCGCATTCAAACTGAAGTGATCGAAAAAATGACTGATGTTGCTGAAGCGTTTTTTCAAACCGCTATGGATCAAGGCGTGTATCGCCCGATGAATCCCAAAATGGTGGCGCGAGTATTTTTAGGAATGTTTGCGGTCGCTGGATTTAGCCAGAGCACAGTGATGTCTCCTGCCGCTGCCGCCGCCGAGATGCAAGACCTAGCAGAAGCCCTGGCAGAGATCTTTTTGAATGGTGTGCTGGTCAAAGGCGAACACGCGCATTAAACCTTACGATGATAGGCACCCTCTGTGTCTGCTGCAATCATGCGAACTCTGCACCCAATCACCCTTGCTGAAGCGCTCAAAGTAAGACGAGAAAAGCTGGCGCGATTAGTCGATTTTCCGATCGCTTTATGGTCGGGGCGCAGCAGTGCGCGCAACTTTCCAGCGAATACCTATCCATTTCGGGCAAGCAGCCATTTTCTTTATTTTGCGGGATTGCCTTTGGAGAATGCCGCGATTTGTTTAGAGCAGGGCAAACTAACGCTGTTTATGGATGATGCGAGTGCAGCGAGTGCGCTGTGGCATGGAGAGTTGCCCACACGAAACGCGATCGCTCAACAAATCGGTGCAGATGCTGCTTATCCGTTAGCTCAGTTGCAAGCAATGGTAAAGGACTGCGCCACTGTGCTGGTGCAAGATTCGGCGAGTTGCCACTGGCAATCTCAAGTATTAAATCGGGCGATCGCTTCCGCTGACGGAGCCAAAGGCAATGATTTAGCGCTAATCCACGCGATCGCGACTTTGCGAATGACTCACGATGCGGCGGCGATCGCGGAACTTCGTCATGCTGCTGATGTGAGCATTCAGGCGCAGCAAGCAGGAATGGCAGCTACCCGCACTGCTAAAACGGAAGCTGAAGTGAGAGCGGCGATCGAACAGGTGATGATGGCAAACAACATGACCACCGCTTATACCAGCATTGTCACGGTTCATGGGGAAGTGCTGCACAACAATCAGTATCACCATGAATTGCAACTGGGGGATCTGCTGCTGGTGGATGCGGGGACGGAGACGACTTCTGGTTGGGCGGCGGATATTACCCGCACATGGGCAGTATCGGGCAAATTTTCACCCACCCAACGCGCCATTTATGACATTGTGCTACTGGCGCATGACCTCTGCATTGCCACGATAAAACCAGGCGTTGAATACCAAGAGATTCACCTGACCGCCGCTAGGATGATTGCTGAAGGATTAGTCGATCTAGGCATTCTGCGCGGCAATCCTACAGATTTAGTGGAAATGGATGCTCACGCGCTATTTTTTCCTCACGGGATTGGGCATCTGTTGGGGTTAGATGTACATGACATGGAAGATTTTGGCGACCTGGCAGGTTATGCCCCAGGCAGACAGCGGAGCGATCGCTTTGGCTTGGGCTATTTGCGACTCAACCGACCGTTGCAGACGGGAATGCTGGTGACGATTGAACCCGGTTTCTATCAGGTGCCCGCAATTTTGAACGATCGCGCCCGACGAGAAAAGTACGGCGATGTCGTCAACTGGGATCGCTTAGCAGAGTTCTCTGATGTGCGCGGCATTCGAATTGAGGATGACGTGTTGATCACAGCCACCGGAACGGAGGTACTGACGGCTGCATTGCCAACCCGTATTGAGGCGATCGAGCAATTGATCAGTGGGAATTAATCTGGAGCAATGCTCCGTAAACTCAAATTGATTCTGCTTTCTCAGTCAAACGCTCTAGGCTCAATCGCAGAATGGATAAGCTCAAGATGATTAAAAACATCACTAATCCGATCGTACAGGCATAGCTCATTTCCAGATTTTGAAAGGCTTGCTCATACAGGTAATAGACTAGCGTTTTGGAGCTATTGCGCGGTCCACCCTGGGTCATGATGTAGAGTTCTTCAAAGGTTTTGGTGGCGGATATGGCAGAAATCACGGCTACCAACAACAAATAGGGGCGCATCAGCGGCACAGTGATATCCCAATGTTTTTTGATGCCATCGGAACCATCGATCGCAGCGGCTTCGTATAAATCTTGGGGAATCGCCTGTAATCCTGCCAGGTAAATCACCATGTAGTAGCCCAGTCCTTTCCACACCGTCACTGCCATAACGCTGAAAATTGCCAAAGCCGGACTGGTGAGCCAGGGCACGGCTGGAACAGCAAACATCCTCAACAACTGATTGAGCAATCCATTATCTGCATAGAGCCACTTCCAGGCGATGCCTGCAACCACCATGGAAATGACCACGGGCACATAGAATGCCGCCCGAAACCACTGAATACCGCGCAGCTTTTGATTGACTAAAATTGCCAGTGCCAGCGGAACGGTGACCAAAATTGGCACAACACAGATTAAGTACAAAAAGGTATTGCGGAAGGTTTGCCAAAAAACGGGGTCAATCCAAAGGCGCTGAAAGTTCTTAAAGCCAATCCACAGGGGCGGCTGAGTCAGGTCATATTCATAGCGAGTAAAGCTGAGGAAGAAGGCTTGTAGGGCAGGGTAGAAAACCGTCAGGCTCAACACTATCAGGGCAGGTAGCAAAAACAGGTAGGGCGTAAGCTTGGCATAAAGGCGATCGCTGTTTTTAGATTTCCAGGGGGGCATGGGGCAATTTTCGCAAGTCGTCTAGCTCATCATACTGGGTGGGATGTGGTTGTCTAATTCTCCGAAATGGTCGATCGCGTTCATGAAGTTAGCTTTATCAACTGCGATCGCAAATTATCAGCAACTCCTGATAATTGTGATACTAAGAAGACAAAGGTTGATGTCAATTCCGCACCGTCTCCTAACCTGCATTGCACCTATGAACCTAAGTTGGCGATCGTACAATCGATGCATTATTCCCCTCGTTGGGCTGTTGCTGCTGAGTAGTTGCAGCCAGAAAACCAACAATCCATCCGCTCAAACTCAATATCCCGGATTTGAAGTTAAGTTTTTGGTGGGTAGCGCCCTGTCAGAGGTTTGTAATCAGACTGCCGAAAAATTCAACCAGCAGCGCCCCAAACTGGATGATGGCAAGGAGTTTTTTCTGTCTTGCAAAGCAGAAGGTAGCGGCGATGTGGTCACCGATGTGGCTTCTAAGGCGCAGCAGTTTAAATCGGGGACTCTTCCAGCAGATTCGCCAGATTTTCCTGTCTTGGTTTCTGTGGATGGTGAAATCTATCAAAGCCAGTTGATTTATCAAATGAATCAACTGTTTCCGGGGCAAAAGTATATTCCTGACATTACCGATTCACCGCTGATTGCCAACAGTCCGATAGTGCTGATGGCGCAAGCGGATGTCGCCCCAGGTCTGCAAAAGGTAGATAACCCGTTTAAGGTGTTGGGAACTGCCAAAACCCATAAAGATATTGATCCCGCGAGTCCAGCGATCGCGATTCACTATGTCCAAACGGCTCCCACCCGCTCCAACTCTGGGTTGCAAACCCTCGTCTCGCAGTTTGCTTCCGTTTCTGGCAAGCGCCCAGAACAACTGACAGTCGAGGATGTCACCCGCTACCAGCCTCAAGTGCAGCAGATTCAAAGCAAAGTCACTCGCTACGGTACGTCTACCAATTCCCTTGCAAAGGCGATGGTGAAAAATGGCGCGTTTTGGGCATCGGTTGGCTCGGTCTACGAATCTTCCGTAATTGAAGCTAACTCCACGCTGCAACCAGGACAACAGCGCTATCAAGCGATTTATCCAAAGTCTACTTTCTCCTCTAATATGCGGGTGATTTTGCCCAAAGCTCCCTGGGTTAGCGCGGATGAAAAAGCAGCCGCAGAGAAGGTGATTACCTATTTGCAAACACCAGAAGCTCAAGAAATTGTCACCAGTTTAGGGTTACGACCTGGAAAACCCGGAGTTGCTCTCAGCCCCAAATTTACTGCCGAGTTTGGGGTAAATCCTCAAGCGCGGTACGACTCTTACCGTCCGCCTAAACCAGAAGTAGTCAATGCCATGCTGAAATCGTGGCAGCTTACTGCTAAGAAACCTTCGCTGGTGGTGGTAGTGGTTGATTCCTCTGGTTCTATGACTGGTAATAAGCTTCCAGCCGTCCAAAGCACGCTGCAAACCTACGTCAACAGCTTGGGACCGAAAGATAAAATTGCGCTGATTGACTTTGATTCCGAGGTGCGTGCGCCTGTGATGGCAGATGGCACTCCAGAAGGACGCGATCGCGGCATCCAGTTTATCAGCAGCCTCAATGCTGATGGCAGCACCCGTCTGTATGATGCCACGCTTTCGGGTCGCAACTGGCTCCAGCAAAATCTTCGCAAAGATGCCATCAACGCTGTGTTGGTGTTGACCGATGGCGAAGATACCGGCTCTTCGATCAATTTGGATGGACTCAACGCCGAACTGCAAAAAAGTGGCTTCAACAGTGATCAACGCATCGCCTTATTCACAGTTGGCTATGGCAACGAAGGGGAATTTGACCCCAACGCTTTGAAAAAGATTGCTGATTTAAATGGTGGCTATTACTCTAAAGGCGAACCAGAAACGATCGCCAAGCTGATGGCAGATTTACAGGTGGAGTTTTAAAGGTGCGGAGTACGAGGTGCTAAGTACAAAATTTAAAGCACCGAACTCTGAACACCGAACTCTGAGCACCGAATTCTAAACACCGAACGCCCCTTGCCCCTCATCTTTCCCTTGATATGAAACTGGCAAATCCTTTATTCTATCCCTTGGCTGTTTTGACGGGTGCCGTAGTGTTGGTTGCCGGAGTGCGGTTGGCAAATCTGCCGTCATGGGTGATGTTGCCGATGGCAGCGGCGATCGCAACGGGCGGTGCGATGGTGCAAAAAGCCTCTGAGCCAACGCCCATTTTAGAAAATCCAGCGTTAGATCAGGAATTGAAATCGGCTCGGTTGCAAGCGACCAATTTGGCAGCCAAGGCAAACAGTTTGCGGCAAGAGGCAAGCCGTTTGTTAAGTGAAGCGAATCAGATGGATCTCTTGGTGATGGTGCAGTCTGCTTGCGATCGCGCCGTGGAACTTCCTGCCAAAATTGATCAGCTAACTCGGCGAATGCATGGGGCTGATTCCCTTTTAGCCGTAGACGACTTAGAGCAACAACTAGCAGAAGTGACGACTCGCATTCCGACTAGTGCGGGTGTTGCCCGTGACCAACTCAACCGCCTCGCTTACAGCCTGCGCCACAATATCCAAATGGCACGCCAAGGAGAAGATGCTCGTCAAGCCCAAGTGGTGAGCCTCTCTACCCTGATTCTTGACTCGGCTGGAGTACTGCAAGGAATGCAAAACCAAATCCGTACCGCTAACTTGACCGACGCAGATCAAGCTGAAGAACTGCGATCGCTGAGCAACGAATTCAGCTTTTTCCAAGAACACATCGGGCTAATAACGAATGGCAAGTGATGAGGGGCGAGTTCTCAATTTTGAGTTTTGAGTTTTGAGTTTTTACTTTGCACTTACGCAAGGATTTTAGCAATGAAAAAGAAAGATCAACTGACTCGGCGATCGCTGCTCTCAGGTGCCATCATTCTGACCGCCCTGGTTTTAGCCTATGCGCCCATTCCTGGGTTGAGACAGGCGATCGTGGTGGTCAGCGGCACGGAACTTCAAGAACCGCTGCAAGCGATGGAAGCCAAATTCAAACAGGCTCATCCCAACATTGATCTGACACTTAAGTTTCAAGGTTCGCAGGAACTGGTCAACAAATATCTGAACGACCAGAATGACTTTAAACCGACAGTTCTGATTCCTGCCAATGGCGATCTACTCAAAGAGCTAGAAACCCGCTGGAAAACTCAAAACAACAGCGACCCGTTTCAGGAAGCGCCTCGCCCCATAGCAAAAACGATGCTTGTAGCGATCGCTTGGGCAGAACGTGGCAAAGCCTTGTTTCCCGATGGCAGCTTCCGCTGGGAGCGTTTAGAGCAGGCGATGCAAAGCGGCTCTTGGGATAAGCTCGGTGGACAAAAAGACTGGGGCAGCTTTGATTTTGTCATGACTGACCCCACTCGCTCTAACAGTGGGCAACTCACCCTCAGCCTATGGCTGCAATCCAAACTGGGTGGAACGCTGACGGCAGCCGAGTTGAATTCTCCGAATGCTCAATCTTTAGTGAGTTTAGTCAAGCGATCAGTCTATCAACCGCCCCGATCCAGCGATGCATTGCTGCAAGAGTTCATCGTTAGAGGTCAGAATGATGCCGATGTAGCAACGGTATACGAAAGCAATGTGCTGTACCGCTGGCAGCAATCGGCAACTACTCAGGGCAAGCCGTATCAGATTTACTACTTGAACCCCACGATGGAAACCACTTCTACTGCCGCGATCGTTCAACGCGATGTGGATAGCGGCAAAGCCAATGCTGCTAAGCAGTTCCTTGACTTTTTGACCCAGCCAGAGCAGCAGGCTGTCTTTGTACAATATGGCTTTCGTCCTGTGAATGCTTCCGTCGATCTCCAGTCCGTACCCAATAGCCCCTGGCGGCAAAATATCCCTGGCAGTGAAGTAAAGCCGGCGACTCAAATAGTTCCGCTACCCGATGCATCGGTAATAGAAGAAATTCAGCGCCTATGGGAGCGATCGAATTAGCGCCTGATTCGATCCTATCTTGCTCAAAAACAAGAGCTAAACTATTGGTAGTCTGTTCAACCTTGATGAAGACACAGCCGAAAGCTGATAGCTTGGTCTTGTCAAACACAAAATTCTCTAAAGTTGCCAGCAAGACCCTGTCATACTCAATTAAACCGTTGTTTATGAAATTGTTGTTTGTTTGCAGCAAGAACCGATTACGCAGTCCTACTGCTGAAGCAGTATTTGCAGGGTATGAAGGATTAGAGGTAGATTCAGCGGGATTAGATCGAGAAGCAGAAATACTATTGAGTAGCGAAGCAATTCAATGGGCAGATATTATCTTTGTGATGGAAAAGTCTCATCGAAGCAAACTCTCAAGAAAATTTCAGTCCTACCTCAAATGTAAACGAGTGATCTGCCTAGATATTCCTGATGAGTATGAGTATATGGAGTCAGCTCTAGTGGAGTTACTGAAGAGAAAAGTGATGCCACTGTTGGGAACTTTTTAAAGGAAGCTAAATTAGGAAATCTTTAAGGTGATTTGGTGAGAGCTAATTGTAAAAGTTAACAAAGCTATGGGGCATGATAACCCTGCTTGCACACCGATGGTATCAAGGCTGTCTGTAAGAAGGAAGACGTTACTAACAGCGGGTAAAGCAGAGCGATAGAAAAACTGTCTAAACAAGTGTGAAATGCAACGAGCAATGAGCTTCTTCCAGCTTGAAGAAGCTCATTGCTCGCAGTTGGGAAACCGATCAATCCCAAGTCGGAGCTTGGTTACTGACCCAGTTTCAAACGGGATCGCTTTGACAGGGAAACTCTTGCCTTTCATAATCCATAAGCAGTCCAAAATTTTGGACAGTGTGTACAGCGTGGGAATGAGGACGAGATGATCATACATCCAACCGCGGTGATTGAAGATGGCGCAGAAGTGGGCGAAGACGTAACGATAGGAGCTTTTACCTACATTGGTCACAGCGTCAAAGTGGGCGATCGCTGCCTAATTAATCCCCACGTCACGATTTTGCCTTACACCAGCTTGGGTGCAGGCTGTCAGGTGCATTCTGGTGCGGTACTGGGCGATGTGCCGCAAGATTTGGCATTCAAAGATGAAGCATCCTTTGTGCGAATTGGCGCAAACTGCGTGATTCGGGAAGGGGTGACGATTCATCGCGGCACCAAAGCTGGCACCGTAACGGAAATTGGCGATCGCTGCTTGTTCATGGCGCAAAGCCACGCGGCGCACAATGTCAAGGTGGGCAATGATGTGATTGTGGCAAATGGGGCGCTGTTGGCGGGTTATGTAGAAGTGGGCGATCGCGCTTTCATTAGCGGCAATTGCTTAGTGCATCAGTTTACCCGCGTGGGCAGATTGGCAATGATGTCAGGCGGTTCCGCAGTTCAAAAAGATGTGCTGCCCTTTTGCATCACCCGTAGCGTCAGTCCCAATACAATTATGGGATTGAACGTAGTCGGCTTGCGTCGCGCCGGGTTCACTGCCAGCGATCGCCGCGAACTGAAACAAGCCCTCAAAGTGCTGTATAGCTCTGGACTCAACATCTCTCAAGCCACTGATGAACTAGAGCAGTTCGAGTCTGCTTTGGTGCAGGAATGGTGCCAATTCATTCGAGGCTCTAAACGGGGCATCTGCAAGTTCTTCAAGCGCTCAAGCCAAAGTGAAGAGGACGCGATCGAGTAAAGGAGAGTGCGGAGTTTGGAGTACGGAGCTTGGAAATCAAGCAGCGATCGCAATTCAAAAAACATGTGTGTCCTGGTCTTTGTGATAATCGTTTTATGCGACATCATCTTTGAAACCGCGCCATTTCCATAAGCAGCCAGAAATAAAGTTGGTGGTGATATGCGCCAAAATAGGCACCAGCAAATTATTGGTCATAAGGGCACTGACTCCCAGCACTCCCCCGATCGCCGTTGCCCACACCACATAAGACCATTGTTTGAAGCTGCTGAGGTGCAACATGCCAAAACAGAGACTCGAAAATAGAATGCCTGCGGTATCTAAGCCAAAGGTCGGCAGCATGACCCCGCGAAACAGCAGTTCTTCGCTGAGTCCAGGCAGCAAGCCCAACCAGATAATGTCAGGAAACACCAGCGGCTTTAAGACCAGTTGCAGGTAGTAGTCGGCGCTCTGACGATACTCAGACCACAGCGCATAGATGACTGAACTTGCAAGCGTGATGCCAATGCCTAACCCGACTCCCAGCAGAGCGTGTTCGCTAGACCAAGCGATCGGCAGCATTAGCCCCGCTCCAAACTTGACCCACAGTTTACTCACTACCAACAGCACGACCGCCGTGATTCCCATGGCAACCAGCACTTGGATGCGTGTCAATGGTACAAATTCAGGATCATCAGAAAAGGGATCTGCCACAGGAAAAAATAGCGCAACGGCTAAATACTAACAAGCTTTGCTGATGAATTCAGACATTTCAATTGGAGCCTTAATCTGCTGAGTTCTCTGATTCAAGAGACTGCTGTTCATACTGCGAAAGAATATCTCGAACTTCTTCGACAACGAAATCGGTTTGGTCTGACTTGGCGTACATCGTCACAAACACAACGCGGTCAGGGGTTTTGAGATAGTAGAGGACACGATATCCGCCGCTTTTACCTTTCTGAATGTTGCTGTTTCTGACTCTGACTTTGAAAACTGTGTATTCCAACCCAGGAACTTGATCACCGGGGATTTCTCCTGCTTTAAGCTGCTCAATCAGCCGTTGAATGTCATCGTGAATGCTGCGATAGCGTTTGGCAAGGGTACGGGCATCGCGCTGAAAGCGGGAGGTGAATTAAACCTGAATGATGGGTAGCTCAGTCGGCATCAATCCCATCCCAAAGTTGGGCGATTGGATAGGTTTGCCCGGTCATCGCCTCATGCCAGCCCTGGCGAATCCCTTCGAGGACGACTTCAGTGGGGGTATCGTCAGGGTCAAGTTCGTCGTCTTCGGGGATGAGGACGATGACTCGCACACGACGAGATTCGGTTGGGGTAAGGGGTTTATCAAGCAGGAGTTGTCCCTGGTCGTTGACAGTAGCGGTGGTTTCAATTGCTTTCATAGGGTTTTATAAATTGGAGTTGTTGCATGATCTCGCGCTCCTTCTACTCTTGCTTTAGGATTTATGCTTTTGCAATGAGTGGTGACTTATCCTTTGCCAAACAGCTTCGAAACTTGTTTAAAGAAGCCTCCTAACACGGGCAATTGCTCAATGACCAGAGTAACCAGTTCCCCAAAAGTTTTCTCGGAGAGGCGATCGTCTGAGCGTAGTTGAAAGACACCAATTAAGACAAACGCCAGGAGAGTAGCGATAACTGCAACAATGAGCGAAGGCAGCGGTAAGTAGCCTGCGGCAATAGCGATTAAAAAGAAAACAACTTCAAACACTAACAGGTAGAACATGCCATTGCGGAATGCTGAAGGCAACGTAACCTTTGGTTCTGGTGAAGACGTTTCTGGCGGCTCATTCACGGTAGTATCTCCTTGCTTGATTTCACTTTGATGTGGCTGATAAATAACTGTTCCGATAGTAGAGCCAGAGAAGACACCATCTCCACTTTTGCGTTTTTCTTCTTCAACAGCCGTTTCAAAGTCCAAGGCATCATCAATCAGCTTACGAACATCAACCATTTCGTAACGACCTTTTTGGCATTGAATGCGTTGTTCGCGATTGCTTAAAAACTCCAAAAGCTTTTCCATTGGGTATGCATGAGGTTCCTGACTGCCTTTGCAGGTGTTGCAGTTGCAGGGAACAAGCTTGTCGTATTTGAGCCGATCGTAGGAGGCGTGGATTTTGTTGAATTCGTGGTCGATGATGGAGAGCCAGCCTTTTTTGCCGTTCCCAGAAACGCGGACGGTAATTTCGCCTTTGTGGTAAGCCTCAATGACTTCGGCTCTGGCTCTGTTGTTACTCAACACGACACCCGTTTTCCAGACCAGGATTTGTTGCTCAATGGATTGGTGCATTTCCACAATCAGGCGAGTGAGGATGCCCTTGGGCATAAAGTCGTATTTGTACCGCAAGATCAGATTGTCGCGTTTATCCCAGTCGTAAGAGGGCTGCTCAATGTTGAGCAGTTGCGGTGAAATGTAATGATTGGGCTGGTCGCGAATTTCGTAGCAGAGCTTGAAGCGCATCATCAGCTTCAGCAGTTCGCCGCACATCTCAGAATACTCGGAGTCGCTCCAGATTTCGGTCAGGTCATTGCGGGTAAACCTGCCGTAGTTGTCTTTGACCTGTTTCGTGTCGAGCACTTTATAAACAGCGGTGGTGCCCCATTCGGGTTTGAGGATAATGGTTTTCTTTAGCAGGTCATCTTCTTGAAAGTGGAGACAGACCCCTAAATCATGCAGGTAGTGGCTGAGTTGCAGCATATTGGGTCGATCAGTAAACCCATTTTGGCGGCACAGCTCAAAGTATTTCTCGTCGCTGATGTAGTTGCAGTGCTGCGCGTAGTTTTCCAGGGCAGAGCGGACACGCACCCAGATTTTGGGTAGGGGGGTGCCGATGTGGGGCAACCGGGAGAGGTAAAACTGAATCGCATTTTTGATTTCGTCTAAGCCGCGCTTGGTTTGCAGATTGGTTGCCAGCGTCTTTTCTAGATTGCTAAACTCTCCCCGCAGTTGGCGCTCGTTAATCGGGCACTGGCGGTCTTGTTTTTCGTTTTTGATGATGATCACGGGGCTGTTGTCGCTGAGCAGCTCTACAACATTCAGCCAGTAATAAAAATCGGTGTTTTCTTGGCGATCGTCGGCAACCAGGGCATAGAGGGAACGTTTGGTGAGAAAGAACTGATGGGTGGCATGATAAATCTCCTGCCCGCCAAAATCCCAGATGTTGACGCGAAACTCCTGCCCGTTGGGAAGCGGGAACCCCGAGCGAATCACCTCAATGCCCTCCGTAGACTTTTCTTGAGAGTCAAGGTCATAGTCTTCATCTTCAAGCTTCTTTGCCAGAGAGGTTTTTCCGGCTCCGCCTTCCCCCACAATCAAGAGCTTCGCCTCATACAGCGGCTCCGTCTCAGTTGGGTCTTGCACCTGAAAGTAGAAGCTGAGAATCGCTTTCAGATCGCCTGGAGCTTTATACGGTCCCTTTGATTCTAAAATTTCGGGGGGAATCGGAATCGGATTGCCCCGCAAATCTAGCATTGTGAGCGATGCCATTTGCGTAATCGACTCTGGCAGCGTGCTCAGCGAATTGTTGCTAAGGTCTAGGGATTCCAGGTTGGTCAATTGACCGATCGACTCTGGCAGCGTGCTCAGCGAATTGAAGCTGAGGTATAGGGATTCCAGGTTGGTCAATTGACCGATCGACTCTGGCAGCATGCTCAGCCCATTGTCGTTGAGGTTGAGGAATTGCAGGTTGGTCAACTGTCCGATTTCTGCTGGTAGTTTACTTAGCTGATTATCGAAAATGTAAAGGCTCTCCAAGCAATTCAGTTGACTGACTTCACGCGGCAAATCCTCTAGCTTATTGCAGCCAAGAAATAGCTCAGTCAAATTGCGAAGGTTAGCGATTTCTGATGTGAGGATTAGCAAATTGTTGTTGTGTAAGCTTAGTCGCTTTAAGTTAACCAATTTGCCGATTTCTGAAGAAATTTCAACTAGCAGATTATTACTGAGGTCTAGTTCAATCAGGCTTGTTAAGCTTCCTATCTCGATACTAAATTTAGTGAGCTTATTACCTTTCGATCCACTACTGCCATCTCCTATTTTTAGAACTTTCAATTTTTTCAAATTCCTAATTTCCGGTGGCAGTGTGCTCAGCCTATTGCGGCTGAGGTGGAGGGATTGCAGGTTGGTCAACTGCCCGATGAACTCTGGCAGTGTGCTCAGCTCATTGCTGCTGAGGTTGAAGGATTGCAGGTTGGTCAACTGCCCGATGAACTCTGGCAGTGTGCTCAGCCCATTGCTGCTGAGGTCGAGGGATTGCAGGTTGGTCAACTGCCCGATGAACTCTGGCAGTGTGCTCAGCCCATTGCTGCTGAGGTTGAGGGATTGCAGGTTGGTCAACTGCCCGATGAACTCTGGCAGTGTGCTCAGCCCATTGCTGCTGAGGTTGAGGGATTGCAGGTTGGTCAACTGCCCGATGAACTCTGGCAGCGTGCTCAGCTTATTGAAGCTGAGGTGGAGGGATTGCAGGTTGGTCAACTGCCCGATGAACTCTGGCAGCGTGCTCAGCCCATTGCGGCTGAGGTGGAGGGATTGCAGGTTGGTCAACTGCCCGATGAACTCTGGCAGTGTGCTCAGCCCATTGCGGCTGAGGTGGAGGGATTGCAGGTTGGTCAACTGCCCGATGAACTCTGGCAGTGTGCTCAGCTCATTGAAGCTGAGGTGGAGGGATTGCAGGTTGGTCAACTGCCCGATGAACTCTGGCAGTGTGCTCAGCTCATTGAAGCTGAGGTCGAGGGATTGCAGGTTGGTCAACTGCCCAATCGACTCTGGCAGCGTGCTCAGTTGGTTGCCTTTCCGCTCCTCTTCTTCCTCGTCCCATTTCCCCAAAATGAGGGTTTTTAGCTGGGTCAACCTGCCAATTTCGGGCGGCAGTTCCTCTAAACCGTTGCCAGCCAAATCGAGTGCTTCCCACCCTTCCTGCTGGGCGCGATCGATCAGTTGAAGCAGTTCGTCGCGGGTCATGGATTTTATAGAACCAAAGGATATTGACCACTACTGTAACAGTCGCCCATGAGATCGCCTATTCCGATGCTGCTTGGCACTCTAAAAACCAAGAGTGCAAACAAAGAGAATCAGCGATCGCTCCTGCTCTTTACCAACGATGCCATCAGCAAACTGGTCATTTGCCTACTCATTTTGTCTATTTGCCTTCTCATTTCAGGCGATCGCGAATTCATTTGAGTATTTTCCGCAAGCAAAACAGCCATTTGCTGGCTCATTTTGCTTGTTGGTCTTCTCATTTCAGGCGATCGCGAAATCATTCGGGTATTTTCCGCAAGCAAAGATCAGGCATGAGAAGTTATGCCTGCCGGATTTCATGTTAGACATTTCAAGGACGCGATTCCTGTAGGAATTTCACGGCTCGCAGGATTGAGTAGTTCTAAGCTGATGCCTGCCCGATCAGCCACCAATGCTCCCAACGCTTCCAGATAAGAATTGACCTGAATTGCCGCAATGCCCAGCGCTTCGGGCGGAACTTGCATTCTGGTTTGATTCTCGCGCACTGCCACAATCTTCGTGTGAGTCTGCTGGCAAAGGCTCAGCACCGCACTACCACCGCAGGCGGTCGCAGGAATGACGATCGCATCCACTTGATTTGCCCAAATATCGCCCGCAGCGGCATTGTTAGAGACTACAAACTGTGGTGCCCGACTCAGCCCCACCAATACGCAAGGCAAAAACGTGTGCCCTAACTCTTCGGCGGCAGAGCGAGGAGAAATGGTGGGATCGAGCGGCAAAGGCAGCAGGGCAGGCGCATGGGCACAGGGAATGCGAAACGTGCGAACGACCAAGTGGCTAATCACGGCTTCCGCTCCGGCAAGCGGGTCTACGCCCTGACCTTGGCGATAATTGTGCAGCGCATCGCTGTCTATATCATCGGGAAACCGAGCGACTACTGCGATCGCCTCGGCTCCGGTTTTCGTGATCAATTGCTCTGCGGCTCTCAGCAGGCTATCGGGATGGTCAAGTGTGCCCCAGGTTGCTCCAGAATCAGCAGTCTTCAAATTCACGCCCAATGGCATATCGGTGACGACATAATCCGTCAAACTCAGCCCCAACGTGGCGCGAGTGGCATCAGCCGCTTGCAAATGGCGGACTCGCAAATCGGGTTCAATCGCGCGATCAAGAATCAGCCCCACTCGATTGTGATGGACTGGACGCAAGCCCCAAGCCCCTGCTGCAAACTGATCTAGCCCATAGCCTTCCACATACAGCGCGTTGGGCAAATTCCAGTAAAGCTGTGCCCCGTTCAACACATTGGGATGGGTGATCAGACAATCTGCCACCTCAGCGATCGCCCGTGCTACTGGCAATGCATCTCCCGCGTAGCCGCCAATCGATGCCCCAATCCCGGTGGGCACAATCAGCATCACGGTGTAGGGGCGTTTCATGGGTCAGGTGCGAAGTGCGGAGTTCAGAGTGCGGAGTTGGGATAGAAGTTTTGAGTTTTGAGTTTCCCTCTCGCCCCTCACCTCTTGCCTCTTGCTTTTCAAATAGTTTGTTAGCGAGTCGGCACTTCAGTTTGAGTCGATTGAGTGACGATCGCCTCAACCACAGCCTTCTGGCGCTCTAAATCAACCGCTGTGACTGACCAACGTAGTGGTTCTCCTCGCTTTTGCAACTCTGCTTCTACCTCGCGTTGGAGTGCCAATGGCGACTCTTGTAAATCAATTTCGGCAGTAATGAAATGGGTGGTCATGGCGCAATAAAGTAAAGAGCTAGAAACTTTAACACAAGCAAACTTATTTTTGAGGTTGCCCAAACTGAAGATTATAAACCGTGTCTTCTTTTTCAGTTTCAACTTTTAGATTGGAACGAGGATGAGAAACACAGAGCAACGCATAGCCTTGTTCCTGTAGCTCTGGGCTGATTCCCATACCTTCTGCTTGATCAACAGTTCCCTCTAAAAGCTGAGCCGCACATGTTGTGCAGACCCCCGCATGGCAAGAACTGGGCAAGTCTAACTGAAGCTCATCGGCGACTTCCAAGACGGTTTTGTCTTCGGGCACCTGAATGGTGTGAGTGGTGCCCTGATGATGAATTTCAACAGTATAAATATTGGACATCGCTGGTTGCAGGTATTAAGTAGCGGGTTAATCAGCGCTCTGGTCAAGCTCTAGCGCCTAGATTTCTACAGTACTCGATTTGGGAATCCAATTTAAAGAACTGTCTAAGTCAATTCGCTATTCTCGCATTCCATACTTTCGGCGTTGCTATAACTCTGTCATTTTGGCTGAGGACGATAAAGATGACCATTGCGAATTTGAACCACGGGATGGTTTGAGAGGCGAATCAAGCTTTCGTCATGGGTCGTGACGATAACCGTAATGCCGATCGCGTGTAGTTTTTTGAGAATTTTGATCACCTGCCAGGAATTGTCTGCATCCAGGTTGCCAGTCGGCTCATCGGCAAGCACAAGCGGTGGTGTGCTCACGATCGCCCGGGCAATACTGGCACGCTGCTGTTCTCCACCCGATAACTCATCGGGAAAACTATCCGCCTTGTGCTGGAGTCCGACCATCTTGAGGGCAGGGGGAAGGCGACGCTGAATCTCCTGACGACCATAGCCCTGTGCCCACAGCACAAACGCCACATTTTCTGCCACTGTGCGCCGGGGAATCAGCTTGTAATCTTGAAAGACAATACCAATCCGTCGCCGCAAGGCTGCCAAGCGATCGCCTTTTAAGCCACCCACATTTAAGCCATTCACCATCACATCACCCGCTGTTGCCCGTTCCTCGCCATACAGGAGCTTTAGAAAAGTGGATTTACCCGAACCAGAAGGTCCTGTGACAAACAGGAAGTCGCCGCTTTGAATCTCCAGATTGATATCCGTGAGTGCGTTGAAGCCGTTCTTATAGGCTTTGTGAACCTGCCGCAAA
The DNA here is from genome assembly GCF_016807185.1 of Leptolyngbya sp. Cla-17. GTDB lineage: Bacteria > Cyanobacteriota > Cyanobacteriia > Leptolyngbyales > Leptolyngbyaceae > ULC077BIN1. The sequence continues at coordinate 578,728 of NZ_JAEVYN010000002.1, forward strand.
GATACGATCGCCTTCCGAGTCTCATCCGATAAGGGTGATACCGAGTTGGCTTCTTGGCTCGTTTCTTTCAGCGGCAAGCGGGTTGAACCTTGGGGCATAGGTACAAAAATTGAGCGATCGCAAATTCTCGTTTATTAGAGCACACAAGCCCCCAAATAGCTCCCATTCCCTATTTTCTATTCCCTATTCCTGCCCGATAAAGGAGCGATCGCCATGCAAAATGGGGCAACGCCAGCATTCGCTTCCAGCGCCACGGCTCTTGATAGAGGCGATATAGCCACTCCAAATGGTTTTTGCGAAAGAACTCTGGAGCGCGAGTTTTCGTGCCTGCCCAAATGTCAAAGCTGCCACCCACTCCAATCCAGATGGAATCAGGGCAAAGATGACGACGCTCTGCAATCCAAAATTCTTGCCGAGGCACACCCAAACCCACCAAAATCAATCCGGGCTGCAAGTCTTTTAATTGCTGCTCAAACCCAAACTGCTCCTCTGGTTTGAGATAGCCGTGTTGGGTGTTAATCATCAGTCCCGGAAACTGTTGTTGCCAAACCGTGGCAGCGGCATCCGTGACTCCCGGTTGTCCGCCATAGAAAAACACGGTGCCCAATTTCTGCGACTTGCCAAAGGCTTGCAGCATTCCTTCTGCCAGTTCAATTCCGGGGCGACGCTCTACCTGCTTGCCATATAGCTTCAGATACAGCACAATGCCGGAACCATCGGGAATCACCAGTTCTGCCCGCTGAACAACTTCGGCAAGCTGAGGATTTTGCCCTGCTTGCATGGTCATTTCTGCGTTTAGTGTCACCACATGGCAACCGCGCTTTTGGGCTGCCTGAGACACCAACCAGCCCAAATAATCGCTCGTGAGATGGACAGGCACACCCAGCACGGCAAACGGCTGTAATTCTTGAGGTAAGTCTGACTGAGGCACTATCTTTTCACCATCCTTCGCTCCACTATGCCTACTCCACTGCACCGCTAACAGGGAAGCGATCGATCAGTTGAACGGCTCTAACTGCATTTCGTTTTAGCTCATTTGGCAAGTGGGGCACGTGCGGAATTTGGGAGAGAAAATCTAACGTGCGGCGCAGAATCCGGACCACGTCGCCTTCATCCAGACTAGTGTTGGCGCAAATCTCCGTCCACTCAATGCCTAGCGCCCACTGTTCCACAATGCCGACAAATTCGTACTCTAGCCACACCGGCAGCACCACCTGAAGCCTGCGCTGCCGCTGAAATAAGCGCTGACGAATACTACGAAGTCCATTTAAGGCTTCTTCCACTTTCCCAGAAAGCGCGTAGCGAGTCCACATATCAGGACGAGAAACCTCGGTGATCAAGGCAGCACAGGCGGCTGCAAGGTGATGGGGTTCCAAAACTCCCAGTTCGCCAGAGGTCAACGCTAAGCCAAGCCAAAGCTCGTTGTCGCCACGAATGGCAGCGGTAGATTGCCCTAGCGGTGTGGGAATCAGGTCATCTAAGCAGCCAAAGTCTCGCAGGATGTCGATCAGGTCGAGGAAGGCTTCCCAGTAGCGATGGGCTTGGTGATTGAGTTTTGTGCGGCGATCTCGCAATTCTTCACGAATGGCAGTCATGCGTTTCTGTCGCTTTAGAATCGTGGCGCGGTTGCCCCACTGATGCACCGGATGAGCCTGCAGTTCAGCTTCTACACCCTGCATTCGCTGCTGTTGGATGTGCACTTCTGGAGCGTGATCCGCCAAGTCAGGTGCAGGGGGGATCTTTTGGGCGATCGCCCTAGTTTGTTCATCTCCTTTGCGAGTTTGCCCCGGTTTGAACAGCATATCGGGCGGCGGAGTCAGGTCATCTACTCCGGTCATGCGGGGAATCTCACCGCGCAAATCTGCCACATCGCCCACCGTGGCGACATACCAGCGATTATCTTTGCCGAGACAGATCAGGTATGGATACTGTCCAGCGCCAGTCGTCTTCATGACTAAAACGGCAGCGAGTAGGTAAGAGATGCCGTTTTGCGAACTTTTTAGGCTAATAATCGTTCCGGCAACAGCGAAGGAAAGCGCCATTCCCATATCGGTCGATCTCACCTCGTTTGCCTGTTGCTGCAAAATTTTGAGCAAGCGGCGTTCTTCTTTCAACCGCTCTTGTAACTTCTCGTATTGCGCTAACAGGTTCCAATCTACCGCTTCAATTTGTGCATCTAGCTGGGCAAGCTCAGCATCCAATTGAGCGATCGCCTCTTGTTGAGGTCGCAAATAGAGCGTCGAGAGATATTGCCCAAAACTGCGCTCAATTAACTCCTGTGCCTCCTCCAATCTGTGAGTTTGCAGCAAATTTAGCACCATGCCATAGCTGGGAGTAAACTGGCTGACCAGTGGATCGGCTCCCGCTGTTGCCAAATAAGAGGCTTCTCTTGCGCCTTCAAATTGCGTTTGTGCCGTCACTACATAGCCCTGCACATCCATGCCGCGTCGCCCGGCTCGTCCCGCCATTTGCAAAAATTCGGACGCATTCAGCAGGCGATGCCCCAAATCAGTCCGCTTGGAAAGGCTAGAAATCACCGTTGTTCGAGCAGGCATGTTAATTCCCGCCGCCAAAGTTTCCGTAGCAAACACTACCTTGATTAATCCCTGCTGAAAAAGTTCTTCCACCAAGCCTTTCCAGGCCGGTAATATCCCCGCATGATGGGCAGCAATACCGTGATACAGTGGCTCAACCTGACCCGCTCTTGCCGCTTCTGGGTTGCGTTCTAAAAACTCATCGATCTGCTGCTTTAGCTGCGCCGCTTCGGCAGGATTGACCAATGAAAAGTTACGTACTTGCTCAATCGCCTGGTCGCAATTTCGCCGACTAAAAATGAAATAAATAGCAGGGAGCATATCCCGCTGTTGCAATTGGCTGACGATGTATGCCAACGAAGCGCTGTCTTGTTTGGGCGCACGCTGACCGCCACCCATCCGACCCGCCATTTTGCCACCCTTCGGCTTGAGCCGGGGATGAATACGTTTTTGGCTGTCGTCGAGCAGGGGAAACAACCCTTTGGGATTACAAAAGTGAAAGCTGAGGGGAACGGGACGAAAGTCGGAATAGATCAACTCGGTGGGTCCATGCACCTGGTGAATCCAATCGGTGAGTTGGTCACTATTCGCAACGGTGGCTGAGAGCGCAACAAGTTGAATTTCTGGAGGGCAATAGATGATGGATTCTTCCCAAACGGTACCCCGCTGGTGATCGTTCATATAATGACATTCATCTAGCACCACCGCTTCTACGCCTGTCAGCGAGGTGCCCACTTCCCCGATGGGCGTGCCATAAAGCATGTTACGAAAAATTTCGGTGGTCATCACCAACACGGGCGCATCTCGGTTGATGGAGACATCGCCTGTTAGTAATCCAACCTGGTCAAACCCAAACATTTCGCGAAAATCTCGCAGCTTTTGGTTTGACAGAGCTTTTAGTGGTGTGGTGTAAAAAACCCGCCGTCCGCGCGCGATCGCACGATGAATCGCATATTCTCCAATTAGGGTTTTGCCGGAACCCGTTGGCGCACACACTACGACTGATCGCCCTGCTTCTAGTGCAGCGATCGCCCGTTCCTGGAACTCGTCCAAATCAAACGGAAACAATTGGTTTAAGTCAAGCCCTGAAGCGGTAAGAGAAGTCACGCTCAAAAGATCCAACCGTGTGCAAAAAGCCTATCTTTGTACTGCATATTTTGCATATTCTATAATTGATGTAAACCTTCCGAGGGAACATGGCTGTTTTGAAATCAGCAAGCTATATTGTCAAAGTATGTTTGCAGTCTAGACTCAATCTATCGTAAGGCCAATTTGTTTTGAAGGTAGCAGTTTTGTAGAGTCATATCTCATTAATCATGAGGTTAGTTCTTGAACACTATTCAGCAACACGCCTTGATCGATTTCATCACCTGTCAACCTAGTGGGTAGCCTAATCTGAGTGCAGTGTAACAGCAGACTCATCTTGCTGAAATTAAAACACTGTCTGGAACGGAGGAACCAGTGTATTCGGGGCGAATTTTACCATTTGGGTAAGAGAGACACCTTCCAGTCTTAGCCCGTCAGCTAACTCCGTCGGCAATGGAAGGAGCGCCCAATGCTGAGGCTTTATAGTCATGGTCATTGGTGTCTCCTGACAAATACATATTCAACTTTCATGCTCGATACGATTCAAAGCATGTGGTTTCAGCGTATTTGTCGCTTTGACCCACCTCTCCCAAAAAAAGATCTTGAGAGGACAAAAAAACGTGAAAATTCTCCCAATGCTAGCGCGACTTGAAAACGCGCTTGGCTGTCCCGAAATGGCTAAACGAATGGTGCTGGTTCCTAAACAGGGGACCGATGATGATACGTTGGCAAATTCCAATGAAATTAATCTTTTGGTTGCCTACAACGCCTCTCCCCATAGCCAGACTGCGCTTGATTTAACCCTGTGGATTGCTCACCAAACGCGCTTGGCAACTCAAAAGTCGGTGATGGTGCAGGTCATTTATGTGGTGGATAAAAGTGCTGAGGGCAGCGATCGCACTGGATATCTGGATCCCCTTGATCGCCCCGATCCAATGGAGAGTGCGGCTTATTCCTTGCCTGTCCGGGAATCTGGCGAATTTACCCAGGTGCAACCCTTGAGCAAAATAGGAGCCAGTTTAGTTGCTGAATTGCCAGATCCGACTCAGGGTAGTGTTTGCGGTATTTTTGACTGGCAAATGCACCAGTTTGAGCAAGCAGATCACATTCTGTGGCAAGCACGTCATTTGGCAGATGAGTGGCGGGGGTCGCTTAAAACCCATCTTCGGTTTGGTAACTTGGCAGATGAGCTTCGTCAGGTTGTAAAAGCAGAGTCCGCAACTGTTTTGGTTTTAGGGTGCAAATCTTCCAATCATTCTTTAGTCCAACAATTGGAACATGACTTTCCATGTCCGATACTTGGAATTCCGTCCTTTCCCTGAGCGATCGTCAAAAGGTAAAAACATAATTCGGTAGTGCTGGGAATTTCAGCTAAAGAAAAACGTTCTAGAAGCAAGCGGTCAGTTTGGTTTCGTGTGGTTTTGTCGATCACTTTTTTAGTGGATTGTTCAACGAGTTGTTGTCCACGATCAATTTGATACTTTTCGTTCCATCTTCTTCTCTTGGACGGAGGGCATTTTCGGCAAATTGACTACTTTTGCTGAAATGCCCTACCAGTAGCAGTTTCATAAAAGATCTAAAATCGGTTTTATGACTATGCTCTAGCTCCTAATTTCTAGCTACTCCATCTTGACGGGCGGCGCGTTGAACGGCGGCGGAGACTGCCGTTGCCACGCGTTCGTCAAACACAGAAGGAACAATGTATTCACGGCTGAGATCGGACGGTTTGACCAGCTCCGCGATCGCTTGGGCTGCCTCCAAATACATGCTGGTGGTGAAGGTTTGAGCGCGACAATCAAGCGCACCTCGAAATAGCCCCGGAAATGCCAGTACATTGTTAATTTGGTTCGGATAATCGCTGCGCCCCGTCGCCATCACCGCCACATCCTGACTGATCAGTTCGGGCTGAATTTCGGGAATAGGATTTGCCATCGCAAACACAATGGGGTCTTTTGCCATAGATTGCACCATTTCTGGAGAGACGACTCCCGGTGCACTCACCCCTAGAAAAACATCACTGTCCTTCATAGCATCTGCCAGATTGCCGCCTTGCTCCACAGCAAACTCACGTTTTTGATCATTTAGATCAGCGCGATCGCGGGAGAGAATCCCTTTTGAGTCACATAGGCAGATATGGTGAGCATCGGCTTTTCGCAGTAACCGGGCGATCGCAATCCCAGCGGCTCCCGCACCATTAATCACAATTTTCACTTCTGCCATTTGCTTTTTCACGACCTTCAAAGCGTTGATCAGCGCTGCCAAACTGACGATCGCGGTGCCGTGCTGGTCATCATGAAAGATGGGAATATTCAGTTCGCGCTGAAGCCGTGCCTCAATTTCAAAACAGCGCGGAGCCGCAATATCTTCCAAGTTCACGCCGCCAAACACCGGGGAAATTCGCTTGACGGTTTCCACAATTTCATCGGTGTCTTGGGTTGCCAAGCAAATAGGAAACGCATCCACGCCGCCAAATTCTTTAAACAACATAGCTTTCCCTTCCATCACTGGCAGGGCGGCTTCGGGTCCAAGGTTGCCTAAACCCAAAACGGCGCTGCCATCCGTTACGATCGCCACCATATTTTGCTTAACCGTCAAGTTGTATACTTCTTCAGGATTTTCGGCGATCGCTGAGCAAACTCGCCCCACTCCGGGAGTATATGCCATTGCCAGATCTGCTTGTCCTCGTAGCGGAATCCGACTATTTACCGTAATTTTGCCGCCTCGATGAATGGTAAAGGTGCGATCGTAGACATTAATCACCTTAGTTTCCGGCAGCGCCTTGACCGCTTCTACAATCGTTTCAGCATGTTCAGTGCTGGCGCAATCCACTGTAATGTCTCGCACAGAAACCTCACGAGTTTGCTCAATCAGGTCAATTTGTCCCAGACTGCCGCCCAAAGAAGAAATCGCTGTCGTCACATTTGCCAACATGCCAGGGCGATTGGGAAATTGGAAGCGAATCGTGAGACTGTAACTAGAATTGGGGGTCAGTGTGGGTGTCGGATCTATCATGTTGCCTCGTTAAAGTATGGATACACTGCTTCGTTGCAGAGCATTCAAGAGTTTAGTAGATACGCCAAACTTTAAATGCTCTTTATGATTAGCTTAAAAAAATATAAATCCCGCAACTGTACTCAGTCACACCAACCGATAACGCAACTGTGAGAGTTCAGCCTTTTGAAGCGTGAAGCTCATCTAGATCTCAAAGGCTGGTGCAAAAAGAGAACAAACTATACGCTTGATATTGCATCACCTTTCGTCACTTTGAAGAACCTTTTGAAAGGCTGCACTAGCCATCTTTAACCGCACAGGGAACAATATTAGCTAAAGCGCCAAATTAGCTGAACCGCCAAAAATTCTATTGAGCCTTTGCGTTCTCATGATAAATGTTGGTATTTTGCATTCTTTAACTGGCTTAATGGCAATTAGCGAATCATTGCTCGTTGATGCTGCCCTGATGGCGATCGCCGAAATCAACCAATCTGGCGGTGTATTGGGTCAAGCGATCGCACCCAGTATTGAAGATGGAGCCTCAAATGAGAAAACCTTTGCTCAAAAAGCGAGAAAGCTGATCCAGCAAGATCAGGTTGCCACGTTATTTGGCTGTTGGACTTCTGCCTGTCGAAAAGCGGTCATTCCCGTTTTGGAAGACCTGGATGTCCTGCTCTGGTATCCACTGCAATATGAAGGCTTAGAAGAATCTAAGCACATTTTCTACACCGGATCTTGTCCCAATCAGCAGGTTAAACCTGCCCTAGAGTGGCTTGTGAAGCAGCACGGCAAGCGGTTTTATTTAGTGGGATCAGATTATGTGTTTCCACGCACGGTTCATAAAATTATTGATGCTCAACTGAAAGGATTGGGTGGCAATGTGCTTGAAGAAGCCTACGTGCCTTTGGGCGGCAAGGATTTCACCCACATTCTCGATCGCATTCTTCAGCTACAGCCTGATGTCATTTTCAACACGCTCAATGGCGACAGCAATGTGGCATTTTATCAGCAGTATTATCAATCTGGAATTCAGCCTGCTCAAATGCCGATCATGGCGGTCAGTGTTGCCGAGCCAGAGTTACAACGCATCGCCGCAGAAGCCGCAGGCACCTATGCCAGTTGGAGCTACTTCCAAAGTTTAGACCTCCCCAAAAACCAGCAATTTGTCCAAAACTTTCAAGCGAGGTATGGCAGCGATCGCGTTACCAGCGACCCTATTGAAGCCGCCTATACCCAGGTGTATCTGTGGAAGCAAGCTGTGGAAGCGGCGCGATCGCTGGAGATTAATGCCGTCCGAAATTCTGCCATTGGGCAAACCTTTGAGGCTCCAAGTGGTTTAGTGCGGATTGATGAAAACCAGCATCTCTGGAAAGGGTGCTACCTGGGCAAAGCGCAGCCTAATGGACAGTTTGAGATTGTGTATGGCAGCGATCAATCCATTCAGCCCATGCCTTGGCTCGGCATCAAGGAATTAACCGATCCAGTCATGCAAAACCTGCTGATGAACCTGCTGGCAGAGGTGCCTCAAGCCGTTCAACACATCTCCCAGCTAGAGCAAAAATCTCAAGAACTAGAAACGACTCTTATCCAACTGCAAGACGAAACCACAGCACGACAACAAACCCAAACCGAACTCCAAGCAATGTTCACGGCAATGAATGATTATGTGGTGGTTCACAATGGGCAGGGGCAGTATCTCAAAATTTTATCTGCCCAAGCCAGCGTTTTATACAAGCCAGAAATCGATCGCCTAGGTAAAACGCTCTATGATGTGTTGCCAAAAGACCAAGCAGATAATCATCTGCATCACATTCAGCAGGTTTTACAAACTCAGCAGGCGGTCAACGTTGAGTATCAACTGCCCATTCAAGGCGAGATCCGCTGGTATTCTGCCTATGTTGCGCCCTTGACGGAAACCACAGTCATTTGGGCAGCGCGAAACATTAGTGACCTGAAACGAGTTGAAGCAGACTTGCGCCAAAGCGAGAACAAAAAGCGGGCATTGCTGGAAATTATTCCCGATTTGATGTTACAGATGAACCGCGAAGGAATTTATTTAGACTTTATTCCACCGACTAATTTCAATGTGGTTGGTGAGGAACTCATTGGCAAAAGCGAGTACGAAGTGATGCCGCTTAAACATGCTCAAAAGCGAATGCATTATGTTGAAAGGGCACTGCAAACGGGCGAATTACAACTGTTTGAATCCACGTTGGAAGTCGATGGGACGCTCCAGTATGAGGAATCACGTATTATCCCTTTTGAAGAAAATGAAGTACTGATTATTGTGCGGGATGTCAGCGATCGCAAGCGATCAGAACTTGCCCTAGCTCAAGCCCACGCAGAAATTGTGACGCTGAATCAACAGTTAAAATCAGAAAATCTGAGAATGGGTGCTGAGCTAGCTGTAACGCGCCAATTGCAAGAAATGGTGCTCCCACGAGAAGCCGAACTGAAAGCAATCTTACCCCTAGATATTGCTGGATTCATGCAATCTGCCGAAGAAGTTGGCGGCGATTATTATGATGTTGTGCAGCACAACGGCAAAGTTAGGATTGGCATTGGCGATGTTACCGGACACGGCTTGGAAAGCGGTGTGCTGATGCTGATGACACAAACTGCCGTGCGAACTTTGATTGCGAATGGCGAAGAGGATCCAATCAAACTGCTGAACACGATTAACAGCACTTTGTATGACAACACTCACCGGATGAAATCCCAAAAAAACATGACCCTTTCCCTGCTTCAGTACGAAATGGGCGTACTGAATCTGACCGGGCAGCATGAAGACGTGATTATATTGCGAACCGATGGGGAGATCGAATGTATCGATACGTTTGAGTTGGGTTTTCCTTTAGGGCTGGAAAAAGACATCAGTGCCTTTGTCGCGCAAACTAACATTCAGCTAAACCTTGGCGATGTGGCCGTACTCTACACCGATGGCATTACCGAAGCCATGAATCTAAAAAAAGAGCAATATGGATTGGAGCGCTTTCATCGAGCTCTGCAAATGAATCGCGATCGCTCAGCAACCGAAATCCAGCAGCGTGTCATTTTTGATGTCATGGAGTTTATCGGCGATCAACGCGTTTTTGACGACATTACCCTACTGGTATTAAAGCGGCGTTAATCGCTGTAGGCCTCGTTTTTTATCTCAGCTTCGCTTAAAAATAATTGATGAAGATAGGTTGAAGCTACGGAGTTTAAGGGAACAATAAGTGCGATTCATCCCACAGAGTGCCAAGATAGTAGCGTCCTTACCTTACCGATGGGTTCCCTTGTTGATTCATGTCTCCATCTTCTAATCTTGCCGAACAAGTCATTTTGATTACAGGTGCTTCTACCGGAATTGGCGCTGCCTTAGCGCAGGTTTTAGCTCAGCAATACCCAGGCATTCGATTAGTTTTAGCGGCTCGTAGCCTAGAAAAACTTGATGCAGTGGCGACCCTGTGCCATAAATCTGGGGCAGAAACCCTGACTGTTGCCACTGACCTGACCCAGCTCGATCAAGTTCACGCTCTGGCAAAGGAGGCATTAAATCACTTTGGTCAGGTAGATGCATTGGTGAATAATGCGGGCTATGGGCAAATGGGCGTTTTGGAACTGGTTCCTCCCGAAGCAGCCCGTCGCCAGTTTGAGGTGAATGTATTAGGTCCGTTGACGCTGATCCAATCGCTGATTCCGGCAATGCGCGATCGCGGCGGTGGCAAAATTATCAACATCAGCTCTATTGGCGGCAGAACGGCCTTTCCCTTTGGTGGACTTTATAGTGCTTCCAAATTTGCCCTAGAAGCCCTCAGCGATACCCTGCGAATGGAACTGCAACCCTTCAACATTCAGGTGAGCGTGATCGAACCGGGTCCAGTCAGCACTAACTTTTTTGAAGTAGTGAGGCAAGAGATTACCAAAATATTCCCCAACCCAGAGACTACGCCTTACCGGGCGGCTTTTCAAAAAATGGAGACGCTAGAACAACAAACAAACGCCAACGCTTGGACTTCGGAACAAGTAGCTGGGGTGATTATCAAAGCACTGAATACCAGTCGTCCCCAGCCGCGCTATGTGGCAGCCACAGGAGGTCGGTTTTTACTGTTTTTCCTGACGAAGGTGCTATCTACGAGAACTGTTGATCGATTTTGGCAGCGTTTTTATGGGCTTGATTTGGTGGCTGAAGAGTGGCGGCGATCGCATCAATGAATTTTAGAGTTTTTACTGCGAGGAATATCAATGTGTGAATGCTGTGAATTGAGTTCAAGAGGTTAATAAATGGGTAAGCTTTCCACGATGATTTAAGAATTTCGTGGCTAAGATGCAGGGTGCAATATAGAGACTGCGATATATTGCCGCATTATCTACCAATCAATTGCTTTACAGTCCACTTACATAAGTTGAGCTAGCGCTGTGGTTGAATCTAACGGAAACCCTTGTCAAGTAACAATAGTGGATCACGCCTGCTCTATTCACATTCCCCCCGTTTTTACGGTCAAGAAGGCAGTGGAATTCAAGCAGAGCTTTCAAGAAGTTTGCCAAAATAATCCTGACTTAACGCGCATTGCGCTAGACTTCAGCGAAACAAAGTTTATGGATAGCAGTGGAATTGGTGCCCTGGTCGCCAGCCGCAAAATGGCGCAAAAAACTGGGTTCAACCTCGTGTTGCAAAATGTGCCACCGCAGGTGATGTCTGCGCTTGCCTTAGCTGACTTAGATAAATTCTTTGTGATTGAGCAGGGAGAGCCATCGGTATTCTCCTCTGGCTCTATAGCAGCAGCTAAACCAGTCGATCCATCATCAAACTTGGTAAGAAGGTCTATTGAGGGCGCTCCAGGGAGGCTAATGCCGCAGCGCTTTAGAAATATTGGCAAAGCGGATGAGCAGCCGTTTATTACTCATCCTTCCGTCAAGTCGGTGCCAAAGCGAATAATTGATATTGTGGGTTCCATAATTGGGCTAGCAATTACGGGCGTGGCGATTGTTCCGATCGCGATCGCCATCAAACTCGACAGTCCCGGTCCACTCTTTTTTGGGCAAGTTCGATGTTCCCAAATGGGCAAGCGCTTCAAAATGTGGAAGTTTCGGTCGATGATTACCGATGCCGAAGCCAAAAAGCACCTGGTTCAAAATGACGCAGAAGGCGCAATCTTTAAGGCAAAGAACGATCCTCGCATTACCCGCGTTGGTCGCATTTTGCGAAAAACTAGCCTAGATGAACTACCCCAATTTTGGAACGTGCTGAAGGGTGAAATGAGCTTAGTGGGCACCCGCCCGCCGACTCCTGATGAAGTGGAAAAATATGAAATTCCTCAATGGCAGCGGTTGGATATTAAACCCGGCATGACGGGAGAATGGCAGGTAAACGGGCGATCTTCGGTGAAAAATTTTGAGGATATTGTGCAGCTTGACCTGAAATATCAGGAAAACTGGAGCTTGAAATATGATCTAGAGCTAATTGTCAAAACTATTCTGGTCATCTTCAACAAAAAATCTGGTGCAATGTAATTTTAGGACGCTTGTTCTAGTTCGTGTTATAAGGAAAGGGAATTTTGAGATTTTTGTTTAGTTTCACGTTTAGCAATTACACTTAACACGACTTCTCGCCCTTTCCTAACCCCCTAAACTTGACAGGCTTTGTATATTAAGCGCCTGGAACTTTCTAACTTCAAATCCTTTGGCGGTAAGGTAACGATTCCCTTGCTGCCGGGGTTTACCGTGGTTTCGGGTCCAAATGGATCAGGCAAATCCAACTTGATCGATGGATTGCTGTTTTGCTTGGGGTTAGCGGGTTCTAAAGGAATGCGAGCGGAACGGCTCCCTGACCTAGTAAACCACACCCAAAGTACGCGCAACCGTTCTACCGTGGAAGCCAGTGTCACCGTCACCTTCGACCTGGGCGATGAGCCGCTGTCGATGGATGATCAAATTGAACAATCAGTGAATGGTGATGGTTCAATGGTGGCTGAGTCCGATTTATTGAGTGGTGCAGAGCTTAACGGACAGGCTAAAAATGGCGCGAATGGCAACGGAAATGGGCATCAATCCGCACGCGAATGGAGTGTTACCCGCAAGCTGAGAGTGACTCAGCAGGGCACCTACACCTCAAACTATTACATCAATGGCGAACCCTGCACGCTCACAGAACTTCACGATTCCCTAAATCGACTGCGGGTTTATCCTGAAGGCTACAATGTCGTGCTGCAAGGAGATGTGACGCGCATTATCTCAATGAATTCGCGGGAGCGCAGGGAAATAATTGACGAACTGGCAGGCGTAGCGGCGTTTGATCGCAAAATTGTCCAGGCGCGAGAAAAACTGAATGCGGTCAAGGATCGGGAAGACAAGTACCACATTGTTGAGCGCGAACTAATTGACCAGCGAGATCGCCTTGCCCAAGACCGCATCAAAGCAGAAAAATACCAAAAACTGCGGCAAGAATTGCAGCGCAAAGAACAATGGGACGCGGTGATTCAATATCGCCAATCCACCCGTGCCATACAGCAGCTTCAACAGCAGCTTGGCAGCGACGAACGGGCGATCGCCGATTTTACTGACCAGCTAGCGACCCTGGCGCTCGAAATTCAGCAATCCACGACCGAGCTAGAGCAACTCAACGTCCGCGTTAAAGCCTTAGGCGAAGAAGAACTATTGGCATTGCAGGCGACCCTGGCAACCCGCGAAGCCGAACTGCGCCAATTGCAGCGGCAAGAGCATGACTTGCAAACTGCTAGCCGCGAGTTGACAGTGAATCTGGGCCGCACTCAGCAAGAACTCCAAGAGCAGCAGCACCAGTTAGATGCTTTGGCCCAAGAGAAAAAAATATTAGAGACACAGGATTTTGTGACGCTAAAGGCAGAGCGCGATCGCGCTCTGCAACAGCTAAACCTCAGCCGCGAAGCCGCCAGCGCTAGTGCCGCCACTGCGGAAGCTTGGGTGCAAGAGCAAACCGATCTGCGTCACCAAATTGATGCAGTTCTGGCAATCCTCAATCCTCAGCGTACCGAACAAGCCCAACTGCAAGAGCGCATTCATCTGTTAGAGCGCCAACTGCAAGAGCAAACACAAGCACAGCAAGCTTTGGAACAGCAGCTTGTGGAGCAAAAGACCCAACAAGCTGCGGTAGAGACACAACTCGCTGCATTTCAACAGCAGGTGCAATCTCTGGCGCAAGGATTGACGAATGCTGAGCAAGAACTACAAATTCAGCAAGAAACCCGCGATCGCCTGCTACACGAACAGCGCGAGAAACAGCGTCGTCTCGACAAGCTAGAAGCTCAAACTCAAGCCCTGCAAGAAGCCCAGGGCACCCACGCCACCCAGTTGATTTTGCAAATGAACCTAGGTGGCATTTGCGGCTTGGTTGCCCAACTGGGACGGGTAGAACCTCGCTATCAACTGGCGCTGGAAACTGCCGCAGGTGCCCGACTGGGAAATTTAGTGGTGGAAGACGATGGCGTTGCCGCCGCCGCCATTGAACTGCTGAAACAGCGCAAAGCCGGACGTGCCACCTTCCTGCCGCTGAACAAAATTCAAGCGGGGAGATCGCCCAATCGGGGCACGCTGCGCTCCTTAGGTGGCTGTCTGGGCTATGCTCTCGACCTGATCGAATTTGACGATCGCTACCGGGATGTCTTTGCCTACGTCTTCGGCTCTACCGTCGTATTTGAGACTCTCAGCGATGCCCGTCGTCACCTGGGCGATTACCGGATTGTGACGCTCACAGGCGACCTGCTGGAATCCTCTGGTGCTATGACTGGCGGCAGCAGCAACACCCGTCAGTCGCTTCACTTTGGCCCGATGGATTCTGGTGACTCCGATGAAGTTAAAGCCCTACGCGATCGCCTCCAGGAAATTGAGCGCATCCTCATCCACTGCGACAACAGCATCCATCGCGCCGGAGATCTGGTTCGAGAACGCACTCAGGCACTCACCGCGCTACGCCAGCAGCATCGCGAAACTGAGATTCAGAAAAACCAGCTTACAAAAGACCTGCAAACCCTAGAAGCCAACTTTGCTCACCTGCACTCCCAGCAAACGCAGCAAACCCAAGAATTCAACACCGCTCGAACCCGCTTACAAACTTTAGAAGCCGCGATCCCAGCTCAAGACACCCAATTGCACCAATTGCGGCAAACCCTGACCGAGTTGGAGCAATCTCATACTCACAGTGAATGGCAGCAAGTTCAGGCAACCCTGCGATCGCAAGAAGCAGATTTAAGTCAAAAAGAATTGGCACTGCGAACCGTCGAACAACGCCTCCGCGAGCTAGATAACCAATGCCAGCGTTTAGCAGAAAAAATTGGTCAATCTCAGGAACGTATACAGAACTACCGCACGCAGCAAACCGCGCACCTTCAGCAACAGTCAGCGCTCAACACTCAGCAGTCCACCATCAACGACCAAATTACAGAATCCCGCTCAACCCAGGTTTCTCTGGAAAAACGTCTGGGAGCCGAAAAAGGACAACGAGACAGCGCAGAACGACAACTGCGCGATCGCCAATTGCAGCATCAACAGCGAGAATGGAATCGGCAAAAAGTGCAGGAAACCCAGCAAAACCGCTGCGAACAACTGATTGCCCTGCAAGCCCAGGTGCAGACTCAGCACACCAATCTGCCTGATCCTCTACCCGAAGTGCCAGAAGACATTGGCTTGGAACAGCTTCAGCAAGAGCTGCGATCGCTACAAAAGCGGCTTCAGGCAATGGAGCCTGTCAACATGCTGGCATTGGAAGAACACGAACGTACCCAAGCCAGATTGGATGAACTCAGCGAAAAACTCCACACTTTAGAAGAAGAGCGCACCGAACTGCTGCTTCGCATCGAAAACTTTACTACCCTTCGACAGCGCGCCTTCAAAGAAGCCTTTGATGCGGTCAACGAAAACTTTCAATCTATTTTCGCCATCCTCTCTGATGGCGATGGACATCTGCAACTGGATGACTCCAATGATCCATTCAACGGCGGCTTAAATTTAGTCGCCCACCCCAAAGGCAAGCCCGTTCAGCGTCTTGCTTCCATGTCTGGGGGGGAGAAATCCCTCACCGCGCTGAGCTTTATCTTTGCCTTACAGCGCTACCGTCCTTCTCCGTTTTATGCGTTTGATGAGGTCGATATGTTTCTTGATGGGGCAAATGTAGAGCGATTAGCTAGAATGATCAAACAGCAATCGCAGCAGGCGCAGTTTATTGTCGTGAGTCTTCGTCGTCCCATGAT
The DNA here is from genome assembly GCF_016807185.1 of Leptolyngbya sp. Cla-17. GTDB lineage: Bacteria > Cyanobacteriota > Cyanobacteriia > Leptolyngbyales > Leptolyngbyaceae > ULC077BIN1. Next base: position 594,545 of record NZ_JAEVYN010000002.1, read on the forward strand.
TGAATCTGCCCAGCGTCAGATTGGGGTGACCCAGGCTCGTGGTGCGTTCACACAAGTTTTAGGAATTGACCTAGTTCCACAAAGAGCCTCTCTGTGATTTGATATAACATCTAACATGATTCGCGGATTAGGATTCGGGAAAAAATAAATGGCATCTGAAGCAATTCGCCAACGCTCTGACATTCTCGGTACATTAGTGGTCACCCGTGATAGTGGAAAAAAACTTGGCGTAGTCAGCCAACTTTGGGTCGATATTGACCAGCGTGAAGTCATAGCGCTGAGCCTTCGACCCAATCTGCTCTATGGCACTCCCCAACCCATGCTGCTAACTAGCATCCGGCAAATTGGCGATGTCATTCTGGTCGACGATGAAGATGTGATTGAAGAAATTGATACGGAAGTTTATAGCAGCTTGATCAACTGTGAAGTGATCACTGAAACAGGCGAACTTCTAGGGAAAGTACGCGGATTCAAATTTGATGTAGACGACGGCAAAGTCACGTCTTTAATCATCGCGTCTATTGGTCTTCCTCTGATTCCCGATCAAGTCGTCAGCACTTATGAACTGCCAATTGAAGAAATTGTCAGCAGTGGACCCGATCGCCTGATTGTGTTTGAAGGCTCAGAAGACCGCCTAATTCAGCTATCAGTAGGCGTATTAGAGCGGTTAGGCATTGGCAGCCCACCTTGGGAACGAGACGAAGACGAAGGCTACATCGCCCCAATGCGGTCTGAAAATCAGCTTGGAACCGGCATACGAACTCCTGTCAACGCTCAACTTCGGCAACGTGAACCTGCGGTTCAAGAAACTTGGGATGAGGATAATTGGGGGCAGCCAGAACCTCGCCAAATTCGTCAGCAAGAGCGTCGTGCAGAACCGCTTTATTACGAGGACGAGGATGATGAAGGCGATAACTGGAGCGAAAAAACTGCTGGCGATCGCTACAAAAGCGAACCCCAAGCCCAGCCTTATAGCGAAGGCGACTATGACGATGATTATGATGACCAGTACGACGCGCCATTCGACGATTTAGAAGAAGATGCTTGGGCAGATAAACAGCCTAATAGCTACACTGCACCTCGTGTCAACATTCCCGAAAAAACAAAAACTCCTGAATACGAAGAGGAAGGCTACTAACGACAATGATGCATCCACATACAGAACTTCGATTCATCGACGAATCCATCGGTTATGGTGTGTTTGCAACTCAACTCATTCCGAAAGGCACTATTACCTGGATTTTGGATGAGCTAGATCAGAAATTTGACGAAGCGTACGTCATGTCTCTGGACTTGCTGCTGCGCGATCGCCTGCTTAAGTATTGCTTTCGCGACGAACATGGGCAATATATTTTGTGCTGGGATATTGCCCGCTACGTGAACCACAGCTTCAACTCGACCTTGATCGCCACCCCCTACAATTTTGAGCTTGCTGCCACAGATATTTTCCCTGGTGATGAGATCACGGATGACTACGGCTACTTCAACCTAGATAAGCCTTTCCACTGTTTGCCTGAGCCAAACACTACCCGCACCACAGTCATGCCCGATGACATGCTGCATTACTATGCCGAATGGGATCACAAAGCCTCAGAAGCAATGCGGCATTTCAACAGCGTAAAGCAGCCTCTCAGGCACCTGATTGATCCAGCGCATAGCGAAAAAGTAAACGCGATCGCGGTTGGCAAAGAAGCGATCGACTCTATCCTTACTTGCTACTATCACACTCCTGATCAGTTAAAAGCAGTAAAAGCAGCCAGTTAGGGAATAGAAGCCAGCAGCAATATTGTGCCCATCAAGCTAAAACAGAGTAATTTGTAAGAAATCCTTTTTAAGCTGGGCACACTTGTCCAGCGTAGTCATAGTTAACACGATTGCGGCTGTGTTCAACTTAGGAGCTTATTCATGCAGACTGCTGCACCACCAACCCCACCAGAGACCTCCTTCCCGCGCCGCAGTTCAGGTTTCTCCATGTTGCGATCGGTTGGCTCGCGTCTATTCCTTTCAGTGGTCGGCGGCTCCTTAATTGGCTTATTGGGCACCACCTATTGGTCCTACCGTGAACTTACCCGGCAATCTGAAAACGAGTTGCTTTCTAGTCTTCAAGTAAAAGCCGAAAGTTTAGAAGGCTCATTCAATACTGTTGAGTACTCCACTAAAACCGTTGCCGATGCCTTGCAAAACCTTTACGTTGCGGGTGAGCGACGAGAACAGGTCTACGTAGATCTCATGCGGCGGTCATTGAAAACCTCTCCGGTTGGCACAGGGTTAGGATTTGGGCAACCTCCTACCAGCCGCTTAATTTTGCCCAATCGTCAGTTTGCCTATCCCTATGCTGTGCGAGACAAAAGTGGGCAAATCACATCCAAAGGCGGAGAAACCGATCCGGGTGATTATCAAAAGCGCTACTTTACCGAGCCGATCGCCGCAGGTAAGCCCGTTTGGCTAGAGCCAGAACGGTACACAGAAACGACGCTTAATCCGCCGCAACAGCTCGTTAGTACTGCCTATTCTTTACCCTTCTATACTGACAAGCAGCAGTTGCTTGGAGTGTTAAGCCAAGATTTAGAGTTAGGCTTTTTAAGTCAAAAACTGAGTGTGTCTGCCATGCGAAATGCAGGCTATTTTGTGTTGGTCAGTGCCAAAGGCAATCTGCTTGCGTATCCCCCCAATCCTCAAAAAGCTCTAGATCTGATGCTTTTTCCTCAAATTGGTAACTATCAAAGTTTGTGGGAAAAAATTCAAATAAATCTAACTGCTGGCGAGAAAACTGGCGTGCTGCGATGGCGAGATGCCAGTGGCAAATCGGAGTTCTGGGCGTATCAACAAATACCCAACAACAATTGGATTTTGATGGCACAAGTGCCAGAATCTGTTGTGCTGGGTCCCGTATGGCGATTTCTGGCAGCAGGAATTTTAGGCGCAGTAATTGGTGCTTCTATTGTTCAAGGAGCCGTAGTGTTTTTGTTTGTGCGGCGCTTGAATCAGCGGTTGCAACCCATCATGGATGAGTGCAATCGCCTAGCAGAAATGAACGCTAAAAGTGAAGAACTCATGAGCCGAGAGGATGAATTGGGGCGACTGACGATTTCCTTTTATGCGTTGCTGGGTCAGGTGACCGTGAATGAGCGGCGTTTGCGGAAGGAAACAGCAAAATCGGCTCAGGCACTTCAAGCACTTCAACAAACCCAAGCGCAGCTTATTCAAACTGAAAAAATGTCTAGTTTGGGACAATTAGTCGCGGGTGTTGCCCACGAAATTAACAACCCAATTAACTTTATCTATGGCAATTTGCCCCACGCTTCAGAATATGCCCAGGATTTGATGGGGTTGGTCAAGCTTTATGATGCGATCTATACGAATCCTGACCCGGCGATCGCAAACTATCAACGATCCATTGACTTAGACTTTTTGATGGAAGACCTGCCAAAAATGCTGGAGTCGATGAGCATTGGAGCCGATCGCATTCGAGAAATTGTCCTATCGCTACGAAATTTCTCTCGACTAGACGAAGCCGAAATGAAGCGCGTTAACGTGCATGAAGGCATTGATAGCACATTGCTAATTTTGCAAAATCGACTGAAGGGCACTGCTGGACAAACCGCAATTGAAGTGGTCAAAGACTACGGAGAACTGCCTCTAGTTGAATGCTATGTTGGGCAACTCAATCAAGTATTTATGAATATTTTAAGCAACGCAATTGATGCGTTAGAGCAATACAACCAACGGCGATCGCGGGAAGACGTTTCTGCCAACCCATCTATCATCACGATTCATACCGAAGCCATTGCCAAGGAAAACTCCGACTTTTCGCCAAGTTCCTCACTCCGCTCGACTGCTAAGTCAGTTCTAATTAGCGTTCGCGATAATGGTTCGGGCATTCCTGCTGTAAACCAATCTCGTCTATTTGACCCATTTTTTACAACGAAACCGATTGGCAAGGGAACTGGACTGGGATTGTCAATCAGCTATCAGATTGTGGTCGAAAAGCATCGCGGGATGCTCAAGTGCGTTTCGGAGCCAGGAAAAGGCGCAGAATTTCGGATCGAGATTCCCGTATTACAAGAAAACAAATCTCTAGAAGCTTAAGGCAGAAGCCACCCGTGGCAAAAAGTCTGAAACTAAATTAGTCGCTGGGAATATTACAAAACCTCGGTTCCTGTAAAAGAATGCTGACTTCGGATATCACTAGAGGGCGAGTGAAATATCATCCTAGAGATTTTTTTATATAGCAAGGGAATATTGGGTTTTTTCGAATGGTATGAATCTCAATCGAGTAAAATTGAAGGATTTTTTACCCTAGAAAAAGCGTGAAACGTAAACAATTTGTCCAAACCGCGATCGCCAGTGCTACTACAGGTTCAGCCCTCGTCGCTTGTCGAGCCAATACGGGTGCATCAGGCGCAAATGCGTCCTTACCTACAATTAACTGGCAGATGGCAACGAGTTGGCCCACCGCATTGGATACCATCTTTGGCGGTGCCACCACATTTACAGATCGCGTGGGCGCGATTACCGGGGGCAAGTTTAAGATTACACCGCGTGCGGCAGGGGAGTTAGCTCCGCCCCTAGAAGTGCTAAATGTGGTTTCCCAAGGCGCAGTCCCCTGTGGTCATACGGCTGGCTATTATTATGTAGGTAAAAGTCCCGCTGCCGCATTTGGCACCGCGGTGCCCTTTGGCTTAAATGCTCAACAGCAAAACGCTTGGTTGTATGAAGCAGGCGGGTTGAAAACGCTGCAAGCTCTATATGCTCGAAAGTTTGGTGTGATTCAGTTTCCCGCAGGCAACACGGGAGGGCAGATGGGCGGCTGGTTTCGCAAGGAAATCTCGAAGGTCAGCGACCTGCAAGGGTTAAAGATGCGTATTCCCGGACTGGGGGGGCAGGTCATGGGCAAACTGGGCGTGACGGTGCAGACCTTACCGGGTGGGGAAATTTTTCAGGCGCTGCAAACAGGAGCGATCGATGCGGCTGAGTGGGTGGGTCCCTACGACGACGAAAAGTTAGGACTGCATAGAGTTGCCAAATTCTATTACTACCCTGGCTGGTGGGAACCCGGTCCAACGTTGGAGGTGCAAATTAACTTGAATGAATGGAAGAAGCTGCCAGCCGAATATCAGGCAGCGATTCAAGCGGCAGCCTTTGAAGCAAACATGACAATGCTGGCTCGGTACGATGCCCGCAACAATGAATCACTTCAACGTCTGATCCAAGGTGGTGTTACCCTGCGTCCCTACAGCAATGAAATTTTGGCAGCAGCAGAAAAAGCGTCCTTTGAGTTGTATGACGAATTTTCTGCCAAAGATGCAGACTTCAAGAGTATTTTTGCAGAATGGAAACAATTCCGCGATCGCATCTATGCCTGGAACAACATCAATGAGGGCAGCTTTGCCCGCCATAGTTATGCCACCCTCAAGCTATAAAATCGGCTTTGCAGACAGATCGACCAGCCAGCGTACTGTTTGAGGAAAGCCCATCACTATGAGCAACACCACCACTTGCAACACCATGAATGGAAACGCACTTTTGTGAATATCAATCGTGCTGACTTCCTTGGGGGCAACACTTTGCAAATAGAACAGAGAAAAACCTACGGGAGGTGAGATAAAGGCGGTTTGCAAATTAATCGCCATTACCACCCCAAACCAAACCATATCAAGCCCTAACTGTTGCGCGGCAGGCACTAATAGGGGCATGGCAATAAAACAAATTTCAATAAACTCTAAGAACACGCCCAGAATAAAAATCACAATATTACTAACAATCAGAAAAGCAATCTTGCCACCCGGCAAGTTTACCAGAAGATTTGTAATCAGGGCTTTGCCACCCAAGCCATCAAAAACAATGCTAAAAAACGCTGAGCAAAACAAAATCATCAACACAACCGATGACACTACCGCCGTTGAGTGACCCGCCGATTTAATCAATGCCCAATTGAGTTTTCGATTGAGCGCAGCCAACCCACAGGCCCCTACAGCTCCCACTGCGCCTGCTTCTGTTGGCGTAGCAAAGCCAAAGAAGATACTGCCCAGTACAGCAAAAATAAGCAGCAAGGGGGGAATGACGGCTTTCATCACCCGTCGCAATAGTGCCATCCCACTGATTTGTCGAGCTTCCAGCGGCAGTGCAGGCGCGACGCTCGGTTTGAGAAAGGCTAGTACCAAAACATACAGCGCATAAGCTACCGATAGCATCAATCCCGGAATCAACGCCCCCAAGAACAGGTCACCCACCGACACGCCCAGTTGATCGCTTAAGACGAGCAGCACCAGACTCGGAGGGATGAGTTGAGCCAATGTCCCCGACGCGACAATCACCCCCGCAGCCAGTTGTTTGTCATAGCCATAGCGCAGCATCACGGGTAATGCCAGCATTCCCATAATGATCACCGTGGCTGCTACAACACCTGTGGTCGCCGCCAACAAGGTGCCAACAAAAATCACCGCCAGTGCTACTCCACCTCGGAGCGGTCCTAGTACAATTCCGATGGTTTCCAACAGTTCTTCTGCCAATCCCGACTTTTCTAAAACTGCACCCAAAAACACAAAAAAGGGAATTGCCAACAGCGTGAAGTTGGACATAGTGCCAAACCAGTTGTTCGACAACAGCAGCAGCCGACTGGGGTCAAACGCGTCCACAAACCATCCGATCAACCCAAAGACGATCGCCGTTCCCGCGAATGAAAATGCTACCGGATAGCCGCTCATGAGGATAAAAAAGAAGCCAATGAACATCGCGATCGCTAACCACTCAAAGCCCATAGTTTTTCTGCTCAAACGTCATGTTTCGCGTTGTCCACTGATCCAGATGATTGTAGCCAGCTAGATTCGCAGAATAGACCCCTGGCAACCTACTCAAGGGGCACCTGCTCTATATCTGATTGAATGATCTGCCCGCCCTGGGCGTATCCCTTCAAAATCGCCAAATATTTGATAGCTTGCGAAATTGCCTGAGCAAGCAACAGGGCAAAAGCAACAATAATCATTGTTTTGATGGGCGCTCGCGGCAAGCCATCTGCATCCGGGGATACTTCCCAACTTCCCCATGTACCATCCGGTAGGTACCCCCAGGACTGCAAAACAGGGTTGGCACTAACCCAGATTCCCAGCAAACAAAAGGGAATCAGAAAAAAGACTGTGCCCAAAAAATCGACCAGCGCTCGTCGTTTCTCGCTCCAATGGGTGTAGAGAAAATCGACACGAACGTTAGCCGAATGTTTCAGGATGTAGGCAAATCCCAGAAGAAACATTAACGAAAACAAATACCATTGCAGTTCGATCAACGCATTGGAGGATAGTTTGAGTCCAATTAATCGCCCAACATAGCGAGCAATGACGTTGTAGAACCCAACCGCGATCGTCAAAATGACCATCCAAGCACTAAAGTTACCGATAACGTCAGTGACGCGATCGATAGCTTTAGAGAGTCTAAGGAGAGTACGAATATGGGAAGGCTTGAGAAAGGTATGCAAGGCTGAGGACTTCAATAGAGCCTATAAGTTTTGCACACGATAATATCACGCCAGTTCGACTAGAAATAAGAGGGTAGCGGAGGCTGCCAGAAAACAATTTGTTTAGAGGCAGGAATCCTCTAGTTCCTCAAACTAGCAAGAATAATTACTCAAACTAGTAAGAAAGATTCCTGGCACTTCTTCATGCTTTGATTGCGGCTGTCAATGTTTGCCCTGATTGTCCTAGATATCCAGGTGATCACCCAAACGTCCAAGCGATCGCACTTCTTTTGGCTATTGTCCAGCCGGAGCGGGGGAAACAGGAGCCGGAGCATCTGGAACACGTTGCTCTGGTGCGGGTTGTGCTGCTGGCGCTGCTGGTGCTGCTGGCGCAGGTCTTGCTGCTGGCGCTGCTGGTGCTGCTGGTGCCCTCTGAGGTATTGGATTGGGAATAGTTACATTTACATTAGGAGCAGGTGCCGAGGATTGTTGAGGCACAGGAACGATGCGATCGCGCTCAATAATTCGCTCCTTTATTTGAGGAGAAGGACTCGTCACAGGGTTAGCAGGAGTGATGATATTAGTCGTGCTAGGTCTTTGATTTAGAAAATAATAGGCTGCAACACCTAAACCGACCAAAGCTGTTAGCAACATGCCTAAGAGCAATCCTCCAAAAGTGTTGCTGTCCTCACGATCACGCTGAGCAGCTTCAGAATTGCGTTGCTCAATCAGTCGATTTTGAGCATCAATGTTTCGATTTTGAGCATCAATGTTTTGAGGAGGTACTGATGCAGGATTAATATCATCGCGAGGATCTGGTTTATTAAAGTTGGTCATAGTTAAGTTATAGAGTTCAATTACCGAATTGTACTGGTATTGCTTATCACTTCGTCTCCACCCATAAAGGGATTCTTGCTCGTCCGAAAGATATAGGTGGATGACAAGCATAACCCACCACAACTCGTCACATACGATATTTCTCGCCACGCTTTATAGTAGAAAGGCTAACTAATCTGTCAGATCTATGGAACCAAAATCAACTGCCTCCCATTCAGCGGCGGAATCTTTCTCAATGGATGACTTTGCCAAGGCTTTGGAGAACTATGATTATGGGTTTCAGAGCGGACAAACAGTATCCGGCAAAGCCATCAGCTATGAAACCGATGGCATTTACATTGACATTGGTGCCAAATCTCTTGCCTTTTTACCTGCCGACGAAGCGAGTTTACGGGAAATTCGCGACCCAGAAGCAATTTTGCCCATTGGAGAATCGTGTGACTTTTTGATCATTCGAGAACAGGATGCAGATGGGCAGGTAACTCTTTCGCTAAAGCAGCTAGAGATTCGGCAGATGTGGGAGCGCATGGCTGAATTGCAAGAGAGTACCCAAAGTTTATCTGTCAAGGTGACAGGCATTAATAAGGGTGGCGTGACGATAGATGTGCAAGGATTGCGAGGTTTCATTCCGCGATCGCACCTGCTAGAGCGCGATAATCTGGAATCACTCGTGGGCACCACCCTCACCGCCAACATCTTAGAAATCAACCAGGAAAAAGGAAAACTGGTTCTCTCCAATCGGTTAGCAACTCGCTCTGCCGCCGTTAGTCAGTTTGAAATTGGGCAACTGATAGAAGGCAAAATCAGTGGTATCAAACCGTTTGGCGCATTTGTAGATCTAGGTGGCACTAGCGGCTTGCTTCACATTAACCAAATCAGCAAGAACTATGTGGAATCACTGCCAAACCTCTTTCAAGTAGGGCAAATCATCAAAGTCATGATCGCCGACCTGGACGAAGCTAAGGGCAGAATTTCTCTTTCTACCAAAGTGCTAGAAAATTATCCCGGTGAAATGCTGGAAAAAATGGCAGATGTGATGGCAGAAGCCGAAACCCGCCAAGAGAAAGCCCGTAAGCTCCTGATGAATGGGTAAAGTGAATCAGAAGTATTGCTACGGCTCCGTGCCGTAGCAATACTTCCGCTATCGCGCTTTTGCCACCATGCCCAAGCGTTGCAGCAATGCGCCATCCTGAGAGCCTGCGGGGTTAGGTGTGGTCAGGAGTTTAGGTCCTGTAAAAATGGAGTTAGCTCCTGCTAAAAAGCACAAGGCTTGCAGTTCGTCGCTCATAGTCAATCGTCCTGCAGAGAGACGCACCATTGCGGTCGGGAACAGAATGCGGGTTGTAGCAATGATCCGCACCAGATCGATTGGGTCAATGGGCGGCACACCTTGCAGAGGGGTGCCGCCGACGGGAACAAGGCAGTTAATCGGAATAGATTCGGGGGCGGGAGATAAGTTGGCAAGGGATTCTAGTAGATCGAGTCGATCGCTCACGGATTCGCCCATACCCACAATGCCGCCACAGCAAACAGAAATTCCGGCTTCGCTAACGGCGCGAATAGTTTCCAGGCGATCGCGATAGGTTCGGGTGGTGATGATCTGCTCGTAATAATCAGGCGAGGTATCCAGGTTATGGTTGTAGGCGGTTAGTCCGGCTGCTTTCAACTGCTGTGCCTGATGCGGCTTCAGCATTCCCAAAGTGCAGCAGACTTCCAGATCTAGTGCCGCCACCTGCCGCACCATCTCCAGTACGCGCTCAAATTGGGCACCGTCTTTCACTTCGCGCCATGCGGCTCCCATACAAAAACGGGTGGCGCCACTGGCTTTGGCGATCGCCGCTTCTGATAGCACCGCTGCCACATCCATTAACGGCTCTGGCTGCAAATCTGTTTGATTATGGACACTTTGGGAACAGTAGCCGCAGTCTTCCGGGCAGGCTCCAGTTTTGATGCTGCACAACGTACACAACTGCACCGCATGGGGATCATGGTGTTGCCGATGGATAGTTTGGGCCGCAAATAGCAGGTCGGGCAGAGGTTGATGATAGACCTGAGCAATGTGATCTTTAGTGCTCAGGGATGGAATCGGACTTGACGAAACAGTATGCATGGGAAACAGTCGCTTGCTTTCTAGAAGCCTAGATTACAGCGTTTCTTGGATCTCTGAGTAGATAAACTCATATCCTGCATCTCGCAACTTTTGATTCGATACACGGGTGTTGTAAGACCGAGAGCTTGGCTGTGAAGCATCCCAGGTTACTGAAAGCAGATTATGGGCGGCGAAAATACGATCAAGTAATTCTTGGGTGGTGAGTGGAACAGTGCCGACCAGATTGTAAATGCCACTCAAAGATTGCTGTTGGACAAAGGCGATCGCGCCCACAATGTCATCTATGTGAATCCAGTTTGAAGCTTCTTCACCCGTTCCAGCCCGAACGCTGCCCGCCGCAGATCGAAAGATTTTTATCAGCTCTCGTCCAGCACCATAAATGCCTCCTAGCCGCAAAACACAGACTTTGAGCGAGTCATGGGCAGCACTGAGCAACACTCGTTCTGTCTCTGCCAAAATTTCAGCTTTTGGGTTAATCGGTGTAACGGTGGTAGTTTCATCCACCCATTCACCGCCGCGATTGCCATAAACCGCATAGCTGCTGGTGTAAATTACTTGCTGCACCGAGGACGATTTCAACGCTGCAACCACCGTTTTTGCAGTATTCAGATAAGTTTCTTCATAGGCATTGGCATTGGGCGCACCGACAGACACCAGAAGCACTTGCTGATTTTGCAACAGCGATCGCACGGCAACTTCATCGTTCCCTTTCACCACTACGGCGGAGTCTGCCAAAGTTTGCAATTCCGCCAGGCGTTCTATGGTGGTCGTGGTGGCAGTTACCGTCATCGTTTGTCGCCAACGAGGAGCCAGCGATCGCCCAACATAGCCACATCCCAAAATCACGGCATTCGTCAACACGTTTATCCTCTAACCGATTTACCATCCCGCGCTAGCAACTTTGCCGACACCACCCCGCCAAAAAAGCCAAACAGATGTCCTTCCCAAGAAATGCCGTATTGGAAAGGCAGCAATCCCCAAATCAGGCTCCCATACAGCACCAACACAAACAAAGACATGGCGATGGAAAGCGGCTTGCGTTCAAAATATCCCCGCGACAGCAAATAGCCCAAATAGCCAAAAATGACGCCGCTGGCTCCGATGTGAATGCCCGAAGAACCAAGCAACCAAGTACCGAACCCACCTACCACCGCAGAAATGACGCTAACTACGAAAAAGTCGCTAATTTCGCGCAGCATAATCAGCCAGCCCAAGGTGATAAAGGGAATGGTATTACCAATTAAGTGTGCCAAGTTTGCATGCAAAAAAGGCGCGAATAAAATGCCCCGCAGCCCAATCAAATTTCGCGGAATAATGCCAAATTGGTCCAGACCGCACTGCGAGCCACCGCGTAAATCCGTTCGGCATTGGCTAAAACCACCGTAAAGGGAGCCGCCCCGCAGTACAAACAGGTCAAATAATTCCACCCCCCATGCCAACAGCACCAACCCACCCAAGATCACTAGCTGGGTTGTGATTTCTTTAAAGACGCTTTGTTTGTCTCCGTCCCGTGTCATGGGTTTTCCTTTCTCGTAAAGTCGGCTGTATGAATTCCCTTAATTGAGTTGTAGCGTTAAATTCAACTCATTGACTACCCGATTCATTCAACAAATAGGTTTTGATAAATTGCACGGTGGTATAGAACTGAAAATCGGCATTGGGTTTCTTGGCGAATCCGTGCCCTTCATCCTTTGCCATTAGATACCAGACGGGGGTATTGTTTTTCCGGACGGTTGCCACAATTTGTTCAGCTTCGTTGAGGGGAACGCGGGGGTCATTTTTGCCGTGGACTACAAACAAAGGCTTTTTGATCTTTTCAGCGTTGTTGAGCGGCGAGATGTTTAGTAGGAATTCTCGCATTTTGGAGTCGCGTTCGTCACCATATTCCACGCGGCGCAAATCGCGGCGATAGCTTTCGGTACGCTCCAGAAAAGAAACAAAATTGGAGATGCCCACGATGTCGATCGCCCCTCGGATGCGATCGCTATAGGTTGTCGCGACCGCCAGTGACATATAGCCGCCATAGCTGCCACCCGTAACCATCACCCGACTAGCATCTAGATCCGGCTGGGTTGCAATCCAGTTGAGCAATGCCCCAATATCCTTCACAGAGTCTTCTCGCAAAAAGCCGTTATCCAGCTTCAAAAAGGATTTTCCATAGCCTGTGGAACCCCGCACATTTGGGAATAGGATCGCTGCACCTAGTTCGTTCAAGTAATAATTTTGCCGTCCCAAAAACACTGGGCGAAACTGACTCTCAGGTCCTCCGTGAATATCAATAATCACGGGACGCTTGCCTGCAAATTTTTGAGCAGGACGATAGAGAAAGCCAGAGATGGTTTTGCCGTCAAAGCTTTTCCAGCGGACTAAATCAGCTTCCGAAAAAGTGCGGGTGTTGATGCCGCCCGTTTCACTTTCCGTCCAGCGTTCTAACTTGTTTGTGGTGACATTAATGGAGTAAATATCAGCAGTGGACCGAGCCGACACAAAGGCAAAGCCAAGATCGCGGTTATTGCGGTGCCAATTTAAGCCCAGAATGAGTCCATTCGGCAATTTGGGTAGGGTAAGCTCTCGGCGTGTTTTGGTATCCAGCAGATGCAGCACGCTGACTCCATCCTCGTTGGTGACAAAGGCAAGGCGCTTGCCATCTTCCGACAAGTCAAAGTCTTCTACATCCCACGGAATCTTGCTGGTGAGGGGTGTGTAGCGCTTGTTGGCAAAGTTGTAGTAGGCGAGTCGCTGAAATTCAGAGTCGCGATCGCTGACCACATACAAACCCTTGCCATCTTTGCTAAACACTGCCGATTCATACAGCACTGTTTCTTTGCCCTTGGGAGTAAGCAGGGTGCGGCTACCCGTCTGCGTATCAAATAACCATAAATAGCTTTCATTCGCAGAAAGATATTGCGACACCAAAAGTTGGCGATCGTTTGGTGACCAATCCAACGGTCCCCAACCGCCGCCTTCCACGGTTGCCAGCAGGCGATCGCTAGTTGGTTTCATCGGCTCAATCACATACAAATCGGCATCTTTACCCGTGCGCCGCGTTGAAGTATAGGCCATGCGATCGCCCTTAGTAGACCACACGCCACGACTATTTTTAGACTTACCATCCGTCAGCAGCGTCACTTCTCCGGTTGCCACATCGTAGCGGTAGTTTTGGCTAAACTCATTGCCGCCTGTATCACGGCTAAAGACAAAGTAGTTGCCTTGAGTGGGCTGATAGGTAGCTCCAGAAGGGGGTTCGGTAAAAAACGTTAGTTGGGTCCGAGCCGCGAGGGGCGATCGCACGCGATGCACCTGAGCATTATTGCCAAATCGGGTGGAGATTAGAATTTCTCGCCGCTGTGGGTGCCAACTCGCCAAGCTTGCCGAGCGAAACTCTGTATAGCGTTTGACTCCTTCCACTAGCTCCAACGGAATCGCCGGAACTCCTTCGACTACTAAATTTTCATTTGGCGCGAAACTTGCTGCCAGTCCTGGCGAAGCAGTAGCTAAACTGAACGCGATCGTTAACAGCAAGGCAATAGTAGAGCGCAGAAATTGCATCAGCCAAATCCAGTAGGGAGTTCAATCGCACTCGACTTTAACGTGTATATCTTGCTAACGACAAGTAGATAAAATGCTGGGAATTTTGAGTCGGGATTTTCAAGTTTTGAGTTTTGCCTCTCGTCCCTCGCCCTTGACCCTTCGTCAAACCCAGTTAATGCTGCGTAACCACTTCCACACACCCGTATGCCGCCGCACAGTAATTCCCGCGCTTTGCTCCCGGGCCAATGTCAACAATTCATCTGTGGTAAAGCTGTACCCTAATTGCTCAGCGATTTTCAGGAATTCTTCTGGTCCCTGCATGTGATCAAACCGCTCTCGTAACGTTTCATCATAGGCAACAGCTTCCAAAAATCGACTTGCACTTTCTAAAGACATCGTCAAAATCTCCATAATGATGCTAATGTTCTGGTCGGCAGAAAGCATATCGCTATATTGCCTTATACTCTAAAACCCAGTGCCGCTTAAACAAAAACAGTCCGAATATATTCATCAAGTAAAAAGCACCACCATATTTTTAACGTTTGCAACGTTGACGTTCTTGTTGGATGCTTTGCGGACTTTGAAAGTCTTAGCCCAGCACAACATGTTCTCAGGCTTCTGAAGTATCAAGAAATACTTCGCCAACGGTTTCACCGTTACCTTCGCCCCTTGCAAGGTCTTGGAAAAATAGAACCCCGTTAGTTGTCTTGTGATCAGGGCACTCTGATTTTGGTAGTCAATTTGAGTACTTATTATGAATGAGAAATATTTTAGGGTTATTGCATCATCTGTCTTGCTCAGTAGTTTGCTATTGATACCCGCTCTTGAGGCACAAGCAAAGAATTTTGACTACAACTTTTGCATCAGAAATGCCAATACACCAAACCAAAGATTAACGAATTCGATCGCTCAATTCTTGAATAGTCGATATCAAGGAGGAGTCAAGACACTTTATCCAGTTTGTTCTGGTCCCAATCCTAATAGGGGCAACCAAACAACGTGGGTCTATCGAGCCAAGTTTTATACAAATAACGTGTTAGACGTTGCTATTGTCGAGGGACAAAGAGGCTTACAGATTTCCACAAAAAATCGCGGCCAATGGTCTAGTTGGTCATCGCTTTAACTTGTAAAGCAATATCTGTAATAGATGACCATAGCCAAATATTTCTATATCAACGACTACTTGTTCAGGGGAATGGTTCTAAAAGTACTGATTTTGGGATAACTGAACAAGATTCTTTCTTCCAAACTTTTTCGGTGCGTCCATGACTTACTCCCTCAAAGTTGCAGATATGCCTGCAAGTGAACGTCCACGCGAACGCTTGATATCCTACGGTTCGCGTCATCTGGCTACGGCGGAGCTAATTGCAATTTTGCTGGGAACAGGGCAAGGAGCAGGAAAACTTTCGGCGGTTGGTTTAGGGCAATATCTGCTGCATGAATTAGGCAAATATCAGCAAGATCCCCTGTCTGCTTTGCGAACTGTGACGGTTGCTGAGTTGACGAGGGTTCCGGGTATCGGAGAGGCAAAAGCAACTACCATTCTGGCGGCGATCGAATTAGGTAAGCGCGTTTTTCAATCTCGTCCGGCCGACTCCACTCTGATTGACGACCCAGCTGTTGCGGCAGCAGCCTTGAGTCACGATCTGATGTGGCAATCTCAAGAACGCTTTGCCGTTGTGTTTTTGGATGTGAAGCATCGCCTCCTAGGCACTCGCGTTGTGAGTGTGGGCACCGCAACTGAAACTCTGGCACATCCCCGCGAAATCTTCCGAGAAGTGCTGAAACAGGGTGCTACGCGCATTATCGTTGCCCATAATCACCCCTCTGGAAATGTGGAGCCTAGCCCGGAAGATCTTTCTCTTACTCGCCAATTACTCACGGGGTCACAGTTTTTGGGCATTCCGTTGCTGGATCATTTGATTTTGGGAAATGGAGATTTTCTCAGCATGAGACAAACAACTTCATTATGGAAGGAGCAGCCTCAAGAGGAGTAAGCAGGGTAGGGTTGATTCATTCTAGCCAGAGGGAAAGTCCAGCATGGGCAATAACTGATTCAAGTCATTGCTGAAGCGGTCGATGGCAGCCGTAATCGAGTGATGCCCTGCTCGACGAAATAAGGTAATTACTAGATTGCGAATGAACGCCATCAAGGTAGCAGCAGGTTTCGCTGCAATCGAGCTTTGGTCTTCGCCGAGCACGACATCTTTGACCCAATGCAGCGGATTCTCAATCCCCCAATGCGACCGAATGCGGGCTTGCAAGGCATCTGCCTGCTGCGACCAACTGGTGATGTAGTATCGACGCTCATAGTACGGTTCTCCCTGGCGCTTGCCCAGGCGGATCACCTCCACTCCTTGTTGAGCACCGCTCCAAAGGTGCTTCAGACTATCTGGCAAGGGAAAAACCGCAGCAATTCGGGTCGTTTGACGGTCCCGCGTCTGTTCGGCATCAAGATGAATACTGAACACCGTATCCCTCTGAGCCAGGTCTTGTAATTGCTGATAAAGCGTTTTCTGATTCGCTTTCACACTAATCACGTAATCATTTCCTTGGCTGTGAATTAATTCCACGGGTTTTTTTGAGTGTGCAATGCGTCCAAACTCACCGTTACCCCAGATAACTGCAAATGTTCCAGCAGTTCATAGACCGCCTTAATCTCGCTCTGATGCTGATTTTCAAAGACGGCTTGTCCCACCACCAGTCCCTGTTCTAACTGAAACACTGACACGACATTGACAAAGTTTTGCTGTGCCGTGTCAGTGTCGGTGAGCGTGTTCTTTAAGCTTTTGCCATCCACTGCACAGTTGTTTCCAGCTTTAACCAATCCGGCACTCTGCGCCCATTGGTTAAAGGCGGTTGCGACTGCATTAAAGTCAATCTCCATCAACAAGCGTCGAATGGTGGAATAACTCGGTAACTGCGCTCGGCGCAAGCCTAAGCGCTCTGCCAGATGCTCCTGGTGGCGGAGCATGAAGCGCGATAAACCCCGATACCCTCGGTAGCCACTCATCGTGCCCAGAATGATTATAGCGGTTCTCAGTCGAGTGAGGTACAGTAGCAACAATGAGTAAACCAATGACGAATATCTTTAAGCGACACTTGAGCAAACGCTTGAGTCATCGCCTCGTCTAACGCTTGTTTGGTTCGTGGAGCAATCGCGCGGAGGATTGCTTTGACTTTTGACCAAAACTGCTCAATGGGATTAAAGTCGGGTGAGTAGGAGGGTAAATAGACTAATTTTGCACCCACTGCTTCAATCGCTTGGGCAATGCCATCGACTTTGTGAGAACTAAAGTTATCCATAACGACACAGGCTCCCTTCCACAAGTTTGGCACTAACACCTGTTGGACAAAAGTTTGAAACGCCCGTCCGTCCGTTCCCCCTTCAAAGGTCAGTGCCGCAATGATGCCATCAAGGGTGAGCGCTCCAATGATGGTTTGGTTTTTTCCTCGGTTCTGTGGACGATGACTGTAAGCGCGGTGTCCTTGAAGGGCTCTGGCATAGAGCCTTGCCATTGCTAGATTTACTCCGGCTTCGTCGATGAATACTAGGTCTTTGGCTTCGACTTGAGTAATCATTTGCCAAAACTCAACCCGTGCCTGCTGCACCTGCTCCTGGTCTCGTTCAGTTGCTCGAAAGGTTTTTTTTGACGGTGAGCTTTAAGCGTTGCACCGCTCGTCCCATCGTTGAACGACTTACTCGCATTCCTACTTTCGCCTCGAATTGCTCAGATAACTGGGCAAGCGTGGCATCATTGGTAGCCTCGACTAATTCGGCAAGCACTTGATGATGCTCAAGCGTCAGTTGAGCGGGCTTACCTCCTCCATGAGGTTTTGGCTCAATGCTGCCCGTTTCTCGGTATTGTTTAAGCAGTTTGATAATGAAACTGGTTGCCACGCTAAATCGCTTGGCTAGTTGGCGTTGAGAGATGGGTTCGTCTTTGTAAACGTCAATGATTTTTTGGCGCAAGTCTGTAGAATACGCTTTCATCACTACCGATTCATTTAGGCTACTAAACATTACTAGAATCGTACCTCATTCAATAGGAAAAGGCTATAACAGCAGAAACACCCACAGGGGATAGCGCTGTCCAGCACCGCGACGATGGTCTGGAATCGTTTGCAGAGCTTCTATCAAGGTCATGGTCGGATGGGAGGGACGCGAATTAATTGCTGCCTCTGTTAGCTTGAATTTTCTTCCCCTAGAATGAATCAGCCCTAGAGTAAGTAGGGGCGTGTGTACCATGCCCTCAGCTTTTTAATGTGTCTAATTTTTGCCCCAAAGTAGTGTTTTTGCAAGAGGAACACTGTCTTTGAATGCAGCAAGTGCTACTTTGACGAAGGAACGTTATCGGTCAAGTAAATTTTTTATGCGATTATTTCGACTTTTCTTTGGGCTTCTGCTTGCTTTGGTGCTATCCACTCAATTTCTGTCCGGTGTTGCTTATGCGGCAAGTTCGGCGGCGATTCGAGCGATCGATGATAACGAGACAATCAACAAAGATTTTTCTGGGCAAAATTTGGTTAGAGCTGAATTTGCCGATGCTAACTTTAAGGATGCAAATTTCAGCGGCGCGGATCTACGGGGCGTTGTATTTAACGGCACAAGCCTAATCAATGCCAATTTGAGTAACGCTAATTTTAGCAATGGCATTGCGTATTTGACGGATTTTTCAGGAGCAAATCTGAGTAATGCGGTTTTTACGTCTGCCATGATGCTGAAGTCTAGCTTCAAAAATACGATGGTGACAGGTGCAGACTTTAGCGATGCAGCCCTTGATCGCGGACAGGTTCTGCGGTTATGCGAAACAGCGAGCGGCACTAATTCTGTTACAGGCATCGACACACGAGAATCGCTCGGCTGTCGTTAAATGGAACTCCTTTAAATATTTTGCAAAGATAGATCGGTTGCTCATACCAATTTAAATGGTTTCAATGACAGATAGTGCATTGAGGATAAAGGGGTAGCCCGTGAGAGAAGCAATCACTTGAGGGGTTAACTGGGATAAGAGTTGATCTACTCTGGATTGCAGTTGGTCAAGCGTTTTGAACGAAACCCACTTGAGATCCGCCTTGAGATATTCCCATAGCCTCTCAATTGGATTTAACTCCGGACAGTAAGGCGGTTGGAACACCAGGATAATGTTCTGTGGCACAATCAACGCTTTGCCTTTGTGGAACCGTCCGTTATCCACTTGCAGGATATTGAGACTATCGGGGTAAGCCTTGGAGAACTCATCCAAGAAGCATTGGTAGCACTCGGTATCGACATGGGAGAACTGCCAGAAAAAGGATTCTCCGGTGGCAGGTTCCACAGCGCCATAGAGCCAGAATGCTTTGAACACCCGTTGCCATGAGCCAATGGGTTTCACTCCAAAGGCTGTAATCAAACGCCCGATAATGGTATGCAGCCCAAAGCGGCTCTCATCCCCAGCAAAATAGCGAATAGGTCGTTTATCCTGGCGCACTTGCCGAGCGTATTGGCTCAACAAATCGAGGTCGTCTGCAAGGTTTGCTTAAATGCCTCTCGTTGTGCTCGGTTCTGCTTGAGGTTGTTGGGGACGAGCCACTTTTAGCTTGGCTTTGAGCCGATAACGGGTCATCTGGTAGACCGCATGATACTGGGCTTCTATTCCTAAACTCTCCAAGAGCCACTGCTGCACCTCCCCATAGCTGTCAAACCCATTGTCCGGTTCCTGCAATCGCTTTGCTAAGGCAACTTCTGCCCACATTGGAATCATCCGGTTGCCTCCTCCTGGCGTTGGCTTGACCACCAGCAATGCCTCTAATCCTTGTGCTCGATACAGCGCTAACCACTTTTGCACCGTGCCTCGATGCCTGCCAATTGCAACCGCGATCTGGCTGATGCTCGGTGCTTGCGCTCGTTTGAGCCAGTACAACACTTGCAATCGTTCTTTAACTATCGGCTGTTCAACCGTTCGCAAGCGGGTGCCTAACTCCTCGAGACTTTCTTTAATTACGATTGCGCTGACACCAGCCATGATTAGACTCTCACCTCTACATTCCTCAGTTTATCTGATCTGTAACTACTCCAATTTAATTTGGTATAATAATGTGTTTGACAGAGACGCGATCGCAAAAAAATCTTCCCACTCTGCCACCATCGACTACCATCTACCAAGCCCTATTCGATGACTCAGCATCGGGCTGCGAGGTTCTCACATTTCTTGCATCTGCATTTTATTTTTTGCATTTGCATTTGCAATAAGTAGAACAGGCGAACTAACATATGGGTGGACTGATCTGGAGCTAGCTTGCCATGAATATTTTTCAGCGTGTTTGGGGTTCGTTGGGGTTTGCAGAGCAATTTGAAGATGCCGACTATGACTATGAGTACGGTGATGAAGAATATGCCCAAAATCCAACAATGATGCAAGAAGCGGCGACGCTTCCCCGTGAGCGTGCGATCGCTCCAGCGAATAACGTTATTGGTATGCCAAATCGGGCCTCTGGTATTTCTGAAGTTGTTATTTTGCAACCCCGTTCATTTGAAGAAATTCCTCAAGCCGTTAGGATTTTGCGAGAGCGGAAATCCGTCATCCTAAATATGCTGCATATGGACCCAGAGCAAGCACAGCGCTCGGTTGATTTTGTAGCGGGGGGAGTGTTTGCGATCGATGGTCATCAAGAGCGCTTAGGCGAGAATATTTTTCTGTTCACTCCTAATGTCGTGCAAATTACAGCTCAAGGTTCTGCCCAACCTTCTTTCAATCCGGCGATGCCTGTAGAACCAGCTCAGCCGTCAATGTTACACACCATGTCTTCCATCGCGCCGACCATTGCAATTTCCGATAGTCAATTTCGGATGTAGCAAGGCGACCTAAATTAAATATTTAGCCATCCGATGAATGCCACCGGATCGAGTAAATTGCTCAAAGCGATCGGTCGTTTTACTAAGAGTAATGCAATAACCATTGCGCTCAAAAAATCTACGCCCACAACTATTTATATAAGTAATATCTAGACAAATTGCTTGGCAGTCGGCAGCTTGCGCTTGTGCCTCGACTTGAGCTAACAGGTAGGTGCCTAATCCCTGGTTGCGAAATTCTGGCAGGATGCCCACTCCTAGCAGGTAATAGTCTTCTGAAGAAATATCTTGCTTAATGCGATTAAAATCGGCAACATTGATCAAAATTCTTGGCAGTTTTCTCAGTGGGGTAATGCGTGCCATCACTCCATGCACTTTTTCATCCGCTTGCCGCTTGATCACTGCGGGATAGCCAATCATCAGCCCTACAGGCTGTCCTTGAATTTCGATAACGCAGGTATGCTCATAGCTAAATGCATGGCCCGGATAGACAAACGCCTGCTGCAAAACATCTTGAGCTTGTTCAGAAGTAGAAGCAAAAATGTAGCTGAATAAAGCAGGGCAAATTGAAAAAAGAAGCGGGGCTGCCCAGTTCCCATCGCCTGCGATCGCCCGACGCAGCGTTAAATTGCTAATTAAAGGCTGAAGCAGCATGAATTTCACGCCTACAGTGAACTCTCTTAAGTCTATAGGGTTTGTCTCCTCAAATGGCATTGCATAAGCCGTAGAAAAAAACTGCTTGATTTTTGGATTTTTTAAGATGAGAAACCCCTTATTTAAGGCATTATGGGTGGGTAGCGCCGTTACTTCACAGTTTGAAATGTCGCTAGAATACATTGTTCGAGAAAGCCCTAAAGCAAAACATGTTTCCTTGAAGATGTCTATCACGGGAAACTTAGAGGTGATTATTCCTAAAGGGTTTGATCAAAAGCGCATTCCTGAGATCTTAGAGAAAAAACAAAGCTGGATTGAACGGGTTACACGTCGCATGGTGACTCAGCAAGCCTTAGCAGGCGTTGATGTGGTAGCTGATCGCCCAGAACGAATTACACTTCAGGCGATCGCTGAAAACTGGCACGTTGAGTATTCTGCCAATCAGAAACCGGGTATTCGAGCAAAAGAATATTCTGGCTACCGCTTAGTTTTACAGGGCGACATGGTCAACGCAGATGATTGCAAGACTATTTTGCAGCGCTGGATCGCTCACAAAGCCCGCGTCCATTTCTCTCCATGGCTTCGGAGCATCAGCCACGAGCTAGCGCTGCCCTTTCAGGGTGTATCGATTCGCCAACAAAAAACGATTTGGGGTAGTTGCTCAATCCGTAAAACTATTAGCCTCAATAGTAAATTGCTATTTTTGCCACCGTCCCTTGTGAGGTATGTCCTGATTCACGAACTTTGCCACACCATTCACCTCAATCACTCCAGCAATTTCTGGGCGCTCGTTGGTACACATGAGCCTGATTACAAAGTGCTTGATGACAATCTACGAGATGCTCGCTATCTGGTTCCCTGGTGGATGGAGCAATAAATGACATTGGCTCCCTGGCGATCGCCTCTTGCTCGCGCTCTTCACCGTAATCGCTCATTAGTTTATGCGCGCTACTTTCAACTTGCAACCATTCGTGCCGATGGTCACCCTGCAAATCGCACCGTTGTCTTTCGAGGCTTTCTAGACAACACTAATCAACTCAAAATGATAACCGATGCCCGTAGCGAAAAAGCGGATCAAATTGATCAGAACGCTTGGGGTGAAGCGTGCTGGTATTTCCCAAAAACCCGCGAACAGTTTCGCCTGCTGGGACAATTAACCCTAGTGCGCGACAACTGCACAGATGCTCACTTGCTTGAGGCAAGAGCGCGATCGTGGCAAGAACTCTCCGATGCTGCCCGTGTCCAATTTGCCTGGTCAAATCCCGGCGTTCCCAGAGACGACACCGGGTTCAACCCTCCACTGCCTGATGCTATTACACCCCTCTCTCACTTCTGCTTGCTATTGCTAGATTCCACTCGTATTGATCACCTTGAATTGAAAGGCGACCCTCAAAATCGCTCAATTTATTCCTTCAGCGACGCGATAGGTTGGTCAATGCAGTCAGTAAATCCGTAGCGAATTGTCTAAAACTCAACCACTTTCAGCTATCCTAGAAAAAGTCAATAAAACAATTTGTTTTCTGTGGGCGATTAGCACAGTGGTAGCGCACTTCCTTCACACGGAAGGGGTCACTGGTTCAAATCCAGTATCGCCCATATATATGAAATTGTCGGGTAACACCTTATTTGTCATCGATAACAAATTAGTGTCGTCATTAACGTTCTTTTGGCATCTAGCATTTTTTGTCTATCGTTAACACTCTAATGTCATCAAGTGCTGGGTTAGCCAATACAGATGAAAAACAGCAAGCTAGCAAGCTGTTGATCCCGAATACTCTAGAATCAACAGGGAAACACGATAATCACACTAAATCCGGTAGATCCAATGTGGAGAGAAACCTTGATTTGTTGCTAGAGTCATCAAAGGTTGAACTGTAGTTTCATAAGCATTCCTCAGCTTCTCTATGTCTAATAAATCTTCAAGATTGACTTTGAGGTCACTGATATAAGTTTCCATATAGTTCGCCCAAGATTTTTCTCCTAAGTGTTCGTGAGCAGCCACTAGACCTAAATGTTGAGCGACAACAAACTCTAAGAAATATTGATTTGCGGGTAAATTATTAGACTTTGACGAGTTTACTTCTGGAACTACTGGAATTAAATTCCAGATTTGATCATGCGCTACAAATGACCATGGTATGTAGTGATCAAGAGCAATTTTATCTGGACTTAGAGGCTGTCCTGAATAAATACAGTTTATAGATTGATGTTGAAGTATCAATTTCCAATATTTAGTCTGATTAGATAAAGAGCCTCTTTGCTGAGGCACAAATATTTTATTGACAATACCTGGAACACTTGGATTTCTTTGTTGCATATACTTTAGCCATTCCCATGATGCCCAACCACGCACCAGTGCGTAATGCTTTTCGATATAAGAAGACCACTCTTGATGAATGATGATGGATTGACACTCGTTATACTTGTTTGAATCAAAACGATAGAGAGGTTTTTTAGATTCAAAGTGTTTTTCAGCGATCGCAGGCATCGCAACATCTAACTCATTCCCTTTACCTCGGTTAACGCCTTCTAGTTCTTGCTCCAAAAAGGGGATGATAAGGCGAAAGGGGACATATTTTTTCAAATGGCTGATGACATCTTTTAGATTCTGAGATGCAATCGCCTTACGCAATAGTTTCTTATCGATATCTGTAAACTTGAGGATAGGTTCACTGATGTCGAGAATTAATGAATCTAGCTTCTGAGCAATCTTGTCCTGAGAACCGAACGATAACTTAAAGTAAGTATGTGGATACCAGGCATTAGCAAGCATCTCAACGATTATCTCTTGAAAGCTGATAGGTGATAGAACGTCAAACTGGCGTCTTTTAAGAATGTCTAAGAGCGAAATAAAGAAAAGATATTTGTAAGACGTTGTTGTATCTGAGAATAGCCTAGAGAGTGCAGCGACATCTAAATCCTTGGATTGGGGAAGATAGTTTACTTCTGGAATTATTAAGCCTTCTTGCTCACTGTCTGTCCAACACCCTAGATAGAGCCTTGCAAACTCCCTAGATGCGTCGCTATCAATGTTATGAATCGCTTTAGCAATATCCGCAACAGTTTCGGCTGAGGGATCTACTTGCCCATGAAACCAACGAAAAAAGATAGGGCGATCTACACCCAACGCTATCGCCAACTGGTTCTGGCTGATTCCGTACTTTCCTAAGACCTGCTTCAGTGCATCGCTTACTTTGCCCATCTTTTAATCGTGACAAAGAAGTACAAACCCGTAAATGTTATCTTATTTGATAACAAATGTATTGAATTGGTTGTCAGATATGATAACATTCGAGCAACGAGTTTAGATAACTGCTCTGTGTCTTACGGAAAGCGTCTGCAATCTTGGGCTGTGATTCGCCTCCTGAAAGATATGCAGCGAATCACTATATGCAGATTTCGCAAGGAATCAGACGCGGCTGGCTACGCAAAAGCCCTACGCCAGCTAACTCCTGACGGTAAATTCCTTGTAATATTCGATCCGCCTACACCAACAATTGTAGGTGCGCTTGAAGACTTACAAGCCGTAGACGAGCTTAAAAGGTCGTAAAATAGGCACTTGCACGTAGTCAAAAAGCCCATTTTAGGAAGAAAGGAAATGGTAACAGAGCCTACAGGTACTCCAACCATTGATTTAATCAATAGTTACTTAGAATTACTCTTAGAGGAGCAACACCAGGAAATATTTAACTTGACTCAGAGCTTATTCATGACAATGCTTCTGAAGAAAATTAGAACTTTGCCAGCAAATAAGCAGTGTGAGGTCTTGGATTTTATCGACTATTTAATTGAGAAGGCAAAAGACAAGAAACCGTACTCAGGCAGTGAATTTTGTTGCCCACATGAGCTTTGACCCACGACAGATCGAATTAAAAGTGCAATCGCAGTGTATCGGCGAGGGCATGGGCGCTATCTTACTTCAGCGGTTGATGAAAGCCCGGAATATCGAGGGATTGGCAAAATAGAATTTGCCCTTCAGTCGCTTTAAACCTCTTATAAAAGTTGGTTCTTTTGGTATGGCTTAGGTGTTTTTGATTCCGTTATCGATCGCAAACTGCTCCTTTAAACGCTTAGATCGTCCTGTTTCAAAAGTAGGTTTACCTGTCCATCTGACTCACGGTAACGACAACGTTTCATGGTGGAAGTAACACGTAGTTGCGTTGTTAAATGTAATTTTCAGATATGAAAAGAAGGTCGTTGAATAGACTGACGCTGAGGCTGCAATCAAGTCGTTAATAGCCTTACGTAACCTGAATTCTTACCCAAAATGTATAAAAAACAGGGCTAAGTAGTAGAATTGTATTAAAAGGCATGAATTCAAAAGTTCGCTGAATGCCCCAACTAAAAATGCCGTGAAATTTATGCAAACAAAGCTGAAGAGGTAGACATATTAATAACCTTTTTAGAGCAAGGTACTTGAATTAAAGAGAGACGATCAATTGGTTTCTGAATTGCAAGTCAAGCATGAAGTTCTCAATCCTCCATTGAAGTGGGCTGGAGGAAAACGTTGGCTAGTACCTATTTTGCATACTATGTGGAAGCACTATTCTGGCTATAGATTAGTGGAACCATTTGTTGGGGGTATGGCAGTTGCGCTTGGTTTAAGACCTCAAAAAGCTCTGCTCAATGATTCTAATTCTCATTTAATGAATTTCTATTTTTGGCTTCAAAAAGGGCTTCATGCTGATGTGAACTTTAAAAATGATTCGTGCTATTACTACTCATGCCGTGAGCGATTTAATCAGCTTATTTTAAATGGAGAAGCGGATACTAAAGAGGCTGCTAATCTGTTCTATTTCATGAATCGCACAGGATATAACGGACTTTGTAGATTTAATAGTAAAAATCAATTTAACGTTCCTTTTGGGCGTTATAAATCCCTTAATTATCCCAAAGACTTTTTGGGGTACGTACCCGTTTTGAGAAAATGGCATTTCTCCGCAGTCGATTTTGTAGATTTATATCTGCAACCCAATGATTTTGTTTACGCTGATCCTCCCTACGATGTTCAATTTACCAGGTATAGTGCTAGCGATTTCAAGTGGAACGATCAGATACGCTTAGCTGAATGGTTAGCTTGTCACAAGGGACCTGTCGTTGCTTCTAACCAGGCAACAGAGAGAGTCCTGGCGCTTTACCAAAGCCTTAATTTCTCAATAACCTTTTTAGATGCACCAAGGCGCATTTCTTGTAATGGCGATCGCAAGCCAGCAAGAGAGATCCTTGCCACTAGAGGAATCAACCTTAACAAGTTGTTGTGACTCTGAAGCATACTACTTCAGATACGGTTTTTTACCTCACTGATAGTTAGTTTCTGATGCTAAATATGCAGAAACTTGCGGAAACTTTTAATTCGCCCAGTCAAGCTTCTAAAACCTCATAAATCGCCGAGAAGTACTATTGCTTTGTCATTTTGAAACAAGACTATGGGCTCTAAAGAAGTTGTTAGAAAAACAGGACTGTTGTCTACTTGGAACTGAGGCGCAACTTCTCCCTCACCAGCACCGCTACACAACGGTTTGATGGTAACGGTATCCATGGTACTGGAATCATTTGTTTGACAATAAACTGAATAGTTCGTTACTAAAAAGCCTAGTGTGGATGATGCTGAAGTATGGTGAGGAAACTGAGCGAGAAGTTGTGTTTTGGTAGTGGATGTTTGTAACTGGATAGACGATTCGGGCAAGACTTGACTCGTTGCCATAGCGATCGGAACTAAAACAAGGGCACTGGTAGCGGAAATCGAAACGATGGTTCTACTCAGTGCAGATTGCAGGGTAGCCTTTAAAGAGTTGAGAACTGAAGGGCATGAACAGGATTGACTGAACATAATTACATTCCTTTTAAGCTGGAATAGTAGCCACTTCAAATTTAGAACACCTACTGTGTTTAGTCTCTATTGATTTAGATAGACTTTTTTGCGATGGTAAGCAAACTAAAATTTTTAGATGCTACTTGATTGATCGGTACCATTGGGCCAGAGTTGCAGGAGAAATGCCAACGAAATAGCCCACAATCATTAACTGATTCACGAAGGTGGTTTTGAAGATGCCGAGGGTTTGCCAGCGGCGACTAGAAGTGGACACAGCAGCAGCGGCGATCGCTACTCTTCCTAGTTTATTCAACCGTCGCATCAGCACAACGTCTTCCATAATGGGCAGATTTGGAAATCCACCAAGACTATGAAATACCTCAGCTTTCAAAAAAAGTCCTTGATCCCCATAGGGCATGTGCAACCAATGCGATCGCCATTTAACGCCCCATTCCACTAGCCGCAAGCCAATCTGAGAACCTGCGATCGCTAAATCGAACGCTCCCGCGACTACCCCAGGTTGCGCTAATGTTGCGTGAATCAGCCAGTCGTAGCCGATTGGCAGACAGGTATCGGCGTGGAGAAATAGCAGATTAGGGAAAGTTGCGATCGCGGCTCCAGCGTTCATTTGAACGGCGCGCCCCGGTTGAGATTGAATCACCACTACTCCAAAAGCCTGAGCAATTTGAACTGTGTCATCTTCACTGCCGCCATCAACCACAATCACCTCAACATCTGCGGCTGTATGCACAATGGTCAGGGTTTTAGCCAGGTGATCACTCTCATTTATCACTGGAATCACAATTGAGATTGCCACTGGAAAAGCTATCCTAACCATAAAATTACAAGGAAGTCATCGCAAAGCTGCCTTAGAAGAAGCAAGCCATGCTCTAAGCTTTCCTATCAGAGTTCGCGTATTTCGAAAGCACTTTCTGCTGGAGAAATCGCCTCAACTATCAAGCCCATGGGCAGATAAGACGATCTCACACGGTCCTAACTCTCACACGTTCCTTGACATCGTACAGGCAGCGAAAGTTGAAGAGATGTACTTTATGGCAATCAGCCATTCTTATTTTGCCGTATCAGGGTTGCAGTGGCTTCTCGCAGGTAGGTACCAGGGTTCAAATCTGACACTGACATAGCAGAAACTATAGGATTTAGGTTGTGCTGATCAACCGCTGAAGTTTGGGCGATCTCTGCGAGTTGTTCACGGGCTTGGGCGTAAGCAGGAGTGCCAATTGGGACTTTTTGCAGAAATGCGATCGCAGTTGCTTTCCGTCCAGTAGCCGCTTCAGCATTGGCTTGTTGCAACCACTCGGCTGCTTGCTGGTTTAGCTGTACCGTATATTCAGTCAGTTTTTGCTCAATCACTCCGTCTATCAATGAGTCGCTGGGAATTTTTTCGAGGGTGGTCAGCGCCGCCAAAAAGTTTTGCTGCTCGGCATAATCGGCAGCCGCTTTGAGCATCAACCGGGCGCGAACCTGTGCTTTACGAGAATATTCCACCACCTTTCTCTGGGCGATCTCGTACGCAGGAGTGTCTTGAGAAACCTGTCCTAAATAGGTCAATGCCTGAGTAAAATCTCGCAG
Organism: Leptolyngbya sp. Cla-17; assembly: GCF_016807185.1. GTDB lineage: Bacteria > Cyanobacteriota > Cyanobacteriia > Leptolyngbyales > Leptolyngbyaceae > ULC077BIN1. The sequence continues at coordinate 623,361 of NZ_JAEVYN010000002.1, forward strand.
AATGGCGCGATCGTAAGCTTTTTGTAGATCGGCTTGGGCTTTGACAGCTCGTTTCATCCTATATTCATCCACTTTGGTTTGGGCGATCGCCCCAGCAGTGGTTTCTGGCACAATTTGCTTCAGTGTGCTTAATGCAGCAACAAAATCACGATCTCGAGCGCGATCGTAAGCAGTTTGTAGCAGATTTTTAGAATCAACCTCTGCCTTAGCGATGACTTGTTTGGCTAACGCATTATTCCTATCTTTCCAGTAAGGAATCTTAGTAGACATTGATTGAGTCAGTTGCCGCGCTTCTAGCCAATTCCCTTTGTCTACGGCTTGTTCGGCTTGCTGGAAGGTATTGGTTGCCTGGGTCCAATCTTGCAGCCACGCGTCGGAGACCGTCTGCATCCGCTCAGGTTTTGCTAATCCAGCTTGAACCGGGGGTTGAGATTTTTGCAATTTTTTGCTGACTTTTCCCAAAATTTGATTGGGTTGCGACCAATTGACTGAGTTTAATAAGCTCCAGCCAATTGCTGCCGCGATCGCCGTAAGCAGCGTGCCGCCAACTCCAATGTGAACAGAAGGACTGGCGATCGCGCTCATCAACAATCGCGTTAGAAAGACAGGCTGATGAGGCACAGGATTTGCTACCGATTCACTATCTGTTCCGGCTATCTCTATTCCGGCTATTTCTGTTTCGGCTACCTCCGTTTTGGCATTGGTTGACGTTGCTGGAACGGTCATCGTAATCGGGGCAACTGCTGGACGGCTTTCCATCGGCAATCTCGCCTGATTTTGAGTCACACCGCCTACCGTTTGCAAGGCCTGAAGTGCTTCCCTTGCCGATCCAAATCGTTGCGATAGATCCGACTGCACCATCCGGTTGATAACTCCGACCAGCCCACGATTGATGGGCGAGATCGCCTCTTTGTAATAAGGCAGCCACAGCACCTTACCCGACTGCGGATCGACTTTAAACTGCGTAGGATGTCTGCCCGTCAGCGCTTGGATCGCAATCATCCCAATTGCATACACATCGCTTGCAGCGCAAGGCAATCCCTGAAGTTGCTCCATCGGCTGATAACTTTGTTCCGACAGCTGCGTAGGGTCGCCCTCCACTGCGTAAGCAGCCATGCACTCTTGCTGGATCTGCGCCATGCTGCCAAAGTCAATCAGAACTAATCGACCCGCTTGCCCCCGCAAAAGGTTGTCTGGCTTAATGTTTCCGTGCAGCCCGTCTCGGTGATGGACAAATGCTAAAGGTTCCAGCACCTCTCGCAGTAACGTTACAACCTGCCCACTGCTCCAGGGCAAGTTAGGGATTAATTCTTGGCTCAGCGATCGCCCCTCCACAAACTCCTGCACTACATAAAATCCTTCATCATCTTCAAAATAAGCCAGCACCTGAGGAATTTGTTCATGGGTGCCAAACTCTTCTAGCCGTTCCACTTCTTTGGCAAATAGGCTGCGTACCGATTCTGCATAGTTCGGTATCTCTGCGATCTGCTTGAAATGGTGAATGATGCACTCTGACTGGCTAGAATGATGCAAATCTTGGGCAAGGTAGGTGCGCTCCCAAAGACGAGCCGCTAAGATTTCATTGACTTGGTAGCGTCCATTGAGAGGCCCGTTGAGTTCAGGATAGTGAACAACTGCGGGGGATATCACATTTGACATAGGAACACTCCGAAGATTTGAAAGATTGACCGCAAAGAAATGATTTACAGGATGGCGTATGGGCAAAAAACTGCTACGCACTACATCCCGCTAAATCAGGAAACTTTATTCGTAGTTGGTAAGTTTTTCTGACCTTTCGAGCGTTTTCCGGAACAACCCGATGAAACTGAACGACTAAAGATATGAAGTAAGGGTAAATTTTGTCCCTTGCTCTCCAAAACATCGGCTCGAAACCTTCTCGGTGCAAACAGAGAGGGTTTCGGACTTCTTTTGGATGGGATGGCAAAATCCAGCTGTTGGGTGGATGCTGTTCGCGGAGTGTCTCTTTAAAGAGTCGAATCGCTAAATAGATTGAGTCGGGGGCGATTGGGCAGGGGGCATAGGCGTAGAGTTTTTTTGCGATTGCTCAATTCGACGTTTTGCTCTATTGCTCATCTCCTTATTACCCGCAGCTTCGTAACGGCTGTCAGCCTCTCTAAAATCATTGATCGCGCCCTGACGATTTCCCTTCCGCTCAAAAGCGATCGCCCGGTTGTAAAAAGCATCCGCGTAGGTGTCATCCAATTGAATCGCTTGGGTGTAAGCTCCAATAGCCTCATCAATTTTTTTCTGACCAGCAAAAACGTTGCCTTGATTGTTGTGTGCTCTTGCCGCAACGATGTTTGATGGCTTGAGTTGAAGCGTTTGACTGAACTTTTGGAAGGCACCGTCCAAATTTCCCTTAGCAAGTAATGCATTGCCCATGTTTAAATGAGCAACTGCCAGTTTGGGTTGAAGCGCGATCGCCCGACTTGCATCCTCCAGAGCTGCATCCTGTCGTCCTTGGTCAAATCGGACATGACTGCGATTACTGTATGCTTCCGCGAATTTGTTATTGAACGTCAGTGCCTTGTCGTAATCCTCCACTGCCTCATTTAGCTGCCCCATTTGATGATGGGCAAAACCACGATTGAGGTATGCAGTGGCATCTTGTTCATTAAAGCGAATTGCCTGGTTAAAATCTTGAATCGCTGCGGCATACTGTCGCTGCTGATTTTTTTTAGTGCCCGACACAATAAATTGCAGAGCGACTTTTGGGTCCGTTGGGACGGTATTCCTGCCCAAATTGGAGCGAAGTGCCAGCCAAATACCGCCGATGATTCCTAACAGAGGCAAAAGCAACCCCAGGGTAATCAGTAATGGGCGGCGATCTCGCTGAACTTTTGGAGGTGGTTCTGTAAAGACAACTTGAGCAGACGCAGAGGTGGAAGATGCAGGGGCAGACTCCGTAAGCTGAACCGCAGGAACCGCAGCCGGGGGAGCAATCTCTGTCACTGTCTGGCTGACGGCTTTTTGAGGTGTGGATTGGTCAACTGGAGACGGATTGACTGAGGTGTTGGCTGCATCCATTTCCATCTTGCGTTTGACTACTTGCCCTTTTACGCCCGTTAGATTTGCTGGATAATTCACCTCGCCACTAGCAGATGAAGGGATTTCTGCCGATGGAATCTGCGTAGGCGGAATCTGTGTAGGCGGAATTGTCGATGGAACCTGTGCCGATGGAACCTGTGCCGATGGAACCTGTGCCGATGGAATGTGTGTAGGCGGGATTTCTGTCGAGGGGATTTCTGTCGATGGACTCTGCGTAGAGGAATTAAAGCTCGAGAGCGGTGGACTGGTTAAGCTATCAGAGCCACTCTTAGGTGAAACAGTAGGCAAAACAGTTTCGGCTGATTGAGCGGATTGGGTCGTCAAACGGTGTTCAATTTCCGCTACATCCTCGTCGGCTAAATGCAGCACTTGTTGGAGGGCTTGAAGTTCATGGCGATCGCGCGCTTGCAAGGAAGACTGTCGATCCCTGGCTTCTGCTAGCATCCGTTCTAGCAATTGTTCATAGAGTTTCAGGTCATTTTGCCGGGCTTTAGGTTGCAGCCGACTCACAGATGGCACCGTGTTGATTAACCCGGTATCACTATCGTTTAAGCTCAGCGCCTTTTGCCACTGCCTTAATTTCTGGTAGACCTCTTCTTTGGGAGTCATTCTGTCTCTTGTGCCAGCTTAGAGAAAAGTTCTTGATACAACTGTATCCGCTGTTGATGCTCTCGATAGGGGCGCAGTACCTGAGCTTCAATTTCGGATGCATCCTGAGGCGACAATCCTAAATGTTGGCGAAATGTATTGAGAGTGTTGCGCCCAGATAAAATCCGAAACTCGGTTGTGTCAATTTCGCTAGTTTGAGCCATTTTTTCTAAAAACTGACGATATTGCACGGTAGGAGTTTGGCTGGGAACCTGTAATACCAATTGGTTAGCCGTATCTTCTGATCCATAAAACTGCGGGTGTTGATCGGGGGCGGCAACGTGAAGCTTGCGCTGGGAATAGTAATGAAGCTCTTTAACAGAAAGGCTACCGTCGCAGTCGATATCTGCTGCCCCAGTTGCTGCGCCCTCTGCCAAATAGCGAGTGTAGCTCCAGGCATCCAGACTATCGGGTTCTGGTAAGTGCTGAGTGTAGGTTGTGGCAGACAAAATCACGCGGCGATCGCCAATCAAGTGATCAAAAGTATCCTCCATCAGGGTTTCGCCCTCTGTAGGAGAAATTCCGCCCGTCTGCCGAAAGCAGCAGTCAAAAATGATGACTTGTCGCCAAGCGGGGCTAGTATCCATCACATTGTGCAAAAATCTGACAGGCATGGTGCGGGAGCGAATGAGGTTGCCGCGATCGTCGAGTGCAGTATGGGGAGCTGCAAAGTAAAGTTGCCCATCCACATCTTTAATGCCATAGCCAGAAAAGAGGAATAAGACCTGATCATTTTCCTCACGATGACGAAACAGTTGCTCTATCGCTTCCATCATGTCTTGCAAACTGGGATCATTCAGCGTTTGCACCACAAAGCCAGAGGATGTTCCTTGCAGCGCTCGTTTCAGCACTTCCACGTTGGTGCGGGCTTTTCGCAAAGGAGGAAACCCCATGTCACAGACACTGACCCCAACTAGCAGCGCGATCTTTCCCACAACTTCCCTCCACGCTCCTCAAATTCTTGCTTACCCATCATGCGCCGTTAGCAGTGTAGGCTAGCCTTGCCAGGTTGGCTCATTCTACAAGATTAAATTTTGCGGTAATAGGTGATGGAGAACAGGGAAAAATGAAAGGATGGTTAAGGGAGTGACTCAACGTATGAGAAGAATTTACGAGTGAGGGAAATCACTGTTTTATAGGGGTGATTAGAATACAACTAAAGATAGTTGCAACTAAGCGGATAGCGTGCTCCCGGGTTGGCTATTGTCACTGGCTGAGTTGGGTGAGCGTGAAACATTCAAACGAGCTTCAAGAAAATTCAATGCTCTTTGACTATCAAGGCTCTCAACAGTTTGAAAAGTAATGTATTGTTGCTGCTCGCAGACTAAATTGTTATGGCTCGTGTCAAACTGTCCAAGTTACCCAATCGCTCAATTTCCCACTCAAAGCATCCACTGCTGCTGATAACCCTATTTGTTAGCGCGATCGCCCTAACTTTACTCCTAGAAGGATTACTCCAAAGCTCAGTCTATCAATCGCTACAGCAGTTTGCACTTTGGACTGGCGATCGCTACGAACAGTGGTTTACTCAGCATCAATATCAGACTAATAATTCATTGGCACTGATTGGGCTAGCGTTTTTGGGTGGATTGGTTGCCAGCATTTCCCCCTGCATTTTGTCCCTATTGCCTGTCAACCTAAGCTACATTGGCACCCGCGAAATCGTTTCCCGTCGAGATGCCTTTTTTAAGGCGGGTTCCTTTGTTTTCGGGGTAATCACTGTTCTCAGTTTCCTGGGGCTATTTTCTTTGGCAGCCAGTCTGATTCTGATTCAGTTTCGGGGATATATTCAGGTCGCTGTTGGCACACTCATTGTGCTGATGGGGTTAAACCTGATTGGCAGTGTGCAAATCCCCCATCTGCGTTTAAAGCGCTTCGCCTCACGCAAGGCAACAGGCTGTAATACCCTTCTCTTCAGAGAAAAAATGTCGCGGCGATCGCGGCTTCAGTCGTTAATTGCCTCGTTTCTCACAGGTCCTTACGGTATTGGAATTACCTTTGCTCTGGTCAGCTCTCCCTGCACTAGCCCAATCATGATTTCAGTACTAACAGCCGCCTCCGCCACAGGTTCGCAATGGCAAAGCACACTCACTATGATTAGCTACGCTTTTGGTTATACCGCCATTATTTTTCTTGCTAGCTTGTTCACTGGACTTGCCAAACAAACCCGCACATTGTTGCTGCACTCAAACACCATTATTCAGCTTGCTAATGTTGCTTTGCTGGTGGTGGGTATGTTTTACGTCATTAACGGTAGCCAGTGGATCATTGCAACCTGGGCTTAGCAACTCCGCACCTCGCACTGACCTCAAAATTATGTATCGAGTTGCAACTTCGTATAATATCAGCGGTAAAAAGGGACTTTAGATGACAATTTTGGTGGTAGCAACCGGAAACCCAGGCAAAGTGAAAGAAATGCAAGCTCACCTTGTCGATCTGGACTGGGAGTTACGCCTGAAACCGCCTGAGTTAGAAGTAGAGGAAACGGGCACCACCTTTGCCGAAAATGCCTGTTTGAAAGCTTCTCAGGTAGCACTTGCACTGGGTGAATGGGCGATCGCCGATGATTCGGGATTGGAAGTGGAAGCACTGGGGGGAGCACCAGGCGTTTTTTCTGCTCGTTATGCTGAAAGCGATGCTGCTTGCATTGCACGACTGCTGAAAGAATTAGAGAATGAATCTAACCGAGCTGCCCGGTTTGCCTGCGCCATTGCGATCGCGCGCCCTGATGGAACGATTGCACTGCAAGCTCAAGGGATTTGTGCGGGTGAAATTCTCCGAGCGCCGCAAGGAATGGGTGGCTTTGGATATGATCCGGTGTTCTACAGTCCAGAGCATCAGTTAACTTTTTCTGAAATGCCTCCTGAAATTAAGCGCTCTATCAGTCATCGAGGAAAAGCCTTTCAGCAGCTCATACCCCAACTTTCAAAACTGAAAAATTAAAAATATTGAGCTAAGTGAAGTAAGTTTTTAACCATGCTTTAAAAACTCGCTCTTTTAAGAATGTTCTTTAAATCACAGTTTCGCGTATTAAGTAATACAAGCATGTCTTGAGCTCCATATTTTCTTTCGCAATCTAGAAAATATTGAGAGAGATAAGCTTATTTTTTTTGATTAACAATTATTAGATTCCGTAATTTTACGGAAAACTGCAAGATGCCGTTCAGTCAGTCTTTTGCAGGGTTTTATCAACTGAGCTTCATCATTCCTTCATATTTATGAAACTATGTGAAGATTTCAAGAAGATTGAAATAGTGTTCCAATTCAACACATTGAGCTTTGAAAATTCCTTTATATTGTTTTGAAGTACTCTCCGTATTTCTACGGCACTCGCCTCATTCACTAAACAGCGAAACCCAAGCCATGCAGTCAGCACTGTCAGGAAAGGATTCTAAGTCCTATGCATCTACCTTCCCTCAACAAGGGACTCCGCATCCATCTGTATATTGTTTGTTCAAGCGCTCTATTGACATTGTCGGTAGTCTGATCGGGCTAGTATTTTTTGGATTAATCTTCTTCCCAGTGGCTTTAGCTATTAGGCTTGATAGCCCCGGTCCCATTCTTTACTCTCAGAAGCGCTATGGGCTAATGGGAAATCCTTTCTATCTTTATAAGTTTCGGTCGATGGTGCAAAATGCAGACGAACTGAAGGCGCAGATAAAAAATGAGGCAAAAGGATTAATTTTTAAGAACAAAAATGATCCTCGTATCACATGGGTCGGTCGTTTTCTGCGAAAAACCAGTCTTGATGAGTTGCCCCAGTTTTGGAATGTGCTGAAAGGCGAAATGAGTTTGGTTGGAACCCGACCCCCAACTTTCGATGAAGTCATTCAATACAGTAGTCACCATTGGCAGCGCTTGAACGTCAAGCCAGGTCTTACAGGTGAATGGCAGGTTAGCGGTCGCTCTTTGGTTAAAGATTTTGAAGATATTGTTCAGCTTGATCTGCTTTATCAAGCTCAGTGGCATCCCTTCTATGATTTGTTTCTGATCTGCAAAACTGTTCTTGTGCTTCTGACCAAGCGTAGTGGTGCTTGTTAGTTGAACCTGTGCTGATTATGTGAGTGCGACCTTATAGTTTTGATTAAGGCAGTGGATGAAAATCCCCTTAGGCAGCCGTGTCTGAGGGGATTTTAATTTGTTGGGAATGGCAAGGTTTTGATGTTTGAGTTGCAGCCGTTTTTCCTTGTAATTGCCTTTATACCTTCTGCTAGTGAACTGGAATATATGCAACCAATTATTGCTGGGTTAATACCAGTGCTGGTGGTGTGAAGACCGATCTGGGCGATCGCGTTCGTGTCTTTACAATAAAGATAGTCATTCTAAAAAAACTGCTATTTAACGGGGACTTATGCAACCAACCGACCCCAACCAATTTACAGAAAAAGCGTGGGAAGCGATCGCCCGTACACCTGATATTGCCAAACAAGCACAGCAGCAGCAAATCGAGGCTGAACATTTAATGAAAGCGCTGCTAGAGCAAGATGGGCTTGCCAACAGTGTGTTCAACAAGCTGAATGTGCCTGTGGCCCAGGTGCGCGATCGCACGGAAGATTTTATCCGCAAACAGCCTAAAATTTCGAGCGTAGGCGGCAGTGTTTATTTGGGGCGCAGTTTAGATGCTCTGTTCGATCGCGCCGACAGTCACCGCAAGCAGTATGACGACGAAGTGATTTCGATTGAGCATATTTTGCTGGGTTTTACCAAGGACGATCGCTATGGCAAAGCGCTATTTACAGAATTTAAACTCGATGAAGCGAAACTCAAGCAGGCGATTGATCAAATCCGAGGAAGCCAAAAAGTGACTGACCGCAATCCTGAAGGCAAGTACGAATCCCTGGAGAAATATGGGCGCGACCTGACAGAAATGGCAAGACAGGGCAAACTTGATCCCGTGATTGGGCGAGATGATGAAATCCGCCGCACTATCCAGATCCTCTCCCGTCGCACTAAGAATAACCCGGTGCTGATTGGAGAGCCGGGTGTGGGCAAAACTGCGATCGCCGAAGGATTGGCGCAGCGAATTATTAACCGAGACGTTCCAGAATCCTTGCTTGATCGCAAACTGATTGCCCTCGATATGGGTTCTCTGATTGCGGGTGCGAAATATCGAGGTGAATTTGAGGAGCGCTTAAAGGCAGTTCTCAAAGAAGTGACGGAAGCTCAAGGCACTATCATCTTATTTATTGACGAAATTCATACCGTTGTAGGCGCAGGTGCAACTCAAGGTGCAATGGATGCTGGCAACTTGCTCAAGCCAATGTTGGCACGGGGCGAACTGCGGTGTATTGGTGCGACCACTTTGGATGAGTACCGCAAATATATTGAGAAAGATGCTGCCCTAGAACGCCGATTCCAACAAGTGTTTATCGATCAGCCGACGGTGGAAGACACGATTTCGATTCTGCGGGGACTCCGTGACCGCTACGAACTGCACCACAACGTAGTGATTTTGGATAGCGCTCTGATTGCAGCGGCGGTGCTGTCATCCCGCTATATCAGCGATCGCTTTCTGCCAGACAAGGCGATCGATCTAATGGACGAAGCCGCCGCTAAGCTGAAGATGGAACAAACCTCTAAGCCAGAAGAACTGGATGAGATTGATCGCAAAGTTCGCCAGATGGAAATGGAGAAGCTGTCTTTGGCAAAGGAAACCGATCTGGCTTCCGGTGATCGGTTAGAGCGATTAGATCGCGAACTGGCAAACCTCAAAGAAGAACAGAGTCGTTTGAATGCGCAGTGGCAAGCGGAAAAGAGCGGCAGAGACCAGATCAAGGAGTTAAAAGAAGCGATTGATCGGGTCAATCTTGAAGTTCAGCAGGCAGAGCGTGATTACGACCTCAATAAAGCGGCTGAATTGAAATATGGCACCCTCGCAGATCTAAATCGCCAACTTCAAGCAGCAGAAACTCAAACCGCTCAAACTCAGAAGAGTGGCTCATCTCTGCTACGGGAAGAAGTCACTGAGGCGGATATTGCCGAAATCATCTCCAAATGGACGGGCATTCCGATCAGTAAACTGGTGGAATCAGAAATGCAGAAATTGCTGCACTTAGAAGACGAATTGCATCAGCGAGTGATTGGTCAGGAGGAAGCCGTGACTGCGGTTGCTGATGCCATTCAGCGATCGCGTGCCGGACTCGCCGATCCCAATCGCCCAACCGCCAGCTTCATCTTCCTCGGGCCTACGGGCGTGGGCAAAACTGAACTGGCAAAAGCGCTGGCTGCTTACCTATTCGACACAGAAGAGGCAATGGTTCGGATTGATATGTCCGAATACATGGAAAAGCACGCAGTTTCGCGTCTGATTGGTGCTCCTCCCGGCTATGTGGGCTATGACGAAGGTGGACAACTAACCGAAGCGATCCGCCGCCGCCCCTATGCGGTCATCCTGTTTGACGAAATTGAAAAAGCGCACCCGGATGTGTTCAATATTTTGCTGCAAGTGCTAGATGACGGACGGATTACCGATGCCCAGGGTCATACGGTAGATTTCAAAAACACCATCATTATCATGACCAGCAACATTGGCTCGCAGTACATTCTAGATGTCGCAGGTGATGAAGACCGATATGAGGAAATGCGGAGCCGTGTAGTTGAAGCGATGCGATCGCAATTCCGCCCTGAATTTCTCAACCGGGTGGATGAGTTTATCATTTTCCACGGATTGCAGAAGAGCGAACTGCGCAACATTGTTAAACTGCAAACGATTCGTTTGGAGAAACGTCTGACAGACCGCAAAATGTCGCTGAAGCTCACCGATGCGGCGATCGATTTTATTGCCGAAGTTGGCTACGACCCCGTGTATGGCGCTCGTCCGCTTAAGCGTGCCATCCAGAAGGAATTAGAAACCGCGATCGCCAAAGCCATCCTGCGTGGCGATTTTCATAACGGCGATACTATCTTCGTGGATGTCGGCGAAAACGAACGCCTCTCCTTCCAACGTCTCCCATCCGAAGTGGTGACCACTCAGTAACCGAATAAAGGGTGGGCAAATACCCACCCTTCTTTATACCTAGATATTTAAGCTGGGATTTTTTTTAGGTTCAAATACACTTTGAAGTAGGATGAAGTAGTCTTTTGTGTGAAAAACTCACAAAAATCGGCTTTACGTAATCTGCCAAAATGCTTTTAGACTTTACCGTTGCCAACTATCGCTCCATTAAAGAGCCTGTCACTTTAAGTGCAGTCGCTCAAAAGCAACGGCATGTTCAATCCAATGAGAACAGCAAACGCAAGCGAGTCAAATCTGATGATGAAATTGCTTCTACCTATTCTCTAGGAAATTGGGATATTGAAGTTTTGCCTACTCTAGGTATTTTTGGCGCTAATGCATCCGGTAAAAGTAATGTAGTTCAGGCGATTGATTGTCTTATATCTCTTATAAATATTGGTCATGCATATGAGAGGCTACATACCTTTACACGGGCTAAGATAACTTCCTTTAATCTTGATAGTTCTACTATTGGAAAGCCAACCACCTTTAAACTACGCTTTGTTGCCAATTTTGCTATTTACACTTACTCCTTATCACTCACTCAAACTCAGATTTTTTCAGAAACCTTAGACTACGAGCTAGCTTCAACAAAGAGAAGTCGATGTTTATTTCGACGAGTTTGGAATTATAAAGACAATAAATTTGATTGGAAACATGGCTCTGATTTTAAAGGTTCTCATCTTCAATTGAGGAAAAATCTTGAAAATAGCGAGATATTTTTAAGCATATTAAGCTCTTTAAACATAGAAGTAATTACCTCTTTGCAAAACTGGTTAAGGTTTAGTCTCAGCAATGCCAATCAAAATATTCTTGGGTTTGAGCAAGCTTTTATGTTGACCGCTATGGCTGATGAAAGGATGTCTCATGATTTTCTGAAAAGGATCACTCAAATCATCAAAAAGTTTGATACAGGAATCGTTGAAATCGAAGTTAGAAAAAGCAATGAAATAGAAGATGGCATCAACAATATTTATGCCGTGCATGAATCAATAAAAGGTAATGCAGTTCGTTGGTTATTTAAGGAAGAGTCTTTAGGAACTCAAAGGCTCTTTAACTTTGCTTTTAGGCTTTTACTTGCCCTTGATAAGGGATGCTTACTAATTTTGGATGAGATTAGTGCAAACATTCACCCAAATATTACACGAGCTATAATCCAAATGTTTCAAAGTGAAAAAAGCAACCCCAACCACGCTCAGCTTATTTTTACAAGTCATGATAATACGCTACAAAGGAACAACTTACTGCGACGTGATCAGATTTGGTTTACGCAGAAACGCCTTGATCACAGTACAGAGTTGTATCCATTAACAGATTTCAAAGTTCGGAATGATTTAGCGATTGATAAAGCCTATTTAGATGGACGGTTTGGGGCTGTTCCCATCTTGCCTTCTGAAGATGAGTTGACTTCCAAAATATTGGAATAGTGGCAAGAAAGTTTGAGCGGAAACCAGCGAGTCGCGAGATTCGGAACAAAATCTTGATTGCTTGCGAAGGCAGCAAGACTGAACCTGCTTACTTCGAGGGCATCCGCAAATCTCTGCGATTGAGTACAGTGCAAATCAAAATCTTGCCCCATCTAGGAACCGACCCGCTTCGCATTGTGGAAGCGGCGATCGCAGGGCGGCAAGATATGAAAGTAGACAAGGCTTGGATCACGGGCGATCGCGCTTGGGCAGTGTTTGATGGCGATGAACATATTGCAAACAATCCTGATAATTGGCGCAGTGCCCTTGCTAAAGCTAAAAGTCAAAAGATTGACCTTGCCATTACCAATCCTTGCTTTGAGTTTTGGTATCTAATCCATTTTCGCGACCACCTTGCCCAGATTGACCGTATCAAAACTCTGGCTCTACTAAAACAACATGTCTCTGATTACGAGAAAGCTGCTTGCCTTTATCCTGAACCTCTTTCGCTGTTGACGACTCAAGCGATTCAACGGGCTAGGAAAATTGCTGAGCAAATTCAACGCGATCAGCTTGCTCCTTTCTCTAATCCTTGCTGTAGTGAATTGCCAGAACTTGTGGAAAGTCTGCTGAAGTTGGCAACCTAAAACGACTTAGCCATCCATGCTGATAAGTGACGAAAAATCCGTTAAACTCGGTGACGATTACCGTCTGTTCCGGTTCAGTGACGCGAGCGCCCTATCTCTAAAGCAGTGCACCCATCTTATTTCTCTGACATGATTCATCCATTTAACATATCCCAGAATCCTTAAATTTTGGCACTCACGCTACTGTTAACCCTAACCCGCCTTCAGGTTTTCTAGCCTTTGTCTAATCAAGAGTTTAACGTCCTCAACTTTAGCTTCTGCATTAAACTCTCGCTCATACCAACAGTTGGAATGAAACCCAATATGGTGAATCCCACTCCAGATAGATCCAGGAGCGAAGGGAACTTCGATATGCTGACCCTACATCGAAATGTCACTGGTCGTCTATGCTGCCTTTCACCATAAGTGAAGTTCCAAAGGCTATTTAAGGAAGTCCACTGAGACTGTTGTAACTGCAAGCGAGAATCTGGTACTCCATGGGCGCTCTGACTGTGGTCGTCAAATTTCAAGGATATTGTTCTCAAAGCATTGACCAAAGGATTTTAAGGGGTAGACCAAACTGTGTTTGATATGGAGTGCATTAAAGGCACTGCATATAAATTTACTATTGCGCTTGGTTAAACCTACAGGCCATATTCAATGGTTCTGCTCTTTGCAGGCGATCGCCGTTGTAGCTAAAGCATGATCAAGCCTTTAAGGCGTATAACTCTTGAATTCCATCAAACAGATTCCTCCATTTCCAGCTTTTCAGTCGAGAAACTATCGACTGTTTTTTATGGGTCAGGGACTTTCTCTCATTGGCACCTGGATCACGATGGTGGCAATGATTTGGCTGGTGTATCATCTGACCCAATCATCCGTGCTTCTGGGAGTAGTGGGCTTTGCGAGTCAGGTGCCCAATCTGATACTGGTTCCTTTTGGCGGAGTATTGAGCGATCGCTGGAACCACCAACGCATCTTGCTCGTGACGCAAACCCTGTCTATGCTTCAGTCGTTCGCGCTGGCAATCCTCACGTTGACGGATGCGATTCAGATTTGGCAAATTATTGCTCTGAGCCTGTTTCAAGGCATTGTGAATGCAATTGATGCGCCGACTCGTCAAGCCTTTGTACCAGAGATTGTGGAGCGTAAAGAGAGTCTGATTAACGCGATCGCGCTCAACTCTTCCATCTTCAACGGGGCAAGGTTAATCGGTCCTGCGATCGGGGGTTTGCTGCTCGCTAAGGTGGGGGCAGGTTACTGCTTTCTGCTAGATGGGATTAGCTATATCGCCGTTTTACTGGCTCTGACCGCCATGCGGCTCAAACCCAAGACATTAAGCTCTGCTCAAACACCTTTCACGCTTGCTGCCATTGTGCAACATTTGAAGGAAGGATTTGTTTATGCCTTCGGCTTTGCACCCATTCGCTCTCTCCTGATTATGGTTGGACTGGTGAGCTTTCTCGGCGTTAATTTTGTTGTTATTATTCCGGTCTTTTCCCATGAAATCCTACATGGCGATGCCAATACTCTAGGGATATTGATGGCTGCGTCTGGAGTAGGTTCGCTGATTGCTGCTGTTCAACTTAGTCTGCGTCGAGAGGTGCGAGGATTAGGGCAGTTGGTGGCGATCGCCCCAATCATTTCCGGAGTGGGCATGATCGCTTTTGCTGGATCGCGATCGGTTTGGCTCTCGGCTGTGTTACTTGCGATCATGGGCTTCGGCTCACTCTTGCAAACTGCCTCTAGTAATACCATCATTCAAACGCTCGTTCACGATGAGATGCGAGGACGGGTGATGAGCATTTATATTATGTCGTTCCTCGGCATGATCTCGTTTGGAAATTTGTTTCAAGGCACCCTCGTGAGTTTCATTGGAGCGCCCACTACTGTAGCCATAAATGGCATTATCTGTGTCGTGGTAGCAATCTTTTATGCCCGCCAGTTGCCCAAACTGCGGCGAATGGTCTGGGCATCTCATCCGGAGTTGGCTCCTCCTGATTTAGAGCCCTAAATGAGCACCCTTGATACGTTGAAGGTAGCAGAAGAGGAAAGCTACATTGACTGTTGAAATGAAAACTCCTACTTACACTGGGCATACGCTGCACCCAAGAATTAGATGAAGATTCAATGTAGTTTGAAGACCTAATGCTGAACCGCCGTACCTGTCAAGTTTTTGCAGCTAAGAATGGCTAAAATCGTTTCTGTGAGGTTTGAAGCCTTTGTGGCGCTCGTTTTTAATTAAGAGAATTGACTCCTGATCGCAATGGATTCATCAATCGATACCAAAATTGCTCAAATCAATCAGCGGCTAAAGCTTGCCCAATTGGGGTTACAAATTGAATGCCGTGGACAAAAGCTGGGGCTGCGGGGAACCTTGCCACCTCGTCCAGGGAGCGATCGCCTGAAACCCCACCAACAGCGGCTGAGTTTAGGGTTTCCCGCCACGGCTGCCGGATTAAAACAAGCCGAGCAGGAAGTGAAAGTGATCGCAGGGCAACTGATTGAAAACCGCTTTGATTGGCGAAACTATGTGAATGGCGCAGGCTGGGGGCGATTAGATCAGCTAGGGCTAACGCAGCAAATCCGCGCGTTTGAACGTCAATTTAAAGATGAACCCAAGCGAGCAAGCAATCCCACCTCAACCCAAACGACCTGGGAATTTGCTTACGCCCCCTACCTGCGAAAACTAGAAGCGATCGCCGAATCGAATCCTAGTCTTAGCCTAGTAGAAGCCATTTACGCCACGGTTCGCACCACCGAAGTCAACAGCCGCAGTCGGCAAGTCTGCTGTACTGCGCTCACAGCATTTGCCACATTTATTCAGCTTGATTTGCCAGAAAATCTGAAAACCTACTGGGGCAGCTATGGCACTACCCGAACTCAGGTGCGCGAATTGCCCCCCGATGAACTGATCCTACAAACTTGGGCAGCGATTCCCAATCCAAGTTGGCAGTTCGTCTATGGCATCATGGCAACCTACGGCTTGCGGAACCACGAAGTTTTTTTCAGTGACTACTCTGCTCTGCAAAGTGAATCAGAACCAACTATTCAGGTTCTCAGCACGACCAAAACTGGAATGCACGAGGTGTGGCCCTTTCACCCAGAATGGATTGAGCGATTCAATCTTCGAGCAGGGACTCTGCCGTTGGTTCAAACCGATTTAACGAAAACGACACTTCAGCGAGTTGGACAACTGGTGAGCGTCCAGTTTCGTCGCTATAATTTGCCCTTCTCACCCTATGATTTGCGCCATGCCTGGGCAGTGCGAACCATCCATATCGGCTTGCCAGATACGGTTGCCGCCCGGATGATGGGTCACTCAGTTGGCGTTCACACACGCACCTATCATCAGTGGATGACCCGCCGAGATCAGCAGCAGGCAGTGGATACAGCACTGGCTCGTAATAGTCGGTAGCTTCCGCGATCGCCCGTTAAATTGTTACGTTGATTGGTTCAATGATGAATTGCTATTCATCTACCGTTTGCAAAATTTGTTCGTACAGTGGTTGAGACACCCTAAACTCTGGCAGCAGCGATCGCAACAAATGCCATCATCATGACTCGCAACAAAGGGTCTGCCAATTCTAAGAGTTGGGCTGACAAATTTACAGCAGGCATGATTTGCGTCACAGAGACTCGATTGTTTCATCAGATTCTACAGGTCTAATCTCTGCAACGCCCATTTAATAACGGCTTCAATCTTTGCTGATCTGTCTTTCATCCCAACGATTTAAGCGATTTGCGTCTCAGGGATGACTAATTCATCGATGGATAGGAAGTTAATGGAGTTACACGGTTAGAAATGAATCCTGTAGCACGCATCAAATTTTGCAAGGAGCGCAAATGTCGTTAAATCAGCCAAACTCAATTACTACCAATCACCATCGACGAGCGATTGGTACTTTCCCAAATCGTAACGCGGCGGAACATGCGCTCCACGAACTTAGAGATTCTGGTTTTCCGATGGATCGGGTGTCTGTGGTCGCTCAAGACTCAGCCCACAATGAAACTATTGCCGGAGCTGGTGTGCGTGATACTGCCGACAACAAGTCCGATGATGGTGTGAAAGTGGGTGCCCTATCTGGTGGTGCTTTAGGCGGTTTGACGGGACTATTAGTCGGCATTGGAGCCTTGGCGATTCCTGGTATTGGTCCAATCATGCTGGCAGGTGCGGCTGCAACCGCGTTGGCAACTACGGCGGCAGGTGGCGCGATCGGAGCTGCTGCTGGTAGTTTGCTGGGCGGCTTGATTGGGCTGGGTATTCCTGAAGAGCGGGCTAAGGTCTACAACGATCGCGTATCGGCAGGTGAATATCTGGTAATGGTGGACGGCAGCGATGCTGAGATTGCTCGATCTGAAGCCATTTTGAATCATCGCGGGATTGAAGAATGGGGAGTCTACGACATTCCTGGGACTAAAGCCGCTTCGGGTGATCGCTCGTCCGCGTCCGTAATGCCTGCCGCTACAGTTTCTTCCGCTGGCACAACTGCACAAGCCGTTAGAAAATTTGAAGAGCGGCAGATTGGTCAGTCAGACAATGAGTCGGCTCACCCTATCTCACCTGTTTCTACTTCAGCAACTACTCCCTCCGTTTTAGAACACCCTGGCACTAATAACGACTCAGTGAAGTTGTATGAAGAGCGTCTAGTGGTAGATAAAGACCGTGAAAAAACGGGCGAAGTTGCGATCGGCAAGCGGGTTGAAACCGAAACGGTTCGTGCCTCAGTGCCGATCGAGAAAGAGCGTGTTGTAATTGAACGGCATTCCACGGGCGATGGCACTCCTGTGACTCCCGGTACTGATGCCTTTCAGGACAGCCAAGCAGTCCGGATGGAAGTTTACGAAGAATCGCCTGACTTTCAGAAAGAAGCCTTTGTGCGGGAAGAAATTAAGGTCCGTAAAGAGGTTGATCGAGAAACCGTTAATGCGGAAGAAACACTACGCCGAGAAGAACTGAAGATTGATACCCAAGGGCAACCTGTCGTGGAAACCAGACCAAATGACATCCGTACAGATCGCGCCTAAACCTTACTCCAAGGTAGCAAAGTTGTACTACAGCTCTGCTACCTATTCTTCATGCTCTCCAATTCAATTAGCACTCAACCAAACGATAAAGCAATGAATAAACCAGCCTTTTTTTTACTAAACAGTCTTCTAGTCTTAAGTGTTGCCGCCTGTAGTGATGTTGCGAAGACCAGCAGCGAGGCCCCGAACTCAACTGACGCAGCTACGGAAACTGTGGAGAAGTCAACTGCTCAGACCAACCAGGATGATGCGACCAGTGAGATGCGCCGGAAGCAGCTGAATGCTGATGTTCGAGCAAATGAACAGCGAAATAATATAGCGGGTGACAAGAGTGTGAAGACTGATGGCACTCTCGAATCTCAGATACGCTCGAAATTGGAAGCCAATCTACCTGCGAGTGCGCTGGCGATCGACGCTGAGGATGGAGCAGTCACTGTCAGTGGCTCAGTGGTCAACGAAGCGCAACTGCAAAAAATCGAACCATTAGCAATGGAAATTGGTGGTGTGAAAAGTGTCGCCATCACTGCCACCGTTTCAGCCGCCAAACCGGAGCCACCAAAGCCTGGGTCAAATGTGCCTATAGACGCGCAAACTGGTAAAAACTAGGACGTATCGGCTTTCTTTGGAAATAGCTGGAGCTTGTAATTACAGGTTCCAACGATTGCGGATCACCCTTTTTCTTTTTTTGCTTTAATGAGAGTGAAGCAGATTGAAAGTAACAGGGCTGAGCTTAAAAATTAGAAGCTAGTTAGGCGCATTGATAGGCCTGACTAGCTTCTCTAATTCAAGGCTCGTTGCAGAAACATTCATCTAAAGGATGAACCCGTAAGAGAATACGCGATCGCCCCATTGACCAAACGAGATCTATCTCTGGAATGACGTGCGTCCTAGTCAAACCTTTGACACTGAAAAGTGTGGAAACTAGAAATATAGGTACGGATAATGAGCAACCAATCCAACGACATTCCGTTTAATACTCCTAACCCCAGTGAGTTGAAAAAGGCTGTGAAGGAAGATCCAGTTTTCGATAAAGATGACCAAGAAGGCGATGTGATTGTTGAACATCCCGCAAAAGATGGCGTTCACGCGGAAGAGTTAGGGCGAGAAAACGCCGCTGACTTGGGGAATAGTCAAACCACGATCGCGAATTTGGGTGGACATTAAGCTAAAGAACTACTTCATATCGTAGCCAAACAGGTTGGGGTTCACTTCATCCAGCTTCAGATCTGCCAAGCCATATTCTGCCCAGCGGCGATCGCACAAAGCAGCAGTGTCAGGATTAGGTTTAAGGGTCTCACTCCAGGGGCGATCGCTTTCGGGATACACCTTCGTCGTTGCATCAATTCCCATACGGCTACCCAAGCCAGGTTTTTCGGTGGCAAAATCGAGGGAGTCAAACGGATTATTAGGCAGAATAAACACATCGCGTGCCGGATCGACTTTTGACGTGATTGCCCAGACGACCTGACGCGGATCGCGGATGTTGATGTCCTTATCTACAACGATCACAAATTTGGTGTAGTTAAACTGAGGCAACGCGCTCCAAAATGCCAGGGCAGCGCGACGAGCTTGACCGGGATAGGTTTTCTCAATTGAAATCACTGCAACTTTATAAGACAACCCCTCCATCGGCAAGAAGAAGTCGATGATTTCGGGTACTTGCTGCCGCAGGATAGGTGTGTAGACACGATTGAGGGCGATCGCCATCATTGCATCTTCCTTCGGTGGACGACCGCTGAACGTCGTCAGGTAAATCGGATCTTTGCGGTGAGTCATGCAGTGAAAATGTAGCAGCGGAGCCTTTTCATTCACGCCGCCGTAGTATCCCATGTGATCACCAGCAGGTCCATCTACTCCTGTTTCACCCGGCGTAATCGTTCCTTCTAGCACAAATTCAGAATCCGCAGGCACTTCCAAATCCACGGTTTTGCACTTGGCAAGATGTACGCCAGCACCACCATAAATTCCGGCAAATAGCCATTCCGACAGGTCTATCGGTAAAGGAGTTGCCGCCGCCATGATGATGAGTGGATCGACTCCCAAGGCGATCGCCACTTCCAGCTTTTTACCCATCTCCGCCGCTTTTCGCAAATGGCGCGTTGGACCTCGCACTGAGAGCCACTGCACCGTCATCGTATTTTTAGACTGCAACTGCAAGCGATACACGCCCACATTCGGAATCTTTGTCTCTGGGTCTTTGGTGATCATCAAGCCCAAGGTCACCACCTTATCTGCATCACCGGGATAGACTCGCAGCAGTGGCAGTTTCGTCAGATCTACCGCGTCATCTTTCAGCACCACCTGATGACACTGCGGAAACAAGTCGCGATCGGGTTTCGCCCGAATCACATCAAATAGCGCCTTGCCCAGTTCCACCGCTTGAGAAATCTTCTTCGGCGGGCGCGGTTGATAGAGCAACGCCAATTTTTTACCCAGTGTTTCCAGTTCTTCGGGTTTGTCCATGTTCATTGCCATGCACACCCGCTCCACGGTGCCCATCAGATTAATCGCCACGGGATAGGCTGACCCTTTGACGTTTTCAAACAACAGCGCTGGACCACCCCCTTGCAGCAACCGATTCGCAATTTCAGCAATTTCTAGCTCTGGATCAACCAATGCCTGAATCCGCCGCAACTGTCCCCGTTGCTCAAGCTGCTGAATAAACCCTCGAAGATCACGCGCCATGATGAAGAACTGTAAAGACCTCCTCTCATTATGAAGCGCAGAACGCCGCGATCGCCTGTTCTCTAAAAAATCAATCGAGTAAAGAATTATTGAAGTGACTAGGCATTGATCCCTAAAAGAACGGGAATAAGGGTTAGCATCACGGCATGGTACTTTCTTAGGGCGATCGTGTTGAAACTACACTGAAATCTTTGGGATAGCCACCTAAACCAGAGATATATACGGAAATTTTCCGTATATTCAATAGTTAGACCTCAGAACCTCGGACTTCTGTAATGCTTTGTCAAAGCACTAATGACTGACAAATCATGAGGGTTTACAATGAAGTTGTACTAATGTAACAACACACGTCCAGAAGGCTTATGCCAATCCAATTTCGGTTTCATCCAGAGAAAGCTGTTGAAGCCGCAGCGGTGCTCTTAAAGCTACACGGTAAGCCTATGAAATATTTAGGCATACTTAAGATGCTTTACATAGCTGACCGTATTGCGTTGGAGCGCATGGAGCAACCGATTACTGGTGATCATTATGTATCTATGGATTATGGTCCCGTCCTCAGTGGTGTTTATGACCTGATTAAGGGGAAGCCCATTGATAACGCCTTACCTCTCTGGTCTAAGTTCATTTCTCCTCGCAATGAGCATCATGTTTCCCTGTTAAAGGATCCAGGGGAGGCAGATCTTTGTGAAGAGGAGGAGGAAATCATTCAACAGGTTTATCAAGCTTTTGGACATCTTGATCCTTTTCTGGTTGCTGAGTGGACTCATGATCTTCCAGAATGGCAAGATCCTCATGGTTCAGCTATTCCGATTGCGGTAGAGGATATTCTGAAAAATGTGGGTAAGAGCGACGATGAAATAAGTGAAATCCAGCAAGAAGCCATCCGGGAGGCATACCTAGATGGAGTTTTGAATGACTAGCATCACCATTAATTTGGGAGATGCCTTTTTGTTGGATACGCCTCCAAACGCTCAGCATCTTTATATCGCCATTGCACAAACCTCTGAAAGCGACTATCTATTTGTTAACGTTACTAGCCGCAAACCTAGCTCTGAAATTACCTGTGTTCTCTTACCAGGTTCAGATGTGCCAAGTTTTATAGTGCGAGAGTCGGTAATAGCTTATCGATTTGCTCGTGAGATGAATGCTACTGAACTAGCGGGATTGATTACTGCTGGTAGTCCTATTCCAAAAGGATATTGTTCGGTAGCTATTCTGAAACAGATTCAGCAGGGTGGTTTAGTTTCCAAGAGATTAACGAATAAATATAAAAATGCCCTCAAAGCTTACTTAGGAAAATAATTTAGAATTTGTTGAGTGTGTATTTTTGGACAACTGAGATCTAATAAGCCCGTTGAAATAGAACGAATCTCAGTTCCTGTTGGGACCTATAACTATTTGCGTCCGCTCAGCCGAAACTTTATGCTGTAACTCCTCGGTGGGGATACGATCAAAATCTTATTGGTACGCGATCGCAAATTCTTTAAATTTCTGGATTAATGTGTTGCCGGAAAGGAATCTGAATGATGAACTCCGTTCCTTCACCGGGGGTTGAGAAGCACTCCAACTTGCCGCAATGTTTCTCCGTGACGATTTGGTAGCTGATGGACATCCCCATCCCAGTGCCCTTTCCAAGCGGCTTCGTCGTAAAGAAAGGATTAAATATTCGTTGCTGAACCTCTTTGGAAATACCCACCCCGTTATCGGCGATCGCCACTTCTACCCATTCTGCATTCACAACCGACGTGCGAATTGTAATTCGATTTGGGTGATCTTTAATAGTTTGATAGGTACGCTCAGCGTTACTCTCGTCTATTGCATCAATCGAATTCACCAAGATATTCATAAATACTTGGTTGAGCTGTCCGGCATAGCACTCTACGAGCGGTAGTTCAGCATAGTCTTTGACCAGTTCAATGTCTGGTCGTTCGGGTCTGGCTTTAAGGCGATGTTGCAAAATCATCAGGGTGCTATCAATTCCTTCGTGGATATCAACCGCTTTGAAATCCGCTTCATCCATGCGAGAGAAGTTTCGCAACGATAGGACAATCTGGCGAATGCGATCGGTTCCCAGTTTCATAGAAGCCAGCATCTTCGGTAGGTCTTCTTGCAAAAACTCTAGATCGATATCTTCAGCCGCCAATTGAATTTCAGGAGCAGGGTTAGAATCATGCTGCTGCTGCAACTGCACAAACTCTAATAGACTCTCGGTGTATTCCTGCACATGGGTGAGGTTACCGTGAATGAAATTGACCGGGTTATTAATTTCGTGGGCAACTCCGGCGACAAGCTGCCCCAGACTCGACATTTTTTCGCTTTGAATCACTTGAGATTGAGTGCGCTGTAATTCCTCTAATGTATTTTTGAGTTCGGCTGTGCGCTCTTCTACCCGGTCTTCCAATTCCTCTTTGCTGTTCTCTAAGGCAGCAAACGACTCACGCACTTGCTCTGCCATATGGTTAAAGGAATTGGACAGCGTATTGAGTTCTCGAATACCGCTCGTTTCCACCGTCTGATCTAAATTACCGGATGCCATTGCCTCACTTGCCTGATTTAAGCGAAGCATTGGACGGGCAATCCAACGGGATGTAAGGACACCCATAAGAGAAGCAATCACCAATGCCCCTAGACAAAGCGCGATCGTGGTGCGCGTATTGGCATTGATTTGTCCCATAAAGGCGCTTTCTGGCACACTCACTACTACCAGCCAATCTAAGCCATACTGATCGCGCCAAGGCACAACATTAACAAAATGCCTTTCTCCTTGCACCTCAAGCTGAAAGGCTGTGTATTGGGTAATGGACTGAAGCCCTTTGGAGACTTGAAGGTGGCTGGCAATGCTCTGAATCGTTGAATCAGGGTTATCGATCGCCCGCAATCGCTGAATTTTCTTGTTGACGAGCATAAAGGGCTTCTCTTTGCTAGAGTTAGCGACTAGGGTGCCATTCCGCTCCATAATGAACACCTGCCCAGACTGACTAATATCCAAATCGCGTAAGAAATCACTAAGTTTCAGCAGGTGAATATCGGCTGCAATCATTCCTAACAAACGATTTTGCGAATCATAGATCGGACGACTGGCAGAGGCAGTGATGTAAGGACCTGTTGGCAGGTTTGTAGCAACAATCTTCCAAATGGGTTTACCAGCAGCAATGGGTTCGGTATACCAGGTTTCACTGAAGTTGTCCCAATCCCAATGACCAGTAATTTGAGTCCGATTACCTTTTGCATCTGTAGCGTAGTTGGTAGTGTTGTTAGGAAGGTTGGCTGTCCAATCATCAATGGTGATGGTTTTGCCATCGTAACGAGCGGCTCCGACTCCCTCCCCTGTCGTCAACCCAATCCCAATGTAGGTCAGGTCATAGACCTGCATCTGATCCCAAAAATACTTGCCAACAATTTGGCGATCGCGCACATCCAGTATTCCTCTGCGGACGGCATCTGCATTGATTTGGTTGAGGGCTTGGGGAATTGCCAGATAGGACTTCAGGTGTTCATCCACAACATCGCTAGTGCGATCCATCAACTGTTCTGCTAAGTCATTGACCGCTCTCTGTCCATTTTTAAAGGACAAATAACCTACTAGACTAACGGCTCCAAGAATTTGGAGAACGAAAGGAACAATAAGGACAACTTGTAATGGAAACGCGCTAACTCTGCGAGGCTGATGAATTTTCATTGTAGGGAAGACGACACTAATCTTCATATAAGATTCCCATAATGCTCACGTACCTAACTTTCAGTGAGCTTTGCTCCAAGCAGGGCACTATTTGATGGACTCAATTGAGATCGCCTGACCATCAGCAATGAATGAAGTAAAGAATTATTGAAGTTAGCAGGAATTGATCCCTAGAAGAGAGTAGGAATGGAGGTTAGCTGCGTGAGCTATTGCGATCGCCTGTTTACTGTGGGGAGAGACTATGAGATTGGGCAAACGCTTCGTGCTGCCGTTGCTGTTTTTGTGCGGCATTGTAATCGCCGTCAGCTTTTCGGGCTGTAGCACCACTACCATGACGAAAGCGCCAGAGGTGCTGACAACGGTGGCAGTATTGGAAAAGCCCAGCCTGCCAGACTGGATCGAGGAGATTAGCCCCACTGGAAATGCCAAACCCCAGGCTCAGATCCGGATTCGGTTTAAGGAGGCGCTGATTCCCGTAGAAAGCTTGGAAAGCAAAGATCAGCAGCAGCTTTTGCAAAAATTTGAAGTGGTGCCAGCGTTAAAAGGGCAGTTTCGGTTTCTCACGCCGCGCATGGTGGGCTTTCAAGCCGATGAGGCAATTCCCCAGGCAACGCGGGTGCGGGTAACGCTAAAAGCAGGACTGGCAGATTTAAAGAATCACAAGCTGGATAAAGATCTTGCCTGGACATTTCAAAGCGATCGCCTGAAGCTCACAAACCTACCGACCTCCTACAGTGCAGACAGTCCAAAGGTGGCAACCGAACCGCTGGACATCAAACCCGTGCTGAAAGTTTTTTCTAATGTGGAATTGGATCAAGCATCGCTGAAAGAACATGCCAAGCTGAAAGAATCAGGGCAAACCGACGGCGTAGCGCTGAAAGTGGCATTAGAAAAACAGCCAGAAGTAAGCGACACGCCCAACCCCGAAGCAGAATTTGACCCCTCGACCCAAAGCTGGATCTATACGCTAGAGCCGGAATCAGCCCTGAAAAAAGCGACCCAATACACTCTGGAAGTTACGCCCGGTCTACGTCCACTGAAAGGGAATCTGCCCAGTGAAGAGTCGTTTGTTAGCCGGGTAGAAACTTATGCGCCGCTAGCGTTTCAAAAGCAGACCGCAACTGGCAAGCCCGATGGTGGCGGTGCCTACGGACGCTTTGTAAATGGTATAGCGCAGCTAGAGTTTAACAATTCGATCGCCGCCGAATCAGCCCTTGCCAACATTTCCATCTCGCCAGAGCCAAAAAATAAGGATGTGCCCCTGGTCAGAGCTTATGAGGGCGATCGCGTCGTCAGCTTGAATCCTTGGGCACTAGAACCCGCAACCAATTACACCATCACTGTTGGGGCTGACCTGAAGGATAGCTTTGGGCAAACCTTGGATAAGCCAGTGACAGTCAGCTACCAGACGGGCGACACTGCGCCAGATATTTGGGCACCCACCGAGCTGCATATTTTTCCCACGGCCCAAGCAAAAATCGACTCGCCCTTACAACTGAACATTTCAACGGTGAATTTGTCAGCCTACCGCTCGGCCTTTGCGATCGTTCAGCCCACCGATTTAGTCTATAGCGATTCTGCCTATCCGCAAAATAACGGCAAAGATTTACTACCAAACGTTTCTACCTGGAAAACGACCAAAGTCCAGAACCAAAAGAATCAGTCGGTGGAATCCACGGTGCCGCTGCAAAAGCTGTTGGGTGGCTCGACAGGGATGCTGGCGTATGGCGTACAGGCGAGAACCGTGCAGTATCAGGAAGAAGGCAAGCAAAAGTGGCGCGAGCCAAATTTTTACGGCATGGTGCAAGTGACCAATTTGGGCGTGTTTGCGCAGTGGTTCCCCGATTCTGGATTGGTGCGGGTGCATCACTTGTCAGATGGGCTTCCGGTTGCCAATGCAACTGTGCAGATCTACAAATCCCAACTGGAGGCAAAAGACCGCTCTACGCCTACACCCTGCGCGACGGGCAAAACGGATGCGGCTGGGATGCTAACCTTGAGTGCTGCTCAGTTTCAGGGATGTCGGACTTCCGGTTCGGAGACTGCACCGCCCTTACTCGCGATCGCCCAGTCAGGCAAAGATTGGGCATTCACTCGCACCACTGAATACAGCGGCGCTTACGGTTACGGCGTAGATAGCGGATGGGAGAGCGGTAAGCCACTGTCGCGGGGGACAATTTTTAGCGATCGCCAGCTTTACCAACCGGGCGAAACGGCTCATTTCACTGGAGCCGCCTACTATCTTCAGGCTGGCACCCTAAAGCAGGATAAAAACGTTCGCTACGCCATTACTTTAGAAAGTCCTGATGGTCAGAAGAAGACGCTAGATAGCCAAAGCACCAACGCTTTTGGAACTTTTTCCTTAGAAGTGCCCCTGGAAAAAACACAGCCTTTGGGCACCTACACGATGCGGGCGAAAGGAGACAGCGGTGCTGAAATCACCGGAGATTTTCGGGTTGCGGAGTTTAAGCCGCCCAACTTTAAGGTGAAACTGTCGCTTAGCGGCGTGAGTGACGGCAAAGGCACCAGCTCAAATCGAGACTTTCCACCGGAACCCGATGCACCCTCGGCTCCCGTGGCGATCGCTCTTCCCGACCAAAAAATTGAAGCAACCGCTCAAAGCAACTACTTGTTTGGGGCACCCGTTGAAGGAGGAGAAGCGAAGTATTATGTGACCCGCCAACAAACCGAGTTTGCGCCCCAAAATTGGGATGGCTACTCCTTTGGACGACGTTGGCTATGGCCCGAAGAAGCACCCGAAGTGCCCAGTGATGTGCTGCAAACCACCCAAACCTTAAGCAAAGAGGGTCAGACAACTCAGAGCGTCACAGTTGCAAAAGATTTGCCCTATCCCATGACCTATCGAGTGGATGCGCAAGTCTCGGATGTGTCAAATTTGTCGGTGGCGGATTCACAAACCTTTGTGGCGTTGCCCAGCGATCGCCTGATTGGCTTGAAAACTGACTTTGTTGCCGAGGCTGGCAAAGAGTTTCCAGTGCAGGTGATTGTCACCGACGCAGCAGGCAAACCCATGCCCGAAAAGGTGAAAGTAGAACTGCAATCCATGACCTACAGCGACATCACCCGCTTGGTGGAAGGTAGCCGCACCGCTCAAAACCAGGTGGAATACAAAACCGTTTCCACAACGGAAGTAGATTCTGAACAAGCGGCTCAGACTGCGCGATTGATTGCCCCCAAGTCTGGTTCATATCGAATTCGCGCCATGCTAGCAGGGAACAGCAATGAAGCTGCGGCAACCGAAGTGCAATTGTGGGCAACGGGCAACGAGCCGACCTTTTGGGGCGATCGCTACAACAACAATCGCTTAGAAGTGAAGCTAGACAAAAAAAGCTATCGTGCGGGCGATATGGCAACAGCGATTATTCAGTCACCTTACCCCGATGCGGAGTTATATTTTGCAGTCGTCCGGCATGGCACGCTTTCTCAAACTGCGATCCAGGTAAAAGGCAGCGCGCCCCAAATCCAGTTCACGGTTACACCAGAGATGATGCCCAATGCTGCGGTCGAAGCAGTATTGATCCGCCAGGGTAAGCCATTGGAACAAACGGAACCGGGTAGCCTGAATGATTTAGTAAAAATAGGCTTCGCGTCGTTCAACACCGAGTTGAGCGATCGCTATCTCAACGTTGAAATTCAACCCACGGTTGGCTCTACAGCATCTACACCTGCTCAACCTGGCACCGAGCAAACCTTAAACTTGATGCTCAAAGATGCGGTAGGCAATCCAACTAAGGGAGAGTTTACCGTCATGGTGGTGAATGAAGCGGTGCTGCAACTCAGCGGCTACCGTCCCCCCGATCTCGTCAAAACCGTTTTTGCCGAACAGCCCATCTCCACCCGCCTCGCGGATAATCGCCCGGATGTCGTGTTGAGTCCCATGACTTCGCCCCTACAAAAAGGCTGGGGCTACGGCGGCGGCGTATCTGCTGGAGCCGCCAATACCCGCACCCGTACCGACTTCAAAGCACTGGCATACTACAACGGTGCGGTTCTCACCGATGACAGCGGGAAAGCCCAAGTCAAATTCACCTTGCCAGATGACTTGACCACCTGGCGCGTGATGGCAGTGGCAACCGATGGCAACCTCCACTTTGGTAAGGGCGATACTACGTTTATCACCAGCCAGCCTCTAGTTAGCAATCCCATATTGCCGCAGTTTACTCGACCGGGCGATCGCTTCCAGGTGGGTGTGTCGGTTACCAACAACACCGGGCAAGCCGGAATTATGGTGGTGAATGGTACGGTGACCGAGCCGCTCAAGTTTGATAACTCAAATGGCTCTGAGCAAGTCGAAGCAAGCACTGGAACCAGCGCCACCCGCTTTCCCGTAGTGGTCAGTTCACCGGGCACGGCGCAGATAAAATTCACCACCCAGCTTAGCGGCAGAGAGGATGCCTTTGAGGTGCCCTTGGAAGTGAAACCGCTCGACGTGACGGAACAAGTCGTGGAGTCTGGCACTACTGAAAATCAGGCAACCATTCCCCTAAATGTCGATAACAATGTTGCCACTGATGCTGGAGGGTTAGACATTTCTCTGGCAAGTTCTCTCATTCCCCAACTGGTGGCTCCTGCCCAACAGGTTTTAGACGATCAGTTGCCTTTTGCAGAACCCGCCGCCAGCAAACTCGCGATCGCTGCCAACCTCCAAACTCTCTCCCAAACCTATGGGCAAACCTTCAGCGGCTTTAACCCCAGTCAACAGACAAACAGCGCTATCGATCAGCTAAAAGCCTTACAAAAACCTGATGGTGGTTTTGCTGCCTATCCAGGTGCAGAGAAATCTGATCCCTTTGTCACCGCCTATGCCGCCCAAGCGATCGCTCAAACAAAGCAAGCACAAACCTTTCCCACTCTGCGGAATTACCTCAGCAAAACTCTCGCTGATCCGGGTCAATATGATTTCTGCAAACAGTCATTGTGCAAAAATCAACTGCGCCTGCAAACTCTGATTGCCCTGGCGGATTTAGGCGATAAGCGGACTGAATTTGTCGCAGACATTTACACTCAGCGGGATCAACTTGATCCGGTTGATCAAATCAAACTGGCACGCCATCTCTCTCAACTTCCTGATTGGCGGCAGGAAGCCAACAGCATGGCAAAGGATCTGCAAGAAATGACTCGCGAAACCGGGCGATCGGCACAGGCAAACTTGCCCCAAGGCTGGCGCTGGTTGAGTTCATCCACGGCTACCCAGGCAGAGGCATTAAAGCTGGCAGTTGTCCAAAAAGCGAAACCCGACGCGATTGCGAAGCTCGCCCAAGGATTGCTCAACCAACGGCGCAATGGCACCTGGCAAAGCACCTACGACAACGCTGCTGCCCTATCTGCCCTAGTTGAAACCAGTAAGCTTCAACCCACGCTGCCCAACTTTACGGCAACGGCGGAACTTGCTGGAAAAACTCTAGCAAGCGCGCCGTTTCAGGGTTACCAGAATCCAAGCAAAAGCGTCACAGTTGCACTCTCCGATTTGCCCCGTGGCAAAAATGATTTAACTCTGAAAAAAACAGGTAACGGCATTCTGCATTATCTCGTCGCCTATCGCTATCGGCTACAAGGCAATCAGCCCGGTCGCCTTAACGGATTACGAATTACTCGCACCCTGCGCCCTGCTAATCAGGAACAGATCCTTCATACCACTGGACTCTACGCAGTAGATTCGCTGAAAGTGCCTGTGGGTCAGGTCTATGATGTCGGCTTGGAAATCATCACGGATCATCCGGTGGATCAAGTTATCATTACCGATCCGCTACCTGCCGGGTTTGAAGCCGTAGATGACAGCTTTCAAACATCCACCCCTTACTTCAAAGCGAAGGGGGACAGTTGGCAGGTGAGCTATCAAACCACGTACAAAGACCGGATTGTTGCCTTTGGCGATCGCCTTAACCCTGGCGTGTATACGCTGCATTATCTGGTGAGATCGGTCACCCCAGGCACATTCATCTATCCTGGTGCCGAAGTTTATTTGCAGTATGCACCGGAGGAATTTGGGCGATCGGCTTCCACAACCCTGATTGTGGAGGAAGGCAAGGGTTCGTAGCAACGGAACCCAATCGAATCCGGGAGGGGAGCGGGGTATTGACCAGTAAGACCCTACCCTGGCACCTCTCGAAGCAAGTCGGGTTCGTTGTGGATAAAGGTAATTTGCAATGTCCCTAGTAGCTCTTCCTGTTTCAGGGCTGATTCGTCAGCAGCTACTAGTTGCTCTAGGCTTTCCTGGCTTAAATGCAAACCTGTCTCTTGTACACATGCAGCAAGTCTACCTAGGTTGGAGATCGGCACTTCAAAGTTAATGCAAATTAAGATGTTCGAGTAAAGATGAAAGTCGGTGATCCAAGCTCCTGCTCGGTTAATCGCCTCACTCACCCGATCCGTCATCTGAAGCCGGTCTGCTCTAGTGAACCCAGAAAGGCGTAGAAATTGCTGCTCAACCATGGGCGGCTAATCTCCCAAATAAATCAACCCAGCATATAAAACACTTTGCTGGCATAATGACAGGCATTAATTAGCGTCATCTCCGTCTGCGAAGGCGATCAATCGTGACGGCGACGATAATCACCAACCCCTTCACCACTAACTGCCAGAAAAAGGACATATTCAGCAGGGTTAAGCCATTGTTGAGAACGGCGATGATCAAGGCACCGAGCAAGGTTCCGGGAATGGTGCCTATGCCGCCGGTGAAGCTAGTTCCGCCCAAAATTACCGCCGCGATCGCGTCTAGTTCATAGCCGTTGCCCAGCAAACCAGTGGCACTATAGAGTCGGCTGGAACTCATGATGCCTGCCAAACCTGCCAGTAAGCCACTCAAACCATAGACAAACAGCAGCACACGATTGACTTTGATGCCTGTGAGTCGTGCGGCTCGTTGGTTGCCGCCGACGGCATAAATTTGTACGCCTAAAACTGTTCGTTTGAGAATAAACCAACTAGCAAGAACGACTAGCAACGCAATCACGACCAGCCAAGGAAAGGGACCCAGATAACTGTTGCCAATCCAGGCAAAGTTGAGATCTCGGTTCAAAACGGTGGTGCCGTTGGCAATGAGATAGGCAACGCCGCGCAGGGCAGTCAATCCGCCCAAAGTGACAATGAAAGGCGGCAAATCGAGAAAGGCGATCAAAGCACCATTACCTAAGCCAATTAGCAAACCCGTCAATAGGGCAGCAGGCACCGCCGCCCAGCTTAGGACAGGCATCAACGAGACGAGAACCCCAACCACCGCCGACACGC
The DNA here is from genome assembly GCF_016807185.1 of Leptolyngbya sp. Cla-17. Lineage (GTDB taxonomy): Bacteria > Cyanobacteriota > Cyanobacteriia > Leptolyngbyales > Leptolyngbyaceae > ULC077BIN1. Next base: position 654,744 of record NZ_JAEVYN010000002.1, read on the forward strand.
CCAAAATTGAGCCAACGGATAGATCGATGCCGCCGGTAAGAATGACGAAGGTCATGCCCGTTGCCAGCACAATATTGATCGATGCCTGCCGCAAAATATTGACGACGTTTCCAGCCGTGGCAAAGTTGGGAGTTAGTACTGAAAATAGAATGCAGATCAGCACCAAAATCGGCAAGATTCCCGCGACCTGAAGCCAGTTGTTGGCGACGTTGCGCTTGCGTGATAGCGAACTGTCCGCTTTATCTTTTAGGGGACGCAATTCAGTTTGACTCATAATGCGGCGACCTCCGATGCGCCAGTGGCATACGCCATGATGTTTTCTTGAGTAATGGTTGTACCCGTGGAACCGCCCAGTTCACCAACCAATTGACCTTCGCGCATGACTAAGACGCGATCGCTCAGTCCTACTACTTCTGACAATTCGCTAGACACCATCAGAATGGCAACGCCCTGTTGAGCTAGGTCGCTGATAATGCGATAGATTTCGCTTTTGGCACCAATGTCTACGCCGCGCGTGGGTTCATCCAACAACAGCACTCTGGGCTTAATTGCCAGCCATCGTGCCAGTAGGAGTTTTTGCTGATTGCCCCCGGACAAATCCATTGCCCGAATTTCGAGGTTAGCAAGTCGGATGTTGAAGTCTTCCACAGCATCGTTGGCAATCTTGCCCATCGATCGCCAATTGATCACGCCAACTTTAGAGTCTTGCTTCAACATATTCAGGATGATGTTTTTGCCAGAAGTCATCTCCAGAAACAAGCCCTGATCTTTGCGATCTTCTGGAACGTAGCCAATTCCCGCCGCGATCGCATCTCCAGGCGAGCGAATCTCCAGTTTTTTGCCATTCAGCCACACCTCTCCGCTAGCTTTGGGATCGGCACCAAAAATCAGGCGAGAGAGTTCAGTGCGTCCTGCGCCCACCAACCCCGCTAGCCCGACAATCTCTCCAGCCCGGAGAGTCAGATTAGTCGGCTGAACCTTGCGACCGTCGCTAATGTTTTTAACTTCTAGCACCACGGCACCGGGTTCTGTCTGCCGCTGATGCTCGTAAAAATCTTGCATTGGGCGACCCACCATCATTTGCACCAATCGGTCTGGTGAAATCTCATCTCGTGTGAGGCTGCCAATATACTGACCATCTCGCAACACGCTGACCCGATTTGCCAAGGCATACACCTCTTCCATCCGATGGCTGATGTAGATGATGGCTATGCCGTCACTCCGTAGCTTGTGGATCACTTCAAACAGCCGCTCTGTCTCGCGATCTCTGAGGGCGGCGGTGGGTTCATCCATCACTAGAATGCGGCTGTTGTCTTTGAGCGCACGGGCAATTTCGACCAGTTGCTGCTCGGCGATCGACAAGCTAGACACGAGATCATTGGGGGCAAAAGTGGCTCCCAAACTGTGCAGCACTCGCGCCGATTCCCGTTTCATGCCATCGCGATCGAGCAGTTGTCCCCGCCGCAATTCGCTGCCCATAAACATATTTTCGGCAACGGTCAGATTCGGGGCGACATTCAACTCTTGATAAATTATAGCGGTTTTCTGTCGGATGAGGTACGGGCAGAATAATAGAGAGCAAGGGTTTGAGCCTTTAGTTTGTACCTCACAGGAGCCGGAAACGCTATAAATTGATGCCAGATCGCCGTGCCATGCCTGGATCCGTAATGTTTAGCCGTTGCCCGTTGACATAGATTTCACCTTCGTCGGCGATGTAGGCTCCTGCCAAGATTTTCATCAACGTGCTTTTGCCTGCGCCGTTTTCCCCCATCAACGCATGGACTTCACCAGGATAAATCGTTAGATTCACATCACGAAGTGCAGGCACCCCATGAAATCGCTTGGTGATGCCTCGCATTTCCAGCACGGAAGCCAAACTGGGTGCAGATATAGGCGAGGGCTGAATGCTAGTTGTCATAAGTAACTCCTTACTTCCAGCCTGGGTATTGGCTGACGTTTTCGCGGGTGATTAACTTGACCGGAATCAGAATGTTGGGGTTAGCGGGTCGCTTGCCATACAAGATATCGTTGCCAACCTGCACAGCTTTTCGGGTCATTCCCAGCGGATCTTGAGCCGCAGTTGCCACCACCAGACTGCTAGGGTCAGCGATCGCCTGAGTTGCTTCGGGTGCCCTATCTACGCCCACAATGAAAAATTCGCTGCGTTTGGCTTGTCTTGCGGCGAGTTCTGCCCCCACCGCCGACGGATCATTAATGGCGAACACCGCATTTAGTTGAGGGAAAGAAGTGAGTAAATCAGTCATTACCCGCAGTCCACCATCTCGGCTACCTTCAGCGTTCTGGTCTTTTGAGAGGATTTTGATACCGGGATATTTAGCAAGCACTTGTTCACAGCCCTGCACCCGCTCAATGACTGAAATCACGGGCGGTCCATTCACAATAACGATGTTGCCTTTCCCCTTGAGGCGATCAGCAATGAACTGACAACTCAGTTGCCCTGCTTGCACATTGTTGGAGGTGATAGTGGCATCCACGCCACCCCCCGCCGCCGTATCCACTGCAATCACCACGCTGCCCGACTGTTTAGCTTTCTCAACCGCCGGCTCAATGCCTTTGCTGTCTGCCGCATTCAGAATGATGATGTCTGTTTTGGCGGCAACAAAATTTTCGATCTGGTTAAACTGCTGATTTAGGTCATATCCACTAGAAACCACCGTTACTTGGGTCTCTGCACCGCCGATTTTTTTGGCTTCCGTCTCTGCACCACGCCCCATCAACACAAAAAATGGATTGCTGAGATCGCCAACGGTGACAGCGACCGATTTGAGCTTGGCATTTGGATTTGAGTTACCTTGCGTGATTGCTCCATCCTTAGAAGGATTGGGGGAACAAGCCGCCAGAATTCCACTGGCAACACTTACAAGAGCGATCGCAATGCTACTTTGAATCGCTGCATGAACTTTTATTGTTTTTTTGCTCATCTTTTCTTACTAACTCCTTTCTTAGAGTCAACAGAATAAGATCTGCAAATCGAATCAAACCAAAACTACCTCAACTGTTCGTTGCAGAGGTGATCAACGAACAGTTGAATTAGTTTTAATTGCAATTCTTTACGACTGTACTTCCCAAATAGATGCTATTGAAACAGAGTTGTAAAAAGCATTAGGAATGAAAATTTGCAAATCAATAATCTGAATATACGGCGGATTGCAGTGTTAAGAGGGACAGTAACAGCAGTGTGCAAACCAGTTGTGCAAATGTTGAGGATCTATCAAATCCATCGCTGTGGCAATGAGGGTATCTACCCTTTTCGAGGTTGTCGGCGAGAACTGTCTTAGGAAAGCCTTTAACTGTGACCACCAATGCTCAATCGGATTAAATTCGGGAGAGTAAGGAGACAGATACAGAACCTTCGCTCCAACCGCCTCAATTAAAGGTGCAATGGCTTTTACCTTGTGAGCAGGCAGGTTATCCATGACCACGACAGCCCCTTTCCACAGTTGAGGCACAAGACACTTTGAGACGTACACCTCAAAGACAACCGCGTCCATCGACTGATCTATCGTCATCACAGCCAGCACCTTTGAGACGGTAATCGCGCCCATGACACTCACCTTCTTGCCCCGATAAAAAGGTTTGAAGTCATACGCTCGTTCCCCAGGTGCAGCACGGGCATGGGTTCGCATGAGTCCCAGTAGAACACCCATCTCATCGAGAAACACTAAATCTTTGAGTTCTATACTCGTCACCTGTGCCCAGTACTCCTGTCTCAGGAGTTGGACTCGTTCGCTGGTGGCTTGGCTGGAGCGGAGCGTTTTTTTTTGCGCGGTAAATTGAGTCTCTGAAAGGTTCGGCACATAGTACTTTGGCTAACCCATAGCCCAGTCTCATCAAAGAGTAGCTCACAATATTCCGCTAAGGTCGCATCGCGCTGGTTCTCGAAGATCGCCACTAACTGGTCTTTGTGCTCCATCACAGGACTCACCGAACCACCCTGCTTATGGGGAACGACGTGACCTTCTGTGCGCTTCTGAATCATCCATCTCTCGACGCAACTCTTGCTGACAGCAAAGCGGGCAGCAACTTTTCGGATCGAGCTATCACCCTTCTCCATAGCACTTACAATCTTCTCTCGAAAGTCTATGGAATACGGCTTCATTTTTGACCCAACGTTGTAATCCTTCATTGTCCTCTATCTGACTGCAATCCGCTGTATTTGAACATATCAAAAAAGCTACTGCGTCTCCATCCTCCTAATGACCGAGCAACCTTGATTTTTATCTGATTGTTTCTAAACTTATATTACAAAGCTTCAATCGACGAGAAACAAACCGTTACTTTGTCAAAGTTAGATCTTCGACTCAAGTTAAAAATTAATTTTTAACTTGAGTCGAACAAGAGTTAAATAAAAAGGATTTTCACGATGTTATTTGTGACTATGCTCTAACTAATTCAGCTTCAAAATAGGTATTGAATTACAGGATGATCGCACTAAGCTTTAAGAGGATGTCTCAGAATCAGATGGGAGTTTGTGAGCAAAAGGATATAAGGGAATTTCAATCACAAACTCGGTTCCTTGACCGGGCTGAGATACACATTGCAGAGTTCCCTTATGTTTCTCGACTGTAATTTGATAGCTAATAGCTAGCCCAATTCCAGTTCCTTGTCCAATCGGCTTTGTCGTAAAGAATGGTTCAAACAATCGCGGTTGAAGTTCTTCAGGAATTCCTGAACCATTGTCTTTGATCCGAATGACCAGTGTATCGACTGGAGAGGATTGATCGAAGCCGAAATTCTCTAAATTAGGGGATGAGGGCGATCGCGAAATAATGGCTGTGGAAATGTGAATAGTGCTGGGATTGGCGATGATATCGGCTAGACTACGGGCGCGATCGCGAGTTTCTAACTCATCGATCGCATTCGCCAGCAGATTCATAAACACTTGGTTTAACTGACTGGCATAACAGTTTACCAAGGGCAATTCGCCATACTGTTTTACCAGGTGAATGCCGGGATGATCGGAGCGAGGTTTAAGGCGATGTCCTAAAATCAGCAATGTGCTATCAATGCCCTCGTGAATATCCACTGCTTTCATTTCGGCTTCATCAAGGCGCGAAAAGTTTCGTAGCGAAGTGACCAAACTTTTAATCCGTTCTGAACCGACTTGCATTGATTTAAGTAGTTTTGGCAGATCTTCTTTTAAGAACTCTAGATCAACCTCATCGATGGCTTTCTGAATTGTGGCATTCGGTTCTATAACTTCCGTTTGATAAAGCGCCAAAATATTCAATAAACCTTCAGCATAGTGCTTCGCATGATCCAAGTTGCCATAGATGAAATTAACAGGATTATTGATTTCATGGGCGATGCCTGCCACAAGCTGCCCTAAACTCGACATTTTTTCACCGTGGATTAGGAGAGTTTGCGTCTGCTGAAGTTGCTGAAGTGCGATCGTGAGTTGTGCTGCTTTCTCGCGTTCTTGAGCTTCTGATCGCTGTAATGCCTGATTTAATTTTGCCAGTTCAGCCGCTTGATACAACACAGATTTAACAACTGCTTGCTGAAGTTCTACTGCTGCATCAACCTCGCAAGATAGCCATGGCAATGATTGCAACTGCACCGTTTCTTTCCACAAATCAAATGATTTCCGGGGAGACAATCGCACATTGCCATTTTCATCATGACTGATAGGTTTCTGAGGATTTCCAGCCCAATTGACGGTCTGGATTACTTCTGGACGAAACCACAAAATATAGTGTTGAGGAGATACTAAAACTGCTAATAAACCACTTGCAAAGTCTTTAAGTGTTTCAGCTTCAGGCAACAAACTAGAAAGACAATGAGTTTGAAAAATATCGCGATCGCTGCTCTCAGCTAACCACTGAACAATCATTTGAATCTCATCAGGTTGAGGCGTGATGCCAATCGTTCGGCAATCACCAGAATTCCAAACAGCCGCACCTTGAGCATTGATCAAATTGAGCAGGTTAGGGTGATTATCGAACAAACCATCTACAAATGATAGCGATCGCAGCATTTGTTCAACTAGCTGATTGTGAATTGTCTTTAAAGCAATTCGATAGTCTTGATGTTCTTGATTTTCAACGTAGGGAAGTTGAAGAGACATGACCTGCCCCAAAAATTCACAAGCTGATCGAATCTCATAGGAAATAAACTTTGGTGAATAGTGATGACACGCAATCAATCCCCAAAGCTGCTTATCCTTAATAATTGAAATCGACATGGAAGCCGCAACTTCCATGTTTTGCAAATATTCAACATGCAACGGAGAGACGCTTCTTAGTACTGACTGACTCAAATCAGTGGGTTGATGAGTAATCGGATTAGTTGCCGGAATAATTTCTACTGGCTCATAGTTGATATCAGTAATCAAGCGAACCCAGCTTTCTAGATATAACTGCCGAGCCTGCTGCGGCACATCCGTTTTGGGATAGCGTAATCCTAAAAATGGAGCCAACTTTTCTTGCTTTTCTTCTGCAAGGATAGTGCCGTGACCTTCGGGATCAAATTTGTAGAGCATGACGCGATCAAGTCCAGTCAACTTGCGAATTTCATGCACAATCACTTGGCAAAGATCTTGGAATGACGTTGTATTCTGAACGCTTCTAGCAGAAGTTCGAGTGAGATGATAAAGATCTAAAAATCCTAAAAGTTCTTGAGATAAAGAAGTCTCTAACTCCAGTATTAGAAAACTTTCAGAGCGATGGAATAACCCATTAAAACTATTGCTTTTGTTTGTCGATTGAATCGATAGCTTAAATGGGTTAATTGTCTGCAAGTCCGAATGGCTTGTAAGGACCTGTTTTAGGCTGTCTGTTTGATAAGAACCCAGCAGTTTTTCTAAGGTTTGATTCAGCAGTAAATCGGGGGGTAATCCAAAAAAAATCTCTATATTGTTACTAACCTGTAAAATCGTCAGCTCAGGTTCTTGCAGCACTAAGAGAACTCCGTGAGGCTGAATCATCCCAGGAATGTGGATGGGTTCGCGATCGCAGTTTGTCAAATCGTAGATGACTGCTGCTGTTTGATTCATTCCAGGGTTCATACTTTATGAATACCTTCTATAGATTTAAATATTACTGAAGTTTGCCTAAGCTCAGATGAATTTTATTTTTTGAGTTGAAATTCAATCATTTGAAATTCAATCATTTTAGTTCTTAAAATTACGAGGTGTGTCTTAACTTCATCACCCTTAAGAAAATCTTACAAGTAAATATTTCCCAAAATGTAAGGTGTTTGAACAAGCTTTATTTATAACCAAACTCAAAAATAATCTTTACAGTTTAGGCGATCGCGCAATCTTACAAACAAAATTAAAACTATGAAGCAAAGTCAAAACAATAGAGATGAATTAATGGCACATTTGCTGTATGTTCACTCTATGACTGAACATAGAAAGCGCTCTTGTAGTGCTAAAAATGGACAACGTTGGCGATCGTCAATGTTATCAAGCTTATTCCAAGTGCAAGGTGCTTTAGCATCAGCAGACATCCACAGCAGGCGTTTGGCACGAGTCATGGCAACATAGAGCAGGCAGAATGCTTCAGCAGCTTTGAGGTTTTGGGCGCGATGCCACGCAGCTAACATGTCAGGAAAATTAGGCTGGTGATGCACTTGAGCGCGAATCTGGGCACGGTCAACTTCAGCGTTGCAGTTCTCGTGCGACAAACCGTCCTTGCTCGTTGGTTCGTACTAACACTGCTGCGGAACCATCAGGATTATATTGAAATAGCTGGAGAGATCGCCCGGTCCAGGCTGCAAGTCTTGCATGGCATTGTAAAAAATTACCTCCGAAAGCGAGGTAAGGGTGTCGCGGTAAGAATATTGGCAACGCTCAGAGGCTGTATCCGCCGTGACACCGTGAAAAGCACTTCAGCAAATTACGGACAGTTCACTAACGGATACAGAGTTTCAGCGCTCCATCAGGACGAGTAGAGAGACCAGTGGTTAAGCAACTGGATGGGCAACTTTTTTTTCAACTTTAACGGTCGAATCTTGCTGCAAAAACTCTACGACCTGTGCTTCAATTTCACGGCGGACAATTTCGCGATACTCGACAAAGTGTTCAATCTGGGCACAGGTTGAAAGGTAGCTGCTAAGACCGCCTCGATTATGACGATACATACCCCATAAATAGCGCCAAAACATCCAACGGGTATCCCGCACGCACCCTTGCCGCCAAAAGATGATGGCGATCGCTCGTAGCGCGATTAAATCGATTTTTTTCTGAGCCACTTTGCCCTTATCTGGGTAGTTCGCTTCACTTAGCAGCATGAAGTGGCGATAGGTGCGCGATAAAAATTTCTTGGGTTCATACAGTTCCCAAAACGCTTCTACAAACTCGTGAGCAATGTCTTCTAAGGGACGAGTGGGAACGAAGTTCATCAATGCAGTTTGGTTACCAGACGTCGACTCGCCGCGCAGTCGCCCTTCTTTGATCAAACGGTGCCACAGTGCGGTGTCGGGCAATGCTTGCAGCATACTGAATAGCGCCGTTGGAATCGTCGTTTCTTCAACGAATTTGACAATTCGTTTGCCAGCGCCCACTTTTTCACCATCAAAACCGATGATGAATCCCGCCATCACCCGTAACCCAGAACGGGCAATATTTTTGACCGCATCGCTGAGTGGATCACGCGTGTTTTGAAATTTTTGAGTCATGGCAAGGCTGGATTCATCTGGGGTTTCAATGCCCAAAAACACCGAGCCAAAGTTGCAAGCAACCATCATATCCATCAGTTCTTGGTCTTGTGCCAAATCTACAGACGCTTCAGTAGCAAAGGAGAACGGAAAAGCATGTTCTACCATCCAAGGCTGCATCTGCTTCAAAAACAGCTTGACGTTGCGCTTGTTGCCAATAAAGTTGTCATCCACCATGAAGATGCTGCGTCGCCAACCCAAGTCGTAGAGATATTGAAGTTCGGCGAGAATCTGTTCTGGAGCTTTAGTACGGGGTTTGCGACCATACAGCACGATAATGTCGCAGAATTCGCATTGAAAGGGACATCCCCGCGAAAACTGAACCGACATTTCAGCGTAGGCATCCATTTGCAACAAATCAAAGCGTGGAACGGGAGTGCCTGTCACATCAGGTTTTTCGCCACCTGACCGAAAAACGCCCGACTGATCGCCCCGGGCGATCGCCTCTACAAACATGGGCAGAGTAATTTCCCCTTCATCCAAAATCATGTAGTCTGCACCGGCACCCTTCGCTTCTTCTGGCAGAGCAGTAGGATAAGGACCGCCCACTGCTACTCGCTTACCGCGCCGCTTGCATTCTCGAATTTGAGCAATCAAGTCGTCTTTTTGCACGATCATTGCAGACATGATCACGAGTTCTGCCCAATTCCACTCGTCCTCTGTGGCTTCCCGAACATTTAAATCAACTAGCTTAAAATTCCACTCTTGGGGCAAAATTGCTGCAACTGTGATCAGCCCAAGGGGCGGCAACATTGCTTTGCGGTTGAGCAGTGCCAGCGTTTTTTCAAACGACCAAAAACTTTTGGGAAACCGAGGATATAGGAGTAAAACGTTCATTCAAACTCACACGTAGTATTAGGAGTTGTGGTCGTACCGTGATTGTCGATCAGGTATAACCCGTACATTATGGCACTGGTTCAGAGTGTAATGACCTGTACCAAATTGACTAAAGACATGGCAGGAAGTTCCTATCAAGTCTGTCACTGTCGCATTTTATTTATTGAGACTCTGGTTCATAATGTCACGATGAGCTTGAACTGCCTAGCAATAGGATAGAAAATCTTTAAGTGATTTAACTCCTAACTAGGTAATTTTTTTGAGTTCGTTAGAATCCCATCGCTTACGCAAAACCTATCCGTGATACGGTTTACAGGTATCTTGGCTTTGTTCTGCTGGTGGTCGCTTTATGACGACAATTTGGGAAATAGATTTTTACTCTCGTCCGATTGTGGATGAAGATGAGAAGAAAATTTGGGAAGTGCTGGTGTGTGAGAGTCCGGTTGATGTGAAAGTTAACCCGGAAAATCTGTTCCGCTATGCCGAATATTGCTCTAATGCTGAGGTTAATTCGGTCAAGCTGAAGGAAGTTTTGGAAAACGCGATCGCTCAGGCTCCTAACCCGCCCGATAAAATCCGCTTCTTTCGGCAGGCAATGAACAACATGATCACCAAAGCCTGCACGGATCTCGGCGTTCCGGTAGCCATGAGTCGGCGTACCTATGCTCTCAACCAATGGATGCAGCAGCGCCTTGAGCAAGAATATCCAAAACAGCCCGGATTTCAGCCTGGCGCTAATCCCACCGTCAGTTTTGGCACTACAACTGCACTTTCTTTGCCAGATGCATTGCAGGGTCAAAAATGGGCACTGGTGACCCTGCCATCCATTGCATTTGATGACTTAACTGACTGGGATATTGGATTTGGCGAATCTTTTCCCCTCAGTTTGATTGGGCTGCCTGCTGATGCCGTGATTCCGGGTTTGGTCATTTATTCTGACCGGGCAACTCCGCTAGCGGCATGGATGTCGGGTCTGGAGTTGGGATATTTCAAATTTGATCGAGAACCACCTCGCTTGGTGCTAGAAACTGGGGTGAGCGATCGCTGGGTTCTTGCCGATTTGGTGAATGCCAGCCTCAAAACTGAGGCAACCAACTTTGAAACCGCAAAACAGCAAGCAAAGGGAGTCCACTTTTTAGCCGTTCAATCTTCACCGGATGTAGAGTCCTTTGCTGGATTCTGGTTATTGCAGGAGTCCAATTTGGCGTAAGTTGATGATAGTCGTGAATGGCTTAGTCGGTTGGCTGTTGACCTTCTCTAAGCCTCATGAGGACTCATTGCCATTGCCATCGATTAAATAATTATGGATTCGCAGGATTTGCAAAACCAAACGCTAGCAGAGCAACTGCTTGAGCTAGCGATGAAGTCGGGTGCTGAGGCTGTGGAAGTCTTTCAATCGCAGTCTTTGTCTCGTCCTGTTTTTTTTGAAGCAAATCGGTTAAAGCAGCTAGAAAGCGCTCAGGCAGAAGGGGTGGCACTGCGGCTATGGCGGCAGGGGTGCCCAGGTTTGGCAGTTGCCTATGGTCCTGTAGAACCTCAAGATTTGGTTACACGGGCGTTGGCATTGAGTGAGTTGAATGAGCCAGAAACTATTGAACTGGCAGAGGCTTCCCAGGTGCATTATCCTGACATGGGAGAAGCGGTGTCTGTGGAGCAATTGGTAGATTGGGGCAAACAGGCGATCGCCCTAGTGCGTGATGCCTATCCTGATGTGCTGTGTGAAGCGGAATGGGAATGTGATGCCGAGACTACGCGATTGATCACATCCAAAGGCTTGGACTGTGGCTATACCGATACGACGCTGAGTGCTTCACTGTCGGCTGAATGGGTCCGTGGGGATGATTTCTTAAGCATTTATGATGGGCAAATCCAGCGCGATCGCCTAGAGCCTGAGGCTCTGGTTGAACAAATCCTACAGCGATTGCGTTGGGCAACCGACAACATTCAAACTGTCAGCGGAAGAATTCCGATCTTGTTTACCTCCAAAGCCGCCGATATGCTGTGGGGCACGGTGCAGGAAGCGTTAAACGGTAAGCATGTGATTGAAGAAGCATCGCCTTGGAGTAATCGCCTCAACGAGATCGTCACCTCTGAAGCGTTGACGCTTTCCCAACATCCTAATCGCGGTCCCTTTAGCTGCCCATTTGATGATGAGGGCACGCCAACGCGACCGATTACCTTTATTGACAGCGGGGTGTTAAAGCTGTTCTACGTCGATCGCACGACCGGACGCGCCCTTGGCAGCGGCACTACAGGCAACGGCTTTCGTCCTGGTTTGGGCAGCTATCCCACACCCGGCTTATTTAATCTGATTGTGGAAGCGGGAGCTAAGCGATCGCCTGTTGCAAAATCTTTAGACCAGCTGATCGCGAGTTTGGATGACGGCATCATTGTGGATCAAATGCTGGGTGGCGGAGCCGGTATTTCAGGTGAGTTTTCCATTAACGTGGATTTGGGGTATCGGGTTAAAAATGGCAGAATTTTAGGGCGCGTTAAAGACACGATGGTTTCAGGCAACGTTTACACGGCGCTTAAGCAGTTGGTTGAGCTGGGGGGCGATGGTGATTGGAATGGGTCTTGCTATACGCCCTCGCTTATCGTTGACGGGCTGTCGGTGACTGGGCAAGGGTAGCGATCGCGTTTTAAGCAATTTCAGACAATCTTTATCGAGACTTCAACGATCGCGGCTTACCAGAAAATCTAAATTCCCTTAGATTAGGAAAATGTTAGATTGGTGGGCGTTTGCGATCGCAGGTTGCAATGCAGGGGCATCTTGCCTTCCACACAAAGCATTTATCAACATGGTGCGTCTTACTTTGAACTTTTTGTGTCTTATCTAGCAGTTTGTAAGCTGGATAGGGTTTGCATAATTATTTCTGTAACAAACTGGTTTAACTATGACCTCCCTTGATAGCACTGCTTTGCGTCAGTCTTCTTTTACCCGTTTGACTAGAAGCCTCAGCGCTGCTGAAACATGGGGCTTTGGGTTAACTGGGCACATTATCTGGATTAATGTAGCGCCATCGGTGCATGAAGCGTTGGGCTTTCAAGCTATTTATGTTTGGATTCCGGCAACGTTATTTGGCATGCTGTTGAACTACCAGGTTAAACGGTTAGGAACTCACTTTATGGATGTGGCAGGCGGTACCCCCAACTATGCCACACGTCTATTGCACGGTTATCCTTGGCTGGCCCGCTATGCTGCGATCGGCTACTTCTTTAGCTGGGTATCGGTACTGCCCATTAATGCGATCGTCCTCACAGATTTGATTAGCGTCAATTTAAATAGCTTAGGGATTGCTTGTCCTGAAGGGTTGCTCAAGGTTGGATCTACACTCTTGCCATTTGTGGTGGCATTCAGCGGCACTCGCGCCCTCAGCATTCTGCATTTGTTTTTTGTGGTTCCTGCGATCGGATTGTTGCTAGCATTTTGCCTTCAAGGGCTGGGTTGGCTGGCGCTTTCTCCAGCAAGTCCAGGCTTTTTCCCGAGCGATTGGATAGGGCTGCAAAGTGTAGGGCCACCAAGTTTCTTAGAGTGGGCAAAATGGTTCTTATTTGTGAGCTATGCCTCCTATGCCTGTGAATCGGCTTCGGCATTTGTTGCCGACAGTCGCAACCCTAAAGGGTCGCTGCGCTTTTTGGGCATTGCTGCCTGGTTAATGCCCTGTATTTACCTGGGTGGCTCTTGGGTACTTTTGCGCCTTTCTACAGGTGCGTTTCAGGAGAACCACTTTCTTAGCCTTTTGGCGGCGGCTCAGCCTTTTTGGGGCAACTGGGCAGCGTTGATTATCACCTTTTTGCTGGCAGCGGATTGTTTGCTGTGCTGTGCGACGGTCGTATCAAACTGTCCCCGAATGTTGCATCAGCTTGCCCTGGATGAACACCTTGCGCCTGTGTTTGCGGTGGTCTCTAAGCGGGGAGTGTTGGGTCCAGCCTTGACTTTAACTCTGGGGCTAAGTTTGTTCTGTTTACTTCGTGGCAATGTGGCAGAAACGGTAGTCGTGGGAAATGTGGGCTGGTTTGTCTCGATTATGGCGGTGCATTTGGGGCTATGGTTGCAGCGGCATAAACCGGAGGTTTTGTTGCCCTGGGTGGCGATCGCCATCTTTGGGCTAGAAGTAGTAGTGCTGCTAGTTGGCGGCATTGCCTGGGGTTGGCAGGCGTTTGTGATAGGGCTGGCGGTTCCCTTAATCATTTTGGCGATCGATGGGGGAATTCGACGCGCGCCCGTCGGCATTTGTCAGCCAGAGTGGTGGATTCAGCAGTATAAGCGACCACCCATGACCATTGCCCGTGATTCGGTTGTGGTGCAGGTGACGATGTTGATTGTTTTGCTGTGTGCTGCCATGTTGGCGGGTTGGCAGTTCCGCGCACTGTTGGATATGACTCAGCAAGAGCGCGGCAGCCATTTGATTGTGGTGCTGTTGCTGCTGGTGGCGTTTGTGGGCGTAGCGATCGCCTGCTGGACGAGTTTGCCCCAAGTGGTGGCAATGGCAGAAGCCCGCGAGTCTGCTGAATATCTGTTTACCATTGCTCAAGATGGCATCGTGGTGGTGGATGAAGCGGGAGTCGTTCGACAGGCAAATCCAGCTGCGATCGCCCTATTTGGGCTCAATTCCGCCACCCTAATCGGACATCCTCTGAGCGATCAATTGACTGAATTAACCAGTGAACCAGCGCAGTGGGGAGCCAGAAGCGAGCTGCGGCTCTCTCACCTAGGCCTGCCTCAGACTTTAGAGGTATCAATTTCAGATCGTGCTCAGGCAGACCGGCAAGAATACGTGGTGATTTTACGCGACATTACCGAACGCACCCTGGCAGAAGCATCGCTGCGGCAATCGGAAGGACAACTGCGGCAGCAAACCCAACAGTTAGAAGAGGCTTTACGCTATGTGCAGCAAACCCAATCCAAACTAATACAAAGCGAGAAGATGTCTAGCTTGGGACAACTCGTGGCAGGGGTCGCTCATGAAATCAACAACCCCGTCAACTTTATCTCTGGCAACCTAAGTCACGCCGATCAATATACCCAAGATTTGCTGAGTTTAATGAAGCTATATCAGCAAAAATTTCCTGATCCTGGGGAAAGGATTATCGCTCAATCAGAAGCAATTGATCTATCCTTCATCCTGGAAGATCTGCCTCGGATGTTGAGTTCCATGAAAGTAGGAGCTGATCGCATTCGGCAAATTGTCGTGTCTCTACGCAATTTTTCTCGCACGGATGAATCGGCTGTGAAGGAAGTGAATATTCATGATGGCATTGAAGGCACCTTAATGATTTTGCAAAGTCGGCTGAAGGCAAAAGGCGATCGCCCAGACATTCAAATCATTAAAGACTACGGCAAGTTACCCCTGGTGGAATGCTATGCCGGACAACTCAATCAGGTGTTTATGAATTTGCTCAGCAACGCGATCGATGCCTTAGAAGAAAGTCCTCAGTTCTCAATATTGAGTTCTAAAGCAGATATGGCAACTCAAAACTCAAAACTGGGTTCGGTTCGCTCAACGGAGGTCAAAACTCTTCACGCTCCAGCGCTGCCCACCATTCGCATTCATACCGAACTCTCTCCGTCTAAACAAATTGTCATCCGCATTGCTGACAATGGCTGTGGCATTCCAGAAACCGTGCAGCGGCGACTATTCGATCCCTTCTTTACCACCAAGCCGGTTGGCAAAGGAACGGGGTTAGGCTTATCCATCAGCTACGATATTGTGACGGAAAAGCATGGTGGGCAACTAAAATGCATCTCTGCTCCGGGTAAAGGTACAGAATTTATGATTGAAATTCCCCTACATCAATCGCAAGAGCAAATAGTAACAGCTTGAGTTTTGTCAGTCTTTCGGATTGGCGTTGTCAAAGCGTAGCCTCTCCGTAGAAGATATTTTGAGTCCACAATCTCATTAGTTCACCCACTACGGATTACCTTGCCTCTCTCCCATCGGGCATCCGTGCGCCCTTCAAAATTGCACCTTCCAGTTTGACTCCAGCCATGCGTGCTTTTAATAGATTTGCTTTTTGCAAGTTGGCTCCACTTAGATCGGCTCTACGTAGGTCTGCGCCTTCCAGTACAGCTCCTTGTAGATTTGCGCCTGTTAAATTTGCGCCTGCCAAATCGGCTCCTAGCAAGCTGGCTCCAGCCAGATTCGCTCCGCTTAAGTCAGCTTCCCGTAGTTTAACCAGTGCTAAATTTGCTTTTTCCAGCTTGCCATTAGTTAGCACAGCATAATTTAGGTTTGAGCCTTGCAGTGCCGCTGATGTTAGATCAGCCCCTTGTAGATTAGCGCCCGATAGATTGTAGCTATAGAGCGACGCGCCCGTCAGAATGCAGCCTTCGCACTGGCGAGTGTTGATCAACTGCTGCACTTGCTCAGGGTTAGCAGCTAGAACAGTGGTGACCCAGCCAACAGCGGCGATCGATGCAAATAGAACAGCAAAAGAAGGTTTCATGCAGGTGACATCATGAGAGGACTTTAGTTAAAAAGGGCAAAATGCCGCTCATCAGGGTACGGGAATATTCCTCGTGTAATCCCAGAGAACCCGGCATCCGGTAAACTTGCACTCCAGAAAAGTGAACCACAAACTCCATTTCTTCGCGAGATTTCGGCGGGGTTTGTTCTCCAATCACCATTAACACAGGGACGGGCAACGGTTGAAAATAGTCGATAAACTCCTGACGCGTGCGAATCGGATCAAGTGCGCCGGTAACAAAGGCGGCTGAGGCAAATCGGGCGTTCCGCTGCTGGGTGGTTCGCCATTTTGCAGTGACTAGGCTACGAGTGATGTTTTTTGAATCGCCATATACATGTCGGCTCATCATCCAGCGGAGAAACCAGGGAAGAGTATTGAGCAAATAGAGAAACTGCCCAATAATTGGCAACCCAATCAACTGCTGCACGCGCTTATAGAACCAGCGATGGTTGCCCATGGTAGGGAAAGGACCTCGCCAAGTGGGAGCGGTCAGGATAACGTAAGACCAAGGACAGGGATCTTGGTGGGCAAGTTGCATGATGAAGCCTGCGGAATGACCTGCCGCGATCGCCACCACGGGCTGGGAAAACATCGATCTTACAAAGTCTCGTAAGAACGCATGATACAACGCAGGACGATAGTCAATTAGCGGGTGAGAAGACTCCCCAAAACCCACCCAATCGACTACAAACACTTGAAATTTCTCGGAGAGTTGCTCGGCTAAACCGTGCATTTCAGCCCGACTTGAAATTGTACTTAAGGCAGGCAACAACAAAACCGGGTTGCCTTCTCCCAAAACTTCATAGGCAATAGTCATGGGCTGCCCCTTCCATGACCATTTGAACTCCCGCACCCGATCACCCCTGTTCGAGTTGTTTTGCGATTCTGCTAAAGACGATTGATTGGTCACCACAAGATCACTGTACGATGCACCGCGTTACTAATTTACCGTTGATGTGACAAGAAATGTTGATGTGATAAGAAATACAGAGAAGTGCATAGATATAAGGATTTTCAAATCCAGGGTTCATCGTCTTTATCTCTCACAACTTCCACCACAATAGTTTGCTTGGGTTCAGGTTCAGCAGGTAAAGAAAGCGATCGCTCTTCTTCCTCGTCTACCACTTCAACAACGGCAGTATGGATGGTTTCGAGCGGATCGGAGTCTGATGATTTTGGATTAGAGCTCTCAGTGGGCGATCTCTCCAAATTCTGAATTTCTACCTCCTCAGCTAACTCCTCAATTTCCAATTCCTCAGTTTCTAACTCTTCGGTTTCTAACTCTCCGGTTTCGAGATCCGGGAATTCCGAAACGTCAAGTAAAGGAATAATTAAATTAGTGGGCGGCGGTAGTTCAGTAATATCCCAGGGATCGTCATCCTCGTGCACATCCCACTGATCTAGCTTTTTCCCATCCCAAAACTCAACTTTCTCGGCGCTCCAGGGCAAATCTTCAATCCACGAAGCGTCTGGGTTCGGTGGGGCAACATCTGCAACGGGCACCTTGGCAACGGGACTGGTTGACACCCCAAAAATGTCCTCAATCTCTTCAAAAATCTCTTCGATTTCGTCAATGATTAAATCATCGGGATTGGCTTTCTCAAATTTATCTTCTTTGTCTTCAAACTCATCTTCAAACCAACTGTCTACTTCAAACTCTGCATTGTCTGAAGATCGGTTTGTGCCTGGGCGAACGGTTGCGTCGCGTGAAGTGCTATCACCACCTAAACTCTCGGCTTGTTCCTGAAGTCGTTCCACTAAGGTTTCAGTAGTTTCTTTTGCCTGTTCAACAAACGTTTCTGCTCCTTCTCGGATCTGTTCGTTGAGTTCCTGCGCTCTTTCTTTTGCCTGCTCTGCCAATAATTGCGCCCGATCTTTTGCCTGCTCTGCAAAATTTCTTAACTGAGAAGTGGTTTGCAGTCGAGTGTCTTGGGCACGTTGGGCGATAGATCTTAACTCTTGAGTGACTTGGGTATAATCATCTTTAACAGCGTTGCTGGCTTTTGAAATTTTTTGTTGAATGCCTTCGCGATATAGGGGGAAAGATTGAATGGTGCGATCGCTGACCAGAACCCGTTTGTGTCCCAAACTGCTGATGCGGTTGATGGGCAGACGGTAAATAGTGCCCGCTAGTTTACTTAGGCGATCGCCCACCACGAGATAGTCTGAAATTGCTCCACTTCGCAGATTAAACACACAATCAATAATCTTGCCAACCTTTTCACCACCGTTGCTCCATACCTCCGAGTGAATCAGTGACTCAAGCTGGCGAACCCGCTCGGCATCGGTTGCATCTGGCTGAGAACGGGTCAAAATGCCGTTAACTCCGATCGCCTCAATCTGAGATAGCTTAAACGCTGATTTTTGATTGCCCAAAAAACCCGATTTGCAAATAAACCCCAACACGCGATGGGCGGGAGGATACATCCACAGTATCTCTACCCGCCCAAATTCCTCAAGTGTGGTGCGGTTTAGCACCAACTGATTAATTAATTCGCTGTGTCTGATCACTTCGGGAACAGTTGTCATGCAAGGAGGAAGTTAGGGATCAGGAGTCGGGTGCAAGGTGTCAGGAATAGGACAAACCTGATTACCAAGAACTAACCCAACAACTTTTACCACTATCCCTTATTCCTTGCTGATCGGCTAAATTCCAGATTGAACAGGTGCTTGTCCGGGTTGGCGGCGTTGCTGCCCACGATCCTTCATTTTTCCACGACGTTCTTGCATCATGGCTTTTTGCTCAGTGGTTAGAATCGCTTGAACTTGCTGTTTACCCTTTTGGTAGATTGCCTTAAGCTGAGCCTTCTGGGCTTCGCTTAGATTGAGCGATCGCATTGCCTCACGAGGATTTTGTCCTTGAGGAACGGTAATTCCTTGAGATTGGAGATATGCATTAATTTCAGACTTTGTGTTCTGACGAATTTGCTGCATTTGAGTCTTTTGACTGTCCGTCAGGTTTAAACGATTCATGCCCCATTTAGGGGGATTAGCCTGATTGGGAGCGGTTTGGCCTTGAGCAGACGCGGGCATGAAAGGCACAGCGGCAAGAGTCAACGCTAATACGCCTGGGAGTAGCAAGATGTGTTTAATGTTCATAGCTCAGTAGTAGAAACTGTCTAAAGGATTAGTAACGTCACTCAATCGATGAATGTATTTTGTAAGACAGTTGTAATTTGAAAAAGGTTCATGCATTGCTGAAATTTTGGGCTGCTAAATTTCTACTGCCTCACCGTTAAACACATAAAATCCCTGAAACAGCCCAATGGTTTGCAACTGATAAGTGGGTAAAAACGAAGCGATCGCAAGATCAGTGGTATACACGCTGAAAAAGAAAAAGTTACGGCGATCAGTGTTGCTCATAATAAAATCTTGAATCTCAGCTCGGTTTGACTTGAGCAGCGATCGACATTCTTCTTTTAAGCCGAATGCGGCTGGCGCTTCAGCACAAATATTAGATTCGGCATAGTGAGTCAACTGATGTGTAGCGTAGCGACTATATGCCCCAGGAGTTGGATTGGTTGCTGCCATGACGGCTCCTATACAAGTGAATGAAGCGGCTCCGAATGCCGCCAAAAAACTCATTCTTCCAAGTGGAAATCGGTGGTGCTGCCAACTTAATGCCATCTGTCTTTCTCCTAATTCACCACTCTTCCAATTTGTGCAGTGCTGCTCTTGAAAAGAATTTAATCACGAACTTTTCAAAGTGGCTCACTTGTCAAATACATTTTTCAGCGATCATACGGAGCATTCTTCCATCTAGACCAATCTTCAAAGATTTCTCAGCAATTATACGAGGGATTTTTTCGTATAGACTAATTTCAAGCAAAACTGTTATAGTAAGAAACGTGCATGGCGAGCGTAGCCAAGTGGTTAAGGCAGCGGTTTGTGGTATCGCCATTCGTGGGTTCAAGTCCCATCGTTCGCCCTGATAACAGTATTCCAAATTTGGGGTTTTCCTTAGGTCTGGTGTCTGGCAAATACATGAAAATGACGAGAGTGGTGTTAAAGCTGCTCTCGTCATTTTTATCTACGCGGATTTTTGGCGAAATCGGGAAGTTTTTCTCTCAAGAGTTTAAGCGGCAATTTCGACGAGTTGAATATCAAAGGTTAGATCTTCTCCAGCTAGGGGATGGTTTGCATCTAGCGTGATGGTAGAAGGGGATATATCAGTGACGATGACTGTAATGAGTTCACCAGTTTGATGCTGAAGCTGAAGCTGTTGTCCAATTTCTGGTTCCACATCTAAAGGCATTTGCTGTCGATCGATGACTAATACCATTTCTTCTAAATAAGCCCCATACGCGCTATCCGTAGGAATTAGTTCAGTTTTAGAGTCGCCGGGAGTCATGCCAATTAGCGCTTGCTCAAACCCAGGAATAATTCCGCCAGCCCCAATAATAAATTCCAAAGGTTCGCGCTCAAGAGACGAATCGAATATCGTGCCATCGTCCAATTTTCCGGTGTAATGGACTTTTACAGTATCACCGTGTTTAGCCTGCGACATTTGGATTCTCCTTTGCGTTTCTGCATCTCTTTAGGACATAGTGCGATCGCGAATACGTTTCAAACCCATTTCTCCCAAGTAATTTAAGGAATGGAACACGAAGATAAAATGAAGAATGGTTTTTTTGCAACGCACGCTTATATTAAGAGTAAGACGTAAAGCTCCATGTCTTGCTAGATGGCAAATGGTGAAAGCTCCTACTCCTTAAGAGGTGTGTAAAATCAATCGCGTGAAATGTTCACTGGATTTCCCTAAGCAGGCTCCTCGGACAGATGCCATCTTTTACTCACTTTCTTCTACCTTGCTGTTAAAATCGGTTACGAGGATGAAAAATTGGAAACCGTGGCAATCATGGGTCGAATTGGAGTTTTATTGCTAAATTTGGGTGGACCCGATCGGCTAGAAGATGTCCGTCCATTTTTGTTTAATTTATTTTCCGACCCTGAAATTATTCGGCTGCCCTCCCCCTGGTTGCAAAAACCTCTGGCGTGGCTCATTTCAACCTCGCGAGAAAAAAAATCTCAAGCAAACTACAAACAAATTGGCGGGGGTTCTCCTCTTCGTCGCATCACTGATGAACAAGCTCAAGCTCTTCAAGCGCAGCTTCAGCAGCAAGGGCAGGATGCCAAGGTTTATGTGGGAATGCGCTACTGGCATCCATTTACCGAAGAAGCTGTTGCTCAAATTAAGCGCGATCGCGTTGAACAATTAGTCATCTTACCGCTGTATCCTCAGTTTTCTATTAGCACCAGCGGCTCTAGTTTTCGTTTGCTAGAACAAATTTTGGCAAGTGATCCAGAACTTCAAGCCATCGATCACACTGTTATTCCATCTTGGTACGACAGTCCCGGCTATTTACAAGCGATGGCGCAACTAATTACCCACGAGCTAGACCAGTTTCCTAATCCTGATCAGGTGCATGTTTTTTTCAGTGCCCATGGAGTGCCTGTGAGCTATGTTGAGGAGGTCGGTGACCCCTATCAGCGTGAGATCGAAGCTTGCAGTGAGCTAATTATGAAAACGCTGAATCGACCTAATCCTCATACCTTGGCATATCAAAGTCGCGTGGGTCCGGTGGAGTGGCTTCGCCCCTACACTGACGATGCGTTAAAAGAGCTAGCAACCCAAGGCGTGAAAGATATCGTGGTTGTGCCGATTAGCTTTGTCTCTGAGCATATTGAAACATTGCAAGAGATTGACATTGAATATCGAGAATTAGCAGAAGAGGCAGGGATTGAAAACTTTCATCGAGTACCTGCGCTTGATACTCACCCTGTTTTTATTAGTGATTTGGCAACTTTAGTAACTGATGCTCTCGCTGCACCCAGCCTCAAATTGGCAGACGTGATGCAAATTGAGAACGTCAAGCTGTATCCTCAAGAGCGTTGGGAAATGGGTTTAACAACTTCTGCGGAAGTGTGGAACGGGCGGCTAGCAATGTTAGGAATTGTAGCCGTAGTTATTGAACTGGTTACCGGAAGGGGCCTTTTGCACGCGATCGGGCTGCTATAGAGTTTTCTTCTTTTAAAAAATTGGCGGCGAGATAGAAAAGTGCCATTCGCGTAGCATCTTTACTAAAAAAATAGATTCTGTAAATGCGCTAAGCCTCAAATGCCTTTAATCGGGGTCTTTCTTATAACCCCTTGGTCTTTATTGCTTTGCTGTTGATTGTTGGGTGTACCAGCGGTACCATTCTTTAGAGCTACGAATGGCAATCCAAAGGAGCAATAAGGCAATCAGCCCTCCTTGTTTGGGAGCATCAAATGCAAAAAATACTAAGGTGATGCAAAGCGCATCTTGGGCAAAAACGACCCAAACTGGAATCTGCTTGAATCGGTAGATCCAACCCGTTTGAACAAGCTGTAGCACCAGTGCCAGAGAGCCGCCCGTAATGCCCAATAACCAGACTAGCCATTCTGATTTTATGGTCGTGCGTGCGATCGCTACACCAATAATGGCACCGACGATTGGACTGAATACAATTTGAATCGCTTGCAAAAAGCGTTGACTGGAGCGATTTTTGGAGGCGAAAATTTCAAGTAAAGACCAGCCAACTAGGATGCCCAGAACAACCGAAGGATTCATTCTGGAAAGAATGGGCACTTGAGACCATAAGCTATCGCCGTAAAGCAAGCCAATCAGCAACAGAGGCAGTGCAAGACGTAGCCCCGCGGCGGCTGAGGCAGAAAGTACTGCTAAAAGTTCAAGCATGAAATCAAGCTAACTGGATTTGGAACTAATGGCTACTTCTTTAGGCAGCAATGTTCGCGAAATGGTATGACGAACCATCCAGCTTACGATCGCATCTATGATGATGACGCTATCAGGAAAAAGTTTATTTGATTGAGTGTGTCATTGAATTTGAAAAGAATCTGTATCAATGACAGTGCTCTTGAGGGCGATCGCCCATAAAAAAGAGCAGATTGGTCTTCTGCTCTCAAAAAATTGATGATTAACGTAATTATCTAAAACCGATAGCTGCTTGCCAGACAAACGCCAGCAACAAGAAAAAGACTGGGATAATCGGTAGAATATCCACTAACGGATCGAAAATCGCGTAGGCTTCGGGCAGTTTTGCTAAGAGCAGCGCTACTTGCATGAATAAATAACCTCTTGCACAAATTTTAGAATTTCCATAGATCCTAACATGGCAGGATACGCGGAGAATGACTGGTTCTTCCCAACTTGTGGTGAAGATGAATGCGATGGTTATTTTTTGCCGTTTATTTTTTTGCTTAAATTGGGCTATCATTGCGCCCTATCGGCTGTCCTTATTACATTTTTTCCCTTCATGGAACGCATCGGATTTATTGGACTTGGACTGATGGGAAAGCCCATGGCGAAAAATCTACTTAAGGCGGGGTATGCCGTTACCGTCTTTAACCGTAGTCGGGGTGCAATGAATGAAATGGCGATCCTAGGGGCGCAACTGGCAAACTCTCCTAGTCTGGTTGCCCAGCAGTCTGACGTAGTGCTAACCTGCCTGCCCGATTCGCCTGATGTGGAGGGTGTTGTGTTAGGTGAAAATGGTATTTTGTCAGGTTCCCGCCCTGGAATGCTGTACATCGATCACTCAACGATCGCCCCAGCAACCTCTCGCAAACTTTACGACACTCTGAAAACTATAAGCATAAATGCATTGGATGCACCCGTTTCCGGTGGAGATATTGGAGCACAGCAGGGCACACTGTCGATTATGGTGGGTGGTGATGAGGCCGCCTTTCAGCGATCTCTTCCCATTCTGCAAACTATGGGCAAGAATATCATCCATGTAGGTGAGGCTGGCGCTGGACAGGTGACCAAAGCCTGCAACCAAATTGTGGTAGCAATGACCGTGCAGGCAGTTGCCGAAGCCTTAACCCTGGCAAAAAAATCGGGAGTTGATCCAGCAAAAGTTCGTAACGCCTTGCTGGGTGGCTTTGCCCAAAGTCGCGTATTAGAAGTTCATGGACAGCGAATGATAGATCGCACCTTTCAACCCGGTTTTAAGCTGCGTCTACACCGCAAAGACATGAACATCGTCTTGCAAACTGGTAAAGAACTAAATTTGCCCCTTCTTGGCGCTGCCCAAGTCACTGAATTGATGAACGCGATGATCGCCCAGGGTAAAGGCGAATTAGATAATTCTGCTCTGATTACCCTGTATGAAATTCTAGGCGGAATGGATTAGAGAGACCAATATTCCGTGATGCCGTCGAAGGTTCCACCCAAACAGTATTAATGAGACAGCTTTAGCTTAGAAAAAAGTTAGGTTACAAATCGCTAGCATCGGCTTTCTTCAATTGGCGTTTAAGGGTGCGAAGTCCGCCCAAGCCCAACAAGGCACCTAAAATGGTTGCAGGTTCGGGAACCGCGGCAGCAGGAACCGCTGTGATGCCGATTGGACGCAGCAAACTGCCATCTGTGAACAGATCACCTGAGAAAATAGAGGCGCTTCCCTGCGCTTGATCAAATGCCAGAATTGAGCCAATGTTTTGATTGCGCGTATCGAACCCCATTGCATACAGATCGTTGCTATCAGCACCAAACGTCAGGCTACCAACATAGTTTTTGCTAGGGATGGTGCCTGTGTAATTGGTTGACAGCACACTCAACAGAGTTCCCGCAAAGTCATACTGGCGGATGCCACCCGCAAAATCGCTTACATATAGGCTTTGAGCATCGGGCGCGATCGCCAACCCTAAGAGGCTGATAAATCCTGGTGATTCTGGCAAGAGTGCCGGTTGTTCAATAAAGACTGTGGGCGTGGTGGTCGGCGCTAACCCCAACACCTGTTCTGGGCTATAGCGTAGAACTTGACTGTCATAGAGAAACCCTAGATCCCCATTGGGTTTATTGACCGTGCCCTGCGTGGTGACATACAGGCTACCATCGGGGGCAAATAGCAGACCATTTGGACCATTCAACCCGTCGAGAGTCCCTAAGCCACCATTGTTATCGGAAGCAAAAACACTTAAAAAATTGCCTGTTGTCCCATCAAATTTAAGGATTTGATTGCTACGAAAACTACTGACATAAAGGTTGCCATCGGGTCCAAAGGCATTGCCATAAGGACGAGTTAAGCCATTGCCAGCCGCCGCTACTCCCAAATATTGCCCATAAGGATTAAACCGCAGCACAGCGGAATTAGTGGGATAAAGAGGATCAAATAAATTGCCGCCACTGTTGCCCCCCACACTGACATATAGATTGCCATCCGGTCCGAAGGTCAGATCGTCTGGATCTTCTAATCCATTCATTCCAGGACTAGTAAAGTCTCCTAAAAAGGTGCCTGTGGTTTCATCGAACAGAATAATGCGATCGCTGGCACTGTTTCCAACTAAAAGAGCCGCTTCCGCTTGCATTGAGGTAATGCCTAAGATCGCAAAAACACCGAAGGCAACAGATGAGTTGAATGGATTGAGCATGAAGTTTTTAATTAGGCAGAATATGTAGACTCATTGTCGAAGTCTACGTATATCTACGATGTATTCAAACCAACAAAAGCTTCAGGCAGGCTATAAAGAGACGGTGAAGTTTAGCTGTTTTTGGTTTATGGTCGTTTGACAATCCACTCAACCACTTGCTGTCCTAAGCGAATATTATCAAGGCGATCGATTTCTCGAATGCCTGTCGGGCTAGTCACATTCACTTCGGTCAGGTAGCCGCCAATAATATCAATCCCAACAAAGAGCAGACCGTCACGACGCAGGGTGGGTGCAAGCTGAGCGCAAATATCTCGTTCGCGATCGCTAATATCGGTTTGGGCCACTCTGCCGCCCACTGCCATATTGCCGCGAAACTCCTTTCCGGTGGGAACGCGGTTAACAGCACCAATGGGTTCACCATTCAGCAAAATAATCCGCTTGTCTCCCAATTTGGCTTCTGGTAAATAGGTTTGCACCATAACAGGCACCTGTGCTTGAAAAGTGCTGATTTCGACCAGGGAATTGAAGTTGCGATCGCCGGGATCAAGAAACAAAATTCCTTCTCCCGCCTTGCCGCCCAAAGGCTTGATAATGGCGGCTCCCTTACGTTCCAAAAATTCTCGAATCACCTGCTTATCCTGACTCACGATGGTTTCAGGAATTGCCTGAGTAAATTGCAGTGCATACATTTTCTCGTTTGCAGCGCGAATTCCTTGGGGCGCGTTGATTACCAGGGTCTTTGCCGGATCAACATAATCCAAAATATAAGTCGCATAGAGATAGGGAACCGTAACGGGTGGATCGGTTCGCATGAAAACGGCATCCATCTCTTCTAACAGTCGCCGTTCTGGTTGACCCACTTCAAACCAGGGCGTTGCTGCGACCCACAGCCCATCTACTAAAGTGACGGGCGTAAGCTGTACAGGTTGAAGCAACGCGGAAGCTTTCCCATCAATGACGCCAAGGGAGTTTGCCTGAGTAATCCAAACCTCATGCCCTAACACTTGGGCAGCTTCCATTAATGCCACGCTGGTGTCGTGACCTGGATCTAGCCGCGCGATCGGATCGATGATGAAGGTAAATTTCACAAGTAGTTCCTGGGGTTAAAGCAAGAAGGGGTAAGCATTGGGAAAATAAATCTTGGAACGGCTGGCCATCCAGTTCCAAAAACTAACCTGCCAAAAGGGGATCGAGCTTATTTGCTGAGTCTAAGGCGTGTAGGTCGTCGCAGCCACCAATATATTGATCGTTGATAAAGATTTGAGGCACCGATCGCCGTCCCTGCGATCGCTTCGCCATAACTGCCCGTGCCGCTTCATCTCCATCAATACAGTGTTCTGTAAACTCAACTCCTTTTTTGGTTAGCAAAGCTTTCGCCCGCACACAAAAGGGGCAGGTACTCCAGGTATAAACTTCCACGTTGGCAGACATAGTTCTTTACATTTATGTTTAGCTTCATTCTACTCGTTTGTGTGCGGTAGACATGCGATAGCCCGTTTTATCAGAACTACGGAGGACTGGTAGGCAAGGGGTTATCCGTTGCCGTTGGGGTTGAAGGCACCACTGCTATGGTCAAGGAACGTTCTTCTAAATCGCATCCCTGGACTTGAACTTGAACCGTGATCGGATCATTCGTTAGAGTTTTAGGAGCCGTATAAACGGAACGGCTGTTGGCAGAACTGCCTTGAGGATTGAGCTTACCGTACTCGGCTTTCCAAGTGAACAGCACGGGCTGACGATCTGGATTTTCTAACCGAACTGTAATGGCTCGTTTCTCCCCGACTGGAACGGCAATGGGCAGTCCTTCGGGAAGCTGAGGTTCTTCGGCAGATAGCTCCGGACTGAGGCTGAGCCTGTTGACAGAGACACTGAGAATTCTTGCCCTGCAAATGTTGCCAGCAGTTTCACTCTTAAATAGAGGTTGAAGTATCAAGTCCCAGGTGCCATAGCCAATAATTGCCGCGATCGCAATAGGCGAACCTACACGGCTAATTTGCTCAATCCAAGACTGATTTTCTGGCATGATGAGGGACGAGTGCTAAACCACACTGCTTTTGACCATATCAAACTTTGGCAGTGGATCTTTGGCAATGATTCATTGTCCGCTGATTGGAATGGCGCTCTTTAAAGATTGTCATCTCAGTATAGATTTCTGCGACGATGGTATAGCGGTGGTTGATTGCATGATTAATCTGAATGAGAATTGTGCGATCGCAGCGCAGCTTGTCAAATGGTTGGAGTTGAACACGGAAGCGATACCTAGCGGTACCTCAGTACTAAAGGCTATTCCGAAGTTCTAGTTTGACCGTCACCCACTCTTAACTAATTTATATGCATCCAGATCGCATCGATCCTCAGCCCGGTCAAGAGTCTGTGTGGGATTATCCCCGTCCTCCGCGATTGGAAGAAACCTCAAAACACATCCAAATTATTTTTAATGGAGTGGCGATCGCCGATACCCATCAGGCTAAACGAGTGGTGGAAACTAGCCATCCGCCGGTTTACTATATTCCTCCTGCTGACATCAAGCTGGAATATTTGGTAAAAAGCCCACGCTCTACCTATTGCGAATGGAAAGGACAGGGTGCTTACTACACCATTGTGGTTGGCGATAAGCAGGCTGAAAACGTGGGCTGGTACTATCCGCAGCCCACAGATGACTTTGCCGCTATCAAAGATCACGTTGCTTTTTATCCGGCCCCCATGGATGCTTGCTACATAGATGGCGAAAAAGTAGAACCTCAACCTGGTAGCTTTTATGGCGGCTGGATTACCAGTGATATCGTTGGACCTTTTAAGGGTGCGGCTGGGAGTTGGGGTTGGTAAGCCATGTCTGTAACTGTCTTCGGCAGCCTGAATATGGATTTGGTCGTGCGAACACCCCGCTTACTTCAGTCCGGTGAAACGCTGATTGGCTCAGATTTTTACACAACACCGGGCGGCAAGGGTGCCAATCAAGCGGTGGCAGTGGCAAAATTAGGCATTTCGACAGAAATAATTGGTCGGGTAGGAACGGATCCATTTGGCTTAGAGCTTCTTGCTGAATTAAAAGCTCTTGGAGTTGGAACGGATGGTGTTTTGGTGGATGCCACACATTCAGGCGTTGCCGTGATTACCGTAGCGGCAACGGGCGAGAACCAAATTATTGGGGTGTTTGGGGCAAACGGCAATGTGGATCAGATTGATGTGGAGCGGCTGAAAGCAGTGCTACCAAAGACTAAATTGTTACTGCTACAACTAGAAGTGCCGATCGCGGCAGTAAAGCAAGCGGCACAAGTGGCCCATGGGTTGGGTGTGCAGGTGATTCTCGATCCGGCTCCGGTCCCGGCTGAAGCGATCGCCCCTTTATATCCCTTCATTGATATTCTCGTGCCTAACGAAATAGAGGCCGGACAGTTGGTTGGATTTTTGGTCAATTCCCCTGAGACAGCTGCACTGGCAGCTAGGGTGCTGCAACAACAGGGAGCTAAAACGGTGATCGTCAAGCTAGGCGCTCAAGGGGTATTTTGTGCAGCGCCAGATGAAACATTTTTTGTTCCAGCTTTTAACGTTGAGGCGATCGACACGGTAGCGGCAGGAGATGCCTTTGCTGGAGGCCTGGCGGCGGCTTTGGTAGAAGGTGCATCGCTCCAGCAGGCAGTGATTTGGGGTGCTGCCGCTGGGGCTCTGGCGACCATTAAAAAAGGGGCGCAAGCCGCTATGCCTGATCGCCCCACTTTTAATGCATTTCTTGCCGCGAATGGAGTAATGTCTTAGCCTGCGCCCAAAAGCTCCACATCAAATACTAGGGTTGCATTGGGCGGAATGACTCCACCGGCTCCACGAGCGCCATAGCCCAAGTCGGGTGGAATCACAAGTTGACGGCGACCGCCAATTTTCATGGTGGAAAGCCCTTCATCCCAGCCTTTAATTACTTGTCCAGCACCCAGCTTGAACTTAAAGGGAGTGCCGCGATCGCGAGAGCTATCAAACTTGGTGCCATCTTCCAGAGTGCCGATGTAATGCACACTCACGGTTTGACCTTTGACAGGGTCAGCACCCGTACCTTGAACCAAATCAAGGTATTTGAGACCAGAGGCAGTTGTAACGTAATTTTTAGAAGCTTCCACTTTTTTTGCAGTTGTAATTGGGGTTTCAGACGATTGGGCGATTAGCTGGGCAGTCTTGGGCAGGGTGGCTTCAATCGCTTCCGTGGTTGGTAGCTTGGACGCGATCGCAGTCGGTTGTCCACCACCAAACTGGGCAATCACCAGAACCAGCACACATGCCAGCATGACTCCTACACTGACTAAAATATCTTTCACAGCAAGTCTCCTGTGTCGTATCTGTTTACAGTCAGCCGTTGCAACACCAACGCTAACGCTTAGACATTGTAACCATTTCGGTGTTCGTTCGATCTGTTGAGTTCGTTCACAGTTTTAGCGGCAGTTTTTAGGATTAGCGTGACGACTAAGTTTCTGCTAGCGATCGCGCCAGAGCTATATCAAAGTAGGATTTTTCACCTGGATTGCCTGCGATGATTTGAAAGGGCGCATCCGGTTCGCCAAACTGATCGAGCACGATCGCTGCTCCCGAAAAGTTGTGATTTTTAGTGTAATCATTCAAGGTGATCACCGTTTTTAGCCCCGCTTGAGCCGCAGATTTTAAGCCTTGCTGCGAGTCTTCCAGCGCCAAACAATCCTCTGGTTTTAACCCCATTTTTTCCAAAGCATAGAGATAGATATCAGGAGCAGGCTTTTTCGCGGGAACAATATCTCCCGCCGCGATCACCTCAAACCAGGAAAGGCTATCGGGTGCTAGCGCCGCTTCCAAGAGTGCCGTCACGTTTTCTGGAGTGGTGGTGGTAGCGATCGCCAACCTGACTCCAGCGTCACGCGCTTCCTGAATCAGTCGCCGCACTCCTGGACGCAAAGGAATGCTACCTGCCTGAATCAACGCTTTATAGTGCTTTGTTTTTAGCTTGTGGATTGTGGCTGCCCACGTTGCCGCATCCGTAGTTAACGGATAACCGGGCTGATCTTCCTGCAAATACCGCTGCAATCGCTCCTTGCCGCCTGTGGTTTCCAGCAATTCGCCGTAGCGTTCCACTGTCCATTCCCAGTCTAAACCTGACTCTGCAAAGGCTCGGTTAAAGGCAATTCGGTGTCCATCTCGCTCGGTGTCGGCAAGGGTTCCGTCTACATCAAAAATGAGGGCTTGAAGTTTGGGCATAAAAGTTAGAGAAGGGTGAAATGAGGAATTACAAACAGCGGTTGCTGGGGAAAGAGGGAAGAGAAAAACTCAAAACTATTTTTCTTTTGTTTTATCCGTTACGTCTGCCCAAAGGTCGTCTGGTTCAAGGGGATTAGAGCTGGGTTGCAGCACAGTTTCAGTGAGGACGGCGGGGGGAGCGTCGGGATTGGGAGATTGAAAAGGGCGATCTTTGGTGTGGGGTGGCGCATTCCATGGGTCCATGATGTCTTCAATTAGGACGCGGCGAATCCAGATTTGGCATACGACGACGAGGGGCAAAGCAAGCAACAATCCCCAGAAACCAAAGATAGTGGCAAAGAACACTTGAGCAAGTAAGGTGACGGCAGGCAGCAAATTGACCTGTTGTGACATCACGTAAGGCGTGAGAAAGTTGCTTTCAAACTGCTGAATGGCGATATAAAGACCTAGCACCAAGAGCGCTTTGACGGGCGAGTCAATCAGGGCGATCGCCATGGGGGGCACTACGCTAAAGGCAGGACCCAAGTTGGGAATAAAGTTCAGCAATCCTGCCAACACTCCATTTGCCAACGCTGCCTTGACCCCAATAATGGATAGCCCGAGAGTGCTAAGCACGGCAATTACGCTCATGCTGATCAGCGCTCCCACAATCCAACTTCCCAAGGAGGTTTCACACTCTTTTAGAATGTCATCCACTCGCCGCCGATAAAACGATGGGAAAAATCGGATAAAACCACCGCGATAGGCAGAAGGATTCACCAGCATCATTAAGCCCAGTACTACAATCAGCAGCACATTAATCACTGCACCTAACGAACTGGAGAAGAATGCAAAGGAGCCACCGAGCAGACGATTCCCAAACGGCATTGCCTGCTGCATGAGGCTATCAAGGTCTGGAATATAGCGCTCAAGATTATCGGGAACCACATCATTGATGGAATTGAGCCATACATTTAACTGGCGTATCCCTTGGGGCACCAGCACATAGATTTCCTGAATCTGTTTGCTAAAGGACGGCACAATAATTTGAAAAAACAGCACAAGGGCGGCAACCAAAGTCCCAATTGCGATCAATACAGCGATCGCTCGCTTTATCCCCAACTTTTTTTGCAACCATCGCGCTAGCAAATTTAAGCTGTTGGCGAGTACCACTGCTGCAAAGAGCAACATCAACACATCCTTAATTTGCCAAAGGATGTAGATAGAGGCGACCAACGCCAGCAGTGCAATCCATTCTCCCAGTTTCACAAGCCGCTCCCGAAATGAATAGTTTTGAACGGTGAGCGATGAAGTTTCAATTTTAAGGTGTGACGCAGGCTCGCCAATTCAAAATTCACTACTCAAGACTCAAAACTTAGGATATCGCGATCGCAACCCCAGCGCGATCGCCATTAGTATACTCGGCAACAAGACCACAATGAACGCGGTTGTATTGGTTTCAGAAACCTTCAGATAGGGCGCACCATATTTAATAGCAACCGAGATGAGAGTTGAAAGCCCAAAAACTTTGATAATAAAACCAGCCATTGTGATTTAGAAATGTAAAACGTGATTTAGAAACGTAAAACGGTCAGGTAAAGGTTTTGTTTAATCCAAAACATAGCAGGCAAAGATTGCACGCAACGTGAAAACATCTGCGGGTCGCCCTTAAAATTGTTACGATTTGCAAAGCACACTTCCTTGATCAAGGCACAATCTTGTCATGCTGACCGACGATCGCATCTCTACCCTTTCAACGAACACGCTGCTTGCAGGCGGCAGTGACCCCACCCGCTTTTATCCTACCGAAGCCTGGTATCCCGTTCACTATGTTCGCGATCTAGATAAAGCGAAGCCGACTAAGTTCACGTTGTTAGAGCAAGATCTGGTGATTTGGTGGGATCAACAGGCTAACTGCTGGCGTGCTTTTGCGGATCAATGTCCGCATCGGTTGGTGCCGCTGTCGGAAGGGCGAATTGCAGAGGATGGGCTGCTGGAGTGTCCGTATCACGGTTGGGCATTTAAGGGCGACGGAGCGTGCGATCGCATTCCTCAGCAGCCGATGGGCGATCGCGCCAACGAATCGAAGCGAGCCTGTGCAACTGTTTTCCCCACTACTGAACAACAGGGTTTACTGTTTATCTACCCTGGCAATTCTGAAAATGCATCGCGGGTCAGCGTTCCAATCATCGAGCCATTAGCAGAAGAACCAGACAAGTGGATTTGCCTCAATACTTTTCGCGATTTGCCCTACGATGCTCTCACTCTGCTAGAAAATGTGCTGGATGCCAGCCATGTTCCCTTTACCCATCACCGCTCTGTGGGAAACCGATCCAACGCTTCGACTGTGGAACTGGAAGTGTTGGAAGCTGGAAAGCAGGGGTTTGATGGCTTCTGGGAAGCAGGACCCCGAAAAGGCACTTTAGGATCGCAGCACACAAAGTTTATCGCCCCTAACTTAATGTGGCATGACCTCACCTCTAAACAGTTTGGGCGCACGATGACGGTGGTCTACGCCACTCCCACGCGAAAAGGCGAGTGTCGTGTGTTTGCCCGGTTTCCATTTCAGTTTTCCTCTAAGCTGCCTGCCTTTTTCATCCAGCTCACACCGCGTTGGTATTCTCACATCGGCAACAATGCCATTTTGGAAGACGACCAAATTTTCTTGCACCACCAAGAACGCTATCTAGAAGCTAAAGGCGGTGGTGCCAATCTTGCCAAGGCATTTTATTTGCCGACTTCCGCCGATGCGTATGTTTCTGCACTGCGAAAGTGGGTGACTGAGTATGAAGCTGATCCGTTTCCGGGGCAGGTGCTGTCGCCACCTTTGGCTGATGCGGTGCTGCTCGATCGCTACCAGTCCCATACCCAGCATTGCGCCAGTTGTCGGGCTGCCCTTGCTAACATCCAACAGATTCGGCTAGGACTGGCGATCGCGGGTGCAATTTTGTGGGCAGTGTTGCCCTTACTCACCCTTTGGTTGGGCGCTCCATCCGTATCGGTCGCAATTTTAATGGCGGTGATTCCCCTGGCAGCAGGTGGATTATGGCTGTGGCTGGGTAATTTGGAACGCCAGTTTTATCATGGACGCGCTGTGCCGCCTCGCAATTTGCCAGACAAGAAAAAGCTGGAGAAGAAAAATTAGGTTAGCTTTTTTGCGCCTGAATCACCTGCAAACTGCCGCCAGCATGAAACGTTTGCTTGGTGACATTAAATCCGATCGCCGCGAGTGCGGCTGCCAAATCTGTTTTGAGTAACTGCCAAGCGGTTTCAGTTTCAAACAGCAGCAAAAAGACTGCCACTCCCGGCACAAACAACGGATTGGTTGGCTGGTGAAAATCAATCATGGCAAAGGAGCCTCCTGGCTTCAGCACTCGATGTACCTCACTGAAGATTTTTTGCAGTTGGTCAGGCTCCATCTCGTGCATGGCAACGCTGGTATGCACCAGATCAAATTGGTTCTCTGCAAAGGGCATTGCCTCTGCAAACGCCTCGACATACTTTGCCTGGGGCACATTGTGTTGAGCGCGTTTGATGGAAAATGGTGAGGCATCTAGCCCAGTCACCTGGCGCGATCGCTCAACTAATACCTGAGTGGTCTGCCCACTGCCACAGCATAAATCCAGCACCTTAGTATCCGGCTCAATCGTCAATCCCTCTAGTGCCAGCCTGCGAAATCGCCCTTCGCCACCCACACTCAACGCCGACAATCGAGAAATGCCGTCATAAAGCCATTGATAGCGGTAGCTGAGATCTCGAAGAATCGTTGCCATAAAACTAGTTCCTATTCCTGGATCGCATCTGGCAGTTGAAACAATCCATCTGCGCCTGGTTCAAACTCTATCACTTGAACGACGGCATCAAGATTGAGTGCGCCATACAGATGAGAAAAGAGTTCTCCGGTTGCGATCGCGTCGAATTGTAAACGGGCTTGCAGGCGATCGCTGTCTATCTTCAGCAGCACTAGCCCGGTTTGCCCTGAATAGAAACGCTGAGTGACCCAGAGCAGTTGGGCAGGCGTGGAACAGTGGATAAAGCCTTCTGTTTCTAGGCTATCTGCCCGATATTCGCCAATTTGCTGCGCCTGTTCCCACCGCGATCGCGTTGTGATATGCAAAATCATACTGTTCTCCTCAGTGAGGGGCGCTTTTACAAAGTCACCCTTGCGTCAATAAGTAGTTGTGCGCGGAAAGAAGCGTCCTTGAAGCGCGTAGGATACCAGCCCACTGTATTCTTGCAGGGTCAGCATGGTTTTGTCGCGGCGATTCAGTTCTTCAGGCAAAGGACTGGGGTAAGGCAGCACGGTAAACCCAAGGCTTTGAAAGGTGAGCAGCGATCGCATCAGGTGAGGTGGATCGGTCACGAGCAAAATTCGGCGAATGCCGCGGGAAAAAAGCGCCGAAGCCGTAAATTCAGCATTCTCTTCAGTCGTTTTGGAACAAAACTCGCCATCTACCGTTGCGTCAGGAATGCCTCGCTGTTTCAGTTCACGGACCAGATCAAGAAACTCCTGATGATTTCCACTGACAAAGATTAGCGGTGCCCGCTGGCTTCTCCAAAGGGTTGCAGCACTCTCTGCTCGTTGGGGTGCGAGAAACTTGCCGCGTCCTAAAATCACGATCGCTTCAGCCGATTCACCACTATCAGCGGGTACTAGCCTCACTAAGCCTTGATAAGCGAGGGCTAACCCTGGTGAGGAGAGCAACAGTAAACCACTGAAAAGAATGCCAATCAGGATGGCTGGCAGCGATCGCTGCCAGCTCAATTGCTTAGAGGTTCGCTGAGCTTTAAACCGTCTGAGAATCCCAAAATAACCAAGGGCAAACAGAACCAGACAAATATCAAATGCTGGCTTGATAGAAAAGGCAACAAGGTCACCCAAACCATTGCTAATAGAATGTTTGAAGGTGAGCCAAGATTGCACAGACGCAGGACAGGAACTAATATCCAGCATGGCTTAATTGGTAGATCGCTTAACACAGCAGTCAAAAGCACCGACTTCACTATAGTGTGGACAGAAACGAGTCGGTTGTAAGCAAGATGACGATGTTCTAAAAAGATTCCATCCAGAAAACTACGATAGGATCAGCTGTAAACCTTTTATTTCACCCAACGAGCCATGGCTGACGCGATTGCCCCATTACCTGAACGCCTCTCGACCCCATCCATTCCGAAACACCCTGCCTATTTTGCAATCCGCATCGCGCCTCTATCTTTGGAAGAGGTGTATGGCTTGGCAGATGACCCGGCGAATGGGGCTGTGGTGGTGATGAGCGGCATGGTGAGAAATAACACAGAGGGCAATGCAGTGGTGGCATTGGAATATCAAGCCTATGAGCCAATGGCGTTGCAAGTGTTTCAGCAAGTTGCGGCGGATATTCAAACCACGTGGAGCGATGTCACAGGTGTGGTAATTCACCATCGTGTGGGGCGGCTATCGGTGGGCGAAATTAGCGTGTTAGTGGCGGTCGGCTCCCCCCATCGATCAGAGGCGTTTGCTGCCTGCAAATATGCGATCGATACCCTCAAACACAACGCCCCGATCTGGAAAAAAGAACATTGGGCAGATGGTTCCACTAGTTGGGTCAGCATTGGTGCCTGCGAACAGCCTGGGGAAAGTTGCTGAGAACCTGGAACAATCGCAACATACCGTCTTAGCTTACTTTGCTCTATTTAGTTGCTACTAGAGTTTACGCGACTGTGGCAGTTAGGCCTCCCCGTTGAGGCGATTGAATTAAATCTACATATAGGCGATCGCTCTCTGCTGCTCACCATAGAGAGCGAATGTTCAGGCTATAACTGAGTCGAGACAACGGTTGGACGAGAGAAAAAGGAACGGGTCATGGCACGAGATGAAGCGTATCGGGAAGCATCGCATCGCATTGAAGCCGCACGTCAAGAGGGAGCCACAAAACTCTATCTCAGCAATATGGAACTGACTGAAGTGCCGGAGGCGATTGCATCCCTTACCCAGTTGCAAACGCTTCACCTCTCCAATAACCAATTGACGGAAGTACCAAGGGCGATCGCATCCCTCACTCAATTGCAAAAGCTTGACCTCTCCGATAACCAATTGACGGAAGTACCAAGGGCGATCGCATCCCTTACCCAGTTGCAAACGCTTCACCTCTCCGATAACCAATTGACGGAAGTACCAAGGGCGATCGCATCCCTCACTCAATTGCAAACGCTTGACCTCTCTGGCAACCAATTGACGGAACTGCCAGAAGAAATTAAAAATTTAACGCAATTAAGTTATTTACAACTTGGCTATAACCGGTTGACTTCATTACCAGAAGGAATCGCTGAACTTCGACAATTACACACATTGGTCATAGGTGGAAATCAGTTTATTGAACTTCCCGAGATTTTGAGGAGATTGATTCAATTAGAGAAATTGTACCTTTGGAAGAATAATCTAACTGTCATCCCTCAATGGATTAGTGAATTACGATCTCTCAAGCATTTAGCTATTCACTCTAATCGAATTGAAGAAGTTCCGGACTCCTTCAAAGAACTACAAAAATTGAAAAGCCTTTCTTTGGGTATGGCAGGTCTTGGTGGTAATCCATTAACCCAACTTCCATCATTTGTTCAACAATTAAAGGAGCTTGAAATACTTGAAGCAGTTGATTGTGAGTTGAACGTTTTACCCGATTGGATAGGTGAACTTAAAGAACTCAAAAAAATTGACTTAACAGCTAATTACTTAACCGAATTGCCAACTTCCTTAAGTCAGCTTCCTCAGCTAGAAGAGCTCAGTCTTAATGATAATTCTCTTAACCCTGACCTTGCTGCTGCTTATGAGCAAGGCATTGAAGCCGTCATGCAATACCTACGGGCGAGGGCAGAGGGAGAGGTAACGCTGAATGAGGCAAAGCTGATTTTGGTGGGAGAGGGAGAGGTCGGCAAGAGTTGTTTGTTGGGAGCGTTGCGGGGAGATGCGTGGGTAGATAGTCGCCCCACAACCCACGGCATTGAGATTAAACCTGTGATTGTCACGGCTCCCGACAGCGGCACAGAAATCACGCTGAACGGTTGGGATTTTGGTGGGCAGCGAGTGTATCGTCCCACGCATCAGCTGTTTTTCAGTGCACCTGCGGTGTATCTGGTGGTGTGGAAGCCGCGAGAAGGTCCGCAGCAGGGCTTTGTCAAAGAGTGGATTACGCTGATCAAGCATCGGGAACCGGATGCCAAAGTGCTGGTGGTGGCAACTCACGGCGGACCCGGACAGCGCCAGCCCGATATTGACCGTCAAGAACTCCTTGACCTATTTGGCAGCGATACCGTTGTTGATTTCTTCTATGTCGATAGCAAACCTAATGAGGAAAACCCGAACTGTACTGGCATTGCGGCATTAAGAGAAGCCATTGCGAACATTTCTGCCACGTTACCCGGCATGGGTCGAAGCGTTCCCACTAAATGGCAACATATTCGGGAACAGTTGGAGGCGTCCGGCAAAACTCATTTGCCTTACAGCGAGGTGATTGCCCTCTGTGAAGCACAAGGTCTGGAAGGCTTTGCTGCCGAACTGTTTGTCCGGGTTTCGCACACGCTGGGGTATTTGATCCATTACCACTACGATTCTACCCTGCGCGATATTGTCATCCTCAAACCCGACTGGTTAGCCAAGGCGATCAGCTTTGTGCTGGATGATAAAATCACCCGTCGCCGCAATGGACTGGTGGAGTTTGACTATCTCAGCCAGCTATGGAGCCATCCTCCTTTCGCAGGCGAAGAAGGCTATCCGAAAGCACTCCATCCCGTGTTCCTGCGGCTCATGGAACGCTTTGATCTGTCCTATAAGGTCGTGCTTGACCCGGCTGCACCCAGCAGCACCAGCCTGATCGCTCAACTGGTGCGCGACAATCGCCCAGAGCAACTGCCCAATTGGGATGAACAACCGGGAGCAGGCGATCGACAACAGGTGCAGATTTGCCGCATTGTGGACGATCGCGGACAGTTGGCAAACGCTGAAGGATTGTTTTATCAGCTCATTGTGCGCCTGCATAAATACTCACTGGGACGCGCCAACTACGAAAACAGCATCCACTGGCAGCGAGGTTTAATGCTCGACAACGACTACAACGGTCGAGCCTTGCTTGAACAAGTTGGCACTGATGTCAAGATTACCGTCCGGGCTGCCTATCCAGAACGCTTTCTGTCCTATCTCACGGAAGAGATTAAATGGTTGGTTGAAAACCCTAATAATCCCTTTGGTTGGAAGGGTTTACGCTGCAACGTGATGGTGTCTTGCATTGAGCCTTGTGGGATGAATACACTTGGGCACGGATTGTTTGAGGTGCAAAAGCTGATTGAAAGCAAAAAGAAGGATCGCCACGAGTTTCCCTGTCCAATTTCGGGCTGTGATGAATGGCAAAACATTGACCAACTGCTTTACAACGCGCCAATGTCTCAACCTGCGTTGAACGAAAAGCTGACCGATGTGCAGGCAACCTTACAGTTGATTCGTAAAGAACTGCAGGTTAAAGATCAACGGGACCAACTGCGCTATCAAGACTTGACCACAAAACAGCTTGCCACCATCAGCCGAGTTGATCAGCAATTTGCTGACCTGATGCAAATGCTCACCGATGAGGCAAAAGAGGGTCCACGACTATTTAGCTTTAAGCCCGTTGATCCAGGATTTTTCGATCGACCCAAATGGATGAGCGCGAAGTTTCAACTCACGCTCTGGTGCGAACATTCGGTTAAGCCTTTAACCGCTTTGAATGAGGAAGGCAGTAAGCAAGGGATTATTGAGTTAACGCTATCCCGTGAATGGCTGGCAAAAGCGACACCGTTTCTCAAAATTCTGTTCAAAACCTTGAGCCTGGTTGCACCCGTAGCGGTTTCTGCTACCCAACTCGTCATGGACGACCCAACCTATGCAGGCATCAAAGAGGAGCTTGATCTAGGGCAAAAGAGTCTCGATTTCGCGTCCAAAGGCGGTGACCCCATCCTCGATTGGCAGGCAAAGAGCGATGCTCCTAAATGGGAATCAGACGAGGCCATTCGTGCCCAAGGCTCCATGCTGCGGGAACTACATGCCTTGCTGAAGGAAGAAGATCCAGGTTTTGGCGGTTTGATGCGTGTGCAGACCAAGCGCCGTGAGTTCTTGTGGGTTCACCCACAGTTTGTAGGCGAGTATTAAATTTGAGAAGCGGGCAAAAAATATGGTGGAATGAACGAACTGATGGTTGCTTGGTTTACTAAGAAGTGAGGCAAATAACTATCAGCTTGTAGCGCTGGAGTGAGTCAAAACAACTGCTAACGCCTGATGGATTTTAGTGCAAGTGTAAATCTCCAGTAAAATTGGAAGAAAGTGCAACTTTAAATCACTGAAATATATGCGTGTATTCATATTGTTGTTTAATGCTGGAACTAATAATGAAGGTCTTCATAGCCTTCAAATTGGGGACCATAATGTTGTGCTGATGTTTGAAGAAGAAGACGATGCAACTCGCTATGCATTATTGCTAGAAGCCCAAGATTTTCCAGTTCCTGGAGTAGAAGCTTTTGACCAGGAAGAGATTGAGGAGTTTTGCCAAAGTTCTAGCTACCAGTGCCAAATTGTGCCCAAAGGATTTGTACCCCAATCTGATGCAGAACGGCTGCTACTCGCTCCGCCTGAAACAAACGTAGACGACGCTGAGTGGCAAATCAACCGTCATGCCGTTGAAAATCAAGCGGACTCAGACGACTCAGATAGCACCATGCCAAAGGACGCTTTAGAACAGATTCGGCGGCAGTTGGAAGGATTATTGTAAGTAGTAAAAAGTGGATTAGGGATTGCATGAAGGATTTGCAACGCGGTTATCTGTTGACAGAGCAGGTAAACCCAAATAGCGACAATTTAGACCAGCGATCGCCACTAGAACTGGTGGATTTATTTGTTCAAGAGGATGCGAAGACCATTGCCGCGATCGCCCAAGCGCGAGAAGAATTGGCAGAAACCATTACCCGAACGGCTGCGGCAATGCGGCAGGGTGGTCGCCTATTTTATATTGGCGCTGGCACCAGCGGACGGTTAGGCGTGCTAGATGCCGCCGAATGCCCTCCTACCTTTTGTACTGATCCAGAGCAGGTGCAAGGCATTATTGCGGGAGGCGCAGGCGCACTGGTTCGCAGTTCAGAAGATTTGGAAGACCGACCCGACGATGGAGCCAGCGCGATCGCCCATCATCAGGTTAATTCTCGAGATGTCGTCATTGGCATTACCGCCGGTGGCACTACCCCTTACGTTCACGGCGCATTGAAAGCCGCACGGCAACGCGGAGCCACGACCATTTTCATTGCCTGTGTGCCCAAAGATCAAGTTGCTGCCGATGTCGATATTGATATTCGACTTTTGGTTGGAGCCGAAATTCTCGCAGGCTCTACTCGCCTGAAAGCAGGCACTGTCACCAAGCTCGCCCTCAATATTATTTCCACAGGCACTATGGTGCAATTGGGTAAGGTGTACGGCAATCGTATGGTCGATGTGGCGGTGACAAACACTAAGCTCCACGATCGCGCCCTCCGCATTCTTTGCGATTTAACTGAACTGTCCCGTGAAGATGCAGGCTTTTTGCTAGAGCGCAGCGATCGCAACGTCAAACTCGCCCTCTTGATGCACTGGACAGGATTGGAAAAAACAGCAGGCGATCGCTTGCTCAGCCATCATCAGGGAAATTTGAGAACTGCGGTACAAGAAATGAGTGCGGAGTTTGAAGTACGGAGTACGGAGTGCAAAAACCAAACCCCGAATCCCGAACCCTAAAACCCGAACCCTGAACCCCGAACTCTGAACTGTGGATAAGAAAGAACTACGGCGATCGCTGCTTAAAAAGCGTCAATCGTTATCATCAGAAGCTCATCAGCATCAAAGCTTGCAGATTTGTCAGAATCTAAAAGACGCTCAATTGTTTATCAATGCAAAACTGATTTTGGCGTACTTTAGCACTCGTCAAGAACCAGATTTGAGTTCATTATTTGCACTGCCTAAACACTGGGGATTTCCTCGCTGTGTATCCACTGACTTATGCTGGCATGAATGGTCATTAAATAACTCCCTACCTTTGCAAAAAGGAGCTTTTGGCATTTTAGAACCCCATCCAAACTCGCCCTTAATCCAGTCTGATGCAGTGGATTTGATCCTGCTGCCTGCCGTTGCTTGCGATCGCCAGGGGTATCGTTTAGGATACGGCGGCGGTTTTTATGATCGCCTACTCAGCAGCCCTCCCTGGAACCAAAAAGCCACCATTGGCATCGTGTTCGACTTTGCCCATCTGCCCGCCTTGCCCAAGGACCCTTGGGATCAGCGCTTACAAGCCGTCTGCACCGAATCTGGATTATTTTCTTGTTGAGTGTGTTTGCCTCGTGGGAACTCTGAAGTTACTCAGGATGCCATCATGACTATGACGACTCAACCGATCAAACGCTCCAGCCAGCCATTGAACCAGCCAGTCAACCAGACGGCGATTCAAGCAACACTGCAACAAATTTGGGGTTACTCCAGCTTTCGTCCGCCCCAACGAGAAATCGTTGACTGTTTATTGCAAAACCGCGATGCACTGATTATTTTGCCCACGGGTGGCGGCAAATCGCTTTGCTTTCAACTTCCCGCGTTGATACAGCCTGGTTTAACGCTTGTAGTCTCACCGCTGGTCGCATTGATGGAAAACCAAGTCCAAGAATTGCATCAGCGAGATCGCCGCTTTCAACAATCCGTGGCGCTGTTGCATAGTGAACTAGCGCGATCGCCCTTTCAAAAAACGCTTTGGGCGCTGGAGCACCAGCGGTTGCGCTTACTCTACCTCTCTCCAGAAACTTTACTGAGTCCGGCAATTTGGGAGCGATTGTGCAAACCAGAGTTAAAAATTAACGGGCTGATCTTAGATGAAGCCCATTGTTTGGTGCAGTGGGGAGACACATTTCGTCCAGCATATTATCGTTTAGGAGCGGTGCGTTCAGCCTTGTTGCAGGCAAAACCACCAGGCAGCCAAATCTTTATCGCTGCTTTTACCGCTACGGCTGACCCTATCGCTCAGCAAACGATTCAGCGGGTTTTGCAGCTCAACCAACCTCAAATTTTCCGGCAAAATCCTTATCGTGCCAATCTCAATTTGAACGTTCAAGTCGTGTGGACCCCTCGCCAACGACGATCTCGCCTGCTTCAGTTTATCCAGGCACACCCCAACCAGTCGGGCTTGGTGTACGTGCGATCGCGCCGGGAAAGTGAAGAACTAGCGAATTGGCTGACCCAACAAGGATTTTCCACAGCGGCTTATCATGCTGGACTGTATGCAGGAGATCGTCGTCAGATTGAGCAAGATTGGATCGCCGACACGCTGCAATTTGTGATTTGCACGAGCGCGTTTGGCATGGGCATCAATAAGCCTGATGTGGGATGGATTGTGCATTTCCATGCGCCGCTGTTGCTGAGCGAATATGTGCAAGAAGTGGGGCGCGCCGGACGAGATGGCAACCTCGCCCATGCCCTTACCCTGATCAGCGAACCAACTGGATTGCTTGATCCACAGGATAAACAGCGCCGACAATTTTTTGAAACTCAAACCCAAAGGCAATATCGCACCGCTCAAGATCTCGTCCGCAAACTGCCGTTGCAAGGGGATGTCACCGCCATCAGCAAACAGTTTCCAGGAAGCGCGATCGCCCTTTCCCTGTTGCATCAAGCCGGCTGCTTAGAATGGACCGATCCGTTTCACTACGCACTTCAACCGGGAGCACAATCGCCAAAATTTAGCCAGTCCAATAGCGGTGCCGTTCGTCAAATGACGGATTATCTAAAAACAAAAGCCTGTCGCTGGCAGTTTCTTCTTAACGCCTTTGGGTTCACCCACGAAGCTCAAACGTTTCGCTGTGGTCACTGCAATAATTGTCAAGGATGAGCGATCGCCCAGTCCTTGGCAATTATTTTTTAGCAATCTAGCTAGCAGAAACGGTGAGGCTGGAGGGCTTAGCGCGATCACCCTGTAGCTGAACACCGCGATCATTTGCCTCTAGATGCCGGAGGATTTTGTAGATCGTTTCGATCTCATTGGGTGCGCCTGCTTTAGCCGCTAGCTCAGTTAGAGATATCGACTGACCTGCACCCTTCAGGGCTGCGATCGCTTTTGCTTGCAGATCCAACACCGAAGCCGCTGCTTTTTTGCCCGCTTCCACCCCCGGCTGATGATAAGCGTTGACATTCACTAAGGAAGCATACAAGCCCACAGCGCGCTCATAAAGGGCAATCAGCATCCCCACGGTGTAGGGTGTCACTTCGGAGATGGTGAGGGTGATCGAATCACGACGATTATCGTATAAGGCGCGGCGAGTGCCTTGCAGCAAACCAGAAAGGTAATCGCCCGATGTTACTCCCGGCTCTACTTCCATGGAGCCGCCATCACGATCTTTTAGCACTTCGATGAAGGTGGCAAAAAAGTTAGGAACTCCTTCCCGTAGCTGTTGAACATAGGCATGTTGGTCGGTAGAGCCTTTGTTGCCATACACCGCGATTCCCTGGTTGACGACCTTGCCATCCAAGTCCGTTTCCTTGCCCAAAGACTCCATCACTAATTGCTGCAAATAGCGTGAGAATAAAAGCAAGCTGTCTTTGTAGGGCAAAATCACCATATCTTTTTCGCCTTTGCCATTTCCGGCATAGTACCAGGCGAGGGCAAGTAAGGCAGCGGGATTTTGTTTTAGGTCGGGAATGCGAGTGACAGTATCCACATCCTTTGCCCCCTGCAAAATGGCGTGTATATCAATGCCCTGCAAAGAAGCTGCCAGCAGACCAACTGCGGAGAATTGAGACGTGCGTCCGCCGACCCAATCAAACATGGGAAACTCGGCAACCCAGCCTTCCAGTCCACCTAATTCATCTAGCTTGCTGCCCTGCATGGTAATGGCAACGGCATGTTTCGGAAAATTCAATTTTTGCTGTTCGTAGGCGTGTTTGACTTCCAACATGCCGTTGCGCGTTTCGGGTGTGCCGCCGGATTTGCTGGTAACGATTACAAGGGTACTTTTCAGGCGATCGCCCAGTTTGTTCAAAATCCGATCAATCCCAGCAGGATCGGTATTGTCGATGAAGTGAATCGGCATTGGGGAATCCAGCGGAGACAGCGCCTCGGACACAAACTGAG
The DNA here is from genome assembly GCF_016807185.1 of Leptolyngbya sp. Cla-17. Taxonomy (GTDB): domain Bacteria; phylum Cyanobacteriota; class Cyanobacteriia; order Leptolyngbyales; family Leptolyngbyaceae; genus ULC077BIN1. Next base: position 699,470 of record NZ_JAEVYN010000002.1, read on the forward strand.
GTCCTAAGGCAGAGCCGCCAATGCCAATAGAAAGAATATCGGTAAAGTGAGTCGCTTCGGGTGGAACAATTTCGCCAGCATGAATGCTCTGGGCAAAGGATTCGATCCGCTTTAGAGTTTCGATGATTTCCTGACCCAATGAGGGTGGGGCAAGATCGGGATCACGTAGCCAATAGTGACCCACCATGCGGTTTTCATCAGGATTGGCGATCGCACCGCCTTCCAAAGCTGCCATGTCTTGAAATGCTTGCTCAAATTTAGGTTTAAGCGACTCTAGGAATGAGTCTGTAAATCGCATTCGGCTAATATCCAGATACAGCCCTAGCCCCTCGTGGTAATAGAGCCACTCCTCGTAACGCTTCCAGAGTGCTTGAGTGTCCATATCTTTACTCACACTTGCAACCATAATGACGCTACCGCATTGTTTCAACGTGTTTAAATCAGCCCACTGTTCTACTTCGCTTGCCCTCACCCCAAGTCTCTCCCACGGGAAGAGAGGAGCCAACAAGAAGCGCTAAGTCTATTTTGCGAAGTTCTTTGATTTCTTGTTATGTCCTACGATACATCTATTCGTTGGGTCAGTTTTGCAGTTGAGCCGCACAAAGCGCCGAGCCAAGTAGCCCCACGCGGGGGTTCAGCACAACATGCACCGGAATCTGGGCGATCGCTTTACTCACTCGACCTTTGTCATCAAACGCTTCTAAGAAATCGCCCTGTTGGATCAACGGCAAATTTTTAGCAGCAATGCCACCTGCAATGTAAACGCCCCCATAGGGCAATAGCTTCAGGGCAAGATTGCCTGCTTCGGCTCCATAGGCGCGCACAAATAAATTCATCGTTTCCTGGCACAAATAATCTCGGTTATTTTGAGCATGACGAGAAATTGCTGATGGTAGATCGACGGTTTTTTCTTCTTTGCCAGTCTCTTGTTGCCAGGTCTGAAAGATTTCAGCCATTTCTGGAGATTCTTTGGCCCCCCCCCGGCTTCGCATAAATAAGTAAATGGACTCAATTCCCATGCCAGATACCACCCGTTCGACCGACACGCGCCTCAGATCGTATCGCTCTTTGAGAAAGCGCAAAAGCTGATATTCCAGTTCAGAGCGGGGTGAAAAGTCAGTGTGTCCGCCTTCGGTGGCAAACACCCGATAGCCGACCCGCTGCGGGATTACATAGCCCTGTCCGAGTCCAGTTCCGGCTCCAATGATGGCGATCGCCCCCGTGGGATCAGGCTGACCCGATCGCAACGTGCAGATATCTTCCGGTGGCAATGCCAGCACCCCATAGCCCACGGCAGCAAAATCATTGATTAGCGTCACCAGGGGAATTTGCAAACTTCGCTGCAAATCTTCTACCTGTAAAACCCAGCCTAAATTTGTTAGCTTTGAGGCGTTGTGAACGACGGGTCCCGCAATCCCAAAGCAGGCGGATTCAGGCAGCGGCACCTCACCAATCACATCCTTGGCTTGATCCATAAACAGCCGCACCATCGGCACCAGATCAGGAAAATCGCGGCTGGAATAGGTGTGTTCATAAAGCGTTTTTAAGGAAGGCAACCTGGCGGAATCTGTTTGCTCAGCTTGCACTAAACGCAAAATCGTTTTTGTGCCGCCAACATCTCCAGCCAGCAAGATTGTCATAGCTACCCTCCACTCTGCTCATATTACGTTTTCAATTGTGCGTTGCTTCAGGGCTAAGCGTCATCTTCCGTTTGAAAAATGGCAAACACTTAAGCCGTGGCAGGCACCTTTTCAGGTGGCTTGACCTCATTAGACAGTGGCTTTCCTTGTTCAAATTCGGTGATGCTGGCCAGGGTGGTTTTGGCGATAGTTCCGATCGCTTCTTGAGTGAAAAATGCCTGGTGACCCGTCATAATCACGTTTGGAAACGACAAGAGCCGCTCAATCACATCATCTTGAATAATTTCACAGGACAAATCTTCAAAAAATAGCTCAGATTCTTGTTCGTACACATCCAGCCCTAAGGCCCCGATGTGTTTGGCTCTCAACCCCGCAATCACGGCTTCCGTCTCCACTAAGCCGCCTCGGCTGGTGTTAATGATGATGATACCGGGCTTCATTTGCGCGATCGCGTCAGCGTTGATCAGGTAATAATTTTCTGGCGTGAGGGGACAATGGAGCGAAATTACATCTGACTGGCTAAACAATTCCGGGAGGGTGACGTATTTGCCGCCCAGTTCGCTTTCAAACGCTGAGTTGGGGTGTAAATCATAGCCAAGTAGCTTGCAACCAAAGCCCTGCGACATGATTTTGGCAAAGATCTGACCAATTTTTCCGGTGCCAATGATGCCGACGGTGCGATCGTGCAAATCCACACCCATCAATCCATCGAGAGCAAAGTTGCTGTCACGGGTGCGGTTATAGGCCCGATGAATTTTTCGATTGAGACATTGCAGCAGCGCCACTGCATGTTCTGCCACCGAGTAGGGTGAATAGACTGTCACCCGCACGACTTTGATGCCCAATTCAGCCGCCACGTTTAAATCCACATTGTTAAACCCGGTGCAGCGCAACGCAATGAATCGAGTGCCTCCCGCCGCTAAAATTTTTAAGGTGTCGGCAGTGGCATCGTCATTCACAAAAATGCACACCGCCTCACATCCACTGGCAAGGGTCGCAGCAGCAGGATTCAACGGGGTTTCATGAAAAATAAGTTCATGCCCGTAATCGGTGTTGGCACCTGTTAGAAACTGGCGATCGTAAGACTTGGTGCTAAAAATGGCAACTTTCATGGCGCAAACCTCTTAGCGAGAAAGCATTGCTCCAAAACTTACCCTATGAGTGAATTTTTTGCAGTGTCGTGTGACTCAGGGGGCCTGCCAGAGTGGATCGCGCCAATACAATTCGCTAAAGATAAAAGCCCTTTGATCCTCATTTTGAATCTTTAAATTCTTCCAGTTGCTCCAGTCGCAGCCAAATGTTGGGAGTGGGAGTAATGCCAAACTTTACCAAGGCGTAGTCGCCACTGAGATCGACCACTTCACCTTTGCTGGTAAACAGATAGGACGGCAAGCGCGGATCGCTGGCTTTGGCTTCTAGACTGTTTTCTAGCTTTTCTTTGATGGCACGAACAAAGTCACCGCGTTTGATAGGCATAGGGTCACTACAATCAAGATCTTTCGATATTCTAAGGTGTGAAGGGCGTAAGGAATCAGAAGTTAGAAGTGGAAACGATAAATGAAGTTTATCGGCGTTGATTTGGGCTGGAGTTCGGGGGCGAGTGGATTGTGTTGTTTAGAGTGGCGATCGGGCAAGTTGACGCTACTGGATTTGCAGAGGATATCGGCGATCGCCGATATCCTCGCCTGGATCGATGATTGGATTGCGCCCGATCAGCCTGGAATGGTGGCGGTAGATGCCCCAACCCTAATTCCCAACGCAACCGGGATGCGCCTATGCGATCGCTTGGCTCACAAGCATTTTGGCAAATATCATGCAGGCTGCTATCCGGCAAATCTGGGTTCCACGTTTGCTCAACGCACTTTGGCATTTGGCTTGAGCTTGGAAAAACGCGGCTTTCATCATGCGCCGATCATTCAGCCCCAGCAGCGAGGACGCTGGCAAATTGAAGCCTTTCCTCACCCTGCGATCGTCCATCTGTTCAGCTTGCCGCGCATCTTGAAGTACAAAAAAGGAACTCTCGCAGAACGTCGCCCTGAACTTGCCCGATTGCGCTATTACATTCACGAGTTCCTGCCGCTGCACGATCCGCCCTTAGACGTGAGCCTCAGCACGATTGCTATTCCAGAGATTCCGTTGAAAGGGGCTGAGCTGAAAGCCGTGGAAGACCAGCTAGACAGCCTCATTTGTGCCTATATTGCTGCCCACTGGTGGCATTGGGGTCTTGAGCGAAATTTGGTATTAGGCGATCGCTCTGAAGGCTACATCGTTGTGCCCACTCCAAACATGACGAATGAAAGTTCCAGTGACGAATAGCAAGTTCTACTTGCACTACGCACTTCATTCCACGGGTGGTACCGCAGGCACATCAGCATCTTGATCCACAGTGCCCAAGTTCTCAAGATTGACGTTGCCTGTGGTCAAAAAGCGGAAAGTTTCTTGATACAAGCTTTGCCAGAAGCGGTTGCTCATCCCCTGGCTGATTTCGGTAGGGTCAACGAGGGGGTGGGGCACCAAGTCTTTTGCCGGATACAGATAGAAGTGGTTGCCATTTGAACTGCCGCCAATCTGGTCAAACAGGGCTGTGTTGGTGTTGATGTCAGCAGCGTCTTCATTTTCGGTGAGCACCATAAAAACGGGTATTTTTCGTAGGGCGTTCACAGAGTTTTGGCTGAGAACAACACTACTGCCAAAGCGGTCGGCGGCAGTGAGACACCCCACTGGAAAACGTAGATTGGGGTCCCACCCCGATTCACTAATGTCCAGCGGACCTGCCAAGTTGATGTATTGGCGGCGTTCTTCTCCATAGATGTGGATTAAAGGCGCATAGGCAACGACTTGCTTAATGCGATCGGGGCGGGCAGCGGCAAGTCCCAGAGCAACCGAGCCGCCAACCGATAGCCCAACCGTGTAAACGCCACCAGGCATCGCATCCAGGTCTGCCAATCGCGCTTGGGCATCGCTAAGATAATCGAGATGGGAGGAGATAAAGTAGCGATCGAAGTCAGGATTATCTGGGGTTTCAACGGCTTTCACAATATCTAGCAGGCGGGGTTCGATCGCCACTAGCCGAGCAATCAGAGCAAGGCGCTGCATGTAGCTAGGGCGGGTAAAGCCATCTGGATTGGCAGCGATGTTGCCTAAATAGTTGCTTAAAACCGGGTCTTCTTGAATTTTGACTTTCAGCGGCGCAGCAATTTCTGGTTTTAGATCGACCTGCGCCCAGTTTTGAGCCGGATTGATCAACACATGCCCTGCAATGGAAGGTTGATAAACGTTAAAACCATTACGAAACAAATAGTCTGCTAATCGCCACAGTTGGTGGGGTTTGGCGCTAAATCCATGAAACATCATCACTGTGCCGCGAATGGGCTGACCCGGTTCATGAAATAGACAGTAAGGGTAAGCGCCATCGCGTCGTTCAGGGTTGCGATCGATGCGGTCAACATAAGCCGCGATCGCCGCCTTTGTTTGGTTGATCTGCTCAGCATTGGGAGAAATGAAGGTACTCATGCCAATTTTTTGTGGGGGCTAATGGTTCAAAAATCGCTTGTATCATTGCAAGCAACCATTTCCGACTCCCAAATTCCGCAAGCTGAGGTGAAAAGCGAGTAAAAAAATTCCCACGGAGGACAACCTTTGTAGACGGATGCTACCGAGTGCTGCCCACCGTGGGAATTGAAATAAACAAAGAGAAACGCGATCGCTCCAAACTTAGAGAATGCCTAAACCTTAAAACATCCTCCAAATTTAGCTGCTAAAACGTGAAGGTCGTTCGTATAACGCCAATAAAAACATCGCTATTGGAGTTGCGGCCAGGAATACCAGCATTCTGGTTCACGCTGGGCAGATAGATTACACCGGGAGTAATCGAAATATTGTCGTTGAGTTGGTACTTGTAAAAGGTCTCGAAATGAAGGGCGAAGTCCTGACTTCTGCTGGCAAAAGCGGGGCTTAAGTTAGAGCCAGCAAAGCCAATCCCTCTTAAGGTGGGTTCTGCTCCCCCAACAAAGCCTAGAAAATTCCCTTTCTTGCCGAAATCTGGCAAGCCAACGGCGAGGGCAAAATTCCAGATGTCTGCACTTCCTAAACCAACCAAATTGGCATCAGTGTATCCCCCCCACCCATTGATAATCAGACCAGGAGTGGGTCTAAATGAAGCTTCGACCCCAAAAGAATTACTCTCAACGGGGAAGGAGCGTCCTCGTAGCAACGAATTATTGTTTAAGTTGGCAAACGTGGTGCCCGTTCCACCCAAGTTAAAGTTGTTGCCAGCCGCTAAGGCAGGATTATTTTTCTCATAGCCGCGAACGTAAGTCAGTCCAAGCTTGAATTTACTGCCGCCGGTGAAAACCAACTGCGCCAAGGCTGAGTAGTTGCCGTTAAACAACCCTGCATCGCTTCCCGGATTGCTAGCTGTGTTGGAGAGATACCCTACATCAAGCTTAAAGTTGTCATTAAATTTGAAGTTAACTCCAATCCCGGCACCGAGTGGTCCAATGCGATAGATTGGGTTACGTTCGGCAAACCGAGAAATTGCATTTTGACCACCGCCATTGCCTTCAAAAAAGGGATTAATAGTGTCGGCATAATAGTGGTGCAATCCCCCGTTAGCTAACACTGTAACGGTTAGATTCTTGCCCAGTGGGAAGCGGTAATCTACTACATCTAGAAATACGCTGTTGCCGCCGTTGTTTGAATCGGTAACAACGCCACCAGCCGCAAGACCCGCTCCATCATAGGGGAGGTTGCCCTCATTGGTTCGCTGGTAGTTATTTGGCGCATTAGGAATGGTGGGGTTGCTGAGAAGCCGGATGGCATTGCCAGCCTGAAACCGGATTCTCAAGCGATCTTGCCCAGTAAAACTAGTCAGAAAGTTCAGCCGAATTCGATCGTTGAAGACGGTGTTGGTATCGCCTTGTCTTGGATAGTCACCAAAAGCATCAGCGATCGTGAAAATCGCTTCACCCGCTAGTTTGGTAGTGGTGGAAAACTGCTGCTTCTCGAGCGTAGCCGTCCGCACATCCAAAACTTCCACTCGACCCCGCAGGCTTGCTAATTCAGTAGCAAATTCTTCTTGGAGCCGCTTGACAACTTCTAAGTCTTCTTTCCGCACAAAGTCCGCAGTGGCGGCAGCGATCAGTTCTTGAATTTTATCTAAACATGCATTCAAACCAGCGGCAAACTCGTAGCGCGTTGTTGCACGATTGCCACGATAGGTTCTATCGGGATAGCCAACGATGCATCCATACCGCTCAACTAGAGACTGGAGAGCTTGGAATGCCCAATCCGTTGGTCGAACATCGGACAACTGGGAGACAGAAGTAACCTGAGTCATCAAGGGATTAACGACTGGCTCCATAGCTACAACGGCTGGAGCTGGTTGCGCTTGGCTAGCTGCTGGAGCAAGTTGATCAGCAGAAGGGGAAATAGCAGTAAAGTTTGGCTCAGCAACTAAGGTGTTTTTTGCGCTAGAAGCTGCTTGGTTCTCAGCCGCGTTGGCTGAAACTGGGATAGCCAGCGCAGCACTCAGCATGAGCAAGCTGACCAAGGGGGAGTTTCGTAACATGTTAAGCACTTTTTCCTCACACTAAATTCGATTCTCTAAAAACTAAAATCTAGTGAAGACTGTATTTTTTAGAAAGGTTGACAAAACATGTTTGTATTTTTGTCATTAAGTATTTAATCATGATTTTCTTCTAGAAAATGTCTAAAAAAATGCTTTTATGCTGGACGACTTGTGACTTTACTTCATGGATTGAAAAGCTTCTAAGCTTAAGCGGGCATGATTTCCACATTCCAGAAAATGAGCTGTACTCTTCTTTGCTTTAAGGTTCTATGGTGTTGCTCAATGCTTCTGTTACCTAACATGCGCGCTCGCAACACGCTAATTGCAATACAGTGAGTTCCATTTGGGAAGTACTCAAAAAATTTCCCACGGAAGACAACGTTGATAGCCTGATACTATTGAGCATTGCCCTCCATGGGAAACTTAAGTTAAAAGTTGAAATTGAGCAAGACGCGAGTCTACTTTGTAGAGGCTTCTCTAACGCCTAAGACATCGCCTGAATAATGTAATCGAAGTAGGGTGAAGCCTCTGCCGCATCCTCATCGCTTAACAGTTCCAGAGAGGCTGCCTTCAGACAACGAATTGCTTCCGCCATACCGGGAACAGGAACGCCCAGAGCGTTATACATCTCGCGTGCGCCGACAATGCCAATTGATTCGATCGGGTCCTTATCACCGGCGAGAACGCCATAAGTAACCAATCGCAGATACCAGCCATAATCTCGGAGGCAAAGCGCCCGCTGCTTATCACCATAGGCGTTGCCACCCGGAGCAATAAAGTCAGGGCGCTTTCTCCAAAGCTGCTTGCTGGCTTCTTGAACAATTTTTTTCTCATTTACAGACAGCGCTTCGACGATGCGAGTGCGCTGTTCGCCAGTTTGAAAATATTCTTTTACGGTTTGGAGTTCGCCAAAGGTTGGGTAGCGAAGCTCATCATCGGCTTGAAGAATGACTTGGCTAACTACGCTCATAATTATCGTGGTGTCTTAGGGTATTGGTTTATAGTTTAACGAGTCTTGGGGTCGCAAATAAAGACAATTATTGTTTCGCAGCAAGGTTCGCCACACTCTCAAGAGAGTACCGCGCTAGATATATGAGAAACGATAAAGTTTTGTAAAGATGTGCCGCCTCTAAATCTCTTCCCACATGGAAAGACGGCGAAGTTCATAGCAAATCGCTATATGAGAGATGCGAACTTCCAGTGCGCAGAAAAAGACACCCGTGACCAAAACGCCAGCACCGATGAGAAAGAGCGCCAGCACTGCGATCGCCATCCAGTTGGAATTCAAAATGACGGTCAGGGCGATCGCAAACATGCACAGTAACAGTGTCAGAAGTGCGATGTAAATGCTGAGGGAGGCTTTTTGCAACAGCCCATGACGACGGACAAAAACTGGAACTTGTTGATCTAGCAAGTTTAAGCGCTCTTTCCAATAAGTTTCCGTGGTGCTTTTTTGGAGAAACTCCAGTCGTTCCTGATCGATCTTTCTCATGCGATCGCCCACCGATGTATACCGAGCTAATATGCCATTTTGCACCAACGTACAGACTGACATTAGTACTGCTGGCGCAATAATCAGTTGAATCGTACGAGCAACGGATTCAGCGTTCATTTCAAAAATCATCTCTTACTCCTACTTTTCTGGTTTTCAGTAATCACATTAGGCGATCGCGATATTAAAATCAGTTGGCATAGATATAGAAAATGCAGCTAGTTAACCATTGAATTCTGTGAACGTTTATTTTCCCAAGTAGAAGCGCGTGGCAAACGAGGCGCGTTTGGCAATCCTGTTACACAATGAAATTTATACTCACGACCATTTGCTAAACCAAGCTCATGACAAATTAAAGGTTTGACCAATTTAATCTAGATTTATCTAGCGTTTTGTAGGTTTCTTTTGGTTAGTTGATACTACAGAAGTTCCTCTAGATTTCCTTTTCTAACTATGGGTTTGAACTGTTAGGATAGTCGTTTGCGATCGCGCATTTACACGAACCTTTTTGCCATGACATACTCTCCAGATCTTGTTGATTCCGCCCCGTTAGAAGACCCACGCTGGCAACAGGGCGAACTGGTGGAGGTGGTCATTTCCGATCTCAGCGACAGCGGCGATGGTGTGGGGCGAGTGAATCAGCGAGTGGTGTTTGTGCCCGATACCGTTACCGGCGATCGCGCGATCGTTCGACTGGTGCGGGTAAAGCCTCAATATGCGAACGGCAAATTACATGAATTGCTAGAACCCTCACCGCATCGCATCCGTCCGGGCTGCATCGTGGCAGATAAATGTGGCGGCTGTCTGTGGCAGCATGTTGACTATAGCTATCAAACAGAGGCGAAGCGAAATCAGATATTGCAAGCATTAGAGCGCATTGGTGGGTTTAGCCAGCCGCACATTGGTCCGATGATTCAAGTGGCAGGTTCGTTGGGCTATCGCAACAAGGCAACCTATCCCATGCGGCGATCTCCTACGGCACAAGTGCAAGCAGGCTACTACCAAAAAGGCAGCCACTTGCTCATTAACCTTAACCAGTGTCCCATTCAAGATCAACGGCTCAATCCTTTACTTGCTGAAGTGAAGCAAGATATTCAAAAGCGCGGCTGGAGCATTTACGACGAAGAGAAACACCGCGGCAAGCTGCGCCATTTGAGCTTCCGCATTGGTCGCCACACCGGAGAAATGCTGCTGACCCTCGTGGTCAAAGAGGGGCATCTGGAAGGGATGAAAGAGCAAGCGGCAGAATGGATGGAGCGTTACCCTAGCTTGGTGGGGGTGGGGCTGAATATCAACCCTAATCGCAGCAACGTGATTTTTGGCAAGGAATCCTACCCGATCGCTGGACAATCCTACATTCACGAAATCTTTGCTGGAATGACCTTCCAAATTTTGCCTGATACCTTCTTTCAGATCAACACTGAAAATGCGGAAGCGCTGATGCAGGAAATTTTGACAGAACTCAACCTGCAAGGAACCGAGGTTGTTTTAGATGCTTACTGTGGTGTGGGTACGCTCACCCTGCCGTTGGCGAAACAGGCAAAACAGGCAATTGGTCTAGAAGCGCAGCCAGAAGCCATTGAACAAGCGGCGATGAATGCAGCCCTCAATCAACTCGATAACGTGACTTTTCAGTTGGGCACCGTGGAAAAGCTGCTGCCCAGCTTGGAAGTACAGCCAGATGTGGTTATCCTTGATCCGCCCCGCAAAGGCTGCGATCGCTCCGTGATTGAAACACTATTGCAAATCCAGCCCGATCGCATCGTCTACGTTAGTTGCAACCCCGCCACTCTTGCCCGCGACTTGAAGGCGCTGTGCGAGGCCGGAGCCTATACTCTTACCCGCGTGCAACCTGCCGACTTCTTTCCTCAAACGGCCCATGTGGAATGTGCCGCTTTCCTCACAAGAACCAATTTCCTAGGGTAAGCCGCTAGTTTGCGAAGACGCGATCGCAGATCTTTGTCTGTTGCTGATTGAAGCGAACAGTCGATTAAAATGCGATCGCGTGGTTTTATCCGGATCGAGTAGTGATGGTGGAGTTTGTATCCAAAGAGCACCTCACACATCGCCCATGAATATTTCTCCTCTTCGGTTTTTGACTTGGAGCGCGATCGCTCTCAGTCCTTTAGGATTCGCTAGTGCTGCCCTAGCCGCTCCCGGATCTTTTGTAGTTCCCACCGTGCCGATTAATGCGCCGACTTCAGCGGGTGGAGCTTTTCCCTACTCGCGATCGCCAGGTGCCGCGGTAGTGATTCCCATGCCAAACTCATCACCGTTGCCCCGTTATCCAACACCTTATCCAACGGGGACCAGTTCTGGTAAATTGCCACCGCTACCCAATCGAATTACTCCTACCCCCATTCCCCAACCGTCGATTTTGAATGGCAAGCTAGCCTATCGAGTGGTGGTGAACGGTGCGGATGCTGCCCGTGTGAGTGCCGTAGTTCCGGGGGCATTTCGGACCCTGGTGAATGGACAAAGCGTTGTACAAGCAGGCGTTTTTCGTGAACAAGGCAAAGCTACCGAATTGCAACAGATTTTGAACCGCAACAATTTGCAGGCGATGATTCTTCCGGTGCAGGCAAATGAAGTGCCTTCTAAACCTGTTCCGTCTACTAGCCCATCGCTCAACCCTACCCTCACCCCACTGCCTATTCCTAAAAGTGGCATTACTGTGGTGATCGATCCCGGGCATGGTGGCGGCGATCCCGGCGCAATTGGCATCGGCGGTTTACAGGAAAAAGAGATCACGCTATCGGTGTCACAGCAGGTGGTGGCGTTGCTAAAGCAGAAAGGAGTTAACGCGGTGCTGACGCGATCGGGTGACCAAGAAGTTGAATTAGCGCCGCGAGTAGACTTTGCAGAACAGGCAAATGCTGATGTGTTTGTCAGCATTCACGCCAATTCTTTTACTGCAAGCCGGACTGATGTGAGTGGGATTGAAACCTATTATTCTTCTAGCGATGGACTATCGCTTGCCCGAACGATTCAAACCAATTTGCTGCAAGAATTGGGTGCGCGCGATCGCGGTGTGAAGCAGGCAAACTTCTATGTCATCAAGTACACGGATATGCCAGCGGCACTAGTGGAAATTGGCTTTGTCACAGGTGCAGAAGATGCGGCACGACTGGCGAGTGCAACAGGACGCACCAAGATCGCCCAAGCGATCGCTCGTGCTATTTTGCAATATGTGCAGTCATGAAGACCAGTCTTTTGAAACTGTCTATGACTCGGGGCTATTCCTCAAAAACGCCGTTGAAAAACTCTACAGTTTCCTTTAGCTCAGCAATAAAAACATCGATCTCCTCGCGAGTGTTATAGAAGTAGAGGCTGGCACGGGCGCTGGAGGAAATATTCAACAGGCGATGCAGGGGTTGGGTGCAATGATGTCCTGAACGGATTGCCACCCCTGCTTGATCGAGCAAGGTTGATAGATCATTCGCGTGAACATCACCCACGGTAAACGCTGCCAAGGCTGCTCGTCCGCTGCCGTCTGCTTTGGGCTTAGGTCCTAAAGTTTGCAGATTAGGAATTTGCTCAAGCTGTTGAAAAAGGTAAACGGTCAGTTCCTCTTCATAGGCGTGAATTTTGTCCATACCGATCGCGCTCAGGTAGTCAACCGCAGCACCTAAGGCGATCGCCTCTGCGATCGCAGGGGTTCCCGCTTCAAACTTGTGGGGCAGTTCGGCGTAAGTCGAGTGATCAAAAAATACATCGGCAATCATCTCGCCGCCGCCCATAAACGGAGGCATAGCATTCAGCAGATCCAGCTTGCCGTAGAGAAAGCCAATCCCCGTAGGCGCACACATTTTGTGTCCGGAAACCACCAGCCAATCACAGTCAATCTCCTGGACATCCAGCGGCAAATGGGGCGCACTTTGGCAGGCATCTAGCAGCACTTTTGCCCCGTAACGATGAGCTTCCGCGCAAATTTCCTTCACCGGATTGATGCAGCCCAAAGTGTTAGAAACATGCACCACAGACACGAGCTTCGTTTTGTCTGACAGCAGTGATTTGAACTGTTCAAAGTCAAATTCTTGCGTGTCGGTGAGTTGAACAAACTTCAGCACCGCGCCTGTCCTCCGTGCCACAAACTGCCACGGCACTAGGTTGCTGTGGTGTTCCATCACCGTCAGAATAATCTCATCACCCGGTTGCAGAGTACTCATGCCCCAGCTGTAGGCAACCAGATTGATCGCTTCGCTAGCGTTGCGGGTGTAAATAATTTCATTGCGGGAAGCGGCGTGGATAAAGGCAGCAATCTTATCCCGTGCGCCTTCGTAAGCATCCGTAGCCCGGGAACTGAGGGTGTGCGCCCCACGATGCACATTGGCGTTGTCGTGTTCGTAGTAATAGCGCAGGGCCTCTAACACCGCGATCGGCTTTTGGGATGTGGCAGCATTATCCAGGTACACCAATGGTTTGCCGTTCACTTCCTGGCTGAGAACGGCAAAATCAGCGCGGACGGCTGAAGCAAGGGATTTAGCTTGGGTGAAAGTCATAGCGCAAGAAAAATAAGGGATTAGCAGTGTTAGGGCTGTTGAGGTCGAGCGATTGCGCTCAGCCGCTCTTTCAACGAAGCAACGGGAATTTGATCAATTACTTCATAGGCGAAGGCATAAACCAACAGTTTGCGGGCGCTGGCTTCATCAATGCCACGACTTTGCAGATAAAACACTTCGTCGTTGTCGAGTTGGCTGACCGTGGCTCCGTGGGCGCACTTGACATTATCGGCAACGATTTCAAGCTGGGGTTTTGTATCAATTCGCGCTTTGGGTGACAGCAGTAGGGTTTTACTTAACTGTCCGGCGTTGGTAAGTTGAGCGGCTTTAGGCACCAACACTTTGCCGTTAAAAATCGCGTGGGCGTGATCATCGACAACGCATTTGTGAATCTGATGGCTAGTACTGTGGGGCTTGGTAAACGCGATCGCGCTGTGGGTATCGCCGACCTGATCGCCCGTAATCATTGTTAGTCCGTTCAGCACTGTGTCTGTTTGTTCACCTGTTTGGTAAACCTCCAGGTTATGGCGAGACAATTTGCCGCCCAAGCTAACAGCATTGCAGGTATAGCGAGAATTCTGCGCTTGAGTCGCGGTCGTTTTGCCAATGTGAAACGCCTCAACACTATCGCGTTGAATCCGTGTATGGTTCACCTCAGCGCTATCAGAAACCACAACTTCTGTAACTGCGTTAGTGAAGTAAATACCTTCATGCAACGTCACAAACTCCTCAATTAGTGTGAGCTTGCTGCCAGATTGGGCAACCACTAGGCAACGAGGGTGAGCGATCGCGAGTTGAGTTGCCGTTGACACATACAAAAGCTGGATGGGTGAATCAATTACCTGATCTTTTTCAACCCAAATTAAAGCGCCATCTGTAAAACTTGCGGTATTTAAGGCTGTAAAGACTTCTTCTGCTCCCGGCTGTTGTGCAAGATAAGTCGAGCAGTCCCTGAACTCCGCCGCTGTTGCCAGATTGGTGACCAGCACTCCATCGGGTAAGCCATCCACTGCCGACAACGCTGGGTCGTATACACCATTCACAAACACCAGGCGACTGTTGATCGCTTCTGGCAGAATAAACGGCTGAATGTGAGGAAAGCTAAGACTGGACGGCTCACTCACGGTTTGAAAGTCAACTTGCAAGAGACTTGATAAATCTGCAAATCGCCACTCTTCATCGCGAGTGGATGGAATCGCCAATTCTTGAATTCTGGCTGTGGCGCGATCGCGAATGACTTGCAAACCAATCAGTGACTCAGGCAGTGGGAGTCGAAGATGCAGTAAGGTTTGCAGATAGGCGGCGCGATCTACTTTGCTAGAAAGTCCTCTATTGCCAATTTCGGAAACAGTAGACAATTCAATCATCGTGCTGCAACCTCCGCTTCTTCGCGAATCCAGGTGTAACCACGCTCTTCCAGTTCTAGCGCCAGTTCTTTGCCGCCCGTAGTCACAATCTGTCCACCTTCCATCACATGCACATAGTCGGGCACAATGTAATCGAGCAATCGCTGGTAGTGGGTAATCAGCACCACGGCGTTATCGGGTGTGGTCAACTGATTCACGCCACCCGACACAATCCGTAGCGCATCAATATCTAGCCCAGAATCGGTTTCATCTAAAATCGCCAGCTTTGGTTCTAGCAGAGCCATTTGCAGAATTTCGTTGCGCTTCTTTTCGCCACCGGAAAAGCCTTCGTTGACGCTGCGATCAAGAAAAGCTGGATTCATTTTCACAACATCTAGCTTTTGCTGCACCAAGTCTTCAAAATCGAAGGTATCCAGCTCATCCAGACCTGCAAATTTACGCTTGGAGTTGTATGCCACGCGCAAAAAGTCGAGGTTGCTAACACCAGGAATTTCGATGGGATATTGAAAGGCGAGAAAAATGCCAGAACGCGATCGGTCTTCCGCTTCCAACTCCAACAAATTTTGTCCTAAATAGGTGATTTCTCCACCCGTCACGGTGTAATCAGGATGCCCCGCCAAAACTTTGGAAAAGGTGCTTTTTCCCGATCCATTCGGTCCCATAATCGCGTGAATTTCGCCTGATTTAACTTCCAAATTTAACCCTTTGAGGATAGAGATTCCTTCTACCTCAGCAGTTAAATTCTTCACCGACAAAATCACTTCACTGTTCTCTTGAATCACCATTCAACCCCTCTAATTTTCATCTGAATCTTCCCCTATAACTGCCCTAACCGTTTCATAATTTGTAGGACTGGGTAAAGCTTGTTTCCGTCATCTAACAGGTTGAACTGGTTCGACACTGCATAGCGTGGGGGATGTTTTATTAACTTGACGAATCTAAAACCCAATCCATTTGCCAGCATTCCAAAACAAGGTTTTTCTACTTCTGGATTCGCCATCATGTAAGAGATGAGTTGGGCTAAACCTGTTTCGGCAGAGTAAGCAAATCCTTTGGATTCAATAACTAGGACCCAGAAGCGCTCTTTCAAAATAATTAGATCAAGCTGTCCTCGAATCACCACGCCCCCATCTTGGCTAACAATCTCAGTGGACTGTTCTGCTCTAATTTGAAAGGGATGCAAAAAGAACCCGCCCAGAAGTAGCAACGGCGATAGAACAGAGATTTGAACCGCTTTCTCTAAGTAGGGTGGGTACTCCATCAAGTTAAAGAAGCCTTCTTGCACAATATCAAGCGTTTGCTTTTCCTGATCCGTCAGTTCTGGTAAATGTTCTCGCCACTCGGCAAAAAAATCGCGATCGCGCACAAGCTCCAACTTGAAGTCATCAATCAAGTCTCGAATCGTGACAGTTCTAGCTTGTAAGATCTCAACCATCGCTTTTACCAAAATCAATCTGACACTAACGACTTCTGTTTAATTTGGAATCAGGTAGATATTTGCGATCGCTTGGCGATTCTCACACTGCACTCAGACATAATGACTAACCCACACTGCCTTCGAGTTTGAGGGCGAGAAGCTTGTCTGCTTCGGCCGCGAACTCCATTGGCAGTTGGTTAAATACATCTCGGCAGAAGCCGCTAATGATCATCGACACCGCATCTTCTGCTGAAATGCCGCGCTGTTTGAAGTAAAACAGTTGATCTTCCCCAATTTTGGAAGTCGAAGCTTCGTGTTCAACTTTGCCCTTGTCGTTTTGCACCTGGATGTAGGGGAACGTATTTGCCTGAGCGTTGTCGCCAATCAGCATCGAGTCGCACTGAGAATAATTACGGGCACCCGTTGCTTTGGGATTAATCTTGACCAAACCGCGATAGCTATTCTGAGAATTGCCAGCAGAGATGCCTTTGGAAATGATCGTGCTTTTGGTATTCTTGCCGATGTGAACCATCTTGGAACCCGTATCAGCTTGCTGGTAATTGTTGGTCAACGCCACCGAGTAGAACTCACCGACGGAGTTATCGCCCACTAGCACACAGCTTGGGTATTTCCAGGTGATAGCTGATCCTGTTTCTACCTGAGTCCAGGAGATTTTGGAGTTCACGCCTTGGCATAACCCGCGTTTGGTGACGAAGTTGAAGATGCCGCCTTTACCGTTTTTGTCGCCAGCATACCAGTTTTGCACCGTAGAATATTTGATGTCGGCATTGTCCATCGCCACCAGTTCCACGACAGCCGCGTGAAGCTGATTCGTGTCATACATGGGGGCAGTGCAGCCTTCCAAATAGCTAACGGAACTGCCTTCTTCGGCAACAATCAGCGTCCGCTCAAACTGCCCTGAGTCACCATTATTAATGCGGAAATAGGTGGAAAGCTCCATGGGGCATTTGGTGCCTTTGGGGATGTAAACAAAGGAACCGTCACTGAAGACCGCCGCGTTCAGGGCGGCAAAGTAATTATCCGCAACAGGAACGACGCTACCCAGATATTTTTTGATTAGTTCAGGATGTTCGTGAACGGCTTCGGAAATTGAGCAGAAGATGACCCCAACTTCCCCTAGCTTTTCTTTGAAGGTGGTGGCGATCGAAACACTATCAAAAATCGCATCCACAGCTACATTGCTGAGCCGCTTTTGTTCGGACAGCGAAATACCCAATTTTTCAAAGGTATCCAGCAGTTCGGGATCAACTTCATCCAGGCTTTTTTTCTTCTCTGTCACCTTGGGCGCAGAGTAATAAATGATGTTTTGGTAGTCGATCGCGGGGTAGCCCACCTCAGCCCAATTTGGCTCAGTCATCTTTAGCCATTGGCGATAAGCTTTCAGGCGAAACTCCAGCATAAATTCAGGTTCGCCTTTCTTCTTAGAAATCAGACGAACTACGTCTTCGCTTAAGCCACGAGGAATCGTATCAGATTCAATGTTGGTGACGAAGCCATATTTATAGGGCTGGTTAACCAGGTTTTGAACGGATGCAGTCATCGAAGTGTTCTCTCTGAGGAATCGGATTTTGTATGGAAGATTTTGAATTGAAGATTATATAGATCTCGCATTTAATCTTTAATCTTCAATCTGCTATCTAAAATGGCTACGCCTGATTGGTAGTGGCACGAATTTCTTCAATAGAAATCTCTTGCTTGTCGCCCACAAAGGGATTATCAGCCGTGAGGAAAAGCATACAGTGGCACTCTTTGCGCTCTCGCATCGGCACACAGGGACAGTTCCAATAGACGGCAGCGACTTCAGCTTCCTTGTCTTCATAATGCCGACAAGGGCAAAGGGGAGCGCCTAAATCATCTTTATGCTTGGCAAGCCCTTCAATCACGACGGCAGTAACGCTTAAATCAGAGCAGAAATAAGTACCTGTACGCTTGGCATAGGTTTCTGAAAAATTCTTCATTGCCTCCAAGCTTTTTTCGGACGCTTGGTTGGGTTTCATTTGTGTGTTCATGGGCAGGCAACACTATAACAAGTGGAATAATGTAACAAACGAATTTTATAATTAAAACAACATCTTTGTTGCTTAACCTTATTGTAAAACACTTTAGAAACAGTTTTGTTGCTAAAGTTAGCATATAGACTTGAATTGTGTTTGTAAGTCTCGACTCTACGCGCGCGAATGACGACAACCCAGCAGCATTCAACAAAGCAAGATATCCTGCAACACCTTCTAAAGCAGGGACAAGCCACCGCTCAAAATCTGGCTGAATGTCTGCGTATCAGTCCTCAAGCAGTTCGCCGTCATTTGAAAGATATGGAAGAGGAAGGGCTGATTGTGCATGAGGCGGTGCAGACGGGGATGGGTCGCCCAAGCCACACTTATGGCTTAAGTCAGTCTGGACGCGATCGCTTTCCTGATCGCTCTGACGAATTTGCAATTTCTTTATTAGATACGCTGGCAGAAACCATTAGCCAAGAGCAAATGAAATCAATTCTGCAAAAGCAGTGGGAGCGGAAGGCGTTGGAATATCGCGATCGCATTGGGAGTGGGTTACTCAAAGATCGGGTGACAAAGCTAGCTGCAATTCGTCAGGCAGAAGGATATATGGCAGAGTGCCATTCGATAGATACAGATGGAGCAGTAGCAGACGGGAATCGATTTGTTCTGACGGAGCATCACTGCGCTATTTCTCAAATTGCAGAATCGTTTCCTAGCGTCTGTGGGCATGAGTTAGAAATGTTTGCGGTTGCGCTGCAAGGCTGCACTGTAGAGCGCACTCACTGGATTGTGGATGGAGAACACCGCTGCGGCTATTTAATTCAATCGAAGTAAAAAGAGAAGTTTGACACAAAGCTCTTTTGCCAGTCATCGCTATGCAGCGTTCATCAAGAAAATCGGGATGTCTTTTCACTTTTACTTTGCTTCTGAGCCTGTTGCTAATTTTGCTTGGAGTGGGCATTATGGCGCTGTGGTTCTATGTTTTCACCCACTTTTCCGAAATCTGTGTCTCATTGCCAAACACAAAACCAGCGCCAAGCCCTGAATTTTGGCTGATTCATTGGATAGTTAATCTGTTTCCCGGATTATCGTTGTTAATTCTGGGATATAACATCCCTAAGCGTTTGTCAGCGCGCAGGCAGCCTGGATTTTCTGGGCTGGGCTGGGTAGTGACGGTACTGAGTGCTATCTGGGCTGTTGGGTGGAATATTGCCTTTCTAATTGTTGGTTGTCTTGGATTTTTCCCGGCTCAAAGCTGATGTCACTGTTAAATAACTTTAAACATCTGGTACATTTTTCCATTTGAATATCTTGCAAAGATTGCGCCCATACTGTTACCGTGCTTGCTGCCATCAGAATATGTTTAGGTATGCGGATGCAACCCAGCCTCAAAGTGAGTGAACCCTTTTATGAATTGGCTTAAACAGGCTGATGCGATCGCTTCTGGAATTCTCGCCATCACGGCAGGTGGTGTGCTTTTATCGTTTGTGTCGGGCAATTTTTTAGAAAGCTTTGACCAAGCATGGCGACAAAAAGAGGTAATGGGAACGGTTATCGCCCAAGAGACAACCAGAGTTTGTCAACGTACTAAGCGCGGGAATGCCTTAAAGTGCCTTCAATGGCAAAAAGTGCTTTGTCCAATTGTGCAGTACCAGCCGGAAACAGGGAAGCTAGTTAAACAGACAGACTGTTCTTTGCGGCTGGGAGTGGGAACTCCAGTTTATGTTGTGTATGACAGCAAAGCCCCCGAAAACGCTAGAACCTCATTGGAGGAAGGCACAAAATATCATTGGTTCCCCTTGTTGCTGGCTGGAGTACCTGTGGGAGTTGCAGGCTTGTTGATGGTGATTGGTGTTGCTCGTTTGTGGGAGGGTTGGAAGTTGCGAAATGCAAATGGTTTATAACCAGCGATCGCTGCACAATAGGGTTATCCTAAATGATTGCTTTACGGGAGAATAGGATGCAGTCTGCTGAGTTTCTAACGCCCGAAGAATGCGCTGAAGTAGATAAAGCGCTGCTGACCTCGCATGATAAATTCACCACACGAGTGACTATCTATGCGCTGCGATCTCTGAAGCAAATTGCTCAGAAAACCGACATTCCTATTGCAACGTTGCAATCGACTCAAATTGAAGAGTGGGTTTATCAGGATGAAAGCTTGCAAAAAGCTGGAGATAGTGATTTTCGCCGATTCTTTTCCCAACTGGTAATTTCATCCCTCAAACCGCTCAAACGCATTGCCAGGGAAGCAGACATTGACATTGAACGTTTAACGATCGCCCAAGTAATCATTTGGTTTGAAAAAGAAGCAAAGAAAAAGCTAGAAAAAAATTGACCCCGATAAAAGCACTTCCAAATGCCGAACTACTCTTTATTTCGTTGAGCCACCTTACGCTCAGCAGCAGCCCGTTCAGAAGCGTGCTCTTGCTCATCTTCTAGATGAGTTTTATAAACATCTGCATCTGAGCCAATAATTTGGGCGATCGCCTCAGAGTGCAGCACCCGGTTTGCGACTGACAGTGAATCAGTCAATATGCCAAATAGAGCAATCACTTCTTCCAAATGCTGCACATCTTCCTGAACTTGGGCAGTCTCTTTGGCATTTACATGCACTCTGTTTAACAGGTTACCCTGCTTCAACTTATAGCGAGAGTGCGTTGTTTTGAAATAATGATGCAGTTGGCTCACGGTTGACGCGATCGATTCACCATCATCCAAAAAATTTAAATTATCAGTACTCATAAAAATCTGCCAAAACAGCCTGGTTACTACTTAAAATCAGCGGACGTAGAAGTCTAGTAAGCTACTCAAAACTTTACAGGACGCTTTCACTATTTTAGGGATAACCCATCAAACGAGCAAAGATTACTGCTTCTGAATCGCTCTCGTTTCGGTAGCGGTTTTAGCAACTTTTTTGGCAGCGGCTCTTTTACGAGTACTTGTGGGTGCCGCATCCACGACAACTGGCTCAACAACTGGCAAAACGGGTTCTAGCAACATTTGGTGCAAGTAACTGCGGAAAGCTGGATCAAGATATTGTTGCCGCACCGTATCCCAGTCTGCTAACGCCTCCGAGCGGGTTTGATGAATTGTTGCTTGCAAAGCTGGCATC
The DNA here is from genome assembly GCF_016807185.1 of Leptolyngbya sp. Cla-17. GTDB lineage: Bacteria > Cyanobacteriota > Cyanobacteriia > Leptolyngbyales > Leptolyngbyaceae > ULC077BIN1. The sequence goes on from NZ_JAEVYN010000002.1 coordinate 720,587, forward strand.
TCAGCACGTTTGGGTAGATATTCTTTTAAAAGATCTTGCAGAACATAGCTGTCTTGCAGTTTGCCTAAATTGTCTTGCAGCAATTTTATCTCTTGAATCCAAGCTTGAAAGGGTTGACTATAAAACGGCACAAAGAACTCTGCTTGATAGCGGACATGTTTGCAAGCTTTTCGCAAATCGTGAAGGATTTCTCCGCCTGCGGTTGAAGACCCACTCGCCGGAATCAACCAACCCGGATGCAATAGTAAATCGGCAAGCAGAGGACTAAGCAGGTCAGGCAGTAGGGGAATAATAGGCAGTGTTGCCAAAGACGTATATTCGGGGTTTTCTAGCCAGTATTGGTAGCTGGTTTTGAGATCTTGGTAACGCGATCGCGCAAGGGTGTGTTCAACTACGGCAAATGCTTGCCGACGCTGTTTGTATAGCACTTGAAGCGCCTCGTGCAGCAAATCCTCTTCAACCCCATCCACTAGAGGCAAGTAAGTACCTTCTAATGCGGCGATTTGCACATCTAAGTCGCGCAGTTTACCCAAGATTTTGGCGATCGCACTAACGCGTTTTGGGTTAGCACCTTTGGGCATCTGTATTGCCATACCAAACACCTGAAATGCCGTTCTCAATTTGCGCGTCCCCACCCGCATGTGATGCAAATCTTCTGGATCGTTGTCGGCTAAAACTTTCTTTTCGTGTTTAAATATGCTGCGATATTGCTCACTGAGTACAGAGTGGGCATAGTCGCCTAGCGTTAGTACATGATCAGTCGTTGATGCAATCTGAGGCAGTGTTTTTTGTGCAGTTTTCATAAAATCTGAATTGATCAAGTGAGAGTCATACAGTATAAACGTTGGATTAGGGATATATATTAACCTTTACTTAAACTCTTTACTTAAACTTAGAGATCCCAAACGCTAAATTATGCGATCGCCTGCCCTGATACATTCCACTGATAAAAAATTAGTCCACTGAACTAAATACGAGTAATTACTGAACCACTCAAGTAAGAAAACTGAGTTAATACAGTCCCAGAAGTTTCAGAAAGTTCTGTTCAAACCTTTGATAGTCCACATTAAACTATCCGATTTATGAAGATTACATTCACCCTCCCCCATGCTTATCTGTCTTGTGGAATTCAAGTAATTGCAATATATGCAGAGCACCTTAAAAAGCGTGGACATGATGTACTTATTGTCTCTGCACCATAACCTCGATCTACTTTCAAACAACAGGCAAAATCAGTAGTTAAAGGAAAGGGCTGAATTCCCTACAAAGATGATGAACTCTCACATTTTGACAACGGCGTTGTGCCGCTTCAAGCGTTATAGCGCTACCGCCTCATCACCGATGCAGATGGGTCCGATGCAGATGTGGTGGTTGCAACCTGGTGGGAAACCGCTACCTGGGTTGCTCACCTATCTCCAAGCAAGAGTGCCAAAGCTTAATTTATGCAGGATTATGGAGCACCTGGTCAAGAATTAGAACAAGTTGTTTCTACTTGGTCGTTGCCGCTGCACATCATCACCATTGCTCAATGACTCAGTACTCTGATCACAGAACACTGTGGCAATATGCCCCGAACTCTTATTCCTAACGCTGTTGACTTTGATCTTTTCTATGCTCCTTCTTGTGGCAAGCAGCCCAACCCGACTATTGGCTTTAACTATCGCTTATTAAAAAGTAGGAGAACTGATATTACTTCAAAGGCAATTAAACTTTCCAGGCAATCTGTTCCTAATTTGCGAGTCATTGGTTTCGGTTCAGAGCAACCCAGTCAGCACCTATTTCTTAAAACAATTGTTGTGAGTTGAATAAAATCCAGCAAATTTGGATTTTATTCAAACTATGAAAACCTCTGCTCACCGGGTAATGTTCTAGACCTGTGGAAATGCGAGAATACAGACAGGCGTTTACCCGTGAACTTACAGCATGGTTTTAGAACCTGTTCTTTGTCCTGATTGTGGAAGCAATAACGTGGTCAAGCACGGTCGCTCTGAGGAGAGCAAGCAACGTTATAAATGTCGTAATTCGGAATGCGCTCGCAGCACCTTCATTCGAGACTATGCTTACCGAGGCTACTTGCCCGAAGTCAAACAGCAGATTGTTGATATGGCAGTCAACGGGAGTGGCATCCGAGATACTGCACGAGTGTTGAAGATTAGTCCGACTACGGTGATTGAAGAGTTAAAAAAAAGATCGACATCTCAAAGCAGTCAATGAAGCTCGTCTAGCCCAGCTTGAACCGACTCAAACCATCGTCAAGCTGTGCCAATGGGAGGATGTAGAGGCAGAAGTGGATGAGATGGGTCGTTTTGTCCACTCCAAGCAACAGCAACGTTGGTTGTGGCACGCCATTGATCATGCAACAGGCGAAGTATTGGCATATGTCTTGTCGAACCATCAAGACACGGCTTTTCTCGAACTCAAGTCATTGTTGGGTAGTGCACTAAAGGATTGTGGGGTAGGTAACGACATCCTGCCAGGTCCAAGGCTGCTCAGCCAGTTTTGCTCGTTGAGCCGCAGTTGTTTTGAATCGACTATGCCGCCAAATCCAATTGAAATAGCTGACTACTAAGCGTGTTGTCACTTTCGTTTGCTCCCACCGTTTGCCGAACTTGTTTTGCCTGCGGTGCCATCGAGCAGTTTGTTGTCGGACGATGCCGTTGGTTCGCTCTAAGCGCTGCGTTTTGTCTTTGCCAACATAGTGCAGAATTTCAGGCGGAAGGACTCGTTCATAGCCTCCCCAGTCATCACTGTTCCACTGTTTGCAAGCCGTTTTTCCCTGTGTACTAATTACCAATTCCTCAATAAGTTCGTCTGTATGCTTGCCCACTCGTGCCGCTAAAATCAGTCCACTGGAGTCCGCTAAACTCAGACCTATCCAGCAGTCTCCCACTTCTAATTCATTGGAAAGACATTGCTTCTGTTTTTTTGCACGAAAGACCACATCTCATCCGCACTCCCCTCTGCGGTTGCCACTTGCTTGACCTGGTCGTTATGAATTAGCTGAGCCTTGGCACTCGATGCCCGAACAATACTGACCACGGTGTTGTATGCCAAGCCTGTAATTCGGCTAATCCCTCGTAAGCTGCTGCCCTCACTATGAGCTTGTAGCACCTGCTGAACTTGTTCCGGACTCACTCGTCGCCAGTAGTACAGCGTGTCAAAGCTCTCACAGAAGGTTTGCTGGCAGTGAGGGCAGAAATAGCGTTGGTGTCCATTGGGCAGCTTGCCATGCTTATGACACTTAGGATGACCACAAAGTCGGCATTCCATAGCTTCTTGAGGGGAAAGAATTGATCCTACTTTACCAAGCCCACAATCCTTTAACGCACAATCAAATTAGACATACACGTGGATGCCGACACAGTTCGTGTTGTGGAAGGCAAAACCAACAGAGCCAACTGCCAGGGTTCTGGAGGGTCCACCGGGGTCGGAGACCGTAGCACGTCATCAAGGTAGAGTCGGGAACTTGGGAGGTCCCATGAACTCCTCCATCGGGGGGTAGAGCCGCACAACCGGCAAACCGGAAGAACGCTCAACGATTCATGGGAAGTCGGATGTCCCCATAGTAGTGAAGAAGTGGGGTAACGCCCACGGAGCGAAGGGGGACACATTGGGTCGAACACTCGAAGGCAACATCAACCACACTCAGAGGTGGAAGTATGGTGACAACAGGAATCGAGCGGATAGCCGAACGGGCTCACAGAGAACCAGGGACTGTCTTCAGTGCCCTGATGCACCACTATAGTGTGGAGAATCTGCGAGCCTGCTTTCAGTCGCTAGACAACAAAGCGCCTGGAATCGATGGAGTGACGAAAACGGAGTACGGACAGAACCTGGAGGAAAATCTACAGGGGTTGCACCGGAAACTGAACCAGATGTCGTATCGACCCCAAGCGGTACGACGAGTCGAGATTCCCAAAGAAGATGGCAGCTTGCGCCCTCTGGGAATTAGTTGCGTTGAAGACAAAATCGTTCAGGAGATGACTCGTCGGGTCTTAGAATCAATTTACGAACCGGTATTCCTCAGTAACTCCTATGGGTTTCGACCCCATAAAGGATGTCATGATGCCCTGCGGCAACTGCATCAGGAGGTCATGGGGCAACCCGTTGGGTGGATTGCAGACCTAGACCTGGCTCAATTCTTCGACACCATGCCGCACCAGGAAATCCTCAAGGTATTAGCCCTGCGGATTCGGGATAGAAGATTCCTACAGGTGATTGCGCGAATGCTCAAAGCCGGAGTCCAAACCCTAGGCGGCGTAGTACAGGATGAATTGGGTAGCCCGCAAGGCTCGATAGTCTCCCCCGTCATTGCAAATGTGTTCTTGGATTTTGTGCTAGATCAGTGGTTTACCACCATTGTGCGCCAGCACTGCCGAGGCTACTGCGCTCTGATCCGGTATGCGGACGATAGCATTGCCTTGTTTGAGTTCGAGGACGATGCTCGACGATTCATGCGGGTTCTGCCCAAGCGATTGGAGAAGTTCGGCTTGCGCCTCAATGAGGAGAAAACCCAACTTCTTCCCTGCGGCAAGCGGCAAGCGGGTCTAGCCCTCAAGTACGGGAGAAAATTCCCCAGCTTTGATTTTCTGGGGTTCACCCATTACTGGGGCAAGAGTCGCAACGGAAAAGCCCGATTAAAGCGCAAGACTTCAAAGAAACGATTTCGCCGTGCGTTAGTCACCCTCAATCAATGGTTGCAGCAAAAACGCAATGCTCATAAGCTGCCTCAGCTATGGCAAGCAATCGGGCAAAAGCTGCGCGGACACTTCAACTACTTTGGGGTCACCGACAACGGTCATGCGCTCTACCACTTTGAAGACGCAGTTCACAAGCTGGTCTTCAAATGGCTGAATCGACGGAGTCAACGACGTAGCTTTCGCTGGGAGAGCTTTCTACGCTATCTGGCGTGGCATCCTCTCCCCAGACCTGGTCGCTTAGTGTCGCTTTATTAGAGCAGGTGAATGGCTCAATGAAGAGGCTTGTGCGGGAAAACCGCAGGCAGGCTTCTGTGAGGGGGAGGTTTCCAACGATGCAAGGCTAAATCGTGTGACACTCTCGTATTCCGAAAGGGGAGAGCAACGGGGAATACAAAGCAAGCCTAAACATTGGAGGAACCCTCTCTACTCGACCCGAAAACCTCTGCTCACCTAAAATCTTTGCCGCTTAATCCTGTTCAGAGTATTGTCGAAGAACTATTCAGAATGACCATTGGTTAATAAAAGATAGGTCTAATGTGCTGAAATTGGTACTCAGCGCCAAGTTAAGATGTTCCATTGCTTGAACAAGCCATTGTACGTTTTCTTGTTTGCTAGATTCATAGTGGCTAAACAAAATAGAAAAGCGTTTTTCTAAGTTTGGTTTAACCTTGCGACAAATTAGGGCAATTTTGAGTAATAAGCCTGTTGCTATGGCCGGTCCAAGATTTGAAAGCAAATCAACAAACACAAAGTGGCTCGGTTTTTGAGAACTTTCAACAACCAAAAAATTGAGCAGTTGGCTACAGGTTCTAACGATGAGAAAATCATTTACGCGATGAACATTGCTCTCTGGCAGAGTTGCATTCAGTTGAGCATAAAGTTGGTTATTAAACTGACGATTTCCATATTCTGGATCTACTGAGGCAGTAATGTATTGGTAGAGATCATCTTTAAAGGAATGAAAGGAAGGCGTTTGGGAACTGTGAGTTAAAAAACGTTGTGCTGAATCTCGATAGGTGTCAGATCCCTGCGATTTGCCTGCAAAATGCTTCACTGCTATACAAAGGGCTTCATCGCTCAATAATGTTGGGTTCTTGGCAGGCTGTAAAACTCGACTGGCAACATCAGGGAGATTGCTGCGGCTCATCTGCGATCGCCGCACTTGGTAGGTGACAAATTGAGATAGATCAAGCTCATATTGGCGCTCTGCCCTAGCCTTTAAATGACGAATAGTTTGCTGTTGCTCAAGAGTACTACCCTCGGCTACTAAGCAATGCTCATATAAATAAGGATACCGATGAATCAGTTTGCCTAAGGGAACTCCGAAAGGATTGGCTTCAGTATTTTGGCTAGTAACTTGAGCTAAACGTCGCAGCGCCAGATATTGATCACTATCCACAAAGTCTTTAACAAGCTCCCGTAACCGACGGGCAGCGCGCGATTTCGCATGTTCCCGGATTGGACGACCAGGTAATGACTCAAAAACCTCTATTAATTCAGGAATGTACGTTTGATATTGAGGACGAGCTTGCCAGCGATTAATTAAAATATGGCAGCAACGGTTTAATACAAACCGAAATTCTTGATCTGTAGATTTATTAGCTGCAAATCTTTCAAGTGCCGCACTAACCTCTACATCAGGGTAATCTGTTCCATCAATAAACAGCAATCGAAAGCGCTGTACTAGATCACTGGGTAGTTCCGATTGCACAAGGCGCAAAAAATGGTCGTACAAACGCTGTTCATCTTGTTCAGCGTGTCTCGTATGTCGGGTTGTCCAAGTATTCACGGTAGCAGACCCAAATTCAGGAATGGAAAAGAAATAAGCTCAACCCGTTTGGACGATTCAACTGGAACTATGGGTTTAATTCTAGTCGGAAGTCGCCGCATTATAAAGTGACGACTAAACAAATTTGGGGGCACAGACAAGGTACCCTTCAAGCTAAAAAATACTTCTAGCCAGCTATTTAATGGATGATACTGAAATAAAACGGTCTATATCAGTATCGAAAGTCACTTTGAAAAGCGTCCACTACGGATACTTTATCTGACGATGAAGTTTTTGGAAGAAAAGCTTCAAGAACTAATTCTAATGCACGACCTCAAAGCTTCCTCGTCACACTGGCTCCTCAAAGTGAAACTTCGCACAGACTGCATAAAGATTTGAATGTGATCATTATTCCTTCACACAATACTTAATCTTCGCTCTGGCTCAGGCGGTGGAGGTTTAGAACATCACTGAGCTTTTTGACCTGAGCAAAAGTACGTTCAAGCTGGTCATGATTGCGGACATCGATACCTAAGTCAATTACTGCCGTCTGGTCAGGAAAGGTTCTGACTTGGGCATTACGAACATTGATATTATTATCAGTCAGACGAGATAGAATGTCTTTGAGTACGCCAACCCGGTCAATAACTGTAATTTGTATATCAATAGGATAGGTTTGTGGGCGCTCTCCTTCTTGAGTAGAATTCCAGCTAACTGGAACTAGGCGATCGCCCGGCACCTGCTCAACATTTGAACACCCTTGTCGATGAATGGAGATACCTCGGTTGCTTCTGGTCACTACACCAATAATGGGTTCCCCAGGAACAGGAGTGCAGCAGCCTGCTAAGTGATACAGTAGCCCTTCTACGCCAATAATTGGAGATTTGCAAGGCGAAGGGAGTGCCTTGGGTGTTGTTGAAGGCAGTAATAATTGGGGAACAGTGGCGATCGGTTGTTGTGCTTTAACCGTTTCTCGCAGGCGATTGACTACGTGGTTTAAGGTGATTTCTCCATACCCTATGGCTGCTAGTAGATCATCTACGCTGTGATAATTACATCGTTCTACAGTTGCCAGCATAGGTGCTGATTTGAGCAATGCTTCAAACCCGTTTTTCCCTAGCTCACGCTCTAGCATTTCTCGCCCACGAGCTAAGTTTTCATCGCGGTGCGATCGCTTATACCACTGTCGAATCCGGTTACGGGCACTCGTCGTAACCACAAAATTCAACCAGTCTAAGCTTGGATGAGAACTTTTGTTCGTCAGAATTTCAATAATGTCTCCATTCTTTAAAGGAGTGTCTAAGGTCATCATCCGACCATTGATGCGGGTTCCGGCGCAGTGGTTTCCCACCTCGGTATGAATCCGATAGGCAAAATCTACCGCCGTTGCGCCACGTCCTAATGACACGACATCGCTTTGGGGTGTGAACACATACACTTCCCCATCAAATAGATCCTCTCTGATGCTTTCTAAATACTCTTGAGCATCTTTCAGATCACTTTGCCAATCTAATAGTTGCCGGAGCCAGGTAAATTTTTCATCCGTCCCTGTCATATTCCCGTTGGAATTGCCTGCCTCTTTATATTTCCAGTGGGCGGCAATTCCATACTCAGCAATATGGTGCATTTCTAAAGTGCGAATTTGCACTTCTAAGGGTCTACCTGTAGTACCAACTACAACCGTATGCAAGGATTGATAGCGGTTGGGTTTGGGTAAGCCAATATAGTCTTTAAATCGTCCGGGAATAGGACGAAACATATCATGGACGATCGCTAATGCCCTGTAGCAGTCTTCGTTCGCTTCTACAATGATGCGAACCGCAGCAACATCATAAATTTCGTCATAGCCCTTTTGTTGCTGCTGCATCTTTTGATAAATGCCATACAGATGCTTGGGTCGTCCGCTGAGATCAAACACCCGAATACCGATATGTTCTAGGCGATCGCGCAGATTATTTGCTAGTTCATTAAGCTGCGTTTCGCGATCAATCCGTTTTTCTGCAACTAATTCTTGGATACTTCGGTAAGCATCTGGCTCTAAATATTTAAACGAGAGATCCTCCAATTCCCACTTTAATCGCCCAATCCCCAAGCGGTTCGCCAAAGGAGCAAAAATTTCTCGCGTTTCCAGAGCAATTTGACATCGTTTTGCATCCGATAAATGCTCTAGCGTTCGCATGTTGTGTAAGCGGTCTGCTAGCTTTACCACAATCACCCGGATGTCTTGCGCCATTGCCAAGAACATGCGGCGAAAGTTTTCTGCTTGACGCTCAGTTTTACTAGAAAAGTTGAACTTAGAAAGCTTGGTCACCCCTTCTACTAACAGGCGAACCTCCTTACCAAATTGCGCTTCCAACTCATCAGAGGTAATTTCAGTATCTTCTACCACATCATGCAGAAATCCTGCCGCAATCATGGCACTGCCACCACCCAAATCGCGCAGTAGCCCTGCTACAGCAATCGGATGCATGATGTATGGTTCTCCCGAAGCCCGATATTGTCCTTGATGAAGGCGATAGGCGAACTCAAAAGCGCGACAGACTAGATCAGCATCAGTTCGAGTCGTTTGCGCCTCACTACAATCAGCGGCTACTTGGCGGGTGGTTAAGCACGCTTGTAGCCATTCGGGGACGGTAAACTCAGAGAAAGATGCCGGAGCGGTAAGGTTCATGAGATCGAGCGAATGGTGGTAAAAAGCTCAAACAAATGAATAGATATCTCTACTAATCTAGCTTGAAGGATTAGCTAGCTATGCAAGAAACTGCGAAGAAGCAATATCTTAATCAATCGCGTTAGAAGTATCCTTGGATTATGCAGCCAATTGTATAAAAAAGGGCTAAAAATAAAGACTTTAACGCTTTATCTAAGCAATGGTTGAAGATATGAAATTTTAGAATGCCTTTTAACACATCTTAGCAACACAAGTAAAAATTCCCACGGCAAATCTATAAACTCTGGGTAGATTCTTCCCCCTCACCTTCAGCCGAAGGGATGAGTAAATTATCAATTGACTCATCAGGAATTAACCCCGCAGGAGGAGTAATTTCGAGGCGGCGGCGGTGTAAATCAACGATGGGCACGATCGCCATTACAAAAGGAATTAATACAGTGCTTGCTTCTGGGTCGGGACGTTGCACTTCCAAAAGGTGATTTCCAGCAGGGATCAAGCTGACAACTGTGCCTACCAAGGTTTGTGTTGCTTGATCAAACACTTCTAGACCAATCAAGTCTGGAATATGAAATTCGCCTTCTTCTAATGCAGGGCGATCGCCTTCAGGCACCATCAGTTTAGAATCGCGTAGACCTTCAGCATCGGTGATTGTATTAATTCCCTCTAGCTGGACAACGTATAAACCCTTGCCATCTAAATAACGCCCACGAAGCAGTTGGGTTGGCTGCGGATCTTTACCTCCGGGTCTTAGCAGCCAGCGTTTACCGGGTTCCAAAAAGCGCTCAGGAAAATCGGTATTGGGATACACTCGAACTTCACCTTTCAGCCCTTGCGTTGAAACAATTTTGCCAATTTCAATAAAGCGATCGGTCATGGTGACAAGTCATAAAGAGAGCAGGATGGTGATCGTATTAGCGTGATGGCGATCGTATTATGAGTTTTGCACTTTGAACGCAAAATAGTACAGAGATGTACAAGCCATCAGAGTACTTGCACTAGATGCTGTTTGCACATAGATCCATATTTTTGATTTTAGAGTATGTCTATTTGGGAACTTGATTTTTATCGTCGCCCGCTTCAAGACGAGGCAGGAAACGCTTTGTGGGAACTGCTGATTTGCGATCGCCAAGGCAACCTTCAGCACTCGTTTTTTTGCGCTCAGTCGCAAGCAACAGCAGACTGGCTCAGACAGCAGCTACAGCAGCTCTTAACAGATGGACACCCTAAGCCAGAGCGGATTTGCGTTTTTCGTCCTCAATCTTTTTCTTTGCTAGAAACTGCCGCTCAGCCTTTAGGGATTGAGGTGGAGCCGACTCGGCACACCCCCACGTTAAAGCGCTTGCTAGAGGAGCGATCGCTGGTTTATCCTACTTATCCTTACTACACAAGCCAACCGTATCAGCCAGTTGCCCTAGATAAACCCCCACCCCTACCCGTTTCTGAAAATCTCTTGGGCGTTCAGTGGCGTTTTGCATCCTTACCAGCGGGCGACTTGATCCCAGCATTTTCAGACCGTTTGATTCCCATTCTCAATATGCCGCCTGAGATTTTGCCGCTTAGCTTGGGGTTGGCATCCACGGTATTAATCTCAGGCGTGGTAATTGATGGGGGGCGACGTTCTATGCAGCTAGCTCGTTGGCTAGAAAAGATTTGCCCCGTCTCGTTGAGCTATATACCCGGTACACCGGATGGCTTGATTTTAGAGGCAGGTTTAGTTGATCGTTGGGTGATGGCAACTTTTGATGATGCAGAAATGGCGATCGCCGCTCAAACCTACGAAGTAAGAAAGCAATTAGGAAAGGGACTTCATTTTTTGCTAATTCAACCAGATGATTCGGGGATGACCTACACTGCGCTTTGGTTGCTGAAACAGGAGTGAAGTGGGGAGACTCTCAAAGTTGGATAGCACATGTCCAACGGTGAATCCTATTGCACCTAAATCACGTTGGTAGGTCTGTAAACAAGATTTCTGGTTCCTCCAAGGCAGAATATTCCATAAATCCTTCTTGACAGGATTTTGAGCTGGTAAATCGGGCGAGTACTTCGGGATGAATTGGCTCGATGGTACGACTGATCTGGCTAATAAAAAAGTTGAATTCCACAGTGCCCAAACGGATGCGATCGCCATCTTTTAGTAGCTGTCGTTGTTGAAGACGGGTGCCGTTCAAATATGAGCCGTTCATGCTGTTGAGATCAACCAGGTGAAAACCTTCTTGCAAAACAAACATGATAACGGCATGACGACGAGACAAGAGGCGATCGCGCAAGGGTAATGCAGCTCCCCGATTTCGTCCAATAGTCCATACCATTTGGGGTTGGAATAGAGTGAGCGATTCACCCAGCAAATTAGTGATCAGATACGATTGTTGACCCTGAATAACCCCCTGAATGTAATGCTTCAAAGGCATTTCAGGAGGTACACCAAAACTTTCAGCCCCTTCACTGCTAGGAGTTTCCTCCAAATCAATCATTAGCGTTGGAGCTTTGGCAAACGCGATATCCTCTCCATCTCCATCCATCACTGAAGAAGTCTCAAAGGTTTTTGGCAAAATGACCTGAGAAGCTTCTGCTGTTGCTCGCTCAGATGTCCCATGAATGGAACTTTTATTTAAGGACGGCTCAGGACTCATTCAGTACTCCCCGGACATGACATAATTTCTGACGATAAACTTCTAACTGTGATCAAAAGAACCGATAGGAAAGGAGCTATTGGAATTCTTTTGGCTCTTGGCAACACAACTTTTCTTAACGGCAACATAGGTAGGCATCGTTTGGGATTTTGGCTGGTGGTGGATGAATCCTTGCCTCAGTCCTTCCAAAAATAGCCCAAAAACAACATATTGTTATTTAACAACACGTAGGCAACGAAGCCATCTAGAATCACTGCTTTGAAGTACTAGGTTGTATACGTGACAACGTTTCAAACTTTGGTGCGATGTAAATTACTTGCTTAGAGTTCCCTGAAAGCAACCACATACAACAACTTTAACTAATGAGGGGTCAGGAAAGCTACGAGTCCCGTATTGTAACGATACTCCTGCTGCACAGGTAAACTAAAGCGCCCAGATAACATGGACTTCCCGCAATAATTGAGCGGTTTGCCAGACCTTTCGCGATGAGAAGCAGGAATCAAGAGCCATCTTGGGAAGTTTGCGCTTTAGCCTATCGGGTCGTCAGGAAATATCACGACGATAAGTAGGTATAGCGACTCAGGCTCCGTTCATAGTTTTGCAGGAGCAGTTGAGAGTCTTGCAGACTAATCCGCTTTTCTTGCAGGGCCTGTTCGGTTTGCTGACGAATGCTTTCGACTAGATCTTCTGAGTCGTACTGAACATAGCCCAGTACCTCCGTCATGGTGTCACCTTTGACTACATGGTCAATTTGATAGCCCTTGTTGGGTGTAAGAGTGATGTGGACGGCATTCGTATCGCCAAACAGGTTATGCAGGTTGCCCATGATTTCTTGGTAGGCACCGCCCAAAAACATTGCTAAATAGTAGGGTTGATCCGCGTGGAGTGGGTGCAGCTCTAACACATGCTTCACGTCGCGCAGGTCGATGAACTGATCGATTTTGCCATCGCTATCGCAGGTAAGATCTGCCAGGGTTGCTCGTTTGGTTGGCTCTTCGTCTAGTCGATGGATAGGCATGATCGGAAAAAGCTGATCGATCGCCCAACTGTCCGGTGCAGACTGGAACACCGACAGGTTGATGTAATAGATCGATGCCATGATTTTTTCCAGATCTTCCAAATCATCGGGCACATAGTCTTGCTGACGGGCAATCTCTAAAATCTTTTGGCAGCACGCCCAAAATAGCCGTTCAGCACGGGCACGCTCTGTCAGGCTGACGTAGCCAAAGTTAAACAAGCTGACGGCTTCTTCTTTAAACTGAGCCGCATCATGGTAGGCCTCCTGATAGTTATCCATCGTGAGGGAGTCGTAGGTTTCCCAAAGATTGCGGATAATCAAGTGCTCTTCTTCCCGCACAGGTTCTGGTGCGCCTGTGGGCACATCGCTCGTACTTAATATGTTGAAGACTAGCACCGATTGATGAGACGCGATCGCCCGTCCGCTTTCGCTGATCAGCGTTGGCATGGGGATACCCCGTTCAACGCAAGCTTCTTTAACCTCCGCCACAATGTCGTTGGCGTAGTTTTGTACGTTGTAGTTTTTAGAGGCGTAGAAGTTAGTTTTGGAGCCGTCATAATCTACACCTAATCCGCCACCCACATCCAGGTAGCGCATTCCAGCGCCCAACTTTGCCAGTTCTACGTAAACCTGACTGGCTTCTCGGATGGCATCTTTGACGACAGAGATTGCCGAAATTTGGGAGCCGATGTGATAGTGCAAAAGCTGAAGTGAATCGAGCAAATCCGCTTCCCGCAGCATATCGACGGTCTGAAGGATTTCGGGAATGGTCAAGCCAAACTTAGCACGATCGCCTGCTGAAGTTCCCCAACGCCCAATTCCCTTACTGCTCAGCTTCACTCGTACACCGACGACTGGAGAAATCCCCAATTTGCGGCTAGCGGCAATCACCATCGGAACTTCTTCAATCTGCTCCAGCACGATGATGGCAATTTTGCCCAACTGCTGCGCCAAAATTGCCATCTCAACATATTCTCGGTCTTTGTAGCCGTTGCATATCAGCAAAGCCCCCGGCGTTTTTAGGTTTGCCAGAGCAATCATTAGTTCGGGCTTGGAACCCGCTTCTAGTCCAAATTGGTAAGGTTTGCCAAATTTGACGAGCGACTCGACCAAGTGGCGCTGCTGGTTACATTTCACCGGAAATACGCCGCGATAGGCACCTTCATAGTTATAACGGGCAATCGCTTTGGCAAATGCTGCGTTCAGCCGCTCAATCCGGTCTTCTAAAATATCTGAGAAGCGAATCAGGAGGGGAAGGTTTAGGTTTCGTAGCTTGAGGGAATTGACCAGTTCATACAAATCTAGGGAACCGCCGCGATCGCCTTGGGGAGAAACAGTCACATGTCCTGCGGCATTGATGGAAAAGTAAGGTTCACCCCAGCCGTTGATCCGGTACAGTTCTTCGCTATTTTCAATTGTCCAGGTTGAGGAAGTGACGGGAGTCTGAGCGGTCGCTGATTGGTGCCGATTTGTACGCTTTTCGCGATCGCGCTTCATTTCAAGTCCCGCCTCCTGAGGCGCTTCAACTGCCTTAGACTGATTCTTTGCTGTCTTTGGCTGATCCAATGACTCTTCAGCATCAGCATTCGTCGCAGTTAAGCGTCTTCCCATTCTTTTTTCCTATGATTGTTACGGCTTATCAGACTTGATAGTCTAGCGCAATCATTGAAGAACTGCGCGTCGGGCAGGATACGGTATGGAAAAAAGTAAAAGGTAGTGGAGTCAAACTTTAAGGGTCTAAATCGAGGGGTAAGGTGACGCTGACGGTTGTGCCTACTCCCACTTGGCTGGTGAGATTAATTTGACCGGAATGAGCCTCTACACAGCGCTTGACGATCGCCAATCCCAGCCCCGTACCTTGAATCGACGTGACATTAGCAGCCCGAAAAAAGGACTCAAACAATCGGGGTTGATCCGCTTCGGAAATTCCAATGCCTTGATCCTGCACTGAAAGCGTTGCAATCCGGTTGGATGCGTCAATCCTGAGAGTCAGTTGCACCGTAGTGCCAGGTGGAGAATATTTAATTGCATTGGATAATAGGTTGGTCAAAATGTAGCGCAAGAGCCTTTCATCTATCCAGGCATTTTGGCTATCTCCTTGACTATTAAAGACAATATTGTGAGAACGACCGTCAAACATTAAAAACTCTTCAGCTAGATCTTGACAGAATTGTTCCAGGTGAAGCGGAGCAGGCTGATAAACCAGCCGATCTGCTTCGGCTTGCCCCATAAATAATACGTCTTCCATCAATTGGTTCATGGAGCGAACAGAGATTTTAATTCGTTGTAGGTAAGCGTGTTTTTGAGTTTCTGTCAGATTCTGTCTGACTTCTAATAGCTCTGTGGCGGTACGAACGATGGCTAAGGGGTTGCGAAATTCGTGAGAAACAGTGGAGACAAACTGAGATTTTAGCCGATTGAGTTCTTTTTCTTTTTCTAATGCTTGAGATAGCAGTTCGGTCTGGCGGCGATCGCTGATATTCCAAAACACGACGACAGCTCCCAGTATTTCGCCGGAGAGTCGCTTGAGCGGAGAGGCGCTGTCGCCAATAGGGATTAGGCTTCCAGTTTTGGTGACCAACGCAGTGAAGTGGTCTAGATACGCGACCTGTTGAGATTTTAATACTTTGGAGATCGGGTTTTCGGCAGGCGTTTCAGTCACTTCATTGATTAGCTGAAATACATTCGTCACCGATTGCCCTAGGGCTTCGTCTTGTTGCCATTCCGTTAACATTTCGGCGGCGGGGTTCATAAATGTGATTACGCCCTCAGCATCCGTGGCAATCACGGCATCACTCATGGAATGTAGCAACGTTGCCAGTTGGTCTCGATTGTCTTGCAGTTCGCGGGCAACTTGATGTTTGAATAGACCGACCTCAACGGCAACGCGTAAATCGTCGGCGGTAAAGGGTTTCACAATATAGCCAAAGGGTTGAGTTGCCTTTGCTCGTTGGAGGGTGCTGTCGTCGGCATAGGCGGTCAGGTAGATAATTGGAATATCAACCTGTTCTCGAATCTGACCAGCGGTTGTAATCCCATCCATAGAGCCTTTTAAGACAATATCCATGAGGATGAGATCGGGCTGAGTTTCAATGACTTTGGCGATCGCCATTTCACCCGATGAAGCAGTGCCTGTCACGATGTATCCCAACTGGTTTAGTTGACTGGTAATTGTTTTAGCGACGATTACTTCATCTTCAACAACCAAAATCTTCGTGCTAGCCATTCAACCTCTACTTTCGTGGTGTAGTCTGTTTTCGTGATGCAAACGTGGAAATTTTATCGTGAACATTGTTCCTTGACTGCGATCGACCGCAAGGCTGCCTTCTAGTTGCTCAGTTGACAACGCGTGTACCAGCGAAAGCCCCAGGGAGTTGATGGTGCTTAAATCTAAATGGTCTGGAATTCCAATACCATTGTCTTGAATGATCAACTCAAGCTCGTGACCAACCTGCCGTAACTGAATCCGAATTTCTCCGGGTTGGTTTTCTGGAAACGCATACTTGAGAGCATTGGAGACTAATTCGTTGATGATTAATCCACAGGGAATTCCTTGGTCGACACTTAAAATCACTGGTTCCACATCCACTTGCAGGGCGATCGCCCCAAGCGAGACTTTGTAGGTGGTTAGCAGGCTGGTGGCTAAGCTTTGAATGTAATCAGCCGCATCAATTTGTTCAAGGTCTGATGCAATATATATCTTTTTGTGGATCAAGGACATAGACTCGACCCGATTTTGGCTTTCTCTAAGCGCGTTGATAGCGGGGGAATCTTGCAGGCTGTGGGCTTGCAGTTGCAGCAACCCAGAAACAATCTGTAAGTTGTTTTTCACTCGATGATGAATTTCTTTTAGCAATACTTCTTTCTCGGCAAGGGCGGCTCTGAGGTAGGCTTCTGCTTGTTGCCGTTGTGTTATTTCGGTTTGAGCGCGCTCGAATGCTTGCGCTTGCTGAATGGCGATCGCCAATTGGTCGCCAATCGTTTGCACCAGATTCGCTTCTTCCTCCGTCCAAGGAGAAGTGGATTGCAATCGAACCATACTAAAACTCCCCCAAAGTTTTTGATCAACAATCAGGGGCACTAAGAGCCAAGAACCGGGAAAGGTTTTGGCAAATTCTTGATTGATCTCATCTTCAAGGGTGACTGGATTGTCAATCCGAACTACTTTAAATTGTTTCAGTTGGTCGGCAAGGGGGTTTCCTTGATCGGGTATTTCTGTCCCCAAGGTATTTGAGATTTCTGAGCTATGCCGATATTCAGAAACATGCTTCCAGCACTGACGCTCTGATAAATATTGAACCACAGCAGAGCGATCGGCTTGCAGCAAATGGGCAATTTCAACCGTTGCAGTCGTAAAAATGTCGTCCAATTCTAAAGACTGGCGGATTGCTTTCACCACTCGACTCAGGGCTTGCTCTTGGTCTATCCGCTGACGCAGCGCTTGTTCGCTTTGGTATAGCAAAGCTTCTGCGCGTTTGCGATCGCTTAAGTCGATATCTACACAGTACATTTCCATTTCACCACTAGGATTAACCAACATGGTGTGACTGGAATAGACCGTAACTCTGGAGCCATCTTGATGCATTAAACTCAATTCGCCTGCCGGAATAGGTTGTTTTTCCGTGATACACCTTTCAACCTCTGCAATCAACGCCTGCCGCATCTCTGGGGGAATAATCAGATCCTCCAACTGCTGGCCCAGAGCTTCTGTTTTGCTGTAGCCATAGAGTTTTTCGCTAGCATCATTCCAGTAAATGACCTGGCGGTGGCGATTGTATCCCTGAACCGCAATTTTAGGGATGGACTCAAACAAGTTGCGAAATCGCTGTTCGCTCTCCTCTAAGGCTGTTTGTGCTTGTTTACGCTGGGTAATGTCGGTGACCGTTGCCAGCGCCCCAATATAGTTGCCGACATCGTCATATAAGGGATTGGTCGAAAGCAAAGCCCATAGATCCTGTCCTGTTTTCGTCTTAAACCGAAAGTCATGCTGTTCTTTGATCCCTTGCCTGCGACGTTCCAAGTTTTGGTTAGAGATCGCTTGTCCTGACTCATCCATGAAGTGGAATAAATCCTTCCCTATCATTTCATCCGCCGTATAGCCCAGCATTTCTGCCATGCGGGGATTTGCGTAAGTGGTGCGGCTGGCAACATCAATAATCCAAATTCCTTCGAGCATGGTTTCAACCACCTGACGGTAGCGCTCCTCGCTCTTACGTCGCGCTGCTTCAGCTTGCTTCAATGCGGTGATATCTCGACCAACCGATTGCAACTCAACCAAGTGCCCCTGGTCGTTAAAAATTCCCTCGTTGAGCCATTGCGTCCAGCCCACCTGATCATTCGCACGGCGATCGCGATTTTCTGCGAAAAACCTGGGGTTGTGAGGTGTGAGGGCAGCAATCTTTTGGAGAATGGTGGGTAATTCATCGGCATGGGCAAAATCACACCATTTTTGTCCAGTTACCTGTTCTAACGGATAACCCAAGGCGTCGCACATGGCATCATTGGCAAAGGTGATGGTGGTATCGGGCAGCGATCGCAAAATAAAGTCGCTTTGGGCTTGCACCACCTGCCGATAGCGGTGTTCACTGGCAGACAACGCCTGTTCAACTTGTTGTCGTTTAGCCTCGCTACGGACGCGCTCCGTAATATCTTGAAAGGCGGCGATCGCGTATTCAACCTGTCCGCGATCGTCAAGAATCGGGGTTGCCCACACCTCTAGCGGCACTACTTGATCCGCACGATGAATTTCCAAATCGTCCACTTGGGCTGCTTTCCCAGCGAGTGCCAGAGTGGTGGGTAGCTCCTCAATGGGATAAAGCAGTTGGCTGGAGGTGCGATAGACCTGAAAGGTTTCAGGCCGTAGATTGGCTTGGGCTTCAGAATGGCGATCGATGCCCAGCAGCTCTTGCCCAATATGGTTAATGTAGGCTAACTGCCCAGTAGATTCATAGACTGCAATGCCAATCGGAGTTGCATCCAAAAACTGTGTGAGACGGCTTTTATGCTTTAGTAAAACTTCACGCTGCTTGACCTTTGCCAGCAATGCCTCCACTAATTGCTTCACCGTCTCTGGCGTAGAATTCCAATCTTCTGGAGCAATGTCTGCAATCGATAAAGGCTCGTTTTCCATAATCGATATATTGGCAAGCCATGACAGTTTCTCTAGGGTGCCCCATTGTCTGATGCAATCCCTGACACATTTTGTGTGTTTCAGAGGATATCGTCAGAAGAGATTTCGGGCGCTGGAGATGCGACAGGCACGGTGGGCGCAGGAGCGACTTCTTCGGGAGCGGGCGATATTAATGCTATGGGTTGGGAGGCTGGCGTTTCGGTATCGATGCCCAGTTGCCCTTTGGCTGCTGCCAGTGCTGCTGCCAAGCTCGTTTGTCCCACTGTTAGTAACGATTGCCCTGTTTTACCTAACAGATCGCTGCTGCCTGCTTCTGCGGGATCTTGGGCACTTGTTTGCATCGTCTCTATCCAGGTGCGAGTTTTTTGACCCGTTGCATAAGATGCCTTCCAAAACCAATCGCCTAACACGAGAACCAGACACACGACCAGCCAGAGCACTAATCCCGTTTCTTTAATAATTGCCCAGGTCGTGCCCAGGGTTTGCTGATAGGTTGCAGCCGTTGACGGGTTAGAAATAAGCTGCCATAGCTTGCCCGCTTGAGTTTTAAGCCGATCCATGCTGTTTTCCTTCTCAAAATTTCTACACACAATAGCACTTTTAAACCTACCGTCTCTCGGTCAAGATTGATGACTCACCTGGATACAATAAATGAACAGCTTTTTGCATAAGTGTTTCAGCCCATGACAGCGCCTTCAGACCTAGAAACCTTCAATCAGGATTTAGCCCAGGATGATGCAATCTCTGAGATTACCCATCAAGCTGATTTTGCTCATGACTCGGCAGATCTAGATGCAAATTTAGATGATGACCTGCCCGACGAAAAAGAGATGTCTTTGTTTGATCATTTAGAAGAACTGCGGCAGCGGATCTTTTATGCGCTAATTGCGGTGGGAGTCGGCGCGATCGCCTGCTTTGCTGGGGTTAAATATATTGTGCAACTGCTCGAAATTCCGGCGCAGGGTGTGAAATTTCTTCAGCTTGCCCCAGGGGAGTATTTTTTCGTTTCGATCAAAGTAGCGGGGTATTGCGGCATTTTGGTGGCAAGTCCAGTGATTTTGTATCAAATCGTGGCATTTGTTGTCCCCGGTCTGACTCGAAAAGAGAGGCGGCTGTTGGCTCCGATTGTGTTTGGCTCCAGCATTTTGTTTGTGGCAGGATTGGCGTTTGCCTACGTTGCATTGATTCCCGCTGCGCTTAACTTCTTCATCACTTACGGCGCGGATGTGGTGGAGCAAAGCTGGTCGATCGAAAAATATTTTGAATTTGTGCTGCTGCTGCTGTTTAGTACAGGATTGGCGTTTCAAGTGCCGATTATTCAAGCATTGCTAGGCTTGCTGGGAATTGTCTCTTCGCAGCAAATGCTGTCGGGGTGGCGGTTTGTGTTGGTGGGTGCGGCAGTGATTGGCGCGGTGTTAACCCCTTCCACCGACCCACTCACACAGAGCTTACTCGGTGGAGCCATCACGGCGCTTTATTTTGGTGGAATTGGCATTGTTAAACTGTTGGGTAAATAGCGGAAAAAGAACGCAATGACGGCATACACCATCAATTTCAACCCGGTGATCGACCTGATGATGAACAGTAACCTATCGTGGCTGTGGCAATAAGCCCTATTTCCCGAACGGTCTTGCTAAGGGTTCGCCAATGAAGATGCCTTGTCCGGGTTGGGCAACACTTTTCCAGTAGGCTTGCAGCAGGGTATTTCCTTGCAGGTAGTAGTGCATGGCGATCGCGGGGAAGGGAAACTTTTGAGGGAAATTGCACGGCTCCACCACAGTTCCATAGCTGCCCGTTGCGCCTGCTTCTAACCAGCGGAGACTGCTCATTTGAGAGCTGTTGGTTAAGGCACCGCCAAAGGATGTGAGATGGTCGGCGATCGCGCCGGGTCGAAATTGATTGGTTTCCAGTTTTTTCACCTGGATTACACCTGTGAAATAAAACATCACATTTCGCTTGTTTTCCAAGGCATCACTCTTGATCACCACGCTATTAAATAACGGCGCGATCTGCTGGGTGACAAATTGATAGCCGGGGGCACGGCGGTTGCGGGTTTTGTCGCTGGTGCTGAGCAGATAGGCGGTGCCCTTGGGATTGGTGCCATCGGCGGCAATGCCGCGATCAATTAAGGCTTTTGCCTGTTCAAAATTGGTTGCCGCAATCGCCATAGTTGGGCGCATCCGAAAATCGGTGTAGGGCTTGGTACTGTCTTGATTAAAGTAAGGACTGGGCTGAGTTAGCTCGCAGCCCTTGGCACAAAATCGCTGATCATACCCAAAGGTGAGCGCCGCTGTAATGGACATGCAGCCAACTTGATAGGGTTCTGCCCAGGTTAAAGCAAACCCTTGAACTATTTCTGGAGTTTTGGCATCCACTGCTGCTTTGAGCGCTTTAAAGTCTTCCGGGGAGAGCGATCGCTGCTGAGGATTGAAAGACACTACGATCATGTTCTGGGCAGGAATGCCTCGTGCCTGCTGATAATATCGAGCAATCTCCACGCTCAGCGGATCTGCCTCATTCACAATCACTGCTAACTCTTTGGCAAAGGGAGAAGAGGCTGTGGTGCGAAGTGGCATGAAGTCTGGAACCTTTCCACAGCTTTGCAAATTTAGGAACAACAGACCTGCCAGCAGCCAAGGAATTGAATCCTTGGGCGATCGCCGAAGAACACTTACGCTCATGCAAGTAAACACTGTCTTCCTAGCCATCCAGTTTTCCCAATTTAAACGCATTAAAAAGGCGTATTGCTACGCCCTAAAAACGATTACTTACTATGCAGCTAATTAATTCAGCTATCAATCAGAAAAGGCTAAACAGATCCTTCGGGACTGCCGATCGCGGTCGTAGAGTCTACCTGTTCACTAGCAAGCCGGCGCTTGCGGGCATAGAGTTGAATTGCCGCTACCATGCCAATCACCATGGCCGCAATAAGCCAGGTAGTCGCATCCAGGGGCAGACTATTTTTGAAGACTGCCAGCATGACGACGATGACAAAAAACACCGTAGGAATTTCATTAAACCAACGAAACTGCTGCCCGGTCATTTTGCACTCGTTCGCCGCTAGCTTTTTCATAATCCGCTTGCAGTAGTGATGATAGCCAACCAGCAGCAGCACAAAAAACAACTTGATGTGCATCCACGGCTCTTTCATCACGTCTGGTTCAGTGGTGACTAGCCCAATCGCCATGGCGATCGTCAGCAGCATTGCCGGAGTCATGATGATGCTATACAGCCGCTTTTCCATCACCTGATATTGGGTTGTTAAAATGCCGCGCGCTGGTTCCGGCTGCTCATAGGCTTCTGCGTGATACACAAATAGCCGAGGCAAATAAAACATGCCTGCAAACCAGCAAACAATGCCAACGATGTGAAATGCTTTGAACCAAAAATATGCCATCTTAAATCCTTTTTAGAACTTCAGATTGGGCGATCGTAGACTTAGGTCTGCCCATCAGTCAAAATCTAGATCCTCAATCTATCGCTTCTATGCAACCTTTTCTAGAATTTCAGATTTTGGATCGCAGAGTTGAAATTGCACATAATTTGAAATCAAATTCCACAATCCCTAAACTGGGTACTGAAACACCGAATCTAAGTAAACTTGTGCAGCTTGCTGAGATGACAAATTAGCACTCACACTGTTGCCCTCTTCATTATTTTGCAGCAAAAACAGAGACAAAGCCGCCGCAAATAGCCGATCCTGATCCCAATTGGCGTGGTTTTCCAAATAGCACGAGATCACTCCGTGCAACTCCTCAGGAATCTCCGCCAAAATACTTACAGTCATGTTTACGAAATCCTCATTGTGCTGAGTCAGGTGAAATAGAAGAAGCGATAAACCTTACGTTGCACCCAAAAATATAGAAGAAACTGCTACAAAGCTCATAACCTGCAAAAGCTCACAAGTTGTTGCCGCCCTCTGGATTGCCCAATGCCTAAAACCCAATCATTGACCCGTTTATCGGCAAAGCATCCATAAAGTAGTTCGCCTCATTGTGTATACCCTTAAACGAGTTGTCAATCGGATAGAAACCCCAGTCCCTAATTAAAGAAAAAAGCTCTTTACGAAAGAATCGGCATTTGAGCCTGATCCCCGTTACAGTTCTTCATGATTTTGCAGCTTGATGAACTCAAGGTGCCTCTATGTTTCGATTGTTCACAAATAGCCCACAATCCCAGTGATACGGTTCCCCCTGTGGAAAACCTCATTTCCCCTGTGGAAAACCTCAGGTTTGTCTGTGGAAAACTTGTGGAAAGCCTGTGGAATCGTTGAGGAAAACTATCGTGAACGATAAGAATTGCAAACAGTGAAAAAAAGTAGGGAAAATCCAAAAATTTCTGTACAAACTAACTCTTCTCATGCCATTGTCTTGCCTGCTGCCGGATTTCTTCTAGTTCTGCCGCTGGCATTTTGTTGAGGTTTGCCAGGATGAAACTCATACGACCTTGAGATTTGAGTTTTTCGTGGTGGCGATCGAGAAAGTTCCAGTAAAAAAAGTTATACGGACAGGCATTTTCACCCACACGCGCCTTGGGGTTGTAGACGCACTTGCCGCAATAATCACTCATTTTATTGATGTAGTTGGCAGAGGCCGCATAGGGCTTGGATGCCAACATGCCGCCATCGGCAAACAATCCCATCCCAATCACATTGGTTTGCATCACCCAGTCATAAGCATCAATAAAAGCGGAGTGGAACCAATCTTCAACCGCTTGAGGTGACAACCCAGAAATTAGGCAAAAGTTGCTTAAAATCATCAGCCGTTGAATGTGATGGGCATAGCCGATCTGCTCGACTTGCTTTAGGGTCTGCTGCAAACAATTCATGTCCGTTTTGGCTGCATCCCAAAAAAACTCTGGCAGGGTATGGGTATGGTTAAACCAGTTTTTGGCAAAGTAGTCATCGCTGACGTGACGGTATAGCGCGTGCATGTATTCTCGCCAACCGCACACTTGCCGAATGAAGCCTTCAACGCTGTTGAGGCTGAGGTTGTTTTCATGAAAGGCTTTTTCAGCGGCACTAACCAACTCGGCTGGATGAAGCAAGCCCGTGTTTAGATAGGGCGACAGGAGCGCGTGCCACATCGTTTCTTCGTCGGTCACCATGGCATCTTGGTACGGTCCAAAGTTGGGCAGCCGCGTTTGGATGAAATGATCAAGCACTTGCAGGGCTTGTTCGCGGGTGGTGCCCCAGCGAAAGGGTTTTGCATGACCATAGGTGGGAACGGTGAGTTGCTCAACTTGCTGGATTACGGTTTGGGTAATTTCATCCGGTTCAAACCAAAGGGGCGGTGGCGTATGAAGGTTGCCTTTGGGCGGTTGACGGTTTTCTTTGTCAAAGTTCCAGGTGCCACCAATAGGGCGATCGCCCTCCATCAAAATTTCAAAGCGACGACGACCTTCTCGGTAAAAGTCTTCCATTACGAGGCGTTTGCGGTTTTTTGCCCATTGGTCAAAGTCACTTGTTTGCCACAGGAAGCGATTGTTAGGTATGAGGGTGATTTGACAAGGCAAATCGAGCGATCGCAACAGGTTAGCGAAGGGGCGATCGCTCGGCTCCATCACTCGCAGTTCAGTGATCTGATACTCTGTCACCCATTCGCGTAGAGGTGCCTCAAAATCTTGAGCTAGTTCGTAATAACCCACCGACCAGCCATCTTGCTCTAACTCTTTGGCAAAGTGGCGCATTGCCGACCACACCAGCACCAGCTTTTGCTTGTGATAGGGGCGCTGCTGCACATACTGCAACGATTCGATCAAAATTACTGGAGTTTGCGCCTTTTGTTCCACACAACTCTTAAGCGCTGCTTGACCTGCCCACAGTTGATCGCCCAGTATCCAAATGCCGATAGTCATAAAGAAAAGATGAGGTGAGACATTGCAGTAATTGTAGAAGTAGATCCTGCAATGTATCGAGGTGCGATCGCTGGGTCTGGTTCAGTTTTCTCGCGATCGATCCGGAGGTCATGTTCTAGACCTGTGGATAGCTCTAAACCAGCAAGCCAAATTCATAGCGATTGATGAACAGTCCAATGACTACATCGTGCAACCAGATGGACTTAGAAAAGCAAATAGTTTTGCGAGCTAATCGCTTGATCCGAGTCCGTAAAGTCAAATGCTTACGCTCAATCGTCTGAGTATTGTGTTTACCAACGGTATGAAACGCTGGCTCCAGATGTCGCTCATAAGCACCCCAGCCGTCCGTATAGAACTGCATAATCCCAAATGGCTCCAACAATGACTTGAGTTCGAGAAAAGCCGTGTCTTGATGGTTCGACAAGACATATGCCAATACTTCGCCTGTTGCATGATCAATGGCGTGCCACAACCAACGTTGCTGTTGCTTGGAGTGGACAAAACGACCCATCTCATCCACTTCTGCCTCTACATCCTCCCATTGGCACAGCTTGACGATGGTTTGAGTCGGTTCAAGCTGGGCTAGACGAGCTTCATTGACTGCTTTGAGATGTCGATCTTTTTTTTAACTCTTCAATCACCGTAGTCGGACTAATCTTCAACACTCGTGCAGTATCTCGGATGCCACTCCCGTTGACTGCCATATCAACAATCTGCTGTTTGACTTCGGGCAAGTAGCCTCGGTAAGCATAGTCTCGAATGAAGGTGCTGCGAGCGCATTCCGAATTACGACATTTATAACGTTGCTTGCTCTCCTCAGAGCGACCGTGCTTGACCACGTTATTGCTTCCACAATCAGGACAAAGAACAGGTTCTAAAACCATGCTGTAAGTTCACGGGTAAACGCCTGTCTGTATTCTCGCATTTCCACAGGTCTAGAAGACGAGTGCGCCGAGCGAAGCTCGGCTCTGCCAACCAGGGGAAGAACCTGGTCAGGGAAGCCTTGGCAAGGCACCAAGTACCGAGTGTTGCGCTGTCATCGGCAACGAGGACAGTGAAGCGTACACAGGGAGATGATGGGCTGCAATGCGAAAGCGTGAAGGGATTGAGCCCCGAAATTAGACATACACGTGGATGCCGACACAGTTCGTGTTGTGGAAGGCAAAACCAACAGAGCCAACTGCCAGGGTTCTGGAGGGTCCACCGGGGTCGGAGACCGTAGCACGTCATCAAGGTAGAGTCGGGAACTTGGGAGGTCCCATGAACTCCTCCATCGGGGGGTAGAGCCGCACAACCGGCAAACCGGAAGAACGCTCAACGATTCATGGGAAGTCGGATGTCCCCATAGTAGTGAAGAAGTGGGGTAACGCCCACGGAGCGAAGGGGGACACATTGGGTCGAACACTCGAAGGCAACATCAACCACACTCAGAGGTGGAAGTATGGTGACAACAGGAATCGAGCGGATAGCCGAACGGGCTCACAGAGAACCAGAGACTGTCTTCAGTGCCCTGATGCACCACTATAGTGTGGAGAATCTGCGAGCCTGCTTTCAGTCGCTAGACAACAAAGCGCCTGGAATCGATGGAGTGACGAAAACGGAGTACGGACAGAACCTGGAGGAAAATCTACAGGGGTTGCACCGGAAACTGAACCAGATGTCGTATCGACCCCAAGCGGTACGACGAGTCGAGATTCCCAAAGAAGATGGCAGCTTGCGCCCTCTGGGAATTAGTTGCGTTGAAGACAAAATCGTTCAGGAGATGACTCGTCGGGTCTTAGAATCAATTTACGAACCGGTATTCCTCAGTAACTCCTATGGGTTTCGACCCCATAAAGGATGTCATGATGCCCTGCGGCAACTGCATCAGGAGGTCATGGGGCAACCCGTTGGGTGGATTGCAGACCTAGACCTGGCTCAATTCTTCGACACCATGCCGCACCAGGAAATCCTCAAGGTATTAGCCCTGCGGATTCGGGATAGAAGATTCCTACAGGTGATTGCGCGAATGCTCAAAGCCGGAGTCCAAACCCTAGGCGGCGTAGTACAGGATGAATTGGGTAGCCCGCAAGGCTCGATAGTCTCCCCCGTCATTGCAAATGTGTTCTTGGATTTTGTGCTAGATCAGTGGTTTACCACCATTGTGCGCCAGCACTGCCGAGGCTACTGCGCTCTGATCCGGTATGCGGACGATAGCATTGCCTTGTTTGAGTTCGAGGACGATGCTCGACGATTCATGCGGGTTCTGCCCAAGCGATTGGAGAAGTTCGGCTTGCGCCTCAATGAGGAGAAAACCCAACTTCTTCCCTGCGGCAAGCGGCAAGCGGGTCTAGCCCTCAAGTACGGGAGAAAATTCCCCAGCTTTGATTTTCTGGGGTTCACCCATTACTGGGGCAAGAGTCGCAACGGAAAAGCCCGATTAAAGCGCAAGACTTCAAAGAAACGATTTCGCCGTGCGTTAGTCACCCTCAATCAATGGTTGCAGCAAAAACGCAATGCTCATAAGCTGCCTCAGCTATGGCAAGCAATCGGGCAAAAGCTGCGCGGACACTTCAACTACTTTGGGGTCACCGACAACGGTCATGCGCTCTACCACTTTGAAGACGCAGTTCACAAGCTGGTCTTCAAATGGCTGAATCGACGGAGTCAACGACGTAGCTTTCGCTGGGAGAGCTTTCTACGCTATCTGGCGTGGCATCCTCTCCCCAGACCTGGTCGCTTAGTGTCGCTTTATTAGAGCAGGTGAATGGCTCAATGAAGAGGCTTGTGCGGGAAAACCGCAGGCAGGCTTCTGTGAGGGGGAGGTTTCCAACGATGCAAGGCTAAATCGTGTGACACTCTCGTATTCCGAAAGGGGAGAGCAACGGGGAATACAAAGCAAGCCTAAACATTGGAGGAACCCTCTCTACTCGACCCATCAAAAAACGGGTTGCCTCAAAACCCTTTTTAGCTTGTCCCAAAGCATCTTCTCATCAGCGAAAGAAGAGTTTGTTTTTATGTGAGCGCTCATTCAGCTATGTAAAGTTTGTACTAGAATGCTGCTATTCCTAGGCCAAAACTCCACAATCGCCCTATGGCAAACCAGCATCACCATTCCACACATCGTCATCAAAGTGTCGAGCATTCGGCGCACAACCATCATGATCACAGTCATGGGCATCACCATCATGCTCCAAAAAACTTTAGTCGAGCGTTTGCTATTGGGCTAATTCTTAACTTAGGCTTTGTCATTGTTGAAGCGGGCTATGGTTGGGCGGCGCATTCTATCTCGCTGTTAGCTGATGCAGGGCACAACCTCAGCGATGTTTTGGGTTTGGTCGTGGCTTGGGTTGCCAGTATCTTGTCTCGTCGGCAGCCTTCGGGTCGCTATACCTATGGCTGGCGCAGGTCGTCTATCTTGGCAGCCCTGTTCAATGCAATGTTTCTGCTTGTTGCCGTGGGTGGGCTTTCTTGGGAGGCGTTGCAGCGTTTTCGCGATCCGGCACCTGTGGCAGGGGGCACTGTCATTGTTGTGGCAGCGATCGGCATTGTGATCAACACGATCACCGCGCTGTTGTTTATGTCGGGTCGCAAAACCGATCTCAACATTCGCGCTGCGTTTCTACACATGGCATCGGATGCGATCGTTTCGTTGGGGGTGGTTTTGGCTGGAGTCACCATCTTGTTTACCCAATGGCTGTGGGTAGATCCTGCCTTTAGCTTGGTGGTCAATGCCATCATCGTTGTGGGCACGTGGCAGTTACTGAAAGATTCACTCAGCTTGGCAATGGATGCCGTGCCTGCGGGTGTGGATGAGCGGATTGTGCGCGCTTATCTGGCTGAACAGTCTGGCGTAAGCCAAGTTCACGATTTACATATTTGGGGGATGAGTACCACGGAAACAGCCCTTACGGCTCATTTGGTGATTCCAGAGGGGCACCCCGGCGATCGCTTTCTGGCGCACCTTTGTCAGGAATTGCGTAGTCAATTTGGCATTGATCACGCCACGATTCAAATTGAATTAGGTGACTCAACCAACCTCTGCCACCTAGCACCTGACCACGTTGTTTGATCTATATAGTGAACACGTTGACTGCATCTTCTGCCTTGCCCATGAACTACTGGCTAATGAAATCTGAACCGGATGTGTATGGCATTGCGGATTTGGAACGCGATCGCGAAACAATTTGGGATGGTGTGCGGAACTACCAAGCCCGCAACTTTCTTAAATCTATGCAGTCGGGAGATCTGGCATTTTTTTACCACTCAAACACTACGCCACTGGGCATTGTGGGCTTAGTGAAAATCGCTCAATCCACTGTGATTGATCCGACCCAATTTGATTCCAGCAGTAAGTATTACGATCCAAAATCCACCCTAGAAAATCCCCGCTGGCACACTGCGATCGTGGAATTTGTCGAAACCTTTCCCATGATGCTGACTTTAGATGCTCTGCGCCAAATTTTTACCCCCGATGAACTGTGGGTCGTGCGTCCAGGTAACCGTCTTTCCGTCATGCCAGTGCCGGAAGATGTGGCAATGAGAATTTTGAAAAAAGCGAGAGAGCTTGGGTAAAAAGGATTTATCAGCTGCGATAGATGAAATATGATTCATGGCAGCTTGCTCAGTGCGACCTGCCATACCCTCCGTTCTGTGATTCATACTTCTAGCCCCTGCTTCCCATGCCCACGTCCTTTGACAAAATCAGTCCAACAGCTTCACTGGTCACCTACGCACGACAGTTTAGTGATATTCCGTATGCGATGGAGATTTCGGAATTGGTGAAGGCTCAGTCTGTGGTTGAGCAGTATGCAACGAACGGTGTTGAAGAATTAAAGTATTTTGCGCCAGTCATGGAGGCACGATATAAGGCGCTGAATTGGATATTGGCAACGTTTGACTGTCGGCAAATTGTGGAACTGGCATCAGGATTATTGCCGCGCGGCATGGTGATGTCTGAAGATCCAGCAATTACGTTTGTGGAAAGTGATTTGCCGTTAATGATTGAGCAGAAACGGGCAGTGGTCGATCGCCTGGTGGAAAATCGCGCAAATCTGCACTTTGCCGCGATCGATGTCACGGCGAATCCTAGCCAGTTTCCGGTGAATGCTGATTATTTGCGTCGAGGAGAGCCGATCGCGATCGCTTGTGAAGGCTTACTACAATACCTGACTCTGCATGAAAAACAGCAAGTGTTTGCTAATGTGCGGCAGATGTTGCAACCCTATGGCGGAGTGTGGATCACGCCAGATCTGACCACAAAACAGCGGCGCAGTCAGCTACGAAACTACCATCCCGCAATGGAACGGATTTTGCAGGCGATCGCTCAAAACACAGGCAGATCTACTCTCGATAACAGTTTTGAAAATTTAGAACATATGCAGCAATTTGTTGCCGATCAAGGGTTTCAACTCCAATCCTTTGCCTTCACAGAGCTGCTGGATCAACTCTCATCGCTAAAGCGTTTGGGCATTTCCCCCAATAGCATCAAACCCCTGCTCGCAGGAACTTCTATTTTTGCCTTAACACTTTCCTAACAGGTGCATGGCGATCGCGAAGCGTTTCCGTAGAAAATAGGGCAATTGACAAACTCAAAACTCATTTATCCTCCTCTTTCCCACTCAGCACGTTAGGATGGCTGCCGATAATTCTTGAGCAATGCCTGAAAGCGATCCAATCCCGCAGTTCAAATAAATCAACGCCCCGCTAAAACAAAGCTGCACTATCTAAATTCATGGATAGATGGCAAATGGTAAAACTAAACAGTGACTGCCTGATGATCTTATTAGCATTTTAATCAACGACCTATGACTAGCTGGATACAACCGCCTCGGCTTCGGGGTGGCGAAGAAGACGAAACCCGCCGCGTTACTTGGCTAGAGCTATTCTATGATCTGGTGTTTGTTGTGGCGGTGTCGCAAGTTGCCCATAACTTGAGTAAAGATGTTTCCCTTACGGGCTTTGTGGGCTTTGTGGCGTTGTTTGTGCCGCTGTGGTGGGCGTGGATTGGCACCACGCTCTATGCCAATCGATTTGATACGGATACCGTGATTCGGCGCTTGCTGATGGGAGTGCAAATGCTGGCGATCGCGGCACTGGCGATCAATGTTCATCACGGCTTAGATGACTCGTCCTCCGGCTTTGCCCTATCCTACGCAATGGCGCGAATCGTGTTGGTGCTGGAATATTTGTGGGCTGGCTGGTGCATTCCCTCTGCACGAGGGCTAACGACCCATTATTCAATTGGGTTTGCGATCGCGGCAATTTTCTGGATTATTTCCGCCCTTGTTCCTTTACCGCTGCGGTTTGCTTTTTGGGCCGTAGGGTTAGCGGTTGACTTTGCCACACCGCTGACGGCTCAACGACACCAAGCGAACGTTCCTCCCCATTTAGAACATCTCCCAGAGCGGTTTGGTCTGTTTACCATCATCGTATTAGGGGAAGCCATCATTGCAGTAGTGCGGGGCGTTTCTGAAATGAAATGGAGTAGCATTAGTGCCTTCAGTGCGGTGTGCGGCTTTATCGTTGCTTTTGGTCTTTGGTGGATTTATTTTGACAACGTGGATGGCTCAGCTATTCGAGCGCAAAAAGCGTCTGGTCGCCTGCGTGTGT
Source organism: Leptolyngbya sp. Cla-17 (assembly GCF_016807185.1). GTDB lineage: Bacteria > Cyanobacteriota > Cyanobacteriia > Leptolyngbyales > Leptolyngbyaceae > ULC077BIN1. The sequence continues at coordinate 751,951 of NZ_JAEVYN010000002.1, forward strand.
TTCAATTCTGGTTCTATTCTCATCTGCCTTTGGTTATTGGGTTGGCAGCTACAGGCATTGGCGTAGAGCATGTGATTTTGACCAAAGATGGAGCGTTTCTAACTGATCCAGAGCGCTGGCTGATCTGCGGCTCGGTAGCGCTGTGCTTTCTGTCGCTGGCAGTGCTGCACCGTACCGGAATTATCTTTAAATGCAAAGCCCGGACAAAACATCGATTATCAGCGGCTGGAATCTTATTCATAGTGGCGATCGCGGGTGCCAATCTGCCGCCTGTAGTCATCATCGCCATTACTGCCACCGTGTGCGCGATCGAAGTTGGACTTGACCTTTATCAGGGTCGCTCGGTGACAACGCCGCAAAGCATCTAGAGGAAGTGCGGAGTACAGAGTGCGGAGTACAGGGTTAGAAGTTGAGAATTAGACCAGCAGGTTATTCTGCTAGTTGCCCTTGATCTTGCATCACTAAAATATTTCGACAGGATTAATTTCCTTCTACTCCGAACTCAAAACTCCGAACTCAAAACTCCGAACTCAAAACTCCGAACTCAAAACTCCGAACTCCGTACCTAAGAGTTTTCTATGCCAAATGACGTATGTTTAGTCAGATTGCGGATATTCTTACCTGGAGTTCCGAAACGAACTGAGGTCGCCATGTAGGTACGTTGGTACAGAGTTTGGTAATCGTGCTAAACCAGATCATTAGTTAGTGCATGCAGGAGTCCGTGATGGAAAAGCATATGTGTTCCGGTGATTCGGGAAATGACAAGAATGAACAGGGCGATCGCGATTTACTCAGCGCTCTCTTTCATGCCGAGGGGATTCATTGTACTGGGACGGCTGATCAGCCCTTCACCGAAGATGCCGTTCAGGTAGAAGACCTACCGGGTGCCAAAATTTCCTATCCCTGGAATCCCTGCGATCCCGAATCGGAAGGATTTTATGTTGAGTTGGAGCAAGCCTCTTTCCTAGATGGCTGGCAAGAGTCAGAGATTGCCACTCGCGCTAACAGCTTTTTTGCTCAGATTGATCGGCAATGGTCGTCTACTAACTTGCAAACCTCCTTGGCTCAACGGTTTTCAACTCGGATTCCTCGCGAGTTACTGGCATCCATCGCGGCACAGGCTCAAAAGCTGGTAGCAGAATCCCGCAAGGCGGTTGCAGAATCTTTGTCCTTGGCAGATCAACTAGTGCAGTGTATTCAAGAAGTTGCAATTAATTTAGGTCAAGAAGACCTTTATGTTCAGGCACGGCTGCTGGAACCGATGCGAAATGGTGGATTGGAAACTGCTGTAGATAATTTGCTCACTCAAATTCCCCAAACAGAATGGTCACAGCTATCAGAGATTCAAAAGGCACGGCTTAGCCTTGCGATCGCCCGCTGCGCGATCGATGAGTTGCAGTCGCCAACCGAGTAATACGGCGGATTGCAGTGTTAAGAGGGACAGTAACAGCAGTGTGCAAACCAGTTGTGCAAATGTTGAGGATCTATCAAATCCATCGCTGTGGCAATGAGGGTATCTACCCTTTTCGAGGTTGTCGGCGAGAACTGTCTTAGGAAAGCCTTTAACTGTGACCACCAATGCTCAATCGGATTAAATTCGGGAGAGTAAGGAGACAGATACAGAACCTTCGCTCCAACCGCCTCAATTAAAGGTGCAATGGCTTTTACCTTGTGAGCAGGCAGGTTATCCATGACCACGACAGCCCCTTTCCACAGTTGAGGCACAAGACACTTTGAGACGTACACCTCAAAGACAACCGCGTCCATCGACTGATCTATCGTCATCACAGCCAGCACCTTTGAGACGGTAATCGCGCCCATGACACTCACCTTCTTGCCCCGATAAAAAGGTTTGAAGTCATACGCTCGTTCCCCAGGTGCAGCACGGGCATGGGTTCGCATGAGTCCCAGTAGAACACCCATCTCATCGAGAAACACTAAATCTTTGAGTTCTATACTCGTCACCTGTGCCCAGTACTCCTGTCTCAGGAGTTGGACTCGTTCGCTGGTGGCTTGGCTGGAGCGGAGCGTTTTTTTTTGCGCGGTAAATTGAGTCTCTGAAAGGTTCGGCACATAGTACTTTGGCTAACCCATAGCCCAGTCTCATCAAAGAGTAGCTCACAATATTCCGCTAAGGTCGCATCGCGCTGGTTCTCGAAGATCGCCACTAACTGGTCTTTGTGCTCCATCACAGGACTCACCGAACCACCCTGCTTATGGGGAACGACGTGACCTTCTGTGCGCTTCTGAATCATCCATCTCTCGACGCAACTCTTGCTGACAGCAAAGCGGGCAGCAACTTTTCGGATCGAGCTATCACCCTTCTCCATAGCACTTACAATCTTCTCTCGAAAGTCTATGGAATACGGCTTCATTTTTGACCCAACGTTGTAATCCTTCATTGTCCTCTATCTGACTGCAATCCGCTGTAACTTAAAAGCCTACAATTCTCAGAGTTTGCTAAGGGGTGGATGTCAAATCTGCCCCTAATTTTTTGTGAGAACACCTTGGCATTCACGCCCTTCTTCAAAAAATATTTAGTTTGGTGTAGTCACTTTTAGTGGTGGATTTCTAGGCTCAAAGTGTACTGCCCAAGCTGGAGGCGATCGCAGCGAAGCTCGTACTCTAGCAATAAGTAGGAGGGCAACAGATTCCCTTTCACATGTAGATTTCGGGTAAAGTTGCGTAACCGCAGCTCACGATTGGGATACAGCGAATCATCTTGTAAGAAATATCGGCTTAGCCCCAGCACCCCCGGTTCAAACAGATGGCGGTAGCTAAACTGACCGTTACCCTGCATGGTGATCGAGACGCGGTAAGGAGAAAACTCGATCCACAATAGGCGAGGGGTAGGAACTGCGGTGGTTGTAAGCGTGCTGACGGCAGACGCTTCTAACGCATGAGCTCGTGTGCCCAAATCCATCACCAGCGGCTCTATGAGTACAAGATGATAGCGATTGTCATCTTTCTGATAAAGCGTACCAACCGTCTCAATCTTGGAGGTCAGTAAGCCATCAGCAGAGCTAAATGATAAATGAATTGGTCGGCGAAGTTGAGTCAGCATGGTAATTAAGCGGTAGGATTACTATCGCAGTTCAGATGGCAGTCTAGCCGATCCCCATGGCAGTTACCCAGGTAATTACCCTTAATCAATCGGAATATCATCATCACCTGACAATTATTCCCCCGGTTTCGGGGCTTTCGCTGCGAGGGCGGATTCAAGTGCCAGGAGATAAATCCATTTCCCATCGAGCCCTAATGCTAGGGGCACTTGCAGAGGGCGAAACGGTGATTCACGGCTTACTGCTAGGGGAAGATCCCCGCAGCACAGCGAGTTGCTTTCAGGCAATGGGAGCAGAAATTTCTGCACTGAATAGTGATGAAGTCCGCGTGGGCGGAATTGGGTTGGGGAAACTCGTAGAACCGGTGGATGTGCTGAACGCAGGTAATTCTGGAACGACGCTGCGATTGATGTTAGGCATTTTAGCTGCTCATCCGGGGCGTTTTTTTACGGTTACAGGAGATGGATCGCTGCGATCGCGCCCGATGTCGCGGGTCGTTAAGCCATTGCAGCAAATGGGGGGAGAAATTTGGGGACGTAAGGATAGTTCACTCGCACCCTTGTCCGTGCGAGGGCAAACCCTACGCCCGATTCACTATCAATCGCCAATTGCGTCTGCTCAAGTAAAATCCTGCATCCTATTGGCAGGGCTTATGGTAGAGGGCAAAATGACCGTAACAGAACCTGCACTCTCGCGGGATCATAGCGAACGGATGTTGAGGGCTTTTGGTGCTGAAATCGTCATTGATCCAGAGACCTGTAGCGCCACGGTGATTGGACCAGCAACCCTCCGGGGGCAAACTGTTGTCGTGCCGGGGGATATTAGCTCGGCAGCGTTTTGGCTCGTTGCCGGAGCAATCATTCCAGGATCAGATCTCACTATTGAAAATGTTGGCGTGAATCCAACCCGCACGGGCATTTTAGAAGCTTTGGCACTGATGGGCGCAGATATTACTCAGGAAAATCCGCGTGAAGTAGCTGGAGAACCAGTGGCAGATCTACGAGTACGCTATCGACAAGGGCAAGGTGCGCCACTGCAAGCTTGCACGATTAACGGTGATTTGATTCCTAAATTAATTGACGAAGTGCCAATTTTGGCGGTGGCGGCGACGTTTGCAAATGGCACAACCATCATTCGAGATGCAGCAGAATTACGAGTCAAGGAGAGCGATCGCATTACGGTAATGGCAACTCAGCTCAACCAAATGGGAGCCAACATTACCGAACTCCCCGACGGCATGGAGATTACAGGTGGAACACCCCTAACTGGAACTGAAGTAGATAGCCACACCGATCATCGAATTGCTATGAGCCTTGCGATCGCCGCCCTCACTGCCAAAGGAACAACCACAATACATCGGGCAGAAGCAGCCGCAATTTCCTATCCATCGTTTGTAGCCACCTTGAAACAAGTGGTGCAACAGTAAAAAAAAGCATTGATTAAGTTTTGCTAAAACATGTGATCTTTTTCGGGAAAATCTCAGCTTTCAATCATCCTTCTATAAACTGATATGAATTCATGAAGCCATCCAAATTTATCGGGTGGTATTTGCACAGCATTCTGTTTTTTGTTCAAATTTAGTTAATTTTTTTAATTTAAGGAGTCCAGCATGGCAGTTCCCCAGAGTCAAACTATCAGCCAATCAAACTATGGCTTGATGTTAAAAAGCTTTTTATTATGGACTGGAATTTTGACTGTATGCTTGCTAATCGCCGGGTTTCCAATTGGAATATTGATCGTCACGGTTGGTTCATTGCTGGCAATGGTGCTGCATGAAATCTTGCCAGGAAGCAGTCTTGTGATGATTGTAGGCAGCTTCACCACCGTCCAGCTAATTGGGGTAATGATTGTGGCAGCGATGCTGACCTTGAAGGGAACTCATCCGAGTGATGTCACCTGGTTACCCTGGCTAAGTGGTCAGTCTAATCCCCAAAATTATTCAGTCTATGCAGCTTGCCCACTAACCTGTGAAGTCAAGTAAGCTAGCAATCACTTACGAAATTAACTCGGAAAAAGCCCGGTCAAACCGGGCTTTTTCATGGTTTTTAAGTTGACTTCTTACTATTCGCTAATCTTGTACAGTGCGAAGATTACTAACAGCAGACGACTACAAAAGTTAGCTCTTAGCATCGCCTGGGCAAGGTATGTCTTTAACCCAACTGGGCGAGTGCTCTAGGGATATAGGAAATGAAGATCAATCAATTCTCAACTTTAAGCTGTATGACTGTATTCAGTCTGGCTCTAATGAGTTGTGGAGAAAAAGTCAAAGTTGAATCATATGCTAATTCTGGCGTATATGTTTCTGGGTCAGCCGACATTAATATTTCAACAACTAAAGAAGGTTCAGACACAGAATGCCAACACATCTATAAGCTGGCAACGAATGCCAGTTCCGATGCACAAATGCTTGGGTTGTTCCTATCAAATTCAGATAGGAATCCGCAAATAGAGCGCAAGCTCACTGAGATTAAGCAAGATCTCGATCAACTTCAATCAGCAACTATTAACGATCCATCAATTATTTCGCTGCGGTCAGAATATGTTTCAATTATGCAGATGGCGCTTCAGCCTGTTGAGGCTTGGTCAGCAAGTAAGGCTGAAACTCAGCGCCAGCAGATCACTGAAACTTTCAGTACTCATATGAAATCCGGCTAAGTAGTTATCGTTAAGCATTAGCTTCCTGCCACCAGTGAAAATGAGTCAGACCTCGAATAAATTCGTGCTGTTTAAGCAGTGCACAGCAGCGGTCACAGAGTACTTGTTCAAGGTCTTCAATCTTCTCAAAGATACGATTTACAATCGGTTCATCCAAAATTGACCACAGGCGTTCTGCGGGCTGTAACTCAGGTGAATAGGGGGGGAGAAATTCCAGGTGCAAACCTTCGGGTAATACTACCTTGTCACTCGTGTGCCAACCCGCTTGGTCAACGCTCAATAAAACATGTTTGTGCTGACCCAATCCAAAATGCTGAGCAAAATCTGCTAAGACTCGATTGAACAAGTCGATGTTGACTTTGGGCATGATCCACCAGTACGTCTCGCCGGAGGCAGGATGAACAAAACCGTAGACCCAGACCCACTCATAACGCCACTGCACTTTAGCAATTGGGTTTTCCCACCAAGGCACCCAGATGCGCCGCAGCACGGGCTTGAGACCGATTCGATGTTCATCCATTGCCCAGAGTTGAATCTCTGCCTGAGGATACTGCTGACGCAACTGCTCTACTCGCACGGGCAGTTTTTTTTCCAGGCTTCCTGTTCTTGCGGGTCTTGCTGCTGATGCTCAGGGCGCGGCACTCGCAGGCGAAACTCCATCTGCTTGAGGTATTCCCACCCTCGCTGAGGCGACACTGGACGCTCGAGCACTCGACTCATCCAATCGGCAACCTTGCGTCCATTCCACAAGCCGTTTTCAGTCGTAGGCGTTGCAATCGCTTGCAGGAGTTGGGCTTGTTGAACTTCATCGAGTAAAGGTTCGGCTCCACAATTGTGCTGCCGACCATCCCCCACACTTGCTTCTCCCTTTCGATTGTAGCGATTGGCTATCACCCGTATCCAGCGCAACGAATACCCCGTTACCTCGCGCACCTCTGCCGTCCGCTTGTCCTTCGCCAGTAGCCACAGAATTTGGTACTGACTACGTTCGATCCCCTCTTTCGCTTGACGATACCGCTCCTCCAATTCTTCACAACTGAGATGAGGCTCAAGGGTTAGGCGTTTGGGCATAGGACTTTCTAGGCTAACTTTATGCAGTAAGTTTACACCCGGATTTCATATCAACTATCAAAAGCGATTGATTTTCGTATGAAGCGGATGTTTATAGAAAATTGCCAGCGTTGATAGCAGGACTATTTTGTTTTCATAAGATGATCTGTGAGAAAGTCCTTTGATTGTTTTGAGGGTTGCTGCACAGAAATTGATAGTTTGTCTACTGTTCTCCCTCATGAAGATTGACTAACCAAAAGTATCAATCCACTGGGAAACATCACTGATTTGCTATTAATGGCTTCTTTTGTAAATTAGCTGATAGAAAGTTGAGCGGCGGCATCTGTCATCCGCGGCTCGGCTATACTGAAAGTCCAGATTATTTGTATTTCTACTCAAATCTTTATTCAAAATGCAGCCCACCGACCCGAATAAGTTTACTGACAAAGCTTGGGAAGCGATCGTTCAAGCACAGGATGTAGTCCGCCGATACAAACATCAGCAGCTTGAAGTTGAACATTTAATGGTTGCTTTGCTAGAGCAAAAAGATGGGCTGGCGGCAAAGATTTTGAGTAAAGCGGGAGCGGAAACGCAGCGCTTGTTCCAGCAGATCGACGATTTCACTAAGCGGCAGCCCAAAGTAGCCAGCAGTGAGCAGTTGTATTTAGGGCGCAATTTGGATGTGCTGCTCGATCGCGCCGAAGAAGCCCGCGCTAAGTTTCAGGATGAGTTCATCTCGGTGGAACACATGCTGCTGGGGTTTGTGGTTGATCCCCGTTTGGGGATGCGATTGATGCGGACCTACGAGCTTGACCCTAAAAAGCTAGAGGTGATTATCAAAGAGGTGCGTGGTAGCCAGAAAGTCGTGGATCAAAACCCCGAATCTCGCTATGGTGCATTGGAGAAGTATGGGCGTGACCTGACTGAACAGGCAAAAGCAGGCAAGATAGATCCCGTGATTGGGCGTGATGAAGAAATTCGCCGCGTGGTGCAGGTGTTGTCTCGCCGGACGAAGAATAACCCGGTGTTGATTGGTGAACCAGGAGTTGGCAAAACCGCGATCGCCGAGGGATTGGCACAGCGGATCATCAATGGCGATGTGCCCGAATCGCTGAAAAACCGCAAGCTGATTGCGCTGGATATGGGTTCATTAATTGCCGGAGCTAAATATCGCGGTGACTTTGAAGATCGGCTGCGATCGGTGCTCAAAGAAGTCATGAGTTCTGATGGGCAAATTGTTCTGTTCATCGACGAATTGCATACTGTCATCGGCACGGGTTCTACCCAAGGCGCAATGGATGCCGGAAATCTGCTGAAACCCATGCTGGCAAGGGGTGAACTCCGCTGTATTGGCGCAACCACCATCGATGAATACCGCAAATACATTGAAAAAGATGCCGCTTTGGAGCGCCGGTTTCAGCAGGTGTTGGTGAAAGAACCCAGCGTGGAAGACACCATTTCCATCCTGCGCGGTTTGAAAGAACGTTATGAAGTGCATCACGGGGTTAAGATTACTGATTCTTCTCTCGTTGCTGCTGCCACTTTGTCATCACGTTACATTGCCGATCGCTTTTTGCCTGACAAAGCGATCGATCTGGTAGACGAAGCGGCTGCCAAGCTGAAAATGGAGATTACCTCCAAGCCTGTAGAACTGGAAACCATTGATCGCCGCTTAATGCAGCTAGAAATGGAAAAGCTTTCCCTGGAAGGGGAAGGACAACTGGGAATGTTGGCTTCCACACGCGCCTCCAAAGAGCGGCTGGATCGAATTGAGCAAGAGATTTTGGATCTGCAAATCAAGCAAGAAATCCTCAGCACCCAGTGGCAAGGCGAAAAGCACGTACTTGAAGAAATCAAAAAGCTCAAAGAAGAAGAAGATAAACTGCGGGTGCAAATTGAGCAAGCAGAACGCGCCTATGACCTAAATATTGCTGCCCAACTAAAGTACGGCATGTTAGAAAAAGTGCAGCGCGATCGCGAAGCCCAAGAAGCAAAACTCTTAGAAGTTCAGGCTCGCGGCTCGGCATTGCTACGAGAACAGGTCACCGAGGCTGACATTGCTGAAATCGTTGCCCGCTGGACAGGCATCCCTGTAAATCGCTTGTTGGAATCGGAGCGGCAAAAGTTGTTGCAGTTAGAAACGCATCTGCATGAGCGTGTGATTGGTCAAAACGAAGCGGTGGAAGCCGTGTCTGCCGCCATTCGTCGCGCCCGTGCAGGCATGAAAGATCTGGGTCGTCCCATTGGTTCTTTCTTATTTATGGGACCTACTGGCGTAGGCAAGACTGAGCTAGCGCGTGCCCTCGCCCAATTTCTGTTTGACTCGGACGACGCCTTGATTCGGCTGGATATGTCGGAATACATGGAGAAGAACTCTGTCATGCGGGTCGTGGGTTCTCCTCCAGGGTATGTAGATTCGGAAAGAGGCGGACAACTGACTGAGGCGGTTCGTCGCAAACCCTACTCTGTAGTGCTATTGGATGAAATTGAGAAAGCCCATCCTGACGTATTCAATATATTTCTGCAAATGTTGGATGATGGTCGAATTACAGATGGACTGGGGCGTACAGCAGATTTCTGCAATACCGTCATTGTCATGACTAGTAATATTGGCAGCGAATTCATCCTGGATGTATCGGGCGATGACGATCGCTATGAGGAAATGCAAAAGCGCGTCAATGCTGCCCTACGGAAACATTTCCGCCCAGAATTTCTTAACCGGATTGATGATCTGATCATCTTCCATGCCTTGGGTCGCGGCGAGCTGAGTCAGATTGTGGGGCTACAAATCCTCAAAATTCAGGCAATGCTGTCGGATCAAAAACTGAAGCTGGAAATTACACCCGCCGCTCAAGACCACATTGCTGCTGCTGGATACGACCCAACCTATGGCGCTCGTCCACTCAAACGGGCGATTCAGCGCGAACTGCAAAACCCGATCGCCACCAAAATTTTGGAAAATACGTTTGCCGAAGGTGACACCATCATGATTGATGTGGCGGACGGCAAACTGGTGTTTGATCAAAAGACAATGGTGGTTAGCAACCAGCTTTCATCCGTTAACTAAGGTAGTTGTGTGTCCAAGTATGGACCAATAACCTCTATTTGGCGGGAACCTGGAATGACTGATATTCCCTCGTCGCCAACCATTCATGCGGCGGTTTAGCCAGTAAAAATCTGTTGCTAACTCTGACTAGAGGACTCAGCAATTGACTTATGCTCCTATTTGGATTGCGCTCAACGTATGGCTTGATTGGCGATCTATTTGCAATCGCGCTGATTTTGGAGTTTGTCACCCCACCCGAATATGTGATTGGCTACTTGTACATTGGTGTGAGCCTGATAGCAAATGCGCGATTAAGTCGGTCTGCAACCTTTTGGGTGACTGCGATCGCAGTGAAACGTAATCCATTCCCAAAGACTAGAAACTGGCGAATATAGCGCTACAAATCAGTGCTAGGACATATCATAGGGATGAGAGTGCATAGAGAAATTGCCCATGCCAGGACCCTACAGCGATGACCTTCGCCAAAAAGCGATCGCGGCAGTTGAGCGCGGAGAAGGCAAAAGTCATGTGAGTCAGATGTTCAACATCAGTCGTAACACCCTCGACCTGTGGCTGAAGCGAAAAGAGCAAACAGGAGAGTGCCGAGCGATTACTCACTATCAGCAGGGATGTAGACATAAAATCACAGATTGGCAACGGTTTCGTGAGTTTGTCCGAGAGCATGGCGGCAAGAGCCAAGGGGAAATGGCGAAGTTGTGGGGAGACGGGGTGAGTCAGCAAAACATCAGTGATGCGTTAGGTAAACTTGGATTAAGTCGAAAAAAAAGACCTACGGCTATCAAGAACGCGATGACCTCAAGCGTCAAGAGTTTGAGGAACGCTTGAAGACAAAACCAACGGCTCAAGTGGTGTACGTTGATGAAGCAGGCATTGATAACCGAGAGGACTATGCCTACGGCTACTGCAAGGTTGGGCAACGCTTCCACGCGCTCAAATCGGGTAAACGAACTGAGCGCGTCAGTTGGATTGCCGCACTCTGTCAAGGAAAGCTGATTGCTCCACTAACCTTTGAAGGTTCGTGCAACCGAGACTTATTCGAAATCTGGTTAGAGCAATGTCTGTTACCTCAATTGCAACCCGGTGATGTCATTGTGATTGACAATGCCAGTTTTCATCGCTCTCAATACATCACTGAACTGGTGGCTGAAGCAGGATGTGAGATCTGGTATCTGCCGACCTATTCTCCTGACTTGAACAAGATTGAGCGTTGGTGGTTTGTGCTCAAAAACTGGATGCGGCAACGGTGGGATGAATTTGACAACTTTCGGGATTGTGTCGATGCCGCGTTTAAGAACTGTCCTAACGTACTTTCGTAGTGCTATAATCCAGCGCGATCGCATCCCCCTTAGCAAAGCCTTTAAGGTTTACTTTAACTAGCCTTAACCTGAACCTCATACCATTAGACCGTGAGAAGGCGTGCTAAAACCACATCCTCCAACAGGGTGGAATTAGCACTGTGCTCTCCATGTGGTGTGTTAAGAAGTGGTGTCATGAGAACAATTTTTTCCCTGCTGGTATTAGCTGGAGCAGTATGGTTAGGAGCGGACGAAGCGCTCCAGGCTCAAGAAAAATCTGCTGCAAGTTTACTGCGGGTTCAACCGCGTGGTTCTCTACGTTACACGTCTGACGGTGCTGGCTTTGATCCCTACGTTCACTTTGAAGGATTTCTTCCCCTAGACCAACAGCCTGGAAGGAACCTGACCTTTTTAGATGGACGCTTACTGCTTTCCACCGACAACGGCACCTTCAGCGGCAATGTCGTTTTGGCGCATCGGGTAATGTTCTAGACCTGTGGAAATGCGAGAATACAGACAGGCGTTTACCCGTGAACTTACAGCATGGTTTTAGAACCTGTTCTTTGTCCTGATTGTGGAAGCAATAACGTGGTCAAGCACGGTCGCTCTGAGGAGAGCAAGCAACGTTATAAATGTCGTAATTCGGAATGCGCTCGCAGCACCTTCATTCGAGACTATGCTTACCGAGGCTACTTGCCCGAAGTCAAACAGCAGATTGTTGATATGGCAGTCAACGGGAGTGGCATCCGAGATACTGCACGAGTGTTGAAGATTAGTCCGACTACGGTGATTGAAGAGTTAAAAAAAAGATCGACATCTCAAAGCAGTCAATGAAGCTCGTCTAGCCCAGCTTGAACCGACTCAAACCATCGTCAAGCTGTGCCAATGGGAGGATGTAGAGGCAGAAGTGGATGAGATGGGTCGTTTTGTCCACTCCAAGCAACAGCAACGTTGGTTGTGGCACGCCATTGATCATGCAACAGGCGAAGTATTGGCATATGTCTTGTCGAACCATCAAGACACGGCTTTTCTCGAACTCAAGTCATTGTTGGAGCCATTTGGGATTATGCAGTTCTATACGGACGGCTGGGGTGCTTATGAGCGACATCTGGAGCCAGCGTTTCATACCGTTGGTAAACACAATACTCAGACGATTGAGCGTAAGCATTTGACTTTACGGACTCGGATCAAGCGATTAGCTCGCAAAACTATTTGCTTTTCTAAGTCCATCTGGTTGCACGATGTAGTCATTGGACTGTTCATCAATCGCTATGAATTTGGCTTGCTGGTTTAGAGCTATCCACAGGTCTAGAAGACGAGTGCGCCGAGCGAAGCTCGGCTCTGCCAACCAGGGGAAGAACCTGGTCAGGGAAGCCTTGGCAAGGCACCAAGTACCGAGTGTTGCGCTGTCATCGGCAACGAGGACAGTGAAGCGTACACAGGGAGATGATGGGCTGCAATGCGAAAGCGTGAAGGGATTGAGCCCCGAAATTAGACATACACGTGGATGCCGACACAGTTCGTGTTGTGGAAGGCAAAACCAACAGAGCCAACTGCCAGGGTTCTGGAGGGTCCACCGGGGTCGGAGACCGTAGCACGTCATCAAGGTAGAGTCGGGAACTCGGGAGGTCCCATGAACTCCTCCATCGGGGGGTAGAGCCGCACAACCGGCAAACCGGAAGAACGCTCAACGATTCATGGGAAGTCGGATGTCCCCATAGTAGTGAAGAAGTGGGGTAACGCCCACGGAGCGAAGGGGGACACATTGGGTCGAACACTCGAAGGCAACATCAACCACACTCAGAGGTGGAAGTATGGTGACAACAGGAATCGAGCGGATAGCCGAACGGGCTCACAGAGAACCAGGGACTGTCTTCAGTGCCCTGATACACCACTATAGTGTGGAGAATCTGCGAGCCTGCTTTCAGTCGCTAGACAACAAAGCGCCTGGAATCGATGGAGTGACGAAAACGGAGTACGGACAGAACCTGGAGGAAAATCTACAGGGGTTGCACCGGAAACTGAACCAGATGTCGTATCGACCCCAAGCGGTACGACGAGTCGAGATTCCCAAAGAAGATGGCAGCTTGCGCCCTCTGGGAATTAGTTGCGTTGAAGACAAAATCGTTCAGGAGATGACTCGTCGGGTCTTAGAATCAATTTACGAACCGGTATTCCTCAGTAACTCCTATGGGTTTCGACCCCATAAAGGATGTCATGATGCCCTGCGGCAACTGCATCAGGAGGTCATGGGGCAACCCGTTGGGTGGATTGCAGACCTAGACCTGGCTCAATTCTTCGACACCATGCCGCACCAGGAAATCCTCAAGGTATTAGCCCTGCGGATTCGGGATAGAAGATTCCTACAGGTGATTGCGCGAATGCTCAAAGCCGGAGTCCAAACCCTAGGCGGCGTAGTACAGGATGAATTGGGTAGCCCGCAAGGCTCGATAGTCTCCCCCGTCATTGCAAATGTGTTCTTGGATTTTGTGCTAGATCAGTGGTTTACCACCATTGTGCGCCAGCACTGCCGAGGCTACTGCGCTCTGATCCGGTATGCGGACGATAGCATTGCCTTGTTTGAGTTCGAGGACGATGCTCGACGATTCATGCGGGTTCTGCCCAAGCGATTGGAGAAGTTCGGCTTGCGCCTCAATGAGGAGAAAACCCAACTTCTTCCCTGCGGCAAGCGGCAAGCGGGTCTAGCCCTCAAGTACGGGAGAAAATTCCCCAGCTTTGATTTTCTGGGGTTCACCCATTACTGGGGCAAGAGTCGCAACGGAAAAGCCCGATTAAAGCGCAAGACTTCAAAGAAACGATTTCGCCGTGCGTTAGTCACCCTCAATCAATGGTTGCAGCAAAAACGCAATGCTCATAAGCTGCCTCAGCTATGGCAAGCAATCGGGCAAAAGCTGCGCGGACACTTCAACTACTTTGGGGTCACCGACAACGGTCATGCGCTCTACCACTTTGAAGACGCAGTTCACAAGCTGGTCTTCAAATGGCTGAATCGACGGAGTCAACGACGTAGCTTTCGCTGGGAGAGCTTTCTACGCTATCTGGCGTGGCATCCTCTCCCCAGACCTGGTCGCTTAGTGTCGCTTTATTAGAGCAGGTGAATGGCTCAATGAAGAGGCTTGTGCGGGAAAACCGCAGGCAGGCTTCTGTGAGGGGGAGGTTTCCAACGATGCAAGGCTAAATCGTGTGACACTCTCGTATTCCGAAAGGGGAGAGCAACGGGGAATACAAAGCAAGCCTAAACATTGGAGGAACCCTCTCTACTCGACCCACCAAATTTTTGGTGGCTACCTTGCCTACGATCGCCGCAACACTAGCAAATCAAACTTTGACCAAATCGGTTTTGGTATTGAACGCCTCACCGCAAATTTAGACTTAGGCCTCAATGCCTATTTTCCCATCGGCACCACTCGTTCTGTCGTCGATTCGCGCCTTGGCAACACCGCCAAAATTGTAGGGAACACCTTGGGCATCGATCGCCAACAGGATTTTGAAGTTGCCCTGCGTGGATTAGATGCAGAAGCAGGCACGCGCCTGTTTGCCGTGGGAGACGGACATGTTTGGGGCTATTTGGGAGCCTATTACTATGCAGGGGACAACTTCTCTGGGTTTGCGGGAGGTCGCGGGCGCTTGGTGGCTCGTCCCCAAAAAAACGTGGAAGTAAACCTTACCGTGCAATCGGATAGTGAATTTGGTACTCGCGCTTGGGTGGGTGTAGGTCTCACCTTCCCCGGATTGCCCCCCACTCGGCGAGAAGATAACTCAGTTGAACTGGCAGCGCGGATTAGCCACCCGATTGAGCGTCAAGTTGCGATCGTAGTCACAGAAGAAACCATCACTGATACCATAACCGCCATCAACCCCAGCACCGGGCAGCCTTATCAAGTCTTCTTAATCAACACAGGTGCAGGTAGTTCCTCCGATTTGACAACCCTTGGGTTTTCACCAAACAGCCTAGTATTCGTGGGAGTTACCAACCAGAGTGGCGGCTTTACCCAATTCGCCAATAGCGGCAATGTCACCTTAGTGGATGGCGTGCAACTCTTTTCTGCTACCACTAACCAGTCAGTGAACACCACCTTTGGACTAGTTACCCTGCCAGCCCTAACTCCGTCTGCTCCTTCTCCCACCATTCGAGGAACGGTCATCCTGGCAAATAACAACACCGTTAGCGGCTTCAACATTACACCTACTAACGCCGCTGGAATTCAAGGCACTAATATTGCCAACCCGACGCTGCGAAACAATACAATCAGCACGGCAACCACTGGAATCTTGCTGCAATTGGTGAGCAATCCCATCATTGCAAATAACACGGTGATCAATTCCACTTCTCGTGGGATGAGCTTAACCGAATCGACCAACGCCCGGATTACCAGCAATATCGTTACCGGAGCGGTAGGTGAAGGGATTGGGCTGGATAATGCGCTGGGTACCGTACTGATTGATGGCAATACTGTACGGAATGTGACACAAACATCTACGGATACAAACCTGGAATCGGGCATTTTCATTCGGAATAATCGCGGTGATGCCAATATCACCATTTCTAACAACGTCACGGAAGATAACCTGCAATCGGGCAACCGAGTAGATGGCATTGAGGTGAACTTGTGCCGGGGCGATAGTTTTGCAGTCGTCGATCGCTTCACCGATAACGCCTTTGGCACCTGTGCGGCACCCGCCAGCATGACGGTTAACGTATCTAGTATAGCAACGGACGGAAGACTTAGGACAAGGGTCAATTCACAAAGCTCACGGGTGTTGATGTTCATCACCAATCTGTCCTAACACACCCGGCGACAGCTATAACATCGTCCGCCGAATTGGAACAGGCACGGATGGCAGTGATGGCATCGACTTCAATCTGGGCGATGGGGCGACCCTGACTGCGACGATTGATCGCAACCTGGTCGAAGATATCGCCGATGCGGGAGTCATACCAATTTAAATGGTTTCAATGACAGATAGTGCATTGAGGATAAAGGGGTAGCCCGTGAGAGAAGCAATCACTTGAGGGGTTAACTGGGATAAGAGTTGATCTACTCTGGATTGCAGTTGGTCAAGCGTTTTGAACGAAACCCACTTGAGATCCGCCTTGAGATATTCCCATAGCCTCTCAATTGGATTTAACTCCGGACAGTAAGGCGGTTGGAACACCAGGATAATGTTCTGTGGCACAATCAACGCTTTGCCTTTGTGGAACCGTCCGTTATCCACTTGCAGGATATTGAGACTATCGGGGTAAGCCTTGGAGAACTCATCCAAGAAGCATTGGTAGCACTCGGTATCGACATGGGAGAACTGCCAGAAAAAGGATTCTCCGGTGGCAGGTTCCACAGCGCCATAGAGCCAGAATGCTTTGAACACCCGTTGCCATGAGCCAATGGGTTTCACTCCAAAGGCTGTAATCAAACGCCCGATAATGGTATGCAGCCCAAAGCGGCTCTCATCCCCAGCAAAATAGCGAATAGGTCGTTTATCCTGGCGCACTTGCCGAGCGTATTGGCTCAACAAATCGAGGTCGTCTGCAAGGTTTGCTTAAATGCCTCTCGTTGTGCTCGGTTCTGCTTGAGGTGTTGGGGACGAGCCACTTTTAGCTTGGCTTTGAGCCGATAACGGGTCATCTGGTAGACCGCATGATACTGGGCTTCTATTCCTAAACTCTCCAAGAGCCACTGCTGCACCTCCCCATAGCTGTCAAACCCATTGTCCGGTTCCTGCAATCGCTTTGCTAAGGCAACTTCTGCCCACATTGGAATCATCCGGTTGCCTCCTCCTGGCGTTGGCTTGACCACCAGCAATGCCTCTAATCCTTGTGCTCGATACAGCGCTAACCACTTTTGCACCGTGCCTCGATGCCTGCCAATTGCAACCGCGATCTGGCTGATGCTCGGTGCTTGCGCTCGTTTGAGCCAGTACAACACTTGCAATCGTTCTTTAACTATCGGCTGTTCAACCGTTCGCAAGCGGGTGCCTAACTCCTCGAGACTTTCTTTAATTACGATTGCGCTGACACCAGCCATGATTAGACTCTCACCTCTACATTCCTCAGTTTATCTGATCTGTAACTACTCCAATTTAATTTGGTATGAGATCTGGTATCTGCCGACCTATTCTCCTGACTTGAACAAGATTGAGCGTTGGTGGTTTGTGCTCAAAAACTGGATGCGGCAACGGTGGGATGAATTTGACAACTTTCGGGATTGTGTCGATGCCGCGTTTAAGAACTGTCCTAACGTACTTTCGTAGTGCTATAGTGCGATTGCCAAAGCGGTCGGGAAACATCGAAACACGGTGCAAAGCTGGCTATTGATGTATCGCACTGGAGGAGTGGGGGCGATGCTAGAAATCAAGAAATCGCCGGGGGGAGTGCGAGTGATACCCCAATGGGCAGAGGATGCTTTGGCAAAGCGGTTACGACAGAGACACGGCTTTCAAAGTTATGGAGCAGTACAACAGTGGTTGGCAGAAACCTTGGGAGTAGAAGCGGAGTATCACGCGGTCTACCAAATGACCCGCTATCGGCTCAAAGCCAAGCTAAAGGTTGCTCGTCCTCAAAATTGCCAGCAGGATAGTGAACAGCGATCTGCTTTTAAGCAAACCTCAAGGGCGACCTCAGCTTGCTGAGTCAGTATGCTCGCCACCGGGGGCAGGATGAACGTCCCATTCGCTATTTTGCTCAGGATGAGAGTCGTTTTGGACTGCATACTCTGATGGGACGATTGATCACGGCGTGTGGCATCAAACCGATTGGGCAGTGGCAGTGGTTGTTCAAAGCGTTCTGGCTCTACGGGGCGGTTGAACCTGCCACGGGAGAGTCCTTTTTTCTGCAATTTTCTCATGTTGATACCGAGTGTTATCAACGATTCTTGAATGAATTTTCCAACGCTTATCCGGATAGTCTGAACGTCTTGCAAGTGGATAACGGGCGGTTTCACAAGGGTAAAGCGTTGGTGGTGCCAGAGAACATCATCTTGTTATTCCAACCGCCTTACTGCCCTGAGCTAAATCCTATTGAGAGGTTGTGGGAACATCTCAAGGCAAGTTTGAAGTGGGCTGCGTTCAAAACGCTCGACCAACTACAAGTCAAAATCGATCAACTCCTGGCTGAGTTAACACCACAAGTAATTGCTTCTCTCACAGGTTATTCCTTTATCCTGGATGCCCTATCTGCCTTGAATACTGTTTAAATTGGTATCACCTCTACATTCCTCAGTTTATCTGATCTGTAACTACTCCAATTTAATTTGGTATGACCTTTGATATTGTCAGTATCGCCAACCCAGTATCTCGCCCCACTGCCACGCTCAACCTAACCAACAACACAATCCGCCGGATCTTCAACGATGATGCCATCACGCTGGAATCCAATTCGGGTGGTGCAGTGACGATGAATATTACAAATAACACCATTCAAGATGTGCAGTCAGTTGCAGTGGGTGGTAATGATGGCATCGACCTGGAATTTACCACCACTGCTCTAAATCCTGCGAAAGCCGTGGTGACAATTGCCAACAATCAGATTTTGCAGATTAGCGATCGCCCAATTGAAATCGATGCTAACAACAACGCCCAACTCCAACTCACCATCAGCAACAACACTATTAGCACCACAGCCGCCAGCGCAGGAGAGTCAATTCGGGTACGCTCTGAAAATGCGGCAACCTTAACAACCACCATCAACAATAATCGCTTGACTCAAGGAAACCCGACCGTCCGCAGCCTGGAAGCCCGCGCCGACGATACCTCTCGGCTGTGCGCCAACATTTTCCAAAATACCCAGGTTTCCGGTAGCGGCTTCACCCTGCGCCCTGATGATGCGGGTGTGATACCAAATTGAAAAAAGGGAGTAACAAATGGGAGACTAAGTTCTACCGTGTGGAGAACAACAGCAATGGTGGGTGTCACTCGCATCAAAATCCAGGAAACAGTGGCAGAACTAGAAGCTCTGATTCAACAGCAATCAAATCCAAACCGGAAAGAGCGGTTGCAAGTGTTGTACTTGCTGAAGTTAGCGGATGCCAGGAGTATTAGTGCGATTGCAAAAGTGGTCGGGCGGCACCGGGGGAGTGTGCAACGCTGGTTGAGCCAGTATCGGGAAGCGGGACTGAACGGATTGCTCGAAACTCGCCAAAGTTCAGGACGACCGCAGGTGATTCCAGGGTGGGCGCTCAAGAGCCTGCAACGACGATTGGATGACCCTGAAACAGGCTTTGGCAGCTACACACAAGTGCAGCAATGGTTATCAGAGACCTTGAACGTAGAAGCCGAGTATGCCACCGTGCATCATCTGGTGCGCTACCGCTTGGGTGCGAAGTTGAAAGCCGCCCGTCCGGTTCATGCCAAGCAGAACCCAGAAGCCCTTGAGGCCTTTAAGCAAACCTCAGCGACGACCTGATTCTGCTCAAACAGTATGCAACGCTAGTAAAACCGGAGTTTGAACGGATTCGCTACTTCGCTCAGGATGAAAGTCGATTTGGGTTGAAAACGACAGTTGGACGATTGATCACGAGCTTATACGGAATTGCGGAAGGCAGTACTTTTTGACCAGATTAAATTGCTTGAATCCAATCAAAGCCCACTTTGCCTTGAACTATCACAGGATGCTGCATCAACCATTGGCACCGCTTGACTAAGACATCCTCTAAAGCATCAAGATTGTCAAACACTTGATTAGCGATTGCTTCGCGCAGCAAAGACCAGACACATTCAGTGGGTTGCAGTTGGGGGGTATAGGGCAATAGCGGGTAGAAGAAAATGCCGGGGGGCACCTGAAGTTTTTGGCTCATATGCCACGCGGCCTGATCAACCAATAGAATGATCAACTGCTGACGATGGGGATTGACCTGAGCCGCAAATAGCTCTAACGCCATCTGCATCATGGAGACATTGGCACGGGGCAATAAAAGGAAGTAGCTCGCTCCAGTGGCAGGATGGACAAAACCATAGGTGTAGACCCATTGATAGCGGCGAGAATGATGCGCTGATGGGCGTTCTCCTATGGGTGCCCAAACCCGCCTGACAATGGGTTGCAAGCCTAATCGAGCTTCGTCTTCCGCCCAAATTACAATCTCCCGATTGGGAAACAACGAGCGCAACCACGCCACATGACCTGCTAATCCTGCTTTGAACTCTGCTTGCTGCTCAAGGGTTGCGCTTTGATGATGCACCGGACGCGGCACCTGCAAGCTCAACCCCAAACGTCGTAGATACTTCCAGGCTGTTGAGGGGTGTAAGCAAATGCCAAAGTAGGTTTCGATATACTCCCCAACTTTCGGTCCACTCCAGAGTCCGCCATCATCCGGGGCACTCTGTAAGCGTTGCCGCAATAGCCGTTGCTGTTCATCACTTAAAGCCAACCGATTGCCCCCAGGGTTCAAGCGTTGCCGATTGACTAGTCCGACCGCACCCTCGGCGTTGTAGCGACGGGCAATTTTCCGCACTCCACTACAACTGAGTCCACAAATCTCAGCGGTTTGTTCGATGCTCATCGGAGTCTTTGGATGACTGAGCAATCGAATCACCAACCAACGGTTTTTCTCGCCAGCATCTTGGCACTGAACATACCGCTGAGTTAGATCTGCGTAGTCTAGATGAGGGCTAATTTGAGTGCGGGGTCGAGGCATGGACAGAGTACCTTTTTCATCTTGCTAAATGATACTCCCCTACTCAATTCCGTATTAGGAGTCAAACCACTAGGCAGTTGGCAATGGCAGTTCAAAGCCTTTTGGATCTATGGTGCGGTGGAACCGACCACCGGAGAGCAGTTCTTTTTGCAATTTACCCATGTCGATAGTGAATGCTATCAGCTTTTCCTCGACCAATTTTCGCAAGCCTATCCAGATAGCCTCAACATCCTCCAAGTCGATAACGGAGCCTTTCATAAAGCCAAAGACCTGGTGATTCCAGACAATATCATGCTGCTGTTTCAACCGCCTTACTGCCCTGAGTTGAATCCCATTGAGCGGTTGTGGCAGCACTTGAAGAAGGATTTGCGCTGGGCACTGTTCAAGAACCTAACTCAACTACAAACGAAAGTGGACAAATTGATTGCCGATTTAACGACCAAAACCGTTGCTTCTCTGACTGGCTTTAGCTTTATTGTAGATGCACTATCTGTCGCAGGCATTTTTTGATTTGGTATGACCTATCGCATTGTCAATAGCGCTGCCCTCAGCGCAAACAACGGCGGAGTAGCAGTCGCCACTACTGGAGCCGGAACCGTGACCAACATTACTGAAGCCACGTTCAATGCTGCCACACCCGGCGGTTGCACTATTCCTTAGCCCTCAGTTCTTAACCTAAGAGCGATTACGACGAAAAAGCCAGCCAAATCGCCTTTTAGCACGGGCTGCTTGAGATTGTCTTGCGAGTTTTACGCCCATGCCATACCGCCTTGAGCGTGGCTGGGCTACCGTAATCGCAGCGCTTTCTTCTGCCGTTAAAGGCTGGGCTGATTCATCGGTTATGTAATCTTCTTTGGCATTCCACCAGGAGGCAATAAAGCCGCCACACACGCCCGCGATCGCCCCTAAGCTAATGCTCAAAAACGGTGTGTATCCTAAAAAATAAAAGCTCAACAGCGCGAATATAAACAGGCGTGCGCCGGTCGTCGTTCTCGCAGAAGCGTCTGGTTGAGATGCCATGGAAAAACAGGAGTCAGGGAATAGAAAAAACGTAAAAGCGCACAGCTCCACTGACGCTAATAAAACTTAGATTGCAACTCGTCTTTCGTTACTTGTAATCCTTTAATTGTGCCTCCAAATCTTGGGTTGTATCGAGAGTTTGGACGATCGCTTGCTCGGTATCCGTGAAGGGTTCCATCTTCTGTGTAGGCAGTAAATCGGCGGTGGCATCAGAAACATCACCCTGACGCTGGTGCAGCCAGTTTTGGCGAATATCTAAGGGGGCGGTACAGTGGAGGATTTTCAGGGAAAGGGGATGGGTGGAATCTTCTACATTGGCAGCTTCAACGGCATGCATCACCGCTTGGCGAAGCACCTGGCGATCATACTTGGCATCCAAAATTACGGGATAGCCTTGCTTTGCCAGGGTAATGCCCAAGTGCAGCAGGCGATCGTAGGTTTGTTGGGTCATTTCTGACGTGTATAGGTCAGCGTCGCCGTGATCCATCAGGGGCAAACCTGCTAAATGCTTCCGTACAGCATCAGAGCGAATGTATACAGCTCCAATTTTTTGTGCTAACAGTCGAGCGACAGTGCTTTTGCCCGATCCGGACAGTCCACTGATGAGAAAAATCTGTCCACGGTGCTCTTCGCTGGCCGTGCCCAGAGGTGATCGCGTGTAGTCCCCTGCCAAACGGAAATAGCGTTTAGCGGTTTCCGTTGCCTCTTGCTTCACCGCATCGGGAATGGTGGGATCATCTAGCAAAAAGGAGGTAACTTTGGCGCGCACATAGGATTGACGACTCAGGTAGAGCGGCAGCACCTGCAATCCTTCCCAATCGCCCATTTCTTCAATATACGCATTCAAGAATATGTTGCTTAA
Source organism: Leptolyngbya sp. Cla-17 (assembly GCF_016807185.1). Taxonomy (GTDB): domain Bacteria; phylum Cyanobacteriota; class Cyanobacteriia; order Leptolyngbyales; family Leptolyngbyaceae; genus ULC077BIN1. The sequence continues at coordinate 774,609 of NZ_JAEVYN010000002.1, forward strand.
ATCCGGGCGATCTCGCGCATCCAAATCCATGATGATATAGGCGATGTCGAACATGATATCGACAAAGCGAAATGGCTCGTTAAACTCGATGCAGTCGAACAGCAGAATTTTGTCGTTCCACAAAGCAATGTTTCGCAAATGCACATCGCCATGGCACTCACGAATCCAGTTGCGCTGCACACGGCTGGCAAGCAGGTCGGCTTGTTCGGCAAACAGGCGATCAGTATAGTGACGAGTCTGATCAAACTGTTGCTGAGTCTGCGATCGCCCAATGTATCCAACGGTTTGCTCGTAATTCTCGTCGATCGCCTGCCGAATCTGTGCTACATCTCCGAAACTGCGAATGTAGTCGGTGATTGCGCCTTTGTTGTGAAAGTTGACTAATTCTTTTGCCAATCTCACCAGCAATTCTGCGGTCAGATTGCCCTGAGCAAACAAATCGGTGAACAACGTGCCCTCTGGAAATTGCTCCATGCGCACGGTAAACTCTACTGCTTCGGCGGCTCCTCCCAGGCGAAACTGTCCTGCTGTTTCGGTAATGGGCAGCACCTCCAAGTACAGTTCTGCGGCACCGCGCTGATTCAACCGAATTTCTTCATGGCAAAAATGCTCTCGCTTGTCCAAGGTGGAAAAATCCAGAAAGCCATAGTTAACCGGCTTCTTTACCTTATAAGCGTAGTCTCCAGTCAGCAAAATGTAGGAGACATGGGTTTGCACCAGTTGAATCGGTTCTGTCACCGGGTGAGGATAAAACCCCGATTGCAGCATTTGTTGAATCAAAGCAGGGAGAGCGGTTTCAGTCATTCCAGAGATGCAAAAGCAGTAAAGTTGGCAACCGCTAACATACCACGTCGTTCAACCCGGACGTTGGTAAACCTTGCTATGTTCAAAATCATTTTTATTGTCTATCAAGTTCTTTTCCATGACGAAATTCAGGAAAGATTGTCCTCGGCGTTCAACGGTTTGGGGAGTGATCAGGCGAAATCCTTTCGCCTCAAAAAACGATCGCGCTGTGATGCTGGCTTCTGTCGTCAGAGTTTGAATTCCCTGCGATCGCGCTACGGCTTCAAGGGTTGCGAGTAATCGGCTACCCACACCCATTCCCTGAAAATCTTTGTGACAGTAAAAGCAGTCTAAATGACCGTTCGATTCCAGATTTCCAAACCCAACAATGTAATCCTGTTCAGCAACATAGGTGATGGATTGACTCAGGCGCTTCACCCAAAAATCAATGTTGAGATCGGGCGGTGCCCAAGCATTGATTTGATTTGGGGTGTAATCGCGGCTATTGATGTGATGAATGGTGTCATGAAATAGGGTCGTGATCGCGGCTGTGTCTTGCACGACATACGGTCGAATATGCATAAAGTGCTGAATTAACTACCCCTTGTTTTTGAAGTATGACATTCCCAAAAAGGTTGAAGTTAACATTGAGGTGATTTGACCCATCTGGGGTGCTTGATCAAGCGCAATTACAGAAATGAATGGGTGGGCGATCTCCGCAACACTGCAATATCTTCCTCATCCAGTTCTGCGGGAACACCACTGCGAATCAGTTCAGCAAAATCTTCATTGGGAATCATAATGCAGAGCGCATATAGCCGTCCAGCACCCGTATTGCAAATCTCATGAATGCCTGTGGGCGGCACCAAAATGCTATCCCCCGCTCGCAGTGGAATCAACTTACCATCACAGGTTGCCGTGCCTTCTCCCTTCAGCACAAAAAACATTTCTACTGCAAGTTGATGACGGTTCGGCGGCGTTTTGCCGCCTTCATCAAAAATCTCAACGCAAAAAGTCAGGGACATGTTGGCAATTTGCGGATCAAACACGATCGCCAATCGGTTCGTATCCTGCGGACTAATCCGAAACGCTTGATAGTCACCAGGCGACTTGATAATTGGAATCACACAGCTTGCAGCACTCATAGAAATTCTCCTAAAAATTGAAAGTTATAAACTTTGAGTGCTTCACTCAAAACTATTTACCAATTACCTGCAAAATTTCAGTTGAATTTGTCACAAAGCCAAAGCATTGTTTCACGTTGTAGAGCGTTGCTGACCAGCAATAGTCTGGTGATGTCGTCGCAGAGCAGTCTTTCAACAAAATGCAGTCATACCCTAAAAAGTTTGCATCTTGCAGGGTTGCCATTACACATTGATCGACATTCACTCCCGCAAACAGCAGTGTCGTTCGACCCAAGTTCTTCAAAATACTATCGAGCGGAGTATCCCAAAATCCGCTCATACGGTACTTATCTACGCAAATATCTTCGGGCTTTTGCTCTAGTTCGTCTACTACGGCGGCTGCCCAACTCCCTTTCATCAGCACGGGCGCGCCGTTGGCGGGAAGAGGATCGCCTAGCCCAACTCCATCGCCTGTGGGGTTGTAGACATGCAAAGCTGCTGCACTAATATTCAATAAATCAGGACGGTTGCCCCAGTTCACCCAAACAATGGGCACTCGAACCTGCCGCAGCACGGGCAATAATTTTTGCAGGGGTGCGATCGCCGTTTGGGTTGGGGTTACATCTACGCCGATGTGCGACAGCCAACCATCAGCATGGCAAAAATCATTTTGCATATCGATGATCAAAATGGCAGTTTTTGCCAGATCTAACCGTAGGGTTTTAGTCTCTGTCGGCACAGTGATGGGGCGGGATTCCAAGGGCGATCGCGTGATGTCGGCGATCGCCGCATCCACCATCCAGGCATTGGGCGGAACTCCTAAGGAACGAAGTGGTGCAGTCATGATGGGTTTGTTGAAATAGCTTGAAACAACGAAAGCAATAGAGCGATTTGTCTCATTAATACATGCAAAGCCCAGGAGGGACTGTACCCCCGATGACTTCAGGTTCAAATGTCTGCCTCGCACTCGGTGATGTTTTTGAAAAAACCGCCAATCTTGCTCCTATCCATTCACTGAAAGTATTTAAGGCGGTTTATTCTACAAAGAGGGTATGGAACAGATAAACTATCGAATAGCGATCGCTCACCGTTTCAGCAGACGATCGCGATGGTTTGTCGTCTAGAATAATCGCTGTTGATGTTGCCTGTTTCTGATAAAGCGTCCAAACTGCCGATACTGCGCCCCTACCAGCTAAAGGTTGTTAAAGAGGTTTACGAAAAGCTGAGTCAAGGCTATCGACGGGTGGCGATCGTGGCAGGAACGGGAGCCGGAAAAACCGTGATTGCGGGGCAAATTTGCGCCCATACCCGCGCCAGAGGATTTCGGCTGCTGTTTCTGGTGCATCTGGACGTCTTAGTCGGACAAACCTACGACAAAATGCGCGACTTTGGACTAGAGTGCGGCTTTATCAAAGCAGGTTGGAAAGAAGATCCGACTGCACCGATTCAGATTGCCAGTGTGCAAACCATGCTGAAGCGACCTTGGTGGCAAACCTGGCACGCCGACGTGATTTTGTATGACGAAGGGCACACCACAATTTTTAGTCAGGTGGGGCAGCAATTGCTGTATGAAACCCATCGCAAGGCGGTACATCTGGCGTTAACAGCGACTCCCTATCGGTTGGGTAAAGAGCAATTGGGCGACCATATGGAAACCCTGGTGGCTTCCCCCATTCCCTCAGAACTGCAGCGGATGGGCTTTCTGGCAGCGATGAAATATTACGGAATGCCCGACCCAATTAACCTAGCTGGAGTGCGAACGATCGCCGGAGATTTTGATGAACGAGATCTAAAACATGCCTGCGATCGCCCCGAATTGGTCGAACGCGTAGTCAAAGAATGGCATCGCCTTACCCCCGATCGCCGCACGATTGCCTTTTGCGTAGATGTGGAACACGCCCAGCACGTCGCCGAAACCTTTCGTGCCAACCATATTCCCGCCGATACTGTAGACGGCAACACGCCGATTAAACAGCGGCACAAGCTCTACAAAAGCCTGCGAGACGGTAGTTTGACAGTGTTGACTTCCTGTAATGTAATCAGTATTGGCTTTGATGAACCCAGTGTTGAAGTGGGGCTGTTGCTGCGTCCGACCCAATCTCGCGCTCTGCATCAGCAGCAAATTGGTCGCGTTATGCGAATCTCGCCCAAAACCGGAAAAACCCACGGTATCATTTTAGATCAGGCGGGAAATCTTCAGCGGCTAGGCTTCCCCGAAGACATCTACGGCTATCGGTTGCCCACCAGCACAGAACCCGATGAACCCGGTGTGGCTCCTAAAAAGCAGTGTCCGGCGTGCGGTCGCATTGTCTGGGCATCGGTGATGGTCTGCCCAGAATGTGGACATCGCTGGCTAGAAAGGGAAGAAGAGATTCAAACCCATGAATTGGTGGAGGTGGTGAATGAGTCTCGCGAACTGCTGGAATTGCCCGATCGCGCCGAGTTAATCGCTTTCTTCCATCGCTTGCGGCAAAAGTGTTTTCGAGAAGGATTGGCTCCCGATTTTGCGTTGCGGCTATTTTATGACAAGCATGGCCTGATGCCCGAAGATGCCTGGTGCCTAAATTCCACCTTTGGCAACTATCCCTCTGTAGATGAGCAGCGACTTTACCAACGCTATCTCGTCACTATTGCTCAACGCAAAGGCAAATCGCGATCGTGGATGCTAAGCGAGTTTCAAAAAGAATTTGGCGCTGGCGATTGGCAAAACTTGTTCCCGCGATCGCGCTAAGGTTGCAAACTGACAGTCATGCCAGCGATCGCGGCACGCTATAAAATTAGCGTAGTTGAGTGCAGTTAGATCACAAAGCTAGGCTGAGGAAAACACCAGTTCATAATTTGTCGTTTACGCAAAATAATCACATTAAGTCGGCAAGATAGTCAGTGCATTAACTTGATTTTCCTCAGCAGCGATACCACATGAAAAAATTCCATGTAATAGACTGTTAGTCTGTTTCATTCAATGAGTTGCAGATATATTGGATTACAGTGTTTTCTAGGTAGTGTTCTGATATGGAGATTCAGACTAATGCACAAATCATCATAAATGCAGATGCTGAAAGCGTTTTTGATGCATCAACGGATTGCCAGAATCTGCCAAAGTTTTTCATCGGTTATAAAGCAATTCCTGCAATTGTCAGCGCAAGAACTACGGATGGGCTGCCCTTACAGGAAGGCAGCATACGAATTGTTGATAACAGTGATGGCTCATCTATTGAAGAAATTATCGTCTCACTGCAACGACCTGATATACAGGAGTATAAATTAGTCAAAGGCTTTAAGCCCCCATTTTCCTGGCTGGTACGTGCTGCATCGGGGCAGTGGTTATACGAAGCTATAGACGCAAGAACAAAGATTACGTGGGAATTTAAGTTTGATACTCCCAATCTTTTTACATATTGTATCTTTCTCCTAATAGTGAAACGACCCTTTCAAAAAGCTCAAGAGATTTGTCTTGAAAACGTAAAGAGGCATTTTGAAAGTGGTAGCGATATGCAGCACATAGGCTAACAACCGTTTGCTCTCGTGATTTCACACACATTTTTTAACTGAGAACTTTCCTGCACGGGTTAGCAATCCTCATTTTGAAAAATTTGTAATTAAGCAAACTTCCGAAAGTTTTTGAGCTTAATCTTATGAACGGCAGAATACACTTTCTAAGTGCAATGCGATTATGCCTTTGATGTTACCTAGTGAAATTTTTGTTGAAGTAGCTACTTGCGATCGCCGTGAAATAGGCGTTCAAGAAACGTCCTTTCTGGCTCCCCTCCACCGCTTTACCGCTTTACAATAGAGAAGCACTCCACATCCTGGGAAATTGATTCAAACAGAGACGCTTGAGTTGTTGGAATGGTCGCGGCTTTGTCAGCACCTTTCAACGTTTGCTGCTACAAAACTGGGCGCGATCGTGGCACGACAGTTAAAGATTCCGACTCGTTTAGAAGAAGCGCTGACGTTACAGGCACAAACGCGCGAAGTCTATGACCTAGAAAGCCGCAGCAGTGGACTCAATTTTGAAGGAATTGGGGATATTGGGGATGCGTTAGAACGAGCAGCCCTGCAAGGAAGTTTGGCGGGTAAAGAACTGCTGACGATCGCCACAACTCTTTCCGGGGCGCGAAACTTGCGTCGGGTGATTGATCACTATCCCGAACTTGCGGTCTTAAATGCACTGGTGCAAGATTTGCGAACCTATCCCGAAATCGAGCAAGACATTCATCATTGCATTGATGATCACGGGGAGGTAATGGATCGGGCAAGCCAGAAGTTAGCAGGAATTCGAGAGCAACTCCGTCAGGTGCGCGATCGCGTTTATAGTATGCTGCACAATCTTTTGCAGCGCAAAGCGGGCGCGATTCAGGAATCGGTCATTACCCAACGAGGTGGACGCTTTGTCATCCCCGTCAAAGCGCCTCAAAAAGATGCCATTCCTGGGATTGTGCATGATGCTTCTACCAGTGGCGCGACCCTCTACATTGAGCCGCACCAAACGGTGAATTTAAATAACCAATTGCGCCAGCTTCATCGCCAAGAAGAAACCGAAGAAGAAGCCATTCGGCGATCGCTGACCGAAAAAGTTGCTGCTGTGAAGCCAGATTTGGAACGATTATTGGCGATCGCTACAACCCTGGATTTGGCTTCCGCTCGTGCCCGTTATAGCCTATGGCTGGGTGCCAATCCACCCCGATTTATTGCGACCTCCGAATCTATTACCCTTCGCAATCTCCGTCATCCTTTGCTGATTTGGCAGCAGCAACACGAGCAAGGCAATCCCGTAGTGCCCATTGATTTAGTGATGCAGCCTCATCTACGAGTGATTGCCATTACAGGACCGAATACAGGTGGCAAAACCGTGACCTTAAAAACTATTGGCATGGCAATGCTGATGGCAAAAGTTGGACTGTTTGTGCCTGCCCGTGAACCCGTGGAGCTTCCCTGGTTTGATCAAATTCTGGCAGATATTGGCGATGAACAATCTTTGCAGCAAAGCCTTTCAACCTTTTCCGGTCACATTCGACGCATCAGTCGCATTTTGGCAGCATTGAAAGAAGAGACAGAGGTCAAGGGGCAAGAAGCCGGGGCAGAGGAACAAGAGTCTAATCAACTTCACTCGCCACTCGCCATATCCTCTACGGAGATACGCGAACGCCACTCGCCACTCTCTCTGGTCTTACTGGATGAGGTGGGTGCTGGAACCGATCCGTCTGAGGGCAGTGCGTTGGCGATCGCGCTGCTTCAATATTTGGCAGACCATGCGGCGTTAACGGTCGCTACAACTCACTTTGGGGAATTGAAGGCACTCAAATACCAAGACGAGCGATTTGAAAATGCGTCCGTGGAGTTTGATGATGTCTCCCTGTCGCCTACCTATCGCTTGCTGTGGGGAATTCCAGGGCGATCGAATGCGTTGACCATTGCCCAACGGCTAGGATTGGGCAGCGAAATTATTGAGCAGGCAAAGACCTATGTAGGCGGAACGTCCCAAGAAATCAATGATGTGATTGCCGGGTTAGAAGCTCAACGGCGGCGGCAGGAAACGAAATCTCAGGAAGCCGAGCAATTGTTGAAACAGGCAGAGCGGCTCTACGGAGAAGTCTCTCAGAAGGCAGCATTACTACAAGAGCGGGAGCGATCGCTGCAAGTTGCCCAAGAACAAGCCGTGCAAGCCGCGATCTCGGAGGCAAAACGCGAGGTCGCCCAAGTGATTCGTCATCTGCAAAAAGGACCGACAGCGCAAGCAGCCCAGCAAGCAACTGATTCACTCAATCAACTGGGTCAGCAGCATTTGCCTGTCCGCCCAGTAAAACCTCAGCCGAAAGCAGGTTTTCAGCCAAAAATGGGCGATCGCATCCGCATTCCGCGCTTAGGGCAAACAGCTGAAGTGCTGACGGCTCCTAACGATGCTAACGAGTTAGCCGTTCGCTTCGGTCTCATGAAGATGACCGTTTCTCTGGCTGACATTGAATCCTTAGATGGCGAGAAACCTATTCAGGAACAGAAAGCCGCCGCGAAAGGTCAAGAAGGCAGCAAAAACAAGCCCGAACCCCGTTCGCGTAGCGTCTCCGAAGGAGTTACTCCGAACCCCGAACCTTCTCCTGTGATTCGCACGTCTCACAACACGCTTGATATTCGCGGGAGTCGAGTCGCCGACGCTGAACCTGCTATCGACAAAGCGCTTTCTGGATCTCAAGCAACTCTGTGGATTATTCATGGTCACGGCACTGGAAAATTGCGTCAGGGAGTTCAGGCCTTTTTACAACAGCATCCCTTAGTCGATCACTATGAAATTGCTAGCCGCGAAGATGGTGGAGCAGGTGTGACCGTTGCCTATTTACGGTAGCAATGTCTAATTAACCGGAGCGGTGGCTGGCGGTGGTGGCGGCTCTGGCTCTGCCGGTTCTGGAGCAGGCTCTACAACCGGAGGCGGTGCTGGAGCCTCATTTACAGGTGGTGCGGGAGCAGGAGCAGCAGCGGGAGCCTGATAGCTTGGGGCAGAAGGCTCAGGTTCATAGTATTGGGAAGACCCAGAATTGTCGTTAGAATAGGACCCTGAATTATAGGAATCCGATGAGCCACCAGAGCCAGAGCTGTTGGGGTTGGAGCCATCGTAACCGGATGAGCTACCAGAGGTATCTTCTGGATCGTAAAAACCTGAGCTTGTTGAGTTGGTTTGAACAGGCTTCGCTTTGATGGTGCCTTTTCTGCCGTCTATGGTTGGCAACTCTGGAAACTTCTCAACCTTCATTCCTTTCGTTGCAGACACCATAAAGTTGTGCCAAAGTTCTGCGGCTGTAGCACTTGCGCTTCCTGTGGGCTGGTTATCGTCATTGCCCAACCAAACTCCTGCAACCAACTGGGGAATATATCCAATGAACCAGAGATCCCGAGCGTTTTCAGAAGTTCCGGTTTTTCCGGCAACTGGGCGGTCTAGCGCGGCAGGTTGCCCGGTGCCACTGCTGATTACGCCTCGTAGCATCCAGGTGATGATGGCCACGCTGCCGATGTCAACGGCTTGTTTAGCCTTAAATTTGGCATCATAAATGACTCGACCTTTGCGATCAAAAATACGTCGGATAGCGTGAGCTTCAATAAATTTTCCTTTGTTCGCTAAAGTTGCATAAGCATTAGTCATTTCTAGCAAGTTCACTTCTGAGGAGCCTAACGCTAAGGAATAGGCAGGCAACAGCTTGGATTTAATCCCCATTGCCTTTGCCATTTTGATAGTGGGTTCAAATCCAACATCGATCAGCACTTTAACTGCAATGACGTTGACTGATTGAGCGATCGCATCCCGCATCGACATCCAACCAGAGTATTTACGATTGGCGTTTTTAGGTTTATATCCATCCACCATGTAGGTGGCATCTAAGTAGCCGTCATACGGCGAAAAACCTGCGGCTAAAGCAGTCGTGTAAACAATGGTCTTAAAAGAAGAACCGGGCTGACGTTGAGCCTGAGTCGCTCGATTAAATTGACTCTTTTTATAATCATCGCCGCCAACCATCGCTCGGATTTCTCCTGTTTTAGGATCGATCACCACCATGGCCGCCTGTCCAAATCCTTCGTAAGGACCAATGTTTCTAATTGCGCCCAGGATCACGCTATCGGCTTTCTTTTGCCACTTCGGATTGAGGGTCGTATCTACTGTTAAGCCCCCTTCCTCCAAAACCTCTTTGGATACATACTTGGGCAACTGCTGCTGAACATAGGTTGTGAAGTAGGGCGTATCGCTGTAAATCTTTTTCGGCGTGCTGGGTTTAATTTTTAACTTTTCTGCTTTAGCGGCACTTGCTTCGGCTTCGCTAATATAGCCAGCTTGTACCATGCGGGCTAGCACAATGTCGCGGCGCACTTGGGCTGCTTGCAGATCGACTAGAGGCGAGTATGCACTGGGCGCAGGAGGCAATCCGGCGATCGTGGCAGTTTCGGACAGGGTTAATTGATTGACCGACTTGCCAAAAAACACCCAGGCAGCATCTCCCACGCCATAGGCACCTGAGCCTAAGTAAACCAGGTTTAGATAGCGCTCCAGGATCATTTCTTTAGATAATTCCCGGTTGATTTTTTGAGCCATCATGGCTTCTTGCACTTTGCGCTTGAGACTCTGCTCTTGGTTTAAGTAAACAATACGAGCTAACTGCTGAGTAATGGTGCTAGCACCTTCTACCACGTCTCGTGCCACCACATTTTTGGCGATCGCCCGTCCAATCGACTGAAAATCAATGCCGCTGTGCTGATAAAAGCGGTGATCTTCTGATGCCACAAACGCTTGCACCAGCTTTTCAGGAAGTTTTTTATAAGCTAGCTTGTCGCGGGTTGCGGGTCCTCTTTGCTGCAAGATAGTGCCATCCGCCGCTTTAATTGTCAAAGTGCCACGCCGTACAAACTTTGGAATATCAGCCGTACTGGGTAAAGTGCGGTCTAAAGACCAATAGCCCCATGCAAAGCCGCCGCCAGCCGCCAACCCAAAAAGAGCTAACCAAAGGCGTTTGTAGCGGTAAATTGAACGACCTTTGTAGGAAAGATTGGCGACTGCTGCTGCTCTATCAGCTATCTGCGGCAGTCTGAGAGTTGATGAGAGTTTTTGTAAAGGTGAACGGTTTGCAGGAGGTGGAGCCGATTTAAGCTCATCATCCTGCTGAGCACCATTGGTGGGCGGCACGCCATCCGTTGAAACGTCGCTTTTTTGCGCTTGAGTGTTGCCGCTCTTATCCGACAAGCTTTTCAGCTTTGAGATGAAATTGCCCACTAAAACCTCACCACCACGGAACGGCTGTTCGAATATCGTTTATTCAACGGACTTGATGATAGCAAAAATTAAGCATCTATCCATTAATTGAATGACCCAGGGCAAGTGCAGCAACCAGCATTCCTAAAACAAGAAACGGCTGAGCGCTTGCTTGATATTTAACATCATTTTCCAAAGGATTGCGGAGAAAGTACATATCCTGGAATGTGATTTGGGGAATAATCAGCAACAGCAAAATAGCAGCATATAAATTTTGATGAATATAAATCAGGTAGGCGGCAATACCTGCCTGAAAGAGATCAATCATCAATACACAAATCCAGGCGGCGGTGTCAATGCCAAACATGACGGGCAGTGATTTTAACCCCAGCTGGCGATCGCCCTCCACGCTTTTAAAGTCATTGACGACTGCAATTCCCAACCCTGCCAAACTATAAAACAAGGTTAGAACCATAATTGTTGGGGTCAGTTGCCCAAACAGTGCTTGTCCCGCCCACCACGGCAGCGCAATATAGCTGGCACCCAAAGCATAGTTGCCCAACCAGCCATTTTTTTTCAGCTTGAGCGGTGGTGCAGAGTAGATGTAGGACAAAAAAGAGCCTCCCAGTGCCAGCACTGTCATGATTGGGAAGGTATGTCCTGCCCACAAATCGAGGGCATAGGCAACCCCAATCCCGGCTGCTAACAGAACCAAGATTTGGGTGACTACTTGAGGAATGGAAATCGCACCGGAGGGAATGGGGCGGTAGGGTTCATTAATCGCATCGATGTCGCGATCGTAGAAATCGTTCATGGTTTGGGTATAGCCAGCCAACAGCGGACCCGACATCAGCATACAGGCGGCAGCAATCAAGACATTTTCTAGTGACCAGTAGTAATTACCCGAAGAAGCCGCTCCACAAACCACGCCCCAAATTAAGGGAATCCAGGTGATGGGTTTCATCAGCTGTAAACGGATCTTCCAAATTGAGGTTTCTCCCGCCTGCGCGCCTTTCATGCCCAAAAGCTGACGGGCTTTGCTGGTGCGATTCGTAGAACGATCCGTACCGGAATCGCCGCTCAAATTAGTTTCACTCTCAACAACAGGAATCGAAGGATCTATAGGGGATGGGGATGGATTCGAGTCAGCCATACTGATTTAGGTTTTGCTAGGTTGCACTAGAAATTGAACGAGAAGTAAAGACTGGCTAAAACGAAATAATTAAGAAGCCATCCTGAAACTTAGCACCGACGACGGGCTTGCCGCTGAGTTCGGGTGGCAAAAATATATTGCGACGCTGATCACCTGCTTCGATTGTGATTTCAGGACCGTACTGGGTTAGCTTAACCTGCTTGCGATCAAATCCCGGCAGGAATAGACTCACTTTACGTTCTGCGACATTTACGGCAATGGGGCGCGGAGCTTGGGTTGCCTGATCAAAATCAGGCAAGGCCTCAATTAAAGGCTGCCAGCTTTGAATAGGTTGGTCAGAAACGGAAGTGACGGGCAGTGGCTCAAACTGGGCTAAAATCGCGCTGCTATCTTCGGCTCGGTTCACAATTACCCCGCCCACGGTCACTCCCGCTTGCTGGGCAGCACCCCAGAGATACTTTGCAGTGACAACAGCAGCCTCATCGGGCGTAGTGACTAAATATGCCGCAACGCGGTTAGGATCAGCTAAAGCGGCTGTTCCCTGGTCAAACAAATTATTCATTTGCTGCGTCGCAGGTTGATCAAATAAATCTCCGGACCAACTGACATTTAATACGGCAGCGGCGATCGGCTGCAAAAAGGGCGACACTGTGCGACCCAGATCAGAATTGGCAAACACTTGCCGGAAGCGCCGTGTATACCAACTTAAGCTTTCGGGCATTCCTAACAAGCGTAAAGTTGCTTGATCACCCGCGCCATCAAACACAATCACGTCGTATTTGCCACTGGCATCATATTCGCGGATGGCATTGAGCATCAAGGCCCCATCCATTCCTGGCAAGACGCTAAGTTCCTGTCCGTAGACTTCTTTAAAGAATGGAGTTCGCAGGTATTGAGCTTCCAGCTTTTTGATTTCTTCCCAACTGCGTTCCAGCAAAGCCGCTGCCTGAAGCTGCACTGCGTCTAAATTGGGTTCCAGCGTCGATGCCTCTGCGTCTAAAGCTGAACCGATTAACAGTCCAGCGGCAGGTCCGGCATCTTGGGTCGCAAACAATACTCGCTTGCCTTGCCCTGCCAGACGCTTAGCCGCCGCGATCGCGATCGTCGTCCGCCCTACGCCACCCTTCCCTAAAAACGTCAAGATCAAAGCCATCGATTCTTTAGCTCACAAAAGATAAAGCAACCACTAGGCTAGCTCAATTTCATCTTCAAAAAACCAGGTAGAAAACTTATCATCAAATCGAACCAACCAGCCAACGCCGCTACCATCTGTCATCTTGTGGTCTTGAATCGTACCAATTTGACCAAGTTTATTAATAATTTCGCCATTGACGCGATCGCGCAATCGACGCACACGAACTTTTTGACCGACTTCCATTTCGACTCCGACTCCGAAGGATAAACCAAACATCAGTCTATCAGCGTCTTGCGTTTGATTTAGCCAGGCAAATCACCAATTACCGCTAAAATTCAGGGGACTTTATTTCTACGGGCGCGGTCATGCTAGCAAAACGAATTTTGCCCTGTTTGGATGTGAAAGCAGGACGTGTGGTTAAAGGGGTTAACTTTGTAGATCTGCGGGATGCAGGTGATCCGGTAGAACTTGCCCAGCTTTACAATCAGGCAGGAGCCGATGAGCTAGTTTTTTTGGATATTACCGCAACCCACGAAGACCGAAACATCATTTTTGATGTGGTCTATCGCACCGCCGAACAAGTTTTCATTCCGCTAACGGTGGGTGGCGGCATCCAATCCTTAGAAACCATTAAACAATTGTTAAGAGCGGGTGCTGATAAAGTCAGCATCAACTCTGCTGCCGTGCGAGACCCTAGCTTGATTAACCGTGCGAGCGATCGCTTTGGTAATCAGTGCATTGTGGTCGCGATTGATGCCCGACGACGCACCGATTCCACCCATCCCGGCTGGGATGTGTTCATCAGAGGCGGACGGGAAAACACTGGTTTAGATGCGATCTCGTGGGCTGTGGAACTGGCAAAACGGGGCGCAGGTGAACTGTTGGTGACCAGCATGGATGCGGATGGAACCCAGGCTGGCTATGACTTAGAGCTAACTCGTGCTATTGCAGAGCAGGTAGAAATTCCGGTAATTGCCTCTGGTGGAGCAGGTAACTGCCAACATATTTTTGAAGCACTCACTGAAGGTAAAGCCGAGGCCGCTTTACTGGCTTCTCTGTTGCACTATGGGCAGCTTAGCGTCGAACAAATTAAGTCCTTTTTGATTGAACGCAATATCCCTATGCGATTCCCATAGGACGTTTTGTGGAAAGCTGCGCTAACGTTTCACGAATCGCCTATGCCATTTCCTGAGTAGCTGTTACGATGTGTAACATATGCTAATTATTCTTCTTATTATTGCGATCGCGCTAGTCGCTTGGTCCTTGCATCTGATGCAAGAAGCGCTCGATCGCCAAGAGTTTTCGTTAATGTTGGCAGGCACCCTCGTCGCGTTTTCTGCGGCTGCTCTGGTTGTGGTTTATTTTTTGATGAATAATTATGTTGGCTACTTAACCCAAATGACTCATCAGCCTGTATACGATTTTTCAGCTTACGACGCTCAACTTGTCGTTTCAACTCCATCTCCTGAATCACTACATCCCTAACAGTAGATTTACCAACCACACTAGCTTTTAGATTTCACTTGCGCTTACGTTACAAACGGATGCAATTTGGTAACACTAAGACTATGCTTCACTTGCCCCCTTGGTGAATGCTGCCTTTTGGTTTTGCTGGAGAATTGTTAGACCTATGACTTATACCATTCCTGAGTTAGATACAATCAGTCGCCAGTTGATGAGCGTAGAGCGACCGAAGAAGGCAAAAATGCTAGTGGTCGATGACGAGCCAGATAATCTGGATCTGCTCTACCGCACCTTTCGCAGAGACTTTACAGTGCTGAAGGCAGAAAGTGGCATTCAGGCTTTACAAGTGCTAGAAGCGGAAGGCGAGGTTGCAGTCATTATTTCGGATCAGCGCATGCCCGAAATGAAAGGAACTGAGTTCTTGAGCCGCACGGTGCCTCAGTTTCCCGATACAATGCGGATCATTCTAACAGGCTTCACTGATGTCGAAGATTTGGTGGAAGCGATTAACTCCGGACAGGTTTACAAGTACATCACTAAGCCTTGGAACCCGGATGAGTTGAAAGCAGTGGTGCAACGAGCTGCCGAAACCTATGAATTGCTAAAGCAGCGCACGGAAGAATTACAGCGATCGCAATCGCAAATGGCTTTGCTTTCAGCAATTGTTCGCACCGCTCAGGACGCTGCCGATTTAGACTCTTGCTTGTCCCCCATTGCTGATGCTTTTGGCAAAACATTTCATGCCGACGGTTGCATTTTGCAATTGGTGCAGGATGGAGCCTTAGCTACTCTGAGCGGCATGTATACGGGCGACGGCGATCGCTTAGAAAATTGGTTAGACAAGGATGTTTTAGCAAAAGAGGCGATCTCCAGCCAAAAGATGCAAGTTGCCCTCAATATTCCCGCTGATAGCAATCTGGCTGCGGCTGAACATTACGCCGCTTCTGGCATTCAGGCTCATTTAATTGTACCTGCCGTCTACCGTAACAAAGTGAATGCAGTTCTCTCGGTGCAGTGGAAACACCCTTGCACGCTGCGAGAAGATGAACTTGTCTTATTGCATTTATCCGCGCAGCAGGTGGCACTGGCATTAGCGTGTATGCATGTTCATTAATGTGAATTGGAATTAGTTTTGATACCAGGCGGTGAGAGCGACAGCAAGGGCATCTGCTGCATCATCTGGCTTTGGAATTTTTTCTAAATTGAGTTCGCGGGCAACAGCTTCTTGTACCTGATATTTCTCTGCGTTGCCATAGCCGGTCAGGGCTTGCTTAATTTGGGCGGGAGTAAACTCGACTAATGGCATTTTGTGTTGTGCGAGAACTAGCATGATCACGCCACGGGCTTGCGCAATGGCGATTGTATTTCCCATGCGGTAAAAGAACAGTTTTTCAAGGGAAATCAGATCGGGTTGCACCTGACTTAACACAGTATGCAAATCGTCATAAATCATCTGGAGGCGATCGCCCATGTCGGTTCCCGCTGGAGTTTGAATGACGCCAAAATCCAATATAATCACTTGCTCAGCGGCACAAGGGTTGTCCACATCCGGAGTCGAACACTGGATTGCACCAAAGCCTAAGGTCGCCAATCCTGGATCGATCCCTAAAATGCGCTGCTCCATACTATCGAGGGTAGAACTCTATGACATCGCGCTTAATTTTAATGTCGTAGTTCCCCAGAAAATCGTGACCCAGTAAACCATCGCTAGCATCGCTGGCGATCGCCACATTCACATTATTCACCTGCGCCCCTTCAATTGACATAGAATTGAGCCGACCTAAGGGCATGACAATAGTTCTGCCATCTGCCATGGTGAACTGTCCTGCACCAACAATTGGAATTTGCAAGGCGCGTGCCATAGAGCGGGTAATCAAAGTGCCGCTGGCTCCCGTATCTAGCAGCATTTCAAACTTCTGGCTGCCATTAAAAGTGACATCAATCACCGGAGTGCCACCATCACGGCGTTTAATGGGAACCGAGTAAAGATCTTTGGTGGAACTAGCATTGGGCTTGGGTTTGCCTACGCCACACAGTTTTCCAAGGTTAATGCGCCGTCCGGCAGAGTTCACCATATAGCAGGACTCATCCTGAGCGGAGGCACTGAGCTGACTTGTTATAGCGGGTATTAACCAGGCAATGGTGGCGATTCCCATAGGAATCGTTTTATAAATCGCGGTTAACCAAACTAAATGATGTTTCACCAAGCGCTCTCCTATATGATGATGCAATTTTGAGTCCTTAGTTCTGAAACAAATGCCTGTAAGTACTTTCAGAAAATCCTCTGTCTTGTTTGAATATCAATTGGTTTGACTTCAAGACTTTGCAGAATTGCTACTTCCATTGTGCAAGCTTGGACAAGCAGTTGGATTAGCTCATCTTTAGACATAGCTAACTTTGATTATCCCTTGTTGCTGGTTTGATGAATGGGAATCTCGATAATGAATTTGGCTCCTTTCCCTGGCGCAGATTGGCAAACGAGCCGACCTTTGTGTTTTTCCGTCACGATTTGGTAGCTAATAGAAAGTCCTAATCCAGTTCCTTTGCCCACTGTTTTCGTGGTGAAAAAAGGATCAAACAAGCGCGATCGCACCTCCTCATTCATTCCAGAGCCATTATCAGCAATCTGAATTGCGATGCGATCTGAGGAGACGCGGGTGCGAATCCTAATAAGGGGCAAGGCGGAGGAGTTTTGTTCGCGTTCGCGTATGGGCTGTGTACTCAGCGTTTCCGTAGGAAATACCCTAAGTTTTGTTTGCGCAGCATTTCCGCAGGAGATATTTTGAGTTTTAATGTTGAGGTCAGAATCTTTTAATTCAGAAGTTAACTTAGGATTTGATATGGGTAGTTGAAAACTCTCTTCTAAGGCATCGATCGCATTGCTGAGAATATTCATCAACACCTGGTTAAGCTGACCGGGATAGCAATCGACTAAAGGCAACGTGCCGTAATCTTTGAGAATTTGAATGCTAGGACTGTTGGATTTTGCTTTCAGACGACTTTGCAAAATCATTAGTGTGCTATCAATGCCTTCGTGAATATCCACCGCTTTAAATTCAGCTTCATCTAGTCGCGAGAAGCTACGGAGCGACAGCACAATTTCTCGAATTCGTTCCGAGCCGAGCCTCATCGAGCTGAGAACTTTGGGCAAATCTTCCTTCAAAAAGTCTAGGTCAATGGTGTTCATTGCAGCTTGAACGATGGAAGGTGGATTGGGCACATGAGTTTGATACAGTTTCACCAAGCCGATTAGATCCTGAGTGTAGTCATGGGCATGACTGAGATTGCCGTGAATAAAGTTAACTGGATTATTAATTTCGTGAGCAACGCCTGCAACCAATTGCCCCAAACTGGACATTTTTTCACTCTGTATTAGTTGGGTTTGAGCCTGCTGCAACTCAGCTAAGGTTTGCTCTAAGTCACGGTTTTTCTCATGGAGCAACGCTTCAGCCTGCTTGCGATCGTTAATATCTAACGCTGTTCCAACAATGCGATAGATCCTTCCAGTTTGGTCTTTCAGTGGATTCAGTGTCGTTAACCACCACCGAGGTTCGTCACGAAATAATAGGCACTCTTCATAAGACACCGTCCCGTTCGCTTCTACACATTGCCTATACCGTTGGCGCACTGCCATTGCGTCGATTTCACCAAATACCTCTTCTGGCGTTTTGCCCATGGCTTGGGAACTGGTGACATTAGTGACTACTTCTGCAAACCAGTTCCAGCCTGCATAGTGAAACTCTCCCATTGGAAGTACGTCAATTACGAAGATTTGCTCTTGAATACCGTCAAAAATGCTGCGAAGGAATTGCTCTTGCTTTTCTAGCTTGGCTTCTGCCTGTTTGCGATCGCCAATATCCAGCGCTGTCCCCACAATTTTATAAAGCTTACCTGCTTCGTCAAATTGTGGGTTAAGGGTTGTTAACAACCATACTGATTGATTCTCAAGCGTTAAATGTTCCTCATAGGTAACTTTCCTTCGCACCTTTAAGCACTGTGAAAACCGCTGTCGCACCTCGCTTCCTACCTGCATACCAAATACTTCTTCTGGAGTTTTGCCAACCGCATCAGCGCTTTTCATTCCAATCATTTTGTCGGAATACCAGTTCCACCCGCCAAACTGCAAGTCTTCGGTTTCCGTCACATTCACCACAAAAATTTCTTGCTGCACGCCATCAAAAATGCTGCGCAGGAATTCTTCTCGCTCTTTTAGCTTGGCTTCGGTTTGCTTACGGTCAGAAATATCTAGTGCTACGGATGCTGTGCCAACCGTTTGTCCATCTGATGCAATCAGCGGCACATTATACCACTCGCAAATAATCGTTTTGCCATCTTTGGTCAGGTTTTCATTAATAGAGTGATGAAATTGCTGCTGATTAATTGCAGCCAAAATTTGACTAACATCTTTTCTAATCGTTTCAGGCACCAAAAAGCCAAAGGAAAGACCGATCGCCTCCTGACGTTGATACCCAAAAATGCGTTCGGCGGCAGGGTTCCATTCCTGGACTTCCTGATCCGTATTCCATTCAATAATGGCTAAGGGCGTTTGTTGAAAGAGTAACGAGAGTTTTTGTTGGGAATGACGCAGTTGTTCCTCTGACTGTTTGCGATCGCAGATTTCCTGTTCCAACTGGCTAACTACCCGATTTAGCTCTGCGGTGCGTTTTTTTATCAGGCTATCTAACTGCGAGCGGGCCCCTTCAGCCTGCTCTAGTTGCTTGCGGAGAGCCAAATTTTCCTGCTCTAATTCTCGAATTTGCATCTGATCATTCATAGTCAGTCAGAAACCTAAACCAACCTTCAACTTATAGTGAGGTACCTATCAATAGCTGCTCAGTGCGCACAGCAATCATATTTCAAGTGAGCATGGCTTAGGTTGCCCAAGGGCAAAGCACGGCTAACGTAACGAATTTCAATTTCTAGTAGATGTCAGTGTTCCAGAAACTTGCAATAATTGGAATGACTGAGGATGCAGATTGCGGGATTGTTGTAAGCAATGAATATAGTCGAGTTTTTTGAACTGAGTAGTGGTAAATGGTTCTCTCAGCGAACAAGTCATCATTTTAATGTCGAGCAGTCAGAAGCAGGAAAATCTGACCTGGTAATTGAAATGGTTGACAAGGCAGATCCAGAGGTTGCGCAACTCTGCAAGCAATACAGCATTGACCCTGCATTGGCACTTTGTGGCGCACGGGCTACTTGGAGCGGATCGATGGAACAGGGTGGAAAAAAATATGCAGGATCAACGATGCTAGTCCCTGTTGCCGATCCCCAAAAGCAAAATGAGGGCAAGCTGTTGCGTGAATTGAGTGCCTCTGAAAAATCCCCTGTTGCAGGGCGTTACGTGGTGGGCAGCGACGAAGCATTAACCCTGATTACAGAAGACGAAACCATGTATGCCGAAGAGCGATTGTGGTTTGCTAGCCCTAACTTGCGCTTACGCACCAGCGTTTTGAAGCGATCGGGTGGATTCAGTATGGCCTCATTTTGCTCAGAGATTCGGATGGGCGTTTCCAAACCAGCAGAAACTACGCCATCCCAGGCATAATGCTTATCCTGCCGCTTGATCAGAAAACATCCAAAGATTGCCCGGAAACAGCCGCTCTAAATCAAGCTGAGAGGCTGCTTGAGCCAACTGAGCAACATTCATCAAGTCTGAGATATGCGGTAAAGTGCCCAACACCGGAATATTAGTCAATGACTCGATCAATTTCGCTGGAGCGAAGTCTGCAATTTTTTGCTCAGATTGGGGATGCGCACAGTTAAGGATAATACCCTTTAGGTGAATTCGCGATTGACGCGCTAAAGCGACATTGGCAACCGCTTGCCCGATCGCCCCCAATTTTACAGGCACTACCAGTACTGTCGGTAAGCGCCAGTCCCAGGCTAGATCGGCCACGGTGGTTTCGCGAGTCACGGGAGAACCCAGCCCGCCTAAACCCTCTACCAAAACAAAATCTCGACTATGGCGTAATTGCCCAAAGGCTTGCCATGCCCGTTCCACCGCAACTTTACTGCCTTCTCGTTCAGCGGCAATGGGAGGAGCTAAGGGAGATTGAAGTCTAACAGGAGTAACTTCCGCCGGATCTAACCCAAACAGTTTGCTATACCGTTCGCAGTCGCCCTCTCCAGACTGAATCGGCTTCAAAATTCCTAGCCGTTGTTTTGACCAATAGGTTTGCCAGTAGGCAGCCAGGGCACTCATGACGATGGTTTTCCCCACATCTGTATCCGTCCCGGCAACTAGTAAGGCGTTCACTGTGCGCTCCTTTAGCGATTCACAAGGCTTAAATCTAACGTGTAATTCTCTCCTTTTGCTCCCAATGCATCGATACGATACACCCCAGGTTTGTACTGTCCATCGTAATCAATGATTGCTTGCCAATAGGTCGCTCCATCCGAACTGACAACTTGACCTGCTGAATTATAAACTCGCAGCGTTGTTCCTCCATACATCTGGGCTGTCAATTGAGAACCCTGTGGTGCGGATGTTACATAGCGGTTGATGACATTGCGTCTGGTGCGATCGCTAAACGATTGAGACGTATCGCCCGGTGGAAACTCGACTGGAATTTCATTGATTCTGGGTTCAGGATTCGGCGAAGGGGAGGGAGTCGGAGTCGGAGTCGGAGTCGGCACCGGATCGGGTCGAGATGCACTCCTCAGGGTGACATTTAAGTCATATCGACCGTTATTGACCCCTTTGACTGGGCTGAGTTCAACAAAGTAATCGCCATTAAAGGGCAATGAGCCTTGCCAATAAGACACACGTTGGGCGCGACTGTCCACAACTCTACCGTCGGGTCCAATAATGCTCATCAACACGCCTTCTCCGCTGATGACTGTTTCCAGGGTTTGATCTTGGGAGCCAGAAACAATGTAAGTAATGGTTTCGTTGCTCTTCAGTACGCCCTGCTGCGTCACGGTTGTATCTGGATCGATGGTGAGCCGTTTCGTATAGTTCACCGGGTCGGGCAGTTGTGGAGTCGGGGTCACTATGGGCGTGGGCGTAGGGATGAGCGTGGGGGTAATGGTGGGTGTAGGGGTAAAAGTCGGGGTCACTATGGGCGTGGGTAGAGGGTTAGACGAATCTTGATTTTTGAGAATAGTTTGCATAATGAGCCAGGAGCCTAAACCCGTTAGCACTACTAGTCCAATACCCAGGGCAATTATTGCCAATGGGTCATCCCATAATGAACTACGTGGTTCTTCGATGATGGGCTGAGATCGTCGCGGATCTGGCATCGATTCGGGCTGTTGTCGCTGTCCCACTGCCATTGTCCGCATGTGAGACTGGGCTGGCGGTGGTTGAGACGTTAGGGAGACAGGCGCTTCAGCGGGATAAACTGCTTGTGGTGGTGCCGGAGGTGGTGGCTGCATGGGCACTTGCACCAATGGCTGTTGCACTGGAGCCACAGGATTGAATGCCGCCTGTAATGCCTGAACGACTTCGCTGACCGATTGATAGCGATCGCCGGGACGGTAGCTCAACATTCGATTCAGTACTTGGGCAAACCCCGGATTCACCGTCACCCAGCGCTGCCAATACCAGGTCATTGTGGAATCATCAAACAACTCTTGAGGTTCTCTTCCACTGAGCAGCACTACCGCCGTCACCGCTAGCGAATAGAGATCGCTACTGGGATATGCTTTACCTGTTTGCATTTGCTCGATCGGGGCATAGCCCGGTTTGCCTACCGCAGTTGCCTGCACAACACCCGTTGTCATTGTTTGAAAGCGAGTTGCCAGTTCCTTCACCACGCCAAAGTCGATTAGAACGGGTTTGCTATCTTGCTGCCGCAAAATCACGTTATCAGGCGCAATATCGCGATGAATAACACCTTTGGTGTGAATATGGGCCATCACCGGCAACAACTGCCGCATGAATTGCACCACTTCTCCTTCGGAAAAGGCAATCCCTTGGGATTTTCGCTGATCCAGCAACGCTCGATAAGTCTGTCCTTCCACATAATCCTGCACCAAGAACAGGCGTTGATCTTGCTCGAACGTCGCTCGAAATTGAGGAATTTGAGGATGCTGAATCTGATACAAGATCTGAGCTTCTCGCTGAAACAACTCCTTAGACTTGTCCAACGCATAGTCTCCGCCTTGGGCGGGAGTCAATTCCTTCAGAGCGCAATGTTCGTTAAATCGTCCCTGATCTTCTGCTAAATAGGTGCGACCAAAACCACCTTGACCCAGAATACTGAGAATGCGGTAGCGATTTTGCAAAATGGTTCCAACGGGCAGAGACGGGCGCATAGGAGTGGATGAGTTACGAAGTGCGGAGTTTGGAGTGGATGAGTTACGGAGTGCGGAGTTTGGAGTACGGAGTGCGGAGTAAAGTTTTGAGTTAGGGTTGCGGATTTTGAATTGTAAGAAGTGCTTAGGTAGGGAATCATCTGAACCCCGAACCCCGAACTCCGAACCCCAAATCCTGAACTCTGAACCTAACTCCCTAGTTTAGCTTTCACCATTTCTTGGACTTTTTTGCCATCGGCTTTACCCTTGAGTTGCTGCATGGCCGCTCCCATGGCTTTGCCCATATCTTTAGCAGAGGTTGCCCCAACTTGGGAAATAATAGTTTCGATCACTTGGCTAATTTCATCGTCGGAGAGTTGTTTGGGTAGATACTCTTCCAAAATGGTCAATTCCTGAGCCTCTTGATTTGCAAGTTCAGTACGTCCTGCTTGCTGGTATTGGGCGATCGAATCTCGACGCTGTTTGGCAAGCTGCACCACAATCTCGACTTCTTGCTCTTCTGTGAGGCTTTCTTGTCCCGATGGGCGAATAGCTGACTCTTTTTCCAAAATCACTTTTTTGATGTTGCGAACGGTTTCTAGCCGTATCTTGTCTTGGGCTTTCATAGCTGATTTGATGTCGTCGCCGATACGCTCTTTTAAACCCATGGGGTGCCTCTTTCAGTGGTTGCGATCGCAGATTGTTGCATTAGATGCAATGGTGATGATCTTATATGCAGTCAGACCTGCACAAATTACTGTAATTCAGTACGCTACTTTATCGAACTTCAAGCTAAAATCACAGGGTATTGTGGGCGATCGCACAACAATCATCATGATTTATGCTGTTGTTATCCGCGATTGTTGCAATTCGACAGCATCTTTCCGAGAAAATGCTGGAGATGAATCCAAGAGCTAGTGATAAGATTTCCATGATTGTGTTCAAGGATATGACGTGATTCGATCCGCATTGCCGACTCCTCAACTCACTTTGCCATCGTTTAACGACAATAATCGCTTGAGATTGCTGTCTGGTTCAGCAAACATGGAGCTTTCCAACGAAGTTTCGCGATACCTTGGAATCGATTTAGGACCTATGGTACGCAAACAGTTTGCAGATGGCGAACTGTATATTCAAATCCAGGAATCGATTCGAGGCTGCGATGTTTATCTGCTCCAGCCGACCTGTCGCCCTGTCAATGACCATCTCATGGAATTGCTAACCATGATTGATGCCTGTCGGCGAGCATCGGCACGGCAAATTACAGCAGTGATTCCTTATTATGGCTACGCGAGAGCCGATCGCAAAACTGCTGGACGAGAATCCATTACGGCTAAACTTGTTGCCAACTTGATCACCAAAGCGGGAGCTAGCCGAATCCTAGCAATGGATTTGCACTCCGCTCAGATTCAAGGATATTTTGATATTCCCATGGATCATGTCTATGGGTCCCCTGTATTGCTGGACTATCTCCATAGCAAAGAGTTGTCAGACATCGTGGTGGTTTCGCCAGATGTGGGCGGTGTAGCACGGGCAAGAGCCTTTGCCAAAAAGTTGGGGGATGCTCCCCTCGCAATTATTGATAAGCGCCGCCAAGCTCATAATGTGGCTGAAGTTATGAATGTGATTGGCGACGTGCGCGGTAAAACAGCCGTGCTGGTCGATGACATGATTGATACTGCGGGCACTATTACGGAAGGGGCACGCTTGCTGAGGAAAGAAGGAGCGCGTCAAGTCTATGCCTGTGTCACGCATCCGGTGTTGTCTCCTCCGGCGATCGAGCGTTTATCGAGCGGCATTTTTGAAGAAGTGATTGTGACCAACACAATTCCCATTGCTGAGGAAGATCGCTTTCCTGAGTTAACAATTCTGTCGGTTGCCAATTTGCTAGGAGAAGCGATTTGGCGGATTCATGAAGATAGTTCAGTGAGCAGCATGTTCCGCTGATTTGAGCGACTAGGGTAGTATAGGGCAGATGTTCAGTCGTTGATGCGACGGTAGACATGACCCCCGATCCAAACTTGCCCAATTCCGATACTGTCGCTCCTCCCCCTCAGCCTGATTTATTAGCTGATGTACATTTGACTAGAAATAGTTCCCCGGCAGCCTATGAAGGTAGCTTAACCCAGTCAACTTTGGAAACATCAAAGGTGATCGGGAATGGATTTAGCCGCAATGGTGCCAAGGGAACGAAGCAAACATTCGATCGCCCCAACAGTTCAGATGGTGGCAACCAAAATTCAAAAACTCTAATTTTGTTTTTAGCGATCGCCATCATGGTGGTAGGTCTGCTAATTGATAATGTCTGGATTGGGCTATCTGGCTCGTTGGTTTCCCTAGCAATTTCTCTACAAATTCTTTGGAAGCCCTTACGCCATTTATTTGTAGAGTTTATTCCCGAACAAGAACGCACCATTTTGTTAGGCAGCGTGTTTGGTAGCATTGCGCTGCTGGGACTGCTCAAATTAAGTGGCTTTTTTAACCGTTTGGGTGCATCCCTATCGGCGATCGGTTGGGATGCAGTGGGTGCGACAGGCGAAGTGTTGGGTGCAATCGGACAGATTTTGATTGCCATCCTCGCCGTTTATATTGCATGGCGACAATACATCATCTCTCGTGATTTAACAATTCAGCAAAATTTAATTACTCAGCAGCAAACTATTGATAGTTACTTTCAAGGCGTTTCGGAACTTGTGCTGGATGAGGAAGGACTGCTGGAAGATTGGCCTCAAGAGCGGGCGATCGCAGAAGGGCGGACTGCTGCAATTCTCAGCAGTGTAGATGCAGGCGGCAAAGCCAAAATCATTCGCTTTCTCAGCCGGGCACGGTTGCTCACTCCCCTCCGGCGCGATCGTCGCTTGGGTCGCGCTATTTTAGATGGTGCGGGTGGCTATCAAGAAGATTTGACTAACGGCATTCGTGTGATTGACTTAGGCGTAATGTTAGCAGGCGCGAATTTAGCAAAAACCGATTTGCGTTGGACTGATTTAAGTGAAGCGAACCTGATTCGAGGCGATCTCAGCTTTTGTGATTTAGTTAAAACCAACCTTGCTCGCACTATCCTCTGCGATACCAAACTGTGCGGAGCCGACCTAAATGGAACCCGCTTTTTCTATGGCAAAGCTGAAGATGCCAGTCCTCGAAGCCGTTTGGAACCACCCAATTATCGAACGGGGAAACATACTGGAGCTGTGGTTGAAAACGCGGACTTCACCGATGCAATGCAGCTATCTGGAGAGCAACGTTACTATTGCTGTGCTTGGGGCGGCTCTAAAACACGAGACACAATTCCGGGCGGATGTGAAGGGATTCCAAATAAGTTGGGTCGGTAAAGAGATAAAAGAGGTTTCAGAGGTCAGAGAGGACAGAATGCACAAAAATAGAAACCAAAATCACAATCCAAGCTACTTATGCAATTTAGCTAGGTTTCAGAAGATTTTTGAAAGAAGAGATATTACTGTTTTTGACGCAGGTTTAGCAAGATTTAACAATGCCAGCAACTTAGTACAAAACAAAGTTTGCTCTCATGGGTAATTTGCTGTCTGGAAATCGCCTGAACTAATTCCTTTTTAATCTTTCACCCATTTTCATATCCATGTCCTTTAAATATTCTTTTATTGTCCCGATTTTTAACGAAGAGGAAACGCTTCCAGAACTTTATCGTCGCCTCAAAATAGTGATGAAGCAAATGGATGGAACCGTTGAGCTAATTTTGGTCAATGATGGGAGCCGCGATCGCTCTTTAGCCATAATGCGCGAGCTACACGACCAAGACCCGCACGTTTGCTACATTAGCCTTGCCCGTAACTTTGGGCATCAAACTGCCGTTACTGCTGGATTGAATTTTTCCCGTGGACAGGTCGTTGTCATCTTAGATGCAGATTTGCAAGACCCCCCCGAACTGATTCCCAGCATGATTGAACAGTGGAAGCAAGGCTTCGATGTGGTTTACGCTCAACGTACCCAACGCCACCGTGAAAGCTGGTTTAAGCGACTTACTGCTTACGGGTTTTATCGCATTCTTAAACAACTGGCAGATGTCGATATTCCAACTGATACCGGTGATTTTTGCCTGCTCGATCGCCAAGTGGTAGATGTGCTAAACGCCATGCCAGAGCGCAATCGTTACATTCGAGGGCTGCGATCGTGGATTGGATTTCGTCAGACTGCTGTGTTATTTGAACGCGACCCCCGCTATGCCGGAACAGTGAAATACACCTTTCGTAAATCGCTAGCTTTAGCTATTAATGGGCTTGTATCCTTCTCCACAGTGCCCCTACGCCTCTCTACCTACCTGGGTTTCTTCTCAGCCATAATGGCGCTGGCGATGGCATTTTTAGTTCTTTATTGGCGATTAGCTCATCCAGAGTCACCCATCACCGGACACGCAATCGTCGCTGCTGCCGTATTTTTTCTAGGAGCTGTACAGCTTTTCAGCATTGGCATCCTCGGCGAATACATTGGGCGGATTTACGAAGAAGTGAAAAATCGTCCGCTTTATACTCTGTCAGAAGTTGCAGGCTTCAAAGCGTTGCAACCTACACAAACTTATTTAAGTCGGCAAGAAGTGACTCAGGAAAGATAAAAGGGGCAGTCGTATTTTAGACAGGTTGGTTTAAATTTAGAAAAGCTTTAAGGTGAACCACTTGACCAAAAGCACCAATACTGTGAAACATTACCAGTACTGGAACTATCCAACACTTGGTGTAGCTTCACCGTATGGCAACGAACCTTGCTTTTACTCTGTTTTGTTTGGAAAAGTACATTCAACAGTAATTTTGAGATTGCTTTCCGCCGTTCCCTTTGTAACGTAGGGAATTCCTGCCTCTCCAGTAATTTTGATGCCAAACTCCAATGTCACTTTGTTTATATTTGCATTTGCGACCTCCTTAAATGCATCAAGTGTGTAGGTTGTATATGCACCAATGGTTTCTTTAACTGTGTCAAACGCTTGAACCAGTTTTTTCCCATCTTTCGTAATGGGTCTTCGCTCCAAACCTGTTTCAAGCTCAGGAGCATCTACATTTTCTGTTGCTTCAATGTAGATAACTCTTCCATTGTCTAGATGAATGGGGGTTAACTGAGTCATTTTATTGAAATTCCTCTATAGAAATTAATGTAAATCCGATTCTGTAATCCTACATGAGGTGTAGAATCTTGAGCTAATGGCTTCCCAGTAATTGCACTCAAGAGAAACATATTTGTTTACCTTTATACCCAACAAATTACGTAAAGCTGGTAGAATCTTCGTAATTTTGTCGTTAAAACATTCTAAGCAAATCCTTTAAGAGGTCGCAACAGTGAGGCGTGCCCTAGTTGTCGGTGTTAATACTTACTCCAACCTAGGGCATTTATCAACGCCAGCTAACGATGCTGAGGCGATCGCCCATCGCCTTGAGCAAAGTGGTAATTTCACAGTGAAACGATTGCCTGATGTTCAACCCTCGGAGGCAATCAAGATTGGACAGACAACCCCTGTATTTAGGAAAGAGTTGAGGAAAGAACTCCAACAACTGTTTAACCCTGCCAATGAAAAGGAAATCCCCGATACGGCTCTTTTTTACTTTAGTGGGCACGGCATTCAGATAAACAAGGGGAGTTGGCAGGAAAGCCAACTGGTCACTAGCGAGACTGATCCAGATGTGGAAAATGGCTATGCACTACAAGACCTGCGGCAACTCCTAGAAGGCAGCCCTGTAAAACAAAAGATTATTTGGCTAGATTGCTGTCATAGTGGAAGCCTGCTTGACCTCAGTGAAGCTGACCCTGGTTATAGAGGAAGAGGGCGTGATCTTTGCTTTATTGCTGCTGCGTATCAAGAAGCCTATTTAGCGAGTGATGATACCCATAGTTTTCTCACATCCATTTTACTAAAAGCCCTTACCCCCAGTTCTTATCTAGGTGGGCGCATTACTAACTTATTTCTTGCTGAGTTTTTGGATCAAGAACTGCAAACCAATCCAAAACTAAGAAATACTCCTCAACGCCCCATCTTTGCCAATTTGGGCGGTTCTATTGATTTAATTCCGCTACGTAACCAGCCCAATCCAAATCTGCCTCATTCTGGCAGTACAGAGTCAATCTGCCCCTACAAAGGACTTAATTTTTTTGACTATGAAGGAGACGATCCTAAATATTTCTTTGGACGAACAGCCCTGACTGACAAACTCCTACAACGAGTATCTGAAGGCAACTTTCTCGTCGTGACTGGGGCGTCCGGTAGTGGCAAATCCTCCGTTGTGAGAGCAGGGCTAATCTATCAACTGAATCAGGGTTTACGGCGATCGGGGACAAATCAGTGGAAGATTCATATCCTTAGACCAGGTACTTCCCCACGGCGTAGTGAATCTCCGTTGAAGAACCTGGCAAGGGCTTTCGTCAATGACAATCTGTCCAAAGTTAAGCGTGCCGAGGAACGGGGCAGCATAGAAAAACTGCTTGAGGAGCATGGCGGAAAAGGGCTGGGACGATTAGTAGATGAGTCAAGTGTTTCGCGAGTCCTACTAGTTGTCGATCAATTTGAGGAAATTTTTAGTTCACTGATTGATGAAACCGAACGGCGAAGCTTCATTAGTTGTTTGCTAGAGGCAATTAATAATTCGGCTAAGCTTTGTCTGGTATTAGTGATGCGGTCAGACTTTATCAGTTCCTGTATGGAGCAAGACTATACTGGGCTTGCCATCAGAATGGAGGGTGCCTCTCTGGAAACGGTGGCTCCGATGACAGAGGAAGAGTTGCAAGAAGCAATTGTTGAGCCAGCTAAACAGATGGGGGTAGACGTTGAACCCAGGCTCATTAAGCAGATGAAAATAGACGTGGCAGATTCGGCAGCGAGTCTGCCACTGGTGCAATATACCCTAACGGAGTTATGGTATCGATCTCAGAATCAGGGAGACAACCGTCTAACATTTGCTGACTATCTGGACTTAGGCGGCATTCAGCAAGCATTGGAGAAACGAGCCAATCAGGTTTACGATGCTCTCACCTCTAATGAACAGCAGATCGCTCAACGGATTTTTCTGCAACTGACTCAGCCTGGAGAAGACACAGAGCCGACTCGCCGTCAGGTTAATAAACAAAGTTTGATAACCTCACCAGAGTCAGCAGCGATTGTGGATCGAGTCCTTCAAAAGTTAGTTGATGAAAAACTAATTGTTACCAGTGCATTATCGACAAAAGGGGCTGAATCTGAATCTGAACAGATCCCAACGGTTGAAGTTGCCCATGAAGCCTTAATTCGTTACTGGTCGAAACTGCGTCAGTGGTTGTATGACAACCAGGATGCACTTCGCACACGCTTAAGAATCGAGAAACGAGCGCAGGAATGGAAGGAGAGTGGCAAGCCGCTTGAGTTGGCTTATCTACTTCAAGGTACCAAACTGGCGGAGGCAGAAGAATTTATTGACACTTACGGTGATGACTTACCGTTGCAAGTATTGGCACAAGAGTTTGTTCGGGTGAGCCAAGCAGAAGGCGATCGCCTTGAACAGCAAGAAAAAGAACGTCACCAGCGCGAGAAAGATACTCTAAATCGATTACTCCAAGAACAAGAAGAGAAAGCATCCGCAGAAGCAGAAGCACGAAAAGCTTCTAATAAGGCACAAGTGGAAGCGGAAGCTAGAGAAAAAGCGGAGAGGATAGCAAAAGAAGAAGAGAAAAAGAAAACTCGAAATGCAAAAATTGCCGCTGGATTGGCGATCGCTGCTCTTGTAAGTTTTGGGTTCTTCCAGCAGCAACTCTGGGAAAATGAATTGACTGTTTCAAGGGCAATGTTGGGGCTTATTAAAGCGAAAGACTTAACTCCAAAAAATTTGCAAGACACTCTTAAAATAGCGAAAGAAAATGCACAAAGAGGAAACATTGATTCCGCTTTGGAATTATATGGTGAAATCAGAAAATCTATAGGGAATGAAACAGAGTTTGAGTTTTTTGATGGTGCTGCTAAAAATGAAATAGTTGATTTAGTCAAGACATACAAAATGCCAGTTCTTGAGAAATATCTAAAAGATTCTAAAATAGGAGAAAAAATCATCGATGAAACTAAATCAGATCCAGACAAAAGATTTACAGAGGGCGCTCTAAGAGAAACTTACAAGATTGTCATGATTTATACGGGTACAGATTTAAATCCTACTAATGGAGAGATTGATGAAAAGGAAGTTGAGAAAATGCCTTGTGACATCCTTTTAGCAATTGAAAAGCTGTGGCGGAATCATACAAAACAAACCTGTGGTTGGGTTGGCAGTAATACTGATTATGGAGCGGCTCCTGATTGTCAAGAAGCAGAATTAAAGGGAGTCTCATTGGGTACAGCACTTTTCGATCCAGTAAGTTTTCAGTATTTACTGTATCGGTATCAAAATCAATGTAAGTCTTAATTCAGAAGCGCCTAAAAAAATAGCTATCTCATATCGAGTACTTTTCTGTAGTTTCACAGTTGTCTTTCTAATCAATAGAAAAATCCATGAAGAAAAAACGACCTTTTCACTGGTTTTCTAACCGTTTTCTTCTCATTATTTCAGCGACTTTAATCATCATTTATCTTCTTTCTACAACCTTATATAGCTATAGTCAACCTGCACCCAAAACAGTATTTCCTAGTGCCACTATCACAAAAATTTATGAAGATAAAAGCACTCCATCTTGCAGAATATTGCCTGAGTTACGGAAGCCCAGCGCTTCAATGAGAGATGGGCGCAGAATTACAAATATCGTCAACCAGAAGATGCAACCTAACAACGATCTACTCCAGACCTTCAAATGTTGGGTGGTTCTCAGTTTTCCACAATGGAACTTTGAAGCGTCTCTCGGTGGCAATCAGAAGCCCAGTAAGTATTGGTTTCCGAAAATTGCTCAGGCTGAAAAATTTGTCGGCTCATGGAAAGCTGCACAAACAGGTCTATTTAATGTAGCGGGTGATAAGAATTCAATCCTGATAATGCCTGTAACTCCGAAGAAAAGTCCACAAAGATCTGGTAGCTCCAACTTTCCTACTAATCTTGTGGCTCAAGCAACTACCGATTTGCCGCAAATCTCAATTCCAGGTCAAAAAAGTGCAGGTGAACTTCGTTATTGCAGTGCTATTTCAGACTTTAGCGTCATTCCAAAGACCCCGATGCGAGAAAAACCACCCTACGAGTCAGAATACGGCAAGGCTTGGGGAATTGGAATTTCAGATCGAGGATGGGATCTGTTTTCGCAGAATGATCCTTGCGGAAAGGCACTTCAGGAGTGTGAAACAGCCAATCAAAACTTGAGGAATGTAAAGAACCCCAAACTAGGTACAACTTGTTCTATTTCCTCTGATGGTATTGGTTTGCAGCCATTAGATGATTCAGATGTAATCCTGACACTCGACTGTAGTGGAGATAAGGAAAAGCCATTTTCTAGAAGGGTTATTCCATATGAAACTCAGGCAGCCAAAATCGACGAAGCGTTAATCAAAAACTTCAAGAAAAAGGCTCGTGATGATGGTGCGCGATCATGCATTTTTAATATTTACCCCAACGTTTCTGGTTCATTACTTGTCAGTCCTGCACAACCCAAGGAAGGATCTGTGAAGATTGAAGCTGATGGATCAGGGAAAAAAGTGGAATTCGTGACAGTTAATGGGTCTGCTGGAGTTATTCCTATTGAGAAACTTGTCAAGACGGAAGGACGCGCAACACCAGAGATCGTGCCTCATCACAACAAGTACTTTTTCTGCGAAGAAAATGATAGAGAGTGTGAGAAAGATGAACATGATGAATATGTCTTTAAGCCTGTTTCAGCATCTGAAATAGACCAGATCAAAAGCCAAGAGCCAGTCAATTTACTACCACGAGACCCGACAATATTTAGTCCGGAAGATACGATCGGCATTCTGACCATTAGCGGAAAACGGATTAATCCCTGGAAAGACTTAGGATTTTATCTAAATTTTCCGTCTGGTTTAGATTTCCCATCTGAGTGGAAAGCTGTTACTGAACCCGATGAGTTGAAAACCGTTCTTGGCTACATTCAGCAGAAAGAACCGCCCTTGGCGTTGAGTTATGTGGATGGTGCGCTTACACGACTTGAACGCAGAGATCCTGAGTTGGCATCTACTTTTCGGGGAGAGATCACCAGCTACCTCAACCCTAAAATAGACCGTCGCCTGCTTGCTGTTGATGTTCAGAGTGTTGCAAGTGTCCAGGCAGAGCAGAAATCCCTCAGTGACTCCATTTCGTTTGAAACTGTTACCAAAAACTATGTGAAAAATCTGAGAAGGACCCGAAGTAGCCTTGTTAGATATGTCTCAGATAAATCATTTGCTGTTGGAAACTTCAAGATTTGGGAAGTAAAAGTGCAGGTCAATTTGCAAGGTTCTTATGGTGCGCCCAAAAGAGGATACAAAAAGGAGCCTGCAATCGGTGCCGGACGTACGGTATTCGTTGAGGGAACGGATGGGAAACCCGTTACCTTAATTCAAACCTCCTACTTCATTAATCGGCAAAACCAACTATTTAAGCTGGATTTCATTACCACTCAGGAACGAGACAAACTCTTCACGAGTAACAGCGTATATACCAAAGTCCTTGAATCTTTCCGCATTGTGAAACCTTATCAAGTTGGAGGAAGTGGAACATGATCCTTACATTGCTAAAGCCGATAGTGAAAGGTCTAACTTTTGCCTTTTGTAGTCTGCTTTTGTTTAAATTGCCAGCGCTTAGCCAAACAAATATCAGTAATCAATCCACTCCTGAGAATAGCTGTCTAGCTATCAATGACGACGAACGAATTAATTGGACTAACCGAGTTGGAAGAACGAGTGCAGTTGTATTTGAATGCAGCTCGGGCACTAATGAAAATGGGGTAGAAATACTATCGGTTGCTACTAAAGCTCCTAACGCTCATAACCGATGTCGCATTCCTCTGATGCGGCTTACTTCCAACTATTTTAGGCAATCAGGCTACACTCCTCAGAAGCGGTGCCAAAAGATTGCTACTCGATTTCAGCACTTCCATAACTGTGGAATTCTTGACAATCTTTTGAAAGGCGATGCTACGGATGCTCGAACTGGCAAAACCTATCCGGCTATTTTTGCAGAGGTGAAATTGGCATCGGGAGATCAATTAGCAACGCAGGATTTGTGCACTGCGTTAAAGCCGACAAATGGAAAACTACTGCTATTAATGTTTGAACCCGGCATTGAAGCAGGTCAGATTGAGGAAAAGCTGAATGATCTGCGGCTAGGCAATTTTCCGGAGCCATTGTCGGATAACCAATAACAAACATTCACAAGGTATGAGGAATGCTAAGGATGACAACAAACAGTTGGAATTGCCTACTGTCTAGGATGTTTTGTTTGGGTGCATTGATCCATGCTTCTACCCTTGTTGCAATAGCAGAAGATTCTAGACACCCAATGCAGCAAATTACCTCAGTATCCCAACTCTCGGATGTTCAACCAACCGATTGGGCATACGGGGCATTGCAATCCTTGGTAGAGCGATACGGTTGTATCGTTGGGTATCCCGATCTCCCCTTTAAAGGAAATCGCGCACTCACTCGCTACGAATTTGCAGCGGGCTTCAATGCCTGCCTCGACAAAATTCAGGAACTCCTTGCAGCTAGCACTGTTGATCTTGCAAAACGAGAAGATCTAGAGCCGATTAAACGTTTAATTGAAGAGTTTACACCTGAATTAGCGCTGCTTCGAGGCACCGTAGAAGCCTTAGAAGTTCGTACAGCGACTTTGGAAAAACAACAGTTTTCAACTACGACCAAACTGTTTGGAGAAGTAATCTTTGCCCTTACTGATGAATTTAGACAGAACAGTCGTAATCAGCCTGTGTTTCAAAATCGGGTGCGGCTGAATTTAGAAACCAGCTTTGTAGGTAAAGATGTCTTGCATGTGCGACTGGCGGCTGCAAATACTCAACGGTTCGTCACTCCAGACAATACTGCTGAAGGCACACAGCAGTTTAATATTCGCGGGAATACTAGAAACAGCGTTCAAGTGGACTGGTTGTCGTACCTGTTTCCTGTGGGCGATCGTCTGCATGGTTATGTCGCCGCCACAGGTGGAATCCACAGTGATTATGTTTGGAGTACTTTCAATCCTTACCTGGAAGATTATGACGGTGGCAATGGGGCGCTGTCTGCCTTTGGTCAAGAAAGCCCGATTTATCGAATTGGCGGAGGTGCAGGCGGTGGGTTAACCTATCAACTCGGTAAAACGCTGGCAATCAGCGCAGGGTATTTAGCCGGTCCAGATGCGTTTTCCCCAGCTCAAAAAAATGGGATATTTGATGGGAATTATGCCGCTTTGGGGCAACTCACCATTTCTCCATCCGACCAATTTCAACTTGGGCTGACCTATGTGCATAGCTATAACTCTGGAGAAACACCACTTTTTAATTTAGGAACAACGCAAGCATTCACTGGCACTGCCTTAGCCAATCGTTTCTTTGGGAATCGAGCGATCTCAACCAATTCCTACGGCGCTCAAGCATCTTTGAAAATCACTCCCGGCTTTGCTATCAGTGGCTTTTTCGGCTATACAGGCGTGATTCCTGAAGGCGGTAGCATTGTCAATCTACGCAGAAAAAAACAAGACGTTTGGTATTACGGGGGGAATCTGGCATTTCCTGATTTATTCAAAAAAGGGAATTTGGGTGGGCTGGTGTTTGGTGCAGAACCTTATTTAGGCAGCAGTAGCCGTTCCATACCCAGCGATCGCTCCTGGCATATTGAAGCTTTTTATCGATATCAAGTGAATGACTATATTTCAATCACACCTGGATTGATTTGGATCACGGCTCCGAATCAAAGCGATCGCAATGATGACATCGTACTTGGAACTGTCCGGGTTACCTTCAGGTTCTAATATTTCTAGGATTTTTTAGATTGAGCTACACAAATTACGAACGCCATTTAGAACCTGCACTGCACAGGGTTGGCAAACGTAATATTCAGCTTAGCCACCCTTATCTCTTCTCGTCAGGGAACCTTGTTAAGGAATGTGCCAGACAAATGGGTACCGTACAATGGACTGACGGAAGTTTTGCATTGTTCGTTAGAGTCTGAAACCAGGAGTAGAGGCGTGTCAAAGTCTAAGTATCTATTGATCGGTTCAACCGAAGCCTATAGCGGCAAATCAGCGACTGCTTTGGGCATTGCTCATCAGTTGAAAGAACGAGGTCTAGATATTGCCTATGGCAAGCCTCTTGGCACGTTTTATACTTCGTCGGGCGAACCCCTTGAGGAAGATGTTCAGTTTGTGGCACAAACCCTTGAGTTGCCCTCTAGCCATGTGTTACCTACCATATTACCTCTAACCGACTCCACGATTCAAAAGCGGATTCGAGGTGAGAATACAACCAATTACCCCAAGCTGCTGACCCAATATTTACAGATGCAGGGGGCTGATTTGATTGTGCTAGAAGGTCCTTCTAATTTGGAAGAAGGCAGCTTATTTGATGTGTCCTTGCAGCAAGTGGCTGAAATTGTGGATGCGGGGGTGCTGCTAGTAGCGCGGTTTAATTCGCTGCTGATTGTAGGGGCGTTGATATCTGCAAAGCGTCGATTAGGCGATCGCTTGCTAGGAGTATTCATCAACGATATTCCCCCCGACCGCATTGAAGAAGTGCAGGCAACCGTTAAGCCCTACTTAGAAAATCACAATATTCAGGTATTTGGATTAATGCCGCGAAATGATTTATTGCGGAGTGTAAGCGTTGGCGATTTGGTAGAACAATTGCAGGCAGAGGTGCTTTGTCGCAGCGATCGCTTAGATTTAATGGTAGAAAGTCTGGCGATCGGCGCAATGAATGTCAACTCGGCGCTGCGCTATCTTCGCAAAGGGCGCAATATGGCAGTGATTACGGGGGGCGATCGCACGGATATTCAGCTTGCCGCCCTAGAAACCTCAACTCAATGTTTGGTCTTAACCGGACAAATGCGTCCCCATGCGGATGTTCTCAGCCGCGCTGAAGATTTAGAAATTCCAATACTGTCTGTAGATTTAGATACGCTAGCCACTGTGGAAATCGTTGATCGGGCAATTGGACAAGTGCGGATTCACGACCCGATTAAAATCAAATGCCTTTACCAAATGATGTCTGAATGCTTTGACTTCGATCGCCTAATGGCAGATCTAGAGTTAGGGTTGCCAACCCTGGTCGGCTGAGCGATCGCTTAAAGCGATTGCTCTCAACTAGCACAGTTGTCAGGTAAGCACCAACACACCAGCCGCGATCGCCTCCTATAATCGAAGCGATCGCGGCTGTGTTACGGGAACCGTTTGACTGAAGCTATGCTGAATTTCGCCGTCTCATGCCAATTTTGGCATCGTGCTTTGTTGCTCAATGCCCTTGCTACCCTCTTTGTAATTGGAACACCAGATTTAGTAAATGCTCAGCCGCGATCGCTTCAGCAAACGTCAGAACCAACGGCTGATTGTGAACTGTTAATTGTAGGAGCTGGCTTTGCTGGCACTGCTGCTGCCCATGAAGGGCTATTGGCTGGACGCACAGTTTGTCTAACCGACATTACGGATTGGGTGGGTGGGCAAGTTTCGTCTCAGGGCACTTCGGCGTTGGATGAAGCAAAACGGATGCGAGAACAGCGCTTTTTTCCACGCGGCTACAATGAATTTCGCGATCGCATTGTCAAAAAATACGGCAGTCTCAGTTCTGGCAACTGCTGGGTCAGCGTCTCCTGTTTTTTGCCCAGCGATGGACATCAAATTTTATGGACAATGCTGCAAGATGCCGCTAAAAAAGGCAAAGGTACACTCAAGTGGTTTCCAAACACCGTTATTAAAGAGTTGGAATATAGCCCCGATGGACGGCAGATCAGCAGCGCGATCGCCCTACAACATACCCCTGCCCCCAACACTCCGCCCCTCAACACCGAGCCGTTGTCTCAACTCCTCGAAGACATCTACCGCCCTGAAGACTCAGATCGCCTAAAGAAGCAGCAAATTCGCTTTACTCCACCTTCTATATCCCGCACTCTTGCGGCTGACGGCTCCGCTAAGGTCACCGATCTCACTCCTGGCATCAGCCCACCTCCTGCACGCTGGTACATCATGGAAGCCACCGAAACGGGTGAAATCATTGCCCTTGCTGATGTGCCCTATCGCCTTGGGCTAGATCCGGTGTCTCACATCGACCCATCTTCTCCTGTCAAAAACAATGATGCCTATTGCACGCAGGGCTTCACCTATACCTTTGTGATGGAGCGGACAGCGACTCCGCAAACCCAGTCAGAGCCACCCTTCTACCCACAATATGCGCCTTACTTCAGCTACGAAAACTCGAACAACGTTGGCATTGATGCGGTCTTTACCTATCGGCGCATTTGGAGTCCCGATTTTCAAAAGCGCCCCAAGGCAACCCGGTTTGGAGTAGCAGCAGTTTTGCCAGGGGATCTTTCTATGCAGAATTGGACTTGGGGTAACGATTATCGTCCGGGAACGGAGCAAGACAATTTAATTTACAGCCGCGAACAGTTGCAGCAGCGCGGAGAACTGAGTCCGGGTCGCTGGATGGGTGGATTAAGGACAGAAACCCTGCGGCGAGGCGAGGAAAATGCGATC
The DNA here is from genome assembly GCF_016807185.1 of Leptolyngbya sp. Cla-17. Lineage (GTDB taxonomy): Bacteria > Cyanobacteriota > Cyanobacteriia > Leptolyngbyales > Leptolyngbyaceae > ULC077BIN1. The sequence goes on from NZ_JAEVYN010000002.1 coordinate 812,803, forward strand.
GCCTATTACTATTGGCTCGTGGCAGGCACCACCGACTCGCAATTGGGGGATGGAGTGAAGCAATCCGCTCCAAATCATCGTTATGTCATGGGATTGGCATCGCCCATTGGCACCGCCCACGGACTGTCCAAATATCCTTATATCCGCGAAGCCCGTCGCATCATTGGTCGCCCTACTTTCACCTATCCAAATGGGTTTGCGATGCACGAAATTGATGTGTCGCAAACGAACTATGGCGACGAGGCGCATTACAAGCAAACTCTCCCGCCAGAAATGTATCGCAAACTGCGTAAATCTTTGGCGGGTCTGGAATTTTTGAAACTGCCCGCTGATGTTGATCCTGATCAAATTCCTCGGCGCACACGATCAACGATTTATCCCGATTCCGTCGGTATCGCTCAGTATGCGATGGATTTTCACCCTTGCATGGCAGAGGCACCGCCCGAAAAGCTGGGCAATGAGGAGCGTCCCGGTGTTCGCCAAGCTCACGGACCGGCTTATCCGGGACAAATTGCCCTGCGCGCTATGATTCCTCAAAAAATCGATAATTTAATTATTGGCGGAAAAAGTATTGCTAACAGCACGATCGCCGCTGCCGCTTATCGAGTGCATCCGTTTGAGTGGTCGGTGGGAGCTGCTGCTGCTGTCACAGCAGATTTTGCCTTAAGGGAAAGCATACTGCCCTACCAACTGGTTGATGATTTGCCTCGACGAGAGCCACTGCTGGAAAAACTGCGATCGCGGCTTGAGGCAAATAGTAATCCAACTGCTTTTCCAAATACCTCTATTTTTAATTTGAACTGGGAGGAATGGAAATGATGGAGATGGGCTGGAGATAGGTTGATGAAGAATTGATGAAGCCGTGAACGATATGCGATCGCACACACAAATTTTTGCGTCAGATCACACTGTCTTGTTGCATCCAAGGGAATACTAAAGGGTAGAAAACTGGAATAAGGATTTTATTCCTGTAGTTATCTCGGTGCATCAACAAGTCAACGGCGATCAAATTTTGTTATTTACGCAATCCAACCGAGAGATATAGCGGTATGACCAGGAATATGACACAACACTGGGTAGTGTGTTCTAGTGCCGCGATCGCGCTAGCACTAGCCCCCTTTTCTGCTAGTGCGACCCCTGCCCCCCAGTCGCAACCAGCCTCAATTTTACAAAATCGGGGCACTTTCCAGCTTAGTCAAAGCTTCAAACCACCCAGTCGAGGCACTCCGCCGCCATCGGCAGGGGGCGCAACTCGCGGCAATTCTTGCGTTCCTAATAATAAACAACCCATTTCCCTAGTTCCCAAAGATCGCTTAGGGCTGACCTACAGCGCCAAACCTACTTTTTATTGGCATATCCCTTCGTCCCCTGCGAAAGAGGCTAAATTTTTGATCCTGACAGGCGATGATGTAGACGTGGTATACGAAGCCAGCATTCCGCTGCCTGCAAAATCAGGAATTATTAGCTATACTCTGCCCAAAAACGCCCCGCCCCTGGAAATCGGCAAACGGTACCACTGGTTTTTGACATTAGACTGTAATCCCGCAGACCCGGGAGGCAACCCGATCACAGAAGGCTGGACAGAACGTGTTGCCCCAGATGTTGTTTTTTTGAGGCAGTTAGAAAAGGCTGACTTAAAAACGCGTGCATCTCTTTATGCTGGCAATGGGATCTGGCATGAGTCTGTTACCACTCTCGGTGCACTTCGACGCACCAATCCCCAAGATGTAAGCGCGAGCGAAGGCTGGAACGAATTGCTGAAATCGGTGGGTTTGAGCGCGATCGCCACAGAACCTCTGTTGGATCTAACCGTCAGCCAAAACCCGATGAAAAAGTAATCCGGATTGCTCTAGGAAAGCCAGAAAAGTGGCGAGTGTTAAATATTGAATGAGCAATCCTCAAGATTTAACACTAACAGCTCAAAAATAGCCTTATGCATGTTACCAGCGTTTAAACAAAATCTTTGGCGGTGGCGAGCGGTACTGATTGCAGTACCCACGGTTGCAGGTGTGATTATGCTGCTGCGGATTGCTGGATTCCTGCAAATGCTAGAACTAGCATCCTTGGATCAGTTATTTCTTCTGCGTCCACAGGAAGCGATTGACTCACGGATTCTAATTGTCACCGTTGATGAAGCCGATATCCAAAAATTTCAGCAGTATCCTATATCGGATGCGGTATTAGCGCGACTATTGAACAATTTGAAGCGGCATACTCCCACGGCGATCGGGCTCGATATTTACCGCAATCTGCCCCAGCCACCAGGACATCAAGAACTTCTCAAGATTTTTAGCACTACCCCCAACCTAATTGGACTGCAAAAAATTGATCTTACCTCAGATAGTTCACCCGTTCCGCCGCCTCCCGCCTTACAGCAGCGCGGTCAGACAGGATTAAACGATCTGCCATTGGATGCTGATGGCAAGGTGCGCCGCGGGCTTTTATATGCCGACACTGAAGCAGGCGATTCTATCTTTAGCTTTGGCTACAAACTGGCCTATCAATATTTGGAGCGCAAGGGCGTGGCGAGTGACCTGACCCCCGATGGTCGCATCTATGCCGGATCGGCTATTTTCCAACCGTTTGAAGAAAATGATGGCGGCTATGTTCGGGCGGGGGCGGGGGGATATCAAGTGTTGATCAATTATCGCGGCGGCATTGATCGCTTTCAACGAGTCGGGGTTATGGATGTGCTAGAAAATCGCGTTGCACCTGAGTTGGTGCGCGATCGCATTGTGCTGATTGGCAACATTGCTGAAAGCCATAAAGACCTGTTTTATACTCCCTTTAGCGGTCGGCTGGGTACTCCTGAACGCACACCAGGAGTAGCGATCCATGCCAATTTAATTAGCCATATTTTGGATGCAGCATTGGATCAGCGTCGCCCAATTCAAACGTTGCCAGATTGGGCAGAATATTCGTGGATTGTGGTGTGGACAGCGATCGGTGGAGTGCTTTGCTGGCAGCAACGCCTGAATAGCGGCAGTACACAACTCCTATTTTTCAAGCGCTTCCGGCTAGTGATCGCTGGCGGAGTGCTACTACTCAGTGTTTATGGTGCCTTTTTGTTGGGCTGGTGGATACCCCTGGTACCTGCTTTGATGGGGCTAGTAGGGTCGGCGGTTTCTGTCACAGGTTACCTTGCTCACAGTGCCGGAGAAATGCGGAAAACCTTTGGGCGCTATCTCACCGATGAAGTCGTATCTAACTTGCTTGAAACTCCTTCTGGCTTGCAGTTGGGCGGTGAAAGGCGTAAGGTGACGGTGCTAATGTCTGACCTGCGGGGATTTTCTGCCGTCTCGGAATGGTTGCCGCCCGAAAAAGTAGTGATGCTGCTCAACCTGTACTTTGGTGCGATGGCAGAGGTGGTAGATAAGTATAAAGGTACTATTAATGAATTTATTGGAGATGGTATTTTTGTCATGTTTGGTGCGCCCGTGAGTCGTGCGGATGATGCTCAACGGGCGATCGCTTGTGCCGTGGCAATGCAGTGTGCAATGGCAACAGTGAATGAGCAAAACCAACAGGTTGGACTACCCGCGATCGAAATGGGTATTGGCATCCACACCGGAGAGGTGGTTGTTGGCAACGTTGGCTCTCAAAAACGTGCCAAATATACCGTTATTGGCAACCACGTAAACTTAGCCGCCCGGATTGAGTCTTACACCGTTGGTGGGCAAATTTTGATTTCTGAGGACACGCTTAAGGATGCCAACTGTGAGGTGCGGATTGATGGACAACTTCAAGTTGAACCAAAAGGTATTCGCGTTCCAATCACGCTGTATGAAGTAGGTGGCATCGGTGTCCCCTATGAACTTGAGCTTCCTCAAGCAACCGATGTTTTGTTATCCCTCAAGCAAGCCATATCTTTGGATTACACCGTTCTAGAAGGAAAACATGCTGTCGGCAATTTGTTTCAGGGCAGTTTGATCCGCTTATCTGATTCGAGTGCTGAACTGCAAACAGAACATCCATTAGATTTACTGAGTAATCTGAAACTTCATATACATACTGGACGCGATCGCGCTCCCGTGCCGGGTGATTTGTATGCCAAAGTGCTGAAAAAAGTTGCTGATCAAGAGGATCATTTTCTGATTCGCTTTACTTCTATCCCACCGGAAATTGCCGCAGTCTTGGCATCTCTACGCCAACCCGCATAACGCCTCGACTTATTTTTTGAAGTTGGTTCATTAGTATGGCGCAAACTGCTTTTGCAAAGCTTGCATAATGTATTAAATTTTGGATTGCTTTAGCAGTTTTGGCCCACAGCAAGCACACAAAATCTGTTTTAGATATATCTAAAGGCATAGAGAATGTCATCTAGTAAACATAATTGTGAGTAAACTTATCACTCGAAGTTTCACTCTTTCAACAGAGGTTTAGAAACAGAGTTTCAATTAAATTAAAAAGATATTGATGTTGAGTTAATCAGAAAGGAGATACCTTCATGAGTAACGATAATAAGAAATTTGATAATGACAATGATGCAAACTTAGACCCGATTACTGGTGAACCGGGTGCGCATCCAGTCGGTACAGGTATTGGTGCCGCCAGTGCTGGCGCAGTTGGCACCGCAGTCGGCGGTGCCGTTGGTGGACCTATCGGAGCGGCTGTCGGTGCAGTAGTAGGTTCAGTGGTAGGCGGTTTGGCTGGTAAGAATGCTGCCGAAAACGTCAATCCAACCGTGGAAGATGAGTATTGGCGGAACAATCATGCTTCTCAGCCCTACTTTGATAAGCAGCACGATTACAATGCTTATCAGCCTGCATACCGGGCTGGATACGAAGGATATGGTCGGTATGGCACTACTGGCAGAACCTATGAAGATGCCGAGCCAGATCTCAGAAGCGAATATGAAAAGAGCAGAGGCGGTACTGGCTTAGATTGGGAAAAAGCAAAGTATGCGGCAAAGGATGCTTGGCATCGGGTTGAGAACGCGGCTCCAGATGGAAACCGCAATAATTCAACTACAGATGGCAACACCCGGAGACTGTAGCACGAACAACTTCGTCACGCGGAGTGCGATCGCGTTCATAGTAAGCTGACCAGACAATTTGGGTGTTTCAAGCGAAGGGGAAAACAATTACATTTGTTTCCCCTTTGGTTTGTAAATAGCTTGTAGGAGTGTTTATCTGCGTTTTCACAGATACGGAGAACAAGAATCATCCCTATGATAGGTTTCTGATTTCCTTTGCAAGCAGTATTTTGAGGGCGTAGACATTACTTAATATGTATGCCTGAGGTTGGTGCTTTTTACCTGGGAAACAGCCGCTGTAAATTTGTGGTTTGGGCACCTTTGCTTAAACAGGTCTCAGTCAAAATTGTTGATTCTGAACCGCGAATTATATCCATGCAGCAGGATGGGCAGGGCTACTGGAGCGTTATCGCTGAGGCGGTGCAACCCGGAGCTTGCTATTTCTATCAACTTAATGGAGAGATAAATCGTCCTGATCCAGCATCGCGATCGCAGCCCCAAGGAGTGCATGGACCCTCTCAAGTTGTTGAGCAAGCCTTTCACTGGTCGGATAATGACTGGTCTGGATTTGCCCTAGAAGACATGATTCTCTACGAAGTTCATGTCGGCACGTTTACACCGCAAGGCACGTTTGAAGCGATTATTTCTCGGTTGCCTCGTCTGAAGGAATTAGGAATCACAGCCGTTGAAATCATGCCCGTTGCTCAGGTTCCAGGCGAAAAAGATGGCAAATCTGAAGAAAATTATCGTAACTGGGGGTACGATGGCGCGTATCCTTATGCCGTGCAGAACTCTTATGGTGGAGTGCAGGGTCTAAAGCAACTGGTGAATGCCTGTCACCAGCAGGGCATTGCGGTAGTGCTAGATGTGGTTTACAACCATCTTGGTCCTGAAGGCAATTACCTAGGAGAGTTTGCGCCCTACTTTACGTCTAAGTTTCGCCCTGTTTGGGGTGAGGCAATTAATTTTGACGATGCCTATTGCGATGGGGTTCGCAATTATTTTTTGAGAAATGCGCTTTATTGGTTGGAAACCTTTCACATTGATGCCTTGAGACTGGATGCTATTCAGGGCATTTATGATCTCAGTGCAAAACATTTTTTGGAAGAGCTTGCCGAGAAAGTCGCTGACTCTCAACAGGGAGGTAGGAAGCGTTATCTGATGGCAGAAAGCGATCTAAACGATGTGCGAGTGCTTCGTCCTCAATCGATGGGTGGCTATGGGGTTGATACTCAATGGTGCGATGATTTTCATCATGCTTTACATACCCTAATCACGGGTGAGAAAAACGGCTACTACCAAGACTTTGGGCGGGTTGAAGATCTCGCAAAATCGTTACGAGAAGGCTTTATTTACTCAGGACAATATTCCCTCGATCGCCATCGATGTCATGGCAACTCATCGATCGCCGAACCCGCTCAGCAATTCCTCGTATGTTCTCAAAATCATGACCAAATTGGAAATCGAATTTTAGGCGAACGGTTAACTCAACTGACCAGCTTTGAAGGACTGAAATTAGCTGCCAGTGCGGTGTTATTGTCTCCCTACATTCCATTGCTATTTATGGGCGAAGAATATGGGGAACCCGCACCGTTTTTGTACTTTATTAGTCATTCGGATCGCGAACTGGTGGCTGCAATTCAGCAATCAAAAGATAAAGAATTTAAGCAAGTAGGATACGAGGGCAAGTCGTTGGATTCGCACTCACCTGAGATATTTGAGCGGTGTAAGCTCAATTGGAAATTGCAGCACGAAGGAAAACATCAAGTGCTTTGGCAGTTTTATCAACTGCTGATTCAGCTTCGGCGATCGCACCCAGCATTAAAGAAACTGGATAAACAAAGCTTAGAGGTGAAGGTAAATGAAGCGGATCGCCTGTTAGTCATGCGCCGCTGGAGTGATCAAGAGCAAGTGTTAGCAGTGATGAATTTTAGCGATCGCCCAGTCGAGCTGAATGGTGAAATACCCGATGGCAGTTGGCAGAAAATACTCGACACCGCAGACAGAAAGTGGCATGGATCGGGTGCAACTCTGCCTGAAAAATTACTTGCTGATCAACCGCTGATGGCTCCGGCGAAAAGCTTTACTCTTTATCAAACCTAAATTCATTCAGCTTAAATCTATATCTTATGAAAATTCCTATTGCCACTTATCGGCTTCAGTTTCATGCCGGGTTTAACTTTGAGGCCGCTCACGCGATCTCCAACTATCTAGCAGCGTTAGGAATTTCTGATCTCTACGCCTCCCCTATCTTTAAAGCTAAAGTAGGTAGCTCTCATGGATATGATGTGGTTGATCCAAATCAGATTAACCCAGAGATTGGCACTCCAAAGCAGTTTGATGCTTTAGTCAACACGCTTCAGCAGCATCAAATCGGCTGGCTGCAAGATATCGTGCCTAACCACATGGCATACGACAGCGAGAATCATTACTTAATGGATATTTTGGAGAATGGACCCGATTCTGAGGCGATCGAGTTCTTTGATATTGAATGGAATCATGCCTACGAAAGCTTTAAAGGCAGAGTTCTGGCTCCCTTGCTGGGCGATTTGTATGGGAACTGTTTAGAGAAGGGCGAAATTCAACTCACCTACGATGCAACTGGATTGAGTGTTAACTACAACAGTCTTAAATTGCCCGTGCGAATTGAATCCTATGCGCGTTTTATTACCACTTATCTTGGGCAATTAACAAAAGCGTTAGGTCGGCAACATCCTGATTTTATTAAGCTGCTAGGCAGTTTGTATTTGATTAAAAGTATTCCCGCTGAAACGAAAGGCAGAGAGCGATCTGACCAGATTGGGTTTGTTAAAGGATTACTGTGGGAGTTATATAGTCAGAACGCTGAAATTAAAAACTTTTTTGATGCCAATGTGGTTAGTTTTAATGGCATACCCAATGATCCGGAAAGTTTTAATCTGTTGGATAATTTGTTGTCAGAGCAGTTTTATCGGCTTTCTTCCTGGAAGGTGGGTGTCGAAGAAATCAACTACAGACGATTTTTTACGGTGAATGAACTGATTTCAGTCAAGGTTGAAACAATCAAGGTTTTTCACAAAACTCATGCATTGATAGAGCAATGGATCAAAGATGGAAAAGTGACGGGCTTACGAGTCGATCATATTGATGGACTGTATCATCCGGCTGAATATCTAGAACGATTGCAAGAGAAAGTTGGCGACGTTTACGTTACGGTTGAAAAGATTCTTGAGTTACAAGAAGAAATGCCGCATGACTGGAAAACTCAAGGGACTAGCGGTTACGAGTTTCTCAACTATCTGAATGGAGTTTTTTGTCAGTCTGAGCACGAGTCGGAGTTCCAAAATGTTTACACCCGCTTTACCGGAACCTATGCTTCTTACGAGCAATTGGTTACTAAAAATAAACACCTGATTATCGATAAGAATTTGGGTGGCGATGTGGATAATTTGGCGCAACGGCTAAAATCCCTATCTGGTCAAACTCGTCAAGGAGCTGACTTTACTGCTTATGGTTTGAAGCGATCGCTGAGTGAAGTTTTGGCGTCATTTCCGGTCTATCGCACCTATATTGATTCGGCTCAGGTCACGGATGCAGATCGAGGTTACATTCAAACCGCGATCGCCCAAGCGAAAGAGCAGATTCCACGGCTCGTCAACGAACTCGACTACATCGAAAAGATTCTGTTGCGGCAAGATGAAGATCTACTAACGGAGTCACAAAAAGAAGAGCGACTGCATTTTGTCATGAAGTTTCAACAGTTGACTGGACCGTTAATGGCAAAAGGGGTTGAAGATACCACGCTGTATATTTACAACCGTTTGCTGTCGTTGAACGAAGTCGGCGGCAATCCCAGTCATTTCGGCATCGCCCTAGAGCAGTTTCATGACTTTAATCGCAAAAAGTGCGACCGCTGGATGTATGCCATGAACGCCTCTGCCACCCATGACACAAAGCGTGGGGAAGATGTGCGTGCTCGGTTAAATGTGCTGTCAGAACTGCCGGCAGACTGGGAAGAACAGGTGCAACACTGGGCTAAGATCAACCGCGATAAGAAGTCGCATACCAAAGGTAAATCGACTCCCGATCGCAACGATGAGTATTTCTTGTATCAAACTCTAGTAGGGTCTTTTCCTTTTGCTGAGGCTGACTGTTCAGAGTTTCGCGATCGCATCAAAGATTACATCATCAAAGCTATTCGAGAAGCAAAAGTCCATACGACGTGGATACGACCCGATGAAACCTATGAAAACGGCTATCTAGACTTTATTGATAAACTTTTGGACTTTCAAGCTGAGAATGAGTTTTTGCAGGCTTTTCGCCCCTTTCAACAGCAAATCGCTAACTACGGTATTTTCAACTCGCTGTCTCAAGTGCTGCTAAAAAACACGACTCCGGGAGTCCCTGATCTATATCAGGGCTGTGAATTGTGGGATTTCAGCTTGGTCGATCCAGATAACCGCCGTCCGGTGGATTATGCCCAACGACAAACCTACTTGCAAGAGATTCAAGCAGGCATCGCGTCGGATTGTTTAAACTTGATGAAAGATTTGCTAGCAACCAAAGAAGATGGTCGAGTCAAGCTGTTTTTGACCTATCAAGTATTGCAAGCTAGACAAAAATATCAGTCGCTTTTTCAGCAGGGTAACTATCAACCTTTGGAGGTTTCAGGCATATTTGCTGATCATGTGGTTGCCTTTGCAAGAACTTTTGAAGATCAGGTGGCGATCGCCCTAGCTCCCCGATTTCTCACTCAGGTTATTCAGCTTAATCAACTCCCCTTAGATCACGCGATTTGGCAAAATACTCAGATTGATCTGCCATCACCAATGCCGAAAAATTGGATCAACGCAATCACTCAGCAATCTTTATCCGGTAAGACTGAAATTCAATTAGGCGAAGCGTTGAAACATTTTCCGGTTGCTTTATTCATTAGCCAAAATTAGGAGGACTAACGGTGGTCAATCAACTTATCGAAACATCGTTAGACTTCCCGTCGGATGCGCAAATTCACCGTCTAAGAACCTATATTAAGCAATCTTGGAAAACCCTTTATCGATCGCATGAGCATATCTTGGAAGCTGCTCGTGATTCTAAACTTGATCATATCCCTGGCACTCCCTGGATTGTTTATATTTCGCCTCAAGAAAACCAAGCCGAAATTGAACAAGCATTGCAAAAGGCGGTTTCTGAAAGTGAATGGAACCAGATTGAATTACGCGTTCTGCCATCGGAAGTAGACCAAATCAAAGAGCATGGGTTGCTCTATTTGCCACATCCCTATGTCGTTCCAGGCGGGCGTTTCAACGAAATGTATGGCTGGGATAGTTACTTCATTCAGCTTGGTTTACTGCGAGATGGAGAACTGGAGCTGGCAAAATATATGGTTGAGCAATTGCTCTATGAAATTGAGCATTATGGCACCATTTTGAATGCTAATCGTACCTACATGCTGTCGCGATCGCAGCCGCCGATATTAACCCCGATGGTTCTCGCCTTATTTCAGCACACTCAGGATTACGAGTGGCTGCGACAGGTGCTATCCGTTGTCGAGCGTTATTACTATTACTGGACGGTGCCACCGCATCTTAATCAAGCAACTGGATTGTCTCGCTACTTTGCACTGGGAGAGGGTCCTGCGCCAGAAGTGCTGGCATCGGAAATAGATGAGGAGGGTAAGACGCACTACGATCGCGTGCGGGAATACTACTGCCAATTTGATGTTGATGCCTATGATGTGAACCTCTACTACGATCGCGAACAGGATATTTTGACCGATTTATTTTACAAAGGCGATCGCTCTATGCGCGAATCCGGCTTTGATATCTCTAACCGCTTCGGTCCGTTTAGTGTTGATGTTATTCACTATGCGCCAGTTTGCCTGAATGTTTTGCTCTACAAAATGGAACAAGATATTGCTCAAATCTACACGCTTTTAGACCATGCTGATATGGCTCAACAATGGCATCATCGCGCCAGCGATCGCCATCAGCGGATCGACCAATTCCTCTGGAACGAAGCGGATGGATTGTATTACGACTACAACTTCCAAACTAACGCTCAGTGTCGCTATGAGTTTGCCACCACGTTCTATCCCCTGTGGGCAGGCATTGCTTCGGAGTCCCAGGCTGCCGCTGTGGCGCGATCGCTCGAAAAGTTTGAGGCTGCGGGCGGGTTGCTCACTAGCACCCATGTCAGCGGCAATCAATGGGATGCCCCTTTTGGTTGGGCACCGTTGAATTTGATTGCCGTGCAAGGGTTGTTGAGTTATGGCTATAAACAAGATGCGGAGCGGATTGCTAAAAAGTTTGTTTCCATGGTTGCTCAAGAGTTTGAGAAAACTGGAACAATTGTTGAAAAGTATGATGTTTGCCGATGCTCCGCCAATGTTTCCGATGAGATTCTTTTTGGTTACAGTTCCAATGAGATAGGCTTTGGTTGGACGAATGCCACGGTGCTAGAGTTCTTACATTTACTAGATAAAAGTAACTCATGATTTTGAGCGATCGCTCATTTTTTCATCAATAGGAACTGCATGTTTAGACGGTCTTAAAGGTGTTCCGCGATATTTGGAATATACCTGAGTAAACTCTGCACCAATCAACAAAATTTGAGCAGAATAGAACACCCAAATTAGCAGTACCACCAGTGAACCAGCGGCTCCATAGGCTGAGCCAACGCTGCTGTTTCCGAGATATAACCCAATGGCTAACTTGCCAATATTAAACAGTATGGCAGTGACGGCTGCACCTACCCAGAGGTTCTTCCAAGGAATTTCGACATCCGGCAAAAACTTGTAAATGGAGGCAAACAAAACAGTGATTACGCCAAACGAAATTGCAAAGTTAATCACTTGGCCCAAGATGGGAATACCCGGCATTAAATTGTTAAAAAAGTAACTAACCGTTGCTAGAACGGTAGACAGTAATAAAGAAACTAACAGCAAAAAACCAATGACCAAAACCATGGCAAAGGACAAAAATCGAGAGACTAAAAAGCCACGAATTCCTTGCCCTGGTTTTGGTTTGACTTCCCAGATGGTGTTGAGCGCTGCTTGAAGTTGACCAAAGACTCCTGATGCTCCAAACATCAGCAAGACAACGCCAATAATGGTGGCGATCGCGCCTCCAGACCCCGGTTTATCCGCATTCTGAATCATTGCTTGAATGGCTTCTGCCCCGTCTTTGCCAACTAATCCCTGGATTTGGCGAACCAGCTCTCCACGTGCCGCTTCTTCCCCAAATACCGCACCCGCGATCGCGATCGCAATCAGCAACAGTGGAGCCAGGGAAAACACGGTGTAATATGCCAGTGCAGCGGCTAATACAGGCACATTGTCTTCTTTCCATTCTGCGATCGTTCCTTTGATTAATCGCGCACCATCCTTAAACCGCATGTTTTTTAACCCAACACTTCTAAGCACCATAATTGATAACACTTTGCCCATTGTGCATCTATCGCAAGGCTGACTTCAGAAGTAAGACACTTCTCTGCCAAGGCAACGCTACTGTCCTTGCCAAATCGCCTCAATGTCAGACAATTGAATTTGGCGATAATGCCTGATAGAAAATAGAGATCACGTACTATTGAAGGTATTTTATTGCCTTCACCACAATGGAAACCATTCGGCAAATTGTTCAAGTCAAAGGCGATCGCAAATTGGAACTCACCCTACCAGATGATATTCAACCCGGATTGGTTGAGATTGTTGTTGTGCTTCAACCCTTGCAGCAGCTTCCGCCTACTCCGATTCAAATCTCAAATCTGTTTGGTTTCTTGCCACTTCGCATCGATCCGCTCCAGTTCCAACAGGCATTAAGAAATGAATGGAACAGATAGTCGGTATCTGCTCGATACCAACATCTTCATTTACTACTTCAATGGCGAACCAATGGTTCAACCCCTGTTTACTAGACCTCTTGCGTGAATGTATGTAAGCAGCTAGAACTAGGTCAAGGAGGAGGATATTATGACCTACGAGCAACTTAGCCAACTTAAACCCGGAGCTTTCAAACGTCGATGTGGGGTTCACCTTGAAACGTTTGAGCAGATGGTAGCAATATTGCGTCCCGATCTTGACCGCAGGGGAAAACGGGGTGGACAGTGCAAATTAAGCGTAGAAGACCAATTGTTGGTCGTACTTGAATACTGGCGAGAATACCGGACACAGTTTCATATCGCCACCACGTGGGGGATGAGCGAGTCAGCCGTATGTCGATTGATTCAAAAGGTGGAAGGATTATTGACCAATTCAGACCAGTTTCGGCTACCCGGCAAAAAGCAACTCTACCAGAATGCCAGTACTTGGAGCGTAGTGGCAGTGGATGTGACTGAAAGCCCCATTGAGCGTCCCCAAAAAAACAGCGAGGCTACTACAGCGGCAAGAAAAAGCGGCATACCCTAAAAGCTCAAGTGGTAGTCAATCAAGCGACTGGACAGATTATCTGCACAGCCTTTGGCAAAGGGCGAGTCCATGACTTTCGCTTGTTCAAGCTCCATCGCCTGCCGATGCTGCCGGAGCAGTTGTGTTTAGCGGACAGAGGCTATCAGGGTATGGCAAAGCTACATCCCTGTAGTTGCACTCCAACCAAAAAGCCCCGTAAAGGCAAATTGAGCAAAGCTGAGCGGCAGCACAACCGAAATCTAGCCCGATTGCGAGTAGTCGCTGAGCATGTCAACCGCAAGCTCAAGATTTTTCGGATTCTGGCTGAACGGTATCGAAATCGACGCAAGCGCTTCGGGTTGCGCTTCAACCTGATTGCGGCGATCATCAACTGTGAACTTTCGCTCTCTTCTTGATTCACGCAAGAGTTCTACTGAAATTTTGGCAGGCGATGCCAGTGGGTTCTATTGTCCAATTAGCTGGTCAGAGTTGCTGTGTTACCCTGCACTGACAGAATCAGAAGCTAATCAAATTCGGGACTTTCTACGATCGCTCACTTGGGTTCCAATCACTGAAAGAGTTCTTGATCACACAGCTAAAATCCGGCGAGACTACCGAATCGCTGTACCAGATGCTTTGATTGCAGCATGTTCAATGGAAGTTGACGGTATATTATAGTGGTTCTTCGTCGGATGAGGTACAGATAAGACGACACAGGGTAAGGGTTTAAGCCTCTAGTTTGTACCTTACGGGAACCGAAAACGCTATAGTGACGCGAAATGTTCAAGATTTTCAGCGCATTGCGGATTTAACAATTTTGAACCCATTTGAACCCTAGTATTCTGTCAAGAATTTTTTGAAGAGCTTACTCGCCTTCTGAATTTTAGTGACTAATACATTCATCGCAAAGATTATCGTTTGAATCAACTGGCTGAAATACCGCGCTGCATTTGACGGGCTTGAATGCGCTCTAGGCTACCCAGGGGAATGGCAGAAATGAGTTGGCGAGTATAGTCTTGCTGAGGCTGACGATAGACGGTTTCAGAGGAACCAATTTCTTCGATCGCGCCTTTGTTCATCACCATGATGCGATCGCTCATGAACTTCACTACGCTCAAATCGTGGGAAATGAAAATATAGGTTAGGTCAAGGTCGGGCTGATTTTGTAATTCCTTTAGCAAATTGAGTACTTGCGCCTGCACCGATACATCCAGTGCAGATACCGACTCATCGCAAATAATGAACTTGGGGTTCAACGCCAATGCACGGGCAATGCAAACCCGCTGACGTTGTCCTCCAGAAAACTCGTGTGGATAGCGATTTAAGGCATCGGCAGTCAGTCCAACCCGTTCTAACAGTTCTTGGGCACGGCGGCGCTGTTGCTCCCGATCTTTTGGCTTGCTGTGGATCTGCATCGGTTCCATGATCGCTGCCCCTACCGTCATGCGGGAGTCAAGAGAGCTAAACGGATTTTGAAACACAATTTGCAGATCTTGTCGTACGCGGCGGAGTGCTTTAGGCGGTAACTGAGTAATGTCTTGCCCGTCGAAGATAATTTGCCCTTCCATTGGCTTGATCAGTTGTAAAATACTGCGCGCCAAGGTGGATTTGCCGCAGCCCGATTCGCCAACTAATCCCAAGGTTTCGCCGGGATACACATCGAAACTGACATCATTCACCGCCATAAAGTAGCGTTTGGTTTGCCCAAAAATACTGCGAATCGGAAAGCCAACCCGCAGATTTTTGACGGAAAGCAGCGGCGTTTTTTTCTCTAAATCGGCAAGCCGTTGGGTCATTTCCTCGGGACTAACTTCCTGTGCCATCTGAAACGCCCGATTAATGTCGGTTTCGCGCTCTTCAATGATCATGTTGCCATCTTTGCCAGTGCTGACCTGCATGAAATCGGAGACGGTGGGGAGTTTTCGCAGGCGGCGATCGAGTTGGGGACGACAGGCAAGCAAGCCTCTTGTATAAGGATGCTGCGGATTAGAAAAGATCTGCCAGACGGGTCCCGCTTCAACAATTTTGCCTTGATACATGACGGCAACTTGGTCAGCAATTTCGGCAATGATGCCCAAATCATGGGTAATGAACATGATCGACATGCCGCGTCGATCGCCGATCTGTTCTGCTTGAGCATCTCGCAGATCGCGCAATAAATCCAGAATTGTTGCTTGAACCGTCACATCTAGGGCGGTAGTGGGTTCGTCGGCAATTAGCAACGCTGGATCGCAGGAAATTGCCATCGCGATCATGACCCGCTGCATTTGTCCGCCGGATAGCTCATGGGGGTAGCGGTTAAGAAAGGCAGAAGTCAAGCGATCGCGCTCTCGGCGGTTGCCATTAAACTGCTGATCCAGTTGCTCATTGCTGGGCAGCAGGCGAACTTCTTGCAACCGGGCGATCGCTTCTTGGGCCGCTTCTTCCTTAGAAAGCCGCTTGTGTAGTCGAATCGCTTCCACTAATTGAAACCCAATCGTATAAACCGGATTCAAAGAAGTCATCGGCTCCTGAAAAATCATGGAAATTTCGCTGCCGCGATAGTCTTCTAATCGGCGATCGGATAGTTTTGCTAAATCGACGGGTTGTGTTTGGTCGCCTCTGCCCCAAAACAAAATCTCCCCATTCGTCACTTTTCCTGGCGTAGGCACCAATCCCATCACTGCCAGCGAAGTGACCGACTTGCCCGAACCTGATTCGCCCACAATTCCCAAGGTTTGCCCTCTTTTCACCTCAAAGGAAATTCCCCTTACGGCTTCAACAGTTTTTCCATCGCTCTGGAACTGCACTTCCAGGTTATTCACTTGCAAAACGGTGTCATTCATTGGGGACAGGAACAAAAAGTTTCTTGGATTTTAACAGTCTCTTAACGTTGTGGGGCGCTAGGTTTTAGGTTACGGGTTTCCAGTTAAGCCTTCAACATGAGCGTTCAGGCAAACGCAGAGACTGGTGAGAGTTGAGCGTAGTTGGAAACCCGATGGCAATTTTGTATAACCACTTATTTTTGTATAACCACTTATCCTTTAGCAACGGCGATCGCCCGGACATCCACTCCTTGGTCAAACAAAATTCGGGGTTTCAATACAATACCTAACAAGAGCAGCAGCGATCGAAATTCTCCAGGACTATTGCGCCGTTTCCATTGCCCTGGGCGACAAAACAGCATTTCCACTAATCTTCGGTGGTCAGTTCCAGGGATGGCATCAAATTGGATGCGGACGGTAACAAATTCATCCTGTATGTCCGTCCGAATTGCGGTGCCCGTGAGTTGTAGCGCTTCCTCTAAAATGTTGACTGTTACAGGAATTTCATTTGAATCCAACAATGGAAACCCGGTTTGAGTCAAGGCAACTTCTACGCCTCCTTCCGAAACCATCGTGGTCACGCCCCAAAAGGTAGGATGTGGCAGGTGTGAAGTGTGAGGGGTGATTTGCACCGTGCGCCGCAGATCAAACCAGTCATAGGGATCGGGACGTGGCACATCCATCAAAATCAGCAGGGCAATGCTCAGCATCATCAGGTTATAGCTGCTCCAAAGCCAACCAATGCCTAGACCCTTAATCGATTCAGAGCGAGCTAGGGCTTCTATGGGGTCAATCGGAGCGGCAGCCCATCCTCCTTTGATCATGCACATACCTAAGTTTCGCCACAGGCTGATGGCAGTGATGATGAAAAACGCAAGCAGGGGAATGGCCAGGTTCCAGTTATAGGAATAGCGATCGCTAGAGGTGCCCTTGGGCGTGACGTTGAACCCTCTGGAAAACGGGTTTAGCATCACTTGAATCACCGTCCACGCAAGCGGTACTGCCAACACCAGCGAGTAAATATCGGACAGAAGCGCTGAACGAGAACGGTAGTTCAGCCACGAAAACACCGACAACTGCACCACGTAGTAGGGCAAAAAGAAATACAGCAGTTGCTCTTCTGTGGCTCGTACTGGAATCACGCTGAGAAACGAATACGCAAGGGGCATCACCAGAAAGCCCACGCGCGATAGGCTCGTAAACCAGTGGAGTAAGCCTTCCAGGTGCGCCAACCGCTGCAAGGGCGTGAGTCCCCGAATAGTCAGGGGATTGGATTCAATAAAAAAGGCTTGCAACGTTCCCCGTGCCCAGCGCAATCGTTGAGTGGCATGGGCAGCCATATTATCTGCCGCCAACCCGGCGCTCAGCTTCTCATCCAGGTAGACCAGTTGATAGCCTTGGGCGGATAGGCGAATTCCAGTAAAGTAATCTTCGCTAAGGGATTCGGTGACAAAGCCGCCCGTGGCTTCCAAGGCAGTACGGCGCACGACAAAAGAGGTGCCCGAACAAATGACGCTGCCTGCTGCATCGCGAATGGGCTGAATTTGGCGATAAAACACTTCTTCTTCGGAAGTGAGTACATTTTCTAGCCCCAGGTTACGAGCGATCGGGTCAGGGTTATAAAAGCTTTGCGGTGTTTGTACCAGTGCCACCTGTTCGGCTTGGAAGAAGCCAATGGTGCGGGTCAAAAAATTGCGGGTGGGAATGAAATCAGCATCAAATACGACAATCAAATCGCTGTGGGTTTGGGCAAAGGCATAGTTGAGGTTGCCCGCTTTAGCATGACGGTTATCGGGGCGGGTCATGTATTCGCAGCCTAATTCGGCGGCAAGGCTGCGAATTTCTGGACGGTGAGTGTCATCCAGCAGATAAATCTGTTTGTTGTCGTAGTCCATTGCCTGACAGCCGATGATGGTGCGGCGCAGCACAAATTCTGGCTCGTTGTAGGTGGGAATGAAGACATCGACGGACGGCGTAAACTGCCCGCTTATCACAGCGATCGCGTTTTGGTCTGCTTCCTCTTGGCGATCGCGCACTCGCAGCATCAACAAAAGCTGAATCGTGCTACTTCCCATCATCAACATTTCTAGAAAAAATAATCCCAGGCTAAAAACGCCGTTGGTGGGATCGGCAAGGTTCAAGGTAGAGATCGATCGCCACAAAATGTAGCGCACCGTCAACGCTAAAAGAACGCTCACAACCACGATTCGCGCCCATCCTCGCGGTTGAGGAGAAATCCACATCACCCCTAATGCGATGATTAGCAGCAACACTGTTGGAACGAAAATGTAGTTCCCTGCCATCATTGGAACTTGCAACCACCAGGGTGGAACTTTTTGCAGCGTATTGAGTTGTTCAAAAAGCCGAGGAATCAATCCTTCTCCGGCAAACCAGGCGGCACAAATCGCCGCTGACAAGCCAACAACGCTCACCAAAACGAGGGTAGCCGCTTGAGGACGCACTATCCGTCGTCCCCGATTTTTCAATCTTCGACGTACAGCCTGAGAAATCGCCATCAATGCTTCTCCATCTGATCGAGAACTGAGTTGATTGTGAACTATTCTTTAAAAACTCAACGTGATCAGGGTCGCTTGCTGAGTCTACTCCAGGTGTTCTAAAAATTACTGAACATTTAATACCAATGTGATCTAAATGATTCAATCTCTGATGCTGTTTATTCTCGCTGGCCTGTGTGAAATCAGCGGCGGATACTTGGTTTGGCTCTGGTTACGTGATGGAAAAAGTCTCTGGTTTGCTGCCATGGGCATAATACTGTTGGGCCTATACGCAGTTCTTCCCACACTGCAAGCTGCCAATTTTGGCAGAGTTTACGCCGCTTACGGTGGAGTTTTTGTTGTGCTTGCTATTCTCTGGGGATGGATGGTCGATCGCATCATTCCCGATAAGTTTGATGTGCTGGGAGGCGGAATCGCGCTGATAGGCGTTTTCATTATCATGTATGTTCCTAGACAGTAGAGCCGTTATTTCTTGGGCTTATTGAGATATACGTTGCTCGTCTACCATTGGATCACTCACGATCGCATCACCGAATAAATAGGAGCCAAACACCAGACAAGGTGATCAAGACACCAAAAACGGCCCTGATGCTAACTTCTTCACCCGTAGCGATCGCAAAAGGGATAACAAATAGAGGGCTAGTGGCGCTCAGAGATTGGGCGATCCCGGTGGGTGCATACTTCAAAGCAATTTGCTGCAACCAAATGCCTAAGTAAGTGCTAGCAAACGCCGCCATGATGACGATTCCCCAGAGTCGGCGCGATCGCAGCGGTGCCAGTTTTTGAATCGGATGCTTCTGGATTACAAACCCTATCAATAACATTAAGATTCCCGCCAGCAGCCGAATTAAGGTACTCCACAACGGATCGATATCGGTTTCAGCTAAGGCGGCTCTTGACAAGACTGCACCGAGCGCCTGTCCTACGGCTGCTACCAGACCTGCAACGATGCCTCGCAAGGGTGGATGAGCCAGCGTTCCATTCGAGTGGGGAGATCGCTCTAGCACGACCCAAGTCACCCCGGCGATCGTTAGCCCAATTCCCAGCCATGCCAAGGGTGCCAGTTGTTCCTGCAAAAAAATCAGCGCTAGCAAGGCACCCAAAGGGGGTGACAGCGATTCCAGCACTAAGGCTCGGCTTGCTCCCAAGGAATTTAGGGCTGCAAAATAGGCTGTATCGCCGATGCCAATGCCAATTACGCCGCTGAGGAGGAGCAGCAGTAATGGTACTAAGCTCACGCTGGGTAGAAGCTTGCCGAAAAATAGCAGAGTTAAGAGCAACAGCGCGATCGCAATCAGCCCCTTGACGAGATTCAGCACTAATGGCGGTAGTTGCCGTCCCACTCCGGTATAAACGACAGACGCAGCCGCCCAAATAAACGCGGCACTAAGCGCCGCTATTTCTCCCCGGAAATCAGCTAGCATCCACGATCACCAGTTCCACATCACGGGATTGTCATCCAGATGATCAGTAACAATTTGCCCGATCGCGCTGATTTCTGCCAAATCGTCTGGAGACAATTTCACATCGGCAGCAGTGGCATTGGCGATCGCCTGGTCAGCATGACGAACTCCTGTAATTGCCTGGGTTTGGGGTTGGGCAATCAGCCATGCTAAGGACAAATTGGCAAGACTGGTTTGGTAGCGATCGGCGATGGGTCGTAGTTTCGCCAGTGCCTCCTGTGCCCGAACAAAATTGTCGCCTTGAAACAGTTTATTCTTCGCCCGATTATCGGCGGGATCAAACTGGTGATTGGCTGAAAATTTTCCGGTCAGCAATCCTTGTGCCATGGGTGAGTAGGCAAGGATAGAAATTTGATTGGCGATGCAGTAGGGCATTGCGTCTTTTTCCACTGATCGCCAAAACAAAGAATAGGCAGGCTGTAAGCTATCAATTCGTCCATATTGGGCAGCCTCTTCTAGCTGAACCCGCGAAAAATTAGACACGCCAATTGCCCGAATTTTGCCCTGCTGTTTCAAATCATTTAAGGCGCGCATGGTTTCTGAGATCGGCACTATTTCGCTGCCAAACGCTCCCGCAGGCCAATGAATTTGATAGAGATCAATATGATCGGTTTTCAAATTTTTGAGAGAACTGTCACAGGCAGCAAGCACTTGCTCATATTTCAAATGATTGGCGAACACCTTGGTCATGTAAACCGCCTGGGAACGCACCTCAGCCAAGGCTTCCGCCACGATTTGCTCGGAGTGCCCCTTCCCATAAACTTCAGCAGTATCAACCGTGGTAATGCCAGCATCAAATGCCGCCCGAATTGCCTGAATCGTTTCAGCATCTTCCACGCCAACCCACATATTTTTACCTGCTTGCCAGGTGCCTGTGATAATGGGCGTAATCCGAATTCCAGATAGTCCTAATTCTCTTGTCTCCATGCCGCTCGTCCTTTAGGAATCCTTTGGTGGAAGGGTCGAAAGCCCCTTTTACTGTAGTGGTAAGCCGCAGGGGAAGAAACAATTTCTAAAAAAATATCTCTTGAGATAGAGTCTGATGTTTTGTTTTACGCTAAATTTGCTGTGGCTGTCTTGTAGTCGTCCTTGCGTAGGCTACACAGGTTCATTTATTTAGCAGAAAGATTTTTATGACGGCTCAAAATGTAGTGATTTCCGTGATCGCTGGTAGTTTTAGCGGATATTTAGCGACTCCAGACTCCCCCACAGGTGCAGGGATTCTGCTAATCCAAGAGATTTTCGGGGTAAACTCAGTCATGCGGCAAATCGCTGATTCTTACGCGGAAGCAGGTTATTTTGCTTTGGTGCCCGATTTGTTTTGGCGGCTGGAACCCAACATAGAGCTTGATCCGCAATATGAAGATCAACTCGCTAAAGCCTTTGATTTGTATCAGCGCTTTGATGTGGATAAAGGCATGGAAGATCTACAGGCATCCCTCAACTTCCTGCGGCACTATCCCGGCTGTAACGGGAAGGTTGGCAGCATCGGGTTTTGTTTGGGCGGCAAACTGGCATATCTGATGGCAACTCGCACCGATGCCGACTGCAACGTCAGCTATTACGGCGTGGCGATCGAAAGCAGTTTGGCAGAAGCCACAACCATTCAAAGGCCGCTGATTTTGCATCTTGCCGAAAATGACGAATTTTCTTCAACCGAAGCGCAGGCAACGATTCAGCAAACCCTGAAGGAGAATTCACTCATCACGATTTACAGTTATGCCGGGGTCAGCCATGCCTTTGGTCGGGTAGACAGTGCGGCTTATCGGGCAGAAGCCGCAGAACTGGCAAGCGATCGCACCCTGGCATTTTTGCAGCAGCACTTGAGCTAGAGACAAGAAAATCGAAGCCGCATTCTCAGGAGCCATTCCTACTTGACCGCACCCTCTAAATAAATTGACATTGACACTGCCAGCCTGTTTCGGATAAAACTGCGGGAAGTGTGTTTTGTGAGGATTAGGAATGAAGGGACGATTGCCATACGTCTGGGGTGTTTTGCTGCTAACGATCGCGATCTCTCATCCGGCTGCTGCCCAGATCATTGGACAATCGAATAACCAAGCACCTCCTAGTACCACACCCAGTGTTAAAGCCTCTGATCTGGTGATTACGCCTCGTGTTGGAGTCGGCTATACCACTCCTGGCGGTGGCTACGACGGTTTTGCCAACATTCAGGGATTCATTCCCCTCAAGCAAACTCCCGGCAAAAACTTGCTGTTTTTAGAAGGGCGGTTTCTGCTGGATAATGATGCGAATCCCGGTGGCAGCTTGGTTTTGGGCTATCGCGCCTATCAAACAGCCGCGAATCGAATTTATGGCGCATATCTTGCCTACGATAACCGCGACACTGGCTCCAACGTATTTTCTCAGGTGGGGCTGGGGTTGGAAACCCTGGGCGAAGGTTGGGATGCGCGGGTGAATGGCTATATTCCCGCTGGCAACACTCGTCAAACCGTACGAGAAAACACGATCGCATCCAATTCTTACTTGGTTGACAGTACGCGCTTTCAAGCCAATCAGTTGGTGGTATCTGGCACCCGGCAACAGTTGACTATCCGCGATTTAGAAGCGGCAATGGCGGGGTTTGATGCCGAAGTGGGCGGCAGACTGGTCAAGTTTCCTGATGATGGCGGCGATCTGCGGGGCTATGGCGGTTTATATTACCTGAGTGCAGCGGGTAGCCCCAGTGTGGTGGGTGTGCGCGGCAGGTTGGAAGCACGGGTCACTGATAATCTGCTGCTGGGCGTTGCTGTGCAGCATGATGGTTTGTTTGGCACCAATGTTTTTGGGACGATCGCCCTGACGTTGCCGGGAGTTCGCCCCAAAGGAGCGGCTCCTAAATCGCTGCTGGCACGCATGGCAGAATCTCCGACACGCATTGGTACGATCGCGATCGATCATCAGCGTGAAACCACCAGCATCACTGTCCCCGTCAGCGATTTGACAATAGATAATCCGACGACTGGACAGCCCTATTTCTTTCAGCATGTGATTGTAGGGCGAAGCGGCGGCGATGGCACCATTGAAAATCCGTTTGGTGTGATCGATTCTGCTCTAGCAGCGACGCGATCGGATGGCAATTCCATTGTGTATGTACAAGCAGGCACCAATTCTGGTATTCCCGCATTTACTGTTCGCGATCGCGTCCAAGTACTTTCTACTTTCCCAACCCAAATCATTCCTGCCGCCTTTCAAGGACAACGAATTCCTGATGTGCGCTTGGATTTATCGGGAATTGGTGCCATTCGTCCCACTGTGAACGGCACAATTACGATGGGCAGCGATACAGTGCTGTCTGGCTTCAATATCACTAGCACCACTGGCGCGGGAGTTACCTTTAACAACATCAACCGTGTTGAAATTCGAGATAATGTCATTCAGAACACCGCCGATGCTGGAATTTTGGGCAATGGCGTGGCGATCGCCAATATTTTTCGCAACCAGATCACATCGGCTCGGAACCAGGGCATTTATCTGCAAAATGTTGGCATCGCCAATATAACGGACAACACTGTTGCCAATACTCTTGCAGGCACTACGACCATCGCCAATCCGATTACTGGCGATATTGCGATCGGGGGGATTACCATTCCCAATCCTGGTAGCATTATTCCCCTCCCCAGCGGTCAGGGCATCGTCATCGCCACAACCAGCGGCGACACCAACATTGCCCGCAATACAGTTACAGGCACTGCTACTCAAGGCATCGTATTGCTAAATGCTAGAGGGAATACCGCGATCGCGGATAACAGCATTACAAATACTATTGGAGCCGATTTCACGACTAATATTCCGCCCCTCGGTAATATCACTCTTACCACCGGTCAGGGCATTGTTGTGGCGGGTGTGAATGGCAACTTGGAGGTCAGTCGCAACACGGTCAACACTGTGCGTGGACAAGGTATTGCCGTAGCAGGCGCACTCAATGGCACTACGACCCTGGCGAATAATACGGTTCGGAATGCGGTTGATCAGGGGATGGTAATTGCTGGAACGTCTGGTACTACCAATATTTTTAACAATCAAATCAGTGACATAGCAACTCGTAACCTCGCCATCGCCAACCCCATTGGAATTGGACCCGCCGTCATTAATGTTGCCACTGGGCAAGGACTGACGCTGATTAACTCCATTGGCACGGTAAATATTACAGGGAATACCATTGAGCGAGTGCAAGGCGCATTCTCCACTGCCCCTGCTCCAGATGCGGGACAAGGAATCGCTGTTGCTAACTTCTCCGGGCAGGTGAATCTCAACATCACCAATAACCAGATTCGTAACAACTTCAACGATGCAATTTTAGTTGGCTTGTTAGGCAGACCGAGTGGCACCACTTCTGCCGCCACCGCCAATATAACCATTGCTGACAACACCTTAGAAAATAACGGTGGTGCGGCTCCGGTGCGTGGAGATGGCATTGCGATCGGCATAGAACAGGATGCAGTAGTCAACAACTTGCTGATTGAAAATAATATTATTCGCGGCAATGGCGACGAAGGCATCGACATTCGCCTGGGTCTCCAAGCAGTACCAATCGTAAATCCTACCTCTGCTCGTCTAACTGGCACGATTCGTAACAACACCATCACAAATAATGGACAAAATGGTGTTCAAGTAGAAGCTCGTGGTGGCACGATCGCCAAGATTGTGATCGCTAGCAACAACTCCAGCAATAACGGGCAACGAGGACTTTTTGTCACCACCAGCAACATTATCCTGCTAGGAACCCCCCAGATCTCAGCCGATATTCGACTGAATACCCTTACAGCTAATGCAGGCGGAGGAACTGGGATACTGACGACAACATCTGGCGTGCCACCATCTGCCCCTCAAAGTATTTGTGTCAACCTAGTCGGAAATATCAGCACCAATGCATCTGCTATCACGAATACAGCAAATGTATTTGGACCGAACACGTTGACAGTTGTGAACCTGGCTTTGGTCAACGCGAACAATACAGGAGGAGTAACATTTGCTGGCGTTCCAGCCCCCGTAGACGTACCCGCTTGTCCATAATCCATAGATTCCTGTCTTGTAAAATCAGACATGGATACACTGATAGATGATTGCCCTCACAGATTTGCTTTAGCTAGGGCTTGCATGACCCTAACTTGAAATGTCAAGGCACAATTGTATAACGTTCGTAGTGCTAGCAAGGGCTCTTCATTCATGACTGAACTTAAAGAAAACATCTTCGTAGAGCCGACTCAAGCGACTGCGATCGCCTATAACATTGAGCAAGCCGTCCGGGAACGCTACGAAGCTGGAGCGCAACAACCAGAAGCATTATTGTGCTGCCCAACCGATGGCTACGACTCCCGCTATTTAGAAATATTGCCCCAAGAAATCATCGAGAAAGATTACGGCTGTGGTGATCCGACTCGCTATGTGAATCCGGGTGAAACGGTGGTTGATTTAGGGTCAGGAGCCGGAAAAAACTGCTACATCTTGGCGCAACGGGTGGGTGCAGCGGGACAAGTCATTGGCGTAGATTTCAACGAAGAAATGTTAGCCCTATCGCGCAAATATTTAAAGGAAATAGGTGACAAACTGGGTTATCGCAATCTGGAATTTGTTAAAGGCAAAATTCAAGATTTAGCTTTGAGCCTCGATAAGATGGAGTCTTGGTTGCAACAAAATCCCATTACAACCCTGAATGGGGTTACCGCTTTTGAGGCAGAGCGCGATCGCCTCCGCAGTCAAGTTCCGCTCATCGCCAGCGATCTCGTCGATGTCGTCATTTCCAACTGCGTGCTGAATCTTGTCCAGCCTCAGGATAAACAGCAGTTGTTTGCCGAGATTTTTCGTGTGCTGAAACGAGGCGGACGGGCAGTGATTTCGGATATCGTGTGCGATGAAGACCCCAGCCCAGAAATTCTCAGCGACCCCAAACTCTGGAGTGGCTGCATTGCCGGAGCATTTCGTGAACACGCCTTTTTGGAGATGTTTGAACAGGCGGGTTTTCACGGCATCGAAATCTTGGCGCGTCAAGAGGCACCCTGGCAAATCATTGATGGCATCGAGTTTCGGTCGATGACCGTCCGAGCTTATAAAGGCAAGCAAAGTTCACGCCTAGAACGGAACCAAGCTGTGATTTATAAAGGTCCCTGGAGCGCCGTCCAAGATGATGATGGACATACCTTGTATCGGGGGCAGCGGATGGCGGTCTGCGACAAAACCTTTGAACTTTATACCGACCCCCATAGCCCCTATCACCAAGACTTGATTCCTGTATTACCTCATACCGCGATTCCACTTGAATCGGCCCCGGTGTTCGATTGTTCACGAGATTCACTACGCCATCCTGGCGAAACTAAGGGCGTAAATTATCGCGACACGATCTTGGATGATGGCAGCGCATGTTGTTCTCCAACCGCAAGCTGTTGTTAGCTCAGAGGTCATGATGTATCGGCGGCTCATCTGAGCCTGAGCCGCCGATGCATTTTGCCTAAACTAAGAATGGGTTCCTATTCACTCGCAGCTTTTTTTGCCAAATTCTGCTTTATTTTTTGCCACTCTATGCACTTAGAGCCTTTAAAGTTCATTTTTTACGAGATGTTAACTTAGTAGTTTTTTTATAACTATTGTTTATTTAACTAAACAGAATAACTAAAGTTAGTCTTATCTAAAGTGCTCTGAATCCTGATATGATTCAGTCAAGATGCCTCTTTACGCATCAAACGCATTGAGTCTAAACCATTTGCTCTGGGTTTTCTAGAGTTTTAGCAGGTTATTTCTCTAGCTACATTCGGGCAAGTGCCAAGCTTCCCAAGACTTCACTTAGTGTTGTCCAATTTTCTTGGCGTTTTTCGATTTGTACGGCGGTTTCTCCACAGGAGAGTCGCAAGGTTTTTTAGATTCAGTTTACAAAGGGAGATTTATGTCTTACGCGCAAACTAGAACCCAGGCAAAAGCTGGGTACAAGGCTGGGGTACAGGATTACCGCTTGACGTACTACACCCCAGATTACACGCCAAAGGATACAGATATCCTGGCAGCATTTCGGGTCACGCCTCAGCCTGGAGTTCCTTACGAAGAAGCAGCAGCAGCAGTAGCAGCTGAATCTTCTACCGGAACCTGGACAACCGTTTGGACTGACTTGCTGACCGACCTCGATCGCTACAAAGGTCGTTGCTACGACATCGAACCTGTTCCGGGTGAAGATAATCAGTTCATTGCTTACATTGCCTATCCTTTGGATTTATTTGAAGAAGGCTCTGTAACCAACCTGTTGACTTCTCTTGTTGGTAACGTGTTTGGCTTCAAAGCACTGAAGGCTCTCCGTTTAGAAGATTTACGGATTCCTGTTGCTTATCTAAAGACGTTCCAAGGTCCTCCTCACGGTATTCAGGTAGAACGCGACAAGATCAACAAGTATGGTCGTCCTTTGTTGGGTTGCACAATTAAACCTAAGTTGGGTCTATCGGCGAAGAACTACGGTCGCGCTGTTTACGAATGTCTGCGCGGTGGCTTGGACTTCACCAAAGATGATGAAAACATCAACTCCCAGCCTTTCCAACGGTGGCGCGATCGCTTCCTGTTCGTAGCCGATGCTATCCATAAAGCTCAGGCTGAAACCGGTGAAATCAAAGGTCACTACCTCAACGTCACCGCTCCCACCTGCGAAGAAATGCTGGAACGGGCTGAGTACGCCAAAGAACTCAAAATGCCCATCATCATGCATGACTTCTTGACTGCTGGCTTTACCGCCAACACTACCTTGGCAAAATGGTGCCGCGCCAATGGAGTGCTGCTGCACATCCACCGCGCCATGCACGCTGTCATAGATCGCCAAAAGAACCACGGTATTCACTTCCGTGTCTTGGCGAAGTGCTTGCGGATGTCTGGTGGTGACCACATTCACACTGGAACTGTTGTGGGCAAACTAGAAGGCGACAAAGCCATCACCCTTGGTTTCATCGACCTATTGCGTGAAAACTACGTTGAGCAAGACCGCTCTCGTGGTGTGTACTTCACCCAAGACTGGGCATCTATGCCCGGTGTCATGGCAGTAGCGTCTGGTGGTATCCACGTATGGCACATGCCTGCCTTGGTGGAAATTTTCGGCGACGATTCCGTCCTACAATTCGGCGGCGGCACCCTGGGTCACCCTTGGGGTAATGCTCCTGGTGCAACCGCAAACCGCGTTGCCCTAGAAGCCTGCGTTCAAGCCCGGAACGAAGGTCGTGACCTCATGCGTGAAGGCGGAGACATTATCCGCGAAGCTTGCCGTTGGTCTCCTGAGTTGGCAACTGCTTGCGAACTGTGGAAAGAAATCAAGTTTGAGTTTGAAGCGCAAGACACGATCTAACGATCAGCCGCTAGTGATGAGTTTTGAGTTTTGAGTTAGTTCACTGTTAGCTGTTAGCGATTCACTGTTCGCTGATAATCATCCGAACTCGTCGCTGAATCCTAATAGCCGATAGGGTCATTACACTCAAAATTCAAAACTTGAAACTCAAAGCTTTTCTATGGATCTCAAGCAGATTGCGAAAGACACAACAAAAACCCTGATTAGCTACGTCACTTATCAGGCGTTGCGAGTGGTGATTGCCCAGTTAGATGAAACTGAACCGAAGCGGGCTTACTGGTTACGCCAGTTTTCCCTTCGAGTCAGCGTTCAAGATAGCGAAGTCTATCTAACGGCGCTTTTTCAAGAAGAACAGCGGATCGCCTTTCGCCTTCTAACGGTGCGAGAACATGTTGTTGAGGAAATGGCAGATTACCTACCGGAAATGCTCCGCACGGGAATCCAACAAGCCAATTTACAGCAGCGGACTCAGCAGTTAGAACGGATGACACAAACCGATCCGGCTGCATCTGCAAGCCATCCTGAACAAGCCGAACAACCTGAACAGGAATCTGGCTATCAACCCGACAGCTATTAGCAAATACGCTAGAAGCTCTTGAATTGCAACTTTCAACCTTTAAACACTACCGAGGATTTTCATGAAGACTCTCCCTAAAGAGCGGCGTTACGAAACTTTCTCCTATTTGCCTCCCCTGACGGATGCTCAAATTGCTCGTCAAATTCAATACACCATTGACCAAGGTTTCCATCCTGCGGTTGAGTTTAATGAAGACTCCAATGCAGAAACCTACTACTGGACTCTGTGGAAATTGCCAATGTTCAACTGCTCTTCTCCTCAAGAAGTGCTAAACGAAGTGCAACAGTGCCGCTCGGAATACGGCAACTGCTATATTCGCGTGGTTGCATTTGACAACATCAAACAGTGCCAAGTCATGAGCTTCATCGTTCACAAACCCGGCAGCACAGGCAACACCAGCGGCGGCAGCGGCTACCGCTACTAAAGTGCTGAATAATTAAATGATCTAGGGTGGGCAGCGATGTTCCACCCTATTTTTGTGTATGGTCAGAATTTCCATCCCTCGCACCCAAGCGAAACTTTTCGACTGCATCTAGCAAGTTAACGGCAAAGGTGAGCGGCGACAGATATGACCGAAACGAATGAAGTCTCTGTACGTTCGCTCCACTGGGTTGGTAGGTTTTTACTAGGTTAACAAACCCATTTGATTGGGCTCATATCCAATGATGTTAAAGCCTTCGTCTGCGGTCGGGGTTTGAAAATATGAGGTGATGTAGTCAAAATCTGTCTCAGACATGATCATCGAACCTTCAGGCTGTTCAGCGTTTCGTTTCCGCAATTGCTCTTTGCACAATGAGTCAGACGCAACAATGTAATGAAGTACATGATTTACGTTAGCGGCTTCAATTATTGAACGAAACCATTGTCGCTGAGAAGGAACATTGCCTGGAAAATCTAGAACAACAGATATTCCCTGCGCAAGAATGTCTTGCACGTGCCGTAAGACAAAAGGTTTTAAGCGTGACGAATACTTCAAATAATCCTCAAAGGTACTAATCTCTTCGGGATACAACTTCGATAACCAGATGTCTTCACTGATCAGAATGGCATTATGGTCTGATGCCAACTCTCTCGACAACGTTGTCTTTCCTGATGCCATTTTTCCGCAGAAAAAGTGCAGAACGGGCTCGGTTTTCACGATTCACCACCGTTGCATTTCTCAAGTGAACTGAATAAGCCTAACTACTGTTTATGCGGACTATTTCCGCATAGTAACCATCATATGAAAGATTATCAGGACTTTTTCCATATATCTTCATGAATAGGGGATTATCGAAGACTCTTTCCGTGTAATACCCTCTTGCAGGAGTTATTGAGAGACACTGTCCTAAAGCTTCTTTGAAAAAGCGGATCAGTTCACGGACATGATCAAGCACCTGACCATCGGTGCTAAGTTGAGCGATCGCTGTCATACTTTTGAACGTGCAACGCGTGAGTTTTCAGAGTATGCAATCATCTCTTTTTAGTCCTGCCTTTGCGGTTTGGAATCAACGTCAAGTCCTTCAGCAAAAGCGCGATCGCCTGCAAGCATTGTTTCACGCGGTTAACGATCCAGACTCTTTAACACTGTCTCAGTGGGTTCATTTATATGCAGCGGTGTTGGAGTTTAAGCCGGATTTAGTGTTGGAGTTGGGGCGAAATGTGGGTAACTCTACCTGCGCCTTTACAGAGGCAGCAAATCAAATTGGAGAGTGTCGGGTAGTCAGCTTGTGCCGGTCAACGAACTGGCAAGAGTCTACCCAAGCGCGAGTCAGCCAAATTGTTCCGGCTGAATGGTTTCAGCCATTGGATGCGCGAGTCGCAGACATTTTACAGGTTGAGGCTAAAGCGCTTTTAGGAAATAGTCAGCGAGTTTTGGTGCTGTGGGACGCTCACGGCTTTGATGTTGCTGAGTACATGTTGGGTTCATTGATGCCTTTACTAAAAGACCGTCAGCATATTGTTCTGGTGCATGACATTACTGATTTGCGATACCACGCGGGACAAGAGAGCTATGGTGATAAGCCTCTGTGGAGAGCAGGAAACGATGATGTTTATAGTGACCATACTGTCAGGGTTGTGTTGGGGCATCTTTCTTCAGCAGTCGAGCAAGCGATCGCCCTAGTTGACTTTACCTCCCGCAATCATCTGCCTCTGCACTCAGCCGATGAGAGTTTTTATTCTGAATTGAGCCAAGAGCAAAATAATGTTCTGAGAGACTTATTAGGAGATGAACTATTTTCTCGTAATGCTCATTGGTTTTGGTTTTCGCTCAATGAAACAAATGAAAGTGCGCTGATTCATTTTCCAAAATTCACCTCACCAGAGTTGGACAGGCACTTAAACAAGCCGGCATCTAGCTCTCACTTGAATACAGATCAGCTAAACGCTGAGGTTGCCTTGCTGAAAAGTACGATTGCTGGAATGGAAAGCAGCAAGTTTTGGAAAATCAGGCTGCTTTGGTTGAAGTTGAAAAAGCTGTTGGGTATTCATCAGACATAGCTTTCTCCTTGGCAAAATTGCTTGAGAAAGCATGGTTTGAGGTCACTTAGGACGTGCAAATAAGAACAAAATTGCCTGAACAATATTAAGCTTCTTTGAAAAAGCGGATCAGTTCACGGACATGATCAAGCACTTGCCCATCGGTACTCAATTGAGCGATCGCGTTTCTGCCTTCCCGCGACAACCGCTCATGATCGGCTTGGTTCGTAGCTTTTAGGTTTTCGTGAGCAGTGGCAAGTTGGGTCAAGTCTTGTCGCAGAGCGGTTGTCAGTCGTTGGAAAGTGGCAGCTTGGCTATCCAAATTTTCAACGTTAAATTGATACTCTAATTGCTGTAATTTGCTTTCTACCTGAGTTAAGCGATCGCGCACTTCCATCACATCTTCACGGGGATAGCGCACCGTTTGCCCAATGCTTTGCAGCCGATCTGCCAGGTATTGATAGAGCGCGATCGCCGGACGCAAGATGGTGAACAGCAACGCCGCCGCCGAACTGATGTAGCCAATGCTGCTGATGCCTGTCGCTGCCAGCGCATATAGCCCCACCGCAGACAGAAGATGTAGGGCGATCGCCGCCCACAGCGATCGCTGGGCTAACTGCTGCACATACCGCATCTGTGACTCATCCACAGCAATCCCTTGTTTGTGCGACTCTGCCACATCCGCCAATACTGCCTTTGCTCCAAAGTGAATATTCCAGGGCACCGTCACAATCACCAGCAGCCACCAAAAGCTCGCAGCGCCGACTAGCCAATCTAGAAAATTGCCTGATGGAACATGTAGTAGTTGCAAAACACCGAATATCCCTAAAACTAATATTGCTAGGGCGATCGTATAAACAAGGAACCCACCCGTATCTCTAGAACCCATTGCTTTAACTGTTACATCTGAGTGTTATCCTTCATCTTGTATGAGCATTTTTTTGCACGCTGTAAATCTGTGCCACTTTATAGAGCGTTTTCCAGATTGCACTTGCAACCTTCACAGCAGTAAAACTGCCTTACAGAAAAATCACCCTCACTTCAACTTCGTAACAATTCTTGATACTATTCGTAATAGTTCTTAACACTTATGCGCTGAGAGCGCTTTGGAGATTCGTAGATGGCATTTAATATTGAGTCCGCTCGTTCTATTTTTTCAGGAACGCTCGCTGCTAATGTCGTTCCTACAACGATTGAGTCCTTTAATCAACTCGGTGCAGAAGATCAGCTAGCGCTGATTTGGTTTGTCTACACTGAAATGGGCAAAACCATCACTGTTGCTGCGCCTGGAGCTGCCAACATGATTTTGGCACAAGGCATTCTTGAGCAAATTAAGCAAATGCCTCCAATGGCGCAAACCCAAGTCATGTGCGACTTAGCAAACCGTGCCGATACGCCCATTTGCCGCTCCTATGCCTCTTTTAGCATGAATATTAAGCTGGGTTTTTGGTATCAGCTAGGCGAATGGATGGCGCAGGGTTTGGTTGCTCCAATTCCAGAGGGATACAAGCTTTCAACCAAAGCGGCAGGTGTGCTGCAAGCGGTTCGGGATGCTGATTCGGGTCAACAGATCACCATCTTGAGAAACATGGTTCTTGAAATGGGATTTGATCCAAACGCACCTGGCAGCTACAAAAAAATAGAAGATCCCGTGGTGGTGCCAACCGATATGGCATCTCGGAGCAAAGTCACTATTGAAGGGATTGATAACCCCACGGTCTTTGACTACATCAATAATATGAATGCCAATGACTTTGAAGCGGCAGTTGATCTATTTGACGCTGAGGGTGCATTGCAGCCTCCATTCCAAAAACCCATTGTGGGTCGGCAGGCAATCTTGGCATACATGCGAGAAGAATGCCAAGGGCTGAAAATGATGCCAGAACGGGGCGTTGCTGAAGCGCCTGATCAAGGCTACACGCCAGTTAAAGTCACGGGCAAGGTTCAAACTCCCTGGTTTGGTGCTAGCGTTGGCATGAACATCGCATGGCGCTTTTTGCTTAATCCTGAAGGCAAAATTTTCTTTGTGGCGGTTGACTTGTTGGCATCGCCTAAAGAACTTCTTAACTTAGTTCGTCGTTAAGTGCTAAGTTTTTTCCAAAAATTGCAAATCTAAAATTGGGTAGGGTGAGCTAGATTCGCCCTACTTTTTTTGATCAGTTTTCGAGCCAAACTGGAGTATGCAAATTATTGAGAGTGAATCATGTCACAGTGGAATGCTCAGGATTACGCTAAAAGCTCGTCAGTGCAGGCAATCTGGGCGCAAGAGCTAATTGCAAAACTTAATATCAGGGGCAATGAAGCTGTTTTCGATGTGGGTTGTGGTGATGGCAAAATGACGGCTGAAATAGCGAAACGTTTGCCCAATGGATTTGTTTTAGGAATTGACAGCTCATCCGAAATGGTGGAGTTTGCGATCTCCGAGCATCTACAGCCAGCGATCGCAAATTTGCAGTTTGCCTGCATGGATGCCCGTGAAATTGTCAGCGACTCTTTTCCAGAGAGGCTGCGCGATCGCCCCTTTGATATTGTCTTTTCTAATGCGGTGCTGCACTGGGTAAACGATCATCCAGCGTTTTTGCGAGGAGCTAGTCGGGTATTGCGATCGGGCGGAAGGCTGCTCACTTCTTGCGGCGGCAAAGGCAACGCTGCTGATATTGTGAGCGTGTTTCAGGCGTTAATCCAGCAATCCTCTTGGCAACCTTATTTCACCAACTTTCAGTTTCCTTACTTTTTCTACAGTCCACACGAATACGCTGATTGGCTAGCTGAGTCTGGCTTTCAGCCTGTGCGAGTGGATCTGGTGCCGAAGGATATGATTCACACTGGCAAAGAAGGTTTAGCTGGCTGGATTCGGACAACCTGGATGCCCTATATTCATCGAGTGCCAGAATCCCGACGAGAGGAGCTGATCGAAGAATTTCTTCAAAAGTATTTAAACCAGCATCCCCTTGATTGCCAGGGAAATTCCCATGTCAAAATGGTGCGGCTAGAAGTCGAAGCAATCAAGATTTAGCAGATGGATGCGGTTGGTTGAATCTATGAAATATGTGTATGAAACGATCTCGATCGCCCAACGGATTCTGACTGAACTGGGACGACGGCAACGCAGCTTAGTTTTTTGGGGTGTGTTTCCCATCGCGGTACTGCTGCTGAATGGGCTGATTTTTGCTGAGCGCTCTAAAACGGCGTTACCAGAACCGCTGACGTTGGGTCAAGCACTGGAGCGATCTGCACCCGCCACCTTAGTTGGCGCAGCGCTATTCTTTAGTTGTTTGGGCGGCAGTGTTGCCACGGTCGTTTCAGAACGAGAACAGCGCACCTTGAAGCGATTATTTCTCAGCCCGTTGAGCGGCATCTCCTATTTTTTAGGAATTGGGTTGGCACTAAGCGCGATCGCGATCACCCAAACTCTTTTGGTTGGAGGCGTTGCGATCGCCCTTGGCGCAGAGTTTAAAGGGTCACCTTTCCTTGCCGCCGCGATTATTCTGCTGAGCATTCTGTCCTATGTTGGCGTGGGCTTCATTTTGGGCACCCAACTTGCCCGTCGCACTGAAGACGTAAATACCCTGGTCGCCGCTTTTGGTGTGCCCCTACTGATTTTGGGCGGTGCCTTTGTTCCAGCCTTCATCTTTCCCAAAAGCTTACTTAATCTTGCTCAATACAATCCCATCTATCACATGACGGAAGCCTTGACTAAAGTCTTAGCAGAAGGAAGAAACTTGTCAGACATTGCCCTGAATTTCTGGTTTCTTATCGTTTTTGCTGTGTGTATGGTTGTCTCAGGCTGGCTTTCCTATCGCCGCATGATTCAGGTAGAGAGAAGGTTATAGAAGATCTCAAAGGTTGGGTATCTGTCAGCCACATTATTTTTCGCTATTCGCCAATCGTCCTATGCTCAATATCCAGCATCTTTACAAAAGCTACGGTCAAAAAGAGATTCTGCAAGACTTGAGTTTGTCGATCGCAGCAGGGCAAATTTATGGGCTATTGGGACCAAACGGGGCAGGCAAAACCACCACGATCAATATCCTTTGTAACTTGCTGAAGGCGGATAGCGGCACGGTGCGAGTCAATGGACACGCTGTTTCTGAGAAAACAAAGTATTGGATTGGCGTAGCTCCCCAAGAAACCTTAGTGTATCGATCGCTCACCTGTGCCGAAAATCTTGGTTTTTTTGCCAATTTGTATGGTGTGCGGGGCAAGGAAAAAGCTCGACGGGTGCAAACTTGCTTAGAGGCGGTGGGATTGGCAGAACGGGCAACCAGTTTGGCAGAAACGCTGAGTGGTGGAATGCAGCGCCGACTCAGTTTGGCGATCGCCCTGATGCATCAACCCAAACTGCTGATTCTTGATGAGCCGACGACAGGGCTAGATGTAGAAGCCCGGTATGAGTTATGGAACCTAATCCGCCAGCTTAAAAATCAGGGCATCACGATTTTGCTGACGACTCATATGCTGGATGAAGCCGAACGTTTGTGCGATCGCATTGGCATCCTCAAGCAGGGCAAACTATTGGCAGAAGGAACTCTGGCAGAACTGCGGCAGTGGATTCCTGCTCAAGAAGTCGTCACGGTTCAGACAACGGACGAACCCACTGCGATCGCTCGTGCTACTGAGCTTGGCTTTGTTCATCGTCGCTATGGTGGCGATCTTGCTTTTTGGTTGCCCCAAAGCCTTGAACTGAAAGAGATTGTGGCATTATTTGAGAATATTCCTCTCAGTTCGATCGCTCGACAGCCCGTTCGTTTGGAACATATCTACTTAGAAGTCACGAACACTATTCATGTCCACGCCTGACACCATTCGCGCCCATCGTCACTCTAGTCATCATCGGCAAGAGATTTTAGCCAGCCAACAATGCGGCTGCTTTTATTGCGGTGCCATTTTTTCGCCTCAGCAGATTCAGGATTGGACAGATGACTTCGAGGGAATTGGAAATACGGCACTGTGTCCCCACTGCGGCATTGATTCGGTGATTGGCTCTGAATCTGGCTATCCCATCACCCAACCATTTCTCGCTCAAATGCAACAGCATTGGTTTTCCTAAACCACTCAATGCATAAAGTTAGGTCGCTGGTGTTGGTTTGTCTGAAGGGCTTGCTCTAGTGTCGCCCAGTTAGATTGCTCAATGTGGTCGATCGCCTGGTCAAGCTGATTTCGGTAGGCATAGAGCGATCGCAATAGTGCCTCTTGATTGTATTTGGCCATCATCACGCCCAGTTCAGGATTGCCGCCGCCCACTCGGCTAGTATCCCGAAAACCTGAGCTAGCCAGCTTTCTTGCCAATTCCAACACCGCTTTGTCCGCCTCGCTGTGACAAGCAGAAATTAAACTAGTGCTGACCATGACAGGTAGATGGGAAATCCAGGCAACCGCGCGATCGTGTTCCTCTGGAGAACAGCAGTAAACCTGTGCTTGCAGCGATCTCGCCAGATCTTCCACCCGCTGCACCGCTTCCGGCGGTGTCGTTGCCATCGGGGTTAGCACATAGGCACAATTTATAAATAACTCCCGTTGTGCGGCTTCAATACCGCTCTCCGCAGTGCCCGCCATCGGGTGCCCACCCACAAAATTTGCCCACTTTGGCGCGATCGCCTGCATCACCCACCCTTTTACAGACCCCACATCCGTCAACACGGCATCTGGTGATAAATGAGACAGAATTTCATCTACAACAGCTTCCATTACACCCAGCGGCGTACACACAAACACCACATCTGCGGGTCGCAAAAAGTTGGGACTCACGCTGGCATCATCAGCAACGCCCCGTGCTATCGCCCGCTCACAGGTTTCCGGCTTGCGGCTCACTCCTAAAACACGATGTCCTTGTGATCGAAAATCTAGCCCCAATGAGCCACCAATCAATCCCAGCCCGACAATTCCAATAATCATGCTGTTTTGGTTACAAGAACTAGATGGTCTATCAAATTAGTTTGGTATGACTTTTTTTGTCGGCTAAATATGAATGCGATAGCAATTATCAATTTGTAGACATGTGCATTCAGCGGGCACTGGGTCGCAATGGTTATGACATTCGCAAAAAAACTTGGTCAATCAGCAAAGCATCAACTAAATAGGTAGTGCTTTTTCACATCACTAAGAATGTCCCAGGTGCAAGTCATGCCAGCCGGAAAAATGACCAAGTCGCCCTTACCCATCGTCACAGGCTGCCTACCTCTTGGCGTAACAATGACTTCTCCTTCCAAAAAATAGCAGGTTTCCGAATTGCCGTAATACCAAGGAATTTTAGAGACTTCCTTCGTCCAAATATCCCAACTGAAAACGCCAAGCAGTTCCAAACGTTTTTGGCTCGGTTCGTGTTCTACTTTAATTTTCATGAATGTGATGAAGAGTTCGATTCTAGATTGTAGCGGTGAAGCAGAGTGGCGATGAAAGATGCGGCGGTAGTGCGTGTGGGTTGCCCCTTAAAAGGATGCTGCCAACCTCGAACCCGGTGCGGCGATCTCCACAGTTCCAAATGCTCCACTGCTGGCTCTGCATAAAAGCTAGACTCTCCGGCACCCAACAGTGCGGAACTCCAGTGGGTAAAGTGGTCGTGACTAAGGCGATGGATCGGAAAATTTCCCCACAGAGGCATACCCCAGCCATCCAAAGCAATCAATACTTGAATGGTGCCACCGAGCGTCTGCCAACCTTGTGCTGTCGCGATTGCGCCAACGACTCCTGCGCTGAAGGCAATTAGTGCGATTGGGGGTCTCAAACTCTGTTCTAAGCCTGGTTGATTCAACTGTTCATGTAGCCATCGCAGAATATCTAACCCAGAGTAAGCTGGATAGCGATCGCTAGGAAAAACGAGCAGTTGTAAGGTGCTTATATCTATGGCACCTGCCAAACTCTGGATAAAAGAGTTTGTTAGCTCAGGTTCATGTATTCCGGGGCACACCACAACCCGCATTTTCTCCTTTTCGCTTCCAATTGTTTCAGCCAATCTGCTATTTATCATGTTTAATGTTCATCCCCCCGGTAGGGATGTTAGCCTATGATAATCATGAAATCTCACTGGTTATCTTTCTAAGCTAGTTGGTCAGTAGAGATTCTTGAGCTAACTTTTTGCTTGACCTATTGAGGAATTTTACGTGGTCGCTACTTCTGATAAACTCCAAACTTTGCCAACATCTACTGCCGAAAGCCGCGTTGCCGTCTTGCTAATGGGATATGGCGAAGTGGAAAGCTACGAAGACTTTGCCAACTACAATGAGCAGGCGTTGAACCTGTTAACCGCAAAGTTTGCGCCTGTGCCTACCTGGATTTATCCGCCGTTGGCAAAACTATTGGCGATGTTTGATTTGCACGAGTGGGGGCATCAGCATGGCAACTTTGTGTCTCCTCACAACGCCATTTTCGAGCGGCAGCGTCTGGGAATTGAACAGACTTTGCAAGAGCGTTGGGGCGATCGCGTCAAAGTGTTTAAAGCGTTCAACTTTTGTGCGCCCTTCTTGCCAGAGCAAGTATTAACTCAGATTAAAGCAGAAGGCTTTGACAAACTGCTGATCTATCCGTTGCTGGTAGTCGATTCAATTTTCACCAGTGGCATTGCCGTAGAGCAAGTCAATCAGGCATTGGCGAGTTTGGCAGATGACGGCGAACACTGGGTCAAGGGCACTCGCTACATTCCCTCGTTTTATAATCAGCCTGCTTATATTGACTTGATGGCGCAGTTGGTCGAAGACAAGATTCAGGCAGAATTGGCGCAGGCATATTTGCCATCGCAAATTGGGATTGTGCTGATGAATCACGGCTGTCCTCATAAGGCGAAAGGGTTCACATCTGGGATTGATGAAAGTCAAGCAATGTATGAACTGGTGCGCGATCGCCTGATCTATCGCTATCCGCTGATTTCTGTTGGTTGGCTCAACCACCAAACGCCATTGATTGAGTGGACCCAGCCCAATGCTGATTTGGCAGCACGAAACTTGATGGCAGTAGGGGCTAAAGCCATTGTCTTTATGCCGATTGGGTTTGCCACTGAAAACCACGAAACTTTGTTGGATGTCGCCCACATCATTGAATCGATTCGCCGCAAATACCCAGATGGTACTTACGTGCAAATGGAATGCGTCAATGATGATCCCAAATTCCTAAACATGATCGCCGATTGGGCAAATCCTCAAATTGAGGCGCTGTTTGAATCAGAAGCGATCGCAG
Source organism: Leptolyngbya sp. Cla-17 (assembly GCF_016807185.1). Taxonomy (GTDB): domain Bacteria; phylum Cyanobacteriota; class Cyanobacteriia; order Leptolyngbyales; family Leptolyngbyaceae; genus ULC077BIN1. The sequence goes on from NZ_JAEVYN010000002.1 coordinate 852,440, forward strand.
TCAATCCTAGCCTTGCTCGCGCCCATGCCCACCACGATCATGGACATCATCACGGGCACGACCACGGACACAGCCACGATCACGGGCATCAGCATTAGATTGAGAGCTAAGGGTTAGAATTAGAATCTAGAATTTAGTCCAAAGCTGAGTGCCATCATGCCGATTCACTTTGAAACTGATCGCCTGCTCATTCGCGATTGGCTTCCCGAAGATGATGCCGAGCAGGCATTTGAGATCTATGGCGATCCGATTGTGATGCAGTTTATCGGCAGCGGCAAAATAGAGGAAAGCGTCGAAACTCAGCGCCTATTGTTGCAGCGAATTGTTAGCCGCTATGCAGAGGTAAACAATGGCACTGGTGCCTGGGCGATTGCCGAAAAGTCTAGTGGGCAAATTGTTGGAACCGTGATCTTAAAACAACTGCCCGATGGTGAAGGTCAGCTTACTCAAGATTACGAAATTGGTTGGAATTTAAGACAAGCATCTTGGGGCAAGGGATATGCCACCGAAGCCGCCCAGACTGCGATCGCCTACGGCTTCCAAAACCTAAATCTTGCAGTTATTTACGCGGTGACTAATCCTGCAAATCACGCTTCTATTCGCGTCACACAACGTCTTGGTATGATTCCCCTGGGGAAAACGCAAAAGTATTACGGCGTTGAAACAGAACTCTTTAAACTTGAGAACCCCAGTAAAGATAAAACGCATTCTTAGTCAATAGGTACCCCAACTTGCTTAAACCAAGTGAGCTTATCCCAGTAGCCACGCTGAAAGCGAATCTTTCCATCTGTGATGTGAAAGAAGCCGCAACCTCTTAAGGTGTAAGGTTTGCCTACTGGGTCGAGTGCTGCCCTATCGCCTACAAAGGTGCCCCCACCAGACCATTCAAGAATTGCCCATTCTTCATCTTCAAACAAATTCTCAATGTGCGTATAAGTATAGCTGTCGCCGGGTGTGTTAGGACAGATTGGTGATGAACATCAACACCCGTGAGCTTTGTGAATTGACCCTTGTCCTAAGTCTTCCGTCCGTTGCTATATCCCTCATATGTCACTCTAGTTAAAGTAAAATCCAGGCAAAACGCTGAAAGTCTTTCACCGACTGCTGTCTGGTATATACGCTTCATTGTCAAATGTTTTGAAATATCGGAAATAAGCTGCGTATGCTAAGACTCAAGCCGTATAGAAGCTTCAGCATTTTTGATTAAATTTGCTTTTCCGAAAGTGATTCAAGAGGGATATCTGGCGTCGAACGAAAGAAGTTGGCAAAATCTGCGTAAATGGCATCCCGACCCTCAAGGGGAGTGCCAAGCGCAACTTGAATATTGACAGCATCCTCGTGATACAGAGCCGCTGCTGCAACGGCATCATGGGTATTCAACGCCTCTACCCAGGCAGAGATTACTTGCTTTGGTGTTGTCATTCCCTTGCCTCATCCCTTTGAATGGCGAATCTCAAATCCTTTTAGCACTTCTAACGGCTCGTATTCTACCAATACTTCAGTAACGCTGGCATGAGGCGGACCTTGATGGCACCATTGGATGACATCTTCCACGGCATCGTGATCGCCCTCCAACACAGCTTCTACTCGACCGTCGGGCAAATTTTTGACCCATCCAGCAAGCCTATTTAGCGTTGCGACATCCTGAGTTGAGAAGCGATAGCCCACTCCCTGCACTCGTCCAGCAATCCATAGATGGGCACGAACTGATTTCATAAGCAGGTTAGAGGCTTAACGAAGGGATCTGGGCTGAGAAGAATAGAATATGCAATATTTTGGATGAAGGCGCTGTGCGTCTCTAAAATTCTAGAGGCTATCCAAAACTTATCACTCAAAACTTGCGCTGTTATGTCTGACCTACCCGCATTGACGACCGCTACCGTCTGGGCAATTCTCAACGATGAAATTGATGATGCTACGGCAAATCGCTTAGTGTGGCTCTGTTTGGGATATCAACAGGATAAAACGACTGGAGAATGGGATTCTAGTTCGGTTGCTTTAGACTGGAGGGAGCCTTATCCAGAACCACCGGATTTTATTGAAAACCGTCCTCCTACGGTGAAGTTAACGAGATCGATTCCGGCAGCAAATAAACAGTTACTCAAAGAAAAGCTGGGTTTCTCAGGGTATACCGTCAGCGAACTCATACCTCGCAAAACTCGCCGCGCCACGATCGCCAATTGGCTGCTCAGCTACATGCAAATCCACGGAATCGCTGATAGTTGACAGTGCCTTCGTCCTATTCATCAATAGAGGCGAGCAGTGATTAGTGAGAGGCGAGCAGTGATTAGTGCATAACCCACGACTAGGCGATCGCTCAGAAGGCTAGCGATCGCCGTTGATACAAAATCTCGTCGTGGTTTAACGAGAAGTCGCCGTGGCTTCTCGCAGTTCAGAATAGGGTTTGGGGGGATGGGCAGCCAGAGGGGCAGCAAATCGCAGCACTTTTTCTAGCAGCCAAGGAGCAAGGCGATTTCCCCATACGGCGAGATGACTTTGCCAGCCTACTAAAATTTCTGGGGAATCCCTGGCTAAGCCATCCACTAGGGCTTTAGCGACTTGCTGCGGAGTCATGGGAATGACCCAGCGAAACCACTGCAAATCCCGTACCATATCGGTATCCGTTAAGGACGGCAACAGTGCAGTGACTTGGACATTGTGCGCTGCCAATTCACCCCGCAAGGCTTGAGTGAAGCCCAAAATTGCGAATTTGGTGGCAGAATAGGTTGCCATTGTGGGAGCAGCAACTTTGCCCATCAAGCTAGACACATTGACGATCGCGCCTGTCCGCTGCTTCACCATCCGCCTTGCCACAAACCGAGTAATGGTATATAGCCCAACCAAATTAGTCGATATTTCTGCCTGTACATCAGTCAAGCGAGACTGCAAGAAAGAGCTTTGGTGAGCCACTCCAGCGCAGTTAATCAATAAATCAATGGGTCCATAATTGCGCCATACTTGAGCGATCGCAATATTGACATCAATGGGATCTGTCAAATCTACGGCGATCGGCACCGCTTCCACGCCATAGGCGGAAACTTCAGCCGCAACGTCTTCTAAACGTTGATGATCTCGCGCCACCAGCAGGATGCGGTGCATTCCATGCTTGGCAAATTCCAGGGCGATCGCCCGTCCAATGCCGCGAGAAGCTCCAGTAATTAGAGCAGTCTTACCTTGTAAATGCATGATTCAAACCTCCAGGGTTGAGGTTTCACAATGAGTTGATTGAAAGTGCTGAAGCTGTTGTTAAAAAGCACCAACATCAACCCACAGCAAAACAAAATAGGGATGCAAAATGATTGCGAAATGAAGTTTTAGGGCGCTCTACAGATTGATTTCAGGGAACCTGTTATGGCGAGTCAGCCTAAACAATACGGTTACAACAGGGGCGGTTACAACAGGTGACACAAACATGAAAATATTGTTTGACAACCTACACAAATCAAAGCTACAAACAGGGTTTGCAGAGTTTGTTATGAGGGATTGCACAACTCTTTCAACCGTTCTTAAACTTAATGAATCGGTAAAGAGGAGTGGATTGAAACGAGCATGGTGCGACACCTCCAAAAAGCAACTGTGAGGTAACTGTTTACCAGAATGACCTTGCTTGCACACACTAACAAGGGGATCAAAAGGCTGCAACATTTCTTAGTTAAATATTGAGATTGTTACATTTGTACATGCAATCTTCAGAAGTTTATTGTCTAAAAAGTAGTCTATCTTTTGGATGATAAGGCAATGTCTCAGGCTGCTTGGCTTGATTCAGCAATCTTATTTAAGCCAAGTCAGAATGAGAAATTACAGTGGTTTATTGGAGGAAGCTACATTAGGTTTTCTAAGCCTAAAAAGTAAATTTGAATACTTGTTGGAAATTTATTACAAACATGAACACACCTTTTGTGTGAATCAGTGTTTTAAGTGTATTAATTGTAACTCCTTATTTGGTGTCATATAAACTACTTAAACAATTCACATCTCAAGTTCTATCCTCCATTAGGGTGATGAAGATTACCGTCGGATTGGCTATACAAGCGATCAGTACTTGGTGACGGGTGATACTCATTAAGCGCGATGGCGTGAGGATTATGGCGATCGCCTACGTCGATTACGTTCAGCGCATCGACGAATTTGTAGGCAAACAGCTAACATTTCAGACGTTAAAATACGGCTACTTATGACGGTATGAAGTCGGGGTTTTCATGACGGAACATCAGCTACAAGCAACCTGTGAAACGGTACATTTGGGTGGGTTTTCGGCGCAGCTAAAGCCTGCCTTAATTGTGGAGTCGGGCGATCGCGTTCACGTCGAAACCTACTCTGGTTTCCATGTAGCCGCCAAAGCTCCACCAGAATTTTTGACTTCTGCCTTTGAAACCATTTGCCACCATCTGCCTGCGGAGCGCCGAGTTGGATCGGGTCCTCACCTGCTGACTGGACCCATTTTTGTTCGGGGAGCAGAACCGGGCGATGTGTTAGAAATTCGGCTAGAAGCGATCGCGCCCCGCCTGCCGATTGGGTTTAATGCCATTCGTCCGGGTTGGGGAGCTTTGCCCCAGCAGTTCACTCAAGCTGCCCTGCGCTTTATCCCGCTAGATTTAGAGAAAGGGATTGCTGAGTTTCCGCCTAATACCGGCATTCGGCTACCGCTTCAGCCATTTTTTGGCATTTTGGGTGTGGCAACGGAGGACCGCCGCTCTTCTATTCCGCCTGGACTCTATGGCGGCAACATTGATAATCGCCAACTCCAGGCAGGATCTCGCTTATTTTTGCCGATCTTTGTGCCAGGAGCACTGTTTTCAATCGGCGATGGTCATGCTGTTCAAGGTGATGGTGAAGTGAATGTGACCGCGATCGAAACCTCGATGAATGGCACTATTCAATTGATCGTCCGTAAAGATTTAACATTGACGGCTCCGATCGCCGAAACTGCCACTGACTTTATCACCATGGGCTTTGGCGACACTCTCGATCACGCTTTTGAACACGCGCTCCAGCAAATGATTGAGTTTTTGCAGCGCTTCATCGGTTTGCCTGCGGAAGAAGCCTACGTGTTATGCAGTTTGGCGGTGAATTTCCACATTACCCAGGTTGTGAACAGTCCTCAAAAAGGAGTCCATGGGCTGTTGCCCAAGGCGATTTTGCCCGTCACTTCGGTGCTGTAAGTTTTGAGATCGCGTCCATCACAGCCTTACCTTCAAGGAATACTACTCACTGCCCATTGCCAATCAAGATAAACGGTGCCCAGTAGAAAGGACGGGCAAAATTTCCACCCTCGCGGATGAGAGATAATTGAGCTTGGCTAACGCCTGATTGCAAGATGGCACCGCTGCTTCATACTGACTAACGTCTAAATGCTGCCTACAGATCTGCAAGATTCGGTCTTCCTCAGCTTGTTTGTTGGATGTTGTTTGGGCAACAGCGGGGAGTAGCGAATCAGGAGGGGGAAGTAGAGGAAACCCAGAAGTCAGCAGTAGCGTAACAGCAAGGCGGAGGATCTGGGCGGGTTGCATGGGGACGCTTACCTTCGGGAGTTGACTGCCAATCTATCACCCTCTAACCCAAAAAATATGCTGTCTCACTGGACTGCTCATTTCACAATTTCTATCAATCACCTGAACCTTTCTGCCTGTGAGCTGGTCTAATTAAACGTAACTCCAAATTTGATGGAGGAGTGTTTTGCAGGGGTTCATTGTGTCAACTGCGTTTCACGAAAGCCTGCCCGAAAGTGATGATAGTCACCTCGTACAGCAAAGCCTTCATGGGGATGCACAAAGCTTTCGGCTTTTATATCGTCGTCATGAAAAACGGGTCAGAACCATTCTGTATCAGCTATGCGATGCGAGTGTGCTGGATGATTTAGTACAAGATGTTTTTTTGCGTGCCTGGAGAGGATTACCCAAATTTCGTCAAACTGCCAAATTTTCGACTTGGCTTTATCGGATTGCGTGGAACGTGGCATCAGACTATCGGCAATCAGCAGCAAGGGGGCGAACTCAACTGCAAGAGCTAACAAAACAGGCTCCCATGCGGCAAGAATCGCCCGATGTGATGCATCTTCACTATCAAGATTTGGTTCAGCGTGGGCTAAACGAACTGAGTGCGGCTCACCGAACTGTTTTGGTTTTACACGACTTGGAAGAGGTGCCCCAAAAAGATATTGCTGAGATTTTAGAGATTCCAGTTGGCACGGTAAAGTCTCGGCTATTCCACGCTCGCGCGGCGATGCGTCAATTTTTCGATCATGAGGGAGTTCAGATATGAGCAGATTTTCAGAAGATGATTTACAGCTAACAACGTTTTTAAAGCGGCATCAACCTGTGGTGCCTTCCGCCAATCCTGGTTTGGAAGATCGATTGATGACCGCGATTGCGTCTACACCCCAACCGCGACTGACGGTTCTTTCAACAACTCGTTCGAGGACCCAGGTTCAACGACGGATTCTTTGGGCAGTCCCCTCTGCGATCGCAGCCGGGTTAGTGGCAATGGTCGTCAGTCAGCGCACCTTCGCTCCCGCCTCTCAGCCCAGTTCCACTGAAGTAGCGGAACTGCAAACCTTCATTGAAAGTACTTGGCAGGAATCAAGCACGGAACAATCTGTCGCAGAAAGCGATCTGTTTCCTGTCACCGAGGATTCAACTCTAAATTAATTTTTGCGTTTTATTGTCCTATGTCGTATCGTTCTGCTTCTGTAATTATTGCGCTGCTGCTAACTTTAGGGAGCGCGATCGCTCTCCCTATTTCAACAGCAGCTTCTATCACGCTGGCTCAGGCTGATACCCAATCGCCACGTCTAGCAAAAAAAGAGACCTGGCTGCAAGATCTCAATCTGAGCAAAGAGCAAATTCAAAAAATTCAGGCAATTCGTCGCCAATATCAAGATCGTCTTACCCAGCAGCGCCAGTCTGTGAAGCAAGCGCAGCAGGAATTAAAAGAGCTTATGGCTTCAGGAGATGCGCCTGCTGAGGAAATTCGGCAGAAATTTAGTCGAGTGCAAACCTTGCAGCAAACGCTGGCGGGTACTCGAATGGAAAGTATGCTAGCGATCCGAAATGTGTTGACCGCAGAGCAACGGCAAAAATTGACTGAGTTGATGCAGCAACAGGGAAAACCCGGACGCGGACGCGGGATGGGAACAGGTTTCTAGGGAGAAAAACTCCTGACGGCTTTCAGCAAACGACCGATCGCAGGACGCGAAATGCAGAAATCACTTTCAGTGGATGTAACTCAACTAGCCATGACTGTGGGCGATCGCTGTTCTAGCCAAACCCAACAGGCGATCTCTACCAGTCCACCTCAACTTCTTACCGTCATTATTCTCGGCAGTCCAGAGTTCATGCGTCGTTAATCTATGCGCCGTTCATTAAGCAGGAAAAACCATGTCTCAAAAACTAAACCCTGACGATTTGTTGATTCTCGAAAAGCTACGCCTGGGTCGCTTATGTTCCTTTTTCCCTGGTAGTTTGGCTCGATGTTTTTTGCATATAGATGCCAACAATCGGCTCACCATTGATTGTTTTGAGCCGTGGGTTGTTGATGAATTATTGAGCCAATCAGAAAGCCTGTGTCAGTGTATTTGGTTGACTACAGGTGCATCCTCTTTTGCCCTCTACTTTAATCAAGAGGAAATCTATCAAGCTGCGACACATTCTACTTCTTCCTTAACCCTCCATGAGTAGACGCAAACTCCTGCAACAGGCTGGTTGTTTTTCTGCATCAACCTTAGTTGCAGTGGGTGGTTGGGGTAGGTTTGCCAGACACAAGACTACATGGAAAGCGGCACTCTTGGCACAATATCAACTCAAGATTTGAGCGATTCAAAGTGGGGTCTGGTTTTGCCGAACTATACACCTAAGCAAACCATCAGTATTATTTAATCTTGGTGGTCAGTTAGGTCGCTTTAGGACAGCAGAAAATATTGCAAGCAGAAGCTCAACGGCTGAAAGTCAGCAATAAACAGCACTTTAGAGACAGCGATCCATAGACTTTTCTAATTGGGTTACCTCTTGAGCCGGTTTGTGACTATTGGGGTGCTGCATCAACGGCAGTTTAACGATAAACGTTGAGCCTTTCCCTTCTCCTTCACTGTTTACCTGCACCGTGCCGCCGTGAAGCTCTACTAGGTGGCGGACGATCGCTAAGCCTAAACCCAAACCATTGTAGTTGCGCGTGGCGGAGCCATCAGCTTGACGAAAGCGATCAAATGCAAAGGGCGCAAATTCTGGATCAATGCCTTTTCCCGTATCATTCATCACTAGCTCGATGTAAGACTGACTCCGCTCTAACGAAATATAAATCTGTCCATTTTCCGGAGTGAACTTGACCGCATTAGACAATAAATTCCATACCACCTGCTGCAAGCGCTCTGGATCTCCTAAAATCCATTCGCTGCTTGGCTCAGATAAAAACTGAACCCGAATGTTTTTGGCTTCGGCTGCTGGGTGTACGGTAGCGATCGCCGCTTGAATAACACTCGTTAAATCCATTGATTGCACATTTAACCGCAGCTTACCCCGAATCATTTGGGAGACATCTAAAAGATCTTCCACCAGTTGTGATTGGGTGATAGCACTCCGCTCGATTGTTTCCATTGCTCGTGTCGTTGTAGCCTCATTAAACTTGCGGGTATTGAGGAGTCGAGCCCAACCCAAGATTGCATTCAGCGGCGATCGCAACTCATGGGAAAGCGTTGCTAAAAACTCATCTTTCATGCGATTAGCTTCTTGGGCTTTTTGATAAAGTTGGGCATTTTCAATTGCCAAAGCTGCTCGCATTGTTAAGTCTTGAACAAGGTTCAAATCTGCTTGATCATAGCGACGACCTGATTCTGCCGTGACGAATCTAATGATTCCAAATATCTGCTGATTTACAATCAAGGGCGCAACAATGCAAGACTGCAATCCTAACTTCTGTAAATGTTGAAAATGCTCTGAGTCGGATGAGCAGTTTGCCAGTGAATTGGGCACATCAGCTATCAAAATGGGTTGTCTCGTTTTCATCGCTTGGTGAATGCCACAATTGCGATCGCTGATCAAACGCTTTTGTGCCAACATCCATCCCAAGTCAACCATGGCAGGGTCAGTATGTAGAACCGCTAAAGGATGAATTAAGCCAGTGTGAACCTGATGAATCACACACCAATCGGCTAGGTAGGGAACTGCCAACTCTGCCAGAGTCTTTAAAATAGTCTCAATATTAAGCGAATGGGCTAGCATTTTGCTGGCTTCTGCTAAGAATCGCAGAGATTCTTCTGCCTTACGAATTCGCAACAGCGCTTTCACCGTAGCGATCAGTTCAATCGGTTCAACTGGTTGCGCTAAATAAGCATCTGCACCGCTGTCTAGCCCCTGTGCTTTATCCTGCCCTTGAGTAAAATGAGCTGACAGATGCAGAACTGGAATGGTCGCAGTGACGGGATTAGCCTTGATCTGACGACAGACCTCAAAGCCACTCATGCCCGGTAGCTGCACATCTAATATGATCAGAGCGGGTGGACACTCAGCTAAAATTTGCAGCCCTTCTTCTCCAGTTTTTGCAGCTATTGTTTTGAACCCAGCTTTCTTGAGAACCCGTGCAACCACGTAACGGCTGAGTTCATCATCATCAATGTGCAAAACCGTCAGTAGTGAGCCTGTCGTATCGTCAGTCATCTCAACACCATCAAACTACTGAATTCTGGTTGGCTTCCATGGTCACCCCTAAACTTAGTCAATTTCCAAACGATCACTCTCTATCTATCGGTATGGATTCAGCGATCGCGGTGGGATATCCTCACCGATTACGGCTGGACATCCTACGACATTGCTGAATTTTTGTGCTTGGATTCTCGTGTTTAGTGAGATACAGTGCTGTGCGTCTCTCGATTTGCAGGTCGCTCGTAGTTGAGTCAAAGAATAGGAGATCGCTGATTGTTTGAGGGTCTCCAACTTAGGGCTTTAGAATGAAGCAGATAGCTGGCATTGAATCGCTAGCATTGAAGACTCCAATTCCACTCATGCGTTTGCCCCGTCTGGTCACTTTAATTATTGGTCTGATTGTCATCTTAGGACTGATGATCTGGCTGATTGAATCGCTGCAACGCTTATTTTGGCAAGTAGGCTACTATCCCTTGCTGGGGCAGTTGTTGATCTTCGTGTTGATTGCTCTGATTGGCACGCTCGTTGCCTCGTTGGTCTACTACTTGTTTTACTTGCCCAACACGCAGCAGAAAAAACGACGGCGCGTTGCGCCTAAGGTGCCAGCGGCGAAAGCAGAAGCGGCGGAAGAAAACCTGAAAGCAGTGCGAAAACAGGTATCGCAAATTCAAGACGAGGTGGCGCGGCAAGAACTTTTGACGCGATCGCGAGAAATTGAACACAGCCTTTCTCAGGGCAATTTGCAGGTTGTGGTGTTTGGCACCGGGTCGGCTGGCAAAACCTCTCTCGTCAATGCGCTCATTGGGCGGATGGTGGGGCAAGTTGGGGCACCCATGGGCACAACAGAGGTGGGCGAAACCTATGTGCTGGAACTGAAAGGAATGAATCGGGAAATTGTGATTACTGACACTCCCGGAATTTTAGAGGCGGGCGTAGCGGGCACAGAGCGGGAAAAACTGGCGCGCCAGTTGGCAACGGAAGCTGATTTGCTGCTGTTTGTATTAGATAATGACCTGCGCCAGTCAGAATATGACCCGTTGAAAATGCTGGCGGAAATTGGCAAGCGATCGCTGGTCATTTTGAATAAATCTGACTTGTACTTAGATAGCGATCGCGAACTCATCTTGGCGCGACTCCGAGAACGAGTACGGGGCATTATTTCCCCTTCAGATGTCATCGCTATTTCTGCCAATCCTCAATCGGTACGGATGGAAGATGGCACGACGCTGACTCCCGACCCCGACATCATGCCGCTGATCCGGCGCATGGTTGCGGTGTTACGTGCCGAAGGCGAAGATTTGCTGGCAGATAATATTTTGCTGCAATCGCAACGGCTTGCTGATAAAGCCCGTCAGTTAATTGATGCCCAACGCCGCCGCCAAGCTGACAAAATTGTCGATCGCTTTCAGTGGATTGGCGCAGGAGTGGTTGCCGCCACACCCTTACCTGTGGTTGATATGCTGGCAGCCGCAGCCGTCAATGCTCAAATGGTTGTCGAAATTGGGCGGATCTACGGCTGTGACATCAATATGGAGCGGGGGCGCGAGTTGGCGCTGTCCTTAGCCAAAACCTTAACGGGTTTGGGCATTGTCAAAGGAGCCATCACCCTAGTGACAACGGCACTGCAACTCAGCGTTGGCGGCATTATCGTCGGGCGTGCTATTCAAGCGGTTACTGCTGCCTACCTGACCCGTATCGCTGGCAAAAGCTTTATTGAATATTTTCGTCATGATCAAGATTGGGGCGATGGCGGCATTACAGAAGTGGTGCAGCGTCAATTTCAACTCAACCGCAAAGATGAATTCATCAAATCCTTTGTGCAGGAAGCAATTACTCGTGTCGTGAAACCGTTGCATCTGGATGAGCTATTGCCATCTATAGATATAGACAACGTAGACACAGACAACGAGACGGAAGCACCGGAGTATCCGAAGGAGTTGGAACAAGTGCGGCTGACACCCTGGAATCAACGTAATCTCCCGAGCGATCGCCGTCGGAATCGTGAACTTGATCGGATTGAACTCGAAATTCCAGAAGCGGATTTAACGCCCTTAAAACTGTATGCCGAACTGGATGATGACTGGGAACCTCGTCCCCTTAAATCAGATAATTGGGAGGAATACGAAGAAGACTATGAGTAGCTAAAACCCTAGCCAACCCATAGGTGCCGGTGCTGTCATACCGCGAAAGTCCAAAAGCTGTACCAACAGTAGGTAAGCAACACTTAACGCGATCGCGATCGCCCCCGTGGTAACCGCAACAAACTTTGATCGATCCATTTCTCAGCTTCCTCAATGCCTGTATTTCTCAAGTTTACACCCTGTTAAATTCGACAACCTTGACGAAGTTTGCCCATAATCGGTAAACACTAGAAAACAAGGTAAACTCTGGATTTGGGAGTTTGAGGAAATAAGGCGTTATGGTGTCTGTCGTTGACTCACTAGCTCAATCAGCCATTATTGAGCGTCCAGCAGTCGTAGAAACCTATGAGTTACGCAAAGCCTATCGAACTGGGTTTTGGCTCAATCAAAAAGTTGAATCACTTAAAAGCTGCACGCTTAAAGTTTTTCAGGGTGAAACATTTGGGCTGCTAGGACCCAACGGCGCAGGCAAAACCACCTTGCTCAAAACCCTGCTGGGGATTGTGCGCCCGACCAGTGGAAAAGCCTTGCTGCTGGGAAGTCCCATTGGCGATCGCGCCACCAAACAACGAGTTGGCTACCTGCCCGAAAATGCTTACTTCTATGACTACCTAACTGGCTGGGAAATGCTGCAATTTACCGCAGGATTGTTTGGGATTCCTTCTTCTATTCAACGACAGCGCATTCCTGAACTGCTGGACTTGGTTGGATTGGCGCAAGCGGCAGCAAAACGCAAACAGCTTCGTCAATACTCGAAAGGAATGCTGCAACGGATCGGCATGGCGCAAGCGCTAATTAACGAACCAGAGTTGGTGTTTTTGGATGAACCCATGTCTGGGCTTGATCCCATGGGGCGCTTTCAAATTCGCGAGATTATCCTATCCTTGAAGTCGCAAGGAAAAACCATCTTTTTTAACAGTCATATTTTGTCAGATGTGGAGTTGATTTGCGATCGCGTCGCCATTCTTGCTCAAGGAAACCTGATCTGTATGGGTTCTTTACAGGAGCTTTTGGGCACTTCCGATGCTTATCACGCCAAAATCAAAGGTGGCAATCCTGATGTGTTAAAAAATCGCCTTGCCAACTTGGAGTTTAAGGATGGCTGTTGGCAAGGGCAGGTTCTCGGTAATCCTCAAGATTTTCTCGCCAGTCTCACGCTCATGGGCGCTCAGTTGATTGACATGCATCTCGCCCGCCCTTCACTTGAAGAGTTTTTTGTTCATCAACTCCATGAACAGGGAATTCGGTACAGCAGCTAGGCGCTATTCAAAGCTTCCCCTTTGTTGTTTCAGATAGGTCACTACCTGCTTCTTTTGCTGTGAGTTCAGCACACTCATAATGTCACTGGCAGAATTTTTAGCAATTTCAGCAATCTTCTTTTTTTGATCAGCCTTTAATCCCAAAGCAGCCATTGTTTCTGAAGTGCTTTTACCCGACTTACGAGCCGTTTCAAATTTGGCTTTTTGGTTGGGAGTCAACACTTTGTTAATCTCAACTGTGCGATTTCTCCGAATCGTAGCGATCTTCTGTTTTTGAGCAGCCGTTAACTTCAACTGTTCAATTAAAGATGCGGCATCTGACCCTTTCATCGTGCTGTTGGCTGGCGCTTGGGCGATCGCCTGATCTACCCATGTTGCTTGTGCTATCAGTGGTGTACATAACAGCACGATTCCAGCAATCCATGATGCGTGTTGGGCGCTGTGAATAGTCATACGATCAGGCTCCTTTCGTTTAGTCGGCAACTCTAATGTAAACGTTTGCCATACTCGAAAAGGGCTGATTGCCTGAAAGTTGCTGTAATTACCGTTCCGGGTCTTTTTGGCTCAAAAGCTGCTTCAAATCCTTTGAGCAGAACCCATAAATCAACTCAAACCGATGTCTGCCAAAGTAGTCAATCTAATGTGATGGAAGGAGACAGAGCTGAACGGGTTAAAATCTTAGCTGCATTTATTGAGCTAGCGCATGAACCTTCTTTCCCAAACGATGGCTGTCGTCGTCACTGCCATGTTTTTAGGTGGACAGTCCATCCCAACTATGGCCGCATTTCCTGCACAGTTAGAGATCGAGACACTGCATCAAAACACGGTTCCAGTTTCGCCTACGCATCCTCAAGAGATCGCCGCTGATGCCCTAGAAACACCTGACGACGCGATCGAGCAGGTCACAGCCATCTCTCAACTAACAGATGTCAGACCCACCGATTGGGCTTTTCAGTCATTACAGTCTCTAGTGGAGCGGTATGGTTGCATTGTGGGCTATCCTGACAAAACCTTTCGCGGTAGTCGAGCGCTCACTCGCTATGAGTTTGCGGCGGGTCTAAATGCCTGCATGGATCGAATCAATGAATTGCTGACAAGCAGTACCGCTGATCTGGTCAAAAAAGAAGACTTGCTTACGTTGCAGCGGTTGCAGGAACAATTTGCTGTAGAACTGGCAACCATAGGGGGACGAGTGGAAGCGCTAGAAACGCGCACAGCAACGTTAGAAAAGCAGCAGTTTTCACCAACGACAAAACTAAATGGTCTAGCCTGGTTTAACTTGACGGGAGCCTTTGCGGGTGGCGATGTCAAGTTTGAGGCATTACCCAATACACCAGTCGATGCCCGCTTTGTCGGCGGTCGAGATGCAGCGGGCAGACCGCTGGTTCAAACTACCGATCGCGCTGAACCCACGCTGAGTGCCCTCACCTGGTTGACCCTCAACACCTCGTTCACTGGCAACGATATGTTGACAGTACAACTGGCAGCGGGGAATGGCATTTCATCCATCAACCAATTTGTTTCCGCTGGCTTTCTCACCACCTATGGCAATCCTTATACAGATCAGACTTCTGGAACGGTGCCGGGGCGATCGGATGTCGTGATTCAAGACCTTTACTACAGTTTCCCTCTAACTGATGCTGTCAAACTGACGGTTGGACCCCGCATCAACTGGTTTAACCACTTTGATTTCAACCGTTTTACCTTCTTTCTCACTGGGGCTAGCAGCTATGCCTCGATCAGCAGCACCCAGACAAGTGCAACCTTCTGGGGATCGGGTGCCGTTTTAGAGTGGAATATCAATCCTCAATGGCGCTTTGCCGCTGCCTATTTGGGAGAAAGTGTTCCTTACCTGCCTGCATCCTTTGGATACAACACGGCTAGCAATCCCGATTTCGGACTGTTTGGGGGTACCTATGCGGCAACTGCCGAGTTGACCTACTCACCCACCGATCAACTGAACCTGCGCTTTCGCTATAACTACACACGATTGCAGGCGTACGGTGGACAAGTTGGCGGCTCCAATGCAGTTCCTCTGCCCTATGGTTATGTTGATGCGGGTCCAGGATTTTCGATCTTTGACCCCGTTACAGGCACCGTCACATCCGGTGGGCTAGATTACGCGATCGCCCATACTTTTGCCTTTAATCTGGATTGGTTAATTACCCCTGGCTTTGGCATTTTTGGGCGCTACAGCTATGGCAATACCAACCTGATGCCGATCAACCAGGCTGTGAATGTACAGTCGTTTCAAGTCGGTGTCGCCTTCCCTGATTTGGGCAAAAAAGGGGCACTGGGAACGATTACGTTTGTGGCACCGATGGATATAGTCAATGGCCGTCAGTACTTCGCTTCTGGTGGCGGTAATGGTGGCACGATTTACGAATTGGAAGCCTCGTATTACTACCCACTCAATGATCGTCTGGCGATCGTCCCTGCCTTCTACGCCATTTTCAACCCCAATAACTTTGACAGCAATCCCAATATTTATGTAGGCAACCTGCGGGCGCAGTTCAGTTTCTAGCTGAGGTTTAAGAGGGGGCGTTCAGCAAAATAACTGTTAAGGGTCAGCCATACTACTGAGATAACCAGCAGAGAAGCGGGAACCTTAAAGTTGGTTAATCTTTATGCAAAAAAATATCTCATGAAGGCGTTCCCCTCTCATAAGCTGCAAGGACTCCCGCTGCAATTTGTGCTCATCGTACCGTTTGTGCTGCAAATTTTTGGAGCGGTTGGGTTGGTGGGGTACCTCTCGCTCAGAAATGGACAGCAAGCGGTCAACGAGCTATCAGACCAATTGATGGCACGAACGAGCAGTTCGGTGGATCAACATTTAACGTCTTATCTGTCGATTCCCCATAAATTAAACCAGATGAACGCGGATGCCGTGCAAATGGGTTTGCTGAACGTGCGCGATCGCCAGACTGTTGGTAAGTATTTCTGGCATCAGATGCAGGCGTATGACCTGACCTATATTGGGATTGGGCTAGCGACTGGGGAGGGGATGGGAGCTGCTCGTTATGACGGTAAAACGGTCACGATCGACGATTGGGTAGCCAAGCTTCCGAATAATGTCTCCAACTATGATGCGGATGATCGAGGCAATCGCCTTCGTGTTAACAGTCGTTTTGATTATGAGCTTTTCAAAGAAAGCTGGTACACAGCACCGATAAAAGCGGGGAAACCCATTTGGTCACGCATCTACACCTGGAATTCTCCCTACGGTCCCTACATTACAGCTTCTGCGGGACGACCTCTTTATGATGACAAGCAGCAGTTACTGGGAATGGTTGGTGCTGATATCCATCTGTTGAAGCTTAGCGAGTTCTTACAAAATTTAGATGTCACTAAAGCTAAACAGGTCTTCATTCTAGAGCGCAGTGGTTTGTTAATTGCCAACTCTGGCAAAGCCCAACCCTTTAAGTTGGTTAAAAATGAGGTTCAGCGGTTAAACGCGATCAACAGCACTGACCCCACCATACAAGCCGTCGCCAAACAACTCCAGCAGCGCTTCAACGGGTTTGACACCCTCACGAATGCAAAATTGCAGTTTGATTTTCAGGGCGAACCCCATTATGTGCGTGTGGCTCCCTGGCGCGACCAGTACGGTTTGGATTGGCTGGTGATCATCAGCGTGCCCGAAAGCGCTTTTATGGCACAAATCAACGCCAACACTCGTACCACCCTGCTCCTGTGTTTGGCAGCCCTGGCGGGTGCCACCCTGCTCGGCTTCTACACTTCGCGTTGGATTACGCGTCCGATCCTCCGCCTTAGTGCTGCAAGTCGTGCGATCGCCGCTGGCAACCTTGAACAGCGGGTAGAAGCCAAAGGGATTCAAGAACTCAGCAGTCTCTCCCTCTCGTTCAACGAAATGGCAGGACAACTGCGCGACTCGTTCACTGCGCTAGAGGAAAGTAACGCCGAGTTAGAGAACCGCGTGCAGCAACGCACTCACGAACTCAGCCAAAACAATCGCCAACTGAAAACAACACTAGAAGAGTTGCACCAGACGCAGACTCAAATGGTGCATAGCGAAAAAATGTCGGCACTGGGGCAAATGGTGGCTGGGGTAGCGCATGAAATTAATAACCCAGTCAATTTCATTCATGGCAATTTGAACCATGTAGAGGATTACACACAGGAACTGGTTAGTCTGCTGCAACGCTATCAGAGCTATTACCCTCATCCACCGCAGGAGTTGCAGGAGGCAGTTGAGGACGCTGATTTGGCATTTTTGCTGACGGATTTGGTCAAGATGTTGCAATCAATGAAGGTGGGGACGGAACGGATTCGCGAAATTGTGCTGTCGTTACGCAACTTCTCGCGACTGGATGAAGCGGAGTTCAAAGCCGTGGACATCCATGAGGGCATTGATAATACATTGGTGATTCTGCGGCACCGCTTCAAGGCGCGAGCCGAACGACCCGAAATTCAGGTAGTCAAAGACTACGGTCAATTACCGCTGGTAGAATGTTATGCCGGACAACTCAATCAAGTCTTTATGAATATTCTGAGTAACGCGATCGATGCGTTTGAGGAGTCGAATCAGGGCAAGTCCTTTGAGGCGATCGCGGCGAACCCCAATACGCTGTGGCTCCATACAGCGGTGACGGGTCAGGGTACAGTCCAAATCACCATCGCTGATAATGGTCCAGGTATTGCCGAAACGGTGCGGACTCGCTTATTCAATCCGTTTTTCACCACGAAGGCAGTGGGCAAGGGAACGGGCCTGGGACTCTCGATTAGTTATCAAATTATTACGGAGAAGCATGGAGGGCATTTGTCTTGCCACTCAACACCAGGGCAGGGGGCGAAATTTGTCATTGAAATTCCCATCCATCAGTCTGCTCCTAAAGTGTAAAGTCGCTATCCCTAGGTTCCAATCATTTAGACCTAGCAGTGATGACATTAATTTGTCACCACCAGTTCAACGACGGCAAATTGGCGCAATGACATTAATTTGTCATCGATGACACTTAATTAGTCACTGTACAAAGTCACTCAAAAACAATGTAAAAAACTGGGGCGCTAGGATTCGAACCTAGGGATGGCGAGACCAAAACCCGCTGCCTTACCACTTGGCGACGCCCCAACATGCACACTCAAACAGTGCACATTGGTTAATATAACAGTTTGTGGCGACGGAGTGTCAACATTTGCCAATCAAATTTTGGAGTACTGTCGCCTGCAAGCGGTTTTAGTGCCAATGGTTAACGACTCCAAGCGTTGATAGTTGCCTGAAGGTGTATTCTTAAGCAAACTGTCAGTTCTGCAATGAAGACTACTGGTTGATGAACCAGTGTTTTTGTAGAATGCACTGAAAACGCGTTGGACTGAACCTGTGAATTTTTACGACTATGAACCAGGGGATTTTTACGACGAGCTATTTGAAGCGAAGGGGCAGCCTCGCCCCGATGCGGTGCCGTTGATTGAGCGGATTCATACGCTTGGCATGGAGGAAGTGATTCGCCGACAACAAGCGGCTCAAGTGGCTTTATTTAAGATGGGCGTGACGTTCAACGTCTACAGCGAAGGTCGCGGCGCCGAGCGGATTATGCCGTTTGACATCATTCCCCGAATTATTTCTGCCGATGAATGGATGATCCTAGAAAAAGGATTGAAGCAGCGCATTGCTGCGCTCAATTTGTTTTTGGCAGACGTGTATGGGGATCAGAAGATTTTGAAGGATGGAATTATTCCTTCTGAAATTGTCTTCTCGGCGAGTGGTTTTTTGAAGCCCTGTATCGGCTTGCAGCCACCCAAAGGAATTTGGTGCCACATTACGGGGACGGATTTGGTGCGCGATCGCGCGGGTCAATGGTACGTGCTAGAAGATAATTTGCGGTGTCCTTCTGGGGTGTCCTACGTCCTAGAAAATCGGCGGGTAATGAAAAATACTTTTCCCGTGGTGTTCGACACGATGAAAATTCAGCCCGTTGAAGAATATGCAAGTTATCTCTTAGAAACACTACTTAACCTTGCCCCCGATAACCTACCCGATCCGACCGTTGTAGTGCTGACTCCCGGAATTTACAACTCTGCTTATTTTGAGCATTCCTTTTTGGCGCAGCAGATGGGGGTGGAACTAGTGGAAGGGCGCGATTTGGTGATTGCTGATGGCTACTTGCAAATGCGAACCACTAAAGGATTGCAGCGCGTTGATGTGATTTATCGGCGGATTGATGACGACTTTATTGATCCCAAGGCGTTTCGGGCAGATTCATTGCTGGGAGTGCCCGGTTTGATGGATGTGTATCGCGCTGGTAAGGTGGCGATCGCCAATGCATTAGGCACAGGCGTTGCCGATGATAAAGTGATCTACTCCTACGTTCCTGACATGATTCGCTATTACTTGAGCGAACAGCCAATTTTGGCAAATGTGCCCACCTACCTGTGCTGGGAACCGAAACAACTAAGCCATGTCTTAGAAAATTTGGACACGCTGGTGGTAAAAGCGGCGAATGAGTCCGGTGGATATGGCATGTTGATCGGTCCCCATTCTACGCCAGAGCAGCGGGAAGATTTTGCCCAGCGAATTAAGGCGTCTCCGCGCAATTACATTGCCCAGCCGACACTATGCCTATCAAGAGTTCCGACCTTGTTGGAAGGTCAGTTTGAGGGGTGCCATGTGGATCTCCGCCCCTATATTTTGTATGGCAAAGATATCTATGTGAATCCCGGCGGGTTAACCCGCGTTGCCCTGCGGCGAGGATCATTAGTCGTGAACTCATCTCAAGGCGGTGGCAGTAAGGATACTTGGGTCGTCTATAAATAGGGGAAGTAGGGAAACGTATGCTCAGTCGTGTTGCAAATTCGATTTATTGGCTGACTCGCTCTGTAGAGCGGGCGGAGAATGTGGCTCGTTTTGTTGAAGTTAACCTTAACCTGTTGCTGGATGCTCCATCTGGAGGCACACAATGGGAGCCAATTGTGCTAACTACTGGTGATTTGCCCTTGTTTCAAAAGCGCTATGGAAAAGCGACCGGAGGCAGTGTCACTCAGTTTTTGGCATTTGATGAAGACTATGCCAATTCCATTTTGTCTTGTTTGCGATCGGCGCGAGAAAATGCGAGATCGGTGCGCGAAGTGATTTCTTCAGAAATGTGGCAGCAGGTGAACTCGTTTTATCTAATGGTGGTAGAAGCGGCTCAATCGAACACGTTGATGAATGATATTTCAGCTGTACTCAGGTTTTTTGAGGAAGTCAAACTGCAAAGTCATCTGTTTTCTGGAGTGATGGATGCCACCATGACTCACAATGAAGGCTGGCATTTTGGACAAATTGGACGGTTAATTGAGCGTGCCGATAAGACCGCCCGTATTTTGGATGTGAAATACTACATTTTGCTGCCTTCTGTGAAAGATGTGGGCAGTTCTCTAGATGAACTGCAATGGATTGCCTTGCTAAAGTCTGCTAGTGCCTACGAAATGTATCGTAAACAAGGACAGCATCGCATCTCGCCCAAAGGCGTTGCAGAATTTTTAATCTTAGATCGAGAGTTTCCGCGTTCGGTGCGATCGTGCGTGTTGGAGGCCGAGCGATCGCTCCACCACATTACAGGCACACCCATTGGCAGTGGACGTATTTCGGTAGAGCGATCGCTCGGGCGACTGCGCGCCGATTTGGACTACATCACTATTGATGAGATCGTCAACGTTGGGCTACACCAATTTTTAGAGAGCCTTCAAAGCAGGATGAATGACGTTGGCGACAAGATTTTTGAAACCTTTTTTGCCCTAGAGCCAGCCGCATAGCTTACGAATGCTGAATGAATCCTCATTCGCTGTCCCCTATTCCCTCGAAACTTGTGCGTTATCAAATTGAACACACCACTGACTACATTTATCAGCAGGCCGTTACCTTGCAGCCTCATGTGGTGCGGTTGCGCCCTCGCAGCGATGGTAGCCAAATTCTGCATTCTTTCAGCATCACAGTCGTGCCACAGCCCAAACAGCAGGCGCAACTCGTCGATTTGGATGGCAACTCGCTGGTTCAGCTTTGGTTTGATTCAAGTCCAACCGAATCGCTTGTGATTCGCACTGTTTCTGATGTGGAAACATCCCGTTTAAATCCATTCGATTACTTTTTGGAGCCTTGGGCAGTCAGCCTTCCAGCAGATTATCCAGCATCGCTGTTGGTGCAGTTGCAACCCTACCTGCTGGGGCAACAGCCAGGATATACCAGTTCGATTGATCCGATCGCGGCTCAACTTGCTCAAGATCTATGGCTTCAGGCAAATGGAGAGCCGCTCACCTTTCTGTCGCTATTAAATCAGCACATTTATCAGGATTGTCAATACACGCTTCGGGAGACAGGCGATCCGTTACCAGCCGGAGTTACTTGGAAGGAGCGATCGGGGTCATGCCGAGATTTTGCCGTGCTATTTGTGGAAGTTTGTCGGGCGATCGGGCTGGCGGCGCGGTTCGTCAGTGGTTATCAGGAGGGCGACCTGGATAACCCAGAGCGGCATCTCCACGCTTGGGCAGAGGTCTATTTACCGGGCGGCGGTTGGCGCGGGTATGACCCAACCCAGGGGTTAGCAGTTGCCGATCGCCATATTGCTCTAGTTGCCAGCAACTCGTCTCGATATGCCGCTCCTGTAGCTGGCTCATTTACCCCTAGTGGCGTTCGATCTTCTATGACCTACAAATTAGCCATTAGACCTTTACCCTAGTGTTTCTTAAAGAAAGAAGGAACTGGCGTTCAAAAAGCCTTCTTTCTTAGGTGAAAGGATTGGAATATATAGCGTTTTCGGCTCCTGTGAGGTACAAACTAAAGGCTCAAACCCTTGCTTTCTATTATTCTTCCTGTACTTCATCCAACAGAGAACCGCTATAGTTTGTTTTCTACGAGAGGGCAAATTAGGTGCCCAATGCGTAGGTCTGTTAATCCGTAAGATTGTTCGTTTGAGGAAACTCAAGATAATGCTCCCAATCGACATCGGGCATGCGATCGAAGGCTTCTCTCAAAGAAACTTCCCATAAACGGCGCATTTGCGACAGGTAGGGTGCTTCTAATTCCAGTCTCAGTTCGTAGCGAATTTTGAAGGAATCTTTTTCGTACATCACTAGGTTGATGGGTGGTCCCACGGAAATGTTGGATTTCATCGTGGAGTCGATAGAGAGGAGTGCACATTTGGCGGCGGCTTCTAACGAGGTGTCAAAGTTAAGGATGCGATCGAGAATAGGTTTGCCATACTTCGCTTCACCAATTTGCAGAAAAGGGGTGTCTTTGGAAGCCTGAATGCAATTTCCCTGGCTATAGATGAGAAACAGTCCTGGTGCTTCGCCTTTGATCTGTCCACCTAGCAAAAAGCTGCATTGGAAATCAATCCGATCTTTTTCAAGCCATTGACGGTCTTGTTCGCGAATTTGTCGAACCTTGCCGCCAATATACCGGGCAATTTCATAGAGGCTACCCAGGGCATGAAGATTTGCTTCGGCTTGGGTTTCAATATCTCGGCGTAGCAAGTTGAGGACGGCTTGCGTCATTGATAGGTTTCCCGCTGTGCAAAGCACAATCGCGCGATCGCCTAGCAGAGAAAAATCAAATAGCTTTTGATGGGTCGAAACGTAATCTACTCCGGCGTTGGTGCGAGAATCCGCTGCCATAATCAGCCCCGCATCCGTAATAATCCCAAGGCAATAGGTCATGCAGCCAGCAAAAAATAATAATCTTTTCGATTTTAAAGCGGTTGGAAGAAACTGAGAAAAAACTGTTAGTCAAAAATTGTGGTTCATGTGCAGTCAAGGTTTTTTGAGTGGCAAAAACTCTCACCAAATAACCTCTCAATCATCCCCTATCTGTCGAATCAAAGTTGACAGGCTGCTAGGTATATTTTATGTGCGGTTAATTGACAGTAGCTGGCGATCAAGAAAGACCATCAAGTCTTTAATGGTTGCAAGAGTTTCTAGGTTAATCTCTTCGCCCAAATCAATCTCAAATTGGGTGAAAAAATCTTGTTGGAGTGATTGCTCCCAATCAAACCAGCAAACCAGCGAGAGATGTAAATCTTCTTGGAGGCGATCGCTAGGATGAATTCTGCCGCAATCCAGTCCTGAATAGCTGGGTAGGTGCCAATAAATGAAACTAGAGAGTTGTGGCGTAATGTTGAGAGATTGCCAAAATTTCTGATGCCAACCTTCTGGAGTCAGCCGGGAGCGATCGCCCAGCATCCGATTCACGCGCCGCCTCATTCGCAGATCAGGGCTGAGATCGGGGTAAGTTTTGAGACTATAAAAAAAGCTTTTGAGCAAACGCCACATGCACCAATCACCACCCACGAAACTCACTGAACTTTTATAAGTATTCCCAGGGAGTAAGAGAGATGCTTAGATTGTCAAAGACTTTATTTTGAGGGATATAGGAAAGGGAGTTGAAGACAGAGGCTAAGAGCTATGATCTTCCCCTTTCGATGAGGGCAGCAACTCTAATATTTCTTGAGCGGCGCGATCGCAAACTCCAGGCTCACCCAATGCCTGAGCCATTTCCTGATAGTTTTCCAGCATTGTTTGCCGACGCTGAGGATTTAATAGCAAGTCCAAGGATTCTTTGGTCAGGTTTTCTGCCGTTGCCTGCTCTTGCAAAAACTCTGGCACAATTGGCTTCATCATCACTAAGTTGGGCGGCGACACAAACGGCACTGCAAACTTTAATACTCGGTTTAAGATCCAGGCAGTGACTGCGTTTACTTTATATAAAACGACCTGTGGCACGTTGAGTAGCGCGATTTCTAAATTGACGGTGCCCGATTTAGTAATTGCCAAATCTGCTGCTGCGATCGCCCGCAGAGTAGTAGAAGCATCGCTACGGGGGTCAGCATATTGAGTGTGAGCAGAGGAATCATTCAACACTGTTGCCCGGAGCCCATAAGTTTGAATGGCTCGCTCAATCGCTGGGCGATATTTTTCAAGAGCTAAGGGAATCCAGAAATGAACCTTGGGCAGTTTGCTTTGCAGCGCTTGAGCAGCTTGGCAGATGACTGGCAATAGGTAGTGAATTTCTTGCTGGCGAGAAGCGGGTAACAGCACCACTGCAATTTGGTCGGGAGGAATACCCAAGACTGCACGGGCTGTTTCGCGATCGGGTGCTGTTTGAAGGCGATCGATTAGGGGATGCCCTACCCAACTGACCTTCGCACCCTTTTTTTGAAAATAGCGCGCTTCCTCTGGAAAAATTGCCAAAACCCGCTGAGTTGCCCGGACAATCAAATCGGATCGAAAAATTTTGACTCCCCAAAACCAGCCGTCTCCCCAAACCCACTCTTGAGGTGCAATGTAATACACTACGGGCACTTGTGGGGAATGGGTTGATAAATACTCGCAGAAAACGAGGTTGGGTCCCATGTAGTCAATTAAAACTACCAGATCGGGCGGATGTTGTTTAAAATACTGTTTAACTTGGCGCTGCACCTTTAGCACCGGCATGACAAAACGCAATGATTCAAAAATACCGACGGAGCCAATCGCGGTCGTATGTCCCAGGAGTTTTGCTCCGGCGGTTGCCATGCGATCGCCACCCAATGCAAAAATTTCTAGCTGCAATCCTTTTGCTTGAGCGTGTCGCTGCAAAGCTTCCACCAGGAGTGCCCCTTGCATATCTCCAGAAACCTCACCCGTGCTAATAAAAATGCGTGCAGTTTTGCTCATTAGATAGGGAGTGACCAGTAGGGGCAGCAAACGTCATTTGCATTGAGCAGTCAAGCTAAGCTTCTTATTCTTCAGTTTCGTCGGTTTTTGCGCCCGGAGTAGAGCCTCGTCGCCCTGCTTGTTTAGATAGCTTCAGAAACTGATAGAGATGTTGAAGATAGTCATTGTTCACTAATTGTTCTAGTTTTTCTGTCGCTTCGCTAAGGGTTAAATCGGAGCGATAGAGTAGCCGAAATGCTTGCTTTAATGACTGGAAGACTTTGCCTTCCTCGATATCCATCAGTCCTGCTCGTTTAAGACCCACTACATTGAGCGATCGCACCCGTGAAGTATGTCCTTCAACCAACATATAGGGAGGCACATCGCGAGTAATGCGGCTCATTCCGCCGACCATTGCTAGCCGCCCAATCCGCACGCCTTGATGAACCCCACTCATGCCGCCAATTCGCGCTTCTGATTCAATATGAACATCGCCACCCAAAGACACCGCATTGGTGATGATGACATTATTTTCGATTACACAGTTATGGGCAACGTGAGTATACGCCATGAGCAAATTGCCGTTCCCAATGAGGGTCATCTCATCCGCATAGGTGGCACAGTTAATCGTGACGTACTCTCGAATGTGATTATCATTACCAATCTTGACCAGGCTTTCTGTTCCGTCATATTTTTTATCCTGGGATGCCAACCCGATCGCGGCACCTGGAAAAATTTGATTTCGCTCTCCAATTTCTGTCCACCCATCCAGCACAACATGGGAGCCAATCACTGTGTCTGCTCCCACCTTCACATTCGCACCAACCACGGCGTAGGGTTGCACCTTTACAGTCGGGTGTAGCTCGGCACCAGGATGAATAACGGCGGTTGGATGAATCAGAGTTGCCATAAAAGTGATGAGTGATAAAATGATGAGCTTTTGGATTTGAGTTGGAAAAACTCGAAGCTCAAGTCGCCTTAGTCTACCAGCGAAAACATGAATTCGCCTTCGGCTGCAAGTTGCCCATCGACTTCAGCACGACCTCGCATTTTGCCAAACCGACGACGTTTTACGCTGATTAGTTCTACGGTCATAACCAGTCGATCTCCGGGAACAACCGGACGGCGAAAACGAACCTTATCAATGCCTGCAAACATAAATAAGCCGCCTTTGAGATCCGCCATCTGAGTTAGCACAATACCGCCAACCTGTGCCATTGCTTCCACAATTAGCACACCCGGCATAATCGGACGACCCGGAAAATGTCCTTGAAAATGGGGTTCGTTGAAGGTGACATTTTTAATGCCAACAGCGTACTGTCCAGGTACGTAGTCAATGATGCGATCGACTAAAGCAAAGGGGTAACGATGGGGCAGTAATTTTTGAATGTCTTCGAGCGATAAAACAGTCGTGCCAGAAGCTACAGCATTCGTTGAAGTGTCTGTTTCAAGCTGGGCAGGACTCTGTTTGTGGGTGGGCACTGCATCAGCAGTATTGACATCAGTAAAGATTGACATGGGCAGAGTTAATAAGCGTGCGATGTCGAGAAGTGTGGAATATCATTGGTAGCTCCGTCCCCGACCTTATCATGATTGTGGCGTTACAGGCTGCTTGATTCGTAGCGCATTCAGCGATCGCGCAAGTTGCGTATGTAACGAATGGCTGGCTTTGTACGCCATAAAATGAGCAGTCGGAATTTCTAATAAACTCAAATCTCCTACCAAATCCAACAGTTTGTGACGTGCAGGCTCGTTTGAAAATCTCAAAGGTGGATTAACCCACCCTTCAGCACTACATACCAAAGCGTTGTCTAAACTGCCCCCTTTAATCAACCCATTTGCCCGCAGATATTCGATTTGGTGAGCTAAACCAAAGGTACGAGCTGGGGCAATTTCGGCAGCAAACGATGAATCAACAGTGAAGTGAGCCGCATTAGGTGACCAGCTATGCCACTGATTACCGATCGCCGCCAGGTCAAAATCAATGCCATAGGTAAACCGCAGTTCAGCAGCGGGGAGCGCCGCAACAAAGGCATCTCCCTCACGAATCCAAATCGGGGACTGCAACGACCAGGTTAAACGAGGTGCTGTTTGAGCAACCACTCCCGCTTGGGCGATCGCGGCTGTCCACTCCTGCGCTGAGCCATCTAGCACTGGAGCTTCTGCCCCGTCAATCTCAATGCGGGCATTGTCCACACCCATACCTGCCAATGCCGCCAGCAAATGTTCCACCGTGCGAACTGTTGCCTTGCCAGCAGCCAGCTCAGTTGACAGCATTGTTTGCCCAACGGCATCAATACGGGCAGAAATTTCAGGAGAATCTGGCAGATCAACTCGGATAAACCTTCGCCCTGAGCCTGTTGGTGCTGGCAACACTCGAACCTGCGTGAACAATCCCGTATGCAGCCCAATCCCTGACCGAGTAAACTCACCCCCCAACGTTTGCTGAGCAGGTGCCGAAGATTCCAACGTTTGATTTTTCTGACTCTGGACTTCTGACTCCATTAGAAGCGCTCTCCAATACCAAAGTTTATCCGGGTGTCGCCCTGATCATTTACACCAAAGTCTACCCGAATTGGACCCAGCGGAGATTGAACCCTTACCCCAGCGCCATATCCATACCCACTACCAGGTTTCCCCCGAATCCCCCCCGGATTTCCTGGAACTAGCCCCTGAGATCCGAACCCGTAGGCTCCATCTACAAAAAGGGCACCC
The DNA here is from genome assembly GCF_016807185.1 of Leptolyngbya sp. Cla-17. Classification (GTDB taxonomy): domain Bacteria; phylum Cyanobacteriota; class Cyanobacteriia; order Leptolyngbyales; family Leptolyngbyaceae; genus ULC077BIN1. The sequence goes on from NZ_JAEVYN010000002.1 coordinate 879,815, forward strand.
GAAAAGATAGAAATAACTGGAAAGCGATATTCAATTGTTCCTTGAACAAACGATCGAACCGATCCCAGATCTCCCTCGTCATAGCCTCGGACTGAGTTTGCGCCACCCAAAGGAAACGCTTCATAAGGAGGAAGATCTCCAAGGTAGTTGCCTCCTTGGACATTAAAGGCAAGCGTTTGCGGGCAATCGCTGGGTCTTGGATTGACAACCCGACAACCTTTCGTAAACTTAACTAGCTGTACTGGAATATAAAAGCTGTAGTTACCGCGAAGGCGATTAAACAAAATATTGCCTGACCCAAGCGGAATTGATTGCTCAGTCCCTAGCCTTAAAAATGAGCCGCTGGTGGGTCGGGCAAAATCATTGCGACGATCTTGCACAATCCCAAATTGCAGTGCTAACAGGTCATCTCGTCCGGTGCCGCTAAAGCTGAGGTTGTTCCGGCGCTCATCTAAGGGGCTTAACTCGCCATCGCGATCGCGAATAGATATCCGCTGATATTGCAAACCCAACGATGCAGTCCACTCCGCCCGCTGAAACACATTGCGGCTAAGAGGGCGCGTAAAACTGACAAATCCGCCTGAACGAAGAATTCGGGGAGTGTCGCCATTGGGTAGATTCACTTCCGACTCGCCACCATCAAAGATGAGTGAGATTGTGCGTCGCCGGAACAGATTGATCGTGTAAGACGTACGGAACGGATCACCACCAATCCACGGATCAGTAAAACTCAAATCGAACAACAACTCCCGTTGACCAATCTGCACTTCAGCCGAGAGCTTTTGGTTATTGCCCCCCAAGTTTTGCTGCTGATAACCCACCGACCCAAACAAACCACTGGCAGAACTAATCCCAGCGCTGGCGAAGATTGAACCAGCATTCTTCTCCGCTACATTGGCAACGACCACCACTTTGCGTGGATCAGTCTCGCTTGGCTGTAGCGACAGCCGCACATCTTCAAAAATTCCTAGCCCAAAAGCTCGCTGCAAATCTTGCTCAACAATGGTCCGATTAAAAATGTCTCCGGGTTTTGTTTGAAATTCGCGGGTAACGATGAAATCACGAGTGCGTCCTCGAATGGGATTGCCTTTCGCATCTTTATCATCCCCATCTTTGTTAATGAAGCGAACTCTAATTCCTTCAACCTCTCCTTCCGCTACTTGTAAGGTAACAATTCCTTCGGGAGAGACTGCTGGAGCATCTAAAACCTGCGCCAAAACATAGCCATTCTTTTGATACCATTCGTTGACCTTTTTGATACCGTCTTGAAGACGATTTAGGTTCAACACCTGACCATATTGGTCACCAAAGCTGTCCGCCAGAATCTTCTCTGGCAAAACCCGATTGCCCTCAACCTTAACGGATTGTAGGACTGGATTAACCTGCACTTCAAACGTCACTCGCACACCTAGAGGCGTGTCTTCAGGCACAGCCTTTACATTTGAAAAAAAGCCAGTTGCAAAAATGGCGTTAATGTCTTCTTGAAGCTGGGAGCGGGTTGTGGTGCGCCCAGGCTGAGTTTTAATGACTCCATATACCTCGTCTTGCAGGGTTTGATCGGCTCCCTTAATTAGCACCTCGCCAACAAGCACTCTAGGCTCGGCTTCGGTGGAACCAGAAGGGGCAGCTGGTGAGGGAGCGGTCGGTGTAGTTGGAACAGGAGTCACAGAATCGCTAGGGGCGGTTTCTGGAGTAGGTGTGGCAGGAGCGGTGGGAGAGGTCGGTAGCTGAAAGGTGGGAGTAGTTTGTTGAGGCGCAGTTGGCGCAAGTGGATTGACCCGGATGCGGTCAGGAGACTCTTGTTCTGATGCGCCTTGGGCAAAGAGGGGAGGCGTAGTCAGCAAGTCTACTGGAGAAAGGGGTTCTGAATCCGGAGAAACGGCGATTTCGCTATTAGTCGGCGCTTCTTCCTGTTCTAGTGTTGATTGAAAAGATGAATCGGTCGCGATCGCCTCGGTGCTAGTCGTATCTGTGCTAGACAGAGGGGGCGCTTGCGCTTTGACAGAGTGTGATAGTCCAACGGTTGCAGAAGCCGCCAGGAAAGCTACCAATAAGGGAGATAACCGCATCTTGTTCAAGCTATATTGCACAACCACACACCAAATCCTGTTAAAGCAGGCCATAGAGGACACGTTCAATCGATCCAACAGCGAGGATAGGCTGTAAAAAGTAAACCGTCAAATTTTACCGCATCAGTGCGTACCAATACTTAACATACCTGCTAAGTTGGATTTTCTAAAGTGAATGTGCCAATACTCGCTGCATAACTTGCTGATAAGCAGACTCGATTTCGCCCAAATCATTTCGGAATCTATCTTTATCCATGACTCGTCGAGATGGATCGGTTTCTGACTGATTCCACAAACGGCAGGTATCAGGGCTAATCTCGTCTGCCAAAATCAACTGTTGATTGTGATCCAATCCAAATTCCAGCTTGAAATCCACTAAAGTAATACCGCATTCCTGAAAGAAACTAGTCAAAATATCGTTAATTTTAAGTGCCATTGCTGCCAACTGAGCGACTTGCTCAGAGGTGGCGAGTTTCATTAATAGCAGGCGATCGAGGGTAAGCAAGGGGTCACCTAACTCATCATTCTTATAATAAAGCTCCACTAAAGGGGGAGAAATTAATGTGCCTAGTTCTAACCCAGTTTGTTTACATAGGCTTCCTGCTGCCAAATTGCGTATCACTACTTCTATAGGAATGATAGACACTGCCTTAACATGCATCTCAGTTTCACTCAACTGCTCAATAAAATGAGTCGGGATTCCGGCTGTTTCTAACTGCTGAAATAAATGACTTGAAATGGTGCAGTTCATTGCCCCCTTACCCTGAATAGTGCCGCGCTTTTGGGCATTAAAAGCAGTGGCATCATCCTTAAAAACAGATAGCAATACATCAGCAGCTTCCGTTGAATAGAGGATTTTTGCTTTGCCTTCATAGAGCTTTTTGTGATGAGTCGTTATCATGAGCGCAATGCCTAAGGTAGTGTGAGTCTTGAAAATTATGGATTGAGCTGTTTTGCTCTTCATCTCATCTTTACCTGAAAAATGCAAATCTCCTTTACGCTGGCTTTAGATTGTTGATTCTAACCATGAAGCTCTTACATCTGAAGATTGTGCTGTTAATCTACTTGGGGCTGGCTGGTTGTTCCCTGAGCCAGTCTTCTATGGTGACATCATCAGATAATGGGGCTTCTGATAATGCTGTTTCCGCCGAGACTCTTGCTCCGGCAGAAAAGTTCCGGTCGGCTGAGATGCTTGCTTGGGACGCAGCAGTGATAGTGCAGCACCCTCCTCATTTGGCTGATACTTGGCAGTCTGCTAGGGTTAAGTGGCGACAGGCAATTCGCTTGTTAGAAAGCATTTCTGGCAAAACTCCTCTAGCGGCTCAGGCAAACGCCAAATTAGCTATTTACCGAAAAAACTACGCGGCGATTAGCCAACGATTAGTAGCAGAACAAACAGCAAAAGATCAGCTTGGTAAAGCTCAAACTCTGGCGTGGCAGGCGGCAGTGACGGTTCAAAATCCGCCCCACTCTCTTAAGGTTTGGCAGCGTGCTAGCCAAAAATGGGCGGCAGCGATCGCGCTTTTGGCAACAGTGCCACCTAAAACCTCTGTTACTGAAACTTCTCGATCAAAATTAGTGACCTATCGCAATAACTTTTCGGTAGTCGCCCGACGACTTCAAACCGAACGAGCTGCCGAACGAGCCGTACAGCAGTTTGCTAAATTTACTAGCACTCTTGTTTCTCTCCAAACTCAGGCGGAGATGGGAACGACTAGGTACCCATTAGGAATTGACTATTCTAATTATCGTCAGACTGTTCAAGCCTTGAAAGGTGCATTGACTCGTTTTGAGCAGGAGCCTGAAGCCATTCGGCATCCGGTTTATCAACCGCTTTCGGCGGCGATCGCAGACTACGACTTTGTACAGAGTGTTTGGGACTCTTATTTAAAGCACAAGCAAGCGAATATCTCCTGGCTTAACAATCAAGACTTTTACAATTTGCTCATTCCTCTAACACTGATTGACAGTGCCACCCTGTTGCAAAAGTACAAGGTCAAAATCTATCAGGCTTCAGGCGTCCCTAAAGTTTCACTAAAACTGACGGCTTGGGAAATTTGGGAGCAGGCGGGTCGTCATGTTGATGTTGCCCAACAGCGAGTTTCTACTCAAGTAGACGAGGCCTCGGTACAATCGTTTCACTCTATGTTCTAATTTTGATGTCTTCGCCTGACTCTGCTCAACCCGTTTGGCTTAGAATTCTGCGGCTTCTTCGCTGGGATAAACCTGCTGGACGCTTAATTCTAATGATTCCTGCACTGTGGGCCGTTTTTTTAGCCGCACGAGGAACTCCGCCGCCCTTGCTGGTGGGTGTAATTGTATTGGGAACCTTAGCAACTAGTGCTGCTGGATGTGTAGTGAATGACCTTTGGGATCGAAATATTGACCCCAAAGTTCAGCGGACGCACAATCGCCCATTAGCATCTCGTGCTTTGTCGATTTGGATAGGTTTGGGAGTGGCGATCGCGTCGTTTATCTGCGCTTGGATCTTGTCTCTTTACCTCAACCTACTAACGTTTTGGCTGTGTGTTGCAGCCGTTCCGATTATTGTGCTGTATCCCCTGGCAAAACGAGTTTTTCCAGTTCCTCAATTGGTGCTAGCGATCGCGTGGGGCTTTGCCGTTCTCATAAGCTGGAGCGCAGTTAGCTGTGGTTCTACTCCGGCTGCTACTCCCTGCTTAGGCACTCCCACTTGGTTCTTGTGGGGCGCGACCGTACTGTGGACGTTGGGATTTGATACAGTCTACGCCATGTCTGATCGGGAAGATGATCGCCGTCTAGGGGTGAACTCTAGCGCCCTGTTTTTTGGCAAGTACGTCTCTCATGCAGTTGGAGCCTTCTTTGCAGGCACCGTTATTTTGCTGGCAGCGATTGGCAATAGCATGGCGTTGACTGGGTTCTATTGGCTAACGTTGGCGGTCGCAACAGGATTATGGATCTGGCAATACTATCGCCTCTGCAAAAAAACAATTCTCCATGCTGCCTACGGGCAACTCTTCCGACAAAACGTATGGATTGGGTTTATTTTACTTGCGGGAATGATAGTCGGTAGCTTCAAGTAGTAGCTTCAAATAATTCCTAAAAAGAAGGCTGACTCAAGAAACTGAGTCAGCCAAAGATACTAGGTAAAGTGAAAGGTTCATTACGACAGAAAACAGAACGTCATCCAAATTAAGGATCTGTTTGCAACACTTGGGGCTGTAAGCACGCCACCATTTGTTGGATGCCACGATGAAGGCGACGCGTCACCGTCATTGGACTGACACCGATTTTTTCTGCAACTTCTTTCCGAGATAAATCGTTGATAAAGACAAACTCAACTGCCTGGCGGGTTTTTTCCTCCAATTGATTCAACGCCCGTTGAATTTGCTGCCGATCTTCCTCCAAAATTTGCAAGTTTTGGTAGTGAGAATCAGGCAAGGTATCGCCCAAGGTCATCGGCGAATCAATTTGCTGGCTGATGGTTGCATCTAAGCTCAAAGGCAAGCGATTTCTAGTTGCCATTCTGCTTTCGCGCCACTCATAGACAGAAACTCCAAGTTCGGTTGCAATCTCATCATCTGTAGGTTGACGACCAAAAGCTGCCGATAGTTCTTCACGAACTTTTTGTCCTGCTTTGTTGAGTTGTTGCCAACGACGGGGAATCTTAACAGTAGAACTACGATCGCGGAGAAAATGTAGCATTTCACCGCGAATGTAGGGAACCGCAAATGAGCTAAACGCACACCCCTGATTTGGGTTAAACCGCTCAATCGCTCGAATTAAACCCAAATAACCGATTTGCTCCAAATCTTCGTAAGGTTCAGCACACTGATGGCTCACCCGATGAGCAATTTTTCTAACCAAACCCGCATTCATTTGAACGAGCTGATTGCGGAGCCTAACTGAGGGATTGTGGTGGTACGAAACTAACAATTCCATTCCACGGGAACGAACGCAGGGTTGAGTAGCCATCATTTGCAATTCACCTTTCACATCAGAGTTAAGCTCATTCTCGTTAGACCGAGGGGTATAAACCATCGTCGATTTACGGTACTGTCGCTGAGTGACTTTCCAAGGAATCGGCATAAACACGCAAACGGTTAAGCGAGATACAAGGCCGTTTCTGAATAGAGTTAGCCTTTCATCGTGGTTAAAATCCAGTAAAAATAGAATTTGAAAGTAATCAGAATTAATGTTGAAAGGCTCGATCGCTAGCGCTAGGGGCGTTTCAAAAATGTTTTTGCTAGGATTGCAGGTGAAAGTTCACAGCACAATTTAAGGAGTCATTCCATGGTTATTGCTGCTCAAGCCCGCCCGACTGAACGCGCCAAGTTTATCCAAAAAACATATATTCATTTGGCAGGAGCAGTTCTTGCGTTTGTCTTGCTGTCAGTTTTTCTGTTTCAAACCGGAATTGCAGAGGTTTTAACCAGGCTGATGACGGGTAGTCGATTTAGCTGGCTCGCCGTCTTGGGAGTATTCATGCTTTTAGGTTGGTTATCCAGAGAATTAGCAGCCAAAGCAGATTCCGTAGGAACTCAATATGCAGGGTTAGGACTTTATGTTGTCCTCCAGGCAATTCTTTTTACTCCCTTGCTTTATATCGCTGCTCTGTTCTCAGATCCCAGCGTGATTCCAACAGCAGCAATTCTGACGCTTCTAATGTTTGCAGGTTTGACAGCCGTGGTTTTTATTAGCCGAAAAGATTTTTCGTTTTTAGGCAGTATTCTCACGATCGGCGGTTTTATTGCCATGGGCGTGATCATTTGCAGCGCAATTTTTGGCTTTACCTTGGGTCTTTTCTTTTCATTCATTATGGTGGTGTTTGCATCGGCGGCAATCTTGTATGACACCTCTAAAGTGCTGCATAACTACTCAACGAATCAATATGTAGCGGCTTCACTAGAGTTATTTGCCTCCGTTGCACTTTTGTTTTGGTACGTGTTGCAAATTGTTATGTCTTTTTCTCGGCGTTAATTTGTCGCGATCGCGCTTTCCTAGGACTTAAAGGGCTACAGCTATAAAGCTGTAGCTTCTTATTTTGAAGGCGTATTTTGAAAGCCAATTAGTTGTTGAATGTAAAGATGTCTGCACCCAAACCAATCTGGTGCATTACTGTTAGTAATTACAGATTAATTAAGAGTTAATGATGATGGAAGTGCTTGAAATTAAGCGTGAGATTAATGTGCTAAGCGATCGCCTGGGCAAAGCTCAGGACTATCTTTGACGTTGTTGCCTTAACCGCCAAAATTCAGGATTTGGAGCAGGTTGCCGCCCAACCCAGCTTTTGGGATGACCAGACCAACGCCCAAAAAATCTTGCAAGAACTAAATGACCTAAAATCCAATTTGGAACAGCTTCATCAGTGGCAGGCTAGCTTAGAAGATGCCCAAGCGGTGCTGGAATTGCTAGCAGTTGAACAAGATGATGCCTTGCAGGCAGAAGCAACATCCAATGTGACTCAATTGAGCCAGGCTTTGGATCAATGGGAATTGGAGCAGCTTTTGTCTGGTCTATATGATCAGAAGGGAGCGGTGCTAACCATTAATGCTGGAGCCGGCGGAACGGATGCTCAAGATTGGGCGGAGATGTTGCTGCGGATGTATACCCGTTGGGCAGAAGCGCGACGATACACCGTTCACCTTTCTGAAATGTCCGAAGGAGAGGAAGCAGGGATTAAATCGGCAACGTTGGAAATTGAAGGGCGATATGCCTACGGCTATTTGAAGGCAGAGAAGGGAACTCATCGCTTAGTGAGAATTTCTCCATTCAACGCCAATGACAAACGACAAACCAGTTTTGCTGGGGTTGAAGTCATGCCTTTGCTGGATAACACGGTGCAGCTTGACATTCCTGATAAAGATTTGGAGATTACGACCACTCGTGCGGGTGGCAAAGGTGGGCAAAACGTCAACAAGGTGGAGACAGCGGTACGAATTACTCACTTGCCGACAGGGTTAGCAGTCCGATGTACAGAGGAGCGATCGCAACTACAAAACAAAGAGAAAGCGCTGGTCATCTTAAAAGCGAAGCTGCTAATCATTGCTCAAGAGCAAAAAGCTAAGGAGATTGCAGATATTCGCGGAGATATTGTGGAAGCATCGTGGGGAAACCAGATTCGTAGCTACGTGTTTCATCCCTATCAAATGGTCAAAGATTTGCGAACTGGAGCAGAAACCACCGCGATCGCAGATGTAATGAATGGTGACTTAGATGCATTTATTCAGGCATATTTACGTCAAGAAACTCAGTTAGCTAACTCTTAAGAGTTCACTGGTTATCCAGACAGTCTTGATTAAAACCATCTATCCTAAACGAAGAGATGTAGAGATAAATTAAGATCCGTTTCATGGAAACTCCTCAAATTAATTCTGAAAGCCCTGAAGCTATAGAGTCAACTGTTACTGAACCAAAACCGAGCTACGTTAAGCTAGCGATGCGGAATATGGTTCGTAAACGGGGAACCTCACTGAAGCACTTTTTTCTTACGATGTTTGGGTTGCTAGCTACGTTGGTAGGTCTTGCTTATTTAACTCGCTAGAGCACTCTGACAGTCGATGAATTCAACGATGCTTGTCGTTCTGCTTCAAGCTCACAAAAATTGCTAGAGTATCGTTGAAATGGGAATTTCTGTAGAAGTTTGTGTTCAAGACTGCATCTTTGAAGCTCAAAATCACAAAATGCTTGTGGGCTCAGATTGCGCTCTAGACCCTTTGCCCTCTTCTTGCCCTATTACTGAGGCGGTTTGGAGCGAATGGTTTCAGCAATGGCTAGAGATAATGCAGCCAAGTCTATCTCCTCTTCAAGCCTATGAACTGAGTTTGAGGCTTACTGGCGATCGCGAAATTCAAACGCTCAATGCCCAATATCGTCACCAAGACAAATCCACCGATGTTCTGGCATTTGCAGCTCTAGAGGTCAGTTCCCCACAAAACGACGAAGTGTTTGAGTCTCAACCTCTTTACTTAGGCGACATCATCATTTCTGTGGAAACGGCTCAGCAACAAGCTAATTCCCAAAATCACTCCCTTAGCGTCGAGCTCTCATGGCTAGCAACTCACGGCTTGCTGCATCTCCTCGGTTGGGATCATCCTGATGAGGAAAGTTTGAGCCAGATGTTGGCTAAACAGCAATTTCTCTTAAACACGGTGGGTCTTTCATCTAAAAACCGCTAGAGTTGTGACGATGGCGAGAATTCTTGTAAGTTGAATAGCTTTTCCAGAAACGATAAATTTCGTTGTTGATAATATACTCAGCAATCAATTTCAGATACACTACCTCAGATTCTTTTTTGTCTAAAAAGCAGTTGTTTCACTTTTGTTGCAGTCTATGACTTCTGAACTTCAAACTCCAGATCCTGATGGTTCAAACAGCAAGGTGGTAACTCAACCGACTAAGATAAATCGAGAATTAGCCTGGCGTATTGCTCCCAGCCTTCTAATCAGCTTTAAATATGCCTGGGCAGGTAGTAGCTATGCCTTTCGCACTCAACGAAACTTCCGCATTCACGTCATTTTAGGTGCCTTAGCGCTTGCCGCGAGTGCTTATTTGCGCCTTTCTGCCGTAGAGATATCCGTAGTAGGATTAACAATCGGTGCGGTTTTGGCGATGGAGCTGCTCAATACTGCGATCGAGTCTGTTGTTGACCTTACCGTTAAACAGAACTACCATGAGCTTGCTAAAATTGCCAAAGATTGTGCGGCAGCAGCGGTTTTGATTTCTGCACTCGCCGCGATCGGAGTAGCTAGTTCGCTAATTTTGCCAAGACTTTGCATTAAACTCTGGCAAGTTTTTCAAGTGTCCTCTTTTTTTCACTAATCTTTTATTGTTTTTTAGTTAACTCAGATTTAGATAGCTTAAGCAAGGAGTCAATTCATTTGATTCTCATTATTGATAATTACGACAGTTTCACCTATAACCTAGTGCAATATTTGGGCGAACTAGGGTCAGAGTTTGAGGCTGCACAAGAAATTCAAGTTCGTCGCAACGATCAACTCACTCTCTCTCAGATTCGCGAAATTAGACCGGATGGAATTGTGATTTCTCCTGGGCCTGGACGACCTGAAGACGCTGGCATTTCTCTCCAACTGATTCAAGAATTAGGGATGGAATATCCCATTTTAGGAGTTTGCTTAGGTCATCAAAGCATTGGTCAGGTGTATGGTGGAAAAATTGTGCCAGCTCCAGTTTTGATGCATGGCAAGACATCGCCAGTTCATCACAATGGGCTTGGAGTATTCAAAGGGCTAGAGAATCCTTTAATAGCAACCCGCTATCATAGCTTGGTAATTGAGCGGCAAGAGTTTCCAGAGGTTCTAGAAATAACGGCGTGGGTAGATGATGGCACTATTATGGGGGTTAGACATCGACAGTACCCTCATATTCAAGGTGTGCAGTTTCATCCAGAAAGTGTATTAACCGTTTCTGGCAAGCAAATTCTGCGAAACTTTTTAATGTCTATCAATGATTTGCCGTTGAAATAAGTGGAACCTACAGCGAATTTACTTTTGACAAGGCAAAGGTTGCTACCATTGTTTGAATTTTCTAAATTTATTTGTGGCTTAATGAGGAGATTATGAAACGGCGCAAGTTAATTCGTTACGCAGGAACAAGCCTATTGACAGCATGTGGGATGGGCTTGATTTCCAATCTTGAGCACGCTCAAGCTCAACCTCAAAGCCCCTTGTCCATACAGTGGTTCGGACACACCTGTTTTTTGTTTGCTGGTGGTGGTCGTCGAATTTTGGTGAATCCTTTTCGTAAGCTAGGGTGTACAAATGGATATCGCCTTCCTAGAGTTAATACCGATCTAGTATTGATTAGTAGCCAGTTGCTAGATGAAGGAGCCGTAGAGATTGTGCCGGGTAATCCTCGGCTGCTTTATGAGCCAGGTGCTTATCAAGTGAGTGGCATTAAAATTCAGGGAGTTCGCACGGCTCACGATCGCCAAGAAGGTAAACGCTTTGGGATAAACGTTGCCTGGAAATGGAAACAAGCTGGAGTTGAAATTCTTCATTTGGGAGGTGCGGCAGCCCCAATCTCTCCAGAGCAAAAGATCTTGATGGGAACCCCAGATATACTTTTTATTCCCGTGGGAAATGGTTCTAAAGCCTATACTCCTGAAGAAGCGAAGCAGGCGATCGCGATTCTCAATCCGAAAATGGTAGTTCCAACTCATTACCGGACTCAAGCCGCTGCTAAAGATACTTGTGATATCCTACCAGTCGATAATTTCTTAACTCTAATGAGTGGTACTCCTGTCCGCCGCTCAGGAAACGCGATCGCAATTCGACTCTCAGATCTACCTAAAAACGGCATGGTAGTTAATGTAATGAACTATCAATTTTAGTAACTTGGATTTAAATCAGTAATTTGGCGGAGTAATTGCGTCTATTCAGCTGAAAGTTATCACTTTCCTGATAGGGAATCTTAAGGAAGGTGATGCTTAGGGTGTTTAGTGATGCTGTCTGTTTTAATGCTGTCTGCGCTAACCGGGTTGGTCACATATCTTCTCTGGCGACCCCAGAACCGTTTTTGAGCTGCTTTCATGCAGCGACTCTGAGGCAGTAACCTTCAAACGATATTTTCAGTTGCCTGAAGTGATATTTTTGAGTGGCTTGGGCAAGTTTAAAGGGTGCAAATACGTTTGAGCCAGTCGGCATCGGCTTGGCTGAGAGTGGGCGTGAGTTTAGCGACAATAGTGTGATAGTAGCGTTGTAGCCATGCGTGTTGACGGGAGTCGAGACTGGACAGGTCGATTAGGCGGTTATCAAAGGGAATGTAAGTGAGAGACTCGAAGCCATACCAGGGTGTTTTGGCTTCATCGGAGTCTTTTTTTTCTTCCTGAGGCATTTCTACGATCACGTATAAATTTTCGATACGGATGCCTCCCCAGCCTGGCTGATAGAATCCTGGTTCAATACTGGTGATCATGCCAGGTTCCAGCGATTGACTGACGCGCTTGCTGATGCCGTTGGGTCCCTCATGGACATTAAGGAATGCGCCAACGCCGTGCCCGGTGCCATGCCCATAATCCAATCCAGCGTGCCACAGAGTTGATCGCGTAATCCCATCGAGTTGCGCTCCAGTGGTGCCTTTGGGAAACTGCTGCATGGCACAGTTGATGTGGGCTTTCAGCACTTCGGTATAACATTCAATTTGCCTTGAGGTGGGTACACCGACGGCAACCGTGCGTGTATCATCCGTAGTCCCAGCGGCGTATTGAGCACCGGAATCGAGGAGTAGTAATTCTCCTGGCTGCAAGATCTTTTGAGGATTTGGAGTGCCGTAGTGAACGATGGAACTGTTGCTGCCGCTACCTGCGATTGTGTTAAAGCTCAAGCCTTGAAAGCTGGCCTCTGCCTGATAAAAAACCTCAATTGTAGCGGCAACATCGGCTTCGGTGATGCGATTCTCGGCTTCAAGCTGATCGAATAGCCATTTTATTGTGCGAGTTTTTGCGCGGCTAGCTTTTAGGTTTGCCTGCTGCATCTGCGCAATTTCGATCGCATTTTTGCGTGCTTTCATTTCCTCAATTGGGTTTGCCGTTTCCGCAATTTTGCAGCGCGCTGGTTCCGAGTCTGGTTTCAATATTTGGTAGGTGCCCATGGTGGTGTGCTTCGGATCAATCAGCACGCGACTGTTGAGCGTGAGCAGCGATCTCAGGGTGGCCACATACTGGTCATAGGGCAGTAGGGTGACATGGAGTGCTAAAAACTGTCGCAGGGTTGGCTCAATCCGATGTTCGTTAGTAAACAGAAACGCCTGCTCAGCTGTGACGATCGCGTAGGCAATGAAAACCGGATTGTAGGACACATCCCAGCCGCGTAAGTTAAACAGCCACGCAATTTGATCCAGTTTGGTGATGGGTAATATCTGCGCGCTCGCTTTGGCTAGCTTTTCACGGGTGCGCGCCAGCTTTTGCGCGATCGCCTCACCCGTTTGTTCATCCGGCAAATGAAACAGCGGCGAGTCGGCGTAAGCAGGCAAAATTTCATTGATCCAAGGACTTTGCGATCTCACCTGGTCAACCAGATTGGTGGCGATCGCCACCAGTACCACGCCGTAAGGTTCCACCTTTTTGTGAAACTCGCGAAATTGACTGATTGACAGCGTAAATGGATCGTAGCCCAATCGAAAGGGATGTTCTGCTTGAGTCGTTCGCCCCAACTCTTCCACTACCTCTTCCAGAGTTTTGTGGTCATCTAATCCCAACTTAGACACCTGAATCACAGCAGCATTCACTTCCAAATCCGCTTGCTCGTAGTAGCGAGAATCGACAAACACCCATGCTTGAGTTTGCCCCACTAGAAAATCGCCTGATGATCCTGTAAAACCGCTTGCCCACTTGCGCCGCTGTTTAACCTCTGGCAAATATTCATTTAAATGCTCATCCGCTGAAGGAATCAGATAGGCATCTAAGGCATGGTCGGCAAAGAGCGATCGCAATACGGTCAGCTTGGCAGCAACATCTGTGGTTCGAATCGGCGCTGACAACAAGTCGGTAGGAGTCATGGGGAGTATAGAAAACGGCGAATCAAGAGGTCGTAGATGAAGGATTCTAGCACCTGACACCTAATATTTACTCTCTAGGAACCCAATTTGAAGGCTTCCACAAATAAACTGTAGATGAGCCCAAGTTTGACTGCGTTGAGAACTTGTACCGGGAGCGATCTCGCGGTTGCAATAGGGGTGCTGTAAGCAAGACGGCTAATGACTTCTGTGGCTGCGACTAAGAGTGCTGATGCCACAATATCTAAGTCTGCTTTTTGTCCTGAAATAGTGGAAACGGCGGTTCCCAAGAAGTTTCCCAATAGCAAACTAATCAGCAGTATGGAAAATCGCCGCCAAGGATTGAGAAAGAAGCGAGCCAATCCATCCACAATATTGTCAAACAATGTACTAATTCGAGTATTTTGCATAGGAGGCGACGATTTAGACGATTTATTTAGAAGAGCGGGGTTTAGTAAACAGGAAGAGACACTAGGTAGAAACCAAAAAAACAAAGCAATCTGAGAAAACTGTGAAACTCAGGGCTTGAACTTGGAACCTTTCTGGTTTCTAACGATTCTCATCCCTAAATATCCTAAGTTTTTTGAGGATGAAAAGTTCTATGTGTGAGCGATCGAAAAGTTGTTATTACTAGAGTATTGGCATGGTTGGCAGACGGGCAATGCGAGAAATTATCAGGGATATCAAGGTTGGGCGAGTGTCTACGATCGCGACTTTAGCAGGAGTAGTTCTGTTGACAGTGTTTGGTGGCTGGGGTATGGTTCAGTGGCTATTTGAGCCGTCAGCACTAGTTAATTCTTTGCCAGAAGCATCAAGTGCACCCAATGGAGTTAACCCGCCACCAGTAGTCTCAACCTCGCTGGCTCAGATGAAGCCTGCGGCAGCGACTGCTCAAAAAACCATTACAGCCGCAAAAACAGATTCCATCGCGATCGCGGCTGTGCAGGGATTACTGCGAGTGGGCAATCCTACCGATCATCCAGTGCGAGTTGCCGTTTTGCTGAAGAAACCAGGCACTAAAAACTCTACCAATCAAAGTCAATCAGGTTATGAATCGCCTGCCCATTGGGATTTTGATCCAGGTGAAGGTAGCGAAAAAGGTTTACTCTTATCGCTACCCAATCGCCAGATTAAACTCAAAAAAGGTGATATTTTGGTCGCCTTTGCCCAAGATGGTTCTCGTCGCTATTGGGGACCTTATGTAGTGGGTGAAACCTCAATTCCGGCATGGACTCCAAAGGTTGCCGAGTGGCGACTGACACTGCAACCCTAAAGCCCTGCAAACCATTCGTAGCTTTGATCTTCCCAAAAACCCCGCCGGGGTAACAAGTTGCTCACCAATGTGACTTGAATGACCCATTTACTCAATTTGTAGCCCAGCTTAATTGGAGACGCAAGCCGTAACGGTGCACCATGGTCTATTGGCAAAGGTGCGCCATTTTTCTCATAGGCCAGCATTGTTTGAGGATGTAAACAGGACGCTAAATCCCAACTTTCGTAGTAGCGATCAGCAGAAATAAAATAGGCATATTTTACGCCAGGTTTCGGCTGTGCTAGCTGGATCAATTCTCGTAACGGAACCCCTGCCCACTGCACGATCGCCGCCCAGCCTTCTACACACACGTGCCGAATCACCATCGACTTTCTCGGCATTTTTTGAATTGCTGTCAGATCCAGGCTCAGCGGATTATTGACCTCACCATCCACTACTAGCCGAAAATCATTCAAGTTGATGGCAGGTGTGAAATCGTAGGTGTTAACAATCAGCGCATTTGGCTCGACTTGACTCACCGAAAACTCTGGCACCGGAGTTTGGGGTTTTAGCAGCAACTCTTCCATCTTTTGGTTCAATGGCTCAGTTGCCTTTCCTGCCAAGCTCTCCGCTAACGTCAACACTGAACCACCCACCAACATTCCACCCAGCGAATAGCCCGACAACCGCAACAAATTCCGTCGGTTAATCGAACTTTCCGAATTTACCTCTTCTGCCATACCCTTTCTTTATTTCCTCTTCCCTACTCGCCACTTGTTCAAAGCATCTCATCCCACAACATCGAATTCACCAGTCGTTCCCCGCCGGCTTTGAGTGATAGAAGCGAGTGAGCGATCGCAAACACAATCACCAGGGGCACCGAGGCAAAATGCACGACACGTAAGGCAAACCAATCGCCAAAGCACTCCACAATCCAAGGAAACTGCGCCGGTTTATACATGCCAAGCCCTGTGAACAGCGCCAGCAGCAAAATTGGAATAATGGATGTGTAAACAATCCGATGCCATGCATAAATCTTGCGCTTAGGATTTTTGCCCACTTGTAGCGCTTTCACATCGTTTCCGCCAACAAACCGATGCTGCCAGCGTTGAGTGATCAGCACATACACGCCATACCACAGCAGGTTTAATGAAAACACCCACATCGCCGCAAAGTGCCAATGTCGTCCACCCGCCAGCCAACCACCCAGCAGAAAAAATTGGGGAATGTGCCAGCCTTCCCGTCCACCAAACACAGGGTTAGCGTTGTAAATCTGTAAGCCACTCATGAGCATCACTGTCAAACTAACGATGTTGAGCCAGTGAAAAACTTTGGCGGGCAGAGCTTGAAGCGATCGCGGTGTCTTTTTCTTCAAGTCTTGCGGTTTTGCTACTTGAGGAGAGCCAGGAGAATTCATTGCAACAGTTTGTTACAGAGCCATTTCTACTCTAACTGAACAGCCTCATTTCATCAGATTTAGTTAACTGAATTTATTCAATTAATTAAATCTTAGTGTTGTAGAAAACATTACATAACTTAGCATTCGCCATACTTTTCCTGTTTATTCCACATCCTTTCCACAGTAAATCTCCTTTTTTTCCACATCCTCTCCACAGGTTTTCCACATATTTTGGTTTGTTTTCCACAGGTGCTACGAAGGAATCGGACTTTCCCGCGTTAGCGAAGCCACCCTGCTTTCTTGCTCAACAGTTTTGCTTAGGTGGAGTTTTTGTTAACTTAAGTAACAAGAAAGTGGCTGAAATGCCCATTCTTTCGTAAAGCTTTTTTGATTTGAAATCAACTCGCAATATTTCTCAACATTGACAACCTAGGCAATTCCATTGAGAATGGGGCGACTGAGACATACACAAGCCTGATCTCCAAAAGCGAAATCCACAGGGTTGTAATTCAATTTTGTGGATTATTCAGATCTGCTAAAGAGTTTGGCTGGCTTTGCTGTCTTCGTAGTTCGTTGTCTTGTTTATCCTCTTTACCTGCGCGAGAGTAGAAATTTATGGATACCACGGTTAGTCTGCTTGTTGAAGTACCCGAAATTTTGCATGAGTCCCTTCAGAGCTATTTGGAAATGCGCCCCGACTGGGATCAAGATCGAGTCATTACCGCAGCACTGTCGCTATTTTTATTGCAAAACCAGAGTGAAGCCGCTCCCGAAAAATTAAACCATCGGCAAGCTTCGCGCATTTATCTAGATGCTTTGTTCAAGCGCCCCATTGGACAAAACTAGACTTTTATTCTTCTTGGGTCAATCTTGCCTAGCTAGCACGCAGACCCAAAAGCAGAACACCGCTCTGGCTTTTTTGAAATCCGATCCCTATGACTTATCAGATCTCAGCAACCAAGCTCCAGACTTATCATCGGTGTCCTTATGCTTATTTTCTTCGCTATGAGCACAAGCTGACAACACCTGAGTTTTTTGGGTCAGCCGCTTTAGGAAACGCATTGCACCAAGCTTTAGCACAATGCCATCGCGATTGGCACTATCGCTTTCCCTTACCTACGATGCAATGGGTGCAGCAGTGCTGGCAAGAGCATTCCGGTGGGCTAAGTAATAGCCAAGTGGTTGAAGGATTAAAAATTCTAGAGCAGTACTATCGGAACTTTATTGCTACCGAGGTTTCCATCCGTCAACCTTTGGCAGTGGAGGGCAAAATTCAGGGATATTTGCAAGTAGAAAATCTGGAATTTGTCATATCGGGTCGCTATGACCGAATTGATTTTCTACAAGATGGGGGGTTGGAGTTGATTGACTATAAGTCGAGCCGCGAGGTAAAGCTGCCCGATGCGTCAGAAATCGATATCCAGATCGGGCTTTACTACCTTGCTTTGGAGCAAACCTATCGTCAAAGTTTGCAGTATTTGAGCCTGTTGTTTTTACGTACAGGTGAAAAGATTCGGTTCAAAGCCACGGGGGAACATCGAAAGCAGGTGCAAACGATGGTTGGGGATTTGGCGGTGCGGTTGCGCCACGATCGCGGTTGGGAACCTACGCCTGGTAAACAGTGCGATCGCTGTACCTTTGCCAGATATTGCCCTTCAGTAACAGCCAACCCCGCTCCTGTACCAGAAACCCGGTCTAAGCCCCAACTGCAACTAGCGTTGAATTTTGCGTAGCAGCTAGGCAGTTTACAGTTTTCGCTGATGACTCAGTGGGTGGTAGTCGATAAACGATAGATTAGAAGTCGTATTCTAAAGTGTCGTTTTCTTCTATCACCTGCTTTTTTCTTTTTAAGGTTTGATGGCTAAAGTCTTCGCGATCTGGAAATACTGGTTGAATCTAGACATCATATTGAGCCAACTCGCAGCGACCACTCCCACGATGTTTAGGAGATCCATTTTGCAAAAGGGCTTCTACCGTTGGGTGAGAGCTATCAGCTTTAGAATATTGGCTAATCGATTGAGCATCATCGGTATAGGTTGTGACTGCAACTAGGGTTAGCAGTGAGCTGCACAGTAAAGTGTTGGTAAGCAGGCGCATAAGCAAAAAATCCGTTTCAGAGGTTCTGATACCTGATACGGACATGCGGCTAACTGATCAGGAAAATCTTTAAAGGGATTCCACCTATGGAGCTGCTTCCCAAATAGCCCTCAAATTTTGGTTAGGCTGATTTCAGTTAAGCTGACTCACCGGAAGCCAAGGCTTAAAACATTCCCTACGAGAATGCGGCGCAAATAAGACTTAAAACTTTCTAGCAAGGTTGACTGAACTACGGCGCACTCTACTAGCCTTTTGGATCTAGACCATCTCTTAGCCCGTCTCCCAAGAGGTTAAATGCTAGCACCATTAGAGTGATGAATAGACCTGGAAAGATAGTTGTCCAAGGGGAGGTGAGAGAGTAACCGCCTTTAAATGCGTCTGCTAACATGCTGCCTAATTCAGGCGTTGGAGGTTGGGCACCCAGTCCTAAAAAGCCTAATCCAGCGGCTTCTAAGGTAGCGGTTCCGATCGAAAGGCTGGCTTGCACAATCAGAGGGGCAAGACTGGCTGGCAGAATATGTTGGAAAAGAATTTGAAAAGGAGTGGCACCAAGGGCGCGGGCAGCTTGAACAAATTCTTGCTCTCGGAGCGATAGCACCATCGATCGCGCGAGGCGGATATATATAGGAATTTGGACGATCGCGATCGCAACCATGGCGCTTTGCAAACTGGGTCCGGTAACGGTGACAATCGCGATCGCCAGTAAAATTGAGGGGAATGCCAGCAAAATATCCGTTAACCAGCTAATCACGCCATCGACTCGTCCGCGCAAATATCCGGCTAATAGCCCCAGTCCCACACCTATCAAAAAGCCCAAGCTGACGGAAACCACACTGATAAATAGAGATGTGCGGATGCCATACCAGATTAGGGTGAGCACATCTCGCCCCAAAGCATCGGTGCCAAACCAATGCTGGTTGCTAGGTGATGCTAGCCGAGCAAGGTAATCGCGATCAGTCGTCGGATCATAAGGATGCAGAATCGGCGCAAGCAATGCCAGCATTCCCAGCGCGATCGCCAACACTGCGCCAATCTTTCCAGAAGTAGATTGCCAAAATTGCTGCTGGGCACGGGTTGTCAACATTGGTTTGATAAAGCCACGAGCGGTTACCGAAGCTGAATTCTTGGATCAATAAAACCATAGGAAATGTCGATTAAGGCATTAACCAAAACAAAAGCGATCGCCACAAATATTACCCCACCCTGAACCACAGGATAATCACGCTCCAAAATACCTTGATAAATCCAAGACCCAATTCCAGGCCATGCAAAAATGGTTTCCGTCAGAATTGCGCCGCCGAGTAACGTACCAAATTGCAATCCCGCGATCGTGGTCACAGGCAACAGCGCATTTTTTAGGGCATGGCGACAGACAACCCAAAATTTTGGCACGCCCTTGGCTTTAGCCGTACGAATATAGTCTTGAGACAGGGTTTCTAACAGGGAACTGCGGGTGATTCTTGCCAAAATTGCGAGGGGAATTGTGCCCAAGGTAATCGCTGGTAGCACCAGGTGCGCTAACCCATCCATTAAGGCAGTGCTGTTGCCTTGCAACACCGCATCTAAAATATAAAATCCCGTAATCGGCTGAAAGGTAAAGCCAGCATCGACGCTAATTCGACCGCTGGGTGGCAGCCATTGCAAATTTACGGCAAAAAGATAGATCAACAGCAACCCCAACCAGTAAACCGGTAGGGAAACACCGAGTAGTGATCCGGTCATAGTGAGATGATCAACCCAGCTATTGCGGCGGACGGCAGCGATGATGCCTGATGGAATGCCGATGATTAGAGCAACCATCATTGCCGCGATCGCCAGCTCAAACGTGGCCGGGCAGCGAACTTTTAGCTCATCTGCGATCGGTATGCCGCTAATAATGCTAGTGCCCAGATCAAAATGGAATAAGCTGTTCAAAAAAGCCAGATATTGCACCAATAGCGGTTTATCTAAACCAAGCTGCGTTTTAACAGCAGCAAGTTGTTCGGGTGTAGCACGCTCTCCCAGTAAAACCACAGCAGGATCGCCCGGAATCAAATGCAAAAATCCAAACACTAGCAGCGTAATTCCAAATAAGACAGGCAGCAAACTAAATAAACGCTTGAGGATATAGAAGCCCATTGACTCTGAACAGGTTAAACTAATAGGGTCGCTTTTTGGAGAGGTGGCAGAGTGGTCGAATGCACTCGACTTGAAATCGAGAGTTCCGAAAGGAACCCAGGGTTCAAATCCCTGCCTCTCCGTTGATTTCACTGTTAGCATAAATGATCAAGACTGAAGGAATCGTGATTTTCCTTCAGTCTTATTTACAAGCTTTAATTATTATTTTGTTGCTAGATGCCATAGCGCCCATTCAAAATGCGCCAGTTTGCGTTAAGTGGCTCTTAGCATATGATACGCAACTAAAAGTTGGGTAATCGCCAGCGGATAGCTCTGTAGCGCTTCTCCAGTTGTGCCCGTTACTTTGCCCAGCCCTGGATTTATATCGCGATTGCAGAACGAAAGTAAATTCGGTGTTTCACTACAAATAAAATGTTCTAGTTGAATCACCTGCTCCTCGGTAGCGTGCCCATCTACTTCCAGCACATCTACTGGCTTACCCATATCTCGATCTAGCCCCAGGCGAATAGCAGTATTGGAATAATCAGCATCATTACTGACCACCTTGGTTAAATCAGGATGGGGGATATTTGGTCTAAGAACAAGCCGCACGTTTAAGTGCCCATTTCTATCATTGGGCGCATCACTTGGCGGATAAAACGTCACGACCATATCTGCCCACTGCCGCTGATGACGAATAAATTGCTCAGAATCTGGCTCTCGCTTCTGCATTTCTGCCATAACTTGTTCTGCTGTGTAGCCCCGTTTTTGAGTATCCCGCTTGACCTTCCATTCAGTTCTTAGGGATTCAGGTGGCGCAAGATAAACCTTCACGTCATAGCAGTCACGCGCACCGCGGGTTGAGTAGCCAAGTAACCCTTCAACAATGACGAATTTATTTGGTTTGATGTATTCGGGTGCTGTAAATGTTCCAGTCTTGTGGCTATAGATCGGTTTCAGAATCGGTTGTCCCGTTCGCAGCAGTGCTAGGTGTTGCTGCATGATGTCTAAATAGTTACAGTCAGGATGTAGTGCTGTAATTCCCATCTCTGCGCGCTGGGCGCGATCGTATCGATGATAATCGTCTGTACAAATCGTTGTGACATTTTCAACTCCCAATACCTGGGCAATCCCTCGTGTCAGAGTTGTTTTGCCAGCCGCACTGTCGCCGACGATGCCTAGGATAATTGGGCGATTGGTCATGAGTTCTCCTGTACAAACGCAATCTGTAAATAAGCGAAATCTCGCATTGATGTTTCAAGACTAAAACTTAAGGGATACCAATGCAAGCTGTAGGGATTTACCTTAATTTAACTTAGGCATGCCAAAGCCTTGATTAGAATGGCACTACCTTAAGGAATAACACTGGAGCCGCATAACTTTTTCTGATGTTTCCAGAGGATGACAGATGTGTGTCGGTGCTATATATTTAGGGAGTGTGAGGAGCGAACCAGCAAGAACGCCGAGACGAAACACGGAAAGTCGTCGGCGTTCTTTCTGATTTTAAAGCGCCACAAATAGCTCCACAGATTTATCGCATCACCTGAATACTGGAGATCAACCTTTTGTCTTCAAGCTGACTTAAAAGTTTTAAGCTGCACAATACGTTATAAAAGCGTAGTAGCGATGAAAGTTGAAATCTGTGCAAATTATCAAGCGTAATGTTGGCTTGACGGTGGGTAACAGTTTGATGAGGGTCTATGTGTCATCACCTAAGCCGATTGGACAGTATCCAGGTATTCTCTTTTATTCCGATATTTATCAACTAGGCAGCCCAATTACTCGCCTCGCTGATCGCCTTGCAGGATACGGCTATGTGGTGGCAGCACCAGAAATTTTTCATCGCTTAGAACCCATCGGATCGGCGATCTCACCGGATGACTTGGGGCGACTGCGGGGAAACGATAATGCCAGCCGAACCGCGATCACAGATTATGATGCTGACACAAAGGCAGTTTTAGATTTCCTAAAAAAAGAAGAAACGGTCATGCCCGACAAGATTGGCACAATGGGCTTTTGCATTGGTGGACATTTAGCATTCCGAGCAGCTTTTAACGATGCAGTGAAAGCCTCGGTGTGCTGCTATCCTACTGGCATTCATAACGGCAAGTTAGGCAAAGGTACAGCAGATACTTTGGAGCGTGTGGCAGAGTTGAAGGGTGAGCTATTCATCCTGTTTGGCACCTTAGATCCTCACATTCCTGAAGCAGGACGTACAAGAATTATGCAGGAACTTATAAGCACGAGAGTCTCACACACAACTTCTCTCTATGAAGCAAACCATACTTTTATGCGCGATGATGGCGATCGCTTTGATCCGGTTGCAACTGACGCTGCCTGGGCAGAAATAATAGTATTCCTGCATCAAGTGTTTGCCTAGTATTTATTGCTTAACAATTAATTATGCCATGTTGTTTTCGATCGCCCAACGAGCTAGCTCTGTACGGTTGTGTAATCCAGTCTTACCTAGCATATTGCTAACGTGACTTTCAATTGTTCGTTGGCTGACTTTAAGTTGATCAGCAATTTCGCGGTTTGCCATCCCTCTTGCCACAAATTGAACAACCTTTAGCTCAGTTGGTGTAAGTTCTACATCGAAAGGCACCTGAATTTTGGGTGTTGATTCATTACCTTTACCCGGACGTTCAGACATTCGCGTTGCTTGTTTCAGCGAAGATTCAACCTGGGCAACCAGCTCTTCTGGCTCAAACGGCTTAACCATATACACATCTGCCCCAGTATTTAGCCCTTTCACTCGGTCTTGGCTTTGACCTTTCGCTGAAAGGAAAAGAACTGGAATCCAGCTAGTGCGAGCATCTTCACGCACATGACGCACAAGAGAATAGCCATCCATTTCGGGCATCATGACGTCGCAAATAATCATGTCTGGGATATCTTGCTCTAAAACTTCTAGAGCTTCACGACCATTTTCTGCGGTAATGACTTCATAGCCCCGAAACTCTAGGTAGTCTTTAACTAACAAAATTAAATTAGGGTCATCATCAATTAGCAGCAGTCGTCTGTGATTTCCTACACTGGTTTCTTTCATGCCGTGCTACTTACCTATTCCTGAATGAACTCGCTGGTAATCTGTAGAATTTCTGGCAACTCATTTATTGCCGGAATCCCTTTAATGGAAAAAGGGGTGCCTCCTGCCAAGCGACTTGAGGAATACCTGACACTATTTTAGGTAGACCTATGATAACCGCTTCACTTTATATAAATCTTATATATCAGTAAGCCACAAACGCACGAATTCTATGATGCAGTCAGTATATTTTCTACTTTACAAAAAACTTTATAAGATTAGAAGTCACTTTTAATCTGATACCTCATTCGTTTGCAGCGGGGTAATCTATTTTAGTCGATAAAGGTGAGGAACCTTTACTCAGAAGGTTCCTCACCTTAAATCTACAGTGTTTTAAATTCTGTCTTGCAACAGCGCTTGGAATCGACGATCGCTACGGATGCGATTAAAGTTGGAGTCAGTTTTTGCCATCAGTTGGCATAGATAAGGACTGTAGCTGATCGCTTGCTTGAGATGATCGATCGCTCGATCTGAGTTGTTTTGCAGAGCATAGCAGCAAGCTTTACCGTACCAGGCGTTAGCGTTATTGGGCTTAGACTGCAAGGATTTATCAAAACTAGCAAGGGATTCTTGAAACTGCTCTAACTTAGAAAGCACCATGCCACGATAGTTCCAAGCGTAATGGCAGCTAGGCTTAATAATTAACGCGTTATTGAGGCTAGTCAGGGCCTCAGTGTAGCGATTTAGGCAACTTAGGGCAACTGCTTTGTTATACCAAGCTTTATAGCTGTCAGATTTGAGAGTCAATACTTGCTCAAAACTGGCGATCGCATCCTTATAGCGACATAGTCCCATCAATGCCTTGCCATGATTTTGCCATGCTCGATAGTCTTCTGGTTGAAACTTCAACGCTCGGTTAAAGCTGATAATGGCATCTTCATACTGAATTAATTTTGCCAAGACGATGCCTCTTCCCTGCCAGGCGGGAGCGTACTTAGGCTGAAGTGAGATCGCTCGATCAAAGCTAACCATGGCTTCTTCGTATTGCCCCGCTGCTTCCAAAGCATAGCCGCGGCAGTTCCAAGCCCTATGATCACTCGGCTGCTTCGTTAGAACCGCATCATATTTATCCACCGCTCTAGTATGGTGTCCTAATTCGCGGAGGACATGCCCATGACTATATAAAATTTGGGAGTCTTCGCTGTGATTCATAAGACTTTCAGTTGTTCAACTCAACTCAATGTACCAGCAGCGCCGACTAGCCATGAAAGCTTTACTAAAGATGCTCATTCAAACCTATGCTAAAAGTCTCCTCACCTTTAAAGCTTATTTCTTGAAATTACTCATTAATCAAGGTTGCAAACCGCTCATCTCCTCGCAATCCATCAAAATCTGAATTGGTTTTAGCAATTTCTCGATATTCTTGAGGGCTGAGTTCGACTGCCCGCTGTAAGCTATCAAATGCTAAATCGTATTCTTTTTGAAGTGCATAGCAGCAAGCTTGATTGTAAAACGTATTAGGACTGTCTGGCTTTAAGGTTAATGCTTTATCGTAGCTGGCGATCGCAGCTTCTAAATAACCTAGATGATAAAGGGCATTGCCACGATGCGTCCAAGCTTCCTCAAAGTCAGGCTTGAACTCGATTGCTTTGTCATAGCATGCCACAACGCTTTTTAATTTTCCTAGCTGCTTTAACGCTAGTGCCCGATTATACCACGCCCAATAGTAATCAGGCTTAAATTCAATTGCTCGGTCATAGCTGTTGATAGCTTCGTCGTAGCGTTCTAAATTACGCAGCGCAATGCCCCGGTTGTACCAAGCCCAGCTATAGTTGGGGCGATATTTCAACGCTTTATCATAGCTAGCGATCGCGGCTTCATACTGATGTAAGTCATCCAAGGCGCTGCCGCGGTTATTCCAGGCTTCCGAAAAACCGGGTTCATATTCGAGTGCCTTGTCGTAGCTCATAATAGCGGCGTGATACTGCCCCAACCGATAAAGGGCATTTCCCCGGTTATACCAAGCATCAGGGTAATCGGACTGTCGCATTAGAACCGCATCATAGCTAGCGATCGCAGAACTATAGTTGTTCTGTTTGTTGAGATATAGCCCTTTTTGAAAAAAGAAAATGACTTCTATTTCTTGAACGTCTGTCATGTCTTTGCCATCAATGTGGAACAATCGAGGTTGTATCTATAAAGTGCCTTACCTCGCAAGACAGTTAAACAGCAAATATACAGAAGACTTTACGCATCGCTAGAGTTTACTCCGTAAACTCCGTATACAAGACCGTAAAACCCTAGCGAGTACCGCTTCAAATAAATTTCGAGTCTCGGTCATTATTGATGGACAACCAGTACTTGGCATTTAGACTACATCACTAGCTGTTTTAGCTTCCAATGCGTCACTTAGGTGCCACGTGATTATAAGGTGCCCTCTAGCACATTCATGCTCTCAGCTAATGCGCTGATTTCAGAACCGAGATAGAAAAAATGCGTCTTCAGAACAATTAATGCCATATCGGTACGGATTTCCGTACCGATAAAAATATTGCATTGATACTGAAGTTTGGCTAAATTAGCACTCAAGAGGCGAGAGTGCTAATTTTGGCTTAAACCCGTTAGACTGTTAACAGATGTAGCGTTTAGTTTTCAGTCAACACTCTATTGGCTGAATCTAGCGCTGTTTGTGGCTTGTTTCGGCTGTAGCCCTTTTAGAATGAAATATTTCATTCAACCGAGCCACATTTTCTGAAAAATTTTCTTTGATTAACCCGCTAGTTTGGAGCATTGCATATGGCATCTGTATCGTTGAGCGTCTCTACTGTTAAACCTTTGAGCGATCGCGTTTTTGTAAAGGTCAGCCCTTCTGAAGAGAAAACTGCTGGCGGCATCTTATTGCCAGATACCGCGAAAGAGAAGCCACAAGTGGGCGAAATTGCGGCTGTGGGTCCTGGTAAGCGCAGTGAAGATGGTTCGCGCCAAGAACCCGAAGTGAAAATCGGTGACAAGGTTCTTTACTCGAAATATGCCGGCACTGACATCAAGTTGGGTACCGAAGAGTACGTCTTGCTGTCTGAGAAAGACATTTTGGCGATCGTCGACTAGGAATTAGAAAGTAGGAATTGGGACTGGGATCAATTTTTCCCTCCTATTCTCTACCGCTGTTTCCTTCTACAAAATTTCTACTATCCAAAGAAAAGGCAACAAAGACTTATGGCTAAGCGCATTATTTACAACGAAAACGCTCGTCGTGCTCTAGAGCGCGGTATGGATATTTTGGCTGAGGCTGTGGCAGTTACTTTGGGTCCCAAAGGTCGCAACGTCGTTCTAGAGAAGAAGTTTGGCGCACCCCAAATTGTTAACGATGGTGTCACCATCGCCAAGGAAATTGAGTTAGAAGATCACGTTGAGAACACAGGCGTGGCGTTGATTCGTCAAGCTGCTTCCAAAACCAATGATGCAGCCGGTGATGGCACTACAACCGCAACAGTTTTGGCTCACGCGATGGTAAAAGAAGGTCTGCGGAACGTGGCAGCAGGTGCCAACGCGATCGCCCTCAAACGCGGGATCGATAAAGCAACTGGTTTCTTGGTAGACAAGATTGCTGAACACGCTCGTCCAGTTGAAGATTCTAAGTCGATCGCACAGGTCGGTGCCATCTCCGCCGGAAACGACGAAGAAGTCGGTGCCATGATTGCGAACGCCATGGATAAAGTGGGCAAAGAAGGCGTGATTTCCTTGGAAGAAGGCAAATCTATGGTAACTGAACTGGAAGTTACCGAAGGGATGCGCTTTGACAAAGGCTATATTTCTCCTTACTTCGCCACCGACATGGAACGGATGGAAGCAGTGATGGAAGAGCCTTTCATCCTGTTGACCGACAAGAAGATTGCTTTGGTGCAAGACTTGGTGCCTGTGCTAGAGCAAGTGGCGCGTTCAGGTCGTCCCTTGGTGATCATCGCCGAAGATATCGAGAAAGAAGCGCTTGCAACCTTGGTAGTCAACCGTTTGCGCGGTGTGCTGAATGTGGCTGCGGTTAAAGCTCCTGGCTTTGGCGATCGCCGCAAATCAATGTTGGAAGACATCGCCGTGCTAACTGGTGGTCAAGTGATTACCGAAGATGCAGGTCTGAAGTTGGATGCTGTGAAGCTAGATAGCTTAGGTAAAGCTCGCCGCATCACCATCACCAAAGACAACACTACCATCGTGGCAGAAGGCAATGATGGTGCAGTCAAGGCTCGTGTTGAGCAAATCCGTCGTCAAATGGAAGAAACTGATTCTTCTTACGACAAAGAAAAGCTGCAAGAGCGCTTGGCTAAATTGGCGGGTGGCGTTGCGGTGATCAAGGTTGGCGCAGCAACCGAAACCGAAATGAAAGACCGCAAACTGCGGTTAGAAGATGCTATCAACGCAACCAAAGCGGCTGTGGAAGAAGGTATCGTTCCTGGTGGCGGCACCACTCTGGCACACCTGAGTCCTGAGTTGGAAACCTGGGCAAACGACACTCTCGTTGGTGAAGAACTGACGGGTGCGCTGATTGTCTCTCGTGCATTGGCAGCGCCTCTGAAGCGAATTGCTGAAAATGCGGGTCAAAATGGTGCGGTGATTGCAGAACGTGTGAAAGAGAAGTCTTTCAACGTTGGCTTTAATGCAGCAACCAATGAGTTTGTGGACATGCTGGAGGCGGGAATTGTTGACCCTGCTAAGGTAACCCGTTCTGCTCTGCAAAACGCGGCTTCCATTGCTGGCATGGTGTTGACCACTGAATGCATCGTGGTTGACAAGCCCGAACCTAAAGATGGCGCACCTGCTGGCGGTGGCGGCGGCATGGGCGGCGGCGACTTCGACTACTAAGAAGGGATAAGAAGTTAGGAGTTTAATATTCTTTCTCTCCTGAAAATAAATAACTAAAAAGCGATCGCTCTTTTGCAAGAGCGATCGCTTTTATTTTGCTATGTTGACTCAATCAATCGTTAGTTGAAAGCATCCTTAATGCTATCAACAGTACGCTCAACAGCATTCTTAGTGTTGTCTACTGCTTTCTGAGTCCGATCTGCATCTTCCTCGGCTCTTTTCTCGATGAAACTCGCATCTTTTTTGGCCTTGCGCTCAAAAACATTGTCATTAGCGTCAGTTGCTCGATCAACCTTTGCAGCGTTGTTCTTAGCGGTTTGCTTAACTTTATCTTTGGTATCTTCAATAAAGCCCTTAGCGCGCCCAGCGTCTTTGCTAGCTTTCTCCTGAACCTTGTCGCCCGCATCCATTGCTGCAATCAAACTTGTATTAGGATTGGCCATCGCAGTCATATTTGAAGAAAAGGCACCCTGCCAAATAAAGGCGATCGCGGATACACATAGAACAGTGGTAGTAATCCAACGTGCTGCCGAGGACAACTGTTTTGTTAATAGATTCAATTGCATAAAATGTAATCTCCGTTAAATTTGGCACTCTAGTTTTACTTTATTTATTCAAGTGGTTGAATCGTTCTATAGATAGAACTTGATCGATCACAGGCTTCTAGAGAAATTCACCAGTTTGATAGATTGAATTTTGGCGGAGATCGCTTGCATCCACTGAGAATTAGAGGTGACAATGGGTGTAAACAGATCTTCAAATAACGATACGTTTGTTTAGATATGGTGTTTGATTCTTATTCGACTTTCCCTGCTTTAAAGCAAAATTATTCTGGGCAAACAGTTCATCAAACGGCTAGTGAGCAATCTAAGAAGCTGGATTATGATGTGGCGATCGTGGGTGGCGGCATTGTAGGGCTAACTTTTGCCTGTGCGCTAAAAGAATCGGGTTTGCGGATAGCGGTGATTGAAGCAAAGACAGATTCAGCAGCCGTGAGCCGAGGGCAGGCTTATCACATCAACTTGATGTCTAGCCACATTTTCGAGGGAATTGGTGCATGGGCGCAGATGCAGCATCAGGTAAACCCCATTCAGCAGATCCGTCTTTCGGATGCTGATCACCCCACTATTGTGCAGTTTCTGCCAGAAGATTTGAAAACGACCGTATTGGGTTATGTTGCCGATCATGCTGTGGTGCTTGAAGCGTTACGAGATTTTTTACACCACTGTTCTAACGTGACCTATCTGTGCCCGGCTGAGGTCGTGCAAGCTCATTACAACACCGACCAGGTAGAACTGGAATTGGTGCAGAAGGGCGAAAACAGGTGTCTTTCGGCTCAGCTTTTAGTGGCGGCAGATGGGGCACGATCGCCCATTCGTCAGCATGCAGGCATCCGTGCTGAGGGCTGGCAATATTGGCAATCCTGTGTGGTAGCCTTCATTCAACCTGAAAAACCTCATCACAACATTGCCTATGAGCGGTTTTGGGAAGGTGGACCTTTCGCGATTTTGCCTTTGCCAAACAATCTCTGTCGCATTGTTTGGACGGCTCCCAAGGAAGAAGCAAAAGAAATCTTAGCGCTTAATGATCAAGATTTTTTAGCACGACTTAAACAACGCTATGGCGATCAGATGGGTGAACTTACACTCATGGGGCAACGTTACTTGTTTCCGGTTCATTTGATGCACAGCCGCTCCTACACGCTACACCGCTTAGCGCTGATTGGGGATGCTGCTCATTGTTGCCATCCCGTTGGTGGGCAAGGCGTAAACCTGGGCATTCGCGATGCGGCGGCTCTGGCACAGGTGTTACAGGTAGCCGCTCAAAAGGGGCAAGATCTAGGGCTGTTGCCAGTGCTGCGTCAGTACGATCGCTGGCGGTTTTTAGAAAATCTAACGATTTTGGGTTTCACCGATGTCCTCGATCGCCTGTTTTCCAACAATCTATTTCCATTAGTAATCCTTCGTCGAGCGGGACTGTGGGTTCTACAATCTGTACAGCCGATCAAGGTAATTGCACTCAAGTTGATGACAGGATTGCTGGGGCGATCGCCTGAACTTGCAAAAAATCAACAAAATAGATGATGACCCATCACCTTCACGCTGTTGGATCGGACGCTGTTTGAGTGGGTCGAGTAAGTTGCTGAATGCGCTCGCCCTTACTTGCGCCCCAGCAATTTATCTCGCAAGTGTTTGATTTTGTCGCGGAATTCGGCGGCTTTTTCAAACTCCAGCTTTTTTGCCGATTCCTTCATCTGGGCTTCCATTTGGACGATGATATCCGGGATATTCTCCATCGGAATCTCGCTGGCGTGGGTGTAAACCTCTTCCAGTTCATTTGCCTTGAGGCGACGAGACACATCCAAAAACTTGAGGATGGAATTATTTTGGCGTTTGATGATGGAATAAGGCGTAATGCCGTGATCTTCGTTGTACTGGGCTTGAACAGCACGGCGGCGTTCCGTTTCAGAGATAGCTTTTTCCATGCTCTTGGTCATGTTGTCGCCATACAAGATTGCCTTGCCATCCACATGACGCGCCGCTCGTCCGATGGTTTGAATCAGCGATCGCTCTGCCCGCAGATAGCCTTCCTTATCGGCATCCAAAATGGCAACTAGGGAAACCTCCGGCAAATCAAGCCCTTCTCTGAGCAAGTTCACCCCGATCAGCACATCAAAATCCCCTTCCCTCAGCCCTTGCAAAATTTCAATCCGCTCAATTGAGTTAATTTCTGAATGCAAATAGCGCACTCGAATGCCCCGTTCTTGAAAATATTCCGTGAGATCTTCCGCCATTCGCTTGGTCAAGGTCGTCACTAAAACCCGCTCGTTTTTGGGCACCCGCTCCTGGATTTCGCCAAACAGATCATCCACCTGCCCTTGAGTCGGTCGCACAAAGATTTCTGGATCGAGTACTCCGGTTGGACGAATGATTTGATCGACAACGTGGTCTTCAGAGATTTCTAGTTCCCACTCGCCCGGTGTGGCAGAGACAAACACGCATTGGCTCACCTTATCCCAAAATTCTTCAGCTTTGAGGGGGCGGTTATCGGCGGCACTAGGCAAGCGAAACCCGTGTTCAATCAGCACCCCTTTGCGGGATTGGTCACCGTTATACATGGCGCGTAGTTGAGGAATGGTGACGTGGGATTCATCAATCACTAACAGCCAATCCTTGGGAAAATAGTCGAGCAAACATTCGGGAGCGGCTCCGGCTTCTCGTCCGGCGAGGTGGCGCGAATAGTTTTCTACGCCGTTGCAAAAGCCCACTTCTCGCAAAATTTCCAGGTCGTAGCGGGTGCGCTGTTCAAGCCGCTGTGCCTCTAACAGTTTGCCGTGGGTTTCCAAAAACAGCAGGCGATCGCGCAGTTCTTTTTCAATGTCATCACAAGCTTCTTTCAGCCGATCTTCTGGGGTGACAAAGTGACGAGCGGGGTAAATATTTACCCCTTTCATGCTTTGCAAGGTGGTGCCCGTCACGGGATCGATATAGCGGATTGCTTCGATCTCGTCGCCAAAAAACTCGACCCGAATGATTCGATCTTCGTAAGCGGGACCAATCTCCAGCACGTCGCCCTTGATCCGAAACCGACCGCGTCCCAACTCCAAATCATTGCGGGTATATTGCACAGAGATTAAGTCACGAATTGCGCCGCGCAAGTTGATTTCTTCGCCAACTCGCAGGGGAATTGCTGCCTTCAAATATTCTGAGGGAATACCCAAGCCATAAATACAGCTAATCGATGCAACCACGATCACATCTCGTCGCTCAAACAGCGATCGCGTTGCCGAGTGCCGCAACATGTCGATTTCTTCGTTAATCGATGAGGTTTTGGCAATGTAGGTATCGCTAACGGGAATATAGGCTTCAGGCTGGTAATAATCGTAATAGCTGATGAAATACTCGACGGCGTTATCGGGGAAAAATTCGCGCAACTCATTGCATAACTGCGCTGCCAGGGTTTTGTTGTGTGCCAAAACCAGGGTTGGTCTACCCAGCGTGTCAATCACCCGCGCCATTGTGTGGGTTTTGCCGGTGCCAGTTGCACCCAGCAAAGTGGTGTAGCGGTTGCCATCATTAATAGATTCAAGAATTTGGGCGATCGCTTTAGGCTGATCACCGGCTGGTTCAAATGGTGCCTGAATGTCGAACTGCGCCATGTTTCAAAAAATGTGGGGTACGAAGTTGAGAGTACGGTGTGCGGAGTTTGGAGTTGTTTTCTTTGACCCCTGAAACCTAAATTCCTGCCCCCTGACACGCTTCCCCAGTGTAGCGATTTCTAAGTTTTCCAGAGTCCCCATGCCTTGCAGAAAGCCGAATTTTCTACCTATAGAGTGATTGGTTTAGTCGCTCAAATTGAGTAAAACTGGTCGAATGATTCGTGCACTTGGGAGATAAATATGTCTGCAAAAACGCCACTTGAAGGCACTGAGTTGGTTGATTGCGCCCGTGCAAATGCAAAGCAAGGAAGCGAAACTGCTGCGGAGTTATGTGGGTATGGGAATGATTTAAACCGCTTCAAGCAAGCTGTAAAACAGGCTTGTGAACACATGGGAGTGCAGTTTAATGAATTGACCGATCTGACTAAAGATGATTCAAGCCTTGTGGAAGTGGAGGGCGAAATTGTGGCTCCTGATTCTGCTGGGCAGCTTTAATTGAGCTTTTCAGATTTTTGTGGCTGTTACTGAAATTGGCGATGAAAAGTGCGAAAGGCGCGATCGCCAATTTCGCTGTACCCTATGCTACGCAAGTGACTCAAGATCACCAGTCATCGATGGATGCTGTTGACTGCAGGTTTGAAACAAAATAGGGACAGTTGTGCCCGTGACTTGACGGGCTACGAAAATCCGTCAAGTCACGGGCAATTTGAGTATATTGATGCTGAAAGTGATGAGAGATAAAAAGAGAATAAAGCCAATCGTGTCGAGTGTGGTGGTGACTAACGGACCGCTGACTAATGCCGGATCAAGCTTGATGCGTTTCATGCCCATAGGCAAAAGGGCACCTAAAGCCACTGCAACCAGAGTGTTTATTGCCATGACCAATCCCGCTACGACGGAAACCCACTGCTCATGATTTCGTGTCCAGATGAGAGATATCATCATCATCATCGCTCCCAGAGCAAGGGCAGTTCCTAATCCGGCTAAGAGTTCTTTCCGCAGAATAGCGAGAGTATCGCTGGGAGTAATTTCTCCAACCCCAAGCCCTCGAACCGTCACAGACAGGGTTTGAAAGCCCACATTGCCGCTACTGTTTGCCAAAATCGGCATGACGACTGACAACACCGGAACCACTGAAATCACTTGTTGAAAGGGCGCGATCGCACTGGCAGCAAAGACATACAGCACAATGTTAATCATCAGCCACGGGAGGCGTTTGCGAATCGTGATAGAAGGAGAGGCTAAAGAAGACTCATCGCCACCCCCGCCCGCGAGCTTCTGCATGTCTTCCGTAGCTTCTTCTTCCAATACATCCACCATGTCATCAATGGTGATGATGCCTACTAACCGCTCTTCTCGGTCTACTACAGGAGCCGCCAATAGGTCATAGCGCTTCATCAGTTGCGCTGCTTCTTCTTGGGGCGTTTCGGTGTGAACTTTAATCACGCGATCGCTGGCAATATCGCCAATCAATGCGTCCGGTAAAGAAAACAGCAGTTGCCGCAACGATACCACCTGTACTAACTTACGGTTTTTGTCGGTGACATAGGCATAGTAAATCGTTTCTTTGTCACGGTCATCTAACCGAATTTTGCTGAGAGCTTCTGCGACGCTTAGCCCTTGCTGCAAACGCACATACTCGGTTGTCATCAGCCGACCTGTGGTGCCTTCGGCATAGCCCAAGATTGTTGCTGTTGCTTGCCGCTCTATAGGGCTAAGGTTTTGAATCAGCCGCCGCACCACTCCAGCAGGCAGTTCGTCAAACAATTCGGCGCGATCGTCCGGGCGCATTGCTTCAATAATTTGGCACACCTGGATGTCATGCAAGGCTCCAACGAGTTCTTCCCGCACTTCAGGCGGCAAATATTCAAAAACATCGGTCGCCTGGTCTTTATTGAGCAAACGAAAGGCGATCGCGCGGCGTTCTTGGGGCAGGTCAACAATGAAATCGCCTACGTCAATTGCAGGTAATTGGTTTAGCTCAAACTTTAGCCGATTCCAATCGGAAGTTTCCGACAGGGAAGTACGCCCTTCCTGAGTAAGCATGGTGTTCTCCTCAATCTCCCCCGCGCTGGGAGATTAAGACTCACCAGGCTAGAGGAGGATAATACTGTGTGGGAATGGACTACTGTCCATGAATAATTCAGAACTCAACATCGATGTTTTTGGTAAACATCGCTAATCTTATGCTACCTCTTAAACCCCTAGTTTCACCATGCCAAAGGCAGTAGATCTCTCTTGAAAAGAGTCCCTAAACATCAGAGGCGCTTAGAATTGGCAGTTAAACCCTAGAACAGGGATCAACTCAGTCTGAATAATCGGCTCGTGACCAATCGAACTGAAATTTTCTAGCCAGTTACTTAGAAGGAAGAAATCTGCGAGTTGATGCTGTCCCAATAGTTGAGCTATAGGATCTAGGGATTTCCAACAACTAGCAAATTTTTAGTTTTTGCGATCGCTCTGCTAACAGGCTCACAGCATTGCTCATTTAACTCTAAGACGGATTTTGGGCAAGCTTTTGAGCGATTTCAGGATTGTACAGTCGCAAGTAGTTCCAGTAATTTTCAAAAACCGACTTCACATAGCCGCGAGTTTCGTCGTAAGGAATAGATTCCACAAACTGATCGGGGTCGCCCAATCCTTTTTTAGCAATCCAACCGCCCACAGCACCGGGACCTGCGTTGTAACTTGCGACTGCCAGCATTGAGTTATTGGCATACTCATCGTGGGTGTAATCCAAATACCAGGTGCCGAGCTTAATGTTGTCGTCCGGTTCTGCCAGTTGATATTCCTTGAGCTTAATTTGTTTGGCAATCCAGGCTCCTGTTTCGGGCATTACCTGCATCAATCCCTTGGCACCTGCTGAAGAGGTGATATTGGACATGAAGCGAGATTCTTGGCGAATCAGGGCAGTGACTAGTAGCGGATTTAGCTGGCGGTCTTGCGACCACGCTTCAATTGGTTGCAGGTAAGGAAATGGATATAGTGCATACCAATAACCCATTTGTTGCTTTAAAGCCTTGTATTGCTGGAGTTCTTCAGCAGTTTCGCGTTGGCTCAAGTGGGACACCATAAAAATGCCATCCAGGTGATCGCCAATGCCAAGCCGCATCACGCCATCAGTAAATTGTTCTGCCACGGTGGGCGTTGCGGCATTTTGAAATTCCACTTGCCATAGTTTCCAGGCATCTTGATCTTGCCCCAGTTGGTAAAGCTCCCGTAAGGTATCCGAACCAATCGGCAAGGGTGGACGAGCGGTGGGACGGGCAACCGCAGGCTTTAGATCGCGAACCGAAGAGAAGTCGCCCACGTTCCAGCCCAACATATCAGCCGATCGCCAAGCGTAGTAGGACTGAGGATATTTTGCTAGCACGAACTCAAAGGTTTCTTTCGCTTCTTTGGATTTGCCCAATTGGGTCGCCCATTTGCCTACCCAAAAAGCTGCTTCTGGGGCAAACTCGCTATCAGGATTTTGGGTAACGATGGGAGCTGCCCATTTCCAGGCGGTTTGGGTATCTCCAGCTTTTGCCTGTTCGGCGGCAAGCTGCCAGCGCAATTCTGCGGCTGCATCCGATTTTCCATATTGATTGAGGAGATATTGCCGCGTTTGAGCAGCAGATTCTTTGCTGTTCAGTTCATCTAGAACTTTAGACTTTTGTAGCAATGCTTCGCCAGCCCGATCTGGAAAACGAGCGATCGCCTGATCTAAGTAAGCGATCGCCTGTTCCGGCTGCACAATCTTCGACAGTCGGAGCAGGGCCAGTCCTGCCTCAGGAGCCGTGGGAAAGGTATTCACCGTGCGGATGTAGGCATCAGTAGCTCCGCCAGTTTCGCCAAGTTGCAACCCTCTCGCTGTGCGATAGGCATTGCGTGCCGTGAGCGAGGCTTTCGCGTAGGCAGTTCCCGCTTTGCCGTATTGTTGCTTTTCCCAATAGCCAAAGGCGATCGCGCCCCAATCTTCAGGTTTTAGCTGGTTGCTGTATTTCTCGACCAGATGATCCAAATAAGATGAATATTTTTCTAAATACAGCCCATGTCGGGCAATCACCCGCAGCGAATCTAGTTGATTCGGATTTTTCTGGAGACGCTGCTGAGAGATTTCTACCGTGCGAGGATGGGCAGGAAATTGAGCGATCGCCTGATCCCAATACCGGGGATTTGTCTTGCCTAAGGCAAACAGCGCTTCAGCCGCCGCAGGATCTTTGGGATAGCGCTTGAGCAGCTCTTGCCAGGTTGCTTGAGATTTTGTCGCATCTCCAGTTTGCTCTAAAGCTTGAGATTGCTTGACCAACACGTAGGGTGCCAGCACCGGATAGTCAGCATCCAACCCCTTCAGTTGGTCTAGTGCCTTTTTTGCCTGTCCTTGCTGCAACAGGTCAGTTGCCAGCAAATAACGAGCGCGGCTGCTTTCAATTGGCTTTTTGGCTTGAACGATCGCGGTCAGCTTTTCCGTCCGTTTGGCTGGCGACAAGGCTTTCAGCACATTGATATCCTGGACCTGAACGGCTGCCGCTTGCAGTTCCGCACCAGATCTCATAAACTGCGTGGCTTCGGTTTGGCGAGTAGAGAGCGCTTTCACAAAAGCGCTTCCAATTATCAAAACACTCAAACCTGCACCAACCAACCGATACACTTGTTTCCTTCCGCGCTTCTGCATGGGGGCTATACCAGAAATGGGGAAAATTTTAACCGAGCAATTCTTTAGCGACTTTAGCACTTCTATAAAAAAGTGACCGAAAGATTAGGACGCTTCAATTCTGCGTCCCCCATCTTTATGATCGATACTGGAAATAAGTTGAGTTAATCGGAATTTAGAGGACAGTTTGAATGGATCTGCGAGCAATCAATACTTCCTGTGTGGAATGGTCGGGCGATGCCTTAGCAGTGGGGTTGTTTGAAGACCAGGTAGAATTGGCGGGTGACCTGGCGGCCTTGGATGACAAGCTATCTGGCACTATGAAAGAACTCATTGCCGAAGTGGATTTTAAGGGCAAAGAGGGCAGCAGTGCATCAACACGGATTGGCGGTGGCAGCAGCATTCGTAAGATTATTTTGGTCGGTTTGGGCAAGCCAGATAGTCTAAAACTAGAGGGGTTGCGACGGGCGGCGGCGACGGCAGCAAAACTGGCTCGAAAAGAGAAATGCAAAATTTTGGGGATTAGCTTTCCGATATGCGATGCCAATGCTGAGGCGACTGCCCAGGCGATCGCCGAAGGAGCTGAACTTGCTCTTTATCAAGACACGCGATTTAAGTCAGAGCCTGATGACAAAATTACCAAAGTCGAACGAATCGATCTGTTGGGTTTAGCGGGGCAAGAATCCGCGATCGCCCGCGCCCGTCAGATTGTCTCTGGGGTATTTTTGGCACGAGAATTGGTAGCGGCTCCGGCAAACTTCGTCACGCCAGTCACCTTGGCAGACACCGCCAAGGCGATCGCCCACGAATACGGACTGGAAGTGCATATCTTAGAGCAAGCTGAGTGTGAAGCATTAGGCATGGGTGCGTTTTTAGGCGTGGCTCAGGCATCCGATTTGCCACCCAAGTTTATTCACCTGATCTATAAGCCAGAAGGCACTCCCCGGCGCAAAGTGGCAATTATTGGTAAGGGGGTAACGTTTGACTCCGGTGGACTGAACATTAAAGGGGCAGGCAGCGGGATTGAGATGATGAAAACTGACATGGGCGGAGCGGGTGCCACATTAGGGGCCGCCAAAGCGATCGCTCAGCTCAAACCCGATGTGGAAGTTCACTTCATCAGCGCTGCCACAGAAAATATGATCAGCGGTCATGCCATCCATCCCGGTGATATTCTCACAGCTTCCAACGGTAAGACGATTGAGATCAATAACACCGATGCGGAAGGTCGCCTGACTCTGGCAGATGCGCTGGTGTTTGCCGAAAAGCTGGGAGTAGACGCGATCGTCGATCTTGCCACCCTTACCGGAGCCTGCGTGGTCGCTTTGGGTGACGATATTGCTGGATTATGGAGTCCCCATGATGCACTGGCTGCTGAGATAGCTCAAGCGTCTGAAGGCGCGGGAGAGAAAATTTGGCGGATGCCGATGGAAGAAAAATACTTTGATGGTCTAAAGTCTGTGGTTGCCGATATGAAAAATACAGGTCCACGCATGGGGGGAGCCATCACTGCGGCATTGTTTTTGAAGCAGTTTATCAAAGAAACTGCTTGGGCCCATTTAGATGTAGCAGGTCCCGTTTGGGCAGACAAGGAAAATGGCTATAACGGTGTAGGTGCAACAGGTTATGGCGTTCGTACTCTGGTCAACTGGGTGCTGAATTGATCTCTTCCTGGTTATCCGGTTTAGATTTTATCTAAACCGGGTTGCGTCACAATTGCCCAATTCCTCTGGCTCCATGCCTTGACCCTTCTATTCGCTGTCATCCCTCGTGTAGGTGCCATCGGTACAAGACAGCGTACCCTGGACTAACTGAGCTCATTTGCCTCCTCCAACTGCGATGGTTGGCTACCTTGGCGCAGAATCTACCACTGGGGGCAAGAATGTTTTGGCTCTTCGTCACTCGTGTCGCGAAACCACTGCTGATGGCACCTAACGATTAAGTTCACCCGCCGCCGAAAGCGTAACGAAGAGCACGACGAGCGAAGCTGTAGGCGGTCGGGTGCAGTGCCTTGTTCTGCTGGCGTTGGTCAGCATTAAGCACTCATTTGTTTGAGCAGCGCAACTTGCTCTGGATGCAAACTAATTCTGGGACGAAGTACTTTGACTTTATCGATCGCCTCCTGCGCTGTATGCGCTTTACCTGATAAAAGTAGATACGCTGCAACGAACGTGCGCTACGTCCATGCCCCAACGCGCAATGAACATAAACCGGGCCTTTGGCAGATTCTTCTTGTATCCACTCGGCTCCAGATTTCAGCGATTCCAAAGAAGGAGCGCGCGTATCGAGAATTGGAATGCAGCGATACGAAAGCCGACGAAGTGCCGGTGTCTCGCTGAATTCACACGTTAAATCCAGCACGCTTTTGATACCCAACTTCTCAATATCGCGTTTGTCACTGGCACCCAACCGACAACCCAAATACACATTCTCATCAATCTTATCGAAGGCGTTTTCTTTTCCGAAGCGACGAAACCCAAGAAGGCTAAACCAGTTCAGTAAGTGATACGGCCAATATAGAACGTAACTCAACAAACTCAATTCTCCATTTGGATTTTTCAAGAAAGCACGATGACCGATGAAAGCGTAAGCTAAGCCAACACCTGAAAATGCGATGGCGAATGAAGCAGCAATTATCCTGACTGCAAGTACTGGTAACGTTGCAGCATAAAAAGCGCAAATGAGGCCAAAAAGGACGAAGACAACTGCATATTTCATTACGTTGAATTATGACTAATGCCGAAACGCCGTGCTCACCAGTACAACTAATTAGGCCGAAAGTTTTCGTATAACATTTCAAAACGGGTGAATAGGCAGATGTCTGTACAACACCTCTAATCAAGTAGATAGGCGGAAAGATCGCCTATTTTAGATGTGTGCGGTGGTCATTGATCGCCCTAGTCATTGCCCGTGCTTTCTTGCTTTGCAGTTTACTTTCTTTGAAATTAAGCACAAAACCTTGAAGGATTATACTGAGGGACGAGAGAGAGGCAAAGGGAGAGTTGGAGGCACATGACATGAGCCAACAACAGCGAACAACTAAACTATTGATTTAGAGGTTTTCATGAGAGTGGCAGTGACAGGGGCAACGGGGTTTGTGGGTAGCCGTCTGGTTGAGCGACTGCAAGCGGAAGGGCATCAAGTGTTGGTGTTGGCGAGAAATCTGGATCGAGCGGCGCGGATGTTTCCAGCGTCAGCTTTTCCGGCAGTGAAGGTTGTAGAGTACACTCCGCTGCAATCAGGTGAGTGGCAGCAAGGGGTGTCGGGCTGCGATGGCGTGGTGAATCTGGCGGGAGAACCGATTTCGGAACGATGGACGGCAACCCATAAGCAAGGCATTGTGGAAAGTCGGCAATTGGGAACGCAAAAACTGGTGGAGGCGATCGCCCAAGCTACCCCTAAGCCGCAGGTGTTGGTCAGCGCGTCGGCAATTGGGTTTTATGGTACTAGCGAGACGACAACCTTTGATGAAACAAATGCAGCAGGCAACGACTTTTTAGCAGAAGTTTGCAAAGTGTGGGAAGCAGAAGCACAAAAAGTAAGGGATGCAGGCGTGCGGCTAGTCATTTTGCGCCTTGGGATTGTATTAGGTATGGGCGGCGCGATCGCCAAAATGTTGACCCCATTCAAACTGTTTGCAGGTGGACCGATTGGCACAGGCAGACAGTGGTTTTCCTGGATTCATCGCGAGGACGTAGTCAATCTGATTTTGCAGGCCTTGACTCAGCCCAGCATGGAGGGTGTCTTCAATGCCACCGCTCCTAACCCCGTTCGCATGGCAGAATTTTGCAACACGTTAGGGCAGGCAATGAATCGCCCATCCTGGTTGCCCGTGCCAGCGTTTGCGATCGAGGCACTGCTCGGCGACGGAGCCGTAGTAGTTCTGGAAGGGCAACAAGTGTTACCCAAACGCACCCAAACTAGTGGATTTCAGTACCAATACTCTGATTTGAAAGTTGCCGTAGCAGAAGTGCTAGCAGAGGAATAGTGCGTTAGGGCAACTGGATGGACTTTATCCACACACTTTTTTAACGATCTCAAGCTGGCTAACCTCGGCCCACCAGGTCAACAATTTAGGAGTTTGAGCCGTAATAGCTTTAAACTCTGCCGTTTTAGAAAGGTAGGTAAAGATAGGAATCAGGTAGAAATCAGCAATGGTCGGAGTGCTGCCGAGCAGGTATGGACTCCCGATGGTGAGCGATTCGATCGCCGCTGCTGCGGTTTGTGCGGGCGCGATCGCATTCGCTACCTTGTTTTCATCAGAGGTGCCACCCTGACTGGGTACAATCAAGCGCTGAATCACAATGCTGGTAATCGCCGAAGGATAGAGATAGCTGTCAATAATCGACATAATCTGGCGCATTCGGGCTTGCAGTATAGGCTCCGTTGGGCTGAATTTGTGATGAGCAAAAACCGTATTCAAA
Organism: Leptolyngbya sp. Cla-17; assembly: GCF_016807185.1. Classification (GTDB taxonomy): domain Bacteria; phylum Cyanobacteriota; class Cyanobacteriia; order Leptolyngbyales; family Leptolyngbyaceae; genus ULC077BIN1. The sequence continues at coordinate 921,326 of NZ_JAEVYN010000002.1, forward strand.
TATTCGGTAGTGGCAGGCGTTTCGTATAGTAATTCTCCATCAATATCCAGGGTGGGTATTTTACCAAAGGGGTTTTTGGCAAGGTACTCTGCTGATTGGCTTTCTCCCTTAAAGATATCGACTGACTTGAGGGTATAGTCTATGCCGATGCTTTCCAACAATAGCCGGACCGTGCGAACGTAGGTGCTGACGGGCGTTCCATAAACAGTAAGGTTTGCCATGCGTAATAGATGCCTAATCAAAAGTACGGTAGTCATCAGAATACGCTACTCTTTGGCGCGATCGCTGTTGCGTTCCCAACCTTCAGTCGGCTGTAAACTCCTCCGACTTTACTCAGCCCGATTCAACTTTTTCGATACCCAACTTGAAATGCCGCTAACGATCGCACCGGTCATCAAAATTCCGAGTGCAGGTTGCACCACAGGTTGCCACAGCTGATACCAAACATCCAAGCCGAGGGGAACGCCACTGGTTCGACCCACAACCGCGATCGCCAACCAAACAAAACAGAACAACACAAAAAATAAATCTGCCATCAACGCCAGATTCAGCCAGTCCAGCAGTTTGTCTTTCATGGGTTTACTGTATAAAACTCTCTGATCGTTTAGCTTACAGCGGTTTACTCAGCAAACACACCCTGAATAGAATTGGGGACAATCTCAAACTCCACTCCATAGGTTTCCAATAGATTGCAGCTCTCGTGATCTACCTCATTGGTGTCGCTCAACTCCAAACTATAAAAATCGATAGTTGATTGCTCAAAATAAGGTCCCGCGTGCCAAGTGCCTAGATGCAGCTTAATAAAGCAATTGCCCGGAATGCGAAAAGCGGTAAGATCCTCCCATTGTGGAGCAACCGTGCCCCTAGGTGGTGCCACTGCCATAAACCACTCTTTCCCTTCTAACGAACCCAGGCATTGAGTGCAGCGTTGATGCCTGGTAATGCTGTTAAACTTAAGCCCCCGATTGTGCTGACGCATGATGTAGAAACGCGGTATGCCATTCTGAAGCTGGAGTTGGGCATCGCGATCGCCATAAGGCTGATCGTCCTGAACAGAAAAAATCACTTGTCCAAAAGGTTGAAACGCCTCTGGGGTGATGAGTTGAGATCGTAATTTAAGCAGCAAGTAAGTTTCCATAAGCGGAGTGCAAAGAGGGACGGGATGGAAATGGATTCACGCTCAAACACCTTTTTTCCGCAGATTCATTTTGTGCCAAATAGGCGATCGCCGGCATCGCCTAACCCTGGAATAATGTAGCCATGCTCATCTAAACGCTCATCGATAGCCGCCGTGTAGATGGACACATCGGGATGATGGTCATGAAAATTGGCAATACCTTCTGGGGCCGCTAACAGACAAACTAGCTTTAGCGTTTTAGGATTAGTTTCTTTGAGCCGATCTACCGCTGCGATCGCCGAATTTCCAGTCGCAACCATCGGATCTACCACCATCATGTCCCGCTCTTCAATGTCATGGGGCACTTTGAAATAATACTCCACCGGAGTCAAGGTATGCGGATCACGATATAAGCCAATATGCCCCACCCGTGCCGATGGCATCAACTGCAACATCCCATCCAAAATGCCTTGACCTGCCCGCATAATCGAGACAATTACTAGCTTTTTTTCAGGTGCCAGCACTGGCGCTTTCATCTCTGCCAGTGGGGTTTGAATCATCTCATATTTCAGCGGCAAATCGCGCGTCACCTCATACGCCAACAACATACTAATTTCGGTGAGCAGCGATCGAAATTTTGCCGTACTCGTTTCCTCTCGCCGCATCAACGTCAGTTTGTGCTGAATTAAAGGATGGTCAATTACCGTTACTTTAGAAGTCATGTGAGTCGGAAATAGTAGGTATAGGGTGGAGGGATGAACAGGAAAGTTTTGAGTGTTGAATTCGTCACAATTCCTGCGGAGATGTTATGCGAATGCCACTTGTCGCTCCTAAAACACCGTGCCGTCGCTTTCAATTTGTAGGGGGGGAGTGCCTCCGGGTCGCAGTTCTGCGGCGATTTGCCGTCCGGCTGTCCAAGTGCCGCCTTGCAGAATCTTGACCAGGGGAAGGTCAATGGCTGTCATGCCGAGCTTTTGGCGGATCGTATCAGCAATGCGATCAAGCAAAATCACGGTGAGGGCGCGCCATTCCACGATCGCCTCAGAACTAACAAGCTGCGGCTGTTGCAACAGGGCTGGATCTTTCACTTGCAGGAGTTCCAAGTCGATGCACAAACCGCCATTGCGATATTCGGGCAAGCCAGTTAGCTCATCCAGACCAATAATTTCTAAGCCAAGCGCTTGTAGCGGTTCGAGTAGGGAATAGGTGAGCCATTGAGAAAGTTTGTGAAAGGGAATCAGCGAAGAAAATAGGGTTTGGGAGCTAGGATCTTGGGGTGAAGAGGTGTTTAGGGCAGAATGAGTCCATACGTCGCCAAGGTTGATATTGGCGAGGGTGAGCCGTCCTGACCAGATGTCACTGAACCCTTCCAAGACTGCGCTCAAGACTTGTACAGCAGCAAGAGTGCCATTGCGCGATCGCGTTAGCAGGTAGTCCACTAACAGTCCGGGGCGAGGAGATTGGGTGCCGAATAGGTGGGGATAGCGGGGCAGGGTGTATCCGAGTTGCTGCAACAGTTGGGTCCGACCGGATAGTCCCACAAGTGGATTTTTAGTCGTCACCTGAAAGCCAGTAGCAAGAGACTCTGCGGTGATTTTTTGCAGAGCGTCAGCATTTACTTGAAGCGGATGAGCGCGATCGCTAGAGAAGATCCCCTGGCACATCATCCAAAAGCTGGCGATCGCCAACCCTTCAGAGCGGCCGAAAGTTTGGCTGGTGCTGGTTTCGGTGTAATGCCATGCGGCTCCGGCTCCGGCATCCAGCAAGACGCTGACGATTGCCAGATCAAATTGGGCACGAGCTTTTTCAATCGGTGTTAACCCGATTAGCGATTGCTCTAGATGCGCCAATCGACTTGGATTACCTACTTCAAAGTGTCGCCAGCGGCTATGAAAGGGAATATCCAAATCGGGATAGTGCTGTCGCATGACGCGTAGAACATAGTCGGCAGTAGGTTCTAACCGGGTTGGATCACACTGAAAGTGTGATAGGCGATCGCCCAAAGCCATCTCAAAGAGCTGAGTGCAACGTTCTCGAATGGTGTGGGGCGATCGTAGATAGGCGACCTGAGCCAACGGATCGGTCAACATGGCGGCAGATTCATTCAGCATTATTCAGCTAAATCCCGTCCTTTTACACCTGCTAATCCCAAAGCTGACAGAATTGCCCCATCGGTATAGTAGCCAGCGGCTTTCTTCGCTTCGATCTCCACCTGAGCATCCAAAGGAATCAGGTCTTGGGGAATCGGTACGCGCTCCACGATTTCAATGCCCGCTTGAGTCACAGCATCGTATTTCATATTGCTCATGGAAATGAAGCGATCAATGCGGGTAATGCCTAGCCAGTGCAACACATCGGGCATCAGTTCTTGAAAGCGCATATCCTGTACGCCAGCTACGCATTCGGTACGGGCAAAGTAAGCATCGGCGCGATCGCCTCCCTCTTGCCGCTTTCGAGCGTTATACACCAGAAACTTGGTGACTTCGCCTAATGCCCGTCCTTCCTTCCTCCAATAGACAATCACCCCGGCTCCACCCTCTTGGGCAGTCTGCACACAGGCTTCAATACCGTGAACTAGATAAGGGCGACAGGTGCAAATATCCGAGCCAAATACGTCTGAGCCATTGCATTCATCGTGAACCCGCACGGCCAGGGGCTTATTGGGATCGGTAATCGCAGCAGGATCACCCACCACATATACCGTTGCGCCGCCAATGGGTGGCAAAAACACATGTAAATCAGGGCGGGTGACTAACTCTGGAAACATGCCACCCGTTTGTTCAAACAATGCTCGCCGCAGATCAGATTCTGTTACGCCGAGCCGCTGAGCGATGCCGGGTAAATACCACACGGGTTCGATCGCCGCCTTCGTTACCACCAGATCGCCGCCCTGCTTCATAATTTTGCCGTCTACCTGCAAGCGCCCTTTGGCGAGCGCCTCTACCAGTTCGGGCATGTTGATGTGGGCTTGGGTCACAGCGATCGTCGGGCGAATATCATATCCAGCCTCATATAGCGAGGCGTATAGTTCTCCTACTACTGCCCCAAAGGGATCAAGCGAAACAATTTTTTGCGGATCAAACCAGGCGGCGTGAGGTCCAATCAATGCAGCCGGAGCCGTATTGGTTAGGTCGGCGCGGTGATCTGCCTGTAACTGACCACTAGCCACTGCCAGCGCCCGATAGATGCCATAGGCTCCAGAATGAGAACCGATGACATTCCGTTTGGCAGAACTGGTCAGGGTGCCCACAATTGCGCCTCGCTCCAGCGGATCAGTGGCTCCCCAATGAATCGGAATGGGTTTTGGTCCAAACCGAGTTGGATGAGAGGTCAGCACGATATGCTTCGATTTTGTCGTGCCATTGCCGTTTTTTTCAAGCGTCATAGATGCCCCCTGCTTCTGAAAAGTAGATTGAACGGAGATGCGATCGACGTAGATGAATTAAGCCTCTCATCCTAGCAGCAAACGTTTGCTAGGAGAGTGATCCAGGGGGCAGAAGCCGAGAACTAGCAAGGGGCAAACGACAAAGAGAAAATTTTGAGTTTTGAGTTTTGAGTTCTAAGTTTTGAGTTTTGGGTTTTACCCTTTATATCCCTCTACTTCTCCCCTTGAACCCTCAGCTTTCCTTCCCTCTTTTAAGCGCTTCAATAATTTGCAGATTAGCTTTGGGAAATGGATAGCTGTCTAGATCGGTGAGTTCGACCCAGCGGATTTCGTCGCACTCGATCGCTTGAGGTTCGCCGCTGAGATGCTTGCAGTGATGCACGTTGAGGGTAACGTGAAAATGGCTGTAGGTGTGGTCTACCACGATCAAGCGATCGCCGACTTCAATCTCAATCCCCAATTCTTCTTGAATTTCACGCTGGATACAGGCTGGGATAGTTTCGCCCGGTTCCACTTTTCCACCGGGAAACTCCCACATGCCGCCCAGCAGTCCTTCAGGCTTGCGGCGATCGATGAGGATCTGTCCCGCATCGTTCCAGATCACGGCGACACCAATCATTTTGCGGGGAATCGGGGGACGGGTTTCGGTCATAGGTAGTTCGGTTTGAATGCCTTGAATGTAAGCGCGGCAGTAAGTCTGCCAGGGACAGCGATCGCACAAAGGATTGCGCGGTAAGCAAACGGTTGCGCCCAGATCCATCCATGCTTGATTAAAGTCGCGGGGATGCGCTGGGTCGAGCAGAACTTCGGACAATTGCCAGAGATGAGCGATCGCTCTTTTGGTTGGAATCGCAAGGGCAACCAGTCGCGCTAGTACACGCTTCACATTACCATCCAAGATGGAGGTTGGCTGGTCAAATGCGGCACTCAAAATGCCACCTGCTGTGGTGCGTCCAACCCCAGACAAGCTGATTACCGCTTTCAAATCCGTGGGGAAATTACCGTTGTGCTTGCTGACAATTTCTTGGGCAGCGCGATGCAGGTTACGGGCACGGGCGTAGTATCCTAAGCCCTGCCAGACTTTCAACACCTGCTGTTGCTCGGCAGACGCCAGAGCTTGCAGGGTGGGAAACTGGGTAAGCCAGCGATCGTAATAGGGAATCACTGTTTTTACCTGAGTCTGTTGCAACATAATCTCTGACACCCATATGGCATAGGGATCACGGCTGCGTCGCCATGGCAAATCGCGCCCTTGCTCGCTGTACCAATTCAGCAAAGTGGAGCGCAGAGCTGAAATGACAGAACTCGGCAAGCGATCGCTTACCGAGTCCGTTGATGTCAATTCACTAACTCCGGTTTGGCTGAGAGAAGCCCGCTTATTCTGCTGCCGCATCTGATGCGATCGCAAAGGACTTTTCAAACGCCATTCGCTGTTCAGCGTTCCGAAGAAAATAGCCGCTCATTACCGCTGAGGCTAGCAAACGTCCTAAATCTTCGCGGGTTGTGGAAACCTGAACGTTGAAGCCGTCGCTAGGAAGCCCACCCAGCAGACCGATAATATTTCGCTCTACAACCTGAAACACTTCTGTAGAAGCAGGTCGAGATAACTGAGCAATCGTTTCGGCAGGCATCGACTGCACATATTGCAATAAAGAATTTCCTTTCTCAAGATCGTCAGTAATAAATTCTGGCAAGCGTTCTTGGTTATTCACAATCAAAACCTCAATCAAGCTGCGTTATCTTTCTACAGAACACTCTAACAAGTGCGTTAGTTGTACCACAGTGAGTAGAACCGAACCAAAGGATAGGGGAAATCCTGCCTAATTTCGTAAGGCGTAACTGACCAATTCTAGACCAGAAATAGAAAAGCTTAGCGGTTCCCAGGTTAATGCAGAAGCATTAGATAGCTGCTTATAAGAATTTTCGGTCAACAAGATTTCATTTTGGCGAGCAATGTCTTCACCCAATTTGCTTGCCAGGTTCATTTCACTGCCGTAAAGGTCACTGTCGCCAATGACGAGAGTGGTGCCATAGCCAATCCCGATGCTGGCATGAAGATCTTTATCATCCGGTAAGCCAGTATTCACGGCGGCAAAACCTTTCAAAATATCTATGGCTGCATTCACTGCCATTGTCACCTCTGGAAAGACTGCAAACAAATTATCAGCCTCTTGTTTAATCACCTGTCCTTTGTGGTGGGTGACAATTGGATCAGCGATCGCGGTCATACGATGCACCATCGCCAAAAAGTGAATAATGCCGTGGCGAATCGTCAGCCGCGAAAAACCTGATAGATCTAGCACCAAAATGGCACAATCTTGATCAAAGATTTGATGAATCAGTCTGTCAACCTCCTCCTCCCGCTCGGGATGCTCGATCCGCTCTTGCAGAAGTTGGTGCAATCGAAGATGGTTACTGTCAGTCATAAGAGGGCAGAGCACAGGAGGTATTAGGCTATCGGCAGTAAAGCAAACAATTTATCTATCCACTTATCCAATCCTGCACCCATCTAATCACCCAGCATTGCTCTTTACTGGGTTTTCATTGCTCTTTGCATATCGCGCTGATCATCGCGCCGCTTGATGTCTTCTCGCTTGTCGTGCAGTTTCTTCCCGCGTGCCAGCCCAATCACGATCTTGACCCAGCCACGCTTCATATACATCTTTAAGGGAACTAAGGTCAAACCCTGCTGTTCAACCTTGCCAGTCAGACTCCGAAGTTCATCTCGGTGAAGCAGCAGTTTACGGTTACGGCGGGGATCATGGTTATAAGTTTGCCGGGTTGTGTCGTGGGGAGAAATGTGGACGTTCATTAAAAACGCTTCCCCATCACGAATTAGGGCAAATCCATCCTTAAGACTGACCTTGCCTGCCCGAATTGATTTCACTTCGGTTCCAACTAGCTGAATTCCAGCTTCGTAGGTTTCCAAAATCTCGAATTGAAAGCGGGCATAGCGGTTATCGCTAATAAGTTTGTAGCTGTCGTCCTTATCACTCATGTTCTTATTTTAAGCTGGCACGCTTAATTAATGAATTCTTATCCTTTTATTTCTTTGCTACTTACGGTTTAAGCAATCTCTGACATGTCTCCATATTCGGTAACACGTTCGGCTTCGGTGAGGCTGTCGTCAAGATCTTGAGGACTCCATAGCATTTCAAAAACAATCAGATACAGCGGCTGCATCATCCGAATATTATCAAGTACATCTCGGAGGGCAGAAGCCGAATAAATTTCGCTAAATAGGGGAAGATCGCCTTCTGTGCCCAAGATGAGCGTCACTACGATATAAGCGGGAGTGTCATCAACGCTGGGGGCAACAGGTGATCGCTTGGTAATGACTCCATCAACATTGGTCAAGGTTTCTGTGCTGAATTTACTGCGTTCTCGCAAAGACCAAGCATTAAAAACCTCTTCCGCTTCTTCGTAGGCATTCACTGTTTTAGAGCTTGCTAATACATGACTCCAATATCGGGAGTAATCCAACAGCCCTTGTGCGACTTGTTGTAGCAGGGAAAATAAACCTTCTGGAGTTGCGGTATCTGCGGTTTCGCCCCATTCATTCAATAGCACCTGAAGTCTGCGCGCATCTGACCGTAGGGCTACCTGCAATAGGCTAACTGTCACAACCTCGTTGGTTAACTCTGCGCCATCGGCTCCCTCTAACTGCACCATAACACCCTTTCTACCTTCCTATATGTACCCGTATACCTAGCTAATGTGCCCATTTAGAGGGCTGACTCGTTCAAATAACTATTTAAATTTGACCTGAATTTGAGCTATTTCTGTATGTTCAGTCCAGCTCTTCATAGGTCAAACATCCTGGGCACCTGGGGACTCCACAATAGCTCGGTACTTCATAAAATACCTGAGGTTGAAAATCTGGCCTTTACTTCAAGCAATCTGTCTTAATTTTAGACAACGAAATTTGACGGCGCTCTAAACCTAATGATTATTGATGATTCCTTAATTGCTAATCCTCAATCGTTGATCTCCTTTCCCTTTCCCACTTTTCATACAAGTCAGGGCGGCGATCGCGGGTTCGTTGCTGCTGTTGTTCTTTGCGCCACTGGGCGATCGCCTGATGATTGCCCGATCTCAGTACCTCTGGCACTGCCCACTCGCGAAACACAGGGGGGCGAGTATATTGCGGATAATCCAATAACCCATCCTCAAAACTTTCCAGCTTTAGCGACTCTTCCTTGCCCACGGTTCCTGGCAACAGCCGGATAACGCCATTCAGCATTGTCAACGCTGGAATTTCACCACAGGTCAGCACAAAGTCCCCTAGAGAAACTTCCCGCGTCACTAAATTTAATACCCGTTCATCAACACCCTCATAATGTCCACAAATGATGACTAACTGATCACAATTTGCCGCAAAACCCTGGAACATGCGTTGATGCATGGTTTCCCCTTGAGGCGTCATCATTAGCACCTGTCGCTGGGGCAAAATAGGAAGCGATTCCACCGCCGCAAAAATCGGTTCTGGCTTCATTAACATGCCTACTCCGCCGCCATAAGGCTCGTCATCCACGCGATGATGTTTATCCGTTGTAAAGTCACGAGGATTTGTTAGATGAACCTCAGCAATCTGCTTAGCAAGAGCTTTTCCTAACAGTCCTGAACCTAAAGGAGAAACAAAAAAATCAGGAAACAGGGTCACAATATCAAAGCGCATAGCTGCGAATCCACACTTAGCTTATGATGAGGGGCGGTCGGTCAAGCGCTCTGACTTTAAGTAAAGCTTTGACGGGGGCAAAGCAACGGAGACAAAGAAACATTTTGAATTGATTTAAACTAAGCTTTAATGATCTGTCATGGTGCGTATCTTTTATAAAGATCTTCTGCAAAAAGCCGCCGGAGCTTCTTAGATATATCAAAAGTAGGTCAGACTTGCCCGATCAATTAGCAAGATTAGTGTGTAGATGAGAGCATCAGCATTACCTCGATTATGGTACTCCCTCAACAGAATCAGGGAGCACAAGATGAGTAAAAGTGGTGTCCCTAAGGCAGTTACAAAGCTGTTAGAGCGCCTATTTCATCCTATGACGGGAATTAATGCTGCACCTCGGCTACAGTATCAGTCCCTTGGAGAGGAAATGCCCCAATCTACAAAAACCGCCATCATGATTATCGGTGGAGCCGAGGATAAAGTTCATGGGCGGGAGATTTTGCACAGTTTTTTTGTTCGCTCTGGCTCAACGGATGCCCAAATTGCGATTATTCCTTCTGCTTCTCGTGAACCTGCCGTTATTGGTGAGCGATACCGTGAAATTTTTACGGAGATGGGGGCAAAAGGCATTGAAATTTTAGATATTCAAGATCGCGCTCAGTGCGAAGACCCCATTTTGCAGAGTTATGCCGAAAGCTGTACAGGTGTATTTATGACGGGGGGCGATCAGCTTCGGTTGTGTGGTTTGTTGGCAGATACGCCCTTGATGGAGTTAGTTCGTCAGCGAGCGCAGCGGGGCGAAATTACGCTGGCTGGCACAAGTGCTGGCGCTGCGGTAATGGGGCATTACATGATTGCGGGCGGGGGTAGCGGTGAGTCGCCCAATCGATCGCTGGTCGATATTACAACAGGACTAGGCATTATTCCAGAACTACTGGTTGATCAGCATTTTCATAACCGCAACCGGATGGCACGCCTCATGAGTGCGATCGCCGGACACTCCGATCTTTTTGGTATTGGTATCGATGAAGATACCTGCTCCTTGTTTGAAGGAGATGGACTGCTGCAAGTGATGGGAAAGGGTACAGTGACAGTAATTGATCCGAAAGAACTAACTCACACGAATTTATTCAACATTGGAGCCACCGATCCCCTCAGCATTGGAAATTTGCGAATCCATATTTTAGTTCACGGCGATTGCTTTAATTTGCAGAAGCGCATTCCAATTCATTCTCATTCTGATAACACTTGAAACGGATGCATTAGCGTGATAGAGCTTAGTTCACAGTAACGAGGAATGCAGTGTGGAACAAAGGAGCAGTCGTTAATATCAAGCCTCAAATGACTGATTAAACTTAGCCTTTGGGGTTTAAATGGTTCAACGTGAACAGTTTAGACCCCCACTGCGAAAGAAACTGAATAATTGCTTGTGATCGCAACCTTCATCATTGGATGAATTCTGCCAACATTTACAGCACCAGAGTTGAACTTTTCCGGATAGTGCTATGAAAATACTCAAAATCCAGACATTGCGCGGGCCTAACTACTGGAGCATTCGTCGCCCAAAGCTGGTGGTGATGCGTCTCGCTCTAGAAGAATTGGCGGATAAGCCTTCTAATCTGATTTCGGGTTTCTATGAAGGGTTGACCCAGACGCTTCCTAGCCTAGTGGAACACTTTTGTTCGCCTGGATGCCGGGGTGGTTTCTTAAAGCGTGTGCAGGAAGGCACCATGATGGGGCACATCGTGGAACATGTGGCGCTAGAGTTGCAAGAGCTGGCTGGCATGATCGTTGGCTTTGGGCGAACTCGAGAAACGGATGACTTAGGCACCTATCAGGTGGTGATCGAGTACGTCCATGAGCAGGCAGGACGATATGCGGCGCGAGCGGCTGTGCGTCTTTGCCAGGGAATTATTGACAACGGGATATACTCTCCAGAAGAACTAGAAAAAGATTTGAATGATCTTCGTCAGCTTGCTGCGGATGTTTCTTTGGGACCCAGCACCGAGGCGATCATCAAGGAAGCCGAGGCACGCGGAATTCCCTGGTCTGAACTGGGTGCTCGCCATCTCATTCAGCTAGGTTATGGCATACACCAAAAGCGGATGCAGGCAACGTTGAGTAACTACACCAGCATTTTGGGCGTAGAGCTTGCCAGTGATAAAGAGGGCACCAAAACCGTTCTGCGAAATGCAGGGATCCCCGTACCGCGTGGCACAGTTGTCAACTTTTTTGATGAGCTAGAAGAAGCCATTGAGTATGTGGGCGGCTACCCGATTGTGATTAAACCGCTTGATGGCAACCATGGGCGCGGTATTACCATTGACATTAATTCTTGGGAAGCAGCGATCGCAGCCTACGACGTAGCGAAAGAAGTCTCGCGATCGGTGATTCTAGAACGTTTTTATACAGGGCGAGATCATCGTGTTTTGGTCGTAGACGGCAACGTTGTTGCTGTGGCTGAGCGGATTCCGGCTCACGTAGTGGGAGATGGGGTTCATTCTATTGAAGAATTGATTGAAGAAACCAACAGCGATCCCCGGCGTGGCGAAGGTCACGATAACGTGCTGACCAAAATCGAACTCGATCGCACGAGTTGGCAACTGTTAGAGAAACAGGGCTACACCGTGGAAACTATCTTAGAAAAAGATGAGGTATTCTACCTGCGAGCAACTGCAAACCTGAGTACGGGCGGTAGTTCGGTTGATCGCACGGATGACATCCATCCCGAAAATCTATGGATTGCCAAACGGGCTGCTAAAACCATCGGTCTAGACATTGCCGGCATTGATATAGTTACCCCAGACATTACCCGTCCCCTGCGCGAGGTCGATGGTGTGATCGTCGAAATTAATGCAGCTCCTGGTTTCCGGATGCACGTTTGTCCGAGTGAAGGCATTCCTCGCAACGTTGCAGCACCTGTGCTAAACATGCTCTTTCCACCGGGTACTCCTAGCCGCGTGCCCATTATTGCCCTTACCGGAACTAACGGCAAAACGACCACCACGCGCTTGATTGCCCATATTTTTCGGCAAACGGGGCAAGTGGTTGGTTACACCACGACAGACGGCACCTATATCGGCGATTACGTGGCAGAACTCGGCGACAATACTGGACCGCAAAGCGCCCAACTGATTTTGCAAGACCCCACAGTGGAGGTGGCAATTTTGGAAAGTGCGCGGGGTGGCATTTTGCGCTCTGGTCTAGGTTTTAATACTTGCGACGTGGGCGTGGTATTGAATGTTGCTGCTGATCACCTAGGACTGGGCGATATTAACACCATTGAGCAGATGGCGCGGGTGAAGAGTGTTGTGGCTGAAACCGTGATGCCTAACGGCTACGCAGTACTCAACGCAGATGATCCACTCGTCGCAGAGATGGCCCGCCGGGTCAACGCTCAGGTTGCCTACTTCTCTATGAATCCTGACAATGAGCTAATTAAAGCTCACACTCAAAAAGGTGGATTGGCAGCAGTTCATGAAAATGGATACTTGTCGATTTTGAAGGGTGATTGGACGCTGCGGATTGAACCGGCTGAAAATGTGCCCTTGACTTTGGCGGGGCGGGCACCGTTCATGATTGCCAATGCGCTGGCAGCTAGTTTGGCGGCATTTGCTCAAGGCGTAGACATTAAAGACATCCGAGCGGCGCTGCTCACCTTCCGTGCCTCTGCTGAACAAACACCGGGTCGCATGAACTTATTCAATCTGGGCACCTACCATGCCTTGGTGGATTATGCTCACAATGCCCACAGCTACGAGGCGCTTGGAGGGTTTGTGCGTAATTGGCCTGGCGAACGCATTGGCGTAGTGGGAGGACCGGGCGATCGCCGTGATGAAGATTTCGTCACCCTAGGCACTCTGTCGGCTGGTATGTTCGATCGCATCATCATTAAAGAAGACGATGATGCCCGTGGGCGACCCCGTGGCGATGCTGCCCGTTGGATTGCGCGAGGATTACAGCAAGCAAAGCCCAATTGCCTCTATGAGATAGTCCTAGACGAGGTTACCGCCATTCAAACGGCGCTAGATAATGCTCCGTTAAACAGTCTGGTGGTCATCTTGCCGGAAAGTGTTGATCGAGCAATCAAACTGATTGAAGTCCGCAAACCCATTGCTGAACCAGAGTTAGCTACCAGCACGATTGAAACCTCGGCTTCCTCAGTAGATTCTGAACAAACTGAAGTGGTGAAAGGTACCGAAGTTTCAGCTCAAGCATCCTTCATTACCCAACGGGTAGAGTAGGCGCGAGCAGTGTGTAAACATCGGTTATACCTCAAGAACGTTGATCTTTTTTAGACCCATAACCACCACCACCAGGAGTCTCAATCACAAATACATCGTTAGCCTGCATTTGGGCTGCTGCCGTGCTGCCTAAATTTTCAATCGTGCCATCGTGGCGCTGAATCCAATTGCGTCCAACTGCTCCTGGTTCCCCTCCATTCATGCCAAAGGGGGGCACAGCTCGATGTCCTGATAGAATTGCTGCCGTCATCGGTTCTCGAAATTTGAGCCGTCGCACTACGCCATCACCGCCGTGATATTTTCCCTCGCCGCCACTGTGGAGACGAAGGGAAAATTCTTCTAGCAGCACCGGAAAGCGCCATTCCAGAACCTCCGGATCGGTGAGGCGGGAGTTGGTCATGTGGGTTTGCACAGCATCCGCACCATCAAAGGTTGCGCCAGCGCCCAATCCGCCACAAATGGTTTCGTAGTATTGGTAGCGCTGATTGCCAAAGGTGAAATTATTCATTGTGCCTTGGGCTGCCGCCATTACGCCCAGCGCTCCATACAGTGCATTGGTGACCACCTGGGAGGTTTCCACATTACCTGCAACCACCGCACCAGGGTAGCGAGGATTGAGCAGGCAACCTGCGGGGACGATGATATCCAGGGGCTTCAGGCATCCAGCATTCAAGGGAATATCATCTTCAACCAGGGTGCGAAAGACGTAGAGGACAGCAGCTTTGCAGACTGCTAGCGGCGCGTTGAAGTTATTGGGCTGTTGGGGCGAGGTGCCTGTGAAATCGATTTTGGCGCTGCGAGAGGCTGGGTCGATCGCGATCGCTACCTGGATTTTGCACCCATTATCCATCGTGACTGTGAAAGCGCGATCCGTTGCATCTTGACCCAAGGCATCAATCACCCGCCGCACCGCAACTTCAGCGTTGTCCTGAACATGCTGCATGTATGCCTGCACTGTCTCCAAGCCAAAATGCTGCACCATTGCCTGCAACTCCTGCACGCCTTTGGCATTGGCGGCAACCTGCGCCTTTAAGTCTGCCAAGTTTTGCGCTGGATTGCGAACGGGATGCTCGCCAGCAGTCAACAGTTCCATCAACTCAGCTTCCCGGAAATTGCCTTGATCGATCAGCTTGAAATGATCAATCAGTACCCCCTCCTGGGTAATCGATACGCTATTGGGAGGCATGGAACCTGGCGTAATACCTCCAATATCGGCATGGTGTCCCCGGGAAGCAACGAAGAATTGGGGACTCATTCCGATCCCCTCTAAAAAAACGGGAGTGATCACCGTTACATCTGGCAAATGGGTGCCGCCATTGTAGGGATTATTCAATAGGTAGACATCGCCGGAGGACAAAGCATCGCCGCGATTCCCTTTGGGATCGTGGAACGAATCGCGCATCAGGCTTTGCACACTTTCGCCCATGGAACCGAGATGCACCGGAATGTGGGGCGCATTGGCGATCAGTTGTCCGTTCTGGTCAAAGACGGCGCAGGAGAAATCAAGTCGCTCTTTGATGTTGACCGAGTAGCTGGTATTTTGCAGCGTCACGCCCATATGCTCAGCGATCGCCATAAACAGATGATTGAAAATTTCCAGCAGAACTGGATCGGGCTTTGAAATGGGAGATTGGAGATTGGAGATTGGAGTTTTGATTGGCTGAATGCAGGTCAAGATTAATCCTCCGTGCTCCGTCACTGCTGCCTGCCAGCCCGGTTCTATGACGTTGGTGCCAGTAGCTTCCAGGATGAGAGCAGGTGCAGCAATGATATCGCCGGGACACAGGAGATCGCGCTGATACAGAGGCACAGGTTGCCAACCGCCGGAAACGTACATAGGGCGAGTGGAGATCGACTGCAAAGGTTCCGTGCGGGACGGTTTGGACATCTGTTCATCTAACCCTGCCACACTGCCCACCATTTCGACGGAGAGCGCTTCGACGATTAAAGGTTTCTGGGCAATGAAGCCGTAGCGCTGACGATGAGCCGCTTCAAATCGGGTCGTCATTTCAGCAATACTGCCATATTTCACAATCAAGGCAGAATCCGTACCTTCATAGCGCAGATGGGCTTTGGCTGACGCGTGAAGGGCTGCTGCAAGGGTGGAATTTTGGCGGATTAGTTCGGTGGTTGCCGTAGCGGTGAGATGGGCGATCGCGGCTTCTAGATCGGGCACCGCTTCGGTCAAAGGAGTTTCAATAGACTGTTCGCGGATGACGCTTTGGTTTGCTAAGCCCATGCCGTAGGCAGATAAAACTCCGGCGTAGGGATGAATGAAAATTTGTTGGATGCCCAAAGTTTGGGCGATCGCGCAGGCATGTTGTCCCCCTGCGCCGCCAAAACAGCACAATGTGTACTCTGTGATGTCGTAGCCACGCTGCACCGAGATTTTTTTGATGGCATTTGCCATTTTTTCCACGGCGATCGCCAAAAAACCTTCCGCCACCTGTTCGGGCGATCGTGGGTCGTCCGTTGCCTGGTGAATTTCCGCTGTCAATTCTGCAAATTTGCGCTGCACCACTTCCGCATCCAGCGGCAAGTTTCCTTCCACTCCAAATATCTTTGGAAAGAACTCTGGCTGCACCCGCCCCAGCATCACATTACAATCCGTGACTGTCAGCGGTCCGCCCTTGCGATAGCAGGCAGGACCCGGATTTGCCCCCGCCGACTCGGGACTGACGCGGTAGCGCGCCCCATCAAACAGCAGAATGGAACCGCCCCCCGCTGCTACCGTGTGGATTGACATCATCGGTGCCCTCAGCCGCACTCCTGCCACTTCCGTTTCAAAGGTGCGTTCATACTCCCCGGCATAGTGCGCCACGTCCGTTGAAGTGCCGCCCATATCAAAGGTGATGATTTTCTCCAGCCCTGCTTGTTTGCAGGTTTGCACCGCGCCCACCACCCCGCCAGCCGGACCCGACAAAATGCTGTCCTTCCCTTGAAATGATTGGGCATCGGTTAAGCCGCCATTGGATTGCATGAAAAAGAGGCGAGGGGAGATTGCTTCTTGCCCTTTGCCTGTTACCTCCTGCCCCTTGCCTAACTCTGCCGCCACTTGCTCAACGTAGCGCCGTAAAATGGGCGACAAGTAAGCATCAACGACGGTGGTGTCGCCGCGACTGACCAGCTTCATCAGGGGGCTAACCTGATGGGAAACAGAGATTTGGGTAAAGCCGATCGCCTTGGCGATTGCTGCGACTTGCTGCTCATGCAGGGGATAGCGGTAGCCGTGCAACAACGCGATCGCGCAAGAACGAATGCCGCCGTCATAAGCAGCTTGCAGCGATGCGATCAACTGCGTCTCTGCCTCAGCAGTAATGGCAACGAGTTCCTCACCTTGGGCGCTGTAGCGTTCATCCACTTCAATCACCTGCTCATACAGCATTTCGGGCAGAAAGATCTGCAAAGCGAAAATGTTGGGGCGATGTTGGTAGCCGATCTGCAACACATCCCGAAAGCCTTTAGTCGTGATAAATAGGACGCGATCGCCCTTGCGTTCCAGCAGCGCATTCGTCGCCACCGTCGTTCCCATTTTGATCGCCTCAATCTGCTCTGTTGGAATAGGCTCATTCGCAGATATGCCCAAAATCTCGCGAATGCCCTGAATAGCGGCATCCTGATAGCGTGGATTGTCAGATAGCAGCTTGTGTACCGAAAGTGAACCATTGGGATGCCGCGCCACAATGTCGGTGAAGGTGCCGCCGCGATCAATCCAAAATTGCCACTTCAAAGTCTCAGCAGTCATATTCAGCAGTGATCCACAAAAAGAACGAAAAGGTTAAATTGATAGCAGATGTCAGGTGCAGGGTTAAGTCTTCCACTTGCTTTGAAAATCACTGGGTTGGCTGGTTAGCAACTCATCATCACTCAGTTCTTGCAGCCCTTCAAACAAGAACACTTCTCTAGCTCCAGCTTGACTGGCAAGACTCAATAATAGCTGGCGCTCAATTGAGGTTAATCCTCCCTCCAACTCTCGCAGAGAATGCACAATCACAGAAGGCGCAAAGAACAACTGACGATTAAATGCCTGTTGCAAGAAATAAACTAGCGTGGCGACGGCAATCTCCAAGTCGTCAATGACTAACCTAGGGTGATCAAATGCATTCTGCGGCGCTGTATCTGTAACCTGTGAAGATGAAAAGGAACGCGCCTCTCGTCCAACTGCAACCACTTTTTTCTTGCCAGTGCGATCGAGTTGCACCACTACTTCAGTTGAATTTTCATAGTGCTTGGCTGGCTTCCCCTGTCTAATAACCCGCACAGATAGCCAATTACGCCGGATGCGGACACAGGTTGTGGAGTTGCCGGTTAGCCAGTTCATCATAGGTTTGCAAGATACAGGTCATGGAACAGAGCGTGATTTGAATCACTAGGAGAATCAGGAACAATCACACCTGAGAAGGGGCATTTATCACCTGTCATAGCTTGGAATAACAGGATACTTAAAAGTGTCGAAGCCCCTAGTTGAGTCTCTGCCATGAACGCCCCCACTTTAACTGCCACACCCCTAGAAGAGATTGTCGAACGGATTTTAGCGACCCGTCAAATTACCCGTGTGGATCAACATTCACTGCTGACACTGAGTAATTTAAACGCTAAAGAAAAACTACTGATTAATCGCCTGTTCGATCGCTTACGGTCGGGATTGCTCAAGGTTGTGGATTAATTTAGAAGCCAGCCGCTATTCCTTCTCCACGCGGATCGGCAGCTCCTTCTAACCAACCATCCCTACTGCGGAGAATGATAGTCGGATTGCCCCAGCCCGCTTGCTCCTCAATTGTGTGCCCACGACGGCGCAACTCTGTCAACGTCAGTGTGTCGAACCCATTTTTTTCTACCATTAGCTTGTCAGGTAGCCATTGGTGATGCAGTCGCGGAGCCGACACTGCACTGCGAGCATCCATGTCGTATACCAGCACGTTTAGCACAATCTGCAAAATAGTTGTGATGATCGTGCTGCCGCCCGGTGCCCCCGCAACCAGGCGGATCTGCCCATTTTCCGTGACGATGGTGGGAGTCATGCTAGAAAGAGGCGTTTTCCGCGGGGCGATCGCGTTTGCTGTGCCACCCACTAATCCGAATGCGTTGGGTATATTGGGCGCGATCGCAAAATCATCCATTTCGTTGTTCAACACAATGCCTGTACCTGCTGCAACCACCCGTGCGCCAAAGCCCAGGTTTACGGTAAAAGTCAGACTGACGGCATTCCCCGCTTGATCCACTACGCTTAAGTGGCTAGTGTCTGCCGATTCCTTGCCCGACAGGCGCTGTAGCAACGCTGGATCGGCAGGTTTCACTTGGCTGGATAGTCGTGCCTTGCTCAGGTCAATTTCTAGACGGCGTTGCGCGGCATAAGCAGGGCTAATCAGGGCAGCCGTGGGCACCTTCACAAAATCTGGATCGCCAAGGTACTGAGCGCGATCGGCATAGGCAATTCGCATACTTTCGATCATCCAGTGCAGCACATCGGGATGATGCCAGCCTAGAGCTTTGAGATTAGCGCCGCTAATAGCGTTCCCGCTAGAGCTTTCAAGAGTGCCACTGAGCAAGTTCAGCATTTGCAGCAGATGCACTCCACCGGAAGATGGCGGCGGCATGGAGCAGACTCGCACTGTTTGAAAATTGCCGCAAACGGGAGTCCGCCAAATTGGGCGATACTGCTGTAAATCTTGTTGGGTGATGATGCCGCCATTGGCTGCCATGTCTTGGGCGATCGCGCTGGCAATGCTGCCTGTGTAAAAACTGCCCGGCCCTTGGGCGATCGCGCCTAACGTTTTAGCTAAATCGGTTTGAATCAGCGTCTCACCAATTGCAGGCGGCTTTCCTGATGGCAGAAAAATTTGCCGAGTTGCTGGATTGGTTTGCAAGGCTGGATAACGGGCGATCGCGGCTGATAGCTTGGGAGTTACCACAAAGCCCTTGGTTGCGAGGGCGATCGCCGGTTGCACCACGGTTTTCCAGGGCAGCTTGCCATACTGGCGATGCACTTCAGCCAATCCTGCCACCGTTCCCGGAACTCCCACTGCCAGATAGCCTTCCGTGCTGGCTTTGGGGAGCGGCTTTCCAGATGCATCTAAATACATTTTTGCAGTAGCCGCCAAGGGTGCCCGTTCCCGAAAATCGAGTGCTTTAATCTCGCCAGTTTTGCCCACCCGCAGCAACAAAAAACCGCCGCCACCCAGTCCCGCTGAGTAAGGTTCCACTACAGAAATAGCAAAGGTCGTCGCCACGGCTGCATCCATGGCATTGCCGCCTTGCTGCAACATCGCCAATCCGGCTTGGCTTGCGAGGGGATGAGCCGCCACCACCATTCCTTGCTTGGCTCGATTGAGCGCTATGGTTTGCGCTAGCCCAACGGATGGCATTAAGCCAATGAAAACTGCTGAAATCACTTGAAAGACTGGGACAAGGCGCATAACCATCACTAAACTGGATTGCTCAATAGACTATCTATCCAAGTTACGCTATTGAACTTCTTGTGATGACTATAAACTTCTAAATTCTCAAACCTGCCGAAGTGGGGATCAGCAGAGTAAAAGGAAGTGCGGGTGTTCATACCCTCAGCCCCACCAATGCCGCCTGACTCAAGCAAACTTGCATCTTGTATGAGCCGGAACAGATTATTAGAAAAGTAATTGCAAGATCATCTTTTCTAGGATCTACTAACTGACTTTGCTAAATGGAAGATACAGCACATGAGGCTTGCGTTTGCTAACAGGCTCTTGCTTACCAAGTTTTTGCTGCTGATATTGCAGCCAACTTAGCGTATCGGTTTGACCAGGATAATACTTCTGAACGAAATCAATAAAGTCCTCAATCGTGCAAGGCTTTTGGCATCCGCCCATATGATTAAGGTGAAATTGATCATGAACTTCGCAGACTATTGTGATTAAGTTATCCTCCATATCTGCCAAAAGTGGATATTCATTTTGGGAGTATAGATGATGGGCTGTCAATTTTAATTGATTGACCTTGTTACTTTTTTGTCCAGTAAGCTGACAAGTCTTTTTATCTCGTCTTTTAGCATTATTCTTAGCAGTTGCAATCTTTTCTTCGCGCTTTTTAATTTGGCCGATGATATTATCAACTTCAGACTTAATAACTTCACCAACGTCTTTACATTCTTCCTTACGGTTTTTCTTGGTTTGGCACTCATGAAAAGATTGCGAAAGCCTGTAAATCCCTTCTAACGAAAAGCGTTCACCACTTCCATCTAAAAAATCTTCAAAATGTTGACCTTTAGTAAGTGGAAACTTGGTTTTCTGAGTATGTTCAGCCATCTTTTTAAGATAGTCAGAGCGCGTTCCAAAGATTGCTACTACATCAGATCGTGAAATCCAAAATTGGTCGCTACGCTTAACTAGAGATGAGGAATTTTCAAAAACTTTGCGTCTAATAAAGCTCTGACGAATTTTTTCTTTAGTATGGAAAATCCATTCGCTGAGAAGATCCCAAAATCCTGGCTTTTTAGTTGCCTCTAGATAACGCGCAATGGCGTAAGCTCCAGACTCCGTATACTCGCGAAGTCCAGTAGAGGCAATAACAACTTTATAGTCTTTTCCTTCAAGCAGTTCCCATTCATCATCTGCATCTGCATCGAAATGTGTCTCAATATTAATCAAGTCTTGATCTGTGATGTTGAGTGTCTTAATCAGTTCTTTGCTGGTAATGTAAACTTTTGCCATGGTTAAAACTTGTAGGTAAGACTTTTATAGAAAACAGTCAAGCGATCGAATACTTCTGCATCCCCTGTAGATGAAGTATCTGGGTGGTAAATTTTACTCAGTTGGTGATAGGCAGACTTGATATCCTCAGTGCTAGAAGTTTTTGGATCTAATCCAAAAGTTCGCCAAGGCATGTCGTATTTAAAGATGTTGATTCCATTAATGCAGCCATGTCCCTTTTCATTGGCTTCGTTGGGTAGAACATCAATAAACTTGCGATATAACATTTCCCAACCTGCGTTCTTGCTTAAATCAAGTTTGCCCATGCTGGATGTAGCCAATTGAAAACCACTCGATTTTTTAAGTTCTTTTATGTCTTTTACATCGAAGTGTTTACAGACAGCTTCTTTAAGTTGTTTGCCAGTAAGAGGTTTTGGCTTAGGATCTTTCTTTTTGAAATTTACAATAGTAAAGTCTGCAAATTTCTCAAGTACATCTGCACTTATTCCGTGAGTTTTTGCAAGTAAGGCAATTTCATCCTGCAATAACTTGTTCAGGATTGTTTGAGGCATATGCACTCCTATGTCGCTAATATTTTTCGCTACCATTTAGGGCTATAAACAAAGTTAAGTGCTTAATCTTTTCAATCTTTCGTTAGAGTTCCCACAATTTCCGGCAGTCACCAGGAGCAAAAGTTTAATCTTTATAAACCAGTCCAGGATTAAAGTTTTGCCAAAGCGTTAATAAAATTTCTCTTTTTAGTCATGCTGATAACAATAAAAACGTTCTCAACACCCACTGTTTTTTGTTTGTACTGTAGCGTTGAATAACTTGGTAGATAAGAGTCCACCTTTAAAGCGCGGGTTTAAACGTTAATAAGGATGCATCAGTCAAACTTGATTGCATCCTTACAATTCAAAGTATATTTTTTGCGAAACAAAGCTAAGCCAAATTAACAACCAACATCCATACGGCTAATCAGGTCGCTGCGTACCCAACCTTGAGCGCCAGAGGGAAACTGGACAAAGTGCCAAACATAGCCGTCTTTTGTGTTTTTGTTTTCCAACAGTTGCACCACATCGCCTTGCAATCCGTAATGAGGAGAGGTGGCTGAAGTCGATGGATTTGCCCGAACGTTGATGCGATCGCCTGTCTTGCCTGCCAACACACCATACTCCGCCATCCCTTCTGTATATCTAACAAAATCGCCGCGCACCCAGCCTTTGGCACCCGAAGAAAATTGCACATAGTTCCACATCGAGCGATCGCTTCCCCGCATTGAGCGCACCACTTCCACGCGATCACCGGCTACCCCATAATGGGCACGAGAAGACGCGATCGTTGGCGCAGAGCGAACATTGATGCGGCTACCAGCATCTTGAGCCACTAGCGTAGCGGGGCGGGCAAACGAAGGTAGAGCAACAGCGAGGGTTGTGAAGCTAGCAGCAACAGCAGCGATCAAAACGGAAAGGGGTTTCATAGTGACGACCTTTTGAAATCAGTAAAGAGGACTATCCTTTACTACAGGTCGTTCTGAGGTTTTTCCAAAAAGTCAACCCAGGCTTTTTCATACCGAATGAGCCAAGATGCAACCCCCAGATATAAAGGTATCCGGCATACTAAAGGTACGTATCCTCCGTTAAAACTCATCATGTTTGGCACTTTTCAACACAGCAGCCTCCGCATCGAAGTTCCCGCCACTGAACAAGCGTTACAGCAAGGCTTACTCCACACGGCAAGTTTGCAAAAATGGCTCTTTCCTCAGCGGCTTTCTACAGGATTGCCCGAAGAGTTGGTTGAAGGATTAACCTTCACAAGCTGGCTTGGTCCCGTTGCTATCCAGCACAAAGTTACACAGGTGGAATCCAACAGTCTACGCATGCTGTTGAGCCAGGGAATTGATGGCTTTCATGAGTGGCATTGGGGTGAAGGCTGGGTACAGTCTCGGATTGAGGGAATTTCACTGCTGCCGCTCAATTTGGGACAAACCCTTAGCCTGCTACGTTTAAGGCAATTCCTGGTTGTTACGCATCCGCAAGCGCACTGATTCAGCGTGAGAATGTAATCCTTCTGCTGTTGCCAGTGCATCGATCGCTCCGGCAACTTTTTCTAGCGCGGTTTGCGAATACTGCACCAGACTGGAATGTTTCAGGAAGGTTTCCACAGTTAAAGCAGAAGCATACCGCGCTGCACCCGAAGTCGGCAGGGTGTGATTGGGACCAGCCAAATAGTCTCCCACCGCTTCTGGGGTAGAAGAACCTAAGAAAATCGCACCAGCGTGACGAATTTTATCGAGCAAGCCCCACGGATCAACGACTTCTAGTTCTAAATGTTCTGGGGCAAACTCGTTTGACAGTTCTGCCGCCACATCCAATGATTCCACCACTACAACTAAGCCGTAATGGGCGATCGCCTTTTCAGTCAATAAGCGACGAGGATGATCAACCAACTGCCGTTCCACTTCATCCACCACTTTTCGCGCCAGCACTGAGTCATCGGTCAATAAAATAGAGGCAGCCATTTGGTCGTGTTCTGCTTGCGCCAGCATATCCGCTGCCACATAAACTGGATTGGCGCTCTTATCGGCGATGATCAATACTTCTGATGGACCCGCAAGAGAGTCGATCCCTACAGTGCCGTAAACCAGCTTTTTCGCCAAGGTAACGTAAATGTTGCCGGGTCCAGTAATGATATCGACTTTGGGAATGGTTTCAGTACCGTAGGCAAGTGCCGCGATCGCCTGCGCCCCACCTACACGATAAATTTCTTCAACTCCTGCTTCTTGGGCCGCCACTAATACGGCTGGGCTGATCCCATTCTCCGTACCTGGAGGAGTGACCATAACAATCCGAGGCACCTTTGCCACCTTTGCCGGAATCGCATTCATAATCACTGTGCTGGGATAAGATGCCTGTCCACCCGGCACATAGATACCCGCCCGATCCACAGGGGTATACCGTTTACCCAACACAACTTCATTCTCGCCAAAATGCACCCAGCTTTTTGGCACCCGCTGGCGATGAAATGCTTCGACCTGCCGACAGGCTAGCTGAATAGCATCTAACAATTCTTTAGAGACTTGCTGGTAAGCTGCATCTAGCTCTGAGCCGCTGACCCTCAAATCATCAGGTTTCAAATCCTGGCGATCAAATTCTAAGGTGTAATGCAACAACGCGCGATCGCCTTGGCGTTTCACTGCTTGAAGCACTTCCCGCACCGTTGACTCTTTGTGAGTTACCTGGTCGTCGTGAGTGCGGTCACAGATACGCCGTAGTTCAGATCGTGCCTCGGATCGCTGAGTGATAATTCGCAGCATGGATGTCGGAATGCCATCTTAAAAAGTTGCCTGACGAGAACAGATTTCTGAGAGTTCCATCATTCGGTCAGAAAGCAGATGCGCCCATCCTCGTTACTCTAGCTTAACCTGGATTTTTAGGAGATTGGGCTGTTGAACACTAGAGATGTTATAGTTATTTTTCAAGCATTTATCGTATTTTTTCGCTAATGCTTCGATAGGTAGTAGAGTTTTTAGGATTTACTGTGGCTAACATCAAGTCTGCCATCAAGCGCGTAGGAATTACTGAGCGCAATCGGCTTCGGAATAAAAGCTATAAGACTGCTGTAAAGACGTTTGTGAAAAAATGCTTCACTGCTGTTAGCAGTCATGCCGCCAGCCCAACGCCCGAATCTGAGCAAACAGTTCAGTCGAGTTTAGCTTCTGCTTACAGTCAGATCGACAAGGCAGTGAAAAGAGGTGCGTTGCACGCTAACACGGCAGCACGTAAAAAATCTCGTTTGATGCGAGCAGTCAAAAGTTTAGAAGCAGCCCAACCTGAGGTTTCTTGAAGCCTAGTTTCTTTAGCAAAAGCGAACTCATCAGTTAAAGCTGCTTGAGTTATTTTGTTGATTTTCTAAGCTTAACTTAAATGGAAATTAGTCTTGACACGTTGAGCTGTGCTCTAAATGCAACTTGTTGATACTCATGTTCACATTAATTTCGAGACATTTCAGCAAGATTTAGACGAGGTAGCCCAGCGTTGGCGCGAAGCCAATGTTGCTTATCTCGTTCATTCTTGTGTAGAACCGTCAGAATTTAAGAGCATTCAGGCAATTGCGAACCGCTTTCCTGAAGTTTTTTTTGCGGTTGGTTTGCATCCGCTAGATGTGGAAGTCAAGTGGACTGACCAAATTGCTGATGAGATTTTTCAGTTAGCAAGCTCTGATCCCAGAGTGGTAGCAATTGGTGAAACGGGCTTAGATTTTTTCAAGGCGCAGAATTCGGAGCAGCAGCTACAAGCGCTAGACCAACAGTTGGCGATCGCTCAACGACTAGATTTGCCAGTCATCATTCACTGTCGAGATGCGGCGGAAACTATGGCTAGCTATTTTCGCAGTTTTTGGGAACGGCACGGTTCGGTGCGGGGTGTGATGCATTGCTGGGGAGGAACGCCAGAAGAAACTCAATGGTTTTTAGACTTAGGATTCTTTATCAGCTTTAGCGGTACAGTTACGTTCAAAAAAGCAACTCAGATTCATGAGTCTGCTCAGATGGTGCCCAGCGATCGCTTGCTGGTCGAAACGGACTGTCCTTTTCTAGCGCCCATTCCTCACCGGGGCAAACGCAATGAGCCAGCTAATGTTCGCCATGTCGCCGAGCAAGTTGCCATCTTGCGAAATCTTTCAACTGATGAGCTTGCAACCCAAACAACAAACAATGCCCGCCAACTGTTCCGTCTACCACCCCTAGCAGCTTTAACAAACTGAATTTAAGATCTTTACTAGAAATTCAACCAATTTTCTTTTTATTTGGTTGACGACATCACGTATTTTTGCTAAGTGATTCCCATTCTTTGCAAAATCGAGGCATAATGAAGAGAAATATTAATATAGAAACAGTGGGAAAATCTTGCAGCAGTCTCTACATTCGGCGGTCATGCTCCGTTATTCTTCCATAGTCTCTTAACTTTCTTGCATTTGTATTTAATTTGTAGGTGCATTCGATGATAGAGAACTATTCAACTGAACAGCTGGTTTCTATAAGTCAGCGGTTCAATCACATGAATTTTGTAGATCTTCAGAGTACTTCAGACATTTGCACAACTTTTGTATTTTTTATTTCATAGTTTTTCGTCTCTAAAAAGCCATCTATAAACAGGTAGTCAACATTAGTTTGGCTATTGACTTTTTGATGAACGATCATCTATAATCCATCACTCGCGCTGGGCACACCCCTTCTAAAGACAACGCATGACAGAATACAACACACCCGCTTTCACCCTGCCGGACTTGGTTGAAATTCAGCGGGAGAGCTTCCGCTGGTTTCTTGAAGAAGGTTTGATTGAAGAGTTAGACAGTTTTTCCCCAATTACAGACTACACCGGTAAGTTAGAGCTGCACTTTGTTGGCAAGGACTATAAGCTAAAGCGACCCAAGTACGACGTTGATGAAGCTAAGCGCCGGGACAGCACCTATGCCGTCCAGATGTATGTTCCTACCCGGTTAATTAACAAAGAAACTGGAGAGATCAAAGAGCAAGAGGTATTCATTGGTGATTTGCCATTGATGACGGATCGCGGCACCTTCATTATCAATGGTGCAGAACGAGTCATCGTCAATCAAATTGTGCGTAGTCCTGGGGTCTACTACAAATCCGAAACAGACAAAAACGGACGACGCACCTATAACGCTAGCCTAATTCCTAATCGAGGCGCTTGGCTAAAGTTTGAAACCGATAAAAACGATCTAGTGTGGGTTCGTATTGATAAAACCCGCAAACTTTCTGCTCAGGTACTTCTGAAAGCTCTAGGTCTTAGCGATGGCGAAATCTTTGATGCGTTACGCCATCCTGAGTACTTTCAAAAAACGATCGACAAGGAAGGTCAGTACGGCGAAGAAGAAGCCTTGATGGAATTGTATCGGAAGCTGCGCCCCGGTGAGCCTCCGACGGTTTCAGGTGGTCAGCAATTGCTCGATTCTCGCTTTTTCGATCCCAAGCGCTACGACTTGGGCAAGGTTGGACGCTACAAACTGAATCGCAAGCTGCGTTTGAACGTGCCTGAGGTGATGCGAGTCTTAACACCGCAGGATATTCTTTCGGCGATCGACTATTTAATTAACCTCGAATTTGATATCGGAACTATCGACGATATCGATCACCTTGGCAACCGACGAGTTCGATCCGTTGGCGAACTTCTACAAAATCAGGTGCGTGTTGGATTGAACCGCTTAGAGCGGATCATTCGTGAGCGCATGACTGTCTCCGATGCCGATTCACTCACTCCGGCATCTCTAGTCAATCCAAAGCCATTAGTGGCAGCAATTAAAGAGTTTTTTGGATCCTCTCAACTTTCGCAGTTTATGGATCAAACGAACCCTCTTGCAGAGTTAACTCATAAACGTCGTTTGAGTGCTCTTGGTCCTGGTGGTTTGACCCGTGAACGTGCCGGTTTTGCGGTTCGAGATATTCACCCATCTCACTATGGGCGCATTTGTCCGATTGAGACACCTGAAGGTCCCAATGCTGGCTTGATTGGCTCCTTGGCAACCCATGCGCGAGTTAATGCCTATGGGTTTATCGAAACACCCTTCCGTAAGGTTGAGAACGGACGCGTTTGTCAAGATATAGCAGCGGCGTACATGACAGCGGACGAGGAAGACGACCTGCGTGTTGCGGCGGGTGATGTGCCGATGGATGAAACTGGGTTGATTTTGGGCGACGAAGTTCCGATTCGTTACCGCCAAGAATTTACGACAGCAACTCCTGACGAAATTGATTATGTGGCTGTTTCTCCAGTGCAAATTATTTCGGTCGCAACTTCACTGATTCCGTTTTTGGAGCATGATGATGCGAACCGAGCGCTGATGGGATCAAACATGCAACGGCAAGCAGTACCTTTGCTGCGTCCTGAGCGTCCATTAGTGGGAACAGGCTTAGAGGCTCAAGCAGCCAGAGACTCTGGCATGGTCATTGTTAGCCGAACTGATGGGGAGGTTATTTTTGTCTCAGCCGATCGCATTCGGGTTCGCGATCCCCAAGGCCGGGAAATTGATTACCAGGTTCAAAAATATCAGCGGTCTAACCAGGACACTTGCCTTAACCAGCGACCCATTGTTTTTCTCGGCGATCGCGTTGTTGCTGGACAGATTTTGGCAGACGGTTCCGCCACTGAATCAGGAGAACTGGCGTTAGGGCAGAATATCCTCGTGGCTTACATGCCATGGGAAGGTTACAACTATGAAGACGCAATTCTTATCAGCGAACGCTTAGTCTTCAATGATGTCTACACCTCGATTCATATTGAGAAATATGAAATCGAAGCCCGTCAAACGAAGCTAGGTCCTGAAGAGATCACTCGTGAAATTCCCAACGTGGGTGAAGATGCTCTGCGTCAGTTAGACGAAACCGGAATCATTCGTATTGGCGCTTGGGTGCAGCAAAGCGACATTCTAGTGGGCAAAGTGACCCCCAAGGGTGAATCTGACCAGCCTCCCGAAGAAAAACTGCTACGGGCAATTTTTGGTGAGAAAGCCAGAGATGTGCGTGATAACTCCCTGAGGGTTCCTAACGGTGAAAAAGGTCGCGTTGTAGATGTGCGAGTATTCACTCGTGAGCAGGGAGATGAACTGCCTCCGGGTGCCAACATGGTGGTTCGCGTCTATGTTGCTCAAAAACGCAAGATTCAGGTAGGCGACAAGATGGCGGGTCGTCATGGCAACAAAGGCATTATCTCTCGCATTTTGCCAATCGAAGATATGCCCTATCTACCTGATGGCACTCCGCTAGACATCGTGCTCAATCCTCTTGGTGTGCCCTCCCGGATGAATGTGGGTCAAGTTTACGAATGTTTGCTCGGTTGGGCGGCAGAGAACTTGGGTGTGCGCTTTAAAGTAATCCCCTTTGATGAAATGCATGGGGAAGAAAAGTCTCGTGAGACGGTTCATTCCAAGCTACAGGAAGGAGCAGAGCATCAGGAGAAAGACTGGGTATTCAATCCTCAAGATCCTGGCAAAATCCAAACTTATGATGGTCGTACCGGAGAACCCTTTGATCGGGCGGTCACGATTGGCGTTGCCTATATGCTGAAGCTCGTTCACCTGGTGGATGACAAGATTCACGCTCGTTCTACTGGACCATACTCTTTGGTAACGCAGCAACCCTTGGGTGGTAAGGCGCAACAAGGCGGTCAGCGGTTTGGAGAGATGGAGGTGTGGGCGTTGGAAGCGTTTGGAGCAGCTTATATCCTGCAAGAACTGCTGACTGTGAAGTCAGATGATATGCAGGGACGAAACGAAGCGCTCAATGCGATTGTCAAAGGAAAAGCTATCCCGCGACCGGGTACTCCAGAGTCTTTCAAGGTGTTGATGCGTGAGCTTCAATCTCTCTGTTTAGATGTGGCAGTGCATAAGTTAGATACTCGCGAAGATGGCACCAGCCGTGACTCAGAGGTGGATTTGATGGCAGATGTAAGCACCCGACGAGCGCCTTCTCGACCTACTTACGAATCCATTTCTAGGGATGAAATGGACGATAGCGACCAGTAATTGCGGAACGAGGTAGAGACGCGATCGCGTCTCTACCTCATCTCCACTCCTGACATTTTTTGCCATAACCTGATCTTGATGAGGAATAACGCACGATGCCGAAGCTAGAGCAGCGGTTTGACTACGTAAAAATTGGTCTGGCATCTCCAGAACGGATTCGACAATGGGGAGAACGTACTCTACCCAATGGTCAAGCCGTCGGTGAAGTAACGAAGCCAGAAACGATTAACTATCGGACGCTCAAGCCAGAAATGGATGGGTTGTTTTGTGAGCGGATTTTTGGTCCGGCAAAAGACTGGGAATGTCACTGTGGCAAATACAAACGAGTGCGCCATCGCGGCATTGTGTGTGAACGTTGTGGCGTAGAAGTCACCGAATCGCGCGTTCGTCGTCATCGCATGGGCTACATCAAGCTAGCGGCTCCTGTCGCACACGTTTGGTACTTGAAGGGTATTCCTAGCTACATGGCAATTCTGCTCGATATGCCGCTGCGAGATGTGGAGCAAATTGTTTACTTTAATGCCTATGTGGTGCTGAATCCCGGCAATGCCGAAAATCTGTCCTATAAGCAACTCTTGACTGAAGATCAATGGATCGAAATTGAGGATCAGCTATATAGCGAAGATTCGCAGTTGACGGGTGTTGAAGTTGGCATTGGTGCGGAAGCTCTCCAACGATTGTTACAAGACATCAATTTAGAAGAAGAAGCTGAAAAACTTCGAGAGGAAATCTCCAATTCTAAAGGGCAAAAACGGGCGAAGCTAATCAAGCGCCTCCGGGTGATTGATAACTTTATTGCTACTGGCTCCCAAACAGATTGGATGGTGTTGACGGTGATTCCCGTCATTCCGCCTGATTTGCGTCCGATGGTGCAGTTGGATGGCGGGCGATTTGCCACGTCGGACTTAAATGACCTGTATCGACGGGTGATTAACCGCAACAACCGACTGGCGCGTTTGCAAGAAATCCTGGCACCTGAAATCATTGTCCGTAATGAAAAGCGGATGTTGCAAGAGGCAGTCGATGCGCTCATTGATAATGGGCGGCGCGGTCGCACAGTCGTTGGGGCTAATAATCGTCCCCTCAAATCCCTTTCAGACATTATTGAAGGGAAGCAGGGTCGTTTCCGGCAGAATTTGCTGGGTAAGCGGGTGGACTATTCTGGTCGTTCCGTCATTGTGGTGGGTCCGAAGTTAAAGATTCATCAGTGCGGATTGCCTAGAGAGATGGCGATCGAATTGTTTCAGCCATTCGTCATTCATCGGTTGATTAGACAAGGGTTAGTCAATAACATCAAAGCTGCCAAAAAACTAATCCAGCGCAACGATCCAACCGTGTGGGATGTTTTGGAAGATGTGATCGAAGGGCACCCGGTAATGTTGAATCGGGCACCCACGCTTCACCGCTTGGGGATTCAAGCTTTTGAACCCGTTTTGGTAGAGGGTCGGGCAATCCAACTGCATCCATTGGTATGTCCAGCATTCAACGCGGATTTTGATGGTGACCAAATGGCCGTCCACGTGCCTCTATCGATTGAGGCTCAAGCCGAAGCGCGATTATTGATGTTGGCATCTAACAATATTTTGTCGCCTGCAACAGGTCGTCCAATTATCACCCCCAGCCAAGATATGGTGTTGGGTTGCTATTACCTGACTGCCGAAAATCCTGCGGCTCAAGGTGGGGACGATCGCTACTTCTACAACATGGAAGAGGCCATCATTGCCTATGACCAAAAACAAGTGGCGATTCATGCCTATGTTTGGGTTCGCTTTGATGGAGAAGTTGACAGTGGCGAACCTGACAACGAGGTTTTGGAAGAAACCACGTCTCCCGATGGTGTTGTAACTAAGCTCTACAAACACCGCCGTATGCGAATTGATGCAGAAGGTAACTTACTTTCCCAATATGTTCGCACCACTCCGGGGCGCATTATCTTCAACAAGACTATTCATGATGCCTTAGCAGTCTAAACAGACTTTAGGGGGTGGCGCTCGCGCCACCCCCTACCCGTAACTTTCAAATCATCTTTTGTTCATGGCACAGGCGGACTTAAACATGGCAGAGCGCAAAGAACAACCCCTCTTTCGGAATCAAGTTATTAACAAGAAAGAGCTGACGAAGCTTATCTCTTGGGCATTCACGAACTACGGTACTGCACGCACCGCTCAGATGGCAGACATGGTAAAGGATATGGGCTTTAAGTTTGCTACCCGTGCAGGGGTATCAATCAGTGTGGATGATTTGCAGGTGCCCCCCACTAAACGCAAATTGCTAGATGCGGCTCAAGAAACCATCCGAGAAACGGAAGAGAAATATACTCGCGGCGAAATCACAGAAGTGGAACGTTTCCAAAAGGTGATTGATACGTGGAACGGTACCAATGAAGAATTGAAAGATGAAGTTGTCAAAAACTTTAAATCCAATAACCCGCTTAACTCCGTCTACATGATGGCGTTTTCAGGGGCACGGGGCAATATTTCCCAAGTTCGTCAATTGGTGGGAATGCGGGGTCTTATGTCAAATCCGCAAGGTGAAATCATTGACTTGCCGATTAAAACCAACTTCCGGGAAGGGCTGACTGTAACAGAGTATATTATTTCATCCTATGGTGCCCGCAAAGGGCTAGTAGATACCGCTTTGCGCACAGCAGACTCCGGCTATCTGACTCGTCGTTTAGTCGATGTTTCCCAGGATGTGATTATTCGAGAACTCGACTGTGGAACTCAGCGCGGAATACCGCTCACTAGCATGACTGATGGCGATCGCGTCCTCATTCCCCTCAAAAATCGTCTTTTGGGTCGCGTTGCGGCTCGAGACATTGTTCATCCAGAAACAGGCGAAGTCATTATTGCTCGGAACCAAGCCATTTCAGATGAACTGGCAGAGCAAATTGCCGATGCTGGCGTTGAAGAGGTCATGCTGCGATCGCCGCTGACTTGTGATGCCACCCGTTCTGTTTGCCAAAACTGCTACGGCTGGAGTCTTGCCCATGCTCACATGGTAGACATCGGTGAGGCTGTCGGCATTATCGCTGCTCAATCGATTGGAGAACCGGGCACTCAACTTACCATGAGAACTTTCCACACGGGTGGTGTGTTTACCGGTGAAATGGCCCGCCAAGAACGAGCCAACTTTGACGGCACGATCAAGTTTCCTAAACGTTTTCGGACTCGCGCCTTCCGAACTCGCCACGGGGAAGATGCTCTCGTCGTAGAATCAGTCGATTCAAACACAAAAGTAGTCTTGGAAGGACCTGCCGGACAGCAAGCCTTCTCCATCTTGCAGGGCGCAACCCTACTCGTAAAAGATGGTCAAAAAGTAAAAGCTGGACATATCCTAGCTGAAGTTCCCCTCACTGGGCGATCGCGCAAAACGACCGAGAAAGCCGCAAAAGACGTAGCATCTGATATGGCTGGAGAGGTTCAATTTGCAGATTTGGTTCCAGAGGAGAAAAAAGATCGCCAAGGCAATACAACCCGGATTGCTCAACGGGGTGGTTTGCTGTGGATTTTGTCAGGCGAAGTCTACAACTTGCCACCTGGTGCTGAACCCGTTGTCAAAAACGGTGATTCGATCGAAGCCAACGGAGTGATTGCTGAAACAAAGCTGGTTACAGAACATGGTGGGATTGTTCGACTCCCTCAAGAACCAGAAGGCAACAAAGGGGGACGAGAAGTTGAAATTATTACTGCTTCTGTTTTGCTTGACCAAGCTCAAATTCGGGCGGAAAGTTTTCAAGGTCGCGATCATTACCTGATTGAAACCAACCATAATCAAACCTTTTCCCTCAAAGCTACCCCCGGAACCAAAGTAACAAACGGTCAAGTGGTTGCCGAATTGATCGACGATCGCTACCGCACCCAAACAGGTGGCATCATCAAATATTCTGGCGTAGAAGTTGGCAAACGCGGTAAAGCTAAACAAGGCTACGAAGTTGTGAAGGGCGGTACCCTGATTTGGATTCCTGAAGAAGCCCACGAAGTCAACAAAGATATTTCCTTGTTGATGGTAGAAGATGGGCAGTATGTAGAAGCGGGCACAGAAGTGGTTAAAGACATCTTCTGTCAAAGCAACGGCGTGATTGAAGTGACCCAAAAGAACGACATTTTGCGGGAAATTGTTGTCAAACCGGGTGACTTACATATGGTCGATAACCCTGACGACATCATTACCCGTGAAGCTGTTCTAGCAAATCCTGGTCAGGAAATAATGCCAGGGTTAACCCTCAACGAAATCAAATATGTTGAGTACGTGGAAACTCCTGAAGGTCCAGCCATGCTGGTACGTCCCATCATGGAATTCACAGTTCCAGACGAACCTTCTGTTCCAAGTCAAGAATCTTCTAACGATGATTCGGGGCGTTCTATTCGCTTGCGAGCCGTTCAACGGATGCCTTATAAGGATGGAGAGCGGGTCAAATCTGTAGAAGGATTAGAACTGCTCAAAATTCAACTGGTACTAGAAATTGATCAAGACGCTCCCCAACTTGCAGCAGATATAGAATTGCTTCCCGATGAAACCGATCCAGACTTATTGCGTTTGCAACTTGTCATTTTGGAATCCTTAGTAATTCGGCGCGATATTTCGGCTGACCCGACTCAAGGCAGTACTCAAACGCGGGTATTGGTTAAAGATGGAGATCAAATTGAGCCAGGGGCAGTGGTTGCTCGTACCGAGATTCTGTGTAAGGAAACTGGAGAGGTACGTGGAATCCGTGAGGGTGCAGAGGCCATTCGTCGAATTTTGGTCGTCCGAGATGCCGACTTGATCACGCTCGATACAAAAGGGCAGCCTACGGTCAAAGCTGGCGATCTTGTAGTTGCCGGAACCAAAGTCGCTCCCAATCTTCTCCTAGAGGAATCTGGTCTAGTGGTTCACGTGAGTGAATCTCAGATTACGATGCGTTTAGCACGTCCTTATCGGGTGTCACCTGGAGCCGTGTTGCACATCGATCATGGTGATTTGGTGCAGCGGGGCGACCATCTCGTGCTTCTGGTATTTGAGCGCTCTAAAACCGGAGACATCATTCAAGGTCTACCTAGAATTGAGGAACTTCTAGAAGCGCGTAAGCCTAGAGAAGCCTGTGTTTTGGCTGAACGAGATGGTGCAGCTCAGGTGGTTTATGAAGACAATGAAACAACTGAAGTCAAAGTTGTTGAATCGGACGGCAATCTGCGTGAGTATCCCATTAGCCCTGGACAAAACGTAATTGTTTCCGATGGGCAACACGTGACCGCGGGCGAGCGGTTAACCGATGGTCCTTCTAACCCGCATGAGCTGTTGGAGGTGATGTACCGGGCAAGTCGTGAAACGATGGGAGTTCACGACTCGGCGCTCCGTAGTTTACGGGAAGTACAGACCTTCCTAGTGAGTGAAGTTCAGTCCGTGTATCAATCTCAAGGCGTTGATATTTCAGACAAACACATCGAAGTGGTGGTTCGTCAGATGACCTCTAAGGCACGGGTAGATGACGGTGGAGACACCACCATGCTGCCGGGTGAATTGGTGGAGCTTTACCAAGTAGAACAGGTAAATGAAGCTATGTCGATTACGGGTGGTGCCCCTGCGGAATATACTCCCGTGTTGTTGGGAATCACGAAAGCATCGCTTAACACCGATAGCTTCATCTCAGCTGCTAGTTTCCAAGAAACTACACGGGTCCTGACGGAAGCTGCGATCGAGGGTAAGTCTGACTGGCTGCGTGGCTTGAAAGAGAACGTCATCATTGGACGATTGATTCCTGCCGGAACTGGCTTTAATGCTTACGAGGAAGTCGGGAGTATAGATCCGGACTTGTCCTACGATGGCATCGCTATGTTTGATGATGATGCCGATCTAAAGGATGTCGTTCTCGACGATCGCACAGCTCGCACTTATGGTCTAGATATTGAGGATCGGACACTCTTCGGTGGGCAAGAGTTTGGCATCAGCGACATCAAACCTGATTATGTCTCACCAATATTGGATGACGGTGATGATGAATTCATTGGTGGTAGTACTGTTAGCAGCAAACTTGCTGCTGAAGAGACTGATGACGATGAAGAGACCGATGATGACTTTGAAGATGATCTAGAAGATTAATCTTCGCGGTTTCAAAATCATCTACTTTTCTCAACGTTATTTTGAACTCAGGTCATCTGCTGATGGATTAACCCAGCAGATGACTTTTTTAGTTTCAAATCAGTCGTAAAATCTTGAGGATTTATGACCGCGCTAAATGAGCTGCCTCTTTCCGATACTTTTGCAACCTGTATTCAAGCCTTAAGCCTGAATCACATTCAACGGCATATATTCATTTGTGCTGACCAAACGAAACCAAAATGTTGCTCCAAAGATCTCAGTTTGGAAGCATGGGACTATTTGAAAAATCGGCTGAAGGAACTCACACTCGATCAGTCAACAGATGCTCGTTCGAGCTGCATATTTCGTACCAAAGCCAATTGCCTACGAGTATGTATGCAGGGACCTATTTTAGTCGTATACCCCGATGGAGTTTGGTATCACAGTGCCACGCCGTCTGTGCTTGAGCGGATTATTCAAGAGCACTTGATTGGCAATCAAATCGTTCAAGAGTATGCATTTTTGGTTCATCCGCTGACGAATGAAAGTCTTGATTAAGGAGTAATTTCGCCGATACGGTTCACTGGCCAAAATCGTACGATCGCGCGACCAATAATATTCTCCTGAGGTACAAAACCCCAGTAATGGCTGTCGCAGCTATTATTACGGTTGTCACCTAAAACCAAATACGAGTTTGGAGGCACCACTCTCGGACCATATTGATATTCTGGAACGCCATCAAGATAGGTTTCTTTAATGGGACTGTCATTAATAAAAACTAGCCCCTGCTTCACTTCTATCTTTTCTCCAGGTAAACCGATCACACGCTTAATGTAAGCATCTTTAGAACGCTGAGGTCGCGGTCCCGTACAGACAACAGAGGCTTCATCGGGCGGCATGAATACTACAATGTCTCCCCGCTGAGGTTGTTTAAAATGGTAGCTAACCTTATCTACAATTAAGCGATCGTCTACCTGAAGCGTTGGCACCATCGACTTAGAAGGAATGTATCGAGCTTCAGCTACAAACGTGCGGATGCCAAATGCCAGAATAGCGCTAAGTCCCAAGGTCTTAAGAATTTCGACCCAAATAATCTCCTTGGGCGGTTGGGGATTATTATTGTTTTCACTGGAATCTTTACTGTTCACTTGGGTCATCGCAGAGATAAGGGTTACGCAGAGTTCAATACTATTCTAAATCGGCTTAGATCATGTCATCAGATTTACCTTTACTGATCCACAATGCCTCTATTCTTCAGCCGGATGGCAGCTTGGTGCTGGGAGATGTCTACATTCAGAATGGCATAAT
This sequence comes from Leptolyngbya sp. Cla-17, assembly GCF_016807185.1. GTDB lineage: Bacteria > Cyanobacteriota > Cyanobacteriia > Leptolyngbyales > Leptolyngbyaceae > ULC077BIN1. The sequence goes on from NZ_JAEVYN010000002.1 coordinate 958,317, forward strand.
CCAGGCGATCGCCGCTGAACTTAGCGCCACTGACTTTAGTGCATCTGATCATACTGTTAAGGAAGTAGACGCAACCGGACTAACTTTGTTGCCGGGAGTGATTGATCCACAGGTGCACTTTCGTGAACCAGGATTGGAATATAAGGAAGATTTATTTACCGCGAGTTGTGCCTGTGCTAGAGGAGGCGTGACATCATTTTTAGAGATGCCAAATACCCGCCCACTAACGACTACTCAAGCCGCGCTGGATGACAAGCTAAACCGCGCGGCAGAAAAATGTTTAGTGAATTATGGCTTCTTCATTGGTGCAACAGCAGAAATGTTGCCTGATTTGCTAGAGGCAACCCCTGCCTGTGGCATTAAAATTTTTATGGGATCTATGCATGGGGCTTTGTTAGTAGATGAGGAAGCACTGCTAGATCAAATCTTTTCTAAGGGCGATCGCTTGATTGCGGTCCATGCAGAAAATCAAGCGCGAATCCGTGATCGCCGTCAGCAGTTTGCTGGAATCACCGATCCGGCGATTCACTCTCAAATTCAGGATAATCAGGCAGCCTTAGAAGCCACTCAACTCGCGCTTAAGCTTTCCAAAAAATATCAGCGACGCTTACATATTTTGCATCTGTCTACGGCGGAAGAAGCTGAACTATTGCGGCAAGAAAAGCCTGCCTGGGTGACTGCCGAAGTGACACCCCAGCATTTGTTGCTCAACACCAGCGCCTATGAAACGATTGGCACACGGGCACAAATGAATCCTCCCCTGCGATCGCCCCACGACAATCAAATTCTCTGGCAAGCTCTGTTAGATGGGGTGATTGACTTTATCGCCACTGACCACGCGCCCCATACCCTCGAAGAAAAAGCTAAACCCTATCCCGATTCGCCCTCTGGAATGCCTGGAGTGGAAACATCTTTAGCATTATTGCTGACCCAGGCAATGCAGGGACGCTGCACCGTGGCACAAGTGGCAAACTGGATGTCTACTGCGGTAGCAAAGGCATACCGCATTCCCAACAAGGGACTGATTGCAATCGGCTATGATGCCGATTTAGTGCTGGTGGATTTGAACACCTATCGCCCTGTGCGACGGGAAGATCAGCTAACCAAGTGCGGCTGGAGTTCCTTTGAAGGGTGGAACCTGACGGGTTGGGCTGTGACGACGATTGTGGGTGGGCGAATTGTATTTGATCACGGCAAGTTGAATACATCTATGCGCGGTCAAGCATTGCGGTTTAGTTAAAACAGGGTTCAGGGTTCAGGGTTTGGAGTTCGGAATTGTTCGGAGTTAAATGAATTCGTACCTCGCACTTCGTACTCCGCACTCTAAACCTCGTACTTCAGCACTGTCACTCGATCATGGGCAGCTTAAAATTTCCCACAGGCATTAGGCTAATTTGGCGTTGATTGTCATCGCCACACAATCGAATCAGCAAATACTTAGCAGGTCTATAGGGAAGGCGCTCTGCCCATTCGATCGCTACAATACCGGGTTCTACTTCCAGCCCCTCCCAATACATATCAGGGTAAAGCTGGGCGACACCATCCGACTGCAATCGGTATAAATCCATGTGATAAAGCGGCAATCGTCCCCCCATATACTCATTGATTAGGGTAAACGTGGGGCTATCGATTGTTTCTAGAATTTTCAGCCCTTCCCCAATGGCTTGAACCAAGGTTGTTTTACCGCTACCCAACTCACCTTCTAATAGCAACACACTTCCTGCTGCCAGAGTTTGCCCCAGTTGCCTACCAATCTGACGAGTCGCATGAATGTCTAAATTACTCAAAGTAACCGAACTTGGGTCAACTGGGTCAATCAGGGAAGCCATGGGAATATACCAATTAAAAATTGCAAATTAGAATCCTGAACACTTGATTTATTGCGATAGATAGATAAACTTTGGAGGTCATCTAACCAGAGCGATCGCAATTTAATGAGTAAATTCAATCGCTTCTGATTTCTAACGGTTTCTTATCTGCCTCTCCGGATTTAAGCCCATCAATTCTAAGGTTGACAGTTCTGTGAGTTGTCTCAGCGGTGCTCTACTAGCAATTTTGACAATTAGGGAAAAAGCAGATGCAAAAAATCTATCAGAAAACCGCCGCGATCGCGTTTAGTGTAGTTGTGGGCGTTGGCACCAGCGCAACACCTGCTCAAGCGGCGATCCTTACTTGGGGTTTGTCCTTTTTCGATAACGCTGGCAAACCCATTGGAAATGGTGAGTTTAGCTATGATGATCAAGCTTTAACCTTTGTGCAAACGATTCCAATTGCTGCTCCGTTTGGGTTTGAGGTAGACAATGCCTTGACCAGTTTTTCTGCAACAGTGCTAGGAAAAGAGTGGAGCTTAAGCGATCGCCCCGGTGTTACTTGGTGGCAGCCCACTGACCCCAAAAATCTTGGGCAGCAAGTGATTGGTCGCTCTGGCATCGCTATCGTTGATACCTGGTTTTTTGGAGATGCAGCCTTTGGCACCCGACAGTTTTCGCTGCGAGGCGGAGAACAAAATTCTGCTGGTTGGGGTGGCTCTTGGGTGCAATCCATTACAGGACTTGCTCCCTCTTTTGGCTCTGGCTCTTGGAGCGCCTCCCCAAGCAGTGTCGCTGCCCCTGAACCCAGCACTGTTTTAGGCGCAACGCTGGTTGGGGTAGGAGTTTGGCTCCGCAAAACGATAAAGCAAAAAGGCTAATATCCTGAGGCGTTGGCGATCGCGTTTCTACACACTGCAATTACAAGCCTTGAACCTTTGTAAACCAGCGAAATAAAATACGAGCCAACGCTTCGGGGTTATGGCGAACCACTCCGGTATGTTCCTCTTCGTCGATCACGTTTGCTAGAACGATCCGTCGTCCTAGCCGACTGACTACATCGCGATCAAGGGGTACCGGATTAGAGTTTTCTTGGGCATAGCGAATCAAAGCTTTAGCGGTCGGCATCTGTTTTTGGACTAAGACCGCTTCAAATAAAGGCTTACCGCAGGCCCGATCAATCGCTTGGATATGATCGCCAACGCTGTAGCCTTGGGTTTCACCTTCTTGGGTCATGATGTTGCATACGTAGATACGGGGCGCTTTAGATCGGGCGATCGCGTCGGCAATGTCAGGTACTAGCAGATTTGGAATAATGCTGGTATACAAGCTACCAGGACCAATAATAATAAAATCCGCTTCCCGAATGGCGACTAGCGCTTTGGGTAAAGCAGGTGGATTTTCAGGCGTACAGCCCACACGAACGATCGCGCCACAAGCTTCGGTAATGCTTGATTCTCCCTCAATTCGCCTGCCGTCGGTCAGATCTGCCCACAGGCGCACATCGCTGAGCGTGGCTGGCAACACCTCTCCCCGAACGGCCAAAACGCGAGAACTGGCAGCGATCGCCTGCTCCAGATCGCCCGTGATTTCGTTCATTGCCGTTAAAAACAAGTTGCCAAAGCTATGCCCAGTTAAGCCATCTCCTGCTTGAAAACGATACTGAAACAGTTCGGTCATTAGTTTTTCTTCATCTGCCAACGCCGCCAAACAGTTTCGAATATCGCCTGGTGGCAGCACGCCAATTTCGCGCCGCAACCTTCCAGAAGAACCGCCATCATCCGCCACCGTCACGATCGCGGTGATATTAGCGCTGTACTGCTTTAACCCTCGCAGCAACGTTGAAAGTCCTGTGCCGCCGCCAACCACTACAATTTTGGGTCCTCGATTTAAGCGACGATGTGCCAGCAGCACATCAATCAGATCCTCATTACCGTTGGGCATCAACACTTCTGTGATTGCATCTAACGTGCGTGACTGCCCCCACCACACCAGCAGCAATCCACCCCCAACCACTAAGGGTCCACTGACATAACTGGGAATAATTTCGGTAGTCTGCTGCAAAATCCACCCAAAAAACTGGGTTGTGCGAAAGACAGGAGTCCACTTCATTGAAATAGCAATTCCCAAGGTGGCGAGAGATACTCCGGCGGCGCTCAGCAACAGCCAGCGTTTGACATATAGCCCCGGTGCCATCCACTTAAACCACCGATTTACACGGACAGGAGTTCGGCTGATGGATTCGTGTCGCAGTGCGTGGATTGCCTGTTTCAGTAAGCCAATGGTCATTGTAGGTTAGAAAAAAGAGTGCTGGAGAACAGGTGTCGAGAATACTTTAATCGGTTTCGACTTTAGCAGCACGGTCACTTGAATACCTACACTTTTTGTGACAAATCTTCAGATTTTGTGAGCCGAAATTAAGCGATCGCCTGTCTCGTATTGTGAATCACGCTTTAGGCTTTGTGTGTAAAGTCCTGTAGAGGCGTTTTGCGGATTCCTCTACAGCAGCTGCATCACCTACAAAAAATGAGGAACAGGACCGTAATCCCATTCCTCATTATTTATAATCAATCAACCTTCAGCCCTGTCAAGTCAGTTACTTGCTGTTGCTATCCACAAAGTCAGCATCAACCACATCGTCAGTGTTTGCAGTCGAGCTGGTAGCTTCGTTTTCACCAGCAGCGTTTGCATTCGCGTAGATTGCCTGACCTACTTGCATCAAGGCTTGCTGCAACTCATCAGTGAGCGATTTCATCTGGTCGTAGTCTTCACGGGTAACAGACTCACGTAGATTTTTGACCAATTCTTCCACTCGGCTCTTATCTGCCGCAGGCACTTGACCATTCAAGTCTTGCAGTTGCTTTTCAGCTTGGTATACCAAGGCTTCAGCGTTGTTTTTGGTATCTACCTGTTCACGACGTTGGCGATCGCTGTCTGCGTTCCGCTTCGCATCTTCCACCATGCGTTCCACTTCGGATTTATCCAGGGTAGAAGCGCCACTGATTTGAATGGATTGCACCTTGCCCGTGCCTTTGTCTTTGGCAGAAACGGACAGAATACCGTTGGCATCCAAGTCAAAAGTGACTTCAATTTGAGGAATGCCGCGAGGAGCAGAGGGAATGCCATCCAATCGGAAGGTTCCTAAGCTCTTGTTGTCGTTCGACATTTCTCGCTCACCTTGAAGCACATGGATTTCTACATTGGACTGTCCATCCACAGCAGTGGAGAAGACCTCCGATTTTTTGGTGGGAACCGTCGTGTTGCGAGGAATGATGCGGGTCATCACACCGCCCATCGTTTCCACGCCCAACGATAAAGGAGTCACATCTAGCAGCAGCATGTCGGTTACCTCACCCGACAGCACACCCGCTTGCACTGCTGCCCCTACTGCCACCACTTCATCAGGGTTAACAGTCATGTTGGGGTCTTTGCCCGTAATTTTTTGCACCAAGGCTTGCACTGCTGGAATGCGAGTGGAGCCGCCAACTAACACCACCTCGTCGATATCAGCAGCCGTCAACTTAGCATCGCGGATGGCTTGCTCCACGGGAACCCGGCAGCGATCGAGCAGATCCGCAGCTAGTTTCTCAAACTCGACGCGAGTTAGTGTTAAATCGATGTGTTTCGGTCCATCTTGAGTTGCAGTAATGAAAGGCAAATTGATACCTGCCTGGGTTGCACCAGAAAGCTCAATCTTGGCTTTTTCTGCTGCTTCAGTCAGGCGTTGCAATGCCTGCTTGTCTTTCCGCAAATCAACGCCTTCCATTTTTTGGAATTCAACGGCAATCCAATCTACGATTTTTTTATCAAAGTCGTCACCCCCTAAATGAGTGTCGCCACTGGTAGATTTCACTTCGACTACACCGTCGCCCACTTCTAGCAGGGATACGTCAAACGTGCCACCACCCAAGTCAAATACAAGAATAGTTTCGTTGTTTTTCTTATCTAAGCCGTAAGCCAAGGCTGCCGCAGTGGGTTCATTAACAATGCGAAGCACTTCAATTCCAGCAATTTTACCCGCGTCTTTGGTTGCCTGACGTTGGGAATCGTTAAAGTAAGCAGGAACGGTAATGACCGCTTGGGTGACTTTATCACCTAAATACTTGCTGGCATCGTCTACTAATTTCCGCAACACTTGCGCCGAGATTTCTTCAGGAGCAAATTTCTTGTTTGCAGCAGGAGAAGCAATTTTAACGCTGCTGCCGTCTTGCTCTACTTTGTAGGAAACCTGTTTCGATTCCTGACTCACTTCACTGTACTGCCGTCCAATAAAACGCTTGACGGAGTAAATCGTGTTTTCAGGGTTCATTACCGCTTGACGTTTGGCAATTTGCCCGACTAGGCGATCGCCATTTTTTGCATATGCCACGACTGATGGCGTGGTGCGTCCACCTTCTGCGTTAGCAATTACTATAGGCTGTCCACCCTCCATGACCGCCACACAAGAATTTGTCGTTCCCAAGTCGATTCCAACTACCTTAGCCATAACGCTTAACCTCTTTTCCATTTCCGCATGTATCCACAATATCCAGGAAGGACTCAACTAAGGGTTCGGCTAGCACCTCTGTTAATACGGGTGATTGCCGTACACGGGAATCGCCTACTGACGGATTACCCAAGTCATCTAGGATGAAAGCAAGCTAAACTAAACATCTAAGGCGCGCTCCATAGCTGCTCAGAGAAAGCTGTTAAGAGAAGACAGCCAACCTTAGAAAAAGAACCTGGAGAACAGAAGGGCGATCCGTATGAAAGGATTCTGGACTAAAGCATTGGTAAAACCACTTCCGTTACGCAATTCGGCTGCAAAAGGGTTGATTACTGCTCTATGGGTTGTTGCCCAAGGGCTAACATTAACAGTTCCCGCGATCGCCAGTGGCGGTTCCAACCGTGAACCCATGAGCTACAGCGACCTGTTAGTAAACATTGATAACGGCAAAGTTACCAAGATTGAAGTTGATCCGGTTCAGCAGGTTGCCAGAGTCAAAATTGAAGGTCAAGAAAAAAAGGATGCAGCTCAAGAAGTTGCTCTGTTTGATAATTATCCTGAGCTAATTAAAAGAGCGCGAGACAACAAGGTGAATTTGGCGATCCAGCCCTCCGCCGATAACAGCGCCGTTATGGGATTGCTAGCTCATTTGCTTTTGTTTTTACTTCTACTAGGTGGCTTGCTGCTAATCATTCGGCGCTCTGCAAATTCGCCGGGTGGTCCGGGTCAGGCGCTCAACTTTGGTAAATCTCGCGCCCGATTTCAGATGGAAGCCAAAACTGGAGTCATGTTTGACGATGTGGCGGGGATCGAGGAAGCCAAGGAAGAACTACAAGAAGTAGTTACCTTTTTGAAAAAGCCAGAAAAGTTTACGGCAGTTGGAGCAAGAATTCCAAAGGGTGTGTTGCTGATTGGTCCGCCTGGAACTGGAAAAACGCTGCTTGCCAAAGCGATCGCGGGAGAAGCCGGAGTTCCATTTTTCAGCATCTCTGGCTCTGAGTTTGTAGAAATGTTCGTCGGCGTGGGTGCCTCTCGCGTCCGCGATTTGTTTAAAAAAGCCAAAGAGAACGCACCCTGCATTATCTTTATCGATGAAATTGATGCCGTTGGACGGCAACGCGGGACTGGCATCGGTGGCGGCAATGATGAGCGGGAACAGACCCTAAACCAGTTGCTCACCGAAATGGATGGATTTGAAGGCAACACTGGCATCATCATCATTGCGGCAACAAATCGCCCCGATGTTTTGGATACGGCACTGCTCCGACCCGGTCGCTTTGACCGCCAAATTTCAGTAGATTTGCCCACCTACGGCGGTCGGCTTGGCATTTTAGAAGTTCATGCCAGAGATAAAAAGCTGGAGCCAGATATCTCTTTAGAAGCGATCGCCCGTCGCACTCCTGGATTTTCAGGTGCAGATCTCGCCAATCTACTCAATGAAGCCGCCATTCTCACTGCCCGTCGCCACAAAGAAGCCGTCTCCATGTTGGAAGTGGACGACGCGATCGACCGCGTGACCATTGGGTTAACCCTAACTCCTTTATTAGACAGCAAGAAAAAACGGTTGATTGCCTATCACGAAGTTGGTCATGCCCTGCTGATGACTCTGCTGAAGAATTCTGATCCGTTAAATAAAGTTACGATTATTCCGCGATCGGGCGGCATAGGGGGCTTTGCTCAACAATCGTTTAACGAAGAAATGATTGATAGCGGACTATATACGCGATCGTGGATGACCGATCGCATCACCATTGCCTTAGGCGGACGGGCCTCTGAAGAAGAGGTCTTTGGTTCAGCAGAAATAACTGCTGGAGCTAGCGGCGACATTAAAGCTGTTGCTGAGCTAGCTAGAGAAATGGTCACCCGCTACGGCATGTCTGATATGGGTTTGGTTGCGTTGGAAAGCCCAAGTGGCGAAGTCTTTTTGGGACGAAGCATGATGCCACGGCAAGAGTATTCTGAGGAAGTTTCTACTCAAATCGACCGCCAAGTGCGAGCGATCGCGTTGGACTGCTACGAAGAAGCCCGTCGGATTATTCGGGAGAATCGTTCCTTAGTGGATCAGCTAGTTGAGGTATTACTCGACAAAGAAACGATTGAAGGCGACGAATTTCGGCAGATTGTAGAAGCCTACCGTGAACTCCCTGTTGCTGCGCCAGCACTTTAAGCCAGCCTCAGTTTAGCTAAATAGCGATTGCCCTTAGCATTTTGAGAAATCGATGCTGAGGGCGATCGCTTTTAGTTTTAACAAACACTCCGCAACACTCCAACTTAGAAATTTGGTAGTCTAGCTTAAATAGGTTTGGGTAAAAGAGCGTGGACATTCAAATTGGCAGGGGCAAGACTGCCCGCAGAGCATATGGTATTGATGAAATCGCACTCGTTCCAGGATTGCGAACTCTCGACCCGGTTTTAGCAGACACTCACTGGACGATCGGTGGCATTGACCGAGAAATTCCCATTATTGCTAGTGCGATGGATGGGGTTATAGATGTTGATATGGCAGTGCATTTATCTCAATTGGGCGCATTAGGGGTGCTGAATCTAGAAGGCATTCAAACCCGATATGCCGATCCAAATCCCATTCTCGATCGCATTGCATCGGTAGGCAACGACGAGTTTGTCGCGTTGATGCAGGAGTTGTATGCAGAACCTATCAAAGTTGAACTGATTACCCAGCGAATTCAAGAGATTAAGCAGCAGGGCGGGATTGCCGCCGTCAGTGCCACTCCCATTGGAGCAACAAAATATGGTGAAACAGTTGCCAAAGCGGGAGCCGACCTGTTTTTTATTCAAGCAACCGTAGTTTCGACCGCGCATCTCTCGCCAGAGTCAGTGACACCGTTGGATCTAGCAAACTTCTGCCTAGAAATGCCAATTCCTGTAATTTTAGGTAACTGTGTGACTTATGAAGTTGCGCTAAACCTAATGAAAGCAGGAGCAGCAGCGGTATTGGTGGGAATTGGACCGGGTGCTGCCTGTACGTCACGCGGAGTGCTAGGGGTAGGTATCCCTCAAGCAACTGCGATCGCTGACTGTGCAGCGGCGCGTGATGATTATCATCGAGATACTGGCAACTATGTGCCGATTATTGCTGATGGCGGTTTAATTACAGGAGGCGACATTTGTAAGTGCATCGCTTGTGGTGCCGATGGCGTAATGATTGGATCACCCTTTGCCAGAGCAAAAGAAGCCCCCGGTCGCGGCTATCACTGGGGCATGGCAACTCCAAGCCCCATTCTGCCACGGGGCACCCGTATTAAAGTGGGTGCTACAGGCACCTTAGAACAAATCTTGCGGGGACCTGCTCAGTTAGATGACGGCACCCACAACCTGCTAGGGGCGCTTAAAACTAGTATGGGCACTCTGGGTGCAAAAGATATAAAGGAAATGCAGCAGGTTGAGGTTGTCATTGCTCCTTCCTTGTTGACTGAAGGAAAGGTTTATCAAAAAGCACAGCAGTTGGGTATGGGAAAATAGAGGTTAAAGCAAAGAATCAGGTCGAGTTAGTCTTAATTCTCAAAACTTCTTCGGTCTTTTTCACAACCCCTGGAAAAATGATTTGGGTCGCTTACAATAAAGAGAGCGGAGACGAAAGTTTCCGTTCACTCCTCACACCACACTCCGCCTGAACATCGTTCGGGCGGTTCCTTATTTTAAAGAGTATGGAAAAAGCCAGCAGTTAAGCGGTTTGTCTTTGCAATTATGTTTGCATATCGAGAGTCTATTTAAAAAGGGTATCTTCTGGCTATGGTAGGATATCTAAAACATGTTTAGGCAAGGATTTTTGAGCATGTCATCCGCCGCACAGGTTACGGATTCTACGTTTAAACAAGAAGTTCTTGAAAGCGAAGTTCCAGTTTTAGTTGATTTTTGGGCTCCCTGGTGTGGTCCGTGCCGAATGGTAGCACCGATCGTAGATGAGATTTCCACTCAATACGAGGGACAAGTTAAGGTTGTTAAGTTAAATACTGATGAGAACCCAACTGTCGCAAGTCAGTATGGTATTCGCAGTATTCCTACTCTAATGATTTTTAAGGGTGGACAGCGGGTAGATATGGTTGTGGGAGCCGTTCCTAAAACTACTCTCGCGACGACTTTAGAGAAATATCTTTAATGGTCTATCACGTACTTTTTTCCTTAAAGAAGACGTGATAGGTCAGCGAAGTATTGTAGAAATGATTTTTTATCCTAAAAGCCCCAAGCGATCGCTTGGGGCTTTTCCATTGCTCAATTTATCCGTTCGGTATAGCCTGATTTAATCCAGCCTTCTACATTGCTAGTTTTCACTCGCACCCGCTGCCATTCCTGATTTGGAGTTTCTTCCAAAACGGTTACTTCTTCATCAAAGTCAATGCCACCCACCCGGTCAGAATCCACAGCAGGATTTGATCGCACATTTAAGCCTTCAGATAGGGTAATTCTTGCTTGGTAGCCTTCTCCACTGGGTTTAGGTGAAGGAGTCGCGCTTGGAGTTGTTTTTGATTGTGGCGGCTTGGGTTTGGTCGCGATCGCTGTCGGCTGAGGCTTGGGCGTTGGTTTGTCATTAACGAACATCGGTTTTGGGGGCGGAGTCGTAAATTGGGCAATCAAATATTGGGCAGCGAGAAATCCACCGCCGGCTATTAATGCGATCGCTACCAAACAACCACTCAATGCTTTAAGAAGCCCTGACCCATTCATGCTGATGTACTCATCAATGACCTGGCAATTTTAAGCGATCGCGCGTGATTACTAACCGAACTTTACAGATGCGAATAGTCGTTTAATAGGTTTGGCGAATTGGAATCCTTATCACAAAAGCTGCGCCCTGGGGTGGTGACGAATGGCACTCCAATTTACCTTTATGTCGTTCAGTGATGATCTGATGGCTGATAGACATGCCCATGCCTGTTCCTTTGCCTACAGCTTTAGTCGTAAAGAAAGGATCGAACAAGCGTTTTTGCACTGCTTCGGGGATGCCGGGACCGTTATCAGCGACTTGAATCTCCACGCTGTCCGTGCCGACTACTCTTGTCTGAAGACTAATGATGCTCGGTCGATCCATAACTTCGGCTGGCGATCGCTGCTGATTCTGCTCATCTAGGGCATCGATCGCATTGCTGAGAATGTTCATAAACACTTGGTTGAGTTGCCCAGCATAGCACTCAATTCTGGGTAGGTCGCCGTAATCTTTCACGACCTGAATAGCGGGATAGTCAGACTTTGACTTCAGCCGATTATGGAGAATCATCAGCGTACTGTCGATGCCTTCGTGAATATCTACATCTTTCACTTCGGCTTCATCAAGCCGCGAGAACGATCTCAGTGACTTCACAATTTCGCGAATGCGGTCAGCACCAACTTGCATCGAAACAAGAAGTTTCGGTAAATCCTCTCGCAGAAACTCCAAGTCGATCTCTTCTGTAACAGTTTGAATAGCGACAGTAGGTGCTGGATTGTACTCTTGGTAAAGCCGCAATAAGTCAAGTAAGTCCTGCGTGTACTGACTAGCATGATGCAGATTGCCGTGAATAAAATTGACCGGATTGTTGATTTCGTGTGCAACACCCGCCACAAGTTGCCCCAGACTCGACATTTTCTCACTTTGTACAAGCTGCATTTGGGTGTGCCGAAGTTCCTGAAGCGTCTGTTCCAGCTCGCGGGATTTTTGCTTTTCGCTGGCTTCACTTTCCCGTAATTCCGCTTCGACTTGCTTGCGTTGAGTAATCTCCGATTTTAATTGGTTATGCGTTTGTAATTTTTTGAGTACCGTGTCGAAGGTCGTTGCCAGAAACCGAATTTCACTAGCGAGTACTATTTGAGGCATCGTAAAAACGCCCGTCTGTTTGCTGCTTGTAACAGCATCGTTGAGAGCATTCAGTGGGCGCAATACGGTGCGATGGATAAGGATGCCCATGAACAAGAGAATACATACAACGCCAATTAATAAAACTAGGGTAGAGGTGAAAAATGATTTTTCAGCCTCGAACTGCATCTGTTTCAGATCGACGATCGCGACTGCCAAGCCCCTGCGTCCTGATGTGCCAAACAACACGCTGCTAAAGGGCAAAATATGTACCAGTGCTGGTTTGCTGTTCACAACCGTTTCTTGGCTGATTTCTGTACCTATCAGTGAGGCTTGCTCAATGGCTGTTGTCAACTCTGGATGCTTGGTTTTGTAAGGGCTACTGTCCCGGCGAGAGAACTGCAATGTGCCTTGTGTGCTATGCGCCCAAATCAGACCATCAGGACTCACAATGGCAACCTCAACGACGGCAGGTAAGGTGGCGTAGTTTTGCACCACTCGCCGCAGAATACTTCGGTTCTCGATCGCCAGCAACCCCTCGGTAGCAAACTCCAGCGATTGGGTGATTGTTTGGGCTTGTTGATGCACCTGCTGAGCTAAATCTGTTTGAATGAGACGATAGTTGACCCACAAAGTCGTGAGTCCAACCGTCGTGAGTGAGAGTCCAAAACCAAGCAAGAGTTGTTTTGAGAGACTTTGTTGGCGTAACCGAAATCGCTGTTTCAAGGCTTCCAACCGTTGATTGCGGTAGTTATAGGTTCAGCATTAATTTCAATATCTTCGCGTGCTGCACGTCCAGCACGGGGGTCATCCTTCAAGAGCTGCGACATTTGAGCGATCGCCTGTTTCAGCCTATCCTGCGACTGGAACATTCGTTTCTGTAAGGGGATGTCACCTTTTTTGAGTCCGGCATAGTCGCTGCCAAAGGACGCACCACTTTGACCGATTTGCTGCCCAACTTGCTCATAAACGGCTTTGGGTTCTACATCGACGGCATGCATCACATCCAGCCAGGTGGAGATAAATTGGGTAAATTCTGCCTTCTTTGCCGTAATGGTGCTTGATCGTGACACCAGAGTATCAATCACGAGACTGTCGATTTCTTTGGTCGTGTAGACGATGTTGCCCTTAATTTTTTTCGCAGTGTCGCCCAAGAGTGGCTCCCAGATTACCGCACCGTCCAATTTACCCTTTGCCATTAGTTCAACGGCGGATTCATTGGAAACATCTTCGATCGTCACCTCTGCTGGCTTAACGCGATGCAGTTTCAGGGCTTCGAGCAAAATCAGATGATTCACCGTGCCCAGTTTGGCACCAACCCGTTTGCCACGTAAGGCTTCAACTGACTTAATGCCGGGTTGCGTGACGATGCCATCTGCGCCATGCGAAATATTTGTTACCAAAACAACGGCTGGTTTGTCGGTGCCAGGATCGACTTGAACGACATCCCACAAGGATGCAAAGGCGGCATCCAGCGATCCTCGACCTCGAAGGACAGCACGGGCAGAATCTTGCTGATTCTCAAACTGCACCAGTTCAACTTCCAAGCCATATTTTTTGAATAGGTCGGCTGACTTGGCATAGCGCACTACGTCAAAACCAGGCCATGTAGTAATGCCAATCTTTAACGGTTTCAGTTGAGGCGTTTGACCCAGGCTACAGGCGTTTACCATCAGGCTCATGATCAACGCGATCAGACATAATCCGCTGAGCGATCGCCACCGTTGCCCCTTATTCCTGCCTTGTTTGCTCATAGGTTAAACCAGCAACTGCTCAACTGTTGCACACTCATCCACGCTTTAAGTGGTTTGTGACAAAATGATCTCTTGGTCAAACGACCCTTAACTTAGCGTCGATTACACAATTAACTTTGTGCAATCGACGCTTGTAAGAGCCATATTCAATGTTCCCCGATAGATCTGTGAGATAACGTTGTTGCGGGTTGTTAACCATTCAAAATTACAGCACGCCGCATTGCCCCTGTTGACGCAGCAGATGGTCACAAAGTACCAATGCCATCATCGCTTCCACCATGGGCACAGCACGAGGCAACACGCAGGGATCATGTCGCCCTTTGGCTGCTAAAGTCACTTCTTCTCCCTCTCGCGTCACAGTTTTTTGTTCTTTGCGAATGGTCGCTGTGGGTTTAAACGCAACCCGAATTAGAATCGTTTCCCCGTTGGAAATACCGCCCTGCACACCGCCAGAGCGATTCGTTACCGTGCGAATGTTGCCGTGATCATCGGTATAAAATTCGTCGTTATGTTCGCTGCCAGCCATCAGTGTCCCCGCAAAGCCTGAGCCAATTTCAAAGCCTTTGGTCGCTGGTAAAGACATCACCGCTTTGGCTAAATCGGCTTCTAGCTTGTCAAAAACTGGCATTCCTAGCCCTTTAGGCACATGCCGCGCCACACACTCGACGACACCGCCCAAAGAATCGCCCTGATCTCGAAAGCGCTCGACTAACTCGATCATGCGCTCTGCTGCCTCGCCATCGGGACACCGGACAATATTGCTTTCCACTTGCTCCAAAGTCACTGTTTCTGAATCGATCGCCCCTTCCAAATCTTTAATCCGCTTGACGTAGCCAATAATCTCTACTCCAGCGGCTTGGCGAAGAATCGCTTTTGCGATCGCTCCAGCCGCAACGCGCCCAATTGTCTCGCGTGCGGAAGAGCGCCCCCCGCCCTGATAGTTGCGAATGCCGTATTTGGCATCATAGGTAGCATCGGCATGAGAAGGGCGATACTTCACTGCCATTTCGTCGTAATCTTGTGATCGCTGGTCTTGGTTGCGTACCAAAATCGATATGGGAGTACCCGTGGTTTTCCCTTCAAACATGCCAGACAGAATTTCGCAGCGATCGGCTTCTTTGCGCGGCGTAGTGATCTTGCTTTGACCCGGGCGACGGCGATCCAGTTCAAACTGAATCTCTTCGGTTGAAATTTCTAAACGCGGTGGGCACCCATCAATCACAACGCCCACACCGCCGCCATGCGATTCGCCAAAGGTCGTAACCCGAAACAAATGACCGAAAGTATTACCCATGCTGACGATTTAATCACGCTTATTTAATCACGCTTAGAGGTTTTATCGTAGCGGAAAGAATGCCCCATTTCTATCCAACTGATGTCTATGCTGCTGAAAACAGCGCTTCGAGGGCGATCGCCTGAGCTTGGGGCATTTGCCCGTAGCTAAACACATAAGGAACGTTAGGCGGTAAGGTTGGCGCAAATTGATCCAGAATATACGGGCTGCCATAAATGACCAAGGCTTGCAGTTGCTCGGAGTCAAGTAGAAATTGCAGCCACCCTTGGGCAGTTTGGTTGAGTCCGGCGCTGCCGCGAAATGGATTGCCTCGAATAAAAAGTTGCAGCAGGGTCGGCGGCTGGTGAAGACTGGCGCGATTGAGCGCATCGGTGGGAGTATGGGAATCAATTAGTTGTAGCTGATATCCTTTGCTGGCAGGAAGGGTCACCGCTGGCGTAGAGTTTCCAATCACATCGCACTCTAAGGCATCGTCTAGGATAATTAAATTTCGACTGCCCTGAAAGAGTTGATTCGCCAAGCGCGATAAACATGGGGTATGAACTCGTAGCGAGTCTTGCAAAATTGAGTCAACTAACGCGATCGCAGTGGGTTGCGCCAACTGCGCCGTTAACTCTTTTGGTTGCACGATCGGCTGGATTGACTCCCAGGCATGGGAAGTCGTTTCTTTCAAGGGAGGCGCGCACGCCTTTTGTTTTGCCGTCCAAATCCGCTCTACAGAATCACGAATTTGCTCAGGGGTAATTCGCCCTGCGTCCACCGCGCTGCACACTGCCTCAATTGCACCCTCTGGGTCAACGGGCATCAGCAAAATATCGGCTCCCGCTTCTACGGCAAGCACAGCGGCTTCGTTGGCACCATAGCCATCGGCGATCGCGCCCATCACCAGCGCATCGGTGACAATCAATCCCTCAAACCCAAGTTTGTGGCGTAACTCTTGAGTCAAAATTTTGTAAGACAGCGTCGCAGGATAGGTCGGATCGAGGGCTGGAATTTGCAAGTGGGCGCTCATGACCGAATCGACACCCGCCGAGATCGCGGCTTGAAATGGCGGCAGTTCGATTTGCTGCAAGCGATCCAAATCGTGGGGAATCACGGGAAGCTTTAAGTGAGAATCGACCGTCGTGTCGCCATGACCGGGAAAATGTTTGGCAACCGTCAGCACTGGGTAAGGTTTTGCGCCTCGAATAAACGCTGTTGCTAGTTCACTCACCGTTTCCGGCGTTTCGCCAAATGCCCGCACGTTAATCACAGGGTTGTCAGGATTATTGTTGACATCCACCAGCGGAGCCAGCACCCAATTCAGTCCGATCGCTTGGGCTTCCTGAGCGGTGATGGCTGCCATCTGCTCAGCGTAATGTTTTGCCAGATCGGGATTGTGTTGATAAACTGCCGCGATCGCCATCGGGGGCGGAAACCAAGTCGCTCCAGCAAACCGTTGCCCGACCCCTTCTTCTACATCAGCCGCGATTAATAGAGGAACCTGCGCCCAATCTTGCAACTGTTGAGTTCGCAGCGCTACTTCTGCCGCACTCCCTCCCAGCAAAATCACGCCACCCACGCCCAAATCAGTAATCCAAGATTCCAGGATTTTTGCAGTTGGTTCCCAAGCAGGATATCGAATTTGATGATCAAACAAGTGGCCAGAGGCGCGAACCACGACCATTTGAGCCACTTGGGCAGCCAGAGAAAGCGAGTCGAGGTGAGGAAGGAAAGACTGCATAAGGCGGAAAAAGACAGAAGGAAACAGGAAATAGACAGCAAAAGCAATGTGCTTCTATAATTTCACGGGTGGCTGGCTGTCCTCAAATTCATCTCCCTCAAATTCATCTTCTTCGTCCTCAAATTCGTCTTCCTCATCGTCGTTATCTAAGTCGCTTTGAATATTAGTTGTAGTAGCCAGGGGAGCCGCTTCGCTCCCTTCGATAGCGTCGGGTGATCGTTCTTGGCTGAGTTGATTGAGCAGTGTGAGAACGCGATCGCCCCGCTCTAAACCAATATCTTCTAGAAAGACGACTTCTGGAGTCCGACGGAGGCGAATGCGTCGTCCCAATTCGCCGCGAACGAAACTTGTAGCAGCCTTCAACCCTTCCATTGTCTCAGCCTTCGCTGCTGAGTCACCGTAAATGCTGACAAAAATCTTGGCGTGCTGTAGATCTCCGGCAACGGTCACATCGGTAACGCTGACCATGCCAGCACCAACGCGATCGTCTTTGATATCCATCATCAGCATTTGGCTGACCTCCCGTCGAATCAGTTCTGAAACACGGGCAACCCGTCGATCTGTAGCCATTGTTTAATTCTCCCTTTCAATGATGCCTATGAAGCCAAAAATGCGGTTAGTCTTAAAACTGCTGCAACCCCAGCATGGCGCGCAGGGTAAAGACAAGAAAGGCAAAACCGCCAACGGCTACACCGACCAGCGCGATCGCTGTAACAGGATTTTTGAGCAACGGTGCTAGCGGCTTCACAGCATTCAAAAACACACCAAGAATTGTTCCAGCAACAAAAACTGGGTATTTAGAGACGGTATTCCAAAAGTTCTCCATAATCCTGCTATGCGAAGTGATTAATGAACGGTCAATGCAATTCAATGCGCGTATCTTTCTAAGATTTTAGGACAAGCGACCTATAATCAGCGGCTATTAGTAAGGATGAAGATGAATCAAGTGGAAATCTTCTTAGATTTGTATGGCTAAACTTGGGCTGAGGAGGTAATCCCATTTAAGTTGAGTGTTATAAATAGGATTAAGCAATGTAAACCTTATATCAATGAGTCTAAATTGTGGCTCCGTAAGGTGCTTTAAATAAAGTATTTCAGCTTAATAACTTTTGGTTGATCTGGATAGTTAGTACAAAGGATTAAAGTCGTGGCGGTCGAAACTATTGCAAAGTCTTCAACAGTGCGTAAGCTTGCCCCTCGCTACCGGGTTTTGCTTCACAATGATGATTTCAACTCCATGGAACACGTTGTACAGGTTTTAATAACTACCGTTCCAAACCTGACGCAGCCCCAAGCCGTCGATATTATGATGGAAGCTCATACCAACGGACTAGCCTTGGTCATTACTTGTGAGCAAGAACATGCTGAGTTTTACTGTGAAACCTTAAAGATGCATGGTTTAATCAGCACAATCGAACCAGACGAATAAACAGGATGTTGGATTGAAGGTCTTCTTATCTCAAATCAGCCGCTATCCTGCACCTGCACGGGTGGCTATTTTTGTGGGCGTTTTGCTGCTCCTATGGGCACCGTTTGCGATCGCCGGATATTGGCTCGTTGCGGATAAAAATCTTGCCAGCATCCTATCGATCACGGTTCTGTATCTAGAATTTATTGGGTTGGTCAGAATTTGGGGAAAACAAATTCACCGAGAACCTCGCGTTTTTTGGCAGTATGGACTGGAGTTTACCCCACGTATTGGCTTAGAGCTAATTACCGGCTTAGGCATTGGTTTCTTCAGTTTATTGCTGTTGTTTGGAGTGGAAACACTGTTTGGGTTTGTAGAGTGGCAGTCGCCCACTGCTATTTTCCCAAAGATTTTGCTGGAAGGATTATTAGTGTCGGTGGCGATCGCTTTTGCAGAAGAGTTGCTATTTCGCGGCTGGCTATTTGATGAACTCCAGCGTGACTATACGCCTTTAGGATGTCTTTGGATCAACGCGATCGCGTTTGCTGTCATCCATTTCAACCTATTGGCGTTTCCATCTCTACTGTGCTTAGGAATCGCTCTCGTTTGGACAAAACGGGCAAGCTATGAACCGTCGGGAAAAGACTACAGAGGGTTCAAAAGGCTGCGGGGAAGACTAGGATTGCCGATGGGGCTTCACGCAGGACTTGTCTTCGGTAACTACTTACTCGAAGTGGGTAAGCTTATCCAATACACCGATCGCGTGCCTGTCTGGGTTACGGGCATTAATCGCAATCCTTTAGTGGGATTAATGGGTTTTCTGTTTCTGGTTGGCTTAGCGATCGCTATGCGTCACTATGCTCAGCGCCGACTAGCGGGTTCAAAGTGGTGAATCCTAATCTTCTCGCTGAATTGGGGTCATTTTAGGATCAATAATCTTTTGTCCTAAGCCCGGAAACTTTACCGCCAAGCAAATCTTATTGCCTGCACCAAAGATGCGGGTCACTTCCCCTTGGCCAAAGGCTTTATGAATCAGGCGATCGCCCACGCTCCAATCATTGGCATGGCTATTAGGCATATTGCGTGATTCGCTTTTATTCCGACGAATTTCAGAAATCGGCTTCGTCCATTTACTAGGAATCGCTGCTGCAACATTGGAATTGAGCAATTCTCTGGGCAACTCCGCCAGAAATAGCGATGGGCTAGCAGGTTCACGGGTGCCATACAATCGGCGTTCTCGTGCATAGGAAATAAACAGTCGCTCTTGGGCGCGGGTGATCCCCACATAACAGAGCCGCCGTTCTTCTTCTAAGGCAGCCGGATCTTCCATCGAACGGTAGTTAGGAAACAAACCTTGCTCTAGACCGATTAAAAACACAACTGGAAATTCCAGTCCTTTTGAGGAATGCAACGTCATCAAGGAGACTTTTTGATCTTCTTCACCTAAATTATCCAGGTCAGACGCTAACGATGCGCTTGCTAGAAAACCAAGCAAGCTTGGATCGTCGTTGTTTTCCTCAAATTGCAGAACAGCGTTATAAAGCTCCTGTACGTTTTCTAGGCGATCAGTCGCTTCGTCGGTTCCCTGTGTTTTCAGGTCTTCTACATAGCCAGAGTCTTCGAGTACGCCCTGAGCAATTTCGCTGGCGGAACAAGAATCCAGTTCATGTCGCCATTTTTGAATAATCTGAGCAAACTGAAGCACCCCTTTGGAAGACCGACCTGCTAAAGATTTGACCGAGGTTTCGTCTGACAAAATTTCCCAGAGTGGCACGCTCAATTCTTGGGAGGCTTTGACCAAAGAATCGATGGTGGTTTTGCCGATGCCGCGCCGAGGAGTGTTGATCACGCGCAGCAAGCTAATCGTATCAAAGGGGTTCGCGATCGCTCTCAGGTAGCCCAGCACGTCCTTCACTTCTTTGCGATCATAGAAGCGCAAGCCGCCTACAACTTTATAAGGAATTTGCAACCTTACCAGCGAGTCTTCCATTGCTCGCGATTGGGCATTGGTGCGATACAAAATGGCAAATTTGCCATAGTGCAGTTCGGGGTGCTTTGTTTCTAACTGACGAATTTGATTGCTGACAAATTCTGCTTCTGAGGTTTCGTCATCGGCTCGATACAAAAAGATCGGTTCACCCTCACCGCGCGTCGGCTTTAGGACCTTATCAATGCGCTCAGTGTTGTTATCGATCAGTTGATTGGCGACTTCTAAGATGTTTCGCGTGGAGCGGTAGTTTTCCTCTAGCTTGACCATCGTGCGGGTGTCATCGTCGTGCAAGCGATCGCCAAAATCGTCCTGAAAACCCATCAAAATTGTGAAATCTGCTGCCCGAAACGAATAAATAGATTGATCCGCATCGCCTACCACAAACACGGAGCGATAGTCCCAATCTTTAAAGGCGTTAGAGTTCGCGCCATTAGTTACAAGCAGACTAATTAGATCGTACTGCGTTCGATTGGTATCTTGGTATTCATCGACCAGAACATGGCGAAAACGCTTGTGCCAATACGCGCGAACTTGCTCATTTTGTTTCAATAGGTGGACTGGCGTAAGAATCAGATCGTCAAAATCCAGCGCGTTATTTGCCGACAACGTGTCTTGATACATGTTGTAAACATTCGCAATCACCCGTCCGCGAAAATTGGACTGATCTTTTTCTAAGTCTTGGGGCGAAAGGCTCTTATTTTTAGCGTTGCTGATGGCATAGCGAACCGATTTCGGATCAAATTTTTTGTCGTCCAAGTTGAGTTTTTGAGTGACGATTTCCTTAACTAAACTTTGAGCATCCGACTCGTCAAAAATGGAAAAGTTGCGCGTCCATTTGCGCCCACTGCTATCTTGATATTTTTCAATATCAAGGCGTAAAATTCGGGCACAAAGAGCATGGAACGTACCAATCCAAAGCTCTTTGGTAATCGTTTTGTAGACATGAGATTTCAGCCGGATTTGTTCACCCGGAGAGAGCGCATCTAATGGTTTGCCAAAATCGATGCGGGCTTTTTGATCAGCAAATAGCTTTTCGATCCGCTCCTTCATTTCCCGTGCGGCTTTGTTGGTGAAGGTGACCGCCAAAATATTTTCGGGATCGACTCGATGGTTTAAAACCAGGTTCGCAATGCGGTAGGTAAGTGCCCGCGTTTTGCCAGAACCCGCTCCTGCTACTACTAACAGCGGTCCGCAGTAATGTTCTACGGCCCGACGCTGAGAGGAATTGAGGTGGCTGATATCGAGGGTCTGGCTCATGGAGGCTATTTTGTGGAAGGTGCGGTTTCTAAATAAGGTTATCGCATCTTGCTGAATCCTGTGGAGTTTGACTAGGGTTTACTGGGGTTTGCTGGACGCGATCGCCTTTTATTCATCCGGGTTTAACAAATGAATGGTGGTGTAAACCCGGAGCTTTGACCTAAGCCATGCCCAAAATTTCGTAGCCAGCATCGACATAGAGAATTTGTCCCGTCATGCCGCTTGACAGATCGCTGCACAAGAAGGCTGCGGTGTTTCCCACTTCTGTTTGGGTGACTGTGCGGCGTAAGGGTGCGACTGCTTCCACATGATGAATCATGTCCAAAATGCCACCTACAGCCGAGGATGCTAGGGTGCGAATAGGTCCAGCGGAAATGCCATTCACCCGAATATTTTGAGGACCCAATTCTGCCGCCAAGTACCGGACGCTCATTTCCAAACCTGCTTTGGCAATGCCCATAACGTTGTAATTGGGGATCACTCGGACTCCGCCTAAATAGGTAAGCGTGACAATACTGCCACCTTGAGTCATCAATGGTTTTGCCGCACCACAAAGTTTGACCAGGGAGTAGGTGCTGATATCGAGGGCTGTGGCAAAACCTGAGCGAGAGGTTTCCACAAAGCCCCCGGTTAAGTCATCTCGGTTCGCAAACGCTAGACAATGAATCAAAATATCAATCCTGCCCCACTTTTCGCCTACTGTTGCAAAAGCGGATTGAATTTGAGCATCGTCTTGAACGTTGAGTGGAACAAACACACTGGGATTGAGCGGTTCTACTAGCTCAGCCACCTTTTTTTCCATCTTCCCTTTTTCATCAGGCAAATAGGAAATACCGATGTTCGCTCCGGCTTTGTGCAGCTGTTGGGCAATGCCCCAGGCGATCGAGCGGTTATTGGCAATTCCGGTAACAAGGGCGTTTTTTCCAGTCAAATCCAGCATGGCGATCAATACTTTGAGGGCAACTATGAGGATACTGAAATATAAGATATAAAGATAGCAAGTGAACTAGTTCAAAGGTTCTTAAGCGATAGTTGAAACTTCACTCAGCAAGTCTTTTCACAATGAATTTTGTTCAATTTGCTGAGCTGCGGTTAACATACTGTTAATCAATATACCTTTTGGGCATTGAAGAAACCTTGAGATGACTGACTTCAGCCCTTTTCATGGGGGTGCTATCGCCCCGCTTTGTAACAGAGGGTACAAAAAAACCTTCGGGAGTACGTTTAAGTGTTCTAAGTTACAAAGTTGAATCGTTGGCATTCAACAGTTTTATTGACGAGTATGCGTAGCGTAATAAGGACTCCGAGCAGGGGAATATGGTTGTGACGCAAGATAAACCACTGGCATCGGTATTTCGTCAGATGGGAAGTGGGGTGTTTCCACCCGTTGTTGAGTCGTTTGAGCGGGGAAAAACGATTTTCTTTCCAGGCGATCCTGCTGAGCGCGTTTACTTTCTAGTTAAGGGAGCAGTCAAGCTTTCTAGAGTATATGAAGCTGGAGAAGAAATCACAGTCGCACTATTGAGAGAAAATAGTGTGTTTGGGGTGCTATCGCTGATTACAGGGCACCGTTCCGATCGCTTTTATCATGCGGTGGCATTTACGCCTGTGGAGTTGCTTTCGGTGCCCATTGAGCAGGTAGAAAAGGCTCTAAAAGATAACCCTGATCTATCGATGATTTTGCTGCAAGGCTTGTCTTCACGAATTTTGCAGACCGAAATGATGATTGAAACGTTGGCACATCGAGATATGGGTTCTCGATTAGTCAGCTTTTTGTTGATTCTTTGCCGAGATTTTGGCACGCCAAGTAAGGAAGGAATTACGATCGATCTGAAGCTCTCTCATCAAGCGATCGCTGAAGCGATAGGATCGACGCGCGTGACCGTCACTCGGCTTTTAGGCGACTTGCGGCAAGACAATATGATTTCAATTCATAAGAAAAAAATCACTGTTCATAATCCTGTAACCTTAAGTCAGCAGTTTACTTAATGGTCTGAGGCTAGGGATTCATTAAAAATAAGAGTTTTGCCCTCACAAATTACCTGTTAGCGGCAAGTCACCATAAAAGATTCATGGGGTAGGCTATAGATGAAGTTACCCCTGTTTGCATTGCAAAGGTTAGGGCGTTTTGGTTTGGAGCAGCGATGTCTACAGGGCTGATCCTGATAGTTGCAATTTTGGTGATTGGTGGTGTGATTGCGACGGTGGGCGATCGCATTGGTACAAAAGTCGGTAAAGCTCGCCTCAGCCTGTTTAATTTGCGCCCTCGTCGCACGGCGACCTTGATTACCATTTTGACCGGGATCGTAGTTGCCGCCTCTACATTGGGAATTTTGTTTGCAACCAGCGGTCCCTTGCGCACTGGAGTATTTGAGTTAGGCACTATTCAACGCAAGCTGAGATGGGCACGGGCTGACCTCAAGGGTGCAAAAAGTCAGCTAGAAACCGCTCAAGCTCAAAAGAAACGCACTGAAGCGGAATTAAACCGGGCAAAAGCCCAAGAAATTGCTGCCCAAAAGCAACTGACTAATACTCAAAAACAGATTGCAACGATTGGCGGTTCCTTAAAAAGTGCGATCGCCGAGCGCAACCGCGCCATGAGCGATCGCGTTGCAATCCAACGCACCCTCGAACAAAACCGTAGTCAACTTCAACAAAACCGTAGTCAGCTCGCCACCATATCTGAGCAAGTATTGCAATTTCGCTCAAATATTAGCCAACTGCAAGCAGAACGTAGTCGAGTTGTGGCAGTGGCGGAAGAGGAAATTAACGCAAAAAACGCGGTTATCAATGAGCGAGAAGGGCGATTGAAACAGCTAGAAGCTCAGCAAGATCTTTTGGTGCAAGAAATTGGCAAGTTGGATCGAGAAGCGGAGGGATTGCGCCGGGGTAACGTAGCAATTCAGCGAGGGCAGGTACTTTCTTCGGCGGTGGTTCGGATTCTTGACCCGCGCTCTACTCAAACCGCGATCGATCAACTTTTGCGAGAAGCGAATCGAGCCGCAACTCAGCTTGTGCGACCCGGCACAAAACCGCAGGGGCAAATTATTCAAATTACACAAGCCGAAGTGGATCAACTGATCAAGCAAGTGAGCAATGGTCAAGATTACGTGGTGCGCATTTCTGCGGCTGCCAATTATCTAACTGGAGAGAACTTAGTTCAGGTTTTTGCAGAAGCTGCTCGCAACCAGGTTGTTTTTCGAGAAGATGATCTGATTGCTGCCACGTCCCTTAATCCAGCGACCCTGAGTGAGGTTCAAATTCAGCAGCGAATTAATCTCTTAGTGACAGCGGCAGGATTCCGGGCGCGGCGTTTGGGAATTTTGACGGATACGGTGCAAATTGGCGATGGACGTGTGCAAGATCTGCTTGCATTTATCGAAAAGCTGCAAGGCTATAACGAAACGATAGAGCTACGAACGATTGCCACGGAAACTACATTTACAGCCGGTCCTCTAAAGGTAAATTTGGTTGCGGTGCAGAATGGCAAGGAGTTATTGCGATCTCAATAACTCTGCAACAGCTACAGTAAACTGCAATCATTAACTCCTGGCGATCGTCCTTCTTGAAAATTGGTTAGAGGTTTCTTTGCATGGTAGACCATCGCGTGCGCCACCCCGTGATCCAAACAGTTCCTCCCGACCTTGAGGACGAGAACTCCTACATTGACTATCACTATCACACCCCCGGCGAGAGTCCAGGCACACTTGATATTGACCCCAAATCGCCCCCACCCGTTATCGTCTTAATTGATTATTGTAAAGAGGAAGCTGTTCGCTGCGAACTAGAGACACCCGAAGAAATTGCCCCCTATCTCGATACAGAATCAATCTCTTGGGTGGATGTGAAAGGGTTTGGAAATGAAGATATCATGCAGCGATTGGGAAAGGTTTTTAAGCTACACCCGCTGGTGTTGGAGGACGTGGTCAACGTGCCTCAGCGCCCTAAAGTGGAAGAACATTCAGAGCAACTGTTGATTATCGCTCGTATGGTAACCCTGCGAGATGATGAGGAATCGTTTGAAAGTGAGCAGGTCAGTTTTATCCTTGGCAGGCACTACTTGCTAACGGTTCAAGAAGAACCCCGCTACGATAGCTTTGGTCCAATCCGAGAGCGCATTCGCACCGGCAAAGGCTCAATTCGCTGTAATGGTGTTGATTATCTGACCTATGCTCTGCTCGATTCCATTATCGATGGGTTCTTCCCAGTCCTAGAGATTTATGGTGAACAGCTTGAAGAACTAGAAGATGAGGTCGTGGCGAATCCTAATCGTCAAACCCTGCAAAAGATTCATGATCTTAAACGTGATCTACTAACATTGCGTCGGGCAATTTGGCCTCAGCGCGATGCCATTAATGCCTTGATTCGAGATGGTAGTGACTTGATTAGCAATGATGTGCGCGTTTACTTGCGTGACTGCTACGACCACGCGATCCAGGTGTTAGATATGGTAGAAACCTATCGAGAACTGGCTTCTAGCTTGATGGATATTTATCTGTCATCCGTTAGCAACAAGATGAATGAAGTGATGAAAGTATTGACGATTACGTCTTCTATCTTTATCCCGTTGACGTTCATTGCTGGAGTTTATGGCATGAACTTTAATACTGAAAAATCGCCATACAATATGCCAGAGTTAAACGCCTATTGGGGCTATCCAATCTGTTTGGCGGTGATGGTAGCTACTGCGATCGCAATGGTGGCTCTGTTTTGGCGACGCGGTTGGTTTGATAATATGTCACTCGCGAAGTCTGCCGCTAGTGTGGCTGACAAAAAACATGGAGGGTCAGGCAATTCTCGATGAGACCCATTGATTCTATTATTTTGGTGATTTATTTAGTTTTCATCGCTTGGGCATTGTCCAAGATTGTGAGCAGTTTTAATGATGAATATACGGTTTCTTTGGATGCTGAAACCCTGAATCAGCAGTTAAACAATCAAAATCTTCAGGATGTCGTAGGCGTTGGGTTTGATTTTGAGAAGCGCTACGAGTTTGGTAAAGATGACAAGCTCAAACAGTTTGGGGTCAAGGTGACCAATAAATCCCAGACCCACTCTATCTGCATTGATTGGGACTATTGCGCCACAACCGATTTGCAAGGGCGATCGCGCCGCGTGACTCGTCTTGTTCCTGGCACCACTTTAGATCTGTTTCAAAACCAGGTTTTTAGTACTGTTCCTCCTGGTGCAACCTTAAAAGAAATCATTACCGCAGAAGACGTTTTGAAACGGAAAGAGCCGAGCGACAAAGATTCTGCGGTCGCGCTGGAAATGGAAGTGAGTAAACCGCTGCTAAACTTTGAAGCGCTTAAAAAAAGTAAAGATGAGCCTCCCCAAAAAAAATACGCCCGATTCGTCAGCAGGATAGACCCGTTGGAGTTTAGCCTAGATCTGGCGCTGCGATTGATTGGCTCTACCTACAGTGGAGAGGGCAATCGCATCCAACTACGCTGCAAGTTCATTTTGAAAAAATTGCCCTGGCAAGCTGGATTACCATGGAACCCCAAAGATTAGAATCTTTCTCCAATCCCTAATCTCCAGCCTCTTCAACTACACTGGGTTTGGAAAGAGTAGGCGAGATGGTTGCGAGCTGCTTGCAGTTCGAGGAAAGTCCGGGCTTCCGAAAGACCAAACTTGCTGGGTAACGCCCAGTGCGAGCGATCGTGAGGATAGTGCCACAGAAATATACCGCCGATGGAACAGGGGCTAGGGGCTAGAGGCTAAGGCTTTCTAACCTCACGCTATTCTTTTCACAGGTAAGGGTGCAAGGGTGCGGTAAGAGCGCACCAGCAGCATTGAGAAGTGCTGGCTAGGTAAACCCCGGTTGGATGCAAGGCAGTAGGAGCGAAGGTTGGTCTTTTCCCCGCTCCGGCAGGGATGCAATGCGTCTTTGCGAGTCCGCTAGAGGCGTTTGGCAACAGCCGCCTTAGACAGATAACCGTCCCCTTTTTAAGGTGAACAGAACCCGGCTTATGTCCTGCTCTTTCCTTAACCTCTTAGCCTAATAAAATTAGCTCAAAAAATCCAGCTCATAAAATCAAAAATGCCCCTGTTCAATATGAACAGAGGCACTCAAAAGCTAATGAGTTTACCGCAACGCCGTCTTACCTCAGTTTTTGACCTGGTGCGAGACCAGGTGGGTACCAACTGCCTGTGCTTTAAGTTTCCGGGATTACATGCCCATTTCTGGTTACATGCCCGGTCTACTGCCGCCAGACTTTGTAAGTTCCCGTATTCAGAAGGCATAGATCATAAAACATTATTGGTAGTCACCAACGCCGTAGTAAACCTTTGATCATTCTAGCGGGTATCTACGCCTGTGGCGAGTCAGAAGAAGAGGATTCGGAGGCAGCGGGTAGGAGTTGAGAACTCAGCATGGAAGACATGCTTATCTATTCCCTGCTTCCTCCTGTTTTGTCCCTTTTACTTCCGTTCTGGGCGAGGCGTTTCCTCATCCGCACAGCCAAGACGGTTAATTTCGTTAATCATTTGATAGAGCCGTCCTAAATCGCGTTGATTGAAGTGCAGCAAAAGCCGAGATTTGCCAATGGACATATCTTGAGCTTCTTGAGGAAGGGCGTGGCTTTTTTCGATCTGTCCTTTTACCAAAATGTCGCTGAAGTTGTGGTTGAGATGGTCTACAGCTTCATCAGAAATTTCGATGTTGAGGCGCATGACCAAGCGATTGCCAATGTAGCGGCAGGAATGGAAGGCACTATAAAAGCGGGTGATGATATCGCAAGCTTCATCTAGCTGGTCGGTAATGGTAAATAGACTGAAATCATCGGCACTGACTAAGCCACGCTTGAGCAGTTGTTTTTGCACATACTCTACCCAGTCGTGCCAGTAGCCACCACCGGGGCGATCGATCAACACGAGGGGAATGGGCAGTGATTTACCTGTTTGGCAAAGGGTGAGGCATTCAAATGCTTCGTCTAGGGTGCCAAAGCCGCCAGGAAAGAGAGCGAGGGCATCACTTTCTCGGAGAAAAAACAGTTTTCGAGTAAAGAAGTATTTAAAGGGAACAAGCTTAGGATCGCCTTCAATGAAAGGGTTAGACCCTTTCTCAAAAGGAAGCTGAATACTTAGCCCAATCGATTGGTCTCGTCCGGCTCCTTCATTACCTGCCTGCATAATTCCAGGTCCCGCGCCTGTAATGACCATAAATCCTAGATCAGTGACACGACGGGCAAAGTCTGCTGCCATTTGATATTCCGGCGTGCCGGATGGAATGCGGGCAGAGCCAAAAATAGAGATTTTGCGAACGTGGCGATAGGGATAAAGCACCTTAAATGCTCGCTCCATATCTTGTAAGGAGGCATTCAGAATTTTCCAGTCAAGGCGATCAATTTCTCCCTCAGTCATTCGTACCAGGGTTGTTAACGCCAACTGAATTAGTTCCCCGTGTTTGTTCTGCGGAAGTTGGTCAAGCAGTTGATTTAGACTAGTTCGGAGTGATTCAGAGGCATCAAACGACGGAGACGTGGTCATGCATTCCCCTCTACTGGCAGCATTTTATTGTATCTAGATTTTTGCCTTAACCCACGATCGCATTCAGTCCAATTGTCCAGTAGGCTAAACTCCTTGCACTAACAAAGAAAATTTTTTGTCCAGATTATTAAACCGTGCGATTCTTTAACTAGCTCACATTGCAACGTAAATAGCTGTTTATCATCAGGAACGATGGCTGCAATCTATAGTGACAGACGGGGATTGCTGCGATCGCTTGCAACAGGAGTTGCGATCGTTGGAAGCTTTCTAGTGGGTCAAGGCAGTGTTTTCTTAAGAGAAGTCTGTCCTGCGGCTGCCCAAAATATTGTCACCGACGGCACTTTGGGCGCTCCTGCGACAGCCGTTCCCATCACTCCCAACGGCACCCTCGACAACCCCAATCTACCAGGCTTGCCCACGCAATACCCCAACGCTTACCTGATTCAGGAAGCTTTAGGGCGAATGGATCTTTCTGGTACTAACCTGTTCCATAGTTTTAGCCGCTTCAACTTGGGCAGTAGTGAGTCGGCTGTTTTTCAAAGTGGGGCAAATATTCGCAACATTTTGGCACGGGTGACGGGGGGCAATGCCTCGATCATTGATGGTTTAATTCAGACCCAAAGCATCAACGTCAACTTGTTTCTGATTAACCCACAGGGAATTGTGTTTGGTCCAAATGCGGCGCTGGATGTTGGCGGGGCGAATGGTCGGGGTAGCTTTGTTGCCACCACTACGGATGCTTTGATCTGGGGCAATGATCCCACTCGTCAGTTTAATGCTCGAACT
Organism: Leptolyngbya sp. Cla-17; assembly: GCF_016807185.1. Taxonomy (GTDB): domain Bacteria; phylum Cyanobacteriota; class Cyanobacteriia; order Leptolyngbyales; family Leptolyngbyaceae; genus ULC077BIN1. Next base: position 988,102 of record NZ_JAEVYN010000002.1, read on the forward strand.
CCTGGTGGAGCAGACAGCTTGCTGACGCTGGTGGGTGATCCTAGTGGTTTTTTGGTAGCTCAAACACGACCAGGCGCGATCGCTGTCAATGGTAGCCAACTGGGCGTATTTGCTGATCAGCGCCTGTTGCTGCTGGGTGGCGACGTAACCATGAATGGAGGACGACTGCTAGCACGGGGCGGCCGGGTTGAAATTGCCTCAATTGCTGGGGCTGGAACCATCGGCTTAAATTCAAGCAATTCTGGCTTTAGCTTTCAACTTCCCAGTGCTGTCGCTCAGGGTGAAGTGTTAATCAATGACGGAATTATTAATACCAGTGCCAGAGATACTGCCAGTGGAGATATTTCCATTCAAGCAAAAACGATTACCGTCACGAATGGCAGCCGACTGTTTGCAGAAACCGCTGGAGCCGGAAATGCCGGGGATATCTACTTAATAGCCTCAGACTCGATTGAGCTCAATAATCAATCCACTTTGCAAAGCATTGTGCGCTCAGGAGGGGTTGGCGAGGGTGGAGTCGTCTTTTTGCAGGCACCGGGCACGGTTTCTATCCTGAATGGATCGGGACTTTTTAGTGTGATCGATGAGGGCGGCAGTGGCAAGTTTGGCACCAACGATTTTGCTGGCAATGTGTTTGATGCGGTGCTGGGAAAAGCGGGTAAGCCCATTGTGGGGTCAGTGTTTATTGATGCGGGGTCGATTTTGCTGGCAAATGGCTCGGTGCTAAACGCCAGCACTGCAGGAAATGGCAACGCGGGGGCGATACTGGCAGTGGCTCAAGATAGCATCACGATTACCAATGGCAGCGCGATCGGCAGTATTGTTTACGACACGGCAAACGGCAGCGCAGGTGGGGTAATCATAGCAGCCAACTCCATTTTGATTGATGGTTCATCCGCTCTAACAACTTCAACCTTAGGCAATGGAGATGCGGGATTGATTTTGGCTGTTGCCAGCGATCTCCTCACGATTGACGGCAACAGCAGCGGCATTTTCAGCACGGTGGAACCGGGAGTTTCCAATGCGGCAGGCGGCATTGTGATTGGGGCGAAAGTCCTTGAACTTGTAAACGGCGCAAAAATTAGCGTTGATAATGCCGGCAGTGGACCTGCCGGAGACATTTTTATTACGGGTCTTGGAGTCTATTTGGATCGGAGCGCTCAAATTTCAGCCATTACCAACTCTGGGCAAGGGGGCAATATTGAATTAGAAGTGGGAGTTTTAATTCTCAATAACAACAGCAACATTTCCACTGAAGCTGGCACGGCTCAAGCCGGTGGTAATGGCGGCAACGTTTTCATCACAGGCAACACGTTTACGTTTGGCGGCAATCGCGCATTTATCGTCTCTGGCAAACCCATTGGCAATAGCAACATCCGAGCCAACGCATTTACGGGCGATGGCGGCAGCATTTCTATCCGGGCATACAAGCTGACTGATATTGCCCGACGAGCCGATGTGACGGCGACCAACGACATTGATGCTAGCTCCCGGTTTGGATTGAGCGGCACAGTGGATCTGAGCATCTTAGATATTGACCTTGATCGGGGCACAGTTGCATTGACGGGTCGCCTAACGGATGTCACCAACCTGATTGCTGAGGGCTGTGATTCTAGAGGAAAGCTGTCCTTAGGTCGGTTGATTAGTACTGGGCGTGGCGGATTGCCCAATAGCCCCGTGGAAACTTTGACCGATGAAACCGTGGCAGCTAACTGGGTGGTGGTGCCAGAGCGGAACCGGGCAAACGAACAAACTTCAGCTTTGCAGGAGACTGTAACAGAAACCGCGAGTCGGGCAGGATTAGCGGAGCCTGACCTAGAAAATTCTGTGGACGCGCCTACTAGCGAAGATAGTCCTCGAGCGGAGCAGTCCACTTTTACTCGCCCTAAACCTGATTTGCCCGTGCCACAAAACCGCAAGTCATCATTTGAAATTGTTGAGGCACAGGGTTGGGAATTGGATTCTGATGGTAACGTGGTTCTCGTTGCTCAGGCAAAATCTACTGAACCGCTGATTCCCTGGCTTTTGCCGGGAACTTGCCCTACGCCTTAGTCCATGTGAGGAGATGATCAGAAGTTGTGAATATCAAGCGATTGAATGCTCCCTTTGGTTTGCTCGGTTTGCTAGTGTCTATATCATTCTGTCCCATTGCGATCGCTCAACTGCCTACCGTCGATCCGCGCGGAAATCAGCCGCCTTCTTTAGATCCGCTGCCGATTCCTCGAATTGAGCCAATCCCGTCGCCCGATCAACTGTTGCCTCCTTCTCCAGGCACGCCTTCTTCGCCTGATCAGCTTCCAGTGGATTCTCCTCAAGCTATTCAGGTGACAAAGTTTGTGGTCGTTGGCAGCACGGTTTTTTCTGACAAGGAGCTGACCGAAGCCATTACTCAATCCATTGGGGCAATTCCAGCCACAGGACGGACCATTTCCCTAACGGAGTTGTTTCAAGCTCGATCAGCCATCACAAATCTTTATACTAGCCGTGGCTACTTGACCTCCGGGGCGTATATCCCGCCTCAAAAGCTGCAAAGTGGCATGGTAGAAATTCGGGTGGTGGAAGGCAGTTTAGAAGATATTCGGGTCACGGGCACCACGAAGTTGGAGCCGGGGTATGTTGCCAGCCGAATTGGAATTGCGACCCAAGCGCCCTTGAACCGCGATCGCCTTTTAGAAGCGCTGCAACTGCTGCAATTGAATCCGCTGATCGCCAATATCTCCGCAGAACTATCGGCGGGATCTCGCCCCGGCACCAGCTTGCTAGAAATCAAAGTGACGGAGGCAAAATCTGCCTCGGCAACTTTTACGGTAGATAATGCACGGGTGCCCAGCGTGGGTAGCATTCGGGGGCAAGCATCGGGCTTAGAACAAAATCTGCTGGGTTATGGAGATACGCTCAGCCTTGCATTTACGAAAACTGATGGCAGCAATTCGATAGACTTGAGCTATACGCTTCCCGTTAGCCCCTACAACACAACCATTAGCGTCAGCGGCGGATTTTCTAGCAGCGATGTGGTTGAAGCTCCATTTAATATCCTGGACATTCATTCTGAATCAAACTATTTAGAACTGACTGCCCGTCATCCACTGATCCAAACCCCAACTCAAGAACTGGCACTAGGGCTAACGCTGGGTCGTCGCAGCACTCGCACTCAGTTGTTGGGTGATATTCCGTTCCCCAGTCCAGGTGCCGATACCGACGGACGGACGACAGAATCAGTCGTGCGCTTTTTTCAGGAGTACACCAAGCGCAGCAGCCAATCGGTGTTTGCTCTGCGATCGCAGTTTAATGTTGGCGTGAGTGCATTGGGTTCCACCGTGAATGTGGAACCACCGGATACCCGATTTTTTACCTGGAGAGGGCAGGCGCAGTTGGTGCGGTTGCTGGCTCCCGAAACGCTCCTGATTGTGCGCGGCGATTTGCAGTTTGGCGATCGCCCCCTGTTGCCAATCGAGCAATTTGGTGTGGGTGGACAACTGAGCGTCCGCGGGTATCGCCAAGACCTACTGCTGACGGATAACGGAGCCTTTGGATCGGCCGAAGTACGAATTCCCATCCTGCGCTTGCCCAAACAGCAGGCATTGCTGCAACTCACTCCCTTTGTCGATTATGGGCAAGGATGGAACAACGGAGAATCCCCCAATCCCGAACCCAGCGCTTTAGTGTCTGCTGGATTTGGGCTACGGCTGCAAGTGAGCAACAACTTTACCGCCCGCATGGACTTTGGGTTTCCTCTAGTGCAAGTGAATTCCCAAAAAGAAACCCTGCAAGAAAAAGGAATTTACTTCTCGGTGGTTTACACCTTGTTTTAAGGAAAGAAGAAAGGGGTTTAGGAGTTGGGCGTTGGAGTTGGGAGTTGAGCGTTAAAAGTTAGGAAACCTATGAAAACTTGGAAGAGATTTGGTCGCCGCAATCGGCTGAAGAAATGGCTCAATTCCTGCTTCAAAGCGCTGCTCTTAACGGCATTGGCAGCGACGATCGCCCTCTTCTGTGCTGCCCTTTCTTCTGGATTAGCGCCTGTGATGGCAAAAATTCCGGCGACCTCTGCATTGAACGCGATCGCTCAGGCTGAAGCGGATCAGCAAGGAAAAGCGCTCTTTGAGGCAGGGCAATATCAGCAGGCAGTGGATGAACTGGATCAAGCAGTGAAGCTCTACCAATCGCAGGGCAACTCGTTGCAGCAAGCTGCCGCTTTAGCCAATCTTTCCTTGGTGCATCAGCAGCTTGGCGCATGGGAGCCTGCTACCTCGGCGATCGCAGCCAGCCTGAGCTTACTCCAACCCGTGAGTCATACTCCTCCAGGGATGGCTGTGCTGGCTCAGGCACTCGAAGTACAGGGGCGGCTGCAACTCAACATCGGCAAGGTGGATCAAGCCCTGGCAACCTGGCAACAAGCAGAATCGATGTTTCAGAAAGTCAATAACACTGAAGGAATTGTTCAATCACGGCTCAATCAATCCCAGGCATTGCGGTCTCTGGGGTTTTATCGACGCAGCCTGGATCAACTCAACAGCCTCAACTCAATGCTGCAAACCCAGCCCAACTCGCGCCAAAAAGCGATCGCCTTAAGAAATTTGGGAGAGGCGTTGCAAGTGGGTAGCAATCTAGATCAGTCGCGCACCGTCTTAGAGGAAAGCTTGCAAGTTGCTAAAGCGATGAATGAGCCTAATCAGATTGCAGCCGCTTTGCTGAGTTTGGGCAATACTGCCCGTGCCCAAAAGGATGCTCCGCAATATCCAACGGATGCGATCGCCTATTATGAGAGCGCCGCAAGCATTTCGACCATACCACTGCTGCGGATTCAAGCCCAACTGAACCAACTGAGTTTACTGGTTAGCAGCCAATCGACCCGCCAATCGGACGATTCCCAAAGTGATTCTCCTACCCTGCGGGAAGCAAGAGCTACGGATACGATTCGCGAACGTTTCACGAATCGTATCCCACAACTCCTCGCGCAACTGCCTGCCCAACTGGATCAATTGCCAGACAGCCGTGCCACAATCTATGCCCGGATTAACTTCGCTCAAACCCTGCTCAACTTTGCCACCCAAACAGCCCTAGCTGAAAATTCGTCTTTATCGCTTGTCAGCCGCCCTTCATCTACCCTTGCTCTATCTCCCCTGTTGCAAAGTACCCTCCAACAAGCCATCCAGCAATCTCGCCGCTTGGGCGACAAACGGGCTGAATCCTACAGTTTAGGCACCTTGGGTACAGTCTATGAAAAAGCGGCGGCTCAACTAGCAACCACAAACCCAGCCGAACACACTCGGCAATTGGGTTATGCAAAGGACGTGACTCAAAAAGCGCTTCTGTTAGCCCAAGCAACCAACACCGGGGATATTGCCTATCGCTGGCATTGGCAATTGGGGCGTTTGCTCAAACAGAAGGGCGATGTAAAAGATGCGATCGCTGCCTACGATAGCGCAATCGCGAATCTGCGATCGCTGCGGGGCGATCTCGTCTCTGCCAACGCCGATGTGCAATTCAACTTTCGAGACAGCGTGGAGCCAATCTATCGCCAATCGGTAGACCTGCTGCTATCGGAAGCGAAACCCAGCGCCGAAAATTTAGAAAAAGCTCGCCAACAGATTGAATCGCTCCAGCTGGCAGAGCTGGATAATTTCTTTCGAGAAGCTTGCCTAGAAGGTCAACGGGTCTTGCTGGATGAAGTGGTGGATCAGAAAAACCCCACCACGACGATCGTTTACCCAATCGTGCTGCGAAATCCGTTGACATCGGAGGTGAAGCTACAGGTTATTGCCAAAATCCCAAATCAGCCTCTTAAACGCTATCCGCCTATCACCACGTCTATAAAAGATTTTGATAGCACGATGGATCAGATTGCTAACACATTAAACGGCGGTCTAAGTCAACTTCAACCCTTTCAAACTGCCACCTGCAAAGTGTATGACTGGCTGATCCAGCCGATGGAGCAAGATATTCAATCTGCGATCGCCCTAGCCGAAACGACCAACACCAAGGTGATCGCCAAATCCGAAGATCGAGCAATAGTAGAAACTCTGGTTTTTGTGCTGGATGATCGGTTGCGTCAAGTGCCCATAGCGGCTTTATGGGATGGGCATCAATACCTCGTCGAGCGCTACAGTATTGCCCTTAGCCCCGGCTTGCAGCTTCTCGACCCAAAACCAATCAAGCGAGAGCCACTTAGAGTCCTTGCTGCCGGATTGAGCGATCCTCCTACATCTTTTGGATTTTCAAAACTGCCTTTTGTGCAGACAGAAATCGCATCCATTACAAAATTAGGCTTCTTCACCAACGCCCTTCTAGAGCAAAACTTCACTCGCGAAACCCTGGAAGGAAACATTAATGCGGTGCCGTTTAATGTGGTGCATCTGGCAACTCATGGTCAATTTAGCTCTAACGCCAAAGATACTTTTATCTTGGCAGCCGATGGACCGATTAACGTCACTCAGTTTGACACTTTGCTGCGTAGCCGCGATGCCACTCGACCAGAAGCGATCGAGCTACTGGTGCTCAGTGCCTGTCAAACTGCCAAAAATGACAATCGTGCCACTTTAGGTTTAGCCGGATTTGCGGTTCGCTCTGGAGCGCGCAGTACTCTGGCATCGTTGACCAATGTGAGTGATGAATCCACTTCGGTACTGATGGCGAATTTTTATCAGCAGCTCAGTAATCCAAAGGAGTCGATTACCAAAGCAGAAGCGCTCCGACGGGCGCAAGTTGCTCTATTCAAAAATCCAGAGAGTTACGCTTTTCGCGCCCCCGAATTTTGGGCACCTTACATCCTCATCGGTAACTGGCTGTAAACGGTTCCTCTACTGGGGAGTTAGCAGCGCTTCATTCCGATCGCTGAGATTCGACAATGCACTGGCTGGATCAATCGGGCGACGGGGGGCGATCGCGATTGGCACCGCCGCCACCGATCCCCACTGCTGGGTTAAGCCTTGCAGAAGTCGATCTTGCTGAGCGCGTAAGCCGTCCAAATCGCTACCCCGGTTCATGATCACAAACCAAATCAAGCCGCGATCGCGAGTGGGTATGACTCCCGCTAACCCACTGACATCACTTAGCGTTCCTGTTTTGACGACTGCTCCCCCAGGGATAGGGCGCTCTTCAATGGTGCCCTGATCCCTACCTGCGATAGGGAACAAATCCGCGATCGTCAAATTTTGGGCGAATGAATAGCGCTGCACCGCAGATAGCATGGCACACACCGCTCGCGGAGAGATTCGGTTTTCCACGCCCAAACCAGATCCATTTGCCAACAAAATTTCTTGAGCAGAAGCGCCCGACAGTGCCGCTGCTTTTTGAGCAACCATTGGCGCACCCCCCGCTAAATCTGCCAATGTTTGGGCGATCACGTTATTGCTGTATACATTCATCAGCTTCAAAATTTGCGCCAGTGGCAAAGACTGATGACGGAGCACCTCTTGAGTGGGCGGCAAAGCACTTGCTGAGACGACTCGCACGGCTCCAGCAATATTCAGTTGAGGGCGTGGCGTACCGGTCGGCAGACTTTGGTACTGAGCGATCGCATCTTCAGACCAGGTGTTGGCATTCAACGCTTGCTTCAATAGTTCGCCTGCCTTATCTGGCATCACCTCAAAATTCATTTGAAAGTTGCCCACAATCACTAGATTGCCTGTGACCTTGGCGATCCCCAGTTTATTCAACGCATTCCCCACGGCAAAAGCCTGTTCCCAAACAAATAGCGGATCGCCGCCACCCTGAATGATCAAGTCGCCATTTACTACTCCCTGCTGCACTTGCCCTGTCGTGCTAATCACCGTTTCAAAGCGATGATCAGCGCCCCAAGTATTCAAAGCAACGAGAGTGGTGGGAATCTTTGTGAGCGATGCGGCGGGTAGAGGCGTAGACCCTTGATTGCTAGACAGTACCATCGGCCCAGCTTGCAGCCATACACCCTGAGCTGGAATCGATAAGCCGTTGTCGGCCAATCCTTGCAAATATTGCTGTAATAGTGCATCGGTCGTAGTATCCGCATTGGCAGCATTCACTAGCCAAGGAGTGTTTTGTAGCACATCCACGGCAGAATTAAGTGACTGCGGCATTCCTGACGTTGACAGCCACACCGAAACCAAAGCAGAACTGAACACGTCAAACACGGTTATCTCCCCCTCAACGGTTGCAACTGAACTTGCTAAAGTAGATGGCAACAGTATATTAAAGCTTTTGAATATAGCGCCTTTTTAGGGTGTGGAATAGCAAAACAGTGTGGAATGGCAAAATCTGATCCAAATTCGATATTGAGGCTGATTCCATTTGCAGTAGGAGGCTTGGCAGGAACCCTCTTGCTAGTCAACCGGTTGCTGACCGTCAGTTTAACTCCGGCTCAAGCGCGGTCTGATGTGGTGGGGATCATTGCCTGCGCTGTTCTGATCTTGACTGGACTCATTTGGCAACAAGTTCAACCCCGGTTGCCAGACAGTGTGGAATTAGTGGGTACTGAAACTTTTGCCCTCGATCGCACATTGCCAGAAGCGCTTCAAACAGAGCTTGCGTGGGCATCCCATCTCCTGCTAACCAATACTGTGACGCGATCGCTCTTAGTCTGGCACGACGGCGAAATTTTGCTGCGACGCGGCATTTTGCCTGAGCAAGCCGTTGTCAAACATGGAGTCATTCTCCAGCGCGTTTTAGATAAACATCAGCCTGTTTACTTGGTGGCACTAGCTGTCTATCCCGGCAAAATTGAGTTTGATTACTTACCAGAAAATACTCAAGGCGTAATCTGTCAGCCGATGGGGGAGAAAGGCGTACTAATCTTGGGTGCCAACGCTCCCCGCAGCTATACTCGCCAAGATGAACAGTGGATTGGCGCGATCGCAGATAAACTAGCCTACACAATCAGCCAAATGAAGATTGGCGAATAGCGAATGATAGGTAGAGAATATATCACTCTGTCCTTTGCCTATCGCACCTTGTATTGCGTATTCCCCTAAACCCTAACCCTCTACTTCCCATGCTTACTCTCTATTGGATTCTTGTTTTTGTGATGGTTGTCGGCATCATTGGTGCTGTGGTTCCAGCGCTTCCCGGCATTAGCTTGATTGCGATCTCAGCATTCATTTGGGCGTTTGCTACCAATTTCACTAGCGGTACAACTGCCCTGATCGTGGCAGTCCTCGTGTTAGTGCTAGGAATTGGCATTGATTTTTTGGCAGGATATCTCGGTGCAAAGCAGGCAGGCGCGAGTAAATGGGGACAAATTGGATCGGTAGTTGGGCTAGTGTTCGGTCTACTTGGATTTTTGCCCACGTTGCCAATTGGCGGTCCTTTCGGTCCTTTTCTGGGCATCATCTTGGGTTCAGCCATCGGTGCAGTCGTAGGGGAGTATCTGTACTGCAAAAATTGGATGGTCTCTTTCAAAGCTGCCCTTGGAATCGTGGTGGGTTCACTGGTGGGCAATTTGATTCAGGGAGTATTAGCGATCGCAACGGTGGCGGTATTTTTGATTACAACGTGGCCGTATAAATAAAAGGGAAGCGGAAAAAGGGAAGCAGAGTCAGATGAGTTTGAGTGAAGTGAATCAGAATCAGACCAGGCAAGAGAGCGATAGTTTGGGGATGGTGTCGGTTCCGGCAGAGCGGCTGTGGGGTGCCCAAACGGAGCGATCGCTGCACCATTTTGCGATTGGAGTGGGGCGGTTTCAGTGGGGGCGATCCGTCATTCGAGCCTTGGGCATTTTGAAAAAAGCGGCGGCGATCGCCAATGGTGAACTGGGATTATTGCCAACTGAAACGATGGGACTCATTATCCGTGCCGCCGATGAAGTGATTGCTGGGCAATGGGATGAGGAATTCCCTTTGGTGGTGTTTCAAACAGGGTCGGGAACTCAGTCCAACATGAATGCGAACGAAGTCATCGCCAATCGAGCGATTCAGCTTGCGGGGGGCGTGATTGGCTCCAAACACCCCGTCCATCCCAATGATGATGTCAACCGCTGCCAGTCGTCGAATGATACGTTTCCGACTGCGATGCATATTGCCACAGTGGAACAACTAGAAGCAGTCTTAACCCCTGCTGTTACAACTCTGCGAGATACGCTAGCAGCTAAGGCTGAAGCTTACCAAGCCATCGTTATGGTAGGACGAACCCATTTGCAAGATGCCACACCGATTACGCTAGGACAGGCGATTTCAAGCTGGGTCGCACAACTAGATGACGCGATCGCTACGATTCAGCGAACGATTCCGGGCGTGTGTGAGCTGGCGATTGGTGGAACGGCGGTGGGTACAGGCATTAACGCCCATCCTCAGTTTGGCGATCTTGCTGCTCAAAAAATCGCGATCGAAACGGGCAAACCGTTTATCTCTGCCCCCAACAAGTTCGCCGCGCTCTCTGCCCACGATGCCATGGTCAACGTCAGTGCTGCCCTGAGAACCTTGGCAGGAGTCGTAATGAAAATTGCTAACGATGTCCGCTGGTATGCCTCTGGACCACGGGCAGGCATTGGCGAAATCAAAATTCCTGAAAATGAGCCGGGTTCCTCGATTATGCCGGGAAAAATTAATCCGACTCAGTGCGAAGCGCTAACCATGGTGGCGGTACAGGTGTTTGGCAATGATCACGCTGTCGCGTTTGCGGGTTCTCAAGGTAACTTTCAGTTGAACGTGTATAAGCCTGTGATGCTGCACAATGTGCTGGAATCGATTCAGCTTTTGGCAGATGGCTGCCGCTCGTTTAATGACCACTGCGCGATCGGTATTGAACCCAATCATTCGCGTATCCAAGATCATCTAAACAATTCCCTTATGCTGGTGACGGCATTAAATCCCCACATTGGCTACGAAAGAGCCGCAAAAATCTCGCTCCTCGCTTATCGAGAAGCCATTAGCCTGCGGGAAGCCGCGCTGCAACTGGGATTTGTCACAGGTGACGAGTTTGATCAATGGGTAAAACCAGCCGAGATGACTCAGCCGGGATAAATTTGCTTGTGAGTCGGCTTCAGGTATGTGTGGAGATGCGATCGCCACCGACCTCTCCTAGCTCAGATTTATCCAGCTCCATTTATCCAGCCCCAGAGTGTTTGCAAAAGCAACCACCCATTTAAGCAAACAATGATGGTTGCGACGGCTCCAGCCGAAACTTTTAGCCAGCGGGGATTGACGAACTCACCCATCAAGCGGCGATCGCTAGTAAACATCACCAGCGGAATCACGGCAAAAGAGAGTTGCAAGCTCAATATCACTTGGCTAAAAACCAGCAACTTACCCGTACTTTGTTCTCCAAAAAAGAGAATGGTAATCAGAGCCGGAACCACCGCAAGCAATCGAGTTGCCAATCTCCGTAACCAAGGAGCAAACCGCAGGTGCAAAAATCCTTCCATCACGATTTGCCCCGCCAGCGTTGCAGTGAGAGTTGAGCTTTGCCCAGAGGCCAGCAATGCAAATCCAAAAACTACACTAGCAGCACCTACACCCAAGAGTGGCGATAACAGCTTATAAGCATCTTGAATTTCAGCGACTTCTTGATAGCCAGAGAAGTGAAACGTTGCAGCCGCAACAATCAAAATTGCTGAGTTGATGAATAGGGCTAGCGACAACGCAATGGTGGAATCAATCGTGCCGAACTTGATCGCTTCCCACTTTTTCTGTGGAATCATTTCCCAGGCGCGAGTTTGCACAATAGAAGAATGTAAATAGAGGTTGTGCGGCATCACGGTTGCACCCAAAATCCCAACTGCAAGATAGAGCATTTCTGGATTCTGGATAATTTCAGGGTTAGGAACAAGACCTCCCAATACGCCAGTAACCTCAGGGCGGGAAAAAATAATTTCAGCCGTGAAACAGCCGGCGATCGTAGCAACTAGCGTAATCACCAAGGCTTCAATGTATCGAAATCCTTTTCCTTGTAAGAACAGCAGCATAATGACATCCACCGCCATGATGCAGACGCCCCAAGCTAGTGGAATCCCGAACAATAATTGCAATGCGATCGCGCTACCCAACAGTTCAGCTAGGTCACATGCTGCGATCGCAATCTCGCACAATACCCACAGCACAAAGCTAACTCGTGGGCTGAAATAATCTCGACAGGCTTGTGCCAAGTCCATTCCTGTTGCCACTCCTAGCCGGACACACAGAGATTGCAGCAAAATTGCCATCAGGTTGGATAGCAAAATGACGCTCAACAGCGTGTAGCCAAATCGTGATCCTCCTGCAATGTCTGTTGCCCAGTTTCCAGGGTCCATATAACCCACAGAAACCAGATAGCCAGGACCGGCATACGCCAGCAACTTACGCCAAAACCCCTTGCCATTGGGAATTGATATGCTGCGATGTACCTCTGGTAGACTTGGGCGCTGTTCAGAAATCGTCATCACCTATTCCTTTGATACTCTGTTCGCGGTTTACCTTGCTAAGACTGGCAAATCAAAAAACTGCTTTCATAATTCTTTCATAATTCAATTTACTATAGCAATTTGCAAAGGATTGTTTATGTACAAAATTGTTCATGCATTAATCTTGCTACAGCTCAGATACCGCGCCTGTGTTCACTTGTTGATGGTCAATCAGTGTGGATGTCATCGGATTCTACAAATAATCAACTTGCCTGCCATCTGCACAAAAGTAGAGAAAGATTAGTGTCAATCTGCAATCTACGTAACGTTTTTAGCGATAGAGGATGTTAGGATACTCGGACTGAATTTGTATTCAAAAGCCGAGAATCTGCGATGACGTTTGCCGCAATCCAATATGACCTGAAAAGTTTGATGGCTGAGTTGGCGGGGTTAGAGATCGTTACAGATGTGGCTCAAGTCAGCAAGCTGTCTCAGGATTACTACACCTACAGCCCGCTCCTTCAAGAGGCGCTGAGTGATAAGCGCGGCGATGTTGTTGTCAAAGTTACTAGTGAGGCAGAGGTGCTGCGGGTGGCAAAAGCCTGCGTTAAGCACAAAATTCCGCTGACGGTGCGGGGTTCAGGCACCGGAAACTATGGGCAGTGTGTGCCACTAGAGGGCGGCGTGATTCTGGATGTGTCTGGAATGCAGCAGGTCAAATGGGTGAAGCCGGGGATTGCCTGTGTGGAGCCAGGAGCAAAGCTTTCGGCGATCGATAAGCAAACGCGGGAAAGCGGTTGGGAAATTCGCATGTTCCCTTCTACCTATCGCAAGGCAAGTATTGGCGGTTTTATTGGTGGCGGCAGTGGCGGCGTTGGGTCAGTGACCTATGGACAATTGCGCGATCGCGGCAATCTGTTGGCGTTGCGCGTTGTGACCATGGAAGATGAACCAAAAGTTGTGGAACTGCGCGGCGATGATGTATACAAAGTGGCGCACGCTTGGGGAACCAATGGCATCATCACCGAACTGGAGATACCTTTAGCGCCTGCTTACGCTTGGGCAGAGGCGATCGTTGCCTTTGACGATTTTATGACCAGCGCCCGATTTGGTCAGGCATTAGGTAACAGTGATGGCATCATTAAAAAAATGGTCTGCATCTGTGCAAATCCATTGCCGACTTACTTTGCCGCATTGAAGGGCAGCATTCCTTCGGGTAGCCATGTGGCAATGGTATTGGTTGCAGAGTGTAGCCTGGAGCCGTTTGCGGAACTGGTAAAAGAATTCGGTGGCGAAGTTTGCTATCAAAAATCGGCTCAGGAAGCCAGTAAAGGAATCACGTTAGTGGAATATTCCTGGAACCATACAACGCTCCACGCGCGTAGCGTTGACCCGACTCTAACCTACCTGCAAACTCTGTTTCCTGATGATCAAGAACTCAAAGTACTTGATCAGTTGTATCGGCACTATGGCGATGAAGTGATGATGCACCTAGAATTTATTCGAGTGGGTGGATCGATTCGTCCGGTTGGCTTGCAGGTGGTGCGCTACACCACGCGCGATCGCCTCCAGGACATCATGGACCACCACGAATCGGTTGGTGCTTTCATCTTCAATCCTCATACCTATATTCTGGAAGAAGGCGGCAGAAAAACGGTTGATATTCAGCATTTGCGCTTTAAGGAAAGGGTTGATCCATTTGGGTTGCTCAATCCCGGCAAGATGAAAGCATGGCTAGAAAGGCTTAGCTAGTCAGGTTCTCTACGGTTCAAAAGATATGTCTCGCTTGGATCTTATGGTATGCTCATCCGTGCGGCGATTTATTTTTGGGCTAGCTTGTTTCGCTTTTACGGATGGATAGTCCCCAAAATTTAACTCTTTATTTTTCCCGTTAATCGGAGACTCTCTATGTCTGTTTACGTTGGCAATTTGTCCTTTCAAGTCACCGAAGAGAACATTAAAGAAACCTTTTCGGATCATGGGAAGGTTGTAAGTGTGCAGTTACCCAAAGATCGCGAAACGGGTCGTATGCGCGGCTTTGCGTTCGTAGAGATGTCTTCTGACGCTGAGGAAACGGCAGTGATTGAAGCGTTAGACGGGGCAGAGTGGATGGGGCGCGCATTAAAGGTAAACAAGGCAAAGCCACGTGAAGATCGTCGTCCCTCAGGTGGGGGAGATAGCTTTAGTGGTCGCGATCGCCGATACTAATTGAGTAATTATTGTCAGACTCAAAGCAATTTCTCTAATTTAGAGATTTGAGTTTTGAGATCGTTCTCGTTTAATGGTTCTAAACTATTTTCACTCTAAAAAGGTAGTTGCATGACTCAGGTAGTTGTGGGCGAAAACGAAGGGCTTGAGTCAGCACTCCGTCGATTTAAGCGCCAGGTAGCAAAAGCAGGCATCTTTCAAGATATGCGGAAGAATCGCCATTTTGAAACACCAATCGAAAAAGAAAAGCGTAAAGCGATCGCCCGTCGAAGAAAACAGTTTCGCCGTTTTACGTAATTCCTTATTGGTGATTATGCAGCCAGGATGATGCAAATAGCTGATGTCTGAGGTTTTTTTGCCTTTGCCAACTCATTGCTTGTTGCGACCTGCTCACAAAAGCGATCGGTGGATGCTTCAACGGTTCACTTTAAAGTTGGTGCAGTCTGAAGCGCTTGGCTTCGATCTGCGCATTGTTGCTTATCACCTAGTTAAAACAGGCTTTCTAGGACTCTTTGCAACATTGCAACGGTGGCTCTTGATTCATACGCGATCGCTGCCCTTACAATCCGTTTTGATGTTGCTTCTGTTTTGCACCCTGCTTTGGGCGATCGCCCAGGCTTTCACTGTAATTCTGTACTTGGTTCTAATTCCTACGGAGCCTTTATTGAACTGGTCTTTGTATCAGGTTGTTGAATGCGAAGGGGCACCCGTTGGCTGTGCAGCACTCGCTTGCTATGGTAACTTTTGCGTTCTCTATCATTTGTATGTCAGTCCCCCTTGGCGACAACAACTGCTCGCATCGCGGCTGGTGCAGCAAATGATTCATCAGACAGAGCAGCCAACTTATCTGGTTTGCAAGCCTCAGATGTGTCAGTTTTATACGCGCCTGGGATTTGTAGATATTCCTTGGAAGCAACTTTCTCAACCCCTAAAAGCTCACTTCAAAGACTTTGAGCGCGATCGCAAATTAGGTGGCGTTCCCTGGGAAATTATGAGCTGCTCACAAACTAGCGCATGAATCTCTAACACTCCACGATAAGATGAAAGGCTAGCTGTGAGTATCGATCTAAAACTCTGAGTTTAGGTCTGCATCAATCACACAAGTTTTACATAGACTCTAAAATCTCACCATCTTTTGTTGAGATGGGCAGCATACCGTCATGAAACACACATTATCCGTTTTAGTTGAAGACGAAGCAGGCGTTTTGACCCGAATAGCGGGTTTATTTGCGCGGCGCGGGTTTAATATTGAAAGCTTGGCAGTGGGTCCTGCAGAGCAAATGGGCATCTCTCGAATCACGATGGTTGTTCCTGGAGACGATCAAATTATTGAACAATTGACCAAGCAACTCTACAAGCTGATCAATGTGCTTAAAGTGCAAGATATTACTGAAGTACCCTGCGTGGAGCGGGAACTGATGCTGATGAAGGTGAATGCCAGCAGCGCTAACCGCTCTGAGGTTCTGGAACTGGCGCAAATTTTTCGGGCGCGGGTAGTGGATGTTGCCGAAGATTCTTTGACGTTAGAAGTAGTGGGCGATCCGGGCAAAATGGTGGCGATCGTGCAGGTGCTAAGCAAGTTTGGGCTGCGAGAAATTGCTCGGACTGGCAAAGTGTCTCTGACGCGAGAGTCGGGTGTGAATACCGAATTTTTGAAGTCATTGGAGTCTTAAGGATGTTGGAAAAGGTATGAATGAGGGGTCAACTGAGCAACTCATTAACCTATCAAGCAATCTCAGCAGTTCAAAGGTCGAGCGGTGAGTCCCAAACTGTCGCTTGTTCGTATTGCATCGTAAATGGGGGGTGAGTTCTCAAAGCCTTTTACCTTAATCCAAATTACTTTCGTAAGAGGTCTAATAGAATTAGCTGCCTTTTTACATGTGAGCTAACCTTTGAATAAGATATTTCCTAAAAGGGGATCGCCTTGATTCTCAGGGGAACTCTTTCTAATAAGCTACTAAGCCCCTGTCGGAAATCTAACGTTGCTGAGTTGATCACTATGGACTTGTCACAAACTCTAAAGGAGCCGAAGTATTGGCTTTTGGCACTTGTTGCAGCACTGGCTGCGATTCACCTGACGTTGCTCAGTCGGATAGATAATTCAGAACTTTTTGCAACTTGTCTGTTGTTTTGGATTGCGGCAGGCTCACTCATTTGGGATCGCTACCAAACTTTAAACCTTGAAAGCAACTTGACTGCAAGTGTGCTTGGAGCCTTAATTGTCATTGGAATGTTAACCAGAGTTGGATCATCGCCCGATTCATCTGCCTCTGCTTGGGCGCTGCCGTTGGTAGCAGGATTGGGCACTGGATTGTTGGCTTCAGGATTTAAAGGGCTGAAGCAGTATTGGAGAGAATTTATTATCTTTGGTCTGCTAGCTGCGTATCCCTTGCTACGACTCACACTGGAAGCGATCGATTTATCAGAAATAACGGCAAAGGCAGCATCCTTTGTGTTGTGGTACTCCGGCTTTCCAGTGCGGCTGCAAGGAGTCTTCTTGCTAATGCCATCAAGCCGCGTGGAGGTGTATGGCGCATGTTCTGGCATTCAAAGCATTCTCCAATTGCTGAGCATTTCGGTCTTGTTTTTGCTGATGTTTCCTTTGCGATCGCACGTTCAAAAAGTTTTGTGCGTAGTGTCAGCAGTGGTCATCGGTTTTGTGGTGAATGCTTTGCGGGTCGCATTGATGGCGATTCTCAATAATGCGGGTGACAAAAACGCATTTGACTATTGGCACGAAGGACAGGGTTCTCTAATCTTTTCGGCGATCGCTGTTCTCGTCTTTGGATCTTTCTGCTGGTTCTTCTTCTTGCGTACCCCTAACCAAAAACCAGACTCAGGACCGCAAGGAAATGCTTAATTCAACCTGGCAACCGATACGTATTTCTCTGCTGGCAATCACAGCGGGGGGAACATTGTTAGTTTTAGGAAGATTATTGACATTGCCAAAAGTGGACAAGGCATCTGCTCAAGCAGTCAACACGCTGTCACAGGCAGTGCCACTATCAGGATGGCAATTAGTGGATAACTCTGAACTGAAACCAAGCGATGATTCTCGATTTGGACGAAGCTATCGTTTTCAGCAGGACAACAAAACTCTAAAAGCTGACGTACATTACATGACCAGCGATGGCAATGTCAGCCGCTATCTATTTGTTTACAGTTCTGTACGTACGGCAAATGCTAATCTCAAAATTAAGTATCAGCCAGAAACTGGCTTTTACGGAGTGCTGTCTGATAAAGGACAAGCTTACTTGACGGCATGTGTTAATCCGCGTGGTCAAAGCACCGTGACAGAGCAGCAGTTTACCCAAAGCCGCTACACTTACGATTTGAAACCCGACCGGATTTTACCGTGGGTTTTGGGCAAGGAATCACTCATTGATCGGCGTTGTTTATGGACGTTGTTATCTACTCCGGTGCAAACCAACACTGCGCCTGAAGCTTCAGAAGAAGCGGCTTACAAAACGTTGGAAACTGCATGGCTTTCATGGCATCAATGGTGGCAAGCAAACTATCCACCGTCTTAGGTGCTATAAAGTTTTTTTGATTGCTTTTGATGAATTTGACATTTAGTGGGAGAAGCTAAGCGATGGCGATATCAAGTGGTGATGGAAGTGGTGATACAAGCGAAAATCTTTCCGTTTATCGATTGCGTTGGGTTGGGTATGGATTGCTTTTGTTTGCGTTGGTCGATATTGTTCATTCGTTTGCGATCGCAAACCCTAGCGATCCTCGGTTTGGAATTAACCTGATCGGGCAGTTTGTCGAGCGTGTCGTTGTGCCGCTGTTGGGGTTTGCGTTGGTATTTTTTGGTGAGTTCTATGGACGAAAGTCGCCCGAAAAGTTAGCGCTTCGCTTTCTATCCTGGCTGTGCTTGTTGTTGGCGATCGCCTATTTTCTAATGATTCCGCCTCTGCTGTTGCAAACTTTTGGTCTGAAAAGCCAAGTAAACGCAAAAGCGAAAGAGTTTGAAACAGCCCAGCTTGCTCAGCTCCAAAAAGTAGAAGACCAACTCAAAAGCAGCAGCCCAGAGGACATTAGAAAAATAGCAACTCAGTTAAGCGCCATGGGGGCACCTGTTGATCCGAGTAAGCCCGATGCGGTTAAGACTCAAATTGAAGGGCGAATCAAAACAATGCGCGCTCAAATTCCCGCCCAAGTGCAACAGCAAGTTGGGCAATTTAGAGGGTTGACGCGAAATGCCGTGAAATGGACTCTTGGAGCCATTATTTCAGGAGTGTTGTTCATCTATCTTTGGAAGAGTAGCCGCTGGGCAAGATAAATAGGAAGTGCAAGGTCCAAAGTCGGAGATAATGCACGTTAGCTTATGAAGGGGATTGGCGCTGCCAGTCCTCTTATTTTTTAATCAGGATGAGTTTGAAGTTGTGAACCAGGAAGCATCAGAATCTCAGCAAATTGCATTGGTGGTTGGAGCAGGGCAAGGCATTGGGCTAGGATTTGTGCGCCAGCTATTAGAAGGCGATCGCGTGAATTGCCTCTATGCCACCTATCGCAACGTGGATTCTGAGCTGTTGCAGATCGACGATCCACGGCTGCATTGCCTAGCGCTAGACATTATGGATGAAGCGCAAATTGCCGCAGTGGTGCAAAAAATCCAAGCAGAAACATCAGCGTTGCACCATGTAATCAACTGCGTTGGAGTGCTGCACGACGGCACTATGCAACCTGAAAAAAGCCTGCGTCAATTGAATGCTGACCAACTGCTGCATTATTTTCAGGTAAACAGCATTGGTGCAGTGCTGCTGGCAAAGCACATTCAACCCTTATTAAAACACCGCGATCGCGCGCTATTGGCAACAATTTCTGCCAAGGTTGGCAGCATTGGCGATAACCAGTTAGGCGGCTGGTATGGCTATCGAGCGTCTAAGGCGGCACTGAATATGTTCATGCGAAATGTGGCGATTGAGTATAAACGCACCTGCCCACGGGCAATCGTCGTGAACTTGCATCCCGGCACTACAGACACCGAGCTGTCGCGTCCGTTTCAACGCAATGTGCCACCCGAAAAGCTGTTCTCAGTTAAGCGCACCGTACAGCAGTTACTGACCGTCATGGATGGCTTGCAAGAAAATGACAGCGGCGAATTTTTTTCGTGGAATGGCGATCGCTTGCCCTGGTAAACCAACGTTCAAAAGTTGCCATTGCCCAGAAAACTGTTCCTTGGCACCGGACCCAGATACGCAGTTCCGCTGATTCACATGAAGATTTGCTTGTTACGTCGCTCCGCCTGTCATCTGCGGCAGTTTGGACGGAGTGCTATACCAACTTTCTGCTAGAACGTTTAGCTGATCCAGTACGCTGCATAACTCTAGCCCTCGCGCTGTCAAACCATAGGTAACTTGAGGCGGTACGGTTGGTTCATAATGCCGATACAGAATCCCTTCCTGCTCCAACAAGCGGAGACGTTCTGTTAGGACTTTTGTAGAAATCCCTTCCACTAATCGCCTTAAAGCTCCAAATCGGGTTGCCCCTTGAGTCGATAATACCCACAAAATATACATCGTCCAGGGACCGGACAAGACTGCCATCAATCGACTGACGGGGCAAGGATGAGTACCTTGAGAAGAATGAGCCATGACTGGTTACTAAGAAGTGCCTAATAGTTACTATAAAGTACCTACTTTACTTTAGTAAGTAGCCCTTTTAATATCGAGGTGTTTACCAACTCAAGGCTCCACGAGGTTTTTATGGCAAGCGTCGCAGTAGTCTATTTTTCAGGTTCCGGGCATACCCATCTTATGGCTGAAGCGATCGCAGAAGGTGCGAGTAAGGTGACTGAGAGCGTTCAATTATTCCGTATTGTTGGCGAACAAATCACCCATGGACGCTGGAAAGACGATCAGGTTTTGGAACAATTGGCTCAGGCAGACGCGATCGTGTTTGGGTCGCCAACTTACATGGGTGGAGTTGCAGCCCAGTTTAAAGCGTTTGTAGATGCTGCCAGTTCTGCCTGGTTTGCCCAACAGTGGAAGGACAAGATTGCAGGTGGATTCACCCATTCCGGTTCTCTCAGCGGCGATAAGCAAGGAACGTTACTTTACCTAGCTATCAATGCCGCACAGCACAGCATGATGTGGGTCAGCACAGGCGAGATGCCCAGTGGTTCAGTGGATCAAGGTGATAATGTTAACCGCTTGGGTTCCTCTTTAGGTGTGATGGGACAAAGCGCTCCTAATATGAGTGGAGCGCCTGCTACCATTGAGCCGGGCGATCGCCTAACGGCTGTGCATTATGGTCAACGGATTGCGATCGCAGCCCAGCGCTGGCATGGGCACTAAAAGCCACCTCCCAAAAGATCCTAAAAAGTAGAGACGCAAAACTCTGCGTCTCTACAGGCGGTTTTTAACTTAGATGTTTTTATGCTTGAGGAATCCAAACTGACACAGAACCAGCCGGACAGCGAAACTCCGCCCATCCTTTTTCATCCGTTGTTACAGGTTCATCAATATGCTCGGTCAAGTCAATATAAGTGCGATCAGGCTGCCCCACTTCCATATGCTTGCTGCCCTCATCACCATTGCTGACCACTACTGCCAGACCGCCCGGATGATCTTCATCGCCTAGCCGTGTCCAGCCGATGGTGTTGGCATGGTCAAAGTAATCATACTGTTCGCCATAGGCGTAGGTTTGTCGGGCCTGAAGCAGCTTATCTAGCAAGAATTGATGTTTATCTAGCCAGACTTCATGCTCATTGCCATCATTACCCGTGTCTTTGTACTGAGCGCCGTAGTAGTCAGGATAAAACACACAAGGGTAGCCTTCTCGTCGTAGCAGAATCAAAGCATAAGCGATCGGCTTGAACCAGGGTTCTACTACCGATTCCAGGGATTGCAGCGGTTGAGAGTCATGGTTGTCTACTAAGGTCACCGCCAGAGTCGGCTGATCCTTCACCAACGTATTATCAAAAATTTGGCGCATATCATAGCCGTTACCCGCTTGGCTAGCAACGTGGAAATTGTAGTGTAAAGGCGCATCAAACAGCGTCACTTTGCCATCGGTTGTTTCGATGAAGTTGTGGAGTGCTTCCACGTCATAAGACCAGTATTCACCGACAGCAAAGAGATCTCGCTTGGCATAGTGACTGACATGATCCATCCACTCCCGGAAAAACTCAGCGGAAACGTGTTTCACAGCATCAAATCGGAAGCCATCTACACCCGTGGTGTCTACATACCACTCGCCCCAATATTTCAACTCGCCTACCACTTCTGGATTATCCATATCCAGATCGCAACCCATGAGATAGTCGAAGTTACCTTTTTCTGAGTCAACGTTGCTGTCAAATTCTTTGTCTTTGAGTAGGTAAACAGCGTTTTCACCACCGTTATATGCGTTGTAGTCGGTCGCGTCAAAATGCCACCAGTGCCACTCCATCGTTGAATATTTGCCTGCACGACCCGGAAAAGTGAAATGAGTCCAGGCTTTGATTTTTTGATATTCACCGATTGCTTCATGTCGATTTTCAGTATCCAGGGGAGTTGCTTCTGCTTCTTCTTCGGCATCGGCTCCTAACTTGTGATTCAGCACAACATCGGCATACACTCGAATCCCAACTTTTTGAGCGGCCTTAATAGCATTGAGATACTCTTCCTTAGTGCCGTATTTGGTTCGGACCGAGCCTTTTTGGTCAAACTCACCCAGATCGAACAAGTCATAGACTCCATAGCCCACATCCATGCCGCCGCCTGTGCCCTTATAAGCAGGGGGTAACCATACAGAAGTTACTCCAGCTTTTGCTAAATCCTCAGCCGATTCTGCTAATTGATTCCAAAGGGTTCCATCTCCTGGACTATACCAATGGAAATATTGCATCATCACACCGTTTGTCTCAGACACGAGCGCAGCCCTCACTAAGGATAGAAATTGTTTGAATTGTATATCTTTGTAATCTTAAATGAGAAAAAAGAAACAGAACATCTGTCGAGTGACTATAACAACATCGACCCAATGGTAGATGCTGTATAGCGGTGGCTCAGAATGGAAGCTAGGATACTAAGTTTTCGTTTGGCGATCGCTCGGCCGTTTTCTCAGCTATCTCATCTTCAGCAAGTTCTTTTTGTAAACTTTCTTGAAGCGCATTTAAGACAGCGATTGGATCAGCTGCTTCTTGCATGATGGTCGCTTCTGGATCGTGGCGATCGCGCACATCAGGGAGATCCGTACGAAGTTCTTCCAGCATGGCAATGATCTTTGCAATCTTTTGTTCCGATAGTAGATTGAGTTGCAGCATTAGCTGAGTCCGTTGTTCTGCAAAATTTTCTTCTCGGCTCTGCTCAATTAAAACTCCTGTAGAGATCAACAAAGCCGCCGCATCTAAACCATGATCTGACCAATGAAATGGAGGAAAAGTGAACGGTAAGATTGGGTTGAAAAGGCTGCCCGTAATCCAAATCGCAAACCCTGCGACTAGAACATACAAGAATGCAGGTTGTCCAAAGAATTTGGCGATCGCTTCTATGACTCGTTGATGAGCAGTCAGATCTCGAACTTCCTGGTTATGCATCGCGAGGATCGCTTCAATGTTTTTGGTGACGGGAGCAGGTAAAGGTGCTGTGAGAATTTTCTTTGGTCTCGTCTTAGGATTAGGTGAATGATTCATACAGCCTTTCATGACTTTAGATTTGTTTCGTCATCGTCCTTCCCGTCGTCAATTTTTACAAGTGACCACAGGAGGAATTGCTGCAGGTGCCCTGTCGGCTGCGATGCCTGATGATGCTACTGCTGGACTCTCCGTGCTGAAGCCGCCCATACTGCGACCCGGAGATACAGTGGGCATGGTCGCGCCTGCTAGCAATGCCTACGAGCCAGAGGAGATTGCGATCGCCAAGGAAACCATGGAGCAATATGGCTTTAAGGTGGTGTTGGGTCGCAATATTACCGCCCAAAATGGCTATTTGGCAGGAACCGATGCCCAACGCGCCGCCGATGTGAATGAGATGTTTCGGCGGGCTGATGTTCGCGGCATTGTCACCTTTTCGGGTGGCTATGGTTGTAGCCGGATTTTGCCGCTGCTGGATTATGAGCAAATTCGGCGATCGCCCAAAGTAATTGTGGGTCACAGCGACATTACAGCGCTGCTAGTCGGCATCAACCGCAAAACCGGACTGGTTACCTTCCATGGTTCTTCAGGACTCACAGGTGTGGGCGATTACGCCATGGAACACTTTCGCCGCGCAATGATGTCTACTGGGGCGATCGGTGAAGTGGCGAAACCACCCAATTCGGTAGCGGGCACGATTGAACGCACCAACCGCCTCATTACCATCTTTCCAGGACGAGCCACAGGGCAACTGGTAGGCGGCAATCTCACCCTGATTACAAACCTGATTGGCACGCCGTTTGAACCTGATACAACGGGTAAGATTTTGTTTTTAGAAGAAATTGGTGAGGAACCTTATCGCATCGATCGCATGTTGACCCAACTGTGGCTAGCCGGAAAGCTGCAAGCCGCCGCCGGAATAGCCCTGGGTCGGTTTGTGGATTGTTACCCCAAGGAATACCAAGCCTCGTTTCCGCAAACCATCAGCCTGGAGAATGTGCTGCGAGATCGCTTTGAGCCACTGAAAAAACCCACCCTGTATAACCTGATGTTTGGGCATGTGCGCGAGAATGCCGTGCTGCCGATTGGGGCGATCGCCACGCTGGATGCTACTGCTAAAACCCTAACGGTCAATGAAAACGCCGTTCGCGCAAGTTGAGAGTGCGGAGTGCAGAGGCGGAGTGCGGAGTGCAAAGAAAGATATCAACTCAAAACCCAAAACTCAAAACTCAAAACCCTTAAATCGCCCGAGCCACTTCCCTTTTCGTCTGCCTATTTTGCGGCTTTTGATGCCCGTTCCATAAAGATCTTTTGGGCGCAGCGTGCTGCTTCGCCTTTGGCTGGTTGACGCTGGATATAGTCTCCATTGCTATGCAGATCCCACGCTTGGAGATTGTCTGCTAGCAAAACATCCAAAATATTTTTCAATTCATCTTTTAGTTTGAGATTTTCAATTGGAGTAACGGCTTCAACCCGGCGATCCAAGTTGCGCGTCATCCAATCTGCACTGCCAATATATATTTCTTCTGTTTCTGCACCCTCATTATGAAAGTAGAAAATCCGGGAATGTTCTAGATAGCGTCCAACAATGCTGACGACCCGAATCGTTTCACTGATGCCTTTTAAGCCGGGACGCAGGCAGCACATCCCCCGCACAATCAAATCAATTTCCACTCCGGCTTGAGAGGCTTCGTAGAGTTTCTTGATAATCTCTACATCAGTCAACGCATTCATTTTGGCAATAATCCGGGCAGGTTTGTCACTGCGGGCATTTTTGGTTTCTCGTTGAATGAGCTCATTCATGCGATCGCGCAGGTTTACGGGTGCCACTAACAGTTTGCGGTACGCAGTTTGGCGAGAATATCCCGTTAAGTAATTTGCTAGATCGGTCAAATCGGCTCCCAGTTCTTCGCAACAGGTCAGTAATCCTAAATCGGTATAAAGTCCAGCCGTTTTTGGATTGTAGTTTCCAGTGCCAATGTGGGCGTAACGTTTCAGTTTTCCTGCTTCTTGGCGAATGACTAAGGCGATTTTAGTGTGGGTTTTTAGCCCTGCTACGCCATACACAACATTTACTCCCGCCCCTTCTAAACTACGTGCCCAAGTGATGTTGTTCGCTTCATCAAATCGGGCTTTTAGTTCCACTAGCACTGCTACCTGCTTGCCGTTTTCAGCAGCGGTAATCAGCGATCGCACAATGGGTGAATCTCCCGAAGTGCGATACAGCGTCATCTTAATCGCCAGCACCTGCGGATCATAAGCCGCTTGACTAATAAACCGCTGCACCGACGCAGTGAATGACTCATAGGGATGATGCACCAGCAAATCACCTTCTCGAATCACCGAGAAGATATCAACTACAGTGTCCTTGTTTTGAAAGGCTGACTCTGTTTCATACTCATTCACAGCCTTCAATCGAGCCGGAATCACCGCCGTCCAAGGAGCATCTTTCAACGCTGGTAAAGGCAATCCCATGAAGGCAAACAAATCCTTCAAGTTGAGCAACCCTTCTATTTCATAGACATTGTTGTTGGTTAAGCCCAACTCTTCCACCAGAGGCTTTCTGAGAGAGTCAGGCATCTCCTTTTGCACTTCTAGCCGCACAGCCGATCCACCCAAGCGATGAGTGCGCAACTCCTGTTCGATCGCCACCAGCAAATCATCGGCTTCGTATTCTTGGACTTCTAAATCGGCATCACGGGTAATGCGAAAGAACCCAAACTCTTGGATTGCCATGCCTGGAAACAGCATTTCTAAATTGTGGGCAATCAGTTGCTCTAATGGAATGCCGACCCACACACACGATTTGCCTGCATGTTGACGCAACTCCTCTGGCAAAACGATGAAGCGTGGCAAACTGTTGGGCACTTTCACACGAGCAAAGTTCTCTTTTCCACTCTCTGGATCTTTGACACTGACCGCCAAGTTCAAACTCAGGTTTGACATGTGAGGGAACGGATGGCTGGGGTCGATCGCCAGTGGTGTCAGGATGGGAAAAACGCCTTCTTCAAAATAGCGCTGTAGGTAAAATCGTTGGTCTTTGCTGAGGTCGATGTAATTGATCAAGCACACTCCCTTTTCGGCTAGCAAGGGACGCAACTCGCGTTCAAATAACTGATGCTGCTGTGTCACAGAGGGGCGTAAGCGATCGGTAATCGCGTCCAACTGCTGTCGAGGGCTGCGTCCATCTGGCGAAAGTGGATTGACTTCTGCATTGACCTGACCGATTAAACCAGAAATTCGCACCATAAAAAACTCATCCAAATTTGAGCTGAAAATGGCTAAAAACTTCAACCGTTCTAACAGCGGGGTGCGAGGATCGAGGGCTTCTTGGAGAACCCGGTCATTAAACTTTAACCAACTTAGCTCTTGGCTAAAGTAATTTTGAGAATCGGATAAAGCCGTCTCAGATGCCGTCTCTTTTGCCGTGGACATGATTTCTTTTTTGCATAGATGCTAAAGATAGTCCCAAAATAAAGGAAAAAGGGAAAGTTCAATCGGACACATTATCGGCACAACGCAACCAGGTGAGCGCTTACGATTCCCATAGGGAGTTCTGTGAAAAGCTTCGCTAACGTTTCACGAATCGTTCATGCAGCAATCTACAGAAACGCTAGCAATCTTCAACTCCTCAACTTGTGAATAGAAAAACAAGCAGACAAGAGCATTCAGAAAAATCATTGGGGAGCTTGATTTTGAGTGCGAATAGAAAGAAATCTCAAAAAATTAGAAACCAGTCTTTTGGCTAATAGCGACCCGCTAATCGCTGTTGGCTTCTCGCTCAATAATAATGAAAACATCTTATTTCTCACCCGTCATCATGCGCATTGATGCAATTTTGATAATAATTGGAAATGCTGTTGCAACAGTTGTGAAGTAAGGGCATACAATTATTGAAATCCAATCTTAAAAATTAGGCATCAACAATGGTAGAAGTAGCTGAGAAACGATCGAAGACAGTAGCAGTTAAGCAAGCATCTATTGGAAACACAAGCGCTTTTTTGCAATCGTTGCCTGAAAAACCCAAAGAAGATTTGTCTTTGAGAGAGGCGATCGATCAGCTACGTGAACCTCTAAGAGCAGCGCTTTCTAGAGGCTATACCTATTTTGAGTTGGCAGAAATGTTGACCGAAAAAGGCATCAAAATTAGTGCGTTTACCCTCAAAAATTATGTGCCCTCAGGCAAGCGCCGCGCCAACAAAGAAAAGGAAGCCGCTGCTAAAGTTGGAACTCGTCGAGGACGGAAAAATCAGGCAGTCGAATCAGCAGGTGCAGAACTAGAAGCTCAGCCTTCTAAGCTAGCGGAAACATCGGCTAAAGAATCGATGAGTGAGGCTAAAAAAACTGAGTCGGAGACGGGTGAAAAAGCACCCCAAGCGAAAAAAGCGTCGGCAGCAAAAACTAAAGCCGATGATGAATCAACGGTAAAACAGTCCTCAACGAAATCTAATACTGCTTCAGCGAAGAAGCCTGCTTCTACACAATCCCGTAAGAAACCATCCGCTTAAAAATTCAGCGACTGGTCAGGTTGCACTCAATACAACTAGGCTTGGTGCAACTCAAAATAACTATCTGCCAAGGTGAAAGCGCGATCGCCCGATGACTATGCGAGTCTTTGTGCGATCGCAGATAATCTTGCAGCACTATGGCCTGCGCTTGAGTATTCGGGTGCGACATAATTGAAGTAGGCTAACTTATTCACTTAGGCTAAGTGGTGTCAGCAACATTTCACTTGGTCTTTCTTGGCATATCACCTCAATCAGGCTTCTTACAAAGCACATTTACTGACCAGCGTCATGACGAAACAGCGTGTTCTTTCCGGGGTTCAGCCAACGGGCAATCTTCACTTGGGTAACTATTTAGGAGCTATTCGGAACTGGGTTGAAGGGCAAAGCCAGTACGACAATTTTTTCTGTGTGGTTGATTTGCACGCCATCACTGCGCCTCACAACCCCAAAACCTTAGCAGCTGACACGTTGAATATTGCCGCGCTCTATCTTGCCTGTGGCATTGATTTGCAACACTCCACAATTTTTGTTCAATCCCATGTCTCTGCTCACAGTGAACTGGCATGGTTGTTGAACTGCATTACCCCGCTGAACTGGCTGCAAGACATGATTCAGTTCAAAGAAAAAGCTGTGAAGCAGGGGCAGAATGTCGGCGTGGGCTTGTTGGACTATCCGGTGTTGATGGCAGCAGACATTTTGCTGTACGACGCAGATAAAGTGCCTGTGGGTGAAGACCAAAAGCAGCATATTGAGTTGACCCGCGATATTGTCGATCGCTTCAATCATCAGTTTGGTCAGGGTCAGCCCGTCCTCAAATCGCCTGCCCCGCTAATTTTGGCACAGGGTGCGCGAGTGATGAGCTTGACCGATGGTACTAAAAAAATGTCTAAATCTGATCCTTCAGACCTTAGCAGAATCAACCTGCTCGATTCATCGGATGTGATTCAAACCAAGATCAAAAAGTGCAAGACTGATCCGGTGAAGGGTCTGGTATTTGGTGATCTAGAGCGTCCAGAGTGCAACAATTTGCTGACGCTCTATCAGTTGATGTCGGGTAAATCAAAGGAGGATGTGGCGGCAGAATGTGCGGAGATGGGCTGGGGACAGTTCAAACCGCTGCTGACGGAAACTGCGATCTCGCACCTCAAACCCATCCAAGATAAGTACCATGAGATTATCAACGATCAAGGTTACTTGGAATCGGTGCTGCACGATGGCAAAGAAAAAGCCAGCGCGATCGCCAATCAAACTCTGCTCAAAACTAAACAAGCCCTTGGTTTTTCCCTACCGCTTTGATCAAAGTTATGTCTGCAATGACTCAGCAAATTGATGTTTTTTGCATTCGTTAGCAATTCCAATAAGAATTCTCTGCTGCTACTTATGCTGTGTAAACTAACAGCTACGCTGATAGAAAGCGATCGCTGTTGCAACGCCTTACCGTATTACATCAATGCTTAGTTCATCTTCTCTTTCATCTTTTCATCAGGCAATTCAGTCCGGTGAGTTTCTGATTACGGCAGAGGTTACCCCACCCAAAGGAGGCGACCCGACGCACATGCTGTCTATGGCTCAACTGCTGAAAGGTCGTGTGCATGGGGTGAATGTGACCGATGGCAGTCGGGCAGTGCTGCGAATGTCGTCGCTAGCGGCATCGGTGATTTTGCAGCAGCATGGCGTGGAGGCAATTTGCCAGGTTGCCTGTCGCGATCGCAATGCGATTGGGCTGCAAGCTGATTTGATGGGCGCTCACGCATTGGGCATTCACACCATCTTGGCGCTCACAGGTGACCCAGTAAAAGCAGGTGACCATCCCACTGCTCGCCCTGTGTTTGAATTAGAATCGGTTCGCTTACTCAATCTTATCCATAAGCTCAATGAGGGACTAGATTTTAACGATAAGCCGCTGCCCGACGGCGCGACGAGCTTATTGGTTGGTGCTGCGGTCGATCCTCAGTGTGGCAGTTGGTCAGGGCTACAGCGCCGATTTGAACGCAAGCTTGCGGCAGGGGCGCAGTTTTTTCAGAGCCAGTTAATCTCCGATTTCGATCGCCTCGAAAAGTTCATGACCCAAGTGGCTGTCGGTTCCAATAAGCCAGTTTTGGCAGGCATTTTTCTGCTCAAATCAGCTAAGAATGCCCAGTTTATTAACCGCTGTGTTCCTGGTGTGCACATTCCTGACGAGATCATCGATCGCTTAGGTGCCGCTGCCGACCCCCTCCACGAAGGCGTGGTCATTGCTGCTGAACAGGTGCGGCTAGCGCGGGAACTCTGTCAAGGCGTTCACATGATGGCAGTCAAGCGAGAAGATTTGATTCCACAAATTCTTGATTTGGCGGGCATTGCACCGTTGGAGTAAGGGGCAGGGACTAATAGAAAAGCACTCTGCACCTTGCACAAATATTAAAGGTACATCTGCCTGTTGTGTAGATCAGCGATCGCTCTATACAACAGGCATATTTGCAATAATCTGTGCTCAACTTTGCATAACGCAGCTTGTTGTCTACCCCCATGCGAAATAAATCATCGTCGTAAATCGTTTTGTTCTTTTGGATAAAAACTTAGTCGAAGACTATCTCTTTGATAAACTCCTATCCTTTTCCAAGTGAGCCACTTTTTAAGTGAGAAACTTAGTGATTTAGTACTTTTCATCTAAATGTCTGAGTTTATTTGTATGTGCTTGTGGATGAAGGTTTTAGCGTTTTCAATCAGGCATCGATCGCAGATTTGACTCTCCTATTGACAAGCTTTCTAGATAAGTCAAAAGCTTTCCGTTGACGACTGATTTTAGCGTGATACATTATCAATACTGCTCGTTATTGAAAACGCTAGATACACTCAAGGAAGAAAAAATGTCTGAAATTCAAACTCCTATCCGTGCTTTTGACCAGGTTGTTGATAATCCGATATTATTTGAGCATTCGGTGACAACGCCGATTATTGAAGGGATGAATCTTGCATTAGCAAGTTTTCAAGCGCTTTATCTGCAATATCAAAAGCATCATTTCGTCGTTGAAGGCGCTGAGTTTTATTCCCTTCACGAGTTCTTTGCCGAAAGCTATGGACAGGTGCAAGGCTACGTTCATAAAATTGGCGAACGCTTAAATGGTTTAGGGGGCGTTCCGGTTGCTAGTTTTGCTAAGCTTGCCGAGTTGTGCTGCTTCACGCCAGAACCAGATGGTGAGTATGCTTGCCGTCCAATGGTGGAGCACGATTTGCAAGCGGAACAAGCGGTGATTAATTTGCTACGTCGGCAAGCCGGACAGGCAGAAAGTTTGGGCGATCGCGCGACTCGGTTACTGTATGAACAAATTTTGTTGGAAACGGAAGATCGAGCTTTTCATCTAGCGCATTTTTTGGCTAAAGATAGTCTAACCTTCGCTTACGTCGTTACCAATAATTAATTTCCACCAACAGCGATCGCGCTTCTAATTAGAAAAAACGCGATCGCACTTCCAATTCATTTACAGATCGCCCGGTGTTTGAAATTAGGAATGCGATCGTGGCTTGATTCTTCAAGGTGCTACTGGGCAATAGCAACTTCAGGATTTGAAAGAGGAGATCGTACGGATTACCTATTGAGCTTATAGACAGGTATTCAGTCGTCAGCTATTTTCATTTTGGACCCCAAATAGTCTCTCCTGAACCGCCTCCCTGCCAAAAGCTCTCATTGAACCACTCAGATTTCAGTAGCGACCACCAGTCTGCGGTCAGTCCAGCCAGCACATAATCATAAGGCAACCAACCGTAACCATCCTGCCCCCAATCGGCACCAAAGGAATTCCGAATTAGAATTGCGCCAGTAGAGGGTTCTTGGCGATCAAGGCGTTGAATCACCTTATAGTTATCGTAGCCGATCGCGACTACCGCATGTCCACCAACCACTCGGTCTCTTTCATGATGTGGAAAGGGGATGATTCCTTGCTCAATGTTTGTAGCTTCGTAAGCAGAAGTATACATTGTCAGTCCAAATACACAGGGGAAACCCGCCGCAATCACGGCTTTTATTTGAAATAGCAAAACCTCTTTAGAGATGCCAGCATAATCAAGCCGAAAGTATTTTAGCGCTTGATAGTTTTGAGCGTAGGAGTAGCAAAATTGGGGCGGTTCATCATCCACTTTCGTTTCGTCATACGACCAATGTTGTTCGGGCGGCACACCAAACAGTGCCATTGCTTTCATCATTTCTCGCACTGATGCCCCGACATCTCCAGTCAGATTCATTAAGTCACGAGTGGCTTTATACAGAAACAGCGGCGAGACATCTGTATACTTGCCCGAACTTCTATTCATAAAATATTCCAGCAAGGCAATTCCAGCAAAAGCAGTACAGGAGTTAAGTGCACCTTGATCCTCAATGGCAGAACACCACAGGCTAAGATCAACAACTCCAGGTAGAAAGAGAAACAGCTTAGGAGGCTTTTTCGGTTCACTTGAACGTTTATCCGGGCTTATATATCTGTCAATCAGGCTACTACTCAAAGGCATCTGTAATTTGGGAACTCTAAAAAAGTCCTGGTCATTGTCATGCTTGTCAGGTTTAGGCTGATCTCCGATTCCCAAACTGGCACTTATAGGTCTGCAAATTTCAAAGGCTTCCTGTTTATCAAAAATGTTAGGCGCATCCTTATATTTGCTGTCTATTTCGGGATAAAACAACTTAACAAGTTTTCTCATGAAAAAGTAGAAGCATAAAGTCCTCTTTTTATCAAAAATTTCTTCTACTGACCGCGTTTTGTCTTTTGCCTCTCTTATCTTGGGGATGACCTCAGATGTAATCCACTGGTCTACAGCCCAAACTGCATTAATGGCTGTCTCGCGATCTAATGCTCCAGGTAGCATCTCCTCTCGTGAGTTTGGATTTTTCCTTTTAACGATCGCTTTAAACTTATCAAGTCCGTTCCCAATTACGTCCTTCAGTTTTTGATTGCGAAAACCTGCCAATGGGTAAAGTAATTTCAGAACACAGGAGAAAATAGGCTCAATTACAGAAAATTCATCTTGAAATACTCGAATGAATGGAGCGATGTTTATCTCTTCTTCCTGCATTTCTCCCCCTAATTCACTCGCTTTAGGTTGAAAAAACTCCTCAACCAGCTTATTAACCAGTTTTTGGTTAGGTTCACCAAACCCCTTGAAAATCTCCTCAAAAATGCTTGAATTCTCTTTAGCCCCTAATCCCTCCAAATAAGCTTTTTCAAAAATATCTGAATCCTTAATATCTGAATCCTTCTCATTAAGTTGTTCCCCGACCCAGCTCTTTATCTTGGCAAGGATGACATCAAAAACCTCGTTAGACATTGGCGGGGGGACGGGAACAAGCCTAATAATCGAATTCGGCTGATAGTCTTGAGGATATTCAACTAAAAATGCTACTTGCTTTCCCCCTTCCTCTGTTATCTTTTTCTCTTGTAACTCTTGAGACGGCTTGCTTTTTTGGCTCTGATTCTCAGAATCTATTCTCAATGCATAGATGTAACGACCTATAAATCTTTTTACTTCTTGTGAATGCTTGTCTTTCTCAAAATTATTCTTTTCCGAGAAAACCCTAAGATACTTATCCAAAGTCGTATAGGTTTCAAGTCCAACAACACCATCAACAGCAATCTCCGCACAAAATTGAAATAGGATCACTAAATCCACAGTAAAATCCTTACTGTTTTGACGCTTTTCACCGTCCTTATTATCTTCAAATTTATCAAAAGCTTTACTTCTTAACCAACTCAGAGTGTCGCCTGGTCTTTGCAGTAGCTTATTTTCTAGACTTGCAACCTTTACTGATTCAATTAACTTGGTTGACTCACTATCACTGCCTCCATACTTCTTACTTAATTCTTCTTGCTCATCATTATAAAGATGCTTTTGACGAATAACGGTTTGAAAAAGGAAATAAAGACAACTTTTTAGCTCAAAAATTCGTTTGTCGAAATCGCTTTCATAGATAAAATCTCTTTCATTGGCAAACGGCGTTGTGAATTTGGCTCCTTTGCTAAATTTAATATAGGAACTTACGCTTAAAAAGGCGACATCGCCAAAAATATCTTTGTTGAATCGTTTAAGGGTTTCATTTGCGGCTTTAAGCGCTTGAGACTTTGGAGATTGTGACGATCTATGTCCTTTTTCTTCAACGGCTTCCACTAGCAAACCAACAAGTTTACCAAGTGTGTCTGCCAAAGTTTCAATATCTTCTATAGAGTCAGCCTTTTTCAGCCTGCCTTCTTCAGCGTAGATATCTTTAGAGGCTAAACGATAATCCTTCAAATCTGGATAGTCTGGTATCCAACCTAAGCCTTTCTTCTTCCAATCTATATTTTTTTGCTCTGAGTTATTGCTCATGATCTTTAGTCCTTACTTTTCTATTGGTCAAGTTGGCTTGAAATTGAACCTGAGTTTTATATCACTCGTTACTATCAGATGATTATTTCCTAAAGCTCCGGCAGACCTGTTTGAGTGATTTTTGATTGCTGTTTATGTGATCATGCATCCAATTGCATCCTCGCTGAATTAGCCCTTCTAAAGTAAGGTCATTTACATCCCACAACAGCACAGTCCCATCTGAGCTTGCTGTGATTAATGCTTTGCCATCGGGACTAAACCTGGCTGAGTTGACAGGTTCACGATGACCCACCAGAGTTGTGAGCAATTTGCCATCTTTAGTCCAAAGCTTGACCGTGCGATCGTCACTGCCAGTCGCAATTTTACCGTCAGGACTGAAGCTAACTCCTCCAACTCCTGCTTGATGCCCCTGCAAAGTATGTAATAACTTTCCTTCTCGGCTCCACACCTTAACTGTATTGTCCTCGCTAGCAGTGGCTAAAATCTGTCCATTTGGACTGAAGCTGACATCATAAACTGCGGCTTTGTGTCCTTCTAATGTGTGTAATAGCTTCCTTTCGCGGTTCCAAAGTTTGACGCTACCGCCTAAGCTGGCAGTAGCAAAAACCTCTCCATCAGGACTGAATTGAACTTTATAGATGGGTTGGTCATGAGCCTTTAATGCGGCTAAAGGCTTTCCGTCTCGACTCCAAAATTTGACGATAGCGTCTACACCCGTTGTAGCGATAACCTGACCATCTTTGCTAAAACTGGTATTCAGAACAAGCCCATCATGCTTGCCAAGAACCTGACGAAGTTGACCATTGGAGTTCCAAAGTTTAATTTGCTTGCCGCTGCCCGTCGCGACTATTTTGCCGTCTGGGCTGAGACTAACTGCATAAATTGGTAGGTTGTCTTGCCAAGATGCTAACGATTCTCCGTTTCGGCTCCAAACTTTAGCTCCATCTTGGGACAAGGCAGTGAAGGTTTTACCATCTTGGCTAATGCTAACTTGATAAACTGGAGAATCGAATTTACCGAGGAGTCGGATCGGGGGTTGAATCTGCCACAATCTAGCTGTTTTGTCGTTGCTTACTGATGCTAAAAATTTGCCATCTGGGCTGAAATTGACACTCTGGACTCTAGAGTTGTGCCCTTGAAGTGTTTCTAGCAAAATCCCATCTCGACTCCAAAGCTTGACTACATCATCGTCGCCAGCAGTCGCAATTAACTGACTGTTTTTGCTGAGGGCAATATCTCGCACCCCATCAGTGTGCCCTTTCAAAACGTGAATGGGTTTGCCTGTTTGTCGATTCCAGAGAATTGCCGTCTTGTCCGCACTAGCGGTGGCGATCGTTTGCTGGTCAATAAATCGAACACTATAGACCGTTCCTGTGTGTCCTTTATAGACCCGAATCAGTTTGCCGTTTTGATCCCAAAGTCGGGCGGTTTTGTCCTCGCTAGCAGTGGCGATCGTGCCATCAGCATCGAAAACAGCTTTATAGACTACTCCATCGTGCCCTTTTAAAACAATTCCTCTATCTTGTCCAGTTGATGACCATAGCTTGACTGTTTTGTCTCCACTAGCAGTAGCAATCAACTTACCATCTGTGCTGAAACTAACACTCCAGATTGAACCTGTATGTCCCTTCAATGTTGCTTGATTCTTGCCATCTCGACTCCATAGCTTTGCGGTCTTGTCCTCACTAGCGGTAGCAATTAATTTTCCGTCGGGGCTGAAGCTAACGTCAGTCACCCCTTGTTCGTGTCCCTGCAATGTCAATAACTCTTTGCCATCAACACTCCACAATTTAGCCACCTTGTCATAACCAGCAGTGGCAATCAACTGTCCATCAGGGCTGAAAGCAATACCGTAAACATAGTTGTTGTGTCCCTCAAGCCGATTTTTTTCTCGCACCCAGTAAGTTGCTTGAGCAAGTGATTCCATCACTTTGGTTTGGAGTTCAGGGTCATTCTTAAACCAGGTGGATTGTTGCAGCAGTTCCGCTGCTTGGAGGGCTTCAATCAAGGCATCGAAGGAGTTGCGGTTAAGGTTAAATGTGGCTTTAGAAGAGGTTGCCAGGGCTTCGATCTGACCTTTATCAGCAATGCGCCATTGCATTCCAGCAAGCGTCGCAACAGCAGTAATACAGAGAGCAGCGGCAACGCCTCCGATCGCCACTCTCCGATACAACCGAATTTCTGATTGACGATCGCGATCGCGTTTCTCAATACTCTGATTCAAAAAGTCGGTTTCTGTATGGGTGAGTTTTGGCTGCGCCTTTTCCACCCATTCCTGGATTGCGGCAAGGCGACCAGTAGAGAGTAAGTAATCCTCTGATTGATTTTTCTCCTGCCATTCGTGGCAATCGCTTTCCAGATGGCGGCTAAGGCGGATGTTTTCGCGGTTTTCATCGATCCAGTTTTTGAGTAACGACCATTGCGACAGCAGCGCTTCGTGGGCAACTTCAACGGTTTTTTCGTCGGTA
Source organism: Leptolyngbya sp. Cla-17 (assembly GCF_016807185.1). GTDB lineage: Bacteria > Cyanobacteriota > Cyanobacteriia > Leptolyngbyales > Leptolyngbyaceae > ULC077BIN1. The sequence continues at coordinate 1,024,468 of NZ_JAEVYN010000002.1, forward strand.
ACAATCAGCCGTTCCTTGGTTAGCTGTTCAATAATGCGGCTCAGTTGGGCAGGCGATCGCGTCTCCCGCAGCTTTTCCCAGCTTGCTTTGCGGCGAGTCACTTCTTGCCCTTCGCCCAGTTGTACCAGTTCTATTAGCAATTGCTGCACAAAGGCTTGATCGTCGGGATGCAGGTTGCGGTAAAGCTGATCAGCGCGTTGCTGCAAAGCACCCTGTACGCCGCCAATTTGGGTATAGCCTGCTTCAGTTAGCACAGCCATATCGGGTTTGATGCAAACTTCCCAGAGTTTGGTTAGGGCATATTGCAACAGCGGCAAAGCACCGGGTTCATTTCCAACATCCGCAATCATTTGAGGCACCAGCCCCACTTGAAACGTGACCTCGTGTTGTGCCGCTGGACGCTCGATCGCCGCTGCCATTTCGCTATTCGACAGATGGGTGACCATATAGGTCGTCAATTCGTTCTCTCGGTTGATCAACGCCGCCGATTCAGGAATTTTGGCACAACGATCCAAAAAGTCGCCTCGAATTGCAATAATCAAGCGCTTCAGGTGATCCATCCGACTCACCGACTCTCCGATTAGGCGAATGAAATCCCGCTGTTCGGCTTCATCTTCACAAAGGGTAAACAGTTCCTCAAATTGGTCAATAAATAAAACGAATGGTTTGGGCGGCTGATTCAACAAGTCACGCAAAACAGTCAATGGCTGTGCCGTGGGAGTAATGACTTTTGCTTCCCAAGTGCTACCGTCAAAAATTGGGTCACACTGAAGTGCTGGCAGCAATCCCGCCTTAATCAACGAAGACTTACCGCAGCCAGACGGACCAAAAACGGTCAGCACTCGACAATTGAGTAATCGTGCCTGCAATGCCCGTACTGACTGTTCGCGACCATGAAAGTACTGGGCTGTAGCGGCATCAAAGGATGCCAGACCAATATAAGGATTATGCAGATTGAGTTTTGGTGCGGAGTCGGCTGATTTGACGGGAGGATAGGTGGCGATCGCAATATCATTGCCCCAGCCCAAATGTAGCGCTTCCTGACCCGATCCCTTTAGGCTTTGGGATAGGCGATAAAACAGCAGCCCGCTGGTAATGGTTGACCCATCTTCAGGGCGGCTGGGGGCAGCCAGAGCTTCCAGCAGTGCACCCGTAAACAGGCTGTGCTGCTCGCTGCGTTTAGCGCGAGATTCTTCAAAGCTGCGGCAAGCGGTAATGAAACAGTAGTTACGCTGAGTGGAATTAAACGCAGATAACGCCCGTTCCACCGGATCGCGCTCCAGCATATCGCCACTGTGACAACAATCCAGCAGCAACACCAAACTGCTGAGATTGGATTGTTGAATCAGGCTATTCAATTCGCCAAAGGGCAAGATGTAAAGCGGCTCCATTGGCTTTCCAGCCTGCCGGATGATTTCAGTATCAGACGCTGCCAGAAAGGTTTCTCGGTATCCCGTGGTGCTTTCTGACAAAATACCGTGTCCAGTGAAATAAATTAGCGCATCGTTGCCCTTCGCCTGATCTAGCAAAAACCGCTTCAGCGCTTGCCGCAAAGCTTCTAGAGTCAGGGTTTCGGTATGTAGCGTGACTTCAAAACCGCCGTGGTGCCGCAAGCACTGGGCAACGGCTTGAGCATCCGTGGCGGGTTTAGTTAAGTTTCCTACGGAGCGATGATAGCTGGAGATACCAATGATAAGGGCGTAGCGCTGAGCCATTGGGTAGAAGCGACGATAAGGTTAGGATTAACCTCATTCAGGCACAGGCTTTTTCCGCACGCCAAGAAAATTAATGAAACTTTTCTAAATTGACGTAATGGGTAACTAATTTGGGCGGTGCTAAATCAAGATATAAGCGTGAAAGTATACAGTCGTCCTCAATTCTTTTCCCTAGGAAGAATGATCTGAAAGACTTACTCCCTCTCCTTTGGGGAGAGGGCTGTACTTTAGGCGTATGAGAACTGTGCGAGGGGTGAAATTAATTCCCCATAGCGTCATAAGGGAAAGTACGCTTAAACTCATCAATCAAGTCATCCATTTCCTCTATCGCTTGATTCACATCAATTCTTAAGGTGCCTAAGTTGGGCTGTTCCAAGAGTTTTACTAAAAACTCACGTTTGCCCTCAATCTGAGTAATTTGCTCTCGCATCGCTTGCGGATCTAACATGAACGTTTCTTTGCCTCTTGAATATCGACTGGTTATGCAAACTTAATTTTACGGTAGGCGCAGGAATTAGGCAGTGCGAAATGTGGAGGAAAGTTGTGAGTCGTGAATTTTAAGTTCTGCATTCAACCTCGCCATTCGCCAACGACATTTGGGCTAGCGCAAAAATGGGGGACGTTTTACATCCACAGGTTTAGCTTTAATGACTTCATCCATAAATCGCTTGAGGGCTTGTTCGCGATTTTTCATAAATGCAGCCCAAAAGCCGGGATGAAATTCATCCATTGTTTTTGCGATCGCCCAAACATCCACCGCTAAAATATTCTGCAACATTTCATCTTCCCGCTTGAGGGAATTGATTTGCTCCATTAAAATCCGTTCTTTAGAAGTCTGCCGATGATCATCTTTAGCCGTTGTCATAGTTCAATCCGTAAAACTTGATTCACCAATCGACGGTGATGCGGTTCAGGAGTCAGGGATAATAAAAGCTGACAAGTGATTTATAGCGCGACTGATTGTAATTCTATGCTACGTCAAATTTCCTTGGGAATGGTGGGGTTAGTGGTCGGTGGCATTCTAACCATCCTCGGCTTTGTTGCCTACTTTATTCTCGATAATGCCACCCTCAATTTGGTGGGTTTTTTCTATGGAATTCCTATTTTGCTGGGTGGCTTGGCGCTGAAAGCTTCTGAGCTAGAACCTGCTCCATACTCTCAGCCGACCTCTGAATCAATCGTGGCACTGCGCGATCGCCAAGCCACTGCCACTCAAACCCAGATCCGTAAAGATGTGACCCGGTTTCGCTATGGGCAACGTGCTCATCTGGATACCTCCCTCAAAGCATTGAAGCTCAGCCCTACTGATGAAGAATGTCCCATGTTGCAGAATATTCGGGAAGAGGAAACTGACGGAGCCTACACGCTGGTGCTGCAATTTGAGTCACCGTTTTTCCCTGCCCAAGCCTGGAAAGATAAAGAACAAAAACTGACGAGCTTTTTTGGTCCTGGCGTTCGAGTAGAAGTAAATGCCCTCGATGATGAATTGGTGGAGGTCGCTTTAATTTCCACTCCTCAAATCAGCGAAGCTCCTGTGGCGGCATGAGCAAAACCCTACAACGTCCAAAGTTACCGCTGCTTCGCTGGCTTCAGTCGGCAGATAGCCACATGCTGGCTGGAATGATTGTAGTGAGTACAGTGATTTTATTTCTGTGCAGTAGCATTCGGCATGGATTGTTTCACTCCACGGCTTATGATCTTGGCTATTTTGATCAGCTAGCCTATCTGCTGAGCCAGTGGTTGCCGCCTGTGATTTCCTTTTGGGGCTATCACTTTTTAGGCGGACACGCGGATTGGATTATGTACTTTGTGGCGCTCCCGTACAAAATTTATCCTTCGGTGTTTTGGTTGTTAGCGATTCAAGCGATCGCGCTGGCGATCGGTGCTTTGCCTACTTACCATTTAGCGCGTCAGGCTGGACTAAAAAACGGTCAGTCAACCGCAATCACGGCGGCTTATTTGCTGCATCCATTAATTTTTAACCTGAATCTATTTGATTTTCATCCAGAGGTGATTGCTCTGCCGCTGGTTTTGACCTCTATTTTGGCGGCAAGGCGCAATCAAATTGGCTGGTTTGTTTTGTGCCTAATCCTGATTTTGGGCTGTCGCGATGCCCTATCGCTGACGGTGTTTGCCATGGGTTTTTGGCTGTGGCTCTTTGAGAAGAGGCTGAAGTGTGGCGCGATCGCGCTGATACTAGGCGGCGGCTGGTTTCTGTTTGCCACACAGATCCTCATTCCTTCCTTCCCGCCAGGTGGTGTGATCTCGGTTGCCCGATTTGACTATCTGGGCAGTTCGGTCGGGGAAATTGTCCTGAATTTATTCTTAAAACCCAATTTGGTTTTATCCGCTCTATTCACCCTGCCCAATCTGCAATATCTTTGCCTAATATTTTTACCTGTTATTTGGGGTTTATCGCTGCGCCATCTGGCACCGCTAATCGCGATTGTTCCCACCCTACTGCTGAATCTGCTTAGCACGCTGGAAACCCAAAAGGATTTGTTGCATCAGTATTCTCTGCCAGCGCTACCGTTTCTGATGGTGGCAATCATTGCGGCACTTGCAGATGGAAGAGGGTTGGTACAAAGTCAGCGGGGAATTTTTCTTTGTTCGTTAATTGGCTTTTTGGCGCTAGCAAAGTTTGGCTATTTTGGCGATCGCTACCTTAACTCCTTAGATACCTGGCAGGCAACCCGGAGCGCTATCACTTACGTTCAGCCCCAAAGCCGCCTTTTGACCACAGCATTCATAGCACCTCATCTAACCCATCGCCCAATGGTTAAGTTGGCGATCGCAGGCACAGAATCCATTGACTTAGGGCAGTTTGATGAAGTGCTGCTGAATGTGCGCCATCCCGGTTGGGCAAGCACTCCCAGCCTTCAGCAGGGCTTAGTTGATCGGCTCCAGCGCGATGCTCGGTTTAAGCCTTTAGTGGAACAAGATGGCGTGTACTTATTTACTCGCTGAAAGAGCCCATACTGAAGGAACTTATGGGTAATTTGACTGTAAAAAACCATTTGAAAACTTTTGTGCCAACGAGATCGCTGCTAGGGCTGCTCATAGTCAGCGCGGCGATTTTTTTGGCAAGCAGCACGCTGCGACATGGATTATTTCATTCCAATGCCTGGGATTTAGGCATTTTTGATCAACCGCTCTATTTACTGAGTCGAGGATTGCCACCCATTTCTTCCATCATTGGGGTACATATTCTGGGCGACCATGCCGCCTGGATCTTTTATCCTCTGGCAGGCTTGTACTGGCTCTACCCGAATGTGCATTGGTTGTTTGCAGTGCAGGCTCTTTCTCTAGCGCTAGGAGTTTTGCCAACTTACCATCTGGCAAAGCAAGCAGGATTAAGGGAACAGCAGGCATTGGCGATCGCTACCGCCTACTTGCTCTATCCCCTGATCTTTAACCTGAATTTGTTTGACTTTCATCCTGAAGTGATTGCTTTGCCGTTGATCCTGACAGCCGTTTGGCTGGCACGCGCCGATCTCCTGTTGGGCTTTGTAATCTGCATTGTGGTTGCGCTGGGTTGTCGAGATGCCCTAGCGTTAACTGTCGCGGCAATGGGCGTGTGGCTGATTGTGTTTGAGAAAAGACCCCTGTATGGCGCGATCGCTTTTGTCGCGGGGTTAGTCTGGTTTTATTTAGCAACTCATGTGATTTTGCCGTATTTTCAGACTGCTGGCGTGTTGGGATTAGCGCTCTATGCTGAATTGGGCAACTCCATTCCCGAAATCGCCTTAAATTTAGTGCTTAAACCAGATGTGGTTTTGCGGCGAGTGATGACTTTCAGTAACCTCGGTTATCTAGTGATTCTGTGCGTTCCCCTGGCCTGGGGATTGGCTCCACGCCATTTCGCGCCTTTGGTGGCGGCAGTTCCGCAATTAGCGATGAATCTGCTGTCTGAAAAGGAAGTACAAAAAAACTTAGTGCATCAATATTCCCTGCCCATTCTGCCATTTATGCTGCTAGTGGTGATTGCTTCTTTAGCAGCAGACGACACTTGGATTCAGCGCCCCAAAACCATTGTGCTGTGGTCGCTGGTGGCGTTTATGGCGCTGGGACAGTGGCATTTATTTGGCACTCGCTACCTGAGTAAGCTGAGTACCTGGCAGGCAACCCGCAGCGCGATCGCCCATGTCACTACTGAAAACTCTGTTTTAGCTCCAGCTGCTCTGACGCCCCATTTGAGCCATCGTTCCACGATCAATGTCGTCAGCAAGACGACAGATGTGAGGTTAGAAAACTACTACTATTTGCTGTTGAATCAGCGTCATCCTGGAGGATTAAGCACTCCTGAAATTGTTTTAGATTTAGTGAATCAGGCAAAGAAAAATCCTTGTTTTCAACTTAGTTTTCAGCAAGATGATGTTTTTCTGTTCCAAAATAGTTGTGGAGTGAAATGATTGGGTCTAACTGGATTGCAAAGCGCACTTTTCTTTACCCAGGTTTAGCGATCGCGGTTTGGTTGCAACAGGGGTTGATTTGGTTGGCGATCTCTCATACACAAGGTATATCCTGGCTAACGCTATTAAACCATTGGGATGCAGAGCATTACAGCATCATTGCAACCCAAGGCTATCAGGGTCCAAATTGGGCTTTTTTCCCGCTCTATCCACTGCTGGTTCGATGGTGGGCATTGGTAACGGGATTGTTGGCAGTGCCCCAGGTTGTAGGCACACTGCTGTCGTCGTTAATTTTTTTGGGGTGGCTGGCAGTAGTGGTTTGCTTGCAATCTTCACAAAAAAATTCTGAAGCAATCCAAGCGGGTCTACTGCCCAAGACTTATTGGGGTTGGTTGCTGTTTTTGTATTCGCCAGGGTCGTTCATTTTTCACTCGCACCATACCGAATCTCTGTTTCTTCTGCTGTCTTATCTTGCATTTGCTGCTGCAGTTTTCCAAAAACCGAGAGTGGCAACGATCTTAGCTGGACTGGCGGGGCTAACCCGCAACCAGGGATTTTTTGTTCTTCTTTGCGTCGCGCTAATTGTTGCTACCCACCCACGCGATCGCAGGGATCAAGTACGCCATTTCATTTTGATTTGCTTAGGTGGGATCGCAATTATGCTGCTATTTCCTCTGTATCAATATTGGCAAACGGGCAATCCTTGGCAATCGATACAGGCGCGGTCAAACTGGAGCCACGCTACATCTTGGTTCTCGATGCTACAAACGTTGTGGTTTGGTAACCCTTGGCAAAATACAAAGTTAGGTTCCCTCCTTCATCATGCCGTTTATGGACTTTTGATTGGCGGAACCGTGTTGCTGTGGCGGGTGTCTCGTCCCCTTGCTCTTTACACTGCCTTATCTTTGGGAGTTATTCTTTCGGGGGGTGAGTTGATTAATACGTTTCGCTACGGTGCGGTGTTATTTTCTGTTTGGTTTGTTTTGGGCGATCGCCTATCCCAGTTCCCCACCTGGTTCAAGATTATTTCTTTGACGCTGATGATTGTCCTAAACTACTCAGTGACTTGGAGCTATGCACTTGGCAGATGGTCTTATTGACCATTTACTTAATTTCTGCCTTCTTTATCTCTGCTCTTGATCTTCAGGATAAAGAGATAGACCGTAAAGCCTCGGATGCATGACATCATGGAGTTTAGACAGATCTCCAATTAGAAGTAGGATTTCGCGTCTTTGCAGACATGATTCACTGGCAAAAGGAACCTATGGAAGAAGAGTATTTGGCATTTGAGGTGGATGGCCAGGTGTACAATACGACTGCCACACCGAAAGAGCCGCCCACCAACGACGAGTATGAGCGCTATGGACCTGTGGAAGACGTGATCGACCAGATGAATCGAACTCGCTTAATGATTCGTACATGCGCGATCCAAGCCGTCAGCGCCTTTCGCGACTTTGGGGTAGCAGACGTGCAGGAAGTCAATCTTAAATTTGGCGTAAAACTGGGCGGTAAAGCGGGTGTTCCCTACATCACCGAAGGGTCAGCCGAAAGCAACCTGGAAATTTCTGTGAAGTGTACCTTTCCACCCAAAGCTGTGCCGCCGACTTCGCCCTCACCCTAACCCTCTCCCATTGGGAGAGGGAATTAAACTCTTGTAGTTAAAGCGTTACCGTCTTCTGCCAAAGCTGCGACTGCGGGAGCCGCTGCCAAAACCAGTTCTAGAAGGCTGGCGGTAGCTTGGAGTATTGCTACGGCGGAGGGTATTAGTGCCAAAACCTGCTCCAGTGGAACGATCGCGCCCGGTTGTCCGTCGCTGACTTGTGGTTGGTGTTCTCAAGTTTCCGGTACTGCGTACTGTTTGGCGATTACGAACTGCTGCTGGAGGGGTATTATAGCGCTGCTGATAGCCGCTGACTGCCTGACTATAGTTTCTACCATAGCCGCCAAAGCCACTGATCCCGCCAGGTTGATACATCGGCGGAACGTAATATTGAGGTCTAAATAGCAAGCTGCCGATCGCCTGACCTGCTAGCGCACCTGCAAAGGGCGACCAAAAACTAGATTCTTGGCGTACAACTACCCGTTCTGTTTGCCCGGTTTGTGGATTGGCTTGCTCTTCCGTTACATTATGCACGTAATCAATTTTGAAATCTTTTTCGACGTGCATTGAAGCTTGCTTATTTTCCAATTTTAGGTAGTTCTTCTGTCCCTTTGAGATTTCTTCACCGGTTAGTTGAGCCATTTGCAAGTCGGTGGTGCGATAGGCAGAAGACTCACCTGGCTTTGTATTCAGCAGCATGACAGTGTATTCGCCATCGGCATCGTTATAGGTTGCCTGCTGCACAGGATATTGCCCATCACTCAAACGATTTTGAGCAACACTTGCTGTCCGAGCGCTGGGGTTTGGCGATGATCCACCCTGAGTAGGGCTGCCTCCGCAAGAAATTGTCGTTACGGTCAAACTCAAAACCATTGCATAGACAAGAAATCGACGGAGTATGTTCATAGTAGGAAAGTATTGGGAGTAGAGTAGCAATTCAAAAGAGTGTGGTTACAGGCGAAATGTGAAACTGCGCGACTTCGGTAGGGATCGTTTCACAAACTGCCCTACTGCACCTTTGATTTATTACAACGGAATCAACTCCGGGAAATGGAGGATTAACTGGTCAGAGGTCAACTCATCTCCGAGTTGGGCTGGAGAGAAATGAATCTGCACAGCGCGCAATCGGTCTTGATAGTGTAGATTAGTCAATGCTTTCAGAGCAGTTTTTAGAGCGCTGATATTAGAAAGATCGGTTTCTAAGGCGGGCTCATCACCTTCGTAGGCAACCGTCAACATCACAATCAGGTTCTGGGTAATGGGTACTGATAAAACGTCGTCAGATGCCTCTAAGCCTTCTACCTCTATGCCGCTGTGGTAGCGCTGGGCAGAGTCGGTAAACAGTTCCTCAACAAAGTCTCCCGCTTCTCCTTCATCCCAAAAAACGTCCCCTTCGTTTGCCACTGACTGCCAATAGACATCGTATTGCAGAAGGCTTTGGCAGATTTCCGCCAGCCCTTCACCAAAAGCCTGAATATCTCCATCTTGGTCTATAGCATGACGTGCGGAGCTGTTTAGCACTCCTAGCAAAGGAGCTACTTCCTTGCCAGTCAAGTGAAGAAATAGGCGAAAAACGACAAAGCGTGTTTTGCCTGTCATTTGGTTAAAGCGATCGCCTAAGGAACCCATCCTTACTGCCTCCAATGTATGACCAGATCTGTCATTTCATAAACCATACTTCTACTTTAAATCACTCTCTTCAAGAGTCTTCAGGTAGATACTAGACCATTATTGGAGAGATAGCCGTATAAGGAAGACGAGGGGCAGGAGGTGAAGGGTGATTAAAGAAGTAATCTGTTCGGAGTTTGGAGTTCGGAGTTCGGTGTTCGTCCTCATCCTAATCGAGCCAATATCCCCAATAGTGTTTTGCTCTTGGGCGTTAGCAGCGTGCGGCGGTAGGCATCGGTGGCTTTCTTAAAGGGTGATTAAAGAAGTAATCTGTTCGGAGTTTGGAGTTCGGAGTTCGGTGTTCGTCCTCATCCTAATCGAGCCAATATCCCCAATAGTGTTTTGCTCTTGGGCGTTAGCAAAGTTCGGCGGTAGGCATCAGCGGCTTTCTTGATAGCTTCTGCTTGCGTGGGATAGGGATGGATAACCGTAGAAAGCTTGCTAAGTCCGATTTTGGCAGTGATGGCGAGGGTGATTTCGCTGATCAAGTCTCCAGCGTAAGCGGCAACGATGGTTGCGCCCATAATTTCGTCGGAACCGCGCTTGTGCAGAATTTTGACGAAGCCATTTGTTTCACCATCCGCGATCGCCCGATCAACGGTGCCGAAAGGAATTTTAATCACGTCAACTTCAAGTCCTTTGGCGATCGCCTCCTGCTCATACAGCCCGACATGAGCAATTTCGGGTGAGGTGTAAGTACTCCAAGGCATGACCAAACTGCTGAGCTTTGAGCGCCCCAAACCAAAGGGAGAAAAGAGGACATTTTTAATCACAATACGGGCGGCGGCATCGGCGGCGTGGGTAAATTTCCAGTTCATGCAAATGTCGCCAGCGGCGTAGATGTTGGGGTTGGTGGTTTGCAGATAGTCATTTATGATCACGCCTTGGTGCGGATCGTAGTTCACGCCAACCTGTTCTAAATTCAGTCCTTCTACGTTAGGCGATCGCCCTGCCCCAATCAAAATTTCATCTACAGTAATGCATTCTGGCTGACCGTTTCGAGTAAAGTGCAACACTTTGCCTGCATCAGTTGTTTCCACGCGCTCAAGTTGGGAGTTGAGTTGAAGCTGAATGCCTTCCTCCACAAAGACCTGCTGAATGATGGCAGCGGCATCGTCATCTTCGCGATTGAGGAGATGATCGCTGTTGTGGAACAGCACAACCTCACTTCCTAAACGTTGGAACGTCTGCGCCAGTTCACATCCAATGGGTCCACCGCCAATTACGGCTAATCGATTGGGGCGATCAGTCAGGTTAAATACTGTTTCATTGGTTAGAAAGCCTGCTTCCGCCAGTCCTGGAATAGTCGGATGGCTTGCCCGTGCGCCAGTGGCAATCACCGCCTTTTTGAACCGCAGGATTGAGCTATCCACCTCAATTGTGTTGCTGGTGTGAAAGTGTCCCTGTCCTAAAAACACATCCACACCCAACTTCTGCATCCGATGGACGGAGTCATTAGGGCTAATCTCGGCTCTAATTTGTCGCAGCCGTGCCATGACGGCGGGAAAATCGACCTCGATTGCCCCATTTACTTTCACCCCAAAGCGACCGCTGTTTCGCAGTTCGGCAGCCACCCGCGATGAGCGAATCATGCATTTGGAGGGTACACAGCCAACATTGAGGCAATCACCACCCATTAAGCGCTTCTCAATCAGCGCCACTTTTAAGCCTAGTCCTAATCCGGCGGCTCCAGCAGCAACGACTAAGCCTGCGGTTCCAGCTCCAATCACTACTAAATCGTAGCGTTCAGCGGGGATCGGGTTCACCCAATCCACTGGATGCACCTGGGCAATTAGGGTTTGATTAAAGTCATCTAAGGGCGAGATGAGGGAGTCAGTCGGTCGGAGGGACATTGACAGGGTTTCCTGAGACACTTTCAGCCAGGGCTTTTTTGGCAATGCGGGTGAGGTAGAACGTGACTGCGATCGTGGCAACCAGACCAATAATGCGAATCACCCATTGAGCCGCTTGAGCTTCGGAACTTAAGGGTTGCTTCGCCGCGATCCCAGTCAAATTGCCTGCCAAAGAACCTAAGTAAACATACAAAATAGTTCCTGGCAACATGCCAATCGAACCCAGTATGTAGTCCTTTAGGGAAACTTTGGTCACGCCAAAGGCATAGTTCAACAGGGTAAACGGAAAAATCGGCGAGAGGCGAGTCAGCAGCACAATTTTGAAGCCATCTTTGGCAACTGCTGCTGAAATAGCGTTGAAGGTAGTGTTTCCGGCAATTTTTTTGCTGACCCACGCTTGAGCTAGATAGCGACCGATCAAAAACGCAAGGGTTGCTCCCAGGGTTGCGGCAATGAATACGTAAAGCGATCCCCACACTACGCCGTAAATTGCACCACCGCCCAAAGTAAGCAGAGATCCAGGAATAAACAGCACGGTCGCCAGGTTGTAGATCAAAATGTAAGCCACCACGCCGATCGCTCCCAAATCTTTGACCCAAACCAGGGAGTTCTGTAGAGCCGTTTGAATCAATTCAATCAGGTTCATGGAACTTGGCGTGATGGCTTGTCAAACGGTGAAAAAGTGAAGGAGCAACCTATCCTCCACCCCTGTGCTCAAAAAACTTAGCCTTCATCAAGGATACGCTCTTGGGCAGATTTGAGGGCTTGACGAACTTGGTCGAAACCCGTGCCACCATAACTATTGCGGGCAGCCACAACTTGCCGGGGATCAATCGCACTGTAAATATCCGCTTCAAATTTGGGATGCAGGGCTTGCCATTCCTCTAAAGTTAAATCCTTCAGTAGTTTGCCTTGCTCCAGTGAGGTTTTGACTACCTTGCCCACCAGGTTATAGGCTTCGCGGAAAGGAACGCCTTTGGTTGCTAAATAGTCTGCCACATCCGTTGCGTTGGAAAAGTCTTCACTAACGGCAGCTTGCAAGCGATCGCGGCGAAACTCCATCCCTTCTCTTAGCAAAATTGTCATCGCTTCTAGACAAGACTGCACAGTCAGCACCGCATCAAATAGCGCTTCTTTGTCTTCCTGCAAATCTTTGTTGTATGCCAGCGGCAAGCCTTTCATCAGCACTAGCAGCCCTTGCAAATGCCCAAAAACACGCCCGGTCTTGCCACGCACCAGTTCCGGAACATCCGGGTTTTTCTTTTGGGGCATGATGCTGGAACCCGTGGAGCAGCTATCTTTGAGCGTGATAAAGCGAAACTCTTCCGATGCCCACAAAATCACTTCTTCAGATAAACGGCTGAGATGCACCATGATGATGCTGGAAGCACAGAGGAACTCGATCGCAAAGTCGCGATCGCTGACTCCATCCAGGCTGTTGGCATACACGCCACCAAAATTGAGCAACTCAGCGGTGTAGTGGCGATCGATCGGAAACGTTGTACCTGCCAGTGCGCCTGATCCTAAAGGCGATACATTCACCCGCTGATAAATTTCACCCAAACGCTGCCAATCACGCTGCGCCATTTCAAAGTACGCCAGCAAATGATGGGCAAGACTGAGCGGCTGCGCGCGCTGCAAATGGGTGTAGCCAGGGATCAAGGTTTCAACATTTTGCTCTGCTAGGGTCAGCAGCACGGCTTGGAACTCGCGGAGTCTCTCACGAATTAGTTGGATCTGCGATCTCAAATAAAGGCGGGTGTCAGTGCCGACCTGATCATTGCGCGATCGCGCAGTGTGGAGCTTCTTGCCCACATCGCCCACCAACTCAGTCAGGCGACGCTCCACGGCAAAATGCACGTCTTCGGCTTCAATGCCGGGAGTAAATTGACCTGTCCGATATTCCTGACGAATTTGCTCCAGTCCAGCGACTAGTTGTTCGCCCTCATCCACCGAGATAATGCCCGTATGCGCCAGCATTTTGGCATGGGCTTGGGAACCGGTCAGATCGTATTCAATCAGTTGAATATCGAAGCCGATGCTGGCATTAAATCGGGCGATCGCGGGATGCAGCGCCGACTCAAATCGTTGGCTCCAAGTTCCAGATTGATTAGAATCAGCCGATGTAGAAGCAGAGTGTTGCACAGGGTTATTCAAAGCAAAAACTATCCAGATTCAGTGATTCATCTATTGAACCTGATCAACTGAAGATCTAAAGTTCACAGATTAACCAAAACTGGTAAATGTTTTAACCATGTATCCAAAAACAATCCCCGCGATAAACGCAGCCAGTTGTCCTGTCTTTACAAAGTTATTCCACCAAACGCCAATATCTTTGCTTAAATCAGTGGGTTTAAGATTCTGAGCTAGAACTGGAAAATCTGAAGGCAAATGCCAGGAAATCAGCGGAAGTGAATCGACCCAATGAGCGCTGCTAATCAACAGCGATCCAGTATCGTGAATCATATGCATCACCATATTCTTTGCTCCTGTCTAAGTCTTGCAGTCTCAAGAGGATAATCTTACAGCAAGAGTACTAGAACATTGAATCATCTAAACGCAATACCCTGACAAAGAGTTTTTCTGTGCTCAACTATTATTTCAAGGCTAGCGATCGCCCAACCAAAAAATCTAATCGTCAAAAGGGCTGCACTCGCATCACAATCAATGTCATATCGTCTTCATTGCGACTGCCAGACCCAATAAAATCTTGAACTTTATCAAATAAATGGTCCAGAATCTCTTGAGGAGACTGACACCGTTCACATGCTGATTGAAACGCTTTCGTCAGATTTTCTTCATCAAAGCGCTCTCCCCCCTGATTGGCAGCATCTGTAAAGCCATCGGTGTAATAAATCAGTGTGTCGCCTTCCTGGAGCTGAATTTGGGCATCTTGATAGTGCGTATCAGCATCTAGCCCGATCAGCATTCCCAAAGTATCCAAGCGTTTGATCGTTCTGGTCGCAGCGTGCCACAGCAACGGCGGATTGTGGGCGGCATTGCTATAGGACAAGATTCGCGTTTGCGGATCGTACTCCGAATAAAATAGAGTGACGAATCGATTGGAGTTCTCTAAATCGGCATACATGACCCGGTTGAGGTGTTGTAAAATTCGGGCAGGCGAGTGACCATTTAGCACTTCAGCCCGCAACATGCCGCGAGTCATGGTCATAATCAGTCCAGCCGGAACGCCTTTACCCATAACGTCGCCGATCGCTACACTCCATTTTGCGGTTTCGCTACCGCCATCTCGCTTAGAGCGAATTTGGTCGTAGCTTGCCGGAATGAAGTCGTAGAAGTCGCCGCCAACTCGGCTAGCCGTCAGACATCGAGCCGCCAGCTCTACTCCTAAAATTTTGGGACAGTGGCGAGGCAGTAGTCGCAGTTGAATTTCTGCACCAATTTCTAGTTCACGATCAAGCCGTTCTTTTTTGCGAAGCTCAACCGATAGTTCGTCGTTTTCAATGGCAACCGCTGTTTGATCCGCCACCAACCGCACCAGCTTTTGGCGCGTTTCCGTCCACGTGTATTGGGGATCGCGACTGAACACATACAAACGACCCCGCTCTGCATTCTTAACTAGAATGGCTGTGCCAAAAAGCTGAACATTTGCTCCTAAGTAGTAACTAACCTGACGATCCAAATCGGCAATCGCCTGCGGTGTAGGTGCGATCGCTCCATCACCGCGATGGGCAAACGCAGGTGACTGTCGTGTGGCGGTTTCCAACGCTTTCCGCAAATCTTTGCTCCAGCGACTGTCTTGGCAGTGCAGCCGTTCTAAGCGGACCTGTCCATTAGATTTAAACAGCAACAGCGCTCCCCCATCACAATCGGTAACCCGACTCGCCATCAGTGGAATTAGCTCTAAAAACTGATTGAGATTGTTAAAGCTACGTAGCGCAAATCCTAAAGAACTCAGCAAATCTTGAATTTTATGCTGCTCTCGATTAAGACGTGCTACTAACTCTTTTAACGCAAACACAGGTGTCACCTCTGGAGGCATATTGCTACCAGTGAAGTCGGGTGGCTGAGAGGGTTGTCGAGGAAGAGGCACAGCGGTCATCAGGGCAACATTTGGCGAAAGGATAGCCAACTTAGAAGGACAAGCAATCGTTCTGGAGGATAACTAAAACAATCTCTATTCATTTCTTAAAGATTGGTCGGTTTAGCAACACTCGCAAAAACTCTGAGGAGTCAAAGTCAGGTAAGCATAACCCGGTTTATCAAAAATGAGTGGGTGATTTTTAGATATGTTTTCAGGGATTTTGGAGAAGACACGATCGCCATTCGTATTTAGTTCTATCAACTTTACAAGATGAATGCTGGATTTGGGACAAGATCATACCAGAGCATGTCATTTATTCATTGCTCCCCTGAATCACGAGGATTTATGCCAATTTACCCATCTGGTTTAGTATGGGGAAGCTATGGCTCGGTCTAAGATTTTTGCTGATCAACAAAGCCTGCAATTCGTAAAAAGTTGGCGAAGTTTTCCATGGGATCTCTATGGGAATCGCCATTTGTCTCTACTACACGACCCCGACACAAGATACTGAGCTATGAAAGCCACTAATTCTTCCCCTTGGACTCCACTAATTCTTAAACTAATTGGAGCCTTACTCCTTTTAACCAGCCTAATTGACTATCTTGTGCTGCTTTCAACCGCAAAGTTCCAAGATAGCCAGTGGGTCATCACCTTTACAACTCAAGTCGTTGATCGCGGAGTTTTCCCCCTAATCGGGTTAGCGCTGCTGTTTACTGGTTTTTGGCTAGAGGCTAACAGCAGCGATGCAACCCGGACTGCACCTTGGCTCAGACTAACCGCTCTCGTTTTATCCAGCTTGCTAGGGCTATTCTTTTTACTGATAGTGCCTTGGAATGTTGTTGGCACGCGTGACGCAGTGGATGCTCAAATGAAGCAGATTGGTCAAGAAGCCACTAAGGCAGAAAGCCAAATTGATGCTCAAATACAGCAATTTAGAGGTCAATTAGATTCTCAGCTAGCCCAAATTGATCAGCTTATTAGTAGTGGGCAGCTACAAGATCCTCAGTTAGCTCAAGCAAAACAGCAGCAGACCCAACTGAAGCGGCTGAAGTCTGATCCCAAAGCATTTGACGCAGAAATTGCTCCCAAGAAAACTGAAGAACTGAGCAAAATTAAAACGCGCAAACAAGAGTTGGAAAGTCAAACTCAGGGTAATGCGCTACGCTCAGGGCTGAGAACTGGGCTGAACAGTCTGCTATTGGCGATCGGCTACATCATTATTGGTTGGAGTGGTCTACGGCAAATGCTATAGACGTGAACTAAATAAGGGTACTGATGCAAAGTTTTCATTTAACTAAAATAGGTGGTAGTGCACTAAAGGATTGTGGGGTAGGTAACGACATCCTGCCAGGTCCAAGGCTGCTCAGCCAGTTTTGCTCGTTGAGCCGCAGTTGTTTTGAATCGACTATGCCGCCAAATCCAATTGAAATAGCTGACTACTAAGCGTGTTGTCACTTTCGTTTGCTCCCACAGCTTGCCGAACTTGTTTTGCCTGCGGTGCCATCGAGCAGTTTGTTGTCGGACGATGCCGTTGGTTCGCTCTAAGCGCTGCGTTTTGTCTTTGCCAACATAGTGCAGAATTTCAGGCGGAAGGACTCGTTCATAGCCTCCCCAGTCATCACTGTTCCACTGTTTGCAAGCCGTTTTTCCCTGTGTACTAATTACCAATTCCTCAATAAGTTCGTCTGTATGCTTGCCCACTCGTGCCGCTAAAATCAGTCCACTGGAGTCCGCTAAACTCAGACCTATCCAGCAGTCTCCCACTTCTAATTCATTGGAAAGACATTGCTTCTGTTTTTTTGCACGAAAGACCACATCTCATCCGCACTCCCCTCTGCGGTTGCCACTTGCTTGACCTGGTCGTTATGAATTAGCTGAGCCTTGGCACTCGATGCCCGAACAATACTGACCACGGTGTTGTATGCCAAGCCTGTAATTCGGCTAATCCCTCGTAAGCTGCTGCCCTCACTATGAGCTTGTAGCACCTGCTGAACTTGTTCCGGACTCACTCGTCGCCAGTAGTACAGCGTGTCAAAGCTCTCACAGAAGGTTTGCTGGCAGTGAGGGCAGAAATAGCGTTGGTGTCCATTGGGCAGCTTGCCATGCTTATGACACTTAGGATGACCACAAAGTCGGCATTCCATAGCTTCTTGAGGGGAAAGAATTGATCCTACTTTACCAAGCCCACAATCCTTTAACGCACAATCAAATAGGTGTCGTATCGAGTACTTCACACAGTTATGTTGAATGATTATGACCTGACCTCTCTATTTGGAAAGATTCGGTGCTATCACATCAGGAAAACTGTCAAAATTTCGCTTTACCCAATCCATTCCTACTTCATTATTAAGCTTGATTTTCTGGGGAGTATTCGGGTAAAGCTTGCCCAAAATATCTGCGTCTTGATCCACAACGACCTGACCAAACTTGAGATAAGTTCCGCCCAATAGCTTAAAGACCGGATGCTTAGCCTGACCAAAGAGCAAGATGTAAGTTCGGGTGCGATTTTCAGCTTCTGGCACAAAGATATGACATTGTGCCGCCTTACCTAGGGGCATTTCTCCGTGAAAAATTACTAGGGACGGAAAATGGTTTTCTAGATGTGCTTTGATCGTGCTGGGCAGCAACATTAAATCTGGCTTCCTGAGCTTCTCTGCCAAGGTGTAGGGAGCGGTGGGCATGTCATAAAATGCATGGGAGTGGTGTCCTTCGTCGATGAACTGATGAAAGTCTACTTTTGTGATCCGAAATAAGTCCCGATGGGTACCGTTTTGATGATTGTAATCGTGCATATTTAGCAGCATGGTCAGCAAATCTGTCTCAATGCTGCGATCGCCGATATGCCCCACAAAGTAATAGCTATTTGCGATCTCATTCAGCACCGTAGGAATCGGAATTTTCGGTTCATGGCCTCCATAAGACCAAATGAAATCTCCTTGAATGATCAGATCTAAAGGTTGCAATTGGGGCAAGGTTTTTTTATTTGATCCGGGTAAAACGGTGCAGCCTGCGGCATCAAACTGCAAGGCATGAAACGGACAGACGATCGCGCTTGTGCCATTATTTTGTTCACACCATCCCTCCGACAGCATGGCTCCCATATGGGGACAAGCATTGGGTAGCGCATGAACTGCTCCAGTCGCGTCTTTCCACATGACATAGTCAGTTGCATAGAGAGAAATTTTTTTGGGTTGGTTTACGGTCAGCATAGACTTGTGCGCCAACAACCAAGGCGCACCGGGAAGCATAGACTGCATGGTGTTCTCCGCTCGATATAGAATTGTGAAAAATCCGTCGTGTTACGACAATATGACAGAATATTCACGTTCGTCAAGCCTCCAGTCGTCGAATACGTTGCGCCGTCAACCGAAACAGCAGCGCGGCAAAGAAAGAGTCGAAAAAATTCTGGATGCTGCTGCTGCCGTATTTGACGAGGTGGGTTATGCAACAGCAACCACTCATTTGATTGCCGCAAAAGCGGGAACGGCGATCGGATCGTTGTATCAGTTTTTTCCGGATAAAGCCGCGATTTTTAAGGCGATGGAGTTACGCCATGTGGAGCGGGTCAAACTCATGTGGGCACAGGTAAACATCCCGGAAATTATCAAGTTGCCGCTGCGTCAGATGATCCATGCGCTTGCTACTGGTGTAGCCAAGCTGTTTGAGCAACCCGTATCGCGGGTAGTATTTGTGCAGTTTTACACAGCACGCGAGATTTTTCAGGCGATCGACGAAAGTATGACCCAAGAAGCCATCAACTTTCTGGCGAATATCTTGATACAACGAAACTCTGCTTTAGAGCAAGCGCACTGTCGATTGCTAGCAGAAGTTTGTGTTCATAGTAGCAATGCTGTCACGCTGGCGGCGCTTCGCACGTCTAACTTGGAAGAGCGTCAACAATTGACTCAACAAATTGAAGAGTTGCTAGTGTCATATTTAAAGCCATATGTGGGGGATAATCTATCGGACGATGTAATGAAAGTAATGAAATGCCCCCATTGTCAATCAGAGCAGTTATCGAAAAATGGGTATCGTCGGGGAAAACAGTGCTATCGCTGCAAGGCTTGTGGGAAACAGTTTGTGGAATCCAGGCGAGCGCTCAATTTATAAGGCAAGCTAGGTTAATGTGCAGAATACGCACTGCTGAGAGGGAAAAGCGATCGCCAGAAGGAAAGCTACGCCATAATCCGCTTTAATCAAAATGGCTTTTAGCGTTGTGATGATTTCAACTCTAAAATTCAAGCATGGTTATTAGTTTGGATGAGTGATGGCATCAACGGCATCGAACGAGATTCCCCAAGTGAACTCTACGGCACTCGAAGTGCAACTGTCAGAGGCGCAGCAGCACTATCAGTCAGGGAATCTGGTGGAAGCAGAGGCAGTTTATCGCCAAATAATTCAGCAAGATCCGCGTCAGGTGGAAGCGCTGTTTTGGTTGGCATTGCTAGCGGATCAAGCAGGGAGATCGCAGGACAGCATCAATTGCTACGAGCAAGTGCTAACGCTTCAGCCCAATTCAGCCGAAACGCATGGCAACTTGGGATCGGTGCTGCTGAAGCTGGACAGGGTTGAAGAGGCGATCGCTCATCATCGGCAGGCTTTAGCGCTTATTCCTAACAATGCCAAGGCTCACTACAATTTGGCGATCGCCCTATACGAACAGAAACAAGATCAGGAAGCCATTGTGCTCTATCAACAGGCGATCGTGTTGCAGCCTGATTATGCCAATGCTCACCACAATTTAGGCATGACGCTTCATCGCCAAGCCAAGCCAGAAGAGGCGATCGCCTGTTATCGCCAAGCGGTGCAGCTAGAGCCGAACCATGCCAGCGCTCACAACAGTTTGGCGGTGGCGCTGTATCAACAAAATAAGCTGGATGAGGCGATTGAGCATTATCAACAGGCGATCGCTATTTATCCCGGCTATGTTAATGCCCACGACAATTTAGGCATTGCGCTGAAGCAACAGGGCAAATTGGAAGATGCAGCGATCCACTTTCAGCAGGCGATCGCTTTCAATCCCAGTTACGCCAATGCCTATATCAACTTGGGCAACGCCATGCGGGAACTGGGTCGATTTAACGAGGCGATTGCCTACTGCGAGGAATCCATTCGCCTCCAGCCTACCAACGCCGATGCCCGCAACACCTACGGCTGTGTGCTGGTAGACCTGGCGCGATTTGTAGACGCAATCGCCTGCTTTGAAGATGCTGTGCGCTTGCGTCCCGACTTTGCCGATGCTCACTTGAACATGGGCATTATTTTGCTGCAAATTGGTGAATTTCGACGTGGTTTTGAGGAGTATCACTGGCGCTGGAAAACTAAACAGTGTCCCGATCTTCGCTATACCCAGGCGCTTTGGACGGGAGAAAACCTGAACGGCAAAGTGATTTTGCTGACGGCAGAACAAGGGTTTGGAGATACCATCCAGTTTGCTCGCTATGCGCCGATGGTGGCAGCCCGTGGTGGCGAAGTGATCATCGCCTGCCAAAAACCACTGTTGCGATTAGTAGCCACCGTTCCCGGTGTTAGCCGCTGCGTCGATCGCGACAAAGACAACATCGACATTCACACCCACGCGCCGTTGCTGGAACTGCCCTACATTTTGGGCACCACCACCGACACCATTCCTGCCACTGTGCCTTACCTCTCACCGTCTGACCAGTCCGTAATTCGGCTAGAAGTGCCGCCTGATACCCGCCTGAAAATCGGCATCGTTTGGGCAACCAACCCCAGCAATTCCACTTCTAGCAAGCGTTCCTGCTCCCTCAGTCATTTCATTTCCCTGCTCAAAGTGCCCGGAATTGCGCTCTATAGTCTGCAAAAAGAACAGCCACCGACCGATCTCGCCCTGTTGCACACCCCTCGCCTGCAAGATTTACAAGACCAACTCACCGATTTTGCCGATACTGCTGCCGCGATCGCCCAGCTCGATCTAGTTATCACCGTGGATACTGCCGTCGCCCACCTCGCCGGAGCCTTGGGCAAGCCCACCTGGACACTGCTGCCCCACATTGCCGACTGGCGCTGGCTCACCGATCGCGACGACAACCCCTGGTATCCCACCATGCGCCTGTTCCGCCAAAACCAACCTGCCACTTGGGACGAGCTATTTACACGCGTTGCTGCTGCACTTGATCAAGAACTGACCCAACCGTCTCCACTCCAGCAATCATCCACGCCCCCTGCCCCAATCGTCCTTCCTCAAACCCCGCATCCCGAACCCCGTTCGCATAGCGTCTCCCTAGCTTCTGCTTCCCACAGGGTAGGAGTTACCCCAAACCCTGAACCCCGAACTCCATCTTCTCCCATCCTCTCCCTCACTGGCTTCAACCGCATTAAGCAATGTCGCCACGGCATGATGTTGTTTAACGTCAGTGACTTAGGCGTAGGGCGATCGCTCGATTTATACGGCGAATGGAATGAAGGAGCCGTGAACTTGTTTCAATCGTTGGTGCACCTTGGCAATACTGTCGTAGAAGTGGGCACAGACATTGGAGCGCACACCATCTTTTTTGCCAAAACAGTTGGCTTGCAAGGAAAGGTGATTGCGATCGAGCCTGAACGGATGCCGTTTCAAATGCTGTGTGCAAACTTGGCGCTCAATAGTATTACCAACACCTACAGCCACCCAATCGCTTTGGGAGAAACCGCTGGCTCTTTACCCCTAACCGCGATTTCCAAACAGCCCTCCTCCCAAACCGTTCTTGTAACCAATAGCGCCCCCAAAGAACAGGTGCAAATTGCTACCCTCGACAGCTTTGGCATTACCCAATGCCGCTTACTGAAATTGGATGTAGCAGGCATGACCCTGCCCGTCTTAAAAGGAGCGACTCAAACCCTCCAGTGCTGTCAACCAGCGCTGTATTTAGTGGGATTGATAGATGTTGCCGTTACTCATTATCTCAGAACGCTTGGCTACGACCTATACTGGCATCGCCCTCTCCTTTATAACCCTAATAACTTCATCCAAAATTCACGCAACGTTTTCGACAATAAAGCGCAAGCTAACATGTTGGGTTTCCATCGCTCTCAAAACATCACAGTCAACGGGCTAGAGCCAGTCTGATTTGCAATATTTTTCTCTAACCAACTGGCACATAGGTCAAGATTATTTCAAGATTTTCCTGCAAGATCCATGATGTGATTGGATAGATGTATGTTCAGGTGCATGAACTATGAAAGCCGTGGACAAGGAGTGAAACCGATGAAGAAATCTTTTGTTAAAAAAACAGTAACCCCAGTGCTGGCATCTGCCGTATTGGGGTTTTTAATGACTGGTGCCGCCCATGCTCAGATCGGTAAACCTCAGAGCAACCAAAGCAGCAATCTCGATATCGACTTATCTAACTTGGAGTCAACCAATGACTTAGAAGCCGATGAGACTGGATTGGATCAGGTTACATCGGTATCCCAGCTTACCGATGTCAAGCCCACCGATTGGGCATTTCAAGCATTGCAATCTTTGGTAGAGCGTTATGGATGCATCGTCGGCTACCCCGACAAAACCTTTCGGGGCAATCGTGCCTTGAGTCGCTATGAATTTGCGGCGGGTTTAAATGCCTGTCTCGATAAGATCCAGGAACTGATCGCGGCTGGAACAGCGAACCTTGCAACGAAGGAAGATCTGGAAAAGCTCAAGAAAATGATGGAAGACTTTTCTGTAGAGCTAGCAGCCCTGCGAGGTCGAACTGAATCTCTAGAAGTGCGAACCGCAACCCTAGAGAAACAGCAGTTTTCAACGACGACCAAGCTATCGGGGCAAGTGATTTTTGGAGTTCAGGGAAAAAATAGCCCAGATATTGAACTGGCAGGATTTCAATTTAACGATAATTCTGACCAAATCAATGTCATCAGCAATGTGCAACTCAGCCTCTACACAGCTTTTAGTGAACGCAGTTTGCTGTTTACAGGTTTGCAAGCAGGCAGCGGCAGAAGTTTTTCCCAACTTCTGACCAATAATACGCTCTTAGGCTATGAGGGAGATTCGGCAAGCGCGGTTCAACTCAGCGACTTGACCTTCCGGCAACTGATTGGCAACAACTTTGCCATCATTGCAGGGGCAAAGGGCGTGAACATGATTAACGTGTTTCGTGGTGGGAACCGCATTGAAAGCGCTGGACAGGGACCAATTTCCTTCTTAGCTCAACGCAATCCTATTTTGAATCTTGGCTCTAGTGGTGGAAATGGTGACAACGCAGGTGCTGGCTTTGACTGGCAAATTGGCAGCCGCTTTTCGTTGCAAGGGGTTTACTTTGCAAACCGACCTAGTGACCCAGCGAATGGTGGCTTGTTTGGTGGGCAAAATGGTGGCTCAACGGTGGGTGCTCAGTTCACGATCGCCCCAACTGACACCATCGACATCGCCCTTCACTATGCCAATTCCTACTCACCCTCTGGCTTTTTGGGCACTGGCACTGGAGATGATCAGGTCGCATTGCCGACTGCGCTCAACCCATTTACACGCGCTCCCATTCAAACCAACGCGCTTGGAGCAACTGCTTCATGGCGAGTGGCACCCTGGTTTACGCTGGGCGGTTGGGTTGGGTACACCAACTCTGAGTTAAAGGGTTTCTCTAGAAATGTAGAAACCTTTAACTGGATGGCATTTCTCAATTTCCCCGATCTGTTAGCTCCGGGTAACTTGGGCGGCATCTACGTGGGGCAACCACCCGCCATTACCAGCAGCGATTTGCCAATTGGCAGAAACGTGCCGGACTTTGTGAATCGAGGAAATGTGTTTGCCGCAGGACCGGGCGATCAACCCGGAAGAACCACTCATTTAGAAGCATTTTATCGTTATCGGGTGAATGACAATATCAGTGTGACACCGGGCGTGCTGGTCATTTTCAACCCCAACAACAATCCCAACAACGACACGATTACCGTAGGGGTTTTACGAACCACGTTTTCATTCTAGATTGGGGAACTTTTTCCAGAGCAGATAGTTCTAAACAATCTACGGGTACTCTTAAATACCTGTACTATCTGCTCTGGTAAGTTTTTGTCCCTATGGGTGTGCGCTTAATTGCCACGATTCACTATTCATTCGCCAACTGATATAAGAGGAAATTTGACGTGATGATTCAATTTACTCGATTCGCTACCTGTATAAGTATGGTGGCTGGCAGCCTTGCCGTTGCCGCTTCTGCCCATGCTGATATTCCAATTACCGGTGGACAAGTCAGCGGAGACGCTGCCTTTTTTACCCAACTGAATGCTGGCAATGCAAACACCCTAAGTCGCACAGGTTCCCCTGTGCTATTTGATACGGTGATCCAAACTCTGCGAATTGTTACCCCAAACGGCACTACAACAACTTCACGTTTTCTGCCTAACGCTAGCCGCTTTACCGATACCAACGGCAATAGTCGTCCTGATAGTGGCGATCAAGGTCGCCTAGAAGGGGCATTATCAGGGGTTGCCTTTTCTGGAGTGGGCAACCCAGTCTTCTTTCAAAATATTCCAACAGCGCTCAACTTTACGCTGACCGCTTTTGCGCCCAATTCTTTTGGAACGGGTTCTTTGATTAGCCCTACTCAAACAGGAACCGCACCGCTTGTGTTCATTCCTGGAGTCAACGTTCAGCTATCAAATACCTCCAGTAGTGCTTACACTTCTAAGGCTGGATTGTTGGAAGTCGGTTCATTTGCAGCTAGCTTGACGGGCGATTTCATTGGGCTACCCTCTGATTTGCAGTTGCGTCCTGCGGCGACGGAAGTAACCTTAGTGCCTGTGTTTTTAGGGCGACGGATTAAGTTTGACTTTGAGGGTAAGAATGCCCAGGTGGATGAGGCAGCTTATGGAATTGATCCGGCAACGGGGCGCAGAGTCTTGGATTTTGCTGGAAATGTGACTGAGTTCAAAATTGAGAGTACTGGCAACTCAAATTCCCAGTTTAAGATTGAGGGATCTGGAACATTAGATATCTCCTTAACGGGACCGTTTAATGTCCAGAAAGATAGCTTGAATTTGAATACGCTGACGGGTCAAGTGAATTATCAAATTAAGGGGGAAGGACCCGGCTTCGTCGCTTTTACAGGTGGCAACTCGATTACCTATTCCGGCACTTCACGGCGCGATACGGAGTTTAAATTTGAGCAAGGAAGCCGCAGCTTTGAGGGGAAAAGTGGGGGTGATACGTTTTTTACAGTGAGCGATCGCCGCGACAATGTTAACTTCAGTCGTTTTGTGGTTATCCCAGTAGTCGGAGTCTCGACAACGGCTGGGACTGCGGTCATTACGCCTTCCACAACCGGAAGCACAACTTCTACTACCAGTAACACCAGTACTACCAGTAGCACCAGTAGCACCAGCACGGCTATTTTTACGACAACGGTCTTTAATAATTCCTCTATTACTATCTTCCCTGGCTATCGGAATTTGCTGACTGTAACCAGCGGCGAGAGGGACGACGATGACGATGACGATGATGATGATGATGATAACCGCAGAGGTCAGCGTGTAGAGCGTAGTGGTAACTCTGGGGATGATGACGACGATGACGATGATGATGATCGGAACTATGGTCGCAATACGACTTACTATGTCCATCAGCAAAAAGGAACAACTGAGGTAGTCGTAGAGCGGAGGGGCGATCGCATTCTTTTGGTCGATCGCACTGAAGTTCAGGGGCGCAAGCTGAAGAAAAAAGGCAAGGTTGTTGCTGCGTATCAAGTGGTAGGACTACCCAGCCGTGTTTTTCCAGGCATGACTGGACTGCGGGAAATTCCTGCGGATACGGTGCAATCGTCCTCTCCTGAGGTGGCACCGACAGATCAAGCAGCTCCACAGCCTGCGGCAACTCCACAGCCTGCGGCAACTCCAAGCACTACAACGCCAACGCCAGCGGTTGAGCCAGCAGTTACAACCCCTAGCTCAGGTACCACGACCGCACCTTAAAACTCTCAGAAAAATTGACCAAAGAGATTAGAGGGCAGCCTGTAGCTGCCCTTTTTTTCATTCAGAGCCTTATGATAAATGCTCAATCTACGAAATAGGACAAACCGCGATTGAGAAAGTAGATTGCTGCTTTGCGAATTGGCTGCCCTGCGAATGGAGTGTTAGCTAGTCGAGTAAGTGATCAACACTGGTGCTAGACGAACTCTGTTCCAAAAGCTCTTGTAGCTTTGTGGCTATATGATAAACCCAAAAACTTAAAACCAATTGGCTTGGTTATTGCGTATCTCTATTGTGAATAGTTCATCATTGCTCACGAAATCAAAAGATAAACAGAATTTATGAAAAAACGAAATTTCTTATGGGTGGGTGCCGCTTTTCTGGGTGCAACTTGGCTGTCACGCTCTCTATTTGGCACATCACAGACGACTGCATCAGCAAACTCTACAGCCTCAAAGGGTAAGTTTGAAATCACTAAAACTGAAACAGAATGGCGCAAGATTTTAACCCCAGAGCAATTTTACGTTTTGCGGAAGCATGGCACCGAGCCGGCAGGCACTAGTCCTCTTGATAAGGAGTATCGACAGGGCGTGTTTGCCTGTGCTGGTTGTGATTTGCCGCTGTTTAAATCAGATACAAAGTTCGACAGTGGTACGGGATGGCCCAGTTTTTATGCCCCGATCGCCGGAGCAACTGCCACCACTACGGACACCTCATTTTTGATGACGCGAGTTGAAGTTCATTGTCGGCGTTGCGGTGGACATTTGGGGCATGTGTTTGATGATGGTCCTGCTCCAACGGGCGATCGCTATTGTATGAATGGTGTCGCCTTGAATTTTAGCCCAACCTCAGTCTAGAGAAGCATTTGTCGCCGATGTCATCAACCAGATCGCTATATTGAAAGAGTGGATAGGTTTGAGCCGGAGGGGCATTTGGATCACATCATTAGCTTTGATACCTTCATTGAATTGCTGCTAGGAATCAGCCTTAGTGCAGCTGTGGGATTTCGAGTATTTGTGCCATTTTTGGTACTGAGCTTTGCTGCTGTGGTGGGGCATATTGACCTGCCAACCAACTTTGATTGGCTGGAAAGCTCTCCCGCATTAATTGTGTTAGCCCTTGCCTGCGCGTTAGAAATTGGTGGATACTTCATTCCCTGGTTTGATCACGCCCTAGATTTTATTGCGACTCCCTTGGCAATCGTGTTAGGGACATTCATTGTGGGACATACGTCCTCCGATTTGAGCCCAGTTTTGCAGTGGACTTTGGCGATCATTGCAGGTGGGGGTACGGCAGCGTTAACCAAAGGATTAATGAATCTTTTGCGGGGCACCTCTACCGCAATGACAGGCGGACTGACAAATCCCATCCTGTCAACAATCGAATTGATCGCCGCGATCGCCCTAACTCTGCTTGCTATCACTTTGCCCCTAGTCGCAGGGGGCTTGGTAATTGCACTTCTTAGTTTTGCACTGTACAAAGTGGGTCAGTTTTTGCTGAAGTTGCGATCGCGGTTACCAGAATCCAACACTCCAATTGCTTAATCTATTATTTTGCTTACCACTGGTTCTTGGGGCATCGCAGGTTTCTGGGGCGTTGCAGGTTGAAAGTCATCGTGCAATCGCGTCTTCTTACCGCGTCCCTTCAGGAAATTCTGATCGAAAAGATCGTGCAGAATCACATAGAAGCAGGGAATTAGGAACAGGGTCAACAGGGTTGCCAAAGACAAGCCAGAAAAGACCACAATGCCAAGCGGCTGAAGAAACTCTCCCCCTTGACCCAATCCCAGCGCCAGAGGAAACATACCCAAAACAGTGGTGATGGTGGTCATCAGCACCGGGCGCAGACGTTGAGGCGCAGCTTTGAGAATGGCGGCACGACGAGTACAGCCTTCGCGCTCGCGAATTTGGTTTGCCAGTTCCACCATGATGATGGCGTTGTTAACCACGATCCCCACCAGCAGCACCGCTCCCACAATTACCGTTGCGCCGATCGCGGTCTTGGTAATGAACAATCCGAAAATACCGCCTGCCAACGCTAAAGGAATGGTAAACATAATTACCAACGGGTCAACCAGGGAATTGTATTGCACCGCCATCACGACAAATACCAAAAATGCCGCTAAGCCACCCAAAATAGGCAATGTTGCTTGAAGCTGTTGATTGCTTTGTGCCGCCGCACTGGGCAACACCCCAACCCCTTCAGGCAGTTCTTGTTGGCTCAGAATTGTTTGCACCTGTTGAATTGCTGCACTCAAACTAGCACCCTGATTCAAGCTCCCTGCAATCAAAAAGACTTGCCGCTGATTAATTCGGCGGATTTCGCCCGGTGCGCGTCCGGTTTCAATCGTTGCCACATCGCCCAAGCGAATTTGACGGTTATTTTCCGTAAAAATGGGCAGTTGAGTTAGCTGGGAGGGCTGCTGAATCAGAGCATTGTCTAGCTCAACCCGCACATCTACCAAGCGATTACCCCGTTGAATTTGGGTGGGTACGCTGCCTTGAATCGCGGTTTCTAAGGTTCTGCCAATATCTTGAATGTTGAGGTTTAAGTCTGCTAGACGTTCGCGATCAGGGCGAATTTGAATCTCTGGCTGGCGATCGTCGGCATCTGGGCGCACCGTGATCAGGGTTGCTTCCTGTTCCAACGCTTGCAGCACTTGTCGTCCTGCTTGGGTTAGTGCCTCTTCATTTTCGCTTTGCAGCACCACATCCACATCGGCTCCCCGCACCGGCGAGTTATTCAAAATCAAGCCGCGTACCTGCCCCGGATTGACCCGCAACCGAATATCCACCAAATTAAGTTTGCGAAACTCTTTTGTTACCTTAGCAACATAATCATCCACCACAGTACCCGGTTTGAGGGTAATTGTGCTGGAACTTCGCAAAGAGTTTTCGCTGGTATTACTACCAAACAAGCTGCCACCAATCGTGGAGAACACATACTCAGTTTCTGGCTGTGCTGCCAAAATCTCATCCACTGATGCCATGACCTTACGGCTAGTTTCTAGAGGTGTACCGGGTGGAAATTGGGCGTTAAGGTTTGCTTGCCCGGTATTAATTCGAGGCAAAATTTCTTGGGGGATTTGCCCTGCGAGAAACCAACTGCCACCGCCTAAAATCCCTACAGTTAACCCGACTACCAGCCAGCGTTTTGCCAGGGTCCATCCTAGGAGAGTGCCATATCCTTGAGTAGCATCAACAAAGCGGCGATTGAACTGATACAGTAGCCAAAACTTGCTGAGTCCACTAGATGCCCGAATACCTAACAATCGCGAGGCTAGCATGGGTACGACGGTGACAGCAATTAGAATTGAGGCGGCAACCGAAAAGGTAATGGTGAGAATCAGTTCATTAAACAGCAGGGCGATAAAGCCGCCAATCAGCAAGAAGGGCAAGACTGCAACCAGGTTAGTAGCCGTGGAAGCCACTAAAGCCGACTCGACTTCTTGGCTGCTGTGCATGGATTGGGTCATCAGTTGGGATCGGCTGAGTTGGCTAGTGGCATCTTTGCCAGGAGTCATGCCAACCCCTTCGGCAATGCTTTCTAGCATGACGATCGAGTTATCTACGACAATCCCAACGCCCAACGCTAAACCGCCTAAACTAAAGACGTTGAGTGACAGTTTGAACATTCCCATCAAAATAATGGCGGCAAGGGTTGCTAGGGGAATTGAGAGGACGATGATCAGGGCTTGACGGAAGGACCCTAGAAACAGGAGAACCGCGATCGCAGCAAGTCCCGTGCCAATCAGCCCAGAGCTAACTACATTAGAAATGGCATTTTGAATGAATACCGATTCGTCCAGGGTGGGCAACAGTGTCATGTCGGCTGGGATAGTGCCTGCCTGCTGCAATTCTTTAATGCGCTGTTTGACTGCTTCAACCACGGATATGGTGTTGGCATCGGGTTGTTTTTGCACACTCATTTTGACGGCGGGTTGCCCATTCAATGCCACGAAAATCCGCTGTTGATTGGTACCGTCAATCACGGTCGCGAAATCTCGCAGATAAACTCGTTGGGTAGGAGCCGGAGTAGTCGATGCTCCCGATTGGGCAGAGCCTTGAGCAACATTTCCAGGCTGTCCGCCCACTTCAAATGAGATATCTCGCAACTCTGCGGCACTTTTAAACCGTCCAATCGCCCGCGTGAGTGGCTCTGAGTTGCTGCCCAAAATCCGTCCGCCAGAAATATCTTGGTTGCGATCGCCCAACTCGGTTAATACATCGTTTAGCCCCACGCCCACAGCTTGTAGGCGATCGAGATCCACCATCACCCGTACTTCTTCTTCAACGCCCCCAGACACATCCACCACTGCCACCCCCGGAATCACACCCAACTCACGGGATAGCTCTTGATCTGCAAACACCCGCAAATCAACTAGGGCCATGGATGGAGAGGTGAGCGCGAGTTCGTATACCGGAAGCTGAGAGGGATCAACTTTAAACAGGCGTGGATCTTCAATCGTCTCTGGTAACTGTCCGCGCGATCGGTTAAAGGCTGCCGTTGCATCATTCAATGCCTGGTCAATATTGCCACCCGGTTGAAAATATAAATCTAAATTCACCTGTCCTTCGCGAGTTTGAGAATAGACTTGTACCACGCCTTCGGTGGCTGAAAGAGCTTCCTCCAGCGGTCTGGTAATTTCATCTACTGCCACCTCTGGGGAAGTGCCTGGAGCATTTAACCGCACCCCAATCCGGGGATAGGTGATGGAGGGCAACAAATCAACTTGGAGCGTAGTGATAAAGAAAACGCCCATGACAATAACTGCCAGGGTCAGCATCAACGTACCAATGTGTCGCAGGATTGCAATGCGGCTAATACTGAAACCAGTCGGTGGGGAAGGGTTCATGGCTTATTACGAATGGCGAAGGGGCAAAAAGTTTTGAGTTTTGAGCTTGAGTCTTTAAAGTTCTATTCCCTATTCCCTCTCTGTCCTTCGGAGATACTACTGAGTTTTACAAGATCACCATCTTTGAGGGCTTTGCTGCTGCGGGAAACAAAGCGATCACCGACTCCTAAGCCGGAGACGATCTCCACTTGTCCATCTAGGCGTTTACCTAAAGTAACTGAACGGGCGGAGACAGTAGGTTTTTCACCCTTGGCGATTGTGAAGATGTTGCCTCTAGTTTGAGGCGGACGCTCAGATGATTGGGCACCACCGGAGGATTGGGCGCGCGATCTCCGATCTTTATCAGTTTGTAGGGCAGTTTCAGGCACGACGACACGGGCGATCGCCCGTTGAGTAAAGTCCACCCGCGCCAATAAACCGCTGCCAATGCTTTCATCCGAGTTAGGAATGATGACTTCAATGGGAATTAGGCGGGAGGAGGGGTCAGCAGCAGGAGAGATTCGGGCAATGCGTCCGACGATCTCCCTCTTGGGGAAAGCATCAAGACGGACTTGAACGGGTTGTCCAGTGCGAAGAGTCCCAAGTTCCCGCTCGGATACTTGAACCACCACTTTAACCTGACTAAAATCGCCTAACTTGAGGATTTCGCTGCCCGGTTGTGCCAGATTGCCGGGTTCTGTG
This sequence comes from Leptolyngbya sp. Cla-17, assembly GCF_016807185.1. Classification (GTDB taxonomy): domain Bacteria; phylum Cyanobacteriota; class Cyanobacteriia; order Leptolyngbyales; family Leptolyngbyaceae; genus ULC077BIN1. Next base: position 1,056,196 of record NZ_JAEVYN010000002.1, read on the forward strand.
ACGCGCTCCAAGACTGAACCGGTGACGGGTGAAATTAACTGAGTCTGAGACTGTCGCTCTTTCTCTTGCGCCACAATCGCCTGTTGGGCAATAATGCGGCGCTGAATTGCCGTAACCGCTTGCTGACGAGTTCGCACTTGGGCTTGAGTTGATCGCAGCGCTTGTTGAGCCGTGCCAGCAGTCGTTCGAGCTGTTTCTACGGCTTGTGCGGCGATCGCTCCCTCACGAAACAACAGTTCAAGCCGTGCCAGATCCGAGCGGGTTTGTTGTAGCCGCAGGCGTTGTTCTTCAACTTGGGTTTGAGCGGTGCTAACCTCGGCATTTGCCTCAGCCACATCTGCCTGACGTGCTGCCACTTCGGCTTCGGCTTCAACCACCGCAGCAGCCAGCACTGCATCATTCAACTGACCCACGGTTTGCCCTTGCGTGACTCGATCGCCCACATCTACCGCCAGATCCAGCACTGTTCCTTCGACCTGCGATCGCAAGGAAACTTGGCGATAGGGCTGTGTAGTGCCGGTATATTCCACAGTTTGTTGCAGGGGCATGGTACGGGCGATCGCCACATCCACCGATGCTGGACCATTCTCCGCCTGCCTTTGTCCAGTCTGGGCTTCCGCTTCAGACTTAGGCAACATGCCACAGCCTGTGATCACTGTTAAAGCTCCTACTAAAACACTCCATCGCAAAACGCTTGCTGGATTAATAGGCTCCATAAATTTTGGCATGACAGAAATCCTTCTAACCTAAAGTAGGAGCTTACTGTGAGTGGTTTAAATTTTGGTGAATAGACTCCTCTCACCTTTTAGACTCTCATCTGCATAAAGTGGTTCAATGCACTTTTCAAAGAATGCTAAAAGGGGAAAGAGCATTTGGATTGTATCGTTATATTAAGCCTTGTCAGCTCGTCCGAATGAGAGATTATGCCTCACAGCGGCAGAGCAGCAGCCCAAACCATGCGTTAGCATCCATCCAAATTTTGAAAGGGCGTAAGCCTTTCGAGTGAAGCTGTGGTTGAAGTGTTGCCAGATCAAACTTGCGTGAAATCTCGCTGCGGATGGTTTCCCCAGCTGCCATTTCAATCGTCAGATTTAGGGTTCGCAGATGAATCGTTTGTGATTTGAGGCTGCGGAGGTGCATTTCAATTTGGTGCAACTCGGTGTTGTAGAAAGCGAAATGTTCAAACTGAGACACATCAAAATTGCCGTCGAAACGCCGGTTGAGGTGATGCAGTAGGTTGAGATTAAAGGCGGCAGTAACGCCTTGGCTATCATCATAGGCTGCCTCCAATTGAGCGGTGGATTTGTGTAAATCAACGCCGAGCAGAAAGTAACCGCCCGATCGCAGCGCCAGTCTTACCTGCTCAAAAAAGCGATCGCACTCTTCCGGGCTAAGATTGCCTAAACTGCTGCCCAGAAAGCAAACCATCCGTTGGGGCAAATAAGCGCCTGATAAGGTTTGAAGTGCCTGGTCATAGGTGCCCACTAAGGCATGAATTTTGAGTTGCGAATAGGTTTGCAATAGGCTTTGAGCGCTGCTTTCCAAAATTCCTGCGCTAACATCAATCGGACGATAGCAGAGTGGATAGTTTTGCGCTTGATACGCTTCTAGTAACAATCGGGTTTTAGTGGAACTGCCGCTGCCCAATTCCACCAGTTCACAGGCTCCGGTCTGCTGGGCGATCGCGCCTGCATACTGCTGCAAAATCGCTGTTTCTGTGCGAGTCAGGTAATACTCTGGTAGGTCACAAATTTGCTCAAACAGTTGGGAGCCGCGATCATCATAAAAATATTTTGGCGGTAGTGTTTTAGGCGATCGGCTCAATCCTTGCACAACATCCGCGCCACTGTCCTCGACAGTAGGAATGTTGGAATCTGCCAAATAGTCAATCTTCAATCGACTTGACCACTCAGGAGGACTCTTCTCAGCAACCGATTGAAACGACATATCACCACCCGTTTTAAAACTTGACATGTAACCTCCACAACAGTCAGCAGAACAAAAATGGCGATGCCACTGCTCGCCATTTTGCCATTAACGGCTACCACTGCATGAAAGGCAACTGAGCAAAGGATGAGAAAAGAGGGAGGAGTTTTGCATTTGCTGTACTTCCTGTGAAGACGCTACGCGTTGGCGAAGCCAGTCCCAAGGACTTACCCCCTCGCCCTTCATGATTCGCCACTCGCCTCTTTTTGCGTTTCCCAATGGCTCAATATCACCGCGTTGGCGACATTACCAATCACATTAATCACAGTTTTGAAGCCATCGGTCAGGCGATCAACTCCAGCGACGATCGCGACTCCTTCCACGGGCAAACCTGCTGCCGCTAATACGGTAGTCATGGTGATGATGGCAGCACCGGGTACACCCGGAGTACTAAAGGAGACCAGAAACGCGCTCAGGGCGATCGCCAACAGCATCTCTGAAGTGATCGGAATGTGATAAATCTGCGCAATGAATAAAGCATTGAAACTCTGTAAAATGGCTGCGCCGTCTCGCTTTAATGCCGTGCCAAGGGGAATGGCAAAACTGGCAATATCAGGGCGCAATCCGTAACTGTCCTGAGCATTTTGTAGGGCAATGGGAAGGGCGGCATTAGAACTGGCGGTGCCAAAGGCAAGCGAGAGCGCCGGAAACAGGCTTTGCAAAAGATGAATGGGTTTTGCTTTGAGAAGTGCCAATGTTAGAACGTATATCCCAGCCATGAGCAATGTTGTGAACAGCAAGCCCAAAATGTAAATCAATAGCTTGGCAATGACTGCCAATCCTTGAGTCGCGATAATCGAACTGATCAACGCAAAAACGCCAATGGGCGCTGTGTACAGAATAATCGATAAAATCTTTTCACTGATGGCGTAAATGCTCTCTACCACCGCCAAAAAGCTAGTTGCTTTCTCTCCTGCAAGCTGAATGCCTACGCCGATCAACGCTGCCGAAAAAATGGTTTGCAGTAAATTTCCCGTGCTGAGCGCTTCTATGGGATTGATGGGCACTAAACTAATTAGCCAATCGAGCAGGGATGGGCTTTGTTCATGAATCGTGGCGACTGGTAAAGATAATCCTGTGATTCCAGCGCCAGGTTGCAAGATGCTGCAAGTTACCATGCCCAATGCAACCGCGATCGCGCTGGTGACGGCATAGCTCGTCATCAGTTTGAGGGTATATCGTCCCACCTGACTCGCGTCTTGAATGCGGGTCAACCCCAAAATTAGGGAAGAAAAAACAATGGGAATAACGACAAACTGAATTAATCGCAGAAATATCCGCCCAATCGGGTCTAAAACATAGCGATCAATCGCAGGTACGCTGGCAGGTATGAACTGGTTTAGCCCAATTCCAAACAAAATACCCAGACCCAGCGCCATTAAGATCAGCGTAGATAAACTGATTGAGCGATTGTCGGGCGATCGCGGATCGGTGGTTGTTTGCATTCGCCTCGCAGATAGTCCTTTGCGAGGTTATTATCTCAGACTTGATTACTTCTATCTGCCGCTTATGCCACTAAGCCCGATCTCAGTGCTCGAACGGCTGCCTGCGTTCGATCTTCAGCGCAAAGCTTGCTCAAAATATTGCGGACGTGGGTTTTAACCGTGCCTACCGTAATGTACAGCTTGTCTGCGATCGCTGCATTGCTGCAACCTGAGACAATCAGTTCCAAAATTTCTAACTCGCGTTCCGTCAGCGGATAGCTTTCTAAAACCTGCTCCATTTCTGGATCAACTGCGCCAATTGCAACGGTTTTAGCTTGACGATTGCCATGACCATTCGATGGAGTTTGACGGACCTGGTGCAAGACTACATTTGCGATCGCAGGGTCAATCCACGAACAGCCCGAATGAGTCGCCCGTAGCGCTTCTACCAGCTTGTCAATGCTTACATCCTTCATACAGTAAGAATCGGCACCCGCCGCGAATGCAGCTAGCACGGCATCTTCGCTGTCGTGCATTGTCAAAATCAAAATCTTCGTTTTGTCATTGTTCGTTGTAGCTTGAAATTGCCGAAACTTTTGCGTCAACTCAATCCCATCCATATCGGGTAACCCGATATCGACGATCGCCACATCGGGTTGAGTACTTTCCAACACTCTCAAACCTTGAGAAGCATTCGGAGCCTCGCCCACAATGCAAATCCCTTCTTGCTGCTTTAATGCCGTCCGCAATCCAATCCGTGTTAGATCGTGATCTTCGATTAGTACAACATTAAGTTCGCTCATTGTCTCATTCCTTACCGAGTGACCAAAGGTTTAAACATTAGTTATGTTTATCCCTATTATTTAGATAAAGGCTTTGACTGCAAATCACATCCACCAATAGACATAGAGCCTCTCTCTAAAGGTCAACAGTCTAGTCAAATAATCTCCGCCTATGATATGAAAAAATTGGGTGGGGTCATTAATATCACCATTTAGATACGCATTTATCCACTGAAGATCACACCCTCGCTGCATGTGAAATGGCAACTCAGTGCCTTAACTTTTAAGAAAGGCTTAAATAATCTTTGAGGCAGCACAAGTGATACTCAATCAATATAGGAAGCGCGATGTCGATGCAGGAATCGCGGTTAATTAATGTCCTCCTCGTAGAGGATGACGAAGTAGATGTGATGAACGTTAGGCGGGCATTTAAGAAGAGCAACATCTCAAATCCCTTGTATATTGCAACCAATGGTATTGAAGCACTTGCCATGTTGCGTCGTAGCTCTAATCAATGTGACGCTATTCCTGCATATCGCAGATTAATTCTTTTAGATCTGAATATGCCTAAAATGGGCGGCATTGAATTTTTAAACGCGCTCCGGGCAGATCCAGTCCTGAAAAAAACGCCGGTCGTTGTTCTCACCACCTCTAACCGCGATCAAGACCGCGCGGAAGCCTATCACTTTAACATTGCTGGATATTTGGTTAAACCTGTAACCTTCAACGCTTTTACCGAACTGATGGCAACCCTAAACCAATATTGGATGCTCTGTGAAATGCCCTGATGAAGTGCTACTGGCGAGTTGCTAGGTGCGATCTCGACATTTACGAACCATACAACTGAGCGACTGCTCCGGTTGAGATTGCTTGAAAAAGTGAAAGATGACGGTATAAGTCATTCAAGCAACTGAAACCGTCAGTTTAAGCAAAGGGTTGCAAATTAAAAACCGTCGCATGGTGAACGATCTTACGCGATCGCTGCCGCAAAGGTTTCTAAGATGTCACCAAACCGTGTCTGACTAACCCTTTTAGTACTTCACGTATCACAATCTGTATTTCACGATCAAGATTATTGCAGGTCTGTTTTTAATCTATTAGAATAGTACATAAGAACTAAAAACTCAATTACTTATGACTAAGCACTACATTCTTAACTTGGATCCGGCTGCGAAGTACGAATGGGATCGATGCACTCTTCGAGATCCGATTACGGCTGAGCATCCTGCTTTGGCAGATTTAGTGGCACGAGCAGTGGGCGAACGTGCTGGCTCTTATTTAGTTGCAATCAATATTGAAGTCAAGGTGTTAGAAGAAGCGGCGATCGCACCTAAGCCGTTAGCTTCTGTGGCGGAAGTCCCAAGTCGGATGATGCCGCAATTGGCAGAACTGGTTGCCTAGGTGGGTGAATATTAGACGGTTAGTTTTGAGTTGTGAACTGTGAGTTGTATTGGAGGTTTCGATGAAGCTTAATTTGAGCCAATATCCCAGCGCGATCGCTCAAGCGTCTCAAGCAGTAAATGAGGTGGAGCATCAGCTTGCAGAGATGCGATTACACCTTACTCGATTAGAAGGAAACGCAGACAAAATTTCTGCTTTTGAAGCTAATTTAAAGAATGATAATCAGCGACGAGCGCGCAGGTTTGAAATCTTGCAAGCTAATCATGAATATCGCCCTGCCTGCGATGCAATAAATCGGCTTAACACTGAAAAATCTCATGCTGTGGCACGCTTGGAGCATTTACGAAACGAGTTTAGTGTGGCAAAGTTGGAAACGAGACTTGCGATCGCACAAAAGCTGATTGGGCTGGAAACGCGAGAATTAGTAGGATTATAGAAATTGTAGTGCTATACGACGCAGACTATAGGTTTCAAACGATCCTTCTAAAGGCAGAGATGTAGATTCTTTTTGGTCACAAGATTAGCTCTTTGGTTGGATGAGAATCAATTTAATAACCCGCTACTATTCAGTTACACTAAACAACTTAAATGGAGCGAGGTATGAAAAACTTAATTTCTAACCTAATAGAAAATATTGTTTCTAACTTAAAGAAACTTCAACTGAAGCAAGTTGCGATCGTACTGCTAGCTGGCTTTTTGGTAGTATTTAACACTGCTTGTAGTTCTAAAGTCGCTGATGCAACTAAATCTGTTAGCAATCCGAATCCTTATGCGGGTCAAGGCGGAATGCAGAAAGAAATGTACGATGCAGTACAGCGTCCTGCTGGAGGCATGAACCAGTATAACGATGATGCTAAGTATGATTCTGATAAAAATCAGATGCAAAATAAAAAGTACGTCCAACGTGCTCAGAACAACCTAAAGAATCGGGTCGATTCTCCTCAAGACGCGGTGGATAATCTGCGTCAGAAAAATCCTTTAGGAGACAAGGCACAGGAAACGGCTGAAAAAGTGCAGAAAAGTGCAGAAAAGTTACAAAAAGATTTTGCTAAGGGAACTGAGCGGGGTATTGACAATATCAAGCAGAACGTAGACCGGGCAAGCGATGCGGCTCCTAAAGTCGTTGATCAAGCAAAGCAAAATGCTAAGGGTGCAGGCAAAGATCTAATCATGGGTGGCTCAAAAGACTTGCCTAACAAAAACATGTAGTTTGGTAGGCTTGCGATCGCGTCTCATAACTTTGGGCGTAATGCATTTAAAACATTAATAACTATCTACTGAGCGATCTCTTGTACATTTGAGATCGCTTTTTTCGTGTTTAGTCTAAACATCAGTTATGAACCACGGCTGGATTTATCGAGAGCAGATCAAACGCTCGGATGCTGGATTGACAGTATTAGACTATTACACCCAACGCTATCGTCACTCTAGCCGGGATGAGTGGCACCAAAGAATTGCACAGGGGCAAGTGCTGCTGGATGAACAGCCCAGCATGGCAGAGACCGTATTGCAGCCGGAGCAATGGTTAGCCTACCATCGTCCACCGTGGGAAGAGCCAGAAGTGCCGCTGGAGTTTGCAGTGCTGTATGAAGATGAGGATTTGTTGGTGATAGCGAAGCCTTCTGGGTTGCCTGTGCTGCCGGGGGGAGGCTTTTTAGAACACACGCTGCTGGGTCAGTTACACCAGCAATATCCGCACGATACGCCTGCGCCAATTCATCGACTTGGGCGCGGCACATCGGGATTGATGCTGTTGGCGCGATCGCCTTTGGCAAAAGCTCATCTCAGCCAGCAACTGCGAAAGCGGCAGATTCATAAGGTATATCGTGCTTTGGTTGGAGTGGGCGAGATGCCGGATCAGTTCACGATTACTCAACCAATTGGAAAAATCCCCCATCCTGTTTTGGGCTATATCTATGGGGCCGCACCGGATGGCTTGTCTGCCCACAGTCAAGTTCAAGTCCTCAAACGCCAGTCCAACAGTACTCTGCTAGAAGTCACTATTTTGACGGGGCGACCTCACCAAATTCGGATTCATCTCGCTACTGCTGGCTTTCCTTTACTAGGTGACCCGCTCTATGTTGTGGGCGGCATTCCCCTATTAAAGTCCATTAATGGGGATGAACAATTTCCTGTGCCCGGTGATTGTGGCTATCATCTCCATGCTTATCACCTCCGCTTCATTCATCCTAAAACTAAGGATTGTATCCACATCACTTGTCCCGCCCCAGCAGAGCTGGATTAAAGCTGATTAAAAATTTGGTGCGTTTCGGCTATGCTTGCTGCTACATCGCTGATTGAAGCTGAGACAGTAGCCAAGCGCTGACTTTGCCATGATTCGTTTGCCGACTGCGGTGCAGGGCTTCTTCTAGCAGCGCGACCGCTAGACCTGGCAGCACTTGAGACTGGTCGATCCGACGACTACCGCGATTTGCGATCTCAAAAGCAATAATTTCACCCTTAGCCCTCATCGTATCTAGTTTTTTAACCGGTTTGAGTGGCAAATTTCCACAGCTTCAAAGAATCTCGCGAGTGGTGGCGTAAAATTGTCTTCCATCCAGCATTTCAACTATTACCATGTGCGACTACCTGCAACAAATTTTGACGGCGCGTGTCTATGATGTCGCCCAGGAAACTGCATTGGATTATGCACCTAATCTTTCTAGACGGCTGAACAATCGACTGTTGTTAAAGCGGGAAGATATGCAGTCTGTCTTTTCATTCAAGCTGCGCGGTGCGTATAACAAAATGGTGAAGTTGCCGCCAGAGGTGCTGGCGAAAGGCGTAATTGCCGCCTCAGCCGGAAACCATGCTCAGGGAGTGGCGTTGGGAGCACGGCAGTTGGGTACGACAGCGCTGATTGTGATGCCAGTGACCACGCCTCAGGTAAAGATTGATGCAGTCAGGGCTAGGGGAGGCGAGGTGGTGCTGCATGGCAATACCTACGATGATGCTTACGCTCATGCACGGCAACTAGAGGCAGAGAAGGGGCTGACCTTTATTCACCCATTTGATGACCCGGATGTGATTGCTGGGCAAGGCACGATCGGCATGGAGATTTTGCGCCAGTGTCAGCAGCCAATTCATGCGATTTTTGTGGCGATCGGTGGCGGTGGGTTAATCTCTGGCATCGCTGCTTACGTGAAACGGATTCGCCCTGAGATCAAAATCATCGGTGTGGAGCCAGTGGATGCGGATGCCATGTCTCAATCGTTAAAAGCGGGACACAGAGTGCGCCTGTCTCAAGTGGGATTGTTTGCGGATGGGGTCGCAGTGCGAGAGGTGGGAGCGGAAACCTTTCGTTTATGCCAGCAGTATGTGGATGAGGTGATGCTGGTGGATACGGATGCCACCTGCGCGGCGATTAAAGATGTGTTTGAGGACACGAGATCGATTTTGGAGCCTGCCGGGGCGCTAGCGATCGCCGCTGCTAAAACCTACGTCGAGCGTGAACAAATCAGCGGACAAACTTTGATTGCCATTGCCTGCGGTGCCAACATGAACTTCGATCGCCTCCGATTTGTAGCAGAACGGGCAGAATTTGGTGAACGTCGAGAGGCGGTGTTTGCCGTTAACATTCCCGAAGCACCGGGTAGTCTGCGTCAGTTTTGCCAATGTTTGGGCGATCGCAACCTGACCGAATTTAGCTATCGGATTGCGGATCAGCAAGAAGCACATATCTTCGTGGGCGTGAAAATTCAAAACCGTGCTGATGCTGCCGCCATGGTGATCAAATTTGAAAGCTGTGGCTTCAAAACTATTGACCTCACCGATGATGAACTCACCAAACTGCATCTACGGCACATGGTCGGCGGACATTCTCTGCTTGCCCACAACGAATTGCTCTATCGATTTGAGTTTCCCGAACGCCCTGGTGCCTTAATGAAATTTGTTACGAGCATGAGTCCCAACTGGAACATCAGCCTATTTCATTACCGCAATCACGGCGCAGACTACGGGCGTATCGTTGTTGGAATGCAGGTGCCTCCCCAAGAGATGACAGAATGGCAGGCATTTCTGGAGACGCTGGGTTATCGCTACTGGGATGAAAGCCAAAATCCTGCCTACAAGCTATTTTTAGGTTAGACCGGCTTGTAAAAATTGAGCGATCACTACCCTCTCACTCAGAAGTCACGATGCAAGTTCAGCAAAAAAAATATACTTCCGAAGAATATTTGATTATGGAAGAAGCCGCTGGGTTTCGCAGCGAATATTGGAATGGAGAAATTGTCCCCATGACAGGCGGATCAATCAATCATAATCGGATTGCAGGAACAATCCATGCTTACCTGAAATTTGCAAGGCGCGGCAAAAATTGGGAACCGTTTATCACTGATCTACGAGTTTGGATTCCTCGCTACCGACGATATACATATCCTGATGTGTTTGTGATTCAAGCACAGCCAGTGTTCCAGGAAAGACGCACCGATACAGTGATGAATCCTTGTTTGATTATTGAAGTACTATCAAAGTCAACTCAGGATTATGATAAGACTGATAAATTTCGCGCTTATCGTTCTATTCCTGAATTCCAAGAATATTTATTAGTGAGTCAGTATGAAACCTATGTAGAACATCATACTAAAACTAATGATGGATGGATTTTTAGAGAGTATGAATCGGATTCTGCAATCATTTATCTTTCATCAATTGGGGTAGAAATCGCGATCGCTGACATCTATGAAGGAGTCACCTTTGAAAGCGAACCAGAAACCGCAGTTGCACCAGAAAACTTAGAACAATAATCTGAAGCTTCTCAAGCTAGCATGACTGAAAAACAAATCCAATTCCTTAATTTAGACCTTCTTCAGCCCGCCCCTTCTCAAACAGCAGCTTACTTAGAACAAGGTCAGGGTACATCAGTGCTAATGCTGCATGGGTTCATGGGCAGCGGCAACTGCTGGCTACCACTGATGGCACATCTGCAAACTCAAATGCACTGTGTCGCTCTAGATTTGTTGGGCTTCGGTGACTCTGCCAAACCTGCCATTCAATATGATGTTGCGAAAGAAGTTGAGTTTGTCCGGCAGTTTATCCAGGCGCGAAATTTGGAGCCATGCTATCTCATAGGGCACTCCTTTGGCGGGTGGGTTGCTGCTGCCTATGCTCTGGCTTATCCTGCTGCCGTCAAAGGATTAATTTTGTTAGCTCCAGCAGGAATTCGAGATGACAGCTTTGCTGGACGATATGATCATTTGCGTCCGATTCTTTGGCAAACGCCCCTAGTAGATTGGGTGCTGAATGGAATCAAGCCTTTTTCAAACTGGTTTGGGCAAAAAGAGACATTAGAAAAAATCGCTTGGATGCGAGGTGAATTGAATAGCCAGCCAGCCGCACGATCGTTCTTAGTTGATCGCATTCGCCCTGAAGATGCGATCGATACCGTCGAAAAAGAGATCCATCGCCTCCACACCCCAACTTTGGTGATTACTGGCGATCGCGATGACACCATACCTCTATGGCACAGTGAAACCTACGCCCGTGAGATTCCCAATGCTCAGTTGGTGATTTTACCCGAAGCGACCCACTCTTTACCCCAAGATTATGCTGCTGAAGTTGCCGCGCATATTCTTCCGTTTTTGATGGCGCAATCAGTGGAATCTTAATAACGAGACTGTAATCGGAGTAATCGGATCAGGGAAGCGATCGCTCAATTATTTTCCAAAAACCTCGAAATCCTTACAATCTATACTTCTCAAGGCATAGTCTCTATTGTTATGATTATTAATATCGATTAACACATCGCAACAAAACAGAGATAGGGAGACATCGTGACTGGATTTATCAGAGGTTTATTTTCTAAGCGGCAACCCGATGAAGCTGCTACCCCAAAACCTGAAAGAGTGAAACCTGAAAAAGCAAAGCCTCTGCCTCAGCGAACTCAGCAAAACTCTGATGCCTATTTCTTGGATGCAGACAGCGCAAGCAGCATGGGCGATATAGACTACATGCGTACTGTGAAAAACATTAAGCGCACCTACGCAAAAACTATCAACGGAGTCGTTCCTGACCTAAACGTAGAAGTCTCCGCAATGACGGCTAAAAAGCGCAGGCAAATGGAGGCAGCACAATCTTCTTTTGGTGTGGCTCCATCAAATCCCACCCCAACGCCGACTCCAGCGCAAGTGCGCGAACGTCGCCGTGCAGACTCCAGCATGGATATGTTCCGCAATATGGCAAAGGACATTCGTAAGCCATAAAACGCGCTTGAATCAAGTACGTTTCAGTAAAAGGGTGGGCTAGTAAGCCCACCCTTTTACTATTTAGTGCTGTTGCCCACTGGAGAGGCGTGGTGCGGAAGGACGAAGGCTGGGCTTGCTGCTGCCTGCGCCGGTAGTGTTACGCTTTACGGTTTTTTGGGAGGAAGGCTGAGCTGAGCGAGATTTTGACTGTCCCCCTCTTCCCGGTTGCTGTCGATTTTGGCGACCATTTTGAATCGGTTCAGGTTTAGCGTGCAGGTCTGGCTCAAACCCAGTTACGATCTCCCTGGGCAATTGTTGCTTAATTAGCTTCTCGATCGCCCCTAGTAATTGATGTTCATCTACACAAACTAGAGAGGAGGCTTCGCCATCGGCTCCGGCGCGACCTGTGCGTCCAATGCGATGAATGTAGTCTTCGGGAGAATTGGGTAGCTCGTAATTTACCACATGGGGCAAATCGGTAATATCGATACCACGAGCGGCAATATCGGTTGCCACAAGCACTTGCAAGCTTGCATCCTTAAACTTTGCCAGGGCACGAGTTCTTGCGGCTTGACTCTTGTTACCATGAATTGCCATTGCGGGGATTCGATCTTCTGTCAACTGCTTCACTAATCGATCAGCGCCGTGCTTAGTGCGAGTGAACACCAACACCTGAAACCAGTTGTGCTGGCGGATGAGGTTAGTGAGCAACTCACGCTTCCGTTCGCGATCGACGAGATAAACTTTTTGCGCTACTGTATCGGCTGTAATGTTGCGCCGTTCCATCTCAATCAGGGCTGGCTGATTTAACAGGCTAGAGGCAAACGATTTAATTTCATTAGAAAAAGTTGCCGAGAACAACAGATTTTGTCGTTGTTTGGGCAAGAGGGCTAGAATGCGCCGAATGTCACGGATAAAGCCCATGTCCAACATGCGATCGGCTTCATCAAGTACCAAAATTTCGACCCGCGATAGATCGACGGTGCCCTGCTGCACATGGTCTAGCAATCGCCCTGGCGTGGCAACCAAAATATCTACCCGGCTTCTCAATTGTCGCACTTGCGGAGTCATGCCAACGCCGCCAAAAATGGTCATTGAGTTTAGTTTCAAATATTTGCCGTAGGCTCGCACGCTTTCTTCCACCTGAGCGGCAAGTTCACGGGTCGGGGTCAAAATCAGCGCTCGAACCGGTGGGCGACCGATGGGGGCATTTCTGTTAGTGTTTGCCGATACGCTGTTTGCCGATAATAAGTGCAGAATGGGTAAGGTAAAGCCAGCCGTTTTGCCCGTGCCTGTTTGGGCACCCGCTAGCAAATCGCCGCCTTCCAATACGATAGGAATCGCCTGCATTTGGATAGGTGTAGGTGTGGTGTAACCGCGCTCAGTGATAGCACGAACAATCTCATCAGACAAACCAAGAGTGGAAAAGGTCATAGAACTCCGCGAGTAAAACCGCCTACCGCCGTGGGCAGCGTCAGTCTTAGGCGGATAAAAGTGTAAGAAATCTCAATTGACAGCGGTGCAAAGACTGGAAGCGATCGCTGCCCTTGCATTTTAGCAGGGTTCCAGTCATTCAGGCAAAGCAAGGTCAACCTTCCATGATTTAGTTGACTATCTACTACTTGGCTAGCATCCACCCTAATCGTGTGGGTTGTTCATATACTCGTTTCAAGGTGTTGAGATCTCTTGCAGAAATCTTGGCAGGATTGCGAACCTGGGAAAAATAGAGAGCATCGGTTTGCTGAGGGCTATGCCCCCAGATACCAAGCGCGTGACCGAGTTCATGACGAGCTGAGGCTTGCAGATACTCTGAGGCTTGATCAGGTCGAATGTACACCGTGACTCGATGGGACAGAATTGAGTGGTCCGAGGGCGCAACGGTTGGCTTTTTGGCGTAGAGTTCAAAACGAGTCTCGGCGGAACGGGCACGAAGAATGGGAAGTTTTCGCTGTTCGCCATCCTGATTGCTTCGATCAAATCTCAGTGGTAACGGCGATCGCGCAATCCGAATATCCGCATCTCCCGCCTGTTCAACTTGCTTGAGGGGTAAGTAACGATGCCACTCTTGCACGGCTTTTTCTACGGCAGTGCCCCAGGTTTTCGCCTGTTTTGCCGTAAATGGATTTGCCTGTTCAGCGACAGTAGGCGGTTCAACATAGACTGTCACTGGAAACGTTGACCAAATCAGATAATTTACAACCACAGCCTGAACTTGGTCAAAATAATCGCCTGATTGCTGAGGGTCACGCCACTGAGCCAGGGTTGGCGGTATGGGATGAATTTGAGCGGCAGGAAGGGTGCCGAGTGCAGCCGACGGTTGGGCAGAGAGTATCGGTTGACCCATAACAACGACAACCAGTGAAATAACAAAGGCGATCGCCCCACCCAGGAGCGATCGCCCAAACCACACACTTCTTTTCCGATTAGAACCCATATCAGCTAGTGCAATTATTAAACGTTATTGTGGAATCAAATTTGCACTCAAAACTACTGTCAGCCCCATAAAAACCACCGTTAGTACCCAGGTGACGCGGTTCAATGTCAACTCAGCCGTCTTTGTGCTGTTAAAAAGCTGAGCCTGCCCGCTTAAACCGCCCAAACCGTCTCCCTTGGGGCTATGCAGCAACACCACAATCACCAATCCCAAAGCGGCAATAATCCAGAGCGTTTTTAGGACAAGATACAAAGACATAGTAAACCCGCGTAAATAATGCTGCTTACCCAGTCTAAAAGCAAATGCCTCATAAAATCCACCATTTTCTAGCAAACAAGACACGGGTGAGAACCTACTAAAAAAGGGATGGCAAACAAAATGGCAGTGCTGAAAATCGATACGAGTATGAATGACGCGATCGCAGCACAAAGCCACATTAGCCAAGCCATTTGTTTCTTCCGGTAGAGCTTCTAACCTAAAAAGGCTTGCCATACTATTGATATCAAGTATTAAAAGCACTGACTATGCGGCTAGCAATTGTTTCGCTTGGTACTATCGCGACATTATTCAGTTTGACAACTGCCATTCAAGCTGTGCCTTCGGGTTCTGCAAGTTCCTTAAGTGGGTTGCAAGAACGTTCCGTTAGACGAACTTCTGCTCCGTCCTCTGTTATCCCACTGGCTAACCAAAAAGTTCAATCGAACTCAGATGTAGTTGGTTTACGGTTAAATCCAAATCTCCAGCTACGGGTTTCGCCAGAGCGAGACAAAAATCTGTCAGGTGTTTACCCAGAAGATAGCACTGCCTCAGGTAACCGAATCCAGTTGCTCTATCGGATTGACCAACTACAGAGTAGATAGGGATGTAAGGCGAAAGGTGGGGAAGTCGAGAAAGTCAAAATATATCGCGTCTGAGAAATATATCGCCTCTGAGTGAGAAGGGCGATGATTCCTAAACGCATAAATTAAGCTGATTCCATTGATCGCTCAAACGAATTGCCAATCAATTTGCCCCAACCTTACTAGAATGAGTTAGGCAAGTTATTGGCAGGAGCTGAGTTTGTGGATCGTTACACCCCCGCACAGATTGAGGAAAAGTGGCAAAAAGCATGGATTGAACAAGGGCTGCACCAAACTTCAAACGACCTGAGCAAGCCTAAGTTCTATGCACTGTCTATGTTTCCTTATCCGTCGGGCAACCTGCACATGGGGCATGTTCGGGTATATACGATCGCCGATGTGATTGCGCGGGTGCGGCGGATGCAGGGGTTTCGAGTGCTAAATCCCATGGGTTGGGATGCCTTTGGATTACCTGCGGAGAATGCGGCGATCGAACGAAACACTCAGCCTGCTGAGTGGACCTATCAAAATATTGCCCAGATGAGATTGCAGCTCGATCAGTTAGGCATCTCCTTCGATTGGGATCGGGAAGTTGCTACCTGTTCGCCTGACTATTACCGCTGGACGCAATGGATTTTTCTAGAGTTTTTTAAAGCAGGATTGGCATATCAAAAAGAAGCCACAGTCAATTGGGACCCGATTGATCAGACTGTTTTGGCGAATGAACAAGTGGATAGTGCAGGCAAATCTTGGCGATCGGGTGCTGTAGTCGAGCGCAAACTGTTGCGTCAATGGTTCTTCAAAATCACTGACTACGCCGAACAGCT
The DNA here is from genome assembly GCF_016807185.1 of Leptolyngbya sp. Cla-17. Taxonomy (GTDB): domain Bacteria; phylum Cyanobacteriota; class Cyanobacteriia; order Leptolyngbyales; family Leptolyngbyaceae; genus ULC077BIN1. The sequence continues at coordinate 1,072,071 of NZ_JAEVYN010000002.1, forward strand.
ATTGACCGACTTAGACACACTTACCGGGTGGCCCGAAAAAGTGCGGCTGATGCAGGCAAACTGGATTGGCAAATCTATCGGCGCACAGGTCACTTTTACCACCGAGGGCGGCGATCAGTTAGTCGTCTTTACCACGCGCCCCGACACCCTGTGGGGAGCTACCTTTATGGTGCTGTCGCCAGAGCATTCTTTAGTCGAGAAGCTCACCGTACCGGAACAGGCAGCGGCGATCGCAACTTACCAAGCCGCCGCAGCCAAAAAAAGCGACCTCGATCGCATGGCAGAGGGACAGGAAAAGACGGGCGTGTGGACAGGTAGCTATGCAATCAATCCTGTGAATGGCGAGCAAGTGCCCATCTGGATTGCCGACTACGTGCTAGTGGATTACGGCACCGGGGCAATCATGGCAGTTCCCGCCCATGACCCCCGTGACTTTGAGTTTGCCAAAAAATTCAACCTGCCAATCAAAGTGGTAGTACAGCCAGAGGACGAAACTCTCGATAGTGCAACGATGACGGCTGCTCATGTGGGCGGTGGCGTAATCGTCAATTCTGGCGCGTTGAATGGCATTCCCGCTGGCAAAGAAGCAGGGCAAAGCGTGGAAGCGGCTGTGCAGTGGCTAGAGGCAAATGGCAAAGGCAATGGAACGAACAACTATCGGCTGCGAGACTGGCTGATTTCCCGCCAGCGCTACTGGGGCGCTCCCATTCCAATTATCCATTGCCCCAAATGCGGCGCGGTGCCTGTGCCAGATGCTGACCTACCCGTGAAATTGCCGGAAGATGTGGCGTTTTCAGGACGGGGAGCCTCTCCCTTGGCGCAGTTAGAATCCTGGATTAATGTGCCCTGTCCAACCTGCGGCACATCTGCCAAGCGGGAAACCGACACCATGGATACCTTCATTGATTCATCCTGGTACTTTTTGCGCTATCCCGATGCTAAAAATGACCAACAGGCATTTGATCCTGCGATCGCCAACGATTGGTTGCCCGTCGATCAATATGTCGGTGGCATTGAACACGCGATTTTACACCTGCTGTATTCCCGCTTTTTCACTAAGGTATTACGCGATCGCGGCTTGCTCAACTTTGACGAACCCTTCAAGCGCTTGTTGACCCAAGGCATGGTGCAGGGCAAAACCTACAAGAATTCTCAGACAGGCAAATATGTACTGGCAGTTCATATTGCCGACCTGACAAATCCTGTTGATCCCGAAACGGGAGATGCATTGGAAGTGGTCTACGAAAAAATGTCCAAGTCTAAACACAACGGCGTGGCTCCTGGCGATGTAATAGATAAGTATGGGGCAGACACCGCCCGCATGTTTATTCTGTTCAAAGCGCCGCCTGAAAAAGATTTGGAATGGGAAGACGCAGACGTAGAAGGACAATTTCGCTTCCTGAATCGCGTTTGGCGGCTGGTGACAGAATGGAAAACAGGGAAAGAAACAGCAGGCAACTCCGCACCCCGCACTCTGCACTCTGCACTCTCTAAACCCGAAAAAGAATTGCGTCGTGCGATTCACATTGCGATTCAAGCGATTACTGAAGATTTGGCAGACGAGTATCAGTTCAACACGGCTGTGTCGGAAATGATGAAGCTGAGCAATGCGCTGACCGATGCCCCGTGCAAAGAGTCGCCTGTGTATGCAGAAGGCATTGAGACGCTGACCAAATTGCTTGCCCCATTTGCGCCTCACATGGCGGAGGAACTTTGGCACCATTTAGGACATGTAGAGTCAGTTCATACTCAACCCTGGCTGGTGGTGGATGAGTCGGCGTTAATTGCCGACGAAATTACTCTAGTGATCCAAGTTTTGGGTAAGACAAAGGGCACCATTCAAGTTCCTGCCCAGGCGACCAAAGAGGAACTAGAGCAATATGCGCGGGACTCCGACTTGGCAAAACGCTACCTTGACGGCAAGGAGATCAAAAAGGTGATTGTAGTGCCTGGAAAGCTGGTGAACTTTGTTGTCGTGTGATTATTGTTCATTCATTCCGATTTTTTGGTGGGGCTGATCGAGATCTTCGCCACAATGAGGACAAAAGCGCCGGAGATGTGCCCGTTTTTTTTCCACTTCTTCGGCAAAACCGGAGGCGATAATGCCTGTGGGTAATGCCACTAAACCTAAGCCCAGCACTGCAATGATGCCCCCCAAAAGTCTGCCGATCGCCGTAATCGGTGCCACATCGCCATAGCCAACACTGGTGAGGGTGATGATGCCCCACCACATTGAGGCGGGAATGTTGGGATAGCGATCGGGCTGGGCAGCGTGTTCGGCATAATACATCAAGCTTGAGGAAATCATCAATAAGGTAAAGACGGTAAATAATGCTGAAAATAGGTCTTCACGCTTTGAGGAAATCACTGTGCCCAGAGTTCGCATTGACTCAGAGTAACGCCCAATTTTAAACAGACGTGCTAGTCGTAATAAATGCAGTTCTCGCACAAACACTAAGTTAGGAAAGACTAAAAATAGGTAGTAAGGTAGAACTGAAATGAAATCAACAATGGCTAAGGGTGAGAGGATAAACTTGCAGCGCCCTAAAACCGGGTGACGATAGCGAGGGCTGAGGGTACAAGTCCACACTCTAAAACCATATTCAAGAGTAAAAATCATTACAGAAATCGTTTCAAAATCATTGAAATAGCTTTTATAAGGAATTGAAACACTGTCAACGGTTTCAAAAGTAAACGCCAACACATTCAGAGAAATCAGGACAATCATGAATGTATCAAACAGCTTGCCCGGTCGGTCATCATGGTGGGTGACTTCGATGACTTTATAAATCTGCTGTTTGAGTTTATGGGTTTTGATACTGACCATGATTGACCCAGTTTGTTTTGAGCTTTGAATTGATTAGGTTTTATCGAGTTTTTTAATTGATTGTAAGGCTAGATATTCCATCGGTTTTTTGTCGTTAAACTGGTTGCCATCGAAGAAGGTTTCAATGCCGCGTGAGGTTGTTTGAGGAATGGCAATGGACTGAGAGGTGGTGTGGAAAAGGGCGATCGCGGCTTCTCGCCATAAATCTTCGCGGTTGACGTTGTTGACCATTGCCTGCACATCGGTGTCGGGGGGTAGGTAGCCCCAGCGCATATTTTCAGTGAGAAACCACAGGTCATGATTTTTGAAGGGATAGGAGGCGTTATCTTGCCAGAACTTCATGGCATAGGAACTGGTGGGAGAGACGCGATCGCTGCCGTAGTCGATTATGCCTTTGGTCCGAGGGGCGATCGCATCAATTGCCACGTTGAGATATTGACTGGCGGCGATGATTTGACACATTTCATCTTTGTTCTCAGGGCGATCGCACCAGATCTGCGCCGACTGAATTGCCATCAACAGCGCTTTGGTTGCCTTGGGATGGCGATCAACCCAATCTGCCCGCATCGCAAAGGATTTTTCGGGATGATCGCGCCACAGTTCACCCGTGACGAGGGCAGAATATCCTAGATTTTCTCGAATCAATTGAGCGTTCCAGGGTTCACCGACGCAAAAAGCGTGCATAGTTCCGGCTTTCATGTTGGCGACCATTTGCGGCGGCGGCACCACAAACATCGACACATCGGTATCTGGATCAATTCCCCCGGCTGCCAGCCAATAGCGCATCCATAGGTCATGGGTGCCACCGGGATAGGTGACGGCAATTTTAAGCCGCATCCCTGGACCTCCAGCTTTTGCTTGCTCAACACTCTCTTTCAAATTGGAGCTATCAATCCCAACATCCAAATCGCGATAGATATTTGCCAAAGAGATCCCTTGCCCATTCACATTCAGCCGCGCCAGGATATACATCAACACCGGATTGCCATCGGGCATTTTGCCAGCGGATAGGTGATAGGGCATGGGCGTGAGCAAATGGGCTCCATCCAAGCCGCCGTTGGCAGCCCCCAAACTGAGGTTTTGCTGGACTGCGCCCCAAGATGGCTGCCGGACAAGCTGAACATCCGTCATGCCATAGTGGGTGAAATAGCCTTTTGCTTGCGCCACAATCAAGGGGGCGGCATCGGTGAGGGCAATGAAACCCAAGGATGCTATAGCGGTTTCGGGTGTATCAGAGGTGGTGTGATTCACCACAAGCCGCGATCGCAGCGTTTGCCCGTTTTGATTCGCCGCACAGCCGTGGGTCAAGAGAGTTCCAGCAGTTGTGGCTCCCGCCATCAGGATAAACTTGCGCCTCGAATAGTACGTCATGCCAGCTTCTGGAGTGGGATATAACTCAATCAAACAGATCCGTAATTCATTCGGGTTGAAAATTCATATTGAAAGTTTCTGACGATCGCTTGAGTTTGCGCCATCAGCGGCGGATCAGGCGATCGCGTTTTGGACATGAAAAAAACAACCACAGCCAGCACCTGAGCACTCACCAGAATAGGGACACCAAACCCAGCTTTTACGTTCAACACTTTCGCAATTTGATTCCTCAAAAAACATGTTTCTGATTGAGCCGAAACGTCCTCAAGCCATTCAGGTTTCTGAAAATGCCAGATTCGCCCTGGCATTCCTTCGCTGAGACGAAGCCCAAATGCCCTACTCCAAACTTGAAACTGCATCCAGAGAATCGCTTGATTCATCGTTAGTGTGCGATTAATGTACCAAGCAGGACTCAGTTCTAGAAGAGTGTGAGTCGCATTCGGGAGCCAAGATTCACCATACTCCCACTCCGTTTTGTCACAGATAGAAACCAGTAATATATTCAGTGCAGCGACAACATCTGAGGTTGAATCAAGCGGCTGAATCAGGGAAAGCGGCTGCGCAAGAATGTCTGGTTCAAATTGGCTGAAAGAATAGTGAGTCATAGGAACGTGTCAAAACTCATGATTAGGGGGATATCGGTGAGACTTCATCGGCAAGAAAGGAGACAAGAAACCGTTAAAGACTTAGGGCGAGAACATCACAGCCCGATTTTCAGATCTCTGAAAGCTCTGTCCGCATGAGTTTCACTATTGCTCATAAAGTTTATTCAACAGGTTTAAGCGCTGGCAACTGAGCCTCTTGCAGTCCTTCGGATTGATCGCTAGCCCCAGCAGGCAAATCCTCAACGGGAAGATCGGCACGATCGAACACGACACGTAACAGTGGCGGAGCCAAAAATGTGGTCAAAATCACCATGACAATGATGGCTGCATTCAAAGAGTCGCTGAGAACGCCACTGGCAGTTCCCACAGCAGCAAACACTAACCCGACTTCACCCCGAGGCACCATCCCGACCCCGATCGCCAAGCGATTGATTCCGGGTTGCCCAAACACACTCCAACCCGTCACCACTTTGCCCAAAATTGCTACGCCTAATAGAAAAGCTGCAATGATCAAACCTTCACGATTCTCAGGAACAAAAGGATTCAGAACGCTGATATCAGTCCGTGCCCCCACCACCACAAAGAAAATAGGCACAAGCATATCTGCGATCGGCGTAATCTGCTGCTGTAATTCCTCCTGCTTCTCGGTTTCTGCCAAAATCAACCCTGCGGCAAAGGCTCCTAGAATTGCCTCTAGGTGAATCGCGGCAGCGACATAGGAAAGAATGAAGGCAAACGTCAAGGAAACTAGCAGCAGTTGCCCCCTTGTAATCATTTTGTTGACCAATGCCACAAACAGCGGACTCAGCAACCGCCCTAGCCAAATTGCTCCGACTAAGAAGGCGGCGGCACTGACGATCAGATAGAGGACATTGCTAACTTCCACTTTCCCATCACGGGCGAGACTTGCCACCACTGCCAGCACAATAATGCCCAGTACATCATCCATCACCGCCGCGCCGATGATGATCTGTCCTTCTCTAGATTTGAGCCGCTGAATTTCGGCTAGCACTTTTGCCGTGATGCCAATACTGGTTGCGGTTAGCGCAGCGCCGGCAAAAATGGCAGGCACGGTTGGAACTCCGAACAGCAGCATTAATCCAGCAGTGCCCAAGGTAAAGGGAACGACGACCCCCACGATTGCTACGATCGTTGCTTGTGCGCCCACCCGCAGCAGTTCAGTCAAGTCGGACTCTAAGCCAATTTCAAACAGCAGGATCACCACGCCAACCTCTGCCAAAACGCTGAGTACTTCGCTTTGGGATTGGAAAACTTGGGTCAATGCGTCTGGATTGAGATAGCCGGTGGTTTGCATCAGGCTCATCAATACCGAGTGGCTACCGCTTTCGCCCACGGCGGGAAACATCAACAGATGCAGAGCGGAAACTCCTACAATCACTCCAGCCACTAGCTCTCCCAACACCGGCGGCAGATTGAACTGGGCACTGATTTCTCCGCCCAGTTTACTTGCTATATAAACAACGACCAGGCTTAGTAACACGCTTGCCAGTACGATGGGACTGATTTCAGCAGTAGTCGTTGCCAAGAGTGGAGACATTCGATCAGATAGATGAAAGCTCAATGGAGTGGATGAGACGATCGCGTTTATGATGTTCACTGTCAATGTTCCTACGCAGGTTTTCTGAAGAGATAATTATGTTTGTTCAGCTACCCCAAAACTGATCGCTGGGCGATCTCTGACTGCGGGCTGATATTCTCCCGCTGGCACCATGCGCGATCGCTGGGTGCCAATCAGCGAAACTTGAGTGGTGAGCAAGAAACTGGTAAAACTCGCAATCACAATCACCGGAACCATTGAAGTATCGGCAATCACGCTGAGAATCACCGTGGTGCTGACGGGCGTTTTGGTAACTGCCACATTCACTGCCGCCATCAAACACACCATGCCAAGAGTCGGATGGATTTGGGGAAAGCCCAGTGAGATCGCTAAGCCCACAACTGAACCAATGTAAAACAGCGGAAAAATGAAGCCTCCCCGAAAGCCAGAATGGAGGGTGCAGCTAATTGCCAACATTTTTGCCAGCCCAATCATCAGCAATAGCGCAATTCCGTAAGTTGCTCCATGCTCAATAATGGTGTCAATTTGCTTTTCGCCAAAAAACAACGTTTGGGGAAACACCAGGGCAATCAGTCCGATCGATAAACCGCCCAGCGTTGCCAAAAAAATCGTTTGGTGATGTAGTGGGGCAGTCAAATAGCCCACCACGCGAAATATCAACACAAACAGCAGCGACACCGCCGCGCCCACTGCTCCCAAAATCGCTCCTTCCATCAGATTCGTCAGCGTCATCGGCGGAATCGAGTCAAAGTGATACATGCCGCCGATCGACAGCCCAGTCGTAAAGCGAAATACGGTAAAGCTCAAAATAGCAGACAGCACTGCCGGAATGATTGCTTCGTAATATTCCAAGCCGCGCCGATGGGGAAGTTCCAACGCAAACAGCGCCCCGCCCAAAGGTGCCCCAAAGAAAGCTCCGAGTGCCGCACTCATGCCACAAAAGGTGAGAATGCGAACTGTGGGCAGCGACAAGTTCATCTTGGTGCCAATCCAGCCGCCAATGCTGCCATTGACCTGCACCAAGGGCGCTTCCGGTCCCGCGCTACCGCCTGCCACGATCGAAAATAGCGATGCCACAATCATGGCTGGAGTCTGCTTCATATCGATGCGTCCGGGGTCGTGTACCTTATCAACCACAAAGGCAACTTCTCCAGGCAGCCCCATAAAATAGAGCGACAACCCCACCAGCAAGCCGCCGATCGTGGCAGCAATCCACACATAGTTTTTAACGAAGAAGTTTTTTGCCGGAGCGTCGCTAGAAAACTGGGCTTGCAGCATCTCTGGCACTTGCTGCCAAACGAGATGCATCGAGCTTTCTATCAGGTAATAGTAAACAGTGGCAACCAGTCCTCCGGCAATGCCGATCGCGGCAGCCCAGAAGATAACCTGAGCATAGGTTAAGTCACGGACAACAGGAGCCATAGCCCCGCTCATGGGGGTTGCATCAGCTATATCAACCATTGATGGATCGTGAGACGTTAGCGGCATTAGTCATCTCCTGCAATTAAGCAAAGCGAAATGGATAAGCGAAAGACATCAGATATTAGGCATCAAAAGCTGTTTGCACGATTGATGTCAGTGGCTGCTTTAATAAGCCTGATTGAATAAACTTTGCGTAGGTATCTGCTTCAATCGCTAGCAGTTTCTCTTGATGTTGTTGTAGATTAAACGCTTTTAATTGAGAGTATTGTGTTGTCATTAATTCAATTTCTTGTTTAATATGCTGAAATTTTTGCTTCAGAAACTCAATTTGAGAGTGATGTAAAGCAGGTTCAATCGCAGATTGCAATTCTGTTTGATCTAAGTGATTGAGCACTTGCTGCAAGGCATCTCTGCGGGCAATCAACTCTAAATATTGTTGATGCAGAGTTTGATCTTCTAGCAAATTCAGCTTTTCTAGCAGCGTCTTTGTCGTTAAGCCTTGAACTAACAAAGTGAACAATACGACACCAAAGGAATTTGCAATGATTTCTTCGCGCCCCACAACCGCAACCGGAATGCTCAGTGCCAGCGCGATCGATACTCCTCCTCGCAATCCTGCCCACCAAATGACTGTTTGCTCAGGCAGTGAAATAGTTGTCTTTGTCAGCCACCCGCTAATCAGGCTAAATCCATAAATTGTGATCGCCCGTGACACAACAATCGCCAGAATTGCGATCGCTGTGGTTTCAAAATTCTGTATCAATCGCGGCAGTTGAATTTGATCGCCCAACAGCAAAAACACGATTGAGTTGACGAAAAAAACAAGAAACTCCCAAAACTCGGTGATCGTCGCCCGTTTAATGGGGGGCACTCCAGGCAGTGAACTGAAATTTCCCAGCATTAAACCTGCTGCCACTACACCAATCACACCTGAACCACCTAACTCCTCCACCAGCAAATAGGTGCCATAAGCAGTAACGAGCGTCAGCGATTGCTCGACCCAAGATAGCGTATAGCGTTGTGCTAAAAAGGCAATACAAGCGCCAATCAATCCGCCAACGCCTAAGCCAATGCTAGTGACGACTAAAAAGTGCAATATTATCGTTGAACTATCAACTGGATGAGCATCGACCGCCAACTCAACTAGCACCCCAAATGCCACCACCGATGCCCCATCATTGAATAGGCTTTCACCTTCTAACAACGTGGTCAGTCGCTTTCCGGCTCCGAGTTCACGAAACAACCCAATCACAGACGCAGAATCAGTTGCAGATAAACATGACCCAACTAATAATGCAGTGATCCAGGGAACACTCACCCATTGATGCAGCGCCCAACCCACGCCTGCGATCGACACAAACACGCCACCTATCGCAAACAAGCCACTTGGAATCACTTCTTGCCGTAAATCTTCCCATTTCATATTCCAAGCTGCTTCAAATAGCAGTGGAGGCAGAAACAGTAGCAGAATCATTCCAGGCGATAAACTGATCAACCGAACATCCAACAGCGCCAGTCCTAAGCCAACAATAACTAGCAAAAGCGTGTAAGGAAATTGACGCAGCGAAGTCACAATCTTGGGCAAAATAGCAGCACTGAGCGCGACTAGTAAAACCATCAAGAATTGCTTTAAATCATTCTTGATTGCTAAATCACCCGCATTCGTTAAGAGGCTCATAGAAAATTGTCCAATTAATTAACAACTTTCCGACTTCTATTCATTTTTGGTGTCGCTAAATCAAGGTGCGAACAAATTATTTTGGTTTTCTTGAGGGGATGTTGCACTGCCATATCCCCTCAAGATTTAATTCTTTAAGCACCTGCCGAATCAATCCAAAAGTATTGCCTACTAGGGGCGATAGCGATCTTCTGGCATTGCCGAAATCATCGTGTCTGAGACTGCTTCGACAGGTTCGTCATCGTGAGATCCAGTTGGCTCTTTTAAGAAGAAGGCATTGACAAACGCCACCATCAACGCCACGACTCCCAACATGTTGAAGAACGTGCGATCGCTGGCTGCTCCCGCAGGCAAAAGGCTGTAGATCGTTAGATAAATGACAGCACCCACATTGCCATACGCGCCGACATTCCCGGCAATTTGCCCCGTCACTCGGCTCTTAATTAACGGCACAATCCCAAAGGTTGCTCCTTCCGCCGCCATCACAAAAAATGATGCCAGCATCGTCGCTGCAACCACAACTGGCAACGGCACCCCTTGCCCCAAGCTGGAAAAAATTAGATAGCCAATTCCGGTGCCTCCCAATGTTGCCACCAGTGCCCATTTACGGCTACCCACCTTGTCTGAAATCCAGCCACCACCGGGACGAGCAGGAATATTCATAAAGGCATAGGTGCTTGCGACTGCGCCAGCTAGGGCAGCAGGCAGACCATAACCCCGTTCAAAGAATGAAGGCAGCATGGAAACCACTGCTAATTCTGAACCAAAACACGCAACATAGGAGAGTTCCAGATTTGCCACTTGAGAAAAGCGATAGCGATCGTCCGCTTCATATTTTTTCTTGTCAGTCATCAGTGGCTTGTTCGCCTTGTAAGCGTTATAAGCCTGGAATGCATACAGCGCCACAAGAAAAATACAAACTACAGAAAAGGTGTTGGCATCAATGAACTTCACCCTATTCAAGCGCCAAGCAATCACCCCTAAAGCAGCGACTAAAGGAATGTTCATCAACAACATGAACCAGAAATCCCGTTTAGTGGTGACTTCCATCCCGGCACTGCTGGGCGGACGCTGGTAGACTTTCCCTGGCGGTGTATCCGACACATTCAGAAAATAGATGACCCCATAGCACGCAGCGACAACGCCTGTAACCGCGATCGCAAACCGCCAGTTGAGTTGCCCTGCCGCCATGAACGTAGTGGCAGCGGCGATCGCAGGCAACGTAAATGCCGCTGCCGACGAGCCAAAGTTACCCCAACCCCCATAAACCCCCTCTGCCAGACCAATTTCGCTAGATGGGAACCACTCTGCCACCATCCGAATCCCAATCACAAAGCCACAGCCCACAACGCTCAATGCTAAACGGCTGTAGACTAATTGCTCAAAATTCTGTGCCATCGCAAAAGCAAAGCAGGGCAACGCCGCATAGACCAGTAAGCACGAATAGGTAATGCGTGGACCAAACCGATCCAACACCATACCCACAATGATTCGCGCTGGAATCGTCAGGGCAACATTGCAGATTGCCAGAGTCCGCATTTGCGCTTCCGATAGACCCATTTCAGTCTTCACCGCCGTAGCAAACGGGGCAAAGTTAAACCAAATCACGAACGTCAGAAAAAAAGCAAACCAAGTGAAATGCAAGATGCGATTCCGCCCAGTGAATGACCAAATTCCAGCCACGGATTTCATACCTCCTAATAAAAAATTGCACAAGAAACATTTCCTGCACCCGGCAAGGCGATTGCGCTAAATAAGCAACCGCCAGTCAGATTCAGAAAGATGCTGGAATGTCAGGACATGCTCACACCTATCTCTGAAAGAGAATCGCGCTGCTATCCAAGACTGCTTGATATAAAAAACTTAATCAGACCCGTATCTCATCACCGGTTCAATTCAAACTGCAACAGTAATGGAGTCGTATGAAGTTCCTATCAATGGAACTGACTCAAAAACACGGGCACTACTTTCCTCAAACATCTTGGTAGCCTTTCTCAACACCAGGTTACAGAAACTGATTGCTTTTACTGGAGCAACCATGAGATACAAATTTTCGTGAATCACCGTGACGAAAGGAAACCACCCGACCAACGTTAAGAAAATTGCGAACCAATCAAAGTCCAAGATCCGATATGGATGTCGAAATGACAATAATTCTCGGAGCATATTAAGATATTCCTAGAAAACAAAAAGACCAACCTTGCTGTAGGTTGCTTCAGAGCAATAGCAGCGAGGTTTTTTTAATGGCAGCGGACTAATGGTGCAAAGCGAAGGATTGAAATTCGATCGCAGTTATTTAGCGTGAAATTGATCTGATATAGATGGCACTCAATCAACTTCACACTAAGTTATAAATTATTGGGTCGGATGAATGTATTGGTAGTAACGATTTAAGACATAGAGGTGCTGAGTTAGCACGAGATACATGTAAATTCCGCATTGATCGCCAAAAAAATTAGGTATCGAATCTGCAAACTGCCCAATTAAGTCCATTCCGAAGGACTTGAGGAAAGTGATTATTTTTTTGATCACACTAGAAAAATCTAATTATTTCGTGTAAATTGGTATTATCCAATACAGATTTTTTAGTCGAAGAGCCAAAGAAATGAACATTCAACGCATCACACCTGTTTTGTTTGGACTATTGCTATCGGGTGGGCTGCTCACCCCTGCTGTCGCAGCGCAACCCATCGACACTTCAAAACAGAACTCGCAAGTGCAACATTTGACCTGTGTCAAAGACACGCAAGGGTTGATGTGTACGGTTGATGAGGCATTGAATACATCATCGAGCGGTGTGGAGCAGAAAATCGCTGCAAAAGCGGATTCAACGCCGTCAGAATTAGCTTTCAATGAGCAATTAGGGCAAATGTCAAATATCTTGCTCGGAATTATCTACCTTGGGCTACCGATCGCGTTGGTGTTCGCAATTCTACTCCACGATAAACGGGTGGCGGAACTGGCTCAATCCATTGAAGGATTAGAACGTATCTGGAACCAAAATCCCCAGTCTTAATTTTTTCCAAGTTAGCAATGCTGTTCATCTTGTCCGAGAAGCACCTGTTCCTCCGACACTCTATAAAAGGGTTTTCTAAGCGGTCTAGTCATCACCTACTAGACCGTTTTTGCATCTGATTGATGTAGTGAAGTGGGAACATCTCTAACAACTGGACGGAAACCCTGGACGGATATAGGCTCTACCGCCCCTATGTGCAGTACGAATAAGGTCAGCGCTCTACAACTCAGAGTTCTCTCGAATTTGCTGATTCATCGCTTCTAGTTCGCGCACTTCTTTTTGCAGGAAAAAGTTGAGAAAGGTGCGAATTCCGGTAATGGCTGCTAGCCGGGCGATCGCATCCCAGCTTGGCGAAACCGCAGTGGCAGCAATATCTGCTGCTAAGAGAAACTCCAAAGCGAGCGCCAAAGACAAGCCCAACTCTAGCCGAATTGCTTGTTGGGCATCTTGCAGCCGTCTTCGTCTTGCTTTTTGCCATAGCTGTTGTAGTGCAATGACGAGGGAGATTGCAATGATTGAAATTGCAATAAACTCCAGGATGATCTGCAAAAGCAGGGTACACTCCTGCAAAAGAGATTCTACGAGCCGAGTTAGCTCAGACGATTGGGTTTTTGCTATCTCACCCGATGAGGTTGCTAGACTATTTACGTCAAATATCATCAGTAAACTGCTTTCACTTTCACTTTCACTCAATCAGTTCACGGTAACAGTAGCACCCATTCGTTTGTGCCCCGGCAATATTCCCAAACGCTGCATCATTACAAACTACAGAGTCCTCTTGCACTTTGCTCTATAATCCGCGAAATTGAGTTTAGACACGATTTTTTGGTGTGAGGATTTTTATAACATGCTAGTTCAACAGTTTAAGGCGGCTCATACGATCGCCCTATGCACTCTCGCGATCTCAACCTCAGGAGGGCTGAGCCCATCGGCAATTGCCCAATCCCTTCCTCTCGTGGAATTTCCGGCCGATTATGATGTGTGTCGCGGCAGTGGCAGCGCGCCCTTACCCGTCTATACCACCTCAAATTTAACAGTGCCCGTTGGTCAACCCCTTGCCCCCAACACGCCTGTCAAATTAACGGGTGTATTTAAACCCGGACGTAACCCCGCTCAAATTAAACAGCCTGTTGTAGGCTGGGTGAGCTCTGGCACACTCCAGACTCAATGCCCTGGCACCACTCCTTCTGCTAAACCGCCCGTGCCATTCAATCAATTGACTGGCTCTCCCTATTGCCGCCGCTTGCGCCTACCTGGAGATAGTCCACGGGGTCCAGCAGATGGATTGATTGCCCGCAATGCCCCCAGCCTCAGCAGTCCTGCTCAGGTTGCCCCCAACGGTTTGTCTGATGGTCCAGCGGAGGGAGCGCAGGTGCAAACTACAGGCACTAACGGCAGCGCCATCACCAAAGTGGCGGATAATCGAGTGTGGATGGACGTTTGGTACGTGGGACGGTCTTTCGAAGCTCGAAGGGGTTGGGTTTTCATCACCCCTGCTGGGTTTACATCCGGCTCTCAATACATCTCAAACTGCCAATAGAACTCGTGACGATAAAGGCAGTTTCTAGCAAGCGATTAAAAAATCGCCCTAAAAATTCCTTTTAATTGTTGCAGAGTAATAGCCGTCCTTGGTTTTAGTTCGCCTATTCAATTTTTGAGCAGGCGAACTAACCTTTGTTGGTTTGTTTTCCAATTTGTTTGAACCGGGCAAATAGAGCAGGCAGGTACTCATCATATCGATCGCTGACTAGATAGATTGCATCTGTGGTGCAACTCCCACAGCCTAGCGATCGCCCGTTCAACAAGTCAGTCAATTGACCCGATGAAACACCCGCCCAGGGAAAATGCCCAGTGGGTGCGGCGGTCGTGTAATTGAGTTCTGTATCCAATCGCCACCCGGTGCCACTTAACTCCATGCCAACCGGATTGTCTTCCGGCAAGGGCTGGGTTCTGCGCCATCCCACAATTTGAGCAAACCGTTCCGTCTGTGCTTTTGAGTTCTTAGAGCCTTTTGCAACCTGCTGCCAAATTCGATGTTGAGCACTAAAACCAAACCGTCCACTGCTAGCTTTTGACCAAAGGGTATCCAGAGTCCGCAGATCTGTCAATGAGATGCGAGAAAGCACAGACTTGCTGCTGAAAAGCAAATCTCCTTGAGATCCAGCTAGCCGCTGGAGAATTGCCCGCGTCTCAAGATCTGCGGCCTGCCAGTTTTTGGCTGCTAAAAGACTTTGAAGGCGACTGTAGTTAATCTGCCATTTTGTAGCAGATTTGGGAGCAGGTTTCACATCAAAGCTGAAATTAGAAACCAGTTCCTGAAAAGTCTGGCGTATTGGAGCTTTGGCATCTAAATATCCTGCTGTTAAGCGAACGATATAACGACCATCCGGGCTGCCGAATAGCACATTGTCAGAGTTGTACAATCCCGTCGAAGTGTAAGCGATCGCGTTTTGTCCAGCTACAGTGAGTGGGCGATCGTCCTGGCGGCTAAGTTCGCCCTTCCAATGAGTGAGCGGCAACCGTTGATTGTTGTTATAAACGGTAATGCTGATAATAGGAGGCTGTTGTGGCAAAGAATCTCGGTTCAGAAAATCAGCTTGTTGCCATAGTTCCAAAACTTCGATGGGAATGGCTGGCTGCGTAGATGGTTTAGTTTCTGATGGTGTGATGGTGTAGTCACGGGGAGATACGATGCGAAAGCCAAAGCGATCGCTCAGGTAAAATACATCGCTGCGCGGTACAGCAGAACTTACTGTTGGGCTTGCAGTCAACGCTTCGTCTGCTCGCGATTGCTTCGACCCGAAAAACGGTGGAGTAACGCTACCCGCAATCAGACATGCCAAAAAACCAAGGGCAATAACACGTTTCATATAGCTAAGGTGACTCTAACAACGGTCTTAAGATTTCAGTGAACAGAACTAAATTCAACGGGAGATCGCGCTATTGCTGAACAACGGGTGCAGTTGAGGGAGCTTGATCCAGAAACACAATCTGAACTTGGTTACGCTGAAACACTCCGGGAACAGTGGTCTGAGCAGAAGCTTGGGGCATTGTCAGACACCTTGCAACCTGTGATTTTTCCGTGTGAGCGTTCAGTGCGGTCACATAAAAAGTGACTCGGTTTCCTTGAACTTTTGGATAGAACATCACAGGCATTAACTTATCAAGACACCCTTGCAGCGTAAATTTGAGCATCACTTGCGTTTCCGATCCTGTAGTCGCACTTCCAACCGGAATCCGCACAGATTGAACCGCTGTAATTTTTCCTTTTATGGGGGTTAACCCGGTGGTACGGGCAGGCAGAGTTAACATTTGAGCAGAACCGCTGATCGCCCACATCACAGAAGCGATCGCAAAACCTAAACTACGCATCAACATTGCTCATCTCCCTACCAATAACATTGCATCGATGATGTTAGCCTCGCGGCACTCTTTCCCTAGGAAGCGTTCCAAAATTTGAAACCGTTTTGCGATCGCTGACTGAAAGACTTGTTCTAATTTCTGTAACAACGAATTGGTTAGCTAGCGTTCTGGCTACCGTAGTAGCAGCTTAAAACGATATTCCCTATTTTCTTGTCGGAGTTCCTGAAATGAAATTCTGTGTGTCACAAAAGACTTCTTCATGGCTTAAACCAACTGTAGCAGCGGCTTGCCTCCTCAGCAGTCTTGCCGCTATGCCCATGCTGAATGCAACAGCAACCCAAGCTGAAGCACGTTCACTAATCCCGACTTTAAACGGGCAAAAATCTGGATCAACTTGCCTGCAAACTCAGGTTGAAACGCCTGTTTTGCAAGCTCAAACCCGCCAATTTAAGGTTAATGATTCTAGCTCACTTCCCAAAGCCATCAGGCAAAAAGTGCTGGCGATCGCATCCAAAGAACTCAGAATCCCGGTTAACCAGCTCAAAATTACAGCAGAGCGATCGCGCTTTTGGGATGGCTGCCTAGGTGTTGCCAGTCCAAAAGCAATGTGTCCAATGATAGGGATTCCTGGATGGCAGGTGATTGTCGCTGGACCGCAGGAATATTGGGTTTATCACCTCAATAAAACCGCAACTCTCATTAAACGCAATCCAACAACAAGCGCTAAAGGAAGCGTCGTGCCGACCTTTTGGCAAGCTGATTCAACAATGGTTGCAGCAAAACCAGGAGAGATTATTTTTCAATCCTCAACTACGGGCGGAATCGCCGGACAAGCCTACAAAACGTTGCTACAAAAAGATGGGCAAGTGGTGCGAATTGATCTACGGCAACAACCGCCAACGCCAACGCTGATTCGCCGACTTTCCCCTCCGCAAGTGCAGGAGTTTGTTCGTTTCTTGCAGCAGAATGAATTTGAAGACTTTTTGGACTTCAACTACTCGCCCACAGCAGGAGCCGATTACTTTGCGATCGCCCTCATGACTCCAAGAGGAAACGGCATTCAGTATGTCGATATCGTTCAGGATCAAACTCCTCTTAAACTTCAACAAATCATTCAAGCCTGGAACCGGATTACCAAAGTTAACTGAATAGTTAAACAACAAATGCAGAAATCAAGCAGACATTTAGCAATTCCCACTTGAGCTTAAGAAATTGAATTAAACGACGTCTAAATGTCAGTTCTACCTGAGTTAAGAGCATCTAAACTCGGTCTAATCCTCGCCTGACGGACGTGATCTAGGACTCAAAGAAACAGGCAGTCAAAGCCAGGATAAAATTGGGCAATCCACTGATAAGCCACCCTATGAGCACTCAGGTACCCCTGAAAGAACTGGTCAAACCGCAAAAACATAAGCTTAAAACAGCCGTTAAGCAGAGATTTGGTGGAGCATGTGCTTTTTGCGGATGCGTTCCTCGGTTTTTGACCTTGGATCATATTGTGGCTCGGTCGAAGGGTGGCTTAGATGTGAAGTCTAACCTAGCGGCTGTTTGCCAACGCTGCAACCGCAGCAAAGGAAGCCGATTGCTCTGGGAGTGGTGGCAAGCATCTCCCTGCTGGAACGAGGAGCGAGCCGCCCACTTTGCTGCGGTTGTCCTCGTATGTAAGATTCGGAGTTGAGCCAAAATCGGTGTCAGTCTAAACTGGGGTAGATTGATCTAGACGATTTGGATCTTGCACACCCGTCAGCAGATTCCAAAGTTCGTAGTCAACTTCAGTTTTGGGCACATACCAGTTATTGGACCCCGCTTCTTGGTTTCCCATGGCGCTGAATTGCTCTCGCTTTGGATCATTTAGATCGATGTACGTCGCCCCTTGCTTTAACCGAGTTCCAGCGGGTAGCACTCTGATACGCTTCAGCTCTTCACTGCTGAGATCGGATAAATGCTGATGCACCTCTTTCAAGTCAAAGGCGGTAGGTGCTTCCAGTTCAGCAGCCGAAGTTTCGATTCCATGATTTTGCCCTGCCATTGGGTTCGGGTGCAGGTCGTGTTGCCATTCGTCGTCAATATTTTCGGGTACGTGTTTCGACTTTTGTGCGTCTGACATTGCGCGGTTTCCTCGCTTCTTGCTCAACCTTTAGCCTAAGAGCGATCGCCCAAACTGAACCCTATCCAAAGGCTTAGATGATGACACAAACACTTTGGAGGAAGTAGATGCCAAACCCTCGAAGCTTAGACCCGATAAACTTTAAGGATCTAAACCGAAAAATGATGAGAAATCCGGCCACAAACAGACTTTAAAGTTTTTTGAGTTTACTACTCGATCTCTTTAATGCATCTAGATTGCTATAGAAAGTTACCTTGGTTCATCTACAAAACTGTTAACCGTAAAGCTCTATCTGCCTGTATCAGAAATGGCATTTTACTCGGCTTGATACTGATAGCATCGCGTAGGAATAATCGTAAGAATAATGCCCCATTTTTTATTGAGCATTGAACACTTATGCAACTAACGCAAGGCAATAAAGACTTATCGAAATCACCATTATTTCTGCTTGCGCCATTTTTCTTTTTGGGCACAGCAATGGTAGTAATGAAGTTTATCCTGCCGAATACATCTCCACTGTTTCTGGCAGGGATTCGGCTGGTTCCCGCAGGCTTATTAATTTTGATTGGAACCGCGATCGCCAAATTACCTCAACCTAAAGGATGGAAAGCCTGGGGATGGATTATCATTTTTGGTGTTGTTGATGGAGCCTTATTTCAAGGTTTTTTAACCGAAGGATTAGTTCATACTGGGGCAGGACTAGGTTCGGTGTTGATTGACACTCAACCGTTGGTTGTGGCACTACTGTCTCGGTTGATCTTGGGTGACTTAATTGGTCTGTGGGGGTGGATAGGACTATTTGTTGGGTTGACTGGTGTAGCTCTATGTGGCTTGCCTGAGCAATTTATCTACGGCTTGCTGAAGGGTGGTAGCCAGATAGAAATTGCTAGCTTTGACTGGAATCATGTGCTGCAAAGCGGTGAGTTTTTAATGATTGTTGCGGCTCTGGCAATGTCCTTTGGAACTATCATTGTGCGCTACGTCAAACAGTATGCTGATCCGATTGTTGGCACTGGTTGGCACATGATCATTGGGGGCGTTCCATTATTAGTTTTATCCTGGCTGTATGAATCAGGACAAGTTAATCATCTTCATCCTGGAGATTGGGCTGGATTGGGCTATTCCAGTGTATTTGGTACAGCAGTGACCTATGGTATTTTCTTCTACCTGGCAGCCAATGGAAACGTAACCAGCGTGAGTGCGCTCATATTTTTAACTCCTGTTTTCGCATTGTTGTTTAGCTACTTGACACTGGGCGAGCAATTGACGAATCTGCAATGGATTGGTGTAGTGCTAACGTTGGTGAGTGTGTTTCTAGTAAACCAACGGAAAGAAATTGCTGAATGGATGTCATCTCTGAATGCAAAACCGTTGTCGGAGGTGATTACAGCAGAAGTCTTAACTGATGCAGGTGAATCTATTGAGTAGTCTATGAAAAGTTAATGGTATTGCAATCGATAGATTTAATTAATGGTTCGTCTAGTTTTTGTTGCCGTTGCGATCACTCTGTTGAGCATTCAATCTGGGTGACGACATCTCTGTTTGCTGATGCTGCTAATCAATGTACCCAGCCCTTAAGAACTTTGTATTCAATCACATAATTAGCACTGGGCGCTGTGTGAATTTGGTGAGAAAACACACAGATGATTGAATCAGAGAATTATTGATCGAGCCGGATTTGACCGTAGACATTAACATTATCGGTGGCGATACTTCCGGCATCAGAAGCATAGTTATTCTCAAAAATAGGTTGTTTCAGCGCAGTCACTTGAGGAATCTTGGCAACCTTAGCAACTTTTTTAAGTGATTTGGTAATGCTGAAAATTGCACCCCCCTTGCCTAAGCCAGGACTCGATCCCTGACCCGCGATCGCTGTATTGTGTTCAAACCGGGTGTTATCCAAAATAAGTGTGCCAGAGCGAATGAAGATGGCACCGCCAAAGCCACCGCCACTGCCGCCAAATTCTAATCCGCCAGCACCACCACCAAAGCCACCATTACCAGCCTTACCCATTTGCTTAGCGATCGCGCCACTGCCGCCCTTCCCCCCCAAACCGCCACTACCACCCCCACCGCCAAAACCACCATTGCCGCCATTGCCGCCATTGCCGCCACCAGCAATTTCTATCCCATGGCTGCCATTGCCGCCATTGCCTGCATTCCCAAAGCCACCAAAACCACCCCCGCCGCCAAAAGCGACTGTGCCAACACCCCCTTCTCCGTCCCACAGTCCAAAGTCACCGAAAATACCAGTTCCCCCATTGCCGCCGTCGCCGCCATTGCCGCCATTGCCGGTGCTAGCACCGCCATTGCCGCCATTACCGCCGTTACCCGCATTGCCAAATCCACCAAACCCGCCCCCGCCGCCAAAAGCAATGCTGCCGATCCCGCCAATACCAATCCCATTGACGTTAGCGATCGCACCACGATTGACATTAAAGCGATTGTTGTGGGTCGCAATCTTAACGGCATCGGGAACTAGGTGAGGTGCATTACTGAGCTGGATGCCATTAACGCCAATGACAGCCCCCCGATTTACTTTGAATTTGTTTTGGTCACTGTTAATCTCGCGATCGCGGGTATGAATCGCGCCCGTCCCACCAATGGCCCGATTACGAATGAAGGATACATCGCGAAGGGTGACGCTCCCATCTTGAATGAACAGCCCACCGCCCATCCCGGCTGCTCCTCCGGCACCGTTGAAGCCATCCTGACCTTGAGCCAGTCCATTGGCAATGGTTAGATGTTCAATTTCAACTTTGCCCCGCTCAACTGACAAAATTTGGTGAGCGTTTTCGCCACTGATCAGATCATCACCATCACCGGTCAGGCGGATATTCCCCGCAAGGGGTGGCAGGCTGCTTTTGAGAGCAATGGTGCCGTGTGTTCCAGTCAGATCAATTAAATGATCGGTTGGCGTTACATTGGACTGAGCGATCGCCCAGCGCAGAGAACCAACTCCACTGTCGGCAAGCGTGGTCACTTGGATAGAGTGGATATTGCTGTTATCTGGAGCATTTAGTGAAAAGGCTGGAGCGGCGATCGCTCCCATTAAAATGATCACTAAACCAAACACTACAGCACTGATTCGAGCCAACTTGAACCATTGATCTGACCAGTTATCGTTCATGTAAATCGAGGAGATTTAGGAGTGTTGCTAGAATGCGTCTGCAATTTTTTGCTTGATGCCTAATAAAGTCTGCTTCAAGTTAGAAGCACGATCAGGCAGAGATTTTTGCTGATAGCCTTGCTGTTGAGTGCTGTTTCCCGGATAGCTTTTTTGATGGCTGGCATATCCTTGATCCTGGCCTTGACTGGGATAGTTTTGAGCCTTATCTTGAGCCTTAGCTGGAGTCTTGGCCTGAAAACTCTGGTCTGAAATCTGCAATGAAAGATAGTCGGAGCGAATCCAGCCTTCTGAGGGAGACTTAGATAAGTCATTGAAACGGATGTGATTCCAAGTTTTGCTATCATTGCTGCCGACTTGCTCCAGCAAAGTAACCCGATCACCCGCCTGTCCATAACCCGTTTGTGTTTGAGTACTTTCGGGTTTCGGATAAATCAAAATTTGGGTGTCTGGCGTAGGTGTAATCAGCATGGCAGGTTTAATATCCTGGTTGCTGGCAGCAGCAGGAGATAGGAAGAAGGTCAAGCTAGCGATCGCAGAAATTAGCACTCTCAAAATTAACTGGTTCATATACAGACTCCTAAGTAGGTGGAATTTTAGCGGGACAATTTTGAACGGCAGAATATATGGAACACATGGAAAAGAACGGATGGAAAGAAACATTAGATGGGGAGTGTTAGGGGGCTAAGCAATGTGCCAGTTCTCCGGCAATATATACCGCATAAATTGCGCGATCGTCGCCCAGCATCATCACGCCAAACAACTTCTGCGCCAGATTTTCCAGCGTTCGCGCCGAAAAACCTTGAGTCCGATTTGCCATCAGTGGTGTGGCTTTTGGATCTAAAACAATAAAGTCAGCTTCTTTGCCCACCTCAAAGTTGCCGATCTTGTCATCCAGCAAAAGAGCTTTTGCACCTCCCAGCGTTGCGAGAAACAGAATTTTGAAACAAGAAAGCGATTCGCCTTGAAGTTGCGCCACTTTATATGCCTCATTTGCCGTGTGCAACATTGAAAAGGTCGTTCCGCCCCCAACATCGGTGCCTAAACCAACCTTAACTGGATAGTCTATAGACTTTGCTTGGGCAATTTTGAATAAGCCGCTACCTAAAAAGAGATTTGAGGTCGGGCAAAATGCAATAGTAGATTTTGTTTCGGACAACCGTTGAAATTCAGCATCGGTCAGATGAATTCCGTGGGCAAATACGGATCGTTGTCCAACTAATCCGGCGCGATCGTACACATCCAAATAGCCCTTGCTCTCCGGAAATAATTCTGCAACCCAAGCAACTTCCTTAACGTTTTCGGATATGTGGGTGTGCAAATAAACATCCGGAAATTCTTGTAATAGTTTTCCGGCTACCTGAAGTTGGGCATCGCTACAAGTCGGTGCAAATCGGGGTGTCACGGCATAGAGCAAGCGACCTTGTTTATGCCATTTCTGAATCAGTTGCTTGCTATCTGCATAAGCGGTTTCTGGAGTGTCGCGGAGATAATCTGGCGCATTTCGATCCATGAGAACTTTGCCAGAAATCATCCGCATATTGCGGCGACTGGCTTCTTCAAAAAAAGCATCAACCGATTCAGGATGAACAGTAGCAAACACAAGTGCGGTAGTTGTTCCTTGCTTCACTAACTCATCAAAAAATAGTGCTGCTATTTTTTGGGCATAAGTCTTATCACGAAACTTTTCTTCAGTGGGAAATGCATATTTGTTTAACCACTCCAGTAATTGCTCTCCGTAAGCAGCAATCATTTCATATTGAGAATAATGCACATGAGTATCAATAAACCCCGGCATGATGAGCTTGTCTGGGTAAGCTGTAACTGGAACTGTAGAGTACTTCTTTTGCAGGTCATCATAAGAACCAAAATCGGCGATCGCACCATTCTCAATTACCAATAACCCATCAGGGATATACCGCACACTATTAGACTCAGGCACATAAAATGGATCGTCTACAAAGTCTAAAAAGGCGGCACGAATCGCTCGAACCGATTGCGAAACAAATGAAGACATAGTATTAGATAAGATTTCAAAAATATTGCTATAGCTTGAGAAAACCATTGCTTGTAACGTTTCTTCAGGCACCTAATCGCAGGTCTAAAAATTACCGAAATCTTAATATCGAAAAGTGGTCAAATGACTCCTATTAAATTGCTGTTAAAGAGCATAAACCATCTATCTAAATACTCATGTATCTACAAGAAAAATAACATTTATATCATTTGTTTAGCGGTGTCTTCGGAAATAAAAGGAAAATATCTTTATGCCAACTTAACTGTCTGAAGTAGGTAATAATTTAGCTCGAAAATTGATTCATAACGATTAAGAGTATTCTGTGTCAGATGTAACTGATCGCTTAACTCTCCACCAAAATCCCAACAGCTTAACGCTCAAATTCAGCGGTGACGAATGACCTTTGCATTTTAAGTTCTAATTTCACAGCCATTAATCATAAAGTACTGCCTCATAAACAGTCCCACACGAAACTTAGCCCTAATATCAATGAGAGAGCAGGCTTCAGAACCCAAGCTGCTTTTTGTATAGCCCTTTCTCATAAATCTCTAGCCGCTGTTCCCCTCTGTGTAGAAAACTCGGTATGCTGGGGTTTAGAAACGTTAACATTTATTTCCATTACTCTCAGAATCCGTGCAAGAAGACCCTAGATTAATTATCGATTTAGTCACTGTGTTAGCGGCAGCAGCGGCAGGTGGACTTTTGGCAGCGTTGCTGCGACAGCCAATTTTGCTAGGTTATCTGATCGCCGGAATTGCGATCGGTCCGGCTGGGCTGGGGCTGATTAAAGAGCTAGTGCAAGTGGAAACGCTAGCCCAATTTGGGGTTGCCTTTTTACTGTTTGCCTTGGGTGTCGAATTTTCCTTTTCTGAACTGAACAAGGTTAAAGGCATCAGTTTGGGCGGCGGCGGACTACAAATCGTTTTAACGATCGCAGTCACAGCAGTTATATCTTTAACGATGGGCTGGGTCACCTCTCCTCCCCAAGGGGTGTTTTTGGGGGCAATTTTGTCGCTCTCTTCTACGGCCGTGGTGCTGAAATGCCTGATGGAACGGAATGAGACAGGCACGCCCCATGGACAGGTGATGTTGGGGATTTTGGTAGTACAAGATCTGGCGTTGGGCTTGATGCTGGCAATACTGCCTGCCCTGGATAAGCCGCCAGAAGAACTGGGGGTGGCGATTGGCTGGGCGCTCTTGCAGACCGGATTATTTGGTTTAGGTGCGATCGCGGTGGGCATTTGGGTGATTCCCCGTCTGCTCCGAGTGATAGCTCGCACCGAGAGCAAGGAACTGTTTTTGCTGTGTATCGTGGTGCTTTGCTTGGGCATTGCCCTGCTGACGGAATATCTTGGTCTGTCGATTGAGATGGGCGCGTTTGTGGCGGGGCTGATGATTTCTGAAGTGGAATACTCAGACCAAACTCTGACCTATGTGGAGCCGTTGCGAGATATTTTTGCGTCTCTCTTCTTCGCCGCGATCGGCATGTTGATTGATCCCGTCTTTTTGTGGAATAACCTGGAACTGATTTTAGGATTGGTGGCGCTGGTTTTTATTGGCAAGTTTTTGATCATCACGCCAATTGTGCGGCTATTTGGCTATTCGCTCAAAACAGCGCTGATTGCTGGATTGGGGCTGGCGCAAATTGGGGAATTTTCCTTTGTGCTAGCAAGTGAAGGGCAAACACTGGGGCTGATTACACGGGAGGTGTACCTGCTGATTTTAGGGACGACCGCCGTGACGCTGGTGCTGACTCCGTTTGTACTGCGTTTAGTGCCTCAATTGTTCATCTGGGCAGAGGCCGTTCCTTGGCTGAAGTCATGGTTAGAAGGTAGTGACTTGCCCCTGGAAGTGTCTGAAAATATTCCCATGCAGGCGCATGTTGTGATCTGCGGTTACGGGCGAATTGGGCGCAATATTGTGCGTCTGCTACGTGATCACAGCTATCCAGTGGTGGTAATTGATCAGTCGGAACGGTGTGTGCAAGAGTTACGCGAGTTGCAGATTCCCTACATCTATGGCAATGCTGCCAGTTTGCATGTGCTGGAAAAAGCTGGAGTAACCACAGCAACAGGCATGGCGATCGCCCTCCCTGATCCCATGAGTACCCGCCTTTGCCTCAAACGCGCCTTAGAACTCACGCCCGATCTAGATGTGGTGGTGCGCGCCAATCAGACTAAAGATATTGAATTGCTCTATCAACTTGGAGCAAAGGAAGTGGTGCAACCTGAATTTGAAACCAGTTTAGAACTGTCTGCCCATTTGCTGACCGAGCTTGGTTTGCCGCTGCCCGTCATTCAGCGAGAAATGCAACTGATCCGCACAGCGCATTATCAAGAGCTGCGAACTGAGCGCCCTTCCTATCAAGTGTCACGGGAGTTAAAGGAAGCCACTCAAGATATGGGCAACCAGTGGTATCCTTTACCAACCGAGTCCCCCTTGATTGGCATGACCCTTGAGGAAACGAACCTGCGGCGCTTAACGGGAATCAGCCTGATGGCGATTCAGCGAGAGAGCGGCGAAGAAGTTGATTATCCCGATGCGAAGACGTTGCTGCAACCCGGCGATCGCCTGCTGGTCGTGGGCGAACCCGAGGAACTAGCTGCCTTCGATGAATTGGCAAACGGGAAAGCCATGGTGCCAACGGAAAATGCGTCCTGTCAATGGCTGCTGCTGCCTGAAACAAGCCCTGTAGTGGGAAAAACTCTCGCAGAAGTTCATATTCGCCGTCAGTTTAGCGTGTTGGTGCAGGCAATTCGCCGTGAAGGTCGGTTCATTGGCTTTCCCGATGGTAAAAGCGATTTGCAGGCTGGCGATCGCTTACTTCTTTGCGGCAGTTTGTATGCCCTCAATCAAGCAAGCCGCTGGATCACTCCCCCTCAAACGGATCAGGTGGTTCCTGTTCCATTGCCCATGATCAGTGTCAGTGAAGTGATCGTCGCAGTCCAAGATGAACTAGGCACGGGCGTTTAGGAAAATAGCACAGCGCGAAGAAGGGTGTTGATACGCTCTTGTTTTATGGGGCAGAACTTTTGAGAAATGCCAGAGTGCTGTAGAGGTGAAAAGCAGAATCTAGATAGCAATCTTCTGCACGGGATAGAAAAAGCTGAGGCTTTAAACGGCTTAAGGGCACAGTGAAATCATCTACAGTTTCAGAGAATGCGGTGAAGTCTGACCCAATGGGCACTTGAGGCAACTGTTGATTCAAACAGGTAAGCAGGTGATTCCAGCGTTGGCGAATAGTATCGGCTTCAAAGGACGCAAGAGCGCCCTGTTTAAAGTTATAACGACTGTCGTGGATTCGCAGAATGCAACGGCGCGCCGGAAGATGCAAATCGCAAAAGTGGGCATAGTCTTCCACCTTATCCTTCCATTCGGGGCGATCGCGATAGCCTAACTCAACGACTTGCGAAAAGAGTGGCAAAATTCCTTCAATTCGCTGTGTAACTTCCGACCACAAGAATGACAACGAGCCAAGCTGTCCCACGTCGTTTTTGCAAACTACCGTAGGATTTGGAACCAGCGTAGAAAAGTGGTTGACGTGAAATATTTGAATTGCTTCTAACTCTGAAGTGGCTGCCCAAAAAACAGGAATCTCTGCTGTTTTTAAGGCTTGTCCCACTTCCTGCAACTCTTCAAAAGCAGCAGCTCGATAGAGTTTCCAGCCACGACTGGGAAGCAATGCTTTTGCAGTATATACATCCAGATTCATCACCGTGGCAAAACGTTGCCCAAGATGGCTCCGAGATTCAGGGGGAACCGCTTCCAAAATCATGAATCCTGGATTTGCACTGACACTCTGTCGAGGTGCTTGAGCGATCGCCTGGGGTCTTGGCTGGCTCACTCCCCCCAACCGCTGTAACCCTTGACGCGCCTGAGCAATCAGCTTTGAATTGGTTTGGCTTTTCAACAATTGCCGATAGATGCCTTCAGCGGCTTTGGCTTTACCAGATACTTCTTGCAAGCGCCCCACATACAATTGCACCCACGGATCTTGCGGCGATCGCTTCAGCAATTCCTTTAATAATTGTGCCGCTGTCTGATAATCTTGGCGCTCAAATGCGGCGGCAACTTGGTCAATCATAGAAATTGAGGATTGGGGATTGAAGATTGGAACTTTATAACTTCAATTCATACTAACTCGTCGTCAATCGCCAGTTCTTTCATACACTTAGTGCTGGCTGGAAATTTAAGTAGACTCAAGCTTCTAGTCACAACTTCACTGTAGGCAGGCACTTTGTCAAGATCCCATTAAGCTTGTTCCTGTCAGCATGAGGCTGAACAAGCCATTGGGCACGTTGGAGTCAGACTTATTCTGCATCTTCAACCGTTATGAACGTCCTCCAGTGCCTCATTGCTTCGACTGCGATTGCCATGGCTGCTGCCACTTTACCCGCACTTGCCGATACCTGCTACATGGTGACAAGCTCTGGTCAAAAAATTGAACTTAAAGGGATGTGCGGCAACTCGTCAGCAAAATCTACGCCTGTTCAAGTTCGGTCTCAGCCTGCAACCAATGCAACTCGCCAAACGGCATTCAGCAGTGAGTCATTGGTGCAAGAAGGTCAAGGCGGAGAAAGCAGCCGGAATGGGTTCACTCAGGATTATCACTACCAGGTGTGGACAAACTCAATGAACACTCGCTACACCTTGAAGGTTTGGAGATTAGAGGATTATCCTAATGGTTCTCTGGTTGCATCTCTCTCTTTTCAATCTGCAGGTGCAGCGCTCGATTACTTTGACTGCCATTATGGTGGGAAGCCTTCATTGTGTTCCAGAGGTAGGTAAGTTGAGTCGATCGAACCTCTCCGTAGTTCATAGTTAGTGGTGTATAGCCAATTAATCTGGAAACTGCGGAGAATTTATGAGAATGATTCGCGATCGCCGTTTCTTTCATACACCGCCGCAATTAGAGAGAGCGCAACAATCGGGGCAGTGACGGCGCGCAGGATGCGGGAACCCAGGGAAACGGGCTGATAACCAGCGGCGATCGCTTGATCAACTTCAGCGTCAGTCCAGCCGCCCTCGCAGCCGATGGCAAGGGTGATGGGAGGAGTTTGGGATTGTGGGTTGGAGTCAGGGGACAGGCAGTTCAACAGGTGGGGGACGGTGCGGCGAGTGACGCAGAGGTAGTTAAAGGCAGGAGTGAGATGTGTCAGAGATTGGGTAAAAGGGATTGGATCTTGAACAATGGGAACACATTGCCGTTCGGATTGTTCGGCGGCTTCTTGAGCAATGCGTCGCCAGCGATCGCACTTTTGAGAACTAGGGTTCAGCAAGGCGCGATCGCTCAGCACGGGCACGATACAGGCGACGCCAAGCTCAGTTGCCTGCCGCACCACGTCATCAAAGCCATTGCCTTTGGGCAAAGCCATGACCAACGTGACGCAAACTGGCAGTTCGGTCTGGGTCTGCACAGACTCCACAATTTCCGCCTGAAGTTGACCATCCAGAGCGATTAAGTGTGCCAGCCAAGATTTTCCCTGTCCATCCATGGCAATGAAGCGATCGCCTGCTTGCAGCCGCAACACTCGCCCTAAATAGTGCTGTTGGTCTTTGCTTAAAGCGATCGCTTTGAGACAAATTTGGCAGGGATCAATCACAATCCGCTGTAACACTAGCCCAAACTCTTCAGATATGCCTCGATCACGGTGGTCGCCAGTTGACTAACGGGCTTGCCTTCGCGGAAGGCGACTTCTTGAAGGCGGCTGTAAACCGCTGGAGGCAGGCTAACTCGATGGCGCTTTTTATCGGTTGTAATCACAGCATGAAAACCATCATTGCCGCTATCTGCTTCAACACTGGGCTGATAGGTGGAGGCAAACTGCTGTAAGGATGCCATGCCCACGCGATCGCAAAAATCACCAAAACTCTCGCCTAGATTGCGAGACTGTTTGAAGTAAACAAACAGCGGCTCCAATGTAGATTCCAACTCATCAATCGGCATTTTTTCTAGATACACTTGAGCCAAACGGGTTTGGTCAGGCGATGCACCGAGCCAGAGTTGATAAGTACCCGGTCCATTTCCCACAAAAGCAACTTCTGCTAGATAAGGACGAGCGCAGCCATTGGGGCAGCCAGTCATGCGAACGATAAAGTGTTCGTTAGGTAGGTCTACGCGATCGAGCAATAGGCGAATTCGTTCGAGAACGCTTGGCATAACGCGCTCCGATTCAGTGGTTGCCAAACCGCAAGTGGGCAACGCTGGACATGCCATCGAATCGCGCACCAAAGAATCAATTTCATCCTCGCGCTTAATGCCGCAGCGAACTAAAATCTGCTGAATTTCAGCTTTATGGGCAGGCTCGATTTCGTACAGCAGCACATTCTGGCTGGCCGTGATCCGCATGGGTAGATGGAATTTTTCTACAATTTCCCGCAGAGCAGTCTTTAGCTGAAAATCTCCTTCATTTTTGACACGCCCATTTTCAATGGATAAACCCAAAAATAGCTTACCGTCGCCCTGCTCGTGCCAGCCCAAAAAGTTCAAAAACTTAAATTCGGGGGTTTCTCTAAGAGGCTGAATCGCTTTACCTAAGTATTTCTCAACTTGGGCTTGGAATTTGGCTACGCCCCACTCGGCAATCAGGTACTTCATCCGGGCATGGCGACGATCGCTGCGATCGCCATAGTCCCGCTGGGTTGCCACAATCGCCTTCACCAAATCAAACACATCTGCCTTTTCCACATAGCCGATTGGATCTGCTACCCGTGGAAAGGTGTCTTCTTTGTTGTGGGTGCGCCCCAAACCACCGCCTGCGTAGACATTAAAGCCTTCTAGTTCGCCTTGTGAGTTGGTAATAACGACCAAACTGACATCTTGAGAGAACAGATCGACCGAATTATCTCCGGGCACCGTGACGCTACATTTAAATTTGCGTGGCATGTAGTGGGTGCCATAAATTGGCTCCACCGAATCATGCACAAGTGTGCCGTTACCGTTGCGCTGACGAGCAGCAACGACTTCTGGGTCTTCCTCCGCAGAAATTGCCTTTTCGCCATCTAGCC
Source organism: Leptolyngbya sp. Cla-17 (assembly GCF_016807185.1). GTDB lineage: Bacteria > Cyanobacteriota > Cyanobacteriia > Leptolyngbyales > Leptolyngbyaceae > ULC077BIN1. The sequence continues at coordinate 1,102,191 of NZ_JAEVYN010000002.1, forward strand.
AAATTTCGTAGTAAGCGCCTGCCTGAGGCGTAAGTAAATCGGCGATGCCATTGGCATAGTCCCAGGCATATTGATACTCAGGACGATTTTTGTAAGGAGCCACAGGAACCATTACATTCCGGTTTAAGTCACCGCAGGCACCCAGGGTCGATCCCATATTGCGAACGATCGCCGCGATCGCGGCCTTCAGGTTTTTCTTAAGAATGCCGTGAATTTGAAAGCCTTGTCTGGTTGTAGCCCTGAGGGTATGGTTGCCATACTCGTCGGAAAGTTGATCCAATGCCAAGTAAAGTTCCGGTGGAATAAAACCACCAGGGTTCCGCGTCCGCAGCATGAACTGATAATCTTTCTCCTGCCCTTTGATCCGATTATCCCGATCATCCTGTTGATAGGAGCCGTGAAACTTGAGGATCTGAGTCGCATCCTCGCTGAAATGAGTAGTATCTAAAAGCAGTTCAGACGCGACGGGTTCGCGTAAAAAGTTACTGCGCTCTTTCAAACCCTCTACTTTAGAAGGCTTACGAGCTGTGGAAGGTGCGGAAATGTTGACCATCGGGACTACTGCAAAAATTGAAGGATTGTTGATATAACAGAGTGCATTCCTGAGCAGTTTTCTATGAAGACTATCTATTCAGGATTGCTGCTTGACCGAACGATATGAAACTAGACTCAAAATTCCCGGTAAGCCGATAGGAATTTGCTGGATACTTCAATCGTAGCATTGCCTTTATGCAGCCTATCGCGTTCTCAAGAATTCTGGCTCAGGCTTAAGAGGATTTTCACAGTTGAAGATAGAAACAGGATTGATGAAATTTCAAAAAGGTGTTTGAAAAACAAAAAATAAGGCTCTTGCTGATGCAAGAGCCTTAAGACTTATCTACTTCAAATGATTTGCTAAACAGTTGAAGTTAGAAGCGGTAGCCAACACCAGCCTGGAAGCTGAGCGCACTAGCCTTGCTATTTTCATAGGCTCTAACACCTAGTTTTGCGTCCCCGTAGACAACCACGTCACGAGTAATGCTGGTTTCAGCACCAACCGTTACAACCGGAGCGTTCTTGTTACCCAAAGGCGAGGGCTTACCGTTCTTCTCAACGAAGGAGTAGCCACCTCCGACATAGAGATTAGTGTTTGCAGCGATGGGCAAATCATAGGTGACTAGCGGCATAATCGCTGTAGTTTCGCTGCCGAATAGGACTGCTGCCCGCGCCGATACAGGAACACTTGCAAAGGGTGCAATTCGACCTTGAATGTTGCCACCCAAGTTTGCAGCGTCTCCTTGTTGTCCACCGTTAGTCACGCCAGCGGCGACACCACCCCCAATGTAAGCACCGCTAAAACCAGGAGTTTTGCTATCAACTACAACGACGTTTGCTCCAGGAGCTACATCGACGTTGACTGTTTGGTTGACGGATTGAGCTGAGGCCATACCAGCGGATAGGACAATAGAACCAGCAGTAGCGGCAGAAAGAAGTGCGATTGCTTTAGAAACTGTTTGAGAGAGTTGCATTTTGATAGCCCTCAATTACTCTTTGTATAGTGTGTGCGGTTATAGATTTATAGTCGAAATAGTGGCGAAATATGTTCCAAAGATTTTCAGGAAAAATGACTAAATTAAGTAACCTAACCGTAAAAAGCTTTGAGACAGAAACTTTAATAAAGCAGATCATTTATACTTGACCCATTTTAACCTGCTTTTTATAGACCGAATCAAAAAAGCTGATGTTGATCCACTTGTAAACCATAACTAAGTTTGACAACTAGTTACTTATCTAAAAACTAATTTGCAAAACTGTAAAACCTCTGAAGATTACATGAAATGATGGGTTTAGGCGATCGCTTTCCTTGCTTGAAATCTATTCTCCAAGGGGAACTTAAGCTTTTTGAGCTTTTCTGTAATTAATAGGATTAATAAGCTACTTCAAGTTACAGCAGCGAGGTTTTTCTTGCTGCTTTCCTAAGTTAAAGCGCCGAGCCAAATCAGTGAATTAATACTCTACTTTACTAAATCAACGAATCAGGAGAAAACAGGAAATAAAAAATCAAAACTTTTGAACTGCTTAATTTTTGCCTAAAACGATGAGGGACTCAATTCATTCTAAATTTTTAAGCTTGAAAATTTAATTCCTTCAAGTAGGCAACTCTAATTGTGATGAATCAACTAGTGCAGCAATTGAGTGACTGAGAAATATTTTATCCAAGTAAATTTTATCCGGGTAAATTATAGATTTGATTGCTCGAAGTGATCAAAAATATTTGCCCGAAGACCGAATATTTTGTGGGCGATCGCGTAAATCTGCAAAAATAGATGCATTTCCTCCATGATTGAAAGGCTGATGCAATGCCAGATCCACGATTATATGAAAGTGATACCTATGTCGTGCTAGAGCCAAACCAACCTGAGCAGTTTCTAACGATTACAGAACTGCACGAAAAGTTGCAGGCGGTCTTGGCAGCACAAGAAGAACTGCCTGCCGAACTTCAACAATTTTCATCATTGTCAGAACAGGCAAAACATTTACTGGAAACCGCCTGCGAATTTGATTTGGGTCCAGGCACGTTTATCCAGTGGTATGTGGTGAGATTGGAGAAGTGAAGGACTAAACCAAGGCGTGACGGCTTTGGGCAACGTCACGAATTAGCGGTAGGCGCGATTGCAGGTAGTCATTGAGCAGATTAGCTTCGTGGGAATCGAGCGATCGCTGATTGGTGAGCTGGCGCAGCAGCCATTGCACCAAACTCTCATCATCTAGGTTTAAGAGGACTTGGGATTGGGTGGTTTCAACCAGGCCCCAAATTTGTCGCAGCAGCAGTGGAGACATGCAGCAAGTTCCAAGCGAAGTGAGTATAAAGTAGCTAGCTAATCTGTTTATAAAAAATAGAATATTCTGGTGTTCTTATTTCACCATACCCAATTCTCAACTGATCGTTTGAGCAAAACAATAAGACGATACAACAGTTACCAAACGGTAATACGCTTTCTCAGAATCTATCGGGCTGAATAGGCTGCCATCGGTTCCTTGATGAAACGAATGTAAAGATGTTTAAAGGTAGATTGAAAGACTCGCGGCATCCCAAAATCGATCGCCATCATTTGATCAGGTAAGCGCCAGTCTGAAATCGCTAACTCGTGAGGATGCAACTGGGGAAAGGCGATCGCGTCCAGAGCCGGATCAAGTCCCAAGAGTTGGGCCGCGGCGATCGTTGGGACAGCAGCAGGATTCACCTGCAAGATTTCTACAACGGCGCGATCAAGGGCAAACACGTTAGACGAAGCGGCAAGAAGGCCCAACTTGCGCGGTTCACCGCCGCTGGGTCCGTTGCCCTCATGCCCAACAACGCCATCCAAAATGGTCAGGGTTGGATTAATCGTGCGTGCAGTCTCGACCAACATGGCTCCAAAGCGTTCTTTGCTCTTGCCAGCTTCCATGTGCCACCAGGCTTTCATTTTGCCCGGAACGCAGCCAAACAAGTTCTTCACTCCCATCGTCAGCGTTAGCTGCACATGGGATTTTACCTTGGGTAGGTTAATCACTACATCTGCGTCCATTGCTTCTTTAGACAGCAGCAGATGGTTAAATTCATCGCTGACTGTTTCATAGCGCTTGCCGTGAAATTCAACAATAGGTAACTCCAATTCTTCTACCAAGGGCATGTAGCCGTTTGCCCGTGCCACGCCCTCGGCACTGCCAAAGGCAGGTCCATCGCCCAAAAACGGAATTCCCCCCGCTTCCCGCACCATCTGTGCTACGCAGTGAACTATTTCTGGGCGAGTCACGCATTCTTTCGTGGGACGCGCACCCGTAAGCAAATTGGGCTTGAGCAAAACGCGATCGCCCGGTTTAACGAACGCTGCCATACCACCCAAGGGCTGCAACACCGTTTCAATTGATTGACGAAGTTGAGCGCGATCGTAGGATTGAGCGCGAATCAGACTAACAATTGGCTGAGAAGTCATAGGAATCGGGGTAGCTAAAATGGAATGTCATCTAAATTGGATTCTGGCGGAGCTTGAAATGTGCCAGCGGGTTCCTTGGCTTTATACGCAGCAGGAGGCGCTTTGGGTGTAGCAGTGGGCTGGCTGGCGGTACTAGCGGTTGGCAAGGCGGTCGTAGTGGACGTGGATACGGTATCAGACGCTAACCGATGCACCCGTGTGGCTGTCAATTCTGCCCTTTTTTCTTTAAAGCCTTCTGGACGATCAATGGTGTTCATATTCAGGCGACCTTCAATTACCACGCGATCGCCCTCGTGGTAAGTTGCCTGAATTTCCTGCGCCAGGTTACCCCAGCCAATCACCTTCAGCGTAGACGGAGGATCTTCAGGACGAATACCCGCAAACTGCACAACCATTTCTGCAAGTGGCGTTTGATTATCTGAGGTATAGCGGAGTTCAGGTTCTTGAATAATGTCCGCCATTAAGATGCATTGGTTCATTGAGCAACCCCAAAGAGGTAATTGATTAGTACAGTTGAATTGATTCAGCTCTGGCATTGATTTTAACAATTTCTACCGGAAGTGAATAGGGGGAACTGTGGTGTGAACATCGGCGAAACAAGGGTCGAGTTTATGAGATGAGAGTACGGAGTGCAAGTCCGAAGTGCTGAGTAAACAAAAGTTGACCTTGCTAGATAGAAATTTGGTAGCGAAGTTCGCGTAGGTGCGTACTCTGCTCAACGTACCCAGACCAAGTATGAGTTTTGAATGTCCAGCGATCGCGCTGCAATGCAGTCTCAAACTAATGCAGTTAGCAAGGCTTGTAGTTTAAGCTGCACTTCTGCTAGCTCCCGTTCGGGTGCCGATCCAGCGACAATCCCTGCCCCAGCAAATAGACGGGCAGTGCACCCATCAATTAAAGCCGACCGAATACCAACGGCGAATTCCCCCTCACCCCGATGATTCACCCAGCCAATGGGCGCGGCATAGAGCGATCGCTCAAAGGGTTCATAGCGCCGAATGTGCTCACAGGTAATCTCTCTCGGTCTTCCGGCAACGGCTGGAGTGGGATGCAATGCCGCCACCACGTCGAGCAAATGGATTTCCGATGGAACGACAGCCCGGATGGGCGTATGTAAATGTTGAATGTTCGATAATTGGAGCAAGCGCAGGGGTAAGCAGGATGGCTCCAAACCCAACTGAGCAAGCTGATGGATAATAAAATCAATCACCACCTGGTGTTCATGCAGTTCCTTGCTGCTGTGGAGCAAAATATTCGCTAAGCGGGCATCTTCACAGGTTGTGTTGCCGCGTGGGGCTGAACCTGCCAAGGCATCGGTGAGCAGTTGATGATTTTGCACACTGACCAATCGTTCTGGGCTAGCCCCAATAAAATGCTGCCCTTGGGCATTGGTTGTGGAAAAAATGTAGCAATCTGGGTACTGAGTTCGCAAATTGTTAAGGGAAAAAATTCGATGAAAGGGCAGCGGCGAAACCACATCCACCGCATGAGCTAGAACAATTTTATCAAAGTGGTCGGCGCGGATTGATTCTAATGCACTACACACAGCGTTTTGAAATGTTTTGGTGCCTGCGACAGGATGGTGTTTTAGCCAATTAGAGTTGTGGAGAATAGGATTAATCAGCTTATATTTAACAGCCTTGATTTTTTGCAAATTTTTCCACAGCATTTCAACGGTTGAAGTGAGACAAGTTTGAGCATCGATCGCAACATTAGCAACGATCGTGCTGCGGTTTTTCCTATAAGAAACCTGCCAGCTTGGAAGAAAAACGGTTGCTGCTGCAAAACCGCCACAGGCTTGCTCAGAGGGGTGATCGCTAAAGGAAAAACTGCAAAAGAAATGAGGGCCAGAGAAGGGAATATCCGATGCTCCAGCCATAATTGTGTTTGCCAAGATATCTTGAATAAAAGCTTTAACTTCTTCAAAACGTTGGCTATTGTCAGTTTGAAATTGGGCTACTGAATTGATTGCCGCGATCGCAACTTTATCATCACTAAAATTTGTTTTTTCAGATAAATCTTGTTTTTCTAGATAGAAACTTAGCTGACCCAGTTCATCCATTTCATGCAAAATTGCGAGTGGATCAACTGCATCAACTTCTAATGAAATGCTAATGATTTGAGCTTGCTTTTTCTCGCAAGAAACTTGCTGACAATCTGAAAGAAATTGATAAAGATCCCGCTGAGTTTTAAACTGCTGATTGCAACAAAGTGTGACTGGCATGTAATAGAAGACAACACAATCTTATAAACAGTATAGTTCTGTAAAGGTCTACGGGTCGCCATTTACAGTCTATAAGCGCATCATTTCTTAATATGTTTCAAAGTTTAAACTCTTCATCTATTTCCTAAGTCTGTGAATCGTTGGATCATAGAATGATTAGGCAACTTTACGCTGAAATATGCTCATTTAACAACATCTAAAATGGTTACGAAAGCTGTTAATTTACCTGCCAATAATAATCTACCTACAAAAAAGCTATGGCTGGCAGCCATCAAACCACCCATGTACAGCGTTGCCGTCATGCCAATTGGAGTGGGCACGGCGATCGCTTATGCTGAAACGGGGCTTTTCCGGGCTGAAATTTTTGTTACATTTCTTGTTTCAGCAATTCTGATCCTGGCTTGGGAAAATCTTAGCAACGACGTGTTCGATGCTGACACTGGGGTAGATGTGAACAAGGCAAATTCGCTTGTTAACCTGACTGGAAACAAGTCACTAATTTTTTGGATCAGTAACGGCTGTTTGGTAATTGGTCTATTAGGAATTGGGGCGATCGCGGTTTGGCAGCAAGAACTGACTGTCATTGGGCTAATTTTGCTCTGCTGCGCGATCGGCTACATTTACCAGGGACCGCCCTTTCGCCTCAGCTACCACGGTTTGGGTGAAATTCTCTGCTTCTTTGCTTTTGGTCCTATCGCATTTGCCGCCGTTTACTATAGCCAGACCCAATCCTGGTCACTCACCAACTTCGCCGCCTCCGCCGTGATTGGCATTGCCACCAGTTTGATTCTCTTTTGTTCTCACTTCAACCAGGTGAATGACGATGCTGCCGTTGGCAAGCGATCGCCAGTAGTGCGACTGGGTGCCAAACGCGCGGCCCAACTGCTCCCGTGGATTTGCAGCAGTATTTATGGGCTGACTGTCCTATTTGTATCGATCAAGATCTTCCCTCTATGGACACTGTTGGTGTTTGCCAGCTTGCCCTATGCCCTCAAACTGTGTCGCACGATCGCAGCCAACTATCATCAGCCAGAAACCCTGCTGCGTTGTCGATTGATTGCTGTCGCGTTTCACTTTTTCACTGGCTTGATGCTGGGTCTGGGATTTGTTCTATCCAGAGGTTAAAGATAAAGCAAAAACAAGATCGTGCAACTACAAAACTTCAGAGAATCCTTTTGGCATAGCCTCTGAAAAGCTTGATGCTCTATCAATTTCAATTCCATTCTTACCAGCGCCCCTTTAAATGCCCATTGCAAACCAGCCACGGAACTTGGAAGGTGCGAGAGGGTATTTTACTGCAACTGATTGATCAAACTGAGCAAGTTGGCAGAGGCGAAATTGCTCCCCTGCATTGGTTTGGCTCTGAGAGCTTGGAGCAAGCTCTAGACTTTTGCCGCCAACTGCCCCATATCCTTACAAAAGAGACTATTTTTGACATTCCACTTACCCTACCCGCCTGTCAATTTGGCTTTGAAATGGCGTGGGAAGCAGTGGTGCATGGCGAGCATCAAAGATCAGGAGTCCGGGGGCAAGGGTCAGAGTTAACAGAACAAGACTCATACTGCGCACTGCGTACTCCACACTCCGTACTCCTGCAAAGCGCGTTGCTGCCTGCGGGGAAAGTCGCGTTATCAACCTGGCAAAAGCTGTGGGAAGAAGGCTATCGGACGTTTAAATGGAAAGTTGGAGTGGAAGCACTGGAAATAGAATTGGCAGTGTTGGCGAGGCTGGCTCAAGATTTGCCAAAAACGGCACGACTGCGGCTAGATGCCAATGGTGGATTGAGCATGAAAACTGCGAAAGCGTGGCTAGCGGCGTGCGATCTCATTCCAATCATCGAATATTTAGAGCAGCCCCTTCCTCCGAGCCAATTTGCTCAGATGATGGAGTTGAGTATGTGGTGTTCAACCCCTCTAGCACTGGATGAATCGGTAGCAACCCTCGCTCAACTGCAAGATTGTCATGCGCAAGGCTGGCGTGGAGTTCTTGTGATTAAACCCGCGATCGCCGGTTCACCACGTCGCCTGCGCCAGTTTTTTCAGGCACATGCCATTGATGCAGTCTTCTCCTCGGTGTTTGAAACCGAAATTGGACGAGAGGCAGGCTTGAAGTTGGCAGCAGAACTGGGAAATAGCGATCGCGCGATGGGCTACGGCACAAGCCATTGGTTTAGGGAATAGGGAATGGTAATGAAAGGCGCATGGGAATATTTGCAGGAACGAGCCAGGGAAGACTGGTTGATTGGGCAGGATAGCCGTGCTTTTTTTGAATTGACCAGTCGGGTGATCGCACAATTGCAGGAAGAGAAGACGCGAGTGAGAGATCGCCCCGTTATTTTTTTGGCAGAATCCGACCCGATCCACTTCCTGGCAAAATTTATTGCTGCCTGCGCCACTGGCTGTCATTTGTTCCTTTGCAATCCCACTTGGACAGACTCCGAATGGGCACAGGTCTTCGCCCTAGCTCAGCCCACCCTCCTCTACGAAAAAAGCACACTTCTACGACCTCCTCTGCATTCGGTACTCCCCGCTTTGCACTCTCCACTTCCCCTCATCTGCATTCCCACGGGCGGCTCCTCCGGCTCTATTCGCTTCGCCATGCACACCTGGGATACGCTCATGGCTTCTGTCGCAGGTTTTCAGCACTACTTTGGCGTAGAGCGAATTCACTCTTGCTGTGTTCTGCCTATTTATCACGTCAGCGGTTTGATGCAATGTTTGCGATCGCTCACTTCAGGCGGTACATTAGCCCTTTTACCCTACAAGACCCTGGAAACGTCCCATCTACTAACCTTTGACCCCGCTGATTTTTTTCTTTCCCTCGTTCCTACCCAACTCCATCGTCTGCTGGGTTCGCCCACTCTTCTTACCCAGTTCAAAACCATCCTCCTTGGTGGTGCGCCTGCCGGGTCAGAGTTATTAGAACAGGCAAGGCAGCTTGCCATTCCGCTTGCGCCCACCTATGGCATGACGGAAACGGCGTCGCAGGTCTCAACACTAAAACCAACGGATTTTTTGCAAGGTATAACGGGCTGTGGGCAAGTGCTGCCCCATGCTCAAATCACGATTTGCAGCGCCACGACGGGGGAAGTGCTTGGGGTCAATCAAACGGGTGTGGTAACGATCGCCGCTAAATCGCTGATGCTGGGCTACTATCCAGAATTTGTTGATACTCCACGCGACGTTGCGTGCTTTTCGAAGGGAACAGTCGCTTGCACTTTCTCTACAGACGACATCGGTTGGTTGGATGAGCGCGGCTACCTGCATATCCTGGGGCGGCAAAGCGACAAAATCATTACAGGTGGAGAGAATGTGTTTCCGGCAGAGGTAGAGGCGGCAATTTTGGCAACGGGGCTGGTGCAAGATGTGGGGGTGTTTGGTGTGAGTGATCCCTACTGGGGTGAAGCCATTGCAGCCATCTATGTGCCCACTGCTCATCTGACGGTGACAACCCTAAAAGCCGCCTTGGCAGATCGCCTCAGCAAATTCAAACTGCCAAAACACTGGATTGCGGTAGAACAACTGCCCCGCAACGCTCAGGGAAAACTTAATCGGCAAGAACTACGGCAACTGGTGCCCACTGATTCAACCATGTAATTAACGGCGGTGGTAATTCTTGGCGAGTGCGAGCTTGGGCATCAATGCAAACATGACGAGTCAGCGCTTTGATTACAGGTTTATCTAGTGAAGGCTCTAAACAAAGCTGGTAGTGAATTTCAAACTCGGTGGAATCAGTCTGATGAGGCGTGAGGTGAATTTCTAGGCGATCGCCCACTGAGATCGGGCGCAAAAAATCCACGCTGGCATGAACAATCGGAACCGCCACGGGCACTCCCTTAAAAAATGCCTTCAGATCAATTCCTGCCGCTTGCAGCGAAGCTTCATAGGCTTCATGGCAGATCGCCAGCCCATTTGAAAAATACACCACCCCTGCCGCATCCGTATCCTGAAACCGCACCGTCCGCTGATGAATATACATCTCTAGCTCTTAGCTTCGTTAAAAACTAACTTTCCAAAGCTGAAAGATCTCTCCAGGCAATGTTTTGACAATCTTACCTCCAGCGTCTTGAACGAGCTGTTTCCATTTTTCCAACGGTTCTAAAAAAACCTCGCTGCCCAAGTACGTTTCCAGGATTGCCCAGTTTTCTGCCAAAGGCGTATCCGGATCAACCACATCGAACACAAAGAAACTCCCCGGTTTCAGAACCCGTTTGGCTTCAGCCAGTACTGCACCCCAATACTCTGGCGGATAGTAGGCACTGACTCCTGTGGCGATCGCCAGGTCAAACTGGTTGGCTTCGTAGAGCATTTGATGGGCTGGAGCCAGTTGCACCCCCTTGAACAGTTTGGAGTTCAACTGAGGTCCTCGCGCGTTTAGCACCTCTTGGGCTGCGGTGCTTACTTCTGACCCATAAAAAACCGCATCCCACTCGCGCCAGGGATAAATCAAAAAGCTGACTCCACAGCCAATATCCAGACAGCGCTGGTTTTTTTGCGGTTTAGCCAGCTGCCAAAAAGGAGAGGTGAGTTTGCTTTGTAGTAAGCCAGAAAGCCGCTCTTGATAAATTGGCATGGCTTTCACTTCGTCGGGCAAGTCCACTGCCGTACCTTTATACTCTTGATTGAAGCGAAACGCGATCGCGGCGATATGGCTTTCCCAATCGGTGGGACGATCGCGCAATACTCCAAACCCATCGCTGGAATCTGCTTGATATGAAAGACGCTTGTTTTTATTAGACATCTTTTTATTAGACATCCAATCCTTTAGCCTTTCAAGGCTTTATTAAAGTTTTGGCGGTAGGGTTTATTAAAAATCAAGACGGGCCATAGGGGTGCCAGATACCAGCGACCTTGACTAAAGTTTGTGCGATTAAATCCCGTCCAAAACTTCCAGATTCCGCCTGCGTAAACAATGGACGCAACAACACCAATGATTTCCATAACTGAACGAACCCTCTAAATGACTCAATAGCTTTACTACTCTGTTTTATCCTATCTACAGAAATCAAGATGTCCAGTAACATCGATGTAACAAGGTTTTACGATGTTCTGGTTTAGGTAGCATTCCTTTCTTGCGGAAGATACCTTAAAGACATTAACGCTACAAAACTATAGAAAGCCGCCATGGGCACCTGATTTTGCCCTGATCCGAACTCTTATCCCCAAGGATAAGGGCTTACGGAAGTTGCTATTGTCCTCTCCCATCGGGTGAGGGTAAGCTTGGCATTATTTCAAGCAGGTCGCCTATTGCGTAGAAAATTTACTCTTTAAGAGTTCAAGCTTTTTCATTTAAAACAATACTAATCGAGGGCTTATGCGAGCAGTTTTGATGGCAGGTGGATCGGGAACTCGACTAAGACCGTTGACTTGCGACCTCCCTAAGCCGATGGTTCCAATTCTTAACCGTCCGATCGCCGAACACATCATCAATCTACTGAAGCGCAATGGCATTCATGAAATTATTACCACGCTGCACTACTTACCCGATGTGATGCGAGATTATTTTCAGGACGGCAGTGACTTTGGCGTGCAAATGACCTATGCGGTGGAAGAGGATCAGCCGTTGGGAACAGCAGGCTGCGTTAAAAATATTGCGGAACTGCTGGACGATACGTTTTTAGTCATTAGCGGCGATAGTATTACTGATTTTGATCTGAAGGAAGCGATCGCCTTTCACAGAGCGCACCGCTCCCAAGCTACCCTAATTTTGACCCGCGTCCCCAATCCTTTGGAATTTGGGGTTGTGATCACCGATGAAAACTATCGCATTTGTCGATTTTTAGAAAAACCCTCTAGCAGTGAAATCTTTTCCGATACGGTCAATACGGGTGCCTATATTCTGGAGCCAGACGTATTGAAATACCTGCCAGAAAACCAGGAAAGTGATTTTTCCAAGGATTTGTTTCCGCGGATGCTGGAAGCAGGGGAGCCGATGTTTGGCTATATTGCGGATGGTTACTGGTGCGATGTTGGTCATTTAGATGCCTATCGCGAAGCCCAGTACGATGGCTTATTTCGCAAAGTCAAGCTCGATTTTGCTTATGAAGAGCGAATGCCCGGTATTTGGATTGGGCAAAACACCTATCTTGACCCGACAGCGCAAATCGAAGCGCCAGCAATGATTGGCAGCAATTGCCGGATTGGGGCACGAGTGCTGATTGAAGGCGGCACGGTCATTGGCGATAACGTCACGGTGGGGACAGAGGCAAATCTGAAGCGCCCAATTATTTGGAATGGCGCGATCGTCGGCGACGAAGCTCATTTAAGAGCCTGCGTGATTGCACGAGGGACGCGGGTAGATCGCCGCGCCCATGTGCTAGAAGGTGCCGTTATCGGTCCCCTTTCCTCCATTGGCGAAGAAGCGAAGGTTAGCCCCGGCGTGCGGGTGTGGCCCAGCAAAAAGGTGGAACCGGGTGCCATTCTCAACATCAACTTGATTTGGGGGCAAGCCGCCTATCGCAATTTGTTTGGACAGCGTGGGGTATCTGGGCTAGCAAACATCGACATCACGCCGGAATTTGCGGTCAAACTAGGGGGAGCCTATGGTTCCACGTTGAAGTCTGGTTCTCATGTCACGGTTTCCCGCGATCAGCGCACGATTTCTCGGATGGTGTCGCGATCGCTGATTGCAGGGCTGATGTCGGTTGGAGTCAACATCCAAAACCTGGAAGCCACAGCGATTCCTGTAGCGCGATCGATTGTGCCAACGATCGCGATCGCGGGGGGAATTCATGTCCGCGTCCATCCTGAACGCCCAGACCACATCTTGATCGAATTTTTTGATCACAAAGGCATCAATATTTCCAAGGCGCGCGAAAAGAAAATTGAAGGCGCGTACTTTAAAGAAGACTTTCGCCGCGCCCAAATGCACGAAATTGGAAACGTCGCCTATGCCAACCAAATGCTGGATATCTACGGCATCAGTTTTGAGCGTCACCTCAACGTGGAAGCCATTCGCCACAGCAGTTCCAAAGTGGTGATCGATTATGTGTATGCCGTCTCAGGCGCGGTGCTACCTCAAATTCTCGCCAAATTTGGCTGCGATGCCGTCGTACTCAATGCCAGCCTCAGCCAAAATGCACCCACCAACTCGAACCGCGAAACTTTACTCAGCCAATTGGGGCATGTGGTGGAAGCGCTGAAGGCGAATTTTGGGGTGCAGGTTTACGCCAATGGCGAACAACTGATTTTAGTGGATGAGACAGGCAGCACCATTCGGGGCGAAATGCTGACGGCACTGATGGTAGAAATGATGTTGACGCAGACTCCCAGGGGCACGATTGTGGTTCCCGTCAATGCATCCAGCGCCGTGGAACACATTGCCCGCCGCCACGACGGTTATGTGATTCGCACGAAGGCAAATCCCACTGCCTTGATGGAAACCTGCCAAACTAGCGCCAATGTGGTTTTGGGCGGTAGTGGTGAGATGGGTTTCATCTTTCCTCATCTGCATCCCGGCTTTGATGCCATGTTTTGCATTGCCAAAATCATTGAACTGTTGACCATTCAAGAGCGATCGCTGGGGCAAATTCGGGCAGAGCTTCCCCGGATTAGTCACAAAACCCACGTCGTCCGCTGTCCCTGGTCAACCAAAGGTTCACTCATGCGACACCTGGTTGAAACTCATCCCGTAGAGTCTTTGGAACTGGTGGATGGAGTGAAAATTTTTGATCATCGATCCGACGGTTGGGTGCTGATTTTGCCCGATGCTGGCGAGCCCTTAGTCCATATTTTTGCTAATAGCCCCGATCGCAACTGGGTAGACGAAACCCTGCGAGACTACCGCATTCGGGTTCAAGAATTTGTCGATCAAGACCATGAATCAGAAGAAGAAGCCTACGCCGAAAGCACCTATTCGTATTAGAGGGCGAGGGTCAAGAAGAGATCAACGATTTATGAAGGCTGCTTTATCCGGTTTACTGTTCAAACATCGTGAGAGCAGTAAATAAGCGGGTACTTTGAGATAGTACTGCTAGTCGTGCGGAAGTCACATTGAAGTCAACCACAGTCTCTTTTGCTCAATAAAAATTACAGCGGATTGCAGTCAGATAGAGGGCAATGAAGGATTATACCAATTTAAATGGTTTCAATGACAGATAGTGCATTGAGGATAAAGGGGTAGCCCGTGAGAGAAGCAATCACTTGAGGGGTTAACTGGGATAAGAGTTGATCTACTCTGGATTGCAGTTGGTCAAGCGTTTTGAACGAAACCCACTTGAGATCCGCCTTGAGATATTCCCATAGCCTCTCAATTGGATTTAACTCCGGACAGTAAGGCGGTTGGAACACCAGGATAATGTTCTGTGGCACAATCAACGCTTTGCCTTTGTGGAACCGTCCGTTATCCACTTGCAGGATATTGAGACTATCGGGGTAAGCCTTGGAGAACTCATCCAAGAAGCATTGGTAGCACTCGGTATCGACATGGGAGAACTGCCAGAAAAAGGATTCTCCGGTGGCAGGTTCCACAGCGCCATAGAGCCAGAATGCTTTGAACACCCGTTGCCATGAGCCAATGGGTTTCACTCCAAAGGCTGTAATCAAACGCCCGATAATGGTATGCAGCCCAAAGCGGCTCTCATCCCCAGCAAAATAGCGAATAGGTCGTTTATCCTGGCGCACTTGCCGAGCGTATTGGCTCAACAAATCGAGGTCGTCTGCAAGGTTTGCTTAAATGCCTCTCGTTGTGCTCGGTTCTGCTTGAGGTTGTTGGGGACGAGCCACTTTTAGCTTGGCTTTGAGCCGATAACGGGTCATCTGGTAGACCGCATGATACTGGGCTTCTATTCCTAAACTCTCCAAGAGCCACTGCTGCACCTCCCCATAGCTGTCAAACCCATTGTCCGGTTCCTGCAATCGCTTTGCTAAGGCAACTTCTGCCCACATTGGAATCATCCGGTTGCCTCCTCCTGGCGTTGGCTTGACCACCAGCAATGCCTCTAATCCTTGTGCTCGATACAGCGCTAACCACTTTTGCACCGTGCCTCGATGCCTGCCAATTGCAACCGCGATCTGGCTGATGCTCGGTGCTTGCGCTCGTTTGAGCCAGTACAACACTTGCAATCGTTCTTTAACTATCGGCTGTTCAACCGTTCGCAAGCGGGTGCCTAACTCCTCGAGACTTTCTTTAATTACGATTGCGCTGACACCAGCCATGATTAGACTCTCACCTCTACATTCCTCAGTTTATCTGATCTGTAACTACTCCAATTTAATTTGGTATTACAACGTTGGGTCAAAAATGAAGCCGCATTCCATAGACTTTCGAGAGAAGATTGTAAGTGCTATGGAGAAGGGTGATAGCTCGATCCGAAAAGTTGCTGCCCGCTTTGCTGTCAGCAAGAGTTGCGTCGAGAGATGGATGATTCAGAAGCGCACAGAAGGTCACGTCGTTCCCCAACTGCAACCTAGGGCTGATTCATTCTAGGGGAAGAAAATTCAAGCTAACAGAGGCAGCAATTAATTCGCGTCCCTCCCATCCGACCCATGACCTTGATAGAAGCTCTGCAAACGATTCCAGACCATCGTCGCGGTGCTGGACAGCGCTATCCCCTGTGGGTGTTTCTGCTGTTAATCATTCTGGGCACGATGAGTGGCTACCGAGGGTATCGGGGTTTATCGCGCTTCATGCTCCGCCACCAGGAGCATCTGGCAGAGCGCTTAGGCTTGCGCCGAGCGCAGTTACCGAGTTATTCCACCATTCGACGCTTGTTGATGGAGATTGACTTTAATGCAGTCGCAACCGCCTTTAACCAATGGGCGCAGAGTGCCGGATTGGTTAAAGCTGGAAACAACTGTGCAGTGGATGGCAAAAGCTTAAAGAACACGCTCACCGACACTGACACGGCACAGCAAAACTTTGTCAATGTCGTGTCAGTGTTTCAGTTAGAACAGGGACTGGTGGTGGGACAAGCCGTCTTTGAAAATCAGCATCAGAGCGAGATTAAGGCGGTCTATGAACTGCTGGAACATTTGCAGTTATCTGGGGTAACGGTGAGTTTGGACGCATTGCACACTCAAAAAAACCCGTGGAATTAATTCACAGCCAAGGAAATGATTACGTGATTATAGCGGTTTTCTGTCGGATGAGGTACGGGCAGAATAATAGAGAGCAAGGGTTTGAGCCTTTAGTTTGTACCTCACAGGAGCCGGAAACGCTATAGTGTGAAAGCGAATCAGAAAACGCTTTATCAGCAATTACAAGACCTGGCTCAGAGGGATACGGTGTTCAGTATTCATCTTGATGCCGAACAGACGCGGGACCGTCAAACGACCCGAATTGCTGCGGTTTTTCCCTTGCCAGATAGTCTGAAGCACCTTTGGAGCGGTGCTCAACAAGGAGTGGAGGTGATCCGCCTGGGCAAGCGCCAGGGAGAACCGTACTATGAGCGTCGATACTACATCACCAGTTGGTCGCAGCAGGCAGATGCCTTGCAAGCCCGCATTCGGTCGCATTGGGGGATTGAGAATCCGCTGCATTGGGTCAAAGATGTCGTGCTCGGCGAAGACCAAAGCTCGATTGCAGCGAAACCTGCTGCTACCTTGATGGCGTTCATTCGCAATCTAGTAATTATACGGAATTGCGGAAGGCAGTACTTTTTGACCAGATTAAATTGCTTGAATCCAATCAAAGCCCACTTTGCCTTGAACTATCACAGGATGCTGCATCAACCATTGGCACCGCTTGACTAAGACATCCTCTAAAGCATCAAGATTGTCAAACACTTGATTAGCGATTGCTTCGCGCAGCAAAGACCAGACACATTCAGTGGGTTGCAGTTGGAGGGTATAGGGCAATAGCGGGTAGAAGAAAATGCCGGGGGGCACCTGAAGTTTTTGGCTCATATGCCACGCGGCCTGATCAACCAATAGAATGATCAACTGCTGACGATGGGGATTGACCTGAGCCGCAAATAGCTCTAACGCCATCTGCATCATGGAGACATTGGCACGGGGCAATAAAAGGAAGTAGCTCGCTCCAGTGGCAGGATGGACAAAACCATAGGTGTAGACCCATTGATAGCGGCGAGAATGATGCGCTGATGGGCGTTCTCCTATGGGTGCCCAAACCCGCCTGACAATGGGTTGCAAGCCTAATCGAGCTTCGTCTTCCGCCCAAATTACAATCTCCCGATTGGGAAACAACGAGCGCAACCACGCCACATGACCTGCTAATCCTGCTTTGAACTCTGCTTGCTGCTCAAGGGTTGCGCTTTGATGATGCACCGGATGCGGCACCTGCAAGCTCAACCCCAAACGTCGTAGATACTTCCAGGCTGTTGAGGGGTGTAAGCAAATGCCAAAGTAGGTTTCGATATACTCCCCAACTTTCGGTCCACTCCAGAGTCCGCCATCATCCGGGGCACTCTGTAAGCGTTGCCGCAATAGCCGTTGCTGTTCATCACTTAAAGCCAACCGATTGCCCCCAGGGTTCAAGCGTTGCCGATTGACTAGTCCGACCGCACCCTCGGCGTTGTAGCGACGGGCAATTTTCCGCACTCCACTACAACTGAGTCCACAAATCTCAGCGGTTTGTTCGATGCTCATCGGAGTCTTTGGATGACTGAGCAATCGAATCACCAACCAACGGTTTTTCTCGCCAGCATCTTGGCACTGAACATACCGCTGAGTTAGATCTGCGTAGTCTAGATGAGGGCTAATTTGAGTGCGGGGTCGAGGCATGGACAGAGTACCTTTTTCATCTTGCTAAATGATACTCCCCTACTCAATTCCGTATAAGTTGGTTTAGGAGGCATGATTCCTGGAATTGGGGTTGCCATTCTTGCGGGCGCAGGTGTTTTTATAGGTATTAATGCTCTGCTTGATACAGGAGACACAGCTAAAAAAGCACAATTGCAAACTGAAAGAGAACGCAAAGCTGAACTGGTGATTAAAAATATGCAGGGAGCTGTTAACCAGTTAGTAGAGCAAATTGGCAGTCTTCAGGAAAAAACTACAACCCTCGAAGTGGGCGCTGCCAGTGCAGAAGCTAATCGAGAAGCAATTAAGATTTTGACGGAAAGGTTAAGGTTCATGCAACAGTCAGTTGCAAAGCGAAAACAAGCTTCTGGAGCAGTTTAAGATGCTTTCCGATCAATTTATTGCTGAACTTGGCATTGCTTTACAAGCACAAAATCACGTTCTAAAAAACCTCGACTTAGCAGTTTCCGAAATAGATGCCAAACTAACCGAAGTTGGGCAAAAGCTGACTGGTGTTGATGAAACAACCAATCAACTTCGGGATCTTGAAAGTCTCATGGAGGAGCTAGAAGCCTCTCAAGAATGGATTGAAACAGAAGATTTTGGTGATTTCGATCCAGACCAGATTTTAAGACTGTATGAAAATCGCCAGCAATCTGTTTTTCGAGAACTCACCAAAATCGGCTTCAAAGATTGGGACAGTTTTGTAAGGCAATGCCAAACCTATGCGCTATCTCAAGGAGTCGATCCGTTAGCTCCCTACGAAGGTTTTTTAACGGAAGCAGATCTCAAAAAGCTTCAGAGTGAATCCTATGATGCTCAATACCAATGGGATGCCTGCGACTATTCTTTTGTTGGAGCAAGTGGGATTCTGGCGTTGCTAACAGATGTTCTCCTTGTTCAAATTCCCAAAAATCCTACTGTAATAGGGAATGGAAAATGGCTTGATCAATTGAATCTTACTGCTCGATTGAAAGACTTTAACACCACAGCAAAAGCTGGTCAGACTGATTGATTCTCTCAATGGGCGAGAGAATTAGAAAAAACATGTAAAGTTCCCTATGACGCAAAGAGTTATGCAGGTGCAGATGGAGTGAAACGTGTTGCTGGAATGTCTCCTAAATCACATCGCTATCAGTCTTTAGGGCATGATCCAGTTCTCGGCTTTGTGTTTGGGGTCTTAGATATTATGCGAGGGACAATTACCGGGTTTTCTTACGATAAATTGACCCATACCCATACATGGATGCAAGGAGCCGTTTGGTCTGATCTTGAACCTGTTGGACTGATTGAAGCATTCCTTCGCCAACTTGGACACCTGATTTCTGATGTGGCTACCCCCATGGGTTTGCCAGCACCCTTTATGACATTAATTCAAGGGATTAATGTTGGCAGCTTTGGAAAGAAAGGACGCACGGTTGGAGAACTTGCACGGTGGATGTATCTCAACGGCTATGATTTTCGGCATTTTCTGGTTTCTGGAATCACTCCGGCAGTGATCGAAATCATTCTTCGTGCTTACATCATGCTCCGGCATTACTCTGAACATGGAGAAACGAAGTTTGATCTAGCCTCTCATCCAAAATATAGATCAATGTTACTAGCGGCTCATTCCATTGCAACTGTTGGAAATGCTGGCAAGATAATATTGATGCAGGGCAACCCTCTCGCAATTAATTACGCAGAATGGATGGCTTTTACTCGCTA
Organism: Leptolyngbya sp. Cla-17; assembly: GCF_016807185.1. Taxonomy (GTDB): domain Bacteria; phylum Cyanobacteriota; class Cyanobacteriia; order Leptolyngbyales; family Leptolyngbyaceae; genus ULC077BIN1. Next base: position 1,121,777 of record NZ_JAEVYN010000002.1, read on the forward strand.
TCTAGTTCCTAGTATTAAGTATTGGGTATTTGATCAGCACCGATTACGTCTAGAACATCTGGAACACATTAACGCCACTGGATGGAATGATCTATTGCAAAGTAGCGATCAGCTAATGACAACTATCGTAAAAGTTGACTTTCCGACAATTTCTTTGGGCACAACTTAAGTTATTCAGTGCAATTAAAAAAGATTTTTAGTCTTTTTAACCAGAACTTATGAGATTTAACGTGACTTTAGATCGGGATAAGGACGAAGTTTGATTGTAGAGTGTCCAAGCATTCCTGGTTGTGTAGACAAGGGCAAACTAAGGACGAAGCAGTTGGAAATATCAAGGATGCGATCGCTTTGGCTTGTATTTCCTTGCAGAGAGAGGTTTGTCGCTCACCCTTGAAACTTAATTAAGTATTGGATGTAACAACCTGTTGAGTCTGGTTGGGCGATCGCCGCTATTCTCTACAATGGGTTCAGACCTTGTGTAGAACCCGCGACTGATTATGGCTAAGACTGTTGGGGATGTAATGACCCATGATCCGATTACAGCGAACCGCGACACGCCGCTGATAGAGGTCATCAAAATATTGGCAGAAAAACGCATTAGCGGGCTGCCCGTAGTCGATGAAAATGGCAAACTAGTCGGCGTAATTTCTGAAACAGATTTAATGTGGCGAGAAACGGGAGCCACTATGCCGCCATACTTCATGTTTTTAGACAGCGTGATCTATCTAGAAAACCCTGCCCAATATGAACGGGAAGTGCATAAAGCGTTGGGTGAAACCGTTGGGGAAGCCATGACAAGTGATCATCTTGTGACGATCACTCGTGATCAGCCGTTGCGAAATGCTGCCCAGTTGATGCACGATCGCAACGTTCATCGCTTGCCTGTAGTCGATGCTGGCGATCGCGTCATTGGCATCCTGACTCGCGGTGACATCATCCGCTCGATGGCAGCAGATCAGGGCTAGGGATTTGGGACTAGAAAAGCGATTTACTTTTTAAAAACAATTTATTAACAAACAATTTTTTATGGACATTACTCCTGATTCAGTTAAAACACTTTTAAATTCAGCCGATCTGGGCGATCGCCTCAGAGCCGTGAACCAAATGCGAACGCTCGACCCCAGCATTACGTTCGGCATGATTTTGCAAGCAGTCGATGATACGAACGCCAGAGTTCGCTATGCCGCCGTGAGCCAGTTATCGTCCTTAGGTAACCAAAATCGGGAGAAAACGTTGGAAACCCTGCGCGATCGCCTGCAAGATGCCGAACCTGACGTGCAAGCCGCAGCGGCGGACTCTATCGGTGCACTTAAATTGACTGAAGCCTTTGAGGATTTGCGATTTCTCTACAACACCAGTTCAGAATGGCTAGTCAAATTCAGCATTGTGGCGGCACTGGGAGAATTGGGCGATCCACGCGGCTTTGAGCTATTAGAAGATTCGATTACATCCCCCAATGAATTGATGCAGATGGCGGCGATCGGGTCCTTTGGCGAATTAGGTGATATCCGTGCTGTGCCGCTACTGATCAATCATGTGGCGAACCCCGATTGGCAAGTCCGCTATCGGGTTGCCCAAGCCCTTGGTCGATTGGCAACTCCTGAAGCCAAAGCGACCCTAGAAACTCTAGCCCAAGATTCCGTAGACCAAGTTGCCGAAGAAGCTAAATCTAGTTTGGCGTGAGTAGACGCATGGTTGAACGGATCTGCTCTGGTATTGTCTATTCTGGAAGGAGTTTGAAAGAGCCGGTTCATCATAGAAAGGTTTGGCATGAATTCGCTGGTTGGGAGAACATTACAGAGCGGCAAATATACCCTAGATCATCTGCTGGGCGAGGGAGGGTTTGGTATTACTTTTCGGGCGACCCATCACTACCTCCAGCAAACGGTTGTGATTAAAACGCTGAATGCGATCAGCCAGGGCATGGAGTTTGCTAAGGTGCAGCAGCAATTTCAAGATGAGGGGCGCAGACTGGCGCTGTGTAGCCATCCTAATATTGTGCGAGTCAGTGACTTTTTTGTAGAAGATGGGATGCCTTACATTGTCATGGACTATATTCCAGGGCAAACCTTAGAAGAGGTTGTGTTTCCCGATCGCCCCTTGCCCGAAGTCACAGCGCTTCACTACATTCGCCAAGTTGCGGCAGCGTTGCAGGTAATTCATACCAATGGTTTACTGCATCGGGATGTCAAGCCCCAAAACATTATGCTGCGTCAGGGCACTCAAGATGTGGTTCTGATTGATTTTGGCATTTCTAGAGAGTTCACCATGGGTGCGACTCAAGCCCACACCAGCATTACCTCGGCTGGCTATGCGCCGATTGAACAATACATGGCACAGGCAAAACGCAGCCCCGCTACGGATATTTATGGTTTGGCAGCAACCCTATATGCTCTGCTGACCGCTCATGCTCCAGTCGCTGCAATTCTGCGCGATCGCCAACCCATGCCGTCTGCTCGCGATCTGGTTCCCCAAATCACCCCAGCGACCAATCAAGCCGTAGTGCGCGGGATGGCAGTCGATGCCCACTATCGTCCCCAAACGGTTGCCGAGTGGTTGAATTTGCTGTCGAGCGCATCTCCCCAGTCTTCGCCGCCTGCCGCCCCTCCTGCTGCCAATGCCATTCCTGCTGCCAATGCCATCCCTGCTGCCAATCCTATCTCCCAGATGGCGACTCAGGCTTACAGTCCAGGGAATCTGCCCTCCCCAGCGATCGCGCCAAATCGCTCAATCGAACCCCAGCGATCGCCGCGAGGAAACTGGCTTTTTGTAGGCGTTGCCATGCTTGCTAGCGCGATTGCTGCCGCACTTGGAGCCGTATGGCACAATGCGCGATCGCCCCAAGTGACTCAACAACCTTCTCCCAGTATCGAAATTCCAGAAAGTGTCACTCCAACCCCCAGCAAACCAACCCCCACGCCTATACTCGCTTCTCCGGCACCTGCGCCACCGCCCAAATCTCCTGAACCGGTCCCTTCCTCCCCATCGCCCCAACCCTCCAGCACCGATAACAGCGGCAGTGCGAGTGTTCCCGTACTCGGCTTGACAACAGGAGTCTCAGAACAATCGATTATTGCTCAATTGGGTGAACCCTCTAAATCAGGCACCGGATATTGGAACAACACCCGCTCTGCCCAATATGATCTGGTTCCCGATCAAGTAACGGTTGCTTACCTGTATGACAAAGACACCAATAAAGTTCGGCAAACAGAAGCTTCCTTTGCCCAATCCATTGATCGCGCTGTCATGATTGAAACCCTCAACGGCATGTTGGATGGTAGCCTCACTGCTCCAATCGAAGAAGGATTCAATAGCGTATGGAAGCGGAACGCCAATCAATATACCTTTTCCACCCCAACCCTCAAAGGCACCATTGAACGCAACGATCGCGATCGCATCTACATCGCCATCTGGGAAGCCGACCTGCACTGAGCGAATGACGTTCGCGTAGCCTCTCCATAGAAAATGGGACGAATGACGATTGCTTGTTAGTAAAGATGCTGTAAATTTTAGGTTGCCAGCGTGATTGCCTGTGACTCAAATCTGACTCGAAATGTCCGATTGTGCGTTAAAGGATTGTGGGCTTGGTAAAGGTTAAAGGATTGTGGGCTTGGTAAAGTAGGATCAATTCTTTCCCCTCAAGAAGCTATGGAATGCCGACTTTGTGGTCATCCTAAGTGTCATAAGCATGGCAAGCTGCCCAATGGACACCAACGCTATTTCTGCCCTCACTGCCAGCAAACCTTCTGTGAGAGCTTTGACACGCTGTACTACTGGCGACGAGTGAGTCCGGAACAAGTTCAGCAGGTGCTACAAGCTCATAGTGAGGGCAGCAGCTTACGAGGGATTAGCCGAATTACAGGCTTGGCATACAACACCGTGGTCAGTATTGTTCGGGCATCGAGTGCCAAGGCTCAGCTAATTCATAACGACCAGGTCAAGCAAGTGGCAACCGCAGAGGTGAGTGCGGATGAGATGTGGTCTTTCGTGCAAAAAAACAGAAGCAATGTCTTTCCAATGAATTAGAAGTGGGAGACTGCTGGATAGGTCTGAGTTTAGCGGACTCCAGTGGACTGATTTTAGCGGCACGAGTGGGCAAGCATACAGACGAACTTATTGAGGAATTGGTAATTAGTACACAGGGAAAAACGGCTTGCAAACAGTGGAACAGTGATGACTGGGGAGGCTATGAACGAGTCCTTCCGCCTGAAATTCTGCACTATGTTGGCAAAGACAAAACGCAGCGCTTAGAGCGAACCAACGGCATCGTCCGACAACAAACTGCTCGATGGCACCGCAGGCAAAACAAGTTCGGCAAGCTGTGGGAGCAAACGAAAGTGACAACACGCTTAGTAGTCAGCTATTTCAATTGGATTTGGCGGCATAGTCGATTCAAAACAACTGCGGCTCAACGAGCAAAACTGGCTGAGCAGCCTTGGACCTGGCAGGATGTCGTTACCTACCCCACAATCCTTTAGTGCACTACCAAATGTCCTTCCCCATGCGCCCCATCCTCTATCTTGCCATCACCAACCACGGCTTTGGACACGCTACTCGTGCCGCTTCTGTTGCCGCCGAGATTCAGCGATTGTGTCCTGAAGTGCTGCTAATTTTGGTGACCACAGCGCCGCGATGGCTGTTAGAGGGCTACATTTCAGGTGACTTCATTTTGCGTCCCCGTGCTTACGATATTGGAGTCATCCAAAGTGACAGCATCACCATGGATAAAGCCGCTACGGTGAAAAAACTTCAGGAGTTAAAAGCGCGTCAGGCTTCTATCATTGCGTCTGAAGTCAACTTTATTAAACAAAATCGAGTGGGGTTAATTCTGGCAGATCTACCGCCCCTAGCGGCTGCGATCGCCAAAGCCGCTAACATTCCCTGCTATATGATGAGTAACTTTGGCTGGGATTTTATTTATCAGGCATGGCAGGATGAATTGCCTGAGTTTGGCGAAATTGTAGAGTGGATTCAGGGCTGTTTTAGCCAATGCGATCGCCTGTTCCGCTTACCCCTCCATGAACCAATGAGCGCCTTTCCCCACATCACCGATGTCGGATTCACGGGTGGCACTCCCTGTTACAGTGCAGAGCAGCTAAAACAACATCTCAATCTCGTTGTACCTAAAGAGCGAACCGTGCTGCTAACCTTTGGCGGTTTGAGCTTAGAGAAAATTCCTTACCAAAACCTGGAACACTTTGCTGATTGGCAGTTCATCACTTTCGATCGCAACGCGCCTGATCTCCCAAACCTAATCAAGCTCAGCAGCCCTCAGTATCGTCCTGTGGATGTGATGTCAGTATGTTCCTGCATGATTTCCAAACCGGGCTACAGCACCTTTTCCGAAGCTTGCCGTCAAAATCTGCCCATTATTTCCATTGTGCGTGATGACTTTGCAGAAGCCTCGGTTTTACTCCGTGCCACCCAAAACTACCTGCCTCACCGAATTCTGCAACCTGCTGAATTTTTTACAGGTACCTGGGAGTTTCTTCATGAACCCTTGCATCCCCCTTTGCAAGCCAGGGAGATAATGACCGACGGCAACCATGAAATTGCCCAAGCCGTACTCAACTTTTTTTCAAAAGGAATACTATAAAGCATTCCCCTGAACCAAAAGAGGTTTCAGTCGCTTATGACTCAGCATCAACAAACGCTGCGGCTTTCAACTACAGGCAAATCCCTCTGCAAAATTACTTCTCAGGTGCAGGCGGTGGTCGCACAGTCAGGCATACAGGTAGGCCTATGCAGTTTGTTTTTACGGCACACTTCCGCTAGCTTGGTGATTCAAGAAAATGCCGACCCAGATGTGCTGAAAGATTTGGAAAACTTTTTTGCCAAGCTAGTGCCAGAGTGGGAAAACTACATTCACAGTACAGAAGGTGCCGATGATATGCCTGCCCATATCCGCACTGTGTTAACCCATACCTCTGAACAAATTCCTATTGCCAATGGTCGCTTACTGCTAGGCGTTTGGCAGGGCATTTATCTGTGGGAGCACCGTCAGCGTGGTTCTAACCGTGAATTGGTGGTGCATATTATGGGCGAATCTTAGCCTTACTTTAAAGAGATTTTCAAATAAGCCTAAGATTCGCTTACTTTTATTTGTTTACGATTTGACACTTTCTTTAACATCTGTTTACAATAGGCGCATAGGTAGGAATGAACTTGGAGTATTTATCATGACCACTGAAAAAATCATCATTGCTGAAGACCGCAACGCTTGGAAATTCGGCTTCACTCCCCAAGCTGAATTGTGGAATGGTCGGTTTGCCATGATTGGGTTTGTATCCGCTTTAGTTACTGAGTTGATGACTAGCCAAGGCGTGCTTCACTTCTTGGGTTTGATGTAGTTTCTCCGAAAAAGCAATAAGTTAGGGAAGTGGGTTTCTCCAGATGAGAAGCCCATTTTTATTGGTTATTTGATGCTTCAGCATCTTCTCTACTAGCCAATAACGAACGGGCTAAGAGAGATAAGTTGGGTTCTGGACGTTGAGATCGCTAATAACCATACACATCTAAAGATATGTATGAAGAAAAATTCTGCCATTCACCTAATTTAAGTGTGATAGGTGGAAACTTTTAGTCTAATAACAAGTTAGTCTGCTTGTATTTCCAACTGAGGCAATAATTGCAGATTTGTGTTGTGTAACGCAAATTAGCCAGTAAATAATATTGAATGCCAGTAGCCATTTGCGGAGAAGTCAGTGAATTTAACATCTGGAGTATCAAAAACCTATCGAAAGCCTTTTGTTCTCGATGAGAATACTCTGCGACGTATTTATGCATTATTAGAAAAGGCAGCAATAGAACTGGCAAGTCCACCTAGCGTTGTATTTCACATTGAGCGAGAAGACGATAGATACTATGAAACAATTAGTATTGACGAAGTTTTGTCAGATCCGAATGTACCTAACAGAAGAATAAATGTTACATCTATAGAGCTAAGAGCTATCAATCAACCAACTCAAGCTTCTCCATATCCTGCAAGAGAATAGATAGTTCAAGTAAGGTTTGAGTTGGATGGTAATGAAGTTCGTATACGCATTGCCACGGAAGATAAAAGTTGGTCGCTATTACTCGCGGATCAGTTAGAGCCTCAGGTACAAAGAACCTTTAATGTAAAAGCGACTCCTCGATGGACACTAGCTCTACTTTTTCTTCCTTTTCTGATTGTAATAGCTAAGTTCTTTGGCTCAATACCATCAAATCACTTCCTTGATTCATTGACTCTTATAACCGCAATGATTCCAGTGCTTATGATTCCGCTTCTTGTTGGCTCCCTAACAGAAACATCAAAATGGTTTGTCACTTTCTTTGGACCGGAATCCGCTTTTATGTGGGGAGAAGAAGCACGATACTATAAAGACAGAGAGCAAACCAGGCAAAATATATTCTGGGCAGTTATAGTTGCATTTATTATTTCTCTTGCAGCAAGTCTTGTATTTTTGTTGATCTTTCCATCCACTTCATAGTGCTAGTGTTTACTGTGATCGCTGGCTATCGCTTCGTTTGAAGCGGACTAATGAGAGATATTGGTAATTGAAGGAGTTAGCTGTAGACGCTCAGGCGAACCCCTAGATGGCTTGAGGTTGTTGACTGGGATGGCGTTATCAGCTTTGCGCTTATAGTGTTGCCTGGAGTTGATCGAGCAAGCCTTCCACATACTTCAGCGCTGCGCTAATGGTAGCGGGGTCTTCTAAATCGACATCTACATATTGCTTCAGTGCCGTCACCTGATCCATACTGCCGCCTGCGGATAGTAGTTCCAGGTAACCCGGAATGAAATCTTTGCCGACTTGCAGATATTTCTGGTAGCAAGCAAGGCTAACGATATTGGAAGCGGTGTATTGATAGCAATAGTAGGGCTTGAAGTAAATGTGTCCAATTCGCGCCCAGTCGTATTGATGTTCTGGCAGCACTTCCACTGCGTCGCCGCAAAGCTCTTGATACAACGACATCCATTGGTCATTCACAAAGGTGTGATCAAAGGTGCCCTGAGTGGCGCGATCGTGCATTGCCAACTCTAGACGACTAATAGTGCTTTGGCGAAACAGCAGGTTGAGTTGATCTTCTAGCTGGCGGGTGATCAGGGTTTTCTTCAGTGCGGGATTGTCCCCAGCTTGCTTAAGCAAGTAATCCAACAGCAACAGTTCGTTGAAGGTTGAAGCAATTTCTGCCAGGATCATGGGTGGATGGCTGTTGAAGTAGGATTGGCGATCGCCAATCCAGGCAAAATGCAGCCCATGCCCCATTTCATGCGCCAGGGTAAACAGAGAATTGTAATCTTCGGTATAGGAAAGCAGCAAATAGCTATGTTTGCCGTGGCTGTACCAGCAAAATGCCCCGCCCCGCTTACCCGGACGGACTTTCGCATCCACCCAATTTTTGAGGAAAAATTCTTCGGCACGACGGGCGTAATTGACATCAAAATCTGCGATCGCCGCTAGCAACGTTTCCACTCCTGCTTTGTAAGGCAATGGCTCTACTGCTTCACTGTCCCACGGCGCATAGACATCGCAAGTGCGAATCGGTTGCCCCAACGCGTTGCCTTTCAGCGTGTAATAGCGCTGCCACAGATCAAAGCGGCTGCGAGTGCCCTCCATAATGGCACGGAAGACTGGCTCCGACACTTCATCCGCCAGCAGTTGTTTGTGCAGGGTCGAATTGTAGCCCCGCATTTGATTTTCTAGCTTGTGATCCTGAGCAACGCTGTTGAGAATATAGGCATAGAGAGAATTGTGCTGTTGCATCACCGATCGCACTGAGCAATAAGCGCTATGGCGAACTTCTGCATTGGGATGAAACAGCAGCGAACCTAATTCTGCTTCAGTGTTGCAAGATTTGCCATCAGGCGTGACGACCGCTTCATAGTTTTGTTCGCCTAGATGCACCGATCTCAGATTGATGAACGCCTGTCGTCCAGTCAAGCTATCTTGATTGCGGGTTTGCTCCACCGATTCAGATAGTTTATAAGGTCTAAATTTAGAGAGGTTGTAAAAATAGTGGCGGTAGGACTGAAGCACAACAGACTGCTCCAATTCGCTATATCTCGCATCGCCCAAATTTTTAAGTTCTAAGTCAAAGAACAAAAGCTGGTTTTCAATTCCCGTCAGTGCTTCCAGCATCTTATCTTGCAGTTGTTTTGCTGCGGTGTTTCGCGTATCTGCTGAGAAGACAAGCGCCGGAAACGCATAAAGAATGCCTGATTGCTGCGCGATCGCCTCCAGTTGTTTCAAGCAATCCGCAACTTGTTCTGCCGTCAAATCCTTCACGTTATCGCGATAGGTATCCCGAAATTGGATGGCTGTTTGCTCAAGCTGCTGTAACTCTTCAGTCAGGCGTGGATCGTCAAATCCCTGGTAAAGATCAGATAAATCCCATTCCTGAGAATTCTCCAGCAGGGTGGGACTATTGAGAGTTGAAAGAGACTGAACCAAGGTAAACTCCTTTTTCCGACTGACCAAAGCGTTACACACGGACAAGAGATCGCGAATTGTAAACAATCCTCTTTATAAAGATAAGATTTTCCTAACCCACTAAGGTTTTCACTCTTGTCTATCTTAGACAGATTTTTAGATATTTAATTCCACTGATTCTAATGCCTGACTCAAGCTTCCCAAATCCTTTTCTTGCCATCAAAGTCCGTACTTTATTTGTGTGGTTAATTTTGGTTTCGATTCTGCTTGTTGTGGTGCTAGGGCTAGGCTTAACCCAGCTCAAACCAGACGATGCAGTGGCAGTTTTGCTGATCTACATTGTGCTGTTTTCTATCCTCAGCGCATGGCTTTTGTTTGAAATTAAAGGGCAGCAAGGAAATCTGAAGCAGTTGGTAGGGCAAATACCTGACAATCCACGCTGGCTAGTGACTGTCGGACTGGTGATTGCTGCCTTGATGTTTTCCTTGGGTTCCTTTCAGATCTTATTTTATCTCTTGGCGTTAGTCGCTCCCTCTTACGTGGAAAGCGTGTTGCAAGGAGTAGCTGCTGCAAGCGACCCACAAACAGCGCTACCAGCACTTTATCCAGGCTTAAATATCTTTACAACGGTGATAGTTGCACCCATTACCGAAGAACTGTTGTTTCGAGGGTTCATTTTGCAGCGGTGGGCAACTAAGTGGAATTTGCCAAGAGGCTTGATTATGTCGTCTATTTTGTTTGGGGTATTGCATCCCAATCCAATCGGGCTGACGATATTTGGATTGCTGATGGGTTTGCTCTACATCAAAACGCGATCGCTGCTCGTGCCGATCTCCTGCCATGCATTAAACAATGGAGTGGCGATCGCCCTTCAATCTTTGCCCACAAAATTTACGTCTGAGACCTCCACTCTCACGCTGGCTGAACTAAAGTCCGGTTTGGGCTTAAGCGTTTTGCTCGTGGCAATATCAGCCCCATTTTTGATCCGCTTCATTGCCAACACCTTTCCCCGTCTCGATGCAGAAATTCCCTACTTGCTGAATCAAGCCCAGAGATGAAGGTGCAGATCAATATTTCGTTTGCATACAAATCATCTTAATAACCGGAATGAATTTGAAAACTCTTGATGATTTGGATAGAGCGAATTCAGCCTGGGAACACTAACGACAGCTTTACGCTTCCAATTCACCTCACTTTCAAACACAACAAATTATGGGACCCCTCATTTTTCTTGTCATGCTCGTGCTGATTCTTGGTGTCATTGTTATGAACGCCTATAACAGCCTGGTGACGCTGCGAAATCGTTTCAAAAATGCCTACAGCCAGATTGATGTTCAGCTTCAACGCCGTTACGACCTGATTCCCAATTTGGTAGAAACTGCTAAAGGGTATATGAAGCATGAACGGGAAACTCTGGAAGCCGTTATCACTGCCAGAAATGCCGCCATGAGTGCCAATAGTCGTGCAGCTCGCAATCCTGGAGATCCGCAAGCGATGCAACAACTAGAATCGGCTGAAGCCGTACTTACAGGCAGTTTAGATCGGTTGCTCGTCTTGTCAGAAGCCTACCCAGATTTGAAAGCCGACCAAAATATGGCGCGGGTGATGGAAGAGTTGACCTCCACAGAAAACCGGGTCGCCTTTGCCCGTCAAGCCTTCAACGATTCAGTCACCGTTTATAACACCAAGCGTGAAGTATTTCCTAGCAATCTGATTGCAGGTCAGTTTAACTTTCAAACGGCAAACTTGCTGGAAGAAGCCGCACCAGAAGTGAGAGTTGCCCCGCGTGTCTCGTTTTAAGAATATATTCACCCTTCGTCATTCACCCTTTCTTGACACTTGGTACTGACTCATGAACTTCTTTGAGCATCAAGACCGTGCCCATCAAAATACTCGTCGGCTGGGGTGGCTATATTTGCTATCTCTGGTTGGCATTATTGGCGCTATCTACCTTGCCCTGTGGCTCATCTGTCGGCTGATTTTGAAGGCAAATATTAGCTTGCTGAGTCCAGGTATGTTGCTAAGCGTGGCAGTGCCAACGTTGCTGCTGATTGGTAGTGGAACCTTGTTTAAGCTCATCCGTTTAAGACAGGGCGGGGCAGCGGTGGCAGAAGAGCTTGGTGGACGATTGGTTGAGCCAGAGAGGGCAACCGTTCAAGAGCAGCAGTTGTTGAATATTGTGGCGGAAATGGCGATCGCATCTGGGATTCCGGCTCCCCAAGTCTTCGTTCTTGACCAAGAAACCAGCATCAACGCCTTTGCGGCTGGCAACTCACCGCAAAAAGCAGCGATTGGGGTGACTCGCGGTTGTTTAGAAGCACTGAATCGGGATGAATTGCAGGGCGTAATTGGGCATGAGTTTAGCCACATTTTGAACGGTGACATGCGGCTAAACATGAAGCTAATTGGCTTGTTGCACGGAATTTTGCTAATCCATATTTTGGGTCGTTTTGTCGTTCGGTATTCGCCCGACATATCATTCAGTTCTGACTCTAAATCTAAAAAAGAGTCTGATTCAGGATCATCTTTTTTCGCGGTTATTGTGTTCGGCATTGCTTTGATCGCTATTGGTGGTTTGGGGTATTTCTTTGGGCGAATTCTGCAAAGTGCGGTCTCGCGGCAGCGCGAGTTTCTAGCGGATGCTTCTGCTGTGCAATTTACTCGCAATCCTGATGGGCTGGCTAGCGCTCTACAAAAAATTGAGTCTCACGCAAATCATGCCAGGGTATCGGCACCTCAAGCGGCGGCAATGAGCCATCTCTTTTTTGGTGAGGCAAATACAAGTTGGTTAGAAGCCGCTTGGTTTTCAACCCATCCCCCCACGCGTCAACGACTCCAGCGATTGAGTGTTGCTGCACGGCGAGTGCCTGCTGAGGTGGCTGTAGGAAATGCGATCGCCACTCCTTCGACCCCTGATCCTACGGCACAGTCAGCCAGCGTGATGGGTTTTACTCCCATAACCTCTACTTCACCGAGCACTTCCAATTCGCCAGTTGCATCAACGCCCCGCAGTCAAGCACCTTTAACCTCAACTCGTTCATCCACTGCGGCATCTTCGCGAGTTGCCCAAGCGCCAGAAAGCTCGCAACAGGGAACTCAAACCTTGGAAGGCGCGATCGCATTTGCCCAGAGCCTTATGCTGGATTGCCAAAATCCTTCCGTTCGCGCCCAGCAAGAAGCATGGCTACAGCAAACTGTGCCTGTTTCACTAGCTGACCTGACTATACAAAGCGGTAAAATCTTAGATACATCCAATCCTCGCTTGCGCCTACCCCTGCTAGATTCGGTCATTCCTGTTTTGCAGCAAGCTACTGCTAGCCAGTTGCAGCAAGTGTTCAAAGTGCTACAGGAATTGGCAACGGTTGACAAACGCTGATCACTCACGGAGTTTGTCATTTACACGGGGCTTCGGCATCGCTTGCAGCCTCGTGTGACGCAACCCGCGATCGCCGCAGAGGCGACGTTGGATCCGGTTTGGCAAGATTGCCTGATGGTTTTAGCTGCTATGGCACGAGTCGGGCACACTGAGCCAGACGCCGTTACCTATGCCTTTCGAACGGGGGCGCATCAGCTACCTGGAGCCAGCAAGCGAGAACTACCTACTACTGCACCCAACGGCAACTTTAGCCATTTGAAAAGCAGCCTCGAACGAATGAGTGTGCTTTCTCCCAAACTGAAACAAACAGTAGTAAGCGCCTGTACGATGATTGCACTGCAAGATCAAATTGTTACGTTGCCAGAGTTGGAGCTGTTATGGGCGATCTCGACTTGTTTAGACTGTCCCTTGCCGTTTTGTTGGCATTCTAAGGACCTAAAGCCACTGCTGCCCACCGCTTAGCAAGAAGCAAAATTCAGGAATTCAAAGATTCTTCAATCATATCCTCAGCTAATACTGGCTCATTAAAATCCTCGCCGCTATCTAAGTCGGGTGCAAGCATGGAAAGACTGGTGGGATCGAGTGCCAAATTGCGGCGGCGCAACGCCGGTGGAAACCCAGGGCGAATTTCTAGGGCGCGATCATAACTAGCAATAGCAGCTTTGTAATCCCCAATGTGGCTGAGGGCAACCCCACGACTGTACCAAGCGGGATAAAAGGTAGGATTTATTTCTAATGCGCGATCGTAGCTAGAAACAGCGACCTCATTTCGTCCTAAGTGCCCCAAGATAACGCCTCGCCCATACCAAGATTCATATAAGTTGGGATTATGTTGCACCGCTTTGTCATAGCTAGTAATGGCTTTGGCATACATGCCAAGTTTGCGGAAGGCTACGCCACGACTGTGCCAAGCTCTTGCAAACTTGGCATCTAGGATGATCGCTTTGTCATAGCTAGCGATCGCCGCTTCGTACTGCCCTGCTTTGTGGAGGGTGCTGCCCCAGTTATACCAGCCTTCGCGCAAATTGGGTTTGAGCGCTAAAGCTTCACGATAGCTGGCGATCGCGTCATCATATCGCCCTAGAGCATCTAACGCATTACCCCGGTTGTACCAGGCTTCATAAAGATTGGGCTTGATTTGTAGGGCATTATCATAACTAGCAACGGCTTCCTCATGCCGTTTCAGCTTATGCAATACATTGCCGTGGTTGTAGTAGGCAGCATACCAGTCTGATTTAACCGCCAGCACGCGATCGTAGCTTCCCAAGGCTTCGGCATAGCGTTTCAGCAGATTCAAAATGTTGGCGCGATTGTACCAAGCATTGGAGTAGTGAGGGCGAAACTCGATCGCTTTGTCATAGCTAGCGATCGCATCTTCATATTTTCTTTGCTTGAAAAGAATAATTGCTCGGTTATACCAAGACCTAGCGTACTCTGGCTCCAACTCCAACGCCCGATCAAAGCTATCGAGCGCTGCTTCGTGGCAATTTGATTTCTCCAGTGCATTGCCCCGGTTATACCAGGCTTGATGGAAATCTGGGCATAGTTTAATGGCTTTGTCATAACTGGCGATCGCGGCTTCGTAGCTACCCAAGCTAAACAACGCCATGCCATGGCTGTTTAAAGCTTCTGGATAATTCAGCTTCAAATCGATCGCTTGCTGAAAGCAACTCGCTGCCTCCGCATAGCGCTGTGATTCATAAAACGCAACGCCCTTGAAATACCAAGTTTCATGCCAGGTAGGATAAAGCTGTAACGCACGCTCAAAGCTGATAATCGCCTCATCATACGCACCCGCTTGGCTCAGTTGCAGCCCTTGTTGAAGAAAAAATCCGGCTTCCGACTTTAAACTACGGGGCATGGCGTTAATTGAAAATTTCCACTAGCTTTACACCAGCGTACTACTCGAAGACAGATATAGTAGGGCGATCGCAGACTTTCAGGTGAAAAATAGCCAGTGACAACCACGTGGTTAGAACCGTTAGTGCGTAATATCGTTTCTAACTCAAATCAGTCGCCATAGCCCTACTTACAGCGCTTATCCTATGAAGTATTTATTTTTAGTATGTTGCCAGGGTAGGAATGGATTATAAAGAAAGATGAAATTCTTTAGTATTTATTCGAGGGAGCTATTCACTATTAAAATCCTTTTACCAAAAATATAAATCGGTCATAGGAATATCAAGAATTTGGGCGTTGTTGGATGTAGGTATGATCTCCCTCATTCTCAGCTTTTCTTCTTAAGGAAAAGAGGGTTGAAATCTAATTCCTCTCCTTTTGGAAGAGAGAAATCGATTGAGCGTTCTTGCTTTTGGTTAAGCAACACCAAAGGTTTCAACTATAATCCTGCATTAGAAAATTCTTCGTCCATGGTGTCTTCCTGATTTTGCAACTGTTTAGACTGCGCTGTGAACGCTCCCACCCATATCTCCTACTTAACCGCCGAAAAGAGACAGCATATAGATGATTAATCAAAGGGTAGGTCGATCTCAGCGTCTAGCCTGGTTAGAAGGAATTCGCATCCTTGCAGTGGTGATGCTACTGCTCTACTACGCCCAAATGGGCTTTACGGGATCTGCTTATACCCCTCAGCCAACCGGATTAGATAGTAATATGCGCCACTTGGCGACGGCAATGAGTACCTTCCCTAAGCAAGGAGCATTGCCCTATTTTTTGAGCTTACCGTCCTGGTTTGGGTTTCAGTTTGTTGATGTGTTCGTTCTCATCAGCGGCTTTAGTTTAGTGTTGTCACTCAAAGAAAAGCCCTTAAATGTCGGAATTTTCTTAAAGCGACGACTGGCTCAAGTTCTGTTTCCTTTTTGGGCAGTAGCGTGGCTATCCTTTCCGCTGCTGTGGGCGATCGCCATGGCGTTTAAGACTGCTTTCCCCAATCCCTGGTATGTTTTTGCAGGCATAAGTTTTCCTTTGGTGTATGACTACAACGGGAAAATGCTGATGGCAACTAGTGGGTCTTGGTGGTTTGTTTCGCTCATTTTTAGTTTTGCTATTCTGTTTCCATTTCTGTGGCAGTTGCTACAGCGTTGGGGAGCCGCAAATTTAGTTATAGTCTGTGTCTTACTCACACTTGGCTATCGAGCGATCGCGGTTTACATCTTAGGAGGACACCCCAGTTATGTGATTTGGGATACTCCAGCAGGCTGGCAACCCTTCGCCCTGTTTCTGTCTAAACTTGGCACCTTCGTGATCGGTATATCAGTCGGGAATTCCTATCTAAAAGACGAAGGACCCGTTTATTGGGGTTCTCCCCATGCCTTAACCATCGGCGCGGTCGTTTACATTGCTGGTTTCATTTGTCAGTTTTACACCTGGGGATGGATTTTTGCAGACCTGCTGCTGTCCATTGGCTTGAGTTTGGGCTGCATGGTCATGTGTCGCATCTTGGCAGGGCAGCGTCAAATAGCCTCATTCTTTATTGCAATGGGCGGCTATAGTTACACTTTTTTTCTAATGCATGGCTTAGTTGTCGATCGCATTTTGCAATTGGTCGTTCAAGGAGATGCAACACGGTATGCTGTGATGCTGCCCATTATGATTGGCAGCACGCTTATTCTGGCGGTTCTGACGGTCTATACCAGTCCTTTAATTCAACGGATTGCATTAGGTTTGCTGCGAGATGTGGACTATGTATTAACTACATCGCCTTCGTTGCAGCGCCGTTTTAAGGAGCCGCAAGTGGGGGATGAAGTGTGTTATCGGAGTGAGGCAGGGTGGATTGTGCTGAAAGTAGAAAAGCTATTGGATGAGCAGGAATTTTTTCTTTGCCAGGTAAGCGATGGTCGGCGATCGCTTTGGGTCAATGAAGACGATCTGAAACCTGCCAGAAAACACTTCCGCTGATGAGAAGTCATAAGTACTCATTTATTCCAGTAATGGCATTTACATTGGACTGCCTACCGATGAGCTTACCAATGTACCTACCGATGGCTCAACAATTCACTCTAATAATTGGAGGATGGCGTACGTGAAGAAGTGGTCAGTCGATCTGCATAAGCTGATCTATACCCATGTCCTGATGATCGGAATTCCTACCCTCTTTTACCTGTGTTTGCGGATGGGAGGAATGCCACTGGTAAATATACACATGGCGATCGCCACCTTTTTTCTTTTTAGCTCTTTGATGATTCTGTTGGAGGCTTCTACTTCTTTATTTCGTAGATTTGCTGTTCAAACCGACCAGCCGACTAGCGATCGCTGGGATTATTTGATTCATTCCATCAAAACCGTTTTAGGGATTAATGGCTATCAACGACTCACCCCAACGACCCCTCTACCGCGCTGCTCCATCATCGTAGTTGCCTACTTGCCCAACGAACAAGACATCATTCTAGAAACTCTACGCCAAATTCTCAGCACGGTATATCGTCCAACAGCAGGGCTAGAAGTCATCCTGGCATACAACACTCCCGTGGACTTGCCGATTGAAGACGACTTAAAAGTGTTAGCCCAAGTTCATGCTGAACTACATTTGTTACGAGTAGATGGCAGCCATTCCAAAGCCGAAAACTTGAATGCCGCTCTCGAGCTTGTGACGGGTCAGGTGACTTGTATTCTAGATGCAGATCATCATCCTTCACCAGACTGCTTTTTGAGAGCATGGCGCTGGTTAGAACGAGGCTACGACGTAGTGCAAGGGCGCAACATCATCCGCAATCATGGGCACAACTTGCTAACTCAAAATATTGCCGTTGAGTTTGAATCTCTCTATGGGGTGAGCCATCCTGCTAAATCGTTTCTTACCGACTCCACTATTTTTGGTGGCTCCAATGGCTACTGGCGGACAGCCGTGCTAAAGCGGATTCGCTTTAACCCAATGATGATGACAGAAGATATTGATGCGACGCTGCGGACTTTATTGAATGGGTATCGCATTCTGCATGATCGCAGCATTATTGCCACTGAGCTTGCCCCTATTGATTTCAACTCATTTTGGTTTCAGCGCAAACGTTGGGCACAGGGCTGGTTAGAAGTGAGCTTTAAGTATCAACGGCGCGTTTGGAAATCTAAGCACCTGACCTTTAAGCAAAAGCTCTACTGGACTTATTTGCTTTATTACTGTGTTGTGTACTCTCTGCTAGCGCTACAAATTTTGCCGCTGATTCTAAGTTTATTTTTGTTCCACGGCTATCTGCCCCCATCAGATAATGCTTATCTTTGGTTCAGTACAGTCATTACTTTTTTTAGCGGTATTTATCAAACAGTAGTGACGATGCGGATATCGTATATTCGTTATCCGATGTACTATTTTGCCCAGCACGCTATCCTGATTTTTTTGTATACCACTTTAAAGAACATGATCTCCATCGTTGGGCTTTATGACCATTTGCACGGGCATAGCTACTGGGTTGTTACACCACGCGGCAAGCAGTCCACCCGTGTTATTTCACCTGAAGCACCGCCCGTGTTGGCTCCTGTGGGTGGAGTAGGAAGTAGAGAATAGGGAGTAGGGAATAGCGAGAAGAAAGGGGGAGTGGTGAGGGGCAAGTGACGAAGCCTACGCGCTCGCGTAGGCTTCATTGAGCAAAGTTGAAACGTACCATCAGCCAGGACTTCACACCTCGCCCTCGACTCTTGTTACATCACCTTACTTCCCTTTTTTTAGAGCCAACGACATATCAACTTGCCCGGTGCTGGAGCCTTCTTGGGTAGAAGTAATGCCGATACCACGAATGGAATT
Source organism: Leptolyngbya sp. Cla-17 (assembly GCF_016807185.1). Lineage (GTDB taxonomy): Bacteria > Cyanobacteriota > Cyanobacteriia > Leptolyngbyales > Leptolyngbyaceae > ULC077BIN1. The sequence goes on from NZ_JAEVYN010000002.1 coordinate 1,140,264, forward strand.
TAGTACGGCGACCGTGTCGGCAGGAATGGGTTTTTGAGAGGTAGCAGCAAAGCGATTGAGTAACATCAGGGTTTTATCCATATCCACATAAACGTAGCCCATATTTTGTTTGGGTAGATTTCCAGTAACACCCTTAAAGGTATCGCTGAAGTCTAAGGTTTGAGCGGACTTGGTTGCCATGGTTTCTGTTAAAGGTCCGCCGAAGGTAACGAATACAGAATTATTGTCGAGCCAGCCATGCCCTAAGACGGCACCCATGGGACTGTTCCATTCAGTAATTTCTTTACCTTGCACATTTCGCTGTTGGACCAGAACGGCGTTGCCTTTCGCTAAATTGTCAAGCTTGCTGAGGGCGTTTTCGGCAGCTTTGCGATCGCTGGTATTAAATACCATGACCCCGCCAAATCCCACTTGAGACAAAATACCGCGATCTGACGGAATTAGCGCCATGCCAAACTCTCCATCCATCCATCCAAAAATATCTTTGTCTAGATCGAAGTTTGCTGATTTAAATGCTTGTCGAGCTTGCGAGATCGCTTGCTCTCCGTCTGGATAGGATTTAGCTTGCTCGGTTGCCTGGTTCCAATAGCTGCTCAAGTTCGCGCCGCTAATCAACGCCAACGTATCCCCAGGGAGTTGGGCAATGATCTTGCCAGGAGCGGGTTTGTAGTCCCATTTGGGTGCTTGAGGATCGATCGCGGCTACCGCTTTAATGCGGACTCCACCCTCATCTGTACCGACTCCCGCTACTAAAGATTTCACTCGTTTAAGCTGGGCTAGCGTGGTTGCGGGAAGAGTCGTCTGGTCATTGTTGCTCGTCAACTGCTGCACGGCAGCGCTGTAATCTGCCACATATACCTGAGCGATCGAGTTTTGCACATCCACACCCTTTGTCAGCAAGCTATCTGCTCCGGGTTTAGACGCAAAGGAAGGCTGCCCTTTGGTGGTGTTAATCGCTGCTTCTAACCCTGGGCGATCGCTAGCAATCACCAAATAATCTTTAACCACCGCCGTAAAAACAGAGTTTTCTGCATTCGCAATGATCTTACTGCCCTGGTAGTCGCTTTCTTTCGCTTTGCTGCCCCCTTGATTTGCCAGCTTCATGGCAAAGCTTGCTGCACTAATTTTGTCTTTAATGCTGGTGACCACCAACACACTGGGCTTCTGCTTGTTGCCTTGGTTGGGCAGCAACGCCACCATCGTGTTTCCTACCCAGGGTTTCAGATCTTTCTCAATATCAATGTTGCTCTGGGTTAAAAGTTTTTGCTGCCAAGTGTTCCAATTTTTAGTAACAACCGCTTGCGCTTCTGGCGTGCCAAACTGCTTGAGTTTTGCCCAGGCTTGTTCGTCTGCCGAAATAAAGGCAGCCATATAGGCTTCATCGGGCACGATTTGGGCGATCGCCAGTGGAGTCATCACATCCTTTGGCGTGGTTTTGAAATGCAAGTAGGCAGCAGTTCCGCCTGCCGCGATCGCGATCGCGCCGACTACAGGAGCCAAAAGTTTTGTTGCAGACATCCAATGTTCCTCAAAAAATTTGTTAGCTGAATGAAAATGTATGGTTTAGCGCCTAAAGCAAAAGCAATTTTGAAGCTATCACTAGCGTTCCCGCTATTAGTCAAAACACACTTCCAAAGGTAGATTCCGGAGTTGAAATAGCAAGCATCTTGATACACTAACGGTGTAGTTTTCAACTAGGTGGTGCCTCTTGCTGGATGAACAGGCGAAAAAAACGATGCTCCGTAAAATTCCGCATGGGTTGTATATCTGCGGCGTGAAAGAGGGAGATGAAGTCAATGGCTACACTGCAAGCTGGGTGATGCAAGCCTCCTTTACGCCGCCCCTTGTGGTCAACTGCGTCAAACAAGATTCCAAATCTCACGCCATGCTCAAAGCCAGTGGCGTTTTTGCCCTCAGCATTTTAGAAGCTGGGCAAAAAGATCTGGCGCAAGCCTTCTTCAAACCGCAGCGACGGGTTGGCAACAAGTTTGAAGATGTGGAGTTTTACTTGGGTGAAACTGGCTGCCCGATTATCACCGATTCTCTAGGTTATGTGGAATGCCGGGTCGTTGGCTCTGTTGAGCAAGGCGACCACACCGTTTTTGTGGGAGAAGTGATCGCTGCTGGTATGCACCGGGAAGGCGAACCGCTGCTGCTAGAAAGCACGGGTTGGCAGTACGGAGGCTAAGGGCCAAAAGTTTGGAGTTCGGAGTTTAGGGCTGGGCTTACACCCAAACAGGCAGATCACATCAAGCATTGATGCCAGTGGAACGTTACCTGCACTATGACCCTCTGCACCTCGAACCTTTTACTCCGTACTTATTGACTTAACCAGGCGATCGCTTCCCGAATCCATTCTTCGGCATCATCTCGTTTAGAAAGGGTAGTGTTTGTGCCAACTGCATGAAGTGCCTGAGAGATTTCACTGTTGGTGTAGCCCAATGCTAGTAGGGTCATTTCTACGTCTTCTTGAAGGGCAATCGCAGGACCCGCCGCAGGTGCAGTGAGAATGCCTGCCTGCTGTCGCCACTCGGCTAGCTTGGTTCGCAATTCCAGCGCAATTCGTTCTGCTGTTTTGCCGCCTACTCCTGGCGTTTTCGAGAGGGCGCGAGTGTTCCCAGAGACGATCGCCTGTACCAAGTCTTGCAAGCCGAGGGTATCCAGCAGCGCTACGGCAAGCTGAGGACCAATACCGCTGACGCTGACTAACTGGCGAAATAAATCTCGCTCGGCGGCGGCTCCAAACCCAAACAGAGTCACCACCTCTTCGCGAATTTGGAGATGGGTAAACACCTGCATAGATTCCCCAACGGTGGGTAACTGCATCACCAGACGCGGCACAATCTGCACGTCATAGCCGACCTGATTCACTTCCAGGGTAAGAATCACGCGATTTCCGGCTTTTTGAATGCTAGCAACAGTTCCTTTTAGGTAGCCGATCATAGTGATTGAATGTCAATGCCGCGATTGCGTAACTGTTGCAACAACTCTGCCCGTAACTGCCGTTCAAGGGACGAGTACTCCAAAATTAGCACGTCTGTTCGCTAACGATGTGGTTAAGGAACGGGAAGTCCAAACAAAAGCTCCTCTTACCTAGCTCCCTTTTTAACGTTTTTTCTTTTTAGTGCGATCGCCCTGAAATCCAAAAGCAGCATTACCTGTGATGGATCTCGCCTGCTTGGAAACCTGCCCCATCGACGCGCCGCCAAATATAACCTGCTGCTGTTCTTGGGCGCGGAGTTTTGCTTCCGCCTCGCCGTAGAAAAAGGTCAACAAGGCAAAGCGTCGCCCTTGAGTTACGGGCATGGCTTCATGCAGCAACGCGCAGGAGAAAATGATGGCTTCTCCCGTATCAGGACGGTAGAGGGTTGAGCCGTATTCCGGAAAGCGAAGATGCCCACCATCATAGGCTTCTGTATTGAGATTGAGAGTCATGGCAAAGCGGCGGTGTCCTGTACCCGGCAGAGTGTTGTCGCGATGGGCTTTGAAAAAACCGCGATCGCCCTCGTCATAACAGCCCACTACATAACGTTCAAAATTAGTGATGCTGAATTGAAATGCTTTTTCAATCTCTGGTTTTACCCGCCGCCAAAGCAGATCATTCACCGATTTCAACACGTCTGCATCGGCTAGTACCCAGTCTTTGCGACGCTTCACCTGCGGATCTGTCACTTCCGTAAGCTTGTCACCGACGGTTTGCATAAAGCCCGACTCCCGTCCGCCGTTTCGCTCGTATTGTTGGATCAAAAATTGACAAAAATCGCGATCAAACACGTTGGGCACAAAGAGCACAGGTGCTTGTCGAGTGGCAAGGTTGCTAAAAGTGTTAGCAGGCGCAGTTAGCGTTTCTACGGTTTCCAGCAATCGCTCCACGTAGCCTGTAGGTTCTTCAAAAGGAAACACGGCTCGAATCCGCAGATTTTCATCTACGACAAAAGTGGTGAGCTTGTAACGCAGATGCCCATTGATGCCTTCTGCTGCTAAAGATTCGCTTACCCCATATTGGCTGCTGACCGTACGTTGAAAGTCCCACAGCATACCGCAGTGAGTGGTGTTTTCTATCTGCTCTTTCAGATATAAATCATTTGGATCAATGCTAATGCCAAAAAAGCGGAGATTGCGGTGTTCAAATTGGGTTTGGAGGGCAAAAACGATTTCCAGCGTTTCGGTAACATGCTCAATTTGAGAACTACCGAAGAAAAACAGCAGACTGCAGGAGCCGCCCATTTCATCTAGCGCGGCTGTAGGGTTGACCGTGGAAGGAACGGAAAATGCAGGAGCGGAATCACCTACCGTCAACAGCGGCATAGCAGACTAAAAATGAACGCATGAACATTGCTACTGTATCAGGCAATCTGTAAAGAGAGAATTTTGCATTCTTACGGCTCTATGGCAAGAAGCCAAAATGGTGCAGTCCTTCTAAAATGCCGCCTGCACAAGTTTTTTCTGCTAGATAGCGATGGTCACTAGGGTTAGCCTGGTGCCAGGTGAGCAATTCTGGCATGGCATTGCCCACGATGATGCCCCGTTCGGCGCGATCGCAAAACATGGATAAATCATTTCCCGAATCGCCACAGGCAACGGTGCGATCAGGAGCGATCGCTAACTGTTCTCGTAAAAAAGTCATAGCTTTGCCCTTGTTTGCCCGACGCGGCAAAATATCCAAGTCTTTGCTGCCGCTGTAGACCAGTTGGGCATCTAAGCCTTTGGCATCCAATAAAGCTTGTAATTTGGGTAAGAGCTCCACAGCGATCGTTTCAGTGAGAAAGTAGCTGACCTTGAACGGGCGTTGCTCGGATGTGGGCTGAGGCGTTAGGTCGAACTGACTGGCGATCGCTGCAACCATCTCTCTATTCCAATTAACAGAAAGAAACTCTGTCCAACTCAAATCAGGTACATCACTACCTGCTAAATAAATCTCGGTGCCGACGGACACGATCAGTACATCAGGATCGAGCAAGGGCTTTTCGGCTTTAAGTTGGCGATAGCTAGTCAGCGATCGCCCGGTGGAATAAACAATTTTGGTGCCATGCTGCTGACGATGATCATCCAGATGGCGGTTGAGTTCCACCATGGCGTGATCATCCCCCACGAGCGTATGATCCAAATCGGTCACAAACAAAAATGCAGCCACAGCGATGCCTTTGACTATCTCGATTCCAACTCTTTCTATCATGTCTTGCTCAACATTTGAACTAAGACTCAGTTAGAGTCAGCAGCATGATAAAGCAAGAATTTTACCAGCGGATTAGGTTCACAGTTGCGACTCAAGCAGTTTGTGTCAAAAGCTCTTAAAAATGCATCAAAAGCCGTGTGAATTGTGCAAAACTCTCTGATTCTTTAATTGAGAAGCTATCGGGTAGTTGTTTCATTAGCAAATTGCGACTTTCGGAATGATGGCATCCAGCAGAAAGTATCTGAAAATAGTACTTTGCTCATAGGCCTCTTATGCTATGAAATTGCATCGATCGAAATTGACTTCTTGGCTTCCCCACTTAAACTATCAAATTTGGATTCTGGCGATCGGGCGGTTGCTCTCGCAAATGGGGTCAGGCTTCACACTATTTTATGCACCCATTTTCTTTGTCAATCAGGTGGGGCTATCCGCAACATTAGTTGGGCTTGGCCTAGGCAGTCAATCCATTTCAGGGGTAATTGGGCGCTTTTTGGGCGGGTCGCTTTCGGATGGGAAGTTCGGGCGCAAACGCACCGTGCTGCTATCAGCAGTAATCTCGGCGATCGCGGCGTTTGTGATGGCATTCACCGCTAATTTCCCAGTGTTTGTGTTGGGTAACTTGCTGATGGGTTTGGGAATTGGACTATTTTGGCCATCAGCAGAAGCACTCGTTGCCGATTTAGCCGCTCCTGAGGATCGCAATGAAGCCTTTGCGCTCAATCGGCTGTGCGACAGTTTGGGCTTGGGTATTGGAGTCGTGTTGGGAGGACTGGTCATCAGCACAACAGGAGCCTATCGATCGCTGTTTATCATTGATGGCCTTTCCTTCCTGTTGCTGTTTGTCGTGGTGCTGTGGGCAGTTCGAGAAACCTTTGAAACAACGGGCGAGCATTCAGGCTTAAAAGGATGGAAGCTCGCATTGCGAGATCGCACCTTGCTAATCTACTGCGTCGTGAATGTGCTGTTCACCACCTACATTGTGCAAATCAGCAGTACCCTACCGCTTTATTTCACTAACTTTGTGTCGGGAACGCCCGATGGAAAAAGATTTACGCCCGTTGTGATCAGTGCGCTGTTTACCTGGCATCTGATTGTTGCTGTTATTTTTCAAATTCCTGCCGCTCGATCTTTAAACCGATTCCGCCGCACCCGTGGATTAATGCTGTCTGCTGGACTTTGGGGGTTGGGTTTTACAGTAGTTTGGCTAACAGGAATATCCTCTACTGGTAGCATAGCTTGGGCAGCATTAGCATTGGGCATTTTATCGATGGCCACGGTAACTTACATGCCTGCTGCTTCATCGATTGTGGTAGATATGGCACCGGAATCGCTGCGGGGAGTGTATTTAGCGGTCAACTCTCAATGTTGGGCGATCGGCTATTTTATTGGACCTCCCATCGGCGGCTGGGCGCTGGATCAAACCCCCTTTATCGCACACACTTTTTGGTTGGGATTGGCTGCTACCGTTGGGTTATCTATCCTGATCTTGCAACTCTTGGAGAGAAGAATGAAATTGAAAGATGCTTTTCCTTCTATATAAAAGAAAAACGGTGTAGAGGGAAACAGCAACGTTGAGAGTGTAGTCGTTAGTCACGATCTGATAGCGATTGATTTTATTGGGAATACATATTATGAACAGAATGTTTGCACTGATTCCGGCGGCGATCGCCCTCCTGATTCCGTTTGCAGCTCCGACTCATGCTCAAGTTGCCGATGTGCCTGTAGCGAATCAAGCAGGAGATTTTACCACCGCAAGAGTGATGGGAAATCGGGGTTATTATCGCAACACCCATTGGTTGGTGGTTGATCCTAGTCGTTCGCTGAACTGCCGCGCTACGCCTAATGGTAAGGTTAGCACTCGCCTATCCAGCGGTTGGATTGTGACGGCAGCGTTTCCTGATAGTAAGGATGGCGATGCAATTATTACCGGACCAAACGGTACGTGGCTGCGGGTGATTGCCACTGATCCGCTAGGTGCCGGAAAACGACCCGCTTGTCTAGTCCGTGCCAATCGTCGCTATATTGCCCCGATTAGCATAGACTACATGCGAGAGCGCTAAAGAGGCTCAGTGAAGCACTGCGAAATTGCCACGGCATCGTTGGTAGGGGATTGTTTGGGTTCCACACTCCAACTCCCTGCTGCTTGGCGATCGCCTCGGCTTGGCGATACTGCGCTTGGGTTGCAGCGCAGTCGTGAAAATATTTGGGATAGATGACTGCCATCCCTTCCTGCACCATTTGCAGGTTTATAGATTGCCCATTCACATACACTTCTGCCACGGCGCGTCCATAGCGATCGCGATCAACCTCTCGCAGTTGCACCACTTGCCCCACAGGTAAAAGCTGCTTCAATCGCGCCGAGGCAGCTTGACCCCAGGGCGATTGGGCACGCTCTGGCGCATCCACACAGGCAAGCCGAATAGTCACCTTCGTCGGATCATTTTGCACCTTCAAGGTATCGCCATCCCCCACGCTCACCACGACAACCTGATTTTGGACAGATGGTACCTGAGTGCGCGGAGATCGACCTGCGGGAGGCGAAGATGGCTTAGGCTTAGACTCTCGACGAGGGAGCGCTTCGCAAGCCACCCCATCGTTGTCGCGATCAAGATAGTTGGCTCCCCTAGCCTGCATAAAAGCCTGAGCTTCTTCCTGAAAAGCAAAATCAGCGCATTTTGCCCGCTGTGCTTCTGCGTTGGGCGCAAAGGCAATGCCGATACACACTGTTGCAAAAATGAGTAGAGCAGTCCGCATTTTACCCAAACCAGTACAAATATATTTCACGCTTGCAGATAATTTACCCCCGACGCTCTTGTAACTTGCGATACACTGCCTTGAGCTCTACGTTGTGATAAGCCAAAGCGACCAGCGTGTGGTAGAACAAATCGGCAACTTCACCCGCGATCGCCGCTTGCGTATCAGCGTTATTCACACTGGGATCATCATCCTTACATGCCATCACCACCTCAGCCGATTCTTCACCAATCTTTTTGAGGATTTTATTGTCTCCCCCCGCAAATAACTTGCAGGTATAGGAGTTTTCGTTAGGATGATCGCGGCGATCGCGCACCACTGCATAGACCTGAGAAAGCGCATCCGCAAGCGGGGCCTCCACATGGCTATTCACGCGGTGAAAGCAGCTTCGTTCGCCCGTGTGACAAGCAACATCTCCAATTTGGTCCACGGTGATCAGCAAGCAATCGCTGTCACAGTCGTAGCGCAATGATTTCACAAGTTGCAAATGTCCTGAAGTTTCGCCCTTGTGCCAAAACTCCTGACGAGATCGACTCCAAAACCAGGTTTCGCCCGTTTCAATCGTCTTTTGCAGCGACTCCTGGTTCATCCATGCCATCATCAGCACCGTGCCATCTAGATAGTCCTGCACGATTGCTGGAACCAAACCGCGATCGTCGTATTTAATGGCTTCAACCGGAATCGTTTGATTGCCCATTCTGTCTACTTATCCTCTTGATCCCTTTGCTTCATCATCCCATTCACGCTCATGTATGTCTTCTGTCTCGCTCCAACTTCCGCGTATTGGCGTTCCCCCGATCAAATGCCAGGGAATTAAGACGAAATTGGTGCCTTTCATTTTGAGCCAAGTTGTTTGGCAAGAAACAAGCGATGCCACTTGGATTGAACCTTTTTTGGGCTCAGGCGTAGTTGCCTTTAACCGGATACCTCATCGAGCAATCCTGGCTGATACTAATCCCCACATTATTGGGTTTTATCAAGCCATTCAGCAGGGAACCATTGATCGCGCAGTGGTTCAAGAGTTTCTAACTAAAGAAGGCGAAATCTTACGGCAACGAGGCGCAGAGTATTACTACGAAGTGCGCGATCGCTTTAACCAAACCGCATCTCCACTAGACTTTCTGTTTCTCAATCGAGCTTGTTTTAATGGGCTGATGCGGTTCAACAGCGAGGGAAAGTTCAATGTGCCCTTCTGTCAAAAAACTCAGCGATTTTCTCAAAGCTACATCACCAAAATTTCTAATCAGGTTGATTGGGTCGCCCAACGTATGGTAGGCAAGGTCTGGAAGTTTCGCGTAGCCGATTGGCAAGAGACTCTCAAAGATGCCAAATCAGACGATTATGTTTATCTCGATCCGCCCTACATTGGGCGGCACGCCGATTATCACAACAGTTGGAATTTAGAGAAATCAGAACATCTCGCCGCGATCGCCCAGCGGCTACCTTGTAAATTTGCCGTTTCCATGTGGCTGGAAAATCGCCATCGCCAGAACAACCATATTCGTCAGTGCTGGCCTCCTAAGAAACAAGTCCCTCAACTTGACTATCAGAAGTTGGATCGACCACAAGCCTAGCACCGAGTTTGAGTGCTTTGCGTTGCAGATTGCGAAGTGCTCGTTCCCGGTAGCGCGCATCTTCGTGTTCTGGCGGCATCGCCGAGAAAGGCACCTGGTACTTGAGCAGATGATAGACAATCCGCGCCAGTTTGTGGGCTGTAGCCACTACAGCCTTGGGCGTACCGAGTTTAGCTTTCATGCGTCGATAAAACACCCCAAGCGCACTTTGACTCCGCCCTAACGTGGCTGCCGCTAGTCGGAAGGCTAGATTCGCCCGATTATCCGTTTTCTTGGTTTTGCTGCGAATAATCTTACCGCCCGTTTTCTCGTTATGTGGACTTAACCCCAACCATGACGTGAAGTGCTTCACTGTTTTCCACTGACTCATGTCTGTGCCAATTTCGGAGAGAATCGCTTGAATGCTGAGAATGTATAGTCCATCAATTTGGGTTAAGTCAACTCCAGCCATTTGGTAAAGTGCTGGGCGTAAGTCCGTTGGGGGATCGTTTTTTGGACGAATCGCACGGGGACGAGTTGCAGGGGGTAAAGGCTGCGACTCAATATCAATGCGCGGCGGGAACCGAGCGAGTTGCTGCTCAATTTCAGCATCACAGGCTTGTAACTTCTCGGTGTAGATGTCGTAAAGCTCCACTGCTTGCTGGAGGGCAAATACATGCTCCCGGCGGTAAGAGCATTGAGGTCAGCCGTAAAGCTGGAAAATACTCGCACCGAGGATTGGCAGCGTCCTTCGGGAACGCAAGCATAGATTTCACTGGCTCCCACATCTAAGCCCGCCGCATTCAGATTGATTTGCTCTAAACTTTCCAATTTAGGAGCATCAACGTGGCGCTCCTTGGATTTACTTTTAACCTTCGAGCCTGGGCTGGACTGCTTCATGGCACCCTCCGTTCTAGGGGAACTCAGAAATGCTCAGACCCGACGATGCTCTAAAATCTGCTAGTCTCCTAAACGGGGTCTCAACTGAGCCACCAATGTCTAAGCCATCCATCGCCGGAACCATGCTAACTTTCGGGTTCATGACTCCAAGGTCGCTTCGGTCTTTGCTGTCTGAACTCTTTCAGCTTATCTTTATGCCTCACTTCCCTCAACAGTTTCTTTCACTCTGAGGGGGCGATAGTGCGTGGATTGCTACCTTAGAAGTACAAACTCACCAGCACTTCTACCATGTTGGCCCTAAAGAAAGTTTACGCAGCAGCATGACAGAAGCCCTGTTAATCAAGCCAGATGTGGATAGGCTTCTTCAATAATTTCTACAAGTTTCAAAATCTACTCGATCGCGCTGTTCAAGCTAGCTGACTGGCTCCTAATAGCACTTGAAGCGATGCGGTGTGCTTTTTCTTCTTCGCCGTACCATTGAAGCGCTGAGTTAAACGCGATTCGATAGAAGCGCTGTGCTGCCTCAGACAATGGACCGCGAACACAAGAGGGTAAGTCGTAATTGGTTTTATAAGGCATCTTTGGAAGTCCTCAATTTGACTAACTAGCAAAATAGTAATCTGGATCACTAAAGTTCGTCTGTATCTTTAGATTGAAATGCTTTCCAACAAAACAAGTCTCGTTACACAATAAATAAATGGGACATTGAGTAGTACCCTTAGGAGTCACCATTGATTACAAGTTCGTTTAAGACAACCAAATCAGACGAAATCTTCGCGGCTGCCCAAAAATTGATGCCGGGTGGAGTCAGTTCTCCCGTTAGAGCCTTTAAATCCGTGGGTGGGCAACCAATCGTGTTCGATCGCGTACAGGGCGCTTACGCTTGGGACGTAGATGGCAACCGCTATATCGATTACATCGGAACTTGGGGACCTGCCATTTGCGGACATGCCCATCCTGAGGTGATCAAAGCCATTTGTGACGCGGCTCAGAAAGGCACTAGCTTCGGCGCACCCTGTCGCTTAGAAAACGTGCTAGCCGAAATGGTGATTGATGCCGTTCCCAGCATTGAGATGGTGCGCTTTGTCAATTCAGGCACCGAAGCTTGCATGTCGGTTCTACGATTGATGCGCGCTTTCACAGGACGGGACAAACTGATCAAATTTGAAGGCTGCTACCACGGACATGCAGATATGTTTTTGGTCAAAGCAGGATCTGGCGTTGCCACTCTCGGCTTGCCCGATTCTCCGGGTGTCCCTAAATCCACTACAAACAACACATTAACGGCACCCTTTAACAACCTGGAAGCTGTTAAAGCCCTATTTGACGAAAATCCTGGCGAAATTGCTGGGGTTATTCTAGAACCTGTCGTGGGCAATGCGGGGTTTATAGTGCCCGATGGTGGCTTTTTGGCAGGCCTGCGTGAACTGACCCGCGAGAACGGGGCGCTGCTGGTATTTGATGAAGTAATGACGGGCTTTCGCATTGCTTATGGCGGTGCCCAAGAAAAATTTGGCATCACGCCAGATTTGACTACTCTGGGTAAAATCATCGGTGGCGGCTTGCCCGTGGGAGCCTATGGTGGACGGCGCGACATCATGGACATGGTGGCACCAGCGGGTCCGATGTATCAAGCAGGAACCCTTTCAGGGAATCCATTAGCAATGACAGCGGGCATCAAAACGTTGGAGCTGCTGCGCCAAGCGGGGACGTATGAGCAACTTGATCGCCTCACGAAGCGCCTTGCCGAAGGGATGCTACAAGTAGCGAAAGAAACTGGACACGCCGCCTGCGGTGGACAAATTAGCGGCATGTTTGGCTTCTTCTTTAATGCAGGTCCCATTCATAACTATGAAGATGCCAAAAAATCTGACCTGAATAAATTCAGTCGTTTTCATCGTGGCATGTTAAAGCAAGGCATTTACCTGGCTCCATCTCAGTTTGAAGCAGGTTTCACCTCTCTAGCTCATACCGACGCTGATGTCGATGAAACACTGGCAGCCGCCCGAGAAGTGATGGCAAGTCTGTAAGGGTGAGGACTAAAGATGGGGAGTTAGGTTGTGTCTTGACTACTCCTAACTTCTAACTTCCTATCTTTAGCATCCCTAGCCAAAATGTCCGCAGCTTTAAGCCTTTTTGTATCCATCGGCATAGGCTTCACCGCAATATTATTTGCTTTTTCAACTGGGCCAAAGCCAAGAGTCACAACGCGGCAAGCAGGGTTAGTCAGCGTATTTCATCTAAATAGTGGTTGCCGTTATCTACGAAGATGTTGCGTGTTAGTAAAGCCAGTCTGAAGGACTTACAAAACTCAAATTTCCTATATTTTTATCTCCCACTTAACTATGACCCTTTCTAAAACTGAAATAAAACAACTATTTGAACGTTTGATTTTTGAAGAAACTGATTCTCGCGATTGGGTAGAAGATGTCTGGGGTTTAAGTCCACTATTGGGCGACAGTGCCGCTAAACTACTAGAAGCATTTGAAGCTGTGATTGAATGTTGTCCCGAAGAACATTTGGAACATCTTGTTCTCACCCGTTTGCCGCTGGATGAACCTATCTAGCTACCCTTTCTTACTGTGCCATGAGTTTTTATATTTCTCCTCGCTTCATTGATAAGCTGTCGATTCACATCACAAAGAACTACCTAAAGCTACCCAACGTGAAAGTGCCTTTGATTTTAGGCGTTCACGGCCGCAAGGGTGAAGGAAAGTCTTTTCAGTGCGATTTGGTGTTTGAGCGTATGGGCATCGATGTTGTTCATATGTCTGCCGGAGAGTTGGAAAGTCCAGATGCCGGTGATCCTGCGCGATTAGTCCGTTTGCGCTATCGAGAAGCCGCAGAGATGGTAAAAGTGCGGGGCAAGATGGCAGTGCTGATGATTAACGATATTGATGCCGGAGCCGGACGGGTCGATCAATATACTCAATACACTGTGAACACTCAATTGGTAAACGGCACGTTGATGAATATTGCCGATAATCCGACCAATGTTCAACTTCCGGGCAGCTATGACTCTGAACAGATTCAACGAATTCCCATCATTGTGACGGGCAATGATTTTGCTACGCTCTATGCTCCTTTGGTACGAGATGGGCGGATGGAAAAGTTTTTTTGGGAGCCAAATCGGGACGATCGCGTTGGTATTGTCAGCGGTATCTTTCGGACGGATCAGCTTGCTAAGCAAGATATTGAGGCGTTGGTGGATACGTTTCCGACCCAATCGATCGATTTTTTTGGTGCGGTGCGATCGCGGCTTTATGATGAGCAAATTCGTCAGCTCATCCATGATGTTGGGTTAGACCGCATCTCTCAGCGCATTGTCAATAGTGCAGAACGCCCACCAGAATTTCACCCACCCGACTTTAGCCTGCCGCATCTAATTGAAATGGGTAATGAGTTGGTGCAAGAGCAAAAACGGGTTCAGGAAATGCGCCTAGCTGAGGAATACAATAAATCCCTTTACTTCAACCGTAAGTTAGGTAATACGACTGATCAGAGTTCGGCTAAAGGTGAAACTATTCACGATCGTGACTTTTTCCGCGCTTACAATCCTGACTTAGATAATGGTAGTAAGCAGCCAGTGACTCAGCCCGCCGCTTCTACGAGCTACGCTGGACAATCCTCCAGCAGCCATCTCACTCCAGAGATGATGTCTGAAATCAACCGTATTTTGGGACAAGGCTATCGATTGGCGATCGAAACCGTGGATGAACGCCGCTTTCGCACAGGCTCTTGGAGCTGTTATGGCAGCTATGAGGGAGATGGTGCGATCGCGATCGCGGCTCTAGAAACCTGCCTTGCCGAATCATCTAACCAGTATGTACGGCTAGTCGGAATTTCATCTAGCGATCGTCGCCGCCTGATAGAAACCATCATTTATCGTCCCAACCCAAAAGCTGCTAGCGTTTAGAATAAAATGTCTCAAAACAATACGCCATCACTATAGCTGTAAAACCCTCTACTCAAGAACCTTTTGCTCAAGTGAAACCGTCTCACTAAAGCAACAATCTATGCCAGATAAGTTAGAAACTATCTAAACTTCAGCCTTTTTCATTCCTGAGAGTTGACATTGAAGCCATTACCAGAGAACTTAGATCAGCGAATCTAACTGTATCTCTATACCTCGTTCAATATCTAATGACCGTTTTTACTAAGCCAAAATTGCCCTTATTCCAGGCACAGAGATATTGGGATTTACTCCGTGTATTGGTCAGGCGTAACCTCAAAGTACGCTATCGTGGCTCATTTCTAGGTGCCTACTGGTCATTGCTCAATCCCCTGATCATGACTGGGCTATACACTGCAATTTTTGGCAAGGCATTTGCGGCTTATTACGATAACTCTCTACCAAAATATATTCTCGCAGCGTTTACTGGCTTGATTGTCGTTAACTTTTTTTCTGCTTCCACTACTCAAGCGCTGACCAGCGTTGTCGCCAATGGCTCACTGCTTAATAAAGTGCAACTGCCAGCGAGTATTTTCCCGGTTTCGGTTTTAACAGCCAATGTCGTTCAGTTTGCCATCAGCTCGTTACCCTTATTGATGCTGGTTACTCTCATCACTTCTGGCAATCCGCTGTTAATGCTGTTGCTTCTGATTCCAGTTTTTTCGTTGATTCTAGTCTGCACAGGCATTGGGTTTCTCACAAGTGCCCTATATGTTTTTTTCCGAGATTTACCCTATTTTTATGAGTTATTGGTATTCGTTTTATGGTTAAGCAGTCCTATTTTTTACCCTGAGGGTATTGTTCCAGAACAGCTCAAGCCGTTTTTAGCGCTCAATCCGCTTTTCCCAATCATTGCGAGTATCCGCAACATTGCTGTGTTGGGGCAACTGCCTGATTTCCATCTATTAATGGGGTCACTTTTAAGCGGAATAATTATGCTGGGATTAGGATTGGGTTGTTTTCGATTGTGGCGATCGCAGTTCATGGATTTACTCTAGATGGAAGCCATTCGCTTAGACAACGTTTCCCTCATTAGACGAACTCAGGAAGAATTTTCTTATGACCTGAAGAAAACACTGTTGTCTTTTTTAGAAGGCAAATATCGAAAACCATCTAGAAGATGCGTGTTGGACAACATTTCCTTAGTGATAGAAGCAGGCGAAAAAGTTGGGATTATCGGCTCTAACGGCTCTGGTAAGTCTACTCTGCTCAAGGTGATTTGCAATATCTTAGAGCCGACCAGTGGAAAGGTACGGGTAAGGGGAACTGTTGCTCCCCTAATTGAGCTAGGTGCTGGGTTTGATAGCGATATGTCCGTCGTAGAAAATATCGTTTTGTATGGAGTGATGTTAGGTTTTTCTGAGCAGGAGATGCGGCGCAGAATCCCTGAAATATTGGAATTTTCAGAGTTGGAAGACTATACTTCAGTTCCAGTCAAAGCATTATCATCTGGCATGATTGCTCGATTAGGTTTCGCGATCGCAACAGATATACAACCAGATATTTTGATTTTAGATGAAGTCCTTTCAGTCGGCGATGAAAGTTTTAGGAATAAATCTAAACAGCGAATTGAAAAATTTTGGCAAGATCACGCCACAATCCTATTAGTTTCTCATGACCTGGAATTCATTCAGAAATCATGTCAGCGGGTGATTTGGTTAGAACATGGAAAGGTTCAGCAAATTGGAGATTCAACAGCCGTTATTCAAGCCTATCTAGATAGCGTCAAGCTGGAAGTCAAGGAAGTACAAGTACCCCAAGAGCTAGAAGAACCAGAAGAACTAGAAGAACTAGAAGAACCAGACGTTATTGTGCCATATCCCATAGGAGAGGCTTTTCTACCATCTTCAGGAGAACTTGGCAGTGTAATGATCTCTCGTGTATTTATCGCTGATCAGCAGAAAAAACTGGTTGAATGTGTTGATTTCTGGCGACCCTTTTACGTTGGTATTGAATATATTGTCAAATATCCGGTTCCTCAACTACAGCTAGGATTCTATTTAGATAACAGTCAAGATGTCAGGTTAATGGAGCCAGTAACTCATAATTGGTTACCTCGCACAGGAACAATTTGTGAAGTAGGATTTCACCGCATTTATGCAAAAATCCCAGCTCCCCTACTACTGCCAGGACGTTACTTCATTGCTGGTATCGGAGCTTATGAAGAAGGATTTGGGCATCATTATCGCTTTTTCGAGAAAGTCTTGGAATTTAGTGTTCAAATAGATCCAGACAGTTCAACGGAATGGTTTGGTGCAGAGATCATTCATCCACCAGTTGAATGGAACTTTGAACAACAATAATATTTAACATTTAGTTTCAATGATTTTGATGCTGAATATTACTAAACTCTAACTTTCTTCCAATGACCAGTGACTTAACATCTCGACATCAAGACCTATTGAACTCTCAGCCACATTGGATAAAACAGTTTATAGAAGAAAATGATTTTACTAATCAAATTTGTTCTTGGGACATAGAAAAGTTGCTAGAGATAGCATCTGCAATTGCGCTTTCTGCTCCACTGGAAAACGCTCCTGGCTGGCGATTTGGTATCGATTGGGATACGCAGGACAAGATTACCCAACTGCGAAAAGCTATTTGGAACCAACTCAAAGAAAAAAACATAGAAGCTAGCATTCTATTTCCCTGGCACTATGATTTAACCTTGTTGCTTTATTTTGGTAACGATACCAGTAGTCAGCTTTTTGTAGGAGGGCGTTACGATCCCAACGAATTCTATTTTTTAAGCCGTATTCTTGCTCCCGGCATGACCTTTTTAGATATTGGTGCGAACGAAGGGTTGTATACACTGTTTGGAGCTAAAATTGTCGGTTCTGAAGGGCAAGTTCTATCGTTTGAACCTAGTCTAAGAGAGTTCCAACGCCTTCAGAAGAATTTATCTCTTAATTGCGACATTACAAGTGTCAAACTCTTCCAGATTGCTCTCTCCAATAAGGCAGGAATTCAAAGCTTAAAGATAGCAAATAGTGAGCATTCGGGCCAAAATACCCTTGGTGATTTTGTTCATGAAGGGGTTACCTGTTCCAATACAGAGATGGTTTCTGTTCAGCAACTTGATAATTTGATTGAAGAAATGTCTGTTCAACGAATTGATATTATCAAAATTGATGTTGAGGGTGCAGAGTTTCTTGTATTTGAAGGTTCTAGAAATGTTATAGAACGTTTTCATCCGCTTATTTGTTTTGAATTACTTGATAGTGCGCTTCAGAATCAAGGAAGTTCTTCAGTCTCACTTCTAAGGTATTTGCGTGATTTAGGTTATGAAATTTTTTCATGGGGCAAATTTACAGGATTGCCCATTAAAACTATTCAAGAAAGTCTTCCTGATGGCAACTTGATCGCAGCTCATCCTAGCAAGTCTTGGAATATGCTCGGAGAAACAGATCAAGCCCATCTCAACCACGCGGAACTTGAGAAAGCACAGGCAGTTTTAGAGCAGACACAAGATCAATTAAAATTCACTCAGCAGGGAGTTGTGCAACTTCAAAGTCAAATGTCTCAAATGTCTCAGCTTCGAGATGAGTTGCAAAATGAGTTGCAATTTACTAAGGATAGGTTTGAGGAAACTAAAGTTGAGTTGCAACAAAACAAAGAAGTTAAGGAACAGATTCAGGCTCTATTAGAAAGCCAGAGGGATCAGATTGTGGCAATGGAAAGTAGCAAGTTTTGGCAATTAAGAAATCAGTGGCTTGCATTGAGGAAGCGATTGAGATTACCAGGATAATAGCGAAACGAACAGGATATGGCTAATAGCATGACCGCGATCGCCTTGGGTAGCAATTTGGGCAACTCTTTAGAAACCCTGGAAGCTGCTATTGCGACGCTAGAAAAAACACCAGGAATCTTGGTGAAAGCGCGATCGCCTTGGTATCAAACCAGAGCCATTGGTCCACCTCAACCCGATTACTTAAACGGCTGTGCAATATTACAAACGAGTCACTCGCCTCTTGCCCTATTAAGCACTTTGCTTGAAATTGAGCAGCAATTTGGCAGAATTCGGCGAGAGCGTAACGATCCTAGAACTTTAGATCTAGATTTATTGCTGTTTGATGATATTGTCCTGAATGAACCAGAGCTGCAAATTCCGCATCCACGAATGATAGAGCGGGCATTTGTCTTGGTGCCGCTAGTGGAAATTGCCCCAGATTGGATTGAACCAATTTCAGGAAAAGCGATCGCAGAATTAGTTCAAGCGGTAGACTGTTCAGAAGTTAAAAAGCTTGCCTAGCATTTCATTTCCCACGATCCTTCTCGTCTTAATATTTTTATGCCTTTTGGTCACGAGCCTCCCCAACTGATAAAACAGCGAATGCTTTATAAAGGGCGAAAATTCGCGTTTGAAGTAAACCGCTTTAAATTGCCCAACAAAGCAGAAAGCGACTTGGAGTGTATCCGTCATCCTGGAGGAGCCTTAGCCGTTCCCATTACACCGGAAGGAAAGTTTGTTTTGGTGCGGCAATATCGCTTTACCGCGAAAGGGCGATTGCTGGAGTTTCCAGCCGGAACAGTTGAACCTAACGAAAGCCCCAAAGAAACGATTCAGCGCGAAATTGAGGAAGAAACGGGCTACCGTGCTCATCAATGGCAGCCCCTCGGTGAATTTTTTATTGCTCCGGGCTATTCTGATGAGGTGCTTTACGCCTTTTTAGCTCAAGACTTGGAGCTGCTGGATACCCCTCCTGAAAAGGACGTTGATGAAGATTTGGTCACTGTTCTGATGAGCGCAGATGAAGTTGAAAAAGCAATTTATAGCGGAGACATTGTTGACGCTAAATCCATTTCTAGCTTTTTCTTAGCGCGTCCTTTTCTTAGTTAATGTGAGTCTTAAGTAAATCAGACACACTTTACAAGTAAGCTTCCTGCAAACTGTGTCTTTATGACTGTTTCGACTCACGCTGCACCAACGCTTAATGGAAGAATGGCTGACTTAATTCTCTTTTGGCATCGACGCGACTTGCGCCATGCGGACAACGTGGGCTTATCGGCTGCTCGTCAACGTAGTCAACATATTGTGGGTGTATTCTGTCTGGATCCGAGCATTTTGCAGAGAGATGATGTGGCACCAGCACGGGTGACCTATATGATTGGCTGTTTAGAGGCTTTGCAGGAGGAATATACTAAAGCGAGCAGTCAATTGCTGATTTTGAAGGCAAACCCAGCGCCGGGAGTTGTTGATTTAGCGATCGCCCTAAACACAAAAGCTGTTTTTTGGAATAAGGATGTAGAGCCGTATTCCAGAGATCGCGATCGCACTGTTGCTTCAACTTTACGTGAACAGGGCATTGAAGTCGTCACATTTTGGGATCAAATTCTGCATGAGCCGAAAGAACTGATCACTGGGGCAGGCAACCCCTACACCGTGTATGGTCCATTCTGGCGGAACTGGAGTAGTAAGCAAAAAAGCGCTCCTTTAATACCCTTGGAAAACGCCATAGGATTATCGGAAACAGAGCAAGAAACTGCGAACCAAGCTGGAGTAATCGCCCTTCCAAGTGCCAAAGATTTGGGATTTGTGTGGACAAATCCATTGGTTATTGAACCAGGTGAAGCGGCGGCAAAGTCAAAACTGGGGGATTTTTGCGATCGCGCCATTGCAGACTACAGCGAACAGCGGGATTTTCCAGCAAATTCTGGCACTTCCCAACTCAGTGCTGCGCTCAAATTTGGGGCGATCGGCATTCGTACAGTTTGGGCAGCCACGCTTGAGGTGGAGAAGTATGCCCGCAGCGACGAAGTCCGTAATAGTATTCGGGTATGGCAACAGGAGCTAGCATGGCGCGAGTTTTATCAACATGCCCTCTATGCCTTTCCCGAATTGGCGGAGGGACCCTATCGCACCCCATTTAAAGAATTTCCTTGGGAAAATAACGAGGATCATTTTCAGGCTTGGTGTGAGGGCAGAACTGGCTATCCCATTGTGGATGCTGCGATGCGTCAGATAAATGAAGTGGGTTGGATGCACAATCGCTGCCGCATGATTGTGGCTAGTTTTTTAACGAAAGACCTGATCATTAACTGGCAACGGGGCGAAAAGTATTTTATGCAGCGGCTGATCGATGGCGATCTCTCTGCCAATAACGGTGGTTGGCAGTGGAGCGCCTCCAGCGGCATGGACCCAAAACCATTGCGGATTTTCAACCCGGCGAGTCAGGCTAAAAAGTTTGACCCTGAAGCGGAATATATTCGTCATTGGCTGCCAGAATTGCGGAGTGTGGATACCGCAGACTTAATCAGCGGTAACCTGAGTTCTAGTGATCGCGATCGCGCCAATTATCCTGCCCCAATTGTCGATCACAACCAACAGCAGCGGCGATTTAAAGAACTTTACCAGCGACAGAAGATAGGTGTGCAGGTTTGAGTGCAGAGTGCCAATGAATTGAACGACTGCTATGGTGTCGATACTCGGTAAGTCTGCCAAACTGCAATCTAAGGAATGTGTTGAATGAAAACCCCGGCACCTAGTGAATATCGGACGGTATTGCCAAAGGTGAACTGGCAAAAATATGAAGAGTTGCTAGCAGAAATGGCGGGCGATCGCACTGCCCGCTTTACCTTTGATCGTGGTCGGCTGGAAATGATGAACCCTTTAGAAGAACACGATCGCTGTTGCAAGTTGATCGAGTCTTTGCTGTTAGTTATCACCGACGAACTCGATCAGCCGATTACAAGCTACAAAGCCCCAACGCTAAAGCGCGAAGATTTGCAAATTGGCACCGAGCCAGACACAGGCTATTACCTGCAAAACTGCGATCGCATGGATGGAAAACGCGCGATCGATTTAGCAGTTGATCCACCCCCCGACTTGATTTTGGAAGTGGAGCTTTCCCGCAGTTCGTTCAATAAGTTTGCGATCTATGCTCAGCTAGGCATTCCAGAGGTGTGGCGCTACATCAGCAAACCGGGCGATACATTTTTGAAGGGGAAGTTGTTTATTCACTATTTAGCAGGCGATCGCTACGTGGAAGAAGATCATGGGCTTGCCTTTCCATTCTTACCAGCAGGCAGAATTTTGCAGTTCATCGACCAAAGCGATGTGGAAGGATTGCCAAAAGCATTGCGAGACTTGCGCCTATGGGTTGAGACAACCATTTGATGGCGATCTCTGCCCTTACAGCGCCACTCCCCAAACGCTAAAAATCGCTTTCACACCAGCCGTGAACGTGGGCAAGTATCTTTCGGCAAACTCTGCCAGGGTATTGCTACGTTGAATAATCGTCGGTAACGCATCCAGGGCATCGCCTGCCTTTTCCAATAGATCTGGGTTCTTTGGATCAGCCCCTAGTTTGCCAATGGTTTCCAAATGCTTTAAAGCCTTTTGCTGATCCGCTTCACTCAATCCAGAATCCGACTTTTCAATTGCAGTTTTCACTTGCTTCAGCAATTCCGCCAGTTTCAATGCTTGCGGATCTTGAGAGTCTGACAGTTGATCGAGGGCGATCTCTAACGTGCCGCTAATATCTCTACCTGCCGCCCCGGTGATGTTCTTCCCGGCAACCCCAGAATTATCGCCCCCAGAAATACCACTGGCATCACCGCCAATACTACCAATTTCGACTTTATTCCCTTTGTCAGCCATAGGATCTCCTGAAAAGTGTGAATTGGGTGCATGAAGCGTTGGACGACTGAACTGCTCAGTTTGATTAAACAAAAATCTCCACATCGAAGGCACCTGCTCACTATAAACGGCAAGTTTGCCTTCAAGGTGAGACTTTTCTTGTTCAAGGATATTAATCTTCTCTTGCTTGGCGGCTAATTGTTTTTCTAGAGGAGCATAAATGTTCGTGAACTGGCGATGCATCGGTGTTTTATCAGCATCAGGGTTAGCAACATTAATGCGAAGAAGCTGTGCGCCATTCTCAAAGTTCTGAAGCGAATCAAATGTGAGTCCAGCGGAGCCATGCTTTTCTAGCAGGTCACGAAGAGCAACGTCGAATGCTTCAGGTTGAATGCCGTTGCGAAACAAAAAGTCGAGGGTTTTGGTGAACTGATGCGCTAACCTTTCAAAATCGCCGGGTTGAAAGCTACCGCTGGCAGGTTTGCGTTCTCGCTGTGCGGTTTCCAGGTAGATGTAATCACAGCGGACGTTGGTAAATTGGGTATCGGAATTGATGCCCCAATTCTGAATGCAAGCTCCGGTTAAATTTGCTTCCGAAAAATTGGTACGCAGGACTTGAGCATTGGATAGGTCGGCATTGACCAGATTGGCATGATGCAAATTTGCCCCGTTGAGGTTAGCTGATGCCAGCACGACATCCGTTAAATTTACACCGCGTAAATCCAAATTTGTCAGCGAACCATTGCGATAGTCTTGCCCACGCCCGTCTCGGTCAGTACATAGCGAAATCACGCTAGCATCTTCAAAATTACGAGGAAAACTACAGCGGAAAAACTTTACGCCCGTCCAGTTGACCCAATCTAGGGTCGTTTTACCAGAAAAATCGGTTTTGAAAACGATGGCATGGCTGAAATTGGCATAGTCCAGATCTGCTTGGCTAAAGGTCGTGCCAGTGGCGTTCCGAATCGTTTTCACCACTTCTAAGAAGCTATAAATTGCAAATCCAAACAGAAAAAGGGAGACTAAGCTATATACAACTCCTTCCAGAAGTGCTCCACGACTAAACGCCGTGATCGCTCTGTTAGCGCCAGCGACAGAGCCAGCGACAGAGCCAGCGCCAATGAAAGCGAAAGCGACAGCGCCAGCGACAGCGCCAGCGCCAGCGACAGCGACAGCGACAGCGACAGCGAAAGCGCCAGCGACAGCGACAGCGAAAGCGACAGCGACAGCGACAGCGAAAGCGCCAGCGACAGCGACAGCGCCAGCGAAAGCGACAGCGAAAGCGCCAGCGAAAGCGAAAGCGAAAGCGAAAGCGCCAGCGAAAGCGAAAGCGACGTGCGTGATAATTTGCTTACGGCTTTGTCCGGTTCTACAACCTTGAAAGTTAGCTCTCGTGAGGATTGCGCCCGTAAAATTGCATCCACGCAGGTCGGAGTCGCTGAAATCGGCATCGGTTAAGTCTTGATTTTTAAAGGATCGGTTTCGCAGGTCTTGGTGGCTGTAGTCCCGGTGGGGCATGGGGTGAATCAGTGGATGGCGTTGCGTCCATTATTGCCTGGTCAAAGGGTTTCGTCATCCTGGGTGGATTCGGTTAGGAAGTTAAACTAGTTAATAGATCTGTTGCGGTAGCTTTATGACGATTAAAGAGCAGCTTATTCAAGAACTGGAGCAACTGCCGGAGGCGCAGCTAGAGGCGGTGTTGGCGCTGGTGCGTTCCCTTAAAGCTAAACCCGATCAAGATTCTGACCATAACAGTAGAGTCTGGCAGGCGTATCTTGCTTCTGAGCAGCAATATGAGGAGGTTTATCGTCGTCTTGCCAACTCCTGATTTTTTGACTAAAGAGAATGTTGTGAAACTACACAATCGACAAATTGAGCGATTTGGTGGAACCTCTGGAGTCAGGGATGAGGGCTTACTAGAATCTGCCTTGGCGCAGCCGCAAGTCACGTTTGACGAGCATATTTCTACACTCCACTATTTACGAGCAAGCAGCAGCTTATCTGTATCACTTGGCAAAGAATCATCCGTTTATCGACGGTAATAAACGAACAGCATTTGCCACGATGGATACTTTTTTACGGGTTAACGGCTACAGATTAACGCTAACGAATGAAGACTCCTACGCGCTGGTTTTGCAAGCTGTCACCGATCTAATAGATAAGTCGGCGATCGCGGCTCTACTTGAGCAATCCATAACCATCCAGTAGAAAGAAATCACTCTGAGCGATCGCTGAGTCGAATATTCAGGGTTACTGGAAAGACATTGGTAGAATAGAGCGGTCTTAAGACGCAATGCCTATCTATTTTCTGTTGGAGTGCCCATGTCTGTTTCCTCTGCCCCTTTTACTGCTGACGAAATTGCTGCTGAGGGCATTAAGCCAGAGGAATATGCCGACATTGTGCAACGGCTGGGGCGACATCCCAACAAGGCAGAACTGGGCATGTTTGGCGTGATGTGGTCGGAACATTGCTGCTACAAAAACTCGCGCCCGTTGCTGAAGCAGTTTCCCACCCAAGGCGATCGCGTTTTGGTGGGTCCTGGTGAAAATGCAGGCGTAGTGGATCTGGGCAACGGCTTGCATCTCGCCTTCAAAATTGAGTCACATAATCATCCCTCTGCTGTGGAGCCGTTTCAAGGCGCAGCAACTGGAGTGGGCGGCATTTTGCGAGATATTTTCACTATGGGCGCTCGACCGATCGCCATCCTTAACTCACTTCGATTTGGTTCCTTGGATGATGCCCGGACGCGGCGGCTATTTAGCGGGGTCGTCGCCGGAATTTCTCACTATGGCAATTGCGTTGGGGTGCCTACGGTGGGCGGTGAAGTCTATTTTGATCCAGCGTATTCTGGCAATCCTCTGGTCAATGCGATGGCACTCGGCTTAATGGAAACAGACGAAATTGTTAAATCGGGGGCGAAAGGGATTGGCAATCCAGTGCTGTATGTCGGGTCTACCACGGGACGCGATGGCATGGGTGGAGCCAGCTTTGCCAGTGCCGAATTGAGTGATGCCTCCATGGACGATCGCCCTGCGGTGCAAGTCGGCGACCCTTTTCTAGAAAAATCCTTGATCGAAGCCTGTCTAGAAGCCTTCAAAACAGGAGCCGTGGTCGCAGCACAGGATATGGGCGCAGCGGGCATCACCTGTTCCACGTCAGAAATGGCAGCGAAAGGCGGCGTGGGCATTGAACTAGATCTCGATAAAATCCCCGTGCGCGAGACAGGCATGGTGCCTTACGAATATCTCCTTTCCGAATCGCAAGAACGAATGCTGTTTGTAGCAGAAAAAGGACGAGAGCAAGAACTGATTGATATTTTTGAGCGTTGGGGGCTTCATGCCGTTGTGGCGGGCAGCGTGATTGCTGAACCCATCGTGCGGATTTTGTTTCAAGGAGCGATCGCCGCTGAAATTCCGGCAACTGCCCTGGCAGATAACACGCCAATCTACCATCGAGAACTGCTAAGTGAACCACCCGACTATGCTCAAAAAGCGTGGGCGTGGACTCCAGAGAGCTTACCAAACTGCACCTCCACAGGCATTGAAGCCCAAGGGAAATTCCTCACTTGGAACGACGTTCTACTCCAACTGCTGGCAACTCCCTCGATCGCTTCAAAACAGTGGGTCTATCGCCAATACGACCACCAAGTTCAAAACAACACCGTGATCATGCCCGGTGGAGCCGATGCCGCCGTCATCCGCATTCGCCCCGTTGAATCAGATTCCTTACCTAGCACTGGGCACCCCGCAGTTGGAGTCGCGGCCACCGTCGATTGCAACGCCCGCTACGTCTATTTGCATCCCTATGAAGGAGCTAAAGCTGCGGTTGCTGAAGCCGCACGAAACCTAAGCTGCGTGGGTGCAGAACCTTTAGCCGTGACGGATAATCTCAATTTTGGCAGTCCTGAAAACGCGATCGGTTACTGGCAGCTATCAGAAGCCTGTCGGGGGCTGTCGGAAGCTTGTACTGCTTTCAGCACACCGGTTACGGGGGGCAACGTCTCGCTCTATAACGAAACCTTAGATGCTGACGGCAAGCCCCAATCCATCTATCCAACCCCGGTTGTTGGCATGGTGGGACTGATTCCCGACCTCACTAAAATTTGTGGGCAAGGATGGCAAGCAGAAGATGACTTAATTTATCTACTGGGTACACCTTTGGATGCCGAACCATCTGCCGTTGTCACGCTAGGCGGCTCAGACTATCTAGCAGCAATTCAGGGTGTGGTTGCGGGACAGCCTCCCGTGGTTGATTTTGAATTGGAGCGCAGAGTCCAAGCTGTTTGCCGGGAAGGGATTCGTCAGGGTTGGATTCGGTCTGCCCATGATTCCGCAGAAGGTGGCGTTGCGATCGCGATCGCTGAGTGCTGCATCAGCGGCAATCTAGGAGCGACTCTAACTTTTCCCACCTCTGCTAATCGTTTGGATCACCTGTTATTTGCCGAGGGCGGCGCACGGATTATTGTGTCTGTGGCGCAATCGCATCAATCCCAATTGGAAACCTATCTGCAAACGCACTTAAATACTGCATGGCAAGCGTTGGGAGTGGTGAGTAGTGATAGCGCTGGTTTAAGCATCACCTGTACCAATCATCCTGTGATTACAGTGGGGATAAACACCCTCAGCGATCGCTGGAAGGGCGCGATCGAGGCCTACTTAGCGGACTGAAATACTCCTAATTTCCTTAAAGCTGATTTAGAGTCAACCCTGCGCCTGTTAGGATGGAATCAAGAGTTAATCAAAATTTAAATAACTTTTAAGCTATTTTTTGCCATTGCCATCTATTTCGTCGTTTTTTCTTTTGCTAGCCATCCCTGGAGCAACACTAACGCATGTTACCCAATTCCCTTTCTCAACCGGGTGCTTCTGCTGAATCTGATGACTTACAGTCTCAGACCGTCTCTTTAGATCATCCTGATAAACCCGAAGAAGCCTGTGGTGTATTTGGAGTTTATGCACCAGGCGAAGATGTTGCCAAGCTCACTTATTTCGGGTTGTATGCCCTGCAACATCGTGGGCAAGAGTCAGCCGGAATTGCAACTTTTCCTAAAGATCATCCTCCCTGTCTACACAAGGATATGGGTTTAGTTTCTCAGGTATTTAATGAGACGATTTTAAATACATTGGTGGGAGAATTGGCAGTTGGACATACTCGTTATTCCACCACGGGAACTAGTCGTGTAGTCAATGCCCAACCAGCACTGGTTCCTACTCGTTTGGGGTCTTTGGCTTTGGCACACAATGGCAATTTAGTAAATACGTCAATTCTGCGGGAAGAGCTGCTGCGAAATCATCACAATCTAATCACCAGCACCGACTCGGAGTTGATTGCTTTTGCGATCGCAGAAGCCGTAGATAGCGGCAAAAATTGGTTAGAAGCTTCCATTACTGCTTTTAACCGTTGTCAGGGTGCCTTCAGCCTAGTGGTTGGTACTCCCGCTGGCATAATTGGTGCCCGTGATCCTAATGGTATCCGCCCTTTGGTGATTGGCGCACTGCCTAAAGCCAGCCCTAGCGATCCAACCCGGTATGCACTAGCCTCTGAAACCTGCGGTTTAGATATTATTGGAGCCGAGTATTTGCGGGATGTAGAACCGGGTGAGATCGTTTGGATCACCGATGAGGGCATAGCATCGTTCCATTGGGTGACTAATCCCCAACCCAAACTTTGCATTTTCGAGATGATTTATTTTGCGCGGCCTGATAGTGTGATGCAGAATGAAAGCCTTTATACCTATCGAATGCGAATTGGGCGCAGGTTAGCTGTAGAGTCTCCTGTTGAAGCTGATTTAGTAATTGCGGTTCCTGATTCAGGCATTCCTGCGGCGATCGGTTTTTCCCAGGCTTCAGGCATTCCTTATGCCGAAGGATTAATCAAAAATCGGTATGTGGGGCGCACATTCATTCAGCCGACCCAAAGTATGCGTGAAGCAGGTATTCGCATGAAGTTGAATCCGCTGCGGGATGTTCTTCAAGGAAAGCGCATTGTGATTGTGGATGATTCGATTGTTCGTGGGACCACTAGCCGCAAGATTGTGAAGGCTTTACGAGATGCAGGTGCTACTGAGGTTCACATGCGCATTTCTTCCCCTCCTGTGACTCATCCTTGTTTTTATGGAATTGATACTGACAGCCAAGATCATTTAATTGCTGCAACCAAATCTGTAGAGGAGATTGCCGCACAAATTGAGGTAGACTCCCTCAGCTATCTCAGTTGGGCAGGGATGCTAGAAGAAACGCGCGACGATCCATCCAATTTTTGTTCAGCTTGCTTTACGGGACAATACCCTGTTCCCGTCCCTGAACCCCTCAAAAGCGCTAAGCTTCTTCTAGAAAAAAAACCTGCTTCTCTGGAAGCGATCGCTTCTGTGTAGGAAAAGGCTTGTGAGGGCTTCTCTTGAAGGCGCAAAACTTCACTCGATGTTGGCCACTCGAAAGCCCATTTCACATTCAAACTGTTTAGGATTCTGCTGATTAATTTGATTTAGCGCTCGCCCACATCGCAGTTTCCCGCTTGACCATCGTGGTTGCCCACTCTGATCTGCCATTAAACAAGATTGGCATACCTGCTTGGGAGAAATTAGCTGATTATCCATCAGGATGACAAGCACATTGACCTCCAACGAAGTCGTGGTTCTCTAATTTCATTTTAGGTTAAGACTTTGAGTATGATGTGTCATAGATTACAGAGCTTAATACGTCTACGTCGCTATTTTGGTCAGGATTTAAATGGAACTCAAGATTGAAGAGTTTCTTGCAGCCTTGCTGGTGGCTTAGCTGGATTGGTTAAGTAAGGGAAATGGAGTGTATGATGAATCTCTCTGTAAGCTCTTCAAGCAACGTATTCCTGTGTTGTTCCGAGCCAAACTATGCCTGAGATTCCTTTAAACGGATGTCTGTTGTTTTGAAATTTTTGCTTAGGGGTTTGTGTGACTAACAATAATTTAGATTTTCTTGCCAAAACAGATCCAGCGATCGCCGCTATCATTGACCGCGAATTGAACCGCCAGCGCGATCATCTAGAAATGATTGCTAGCGAAAACTTTACCTCAGCAGCCGTGATGGCTGCTCAAGGATCTGTTTTAACCAATAAATATGCTGAAGGATTGCCTGGCAAGCGCTACTACGGTGGCTGTGAGTTTATTGATGAGGCAGAACAATTAGCGATCAATCGCGCTAAACAATTGTTTGGTGCCGCTCATGCTAACGTGCAGCCTCACTCTGGTGCTCAGGCGAACTTTGCTGTTTTTCTAAGCTTGCTGCAACCGGGTGACACCATCATGGGGATGGATTTAGCCCACGGTGGACATTTGACCCACGGTTCACCTGTGAATGTATCTGGCAAATGGTTTAAGGTGCAGCACTATGGGGTTAGCGCTGAAACTGAGCAGTTGGACTATGATCAAATCCGTGATCTTGCCCTGCAACATCGTCCTAAGCTGTTGATTTGCGGCTATTCAGCATACTCACGGATCATTCACTTTGATAAGTTTCGAGCGATCGCTGACGAAGTAGGAGCTTATCTTCTGGCGGATATTGCTCATATCGCCGGATTGGTTGCCAGTGGCCATCATCCTAGCCCGATTCCTCACTGTGATGTTGTCACCACCACCACCCATAAAACTTTACGCGGTCCACGCGGAGGCTTAATCCTCACTCGCGATGCAGAATTAGGTAAAAAGCTAGACAAAGCGGTATTCCCTGGCTCCCAAGGCGGTCCTCTAGAACATGTAATTGCTGCAAAAGCCATTGCCTTTGGGGAAGCCCTCAAACCAGAATTCAAGGTTTATTCTGGCCAGGTGATTGAAAATGCGCGTGCTTTGGCGGGTCAGCTTCAGGCTCGTGGACTGAAAATGGTTTCGGGTGGCACAGATAACCACCTGATGTTGGTCGATCTACGATCCATCGGCATAACGGGCAAACTAGCCGATCAGTTGGTTAGTGGTGTAAATATTACTGCCAACAAAAATACAGTTCCTTTCGATCCAGAATCGCCTTTCGTTACGAGCGGTTTGCGGTTAGGTTCGCCTGCAATGACCACACGCGGGATGGGCACCTCTGAATTTGTTGAAATCGGGAACATCATCAGCGATCGCCTGCTGAACCCAGATGATGAAGCAATAGCAGAAGCTTGCCGCGATCGCGTTGCAACTCTCTGCGATCGCTTCCCTTTATATCCTCACCTTAAAGTGCCTGTTCCTGCCTTCGTTTGAGCGATCACATAGGCTGTGAAGCAATTTCTAAACACCTATAGCGGTTCTCTGTCGGATGAGGTGCAGTTGGGACAAAGCGGGGAAGGGATTTGAGGCTCTAGTTTGCACCTCACGGGAGCCGGAAACGCTATATTCTCTTGTTTCGACACAGAGATGCACTGTGATTTGCCCTCTGTGTCGAATTTGATGTTGAACATAGCTCTTTATAATCACTTGAAAGTCAAACTTAAATGAATTAGTAAAGTGCTGAGAACAGAAGTCTAAAGTTTGCTCTTGCTTTGCACCATGCTGCGTTCAAAAGTCTTTAGTGTGTGGTTGTCATAGATTGAAAATGTTCCAATAGGTAGGGGACAATGGCTTAAAACGTTTTTTTAGCTGGGGTCGTCAACTTTGGCATCCAAAGAAATACGGGAAAAGATAGATTAATTGACAATTCTTTGCTGACTATTCTCTGAAATGCAGTAGACTCTTCCTGTCAGTCTTCCTCGGCATATCTCTCAGATGACTCATTATTGGTACCACCTCGCTGCCTTTATTGTTTCTGCTCTGGTTGTTCTTTGGAGCACGCCTTTGATCAAGAAATTTGGTCTGAAGCGCGGCTTAGTAGATAAACCCGGTGGACGCAAAATTCATAGTCGTCCGATGGTGCGGCTAGGAGGCGTTGCAATATTTGCTGGCACTTTAACAGCATTGTTAATTGTTTGGTGGACAGGAGGATTTGGAATCCTATCTCCCCAGAAGGAGTATGAGGTATGGGGAGTTGCTTTGGGAGGGGTGGCTTTCTTTTTAATTGGCTTAGCGGATGACCTCCTGACACTGCCAGCAATCAATCGCTTGGTAATGCAATTGAGCGTGGCGGCGATCGTGTGGCAAGCTGGCGTGCAAATTGAGTTTCTAACGGTGCCTCTGGCTGGATTGGTTGCTTTACCAGATTTTATCAGCCTGCCAATTACCGTGATTTGGTTGGTAGGAATGGCAAATGCGGTCAATATGATCGATGGTTTGGATGGTTTAGCCGCAGGGGTTTCTGGGATTGCGGCTGTAGTCATGTTGATAGTGACTTTATTTATGAATCAACCGGCGGCAGCATTAATCGCGGCGGCTTTAGCCGGGGGGGCTTTGGGCTTTTTGCGCTATAACTTCAACCCAGCGCAAATTTTTATGGGTGATGGAGGTGCCTACTTTATGGGCTTCACCCTAGCTGGAGTTGGCATTATTGGGCTTGTAAAAGCTGTGACGACGGTTGCTGTGTTGCTGCCTTATCTAATTCTGGCAGTGCCTATTTTAGATATTTTTACTGTCGTTGTTGATCGCATCCGTAGGGGGAAATCGCCTTTTGCTGCAGATAAACGTCATTTGCACCATCGCCTTTTGCAGGCGGGGCTGTCTCAACGGCTAGCAGTGTTGTTCATCTACTCGTTGACCTTATGGGCTGGAACGCTGGCATTAGCTCTTTCCAATATGCCTAGCGGCTGGGGTTACGCTTTAGGAGCTACTGTTTTACTCAGCTTTACGAGTTGGCAAGTGTGGAAAACGGCGAAGCAATCCTGATTGTTCAGTAGTGCATTGTAGGAAAAGCTCCTTGCGATATGGCTCCTGTTGCTGAAATTATTTGTGTTGGAACTGAACTGTTGCTCGGCGATATACTTAATAGCAACGCGCAGTTTTTAGCTAAGGAATTGGCGAAGCTAGGAATTGCTCATTATTACCAATCCGTCGTGGGTGATAATCCAGAGCGGATTCAGCAAGTGGTAAAAACAGCGTGCGATCGCGCGAATTTGCTGATATTCACTGGCGGGTTGGGACCAACCCCAGATGATTTAACCCATGCAACGCTGGCGGATTGTTTTGGCGTGCCCATGGTTGAGCATCCAGAAATTTTGGCAGATATTGCTCAAAAGTTTGCTCAGCGCAAACGAACAATGACTCCCAACAATCATAAGCAAGCCCTGTTGCCTGAAGGAGCGCAAGTGCTAGCTAACTCGGGTGGTAGCGCTCCGGGTATCATTTGGCAACCGCGCCCAACGGTCACAATTCTCACTTTTCCAGGTGTTCCCACGGAAGTGAAATACATGTGGCAAGAGGTAGCGATTCCCTATCTCAAAAGCCAAGGCTGGGCACAAAATACAGTTTACAGTCGGGTTCTGCGTTTTTGGGGCATCTCTGAATCTTTGCTAGCAGATAGAGTGGGCGATTGGTTTAATTCTACGAATCCCACGGTTGCACCCTATGCAAATTTGGGTGAAGTAAAGCTGCGAATTTCTGCTTTTGCTGACTCAGAAAGTAGCGCCCAGCAGATGATTGCACCGGTTGAGGCAACATTGCGGCAAATTGGCGGCATTGATTGTTACGGAGCCGATGAAGATACTTTAGCGATCGCCGTGGGTCGCTTGCTGCAACGAAAAGGCTCTACCTTAGCGGTAGCAGAATCGTGTACCGGGGGGAGTTTAGGCGGAATGCTAACAGCCGTATCAGGCAGTTCTACTTATTTCTGGGGTGGCGTAATTTCCTACGATAACTCTGTGAAAGTTGAGCTTTTGGGCGTTGATCCACAAGTGTTGGCGACTCAGGGAGCCGTTAGCCATGAGGTTGCAAAGCTAATGGCTGCGGGAGTACGCGATCGCCTCAACACAATTTGGGGTTTAAGCATTACGGGCATTGCTGGACCGACAGGCGACACCGACAAAAAACCAGTGGGCTTGGTTTATATCGGTCTCGCAGGACCTGATCGCGTGGAAAGTTTTGAGCATCGCTTTGGCGGATTAAGAGGAAGAGAGTGGGTTCGCCATTTAAGCTGCTGCACAGCTTTAGACTATCTACGAAGACGCTTGCTCAAAGCAGATTAGCGACTACTCATAATTCACGCATCATCTAAATAATGGTTTCTGATCATTATTTAGATGAGAAATTTGCATAATTGCTACTCGAAACTTATCTATATCCCTCAAAATCTGTAGCCCTCGTTAGCTAAATTGGGTACAATCTAAATATGTAATTTTGTAGGCTCAAGTTTTACAGAGGATGCATTACGCATTTGTAATAAGAGCCGCACTGTAACAAGGAGCTATCTATTCAATGGACTACCTGGATAAG
This sequence comes from Leptolyngbya sp. Cla-17, assembly GCF_016807185.1. GTDB lineage: Bacteria > Cyanobacteriota > Cyanobacteriia > Leptolyngbyales > Leptolyngbyaceae > ULC077BIN1. The sequence continues at coordinate 1,173,484 of NZ_JAEVYN010000002.1, forward strand.
GTGTTGGAGAAGCTTAAAGAGTGGGCACGCAAATTAGTTGAAGCGTTGTTAGGTCCAGAGCTTCAGCCAGAAGCCGAGCCAATTCCGATTCCTGTTAATGATCGCCGATAATGCTTTATTGCTTTCGTCATAGGACGCTTGCAAATTGATTAGCGTTTTGGTTCTAAATGGTCCAAACCTAAATCTCTTAGGTAAACGTGAGCCTGGAGTTTATGGTTCTGTTACTTTAGATGAAATTGATTTGTTACTTACAAGTGAAGCGAATTCACTTGATGTAAAAGTTTGTTGTCAGCAGTCTAACCATGAAGGGGGTCTGATTGATGCTATTCACGCTACAGTTGGTACGCATCAAGGGCTGCTGATCAATGCTGGTGCATATACGCACACTAGTGTTGCTCTGCGAGACGCGATTGCGGCCGTTAACATCCCAACTGTTGAGGTGCATCTCAGCAATATTTACAGCCGAGAGACGTTTCGTCATTACTCTTACATTGCACCCGTTGCGATCGGACAAATTAGTGGCTTTGGTGCAGAAAGCTATCGTTTAGGATTGCAGGCGTTAATCCACCATCTTCGGCGCTAAATTCTGTCTTTATACTTTATTGATTCTGTATATATGGCAGGTATTAAGCTTCAAAGATGTCATTTTTACAGCAAATATGCTTGAATCGGGGGACACTAACTTCAACAAACCTGATTCAATGGCTCAATATTGATGGAATCCTCTGTATTTCTTGCCGTAAACGGTACATTGATGCGCGGGTTAGAACTGAATGACAACCTGCAAAAAATCGGATCTGAGTTTGTGCGGGAGGCATTAACCGAACCGACTTACCGCCTCTGGTCGATTGGCGATCTCTATCCTGCAATGCAGCGAGTTGAAATGAATGGTGCTGCGATCTCAGTAGAAATTTGGGCAGTTCCAGCGAGTGGCATTAGTCGTCTACTTCAGCTTGAACCACCTGGGCTTTGTATTGGCAAAGTGCGCCTAGCTGATGGAGAAGAAGTGCTAGGTGTATTAGGAGAGTCTCTACTCTGCGAGGGGCAACCAGAAATCACCCACTGGGGCGGATGGAGAGCTTACACGGCTGAATTGGCAAACCAAGTTCAACAGGTGAATGAGTTGGAAGTTCTAAATATAGGCTTAGAAAGCGATGCTTGAACCAGAGCAAGATTTATCGGCTTTTGTAGATCAGGCAGCCATGCTGATCGGTTTGCCAATTCCGGCAGAGTATCGTCAAGAGGTAATCGACAACTTTGAGCGAATTGGAGCGATCGCCCAACTTGTAACCGAATTTCCGCTGCCTGAAGATACCGAAATTGCTCCCATCTTTGAACCTTAACTCTCAGCTTTTGCGTATGTCCCCATCCTTTCCCGATGCGACTAGCCTTGCTCACAGCGTACGAAACCACGAAGTTTCCGCCACCTCAATTGTTTCAACCGCGATCGCCCAAATTAAAAAGCACAATCCACTGCTCAACTGCTTTACGACTGTTTTGGCAGAAAAAGCAATGCAGGACGCAGCAGCGGTGGACGCGGCAATCACGGCTGGAAAAGATCCTGGAGTTTTGGCAGGTGTTCCCTTTGGAGTCAAAGATTTATTCGATGTGGCAGGCATTCCGACCCTAGCAGGCTCCAAAATCAACGCTGAACATCCGATCGCTGCCCAAGATGCCACCTTAGTTGTTCGTCTCAAGCAGGCAGGTGCCATTTTGGTTGGTGCCCAAACGATGGATGAATATGCTTATGGATTTGTTACAGAAAATAGCCACTACGGAGCTAGCCGCAATCCCCATAACCCAAATCATATGACGGGCGGATCGTCTGGTGGATCAGCTTCATCGGTAGCAGGCGGATTGGTTCCTCTTTCCCTCGGCTCCGATACTAATGGCTCTATTCGGGTACCATCATCATTTTGCGGTATCTTTGGACTCAAACCTACCTACGGTCGGCTGTCCCGTGCCCATACCTATCCCTTCGTGGGCAGTTTGGATCACCTTGGTCCTTTTGCTAGATCGGTACGTGACCTGGCCTTGGTGTTTGATCTGTTGCAAGGAGCCGATCCTGCTGATCCGGTTTGCACTCAGCGATCACCCCAACTGTGCTTACCAGAACTCACAAAGGGACTTGAGGGTCTTCGGATTGCGGTAGCCGATGATTATTTTGTGAAAGGTGCTGACACAGAAGTGCTAACTGCTCTAGAAACTGTAGCAAAAGCACTTGGAGCAACCCAACACATCACAATTTCAGAGGCTCATCGGGCACGCGCGGCAGCGTTTATCATCTCGGCTTGTGAGGGGAGCAATTTACATTTAGAAGATTTGCGCCAACGCCCTCAAGATTTTGATTTTGCAACCCGCGATCGCTTTTTGGCAGGCGCACTGATTCCCGCAACCTGGTATCTGCAAGCGCAAAAATTTCGCCGTTGGTATCGCGATCGTGTTCGAGAATTATTTTCTCAGGTGGATATTATTTTGGCTCCCACTACACCCTGTCCTGCGCCATTGATCGGGCAGAAAACCCTGATGCTCGACGGGCAAGAAGTGTTGCTACGTCCCAATGTGGGACTTTATACTCAACCCCTTTCTTTAATTGGGTTGCCAATTATTTCGGTTCCTGTGCAACGTTCAGGACAGTTGCCCCTTGGAATTCAGGTGATTGCGGCTCCATATAATGAATCACTTGTATTGCGAGTTGCTGCTTATTTGGAAGCTCAAGGAGTTGTCTCGGCTCCAGTACCAGATATAGACGGATGATAGGTTTTAAGGAATATTAGATTTTTGCAGAAAGCGGCTGATTCTGGCTAATGCGCGATCGCCACTTTTGTACCAACGTTTTCAACGGCTCAGCTAACCACTGATCATACTGAGGATAAATTGGTAACCGGGGCACCAGTTGCCAGCCGTTTACACCTAAAATGCTACCTAACTCGCCATCCAAAAGGTGAGGATAATTTGGGTTTACTTCATCGTGTGGACTAATGCCACCCAAATCTCTGGCTCCTGCTTCTAAACAAGCAACTAAATAAGTGGGATGCTGAATTAGATTAGGAGGAACTTGAATGGCAACATCTGCGGGTAAAATCTGGCGTGCGATCGCAATCAGGTTAACCAACTCTTCGGGGCTAAATGCCAATCCGCCCCATACCTCTTGCTGACCAGGACTGTAAGGTTGCAAAATTACTTCTTGAATATGATGGTACTGCTGATGAATTTGGGCGATCGCCTCCAATGTTTCCCAGCGATCGCGCTCAGTTTCCCCAATTCCTAACAGGAGTCCAGTCGTAAACGGAACTTGCAGTTCGCCCGCCTGTATTAGCTGCTGTAGTCGCAAATTGGGCTGCTTGCTAGGTGCATGACGATGAACTGTTTTCAACAATTCTGGAGTCAGTTGCTCTAGCATTAGCCCCATTGACACATTGACTGCTTTGAGAAGCTGCATTTCTAAGAAACTCAAAGGTCCTGCGTTGGTGTGGGGTAAAAAACCGAGTGCTAATGCTTGTTCGCAATGGTGATAAAGGTGCTCAATCCATGCAGTACGGCGTGTGCTTTGAGGATGCACCTCTCCACTCAACACCAAAATTTCAATCACGCTGTTGGAGTCAAAGTTGGAATCAGGTTGGTGGAGCGATCGCAGCGTTGCGTCTGCCTCTGTCAAGCTTAACCAGGGGCTCTGCCCCGGATCAACCCGAAAATTACAGTAGGTACAGCGGTTGAAACACTCATAGGTTGGAACTAACGTGTAGGCAGGGCTGTAGGTAATTGTCTTAGACAAACTAGCGTTAGGTGCACCAAACATCCGGATCTAACCAAATACCATTACTCATCAACCCTACACTTTATTTTTAGTTACTCACAGCACCAAAACGTTTCTTGGTCCTGACAACTGCGTCGTTTCGCATAAATATTCTTCACATGGGTTTTCACAGTGTTTAGACTGATTTGCAAGGTTTCAGCAATTGCCTGATAAGAATGCTCCTTTCGCAGCAATAGCCAAATCTCGGATTCTCGCTCTGTCAAGTCATACTTCTTTCGTTGGACTCGCAAATCCTCTTGCAAAACTTCATCGCAGTTTTCTAAAAACACCACAATTGGCGATCGCGCTTCGTGTGACGTTGCTTGCCTTCCCCAAGGAAGAGTCTTTCGCAAAGGTTGACCTAGTTGCGCCTCTTGGCTTTCTCTATCAATCAACTTGGTTTTGTCAAAGCTCCTGAATTTTCGATCCAAATCATTTTCTAGCCAGCGCACAGTCACCCGGATAATTTGCCCATTGGATGCAAGATAGTCTTGCACCAAACTTCTTTGCTCAGCCGAATCCTCTTGTATCATTCGGCGGCAAGCTTCCAGAACGGATAACGGTAATTGGGCGCTACAAACTGTTGATGATGTAGAAAAGCAAAGCTCCTTCGCTTTTTGATTCCAATACAGCAAATTCAGGTTGCGCGAAACTACTAAAACTCCTTGAGGCATTACCTCTAACAGTTGCCTGCTCAATTTGCTAAACTCCAAGTCTTTTTCTATATCGGCATCCGCATCTGCAGCGCGATCAAAAGATCTGTGGGCAATCAAAGTGGCACGTCCTGAACTCAAGTGGCTAGCTTGTCGTCGGGGGGCGCGATAGCTCAAAAGCGAACCTAATCCTGAAGGTTCAATTGACTGGGTCATCAGGGGGCTGGTCATAGAAGTCACCTCAAGTGAATGCGTTTATTCTCATACCTGATGTTGTGAAGGCACAATGAGAAAACCGCAGGTAACCCAAGCTAGACGTACCAAACAGATCAAGCTAGACGAAGACCGAAGAGACCTGAAGAAGGGTGAAGTTTTTTAGAATCCCTTCTCTAAATGTGAGTTATTGATCTGATAATGGATTACCTTCAATTGGATGTCCAAAAGCTATTGCTAATGGATGGCAGCTTAGAGGAGCACCTAAAGTAAACCAATTGTTTATATGAGAAACCAGATTTTTAAGTCACTTATCTGGCACCGTTAATTTTTTGTGTCTAGCATTATTTTTTAATTGTCAATCCAAGCTACTGCAAAGTATTCACCCATTTAAGGGACTTCTTAAACTTTATGAAGCCTCCTAAGTCCAATTCTTACCCACTAGACCCCTGTGATCCGGGAAATCTTGAACACTTTTTTTCTCAAAAACACCAAAGCCGCTATGTAGCTAAGTTGCTTGGTCGAGGAGGTATTACGCGCCGTCGAGCGGAGTACTTTGTTCGATTATGGGCTTATTTATTGCTTAAACAAACACAAGATCTAGCTCCTCAAACGCTTGAAACGCTGGTTAATCTTCGTCCAACGGATGGATTAGTATCCTGTACCCATCGTGAGGCAGCCGAATTATTTTATGGACAACGTGAGCGTGGAAGCGATCGCGCTGCTGGCATGATGATCGATCAGTTGGCAGCTCTGGGCTTGCTTGAAAAGCGATTTGATGGACAAACACTGTGTTTAGGAATTCGCCCCTTACCAGAATTAATAAGTTCTGAACGACCCGAAACACCTTCTGTCCTTCTACCTGACCAGTTTAATCCGCGTACAGATGCTATTCCGGTCGCTAATCTGATTCGGCAGACTTATGCCATGGCAGCAGATGATAGCGCGATCTCCCTCCAACGAATTGCTAGAATTTTGCGTCAATGGTCGCAAGACTATCCCGTTGGAATAAGAGTGCTGCGCCGTGCTGATAATCTGAATCCAGTCGGAGTGGCAATTCTTTATCCCACGATGAGCCAATCAGAAGAAGTTTTTTCTCGGCCTCCGGGTAAAAGCTTTTTTCTAACCTCTAACGTTGCAGTTGATCCAGTTGAAATGGCTCAGGTTGGAGACAAAAGCTGTTTGGCTGTTTATTTAAGAGCATGGCTGATTGACATGAATTATTTAAAGCCGCAGCACATTTGTGCATTTCAGAAGGACACACAAAACGCGTTGCGACGAATGCAGGCTGATTTTCCCAACCTCTGCGATTTATACTCTCCAGTTATTCATCCGCTGTATGAAGAATTACGAACGTTATTAGGTTTTCAGCGCACCTGTGAAGAACACCGACCCTTCTATTGGATCTATCTGGCATTGGATAGATATTTGGATTTAGACATTGATAAGGCACTGGTCAATCTAAGTTTGAGTAGTGTTTCTAAAACTTAAGCGGCTTAGGTCGATATTGAACTATCGATTGTGCGTTAAAGGATTGTGGGCTTGGTAAAGTAGGATCAATTCTTTCCCCTCAAGAAGCTATGGAATGCCGACTTTGTGGTCATCCTAAGTGTCATAAGCATGGCAAGCTGCCCAATGGACACCAACGCTATTTCTGCCCTCACTGCCAGCAAACCTTCTGTGAGAGCTTTGACACGCTGTACTACTGGCGACGAGTGAGTCCGGAACAAGTTCAGCAGGTGCTACAAGCTCATAGTGAGGGCAGCAGCTTACGAGGGATTAGCCGAATTACAGGCTTGGCATACAACACCGTGGTCAGTATTGTTCGGGCATCGAGTGCCAAGGCTCAGCTAATTCATAACGACCAGGTCAAGCAAGTGGCAACCGCAGAGGGGAGTGCGGATGAGATGTGGTCTTTCGTGCAAAAAAACAGAAGCAATGTCTTTCCAATGAATTAGAAGTGGGAGACTGCTGGATAGGTCTGAGTTTAGCGGACTCCAGTGGACTGATTTTAGCGGCACGAGTGGGCAAGCATACAGACGAACTTATTGAGGAATTGGTAATTAGTACACAGGGAAAAACGGCTTGCAAACAGTGGAACAGTGATGACTGGGGAGGCTATGAACGAGTCCTTCCGCCTGAAATTCTGCACTATGTTGGCAAAGACAAAACGCAGCGCTTAGAGCGAACCAACGGCATCGTCCGACAACAAACTGCTCGATGGCACCGCAGGCAAAACAAGTTCGGCAAGCTGTGGGAGCAAACGAAAGTGACAACACGCTTAGTAGTCAGCTATTTCAATTGGATTTGGCGGCATAGTCGATTCAAAACAACTGCGGCTCAACGAGCAAAACTGGCTGAGCAGCCTTGGACCTGGCAGGATGTCGTTACCTACCCCACAATCCTTTAGTGCACTACCGAACTATCTAGCAATCTTTTTGTAACGAAATCTAAGTTTGCATGGGCTTTCGATGGCTGTAAACAGGCGCGATCGCTTAGTAAGCTTCTACATGTAAAACAAATATGAGTCCGACGCTTTACAAAAAGAAATAAATCGCTTATCTTAGCTACAGATGATTAATTCATCTACATCATTGTCACGTTACATAAAGCACTCATAGAACCATGACCACGACACTACAGCGCGTCGAGCGCCAGTCTGTATGGCAGAACTTCTGCGAATGGGTCACCAGCACCAATAACCGCCTGTATGTAGGCTGGTTTGGAGTCCTGATGATTCCTACCCTGCTCTCTGCCACCCTCTGCTTCATCATCGCCTTCATCGCTGCTCCTCCCGTTGACATCGATGGCATCCGTGAGCCTGTTGCAGGTAGCTTGATGTTTGGAAACAACATCATCTCCGGCGCAGTTGTTCCTTCCAGCAACGCGATTGGCTTGCACTTCTACCCCATCTGGGAAGCCGCATCCTTGGATGAATGGCTCTACAACGGTGGACCTTACCAACTAGTTGTATTGCACTTCTTGATCGGCATCTTCTGCTACATGGGACGCGAATGGGAACTCTCCTACCGTCTTGGAATGCGCCCTTGGATCTGTGTTGCATACTCCGCACCTGTTGCTGCAGCGACCGCAGTCTTCTTGATCTACCCCATCGGACAAGGCAGCTTCTCTGATGGCATGCCTCTGGGCATCTCTGGCACCTTCAACTTCATGTTTGTCTTCCAAGCAGAGCACAACATTTTGATGCACCCCTTCCACATGTTGGGCGTAGCAGGTGTATTCGGTGGTAGCTTGTTCAGTGCAATGCACGGTTCGTTGGTCACCTCTTCCTTAGTTCGTGAAACCACCGAAACTGAGTCTCAAAACTACGGCTACAAGTTCGGTCAAGAAGAAGAGACCTACAACATCGTTGCAGCCCACGGCTACTTCGGACGGTTGATCTTCCAGTACGCCAGCTTCAACAACTCACGTTCTTTGCACTTCTTCTTGGGTGCATGGCCTGTGATTGGCATCTGGTTGACCTCCATGGGCATCAGCACCATGGCGTTTAACCTGAACGGATTCAACTTCAACCAATCCATCATTGACTCGCAGGGTCGAGTGGTGAGCACTTGGGCAGATGTCTTGAACCGCGCCAACTTGGGTATGGAAGTGATGCACGAGCGCAATGCTCACAACTTCCCATTGGATTTGGCTGCGGGCGAAGCGACTCCAGTTGCTCTGACTGCTCCTGCCATCAATGGCTAGTCTTTTGGCTTGTTCAGTTGCATGATTTAAGCCCTCCCTAAGCCGGGGAGGGCTTTTTAATGATAAAAGTTACACCTAAGATAAGAAGAGTTAACTCAGCGATCGCTGTATCCCTAATGTTGGCACACACAACATTTATAGGATGTAATAAAAATATTTGTAATTTAAGGGTAAATATTTTGAATAAGCCATTAGACGAAGCAAATTCTATCTCAACGGCTAACCAAATTGATAGTAAAACTAAATCACCATTTGATACCGCTTATAAGGCAGCCTTAATACTAAAAGATGCAGTTTATGTTCAGGGATTTTTGGGATTTCAAGGGCAACCTTTTCGACCAATTGAACATAGTTGGATTGAGTTTGACGACCGCATTATTGACCCAAACCTACCTCATCTCGGCAAAAAAGCTGCGGATCTACACTACTTTCCTGCTCAGAAATTGACTGTGAAAAAATTGAAGGCTGAAATTGAAGAAGCAAAGGAAGATTATCCAGATGATGAACCCTTGCCAATTTATGGCTCTCAACCTTACGAATATTATGGGGATGTCATGTTAGGCGGGAAAGAATATCTCAAGGCGTATGAAGCCGCTGTGGCGAAGTGTAAGGAACTGAATCACCCCCAATCTAAAAACCTCAATTGAGTCGATTTAGTCTTTAACTTGTTAGTAACTAAATGTTATCTCAATCATATTGAGTGATTCTTAACACTACTCAATAATAAATTGTTGGTCTCCAGGGTGAAAGGAGTTAGGTCAAACAACTGCTAACTTTATCCCTTTATCGATTGCTAAAAAGCTATGCCTCTTGCAGTCGCTCCTGTTGAGTTGCCACCATTACGCCACGCGGTTCTGCCGTATGCATTCGGCATACCAGTAAAAGCTAGCTTTGGGTGTACGCTGTTGTGTACTAAAGTCATTGTAAAGAATGCCAAAGCGGCGGTCATAGCCCCATGCCCATTCAAAGTTGTCCATCAGGCTCCATAGAAAATATCCTTGAAGCGGGTAGCCTTCTGCAACCGCACGATGGGCAGATTGTAAGTATTGACGTAAATACAAAATGCGATCGCTGTCCAAAATTTCGCCCTGCTGGGTCACTTCATCCTGTGCAGCGCATCCATTTTCAGTGATTAGTAGTGGCAATTCTGGACGGTTTAACACTTCCGCCACATGTCTTATCGCCCAATATATAGACTCTGGAACTAGCCATAACCAGGGCATATGCATCCGAGGGTAACTCTTGGGATACGCTACATACTCATAGCCCGGTACTTTTTGGCTAGCGCGAACGTGGCTTCCAGTATAAATATTCAATCCAAACGCATCTAAGGGCTGATGAATCGTCTCCATATCACCCGAACGAATGACTGGAGCCTCCCTACCTAAACTTTGCAAAAATACTTCGTCATATTGCCCAGTCAACGCCGGAAAAATAATGCCTCCATTTACCCAGTTGGTGCGAAAAGCCGTCTGGGCAGCGATAATGTCTGCTGGTGATTCTGTTAAAGGCACGGTCACACCAGGATTATCAACCAACGCAACAGAGCAGGGACGAGGGGAGGCGGCACGAATTGCCTGACAGCCCAATCCATGCGCCAGTAAAGCATGATGGGATGTTTGCCACACATCTTTCTTGCGCCAGACCCGCGAACCAGGAGCCATTTGTGGTACCCCAGCTACGTCATAGCCTAAATGGGTAAAGCAGGCGATTTCATTGAGGGTCATCCAGTTGGTGACGCGATCGCCCAATCGTCCTACTATAGCCGTACAGTAATCGGCAAAGTCCTTTGCCATTTCCCGACTGCGCCAAGATCCATAGCGCTTTTCTAAGGCTTGGGGGCTGTCCCAGTGAAATAGTGTGGCGTGAGGAGTGATGCCATTTTCCAATAGGCAATCGCACAGTCTGCGGTAAAAATCTACACCCGTTTCATTCACCTTTCCCCGCCCATCAGGAATTATTCGTGACCAGGCAATGCTGAAACGGTAGTGTTTTACGCCTAATTCCACCATCCACTTCACATCGCTTTCATAGCGGTGATAGTGGTCATTGGCAACCGTTCCAGTATCGCCATTGATCGTTCGCTTTGGGGTACTGCTAAATACGTCCCACACACTCGGCTTGCGTCCGCCTTCTTCGGCTGCGCCTTCAATCTGATATGCAGAAGTCGCCACACCCCACAAAAAATCAGGCGGCAATTGATAGCTCATTGTCTTTGCTTGAATACGGTTGAATTGCGTTTACATAATTTCGCCCAAAGACACACCCAGCCAACCGTGAAAGAGTTGCTCTTGTTTACGGGTGGGATGAGGTACAGGGATGAGTTGAAAGCGAGTTGGGCGTGGCTCTGCCAGAGTCAGTGTTGATAAGTGCAATTCGTCTTGATGAAACCAGGCAACTTTCAGCGGGTCACCCGCTTGGTAGTCACGCAGGCGATCGCTCAATTGATCAGCACTAACTCGGATGCCGTTAATTGCCAGCAGTTCGTCGCCTGCATCAATGCCAACTTGCTGTGCAGGAGAACCACTTTCCACAAATTTGATTACTTCACGACCGTTTTCAGTTTTAAGGGTTAAACCTAAAACTGGCAGGCTGTCATCGCGATCAGGCAAAATCCGCATCCCAAATGGTTCCAGATAGCTGTCAAAAGGCAGCTCTTCTGTGGTGTTGAGATAGCGCTGGAAGAAATCGCTGAGGTCTATATCTGCGACCGATTCAATCGTTTGCTGAAGTTGCTCTGGCGTGAAGCCAATTTCGGGTTTACCAAATTGTTCCCACAAACGACGCAGCACATCGTCAAATGATCGCTTGTTATTATGTCGCTCTCGAATTAGCAGATCCAGTAGCAAAGACACCAATTCGCCTTTGAGGTAGTAAGATATCTGGTTATTCGGACTATTTGCATCCTGTCGATATAGCTTGATCCAAGCATCAAAGCTGGATTCTGCCAATGGCTGTACTAATCTTCCGGGCGTAGTCAGGAAGCGACTGACCTGCTTGCTAAGAGCATTTAAATAAGTATGAATACTATAGATGCCCGCTCGATAAGGAATAATCAAGTCGTAATAGCTGGTTGTTCCTTCGCTAAACCAGAGAGAGGGCGTGTAGTTTTCCTGCTCATAATTAAAGATTTCTAGCGCTTTAGGACGGATGCGCTTGACGTTCCACAAGTGAAAGAATTCGTGAGCAATCAGTTGGATGAAGCGGTCGTATTTGTCTTTGTTCCGAAAACCAAAGCGCTGATAGATTAACGAACAACTGTTTTTGTGTTCTAACCCACCAAACCCATGAGATGAAAGATGCAGCAAAAAGAGGTAGCGATCGTAGGGTAAGCCACCAAACAGATTTGCCTCAACTTGAATAATGCGTTGAATGTCGCTAATCAAGCGATCGATCTCTAAATTGCCCTCTCTCCAAACAGCAAGCTGGTGGGGTTTTCCGAGTGTTTCAAACTCAAAGAGTTGGTGTGTGCCAATCTCAAAGGGGCTATCAACCAACGTATCAAAATCGATCGCTTCAAACGTATTTGCAGCTTCAGAAATGGCTGGTAAAGAAGTTGTCACTTGCCAATCTGATTTTGGGAGAATGATCTCTACCTGAATCGGCTGCTGCTCGTATCCAGGAATATAGAAAAAAAGCGATGCACCATTAAAATAGCCGTGGGACCCATCCAAATGGTTGGTACGCACTGAAAGCTCATTGGCGTAGATTTGGTAGTGAATGGTTAGTGCCGTGGTGCCTTGAGGATCAACCTGCCAATGATTTTTGCCCAGTTTACGCCATGGCAAAGGAGACTCTTCAGAGCTAACCGCCCTAAAGTTTTGCAGGTGCCGTGCATACTCTCTTACCAAATAGGAACCAGGAGTCCAGACGGGCATCTTCAAGTCAAGCGCTTTTGCTTGCCACCCGCTCACCTGTAATGTCACCTCAAACAAATGAGATTCAGGTTGAGACATAGCCACCTGATAATGCATCAGAACAGGACGATGAATGGATGCGATCGCACCCTCCGAATCCTCATCTAAATAGACAGGTTCAGATTGTTTTGGGGAATCCAACTGCACCCCTGCTTCAGGTTCCCAAACTTCTCGCTTCATCAGTCGTAGCGCTTTCTAATAACGGTAATATTACTTTACAAGAAGTTCTCTAAACTTGTCCTGCTAAATTTATGAGTTGCTTCATATTTACCAAATGCATTGATTGATTTGCTTGGTCAATCTTGATCCAGCCTTTGCTATCTAGCTTTTCCATAATTTTGGACGTTTCTTCTACTCCAATATCACTAACATCTGCCAAATCTTTTGGTGGAATATTAAAAATCTCAGCGCCGTTGCTGGATTCTCGCCCATAGTTTTCACCGAGAGCAACCAGGGTATTTGCTAACTTCACAGCAGGCGGTCTGTGACGCAGTTGGAAACGAATGTTAGTCTGCCGCAAACGCCTCACCATTAGCTGCAGCATCCGGTGGTGGAGTTGGGGGTCTTTGAACAGGGTTTGAATAAAACGCTGGGCTGAAATGCTAATCAGCTTAACGCTAGATAGGGCACTGACATCTGTTGAGCGCGGTGACTCATCCAAAATTGCCATTTCTCCAAAAAAGTCGCCCTTCCCTAAGATAGCTAAGGTGACAACGTTATCGGCTTCAGAACCCGACAATCGACGCACTTTAACCCAACCCGAGACGATGAAATACACTGCATTTCCCCAAGCATCTTCCATTAGCACTGCTCGATTGGCAGGATATTCATGCTCAACAGCCACAGAAAGTAGCCCTTCCAGAGTTTCTGGGTTGGCTGCCATTAATAACGGGAAAAGCTCACTAAACGCTTCAATCTGCATGAAAAATGGTTGGAATAAAACAACAGAGCTTCAAAAATACCAGCAATTCTGAACAATCATGAATGTCAATATTCGACCATTCAATTTGACTATTCAAATAGTCGTCGGATCACTTAATTTAAGCATTCCCAAAACTATATCGATGTATAAAAGCAATGGAAAGATAAGGAAATTATTAGTATAAACAGTCTTGCAAGATGTGCAACGCTCACTTTTTTGCAATCATCTTCACAGCCATTTCCAGCTTTGGTCGCAGGGCTTCCACATAGTCTGGCCAACCAATCACAATAGACTGGCGATGAGCGAAAGTGTTGGGCTCGATCGCATCTGGCGAAAACTGAATTGGTTCTCCTTCCAAAGTGCAGCAGATTAATCCCGCCGCTTGTGCAAGCGCCAGTGGCCCTGCTGTATCCCATAATTTGACTCGTCCGTTGAGGTAAATATACAGCTCTGCTTTTCCGGTGATTACTTCCAGTACCTTTAAGCCAAAACTGCCCATAGAGTAAAACTCTGCATTAGGAATTTGGTGAACGATCGCATTTCCATACCGTGCTTGATCACGATGCCCAATCATCATTCGGCACAAATCGGCTGAAAAAATCTGGGGAGCGCTCGCCAAAGGCCTGGGCGATCCATCTGCCGAGGTTTGAAACAGCCCCCAATTGACACCGCCATAATACAGTTGGTCATGAACGGGCGCATAAATCCAGCCTGCGATCGGTTGATAGTTCTCTAGCAAGCCCACCATGACGGAATAGTTGCTTCTACCTTCAATAAAATCCTCCGTGCCATCTAGGGGATCAATGCACCACAGTCGAGCATACTTTTGATAAAACTTTTGACGTGATGGGATGTCTTCTTCTGTAATCACCCCGTCATTGGGAAACAGATGAGAAAAGACCGTCGAAAGTTGTGCATCTAAGGCTTGGTCAATCGTTGTAACGTAATCTTCAGGTCCTTTTTCAAAAATCTCGAACTCTTCACTTGCCATCTGAATAATCTGAAGACCGCAGTGCCGAATGGTGTCGCGAATCTGGCGGTCTAATTCTAGGGAAATTGGGTTCATAACTGAGAGGGATTGCACGGTATCACGGTCTGGGATTCATAGTACTGCTCGACAACGAGAATCTTATCGACTACTAAGTGTAGATGGGATTCTAAATTCAGATTTTTTAGGGTAATGTTTTAGGCTAAGAGCTAAAAATTAACGGGCTGAGTTCTGATATGCGATCCCCCCTGGTCTGATAAACTAGCCTCTTAATGGTGGCAGGATAACCAAAGTCGCGATAAAGTCTTTTACGAAAAGCGCTTCACTATCAGAAGCATCATTCTGCTGCACTCCGTGAATACGATGATAGGCGAACTGATCGGTGCACGCTACAAGGTGATTGAGGTTTTAGGCTCCGGTGGATTTGGGCACACCTATATTGCAGAAGATATCCAACGCCCTGGCAATCCTCGTTGTGTTCTTAAGCATTTGACCTTCAGTAGTAATGATACTGCTGTTTTTCAACAGGTTAGACGCTTGTTTCAGGCGGAAGCCGAAACGTTAGAGCGGCTAGGACAGCATGACCAGATCCCTCGGTTATTGGCATATTTTGAAGAAAATCACCAGTTTTACCTAGTTCAAGAGTTTATTGAAGGGCATCCGCTCAGCACTGAACTAGCTAAAGGCATTCAACTGAGTGAAGTTGAAGTGGTTCCTTTGCTAGAAGATGTCCTAAATATTCTGGAATATGTTCATGCTCAAGGTGTAATTCATCGAGATATTAAACCTGCAAATTTAATTCGCCGTCGCCAAGACAGCAAGCTGGTTCTGATTGATTTTGGAGCCGTTAAAACGATTGGAAATACGGTTGCCGAAACGATGGGTGAAACCAGTTTAAGTATGCCGATTTATACTACTGGCTATGCCGCTAGTGAGCAATGCTTGGGACGACCCCGCTTCAGTAGTGATTTATATTCCCTAGGAATGGTTGGCATTCAAGCATTGACAGGTTCTCACCCAGCTCAATTACCTCACGACTATGGAACGTCTGAGCTGATTTGGCGAGATCAGGCGATCTCTAGTGACGAATTAGCAGCCGTACTTCATAAAATGACGCGCTTTCACTTTATGGAGCGCTTTCACTCAGCAAGTGAAGCATTGCAAGCGTTGCGAAAGGTGATTTCAACCGCTCCGACGCTGTTAACCACGTCTCCAGAAGCAACTGCTACTACCACCTTGATCAGTGAGCCTACAAGGGATAGTGAAAATTCTAGTCAGATAACTCGGATGTTTACGGCTTCCAACAAGCCGTCTTTCGCACGAGTGGGTCTCGCTATCCTGGGAACTCTGGCAATTGCAGTTTTAGGTCGCAGTTTGTCCGATGCTCCTAACACCTTACCGTGGCAAGTGAGCCGAACTCTTACGCCACCGGGTATTTCTTTGGAAAGCGATCGCATCAGTACAGGCAGCAAACAGCTCAATCGGTGGTCATCCAATCCTCCGAAGCAGCAAGGAATTGATCACATTGCCGCAGGTAATTATGATAAAGCCGTTACTGCATTAGAAGCCGCTCGCGCAGAAAATCCTAGCGATCCTGAAACTTTGATCTACTTAAATAATGCCCGCATAGGAACCAGCAAAGCGCACTTAATTGCTGTCGCTGTACCGCTGAGTAGCACGTTGGATTCTGCTCAGGAAATTTTACGGGGTGTGGCGGCAGCCCAAAATGAGATAAATCAGGCGGGTGGAATTCAGGGGGTGTCTCTGAAAGTGGCGATCGCCGATGACAGCAACCAGCGCGAGGTATCTCAACAGGTGGCGGAGAGTCTGACAAAGAATCCCAATCTATTGGGAATTATCGGACACGGCACCAGCGACACCAGTCTTGCCGCCGCCCAGGTTTACCAGGATCAGCGCCTGGTAATGATTGCGCCTGTGAGTTCAGCTATGAAGCTAGGAGAGATTGGCGACCACATTTTTCAAACGATGCCAACTGATCAACAAACCGCGAAAGCTTTGAAAGACTATATGGTTCGTGTGTTGCAGAAGCGTCGAGTGGTCGTTTTTTACAATTCGAATAGTCAATACAGTCAATCGTTAACAAAAGAGTTCAAAGCGGCACTTGATTACAGCGGTGTTGCAAATCTGAATGTAATAGAAGAAGTAGACCTGTCTCGACCCGATTTTGATGCTGAAGATAGTGTTAATCGGGCGATCGCCAGCAAAACTGAAGTGCTAATGCTAGCACCCGACAATGAAGTGATGGATAAAGCCATTCGAGTGATTGAAAGCGCCAACCGCCGAATACCCATTTTGGGCGGAGATAGCATGTTTACCGCACGCGTTCCTAAAATTGCAAAAGACAAAGCTATGGGAATCGTTCTGGCTGTGCCAGTAGATGTGACTGATACGCCCTTTTTACAGCGGGGAACAAAACTTTGGGGGCAACGAGACCTGATCAGTTGGCGCACTGCACTTGCCTATGACGCAGCTCAAGCCCTAATCAAAGGATTAAGCCAAGATCCCACACGGGATGGAGTTTATCGGGCTTTATCTGAGCCAAATTTTTCGGTACCCGGAGCAAAAGGAATGGTGAGCTTTCAGGCGAAGCGCAATCAACTACCTAGCTACATTACTGTCGCACCGATTACCACAGGCTCCAATAAACGATATTTATTTACCCCCTTAAACCCACGTTTTTCCAACTCAACTTTACTAAACAAAAAATAGGCACTGAATAGTCTCAAAGCTGAGTCTGAGAACAAAATTCAATCACTATTCACTTTTAGAAATCAAGAAGTTCGATTAAAAAGGGCATATCAATAGATATGCCCAGATAGCAACTTGGATTTTTGTAACAGTTAGAAGCTGCAATATTTCCTACAAACAATTACCAATATTAGTAATCTTGTTTCCACTGCCTGCCCAAATCCAGCCAGCGCGAGGGGCTGTTACTTCCAGCCAAATTAAACCATCGCTAGATTTGACCGTTTTGCGGGCAGTATCAAACTTTTGACCTGGAGCATAGCCAATCCCAGCAATTCTGCTGCTTCTAGACGCTTCTGAGCGGAGCAAAACACCGTTTGTTCTGACTAATGTGGGTGTTGGCAAAACGCGCCGACAGACAGTGGTTGCCTGGGCGAGTTCAACAGGTTCGGCCTGAGCAGACACATCTTTTAATGGCGCTGCGATCGCGGAATTTGCCATGCTAAAGCACTCAATTCCACATACTGCTGCTAACGCTGAAATGAAACTCCAGCATACTTTCTGACTATTCATGCAATATACCTCACACCGAGAAAAGTATTTGCATCTAGCCTATCAGCTGGTTTATGGAATGTCACTAATTAGACTTGGGGGTGCCCACTTCTAAAACAGCGGGTGTAGCCGATTGAGGCGCTTGCTGCCGAAGACGATCTGCTTGCTGCTTGCGAAAATTAGCGGTTTCCTTATCTAAACTCTCTCGTTTATCGGATGCATAGTCTTCAGGGCTAACGGAATTACCTTGCAATGCACGCAGCATGAAGTTTGTAAAGCTACTGGTTGCGTCCCCAGACTGCCCAGAGAAAAAATTGGCATCGTCCTTTGCCCGCGAGTCTTGGATTGGGGAAGCGATTTGAGCCTGAACTGAAACAGCTGTAACGAAAGGAATTGTAGTAACCATCAGCCCACTCAAAACAAAATAGGTGGCGCGGCGAGTGGATATTAATAAACTTGATTGATTCATTTCAGGTTATCTCCTCTAATGGTTACTAGCTATTATAATCGTGTCATTCTTTCCCACTACTTTAGCGTGTTCCTTTCAAGACGGCGCTCTTAATAATCTTGAAGATTTTAGATTTAAAGATTTTCTGGTAACGCTACGGCAGAAGCGATAATGCGATCGCATTCCTCCACAGTTTCTCGTCGCTCCATTGCAGCCACGAGTGCTTCATACGTCGTCCAGTGAGTCTCCAGCAGAGTTTTAGCACGTAGGACGGAAAGTCGCTCTTTGTGCTGACGGTCGGCGGCTGAAAAGCGAATTTGGATCAGCAGGGCACGCAGTTTCCCGCGATCATCATCGCCCCCTTGAGCATTACCATAGACCATTGCTTCTGCTGCTCCTCCCGCCATCCAAATCGTGCAAAGGCGATCAAGCATTTGTGCCGATAACTTGCCCTGCTGCAATTCTGCATCCAAAATTTGTGTATCAAATTGCACGCCGCCCTGCCCCGGATGCCCTTTTCTCAAAGCTTCCCAAGCGCTGAGAGTGTAGTCTGTGACGGGGATGTCCAACTGACGAGCCACCAAAAAGTGCCCTGCTTCATGCCGAATAATTCGTGCCCGATGCTCTTTAGAAAACCCCGCTAGCCAATCCAGCATCAAAGTGGAGCCGCGCCCCTGCCAGGTGAGAGTGTCCAGTGCAGCTAATCCTAAAGCGCTCGCAGTGGCGATCGCAGGCACCACGGGAGACAATTCCACCAGCGGTCCCAGCAACGCGGACATGGTAACCAAAAAAATAGATATGGCAACCAAATTAAGGGACAACTGACTCATTGAGAGTGATTTGTAAGTGGCGATTGATATTTAGCCTAGCAACAAATGCAGAGCAGTAGCGGATGGCTAAGGCTAAATCTGCCCATAGGTTTAAACAACGAATTATTTGCGTGGCTGTTCGGCTTCTTTCGCAACCTCTGGTGGAATTTGAATCCGACCAGAATTATAATCGTCCCACACTTTCTGAAGTCGCTTGCGCCGCTCTGGAGATGCATCCACATAGGCTTGAACCTCAGTTTGCATCAACTTTTTCATCAGGGGTTGCTTAGATAGAGTTAATAATTCTTTCAGCTCTGCTTCTGAAAATGTGGCTTCTAATCGCGCAAGATAGCTAGATTTTGCATGGCTCCATCCCGCTTCTCGCGCCAAAACGCCTTGCAGCCATGCATGAAATTTGGGTCTATTGGTAGCGGGTGCAACTACGATGTCAACACTGTTACCAAGGTATCGATCATAGTGCTGAGCGATTCCGATCTCTGAGAGAACTGCTTGCGCTAATTCCTGCTTAGGCTGAGCTGTGGTCCCAATTTCTGAACGGCCTCGCTGGGAAGGATCTGGCTGGGAGTTGGCTGTACAGGCGACAAATATGATGCAGACAATGGGCAGCCACTTTGAACGCCATGTTTGAAGTTTACACATGGGTCACTCCTGTTGGTGGACGACATCCAATCACGAGAATATTCCTCTAAATGCTTGACCAACATGCATCACCAATATCCGATCGCTATTTTTTGATCCGTGCTTTATAAAACGTTTCGAGGCTGGCGCGATCGCCGACGAAGCGCCAATGCCAGGGTTCATAGGTCACGCCCTGCTTATTGTTTTTAGGAAACGATAGCTCAAAGCTGTGGAACGGTGCATTTACCTTCAGCCATTTGAAGGCAGGTGTATTTTCAAAATCCGGGCTAAGGTTCATGGCAGGCACAGCACCATCCCCAATATCCAACGCGTAACCTGTGTGATGCTCACTGTAACCGGGAGGAGCGCTTACTTTTGCCCGTTCGGCGGCAACCTGTCCCCTTTCTGCCTTCTTCCCAAAGAAGAGATAATCTTGATCGGTGAGCGATCGAAAGCCAGAGAGGGGCACCAAACTCACGCCTTCCTGCTGGGCGGCGGCTTCCATCTCTTGATAGGCTTTGGCAGCGGCTTTTCTCATCTTAATAGAGCCATCGGCAGTGACAGAGCTTAACTCACTTTGAGTTGCTTCTGCATAGCGAAAGTGCCCTAGCATCGTATCTGCATTTACCGTTGTTGAAGTTGGTGATGCAGTTGGGTTAGCAGCCGTTACCGACTGAGCAGAATTGGCTGCGACCGCGGTGCTACTAGACTGAGCTTGCTGAGAACGCTGAAGCTGTACTGCCACCAAAATTCCTGCGGCTAGAGCGATCGCGCCAAGCGTCGTCAAACCTGCCATCAACATTGATCGATCAACCGTAGGTTTCGGTGCAACACTTGGAATGTCGCGTAGCGCAATCGGAATATCGTCTGGCAGATGTTTAGTAACATCCGAGGAGTTATCTAGTGCGCTAATCTTATCCAAGCGTTTGACTCCTGCTCTGGTGAGCGCCTGCTTAACAGGCAACATCTTAACACTAGGAACCGTAGACTGAAATCGAATTTTCCAACAAGCATTCAGTCAAGCTATGCCATTTTCAAACCTGCTAGCAATCTACATTCCACTTTTAAGCTGGACGGGGTTGGGCTGGCTGTTGGGGCGAATATTGCCAGCCAAGGCTCCTATTGCTCTTGGCAAATTTCTTTTTTGGATTGGGGTGCCCATCGGAATTGTGGCTTTTTTGCGCCATGCGCTCATTTCTGCATCCCTGTGGATTGCACCACTGGCTGCTTGGGCTGCGATTTTATTGGGCAGCAGCCTTGCATGGGGGTGGATACAGTATGGGCATCCCTGGATAAAACAATGGTTTAGAAAAGACCTTGAGAGCGATCGCGCCTGTTGGAATCGCAAAACCCAAGCGAGTTTCTTACTCACCTCCATGGTGGGCAATACGGGCTATATTGGATTTCCTGTCTCTCTAGCGTTAGTGGGTGCAGACTACTTTGCCTGGGCGATATTTTATGACATGCTCGGCTCTACCCTAGGAGCCTATGGCTTAGGTGTGGCGGTGGCTTCGCGCTGGGGTAAGCACCAGACGAATCATAGTTGGCAGCGATCACTTCGCACACTCTTCCGCACTCTGCTAGTCAATCCGGCATTATGGGGGTTTTGCGTGGGGTTAGCAGTGAGAGATATGGCAATTTCACCGTTAGCAGAAGCAAGCTTACGTGGGTTTGCTTGGAGCGTGGTGTCACTATCTTTAGTACTGGTGGGGATGCGCTTAAGCCAACTGTCTTCGTTCAACAGCATTCAACCTGCCGCTTTCAGCATCAGTATTAAAATGCTGCTAGTGCCTCTGGTAATCGGCACCGGTCTGTGGGGTTTGGGCGTACATGGATTGGTGCATCGGGCAATTTTGCTGCAAATGGCAATGCCACCTGCATTTGCCACGCTGGTGATTTCAGAAGCCTATGAACTGGATTATGAACTGGCGGTAACCGCGATCGCGATCGGTAGCCTCACCCTGTTGCTGACTTTACCGCTATGGCTATGGCTATTTGGTGGATATCAGTGAGCTGCAATTTCACTTTCGCTAAACGGTGTCTACATCATCAGATTGATGAGTAGAGTCACCTGAACTATCCTGTTGCTGCAAAGACTCTTGCTCAGGCAAAATAACTTTTTCCATGAGATATTCAATCGTTTGCTGTTTTACCCACCCTCGTGCTGCCAAGATTTCTCCAAAGCGCAGTCCGTTTACTTTTTGGTCATCTAGCGCCACGTTTACTTGGGCGGGTGTGAGTAATCCAGCTTCAACCAAATAGCCACCAATCCGCTTGGTGCGCAGCGATGAAGGGTCATGAGAAACTTTAGGGTCGCTGTTTGAATACATGACTCTTTAATTTAAAGTGCATAAATGGGGACAAATCTAGTAATGGAGGGAACAACAGCTAGCTAGATAAACTCATTTGACGCAACAAAACATCTTAATTATGAAATTACAAACACCCTGTAAATAGAACCGGAAGTTAAATTGAGCAATTCTGCTGAACTTTCTTCCACATAAATAAAGCTTTCGCTAACTAAATGAATCAAAGATTTGAAAAAACTCTCTAGTAGGAGCGATCGCTTTTTCACAGAGTGCCCTTATTGTCTACAGAAATACTACTTCAATCAAAAATTACTTTGGCATTTAAGCTAAACCGCCAAAAAGCTATCGTCTCCATAAAAAACGAGAGTGCTTTGCAAA
The DNA here is from genome assembly GCF_016807185.1 of Leptolyngbya sp. Cla-17. Taxonomy (GTDB): domain Bacteria; phylum Cyanobacteriota; class Cyanobacteriia; order Leptolyngbyales; family Leptolyngbyaceae; genus ULC077BIN1. The sequence goes on from NZ_JAEVYN010000002.1 coordinate 1,195,522, forward strand.
TTTAATTAACTAAATCGCTAACCCTAGTTTTTTGAGTGGGTAGCCACCAATTCTGCAACGGTCATTTGCTCATAAAGTTCAAAGGGCTGATGAATCCAAGGATCGTCTGGCAGATAGTCCACGTAATAGTCTGGAGCGATAACGGAACACTGTTTATACCAAAGCACAGCGGTGCGAACTTCTTCAATATAGAATCCGTATTTGCGATCGAGCCAGTCGATGGTTTTCTTCAGTGTTATACCGGAATCTACTAAATCATCCACCAACAGGATATGGCTGCCCAAATTAGCGGTTGTTTTGGTGAGATCATGGGAAAAAACCAGCGAACCACGAGATTGATTATTGCTGCCCCCATAAGACGCAGTGGACAAAATGGCTAGAGGCACGTCATACAAGCGTGACAAAATATCCCCCACTCTTAAACCGCCCTTGGCTAAACAAATAATTTGATTAAACTGCCAATCGGATTGATACACCTTCACGGCAAGCTGCTCAATCGCGTGATGGTAATCTTCCCAAGAGACATAAAGATCTGGTGGCATGGTCAAGCTCTTTGAATTGCAGAAGTCGAAGAGAATAATACAACTGTTGACGAAATTTTACTCATCTTGTTATGAACAATTCTAATTCTGAAAGCCCTGACTCTCGCCCATTAAGTTTCTGGACAAAGATGGCGTATGGAGCAGGCGATCTGGGCCCTGCAATTACTGCCAACATTGTGGTGGTGTTCTTGCTGGTCTTTTTCACCAATGTGGCAGGGTTAGATCCTGGCTTGGCAGGTAGCATTTTGCTGATTGGCAAGATTTGGGATGCTATTAATGATCCAATGGTGGGAGCATTGAGCGATCGCACCCAAAGCAAGTGGGGACGGCGCTTACCCTGGATGCTATGGGGCGCTGTGCCATTCGGTTTCTTTTTCTTTTTGCAATGGGTAGTGCCTCGTTTCAGCGACAATCCCAACACCAATCAGTGGGGTCTGTTTTTTTACTACGTAGTCATCAGCATCTTCTCCAATGCTTTCTACACGGTTGTTAACTTGCCCTACACTGCTCTGACTCCTGAACTGACTCAAAACTACGATGAGCGCACCAGTCTCAATAGTTTTCGGTTTGCCTTTTCCATCAGCGGTAGCATTCTGTCTTTAATTATCGCGCTCGTTTTATTTGGATTTTTCCCGAACAATCCGATTAAGCAATATCTGCTGATTGGGGGCGTATGTGCAGTCATATCGGTACTGCCTTTATATTGGTGCGTATTTGGTATTCGTCAACGAGTGCTAGAAGGAGAAGCCCGCCGCTTAGCCAATCCATTACCGCCACAAACGATGTCTTATGTGGAACAGCTAAAAGTTGCTTTTACCAATCGCCCTTTTTTATATGTGGTGGGCATCTATCTCTGTTCTTGGCTAGCCGTGCAAAATACCGTCGCCATCATTCCTTACTTTGTCCAAAGCTGGATGGGTCTAACGTCACAAGATTTTACTAAGGTGGTGATTGCGGTGCAGGTGACTGCCTTGATCATGCTATTTGTGTGGACGCAGGTGAGTAAGCGGATTGGCAAAAAAGCGGTCTACTTTATGGGCATGTCGCTGTGGGTAATTGCAGAGATTGGACTGTTTCTCTTGCAGCCCGGACAGGTCGGCTGGATGTATGCGTTGGCAGTGATGGCAGGTGTTGGCGTATCCACTGCTTATCTGGTGCCTTGGTCAATGATTCCTGATGTGATTGAGTTGGATGAACTGAACACGGGACAACGACGCGAAGGTCTTTTTTATGGATATATGGTGTTGTTGCAAAAGGTAGCGCTGGCGATCGGGGTGTTTCTGGTCGGGCAATCTCTGCAAGTTTCGGGTTTTTTAAAAACCGTTGCAGGTCAGCCTAACCCTACTCAGCCAGACTCAGCATTGTGGGCAATTCGGCTGATGATTGGTCCTATCCCAGCCGCAATTTTGCTGATTGGATTAGTACTGGCTTATTTTTACCCGATTACCCGTGAAGTTCATGCTGAGATTTTGCTGAAGTTGCAAGAGCGAAAGCGGCAAGGAAGTGAGGAATAAGATACAACTGCAAAGCACGAAGTGATGAGTAGGAAGTGATCTAACACACGATGCCTGACACTTAACTCCTGACAAAAAATTACCACGCTATAATGAGCGAGCAGTAAAGTTTTGTAAAGAGATTTTTAAAGTGACTCAGCCAAATTTAGAAAAAATTGCGACGGATTTGGAAAGCGAGAATGTGCGCGATCGCCGAATCGCATTGGCAACTTTGCGAGATGTGCCGGCGATCGATGCGGTGCCATTGATCAAAAAAGTGCTGCATGATGAAAATTTGCAGGTGCGATCGATGGCGGTGTTTGCATTAGGAATTAAACAGACCGACGAATGCTATCCGTTACTGCTGGATGTTTTGACGAATGAGGCAGACTATAGCATTCGAGCTGATGCGGCGGGAGCGTTAGGTTATTTGGAAGACATCCGTGCATTTGAGCCACTTGTTCGCACTTTCTATGAAGACACAGAATGGTTAGTGCGCTTTAGTGCGGCGGTTTCTTTGGGTAATTTGAAAGATCCCCGTGCCTATGATGTGCTGATTCAAGCCTTGGACAGTCAGGAAGTAGTACTTCAGCAGGCAGCGATCGCGGCTTTGGGTGAAATTAAAGCGATCAATTCTGTAGACCACATCCTCCGCTTTGCCCAGTCGGAAGATTGGCTGGTCCGTCAGCGCCTTGCTGAGGCACTAGGACATTTGCCTACTCCAAAAAGTGTTTCCGCAGCGAAATACCTGGCAAAAGATAGCCATTCACAAGTTGCTGAAGCAGCCCGAATTTCTCTAGAGCGGTTGAGTGCTGGGTAACGAATGGGAAGAAATAGCAAGGATTAGGAAACTCAAAACTTTTACCTCTGCTCTTCACCTTCACCTTCATCCTCAGCTAGATATTAATACTATTGGGGATGCGGGATGGGAGCAGATAAGGATAGGCGATTCCTGTAGACTCAATCCGTTTTTGGTTGCGGTAGGAGATTTCTTGCTCGATCGCGACTAAATCTGTCCGAAACTGCTCTAACACTTGGCGATCGCCAACGTCTTTGAAATCGATTAAATCAGAACTGCCCAATCGTCCCCAGCGAATGCCGCTGAGGGCAAAGCTTAGCTCAATTTGTCCTAAATCTTGTCTCAGTGGAGGCAGCAGTTGCTCTACAGAGGCGCAGCGATTAGGATGACAATAGGCTGCTAGAGGGGCATTGGGAGTATAGCCCACATAGTCAAACTGGCTAAAGTTCACTGCTGCATGTTGAGGACCGCAAGTAAAAATTAGTTGAGTGGTAATGTCAACGAGAGCTTGAAGGGTAGAGAGTTCGGTTGGAAACCCTGGTACACGCACATAGTCGGGGCGTTCGCGCAGAGCAAGCCCTGCTTGAGCGATCGCGTCGGGTGGCAGCCAAGAGGGCGCTTGAGGAAAATCGCTAGTGGGGCGATCGCTTAGAGAGCTGCCTAGTTCTGCTGCCCAGGCTTGCACATAAAGATCCTGCCGCACTGACTCATCCGTTGGATAGTACTGCTGTAAAAACTGAGTAGTATAACGATGAATTGCATCCCATAAAAGCAAAGCATCATCGCGATAAGGGAACTCTGGCAAAAAATCGGACTCAACGCCCCGCTGCCGAATATTTTTGGGTAAAGCATAATCCCCAAACGACTGTTCTCGATAGGCACGATTGATTAATCCAATTGAGGCTTTGAGTGTAGGAGCCATCAATCTATCAATAGCGGCTCCCTCGCCTAGCAGCACTGTGTTCCCTCGACTATTTATTGCCAGCAAGAACTGAAAATGGGGACGCAGTAACCGATACAGCGGGTGAGTTGCGGGCAATTGGCGCGGAGTCGCGATCGCAAAGGCTTCCATTGCCAAATGAGTATCACACAGATGAACAATCAACTCATGATGGGTTACATCTGCCACTTGCACAAACAATTTTGCCTGCATCCAGGAATCGCCTTTTGCATTATGCGGCGTGACTACACAACCATTTTCAAGCTGAATCAATAGCGGTTCTAGCTCATTTTGAGTGCGATGAAATAGCGCAACAGGACTGCCTACATATCTCCCAGGCTGTAAGTCGGCAATCGACAGGCTTTGCAGCAGTGGATAAGCTGCCACAAATAAGCGATCAGCCGTCGCTGCTTGCTCTAAATCAATGCGATCGCCATTCGATAGCAAGCACTCCAGATTCGCCCAGCTTTGCAACAATGGTCGATCGGTGGACTGAATGCGACGCAATACCATTGGGTTTTGCCCAGCGAGACGCTGACGGGCAAACTCGCGATCGCTTAACCCACCTTCCCGTTCGTGAATATGAGCAACAACTGGGCGCGATCTTTGATGCTGCTCCAAAATTTCATAAAAACGCGCTCTTGCCTGGATTAGCTGAGTTTCTTTTTTTGCTGCTGCTTGCGCCGACAATAGCGCTTCTATCATGTCTCGGCGATCGCGAACAAACTCTACTCCAAATTGCTCATCCGGTGGCAAATCAAAATTAAACCATCCCGACTGAAAAATTTCTAGATCTACTAGCCGTGTTGTTATAAAGCTCCAAAGTTCGTCTGCTTTGTGAACTGTGCGCTTCAACTGACTATTTAAAAGGCTCAATGGATGAGACAGCTTTCCTTGGTTAGCGGCAGCCTGTCCCAATTGAGTCAAAACATAGCGTGCAATGCCATCCTCTCCGATGTGAGAAAAAAGGCGTGCCGGACCTGCTTGATCTAAGACCGTCGGATCATACCGATAGTGACCCTGCTGGGGTTTTGACGTCGTATGAGGAGACATACATTAAGAACCTGAAGCAGCTTCGTTTTTAGGAGTTTCAGCAACATCGGTGGAACCAGCACCATTTCCGCTATTTGCCTGGAGCCGTTCTTCCCGCTTTTTCTTCTCAGCCTGCAAAATATCTGCCATCACCGCCTGAGCCTGAGCCATTTTCTCCAGGTTGCTGCGGTAAAACTCTAAATCTTTCTGAATTTTGTCTTCAGGTATTCGCAGAGCCGCACAGACTTGCTTTAACAGCTCATTGCGCTGCGCTTGATCTTGCATCCCTACTGTATCAATCGATTCAAATAATGTGAACAGCCCAATCGCAAACAACCGGCTGTACTTAAACTTGGGATTGTTAGCGATCGCTTTGACCTGTTCCTGTAGCTCATCACCCGATGCGATCGTGGCAGCGTTTTCTATCCAAGACACTACTTCTTTCGTTGAGCCGACTGAGCGAGCAAAGGTTAGTAACCGTTCGGCATCGTTTTTATACCGTTGAGGGTCATCAGGTAGCGATTGGCAAAGGCAATTAAAAATTGCATCCTTATCCTGCTCAGGACGATATCCCTGCATGAAACGATCCAATGAGGTGACCACTCCTAGGGCATAGATTGGATCGTAGTGGTAATCCACATTTACCGCAAGTAAGTGCATCTCTACCATTAATTCTTCAACCACCCGACGATAAATCGAATTAATTGGGCGAGTGTGGCAGGAGTAAAAAGCTCGCTTAGTATCTGAAACGGTACGGACAGTATTCACAGTAGAATCTTGGTGGTTGATCTCTTCTCCATTCTCGCTTGTGATGAGACGTTTGCCAAGTTTTGTTAAAGAAGAGCGGATTGGCAAGTTCACCCATTTATCTCTTCACTCGTTCACCCTACACTATGCCCTTTTCTCCTACCCTTCTGAGCTTAGCCTCCCATATCATCGGTGAGTTTGAGAATGCTGAGCAAGCGGCGGCTGAGCCTATTTGGTATGTTCACTTGCGGTTATGGCAGCGCCCGGTGGCACTTTTTGGCGAAGACAGCATCACTCTGTTTGCAGAGCAAGCAAATATTACAAATCTGCAAAATCCCTATCGTCAGCGTTTGATGCGGCTACAACCTGCTTCAGAACCTTTTCACGCGCTACAGGTTCAATATTATGAATTCAAAAAACCAACAATTGTCAAAGGTGCTGGAAGTGATCCAGATTTACTCAAATCGGTAACATTTGAGCAAATAAATCTGCTGCCAGGCTGCATTTTGAATGTGAGCTTGTTGGAAGGCGATCGCTTTATTGCAAAAACCCCCGTTGATACTCGCTGCTGCTTTAACTATCAAGGAAAAGCACGGCAGGTTGTCCTTGGTTTTGAAGCAAGTGCTGATAAGTATTTAACCTACGATAAAGGGGTTGACCTCGAAACCAACCAAGCTCTGTGGGGAGCAATGATGGGTCCCTATCGCTACACAAAAACTCAAGACTACAGCCACGAGCTTATGCTAAAAGAATGACAACGCTTTAACTAGCAATTCCACGAGGAACGCCTTCCAAAGCCTCTTCTTCGGTATCAAAAATTTCAAATACCGAATCCATCATGGTTACTTCAAAGACTAACCGTGCTTCAGGATGAACGTTACAAATACGGAAGCTACCTCTGACTTTGTCAGCATCTCGCATTCCAGCAACCAAAGAGGTTAAACCAGAACTATCGATAAAATTTACCTGCCCCAAATTAACAACAACATGGCGACTTAGCTTAGAAATACATTCCTGTAACTTGAGACGGAACTGCCATGCAGTCGTAATGTCCAAACGCCCCGTAGGAATCAAGACAATCACAGTGGTGCCATCCTGAGTCGTATGGTTTTTTTGCTCCATATGAATTGATTTTTGCTCCATAGGGCTCAGTCCCTTCTCCTAAACGCAGTGGATATCTGGGTGACGGCTACGGCTCGACTTAAGTTTCGACACAAATCCATTAAACAATAACAAATTCTTTGAGATAAATTTGTTTTCCTTTAGTTTATCCCACCCCCTGGGAGCTTGTCAGGTTCCAGTTAACCCAATCCTGAGGCTTGAGGAAGGTCGTATACAGGTCGGCTTCTGGGGTGTTGGGTTCAGGCTCGTAGCCGTATTCCCAACGTACTAAGGGCGGCAGAGACATCAGAATCGATTCAGTACGCCCATTGGTTTGCAATCCAAAAATAGTGCCCCGATCGTATACAAGATTGAATTCAACGTACCGACCTCGACGATAAAGCTGGAAGTTTCGTTGGCGATCGCCATATTCCATTGCTTGGCGACGCTCCAAAATCGGCACATAAGCTGGCAAAAAGGCTTTGCCACAATCTTTAACAAAAGCGAAAATATCTTCCCAGGTGCGTCCTTGCACATCACCTACCGATTGACTGTAGTGAGCAGCAGGAGTGTCGCTGTGAGAACCGGGATAAGAGATGGGATAAAGCTTACCCTGATTATCCTGATAGTCAAAGAATAACCCACCCACACCACGAGTTTCGTTGCGGTGTTTGAGATAAAAATACTCATCACACCACAATTTAAATGCGGGATAGTACTGAGGATGGTGAGCATCGCAAGCTTGCTTGAGAGTGCTGTGAAAATGTACTACATCCTCCGCAAAGGGGTAATAGGGCGTGAGATCAATTCCACCACCAAACCACCACACGGGACCGGCTTCAAAATATCGATAGTTCAGGTGAACTGTGGGAATGTAGGGGTTGCGAGGATGAAGCACCATTGAAGTGCCTGTCGCATAAAAACTGTGCCCAGCCGCTTCAGGACGCTGAACCAAGATAGAAGGCGGCAGATCTTTCCCCCATACTTCAGAAAAGTTTACGCCTCCTTGCTCGATGATGTTGCCATCTCGCAAGACGCGCGATCGCCCGCCACCCCCTTCATCTCGTACCCAACTGTCTTCACGAAACTTGCCGATTCCATCTGTTTGCTCTAAACCGCTGCAAATTTCGTCTTGCAGATCGCGTAACAACTGATTTACACGCTCACGAGAGTTACTAGGAGGAAGAGCATTATCGGAGATGGCTGTTTCAGAAGTAAAAAAAGCTGTCATACCCACCCAATTCCTGATACAAACTGATTTGTAGTGTGCTGTTTGCCAATTACAGAACAGACTCTTCTGACTGGTTACTGCACGTTTTAATACTATAGAACTCAAACAGAGACTATGTTCTTACCTAGAGCCGCATTCAATCCAAATAACTTTGAGTTAGATGAAAAGTTTTAAGAAGCAATAAGTCAAAAAGTATTAGACGGCTAGACTTTGGCACTCAAGTTTTTTAAGCCTACCGCGAATTGGCTCTGCAACCAACGGAATTGTTGCAGTGGTTTAAACTTTATAAACGAGCAAGTTAACAATTCTACAAAACTACCCACTTAAGCGATCTCCTCCTAAATAAAGGATTTGTAGAAAACCCACGTTAGGACGATCCCTTAATTACACAGTGTTGAATAAGATAGGGGTTTCTAAGTTAGGCTTCGATATAGAGGACTTAGCAATGTCTAGTAGTCTATTTAATTTTCATTCTCCTAAGAGGGATGTTTCGCAAACTGCGCTTGTTAGAACCTACCAAGCGCTGAGTTCTGCTTCAGTTGAAGAATTATGGAATAAGATTACAAATCTTGAAGATGTATCTTGGCATCCGATTATTGCCAGTACTAACGTACCCTACGGATTGGTAGTCAAGCCTGGTTTAATCTATCAAGCATTTACTCGACTGATTCCGATTCCAATTCAAATTTTTGTGGAGCGTGTTCGTCCGCAAGAGGCACTCAGTATCCGAATCTTAGTTTTTCCTGGGTTGGAAGAACAGGTGACTTATCGAGTAGAGTCCACACTTTGTGGGACGTGTGTTTCTTATTCAGTGACGCTGCGTGGATGGCTAGCTCCGTTGTTGTGGTCGCTGATGCGTCCTTGTGCAGCCAAAGTAGCGTTGAAATTAGTGCAGTCAACAGAACAATCGATAGTACAAACAATGTCTGGCAATCTTAAGCAAGCTAAACGTAGCTGTTTTGACTCCTAGCTAAAGGTATAGATTGCATTATGAACACTGTTGGCTTGAACTAAGCACATTCACTTTAAAGATCTATTTCCTGAGTCTTTCCAAGTTGTCAATCTATTAATTAATCTGCTCTGATATTTGCCATCATTTATCCGTCTGTGTGCGGATACGGCAACGGTATTCTTCGTCCTTGTAGCTCGCGCTAAAATCATTCTTCGTCACGAATGTAACTTAATAGCTTCAATTCGTGTGAATTGCACTTAAAGTACGCCCTAATTGTTCATCTACAACGAGAGTGGTTCTTAAACCGAAAAAAAGATCGATAACCAGATCTCTGAGATCGGAAGAAGCCAATACAAATTTGCGGATGAAAGCTACGGAAAAGCAAAATGCTTTTGTGCGATCGCCCTCAATCCCAATCTAAGTTTTTCGCTTTATTTTTATAATGCCAAATTAGCCATTTACAACCAGCAAAATACTTGCTGACCAGATGTTTTAGGTCTGCTAGTATTTCTGAAAAGCCCATTATATACAGGGCACGAGTCGGTCGGCTTTAAAGTTCGAGCGGCCTCTAGAACATTGAAGCGACTAATGAATATAAGCTTCTTGAGAGTGAAAGGTGTCCCATTCTGATTTTTTGAGATTACAGGCGGGTCAGCAATAATTAGATCGGCTGATCCATGCTGATCCATTCGGCAAGGTGCTTAATTAATCAACTAAGGGAATTTTCACAGAAAAGAGTTCCGTGAACACGGCGATAGGCGATCGCAATTGGGGCATCCAAATTTGCGGCAACGTTTTGAATCACATTTTTATCTTTCTATAAATAGCTATTTACTCTAGTTATGTATCCCAACTTAATTGCCTTTCGGAACTTCATTGCCTTTATAGAATCAAAAGCTCTTTCTTACAGGTAAGTAAGATCAACAAATGAAGCCTTTAATTCAAAAAGAGCTGTTTTTATCAGTAGGATGTGCCTCTCTACGCTAGGCACATCCTATTAGATTCTGATAGTTTAATGAATAGCTTCTTCTCCTAGCTTTCAGCAAGTTGGGGCGCAGGTTATTCTGTTGTTTACCTCACTTTCACTATGAAAACCCTTGGTTTTGTCTACGCTCCTTCCAAACAAAAAGATCAGTCTTGTAATGTTCGTTTCAGCTCATTTGCTCAAGTGTTTGGCCAGATTTCAACTTCTACCTGGCTCTATTTCTTAAGTTTGGCAGTCACTTCTATTGGCATTGGCATCGGTGCTAATCAGGCGATCGCACAAGTCTATTACCAGCGTCCAGTGGCTGCAACGCGTGCAGGTGGAACTGTTAGTACTCAATCCGGCATCGGTCTCAATATCCGCTCAGGTCCAGGTCTCAGCTACGACATCATTGGTGGCGCTGACGATGGTGTATATCTAGATTTATCAGGCTCTCCTACGGTTGCCGATGGTTATCGCTGGCAACGTGCAGTCACTGGTGGTTGGGTTGCCACCGAATATGTTGCAGGTAACGGTTTTACCCCCGTGAGTACCGCTGGCAACTGCTATCAGCCAGTTTCTTACTACAACGGCAACTGCGCCGGGGGTTCTGCTGAACCCGTTCGGCCCATTATTAGACCTATCTCTAGTAATGCTGGCGGGGCTTACGTGGTTGCAGTTCCAGGTGCAAATTCTGCAAATTTGTCTCAAGTTCGCCGAATTGTACCTAATGCTTATTTTGATCGAGCGCGAGAAGGTAGCTTTATCAACGCGGGTGGTTATTCGAGTTTTGACGCGGCAAATTCTTTAACTTATCTGTTGAGAAACAACAACTTAGATGCGCGAGTCATCTACGGACGGTAGGGAGATATGGCAGGTGGCAGAACCGTATCCTGTCGCCTTAATTTTGCGCGATCGCATCAGATGACCAGCCCTAGCTCTACACTAGATAGAGGTAGGGCATTGGTCGTTCTGCCCAGTTTTTTTGATGTTCTTTGATATCTCTTTTCCCTATGACTGTTCAGTCCACTGAATTGGAAGCCCAGTTAGAAGCCATCCGTCTGGAAGCACAGCAAGCCTTAGTTGAAGCAAGTTCGCTTGATCAGCTAGAGCAGTTACGGGTGAAGTATTTAGGCAAGAAGGGTCCAATTCCCCTTGTGTTAGGCGGCATGGGTAAACTCGATCCGAGCGATCGCCCCCGCATTGGTGCTCGTGCTAATGAAGTGAAAGAAGCGATTCAGTCTGAATTAGATCAGCGTCGCACGGCTTTGCAGCAAGCCAAACTACAGGCACAGCTAGAAACCGAAACTTTAGATGTGACAATGCCGGGAGTATATTGTCCTCAAGGAAGAATCCACCCACTCAACACGATCATGGATCGAGTTAACGATATTTTTGTGGGTTTGGGCTACACAGTGGCAGAAGGTCCAGAAATGGAGACAGATCACTACAACTTTGAGGCGCTCAATTTCTTGCCTGATCACCCAGCGCGGGATATGCAAGATACGCTCTTTCTGCCCGATGGCAATATTCTGCGAACTCATACTTCCTCTGTGCAGATTCGCTACATGGAAGCCAATGAGCCACCCGTCCGGATCATCATTCCAGGGCGCTGCTATCGTCGAGATACAGTCGATGCGACCCACACTGCGGTATTTCACCAGATCGAATTTTTGGCGATCGACGAAGGCTTGACCTTTAGTGATATGAAAGGCACGGTTCGCCTATTTCTAGAGCAGCTTTTTGGTGAAGTGGCAATCCGAATGCGTCCCAGTTTCTTTCCTTTTACCGAGCCATCTGCTGAAGTGGATATGGAGTGGAAGGGGCGTTGGTTGGAGATTATGGGCTGCGGCATGGTCGATCCTAATGTATTAAAGGCAGTAGGATATGACCCTGAAGTTTATACGGGCTTTGCGGGGGGCATGGGCGTTGAACGATTAGCGGCTGTTTTATACCAAATTGATGACATTCGCCGCTTCTACACAAGCGATTCGAGATTTTTAGAGCAGTTTTAGTATCAGGACCATTAACTTTTTAACATCCTCAGTTTTCTTGCAGAGCTAAGGATGTTAAAAGATGGCAGCGATCGCTAATTCCCGCGACGAGGATTGCTTCTTGCTACCATTGCCTGCATCCGTTCTAATGGGAAATCTGAAATAAAACTATCCCAAGATCTCGATTGCCCAGCCGCATTGTATACATGCAGTACACCATTAATAATCCGGCTGGACACAATTAGATCAAGTGCTCTGGCAAGATTGAGTGACTGAGTTAGCTCGTTTTGAGTCATTGGTTTTTGTAAAAAAGCAGCACCCCTAACAGTCAAGCTTGACAGTTCGGTTTGTTCTCTTATCCTAATCAGGAATGAGGTGAAAGCATATCTGTTTAAGGATAGGTGAAATGAAAGTTATCAAATTTTTATAGCTAATGTCAGAGGTCAAACATAATCTTTCAAAGATTTTAGCTGCTTCAGTTCTAACCTCCATTTGGTATTTCTGCACTTAACTCCTCAAAATAAAGGTGCGTTATGACAATGCCATAACGCACCTAACAAGGTTAGGCTCCTACAATCAAGCTCTATTTAGCCATCGCGGGTTCGGGCTTTTCATCTGCCACATGAATCCAGTCAGTGTGATAGCTACCACCTTTATCTACGCGCTCGTAGGTGTGGGCACCAAAGTAGTCACGCTGCGCTTGGGTCAGGTTTTGGGGCAAGCGATCGCGACGGTAGCTATCAAAATAATCCAGCGATGCACTGAATGCTGGAACGGGAATGCCCACTTTTGCCGCCATTGCAATCACCTCACGCCATGCAGTCTGGCGATCAAGAATCGTTTGCTTAAACTCTGGAGCCAGCAGCAGGTTTGCCAGACTAGGATTTTCATCAAAAGCTTTCTTGATCTTGTTCAAGAAGCCTGCCCGAATAATGCAGCCACCTTTCCAAATCCGAGCGCATTCACCCAAATTAAGTTCAAATCCGTACTCATCGGATGCTTTCTTCAATAGCGCCATCCCTTGAGCATAAGAACACATCTTGGAGCAATAGAGGGCATCGCGCACCTTCGAGATAAAGGCTTTTACATCGCCATCAAAGTTCATGGCAGGACCCATTAGCTCGGTGGATGCAGCAACTCGTTCTTGTTTATAAGAGGACATAATCCGGGCAGTTACAGCAGCAATAATCGTTGGAATCGGAACACCCAGTTCCATCGCGCTATCTACTGTCCAGCGTCCGGTTCCCTTTTGAGCCGCTGCGTCTAGAATCACGTCTACCAGAGGACTACCCGTGTCAGGATCAACCACCTTAAACACATCAGCGGTAATCTCAATCAGGTAGGAGTTGAGTTCGTCGGTCGTATTCCACTCAGTAAAGACTTCGTGCAGTTGCGCGGCGTTGAGTCCGGCAACACTCTTCAGCAGGTCGTAGGCTTCCGCAATTAGCTGCATATCGCCATATTCAATACCATTGTGAACCATCTTGACGTAGTGACCTGCGCCACCGGGTCCAATGTAGGTGACACAAGGACCATCATCCACCTGGGCTGCAATTTTTGTCAGGATTGGTTCCAGATTGTCATAGGCTTGCTTTGTGCCTCCAGGCATCATGCTAGGACCGAGGAGTGCGCCTTCTTCGCCGCCACTCACGCCCATGCCGATGAATGTAAACTTGTCGGCTTCTAGAGCTTTAGCACGGCGCTGAGTATCAGTAAACAGTGAGTTGCCACCATCAATCAACACATCGCCTTCATCCAGCAGCGGTTTAAGTTGCTCGATCACGGCATCCACAGGAGCGCCTGCTTTTACCATGATCAAAATTCGACGGGGACGCTCTAAGGAGGCGACAAAATCTTCTAAGTTATAGGCAGCAACACAGTTTTTGCCTTGGGCGCGAGTTGCCATGAAGTGATCAGTCTTTTCACGGCTGCGATTGTAAACGGAAATAGGAAATCCCCTACTTTCGACGTTTAATGCTAGATTTTCGCCCATAACGGCGAGACCGATTACACCAAATTGCTGTGCCATAAAACTCTCTGATAATTCTGCAAAGTACCGGGATTCGTTATCCCTTAGGGTAAACCAATCACATGAGACTATCTAAAAAAACAATATTAAGCTGTTGCGCTTTTGACGGATGCATACTGAAACACATGCTTTTTGTGAGAGATTTCTCTTTTTTGTGAGAGATTTTGACTCGCGCAAAACAATGGATTTCGTTGCAGGAGTCTTTGAGGAAGGCTGCGATCGCGTCCTCACTGCGTCTCTACGTTTATGAATGTCTACATCAGCGTAGAGACGGGGAGGCAGGATAATTTTTCAGACTTTCCGCTAAAAAGAGAGGATGATTCTTGAATGTGCCACACGGTAAGGGAATGCCTGTATGACCCTCTCATTTTCAGTGATTGTGCCCGTCTACAACTGCCAAGATTCAGTCGTTAAAACGTTACAAAGTATTGAGCAAAGTATTCAGTATTTTTGTCAAACTTCCCCCATGGTTGCTGAGATCATGGCTGAGGTGATTGTGGTAAATGATGCATCGAGCGATCGCACCTTGGAGCTTGCCACGCAATGGATGCAAACAAATCCCTCGCGGTTTATCGTGGTCAATCATCAAACCAGCCTAGGATTAGCCATTGCTCGAAACACAGGCTTGAAATACGCCAAAGGCGAACTAATTTTCTTCTGCGACCCCAACAGTTTCTTTTCACTGCCCCACGTTTCCGCTTGCATTTTATGTTTGCATCAGCCGAACCAACCGCCTGCTCAACAGTTAGGAGAAGTCACCCTCGACGTAAAACTCATTCAAGAGAACCAATACCAGATCAGTGTGCCGCCCTACGCCCTTGATGCCGTACAAACAGGCATCCGAACTGGTAAAGCCAGTGCATCTGTAATGTCTTTGGAAAACCATAATTTGAGCAATCTCTGTGTCAAACGAGAGTGTCATGAGTTTCTGGAAGGTTTTTTAGATCTGCCGCCGCTCCATGAAAATGGACAAGAAGTTGTTGCTTATCATCAGTGGCTACGGCAGTTTTTTCTGGTCGGTAAACTTGCGGTGGAAACGGTGGAAAGCGCTGAGCCAATTTCACGCTCACCTGGAATGATTGAGCTTGTGCAAACTGGACCAAACGCTGTCATGATTCCAAAAAGCGCTGCCATTGAAGTCAGCAATGCCCATGCCATTGAAGTGCATTCGCAGCGACTCCTTCAAAGAGCAATCGCGTTCAACAAACAAAAACAAGCAAGACTTTTTCAGATCTATCGCACCTACGTCAGCACGACTTCTTTGGAAGATCACGCGGTTTCCTGGGAAGCGGCTCGGTATCTCTTTCAAGCAGTACAAGAAGCCAAGCCTAAAAGAATTTTGGACTTGGGCAGCGGCTACAGTTCCCTGATATTTAGAACTTATCAGGCAACGCTTGCACCAGAAACCACCGTGGTATCGGTAGACGATGATGCCGAGTGGCTAGAAAAAACCAAAGCTTTTTTGCAGGCGAATGACATCAGCACCGAGCATTGCATCACCTGGAAAGATTTTTTAAATGCTTATGCTGATCAATCCTATGACTTCATTTTGTATGACATGGGCAATATGTACACTAGAGCCGAGAATCTCACCAAGATTGTGGATGTGATGGAGCCAACCGGTAGTCTAATTATTGATGATGTTCATTTCTCGTTTTACGCCATGGTTGTGTTTGAGGTAATTGGCAACTATCGCCTCCGGTTGCAGTCGCTGAAACGAGAAACGCTGGACAAATATGGTCGCTATGCAGTGAAGGCAACTTATACGTGATCTACAGCAAGGCAGCGTGAGGAAAAACAATGCAAAACTTAAAGACGAAAATCGAAAGCGCTCTCACAGAGTAGAGTGATAGGTAGTTGTTCAGCACAATGGAAACCGGACAATGCTGGCGTATATTCTTGCGTTCCTTATCGGCTCAGGTAGCTTTGCCCTCTATATGGCTGCCTTCTTTTTTCCAGAAGTCCATCGCAAAAATGACTTTGCTTGGAGTGGGATTGGGCTATTTTACGCGCTAGTGCTGTGGGTGTGTGCTGAACGGATTACCGGGGGCGTGCTACTAGGACAAACGGCTAGTGTGGCGCTTATAGGTTGGCTGGGCTGGCAAACATTTTTGCTGCGGCGGCAAGTGGCTCCGTTGGATCAACAAACACCGCTACCGACGGCGGATGAAGTGAAAGCGTCGTTGACCGGGCTGGCAAGCTCTGGGGGTCGGGCTGAAGTGACAGGGCAAGCTTCTCGTTTGTTCAATCAGTTGAAACAGAGTGTGCAAGGGCGCGTTGCGGGTGTGACTTCCCGGAAGAGATCGCCCACTCAAAGCGAAGTTTATGTTCCTCCGAGCCTGGAGGAATTTGGCACCGCAGGACAGGACGCGATCGCACGATTTGCCAAGGCTGCAATTCCTGAAGATGCAACCGTTCAGCCAGCCCTGTCTAGCGGTGAGGACAGAATTCGTGAAACGATCCCTGTGGAAATCGCTGAGGCTGAGCAGACATCGGTTGAAAGCCGGGTCGATGAAACAGAATCCCTGATAAAAGAGGCAGCAAATACCGTAATGGAAGCTGCTGAGACGGCGGATAAGGCGATCGCTCCTGTAGGTGAACAAGCGCCCAAAATGGTTGCTGACACTGCTAAAGGATTGGGTGGGCTATTTCAGGGATTTAACCAAAACAATCAGAAAAAAGAAAGCAAGCCAGTCTATGTCCGCAAGCAGTTTCGTGAAGAAACGACGACTATTGCAAAAACTGGTGCCCCCGCAAAGACTGGAAAGAAACCATTACCCAAGGAAAATCAGCGAAAGGAAAGTAAGCCAGCCAGTAAGGCGGTTTACGTGCGGAAGCAGTTTCGCGAAGAGACCGCTTCAGAACTCAAAGAACCGATAGAAGATGCGATCGCGGAAGTCAAAGATTCAACCAGCAGTCTTGCCGAAATACCAACGGCGAGCGTTCCCACAAGTACAAACAGCAGTGAAGCAGTTGTGCCAAATCTCCTGGGCAATGCTCCTGTAGAGATTTCGGCAGAGGAAATTGTGGAAGATTTGCTAGAAGACATTTCTGTTCAGGAAGGAACCCTGACTTTAGAAGCAACCGAAATTATTGAAGTGGCGATCGAACTCGGCGATGCAACCATAGACCCAATCACCTGGGTTGCTGAACTCGAAAACGACACGGCACCAGAATCCTTTCTGCCAAAACACATTACAGCTAGCCCGGTAGATTCACCTAATCAAGCGTAGGTGCTGCGGGAGGATGCGGTAGCAGCTTCAAGCGATTAATTTTAGTCAGGATCAATGTCCCACGCTGGCAAACAGAGACTCTACACTTCCACAAACACAGATAGTTACCCATCGGCACAAACTTAATGCTGAGTTGCTTCCAGAAATGTCAGTGGTTTGTTGGCTTACCTCTCTGCTTGTTTGTTTTTAACTGAGCTTATCGCAGCTTTTTTAGCATACCGATTGATAAACTTGAAGCCTGTAGCATTGTCCAAGATAATGGCTACACATCGCTCATTGGGCAGCTTTGTTATACTACAAGTACTACAACCGCCTCTATTTCTATTAGAGAACTCATCTAAATCATGGCTGTAACCGAACCTGGATCGTATAAAGACACCGTTAACTTGCCCAAGACCAGCTTTGATATGCGGGCAAATGCCGTGAAGCGGGAACCTGAGATTCAGCAGTTTTGGGCAGAACACCAGATTTACCAACGACTGTCGCAATCTAATCCGGGCGATCTTTTTGTGCTGCATGACGGTCCACCTTACGCCAACGGATCGCTGCATATGGGTCACGCCATGAATAAGGTGCTGAAGGATATCATCAATAAGTATCAGCTACTTAAAGGGCGCAAGGTGCGCTATGTGCCCGGTTGGGATTGTCATGGGTTGCCGATCGAGCTGAAAGTGCTGCAAGGAATGAAACAGGAAGAACGGCGATCGCTGACTCCATTACAACTGCGGCAAAAGGCAAAAGAGTTTGCCTTGAAAGCGGTGGACGAACAGCGGGAAAGCTTCAAGCGCTATGGCGTGTGGGGCGATTGGGAAAACCCGTATCTAACGCTCAAGCCTGAATATGAGGCGGCTCAAATTGGCGTATTTGGACAGATGGTGCTGAATGGCTATGTCTATCGCGGATTCAAGCCTGTTCATTGGAGTCCTAGTTCCAAAACAGCGCTGGCAGAAGCAGAACTGGAATATCCCGAAGGACACACCTCGCGATCGCTCTACGCTGCGTTTGAAGTGACCAGTTTGCCAGCCGCCCTGCAAATGCCGTTTGATCCGTTCTTGGGCGAACTTGGCGTTGCCATCTGGACGACTACTCCCTGGACCATTCCGGCAAACTTGGGCGTGAGCGTCAATCCAGAACTGGTCTATGCCGTGGTGGAAGTCGGTGAAAACGCACCGGGGCAATTCAAATATCTGCTGGTTGCCCAGGATTTGGTCGATCGCCTCTCCGAAACCCTCGGCACGACCCTGACGCCCCAAGCTTCGGCAATGGGCAAAACCCTAGAGCATCTTACCTATCGCCATCCCTTATACGATCGCCAAAGTGAGGTGCTGATCGGTGGCGATTACGTGACCACCGATTCTGGAACGGGCTTAGTTCACACGGCACCGGGGCATGGTCAGGAAGACTATCAAGTGGGCTTGCGCTACGGTTTGCCCATTTTGTCGCCCGTGGATGACAACGGCAACTTTACCGAAGAAGCCGGAGTGTTTGCAGGGCTAAATGTGTTGGGTGACGGCAACAGCGCGGTAATTGAGGCGTTGCGCGACGCGGGATCACTGCTGAAAGAAGAACCCTATCTGCACAAATATCCTTATGATTGGCGCACCAAGAAACCCACCATTTTCCGTGCTACTGAGCAGTGGTTTGCCTCGGTAGAAGGCTTTCGGGATGAAGCGCTGAAGGCGATCGCGGAAGTGCAATGGATTCCGGCGCAGGGCGAAAACCGCATCACGCCCATGGTTGCTGAGCGATCGGATTGGTGCATCTCTCGCCAGCGCAGTTGGGGCGTACCGATTCCGGTGTTTTATGACGAAGCCACGAACGAACCATTGATGAACCAGGAGACGATCGCCCATGTGCAGGCGATCGTTGCCGACAAAGGCTCCGATGCTTGGTGGTCGCTATCCATTGAGGAACTATTACCCGAACCCTACCGCAGCAATGGCAAAACCTACCGCAAAAGCACCGACACGATGGATGTCTGGTTCGATTCCGGTTCATCTTGGGCGGCCGTTTTGAATAGTTCTGAGTTCGCAGTCCGGAGTCCGGAGGCTCAAGTGCAGTCTATGCCTCCCGTTCCCCACTCAGAACTCTGCACTCAGAACTCCGCTCTCTCCTACCCCGCCGATATGTATTTGGAAGGCTCGGATCAACATCGCGGTTGGTTCCAATCCAGTTTGCTGACGAGTGTGGCGGTGAATGGATACGCGCCCTACAAAACCGTGCTAACTCATGGCTTTGCGCTGGATGAACAGGGGCGCAAAATGAGTAAATCCATGGGCAACGTGGTTGATCCTGCTGGCATCATCAACGGCGGTAAAAACCAAAAAGAAGACCCAGCTTATGGAGCAGATGTGCTGCGGCTGTGGGTGTCGTCGGTGGATTACACTTCCGATGTGTTGATTGGCAAAACGATCTTAAAGCAGTTGGGAGATGTGCGCGGCAAGATTCGCAATACAGCGCGGTTTTTGCTGGGTAACCTGCATGATTTTGATCCGGCTAAAGATGCCGTGCCCTATGCGGATCTACCCGAACTCGATCGCTACATGCTGCACCGAATTACCGAAGTCTTCAGCGATGTCACCGATGCCTTTGAAACCTTCCAATTCTTCCGCTTCTTTCAAACGGTACAAAACTTTTGCGTCGTCGATCTGTCCAATTTTTACCTGGATATTGCCAAAGATCGCTTATACATCAGCGCAGAAGCCTCACTGCGTCGTCGCAGTTGTCAAACCGTTATTTGGGTGGCGCTAGAAAATTTGGCACGGGCGATCGCACCAGTTCTCTCTCATCTTGCCGAAGATATCTGGCAGTTTTTGCCCTACTCCACGTCCCACCAATCGGTGTTTGAAGCAGGTTGGGTTCGCATAGAGCCAGAGTGGAATCAGCCAGAGCTTGCCGAAAAATGGGTCAACATTCGCGAGATTCGTACCGAAGTCAACAAAGTACTGGAGCAGGCGCGTACTGCCAAAGCGATCGGCTCTTCGTTGGAAGCCAAACTGCTGCTATATGTGGCAGATGCCCAACTGCGAACCACCCTACAAGCTTTCAATCCAGCCGCACTCCACACTCAGCACTCTGTACAGCCCAATCACGTCGATGAATTGCGCTATCTCTTCCTCACCTCGCAAGTGGAACTCCTCGATTCTACTGATCGCTTAGCCGATGTTAAATATGCGGCTCAGACTGACGCGATCTCGGTCGGTGTGGTGGATGCAGACGGCAAAAAGTGCGATCGCTGCTGGAACTATTCCACCCACATCGGCGAATTTGAAGAGCATCCGTTGTTATGTGAACGGTGTGATGATGCGATCGATGGAAAATTTTAATGTTTGAGCCTTCAAATCGAGAGCTTTGATCATGACTGTATAAAGCTAAAAGCTATCGGATTTTAGGTCAAGGGTAAGGGGGTATATGCTGGAATTGAATTGGCAGTCAGCATCTTTTGAGTTTCTACTATGAAGTCTCTGCAAGATTACACAATCGTTGTCCGCCCTGATGATAATAGTACATTTGCTGCTTATGTTCCTGCCATCGCAGGGTGCCATGCTTGGGGAGCAACACCCGATGAGGCGAGGGCAGAATTAGTCAACGTGTTTGAAATGATTCAGGAGGAATATTTAGAAGCAGGAAAACCACTTCCACGGGATGTTGAGTTGGTCATTGCAAATGCCAGCTAAAGCCAGTGAGTTAGAGAAAGTGGCTCGAAAGCTGGGATTTGAAAAGGTCCGTCAGAAGGGAAGTCATGCACGCTGGAAACATGCTGATGGGCGATCAACTACCATCCCAATTCACGGCAAGACTGAAATTGGCAGCTGGTTGTTTTACGAGATTTTGAAACAGCTTGGCATTACAGAGGAAGACTTTGAAGAGTTGCGATAGAAAAGGGTGAGTATCGTACTCATTTTTCTGCTGTGTAACCTGTTTATTTATGTGTAACCTGCTTGCTTATGTGCCAACTGCTGGGGATGAATTGCAATGTACCGACCGACATCTGCTTTTCGTTTGAAGGGTTTGCAGCACGGGGCGGCAAAACGGATGAACACCGCGATGGTTGGGGCATTGCCTTTTTTGAAGGCTTAGGCTGCCGCATATTTTTGGATGAGAAACCCTCGATCGCGTCTCCCGTCGCCGAATTAGTCCAACACTACCCAATCAAATCCAAACACGTCATTGCCCACATTCGCAAAGCGACCCACGGCGGCATTGCTCTCGAAAACTGCCATCCCTTTCAACGAGAACTGTGGGGGCGTTACTGGGCTTTTGCTCACAACGGCAATTTGGATGATTTGGTGTACGAGCCAGGAACTTACTACCGTCCCGTGGGGCAAACTGACAGTGAGCAAGCCTTTTGCAGGATTCTAGAAACCTTGCGGCAGCACTTCCCTGTGGAAAAACCACCCCTCGACGAGCTTTATCCTGTGTTGAATAGGGTCACTCAAGTTCTCGCAACCGCCGGAATTTTCAACTATTTGCTCTCGGATGGAGAACACTTTTTTGCCCATTGCACCACCAAACTTTGCTACATCGTGCGGCGATCGCCCTTTGCTGCTGCCCATTTGATTGATGAAGATGTCACCGTAGATTTTCAAGAATTGACTCGCCCCAGCGATCGCGTTGCCATCATTGCCACCACTCCGCTAACCGACAACGAAACCTGGACAATTATTCCACCCGGAGAATTACTTGTCTTTCAAGATGGCATACCCTTAAAACGGACCCAAAGATAGAAATTGAGCGCAATCTCTGAAGAGTTGTCTGTCAGGCGGCTACCTCCTGCTAAAGTTAACCTATGTATGACGAAGAAGAAGAACTGACTCTCCTGACAGAGGATGAGCTAGAAAGCCCACTGGATAAGCTAGAGCCGCTGGATGCAGAGTCAGCGCCAAAGCCTGATCCAGAGGAAATGCTGTTATTGTTAGAATCGGCAGAACCCAACCAGCGAATGTTGGCAGCGCGGGCATTTTGCGACCTTCAAGATGAAAGAGCGATTCCTCATTTAATTCGATTGCTACAAGATAGCTGTCCCTTAGTGCGGGTGAGTGCTGCTTATGGATTGGGTCGCAACCCTAGCCATGATGCGGTAGAGCCGCTGATCACTCAGTGCAACACTGATTGGAACGGCTATGTGCGAAAAGGCGTGGTGTGGGCATTAGGCAACTGCCGTGATCGCCGTGCTTTATCCACTCTAATTGATGCATTGAAGACTGATATTTCGGCTGTGCGGCTGTGGGCAGCCAGTTCACTAGCACAGATGGCATCTGTGGACTACGAATCCGTCATTGCTGCCATTCCGCCCCTGATTGAGGCGATGCGGCGTGACCAGATCGCGGCAGTACGAAGCAATTGTGCCTGGTCGGTGGGGCTGCTGTGCCGCGAGTTACCGTCTAACGTGGTGTATGCGACCGCGATCGATGCCTTACTGGAAACCATTGTGGAAGATGAAGATCTGGGGGTAAGGGAAGATGCCAGAGCCGCTCTGCTACGAGTCGGCGATCCGCGTGGTTTGCAGTTAATTGAAGATTTAGAGCAAGAGGGCTTTTTATAAGAGTGCGAAGTGCTGGGTGCGGAGTTGGCACCTGAAACCCAGCGCCCGAAACCTGAAACCGACACTTTTAGAGTCGCT
Source organism: Leptolyngbya sp. Cla-17 (assembly GCF_016807185.1). Classification (GTDB taxonomy): domain Bacteria; phylum Cyanobacteriota; class Cyanobacteriia; order Leptolyngbyales; family Leptolyngbyaceae; genus ULC077BIN1. The sequence goes on from NZ_JAEVYN010000002.1 coordinate 1,218,202, forward strand.
ATTCGGTCAAATAGTCATAGGTTTCAATCATCTTTTTGATTGTTTTTTGGTGTTGACGGGCGATCTCGGGAGGTGCAAAACCAGAACGAGGATTTACCACTGATTCACCAACAACATCCTGGGCTTGCCGGTTAATAGAGATTAGTAATTCGTCCACACTAGAAAATCCTTCATCGGCGATCGCGTTGAGGGTTCGCAGCGGATTACTTTCTTGAGCGATCGCTCTAAGCGCTTGAAACTCATAGTCTGAAAGCTGCACCATGAAGTTCGTCCACGAGTCAGAAAGATCATCTGCATCATCGTTGAGTTTCTGAAATGAATCTTCTGGTTCTTGAAATGGAGCAGATTTTGGAGTGTTGGAGGTAGCTGGCTGTGGCGATTTTTCGGCTCCATTGTCATGGTCTAAGGGAGGCGGTTTGGGTGTAGCAACTAGTTTTTTGGAATTAGGCTTTGGAGCCATGCTTTCTGGCTTGGTTGGCAAATCAGGCTGCACAGATGATGCTCGGAGAGCAGTTCTCTTGGTTTTTAGCTGGGTAATTTGCTTTTCCAGTGCTTCTTTCTCTTGACGGCGAGTTTTGAGTTGCTTGTCTAGTTTCTCCAGCGCGACTAGATTCACTTGAGCCTGTTGATTTTGTTGTGTCATCGAGGCAATCGCTTGGTCAAGCTCATCTTTTTCGCGCAGGCGATCGCTGATTTGGGTTTCTAGTTGCCGTAAATTTTCCTGCAACGTTGTCATCTGAGTTTGCTCTAAGCTGCTGTCTCCAGTAGGGGCGATCGCTTTTTGCTGCTCAAGAGCGGCAATTTCGTAGTCAAGCGACTCTTTCTCGTGAAGGCGATCGCTCACTTGGGTTTCTAGCTTGCGCAACTCGGTTTGTAAGGCGGTGACTTGCGTTTGTAGCTGCTTTAACGCCTTTTGTAGTGGATTATTCCCTGTCTCTAGCTCCTGCTTTTTCGTTTCCACGTAGGAAACATATTGCTCTAATTCAGTCCGGCACTGTTCCAAATCTTTTACCTCAGCCTCTAGCCGCTTGGTATTGGAAGCAAGCGCTTGTTTTTGCTGCGATAGATGATTAATTTCTTGTACTAACTGATCGCGAAATTGGCGATTCTCTGATGTTTGGGCGTCTAACTGCCTCAGTTCTGCCTGTAAATTATTCAGAGTGGTAGTAATTTTTTGCTTGGTTGCCGCTGCCTCAGCTAAAAATTGGCGCAAGTCATCTTCTGCGGCTTTTGCAGATCCAAGAGTCGTTAGTTGTTCTGGGGGAGAACTCATGGAAGATTCAACCACTTCGGTCGCCATCAAGTTCCAGCTAACTCCTTTAGGAGGTGGCATTTCAGTTGGGTACTGCCCCATACCCTGCATCAAATCAATCGATTGGGCAATGCGTTCCTTTTCTGCTTCTAGTTCTAGCAGGGCTTGCTGCTCTGTGGCTCGATGGTACTGCAACGTGCGGATTTGATGTTTGAGCGTGGTAAGGCGAGTGTTGGTGGAGTGGTTGCGATACCAGTTCACAGTGGCAGCAGTGCCCCAAGCAGTTGCCAGCGCAGTTGAACCTGCTACGATCGCGCTGCCCAAATCGCGATTTATCAGCAGACTGATGCTAAAGCTTGCTACAAAGGCAATCGATCCCAGCAGTAACCAAGGATTCAACATAGGTGGAGGATCTGCCGTTTTTTCTCGGCAGCAGGGGTAGCTTTATGGTAAGCCCCTTTTTGTAAAAGGCGATCGCCATAATGAGTAGGAGTGCAAAGCAGAGAATACGAGACTAAAAGCTACGTTTTGTTCGCGTAGCAGTTCTCCAGGAAATATTTTGAGTTTGCACTTGCACTCCCCACCTTGTACTCAGCACCCTGACGAACGATGCTAGGGTAGCGATAGCGCCAAGGTTAAAGGTATGAACTGTAAAGATATTTTACGTAAGGGACTCGTTTATTTAGGAGCGGGTGCTTTGGCGAGCAGTTTAGCCGTGGCGATCGCAGTTCTCACTCCACGTAAATGGAGTTTTGAGCAGCGGGAACCCTGTGAATTTACTGTGTACCTTTCCAGCGATGGGTTCCATACCAACTTATTCGTTCCAACTAAAACAGTGGTGTATGACTGGACGCGGCTCACTTCCGGCATCGCTAATGAATTTTCTATGGGCGATCGCTATATTCAATTTGGCTGGGGCGATCTCCGCTTTTATATGGAAACGCCCAATTGGAATCAGGTCAACCCGTTAGAAGGACTGCGCGCCCTGTTCTTTTGGCAAAATTCGACTACCCTCTTTGTCAAAGGTCATGCGGCTCTTCCTCATACGCCGAACGAAGACTTAAAATGTGTGCGCTTGGGCAAAACGGATTATTTAGCGATGATGACCTTTATCGATCGCTCCTTTCAAACCAATCCTCAAGGTCAAAAGCAACGCTTGGGCAGCGGTCAAGATCAACAAAGCGGCTTCTACGCTGCTACTGGATATTACTCCCTGCTCAACACCTGTAATTCTTGGACTGCGAATGCGCTTCGGGCTGCGAACGTCAACACGCCTCTTTGGGGAGGACTTGCCCAGCCGATCATGATGCACCTTCAGAATGGATGTACATGCGATGTTAATAAATGAGAAAGAGATGAAAAAATGAAATAAGAAACAGTTCAACGCCAATCGGGGCGACTGTCCCATTTTTGAGCAATTAATCTTGCCTACTTTCAGCCTGTCTCCAGAAACGTTTATTCTACTGATACGGAATCACCAACTATAAAGATGCAATTTTCAAAAATCTTAATTGCGAATCGAGGAGAGATAGCTCTACGAATTCTCCGCACGTGTGAGGAACTAGGGATTGCTACCGTTGCGGTTCATTCCACCATCGATCGCCATTCGTTGCATGTGCAGTTGGCAGACGAAGCCGTTTGCATTGGCGAACCTGCCAGCATTAAAAGCTACCTAAATATTCCTAATATCATTGCGGCAGCCCTCACCCGCAATGCCACGGCGATTCATCCCGGCTATGGTTTTTTGGCAGAAAATGCCCGTTTCGCCGAAATCTGCGCCGATCATCAGATTGCTTTCATTGGTCCATCTCCTGACTCGATTCGGTCAATGGGCGATAAATCGACCGCTAAGAAAACGATGCAATCGGTTGGTGTACCAACAGTTCCGGGTAGCGAAGGGCTAGTGTTGGATGAAGGTGAAGCACGGGCAATCGCCCGCACCATAGGATACCCCGTGTTGATTAAAGCAACAGCCGGCGGCGGTGGACGGGGAATGCGGTTGGTCAAGGAAGATAGCGAACTCGGTACCTTGTTCGCAGCGGCCCAAGGTGAAGCAGAAGCAGCCTTTGGCAACTCAGGTGTTTATGTTGAAAAATTTGTCCAAAAGCCGCGTCATATTGAGTTTCAAATCTTGGCAGATAGTTACGGAAATGTGATTCATTTAGGAGAGCGGGAATGCTCAATCCAGCGTCGTCACCAAAAGCTGTTGGAAGAAGCTCCTAGTACAGCGCTCACCCCTGAACTGAGGCAAAAGATGGGCGATGCCGCTGTATTAGCAGCGAAGTCCATTAATTATGTGGGTGCAGGAACGGTAGAGTTTTTGCTAGATCAATCCGGCGACTTCTACTTTATGGAAATGAATACTCGCATCCAGGTAGAGCATCCGGTAACGGAGATGATCACTGGGCTAGATCTGATTGCCGAACAAATTCGCATTGCCCAAGGGGAACGACTGGGTTTGACTCAAGATCAGGTTAGGCTGCACGGACATGCGATCGAATGCCGCATAAACGCCGAAGATCCCGAGCAAAACTTTCGCCCTCATCCCGGACGAATCAGCGGCTATCTCCCGCCCAGTGGTCCGGGTGTACGGATGGATTCCCATGTTTATACAGACTATGAAATTCCACCCTATTACGATTCACTAATTGGCAAAATTATTGTGTGGGGAAGCGATCGCCCTGCTGCCATTCGGCGAATGCGTCGCGCCCTACGGGAATGTGCCATCACCGGATTGCCCACCACCATTAACTTTCATCAGCGCATCCTCGAAACCCCCGAATTTCAGCGAGGAGATGTTTACACTAACTTTGTCGAGCAGGTAATGATGATGGGTAAACGATGATTAGCCAACATGATTCATCATCGTCAACAAGCCCTGTTGCCCCAGCAAAATTTCTCGAATCAAACTGAAAATTCCCACCCAGATAATTGGCGTAATATCCACGCCGCCTATCGGAGACACAATTTTACGGGATGGTGCCAGAAGAGGTTCCGTGAGCACGTTAATCACATTGAGTGGAAATCGGCTCAAGTCTACTTGAGGATACCAAGTCAACACAATCCTGAAAATGAACAGAAATATCATGAGTGCCAAGACAGGACTCAAAATCAAAGCAGTCAGAGCAACAGCCGTCATGAGAAGATTAAATATTTATGAATGAGAGTCATATCTAACGATCTTAACGGGATTCGTTGGCATTCTGGTGACTAAGAGTTAAAAATTGGATTGCTTGCGTGCTTTAGCAATAAACAATTGATAAACAGCTTCTCAAGGGTGTAACAGACCATTAAAATAAAAACAAGCTGTTGTAATGGGAGACGAGGGATCAATGACTTCTTCACTAATGAATTTTTTGTTAAGTCTACTGGCCGGTGCAGTTGTTATTCTTATTCCTGCAACCGTGGCATTGTTGTTTATTAGCCAAAAAGATAAGGTTCAGCGCTTCTAAACCCTTGTAGCAAAATACGATCATAATTTGAATAAATTGTTAAGCCTTGAGTGATTACCATAAAACTGGTTAATTCAGATTATTTGGGCAGTCATTCGAGGTTTATTTATTACAACTCAGTTAAAGTATCTTGCCGTAAGGCACCATTTGACGAAAGTGCTAAATTGGATTCTTGAATAACTGTAGAGTTTGGCGATCGCCCTATATTCGGTTGGAGATTCTGGGCGTAACTCGTTAATATAGGATGTACTTAGGAGAGGTTTTCGATGGTAAACGTAGGGCTGAATTGGAGCAGTGTTTTAGGTGTGACGCTGGCTGCATCAGGCTTAGCTTTGTACTTTCTGCGCTCCATGCGTCCAAAGCTAGCTCGTGACCACGATATATTTTTCGCGGCAGTTGCTTTGCTCTGCGGGGGTATCCTCTTTTTTCAAGGCTGGCGACAAGACCCTATTCTTCAATTTGGACAGTTTTTGCTAACCGGGTCTGCTGTATTTTTTGCAGTAGAAAGTGTTCGGCTCCGAGGTTTGGCAACAGAACAAGCCCGACGTACTGCGCCCATTGTGGACGAAGATCGCCCGGTTAGTCGGATGTATCGGGCAGAACTGGATGATTTGGAGACTCTAGACGATCGCGCGACAACCCGACGAATTCGGGGTACGCGGGATTCTCGACCCAACCGTGATGAGTATGAAGAAGACGTTCGCCGTCGCCCCAGCAGTCGCTCTAGTTCAGAAGAGCGGTCTAGCGCGGGCAACAGCGATCGCCCCCGTCGTCGCCCTTCTCGTCCTATCAGTGAACCTGTTGATGCTCCTGAATCGTTTTATGACGATGAAACAATGCCCGACTCTAGGCGGCGCACTCGCAACAATGGTGCTCCCCGCCCTAGTAATCCCCCTTCAGAGGCAGTCAGACCGCGACGCTCCCGTCCAACCGATCAAGAGTCACCCCGCCGCCCTCGCAACGAAGAGCCTGTTGCTCCTCCCTCGGAATATTCTGAATACGTAGACTATCGCCCCGTTGAGAATAATGACGAATCAGATAACTGGAGCAATGAGTAGCCCAGGAAATCTAGTCAGGCTCTAGCCTTGCTACTTAAAATCTTTTGTGATGGTCAGTCGATGGTTTTCAGCGATCGCTTATGAAAGCAAACTAAGCGTCAGTATGCGGCATTGGTGGTTCGCGGTTTTTATGTGTAGCTGTTTAATTGCATTGACGGCTTGCACGACCGAAACAGCGTTAGTATCACCCGGTGAATTAAATAGTCAATTTAATGATGAGCAGCCTGCTCTAAGCGGAGATGGTCGGTTTTTGGCGTTTGTCTCTAATCGAGAGGGTACTCGTTCCATTCTGCTCTATGACATCCGAAACAAGCAGTATCTAAACCTGCCGCGCTTGAATCGACGTGACGCGATCGCGGAATCTCCTAGCCTCAGCGCGACCGGACGCTACATCGCCTACATTGCTAGCGACAGCGCCAGACCCGAAGTTGAGTTGTATGATCGCGCCACTCAGCAAGTTCAGATTTTGACGATGGGGTATCGCGGCTGGTTTCGCAATCCAAAAATTAGCCCCGATGGTCGCTACATTGTGTTTGAAACGGGTAATCGGGGACAGTGGGATGTTGAAGTGTTAGATCGCGGTGCCGGCGTTGAACTAGATATTCCCGACTACCGACGATAAACTACGTTCATTCCTCCTTGCCCTTCGCCCCTCGTTTGTTCATCTTGTGAAATATTTTGTCTGGTCAATTGGGCTTTTAGCACTCTCGCTCAGCGGTTGTGCCAGTTCTCGTTCGCTCAACTTTCCGTTTGATCCAGGTGGGCGCAGTTTGAACAGCCCATTTGCAGAGATGCAACCGGCGATCGCGGGACGCTATATTGTGTTTGCCTCTGATCGCCGAGGTAGTCAAGATATTTATCTGTATGACACCGTGACACGCAACCTGGTCGAAGTTCCGGGACTGAACACTTTAGATGTGAGCGAATCCAATCCAGCAATTTCTGAAAACGGTCGCTATATTGCCTACATGGGCGCGCGGGGTGGACGCCCTAGTATTTATTTGTACGATCGCGACACTCGACAAACGCGCAACCTTACCGAATCGCTGAAAGCAGAGGTTCGTAACCCTAGCATTAGCGCCGATGGCAACGCGATCGCCTTTCAATCGAGTGCCAGCGGACAGTGGGATATTGTAGTTTACAACCGTTTTGGACAGCCAATTTCCCAGCCCACTTCACCGTAATCTCAGACAGGTTAGCAAATCTTGCTCAGCGTAAGTAGTTCAACCAGAAGTAGCCAATAGTTTAACCAGAAGTAGCCTACAGTGGATTACAAAGGCTCTTGGTTCAAAGGCTCAGGTATTTATTGTCATTACCTTTTGAGGATTTGCTCACTCAGCCTCCTGTCGGTTCAGGTGTTTCAGATGTCATTGTCACCTGCTGAGACTTATCCAGGCTTTTCACCGATTCAATCAGCGATCGCACGGTTGCTGCCCCTGCTGATGGTTCAAAACTCAGTGGAAACTTGCGCTTCGCAATCATCCTCACGCCCAAAGGCACCAAGCTCACAACCCCTTGCAAATCTCGAAACGAGTTGCCAACAACTTTCAAGCCAAAATCCTGTTCATTGATCCAGCCACCTTTTTTTACTAGCTCAATCAACACCTTGCGATGCCGAATTGAGCGACTGGATTGAGCATTCTTTCGCTCCAAAATTTCTGATTTGATTTTGCTGATTTGCTCCATTGGAGCGACTTCCATGGGGCAAACCGAATTGCAATGATAACAGCGGGTACAGCCCCATACTCCAGCAGTGCCATGATTGTATTTTTCGAACCGTGATTCTGTGGTTTGATCCCGAGAATCTGCCACCATGCGATAAGCTTTTGCCAACGCATGGGGACCGACAAAAGTGGGATTTACCTCGCGGGCATTGCATTCAGAGTAGCAAGCTCCGCACATAATGCAGTTGCCCGTTTGATTAAGCCGCGATCGCTCCTCTGGCGTTTGCAAAAATTCTCGCTCAGGCACCTGACGCGCCGCCGTGCTGACATAGGGATCAACCGCCTTTAGGTTATCCCAAAACCCTTTCATATCCACTACTAAATCTTTAATCACTGGCATATTTCCGAGTGGTGCCAGCGTGATTACTGGAATTGCAACACTGGTATTGCCATCGACTTTTTCTCCGAAAGGAACCGCTTGCTCTAACCTTGCCAACTCACTGCCAATATTTTCCTTACAGGCAAGTGCCGAGCGCCCATTAATCCGCATGGTACAGCTACCGCAAATCGTATTTCGGCAGTTTTTCCGAAAAGCCAGCGTGCCATCTTGCTCCCATTTAATCCGATTGATGCATTCCAAAATCGTATTACTTGGCTCTGCTTCTAGGTGATAATCCTGAACTTTGGGAGCTGCGCCTGGTTCTTGCCGAATCACTTTAAAGATGACGTGCATTCTAGTTAAAAAGAAAGTTTTCGATGCGTTGAAAAGACCTCTGTGCCTCTAGCGTAACGGCAAATACGCCTTCTTGGATAAACCTTAAACTGAATTTCTCAATTGCTTCAGGTCGTCAGAAAAGATGAGTTCAGTGGGTTGTAGGTGAAATGATTGCTTGTATCAATAGTAAAAGAGTGATTTATCATGCGTGATCGCTTTTGCTAAATCAAAGTTTTTAGAGCCAAATTTTTAGAGCCATCAATCTTTCAATAAAAATGCTCCTTTAAAAGCAAGCGATCAAAAGTTCATGAGGAATGACTTCAATCTTCATTAAATTTGGTGTCTAAAGCAGTTCACTTATTCTTTTTGGCATCTCAAACGTTCCTCAAATGTTCAGAAAAGCGTTATTTTACTTGACTGATTCTCTTCAAAATTAGCGTTACCCCATGCGATTATTAATAGGGTATAAAGATATTTCGAAAATATTAGTAGTAAAAACATTGTGCAATTCTTGCAAAGATAGAGGGGTCTAAGGATATATTTTTTATAGTGCTGAATCTAGACTTATTTGTTTGAATCATTAACCTAAAGCTCTGAGGATATTTGAGGAAAAATGGCAGATACACAGACCACTCCATTAATAGGAAAAGCTTTACTCCAAAAGGTAAAAGAACTCTCTCATCTGCCGCGTCGAGAAACAGCGAGGCGATGTGGATATTACACCGTCACCAAAAACAATCAAACGCGGGTCAATTTAACCGATTTTTATGATGCACTGCTTGTAGCAAACGGGTTGCCGCTCGATCCAGAAGGTACAAAAGATGGGCGAGGGCGAGAGCCAACCTATCGGGTCAGTGTGCATAAAAATGGTCAAATTGTGATTGGTGCAGCCTACACCCTATCAATGGGATTAAAGTCGGGTGATGAGTTTGAGATTAAGCTTGGGTATAAGCATATTCGACTTGTTCAGCTAGGTTCTAGCGAAAGTATTGGCACTGATGCTGATGAAGAAAACTAGCGCTACTGGTAATGTCCAGATTTTCAATTCTGGCATTATTGGATTTTTCTTTCTGTTTTTATTCAAAGTTCCAACTAATTCTCAGGAATAGAAGGATGCAGTCTTAAGCAGTGGAGTTTATGGCATTTTCTTGTGGGCGTTGAACAGCTTTTCTTAAATCCTGAGCTAACGATCGCTGCTTTTTTTGGAGTGTGGGTTGGGCTGTGGTTGCCGATCGCCATTCCCTTAGCAATTGTCTTAAAATGGCATCCACAACGGCCACCAACAATGCAGCAAAAATTGCCGTTGGTTGCTTCTCTGTATGTGATCGCGCCCCTCGTTTTATGGGGATTTGCCCATCTCCAGCAGCAATCTTTTTCTGTCTATGGACTAACCTGGAATCCTCGCATTTTAATAGCCATTTTGGGTGGATTTAGCATCGCGGTTTTGGGATTGTTCATCCTCTATGGGCTACTAAAAATCTTGGGATGGCTGGTGTGGGATTCTGAGCAGGTGCCTTCATTGCTGGCGGCTTTGCCGCCCACCTTGGGCATCGCAGTATGGATCAGCATTACTGAAGAGCTTGTTTTTCGCGGTTTTTTGCTAAACCAGCTTCAACGCGATTATTCTTTAGCGATCGCGGCGATTATTTCTAGCGCGATCTTCGCCGTGCTGCATCTGGTGTGGGATGGTAAGGAGGCGCTGCCGCAATTGTTGGGGTTGGGGTTGCTCGGCATGATTTTAGTACTGGCACGTTGGCTAGATAGCGGCAGTTTAGGGCTTGCAATCGGGCTTCATGCTGGCTGGGTTTGGGGAATTGCTAGTTTGGACACCGCCCAAATTTTGGATTACCCAAACCACAGTTTGAAATGGGTGACGGGCAATGGCAAGCCATTAGCAGGGATATTTGGGATCTTGCTGCTGCTTATAACTGGGGCGATGATGTGGGCGATCGCCACTCAATAAACAATCACCCCAGTGATTAGGCGAGTGTCAACTTTAGTTGGTGAGTAGACGAGTCGATATGAGGCAGACCCTATCAGTGATTTACTTCTCATCCGTCCAGATCCGACACTTAAAACTCAAAAGTTGCCCAATCTCCTTCTCGATAGTAGTGGCTCATGTGATCAAATTTATAAAGCTCTGCCCGATGCACTTTAAATACTTGAGGAGTCTCTGCTACCCACGGTTGGTTTAACTGAGTAATGCGATCGCTCAGTTGAACACGCTTTTCCAAAGACGGCACAGACCCAAAATATCCTAAGGTAATGTGTGGCGTGAAATAGTACTGCTGTTCAATTCCCAGTCCCATCAAAGGGTGATTTTGATAGATTGCCCTGCGAAATTTTAAGATACGCCCATAGGAAACTTCATCGATCGGCGCGAGGCAAACCCCAATTGACCGGGGCATCAGCATTAGCCCCAACACTTGAAGCGGAATAGGCTTGCCTTCACTAATTGGCTGACACGCTTGAAAGATGTCGGCGATTTGAGTTTGCAATTGGGCTTCAAAGGCTGGATCTTTCTTCGCATGACGATAGGCACTATCCCAAATTAAATCCGCTAGTGTTAGATGAAAGGTCGCAGGCGCAACAGGAGCAAAAACGGCTGCCCCAAATTCATTAACTAACTGGGTCTGAGACTTCTCCAGTAAGTCATACAGCGCTTGATTCTCTGGCGATTCGTCTTCTTTTGAGGGAGTGATAATGCTGTAGCCAGGAAAGTTAGTAGGTACGAACCCTTGATCAGGATGCGGTTCAAACTTGGGAGATTCCTGGATGTTTTGTAACTGAGTACGATATGCGTCTGGCAGAGTCATACGCATCGCCCGATTCAGGTAGGTCTGAAAATTCTCGTCCAACTCTTAAATACCTCATTAAGGCAACGTGATCGATTTTATGACTTTTGAAGAATAGTTGCTTCAGTCTATCCCCGTCGTTTGTTCATATCATCGCTGAAATATAACATCTCAAATCAATGATTGATGAGCTTAAGCTGACGTGAGTAGTTCTAACCATATCAAGCTCATACATAACTAAAATGGATTTTTCCAAATCAGTGCAATGTTGGGTGCAAACGCTAGGCATTTCTATCAAAATAAATATTCCTAAAAATGTCACAGTTTAGTTTGCCAGGATTATCTCCACAATACAATTACTGGTAGTGCTCAAGATGAAATGATGGAGAGTAAAGTTTCTTGCTATTCTCATACCTACCTGCTCTCCTTGTGTGTCCTCCCAAGCGGTTAAGAATGGTTGTATCCACGGTAAACAACGGCTTAAATGCCAGGACTGTGGACGACAGTTCGTGCAAGCTACCCGATACTTGTACGCCTTCGGTGGGGACATAGCCCTATGACCGATTACTGCTGGAGCGCCTTTTTATGCCTAGAATCGCTCAGCGCAAGTTTCAGAATCAATGGCTGCAAACCTATGGAAATGAAAAATTAGGCAAAGGTGCTATCTGGTATTTCATCCATCACTACAATGCATCCATACTTGTATGGCGTTAACACAACTTGCTAAATCATGTTCCAATGGGATGAACCAGCGCTAGGCTGTTAGGCAAATTTCCATCGACCTATCTTAATGTTATGGGGGCTTAAGGAACAGAACGAATGAAAGTTGCTTTTGTTATCTACAGCAATATGACTGCCCTGGACTTTATTGGGGTTTACGACCCTGTGACACGGCTTAAATCAATGGGATTTTTGCCTGATTTAAGTTGGGAGATATGCGCCTATTCTGAAACCGTGAGCGATAGTACAGGTCTGAAATTTTTGCCTACTCAGATCATGCAGTCTCTAGAAGAATTTGACTGGGTAATCTTACCGGGCGGCATTACGCCTTTAGTATATGCATTAACTCAAGACGTAAACTTCATCACCTGGCTCAAAACGGCTGAAAATTGCCAGCTAAAAGCTTCGGTTTGTACGGGTTCTTTATTGCTAGGCGCGGCTGGATATCTGAGAGGAAAGCAAGCAACCAGCCATCCCAATGCCTTTAAAGAACTGGCTGAATTTTGTGCAGAAGTGGTTGATCGCCGAGTGGTCGATGAGGGTAACGTGATCACCGCTAGAGGTGTGACGGCTTCAATTGATTTGGGCTTGTATTTATGCGAGAAAGTGGCAGGCTACGAGGCAAAAGAAAAAATTCGGGTGCAGATGGATTATCAAACTGAACCCAACTCAGATAGTAGTCCCCTGTATGCTTAAAAGCGATCGCCTGCTGCTATTGTCCTGTGATCTGGAACATCTTGACTTGCTGGCAACTAATCCCAGCCAACTAGAGCGACGCTTGGGCATATCAATTCCTGAAAATTGGACAGAGTTTCCTGAAGTGATTCCCTATTCCTACAATGCATTGAAGTCAGACCCATCGTTAGCCGGTTGGTGGACGTACTTATTCATTCACGCTGTAGACAAGATTTTGATCGGGTTTGGCGGATTTAAGGGCAAGCCAAATGACTCGGGCATGGTTGAAATTGGCTATGAAATTGTGCCTTTGTATCAAAATCAAGGGCTGGCAACAGAAACCGCTCTCAAGCTGATCGATTATGCCTTTGCTCATCCATTCGTTAAAGTGGTTCAAGCGCATACGCTGGCAGCCCCCAATGCTTCCACACGAGTGCTAGAAAAAGTTGGCATGAAACAGGTAGAAGCCTTTCACGACCCTGATGATGGAGATTTGTGGCGCTGGCAATTAAATCGAGACGACTATTTAGAGGAGTGATCTATGATTCCAGGCGAACTATTGATTGAAGACGGCGCAATTGAATTGAATGCGGGACGACCAACCGTAACGCTGACAGTAGCAAATACAGGCGATCGCCCGATCCAGATCGGCTCCCACTTCCACTTTTATGAAGTCAATGAGGCGTTGCAGTGCGATCGCGCTCAGGCATTTGGAATGCGTCTTGATATTCCTGCTGGAACCGCCGTTCGCTTTGAACCAGGGGATGAAAAAGAAGTGACGTTAGTTGCGTTGGCAGGGACCCGCGAAGTCTACGGCTTGAATAATAAAATCGATGGTCATTTAGACGGTAAGGCGAAGAAGGAAAAAGGGAAAAAGAAAAAATAGAACTAAACAAATGAATTCAGCTCGAATTATCTTTCAGGAAAAATGGATTACTGTTAAGCAAACCCCTAGGGGCTTTCAATATTTGGAGAGAAAGGGCAAAGACTCGGTTGCGATCTTTCTGTTGAGGAAAAGCGTCAAAGATTTAGAGCAGTACGAAGTTCTGATTCGACAGCAACCGCTGTGTATTGACGAGACAGAAATGGATGGAATGCTGAAGCTCTTTGCTTGCACCATTATGGGGGCGATCGACAAAAGGAAATCGCCAGAGAAATCTGCAAACCAAAAAGGGTACACTGGTTGACGTGTTAGTGAAAAAAGCAGGTAGGAAAAAGCGTGTAATTTTCCACTAGTATTCCTTGATATAAAAACAAGTTACTGACTGCTCAATTTATCCAATTCCCGTTCGGGTAAGTCTTCTACGGCTAAAAAATTATGCTCCTTCATAACGTCCAACAGATTCATATCTGCTTCTAGTAAGCAGGTATGTCCGCTGTAGGGAAGGACCACCAATCGAGAGTTTTGCAGATTTTGCATTAACCATTTCAGTTCTGTCAAAGAGGGTAAAAGACTATCCCGCACACTTCCCAGCAGCAAAAATGGCTGTGTCAATTTCTGCAATTCTGCCTCAGAGACTTCAAATTGGCTTAATAGCGATATCCGCCATGCTGATGTAGATTTGGGCACAGACTTCATTGCCTGTAGCAATGCTCGGCGATCTTCACGACTAATTCGCTCCAGCCGCGATAACAAAGGCAGCAATCCGACAGTAGACATTCGATAGATGGGTTCTGGCAGAATTCCCGTTATTTGGGCACCTAGCTTCATCCATGAACGATGCTTGAACGATGAGGCTGGGTTAATTAATATGACTCGCTGGAATAGTTCGGGCGATCGCAACACAACTTTCATCGCCAAACAACCGCCAAACGATTCGCCACATAAATATACTGAGCGATCAGGAGACTTTTTCAACTCTTGTTGCACCAAAGCCACCACTTGGTCACTTAATCCTTCCCAAGTGGTCAAATCTGTGGGCGGAATCGCTAAACACCGCACATCAAAAAAGGCTTCCAGCCCATCTGTTTGAGTTCTCAATAGCTGCCCAGTGCCATCCATTCCTGGCAAAAACACAAATAGCGGATAGTTAGGTTGCAACAATCGAGGCGTTAAAAAACAAGGACCACTTTCAAGCATGGGGAAAAGATTAGCGAATGACAATTAGCGATTGGCGAACTCAGAATCCTTCTAGTAGCATCCCTGTGCCAAAAGCTGATCAATTTCAGCATGGCATTCGTTGGTTATCTCTGTCACCAGCGATCGCGCCTGCTTTCCTTGATAGTCTGCCCGCTGAGAGCTTCGTATCCAGTAAGGGCGACCAATGAGAACGCTAACGTGTTGATAAACAATCATAGGATGCCAACCGGGTTGGTCAAAAAGCGGTTCCGAAGGATCAACTAGATTCAGCATCCGTAATGGAATTGCGGCATTAGTGGATTCTTGATGAGAGGCGATCGCAACAGGAAGAATCGCCAAATTTGCGATCTGTGCCCGCAGCGCTAGGTGGGCAAATCCTCGCTGGAAATCACCCACTTTCTCTGGCATGGCTGGCTGCACCATCGGTTGAGCACCTTCAGGAAACACACCTACTGTTTGTTGTGATTCCAGTAGTTGCCCTGCTTTGTGAAAAAAGCTTTGTTGGCGTTGGTCAGGAGCTCCTAAAGGAAAACAACCCAATTTAGTAATCACTTCTCGCATAATGGGCACTTCACCCATGTAGTGATGACAAGCAAATCGAATCGGACGCTTGATTGCACTCATTAATAAAGGGGCATCCATAAAACTACGATGGTTACCAATGACTAAAATTGCTCCATCTTGAGGCACACGATCGCGGTAATGCGTGTTAATTCGAGTGCCAAGAAGAGACAAAAATAGCTGAGAAAACTTTAAAGGATCATCTGGAAACATTAGAAACCTTAAATTGAGCAATCAAAATACAGAATTGTTTAAGAATTAACATAGTCAAATAACGCCTAATACCATCCTCTGGTAGATTCTTGCCCCGTAGCTATTTATTTTGAGGATATAAACCACCTCACTCTTTAAAAACTGAACTCACCAACACATAAACAAGTAATACTATGCATACCTATGGCCCTATCCATAGATATCACCACAACCAAAGATAGACTTTGACTTATGTGAAAACCAGCTAATTTCTACACGAAGAGGGAAAGCAATTGATTGTAAGAAATACCTAGCTAATTTAAGGTTTGCTTCAGCTGCTCAGCTCAGGTTTGCGGTTAGAATTATGTAGCACCAATCTACTTATACATCACACTTTAGTATTACTTATCTCTGGGATAAAGCTTACTGATTTCTGTTTGGCAGCTACTTTCAAAAAAGTTGTGGAATTGTATTTTCTCCTCCTTTGCTATTTCTGTTTGAGGAGTGAAATTTAAATAAAACTCATGAGTTCTAAGCATATCAATAACAATCAATTTGTCATTACAACACCCCTTTATTATGTGAATGCGCGGCCTCATGTAGGAAGCGCTTATCCAACGATCGCGGCTGACGTGCTTGCTCGTTTCCAGCGATTGCGGGGAAATTCCGTGTTGTTTATCACCGGCACCGATGAGCATGGTCAGAAAATTCAGCGCACGGCTGAAGGCTTAGGGCGTGATCCCCAAGCTCATTGTGACGAGATTGTGGCAGAATTTCAAACGTTATGGAAGCTGTTAGACATTCAGTTTGATCGCTTTATTCGCACCACCGATCCCCGGCATGAAGTCATTGTCAAAGAATTCTTTCAGCGGGTTTGGGATCAAGATGATATCTACCTGAGCCAGCAAACAGGCTGGTACTGTGTCGCCTGTGAAGAGTTTAAGGAAGAGCGCGAGTTGCTTGATCAGCACCGTTGCGCCATCCATCCAACCATTGAAGCAGAGTGGCGTGATGAGCAGAACTACTTTTTCCGCTTATCAAAGTACCAAGAGCAACTTGAACAGCTTTATTGCGATCGCCCCGATTTTATTCAACCAGGCACGCGACGCAATGAAGTCATCAGCTTCGTTAACCAAGGATTGCAAGATTTTTCAATTTCCCGTGTCAATTTAGATTGGGGCATCCCAGTACCGCCCGATTCTACTCATACTCTGTATGTTTGGTTTGATGCGCTGTTGGGATATATAACTGCCTTGTTAGAGCCAGACGAGCAGCCCAACCTGGAAAACGCTTTGGCTCGATGGTGGCCGGTTAACCTACACCTGATTGGCAAAGATATTTTGCGGTTTCACGCAGTTTATTGGCCCGCCATGCTGATGTCTGCTGGAATTTCTTTACCCGATCGCATCTTTGGGCACGGTTACTTGACCAAAGATGGGCAAAAGATGGGTAAAACTTTAGGGAACGTCTTAGACCCTTTTGCTATTGTTGAGCGCTATGGATCAGATGCCGTTCGATACTACTTCTTAAAGGAAATTGAGTTTGGGCGGGATGGCGATTTTAACGAAACGCGCTTTATCAATATTCTGAATGCCGAACTGGCGAATGATTTGGGCAATTTGCTCAATCGTACGCTCAAAATGGCACAAAAATATTGCCAGGGTCAGATACCTAGCCCAACAGCAGATTTAACCGAAGACAACTCTTTGTCTCTACTAGGAAGCACCTTGGGCAATCGTGTCACCCGCGCTTACGAGGCTCTTGCCTTTAGCGAGGCCTGTGATGCCATTCTAACTTTGGTGCGATCGGGTAACAAGTTCATTGACGAACAAGCTCCTTGGACTTTATATAAACAAGGAAATCAACAAGCTGTTGAACAGGTCATATACCACGTGTTGGAATCAGTTAGGCTAGCTGCTTACCTGCTGTCGCCAATCATCCCTAACATTAGCAATGCCATTTATCAGCAGTTAGGATTCTCAGTCAACTTTACGAACCAACAAACTGAGTCGGTACCGTTTGGTGTTCATTCCACTTGGGGAATACTTCCTATGGGGCAGACTTTAGGTGATCCACAGCCCGTGTTTCAACGTCTGGAGCTTTTAGAAACTGCTTCCCACTGATTACAACAAACGACAAATAGCGACTAAAACTCCTTGTCATAATCAATTTTCATAAAAAGAGATAACACCATGTTAAGTAACACTTCCAATTTTGAAATGAGTGAATCTGTTTTCACGCCACAGCAGGTGTTAGAAAATCGAGGGCGAGTTGCCATTTTTATTGACGGCTCCAATCTTTTTTATGCAGCTTTGCAACTGGGAATCGAAATTGATTACACAAAGCTGTTATGCCGTTTAACTGCAGGATCTCGTCTGCTGCGATCGTTCTTTTACACGGGAGTTGATCGCACCAACGAAAAGCAACAGGGTTTCTTGTTATGGATGCGGCGCAATGGCTATCGTGTGATTTCTAAAGATTTGGTACAGTTACCTGACGGCTCCAAAAAAGCCAACTTAGATGTAGAAATTGCTGTAGATATGATCTCTTTAGTGGGATCGTATGACACTGCGGTTTTAGTCAGCGGTGATGGAGATCTTGCCTACGCGGTGAATGCGGTTAGTTATCGGGGTGTGCGTGTAGAAGTTGTAAGCCTGCGGGCAATGACAAGTGATAGCTTAATTAATGTTGCCGATCGCTATATTGATCTAGATGCAATTAAAGAAGAGATTCAAAAAAATCCTAGAAGCTACACTTATCGACCTCTTTCGGGTATTGGGATAGTGGATGGTGATGTTGAATAAAGCAGCTGGAGCATCAACCTAAAGCCTACAATGAAGTGTGATGATTGATCCCCGTGAGTGAACTTTTTCTGGGCTTTCATAGTCTTTAGATTGTGTAGTGCACTGACCAGATGTTGATAACGCTGGATCTACTTAGGAGTTTTGCCCGTGTCGTCCTCTCTCTTTTCCTCTCGGCAATGGGTGAAATTCTCACTTGTGCTTCTAATGGGTGGATTGCCTTTCGTTGCGATCGCCTGTGGTGGACAAAGCCAAACTGAAAAACAGCTTGCTAAGGAAGCCAAAAGCTTTGAGAAAGAAAGTTTTGACACTGATTTGACATTTGCGTTTGTCACATTGGAAGAATTTGACCAGAAAGGGCAACTGTGGTGGAAAGTAAAAGCAAAAGAGGCAACTTACAGCAAAGACAAAAAAAAAGCACGGATTACAGATCCTAAGGGTGAGTTTTTCCAAGATGGGAAAGCCATTCTTAGAATTTCAGCCCAAAATGGCGAAGTGCAGCAAGATGGTCAACGCATTTTTCTGCGGGGCAATATTCTGGCAACGGATTTGCGAGATGGGTTGGTCATCAAAGGCAATGAACTGGAGTGGCGACCTAAAGAAGACCTGATCTTAGTGCGGAATAACGTGACTGGGACTCGTCAAAAGATGGCTGCAACCGCAAAAAACGGCAAATATCTAACTCGCGCTCGCCGACTAGACCTAGAGGGCAATGTTGTTGCCATATCAAAAGAACCTAGCTTTCAGGTGACAACTGATCGCCTTGCTTGGCTAGTTGAAAAGCAACAATTGTCAGGCGATCGCGCACTTCAGATGCAGCGCTATGAAGGTAAAACGGTGACTGATCAAGCCAGTGCGGATGGGGGTGAAATGGATATTAAATCGGAAACTTTAACTCTTAAACAATCAGCCCGATTGAATATTGCTGATCCGCCGATGTTAGTAAGCGGTAACCAAATTCTTTGGAAAATTAAAGACCGTAAGATTTTCTCCGATCAGCCCATTACCTTTTTTGGCAGCAAAGATAATATCACTCTAGTAGGAAACAAAGGCGATTTAGATCTTAAAACAAGAGACTTAAACTTAAGTGGAAACGTGAATGGTGGCGGTGGAGTCCGCCAAGCGTCACTTAAATCCGATCGCCTCAAATGGAATATGGACAGCCAAGCGTTTGAAGCGGATGGTAACGTCATTTATCGCCAAGCTAAACCTCCGCTTAGTCTGTCGGGTCCTAAAGCCAAAGGTACTCTCAAAGATCAGCAAGTCGTTGTCAGTGGTGGTAGGGTAGTCACACAGTTTGTGCCCTAAGGCTGAATTGGTAGCCGAACTGAAAGAATGGTTGGTGAATGGTTACCAGTCGTGCTGATAGTAGTTGCAGGGCTAACAAACCCATAGGTAGAAGCAACTACGCTAAAAACGACCGTTGCGATCGCCGCTTCTATAATCAAAGTTCCTTTCATTGCAAAAACCTCCATCAGCAAATCCATCTAAGGATCTATACAGTTGCTTCTAGAGGTTTTATGCAAATAATCCTGCTACCACCAGAAAATCACCACTTGGATAAGGACAAGGCATTCGGTAGTCTGTCTTTGATTCCATCATTAAGTGATTCGCCGAATGTTATGCCCTGCAAAAATCTGTAAATCAACGCAGTTATCTCAAAATCTATTGTCTAACTATCACAATATCTTTGAGTGCCATCTGCCAGTCGCACAGCGCCCAACAGCGTGTCTACGATCGCGCATCGCTGCGTTTCAACAGAGGCACCCCTTGGCTTTACCTTCACCACAAGAATCCCATCGGTTGCGGCTGAGGTTCCTATCCACTCCCGATCAACTGCGCCTTTGTTATCAAACAAAATTTTCTCGTTGACAACAGAAAACTCTATGGTTCCAAGTTTCACCTCGCCCTCTCCTAACGTCCGCCAATTTTTGATAGCTGAAACATCAAGAGGTGCGTTACCTAGGGGCACGATCGCAGCACGAGCAGGGGTTAACACGCCATCCCCATCAAAAACGACAAAAAGCCTAGTTCGGGTTGTCCGCGCTTGATTTTGCCCCTCTCGAATCACCTGCACCGCCTGTTCTCGAACTGTTCCTACCCGCTGGCGGTTCATCAGCGCATTCCAACTGGGAGCAGAAATGGCAAACAGCACTCCAATAATAATCAGTACTACCAAAATTTCTAGTAGGGTAAATCCAGCAATAGGTGCTTTATGACGAGTGCGTAATCTGTTTGCTTTCATCTGTGTGACTCCAATTGGAAGTGAAATTAAGCGAATTAACTGTTGTCTTTTTTGCCAACGATGCCTCGCACCAACACGCGCGTTTGCAGCGGTGAAATCCGTTCACTGTTGTCATTTGCCTTAGCAAATCCGCTTTGCCCCGATACATTACCTTTCAACACTAGTAGCACATCCTGGTTGATGGATGGAGGATTGACCAGCTTGCCAGTCGGCCCCAGAATTTGGGTAACAATACCTCCATCCCGCACACAAGCATAGAAGCTACGGAATAAAGGACTGCTGGTAACAATAGGGCTAAGCGATCGCTCACGTATAGCATCATCTACTCCAAACTCATCACATTTTGGCTCCTTCGTCGGATCACCCGGAGGGGTATCATCCACAAAATCTACCAATGTGAAAGCACTTCCTACCGGAAGACCCGGTTTATTCGCATCCTGCGCACTTAATTGTCGATTAACTGATTTTGTTCCATCGTCTTTGAATGGCCATTGCTCAAATGTTAACTCTGGCTCCGCCAAAGGATCTACAAATCCTACGGTTTGATCGTCTTGATCCGTAGGATTAGATCCAAATTGGCTCAGCTCATATCGAGTCAATCGTGCCTTGCCATTCCAAATGGCGCTTTCTTGACCATCCAGACCATAAACTACTAGTGAGTATGAATGCCCTGCCAGACAAGGCACCTTTGCCTTAGTCATTTTGTTATCTGTCACTATCTGTGGATCTTGGCTGCCAAGGAAGTCAGCATTATCCTCGCATAACTTCTTAATACTTTCAGGCAATTCCTTTGTCCGCCAAAATGCCAGCACTGCAACTTTCCCTCTGGACTTATCGTTGATGGTTACTGGAATGTGGTTGATAATTCCATTGCATTTTGTCGCAAAGTCTTTACCCGCAGGTGGCTCTCCATTGCCCTCTAAGCATTCCCCGTTATAAACAAAGACTGCCGATCGCAAATCTTGAGCAACATAGTCCATGGCAGATTGCATATCTTGCTGCACCTGAGTGCGTGCCGCATCTCTTTGATTGGTTTCAGTCAATTCCACAACAAGCGTTAGCAATGACACCACAATCAAAGAGCCAATGATCATGGCTACTAAGAGTTCTAGTAGAGTAAATCCTTTAGCGCGACGACCTTTTCGCGCGGTTTGAAATACTGGGAGTAGCCACCTGAGTCGATAGTTGGAGAAAAAGTTAACCATAGAATTTTACAGGTAGAAAGCAGGTTAGAAGTAGTTTTAATCTGGGTTAAGACCTAACAACACATTGGACTGAATCCACATCACCCACACGTGAGACTCTTGTAGAGAGGACTTGCAGCGGTTTTCTCAGTGCCCCCGTAGTCGGGTCGTCACCCGCCCGTCCAGTGGTCAAACCCAATGTCATTCGCTTAGCGTCAAGATTTGTCATCGCATCCCCAGTCTTATAGCCATACACCCTCACGGTCAAATCAAACGAGTAGGGCGGTACTGTTGCAGGTGACCCTATAGGCTTACAATCATTCTCTCGAAACACCTGCATAGCAAATTCTGGTATACAATCATCATCGATATCTACCGGAATCACTGAAGTTGAAGGCGCTTGCGCGGTTGGAGAAGGATATTGGTTGATGCCTGTGCCACAATCCCCGACCGTAGAAGCCAGTGCACTAAGATTGGGTCCGCTTGCCACGCCTGTTCCTGTCGGGGGCAGTTGCGTCTCCGCTGTAGGCACCCGCTCCATCACAACCCTGACTCGATCAACCTCTGCCTGAGCAATTTGGTTTGCTTGCTCTACACGACGCGACTGAATGCGGCTGGCAGTGGCAACAAAAATAGGGGGCGTAATCGCGACGACCGTGATTGCGATGAGCACGATCGCCACTAAACACTCAATCAAAGTCAACCCTTGATTAGGTTTGGCAGTTTGCGATCGCAGCATCCTCAATAGCAAAGGAGAGAAAGAACCAGAAAGCGGGTGACGCACTAGCATCGCAGTTTCCTAAAAAGTGGAAGGGTAGAAGTTCCCCTCTTATAAAAGAAGGGATAACGGAAGTAATTAAGCTGGACAATTAAGCTTTCCGGGGTCAAACCCAGAAGGTGGCTGAGCTTTCAAGGCACTGCAAAGAAATTGCATGTAGGGATCGCTGCCAGAGGGTTCCGCATAAAACTCGTTTTTCTCATTGCTGAGAGAGGTAAACCGCGATGCCGCTGGGCTTGCCTGCGCTAACTGTAGCGCCACATCATAGCCCCATAGACGAGCAGGCGGTCTATAAGGAAGCACCTCACTCCCACCAATTGGAGTCTCGCCTGGCTCCCAGCTATCGTCATCATAAGGACCTGTAGAGTAGTTGCTAAAGTTAAGCTGCAAAAACGATCCTGCAAAGCGAAGACTAGTTTTGCCATCATCCCAGTTTTCGAGGAAGCGAGGAAAGTTACTCAAGGCTCCGTAGCCTTGGAATTGCCGAGCCGGCACCACGCCACTGACCATAATCACATTCACCCCAGTTTCTGCGTCTTGTGGAATTTTTTGGAGGGCGCGTGCTTTGCTCTGCGAAGAATTCTTATTGTCCATATACTCTCCCTTAATAAGAGGGTCTATGTCGTTGCCAGAGCTATATTCCACAGGCACCGAGCTTCCATTAGCAAGCGACTTGGCAATTAGCCCGTTGCCATTCCGAGAAATTTTTACAGGCGAATAAATGGGGTCACCTGGGTTTTCTCGAACCCAGTTCCATTTGGAGGCATCGGTCAGATCCCTCATAGGGCGATTCTGGTTAAGGAAGGAGGTTGCTCCCTCTGTGTCAGAATTCAAGCAGCCGTTAGCGCTACCAAACAAAGCATTGGTTGTATCGTTGTAAACCTGTGCGCCCTCTTTAGAACCATTTTTGTAAACGGCTTTGGTTGCATTGCTACCAGAACTGGTGTCAACGCCAATCCCTCCATCGTTGTTCGTGGGGCGCGGACCTGCCGTCATAAAAGTATCGATCGCGCTCCCGTCACAGAAGCGATCGCTCAAAATTGTGACACTATCTGCCAAAATCTCTGAAGGTCGCCACAAATCTGCGTCAGGATCGGCAAACCTTTCTTCAGCGCCGCCGTCATCCCGATTATCGTAGAAAGTTTCACTGGTGTAGTCTACCGGATTTGCTGGCAACTGCACCATAAATTCTTCTAGACGCTTGCCATCGGTGTCCTGGTGCAGATTGAAGTCGCCCATGACATAGGCGGGTTGATCAGTGATCAAGGAAAGTCCATGGAAGTTGTCCTCCGTTTTGACGCTGCCACCTCGCTTGAGAATCGCACCGTTGCGGAGGCGGAAGCCATGAGGACGGCGATCTGGGTCGGCAATGAAATCTACAGGCTTGGTTGAAACATTAAAGGCTGCATTTAGCTTTGGATCGGTTTCTGCACCGGGAGTTTGAGCATCGGTATATGCTAAGGTGCTAGCGGGTCGGGCGATCGCATCTTCGCGCACCGCATCCTCGCGGAAGGCATAGACAATGCCAGTAACGGGCAACCAGGTATCATTGCCAACTCCCTTATCGGAGTTTCGCAGCATATCCAGGTCAATATCTAACACACGGGCAGGCAACCACTCCCGCCCATTGAATGCCACCTTATCTTGGAAGGGAATAGCTTGAACACTGCCATCAGTCGCGATAATGCGGTTGGGATTTGGTGGATCACTGGCATCCGGATCTGCAATCGTCGGTAACACCCACTCTGAGATGGGTCTTGGGCTTACGCCCAAATCGACCAATTTCTCTTCTGGAAAAACCTGAAAAGGCTTGTAACTAAATTTCTCAATTCCAGTTGGAGCAGTAGAGGCAGGATTATATGTAGAAGAACCTGCATAAGGACCAGCACTATAAGATTCACTGAGTCGATCAATCGTAGGTGGTACGGCACTAACAGGCTGATAAAGAAACAACGTGTTAGGGGTTTGTTTTATATAAGGCTCCACCCAAGGCTGAAATGCCGCTGGAAGAGTATCCAACGTTGGATTTCCTGGTTGACGATGATCAACAGGTATGCCCCCAACAGTTGCACTGTCTCCGTCCCAATCATGATCAAATTCAGGAAAAATGTAATAGAGAGAGGGGAACTTTGGTGAAACGAGGGCACGTTTCAAGTTTGCAGGTGCAGCGGTCAAGACAGGATCGCTAAATATTGTGTTGTTAGGCGGAGTACCGGAACCTGACACCCTATTGAATTCAGCATTAGTGGCTGTTGCATCTATAGGTTTTAAAGTGTCAGCAGCAGGAACTCCTACTACCTCTTCTAAAATTCCACCAGTCGCCCTAGAAGGATAGCTATTATCACCCGGATAGTCGTGAACTGCCCCCGGAGGAATTACCGTACCGCAGAGACGAGAAAGAGCTAAACGATAACGAGCTTCTGAACTTTGCAAGTTCAGGGCTGTTGCACCTGTAGAACCCGTTGAGGTTGCTCCAGTGATTGCAAAAATATTTGGATCACAAGCTGAAGACCACAGGGTTGGTTTGTTGGTTGTGCCAGTAATGTCGAAAGCAGTGAGGTATGGATTGTAGTTCCACGTATTGGCGGCAGGAGAAGGGCGAAAGCCATAGGTTCTGTCTCGCCGAATTTGGAAATGTTCGTGGATTAAAGTGCCTAATTGGTAAAGCTGATTATTCTCGGGATCAGCTCCACCCGCAGCCCTAATCTGTTCAAGCAACTTCGCCAGAAACATTTCTGGAGTAGCGCGATCGTAGTCACGTGGATTGTAATTGCTTAGAGCAGGAACCGCTGTGTCATCATTTGCAGCCTGAGTGTAGTTATAGGTTGCTAATGCACCAGACGGTAAGATTTCACCATTTCTAGTATCACCATCCATCAACTTATATAAATCTGCACCTAGAGTCGCTTGATTGGCTTGATTGGCGGCAGCAGCCGGATCAAACTTTTGTACTTGGTTAATGTTGTAAGCCAACATGCCCAACATGCAGCCTGCGGTTTCTTTGTAGCTTTGATCCGCTGGACTATTGTTTGTGGCTTCCAATGCCCGTTTTAGGTTAGAGAAGTTGCCCCACATGGTTAAAGTAGGGTCGGGGTGAATTTTGCCTCCCGCTGATTCTTGCTTGGGCGGGAAGGCTCCATCCAGTTCTCCAGCAAAATTTGCCAGGTTTGCTAGTGCCGTCTGCATCGTACCAGATGTGATATCAGGGGGCGTGAATTCCCAGCCGTTAGTACCTTTACCATAAAAGAAGTCAACCAGAGGATCTGAACCCCCAGCAGCTTTAGAAGATGAAAAGTTAACTGATTGGCGTAAGGTGTAAGGTGAACCAGGGTGAGCAGTCAGAGCAAGGCATGCGGCAGGAGTTCGTCCATCCCCTATGCGATAGTGGTAAACCGTTGCGGCTTGCACGGCTGCTAAGTTATCTCGTAGTGCCCGTCTCTGCTTGTTTTCATGCTTACGGATGTCGTTTGCAGCACCTGTATAAGCATAAGATGGATAAAGCGGGTCACCAGGATTATCGCTATTTTCCAAGCTGACATTATTAGCAACGACTGTGGCAGGTAGATAGTTATTTGCTGGCGTGTTCGGATCAAAAGTTCTTAAATTATCAAAGGTGCCATTTCCAGGAGAAATCGTAGTCGAAGTTAAATCTTGCTTGGCAGCATCATTATTGCCCACTGGGCGATCTTGGGGGGCGACCCAGCCGTAGGGGTTACCTAGCTCCAGGCGTTCTCCCACCAAGATTCTCATGCCGCCCGTGTAGACCTTAGAAGAAGAAATATCTGAATCTTTGAAGGTGCGACGCTCCCAATAGCCATCTAGCCCTGGAGGGGTGCCGGTGGTAAAAACGTTGTTGATCAGATCAGGTATTGATGCTGGTATGTTCGCACCAACTACCGTTCCACTAGGGATTCTATTTTCAGGCTTGGCGTTGTAACGCACTTTAGGACCATAGCGGTCGTCTGCCCGATAAAGGTCATCTACGTAGGGCTGAGTGCCACTTGCATCGCTGACAAAGCGACCAGGGTTAAATTCCGTTTGTTCAATGTTATCGATAATGTCGTCTTTATTCGTAACATCAGGCGTAACTGCCTGGTGAATGTCTTCTGTAAGCAGTTTGACCGGATCTGTGGAAATCCCAATGACATCTTTTGATTGTTTTGCCCAATCGTTGCCTGGGTTAAAGTTCTTACTCTCATAGCCAGCGCCTTTATATTTATCGACTCGCTGGCTGCTTTTATATTCAGTGTTACGCCCTATCTCAGCCCCAGCAATGATGCCCTTAAAGGCGACACCGCCATTTATCTGCTTTGAATCGGTTAGAGGTAGGGTTCTATCTAAGATAAACTCGCGTACCGAGATCTCTGAGTTGCTTTCAGGTTTAAATAGGCAAGACTTCGTGGCACTAATCAAAAAACTGTTAAAGATACGGCCATCATCCCGCCCAATGAAGATATTACCTTCACTATGCATGGCACCATTCCAGTTCATTTGTGCCCCAGAAACAGCCTCCAAGTCATACTTAAACCAGGCCCCCCATTTGTTGCCCCGGTCTAGCTTGTAATCTTGCAAAAACTCTAGGGTGGTGAAGTTGACAGGGTTCGCTTTATCTATGCCCGTTTGGTTAACAACCAAAGCATCAATCTGAAAGCGCTTCCGCAGAATGGAGGTGTTGGATACATCTTGAAACCAGCCCCCTTCTACCTTAGAGCCGCCGCCTTTAGTGCGACACTTGACCGCAGAACTATTGCTTTGTGGTCCAGAACGGACATAGGGACCATCCGCGTTGCCAGTGGCTTTTTGTCCATCATCCAGCTTAAGCAAAGACACCGGACCCTGTTCGTCCTCATCATCGGGATCAGGATCATCAGGGGTGGAAAAATTAATCGAGTAGATGATCGCATTGTCACCGTCTTTATACGTCCAAGCATTATCAACCCCACCCACCCCATTAATGTCAACGCGTCTCTCATCACTCAGGGTGTAGGGGTTTGCCCCAGTTGTCAAAGCTGGCACTTTAACTCCTGCTGGACCAACGGGTCGAGTTTCTTCATTCAACAACATTCCGATGAGGAATTCTTCGGAAGGGGTGCCGCTAGGTAATCGGACATCTTTGCCAAACAAATAATCGAGTTTTGAACGGGCACGATCAATTGCTGGGGTCGCCGCATTATAAATCTCTCGGCTTTTCACATTACCAATCGTGCGGGTAGTGCTGTTAAATGCCCGGAAGGTCAGTGCGCCCACCGTCAGAGAAACGACCAAAATCAGGAAAACCGTGGTGGGCAGGACAAACCCAGCGTTACGGGGTTGCCGATTCAGCAAAAATACTGTTCGCAGAAGCCAATTAACAAGGGTTTTGCTCAGGCGGCGGGAGAGCTTCCAAACCTGTTTCAAGATGGGTTGAAGTTTTTTGGCTAACTTGCGATCTGACATGGCTGCGTCCTGAGGGTAATTGTGTGACGAGAAAGGGAGCTTGAAAAGGGAACAGGGTGGGGTCAGAAATGAAATACTAAGTAAGTGATAGGTTTGAGAAGCTAAGCGTTAGAAATAAAATTAAGCGAACAATGGAACTGAAAGAGAAAAAAGTTCCAAACCCAGTAAATTATGAACGAGTTTTTGGAAAAGCCACCTATTTCCAAGGCTATTTGAAACGAATAATTCAACTAATCCATCATGAAAACGTCAATCAAAGAGCACGATAAAGTTGAATCTAAAGCAACAGGGCTGGGGGCTGGGGGAGCAAATTGGTAAACATCTAACAAGAGCGGATATCTCACCGTCATGCAGCCATGTTACCCACTGTGTGTAAAAAATCTATCAACTTAATATAACAATTCTGTAAATTGCCTCTGTGTGACCTGGTTCACAAGCAAAGAAATTAAAGTGCCAAATTCACAAAATTTGATAGGAGTTTGACATTTGGGCAATTTTCGACACTCATAACAAAAGTGATATCCCCAAGGTCAAACCCGTACAAACTAAATATTCCACAAAAACAAAAAAGGACGTACATTCTAGTACGCCCCTTCAGAAAATCGCGATCGCGGTTTTCTTGTATTCAGTTAACCTTGCATTAATACTTGTTGAGGTCAATTCCGGCTTCTTTGGCAAAAGCAGCAATGCTTTTCTTTTCTAGCGTTTTAATTGCTTTGGTGGAAAGGTGTAGGCGCACCCA
This sequence comes from Leptolyngbya sp. Cla-17, assembly GCF_016807185.1. Lineage (GTDB taxonomy): Bacteria > Cyanobacteriota > Cyanobacteriia > Leptolyngbyales > Leptolyngbyaceae > ULC077BIN1. The sequence continues at coordinate 1,246,552 of NZ_JAEVYN010000002.1, forward strand.
ACGGTTTCCTTCTGCCCACCATACACGCTTCCACTGCAAGTTCACGCCTTGCAGCTTTTTGGTGCGGCGATGAGAGTGCGAGACAGCATAGGCGTTATTTGCTTTTTTTCCAGTTAATTCACATCTGCGACCCATACCAGCCTCCAGCTTTTCATATCTTCGGTTTATTCCAGTCCTTCATTATATAGAGGGAACGGAAAATAACGCAATCTGTGACTTCTTTGACCCCACCCTCACCCACCATCATTAAGAGGGAAACAGGAGTTACCTCAAGCCCCTCGCCAGCTGGCGAGGGGCTTGAGGTAATGTCAATTAATGGTGTTGAAATGTGCCTTAGCAACTTAGCGATCGGTGAGACGGGTCAGAACTTGGTTTGAGCGATCGACGAAGGTTTTCATCCCCTCAGCATCAAAGCCTTTTTGCGCCATCAGTGCCAGATCATAAATCTGGTTGCAGATAAGAGTACTCAACTCGGCTGAGGGCGACTGTCCGCTGGTTTGCAGAATGGTTCCTTGATTGAGGGTCAGCAGATTTTCGATCAGCGGATGGGCAGTGTTCACCAGCAAAATGTGTTCTTCGGGAAATTCCACCGCTTGCTGCTGCATCATAGCGGTCATTTCGCGCATACGGCGCAGATGCTCCGGCAACAGCACAACCGCAGGCGGCGCACTTTGAGGATCTCCAGCTTTGAGCGCTTCGGTACGGATGGTCACTTTTGGTTTGGCGATCGCGCTTTGAAAAAGCTCCTTAATCTGCTCACTGCGAGTTTTGTTAGTGGCAGGATCGACAATTTCGGTTTCCTTGTCTTTATCAATCAGAGTGTCATCTAAATCCGCATCTACACGAGAGAACTGAATCGTGGAATACTCTCGCTCTAAGAAGCTGATGAAATGGGTATCAATAAACGAGTCCATAAACAAGACTTCAATGCCTTGCTTTTTGTGGAGCTCCACATAGGTCGCTTGAGTGATTTCGTCATTGCAGTAAAAAACGCGGTTTTCGTGATGGGTTTTGTTGCGTTCTAGATACTCTTTAAGCGTGGTGTAAGGGATAGAGTTTGAGGTCTGAGTGCTAGAGGTGGACGCCGCTGGAGAAGAGACATCTTGCCAAACGTCGCTCTCACCCGACTGCACTTGCACTTCAGGAGTAGCGCTGCTCTCCTCGATCTTCGTCTCCTGACTGCCTTCCCACGTGGTGCGATAAATGAGAATATCTTCGACTTGCTTTTTAAACTTGTCGTCGTTGAGGGAGCCAAATTTGACGAAAGTGCTGAGGTCTTGCCAACAGCGGATATATTCGTTGAGATCGTCACGGTACAGCTCTTTGAGGCGATCGCCCACTTTCTTGGCAATGTAGTTGGCAATTTGACGAACCGTGCGATCAGCTTGCAAAAAGCTACGAGACACGTTTAGCGGAATATCAGCACTGTCGATCACACCGCGTAAGGGCAATAAAAAGCGCGGAATCACCTCTTCACAGTTGTCACTGACGAAAACCTGATTGCAAAAGAGCTTAATCTGGCTCTTGGTCACATCCACATCGGGCTGTAGCTTGGGGAAGTAGAGAATCCCATTCACCACAAACGGATAATCCGTATTCAAATGCACCCACAGCAAGGGCTCTTCTTGATAGGGATAGAGGTAGCGATAAAACTCTAGATAATCCTCTTTGCTGAGATTGCTAGCTGACTCCTTCCAAGGTGCCTTTTGGCGATTCACCTGTTCCGGTGCTTTGGGTTCGATGGCTTGTTCAGCGGCTTGTTCTGGTGCAATTTCTGACTCTACTTCTGCCTCTGCTGATAGTTCAGGTGGCGCTTCTATCACTGCCAGTTTGATGGGTACAGGCAAGAAATCACAGTATTTGGTGATCAACTGCCGCACCCGGTATGGCTCCAGATATTCCAGTTCTTCATCTTGCAGCGTCAGAATGATGGTGGTGCCCCGGGTAGTGCGGGTTGATTCACTCAATTCAAATTCCGTAGAGCCATCGCAAGACCAATGCACGGGAGTGGCACCGGGCTGGTAGGAAAAGGTATCAATATCTACATGAGCAGCGACCATGAAAGAAGAGTAAAACCCCAGCCCAAAGTGCCCGATAATTTGTTGATCGGTGCTGGCTTTATATTTATCGATAAATTCTTCAGCGCTGGAGAAAGCGACTTGGTTAATGTATTTCTTCACTTCATCGGCGGTCATGCCAATGCCAGTATCTGACACAGAAAGTGTTTTTGCTGCTTTATCTAAGGTGATGACAATTTCGGGTTCACCTAAATCGCCGGAGTAGTCGCCGGAATGAGAAACCATTTTCAGCTTTTGAATGGCATCCACAGCGTTGGACACCAGTTCTCTGAGAAAAATCTCATGGTCTGAATACAGCCATTTTTTGATAATGGGGAAAATATTTTCGGTATGAATCGAAATATTGCCTTTTTCCAGCACAGTCGTCATAGGGAAAACTCCAGAAGAATAGAGGTGAGGGATCAAAAATGAAAAGTGAGGGTGGAAAATGCCTCAACGCTATTTTGAGCAAGTTGCTTCAATTCAAGTTGCTTCAATTGTAGTCAGGGAAGGAGCTTTCGTTGGAGATGCGGATTTCCCTACCTTAAAGGAGTGAAGGGGGAAGGGGAGAGGAGCTTAGCGATAGTTTAGGGCTGCGATCGCTAAACAGATCCAGCCGCCAATCAAGGCAACGCCACCGATAGGGGCGATCGCGCCGAGCCATTTAATGTCAGTTAGGCTGAGCGTATAGAGACTGCCAGAAAAAATTAGTACGCCTGCAATGAAGCTGTAGCCTGCTGCTGTTAGCGTTGGCGGCGGCAACTCAGCCTGATAAATCAATAAAGCAACTGCCATCAACGCGAGGGCATGATACATCTGATAGCGGACACCCGTTTCAAAAATCTCTAGGGCGCGATTGCTGAGTTGAGGACGCAGGGAATGGGTAGCAAAGGCTCCAGCGGCAACGGAAAGCCCACCAAAAATAGCAGCGATCGCGAGGAAAAGTTGAGGCATAAAAAGTGCGAGGTGTGAGGTGCGAAATGCGGGTTTCAAGCATTACTCTGTTTGACTGCCGCCTAGTTCTTTTGGTGCTTCGAGGTTGAAATAGTAGGAAAAGCTGCCTTCTTCGGTGACGTTGTAAGAAGCGTTAAATTCTTTGGCGCAGGTGTCTAGATAGGCTTTGGCAGCTTGCCCCTCCAATCCGGTTTCCATGGAAAAGCGCAATACGGTAAGATGCCCACTATGTTCTTGTAATAGTCGAAAAAAGGTAGCCTGGAGGCGATCGCGTTCTTCCTGCTTACTCCGCCGCACATTTGAGAACAGTAACCAGCTACCGAAAGCAGTCGGCGGTAAACCTAAGATAATTAAAGCTGCAACGGCACCTTCGCGATCGCCAGCCGTATTCTTTGGGTTAAGGGCCTCAGTCATGCCTACGAGGGAAATGGGAATACCAATTCCCAGTAAAACTCCTATGGCAATTTTGGTGAGTAACTTCATGGTTTGCTGCTTTTGGGGCGATCGCGGTATTAGGTTTGGTCAAACTTTCCCACATAAAACCGATAATTGACGTTTCCCTGATCATCCACATCAAAGTTGGCATCAAATTCTTTAGCCCGTTCATCCAAGTAAACTTTTGCCAGTTTCCCCGACAATCCAGTTTCCATTGAAAAAGCAAGGGTCGTAATTCGTCCATCTCCCTGATCCAGGAGTTTAGAGAAGGCAGTATTCAGGCGATCGCGCTGTTGCTGTTGCTTGTCTTGACGCAAACCCAAAACAATCCAGCCTCCCCACGCCGCGAGAGGCACCCCAAACGCAAGACAAGCGATCGCTCCTTCTTTTCGCTCTTTCCTACTAATATCCGTATTGAATGGTGCGTAAATTCCAGAGCCAATTAGGACAACACTAAGACTTAGCAAGACAGTTGCCCAAACAGTTGTGAGAAGTTTCATAGTCCAACTCAGATTGAAGTTGCTAAATCCTAACTTTGTTGAGAATAAGTTGTCACTGTTAAACGCTAAGCAATGAAAATTCAACAAGTCCGATATTTGGTGGGGATTTGCCATTCGGGCAGCCGTCTCTGCAATCCATCCAAGAGTGACGTTCCGAACGCTAAACCCGTACGCCCCAATATCCGATTTTATTTATCTGCGATCTTAAATGGCAGAAAAAAATGCAGTTGAAACTCGATTATGTCCGAACGGCCTCTAGCAAACGAGAGAAGTAGAAACGGGTTTTGGTCATGGCGTTGCGCTCAATCTTCCAGCCCTGGCTTTCCAAAATTTTCACTACTTGAGCTTCGCTATGCAGGTAAGCGCGGGTGGCTTTACTAGGACCGGGAAAAAAGTCACCAATCTTTTTTAATACAGTGTAAAAAACAGTTTTGGGTGCAAAGCTGAGGATCAAGCGCGACTCTGCCAATGAACTCAGATGTTGGATCATTTCTGCTGCTTTGGTTTGAGGATAGTGAATTAACACATCCAGACAGACAACCGTGTGGTAGCGCCCGGTTAATCCTTCTAAATCCTGCACAGCAAAAGTAAGATTTTCTAGCGATAGTGCCGCCGCCCGATCTTTCGCTTCTCCCACCATTTTTTCAGAAATGTCGCTGGAGAATACTTGCGCTCCGGTTTCTGCTAAAGGAATACTGAGACTGCCAACCCCACACCCTGCATCACAAATGGTCAGGTCTTTCAGGTTGCCGTCTGCTTTTAACCACGCCAGCACGGTATCCACGGTTTGCTGATGTCCGGTACGGATGTCTAGCTGGACTTTGTTCACTTCGCCGTCGCCGTAGATTCTGCGCCAGCGATCGAATCCGGTAGCGTTGAAATATTCGCGAACAATTTTTTTATCGTCAACTGCGGTCATAGTGATTATTTTTGTCGTGAGATTGCAATCAGTGTTGATCGTACAGGAGTTGCAGTGCAGTTTTGAGTTCTCATCTCACTCACGACTCAAAATTCCCTAACCTTTCCCATTGCAATTCCCCGGATTGCGATTGATGCCAACGCAGCAAAGAGGCAGGTTGCCCAATGTAATCAGTAGACAAACCGATCGCCCGTCGAGGTGCACTCGTCGCCAGAGCGATCGCCTGCTCTACATCACATCCCCACTTCACCAGGTTTTGTGCCCCCACTAGCAGCGGCAAGGTTGTGCCAGAAAGGGTGCCATCCAACAATCGGGCCGTGCCGTCAGTGACTTCAATTTGGCGAGTATCCCAGGGGTAGATGCCATCGGGCAAGCCAAGAGGAGACAAGGCATCGCTGACCAAAAAGATTCCCTGCTCGTAGTTAGAGGCCCGCAGCAAGATGTCAATCATTACGGGTGAAACATGCTGCCCATCGGCAATTAAACCACAGCGCACTTGAGGATGAGCGATCGCAGCTCCCAGTAACCCTGGTTCTCGATGGTGCAAGGACGGCATCGCGTTAAAAGCATGAGTCACCATAGTGGCTCCCTGATCAAAGGCTCGTTGTGCTTGAGCCGCTGTTGCCAGGGAATGCCCCAAGCTAACGGTAATACCCAGCGATCGCAAGTAAGGAATGACCTCACCTGTTTCATCCAGTTCTGGGGCTAATGTCATCACTTTGACCAGACTGGCATAATCGCCTAGCACCCGTCTTACAGTATCTAACGTCAGCGGCAGCAGATATTCTGCGGGGTGAGCGCCCTGTTTAGCAGGGTTAAGAAAAGGACCCTCTAAGTGAACGCCCAAAATGCGGGAGGAGGGCGTGGCAAGAATGGAGAGAGATCGCTGAATATTGTCTACAGAAGTTGTGACCAGGGTTGGCAAGTAACCATCGACACCGTGCTGCCAAAGAAATTGATTGATGGCTTCTAACTTACTTGCCGTATCAAAATCTAGGTCAGGAAAAGCTAACCCTAATGCCCCGTTGATTTGCAGATCAATACCGCCGAGGGAAATCCAGTCGCCCTGCAAATCCAAGAACGCAGCAGCCGGAATCATGCTGGACTGCGGTTGCAGAGAGAGGATGACTTCATCTTGAATCGTAAGCTGTTGTAAGCCTACGTAGCCTGGAATACGAGCGTTAGTCAGAATTAAATCAGGCATTTAGCAGGAGCGAATTTAGCAAGAGAGAGGAAAGGCGATGGCATGACAAATTTACGGTTTTTCCTATTAGATCTTTGCCACCTATCGTAACTTGGCTGCTACTGTGGCGCATTTGTATACCAATGGCATCTTTGAGGGGAACACTAAGTTGAATCAAAATTAGAGATTTAAAGCATTTGCAGAGAGAATTTTTGAGAAATCATTTGTAAATGCGATCGCTTTGGTCATTTTAGATAGGATACGACTATGCAAACTTAAGAGTAGATTAAGGCTAGGAGATCAGACCGATAATCGATTTACCTTTTTATATAAAATTTATTTTTCTAGCTGTCTGTCAATTTTTTGAGTACTAGTTTTTTGGAATGAAGAGTGGTTAATGAACGAGCCGCAGATAAAGCGTAACCAGAGTACTATCCTGATTGTGGATGATGTGCCTGACAATGTAGCTTTGCTTCGCGAAATGCTAAGCCTTTCGCAGATGAGCATTCAATCAGCCTCAAATGGCGAGACTGCTTTAGCATTAGCAGAATCTATTTTGCCTGAACTGATTTTGCTGGATATTTGTATGCCCAAGATGGATGGTTACGAAGTCTGCAAAAAGCTCAAAGCAAACCTCGCGACCAAAGATATTCCAGTTATTTTTATCAGTGCTCTAAACGATGTGCCAGACAAGATTAAAGCCTTCAAACTAGGCGGAGTGGACTACATTACAAAACCGTTTCATAGTACTGAAGTTGCCGCCCGTGTTGAACTGCATTTGTCGTTGCGACGATTACAACAGCAACTTGAACAGCAAAATGAAAAACTGCGCCATGAGGTGAGCGATCGCCGTGCTGCCGAAACTTCTCTGCAACTTGCGAACCAAGAACTACAGCGGTTGGCTCATTTGGACGGACTAACACAAGTTGCGAATCGTCGTGGTTTTGATCAGTCTCTAGCCTACGAATGGTGCAGATTGACGCGAGAGCAACATCCTCTAGCCTTGATTCTGTGTGATGTGGATTGTTTCAAACAGTTTAACGATACCTACGGTCACCAAGCTGGTGATGAATGCTTGCGTCAAATTGCGGGTGCGATCGATCTAGCAGCCAAGCGCCCCGGAGATCTGGTGGCTCGCTATGGAGGAGAAGAATTTGCGGTTATTTTACCCAATACGCCGACGCAGGGCGCATTAAAAGTTGCCAACGAGATTCAATGTGCGATCGCAGACTTGAAAATTGCTCATCAAGGATCGTTAGTGAACTCCTTCGTCACGATTAGTATTGGCGTTGCAGTGGTTACTCCCCTGGCCGATGTATCATCGATTCATCTTGTAACAGCGGCAGATCGGGCACTCTATCGGGCAAAAGCTAGTGGGCGCGATCGCATCGTTTTAGAAGAAGGTATTTTGAAGGAAGCATCCCATTTCGGAACGAGCCCATCATTTTGAGATAAGTAAGGGAACCAAGGAATAATAAGGGGGAAGGTCGGGAATGACGTAGCGCAAGCGCGACGAAAGTTGTTCGCCCTATTAGTCTGCCTCTTAAGATTATTTGCCTTTTAGCTTACTTGTCTTCCAAACACGCCTCATGAAATTTTCTTTCTCAAGTGTTCCTGCCTTGTTTGCGCTGGCTCAATATTTGCTTCCACTTTTGCTAATCTGCTTCCTCTATCTGGATTCTTCCCCAGCGCTTGCAGGCACTTTGACAGAGCGTATTGTTGCGTTTCCTGAGTGGACTGATAAGCCCGCTGTGCAACCTGTTGAAGGCGATTTAATCTACCCAGATTGGATGGTGGGCACCTGGAAAATGACCAGCACACTGGTGAATATGGTTGCGCCGTTGGCACCCGAAGTGACCACTCCTGGATTTGATGGCAATCAAGATTTTTTGAATATACCCGTGACCTGTCAAGTGCGATTTTTACCCAGCAATGTTTTGGAGCGGCACAAAGCAGGATTACCATTTCTATCCTTGCCAACCGGATCTCTGACAAAAGCGTTGGTTGTCTCTGATCGGGCTTTTAATGGTCTAAGCCTTGCCAAAGCCTACTTGGGCGATCGCGTATTTCGTGTTTGGGTTGATTCACGCGATCCCAATCGCATGACCACAAAATTTCGGGATAATCGAAAGTTGTTTTCCTTTGCCACCGGGCGCAGCGTTGAACAACCTGATTCAGAGCATTTCATTGCCTCGGAGCTATTCCAGCAGTTTTTTCAAGCACCCGAAAAACCCTACAAGAATCAGGTAGAAACGACCACAGCCTATGCTCATCAGCCTGATGGCAGTGTGACGGCTGATCAATTCACGGCGGTTTATCTCAACCCACCCCATCCTAAAGCGTTTGTGGCAGGAGATCGCCCCGTTGCGCTCTATCGCTACACACTACGATTTGTCCGATAAAGCTATGAAATTGGTTTTTGCTTACTGACCTCAACAGGCGCTTTCGTGATTCATTGCCTTGAGTAATGCCGCCAATGCCTGATCTTCGGATTGATTCACCTGCCGATCCATCATGGCAAGACTAACCGCTTTCGGGAGGGCGATCGCGGCAACATCTGCATCCAGTCCATCCATCAAATCATCCAATGATTGGGGCACTTTCAACGCCGATCGCACACCCAGCAAAGTGGATTCATCAAAGCCAATTGCTTCTAACTGAGGTTGCAACTTTTCCCAGGCCGTTGGCTGAGCTGGGCTGCCAACTTGAATTAAATAAGCAAGCAACCGCTGTAGAGTAATTTGCTGATGGGTTGTGAATTGAGCAGTATCTATAGATTCGCTATATTCTGACGTGCCGCTACCCAAATTGCCGACTATTTTTTGCCAATCGCCGCTATCGCAGGCTTCGGGTTTATCTACCGTGAGACAGAGATGAATCTTGCCGTTTGCTGTTTTAAGTTGCTCTACTTGAGCGTGAACGCCCAAAAAACTGAGCCATTGGGCAACGGTTGAAATAAGCACAGAACGAGTTGCACGGCTATTTGCCAGCAGTCGAACTTGGGTTTGGACCATCGGGCGAACAATGTGTGACAACATAGCAATCTGCTGAAACCTAACAACCTGAACCTGCCTTTCAGGATATAAGAGTTTCCGCGATCGCAGTCAAAATTTGGGAGTTCCCTAACAAAACTAGCCTCTAGCTGCTCATTCCTTCATCTAAGAAAATGTTTTGAGAGTCGATTAAGTCGATTAAGTCGGTCAAACAGACACAATGTAAGGCGAAGCGATGGCAGGCGATCGCCCAGATTGCACTAAGGCTTGGTAGACAAAAGCGGCGACTTCGGCACGGGTGGTGTCACGCACCGGGTTTAACTGCCGGAGGGTTGGAAAGTTGACCACTAGCTTTTGCTGAGTTGCCGTTGCTACTTGATTTTGGGCGTATTGAGGAATGGAAGCACGATCATCGTAAGCAGCAAGCAGAGTGGCATCTCCACCAGATAAGCCCAAGCCGCTGACCAAAGATGCCAGCAGTTGAAACCGTGGCATATTTTGGTCGGGCTTGAAGGAACCATCTGGAAACCCTGAGATGAAACCAGCCCGATAGGCTTGATCAATAAACGGTTTTGCCCAAAAGGTTGCTGGAATATCCGAAAATGCGATCGCATCCCGTTTGGGTGAAGGATTGAACGCTTTGACCAACAGCGCTGCATATTGCGCCCGATTGATGGCAATATCCGGCTTAAAGCTACCATCGGCGAACCCGCCAATCAGGTTTTGCTTTGCCAGAGACGAGATGAAGTCTGTTGCCCAATGTCCAGCAATGTCGATGAAAGCAGCAGCTGTCACATTAGGAGTAACGATGTAAGGCGAGGATGTCGCGGGTGCCTGGTTCAGCGCCACCAACGCTTGATAGACCAGCGCCGCAATTTCACCCCGCGTTACATCCCGCATGGGTTCTAATTGGCGCACCGTAGGATAGTTCACCACGATTTGGCGTTGGGTTGCTGTCGCCACTTTTTCGGTGGCATAGCCAGGAATTTGGACGCGATCAACGTAAAAGCTTAATACATCCAACATGCCGCCTGTTAACCCTAAACCGCCAATCAACGACACGATCGCTTGCACCCGCGTCAGATTTTGATCAGGGCGAAAGGAACCATCGGGAAAACCCGAAATAAAGCCCATTTGGTTAGCTTTTTGAATAAAGGGGAATGCCCAAAAGCTTTGCGCCACATCCACAAATGGGGTAGCTGATTGTTTTGCAGGCAAATTAAAGGCTTTGGCGATAATGGCGGCGTATTGGGCGCGGGTAATGGCAGCTTGAGGCTTGAAGGTGCCGTCCGGGAAGCCGCTGATATAGCCTTTGCCAATCAAGCCGCGAATGAATCCAGCCGCCCAATGGGTTTGAATATCGGTAAGTTCACCAGGATTAGGGGGGGGCACAGGCGTTGGGGTAGGCAGTGGTCCAGGGTTAGGAACTTCATTTGCCAGTAGTTCCAATAAACCCTTGACCTTAGTGGGATTCACCTGATTGCCCACAGACACAATTTTGGTTGCGGTGGCATTGTTAATATCAAACTCGGTGTTATCCCGAAAAATATTGCCCCCTGGATCTTGCCCTTTGCCCAGGTCAGGAAAGGCGCGATCGATAATCGTCAAGCCTTCACTAGTATTGCGTTCTACCACGTTAGATCGCAGCACCGGACGACATTCCTGACCCAGCACCATTCCCGATCTATTCTCAAATACCCGGTTCTCTGCTAGCAGCGGAGCTGCCTGATCTCCAATAGAAAAGCCAAAGCCTGTGTTCTGGCAAACATTTCGTCGCCATTCCCCCTTAGCATTTCGCACAATGCTGAAACCGTTGGCATCATTGCGGGTCGCCACATTGTCATACACAGCAGGGCTAGCGCTTCCGGTCGCAAAAATGCCTTCTCGCTTGCAGTTGATAAAGGTGCAGTTGATGATGACTGGATTGGTCGATTCAATCCAGACTCCCGTTCCCCGTGTAGCCGGATTGGTAACGCTCACCCCCCGCAGCTGGGCGTTCGTTTCCATGCGAAGAGTAATGTTTTGTCCGGCGAAGGTTTTGCTAGCGAAACTCCCGCTGCCGTTAATCGCAATGCCAGCGCCTTTCGTGGCTTCATTGCCAATCACCGTCACCCCAGCAGGAATGGCTAAGGGGAAAACCTCGCCGCTAGTAGCGCTGTAGGTTCCGGGAGCAAGCTGGATGCGATCGCCCAATTTTGCCTGTTTCAGCGCACGACTGATGGTTTTGAAGGGAGCCGCTTGAGTTCCAGCAGCAGCGTCGTTGCCTTTTGCTGAATCAATATATAGAGTGGCAGCAGGTGCAGCTTGAACCATAATCTTCTCTCACTCGCTGATTGTGATGTTTTACGCTTCGCCCCAATCATCAAGATGGGGTATCAGTCTTAGGTGGTCATCACTACAATAGTCGAAAGGCGTTTCCAGTTTCAAAAGTAAGGAATGCGATCGCCCACTGCTTAACCTAGTTATTTACCCCAATTACTCATTTCGTGATGGTTCCCTTTGTTGTCTGCTTTAACATTTTAATTGGGTTTATTTGCTTGATTGTTGCCCAAAAACTGTGGGCGCTAAAACTAAAGCTACCTAAAATAGCCAGTAAACTCTCAGGAGTTGAACAGTATTTTTATCGACTCCTCTACGCTGCTCCCACCAAACTTGGAAAAGCAACATTGAGCGTTAATAAAGCGCGATATGGCTATCAAGGTTTAGAGCAAAAGCTTCAGAAAATCCAAAAGTTTTTATCACTCATTAGCTTAGGGCAATCCCTTTGGCGACAGCAAAACTTTTTCAATCAAAAGTCAGGAGTTCGGGGCGAGGGCCAAAAGTTAAAAAATAAGGCAAGTAAGACAATCTGAAAAGATTTTTAATAAGCAAAATACTCATGACAGACGGGTTGTGTGGTTTTTTCTAGAAATTCCCTAGCTCTGACACCCGCACCATCACCCCCAATCTCTCCTAGTCTGCCAAAGATTGATAAGATGAAAGCTTTGATAGCTGAAACTGACTTAACGTTTTCCTGAATGGCAAAAATAGGGCTGGAATATGTCAAATAATCGGTCTGGATCGTTTTTGGGAGGACTGCTGTTAGGAGCCGCCGCTGGTACAGTCGCGGGAATTTTGATGGCACCTCGAACGGGTCGTGAAACGCGTCAGATCTTGAAAAAATCTGCGGATGCCTTACCAGAGCTAGCAGAAGACTTGTCTACAACGGTGCAGTTTCAGGCAGATCGCCTTTCGGAGTCGGCGCTGCGAAACTGGGATAGCACCTTGGGTCGCTTAAAGGATGCGATCTCGGCTGGAATGGAAGCAACTCAGCGGCAACATCAAGCCTTAGAAAAATCCGATTCCTTGGCTACCCAATCTCAAGCTCCTACCCGCGATACCCTTTTGTAGCCACCACCAGTGACCAATCCTCTCTTCTGGCTAGTTCTATCTTTTTTGTTCGTCACCGCCAGCTTGACGATTGTACTTATCGTTGCTATTCCTACCTTAAAGGAATTAGGCCGAGCCGCCCGTAGTGCAGAAAAACTGTTTGACACCTTGCGCCGAGAGTTTCCACCAACCCTAGAGGCGATTCGGCTGACGGGCATGGAAATTACTGACCTCACGGATGATTTGAGTGAAGGTGTGCAAAGTGCCGGGCAGGTTGTGAAGCAGGTAGATCAGTCTCTCAGCGGTGCCCGCAAGCAAGCTAAAAAAGTGCAGCTTGGCACTCGCAGTTTATTTACAGGGGTGAAAACTGCCTGGAAAACTTTTATGCGATCGCCAGCGTCCCCCCGGCGATCAACCGAGCGCCTGCAAGCTAGCAATACAAGTGGTGCGCGGTTGGAATCCTCTGAAGAGCGCCTCCCCATCCGACCCAGCCCACGCGCGGCTGTGGAAGAAACAACCTATCCGTCAGAACTTAATGATGGCAGTCATTCTGCTCCTGTTCTGGCTGCCGAAAATATTGCCAAATCTCACTACGCAGAAGAGCCTCAATCTAAAAGATCTGATTCAGATGTGACACAAGACCCACGATATTTAGCAGACGATATTTAAGCGATCGCGGTTTTATAAGGCAGATGGGCACACTGACACTGGGTCGGGAATCAAGTGTTGCTGAATTGAATCTGTCTGTAAACTCAGTTCCTCTTTAAATCTATGTTTCGTCTCAACAAGAGTGCCTTTGAAATTTTGAATGCTGAGCTGCGACGGTGCAACACTAACGATGTGGCATCTCAAGTTCAGCAACAGATTGTGTTGAAACGGCTAGAAAAGCTGCGGCTGCAAACGGGAACTCCGTTGACTGAAGACGAGTTGCGCGAGACCTTAAATGACTTATTCCCCAACTTCAATCCCAAAGTTTTGAAACAAGCGGCAAAGGCGAATCGCCCGCCCTCTGCCCTGTGGAACTCGATTAAACTAGGCACGATCGCGGTTGGTGGGATTGCTGGCGGCATCTGGTTTTTGAATTTGCCTTACCCCATGATTCGGTATCCAGTGGCACGTGTGATGCCGATGGTGCTGCTACCCAGCTTCATGAGTATGGATCACCACTATCGACAAGCGATCGCTACTACTGAACAAGCCGATCAGTTGGTGAATAATGCGACGAGCTCAGCCGATTTTGACTTGGGCGCAACCAGAGTCAAAACCGCCCAACAACATCTAGATGCTCTGCCGGTGTGGTTTTTGGGCTATTATCCCAGTGCTTACTGTGGTTGGTTTGGCTGTAGCTGGCGTTTCACCTTGGATGAGTTTCAGCAGGCACGGAAAAACGTTGCCCGTATGGATGCTCGTTTATTCCAGGAAAAAAATGCTCAAACCCAGTTGCAACAGGCAAATACTGCCGTAAATAGCGCGAAGCAATCGTATCAAGCAGCCCCCAATCAAGCCAGAAAAGATGATGCGATCGCCCAATGGCAGCAAGGAATGGATCGACTGCAAGAAGTGCCGGGTGAAACCTTAGCAGGACGTACCGCCCAAACAAAACTCAAGGCTTACGAAAGAGATTTTCAGCAGTTGGTGGGCTTTAGTGTAGACAACGAGCGATCGGGTAACTTAATCCAAGCAGCACAATTTTCAGCAGCCACAGCAGCAAATTTCTCTACGGGCAAAGCGCAGGGTGTGGAAGTGTGGCAGGAAGCAGAAAAGCTGTGGAATGAGGCGATCTCAACTCTAGAGACTATTAAGTCAGACGATCCTGATTATGTTCAAGCTCGAAAATTATTGAGCCAATATCAACTAAAACTCAGCTCTGTCCGAATCCGTTTGAAGCAAGAGCAGGAATCAGCCCAGGCATTTGAACAAGCTCAGCAGTTACAAATATCGTTGCTTGCCTCAGTCCGATCAGGAGCAAAAACGGCGACACCGCAGCAAATTAGTCAACTCCGCCAAATTGAAAAAACTTTGAGATACGTAAAACAGGGCACGACTGTTTACCCAGTGGCTCAAAATTTACTGAAAGCGGCTCAAAAACGGCTTCAGCCCATTGGTGGCTAGAAAGCTAAAGAGTAATGCCATCCCAATCCGCGATCTCACTGGTAGATCGAACCAAGTGCATCCCGGCTTCAGCAAAACGTTCGTAGGCAGCATCGGCTTGCTCAGTAAAGTCAATCACACCAGGAACCACGACAGGCGAGGTGCAATCTTCCAGCAAATACACTTTGCTTGCTAGGGCAGGATCAAACAATTGAATCTCTGTCAGCAAATCGGCGATCGTCCAGGCAACGCAGTGACTTTTTGCCTGACCTGCCACAATCACCGCATCAAACTCCAGCAGGGTTTGAATCAGAGATGTGTTTTTCTGCGCTAAAATACTGCCCTCCTGACCCTCCATCACTTCTGGCCGTAGCACAGAATAGTTTTCGGTTAGTGGATGGCTGCCTTTCAGTTCAAATTGGGTTTGGCTGCTGCGGGCAACACTATGGAAAAACATCGCTTCTTCTACGGCTGAGACGAGTGCATGTCCAATGCCGCCCAGCATGGAATGATAGGGCCACACGGTCAGAGGATACTTGCCTGCGTCCGTTAGCTTTTTGGTGTAGTGCAGAGCATGATGCTGTAACGCTTCCAGGTTGCCTTTAGCGATGCTGGGGGCGATCGCCGGATTGACGCGCCACACGCCTTGCTGCACATCCTCCAAGGTAATCATCGTCGCTGCCGGAGTTGGATGTTCTCCCGCTGCATTCACCCAAAAAATCGGATGGAAAATCTGCATTGCCGTGTGAGTATCCATCGTCGGTATGATTTGGGTAATCACGCCCAAATTGCGATAGATAAACTCACATAGCCTCTTGCTGTCATCCACTGCGCCCATACCCAACCGTCCACCCACAAATAGTTCAAAATCGGGAATGCAAAAAGTATTTTGCACATCGATCGCCAACAGGCAAATCCGTGTGGTGTCCTCTGCCGCAGGCTGAAGACGATGGTGCTGCGCCCACCGTGTCGCTTCATCAGCGCGATCGCCATAGTGCACTCGCCAAACGTCTTTCACAGTCTGCGGATTAAAGTGGGTTGGAATGGGTAACTGAGCCTGAGCCATAGGGCAACTCCAGTACACTGAAAGGGCTGATATTAAAGATTATTATAATCAGTTTTGGTAAAAAATACCATAATTGATTTGCGTGACGATTTTGGGTGATTGGAATATCTTGCTATGTTGCCGAGTGACTTATTAATTCATCGCTACAGTGGCGAAACCGTAGTGCCAAAGCGGTTGGTGATCAATTCAGCCAACGTGGCGATCGCGGCGGATTTGATTCATCAGTTTCAAGAAGCAAAAGGCGGCACAAGGGGCGAACTGAATCGTCAACTGCTAGAACTTGAAGGCGAGGATACGGACTATCGCATCAAGCGCGGATTGGCTCATTTACTTAGCGCTGATGCCTTTAGCACTTTTGAAATCGTCAGTCCACTCGATCCCGCCACGTTGCGACAGCGGATCTTTGAGATCTCGGCTCAAGCTCCGGCTAGCGCGATCGCTACCACCGCTACCCTTCAAAGCCTTGCCGATGCCCTAACCCAAGAACTGGGTCACGAGATTTTGACCAATCAAATTCAAACGGGACTCTACGCTGATCTATCTGAAAACCAAATTTTAACCAGCTTTGAACCACCGACTCCAGAAGCCTTGCTCCATCGCTACAACCTATCGCAGGCTCAGGGCATCTTTTATCGCGCTAGCCACATCACCCTCAACGCACACCGCAACGATCCGGGCGAATATAAGCTGCTGTTTCGCTACCTAAAATTATTTGGGCTGATGACTTACATTGAAGGCGATGCGGATCATGGATTCACCCTCACTATCGATGGTCCCACCAGCCTATTCAAACCCAGCACCCGCTACGGTCTGAAATTAGCAATGATGCTGCCGGCACTGTTGCATGTGACCAAGTGGAACCTGACCGCCACTCTGCAACAGAAAGATTCCTACTCTGGTAAAGCGCGGACTGGACGCTTCAGCTTAGATGCAACCTGTGGCTTGGTCACCCACTATCCCCCTGGCAAACCTTATGACAGTATGCTGGAGTCGGGATTTGTTGATCGCTGGGCAAAAACGAAAACCGACTGGCGGCTAGAGCGCGAAGTCGATCTAATCCCGATTTCTGGCAGCGTGATGATTCCCGATTTTCGGCTAGTTCATCCTGACGGACGCACCTTTCTGCTAGAAATCGTCGGCTACTGGCGACCCGAATATCTGCAAAAAAAGTTTTCTCAAGTGCAGCAGTCAGGACGAAATGATTTAGTGCTGGCAATCTCTGAGCGGCTCAACCTAGAAAAAGCTGGAGTCAACTTTAGCCAAACTCCCGCTCGATTAGTTTGGTTCAAGGATCAGTTGAGTCCAAAAGCAGTGCTGGAGGTGGTAGATAGGGAATGACGATTGATGATTGGCGAGAAAGAATGCAACAGCTAAACTGGATCTGCTAGCTGCCTTGTTTCAATTTTGTTCTTTAGCCAGTGCCCCATGCTTAAACGCTCTCAGTTTCAGACGGTGCTATTAACTTTGGCTATTTTGCTAGCAGGAGTCACTGGATGCCGCAGCAATCAAACAACTCAGACGATCGCCCCTATTGCATCACCATCACCAGCGCCCAGCGCCATGGTAACTCCACCTGCTCCATCTGCTGCTTCCACCACCGATCCGGCTGCGATGCAAGCTGCTTATAAGCTGGCGCTGCAAAAAGCAAGCAGTGCCAGAAATATCAGCCGCACTGCCCTGACGGACGACGACTGGACGTTGGTCGCAAGCCGTTTAGAGGCGGCAATCTCTCTGCTTGAATCTCTGCCTGCTTCCGCCCCTTATCAACCGTTGGCAAAAACCAAGCTGAAGGAGTTTAAGCGAGAATTTGCTACGGCTCAAAAGAAACTCGCGCAAGCAAAGCGCGATAGTGATTCCATACAAACCTCAGGGTTAACAGCCGGTGATTCTGGATCGCTCAGAGTCTCTAGCGCGATCGCCACCAGCGGCACAAATTCAGGCAAAGTGTTCCGTGCCCCCATTAAACGACGAGCAGGGGGCACTCCGGTGATTGATGTCACCTTTAACGGCAATCAAACCTTTGAAATGATTGTGGATACGGGAGCCAGCGGCACGGTGATTACCCAGGCAATGGCGCAGGCGTTGGGTGCTCGGATTATTGGCAAAACTAAGGTGAATACTGCTAGCCAAACGGGTGTGGAAGTGCCGTTGGCATACGTTGATTCAATCGCCGTGGGTAACGCAGTGGTCAAAGATGTGATTGTGGCGATCGCCAATGCCGCTCTAGATGTCGGCTTATTGGGGCATGATTTTTTTAGCGATTACGATGTCACTGTTAAGCAAGAAGTAGTGGAATTTCGTAGACGATAGGTAGAGTGCGGGGTTTGGAGTTAAGAGTTTGAAGTTCGGAGTTCGGAGACCCTACCCGAACGAAGTTCGGAGTTTCTATGATTGACAACTGGCAGGTCGTTCCTGGAGTGGTACAGCAAGGACACCAAATTGCCTCTGGCTGGGCGAATTATAGTCCTTATCCCAAGGGCAGCATTGCAATGCAAATGCCTTACTTTCAGGCATTGGGATTAGATTTATCTGCCCTGTTCAACGGCACGTTGAATATTTCCATTTACCCTGCCACCTTTGTGATGCAGCATCCGACCTATACCTTTCGCGAGGTTCATTGGACGGCGGCTCATCCCCCAGAAACCTTTTCCTTTTCGCCCTGCCAGCTTAGGTTCCAATCTCTTCAGTATGAGGGTTTTGTCTATTATCCGCACCCTGAAACCAAGCAGCGTCATTTTCAAAACTCTGCCATTTTAGAAATTTTGGCACCGCCGATCGCTGGGATTGGTTATCGCGATCGCGTTGAGCTTGCCCTGAATCCAACCGAAATTTTGATCGTAAATCCCCAGGAAAGCTAGGATAATGGGGCATTTGCAGGTTGAAATCGATGAAATTTAGCGAAGTTGTCCAGCGGCTAGGGGTGTCAGTGGAACGCACCAGTCTTGGCTTAGATAATGCCCCCGATCCAGATATTACTGGAGTAGCGGCGGTGGACGAAGCAACGTTAGGGCAACTGAGCTACATCGATGGAGCGAAGTTTGCAGCCCAAATCGAAACAACTTGCGCGATCGCTCTCATTTTGCCCCGCAATCAAGCCTTACAAGCCGCTGCTACGAAGCGGAGCATTGTCTGGATCGAAACCACAGAACCTCGGCTAATGTTTGCCCAAGCGATCGCGGTGTTCTATCAACCTTTTCAGCCAGAGCCAGAGATTCACCCAACCGCTGTGATTCATCCGACGGCAAAAATTGGGACAGAAGTGGCGATTGGCGCGCATGTGGTGATTCAAGCAAATGTGACCATTGGCAATCAAGCGTGCATTCATCCCAACGTGGTGATTTATCCCGATGCCCAAATTGGCGATCGCGTCATTCTCCACGCCAACTGCACGATTCACGAGCGCACCCGCCTGGGAACGGACTGTGTGGTTCAACCGGGAGCGGTGATTGGGGCAGAGGGGTTTGGCTTTGTACCCACGGCGCAGGGCTGGTACAAGATGCAGCAGTCGGGCTGCGTGGTGTTAGAAGACGGCGTGGAAGTGGGCTGCAACTCCACGATTGATCGTCCGGCGGTGGGCGAAACCCGGATTGCGCGACAGACCAAGCTCGACAATCTTGTGCATATTGGGCATGGCGCTCAGATTGGCTTTGGCTGTGCATTTGCGGCGCAGGTGGGCTTGGCTGGCGGCGTGGAAGTAGGCAATCGCGTCATTTTGGCAGGGCAGGTGGGCGTAGCGAATGATGCCAAGATTGGCGATGGCGCGATCGCGTCTTCTAAAACAGGTGTACATGGCACCGTTGATCCCGGACAGGTGGTTTCCGGCTATCCCTGTGTGGAACACAAAATTTATCTCAAGTCGTCGGCAATTTATAGTCGCTTACCTGATATGTATCAAACGCTCAAGCAATTGCAAAAACGAGTTGACGAATTGGAGCGCGATCGCATAAAGGCGGAGATGGAATAATGCCGGGTTTAAGCATTAGGGCAAACGCATCCCAAATCTCTGCTGCTATAAAAACTCTTGATACGTTTGGGAACTCCACCTCTTTAGAGCGGAGCGGAAAACAAGCGATCGCTTTGTCCGTTCTCTTTCTTTGCCAATTAATAAGTTTAACGCCAGCAAATCTTCGAGTAAATCTTCGAGTAAATCTTCGAGCAAGTCATCGTTTGGGTTGAAACCGTAAGCTTGTATCACGAAGCGATCTAGTGTGGTGTGCAGCTTGAAGAGTTGGCTGGTCAGTCCGTGGAAATATCCGTTGTAAAGCTTGGTGATACCCCACTGTTTTTTCGACCTTTGTTGCTATCTGTCGTTGTAGAGTGCTTGGGCGATTTCACAGACTTGTTGAATAAGATCCTCATCCATAGTCTCTTTCTATAGAAAAAACAAAGCCGCAAAAGCGATAGATGAGTGAGTATTATGTGACACATCTCACAACAGTAAATACTGGCACATCGATATAATTCTTTTGTCAATTCAATTTGATACCTGATTAGTATTTCAAATTTACCCACCAATTAGGAATTAAAAGTTTTAATGGCAAAGCAAGCTCCTGCGGTTTTGAAAGAAGTATCTGTAAGCTTGCCGTTTGGCATTGGCTCTGCGAAGTGGCAAGCTGACCCGACCGAGCAAAATGCGGCATGGTCACTGTATGTGGAATTGGTCACGCGCATCGCAGTGCAATCACTAGGAACGGAGCAGGGGCTGCTGCGGGAGGCGCTAAATTCACTGTATACGCTGTTTGGCACAACGCGAGAGGTATTGAGATCAGCGGGTCCGAAGGTGGGCGCATCGCGGCATTCTGTGGGGGGAATCGCGATCGCGGTTTTGAACAATGGCTTGCGTCCGTTTATGGCCCGCTGGCACCCCACACTAGAGGAATGGGAAGTGCAGCGCGCTAGCAACGTGAGCAAAAAGGTGCATGAGCAGAACTGGTCGGAAGTTGCCCAGATGCGTCAAGAGTTAACGGAGTTGCGGAGCGATTTAGAGCAATATGCGATCGCGCTGGCAAAAATTGCAGGAGTCGAACAGTAGCTAGGAGCAATTGAATAATGAGTGGTCAGCCCAAATTCGATGTTTTTCTTGCTCACAACAGTAAAGATAAGGAGTTAGTTGAAGAAATTGCTGAAAGCCTTGAAGAACAGGGTTTGAGTCCATGGCTAGATAAAGATCAAATTTTAGGAGGAGATTTGATCCTTGATGAACTTCAACTTGCAATAAAAAACAGTACGTGCGCTGCTTTCTTTATTGGAAGACATGGGCTTGGAAAATGGCAACAAGATGAACAAAGAGTTCTAATTCAACAATCCATTAGAAATGGATCTCGTGTGATTCCGGTTGTATTACCTTGTGTAAGTGAGGACTTTTTAGAATCAGCAGAATTTCTCTTTTTAGGCGGACGTTCGTGGCTAAAAATAGAGAATTATCAAGACGTTGGCATCTTTATAGAAAAGTTAGTAAAAAGCATTAAGAAGTCTAGCAGTCGCGATCTAACTTCTGTTTCTTCTAATCGAGAACCTAGATTCGACTCAACTATTGATGATCTTCTCGTACGAAAAAGCCTACTAGAGAAAAAACTCGAAGCAGTAGAATTAGAGATTGAACGCGTAACACTCTCTCTAAAGAAAGATAGTGTTGAACCGGGTCTAGATATTCTCTTGCATTGGTTATCCGGCAGAAGACTTCTAGCTGAGAGATATGGAAGAATAGCACTTCGGAGCTTTCAAAGTCTAAGAAGAGAAGCTGAAGAAAAAGGAAATTTAGACGATTTTTATTTTCAGTTGGAAAGCTATTTGGAGTTAATTTACCTCTCCTTGTCAAAGGATAATAAACTCTTTTTGCGAGAGCCTCAGACCCCTCCTACCTTTGCAGATTTTGATGTTTACGATCATGCCTCCCCCGATGTATATAGAGAAGTCTTCAGAATTCTCAAAGAAAATATTCCAAATGACAACGTTGAATCTTCTCAGAAAAGTAAGCTCGAAGAGCATTTCGATGAATTATGTGAAAGACTTCAGGCTTACTTCTAACGCTATAGCAGCTATATTACTGAGCTGAATTTATACGCCAAGTTGTCGATCAATTTCATCTACTCTATTTAGAATTCTCTGAATTTCCTCTATGCTTCTAGTCATTTCTCTAAGCCTCCACTTTAAGCTCTGCTTTTCATTAATCAGGGCTGAGAATTCTTCATCAGTCATAACAAGTCTCTAGGATTTACTACACCCCATACTTGCTAGTCGATTTAGAAATATCCGGAGAAGCAGAAATTTTTCGGCTTAAATTTCAAGTTAAGCTCCTAAAAGTCAAGTTGCGGTAAAAAAACATGGATTTATCCTGCTTGACTTGTTTTGTTTTGTAGTTGATCAATTTGCTTGTCTACTTCTCTAATCTGCTCCTTTACTTGCTGTTTTTCCACAACCAGATCTCTAAGTTTTTCGCAAAGCTCGTCTTTTGAGGTTGCTTGCGAACTATTATTCCGTGACATAGGTTGAACTGTATAGTACTTGTATACTATACGATAGGTCTTTGTTTTGCTCCGGAGGTTTTTCGAAAAAAGAACGATCAATGACGCTAAAAGTGCATTCATCGACTGCGTAGATGTGAACAGCCTTATTTGATGACCTGAAGATATGCTGGTTAATTGCTAACGATCGCTGTAGTAGTTCAGTTTATTCAAGCGCTAGGGAGCGATCGCCCTTAATGAATGACTTAGAGCTGTTTTGATTATCGCGGGTGACTACAGACTTTTCTAGAGTGAACTTGTTTGATACATCAGTCCCTAAACTTTTGAGTGACTTCTTTTGCAAACATACATTGCTTGATCTGCTTCCACCCACGCCTGAAAGAGTCCTGAACTTGGATCTCGTTGGGCAATCCCTAACGATGCTTTTACCTGAACAGCCATTAAACTGGTTTGAATTCGTTCCATCAGCAGACTGCCTGCTGCGCGATCGCACTCCACCGCCAAAATTGCAAATTCATCTCCGCCCAGCCGCGCCACTACATCTTGCCGACGCACTGCGCTCAACAGCGCTTGAGCCGTTTGCTTCAGCAACTCATCGCCGTTTGCATGTCCTTGAGCATCATTCACCTGCTTCAAGCCATCCAAGTCAAGCAAAATCACACAAGCCGGATAGCCCAGTTGCTGACATCGGGTTTCTTCGCTTGCCAACAGGTTTTCCCAACCTCGGCGATTATAGAGGCTAGTTAAAGCATCGCTCATGGCCTCGGCTATTGCCCGTTCGGCGAAGCGAGTCTGTTTCGCTGCATAGAGATCAACATTGAGAATTGTACTCAGCAGTTTTGCCAGCAATTCCACCAAGTCAAGATTGTCAGTAATTGCTTCTGTTTGCGGAGAGGGATGAATCGCACAGAGGGTTCCAAACAATGAGCCATCGCTATAGGTTAAGGGAACTCCAATATAGGCACCAATTTGAACTTGTCTGCCAATGGGGGCGATCGCGTAAGCAAGTATGGCATCAGAGCAAGGCGCAATCCGAGGACCATGGCCCGCTACCATTTGGCAACAGAATGAATCCGCCCAGCGAAACACATCCCCTTCTTCTACTCCATATCCATGATCACTCGCTTGCAAAACAATCCAGTCTTGCCCTTCGGTGCGAGTAACCATCCATAGATCAAATCCGATGCGTTCCTGAAGGAACCCTAAAACAGCACGAGCAGCGGAATCAAAACCTGAGAAAGATTGGATGTCGAGCATGGGTACTTAAGCTGCCTGTAGCGAAGTGCATACTTGACCGAATTGGAAGTAACCACAAGGTTTGCCTTACGTAATTCATGCAGCAAATTCAACAACTTCGGGAAGATGTATTTTTAAGTCATCCCGAAGATGAGATCCCTGGCTACAGGCACTGATCTTTCTTTACAAAAAAGTGCTGTTAAGTAGAAATGATTTGGAAATACATAGTTTGTTGATCGGTGACTATCCGACTTGCTGCAACTCGTCTAGTTTTTGCAGGACTTCTGCACTGTGAATGACCGGACGCACGCCTGTGAAAGTGGCACGCAAAACACCAGTCGGGTCGACAATATAGGTGTTTCGCAAAGACATGGGTGCTAGCCAAGCGCCGTAGGCTTTGCTGACCGCTCCGTCTTCATCGGCTAGTAGTGGAAACTTTAGCCCTTCAGAATCGCAGAACTCGACGTGGGAATCGACGGAATCGACGCTGATTCCTAAAATCTGTGTGTTTTTGCTCAGGTATTTGGGCAGGTCTGCTTGAAATCGCTGAGCTTCCAACGTGCAGCCCGACGTGAAATCTTTGGGATAAAAGTAAGCTACCACCCACTTGCCGCGATAGTCTTTAAGAGAAATGGCGCGATCGCTGATGTTACTGGGCAGCGAAAATTCTGGGGCGGGTTGGTTGAGCGGTGGTAAGGGACCACCTAAAGCATGAGCAGCACTGGCAGGACTCAAAACTGAAAACATCATCAGGCACAGAGCTAAAACCGAAGAGAACAGCGATCGCACCATGTTCAAACTACCCGAACAACTACTTAACATAAGTTTACAGGGTAAGTTAAATGAACGCGCCTAGTTTTACTCGGTTTTGCCAAAGCGCATTTGAGTCAGCTTTTTTTGGGCTTCTGGGTCAAGGCAATGCGCTAAAAATCGCCCGGCGCTTTTCTGAGTGGGCTTTTTCTTGCGTTTTACCTGAAGGGTTGCGGCATGAACATCCAATGCAAGCTGTTCGACCGATATGCATTCTGCGCCATAGCCCACAACGGTCAACCGCTGTGCCCGATCCGACGTTGCCACAATCAACCGCTGATGAAACTTGCGAACGTCATTGCGAAAGGCAGCGCAAGCTTTTTCAATAAATGTATCGGCTGTTTGCCCAAAATCGGTATAGCACACTGCAAGATTGCTGGTGATGACTTCGCGAGTACTAGGAATATCTCGATATTGAGCATCAAACACAAGGCGCGTGTCGAAATCTTGATAGGCGCTGTAATTTGTTAATACTTCAATTAGTTGTCGCCGTGCCTCTTCTAGCCCATCGCGATCGCGAATTTGTTTTAGCTCAGCCCAACTGCCGACTACGTTGTAGCCGTCAACTAATAAAATCGCCAGCGGTGTGGAGCGCGGCATGGCAGCAAGTAGGAACTGGTTAAGGTGTGCTGAGCGTAGCTCCAGTGTATCGCTATTTTGTCAGGTATCCGGTATCACAGGCTTCAGGTTTTGGAGGTTCAAGAGACAAGGCGATCGCTTGTTTTAATTCGTTGTTCGTCATTCGTTCCTCGGCATTCACCTCACGCCTCTCAGCCCTCGCTCTTCTCATTCATCATCCGATCGCGTAGACGTTGTGGATTGCCTTGGTCAATCACCTTACCGCCTTCTAGCAAAAATGCACCATCGCAATAATCCAGTTCGTCTAATCGGTGAGTTACCCACAGAGCAGTTAGTCCCCGCTCTTTGACTAAGCGCTGCACTTGGGCAACCAGTTCTCGTTGGCTGTCAAGGTCAAGTAGGGCCGTGGGTTCATCAAACAGCACCACGTCACATTGACGAGCGATCGCCCCCGCGATCGCGACTCGTTGCTTTTGCCCACCGCTGAGTGCATAAATCGGACGCTGGATCAAAGCCTGCAAGTTTACAGCAGTCAAGGCATCGTGAACTCGCTGCCTTACCTGTATTGCTGTTAACTGTTCGGCTGCTAATCCAAAGGCGACATCCGCCCCCACACTGGGCATCACCAGTTGGTGATCGGGATTTTGAAAAACAAACCCCAGTTTGGGTAAGGGTTTGATCGATCCAGATTCAGGTTGCAGCAACCCTGCCAGCAGCTTCAAAAGCGTTGATTTACCGCTACCATTTGTGCCCAGCAGCATCCAAAATTCACCTTTTGGCACATCCAGGCAGCAGCCATCCAAGACCACGCTGCCTTTGTGCCAATGAAAGTGCAAATCTTGAACCTGAATCGCGATAGCGTCACTTGTAGGGGCGATCGTCGTCATTCTGCCACTGCAAAGCTGAAGCCCGGTGGCTTGCCAGAAGAAGTGCCTGCGCCCGATTTTTCGTATAGCTGCACTGCCGTAATCTCGCTACCTATAATGCTAATTTTCTTGCCAGCCTGATGTTCACACACTAGCTCAATCAAGTGGTGCTCACCCGATTTCATGGCTTCGACTACCTGCTGATAAGACGCTTCTGCATCTTCCGAGTTTTTGCGCTGCACCGACAATGTAATCGGCGTACTCTTTAACGTGACATCAATAATAAACATGTAGCGTATCCGTACAAGAACCAAATTATTCAACCAAGACCAGTATCGCAAATCTCGCCCCAACTGTGCCGACACCCCTAGAAATCGGGCAAGATGTTAAAGTCTGTGAAAAGCATTCTTGTAACTGGATCACCTTCACCCAACACTCCCCATCTATGTTAGAGCGTCCAATGGATCAAACCAGTGTACTTTCAGATAGCACGCTAGCCAATAGCCGCGATCGCGATGACAACAGCCTACCCATAACAACTGAGGCATCGTTGCATGCTGCGTTGTCCAATCCTCTCGCATACACTGATTCCTTTGTACAGCGGCATATCGGTCCAGACGATGCTGACATCTCTAAAATGCTGACCCTACTTGGTTTCAGTGATCTAGAGGGATTGATTAGTGCAACGGTGCCTCAGTCGATTCGGATGAAAGCCCCTTTGAAACTGGAAGCCGAAAAAGGGGAATATGAGCTACTGCAAGAACTCAAGGAAATTGCTCAAGAGAATCAGGTGTTCCGCTCTTTCATTGGGATGGGATATCACAACTGCATTACCCCGCCCGTGATTCAGCGCAACATCTTGGAGAACCCTGGTTGGTATACCCAATACACGCCCTACCAGCCCGAAATTGCTCAGGGCAGATTGGAAGCCTTGCTGAACTTCCAAACGATGGTGACTGATTTGACCGGGCTACAAATTGCCAATGCCTCTCTATTGGATGAAGGGACCGCTGCGGCAGAAGCAATGTCCATGAGCTATGGACATTGCAAGACCGATATTAAAACTTTCTGGATTTCCAACGCTTGCCATCCTCAAACGATCGCAGTCGTACAAACTCGCGCCAAAGCTTTGGGACTGGAGGTGATCATCGGCGACCATGAAACTTTCCTATTCGACCAGCCGATTTTTGGTGCGCTGTTGCAATATCCTGCGACGGATGGCACGGTTTTTGACTATCATGAGTTTTGCGATCGCGCTCACACTGCTGGAGCTTTAGTCATCGTCGCCGCTGATTTGCTCTGCCTCACCTTGCTCAAGCCTCCCGGTGAATTTGGAGCCGATATCGCTGTTGGCAACACCCAACGCTTCGGTGTGCCCTTAGGCTATGGCGGACCTCATGCCGCTTACTTTGCCACAAAAGAAGCCTTTAAGCGCCAACTGCCTGGTCGCTTAGTTGGCGTTTCTAAAGATGCACAGGGTCAACCGGCTCTGCGTCTGGCGCTGCAAACTCGCGAACAACACATCCGACGGGATAAAGCCACCAGCAACATCTGCACCGCTCAAGTGCTGCTTGCCATCATCGCCGGCATGTATGCGGTCTATCACGGACCTGAAGGACTGCGAAATATTGGTGCGCGGGTTCATCACCTAACAATTTTGCTAGCAGGTGGTTTGAAGCGATTAGGCTACACGCTTGATTCTGAAGCTTACTTTGATACGCTACGGATCGATGTAGGCAGCGATCGCATTCACAACATCATTAGGCGCGCCCACTCTCATCACATCAACTTGCGCCAACTGAGCGATCGTGCGATCGGCGTTTCTTTAGATGAGACGGTGTCTACCGACGATCTGCTTGCCCTCTTCCAAGTCTTTGCGGGGGAACAGGGCGTTCACTTTACGCCAGAGGATCTCTTCCATTCGTCTTCACTTTATGCCGTTATTCCCGCTGCACTTCAGCGGACTACGCCCTATCTGACTCATCCTGTTTTCAATTCCTATCATTCTGAAACCGAGTTGCTGCGATATATGTATCGCTTGCAAACCAAAGATTTATCCCTGGCAACAGCAATGATTCCCTTGGGGTCTTGCACCATGAAGCTGAATGCCACATCCGAAATGTTGCCCGTTACTTGGGCAGAGTTTGGGCAAATCCACCCGTTTGCGCCGACGGAGCAAACGAACGGTTATCAAACGTTGTTTGACCAGCTCGAGCATTGGCTGGCAGAAATCACGGGCTTTGCGGGTATTTCTCTTCAGCCGAATGCTGGCTCTCAAGGCGAATATGCTGGTTTGTTGGTGATTCGGCAATACCATGAATCGAGGGGAGAGGGACATCGCCATGTTTGCCTGATTCCCACATCGGCGCATGGCACCAATCCTGCAAGTGCTGTCATGGCAGGCATGAAAGTAGTGCCTGTGGCATGTGATTCCAATGGCAACATTGACGTTGCCGATTTGCAGTCAAAGGCGGAGCAGCACCAAGAAACGCTTTCGGCTCTGATGGTGACCTATCCTTCGACCCATGGTGTATTTGAAGAGGGCATTCAGGAAATCTGCGCGATCGCCCATGCCAATGGCGGACAGGTTTATATGGATGGTGCCAATTTGAACGCTCAAGTGGGCATTTGTCGCCCCGGTGATTTTGGTGCCGATGTCTGCCACTTGAATTTACATAAAACATTCTGCATTCCTCACGGCGGTGGTGGTCCCGGCATGGGTCCCATTGGCGTGGCAAAACATTTGGTGTCATTTCTACCCAATCATCCATTGGTGCAGGTTGGCGGCAAACAGGGCATTGGTGCCGTTTCAGCCGCACCGTGGGGCAGCCCCAGCATCTTGCCGATTTCCTGGGTTTACATTGCTGCAATGGGTGCGGAAGGACTTACAAAAGCGACCCAGGTTGCTATTTTGAATGCCAACTACATTGCCAAGCGACTAGAAGGACACTACTCAGTGCTATACAAGGGTAAACAGGGTTTGGTTGCCCATGAGTGCATTCTTGACCTGCGCCAGTTCAAAAAAACAGCGGATATTGATGTCGATGATATTGCGAAACGGCTGATTGACTATGGCTTTCACCCGCCCACGGTGTCGTGGCCTGTGGCAGGTACAATCATGGTGGAACCGACGGAAAGCGAATCGAAGGTAGAGATCGATCGCTTCTGCGATGCCATGATCGCCATTCGTACCGAAATCCGCGCGATTGAAGAGGGCAACGTTGATCGCCAAGACAACCTGCTGAAAAACGCACCCCACACCGCGATCGCCCTAACTGAAGAGTGGAACCATCCTTACTCACGTCAGCAGGCGGTCTACCCCACCCCATGGACGCGGGAGAACAAATTTTGGGCGTCTGTGGGACGGATTGATCAGGCCTACGGCGATCGCAACCTGGTTTGCACCTGTCCACCCATGGAATCCTACCAGTGATTCCTGTGAGTGAGCGTTGCGATCAATAAGACGAATGGAGAACATTGATGCAAATTATGATCGACCTACCGACCGATCTGGAGCAAGACTTGATCCGTCAAGCCGCTCAGTTGAATGTTCCGCTCCAAACTCTCATCCTCGAAACCTTACGCCAGCGAACCCAAGCGACCTCTGGTTCAGCTTCCCTGTGGTCGGATGTCGTGTTGTCCTATAAAGGAATACCTGACTTTCCCGCCTTCGAGTCCTATCGTGATGACCTCCTGCCGCCGTGTGAATCGGATTTATTCTGATGCACTATCTACTCGATACCTGCGTCATCAGCGATTTCATCAAAGGTGAACCCGGCACTCAAACCAGACTCAAGCAAACGTCACCTGCTGACATTGCAGTTTCTACAATCACGGTCATGGAGTTACGCTATGGCTTAGCGTTGAATCCTCAACGCGCTCAAAAAGTTGAGCCTACGATCGCCAGTTTTCTTGCTTCTGTGACAATTCTTCCTTTCACCACCTCGGAAGCTGAGCAAGCGGCTCAAATTCGTGCCATTCTCAAAACTCAAGGACAACCGATTGGTGCTTATGATGTTTTGATTGCTACAACTGCTCTGCAATATCATCTACTGATGGTCACTGCGAACCCGCGAGAATTTGATCGAGTCCCTGGGCTACAGACCGAAAATTGGCGACGGTTATAATTTGCTTAGCTGCATCGGCAAGAGGATCGCACAGGTGTTTTGAGGCTCAGCGATCGCGCCCAGATGTAACCTGGAATACCAACACTGCTTTACATTTCCCTTAGACTCCCTGCTATTCAAAGTATTATTCGCTACAGGGAATTAAAGGGTATGGTGTGGGGTCGTAAACGGAAAAGATTCTTTCTGCTGAGTGGCATCTTGGGGCTGCTGCTGATTACACTAGCTAATTTTTCACCTTTTCTCAGTGTGAAAGCGGCGGAACCAAAAGCTATGTCGCCGATCACAACGCGGCCAGCTCAAGCAACGGCTGGTTGCACCAAGAAGAGTGCATCTTCCAATCGCTATCAAATCACTGGCAATGCCAACACCGTACAGTGGGGATTCTTTAGCAAGAAATCACCGCCTGTCCTAGCGGTTCAATCTAAAGACTACGTCACGATGGATCTGATTACTCACCATGCTGGCGATGATTATGCCCGGATGATTCAAGGTGATCCAGGAATTGAAAGTATTTACCGCTGGACTGCGACTGAAAAAGGAGTGAGTGATCGCGGTCCGGGGGTCCACATCCTCACGGGCCCCGTGTACGTCTGCGATGCCGAACCTGGAGATTTGTTAGAAGTTCGCATTGTTGATTTGAAACTGAAACCGAGTGGTAATCCTCGTTATCCTGGTAAAACATTTGGCTCCAACGCCGCCGCCTGGTGGGGTTTTCATTACAAGAACCTGTCCCAAGAACCAAAGCCACGGGAAGTCATCACGATTTACGAAATGGATGCGACTGGCAAACAACAGTGGGCAACAGCAGCTTATAGCTTTCGGTGGACAAACCAAACCACACCCGATGGCAAAAGCCATGGCACGATTGATTATCCCGGCATTATCGTAGACCACGGCAAAGTCAAAGAAACAATGGATGTCCTGAATGGGGTGAAGGTGCCTTTGCGGCTGCACATTGGGGCGATGGGCTTAGCTCCTAAAGAAGCCGACATTGTGAATTCGATTCCTCCCGGCTATTTTGGTGGCAACATCGATGATCGTCATGTGGCGGCTGGCACTTCAATGTACTATCCCGTGTCGGTTCCGGGGGCACTCTTCTCAGCTGGCGATGCTCATGCGACTCAGGGAGATTCCGAACTGAATGGCACTGCGATCGAAACTTCACTCGTCGGCACCTTTCAATTTGTCTTACACAAAAAAGCAGCACTCACAGGCACGATCTTAGACAAAGTGGATTATCCCTTGCTGGAAACCCCCGATTCGTGGATTGTGCATGGTTTTACCTTCCGGAACTACTTAGCAGAGTTAGGTCCCGAAGCTCAGACCAAGATCTTCCAAATGTCATCGCTTGATCCAGCCTTGAAAAACTGTTCCACTCAGCTACGAGACTTTTTGATGAATGGAATGAATTTGACTGAGGATGAAGCTTATTCTCTAATGACGGTGAGCGGTGACTTTGCCATTACCCAAGTCGTTGATGCCAACTGGGGGGTGCATGGAATTATCCCCAAGGCGATGTTTGAGAAAAAACGCATCAAATCGAAACCGATCGCGTAATCCAAACGGCTGTCCTCCAACGGTCGCACTATTGTCAGGATGGCAAATCAGTAATTAGCCATGCTCTGGCATCGCTTGGATGAAGTTGAGCAGTTGATGCGCCATGGTTAGTTTGCTGCATGGCTGATCGATGTGGTGCTGTCGTCCATGGCGATCAAGGAACACTGCCTGATTTGTATCGCTGCCAAAGCCGCTGTTGGGCTGGTCAATTGGGTTGGCAGCGATCGCGTCTAGCTGCTTTCTTTCCAGCTTTTCTTTTGCTGGCGTAACAATGTCTCCCGTTTGGGCAGCAAAGCCAATTAGCCGTTGATGGGGCTGTTTTAGAGATGCCAACTCTGCCACAATGTCTGGGACTGGTGCCAACGGCAGGTTTGTTGGCAGCGCAGACTTGGGCAATTTTTCGGGACTGTAATAGGCAGGTTTCACATCGGCCACTGCCGCCGCCATAATCGTCCAGTCTGCCTGAGAGAGATGGTCTAGCATTGCTTGCCGCATTTCTGCTGCCGTTTTCACGGCAATGCATCGCACGCCTGCTAGTGCACGAACGGTGTCGATCGCGGTTGAGGGAGCATGTACTAGGGTTACCTTAGCACCGCGATGCAAAGCGGCTTGGGCTAAGGCAATCCCCATTTTTCCGGTGGAGGGATTGCCGATGAATCGCACAGGATCAAGAAATTCTCGTGTGCCGCCGCTGCTAATTAGAATATGTTTACCTGCCAGAGAGCGATCGCCCTTAGTTTGCAGTAGAGATCGCACATACGGCAAAATTTCAGCGGGTTCTGCCATGCGTCCGGCACCCACGCGATCGCACGCCAACAGCCCAGATCCAGGTGCAAGGGTGTGATAGCGCGGATCTTGCTGGACTTGCTGCCAGTTGCGCTGCACTGCTGCCTGCTCCCACATATCGGTGTTCATGGCTGGCGCTAGCAGCACGGGGCAAGTGGAGGCTAGCACCGTGTTAGTTAATAAATTATCTGCCATGCCATGTGCCAGCTTCGCCAACGTGTTTGCCGTTAGGGGTGCCAGCAGAAAAATGTCTGCCCATTCTCCTAGCTCAATGTGCAATGGACGACCGTGAACGGGCTGCCAAAAATCGCGATCGCTATAGGATGCATGCCGACTCAACGTGGCAAAGGTGAGTGGTGTGACAAATTCCTGGGCAGCATCCGTTAGCACCGTGCGGACTTGGACACCCTCTTTTGCCAGGGCTGAAACGACTTCGCACACTTTATAGGCCGCAATTCCACCCCCCACACCCACTAAAACGCGAGAACCCTGCATAAAACTTGAGAGCCTAGACCAATGAGTTCATCATCAGTCCAGGCTCTCAAATCTGCAATCACAAATTTTTAGCTTTTTACGCTTCGTCGTAAGCTTCCATGTCGAGCAGGTAAAGGTAAGGCTCCACCATCTCAGGACGTTCAAACGCGATCGCCCGTAACAAGTGCCAATCCTTTAGACCTTCAAAGGCGTCGGAGTAATCATCTTGCTCTAACCGAGCTGCCAGTTCTGCAACGTCCTTCTCAGTCAAGCTGGAAACCTTTTCTCTTTCTAAATGTAATGCTGGCATGACTGGCACCTCCGGGTTGCAGTGTTCAAAGCTTAATGAAAACCCAAGACGCTTCAGGCTATCCGTATTCGTCCTTGCTTATCTTAGCCGACTTAATTAGGGTCAGACTGAATATTCACGGCTTATTAAGGCTTGGCAGTAACTCTTTAACAAAACTTTGCATCTGGTTCAACACCATCGGCTGAATTTCGTGTCCCATATCATATTCCTGATACTGGGGAGTTACGCCCAGGGCTTGTAAGCGCGCGCGCGCCTGGTGGGCTGCTGGCAACGGCACGACCTGATCTTGCCTGCCGTGGATCATTAAGGTTGGTGGCAGGGGAGTCTGCGGAGGTTGTAGCGGGGCATGAAGGTAGCCACTTAGAATCATCAAACCTGCGAGCGGCAGCCGCACACCCACATCCAAAGTCATTGCACCACCCTGGGAAAATCCGCCCAAGATAGTGCGAGAGAGGGGAACATTGGAAGTTTGCGTAAGATGGGTCAAGAATTCAATCAGTCGCTGGCGGCTGGTGGAAAGGTCAGCGCGATCGCCAAATTCTGGTTTTCCCAAAAAGCTGTAGTCTTGCGGCAAGGCATACCACATCTTGCCCACGGGATTATAAGGATGGGGGAAGGGTGCGTCAGGAAACATCAATTGATAGTCTGGCAAATCCATGTAGTTTGCCAGCGCAGCGATATCCTGGCAGTTAGAACCCCAGCCATGAAGCAGCACGATGACTCCTTGCGGTGGTTGTCCACTTTTAGGTGGCACAGAAATGGTGTAGAGCGTGGTTGACATGAATTTTTCCGAAACTTTTCTGAGTTTACTGAGTCAGGGGTAAGATGCATCTTAATTGTTTGGCTGCTCATCTGGGGCGCATTCGATACGCCATCTGTTAGTCTCTAGTCGTTAGAAACCTAATCTATCTTTAAGCCATGAAACTAAAACCGTCTGTGATCATCTCTGGTTTTGCTAGCGCGATCGCTGTTGGATTGTCCTGTCTGTCTAGTTTTAGCGCAATGGCTCAAACAGTTTCTATTCCTGTTCCGGCTCCTGCACCGACCCAATCCTCTGAAATTGGCGAACTGGAGAAAACCATCCGGTTAAATACTCAGCAGCAAAAAGCGCTCTCAACCATTAGCGAATTTGCTTTTGACCAGCTAGAGTCCGTGATTTCGAGTGGTTTTGATCCCGGCAAGCTAAAACGTCCAGATGCAGTCCGCACGGAAAATTTACGCCAGCAATTTTCGACGTTCTGGCGGTTAGATAATCAGCAAAAAGCAGGACTCCGCACCATTTTGCAGACTGCACGAGATCAAATGAAACGCCAGATGGAACAGAAGTAGTTCCTGTCCCTAACCCTTGAACCCTAACCTCTTGATTTAAATCCCTATTTTTGAACCCGTATGCGCTCGTCCGCTAAACTCAAGAGAAAGGTTTAGTGGGAATTGTGAGCATGGCACGTCTAGCGCTGATGAGCGTATCAGATAAAACGGGATTAGTAGAGTTTGCCCGTTCTCTGGTTGAAGAATTTAAGTTTGATCTCATCAGCAGTGGCGGCACGGCAAAAGTTTTGCAGGAAGCCGGTTTGCCTGTTACTAAAGTATCCGATTACACGGGTTCACCAGAAATCTTGGGCGGACGAGTCAAAACGTTACACCCTCGAATTCATGGCGGTATTTTGGCACGGCGAGATATGCCAGCCGATATGGCAGATTTGGCAGCCCAAGACATTCGACCGATTGATCTGGTTGTAGTGAATTTGTACCCCTTTACAGCAACGATCGCCCGTCCTGATGTATTTCTTGCAGAGGCGATCGAGCAAATTGATATTGGCGGTCCGGCAATGCTGCGGGCTTCGGCAAAAAACTACGCCCATCTGACCGTACTCTGTCAGCCCAGCCAATACACTCCCTACCTACAAGAACTCCGCCAGAGTAGCGGTGAGGTCGCGTTAGAATTCCGGCAACAGGCTGCTTTACGGGTATTCCAATATACGGGCGAATATGACCAGGCAATTTCCGCTTATCTTTTAGAACAATCCGCTGTCGATCTGGGTGAGCAACCGGAAGCACGCGACCTTTCACCCAATTTCACCCTCACAGGGCAGCAGCTTCAACCCTTACGCTATGGCGAAAATCCTCATCAACCGGCTGCCTGGTATCAAACTGGGGCAATCGCAAGCGGTTGGGCAGCGGCAACCAAACTGCAAGGTAAGGAACTGAGCTATAACAACCTGGTTGATTTAGAAGCCGCACGACGGCTGATTGCGGAGTTTGTGGAGCCGCAAACTCCCCCTGCTGCCGCTATTTTGAAACATACAAATCCCTGTGGGGCGGCTTTGGGACACACGATCGCGGAAGCTTATGAAAAAGCATTCAATGCTGATCCTATTTCTGCGTTTGGAGGCATTGTCGTATTGAGCCGTCCGATTGATGGTCCAACGGCACTGTTACTGACCAAAACCTTTTTGGAATGCGTGGTGGCTCCTGGTTGTGACCCTGAAGCACAGGAGATTTTGGCAGCGAAGTCTAAAGTGCGGGTATTGGTGCTGCCTGATTTGGCGAAAGGTGAAGACTATACGGTGAAGGCGATCGCGGGTGGCTTTTTAGCACAAACCAGTGATGATCAGGCGGTTGATCCGCAGGCATGGACGGTTGCAACTGAGAAACAGCCCACGCCTGCTCAGCTAGAAGAACTGCTGTTTGCCTGGAAGGTTTGCAAACATGTGAAATCAAATGCGATCGTGGTAACTCGCGATCGCGCCACCTTGGGAGTGGGTGCTGGGCAAATGAATCGGATCGGATCGGTCAAACTTGCCTTAGAACAGGCAGGCGAAAAGGCTCAAGCAGCTATTTTGGCTAGCGATGGCTTTTTCCCCTTTGATGATTCGGTTCGCATGGCTGCGGCAGCTGGCATTCAGGCGATCGTTCAACCAGGCGGTAGCCTGCGCGACCAAGACTCAATCATCGCCGCAAATGAACTGGGCATCGTCATGATGCTGACTGGAACTCGCCACTTTTTGCACTAACTGGACTATTGAACGATGCCTCTACCGAACAAGGTTTAAGAAATCAGGGTTCTGCCTCAAATCATCCCATTCGCCCAGTTCTGCTGCAAAAACCTTGGTTTCTGGGGATGAGAGTGATCGCGCTTAAAGATCTCTCATGCGGATTTTGTCATCTTCATACAACGTGGAACTGCCCAGCCCAGTCATCATGAAGCGCGACCATACACTAGGCAGGAATGGCGACTTTTTCGGCTTTGAGCGCTGCACTGGCATAGCTGAGGCTTGCTTGGATATATCTGGGGTAATACTAGGTACGGGGTAGTTGCGGAGGATTTCGTTGGCGTTCCAGCCTTGGTTCAGCAGATCAATGATGAATTAAACGGTGATCGCAGGACTTTTCCAAGGGTTTGATTTCATACCAAATCAAAAAATGCCTGCGACAGATAGTGCATCTACAATAAAGCTAAAGCCAGTCAGAGAAGCAACGGTTTTGGTCGTTAAATCGGCAATCAATTTGTCCACTTTCGTTTGTAGTTGAGTTAGGTTCTTGAACAGTGCCCAGCGCAAATCCTTCTTCAAGTGCTGCCACAACCGCTCAATGGGATTCAACTCAGGGCAGTAAGGCGGTTGAAACAGCAGCATGATATTGTCTGGAATCACCAGGTCTTTGGCTTTATGAAAGGCTCCGTTATCGACTTGGAGGATGTTGAGGCTATCTGGATAGGCTTGCGAAAATTGGTCGAGGAAAAGCTGATAGCATTCACTATCGACATGGGTAAATTGCAAAAAGAACTGCTCTCCGGTGGTCGGTTCCACCGCACCATAGATCCAAAAGGCTTTGAACTGCCATTGCCAACTGCCTAGTGGTTTGACTCCTAAGCTCGTGATCAATCGTCCAACTGTCGTTTTCAACCCAAATCGACTTTCATCCTGAGCGAAGTAGCGAATCCGTTCAAACTCCGGTTTTACTAGCGTTGCATACTGTTTGAGCAGAATCAGGTCGTCGCTGAGGTTTGCTTAAAGGCCTCAAGGGCTTCTGGGTTCTGCTTGGCATGAACCGGACGGGCGGCTTTCAACTTCGCACCCAAGCGGTAGCGCACCAGATGATGCACGGTGGCATACTCGGCTTCTACGTTCAAGGTCTCTGATAACCATTGCTGCACTTGTGTGTAGCTGCCAAAGCCTGTTTCAGGGTCATCCAATCGTCGTTGCAGGCTCTTGAGCGCCCACCCTGGAATCACCTGCGGTCGTCCTGAACTTTGGCGAGTTTCGAGCAATCCGTTCAGTCCCGCTTCCCGATACTGGCTCAACCAGCGTTGCACACTCCCCCGGTGCCGCCCGACCACTTTTGCAATCGCACTAATACTCCTGGCATCCGCTAACTTCAGCAAGTATAGCACTACGAAATCTTATGAGGACGTATAGTTAAGATTGCAAAGAATATCAATGACCTTTTATGCCAGCCCCCTACAGTGACGACCTTCGTCAGAAAGCAATTGCAGCAGTCAAACGAGGAGACCGTAAAACCGAAGTCAGCCGGATGTTAAATATCAGCCGCAATACCTTAGACCAGTGGCTCAAACGAGAAGCCCAAACCGGGAAGTGTGGAGCCATACGCAACTATCAGCAGGGGTGTAGACATAAAATCACCGATTGGCAACGGTTTAGGGAGTTTGTGCAAGAGCATGGCGGCAAGACCCAAGGGCAAATGGCAACTTTATGGGGAGAGGGTGTGACGCAACAAAACATCAGTGATGCGTTGCAAAAGCTGGGAATCAGTCGAAAAAAAAGACGTACGGGTATCAAGAGCGAGATGAGCTTAAGCGCCAAGAGTTTCAAGCGCGATTGAAGACCAAGACAGCGGCTCAGATGGTTTATGTCGACGAAGCAGGCGTTGATAATCGAGACGAGTATCCCTATGGCTACTGCGAGATTGGACACCGCTTTCATGCCCTCAAGTC
Source organism: Leptolyngbya sp. Cla-17 (assembly GCF_016807185.1). GTDB lineage: Bacteria > Cyanobacteriota > Cyanobacteriia > Leptolyngbyales > Leptolyngbyaceae > ULC077BIN1. The sequence continues at coordinate 1,284,282 of NZ_JAEVYN010000002.1, forward strand.
GGGCAAACGCACCGAGAGAGTCAGTTGGATTGCGGCACTTAAACAGGGGAAGCTTTTTGCACCGCTGACGTTTATCGGCTCGTGTAACCGGGATTTGTTTGAGGTGTGGTTAGAGGAGTGTCTATTACCGCAACTGCAGCCAGGAGATGTCATCGTCATCGATAATGCTAGTTTTCACCATTCTCAAAGCATTGAGGACAGGGTAGCAGCGGCTGACTGTGAGCTTTGGTATCTGCCTGCCTACTCTCCTGACTTCAATCAGATTGAGCATTGGTGGTTTGTGCTTAAGAATTGGATGAGGCAACGGTGGGATGAGTTTGATAGCTTTCGTGAGTGTGTCGATGCTGCGTTCAATCAGTGTTCCAACATTCATGCGTAGCGCTATACAACACTTGCAACCGCTCTTTCCGGTTTGGATTTGATTGCTGTTGAATCAGAGCTTCTAGTTCTGCCACTGTTTCCTGGATTTTGATGCGAGTGACACCCACCATTGCTGTTGTTCTCCACACGGTAGAACTTAGTCTCCCATTTGTTACTCCCTTTTTTCAATTTGGTATCAGAGGTGCCTAAGCAAACTTAATGGAAAATCCCCAGATTTCAACTAGTCTAGGATTAGTGAACTTACCCTTACTTTGTTGGCGATTTTGCTGTTACCTAATCGCAATGCTTGATTTAACCTGAACCTATCAAAACTTGGGAGAACAAAAGCATGGACGCAAACCAACTACTGGAGCGCTACGCCGCTGGTGAACGAGATTTCCATGAAGCACTCCTGAGGGATGTGAACCTAGAGGGGGCAATTCTCCCGGACATTAACCTAATTAATGCAGATTTACGCGAGGCTTATCTCAAAAATACCGACCTCAGAGGAGCAAAATTAGGATTTGCCAATTGTCGGGGCGCTAACTTAAATGAAGCCAACCTAATTGGAGCCAACCTCATCAGCGTAGAACTGTCTTGGGCAAGCTTGATTCTGGCAGATTTGTCCTGGGCAAACCTGGATATGGCGACCCTCAAAGGCTCGAATCTGATCGGCACAAATTTAATCGGCTCGACGGTGCGATCTGCTAACTTGACCGATAGCAAACTGATCGCAGCAGATTTACAGGCGGCGGATCTGCACAACGCAAATCTCAGTGAATCTAATCTGACGGGTGCAAAATTTATTCGAGCAAATCTGGAGCGGGCGAGGTTGATTGAATCGAAACTGATGGGTGCGAATTTCGAGGGAGCCAACCTTAAAGATGCCAGCCTACGAAATTCCAATCTAGAACTGGCAAACCTCAGTCAGGCAATCCTGGTTGGCACAGATTTCAGTGAAGCCATTCTGTGTGAAGCTTTGTTGGAAGGCGTAGATTTAGACCAAGCCATCTTGGAAGGTACTATCACAGCTTTCCTGCGGATGTCTTGACAATAATTTTTCTACTACAAGATTAATTGAGCGGCAGGATTGAAATGTTAGCGGCATTTGCCCTAGGTGATCACCCTCCTCGTCACTTGGGGCAAGTGCCAGCATGAATATAATTAGTCAAACCTGAATACCTCCTCTCAATCTGTAAGGTATGGTCATCAATTGCTTGAGCAGAAATAATCTTAGGAGGCTTCATCAATCAAACTCACAGTTATTTCAAAGGTGGAAGTTTACGAAACTCTTAGTCAGACCACATCTGTAACAAGTCTTTTTGGTAAAGCGCCACCCATTCCATTACTAATTTTTCAGCCCAATTAGGCAAATTTTGATGAAAACTGGGAGGGCGATTATCTCACCCTCGCCACTCGCACTCCGCCCTTAGCTCAGGCAGTCACCGACTGATTGTTACTTCGGTGAATCGCAACCACTGAGGGTTTGGGCGGGTCGTTGGCTTGTTTGCTAGGCCAATTTGACCCAATCGGAACTTTGCGGGTTTGCATGAATTCTTTGCCATCGGTGGTCTGCATGGCAAACTGCCGCATTTCTGCCGCCATGTTTTTGCGGGTGCCGTTGACCTCGCCAGGATGCTGAACGGATAGGAACAAGGTGCGATCGCCCGATGAAAAGCACAAACCCGTCGTTTCACAATCCATCGGTCCAGTTCCAAATAAATAAGGCTGCCCTGAGCCTTCGCCTGCCATGGGAATGTACCAGATGGCGTTGTTGCCATAGATGCCACGCAGACTCGAAGAAGTGATGGGCACTCCGTTTTTTTCTCGGCGGTTGGCTAGCACTTCCTGATTCAGTTTGTCAGACGACATATCGGTCACCATCCACAGATTGCCCTGAGCATCAAAGGCGAGGTTGTCGGGGTTAGCAAACCCTTGTCCGCCATTGGCAGGTTCGCCACCTGTTGCCGCCATTTTCCAGTTAAAGGTTTTCGCCTCTGGTGCATCGCCATCTTCTGCAAGGCGCATAATCCAACCGTATTCATAGGCAGTGCTGCCATCAGGACCTTTGAAGATCCGACTATCGGGGCTACCATCCTCCTTGCTAATGCCGCCAGAGGTAAAAGTGACGAAAAGAGACCCATCGGGTGCAATTTTGGTATCTTCTGGACGTGCGGTGCAGGTTGCGCCCGCCGCATTGGCAGCGAAGTGAGCATCAATTAAGATGGCACCTTGCTTTTCGGATTCGCTGCCCACGTAGAGAGCGCCCAGGGTTTTATACTTTTTCTGAAATGCTTCAATTTGGGCATCGTCATCTGCTTTGAAAACGCCGCCTTCTGGACGTTGGGGTAAGGGCAGCATGACTCCGCTCAGGAACGTGGGTGGCGTGGGCGCGATCGCGGTGGTGGGTGCTAGGGGAATCCAACGTCCCGTGCCGTCTGCCTGAAACTGAGCCACATAGAGCATCCCATCGCTCAGCAGTTTGGAGTTGGCTTTATCTTTAGGATCAGTGACAGCGGCTTTACTGACAAATTTATAGAGATGTCCACCCCGGCGATCGCAGCCTGAATAGAATGCCAATGGCTTGCCTGCCACCACTCGCACCCCGACTGCCTCATGGCGATAGCGCCCTAACCAGGTGTGCTTGGTGCCATAGTCGTTTGGATTCGTGGGGTCAAGCTCCACCATCCAGCCATATTTATTGCCTGCCAGCCCAAACACATTGCCCATGCCCGTCAGTTCTTCATCGGTAATGTTAAAGGGGCGATTAATTGGGTCAAATGAGGTGCCATCGGCATACACGGGTTCAGGCACTTGCACCTGCACGTTTTCTTCGGCGCTGAATACGGTGCCCCACGGGGTAATGCCACCGGCACAGTTTTGAAAAGTGCCGATAATTTTGTCGCCTAACTTGTCTACATAGCCCTGTCCCTTTGTTTTTTGGAAAATGGCAACGGCTGGACCTGTGGTTTTTAAGTAGCGTCCGTCTTCCAACCCAGAAATGCCTGTGATGCGGCGCTCGGCAGCAGATTGCGATCGCCTCCATTTTTCGTCAGGTGATCGCCGCAGGGCAATCACTCCCACGCCTTGATCAATCAAGCCTTCTCTGCAAATTGTTTTGACTTGCTCCTTAATCGGATTGCCATCGGGCAAAGCGTAAGCGTTCAACCCAGGAACCTGATCATCCTTAATTGCTTTAATCGCTGCCCGGACTGCTTGGTCAACTTCACGAAACGGTAGCGCCTTGCCCATCACTTGCTCGTAGCTCTGCTGCCAAGGCACCGCACTAACGTACTCAAAATTGACGGACATCAACGCTTCATTGGGGCTGGTTTCAATCAATGCCAGGTAGTCGTTGTTATACCCAAAGCGAGAGTCGCCGACTTTGTCGCCCCAGGAAGCGATTACATCATAGGTAAATCCCTCTGGCAGCACCAAATCATCGACCACCTCATACTGGCTAAATTCAGTCATCTGGCGATCGCTGGCCAAGGCATTGACTGCAAGTGGCATGGGTCCTTTGACGGGCTGAAACGCTAACTTTACCCCCGGACTAAAGGTGGAACTGCCACTGGTTGAGGTTTGCTGACTAGGTCGGATTCCACAAGCGGCAGTCGTCGCTGTCGCACCTAAAAAAAGAAGAAAGTGTCTGCGATTGAGAGTCATATTAGATTTGCTTAAAGTCTCGCTCTGTGACGAATCTAACGCGATCGCTTTAAGACTCGGTTAATAATATCGTTGGGGTCTATGGGCTGCTGGAGTTTTTGGGTTTGTGCTTCATTACGTGATCGCCACCACTCTAAAACGGTCGTGCAAGGCATAGGTAGACGAACTTACTGATGCTCTGGAATGCCATGGTTAAGGATTGCGCTGTTCCGGACAAAGTCTTGCAGTAGATAAGGGGGATCAAAATCAGGCTTGCGTTGAATCAGTCTGCGTCCGCTCCAGGAGGCAAAACCTAAAAACCAAACCGTGTCCGCGATCGCGGCATACCAACGACCATAATTTTTAACAAAGTACCGACGGCGTGAATTAAACCAGTACTGGGGTAAACGTTTGGGCTGAATGTGGGGAGTCGTAACTCCAGTGCTTTGTCCGGCAAGGTGCATGACATGACTGGTGGGTACATACCAACATTCCCAACCGTGACGGGCAGCCTGCAAACAAAAATCGGTTTCTTCGTAATACAGAAAATACCCTTCATCCATTAAACCGATCGTCTCAAACACTTCTCGGCGAATCAGCATACTCGCCCCGGGTAGCCAGTCCATTTGTTGAGGCTGATCGGTCATCACCTGAGCCACTTTCCAAGGAGACAATACTTTAGACACTAAACTCAAGCGAAACCCATTTTCAAGCTCACTCAAGATGGTAGGAAAGCGAAACGCGATCGGCCAAACTGTGCCATCGGGTTCTTCAAAGCGACTACCACAAATCCCAACTTTATCGTGAGTTTGCATAAACTCCACTAAGGCATGGAGTGCTCCAGAACGAATTTCAGTATCCGAGTTAAGCAACCAAATATAGTCTGGTGGATGTTCCGAAACGAGTGCGGGACGAATGGCAACATTATTGCCGTAGGAGAATCCACCATTGTGATTTGCTGGTAGCAGTGTCGCCCAATGATTCCAGCCTTCAGTCTCGATCGCGGCTTGAATCTGCTCCACCGATCCATCCTCAGAATCGTTGTCCACGACGACGACGTGTGTATTGGGTAGAGAGGAGATGTCAGAGGCAAGTGATCGCAGACAATTGATGGTTAAGATAGGTGTGCGGTAGTTGACGATCGCCACCAACACCGAACTGGTTTGAATAGATTGAGCTATTGCCATCGTTGAATTAGCCAGCATAAGTGTTAGAAGGAGTCAAAATATAATTTGAAAGCACTAGCAAACATATCTACATCTGGTTAAATCGCTGTATCCGTAAGACTATACCGATTCAAGACAGAGCCCTGAATCTGAGTTTAAATCGTTCAAGTAGGTTTGTAGGATATCAGCGATCACCTTCACATGAGGCAGTTGTAACATACTGGAGTGCCCTCCTGGAACGTCATAAACATCCACTTTTTGAGTGACATGTTGTCCCCAACCCAACTCTGGATCAGTGTAGATTTCCTGATAGGGATGATCACCGCCTTCCCCTTGCGTCGCCCGAAGCAGTACTAATCGCCCCTCCAGCTTTATATCTTGAGCATACTCAGCTTCAGCAAATAGATACGTCTTGCGGACAAGAATATGACCAAGAAATTGGGGAGGAGTTTGCTGCTGATCTAGGTAGTGGCGGAAGAGGCGCAATTTGGTCTCATCCAGATTGCGTTGCAAGAAGGATGTAACCTCATAGTGGAGTAAATTTCTGGCTTTCTTGATTAAGGTAGTCAACCTACGAATTAAGTTGAGCAGCGTGATTGATTGATCCTGACCCATTGCTTTGGCAAGGCGATCGCGGCGTTGATTTTGAACCCATTGAGATCGATCCAAAGCAGGATAGACTGCATCAAACAGAGCAACCATCGATACCATTTGCCCCTGTTGTTGCAATTGACAAGCAACTTCGTAAGCCAACACTCCCCCCGCGCATAGTCCACCCAAGTAATAGGGTCCCTCCGGTTGAATCGAGCGAATTTTCTGCAAGTAATCGGATGCCATGTCCGCAATCCGAGTATGCAAAATGGGGTGGTTTGCATTGGAGCAGGGCTGAATGCCGTAGATCGAGCGTTCTGGATCGAGTTGATGGGCAAGGGTTCGATATAGCAAAGTCTCGCCATCCCCATCATGAATCAAGAAAACGGGTGGCTTATTACCTCCCAATCGCAACAACACTACTGACTCTACCTGGAGCGGTTCCGAAAGCACTGCTGCAAGTTGGGCGATCGTGGGGGCTTGCAGCAAAATCGATAGGGGGAGATCGACTCCAAACGCTTGAAAAATTTGATTAGATAGTTGCGCTACCAACAAAGAATGACCACCCAACTCAAAGAAGTTGTCGGTGATCCCAACCCCATTGATGCCCAAAACTTCTTCCCAAATTTGCACCAATTGAGCTTCTGTAGCAGTAGTGGGAGCCACGATCGCTCGATCTTCAGCTATTTCTATCGACTGAGGAGCGGGTAGCGCTTGTCGATTTACCTTACCGTTAACCGTGGTGGGAAAAGTCTCCATCTTCACAAAAGCGGTTGGAATCATGTAATCTGGCAGCTTCTGTTGTAGAAAGCTCCGCAGCTCATCTGGATTGAACTTCTGGCTGGGATGCAATTTCAAGTAGGCAACCAAACGAGAATTTCCAGTATGATCGTCCTGTGCCAGCACGATCGCCTGTTGAATCGGTGCAAATTGTTCTAACTGAACTTCGATCTCGGATAACTCAATCCGAAAACCTCGCACTTTAACTTGAAAGTCATAGCGCCCCAGAAATTCTAGATTGCCGTCGGGTGAACATCGCACCCGATCGCCAGTCTTATATAAACGCGATTGAGGATCAGTGCTAAAGGGGTTTGAGATGAACCGCTCAGCCGTTTGATCTGGCAAATTAAGATATCCACGTGCAACTCCTAGCCCGCCAATGTAGAGTTCCCCACATTCACCCTGGGGCACAGACTCTAAATTTCCATTCAAAATATGAACTTCAGCATTGGTGATCGCTTTACCAATGGGAATATCACCCTGAGATGGATCGTAGTGTGCCGCGATCGGATCATAAAGGGTGGCAGTAACCGTGGTTTCGGTGGGACCGTAGCCATTTAGCCAGCGTGGATAATCTCCAACGAGTTTGCGCCACTGAGCATAGATAGAGCGAGAAGGTTTTTCCCCACCCACTGCGACAAGCCGGATGCTAGCAGGTACAGACCGTTTCAACAATGCCATGCCATTCACCCACTCATGCCAGAAGGCAACGGGTAACAAGAGAACAGTGATGTTCTGCTGTTCCACAAATTGGAGAAAATGGCGTGTGGAAGATAAAACGTCCTCAGAGCGGAGAATGACGGTCGCTCCGCTAACCAGGGCTGGATACAGTTGCTCCACGGTGACATCAAAACTCATGCTGGAGAATTGGAGTACGCGATCGCGATCGCTGATCTCAAAGGCGCGCGTAATTGCCCGACTATGATTGACGACCCCCCGATGAGGCACCATTACTCCTTTGGGCAATCCAGTAGACCCAGAGGTGTAAATCACGTAGGCAAGATGATCCGCTGTGGTGCAAACATCTGGATTAACGGCACTAAAGGATGAAATCAACTGCCAGTCCGAGTCTAAACTAATGACCGATGCGGTGTGTTGAGGTAACGAATCAACCAAACTTTTCTGCGTGAGAATGAACCGCGCTTGCACATCTCGAAGTTGATACGCCCGTCGTTCTGCTGGGTACTCCGGATCAAGCGGTACGTAAGCTCCACCTGCCTTGAGTACGCCCAAATAAGCGATTACCATCTCCAAGCTGCGGTGCGTGGAAATTACGACCAATTCTTGAGGTTGCAACCCTTGGTGTAATAGGCAGTGAGCTAGTTGGTTTGCTCGCTGATTCAACGTTTCATAGGGTAGATGTTGACCGTCAAAGGAGAGAGAGATCGCGTTGGGTGTGCTGTCAACTTGGGCTTCAAACCATTGATGAATACATTGAATTGATTCATTCCACTTCTGAGTATCAACTGGCAAGTTTGGTGGATCGTAGAGTTGAGTAGGTAAATCAAGTTGCTCAGCAGTTAAATGATTAGGCTCTGGCAACTGAAATGATGAGCGTACAGCTTGAATCATTGCGGTTTTAAATCCATAAGAATGACAAATCCGTATAGTTTCTATACACAAAGATCAAGTTGATTTCGGCAATCACTTGTTTTATCTAAGAAACTTCTAGTTGAACGACCTCAAGTAAAAATGCAGAGGAGTTGTATGATTTTGTATCAAAAAAAATTACTAGAAGTTTTACTGTTGCTTTTGTGGATACGCGCTTAAAATCTTCTGAAGTAGACTTTTATTAATGCAAAATGTAGCGATCTCTACTTGACTTCAAACTGTAGAAAATACTGGTCGTACTCTGTTAAAAAAATTAGTTGGACTTAAATAGGGTTAGTGTAAGAACACTGTTACTTGCTAAATTTGACTTCCCTAATCTAGTTCTATTTGTGTAAAAGACTAGTAAATGCTACTAATTGTGCGTAAAGCTTGTGTGAAACCTTAATGCAGGATAAAAGCTTGCAAAAGCAGATATGAATAGACTTCATAAAATAGCTTTAATCGAATGGGTAATGTTTCAAACTTGTTGTTATTGATAACAAAGATTCCTCTGATAGAGGAATCAAATATTGTGGAGACTCAAGCATGGTTCTAGAGCCGATTCACTGCCCTCAATGTGATGGAGTCGAAGTGACAAACACGGCACCACTCCAGATGGCAAACAGCGCTACTTTTGTCAAAACTCCCAGTGCCATCGGCGCACTTTTATTTTGCAATACAAGTATCCAGGATATGTGCCTGAAGTCAAGCAACAAATCAGCGATATGGCGATGAATGGGAGTGGCATCCGAGATACGGCCCGTGTGCTTCACATTAGCCCGACTACCGTGATTAAGGAGTTAAAAAAAAGAGTGTCAACTCAAAGCGGTGAATGCAGCTAAACTCGCTGAACTAGAACCTACTCAAAACATCGTCAAGCTCTGCCAGTGGGAGGATACAGAAGCAGAAGCCGATGAAATGTGGAGTTTTGTTAAGTCTAAAGCACAACAGCGATCGCTGGCCAGGGCATTGACTGCAAGCGGCATTGGTCCTTTGATGGGCTGGAACGCTAACTTTACCCCCGGACTAAAAGTGGAACTGCCACTGGTTGAGGTTTGCTGACCGGGGCGGACTCCACAAGCGGCAGTCGTCGCTGTCGCACCTAGAAAAAGAAGAAAGTGTCTGCGATGAGAGTCATATTAGATTTGCTTAAAGTCTCGCTCTGTGACGAATCTAACGCGATCGCTTTAAGACTCGGTTAATGACAACGGTAAACTTCTTTAGAAAAGAGGGTGATTTGTTACTACTCTCAACGAGCACTACTGAAAGCTTTTAACTATTTTGTACTTTCTATCCTCGCCTCAAAAAAGCGCTTGGCAGCGTGCCCAAACGCAACCCGGCTTGCTAAAAATCCCAGCACGCTTGCCGGAAAAAGAATATCTAAAGCTCCCCGCAATCCCAAATCGACATAGCTCGAATAGCCGCAGTATCTCTGTTCAACTTCCCCAACGCTGCCTTTCCAACAGTCGTAGGGAGGAGCGGGTAGGGATATACCTGAAGTCAGGGCACGGTAGATCAGTTGAAAGTATGAACTACGAGTTATCGCTACCAACACGGCAAACAGCAGAAACGCGATCGCCAGCCACTTACCATACAGTTTCCTTTTTTGAAGCCCCCAAATTGTTAGCAAAAGCCAACCTAAAAGGATACAGGAGCCTGCTAAATCTAAAATCTTTCCTACCGTGAAGCAGTTTTGTACTCCTGGCATTAAGCAGTGTGAAACTAGCCCAAACAGTTGCACGGGTATAAAGATCAGGGATAATAAAATCCCCATCATCACTATGAACTGGGTGATCCAAATGCTGCTAGGTTTGGAGGGTCGGCGCTCCATTATGCGATCGCTCTCACGGCTGCCTGTGCATCTCGCAGTAAGCCTTTAGCGATTCTAAAAAGCTCTTGCCCAGTGTGCAAGTAGTCTTCATCGTAATTAGCCGTGAAGTATTCTAGCTGTTCGATGCCGTCCTCAACACGGTTTAAACAGTAGAAGAGATGTTCGGCTACACCTGCCACGCTGGCAGGATTGGGCAGGGAACGAAAAACTTTTTCGGCTTGCATCAGCCAAGCTTGACAGTCTTCTAAATAAAGCTGAAAGTCGCGCATCAACTCGTCGTCAAACGGATCGGCTGACAAATCATTAATTTCATCTTTTAACGGATCTAAGATGTCGCGGATGATTCGGTTCACAGGCGTGTAAACCAGTTTGAGCCATTGATCTAGCTCCGTATCGGCTTGCTGTCCAGTTTTTTGCTGCTTTCGATAGTGTGCTTGAGCCTTAGCAGTGCGCTCTTGACGCTGATTTTTAGAAGATTTCCCAGCTTCCGATGCAAAACCTGCTGCGTCTAATTGAGCGCGGTAAATTCGCAACTGATCATAGGATCGCCGATTGTGGGGATCTCCTAGAATCTCGTAGGCAGCGTTCACCTTCGTTATTTTTTCGTGGTTATTGGTGCTGCGATTGCTATCAGGATGAAAAAGTTTAGCAAGGCGGCGATAAGCTTGCTTGATTTCTGCCTGAGTTGCCGTTGGGCTAACTTCCAGGATGCGGTAGTGATCGGGTTCTGCCATGCAAGTATTCTATCGTGCTTGCTAGAACACCAGGATCATAGCCTGCGTTGCTTTCTGATGGTTTATTCAGTTAAAAATTGCGCTTGCCTTGAGGCAGAATCTCAGAGTTTTGTCAAGATTTTTAGTGGATAAAAATCCTCAAAAAGATGGTGTTGCTGAATTCAAGGTTAAGGGCGAGTTTTGCGGTTTATCCCTCGATTCAGCAACGCCGAAAAGATTCTCTTCCTAGGTAGTGCCCTAAAGGTAATGATGCCTGCTATGAAGACTGAACAGACGTTGCAGGCATACAGCTAGCAGTTTTACGCCTTAAGTCTATAGGCTGATTTTGAGTCGAAAGTGCGCCAGCCTAAGCCATAGTCAGTGTTCTCGCTTCCATATTGCGCGGGAACTTCAACCCCTTGCGGCAAGCGATGATCCATAGATTCAAGACTGGCAGGGGCTTTCAGCTATCATCACATCTTTAGGACTACCCTCTTCCTATTAATGGTCATCAGGAAGAGAGCGTTAATTCTGCTTCTTGAAAGAGAGGAGTACTGAGGTAGCGTTCACCAAAGCTGGGTTGGATGACCACGAGCAATTTTCCTGCATTTTCAGGACGACGGGCAACCTGGATAGCGGCATAAAGAGCAGCACCGCTGGAGATGCCGGAGAGCAAACCTTCTTCACGGGCAAGCCGACGACCGTAGGCGATCGCGTCATCATCTGACACACTAATCACTTCATCAATCAGGTTTACGTTTAGCACGGGGGGCACAAATCCGGCTCCAATCCCTTGAATTTTGTGTGGTCCAGGACGACCTCCCGATAGGACTGGGCTATTAGCAGGTTCCACGGCGATCGCTTTAAATCCTGGCTTGCGCTGTTTTAGCACCTCCGCCACACCCGTAATGGTGCCACCTGTCCCAATTCCTGCCACAATCATATCGACTTGTCCCTCCGTATCGTCCCAAATTTCGACCGCTGTTGTCTCTCGGTGAACTTGAGGATTCGCTGGATTACGAAACTGTTGCAGCATATAGGCATCGGGAATGGTATCTACAATCTTTTGTGCCCTTGCAATACAGCCACTCATGCCTTCGATGCCGGGAGTCAGTTCAAGCTCGGCTCCATAGGCACGCAGCATTGCCCTGCGCTCTGAACTCATCGTTTCAGGCATCGTCAAAATCAAGCGATAGCCCTTAGCTGCGGCTGCCATTGCCAGCGCAATCCCGGTATTTCCAGAGGTTGGTTCCACCAACACTGTTTTTCCAGGTGCAATTAATCCTTCCCGTTCTGCCGCGTTAATCATGCTGATTCCAATCCGATCCTTAACGGAGGCGGAGGGATTCATACTTTCTAACTTAAAGACAATTTGAGCAACACAGCCCTCTGCTTGAGGAATGCGATTGAGTTGAACAAGTGGCGTGTGACCAATCAGATCCGTAATATTGTTAGCAACGTGCATAGTTTTTGATCAGGTGGCAATGGATAAAATCAACTGGAGAATCGCTAGAAGATTGGATATCAATTGAGGACTAAATGTAATACATGATATCTAGCTGCCGACGAGCATCGCGCTTTTCACAAATATCTTGTAACGTATAGCGCTGGAGAACGGTTTCGGAAGCAGCATGGGCTTCCTGCCAAATTTCACAAATGACCGTATTCTCAACGGTTTTTAGCTGATCGTCTTCTGCCATTTGAGCATCAGCACCCTCCAGGCAGTTCATTACTTCAAGTAAGTTAATTTTCCACGGTTCCCGCGATAAGATATATCCACCTTTTGCGCCTCTCTGCGATCGCACCAAGCCTCCTCGTCTTAATGCTGCCAAAAGTTGCTCTAGGTAACGATCGGGAATATTTTGCTGAGCTGCAATTTGACGAATTTGAAGCGGTTCACCACTAACATGGTGGACGGCTAACTCAACTAGGGCAAGGATCGCGTACTCGTTCTTACAAGAAAGTTCCACAGTTCAAACCAAGGTAGTATCCCGAAGCAAATGCCTCTTCTCTCTATCATACTACGGTTCATCACTAGGGTTTTGATAGTTTATGCTTGATTCTTGGCAAACTCCCCATAGCGGATATCACTGGGATGGCAGCGATCGCCGTTTTTTTGAGGGGTGGTACTTCCGTTTGACCTTACCGGACGTTCGCCAAACCTTTGCTTTCATGTACTCCATCGACGATCCTCAAGGCAAAAATCCCCTGAGTGGCGGAGTGGCTCAAATTTTAGGCACCGATGAAGAATACCTGTGCCGCACATTTCCAGAGGTGAAGGGCTTTTGGGCAGAGCGAGAACGTTTGGGTTTAGGGCATTGGGGAAAGAAAAGGGTGGAGGGGACTAGAGGGAGAGCACGATGGTTAGAGCCGGAAGTGTTTGATCGCGTCATTCAAGAAGGCTATCAAGTGACCGCAACCCTCCATCAAGGGCATTTGCAAGAACCCTCTGGGAAAACGGCACGCTGGTGTTATCAGATACAGCCAATGGATGGTTGGGGAAATCGGGGCGAACGGCAGCGATCGACGGCTGGCTGGCTGGCATCCCTACCCGTTTTTGAGCCGGGCTGGCAGATTTTGATGGCGCATGGTTTAGCAACGGGCTGGATGGAATGGAACGGACGGCGCTACGAGTTTTGCGATGCGCCTGCCTATGCCGAAAAAAACTGGGGTGGGGCCTTTCCGCAAAAGTGGTTTTGGATTCAATGCAACAGCTTTGATGAAGAGCCAGAACTGGCAGTGGTGGCAGGGGGTGGACGGCGGCGCTTGCTCACCTGGCTGGAGTCGGTAGCCATGGTTGGCATTCATTATCAGGGGCGATTTTATGAATTTGCACCCTGGAATTCCACAGTACGATGGCAGATTTCACCCTGGGGCGATTGGCAGATGTGGGCTGAAAGTGACCTGTGTCGAGTGGAATTGGTAGGAAAAACGACGAGATCGCCCGTATCAGTGCGCGTTCCGACCGTTCAAGGATTTATTTTTGCTTGCAGAGACACCACTCAAGGCGAACTGTCGCTTAAGCTGTGGAATCGGGCGAACGATCAACAGGTAGTTCAAGCTCACAGTTCTCTGGCTGGGTTAGAAGTCGGGGGTGCATCTTGGCACGAGACATGGATAAATTGAGGCGAATTTTACCCATCTGCATACTTAGCAAAACAATCTCAATGTTCAGGGTAGGAAAATTGGAGTTGGCTAGCCAATTGACTGCCCTAAGCTTCTGAAGCGATCAAAGCACTTAGAGATATTAGTTAAACGTAACGTCCACCAGAACCGCCGGTGCGCTTAGGAGCGCCAATATCGGGTGGCGGTTCATAAGAAGATAACAATGGATGCGGCTTTGGTGCCTGTGAATTAGCTTCATTAGGTGTGTTCGCCTCCACTGTAAAAGCACTGACCAAAACTTTGGAGCTAGCAAAATTCACTGATTGGACCGCTGAAAGCTCTAAGGTTGCTGTCAGTAGCGATATCATGCAAATTGCAGGGATGCGTAACACGTTCATTGGATTTGAATTTGTGCTTTGATTTGATTCTATGTCTATTAGATGAATTTGAACAGTAGATCTACGGATCTTCTATAAAGGTTTCTTTAAGCTCTAAAAAGTCGACATCAATTTTCTCGTCTTAGTTTGATCTGCAACCACATTAAAGATTTGTTTACTCTGAATCAGCTTCAGTACAGAGTGTATTAAACAAACCATTATAGATCAGTAGATTCAACGGGAAGATTTAATTTTAGGCACGATACGGTAACAGTCTTTAAAGTATTTCTAAATAATCATCTCAATTGGTAACATTGAAACCAGCGAGCTTCACCGTGCCTTCACATAATTTAGATTGTTGTATGGAGTGGTAAGTCCACCCAAGGAAAGAGAATCCTCTTTGAAAGCTCGAAAAATAAGCTCGTTTGGGGCTTGACTATAGCTTCAGGCTTTGTTAGTTTCAGTTCAACGCGATACACATTGCATTAGCAAAAAAACAATGACCTTTTCCAAATTTTATTTTTGGTATTCAGCGGTTCACCGGAGGTGAGCATCGTTGATGCCGTCCACTGGTGAGCCGCAGAATAAAATCTGCGGTTTTTTGTTTTTTATTAGATGTTTTTCTCGACCCAGTTTACTTTTGATCAAATGCTTCAACAACCCGGTTGGTTTTATAGTTTTTATTTTTGGACCAGGAAATCCGGGTGACCTGCTGTGCAAAGCTTGTTTTCGCCCGGAACTCCCTAGCTCCGGGCTTTTTTGTTTGTTCTGTCGTGTCGTGTATTTAGTCGTGTATTTAAAGGAGCTTAATCTGTGTTAGAAGCTAAATTGGCAATGAAAACTCAACCTGGTCATCAAACAGTAGTTCACCTATCTGAGCAGGTGGCAATCGGTGGCGATCTCCTCGTGGTGATTGGTGGACCTTGTTCGGTTGAGGGGGTGGATCAAATGGAGCAGGTCGCCCGTTCGCTTTCAGCGATCGCCGTGACAGCGTTACGGGGTGGCGTATACAAACCGCGTACCTCGCCCTACAGCTTTCAGGGAATGGGCATCGATGGGTTGCGAATCTTGGCAAGCCTGCGAGAACAGTATGGAATGCCTGTGGTCACTGAAGTGATGGCGATCGCCCAAATTGAACCTGCCTGCGCCTACGCCGATATGTTGCAGATTGGTAGTCGCAATATGCAAAATTTTGAATTACTCAAGGCTGTGGGACAAGCAGACAAACCCGTCCTGCTGAAGCGGGGCTTGGCGGCAACGGTGGAAGAGTTTGTCATGGCAGCGGAGTACATTCTGGCGCATGGTAACCCCAATGTGGTGCTGTGTGAACGAGGCATCCGTAGTTTCGACACCTTCACCCGAAATGTGTTGGATTTGGGCGCAGTGATTGGCTTGAAACAACTGACCCATTTGCCTGTGATTGTTGATCCTAGCCATGCAGCGGGTAAGCGGGAGTTGGTGCCCAATCTGGCAAAGGCCGCGATCGCAGCGGGCGCTGATGGACTAATAATTGAGTGTCATCCGGTGCCCGAACAGTCTGTGTCTGATGCTCGCCAAGCCCTGTCTTTGGAGGCAATGGCAGAGTTGATGATCAGTCTGGAACCGATCGCGGCTTCGGTAGGACGCTCGCTCGGCGATTCGGGCAACGTTAGCGAGGCTTTCCACAGAACTCCCGGCGGCGATCGCACGGTGATTCCTATGGCAATGTCAGTCTAAATGACCCTAGGTTAAACGTATCCTTAAGAACCAGATCTGCCCGGCAAGGCTACAATTTCAGTAGAATTCCTACCTTTAGAGGCACATATCTCATGGAGGTCATCCCTTCATTAATTGTTATTGCCGCCTTAGCGATCGTTGGCTACATCATTGGCTCGATCAAAATCATCAACCAGGGCTATGAGGGCATTGTAGAGCGCCTAGGACGCTATCAGCGCACCTTAAAGCCGGGACTGAATTTTGTAGTGCCTTTTTTAGACACTGTGTTGGTGGACAGCACCCGTGAACAGCTTCTAGATATTGAGCCTCAATCCGTCATCACCAAAGATCAAGTGACGATTATTGTGGATGCCATTTTGTCCTGGAAGATTTTGAATGTAGAGAAAGCCAATTACACCGTCGAAAACGTTGAAGAATCGTTGAAGAGTTTGGTGCTAACCACGCTCCGTTCTGAGATTGGGCACATGGATTTGCGAGAAATGATTTCTTCACGCAATAAGATTGGTCAAGTGCTGCTGAAAGAGCTAGATCAGGCGACCGCGACGTGGGGCGTGAAGGTAATTCGGGTAGAGGTCGAAAAAATCAAACTACCATCCACTTTAGAAAAATCTCTAGAAAATGAGCAGGCAGCAGAAAGTGAACGTCGTGCTGCTATTTCTAAAGCAGATGGAACGGTCGATTCGATTCGACGCATTGCCAAAGCTCTAAAGGAAGATAAGGACCAGACATCCGAAATCTTGAAATACCTGCTTGCTCAGCAGTATGTGGAAGCAAATTATGAGCTAGGCAAAAGTAACAACTCCAAAATTATTTTCATGCATCCGAAAGAGCTAAGTGAAGCCGTCGGTGGATTGATTGAAATGGAAGTAGCTGAAAATATTCAAAATATGGGTGCCGATGGGGAGGTTTAAGATTCAGTAAAAAGTGTTGCCAGCAAATTTACTAACGCGATCGCCAAATGGCATCAGCAACCCGGCAAACATCCTGCATTTCGCGGACATCATGAACTCGCAGAATATCTGTACCCTGAGCGATCGCGGCACAACATGCCGCCGCAGTTCCCCAAACCCGCTGCTTAGGATCGGGCTGCTCTAAAATATAACCAATAAAACTTTTCCGAGAAACCCCGACCAGCAATGGACAATTGAGGGATTGAAATGCTGCTAGGTGCCGCAAGATTTCAATATTTTGAGTGTAGGTTTTAGCAAAGCCAATCCCTGGATCGATCGCAATCAAGTCTCGCTGAACTCCGATAGCAACGGCGGCCTCAATTCGCGCCTGTAAAAATGCCACCAGTTCCCCAATCACATCCTGGTAATCAGTCAACTGCTGCATGGTTTGGGGCGTACCACGAATGTGCATCAAAATAATCGGCACGCCCAGTTTTGCCACCGTTGGCAGCATGGCAGAGTCGTAAGTTGCTCCAGAAATATCATTGATCACATCCGCACCCGCCGCGATCGCCGCTGCTGCCACTGCTGCTCGTGTGGTATCGACTGAAATTGGCAAATCCATCTCCTGGCGCACCGCCTGCACCACCGGAATCACTCGCTGGAGTTCTTCTTGCAAGGAAATTTCTGTTGCTTGGGGGCGGGTTGATTGTCCGCCAATGTCCAAAATGTCTGCCCCTGCGTCCCGCAGAGATCGCGCCTGCACCAGCGCTTTTTCTACCGTATCGAACTCTCCACCATCGCTAAAGCTATCGGGAGTGGTGTTCAAAACGCCCATGATATAGGTGCGATCGCCCCAACTGAATGAGTAGTTGCGAATTTGCCAGGGAGAGAGAACAACGGGCATGGAGTGAAACAGTAAAGGATGGGAGGCAGATAGATGACCCAAACACTCGGTAGTATGGCAGCACAGGGGTTAGGGCGATCTATTACTCAGCATTTTTGCGAAATGATAGATGATGTTAGGGTTCAAAGCGAATGGGACAGCGGATCACCGTCCCATTTCAATTACCAACTGCAATAGTGCCCTAAGCAACAAATCTTGCCCTAGATATTTTGATAATTTACAATCCGTGCAAAGCTATTGGGCTGCAAACTGGCTCCGCCTACCAGCGCTCCATCGATCTCCGGCTGTGCCATAATTTCATCCACATTATCTGGCTTGACAGAGCCACCATATTGAATGGGTACATCAGCATTTTTTAATTGGCTGCGAATCATCCCAATCACCTGGTTTGCCTCTTTTGCAGCGCAAGTATCGCCCGTCCCGATCGCCCAAATTGGCTCATAGGCAATGATCAGATTTGTCTGGTCAATATCTGTCAATCCGCCTTCTAGCTGCTCACAAATAATCGATTCTGTTTCACGCATATCTCGCTGCTGCTTCGTTTCGCCCACACATAAAATGGGGGTCAATCTAGCACTCTGAGCAGCTTTGATTCGCATATTCACCGTTTCATCGGTTTCACCAAAATACTGTCGTCGCTCACTGTGCCCCACAATCACATAGCGCACACCCATTTCGGTTAACATCGGCGCAGAAATTTCGCCTGTATAAGCTCCAACCGTTTCCCAATGCACATTCTGAGCGCCCAGGCGAATGCTGCTACCGTGCAAATTTTGAGACATCGCAAAGAGATCTGTATAAGGCACACAGAGGATGATATCCCGATCTGGGGGTGTGTCTTCCAAATGCGGCAGAAACCCTTGCAGAAACTCTGAGGCTTCCATTTGGGTTTTATACATTTTCCAATTGCCAGCAATTACTTTCTTTCGCACGGGTCGCTCAGTAAGGTAAACATAACAAGACTGCGTTTCTGAGTCTTAATTTTTTAGTCTTGTATGTTAAGTCTACGGCTTTGTGGGAACCGAGGGAAGCAGAGAATAAAGGATGGGTGGACGCAGGATGAACGGGTCGGTTAAAGATTAGTAGAAATTGCTTGCACGGGACAGGTTGGAACACATTGTTCACAAACAATGCAGCGCGATCGCGTGAAGTTGAGTTTAAAAGATATCGGATCTAAAGTGAGCGCTTCCGTGGGGCACACGCCTGTACACAGCCCACAGTGAACACACAAATCGTCATCAATCACAATCTCGCGGCTAGAGGACGAAACACCAATATCCTGCGATCGCATCCATTCGATCGCTGCCTCTAACTCATCAATATCACCCAAAAGCTCCACCACTAGTTTGCCAATCTGGTTGGGAGCTACCTGCGCTCGAATAATATTGGCTGCTACATTAAAATCTTTTGCCAGTCGGTAGGTGACTGGCATTTGCACGGAGCGTTTTGGGAAGGTGAGCGTAACGCGTTTTTTCACAAGTAGTTTTCAGTTTTCAAGAAAAAGGAATTTAGCACTGGGGAGTTGGGTTTCTATTAGCACTATTGTCATCGTGACATCTATTTTCTTGACTGGTTTTATTTTTCTGTTCCCAACTCCGCCCTTTCATATACCCGACCCCTTCATCCTTGCCCCCTGCTCGCCGACTGCATTCCCGATCGCTTCTATCGGCTGATTGTGCAACACCATTGTTGTGCTGGTGTTGGATTCAAAGCCAATCTTTTCGTAAAATGATTGCTGATGAGTGGTCATTAGGTATACCCGCTCTACCTTGCTTAGTTTGGGATGGCTAATCACGGTTTGTACCAATTTTCGTCCTAGACCCGCTCCTTGATAATCGGGATGGATAACCACATCCCAAATGGTGGCGCGGTAAATGCCATCTGAGGTGGCGCGGGCAAAACCAATCATGCGCTGCTTGTGAGAAAAGGCTTCCACGGTGGTGTCCCAAGCAGTAATGACGGGATCGCTGTTAGCAACCGCAATTTGCAGATCTTCGGGGCGGCGATCACGGGCCCAAAATGCAGCTAGGTTAAATAATGCCTGAAGCTGCTGAAAATCGACTTGAGAACGACGATCGCAAAACTGAATTTTTCGACAATCCATATTCCTATGCATTTAACGATGCTACTCAGCCTACAAGAGGTGTTTCATTAATAAATGAATCCTTTGATGCAGAAATTGTTGTCTTTTTCCAACCAGTTCGACATCTTCTTGATAAACTTAAACGCCTGATTGCATACAGGCAACGCTAGAATACAGTACGAAGTCTATTGTTAATTGCACTGCAATTGCCGTTACAGCTTTTATCCCTCCGCTCAACGCTTCCATCTAAATATTCTGACTGGCAATTCTAGCTAGCATGACCTCTCCCAAACGCAATTTTCAACTAAACCGCGATCGCACAAGGCGCACAAGCCGTCAATTTCAGCCTACTCGGCAGCGGTCTATTTGGGTATTGCTGGTGTTGTTGCTGCTATGGAGTTTGTGTTTGGGGATTGGGTTAGCACAAGCTATAGAGCCAAAATCGGCAGTCATTCCTCTTCAAGAACGGGATTCAACGGCTCAGCTTGCAGCGCCATCTGATTCTAAAAAGCCCGACTCTACAAAGCTTGACTCTGCCAAGCCTGGTGCAATAACTGCCGCGATCGGCACTGTAGATGTCATTTCAGAGCGCTACAAACTAGGACAACAGCTTTATCTAGAGAATTGCGCCACTTGTCATATTGCCTTGCCGCCTGCGGTGATGCCGTCTCAGACCTGGCGATCGCTGCTGCAAGATGCTGAGCACTACGGCGCAACTATCAAACCTTTGGGAAATCCTGAAGTTCAAATAGTCTGGCAATATCTGCGAGACTTTTCCCGTTCACTCACGGCGGAAGAACAAGTTCCCTACCGGATTTACCAGTCTTCCTACTTTAAGTTGCTGCATCCGCGAGTGAAGTTTCCCGAACGGGCAAGCCTAATTACTTGCATCTCTTGTCATCCCGGAGCCGGAACCTACGACTTCCGCAGCCTCAGCGCCGAGTGGCAGAATGCACCATAAGGATTGAGTTTGAATTTTGAGAGCCTTGACTCGTCAAAATTTTCCTGACGGAACACTAGCCTTGTCATTAAAAACTTATTAAATTTGCCACCATTCCGCCATGTTAAAAATGTTGCTGGGCGACCCGAATACGCGGAAGCTCAAAAAGTATCAGCCGATTGTGACCGAAATTGCTTTGCTTGAAGCAGAGATTCATCCCTTATCGGATCAAGATTTGAAGGGAAAAACCGTTGAGTTTAGACAGCGGATCGAAAAAGGCGAATCCCTAAACGATTTGCTGCCCGAAGCTTTTGCAGTCGTCAGAGAAGCTGCTCAACGAGTGTTGGGAATGCGCCACTTCGATGTGCAAATGTTGGGCGGTATGATTTTGCACGAAGGGCAGATCGCCGAAATGAGAACGGGGGAAGGAAAAACCCTGGTGTCTACCCTGCCTGCTTATCTGAATGCGATCGCCCAGAAAGGGGTCCATGTCGTGACGGTCAACGACTACTTGGCACGTCGCGATGCCGAATGGATGGGTCAAGTTCATCGCTTTTTGGGTCTGAGTGTGGGGTTAATTCAGCAAACCATGACCTCAGACGAGCGCAAGAGAAATTATGCCTGCGACATTACCTACAGCACGAACAGTGAATTAGGGTTTGACTATCTGCGCGACAACATGGCGACCTCAATTCAGGATGTGGTGCAGCGTCCGTTTAACTATTGCGTGATTGATGAAGTCGATTCGGTGTTAATCGATGAAGCCCGTACGCCCCTGATCATTTCAGGACAGGTCGATAACCCCAGTGAAAAATATTTGCAAGCGGCGCAGGTGGCAGCCCGACTGACCCGTCAAGTTAATGAAGACGACACCCAAGGACACTACGAAGTCGATGAGAAGCAGCGAAATGTGCTGCTGTCGGATGAAGGCTTTATTGAGGCCGAGAAGGTGCTGGGGGTAACGGATCTGTTTGATCCTAAAGATCCCTGGGCGCATTATATTTTTAATGCGATCAAAGCCAAAGAACTGTTCATCCTGGATGTGAACTACATCGTTCGCAACGATGAAGTGGTGATTGTGGATGAGTTTACGGGGCGGGTCATGCCCGGTCGCCGCTGGAGCGATGGACTCCATCAAGCGATCGAAGCTAAAGAGGGGGTAGAAATTCAACCCGAAACGCAAACTCTAGCAACGATCACCTACCAAAACTTCTTTCTGCTCTATCCCAATCTGGCAGGAATGACGGGCACCGCAAAAACCGAAGAAGCGGAACTTGGTAAAATTTACAATCTCGAAGTGACCACGATTCCAACAAATCGTTCCAACATTCGCAGAGACCAATCGGATGTAGTGTACAAGACCGAAGATGCAAAGTGGAACGCGATCGCCTTGGAATGTGCTGAGATGCATCAAGCGGGTCGTCCCGTCCTAGTCGGCACCACCAGCGTTGAAAAATCCGAGTTATTGGCTCGCTTATTGGCAGAAGTTAACACCCCTCACAATCTGCTCAATGCCAAACCTGAGAACGTGGAGCGGGAGTCGGAAATTGTCGCGCAAGCCGGACGCAAAGGCGCGGTTACCATTGCCACAAACATGGCAGGACGCGGCACCGACATCATTCTGGGTGGCAACGCCGACTACATGGCGCGGCTGAAAGTGCGCGAGTACTTTATGCCCCGGATTGTGAAACCAGAGGATGAAGACGAATTTGGAATGACTGATGTACCCGCCGCCCATGGTGCCAAGGGTGGTGGACAGGGCTTTGTTCCCGGTCTCAAAGTGAAAAGCTGGAAAGCTTCACCCCAAATTTATCCAACCAACCTTTCAAAAGATACTGAAAAGCTGCTAAAAGAAGCCGTTGATTTTGCAGTGAAGCAGTATGGAGAGCGATCGCTCTCCGAGTTAGAAGCAGAAGACAAGGTGGCTGTTGCTTCAGAAAAAGCGCCGACTGATGATCCTGTGATTCAAAAGCTGCGTCAAATTTACAATCAAATTCGCCAAGAGTACGAAGTTTTTACCACAGCAGAACACGATGGAGTCGTAAATCTAGGTGGTTTACATGTCATCGGCACAGAGCGACATGAATCTCGCCGGATTGATAACCAACTGAGAGGACGCGCCGCACGGCAGGGTGACCCTGGCTCCACCAAATTTTTCCTCAGCTTACAAGATAATCTGCTGCGAATTTTTGGCGGCGATCGGGTGGCTGGCTTGATGAATGCTTTCCGTGTTGAAGAAGATATGCCGATCGAATCTGGCATGTTGACTCGTTCCTTAGAAGGAGCACAGAAAAAAGTCGAAACCTATTACTACGACATTCGGAAGCAAGTCTTTGAGTATGACGAAGTAATGAACAACCAGCGTCGAGCGATTTATGCTGAACGTCGCCGTGTGCTGGAAGGGCAAGACTTGAAAGAACAAATGATTAAGTACGCCGAATTGACGATGAACGACATTGTCAATGCTTTCGTTAACCCGGAACTGCCCCCAGAAGAATGGGAACTGGAGAAGCTTTCCAGCAAGGTAAAAGAGTTTGTCTACTTGCTAGCAGATCTAGAACCCAAACAGCTAGCAGAGTTTAGTATCGGAGAAATTAAAGCCTTCTTGCATGAGCAAGTCCGCATTGCTTACGACATGAAAGAAGCTCAAATTGATCAAATTCAGCCCGGATTGATGCGGCAGGCAGAGCGGTTCTTTATTTTGCAGCAGATTGATACCCTGTGGCGAGAACACCTCCAGCAAATGGATGGATTGCGCGAATCGGTTGGCTTGCGGGGCTATGGGCAAAAAGATCCGCTGATTGAATACAAGAGCGAAGGGTACGAATTCTTCTTGGAGATGATGACCGATATTCGTCGCAACGTTGTGTATTCTCTGTTCCAGTTCCAGCCACAACTGCAACCGACCGCGACCGCTGCAACCGCCGCTGCTGGCGACATTATCGAATACGAGGAATAGTCAACGCTATGCCCGTTGACTACGATCTGGTTGTGATTGGCGGCACCATCGCTGGGGTGGAAGCCGCCATTTTTGCAGTCCAATTCAAAGCCCGTGTCGCGCTGGTGACTCAAGGGCTTTCTTTTTCCACGCTGCCGGATTCTTTGTTGATTCCAGCCTTAGCGAACCTTGGGCACACGGCTGAGCAGTGGCAACACTTGCAGCGATCGCCCCTATGGCAGGAAGTATCTGCCCCACCTGCATTGAATTGGCACGCTGTGAAACATTGGATACGGGCGATCGCTGCCAATTTAGACGAGCGCCATTCTCCCTCTGCTTTGGCAACTCTCGGCATCGACATCATCACCAACAGTGGCGAATTTTGCCGCAAGCCAGCCCCCGGATTTTTGGTGGATGGACGGTTGCTGAGATCGCGCTCCTATCTTCTTGCGCCAGGTCATCGTCCACTGATTCCCACAATTGCTGGTTTGCAAACCACAGGGTATCAAACTCTTGCAACCCTGCTACAGCTGCCATCCCTGCCTACTAGCCTTGCGATCGTCGGCGGAAGTATGATCGCCGTGGAACTTGCTCAAGCCCTTCAGCGGCTTGGATGTCAGACTACTCTGCTGCTAGCCACCGCCCAACTATTAACCGAGGCTGACCGGGAAGTTTCCCAATTAATCCAGGCACAGCTGGAAGCTGAAGGAGTGCAAATTTGGCTAAATGCCGACGTCACCCAAGTGAGCTGTGTAGATCGCAAGAAATTGGTTCAGTGGGGCACCCATTCTCTAGTTGCCGGTGACATTTTGCTGGCAGTGGAGCAAGTTCCTGATGTGGAAACCTGGAACCTGGAGGCAATGAACGTGCAAAGGTACAACCACGGAATTGTACGAAATTCCAAATTGCAAACTGCGCCCCACGTTTACATTTGCGAAGGACGAACGCAGCACTCCCTCTCAGCCCATCTAGGCACTTACGAAGCCAAACTTGCAGTCAAAAATGCGCTGTTTTTCTCCAACCAGCGCACCTCCTACCGAGCCATTCCGTTCAGCATCCACACTAGTCCTGCTGCCGCTTGGGTCGGTTTGACGGAACGCGAAGCCGTTGACCAGTATGGCAAGGATGTCTTGATTTTACGGCAACCGTTTTATAACCTGACCCAAGCACAAATCCAAAATGACCTGACTGGTTTTTGCAAGCTAATTGTGCAGCGGAATGGAACGCTGCTAGGTGCCCATGTGGTTGGAACCCGTGCAGAGGAGTTCATTGGCACGATCGCGATCGCCCTGCAAAAACGCCTCAAGCTTCAGGCACTTGCGGATCTTGTTGTGCCGTCTTCAAGCTTTGCCGAAATTATTCAACAGACTGCGGCTGAGTGGCAGCGACTACGGCTGAAACAACACCCATGCTGGCAAGATCTTTTGGAGGCCTCTTTTGATATCCGGCGATCGCGGGCAAGGTAGAGACACTGCATTCTCGGCATACTCCTTCCTACCAAAGTTCGAGATCATAGGTTATAGCGGTTCTCAGTCGAGTGAGGTACAGTAGCAACAATGAGTAAACCAATGACGAATATCTTTAAGCGACACTTGAGCAAACGCTTGAGTCATCGCCTCGTCTAACGCTTGTTTGGTTCGTGGAGCAATCGCGCGGAGGATTGCTTTGACTTTTGACCAAAACTGCTCAATGGGATTAAAGTCGGGTGAGTAGGAGGGTAAATAGACTAATTTTGCACCCACTGCTTCAATCGCTTGGGCAATGCCATCGACTTTGTGAGAACTAAAGTTATCCATAACGACACAGGCTCCCTTCCACAAGTTTGGCACTAACACCTGTTGGACAAAAGTTTGAAACGCCCGTCCGTCCGTTCCCCCTTCAAAGGTCAGTGCCGCAATGATGCCATCAAGGGTGAGCGCTCCAATGATGGTTTGGTTTTTTCCTCGGTTCTGTGGACGATGACTGTAAGCGCGGTGTCCTTGAAGGGCTCTGGCATAGAGCCTTGCCATTGCTAGATTTACTCCGGCTTCGTCGATGAATACTAGGTCTTTGGCTTCGACTTGAGTAATCATTTGCCAAAACTCAACCCGTGCCTGCTGCACCTGCTCCTGGTCTCGTTCAGTTGCTCGAAAGGTTTTTTTTGACGGTGAGCTTTAAGCGTTGCACCGCTCGTCCCATCGTTGAACGACTTACTCGCATTCCTACTTTCGCCTCGAATTGCTCAGATAACTGGGCAAGCGTGGCATCATTGGTAGCCTCGACTAATTCGGCAAGCACTTGATGATGCTCAAGCGTCAGTTGAGCGGGCTTACCTCCTCCATGAGGTTTTGGCTCAATGCTGCCCGTTTCTCGGTATTGTTTAAGCAGTTTGATAATGAAACTGGTTGCCACGCTAAATCGCTTGGCTAGTTGGCGTTGAGAGATGGGTTCGTCTTTGTAAACGTCAATGATTTTTTGGCGCAAGTCTGTAGAATACGCTTTCATCACTACCGATTCATTTAGGCTACTAAACATTACTAGAATCGTACCTCATTCAATAGGAAAAGGCTATAATTTGATCAAATTCGCTAAGGAGCGATCGCAGTCTGCATTTACCCATAAATTTTCCTGTCAATATCGACTTGTGCCCGTAAACAGAAATTACAGTAGCGCTAGCAACTTGCTAGATCTTTGCAATGAACCAGGTCGTTTCTTTGTTTGGTTTAGTCGGCGGAATCATGCTGAGTCAGTGGATAGGATCACTTCCCGCCGCTAGCCAAATGATTCCCGATGCAACTTTGCCAATCAATTCGCAAGTGGCTCCGGGTTGCACCACTTGCATGATTGATGGCGGCACTGTGCGCGGGGTCAATCTGTTCCACAGCTTCAAAGAATTTTCTATTCCCACGGGTGGCGCTGCCTGGTTCAACAACACAGCCCAAATCCAAAATATTCTCACGCGAGTCACCGGAAATTCCCTCTCCAACATTGATGGATTGCTCAAAGCTAACGGTGCTGCCAACCTGTTTTTACTCAATCCAAACGGCATTGTTTTTGGCTCAAATGCTCAGCTGCAAATTGGGGGTTCATTTTTTGCTAGCACCGCCCCTAGCTTCAAGTTTGCCGATGGCAGCGAATTCAGCGCCACCCAACCCCAAGCTTCATCTCTATTAACGGTCAATGTGCCGCTGGGATTGCAGTATGGCAAAGCGATGGGTGATATTCACCAAGCAGGAAGTTTGGAAGTGACAGATGGACAAAGCCTGACGCTGTATGGCAACACGGTGATGAACACTGGAACTCTAAGAACCGCAGGGGGAACAGTGCAGCTATTGGGCGATCGCGTGGCTCTACTGACTCCCACTCAGATTGATGTTTCGAGTACCACGGGAGGCGGTACCGTTCGCATCGGGGGCGACCTGCAAGGGCAAGGAACGTTACCCACAGCAACGGCAACCTACATTGATCGGGGTGCTGTGATTCGTGCCGATGGTCTCTTTGCCTCTACTCCTGCAAACGGTGGCACGATTGTTGTTTGGTCGAATGCTTCTACCAAAGCCTATGGAACATTGACGGCACGATCGCAGAACACTGGCAATGGTGGCTTGATCGAAACCTCTAGTGCAGGCATCGTCGATGTGGCAGGTATTCAAGTCGATGCCTCTGCTGCCAATGGGTTGCCCGGAAACTGGCTAATTGATCCCCGCGACATCATCATTCAAAATGTTGGAGCTTCCACCAACGGCACCTTTAGCGGTACCAATCCTGATATTTTCACGCCCATCGGGGATAGCGCCATTATTGCCACGACCGATATTCAAAACCGTCTGAATGCTGGAACTAGCGTCACCATTACCACAGGTAATACGGGCACCCAGGCAGGCAACATCACCATCGCAGACAATATCACCAAAAATCCGTTCGGCGGACCGGCTACCTTAACGCTAACCGCCGCCAACGACATTCTCTTGCAGCCCGGTATTCAGATTCAGTCCTTTTTTGTTCCTACCAATTTCAATCCGCTGAATCTGATTTTGCAAGCAGACAGCGACAACTCTGGTAGCGGCAGCGTTATTCTCAACGGCACGATTTCTAGCAATGCTGGACAGGTGAGTCTTTCTGGCCGCACGATTTCTTTGACGAATGGCTCTGTTTCTAGCGGTATCCCTGGCACTCCAGATGCTGGCATTGCGGGAGGGGCTGGAGCAATTACTCTAACGGCTGATACGGTTTCATTAGACAACAGCAGGCTGCAAGCAGATACGTATGGTGGTGGAGATGGTCAACCCATCATCATTAATGCAGGCACGGTTTCCTTAAACAACAATAGTTCCATCGGCACCATCACCTGGACCACTACAAACAACGCTGGTAATGTCACGATTAATGCCCCTGGATCGGTATCGATCACCAACAATAGTTCTGTTTTCAGCACCAGCAATGGCTTTAGTGCGACGCAAGTGGGAGATGCAGGTTTCATTACGATCAATGGTGGAGCGATCGCCGTTAATCAAGGAAGGGTTGCCAGTACAGGGAATGCTCAAGGACTGGCAGGAATTGTCATCAATGCCGCGGCGGGTTCGGTAGATATCAGTAACAGTTCTGTCAGCAGTATCGGGCGCGGTGGAGATGGTGCGCCTACGACTATAACCGCGATCGAGGGAGTGCGCTTGACCAATAGCTTTATCAGCAGTCGTGGGCTAAATCGCAATGCTGGACCCATTACAGTGAGTGGTAAGCAAGTTGAAATTGATGCAACCTCCATCGCTGCCCAGTCTTTCTTTACGGGAACAGGCGGCGCAGTTGCTATCAATGCGACAGATGCGGTCACGTTCACTGGAAATAGCCGAGTGAGTAGCGAATCCTTTGGGGTTGGAGACTCTGGCCCCTTAAATGTGAGGGCGGGTTCTAGAATCTTGGTCAGCAATAGCGAACTGACTAGCAGCAATTACGAGAAGGGAAATGCAGGTGACTTGACCCTAAGTGCCAGTTCGGTGGCCCTGGATGATAAAGCGCAGGTGCTTAGCATCGTGAGAGCAAATTTTGGAGTTCCCAATGCGTCTGGTAATGGGGGACAGGTGGCGGTGGATGCCCAAACTCTGACTTTGACAGGAGGTTCCACTGTATCGGCTAGCACCTTTGGCGATGGCAATGCGGGTCAGATTTTAGTCAGAAATGCCTATTCAGTGGTGCTTTCTGGTAGCACGATCGCGTCGGCGGTGAATTCAACAGCAACGGGCAGCGGGGGCAACATCGACATTCAAACCCGCTCACTTCTGCTGACGGATGGAGGGCAGATTACGGCAAACACCACAGGGCGAGGGCAAGCGGGAGATATTGTGGTCAACAGCCGCGATCGTGTGACTCTGACGGGCGCGAATACGGGCTTATTTGCCCAAACTAGTTCAGCAACGGGTGCGGGGGGCAGTATTGCCGTCACGACCGACACTTTTCAAATTGCCAATACTGCCACGCTCAATGCAACGACCAGCAGCCAGAGTCAAGGCGGCAACATTACGGTTAATGCGAATAATTTCAATGGCACCACAGGCAGTCAGCTACTCACCACTACGTCGGGCGGTGGACAGGCAGGCAACATTACGGTCAATGCCGCAAACCAGTTCAATTTGAGGGATGCCAACACCGGATTATTCGCCAGCACATCTCCGGGCACTACTGGGGAGGGTGGCAGCATTACGCTACGGAC
This sequence comes from Leptolyngbya sp. Cla-17, assembly GCF_016807185.1. GTDB lineage: Bacteria > Cyanobacteriota > Cyanobacteriia > Leptolyngbyales > Leptolyngbyaceae > ULC077BIN1. The sequence goes on from NZ_JAEVYN010000002.1 coordinate 1,313,600, forward strand.
AGGTGCAGCCACCATTGCAGAGGGTGCTCAATTGGCCGCTATCGCGACCGGCAGCGGCAATGCCGGAAAAATTAACGCGATCGCAAACAGTTTGGAACTGAGTCAGACTGGACAAATTCTCACCACCACATCCAGCAGCGGACGGGCAGGAGATATTACAGTGGATGTCAGCGATCACCTGACGCTGACTGATGCCAACACGGGACTATTCGCCAGTACCCTGACTGGTTCTTCAGGTGATGGCGGCAGTATTTTTGTCAAAGCTCCGTTGGTGGGCATTTATAACAATGCCGCCCTTTCGGTAGACAGCCAGGGCAGCGGTCAGGGCGGCGATATTGCCTTACAAGCGAATCGGCTACAGCTAGAAGACCGTGCCCGTCTAACGGCTGAAACGACCAGCGCGAATGGTGGCAACTTAATGCTGGATGTGCGCGACCTGATCTTGCTACGGCGCAATAGTCTAATCTCTACCACCGCTGGCACGGCACAAGCAGGCGGCAATGGCGGCAACATTTTTATCAACACTCCTTTTATTGTCGGAGTGCTAGCTGAAAATAGTGATATTCGTGCCAATGCCTTTACCGGAAACGGCGGCAAGATCAGCATCAGCGCTTTTGGTATTTACGGACTCACATTTCAGCCCACATCCACACCCTTTAGTGACATTACTGCCAGTTCACAATTTGGCATCAGCGGTCAGGTGTTGTTAGATCTCCCCAATCTTGACCCGACAAAAGGCTTAACCAAACCGCCACCAATGGTAGAACCAATCCCCAGTATTAGGGTGGGATGTGCTGCCGATGAGAACCCCCGTATCGGCAGCAGTCGATTTGTGATTCTGGGACAGGGCGGATTGCCTCTGACCCCTGATGAAGCTTTTAGCGGCGATCGCACGTTGGCTGAACCCATCGACGCGATCTCAAAATATCCTCCAGTATCCAACCAGCCAACCATTGACACGCATCAGCGATCGGTTGTGGACAGAACTACAGCTATTATTGAAGCGCAAGGCTGGGTGCAAGATGAGCGCGGGACAATTTCTCTGATTGCCCAACCCCTTGAAATAACCGCTCACAACCCAATTTGGACTTCGCTTTCCTGCTCTACTCCATAGAAGAGCTATGGGGTATAAGTACTTTAGCCTCTAGCTTTCAACTCCTAATCCTATACAGATTTTGAGAAAACAACTAGGGCGATCGCCTTTTAACAACAGTTTAAGATCCCGGCAATAGCCAACCTTGTTGTGCTGCCTCAGGTTTTGCCAAAATTACTCAATAGACTGCGGCTGAGTGGCGACGACTACAGCTGAAACAGCATCCATGCTGGCAAGATCTGTTAGAAGCATATTTTGAAATGCGGCGATCGTGCTCAAAGTAGAGACAACGCATTTTCGTCATAACGTTCCGATTGAGCGGCTGTGAGTATTTTCGAATCCTCACCGAAATCTAGTAATAGTCCGCTCCAATCGGGTTGTTATGCTTTGCTCATCTCCCGATCACGCCGCAACTTCATCAGTTCACACCTCTCGAAAGCCGAAGAGATCTGCAATCATGGACGTTCCCAAACCTGACGAGACCCGCCACTGCCCAACCTCTAAAATGCTTTAGGATTATGGATTTATTAAAGTGCAATTTTCCTGGTAGAGTTATGCTAATGCACAGCCCTAGCAAATTCCACAGTTACAAATTATTTAATTTACAATCCTTGGTGGTTCGACAATGAACCATCAAGGATTGTCTTACAGTATCTTCGAATCGGAGATGGTTGCTGCCGTTACACCAAGTTTAGGCGCGATTTGATTGGCAATCTTTGCACCCAGCCAAACACCACCAGTTTTACCCAATTCTGTCGGTGATTCGGGGATACCGAACTCATCTTCTCCCGCTGCATTTCGTTTCGTCACGCCATCAAACTGCCAGTGCACACCCAAATACACGCGGCTTACCGAGTTATCGATAATCGCTTTCCACAAACTCGATAAAACTACTGGCTTAGGAGTAGGACAACGTGGCAGCAGTGTTCTGGGATCTTTGTTGATGCCGTTATATTCGTCCGATATGAAATTAATGCCTACGTCATCAACCCCATTCGCATCAAATGCATTCATACCTTTTTCCACTAAAAAGAGCCGCAATAATTGAAAAGCAGCCGCCCCAAAGGTTGCGTGCCCCGATGGGTACGCGGGAAAGTTCGGAGTTAAGGCCAAGCCGCGTAAGTTGGTGTCGGGGCGTCCGAGTGGGAAGAAGGTCGGATCGGGGGTACCGTTGCCGTCTACAGCATTGCGAATGCCTACAGCCGGACGCCACATCATATGGGTTGGCGCATATTTGTAATGCCAAGCGTCTATACCTGCGTCTGCCATGGCGATGCCAACCCCAGCGATAACTGCCAACTCGTCAGCATTGCTCAGTTTGTTAGGATCTTGATTTTCAATTGCATCCAATACGCTCAACACAGCCTGCAAGTAAAGTCTAGGTGGCGTCCCTAATTCTGGCGGGCCGTCATACCCCCATGCGATCCCGATAAATTCTTGTTCTTTCGTGCGATCAACACTGTTGAGGCTCCCTAGACGCAGAACCTCAGCAAAATCATCTTTGAAATGTTGCGTTGGATTGACTTTGGTTGCGGCGGTTGGAGGTACACGCCCAGGAGGCATTGGGAAATCGGCCACTCGCGTTGCCAGCAAAGGGGTTGAGAAGCCCCAATCAGCCCCTGCATACCCTTGTTCTAGCTGATTCGGTGGGACAGTATGGCCGTATGGCAATCCGGAAGGACTGTATTTGTCACGAGCCGCATTCTTCGCATCATCTGCCCCCAAGTTGTGAATCGCAGTGCCTAAAGCACGTCCAGCGACTTCAGCGGGACTATCGGCTGGCCCATAGTTAAAATTCGCGAGCCAACAGAGCCAGGATGGTTCTAACAAGCTGGCTTGGTTTGGATATCGCAGCCTGAGGACTTGCGCGCAAGCCGCAGCGCTCGCAATCGTTATCTGATTACCGCTAAGGTCAAGCAAGCCTGGCGTTGCTGGTGATGTCAGCAAGGGATCTCGACCTGATGCGTAGGCATTGGCGTCATGGAGGGCAGCCAATGCCATCCCCAAAGCGCGTGCCGTACTAAAGGGTCCTCTCTGATCACCGGGGCCTGCTGTATGGTCACGGCGAATGCATTCCAAACTCAAGTCGATCCAAAAGCGAAATTGCGCAGAAGCTGTAGTCATTGAAAGGATCTCCAAAAAATTATTAATTCACTCAACTAGTGTTCAGTCAATCAAGAAGTGACGAGTAGAAGGAGTAAGATTGAGTCAGTCCTTTCAACGGTGCTGGTATGGTTAAAAAGTACATCGTTAACTTAAACGAAACAGAACGGCAGTCTCTCGAACAACTGGTCACGACCGGCAAACGAGCTGCCTACACGATCAATCATGCGCGGATTCTTCTGAAAGCGGATTGCAATCAACCGAACGGGAGTTGGCGTGACCAGGACATCAAAGATGCCTTTGACATTAGTTTGCGAACGATTGAGCGGGTGCGGCAACGATTTGTCGAAGAAGGTCTGGAAGCTGCGCTTAAAAGCCGTCCGGGTGGAGGACGAAAAAGAAAGTTGGATGGGGAAAGTGAGGCACATTTGATCGCATTGCGATGTAGTGAGGCTCCCGAGGGAAAGGGGCGCTGGACGTTGCGATTATTGGCAGATCAAATGGTGGAACTGGGGTATGTCGAACAGTTGAGTCATGAAAGCGTGCGACAAGTGCTGAAAAAAACGAACTGCAACCCTGGCGGCAAGAGTGCTGGGTAATTCCACCGGAGCAAAACGCAGAGTTTGTCTGGCGAATGGAAGCAGTGCTGGACCTGTATCAAACAGCTTATAACCCCAACGTTCCAGTGGTTTGCATTGATGAGGCAACCAAGCAATTAGTCAAAGAAACCCTCGTTCCCATGCCAGCAGAGCGGGGACAACCGGAACGGGTCGATTATGAGTATGAACGCAACGGCACAGCGAACTTGTTTATGGTGAGTGAACCGATGGTGGGATGGCGGCGGGTGGAAGTGACAAAGCAACGCACAGCCCTCGATTATGCCCACTTGCTCAAAACCTTGGTCGATGTAGATTATGCCCAAGCCGACAAAGTGATCGTCATTGCCGATAATCTCAACACCCATTCACCCGCTTCACTTTACAAAGCCTTTGAGCCAACCGAAGCGCAGCGAATTTTGAGCCGCTTGGAGTTTTGTCATACTCCTAAGCATGGCAGTTGGTTAAACATGGCTGAAATTGAACTGAGTATTTTGAGTCGTCAATGTTTGGATCGTCGCATTCCTGATATGGATGTGCTCAAGCGGGAAGTTGCAGCTTGGCAGGACAACCGCAATCATGAGGAAACCTGGATTGACTGGCGCTTTGCGACGGCGGATGCCAGGGTGAAATTAAAGCGGCTTTACCCGTCTATTAATAATTGACTAAACACTAGTTAATTCTGGCTTTAGTAAGCCCACTCCACTGGTACCCTTACGGGTAGTTTTTACAGGAAACTCTAACCATTACTTGACTGAGTTTAAATTTAGCTCCATAGAATTAAATGTTGATATCTGGAAAAACTCTGAAAAATTCAGGACTTTTCTAAACTCCTTCAAATCAAGAAACCTGAGGCATAACAACTTAATATGCAGAAAATTTCCGTATAACATCCCAAATTAGGAGATTATGCAGAAAATTCCTGGATAATAGCCCAAGTTAAGTGGATAGACCGAAGCGTTGTCTGCTGTTTTGGTGGCTGAGCAAAATAAATGCCGCAAGTTGCAATGATTGGTTATCTGCGGCTGGGGCGATTGTCTTGCAGGGCGTTGCCGATGTCTTTGATCGCGCTACCGATAAAGGAGACTGTTGATTGCAAAGTGAGGATCACCATTTTTTCTAGGCTCAAAACTTGCCATTTAGGGCCACCTTGACGCGATCGCTCTTGGAATCTTCCACCTTGTCGATATCCACCGTGAAATTGGGTTTCCCTCGGTAAAATAGGATGCAATCAACCCTCAACGGTGTAGCTTGTAACCCTCAAATAATACAGTTGAGGTCGCCTGCTCGACGAGAAAAACGAAGATTTTCTTGATAATCCACAGGGCAATCAATTACAGCGGGAACATCTTGTTCTAGGGCTTCTCTTAATGTGGGAATTAAATCGGCGCAAGATTCCACTCGATAGCCCTTCAAGCCCATGCTTTCCGCCAATTTGACAAAATCAGGATTGGTGAATTTGACAAAACAGGATGAGCCAAACTGGTTTTGCTGCTTCCATTCGATTAAGCCATAGCCGCCATCGTTAAAGATCAGGGTAACGAAAGGCGTGCCAACTCGCAGTGCGGTTTCGAGTTCCTGGCAGTTCATCATAAAGCCGCCATCGCCTGTAACCGCTACCACGCGGCGATCGCGATGCACCAGTTTTGCCGCCAGCGCTCCCGGAATCGCAATGCCCATTGCTGCGAACCCATTGGAAATAATGCAAGTGTTGGGGCGTTCGCAGTGATAATGCCGCGCCATCCACATTTTGTGAGCGCCCACATCCGAAATCACAATGTCATCGGCTCCCATCACTTGGCGCAAGTCGTAAACAATTTTTTGCGGCTTAATCGGGAAGGCATCATCATTGGCATATTGCATATAATCTGCCCGAATTTCATTGCGCAGTTCTAGGGCGTATGGCGCGGGTTGATGGGTGCGATCGCAGCGCGCCAAAATTTCTGACAGTGAATCAGAGATATCGCCAACAACTTCTGCAATGGGGATGTAGCTGCTGTCTACTTCTGCTGGAGTCATGCCGATGTGAATGATGGGAACCGCGCCATCAGGATTCCACTTTTTCGGTGAGTATTCAATCAGGTCGTAGCCCACACAAATCACCAAATCTGCTCGGTCAAAGCCACAGCTAATATAGTCGCGCTGCTGAAGTCCCACTGCCCACAGCGCCAAGGGATGGATGTAGGGGATCACGCCTTTGCCCATGAACGTATTTGCCACGGGGATATTAAGCTGGGTGGCAAACTCAGTCAGGGTGGCACTGGCATGTGCCCGAATCGCACCATTGCCGACTAGAATCAACGGATTTTTTGCCTGAGAAATTGCTTCAGCCGCTTTTTCAATGCTGTGAAACGAAGCATAGGATTTTTCCTGACCATCGATTGTCAGGGGCTTACCTGTGGCAACCATGGCAGCAATATTTTCCGGCAAATCGATGTGAACGGCTCCGGGTTTTTCAGCTTGAGAGATCTTAAATGCCTTCCGCACAATTTCGGTGGTGTTGCTGGGGCGGACAATCTGAGCATTCCACTTGGTGACGGGCGCAAACATTGCCACCAAATCTAAATATTGATGTGATTCAATGTGCATTCGATCGGTGCCGACTTGCCCCGTAATGGCAACGAGAGGAGCGCGATCGAGATTGGCATCTGCCACACCTGTCATCAAGTTTGTGGCACCGGGACCCAACGTAGACAGGCAAACACCTGCTTTTCCCGTAAGGCGACCATACACATCTGCCATAAACGCTGCGCCTTGCTCGTGGCGGGTGGTGATGAATTGGATCGACGACTGCTTCAGGGCTTCCAGCACATGGAGATTTTCTTCGCCAGGTAACCCAAAAATGTAGTCAACTCCTTCATTCTCTAGACATTGAACTAACAGTTCTGCTGTATTCATCTGAGTGGTTTGTTCAGGGTTGGTGACTCCGTGCTGTTGCGATATGGAGTCGGTAATATCTAGTTTTTTAGGCATGGTTCCTCTCGACTGAATTAGCGATCGCGATTGAATGTTGCGGATTGAACGATTGCGTTAATATCGGCACTACTTCTAAGATTCCTTTTCTAAGCGGTTCTTTCTCAGCGATCGCACGAATCTATTAAACTCTTAAACTCTCTTCAAATCTCGCAGTCTTCAAATGATATAAGCCATAGAGACTGACAAACGCAGAAAGTCTGACTCAATCAACTCAAAGCTCAAAACTTTTCCTTAGCTTTTCCCACCTGTAAACGCCACGCCTTGAATAAAATAGCGGTTGAAAAAAGCGTATACCGCTAAAGCAGGTAAGGTAAAAATCATGGAGGCAGCCATGATGTAATTCCAATAGCTAATATATTGCCCTTTAAACGCATTTAAGCCGAGTGGCAGCGTGAACATTTCAGGATCAGACAGAATGACCAGCGGCATCAGAAATTCATTCCAGGAACCCATAAAGACAAAAATTGTTTGAGCCGCTAATGCAGGCTTTGCAAGCGGCAGCACAATCTGAAAAAAGGTGCCAAAACGACCCAAGCCATCCAGAGCAGCGGCTTCTTCTAGCTCTTTAGGAAAATTGATAAAAAACTGCCGCATCATAAAAATAAAGGTGGCATTGATGGCTGAGGGCACAATCAATCCTTGATAGGTATTGAGCCAGCCGAGCGATTTGAGAATCAGGAATTTAGGCAATAGCGTGATTTGTCCTGGCACCATCAGCACTGCCAGAATGAGAAAAAACCAGAACTGATTGCCGGGAAATCGAATTCTTGCCAGGGCATAGCCTGCCATTGAATTAAAGAGTAGGTTGAGCAGTGTGATCGAAATGGCTGCGATCGCGCTGTTCATTAGCCAGCGACCAAACAACGGTTCTTGCACAAAAATCGTCTGATAGTTTGCCAACGTCAACTGTTTAGGAATTAAACTCAAGCCGCCTGCTGAAATTTCAGCGAGGGATTTGAAGGATGCTGATAATGCCCAGGCAAACGGTAACAATGTAATCAGCGTGTAGACCGCTAAAAACAGATATAGGACGGCAGTTGACCAACGAATGGCTTTCATTCAAAGCTCCTAATCTAAGCGTTCTTCTTTAAACAACGTTCGCTGAATAATCGTCGAAGTCATTAAGATGACTGCCAGAATGAGTGTGAGCGCTAAGGCATAGCCCATATCCAAATTTTTGAACGCGTATTGGTAAATCAAAAGCACAATCGTCAACGTGGAATCATTGGGTCCACCAGAGCCAGCGGAGAAAATATATGACTGATCAAATAGCTGGAACGTCCCAATAATTCCCATCACAACAACGAAAAATGTAACGGGTTGTAAGAAGGGTAGGGTGATATGCAGTAATTTTTCCCAATGGCTGGCTCCATCCAGCGTTGCTGCTTCATACAAGGTGTCTGGAATGCCCTGGAGCGCCGCCAAATAAATCACCATAAACAACGGCGCGGTTGACCAAATATTCATGATCATAATCCCCTTCAAGGCAACATTGGGATCGCCCAACCAGTTGTAAGTTGGTAAGTGCAAAAAGCCTAGGAGGCTATTCAGCAAGCCATTAGCGTTATAGATCCACATGAAAATCAACGTTAGAACAGCCGATGAGGTAACGGTGGGTAGGAAAAAGACAACGCGAAACCACGATCGCCCCTTGATTTGGCTATTCAAAATCAGGGCAAGTGCCAGCGCAAGAAGCGTTTGAATCGGCACGACGATCGCCACATAGGAAGCCGTATTTTTCAGCGCAATCCCAACGCGATCGTCCTGGGCAATCCGGGCAAAGTTTTTTAGCCCGGTAAACTGATAGCTGACATCTCCTAAAAGCTGCACTTTTTGAAAGGCAAGCGCAACGGCATAGGCGATCGGGAGTATCAGAAACACTCCAGCAATCAAAATTGTTGGAGCCATAAACAGATACCCTGTTACGGTCTCCTCTGCAACCCGTTTTTTCCAGCTATGTTTAATCAATGTACTCATAAACACCTATCCTACCTTTAGACCTCTAACCTCTTGAAGCAGTCAGAGGTCTGCTAATCAAGCGCTATCTAGCTAAATAAATTTCTCGATTAGCCGTTTCTTGAGCTTTTTTCATTGCTTGTGGCAAGGGTTGTTCAGCCAACAAAGCACTAATAAATTGATTGTTGAAATTCATGCGGATGGTGGGTAAGTTTTGACCCGCTTGCCAGATGGTTGAGTAGCTTGCACTTTGCACAAAGGGCGCATATAAAGGATTTTGGCGATAGCCCGAACCTGCCAAGACGGATCGGCGAGTGGGTAAGGCCAACCCTTGTTTTGCCCAAGCGCTCATCCCTTCAGATCCGGTCAAGTAAGCAATTAATTTCCAGGCGGCTGCTTTATGCTTGGCTTTGCGGTTCATCACGTAAGCGACGGTAAATGCCATTGTGCCGGGTTTGCCATTGATTGTAGGGATTTCTGCGGTAGCAAAATCAAGATTTGGAAAGGTTTCTTTGAAGTAGGGAATTGCCCAAGTGCCTTCAATCGTCATCGCCACTTTCCCCTGACCGAGCATTTCGCTACCTGAGGTTGCGCCTACGTCAGTTGGTTGGGCAGACGTGCGATCGCGACGATATTGATCAATCACTAACTGCAAGCCCTTTAAGCTGTTCATTTCAGCAAAGGTGGCATAACCATTCGGAGCAATTAACTGCCCACCAAAAGCTTTCAACACAAACACTTGCCGAGCTAATTCAGGTGCAAGTCCGAAGCCATATTGATCAATTTTTCCATCATGATTCTGATCGATCGTGAGTGCTTTAGATGCAGCCATGAATTGATCCCATGTTTTTGGCGGTTGGGCGATACCCGCAGCAGCAAACGCCTTTTTGTTATAAATCAAGGCAAGCGTTGAGAAGTCTTTAGGCAAGCCATAAAGCTTACCGTTGTGCTTAAACGCATTCAGCAGTGAGGGTTCAAAATCAGCTAGCTCGAATGCGGGTATGATGTAAGGCTCCAGCGGTTCTAGCACGTTATATTGCATCAGCAATGGAGCTTCAAGGGCATCCAGATAAAACACATCTGGCGCAACATCACCAATAAGACGAGTTTTAATCACGTCCATATATTCGCTATTGATGACTTCATGTTTAACGTGAATATCAGGATTTTTCGCCTCAAAATTTTGAAGCACTTGATGCAAAAGCCGCGTTTCATTGGGATTGCTTTGCCAACCGCTTAACGTAATCGTGACCGTTTTGTTTGGCTGGAGTGTATTTGGGCTGCGCGAAGAAGGAGCTTGGTTACGACAACTTGTTAACGCGATCGCCCCAAATAGTAGACAACTGAATCCGAACCTGCTCAAGCTGATATTCATAGCGAGTATCGCTGTACCTTCAAATCCCCTTCTCTCTAATCTATAGCGATACTTCTTGCTACGTGAGCAAAAATTGACCATTCTGGTTGATTCGTTTACAAGTCTGACCCCAAAATTTAGTAGCAAAGAACGCTCTCTGCAATCATTTTTCAGAGCAAACTTAGCTGGGTTGGAGGGTGGTCAAGGGTATTCCAGGGAAGCGGCGGAATTGGAGCACCGTATTGTTCAAGTAGGTGATGAAAATAGCGGGCATTGGCTGGCGATCGCGCTTCTAAAGGGCAGTGAACAAAAAGATAAATGTGGGTGCCCTGACGTAACCATTGATCAATATAAGTCAGCCAGTCTTGCAAAAATGGAAGATTGGTTTCTGGATTAGGGTGACTAATATATCGAATCAGACTGAAGGATGCCGTAACGCTAAATTCCACGGGCACACGGGGCTTCTTGCGTTCGGAGTGAAGCTGAGGATCATCGGGCACATCATAAATGGGGCGCGTATCTAGCAGCACTCGACCTATTCCTAAACGGTGCAGCAAGGCGGTCAATCGCTGAGCACAGGGTGGTTTAAACCAATCCTGATGACGCACTTCCAAAGCAAATTCTGCATTTTCCTGAACAAGCGCCGTCAAAAAGGCTTGTAAATCTGAAAAATAATCCGGACTGTAGCTAGGCGGCAATTGGGCAAAAATAGGACCCAAACGAGTTTTGTTGGCAGGCGGTGTACCAGTGCATAACCCTTGCATCTGCTCCACAAACTGCTGTGCCTGAGGAAGTTGGGGGTATAGCAATCCAGTGTGGGTGACTTGTTTGGGCAACTTGGGACAAAATCGAAACCCTTCTGGTGTTGTGGCTGCCCATCGCGCCACCGTTTTTGCATCGGGAACAGAGTAAAAAGTGGTGTTGCCTTCTACCGTTGTAAACCGCTGACTATAAAGCTGTAAAAAGTTAGATGCTTGACTACCGGGTGGAAATAGCTCACCGACCCAATCTTTGTAACCCCAGAGAGCACAACCAATAAAAAAGTTTGTTGCAGGTGGCATTCTTATCGTGAAGGTGGTTCAATACACAGTGCCCTGCGCGACTAATGGAGATGATCAACCCAAGTTTTTATGAGATATGTTAACAGCGATTGCCAACACACCCTACCATCTATCTCCAACCATTCTCGTCAATATGCAAAACACTGCTGAGTTTAATTGTGCCTACTGTGGTGAACCCAACACAACTTTTATTGATTTAAGCGGAGGGATGCAGCAGTCTTACATTGAAGATTGTCAGGTCTGTTGCCGCCCTAATCATCTCTATGTCCGCATTGATGAAGAAACTCTCGATATTGAAATTGACTCTGAATATAATGGTTAAGCGTTACTTGGCAAAACACGATCTCCCTTTAAACTGTTAAATGCCTTGTAGTATTACAAGGCACTAACATGTTGACAGGATTGCGACGCAAGGTAGGCAACTAGCAAGGGTTAGTTTAAACCGATGTAGCTAGCTTCAGCTTCTAATTGGCGAAGCAGATTTTCATCCCCATTGGCTCTAGCAACTTCCAAACGGCGCTGCAAGTTCTTGTGCAACGTAAGACGATGAGCTGTCGCCGCTTTTGTTGCCATTTCCTGACGTTTTTCGTTCAACATGGACATTTCCTTTCATTCATTCATGCGTATATCTTAATTATAAGATCCGGAAGACTAAACGGTAGTATTTGTTACCAAAATTTTATGATTCCGTAGCAATGGGTCAAATTATTACGTTGTTAAGCGATTTTGGGCTAAGCGATTCCTATGTGAGTGTGATGAAAGCCGTGATCGCGCAAATTAACCCCGCTGTAGTGGTGATTGATATTACCCATCAGGTTCCGCCTCAAAACATTGGTTCAGGCAGATTTTCACTGATGACCGCCGTTCCCTATTTCCCACCCAAAACTGTTCATGTTGCTGTCGTCGATCCTGGTGTGGGCGGCAAGCGTCGGGCTGTGGGCATCGGTATTGGCACTCCGTTTGGGGAACCTGTGGGATTTTTGGTCGGTCCTGACAATGGTATTTTTAGCGGCGTGTTAGACCAATTTCCAGCCTATGCTGTCGTTGAATTGACGAATGCTCAGTTTTGGCGCACGGATGAACCCAGTGGCACCTTTCATGGACGAGATATTTTTGCTCCGGTGGGTGCTCACCTTGCCAGTGGCGTACCTTTAGCGGAGCTGGGTGCCGCGATCACGCCCGATAGCCTAGTGCAGTTCTCGTTGCCGCCTTATTTCCAAACTGAAAACACCATTCATGGCTGCATCCAAGCTATTGATCACTTTGGTAACTTGATCACCAACATTCCCGCTATTGTTCTCTCCCATCCCTGGTCGGTGACGATTGGCATCACGTCTATCCTCAGCGCTCTCACCTACAGCGATCGCCGGGTCGGAGAATTCATCAGTTTCATTGGTAGTCACGGCTGGCTAGAAATCGCCGTTAACAACGGCAGCGCTCAAACCCGGCTGAATTCAAAAATCGGAGATCCCGTAGAAGTGAAGTTAGATAGGATAGGAATGAGCTGAGAAGTATCTGGTGTCAGATATCAGATGCTAGGTAAGAGATAAAATCGTTGTTTGTCTCCTTATTTCTGCTCGTCAATCAGCCTTTAACTTCCAACCCCTTATCTTTATGCTTTCCTCTACCGACCCTATTGTTTATCAAGGACAGTTTGGTAACTTCACCATTCTAGAGAGCGATCGTCGGGAGGTGATTTTCTATCGGGGTGGGCTAATGCTGGCAGCAGTGTGCTTTGCGATCTCGACGGGGCTAGTCCTTTGGCAAGGAAACAACTTCACCAGTTTGCATTGGGTCAGTGGATTGTATTCGATTTTTTGTGTGGGTTTGGGCGTTAGCCTGTGGATGATTCACATTTATCTAAAGCCACTACATCAGGCGCTACAGGTATTTTGGCTGGTGGGTGTGGTGGCATCTATCGCGATCGCTCATAACAGCCCCGAACCTTTTGCGCTCACTGTTTATACTTATCCCCTCACTATCTTGGGTGTAGGATTTGTTTTTGCTGCCCTCACAGGTATTTTCTTCAAAGAAGCTGTGTGCTTTAACCGTTTAGAAGCCAAAGTGTTAACGCCGCTCGTGCCCCTTTTGCTACTGGGTCATCTGTTGAATTGGTTGTCGCCTGAGGTTGAGCGAGGTTTGTTGGTGAGTTGGGCAATCCTTTTTGGTGTCTTCGCCTTCCGTAAGGTGATTCAACCTATTCCTCCAGATATTGGCGATAAAAGCGTGTTTGATTACCTCAAGTCAGGCGCTCAAAAGCAATCTGTATAGACATGCTGAACGATGGCAATTGAACCGAAAAGTATCGTTACAGCATCCGATTGCTCTATCCAATTGACTAAAGAAGATCTGGCTAAATGATTGGTTCACGGCAACATGTAGAGCTGTATTTAGAAAGACAAGAGTAGCGATCGCTAACCCTGCTATCTCAGTCAATCACCTCAAGCCACCTGACAGCAAAAGTCGACGATCTCTGACCATGCTATCCCAGTCGATAACCTCAAGCCACCTGTTGTGCTGCGCCGCTTACGCAATTTTAGGAGCCTCCAACTTCAATTACTTCTCCCGAAGCAATTGCATTTAGTACGTTACGAACATCCGGCATCAGAGGAAGTAAATCCGGTAATCTATTACTGCGTGCTACAAGAACAACGACTGCTACTCCAGCTTGGTGTAGATTTTGCTGATAGCGCAAATTTTGATCGGTAGTGAGCAGAACTGTGAAGCCCTCTCGACTCATAAGCCGCAACAATTCACCGTTTTTCTTACCTGACCATCCCATCTCAACAACTGTCTGTATCTCGTAATCAGGCAATTCACGCTTTAGTGGACGCGGAGTACATTCATCAAGCAGGATTCGCATAGGCTGTCAGCATTTCCTTCGCTAGTTCAAGGGCCGCGATCGCTTGCTCACGCCTAACACTTGGAAAATGATCTAAGAATTCATCGAGTGGATCGCCTGCTTCGAGATAATCAAGTAAGGTTCTCATCGGCACACGAGTTCCAACAAAAACAGGAGTTCCTCCCAAAATGTCAGGGTCACTATGAATAACACGCGCTGCGGTTGTCATATCAGTTATCTAATAACAGGAATCTCTTCGATCTTAGCCCACGACTAACTGCTCAGAGCACTCCTTAGAAGCGATCTCTGACCATGCCCAATCGCTGACAACGCTATAACAGTCAATCACCTCAAGCCACCTAATGGTTCGCTGGGTGGCTGCAAGTACCTCACTCAATGCACCAGGATCTTTCGATAGTCCGCTCCAAGTGAGTTGTTAGATAACCTCTACAGTCAGTAATGTGAATACTAAATCATCTCGTATCTTCTGAATCTTCGCCATTTGTTTCTTCTTTCTTAACTCGCTTTTCTTTCAAGCGATTAAGTCGTTGTTGTGCTTTTTCTGCCAAGTAAGGCGCTCTGTAGACATATTCCAAAATTGCTCTGCACAAATCATCTAGTATTGGAATTTCATCTTTAGTTAATTCTCCTAAAGAAGCATGAGCACCGATGTTTCGTAAATGTCGAAGGTTGTCAGCAACTCCTACCAATTTGACTGGAATTTCTCCTTTCGTAGCTAGATCTTTCAGTTGATGGAACAAATCTTTTCCTGTAGCTTTACGATCCTCGCATACCATTTCTAGTATCCGTCCTAACAGAACTGCATAAGCGTTAGCATCTATGACACGCACCTTAAGTGATATCTCGTATGCATCCTGAATTCGATAAGGTAGCCCAGACAACCTCGATTTCGCTAATGGGTAAAGAGTCTCTGTTGTGATTTCTTCTGGATCTACATAATCAGCATCGAAATATTTCCATAGCGTTACTTCTTTGCAAGCTAAGCATAATAACAGTTCATATCTATAACCTTGATCCGGTTCGTAATCATTATAATAATCGCCTTCGGGGGAGCCATAGGCAGGTTTTAGAGAACGGTAATACTCAGCAACAATATTCATTGGGGCGTGATTTCCACAATGATTACAGGTCAAAAACCCTGTAGTTTTTTGCTTTGTATTGGTCATAAATTACCTTTGCTTGTTCATACTGCTTTGCAAGTGATGTTGCACGCTATCGAAAATTAGATCAAATTAAATCCCGAAACCTATTTTTTCTATTAAACCAACGTTTAAGGTTGAAATCTGTTTTTCTGCCCCTTCGCTGACAAGAATTCGTGAATCGCCAACATACGTAGTTAGTTCTGTTGGAATCTCATAGCTGCTGCTTGCCCATGAAAACCAGGATGATATCTTTACTGATGATAGAACCAGGCTATAAACATGATTGCCTGAATCTATCTTGATCTGCTTAAGTCAGCCCAGCCTCACACTTGTTTCTGTAATGACCTCCGAGCCAACAGATTTTGAGTCGATGAATATGTTCATATTTTGCTCCGAGCAGCTAGCTATTGATCTTCTATTCATCCGTTTTGCCTAGCTGGAGGGCGTAGAGGTTTGCATAAACGCCTTGTTGAGCAATCAGTTCGGTATGAGTTCCTTGTTCTACGATTTGCCCTTGCTGAATTACCAAAACTTGATCGGCTTGGATGACAGTACTGAGACGATGGGCAATGACAAAGCTGGTGCGATTTTGTAATAGTCGGGCGATTGCAGCCTGTACCAAGGCTTCTGTGCGGGTATCAATACTGCTGGTTGCTTCATCCAAAATCAAAATGCGCGGATTAATTAACACCGCACGGGCAATGCTGATGAGTTGACGTTGTCCTTGGCTCAACGGTGCGCCCCGCTCTCCTAACTGCGTGGTGTAGCCATGAGATAGCGAAGTGATAAACTCATGCACATTTGCCGCTTGCGCCGCCGCTTCGATCTCCGCTTGACTTGCCTGAGGTTGACCAAAGGCAATATTTTCAGCCACCGTGCCGCTGAACAGCAGGTTGTCTTGCAACACAATGCCAATTTGCCGGCGCAGGCTGGTTTGAGTGACCGTGCGAACATCAATCTCGTCGATCGTCACCTTGCCGCCAGAAACATCATAAAAGCGTGGAATTAGGTTGATGATCGTGCTTTTACCCGCACCAGTTGCCCCAACTAAAGCAATCATTTGTCCGGGTTGGGCGTGCAGGCTAACTCCTTTCAGCACCAACTGGTCGGCTGAATAGCCAAAGGTGACTTGCTCAAACTTCACCTCTCCTCGCATGGGCGGCATTTCCTTTGCATCCGCCGCATCCCGAAGCTGCGCAGGTTCATCCAGCAGCGAAAAGATCCGTTCCAATCCGGCAAAGGCAGATTGAGCCTGGGTATAAAATTGGCTGAGAATTTGGATGGGACGAAAGAATTGCTGCACATACAGCAAGAAAGCAGTGACCACGCCCACTGTAGCGGCACCTGTTACCGCGAGATAGCCGCCATAAGCAAGCACTCCAGCGGTTGCGAGGCTATTAAGAAAGTCGATCGACGGCAGAAATGCAGATGTGATTGCCACCGCTTGCACATTGGCATCGCGATTGGCAGCATTCAACAAACTGAACTCTTCAATATTTAGATCAACCCGATTGAACGCCTGAGCTTCTTTTACACTGCCAATGTCTTCTTCCAACCGGGCAGAGAGTTCCCCAATCGTTTGACGAGTTACACGAAATCTAGCTCGTGCCCACCGCGCAAATAACCCCGTGGTAAAAATCATTAGCGGCACAGCTAAGTTGCTGATTAAACCCAGCTGTAGGTTAATCGCCAGCATGGCAATCACGATGCCAATTAAGCTAAACAGGTTGCCTAACATTTGGGCAACGGTTTGACCAAATGCCTGGTTAACGGTGCTGACATCGTTCAGCAATCGGCTCATTAAGTCACCCGCTTCACTGCGATCGAAAAAGCTGAGCGGTAAGCTTTGAATTTTGGCAAAAATATCCTGCCGCAGTTGGGCAAGCAACCGCTGCATAATCCAGCCAACGCGCAAGATTTGCCCCCGAATGGCACCAATTCCGGCAAGATAAATCAGTGCCAAGCCGCACAAAAGTAGCAATAAACCCTGCAAATCTCCCTGAGCGATTAGATGATCCAGCGACCAACCGATAAAGAAGGGACCCACGGCTTGAGTGGCAGCACCAACCAAAATCAAGGCGAAAGCGATCGGAATTTCTTTACGATAAGGCTGGAAATAGTGCAAAAACCGCCGCACTGTGGAGAGTTGCTGAGTCGCTTTCTGCTCTGATGCGACTACAGGACTGGGACCTCTCATAGGGCTTTCTCTCGCTTCATCGTGAATATTGGTAACAACATATTGTCCAAGTCATAGTCTGATCAGTGACATAGATTGAGTGCTGACCAGATGGATGATCTATTTAAGTCAGCGTCTTAAGTCAGCGTCTGAATCAGGCAGTTAAATCATCCTTGGCTGCAACATCTTAAACAGAAATCTCTTCCTAAAACCATAGCTTAAGCTGCCGACAAAGCTGACAAAGGCGATGCTCTCATCCTTGAATAGGCATCCCGCTGTTCAGACAAAAATAGGATAGGGGCGGCTCGTTGATTGAAGCAGACGGGTGTGAAGAACCGATTAGCGTTTCAGCATCGTCCTGCAAATAGAAATGATAGCGCTGCTGGCAAAAAACTGGATTTGAGGTAGATAAGCAGTTCGCTTGCGCGCTGTGTGGTTGTTCAGCGATCGCCACATTATTAAACAACTCCTGCACAATCTGCCGCCCTTGCTGGGTGGCTTGCAAGTAGTGCAATGCAGGTTGAATCAGAGGATAGACTACTGTGCGGAAAAAGTCAGGAAAACTGGTTCGGAGATCATCTGGCGTTTGATAACCCATGGTTTTGTTGGTTCCAACTTCGGCAAATTCATGAAAGAGCGCAGGTAGTTTTTCTAGATAGTGCGGATCTGCCAATTGCCCAATCAAATCGGCTGCCCGTGCCAAACCGGGATAGTTGTTTGTGTCTTGATAGTCAGTACTGTCAGGAATCGGAAAGCGAGTTTGCTCGATCATGCGCTGAATCGTTTCCACTTGAATCAGATGGTAATTGCCAAAGGTTTCTGCCACAAATTGCTGGCTGCGATCGACGTGGTAAAGCGCAAGACTGGCATCGGTTGCACCCGGTGAGATCGGCACCTGCTCATTGCCAACACCCGTTGCATAGCGGTGCTGATCGGGCTGGTCATTGCGGCAAATGCCTTTGAGGTAGCCCACATCATGACAAAGCAAAGCAATTATAAAATGAGTCCACTCTTGGGGAGTCACCGCACCTTCGAGCAGGTACTTGCCGCGTAACATTTCTTGCCCGACCATGGTGACCAGAATGGTGTGTTCCACATCGTGATACAGGGCATCGGTATGGGCGATCGCAGTTAGGGTCATCATCGCAGCTTGAGCAATCAGATCGGCATACTTTGGTTTAAACGAGCCATAGACTTGACGGTAGCTCGTTTGCAAGTCTGAGATCGCACAACGGATCATGGTTTCAGTAGGATTAAATGTGGGGGTAAACATTGTGACGTTCCTCTAAAAAATTTAGCTAACTCAAGATGAAGAATGACTGCGTATAAAACTTTGAAAGTAGATGTCTGATATGAACAGCTTCACGAATTTTCAACAGAATGAGAACCAAGAAAGCTCAGTTTTCAAGTGATCTTGATCAACTATCTGCGTGATTGCAAAAACTCATAAAAACCTACTGCTAAATTAATTCAATAGAACCTCATAAAAGCTCATAAAAACCTCAGAATGAAAATATCTTTAGAAGTTACTAAAGGACTTTTTAATCTTTTATTCAGCATTGATCCGGAGACATACCCGTCTGTTTTTGCTTGAGCAAGACGCTTAGTCCCTCATAGTTCTGAATTAAAACCAGCCAGAAAATTATTTCCTCGGTGTGATCTCGATCAAGGTATCAAATAGTATTCCAACTAAAATCAAGTGGGGTGAAAGCAAATATCTAGGCTTATTCCCTTTCAAATTTGTGCTATCTACTTCATTACAATTACCTTGCAAAAGTGACCATAGTGGTTGCTAAAAATGAATATTAAAGAAGCTTTGGAAATCGTCGATCGCCTGCTCTATGTTCACACTGGAAAATATCTAACTGATTTAGAGCGTGAAGTCTTTATTGGTTCCTGGAATGGGCAAACCTACGAAGAAATTTATCCAATTAATCCAGAATATGTTGAGAAATATGTCGGCTATAAATTATGGCGGAAAATTTCGGATGCTTGTGGTGAAAAAGTCACTAAAAAGCAATTGCGTGGTGCCTTAGAACGTGCATTACAACGCCAGCCGTCACCAACGGCGACTTCAGTGCAGCCTGTTCATTTAATTCAAAAAGTTTTTATTAGCCATCGACATCAAGAGCCAGATGTGAGCTTGGCGAGAAAGTTCTTTGATGCGATCGCTGCCGCTGGACATGAACCCTTCATGACGGATACCAATCTGTCTGCCACCCCCTCTAAAAATCAAGATTGGCTGAAGCAAATTGATAGTCAACTACAGCAATGTGATTACTTTTTGCTTCTGCTGTCACCCCAAGCAGCCGTCAGCGAAATGGTGATAGAGGAACTAGAACGCGCCAAATACCTCCAAGGCAGTCGCAAGAATAGCAAACCTCTTGTGCTGTCCATTCGGATCAACTGGCAGCCCCACTCGCTGCTGAATCACGATGTGCAATCCTACCTAGAAGATAGCCCCCAACGAGAATGGCATAGCCCGGTTGATACGGCTGATCTCGCGCAAGCGATTGTCCGGTACGTCAACGGCACCGAGTCCTGGACACTTGGCGATCGCGCCCAGCCTCAACCCGTCCATTTTCAAGACCATTCCGCTATAGAAGCCAAAGACCCATCACCACAAAACTCACAATTCAACCTATTTCCTACGGAAACGCTACCCGTTGGCGAAGCCAGTCCGAAGGACTCACAAAACCCTCTTTCTCCTCGCCCCTCACCCCTTCTGCTTACTCCTTCCCCCACCGCAGATCCTGAACTTCCCCAGGGACAGGTGCGCCTCGATTCTGCTTTGTATATTGAGCGATCGCCCCACGAAGCCCAGTGCTACCGAGAAATCTTGCAGCCTGGAACTCTAATTCGGATCAAAGCGCCGCGCCAAATGGGCAAAACCTCGCTGATGTCGCGAATTTTGTATCAGGCAAGAGCGAAAGGCTTTCAAACAGTTCCCCTCAGTTTTCAACATGCGGATGTGGGTATTTTTTCCAGTTTGAGCGCATTGCTGCAATGGTTTTGTGGCAAAGTCGCCCGTAAACTCCGCCTGCCTCATCAAATTGACCAATATTGGACAGATATGTATGGCAGCAAAGACAACTGCACATTGTACTTTGAAGATTGCCTCCTATCTAAAATTGAAAGTCCGTTAGTGCTGGGGTTGGATGAAGTCGATCGCATCTTTCAGTATCCTAAAATTGCCGATGATTTTTTTGGCTTGCTGCGTGCCTGGTATGAAGAAGCGGGCTATGGCGGCAACGATAGCGGTTTGTGGGAAAAGTTGCGTCTAGTGGTGGTGCATTCCACCGAAGTCTACATTCCCCTGGATGTCAATCAGTCACCCTTTAACGTTGGCTTGCCGATTGAGCTATCAGAATTTAACCCGACCCAAGTGGCAGATCTGGTGCAGCGCCATGGATTAGACTGGCAACCGATCGACGTTGAGCAACTGATGGCGATCGCGGGAGGACATCCCTATCTCGTTCGCCTTGCGCTCTACCACCTTGCCCAACATTCACTCACCCTCAGCGACCTGATCCATGCCGCCCCTACCGAAGCGGGCATTTATGGCGATCACCTGCGCCGCCACCTATGGAACCTCAAACAGCATCCCGAACTCGCCAACGCCTTCAACCGTGTCGTCACCAACCCGGAACCCACAGAACTCGATTCCATCCTCGCCTTTAAACTGCACAGTATGGGCTTAGTTCATCTCCAAGGGAACGAAGTCACCCCGCGCTTTGACCTCTATCGGCGCTATTTCAGCGAACGATTAGAAAGAGAATAGACGAAAAAATTTCGAGTTTTGCCTAATAGTTATTCCCTCATTTCCCATGCACCCTTCACCCTTCACCTATAAAGTCGGCGGACACCTCTCCTTAGATGCGCCCAGTTACGTCGTGCGGCAAGCCGATCGCGATTTGTATGAAGGCTTAAAAGCAGGGGAGTTTTGCTACGTGTTGAATTCGCGGCAGATGGGCAAAACGAGTCTGCGGGTGCGGGCGTTGCATTACTTGCAAGCGGAAGGCATTGTGGGTGTGGCGATCGACTTGAACAAAATTGGTAGCCAAGAGATTACACCCGATCAATGGTATGCCGGCTTGATGCGGCGATTGGTCACTAGTTTCAATCTGCCTGTAGAACTGCGAAGCTGGCTCCGCGATCGCGAATATTTGCCGCCCGTGCAGCGATTAAGCGAATTTTTAGAACAAGAACTGTTGGCAGCAGTTTCCGAAAAAGTAGTCATTTTCATTGATGAAATCGACAGTATCTTAAGTTTAGGATTTCGTACTGAAGACTTTTTTGCCTTCATCCGCGCCTGCAATGAATACAATCGATTGACCTTTGCATTACTCGGCGTTGCCACTCCTTCTGACTTAATTCAGGATAAAAATAGAACTCCCTTCAACATTGGTCGCGCCATTGAACTGAATGGCTTTAAGCTTTCAGAATCTCAACCTTTAGTGGATGGACTGATACATAAAGCAAATCGTCCCTGGGCAGTTCTGGAAGCAATTTTAGAGTGGACGGGTGGACAACCTTTTTTAACTCAAAAATTGTGTAAATTGATCCATACCTCTGACCAAACAATTACTACTGGAAAAGAAGGCTCATGGGTTGATCAATTTGTGCGATCGCACTTGATTGATAACTGGGAAGCTACCGATGAGCCACCCCATTTGAAAGCCATCCGCGATCGCCTATTGCGCATTGGGCAACGGAGCCGGGGCGTAGTTGATGTCTATCAACAGCTTTTAAAGCAAGGTGAAGTGGAAGAGGTGAATACTCCTGAACAAATGGAGTTACGCCTTTCTGGATTGGTGGTAAAGCAAGCTGGAAAAATCCGCATTAGCAACCAACTTTATAGCACCGTTTTTAACTACAGTTGGGTGATTAAGGCGCTGACTGACTTGCAGGCAGACTTTATGCAGGTGGTATCCAGTCAAGAACAAAAGCTGCTCTCCATGCTCAGCGTTATGGAAGGGAAAGATTTTGCCGATATTCTCTATGAAATTTTAGGATCTATTACGCTGCGGATGGGCGATTTGTTGGGTGCCGATCGCACCACGATTTTCTTCATTGACGAAGAAAAAAATGATATCTGGTCAATCATCGCTCGGCACGAAGGAGCGGATTTTCCTGACATTCAAATCATTGCCAATCAGGGCATGGAAGCGCAGGTCACCAACATCAGAAAAATGGTGTCGCGGGAACAATCTGAAACCAGTGATGGTTACCATATCTACAATGAAATGTTGCTGCCCTTGATGAATGACCATCACAAAGTGGTTGCCGTGGTGCAGTTGGTCAATAAGCTGAAACGATATGCGCCGTCCCACCGTCTGACCTCTACGCCCAATGACCTGATGCCGTTGAGCGCTCGCGTCAACCCCCACGGCTTCACCCAATCCGAGCAACATCAGTTAGAAGAATATGCTCCCGCTATTCTCCGCATTTTGGCGCGCTGTCAAGACTGCTACAGGCTGACTCAGCGATTGCAAGCATCCGAAGCGCTCACAGAAGCCACGCGATCGGTGTCTCAAAGCAGCCTCGATTCAGATGAAATCATTGGGCGAGTGATGGAAGCGGCAAAAAAACTGATGAATGCCGATCGCACCACACTCTGGCTGATCGATCGCATTAACAATCAGCTTTGGACCCGCATTCCGTTTCAGGATGGCACCTTCAAAGAACTGCGAATTCAGATTGGCGAAGGGTTTGCCGGAAAAGTTGCTGAAATCGGTGAACCGCTCAATATTCCCTTCGACCTTTATGAGAATCCCGATTCACATACTGCCAAGTTGACTGACCAAAAAACTGGATATCGCACCTGTAGCCTGCTCTGTATGCCTGTTTGGAGTCCCGATGGGGCACTGTTGGGCGTGACTCAACTGGTGAACAAACGCCGTCAAGGAGAATTTTCTGATTATGATCCGGCTGGTTGGCCTCAGGCTCCAGATTGCTTCCAGGCAAGTTTCGACAGCAACAGCCAGCGATACATGCAAATTTTTAACGCACAGGTAGGCGTGGCACTGTATAACGCTCAACAGTTTGCAGCGATGAAATATCAGGCAGAAAACCATCCCCAAAGCGTGGTGCTGCAAACCCTGTCAATGCTGAATCAGGTGATGGACAATCAGGGTTTTGATGACATTTTGGATGCCACACTGCGATCGATTACGTTGAAACTGGGTAAATCCCTGGGTGCCGATCGCAGCACCATTTTCTTGCTGGATGATGAGCGCAATGAACTGTGGTCAATTGTGGCAGAGTCCGAACACAGCGATGCAACATCAGGTGGGCGATCGCTGGAAATTCGGATCTCAGCCGATCAGGGCATTGTGGGCGAGGTCGCCCGTTCGCAGCAGGCGATCTTGATTCCTTACGACTTTTACGACGATTCCCGATCTACCACTGCTAAAGAGCTAGATCGACGCAATGGATACCGTACCTACACCATGCTGGCAATGCCGCTGATGAGCGATCGCGGCAAGTTGATTGGCGTGATTCAACTGCTGAACAAGCTCAAGCCAGATCATGACTCCAACGCTGCTCTAGTCAGTCGCATTGATCCCCAGGGCTTTACCCATGAAGATATGCAGCAATTCACTGCCAACACGCCGCTGATTCGGATGATTTTGGAAAGTTTTTGCTCCTATCACACCACTGCTAGAGGGCAGCGAGTTGCCGCCGCGTTGATGGCAGCTACGCGATCGGTCAGTCAAAGCAGTTTGACACCGGAAGAAATTTTGACACGGGTGATGCAGGCTGCCAGAGAACTGATGAATGCTGATCGCAGCACGCTCTGGCTCCTTGATCGCGCCACTCACGAACTGTATGCTCACATGCCATTTGCAAAGGGCGATCGCCAAGAAGTACGGGTGCGGGTGGGAGAAGGCTACGTTGGGCAAGTTGCCGAAACCAGTAAAACTTTAAACATCCCTTTTGACGTGTACGATCGCCTCGATTCAGCAACCGACAAAAGAATCGATGCGCTTTGCGGCTATCGCACCTGTAGTTTACTTTGTGTTCCTATTCTCAATCCTGATGGAGAACTGATTGGAGTCACTCAATTGCTCAATAAAAAGCAGCCAGGAACAGAACCAGAAATTGATTTTGCCTATCAAAAAGAGATTCCAGAGTACTTTCAAATGAGCTTCGATGAAACCGACCAACAATATATGCAACTCTTCAATAATCAAGTAGGAATAATTTTGCAAAATGCTGAACTGTTAGCCGCTGTCAAGCAACAAGAGCAAAATCTTCGTGCTAATTTAGAAGTCAATTGATTTACTCCCCTGCCTAAAAGAGACAGGACGGAACGTTGACAGGCTAGTTCTAGTTTAAATGAGCCAACCAATCCAGAATTAAAGGATTCACCGCATCAGGATTTTCGTCGTGGGGACAATGCCCCGTGTTGGGAATGGGGATGAATGTTAGAGGATGGGTTTTGGCAAATTCTTGATAAAGGGCGGCTCCTGTGATCGGAGTCCAGGGATCGGCTTCGCCCCACAGCACGAGCAGCGGCACTTTTACCTTGGGCAACAGCTCTTTGGGAGACGGACCTGCGGCGGCGGTGAGTACCGATGCAAATACCTGCTGGGCACCGGGATCACAGGAAGGATTATAGAGTAGATCGATTAAATCATCGGTAACCGCAGTGCGATCGCGATAAACCTGGTACAACGTGCGACGTAAGCGAGATTTTTGGCGGATGCGGTTGAACATAAACGGACCGATCAATTTAGAACTGATGACTTTGGTAAAAGTGCCCATCACCAGTCGCATCGGCAAATTAAATTCATCGGGGCGGTGGTTGAGGCCACCCGCGCAGTTAAGCAACACCCCACCTGCCGCTAGATCGGGATGGTCTGCCAGCAGCATCAAGCACAGCAAGCCGCCAATCGAATTGCCCACAAACACGGTGGGTTGTTGAATGTGTGCCGTCCAGAAATCTTTGAGTTGCTCTTGCCACAAATCAAGAGAATAGTCCAGCGCAGGTTTATCGGAACCGCCAAACCCCAACAGGTCGATCGCATACACCCGATAGCCTGCGGCAGCTAACACCGGAATATTTTTACGCCAGTGCCCCAACGATGCACCAAACCCATGCACTAGCAGCAATGGCTGTCCGCTGCCCATGACGGTATAAGGAATTTGGTATCCTTTCCAAGTCCAAGTTTGAATTTCAAAGGGGCGATCACTAATGGAAGTTTGGGTCAACACGATATATCGGGGGTGGTAATGGAAATCTTAACTTATCTTCATGATATAAGAATCTGGGAACTGGAGTAGGAGCAAAAGCGATGAAAATGCAGGAAGAGGTGATCCGTCATACCCACAGGTTGCTTCACAGTTTTCATCATTGGACAGGAGTGCCTCTGTTAGTCAACGATGAAAATGAAGTAATCAACAATGGAAACGAAGCCACGGTTCTATCTGAGGAAGGCTGCAATAACGCCCAAGCGTTGTTCGAAGCTCCTTTTGTGGTGGTATCCCATGGCACGGAAGCAGATCCAATCTTCAACTACGGCAACCGGCAGGCGTTGCGATTATGGCAAATGGAATGGGATCAGTTTACCCAAACCCCTTCCCGGCTTACGGCTGAACCGATGGAATGGGCAGACCGCGATCGCCTGTTGCAGCAAGCAAACGCTAATGGCTTTATCAACAATTACCAGGGCGTGAGAATTTGCAGCACTGGACAACGGTTTTCAATTCACAATGTCATCCTGTGGAATGTAATAGATGAAAAAGGTGACTGTTGCGGTCAGGCAGCAACCTTTGATCAATGGAATTTTCTTTAATCATGGATTTGCCGCTTGTCTATCACCCTGATTATGTGGCACCACTGCCAGCGGAACATCGATTTCCTATGTCCAAATTTCGGTTGCTCTATGAGCAATTGCTAGCGGATGGAGTGGCAACTCACTCACAGTTTCATCTGCCAGAGCGATCGCCCCCCGCTTGGATCGAACAAGTACACACGCCAGAGTATGTGCAGGCTTACTGTGAAGGCAGTTTGGATGCCAAAGCCCAGCGACGGATTGGCTTGCCTTGGAGCTCTGCTTTGGTGAACCGGACTTGTGTGGCAGTGGGAGGAACGGTGTTGACTGCACAGCTTGCGCTGAAACAAGGGCTGGCGTGCAATACAGCCGGTGGAACGCACCACGCCTTTCCTGCCTATGGATCGGGATTTTGTATTTTTAACGACATGGCGATCGCAATTCGCCATCTGCAACACCAAGGACTGATTCAAACCGCATTAATCGTGGATCTGGATGTGCATCAAGGCGACGGCACTGCGTTCATTTTTCAGGAAGATACCAGTGTGTTTACCTTTTCAATGCACTGTGGTGTTAACTTTCCGGGCACCAAACAGCAAAGCGATCTCGATGTCCCACTATCTGAAGGCATGGAGGATGACGAGTACTTGCAAACTTTAGCAGCCCATTTGCCCAATCTCTTATCTCAAATAAAGCCCGATCTGGTGTTCTATGATGCTGGAGTTGATCCCCATGAGGGCGATCGCCTAGGCAAACTTGCCCTTACCGATACCGGATTGTTTCGCCGCGATATGCAAGTGTTGGGCACCTGCTTGTCTCAAGGTTATCCCGTTGCCTGTGTGATTGGGGGCGGATATGCAGAAGATATGGCAGCGTTGGTTTACCGTCATTCTTTACTGCATCGTGCTGCGAGTGAAATGTATCGCTACCATCAGCTTTAGGAAACGGCGAACGTAACCTATTAAAAATTCTTTAAGCCAGCAGGAACCATCTTAAAAACTGCTTGTACCTTAGGACCAAATACAATCACATCCTCAGACTGCAACTCAGTTGAGCGACACTTTCTTCCATTGATTATTAGACCATTGGTGCTAGGCGTACCGCTGAAATCGCCATCGGTAATTTGGTAAGCCACCGTTTCATTATCAGGATTGAGACGTTCCAAAACTGCGTGTTGGCGAGAAACAAATCGAGAATGCAAACAAATATCGCTTTTAAGATCACGCCCGACTGAATAGCGATCGCGTTCTAGCAAAATTTCTCGCCGACCCCAATCGTCTTCAATCACCAGCAGTGGGTGCCTTGACAGAGTACGGGGAGTTTCGCCATTACCTCCATGAGCAGAAGCAAAAACAACATTTGAATCAGTATCGCCCTCGACAAAAGTTTGGTCACCATAGCCCATAGTGAAAATGGGACTGGTAGTGGGCTGATGATAGGGGCGACCCGATTTGCCAACTGCTAAATTCCGAGCTTCCCAGCAGACTGGATCACCTGGTTTCAATGCCAAAGCGCGATCATAGCTAGCGATCGCCGCATCATAGCAACGCAGTTCTGCTAGTGCATTACCGCGATTTCGCCAGCACAGTTCATAGTCTGGATTAATTGCCAAGGTGCGGTCATAACAGGCGATCGCCTCTTCGGGTAGGCTCATGCCATAAAAAAGTAAACTACCGCGATTATGCCAAACTTGCTCGTGGTCGGGAACGAGTTTTAACGCCTGGTCATAACAAGAAAGGGCTTGAGTATAATCACCTAAGCCATAGTGAAAGGCATTGCCACGCTCATGCCAAATTTCACAGGCAGATGAATCTTTAGGTCTTAAGCTTAAAGCGCGATCATAGCTGCTGATCGCTTCAATGTAATCACCACGACCTTCTAAGGCTAGTCCGCGTTCGTACCAGACTTCATAACAGTCTGCTTGCTGGTTCAGCACTTGGTCATAATAAGCTACTGCCTGCTCGTAGTTCAAAGCGGCAGCGGCGGCGAGTCCCTGACAAAATAACATCAGAGCTTCTCTATTGAGTGCTATTTGACCTGTATCAAGCATTATCCTTGTCCTGAGGTACTGAGTATCCTCACTAGTGGGATTACCATACATGAAGTAAACAGCGTGAATTAACTTACTGCTGCTTACTAAATTCTACCTACCCTTCATCAAGCTAGTGTGAAACACACAGTTTCCTCA
The DNA here is from genome assembly GCF_016807185.1 of Leptolyngbya sp. Cla-17. Classification (GTDB taxonomy): domain Bacteria; phylum Cyanobacteriota; class Cyanobacteriia; order Leptolyngbyales; family Leptolyngbyaceae; genus ULC077BIN1. The sequence goes on from NZ_JAEVYN010000002.1 coordinate 1,341,888, forward strand.
CACTTTCTTTAAATATGGATAGATTGACACAGTAAAGTGCTTGAGTAGACCTTTGGAGCGATGTCTAGGTCAGAATAATCCTCCATAAACTTTCTACTCACTGGCAGTCATTATATTGACTGCTTTTAAGGGAGAATACGAAGATCTTTCAAATTTGGATTTATGCTTCGAGATCGCGGTTTTGCTTGCATCGTTTCTAATCTTAGAACTAAGCGCAATCAGAGCGATCGCTGTACTATCTAAATGTCATTCATTGTCAGTTATCTAGTCAGGAGTCAACGCAGTATGGGTACGCCAATTCGAGAGGGTGACACCATTCCCAATTTCACTTTGCCATCCCAAACCGGGCAAATGATTGAATTGAAAGAGATTTTAGGCAAAAAAGCGATCGTGCTTTATTTTTATCCAAAAGACGATACACCCGGTTGCACAACAGAATCTTGCGCTTTTCGCGATAGTTATACAGTGTTTCAAGATGCTGGAGCAGAAGTGATTGGTATTAGCGCAGATTCACCTGAATCTCACAGTAAATTTGCCGAGAAACACCAGCTTCCCTTTATTTTGCTCAGTGATACAGGTAACAAGGTTCGCAAGCTGTTTGGCGTTCCTTCCACTTTAGGGATACTTCCTGGTCGTGTTACCTATGTTGTTGATCCACAAGGGATGGTCAGAAAAATCTTTAACTCTCAGCTTAACTTCAAGGGTCATGTAGAAGAATCTTTAAAGGCGCTCCAAGGCGGGTAGGCTAAATCGCTAAAACAAATCACGATATAGCGAAATCTCGTCTACCCGTAACTCAAATGGAATACCTGTGCCGACCGGAGGACAAATGCAGATCTTCGCATTTGGTGTGAACCGTTCTAAAGCGTGCCCGATCGCGGCTAGATTGCTTAACACTCGCCAGTGAATAGTCATATCAGGGCAAGCAATCACAAGCGTTAATGCATGTGCCTCAGTGGTGAGGTGCCACTCACAAGCTAATAGCAACGCTTGAATCACTCCACTACACGCTTCATAAAAGCCCTTGCTCAGAGCCTCCTTCAATTGGCGATGCATCGTTTTATCGTCCTTACCCAGTTGTACAGGAGCGCGATCATCTGAGGGAAGAGAAGATAGAGCCATGAACAAGTAAATGCGCAAGCATTTATATGAAGAATTTCCTTAGTGTAACTCTAGCAAGAAGGCAAAGACAGTTTGCTTAAGCTTTGATACTGGATTGTGTAACAGTTGTGTGATGTTTTATGTTTTTTACAGAGTCGGTATGCAGCAGATTTAAGCCGTGTATTTGCAGTGTTGGTTAGGCATGTTTCCATAGCCTGGCGAAGGATAGGAGTTAAGGAAATCTATGACCAATAGATTTTAAAGACCGCGATCGCTAGTAGGAATCCTATAATCAGCCGATATTTCGATGGAAGTGTTTGTTTCATCAGGAAAATAAAGTGTTGCAAAAAACTGTAATAAAGCAATTAAACCAGTGGATTAAGTTGAGCTTAATATTGATTTTGATGTTCAGTCTAGCTGCTTGCACAACGTTGAGTGCTCAAACAGACCAGCCAGCAGTGCCTCAGATGGGAAAATCAACTCTTAAACCAGTTACTTTAGAATCCAAAAAAATCCTGACAGGTCAAACTATTTATGTACCCGTCTATTCCTACATTTATCATTACGATACGCAAACTCAAGTCATCAACTTAGCAACTACTTTGAGTATTCGCAACACGGATTAAAGCATCCGATTATCATCACAAAAGTTGAGTACTATGACACAAGTGGAAAGCTAATTAAAAACCTGTTAGAGAGTCCTTCAGAACTTTCCTTGATGGCCTCTGCGGATTACTTTCTTCCTAGAAATGAGGTAAGCGGTGGATTAGGTGCAAATTTTTTAGTGGAATGGAAGAGCGAACATTCAGTATTTGAGCCAATTGTGGAAGCTGTGATGGTTAGCACTGAGTCAGGGCGAGGTTTATCTTTTGTGAGTCCTGGCAAAGTATTAAAGCCGATTGAAGCAAACGTCTCCTCTTAAATCAATCACACATTTTTTGCATAAAACTATCTTTGCTATTTGTAAGGTCAGTACCTTATTCGCTGATTTTGGAAAACGCAAAGTTATAAAACTAGAGCATGTAAACTATCAATATCCCCACCAAATTTTTTCGCATTTATCAAGCCGGAGAGATCGCCTGTCTCACTGGTCTAAAATCCTTTCTAGCGCTTGCAACCTAGAATCTAGCCTAAGTCAAAATTGCGCCACCCATTAAGCGTTGGTAGCGATAGTCCAATTCTTGTTGCATCAGCGTCCAACGGCTAAGAGTTTCATCTTTGGCAATCACTTTTTCGGCAGCTTCTCGCGCTAGTTCCAGCACCGCTTGATCTTCTATCAAACTTGCGAGCGCAAAATCTGGCAATCCCGATTGGCGCGTGCCTAACACCTGACCTGGACCCCGAAAACGCATATCCATTTCTGAAATGAAAAAGCCATCCTGAGACTGCTCCAATACCTTGAGGCGTTGACGAGCCGTTTCACTGCGGGAGCTACTCATCAGCAAGCAAAACGCTTGATCGACACCCCGACCCACCCGACCTCTCAACTGGTGCAGTTGGGATAGCCCAAACCGTTCTGCATGTTCAATGAGCATAACGGAGGCATTGGGCACATCTACACCCACCTCAACCACCGTCGTGGAAACAAGGATTTGAGTTTCGTTTTTGCGAAAGCGGTTAATTGCATCTTCTTTCTCAGCAGAACTCATGCGTCCATGTAGCAAGCCCACTTGAAATTCGGGAAAAACCGCCTCTTGCAGTTCCTGGTGTTCTGCGATCGCCGACTTCAAATCCAGCTTTTCTGATTCTTCTACTAGCGGCAGCACTACATACACCTGCCGTCCTTGGGCAATTTCTCGTCGCATCAGATCATAGGCCTGCATCCGCTCCTTTCCTGCAAGCGCAGTCGTTTGAATTGGTTTTCGTCCTGGCGGCAGCTCATCAATTTGGCTAACATCCAAATCGCCATGCAGCGTAAGAGCCAACGTGCGAGGAATGGGCGTAGCAGTCATGGTCAACGTATGCGGATGCTCTCCTTTTTGTTGGAGTCGTGCCCGTTGCTGCACCCCAAACCGATGCTGCTCATCAATCACCACCAATCCCAGTCGTTGAAAAGTCACTGAGTCTTGAATCAAGGCATGGGTGCCCACCAACACTGATAGTTCGCCAGTTTGTAACTGAGAATGAATTTCTCGGCGTTTTGCAGCTTTGGTTGAACCGGTCAGCAGTTCTACAGGCAGATGTAGCAGGTTGAACCAACCAACCAACTTACGATAGTGCTGCTCAGAAAGCACTTCTGTAGGGGCCATCATCGCTGCTTGATACCCCGATTGAATCGCTGCTAACATGGCAACCACTGCTACCACCGTTTTGCCCGATCCTACATCCCCCTGAATCAGGCGATTCATGGCGGTCGTTTTTTGCAGATCGTTCAAAATATCGTTGACGACGCGATCTTGGGCGTTGGTAAATTTGAACGGAAGCAGGGTGTAGAACTCGTCAATTAATTTTCCAGTCGGCGCAATGCTGGCGCTGGCCTGGATCTTTTGCTGAGTTTTGCGGCGTTTAAGCAAGCCCAGTTGCAGATAAAAGAATTCGTCGAATACCAGCCGATGACGAGCAGCTTCGAGAGCGGCATGGTCGGGGGGAAAGTGGATATGGGCGATCGCTTCATGGATGCCCACTAATTCGTACTGCAATCGCAAAGAATCGGGCAATGCCTCTTGAAGTTGCAGGGTTGCCGGGAGAGCTGCGACAACCGTCCGCCTTACTAAATCGGCACCAACTCCTTCGGTCAGCGGATAGACGGGCACCAATCGCCCCACTTTCAGCGAGTCAATCTCACCGCCAGAGTGATCCAACACCTCAATTTCTGGGTCTTCGATCGTCATACCTTCCTTACCCCGCTTGACTAAGCCTGAAACCGCGATCGCGGCTCCGGGTGGATACTGGCGCTTTTGTTGCTCCTGCCAGCCGCGACTGTTGTAGCGACTACCCGCATAAAATCGGCTCAGCTTTAGTTGCCCAGTGTTATCTCGCACGACTAAGTTTAAGATTGTCAGCTTTGGGTTGCGAGGACTGCTAAAACAAGTGCAGAGCTTCACAAATACGACCAACGTTACCGTCTCTCCCTCCTTTAACTCGCGGATATTCACCTGTCGGGCGTAGTCAAGATGGTCGCGCGGGTAATAGTAGAGCAAATCCCGCACGGTCAAAAGTCCTAGTTTTGCTAGCTTCTCGGCATTTTTAGGACCTACACCAGATAGATAAGTCAGCGGTTGATCTAGGGTCAGAGGGGAGGAGGGAGGAGGAGTTTGAAGTTTGGAGTTCGGAGTTCTAGATGAAGAGCTTTGTAAGTCCTTTGGACTGGCTTTGCTAGCGCGTGGCGTTCCCGTAGAGAATGTTTTGAGTTTTGTTTGCGTAGCGTCTCTACCGCTGCCTTGGTTCTCTGCTCTTCTGCTCTCTGCTTCCCCAACATTCTGGCTGGCCAGCTCCCAAGTTTGCCTTGCCTGATGCAAAAAACGTCGCGTGTCTGCTACAAGGTGCTGGCGCTGGGCAAAGCTCATCTCAGAATAGGTGGTGAACTGGCTCCCAAGTGATTGCCAGCGACGTTGATCATCCGAAGAAAGCGGTTCGGGTGGCTGATTCAGGGAAAAGCTGAGAAATTCGCTGAAGCGGTGTTCTTTGCCTTGCAAATCGTTAAAGCCGCGATCTGCTTCGACTGACAACGCTTTTTGCAAACGTAGCCAGTCGGGTGGAGCTTGGGAAATGGCGAATCGAGAAGACACGCCTTTGTTATCTTGAGTCATGCAAAAGGCGTTTATGCCGTGACAAGATGGCTTGTCAACAAAGGTTAACGTAATCTATCCTACATAATCCCTAATAAATCACTACAGAAGGGGCATCTCGAAAATAAGAAGCTTTATTGACATCGAGAGATTACGAAGTTACGAGAGAGATGTGTAGAATCCCCTTCAATATTGAGCCTACATTTCTGAACGGAAGTCGTTTCCCCCGCTGCCACATATCATCGGATTGTCCACTAATGGATGTGATCCAAATTTTGCTAAGCCGCTCTTAGCTCGGCCCGCTCGAATCCATGCATTTTTGGCGGTGGAGCAGCTTTAGAAATGACCCATAGCAATCGAGGAATTTCTGCACTGTTATAAACTCGAAACTCGTTTTCGACTTTTGCTTCGACTTTGCGAAGTGCCTGGTTTAATACTAAAGAGCCATCAGAGTCGGAAACAGAGCGGTGAAATGTGCCGGGAGGAATGCGTAAAATGTCGCCGCCCGACTCTAACCGTACAATATGGAATGGATATTCCCAGTCAAAATTAACCAGATAAAAGGTGCGTCCGCCAGATAATGCCAACAAATTATCTTCTTGTCTGGGGTGTAGATAAAATTGCCAGCTACCCTCTGCGGAATTGTTTGGACTCACTGCTGGACCGTCATGAAATACTAGGTCACGGGCATTGGAGTTGGAGATAGTAATGTCAAAAAAACGAACTTTGGGCGTATCGCGGAATTTTTGGTAAGGTATCAACTCAAACATGTCGCTAAGTCTCAATTCTATATAAGTGCAAGTTGTGAATCGTTTGGGCTAAACAGACAAAACCATGCAGATAGTGGAACTTATCTTACTCACGTTGGTTCTCCGCCCCTTCCTGTTAGATTCAAATAACTTAACAGTTGTAGGTTTAGCCTAGCGTGAGTAATTAGACATAAACAAAGCCTTTCGCGAGTTATATCTATGCAGAAAACGAATAGATGCAGTCGATAACTATTTTTCAGTTGCAAATTTTGGCAGCCGTAGCGGAGCATCACAGTTTTTCTGAGGCTGCTCTTCAACTAGAGGTTTCTCAGTCGGCGGTCAGTCGAGCGATCGCGGCACTTGAAGAAGAGCTGGGCGTATCTCTGCTGTCACGAGGACGCTTTGGGGCACGCCCTACTCCCGTTGGTGAGCGGATTTTGGTTCATGCTCACCAAATTTTGCAGCTTCGCGATCGCATTGACCATGAAATTGATTTGGAGAGAAATCTCAGCGGTGGACGGATTCGCATCGCCTCATTTCGCAGTGCCGCTACCCATCTATTGCCGCCGCTGATCGCTCAGTTTTATCATCGCTTTCCCAACATCAAAGTCACATTGACGGAAGATGACCCAACGAGCATAGAATTGGCATTACGCGAAGGACGAGTGGATATTGGCTTGGTGCCCCTGCCCCGATTATCTGACGAACTGGAAACGTGGGAAATTGCTCGTGATGAATTTGTGGTGATGTTGCCACCGTCTGCTAGCCCGATCCCTCAGCAGTTGACCTGGCAAGATCTCGCCCAATATTCCTTCATTCTCTATAACTATGCTGAATGCACCTCTGCGGTACGTAACCATTGGATTCAATGGCAGCAGTCTTTCAAAGTGGCCCATGAAATTAAGGAAGATTCCACGATTGTCAGCATGGTGTCCCAAGGGTTAGGAGCCGCTGTTTTGCCACGACTGGCGGCACTGCCGATTCCCAAAGGCATTCAGGTACGCTCGTTGCCGGTTCCTCTTGAACGCATTATTGGTGCGGCGATCTTTGCTAATGGGTTGCATTCTCCAGCAGTATTCACCTTTCTGGACTTACTACAAGGCAGGGGCACGTTTGCATCCAAGGGTTGATGGAGTCAATTTGTGCCGATCTTTTAGGCTAATCCATTAGGCTAATCCATCAAGCGCACTGCGAATTGCCTCGATTCGCTGGCGATTCACGCCTAAATCGGATTCACCAAGCCGCGATGCCGATCTCACCTCGATTGTTGGCTGAGAGAGATTGACGTAAAATTCCACATCATCCACAAAACCCATCAATGCGCTAGTGAACTCGGCGTAAAGGTAGCGATCAGTAGTCTGAATGATTTGGGTTCGGGGTAAAGATTCAATGGTTTTTTTGAGTTGCGCGATCGCCTCTGTGGGGGTGCCTTCATATCGCAGCGGCTCAATCTGATGCTCAGCATCTTGACCCTGGCTACTCACACAATTTGGAGAAGCAGGACATGCAGCCAGCTTTCCATCCACTACTCCCAAATTGGCTGGGCGACTACCAGAAAATGAAAACAACCTGCCAGACATTGCAATCACCTCAGAATGTGAAGCCGGATAGGCCACTGCTGGATTAACAAACCCAAACCAGCTCAACAGAAAAATCAACACGGATGCAAACAAAATAGAACTGGTCATGGCGCGCCAGAAAGGACGCAGTTTTCCGAAGAATGGGTTAGATATACACATGTGAGTTGCGATCGCGTTTCTTTACAGTTTGCAACACAAAACGACCCAATACAAGGGAACCCTTACTTTCCACGACCATGGGTAGGGCGCATTCCACCTTGTCCAAAATTAGCCCGAACAGGTGCTTCCGGCTGTAGCTGCTGACGACCATTGCGGACAATTCGCAGCATTTCGCCGAGCTGAGATTCCATGTCGTGCAGAGTGCGATCGGCGTAGTCATCAGCTCCCGCTTGAATTGCCTCACATTCCGCGATCGCCATCCGCTGCATTTCTTCCAGTTCTTGCTGTGCCTGATGGCGCATCCGATCAATTTCGGCGATCGTCTGCTCCCGAATTGACTCGCACTCTTGCTGCACCCGCTGACGGATCTGCTGTGCTTGCATCTCCGACTGTCGCACGATGGTTGACTCATTCATTAGTTGAGCTGATCGGCGATCGGCAGTATCAATTATTTCCTGAGCATACTGCTCTGATTGCAAAAAGATTTCTTCTTTATGACGCACAATGCTATCCGCCTCATGGAAAGCATCAGGCAAGCTCAAACGAATTTGGTCGAGCTGCTCGATAATGCGTTCTTCATCCAAAAAAGTTCGCCCAAAAAATCGCGGACTATCCAGAATCATTTCTTCTAGACGATTCAACTCACGCTGAATGTCTACCCCGGTTTGTCCATCCCTGGAAGAAACTCCGTTCTGGGGTGTTCCACCACTGGTGTTGAATCCTGCTTCGGAACCGATATTGGAAGAATCTTGGCGTAGCATTTATAAATATCTGGGGCGACAGGTTGAGGGACAAGATGGTCTATTCGACCGCCAAGCTTAGCAATTTCTTTCACCAAACTGCTGCTGAGAAAGCTATGTTCGTTAGAGGTTGCCAAAAAAACAGTTTCAACTTCCTCTGAAAGCGTCTTGTTTGTATGTGCCATCTGTAACTCCATCTCAAAGTCAGATAACACTCGCAGACCTCGCAGCAGAACGTTTGCCTGGCGCATTTTCGCGTAAGTCACCGTCAGTCCATCGAAACTGTCCACTTCAACATTAGTGAGATGACCAGTTGAACGCCGAATTTGATCCATGCGCTCCGCGACTGTAAACAGCGGTGTTTTGTTTGGGTTGCGTAGTACGGCTACAATAACCCGTTCAAACAGGCGAGAACCCCGTTCAATTACGTCCAAATGCCCAAGGGTGATTGGGTCGAAACTGCCAGGGTAAATTGCAAACACCAACGGGAACCAAATTGACTGATGAGGCGATTATAAGAGTAAATGCGGGTTTAAAAGCAGGAAGATGAAGACGAGTTGAGCAAGAACAGGCTGTTTTTCTGTCGTAACACGAGCCTGAAAAAGCGATACTCTATGGGAAGTCAAGGATTGTAACGTTTCATATTTTTATGGATTCAATAAAAAACAGTCTACTTTTTAGGTTTGTAGACTAAATAACCAGCTCCCAAACTCGATGGTTTCATCAACAGCGACAACGATTAAATTTTTGCAAGAACCCACTTCAGACGCATGGATAGAGCAGGCGCTGGCAAATTTGGATACGGTTTTGTTGGATCATTCCCACTGTGAGCGCAAGGCGGCGGGAGTTGCGTTGAATCTGATGTTTCGTTATCCGGCACGTACCAAACTGGTGCGAGCGCTGACTGCTATTGCCCAAGAAGAGCTAGAACACTTCGATCAGGTCAACCAGATTTTGGAGCAACGTGGCATTCCCCTTGCACCTTTAGCCGCTCCTCCCTATGGGGCTAGTTTGAGTAAGCAAATTCGTTCCCAAGAACCCGATCGCCTGCTGGATGCTTTGCTAGTGTCTGCCTTAATTGAAGCCCGCAGCCACGAGCGCTTAGGGTTGTTGGGAACCCATTGCCCGGATCCTGAACTGGCAAAATTTTATCGGGGATTAATGGCATCGGAGGCTCGTCACTATGGCATTTACTGGGTTTTGGCAACAACCTATTGCGATCGCACTGTGGCAAATCAACGTTTAGAACAATTGGCAACAGTGGAAAGTGAGCTCCTCTCTACGTTACATCCCGAACCCCGAATTCATAGCTAGCAGGAGTTCTATACGATGACGACTAGGTTGCTCATTCAAGCAGACTCCACTTCGATGGCAATTAACCTGCCTGCATTCTGAAACAGTGAGTGGTGAACCTGAACTACCTGGATTTATCCTAAAAATGGCAAAAGTTTGGTAACCAACCCATCATGCGGAAAACCTATCAGACTTTTTTAATTCGAGATTGGCAGGTGGGCGATCGCGCAATTGCCGCCGAAGTCATTCACTCTGTGCTGGTAGAGTACGGTTTGGGGTGGGAGCCGAATGGAGCCGATTGCGATGTGCAAGAAGTTGAAACCTATTATTTGCAAACAGGCGGCGAGTTTTGGGTAATTGAGCAGCAAGGCAAGTTAGTTGGCACTGCCGCTTATTACCCTATTCAACGGTCACAAAACGCTGTCGAAATTCGCAAAATGTATGTGTTGCCGGAATCCAGAGGTCAAGGTTTGGGGCAATGGTTGCTGCAACAATTGGAAGCCGCGATCGCCGCACGCGGGTTCGAGAAAATCTGGATCGAAACCGCCAGTGTATTACAGGAAGCCGTCAAGCTTTATGAAAGCAGCGGCTATGAACCTACAACCGGAGTCGAGACAGCCCGATGCGATCGTGTGTATGTAAAAGTTTTGAGTTTCAGCTAGTTACGGTTAGCACGCACAACAATAGTGTCTCAGTCCATTCCACAACGGCTCCATAGGTGTCTCCTGTATGACCATCCAGCTTTTGGTTGAACCAGGCTCCTGTCGAAACGGCGATCGCGCTGCCAACCGCTGCCATTCCGATTGCCCCAGCCCATTGCTGCGGATGTAGCCCAACAAAAATTCCGCTGAATCCTAGCAGCATCAGCCCACTAGGCAGGGCTTGCCAAATCGATTGAATTGCCACTTTGTGTAAAGCGCCTTTCCCTTCAAGTTTTAGGTAGGAATATTGGGCGATCGCCACCAGTTGTCCCCATCGTCCCCAACCTGCCGCTGCCATTAAATAGATCCAGCGATTGGTTTCTAGGCTTGCCAAAGCAGTCGTTTTTAGTAACACAATTGCCACAGCAACCATTGCCCCAAAAGCGCCCGTCCGGCTATCCGCCATCACTTCTAAGCGCCGCGCTGGATCAAGGACTGCCAACCCATCCGCAGTATCCATCGCCCCATCTAGATGCAGCCCCCCGGTGATACCAACCCAAGCGACGACGAGCAGCGCACTGCGAACCAAAATTGGCATTCCTAGCTGTTGTAACCCAGTATCGGTTAACCCTAGCAAAGCACCAATCAGCAAGCCAATCAGAGGTGCCCATTCAGCAATTCCATAAAATTTTAAGTGCCAATGACTGGGTAAAGGAATGCAAGTATAAAACACGATCGCGCCTAAAAAAGTTGGCAGCAGCGATCGCCCAGCTCTATCTTCAGATTCCATTGCTGAATGCGGATCGGTCATAAAAACTTAATTGATAGACCGCATAAATTTAATTTTGCAAGACTCAATTTTAATTTATCTACATCTAGTGGCAAAGTTTGGTGAATACCCACAGATATGAAAAATCCTTTTATTGAATCACTTTTATAAGGAAATTAATCAAATTCATTCGCTGTGACCTAAAAAAGTTGGGATAAACTTAAAACATACCTGATACGCGACTTCATCTCCGCTGGATTCTGTCTTCTTTACATCTATTTCCTACTATTAGTCAAGTCCTTAGGTCGTTATCTTTTTGGCAAACTAACTATTTTAAAGTCGAAGAATTTTGTTGAAGTGGTCACATTTCATGCTGTTCTTTGATCGCTTTTGTTAATCCTTTAGTTTCTAAGTATTGAAGGATTTTTGGGTTCTGTTATACAGATGCCTGTCTTGTCAAACTGCTCGGCTTATTCAGTTCAGAGGCTTTCTCTACATGAGTTATGAACAATCTCCCCGTAGTCAGCGTCCCATTGCTCCTTGCATTGTTGATAGTGGCACTATTGTTAACATTCAAGACATGCAAAGACTGCTTTCAGACTTAGGACGTGTTCAGTACATGCATCTCCAAGATGACATCACAATGAGTCAGGGAGAAGGCTATATTCTTGAAGTTTTTGCCGATCCTTATCGTTCTACTTTGGTTGCCAACCACGCACTTTATCTCAATGTTCAAAGCTTTGATTATCTTGAGATTGGGCTGTCTTCTGACCAGACACCTTGTTTTAACTTAGTTCAAGACAGCCGTCAACTGAAAATTGTGCCTTTATCCAATCCGCTGTCGGAGCAACATAGCCGCAATTTGAATGCGGCAGCTTTGGATGCAGTGGTTGCTGATGTGTTAGCTGCTGGATGGGATGTGCAAATTGACGATGATGAGCATTTCTTTCTTTAAAGTCAAAGTAGTCAATCTTGATTCCATTCAAAGTGGCACAATGAAAAATCTGTGTCGATCGCTCAATACCGTTGAATACTCAATTTTCTTTTCAGTGTCAGGCAACCTGTAGCCATACCCAAGCGAGAGTAGGTGTTTTTTCAACTCCCCATGGGCAAGTGGAAACGCCTCGATTTATGCCCGTTGGCACTTTAGCAAATGTTAAAACCATTACGCCTGACCAATTGCAAGCAACAGGCGCACAAATGGTACTGGCAAATACGTACCATCTTCATCTACAGCCTGGTGAAGATATCGTGGCAAAAGCGGGTGGTTTGCATCGCTTTATGGCGTGGAAGGGTCCGATTCTGACGGATTCAGGAGGATTTCAGGTGTTTAGCCTGAGTGAAATGCGAACGATCGCCGAAGAAGGTGTGCATTTTCGATCGCCTCGCGATGGACAGATGATTTATTTATCGCCTGAACGCTCGATTGAAATTCAAAATTCGCTGGGTGCCGATGTGATTATGGCGTTTGATGAATGCCCACCTTACCCCGCGACTCGCGAGAGTGTGCAAGAGGCAACAGAGCGAACCTTTCGCTGGCTGAAGCGGTGTATGGTTGCTCATCAGCGATCAGATCAAGCACTTTTTGGCATTGTTCAGGGTGGAGTTTATCCTGATTTGCGCGAGTTTGCTGCTAGACAACTGGCAGATTTAGATTTGCCGGGTTTTGCAATTGGTGGAGTCAGCGTTGGAGAGCCGCCAGCGCTCATTCAGCACATTGTTAAGGCAACTGCGCCCTTGCTCCCTGCGGAAAAGCCTCGGTATTTGATGGGGGTAGGAACTCATCGAGAAATGGTGCAGGCGATCGCAGCAGGTGTTGATTTATTTGACTGTGTAATTCCGACTCGGTTGGCACGACATGGCAATGCGATCGTGGGGGGAGAACGGTGGAACCTGAAAAACACTCGATTTCGAGAAGACTTTACCCCTCTAGATGAGGCCTGTCTTTGCTATACCTGCCAAAACTTTACCCGTGCCTATGTCAGCCATTTGCTGAGATCTCAGGAGATATTGGCCTATACCCTGCTTTCAATTCATAACATTACTGAACTGATTCAATTCACCCAGCGCATCCGTCAGTCCATTGTTCAAGGGCGCTTTGTGGAGGAATTTGGATCATGGTTGACCGATTAATTGAGGGAAAACTCATTGTCGCGGTAGAAGTACGACTGAGTTGAATTGGCAAAGCACGGCGATCGCTTAGACATTGGTTGGCTAAAGATTTGAGCGATGTCACAGAACAGGCGCGATGATAATGGAGAGCTATATTCTTTTCTTCCATGGCTTCTCCTCGCGATCGCCAATTTACGCTTGAGCTAGTTGTTCGCTCTGTCAGTCCGGCTTTACTAGAAGGGCTAGAAAGCTGGCTGCAACTGGGATTAATTTCTGATGTGCTGGTGCGGCAAATTTGTGCGGAACAACTAGTCTGCCCAGTGCCGCAGGTCTCAGAGAGTCCGCAAAGTGTTGCCCTCACGGGAATTGCAGCAGACCTGGAAACACCCAACGCAATAGAGCCACCTGTGAAAGTGGGAGGCAATTTTCTTCCGCCTGAAGCAACGGATCAGTCGAGGCAGGGAGATTTGCAATATGATCCCCGTCGAAGTGCAAGTGCTGTTTCTGAAACGCCTGTAGTCTCTGCACCTGTTCGCCATCCCACAGTGGCTGCTCGACTGTTGCAGTCTTTCATGGCAGAACTCAGCGTCTTGTGGCTGCTATTTTTAGGTGTGTTTTTGGTTGTGGTGTCGTCGGGCGTGCTAGCAGCGACCCAATGGCGCAACTTTTCAGCCGTCGGGCAGTACAGCATTTTATTGGGCTACACGCTGGTCTTTTGGGGAGTCGGCTGGTGGACAGGAAAACAGGCCTCCTTGCAGTTGACCAGCCGCATGTTGAGCATTGCCACAGTGTTGATTATCCCCGTCAATTTTTGGATGATGGACGGGTTTCAGTTGGGGCAAAGTCCGGTTGGGCTGGGTATGGCAGCGATCGCGTCTTTTCTCTTGACTGGCATCTTGATTCTGCTGTTGAAATCTAGTCGTGACGGGATGCTGCTGATCGCCGCGATCACCCTGACTTGGCTGCATTGGGGTTGGGGCTGGCAGGAAGTGCCTTTTTGGGCGGTGTATGGGGGAACGGTTGGGGCGGCGGCGGTGTTAGTGCAGAGAGCAGGGAATAGGGAGCAGAGAACAGAAAATAGAGAAATAGAGCCAGTTGAGGCGATCACTTCACCGATCAATCTACCATTCGTTTCTCCCTCTCTGAGTAAAATTGCAGTAGCAGCGTTTGCACTGATTTTGATTGGACGGGCGGCGCTGATGGCTCAAGTGCCGATTAACCAACTGGGTTTGGCATTGGGGATCTGCGGCTGGGTGCTGTGTTGGTTGGCGCGTCAAAATTCAGCCCGTGCTGTCTGGATGAGGGCTGGAGCAGGGCTGCTGCTGTTGGGGTGGCTGGTGGCGGTGACGGTGATTCCCCCGTGGCAGGCGATCGCGGTGAGTGGATTGGCGCTGTGGCTGCTGGGCGATCGCTTGCGTCGTATCGGGTCACCGATTGATTTAATCACTGGCTTTTTGGTGGGATTGCAAGCCTGCTGGTTGGTCTGGCAAGTGGTTCCCGCTGCTGTCCAAACCCGCATCCTGACCTTCTTTACTCAACTTGCCGGAACGGATGCGACGCCGTTGACTTTTCTGGGGCTAGGTTTGTTTCCTTACGTGCTGCTCACAGTGGTTTTAGCGTTTCGCTTGAGACGGTGGCAACGCCCTGGACTAGCCCAATATGCAGAATTTTTGGCACTGGGTTTGGGCAGTGCATTGACCCTGATCAGTTTGGATAATGCTTGGGTGCGATCGCTCAACTTGCTGCTGTCGGCAGTCACGCTACTGATGATCACCACTAAACGAGTTCAGCCTTCACCCCGGCTGATTTACCTGACTCATGGCATTCTTTTAGCCGCGATCGCCTCTGGAATTGACTGGAGGTTTCCCACGCTATCTTCTACTACGTGGGCAGGTATATTACTCGTTGGCATGGTCGCCGAATGGAGCCTTAGCATCGGCTGGATCGGTAGTAGAAGACACTCAATAGAACCAGAAAGCAGCGTCCAATCCTCCGCACTCTTGGCTCCCCGCACATCATGGCAATTGAGCGCCTGGTATTTTGGGCTAACTCTGGCAGCGTTGAGCTATGGGCTGTTGTGGCTCCATGGGTTGCAAGAACAAACACTCGATTGGGGTGGACTGTGGCTAATCGTGCCGTTGATGTTGACACTGTTGGGCAACCAACGACGATTTTCCTATGGCTACACCGCGAGCGGATTAAGTAGTGTGGCGTTGGTACTGGTGCAGCCGCTCATGTTTACCACGATCGCGGGGCGGTTAATCAGTCTCGGCATTGCAACGGTGCTAATGCTGCTGAATACTCGCCGAATGCAGCGTTTAGTCGCGGCAGTGCTCACCACTGGCTTTGGGCTAGGATTTGCTGCTGTCACCGCTTGGGAGATTTTTGCCAACAACCGTACCATTGGTTTTGCCACCGTTATGCTGGCGATCGCGGTGCTGGTTCTCTGGTTGCTGCGAGGTTGGCTACTAAACCACCCACCCCATCACCTCAAGAACCTCTATCAGAAAGCTGCAGATGGTTGGGCTATTGCGCTAACCCTATTAACTCTGGTTGTGCTCACCCTAAGTCAGGCTGCTGTTTACTTAGAATTCAATCAATCCACGGCAAACGATGCGATCGCGTCAGCCATTTTGATCGCCGCTATCGGCTATCGACTATGGCAAAGTGCCAGCAATGTCGGCTTCCACGCGATCGCTTGGAGCGTGGAACTCCTACTCACCAGCAGCATTGCTCTCACGGGGCGTTCCCTTGACGCTTTAGGAATTGCTAATCTTGCCCTCGGCTTAGCCACTCAGCTCGGCGGTGATTGGTGGATGGTAAGCAGGCAATCAGGGGGCGCGGGACGCGGGGTTAGGGAACAGGAAACCGGGAACCGGGATCAAAGGCTCGACCAACTCCCAACTCCCGACTCCGAACTCCCTTTACATAGCGCCTCCGCAGAAGTTACGCCGAATCACCCTTCCGCCTTTCACGTCATCCCTATTCTCTACGCGCTTTTTGGAGTCGTGATTCAGCACCGCACGTTTACGGCTACCACGGGTTGGTATACTTTTGCTGCGGCGCTTGTGGGGCTTGGGGTCGGTCGTCGTCAAGGGTGGCTAAAGTGGCTCACTTTTTTGTCATTGGGTGGGGTTTCCATCGCTGCTTACGAACTGCTGCTCTATCAACTGTTGCAGGCAAAAGGTGGCAGTTCAGGAGATGGCATTACCCTATTGGCAGGGTTAGCGATCGCGTTTGCGATCACCTACTACGCGCTCCAGCGCTGGCTGATCCCTTACCTGCGAGTTCCTGAATGGATGTGGCAAGCGATCGCCCACGCCCACTGGATTTTAGGCTCAACCCTACTGATACCCGCCTTGTTTAATCTAAGCGCTTTTGGTGAATGGCTCTGGACAACAGCGATCGCAACAGCTACGGCATATGCCCTGGCAATGGGACGAAACAGGGATCAGAGATCGCAAAACATAGAGCGGGGATCAGAGGAAACTCCGCACTCTGCACTCCACGCTCCGTACTTCGTATCTTCCACTTCCCTGTGGATCTACGCCGGAATCACCCAGAGCTTGGTGACATTGACCTATTGGCTACACCGCTGGCTACCGGATGCGATGTTGATCGATTGGGCTGGAGCGATCGCGGCGATCATTGCCGTATTTCTCTACTTTGCACCTTGGGATCGGTGGGGCTGGAATTGGCATCCGTGGCGACAGGCGGCGATCGTGCTCCCTACCATTGCAATTCTGCTAACGGGATGGGGCAGCAACATTCAAAGTCTGCTGATCGTAGCGGCGTTTTATGGCTGGTTGTCGAGTGCAGAACGGCGCGTCAGCTTAAGCTACCTTAGCGTGCTGCTGGCAGATTGGGCAGTGTTGCGAATGCTGCACGAACGGGGAGCTATAGAACCGCTGTGGATTGCCGCTGTGATCGGGTTTTCTCTCTTATACGTTGCCCAAGTTGAACCAAGCTTGCGATCGCCCGACAAGCGCGAAACGCGCCATTGGCTGCGCTGTCTTGCCACTGGTACTGTCAGCTTGACAGCGTTTTATCAAGCGCAGGTGGGAATTGCTGGCATTCTTCCCCTGCTGGTTGGCTTGGGCGCGATCGCGATTGATTTAGGATTCATCTTTGCAGGAGTGTTGCTCAGAATTCGAGCACTGCTGTATGTCGGCACCGCCACCTTCATGCTGCAAGTGCTATGGCAAGTGTGGCGCTTTATTAGCGATTATTCTCTGGTGCTGTGGGCGATCGGCATTGCGGTTGGGCTACTGCTGATTTGGATTGCCGCTACCTTTGAAGCCCGTCGCAGTCAGGTCAACAGCCTCCTGCAACGCTGGATTGTTGAACTCGATGATTGGCAATAGTATTCCGACGCAAAGGTGAGCAAAATCTGACTTTTGCCAATTTTTTGGATGCCGTGCAGCATAATTTAGATTCAGGATTTGAAGAAGTCCTGCTGAGTTCTTTCTGCTGTCTGCTGTTCAACCCTATGACTTCCAGTTCTGATCCTTCCGCTTCACAGATGTATGGGATGGCGCTTCGTCCCTCTCAGGTTCCCAGTTCCACCGCTCGTGTGGCGGTGATTGGGGCGGGCAACGTGGGCGCAACCCTGACGCAACGGCTAGCCGAAAAAAATATTGCCGATGTCGTGTTGCTAGATGTGGTGGAAGGTCGCCCTCAAGGGGTGGCATTAGATTTGATGGAAGCGCGGGGCGTGGAACACCACGATCGCCAAATTGTGGGCACAAACGACTTTAAAGATACTGCCGATGTCGATCTGGTGGTGATCACCGCCGGGTTACCGCGCCGCCCCGGCATGAGCCGTGATGATCTGCTGCTGACGAACGGCAAGATTGTGCTGGATGTAACCCGCAGGGTCATGGAACACGCACCGAATGCCATCCTTCTGGTGGTCACCAATCCGCTGGATGTGATGACCTACGTCGCCTGGAAAGCTAGCCATTTGCCGATCCACAAAGTCATGGGCATGGCAGGAGTGCTAGATTCTTCCCGGTTTCAAACCTTCATCGCCATGGAGTTAGGCGTGTCAATTAATGACATTAATGCCATGGTATTGGGCAGTCACGGTGATTTGATGGTGCCGCTGCCGCGCTATTCCACCGTGAATGGCATTCCAATTGACCGATTCTTAGATGAAGCCGCGATCGCTCGAATTGTAGCCCGCACTCGAAATGGCGGGGCAGAACTGGTAGGACTCCTAAAAACCGGCGGAGCTTATTACGCTCCCGCCTCAGCAGTTGCCGTGATGGTCGAGTCAATCATTTTCAACCAGCCGCGCATTTTACCGGTTGCTGCTTATCTACAAGGACAATACGGGCTAGAAGATATTTTCCTTGGAGTGCCCTGCCGTTTAGGTTCTGAGGGAATTGAAAGTGTGCTGGAACTGGAGTTAACCCCACAGGAGCAAGCAGAATTAAACACGTCAGCCGATGCCGTGCGGCAAAATTTGGAGCGCTTGGTGGCGCTACTCAATGAATCAGGGTTGAACTTCTAGAACTCATTCAGTTAGCTTTTTCCAAAAGAATCTTCACTGCTTGGATCATCACCTCTGGTTGATCCAGCCAAACAAAGTGACCGCTAGTTTCGGCTTGAAGTTGAGTGCAATCGGTTGAAAGTTTTAATAGCTCCTGATGCATTTCATCGCGCAGTCGATTGGCGGCTTCTAAGGGAATGAACCGCGTCCATAAAGATGGTTTGAAAAAGCTGTTGGCTTTGATGCTGACGATTGGCAAAGAGCCGAGGGACTCAACAGCTTGAAGTTGCCGTCCGCTTGTGTCCAGGCTCCACATCTCTTGAGCCATTGTAATCCAATGTTTGGGACGGCAAAACGATCGCTTGACCCGGTTCAAAGTACTGCTGGGATACTGTCTTAGCGGAGGCTTGATTAGCTCAAACACTCCACAGATCTTCAGCAGGCGAATAATTCCCAAACCAGCTCCCAGCAAGCACATGACAAAGCCAGAGATAAAAAATAGTTTCAAAGCACGCAGCAGTAACGTCATCTGCAACATGCCGTTTTCGTGCAAGCCATCGGTTAACACCAACCCCACAACTTTTTCAGGAAACTGGTAGGCATAAAGCCGCAGATTGTAGCTGCCAAAGGAATTACCAATCAGCAGATAGGGTGGGGCAACGTTGGCAGCAGTGAGAAGCTGATCGAGTTCGGTGACAATCTGCTGGCTGTTGCGAGGATGGGGGCTGCGATCGCTCCATCCATATCCAGCGCGATCGTAACAACAAACCCGACCCAACTTCGCCAGTTCTGGCAATAAGAAATAGCCTTCGATGCCGCCCAAGCTGTGATCCAGCACGATGGTTGGCTGGCTCGTGGAGTCGCCTGCGGTGTATAAATGCAGCTTGTATCCGCCTATGTCGATGCGCTGACCGGGCGGTGATGTTTGATCTTCATGCCAGCAGGCGATCGCCTGATAGAGCGTTGTTACGATTAGCAACAAGTTTTTAACTAAATCTAGCCCAACCATGAATTTATGTGTCCCTTAAGACCGAATAATGAATTTGCTGTTCGTTAAATTTGCTGTTAAACATATTGCCTTCCAAGGCAATTTCGTGCCCATCTCCGTTAGAGCAGACAGTCCTAAATATAAGACGAGAACTGCTATTCCAATGAGGAAGGCACCTGTATCGTCGGGCATGACTGAAACCTTTTAACTCTATTTTCAAAATAGCTTCAACAATAGTCATAGCAGTGATTGAGCATAAATACTTAGACCAAACATATTCAGAATTTACATAGAAAATTTATGGACTAATTTGTATAATTAGCAGATAGTAAAGAAACGTAAACTCTGTTCATACTTTAATTATTCTGAATTTTTCTGATTCAGGCTAATTAGGGTTTGACTGAAAAACCTCTTAAGCACTCGTATCTAATCTGGAGTTTTACCGTATGACCGTAGCAATGGGGCGCGCGCCTGCAAAACAAGGGCTGTTTGACGCTCTTGACGACTGGCTGAAGCGCGATCGCTTTGTCTTCATCGGCTGGTCCGGCTTACTGCTATTCCCCTGCGCCTACATGGCAATCGGCGGATGGCTAACCGGCACCACCTTCGTCACCTCCTGGTATACCCACGGACTCGCATCATCCTATCTAGAAGGCTGCAACTTTCTGACCGCAGCCGTCTCCACCCCCGCTGATAGCCTCGGGCATTCCCTTCTGTTCTTGTGGGGACCCGAGGCTCAAGGTGACCTGACTCGCTGGTTCCAACTCGGCGGTCTTTGGGCCTTCGTTGCCTTGCATGGTGCATTTGCCCTCATCGGCTTCTGCCTGCGCCAAATCGAAATCGCTCGCTTAGTGGGCATTCGTCCTTACAACGCGATCGCGTTCACCGGACCGATTGCTGTGTTTGTCTCCGTCTTCTTAATCTATCCCTTGGGACAATCGAGCTGGTTCTTTGCACCCAGCCTGGGCGTAGCGGGCATCTTCCGATTCATCCTGTTTGTTCAGGGCTTTCATAACTTCACCCTCAACCCCTTCCACATGATGGGCGTTGCCGGCATCTTGGGCGGTGCATTGCTCTGCGCCATCCACGGAGCCACGGTTGAAAACACCTTGTTTGAAGATGGCGAAGGCTCCAACACCTTCACCGCTTTCTCGCCCACTCAGGCCGAAGAAACCTACTCCATGGTGACCGCGAACCGCTTTTGGTCACAAATCTTTGGCATCGCCTTTTCCAACAAGCGCTGGTTGCACTTCTTCATGTTGTTTGTGCCAGTCACGGGATTGTGGATGGCATCGATTGGTATCATCGGTTTAGCGCTCAACCTGAGAGCGTATGACTTTGTTTCACAGGAAATCCGGGCAGCGGAAGACCCTGAGTTTGAAACGTTCTACACCAAGAATATTCTGCTCAATGAAGGCATCCGCGCTTGGATGGCTCCTCAAGACCAGATTCACGAAAACTTTATCTTCCCTGAAGAAGTATTACCTCGCGGGAACGCTCTCTAAGGATTGGACGGTTTTTTACTCAAAAAGCCTTCGTTTTTATGATGGAGGCTTTTTATTTTTTCCAGTAACCTCTGCAACCTGTTGAGTCGCTTGTTTTCAAAGCGATCGCATTCTATAAAATTGTGTTATCTTAAGTTCAGGTGTTCTTAGAAACACCAAATTGCAAACCCTTGAAACTTACCGTTCAGGAATAAGGAGGTGATGCCCATGCCAGATAGTAGTAAAACCATGGGTCGTCAGACTGGAAAAAGCCAACTGCGCGCCGGAGCCATTCTCTAGCCGATAGTTTAATGTTTTGGAAGGCTCCAGAGTCGACTTAAATTTAAGTTACGCAAGAGTTTCTTCCGGCAGTTAGGTTCAGTTCGATGACCCGCTACACCGCTCTTACCTTATCTAGGTGAGAGCGGATAGTTTTTTAAAGGGGATTTCAATCTCATCAACGCGATCGCCTTAAAAACTAGAATATATTTGAGCATTTAGAATATTTCAGTAGAGCTTTTGCATGAATAGTTCGTGGACTCGAAGCTTTAGATCAAAATATCGTCGGGAACCTGTACTCAGCTTTGCAGCAACAGCTGGTGCAGTGAATGTTGTAATTGGCGGATTAAGTACCCATTGGGTGTTGATGTCACTAGGTTTAGGCACTGTCGGCATGGCGATCGCCCTTGGTTGGTGGCAACTTCAGAGCCGTAAATCCACCACGCTTTTCAAGCGTGTCCCAAATCGCACGCCACTGTATGCGTTACCATCTTCCGCTTCTCGTCCAACATTGCCTTTGTTAAGCATTCCTAAAAAGAAACCACCTGGTCAGTAATTTGTTAAGACGATTGCGTTGCTAACCAATGGGCACAACCAATTTATCTAAAGACTAGGAGCGTCTATGCCAACTTTGGCAAATCAAAAAATGGTTGGAGAGTTGTTCGGGTACTGCGGTAACTGACGCGCTCAAGTTGAAACTTGACAAAAGAAAGGGGAAGCTGATTCGCCTCCCCACTTTGGTTTTTCTGATTTTTGTTGTCTTGACTGTCTGCTTGATTGTCTGTCTGTTCCTTCAGCTTTTTTCGCAGTGCTTGAAACTGCTTTTTTCGCTGACGCTGACGAGCAGATCCACCCCGTCCTTTATCGTTTCGTCCTTCTTTACGGGGCGATTCCCACCGTTTAAGTTGTCGTGCCATTGGCATTTCCTAGTTGAAAATGACTCTAAGCTGATAGATACAGTTTGCCTTAAGCGTTTTACAGAGGTCGCAAATAATTTTTCCTTCCCCTATTTCCAGTCCCTTGCCCCTAATCGACTAAAATAGCCAGGAATCCTTTTACGCGATCGCGAGTGCCCTTATGAACTCCGCTTGGCAAACCCTGACGCTATCCACTTTGCCACTTCAGCAATGGCTCAATGCCAGCTACTTGCATTATCTCGTTGGTCCGCTGCGGCAGTGGCGACGGGGGAGCTGGGTGATGCGCTGGGCAAACGAGATCGGCGGAGCACTAGTCATGCTGGTCTTTGCGCTGGCTCCTTTTGTTAACAATGAGCTAGTTGCTGTACTTCTAGCGGCTTGTGGAGCCTACTGGGTTTTATTGACGCTCTCAGAAGATGAGCAAGAAATAAAGGCGTTGGAGGCTGATTTGCCACTCGCCCCTCGTCGCCCCCCTCTCGCCACTCCGATTCACGTTCTCGTGCTGCTCTATTGGTCAGCCGTGTCGATCGCAACGGCAATGTCTCCCGTGAAAAAGGCGGCTTTTGTAGGTTGGCAAAAGCTAACGCTTTATCTCCTATTTTTTGCGTTGGTGGCGCGGATATTGCGATCTCCCCGCATTCGTTCTTGGGTAATTGCGGTTTACTTGTTAGCCGCTTTAGCAGTGAGTGTGTACGGCTTGCAGCAATGGTTCTCTGGCACAGCAGCATTGGCAACCTGGGTTGATCCCGCTTCGCCGCTTTCCAAAACAACGCGGGTGTATAGCTATCTGGGTAACCCAAACTTGCTGGCAGGATACTTAATTCCTGCGATCGCGTTTAGCGTTGCAGCGGTGTTTGTCTGGCAAAGCTGGATGCAAAAAGCACTGGCTGCCGTAATGGTAGTCGTCAATAGTGTGTGCTTGGCGCTGACCTTTAGTCGAGGTGGCTGGATTGGGATTGTAGTCGCCGTTGGCGTATTGCTGCTGCTGCTGGCGCACTGGTGGAGTATTTATCTACCGCGATTTTGGCGACGGTGGGCATTGCCAATCGTGCTGGGAAGTGCTGCGGTCGTAGTGATTTTGGCGATGCTCGTGGTCGAACCCTTGCGCGATCGCGTAGGCAGCATGTTTGCCGGACGGGGTGACAGTAGCAACAACTTTCGGATTAATGTCTGGCTGGCAGTCATTGAAATGATTAAAGATCATCCTATTTGGGGCATTGGTCCTGGTAATGTTGCCTTCAACAAAATCTATCCTCTCTACATGAAGGCGCGTTATTCTGCCCTGAGCGCTTATTCCATTCTTCTAGAAGTGATTTTAGAAGCCGGAATTATTGGATTCACTTGCTTTGTATGGCTGCTAACAGTGACCATAGCCCAAGGCTGGGACGCGATCCAACGGCTGCGTCAAGCGAGCGATTCCCATAGGGATCGTTTCACGAATCGCGATGGTTTGTGGCTGATTGCGGCGATCGCGTCTCTCTTCGGCATGATTGCTCACGGTCTAGTTGATACGGTGCTGTATCGCCCTGAAGTTAACACCCTTTGGTGGCTGATGTTTGGCATAATTGCCAGCTACTACATGCCGAGACAAATAGAAGTGGGAACTGAGGAGTAGAGAATCAAATGCGAGAACTGTAATGGTTTTCAATTTCTTCTCCAACTAAAGTAATTATTATGTTGCAAGCAATCGTAGGGCATTGGTCAGGGAAATGTCGTTAGAGTAAGCTAAAGCCGACTGGGCGGCTATAATTTCTGTTTAGAAATTGAGAGTACTTGTCTGCTTTGAGTTTTATTTCCTATTGATATCTACGAAATGGCATACAACTACTCAAAGCTAGATGAGGATAATCTTAAATGGTTTCCCAACGACAATTCGTGTGCGACACTACGCACGATAAAAGTATTGCATGGACAGATACGAGGTCTTAGAAAAGCCACTGTAGACTTTTGTTATCCAATAACAGCAATAGCTGGGTGCAATGGGTCTTGTAAAACTACAGTCCTTGCATTATCAGCTTGTGCTTTCCACAACACATCTAGCGGCTTTAAATTGTCTGGGAGAAAGCAGCCATATTACACTTTTTCAGATTTTTTTGTCCAGACAAAAGAAGAGGTTGCACTGGGAAATATAATAGTTGGCTACGAAATCCTTCACGATAGATGGAAGGGAGGCAAGGCTGGAGCAGCTTGGCAACATCGTATTAAAAAATCAGGAGGTCGTTGGAATAACTATGACTCTAGAGCAAGGCGTACTGTTGTATTTCTTGGAGTTGAGCGAATTGTCCCACATTCGGAAAGAAGCGTATCTAAGAGTTATCGAGGTAAATTCAAGTCGGGAACCGATCACGGCTGGGAAGATAATGTTCGCGAGATTGTGGGCAGAATTCTTGGAACTGACTACATCAGTTTCAGTTATAGGCGACATTCAAAATACCGTTTACCTGTCGTAGCTAAAAAAGATCAGAAAATTTATTCTGGCTTCAATATGGGAGCAGGAGAACACTCTTTATTTGAGCTATTTTCAATCATTTATGAATGTCCTGATGGATCTCTAATTTTGATCGACGAAATAGAACTTGGTCTTCATGAGAAGGCTCAGGAAAATTTAATCAAAGAATTGAAAGAAGTTTGTAAAAAGCGTAAATTCCAGATCATTTGTACAACTCACTCTTCTCGTATTCTTGAATGTTTGCCACCGGAAAGTAGAATTTTCCTTGAACGCAGTGGGGTTGAGACCGTCATCATACCTGGGATTTCGCCAGCTTATGCAACTGGTAAGCTTTCAGGTCGTCGAAATGTTGAGTTGGATATTTTAGTAGAAGACGAAGCAGCAAAATTAATACTTGAAACAGTTTTGGATAAAGAGCTTCGCTCCCGCACACATGTTTTACCTATTGGTTCAGCCGCCGCAGTTATGCGGCACCTCGCTGCAAGATACAAGGAAACCAAACATAAAAAAGACAAAATATTAGAAGTATGTGTGTTCCTTGATGGAGATAAGTCATCGAAGAAGATTGAGCAGATTAATCTGTTTATAAAAGCTCTAGAGAATCCTACTGAACAACAAAAATCTAAGGAATGGGTAGAAGAACGTCTGCTGTTTCTACCAGGTGATGAATGGCCCGAATCTTGGATTGTTAAACCTAACGATAGAAACCCTTTTTATGAGAGATTTGAGAGAGAACTGCAAATGTCAATAGCGGAAGTCGATGATTTATTAGATTCTGCATCTAGGGCTGGTAAGCATAATGAGTTCCGTGAAGCAGCAAAAATCCTAACGCTTGGTGAGACGGTTGTGGCAAGTCACTTAATAAAGAGTGCTTTTGATTCTGCCCCAGAAGAGTCACAGAGACTTATTGGATTTATTCGAGAATTTCTTAATAGATGAAAGACACTACAACGCAACATAGATAGCCCTATTGAAACAGACTGAAGGAAAACCTTGTGATGACGCAGAGGCTACTTGAAACCGCTCAATAGAACATTAATCTAATTCCATCATGAATACTCTCGACCAGGTGTTAGAAAAGGCTTTGCAACTGTCCTACGAACAGCAGGAAATACTGATTAAGATTCTGCAAAATCGTCACCACGAAAGTCGTCGTGCAGAAATGGCTGCGGATGCCCAACAGAGCTTAGCTGATTTTCGTGCAGGCAAATTTCGACCCCAATCAGCCAGGTATGTGATTACAGAGTTATGTCAATGTTTAGATAAGTCAAAAGCCTGAAATCACTGCTTCTAATGTCTCTCGGCAATGCCCTCCCAAAGTTTTTGCGGTAGTTGTTTCAGTACGCGTTGAAAGGGCGCTGGATCGTTTAGCCCCTGAGCTAAGATCAGTGCCCCTTGAATGGCAATCACACCATCTTCTCCTCGCTGCTGGGCGATCGCGCTGTCCATTCCCGCTTCAACTAATACGGCGGCGATCGCATCAATCCACGACTTTAACAAGAGTTGCACTTTATCTTGAAACACATCCTTCGCTGAACCGAGCAGTAAGGCAGCCAGTAGACAAGGTTTTTGACCATCCTGGTAAACACTGGCGATGCGATCGCACATGCGCCCTAAACGCTTTCTGGCATTGCCTTCACCGCGAACTGCCTCCAAAGTAATTTGCTCTAAACCCTGTTCTAGATCTGCCAACACAGTTTCTACCATCTCATCCTTGCCGCCCGGAAAATGATGGTAAAGACTGGCTTTTCCTAACCCTGTTGCCTGCGAAATTTTGGATAGCGTCACGCCATCGTAGCCAAACTGTCGGAACAGATCTAGCAGAAAGGGTACATAAGTTTGCTTAGACATCGTCGCAACCCGTGAAAAAAGTTTAATTCATCTATTGACAATCATACCGAACGTTCAGTACAGTTTCTCTATACCGAACGAACGGTACACGAATTGGATTTTTCCTAAGCGACTATTCTTTTTCACGAAATCTAGAGGATTCAACCCATGATTAAGCTCTATGGTCACGAACTATCCGGCAATAGCTACAAAGCCCGACTGTTTTTGTCCTTGTTGAAGCTGGAATTTGACTGGATCACCGTCGATTTAATGAAAGCAGAGCACAAAGGGGCAGCACATTTGGCGCGAAATTCTTTTGGACAGGTGCCTGTGTTGGTGGATGGAGAGGTCACCCTGCCTGATGCCCAGGC
The DNA here is from genome assembly GCF_016807185.1 of Leptolyngbya sp. Cla-17. Lineage (GTDB taxonomy): Bacteria > Cyanobacteriota > Cyanobacteriia > Leptolyngbyales > Leptolyngbyaceae > ULC077BIN1. Next base: position 1,368,572 of record NZ_JAEVYN010000002.1, read on the forward strand.
AATTTTGGTTTATTTGGCGCGTCAGTATGGAGGTGAAGAATGGCTGCCAAGTGAAGCTCTACCGCTGGCGCAAGTCATTCGTTGGCTCTCAACAGCAGCAGGGGAAGTTCGGCAGGGTCCTGAAAATGCGCGGCTTCATTACTTGTTTGGCGTAACCGCTGTTGAGATTGAACGGGCAACTCAGAAATCAGAGTTCATTCTGACGCAGTTGAACCAGCATTTGGAGACGCGCACCTGGTTAGAGTTTGAGCGCCCAACGATCGCTGATATTGCGATCTTTCCTTATGTGGCTCTAGCACGTGACGGCAAAATCAACCTGGATGCCTACACCGACGTGCTGGCGTGGATCGAACGAGTCAAGCAATTGCCTGGTTATATTCCCATGGCAGGCTTGTAGATAGGTTTAAGAGCATCACAACAGCGTGATAAAGGAAAATGAACCATGGCAACTCCAGGCTGGTTACAAGCAGAATCGCCCTTCCACGTGGGTGAACGGGCAATTCAAGCCCGACTAGGAATACAAAACCAAATGGACAAGCAGGGACGGCAAGTGATTCGGGACTATCTCGCCGATCAACATCGTCAGTTTTTTGCTCAACTGCCTTACCTAATTGTGGGCACGGTGGATGGATCAGATTCTCCTTGGGCCTCCATTCTGGTGGGAAAACCGGGCTTTCTCTCCTCGCCAGACAATCGCACCTTACGAGTAACCGCAAAACCGCTGTTTGGCGAGCCGCTAGTCACGACCCTTGCGGACGGCATTGACATCGGCTTACTGGGAATTGAACTGCACACGCGCCGCCGCAATCGACTGAATGGCACCGTTGCAGCAATGGATGCAGATGGCTTTGTTATTCAAGTAGGGCAAAGTTTTGGCAACTGCCCCCAATACATTCAAACCCGGATGGTTGAGCTGAATGATTTTGATCCGCTAGTGTCTAAACCAATTCAGGCGATCGCAACACTGGGCACTCCCGAACGCAAGCTGATTGCCGCCGCTGGTACTTTCTTCATTGCGACTGCCTATCAAGCTGCTTCAGCCGGAACTGCCAGCGGTGTAGACGTATCTCATCGGGGCGGCAAACCCGGTTTTGTGCGAATCGACGATGCCCAAACTTTAACCGTGCCAGATTTTTCGGGCAATGGTCACTTTAATACTTTCGGTAACCTGGAGCTAAATCCGCGTGCGGGTCTGCTGTTTATCGATTTTGAGCAGGGTGATTTGCTCTATCTTACCGGCACTGCTGAGGTGATCTGGAAAGGGGCGGAAATCAGCGCCTACGAAGGAGCAGAGCGATTATTCCGTTTTCATCTTTCCAGTGGCTATCGCGTGGAGGGCGGTTTGCCTCTGGGGTAACCCGCACCCAGCTTTATTTCATTTTATGTCTAGACCCCTTAGACTGATTAAATCGTTCGTGAACGAGAGTTTTGTCCATGAAAGATTTTAGTCAACTGCTAGCTGACAGAACAGAAACAATTACAGCTCAATGGGTCGAGGCCGTTGTTCGCGATCGCCTAATTGCCAGCACGAATGATCTTTCTCGCAATGCCATTCGCGATCATATTCCGCATGTGCTAGAAGCCATGGTGACGGTATTAGCGGAAGATCAAACTAACGATGTTGAGGCGATCACTCAAGTGAGCTTTCTGCACGGAGCTTTGAGAGCGGAACAAGGCTTTGACCCGACGGAAATTGTGCGCGAATATCATTTATTGCGGACACTCATTTTGACAAACCTGCAAGATGAGTTACTGAAAGGAACCACAATAGAACTGTTTCGAGCGATGTCGTTGATATCGGCTGTGGTTGATGCCGCAATCGCTCAGTGCTTCAAGAGCTATGTGCAAGAACGAGTCCGAGAGCTAGAACAGCTTCAAAGTCAGCTTACATTAACTGTGCAAGAGCTAAATCGGTTGATTCGGGCAAATCAAGAAAACCTGTCTATGCTAGCGCATGAGCTAAAAACGCCGCTTAACTCCATTATTGGCTACGCTGAATTATTTTTGCGACAACAGCGCCGAATCGAAGTAAAAGATACAGCGCCAAATATTGACCACATTGAGCGGGTGTTGCGGAATGGTCGTCAACTCCTGCATTTGATTAATGATGCGCTTGAGCTAGCGCGATCGGATGCTAACAAAATACAGGCTCATCCAGCATTAGTTGATGTTCAGGAAATTCTTCAAGCTGTGGTTGAAGTGATTCAACCGCTGGTTGATGCTCGTAGCTTAAAATTTGTGTTGGCTTGCGATAACGCTCCTGAGGAAGTGCTGACCGATGGATTTAGGCTTCAGCAGGTGCTAATCAATTTACTCAGTAATGCGATTCGCTATACCGAAGCGGGCAGCATTACTTTGGCTTGTCGATCGCTAGAGAACGACACTTGGGAAGTTGCGGTTACGGATACTGGTATCGGCATTGCTGTAGAAGAGCAATCCCAAATTTTTGAGCCTTTCTATCAAGTCACCTCACCTCGTCAACCTCCCCTTCCTGATAGCACGGGTTTAGGATTGGCGATCGTGGCTCAACTTGTGAAACTACTACAGGGCGAAATTCATCTTACTTCCCAGGTTGGTATGGGTTCAACCTTTGCGATCATATTGCCCCAGACCATGGTGGTAGATAGTTTCGATCCTCAAGTTGTAGCTTTAGGTTAACTAAACTGCCTCACGCGATCGCGAGGTTCGTATTGCAAAAACTTCAATTGAGCAACGTTTGAATACGGTTTAACAACCTGTCAAAATCAATTGGCTTACGAATAAGATCCTCGTCTTCTACCTTTGACTCTGCCATTGCAGCCTGATCATTACCCGTAACTAGCAATATTGGCATCGATAATTTTAGATTGTGGCGAACCTGCTGAACAACTTCATACCCACTCATTCCGGGCATCATTACATCTAGCAATATCAGGGCGGGGGGATGTGCCGCAATCTTTTTTAAGGCGATCGCACCACTGTTGGCAACGTCAGTCTGATAGCCTTCCGATTCCAGAAATGTTTGAAGCAAGTCGGAATTATCAACAATATCGTCAACAACCAGAATATGTTTCATGAAAAATTCAATAGTAAAAACCTTGAGTACGATTGATAAAGGTTGTGACTGATGAGAATTGCAATCCCTGATTAAAAGTAAACTCCAAGCTAACTGTTGAAAGTCAATTTAATGGCGTTTTATTGTGCGATCGCGGGTAAATGGATGGTAAATACACTGCCTTTTCCGGGTTCAGATTGAAGCTGAATGTTTCCTTGATGCGATTCAATAATTCGACGTGACAAATAAAGCCCTAAGCCGCTGCCTGCTCGCTTATGGTTTCCCTGACGAAATCGCTTAAATAATGCTTGCTGCTCTTCTAATGCAATTCCAGTGCCACTATCACTCACTTCAAGCCGGATTGAAGGCATAGTAGGATTGCTGCCTGTTGCAGTGTCCACTGCCATCGGTTCAACCAAGCGAACCTTTACCCATCCCTTATCAGTAAACTTAATTGCATTGCCAACCAAATTAGTCAAAACGCGGCGCAACTCCAGGCGATCGCCCATGACGGTGGCGGCATCTTGCAAATTTTCACTCTTTTCAATCTCGGTCTTATCTATCTCAGCAATGAGCGTCAAACCTCGGTCTGTTGCTAAAGGTGATAATTCATGAACCACCTCATCCACAATCTCCCGCAGATTGCAGGGCACAAAGGTAAGTGTTTTTGAGCCAGCATCATGCCGATATACTTCTAGTAAAGTGTTGACCATTTGCAACAGATTACTGTTGCTCTTGACCATGCTACCTACCGCTTCACTCATATCGTCTGATAGCGGACCCAACACCTCTTGATGAAACAATCCCAGCATTCGATCTGCTGCAACTAAAGGAGTTCGCAAGTCGTGAGTCAACCGCATGACAAAATCATCTTGCTGGCGCACCATACGGTCTCGTTCATCAATGCTACGTTTGAGCCGCATTAGCGATCGCACTCGCGCCAAGAGTTCATCTACATCCACAGGTTTGCGAATAAAATCATCCGCTCCCATATCCAATCCTTTCACTACGCTGGATCGCTCATCCGCCGTAATCAGTAGAATCGGAATATAGGGAAGATGATCTGCATCTTGACGAATTCGCCGAGTCACCTCATAGCCATCCATTCCGGGCATCATGACATCTAACAAAATCAAATCTGGTAGAAGTTCCTCAACCTTCTCTAAAGCTGTCTTGCCATTCTCGGCTAATGCAACTTCATATCCACCATATTCCAACGTTGTTTGTATCAAAAATCGGTTATCAGCCGAGTCGTCAACTACTAAAATATTCCCTGTAAGAACCTGATTGGCAAGCATATGTTTTTCAAAAAGCCCGTTAAATACTTTTTTAAGTAATTACCTTCCACCCTAAAAGCTAGCTTGTTTAATACTGAATAGTCAGTACCAATTGGTCAAACATTATACGACTCATCAGTTTGTCAAGTTGCTACTAATTATTCTGCTAATGGACATAACTTCAGCTAGCCTATAAAGAGCTTTGATAATCTGGGTCTGTCCAACATTGGGGCAAATTTTCGTCGGATGGAAAAGTTAAGTTAGCTTTGTCAAATTCCTCAGGATCTTGTTCTTCCTGCCCATCTTGAATCCTTCCAGAAATAGTCGGCTTCATTGGATTGATTACAGCTTCAGCATCCAAAACTTTGATGAGCGCACCGTCTTTCTTACTCTTCAAAAACATTTTTTTAATCCAAAAGCAATAGTTTAAGTCATTAATTTATCGCTAAATTAATTCATCATTGAGCATAGACCATTCGGTCGATCAGTTTTTCTATCTTAAGTAGCATTTATTTTATACACGCATCACCATGTTTTATAACTGCTCAGTTTTGTTCTGCTTTAAGGTTGCTTGATTGCCCACTCCATCAATCCGTAATAAATAAGTCATCCCGGCTGCGAACAAACAGACCCACACTAGCAGGAAAAGCAAGGTCGTCTCGCCCCCCGCTTTTCTGATAAACGGCAGTGTAAATGTGCCTAAGATGGCTCCGGCTTTGGCGATCGCGCCTGCAAACCCCGCTCCAGTGGCGCGAATGGATGATAGAAACACTTCGCCAGATAGTAAAAAGGTGGTGGAGTTGGGACCCATGTTCATCATCAGGTTATAGATGAGGAAGCCTAGGAATATAACGGCTAAATTCCATCTGGGCGGCAAATGAAGTAGGCTGGCGATCGCCAAAATGGTTAAGCCGATCGCCATTCCTAAAAAGCCGATGATTTGTAGACGAATGCGACCCAGGCGATCGACCAGCAGCACTGCCAACAAGAAACCTGCAACCAAAAACAGATCCACAATTGCGGAACCTTGAGCAGCGGCGAATTCTCTCGCTAATAGGCTGTCTTCGGTCGTGAACGCCAGCGCTGCCAAAATAACGGGCGTAAAGATACCAATGCCATAGGTCGCAATGTCTTGCAAAAACCAGGGAATAGAAGCAAACAGCGTGTTGCGGCGATAGGCAGATGAGAACAAATCGGCAAAGGCAAGTTTGGGTGTTTGATTGGGTGGGTCGGTATCTGGCGTAAGGACGATCGCCTGCTCTAGTAAAATCGACGCGGCTTTAGAAGCGGATTTATAGTCGCCTCGCGCTAAATAGTAGCTGGGGCTTTCTAGCAAAAAGCTGAACCGTAAAATGCCGACCGAGATCGCCAACACCAACCCGACTCCTAACATCCAGCGCCATGCATAGGCGATCGCAGGCTGGATTGAATCGGGATATAGCGCTTGAAACCCATAGATCACGACCAGTCCCGTCACCGCCCCTAACAGTGCCCCCACTGCCTGAAAGGTAAACGCCCCAATCACCATGCGACCGCGCAATCGAGCCGGCACATTCTCCGTGATGTAAGCAACGCTAATGGGATAGTCGGCTCCGATCGCCACGCCGACCAAAAACCGGAAGACAATCAGGGATGTTGCATTCCAGGCAATCACCGTTCCTGTTGTTGCGACCAAAAACAGGATTATATCCACAATCAGCATTCGCTGCCGCCCCACGCGATCGGTGATCGATCCCAAAATCAGCGACCCCACCAGTGACCCCGCCAAAGCTGCCACGGCGATCGCGCCAACTTCCGCCGTACCCAAACCAAAATCTTGCTGTAAAAAAGGAAGGGCAACGCCAATAATGAAAAAATCGAAGCCATCCAGCGCAATCAAACCAGCGGATAATGCCCACAACCACTTCATCGGACGGGTGAGATCAGAGGCATCTAGCCGTTGCTCAAAGGACAGATTAGGGGCGATCGGGTCAGAATTTGGAACCATGAAACGTTTCTATTTATGTAAGGTGCAAGGTATGGAAAAACTTTCGTTACAATCTCTTCAAATGTCATCGGAAGCTGATGTTAAAATCAGGGACTATCTAGCTAAATGCTGATGAAATGGACAATCTAGAAGTCATAGGCTTGACTTTGACCGAGATTTTCTCGACAGAAAATCAAAATCCACTCTAGACTGGGCTTCAAGCATTAATGCAGCATTCGATACAAAAACATCTGAAGACTGACGAGGATATTTCTGTGCAACTTCAACGTGTCGCGGTTCAACGGGCAACGGGCGCTTACGCATTAATGGATAGCTTAAAGCGCCATGGTGTGACTGACCTTTTTGGTTATCCTGGTGGTGCCATTCTGCCGATTTATGATGAGCTTTACCGCTTTGAGGCCCGTGGGGAACTTCGGCACATTTTAGCGCGGCACGAACAGGGCGCTGCTCATGCCGCAGATGGATATGCCCGTGCCACTGGCAGAGTGGGTGTGTGTTTCGCGACTTCTGGTCCCGGTGCCACTAATCTAGTGACTGGAATTGCCACGGCTCACATGGACTCGATCCCAATGGTGTTCATTACCGGGCAGGTTCCTCGCCATGCGATCGGCACGGATGCCTTTCAAGAAACCGACATTTACGGCATTACACTGCCGATTGTGAAACATTCCTACGTCGTGCGTGACCCGAGAGACATGGCGCAAACGATCGCCGAAGCCTTTTATGTGGCTAGCACAGGTCGTCCCGGTCCAGTTTTGGTAGATATTCCCAAAGATGTGGGCGCAGAAGAATTTGACTATGTGCCTGTGGAAGCTGGATCTGTCAAAATGCCGGGTTATCGTCCGACCGTGAAGGGGCATCCAAATCAGATTGCCAATGCGCTGCGGTTGATTCGTGAGGCAAAACAGCCGTTGCTGTATGTGGGCGGGGGGGCGATCGCTGCCAATGCCTATGCGGAAATTCAGCAGTTAGCAGAATTGTTCAACTTGCCTGTTACGACTACATTGATGGGCTTGGGTTCCTTTGATGAACACCATCCGTTGTCAGTCGGTATGTTAGGAATGCACGGCACGGCTTATGCCAACTTTGCTGTGATGGAATGCGATTTGCTAATCGCGGTGGGTGCCCGCTTTGACGACCGGGTGACGGGCAAGCTGGATGAATTTGCAGCGCGCGCCAAGGTAATTCATATTGACATTGACCCGGCAGAAGTGGGCAAAAATCGTGCCCCTGATGTGCCCATTGTGGGAGATGTCCGCAACGTTGTAATTGACATGCTGCGTCGTAGTAAAGAGGATGGCGACAGATTTGAAAGCGATCGCAATCGAGCGTGGCTGAACCGCATCAATCTGTGGCGGGAAGATTACCCTTTGGTTGTGCCGCACTATGCGGATAGCCTCTCGCCTCAAGAGGTGATTGTGGAAGTCGCCACTCAAGCACCCCACGCCTACTACACCACCGATGTGGGGCAGCACCAAATGTGGGCAGCCCAGTTTCTTAAAAACGGTCCTCGTCGCTGGATTTCTAGTGCAGGATTGGGCACCATGGGCTTTGGGATGCCGGCGGCGATGGGTGCCAAGGTGGCATTGCCCGATGAAGAGGTTATCTGTATCAGCGGCGATGCTAGCTTTCAAATGAACCTGCAAGAACTGGGAACTTTGGCACAATACGGCATTGCTGCAAAAACGATCATCATCAACAATGGCTGGCAGGGCATGGTGCGCCAGTGGCAAGAGGCATTCTACGACGAGCGCTATTCTCAATCCAACATGCTGCCCAGTATGCCCGATTTTGCCAAGCTGGCAGAAGCATTTGGCATTAAGGGAATGGTTGTTCGATCGCGCGATGAGTTAAAGGGCGCGATCTCAGAACTGCTGGCGCATCCAGGTCCCGTGCTGATGGATGTGCGGGTAAAGCGGGATGAAAACTGCTATCCCATGGTGCCCGCCGGGAAAAATAATGCCCAGATGGTTGGCTTACCGGAACACAAACACCTCGAAAAAACTCCACAATTAGTTCATTGCACCAGTTGTGGTGCAAAGATCCTTTCCACAAACCGCTTCTGCTCTGAATGCGGCACCAAAGCATAGAAATCGATCGGATAATCAAACGAGGGTGGGCATTGCTCACCCTTTTTGCTGCGCTTTAACCAGATTTTGCTAAAGGTAGTGACTGAGGGCGATCGCCCCCATAGTCCATCAGTCAAGTTCTGACAGTGCTTACCGTTTTAGCCACCAGATGAGGAGTGCGATCCGCCAACCCCACCGCAAACCACAGCCACCAGTTCTGCATGGGGCGAGAAGACAGTGCAGCAGATGTTTTTCTTTTGGTAGGCAAGCTCTTGGTATACAAATCATCATCTTTGTGTCTCTTGGTGCCAATAGTAGGTGCCGTGCGCGGTTGAACTGCAATAATTTGATTTTGTTCTGCAATGGCGGTTTTGCATTGCTCAACCCTATAGTCTAGCTTTAGCGCTTCATAAATTGCCAATGCCTGTTGAAAGCTCTGCAACGCCTCATAATGCTGATTGAGCCGAGCCAGCGCATACCCCATGTTAAACAGTGACAACCCCTCACCGTGGCGATCGCCAATCTCACGTTGAATCGTTAAGGACTGCTGACAGAACTCGATCGCTTGCGGGTATTTCCCTAAGGACTGGTACGCATTCCCCAGATTACATAACGAGTTCGCTTCACCGTTGCGATCACCAATCTCGGGTTGAATCGCTAGGGACTGCTGATAGAAGTTGATCGCCTGCGGGTATTGCCCTAAGGAAGCGTAGGCATTCCCTAGACCAATTAACGAGTTCGCTTCACCGTTGCGACCGCCAATCTCGCGTTGAATCGCTAGGGACTGCTGATAGAAGTTGATCGCCTGCGGGTATTGCCCTAAGGAAACGTAGGTATTCCCTAGACCAATTAACGAGGTAGCTTCACCGCGGCGATCACCAATCTCGCGTTGAATCGCTAGGGACTGCTGCTGGAAGTTGATCGCCTGCGGGTATTGCCCTAAGGACTGGTACGCATTCCCCAGATTACATAACGAGTTCGCTTCACCCTGGCAATCGCCAATCTCACGTTGAATCGTTAAGGACTGCTGACAGAACTCGATCGCTTGCGGGTATTTCCCTAAGGACTGGTACGCATTCCCCAGATTACATAACGAGTTCGCTTTACCGTTGCGGTCACCAATCTCGCGTTGAATCGCTAAGGACTGCTGTTGAAAGTCGATTGCCTGCGGGTATTGCCCTAAGGACTGGTACGCATTCCCCAGATTGCCTAACGAGTTCGCTTCACCGTTGCGATCGCCAATCTTGCGTTTAATCACTAGGGACTTCTGATAGAAGTCGATTGCCTGCGGGTATTGCCCTAATGACTTATATGCAATCCCCAAATTGCCTAACGAGGCAGCTTCACCATGGCAAGCGCCAATCTCGCGTGTAATCGTTAAGGACTGCTGATAGAAGTCGATTGCCTGTGGGTATTGCCCTAAGGACTCGTATGCATTCCCCAGACTTATTAACGAGTTAGCTTCACTGTTGCGATCGCCAATCTCGCGTGTAATCGCTAAGGACTGCCGATGGAAGGCGATTGCCTGTGGGTATTGCCCTAATGACTTGTATGCATTCCCCAGATTGGTGCAAACAGCGGCGTAGGTCTGCTGCTCTGGCGTAGGTTGCCAGTCGGTGTAGAGTGGGGTGTAAAGGTCAACCAGGAGTTGATAATATCCACGTCGTCGCAAAAACGCATCACAGGCAAATACGGTAGCTGCGGCATCAGCATAGTGCCCCAACTGGCACAGGTGATAGAACGTTTCTGCATATTCAGTGATGGCGGCATGGGTATCCTCTGGGGCAAATTCGGTCTGGCGCTGGCTCCAGAAATAGACAATCGCGCGTTCGTGGGCTGGGGTCAGATCAGTTCCCTGTTTTTGGACAAACTCGCGGATGCGGGGCTGAAGTTGAAACAGTCGTTGTCCATCTGGCTTGAGCTTGGGGAGTTCTTGCAGGAGCGATCGCCGCTCTAAATCATGTAAATCGGGATCGCTGACGGGTGGCTCTAGCACCAAAGCGGTTGCCAGTTCCGCCTCAAATGCCCTGCGCAAAACGCTTACCTGGGTTAAAAGATACCTCTGTGCTGGGGTGAGGCGGTCAACGCTCCACTGCAAAACCCTATCCACACTGATGTTTGCCTCCCCCCGATGCTTGCCTTCCAGTTGAAACAGATCAGTGTGCTGGCTCAAGTGACAAACCAGCCGTTCTGCGGGTTGGCGATATTCATCCCGCAGCCAGCCGGCAATCAATGACAGGGCGAGTGGATTCCCCTGGACTTGCTCCGATATTGTGGCTCGGTTTTCGATCGTGTCTGCAACTTCCAAGCTTTCCAGCAGTGCGGCTCCTTCACTGGGCGTTAAGCCCTGATCTACCGTCAGCCAGCGAGAGTGTCGCCAACCATGATACTTCTGAGGATATTCTCGCCCTGCCAGCAGCAACACACTCTCGCTACCCAAGTTCTGAAAACCATCCAGAAAATCTTCGTAGCCCCCTCGCCAGTCTCCCTCTGCCGTCAGCACCGATTCCAGGTTGTCGATCGCCAGCAAATAGCGCCCCTGCTGCAACTGCCGTAACAGTCGGGGAATCAAATCCTTTTCTTCTAGCGATCGCACCTGTTCCGGCAACACACCCAACTCTTGCAGCGATCGTTCTGCCAACGCGGAGATCGACGTGCCCGTTCGCACATCAGCCCAAAACTTACCTGCAAACCCCAGGCTCTCAGCAAACACTTTTGCCATCAACGTCGATTTGCCGATGCCGCCCTCACCCCGAATGCCAACCATCGAGACGGCTGGATCGGTTAGCCAGGTATTGAGTTGCGAGAGTTCAGTTTCCCGTCCTTGAAAGATTCGCAGATCGGGCACCGGGTCACTGTATATCAGTTGTGCAGGATTTACTTTATCGGTTCCCGATGCCGACGACTGAAGTCAAAAGGTGAATGTTGAACCTCTAAAGTCCGGTTCTCCACCTTGAATAATGATGCCCTTCTCTTGAAGCTGGGCAAAGTTGTTAATGATGGGGTGCTGAGCTTTAGCGGTTGTGGCAAGCTCCTCAATCACCTGTTTCAGTGAGACATCATCTTTAGCAGCTTCCTCAACCTTAGCAACTAGGACGGCAGTACCATAATCCTGGGGCTGCTGTTCTGCCAACTGTGGCTGCTGTGCTACGGTAGCAATGGCATCAGCCGTTTTGGGATCTTTACGCCGCAAAGCCCTGAGGAACTTGGGTATTAAGCCTCCAACCGCTTCACCGATTTTCTCGCCCGTCTTCTCAAATGCTTTAGTCGCAATTATCGTAGCGATCGCTGTTGCCGTCAGGGTCGTTATAGGTTCCACTATCAGCCGCTCCAGAGTTTAATTACTTCAGCTACCTAATTATGGCAGGTAGAATATTAGGTAAGGCAGCTTCATAACTTCATCATGGAGCCTAGGTTATGAAAATCACAATCGATCTCCCTGAAGAGCTCATTCAGCACTTTAAGCCTGATCTTCTCGCCCGTGAGATTCTAGAAGCGCTGGTGATCCAAGCCTATCAAACTGAGAAAATTACCCATGCTGAAGTGGGTCGGATTCTGGGACTACCCTCTCGCTGGGCGATCGATGCCTTTTTGAAACAGCACCTTGCTGATTTGCATTACGATGAGGCTGATTTGGAGCGCGATCGCACAACCCTCCAACAGTTACGGGCAAAGCCCACCAGTAGCGCTTCATGATCGTCGTTGCCGATACCTCACCGATCAACTATCTACTGCTCATTAACCAGATTGATCTACTGCCCCGCCTATTCCAGCAAATCATCATTCCTGATGTGGTTCGGGATGAAATGGTTGATCCAGATGCACCACCCGTGCTTCAGCAATGGATTGCGAATCCTCCTGACTGGCTCACTGTTCAACCCGTTCTCGTAACCGATACAACTCTCAACACCCTTGATTCTGGAGAACAGGCAGCGATTACCCTGGCTCAAACTTTACCCGCTGATCTGCTGATTATCGATGAACGCTTGGGACGACGGATTGCAGAAGAGCGTGGGATTTCCATAATCGGCACCCTGGGAATTTTGGATGATGCCGCAACTCAAGGTTTGATCAACCTTGCTGAAGCGATCGCACAATTGCAACAAACAAACTTTCGGGTTTCCCGTCCTATCATTCAGGCGTTGCTAAACAAACCACCGAATTAGCAAATAAACTAGAGTCCTCGAACAATAAGACTTGAAGTTAAACTGGAGCGGAACGGAAAAGCCAGCTAACATAGTCCCTGAGGTGGACGGAGTCAGTAGAGAAGTCTGAACCTTTAGTTTTGGTGTATTACTTGCTTTTGGATGCCCAACAAAATCGTCTGTAGTTGGTTAGTGAATTGTTTTTATTCTCAACTTCAGATTTATTCAGTTACCTATTTCAGGCTTGCTTGATTTTTACATTTGTCTCGCAGTTGTTTTTTCTGTTGATTTCTCCATTGTTTATTTGATGTTTAACTGGTTTCATTTGTCAGGAAAATGAGTGACTAAATTGCCAACCGTTTGACTAACGGTGATTGCTTCTGTCTCAATGCAGCAACATACTTCTCCTCATCATAGGGAGTGTTGTCCTGCCAACAGCGCCACAAAATTCTGCCCCACTTGTAAGCCAGCGATCGAATCGCTTTTTGATGACTTTTGCCCGCTTGTTTTTGCTGTTCATAGAACGCCTGTGACCAAGCCGAAAACCGTCTTGCCTGGTTGACCCATTCCACAAACGTCTGCCTCAAGAAAATCGGACAAGACCAGCGCCAGTGAACCCATCTTTTCTTCCCACTTTCCTCCTTAACCGGAGCAATCCCCACATAACTCATGAAGGCTTGTGCAGAAGTGAAACGGGAACGATCTTCTCCAAACGCCACGAGTAATCGGGGTGCTAAATGGGGACCTGCTCCTGGCAACTCGGCAAATAAGGGCGCATCCGGGAGTGCCTCAAACAAGTGGGCAATGGTGTCATTAAAGCGGGTTAGTTGTTGGATGATGACCTTCAAAAGAGCAACCAGTGCCAGTGTCAAGGCTTGCGCGGGCACGACGATCGCCTCGTCTGGTGTCAAGGGTGGACCTGCATCTTGGATTTGTTGGATGCGACGGGTGATCGCGGTGCGCCTGACCACCGTATGAGAGCGAAAGAACAAGGTCAACTGCTGTGAGGTAGCCGCTTGAGCAGATTTGACATCCGGGAACTGTTGGAGGAAGTCACAGAACAGGCGGGTGTCCTTATCCTCAAACCAATCGAGGACTTGAGGGAAATAGGACTTGAGAGAGGCAGTGATGCGATTGGTCAATCTGACCTTCTCTTGCACTAACATCCGGCGCGACTCCACCCATTGTCTGAGGGCGCGGATTTGAGGACAGCCTGTCACCCAGCGTTCTAATTTCTCGGGATGCTTCTGCATCAGTTCGACCAAGATGCGGGCATCCACCGGGTCTGACTTAGCCCGAGAAGGTTGGAAGGCTTTGCGGTAGTTTGCCACCGTGCGAGGATTAATCGGAAACAACACTAAATTGTCATACTGACAGAGAGCATAGAGCAAGGGACCTCGTTTCTGTTCCAGGGCAACGGCAATTTTACCCTGACCGTAACGAAGCCTGAGCTGATTGACCCAATCTAAAATGTCTTGAGGACGGGTTTGAATGACGCTCTCTTGCCAGGTGCCAGAGGCACAGTCATAGAGGGCAATATCGTGTTTCCGATCTGCCCAGTCAATGCCGATGTAAGCGACATAATCATCAGTTGTCATGGTAGATTAAAGTCCATTGATTTTGATTGAACCGAGAGAACCTGCCGCCTCCACCCGCGAAAAGATTATGGAAACGGTTACAGCCTTATTCCCTGAGAATTCGTTATTTTGTGATAAGACAAAGGCAGAGAGTCGATTCGATATGTTAGTAGTCATCGAATGACTTCTAGTGCATAGTCGTCCTCTAGCCCTGGCAGGCTCTCCCGCTTTTTACTCTAAGCTTTTCTGTAATCGGTTTAGCTCAAGGATGAGGAGCGAACGATATGTTAGTAGACATCAGGGCTGTCACTCGCTGCATGGTCGTCTCCTTTTGCCTTTCTATTGGTCGTCTCCCCATAAAGTCGTTGCAACTGACCACCGAGAGCTTATCTGTAGGAATCAGGAGTTATCTGCGACGGCTCAACTTGGTCGATAATAAGGTCTAGTCGATGGGGTGTGGAGTGAGGAGACGCGATCGCGTGATCAAAAACATAATTTTAACAAGGGTTGTATTGGGTGCATGGATTTTAGTGTTGTCACCGATTCCTGCGATCGCTCAGTCTCCTTCAAAACCATCAAGCACAGTGGTTCCTACCCAACTGCTTGCGGCTTCCTCAGTGTGTGCCTCTCAACTACCGATTGACATCAATCGAGTCATTAGCCGTCTACCTGCTGTACGTTGGGGAGTTCAGGTGCAAACTCTCAGTCCACCGGCAACCCGGCGAACGCTCTATGCCCGAAATGCTACGACGCTACTAGCTCCTGCTTCCAACAATAAATTGTTCACGACTGCTGCCGCGTTGCAAAAACTGGGTGCAACCTACCGGATTCGCACTTCGGTGACTGGCGACAGCACTAACTCAACCTTAGCGACTCTACGGATTATTGGTCGGGGTGACCCTAGCTTAAAAACCTCTCACCTGAATCTGCTGGCGCAGCGCTTGAGTCAAAAAGGAATTCGTCAGGTTGCTCTGCTGGTGGGTGATGACACCTATTTTCGAGGTGCTGCCACCAACCCTAATTGGGATGCAGACGACACGCTGCAAGGCTACGGCGCACCGGTGAACAGCTTAATGCTGAACCAAAACGGAATTGGACTGACACTGTTTCCCCAGAATGTTGGGCAACCGCTGCGAGTGCAATGGGATGACCCTACAGATACTCCCGATTGGCGCTTGAACAATCAATCGGTCACGGTATCCGCAAGTCAGGGCGAATCGCTTGATGTGGCGCGCGATCGCACTCAACCAGTTATCAACATTGAGGGTCAACTTCGCGCTGGCTCTGCCTCAGAATTGGTCGCCACATCGATCTCTAATCCCGGTAATTACCTGATTCAAAAATTTCGCAATGCTTTGACCCAGGCAAAAATTACGGTAACGCAAGCCACAGTAGTGAAAACAACCCCAGCACCAGCGGGGGAAGTTGAGCTGGTTTCGTTAGACTCGCCAACGTTGGCAGACTTGCTGAAAGAAACTAACCAGGAGAGCAACAATATCTATGCTGAAGTGTTGCTAAAAACGGTAGGCATCCAAAGCCTAGATAACCTGGATGCGACCGCTAGCGGCATTACGGCGATCAAACCGATCTTATTTGCCGTGGGAGTGCCGCCGATGCAATACACCATGGTGGATGGGTCAGGATTGGCGGATAAAAACCGTGCCAGCGCTGAGGCGTTCACCAAAACTCTGCAAGGTATGGCGCAATCACCCAATGCCCAAGTATTTCGGGCTTCGCTTCCCGTTGCTGGGGTAAGTGGCACACTGAAAAATCGCTTTCGCGGCACCGCTGCTCAAGGTAGACTGCAAGCGAAGACAGGAACCATTTCTGGAGTTACCAGCCTATCGGGTTACCTTACCCCACTCAATTACCCACCGATCGCGTTTAGCATTCTGACCAACTACCCCAGCACTTCAACCGCCACGGTTCGATCTGCTATTGATGAAATTGTCCTAATCATGACTCGGCTGCGATCGTGCTAATTTTCGGAGTTCTAAGTGGCGATGCAGATACTCTGTAATAATGCCGTGTAGCAGCAAGCGTCGTGCTGAACCAAAGGAACTATCGGGTGCTAAAGGATTTCGATTAGCAATGACGTGATTCCAGTTGTAGTCACCCACGAGTTGACTAATATAACAGCCAAAGTTTTCATCAAACTCTAGGGACAGCACGGCGCGTTCAAATTCATCACTCGTTAGGCAAAGTGAATAGAACACTTTGAAAAGCTCTATCGCTGATTCTAAATCTAATACTTGCAGCCAACTTCGCTGATTGAAATCGATATTTAAATCAATCGGCTGAATGCTTTCATAACTCAATCCTTTTTGATGCACTTGTTGCAGCCAGTTAGGATGTTCTCGTTGAGCTTTGCTATAGTCCAACACGAAGTTATAGAGAATTATATCGTGTTCTAAAAATGCATTTTCAGCTAAGTCATCTACTGTATGCGGATAAAGTTTAGATGATTCAATCGTTGAATCAGGTCCATTCTCAATTAAAAAATTAACGATATTAGAACCCAGGCAAATATGCCGAACAATTAGATAGCAAGCTTCCGGCGAAACGAAGTGCTTGAGAAACCATGCAGCAGAACGATGCATCAGGACATAGTTGCTGAACTGAAATGGTAGCAGCCGCTTCACTGTCATGATTAACGCCAACAACGTATTGGCAATCAGCTTAATTGGTAGCAGCAAATAGGCTCGTGTCCAGCTTCTCAAATCCCGAATCATATGAGCTTTGGCAATCGGATCAACCGGAATGGCAGTATCTAAATAGAGTGCATCCCAGACGTTAGGATTTTGGCGATCGTGGGGTTCTGGTGTGTAAGCCGGGGACTGAATGAGAGATTCACTTTGCGCGATTTCCATCGATCCATTCTGCGGAATCGCAGTTTGTTTAAGGTCAGTCATTGACATAAGGTTGGTGAATTTAAGTGAAAGTATTTCTGTTGAAAATATCGCAGAGGCGCATCAGGATGCGCCCTATTCAAATCATCGAATTTCTTCCAGTTGCATCAGATAAAGCCGTGCCGTCACTTGCGCCGTTTTGACAATCCGCTGAGCAATCTCTAGGGTCATCCATTCTGCATTCAAAATGGCATTCAGCTTGCCGATATGGGCTTCATCGTTTGCGCCGTGGTATGCCAAAAACGACACCTGCTCATCCTTTAAGCCCAGTGTTTGCTTAATTTGGGTTGCCCACTGCGCCGCCAAATTATTGCCCAATCCTTCAATAATAAACATGCTGCCGATCAAATCCACTGGGTTTTCTCGCGATGCTTGATGGAAGATAAACGCTGAGAGCGCTTCACTGCCCAAATTCTTTTCCGCCTGCTCAATCTCTTGCAGTTCGCCACCAACCGAGACATAGTTTCGCTCCAACATCTGAAAATCGCGGTGTTCATCTTGAGCATGCCCAATAAAGGTAGACCGCAACCGAAAATCGCTCATATTAGAAGCAGCACGAGCGATCCAGCGTGCACCTTCCACCACTTGGGGACGCAGGTTTCGTAGCAACGCTTTGTAATCTTCCAGTGTAAATTCACCCCGATGCAATCGTCGCAACATGGGCAGCGATCGCAACTTGCGCTCAAACTCCAACCACACTAATGCCAACTGACGCAGCAAATAGGCAGAAGCTGTTTCAGAAATGACGGGTGAGGGACAAGGAGCGATCGCGCCATCTTTTATTTCTGTCCTAACTCCTGACTCCTGATGCCTATGCCCTGACTCTTGGACTGTCAACAACATATACGCCGTAGTAAACCTGCCACTTTCGGGAATAAAGCAAAAGATCTTTTGTCCTGCTTTGAGGTTACCGGAGTGAAAAAGTTCTTCCAGCATCAAATAGATAGAAGCGCAGCCTGTATTGCCTCGTGTGTAGAGGTTTGTGAACCATTTTTCTTCAGGAATCATGCAGCCCGCTTTGTCCAATAGCTCCACAATTTGTCCCTTAAAGAAGTGAGAAGAATAGTGACATAAAAGCCAATCAATCTCGTCTGGTTGGACTCGTCCCAGTTCAATTAATTTCAGCCAGCCTTCTACGCCCAACTTGACCACGTTATCCAGCAGACGAATATTTTGCCGTAGATTGATTGCCCCTGCCTGTACCGCTTCAGCGTAAGAAGAATAATCCGTCCAGCTTTTTTGTGCCGTTTCGTTTTCGGTTCCGGCATACATGCAAACTGGATAAGCATTGGCATGAGATACCATTTCAATCCATTCAACTTTAAGGCTAATTCCCGTTGGATTAGGATGATTTTGAATTAGGAAAGCACCTGCTCCATCAGACAGCATCCAGCGTAGAAATTCACTATCAAATCCCAAAGATTTTCCGGCTTGAATATCAGTTTCCGCTTCAAAGTTTGTATGTTTAAATAGGCGAGAAGGGAGTTCGGAAGCAACCGCGATCGCGTTTCTTTTTTCTCCTAGTTTTACTTGGGAAGCTGCATACTTCAGCGAGCCAATGCCAGCACAACAAACGCCCATGCTGGTGTTCAATTCAATCGGGGAAAATTCGGGTAATTCACCATGCACCATGCTGGCAAATCCAGGAACCAGAAGATCTGCCCAGGTCGTTCCAGCGCAGAGTAAATCAATTTCGCTAGGAGGAAAATCTAACTTCTTCAACGCATCTTGCACGGCATAAGCCGCCATTTGACTATTTAAATGAGTTGTTTTTTGATTTTTATCTAATGCATAATACCGCTGTTGAATTCCGTTACTTTTAAGAATCCGACTCTTTACTTTAGATGGGCGATCGTTCACCAATCCAAGATAGTCTTCCATCTCCTGATTACTGATGGGATTTCCAGGTAGGAATTTGCCAATGCTATTAATGAAAGCACCGTACATAGTTGCTCCTTGTGTGAGGATGATGAGTTTTTGGTGAAGCGGTTGAGTTTGAAGAGGGCGTTTTTATTCCTGTTCAAAGCATGGCAAATATGATTTAAGTAGTTGGCTGATTTTTTGGCTGACTTTTCGGTGTATGTCTCTAGTTAATGACTAACAAAAAAACGCCAATTCTCTGCGAAATCTTTGTGACACTTTTAAGAGGTGGACTGGAAAAAACAAACTGGTTCGCTGCAAGTGACAGGTTATTAAGGCAAGCTAACTTTCCGAGATGTAAATGGTAAGGATGATTGAACCACCGAGAAATTCAACGATCGCGTCAACCGTTCCTCTGACGCTGCAACAAGGTCTGGAGCTTTACTATCAGGCAAATCCAACGTTTGTGCGCGATCGCGATATGCAAGTCGGCATTCTCCGCATTCCTTGGTGCGATTTGCAGCGACATGACATCATGCATGTGGTCACAGGCTACAGCACCAGTTTGGATCACGAACTACGGCTGATTGGCTTTTTGCTAACAGCGCTGACTTGGCGGCGACCCTGGTATTACTACCTCCAAAGCGTTGGCGTGTTTTTGGAGCTACTGGCGCAGTCCTTTCGAGGGGAAGCATGGGGGGGAAACTACTTAAACCCTGTGCAGGTCTGCCAACTGTACCTGCAAGGCATTCGACAAGGCTTGCAGGTTGGCAAACAGATTAATGCCTATCTTCAACCGGATCGCGTGATGGGGCGATCGCTGGAGTCTCTGCGCGAGGAATACGGCATTTTCAATATGGGCGCTTGGGATGGGTGATAGTGCGTTTCGGCTGCGCTCAACGCACAAGACGATTATCGGCGTTTCCACCAGACCGCGATCGCGGTGCCAAAAGCCAACAACGGTAATATCGCCAGCGCTAGCCAACTTGCCAAACTTGCCTGCTGCGTCGTCAGGTTAATTCGGCGATTTTTTGCATCTTTGGGGCGCAGTGCCAGGGTGGGCTGCTCTTGTTGACTTAGCCAGCGCACTGAATTAAAAAACACATCCCCGTTTGCTACCTGCTCTAGTAAACCATTCGCAACAAAACTAGAATTGCCAATCACGACCAGTCGAGACTCTGTTGTCTTTTCCTTTACAGAACGAGTTAAGGCAAACCCCAAGACCAAAGGTCCTTGTTGGTCAGCAGGAGCATCGTACTGAAGCGGTTGAGATTTTAAATTACTTTCCGCCCAGCTTTTATCATTGGTAAATAACAGCGGCGTGGCTTTCACTCCCGTTACTTCCTTGATACCCAGGGGACGTGCCAGGGAGAAAAACGCTAGGTTTCCCTGCAAGTCTTTGGTAATTGGATGCTCACCAAACTGGCTAACCAGTGCGTCGGCAGGTCCGAGATTGATCAGCTTGCCGCCGCCCGATGCATCGATCGTCACACGCTTATCCAACGACACGCCCCATTCATTCAGTAGCGGTTCAAGTTTGGGGTCAGGATTGGTTGGGTCAATCAGCAGCAATAGATTGCCACCTTTGTCTAAATAGGTTTTGAGGGCAGTCACTTCCGCAGCTAGTAGCGGCTTTTGTGGTCCTGCAACGACGACGACATCCGCATCCTGAGGAAATTCACTGCTGGTTGCGAGGGTCAGCGGTTTCCCCACAAAATTCTTGTCGCCCAATTGCTTCACGGCTTGATCCATCGCGCCCTGTCCGCTGTCGATCGCCCGCTCTCCATGCCCTTGCAGGAAATAAACGGTGGATTTGCGATCGCTGTTGATCTGCTCAATCGCATTGGTTAGCTTCACTTCAGACAGGCGCTCCTGAGCATTTATCGCTTGTACAAACTGCTTGCGTTGATTGGGCGATCGCTCCAAAATCACCTCTCCAATCTTTTTCACCTCAAGCTGTTTTGCCAAGGAAGGCACTGCTTGTGGATCGACATATTCAAAGCTAAATTGCTTGCCCAACCGTCGATAGCTTTCCAACAATTCTCGATCTTGCGGATTTTGCTGCTTATCAAACACCCAAACCTTTATCGGCTGCGGCAAACTGCGAACCAACTCCTGAGTTTGGGGTGCCAGAGTGAACTGCTGATTTTCCGTCAAGTCAAATCGCCAGACGGACTTAGCGCCCAGAAAATTAATCAATCCCAAAATGACCAGCACCGCCAGCGTGGACACCAAGGTATTTGCCCCTGCTTCCGTTGATCGCCGCCGCCAAAATTCCGGCTGATCAGAAGGTGTACTGCCTAACGCCAGCAATCCTAATCCTGCGATCGCCACTCCCACCACCATCAGCACCACCGGAAGCGCCCCCCAACTTCCTGACACCACCCCCACCGTTAAGCCCGCCACAACCAGCATGGGCGCAAACCAAAACAGATATTTAAGGAAAGGACGGAAAGATTTCATAAAAAAGGCGAGGGATGAGGGATAAAGGGCGAGGGGTAACTGACGAGAGACGAATAACGAACGATGGGAAAAATGGCGAGAGGCAAACTCCGAACTCAGAACTCCGAACCCCCCAACTCAAAGCTTCCCTACGATCGCTGGAACCGAAGCCCATCAATCGATTGGGCGGTGAGAAAAATGCCGAGGAAGATGTAGCTGGCAAAGACGAGGAGGCTGCTGCTGTCAACGATGCCCTGAACCAAATTGGTGTAGTGCTTGAGTAGGGAAAAATAGGCGATCGCCTCACCCACCGAACCACCAATGCTTTTGCCCAGTAGGTCAATGACCCAGAGGAACAACACCAGCGCAAACGTAAACACAGCAGCCAAAATGGTGCTTTCCGTGAGGGAAGAGATGAACATGCCTAAAGACAAAATCGCAGCAGCCAACAAAATTAGCCCCAGATGTCCAGACAGCATGATCGCCATGTCCATCGGCGGACTGTTGGCGTTCAAAGCGATCGCTTGATACATCATCAGCGGCAACACCAGCGTTGTGAAAAAGGTGACCACTGCCAGCAGCTTTCCCACTGCGATCGCCCAATTGGTAATTGGCGACGTTGCCAAAAGCTCTAAAGTCCGCCGCTTGCGTTCTTCCGCATATAAACCCATCGACAGCATAGGCAAAATGAACAGCGACAACGATCCCAAAACCTCTAAGAAAAATTGCAACAACTGATACGGCACATCCACAGGCGGCACCGGAATCCCCGCTTGCTGACCCACCAAATCAGCCTGGGCCGCTTGCTGAATAATCCCTTGTGGTCCCAACAACAGCGCCACAAAGAAAAAACCTGCTAGTAGCCAAAACACGCCTGCGATCAGATACGCCAGTGGCGACACAAAATAGCTCTGCAATTCACGGCGATAGATTGCCGTAATATTCGCAAAAACAATTTGAATCTTACTCAAAACTTTCATCTACCCCCATTCTCCACTTACAGCCAGTTATTACTGCTTGCCTAAGACTCAAGAATTTGTTTAAAAATTTGTTTAAAAGAATCCTTGTGAAGCAGGCGTAGGGGAACATTCCCCTATTTTTGACAGCGACCTCGATCCAACTACTTTTCGGCATCAGTTTCAGATGTGGCTAAAGGATGGATGCCACCAATCTCACCATCCGCCCCTTCCGCCGTACCATCTTCCATAGTCAACTGCAAAAACACATCCTCCAAACTGGCTTGAATCCGCCGCATTTCCAACAAGCCCAGTCCCGACCCCACGATCGCCGCTGCCAGCGATCGCCCGGCCAGCTCCTCATTCGCACCCACCACTCGCACTCGACAAAATCCTGATGGCAACTCAGCAGCCACAGGCTTCACCTCCTGCACTCCCGCCACTGATTGAAGCGCCCTTTGCGTTTCCTCCCAACCTCCTTCAATCTCCAGTTCATATGCAGAACCGCCCCCTCGTTGTGCCATCAACTGCTCCGGCGTATTCGTCGCCACCACTCGCCCTTGGTGAATGATGGCAACCCGGTTACAAGTCATGCTCACTTCCGGCAGAATGTGCGTTGAAAGAATCACCGTATGGCTTCCTGCCAAATTTTTGATCAAATTGCGAACTTCAATAATTTGGCGTGGATCAAGCCCCACCGTCGGCTCATCCAAAATAATCACCGATGGATCATGAACGATTGCTTGGGCAATGCCAACCCGCTGCCGATAGCCTTTAGAAAGCTTGCGAATCAAGCTGGTGCGGCGTTCCGTTAGGCTGGTTTTTGCCAACGCCGATCTTACCTTTACTGCCCGCTCACCCGCACTGACGCCCTTAATTCGCGCTACAAAATACAGAAACCCTTCCACCGTCATATCAGGATACAGTGGCGGCGTTTCGGGTAAGTATCCAATCCGCGATCGCACCGCCATTGAGTCAGAATGCACTTCGTAGCCAGCCACCGTCGCCGTTCCCGTAGTAGCGGGTAAATAGCCCGACAAAATCCTCATGGTGGTGGTTTTTCCGGCTCCATTGGGTCCTAAAAAACCCAAAATTTCTCCCGGTTCTACAGAAAAGGTGACATCCGCGATCGCGGATGTCGTGCCGTAAATTTTGCTCAGATGCTCTACTTTAATCATGTCCACCTCATCCTAGTGCGGTTGACCATTGCCCATCGTAAACTACTGAGGCAACGAGCGTGTGACAGGATGTGTGAATTGATGGTCGTGAACCGTTAAGCATGACCAAGCGGCTTCAAAATAGTCTCAATTTTACGCCTCTTAAAATAGAGTTGGTCTAGAGCGTTTTGGTCGGTTATCGAGTTATACAAACCCAAATTAGGATAGGTGACAAGGTAAGCGACGATATAAATAACACTAGCCATCCACGTTATTAAACAGGACTTACGCAAAAGACATTTTGAGCGATGGGCGTTTAAGTTGCTGGCAAAGGTAATCGTCCAGCAATCCGTGTTTGAGTTGATAAATCGTTTGTCCTGCTTGCCTTGTTAAAGTGTTGAGCCGTACCCAAACCAGAAAAGCACAGCCAATGTGATTGCGCTGCATTCGAGCTTTACGACATTGACATGTCGCTAAGCCCGTCACCTGTTTTCCTTCCCGGTGCAGTTGCTCAATTTTCCAACGAAAGCCACACGCCTGTTGTGTTGCCTCTGTAGAATCTTGAGTCAAATCGTTGGTGACAACGAAGTCCGTGCGGTGAGTGGACACCACAACCCGGAAACACTGCACTTTGTGGTCTTTAGGAAAGCCTTTGATTTTAATGCGCTTGCCATGGGTCAATTCTGCTGCATTCCAATCGAGGGTATCGACTCGTTGGTAGGGCTGCTGCGCCGCAGAATCATCGACTTGACGGTTGTCTTTGAGTGGACAGTAGTAAACCTTGTGGAGCGACTCAATGAACAACATCAAATCTTTTGTGGCATACCAAGTGTCCATCAGCACGGCTTGAAAGTCCACATGCTTGTGGTAGACCGTGTGACTCACCATCTCCCGCACGTGGTCTAACTTACTTTTGCCATCTCCATCCGGGTCGTAGATCCGGTAGTCAATTAACCAGAACTGATCCAACTTGGGATGGACATAGACGCAAGTCACAACTCCAATCCCTTTGATTACCCTATGAGCGTTGCCACTATACTGCCGTCGCACCAAATCAATCGCAAACGAGTAGCGTTTGTCTAACACCGTGTCGCCAAACACCAAATAGCCCTTTACACTTTGGACAACTTGGCTAGAAACGTTTTCCCACACCAAGCGTGGGGTAACCTTTTCTCCCACTAAATACCGATTGATTTGGTCGTGAGAAAACTTTTCGCTATGGTCTGCAAAATTGGTCAACGTATAGTTGATCTGGCTGACTAGCAGATATTGGCAGTAGTCCAGTCGAGTCACTGCTTCTTTCATACCTTGACTCTAGCAATTTGCCCCTATCCTAGACATCTCCCTTATTTTCTCCGCGTAAGTCCTAAGGTTTATAGATTTTGAGCAACAACGGGTAGGTGATGTTCTCGACCACGGCATAAGCATTGACGCTGACTATGCCATTGGCGGTCTTGCCGAGATTGCCGATGTATTGTTTCGCCACATAGTCTGTGGTTTCTCCTTTCTTGACATCACCCGTTTCATCGATGCATAAGCTGATGGGTCGGGTGCCAATTTGTTGCCCAATCAGGTGCAGTCGAATGGCTCGAACTTGAGCGACATCCCACACCGCATCGCGCAAAAAGTGATGCAAACTTTGTCCATCTTTCAGACCATTGAGTTTGGCGATCTTGGGTAACGTTTTGCGCGGTAGCGGACTCATAATGCCCAGGTGCAACCACTTAAAGCATTCATACAACCGCACATCCTCAAACATCGAGCGGTAAAGCAGACAATACTCGTCAATGAAGCTGACTGTAGCGATAGGTGGGCGTAACATGATCTCAACCTGAACACAGCTACTTCTAGCTTATTTTGTTCTCGCTAAAGTAACAAATGAGGGATAAGTAGTGCTTCAGCCGCGCCCAAAACTTTTCAATCTTGTTCAAGTCCGGGGAATAGGGTGGCAGAAATAGAACAAGGCACCCAGCTTGCTCAATCTGCTCTCGAATTACCCTCGATTTGTGAAAACTGGCATTGTCCATCACGACCACTTGTCCTGGCTTTAACTGAGCCACGAGAAACTCCTGTACCCAGGTTTCAAATAACACACTGTCGCAATAGCCCTTGACGGTCATCGGCGCGATCACTTGACGCTCACACCATCGCGCAATCCTGCTGATGCGCTCCGTTCGGTGCCCTAATTTCAGGGCCTCAAATCGCTTGGATTGCTCACACCATCCATAGGCATAGTCTTCGGTGTCATCCTCACCGGCTTCATCCACATAAACAAGTTGCTCCGGAAGGTAGGCTTGCAATTGGGCTAAGCAGACTTGCCGTTGCGCTTCATCCCGTTCCCGATAGCCATAGCTCTTTTTTTTCGAGTGAAACCAATCCGCTTTAAGGCTTTACCCAGAGTGTGGTCACTGATTGGTTGACCCCACTGCTCTGCCATCTCCTTCTGCGTCAAATGTCCATGCTGCTTGGCAAAGACTCGAAATTGCTCCAAATCAGTGATCTTGCCTTGGGGACCGCGTGGATAGTGCCGAATAGCACTGGGTGAACCTGTTGCGTCTCGTCATTTGAGCCACAGGTCAATCGTGTTGCGACTAATGTTAAACAGTTGGCTGACGTGGCTTTTACGGTGTCCACTAGCAATCGCGTCCAGTACTTTTTGGCGCAGGTCGTCGCTGTAAGGAGCCGGCATGGGAATAGCTATCCACTACTTAGGTGTATCTGTATATCCTGTCTTATCTATCCTCTCGATTGCTATAAACTCTTGAAAACTGAAGACGGATCAGCAAAGCGATCGACGTTACCTCTGTCAGGCATTAATCCGTCAATGTCATACTCAGAGTCAAGAGATTAGGCAGAGAGCGTCAATAAAAATGTCAGTTTTGCCGTTGCTTTAAGGGCATGAAGTGCAGCAGCAGGCATAAAAACAAAGACACCTGATTCTAGGGTAATCTCTTTGCCTTCAAGGGCCAATATTCCCTGCTCTTCAATCACATTTACTGTGGCATTGCGAGGAGATGTATGTTCGGCAATTTCAGTTCCTGCTACTAACGACAGCAGTGCATACTGGCAGTTGGCATCTTCTAGTAAAGTTTTACGCCGCACTCCAGTTTCGGGGTATTCAATCGTCTCGGCGAACCGAATTGCGATCGCTTTCAGCGGCATTATGGTTTCAGGCATGGGTTTGCTTTTTATATTAGCAAGTTACGGAGAAACGATCTTGGAGATTGGATCGTGCCCTAAAAAAGATAGGCAGCTGATCGCAACACACTTTCGGAATAAAAAATCTTCTGAACATCTAAACTGGGCGCACATTTGGCAGTGGCATTATAGGCTGCGATTTCTCCTTCCAAACTAAAGTCACTGTTGGTTAAATAGTGGTCGTCATCATGAATTGCCTGAAAAATAAAGCTATAGATAGGATTAATTCCCAGAGTCGTGTCGTAGTTCTCGACAGATACTCAAAGGTGACTTTGCTTTATATCAGCAAACATCTCAGCAACATTGTTGTAACGCTCGTACCACGAGAACTCTACGTTCAAGGAAAGACTTTGGTACTCACCCCAAAGCCAATCACAGAATTGGGCGATCGTTGCATCGGAAAGCTCGACCGGGTTACCTTCTAAATAGAGCTTGGCTAAGCTCTCGATTTTGACTGATGTTGCGTCTTGAGTATTTTGAAGCAAATTGTCTGTACTGAGCGCCATATTGTGCTTCTCATAGGTGACTCATACCAATTTAAACAGTATTCAAGGCAGATAGGGCATCCAGGATAAAGGAATAACCTGTGAGAGAAGCAATTACTTGTGGTGTTAACTCAGCCAGGAGTTGATCGATTTTGACTTGTAGTTGGTCGAGCGTTTTGAACGCAGCCCACTTCAAACTTGCCTTGAGATGTTCCCACAACCTCTCAATAGGATTTAGCTCAGGGCAGTAAGGCGGTTGGAATAACAAGATGATGTTCTCTGGCACCACCAACGCTTTACCCTTGTGAAACCGCCCGTTATCCACTTGCAAGACGTTCAGACTATCCGGATAAGCGTTGGAAAATTCATTCAAGAATCGTTGATAACACTCGGTATCAACATGAGAAAATTGCAGAAAAAAGGACTCTCCCGTGGCAGGTTCAACCGCCCCGTAGAGCCAGAACGCTTTGAACAACCACTG
Source organism: Leptolyngbya sp. Cla-17 (assembly GCF_016807185.1). Taxonomy (GTDB): domain Bacteria; phylum Cyanobacteriota; class Cyanobacteriia; order Leptolyngbyales; family Leptolyngbyaceae; genus ULC077BIN1. Next base: position 1,396,149 of record NZ_JAEVYN010000002.1, read on the forward strand.
CCACTGCCCAATCGGTTTGATGCCACACGCCGTGATCAATCGTCCCATCAGAGTATGCAGTCCAAAACGACTCTCATCCTGAGCAAAATAGCGAATGGGACGTTCATCCTGCCCCCGGTGGCGAGCATACTGACTCAGCAAGCTGAGGTCGCCCTTGAGGTTTGCTTAAAAGCAGATCGCTGTTCACTATCCTGCTGGCAATTTTGAGGACGAGCAACCTTTAGCTTGGCTTTGAGCCGATAGCGGGTCATTTGGTAGACCGCGTGATACTCCGCTTCTACTCCCAAGGTTTCTGCCAACCACTGTTGTACTGCTCCATAACTTTGAAAGCCGTGTCTCTGTCGTAACCGCTTTGCCAAAGCATCCTCTGCCCATTGGGGTATCACTCGCACTCCCCCCGGCGATTTCTTGATTTCTAGCATCGCCCCCACTCCTCCAGTGCGATACATCAATAGCCAGCTTTGCACCGTGTTTCGATGTTTCCCGACCGCTTTGGCAATCGCACTAATGCTCGGCGCATTCTCTTGTTTCAACCAGTAGAGCACTTGCAATCGTTCTTTAGCGCTTGGCGTTTCGGCTTGCCGCAACTGTTGAGCTAAGTCATCCAAACTTTCTTTCACGTCTATTGACATTACACCTGCCATGACTAGACTCTCCAAACAACTCCGCTCAGTCTAGTCCATTTGCCGCTTACTCAATTTAAATTGGTATAACCTTCATCCTGTCACGCCTTCTCAATTAGTACCTGGTCAGGTTCAGATCTCTTCCTGGTAATGCTACACACGTAATGATGCATTGTAGTGATGGATGAAATACCAGATGGCACCAATGTGATTCTCCAACGATTTTGAAAAGGACAAGGTTTTTCGCACTAGCCGCGATACCCGCTGCCTCAACGTATTGTTGAAGCGCTCAATGTAGCTGGTTTTGCCCGTTTTTTTGCCCACGGCTCGATGGCGCTTGCTGGGTAGTAACCGCTCCATATGCTGCCCAACAGTCGGTATAGGCGAACGCGCATTGACGATATAGCGGTTCTCTGTCGGATGAGGTGCAGTTGGGACAAAGCGGGGAAGGGATTTGAGGCTCTAGTTTGCACCTCACGGGAGCCGGAAACGCTATAACCCTCTTAAATCACTCTGACTAGAGACTATCTATTATAGAGGTACGTTTGTCCAGATTCAATTGCCATGCCAGCATCTAGAGCCGCCCGCCCGACGATACATTTTGTGGATGAATACTGCCAATTGTATGAGGACTTATTCCCAGAAGTGCGCAGCTATGAAGCCTTTAAGCTTCTGCATCTGGGGATGATTAGCGAGATTAAACGCAAATCCTTACCTGCCATTGCCAAAGCAGTAGGCTTAAACAATCAGCAAAACTTACATCACTTCCTTACCGAGTCTCCTTGGCAGGTGCAACAGTTACGCCAGAAGCGATTGGAGTTGACCCTCAAGGTACTCAACGGTCGGTCATTGATATTACTGATTGATGAAACTGGAGATTGTAAGAAGGGAAAAAGCACTGATTACGTCAAACGGCAATACATCGGCAACGTCGGTAAGAAGGAAAATGGCATTGTCGCTGTCACTGCCTACGGCTTAGTCGATGGCATGATTGTGCCATTGAGTTTTGAGGTGTATAAACCCAGAGAACGACTCAAAGAGGGAGAAGAGTATCAAAGTAAACCGCAAATTGCGGCAACCATGATTCGACAATTACAAGCACTAGGATTTGAGTTTGAACTGGTGCTCGCCGATAGCTTGTATGGCGAAAGTAAAGTCAACTTTGTCGATGTGCTAGATGAATTAAACCTACCTTACATCCTGGCGATTCGCAGCAACCATGCTTTGTGGCTACCGCAAGACCAGGAGGTGTACCAGGAGCCTTGGCAGACCTTCAAGCGCACCTTTAGTAATGGCACGACAGAAACCCGTCACATGGCTGAGGTGATTTACGGCAAAAGCCACCGCAAGCAGTACTGGCTGTTGACCACTGACCCTGACACGTTACCGGACAACTCAACGTCCTATGTCATGGTCTGTGCCCCGGCAATCAAACTCAAAGATATTGGTGACAGTTATGGCTTTAGAACCTGGATTGAGTATGGTCTCAAACAAGCCAAAGATGCACTCGGGTGGGCAGACTTTCGTATGACCCGCTATGAGCAGATTGAGAAGTGGTGGGAGTTGGTCATGAGTACGTTTTTGATGGTCAGTTTGTTTGCCGACCCATTCAACGACTCCTGTCCACTGGCCCATCAGCGGTTTTCGCAGCACCCGTGGTGGAATAACCAGAGCGGTTGGAAGAACTTACTCAACAACTTGCGTTTAGTTATTCAACCTTTAGTTTGCTTCAATTGGCTTAAACACTGGTTGACGGTTTTTCCCATTGCTTCCCTTCAGTTAGGGTTTGAGCAACTGACGCAGAAGATGAATCAGTTTATCTGTCCACGGGTGCATCAGCTAAACCTCCAACTTATCTTTTCATCTGCTTAGAGTGATTAATGAGGGATAATCAGGCGGCAAGGAGTGCCACAGTTGGCGTGCTGCCGCTGCATCGCGTGCGCCAATGTAAACACCCACAATCTCACGGGTGTCTGCATCAAGCGCTAACCAGACCCACTGCTTGTTCTTCTTGTTGTCTACAAAGGACCACAATTCATCACACTCAATCGTCAACCGCCCCTTTTTTTGGGTGTCACCTGCACTTGGCGAGGCACCTTCGCATATTTCTCATTGACGTAGGTTTGTAGCCACTGCTCAGAAACTTGCGCTGCCCGAGCGATTCCAGCCAGAGAAATGTGCTCCAACAGCAAGCGGTCAATCAATTCCCGTGTGGCTTGGTCGATTGCTTTTTTGGTCGGTTGTTCGACAAACTGTCGTCCACAATCCTGGCATTTGAACCGTTGTTTACCGTTGTGGATATGACCATTCTTGACCGTTTGGGAGGATGCACAAAGGGGGCAGGCTGGCATGGCAGGAGAAAAGCATAAAACTCGGTAGTGCCCTAAAGGTAATGATGCCTGCAATGAAGACTGAACAGACGTTGCAGGCATACAGCTAGCAGTTTTACGCCTTAAGTCTATAGGCTGATTTTGAGTCGAAAGTGCGCCAGCCTGAGCCATAGTCAGTGTTCTCGCTTCCATATTGCGCGGGAACTTCAACCCCTTGCGGCAAGTGATGATCCATAGATTCAAGACTGGCAGGGGCTTTCAGCTATCATCACATCTTTAGGACTACCTAAAACTCTACTACTCCATCATTACATCTTGAGCACTACCCTCTTCCTTTTGATAAATATTGCTGGCACTTCTATCATTAAGGGAGGATTTAACGGGGATAGTTACGGCTGAGCAACTATCTCAGTGTTATGGACCCTTATAACCTGTGAATGAAGTGATCAAGAATGGAAGGTCGCAACTTAAGATTTAGACACGATCGCCCTGATTAACTCGTAAATTTGACGTAAATTGCCTGGAATTTCCTAATCTTGAAAAACTTGGATGCTGCCAGAGTAAGCAGCAACCCAAACTTGGCGCGTGTCATTGTCGTAAGTAATACCGATTGGAGCTGAGTTAACCGTGATCGCTTGCACCACTTGTATATTGCCGTCCGCACTTTGTTGAAAAAGAGGCACAAAATTTTGTACCTCTACAAAGAAGAGAGATAGTAAATTATCAGCTCGCCATCACGAAATTGTCTAATGCACCGTAGGCAGCGTTAAGACCACCTGCGAAGTCAATCACCACGCGATCGAGGTCCGTCCAGCCTAAATTTAGGGTTTGCAGTTGCTTCGTCGAAGTCAGAAAACTAGCACTACGAGTGGAGCCATTTGCCACATATCCTGTAACAGTCGCGTCGATCTTGTCGTTCCAGACACTGGCACCATAGTCAAACGAGGCAAGATCAAACACTTCGCCTGCTTTAGATACCTGAATTGAGTGACCCCAATTATTTGGATGCAGCACTTTACTTTGGAAGCCATTGCTGGTTCCGTAAACCTGCAATTTATCTGGGTAAGGCTGCAAATCAGCAAAGGTGTAGCCCGTCAGATCATTATAGGCATTACTGCTGTAAAGACCTGTATTGAGGTTTTCAAACGTCACAGTCACACGATTGCTGGTTGTCCCTGTGCCTGTACCTGTATCTGTGCCTGTACCTGTACCTGTATCTGTGCCTGTACCTGTACCCGTATCTGTGCCTGTCCCTATACCTGTATCTGTGCCTGTGCCTGTCCCAGTGCTACCTGTGCCTGTACCTGTATCTGTGCCTGTGCCTGTGCCTGTGCTACCTGTGCTGTTGTGGAAAACAAAGTTGTCTATGCCGCCGTAAGCTTGATTTGTGCCACCTGCAAAGTTTATTTCAACGCGGCTTAGCTCATTCCAGTTTAAGTTCAACGTTTGGGCTTGTTTGCTGGAGGTGGCGAAGTTTGAGACTTGAGTGGAGCCGTTGGTGAAGTAGCCCGTGACGATCGCATCAGTGGCATCGTTCCAAACGCTGGCAGCATAATCAAACGAAGCTAAGTCAAAGTTGCTGCCGTTCGTTTTAGTAACTTTGATCGTGCGTCCCCAGTTGTCGGAATGCAGCACCTTGGTTTGGTAGCCGTTACCTGTGCTATATACTCGCAGGTTATCTGAACCCGTATCGGCAAAACTGTAACCGCTCGGGTCGTTATAGGAATTGCTGCCAAAGTCGCCAACGGTCAAGTTTTCAAAGGTGACAGTGGTTGAGGTGGTGCTGCCGCTGTCAGTGCTGCCCGTACCTGTCCCACCAGTGCTACCTGTACTTGTCCCACCAGTGCCGCCGCCAACGCCTGTACTACCTGTGCCTGTGCCTGTACCCGTATCTGTGCCTGTACTACCTGTGCCTGTGCCTGTACCCGTATCTGTGCCTGTACCCGTATCTGTGCCTGTGCCTGTGCCTGTACCCGTACCCGTATCTGTGCCTGTGCCTGTGCCTGTACTACCTGTGCCTGTGCCTGTACCCGTATCTGTGCCTGTACCCGTATCTGTGCCTGTGCCTGTGCCTGTACCCGTACCCGTACCCGTATCTGTGCCTGTGCCTGTGCTACCTGTGCTGTTGTGGAAAACAAAGTTGTCTATGCCGCCGTAAGCTTGATTTGTGCCACCTGCAAAGTTTATTTCAACGCGGCTTAGCTCATTCCAGTTTAAGTTCAACGTTTGGGCTTGTTTGCTGGAGGTGGCGAAGTTTGAGACTTGAGTGGAGCCGTTGGTGAAGTAGCCCGTGACGATCGCATCAGTGGCATCGTTCCAAACGCTGGCAGCATAATCAAACGAAGCTAAGTCAAAGTTGCTGCCGTTCGTTTTAGTAACTTTGATCGTGCGTCCCCAGTTGTCGGAATGCAGCACCTTGGTTTGGTAGCCGTTACCTGTGCTATATACTCGCAGGTTATCTGAACCCGTATCGGCAAAACTGTAACCGCTCGGGTCGTTATAGGAATTGCTGCCAAAGTCGCCAACGGTCAAGTTTTCAAAGGTGACAGTGGTTGAGGTGATGCTGCCGGTGTCAGTGCTGCCCGTACCTGTACTACCAGTGCTACCTGTACTTGTCCCACCAGTGCCGCCGCCAACGGTGGTATTAGACAGGAGCAGGTTGCCAAATTGACTGGGGGATAGGTTGCGAACGTCTGCATTTTGCCACACTTGTTGACTATCGCGAATGCCGCCATTGTCATCGTCGTCGTTGGCAAGGTCGAAGCCGATCGCCAAGTTTTCTGCTGCTGTCAATCCCAAATTTGCCCAGGGAATTGCCAGTTCAACGGTGTAGCCAGTAGCGTTTTTCTGCACGGCTTTTTGAATACCGTTTGAGCGTCCTCCTTGTTCAAATAGGTTACCATTGCTGTCTACAATGATTTGGCGATCGTCATTATTGAATACACTTTCGCGATCGTGTTTTGAGTCGATAAAGACTTCAATAGCATCGTCATCCCAAAGATTGGTTGAGTCTTTAAGAAGAGCGCTATCGGTGACTTGTGCCGCGACATAAAGATAGGTGTTATCCCATAAAGTGCCAAATTTGACCGTGTTATTGAAAGTGCCGATATTGGTGCGAGTCGCGGTATTAGTAAGGTTCCAGACGGATTCATTGAGATTGCCATCGATCGCGATCGGGCTAAGCGTTTTAGAGGTTAGCAGGGTGTTTACAGCAGGTGTGCCAACAACCAGACTGAGCGCTTGTGTATCCGAATCGGGTGTCGCATCAGAGTCAGTCGCACGGACTGAAAAGTTGTAAACTCCTTGAATTCCAGGCGTGCCCGTCAGCAATCCATCATTCCGCAGTGTTATGCCCGTGGGTAAGCTTCCGGCTGCCAAAGTCCAGGTGATATTCCCATTTCCTTGAGTGGCAGTTAGGTTTTGTTGATAGCGGCTACCCTGTGCCCCATTGGGTAGAGTTGTGCTGGTGATGTCTGGAATAGTGTCGGCGGCGATCGCCAGCGTTAACGGTTTGTTTACACTTACACCATTCGCATCCGTCACGCGGGCAGTGAAGTTAAATGTTCCCGTTGCTGTAGGATTGCCACTGAGAATGCCCGTGTTGCTCAACGTTAACCCAGTTGGCAGTGCCCCAGTTGCAACGCCCCAGTTATAGGAACCCCCGCCACCCACTGCTTCCAACGATTGAGAGTAGGCTTGCGCTTGAATCGCCTCTGGCAGCCCCGTGTTGCGAATGGTAAGAGGAACCACTGCCGAAACCCCAGACAGAGGCGTAGTGGTAACAATATCCCACACTGCATCCTGAATTATTCCAGCAAGGAAAGCCGAAAGAGGCTGATCTGTGGCTGTTTGGGGTTGATATTGAACTGGAATAGGCAACCCGTTGGGGTTTTCCTTATAAATTGTGGCAAAGAATGTAGTGGCAACGAGGTAAGAACCGACGTTATTAAAGTGAAGCCCATCACTGTAAACCTGCGTGATGCTGCTATAACCAGGAACTTGTCCCGTTTCCATGCGTTGATTCAACTCATACATCACATGCCCCACAGGAATGATATAGAACGGACTAAACAGAGGCTCGGCAGTATTAAGTTCACGAGTCAGCAGTTCGTAATACGCTTTGGAGCGCTGAGAATCATCCCATTGTCCAGTGTAGGGACGGAGCCATTGGGTATCCCAGTCTTTGCCATTGTTGATGGGCCATTGCGCATAAACGTATACTTGAGCATCTGGGCTTTTGCCAGCTAGAGGAGCTAGCAGTTTATCGATCGCGCTCAAGTCTTCAGGCAGGTGGCGATCGAAAGGTTGCAGCGTCACCGCATCCCAGCGATGGTAAGAGAAAGCGTTTTCGTAGTAGCCGTAGGGTTCTTCTTGGAATCCACTGGTCGAATTGTTTACAAGATAATCTAATGGAGTGCCAGGAATCACATGGCGACCCCAATTGTGAGTTTTGCCACGGCTTTCAGCAAGAGCTTTAAAGCCATCGTACTTCACCTGATCGGTAAGGCTATTACCGATCATATAGATATTGCTCATTGATATGTGCCTTAGTTTATGTTGGTGAGCGAATTCAAAGCTGCGTTGGTTATAGGCAGGCAATAAACTTCAACAAGGCATTCATCTAGCGATCTCACCTCAATTGAGTCGGGTTGTAGCATTAGCCAGCGCCTTCCAGATACTCATTCAGCTATCTCATGTTTTATCAGGATTTTTCTAAGTTTTTTGAAAAAGCAAAGAGTCGCTTTATTCACAAGAATACAGGCGAATTCAGTGAAATTACTTGACTTTATACTTTCTCAGGCAAAAATCACCTTAGCTTTAAATTTGATGCCACTACCTTTCAATGGTGCTGTGTGATCCGCTTTTCAGCCTTCGAAAAGATGATTGGCGTACAGCCTCTTGACTTGAGTGGACTGGTAAACATGGATCTTACAACTGGTTAATCTTGAAACACTTGGATGCTGCCGGAATAAGCGGCAACCCAAACTTGGTGCGTGTCATTATCGTAAGTAATACCGATTGGAGCTGCGTTAACCGCGATCGCTTGCACCACTTGCATATCTGCCGTCCGCACTTTGCTGATGGTGTCTGAGTCGTAGTTGGCCACATACAAAAACTGACCATCGCCAGAAATGGTCATGCTGCGAGGCGCATTGCCCGTGGTTACTTTGGCAACGACGGCTTGAGTTGAAAGATCAATCTTGGCGACATTGCCTTCGCCATTCAACGTGGCGTATAGGTATTTGCCAGCCGGATCAAGGTTGAGATGGCGAGGCGCATTGCCAATATCCCGCAGCCAGTTTACTGAGAAATCGGTCAAATTAATTGCCGCCACATCGGAGGAACCCATAACAGCAACGTAGGCGGTTTGATTGGCGGCGATCGCGATTCCCCGTGGATAGGGACCCAATGGAATTCGGCGAACTTCCTTGTTTTGCGCCGGATCAATCACGCTCACATCCCAACTGCACCAATTGCTTGCCAACACATAGCGATTGTTCGGCGTGGTTGCCACATATTTAGGCACTGCCCCAACCTGCACCGCTCGATCAACCGCCAAGCTTTGGGCGCTAATGCGATATAGAAAGCTCTGGGCGTGGTTTTGCTCTGGACTGCACACATCGTCAGCCGTGCTGCTAAAGCCATCGCCATACATTTCGTAGTTGGAAACCCACGCGGTTTGACCATCTGGGCTGAAAGCCGCTTCCACAGGGGAACCTTGCTGAGTGCCTGGATAGCTCGTGTAGCCGGAGTCAGCCAGCTTTACTTGATCAGAAATGGTTTTGATCAATTTAAACTGGCGATCGTACACTGTGACGCTGTGGCGATACATCATATTTTGGGCAAAAAACAGCCCCTTGCCGGAATGCACAATCGATTTGGGCGCAATATCCCCGGTAATAGTTTTCACCAGCACCATTCCCTGAGACGTAAGCCTATCTTTGATCACATAGCCCAACTGCTGCTGGTATTCAGCTAGCTTTTGTTGGGCGATCGCCGCTTGAGAATCAGACTTAGGAACCGTTTTCAGCAGGGCGATCGCCTGCTTCCAGTGAGTCGCGGCTTTCTGCCAGTCTTGCTTAGACTGGGCAGTTTTGCCAATCACATAGGCTTGATTTGCCTGGCTGAAGGCTTTGTTAAGTGAATCAGAACTAGGCTCCGTAGCTGTGGCACGAGTGGCTAATGGGAGAGTTGCTGAGTTAATACTTGTCGGTGGGGTGGTTGCCAGATAGCGAAACCAGATCACGCTGCTGGGCAGAAACACTAGCGGCAGACTTGCCAACATCGATAGCATAAACGGGCTAACGGGCCAGGGCAGCGGAAATACCCAATCCTTATTGCCAATTTCTGCGCCAATGTTGGAGTTGACAGCGATCGCAAAGGGATTGGCAACGAACTCTGGGGTGCCAAAACGAACTTCCTGTACCCAGACTGGAGAGCTGCGCCCCGTTAGCCGACTGTATACCATGGCAGAAGATAGCCAGCCCAGACCCAATCGAGCAATGCCGCGCCGAATAAACTCGATCGCTGGAGAAGGCGCTAACGTTCGTTCCGATTCCAACAGCACATGCAGGTTGCCATCTCGAAAAACCGCCCGTGCCGACACCCCAATCGCCTGCAAGCTGGCATTCATCAATGCCGCGATCGCATCCGCATCCCCAGATTGAGCAAGCTGCAACAAATTTGCCTGAGTCATTTCGCCATACACCGACACACTGAGCCACGATAGTCGAAGATAGGAGCTTTGAAGCAATTAGCTTTATAGCCCGTTGCTGTTAGTTTGCTAAATTGACGCGGGCAACCAATCGCCTATCCTGCGGACAGCCAAGCTATACCCTAAATCTACACCTTTGTAGTTCAAAAGTACTGTATTTCAATCAAATTCTGTCAGGAATCCTTCATGAGTGAAAGAACTTGCTGATTAATTAGCTAGAATTATGGCGGTGTTAAGCTGACCAGAGGAAACTCAACTATGTCGGATTTCAACCGTGGAATTATGAAGTTCGATGGAGCAGACAGTCCAGCAGCGATCATCCTCTCGGCGATCGTGGTTCTGGGCGGCATTGGCGTTCTGATTGTGTGGGCACTTCGATCTGCCTACGTCTTGGGCTAGCTTGTTTTGAGCAGCGAGCTGTTGACGACGACTTATCTTCATCAAGATTTATTTGCAGGGGTGCAGTTTCGGCTGTGCCCCTTATTGTTTACTGTTTGATGTGATAATGGGTCGGCTGTTTGTCTGGTGGTTTAGGAATGGAGCAAGTATCCCAATCTGTCGCTCAGGTGACTCCCGAAAGATTGAGCAATGGAGCTAGCCTAGAATTTGAGCTTCCCGATCCTGAGGATGATTTAATCCCAGAGTTTGAGTTTCAGCAGCAGATCGATCAGGCGTGGCAAGTATGCGATCGCTTTGATCTGCAAACCGACATCTGGCGGGGACGGATTTTGCGAACAGTGCGCGATCGCGAAAAACGCAACAGCGATGGGCGCGGCACAGGTTTTCTCAACTGGCTGAAAGATCGAGAAATTAGCAAAAGTCAGGCATACGCGCTGATAGAAGTCGCGACCAGCGCCGATACTTTACTGGAAGGTGGCTTTCTGGAACCCGATGATGTTAATCAGTTCAGCAAACGTGCTTTTGTTGAAACCGCCCAGTCTGCCCCAGAAGTACAACAGTTGGTTAGCGATGCCGCACGGCGGGGCGATCGCATTACCCGTCGAGAAGTGCGCCAGCTATCTGATGACTGGACAGCCGTCACCTCCGACCTGCTGCCCCAACAGGTGAAGGAGAAAGCCGCTGACCATACCCTACCGACCCGTTATCTGGCTCCTTTAGTCAAAGAGATGCAAAAGCTGCCGATTACGCACCAAGTTGCGCTGCGAGATACGGTGGCAGAAGCGCCTGATGTAGACACGATCAAACAAGTAACTGCTGAAGCGCGTTACCTGGCAAAATATTTGGAAGCCGCCGCCCGTGTGCAAGCTTTAACCAATGAATCCTTAGATTTAGAACTGGCGCTAGAAGAAGCGCTGCGGGTAGGTTGCCTCAGTGCCACCGCCGATTTGGTGAGTCAAGCCTCGCAACTTGAACAAACCGCCGTTAAACTGTTTCTCACTTGGAAACGCCTGAATAGCCTTTCGGAACGAGTTTATCTCGATAGCGGACAAAGTACGCCCCATTTACGCACGTTGCTAAGCTGTTTGGGCAACCTTTCTAGTGAAATAATTCAAACGCCACTGGATGACATGGGCGATCGCGTCGTTCGCCTTCAGGTTTTTTCGGATGAAGAGGAGTTCTAAAAAAGGTTGAACCTAGAAAATTATCGGCGAGGCAGCAACAGCAAATCAAACCATTATTGCTGTCTGATGATTAATTGTTTATTGGCAGTGATTCTCTACCAATAAGCTTCTGTCTAAATCATGAATCGTCCCAACAACAATCTTCCAGCCTCGTGAAGTTTTACGCATCGTAATAGAGAAAACCGAATTCTTTTAAGATGGCTTGTCTTTCCTAAAACGGGGTGCCTGATCACTGACCAGCGTTAAGTCCTTGCTCAAGTATTAAACGCTCAATTGCTTAAAACAACTATGGAAATAGCTTTGGCTGCGTAGTTGCAGCACTGCGATCGCAAATAAAGCGAACCCAATAAACCAACGAAGCGGCAGGCAAAGTTCGAGGCTTACTGCGCTCTCATAGGATTTGTATGCACTAATGAATCGAGCAGTACCGTACCGTAATTTTGTCAGCCCGCTCATAGCTCAATTGCATCTTGAGTGCGATAAATCGAAAATATAGGATTGCCTTGCTCTGGCGACTCATCCTGTTTCATAAACAAATTTTGAAGGGTGTTAGCAGGTGATTTGATAACTCCTCAACATCAGTTGAGCCTCTTCTTTGGAAGACAATCGATAATTTGTTTTAAATAAAAATGGCAGGATACGCGATTCATTCAACTGAGCAGGTTCCCAAATGCTAAGAATAATCTCAGCGCCTTTAGGAATAATGCTATAGGTTATGCCGGGGGGAAGTTGTGATGATTTCATTAGGAATATTTGATGGCTAGTTTATTTCAGTTGTTTTAAGCGTTATTCCTCTATTTTTAAACAAAAGCAATTGTGTTCCTATCTATCAAAAGAAGCGATCGTCCAAAAAATGGTGAAGGTTGAGTGGGTGAAGTGTTTCATTAAGGACTCACCGAAATTTTGAGTGTACTTTGCTTAGAAATCCAAGCTCCGCCTAAGCTCAAGATCTCAATTAAATATTCGCCATTAGCATCGGCCCGCCTTTCGCCTGAAAAACTCGCTGAGCGTTCATCCACTGATCGACACAGTTTTTTTGGTCGGCTGTAAAGTCTTGACCCCGAAACACCGCTATTTGAGGGCTTTCACGGAAACCAATGATGGGATCTGAACTCGCGATCGCTCAATTTCAAATCGAGCGCCCTCTATTTGAAACCTTTCTGGGTAAGGACTTCAGCCATCACGATTCGCATTCCCACGAATTTTATTTGGTAATGCATCAAATAATGGGAGGGTAGGTAGGGTAAGAGCAATGTCTGCCAGATGTTCAAAATCAGCCGCAACACCCTTGATTGCTGGCTTAAGCTGCATACATAGAGCGGGTCAATCAGCGCAAATCGAGATTATCAGCGGTCATGGAACTCAGGAGAGTCTGCTTCAGGCGCGAACTGTTCAGTAGGAGCTTGGTCTAAAAAATACTGCCAGTTCAGCCGATAGTGCTGGCTGAGTTGCAGTTTGAATCTGGGGTGCAGCGTGCGGTTCGCTAAGCCAGAACTCAAGGCAAAAATCACCCCTTCTTTAAACTGCTGAAGTTCGCGATCGCTTTCTCCTGGCAACCTAGGTTTGCTTTTTAATTCTGACGTGATAACTGCGATTGCTCGGTTGTCATTCGATTCAGTGCTGCTTGATGCAGCTATGCCAGCCGCCTGATGTTCTAAGCTTAGCTTCTTACAACTTGGCTCAGGCTTTTCTGTTTCACACTCCACAGGAAATGTGAGAGAGGGAATTTCGGTAAGGCGTTTTAGCTTAAAAGCAGCTTTGACGCTAGGAAGCTGAAGCAACATTGTGCGATAAGACAGAGTTGGCTGAAGCAACGGCTCAGATTGAGCTTCTGGGCTAGAGGGTAAAGGAGCGATCGCTGCGGGAATCTTACTTCTCACCAGTTGCTCAAACTCATGGGTAAAATGGCAAAGCGGTTGTCCTCGCCGCTGCCAAATTTGTAAAATTTGCTCCACCGAAACTGCTTTATAGCGACCTTGATGCAGCGCTTCCACCACTGCCAACAAAACCCATTGCTCTGGATATCTGCTCAACCAGACATCCATTTGTTGCTCAACCGTAAAAGCTTCTAGCTCAAAACTATAATGACGCAACAAGTTAGCTGCATGAGTGACCGCATTATCCGCAGAATCAATGGAATTATCTGGCAGGTCTATCATAAATCTCTACAACGGCAGAAAAATGCCCTCAATGTTCACCCTTGTAGTGCCAAATGACCCCAGTCGCTTGATTAAGTTTAGGCTGCTGGACTACAGCCTGACTATTAAATACGTCTTTCTCAATTAGCTTACTCAACATAATTAAAGAAAGATAGTGAGAGTCGGAAGTCTTCGCTCGTTGCACGGTATCAAGGAAGAGAGTAGGGCAGTGATTGAGCTTAAGACGGTAAAAGAGCTACACCCTAACTCCAATGGGCAATCGCATAGCGTCTCTGTAGGGTTTTGACTCGCTTCTCCTTAAAGAGACAGGCTGGACACAAGGGCAATCATCCTCATATTCAGCAGTGAGCAAATTCGTTAGCAATCTTCTCAAAACTGAAGCCATCTAGCATTTCAACTATAAATGGCAGGAAGGCGCGTAGAATAAACTTTGTGCTAACTAGATTCAGGAGCGTTGAATGCCACTTGCTGTGGGCGTTATTCAAACGGATGGGTTTCCTCCAGCGCTTGCCGCTGCGGATGCACTGGTCAAGTCTGCGGGCGTAACATTGGTCTATTTTGGTTTGGCAGAACGGGCGGAATTTTTGGTTGCAGTACGCGGACGAACAGCGGAAGTCCGTCGAGCGATGGAGGCTGGTATCGCAGCAGCTGACACGACTCCACCGGGTGGCAAGCTAGTGTCTCACTACATCATTCCAAATCCACCTGAAAATGTGGAGTCAGTGCTGCCGATTGATTTCACTACCCAAGTGGAGCGGTTCCGCATGTGACACTGCCCCGCTAAAACCCAAGAAAAACCCAAGATGGTACTGAACTGTCAAAGGTCAATCGGTGAATAAACAGTTTCAGTTTTTACATGTTGTTAAGTTTGCATTAGGAGATTTGGAATGCCACAAGCGGTTGGATCAATTGAAACGAAGGGATTTCCGGCTGTATTGGCTGCTGCCGATGCCATGGTTAAAGCTGGACGGATTACATTAGTGGGCTATCTACGAGCGGGAAGTGCGCGCTTTACAGTCAACATTCGGGGTGATGTATCAGAAGTCAAACGGGCGGTGGAAGCAGGTTTAGAAGCAGCAAGCAAAGTCCAAGGCGGCACGGTAGAAACTTGGGTGGTTATTCCAAACCCACACGAAAATGTGGAAACGGTGCTGCCGATTGGCTTTAATGATGAGGTTGAACGGTTCCGTACGGCAGTCGAGGGACGACCGCTTCTCGGTTCTTAAGGCGCTTTGAGGTAATTCTAGTTTCTCAAACGGCTTGAACAAGGATGAGTGGATTCATGACGTTGACTCAGACTCAGTTAGATCGCTGGGTGGCTGAGGCAAGGGCGATCGCGCGCACAGGTCGCATTCCTGACTACATTCCTCGCTTAGCAGAGGTGAATCGCGATCGCATTGCGGTATACATTCAAGCAACCAATGCATCACCGTTCTCAGCAGGAGACACGTCGCACCGTTTTGCTTTGATGAGCGTGATTAAACCGTTTGTGCTGCTGTTTTTGCTAAAGCAGCTTGGACAACAAGTAGTTTTCCGCCAAGTTGGCAAACATCCATCCGATCAAGCGTTTCATTCAGTGGTGCAGCTCACTGAAGATGGCGGTTTTCCACGCAATCCGATGATTAACAGTGGCGCGATCGCCCTTGCCGACTTACTCCCTGGAGTAGATGGCAGTTCTCGCTGTGAAGCATTGCGGCAATGGCTGAACCACTCAGCAGGAGCGCAATTGGTGATGGATGAGGCAATGCTGGCATCGGTGCGCTCAGTCGGCAATGAAACCAATCGAGCGATCGCCCATTTGCTCAAACAATCGGGCTACTTGAATTCCATTGAGGTAGCACTGGATACCTACAACCATATTTGCTGCTTATCCGGTACGGTGGTCGATTTGGCTCGTCTCGGTCTACTGCTGGCATCTTCTAAAGCAATAGATGCTGATCAGCGAACAGTCAATGCATTGATGCTCACCTGTGGGCTATATGAAGCATCAGGAGAGTTTGCTGTGCGGGTTGGGGTGCCAATGAAATCAGGGGTCAGCGGAGCGTTGCTGGCGGTTATTCCCAAACAAGGCGCGATCGCTTGCTACAGCCCCACCTTGGACGACACCGGAAATTCTGTTGCAGGGTTATGGCTACTGGAGCAACTGGTGCGATCGCTGAACCTGAGTCTGTTTGGCTAATTTATTATTTAGATATATTTAAATACGCCAAGCAAGAGGTTGAACGATGCAATTTAATCATCAACCTCTTGCTCAAAGTGCAAGCTCAACTCTGCATCAACCAGGCATTTAGACCTGCTGGTGCCTGCACCTGAGCCAAGATTGCCTGTAGCTTATCGTCTTCTAACACCTCTGTTTCTAATAAAACTTGGGTGGCAGACTCCAACAAGCCTCGGTTGAGTTGCAGAATTGATAGCGCCATGTCGTGAGCTTTGTCGATACTCTGCTTAACTTGACGGTCAATTTCTACTGCAACTTCCGTACTAATCGCTCGGCGATCGCTGCTGCCTTCCAGAAATTGAGCAGAGTTTTTGGCAAAAGCAACCGGTCCCAAAGTGGCACTCATGCCGTACTGAGTAATCGCCTTTTCAGCTAAATCCGTTGCTTTTTGAATGTCATCACTGGCTCCAGTGGAAACCTTGCCAAAGATGATTTCTTCTGCCGATCGCCCGCCCAGTAATGTTGCGAGTTGCCCCCGCAATTCATCTTCGAGGAGCAAGAAGCGATCAACCTCTGGCATTTGCAGGGTATAGCCTAGCGCTCCCAGACCTCGCGGCACAATGGAGATTTTCGAAACCTTGTTATTACCAGGCATCAGGGCGCCCACAAGAGCATGACCCACCTCGTGATACGCTACGGTTTGCCGCTCCAAGGGGGTAAGCACTCGCGATCGCTTCTCCAGACCTGCAATCACCCGTTCGATCGCTTCTTTAAAGTCTGCCATCAGCACCGCTTGACGATTGTGACGTGCCGCCATCAGTGCTGCTTCATTCACCAAGTTTGCGAGATCTGCACCTGTGAAACCAGCGGTTTGGGTAGCGATCGCGTCTAAATCCACATCCTCACCGATGCTCACCGGCTGAGCATGAACCTGCAAAATTTGGACTCTGCCACTTTTGTCAGGGCGATCCACTAAAACTTGGCGATCGAAGCGACCCGGACGACGCAGCGCCGGATCAAGAATTTCGGGGCGATTGGTAGCAGCCACAACAATCACGCCATCATTGCCATCAAAGCCATCCATTTCCGTCAGCAATTGGTTTAAGGTTTGCTCCCGTTCGTCATTGCCACCGTTAGGATTACCGCCACCGCGAGTCTTACCGATCGCGTCTAGTTCGTCAATAAAGATAATGCAAGGTGCTTGACGCTTCGCCCGACTGAACAAATCACGCACCCGCGATGCGCCCACGCCTACAAACATTTCCACAAATTCTGATCCAGACATGCTCAAAAACGGCACGCCCGCTTCACCCGCGACAGCTTTGGCTAAAAGGGTCTTACCCGTGCCTGGAGGCCCTACTAGAAGAACCCCTTTGGGAATTTTTGCCCCAATCTTGCGGTATTTCTCGCCATTCGAGAGGAAATCAACCACCTCTTGCAGTTCTTGCTTGGCTTCATCCACACCTGCCACATCCGCAAAGCGAATACCCATTTTACCTTGGTTGTAGCTACGGGGGTTACTCTTACCCATGCCCATACCCAAACCGATGCCGCCACCCGCATTGCTTAATTTCAACAGCCATGCAAAAGCGCCTGCGATCGCTCCAGCCGAAAGGATCAAGCCCATAATATTTGCAGCAGTAGCAGAGCCATCAGGCAGAATGCTGAACTCTACACTGTGACTTTGCAACAACCGGATCAGATCATCGGTTTGTCCCCCAAGTTCGGTGTGGTACTGGTGACTACCAAACTCTGGTTTAAGGGTGTATTCGATGCGATCGGGTTTGATCGTCACCCGGTGAACTTGCAGAGATTCTACCTGCTCAATAAAGGTGCTATATGCCGACTGCAAGCTGGTTTCCGTCTTCATCAAAGGGCTCCGGGTGAAAGGGGAACATTAAGAAGCCAGACAAATTTCCTTTTACATCGGACTTCTTACTGTATTTATTCTGTTTCAGTTCCTAGAAGAACGATAGATGGAAACTACTACCATGGTCTTGGGGTCTTCCGAATACTCCAAGTCAATCAGGGCGGTTGTTACACCTGCTCAATTGGGTTTACCGCACAAGCCACTGTGATACGCTTAACATCCTGTAATAGGTTCGTTTTCACGCTCAAAACCCTTCATACTGAAGAAGCTCGATCAGAACTCTATCTAAAGTTGTAGCAATTAGGATAAGAGAGATAGGGCGGGTAAAGTGTCATCCATGTGCCGTAACTGTTAACACCGAATGTTTGATTTCAACAGCTTGCTCCACTTTTCCCATGCTTACTGCGTTGCGATTTGCGCCGCATTAGTTCCATTGAATTTACTCGCCACTATATTGACGATAGTTTTGACTGGATTGCGCCGTCCAAGTGCAGAAGTTTTGAAGGTTTCAGGGGTTGCGATCGCATTCGCTGGAATGATGGTACTCCACGTGCTGACCTGGTTTGCAGTTGGGGTCGTGATGGTGCCAACCTACGTGCTGCTAACATTAGGAACCGTTTGCTTTGCTGTGAATGCTTGGGCAATTTTGCACCCATCCAGCCTACAGCGCTTATTAAATCGCCTGACTGAAGCCGCTAAACAGTCGTTTCCAGCGCTGGGTTAGGAGATCTTCGCATGAACGAATCCCCTAAAAGCTCTGAGCAGGGCGACTCTACGCCATTGGCTAATTCGTCGATCAATTCATCTGAGGGGATGAATGTAACTTCTGAGGGGATGGAGGTCACTTGGGATGATGTCGAGAAAGAACTGGCAACGCCCAACGCTTCGATTGTAGAAGTCGAGCAACCAATATTTTCAGAGAATTCATCTGCGCGATTCCCGCAGGGATCGTTTCACGAATCGCTCCATTCATCCAGCCCATTAATGCTGGTCGAAACAGCGTTTTTAGCCAGTGCCGCTAGCCTAATTTGGCTCGTAAATTTTTACTTTCCCATGGGACCAATCCTGCGACTATTCTTTTCAGTCCCAATCGCTCTCATCTACCTACGCTGGGGCAATCGGGCTGCCTGGATGGGAACGTTGGTTTCTGGCTTGTTACTCAGCGTATTAATGGGACCTCCCCGCAGTTTGCTCTACATCATGCCCTTTGGTTTAATGGGCGTGCTGCTAGGGATGTTGTGGCGAAGAAAAGCGAGTTGGGCAGTATCGATTAGCATCGGCGCACTTTTAGGCGCGATCGGCTTTTTCTTTCGTATTTGGTTGATTTCACTGCTCCTTGGAGATGACCTGTGGCAGTACACCACCGTTCAAATTACGGATTTAATTGACTGGATTTGCATTCGCCTCAATCTTGCCTTTCAACCCAGCTTGCCGTTAATTCAGGCGCTCATGCTGGTGATGATATTTATCAACAACTTAATTTATCTATTTGTGGTTCATTTAGTTTGCTGGTTTTTGTTCGATCGCCTCCACAACCCCATTCCTCGACCGCCCAAATGGGTGCAAGTAATCATGGAATACGACGAAAACAAATGACAAATCGCGAATGACGCAGGACACATGATGGATGACGCATGAGTGACGCTGGACAAGTGAATGCCAACGACCTGCCTGCCGTTCGAGTGTACACTCAAATACCGCAGGGACAGGCTTGGCTGGAACGTCATCGAGGAAAGCGCCCGGTTGTAGCATGTGTGTTGGGTTTCACAGAGACAGGGTTGATTCCAGGGATCTCTGCGGCAGGAGCAACACCAGATGATCGCCGCTATACCGCGATCGCTGATGCCGAATTTTTGGTGAATGGGGTGCAGCCTCAGCCTACCTATTCGCTGCCACCGCTGCATGTTGGTGCTTCACCCGTATTCATTTCGCGTGCGGTGGTGGAAGGGATGCACTTGCCCGTTTACCTATTTAACGCCGGATTGCCTCAGCCGACCGCCGTTCCAGCAATCGATTTGCAGGGTGTTCCGGCTCGTTGCCTTAGTACAGGAGAGGCTATGGAGCAGGCAACGGTCGAGCATTTATTTACCCAAGGATTGCTGTGGGGTGAAAAGTTGGCGATCGCCGCGGCAGGCAGCTATGTCATTTTGGCGGAGTGTGTCGTGGGCGGAACCACTACAGCGCTAGCAGTACTCACAGGCTTGGGGATCGCCGCTGCTGGTAAGGTCAACAGCAGCCATCCAACCTGTAACCATGACCAAAAATGGAAGTTAGTCAAAACTGGACTAGAGGGTACTGATTCGTTGTCTCCCTGGTCGCTTTTGGCAGCGGTGGGCGACCCGATGCAGGCAGCAGTAGCGGGTATGGCGATCGCTGCGAGTCGCATGGGGGGAGTATTGCTGGCAGGTGGCACCCAAATGTTGGCGGTGTATGCTTTGGCACGGGCGATTGTTCAGCAGTCAGAGATCTCCTGGCAGCCCCAAAATATTGTGGTGGGCACAACGCGCTGGGTTGCCGATGATCCGACAGGAGACACGGTTGGTTTAGCGCAATTAGTGGCAGTGCCGTTGATTGCGACACAATTGAGTTTTGCTGATTCTCGATTTGCCCAATTACGCGCCTATGAGCAAGGCTATGTGAAAGAGGGCGTGGGTGCAGGAGGATGCGCGATCGCGGCGCACTTATACCAAGGATGGAAAAACTCAGATTTGCTCCATGCAGTTGAATCCATTGCAGCTAAATACCAACAAAAAAACGAGAAAACGTGATCCAAAAATTCCCTTGCTTAAACATTAATGCTAAGTTTTCTTTAAAAAAACAGCGATCGCAAAGCAATAAATAGCCTCTAAAAGTTTGCAGTTTAATGTATAGCTACAGACAACAGTGTTAGGATACGGCATCTCTTAGAACCGACTCCATTGCTTGGCGTAAGGAACTAAAGCTAGACAAGCTGTTGCGAATGCGACTTTTGAGCCAAGCCCAACACTTTTCAATCCGATTGAAATCTGGAGAATAAGCGGGTAAATATAACAACCGACACCCCGCAGACTCAACCAATTGAGCAACGCGACCACCATGATGAAACGTCGCGTTATCGAGAATCAAAACCTTCCCAGGCTTTAGTGTTGGCAGTAAACAGGTTTCTAGCCAGATTTCAAACACGACTCGATTACAAGAGCCGTTCACGGTAAAGGGAGCACTCAACTCGAGCTCACAGTAAGCCGCAATCATATTGATTCGTTGACCCCGTCGCCCTGACTTGAGTGCTTCAAATCGCACACCGGGTTCACACCAACCATATCCATAATCCTCTCGCTCATCCATTCCTGATTCATCGATGTACACCCGGTCGGATAAAGACACTTTGGCTAGCTGCTCTAGGAACTCTGCTCGTTTGTGCTCATCGCGTTCAAGGTAGCCATAGGTCTTTTTTTTCGACTCAAGCCCAGTTTGTGTAACGCCCTGGAAATTGTGCGAACACTGAGTTGGTCTTGCCACAACTCGACCATTTGCGCTTGGGTTTTGCCCCCATGCTGCTTGACAAATTTGGCAAACTTGTCCCAATCGGTGATTTTGCTGCTCGTTCGGTGCGGACGAGTTGTTTTGGCTTGGTAGTCTCCGGTTTCTTTCTGTCGCTTCAGCCATAAATTGATCGTGTTGCGACTGAGTTGAAACACTTGGGCGGCTTCACTCTGCTTCATGCCGTCTAATTGGATGGCATTGATCACCTTTTGCCGCAAGTCGTAACTGTACGCTTTTGCCATAGATGCACTCACTTTCCTATAGGGGGGAATGCCTCTCAGTCTATGTCCTAATTGTCCTGGCAATAGCTATAGCCCTCATATGTCACTCTAGTTAAAGTAAAATCCAGGCAAAACGCTGAAAGTCTTTCACCGACTGCTGTCTGGTATATACGCTTCATTGTCAAATGTTTTGAAATATCGGAAATAAGCTGCGTATGCTAGACTCAAGCCGTATAGAAGCTTCAGCATTTTTGATTAAATTTGCTTTTCCGAAAGTGATTCAAGAGGGATAGGGTTTGATCTGATTTCATCAAAAAATAGCTAATAAAAATCGACTGCTGAAGGACAGTGTGAGATGAACTTAGTGAATTCGCTGGGCGACTAACTGATCTTCCAAAGCAGCCATTCGGCTGTATGCAGCAGTGAGTTGAGCCGTTAACCGCTGAATCTGAATTTCGGGAGAGAGTTGACGCTCAGCTGTTTGAAAAGAAGCATCCAGATCATGATCAACCAACACATCCTTATGTTCCATGGTCGATTCAAACTTACTTTGAATTCGATAAGAGCGACTTCTCAAAGCCATTTCCGCGCCAAAACGATTGGCCTGATCTGGTTTTTGACATGCTGACACCACTTCGTCAACGCGATCGCTCAACTGTTCAATCAGTTGATATAATCCATCAACTTTGGTATTCAATACGCTTAACTGCTGTTGCAGGGTGTCCATGTCTGTCTCAAATTATCTAAATAGTTGTCGCATCTATCTTAAGCACTGATGTTGATTCAAATTCAGTTATTCCTGAATCATTTAACGTTTAATCGGCAAGCGAACTATTGAATAGTTGATAACTAGTTAACAGGAGTTACGCAAAAGTCATTTGAACAGATGGATGCTTGAGTTGGGCCATCAAGTAATCTGAGAGCATCCCATACTTAATCTGATAAACCGTTCTACTGGTCTGATAAGCGATCGCTTTGAGGCGACCCCAAACGAGCAAGGCACAGGCAATATGATTGCGCTGAATCTGCGCTTTACGGCATTGACAAGCTTCCACTCCAGTCGACTGCTTGAGTTCACGGTGAAACTCCTCAATCTTCCAAGGGATGCCACACTCATCTTGAACCGCATCCGTAGAAGATTGAGTTAAGTCGTTGGTCACGACAAACTCTGTCCTGTTGGTAGAAACAGTAACCCGGAATAGTTTCACCTTCTTGTCTTGAGTAAATCCTCGAATTTTTATGAGCTTGCCTTGCTCTAACTCCTGGTCACTCCAGCCCAGTTCATCCACTCGCTGATAGGGCGCAGTGCCGCCACTATCATCTACGCGCCGATTCGTTTTGAGCGGACAGTAGTATACCTTCCCCGGTTGGTCAATCTGCGCCATCATTTTTTGAGTCGCATACCAGCTATCCATCAACACCTTTGTAAAGGGTAGCTGCTTGCTATACACCACTCCATTAAGCATTTGAGCGACATGGTCAAGCTTGCTGTGTCCATCCCCATCGCTCTTCATACAAGCGATAATCAATTACCCAAAATTGCCCAGTTTCTCCATTGACGTATACGCAACTCACTAGCCCAATGCCCCGAATCACTCGATGTTCGTTGCCGCTGTATTGCCGCCGTGTCAGTTCAATTGATGCCGAATAGCGTTTGTCCAATACCGTATCGTCGAATAGGATATAAGCATTCTCAGACTCTTGCAGCGATGGTTTCACGTTATCCCACAACAGACGCGGAGTCAGTTTCTCGCCTCGCAAGTAGCGGTTGATCCGGTCATGGCTAATCTCATCAAGATGGTCAGCCAGGTTAGTCACGGTGTAGTTGATAGGGCTGCTCAGCAGATATTGGCAGTAGTCAAGTTTAGTGAAGCTCATTCTTCTTGTTTAAGCGTTCTCTTATTTTGCCTCATCCCCTCCCTGCGTAAGTCCTGAAGATGATGTTGTCTGGAATCACCAGGTCTTTGGCTTTGTGGAAGGCTCCATTATCGACTTGGAGGATGTTGAGGCTATCTGGATACGCTTGCGAAAACTGTTCGAGAAAAAGCTGATAGCACTGCCTATCGACATGGGTAAATTGCAGAAAGAACAGCTCTCCGGTGGTTGGTTCCACGGCACCGTAAATCCAAAAGGCAATGAAGCTGCCATTGCCAACTGCCCAATGGTTTCACGCCTAAACTCGTGATCAAGCGACCAACCGTCGTTTTCAATCCACAGCGACTCTCGTCAGCCGCAAAGTAGCGAAGCCGTTCAAACTCCGGTTTGACTAGCGCTGCATACTGTTTCAGCAGGATGAGGTCGTCGCTGAGGTTTGCTTAAAGGCCGTAAGGGCTTCTGGGTTCTGTTTGGCATGCACGGGACGGGCGGCTTTCAACTTCGCACCCAAGCGATACCGCACCAGATGATGCACGGTGGCATACTCAGCTTCCACGTTCAAGGTTTCCGATAGCCATTGCTGCACTTGCGTATAGCTGCCAAAGCCTGTTTCAGGGTCATCCAACCGTCGTTTCAGGCTCGCCACTGCCCATGTTGGAATCACCTGCGGTCGTCCTGGGCTTTGGTGCGTTTCAAGCAGTCCGTTCAAGCCTGTTTCCCGGTACTGGCTCAACCAGCGTTGTACGCTGCCCCGGTGCCGTCCAACCACTTTCGCAATCGCGCTAATACTCATGGCATCCGGTAACTGCAGCAAGTACAACACTTGCAACCGTTCTTTTAGGTTCGGATTTGATTGCTGTTGAATCAGAGCTTCCAGTTCTGCCACTGTTTCTCGGATTTTGATGCGAGTGACACCCATCATTGCTGTTGTTCTCCACAAGCTAGACCTTAGTCTCCCATTTGTCACTCCCTTTTTTCGATTTGGTATCACTCGCAAAAAAAGAGCTATGGCTATCAAGAGCGCGATGAAACGCAACCGCAAGCCTTCCTCGCTCAATTGCAAGGGTATTGCGTAGAACAACTGGTTTACGTAGACCAGGCAGGGGTAGATGATACTGAAGACTATGCCTATGGCTGGTGTGCTCAATCTGAGCGGTTTGAGGCGTTGAAGTAGGGCACCGCACCCAGCGCTAGCAGCGGTAAAGATTAGAAAGAGCAGGGCTGTTGTGTAGTCTTAAGCAAAGATGGAGATCAGAAAGCAGGGAGATGAAGTTAGGCAAAGCTCGTTTACCCAAAATTTCTCTTTGAGCGAGTCTGACAATTTAGCGTGATCAATTGACACACTCGCCCCTACCAAGCGACCTTATTCCTAAACCGTTACAACAGAAGGATTGATAGCATTGGCTTCTAATCCCTGGTTGTGCATCCAGGGTTGACCATCCAGTGCCATTTGCTCGATCATACTGGCAAGTCGCAGCGCTTTCAGGGCTTGTTCACCTCCCACTGAGGGCTGGTCGCCACCCCGAACACAGCTAACAAAATGCTCTAGCTCAGCGTGCAGTGGCTCAATATTGCTGGTATGCACCTTTTCAATCAAGCCATCTTGCCGATACAGCACTTGCCCATACTCTGTCATGTAGTTGGCAGTAGTTTGGCGATGAATCAAGATTTCATTATTGAGAAAGTTGGCTTCGGTCAACGAGCTTTTGCAATGGGCGGCAATCCGGCGAATTTTGCGATGGGTCACTTTGCTTGCAGTGAGCGTTGCCACAATACCATTTGCAAAATTCAGTGTAGCGGTTACATAATCCAGATAGCTAGAACCACCTGAACCGCGACTGCCGCTGGCGGTTAGTTTAACAACGGGAGCCGCCGCGAGTTCCAGCAACAAATCGATGTCGTGGATCATCAGGTCAAGAACGACTGACACATCATTGGCGCGATCGCTGTAAGGACTCATGCGATGCGCTTCTAACGCCAATAATTCCTCCGTCTTCAACACCTTGCTGAGTTCTTGAAACGCCGGATTAAAGCGCTCAATGTGCCCCACCTGAAGAATACATTGGGATTCTGCCGCTGCATTCACCAGCGATTCTGCTTCGATAATGCTGGCGGCGATCGGTTTTTCAATCAGCACATGCACACCAGCTTGCAGACAGGCTAGCCCTACTGAATGGTGCAGGCGTGTCGGCACTGCCACACATACCGCATCAATGTGAGGCAGCAAATCCCGATAGTCTTCAAAAAAACGGACTCGATATTTACTAGCAGTATCAATACCGCGCTCCATATTAATGTCAGAGACTCCGACCAGTTCAACATCCTTTAACATGCTAAGGACGCGAGTATGGTGCTGCCCCATATTGCCGACCCCAACCACTCCCACGCGGATAGGTTCAGGCTGGTTCCGCTGCAACTGGGAGTTATGGGAACCTGCCGACATATTATTTTGCACTCCTGTCATCTCCTCCACCACCAAAAAGGGCTAGTTCGTCGCCATATGCCTGATTAGCCATCCAGATAGTACCACAGCGACTATCTTTATAAAGAATTCCAAAGTGCCGTAGAGGTTCCTGGAAGCACAAACTATTTTGGAGTCAAGTTTCTTAATTTTCTATACGTTTCTATCCGAAGTTGGCTAATAGGTTTATGAATGCTAGAAAGAAGGGAACCCTCCCTAAGATGGTTGTACTTTTTTGTGAGTTTTAGCGTTCAGACATGAGACACCTCTTAGCCTACTGGCAATTTACTTCAACTCGTAAAAAAATTGAAGCGATCGCACTGGTTAGCTTGCTCATTCTGGGTGGACTAACGCTCAAATCCGCAGCTCGTTCCAATGCCCGCAGCATTAGCATGTCTCCGAATGAGCCCGAAAAGGTGCAGGCAACCGCCAGCGCTCGGATTTTGCAGCGTCAAAAGCAAGAGCGTCAAATTCGTCCTGAAAATTACGATTTTGAGAAATTTCCGGTAGGGGCAGAGCATGAGCAACACTGGAAGCATTTACTGTGGACGACGGCGATCGTTGAACCCAAACAGCCCTTTGTCGTAGAAGCGCTCAATCGAATTTTGGCAATGACCCCGCGATCGGGTCTAACCAATGCCCAAATTCGCACGGTCGATATGGCTATGAAAGTAGCAAACCAGCTTTATTTGGGCGATTCTGCCTTCTATGGTGCGCTAGGGCAGCGTTTTTTAGACACGATCGCTCAGAGTCCTGATCCTGAATGGGTTGCCAAATCTCTTTCTTCCCTGTCAAAAGGGGGAATGCAGCCCAGTGAACTGCAACGCCTAGCAGAAAAGGCTAAAGCTCGATTTCCTAAGTGGTCGAGTAACATCTATTTGCAAACCACCTTGATGGATATTGCCAATTCAGTTGATGCTCAGTCTTTGCCACCGCTGAAGGATTTACTAAAGTGGGAAGTTGCAGATAATCAACTGCATCTCTATGCGCTCTGCCGACCTGATCGCCGCATTTTATGCCGAGCTATCCTCAAAGATCGGAACGGTCAATGGGTGCGACAAGAGGGCAAGCTCTGGTCAGTTCCGTTACTGTTAGAGTCCATTCATGGATTAAGTTGGAATTTCACCCGTGGGCAAACACCCCAAGGCATCTACCGAGTAGAGAGCGTAGTGCCCAAAGCAGAGGATGAGTTTTTTCGTGCCTATGGTCAGTTTCCCTTAGTCAATTTGTTTGTTCCATTTGAAGCTGGCGCAAAACAATTTATACCGGGTAATCCTGGAACCTTTAGCGGTAGTTTGCAACAGTACCAAGCACTGCTTCCTTCGTCTTGGCGTGCTTATCGTCCTCTCCAGCAAAGCTTTTGGGCAGGAAAAGCCGGACGCAGTTTGTTCCGAATTCACGGGTCTGGCGAATCAGCCGATTTTTTTAGAGGCAAGGATAAAAACTATCCCGATAGCTACAACTGGAATCCTACCCTGGGTTGTCTGTCTGCCCAAGAGCTTTATAGCGAGAAGGGGCAGTTGCTTCATGCCGATATGCCCAAAATTTTGCAAGCCCTAAAAATGGTGGGTGGCAAAAACTTCGCGGGCTATCTGACTGTGGTGGATGTGCCTGGGGATGAGAAAAAACCGATTGCCATAGAAACCCTTGAAACGGTTGTGGCCAGTCGCCCTACGAAGAAAAAGAATCCGTTAATACGAGAAGCTATGGTTAAACGTTCTCGTCCTGTGCGATCGCTTAAACCTGTTTCTTTTGAGCCCGATGCCTCAGAGTCATCATCGCAAAGTATAGCAATCGCCCCTGATCGCTCCAATCGCTTGAGTGATTCGTCTGGTACTACCCTGTCTCCCACCAGTCAACCACTACCAACGTCCATTTCCACAGAGCAAGTGCCGCTACCCATCGCTTATTAGTAGTGACTCACTCAGAAACGATAAACGCTTGATCAAGCTCTCAACTGTTGTAATGATTGAGACAGCACTGCTCCGGCTGATTTTGCAAACAAAACAGCTAGAAGCAAGCCGACCAGGATGTCGGGCAGCGATGACTTCGTGAGATACACTAAGCCTGCTGCACCCAAGACAGATACATTGGCAATAATGTCGTTGCGAGAGCAGAGCCAGACAGAAGACATATTAATGTTGTCGCTTCGGTGTTGGGTGAGGAGATACAAACACACTAAGTTTGCACAGAGCGCAACAAAACCGATACTACTCATCACAGTCAGTTCTGGAGGGATGCTGAAGGATAGTTGATAGGCAGCCCGCGAAAATACAGCGATCGCTGAGGCAAACATGATGATGCCCTTAAGCATTGCAGAGCGAGCATGAGCTTTGTTGCCCATGTTAATCACGTAAAGGCTACTTCCATAGGCGATCGCATCTCCCAACATATCTAACGAGTCACCCGTTAGCGCCAAAGAATTTGACCAAATTCCAGAGAAAAACTCAACCCCAAACATCACCCCATTGATCCCAAGCACAATCCATAACACTTTGCTCTGCCGCTTAGATAGCTTTTCGAGCGCACTAGATTTTTTTTGACAGCAATGATCAGCCACATTCCCCTCCAGCAATATCTAGGCGTATCATCCAAACATTCAAACGTTTGTTGGAATATATTCTGTTGAATACTACCAAAAGGACTGGCTCATTACAACATTCAAAAGAGTGTTGTAATGAGTAAACAAAAAATATGCTGGGCTATTCGATTTTCTCAAGGACGTAGTTCAACACGTGACCTACAGATTCATCTCGCAGTGAATAGTAAACCAGCTTGCCATCGTTTCTATACTTTAAAAGTTTCAGATCGCGTAGCTTGCGTAAGTGGTGAGAAACGGCGGAGACTTGTACATTTAACACAGCCGCTACGTCGCAAACACAAAGCTCCTGCCCACCCTGAAGCGCATGAAGAATTTTCAGTCTGGACTTATCTGCAAGCGCAGAAAAGAGAATCTCAGCCGCTTCAAGCGCATCATCATCGGGTAACGCCTGACGCACTTGCTCTACCAACGGCACATTGAAGCAACGCACTTGACAAATATCGGTAGACTTTATCTTGGGCACAGTGAAGATTATGGATTGATCACTAAAGAGTACAGACCTAAATATACCTGCATAATCTATGTCAAGTTTCAACTGGGAGAGTCTGCTGAAAAAGTTTAGCCGCAAGCTGATAGAGGAGCGAGACGAGGAGGATTGGGATCTCACCCCAGACATGGTGAAATCCGGCTGGTTGGGCTACCCCGCCGCATCTGAAGCTCAAATTGCTGAGGCAGAAACTCGCTTGAATACTCGGTTTCCGCCCTCCTACCGAGCGTTTTTGGCAGTTTCAAACGGGTGGCGCAACTCCGATTGGACAGAGATGCATCTTTACTCAACCTCTGAAATTGATTGGTTTGCCTCACGCAATCAAGAGTGGATTAGCACTTGGCAATCTGCGGGTCAATCGCCGCTATTAGACGAGAAGTACTTTGTATATGGGGCAGATCAAGATTGTATTCACCTGCGTCCTGAGTACTTATCGACTGCCCTGGAAATTAGCAGCGGTAGTGGCGATGGCGACATTTTTCTGCTGATTCCTCAGGTGGTTTCTGAGACGGGTGAATGGGAGGCATGGCACCTGGGCAACAAACTGCCGGGGGCTTATCGCTACCGATCATTTTATGAATTGATGGAAAAAATCACCGACCAAGGCTGTTTTATTCTGTGAATCCATGCGATCGCCCACTTCGCTACACTAGAGTACTGATGGCTAGTCGATGCTTTCGCGATCACATAACTGCGGTTTTTGGGCGTTTTTAGATAGGATGAAGCGTTTGTTTGCAAAGCATCGAATCGATTGGACGTGGGCGATCGCGCTTTGGCTGGCAGCCGTACTTCTCTTCATGGTGGGCTTGGGTGGCGTGCCCTTGCGCGACTGGGATGAGGGTATTGTGGCAGAAGTAGCAAAGGATATCTGGCGGGCGCAAACGAACCCAACAGAGGCTACGTCTTTAACTTGGCTCTATCCCACCCTTGGTAATGCGCCTTATCAAAACAAACCGACTTTAATCCATTGGTTGATTGCTCAGTGCTATGCGATCGCGGGAGTGAATGAGTGGACAGCGCGGTTTCCGGGTGCATTCCTCTGTTCCTTATCTATCCCCTTACTGTATTGGATTGGACGAGAACTCTTTCCAAAGCGCACCCCAGCGGTGTTCTCAGCGTTGATTCTGCTGGTGCTGCTGCCCTTTGTGCGCCACGGACGGCTTGCCATGCTAGATGGAGCGTTGGTTTGCTTTTCTTTAGTGATGTTTTATTCGCTGCTGCGGATGCGGCGCGACCTGCGCTGGGGGCTAGGGGTGGGCGCTGGAATTGGGCTGATGTGCCTAACGAAAGGTCTAGTTGGCGGATTGATGGGGGCGATCGCGCTGCTGTTTATTCTGTGGGATACGCCACGGCTGCTGACATCCGGCTATCTATGGAGCAGTCTCGCCTTAGGGATTGCGCCCTTTATCGCTTGGTATTGGGCGCAGTGGCAACGATATGGCGCTGTCTTTTTAGATCGCCATTTGGTCGATCAATCTCTCAGCCGCGTCTGGAATGCGGTCGAAAATAATAGTGGACCTCCCTGGTATTACTTACTGGAACTGTTGAAATACACGCTACCCTGGCTGATTTTTCTGCCTCAAGGCTTCCGACTTGCTTGGGAACATCGGGGTTGGGGGTGGGCAAAGCTGATGTTGGTGTGGGCTGGCGGCTATCTGCTGACGATCTCGCTCATGCAAACTAAATTACCCTGGTATATTTTGCCCCTGTATCCGGCTCTGGCATTGGTTGGCGGTATGATGCTCTCAACTATCTGGGAACCGGAGGATATGTTTGGCATCCGCTGGTTATCCAGCCGTGAATATCCTAAAGTCTGGAAAATTCTGCTGGGTATCATCGCGATCGCAGCAGCCGGACTCAGCGTTTACTTTAGCCCCATCGGGTTAGCGCCCACGCCCACTCTCGCCATTCTTGGCATGATGCTAACCATTACGCTTACCTCTGCCACAGTGCTGGCGATGCGCCAAGATTCTCAGTTTATCTTAGTGTTGCTTTGGGGCAGCTACGTTTCTCTCCTGCTGGTGATGGTGTCGCCCTATTGGGTTTGGGAACTTCAAGAGCAATATCCTGTTAAACCTGTAGCGTTAATGCTGAAACAGCATACTCCCGCTGGTCAACCCATCCTCACCTCTTACCCCAATAGTCGCCCTTCTTTAAACTTCTACAGCGATCGCTGGGTTAGCCCAATGTCAACCGAGGCGATCGCCAATCGGTGGCAGCAAGACCCACCACCTTACCTGCTAACTGATCAACCCACCTTGGATCAGTTAAACCTGAAATCACTGCAACAAATCGCCGCGATCGACTATTGGATTTTAGTCAAACGCCTTCCCAAATAGTAAAGTGTGGAGTTTTGAGTACGGAGTACGGAGCGCGAAGAGTTTTGAGTTTGGCAATCATCACTCGCTACTCATCATTCGCAATTCATCATTCGTCATTTTTTTGAAAGAGGTAGCCTTTGATCACGTAGTAAGTTTTGAGCGATCGCCCAAATCGATAGATGGGAACGGCGATAGGCTTTGAAGTGCGGTCAAACTGCGCCAACAGTTTAGGGTTAGGGGGATGCCAGTCATCTGCTAGAATTACTGCATTTTTGCCGCTCAGCAGATCGGGATTGTACCAAACATCAAATTGATCGATGCGATCTGAAATAGCCATCACAGCAGGATCGTTTAATTCGTAGGCTAATGCCGATGCTGACCGATAATCAGTTGTGACTAAAAAGGATTCTCCGAGTTCTTGCTGCTGTGTTTGCACAGCTCTGCCCACCGCATCCCAGCCAAATAGCATTCGCGAATCAGGATCACTGCTGGGGTCTGCGAATGCGGACAAGGGAATTACGCTGTAGTGAACTACGAGCAGCGCCGCAAACAGTAATCCGTAAAGTTGCCCAACGGTGAATAGTTTGGGAGCGCGAAGCGTGGGGTGCGGAGTGTGGGGTGCGGGAGACTTCAGAAAAACGGAGGGTAAAAGGGGAAACAGTAGCAAATAAGCGGTGATATTCCAGTAATAGAAGGCGGTGGAAAAAAGAGCGATCGCGGTCAGGGAAACGGTTGAAATGGCAAAAATCCACAGAGCAACGGTGCGGTAGATCGTGTCCGAACGGATCTGTATATCTGGCTGACGAATGGCTTTCACCATTGCCCAACCGTTAAGTGGGGAAACCATCAGAATTGAAAACAACAGAAAATTTAGAGGTTCAGCCCATTTAAGCTGAAAGCTGTCTACATCAACGCTGCGAGTGGCGTAGTAGCGAAAAGACTGAAAATCATTGCTAAAATTCCACACTAAAACTGGCAAAAGAGCGCTGAGGGTGATCAGGATCGCAATATAAAAGCGGCGATCGCGCAACAGCGATCGTAAAGCTGGCAGTGATAAAACCGTCGCAACAAATCCTGCACCCACAAACACAGCATTGTACTTACATAAAAAAGCTAAACCAAGCAAAAAAGCTGAACTATAAAGTAGTAAAGTATTTCCCTTTTTAGCGTCAAGGTAGCTATCTAAAAATCGAATAAAAAGATAGGCAGAACTCAAAGAAAATATAACTAACCAATGGTCGTTCCAAGCTAAGCCAAAGAATAAAAAATATAACGGTGACGCAAGAATCAAAGAGAGTGTTATCCAAAAATAATCCTTTTCCCACTTGCCATAGAGATAGTTTGAAATTTGATAATAGCAATAGAAAAAAGCTGCATTACTCAGCAAATTAGGCAGACGTAAAACAAACAAAGAGCGACCTAAAAGAGCCGTAAATATACCTTGAACCCAAGCATGAAAAGGTGGATGATCGTAGTAAGACAAAGCTGGATATTTTCCCCATAGCCAGTAATAGGCTTCGTCTGGATTGGGAAAAGTCGCAAACCAGAAAACGAGTCGGAAGGTAAGAAAGGCAACGAGAAAAGGAAGAACTCGCTTTAACATGAGAAAACAAGGAGGGTAGAGGGGTGCAGAAGTAGGAAACAGCGTACAGGATTCTGGTCTCTTGCTTATCAAAACTGTTTGGGTCAAACCTGCTTAATCTAGTTGCTGGAACTGTAACAGAACCTGGTCGTCATGCTAAATGTGGCAGGCTGGATGAGTAAAAAGCGAACGATAGGCTGTTAAGTGAGGAGCGTGAGATGGGGATACGAATGAACCAAACAATCGGTGTGGCGTTGATGGGCAGTTTGCTGCTGGTGGGCTTAGTCAGTTTAGTAAAAGTGATGCCGCTTCACACTGCGATCGCATTGCCCCTCTTGCCTCAAACTCAGTCCGCCCAACCCAAATTTCGTATGGTTGCACAGAATACGACCGTTAGCCCAAAGTTGATCAATGCCAACACTCGTTTCGGCTTCAAGCTGTTTTCTGCCATAGCCAAACAAGATGATGGCAAGAATGTATTCATCTCACCGTCGAGTGTGGCGATCGCGCTGGCAATGGCCTACAACGGTGCAAATGGAGAAACCCAGCAGGCGATGGCACGAGCAATGGAACTGCAAGGCATGAGCTTGCAGGAACTCAACGAAGCAAATGCCACCCTAAAAACGATGCTGGCAAATCCTGATCCAGAGATACAACTGGCGATCGCCAACTCCCTGTGGACTCGGCAAGGCATTTCCTTTAAATCAGAATTTCTTCAGCGCAACCGCCAGTTTTATCAAGCAAAGGTGAGTGAACTAGACTTTGGCAATCCGCGATCGGTGGCGACCATCAACACGTGGGTCAGCCAAAATACGCGCGGCAAAATTGATGCCATCATCGACAGCATCGATTCGAGCGATGTCATGTTTTTGGTCAACGCCATCTATTTCAAAGGCAACTGGTCGCGTAAATTTGACCCACAAAACACAGCCCTTCAGCCGTTTTACTTGCCTAATAAACAGACCAAACAACATCCCATGATGACTCAGGGCGGGGAGTATCGCTATTATGAAACCAGCCAATTCCAAGCAGTTAGCCTACCCTATGGCACCAAACGGCGGATGAGCCTCTATGTTTTCTTGCCCCAGTCGTCCTCTAGCCTTGCGAATTTTCAAAGGAATTTAACGGCTGAAAACTGGGAGCAATGGATGACTCAATTCCGCCAGCGCCAAGGTTCCATTCAGGTGCCGCGTTTCAAACTGGAATATGATGTGCAGCTGAAAAGCGCCCTTTCACAATTAGGTATGGCGGAAGCGTTCAGCAGTCGCGCCAACTTTTCAGGACTCAGCCAAGTTCCAACCAAAATTGATGAGGTAAAGCATAAAACTTTTGTGGAAGTGAATGAAACAGGCACCGAAGCCGCCGCAGTCACCTCCATCGGTATTCGGACAACTTCTGCTAGACCGATAGAGGAGCCTTTTCGGATGCGCGTTGATCGCCCCTTCTTTTGTGCCATCCGTGACGACCAGACTGGAACAGTGTTATTCATGGGTACCATCTCAAATCCAAAAATTTAGCTCTATGATTGCAATAGCCTTTGTGACTGATTAACCTTGGAAGCTACCAGAAGATAGAGGTCTTTAGAGTGAAATTAGTGCAATATTTTCTTAGTAAACATTGAGAGAGATCGAAGTGGCACCTATTGCGGCTGATCCTTTGATTGATTTGGCATATCGACACACTGATTTGCAAATTACTGATATTCTTGCTCGTGCGACTGAAATTGCTGATTTCTGTGCAGCGAACGCGGCTGCCATAGACCGAAATGGCGCGTTTCCGATCGCAGAATTTGAGCGTATCGCCAAAGCCGATTTATTGGCAGCACCGCTACAGGCTCAGTTGGGCGGCGTTGGCTTAGGCATTGATGCAAACACAACATACGAACTGCTGCTGTTGTTGAAACAAATAGGGCGCGGCAATTTGGCAGTCGGACGAATTTATGAAGGACACATCAATGCACTCCAACTGATTCAAACCTTTGGCACACCTGCGCAAATTGAAGCCTATGCCAGTGATGCTCGCGATCGCCATAAGATTTTTGGAGTTTGGAATGCCGAAGCGGAGGATGGAGTCAAACTGCATTCCCTCAGCGATGATCAGCAAAATGAACGGTATCGCCTAGAAGGCTCAAAGACCTTTTGTTCTGGTTCTGGCTTTGTTGATCGTCCTTTTGCGAATGGGGCGCTACCCGATGGCAGTTGCCAAATGTGTATTGTGCCCATGGAGGAGGTGGCAACGGTCAGCGATCCATCTTGGTGGCAACCCTCTGGAATGCGAGCTACTGCTAGTTTTAAGGTGGATTTTAGTGGCGTTGAATTAGAGGCAACGTCATTAATTGGAAAACCAGGAGACTACTTTCGGCAACCGTGGCTCAGCGCAGGCGTGATTCGCTTTGCAGCCGTGCAGCTAGGCGGCGCAGAAGCGCTGTTGGATGCAACTCGCGAGTATTTGCAGAGCTTGAATCGAACGAGTGATCCTTATCAACAGCACCGATTAGGACGCATGGCGATCGCGATCGAAAGCGGCAATCTTTGGCTGCAAGGAGCGGCAAATCAAGTGAAAGCCTATGCGCCTATGTTTGGTGGCAACCCACATCATCCCCCCCAACAATCCGATCAACTGGTTGCCTACGCCAATATGGTGCGGACGGCGATCGAGCAGATTTGCATGGAGACAATCCAGTTGTGTGAACGATCAGTGGGAACGCGTGGCTTGCTACCGCCGCATCCCATGGAGCGGATCATCCGAGATTTAAGCTTGTATCTGCGTCAACCCGTTTTTGACGGAGCACTTGCCAATGTGGGTCAGTATGCTCTGTCTCAAGGAGTTCCTACCAGTTGTTTGTGGATGGGTGGATCTAATGCTGAGTGCTGAGTGTTGTTTTGCTAGACGACGGGTTTATGAATCCTTTAGTTGATAGCCAATTTTCTTTTTCCAATCCGACCCTGTTACCATTGCGCTCCGTTGATACGATCGCGACAAATTCTGTATTAGTCGTTGCGCCTCACCCAGACGATGAAACATTGGGTTGCGGTGGCGCGATCGCCCTGCTGCGGGCGTTGGGTTGTTCTGTTCAGGTTTTAGTCATCAGCGATGGCACCCTGTCTCATCCCCGTTCAGTTAAGTACCCGGCTCCATGTCTGCGGATACTGCGAGAAACAGAAACCCTAGAGGCCTTATCCATTTTAGGAATGAATCAAATTGCAACCTTTTTGCGATTGCAGGATGGTTCCATTCCAATTCTAAAATCACCCAGACTGCAAGAAGCAGTAGCTCGTTGTCGGGCATTCCTGAAAACATTGATGCCTGCAACCATCTTTCTGCCGTGGCGATTCGATCCCCACCCCGATCATCGAGCTACTTGGCAATTGATCCGCACCGCACTGATTGATTTAGAGCCGCCTAAAGCGTATGCACCGCGCATCCTTGAGTACCCAATTTGGGATTGGGACGTAGAGCAGCGACGAGGTTTTGCAGGTGAACAGGTAATCGGTTGGCGACTCGATGTTAGCAGCGTGTTAGAGATCAAACTGAGGGCGATCGCTGCTTATCGCTCTCAAACAACTGATTTAATTGATGATGATCCAGAAGGCTTTCGCCTCACGCCTGAGATGCTGGCTAACTTCGCTCAACCTTGGGAACTATATTTGGAGGAAGTTTGATGGATTTGCCCCAAAAGCAAACACTTACGCCTGACTATTTCGACGCGCTCTATAGTCTTGACCCTGATCCCTGGAAGTTTGAAACGAGCGAATACGAAGCGCAGAAATATGCAGCAACTCTTGCTGCCTTATCCAAAGATCACTATCAATCGGCGCTTGAAATTGGCACTTCCATTGGTGTTTTAACCGAAATGCTGGCTGGTCGTTGCACCTCTCTACTATCAATCGATGTCTCAGAAATTGCTCAACAGCAGGCGATCACTCGTTGTCAGTCTCTATTAAACATCCGCTTTCAATTGATGTGCGTTCCGAAGGCTTACCCCAATGAACAATTTGACCTCACAGTGCTTTCAGAAGTCGGTTACTACTGGTGTCGAGAAGACCTCGAAAAAGCGCAGCAGTTGATGTTGCAGCATCTTGAACCGGGTGGACATCTCCTGCTGGTGCATTGGACACCCTACGACGATGACTATCACAATCCATTAAGTGGAGATGAAGTACATGAATCGTTCTTGGCATTGCCTAGTTCTCAGCTTAAGCACCTGAAGGGCGATCGCGCTGATAAATATCGACTTGATCTATTTGAACGAGTCGATGACGAGTCAACTTAGTCGCAGTGGCAGTATCATGCGTCCTGGCAAAGATTGAAGGGTAGATCGGGACTCATCCTCGAATTCATACTATAAACATTTTCATGCCATAGATGTTTGCTTTACCTTTCTGCGTTGCTGCCGCACAGGTTCCAGCAATAAGCGCAAATCATCAATTGCCTGTTCGATTTTGCTCGGAAACCAACGCTGTTGCCAAATCCCTTCTTGCTCCTGTCGTTGTTCAACTTGCTCAAACAATTCGCCGAAAAATTGAGCTTGCACCAGCTGATCCCGCACCCAATCTTTTGTAATTCCTAACCTATCGGCTGGCATTGCTACATCTTTTAGCGTGGGTTCATAGCCATTTTTTCTGTGTTGCCAGAGCGATCGCAGTTCTCGTTGGGCGTGCAAGCGAGTAGTGATTGCAGCGGCTGACTCAACTAGAAAGGACTGCTTTTCATGTTCCATGGCTGTCCATTGGCTCAACTGATCTGCTAAGCCATGTTGAGCGCGTCCCACTTGTCGAGCTGAAGTCGTTGCCCGCACCAATGGACTGTGGCGAAAGCTAGCATCTATCCGCATCAGCGCCTGGTAAAGCGCAACATCTTCTGAAGTTCTGACGGGCGGTATGCCTCCAGCGCGTCCATACATCTCTGCGGTCACTGCCAGGCTCGCGCCATAGTGTTGAAAGTGGCGGGAGTGTACATCTAACGCATCCGGATCGAGATGAGCTTCTAGTTCAGCCACCAAAAAGCGATAACCGACTTCTCGAAGATGGCAAGCTCTCGTATACGGGGTTAGGGCAGCGCGATCGCGTCGATCTGTGACAATTCGCCCGCCAACAGCATCAGCACCACAATCAATTTCCTGTAGAGTAGCCGCAATCCAATTGGGAGCGACGCGGGTGTCTCCATCGGTCGAGGCGATAATACCTCGGCTACATCCAATTGAGATCAGGCGGTTGTATGCCTCATCCATCAACAGCTTTCGCACCCACCCAATGTGAGCATTCGCAGCAGAAAGTGTCTCCTCGACAACATGCAACGCCAAATGAGGATGCTGCTGAGCAAACCGATGAGCGATCGCAGCAGAATCATCCTCGCAATTGTTCGCCAATAAAATGATTTCGTAGCGCTTTGGATCAAGCGATAGGCCTGCTAAATCAGACTGATTGGCTAAAGCAGTTAATGTGCTTTGCAATCTCTCCGATTCATTCCGCACGGGAACAATGACACACACCTCGCATTGAGGCAGCGGAGGAGTCTGAACTAAAGAATGAGATTCGGCTTTAGGAAACCAATGAACCGATGGAGCCGCGATCGCTTTGATGCAATCAACATTCATAGGACAACCTACTGTTCGCCCAAACGCATTGGATAACCACAGTTAGATACATGATTAGAAGCTCTTAACCTGTTGTAATAAACATCATTGTGAATTGCTGTACTACAAACAGAATCTATCCCTTGATAGAATTTCGGCATTGGAGAATAAAGCATGAAGTCAGATCAATTTGCTGCACTGCGCTGAGCGCAAGTTACGCATATTTGCAAGAATGGCGGTAGAAAAGGTAACCAGAATCACCCCTCAAAATGTTGTTCGCCTGACCTTTTTATCAACAGTTTTAGAAATTCAAAATGATATGGTTGGGCGATCGCTGCTATTCAATAGACCTCTTGCGTGAATGTATGTAAGCAGCTAGAACTAGGTCAAGGAGGAGGATATTATGACCTACGAGCAACTTAGCCAACTTAAACCCGGAGCTTTCAAACGTCGATGTGGGGTTCACCTTGAAACGTTTGAGCAGATGGTAGCAATATTGCGTCCCGATCTTGACCGCAGGGGAAAACGGGGTGGACAGTGCAAATTAAGCGTAGAAGACCAATTGTTGGTCGTACTTGAATACTGGCGAGAATACCGGACACAGTTTCATATCGCCACCACGTGGGGGATGAGCGAGTCAGCCGTATGTCGATTGATTCAAAAGGTGGAAGGATTATTGACCAATT
This sequence comes from Leptolyngbya sp. Cla-17, assembly GCF_016807185.1. Lineage (GTDB taxonomy): Bacteria > Cyanobacteriota > Cyanobacteriia > Leptolyngbyales > Leptolyngbyaceae > ULC077BIN1. Next base: position 1,434,919 of record NZ_JAEVYN010000002.1, read on the forward strand.
CAGACCAGTTTCGGCTACCCGGCAAAAAGCAACTCTACCAGAATGCCAGTACTTGGAGCGTAGTGGCAGTGGATGTGACTGAAAGCCCCATTGAGCGTCCCCAAAAAAACAGCGAGGCTACTACAGCGGCAAGAAAAAGCGGCATACCCTAAAAGCTCAAGTGGTAGTCAATCAAGCGACTGGACAGATTATCTGCACAGCCTTTGGCAAAGGGCGAGTCCATGACTTTCGCTTGTTCAAGCTCCATCGCCTGCCGATGCTGCCGGAGCAGTTGTGTTTAGCGGACAGAGGCTATCAGGGTATGGCAACGCTACACCCCTGTAGTTGCACTCCAACCAAAAAGCCCCGTAAAGGCAAATTGAGCAAAGCTGAGCGGCAGCACAACCGAAATCTAGCCCGATTGCGAGTAGTCGCTGAGCATGTCAACCGCAAGCTCAAGATTTTTCGGATTCTGGCTGAACGCTATCGAAATCGACGCAAGCGCTTCGGGTTGCGCTTCAACCTGATTGCGGCGATCATCAACTGTGAACTTTCGCTCTCTTCTTGATTCACGCAAGAGACATCATGAGCGATTGCTCACACCCTGGGATGAAAGTGGTAACGTCAGATGAACTGGTTTAGAGGTCGAATTGGAACTAGCGCCAATCAGCCTGAGCAGGAGACTGACCGTACCCGCCCTTGGGACACCCATTTGTGCATTTCGCCGACTGCGAGACAGCACGCAAAGCAGGATCAATTAACGACATGGCGGGTGAACCAGCTTAACCCTAATCAAGGAGAAGCCTGATGCAAGTCACCCATGAGCGCTGCGCTGGAATTGATGTTCACAAAAAGACGGTCGTGGTCTGTTGCTTAAGTTTGGATATGAATGGGAAACCGCAGCGCGAAACCCGCACCTACGGTACGACCATCCGCGAGTTGTTAAATCTGTGCGACTGGCTATCGAGTAGCGAGATCACGCACATTGCCATGGAAAGTACAGGGGAATATTGGAAACCCGTGTACAACGTATTGGAGAGCAGCTTTGAGGTGATAGTCGTGAACTCGCATCACTTCAAGCAAGTACCTGGACGCAAAACCGATGTCAAAGATGCCGAGTGGTTAGCCGAGCTACTGAGCTATGGACTCGTCCGTGGCAGTTTTATTCCACCCCTGCCCCAACGTGATTTGCGCGACTTGACCCGCCAGCGCACGACGCTGATTCGCGAACGCGCGAGTGTCATCAATCGCCTGCAAAAAGTGTTGGAATGGGCAAATCTGAAGCTGGCATCGGTGGTCAGTGACATCGGGGGAGTCTCGTCGCGCGCCATACTCAAAGCACTGGTGGCAGGAGTTGAAGACCCAGAAGCCCTCGCTGAACTTGCCAGAGGACGCATGCGATCCAAGCAAGCCGAACTGATTGCAGCGCTCTCGGGTCGAGTGCGGGACCATCATCGGTTCTTGATCCAAATGCATCTCGACCATCTAGAGTTTCTCGACCGCCAGCTCAAACCGTTTGACGCGCGAATCGAGCAGTTGATTGAGCAGCACATGCCTCCGGTCGAAGTCCTCGTTCCGGCGGCTGAATCCAAGCCTCAGACAGATTCTTCCTCTGACCTGCCGTTGGCGTGGCAGCAAGCGATGCCGTTGCTCGACAGCATTCCGGGAATCGCCCGTCACAGTGCTCAACTGCTGCTGGCAGAAATCGGGAGTGATATGCGACGCTTTCCCAGCGCCGCGCATCTGTGTAAGTGGGCTGGGGTTTGTCCGGGCAATCATGAGAGTGCGGGCAAACAATACTCTGGCAAAACTCCACCCGCAAATCGCTGGTTGCGAAGCATCTTGGTACAAATGGCAAATGCTGCTGTGCGCTGCAAAGCCTCCCATTTTGCTACGGTCTATCGCCGACTTGCGTCCCGTCGGGGACACAAACGCGCCATTGTTGCCGTCGCCCACCGCCTGTTGATTGCGGTCTATCACATCCTCAAACAACACCAACCCTACCGCGACTACCGCACTACCGATTCGGGGCAACGCACCCAACACCAACTGCTCCAAACCTTGCAGCACCGGATAGAGCGGTTGGGATATCAGGTTCAATTAACGCCCCTTACCGCCCCTCAACCACCGAGCTAGTCCTCTATTTTCAAAGCAGTTCTAATTTACTCAAAAGATTCATCCGCCTCAAATTCCCGCTCGTTCCCCGACTGACGACGCTAGAATTTGCTCAGATGGGGGATTCAGAGGAATTTCATCCACTGGTTTTAGACGCAAGAAGTGAGGAGGAGTATGCCGTCAGCCATCTGATCGGCGCAAGACGAATTGATATCAACTCTGTCCCTATAGAACAGGTGCTTAAAGCGTCGAGGAATCAAGCGATCGTTATCTACTGCTCCATTGGCTATCGAAGTGCAAAAGTGGTTCAACAGCTTCAACACGCTGGTTTCAATCAAGTTTTCAACCTGGAGGGCGGTCTATTTCAATGGGCAAATGAAGATCGCCCATTGGTTCATGCGGGGCAACCGACCCAACGGGTTCACCCTTACAATGCTGTGTGGGGAGTGCTAATAGAAAGGCGACATACTGAACCGGGACGCGTGGAGTGACGGCTCAGCTACACCAATAGTTGGAAACCATGTTTCAGGTCTCGATCATCATTCCCACCCTAAATGAGGCAAGCAGCCTCAGGCGAACATTAGGGCAACTTACAATTCTCGATCCACCACCCGCCGAGGTGCTGGTTGTTGATGGAGGCAGCCAGGATGAAACTGTTGCAATCGCCCATTTGGCTGGGGTGAAAGTGTTGGCTTGCGATCGCAGGGGACGCTCGATTCAAATGAATCATGGCGCAACCTTGGCGAAGGGGAACGTTCTTTGCTTTTTACATGCGGATACTCAGGTTCCCGATGATCTAATCGCCATAATTCAGCGAACCTTAGCCGATCAAACGGTTGCCTGTGGTGGCTTCATTTCTTTGATGACGGGACCCGAAACAACCCGCTGGGGAATCTCACTGCACAACTACCTAAAAACTTACTACGCACCGCTACTGTTCAGACCGCACCGATTCTTTGGAGGATTACGCCTCCTATTTGGCGATCAGGTGATGTTTTGTCGTCGATTTGACTTTTGGGATTGCGGTGGATTCAATGAGGCGCTGCCAATTTTGGAGGATGGCGATTTATGCTTACGGTTGGCAAAAAAAGGGCGCATCCGCCAAGTCAACCGGATTGTGCAAAGCTCAGATCGACGAGTTGCCCATTGGGGAGCCTGGAAAGCCACTGCCATCTATTTGTATGTTGGCTGTTTATGGGGAGTTGGGGTTTCTGCTGATTATTTGAAGCAGTTTTATGAGGATGTTCGCTGATTTAGGCTCCAATCATAATGGAGATAGGCGATTGGGGTTGAAGCAGTCAAAGGCAAGTCTTGGCGATAGGCGCAAATATAGTCTGGAATTGAGCTTGCCAGTTGCAGAAAATCTTGGCGATACCATTTCAAGATCTTGCTGCAATAAAGCGTTCCAGTTTGGGCATCATACCGAACTTTGTCGGGGTTGTTGATAAAACGGTGAGCATCGTTGTCTAGCTGGTGTTCCACTAGAGCCGAGGTGTAGGCTTCGTTGCGGAGCAGCGGACAGCCAATAGAAGCACACACGATCGCGAAATGAATACGTGCATCGTGACAGCGATCGCGCAGCATATCGTTCTCAATTTGATTGAGGCTGTAGGTTTTATTTGAAAATCGATAAACCCGACGCTGGAAAAATCGCAGGAAAGCAATCCAGTTGGGAAGTCCTAGCACCACAGGTCGAATTGAAGCGATCGGATAGCGTTTTAAAATCGTGGAAATTGTGAACGCATTGTATAGATTCATCCAAAGCGCTAGCTGATCAGCAGGCAGAGTCGGGTTCAGATCTACCGATTCCAAACTTGCTAGCCAATTTGTCAGCGCTTGAGGTTGCTGACTCCAAGCAAGATAGTCTACTCGCCCCTGCTGATCCACATATTGGTGCAGCAAACTATCCCACACAGCAAAATCAATCATGGGTCCTGCTTCCATCTAAATATCAATCGGCTATAGATCAACAAAGCACCAGCAAGAGGAGTTGGCGTAATGTATCATTTCCCAAAATTAAGGCATTACGGTTTGCACTAAACCCATCCTGAAGACGATATTTTACTTTTACGCAAGTCCCTTAAGGTCAAAACGTTTGATTTAAGCCCAATGATAGTTGGAGCAGCTCCTGAGATTTTGTATGATTTCGGCAAGATGGTGAACATTAATACACTTCAAAAGAACCCATAAGCATGTTTTTTATATATACAAGTTTGAATTTGTAAGTTTTATGTGAGATTTTGATTTTATGGTTAAGCGATCGCTCCAAGCTTCTTCCTTGGGGATTCAACAGGCTAAACGAGCTTTTTCGCTTACAGGGTGGACTCAAGAAAATCTAGCAGGAGAAGTCAACTTAAAAACCCGACAACCGATCTGGCGATTTTTCACTGGACAACCTGTTGAGCGCCAAACATTTTTATCTGTTTGTTTGATCCTCGATTTAGATTGGCGAAAGATTGCAGATAATCCGCCAGCAGAATTTCCTGAATTGGGTGCGACAACTGAGACTACACCTCTGAATATTGACGTTCTGGTGCAACAGGTGCGATCGCAGCATAGAGATACCATTCAAAATCAGTGCAGCATTTTGCAGCTATTAGATATCAACCGTCCAGTTAGCATTGATGATATTTATGTAGATGTCAATATCTTAGAGAAGATTGCTAGTCAACAGCAGTTTGAGATTGTTGATCTACAAAACTTGAAAACCGCTAAATTTGACCGCATTGGCTTGGGGGAGGTTGAGCAGACTCAGATACCGGGAATGCAGGCAGTTGAAACTTACTCAAAACTTCGAGTTTTGGGTAAACCGGGGGTTGGCAAAACCACCTTTTTGCAATACCTGGCGATTCAGTGCAATTTAGGCAAATTCGCCGCAAACCAAGTACCGATTTTTATCTTGCTCAGAAACTTTGCAGAAGAGTCTAGACAGCGCGGTGAATTTAGCCTATTTAACTATATAGAACAAGTATTTCTTGCCTCTGGAATTTCTAACCCGTCTGCGCTTGAAACCTTGCTGCAAGCAGGTCAGGTGTTGCTGTTGCTAGATGGCATGGATGAATTGCTGAAGCAAGACAGCACAGCAGTTCTAAAAGAAATTCGCAAATTTTCAGATAAGTATCATCGAAATCAATTTGTGGCATCCTGTCGCACCGCTGCCCATAAGCTGCAACTGCGCGGCTTCACCGATGTAGAAATTGCCCCCTTTACTCACGCTCAAATCACTACTTTCGCCCAAAAGTGGTTTATGGCATTTACCAAAACAACGGTTCAAGCCGGGAAAAATCAGGCTGCTCAGTTTATTCAGAAATTGGATTTGCCAGAAAATTGGCAGTTTCGGCAACTTGTGGGTACGCCCCTGTTTTTGCATATCGCCTGCTGGGTGTTTCAGGGTCACGAGAAATTTCCGACCAAGCGGAGTGAGTTTTATAAGCAAGGGCTGGATTTGCTGCTGGGTAAATGGGATGAAGCGAGAGGCATTGAACGCGATGAGGTTTATCGAGGGTTTCTATTGCCACAGAAGCTGAGGCTGTTGAGCCAGCTTGCAGCCGTTACCTTTGAACAAGGGCAGTATTTTTTTGAGCAACGCACGATTGAACACTACATTGGCGACTATTTGCGAGAGTTGCCCGGTGCGAGTTTAGAACCAGAGGAACTTCAACTTGAAAGCGAAGCAATGTTGAGAGCGATCGAAGCGCAGCATGGGTTACTCACCGAACGAGCACGTGGCGTTTTTTCGTTTTCCTATTTGGCGTTTCAAGAATACCTTACCGCTCGAAAAATTGTTGCCAGCCATAATCTGGGCGCATTAGAGCAAGCGCTGGGCGGGTTGGTGACTCACATTACCGATCCACACTGGCGCGAAGTTTTTTTGTTAACGTCTGCGATGTTGCGAAGTGCAGATTCACTGGTGCAGTTAATGAAGCAACAAATTGACGCATTCGTTGCTCAAGACCCGTATTTGCAAGAATTTTTGAGGTGGGGCAGTCAAAAATCTCAACAGATCCCGAAGGAAACCAAAGTGGCGACCAAGCGGGCATTTTATTTTGCTCTTGCTAAAAATCCGCATGTGGCGGCTGACTTCACGTTAGCCTGTACCCTTGATCAGGGAATGTTTTTAGATGAGGCGCTAGAGAACTTGTTGCTAGAGTGCGCAAACAATAGTCAGGATTTTGCCCATACTAATGCCTGTAGTGAGGCGCTTAACAATATTTTGGTAATGGTTCTGGATGTTGGATTATATAAGTCCCTTCAACAATCGAGAGACCAGTTGCCGTCTGCTAGCCAGAATCGAGAACGGCTGCCGGACTGGTGGCAAAAACACTATTCTGCTTGGATCAAGCAATTAAGAGACACGATCACTAATTACCGTAACATTAACCATTCCTGGCAATTTAGTCCCGATCAACAGCAAGTGCTACAACGCTACTACGATGCGAATCAACTTCTGATAGATTGCTTGAATAGTAACTGCGAAGTCACACCGGCAATTCGACAGGAAATTGAAGCTACACTGCTGCTTCCTCAAAGGGAACTAGAAGATCGGGAATGGCAAGGAGATTAAATTGATAGACCACTCGTTTGGTTTTTATGGCATCGCTTTTTTTGGAATTATTCTATTGCGGTACTTTTTTGTAGCGGGAGGAATGTATTGGTGCTTTTACTCACCATCCATTCACTTTTTTGTGAACCATGTGAATTCTGGAAAACGGCATCCGGATCCCTCCTGGCGATCGATTCAAGCGGATATTCAACTTTCTGTCTTCTCGGCGGGGGTGTTTGCACTGGCGGCAGCGTGTGTCATGTCAGCATACGGTTGGGGAATGACCCGTTTGTATAGCCACGCTCAACAGTATGGTTTGTGGTATTTAGGCGCTAGCTATGGCGCTGTGTTGGTTCTTCAAGATGCCTATTTTTATTTCACCCATCGATTGTTTCACCATCCCTTACTCTTTGCCTGGCTACATCAGGGGCATCATCGATCGCGTCATCCAACTCCATGGACATCGTTTGCTTTTGATCCGTTAGAGGCGATCGTTCAGTCGCTCTTTCTGGTCGGCATTGTGTTCGTCGTGCCGCTGCACTTCATCACCTTGATTGCGGTATTGACCACCATGACGGTTTGGGCAGTGTTAAATCATCTAGGAATAGATCGCTTGCCCCTGTGGTTTCCGCATCATTGGCTAGGCCGATGGTTCATTGGTCCGGCTCATCACTCCATTCATCACCTTAAATACACCGTGCATTATGGGCTGTATTTTACGTTTTGGGATAATCTCTTTGGCACTCAAGACCCTAACTACGAAAAGAAGTTTGATGAACGCTAGTTCAGTTGAAATGCCTTTATTTCAACCATTGGAACTCATACGGCATAAGGGTTTTGGCAATTGATAGATTGCTTTGACCCTACGGCTATTGCTCAAACAAACTATGATGGGTTTATAGGTTTGTAAGAAGGCACCCATAATCTACACTAAGACACCGGGAAAAGTTCTCAACCTTAAAGAGAAGCATTGAAGCACAGACAATGCGCAGACAAGTGAAAATTTGCCGGAGTTAAGCTGCCATTTGTTGTGGTAACGTTTCATCGACTAACGCCTCTTTAATAGGCATGTGTAAGACATAAAAGTCTCATTAATAGCTACAGATTGAGCCTCATATGTTTGTTCTGGACTGCTTTTTACTCTGATAGCAGTAGTGGTATGTCTTTTTAGGTTAACAGCTACATTGCTTGCTGCTAGTCGAGTATCAATGCTTATAGTTAGATTTCACCACATTGTTCCACTGAATTTAGCGTAAAAACTTCGACTTATGCGATCGCAACACTCTTAAGAATCAATAATTCAACTTGTTGTCATTGGTGTAACTGCATCTTCTCTACTACGACAGCCACAGCTTATCGCCGCTGAAAAATTCAACAAATTCAAACGTTTTTATTCCACCAAGGCAACGATTATTATGATTACATTCAATAATCCCTCTCTCAGTGAAGAACCCCGCAACCAAGCCATGAGAGTGGCTCCTAAAATCGCACAGGAGACTCTTCTCGGTTGGCTAGAAAGTTCTGGTAGGTTAAAGCCTTCTGAGATTGGTGATTTTCAGGAACATAAGATCTCAGGAGATTTAGATGAATTTCTAGAGCCAGAAATTCATGACATAGAAGATGAAGAAGAGAGCGAAGAGTAATTTTTTCTCCACATAATGCTTTTTGAAAACCCTCTTAATGTGCGATCGCTAGTCATTTTAATCACGTTTTTCTGCATGTAATGCTTCTCGAATCAACTAAAATGTGGGAAGGTTTGGGTATTAACCTTAATAAGAAGAGCAAACCAAGGTTGCTGACCTAAACAGCAGACTAGATTGAAGAAATTTAGAGTGGAGACCTAATATGTCAAAAGAAAAGAAGACCAATAAAGAATCTAAAAAACCGAAAGCCGAATCTGATGGATCAAAGAAGCAAAAGAAAGATCCCAAGAGACATGACGGACCCACAATCTAACTATGTAAAGGCCCAAAGCTTTTACGACTGATGTTCAATATGGATTCTTTATAGGGCGAGCGATCGTTTTATTAATTGAAATTCCCACTTCTCACTCAAGCTGAGCAGGTGGGAATTTTTTATTGATTAAACGACAACCACTTTGCCATACGCACGAGAACCCCTTTTGGTAAGGTTTCACTACAAACAAAAGTGCTCGCGCTTGTAATCTTTGAAATTGTCAATTATGTAAATAATTCGTTATAGTAGTTAACATAACGAAACAAAAAAGCTTGTTCCTCCTTGATGACAGACGTAGGTCTATGAGGTCAAGGTAATCAGCTATTGGGTTCAAAGCAAGATTTCAAGACAGCTAGCCTATAGCAGGCTCACATTTTCTCCACTTATTTCGGTAAAAGAGGCATTTATGAACCAGGCAATCGAACTTACCCTTGAACAGGAATTTAGCCTCAGACGCTTTGCAGACCAAGTACAGTCAATGTCTCGTGAGCAAGCTCAAGAGTTCTTGGTTGAACAGTATCGGCTGATGATGGTTCAAGAAAAAATGTATCAAGAACTCCTGAAGCACGAGTGGCAGTTAGACATAGCTTCTCTCCAAGCTGGTACGTAGGTCTTACTTCCATAGTTGACCCAATCCTTGCAGTCACAAATTGTCGATCAACGTTGTCCAGAAGCACTAGTGTATCAACACTGATTCTGGCTCAGACACCCTAGAGTGTTCGAGTGGGTCATAACCAATCTGTTGAGTAATTCGCTCTCTGGCTAATGCACGATATTCCCAAAAGTGTTCGCCAGCAGCGCATAGACCCAGGTACATATTAAGAACCTGCGGCTTGTGTAAGAGGATGATCCAGAGTTGATGCCAGAATTGTCCTCGAATTTCAGGTCGCCGAATCCCTTGATGCCAAATGATTTGGGTAATTAACCGTAGCCCCTTACTCAGCGGAAATTGCATCGTTTGTTCTTTACTCTTCAAGCGAATCTTAAGGCATTGCTGCAAACAGCGTCTGAGATAATTCTGAGGCTCGTACAACGTCCAAAAACCTTCGACGTACTCTTCGGCGATTTCGGAAATGGGTCGAGTTGGCACAAAATTCATCAGCATGTTTAGATCGCCCGTCGCATGGTTGGTGCCCTCAATCAATCGCTGTTCTCTTTGCAAGCGATCCCAGAGGGCTGTGTTGGGGAGAGCTTGAAGGATACCCAACATAGGTTGAGGAATACTGGTTTGTTCAATGAAGGCTTGAATGCGATCGCCTGCTCCTGATCGCTCTCCATCAAAACCGAGGATAAACCCGGCGTAGATCAGTAGCCCTGCTTCATTGATTTTGAGGCAAGCTTCTATAAGAGGATTGCGAGTATTTTGCACCTTGCGGGTGACTTGTAAGCTATCCTGGTCAGGAGTTTCGATGCCGAGAAAGACTGCATAGAAACCTGCTTCACCCATCAGTTGCAGCATCTCATCGTCTTCTGCCAGATTAACGGATGCTTCAGTAATAAAAGTGAATGGATGGTTATGCTGTTCCATCCAGGGAACCAGTTCCCTGAGAAAGCGCTTCACATTCCGCTGATTGCCAATAAAGTTATCATCCACGATGAAAAGTGAGCCGCGCCAACCTAAATCATAGAGAGTTTGTAGCTCTGCTAAGGCTTGATCTGGCTCCTTGGTGCGAGGTTTGCGACCATAAAGAGAAATGATGTCGCAAAATTCGCAGTTAAAAGGACATCCGCGCGAAAACTGAATTGCCATCATCAAGTAAGCATCCTGCTTTAGCAAGTCAAAGCGTGGCATTGGGCTTTGGGTGACATCTGGCTTGTCAATGGAGCGGAAAATTCCCTGAGTTTCACCTTGACGGAGCGCTTCCAGAAACTTGGGAACTGTCATCTCACCTTCATCTAAAATCAAGAAATGTGCTCCAGCGTCTAAGGCATCTTGAGGAACAGAAGTAGGATAAGGACCCCCTACTGCAACTGATTTACCCAATCTGACAGCTTTCCGAATCAGCGCCTGGAAATCCGGTTTATGCACAATCATGGCTGAGATAATCACTAAATCGCACCATGCCCAATCGGCTTCTGTTTCACAGGTGACATTGCGATCGCGAAATCGAATCTCCCAATCTTGGGGCAAAAGCGCAGCAACTGTAATAATTCCTAGGGGTGGAATCACTGCTTTCAGTCCAGCAATCTCCATGAAGCGATCGTATGACCAGAAGGACTGCGGAAATTTAGGATAGAGTAACAATGCTTTCATAACTCCCTCGGTAACTATTTAAGTTAACTTTTAGGTGCGGGACAGCGTCGTACGTTCAAGCCGATTGAAATCTAAATGCTCCCCGCGTTTTCTACAATTTCAATCAAACAAGCATCAATTTTTGGCATAGCCATTAGTATATTTCCAATCCTATAAAGCGAAGTAAAACGTAGGAAAAGTACAGATAAGCACGCAAAAACATGTACAGATTACATTACTTCAATCCATATATATCTAAAGCATGATGCCAAAAAATACAGCATCATGCTCTAGACAACTAACAAATAAACGTTGCCTTGTTTTTGAGTTTTACAAGGAGATTCTCAAGAATAGCAACTGCTATTCTTGAGAATGAATTTATGCGGGCATTAGCACGGTATCGATGATGTGAATAACACCATTGTCAGCCGCTACATCAGCAGTTGTAACTGTAGAATCGTTGATCTTAACGCCATTGGAAGCATCGATCTTGACCTCTGAACCTTCAACGGTCTTAGCTGATTTCAGGTTTGTGACATCAGCTGCCATTACCTTGCCTGATACGACATGGTAGGTCAGAATCTTCTTAAGTTGAGGGATGTCTTTGAGTAGTCCATCTACTGTGCCTGCTGGCAATTTGGCAAACGCCTCATCCGTTGGTGCGAAGACTGTAAATGGTCCTGTACCTTTGAGGGTTTCGACTAAGCCAGCAGCCTTGACGGCAGCAACCAAAGTGCTAAAAGATCCAGCACTAACAGCAGTATCAACAATATCAGCCATGTATTTCACCTAGTGTGTGTCATCTGTTAACAGTGTCATCTATTAATAATGATTGTTAACTTTCATAAGTATAACAGCTTGATGTGTAACATCATGTTTGAGTTGATGTTTGACTCAGTATTAGTTGTGTATTTTCCCGAAATTAATGAATTGATTGAAATAACTTAGTAATCGCAAACACACTATCTTAAATTTTTTTCCATCTACACCAAATCAACTGTTTATTTAACGCGATCGCCCAAAATATTTAATGCTCAATATTCAGTGAATAGTTTAGTCAATTTTCAGCATAAGGGTACTTGCAAATAATTGCTTAGTCATGTTTTAAAAGCCGACTAATCAGATGCTAAGGCGATTGATAGATCTGTGTAAGCATCACTAAATTCAGTTCTAACGTCTAGCAAAGTTCGCCGGATCTTGATCACGTCGATGGTTTGTGGGCAGGGGGATGCCTTGGCGATCGCCCACTAAGGCCGCCGTTTTTTCTAGAGATTCTCTGAGATGTTTGGCAGCATAGATCGACATGTCACGAGGAACGTTGATGCGATCGCGCAAGTACCGCAGGGCGGTATCTGATCCGGATGGAGGCGTGCAAGTTTCTCCAGTCATCATTAATGTCAGGGCACACCGCAGCGCTTGATCAAACAAGCGGTCATCAGCAGGGTTGACCCGAATAATATTAGTGCGGTGTTTAATCACGCGATGGAGCGCCTCAACACGAGAAGTTTCAGGTTCTGGATAGGTTACATCAGGCAAACCAAACCAAGGACCATTATCCACTCGTTGCTTGTTGATCTGCATCTGAGGTTCGCCGTTTTCAAAGCAGCCACCCATTTGAGGCGGGAGATCATGCACATGAGTATGGAAGTCGCTTTGAGTGCCACGATAGGTGGGTCGGCTTTCCATCGCGTCAAACCAGGCAGACAGGCGTGGATTTTCTTCTCGTAAAGAGTAGCCCTTGTAGTAATAAAGACTGGCATTCATCCGTTCGACATAGGGAGTGAAGATCACATCAACCGTGCCGAAATCATCTAGGAAATAAACGCCGGGAGTGCGACTTAGGGCTGCCTCAACCTTGGCCACGATCGCTGTAAATTGAGCGCGGTTGTCCTGTTCTTGCCGGGATGAACCCGCTGGATAACAGAGCCAAGCGCACCAGGCTCGGAATAACAAACGCTCTAACTGTCTGAGCAACATCACTTTTGAGTCTGTCATGCCTAAACCGAGCGGACCAAAAACCTGTTCCAAGGCGATCAAAATGTCATCGCTTTCGGTAATGATGCGATCGTCTAGCGCAATAGCAGGTAGCATTCCTGATGGCACTTTGCGCTTGTACCAACTTTCTTTTTGCCCGTAGCAAAACATCGTTACTTTTTCGATGCGGTACGGGATTTGTTTCTCTTCTAACCACAACCAAATTTTCTGGCAGTAGGGGCACCAGGCATGATTATCGCGATACAGCGTCACGCGGACATCAGATTCGGGATGACCAAATAAGCGTAACTCAGCCTGAGCGTTAGTTGCGCCATTGATGGGATCAACCTGGAAAGTGGACAGGGCCTCCAGTTCAATCCAGCTTAAAGGAGTAGTGGTCATAAGAAGAGAGTAAGAATTCAAAGGTTGATGTCCTTCTTTTATCGTAAAGAAACTTGCCTTAGTTACCGAAGTCGTCCCGATCGCAAGATGCTGACGATAAGCCAAAAGCCAAGGAAACTAGCAGAGAAAAATAAAGTGCTGCTAATCCAAAAGAGCCGTCCGGTATTATCGTTTGCTAGGATGAGCGCTGCGCCCATGATCATTGAGCCAACGACGATGCTGAAAGAGAGGCGGTTGGCGGAATCATCAATGCTGCGGCGGAGTAAATCTAGGTCTCGCAGATCAACTTTCCACTGTAGGGTTTCGGAGGTAACGCGATCGAGCAGCATTTCAATCTGGCGAGGAGATTGCAAGCCCAAGCTTTTTAAGTCCAAAGCCGTTCGCAATAAAGCCTGCATCGGCGCCTCTCCGACAATCTGGCGCTGAAACAAGTCAGTCATTAGAGGTTTAATTTGCTCAGTCAGGTTAAACTCTGGATCTAACGTGCGGGCAACTCCTTCCAAATTTGCCAGAGTCTTTGCATAAAGCCCCATGTTACCGGGGACGCGCAGATTGTTAGAACGGGCGCGCTGGAGAATTTCATAAAACAGTTTACTGAAATTAACCTGGTTTAGATTGAGGTTATAGTAACGACGCAGCAGGCGATCGTAGTCTGCTTCTAGCCGTGCCATGTTGACGGGTTCGATCGGTTCTGTCAACTGGAGAGTGAGTTGGGCACAGCGCTGGGCATCCAGGTTGACGATCGCTAGCATCATTTCGGTAAGGGCTTGCTGCGTGCGTGGATCAAGCCGTCCCACCATGCCGCTGTCTAATAAAGCCAACCGTCCATCGTTGAGATAAAACAGGTTACCAGGATGAGGATCGGCATGAAAGAAGCCATCGATGTAAATCTGCTGGAAAAAGGCACGAATCAACAGGCTAACGATCGCCTGTTCCTCCGCTTTGCGATCGCCATCATATCCAATACCTTGAAAATCTCCATTCAGCAGTGGCACTCCATCCAGCCATTCCATCACCAGCAGTTTATCCGTGGTTAAATCCCAATAGATTTCGGGCACCACCAGGCGATTGGAGTCAAACCAACGACTGCCTACAAAGTTGCGCCGGAGTTGATCGGTACACTCTGCCTCCTGGGAAAAGTTGAGTTCACCCCGGAGCGCGGTAGCAAATTCCTTAGCCAATGCTTTTAGGTCGTAGTATTGCCCAACCTTAGTGAGGGAAGCGAGTTCTGCCAAACTACGAAGCAGCGTAATATCTTGTTCGATGGTGATATCAATGCCGGGGCGCTGCACCTTGAGAGCCACTTCACGCCCGTCTGCCAAGGTTGCGCGATGGGTTTGGGCGATCGAGCCAGCCGCAACTGCGTCAGGATTTATTTTTGCAAATACCGTGTCCAAAGGTTCTTGCACTTCTTGACGCAGCAATATTTCTATCTCTTGCCACGCGACCGGAGGCACATCTGCTTGCAGGGCTGTGAGTTCTTGAATATATTCGGGGGGGAGCAGATCTGGGCGGGTACTCAGCAATTGCCCTAGTTTGACGAATACCGGACCGAGTTCCGTCAAAATATTTCGCAAAACAGCAGGGGGCGGAAGCTGCGGTTCTTCGGCTTTGGTGCCAGATAACAGCCGACGCATGTAGCCCCAGCCATTGCGGAGGACAACTTCAGCAATATCTCGTTGGCGAGAACTGGTTTTGGCGAGACGTAGAAACATGAGAAGCGCTAGGGTTTAGGAGTTATGAGCTTGAACCAGCAACCCCTCAACAGTAACAAGGATTAATGATTGTTGGATACTTGCTTTCAATACAATACCGACATCAGTTTCTTGCGGTACTCTTTTGTTAAAAGGTGGTCATCGCCCAGCAGATCAAATACTGTCAGCATGGCTCTGCGGACACCGTCGTCACGGTAGGTTCGACTCGTGAGATCGCTCTGGGAATCGCGGCTGAGCATTTCTAATAAAGTATCGAGAGCGGCTTGATATTCATCAACTAACACCTGATTCGCCGCAGTTTGAAATAGGCGATCGCGATCATCTGAGGTTTCAGGTTCCGTGGCAATCTGCTTAAAAAAGATTAGGGCTTTGAGCAGCTTGATCTGAGGTGCATAATCTGTTTCATGTTCAATCACAGTTAAAAGAGCCTGTGCCCTTTCGATTTGGTTTGTTTCAATATAAAAGTTGATAGCTTCTAAGATCACTCCACGATTGTTAGAATGTTGTTCCAACAAAGTATTTAGCAATGATTCAGCAGTGCTAAGTTGATTGATTGCGGCTGCATCATACACTTTTTGCATGGATGCATCTAGAGTCGGAGGTGGGTTTAGCTGCGCTATTAGCTGTCGCAGTTCAGATTCAGGTAACGCGCCAACAAAGCCCTGATTCACCTTGCCATCCGCCACGATTCGGACATCCGGTATGCCCTGTACGCCGTAGGTTTGCGCCAGATCAGGATTTTCATCAATATCTACTTTTGCCAGCACAAAATCATACTCTTGCACCAACTTTTCCAGCATAGGCTTGATTATTTGGCAAGGACCGCACCACGGGGCGAAAAAATCAACAATTACAATCTGCTCGTTGGATTTCTCCAGCACTTCAGTTGCAAAGTTTTCGCTAGTCACCACAATTGAAGAACCCATAGTGATCAACTCTCATACAAACGTGTTTTGAATTTGGATTTTTTTAAAGCTGGTAGCGATCGCTCCTAGAAATAATGGGGTGAATTATTCATTTTTTGGAACGGCGCGATGATCGGCGATCGCCTGCCGAAAACCCAATACCACCAAAATATTGGACAAGGTGAGAAAAGACTCTGCGCCACCATGCAGCCAGTCTACATTTGCTAGTTCTTTACCATAGGTGACTTTGGCGTAAATGCCAGCCGGAATAGTGACCGCGACGAACACCAAAAGCATGTAAAACCCGATCAGCGCCAAGCGTGGAGTCTGTTTTGAGCGGGTGAGAAACCACAAAAAACCTAGATAGGGAAACAACGATAGGGCAAACAAGGTTTCTTTAGATGGCATGAGCGATTCGTAGAACGTTAGCGAAGTTCTCCACAGAAATCTCTATGGAATTGCGCTGTGAACATGCATTGATTATATAAGGCTAATGGTATAGGGCTAAACTCACTCAATTCAATCAGGTGGAATTAAGGCAGCAATCCAATCGATCAGAAGGGAAAGCTTTATGATGAAAGTGTTGCATTGTGCAGTCTCTAGCCGTGAGTAGATGAGCCCCGCACTACCTAAAACGCTAACCATCGAAGAATTTCTAAAGCTGCCAAATCTTGAGGAATCCCCTGCATGGGAGTTTGTCAACGGGCAACCTCTGCGAAAGCCTGTGCCCAAAGCTCGACATTCGATTTTGCAACAATGCCTCCTTAGCGCCATTGACGACAGCACCAATGATTACAGTGTTTTACCAGAATTTCGCTGTACGTTTGGCGATCGCTCAGTTGTTCCCGATGTTGCGGTGATTGCTTGGAGTCAACTGCAATTCAACAGTCGTGGTGAACCTAAAGACGAATTTTTAGAAGCTCCTCGTTGGTCCATCGAAATTCTATCTCCTGCTCAAAAAGCCGCTCACGTAATTGACAACTTGCTGCATTGCTTGCAGTATGGTTGTCAGCTTGGCTGGATGATTGATCTTGAGGATTACTCAATTTGGGTATTTGAACCCCGAAAAGTACCAAAAATCTATCGTGGCGATCGCACGCTGCCCGTTCTAGCAAGAATTCATTTAACAATGACCGTAACCCAAATATTTGAGTGGTTACAGACACAAAGATGCTAATTTAGAAGGCTTTCATGGGTTCTGAGATGGAAGCGATCGAACTATCGGGTGTAAAGCTAAAGTTGCTGTCAGAAAAGGCGATCTATTTAAATGATGCCAACAGTTTGCTAGTATCCGATGTTCATTTAGGCAAATCGGAAACGTTTCAAGCCGCAGGAATTCCCGTTTCTAACCAAGTAAATCAGGCGACACTCCAGCGCCTCCAAACACTATGCCAAATGTTTCACCCCCAAAGGCTGTTTATATTGGGCGATCTATTTCATTCCAAATTTGCTTTAGTCGATGAAGTTTTGGATGGCTGGTTTCAGTTTTTAACAGCTACTCAAGTAGATGTTACGTTAATTCTGGGCAACCACGATCGCGCCCTTGTCTCAACTCTTAATCAACTTTCGATTGAATGCATCACAACATCCATTCAGGTTGAAAATGTAGTGCTTAGCCATGAACCCAGTCCTCAACCTGGCTGCCTCAACATCTGTGGTCATGTGCATCCTTGTATCCGAATGAAAAGCAAACTTGATAATTTACGACTGCCTTGCTTTTATTTAGACCATGCTCAAAATATGCTGATCTTGCCCTCTTTTGGCGAGTTTACAGGTAGCCATGAAATGCCGCTAACGCGACACTCCACGGCATATATCGTTGTTAGCGATCGCATCATTGCCATTAACGGCTAACCCTAAAGAAAATTCAGGTCTATTGACGATAGGGTCTGCCATAGATGGGATATTGACCACCATAAGAATTGGGTGCAGAGTAGATTGTTTGGCTGGGGTAAGTTTGCCAAGAGCGAGATCGTCGGGGCACAGATATTCCCCCAAAATTTAAGTTTAAGCGAATAGAGTTTGAGCGATTAGATGAGGGATAGCCGTAGATGGAGGCTGCTGGATACAGAGGCACCGATTGTCTATAGGGATTAGTGACAAAGCCGCGGCGGTTTGGGTAGGAAGAACTTCGATAAATAACGATTGAGGAACTGGCCGGAGCCACATAAATTGCGGGTGCTTGAGGCGAATACCGATGTTGATATTGAGATGGATAGTGAGGCGAATACGGAGATTGATATTGATATTGAGGTGAATACTGAGATTGAGATTGAGATGGATAGTGAGGCGAATACTGGGATTGATATTGAGATTGAGAGATGGTTTCACCGTAACTGTTGTAGAAAGTCTGCCCTAGGGCGGGGGTGCAAGTCAGTAAGGCGATCGCAATTCCGCCAATCATCCAGCTTTTCATCTGCAAACTCCTTAGATCTGATTATTTTTTGATTTTTTTGTAGTAGATTTCTTTGCCCCTGGTTCTGACTGCTGATTGCTGTTTGGTAGATCATTCCATTCACCCTCTGCTTCTGCCGCCTGCAACTCAGCCCTTATTGGCGCAGCATAAGGTGTAGGCACTAACTCTAACTGTCGCTGAGCCATTTGGGGGTAGACTTCCGTTTTAGCAGATTGGGCAGAGGTTTGCCCATGACGACGACGAGAAACGTTTTCCTCACTGGTGTCTTCTGCCACCACTTCATATAGCAGCGCTAGTTTGTTAGGATTGTTTCCCTTTCGCAATACTCGCCCTAACCGCTGAATATGTTCCCGTATGGAGCCTGTGCCCGATAACACGATCGCGATACTAGCATCGGGCACATCGACCCCTTCATTCAACACGCGTGAGGCTACTAAGCAGCGGTAGTCGCCCTGTTTGAACCGAGTCAAAATTTCATGGCGCTCCTTAACGCCTGTTTGATGAGTAATGGCAGGAATTAGAAATTCCTGAGAAATTCGATAAACTGTGGCGTTGTCGTCGGTGAAAATCAGTGTGCGTTCAGGATAATGAGTGGCGAGCAGATCGGCTAGCACGCGCAGTTTCCCTTCAGTGCCAAAGGCGATCGCCCTGGCTTCGCGGTGCGCCAGCATCGCTTTTCGCCCTGGTTTAGACCGGGCGCTTGCCTGCACAAATCGCTGCCATCCCTGGGTACTGCTTAAGTAAATATCGGCTTCTTGCAAAAAGGCATTGCGCGTTTGTATCAGACGATCGTACTGTTCCCGCTCTTGCCGCGACAGGTGCACCTTAATTTGAACCGCTTTGTGTTTTGCGAGGGCGGTGCCTGAAAGTTCTTCGGCAGTACGGCGATAGAGTTCTGCACCAATCAGAATCTCTAAATCGGCGTGTTTGCCATCGGTGCGCTCTGGAGTGGCGGTTAAGCCAAGACGGTAGGGCGCGATCGCATATTCAGCAATCACGCGGTTAAAATCGCTAGGCAAATGATGGCACTCATCAAATATCAGTAGCGCATACTGGTTGCCCAACGTTTCGGCGTTAATCGCGGCACTATCGTAGGTAGCAACCAAAACGGGGGTGCGATCGCGCGATCCGCCGCCCAGTAGCCCAATGTTGGCATCGGGAAAGGCTGCAATCAGGTGAGCATACCACTGGTGCATTAAATCCAACGTTGGCACCAAAATCAGGGTGCTGCGCTGCGTTGACTGCATTGCCAGTTGCGCCAGGTAGGTTTTTCCGGCGGCTGTGGGCAGCACAACCACACCCATTCGACCCGCCTGCTTCCATGCTTCTAGGGCTTCCTGCTGATGCCGATAGGGTTCCATTTCCAGGCTAGGCACCAGTTCAATTTCTTGAAAGCCCTTGGCTTTATCGATGACATCAATATCTGCTGCGCGTAGCCCTAAAACTAAGCTGCGATACTGGCTTGCCGGAACTCGAAAGCGCTCAATGCGATCATCCCAAGTTGCGTAGTCCAACCATTCTTTTCCGCTTGGCGGCGGATGCAAAATCAGGGTGCCGCGATCGTAGGATAGCGTCGGTTTCCGCGCCATTGAGTATCCTCTACAAATCAGGATTGATGCCCAGAGATCGCAGTTGTGCTGCCAACTGCGCTGCCCTCGCTTCTGCTGCTTCGGCGCGTTGGCGTTCTGTCTCTGCACGTTGGCTTTCCGTATTGGCGCGTTGACGTTCTTGGTTCGCCAGTTCTGCGCCGGTGGGAATCACAGCTCCTGTTGCATCATGCCAGCGTAGCCAGTGATCTCCCTTTCCCTCGAAGACTCCATCCCACAGCATTAACCCCAGCTGAATTTCTTCAAACCAGTGCTCAGATAATTCTTGATAGCGATTTGCCCGATTTTCAAATAGATACAAGTCGGTGCTGCCCAGTTGACGTAAGGGATCAAACACAGCATAGTATCCAACTCCCATGCGGGCGTAATCTCGCAATTTGCGACCCAATTCGTTTCCTTCCCGATTGGAAACAATTTCGATCACTATGTCGGGCGGCTTGCCAAATTCCCAAATTAGATAAGAGCGGTTTTTCTTTTGTGTCCAATCCTGCGGCACTTCTACATCTAGGCTGACAAAAACATCTGGCACCAGAGGCGACTGTTTGATTGCATAAAACACACCCACGTTTGCAGCGGCTAAAAAAATGCGATCACCCAACAGGTTTTCGTTGCTATACAGTGGCTCAGTGAGTAAACGCTGCTGTTTCTCGGAAATTAAATTATCCACAGGTGCATTATCCTCAATCACCAAAGCGTCAATATCTGGTGAGAGACCAAATTCATCTGCTGAGAGATCAACTTCCGTTGTTAAGCCTTGGGACATAGATACTGGTTCCCGCTACTCTAAGGCTATAGTAGCGGGTTTGAAAGCATTTAGCACGGGAATTCTTGACAGTTTAGAAGTTAAAGTCTTCGAGGGGCAGTTCTAAAAAGTCGGGGGGAATCACTTCGCAGTCGAAGCTAGTCTTTTGGCTTTCTCGTTGGGTTTGCACTTCTACCGCGATCGCTTCTAGTCGAATTGCCAGCGTGCCGAAGGGAACAGTGAGTTGAGTTACAGCTTCCAGTTCGTCGTGTCCATTGGGAAAGAAATCTACCATCCAGCGGGGACCATCCAACAGCGATCGCGTTTGGCAATCATTCACCCACAGCTTGATGTAGATCTTGGGCAACAGGTTCGGCAGTTTCAGCCGCACATTCATCGGTCTACCTGCCACGATTTCGTCAGTCAAAATCTCAATGATTGGAACTGGAATCGCTTCGTCTTCTGGCATCATCAGTGGGTTGGCACAAGGCAACTCCAAAGCTTCTCCTCGCTTGGCACGGGAGAGCGATCGCCGCATCCACTCTTGCCACATCGGATCATCATCCACGACGACTTCATGAGTGACCCAATCTTCTGCTGGGGTTTGAGTCAAGGTTTCTTCAGCCGTCACTGAATTGCTTTCAGTAGTAGTTTCTGGTGGAAAAATTTCCTTTAAAGCGACTAACAATTCTTCATCGGCTGCCAACACCGAAAGACGCTCTAAAAAGCGGTCTTGTAATCGCAAGGCTTGAAACGCAGACTTGATTGGCGACGGTTTCTCTACAACGGTTGGGGTATCTGCTGCTTTGGCTGCATCAATAGATAATTGCTCTATTAAAGCCATAACCTCAGAATCAACATCGCTATCTTGCTCTTTTTCGGTCAATTCACTAACAGCGATTCCGGGCGAGAGCGTTTCACGAATCGCTTCTGTAACTGCTGCTTCACTTTCATGTCCAGCCTCTGCACTCTTGACCTGCTCATTCAGTTCTTCAACAATTGTTTCCTGGGCGATCGCCTCCTGAACAGCTGTAGCGCTGGTGGTCGTTCGAGTGGTCACGATAAACTCAGGCAGATCAAGCTTGCGCTTTATGCCAGTGGAGTCGGTTTGAGGTTCACTCAATTGAGGCGGAAGTCCCAATCCCTGAGATCTTGCAGTTTGGGATAACGCTGAGATCTCTTGCGTTGAAGCTCGGTCTTGCCCCGCAACCAAATTTGTCGCTGTCAGGTCTAAGAATGAGAGGTCCAGAACCGGCTTGGTTTTGGAGCGGTGTAGCCGCTCACTAAATTCAACCGCCAAATCAGACAAATCACTGTCGTCTGGCTCTTGGTCTAGCGCCGTTCTCACCCGCTGAAATTCTGCCATCAGTTCTTCGGGATTCATGGTAACAGTGACGGTTGCGCTTTGGAGGGCAATCGGTTCAGCCTGTTCGGAGGCGGATCCCCACAGTTCTATTTCCCCAATCAAAAGATGAGTGGTCAAGTGGGCAGGCAACTCTACTGTGAAGCTGAAGGCGTGAGGCAACTGCTCATTTGTAAGAGACTGGAGATTGCTAAAAATAACTTCTGAATCTTGGGGATTGCGGAAAGAAATCCGCAGTTCTTGAGCGATCCATTGCGTTGAGGCTGCGATCGCCCCATCTAAAATCGCCCCATCTAAGTCAGTCTCTCCATCATTTTGTGCCTGGTCCAGGCTATTGTCTGTCCTGAGTGCAATCTTGGGGATTTGCCACCGATCCTGTAGCATCAAACGACCTGCTACAGTTACACTCTGCCCGACGCTGGCTTGAAATGCTTCCTGCTCCAAAATAATCTGCACGGCTCTAGCATCCACCTGCCCTAAGGTCGTTGGCGGCTGCGGCTCTAAATCTTGTTCAATAGCTAACTCAGGCATAGGCTCATTGGCACCTAACCTTAATTCAGCTTGACTGGCACTTGGGACAGTGCCAAACTCTCGAAACACTTCTTCAATCAGTTGATGAGAGAGCTGCTCTGTCATCGCAACTAAGCGATCCATAGACAGTCCCAATGCCTGAGCAATTTCCACATTTAAAGCTACGATTTCTGGCGTAGTTGGAGCTTCCGCAACTTCTAATAAAGCGCTTTCCTCAACATTGTTCGGCTCAATTTCGTTGTTTTCCATCCCGCTCGATCGCGTTTCTGGGGATGAAGTGGATTCAATTTCCACATCTACATCATTTGACTCGTCGCCATCCCAATCCCAATCTTCACCTTGGTCAAGGACAGGAGCAAACACCTGTAAACGAATGGAGTGATGCAGTGTGTCACCCATCAAATGGGACATTGGGTCAGGGGAAAAACAAGAAAAATCCCAAATGCCAGGACTAAGGTAGGTGTAGGGAACCACAACCATCAGCCCATTCGCGTTGGTTTGACTAAAGCGTTTTTGAAGTCGGCGCTTAGGGGGATCTTCTGCGATCGCTAAATGGCAGATGCGAATATGCACTTCTGTATTCGCCTGGGCAAATCGTGCAACGATGCGATATCGCCCTTCTAAAATTTCAACATCGGGGGAATCCAGCGGCAGCCAGGAGCGATCGCCATCTTTTTGTACGAGAAACTTCCACTCTTCCATATCTACCTTTAGGGAATGCTCCGCTGGATTAACAACTCAAAAAACTACATCTAGCGTTCTACAAATGAAAAATACCGCCTTTGAACGCTTAGCATACTAGATGTAGTTGAAGAGTGGATATTTTTTACAAAAATTTATAAATATCGCATTTTAGCCTGACCAGTGTATGCCGGCGATCCATATTCGGCGAACATCAAAATATTTCGTTACATCAATGAAGGTAGCTCTACGGGTTGCGGCGCAGGGAATAGAGCGAGTAATTTTCGACGCGAACAATCGCGTTCTGGAACTGAGCAATTTCTGTCAAACTCCAGTTGGGAATCTTTGGAACCGGATTAAGAGGTTTGTTTAATATCAGCAAGCTGTTGTCGCCCCCAGGCACTTTGGTGATGACTTCAACCAATTGCTGCGAGGTTGGTCGCAATGCCCGCTGGTCGGAACTAATGTAGGTGCCCAGGCGATCGCGTTCTGGATAAAAAATGGGTTGATCTAAATGGCCTGAAACCGATTGCGTGAACACATCGATTGCTCCGGCAACTAATCGAGGTTCTCCTGGCTGGCTGCGAATAAACTGGGCAACGGCTCTTGCTGCCGAAAAAGGATTCACCAAATCCAGGGTATAGGCATAAACGCCAGCCACAACTTGAACTACCAATACAACGCTTAAAAATTGAGCCTGGTAGCGATCGAAAAAACCTGGCAACCGAAACTTAGAGCGCGCTGGTATTGGCTCTGCGGGATACTCGTTTGAGAGCCACAAACACACAATAAATAGAATGAAAATTATCCCCAAATGCCGCACCAACCCTGTCCATAAAATATGAAACAGCAGCACTTCTGCCAGATTAAATAGGTATAGAAACAGGATTAGCGGTCGGTGACGAAATAGGGCAATGGAGAAGCCAAGTGGAATCCAACTGAGAAGCGCGGCAGTGCCATCATCCAAAATATTGCTGTTCCAAAAGCGCAATGACAATCCGGGTATGGGAAAGTAAGCGCGCCACAGGTTGGCGATCGCGGAGGCAACCTGCTTCAGCGTCAGTCCATTGCTCAAAAGTCCCAAGGAACCACCACCTCTATCCGGTGGAATATTCTGAATAACGGACAGTAATAGTCCTGCCATTACAATCAATGCACTGGCAGTGAGTTCTCCTTTTCGCTGAAAGGCTCGCTTTATCAGGATTTTATCGCGCCAAAGCTCCAGCAGCAGCATGGCAACCAGAGCGATCGCGGTCATGCGGCTGTAGAAGTTGACGTTTACCATTACCGCTAAAACGCCACCGAGCGGTAAATAGCTCTGTCGCCGACTGGGAAACAAGACGCAAAATAAAAAGATGACCAGCACCCCCAGCCCGTAGTTACGGCTAATGACGCTGTACTCATACAAGAAAAAGTAGCCAAAAGATAGCAGCACTTTTTGCAGGCGAGTGAAGGGGGCAAACCTGACCAGCAAAAATATAGAAGCTGTAGCGATCGCAATGTGAAACACCTGCATTGCTAGAGGTTCACGTGTGAAGCGGCTAATCCCATAGAGCAAAATACCCCACAGCCAGGGATGCATATACTCAAATCGCAGCGTTCGGATTAGGTCGCCTAGAGAGTGATTATCCCGCGCCATCATCCAAAACATCAGTTCGTCGCTCCACATTTCGTGGTTCAATACGCCCACCAACGCCACAAGGAAAAAGATGAATGAGAAAGCGATCGCGAAACTATTGTTACGTTCCTGAACTGAGACGGTTGTGCGGTTTCGATCCATGCTGTCTATCCATCACTCCACTGCTACTGAAAAGCAAGCACTCCCAAATGAATTAAGCTTCAGGATTCGCCCAAAAACTGCTGAATGCGGGCGATCGCGGTTTCTAACACCACTGGCTCATGCACTAGCGCCAAGCGCACATAGCCTTCGCCTGATTTGCCAAAGCCTGCACCGGGCGAAACGGCGACCCCGGTTGCTTCTACGAGTTGGGTCGAAAAACCGATAGAGTTCTGCGTCCAAGGATCGGGAAGTTTTGCCCAGATATACATCGTGGCGGTAGGGATGGGCACGTTCCAGCCGATGCGATGCAGGGCAGCAACGGCCGCATCTCGGCGCTGACGAAAGGTTTCGACGACCGTTTGAATAGAGTCTTGGGAGCCAGTTAGGGCCGCGATCGCCCCGTTCAAAATGCCGCGATATTGGTTAAAGTCAATTGCCGCTTTCACTTGACGCAACGCCCGAATTAACTCTGCATTGCCGATCGCATAGCCCACCCGAAAGCCGCCCATGTTGTAGGACTTAGACATGGTGAAAAATTCAATAGAGACGGTTTTATTTGGGTCAGCTTGCAGGATGGAGGGTGCGGTGGCAACAAACCGATCCTCCCTTTGTCCCCCTTGACCGAGGGAGGAATCAAACACTAAATCGACGTAGGGAAAGTCGTGGACGAGAACGAGATGATGGTGCTGGCAAAAGGCGACGGCTTTTTGAAAAAATTCTAAGGGCGCGATCGCAGTGGTAGGGTTGTGGGGGTAGCTCAACACCATCATTTTTGCTTGCACCAGCACCGTCGCCGGGATATCTTCTAGTACAGGTAAAAAGTGATTGTCTGCCAGCAGCGGCATTGGATAGATTTGTCCACTGGCGAGGTAAACACCGCCTGCATGAGAGGGATAGCCCGGATCTTGTAAGAGCGCAAAGTCTCCCGGATTGAGAATAGCGAGTGGCAGATGGGCAGTGCCTTCTTGAGAGCCAATCAGCGGCAGTACTTCGGTTTCGGGATCAACGGGGATGCCAAACTTTTGGGTATACCACTGGGCAGCAGCTTGGCGAAACGCTTGAGTTCCAGAAAATAGAAGATAGCCGTGAGTGCTGGAGTCGGGTAGAGAATCGGCGATCGCCCGTAGCACAGGTTCCGGGGTGGGCAAATCCGATGAGCCAAGCGATAAATCGATTAGTTCCCGTCCCAGGCTCCGCGCTTTTGCTTTTGCCTGATCCATATCAGCAAATACGTTCGATTGAAGGGGCGCTAATCGCTGGGCAAACTGCATGATTGGGGTTGCGTCAAGATTCTGGACGAGTCGGATTCAGGATGCTGCTGACATGTTGGCAGTCAAAAATGCTTCAATCTGTTGCTTTGGAATCGCTCCTTCAACGGAAGCAACAACCGCGCCTGCCTGAAAGAGGCGAAAGGCAGGAACTCCATCCACTTTATAGGTTTTAACGGATGTTGGATTGGGATCAACTTCCATTTTGATCACCTTTAGGCGATCGCCATAATCCGCTGCTACAGCGTCCATCATTGGAGCCATCAAGCGGCAAGGACCACACCAGGGTGCCCAAAAATAGACCAGCACGGGCTGTTCGGCTTGCAACACTTCCGCCGAAAATTCAGCATCTGTGATTATCGTGACGCTACTCATACCCTTTCCTAAATAGTATTCAAAACAAAGCCTCCGTATTTTGACTTGTTTTGAACCTTCAAGGCAAATACAGTCAATATAGAAGGCTAGGAAAATAACTGTGATGATGACCGTTAGCGATCGCCTAGTAAAGACTATTCAGCTAACTCCTCACAACCTAAAGTTGGTCGAGCTTTGTTTTCAACGCTTCCAGTTCGGCATCTACCTCAGGGCTACTCGCCTGCTGAGCAGTCGCTTTGTCTGCCGGAGCGCTAGAAGGAAGCTGGGCTTTGTCTTGAGCACCGCCTAATAGCTGGGCCTTCATGGCTGCCAGTTCATCATCCACATCGCCGCCTGATTCCAACAGGGCAAACTGACTTTCCAAATCCGCTCCTGCCAATTCTGCTGCTGCTTGAGACTTTGCCTCCATTTGCAGCACTTTTTCTTCCATGCGCTCAAAGGCTCCCATGGCGCTACCAGTGCCCATACGACCCACCACGTTTTGCAGTTGCTCGTTGGCTTTTGCCGCCGATGCCCGGGCTTTGAGCATGTCTTTTTTAGTTTTGGCTTCCGAAATCTTACCTTCGAGCGCAATCAGATTACGCTTTAAGGTATCGACCATCGTACTTTGCTGGTCAAGTTGGGTTTTGAGCGAGGCAGCAGTTTCAGAATTGGTCTTTTTACGAACCAAAGCTTCCCGCGCCAACCCTTCATCACCCTTTTGAATTGCCAACTGTGCCCGTTGCTGCCAGTTGTTTGCTTCGGTCTGAGCCTGGTTATGTTGCTGCTGACTACGCTTTTGACTTGCGATCGCGCTTGCTACTGCCTGACGCATTTGCACCAGGTCTTCCTGCATATCAATAATCGTTTGCTCTAGAATCTTTTCGGGGTCTTCAGCTTTACTGACGACATCGTTTAGATTTGCACGTACTACCCGGCTAACACGGTCAAACAATCCCATGACTGCCAATCCTTAATTTTGTAAGAAGCATAATCTCCAGTGTAGGACGTCAATCCGCGATCGCCCATTCACAGAGAATTTTTTAAGATAGATCAAGCTAGCATAACCAGTAAGAATGCTCATTATTGGAGCGAACCATGGTTCAAACCCCAGAAAAAACCGTGTCTTTGGAAGAGTTTCTACAACGGCCAGTAACCAAACCTGCCAGCGAATACATTAATGGCAAAATTATTCAAAAGCCAATACCCCAAGGACACCACAGCACAATTCAAATAGAACTCGGTAGCTTTATCAATACAACTCTAAAATCACAGAAGCTTGCTAGAGCATACACAGAACTGCGTTGCACCTTTGGTGGTCGTTCAACCGTGCCCGATGTCACAGTGTTTCTTCAAGAAAGAATTCCGCGTGAACCTGATGGCAGAGTTGCCAACGTTTTTCCCATTCCTCCCGATTGGACGATTGAAATCCTCTCGCCCGACCAACGCACCACTCGCGTCACTCTAAATATTCTGTACTGTCTGGAACACGGCACTCAACTCGGCTGGCTAATTGACCCAGAAGAAAGCCTAATTTTGATTTATTCCCCCGGTCAACAAGTCGAAGCATTTGAAGATCCAACCGCCGTTCTGCCCGTTCCCGCTTTTGCCGCTGGCTTAACCCTAACCCTAGGCGAAGTTTTCGGCTGGCTGCTGGAGTAAGCCTCCAGAAAAAGCTTTAGTACTCCTGTTTCTATTAGAAACATTCATCTCCTCAGCCAGATGCTTCAACCTTCTAAGCGATCGCTTCTCCTGGCTAGTCTCATCGGTATTCCCCTCATCCTCATTGCTCTCTGGCAACTCCCCAAACTCCAAGTTGCTCCTCTGCAAGAACGGATGAAGCTCATCACCAACCCCGAAAAGCTGGCTGATCTGGAAAAAGAACGCATCGTTGCTGAAAACAACATCCGCACAGGCATGATTCAAGGCATTGCTGGTTTGTTCGTTGCGATTACTGCTTACGTCGCTTGGCGAAACCTGAAAGAAACCCAGCGAAATATTGCTCTGACACAGCGAAACGTCGAAGCAACTGAAGCCAGACAAGTCGCCGAACGCTTCAGCAAAGCTGTAGAACTTTTGGCAAATGAAAGTATCCACGCCCAATTAGGCGGCATTTATGCCTTAGAAAAAATTGCCCAATCAGAAGACGATTACTACTGGCAAGTCATGGAAACCTTGACTGCCTACGTCCGCGAAAAGTCACCTGCTTTTACTGACATGACAAACACCGAAGAGAGCTTATCTCTAAAAACCGATATTCAAGCAGTAATGACTGTCATTGCCCGTCGCAAATATTCCTATCTACGGCGGATTGCAGTGTTAAGAGGGACAGTAACAGCAGTGTGCAAACCAGTTGTGCAAATGTTGAGGATCTATCAAATCCATCGCTGTGGCAATGAGGGTATCTACCCTTTTCGAGGTTGTCGGCGAGAACTGTCTTAGGAAAGCCTTTAACTGTGACCACCAATGCTCAATCGGATTAAATTCGGGAGAGTAAGGAGACAGATACAGAACCTTCGCTCCAACCGCCTCAATTAAAGGTGCAATGGCTTTTACCTTGTGAGCAGGCAGGTTATCCATGACCACGACAGCCCCTTTCCACAGTTGAGGCACAAGACACTTTGAGACGTACACCTCAAAGACAACCGCGTCCATCGACTGATCTATCGTCATCACAGCCAGCACCTTTGAGACGGTAATCGCGCCCATGACACTCACCTTCTTGCCCCGATAAAAAGGTTTGAAGTCATACGCTCGTTCCCCAGGTGCAGCACGGGCATGGGTTCGCATGAGTCCCAGTAGAACACCCATCTCATCGAGAAACACTAAATCTTTGAGTTCTATACTCGTCACCTGTGCCCAGTACTCCTGTCTCAGGAGTTGGACTCGTTCGCTGGTGGCTTGGCTGGAGCGGAGCGTTTTTTTTTGCGCGGTAAATTGAGTCTCTGAAAGGTTCGGCACATAGTACTTTGGCTAACCCATAGCCCAGTCTCATCAAAGAGTAGCTCACAATATTCCGCTAAGGTCGCATCGCGCTGGTTCTCGAAGATCGCCACTAACTGGTCTTTGTGCTCCATCACAGGACTCACCGAACCACCCTGCTTATGGGGAACGACGTGACCTTCTGTGCGCTTCTGAATCATCCATCTCTCGACGCAACTCTTGCTGACAGCAAAGCGGGCAGCAACTTTTCGGATCGAGCTATCACCCTTCTCCATAGCACTTACAATCTTCTCTCGAAAGTCTATGGAATACGGCTTCATTTTTGACCCAACGTTGTAATCCTTCATTGTCCTCTATCTGACTGCAATCCGCTGTAGATTCTGCGGAACCTTATACTTTGAACTTAACGAAAGTTGACTTGCGGAGTGTGCAACTTCCTCAATATGCCCAATTGTCAGGTATAGATTTTTCCGACTCTAATCTGCAAGGAGCAATGCTTACAAAGACTGAATTAGAAGGCGCAAGTTTCTTAAGAGCTAATCTTCAAGAAGCTGAATTTGTGGGCGCTAACTTGAAAGGAGTATGCTTCTTCGCAGCTAACTTGCAAAATGCATGTCTTGAGTTAGCTGATTTGCAGGATGCAGATTTAACAAGAGCGAAACTGCAAAAGGCTCAACTTGGTGGCGCAAAGCTTCATGGAGCTTGGTTTTTAGAGACTGATCTGCAAGAAGCAAAATTTAAGCAAAAGCAGCTTTATCTCAGTGCAGAGGGACTCATATGGGATAGCGTGATACACGCTAAGAACTGGCAAGAAGCAGAGTTGCCGGATTATTTATTGCAAAACCGACCTGTTGAGGAAGTTGAAGAGAAAGCGGACGAACGGGAATCGGAGCAGTAAGTCTAAGCAACTTTGGCGAAGATGGCTTGGGGCAAGAGTTCGCCTTGTGACTTGTACCACTCTACAAGGCTGTCAATTATCTCTTGACCATTTCTTGCAGCTTCTTCGTAGGTGCTGCCATGCATCACAAATTGCTGGATCGGAAATTCTGGCAGATGTACAGGTAAAGCTGATCTGTTTCAGACCAATAAATGACCATGCTGTAGTGATTTATGGTCTAACCCTCGCGGATTTGCTGGCGGAGTTTTTCTAGTTCCGGGTCGGCAGATTGACTAGCTGGAAGTTGAACGGTTGAACTCGTGCCAGAGAGAGCTTGCGATTTCATTGATTCTAGCTCTGCATCAATGTCATCAGCTTGACCGAGTTTTTCAAACCGCTGTTCTAAATCGTCCATGCTGAGTTCAGTGATGGCTTCCGACTGGGCTTCCAGTTGCAGCACCTTCTCTTCCATGCGATCGAACGCTTGCATGGCACTACCAGTTCCCACGTTACCCATCATTTCATTGATTTGCTGAGTAGCTTTGGCAGAACGGGCACGAGCAATGTAAAGATCTTTCTTTGTTTTCGCTTCAGAAATTTTATTTTCCAGCTTTCTCATGTTTTGCTTAAGCTGATCCACCACTCCAACTTGCTGGGTCAGTTGAGCTTGCATTGCTGTAGCGGTTTCTTCATAGGATTTACGGCGTACAAGTGCTTCTCTTGCCAACTCTTCTTCCCCTTTTTGCAGGGCAAGCTGCGCTCGCCTGTACCACTCATCGGCTGTGGTTTTCGATTGGGAGTATTGCCGCTCGGTACGTTTCTGGGTCGCGATCGCCTGTGCTACGGCTTGCCGCAGTTGAATCAGGTCATCCTGCATATCCAACACAACCTGTTCCAAGATCTTTTCAGGATCTTCTGCCTGACTGATCAGCGCATTCAAGTTGGCACGAATCACCCGCCAGATTCGGTCAAAAAATCCCATGACATTCCCACAGGTAAAAGAGCATGTCAATCATACTACCCTACCTTTTCGGTTAAGGCTTTATCCCTTCTGGCTTATAAATTTCTGCTTGCACTCCCTGTTGACGCAATTGTTCAACACGAGCTTTAGCAGCACCTTCATTTTCAAAAGAGCCAAGCTGTACTTTTGCTCCAGCCGGATAATTTTGCAAATAGGCATCGGGCACTTTTTGCTGTGCTTCATCTAAAGAGCGATCGCTGCTATAGGGAGTTACAACCTTATAATCAAGCTCTCCTACGGGAGCAGGCTGTTGAGATGGCGTTGGAGCAGGAGCAACAGTGGGAAGTTCTGGCTTCACAGGCTCAAACCTGACAGGCGGCGCAACATAGGATTTAGCAGGCAGCGCAGAACTTTGCGCTGGAGCAGAACGGTAAGGCTGAGCCGAGGGTCTATAGCGAGGAATAGGAGCCGAGGGTTTAGGTAACGACACTCTAGAAGTCGATGGCGCTGAGCTTGAAATAGGTGCAGAGGAAGAAAATGAAGACGCAGCATCAGGAAGGGGTTCTGCAACTCTTAGATTTGCAGCGCTGATTGGCACAGGCTCAGAAGATTGCGTTAGCCCATTAGTAGAAGTTGAATTGCCAGAAAGCCCTAAGTTTACAGGTTGAGTACCTTTGACCGGACTCCCTACATTGCCCGATGGAGGAGTGCCCATGCTTACAGTAGGCGCTACTTCAACAGAGCCTAATGTTTGCAAGCTTAAATCGGGAAATTCACGGCTGGCAAGATTGGGTTGAGGCGCATTAGCCATGCCAGCAGTAGAGTTGTTTGGAGTGAAAGTAGAGGCTCCTGGAGAATTGGCAACTGTTTGAATCTCTTTACCATCAAAGAAACGGCTGATGCTGGCTGGATTCATCACTAAAAAGCCAAACATCGCGCTAGACAGCAGCAACAACAACATAGACCCCATGCCTAACGGGGTCAGCAAACTTTGCAAAAAGCTTTGCTCGGCTTGAACTTCTGCCTCCTCAGCGGCGAGACTTCGCAACAATTCAGAGGACTCTAAATAGTAGTCTGGGCTAACTTCATCCAAAGCTGACTCTGCTCCATCGGCAACCTGTGCCGCATATTGGGCGGCCAGTTCTTTCAATTCAGAGTCGTTTGAAATAGATAAGTTGGCTTGCTCAGGCACAGCCGCGATCGCCAAGTTCAGTCCAACGGTTGCCGGCGATCGCTCTAATGTCAGTTCAGCGTTGGATGTAACTTGCTGAGATGGAGAGGATTCAGGGATTGGCGCAGTTGAGATTAGGTCAAGACTTTTTGGCGCTTTTCGATAAGCCGCAGGGCGAGGAGAATAGGTCGCTTTGCCAAGCGCTTTTTGCCGTCGGTACCGAGAAAGTTCTTCATCAAGCTGAATATCGGAACATGCAAAAGCTCTCTGCAACAGTGGATGCAGCGATTGAGCATAAGCTTTAGAAGACGTTATTGTAGAAGACTGACGCATTTCAAAACTCCCAACCAATTCCTCATCAAATCACCCAAGCGATCCACCCCACAACCAATCGAAGTTCAGTGTTTCAAAATCAAGAGAATACGATACTATCTAGCTGACTTACGGCGAGGTATAGATGCCGATGCTCTCCAAGGTAAAAACCAAATTTCGCACAGTATCTCTAATCAATTGAAATTTAAGTTGAACCTGAGCCAAAGTTATACACTTCTTTATCTGACATTGATCACTTTTTTTAATTACATTTTTTAATCTTTTATTGCAGATCTTGCAAATCATGGCTTTTCATTCGCTCAACCATGTCCTTGGTTCTTTAGAAAACCAGTATAAGCAGCAACACCAGAAGCAGTTTCAACAGGTTTTGGGG
The DNA here is from genome assembly GCF_016807185.1 of Leptolyngbya sp. Cla-17. Classification (GTDB taxonomy): domain Bacteria; phylum Cyanobacteriota; class Cyanobacteriia; order Leptolyngbyales; family Leptolyngbyaceae; genus ULC077BIN1. The sequence goes on from NZ_JAEVYN010000002.1 coordinate 1,468,141, forward strand.
CACTGGCAAACGGTGGTTGGAGCCGTCGTTGCGGCACAAACTCGCCCAACCTCAATTCAGCGAGGAGTGCTTAAAGTTGCAACTTCTAGTTCTGCTTGGGCACAGAATCTTGTGTTTGAGCGCCAGCGTATTTTGGAGAAGCTGAATCAAGTTTTGCCGCGATCGCTGACCGATATTCGTTTTTCTACAGCTCAGTGGGCAGAGATTCCCTTAGCAACCTTTCCCGGTGAACAGGATCAGAGAGAGCTATGGCAGTCTCATCCTAGTCGTTTGCCAGGGGCGGCTATTCCGCATCCCACCCCCGCTGCATCGCCCTCAGATACTCCGCTACTGGCGTTCCAAAATTGGTCGATGGTCGTGCGATCGCGAACCAAACACCTTCCCCGCTGTCCTCAATGTCATTCACCCACTCCAGCAGGTGAACTAGAGCGTTGGCAAGTTTGTTCACTCTGCGCGGCAAAACATTGGTAGCCAAGCTTCGACTCAGCTTATCAATTTGCAAAGTGACAACAATCACATGTTCTAGTGAGTTAGAACATGCACAAATTTTTCCAAGGAGCCAATATTAACTAGCCGTTAGTAATTGGGTGGCATAATGAGCGCAAAGGTTAAACGAACGCGAAGGTTATCTTAGCAGTCGAAAAGCAGTCGAAAATCAATCTCTAAGCTCTTTCAAAAGTGAGATTTTTTCTCTTATGGTCGGTGGATAAGATACTTCTATAGATACCGATCCCCAAAAAAAGACTCATTTTTAATAAGGTTCTTTCAAAAAACCGCTTTTACATTTTCTTGATCCCTGTAGGTTTTTGGTGTAAATCAAGAGATTTACAAAAAACACATACAAATTTAGATTCGGTTCTTCCAAATCTGAAAAGAATCTAAAAATTTCTTTTTGTCTTGAATCGCTCAAAGTTCATTACTGCTGTGAATTCAAAGTGAAAAGATGCTCGAAAAGTAAAAAATCGTTAGCTGAAAATGGGGATCATCACTTCTTGCTCACTTTAAAAAACTTTTATGAACTCTCCTGAATCGTCAATCTCGCTCTGTCGCAACTGTCGTTACTACCTTCCTGAAGGACGACGTGGAGGGCAGTGCCAAAAGCTAAATGTCTCTGTCAAAAGTCAGTGGAATGCCTGTAGTCTATCGGATTCTCCTTTTCTTTTACCCTGGAATGGACTGGGAGATATTATAATCTGGCAACAAAAAGCTTTAGAAGTGCAAGGAAGTGTTGAAGCCAATGCTTTTCGTAAGGTCTCCCCTAGCCAAGAGGTGTCTCAACCTGTGCCGATGATGCTCAGCAGTGCAACATCATCCCGTCGGGTTTAGCCATTAGAGGCCACTAGAATTTAAACACTTTGCATAAGGAGTAGGTCGTTGAAATCCTATCAAGGTGGGGTTTTGCTCCTCATTTGAGCTAAGCGCAATTTGACTGAGCGTGCGATCGACATTTTTGGCTGAAGTCTTAAAACTCTCAAGGCCGTTATGCCTTAAATCATGGTGCTACACATTCACCTACTGCCGTCGACACCTCTTGTTAGGATGGGGAGGTGCCGACGGGTTTGGTTGTCGCCTTCTCAAATTAAAATGGCGTGCTCATGGCTTGAGCGAAGCCAACTGCGTGAGCTTTTCAAGATAATTGGTTTTAGGGTAACCAGGGATATTGACGGAAGTCGGGCGATCGCTTCTCTAAAAATGCCTTTTTACCCTCGGCTCCTTCTTCAGTCATGTAATAGAGCAGAGTAGCGTTGCCTGCAAGTTCCTGTAATCCAGCTTGACCATCGCAATCAGCATTAAACGCCGATTTGAGGCAGCGAATGGCGATCGGACTTTTGGCTAGAATTTCCTGCGCCCACTGAATTCCTTCAGCTTCTAGTTGTTCTGTGGGAACAATGCAATTAATTAAGCCCATGTCTAACGCTTCAGCCGCATTGTATTGACGGCATAAATACCAGATTTCTCTCGCTTTTTTTTGTCCCACAAGCCGCGCCAGATAGCTAGCCCCAAAGCCACCATCAAAACTGCCGACTTTGGGGCCTGTTTGCCCAAAGATGGCGTTATCAGCCGCGATCGTCAGGTCACAGAGAATGTGTAGCACATGACCGCCACCGATCGCGTATCCTGCCACTAGCGCAATGATGACTTTGGGCATAGAGCGGATTAGCTTCTGCAAATCCAAAACATTCAGCCGGGGCACTCCAGCTTCATCAACGTACCCTGCTTCTCCCCGAACACTTTGGTCGCCGCCAGAGCAGAAGGCATATTTACCATCCGTGTGAGGTCCGGCTCCGGTAAACAAAACTACCCCAATCCGAGTATCTTCACGGGCGTTCCAAAATGCATCATAAAGTTCCACGACCGTTTTTGGGCGAAAGGCGTTGCGCTTGTGGGGTCGGTTGATGGTGATTTTAGCAATCCCATCTGCTTTGTGATAGAGAATGTCTTCGTAGGTTTTGGCAATTTGCCAGTCGATTTGCATAGGGAACTAGGGGCTAAGGTGAGGACAAAAGATAAATTGTGAACCGTCAGACCACAATAAGATCAGCAATAATGGAAGCAGTATTTTGACTAAAGCACTATCGTTAGTCTTTACTACTTATTTCTCTTTGTTATCTTCTGACGTTTTCGGTTATTGATACTATGCAATCTGCATCAACTCCTACTTCAGTCATGAATGCGCCCAAAGTTGGGTTGCCTGTTACCATCATTACTGGATTTTTGGGCAGTGGCAAAACGACCCTGCTTAATCACATTCTGACCAATCAGCAAGGGGTAAGAACGGCTGTATTGGTTAATGAATTCGGTGAAATTGGCATTGACAATGAGTTAGTCGTTGCCACAGGCGATGACATGGTGGAGTTGAGTAATGGCTGTATCTGTTGCACCATTAACAATGATTTGGTGCAGGCGGTATACAAGGTTTTAGAACGCCAAGACAACATTGATTATGTTGTGGTAGAAACCACAGGATTGGCTGACCCATTGCCTGTAGCGATGACTTTTTTGGGAACCGAACTGCGAGACATGACTCGGTTAGATTCCATTATTACCGTGGTGGATGCTGAAAATTTCAGCTTGGATTTGTTTAACAGTCAGGCAGCGGTTAGCCAGATCACCTACGGTGATATTATCTTGCTAAATAAAGCGGATCTGGTGGATGAAGAGAAGCTAACCCATTTAGAAGCTCGTTTGCGCGAAATGAAAGAAGGCGCAAGAATTTTGCGCTCGGTGAAGGGAAAGGTGCCGCTACCTGCCATTCTCAGCGTGGGTTTATTTGAGTCAGATCAGTATTTTGAGAATGAGCAACCAGCGGCTAAGGAACCGAAACTAGAAACTGCTCATGATCATCACGATCATCAACACGACCATGCTGAACCTGATCACGCAGATCATTCTAATTGCGATCACGATCATGACGAATGCCTTCATGACCATGCTCATCATGATCACGCCCATCACTCCAACCATCTGGAAGAAGACGGGTTTACATCAGTGTCATTTCAGAGCGATCGCCCCTTCGACATCAAAAAGTTTCAGCACTTTTTAGATCATCAGTTACCCGCCAGTGTATTCCGAGCTAAAGGGATTCTTTGGTTTCAAGAAAGCCCTAAACGCCACATCTTTCACCTGAGTGGCAAGCGGTTTTCACTGGACGATGACGATTGGAAAGGCGAACCTAAAACTCAGTTGGTGCTGATTGGTCAGGGCTTAGATCACGACACTCTGTTGGCACAAGTCAAGCATTGCATCGGTACCTCTTCAGAGCACCGGGGGAAAGGCTTTGGCAAATGATTGTTGGGATAGCCCATGACGCAAGTGTTTGTTTGTCTACATATCAACTGCATCCGGAACGGCTCAGAGTCGGTTTTACGGGCATTTCAAGAAAATCCAGTTGTTGATGTGGAAGTGATTGCAAGTGTATGTCAAGGACAGTGCAATATGGGGGCAACAGTGCGCGTGTTGCCCGATAACATTTGGTACTGTCGAGTCAAACCAGAGGATGCGATCGAAATTGTTCAGCAGCACTTAAAAGATGGTGAGCCAGTCGCTCGCCTGCTTCATCCGCGTATTCATCCCCGGTGGAACTAGGTGTCGGGTGTCAGGTAGGGATGACAGAAAGCTCATCCCTGCCCCCGAACCTCTACGCTCTACAGATTTGCCTCAATCACCTCGCGATACTGGCTCTTCTGCTTCACGCCTTTTAACTCGCCCACTTTTTCCTTGTGCTTAAATACCTGAATTGTTGGGGTACCGACAATTCCAGCAGCTTCGGCAATGTCAGGATCTTGCTCAATGTCAATATTGATGTAGTGAACTTTGCCGTCATACTCATCAATCACTTTACTGAACATGGGCTTGAGAGTATGGCAAGGACCGCATTGCGGCGAGGAGTAAAAGACCAAAATGGGGCGATCGCTCTCGTGGTATAGCTTCCGCAACGCATAGCCGCCAGAGTGACGAGTTGCATCGGGGTTAAACTCTGAGGATTGCTCATCCTCAGTTTTCTTGGTTGGCACATCAGCGGGACGAGTTTCTGCCTCTTTGGTTTGGTGAAACTCCTGCACCAAACTGTTTGCCGACAGGTAACGCTCTGCTACCATTGCCGCCATACAGCCGGTTCCTGCTGCGGTGATTGCCTGCCGATATTCGTGATCCTGTACATCACCCGCTGCATACACACCTTCAATATTCGTTTCGACAGAACCCTGCTGGGTGGCGATGTACCCCACCTCATCTAGCTCTAGTTGTCCTTTGAATAAAGCAGTGTTAGGCGTATGACCGATCGCGTAGAACAAACCTTTGACGTGCAGTTCACTTTCTATTCCTGTGCCTCTATCCCTTAGCTTCACACCTTTCATGTGGTCCGCTTCACCAAACACATCCAAAATATCGGTGTTCCAATGCACCGTAATCTTATCGTTTTGCAACACTCGATCCTGCATCGCTTTACTGGCACGCATCTTTTCGCTCCGCACTAACAGATGCACATGGGAACCGTATTTGGTCAGGTACACAGCTTCTTCGGCAGCAGAATCGCCACCACCGACGACGGCAAGCTCAGCCGCTCGAAAAATCGGAGTTGCCCCATCACAAATCGCACAGGCAGAAATGCCCCGACTCCAAAATTGATGCTCTCCTGCTAATCCGAGTCGCTTTGCCGTTGCACCTGTGGCAATGATGACGCTGTGTGCCTTAAGTTCACAACTTTCTGATTTGATGACGAACGGACGTTGGCTAAAATCCACCTCCGTTACATCTTCCGTCACCAACTCGGCCCCCCACCGAATCGCCTGCTCTTTCATCCGCGTCATCAGCATCGGACCCGTAATTCCTTCAGGGAAGCCGGGGAAGTTTTCTACTTCCGTCGTAGTCATGAGTTGTCCACCGGGCAAGCCGCCCGCCTGAAATCCCTCAAACATAAATGGCTTCAAGTTTGCCCGCGCTGCATAAATCGCTGCCGTATAGCCCGCGGGACCCGAACCAATAATCACGACGTTTTCAATAGCTGAGTTTTCAGTGGTTACAGTAGCCATACTTTAAATAAACTCGTAACGACTACGCTTAGTATACTGCATATTGGCTCAAGATGCAGAGTGAGGGTGAGTGTGGACTAAATATCCATGTCGCGTTTCAATTTCAAACTGGCATAGTGTTAATCGTGAAATTTCATTTGAGAGGTTTGAGTAACTTTGCCGCTTTTGTCAAAGTCAACCTGGAAGCTAAACCAGGCGTAGTCACCCCAGGCAGCAGCACCATCGTTTCCATAGCCCCAGCTATTCGTCTCTAAGCCCTGAGCTGGAGCCGGAATACGCTTCAAAACCTCGGTTTTTGTCATTCCAGTTTGAATGCTGTCAAACCCGGCTTGGGTAAATCCTTTAGGTAACTGGGTATCGATTAAGGGATTCAAGACAAACACACTTTCGGTAAAACATTGAAGATAAATCGCTACAGGCAACGTAAGTAGCATGAAGCCAAACATGAATCTCTCAAACATTTACGCTGCGTCCTTCAATTGAGTGGATGTATCAGTCTGTTGTAAACCTAGACGTAACACCTTCCTGAATTGCTCCTTAGAAAACCAGGGCGATCGCCCATTTCAACAGTTTCGCTTTGTGAGTGTCGCTACACAACTCTAGGTTTGTTGATTGCAATTAACTTTTGAGGGTAATTGTCAAGAGTTAGTAATACCTAAGAAAGTAAGGGTATTTACGGGATTTAATTAGTTAGCAGGGTTTGAATATCGCATGGGTTTACGCGATCGCACGTAACCACTGATCGCACCATTCCCGAAATTTCTCTAGCCAATTTCCTGTAATTCACCTGTCCGTCACTCATCCTGGTTTTATATGAAATATGTTGCCGCGATCGCGTCTCTTCTGCTGGCTGCTAGCCATACTCCCGCTTTGGCACAAATCACCAGCGCCCCCGATGGCGCCAACACCGGGGTGAACCAGGCGGGCAACACCTTCAACATCATGGGTGGCACTCAAGCAGGCTCTAACCTATTCCACAGTTTGCAGCAGTTCGGACTCAACGCCGGACAAATTGCGAATTTTTTGTCGAACCCCGCGATCTCCAACATTCTCGGACGAGTCACAGGCGGCGACGCATCCATCATCAACGGACAAATCCAGGTCACAGGCAGCAACGCTAATCTATACCTGATGAATCCTGCTGGCGTTGTGTTTGGTGCCAACGCCAGTCTAAATGTGCCCGGTTCTTTCACCGCCACCACTGCGAACGGCATTGGTATTGGCGGCAACTGGTTTAACGCCGTTGGCAACAACGATTATGCTGCGCTGGTGGGCACACCTAACAGTTTCGCCTTTCTAGGAACGCAACCCGGAGCGATTGTTAACGCTGGTAACCTGGCAGTCGGAACAGGTCAAAGCTTGACGCTATTGGGCGGCACCGTGATCAACACTGGAACGCTCACTGCTCCCGACGGCACAATCACTATTGCGGCAGTTCCGGGCGAAAAACTCGTTCGCGTCACTCAAGATGGCAGCCTACTGAGTTTAGATTTACCTGTAGCCACAAAAGCCGTCCTCAACCCCACGACTCTTACGCCACTATCTTTGCCTGCTTTGCTCACAGGCAGCAATTTAGGCAACGCCACAGGAGTCTCGGTTGATGCCAATGGCGTTGTCCGGCTGACGAGTTCCAATACGGCAATTCCATCTCAAGCAGGAACCGCGATCGCCGGCAATCAACTGAATGCCGCTGGTGTGGCGGGTGGCACAGTTGCGATACTGGGTCAAAAAGTCGGGTTGGTTGGTGCGACGATTGATGCATCTGGCACAAACGGCGGTGGCACAGTATTAATAGGTGGCGATTATCAAGGCAAAGGCACTGTTCTCAATGCTCAACATACTTACGTCAGCCCTGATTCTGTGATTCGAGTTGATGCGGTGCAAACTGGAAACGGGGGACGGGCGATCGTTTGGGCGGATGACACAACGCAGTTTTATGGCACCATCAGCGCTCGTGGTGGTTTACAGTCCGGCAATGGTGGATTTGTTGAAGTGTCTGGGAAACAAAACCTGACTTTTGATGGCGGCGTGAATGTGCAAGCTCCAACGGGTGTAGCAGGGCAGTTGTTGCTTGATCCAGCCAGCGTTGTGACTGGAGCCAATGGAGCGGCCAACAATCAATTAGACGGCGATCGTGAAATTCTAGCTAGCGATCCAGGCGGCACATTTTTTATCTCAGCCGATCGCATTGTGCAGGCGTTAAGTACAGGCAATGTGGCGATCGCGGCAACCACCAACATTGATATTAATACCGAGATTAACGCTAGCGGCAATTTGATTCCCAGCATCTTGACTTTCACAGCACCCGAAATTAATCTCGGCGCTTCCGTAACAACTGCGCGTGGAAATATTATTTTTGACGGTGCGGTTCGAGTCACCAGTTCGCCTAGCATTGTTGTCAGCACAAACGGTGGTACTGGAGACATCACTTTTACCAGCACAATCGACAACCTAGGATTGACACCCTACCCACTTACGCTAAATGCAGGTGGCAACATTATCATTCAAGGCAATATTGGTTCAACTTCTGCACCGGGTGCTATCACCATAACTGCAGGCGGCAATATTATTGCCCAAAACACTACAGGCATACCAACGGATATTTCGACTAGCCGTACTTTTTTACCAATAAGCGCTGTTCCGGCTCCCGTAGAACTAGTCGCGGGTGGAAACATTGTGGTTGGAAACATCGATACTGATGGTTTTGGCAACTCCAGCTATGTTCGTTTAGTTTCTGGAGGAGATATTCAACTCAATACGATCGATACAGGGGCAGGGGGAATCGATATCACCGCAGGTGGCTCTTTTCGAGCGGTTGGTTCTCTCACCGAGGGTTTCGGTGGCGGGGATGGCATCATCAACGATCCAGCTCTAATTGATTATCTGGTAGGTCAAGGATTTGACCGTACTCAACTGTTAAACGCTACCCCAGATGGTTTTCCCCTTACCTCTCCAGGCGTTCGTATTTTCGGTGGTAACCTGCTTTTAAGTTTAATCTCTAGACCTTCGGATGTTCCAGCAGGGCAGCTTAAATCGCCGATTGTCATCCGTTATGGCGATCAGAAAGAGACGCTCGTCGATCGCACATACAACATTGATGGGTTTGTTAGTCGATTCACGATTTTGGGTGGTAGTCAGCAACCATTCCGTATGGGACCTGTGTTTGACGAAAATCTTCAATTCATCCCTTCTTCAGCCTATCCGTTATCGGCTTACAATCCAGTCACCAATAATTTTGCTTTTACATTCAATACGAGTCGAGCGTTAATTTACGGCACCAATGAATTTCCTGCTAACGCCAGCGGACTAGCAGCAGGGGTCGCTACGGGAGAAGGTACAGATTCCAGTCTTTACGGGGCTTTTCAAAACCGCGTTTTCGATCCAGTGCCTAAACCAGTTGATCCGGTCATCAATAATCCTGATGCTACCAATATTACTAATTCTGAGACTCCCAACACTCAAAGCAGCACTGCCACTGCAACAAGAGTGCAAACCGGAGATACAGGACAAGTTATTCAACGAAGAGTAGATGATCAAGCTCAGAATGCTTGCCAGCCAGCCACCACGATCGCATCTTCTACCCCATCCGAAACGCGATCGCTCAATACATCCGGTAATCCTTGTACGACTGCCAACGACGAAGCTCAAATTTTGAAAATTTTGGGTGAGGATTCAGAGCAACGTAAAGAAGTGAAATAAGGACGTTGCGATCGATTGCGGTTGGGTAGAGTCGCGATCGCGAAGTGTTATCGTAAAGCCGCTGAACAAGCAAAGCAAAAGGCGGAACAAGCCAGACGGGATGCTTTCCTCGACTGCCTAAAATGGGGTCGAGTGCGGAAAAAGTTGCAGTGGCATTGGGGTTATCTACGGAAGAGGTGACAAATCATCAATCGAGAGGTGAGAGATGAGTAAAATGAAGCGGAATGGAAGCGTATTCGTACAACTACTGCTAGCTGCGGTATTCTTTGCGCCAGGACAATCTCCCGTTTGGGCGCAAATTACCAGCGCTCCCGATGGAACCAATACGGGGGTGAACCAGGCTGGTAACGCCTTCAATATTACAGGTGGCACCCAGGCTGGCTCCAACCTGTTCCATAGCTTTCAGCGGTTTGGATTGAACGCCGGACAGATTGCTAACTTTCTCTCAAATCCCGCGATCGCTAACATTCTTGGACGAGTCACAGGCGGCGAAGCCTCGATCATTAATGGACGCATCCAGGTGACGGGCAGCAACGCCAACCTATTTTTGATGAACCCAGCGGGCATTATTTTTGGTGCTAATGCGTCGCTGAATGTGCCCGGTTCCTTCACTGCAACCACCGCTAACGCGATCGGCTTTCGTCCTGGGATTACTGGAGTGCCTAGTCAATGGTTTAACGCCACTGGAGTGAACAACTACAGCGCATTGGTGGGCGAACCCAACGCCTTTGTTTTTTCGGCTCTACAACCCGGCGCGATTATCAACGCGGGTAACTTGGCGGTCGGAACAGGACAAAACCTGACGTTGCTCGGTGGAACCGTCGTTAGCACGGGCACTCTTGCGGCTCCGGGTGGAACGGTGACTGTTGCGACGGTTCCTGGCAATCAGTATGTCCGCGTGGGTCAGGCAGGCAGCGTTTTGAGCTATGACTTGCCGTTAGCTGTGAAAAATACGGTCAACCCATTGACGACTCCACCCCTATCTTTGCCCCAATTGCTGACGGGCGGCACGCTGACCAATGCCACTGGTTTGACGGTTGCTAATGGAGTAGTGACGCTAACCGGCTTGGGCATTCCTGTGAGCGCTGGAGATGTGGTTGCCAAAAATGTGACGGCTGCAACGGCAACTCTGTCAGCCGCTAAAAACTTGACCCTGGTAGAAAGCCAACTTCGCACCACGGGCGATCTGAATCTATTAGCGAAAAATACCGTCACTGTACGAGATAGCGTTGCTACTCCAGTCACAATTAAATCGGGTAAGAACTTAACCATTCAAGGCAACCAAGGAATTGATATTTTGGCGCTGAATCATGCCCAGCCAGCGTTCCAAAGCGTGGGAAATCTAAGCATGATCAGCGATGGGATTATTTCTGGCGATGCTCATTATGCCAGCGGCAGTTTTTCTATTCGGAAATTAGACGGGACTCCAGGTACATTTATCAGTCTTTACGACCCCATTATCAGCGCCAATGGAGATGTCACTTTTGGAAATTACACAGGGGTGTCCTTGAAGGTGGAAGCGACAGGCAACATCACGACGGGAAATATCGAAATTACGGGGCCTGATCCGATATTTGCGGCTGCGCCTGTGGGGAGCGATCGCAGAATTTTAGGAGATTACCGCGCCGTGATTTTGCGGGCAGGCGTACCAGTTCTGGAAGAGACAGCATTCGCCACCAACCCAAACCCCAATCCGCCGTTTTCCATTCCTGCCGCAGGCACACTCTTCAACGGTAGCGCTCCGTCAGCCTCCGGTGGTCGAGTCACAGTTGGCAATCCTGCAAATCTTTCCGTACCAAGCATCCGGGCTGAATACATTGACATTTCCGCTCCCAATGGAATCTTAATCAATGGACCTGTTGACACGAATTATGTGAAGCTGACCTCCACGTCAGGGGATGTGGTCGTTCACTCAATCCGGTCAAGTTCTGATTTTGGTGCGCTTTCCGGAGACATTGACATCACCGCAGGCAAACTGTTCAAGGCAACAGGAACGCTTGATAGTTTGACAGGCTTTGATGTTGGTTTCAGAACTGGGTTAGAAAACTATTCTGAAGTTGATTCAACTCTAGTCCCCTTTCTGGTGCACAAAACAGGAAGCACGACTGCAAATGTTGTCAATACGATCGTCAATAGTAGTGAGTTCACCGAGCAAGCGATCGTCAATACCCCTATTAGCATCAGCTCCTTCTTGGGGGATATCACCATTCGCTATGCAGGTGGAGGAGCAGGAACAACTTTAACCCCTGGAGTGACTCTACAGGGTGGCGATGCGCCGTTTACAATCGGAGCAAACGTCTTTGCGGGTGGTGGCGATCCGTTTATTCCAGCCAACCCGGCCGACAATTTTTCCACCTTTGTTGCTAATCCATTTAGCCTGGTTAAAAATGAAACCTATTCGTTGGCAACCATTCCAGATAATGAAAGTGGCACAGTTGGAGCCATTATTCGGACAATCACTGGAGATGGCAGTTTGACGGTTTCGGTGCAGAATCGAGTGATTGGTATTCGTCCTACACCGACGCCAGTTCCTGAAGTGCAAACTCCAACTCAGGTACAAACGACCGCTCAAGCTGAAGCTCCTGGAAATACTGTGAGTTCACCTAGAAATACTGTGAGTTCAACAGCTCAACAAACCGTACAGCGTACATTTGTTCAACGGCAAGATTCGGAATGTGCCGCGACATCATCTAATTCTATTTCTGAAAATACTGGGCGATCGCCCAACTCATCCTCCACCAATCCCTGTACCTCAACCAGCGATGAAGCTCAGATTTTAAAGATTTTGGGCGAAGATGCCAAGCCAAACCAAAGCAACTATTTCATCCATCCATCGGTTGAGTTAGCTGGGCTGCTGCGATTAGTTGAGCAGCGATCTCAATGAATCGTTTTCAAGCTGTTTTAGGCGCGATCGCGACTGGTTTAATCATTATCAGTCCAGCAATACTTGATGCTGAACCAAGCCTCCCAACTCCCATTCTTAAGGGAAGTGAAGGTGAAATCCCTGCTGATCAGTTTTTGCAGGCAGGCGATCGCCATTATCAAGCAGGGCAAACAGAGCAAGCGATCGCAGCGTGGCAGCGGGCACAGAGAGCTTATCAACAGGTGCAAAATCGGCAGGGTGAGGGCACGGCACTTGCGAACCTGGGCATGGGCTACGTCACTTTAGAACGCTACCAAGATGCGGTGACAGTGCTAGAAACTTTTTTGCCCATCGCGCGATCGCTGAATGATCAACCGGGAGAGGCAAAGGCACTCGGCAACTTAGGTATCGCCTACAAAATGCTAGGCAGCTACGCCCCGGCAATTCAAGCCCATCGACAAGCTGGAAAGCTGATGCGGCAATTGGGTGATCGCTCCGGCTTAGGGCAAGTGCTGCTCAATCTAGGCAACGCCTTTGAAGCGGTGGGTGACTATGACAGCGCCGCGATCGCGTATCAGCAGAGTCTTAAGCTGGCTGAGGAATCTAAAGATCTGACTGGAACCGCGATCGCATTGAGCAACCTGGGGGCGGTTTACGCAAACCAAGGCAAAGATGAAGACGCGATCACTACCTTTCAGAAGAGCCTGTCAATTCACAAAGCCACCCAGAACGCAGCGGGAGAAGCTAGCACCCTGATTAACCTGGGTTCTACCCACCACAGCTTGGGGAAACGCGACGATGCTATTCGCTATTACCAGCAAAGTTTGGCGATCGCCCAGCAACTCAACAATCGCCATTTAGCTGGAGAAGCGTTAGGCAGCCTAGGACTGGCATATGAAGACTTAAAAGACTTTCCCAAAGCGATCGCCCATCATCGTCAAAGTTTAGAAATTGGGCGATCGCTAAACAACCCAGAAGCCATAGGCACAGCATTAAATAATCTGGCACATGCCCTGTTTGGAGCAGGTAACCTGGCAGAAGCCGAAACTACCTTGCGATCAGCCGTGACCCAATTAGATGCCCTCCGCCCTGGACTCAGCGACCTCTACCGTGTATCCATTTTTGATACGCAAGTGCATACCTATAGCCTATTGCAGCAAGTCCTCATTGCCGCTAAAAAATATGAAGCCGCTTTAGAAGTTGCCGAACAGGGGCGGGCACGAGCGTTTGTAGAGTTACTAGCGAAAAAGCAAGGATCAGGGGTCAAGAATCAAGCGACAAGCGGAAAAGAAGCAAGAACCTCCCACGCTGCACGCCGCACACCACAGGTCGCACTCGCCAATCCCCTTGCCTCTCCTTTCACCATCGCTCAAATTAAAGCGGTTGCCCGTCAGCAAAATGCAACCCTGGTGGAATACGCGATCGTGCCCGATGACGACTTTAAGTTTCGCGGCAAGCAGCGCGCCCGTGAATCAGAATTGCTGATTTGGGTCATACAGCCCTCTGGGCAAGTTGCTTTTCGTCGTGTTGATTTGAAACCACTTTGGCAGCAGAATCTTAGCTTGGCTCAATTGGTTAGTATTAGTCGCCAATGTCTTTATCCCACTACGAACTGCAATCGGCTATTAAATACTGCCCAAAAAATTCCTCCACAGACCGTTGAAAGCGATGCCAATACCCCTCGGCGATCGCGAAATCCAGCGATGCAGCGGCTCCATCAACTGTTGATTCAGCCGATCGCTGATCTGTTACCCAAGAAACCAGATGCTCGGATTGTTTTCATTCCCCAGGAATCTCTGTTTCTTGTACCTTTTCCCGCATTGCAAACAGCAAAGGGCACCTACCTGATTGAGCAACACACCCTACTCACCGCCCCTGCAATTCAAGTCCTCGACCTCACCCGCAAACAGCGATTGACGCAGAAAAGCAGTCAACCTATGTCCCGATCTCTGATTGTTGGCAATCCCACGATGCCTGTAATTGGTACTGAAGCCCTACCTCCTTTGCCCTCCTCTGAAACAGAGGCAAAACAGATTGCAGAATTGCTAAAAACGAAGGCGCTAATTGGCAGTCAAGCCACTGAACGCCAGATTGTTCAGGACCTTCCCAAAGCGAGACGGGCACATTTTGCAACCCATGGGCTACTGGAGTATGGTCAAGATTTAGGAGATGTGGGCATTCCAGGAGCCTTAGCGTTCGCGCCTTCCCCAGGAAGTCGCGCCCTTGCCTCTGACTCAGGCAACGATGGCTTGTTAACCTCCAACGAAATCTTGGATTTGCGCCTCGTCGCAGACTTGGTGGTGCTGAGTGCCTGCGATACCGGGCGCGGCAGAATTACTGGTGATGGTGTGATTGGATTATCGCGTGCGTTTATCTCTGCTGGCGTGCCTAGTGTCGTGGTCAGCCTGTGGGCAGTTTCCGATGTATCTACTGCAAATCTGATGGTGGCGTTTTACCAAGCATTGCAGCAACAGCCCAATAAGGCACAGGCACTACGACAGGCAATGTTAGAGACGATGAAAGTCTATCCGCGTCCTCTCGACTGGGCAGCATTTACGTTGATTGGGGAAGCAGAGTAGCCAAAACACCTCAATAATCTGGTTGCATATATACTTTCAATCCATCCACTGTAAAAGATAGGTCATCGCATGAATCGGGTGGCGAAGTTTTGCGATCGCGTGGGAGAAAGCGCCCGTGCTTTGAGAATTGCGGCACCCAAAAATGCGTAGGACAACACGCCGACGAATGCCAGAAACACTGGACTCAGCATTCCTGCTGTATTCCAGAGTGTGTGTAAGCCAGCAGCAGTGAACAGTCCAACGCTCAAAATCAACCATCGCTGCCGAAACCGCAGCACGCTTAGCCCAATGAAGTAGCCAAAGTAGCCGCTGTAGGCCATGTGCCCGGCGACCAAGCCTAATACCCTGGGAATCAGGAGTTGTAAGCCTGCTAATTGGGCGGCTTCTTGTCCGGCTAAAAGGGATGACTTATAGGTTGCGGGAACATACACTCCCAAGGTTTCCATTAAGCTAAACCCCACGGCAGAAGCAGCGCCCAGCAAAATTCCGTCTAGGGGTTCCCATACGCCAATGCGTGATTTAAACGGCGATCGCAGTCGCAAACCCACGCCCAAGGCGATAAATACAGGCACTGCTTTGAGCAACTCCTCCATCAGCCCTGCGCCAAAAAACATTTTCACCAGCAGCAACCAAAAATTGGTCGCGGCATTCGTGCTAGATAAGTCACCCGGCAAGAGGTGATGAAACACTAAAGTGAACAGATCCAGCACAGGACTGATTAAAACCAGCGCAGTCATGGTAGCCACAGCCACCAGTAACCACCAGGGCTTTTGCTTACCGCAAAGCTGATAGATGAAATACAACGCCCCGATCGCCAAATATGCCGCCAGCAGCAGGTTAAACACCGCCGGATTGCCGATCGCCAAAAACAACAGCACTACAAACGTAATGGTGACCATTGCAGGCACCAAATAGGCTTTATGGGTTAGTTCACGTCCGGTAGACAGGATTGGAAATAACTGAGTTAGACTTACGTCTTCCGATTTAACGGTTTTTTGGGGCGGCAGAGTGGGGTCAAGCGCAGGTGGAAATGTACCTAGCGCCACTCCAAAGCTGTTTAGCGGTTGCCCTTCTGCTTGGGGTTGATATTCAAACACCAATTCTGGACCGTTTTGCCCCAGCATGATGCGATCGCCGACCTGCAAAACCTGACATCCTTGCAAGCGTTCGCCATTCACGAATGTGCCGTTACTGCTATCTAAATCACAGACTTGCCAAAATCGCTCCCCATGAGGCGACTCGAACCCCAGAATGGGCACAACTTCTGCATGTCGCCGAGAAACTGAGCGATATAAAGATGCATCTAGCGTAATCTCGCAGCGTAGATCGCGCCCTATTGCCATTGATTCAGAGCTAGACAGCAGATAGTGGGGTAGTCTGCGCTCTGTGTTGCCTCTACTAGAAAGCAATCGAAGAAATGCAATGTATTGAGTGCCCGACATTATGAGGGAAGTGTGCCGAGGTAATGGGTCTATTCCAAAAAGCAACACATCCGGCAGCAGAGAGCTTATTTTTGATTGGCTCTAGTATCTCGAACGGCTGCCAAGAAACAGACAACTGTTAAAGGAATACTCAATGCCAAAATAATCCCAGTCACCAAACCACCCAGTTCGGGTTCCCCAGAGGATAGTTCAAAAACTGAACCAACCGACGCGATCGCCGTAATGCAAGAACCCGCTAGAAGTATGCCGCTTTTTGGAGTCACTACAGACTAATCCCGAAACATCACAATTGGCTAAAAATCAGGCTATCCACATGAAAATTTCAAACAGTTCATCAATAAAATCGAACCGTTTGTAAATTATCATCCTTTCAGCTTACAGGTTTAACAGCCTTTCCCGAAAAGCCATGCTTCATTAGTTCTTGATTTAACTCCAATGCATTCTCCACACGATCAACAAACAAGACACCGTTTAGGTGATCAATTTCGTGTTGAATGCAGCACCCAAGTAATCCGGTTGCTGCTAGTCGCTGAGGACGACCGTTTTCGTCTTTGTAAGACACTTCGATCTCTGTTGGGCGTTTTACATCAAGATAAACGTTGGGAATGCTGAGACACCCTTCCTGGTTTAACACAATCTCCTGACTCGCTTTGGTCACCGTCGGATTGATTAAAATCAGCGGTGGTTTTGCAGCGTCGTCCGGATCACAATCCACGACGACGAGTTGCTTGTTGACCCCAACTTGAGGCGCAGCTAACCCAATGCCATCAGCGCTGTACATGGTCTGCAACATTTCTCGAATCAGTTGCTTAATTTCTGCATCCACCTTGGCAATGCGTTTCGCAGGCACCCGCAGCACGCGATCGCCCAACTGGTGAATCTCCAGCGGCGGCTTTGCTAATTTCTTTTTTTCTACCAAAACCTCAGCAGTCATGGATATGGTACTCACAGCTTTAATCAAAATGTCGGAATCATTCCGCGTTGTTTCATCTTATCGAATTTCAGTTCAGTTAGCGGAGTTATTCACAAGTCTGTTAACTATCCACTATCAGTTCAGGGCTCAACAGCTCTTTCTCCAATTTGCATCGGCTCAAATGCAGGGCAAAATCCTTCTGGCGTAACTTTGAACTCAAAGAGAGGTGAGGCATCATTCCAGCATCGTTGCCCTCGATAGTGGCGACAGTTGCCACAGCAGTTTTGTAAAGGAGAGTTTGCATCCACCCAATCCAACAGGCGATCGCTTTCTTGGGGGCGCAATAGTTCCCGTTGGGGCAAGCCGCGCAGCACCAATTCATCACCTTGCCAGCGGGCTTCGATCAAGCCAGTGTCTGCTAAACCTCGCCACCGTGGATCAGCTGCGATCTCATCGGGCAATGTAATCGTCACCATGGCATCTAGTTCAGTCAGTTCGCCTTCATAGCTCGTATCGGGAGGGGCTGGCTGTAAAAAGGTTTCACCAATTGGCAGTTCGACTCTAGTGCCGCTAGCAGGCGAATGGAGATGATACCGATTATGTAATTCATCCAGGCCGGTTAAGTCTGACAAATAGGCGGCAGGTCCATGCACAAACAGCACATGCTGAGGGCGGAGGTTGTGAATCAGTTGGGTGGTTCCTGTGCCATCACAATGTTGTGCCAACAAATAAGTTTCGGTTGTCAGAAACGCGGGTAACACTGGCAGTATTTCTGCTGGGCGATTGGCTACTGGGCGATAAGGTTCCACTGGCAACAACACCAGCCATGCTTCCGGATTCGCTCGATAATACTGACGCAAATCTGTCGTTTCGTCAGTCACCACAATGCAGGTAGATTGCCCCAACTTGGCACAACTTTCTGAAGTGAGACGGCGTACGCGTGGACGTACCCGTTCATCCCAAAAGAGGGGTTGATGACGGGCAAAATTTTGGACTGAGGTTGGCAGATGAGGCAAGATTTCTAGATAGGCATCACAGCCATCTGCAACGGTTCCATCAACCCAAATATCAATGTCTCGCCCCGTGAAATAATGGTGGCTCCGCAGCAGCAGCAGCAGCTCTTGCCCCAAACCTAAGGAAGCGGGTAGCAGAATTGATTGTTGCTGGGCGATCGCCTGGTCAATTCGTTCAGCCAGATGGTTTTCTTGATGGCGACGATGGGGATGACGCGCCGTGCCATAGCTGCCTTCCACAATCAACACATTTGGCTGAAGTCCACGCAGCTCTTCTAGCGGTAGTCCTTCCACCAACCGGGTGTTGGATAAGAAAAAATCTCCCGTATAAAGCACAGTATAGGAACGAGAGGTCGCATTTTTTTCCGACGGAGCGGTATAGGAGAGCAGAATTACAGCCGCCCCTGGCAAATGTCCAGATGGATAGATTTCGGCACTGAGTCCATCTAAAAATTCTATGGGTGTGCGCCAGGGTAGTGCATGGCAAAACTGCGGTATGTCCTGTGCAGATTGGTCTGACCAGTTTAGCGGCAATAACTGAGTGGTCACCTCGCTCGCATAAATTGGCAGTTGAGGAAATGCTCGATGCAGTTCTAACAATCCGCGTGCGTGATCAGCGTGGGCGTGGCTACACAGCACCAGGTCAGCCGGAGGATTGCCCGTCGAGTCAATTAAAAGTGACAGATCTGACAAGCCGCAATCTAACAGTATGCGGTAGGTGCCAATCCGCAGCAGTAGGCATACTCCTTCCCCTGCGTGACCTACCCCATAAGTTAGGCATTCCAGCTTAATCACTTTTGTTTTGTCTCTCCAGGGTGGCGATCGCCGCCTCTACTTAATCGTGTTACTTACCGTCGTAACCAGCAATTAATGCTAGTGGGCTGAGCCATTGCCATGATAGTTATCCGAATCGTAAAAGCCGTTTTTCGTGCCAAAAAATAAACAAGTAACGGTAAAAACCACCGTCAAAACCACTAAGACTAGTTTGACATCCATGGGTTCAATCATTCCTATCTACGGTGCCAGTAAACAACTTAATTAGTTTATATAACTACTGACAGATATTCATCTATCCGCTGAGTGGCTTTATTTTGTAGACATTGTAAAACCATGTTGTTGAAGCCAGGCAATTTATAAATCTTAATAACAAGTCTTTTCCTCTCGTCCTTTTCCCTGTCTTTGCTCTTCCTATAGGTATAAAAGTTCAGTGAAATTACTGGCTTTTAACGCTGCGTTGAAGAGTTCTTAAAGTTCTTGTGGGATTTATGGTAATCGGTGGCTAAATAATCACCGCCGATTCTGTGGATTTTCTGAGTTCAGGCAACTATCTTTCTCCATTCCATCACTCCCACCGGTCTGTTTCATAATTTTTATTCATGATTTTTAGACCATCAGAATTTACCGAGTGGTTGTCCGGGTAAAGATGCTCTGGCTAAACGCATCTGATGGTTTAGCCAGATGCATTTAAACAAAGCTTAGAAAGGTTTTTACCTGAGCAGAAGATTCTAATTTATTGCACACCTTTTATTAAAGCTGGGCGAGGCAAACTTTTCCCAGCTTTTTTATGGGTAGCATTCCTTTTTTGTTTCCACACAACCTTTATCCTCCACCAACACAATGGCTACAATTTTTACTGGTTCATACTCCGAGAATTTTGACACCTTAGTTAGCAGTGGAACTGGCCCCACTGACACTACCCCTCTTCCTTCTGGATGGGTATTTGTAGAGACCGGAACGAACGCCAACGCTACTTACACCGCTGGTACGGGAAGTAACAACGCGGGTGACACCTACAGCTTTGGCATCGCAGGTGAAACTGAGAGAGCTTTAGGCGGCTTACTGTCCGGCAGTCTCACGCCCTTATTTGGAACAAGTTTCACCAATAACACTGGGAACTCAATTACTTCACTCACGACTAGCTACCGCGGGGAGCAATGGCGCTTAGGAAACGTAACCTTAGGGCGAGTAGCAGATCGCCTCGATTTCCAATACAGTCTGAATGCTACATCTTTAACAACGGGCACTTGGGTTGATGTAGATGCTTTAGATTTTAGTTCGCCCGTTACCACCGGTAGTACAGTTGGTTCGCTAAACGGCAACACGAACAGTACAACCCTCAGTACCGTCATTTCGGGGTTGAATATTGCCGCAGGCGAAACATTTTGGTTCCGTTGGCAAGACTTCAATGTGAGTGGTTCAGATGATGGTCTGGCGATCGATGATTTTTCTCTGAGTTCTAGACCGACCCCGCCTCCACTCACTCCAACGGTGGCGATCGCTGCGAACCCTGCTTCCACTACTGAAGGCAGCACCATCTCTGGGCTATTCACCATTTCCCGTACAGGTGACATTACCAATCCACTCACGGTCAACTTCACAACTGGCGGAACCGCTACTAGCGGGAGTGACTACCGCACCCCTGATAGTTTCGCCACTAATTCAATTGAAATTCCAGCGGGGCAAAGCTCTGTCACTATTGGGATTAGCGCGAACGACGACACCATCATCGAAGCGGTTGAAAATGTTAGCGTCACTCTGGGAACTTCTGTCAACTACAGTGTAGGCTCCAGCAACACTGCCACCGTCACTATTAATGACAATGACACCGCGATCGCAGTGTCCAAAATCCACCAAATTCAGGGCAGCGGACTCACCTTCAATTCGGCTTTTGGTGGCACCCAGGCAATCGAAGGGGTTGTGGTCGGCTCGTTCCTTGGTAGCTCTGGGCTGAACGGCTTCTATGTTCAAGAAGAAGATACCGATTGGGATACCGACTTCGGGACTTCCGAAGGTATCTTTGTCTTTGATCCGACTGGTTTATTCTCTGGCGCTGTAGGCGATAAAGTTCGTGTGACAGGACTGGTGGGTGAGTTTACCAGTTCTGCTACGGGCATTACCGGTAGCACCATCAACAGTAGTCTGACCCAACTCTCTCTCGCCAGCACCGTCTCGACGAAGAGCGTCCTGAATTTGGGTAGCAGCAGCTTACCCAGCATCACCAATGTTACCCTTCCCGTTGCCGATGCTTCGGTGCTAGAGCGTTACGAAGGTATGTTGGTCAATGTCGGTGCGGCGGTTGGTTCCTTGACTGTGACCAATAACTTTACCCTCAGTCGCTTTGGACAGGTGGGCTTGTCGGCAGGCGATCGCTTAGATCAATACACCCAGGTGAATGCGCCCAGTGTGACTGGTTACGCTGACTATCGAGCAAACCTGCTTGACAACTACATCATTCTGGATGACGGCAGCAACACCCAAAATCCTGCTGCGGTGATTCATGCCCGCAATGGTCAGCCCCTAAGTGCGACGAATACGCTCCGGGCTGGAGACACGATCGCCAGCATCACCGGTGTTCTAGATCAACGCTTTGAAGGCTACCGGGTTCAGACCAAAACTCCTGCCAACTTTGACTCGACTAACGTCCGCGAAAACACCGCGCCTGACGTAGGTGGCACCCTCAAGGTTGCCAGTTTCAACCTGCTCAACTTCTTTAACGGCGATGGCATGGGCGGTGGATTCCCCACTTCACGGGGGGCTGACAGCTTGGCGGAGTATAACCGTCAGCTTCCCAAGACAGTTGAAGCCATTCTAGGACTGAACGCCGATGTTTTCGGCTATAACGAAATCGAGAATGACGGCTACGGTTCCACTAGCGCGGTGCAAACTCTAGTCGATGCCCTAAATGCCGCAACCGCTCCTGGCACTTACGCCTTTGTCACGCCTCCAGCTTCCGCCCTAAATGCCTCCGGCACCTTTGGCGGTGACGAAATTACCGTCGGCTTTATCTACAAGACCAGCGCGGCGCGTGTTGCGCCCGGAACCAGTGCGGCTGCACTGACCACTGGAGCCTTCGCCCAAGATGATGCTAATCGAGTTCAGCGCCCTGCATTGGCGGTGACATTCGAGCAACTCAACAACGGCTTACCCACCAATGCTACTTTCACCGCTGTTATTAATCACTTCAAGTCCAAGAGTTCCAGTGCAGGCGGCGTGGGTGATGCAGATATCGGTGACGGGCAGGGTTTCTCGAACGGGACTCGTACTCGTGCATCTCAAGACCTGGCAGCCTGGTTAGCAACCAATCCCACGGGCACGGCTGATTCGGATTACTTGATCATGGGTGACCTCAACGCCTACCGATTGGAGAATCCGATCACGACCCTGACAGATGCTGGATATACCAGCCTATTTGGATCTGAATCCTACTCTTACCAATTTCAAGGACAGTGGGGTTCACTGGATCATGCGTTGGCAAGCGGTAGTTTGAACAGTCAGGTAACAGGTGCAGCAAAGTGGCATATCAATGCTGATGAACCCCTTGCCCTCGACTACAACTTGGAATTCAAGTCCGCTGTTCAGCAGTCCAGTTTCTACAACGTCGATCCCTTTGCCTCGTCTGACCATGATCCACTGGTGGTTGGCTTAAACCTAACTCCGACCAACCAAGCGCCTACGGCCGTCACCTTTTCCAACCCGGTCGCGACGCTGGCAGAAAACACCAGCACGACTACCCGCATTCAAGTAGCTACCGTTAACCTTACCGATGATGGCTTCGGCACCAATGTTCTTAGCCTTAGCGGTACAGATTCTAGCTTCTTTGAGTTGGATGGCAGTGCGCTGTTCTTGAAGGCAAATACCAGCCTTAACTTTGAAGACAAGTTTAGCTATGCCGTCACCGTTGCCGTCGATGATGCATCGGTTGGCATCACTCCTGATGCCAGCGCCAACTTTACGCTGGCAGTTACGAATGTCAATGAAGCTCCGATCGCCAATAATGACAGCGGCTTTACCGCTAACCAGAGTATGGCGAAGCTGATCTCGATCGCGACCTTGCTAGCCAACGACACTGATCCCGATGCCAACCCAACCCTGTCTATCCTCCCCGATGGATTTAGCGATGTGGTGGGTGGCACTGTTGCCCTGAACGGCGGTAACGTCGTATTTACCCCCGGCTCTAGCTTTAGTGGCCCTGCTAACTTCAAATACACTTTGAGTGATGGCAGCCTCACCAGTCAGGCGATCGTCATGCTGCAAGTGGGTCGAACCGTTAATGGCGGCAATGGGAAAGATGCCCTGACGGGCAATGACGGCGATGATAACTTCAATGGCGGCAGTGGGGAAGACATGCTGTTTGGCAACGTCGGCAATGATACCCTGCTGGGTGGTAATGGCGATGACAAGTTGTTTGGTGGGCAAGGCATCAATATCCTGACGGGTGGTAATGGTGCAGATACTTTCGTGCTTGACTCCTTCGCTGGCACTAGCACCATCACCGACTTCACCGATGGGCAAGACAAGATTGGACTGCCGGGTGGTCTTTCCTTTGGGCAGCTTAGCTTGCTCCAAGGCACGGGAAGCAACCTAAATGACGTGCTGGTTAACGCCACTAGCAACGGAGTCAACTATACCCTGGGAATTTTGCAGGGAGTCTCGGTTGGCAGCCTCTCGGCAAACGATTTCATGACAGTTTAGCGCCTTGGATTGGGCTGGGGACGGGCAGATTGTCCTCCCCGGCTCGATTTTGCATGGGCGATTCGGGAAACGTTAGCGAAGTTTTCCACAGGACTCCCTACGGGACTCGCGATCGCCCAGTTTTTTCTCTTACCTTTAGCCCCTGTGTGAATTTCACGCCCTCGACGACCAATCTTCAGTTCCCCCACCTGTAGGAGTTTTATGCCGTCTACCATTCGTTTTGCCCAGTTCAACGCTTCTCTAAACCGCAACAGTGCGAATCAGTTAGTGACCGACTTATCCACACCTGCCAACGCCCAGGCAAAAGCGGTTGCCGAAACCATCCAGCGCACTAACCCCGATGTGCTGTTAATCAATGAGTTTGACTACGTTGCAGCCGATCCGCTGGCTCCCGTGCGGTTGTTGCAGCAAAACTATCTGTCGGTCAGCCAAAACGGCGCGGCTCCTGTGGAATATGCTTATGCATATATTGCACCTTCCAATACTGGCGTTGCAACTGGGTTTGACTTGAACAACAATGGTGCGATCGTCACTACGCCTGAAACGGCTGGATACGGCGATGATTCTTTTGGTTTTGGTCAGTTTCCCGGTCAATTTGGCATGTTGGTGCTGTCTAAATATCCAATTGACACTGCTAACGTCCGCACCTTCCAAAACTTTTTGTGGAAGGATATGCCCGGTAACTTGTTGACCAATGACCCCACGGTAGATAATCCCGCCACGCCCGTCAGCGAGAATCTAAACGGGTTCTATTCGGCTGAAGAGCAAGCAATCCTCCGCCTCTCTTCCAAAAGCCATTGGGACGTGCCGATTTTAGTCGATGGGGAAGTGGTTCATGCGCTGGTCAGCCATCCCACGCCACCAGTGTTTGACGGTGCTGAAGACCGCAACGGCAAGCGAAACCACGATGAGATCCGCTTCTGGTCAGACTATATTTCTGCTGGCAAAGGTGGCTACATTTACGACGATCAGGGCAGAACGGGCGCGATCGCAGCCGGATCTCGCTTTGTAATCATGGGCGACCAAAATGCCGACCCCAACGATGGCGACAGCTACGACAACGCTATCCTGCAACTGCTACAGAATCCCAGTCTGAACACTAACAGCGTCCCTTCTAGCCTGGGTGGACAGGAACAGTCCAATTTAGATCAGGGTAAGAACTGGATGCATCAGAGCAATCCGAATTTTGACACGGCGGATTTTGGCGATACGGGCTTCAACCCCGGCAACCTGAGAGCCGATTATGTGTTGCCCTCCAGCGATTTGCAGATTGCCGATTCACAGGTGTTTTGGCCTGTGACCACCGATCCACTGTTTCGTTTGGTAGGCGATCGCCAAAGCGCTGCCACCACACCCGCATCGGATCACAGCCTGGTTTGGGTAGATGTAAAAATCGCAGCCACGGAAGCAGGCAGAACGATTGCCAACGAACCAGAGTTTCTCGGACAAACTATCATCAAAACGGGCTTTGTTCCCACGGGTGCAGCTGGTGCAATCAACGGCGCGGCAGTTCCAGTCGGTGGCTTGTCTGGTTTGCAGTATGACGCTGCCAAAAACCAGTACTATGCTATTTCCGACGATCGCTCCGAAAACGGTCCTGCTCGGTTCTATACCTTTACTGGCGACCCCACAAAGCTCAGCACCAACGGCGTAAGTTTCACCAATGTCACCCCGCTTAAGGATACCAGCGGCAACTTCTTTGCCCGGTTCAGTCTTGATCCAGAAGATATTCTGCTGACCAACAACGGCAGACTGTTCATTTCTTCTGAAGGGGAAGTGCGCCCCGATTTGGGAGCCAGCCGCGTGACCGATCCATTCATTAAAGAATTTAACCTGACAACCGGGCAAGAAGTCGGGTCCCTTCTAATCCCCGAAAAATTCCTGCCCAAGTTTCAAGATACGAATGGCAGCGGCGTAGTGGATGCAGGCGATACTCAACTTTCCGGCATTCGCAACAATCTGGCATTTGAAAGTCTGACCATTACGCCCAATCAAAAATTCATCTTCACTGCTACAGAAAATGCGCTGCTTCAGGATGGTCCGATCACCAGCCCTACCAGCACTAGCCCCGCCCGAATCATTCAATACAACCTGTTTGCGGGTCAGCCAGAGAAAGAATACCTGTATGAAATAGATAAGGTTGCGATCGCGCCTCCCGTAGCTGGCAGCTTTAGCACCAATGGCTTAGTAGATTTGCTGGCGATCGATAATCGCGGCACTTTGTTGGCAGTGGAGCGTTCCTTTACCACAGGTGCTCCGGGCACAGGCAACACCATCAAAATCTATGAAATCAGCACTCAAGGTGCCACGGACATTAGTTCGATTGAATCGCTCAATAGTCTCGGCGCAGACGACCGGGCGGCAATTCAGCCCGTGCAAAAGCGCTTAGTGCTGAATCTGGATGACCTGGACATTCCCACAGGTCTAGACAACATTGAAGGCATTGAGTTTGGTCCCACCTTGCCCGATGGCAGCCGCTCGATTGTGTTGGTGAGCGACAACAACTTTAGCGCTACTCAGTTCACCCAAATTTTGGCACTGAGCGCAGACTTGATTCCCACGGTTACGCCCCGTGTGGAAACCCCAGCCAACTTCAACAATCCAGAACTACCTTTCAGCCAGCGTGGGGATTCCGACGATCCGGCAATCTACGTCAACCCAACCAATTCTGAAAATAGCTTGGTGCTAACGGCGATCAAGAATGGCGGTTTACAGGTTTATGACCTGTCGGGCAAGCTGCTGCAATCGGTGAACCCTGGCGACATCCGCTACAACAACGTGGATTTACTCTATGGGTTTGAGCTGGGTGGTCAAACGGTGGATTTGGCGATCGCCAGCGATCGCAACAACGATAAACTGGTCATCTTCAAAATCGATGCGAATGGCGCAAACGGTGAATACGTCACTGATATTACCAACAGCAGCATTGGCACCCTGTTCCAATCCACTCAGTTTGAGCCGCCCTACTCTGCATCTACCCGCAGCGCTTACGGCATCGCTGGCTACACCAGCCCCGTAACGGGCGACGCCTATGCGTTTGTCACCCGTCGCCAAACCGGAGATGTATCGCAATACAAGCTGGTGGATGCAGGCAACGGCACAATCACCGCCGATCGCGTCCGCAGCTTCACAGTGCCGATTCCAGTGTATGCGCCTGCTGATACCGATCCTCAACTCGAAGGCATGGTGGTTGACCAAGAAACAGGCTTCCTCTACATCGGTCAAGAAAATGTGGGCATCTGGAAATACTTGGCAGAACCCAACGGCGGCAGCAATGGCGCTCTAATTGATGTGGTTAAGGAACTTGGCGGCAAGAACTTGACGGACGATGTGGAAGGTTTGACTATTTACTATGGCGCAGACGGAGCCGGTTACTTGCTGGTTTCCAGCCAGGGCGACAACACCTTCGGCGTTTACTCTCGCGAGGGCAACAACGACTTTTTGGGACGGTTTGCAGTCGGTGCGAATGGCGCGATCGACAGTGTGCAAGAGTCCGATGGTGCTGCCGTGATCAACGTGCCGCTGGGTCCCAACTATCCCTTTGGCTTGTTCGTCACCCAAGACGGCTTCAACGATCCGACGGTGCTAGTCGAAGACGATGGCGAACTGGAAAACATCAGCAACAACTTCAAGTTTGTGCCCTGGGAGAACATCGCTAACGCGCTTGCCACTCCGCTACAAATCGACACCACTAGCTTTGATCCGCGCAATCCCCAAGCGCAGTCGTTGCTAAACGGCGTAGGTAGCGGGGACACCACCCAAACCTCCACCGTTTTGTGGACTCGCAGCAACTTCACTGGAGAAGTCACCTTCGAGTATTCCACCACAGCCGACTTCAGCGCGATCGCGGGTACTAAAACCGCCACCGTTTTCAATCCGCTGGTGCCCGTAAAAGTGGAAGTGGATGGACTTAACGCCAACACCGAATACTTCTATCGCGCGATCGATGCGGCTGGCGCAACTGCCAGTGGACAACTTAAAACCTCAGCGCCTTTGGGCACTTACACCGGGTTGACCTTTGGCGTAACGGGCGACTGGCAGCAGGCTCCTCCTTTCCCTTCCCTATCCAATGCGGATGCGCGTGGTTTAGAGTTCTTCCTCAAACTGGGCGACACCATCTACGCCGATACTGAAACGCCAGCGCTACCCGGTGTGGTGCAAGCACGTACCCTGGATCAGTTCCGCACCAAGCACGAGGAAAATGTATCCAGCCGCTTCGGTTTGAACACTCTCCGCGACCTGTATGCCTCAACCTCTATTTTGGCAACGATTGACGACCACGAAGTCGTGGACAACGTTGCAGGAGGCGCTGCTCCAGGCAACTCACCCGATGCCAGCGATGTGCATCCCACTGAGCCAGATTTGTTTACCGATGCGGTTGCCTTTGTCAACGACACCCGCGCTTTTGAAGATGCCCTGCAAGCGTTCCAGGAATATCATCCGATTCGCAACGAGTTTTATGGTGCAACCGGAGATGCTCGCACGGAGGGCGAACGAAAGCTGTACCGCGCCAACTCCTACGGCAGCGATGCGGCAATGTTCGTTTTAGATACGCGCTCTTTCCGCGATGCTCAACTAGCTCCGGCAAGTTTGGCAAATCCTGTACCGTTTTTGGTGAACGCCTTTGATCCGACTCGCACGTTACTAGGTCGCCAGCAAGTCAATGACTTGAAGCAAGACCTGTTGCAAGCACAAACCGATGGTGTGACCTGGAAGTTTATTGCAGTGCCCGAACCGATTCAAAACTTTGGCGTAATCAATGCGGAAGATCGCTTTGAAGGCTATGCTGCCGAGCGCACCGAGATCCTCAAGTTTGTGGATGACAACGACATCGCTAATGTGGTCTTCTTCTCTGGAGATTTTCACGGCACGCTGGTCAACAACTTGACCTATCAGGTTGCCCCCGGTCAAGCTCAAATTCAAACGGGTGCGTTTGAAGTGGTGACGGGTCCTGCGGCATTCTTTGATGGCTTGTTTGGTCCGACGGTGGCAAGGCTCTCGTTGGGTGCCAACCTGATTACACCAGACCAGTTTGGCTTCTATCAAACTCTACCGATCGCCCCTGACAGTGACAGCCTGCCCAACGATAAGGATGACTTTATCAAACAGTTACTTGTTGCCCAAACCAATGCCTTTGGCTATGACCCCATTGGTTTGCAAGGGTCGCCAATCGATGCCACCTTGCTTCAAGGTGACTATCTCTCCAGCCATACCTATGGCTGGACGGAGGTCAACATCGATCAGGCAACCCAAAAGCTGACGGTCACCACCTACGGCATTCCGCTCTATAGCGAAAGCCAACTGTTGGCAAATCCCACGGCGATTACCAGCCAAACCCCCGCGATCGTCAGTCAGTTTGAGGTGAACCCCACCTTTAACCTCAACGGCACGGCTGGAGACGATGTACTCGTTGGTACCGATGCCAACGATAAAATCAATGGAGGCGAAGGCAACAACACTCTGCATGGTCTGCTCGGCAACAATACTCTGATTGCTGGCAATGGCAATAACACCGCTTATGCAGAAGGCGGCAATGATGTGTTTTTGTTGGGTAACGGCAACAACACGGTGTTTGCCAATGACGGCAACGATTACATTTCCACTGGCTCAGGAAACGACACCATCTACGCCGATCTGGGCGATGACTGGATTAATGCAGGTGATGGCAATAACACGGTGTTTGCGCGGGAAGGAAACAACCAGGTTGCTACGGGTGCTGGCAATGACATCATCTGGGCCCATATGGGCAATAATTCCATTACCACCGGTGCAGGCGATGACCTGATCTACGTCAGTGGTGGCGGCATCAACACCATCAACGCGGGAATCGGCAACGATACCGTGATCAAAGGATGGACAGGCAACGGTGTGGATACCATTGCGCTGAATGCGGGTGCAGGGTCAGTCACCATCTTCGGCTTTGACTCCAACGATAAGATCACACGCAGTTCTGGATTGGTGGCTAGCGACATGTTGACCATCACTAAGAGTGAGTTCGACACCACGATCAGCAAGAATGGTGACTTGTTGGCAACCTTGAAGTGGTACACCGGAGATGTTGTGGCTTAAACGACACCTGCTGGTGGATACAATAAACCTCCTGCACGAATAGCAAAACAGTGTGCCAGTTAGCGATCGCATTGCTCTATCGGGTGGCTTAACCTTTGGCAGACTGACATTTGCTCAAGGCAGCGGCACAAACGCCACGGATGTTTTAGTCAGTCAAACAGATAGCGGCAACGTTCTGGCTGTCCTCAGCGGAGTGCAGACCAACAGTCTCACGGCGACGAACTTGACAGCCGTCTAAGTTAACCTTTCTCACTGATCAAACCGAGGAGTTTTATACTTCTCGGTTTTTTGTTGTCTAATACCAATTTAAATGGTGTCAATGACAGATAGTGCATTGAGGATAAAGGGGTAGCCTGTAAGGGAAGCAATCACTTGAGGGGTTAGCTGGGCTAAGAGTTGATCAACCCTGGATTGCAGTTGGTCAAGCGTTTTGAACGCAGCCCACTTGAGATCCGCCTTGAGATGTTCCCATAAACGCTCGATAGGATTTAACTCTGGGCAGTAAGGCGGTTGAAACACCAAGATAATGTTCTCTGGCACAATAAGGTCTTTGCCTTTGTGGAACCGTCCGTTATCCACTTGCAGGATGTTGAGACTATCGGGGTAAGCCTTGGAGAACTCATCTAAGAACCATTGGTAGCATGCGGTATCGACATGGGAGAATTGCAAGAAAAAGGACTCTCCTGTGGTAGGTTCCACAGCACCGTATAGCCAGAATGCTTTGAATATCCATTGCCACGCCCCGATGGGTTTAACCCCAACTGCCGTAATTAATCGTCCGATGAGCGTGTGAAGTCCAAAGCGACTCTCATCTTGTGCGAAGTAACGAATCGGTCGCTCATCCTGGCGCACCTGCCGATAGTACTGACTCAATAAGTCGAGGTCGTCTGCGAGGTTTGCTTAAATGCCTCTCGCTGGACTCGGTTCTGCTTGATGTTTTGAGGACGGGCGACCTTGAGTTTCGCTTTGAGTCGATAGCGCGTCATCTGGTAGACCGCATGATACTCGGCTTCTACCCCTAAACTCTCTAACAGCCACTGCTGCACCTTCCCATAGCTGCTAAACCCATTGCTCGGTTCCTGCAATCGCTTGGCTAAGGCAACCTCCGCCCACATTGGAATCACCCGGTTGCCTCCTCCTGGAGTGGGTTTAACCACCAGCAATGCTTCTAATCCTTGCGCTCGGTACAGGGCTAACCATTTTTGCACCGTGCCCCGATGCCTGCCAATTGCAATCGCAATCTGACTGACACTCGGTGCGTGCGCTTGTTTGAGCCAGTACAACACTTGCAATCGCTCTTTGAGTATCGGCTGTTCAACCGCTCGCAAACGGGTGCCTAGCTCCTCGAGACTTTCTTTAATTGCGATTGCGCTTACTCCAGCCATTGTTAGACTCTCACCTCTACATCGCTCAGTTTATCTGATCTGTAATGGCTCCAATTTAATTTGGTATAAAGTACTAAACATCCGCCAAAATACTGTGCGATCGCCAAAGTTATCACCAGCAACCCAGCCCACACCTGTAGAATCGATTAAAACAGAAAGAATCGCGGAAGCACATCGAAACCAATAGGCTTGGGAAAATGAGACCATGTCAATGAAAACAGTGTTATTCCTTTTAGGAGAACTGGATGACGATGATATTGATTGGATGTTAGCTACCGGAACTCGTGAAAAAATACCCGCGGGAACGGTGCTGATTAAGGAAGGAATTCCCATTGACAGTCTCTTTATTTTGCTGGAAGGAATACTCAGCGTCACTACCGCCGTAACCCAAGGGTGCGAAATCGCTAATCTTCTTAGCGGCGATATCGTTGGGGAAATGTCTTTCATTGACACGCGCCCACCTTCAGCAACGGTTTCTGCTAAGGAGGCAGCTCTGGTTTTATGTATTCCTAGAGAGAAACTAGCGGAGCGTCTTAAGTTGGATATTGGCTTTGCCGCACGGTTCTATCACGCATTAGCCATTTGTCTTTCTAGCCGGATGCGCTTCACGGTAAATCAGCTTAAAAACCGCGATCAGCCTCAATCCAGCAACCTAAGCCACGATCTGCCCGTTGGCGAATTGACAAAAGATGCCCTAGAAAACGTCGAGCTTGCAAAGACGCGCTTAGATTGGTTGCTACGACGGTTAAAAGATTCCTAGACTATTCATGAAGAAGCTATTTGTCCAATTTAACGACTTAGTGTCGGGCTTTAACCAAGGTCTGAAATACAAACACATGAACCGCTTCAGGTCTTTTCAATAGAATTTTATTCTGCCACTAAGCTTAAACAGTTATTTGCCTTTTTCTGAAATACCCTCAAAAATCATTTGAACTAATAACTGCTTTTTTCTGGTGCGTTCCAAAGCACATTAGTTTAGCGGCTACCAACATAAAGCGGGACAGCAATGCCCTGAGCAGGTAGAATTGGCCTCATCATGGAAAAACCCTGTGACTAAGCGCGAGGGCAAGTATCCTACCCTCAAGAGTTAAATGAGGGAACGGATGAGACTCAATATACGAGAACGGTGTCAAAAAGTCTTCCAAGCATTTTCTGCAAAAGGACCCCTGACGATTCGAGCCATTGCTCAGGCAACCGGAATTTCCAAGAGTAGTGTGCATCGACATCAGCAAGCCATGACGCGTCGGCATCAGTATCCAGAGTCAAGGGTGTGGGAGAGTGCCATCGGAGCGCAGTGGTTAAAACGGCTGGTGGTTGCCACGGTGTTTATCTTCTGCTTCAAGCGAGGAGTGGGCTGTGAGAGCTTAGCTGAGTTCTTCCGACTGCTGGGACTAGAACAACAGGTGGGGGTTTCCGTTAGCTCCTTGCGCCAGATTCGTACCCAGATGGAGACGCAAATTCTGGACTATCAACGTCTGCAACAGTCTCAGTTGGAGCACCCTCAAACGCCGGTTGAAGCGTGTGTCAGCGTCGATGAAACGTTCCTTGACCAGGTAGTGTTAGTCCTGTTGGACTTACCCAGTGGCTTCATCCTGGTGGAGGAGATGTCCCAAGACTATCGCTACGAAACCTGGCAACAGCATACCCAGCAAGCGTTGAGCAAACTAGGGTTGAACATCCATTACTGTGTCAGTGACCGAGCCAAAGCCTTGGTCAAACTTGCGCTTGATGAACTGGGGTGTCCGAGTATCGCCGATCTGTTTCATGCGTTGCGGGAACTGTCGCAAGGGATAGGCAGTGAGTTGTCTGAACACCTGTTTCGAGTCAACCGACGACTGCGCGAGTTGGATGACTCGACAGCAAATGCCTCCTTAAAGCAGCAACTGCAAGTCCAGCAAAGTGGGTTAGAGCAGGCTCAAACCCAATACCGATCCATCTTGCATCAACTGACGACCACGCTCCATCCTTTTGCGATTCGGTTGGGCATTCCTCAGACGAGCAAAATGGTTGAATCTGAATTCCAGCAGCAAGCGACCACCCTGCGCACCCTGAAACAAACCGATCAACTGTCAGATAAACCGGGCAGTCTCTCCAAGTTTGAGCGTCAACGGCACGACTTGGCAGCCGTGGTTGACCTCTGGTGGAAGTGGGTCGAGCAAAGCTTGAGCGTTCGAGACTGTGAGCGATCCACGGGCGATTGGGTGAAGCAACACCTGTTGCCGGTCCACTACTGGCACCAGCAAAGTGTTCGCACGAAAAACCCAACCCTTAAGGCTGCTTACCAAATCGCGGCCCAACACGCTCAAGCCGCGTTAATGCGCCACCCTATCACCACGGCGATGTCTTGTGAGCAGTTCACCCAGTGGCAAACTTGGGCAACCTCGATGGTGACTAAATTCCAACGAACCTCTTCTCCGGTTGAAGGACGCAACGGCTACCTGAGTCAGATTCATCACAATCGCCGAGGTTTATCGACCCGACGCTTACGGGTGATGACCACGATCCACAACTTCCACCTCCAACGCTCTGATGGCTCGACAGCGGCTGAACGTCTTTTTGGTAAACCCTCTCCTGACCTCTTCGAGTGGCTAGTTCAACAGATGCCAGTCCTCCCGCAAGCGCGGCGCGGCAAAGCTGCTGCCAAAGCTAGAACTCCCTTCCTACCCACTGTCCCGGCTTAAATCGGTAGCCGTTTAGCTTATGGAGAGCCTAGAACTTATATCTGCTGATCAATTGAGATTCTGGGACAGTACTAAACAGGTAAGGATGCATTGTAGTGGTGGATGAAGTACCAAATTGCACCAATAGGGTAGGGTTCTCTAACTTCTTGGAAAACGATAATGTCTGAGCGTGACACCCGTTGCCGTAAGGTACAGTTAAACCGCTTAATATAGCTAGTTTTACTACTCTCCTAGCCACAATCTTTGATTGTGCGTTAAAGGATTGTGGGCTTGGTAAAGTAGGATCAATTCTTTCCCCTCAAGAAGCTATGGAATGCCGACTTTGTGGTCATCCTAAGTGTCATAAGCATGGCAAGCTGCCCAATGGACACCAACGCTATTTCTGCCCTCACTGCCAGCAAACCTTCTGTGAGAGCTTTGACACGCTGTACTACTGGCGACGAGTGAGTCCGGAACAAGTTCAGCAGGTGCTACAAGCTCATAGTGAGGGCAGCAGCTTACGAGGGATTAGCCGAATTACAGGCTTGGCATACAACACCGTGGTCAGTATTGTTCGGGCATCGAGTGCCAAGGCTCAGCTAATTCATAACGACCAGGTCAAGCAAGTGGCAACCGCAGAGGTGAGTGCGGATGAGATGTGGTCTTTCGTGCAAAAAAACAGAAGCAATGTCTTTCCAATGAATTAGAAGTGGGAGACTGCTGGATAGGTCTGAGTTTAGCGGACTCCAGTGGACTGATTTTAGCGGCACGAGTGGGCAAGCATACAGACGAACTTATTGAGGAATTGGTAATTAGTACACAGGGAAAAACGGCTTGCAAACAGTGGAACAGTGATGACTGGGGAGGCTATGAACGAGTCCTTCCGCCTGAAATTCTGCACTATGTTGGCAAAGACAAAACGCAGCGCTTAGAGCGAACCAACGGCATCGTCCGACAACAAACTGCTCGATGGCACCGCAGGCAAAACAAGTTCGGCAAACGGTGGGAGCAAACGAAAGTGACAACACGCTTAGTAGTCAGCTATTTCAATTGGATTTGGCGGCATAGTCGATTCAAAACAACTGCGGCTCAACGAGCAAAACTGGCTGAGCAGCCTTGGACCTGGCAGGATGTCGTTACCTACCCCACAATCCTTTAGTGCACTACCCAATCTTTTTCGTCGGGTTGCGTTATGAAGATCTGCTTTCAAGTTGGGCTTGGCCGATGAAATCTATTGATACAAAAGAGAGATCGCTGGGAGCCGCCGCTTTTACTCTAAGACTTAACAAATCCCTAGCTTTGACTAGAAGGAAACTTTAAGATAAAGAAGGTAAACAAATGTAAAGTATTGCATGACTGGCAAGCGGGTTCTAGTAATTGGTGCAGGTATCGGTGGTTTGACAGCAGGAGCATTGCTTGCTCAGCGTGGCTACTCCGTACTGATGTTAGAGCAGGCATTGATGCCGGGTGGTTGTGCTTCTACATTTAAGCGACAAGGTTTCACCTTTGATGTGGGTGCAACTCAAGTAGCAGGTTTAGAACCAGGAGGGATTCACCATCGCATTTTTGCCGAATTAGAGATTGATCCACCTGCTGCAACCCCTTGCGATCCTGCTTGCGCAGTCTATTTGCCAGGAGAGACAGAACCCATTAGCGTGTGGCGTGACCCGGAGAAATGGAAGGCAGAACGACAGCGGCAGTTTCCTGGCAGTGAACCATTCTGGCAATTGCTTGCCGATCTATTTCGCTATAGCTGGGCGTTTCAAGGGCGTGATCCAGTCTTGCCGCCGCGCAGTACTTGGGATTTGCTACAACTGGTGAAAGCGGTACGCCCCAATACACTTCTAACCTTGCCCCATACCTTTTCGACCGTGGGGGATGCTCTACGAGGATATGGACTAGAAGGCGATCGCCGCCTTAAAACCTTCCTCGATATGCAGCTTAAACTATATTCCCAGGTGGATACAGACGAAACCGCTTTGCTTTACGCAGCAACTGCATTAGCAGTTTCTCAAGAGCCGCATGGACTATTTCACTTGCAAGGTAGTATGCAGACCTTGAGCGATCGCCTGCTAGCAGCCTTTGAACGAGATGGAGGCAAGTTATTGTTGCGCCATACGGTCAAGCAAATTCATACCCAAAATGGCGGCGTTACTGGGGTTACCATTCGCAATCAGAAGGGCGAAATGTGGACGGAGTCTGCCGATCATGTTGTGGCAAACGTGACGGTGCAAAACCTGATGCAGCTCTTGGGGGATGAAGCTCCTAAAGGTTATCAGCAGCGAGTGGAAAAATTGCCACCTTCATCGGGCGCTTTTGTGATCTACCTTGGTGTGGAACAAAGCGCCATTCCGGCGGACTGTCCACCTCATTTACAATTTTTGTATGATTACGATGGGGCGATCGCCGAAAATAACTCCCTCTTTGTTTCCGTCAGCGAACCAGACGATGGTCGGGCACCCAACGGCAAGGCAACCATCATCGCCTCTTCGTTCACCGAGACTAGCCAGTGGTGGCAAGCTGATTATGATTCATTGAAACAGCGATACATTGATGAAGCGATCGCCCATCTCAGCCAGTTTTTTAAGCTCAATGAGCAAACTATTCACCTGGTAGAAGCAGCAACACCCCGAACGTTTGCAAGATATACCGGACGCGATCGCGGTAGTGTTGGCGGCATTGGGCAGCGTATCCCTACCTTTGGACCCTTCGGCTTTGCCAACCGCACTCCCATTCAATCTCTCTGGCTAGTCGGCGACTCCACTCATCCCGGTGAGGGCACCGCAGGAGTCAGCTATGCCGCGTTAACCGTTGTCAGGCAAATCAAGAATAGCGATCAACGTAAATAAAAAAGATAGGAAAAAGGTAAATTAATTACACTTAACGCTGCGAGTTTCGCCGACTTTGCTTTTTAGGAGCGCACTCGATAGCGATGCCGACGAAGCAGAAAATCAGGAACATCCATTTTTGGTCCTTTGAGGGATAGGGCAGAGCAATCGCCCTCTATTTCTACAGCGTCAGCCGTTGCTGTTTGAAGAATGACTAAGATCTCTGACAGTTCAGCTGAAGAATTTGGCAGCACTTCGATGAGTTCTTTAAGACGGCTTAAATAGTCGTGACCATTGTGATGGCGATCCTTCCAATGTTGAATTGCTGTTTCATATTCACTGGCTTGCTGAGCTTGCTTGAGGATTTGCTCCTGCATATCTGCGGTCTGATGTTCTAATTCGGCAATACGAGTTTGGTGGCGATCGCGCGTTTGCTCAAGCTCCTGACAAAAATGCTGAAGCATGGCTTGAGTAGTGGTTTGTTTTGATAGCTGAATTTCTAACTCTTGAATTTTGCATTGCGCCGTAAACAGTTCCTGCTCTAAAGGGCTATCACTAGCAAGAGATCTCGCTGAATGGGTCTGTTGCAAGGTATCAATCATTGCTTGTTGTTCTTGCAATGCAATGTGAGCCCGGTGTAATTCCATTTCTAGTTGTTCAATAGCTGCTTGGCGCTTCGTTAAATGTTGCCCCAGTTCCAACAGATTTGGTTGCAGTTGCTCATGTGAAATAGTTGAATCAGCTAAATCTACGTCAAGCGATTGAGAAAAACTTTCTAGATTTTGCTGACCCTCAAGTGTGGGGTACAGTTTAGCTAGCCAATCCAAATAGGTTTGTTGCGCTTGAGTTTCAGCGCGATCGCTATGAATGCGAAGCCACAAGCGTTTTAAATTGGTTTGCTGACCTTCTGCCAGATCTTCAAGCGATAGCAACAACTCCTGAAAGGACTGAGTTTCACCTTCAGTTTGATTTTCATAAGCTTCTAGGGCTAGCTGCTGCTGGGATAATCGCCGCTTTAGCTGAGTAATGGCTTGCTGCTGAATATTAGCGATTTCCTCGGTTGAGGCTAATTGAGCCTCGAGAAACCATTGGTTAACCAGTTGAAGCCGGAGATCTGCTCCCGATGACACTGATTGATCTAAAGCCTGCTCTAAATCATGAATGCGTTTAGCTTGCTCGTGAACCAATGATCTCAGGGCAGATAATTCATCTTGTGAAATATCTGGGTCAAGCGGTAGTGGTTTAGCACCCTGATCCAATTCACTTTCTGAAATTGAGATTTGATTGAAAAGAGGAGTCGCTAAAGATTCATCATTACTGGATCTGAATGGCAGTGAGATTTCCTCAAGATCCAAACAAAGCTGCTCAGAGTCATTAGATTTGGCGAGCGGCGGCATACTGGAACCGATGGTTGGGAAGCTATTTTCTTCTATAGATCGCGAACTGCGAACTAAACTTGGTTCAGTCACTTAGAACCCCCAAAGACAGTAAGTAGCCTTTTACCGGAGCCGCAAGATCGTTTTCTTAAAACGATCTTGATGAGTAAGCAGAAATAAGCATATTGAAATCTTGCTATTCTACTGCATTCGTCAGATTATTCTGGGTGCAAGCTGAGAAGATCTTTAGATACTAGATCATTTTGTGCAGTTGCGTTGAGCGACCACCGATAGTCAATTGGTAAGTGCTGGCGCTCACAGGCTTCCTCCAACCGTTTTTGCTGCGACACAGCTTTGCGCAAGGTAATAATAAGCTGCTGCACCTGATCATGGATACCCGGTTTTTGAGCCACTGCGGACATTGTTTGACGTTCTAGCATCTGTAGGAGTAGTTCATAGTGAATGTGCGATGGCAGAGGGATCGGTTCCATGGGTGACCTAACTTGCTGAAGTGTTCAAAAATAAATGAGGGGGAGGGACAGAAAAATTTAGATTGAATGGGCTATACGGTAGCTAACTCAAATTCTTTTCAAAACAATTAAGAATCCGATTTGGGCAGCGCAGATTCAGTATTTAAAGATCGCAAGAGCGTGGCAAGAGCAATCCCTGGATCTGGCTGTTTCATCAGCGATTCACCCATTAACACTGCACTTGCACCTGCTTGATTCACTCGGTTTAAATCGGCAGAGGTATGAAGCCCTGACTCGCTGACCATTAGAATCTGGCGATCGCGGATCTGCTGATTTCGATTAGATAACAACGTGCAGGTTGTTTGCAAGTCAACAGAGAAATCTTGCAAATCTCGATTGTTGATGCCAATCAGATCGACATCTTCCAGCGCTAAGACTCGATCCAGTTCCTCCTGAGTATGGACTTCAATCAGGGCGGTAAGCCCCAGCGATCGCGCAATCTTTATGAAGTATGGCAGATCTTGATCCGACAGGATGGCAGCGATGAACAATACGGCGTCAGCTCCATGAACTCGCGCATAGAACATTTGGTAAGGATAAAGAATAAAATCTTTGCATAGCAGCGGTAAATTCGTTGCAGCCCGAATTGCCGCTAAATACTCAAAGCTGCCCTGAAAAAATTTTGAGTCAGTTAAAACAGATAGGCAGGTTGCGCCGCCCTGTTCATAGGCTTGGGCGATCGCCACTGGGTCAAAATCCTCTCGAATCACTCCTTTGCTGGGAGAAGCCTTTTTTACCTCTGCAATTACCGCAGGCTGTGTAGTTGATTGCTGCAAAGCCGCTAAAAAATTGCGCACGGGAGGAGCAGTCAGCATCCTTTTGCGAAGCTCCACAAGCGGCACTGCTTCCCTCAACTGGTCAACCTCAGTTTCCTTATGCCAAACAATTTCTTCCAAAATATTTTGTGGAGCCGCATCATCTGCTTTGATTTGGTAGCGCAAGTACTCTACGGCAATAGCAGGGTTGGGAGGACGACGACGAATTTGCATAGAGCAGAAGACAGGGATTTAGAGGACAGAGAATGAGAAATTGAAGGAAAGACTCAGGCTAGCCAGTAGCAAGCTATTCGATAGCGTAGCGTAACTTGGGGCAGGGATACAGAAGCTCAGATCCTGAAACCTAGCCCCTAGTTTTTTAGTGCGTTCCTACCGCTCGTTTATAAGCCTCATCCAACACTTCTGAAAGAGTGGGATGAGCATGAACCAAGAAAGCAAGGGAATGAACCGATTGACGATTGGCGATCGCGTTGGCGGCTTCTTGAATGAGATCCGAGGCGTGCAGCCCAAAAATGTGAACACCTAGCACTTCACCCGTATCTTTCCGAAAAATGACTTTTGCAAGCCCTTCAGTTTCGCCTTCGGCGATCGCCTTTGCATTTCCCTTAAAGTAAGTTTTTGCCACACCAACCTCAAACCCTTCTGTCGCGGCTTTTTCCTGAGCGATTGGCTCTGTCATGCCGACAAAACCAATTTCGGGATGGGTGAAGGCGGCAGCAGGAATGCTGTGGTAATCAACGATGCGAGGTCGCCCACAAATCGTTTCGATCGCGGCAACTCCCTGAGCCGATGCGGTATGCGCCAGCATCATTTTGCCAGTGGCATCACCGATCGCCCACAAATGCGGCAGCGGTTGCCCATCTTTGACCACTGCCAAATAATCATCGACAGGGATAAAGCCGCGCCGATCGAGTTCAACGCCAACCGTTTCCAGTCCCAGGTCTTTAGTATGGGGAATGCGTCCTGTGGCAATCAGACAGGCATCCACTTCCAAAACTTCCACTACTTCTTTTGTTTTGGCATCTGCCAGTTCAATCACCACGGGCGATCCAGGAATCACCCGTTTTGCCAAGATACCAACCTTTGTTTCGATATCTCGTGGGGTAATCAGCACTCGCTGAGCCAACTTTGCCACATCGGGATCAAACCCGGGCATCAGATGATCCAGCGCTTCGATCAAGGTAATTTCGCAGCCCAGAGCCGAGTAAACATCTGCAAATTCCAGCCCAATGTAGCCACTGCCCACGATCGCAATCCAAGGCGGCAATGATTCTAACCGCACCGCATCATCGCTGGTGAAAACGGTTTTGCCATCAATTTCGACACCGGGCGGCACAAAGGGCACAGATCCGGGAGCCAAAATAATATCTTTAGCCGTGACAATGCGATCGCCATCGGGCGTGGCAATGGTCACTTTTTGCATGGCAGTGACTCGCGCCCAGCCTTGGATCGTCTCTACTCCAATGCGTTTGAGGCTGCCGACTAGGGCTTCTCGCTGTTTAGTAACAATAGTGTTGGCATGATTTGCGATCGCGGCTCGGTCAAACGACACAGTTGAAAGCTCAATTCCCAACGCCTCAAGATGATGGGTATCGCGCAATTCACGCACCTTGCCAGAAGCCGCTAGCAGAGCTTTAGAGGGGATGCAACCCCGATTAACACAGGTGCCGCCCATGTCTGCTGCTTCCACAACAGCCGTTTTCAAACCACAACTGACAGCGTGTAGAGCCGCTCCATGCCCTCCTACACCTGCCCCAATAATCAGCAAATCGTAATCAAATGGATCACTCACGTTTCTCTCCTGGTCATTCTCCCTATCTTCGGTCGGATGTTACTCATCAGACAACCTTATTTAATGAGATTTGTCATTTGGTTGAAGTTTTACTCCTTAGCTTCACTTAAGACGTTTGCTTTTGGTTGAAGTTTTACTCCTTAGCTTCACTCAAGACCTTTGCTAAGAATGAAGATAGGATTGGGCAACTTAAACGTAACTTAGTTTGCAGGACGGGTGTCATGAACATGAAAAGGGAAAATCTGGCTTTTAATACTTCAGATCGTTCTTTTAACACTTCAGATCGTTTTGGAGCCAAAACTATGGGACAACAGCAACATGAAGGTCGCCGCGCCGCTATGCAAGCATTCATGGAGTCGCTTGCACAATTAGAGCAAACGTTTGAACCTGCTGAACTTGTAGAAAACCTGCCCCCCCAAAATTCTCCATCCTCGTTATGTGCTTCTGAACAAGCTACACAAGAAGCTGCCCAGTTTAGCCTGAGCAGTTTTGAAGATGCGATCGCTGACTTAGAGCAGTTTATCCAAAACAGTCAGTCGTCAAAAAGCCCGTAGGAGTTCGGAGTTTTGAATGCTGAAAGGATTCCCTGCGCACTCTGTATACTCCGCACCCCGTACACTCCGCGCCCTGTCCCTTGCACCCTTCTCCCACTTACTGAGCAAGAGCCTGCTGTCGTTTCGCTTCATAGAGTAGTAAAGCTGTTGCGATCGCCACATTCAAAGATTCCACTCCCGCCGCCAGAGGAATCCGAACTGTGTAATCGGCGAGTGCGGTGAGGGCAGGCGATAATCCGGCACCTTCATTGCCGAGCAGCAAAAGAGTAGGTTTACAGAAATCCACGTCCCAATAAGTTCGGTCAGCATCGGGCAAGGTGGCAACAATTTGAAACCCTTGCTGGCGGTAAGGAGCGATCGCGTCGGGCAGATCGAGGCTAGTTGCCATGGGCAAGCGGAACCATTGCCCCGCAGAAGCTCGAAGCACTTTGGGATGATCCATATCAACGCTATCGGCACTCAGCAATAGCCCGTCTGCTCCCGCTGCGGCAGCCGTGCGAATGATGGTGCCTAGGTTGCCGGGATCTTGAATGGTTTCCAGCACTAGCCCCAACTGATGAAATGTTGGCGTAACACTAGACGATCGCTCGACAATAGCAATGATGCCATCTGGCTCTACCGTGGTAGCGATCGCCCGCAACACTTCTGGACTCACGACTTCCAATCGTTGGGCGCATTGTTCAACCTGCTGCCATAGGTCTGAATAGCGCAGTTGCCAATCGGACGTATGGCATACCGTAACCAAGGGGCGATTTACAAGACAGGCAGCTTCTATCAGATGAGTCCCTTCCAACAGAAAAAGCTGCTGCTCTCGCCGCTCCTTTGCACGATGCAGCTTTCGGATCTGCTTCACTAACGGATTTTGCAAGCTAGTTAACATGAAGCTGGAATGATTAGAATTTAGTATCAAATTCATCTACAGACATTAAAAATAGTTAACTGTTTTTAGGGAAATCAAATAAAAAAATGGGCAACTATCCGGTTGCCCACTTCACTCTATAAATCAATGCGGAACCCGGGACTTGAACCCGGAAGTCTTTGCAGACACTAGAACCTGAATCTAGCGCGTCTACCAATTCCGCCAGTTCCGCTAACAGTACGAATGAACCCGCGATTTCTAATCATGTGGTAATTCAAACTATCTGTCAATCATTCAACGGATAAACTTTTTGACTAACCATGCCAACATGCGATGGGGAGAGAATGACAAACTTGGAAAAAGCTGGGACAACTGTAATGTTTCCGGTAAAATCAAAACCGAATTTGTCACACAGTTAATCGCGGAGGACAGACCCATTACTTTCTCTCCTAACCTACCCAATGTTCATTCCCCTGCTGAAGAAAATGTTTCCATCTTGGAGATTTGGGGTGGTCAGCCCCTCAGTGGACAGGTCAACGTCAGCGGCGCTAA
Source organism: Leptolyngbya sp. Cla-17 (assembly GCF_016807185.1). Lineage (GTDB taxonomy): Bacteria > Cyanobacteriota > Cyanobacteriia > Leptolyngbyales > Leptolyngbyaceae > ULC077BIN1. The sequence continues at coordinate 1,511,034 of NZ_JAEVYN010000002.1, forward strand.
AAATTCGGCACTGGTGCTGATGGCGGGTGCCGTGCTTTGTCCCGAGGAATGCTCCCTTCGCAATGTGCCCTCCCTCGTTGATGTGTCTTGCATGAGTGAGATCCTAGCGGCATTGGGGGTCAAGGTTAAGCGAGAAGGCGATCGCTTAGTCATCAACGCTTCCACAATTGGGCAATCTAAAGCGCCCTATGAGCTGGTCAGTCAGTTACGCGCCAGCTTTTTTGTGATTGGTCCTTTGCTAGCCCGATTAGGAGTTGCCCGCATTCCTCTACCCGGTGGATGTGCGATCGGCGCAAGACCAGTTGATTTGCATGTTCGAGGGTTGCAAGCTCTTGGGGCTGAAGTGCAAATTGATCATGGAATCGTCTATGCCTATGTGACAGGAGTAAACAAGCGGCTAAAGGGAGCCAAGATTTATCTCGACTACCCCAGCGTGGGTGCAACAGAAACGCTAATGATGGCGGCCACCCTGGCAGATGGAGAAACCACCATTGAAAACGCTGCCCAAGAACCTGAAGTGATCGATTTAGCCAACTTTTGTCGAGCGATGGGAGCAAAAATTCGTGGGGCTGGCACCAATACAATCACAATTTCTGGTGTGTCTCGTTTGCACACAGCCGATTACAGCATTATTCCTGATCGGGTCGAAGCAGGCACTTTTTTGGTTGCAGGCGCAATTACTCGCTCTGAAATTTTGGTGTCTCCCGTTATTCCTGACCATTTGACGGCAGTGATTGCCAAGCTTCAGGCGATGGGGGTGCAGGTGGTTAAAGAAGGCAGTCATGGTGTTCGCGTTATCCCTTCCCAAAACATCCTAGCGACCGATATTGAAACACTGCCCTATCCTGGTTTTCCGACCGATATGCAGGCGCAGTTTATGGCGCTGTTGACGCTAAGTGAAGGAGACAGCATTATTTCAGAAACGGTGTTTGAAAATCGGCTGGGTCATGTGCCGGAATTAAGCCGGATGGGTGCAGATATCCGCATTAAAGGAAATCATGCCATTATTCGGGGAGTTCCCATGTTGTCGGGTGCGCCTGTAGTCGCTACAGATCTTCGAGCATCCGCAGCGCTCGTGTTAGCAGGGTTGGCAGCTAATGGCAAAACCACTATTCAAGGATTGCATCATATGGATCGGGGCTATGAGCAAATAGAGTCCAAGCTGCAAAAGCTGGGCGCTCGTATGCACCGAATTAAATCAGACGCTAAATTAGATGACCGGTCTAATGACGCGGTTGTGTTGCCGTCTAAACCACCGATGCTAAATCAGCATAGTTAGGAGCCAGCCTAAAATTGCAAGGGTGGAGCGCAGGAGTTCCACCCATTTTGTGGTCTCGGCAATCACCTCTCGTTAGGCTCGTTATACTGGCAGTAACAGAGGCGAACAACTTCGTCGTGCGAAGCGCTATCGCTTCACCTCCAGTATTTTTCACGAGTAGTTTGTACTATTTTTGGCATTGGTTCATGGTTTTTCTCAAAACTCCGCTGCTTGGTTTACGTGCCGATCATTTTCGCCATCCGTTGGATCTAGAGGCTACGGCAAATCTTAAGCAGTTGCCTGGTCTGGATGTGATTGTGCGGAATTTGCTGGGTCCATTGGCGGGACAGTTTTTTTACTTGGAAAATATCGCCTCCAGCATTTTGGTCAGCGATCAGCAGTTGCCTGACTTACACAATCTGCTGCTAGAAGCTTGCAAAGTGTTGGATTTGGAACCCCCTCAACTGTATGTGCGCCAACATCCTGCGCCGAATGCCTACACCTTTGCTATGCGTGGTGAGCAACCGTTTATTGTGGTGCATACCTCGTTGATTGACTTGCTGACACCAGAGGAAATACAGGCGGTGATTGCCCATGAGTTGGGGCATCTCAAGTGTGAGCATGGAGTGTATTTGACCCTGGCAAACCTATTGGTGCTGGCTGCAGGACAACTTCCTTGGGGTGCTGGTGCAGCAGTTGCCCAAAGCTTGCAAGCTCAGCTTATGGAGTGGGTTCGCTGTGCAGAATTTAGCTGCGATCGCGCGGCGCTGTTGGCGACCCAGAATCCTAGAGTCGTTGCTTCCGTATTGATGAAATTGGCAGGGGGGTCTCCTACGCTTGCCAGTCAACTTAACTTAGATGCTTTTTTGGCTCAAGCACGAGCCTATGACGATATTAGTAAGGATCAAATTGGTGAATTGCTGAAACAGGCGATCACGGCTCAATTAAGTCATCCAGTACCCGTGTTAAGAGCGCGAGAAATTGATCGGTGGGGCAGCAGCCAGACTTATCAATCCCTGCTGCATAATCGCCCTGCTCAATCGAGTGAACAGGCTCAAGCGAAGGGTGGATGGCGGAATTGGTAGTGGATTCAACTAGCCTGGGATGACTGCAAACGAAGGAAGCTGAATGGGAAAATTTGCCAAGGGGTGGGGGTTTGAGGCGTACCCAGTTGTCTGGCTGTTGGTGAGTGGCCTGCTAGTACGGAGCGCGATCGCAGTTTGGATACCCCCCGGTTTTGATGAAGCTTACTACTACCTCTATACTCAGCATCCAGACTGGAGCTATTTTGACCATCCGCTCATGGTTGGGATATCAACCGGTTTAGGTCCGTGGCTAACGGGACAAGTGTCGCAATTTACGATTCGCATTGGATCGCTGTTGCTTTACACGGGAGCCTTGATTCTGCTCTATCTCACCAGTGTGCAGTTGTTTTCTCAACGAGCGGCAGTTTTGACCGTTGCGATCGCCTCTCTCGTTCCCATCTTTTTTGTCGGCTTTGGCGTATTGACCTTACCCGACAGCCCACTGATTTTTTTCTGGTCTGCCACTCTTCTGATTGCTGCCAAAGAGTTTTTGCGTCAACCGACTTACTATCCAAGCTGGCGACTCGCTGCGATCGGGCTTTTAGTCGGGCTCGCATGTCTCAGTAAATATCATGGAGTCGTTTTAGGGCTGGGCTTAGTCGGATTTTGCTTCACCAGTCGCCAGCACCGTACCGTCTTTAAATCTCCCTGGATGCTGGCGGCATTGGGGCTATTTTGCCTCACAGTTTCTCCGATTATTATCTGGAATTTCCAGCACGAGTGGGTTTCCCTACGCTATCAATCCGGCAGAGCTGTTCCCAATCGCGGCTACAGTTTGTTGGAACTCATTGGCACCATTCTCATCGGCATTGGCTATCTTTTTCCTGCCTTTGGCTTTCCACTTTGGTGGGTCAGCTTGAAAACAGCCTGGGAGCAATGGCGCAATCCAAATCACTTCGTAGCTCGCACCCCGCACTCGTCACTTGCCACTCTTCTCATTCTCTGGATCTCCCTGCCCATTATCCTTAGCTTCACTTTCATGGGTGGCTACCGCCCGATTTTGCCGACCTGGGCAATGCCGGGTTTTTGGGGAATGACGCTGCTGTTGGGCGATCGCGCTGCTAAGTGGTCGCTTCGTGAAGTGCGACGGTGGCTGGGGATGTCAGCGTTGATCATTGGCATGTTGATTGCGATCGCGCTGCCCCATCTCACGTTGGGAATATTACAAAAACCAAGTGCCTACGCTGTTTTAGGTGGATTTATTCCGGCAACAACCGATGGTTCGGTGCAACTAGTTGACATTCAGCAGGTTCGACGCGGATTTAAAGAATCTGATAATTTGACCCGTGCGCTAGAGCAAGCTGATTTTGTTTTTGCAGACGATATTTTTATCGCGGGATATGTAGGTATGGCACTTGCGTCGCTTGCTCATCCGCCTATTGTCTGCTTTAACGATGACCTACGAGGGTTTGCGTTTTGGTCAACGGCAGAAGAGTGGGTGGGTAAGGATGGACTATACATTGCCCCCAAACGTCACTTAAACTCCACTAAGTATGCAGGCTATTTTCAAAGCTTTGAGCAGATTGGAGAAATTCCCATTTGGCGCGGCGGCGTGATCGTCGATGTATTTCAGGTATATCAAAGCAAAAATCTGTTAAAGCCCTATCCCAGGCTTTACGGAACCGGTAATGGAAAGGCATCTGTGCTGCGGGGCGATGGGTAAAGAAAGGGGAAAGTTTTGCTCTATCAATCGTCAATGGTGCTTTTCCGCAGTACCAAGTGGATTTCTTTTAATAGGTCAGTCATGTTGGTAGGGGCAATAAGCACCTGTGTGGCAAGCTGAGTAATCCTATCGGGTAACGGATCGACCTTAGAGGAGGCTTGATGACGATGATCCAGAACGAGAATCGGGGGCAGTGGGCCTAAGGATTCTAAGGACGAGAGGAGCGCGATCGCGTCAGATTGAGGTGCATCACCGGTCCAGCAAATCAATAATAGATCGACAGTTTGAGACTGAATTTGCTGCATAACGTCCTGCCAAGACTGCTTGATTTCGCTGCGTAGTCCTGCTGTTTGAAGATATTGAGTTAGGGCTTGCAGCCATTCGATTTGTTTAGGAGATTTGGGGAAGGCTTCTAACGCTGCCTGATTTGGCGCAGCGGTATGATCAACCGACAGCACAGTGGAAACATCCACCGCTAAAATTGACGGTCTCCATGAGCTAGCCGCAATCTGAAGGACTTGCAGCAGCGTTTCAGGCTCTATAACCTCTTTAGAAAGAGAGGTTGTGGCTGTTGCCAGGTATGGAAATACAATCAAGCCAGGAATTTGACTGGCGGCTTGAGTTACTGCTGAATCTAGGGTAACCAGTGGAAGCGCAGACAAAGACGGGGAGAGGCTGAATTGTTTAAGGTAAGCGGCTGGAGCCGCTAAGGAACCATCTAATAAAACTACGTGGGGCTTCCATACGCGGGCTAACAGCTCGGCTTGCTCCAAGTCATCAGACTCTAAAATACGATAGCGATGGGATTGAAGCAGATGATCTAAATCCTTTAGAGGGGTTGAAGCGCGATCGCTGGGGTCGTCAGAATACAACCGCAAAATTGTTAGGTTAGAGATGGGGCGATCGCGAGAAAGCGGTTCTTCTGTCTTGATTAAAAGCGTTTTTAAGGTTTGTTCCAACACCTTTGTTTGAACGGGCAAATTCATGAATCCATTCGCATGACAGCGATAGGCTTCTGCTTCTTCAACCGTCGTTGCCATCACCACTACCGGAAGATGCTGGGTTTCTGTGTTGGATTTGAGCAACGTCAGCACATCCCAACCCGATAGTAAGGGCAGCAGCGGGTTGAGGAAAATAATGCAGGGCTGCAATCGGCGCGCTTTCTCCAATGCTTCTGTGCCAGAGCGAGCAATGACAACCTGATAATCCAGAACCGCTAGTTGATCTGATAATGCCTCGATAAACTGCGGCACACCTTCCACAATCAAAACTAAGCGATCGCGGCAAGCAGAACCAGCAGATCCATGCTGAATATTTACCCTCAAACGTTCCTGTGGAGAATAGATCAGCGATCGTCCCCCCAACCATTCGCCCGATTCAGCAGTTAACGCATTGCCATTTCCCTCATCCTGATAGGAAGGCGCTTTATTGGGCGGCAGCGGCGGTAACAAAACAGTGAACTGGCTGCCTTCGTCTTCTTTAGACAAAAAGGTCACATCACCGCCATGTAATCGAGCCAATCGCCGCGTCAACACCAATCCCAAACCCGCTCCTTCAAACTGTCGTGTTAAAGGGTTTTCAAGCTGCTGAAATTTTTGAAAGATTAAGTGCTGCTTTTCTGCTGGAATGCCAATGCCTTGATCCCAAACAGTAAATGCAATCCACCCGCCCCACCGACTGACCTTTAACCCAACTGATTTACCCTGCTTTGTAAACTTGAATGCGTTTGACAGTAGATGAATCAACATTTGCCGCAGTCGCAATTGATCGGCAATGAAAATATCTAGCTCGGAGGAAATCTCCAATGAAAATTGAGCCGTTAGCTGCTCATCCGTTGGCGGATCCTCTGCTTTACTTTCCAATAACCGTAGTTGTTTCGCTTGTTCAAACGCCTGAGCGCACACCGTAGAGATTTGAACCGGGGCAAACAACAGTTGCAATTGACCTGTTTCAATCCGCGTTAAATCTAGAATATCGTTCACCACCGTCATCAAATGGCGACTGCTTTGGTAAATCAGTTGGGCATAACGCACTTGGCGCGGATTTAGTTCACCCAAGGTTTGGTCTTTAAGTAGGCTTGACAAGCCCAAAACGGACGTAAGAGGAGTTTTTAGCTCGTGGCTAATGCAGGCTAGAAACTCATCTTTAAGCCGATTAAGCTGAACAAGATCTGCATTCTTAGCAGTTAGTTCGTGGGCTAGCTGTTGTTGTTCCGTCACATCTTGGGCTTGCACCAGCCAAAGTGCCTCAGTTTCGATCGCTGTCTGAAATGGCTCTGCCAAAACACTCTGGGGCGCATACTTAGATAGATTGGCGGTGTTGAACCCACTAGCTTCTGTAGCGAAGAGCTTGCCCTCAGACGTTAGATTAGCCAATTGGAACGAGCCGACCTGAGATGATGTGGTTTCTAAAAACGCTGTGGCTGCTTGGGATAGGGGATCTGACCAGTCTAAGTTCCAGTCGGGAAGCAAAGTGCAAAGTGGAATCTTAATGAACTGCAATACTCGCTCCTGTCCGTCTTTTAGGGGGCAAGAACAAACACAAGTATCCGGAGAGGCTCCTAGGTGACACAGGTTCGGCTCTGGTAGGGATGAGTCTGCACCCAGTTCCCCCAACAGATGAGAAGCTTCTTGACGAATCCATGCCGGATCAAGCAAATCACCGACCTGACTGCGCCACATGGAGTTTTGGGCTAACACAGTGCCGCTGTTCGTTTGCAACATTAGGGGCAGCGGTAAGCGTTCGAGTAGTGCCAACAGTGATTTGAATAATGCAACTTGAGACGTTGGCGTTGAAACGGCTTCAAATCGGCTACTGAGTGGGGGAGGCTTTGGGCTTGCAGGTTGGTTTTGCTGCCGCAGCTGCTGGATTTCACCTTGCTGAGTTTGGATGCGCTGCTCTAGCTCGGCGCGTTGAGCGAGCAACTGCTGAGTAAGCTGGATGATTTGGCGCTGTTGATTGTCTGAGTGGGCGTTTGTTTGAGTTCTCTCAGATGATTCTGATGATTCTGTTGATAAAAAGGCAGACAAATAGGGCGTGGAGGTTACTTCGGTTTGAGCAGGAGAGATAGAATGCTCAGCCAGTAGTTGAAATACTTGTTCGGTATCCAAAAGCCCCAGAACCTCACCTGTGCTTTTCATCAAGGCGATCGCTTCTGAGTCGTGAAGTTGCACCCGCATCATCAGTTGGGATAGTTGCCACTCTGCTGGCACCAAAATGATCGGCTCGATTACTGAAGGAGCGATCGCGGTAATGAGTGAAGTTAAGATTGGCGGCAATGCCAGCGGTGAAGGTAACTCAGAAGTTTCAGATGAAAGCAGCAACTGGGGTAACAAGCGATGGAGTTTGACGAGACCAACAGGCTGCTGCCGCGAATCTAAAATGATTAGGCGATCGCATTGGCTGCGGCTCAGCGCTGTTAACGCTGCTTGAATCGTTACCGTATTTGGAAAAACTGGAACAAAACGTACCAACTCACTCAAGCAGATATTAGGCATAGGCATAATCAATCGCGCCGTGAAGGACGGTAAAGCCCGATATAGTCAATAACCCTCTAATTTATAAGCTTTTGAACGCACTCTATTTTCAAGAATGCTCCGTCAAAGCCAACCGCCCAATGGAAAAAATGAGTATGAAAAGACAATAGTAATAAACGCTGCTTTTTTGTTAGCAGGGTGAACCAGAAAAATTTAATGGAGCATGATAAACATGCATCAAGGTTTTTAACCTTAGCCCTTATTATGAAGGCGAATTAAGTAAAACAGGTAGACAATTATAATTAATTAAAGTTGTGCCTTTACGAAGATGAGGCAGCTTACGCAGAGGTTACTTTAAAACCTCACGACTTATATATTGGCTATTGCTTAGGCTTAATACCGTTGACTTTCTAAAAACCTTGTCTTCTCCTCTATCTATTGGTTTATTTCTGAGCCCTGATTTTGCAGCTCAAGCTCTTTTAAACGCTTTAAATCACGATCGCTATCGGGTTTGTGTTCATACTGCTAATGACCAATTTTGCGGGTTCATTGACCAAGAAAGACAACAGCTTGACTGCCTAATTTTACAGAGTGGTTCAGAGTTATCTCACCTGATCCACTGGCTGCATGGTCAGGTCATTGTCTTACCCGCTGTGATTTTGCATACTGACCTGGATGAAATGCCAATTTTCAATAGTAGTTCCGTGGATGACCGCGATTCTTCCACGCTAGCGCCCTTCACCTATCACACAGCCGAATTTCATACCACGCCCACCCAATTTAATCTGACGGATGACGTGGTGGAGCAAGCGATCGCCCGATTTATTCATCTTTCGCCGAATTGCCGAATTGGTAGTTCAGTAGAGGCGGAAATCGCGATCGATTCAGCCACTCAAACCTTGCTTATGCTCCAGCAGCGTCGCCTGATAGACAAGTTAAAAGAACGATTGGGATACTTGGGCGTATACTACAAGCGCAATCCACAAAGCTTCTTCCGCCGTTTGCCCGTGGATCAGCAGCAGAAATTATCAGAAAAGCTGAAAGCAGAGTATCGAGACATCCTCCTCTGCTATTTCACAAACGATGGTACGCTGAATCAGCAAATTGATGACTTTATTAATACATCCTTTTTTGCTGATATGTCAGTCCCCCAAATCGTTGAAATTCACATGGATCTAATCGACGATATTTCTAAGCAACTAAAACTAGAGGGACGCAGCGAGGAAATAGTACTGGATTATCGGTTGACGCTGATTGACATCATTGCTCACTTGTGCGAAATGTATCGCCGCTCAATTCCTAGAGAAACTTAGGCTACGTCCTCCCGACCTGTTCGCCCGTCACTGACCCAAGCATTATGCCACTGAAAAAAACCTATGTCCTTAAACTGTATGTTGCAGGAAACACACCCAACTCTATTCGGGCGCTAAAAACCCTCAACAATATTCTTGAAGAAGAATTTAAGGGTGTATATGCTCTCAAAGTGATTGATGTCTTAAAAAGTCCGCAGCTAGCCGAAGAAGATAAGATTTTGGCAACACCCACTCTCGCAAAAATTTTGCCGCCACCGGTTCGTAAGATTATTGGCGATTTATCCGATCGCGAAAAGGTATTGATCGGGTTAGATCTCCTCTACGAAGAGCTTCGGGAAGATGAAGCGGCTAACGAATAACGAAAAAGGTTTACTGATAGGCTTTGTGGAAATGGCAGTGTATTAACTAGATGCAATGGATAGGTCAATTCAAAAATCACTATGAATGAATTGAATCAACACAACAATGGCGGAACAACGGCAACAGGGGTTGACAAGATCCGCACGATGATTGAAGGGTTTGATGACATCAGCCATGGCGGCTTGCCTGCTGGCAGAACAACTCTCGTTAGCGGCACATCTGGCACCGGAAAAACCTTACTCGCCGTCCAATTTTTACATAACGGCATCGTTGATTTTGATGAGCCTGGTGTGCTTATCACCTTTGAAGAATCTCCCGCCGATATTATCAAAAATGCTCTTAGCTTTGGCTGGAATCTTCAGAAGTTTGTCGATGAAGGCAAACTGTTTATTTTGGATGCTTCCCCCGATCCGGATGGGCATGAGGTGGTGGGCAATTTTGATCTCTCTGCATTAATCGAGCGGATTCAATATGCCATTCGCAAATATAAAGCCAAGCGAGTTTCGATTGATTCCGTCACGGCGATTTTCCAACAATATGATGCCGCATCTGTCGTGCGGCGAGAAATTTTTCGGATTGTGGCGCGACTGAAGCAAGTGGGTGTGACCACCATCATGACCACAGAGCGGGTGGACGAGTATGGCCAAGTGGCTCGCTTTGGCGTGGAAGAATTCGTGTCAGATAATGTAGTGATTTTGCGAAATGTGCTGGAGGGTGAACGCCGCCGCCGCACGATCGAAATCTTGAAACTGCGCGGCACCACTCATATGAAGGGTGAATATCCGTTTACGATGACGCGCCAAGGAATCAATATCTTCCCGCTGGGAGCGATGCGCTTAACACAGAGATCGTCGAATGTTCGCGTCTCATCTGGCGTGAAAACCTTGGATGAAATGTGCGGCGGCGGCTACTTTAAAGATTCGATTATCCTGGCGACGGGCGCGACGGGCACGGGCAAAACGATGCTGGTCAGCAAGTTTTTGGAAGAAAGCTGCGTCAAGGGTGAACGGGCAATTTTGTTTGCCTATGAAGAATCTCGCGCTCAGCTATCGCGGAATGCTTATTCTTGGGGAATTGATTTTGAAGAATTGGAACAGCAGGGCTTCCTGAAAATTCTTTGTGCCTATCCAGAATCAGCGGGGTTGGAAGATCATCTACAAATTATCAAGCAGGAGATTGCCGATTTTAAGCCAGCCCGAATTGCGATCGATTCGCTTTCAGCGATCGCCCGTGGAGTGAGCAACAACGCCTTTCGCCAGTTTGTCATTGGCGTAACGGGGTTTGCCAAGCAAGAGGAAATTACTGGCTTCTTTACCAACACGACCGATCAATTTATGGGGTCAAACTCCATCACCGACTCCCACATTTCCACCATCACCGACACCATTTTGATGCTGCAATATGTAGAAATTCGGGGTGAAATGTCTCGCGCTATCAACGTGTTCAAAATGCGCGGTTCTTGGCACGACAAAGGGATTCGGGAGTATGTGATTAGCGATCGCGGACCCGAAATTAAGGACTCATTCCGTAACTTTGAACGGATCATTAGTGGATCGCCGACCCGGATTGCTATAGATGAGAAATCTGAACTGTCACGTATTATTCGCGCGGTGCAGCGAGAAGAAGAGTAGCTTTCTAAGCTAGACAGGTGCCAGGTGCCAAGTTCATCTTCGAGATCCAGATAGTCCCATGATTTGGCTATCCAGCAACTAACAAAAAAGCCTATCGCACTGTGATCAACTTTTTATGGCTTGGAGAGGCGATGAATCCAGATGTAGTTTTCACCTTCTGGAGAACACTTGGCTTGAATCAGAGCGTTGGAATAGTAAAGGTTTTGCCCAGACTGATCATTACGATAGCCAGAGGATGTCCATTCGCCATAGGGATCATTCACAAAAAAGCCATTCTGGTCATAGCCGCGCACCACAATGATGTGCCCAAAGGTGGTGAAATATCCGTGGATAATGCAAGGGCGACCTTCCGCGATCGCCTTTCGAATATCAGATTGGCGACCCCGCATTGTGAAGTCATTCCTTAAGCCATAGTTGCGCGACAGGGTAGCTAGATCGTTGCCATCCCAGCGGCTTAACCCCTGGTTGAGCATATATTGATATAACTCATCTTCCAATTGCCCTACGCCCGTGTTGCCCCTAATTTGAAAATAGGTCATCACCATGGCAAACGTGGTGACGTTGCACGCTCCAGTTGGGTTCAACGCATTGTCAAGCTGGCTTTTGTGTGGAACGTTTAGTTGTTTAGTGGGAGGAATGCCGCCAGACTCAGGTTCCGGTTGAGAAATGGGAAGAATCTTTTGCTGCGTATTAATAAATTCAAAGTCTGGAGCGTAAATATACCAGGTGTTGCGGGGTGGATTACCTAAAGCATCCCACAGTAGAGAAAGTTTGTAATGATTGTTGGGTGCCGTTGCCCAAGACTGAAGATTGACAATTCTGCCAGCGGCGATCGACACCTTATCTTGTGCAGGTAACTGTGCAGAATTGGCAGTGGACTGCTTTAAAGGAGTGTTGCGAATAATTTTGAGGCTAGGAGGTTGAATTAATTGAATGTGAGGAATGTGGACATACCAAGTGTTGCGGGGCGGATTGCCTAAAAACTCTCCCATCAATGCAATTTTTAAGTAGCTTCTATCAACCGCTTTCCAGGAGTGAATATTCAACATTCTGCCGGCTGCGATCGAAACCTTATCCTCTGGGGGTAGCTGAATCGCATCTTCAGTCGTCTGCTTAAAAACGGTGTTTTGGATGACTTTAAGCTGTATGGCCATACGCTTTATCCTAAATTTTGCTTTATCTCTCTGTTGTTTTGTCTGAGTGGGCGATCGCGAATGAGTCCTTTGTTCGCCTTCATAATAGATGGTTTAGTGCCATCATGCGCTTACTCGAAAACAACTGTACGATTGCCATAAACCAACACGCGATTTTGCAAATGTAGGCGTACGGCTCTGGCTAACACCACCCGCTCCAAATCTTTGCCTTTGCGGATTAAATCTTCCACGCTATCTCGATGGCTGACCCCCACTACATCTTGCTCAATAATCGGACCTTCATCTAAGTCTGCTGTGGCGTAATGAGCCGTTGCACCGATGATTTTCACGCCACGATCGTAGGCACGATGATAGGGGTTAGCTCCAGCGAAAGCAGGTAGAAAAGAATGGTGAATGTTAATAATGGCAGGAAATTGAATGATAAATTCTGAACTTAAAACCTGCATATATTTTGCCAATACTACTAAGTCAATCTTGCATTTTTTAAGCAATTCAAGCTGCTCTTTTTCCTGTGCTTGCTTAGTGTCTTTGGCAATAGAAATGTAGTGATAGTCGATGTTAAATTGCTCAGCGATCGCGCCTAAATCTGGGTGATTACTGATGATCAATGGAATGCATACATTGAGTTCTCGCGATCGCTGCCGCCAGAGAAGATCATACAAACAATGGTCTTGTTTACTCACCCAAATGGCAATCCGAGGCACTGCGTCCGAAAAGTGAAGCTGCCAATTTGCCTGGAGTGGTTGCGCGATCGCGTTAAACGCCGTTCCAATAATTTCACGCGGCAGGTTAAACCCTTCTAGCTGCCACTCCAACCGGGTGAGAAACAAACCCGCCGCAAAATCGGTGTGCTGATCAGCATGGATAATGTTGCCACCATTGGCATAAATAAAGTTGGCAATTTTTGCGACTAATCCTTTTTGATCCGGGCAAGAAATTAACAGCGTTGCGGTTGGAATGGTCATGGTTTAGTTGCTTTTGGCGTTGGTGCGGTTGTGACCTGTTGCCATTCGCCGAGCGAACGATTGACCGCATTCTCAAAATCCAACGATACCAAGAATATCTTTAAATCTGCGCCGGGTTGGGGGTCGATTTGAGCATAGAGCGAGGTGCGATTATAATCAGGTTTCCCTAAAATCAGCCGATGAGTTTTGCCGTCTTTTAAGGCTAGCTCCACCGTTGATAGGGGCGTATCAAACCCAAATTCTGCCTGTTTTACTCTGGGCACTGTCAGGGGTGGGGCACTCATTGCAGACGCGATCGCGTTAAGCAAATACGCCACCGATGCATCATTCGCAGGCGCTTGATTGGGCGAAGTCATTTGCCAAATTGCAGGGCTGGGCGCAGTATTTTTGACAAAAGACAGCGATCGCTCTGGCGTTTTTAAGCTCAGCGATCGCACATCTGCTTCCTGAAACCCAAACAGCAATTGAGCCTCTGACTTGACTGGCGGCGGAGTCGTTTGCTCTTGCAGATACACCACACCCCCTAGCAATACAGCAACAATCAACAAAATCAACGGTGCGCGGTTGAGCTTCATAAGGGGGCATCAGTGGGGCGATTCAGTAGAACATGAGAGACAATACGCCAGTAACATCCGGCGTATTGTCTCGCTTCCAGGGTAATAATAGTTACGTACTTTAAAGCACCGTACATCTTTATACGACAGTAAGGGGAATTCACCTAGTTTCTTTATTTAGCCAGGTATCTTGTAAGCTAATCGAAGGCATTACGGAGAGCTTGTATGCTGGAATCCATTCAGGTAAGTAATTTTAGGCTCTTTCAACATCTTGAAGTTGGAAGGTTGAATCGTGTCAACTTAGTTGTTGGAAAAAATAATGCTGGAAAGAGTGCATTTCTTGAAGCAGTCGAACTTTATGCTAGCAATGCCTCTCCTACAGTCCTTTTTAATCTTGTAAAGTCGAGACAAGAGACTTGGGTTAGTGAAGCTCAACCACAATCTCAAAATTTCACTGGCAATTCCGTGCGCCATCTTTTTTTTAGACATAAATTGCCCCAGGTAGGAGAACAAGGCATCTTACTTGGAGAAGTATTCTCAGATACAAAGCTTCATATTGGTGTTGCCGCCTATCAAAATAAGAATGATGACGAAGGCACTATAAGAAAAATTCGCGTTCCGGGTGTACAGTTGGGTCTCTTTGATGAAGATCTATCGAATGTTGAAGTTTTTCTTGTAGCAGAAGAAGGTGAAAAGACTAGAAGACTTTTTAGATTAGATAGAGATGTGAGAGACACTCGGCGTATCAGCTCCAGAATGTTATACGAAAGGCAGGATGAGTTCAAATACCCATGGCAAAGCGTCCCGACAGAAAACATGCCCAATCGCAGATTAGCCGCTTTGTGGGATTTGATAGGTTTAACTGACTTAGGTTCGGAAATCATTTCTGCCCTTGGCTTAATTGATAATCGGGTTTCTGGAGTCTCTTTTGTAGAAGATATTAGCAATGGGCGCTCAGATGACGGGCGTATTCCTCTAATCAGGATCGAGGGAATAGATGAGCCGCTGCCTCTCAAAAGTATGGGAGACGGTATGACTCGCTTATTTCATATTATTGTTGCTCTTGTAAGTGCTCAGAACGGTCTTCTCTTAATTGATGAGTTTGAAAATGGTTTGCATTGGAGTGTGCAGCCTAAAGTTTGGAATATCGTTTTTCAACTATCAGAGAAGCTAAATGTTCAAGTTTTTGCGACAACTCATAGTCGTGATTGTATAGAAGGATTTGACAGTGCTTGGAATAAATATCCTGACCTTGGTGCTTTCTTTAGGCTTGATGTTAAGGACGGGCTTATTAGAGCAACGGAATATACATCTGAAACCCTTACTGATGCTATTGACATGGACGTTGAAGTGCGGTAAGTAGTATGAACGACGTTTGCGAACAAGATTCAGATAAAGTATTGCTTGTTGAAGGACAGAATGATTGCCATGTGGTCATGGCTCTGTGCGCGGCCCATAGTGTTCCCAAAACTTTCGGCATTTACCAATGTGGTTCAGACGTAGGAGTCTTGAAGAGATTAAATGCTCTAATCGTACGCCCCAATCCTCCCCAAGTAATAGGCGTTATGCTGGATGCTGACAAACCTTCTCTTGAAGGTAGATGGGATAGCATCAAAAGCAAATTAGAGACCAATAACCATAGCTATACGCTCTCGAAAACTCCTAACATTAATGGAACTATAGTTGATGGTGCTGTAGACGAACCTAGGCTTGGGTTTTGGCTTATGCCAAATAATCAGAATTCTGGCATGCTAGAGGACTTTTGTGCAGAACTTGCAGAGCCGAGGTCTTTGTTATTTGCACGAGAATGTGTTGAACAAGCGTCTGGAAGGAACATAACGACTTTCAAAAAAGTACATCGCAGTAAAGCAGTTATTCATACGTATCTTGCTTGGCATGATGAACCTGGCTACCCTTTGGGAAAAGCAATTACAAGCCAAGCTCTTCGTCCCCATACAGATGTTGCAGTAAGATTTACCAATTGGTTGATACATCTATTCGCAGAAATTTCGTGCGATTAGCATCTACAATCCATTACGTGACGCGAGTGATTGGATTGATGGAGCAGACAGAAATTCAAGAAGACGAAGAAGGTCAAGCATGAACTATCCCACTGTAATTTACCCATGTAATGAGGGTGGCTATGTTGCAGAAGTTCCAGCTTTGAAGGGATGTTTGGCTCAGGGTGAAACTTTGTCTGAAACATTACAAGAATTGGAAGTTGTCACAAAGCTGTGGATTGAAACAGCGGAGAAACATGGACAGCCTTTGCCTAACGTTGATAGTGCAATTGAGAAGGCTAAGGCTTTGAGATACAGCAGTTCCAGGTGAGGACGAGGATAGAATGGCAAGGATAAACTCAGCGATCGCACAGCAAAAGCAAAGTTTTTGAAGTCGCCGTTTGAGAGCTTGGGCGATCGCAACTGAGTCAATCCTTCAACCGCTATTCCTTTAGGGTTTTGACCGTGAGAATTTGCGGTGGAGTGGAATCGGGAGGATAAAGGAAATCGAACTGAACCAAGCGACGATCGCCGGGTTTCATCGTCATCACGGCTAGGGGTTCGCCCTGTTGTCCGCGTCGCTGCACTAGATGCACATAGCGGGTTTGGGGAAGGCGGCGATCGTCGGTGTAGCGCAGCCGCACGGTTCCCCGAAAAAAGACTTGACGGGGCAAGGGTTCAAAAAACCGTAGATTTCCATCCTTGGGCTGATCTTCCTTGATTGGCGTTTCCAGCATGATTGCGACGGTTTGGGTTTGATTCGTGAGATTTTGCAGGGGCAGCGTCAGGTTATATTCGATCGCATAATTGCCATGAGCTTGATACGCCGTATCGGGATAGCGCGCCACCATTCGGGCGGTTTGATTTTGCCCCGTGCCCAACGTGCCCCGCAGTAGGGTACTCAGCCCATAGGAAAACGCTTGTCCGGCTGGGGGGATGGTGAGCGACCAAGTTGCCGGATTGTTGAGTTGAATACCGGGAGGATCAACCACTTGAGCGATCCAGCGCGATCCTTTTGCTACCCCTGCCACACGTCCGTAAATGATTTGTCCTGTTGTTTGATCGGGTGGTGTGGGCGTTTTGTCGCGAGGTTCCGCTAGTTTTCCAGACTCTACCACTGCCTGCCATTCGGCGATCGTGGGCGCGCGTTCTGTGCCAGTTGCATCCGTTGGAGCAAACAGCGCTAAGCTAGCCGCATAAACGGGGGCATTGCTAGAAAGACGCATCAGGGTCGATCGCCCATTGATTGGCGGCTGTAGTTCTTTCACTGGAATCGGCAAATTCAGCAGCATCCGGCTTTGTCTCGGCGGAATCACAATCTGAGCCGGAAAACCTTCCGGGCGTTTCCCTCGCAAAATATCCACCATGGCGCGACTCCCCGGTCCCGCAAACACCGTGCCCAGGGGATTATCTACATAGGCAGGCAAATCGATAAAAGGCGCATCGGGCTGGCTCAAATAGCTGGCGGCTTGCAAAACATCCACCGTCACAGGTTTGCCGCCGGGATTGTGTAGCAGCACACCCAGATACAGCGTCCTCAAGTCGTCTGGGGCTTTGGCTTTGGCAATGTGGTGGGCGAATACATCAAAGCGTCCCTGAAGGCGCACATTCAAATGGGCAGCAGGAGTGCGTTTGCCCGTGGGCGGAAAGGTAGACAGCAAAATGCCTTCGGTTTGCACCAGTTCTGGGCTGTTGCTGTTAAATACCAAGACAGAATCCAGTTTTCCCGGCAACACGCGCACGGTCTGGAGCACTTTGACTTCGTTAGAAACAGGAGCAGGTGTTGCCTGGGCAAACACGACAGCGGATAAAAACGACAGCATAAAATAGGAGTGATAAAACGATTGAGCTTAGCTAGAGGTGACGGGTTGCAGCAGTTTCAAGATGGTGGAAAAATCTTGTACGATCGCATCCAAATTTTCTGGGTTCAACGGAGGTACATGCACGAACAAGCATTGAGTTTTAAGCTGATGCGATTGAATATATTTGAGGACTGAATAATATAGATAGTTGCAGACGAATCGTCCGGTATTGTGACTAATCGCTGTAGTTTGAGTCTGTTCGACTAATGTCTTTAAAGAAATGCTGGTATAAAGAATTTCACCTTGATGCCTGCCGTTGGCTTCGACGGTGAGGTGCGATCGCTTTTCTGCCATGCCACAACAAACAATCACATCGGGCTGTACTGTATCAACCACAGCCAAAACTTTTTCAGGTGCAAGCTGAAAATCAACAGGAATATTTCGAGATAAGTGAGTGTGGGGTGGCAACAATTTACGCTGCACCAGTTCGGTAATTAAATCATCCGATGAGTTTGAAGGTTGAGTCGGTTTCCAGGTGTCAAAGGTTGTCAACAGAATGGACATTGGGCGTTGGTGTGAAAAAGATTTAGCTAGGCGATCGCTTGCGCTGACTGGTCAGTTCGCCGCAAGGTAGGTCAAGAGTTTGTCATTCAAACTACAATTTTACTGACGAAGGTCACAAAGGATGCAAAAAAATGCCGACAATCGCTGTGGTGGATTATGACATGGGCAACTTGCACTCTGCCTGCAAAGGCTTAGAGAAAGCAGGCGCAACTCCTCACATTACCGATTCGCCGAGCGCAATTGACCAAGCAGATGCGATCGTGTTGCCCGGTGTGGGTGCTTTTGATCCGGCAGTCCAACACTTGCGATCTCGCCAGTTGGAAGCGCCAATTAAACGAGCGATCGTCAACGGCAAGCCTTTTCTGGGCATTTGTCTGGGCTTGCAGATTTTGTTTGACTCTAGCGAAGAAGGACAGGAACCCGGTTTAGGCATCATTCCGGGCACCGTCCAACGCTTCACCCACGAACCCAGTATCACCATTCCTCACATGGGCTGGAACCAGCTAGACTTCACCCAGGCAAATCTCGCACTTTGGCAGCAACTTCCGGCTAATCCCTGGGTTTATTTTGTTCACTCCTACTACGTTGCGCCGATTGACCCCGCTTTTCAAGCTGCCACCATTACCCACGGCAGCCAAACCGTCACCGCCGCGATCGCCCGTGACAACCTGATGGCAGTTCAATTTCACCCCGAAAAGTCTTCCACGGCGGGGCTGCAAATCTTAGCAAATTTTGTAAAGCTGGTGGAAAGTAGGCAGACGATAGTCGGCAACCCAATTTCGGTCGCCAAATGACCCTCCGTATCTACGGCAATCGTGCCCTTAAAACGCTGTCTGGCAAAGATACTCGCCCGACTCAATCTATGGTGCGACAAGCATTGTTCAATATTTGGCAGAGTGCGATCGCCGATTGTCGCTGGCTCGATTTGTGTGCTGGCACGGGTGCCATGGGCGCAGAAGCGTTGTGTCGCGGAGCTTCTACCGTCGTGGGAATTGAGCAATCGTCTCGCGCCTGTTCTGTGATTGAGCAAAACTGGCAGCAGGTCGCGGCAGAAGGGCAGGTTTTTCAATTACTTCGCGGCGATGTGGTTAAAAAACTGCCCACCTTATCAGGACAACAGTTCGATCTCATTTATTTTGATCCACCCTATGCCAGCGAGTTATATCAACCCGTGCTGAACGCGATTGCAGCCCACAATTTGTTGTCTGAAAATGGTGAATTGGCAGTGGAACACCGTCTAAAGGGCTTGGATTTCTCTATTCCAACAACCTTAGAAATCTGCCGTCAAAAAAACTATGGAAATACCACACTCACGTTTTACCAACTAAAAAGTTGAGTAGAGCGATCGCCAAAATCGAGTTTAATTATCCAAAAAACTGAATAAATTTAGCGGAAAATCTTTCAAAAAGTGTAGCTAAATTAAAGATCGACCGTACTAAAGTTCAATCGTACTGCTACGCTAAAACTTAGTAGCATCAAAACTGCTTACAGTATGATTCCTCAGCGGCTCGTTCTTAAAAACTTCCTTAGCTATCAAGCAGCCACTTTAGATTTTCAAGGGTTGCACACAGCTTGCATTTGTGGTGCCAATGGAGCCGGAAAATCGTCCTTGCTAGAAGCGATCGCCTGGGTTATTTGGGGAGAAAGCCGCGTTACCTCTGAAGATGATGTCATCCATATGGGCACTCAAGAAGTGCAAGTCGATTTCATCTTTACGACGAACCAACACACCTATCGCATTCTTCGCACTCGTCAACGCGCCCAAGGAGCCACGCTGGAGTTTCAGGTGGCGATGGAAGAGGCAGGGAACAAGGAACAGGGAATAGGGAACAGAACTCAGAACTCAGAACTCAGAACTCAGAACTCTTCTTCCCTTCGTTTTCGTTCCCTCACGGCGAAGGGAGTTCGTGCAACACAGCAGCTTATTTTGGAGCATTTGAAGCTGGATTATGACACCTTTATTAATTCGGCTTATCTGCGGCAAGGACGAGCCGATGAGTTTATGGTGAAGCGCCCGACAGAGCGTAAACAAATTCTGGCGGATTTACTCAAGCTGAATCAATATGATGAGTTGGCAGAAAAAGCGAAAGATCAATCACGGCAGCTAAAAGGACAAATTGATTTATTAGAACGCAACTTGGAGGCGATCGCGGAGCAATTGCAGCAGCAAACCGCGATCGCTGCGGAACAGGCGATCGTGGAAGCAACCTTAGCAGAGATGCAACGCCAGCAGATCGAGGATAAAGCCACCTTGCAAGCGCTTCAAGGTTGCCAGCAGCAGCGGTTGACCTGGCAGCAACAGCTCACCTGGCAGCAGCAGCAAGAAAAAACTTTAGAACAAGACTGTCAGCGCCTTCAACAAGAACTTTTAGCCGCTCATCAGCAACAGCAAGAAGTAGAAGCCTTGTTGCACCAAGCTGAGGCGATCGCGGCTGGATACGCTCAGTTTCAAACCTTGCAGTTGCAAGAAGAACAGTTCTCTGCCAAATTCAAAACCCACCAACTGGTGCAAACGCAGCAACAGCAGTACCAGCAGCAACACCAGGAAAAAATTGCTGAGTTGCACCGTCACCTACAGCAAACCCAGGCGCAGCTTGAAGCGATCGCCCAGCAAGAGCAAGAAATTCAGCACAGTTTGCGAAAAGCCCCAGAGGTCGAAAAAGCGCTGAAAGAGTTGCAGCAAGCCCGGACTGATTTGACCCGGCTGGACCAACTTCAATTTCAGGCAGCCCCATTATTTCAGCGTCGCCAACAGCTTCAGCAACAGCTTGATCGGAGCCACACTCGCCTATCGGCACGGTTAGAAGAACTGCGCGCTTCCGCCCATCAACTCAGCCATCAACAAAAGCGCCAACCCGAACTGCAGCAGGCAGTGGTGTCTGTGAGCGATCGCATTGCTCAACTAGAATCTCAGCGCGACTATTTGCAGCAAGTGCGGGAAAAAGGCGTAGAGCGGCGCAACTTCATGGAGAGGCTGCAAGAACAGCAGCGCGACTACGAAACCCAATTAGCAGAGGTAGATCAGAAGATCTACTGGCTAAAGCAAGATGCGATTAACACGAGTGCCGATATTGAAGAGACCAGTCACGCCTATCCCCCCTGTCCACTTTGCGATCGCCCGTTAGATGAGCATCACTGGAGCCTTGTGTTGAAAAAGCACCAGACCACGCGATCGGAAGTCTTGCAGGAAATTTGGGTGATTCGAGAGCAACTCGCCGCCTCGGAGCGAGAAATTCAAATTTTGCGGCAGGAATACCGCGAAATAGATAAAGGCTTAACCGACTACACCACCGTATTGGAACGCCGGGGGCAGTTGCAAGAACAACTACAATCCACCATTTCGGGGCAAGCAAATTTAAGCCAGCTTCAGATGGAAGCGGCAAAGTTGGAACATACGCTGAATATAGGTAGCTACGCTTCAGATCTCAACGAAGAGCTAGCAGAAATTGATCATCGACTGCAACAGCTAAACTATGACGAAAAAGATCATGCCCTGGCACGAGGGCAAGTTGATCGCTGGCGATGGGCAGAAATCAAGCAGTCAGAAATCAAACAGGCGCGGCAGCGGCAGATCAATCTTGCCCAGCGGCAACCCGAACTTCAGGCTCAACGGATTGAACTAGAAAGCAAGATTGAGCGATTCAAAATAGACTATGCAGCTGCTCTGTCACAGTTTAATCAACAGCTTAACGAAATTGGATATGACATAGATAAACATAACTCTTTGCGCATTGCTTTAAGACAGGCTCAACCCTACCAACTACATTATCAAGAACTGTATAAGTATCAGCAGCAGTACCCTCAATTTCAGCGCCGATTAACAGACTTAGAATCCAATTTAAAAAAGCGTCAAAACAGTCTAAAAATCGCCAAAGCACAAGTCAAAACACTACAGCAGCAACTTCAAGCCAGTCCTGATCGCTGCCATCTAATCCAAGCCACAGAAGAGCAGATCAGTATCCGTCGGAGGGACTTGGATCAGCAACTTTCAGCGTTGGGTCGGCTTCAGCAGCAACATCAACAGCTTGCACTTTTAACCCAGCAACAATCTGCGATCGCCCTACAGCTTCAAACCCTGACCCATCAACAGCGGGTTTATCAAGAAGTCGCGCAGGCATTTGGCAAAAACGGCATTCAAGCATTAATGATTGAAAATGCTCTGCCCCAACTTGAGGTAGAAACTAACCGCATTTTAGGACGGCTCAGCGCCAATCAACTCCATATTCAATTTGTGACTCAACGGTCAGGTACTAGTTCTAAGGCAAAGCTAAAACAAACTAAGTGGAGCGAAACGCTAGACATTGTAATTGCCGATACTCAGGGAACACGCCCCTACGAAACCTATTCTGGCGGAGAAGCCTTTCGGGTTAACTTTGCAATTCGCCTAGCATTGGCACGGTTTTTGGCGCAGCGATCGGGCACGGCACTCCAAATGCTGATTGTGGATGAAGGCTTTGGTACCCAGGATGCCGAAGGCTGCGATCGCCTGATTGCCGCCATCAACGCGATCGCCTCCGATTTTGCCTGCATCCTCACCGTCACCCACGTTCCCCACTTCAAAGAAGCTTTTCAGTCCCGCATCGAAGTAGTCAAAACAGACCAAGGCTCTCAATTACAGTTCGCAATGTAACGGCTGAGGTCAGCGGCTGCAAGTACCTCGAACTCAGCACCAGCGGCTTCCTTAAGTCCGCTGCAACGACTTTATGGGAAGACGACCAATAGAAAGGCAAAAGGAGACGACCATGCAGCGAGTGACAGCCCTGATGTCTACTAACATATCGTTCGCTCCTCATCCTTGAGCTAAACCGATTACAGAAAAGCTTAGAGTAAAAAGCGGGAGAGCCTGCCAGGGCTAGAGGACGACTATGCACTAGAAGTCATTCGATGACTACTAACATATCGAATCGACTCTCTGCCTTTGTCTTATCACAAAATAACGAATTCTCAGGGAATAAGGCTGTAACCGTTTCCATAATCTTTTCGCGGGTGGAGGCGGCAGGTTCTCTCGGTTCAATCAAAATCAATGGACTTTAATCTACCATGACAACTGATGATTATGTCGCTTACATCGGCATTGACTGGGCAGATCGGAAACACGATATTGCCCTCTATGACTGTGCCTCTGGCACCTGGCAAGAGAGCGTCATTCAAACCCGTCCTCAAGACATTTTAGATTGGGTCAATCAGCTCAGGCTTCGTTACGGTCAGGGTAAAATTGCCGTTGCCCTGGAACAGAAACGAGGTCCCTTGCTCTATGCTCTCTGTCAGTATGACAATTTAGTGTTGTTTCCGATTAATCCTCGCACGGTGGCAAACTACCGCAAAGCCTTCCAACCTTCTCGGGCTAAGTCAGACCCGGTGGATGCCCGCATCTTGGTCGAACTGATGCAGAAGCATCCCGAGAAATTAGAACGCTGGGTGACAGGCTGTCCTCAAATCCGCGCCCTCAGACAATGGGTGGAGTCGCGCCGGATGTTAGTGCAAGAGAAGGTCAGATTGACCAATCGCATCACTGCCTCTCTCAAGTCCTATTTCCCTCAAGTCCTCGATTGGTTTGAGGATAAGGACACCCGCCTGTTCTGTGACTTCCTCCAACAGTTCCCGGATGTCAAATCTGCTCAAGCGGCTACCTCACAGCAGTTGACCTTGTTCTTTCGCTCTCATACGGTGGTCAGGCGCACCGCGATCACCCGTCGCATCCAACAAATCCAAGATGCAGGTCCACCCTTGACACCAGACGAGGCGATCGTCGTGCCCGCGCAAGCCTTGACACTGGCACTGGTTGCTCTTTTGAAGGTCATCATCCAACAACTAACCCGCTTTAATGACACCATTGCCCACTTGTTTGAGGCACTCCCGGATGCGCCCTTATTTGCCGAGTTGCCAGGAGCAGGTCCCCATTTAGCACCCCGATTACTCGTGGCGTTTGGAGAAGATCGTTCCCGTTTCACTTCTGCACAAGCCTTCATGAGTTATGTGGGGATTGCTCCGGTTAAGGAGGAAAGTGGGAAGAAAAGATGGGTTCACTGGCGCTGGTCTTGTCCGATTTTCTTGAGGCAGACGTTTGTGGAATGGGTCAACCAGGCAAGACGGTTTTCGGCTTGGTCACAGGCGTTCTATGAACAGCAAAAACAAGCGGGCAAAAGTCATCAAAAAGCGATTCGATCGCTGGCTTACAAGTGGGGCAGAATTTTGTGGCGCTGTTGGCAGGACAACACTCCCTATGATGAGGAGAAGTATGTTGCTGCATTGAGACAGAAGCAATCACCGTTAGTCAAACGGTTGGCAATTTAGTCACTCATTTTCCTGACAAATGAAACCAGTTAAACATCAAATAAACAATGGAGAAATCAACAGAAAAAACAACTGCGAGACAAATGTAAAAATCAAGCAAGCCTGAAATAGGTAACTGAATAAATCTGAAGTTGAGAATAAAAACAATTCACTAACCAACTACAGACGATTTTGTTGGGCATCCAAAAGCAAGTAATACACCAAAACTAAAGGTTCAGACTTCTCTACTGACTCCGTCCACCTCAGGGACTATGTTAGCTGGCTGACGTGCAATAAACTTAATGAACTCAACCGTTACAACACAACCGATCGCCCTCTCTACAGCAAACCTCTCTGAACCTTAAACTACAAAAGAGATCGTCCTCAATACTCAACCTTTGATACTCACCCCAAAGCTGCTGAGACTTTGCGCCACTCATGCGATCGCCCTCACTGACGCAACCTTCACTAACTCAACCTCTGCCACAAACAGATAACTGCTCGGTAACAGGAACCTCGAATCAAGGAAGACAGCTAACGGAGAGCGTCACCGGTGACAGATAACCTTGAACCGAAGCCAGAGGATGCCGTTCGTCCGGTACACGCAAGGGTTAGCTGGCGATCACTGAAGCGGCAGAATTGATTTAGTAAGAAGTT
Source organism: Leptolyngbya sp. Cla-17 (assembly GCF_016807185.1). Taxonomy (GTDB): domain Bacteria; phylum Cyanobacteriota; class Cyanobacteriia; order Leptolyngbyales; family Leptolyngbyaceae; genus ULC077BIN1. The sequence continues at coordinate 1,535,789 of NZ_JAEVYN010000002.1, forward strand.
GTTGGGTTTCCTTCGTCAACACAACCTAAAAGATCTGCGATCACACTATGATTACACTATCTATCCTCTCGTTCTTATTCATCTAAATGCTGCTACAACTTAGGAGCAGAGCCAAATCGATTTTCTCCTTCTGTGCCTTTGGTAACTGCAAATATCAGATTTGCGATAGGTACTATTATCCACCATCCACTATGATCAGTGTCATGCATCCTACGGACACCTACAGCAATACTCGGTACTAGGATAGCTAGTGAATAAATAGCGCTAAGAACACTTTGGTCAGTGTTGGTAGCTCTCCCAAGAATCCCCTCGATCAATCCCAATCCAAACGAAATGATCAAGTTAAAGAGGACAAACATCCAGTACTCCGTCCGGTGTGCTCGTCCACTAAAAACTGCATACTTTTTCCAAACTTGCATATACCATTTCATTATTCTTTGCTCCACTTCGGTTTAGGTGTGCCCACCTTCCCCTGTCAAGGTGAGCGTTTGTACTAATAAAATGGCGAAACGACCAACGAGAAAATAGACCTTTACAGTTTCAGCTTGCTTTATTTTCCTAAAAGGAAATTCTCAAAGCATGGTCGTAAATTTCCAGTTTTATCGAGGATCTCTGAAACGCCCATAAATCAGGGATAGTTCATTTGTTCACCTGAGCATGGGTAGTGTGCCCACCCTACTAAAGTAATTAAATCGTACTTAAAAACAAGGCTAACAACTCAATATACTGAAATTTTCCGTATAACACCCCAAATTAGGGACTTATACAGAAAATTTCTGCATAATATTCCAAATAAGGGAATTACGCAGAAAACTTCTGGATAATGCTTCAGTTTGGGTGGATAAACTTAAGTCTTTTGTGTCGATGTTGCTAAACAGGCAGATATATTGCTGCAAGTTGCAACGATCGCTAGCTGCTTTACCTATCTAGTTCTTGATGATGTGTTTTTGTGCCATAGACATGCGATCACTCACTTGCTCCACTCAATAAACCATAAAATGGAGAAACTCAGGAGTCAACGTTTAGGAAAACCCCATGATTGCCAGCCCTGATTTTGCCCATCTAACTCCTGATGAGTATCTCAAACAGGAAGCGCAAAGCATTGAAAAGCACGAATATCGAGATGGCGACGTGTATGCAATGGCGGGAGCGGTGGATGCACACGTCACAATTTCGCTCAACCTAGCGGCTGAACTGCGGCAATTTCTGCGAGGTTCCGGTTGTCGAGTTTACATCACTGATATGAAAGTACGCGTTGAGTCGATCAATCGCTTTTTTTATCCCGATGTGATGGTCACTTGCGACCCGCGAGATCAAGAGACAGCCGCTTACAAGCGATTTCCTAAACTAATTGTGGAAGTATTATCTGAATCGACAGAAGCCTACGATCGCGGCGACAAATTTGCCGACTACCGCCAGCTAGAGAGCTTGCAAGAATATGCGCTAGTAAGTACCAAACGTCAACGAGTGGAATGCTTTCGTCGGGGAGAGAACGGACTGTGGTTTTTACAGGGATATGGTGAACTGGCAAGCGATCGCACTTTCACATTAGAAAGCATTGGGTTTACTGGCGAATTTGCGACGCTTTACGAAGACGCGATTGCCTGATTGCCGCCATCAACGCGATCGCCTCCGACTTTGCCTGCATCCTCACCGTCACCCACGTTCCCCACTTCAAAGAAGCTTTTCAGTCTCGCATCGAAGTAGTCAAAACAGACCAAGGCTCTCAATTACAGTTCGCCATGTAGCGAGTCAAACTTCAGTCACATTAACTAGCCGCAACCTCTAATTTAGCGTCCTCAGCAAAACGGTCGTCTCTTGAAATAGGACAGACCACAGACTTGTCTCCAGACCAATCGGTGAAGATGTTTTCACCCTTATAGTGTCGAGGTGTTTGCAGCATTATCTGCCATGCCTTGCCAGCATCTAGCAAATTAAACCGCTCTGGGTAGTGAGTTTGCAATAATGCTTGAACCATTGGGTAGTAATCTGAGCTTAGCCCCGGAAAAATATGATGCTCTGTGTGATAGGAAAAGTTTAGATGGAGTAAATCGAACACCTTGGGCACTCGAATCGACAAACTGTTCACAAGAACATCATTGAGACTTGTCATTCTACACGCCATGTGATTCGTGTAGATGTAAAACATCACGCCAGCGTAGCCAATCCAAATAGGTAAAAAATAGCTCAGCAGCAACTTCACAGGATTGAATTCTAAATAGGCTAGCAGACCTATATGAAGTCCCAAAATCCCCAAGAACTCTAGGGCGATCGCCCGCCGCTCCTTGCCGCTGACCGTGAAGGCAACAACGGGATACTTTGTCTCGCCATCATTAAACAGCAACACTGAAGTTAGATTCCGAAACGTGTGGATACCCCAGGCATGACCCATACCAATCGTCAATAAGATGGGATTCACCTCAGCCGAAGGAACGAAAGCATTCTGAATCCATTTTCCCCACGTGTTGGGTTGGGAGTGCAGATAATTGCGATCAGGGTCTTGCACAGAATTAGTCTTGCCGTGATGTTCACGGTTATGTACTGCTTTCCACAAAGTGGGCGGCATCCACAATAAGGTTAGACCCAGTATGCTGATGACTCGCCTTAACCAGAGATTGCTAATGGTGCGGTTGTGCATAACATCATGAGTGCTAAACAGAAGCACAATTACGCTATTACCCATTACTAGCGCCAAGGGTAAATAGAGCCAGAGAAAATACCACTGCCAGTGATCAAGATGATCGGCGATCGCCCAGCCTGCAAACAAGATTGCTAGATTAATCAACAAAATCCAAACTTTGTCTGGATTCGATATAAAGGCCTCGGGGGGAAGTAAGGGACGCAGTTTTTTGGCGTAGTCTGCCTGAGTCATCCAGGCTTCTTGATTGATGGAACTCATAAACCTTTCTAAGTTCCCTTAAAGAATAATTGCATTATTTTCGAGTACTTTTTGAACAGCCCAAAGCGCACTTTTATTTCAAAGCTTCCTTGCTTCAGGTGAAGACCAAACTTACACTTACGGTACCTTCACCGCAAGTTGACTTCACCTACATATGGGTAGATATTTGGCGCAAAAACTTTGACAACATTTAATTGAGAGCCCTTCGGTTTGAGCGCTCAAACCGAAGGGCGTTCAGACGAAGTCTGGCACCTATCTAACCCAGATGTACTCATGTGCTTTGAAGGCGATCATCGCCTTCAAAGCACATATAGTTATGCAGTCAAGCCATTGCCCTTTTTCAGCAGTTCTTTCAAAAACCAGCGGTGCTTTTGATGAACTTGCACTAAGCGAGTATATAAATCTGCTGTGCCAATATCACCTGCATTGGCCGCTGCATCTGCATCTCCATGCATCTCGTCAATGATTTGCTCATGAGTCGCGATCGCCTCCTCAATCATTTCCCGCACTGACATCTCAGCTGTGGAGCCTTGAATCGAAGCTGTCGGTAAATAATCGGCAGGATTCGCAACAGGTGTGCCATCAATCATTAGGCTACGTTCTGCCAACTCATCAATCATGGCAAAGATTTCGCCGCCCTGTTCTTCAAACAACAGATGCAAATCGCGGAAAAGTGGACCGAAGGTGAGCCAATGATATTTCTTATAGTTGAGGTAGGCAACCAGAGCATTTGCTTGATTGCGATTGAGCGCTTTGACTAAAGCTGTTTGCGAGGCTTGTAAAGTGGTTGTCATAGCATCTCCTTCAAAATTGTCGTATTTTTCGGCAGCTTGTGTAGATGAAAGTTCCGAACCTCTAAATCATACTCGTTATGAGTACGTTTTGACAAGGTGAATTAGAAACTTTTGATCTCATCATTTAGAACGGATGGGGTCTAAAAAATGTCGGCGGGATCGGCATCTTGAACTTTACGAACGGCGATCGCCCCCGAAATAGTGCACATGATCATCGCCAAACACAACACTAAGAATGCGCGATCAGTCGTCATAGCGATCGGCAAAGCGGTCGCATTCCGGGTCAAGTTATACAGTCCTAAAGACAGCAGCAGTCCTGGAATAAAGCCCAAAATTGACAAAATCACCGCTTCTTGGAACACCAGCGTCAGCAAGTAAGAATTACGGTAGCCCATGGCTTTCAGCGTGGCATACTCTGCCAAGTGATCAGTAATGTCGGTGTAGAGAATTTGGTACACAATGACTGTGCCCACTAAAAAACCGATCGCCGTGCCCAAAGTAAAAATAAACCCGATCGCCGTACTGGTTTTCCAGTAGTTGCGCTCAAACTCAATAAATTCTGCTTTAGATAAGACTTTCACATCTTGCAGCGAATCCTGCAAATCTTGCCGCATTAGTTTGAGTAAACTATTCAAATCAGCACCCGGTTTCAATGTCACCATGCCGACGTCAATCATGCCGCTGGTACGACGGCTGAAAATGCGTAAAAAATTGGTGTCACTCGTGATGATATTGCCATCGGCTCCAAAAGATGCGCCCAAAGAGAACAACCCGCCGACCGTTAATCGCCGACCTGCGGCTTCTGTCACAACGGGCTTGCCTTCTGCAAACAACTTGGCAATGGGACCAAACTCTTCCCGCGATTTTTCATCAAACAAAACCACATCCGCTAGACGAATCGGAGTCAGATCAGACACCAATTCACGACTAAAAATCGGTCTGGATGGATCAAAGCCAATCACCAAAATGCCGCGTGTGCGACGATTTTCTGGGTTCTTCCACAGGGCAAAATCCAAATAAATCGGACTAATAGACTCCACGCCGTCATACCCCAGCGTTTGGTAGAGCCGCCGCTGCGAGAAACTTTTCATCGCAATCATGGCAGTAGATTGGGGGCTAATTAAAAAGACATCTCCCTGTAGCTCTTTGTGCATGCCGATAGAACTGTCAAACAGCGCATCTTGAAAGCCAAGCTGAATAAACATCAAAATTACAGCAAACCCTATTCCCGCTAGTGCAATCAGCAAGCGCATTTTCTCGCGTTTGAGCTGCAACCAAGCCAGGGGAATTGCAAACATGATGAATTCCTCTAAGGCGTAATGTTGACTTTAACTTGCAAATTCGTCAACCCAGAAACGGGCTGGCTGTCATCTAAACGAATTTTCACTTCCACTACGCGCACATCGGTATTTGCAGCGGGGTCAGTGTTCAATACGTCATTTTTGCGGATGGCAAGCCCGATTTGATCGACGACTCCAGAAATTTCGCCCGGAAAGGCTGGGCTGGTGATGACTGCTTTTTGTCCCCGTTTCACTTTTTGAATGTCAGTTTCATAAATTTCAGCAACGGCATACATGCGATCGGTTTTGCCAATTTCTACCAGCCCATCGCCGCCAATTTGTTCTCCCTCGCGGGCGTGTACTTTAATGATTTGCCCCGTAATGGGTGATCGCACAACTGCTGCCTCTAGATCTGCCTTAGAGCGCTGCATGCCCGCCATTGCCACATTCACCTGCGCTTGCGCCTGCTGCACATCCGTTGGGCGCACTTCAGCAACGCTAGCAAGGGTTTTCAGTGCCTGGTCATACTCACGCTTGGCTCGATCTAAATCTCGTGCAGTTGCTTCGGCTTTGAGTTGGCGATTTCTCGCTTCCTGCTCAGAAATTGCACCCTCGCGAAATAAATTTTGGTAGCTTTGTGCTTCCCACTTAGCCGTACTCGACTCTGCTTCCAGTTTTGCAACTGTTGCTCTGCGTGATTCTGCTGTCGCTTGCTGCGCTTCAATATCGCCCCGCTTAGCACCCACTTGCACTTGAGCTAATCGACTCTGAGCTTCCTGTACTTGTGCTTGAGATTGTAGGGCTGCTGCCATCAAGCGATCGTATACATCTAAGACTGCGATCGGTTGCCCCACTTTCACTTGGCTCCTTTCTTGAACCAGCAAACGAGCGACTCGCGGAGTACCAAATATCGGAACAGCAGAACCCGAAGTAGAAGAAGCAGCGACTTTAACCACTTCGCCCTCTGGTTCCAAACGCCCCAGTGCGGTGATGGTATTAGCTGATTGTTCAGCCGTTGGAGAGGGACTCAAAGAACCGGGTTGGCTGGTGGATGAAGGGCGTAATGCCAGATAGATTCCTAATCCTGCCACTCCCAGTGCCGCCGCCACTAGCATGGCGATTAGCATCCCTGGAGATTTTAATAACTGTTTCTCACCCAATTAGCTCTACCCGTTAATTTGTGCAACCGTTAATAAGACAGATTGTTACACACCTAGTGAAAGCCAGTAAAAGTATTCTGCACCCCGTTCATTGTTCGTTCAATGCTGCTACCTGCCAATTTAGGCACCTTGCGCCATGCGAGTCGTTCTAAACGTGACGTTTGAGCCTTCTTGAGTTTGCTCTAGCACTAGAAGTGGAGTTGGTTTTGCTTTTTGATCCCAGCGCATATTGGCAATACGACCTTGGATTGTGGGCTGCCAGCTATCGTGATCGCTAGTAGGGCTAAGAAACGTTTCAATACAATCAATAATTTGATTGATGGTGACAGAGGTTGGCTGGGTTGGCAATTTGAGAATTCTGATTTCAATCCGGAATAACACGCGCTTCGTGCCTTTTGGCAGATCACCGGGTTCGTATTCCACATCAAATACTTCGTCTACTTGCCGACCACCGCTGGCAATTCCAACTTCACCCTGATGCGGCTGAGACGATCGCAATGCCATGGTAATTTTGTCTTTCACTTTCATCTTAATTTGATTCAAAATTGCAAAGTGAAAGACTTCTTCATCCATCCGCATCCGCAAATAGTCCAAATTAAACTCGCGAGAGTGAATGAGATCAGGATTTCGCTCCATTTTGCCAATGGTTTCAACGGCAAATTTCAGCTTCTTTTGAAGTTCGCGGTTCTTGAAAGTTTCAAACTTAAGCTGTTTAGCAGCTTTATCAATGCTTAACTTGGAAACAACCCCCAAAGCAACCAGAAGTAGAAGTAACCCGCCAGATGTGCCTAGCCACAGGATATTGGAGCCAGCCTCAGCAGACTTTGCAGGTTGTGCGGATGCAGTAGGAGTTTGCTTGACAGCTTTGCCAGGAGCTTGAGCCAGCAAAGGTTCCACTAGAAAAATAGGAACAGACATAGCGTTTTTACAGGAGGTTTGATTCTATTTAAAAGAGTGCCCAAAATAAGGGTGTGGTCTACATGCCCCTAACTAGGTGTAGCAAACTTTAAGAAAAAGACTGTATTGATTGCACCCTATTCTAAATGTTGTTTTTGTAGCGTTTGATTAAGTATTAATAGACGGCGAATCGTTTGTTCGTGCGCGCTAGTGTGGACATCAACAAATAGGCAGAGAGAAACTAAATGTGAAAATTGGATAAACGCAATGGTCTTTACTCTTCTATCGCATTTATCTCAGACTGAAAAAAATTGCTTTCAAGCTGCCCGACTGATTGCGACGGATATGGATGGCACTTTGACTGAAGCAGGTAAGTTTGCGCCAAAGATGCTGCAAGCGCTTGAAGCACTAGCAGAGGCAGGTTTGCAGGTGCTGATTGTGACTGGGAGATCGGCAGGATGGGTGAGCAGCTTAGCTCACTATTTACCCATTGCTGGAGCGATCGCAGAAAATGGTGGAATTTTTTATAGCAACACCGTCAGTCACGGGGAGTTTTTAGTAGATCTGCTAAATGGCGCTTTGCACCGTCAGCAGCTTGCTCAACAGTTCCGCGACCTCCAAGCCGATTATCCCCATCTGCAAGCATCTATGGATAACCCGTTTCGCATCACCGATTGGACATTTGATCTAGCTGGATTAACCACCACAGAAATTTTAGCCTTGGGCGATCGCTGCCGACAAGCAGGCCGGGATTTCACTTATAGCAGTATTCAAGGACACATCAAGCCTCAAAACCAGGACAAAGCAACAGGTCTGCTGAAGGTGCTAACTGACTATTTCCCTGACATTCTACCCACTCAAGTCGTCACTGTTGGCGATAGCCCCAATGACGAAAGCTTATTTAATTCAAGCCATTTTCCGCTTTCCGTTGGAGTGGCAAATGTGATTGAATATCGAGATCGCCTGACTCACTGTCCGGCTTATTTGACTGAAGCTACAGAGGGTCTAGGTTTTTGCGAACTTAGCCAATTTTTATTGAGAATCAGAGGCAACAATGGGTAGTTTTTTAGATTAAATCCCCTACAGGGGGATATGTTCGGAGAACAGGACGAAAAATCTAAACTCAATTGTGTGAGCAATGAGATGATTTATGGTTCAATGAACAGGATAAGATTTCCCTTGATAAGAAATCTTAGTTGAGAAATATTTTTATTAAGTCTGTTCTAAATCTAAAGGTTGAGCTTTTACCAACCTCGTCCTAGAATGATAATCATTATCGCTCTGAGGGACAGCTTGAACCGCTGTTTTTAAGAGATCTTTCTTTTTAAGAAAGGGGAGTTCGACAGTTAGACCTAATTAATGTGTTGGTGTGAGGTAAGTAGATGTTGAAATTAATTAAAAATTCTTTCCTGCTCAGTCCTGCTTTGTTGGCGGCGATCGCAATTTCGTCAGTATCGGCTCAAGAAAAAACGGCTGCATCAGTATTAGACATCTCTGAAGTGGCCCAGTTTGAGGCTGAGCCAATCACGGAAGATGGGCTAGAGCAAGTCACCTCTGTTGCTCAGCTAACGGATGTTAGACCAACCGATTGGGCGTTTCAAGCGCTGCAATCGTTGGTAGAGCGCTATGGCTGCATCGTGGGTTATCCCGACAAAACTTTTCGCGGCAATCGGGCACTCACCCGCTACGAGTTTGCCGCTGGTTTAAACGCCTGCCTAGATAAAATTCAGGAGTTAATTGCCGCTGCAACGGCGGATTTTGTTAAAAAAGAAGACTTGGAAATAGTCAAAAAGCTTCAGGAAGAGTTTGCGGCTGAGTTGTCGGCACTGCGGGGTCGTGTTGAAGGTTTGGAGGTTCGTACGGCAACCCTGGAGAAGCAGCAGTTTTCTACCACCACAAAAATCAGTGGTGAAGTTGTGTTTGGCGTGGTTAGCGCCTTTACCGGACAAGATGCAATTGGGCGCGATATTCCTAGAACTACGATTGTGGGTAATCGCGTTCGGCTTGACTTCGACACGACCTTCACGGGTGCAGATTTACTGAGAACCCGCTTGCAAGCCACTAGCCTCAATGCTCTTTCAGGTGCCTCGACTTTTACGCCTGAAGGGGATCTACGGTTTGCGGGAGCAGCCTTTGATAATGACAACAATAACTCAGTTGGCATTGATGCGTTGCTCTACCAGTTTCCCGTAGGTGAAAAGCTGACAGTAGTGCTGGAAGCCAATGCGGGTGCGATCGATGACTTCACCGATACGATTAATCCTTTCTTGGATGGAGATGGTGGCATCGGCGCACTGACCCAATTTGGTACTCGCAATCCTATTTACTACTTACTCAATGGTACGGGGATCGGTTTGCAGTATCAATTGAATGATTTTATTGAGATCAGTGCAGGGTATCTAGCCAATGATGCTAGCTCTCCATCACAAGGTGGAGGACTGTTTAATGGACCCTATGGCGCGATCGCTCAACTGACTTTAAGACCGTCGGAACAATTCACTGTTGGTTTGACTTACATTCATGCCTACAACACTGACTTTACCGCTAATGGTTCGACAGGCAGCAACCGCGCCAACTTGCGATCCACTCTAGCTAATAATCCTTTGCTATTAGATCCGTTTACAGGGCTGGATATTCCCACTTCTAGCAACGCCTATGGAGCAGGGGCATCTTTCCAGTTCAGTCCTAAGTTTGTGATCAATGGCTCGGTGGGTTACACCAAGACCCGCACTCTTGCAACGCGAGGTTTGCTACCACGGGGTGATATCGACATTTGGAACTGGGCAGTGGGCTTGGCATTTCCCGATTTGCTGAAAGATGGCAGCGTCGGCGGCATAATTGTTGGCATGGAACCCCGAGTTTCTGGAGTTTCTAGCGGACTTAGAGCGGCGATCGGTCGAGATCCCAGCACCTCCATTCACGTAGAAGCATTTTATCAATACCGCGTCAATGACAACATCTCGATTACTCCGGGTGTGGTGTGGCTAACGGCTCCCGACCACAATGAACGGAACCAAGATGTGGTGATTGGCACCGTTAGAACCACTTTCACATTCTAAATTTTTGTGAGTGCCCAGCATTTGGAGCAGGTTTAAGAGCAGTTTCCAACCATGAGTCATCCCATGTTGCGCCCTCACCCACATACTTGCCATGTTATGAGAGCGTTTTTTGCAGCGTGTAGTGGGTGTGACCGGGTGGATAGTCAGCTAACACTCCAGCTATCTCGTATCCTAATTTTTCGTAAAAACCTTTTGCTTGAAAACTTAAAGTGCTAACCCGTGCGGAGGTACAACCGCGTTTTTGGGCTGCTTGTTCTGCTAGCCGCATCAAGCGATCGCCGTATCCTTGTCGTCTCAGCGGTTCATCGATCCAAAGCAAATCAATCTCTAGCCAGTTCCAGTTAGAAGTGAACCCAATCAAGCCACCTAAAATTGTCTGATGTTCATCCATTAAAAACAGATGGAGCGGATGCGGCTGTCGTTTAATGGTAAAAAATGGCTGAGCGGTTGAAACGCTGTGGTTATATTCTCGTAACCGAGTATCGATCAGATTGCAATAGCTTGGAATAGGGACATCGAATAAACAGATTTGATGGGCTTGAAAATGTTCTACACAGCAACCAAGGTCATGTTGAGTCTTTAAAGCGGTTGCATAAGCCTTCACTTGAAGGTCGATCCCCGTGATAGCAGTGCCCACTACCACCGCATAGGCTCCCATATCCAAGGCTTGTTTTGCCATTTGAGGAGAGGCTATACCGCCTTCACAAATAACGGGTACTTGCAGTTGTTTAACTAATTCAGCCAATAAACTAAAGCCAGGAGGTTTGAGGTGTTGGGTGTCGGCGGTATAGCCATATAAGGTAGTACCTACCAAATCGGCTCCCGCATTAGTTGCCGCGATCGCCGCTTCTAATGTATCCACATCTGCCATCACTAACTTGCCTAACTCAGTGTGGATTCGAGCAATTATGGTTTCAACAGTTTCGTGATTGGGGCGCGATCGCAGAGTTGCATCGATGGCAATAATGTCAGCTCCTGCCTGAGCGATCGCCGCCGCGTGATCAAACTGGGGCGTAATATAAACCTCAAAATCTGGAATTTGCTGCTTCCACAAGCCAATGATGGGAAGCGAAGTCTTTTGCCGCACTGCTTTCACGTGGGCAGGTGTATCTAACCGAATGGCGATCGCTCCTTGATTGATCGCGGCTTCTGCCATTGCCGTAATCACCTGCGGCTGATGCATCGGAGATTCAGCCGGAGCCTGACAAGAGACAATTAAGCCACCTTGAAGATCTCGAACGATAGAACTGTCTTTCATGATCAAGTCTGAGTGATGAGGTTTGAGGATTGAATCCACTTCAGCTCAACAGTCATACCTCAAAATTTAGAACTTGCCATCATTCAAGCTGATCTTTCAATTGACCGTCTTCTAGATAGGTCACTCGGTCTGCCACATCTATCAGTCGAGAATCGTGAGTAACGATTAGTACAGTGCGTCCATTGTCTTTTGCAAGTTTACGCAGCAGTTCAATGACCGCATGTCCGCTATGAGAATCGAGGGAAGCAGTCGGTTCGTCTGCCATGATCAGTTTAGGGTTGTCTGCCAAAGCACGGGCGATTGCCACTCTTTGCTTTTGCCCACCCGATAAATCACGAGGAAGATGGTTCAGGCGCTGATCCAAACCCACTTCTATCAGCAGGTCTTTTGCTTGCTTGCGCGCTTCATTTTTGCGAATGCCCTTCATTCTCAGCGCCACTTCTACATTTTCAGCCGCAGTCAGAGCTGGAAATAGATTGAATCCTTGAAAGATAAAGCCGATATTTTTCAAGCGAAAGCGCGATAGCTCATTTTTTGACATGCGCGTAATTTCTTGACCCAGCAAACACACCGTTCCTGATGTTGGAGTCAAAATACCAGCCAAAATAGAGAGAAGAGTCGTTTTACCCGAACCAGAAGGTCCCATCAGCAATTGGATTTCACCACGAGGAATCTCCAAGTCAACGCCATGAAGAACTGGGGTAGAATCCGTTCCAGAGCGAAACGCCATCTTTACACCCTTTGCAACCACTGCTCGTTTGTCTGACTTTTCCCACGTGCCTGCGGTATGAAGGGAACGCTCCTGCACAGTAGATACAGAGTACTCTGGATGCTGAACTAGTTTGTTAATATGAATTTGCGAAGCAGTCATTGATTCAATCTCTGGGTGCGTGTAGATGATACAGGCGTAGACAAAAGCAAAAAGTGGCTGATGTTTAATAATTTATGAGCGAGGATTGAGATTTTAACTTCAATCAATAATCCGTGTTGTCCGCACGATTTGGATTATTTCATAAATTAATTGAGCGGAAGTAGTGGTTTACTAACTAATGTAACGAGAATACCAGATGAGTCCCTTGTCTGAGTAGGTGTGTTATTGAGCGATCGCTTGTCAAGCGGTCAAGCTTTAAAGACAATGGCAGGATCAACATGAGTTACCTTTTGAATTGCAATCAGGGCAGAGCCAACACACATAAACACGGTGAGTCCAAAAACAGCGATCGCGGTAGTTGGTGTAATTAAAATTACAATTCCCTTCGCGGCAACCGTCCAAGCACCCAATCCCCAACACAGCGCCATACTGGGAATGTATCCCAAGATTGCCATCCACAGCGCTTGCTCTGTAATTACGCCGTAGATTACCCAATCAGACGCTCCCATTGCCTTCAGAGTTCCAAACTCTTTCAGATGATCTGAAACCGATGAGTACAAGATCTGACTGACAACCACAATTCCCACAATCACCCCTACGGCTGCGCCCAGTCCTAAAATAAAACCAATTCCAGTCCGTTCTCGCCAATAGGAGCGCGTAATTGATGCCATTTCCTCCTTGGTGTAAGCGTAAGTGTTAGGAAGCTTTGCCTCCAAGCGCCGTTTCAGCACCTGAAGATCTTGTCCTGGTTTTGCTTGTACCAGTACATAGGTGATCTGATCTACCAAATTTAGACGGCGCGGTTGAGGTTGAGGTTCACTTGGTGGAATATCAGCCGTTGAGAGCGGATTTTTGCAGTCCACATCGCCAGAATTGATCGTGCAATTTAAAGAGGAGCCTAATCCTGAAGTAAACGCATTCGCAGATTCCAAGGAAGAATAAATAGATGTACTAGATGCCATCGATTGAGTAAACTCGCTTAATCCAACCAGCTTGGCTTTTAGAGGTACGATCTTGCCTGTTTCTCCCACTTTCTTGAGATTTAGCGTATTGAGGTTACTCCTGTCTGTGATGAAGGTGTAGGCCTCTTTCAAAGCATTGGGTGTTCCCTGAGACATTGACCAACTACTAAACAACCGACCCGTTGGATTAAAGCCCCACACTCTGATCGGAACGATTTTCCCCTTGGCATCCAGCCAAAGGGAATTACGAGAAATAACAGCTTCTGCATGGTCTACCCCTTCCACTTCCCGCGCTTGAATGAGTTGTTGCAGCGGCATCGGTAAAGTGATTTCTAACTGGAGCATTTCCTTGGAGGCAATCCACAAGTCGGCATCTGATTGCTCGATCAATCGAGTTGTCGATCGACTAAAGCCATCCAGAATGCCGACTTGAATTGTTACCAGACTGACAGCAAACATAATGCCTGCTTGAGCAACAAGAAAGCGGGGAATATCTTCAAATAAGTTTTTGCGGGCAATAGAAGCCATAACTTAGTAGATTTTGTACTTCAACCTGAGTGGGTTTCACTGGGGTTGGAAGAACATTCTCTCGGATGACAGAAGGTTTTCCAATCACTAGCTAAAAATAGAATCCTCGCCTTGTCTTGCCTAATCCGTATGTTTTCTAAGAAACTTGACTCATGCTACAGATTTCTAGCTGAATGAACTGTGTAATTTACTGTTGATGCGGTTGCTAGACATTCTGTAGTCTGAGGTTATGTCTTAAGAAAAGTTTTATTATTCTCAGATTTCATAATTGAGCGATCGCGTCAAACCTATGCCTGCTTATAATTCTCCTGAAGGTTACGTTGTTGGTCAGGTTGCGACTATTATTAATCGCAAGCTATTTAAGAATTGTCATATTACCCTACCTGACTTGTCATCCCCCATCAGTGCCATTCAGTACCAAGGAAATTTTTACAGTTACTTTCGGTACTTTCCCACTTTAGAAACTGCTCAACGAGTAGCCGGACGATTGGGCAACAACGGTAACGTAGTGGTGCTAACGCAAATTCCTAAGGGTTTGGTATTGTGGATATTCGAGTCTGAGGCTCAACTAGCAAAGTCATCGCCGATTAGATAGTCAGCCCTTTTTTTAGAACTTTGTGGTTAAACGTCTTCCCCAAACTACTGCCTATGTTCGGATCACTCGCTACTCTTGGCAGCAAGGCACGCTGGCGGGTGAAGTTCGAGCGAATCAGTTTGAGTGGCAGTTTGAATGGTGTTTTCGGTTGGGTGAATTGTCTGTGCACCCATCTTTGGGCAGAGCCCTAATTAAGGAACCATTAGGGCGGTTTCTAGAGCAAAAAGATTATCAGTTGGAACCCGGTGGCGATTATTCGTTTACGATTCGGGGCGAAGTGTGAGTGATCAATCATTGGCCTACGAGCCGTTCTAAATAACGCTCGATTAAGAGAATTGCTACGATGTCGTCCACCGGGCGAGGAATAGTGCGAAGAGATTGGGGAACTAGACTCAGAAGTCCTTTTGGAGGATACATTTGCCAATAGCGATCGCGGGCTTCTAAGGTGCTGTTCCGCTCATCAACCATCACTATCCGCAGTGGATCTATAAATGCCTCTGAAAGTTTCAGCTTCCAATCTTTGGAGGAGGTTTGGTTTCCCATTATCAGTAAAGAAACTGGAAACGTCTGGCGCAGCGTCGTGATCTCGGCGATCGCCTCTGCGGAAGGAACCACTTGGTGATACTTTAGGATTCGGTCAACCCCCATCACTGCAATGCCGCACTTCAAACGACCGGGATCAAATCCTAAGATAGTGGGTTGATCCGGCAAACTAGAGCTATCAGAGTGCATGGTCGAGGGGTGTCTAATGACGTGTCAAAAGTTGGTACAGGATTAGCAACTATAGCTGCCACGACAAATCGCCGCTGTAGCATAGTCATACTAATCCTTGAATATGCAAACAAGAAAACGACCCAAAAAGCCATATACTCAACGGCTTAGAACTTAGCAGTATTAATCTTGAGCGAAAGTTGCCAGGCACAATAGGAAATTCTTTTGCAAAATCGGCATAGTCCCGATCACCGTCTATTCAATAATGGATTAAGTTTATCAGGATCACACGAGGCTAAGATGAGGGAAAATTAAAGCTAAGAATGAATCACCGTGAGGATAAGGGTTGAATGGATACTAAAGCGTTTAAGCGATCGCTCAACAATTCGGACAATTATCACCGCAAAGGCTTTGGGCATGAAGCCGAAGTGTCTGGGCAGATGCAGAACGAGTATCAAAGCAACTTAATTCAGCACATTCGAGATAATGGCTACAAGCTTCAGCGCGGCGAAGTGACAATTCACTTGGCAGAAGCCTTTGGATTTTGCTGGGGAGTTGAGCGCGCCGTGGCAATGGCGTACGAAACCCGGACTCACTTTCCGACTCAGCGCATTTGGATCACTAACGAGATTATTCACAATCCCTCTGTGAATCAGCGATTGCGCGATATGGATGTGAGTTTTATTGAAGTGGTGAACGGAGAAAAAAGCTTTTCGGTTGTTGATGGCGGCGATGTGGTCATTTTGCCAGCTTTTGGAGCCAGTGTTCAAGAAATGCAGCTTTTGAACGAGAAGGGGTGCAAAATTGTAGACACGACTTGCCCCTGGGTTTCTAAGGTGTGGAACACAGTAGAAAAACACAAGAAAGCTAGCCACACCTCGATTATTCACGGCAAATATAATCACGAAGAAACCGTTGCTACCAGTTCCTTTGCAGGCACCTACTTGATTGTGCTGAACCTGCAAGAAGCAGAATACGTCGCAAACTACATTCTCAATGGTGGCGATTGCGAGGAGTTTCTCACTAAGTTTAGTAGTTCCCATTCGGAAGGTTTTGATCCCGATCGCGATCTGGAGCGCATTGGCATTGCCAATCAAACAACCATGCTCAAAGGCGAAACCGAACAAATCGGCAAATTGCTGGAACATACCATGATGCGAAAGTATGGTCCCGATCAGTTAAACAATCACTTTCTTAGCTTTAACACCATTTGTGATGCCACCCAGGAGCGCCAAGATGCCATGTTTGGGCTGGTGGAAGATAAACTTGATCTGATGGTAGTGGTGGGGGGGTATAACTCCTCTAACACGACTCATTTGCAGGAAATTGCCGTTGAGCGAGGCATTCCTTCTTATCACATCGACAGTGCTAGCCGGATTGGTGCAGGAAATCGAGTGGAACACAAGCCGCTGCATCGTGATTTGGAAGTGGCTGAAAACTGGTTGCCTCAAGGTCCGATCGCGATCGGAATTACTTCTGGTGCCTCCACGCCTGACAAGGTAGTAGAAGAGGTTTTGGAAAAAATCTTTGAGCTAAAAGCTGTGGCTCAAGCCTTGTAGAACACTCGGCAGCAATCTATATACGCTAGGGCTAACTTCCAAGCTGGTACAAGGAAACTTGCAGGGTCGTTCCTGGATCTTGAAAAGAATAAACTTCCTTGGGTTCGTAGTCCTGAGCTTGCATCGTTTTCAATAGTTCTCTGGTCGGCTGATATAAAAAAATATGGCTAAACCCAGTGGGGATCTTCAGACGATCGCGCTGTTCTGGCTGCAATTCATCCAGCAGAATCATTGCAACATTTGGATGTAGCTGACTAGCGATCGGCATAACACTTCCCAAAGGCATATCTGAAATCACAAGCGGCTGAGGCACTTGATGGACGATCTCGGCAATTTCTACATCAAACTCCGACCACCCCCACCAAGTAGGACTGAACGTAGCCGTTATACAAGATGCCAGACTGCTCGATAGCAGCAGGACAGTCCCCAATTGCCACAACTTGCTTCTTTTGGGGTGTGCCTTTGGGTTTGTGCGGCAGGCAAGTAGGTAAGCCACTGCCAAATAGAGCGCCCCGTAGACTACCAAAAAATAGCGTTCGCTCAAACTCCGTTTACCCCCCAAAAAAACATCTGCCAGGAGAAACGGGAGTGTCGTAGTACCTAGCAACAGCAAGACAAACAGCCAAATTCGAGGAGGGGTATGGCGGCACAAAAAATACAGCGCATAGCCAATCAAGGCAATGGCGGGAATCACGGCATAGATCACAATCGGGGAATAGCTGAGATGCCACGCCCAAAACGCATTGGATAGATGAGTACCCAGCCCCAGGAGAAACAATTCCAGGGGAAAGGATTGGCGTGCCCATTGAGTAGTGTGCAACACAACCGCTTGATTGCGCCAAACCAGCCAGAGCCAGGGCGAAAAAATAACCAGGCTGACTGTTATGGAGACAGCATAGGTTTGCAGCGATCGCGTCGGTCGAAAGCGTTCCATGATCAGCACATACAGCCCATGCGCTGCCATCACCAGCAAGGTCAACAGGTGGCAATAGAGGGCGATGATCACAGTGAGCGTGTAGAGACTCCAGGTGATTGCAGTCGGTTTGCGGAGCGATCGCAGCAGTAAGGCGCAGGCGATTAAGAGCAGGGCGAACCACAGACCATACTGACGCACTTCCTGGGCATAACGCAGCATGACGGGGGAAGTTGCCAACAGCGCCATCGCAAACCAGCCTACCAGCGGCGTTGCAAAAAGTTCTAGACAAAGCCAGTAAATCGCTGGAAATGCTAGCAAGCTACCGATGACTGATAGCCCACGCATGGCAAGTTTAGAACTGCCGAGGCCCTGTGACCATAACCTTGCCAGCAAAAAATACAGCGGCGGATGCTGGGGTTCTTCTTGGGCAAGTCCGGTGATGGTGAAGATCGCGGGTTTGGGTGCTGCCAGGGATTGATACTTGCCAAAATCCCCTGCGTGAATCATCTGCCCGGTATACAAATCTTGCACCACATCCTTTGCTGGGTAGCCGGAAACCCTCAGCAGAGTGTAGGTTTCATCCAACCAGTAGGGCTTTTGCTCCAGGTTGGACAGGCGCAAAAAAATACCCATCAGCACCATTCCTACCAATAGATACAGTAGCCATTTAGGGGATGACCATGGGCGTTTCAGGGGACGTGGCACCATCATGTAAAATCTGTCAAGACTCCGTGCTTTTGGCAGATTTTAGCTTGTTGGCGAATAAATTACGAATTGCTGGGGCGATCGTGCTTCTCTTTGGAGAACCGTTTCTCAATCCCGGCGATCGCAGTTAGGTCAACCATGCAGAAGCTATCGTTGAAGCAAAGGCGCGATCGTGCTTGAGCTAATTATGCCAGCGCGATCGCTGAGTTGCGAGAAGGGCAGATCAAGCTACAAGAATTTCAGGCGAGAAACCGGGATTCTCTATTCCCAAAATTGTAGAAAAGTGAGACTAATCATCTCAGTTGGGCAAAACAGCAAATCATCGACGTATTCAATAATCCAGTTAGAGTGAACTGAAGAAGATCCATCGGTCATAACGTCTTTCACTTCATTAGGACAGTAGCCTTGAAGCAACCGTGCTGTGATGAGCAAAGTTTAGGAAGTCTACAAGTAACTAGAGTGTATGAAAAATCTTTTTTCTTGGAGACTTCGCCCATCCGAAGCTGACTTTGCCAAGCTCTGGGAAGATGCCACTTTTGTTTTTGACACCAACTTTCTCCTAGATTTGTATCGAGTATCACGTACTACGTCAGAAGATTTTTTACTGGTATTAGAACGTCTTCAAAACAGAATTTGGTTACCTTATCAAGTAGCCAATGAGTTTCTTGAGAATCGCGAGAGCACCATCAGGTCAGAAGCGTCCTCCTTTCAGGAGGCTTCAAAAATAGTTAAAAAGTGGAAGGATGAACAAAAAAGTTTTCAATCTCTACGAGGACAGCTTAAACAAACTGGAAGAGTTATAGCCTCAGAGATAGAGTCTTTTTTTGGTGAGCACGACTCTTATCTTGAGTCAGTTGATTTAGTTGAGAAATATTTGAGGGAAAAGATAGAAAAAATTGCTAATTCTCATCCACCAATTGATCCCAATGAAGATTATATTTTGGATAAAATACTTTCCTTATTCGATGGGAAGGTTGGAAATCGTTACGATGGAACGGCTCTTCAAAAACTTTATAGAGAAGGTGAAGAAAGATACAGTCGTGGACAGCCGCCCGGATTTGAGGATGCTAAAGCAAAAGAGGATGAACGAAAATATGGTGATCTTACCCTTTGGAAACAAGTATTAGATTTTGCCAAAACAGAATCTAGTCCAGTTATTTTTATCACTGGAGAGAAGAAGAGAGATTGGTGGACTGGAGAAAAAGGAGAAACTATTTCCCCGCATCTAGAATTGAGATACGAGTTTTATGAGCAGGTAAACCAACCATTTTGGATGTATCCGACTCAGGTATTTCTTAAAATGGCTAAGAAGAGATTGGTGGTTAAAATTAATCCGAGATCAATTGAGGAGACGGATGCGATCGCTGTTGAGGCTGTTAATAAAGAGGCATTTGCTGATAAGCAAGCTTACTACGACAAAATGCGACAATTGACTGATCTGCCACAGCTATCTGCCATAAATAGCGCGTTACTAAAAGCATTCGCTCAGTCACAGCTACCTGTCATAAATAGCGCGTTATTAAAGGCACTCGATCTGCCACAGCTACCTGTCATAGATAGCGCGTTACTAAAAGCACTCGCTCAGTCACAGCTACCTTTTCCTACAAATGTTAAGGATCTTAAAAATCAAAAGGTATCTCAGGCGATCACTAATGATGCAAATGATTTAAAAGAGATAGAGCAGTTAGCAGAAGAGATAGCTCCTAAGACTCTGAGAAAGGAGAAATGTCAGTTGACTGATGAAGTTGATAATCGGGACAAAGGGAAAACACCTTCTGGAACTAATGAAATTCCACATGAGAGTAAACAAGCTAAACCTGACCCCAAGAAACCTCCAAAAAAACGTCATAGTGGCAATGTAAAGAAACCTGACGCTGGCAATTCTTGTTAATTGGGGTAAGGCGATTGTAGGCACTTAAATATTGAGATCGCCCTCCTCCGGGTTCAGTAGAGCATCGTGGAACAACACACACCTGTAAAGGGGACAATTGAATCTCCAAGCCAAAATCCAACGTAGGAGGTTGGTCGCGATCGCATTTCATTTGAAGCAAATTGCTTAGCCAAGATGCTTTTCGATGGAAGAGGTAATGATGTCAAAATAGTGGGGAGGAAGATGTGCAGGTTCACCAGGCAACATAGGAATGACGGAAGAACAATTTATAGTTAGTCGGCGATCGCTATTAATTGGAGCTGCGATCAGTAGCCTGAGCGTAATCTTAGAAGGTTGTGCAGCGGGACAAGGGGCTTCGTTGCAAATTCGCGCCTTACAGGGGTCTGTTCCACCACAAATGCTGAATGAGTTTCGTAAGCAGACGGCAGGAGTGAAATTGGAGTATGCTGCAGATCGTCAATTACAGGAGCTTTTTACTCTGTTGCAAGCCTGGAATGATTCAGGTTCTCCGAATAATTCTGAAAAATCGAGTGGATTCGCAGTGCCAAGTTGGGTTCCCTTCATTGGTCAATCTGCCACTGCCGATCCCGTTGATCTAGTGACCTTGGGCGACTATTGGCTCTCTGGGGCGATCTCTCAAGGGCTGCTGGCTCCTTTAGATGCTGCCATGGTAGAGGGCGGGTCGGAGCTATTGAAAAATCCTCAGTGGAGAGCGCTGGTCACTCGCGATGCGGCGGGAAAGCCCGATGCGAACGGTAAGGTGTGGGCAGTACCCTATCGGGTGGGCACCACTGTATTAGCTTACCGTCAAGATATTTTCAAGCAGCAAGGTCTACAACCTCCTACAGATTGGGCAGACCTGTGGCGACCCGAGCTGAAGGGACGGATTTCTTTATTAGATCAGTCCCGAGAAGTCATTGGGCTAACCCTAAAAAAGTTAGGCAAGTCTTACAACACTGAAAATCTAGCAACGGTGGCGACTCTAGATGCTGAGCTACGGGCGCTGAATCAGCAAGCAAAGTTGTATAGCTCTACCCATTATCTCCAGCCGCTCTTGTTAGAGGATACCTGGGTGTCGGTGGGCTGGTCGGAAGATGTGCTGCAAAGTGGGCAGCGATCGCCCAACGTTGTTGCTGTCGTTCCAACATCGGGAACCGCACTGTGGGCGGATATGTGGGTGCGTCCGGCAGTGAAACCAACTGTTTCACCCATCGTGGCGGAGTGGCTAAATTTTTGTCTACAACCCGCGATCGCTCAGCAGATCTCTTTGCTCACTTGGGGCGCATCTCCGATGTTGTTTGGTAAACCTCTTGCTGATTTGCCAACAGAACTGCGCCGTGCTCCAGCGCTATTTCCCGATCCTACAGTGGTCAAAGCCAGCGAGTTTTTGCAGCCCTTATCTAAAGCGACAACGGAGCAATATGAGAAAGCGTGGAAAGCCATGCGGCAGACTTCACTGTGAGTTTTGGCTACGTTCAAGCTGGTGACAATGGCACTTAATCTTGTACAGCTACTGACCCAATTGCTTCCTGTTACCTCAACAACAGTGAAGCGGATTGAAACAAACCGATCACGAACCCTAAAACGCCGCCCAAGTTGACGATCGCCTGTAGTTCACTTCGAACAATGCCGTTGATTGCTGCTTCGAGATCAGCAGCAGAGGTCGCTTTCACCCGATCAATAATCACCTGATCAATGTTGAGGATGGGAATAGCCTGTGCCACAATCACTTCCAAATCTCGCTCTAGGTAGCGTTCCAAAATCAGCGCTAATTCCAAGCTGACAGTTTGCAGCGATTCATTCACCACAGGCGATGTTCGTAGGCGGCTTAAGATCAAACTGGCAAGGCTGTCCCACTCGATAGATTT
The DNA here is from genome assembly GCF_016807185.1 of Leptolyngbya sp. Cla-17. Classification (GTDB taxonomy): domain Bacteria; phylum Cyanobacteriota; class Cyanobacteriia; order Leptolyngbyales; family Leptolyngbyaceae; genus ULC077BIN1. The sequence goes on from NZ_JAEVYN010000002.1 coordinate 1,557,742, forward strand.
ACCTAATTCTTCTAGGAAATCTGATCCCTGTTCTTGCACATAGTCGCGCACCGTATCACGCAGAGTTTTACGCAATTGACGCACAGTGGACACAGGCAAGTTTTGCATAGACAGGTTTTGCAGCCATTCTTTCAGGCGCGATCGCACATTCAGCGAGGTCATTAGCTCTCTCAGTCTGGTGTTGCACTCTTCGCGTTCATCCAGGCAAAAGGTGCGGAGCCGGGCTAAAGCGTTGCGGCTACCGAACAGATTTGCAACAACCCAATAGGTGCCACTGGTTTTCTCTCGAAACCCTTCATCAATCACTTGAATGTTGCGATCTGTGAGAAAGTCAATCAGCGCCTGCCGCAAAACATCGGGAGGCAACACCACATTCAAGCTCCAGTCTGACAGCTTGGTGGCTTGCTCATCGGATAGCTGAAACTCCAGCAGCACCTTATCAAAAATCTGATTCAGTTGTGCCTCTAAAAAATCTTCCTGTCGCGCCAACACTTTCAACAGGCGAGGTAAAGATTGTCCAAACAAATCTTGCAGAACGTTAGCCAAAATTTTTGCTGTTTTCTGCTGTTTATCGGCTTCCACTTGATCCAACGCTAGTTTCAGCAGCCAGAGCAGTGCGCCCTGCACCCGCTCAGTTTGCAGCAATCGTCGCGCCAATTTTTGCAGTTCATCAGGAGTCAACAGAGAACCCATGATGGTGTCAGAAATACGCTTTGCTAACCGCTCTTGGTTGCGGGGAATTAAGCCCGGAGTGAATGGAATTTTTCGCCCTAAAAAATACTTCGCGGTATAGGGACGAAACAACATCCGAATGGCAATGTCATTGGTGAAATAGCCAATAATTCCGCCAACGACAGGAGGTGCAACAAACAGCCAAAGAGTGGAAAAATCCAGAGGAGGCATTGAAGATTATCGGTACTCAAAATTACTTCGTGATCACCAATACTCCCATCGTACCCCCCGCAATGGGATAGTGCGTAACGGTGGAAAACCCTACCTCTAGGGCGAGGTTTCGCTGCTCTTGCCCGGTGGGAAAGCGATCGAGGCTAGGAGCGAGGTAAGCATATTCGTTGGAGTAGCCATAGTGGCTGGCAAGGGGGACGACAATGGTGTTCAAGTACCATTGCTGAAAGTTTCTCACTAGCGGATTTGTGGGTCGGTGAAGATCGAGAATGGCAGCGGTGGCTCCCGGTTTAAGCACGCGCTGAAGTTCTCGCAAGGCACGGGGAATATCGCCCACGTTACGCAGCCCGTAGCCCATGGTGGCGGCATCGAAGTGATTATCGGGCAGAGGCAAGTTCAGGGCATCTCCTTCTATCCAGGTGATTGGCAAGGTGAGATGGCGGTTTTGCACCCGCTGACGGGCGATCGCAAGTTGCTCTGTGGCAAAATCCACGCCGACGACCTGTCCATTGCCTACCCGTTCCGCTAGCATCTGTGCTAAATCTCCGCTCCCGCAACACACATCAATGCAGGTGTCGCCCGATTTAGCACCACTCCACTTGACCGCCATTTGTTTCCAAATGCGATGCTGACCCAAACTGAGCCAGTTGTTTAGTGGGTCATAAATGGGAGCAATGCGATCGAACAGGGCACGCACAGATTCAGGAGTCGAGTCAATCATGGTAGGCGTAGTCATTTGAACTTAGGTGAGGGCTACAAAGGTAGGATGCTCTCGATTTCTCACTCATCATCCTACTGGAGAATCGATTCCCGTAAGAAATGCCACTTCAAGAAGGTTCTGTAAAGTTGCGAAATATTTGAGGTTGACCGTGTTGCTTGCAAAGCACTGTCTAATTAGCAAGTTATGCCGAAGGTTTTAAAGTCTAATTTTTTCTGGCTGGTTTTTTCTGTTAGCCTAACGCTGTTTTCGTTTCACCTCTTCTTTGCTTGGGGACTCATGGTTGGAACCCTATATAGCCTGTTTTTTCTATTTCGGTTCACTCGACTAGAATCAGCTTTATCCAATCGCGAGCATCAGTTTTATTTAACGGCTATTTTGCTATATCCACCTGCTGAAACGTTGGTGCAATGGTTCGGAATTAATGGCTTCATCCCAAGGGATTTTACTTTAATTAATCGGCTAGAACATTTCTGTTGGGCAACGGTGCTAGTGCTGTTTTTTTTACCCTTTCTTTCAGGTGTTTGGCGACGGCTGAACCGTTTTCAAAACCTAGTTTTTGTTGTAGGCTTCACCTGTTTGTTAGGTAACATCAATGAGTTTTTAGAGTTTTTTCTACGAATTCAGGATAGCCCAATTGATCAAGCCCGATTCGCTGCTTTTTATAGCGATACGATTTACGACATGATGATGAATTTATTCGGTAGCATTGCTGGATTTGCGATTCTCTACAGCCTCCAGCCTAAAAGCTCTGAGCTAAACAGTGTTCATCCTAGGTAGTTGACTACACTGCTGCCGCTGGTTGAATCGATCCTGCAAGGTCAAAGGTTTCGCCCGGTTGAGGGATCAGAAGTTGGGTTAGGCTACCGGAGGCAATTAAGCGATCGCGAAATTCTGCCTCACTGCCGACTGATTTAATCAGCATCTGCAAAAGTCCTGTAGCGCGAACATCCCCTCGCGTGGTGGGCAGAAAATACCGAGGGCGCAAAGTTTCAATCAGTTGCAGTGCCTCCGTTGCACCCATAATCACTTGCCCTAAGACAGGGAAGATTTGGGCAATTACGGGAGCGATCGCCACATCGACTCGTCCCAGTTTTGCTAGATCCTTCAAAGGTGAAAAATGGGGTTCGTAGTAAAGCGCTTCGCCACTTGTCAAATCTTTAAGCAGATAGCCATTCTCTACTTGTCCAGGCTGAATTTCAGCACCTAGTACGCCAGTAATTTGCAGATTATCCGCAATAACTGTGTCTTGCCAGGGAGCGATCGCCGTCACCTGCTGATAGCCCAAACTTTTCACCACTTTGGCAGCAGTGGGAGATGCGATGACCGGAATGGCGCGATCGAGCTTTTCCATGGTGGGTCTATGGCAGTGATCATCCACACCTTGAGACAGCAAAATTAAGTCAATCGGCGGCAGTGTCTCCGGCGTAATGGTTAATGGCGTAGTGTGATGCGCCGTAAACAGCCATGGTTGCCCATAAAATACCAGCGGATCAACCAGCCACGGATCGACCAAGATTGTTTTTCCAGCTAGCTCAAATATCCAGCTATTTAGATCGATCCAGGTGAGTTTCATCGTAATTTGCAATTCTTAACAGTTACTCTGATCTTAACGCCAAGAACAGACGGATTGTGCGAAAGTCGAGAAGAGGATCGAAGTGCGGGCTACGAAGTTCGAGGTACGGTGATGAATCTTTGAACTCAAAACTTCCAACTCAAAATATCTCCCATGGGGACGCTACGTAAACAAAACTTAAAACTTCCAATTCTTATGACTCCTTTTGTTGCATTAACGATCGCGGGTTCCGATAGTGGCGGCGGTGCAGGCATTCAGGCAGATTTACGCACCTTCGCGTTCCATAAAGTACACGGGACTAGCGCCCTCACGTGCGTCACGGCGCAGAATACGTTGGGTGTAGCGCGGGTGGATGCATTGCCGCCAGAATCGGTCGCGGCGCAAATGGAAGCGGTGGTCAGCGATATTGGTGTACAGGCTGCGAAAACAGGAATGTTGCTGAATCAGGAGATTATCGCGACTGTAGCGAAACAGATTCAAACATTGCGTATTTCAAACTTAGTCGTTGATCCGGTGATGGTGTCGCGCACGGGAGCACAATTGATTGATGATGACGCGATCGCCACCCTGCGGACTGCCCTGATTCCTTTAGCGATCGTTCTTACGCCCAATCGTTACGAAGCCGAAATGCTGGCAAATATGGAGATTCAGACTCTGGAAGAGATGCAAATTGCGGCACAAAAAATTCATCAGCTTGGTGCAAAGGCTGTATTGGTCAAAGGCGGCGGCATGACTGGAAATCTCTGCGGTGTCGATGTTTGGTGGGATGGGCAGACGTTGCAAATCTTAGAGATGGAAACAATTAATACGAAAAATACCCATGGTACTGGCTGTACCCTCTCGGCCGCGATTGCGGCAAATTTGGCGCTGGGTAAAGATGCTTTCACTGCCACTTGTCTTGCCAAAGAATACGTCACCACTGCCCTCAAATATTCACTGGCGATCGGCAAAGGACAAGGACCTGTCGGGCACTTCTTTCCACTACTGGAACCTCAAGGGTGAACATAAACACCTTGTTGCGATAGTGGGCAAGCAAGCCTATGTAGAATAAACGAGATATCCTTTTCAGGAGCCTATGCCTCATGTCTGCTTCCCTGGCGATCGCCAAAAGTAATACAAACGGCGGCAAAGAATGCGTCCTATTGTTGCCTATGGCAACTCGGCATGGGCTGATTGCAGGCGCGACGGGCACAGGCAAAACGGTGACCCTGCAAACGATGATTCAGCGATTTAGCCAAAGCGGGGTGCCTGTTTTTGTCTCCGACATCAAAGGAGATCTGTCGGGTATCAGTCGGGCGGGTGAGAAAACGACTAAAGTAGCAGCGCGAATTCAGCAGCTTGAAATCACTGATTTTATCTATGAAGCTTGTCCGGTAACATTTTGGGATGTGTTTGGGGAACAGGGACACCCATTAAGAACGACCATTTCTGAAATGGGTCCGTTGCTGTTGGCGCGGTTGCTCAATCTAAATGACACGCAAGAAGGGGTGCTCAACATTGCGTTTCAGATCGCAGATGATCAGGGATTACTACTGCTGGATTTGAAAGATCTCCGTGCTTTGATGCAGTATGTCGGCGATCGCGCCAAGGAGTTCAAAACCGAATATGGCAATATCTCGGCTGCCAGTGTGGGAGCCATTCAGCGGGGTTTGCTGACGTTAGAACAGCAGGGCGGTGATCGCTTTTTTGGTGAGCCAGCCTTGAACCTCATGGATTTCATGCAGACCGATGACAACGGGCACGGCAGGGTCAATATTTTGGCAGCAAACAAGCTGATGCAAGCGCCCAAACTCTATGCCACGTTTTTGCTGTGGCTGCTGTCGGAGCTATTTGAGCAACTGCCTGAAGTCGGCGATGTTGAAAAGCCAAGGCTCCTGTTCTTTTTTGATGAAGCTCATCTGCTGTTTACGGATGCCCCTGATGCTTTACTCAACAAGGTAGAGCAAGTGGTACGACTGATTCGCTCAAAGGGTGTCGGTGTCTACTTCTGCACCCAAAACCCTTCGGATATTCCTGTGAAAGTATTGGGTCAATTGGGCAATCGGGTGCAACACGCGCTGCGCGCCTTCACACCGCTGGATCAAAAGGCAGTGAAAGCAGCCGCGCAAACCTTGCGGGCGAATCCTGGGTTAAATGTGGAGCAAGCGATCGCGGAACTAGGCGTCGGTGAAGCGCTGGTCTCTTTTTTAGAAGAGAATGGCGTACCCGCGATTGTCGAACGGGCTTTCGTCATTCCACCCGGTAGCCAGATTGGTGCGATTACACCTGCTCAACGTCAGCACATTGTCCAAAGCTCAGGGCTGTATGGACATTATGAAAAACTCAGCGATCGCGAATCCGCCTATGAACTGCTGAAACAAAAAACGGAGTCAACCACTCAAGTCGCAGAAGCAACAAAAGTAGCAAAAGCCCAGGCTGAGTTAGAGAAACAAGCAGCTAAGGAAGCAGCAGTCCAGGCAAAAGAAGAAGCTCGTCAAGCTGCGGTATTACAAAAGCAATTGAAAAAAGAAGCAACAGCTCAAGCTAGAGAGGAAGCACGATTAGCAAAGGATCGCGAAACACTGTTGATGAATCTGGCAGAAGGTGCGGCTCAAGCCTTTGGCGGCACGCCTGGTAAAAAGATCGCGCGGGGATTGCTGGGTGGCATTTTGGGCTATGGCACTAGCCGCAGAAAACGCTAGGCTAAATACACAGTTGTCCCTTAGTTCCAGTTCATAAACTCTAAACATGCATCGCGAATCTCCTAGTTGGGCTACGCCAAAGCCTTCAGATTGTTCTGACCTTCCTGCTTAGATTGCCTAATCTTGCCTGAATTACTCAGGAGAATAAAATCATCCCTTAGAGGACGTTTGTAAATCAGTGTTAAGCAGTTTCTTGTTTCCACCGTCTGCGATTATTGTCTAGTCGTCGCAGCATTAACCGAATCATGGCAATGTACACCATCCCTTGATGATTCTCGCTCAACCGTTCATAGTCTCGCGTGAGTCCTCGACAATTTTCGAGCCATGCCCAAGTCCGTTCTACAACCCATCGCTTTGGCTGGACTGAAAAGCCCTTTCCTGGATGTTCAACCACCTCCAACTCAACGCCATACACCACTGACAAATCAATTTCTAGATCTCCTCGATAGCCTTGGTCTGCTAGGATCTTCACGATTCGTTCGTAGGTTTCAATCACCCCAAACAGTACCCAAGGCGCTGCTTTGACATCCGCTTGGTTGGCAGCCCCCACATGACACTTGAGCACCATTCCTAAGACATCGACAACAATCGTTCGTTTTCGCCCTTTGATCTTTTTGAAGCCATCTACGCCAATGTGTTCCCCCCTTTTTCTCCCAATCTGACTGACTGGCTATCAATGATGCCCAAACTGGGTTCTCCTACTCGTCCTGCTGAGCGTCGGACCTGGTGGACTAAAGCCTGATTAATCGGTTGTGCTTCAGATGATGGTGGGATAGGTTAGAAGGTCGTGCCAAGCCCAGGGTTGCAATGTCAATCCCGCTCGTTGGGCTGCTGTTGTCTTCAACCGACTATGTGACCAAATCCAATTGAAGTAGCTCACCACTAATCGGGTCGTTACTTTTGTTTGTGCCCATACTTTGCCAAACTTGTTCTGCCTGCGGTGCCAACGCCCAGTTTGCTGCCTGACAATGCCATTGGTGCGCTCTAACCGTTGCGTCTTGTCTTTGCCAATGTAGTGCAGGATTTCGGGGGGCAATACTCGTTCATAGCCTCCCCAATCATCGCTATTCCATTGTTTACAGACTGTCTTTCCCTCACTGCTGACAACCAACTCTTCAATTAAGTCATCAGTATGTTTTCCGACTCGTGCGGCTAAAATCAATCCACTTGAATCAGCCAAACTCACACCAATCCAGCAGTCCCCTACCTCTAATTCACCGGGGAGACATTGCTTTTGTTTTTTGCGACGAATGACCACAATTCATCTGCACTGACTTCCTGCGTCTCGACCGCTTGAACTTCAGCATTATGCACCAATTGAGCCTGCTGACTAGCGGCACGAACCAGGCTCACAACGGTATTGTAGGCAAGTCCACTCGTGCGGCTAACGCCTCGCAGACTGCTGCCCTCGCTATGTGCCTGTAGGACTTGCCGGATTTGCTCTTCACTCACATGGCGATAATAGTACAGGGTATCAAATCGTTCAATAGACCTCTTGCGTGAATGTATGTAAGCAGCTAGAACTAGGTCAAGGAGGAGGATATTATGACCTACGAGCAACTTAGCCAACTTAAACCCGGAGCTTTCAAACGTCGATGTGGGGTTCACCTTGAAACGTTTGAGCAGATGGTAGCAATATTGCGTCCCGATCTTGACCGCAGGGGAAAACGGGGTGGACAGTGCAAATTAAGCGTAGAAGACCAATTGTTGGTCGTACTTGAATACTGGCGAGAATACCGGACACAGTTTCATATCGCCACCACGTGGGGGATGAGCGAGTCAGCCGTATGTCGATTGATTCAAAAGGTGGAAGGATTATTGACCAATTCAGACCAGTTTCGGCTACCCGGCAAAAAGCAACTCTACCAGAATGCCAGTACTTGGAGCGTAGTGGCAGTGGATGTGACTGAAAGCCCCATTGAGCGTCCCCAAAAAAACAGCGAGGCTACTACAGCGGCAAGAAAAAGCGGCATACCCTAAAAGCTCAAGTGGTAGTCAATCAAGCGACTGGACAGATTATCTGCACAGCCTTTGGCAAAGGGCGAGTCCATGACTTTCGCTTGTTCAAGCTCCATCGCCTGCCGATGCTGCCGGAGCAGTTGTGTTTAGCGGACAGAGGCTATCAGGGTATGGCAACGCTACACCCCTGTAGTTGCACTCCAACCAAAAAGCCCCGTAAAGGCAAATTGAGCAAAGCTGAGCGGCAGCACAACCGAAATCTAGCCCGATTGCGAGTAGTCGCTGAGCATGTCAACCGCAAGCTCAAGATTTTTCGGATTCTGGCTGAACGCTATCGAAATCGACGCAAGCGCTTCGGGTTGCGCTTCAACCTGATTGCGGCGATCATCAACTGTGAACTTTCGCTCTCTTCTTGATTCACGCAAGAGTTCTATTGAACGTCTGCTTGCATTGGGGGCAAAAATACCGCTGGCTACCGTTTGGGGCTTTGCCATGTTTATGGGTACTGGGATGACCACAGAGCCGACATTCCATAGGTCATGCTTGGGAGTAAAGGTCTCTCTACTTTACTCGACCCACCAAGATTTGACGCACTACCGATTAATCGATTCCCATATCCCCAAACGCACCCACAATCGAAAGTAACCATACACCGTTTGCCATGCTGGAAAATCCGCCGGTAGGTTGCGCCACTTCACTCCATTTTCAACCCGGTAGAAAATAGCATCTAACACCTGCCGTAAATCTACTTCCCGCAATCGTCCTACAGGTTTTCCTGTGGGTAACAAAGGCTCAATTCTGTGCCACTCGGCATCGGTTAAATCACTGCTGTAGGTTTTAAGTGCTCCCATGCCTTAACCTCACTCAACTCTGACTTCTTATACGGAATTGCGGAAGGCAGTACTTTTTGACCAGATTAAATTGCTTGAATCCAATCAAAGCCCACTTTGCCTTGAACTATCACAGGATGCTGCATCAACCATTGGCACCGCTTGACTAAGACATCCTCTAAAGCATCAAGATTGTCAAACACTTGATTAGCGATTGCTTCGCGCAGCAAAGACCAGACACATTCAGTGGGTTGCAGTTGGAGGGTATAGGGCAATAGCGGGTAGAAGAAAATGCCGGGGGGCACCTGAAGTTTTTGGCTCATATGCCACGCGGCTTGATCAACCAATAGAATGATCAACTGCTGACGATGGGGATTGACCTGAGCCGCAAATAGCTCTAACGCCATCTGCATCATGGAGACATTGGCACGGGGCAATAAAAGGAAGTAGCTCGCTCCAGTGGCAGGATGGACAAAACCATAGGTGTAGACCCATTGATAGCGGCGAGAATGATGCGCTGATGGGCGTTCTCCTATGGGTGCCCAAACCCGCCTGACAATGGGTTGCAAGCCTAATCGAGCTTCGTCTTCCGCCCAAATTACAATCTCCCGATTGGGAAACAACGAGCGCAACCACGCCACATGACCTGCTAATCCTGCTTTGAACTCTGCTTGCTGCTCAAGGGTTGCGCTTTGATGATGCACCGGACGCGGCACCTGCAAGCTCAACCCCAAACGTCGTAGATACTTCCAGGCTGTTGAGGGGTGTAAGCAAATGCCAAAGTAGGTTTCGATATACTCCCCAACTTTCGGTCCACTCCAGAGTCCGCCATCATCCGGGGCACTCTGTAAGCGTTGCCGCAATAGCCGTTGCTGTTCATCACTTAAAGCCAACCGATTGCCCCCAGGGTTCAAGCGTTGCCGATTGACTAGTCCGACCGCACCCTCGGCGTTGTAGCGACGGGCAATTTTCCGCACTCCACTACAACTGAGTCCACAAATCTCAGCGGTTTGTTCGATGCTCATCGGAGTCTTTGGATGACTGAGCAATCGAATCACCAACCAACGGTTTTTCTCGCCAGCATCTTGGCACTGAACATACCGCTGAGTTAGATCTGCGTAGTCTAGATGAGGGCTAATTTGAGTGCGGGGTCGAGGCATGGACAGAGTACCTTTTTCATCTTGCTAAATGATACTCCCCTACTCAATTCCGTATTAGTACGCTTTTTAACCGGATTTCGTAAATACTTTCGCAATGCTTATTTACAAACACTCTCTGATGCCTTCGTGCCAATATTTGGGTAAAAACTTTTGAGATTGCCCTATACCGATAAAAAAACTTCCTCTCTAAATTCCTGCAAGTTTTCGATTACGTTCCACCAGAGAAACTAAGTGCAATAAGAATCATGTCAAAGAATGCCTCATATTCAATCTAATCAAAACTCCTATAAACTCTTCAGATAAAAGGTTTTACCTGATTTGCTTATTGATCTTAAATAATCAGAAAAACCTCAAATATTTGTTGATATTCTCGCTGTCTTTGAGACAATCAATAAGCAGAGACTTGTTTAGCCCCAACTTCTAGCTCTCACTCCCCACTTTCTAAAAAAGGCACCTTATGAAACTGGCTTATTGGATGTACGCAGGTCCAGCGCATATTGGCACTCTCCGCGTTGCCACCTCCTTCAAAAACGTCCATGCCATCATGCATGCCCCCATTGGCGATGACTACTTCAACGTCATGCGATCGATGTTGTCCCGGGAAAAAGACTTTACCCCAGTTACCACCAGCGTGGTCGATCGCCATGTGTTGGCGCGTGGTTCCCAAGAAAAAGTGGTAGACAACATCGTTCGCAAAGATGCCGAAGAACATCCCGATTTGATTGTGCTGACTCCTACCTGCACTTCCAGCATTTTGCAAGAAGACCTGGAAAACTTTGTCCAACGCGCCCAAATTGAAGCGAAAGGCGATGTGTTGCTAGCGGATGTAAACCACTACCGCGTCAACGAACTGCAAGCCGCCGATCGCACCCTGCATCAAATCGTCCAGTTCTACATTCAAAAAGCACGGAAAAAAGGCGACATCGCTACAGCTAAAACCGAGAAGCCTTCCGTTAACATCATCGGCATTTCCACTCTGGGCTTCCACAATAACCACGATTGCACCGAGCTAAAACGGCTGATGGCAGACTTGGGCATTGAGGTAAATGACATCATTCCCGAAGGTGCGTCCGTTCACAACCTAAAAAATCTGCCCAAAGCCTGGTTTAACCTGGTGCCCTATCGCGAACTCGGCATGATGACGGCGGAATATCTAGAGCAAGAATTTGGCATGCCCTACATCGACATTACGCCAATGGGCGTGGTGGAAACGGCACGCTGCATTCGCAAAATTCAGCAAGTGATTAATGCTCAGGGTGGGGCGGTTGATTACAATGACTACATCGAAAATCAAACCCTGAATATTTCTCAAGCTGCCTGGTTCTCACGATCGATTGACTGCCAAAATCTGACGGGCAAAAAAGCAGTGGTTTATGGCGACAGCACTCATGCCGCCGCCATCACTAAGATTCTTTCCCGCGAAATGGGAATTCACGTTGTTTGGGCTGGCACCTTCTGCAAATATGACGAAGAGTGGTTCCGGGAGCAGGTCAGCGGCTATTGCGACGAAGTGATTATCACCGATGATCACGGCATCGTTGGCGATGCGGTTGCCCGTGTGGAACCCTCTGCCATCTTTGGTACCCAAATGGAACGCCATGTGGGTAAGCGGTTGGATATTCCCTGCGGCGTGATTTCATCCCCAATTCACGTGCAAAACTTCCCAATTGGCTACAAACCATTTCTTGGATATGAAGGCACCAACCAGCTTGTGGATTTAATCTACAACTCCTTCACTTTGGGCATGGAAGATCACCTGCTGGAAATTTTTGGTGGTCACGATACTAAGGAAGTGATTACGCGGGGGATGTCTGCCGATTCCGACATGAACTGGAGCAAGGACGGTACTGCCGAGTTGAACAAAATCCCTGGTTTTGTGCGCGGCAAGGTGAAGCGCAACACTGAGAAATTTGCCCGCGATCGCGGCATCGAAGTGATCACTGCTGAAGTTCTCTACGCTGCCAAAGAAGCCGTTGGCGCATAAGCTCCTTTGTATGAGTGAAACGAAAAGCCCCAGCATTTTGCCGGGGCTTACTATTAAGAGAAAAATTTATATCGAAAAAATTTAGAGATCGCTGTAACTGCAAATTCCCCAGCCTTACAAGGAGATTGCTCCTTCACTGTTCGCTTGCCGCGATCGCCGCTTCTCTACTCCCGCGATATTTTGAGGTTGACTCCAGTGATGACAGCATAATTTCATTAGCATTTTGATGCGCCTTTTGAACTGTTCAATATGTTCCTCGCTGAGATGGGTCGTTTGCCAAGAATGACCGAATTATCGCAAAACACAGGACTGTCTCTGGAGCTTTTTGATCAGTGCGTTTGGGTTTGACGTAGAAGCCAACAGTTTGCGCTGTGGTCATTTGTGGCAACTGTTGTCGCTACCTTCATTCCCAAACCAACTGAATGCTAATATTCACGCAACTGGAACTAGGTAGCATCTTGTTTCATGAAGGCTTTCCGCACCAAGACGAGAAGAAACCCTAGACCTGTAAAGGCGGCTGCCAAGAGGTGGCTTTCCTTTGATGCAAAGGCGATGAGCACAAGGTTGGAAACAAACGCTAATACTGGAATGAATGACGGCACTTGAAACCCTTCAGCATTACCTTCCCGACGTTTAATGATGAGTAGCGACAGATTCACCAAACAAAACATGGCAAGAATGAGCGTTGCGGTGGTGCCCGCCAGAAATTGCAGTGTACCTGACAGCGATAGAAAAATGGCGATCGGCAAAATCACAATAATTGTGCGGTAAGGCGTTGCGCGTGTTGCGTGTAGTTTGCTAAACCAGGCAGGCAGCAACCCATCACGCGACATCCCAAAAAGCAACCGCGAAGCCGTAATAAAGTTCAGCAGAGCCGTATTAAGTACTGCAAATAAAGCAATGAAAGTAAACACAACGCCTGGAAAATTCGGCTGTGCCCGACGAACGACATCCAGCAGCGGCGCACCGGAGGCAGAAAGTTCTGCAGGACTCAAGACTTGAGTGGCAAGCCAGGAAACGAGAATATAAACAACTCCAGCAATCCCGAGTGATAACAAAACGGCTCTTGGTACATTGCGCTCAGGATTATTGACTTCTTCCGCCACATTCACAATGTCTTCAAAGCCAATGAAAGCGTAAAAGGCAAGTGCTGCGCCCTGAAAAATGGCAATCCAACCGATTGTCTGACCACTGACTACAGGGGCTGTCGCAGCGGCATTGCTGGCTGCACCACCGCTGATAAAAAAGGCTGATGCAAAAATAACGACAAGAAGCCCTGAAACCTCAAGCGTCGTACAAAAAATGTTGAGGCTTGAAGATTCCTCCATTCCTCGAAAGTTGATCAACGCCAGACCACAAAACAGCGCCAGGACAACTAACCACGCTGGAAAGATAGGAGCAAACGTGATCAAGTAGCCTGCAAATGCTTTGGAGAGGGTCGCCATCGAAACAATGCAGGTGCAAAACATCAGCCAACCGACGATGACGGAGAGCCAGTCGGTGCGAAACGCTCGATGCACAAAGGAAGCAACGCCTCCACTGACCGGAAAGCGGCTACCCAGTTCGGCATAGCTCAAGGCAGTGAGCGCAGCAACTGACATTGCTACCATGAAAGAAGCCCAGACGAGACCACCAGAAAGTCCGGCAATTTTGCCCACAACGGCATAAATGCCAGCGCCAAGAATATCACCAACGCCATAAATGACGAGTGTGGTTAAGCCAAACACTCGTTTCAAGGACGCTGTCTCTTCAGTTGTTTCCATACTCTTTTGTTCGATACATTAGTTCAATGTATCGTCAGTTGTAGAAGCGCTCAAATAATCCAAAGCTCTTTGCAGGCTGATCGCTAGTAGCAGCTAGAGAGAATTGCTAGAAATTTAGCAACTTTGGCACTTTACAGCGATTTTCAGGTAATCAGCTCTTTCTGGTAAGGTATCGATAGAAAAACTACTAAAGCAGTGAAATGCCTGTTGCTTACTCCACCGACTTACGTACGCGCGTGATCGATGCCTGGACGGCTAAAGAAGGAACCCAAGCTCAACTGGCCGAACGATTCAAAGTGAGTCAAAGTTTTGTCAAACGGGTGCTTCGTCGGTATCGCAGCAGTGGGCAAAGAGAAGCCAAACAGAGGGGAGAAACCCTTTCTCCCACGATAGATGGAGAACTATTGAAGCTAGTGCAAGGGTGGGTTGAGCACAAACCTGACATCCATCTAGACGAACTGTGTGAGCAATTAGAAGCACATCAAGGAATTAAAGTGAGTCAACCTACCATGTGTCGAGCGCTGCAACGCTTGAGGCTGCCCCGTAAAAAAACACTGTACGCGAGTGAGCAAGATTCTCCTAGAGTGCGGGAGCAGCGAGATGAGTACCGTCGCACTCTAGAGCCGGTGGATGTGCGCAACTGGGTGTTCATCGACGAAGCCGGCATTCATCTAGGCATGGTGCGTTTGTTTGCACGAGCTTTACGAGGACAACGAGCAGTCGATACAGTTCCTCGCAATCGAGGCACAAACGTTTCACTCATTGGGGCACTGAGTCTCGATGGTTTGATTGCCTCTATGACCCTGGAGGGCAGTGTCGATACATCAGCCTTTTTGAGTTATGTTTGCGACGTTCTTGCCCCACAATTATGGACAGGAGCAATTGTGGTCATGGACAACCTTCAAAGTCCATCATGCTCATTCAGTTCGCAGTGCCATTGAAGCGGTGGGCGCACAGGTGGTCTTCTTACCTCCTTACTCACCAGACTTATCTCCCATTGAGCTGTGCTGGTCGAAACTCAAGCAGTTCCTGCGTTCCAAAGCGGCTCGTACCCGTGAAGCCCTCGACCAAGCTATGACGGAGGCGGTCCACTACATCACCGAAAATGACGCGCTCAGTTGGTTCAATCACTGCGGTCTATTCACTTGAAAATCGCTGTAAAGGCTGGGATTTTTAAGACGAAGGGCAACATCTAAAACGATCGCCAACACAAGCGCGATCGCAATCTGAGAATACATCGAAATTTTAATTACGATGGACTGATTTCTCGATCTCTGTCGCACGACTATCAACGTCATGGGCAACATGGCAGTGAGTTGCCTGCCGGATGGCAAACACCCCAAAACCACAGCAGAAACATTTTTGGACAAAGCCCTCACGATCGAAGAAGGTCGATGGGAAAATTCCCCTCCAATAACCGCTTGACCTAGGAAATTCTCTAGAAAAGAGGCTACTGCCAGCCGAAAAATGTGGGCGAGGCAATCAAAGCACGGAGATTGTTAAAGTAGTCTCAACATCCGATTGCTGGATAAAACAAAAAGAGGAGAATGTTTTTAACATTCTCCTCTTTTTCTACTTATTGAAAGTTGGAGTAAGATTCCTACTTAATCGAAACCTTGGCACCTGCTTCTTCAAGCTGCTTCTTAGCGTCTTCGGCAGCTTCTTTCGCGATCGCTTCTTTGACTGCTTTAGGAGCGGCTTCTACTAAGTCCTTTGCTTCCTTCAAACCCAGACCAGTCAAGGTTCGTACAATCTTTAGGATAGCAATCTTCTTATCAGCAGGGAATTCTTCCAAAACTACGTCAAATTCGGTTTTCTCTTCCACTTCTTCAGCCGGTGCTGCAGCACCAGGAGCAGCCATCATCATGCCACCGCCAACTGGAGCCGCCGCGCTTACCCCAAAAGCTTCTTCAATCTGTTTAACTAGCTCAGATGCTTCTAACAAGCTTAGAGTCTTCAATTTTTCCAAGATTTCATCGGTAACTACAGACATTTTGATCTCCTTGATTTTGATTGTTAATACTTTGCTGACGGGAAAGGAAGTTTGAATTGTGAATGTCAACTAATTCAAAACTTTCCTTATGCTGCTTCTTTGTCTTTGTCGGCAACTGCTTGAATTGCACGAGCCAAACCGGATGGAACCTGGTTGATGCTTACCGCCAACTTGGTTGCCACGCCATTGATAGCGCCAGCAATTTGAGCAATAAGCTGTTCCTTGGAAGGTAGATCCGCGATCGCCTTCACATCTGCCTGTGACAGAGCGCGACCTTCCATTGCGCCACCGCGCAACTCAGTTTTTTTGGATACTCTCTGGAACTCTTGGTATGCCTTTAAAGCACCGCTTACATCCTCTTTAATTAAGAGAAGCGCAGAAGAATCCTTCAAGAGCGGAGTCATAGGTTCCCAAGTTGGGTCACCTGAGATCGCAATCCGCATCAATGTATTCTTTGCAACCTTACAGACTGCTCCGGTTGGCAACAAACGTTGACGTAAATCAGTAATTTCAGCTACTGACAAACCTTTAAAGTCAATCACAACTGCAAGCTGAGATTGACTCAGCGTTGCCTGAAGTTCTGCGACAATTTCCTTCTTATCCTCTAGGGTTCTACCCATTCGTTCTCACCTCCTTTAAGTGGGTGTTTGAAAAGTTGACTTGCTTGTTGAGCGTACTATTAAACCAAAAACCCCGACTGTAAGCCGGGGTTTTGCAGAGCGTTCAAATACTTTTGTTGGGTAACACTAGTAGTGAAAGTTAACTAACGCCTCGGCAGGGGATTAAGTGGTAACACCTGCTGTCTTTGGTTTCGCACGATTCAATTGTAGATAATGCTTGTTAAGCAGCTTCTCCAAGCTTTAGATCACGCAGCGCGCTAATATCGACTTCAATGGAAGGTCCCATTGTAGAAGAGACATACATTGTACGCCAATATCGCCCTTTCGCACCAGAAGGACGATTTCGATCAATGGTTTCTTGAAGGGCTTTCAAGTTGATGAGTAAATCTTCCTCTGTGAATCCTGCCTTTCCAAACAAGACATGAACGATTCCAGTCCTATCGGCACGAAATTCTAGCTTACCTGCTTTAAATTCAGCGATCGCCTGAGCCAAATCGAAGGTTACGGTTCCACCCTTGGGAGAAGGCATTAAACCGCGAGGACCCAATAGCTTACCCAGTTTGGCAACTTTGGGCATCATATCGGGTGTAGCAATGAGTAGATCAAAATCCATCATGCCCTTCTGGATGTCCTCAATCAGTTCCTCAGAACCTGCAACATCCGCACCTGCAACAGTCGCCTCATTCACTTTTTCACCACGAGCAATCACTGCAACTCGCACGACTTGACCTGTTCCCTTAGGAAGAGCCACAGTAGTCCGAAGCTGCTGATCTGCATACTTTGGATCGATTCCTAAGCGAATATGCGCTTCTGCAGATTCAGGGAATTTTGCTGTCGCTGTTTCCTTTAAAAGTTGCAGCGCTTCTAGAGGGGTGTATGAACGATCCTCAATTTTCGCCTGCAATTCTCGTAATCGTCTTGAAATCTTACCCATTTTTATCTCCTGGGGTGCTGACGAGAATATTTCTCTCCCCCGCTAATGTGAACTAGTCTTGAACAGTTACGCCCATATTACGAGCAGTGCCTTCTACAATTCGCATTGCTGCTTCAATGTCGTTGGCATTTAAATCAGGCATCTTGGTCTTAGCTATTTCTTGTAGCTGCGATCGCGTAATCGAACCAACTTTTTTACGGTTTGGTTCGCCAGAACCAGTCTCAACACCTGCCGCCTTCTTAATTAGAGTAGAAGCAGGAGGCGTTTTGAGAATAAACGTGAAGCTTCGATCCTCAAACACTGAAATCTCAACCGGAATAATCATGCCAGGCTGATCCGCCGTTTTAGCATTATATTCTTTGCAAAACATCATAATGTTGACTCCGTGCTGACCAAGAGCAGGACCAACTGGGGGAGCGGGATTGGCTTTTCCTGCTGGAAGCGCCAACTTAATCATTGCAACAACCTTTTTTGCCATTAGTTAACTCTGCTTTTGAACTTGATTAAACTCTAATTCCACTGGGGTGTCACGCCCGAAGATTGACAGCAACGCTTTTAGCTTGCTGCGCTCTGGGCTGACCTCAATCACCTCACCTTCAAAGTCCTTAAAGGGACCCGAAAGAACTAAAATCTTGTCGCCTGGTGCCATATCGATTTTAACAACTGGCTCTTGCTCTTGAGTCTGCTTGAAGATCCGTTCAACTTCTGAAGGACTCAATGGCATTGGTTTTACATGCCCTCTGCCTCGACCCGGTCGTCTCTGTTCTGCCCCTACAAAATTAATAACATTGGGGGTGTTCTTAACGACTAGCCATGCTTCATCATCCATCTCCCATTGCTGAAGATCGTTGTTCCAAGATCGCGTGACACGGATCAACACATACCCAGGAAAAACCTTCTCTTCTGTATTTTGACGGCTTCCGTCTTTACGAATCCTAACAGCAGGAGTTTGAGGAATTTCGACTTGTAGGATTTTCTCTACAACATCTAAAGTTTGAATACGTTGCTCTAAATTGGCTTTGACTCTTTTTTCGCAGCCTGAAGCAACTTGGACTGCGTACCAGCGAGATGAAGATGACTGAGAGCCTGAAGAACCCTCGCTTTCCTCGGTATTGTGATTATTAAACTGAGTGACACGGGAGGATTCATCTGATGTAAAAGTCATCTAAACACCTGCCTAGCTGCCCAACCAAAGAAGTTATCAACTAAATAGATCATTGTTGTAGAGAGGACTACCATAAGAATGACAGCTAATGATTCGCTGATGAGTTGTTGCCGACTAGGCCAAACTACCTTGTCGAATTCTTCTTTTGTTTCTTGAAGAAAAACGCTAGCGTTAAAGCCGTTTGATGCAGGTTGTTCTACTTGCGTTCCATCCTTCTTAGCCACAGTTCTCCAATCTCCTACTGCTGTGCATTCATAGCCTGAATGAAAATTGTCTCCCAACATCAAATTCTGTCATAGCAAAGTGGCACCGCCAGAATTTGTGCTTTTCTAGCATACCACCTTAAATCTCTTTTTCTATGTGACTTCAGCGATTGTAAAATCGCCCTAACTTCCACCTGCTGCTTTAGTGACTATGAAAGCGATTCTCACTGCATAATTCACCCAGCGATCGCGCTAGTTTTGTGGTGGGTGATTGAGTGATGAATGAGTCAACACTTGGTCTAAAAGATCTCTTGCAGGCTGTGCTTTGACTAGAGCAGTTTGGTGATCAGTGTAAGCCCGGATTAAGCGAGACAAACCGCCGACTCCAGTTTTGAGCTGTTCTAAGTCTTCCCCCGACATTACCTCTCCGTCTAGCATCCTGATCAGGAAGGGCTTAACATCACCTACTTCAAGGCGCACTTTCTGAAGTTTTTCGACTGTGTTTAGCAATGCTTTAAGCGCATTCAAACAGTCATCGATAGTTTGAATATCTGTTGCCTGAGCATCCGCTAATTGAGTTTCGACAATAGGTTCGGATGAATCTGCGGATACTTCTGTGTCTTCAATATTTGCTTCGGATAAACCTGCGGATACTTCTGTGTCTTCAAGGTCTGCGATCGCAGGTGACTCTAACACAAGCCGTTCAGCTTTTCCCCCGTTTGATCGTGCCATTCAAAACTCTCTAAGAAAACTTCCTTAGTGTATCGCAATAATTTGGTTGCTTTGCAACTTTAATTAAGACTCATGTACTACTTTTGCAGGCTAAAAGCCTGAGCTTGCCAGAGCTAAGCTTTCTAGTTACTGATAGAATTGGCGCAAGCTTCAATAGTAAAAATTAGTAAGATACAGAATTGGTGAGATGCCCCAAAACGGCTATGAATTCTGCCAATGCGAACCTAGCTTCCTTATATTCACGAACTGTAACCTTTCTTGAACTTAAGTGTATCTAATAGGCATTTCCCTTCTGTAAGTATAGTTCGTCACATTAATCGGGTATTTTGAGGAAAAGGTTTTAATCATTTACAGAAGTAGTGCCGCTATGAAACGCATGAATCGGACTCAGCCGTCTCCACTAACCTTTAACTATCAAGGTGCACTTAATCGCATTACTAATCGCATTCGGCAATCGCTTGAACTGCAAGAAATTTTAAGTGCGACGGCAATCGAAACTCGTGCGTTTCTTGACACTGATCGGGTCAAAATCTATCGCTTTCATTCAGATGGTAATGGTGAAGTGGTTGCTGAAGCCATGAGTGGAAATCGTTTACCTTCTCTAAAGGGTCTTAATTTTCCTGCAAGTGATATTCCTGCTCAAGCTCGTACCCTATTTATCAAAGCTCGTTCACGGGTGATTGTCGATGTTACCTCACAACGTAAAACGATTAGCCACCTGGATGATCCACAAACAGGGGCAAGCTTAGGCACAGAACATATCCGCTATGCGCCTGTGGATGCCTGCCATGCAGAATATCTTGCAGCCATGGGGGTTTGTTCGTCGCTTGTCGTTCCCATTTTGTATCACAATCAGCTTTGGGGTCTGTTAGTGTCACATCATGCAGAACCCCGTCAATACTCTCAAGATCAGTTGCAAGTGGTGCAGCTTTTAGTTGATCAGGTGTCGATCGCCATTGCTCAAGCCAATCTTTTAAGCCACGCACGTCAACAACTTTGTTACGAAACAACGATTAATCACATTAGTCGCCTGCTTCACGCCCCTTACGATGTTGTTAAAATTCGCCAATCGGTGTTAGAAGAGACGGTCAAAGCCCTTAAGGGAAATGGTGGAAGACTTTATATCAATGCAGACATTAGTGGTAATGCGCCCCAACTATATACATCTGGCGCACAGCCTACCCTTGCACGAATCGAAGAGAGCCAATTTTGGCAACAAGTGATGGGAGTCTCTGCTGGGAAACCGCTGGAGTATTGCGATATTCTCTCGGAAAAATCAGAACGATATGACGATACTCTATTTGATCAGCCCACTACAACACCACAGTTTCATAGCATTCATGATCTCTACAAAAATCCCCAGCTTCAGTTTCTAGCGCCTGCCTTTGAAACCACGACCATTCGCTCTATTTTGATCGTGCCGTTGCAATATCGACAGCAATGTATCGGCTGCTTAAGCGTTTTTCGCCAAGAAGTTGATACAGAAATCCTTTGGGCAGGACAATGGAACGAAGATGAGCGGAATATACGCCCACGGCAATCATTTGAAATGTGGCGAGAAGTCAAAAAAGGACTGGCACAAGAATGGACTGCCGATGAGATTAAGCTAGCCCAAGCACTGGGTACGCATCTATATATGGCAGTGATGCAGCGACGAGTTGAGGATATGATTCGCCATCAAGCGTCTCATGATCGCCTAACTGGACTACCGAATCGGCTTTTATTTGATGAGCGGCTGTCTCTGGCGTTAGCTTATGCTCATCAGCAGGGCGAAATGCTGGCGGTGATGTTTCTTGATCTTGATCGCTTTAAGGTAATTAACGATACTTTAGGGCACACAATTGGTGATCAACTGCTGCAACGAGTCTCTCATCGGATTGCTGAGTGCCTCAAGAAAAGCGATACCATTGCCCGTTGGGGTGGCGATGAGTTCACATTAATATTGCCTCAAGTTTGCTCTGCCAATGACGCAATCAAAATCGCTGCCCGTATTATTAGAACTCTCCAAGCTCCCTTTGATTTTGGAGAGCAAGAGTTCCACGTTACAACGAGTATTGGTATTGCCCTCGCTCCTTATGATGGTGAAGACGTGGAAACATTGCTGAAAAATGCCGACACCGCTATGTATCGAGCAAAGCAACAGGGTAAGAATAATTTTCAACTCTATGCTGCGGATATGAATACTCAGGCGCTAGAGCAACTCGTGTTAGCGAATGATCTGTACAAAGCGCTAAATCGAAATGAGTTTTTTCTGCATTATCAGCCACAAGTAGATCTTAAAACGGGGCAAGTTGTAGGAACAGAGGCTTTAGTTCGTTGGCAGCATCCAGAACGAGGGCTGATTCCACCAAACCAATTTATTTCTCTAGCAGAAGAAACCGGACAAATTGTAGCGATTGGGGAATGGGTGCTGCATACGGCATGTGCCCAAAACCAGGCATGGCAAGACGCAGGATATCCCCCTATTCGGGTTGCAGTTAACCTTTCAGCACGACAGTTTCAGCGTCAAAACCTTGCTCAATTAATTAATCGGGTGCTTGCAGAGACGGGTTTGGCTGCACGATATTTGGAGGTCGAAATCACTGAAAGCATTGCCATGCAGGATATTCATGTCACGACCGCAATATTAAATGAACTGCGAGCAATGGGTGTGCATATTTCGATTGACGATTTTGGGACAGGATACTCTTCACTGGCGACCCTCAAACGCTTTCCTTTGCACACGCTCAAGATAGATCGAGAGTTTGTTAAAGACTCAACGACGAGTGTCAAAGATGCTGCCCTGATCCAGGCGATCGTTACCTTGGGTCATGGATTAGATTTGGACGTAATTGCCGAAGGAGTAGAAACGGTAGAACAGCAGAAATTCTTACGATCCATTGGTTGTGATGCGATGCAAGGCTATTTGTTTAGCAAGCCATTACCCGCCACCGATATCGCACAACGCTGCTTTAATCAAGCTCCATGAAGAATATCCACTTTGATGTGGTAGGTTCCAGTAAGGATCGCCTCTGTTGCAAAAACAAGTGTGCAGTTTCAGAATTATAGGAGTCGTGACAAGCAACCATTAAGGTTATAGCCGTGTCGCTTCAAAAGATTCTTTGATAGGTGAGCAGCTTGAAGTTGGCAAATATTCCCTGGATGCTGGTCGGTTTGCGGTTTGCGATCGCCCCTTTGCTGCTACTAGAAGCGCTTGATGGCAAAACAGATGTTGGCTTCCTCATAGGCTATGTGATCGCGGTTCTATCGGATATTTTTGATGGCATCATTGCTCGCAAATTAAAAGTCAGCACAGTCGAACTGCGGCAGGCAGATAGCTGGGCGGATATTAGTTTATATCTCTGCGTTGCGGTCAGCACATGGCTGGTCTATCCAACGGTTATCCTCGTGTTTCAAACGCCCTTTCTAGTCGCGATCACATTTCAACTCATGCTGTTTATCGTCAGTCTGATCAAATTCGGTAAGTTTCCTAGCTTCCATACCTATACCGCTAAAGTTTGGGGCATTTCTTTAGTCGTTGCCGTGGTGGGTTTGTTTGGCTATGGCTGGACAGCAGCAATATGGGGAGCGATCGGGTTGTGCCTAATCAATAGCATCGAGGAAATTATCATGACCTTGATATTGCCCGAATGGGCACATGATGTTCTTAGTCTGGCTCATGCCTTAAAGTTGCGAGAGCAGTTATTAAAGAAATAGTGCACAAAGCCAGACAATTTTTTTTGCTACAAGTGAGATAGCCTACTTTTGATATCTGAGACATAAGATAGGCGATCGCCCAATTTAAGCGATCGCGACTGGGTGGGTCTTGTACACTGATCCCTATCCTCTAGTTTTGATCCCTAATGTCCTTCAGTTGGTTAACGCCCAGTCACTTCATCATGCTGGGTTTGCTAGTGATGTTTGCGATCGCCCATAGCGGATTGGCGGCACTGCGTCCTTGGGCGGAAAAGAGAGTTGGCGCACGACTGTACCGTGTGGTTTTTGCACTCGTGAGTTTGCCGCTAGCTGCGGTGCTAATTATTTATTTCATTAATCATCGCTACGATGGATTGCAACTTTGGCAAGTGCAAGGCGTTGCCGGAGTGCAGCCCATTGTTTGGAGTCTGTCAGCAATTTCATTTCTATTTCTTTATCCTGCCACATTCAACCTGTTAGAAATTGCAGCGATCCAAAAGCCTGAGGTTCATCTCTACGAAACGGGGATCATTCGCATTACTCGCCATCCGCAAATGGTGGGGCAGGTAATTTGGTGCGTTGCTCACACCCTGTGGCTAGGGACGACGTTTACGATTATCACCTCAATTGGGCTGGTGTTGCACCACTTATTCGGCGTATGGCACGGCGATCGCCGCCTGCTGGCTCGCTATGGCTCAGCGTTTGAAACAGTCAAAGCCAGAACTTCAGTGATCCCGTTTGGAGCGATCGCGCAGGGTAAGCAAACGCTTAAATTAGAGGAATTTTTGCGAATTTCTTATTTAGGCGTTGCTGCGTTTGTTCTCCTTCTTTGGTGGGCACACTCAATAATGATTAGCGCGACAGGCAGCATAGACTGGTAGGATGATCCCAAGCATTTTTAGAAACAACATTTCATTAATAAATAAAAGCTAGAAAAATGGGAAAACAATCCTTTGAGCAAGAAATTCTAGATTCCTCTTCTCCCGTTTTGGTGCATTTCGGTGCTCCCTGGTGCGGTCCTTGTCGAGTGATTGAATCTATCCTGTCTCGGTTTCAAGCCGAGTGCGGCAGTTCGCTCAAATTGGTGGGGATCAACGCTGATGAGAATTTGAAGCTAGCGAGTCATTATCGAATCACAACCTTGCCAACTTTGCTCTTCTTTGAAGATGGAAAGTTACATCACCGGATGGAAGGCATTTATAAGCGGGAAGTTTTGTGGACAGAATTAAACAAGTTTGTTTCTAAATCATTTTCAAGCAATTCTTTAATGAGCTAGTCCACTCATTAGGGCTAAGAATGAGATCGCTTTCTCATGTTCTCTGAGCGATTGCTCAATATCTCTAATCAAGAACATCCCGATTTTTGGTTTTAACCCGTTCATACAGTTCTTCCATCGTGGCAATGAAGGAAGCATCTTTACGCCAAAAGGCGGGCGCATCACCCTGCTTTTTAATCAAAATTGCTGGCACTGTGACTTGGGTGGACGGTTCTGGAGTGGAAAAGCGTTTGGGACTTTGCCAAAATTCCTTCAGGCTGGTGTCAGGCGGAAGGGTAATCGTTTTGGGCTGCGTGTAGTAAGACTCGACGGGCGCAGGATCGGTTGCCTGTGTGGAAAGTTCTGCTGAAAGGGCGATGCCGAGGGGAGATTTTGCGAGTTCTGCTTGCAGTGCTGCTTTAGAGAGTCCACGCAGTTCAAACATCAGAAACGGGTCGCGATCGAATTCGACAGCAAGCAAATAACAAACCCCCGCCACATGTTTACAAGGGTCACCATAATCTGGACAGGAGCAGCTTGTTTTAAATTCAGATCGCTTACGGGGCAGCAAATTTAACCCCAGGGTAAGAAAGGCATCTTCAATCGTGTCCGGCATTTCGTTGAGCAGCAGTTTGGAGATATAGCTCGCTTTGGAGGCAATCAGGGCGATCGCGGCTGCCCATTTTGCGGCGCTAATCGGCTGAATCTCTACCACTGTTGTGTACAGCGGCTCTTTGTAAACTCCGTAGTAAGGATTAACGCTGCCCCGCACTTGCGCTTCGACGATACCATCCTCAATCTCAAAGCTTTTGACCTTGTTACCACGAGCATAAGAACGACCCCGACTGAGGCGACCTGAATCGGTGAATGATTCCAGGGCATCGATAAATTTCTTTCCCCACCAGGTACGGCTAAAAGTAGGCATAACGATTTATTCCATCACGGCTTTTCGATTGAGTGCGATCAGTTGTTTAAACGATTCATTATCAAGTTCCGTTAGCCAAGATTCATCAGACCCGACGATCGCCCCAGCCAGTTTTTTCTTGTCTTCAATCATCTGATCAATCCGCTCTTCTAAGGTGCCAATGGCGACGAATTTATGGACAAACACATTCTTCTTTTGCCCAATCCGAAAAGCGCGATCAGTTGCCTGATTTTCCACGGCAGGATTCCACCAGCGATCGAAATGAAATACGTGATTCGCTTTCGTTAGCGTAATGCCAACCCCACCTGCCTTTAAAGACAGGATGAATACTGAGGGTTCCGTTTCGGGATCTTGAAAGTCGGCAATCATCTGCTCTCGTTTTACCCGATTGGTGCCGCCGTGCAGGTAGTAAGTTTTGTAGTGAAGATGACGCAGATATTTTTCGAGTGCCTCCCCAATTTCGGTAAATTGAGTGAATATCAGCATACTTTCGCCTAATTCCATTGCTTCAGCAGCCATTTCAGTGAGACGCTCTAGCTTGTGCGATCGCTCTGGTGTAAATTCGCTATTATCTTGCAAAAATTGCCGTGGATGATTGCAAATCTGTTTCAACTTCAGCAGCGTTGCTAGAATCAACCCTTTCCGCTGAATTCCCTCCGCTTCATTCAGTTTTCGTTCCACGTCTTTAACGGTTGCTTCATAGAGCGATGCTTGCTCTTTTGTTAGGTTGCAAAATAGATTTTGTTCTACTTTGTCGGGCAAGTCTTGAATAATGGCTGGATCGGTTTTTACCCGTCGTAAAATGAATGGCTCAACCAATTTTCTCAACACTGCCGAGCGAGTCACTTGATTATTTTTTTGGATGGGAATTTCAAATGACTTGCGAAAGTAAGCTTCTTTTCCTAAGTAGCCTGGATTGAGAAAATTAAAGATTGACCAAAGATCGAGCAAGCGATTTTCAACGGGAGTGCCTGTTAAGGCGAGTCGATGAGCGGCTGAAAGTTTCAAGATTGCTTTAGTTTGGGCAGCTTTCGGATTTTTAATATTTTGCGCTTCATCAATTACAATCCGGTGCCACTGCATATCCCCTAGCAGTTTTTCATCTCTCCGCACTAAGGTAAATGAGGTGATTAATACATCGCAATTCTGGACGATCGCGTTGAATGCTGCTCCCTCTTGAACGCGATCGCTACCGTGGTGAATGTGCGATCGCAACTGCGGCGCAAACTTTTCAATCTCCTTCTGCCAATTGCCGACCACGGAAGTGGGCGCAATCAGCAACGTCGGCATCTTCTCACCATCTTGGCGCTCCTGCACCAAGCGAGCAATGACCTGCGCCGATTTGCCCATGCCCATGTCATCTGCCAAACAGCCATTTAGCCCCAAACTTTCGAGATAGTTCAGCCAGGAAACGCCCCGTTTTTGATACTCCCGCAAGATGCCATTAAACGGTTGCGGTTCTGGCAACACTTCCAAAGCGCTTTTATCATTCAGTCGCGACAGCATCTCTGCCAGTGTTTGATCATGATCCACCTCAAACTCAAAGCCATCTTCCCCCGTTGCCGTCAACTTCATAAAGTCCAGCAAGCCCATTTCAGGGTGTTCTTGCTTGTGTTTTTTCCAGAACTCCAGCATTTGCTGCATTTTATCGGGGTCTAGTTCCATCCATTGCCCCCGAAACTGCACCAGCGAGGATTTTGCATTGACTAACTGCTGCCATTCCCGCTCACTTACGGCTTCCCCGCCAATGGACAGTTCATATTGATAATCCACCAGCGTGTCGAAGGAAAAATAACTTTTGCTTTTGTTGTTACCGCCGATTTTACGTCCGCTGGCTTTGAGGCGAATTTTGGCTCGCTGCCAACCTTTGGGAGTCCACCAGGCAGGCACGATCACCTTGTAACCTGCTTCTTCTAACACCCAGGCGGTTTCTTTGAGAAAAGTTGCCGCGTCATCGGCGGTCAGCGTGATCGAGATCGGTTGGTCGGTATCCAGCCCTGCCCACAAAGCTGAATAAATGCGGGCAGCGTAGCCCAGGTTCATCAACAGCACTTGCTCAAAATCTTTGCCAAATTCTTTGTGAAACTGCTTTTGTTGGGGCGATCGCATTCGCCAGTAGTCTAGCAAAGCAATTCGCAGCGAGGGATCGTGCTTGGCGGCAACCTGAAACTCTAAAATCCAGGATTCCTCTGGTTTATCGGGTGACTTTAACTGAAAACATAGATGAAAAGGCATTTCGGCTTGGCTGCGATGAATGCGATCGCGCCAAGTTTTCCACTGCTGATACCACTCTAGAGTTTCTGCTGCCCGGTTCGGTGTGGTGCTGTGTTGGGGCGACAGGCAAAGTTCTAACAGGGAATCTGCAACTTTTTTATCAAATGCCGCTGTTGAGGGCGAATGAGTCACCAGTTCTGTCAATAGGCATTCTGAAAAGTGGCGGAGCAAGGTCGCTTTATCATGCAGAGTGGGTTGATCCGGTGGAGTAGTAAATCCGGCAGCGCACACCAACGGCATCACTTCTGCATACTGCTCAATCTCGGCTTCATATTGCTCCGATAAAATTTCCCAGGCGGCATAGAGTTCAAAATCGGGTGTTGGGGTTGGAGTGCTGGCGGTTGTGGCTTTTTTGGCGCGGGTAGAAGTGGATTTAGCCGTAGATTTAGCGGTGGATTTGGCAACAGGGGAAGTTTTCTGGGCGGAAAGCGATCGATATTTCAGCGCTGGAATGTAGCGATCGCGCCAAATCACCTGCTTAAACGTCTGCGTGTAGTGATACCAAAACAGAAGGTCAGCGCCCAACTGCACATCTGCCACTTGGTGCAGCGTCAGAAAGTGTAATTCATTCAGCAGCTTAATCACGTTATTTACCGACGCATAGTGAAATGAGTCGGTTTTAACCCGTGCCGTCGTTTTGTAACAATCAACCTGCCAATACTGCCAATCGAAGGTTTCTGGTAGCTCTGTTTCCAAATAGCGCGCCAGTTCTAGGGATGGGAGCGGTTGATCCTGCGTAGTGGGCAAGAGAAAATATTGGGGCGAAATCTCCAGTTGCGGCGGTTGGCGTGTCGTCGTAGCGCCGGGTTTAATCCCCAATTCAGTCGCTAAGAATTCTGCCAAACTTTTTCCAGAAAGCTGCCGAGGATGCGGGGAGACTGTCTTGCTGCGTTTACGCGGTTCCTCCGTAGTTTCTACCCACAAATAAAATGCGCCCGTTTGAATGAAGTCTGTTTTTTCTGTGGGAATCCAGGTGCCGTGAAGAATCTTCATGACTCAACTGCCTGAGAGGATTGGACTGAATGTATCAAACCTAAATTCTCAACACAAGTGATCAAGCCTCATTTAGGCAGTTTAATGGGTGGATGCTATGGAAAAAACAGATTTGTATCGCGTTTGAAACCTTTGCACTTGATCCCATGGGCAAAAAACGCGCGATGATTGCCGTTGCCAGAAAGTTATCAGAAAGCTGCCAGAGAGTTGATTAATAAGATTCGATTCTCCTTTTGTAGAAGAGAATGGTACCAACCAGGCTGCAAATGATTAATGTCCATACAGCTTGAAGTTGAAACGCGCCAAATGATTTTCTGAAGGCGAATACTTTTTTGCCTTGCAACTCAAAATATGTCCTGCGAAAACCCTACACGAACAAAACTCAAAACGGTATCATCCTGCGGATGCTGAAATCTTGTGTTTACTCTTGACAGTTTATCTGTGAGCTTGTGTCACAATGTAAACGGTTTTTCCAAACTGGTGAAGAACTCTACATGGACATAAGGAATGGAAACGATATATCAATACGCTTGGCTGATTCCCGTGTTGCCATTGGCAGCCGCTACGATTATCGGTTTAGGTCTTATTTCTTTTAGCAAGTTAACAAGTAGGCTGCGTCAGGTTTCGGCTGGCTTTGTTGTGTTCATGATTGGAACCGCAATGACGCTCTCCTTTGGGCTGTTGTGGAGCCAGTTGAATGGGCATGCTCCTTATACCCAGATGATTGAATGGGCGGCGGCGGGTGATTTTCATCTCAATATGGGTTACACCATTGATCACCTGACTGCCCTGATGTTGGTGATTGTGACCACGGTTGCTTTTCTGGTCATGGTTTACACCGATGGGTACATGGCTCATGATGCAGGCTATGTGCGGTTCTATGCTTATTTAAGTCTATTTAGCTCGTCCATGCTGGGTTTGGTGATCAGTCCGAACTTGGTACAGATTTATATATTTTGGGAGCTAGTAGGGATGTGTTCCTACTTGCTTATTGGTTTTTGGTACGATCGCAAAGCCGCCGCAGATGCGTGTCAGAAGGCATTTGTGGTAAACCGAGTCGGTGACTTTGGGCTGCTGCTGGGGATTCTCGGTCTATATTGGGCAACTCGTAGCTTTGATTTTGAAGTGATTGGCGATCGCCTCCAAGATTTAGTGCAATCCGGTTCCCTCAACGGTGGATTAGCGGCTTTGCTTGCTATCCTCGTGTTTCTGGGTCCTGTAGCAAAATCGGCACAGTTTCCCCTACATGTATGGCTGCCCGATGCCATGGAAGGTCCCACCCCCATCTCTGCATTGATTCATGCCGCAACCATGGTGGCAGCAGGTGTGTTTTTAATCGCTCGGATGTTCCCCGTCTTTGAACACATTCCCGCAGCAATGACAGTGATTGCTTGGACGGGTGGAGTCACTGCCTTTTTAGGAGCCACGATCGCCATTACCCAAATGGATATTAAGAAGGGCTTGGCTTACTCCACCATGTCTCAATTGGGCTACATGGTTATGGCAATGGGTGTGGGTGGCTATAGTGCCGGATTATTTCACCTGATGACCCATGCTTACTTCAAAGCCATGATGTTTTTGGGATCAGGTTCGGTTATCCATGGCATGGAATCTGTGGTGGGTCATAATGCCGCCTACGCTCAAGATATGCGCTTGATGGGCGGATTGCGAAAGTTCATGCCGATTACCGCCAGCACCTTTTTTATCGGTGTTTTAGCGATCTCTGGTATCCCTCCCTTTGCTGGTTTTTGGTCAAAGGATGAAATTTTGGGATTAACCTTTGCGGCTAATCCGGCTCTTTGGCTCGTAGGCTGGTTAACAGCAGGAATCACCGCTTTTTACATGTTCCGCATGTATTTTCTTACGTTTGAGGGAGAGTTTCGTGGCAAAGACAAAGCGGTGTTGAATCAAATCGATGCGGAACAATTGCTAGCCGTGGGGCTGAATTTTGGTCCCGGTGCGATGAACCCTAAAGAGTTGACGATGGCTAAGCCTGACGTTCACGATGCTCACAGCCACGATGCGCATGGCAGCACTCCTCATGAGTCTCCTTGGACAATGGCTTTACCGCTAGTGATTCTGGCAATTCCTTCAGCGCTCATTGGATTGGTGGGCACACCGTTCAACAACTATTTTGAAGCGTTCATCCATGCGCCCGGAGAGGTCGTGGAGACGCTGGAACCTGGATTTCACGCCTTGCCCAAAGAGGAGTTGACTGAGTTTTTAGTCATGGGTGGTAGTTCCGTTGGGATTGGGTTGATTGGGCTAACACTGGCATCGCTGATGTACTTTTCTCGTAAAATTAACCCCTCTGCGATCGCTGAAAAAATTCCTGCACTTTATAGTCTCTCCAAAAACAAGTGGTACATAGACGATATTTACTCCAATGTCTTTGTGTTAGGTAGTCGCCGTTTGGCTCGGCAGGTATTGGAAGTGGACTCTAAAGTTGTGGATGGGGTGGTCAACTTAACTGGTTTGGTGACCTTGCTGACAGGCGAAACCCTAAAATACCTGGAAAATGGTCGCGCCCAGTTTTATGCATTGGTTGTGTTTGCAGCCGTGCTGGGACTGGTAATTTTCTCTGGAGCAACTTCGTAGGTCGGTTACTTTAATGTGATCCAATAAACCCACCTGCAAATTGTTCCTTGAGTTATCAGATTCCTGTAAGGGCTTGGCATATCTTCCGGAAAGCCAGCTACGGGCAATCACCTTGCGACTCAATCGGCGGCTGAATGCCGAATGCTAAGCCCTTACGCAAGAGACTTCAACCTCACCGTTCCGAAAGATCTTGATTCTCCAGTTAAGTTACCAACAACAAAACAGAACGGCTATATCACAATGTTGACTGAGAATTTTCCCTGGCTGACGTTCATTATTCTCTTTCCGATCGCAGCCTCTCTCCTGATTCCCTTCATTCCCGATAAAGATGGCAAAACCATTCGCTGGTATGCCTTGATTGTGGGATTGATTGATTTTGCTGTCATTGTTTACATGTTTGGCAGTTTCTATGACTTTTCCAGTTCGGAACTGCAATTAGTCGAGAGCTATTCTTGGATTTCTCAAATCGACCTGCGCTGGTCAGTTGGGGTTGATGGCATATCCATGCCGCTGGTCATTTTAACTGGTTTTATCACCACCCTGGCAACCCTGGCTGCCTGGCCCGTCACTTTAAAGCCGCGCCTATTCTACTTCCTGCTGCTGGTAATGTATGGCGGTCAAATTGCAGTGTTTGCAGTGCAAGATCTACTGCTTTTCTTCCTCACCTGGGAATTGGAGTTAATTCCAATTTACCTACTGCTCTCGATTTGGGGCGGCAAAAAGCGCCAATACGCAGCTACAAAATTTATTCTTTATACGGCTGGCAGTTCTTTATTTATTTTGGTTGCAGCCCTGGCAATGGCCTTTTATGGTGATACGGTCACCTTTGACATGCGATCGCTAGCAGCAAAAGACATGGCGCTCAACTTCCAACTGTGGATGTATGCCGCCTTTTTAGTCGCCTATGCTGTCAAACTGCCAATTATTCCCCTACACACCTGGCTGCCCGATGCCCATGGTGAGGCCACTGCGCCCGTTCACATGCTGCTGGCTGGCATTTTGCTAAAAATGGGCGGCTATGCTCTGATTCGCATGAATGTCGAAATGCTGCCAGGTGCCCATGCCGTATTTGCGCCCGTGTTGGTCGTCTTAGGCACGGTGAATATTATCTACGCTGCCCTCACGTCCTTTGCTCAGCGCAATCTGAAACGAAAAATTGCTTACTCATCCATTTCTCACATGGGCTTTGTGATTATTGGAATCTCATCCTTCACCGATTTGGGGTTAAGCGGAGCAGTGCTGCAAATGGTATCTCACGGATTGATTGGAGCCAGCCTCTTCTTCTTGGTGGGAGCTACCTACGATCGCACTCATACCCTAATGCTGGATGAAATGGGCGGGGTCGGGCAAAAGATGAAGAAGATTTTTGCCATGTTCACAGTTTGCTCCATGGCATCACTTGCATTGCCAGGAATGAGTGGCTTTGTCGCAGAACTGATGGTGTTTGTCGGCTTTGCCACCAGTGATGCCTACAGTGTGCCGTTCCGAGTGATTGTGGTTTTTCTAGCTGCGGTGGGTTTGATTCTCACACCGATTTATTTGCTTTCTAACCTACGGGAAATTTTCTTTGGTCCTGAAAATAAAGAACTAACTGCTCACGAAGAACTGGTGGATGCGGAGCCTCGTGAGGTATTTATCATCGCTTGCCTATTAGTACCCATCATTGGTATTGGCTTTTATCCTAAACTCTTGACCCAGATTTATGATGCGAAGACGATCGAGCTAACGGCACGTCTGCGCGATCAACGCCCTGGATTGGCTGAACAGGCTTCCTCTAACTCAATGGCTCAACTATTTGATGCCAAAGTATTGCAGGCACCCGAGATGCCACAAGGCTGATCCTGATAGAAATCGCGCTTTCAGTGAAAGCCTATTCCGAAGCGGCGCGCCAGAAAATCTAGAATTTGAAAGCCAAGAGCCAGTCTAAAATACACTGATTTCTGGCTTTCGTTTTGCACTGCTCTGAGGAAAACACTTCTATGCTCAATACTTTGCTAGAAAACCGCGACTACACCCTCATTGTCGCAAAAACGACTGCCAGTATTTCTACCATGCCTCCAGGCTATGAAAATCGTTGGGCGGCGGCTCACTCTGCAATTGTGGCATTGGCGCAAAAGTGCGAAGAGCACGACCCCGATGGAATTACAATTTACATGTCTTCCAGTAATTACCCGCAGGGTGCATTCAAACGATACGAGCAGGTGAGTCCAGCCCAGCTAGACCAAATTTTTCAGGAGAACTACCCGCCAGAGAACCTTTCTTTGTTAGATGGATTGCAGTTGGCTCTAGATGATTACTTTACCCGCAAGGCTGCTAAGCTGACGAAGCAAAATGGAGCCATCATAATCGTGCTGATTGATGGTGAGCCGTTGGATCGAATGAAAATTGCGAAGGCGATCGCTCATGCTGCGGATGCTCTCGATTCAGATAACGAATTAGGAATTGGCTTCGCTCATATTGGGGACGACCTGATTGCCAGAGGCTTTCTATCTGCCTTGGATGATGATTTGCGATCGCGCATTGGCGCAAAGTTTGATATTGTTCATACCAAAGTTTTTCAAGAGATTGATCCGGCGGGTTTGACCGACTTTTTGATAGACATTTTGCAGCATTAACTGAAACTCTTACCCCAGTGATCGATCTACTTTGATTAAATAAATAAGAAATGGGGAAAAGCTATTTTTTTGAGCGTTTTCAATGCTTCAAAAGATTCTTAATAGAATGCTAAAACACCTATTTCTATAAAGCTATGTTGCGTTTAAGAAAAATCCGTATCATTGGCTAGAATCCTTTCTAAGTAACGGTTTGATGAATCATTCAAACCGTTTAACCAGCTAAAGTACTCACAGAGATCAGCAAAATTGTTGCACTTTCAAAGCCCTGAAGTATAATCACAGCAGTCATTCTAAGGATTTTGGGATATGAATAAAGGTGAACTCGTCGATAAAATTGCTGAAAAAGCAAGTGTCACTAAAAAAGATGCTGACATTGTGCTTTCCGCAATGTTGGATGTCATTCTAGACACCGTCGCTGGCGGAGATAAAGTAACGTTAGTCGGCTTTGGCACATTTGAAGCCCGCGATCGCCAAGCGCGGGAAGGGCGTAACCCCTCCACTGGGGAACCCATCAAAATTCCAGCCACAAAAGTTCCAGCATTTAGCGCTGGAAAATCATTTAAAGATAAGGTCGTTGGCAAAGAAGAGTAATCTGTCGGGACAAAAACAAGGTGTTTTTTGAGTAAAGCTGCTTGAGTCAATGTCTGAGGTCGCCGCAGACTCAAAACACCAATTCAACCCATGAAAGGCTTGGTGATGCTCGGCTTCAAGCCTTTACCAAGGGCACGAATTACCATGATTTCTGAGAGTTTTGAAACGGCTCATTTTGGAATCCTGTCCACACACGTAGAGTAGAGGAAAGACCAGCGAGATCGCCAACTTATGCAGCGTTTCCAAAAAAATGCGGTCGCGAAAAGTTTCGCCTGTAGACTATAAAAAAGTCTGGTAGATATATCTACCAGACTTTTACTTGTTGCGTTCAAACATTATTCAAAGAAATTTTGAGAAGATCTTTGAGTCAATCATGGTGCGACTTTAGTTGACAAAGCCGCGGAAAATTGAATCGACGACGGAGAAGTTTTGTAGCAAGAAATAGGCTACAAACGCCGCAGCCATTGCGCCAATAAAAAAGCCACCAGTTAGTTGGCTCCAGCCATCAGCCGATTGCAGCTTATTGGATGAATTGTCATCGGCATCAGAGAAAGTTGCCAATCCATAGATCGACAAACAAGCTGTTGCGATCAAAATTAGGGCACCCCCTGAGATTAGACCCCCCAACGCTGCAACGTCAGAGTCGCGCAAAGGTCCAAATACAACCCAAGGTCCAATGATAAAGTAGCCATGCGCTAAACCGATTTCAAGACCCCGCAGCAACGGAGATAACCCTTTGCGATAAGCTGGCAGGTTACCAATAAATGCTCTGGTAAAATCGGAATCACTGATCGGAGTGGACAGATGCCCAAGAAAGGGATCGCCATTGTAAGGTTTGATCAGATTTTCCATTGTGAATTTCCTTAATTATAAAAAGCAAGTACAAAAGAATTGAGCTTATTCTACGTCTGTAGGGGGACGCGCTGAAACAACGACAGGGTAACCGTTAGAAAAGTTAATGAAGAATTCTGGCAGCATGAATTTGCTGACGCAACTCTTCGGTTTGGGCGACAAGTTGGGTTTGGGCGATCGCCGCTTGGTTTCCGGTTGCCAGCCACTTCAACTGCACCGTTTGGTTGGCGGCTTCATCATCGCCCAAAATCAGACAGGCTGCGGCACCGCTGCGATCGGCACGCTTGAACTGTTTACCAAAGGCGCTCCCACTCAGATCTAATTCCACCGTAAAACCACCATGTCGTAGCTTTTGCGCCAACACAACCGCTTGCCCTTCTGCTTGTGTTCCTTTAGAAACCAGATAAAAATCTACGTTGGCAGCAGGTAGACTGTGGAGTTGCTGCAATAAGATGACGAGTCGCTCCATCCCGATCGCCCAACCTACCGCCGGAGTGTCGGCTCCGCCTAGCTCAGTGACTAAGCCGTCATACCGTCCGCCTCCGCCCACCGTTGCTTGTGCGCCTAGGTCAGCCGACTGAATTTCAAACACGGTGTGGGTATAGTAATCTAATCCGCGCACTAAACGAGTGTTAATCAGAAACGGAATTTCTAAATCGGTGAGTAAGGTCTGAACTTGCTCAAAGCGGTGACTTGAATCAGGATTAAGGTGATCTAAAACGCTGGGTGCCTTCAGCAGAATGGCTTGGGTACGCTCATCTTTGCTATCCAAAATCCGTAGGGGATTGCGAGTTAGGCGGTCTTGTGAGTCAGCGTCCAAATCGCTTTTGTAGGGTGTCAGGTAGGCGACTAACGCTTCTCGATACTGGAGGCGATCGCTCGCATTTCCAATAGAGTTGAGGTTTAGCACCAGGTTTTTTAACCCCAATGCCTGCAAAATATCGGCAAAAATGGCAATCACTTCCACATCTGCCCGTGGGGAAGGACTACCTAACACTTCTACGCCAATTTGGTGAAATTGCCGCTGTCGTCCGGCTTGAGGGCGTTCGTAGCGGAACATAGAGCCACAGTACCAAAGCCGCTGAACCCCGCCTTGCGCATTAAGGCTATGTTCGATGAACGATCGCACCACTCCGGCGGTGCCTTCTGGGCGTAGGGTAATCGAGCGATCGCCCCGATCTTGGAAGGTATACATCTCCTTGCCCACCACATCCGTTGCTTCACCAATGCCGCGCTCAAACAGATTGGTTTGTTCAAAAATCGGTGTGCGAATTTCTTGATAAGCGGCTCTGCCTAAAATTTCCCGTGCGGCAGCCTCTATCTGCTGCCAATAACGGATTTCTTCGGGCAAAATGTCACGTGTGCCGCGTGTTGCTTGAATGGAACCCATAGTGTGCGTCAAATACGATGCGTCAAATGCGGATAGATAATTGTTAAATAACGATGGACTCTAAGTTGGGGAAGGTTCATGAGTTGCAGTAACCGTTTCAACCGTTTCCCAAGCACCATAGCGATCGCTATAGTACGCCAAAATTTGCTTCACTCGTTCTGCTGTCGATATGTCATCAGGATAATGAATCCACAAACTATCGATTTGGCTCAAGGTGTAGTCAAACTGCTGAGATGTCTGCGGGACTAACTCAGTTTGCACCCCTTCAACCTGTCTTAGATGAGCTGCAACTTCTCGATACACTGCCAGAGGCAATTGACCCAATCGGATACGATACTTTAAAACCATTAATCTAGCGACTGAAAGCAAAAATTAGAGGAACTTGAGGGTAACTAAAGCAACCTTTAGAAAAGACTTAACGGGCTAAGGCGATCGCTCAAACTATTAATTCATTATGTGATTACCAGCGCCATTTCCATTGTTTACATCTGGCAATGCGCAACAGTTAACATTATCTAGACATACCTTGCCCCATTGCAGCGCCCAGCGAACTAAAGCAACTCGGTTGTCTGTTTCAGTTTTGGTCAGAATATTGCTGATGTGGTTATCTACGGTGCGTTTGCTAATTTCTAGTTTCTCGGCAATCTCCTGGTTGGTTAAGCCAGCGGCTACCCATTCAATCACTTGCAGTTCCCGTTCCGACAAAGAACTCTGCACCTGAGATTCGCCACTCGCCATATTTATAGGTGCCTGTGTATATGTACTTATGCCCTTTATTGTAGGGGCTTCTCAGCCAAAAACAACGCCAAAAACAATTGCTTAAACAGCCCGAACAAAAGGATTTCAGATGATTACACCCGAAGAAACAGTTCAGCCTACGAAAACTCAAGCAACCCAGCCGCCGACGGTGTGGAGCTATAAGCCATGGTGGTGCCAGCCATGGTCAATTTTACTCACGGGCAATAGCTTAATCCTAGGCAGTTGGGGACTGTTCCATCGCATGTGGATAACGGCAATAGTAGCCATACCTGTGCTGGCGTGGATGGGATTTTTTCTCTTGGTGTATCCCCAATTGATGAAGGGTGCAGAGATGGAGAAGGATATGTGAAGGATATTTTGCAATACCCATGAATAGTCTTCTGGAAGTAGTGTATTGAAAGCGTGAAATATTTTATCGATAGCAGGTGAACCATACTGGGAATATTAGATGAACATGTTTGCCTATTTGTTCATCACTGTTGTTTCAATGGCGCTTTTTTGCCATGCCTATTCAAACGGTCCCGCTCGCTACTTGTCAAAAAATTCGTCAACATATTGTCAGCGCTTTGGTGCTGCCAAATTCAGAAAATCACCCGCGATCTCTGTCTGGGATAAACGATGATGAACCGCCAGAGCCAGACTCCCTCGGCGATTTAGGCAGTTTGTTTAGCCTAGGCGGAATGCCTGAGCTAGAAACCTATACCCCCAACTGTAATGGGCAATGGTTTATTAGTGCTGCCAATCCAGGAGACGCTTTGATGAAATTGCCTGGACTGAAGCTAAAATCTGCTCTCCGGCTAGTCACCTATTTACTTCGATCGGGAACGGACGGCATGGGCATGGTTTGGGCAGTACCAGAAATGCTTAGCACCACTGCGCACCTTCAAAAAGCACTGGTTAAAGGGAGTGCCGTAGGCGTAGATGTACTTCAAATTCCTCAGCCAAATGGATCTTTATCTGATGTAATGGAGGCGCTAGCGGGCGATCGCTCACCGCTATCGTTTGTGATTGCATCCATTTTGCGACGCGAGTTAAAAGAACTAGGGGCTTTGGGAAAATCGTGCGATTGGTCACATCATCGCTTCATCAACGCATTGCCAACTCAGCGAAACTGGCAATGGCGAGTGCCAACTCCACCCAAGGATCTATCGCCCAAGGTGCTGATCTATCCAGATAATCGAGCTACCACAGAGTTTTTTACCTGCCGAATCACTGCGCCTGTGGCAATTTATCAACATGTCGATCAGTACGGAGCCAATCACTATAGAGCCAGTAGTACTAGCCGTGCGATCGCCATTCCCAAAAAAGTTTAACGAATGCAAGGGTCTGCGGAGTGTAGTCAGCTCAGTCGTTATATCTCCCCTACAAACTGCTAATTGACCTGCCACCAGCCCAAAGCAGGACCAATAAATCGAACGCCTAGCCACAAAGCAATCAGTAGCACAATTCCGCCCCAGGCTCCGCGACTACTCCATTTCACAAAGTCGCCTGCCTGATTTTTTGTTACAGGTAGCCAAGGAAGAATTCTAGGGGATTGTCCATATTCTTCGCCCAGGCTATCTTTCCGTCGTTTTGCTTCGCCCATGATCTGTTAGCCGTTTATCAACTCTATCTATCCAGTCTAAAACGATTGGTCTCAGACTTTCAGTCTAAAACAGAATAGTCTGACCGAGAAAATAAGCTGGCATCAACATAGTTGATCCGTGCCATCGGGTTCATCGCTGCAAGCACATGATGCCCATAGCTACGATGAATGACGCGGCTGTCGAGTAGGGCAACCACCCCTTGCCGTTCGCGAACTGGGGCGATCGCCCGTTGAAGTTCACTTAACGCAGTAGGCAGCAAATATAAACGAAACCAATCCTGGCGCAATTTTTTGTAATAACTGACTCGTGCAGCAACCAGCGGATCTTCAAGGGAGGGAATTGGCAGTGTAGCGATCGCCAACAGGTGGGGCGATGGTAACACCTGCTGATGCTGTCGCCAAAAATCCCACCCCGTGACTAACACCCCATTCTCATCTAAGCAAGTTCGTTCGACCTGAACCCTTGAACCAAATTCCCCTGCTAAAAGGGAGCCTACTTGTGCCTTCAGAGGCATATCGCCGACCAACAGAACCGTCAACCCTGGTGTGCCAGAGCTAACCCGGAGCAATGTATGCATTTCTTGAACTAACGCCGTTTGAAACTGCGGAGTGTTGGGCAGGGGCAGTTTTTCAGGCAAATAAAGCTGAATCAGTTCTTCTTGGCGATCAGGGGAAAACTTGAGACAGGTGACATCACCCACACCCAAACGCTGACGATAAATAGCTGCGTCTGCTTCCAAGTCTATGGCACCGCCAACCAGAACAATCGGTTGTTGCTGCCAAATCGGCTCTAGCCTTGCTGATATATCTGCTAAACCGCAATGAAGGGAAAAAGAACCCTGCTGGCGGGTCAAGGTTGCCCAAGTTAGAGCTTCTTGGCGCTGGAGGGCATCCCAAAATGCTTGCCATGGAGCGGGCAAATGAACTGGGACGACAGGGGTTTCGGAAGTAGCTGAGATCGATGGCGACAAAATTTGAAAAAAGCTTTGGAGCAAATCGTGTTCGAGCAGCTCAATTAAGTAGCAATCGTAAGGATTAGCAGGACGCCGAAAGATGGCTTTAGTCAACTGCACTCGCGTATCCCGAATCACATCGCGCTGTTCGGGGCAAGCAAGCATGAGGGCATCCCAATCAGCGGGCTGGAGGTGGTGAGTAAGCTGCGATCTCACCCAGCTTTCCAAATCGTCGGCACCATCTAAAATGGTGGGAATGCCCTGAGGAAAACGTCCTTGGGGATTGAGGCGATCGCTAAGCCACGCTTCAGGAGTCGTCAGCAGCAAGCCTTGAAAATCTCCAGCGGGAAAGCGATCGCCCGTTTGAATGGATTTAGGAAAGCGAATCCACTGGCGTAGCTGAGGAATTTCTACCATGAGTAACCGCTGCTGAACGGCTTCAGATGCTACTACTACAACCGGAGCTTGCCACATTAAAATGGGCACCAAGTAGCTGAGACGATAGCGCTCGTGATAACCAGAAAACGCACTAGTTTGAATCAGCGCACTTCGACCCAACCGCAGCGCTCGTGCCACCAACCGCGCCATCGTCAAATGATGGTGCCAATAGGGTTCACCCTGCTGCCGCAGAAAGGCGCGTAATTGCTGATGAACTTCTACCTCAATCACAAGCGATCGCTCTTCTGAAATAAGTGAACTTCAATTTTGACACATGCAGTCTTGAACATTGTGTAATTGAGTCAGGTGCCAAATTGATGACCGCAACAACTGCATTGCTTCTCAGTCTATCTTTAATAACGAGTTAACTCACCCTTCACCTTGAGGGCACGTTTATAAGACTTTTATCGTCAAAACGACGCTCTATCTCAAAGCTGCCCTGCGAACGAAATGCAGCCAAATTGTTACGACAGTTCAGTACTACCTGTAGCAGCTTGGGGCGATCGCTCTGTTTCTATTTCCTGAAAGCTATGAATAAACTCTGCCAATAGCCCAATGGTAGGTAATCCAGGTTGTTTCTCTTCGGCGGTGATCGCGAG
This sequence comes from Leptolyngbya sp. Cla-17, assembly GCF_016807185.1. Taxonomy (GTDB): domain Bacteria; phylum Cyanobacteriota; class Cyanobacteriia; order Leptolyngbyales; family Leptolyngbyaceae; genus ULC077BIN1. Next base: position 1,598,465 of record NZ_JAEVYN010000002.1, read on the forward strand.
TAGAGAATTGCCTGACTCTTGCTTTAACCGTTTGCCAAAATGAGGATTGTTGTAGATAGATAGAGATTGATTCGTAGAGGTGATTAAAGTTGTTTGAGTGGGTGACTTAAAGAATTTCACCTTAGCAAGGAGAGTGGCTAGTTCCGATGAAAACGTGATTGGCTCGGCGCTGCTTCTGATAGTATTCAACGTGCGATCAACCCAACTGCCCAAGACAGAGTCTTTTGGCTTATTACCGCCATTGGCAGATTGAAGAATATCCAATACGGCTAGTAAATTACTCTGCATATGAACGGCATCATTGAACGGGCAGATTGCTAGATAGGCCGTCATAAATAGCTGAGTATCATCTTGCATTTCAAACGTTAGCGTTGTTCTTCGTCGTCCAATCTGAATATTAGGTGGCTCCATTGGCACTTGATAGTGCGTTGCTAACTGGCGATAGGCGATCGCTAAAGCATAATGAGCCTCTTGGTCAAAGGTCGCATCCATCATTAGGCGAACCGTTGGCGGTGTCTCATGAAAAAAAGCATTCATGCTTGCGGCAGTTAGCTTATGAATTTTGCTTTGATCTCCATTGGGACTGAGATCCACCCATTCGCAAATCATCCCTTCCGTCTTAACGCCAAACCGCAACACCCCATATAATTTAGCGCCGCTGAGAGTAGCGCCACTCAAGTCGGCTCCCGCCCAATCCACATCAATTAGGCTGGCGCGGGTAAGATCTGCATGTACCAAAATAGTCCCCAAAAGATTGGCATTACTCAGGTTCACTCCCGTAAGATTGGCACCACTGAGCCTAGCTCCGCTGAGGTCTGCCCAACTTAAATCAGCTCCGCTGAGGTCTGCCCAGCGCAAATTTGCTCCACTCAGATTGACACCCTGAAGGTTTGCCCGACTCAGGGTGGCTTGGCGCAGTTCTGTATGGCTGAGGTCGGCACCGCTTAGATCAGCACTGCTCAGGTCGGCCCCATGCATATTTGCCATCGCCAGATTGGCGTTTGTAAATGTTGTCCATTTCAGGTCTGCTCGGCTCAGATTGGCATGGCTCAAATTGACATTTCTCAACTTGGCATCCTTTAAATCGGCCCCAGATAAATTGGCATAACTCAGGTTTGCCCCACTTAAATCAGCCCGTGACATTTCGGCTCGCACAAGAGACGCTTGGCGCATTTCCGCTTTGCTAAGGTCTGCTAAGGTCAAGTTGGCAACGTTAAGGTTGGCTTCATACAGGTTGGCTTTGGTCAGATTCGCGCCGCTTAGTTTTGCCACATTCAGCTTGGCTTGGCTGAGATCGACTTCGCTAAGGTTGCTGCCACACAAGTTTGCCACGGTGAGATTGGCACCCCGAAGGTTTGCTTTGCTAAGGTTAACTCCACTCAAGTTAGCTTCAGTCAGGTTTACGGCTGGAAAATTTCGTTCTCCTGTGGCGTATTGTTTTAAAATTTCCTCGGCATTCATCGGGCATTCCTCTGCAATTATCCCTGGCTGTCTTTCATCAGGATTCCCTAACCCAGCTATTTCATACTCCTAAGAACAGACTTATTCAATGGGTTCAGAGCGGATTGGGAGGCACACGGCTTTACCAATAGTGTCTGTAAGGAATAAATTTATTGTGCTTCCTAAAAATATCCGCCTTGTGAAATCGCGATCGCCCTCTTTTTATAGTAAAACCCATTAAGAAACTGCTGCAATGCTCTTAAGCATCAGTCTGCTAAAACAGTTCTGTAAATACGTTCGTCTAACAGAAAGCGATTCATGCAGTCGCGACTTAGACTCTTTTCGACAAGCGGACACCACTGATCTACTTTAAATTGCATCAACAAGACTAAGGTGCCGAGGCTGTTACCGTGGCGGTGTTATTGAATTACCATTTGATGGGGATTTCTAGCAGATGATAGGCACATTTAACTATTTTCCTCACAGACCTTTAAATGTACTTGACCTTCGTCGACTGCCCTTCTAATGTAATTTCACATATTGAGAGGAGAATACTATGAACTTTGTGGTTCCATTTATTATTGGTGCTATTGTTACGGCGATCGCCCTGCTATTGATTTCTAAAATTCCTTTCTTGGGGATTGAGATAGATAGCGTTGGTAAGGCATTGCTGGCTGGAGCTGTATTTGGCTTATTAAACTGGGGTTTGGGCTGGCTGGGTGGCTCTAGTATTCTCAATATTGCCACCTTGGGACTTTTGTGGTTGGTGATCAACACAATCATTTTTGGCTTGGCTGCCTGGTTAATTGAAGGTTTCCGTTTACGGCAGGGCATCATTAGCGCAATTTTGGGGGCGATCGCACTCACTTTTATCAACTCGGTGCTGTATAAAATATTGGGATTAGTTTTTCCGGGTATTGTTCCAACAATTTAATTTAGAAAGCTACGTTTGAGACAAGAGATTTCAACGTGACAGATACAGCAATACCGCTGCGCGATTTCCCTTTCTTGCAGCGGTATTGCTGTATTTTTTAGCAATTGTTTAATTGCATAATTTTGGTGGCGTAGCCCTCGGTTTGAAAAATATATAGTTTATGGATCAGGCGATCGCTGCGCTGTTGCCTATTGAACCGCAAGTGGTAAGGCAATGTAGGCAACCTGAAGACGCCTGAAATAAGGGCGATCGCTTGTCCTTGTATTAAAACGCTAATAAATTTCGGACTCCACAAAATTTGGTAGCTTTTCAAAGGTTGATGGCTGAGAGGATGTTCCAAAACTGTAACCAGACTCTATCTATGAGTCTGCCGATGCCAAAGTAACTATATACGAACAATCTAATTAATCTGTGAGGAGATTACTCAATGAAATTACCCATACTTGCCGCTCAAAAATTAGTCTGGCGATCTTGGAAGCCTTTGACAATCACGTTTGGAATTATGAGTCTAAGCTTGATCCCACCTGCGATTGCTCAAGAAAAACTGACGCGAACCTTGACTGTTAGCGGGCGCGGTACCGAATTTGTTCAAACGACGTTGACTCAGGTGCGGCTGGGGGTGGAAGCTCAAGGAAAAACTGCCAATGAGGTCCAACAAGTTGTTGCTCAGCGCTCCAATGCTGTAGTCAATTTGCTGCGATCACGCAAGGTTGAAAAGCTAGAAACCACTGGAATCAACTTGAATCCTACCTATCGCTATGACAATGGCAACCAGACCCTAACGGGATACAGTGCCAGCAACATCGTTAGTTTTCGGGTAGAAACGTCAAAAGCTGGGGCGCTACTGGACGATGCTGTGAAAGTGGGTGCAACGCGGGTGGATGGGGTGAGCTTTGTTGCGACTGAGGGCGCGATCGCAGGTGCCCAAAAAATCGCCCTGAAAGAAGCCACCCAGGATGCTCAAGCTCAAGCGGATGCAGTGTTGGGCGTGCTGAATCTGACCCGTAAAGATATTGTCGGCATTCAAATCAATGGTGCTGTTACGCCGCCGCCACGTCCGCTGAGTGGAGACAGAATGGAACTGAAAGCAGCCGCATCTCCCAGCCCTGTAATCGGTGGAGAGCAAGAGATTGAGGCTTCAGTAACATTGCAAATTAGTTACTAAAATGCGATGTGCAACTCGTGATGCGCAGTTAATCCATCCTCAGACACCCTTTCTTTTCAGAGGAAGGGCTGTCGGACATATTGAGTGCCCTCTCCCAATGGGAGAGGGCTTCGGTGAGCGTTGTTCGATTGAGCGTTCATGCTGGAGTCAATCGAACGGTGAGGGCAGCTTTAGCGAGCGACCTAGTTCTCGTTCCTACGCATTATCTAAGGCTGCAATTCCAGGCAATTCTTTGCCTTCCAGCAGTTCTAAACTAGCGCCGCCGCCCGTGGAAATATGGCTCATTTGCTCGGCTAATCCTGCTTTTTCAACGGCTGCAACCGAGTCGCCACCGCCGATGATGGTGGTAGTGCCCGTTTTGGTTAGCCCTGCCAACGTTTGAGCGATCGCGTCTGTGCCCACGGCAAACTTAGGAAACTCAAATACGCCCATTGGGCCATTCCAAATCACTGTTTTCACATCTCCCAGCGCAGCTTGGAATACCTTCACCGAATCAGGACCGATATCTAATCCCATCCAGCCATCGGGAATGCTTTCCACGCTCACCGTTTGAGAGTCTGCATCCGGCGCAAACTTATCAGCAATGACCACATCGGTAGGCAGGAGCAATTCCACACCCTTTTCCTTGGCTTTTGCTTCTAGCGTTTTCGCCAACTCCAAAAACTCTTCTTCCACCAATGATTTACCCACGCTTAAACCGCGAGCCTTGTAGAAGGTAAAAATCATGCCGCCGCCAATAAATAGCTTATTTACCTTGTCTAGCAGCGCTTCGATTACCGTAATCTTGCTGGAAACTTTGGAGCCACCGATGATTGCCGCAAGGGGACGAACCGGAGCATCCACCGCCGCCTGCAAATACTTCAGTTCTTTCTCAATCAAGAACCCGGCGACTGATGGCTTCAGGTAATGGGTGACCCCTTCGGTGGAGGCGTGGGCGCGGTGAGCAGTACCAAATGCATCATTCACATATAAGTCAGCGATCGCGGCAAGCTGTTTAGCAAATTCCGGTGTGTTTTTCTCTTCTTCAGGATGGAAGCGAACATTTTCTAGTAACAACACATCGCCATTGTTCATTGCTGCAACTTTTGCTGCAACATCATCACCAATACAATCATCGGTTTTGACAACGGGTTTGCCAAGCACTTCTGCAAGGCGATCTCCCACGGGATTCAGCCGAAATTTGTCAGTCACACGAGCAGCAAAATCATCGCCTTTGGGACGACCAAAATGACTGACCAAAATCACTTTGGCATCGTTTGAAGTGAGATGTTGAATAGTAGGCAGCGCCGCACGAATGCGCGTGTCGTCTGTAATTTTGCCTTGATCATCGACAGGCACGTTAAAATCTACTCGAACTAAAACGCGCTTGCCAGATAAATCAGCGGACGATAAGTTTGCTAAAGTCTTTTTGGACACCGAACCAACCTCCTGAATGAGTCTTCTGCTCAACCCATATTTTTTCATGATTTGGGACACTCAGAGGAGGAAGTGAAGGATTAGGGATTAGAGTTTAGGTGTCAGGTGTTGGGTATTCAGGGTCAGGAAAAAGCTACCCAAACCGCTATGGGCCTTTCATTGCCTGCCCTTCACCCCTTTAATTTTTGCATCTTTAATTTTTGGAGACTACAAAAATGTTTGAGACTGTGCTTTTTCCGATTGATCAGAGTCGTGAATCCCGACAGGCAGCAGAAACCGTGGCGCAGGTCGTGAATTTTCATAAGAGCCGCTTGATTATTTTGTCGGTTGTGGAGGAGCCAGAAGCAGGTGGTTCAGAGGTAATGTCTTCGCCAGAAGCGATCGCGGAACTATTGGAAAGCGCCAAAGCCATGTTCTCTCAACAAGGCATTCAATCGGAAGTGGTAGAACGGCAAGGAAAACCGGCTTTTACCATTTGCGATGTGGCGGATGAAATTGAAGCTGATCTGATTGTGATGGGCTGCCGTGGCATTGGGCTAACCGAGGAAGGCGCAGCCGACAGCGTGACCAACCGAGTGATTAACTTGTCTCCCTGCCCGGTGCTAATCGTGCCCTGAGTAGGGTGAGGCGTTGAGTTTTCAAACTGCTAATTTTGCGATCGCACTAATCATAAAAACTAACCTGCTTACGGTTCGTGTGCTTTCATCTTTCTGTAACATCTAGCCCTGCCCCGTGATCCCTAACGCCGATTCCCTGCCATACCTGCTATCCTTGGCTGTGAAATTCTTGAGGCAACAGTCATGGCTTGGCAGCGCCCCGATGGTCGGCAGGCAGATCAGCTCCGTCCAGTTAGTTTTGAGCGACAATTCACCCGATTTGCGGCGGGGTCTGTGTTGGCAAGGTGTGGAGATACTCAGGTGCTATGCACAGCAACGATTCAACCCAAAGTTCCCAAATTTTTGACTGGGCAGGGGAAAGGTTGGCTGACAGCGGAATATCGGATGCTGCCTACGGCGACGAGCGATCGCCAAGAGCGAGAGTTTATGCGCCTATCAGGACGAACCCAGGAAATTCAGCGGTTAGTAGGGCGAAGCCTGCGATCAACATTGGATATGGATGCATTGGGAGAGCGCACCATCATTATCGATACGGATGTGCTGCAAGCGGATGCCGGAACTCGCACCATGGCAATTACAGGCGGTTTTGTGGCACTCAAAGATGCGATCGATCAGCTAGTGCAAACGGGTGAACTAGAGCGATCGCCCCTAATCCATCAAGTCGCTGCTATTTCTGTAGGCTTGCTCAACGACGAACTGCTGCTTGACTTGAAATATGAGGAAGATGTGGCTGCTGACACTGACCTTAACGTCGTCATGAATGAAAAGCTGAACTTGATCGAAGTGCAAGGCACCGCAGAAGCAGGTTCTTTCAGCCGGATACAGCTTAACCAAATTTTAGATCTTGCAGAACTCGGCATTAAACAACTGTTAGAGTTTCAGCAGCAAGCCTTTGCCTAAGTAAGAAATGCAAAGTGCAAAGTACGGAGTACAAAAATCGCTTTTCGCTCAAATGCAGTGTTCTTAAACTCAACTTAAAACTTTTTACTAACTCTCGATCTGTTTCAATATTAGTGTTTGTGTTGTTATGCATAGATGAGTTAACTTCAGTTAAAACAGCTAGCCTTTTATGCTGTTGATGCTATTCTTTGAATAGGCACAGAGAGTAACTACAAACACTCTTTAACCCATCGGCTTTTGAGCCTGTGCCTCCTCTCTAAAAGCCACTGCGCCCCTAGTGAGATAGACAGGTTGTTCATTGTTTTTCTCATATTGCTCCACTTTTCGTGATCTAAGAGTCACGTCTTTTATCCGATTTATATCGGACTGTTCTTACTGGAATTTCACAACTGATTGCATTTCACCTATCAGTTTTTCCAAAAAGGAGGGACGAAATAAGATATTTCTCGCTGGTTTGGCGTAGGATTTTTGTAAACCCTTAGTTGCTAAATTTATTTTGATATTTCCTGATAGCCTGACAGCCTTTCTGTCGGGCTTGACCAGTTTAAAGGGGAAAGTAGTTTTTGCGACTTGATTATATGGTTTTGTTTCCTTAGTTTCGATTTGTTCAAATCAGTTTTTATACTAAAAGTGTGGCATTTTAGGATGTTTATGAATACGCTTTCTTATCCTTCTTCGCAGCGATCGCCATGGAAGGTTGCACTCTTTTTAACCTTAGCGTTTTGGCTGAGTATTAGTCTCATGCTGGATGGCATTGTTATGCCCAGTCTCTACGTTTCTGGCATGATGACTAGCCCTGATTTTGCAACAGCAGGTTACTCCTTATTCTGGATTTTTAATCGCGTTGAATTGCTGTGCGCTGCTGTTATTTTTACCAGCGTTTTAATGTCTCGATATGTTTGTCATCCATTCTATCGTCCTGGGTTTTTAAGCATTATCCTTTCAGTCGTATTACTCACTATTTCGTTGATTGATACCTATGGTCTAACCCCTCAAATGGGTGCTTTAGGAATTAGTCTTAACTGGTTAAATCCTTCCACTGAAATATCTGTGGAAATGAATCAGCTTCATGCAGGATACTGGCTACTAGAAATGCTGAAAATTGCGGCGAGTGCTGCGCTGCTTTGGACATACATTCGCTGGTCGGTGATAGTTACCCAAGATTAACGGTTTGATGCTTTGAGTGATCGCCCTTCACATTCTTCTCCTACTCCAACGCCTTTTATCCAGGTAAATCAGGCGATCGCTACCCTTGTTAGCCACAAACAGGCTTGGGTGCAAACATCGATTTCAGACCGCATCGCCTACCTACGTCAATGTGTAGATAGGGTGATGACGGTGGCGGAGCCTTGGGCGATCGCAGCAAATATTGCTAAAGGTATCGATCCACAGTCAGCGTTGGCAGGGGAAGACTGGCTCACGGGACCCGTGGCAATTTTACTGACCTTGCAAGGGCTAATTAAAACTTTAGAAGCCAACGGACAACTAAAGCCACCTGAGATCGCCCGTCGTGCTGATGGGCAGTGGGTGGCTCAGGTGTTTCCCGATAATTTGCTAGATCAATTAATGTGGTTGGGTTTTCAGGGAGAAGTGTGGATAGAACCGGATCAGCCTGCCACGCAAGGACAAATTTATCGGAAAATCGCGCAGTCCAATCTCCAGCATGGTGCAGTATCGCTTGTGCTGGGCGCAGGAAATGTTTCAGCGATCTCCGCATTAGATAGCCTACATAAACTGTTTGCCGAGAATCAAGTAGTCTTACTAAAAATGAACCCAGTCAACGCTTACGGGGGTGAATTTTTAGAAAAAGCCTTGCATCCATTGATTCAAGCGGGCTTTCTGGCAGTAGTGTATGGCGATGCGGAATTAGGAGGCTACCTGTGCCAACATGCGCAGATTGAAGCGATTCACATCACTGGATCGCACCATACCCACGACGCGATCGTCTGGGGCAGCACCCCAGAGGAACAACAGCAACGCAGGGCGGCTCAAAATCCCATCCTCACTAAACCCATCACCTCCGAGTTGGGATGCGTCACTCCTATTTTGATCGTCCCCGGAATCTGGTCTGTGGGGGATATTGCCTTTCAAGCTCGCCAGGTTGCTAGCATGGTTACCCACAATGCCAGCTTTAACTGTGTCGCGGCAAAAGTCGTGATTACTGCTAGTGGTTGGCCGCAACGAGACGAGTTTTTGCACTACTTGCACCAGGCTCTCGCCGCCATTCCACCGCGCAAAGCCTATTATCCCGGTGCCCACGATCGCTATCAGGCATTTTTGGCGCACTATCCCCAAGCGACCGCTTTGGGAACCTGCATCGAAGACAGCATTCCCTGGACAGTGATTCCCGCTGTACCGCCTCACGCGGATGAATATGCTTTGAGAACAGAAGCCTTTTGCGGTGTGCTGGCAGAAGTCACCTTGGAAGCCACCGATGCCAAGGATTTTCTGGCAAAAGCCATCCCCTTTGTAAATGAATCAGTCTGGGGTAATTTATCCTGTGTGCTGCTAGTTGATTCGAATACACAACGACGCTACAAACCGGAGCTATATAAAGCGATCGCCCAGTTAAAGTATGGTGCGATCGGCATTAATGTTTGGACAGGGATGATGTTCATGTTGGCAGGTGCAACTTGGGGCGCATTTCCCGGCAATTCTCTAGATGATGTTCGCTCTGGACGCGGCATCGTTCATAATGCCTACCTGTTTGATCATCCCCAAAAAACCGTACTGCGCGCTCCCTTTCGGATTTTCCCTACCCCTACTTGGTTCGCCGACCACAAAAATCTACGCCAAGTTGCTAAGCACTATGCCAATTTAATCGCCAATCCTAGCTTAGGCAAATTTCTTCGCGTGATACTGGCAGCACTGAAAGGCTAAGTGCTGCGATCTGCGTCAACTGGCACATTGTCATCGCGCAGTAGACCAACAAGATAGTGTGATTCATTTAGCAGCCCACACCGGTGGCATTAGGCTGAATCGAAAGAAACCAGCCGAACTCTATACTGGTTTGTGAACTGATGGAGTTTCGCGGCCCAATGGCTTGGGAAATGGAGCAACCCAATGGACAGCCCCGACGCTGCTTGAACATTAATTGCGCCAAAACTGCTTTCAATTTAATTGCCGAAACCAATCTTCGCTATGGCTTGAAAGCGACAATTGACTGGTATCGGCAAAATGCAAGCTAAGCAGTGTGAAATGAAAACTTAAGATGCAACAAACCGGGAATAGTTAAACGCCAATAATTCTGCCATCAGTTTTTAGCAGTTCAGCGATCGCCTGCCCTTCTATAGGCGGATGAGATGGCGGTTCTTGACGGCGATCGGTGATCAGCCAGTCTAAAGATGCCGCCTGTAGATCAATCGTGGCTCCTGTCTTATCTACACAATAGCGACCATAGACTAACTTATTCTCCAGCCGCACACCCGATCCCAAACGAGAATAGTCAAAAATTACGCTATTCTCCACAATTGCTCCATTGCAAATCCAGCAGTTTGGACCAATCATTGTTGGACCAATAATCGTTGCACCGTCTTCAATATGGGTCATGCCACCAATGTAAACCGGACCTTGAATGTTGACTTTATCTAAATTAATCGCAACGTTTAACCCCGCATATACTCCCGGCGCAATTTCACGTCCAGGGATTTGCACATTTTTCACTTCTCCTAACAGGACCGACCGAATTGCCTGCCAGTAGTCGGGCACTTTTCCAATATCGACCCATTCAAAATCCATGGGAATGGCGTAAAAAGGAGCGCCTATTTCCACTAGTTTCGGAAAAAGCTGACCACCAATGTCAAACTCCACCTCAGAGGGAATGTAATCCAGCACTTCGGGTTCAAAAATATAGATTCCCGTGTTGATGTTGGTGCTGAGCGCATCTTCAACCTTTGGCTTTTCCTGAAAAGCTTTGATTTTACCGTCTTCATCGGTCACTACAACTCCGTAGCTAGATACCTCCTCGCGGGGAACGGTTTTGGTGATGATTGTGGCGATCGACCCTTTCTCCTTGTGCCATTTCACGGCAGCTGTCAGGTCCAAATCAATCAGTGCATCACCGCACAGCACCACAAACGTATCGTCAAAAAAAGGAGAAAAATCTTGAATTCGGCGCATTCCTCCAGCCGATCCAATGGCTTTTCCCTGCAATTCACCGTTTTGGTCAATATAGCCTTCAAACGAGTAAGCAATTTGTACGCCAAACCGTTGCCCATCTCGAAAATATCCTTCGATTTCATGGGCTAAATGGCTAACATTTACCATGATCTGGTCAAACCCGTGCTGCCGCAATAGTTCTAACAAAAACTCCATCACTGGTTTTTGCAAGATCGGAATCATTGGCTTGGGAATCGTGTAGGTAATCGGACGAACACGTGTACCTTTGCCCGCCGCCAAAATCATGGCTTTCATAATACTCCTCTCAATCCTCAGCCCTTAAATTTTAACCGTCTAATCACCTAAATGCTTCATCAATGAAGCATTGTAGAACGTGAGATGCCCTTGTTTCCACCTAAGCTAACCCATCTGTAGGAAGGATGTCAGCATTAAAGGTGAAGGGGCGAACTTTTAGATCTTGATAAAATTCTTCCTGAGAAAGCTCCACCTTGGATTGGGCTGAGAGCAACAGCAACGCCCAAAAGATGCCAACCCGATCGCGCTTGGGAGGATGCGGATCATCAGACTGCTGATTGGCAGGGGGTTGAGCCTGCGCCCAGAGGTCTAACAGTAGTTCAAAATCGAGCCAGCCTTGAGAGATGAGGGTAGTAGCGTGTTCGTCAAAAAACTGCTCTAGAGTTGCCGCCATTTCAGACAGGTTTTCTTGGTGGGCAAGTTGAGCGATCGCCCGTACTGCTTGCGAACGAGACTGAATGGCTGGACGTTGAAAGCGTTTCCGAGGAGATGGATCTTCTAAAGCTTTGGCGATCGTGCGTAACTGCTCAATTAAATCAGTTAGGGTAACTCGACGACGTTGGGGTGGTTGAGCAACGGCACGGCGACGAATCCGGCGCTCTAAATGAGGCGGCAAGCCACTGCTGGTATCTTCTAGCATCACTTCATCTTCTGGGTCACTCTCTTCATTGAGCGTTGGGTCGGCCTGGATGAGATTATCGGCTTTTAGCAACACCAGCATGGAAGCATACAAAAAAGCCTGTCCCGAAGAAGACAGACTTTTTTCGTAGGGTTCTTGCCCACTGACAACCGATGGTAGTTGATTGAGAAAGCGATCAATCACCTCAATCACTTTCACATCCCAAGGGTCAATTTCCCCTTGTTCTGCCATATCGATCAAGAGGGCGATCGCATCCTCAGCTAAAGAAACGGTCATGAATTATAACGACCTATCGAAGAGAGATTCGCACAAACCAGAAGGCAGCCATCAAAATGAAGCTAAACAGCACTAAGGGCACCCACAAACTCCACAAATTCAATGGAGTAATGAAATCAACAGCCGACATGGTTGAATCCTAGCCTATGAAACAGCGATCGCAATTGTTCCGTTAAAAGTCTAATGACTCTTTACCATAAGCCATCAGTTAAGCTCTGCAAACGGGACTAACTCACGAATTCAGCTTCAGTTGTTTGAGAATCAGATTGAGCCGCTGGCAACAGGCGCTGCTGCTCAATTTCGGCTTTATAATGCTCTACATCTTTTTCTAGGGCTTGAATCCGGTCTTCACGAACACGGATGTCCTTACCGACTTCGACCATGCGTTGCAGCCGAGTCCACACGCTAAACACCCATGCCAACACTGCCCCAATTCCCATTGCCAAAATCAACTCAATCGACAAAGGTGCCTGGAACTGAATATCTTTAACGATGCGAATGGGCACAAGCTCAGTATTTTCAATGCCAAACAGAACCAATGCAAGGCAAATCACAAAAATGATGACAAAGTTAACTTGTTTCATGTGTCTTAGATGTTTAATTTCACTCAATCCTGCTGATAAAAGTTTTACCAGAGACAGGTAGCAAATGTTTGAGATTGATCAATTCTTTAAAGCGCGGTGAAATGGCGAATGGCGATTAAAGAACTCACAACTTTACCCTTTGCACTGTGCACTCCGCCCTTATCCTCCAGTTTCCACTTGACCATTTTTGCTCTTTCCTTGAAGTGACAGTGCAGAATTGTCATGCATGGCATCTAGAGTGCCTTTAATGGTTCCGGCGATCGGAACAGCGACGACAATGCCTAGAAAACCAGCAATCTGCAACCCGATGAGCAGAGCAATAAAAATCCAGATGGGATTGAGCCCGGTAAAATCGCCCAGTAGTTTGGGGGCGAGGATGTTATCCCGAACTTGTTGCAAAATTGTGGCAGCGATCGCCACCTGAACCATCAGCCAAGGGTCTTGCAGCAGCAGCAGTAGCAGCACCGATCCAATTCCCAGTGCCGGACCCACCAAAGGAATAATTTCAGAAATCCCAATTAGTACCACAAACAGCAAAGCAAACGGCACTTGTAGGGCAATAAAAATAGGCAGCAGCGCCACCATCATGAACACTGCTAGCAAAATTTGGCTAATAAAAAAATTATGAAAGTTATTCTGTAGCGAGTTGCCGATCGCGACCCCGTACTGCTGAGGCAAACGATTAATTGCGCCTCGCCAGAGACGATTGCCATCCAACAGCATGTAAAACGCCAAAACCAACACAAAAGTACTGTTTAACGCCCAATTCAACGTTCCTAATGCCAACCCTACCGCCTGCTGTGCCAACGGATTTAACTGGTTTTGAATTTGATCGTTAATCCGCTGACTAAACCCTTGTAGATCTAATGGTAGATTGCGTTGTTTTGCCATAAGGTCTAGCGTCTGCAAGTTTTTGGCACTCGCTTGCAGCCAATTTGGAATTCGATTGAGAAGCTGAGTTGTTTGATCCACAATGACGGGTAACAATGTCACGCCTGCAATCACTAGAACCGTAACCGTTAGAAACAAAACAATTGTGACTGCTTGGCTACGCGAAAGGCGGATTTTCTGAAATAACCGCACGGGATAATTCAGCAAAAATGCCAGGATTGCTGAAGCAACTAGGAGAGTAATCAGCCCTTCAAAGTAGCGAAACACTTGGGTGATTAGCCAAATGTTTAAAGCCACAACAGGACCAGTCAAACCTAGAGTTAGAATGCGTTGCAGGTCAGGAAAACGTCGCATTAGAGCGCTAATTGAAAGGGCAAGAGAAAGCTGGAGTAAGGCTAATGGGAGGCTTGCTGAGGCGGTGGATTTAGGATGTCAGACGTTTGAGGATATTTGAGAAATCTGCCTAAAAGCACGAAAAGCAGGATAGCAATGCTTCCCAAACCGATGAAGTTGGGCATCCAGAAGGTCGTATCTACTAAGTTTTCTTCACCGGGGATCAACGCCCAAATGAGTTTCTTTCCATCCTTCAGCGATCGCGGCTTGAGGGTGGTCGGATCGGCATTATTGCGAGATCCCCAGGGTGTGTCTAACTTAAATTCAAGGTTAATCAAGGACGTAGGGCTGACCAATACATCACCAGCGACAGAACGGACACCGAGCGATCGCAAATCAATGTCATACCGTAATCGATTGCGCTCTACTAAGATGAAATTGCTGCGTTGAATAGCTAAATGCCCAGTGATAGCCGGAATACCGCTGTTGGGTTCGATCAGCGCAGACTGACCCAAACCGTTATAAAACTGATTAAACTTTTTCTCCAGGTCAGCGCTGCTGCTAAAGGGAATGACCACTTCAAGTCCGTTAGGGTCGCGCTGTAGTCTCCCTCCCAGCTTCTGCGTGGTTTGCTCAATCGCTTTAATCCAGTGCTGCTGCAATTCACTAGTGAGTGTTTGCAGTCGATCGCTTTGGATATGCTGCACAAACTCCCCTTGGTTGGGGCTGCGATAGTGGATTGCCATGTCGTAGTCAATGCAGCCAGACAGCGAGATAGACAGAAGCAATGGGAGGCAGCTAGCCCGAATGATTGATAACGTTGTCGCAATTCCCGCAGGGAGTTTTGTGGAAAGCTTCGCTAACGTTTCACGAATCGCTGTTCCCATGCGTTGAACCAAAAGAACTGAGAAAAAGCTTAACCATTTTTTTATTTGCACGGGCAGTTCTCCGGTTGCTGACTGATGCAGTGCGATCGCTTACTTCGGCGTATTTTACTCTGAACCCCAAAAATTGAATGTTTAGGCACTCCATCCTGCCCACAACACACTGCCTAATATGATTAAAACGGCTATTAGCGCGACCCACACAAATTGGTTATCTTTTGTATTGACTTGGCTGCGGTCTACAGACTCAATGATGGGTTTGGGCTTTTGCGGTTTTGGTGATATTTTTGCCGTGCCGTTGGCAGTGCGGTCGCGCGTTTCACCTTCCGACAATCCAGTCAAATCTGGAATTTGAGTCAGCCATTCCGGGCGAGATTTCAGCTTAGGCGCTTCCAAAATGTAGAGAATGCGTTTTCCTTCCTTGCGGATTTTCAAATCGGGATGATTGGTTAATTTTTTGCACAGGGCGATCGCGTCACTCATTTGCCCTTTAGCTTGATAGGCTGTCACGAGCCACATCTGCACCTCGCCGCCCAAGATTGAATAGGGATTCACAAGCGCTAAGGTCCGCTCAAAACCTGCTACAGCCTCCCGGTAATTTCCTCGGTCGAAGGCATTTTTTGCTGATTGAAAGTCTTGCTTTGCATCTGGATTGTCTAAATCTGCCGTCATAGCGATTTACAAACGGATTGTTTTTTCAAAAAGAATCTCTCCATTTTACTGAGACGGGCAGTTCGTCGGCAGCGGATTTTATGTGCCAACTTTTGCCATTAAAGTAACTTCCCACACGAGCCGAGGTTGAACATTCCGCCGTAAATAGGTACGCGCTTTTTCTAAGTGTTGCAACGGAGATAGCGCGGATTGAGTCACTAGCTGTATCCCGTTGGTTATCTGTTGCCACCAAATTTGCTGCAAATAATCAATCAGCCATAGTTGTGCTTCGGGTTCTAGGGTTTGGGCAATCTGGCGGGCAAGGCTCAGGGCATCTCGATGGGAGCGAATCGGTTGACGCAAGGCTTGCAATAAATCATCTGGCAGCTCTTGAAGCTTTTGCCAATGAGCGATCGCTGCGCCTGGACTACCCTGTGCCAACTGCAAAATCTCAGGCTGCTGCAAAATATCCGCCTGATTTGCCCTTTGCAGCACTCGCAACATGTCATCTAAGGGGAGACGATAAAACGGAATCTTTTGACAGCGAGAGATTAAAGTTGGCAGTAAAGATTCTGTTCCAGGCACAATCAAAATCAATGTGGCTTGTCCTGGCTCTTCTAGCGTTTTTAATAACGCATTAGCAGGCGCTTCTGCCATCGTTTCTGCCTGCTCAACCACCACGATTGAGCGCTCTGCCTCTAGGGGCGATCGCGCCAAAAATCGAGCGATTCCTCGGATTTGCTCCAGCCGAATCAGCGGTGCTGTTTTGCGCTTCAATCCGGCGGCTTCTGCCTCTGCTGGCGAAAATAATTTTCCCTGATGAGTATAGGTCGGCTCTACCCAGAGTAAATCGGGATGATTGCGCTGCTGAATGCGGCTGCGGAGAATTGCTTTCTGACCGGAAGATTTGCCTTGACTAAACACCAACTCAATAAAGCATTCCGCCGCTACCCCCCGCCCAATTCCGGCCGAGCCAGCAAACAGATAAGCGGGTGCAATTCGCTGCTTAGACACCGCCTGCGTCAGCATTTGTATGGCTTGTGATTGCCCAATTAGATGAGAAAAAGGAGACATAAGCAAGGCGGAAGGATGAGGTGAGAAGTTTTTAGTTCATTTATATCTTGTACCTCTCACAGCCATCGTTTGAGCACCAATTCTCCTTTGCCCTTTGACCCCAATCCCTGTAACCTATTCTTTCTTCCCATACCACTCAGTTAACCGATCACTTAAAGTGGTTTGAATTTCTTGAAAGACGGCTGCTTCAGGCTGAGTTGCGTTAATTCTAGCGATGCGGTGGGGATGGGCTTGGGCAAGCGCGGTAAAACCTTGCTGTACGCGCTCGTGAAAGTTGAGATCAGCTTGTTCAATGCGATCGGCTTTGCCACGTTGGTGGGTTCTGGCAAGTCCGATTTTTACATCGAGATCAAGCCAAAGGGTGAGGTCGCTTTGTAAACCGTTGGTAGCAATCTGATTCAGCTGCTCAATTAACACTTGATCTAAACCCCGCCCATAGCCTTGGTAGGCAATGGTCGAGTCGGTATAGCGATCGCACAAAATTAAGTTTTTCTGGGTGAGCTGAGGTCGCAAAACTCCTTCTACATGCTGAGCGCGATCTGCCGCATATAGCAGTAGCTCTGCTCGATCCTGAATGGGTTCTTGAGTCGCATGTAATAGCAGTTGCCGTAGCCCTTGTCCTAAATTAGTGCCGCCGGGTTCACGAGTTACAACAAGCTGCTGTACCCAGCCGTTTGATTGCAGAAAGGCAAGCCAACCGCTATCGATCAACCACTGCCGCGATCGCTCCAATTGGGTCGTTTTACCGCCACCCTCGACACCCTCAAACACAATTAATCGACCTGACATAAATTTGGTATCACGTTTAATAATTCAGTTAAAAAATATACTTGCGTGGAATTTAGTTGATCTGCCATTTTGCTAACGACAGAATGAACGCTATCATGGCAAGGTCTAATTGTTGAAAGTCAGAAATCCATGGCGCGCTACACTGGCATATTCAAAATTTCGACCCCGGTAGCTGTCTTTCAGACGCTGATGAAGGAAACGTTGGAGTCTTGTCACTTTGACGTTATTTATCAGACTGATGATTATCTCATGGCACGTGAGACTCCAGGGAACGTTGCTTTTCATCAATTGGTAACTACTGAAGTCCTAATTGATAAAACGACAGCAACGGATAGCGAAATTCGTCTGAGCATTGTAGTTAAAAATGAAGAGTTGCCTCTTCATCTCGATAATCACTGCCATCAAGTGTTTAGTCAAATTAGTCAAGCGATCTCAGAATCTAACCACTGGAAACTAATAGAAGCGGTTGCAGGTTAACATTGGCTGCTTCTAGTGCTAATCATAATCTTCTGGATCGCCCACCATATTTGGGCTGATTAAGGTTATGTCCCATTCATCTGGTGGCACAGTAAGCACAGCATCTCGTTGCAGAGAGTAGTAAATAGCCCGAACTTGGGGGCCAAATACTACTTCATCTTCGTTTTTTAAATCTTGAGCTTGTAGTTTACGCCCGTTAATTAGCAACCCATTTGCACTTACCTTCCCCTTGGCATTTCCATCCACAATTCGGTAATAAAAGCTGCCATCTTCGTTAGGTAGCTGCACCAAGGTTGCATGACGACGAGAGACAAACTGAGAAACTAACCGGATATCACACTTAGGATCTCGGCCAATTGAATAAAGTGGCGAAGTAAGAATAAACTCGCGTCGTCCTTTGTCGTCTTCAATAATCAGAAGATGATTTTTGTGTGGTTCAGAAGGCATTGATGCTCGGAGGGACACAACGTTCTCTTAAAGAAACAGCAAAACTAATGGAATCAAAAAAGAACTGTTGAAGATTTTAGCTTGAAACAATATAAAGATCTGACAACTAATTTTTATAGCCTCAGCCAATACCTCCTTTGCAGACCATACCTAAACTAACCTGCAAATCGCGATCGCTAGAAAGTTTTTAGGAGGTGACAACGGACATGGCCTTACAGCCAAGAAGAATAATTAAATAAAAGACAGTACAGGCAATAATAACCGAATTAGCAATAGGAATAGGGCAACTCGCATCACTGTTGCAATGCATTTAAGGCGATCGCTTAGAATTGTCCCAGCAAAAACAGATTACCTTTGGCAAGGAGCAAGTCTCTCGCCAGATTTCTCTATCAAATCGACCATCAGATATCTGGCATCGATATGGGGAAAGTTGCTTTTTGGTAGACATACTCAACGCTAAAGCCGGATGTCAACGCGAGCGCTGTCTGCCACAGCGCTAAAAATCAGTTTCTCAAGATGTCCATTCTTAGCTTCATCACAGAACTGCTTCGCGAAAGTTGGCCTCCAGTGATTTACCTGCCCTTTAAAGAAGAACTGGTGCTAAAACTTCACCCGTTAGACTAAACGCTCGCACATCGGTAATTCGCACTTTCACAAGCTTCCCTTTGAAATCCTGAATCTCACCCGGAAAGAAGGTCAACCGATTACCGCGAGTTCGACCCATTACCTGAGCCGGGTTTTTCTCATTCTGCTCTTCTACCAAGATTTCTTCAATTCGCCCTAGGTAGCGCTGCGATCGCTCCATAGCCTTAATCGACATCAGGTGATTCAATCGCTGCAAGCGATCGCTTTTCACCCCTTCACTCAACTGATTTTCCCACAGCGCCGCAGGAGTTCCAGGACGAGGAGAATAAGCAGCAGTATTGATCAAGTCAAAGCCAATTTCTTCAACCAGCTTGAGTGTATTCTCAAACTGGTGCTCTGTTTCACCCGGAAACCCCACGATCACATCCGCACTAATCGAAGCATCCGGCATCAGATCGCGAATCGTGTCAATAATGCGGCAATATTTCTCCTGAGAGTACCCTCGCCCCATTGCCTTCAACACTTCGTTGTCTCCCGATTGAAAGGGAATGTGAAAATGCTCACACACCTTTGGTAATTCTGCACAGGCGTGAATCAAACGCTCAGTAAAATAGCGAGGATGACTAGTAGCAAAGCGAATTCGTTCCACTCCAGGAACATCATGGACGTAGTAGAGCAAATCGGTGAAGGTATGCTGATGTCGTCCTTCTGAAGTGGAACCTGGCAAATCACGCCCATAAGCATCGATATTTTGTCCCAAAAGTGTAATTTCTTTGTAGCCCTGCTGCCCTAAAATCTCCATTTCAGCGCGAATGGCGGCTGGTGTACGTGACTGCTCAACGCCTCTAACATTTGGCACTACACAATAGGTACAGCGCTCATTACAGCCATAGATGACGTTAACCCAAGCTGTGACTGCACTGTCTCTACGAGGCTTAGTAATGTCTTCAATAATATGTACTGGTTCTGTTGCAAGAACCTGGCTACCTGCTAAAACCTGCTCTAATAATTCTTGCAAGCGATTGGCATGTTGAGGTCCCATAACCAGGTCTAGCTCAGGTACACGCCGCAGCAATTTTTCTCCTTCTTGCTGGGCAACACATCCCGCCACAATTAAGGTTAGGTGAGGATTTTCGTGTTTGCGTTTTGCCTGTCGCCCTAGATGGGAGTAGACCTTTTGCTCTGCATTGTCTCGAATGGTACAGGTATTATACAAAATCAAATCAGCGTCGTTGGGTTCCTCTGTCCACGCAAAGCCCATATTTTCTAAGATGCCAGCCATGCGCTCGGAGTCGGCTTTATTCATCTGGCAACCGAAGGTAGTGATATGGTAACGACGAGCAGCAATAGCCATGAGGAGGTATAAAGATAATTGATTGCAGTTTGCACAAAATGTGACTGTGCATCCAGCATTTGATCTTACAGCAGAGTCAATTAATCTGCGGATTCTCTTTTAGGAGCCGATGAATTAGCAAACTCATTTAGAAGAACGGTGGATGCGGGTAAATTGCTGTCAATAGTGTGATTTTTTTGAAGTCACTATCGGGTTAAATATGTGAGCGTGGAAAGAGCTAGATAGAATTTGAGAAACGTTTAACGCGATCGCGTTAACAGAAACCATTCTTCTATATTAGATGGAAGATATTGGGCGATAGGTTTTTCGGAAGTTCTAAATGGTTTGGTTGCTATCTGGTGAGAATATCATTGGTATTCACGTCGCATCAGGAAAACGCTAGAGTGATACAAGCGAGTAGATAAAGGTATCTGTTACGCTTTATGCTTCAGTCATTCATTTTCCAGCTTGATTTCCCGCTTACTATTCCAATGCCGAGTAACATCGGCTGCATTCTGAGGAGAAAGTAATCTATGCCGCAGCTTGAGGCTAGTGCCGCAATCGACTTCCGGAGCGAGTCTTACCAAGACGCTTACAGTCGAATTAACGCAATTGTAATTGAGGGCGAACAAGAAGCCCATGAGAACTACACCAAGCTAGCCGACTTCCTTCCTGACAGTAAGGATCAGTTGCACAGCCTAGCGAAAATGGAAAGTCGTCATAAGAAAGGCTTTGAAGCGTGTGGGCGAAACCTAAGTGTGACTCCAGATATGGAGTTTGCCGGTCGGTTTTTCTCCCAACTACATCGCAATTTCCAAGACGCTGCTAGTCAGGGCAACATCGTAACCTGTTTGCTGATTCAATCGCTGATTATCGAATGTTTTGCGATCGCAGCTTACAACATCTACATTCCAGTAGCTGATGACTTTGCGCGGAAAATTACTGAAGGCGTGGTTAAGGACGAATATAGCCATCTAAATTTTGGGGAAGAATGGCTAAAGGCTCATTTTGAAGAATCAAAAGCAGAATTAGAGGCTGCCAATCGACAAAATCTTCCTATTGTTTGGCAAATGCTCAATCAAGTTGAAGATGATGCTCGTGTTCTTGGAATGGAAAAAGAAGCATTGGTTGAAGACTTTATGATTCAGTATGGCGAAGCGCTTAGCAATATCGGTTTCACAAACCGCGATGTGATGCGTCTATCTGCAATGGGCTTAGCAGCAGTTTAGCTAGAGTGATGTTTGGGATGGGCGATCGCTCATCCCAAATATTGATTTCTACAACAGATTTTCAGCTAAACTTCAGTACTTTCATAGCGGCAGCTATATTTTAGTTGAATCCTACAAATGTATTTATAGGATTCATTAGTAATTCAGTTACTTAATTTAGGTAGCCTCTATTTAAATAGCCAAACTTGCATGTAATCTGATATACCTTGATTCATGCCGCCGTTTTTATAAGTTATTTACACTACCAAAATTTTAACGGTTCATTTTTAATCACAATTACCCTCAAGAAAACTGTCTAAATGTTTGGTCTTATCGGTCACCTTACCAGCCTGGAACATGCTCAGTCCGTGGCAAATGAACTGGGATACCCAGAATATGCCAATGAAGGACTCGACTTTTGGTGCAGCGCTCCGCCCCAAATTGTAGACGACATCACTGTTACAAGCATTACCGGACAGAAGATTTACGGGAAGTATGTAGAATCTTGCTTTTTGCCAGAAATGCTAGCAAATCGCCGGATTAAAGCAGCTACCCGCAAGATTATTAATGCAATGGCTCATGCTCAAAAGCATGGCATCGACATCACAGCCTTGGGTGGTTTTTCTTCTATCATCTTTGAAAATTTTAATCTACAACAAATTCAACAGGTACGAAACGTCAAGTTGGAGTTTGAGCGGTTTACTACCGGAAACACCCACACCGCATATGTTATCTGTCGCCAACTCGAACAATTGGCTCCCACTCTAGGCATTGAGCTTTCTAAAGCAACCGTTGCAGTTTGTGGAGCAACTGGCGACATTGGCAGCGCAGTTTGTCGCTGGCTAAACGAGCGCACAGATGTCGCCGAGATCCTTTTGATTGCGCGTAATCAAGAGCGCTTGAATGATCTCCAGGCAGAGTTGGGGCGGGGCAAAATTATGGATCTGAATGATGCTTTACCCCAAGCGGACATCATTGTGTGGGTTGCCAGTATGCCCAAAGGTGTTGAAATTGACCCAACAGTTTTAAAACAGCCTTGCTTGTTAATTGACGGTGGCTACCCTAAAAATCTGGCCACCAAAGTGCAACGATCCGGAGTTCATGTTTTGAGCGGAGGAATTGTGGAGCATTCACTGGATATTGACTGGAAAATCATGAAAATTGTCAATATGGATGTACCCGGTCGTCAACTCTTTGCGTGCTTTGCGGAATCAATGCTCTTGGAATTTGAAAAGTGGTATACCAACTTTTCCTGGGGACGTAATCGCATTACCGTAGAAAAAATGGATCAGATTGGTTATGCATCTGTAAAGCATGGCTTCAGACCGTTACTAGAATCATAAGAATGAAGCTTAAGAAATCTGCCGAAGTTGATGAGATGATGAAATGCTCAGCTAAAGCAAATCCTTTCTTTTTGCTCTTAATCTAATTGTTGAGCTCTAAACTCTTTTTGGATCTGGATTTTCCTACTTAGTTCCATTCATATTTTCTACTGTCTTTATTGACTATGGTAACGACTGAACGCAAACTGATTCTTTTGGATTTTGAAAAACCTTTAGCGGAATTGGAATCTAGGATTATCCAAATCCGTGAGCTTGCAGAGGAGAATGACGTTGATGTGTCGGGTGAGATTCGTCATCTAGAGTCAAGGGCTGTGCAACTTCGGCAAGAGATATTTAGTAATCTATCTCCACTGCAACGCTTGCAGGTTGCTCGTCATCCCCGTCGCCCTGGTACGTTGGATTATATCCAAGCGATGAGTGATGAGTGGATGGAACTTCATGGCGATCGCGGCGGGTTTGACGATCCAGCAATGGTGGCAGGAGTAGCTCGGTTTGCAGGTCGTCCCGTTGTGATGTTGGGGCAGCAAAAAGGACACGATACCAAAGACAATATCACTCGAAACTTTGGCATGGCATCCCCTGGTGGTTACCGGAAGGCTCTGCGTTTGATGGAACACGCCGATCGCTTTGGCATGCCAATTTTGACCTTTATTGATACTCCAGCCGCTTGGCCTGGTTTGGATGCAGAGGCCTTTGGTCAAGGTGAAGCGATCGCATTGAACCTGCGAGAAATGTTTCGGTTTGAAGTTCCGATTATTTGCACTGTGATTGGCGAAGGCGGGTCTGGTGGAGCATTAGGAATTGGAGTCGGCGATCGCCTACTAATGTTTGAACATTCTATCTATAGTGTTGCGCCCCCTGAAGCCTGTGCAGCCATTCTTTGGCGGGATGCTGCCAAAGCTCCTCAGGCAGCAGACGCGCTCAAAATCACCTCTACCGATCTAAAAGCTTTAGCAATTATCGATGAGATTCTACCTGAGCCGATTGGGGGTGCCCATGCCGATCCATTAAATGCAGCAGAAACTTTAAAGACTTCTTTAATTAAGCATTTAGATGAACTCAGCCGAATGACTATCCAACAGCGCCAGGATCTGCGTTACCAAAAGTTTCGGGCGATGGGTGTATTTACAGAGCTATCTGCTTAGAAACAAAAATCGTATCTACACAGCTTATAGACCTGAGTGGTATACTAGCAAAGTTACATTTGTTTACAACCTC
Organism: Leptolyngbya sp. Cla-17; assembly: GCF_016807185.1. GTDB lineage: Bacteria > Cyanobacteriota > Cyanobacteriia > Leptolyngbyales > Leptolyngbyaceae > ULC077BIN1. The sequence continues at coordinate 1,622,083 of NZ_JAEVYN010000002.1, forward strand.
TCATTTTCCAGGTTCATTTTTCCTTAGAAGAGTGAAAGCATTCTATCTATCAGTAGCAGGCGTACGGTTTTGACAGTGAGTCAGCCAGATTGCACTGAGTTGAAGCACCACTTAAGTTCAAGACTTTTGTGGACAGACAGATGCATACCAGAGTCCATAGCTTGTTAGTTCACAGATTTCATATGGTTTCAATCAGTGGTTCACGATGTACTAATGATTTTGTCTCAAGCTAGAGATGTTTGAGTGGTTAACTGAACAGCTTTTACATGACGTAGGACATTAGTATTTCATCATGTCTCAACAACGGCGTGCCCTGATTACTGGGGCAAGTAGTGGCATTGGTAGAGCAACAGCTCTTGCGTTTGCCGAAAGTGGTATTCATGTTGCTCTTGTAAGTCGTAGTCAAACTAAATTGGAAGAAGTTGCTAAAGCAGCTATGAACCACGGTGTGACTGCAAAAGCCTATTCTGTAGATTTGGCAGATGTTTCTCATGTGAGTGAACAGCTTGCCGCGATCGCTCAAGATTTTGGTGTGATCGACATCCTGGTTAATAACGCTGGGATGGGTTACACAGGGTCGCTTCAAGATACACCTCTCTCAGATTGGCAAATGGTTTTAGACCTCAACTTGACGAGCGTGTTTCAGTGCATTCAGGCAGTGCTACCTGGAATGCGCCAGCGTCAACGAGGAACTATCATTAACATTGCGTCGGTTGCAGGTCATCAAGTGTTTTCCAACTGGGGCGCTTACTGCGTCAGCAAGTTTGGCTTGGTGGCACTCTCTAAAACCCTTGCGATCGAAGAGCGAGCCAATGGTATTCGAGTCGTTACCATTTCTCCAGGTTCAGTTAACACCTCCATTTGGGATACCGATACTGTTCAAGCGGATTTTGACCGTTCGCGTATGTTGACACCCGAAATTGTTGCCCAATCGGTTCTCTACACTGCTCTTTTACCAGAGCAAGCAGTCGTAGAGGAGATCATGCTCATGCCCAACGCTGGCACGTTTTAGTTTGCTTGCTGACTCAACCGAATTAGCAACCACTGATTCCTGTTAATTTATCCACTTTCACATCATCAAATTCTGGTTCAATTATGACTACTGCTTCCAACGGTTCCAACAGTGACTCCAATCGCCTTGTTGCTGAGATTCCTAAAAATCTAGAACTCCGTCCTGATCGCAACACCTTAGATGGTGCCCAAGAGCCAAAACTGCATATTCCATCAGACGAACAACAGAGCGAAATGCAGAAAGCAGTGAGAACCATGCTGCTAGGGGTAGGTGAAGATCCAGAACGAGAAGGCTTGCTCAAAACGCCAAAACGGGTAGCTGAGGCGATGCGGTTTTTGACCAGCGGCTACCAGCAATCGTTGGAAGAACTCGTGAACGGGGCTATTTTCAACGAAGGCCACAATGAGATGGTTTTAGTACGAGATATTGATGCTTTTAGCCTATGTGAACATCACATGTTGCCATTTATGGGCAAAGTTCACGTTGCTTACATTCCTAACCAAAAAGTGGTGGGTCTAAGCAAATTGGCACGGATTGTAGAGATGTATTCTCGGCGCTTGCAGGTGCAGGAGCGTTTAACTCGTCAAATAGCAGAAGCAGTTCAGTTGATTCTTGAACCGCAGGGCGTGGCAGTAGTGATGGAAGCTAGTCACATGTGCATGACAATGCGAGGTGTACAAAAACCTGGCGCTTGGACGGTCACCAGTGCAATGGTGGGCGTGTTTCAAGAACAGCAAAAAACCCGCGAAGAATTTCTGAATTTAATTCGCCATAAGCCAGCCTTTTAAGAATACATAGCAACTTTACAATTGCTATATGCCATAGTGTGGGGCTAAATATTAGGGGAGCTAGATTGAAACTGCTAGCTCCTTTTGCATGTATTAAATCACAACTTTGGGCATTAACGATTCTCTACCAGTAATTCCTTGATAGGCATTCAAGTGCGTCATGGGTTAGGTAATTACCTTAGTTGTGATGTACCATCTTTACACAAACCTCACAACTCTTTAATCCGCTTGAATTGCGTGAAACTACTGGAGCACACTGCATTTGATGCTATGTAGGGAAAAGTGGGACTGTGTAAACACTAAACTTATCGTGAATTTCTTATGAATGCTCTATTATAGCTCTAAACACTTGTGTTAGGACGTAGGATAGAGGAAGGGAAAACGTTAGATAATACAATGCCTGCCCCCTATAGTGAAGACCTGCGCCAAAAAGCGATTGCGGCGGTGGAGCGTGGAGCCCGCAAAAGCGAAGTCAGCCGAATGCTGAACATCAGCCGCAACACGCTCGACCTGTGGCTAAAGCGACAGGAACAAACTGGCACCTGCCAAGCGGTCACCCATTATCAGCGGGGAAATCGACATAAAATTACGGACTGGCAACGATTTAGTAAGTTTGCCCAAGCCCATGGCGGCAAGACTCAAGGGGAGATGGCGAAGTTATGGGGCGAAGGGGTGACGCAGCAGAACATCAGTCACGCGCTGCGAAAACTGGGTTTGAGTCGAAAAAAAAGACGTACGGCTACCGAGAGCGCGATGAGCAGAAGCGTCAAGCCTTTCAAGAGCAGTTGAAGACAAGGTCAGTCACTGGGGTGGTGTATGTGGATGAAGCAGGCATTGATAACCGAGAGGAGTATCCCTATGGCTACTGCGAGGTGGGTCAACGCTTCTATGCGCTTAAGTCGGGCAAACGTACCGAACGAGTCAGTTGGATTGCCGCCTTGTGCGAGGGAAACCTGATTGCGCCTTTGACCTTTGAAGGGTCTTGCAACCGAGACCTGTTCGAGATGTGGTTAGAGCACTGCCTCCTGCCTCAATTGCAACCCGGGAATGCACTTGTGATTGACAATGCCAGTTTTCACCGCTCTCAATACATCAATGAAATTGTGGCAAAGGCGGGATGTGAGATTTGGTATCTTCCCGCCTATTCTCCTGACTTGAACAAGATTGAGCAGTGGTGGTTTGTGCTCAAAAATTGGATGCGGCAACGGTGGGATGAGTTTGACACCTTTCGTAATTGTGTCGATGCCGCGTTTAAGTATTGTCCTAATATCCTTGCTTAGGGCTATAATGAGTGATTGCTTGGCAGGTGCCAGTTTGTTCCTGTCGCTTCGGCCATAGGTCGAGCGTGTTGCGGCTGATGTTCAGCATTCGGCTGACTTCGCTTTTGCGGGCTCCACGCTCAACCGCCGCAATCGCTTTTTGGCGCAGGTCTTCACTATAGGGGACAGGCGTGGGTATTATCTAACGCTTTCCCTTCCTCTATCTTACGTCCTAACACAAGTGTTTAGAGCTATAATAGGAAATCCAGCCTTCATGTTCCAAGTTCTTTTGCACAAATTTATTAATTCCTCCGCAAACATGCAAAATTAACCGTCATTTAGATAGTGTAAGGAGTGTATCAATTAAGCCACATGACGGAAGCAGCGAGATAAACCGCTGGGCTTGGAGTGTCTCAACCACCCGCTTGTCCGCATCGTCAGCTTTGTTGGCAAGCACTGTATCTGCTGTAGAAATACAGCACCTCTTCGATCAACAATCGATTGTCTTTTGTAGTAGTTCCTACACAGCTCTGACGTCTTGGTGATAACTCTTTGATCCGCGCCCACTGGTCTTCTCGCAGTGCATATCGTTGAGTTATCGCCTGTTCTCTTTTGGGTTCATTTCTTAGTTTTTCTGATGCCAGTTTAAGTATATTGATGACACACCTTATAGCGTTCTACGAAAATTAGCCGTTGCTGAATTAGGAAGTTAGGGATCTTTATCGCTTCTCAACCTGCGAAATACAGGCGCTCTTTTTGTTTAGGTGAACCGGGTTTGTAGTAGCCTTTGAGCCAGGAATCATTAGGTTTGAGGTGGAACGATCGCGCTTCGTCGGGTTCTACCGTTTGCACTGTAGCGACATAGCGAGCGTAGTAGTGGATGAAGAGTCGCATGAATTCACCCAGATAGATGTCCGCAACGCGCCGATCGCCTCGAATCACCAGCATATTCTCGTCGTTGTTCTTAGTTGAGGCGTTGCTGAAGTTGGCAGAACCCGTAATGACGATCGCATCATCACTGAGGGGATCGATCAACATATATTTGGTGTGAATGTACCGGACGTGGGTGTTGAGTCCCGTCGTTTTTTCTTTGAGGAAGCGATCGAAAGTGCTACCTTTCGCGGCGGCTCCAGCGGCAATCCGGTTGTCGGGGTCGCGGCGCAAACTTTCTACGTTGCCGTCTTCTTTTTCGAGCAAGACATAGCGCAAGTAGTCTTTGTCTTTTGCTAAAACCGCTGCCAGCAGATCGTTCACGCCAAAGGCAGCCGTGAGGAACACTGCTGTATTTGCTGCTTCCATGCGATCGGCGTACCATTCCAGCGCTTCGAGCGATCGACGGGGGCTGAAGATTGTAGTCGTTGCAGTTGGTGGCAAACCGGATGGAATAGGCGTTTGCTGGTCATTCCAGGGACGCAGTTTGGCAGCCGTAGGATCCTGGCTCAGCTCTTCCCAGTAGGCAAGGTATTGGGCAGCAACAGCGGGATCGCGGACAACGTGCCCAACGTTAGAGTGTCCAAAGATGCCGCCATCAGTAATGTTGGTGGAACCCGTCCAGACTTGAATAGGCCTACGGTCTTTAAGCAAAACGATGAATTTGTTGTGCGCTATGTAGCTGGGGTTAGCAGCACGGGGAAGCGTGAGCGCTTTGATGTTGGCTTCAGCGATCGCCGCCTGGTTTGCCAGATTGGGATAGTTCTGGCTATTTTGTTTGGCATCCACGATGATTTTGACAGCGGCTCCCGTTTTCTGGGCGGCACCAAACGCTTGCAGTACAGGGAGATATTGAAACTCATAGAGCGCTGCCCGCAGTTCATACTGACTGCCTTTTGCCTGTTTAATATAGCGTTTCCGGCTCCCGTGAGGTGCAAACTAGAGCCTCAAATCCCTTCCCCGCTTTGTCCCAACTGCACCTCATCCGACAGAGAACCGCTATAAATGCCAGCAGCGCTTCGACCAGACCGCGAGACAGCCATTCCCAGGCTTTGCCTTTGGGCACTTTGTCCGGCGACAGATTTTTGAACTTGCGAGCATACGCCTGCGAACCCGCTACACCTCGGTTGAAGTACACAGCATGGGTGCCCGTCGCTTCATCTTCAGTGTTAAGCCTCACTGCTACGGTGTCGCTCTGCTCTAACTTTCGGGGTTTGCCGCGCAGAGCGACAACGCGATACGTGTACTCATGGTTGGGCTTGGCGGTGAAGTCGCCCCACAAAAACGCCTGAATGGGATGTTCTAGAGACGAAACCAGGCTACCCGGCGGCAAACTAGGATCAGTCTCTTCAAAGGTGCGGAAGCCCCTGAGCCAGTAACGTTCGTCTTCGGTGTGGTCGATGCGCTCGATCGCAAACCCCAGCACACCTGCACTACTCGCTTCTGCTAAATCAATGCCCAGGAGGACCACATAGGTGCCTGCGATCGCCTGGACTGCGATCGCGCCATTCGTCTCTTTTTTTCGCATGGTTTCTTACCGGGGTAGTTGATCGCACGATCCATTGCGGTTTGTGTCGGGAGTCGCGTCAGGGTAAAACGTGCGAATCGCGCCCGCTTTTTTGACAAACACGGCTTGATGCGGTGTAGTACCCGGTACTGCGATCGTCAGCAGACAACCCTTAGATTCGCTGGAGTCGGACTTAAACAGCTTGAATCCACGCGTAGCTTCCAGCAACATTTCCTGGGCATTGAGAGTGTAGGGATAGCCTTTGACAGGATTGTCTGCAATCAATCGACCGTTTTGCACGATCGCCACACCAAAAGTATAAATTTCACCATCCACCACTTCCTGGATTGCCTTTCTGCCGTTTCCAGCGCGGAGAATGCGTCCGCCAATGCCGTTCTGCTGCAACTCCAGGTAACGACCGACAAAATGCAGCCCGCCGATGCTCTTACCATCCTTCTCGCCGCAGAAAATGTGCTTAAAGCCCTTCTGCTCTTACCAGATGGCGGTTAAATCATCCAAAAATTGGCTATCAGAGTTGCGGTTAGGTTTTAGTTCACCGCCCGTTGCCTGCTTCAGCTTACGAACGACATCTGGATAAAACGTCATCAACTGCCGAAACTTAACGTCGCTCACAGGTGCATCAAACCCAGCGCCGCAAAGTTCCAAAATCTTGCGATCGAACACATTTAGCTGCGGTGGACGCGGCGAAATGTCCTTCTGTTCGCCTCTGGGAAAGTCCACTGCAACCGGATTCGTTTTTGTATCAAAGAACGGTAGCAGTGACGAGTTGGATGGGTTCGTCGGTTCTGGAGTCGGCGATGCGCTGGGTAATGGGGTTGGCGTTACAGGGCTGCCATCAAGCGCTTGAAACTCACCACAGGTCGCCCTGACCCAGCGTCGCTCGGGAGTTGCCCCCCGCACTGCTACGAGCACAAACTGGCGCTGCGGACTGTTGAAGCCGATGGCAGTATAACTGGTGCCCCGTGTAAGCTGGACGTTGCCAGGATTATTACCGTTGATGGCTTGTGTTGCAGGGCAGGCTTGCATCGCTGTGAAGGTTCCCGACGGCGGCACTTGAGCATTGATAGTTTTGACAAAGAATGCTGATGTAACGCTGACCGATAAGCAAGTAAAACCGATCGCGATTCGTTTGGAGAAAGGGGGCATGAAAACAACTCCTGGGGCTTAGCGGTGGGCAAGGCTGACAGCAAGTCAATACAACAGGTCATAGCATTAGTCCGAACGCTTTTTAGAAAAATTCATGGTAATTGTCAGGAGCAAGAGCCTTTAATGTGCGAACGTACACCTGGTAAAGTTTTCTTGGCTTTTAACTCCTAGTTCTCAACTCTGACCATGCTGCCAGTCAATCAAGCCGAACAAATTATCTTAAATTTAGTGCAGCCCTTTGATCGCGCTTACGATGTGGAAACGCTAAGTTTGCTGAATGCATCGGGGCGAATATTAGCAGAAACAGTGACTAGTTCTCTGGATTTTCCTCACTGGAATAATTCTGCAATGGATGGTTATGCCGTGCGGTACGACGATGTGCAGACTTGTTCGGCCGAAAATCCTGTGATCTTGGATATTGTGGAAGAGATTCCAGCGGGCTATCAGCCGCAGACACCGATTCAGCCAGGTCAGGCAGCCCGGATTTTGACGGGTTCAGTGATGCCAACAGGGGCGGATACAATTGTGATTCAAGAAGAGACGCAGCGAGAGGGCGATCGCGTCACTATCTTTGCCAGCCCGCAGCATCATGCTTTTGTCCGCGATCGCGGCGCGTTTTATCAGGCAGGTAATGCTTTGTTACCTCCCGGATTGCGGTTGCAAGCTCCTGAAATTGCCGTGTTAGCCGCTGCCCAGTGTGCCCAGGTCAACGTGTATCGCCGTCCCAAAGTCGCCATTCTCTCCACCGGTAGCGAACTAGTCGGCATTGATCAGCCCTTACAACCAGGGCAAATTGTGGATTCCAATCAATACGCGCTTGCGGCAGTGGTCGCCCAAGCTGGAGCAGAACCACTGATGTTGGGAAGCGTTCCTGATCAGCCAGAAGCATTGAAGACGGCTATTCAACAGGCGATCGCGGCGGCTGACATGGTTCTGTCCTCCGGTGGCGTTTCCGTTGGCGACTATGATTACGTCGATGAAATATTGGCAGCGCTAGGAGCCACCATCCATATCCATGCCGTTGCCGTGAAGCCTGGAAAACCACTGACTGTAGCGACCTTCGATCACGAGAAAGGCAGAGGAAAAGAGACTCCCTCACTCGACTCCCCAACCTCAAAAAAACAATTGCTTTACTTTGGTCTTCCCGGCAATCCGGTTTCTGCCCTAGTCTCTTGCTGGCGATTTGTGCTGCCTGCTTTGCGAAAATTATCTGGTTTGCCCTCACCCTGGGAGCCAAAATTCGTTAAGGCAAGATCGCTAAGCACCCTTAAATCAGACGGGAAGCGTGAATCTTACCTATGGGGCAATTTGCGGCTGGTAGATGGGGAGTTTGAGTTTGAACTAGCGACGGGTAGCCATAGCTCTGGAAATTTAATTAATTTGGCGGGAACGAGCGGACTGGCGGTTATCCCGTTAGAGGAAACTCAAATTTCGGTCGGCGATCATGTGCAAGTGTTGCCCATCGGATAACGATTCTAAATTCTCCAACTTTACATTCCCAGTTTCACAGTTAAAATTTCAGCACTTGGGTTTCTATTGGGTGGATTCCACCTTTGCATTCCTCACCGTTCGGCTGAGCGTTCATAGGAAATAAGGGCAAACTCACGATGGGATGCACCCTTAGCCCTCAGCTTTCAAGCAAATTCTTTTGGTTTTGGATAATAGCCTTATGATGAAATCTTTTTCCATTATTGTCCCAGTCTACAATTGCGAAAAGGTGATTGTCAGAACTTTAGAAAGCATTGAAGCCAGCATCAATTTCTTTTATGAACATGCCGATCCAGAGCGGCAAATCACCTCCGAAATTGTTTTGATTAATGATGGCTCTGGAGACGAATCTTCAGCCGTCATTCGAGATTACATTTGTGAGAAAAGTAACTATCAATTTATTGAACATGCAAAAAGCTTAGGGGCTGGACCGGCAAGAAACATTGGCGCCAAAATTGCAAAGGGGGAAGTCATCTTTTTTATGGATGGAGATGACCTTTTTTATCCAGAACATGTGTTTGTTTGCTTGAAAGTATTAGGACATCAGGCAGATCTAAATACACCCAATGCTTTTACAATTCCTGGCAGTAATCCTCCACTAAAAATAGAGTTGCCGCCCGAACCTGTAGGGATTGTAAAAACTGGAATTGCAACCCAAGATAAGCTGCATCCCTATTGGAAATCGGCGATCGAAAACGGTGCGCCAATCAACTTTTGCCTATGGAAAGCCTGTCATGAATTTGTAGAAGGTTATCCTGAAGCTGCCGTATATAAGCGCATTGGGCGAGAAGATATCCCCTACTATTCCTGGTTGCTCAAGTTTTTCAAAATCTATCGCATCAATTTAGATACCACAGAGTATATTCGTTATCCCAACAACAATCTTGATCGCCAGATCAAAAAATTTCAAACGCCTCCAGAACTCTGTCAGCCGGAACCTATAAAGCCCGAAGATCGGGAGCTACATTTGTTAGCAAATAAGCTGGAAGAGGAGCGACTAAAGTATCTGTTTGAAAAAGTTGGCAAGTTTCAGGGCGATCGCGTGCCGATGCATTGGATGAACTGGCAAGCGATTGCCCAAGAGCTTTTAATGCAGCAAAAATACTCGCAAGTTCTTTTCTTGTGTGAGAAAGGTGTAGAAGAAAATCCTGCTACTGCGCCTCAAGTTAGCCAGTTTCTAGCAGTGTCTTACAACAATTTAGGCTCTGCTCAACAACAGCAAGGTAATCTTGACGAAGCCGCCCTATTTTTTAAGAAAGCCATTCAAGTAAACCCCAATCTCGCTCAATCAGATTTAGCCCGAATTCACTACAATGTTGCAACTGTACTAAAAGCTCAAAATAAACTAGATGAAGCGTTTACTTACTTACAAAAATCAGTTGATTTGGATGCAAATTTAACCCAAGCAGTTTCTGAGCTTACCTACGTAAAATACACCTTGCATAATCGGCAGAAAGGCTACCAGTTTTCTCAAGATTGGTTTAGTCATAACTTGTTAGTTTGGGAACAGTTTCTACAGGTGTTGAAAGGATCTTTAGATCTGCGAATTTTAGAAATTGGCAGTTGGGAAGGACGCTCAACCTGTTGGATGCTAGAAAACATCGCCACTGATCCTACCGCTCGAATCACCTGTATTGATACGTTTGAGGGTAGCGCTGAACATGAAGCAATAGTGGATAAAACGGTCTTGGAAACGATTGAACAGCGATTTGATGGAAATCTTGAGAAAACAGGTGATCCTGAAAAAGTTAGGAAGGTGGTAGGTAAGTCTCAAATAGTGCTGCGATCGCTCATTCCAAACACTTATCATCTGGCTTATATTGATGGTTCTCATATCGCCAGCGACGTTTTAGAAGATGCCTTGCTAACCTGGCGATTAGTGAAAATTGGTGGATTCATCATCTTTGATGATTATGGGTTTGTGTTTGCCCCAGAGATCACAGAAGATCCGCCAAAAGTTGCGATCGATGCATTTCTCAAAATTTTCAACAAGAAAATCAAATTGCTTCATCAAAGCCATCAAGTCATCCTTGAAAAGATTGCCGAATAAATGTAGTAGAGTTCAAACTCCTGTTCCTACGCTTCCACCAGCGACACCTGTAGCCAATCTTGAATATACTGCTGCACTTCCTGAGCAAATTCTGGGCGCTGGCTAAATTTTTCAGTGCGAACAGGTTTGCGTTCTCCATCCAACGTCCAACCATAATCGCTGCTCAGTCGCAGGTTTCCTTGCCAGTCAGCAATAGTCACAACTAAGCCAGAATTTGGGCTATTGTCGATGCCCTGAACCTTAAACACGTAGTTATAAGTGTTTTGGGTTGCAGCAGCAACGGTAGACGATTGCCCATATTCCTGCTTTAATCGAATGCCAACTTTTTCGGCTAAGCCTGGAGTAGTCAGTTCTTCTAAGGTTTTGACTGCTAACGTAAGGGCAAAATAAAATTGCTCAACCGGAACAAACTCAAACTGCATAGGTTTAGGCGGGGTTTTTCCAAGCGTACAGACTTAGTATCGGGTGAATTGTCACCTCCGCGATCGCCCACTTCTAAATGATTGTTTTCTCTTGCTTGTGCAGGCTGGCTTGAGCCACAATGCAACAAACAAACGACTAAATGTGAAAACACCCTTCAAAGAGTTTTATGATCAATCAGCGTGGGTGTCAGTATCTTTGGGGTGCGATCGCCCTAACCCTGAGCAGTGTTGCGGTTCAGTCTGCTGCCCATAGTCAGTCATTAGCCACCGCCCAGCCTCGAACTGGAACTTCACTCATTCGCCCAGCCACCACCTGCCCAACGGAACTAGAACCGCTGACAAAAGCACTCCTTCGTGATTTGCCAAGCTATATTAACCGTCTCAGCCATCAGCGAAGTAATCAGTTTCCTACTTATGCGATCGCAGCAACCCAGCCGAATATTGAGCCTTTGCCTGTAGTAACCAGCACCACGACTGATGCGAACCAGGGTGGATTGCAGCAAGCATTCTTCACCGTTTTAGAACGGGAATACGACAGCAAAAAGCCCACTTCCTATCAGCATTACCACTGGCTATTTCTAGCCCGCACTCCAACCTCAGGTTGGCAAGTCGCAATCCTGTATTCTCGTAGGGGTCTCTATCCCACAGATAATCGATACGCCGGTCCACTCCGAGAGACAACTCAGGAGTTAACCGCCCAGGCGATTCGACGCTGGCTACGTGATTGTCAAGCGGGAGCCATACCCATTACTGACTAGTCGTTGATTGGGTCACTGGACTTGCTGCAAACTGGAGCCTCTTGCACATTCCGCAGTAGGAGTCCAATCCATTTAAACAGCAGAAATAGTGAGATCGAGAATGGGCTGGTTGGTGAGGCAGCGCCAATGGCAATCAAAAAGGTCAGGTTCTTGAAGATTGATGCTGGCGATCGCGGGGGCTGCGGGAAATGGTATCAGCCGATCAAACTGAAGTGTTTCTCCATGAAAGCCAAATTGCAGCAGATAAACCGCAGGAGGCACGGCCAGCGATCGCAGCAATCGCTGGGCTAAACCATATAGCGCCTGCCGCTGCACGTCAACCAAATGAATCGGTTGAAAATAATGGGATGCGTTGAGGTCAGATCCCACTGGAACTGCGCCTTTCACGCCAATTACTTCACCATACAAAGGTCCTTTGCCGGTTAGCACAATGGGCAACCATCCATTGCCCTCTCCAACTTTGTACTGCCATTGCAAAACCCGCTGTCTCAGACCCTCAATATCTTGACAGGCTTGATAAACAGACTGTGCAGGAAACTCTAACCATTCTGGTACTGCCAAAGTTAGCGGACAGAGAAGCGAGTCTCCTAACCCCTCATGGCTAAACTGATTGGGTGTCAACGTTGTTGCAACTCGAACTTCCACTTGCCAAGATGACTGATCTAAAGCAGTAGTGTTGGAAGTTGCTTGGTTATCCCTGATGGCTATTTGCAGCGCATCAATCATTTGTGTTGCCGCAGAAAAGCCTGAAGGCTGAGCTTGATCTGAATCGACTAAAATCAGGACGTTAGGCATTCCCAAAGCTCGGCATTACAATTCCTGGACGAGGAAAGCTGGGTAGATCCAAGTGAGTTTGGCGGCGGTTTCGCACGGCTAAGCGATAGCTAACGCTTTGCAGTTCGGCGTGTAGTTGACGGTTTTCTCGCTGAATTTGAACCACTTTTTCTTTCACTGGAGCAAGCCGCTCTGCAAACTTTTGCCGATAGATTTTGGGTAGTTCTTCTACAACCTGTTCCAACATGCGTGAGCGATCGCTCAACTCTTGTACAGACTGGCGAAGCTGGTAGATCTCACCATCGCGATCGCTAATTTGCCCTTGATAAAACGAAACTTGCTCCTCCACACCCTTTAACTGCTCTCGTAAAGCACGCACCTCCACCAAATGCCGCTCAGATACTTCTGAACTTGGCATGAAGGCTGCATTTCCCTTTACCAGCCGAAACAGTTCTTGGGAGAGCTGCTGCACTAAGCTGTCTCGCATTTGTAACTCTTCCCGTAGGCGAGCCACTTCTGCTTGAGGATCAATCACATTTATTCCAATAGATTCAGTCACAGCTTTATTACTCCGTTGTTAATGCTTGAAAATAATTCGTCTAGTTTCTCAGAAGAAAAGCCAAGAAACAATCGACGGTGTATCACCTTTAGTTGCAGCTAATGTATCACTTGCAATCGCAATTGATACTTGATTTATAGTTCTTTTCAATCAACTTTTGAAGAAGTTCAACAGTTAAAGCGTTGGAAAAGCCCAAATTAGCATAAAGCTAGCCCTGTGAAGCAATTAAAAAGCCCTACGGCTTGAATATTTTCAAACGGTAGGGCAAATATTTTAGAGTGAATGCTACTCTTCTACTTCTTCAACGACTTCTACTTTTGGAGCGTCTTGCCGCACCGTGAGATAACGGATCACATCATCACTCAAACGCATTGCCTTCTCTAGGGGGGCAATTTCTTTACCACTTCCGTGGTAGTTCATTTGAATATAAACGCCTTCCCGATGCCGATTAATTTCGTATGCCAACCGACGCTTGCCGCGGTGCTGGGTTTCGAGGATTTCGGCTCCATTATCTTTCAAAATTGTTTGATATTTTTCGATCGCTTGACCGACCGCTTCTTCACCTGCATCAGGGCGAAGGATATACATTGTTTCGTACAGTTGAGGCATGAAAATCTCCTTGTGGACTAGACGGCTTCTGTAGTAAGTAGGGCTAAAAAAGTATCACACTGCTTCAAAAATGGTCTGACGACCCACAGACGACAAGTTTTTAACTTTTGTTAAAGGCAGCTTACAAAAGCAAGGACTTACAATCATATACCAATTTTTCACATACCAGTTTTGAGTTTCCCTAAACTCATCACCTCGTTAAGAGACTATCGATGTTTGCCGCAGGGCTTGGATCGTTGTGATCGCGAATTCTGCCACTTGATCAATCTCAGCTTCCGTATTGAATCGGCCGATTCCAAATCGCAGAGAGGCATAAGCAAGCGCATCCGATCGTCCGATTGCCTGAAGGACGTGGGAAGGAGCCGATTTTGCGGCAGTGCAGGCAGAGCCAGAAGACAGGGCAACATGAGGCTGCAATCCCAGCAGTAGTGCTTGCCCATCCACACCATCCACGCTGATGTTAAGGTTTCCGGCCAGGCGCTGAGTAGGGTGCCCGTTCTGGTAAATCTTGTCCAGCTGGCTGAGGTGATGCCACAGGCGATCGCGCAGGTAGGACGTTTGCGCCGCTTCTGCACCCATCTCATCAATACCTAACTGCACCGCTGCGGCAAAACCAACGATTTGCGGTGTGTAAAGCGTGCCGGATCGCAGTCCGCGTTCATGTCCGCCACCGTGTAGTTGAGGCGCAATCTGCACTCGTGGGTTGCGGCGACGCACATACAGCGCACCAATGCCTTTCGGACCGTAAATTTTATGTGCAGTGAGTGACATTAAATCTATTTTCATTGCATTCACATTTAGCGGAATTTTGCCGATCGCCTGAGCTGCATCCGTATGAAACAAAATTCCACGTTGATGGCACAATGCGCCAATTTCAGCGATCGGCTGCAACACGCCAATTTCATTGTTTGCTGCCATCACCGACACTAAAATCGTATCGGGACGCAGGGCGTTTTCCAGGTCAGCTAGGCTAATTAATCCATTCGACTGCACGGGCAAAAAAGTGATGTCAAATCCGAGCGATCGCAGGTAGCGGCAGGGGTCTAGCACCGCGTTATGCTCAGTCACCACAGCAACGATGTGCTTGCCGCGATCAAGGTAGGCCTCTGCTACGCCTTTGATTGCCAGGTTGTTGGCTTCCGTAGCTCCGCTCGTAAAGATAATTTCTTCTGGTGTTGCCGCGATCGCCGCTGCCAATTGTTCTCTAGCTTGCTGCACGGCTGCTTCGGCTTCCCACCCATATTGATGACTCACACTTGCAGGATTTCCAAAGTATTGAGTAAAAAAGGGCATCATTGCTGCCATAACCCGTTGATCAACGGGCGTAGTGGAATGGCAATCTAAGTAAATCGGACGTGGAGAGGTATTCATCTAGTTAATAAACGCAAATGCCACCCGTTTCCTGAGTATTAACAGTAGTGTTTCCAGGGTTGTCTTCCGGCAACTTCATGACGGCTAGCCAGTATCAGGTTATCGCGAACAATAGCTCAAGCAACCTATCAGGGATATCTACTTGCATTTCAGAGAATTAAAAACAGTATTAGAGGTTTGCTTCGCGTTTAGCCCGATCGCGGTCACTGTTACTTGACGTTTACTATTCTCAAACGTCGCGATCGCGTCATATTTAGCTGCCGGGATACCTGGAAGCTGCTCGCTCAAAATAAGCTCACCCGTTTGAATCCGAACGGGCACCACAGAACCACAGAATTTCCTGTCTTCGATTGTTTCAGTGGTTGCCCGAAAATCTTCTCCAGAGCGGTAAGAGAAAGAAAAATCAGGCGACGAAAAAAGATCGTAAGGATCAGTAGGTTTAGCAGCATAAACATCAGGAACAACCACGCTACCAACGGGAGTTTCCACATCTAGCGGCACTCTAGCAATAAATAACTCAACCCCTTTGAGTTCTGCCAATTTGGCGGGTGAGACTAAGTTGCCATCCCTAGGAAATCCAGGGCTAGTGACGATCGCCACCTTTGCCCCGCCAAAATTTGACCCAAACGCTCCTTGGGCACCCCCCGGAATTTGATAATCCATCAGGCTACGGGCAATCAAAGTCGCCCGCTGAGGATTAGCCGCATTACTAAAAAATTTGTAGACCAACCCCGCTGTCCCAATCGCCACCAGGGAAACGCCAGCTAAGGCGATCGCGATCGTTTCCCAGATGGTAACGGAATACTGGGATTGCACTGGTTTATCTGCCGCATCGGTCATGAAACTAAGCCTTGCTCTTGGATAACGAGGGAAAGTGCGAAGTGCGGAAAGAAACGTACGGAGTGCGGAGTTTAAAGTACGGAGTGTGAACTGTAGAGTTTAGGTTTATGACTTCTCTGTTCTGCTCTGCTCCCTATCTTATAGACTCCGTACTCCCAACCCCTTACTCTATAATTCTTATGCCTTCTTCAACCAGCTAAACATAGCGCGCAGATCTTTGCCCACTTCTTCAATTGGGTGTTCCGCTTCACGGCGGCGCATGGCGGTAAACCCTGGCTTGCCAGCCTGATTTTCCAGCACGAATTCCCGCGCAAACTGCCCGTTTTGAATTTCCAGCAGAATTTTCTTCATCTCAGCACGTGTTTCATTGGTGACAATGCGAGGACCACGGGTGAGATCGCCATATTCTGCGGTGTTGGAAATGCTGTCACGCATTTTTGCCAGTCCACCTTCCACAATCAAGTCCACAATCAGCTTCACTTCATGCAGACACTCAAAGTACGCCAGTTCGGGCTGATAGCCAGCATCCACCAAGGTTTCAAATCCGGCTTTAATCAGCTCACTTAAACCACCGCACAGTACAACCTGTTCACCAAATAAATCGGTTTCGGTTTCTTCGCGGAAGGTGGTTTCCAACACGCCTGCGCGGGTGCCACCAATGCCTTTTGCATAGGCCATCGCGCGATCGCGTGCCTGACCGGATGCATCTTGATACACCGCAAACAGCGCCGGAACGCCTTCACCCTGCTCATAAGTGCGGCGCACGAGATGACCTGGACCTTTGGGAGCCACCATCACCACATCCACATGGCTAGGAGGCACGACTTGGGCAAAGTGAATGTTAAAGCCGTGGGCAAATGCCAGCACCTTTCCTTCGGTCAAATTTGGCTCAATTTCTTGCTTATAAACGGTCTTCTGCACTTCATCAGGCAGCAGAATCATGATGAAATCTGCCTGTTTAGAGGCTTCATCCACGCTCAAAACGGGTATTCCGGCATCCTTGGCTTTGCCAGCAGATTTACTGCCGGGATACAAGCCCACAATCACGTTGATGCCGCTGTCTTTCAAATTCAATGCGTGGGCGTGTCCTTGGGAACCATAGCCGATAATGGCAACGGTCTTGCCCGATAACAGATCCAAGTTGGCATCTGCGTCATAATACATTCGCGCCATGATGGGGTATCTCCTTGCGGCTTCGTAATTCCGTGCAAACTTTTGATCTTACCAAAGGTCTTTGCCGTCTACGCATTATTTTGGCTTTTCGATAGAGTCAGAGAAAAGAGCGTCCAGAGTAAAGCAATGAAAAGCCGTGCTAGACAGTTTTTGCAAATGATCTGTGTGCTGAGTCTCCTACTGAGCTTTAGCCCTCCGGCGATCGCGTCGGTGCACACTTACCCTGAAAGTGATAACTACACGATGTTTCGATCGCTGCAAACCCTGCGAGATCAAAGCGATCGAGCTTGGCAATTCGTTTTGTTCAAGCGGGTTCATGGGGGACAGGTGGAAAGTATTCATCTGCGCGTTGTGGGTTTTCCTGGTTCCGGGGAACTGGAACATCCGGCAGATTTGCAAATTACCAGTCCGCAGCAAACTTGGATGGCTACCGATACCTTGCCGCAGATCTCGCCATTTCCTACAAATGTGGGTGAATACGATGCCCTGGATGTCGTTACCGGGTTGACATCAGACGCACCGTTAAAGCTAGAATTGCCTGCTGTTAAAAGCAAGGTTGCGATCGCTGTGCCGCCGTTTGTGGTGAAAGAATGGCGCAGGGTTGCCGCTATGTGGCAAAACCCTTAAATGGTAAAGCCCTCAAAGCGCACTCACCCACGATCGCAGCAGCTCATTCACCTGATCAGGAACCTCATCATGGGGACAATGCCCTGCCTGCAAGTAATATTCCGTCAACTGCGGATAGTACTCACGAAACTTGGCACCGCGATCGCGCGCATTAATCCACGGATCACCCTCACCCCACAGCATTAATAACGGACAAGTCAACTGACCGAGCAGCACATCCACCTTCTCACCTTGGGGCGTACGAAAGACCGATGCAAAAACCTTCGGCGCACCCGGATCGCAAGAAGGCTGATAGATTTCCTCCACCAGGCGGTCAGTCACGGCGCTCTGGTCGAGATACACCTTTTCTAGCGTTCTGCGAATCAAAAACTTTTGCCGCACATATTGAAATAGCAAGTAGCTTGCCCAGTCTTGCTGAAACAAACTGCGTATGACCGCACCCATCACTTCCCGAACCGGATCAGGTTTGGGCGGGGTAGCTTTCAAGTCAGTAAACGGTCCCGCACTGTTCACTAACACCAACCCAGCCGCAGAAGTCGGACGCTGACTTGCCACACATAACGCTGCATAGCCACCCAGCGAATTACCCACCAGCACCGCAGGTTGACCCATCACCTCAGTCACAAAGTCGTGCAGTTGATCGCGCCAGAGATCGCCGCTATATTGCCAGTCAGGTTTTGCCGATCGCCCAAACCCCAGTAAGTCGATCGCCCACACCTCAAATTCGTCGCTTAACCCAACAACATTTTTACGCCAGTGATCGGTCGAGGCACCGAAGCCGTGAATCAGTAGCAAAGGCGGGCGATCACTGTGTCGTTCTCCCGCCTTCACGTAATAAATCTGCTGACCCCGCCATTCCCAAAACTGCCCCGGCACCGCCACTGCTGATTCCATCACCCGCATACGTTACAAACCTTAATAATTCCCTTTTATTTTACCGCAGCAGCTTTGGAAACATGGCGAACTCCGCACCCCGAACTCCTGATCCCGCACTCCTAACCCCCAACTCCCACCAACTCTGGAGTCGCTTCAGCTCGATCGAGCATTCCTTCTTGCGTTAGGTCAGGCATTTTGCCTCCTTTTTGCAGGAAACCACCCACCATAGCGATTAGGGCATTGACTTTGCGGGTGCGCCACAGATCGATCGCCTCATCCACCACCGCCGGAGACAACTGCCGCTCCAGCGCTTCTCGCAGATAGGCAGCGTGTCCAGTTTCATCTTGGGCAACACTGAGAATGCCTTTTTTCAAATTGACACTGGCGGGCTCGGTTTCAGGTAAGGCATTTGCCATCCGAACAAAGTCTTTGCTGGCATCTAGTTCAAGGATGTAAGTGCTGGCAAAAAATACGGTCCAATCAATGTTTTCGGGTTTTAGTTCTTCACTGGAGTAATCGCTGAAATAAGCCTCAAAAAATGGGCTGCGGCGACGTTCATCCGGCGTTCCATCAGTTGTCGTTTGTGGAATAGATTTGAAGTCAATCAGTTGCTTATTTAACTGCTTCAACGCATGGGCAAAAATTTGACCATGGCGACGCTCATCCGTGGCGTGACGAGCCAGCCGTTCTGCCAGCCAAGCGTCTCCTTCGGCAGCAGCCCGCGCACCAAGCGCTTCTAGAAAAGGAACAGAACCAGATTCTGCCATTTGCAGGGCTGCAAGCGTGTTGGGGCGAGTTTGCAAATCGCGCATGTTCCGGGCAGAAATGTAGGCAGATGCACCAGAGCCAAGAATATGAAGCAGTTGGGTCGAAAGATTCATAAAATAGTTGCTTAGGAACGTACAGGCGAGATCCTAACGTCATTTCACAACTTGAGCCGTACAGAACCCGACTATTTTTACACCAATTTTAAGTCGGTCAATTCTAAGCGGTGACTTGTATTGCCGGACTTTTTAAAGTGGTACTGGATTTTTGAACTAGCCGTATCCAGCGTCAAAAAAGTTATAGCTGTCTAGAGAAAATCTGGCTACAGTTTATGAGGATGGTTGCGGTTGGCCTTGAGTCAGACAAAAAGGCAATTTCAAGAATTTTTCAGGCTCGTTGAACCAAGATTTATCAGGTCGCGATCGCAACTTCATTCGGGGAAACCATTTAATGCGTCTGTTCACAACCCTATCTGGCTTACGCTGCTACTTGGAATCCTATCGTTTTAGGCGGCATGACCTGGAGCCAGTCAGCGATTCCGATAGTTGGAAAATGCCCCTAGAAATTGGTTTTGTGCCTACCATGGGCGCTCTTCACGCAGGGCATCTCAGTCTCATTCAGCGCGCCCGTCGAGAGAATAAAATTGTTGTCGTCAGCATTTTTATAAATCCACTGCAATTTGGACCCACTGAAGACTTGCAGCGCTATCCCCGCACCTTAAAACAAGACCAAATTCTCTGCGAACAAGCCAACGTCGATGCTTTATTTGTGCCCAATGCAGAAGAAATGGGAGCAGCATCTACTTCCCTGACTCAGGTGCTTCCTCCTTTAGCGATGACTAGCGAACTCTGCGGACGTTCTAGAGAGGGGCATTTTCAAGGCGTAGCAACAATTGTGACTAAACTGCTGAATATAGTGCAGCCGACTCGTGCTTATTTTGGACAGAAAGATGCCCAACAGCTTGCCATCATTCGCCAATTGGTTAAGGATCTGAACTTGCCTGTAGAAATTGTGGCGTGTGCGATCGCCCGTGAATCCAGCGGACTTGCTCTCAGTTCTCGCAATCAGTATTTAACTGACACTCAACGAGAGCAAGCGGCTACCATTTATCGGGCATTGCAGCAAGCGACCCACGCCTTTCAAGCTGGAGAGCGATTAGGTAGTAAACTAATCGGGGCGGTTAAGGCAGTGTTAACAACTGCACCCGATCTGATCCCCGAATACGTTGAACTGGTTCACCCAATGACTATGACTCCCCTAACCCAAATTGAGGACACAGGCTTATTAGCAGTGGGAGCCCGGATTGGCTCCACTCGCCTAATCGACAATGTGCTGCTGAGCGATCGCAAACCAATCGTGGCGATTGATGGACCCGCTGGAGCCGGAAAATCTACTGTAGCAAGACAGGTCGCCCAAAACCTCGGTTTGTTTTATCTCGACACCGGAGCCATGTATCGTGCTTTCACCTGGCTCGTCATGCAGTCAGGGATCGCTCTTGACGACGAACCCGCGATCGCTGAACTGGTCAGCCAGTGTCACATTGAGTTTAGGGATCAGGAGTCAGGGATGAGGGGTCAAGAGGGAGAAAACAACACTCCACACTCTGCACTCCGCACTCTCTCCATTTTCGTCAATGGGCAAGAAGTTACTCAAGCGATTCGCAGCCTAGAAGTCACTTCCCAAGTTTCTACGATCGCCGCTCAATCTGCGGTTCGTTGGGCGTTGGTACGGCAACAGCAACTCTATGGCAAGCAAGGTGGAATTGTGGTCGAAGGGCGAGATATTGGCACCAATGTGTTTCCCGACGCAGAACTGAAGATTTTTCTGACTGCGTCTGTGCAAGAGCGTGCCCGTCGTCGCCAGCGCGATTTACAAAATCAGGGCATGGGTGATGTCAGCCTAGATGAGTTGGAGCAGACAATTTGCGATCGCGATCGTAAAGACAGCACTCGCGCTCTTGCCCCCCTGTGCAAAGCCGACGACGCGATCGAACTCATCACCGACGGCTTGACGATTCAAGCGGTCATCGATCAGATTGTTGAACAATACAATGCCGCCATCAACTTGTAGGAGATTCAAGCTTGGCAAAGTCTTTATTTTGGCTATCTCCTTCCTTTTTATCTCTTTACCTATTCTCATTTGCTTTGCAATATGGTTAAGTCAGTTTTGAGCGTAGCCCCCTTATCAATTTGGTGATGTTCTATGGCAAAAATCCTGTTAACAGGCGCAAATGGACAGGTTGGAGCAGAACTAAAACAGACCTTAGCTCACCTGGGTGAATTGACTTCCATTGATCGCACCCAGTGGGATCTAGCAAACCCCGACACCATTCGCGCGATCGTGGAGCAATTGCAGCCCACTATTATCGTCAATGGGGCGGCTTACACCGCAGTGGATAAGGCAGAAAGCGAACCCGATCTGGCAACCTTGGTGAATGGCAAAGCGACTGGCATTTTGGCAGAAGCAGCGGAAAGTGTGGGAGCCGGATTAATTCACATTTCCACGGATTATGTGTTTGACGGCAAAAGCAGCAGCCCTCATCTGGAAACCGCTCCGACCAATCCCTTAGGCGTATACGGCGCTTCTAAATTGGCAGGAGAAGCGGCAATTCGATCAGCCTGTCCAAAACACATGATCATCCGCACAGCCTGGGTTTACGGCGTTCAAGGTAAGGGCAACTTTGTGAAAACGATGCTGCGGGTGGGTGCTCAACGGGATGAACTGCGCGTTGTTACTGATCAAATTGGTGCGCCTACCTGGGCAAAGGATTTGGCACTGGCGATCGCTCACCTTGCCCCCCAACTCACCACCGAAACCGCAGGCACTTATCACTACACCAACAGTGGCGTGTGCAGTTGGTATGATTTTGCCGTCACCATTATCGAAGAAGCCCAAGCAATGGGCTTTCCGCTGCAAGTGCAGCGTGTCATCCCCATCACCACCGAAGAATATCCCCTACCCGCGCCTCGTCCCGCTTTTTCCGTCCTGTCTCTCAAAAAAATCTCTGCCCTCCTCGGCACTCATCCTCCCCACTGGCTCGAAAGTCTCCGCAAAATGCTGATAGAACTGCAACAAGTGTCTGGTTAAGCTCATGTTTGAGCGCTTTGACAGCGATGTAATCAAATTGCGATCGCATTAGTATTTTCCGCGACGATTCTGGTACAACTAAACGGCTACAAATTTTTCTATATTGAATTAGGGCACTCCATGAGCTATCGGATGAATCGCCGCGCCTATGCGGAAACCTTTGGACCAACCGTGGGCGATCGCGTCCGGCTCGCCGACACGGAGTTAATCATCGAAGTGGAGCAAGACTACACCACTTACGGCGATGAGGTGAAGTTTGGTGGCGGTAAGGTGATTCGGGAAGGCATGGGACAGTCGCCAATCACCAATGCAGATGGGGCGGTAGATGCGGTGATTACCAACGCGCTCATCCTGGATTGGTGGGGCGTTGTCAAAGCCGATGTGGGGATTAAAGATGGCAAAATTCACGCGATCGGCAAAGCGGGAAATCCTCATATTCAGGACAATGTGACGATTATTATTGGTCCCGGCACCGAGGCGATCGCCGGAGAGGGAATGATTCTGACAGCGGGCGGCATTGATACTCACATTCACTTCATCTGTCCTCAACAAATTGAAGTGGCGATCGCTGCTGGCATTACCACCATGATTGGCGGCGGCACCGGACCGGCAGCAGGCACCAACGCCACCACCTGCACACCGGGACCCTGGTATATGCATCGGATGTTGCAGGCTGCCGATGCCTTTCCGATGAATCTAGGCTTTTTGGGTAAAGGCAACAGCGGCAAACCAGAAGGACTTGTGGAACAGGTAGAAGCGGGGGCGATGGGATTGAAGCTGCATGAGGATTGGGGCACGACTCCAGCGGCGATCGACACTTGCCTTAGCGTTGCCGATGAGTATGATGTGCAAGTTGCTATCCACACCGATACGCTGAATGAATCTGGCTTTGTGGAAGATACGATCGCCGCTTTCAAAAATCGTGTGATCCACACCTATCACACCGAAGGCGCAGGCGGCGGACACGCGCCCGACATCATCAAAGTTTGCGGTCAGGCGAATGTATTGCCTTCTTCCACCAATCCCACCCGTCCTTACACAATTAACACGTTGGACGAACACCTGGATATGTTGATGGTCTGCCATCACCTCGACCCGGCGATCGCGGAAGACGTTGCCTTTGCCGAATCCCGGATTCGTCGCGAAACTATTGCCGCCGAAGACATTTTGCATGATCTCGGTGCGTTCAGCATGATCTCCTCTGACTCTCAGGCAATGGGGCGCATCGGCGAAGTAATTATCCGCACCTGGCAAACTGGGCACAAAATGAAAGTGCAGCGGGGCAACCTCTCAGAAGATTCCAGCCGCAACGACAACTTCCGCGCCAAACGCTATATCGCCAAGTACACAATTAATCCCGCGATCGCTCACGGCATCGCTGACCATGTGGGCTCCGTAGAAGTGGGCAAACTCGCCGATCTTTGCCTCTGGCGACCTGCCATGTTTGGCGTTAAACCCGAAATGGTGATCAAAGGCGGCATGATTGCCTGGGCGCAAATGGGCGATGCCAACGCCAGCATTCCCACGCCCCAACCCGTGCATATGCGCCCCATGTTTGCTAGCTATGGCGGCGCGATCGCCCACACGTCCCTCACCTTTGTGTCCAAAGCGGCGCTCAAAAAAGGGATTCCTGATGAACTGGGCTTGCAGAAAAAAGCGATCGCGGTTTCCAACATTCGCCAACTGACCAAGCGCGACATGAAGCTCAACGATGCGCTACCCCACATGGAAGTAAATCCCGAAACCTATGAAGTCCGTGCCGATGGGCAACTGCTCACCTGCGAACCCGCCACCATCCTCCCCATGGCACAGCGCTACTTCCTGTTTTAATTCATGGTTAACGTTCTTGTTTAAAGCGGGAACGTTTTTGTTTTCAGTGAGAACGTTCCTGTTTCAGGTAGGACGATTCCTGTTTCAAATAGGAATAATGCGGGTTGAAACAGCAATCGTCTTGTTTCAAGTGAAAACACTCCTGTTTTAAGTGAGCTGGTTTCTGGTTGAAACGACACAGTTCTTGTTTTAAGCTAAAACGTTCCGGTTACAAATGAGACCGTTGCGGTTTCAAACAGGAGTTTTCCTATCCTGAACTACGACAGTTTGGTTTTAAGCAAGACAGTTCTAGTTTTGGGCAAGACTGTTGCCAAATCAAATCTCAAATTTCCAGTTAGATCGAGAATTCCAGATCGAAATCTCCAAAAGTAACCTGAAATCGGGTGGAAAATTTATACTTCGGAGGCTACAACAGAGATAGTTTTCTTTCATTACCCATAAATTTATGCTGGAAGTCATTACCCTGGCGTTGGCGACCCCGATCGCAAAAATTATTTTAGATAAACTCTACGAAGGCATGGGGAGTAAACTGGGCGAAAAGGTATCAGAAGCGGCATCTGCACCGATTCAAAAGTTGGGACAGGCGGTATGGAATCGCTGCTTTAAGGGCAAACCAGGAACCGAGAAGGTTTTAGAAGCAGCAGCTAAAGGTTCGGAGCCAGAACTAAAGCAAATCCAGGACTACCTGCAAAAGGAAATGGAGAATCCTGAATTTGTGGGTATGGTGCAGCCGATCGCTCAGGAAATCCATCAGGTGCTCGTGCAGATGGATGATGTGAATGCGGAGAATGTCCAGCAGAATGCGCGGGACGGGTTTCAAAATATCGGGACTGAAGGACCGATTCTTCAAGGGATTAAGGATTCACCGATTACTTTCACAACGCACAACTACCACGGTGTAAAGCCGACAGATTGACTGGAGCCGCCTGAACGGGAACAGGCAAAGTTAAACTCCACACACAATCTTGACCAACGCGGCACGGATATTTTCGTTGGACGAGAGCAGGAATTAATCGATCTGCACAAGGTATTGCAGGGAGA
This sequence comes from Leptolyngbya sp. Cla-17, assembly GCF_016807185.1. Taxonomy (GTDB): domain Bacteria; phylum Cyanobacteriota; class Cyanobacteriia; order Leptolyngbyales; family Leptolyngbyaceae; genus ULC077BIN1. The sequence continues at coordinate 1,647,016 of NZ_JAEVYN010000002.1, forward strand.
GAATGCTGTGGCAATTTCGGCAATCTCTGGCATGGGCGGGATTGGCAAGACCGAATTGGCAGTGCAGTATGCATGGGAACATTTGGCGCAGAAAACCTATCCGGGTGGCGTGGTTTGGTTAAAAGCACGGGAAGACGTGGCAACGCAAATTGTGCTGTTTGCCCGATCGCTGCCGATGCCGCAACCACACGATGATTTTGAACTGGCAGAGAAGGTGAAGTTTTACTGGCGCAACTGGCAAGACGCGAAAACGCTGGTGATTTTGGATGATGTCCAGAATTATGGTGCCATCAAACCGCTGCTGCCAGTAGACCCGCGCTTCAAAATTTTGCTGACCACTCGCTGGCGGTTGCAATCGCCCGTACAGGATTTTGAAATCAAGGTGCTGTCGGAGGAGAAGGCGATCGAGTTGCTAAGGGCGATCGTTTTTGATGGACGAATCGACCAGCAAATTGATGAAGCCAAGCGAATTTGTCAGTGGTTGGGCTACTTGCCACTGGGCTTGGAGTTGGTCGGGCGATATCTGGCGCGAAAACCGGATACATCGTTGGCAACCCTGTGGCAACGCTTGCAGGACAAAAAGCTGAACGCGAAAGCGCTGAAAGATGCCGTCCCGGAAATGCCCGCAATTCTGGGAGTCACCGCCGCTTTTGAATTGAGTTGGGACGTGTTGGATGAGCTAGCGCAACAGTTGACAGCATTGCTGAGTCTGTTTGCCCTGGCAGAGATTCCCTGGACGTTGGTAGAAGCGTGTTTACCGGAGGAAGACCCAGAAGCGTTAGAAGATCGGCGGGATGAGTCGCTGGTCTCCCTACATCTGCTGGTACGCACCGGACAAGGCACGTACCAACTGCACCAACTGCTGCGCGAGTTTTTTGCGGCAAAACGGGCGGAAATGGCAGTAGATGAAGAGATGAAGCAAGCATTCTGCCGGGTGATGTCAGCTGTGGCAGATCAGATGCCAATAAACCCAACCCGATCGCAGATTGAGCAATTTGCCCCGGTCATTCCCCACCTGAAGGAAGTCGCCGACACTCTCCATCCCTGGCTCACCGATGCTGATGTAATTAAACCCTCTACCCGAATTGCTCAGTTCTATGAAGGACAGGCAGCCTACGCCGAGGCACTACCCTGGTATCAACACAGTTTAGAAATCGCAGAAACCAGATTAGGAGCAGAGCATCCCCATGTCGCCACCAGCCTCAACAATCTGGCAGGACTCTACCAATCCCAAGGACGCTACAGCGAGGCAGAACCGCTGTACCTCAGAGCGCTAGCAATCTATGAACAGCAGTTGGGCGCAGACCATCCCGATGTCGCCACCAGCCTCAACAATCTGGCAGGACTCTACGAATCCCAAGGACGCACCAGCGAGGCAGAACCGCTGTTCCTCAGAGCACTGGCAATCAGGGAACAGCAGTTGGGCGCAGACCATCCCGATGTCGCCACCAGCCTCAACAATCTGACATTACTCTACAAATCCCAAGGACGCACCAGCGAGGCAGAACCGCTGTACCTCAGAGCGCTGGCAATCCTGGTCGAGAAACTGGGAGACAACCATCCCAATACCCAAACGGGGCGGCAAAACTTCCGGTTCTTGTTGCAGCAAGTGATTCAGGCGGGGCAAACGGCGCAGCTATCGGAGCATCCGCTGACGCAGAAACTCATTCAGCAATTACAAATGCAGAATCAGGAATGACTGGATGGCAAGGCGGTTGTTTTATCCAGTGGTCTTGTTTAGTAACAGCCCAACGCTGAAACGGTGTAGGTATTGCCGATCGCCCGTAATCCACCCACGCTGGCATTTACCTGATAAGGCGTGGCATTAGGCCTCGCTGGCCCCTGAATGTTGTAAGGCTTGCCTTCGGGTAGCTTCAGAGTCCGCACGAAAGCCTTATCTGCGGTGTCGTTATTGTATTTTAGAAACATGGCAATATCATATTCACCCCCATTTTTAGGCACAATGCGAACAACATAACGCCTAAAACTTTGGCTGCTGGGCACCACAAAATCCGTACTCCAGTTGTTCCGAGTGATGCCAGTACCTGGAGGGGAGACTGATTTTTGCGCCTGAGTTCCCTTACCATCTACAACTGCCAACGCTGTGCAGGATTGCGCCGTCGCTGAATTCATGAAGCCCACCGCCCCCCAGTAGACCTGATAATGCCCGCGATCGCAATAGTTTCTAACTGATTCATGGTTGACAGCCTCAGTAAGTTCGGTGCCTCTTCAGTGTTTTCTGTTCTGCCATAACTCACATCCCCAAAAAGAGAGATAAAGCCAAAGTTGCGACCTCCCGGTTTTTAGACCGATTTACCCAAAGTCACACAGGGAAGTCTGGCAGCATGTTGGTTTCCACTTGTTTGGCGATCGCCGCCCGATACACACTAGTAAAGTGATTGGGTGCAACATCGCCGGTGTAATAGAGAAAAGACCAGTTTTGCCCAACATGGCGAAAATCTGAATTTTGGGTTTTAGAAGGAGGCACTGCTGGCACGGAATCCGCCAGGTTGAAAATCCGATACATATTAGGAACTGCCCCACTCAGAAATTCAGCAAATGCAAGATTGCCCACCCTGGGAGATGCATAAGTATAGAGCCGCAATTGGGGTTTCATCCTAGAGCTTGATAAATCCGAAGCGGCAAAGGTCGCGAGGGCAGCCCCCAAACTATGCCCGGTTAGGTAGCAAGGTGCGGCAGGATTCAACAGTTTGGCTGCCGCCTGCACTTGCGTTTGCACATTGGTATAAAACGACTGAAATCCTCTGTGAACTTTGGCAGCCTTTGCACCCGCTTGCACATAGTCCACTTGTCTAACTTGAAGATTAGAAATCCAGTCATCAGAGGTTTGAGAACCGCGAAACACAATGATGTTGCCCTGTTTAGAGGTTAAGGCAAAGCCCAAATAGACACTTCTAGGGTTAGCGACTCGCTGCAATGCTCTGGGAAGTCTGTCGCGAATTTCCTGAGGCAGTTGGCGTTCGATTGCGTCGAGGGGCAATTGCTGCAAAATTTTAGGAATCACAGTGCCCTGAAGCGATAATCCTAGTAGTTCTTCCTGTGCTTTAAAGGCTGCAACCTCAGTATAGCCATCCAACAGAGGCGTATAGCTTTTCAGAGATTTGATTGAGCCATCATAGGCAGGGTTTGCGATGCCAGCCGCATATTGATCGTAAGCAATATCACAACACTGAATCATCAGCTTGGATAGGGTGCGATCGTAGGGAACAGTCGGCTGCACTAAGCCATCTTCAACTTTAGGAGGACTATTCGGATCGCCATCATAATCAAATAATGCGGGTGGTCCTTTTGGTTCTCCGTTGTTCTTGTTAGGTGTAGGAGGTTCAGCTGCTTGGATGGAATGCTGTTGAGTCGCGATCGCGCTTGCAGTACCCGCTGCCAATCCAGTTAGCAACACCTTCCGCCGAGTTAGCTTAGTCATGCTTGCACAGGAAAAAATTACCTCCCAAATCATCCTTCCTTCACCCAGGTTGTGCAAGAGCAAATGTAGGAATACGTAGTAAATTGGGGTGCGGAGTTTTGAGTTGTTTTTCTGTCTTTCCCTTCTGTTGCCTAGCTCCTGTCCCTTAGCTTCTAACTTCATTGATCAGGATATACATTCCTCACTTAGGGATTGCGGTAATCTATTGCAAGCATCTAGTAATTTCCAAAATGCTCTATCTGAGTAGGCACAAAAAGCGATCGCAGCCGTCTTTTATTCAAGTGCAGGATAGTGGATGAACCTACCTTGAAACTTCGATTGAGGGCGTTAGAATCAAACTGCACAGCAAGTTTCAGACAATCTCTAAGCATCTACAGTGCATAGGTGTACATAGAAGTAATTGACAGAGAAACTTATACTATTCAGCTAGAGGCGGTAGGCTATCTAGAAAGGTGAGAGGAGTTTATTGTGCAAGTTGTAAAAGAATACGTTCAACGATGGTATGAAAGCGGGCTTGACCCTGATGAATACATTTGCCATCGCAAAAACGGAAATATGGTTGAAATTGAGAACGCTACAGGCAAACGCCAAGTAGTGTTAACCTTTTGCACCAATGATGTTTTGGGATTAACTCAAGACGAGTCGGTTAAACAAGCGGCGATCGACTCCATTTTGCAGTATGGAACTTCTAATAGTTCCTGCTCAGTTCTCAGCGGTCGAATTGATTTACACCGTCAGTTAGAAGATGAAGTGTCTGCCTTTAAGCATTTACCCCACACGCAGCTATTTTTGAATGCGTGGATGGCAATGCAGGCATTGATGGATGCCTTCTGCCACTTAGCAATTCCTGTCCCAGGCTTTCAGCACACTCGCGAAACGCTGATTTTGACTGATGTTCTGAACCACGGCTGTATTGTCTCAGCGATCGCCAATGCCGGAACCCGCTCTGGAAAACTGTTTGGACATAGCCCACGGGTGCGGGTGCGCGCCTATCGCCATTGCGATGTCCAGGATTTGGCTCGTAAGTTGCAGCGGTATGTTCGTCCCGGCGATCGCATCATGGTCGTCTCCGATGCGGTGTTTTCCATGGACGGCGATATTGCGCCTTTACCCGAAATGATTGACGTACTGTCAAACTATCCCGGTAGCGTATTGGTCATGGATGAAGCCCATGCTACCGGAGCGCTGGGTGCCACTGGACGCGGCATTTATGAGTATTTCAATTTAAAGCCCCAAGATGCGATCAATCGCGGGGTGATTCCGCTGATTATGACAACGTTTTCAAAGTTTGGTGCATCCGTAGGAGCAGCAATCAGCACCCACATTGCAGAACTCAAACCCCTACTGAGTGTATCGCCGACCTCCATTGGCACTTGCTCTTTAGCTCCACCGCTGACTGCTGCTGCTTTGCAATGCATTCGGATTGTGCGCGATCAGCCTGAACGGGTGACCCGGTTGCAGGAGAACACGCAATATCTGCGATCGCGTCTCAAAGCCCACGATTTTCTGGCGATCGGTGAAACGAATGTAGTGCCCGTCATGCTGCCCCCGGAAATTAACCCTAAAATCTACGCCAGAGAACTATTGGAGTATGGCGTTTGGGTTTCGCCTATTTGGTTCATCGCCAAGCCCCGCGTCCGGATTACCGTCAACGCTTTGCATACTCGCGAAGAAATGGATCGTTTAGCGACCACCATGGCAAAAGCCCGCGATTTACTCTACGAGCCAACCATCAGCGCTTAAAGCTGTGCTTAAAAACCTGTTTTCTGCTTTGACCTTCTTCTTAGCTAGGGAGAGGGTTTTTTATGTTCCCTTTGCTCTTCTCAGCCAGATGCCCCGCAACCCGGCGTTCTGTGCTGCCTGATAGTCTTCTGTAAAACTATCGCCAATATGCCAAGCGTCTTGCGGTTGGCACTTGTGTTTGTGCAATGCCACCTCAAAAATTCGAGAGTCTGGCTTAGCGGTGCCGGCTTCAGTTGAAATGGTGATGGATTCAAAAAAATCCATTAGATTTAACCCTTGCAGAACTGAATAAATTCGGGAATCGAAATTAGAAAGAACACCAAGGGAAATGCCTAATTGCTGCCAGCGTTTCAGGGCGATGGGCGCATCGGGATACACTTGCCACGGGTCAATCGCGGCAAAATAGGCAAACAACTCTGCAAAAAACGCCTCAAAATCAGAAAATTGGTGCAGGGCATCGACGTGCTGAAAGGTTTCCACCGCGATGTCAAACCACCAGGCATATTCTTTAGCTTTTAGCTCCGAGGAATCGCACGCCGGAAAAGCCGGAGAACCCGACGCCTGAAAGCTTTTAAAGAATGCCTGGTTTAGTGCTTCAGCAGGAAGATCTACGCCAAAACGACCGGCCACTTTGGCGTATTGCTCACCGACGCTGCCCTGCACCCCAAACAGCGTTCCCACTGCATCTAAAAAGATGACCGAGGGGCTATCGCTCATGTTACTTACGTCCTGTTTCTGCCCAAACGCGAGTCGGCAAACCCCACACATAGACGAACCCTTTCGCCGCCTGATGGTCAAAGACATCCTCTTTGCCGTAGGTTGCCAAATCAGGTGTATACAGCGAGTGAGCAGACTTGCGCCCCACCACACTATGGGTTCCCTTAAACAGCTTCACCCGCACCGTTCCAGTCACCCGCTCTTGAGTGCTTAGCACAAACGCATCTAACGCATCTTTGAGGGGGCTGTACCAAAGCCCGTTATAGACGAGTTGGGTGTAGGTTTGCTCAATACCGCGCTTATATTGAGCGACATCCGCCGTCAGCGTTAAGCTTTCCAAGTCACGGTGGGCATCAATCAGCAACAACATCGCAGGCGTTTCATAAATCTCGCGCGATTTAATTCCTACCAGGCGGTTTTCGATCATGTCAAGCCGACCTACACCGTGCTTGCCAGCCATTTCGTTCAGTTGGGTAATCAAAGCGATCGCGTCAGGTGTTGCGCCGTTGATACTAACGGGAATGCCTTTTTCAAAGCCAATTTCTATATATTCTGGCTCGTTGGGCGTGTTGGCGATCGCCGTCGTCATCGTATAAACATCTTCTGGTGCTTCAATCCAGGGATCTTCCAGTATGCCAGCTTCCACCGCCCGTCCCAACAGGTTTTCATCAATACTATAGGGCGACGATTTTTTCACGGGTGACGGAATGCCAAACCGTTCACCGTAAGCGATCGTTTCTTCCCGGCTCATGCCCCATTCCCGCGCTGGAGTGAGCACCTTCAGGTTTGGATTGAGCGCCGCGATCGAAACATCAAACCGCACCTGGTCATTCCCTTTGCCTGTGCAGCCATGAGCCACTGCATCCGCACCATATTTTTCGGCTGCATCTACCAGCAGTTTTGCAATTAGAGGACGAGCCAGCGCCGTGGATAGCGGATAGCGATTCTCGTACAGCGCATTGGCTTGAATTGCTGGAAACGCATAATCCTTCACAAAGCTCTCGGTCGCATTAATCACCAAAGACTCTAAAGCGCCCGACTTAAGAGCCTTTTCGCGGACTGGCTCCATGTCAGATTCCTGTCCCAAATCCGCCGCTAGCGTAATCACCTCTTCTACGCCCCACTCCTGCTTTAGGTAAGGAATGCACACCGAAGTATCAACTCCGCCGGAGTATGCCAGCACAACTTTATTAGCGCGACCCATGTTCTTTCTAGGCTTACCGAAACAACTGAACCATTATCCAGTGAATGTACACTTTTTCTTGTTAGAGAAGGTACAAATTGGTAAAAAGCGGAAGCAAGGTTGATATTTCGGCTCTTTTCTCTTGGCTCCTTCCTATAATTCTTCTTGAAGTTCTAATTTGCGGATAATCGGGACGGGCGATAGTTTAGGATGGGCGGTTGAGTGCACGGAGAAGGCATCATGCCGATGGAACTTCAATTTGGGCGAGAAATCTGCGGACGGCTAGATTTGGCAGAGTCGCGGGAGTGGCTGGTGACCAATGGCATTGGCGGATATGCATCGGGCACCGTGGCAGGAATACTGACCCGCTGTTATCACGGCTTGCTGGTGGCGGCGCTGAATCCACCCGTAGGGCGAACGCTGATGCTGACGAAGCTAGACGAAACGGTGCAATATAGTAGTGGAACTAATCAAGATGAGTCTCGTTACTATCCACTTCATACAAATCGGTGGACGGGTGGCTCTGTAGAACCGCAAGGGTTTCGTCAGATTGAACGCTTTGCATTGGAAGGCTCGATTCCGACTTGGCGATATGCCTGTGCCGATGCGCTGATTGAAAAACGGATTTGGATGCAGATGGGGGCGAATACGACCTATGTGCAATATCAGGTGCTTCGTGCGTCACAACCTTTGAAGCTAGTGCTTAAGGCGCTGGTCAATTACCGAGACCATCACAGTCGAACTCAGCGAGGGGGGTGGCAGATGACGGTGGTGCCCTTAGATCACGGGATATGCGTGGCGGCGTTTCCCGAAGCCACTCAACTGACACTGCTGAGCGATCGCGCTGAGGTGACTCCTACCCATGATTGGTATTATGGCTTTGATCTAGCCCTGGAGCGAGAACGGGGATTGGGCGATCGCGAAGATCATCTCCATGTCGCAACTCTGCACGCGACTTTGGCAGTCGGCGAGTCTTTAACGATCGCAGCTAGCACTGAACGCAAGCCCGATCTGAATGGGGAAATTGCTCTCAAAAATCGCCGCATTCATGACAGCAAACTACTGGGATTGTGGCGCTCTAACCGTGCGGTTGAATCTAAAGATGCCATTACTAATCGGTTAGTGCTAGCAGCCGATCAATTTATCGTTAACCGTTCATCTCCCGCAGATCCTCATGGAAAAACCGTAATTGCAGGCTATCCCTGGTTTAGCGATTGGGGTCGAGATACCATGATTAGCCTGCCGGGACTGACCCTCGCCACTGGGCAACCTGAAATTGCCCGCTCCATCCTGCGAACTTACGCCCGCTACGCCGATCAGGGCATGATTCCTAACCGTTTTCCTGATGCGGGAGAACTGCCAGAATACAACACGGTAGATGCGACCCTATGGTACTTTGAAGCCCTGCGCGCTTACTATGCCGATACCGAAGATGATGATCTGGTTCAAGAACTCTTTCCTGTCTTGGCAGATATTATCGATTGGCACTGTCGCGGCACTCGCTTCAACATTCACCTTGATCCAGCGGATGGCTTACTGTATGCCGGAGAAGCGGGGGTGCAACTCACTTGGATGGATGCAAAGGTAGGCGATTGGGTCGTCACGCCCCGAATTGGCAAGCCTGTGGAGGTGAATGCTCTCTGGTACAACGCGCTGCGAACAATCGCAAAATTAGCGCGTCGCGTCGGCAAACCCCATCAGGAATATGAGGCGATCGCGGATCGCGCCCTTGCCCGATTTAGCCGCTTCTGGATCGCTGATTTGGGATACTGCTACGATCTGCTTGATAGTCCAGAGGGCGATGATGACTCCCTGCGCCCCAACCAGATTTTTGCCGTTTCCCTCCCCGAAAGTCCACTCACGGCGGCTCAACAAAAAGGTGTAGTGGATACTTGCGCCCAAACATTACTCACCTCTCACGGGCTGCGATCGCTGGCTCCCAATCATCCCAGCTATCAAGGCACCTATCGTGGCTCTCCCATTCAGCGGGATGGAGCCTATCATCAAGGCACTGTATGGGAATGGCTATTGGGACCCTTTGCGATCGCGCATTTGCGGGTTTACAACAACCCTGCTCAAGCGCGTGAGTTTTTAGAACCGATGATGAATCACCTGATTGACTATGGCGTTGGCAGCCTGGGCGAAATTTGTGATGGAGATGCCCCCATGCAACCGCGCGGCTGCATTGCTCAAGCTTGGACAGTTGCCGAAATCCTCCGAGCCTGGATTGCCACAGAGCCGGTTTCTAGCTAAGTTCTACAAACTCCCTTCGTTTGCCTACTCATCCATCTAAAATCTCTATTTAGACGGTTGCTTAGAACACGGTTTATTGCGGAGCTTCTGGCTCAGAATACATTCCATCGATCAGCTAATTCATCAAGGAGGCCTGGAAGATGAGTGTGGTCAATGATTCGCAAGCCGTTGCTCAATCGCAAGCAAACGAAGACTATCCATTAACGGCTGTTCCCTCAGAAGCAAGGCGATCGCTGCTGTCAATGGCGTTTATGCTGTTAGGCTTCACGCTTTACTCTGGGACATTTTTTGCGGGTGGATTAGTTGGTCCAGCCTTCCGTTTTTTTCCTGACTTGATCGGGCTGTTAGTGGTGGGCAACCTGATTCTCGGCGGCTACGCCGCAGCACTGGGCTACATTGCTTCCAAAACTGGACTTTCTACAGTATTGATGGCGCGATTTAGCTTTGGCAGCGTGGGGTCTCGCTGGGTAGATTTTATTCTCGGTTTTACCCAAATCGGCTGGTATGCTTGGGGATCAGGGCTGATCGCGGATTTGCTGAATAAGCTGGCAGGTGTACCACAATCTTGGAACTGGCTGATCATCCTATTTTTCACGTATTTCTTTTGCATTACTGCCTACATTGGCTATCGAGCCATGGATTGGTATAGCCGCATCGCCGTTCCTGCAATTATTATTTTGATGCTGTGGAGTCTATCGATCTCAGTGGGTCAGGCAGGCGGCTTTGCGGGCGCTCAAGCCATTCAACCGACCACACAAATGGGTGTCGGTGCCGCCCTAACTATTATCGTTGGCACATTCATCTCTGGTGCAACTCAAGCCACTAACTGGAGTCGGTTTGCAGACTCGCCTCGAACGGCAACTTTAGGAACCTTAGCGGCTTTCTTCATTGCCAACGGTTTTGTTGTTTTTGGGGGTGCTTTCTGCGCTTTGGTTTATCAGGACTTTGACATGGTGTCAGTCATGGCAAAGCAGGGACTTTTGATTCCTGGATTTATCCTGCTATTCCTCAATATGTGGAGCACTCAGGACAATACTATCTATGCGTTCTCGATCGCATTTTGCCATATGTTCCGCACCCAAAAGCGCACATTCTTCGTTTTAATTGGTGCCACGATCGCCTTTGTACTGACTTTGGGTGGAATCTATGAAAGCAAACAGTTCATCAACTTCTTAATTTTGTTGGGAACGTTCATTCCGCCGATTGGTGGGGTGGTGATGGCAGATTACTGGTTATACCGACGCGGACAGTTTCCGGCGTTAGACGAGCCACAGCCTGCTTTTAACTGGTCTGGCATTACCGCCTATATCGTAGCCTCTGCGATCGCCTATTACTCGTCTGGCATTAAGCCAATCAACGGCATCATTGCTGCCGCAGTTCTTTACTTTCTTCTGACTAAGCTAATACCGAATAATCGCAGCAGTGGAACAATCAAGTAGCGATCGTTGAACGAAATGTAAATCGCGGTTGCATTAGAAATGCCTTAGCAAAAGCAGTACGGGAGGGTCTCAAAAATCTTTTAGAATAAACCTAACTATTGAGACGCGGCTATGCTGTCATCTGACCTGCAACATACATTGCCAAGCAGCGATGAATTAATCGATTCGGATGATTTTCCCGTGGATAATGAGGAGCAAAATTTTGTCCCCAATGTGTTGCTGTTCCTGCTGGAATACATCTGGAAACATCGGAACGATTGGTTCTTTGCCGTCGATATGGGCGTATATCACACTACCGGGGCACATCCTAGGGTTCCTATTGTCCCTGACGGCTTTTTGAGTCTAGGAGTAGAGCGGCGCAAGGGTGGCAAATCACGCAAGAGCTACGTTCTGTGGGAGGAAAATGGAATTTCACCCATCTTAACGTTGGAAGTCGTCTCTCAAACTCCGGGCGGTGAATACGACGACAAGCTGGAAATTTATGCCAAGTTAGGTGTGTTGTACACCATCGTCTACAATCCGCAGTTTTGGCGGCGCGATGGACATTTGCCATTTGAAGTTTATAAACTGGTAGACGGTTTTTATAAGCTTCAAGTGGGAGAGCCGTTTTGGATGCCGGAGATTGGCTTAGGGCTTGGGCGCTGTCAGTTACCCGACGATCCGCTACAGCGAGAAATTTTGAGCTGGTATGATGGCAAGGGCGATCGCTCGATGAACGAAGCGGAGACAGAGCGGCAACGGGCGGATCAACTAGCGGAGCGACTGCGGCAGTTGGGAGAAGATGTGTAGAACCTATCAGCCATCCTTACGACTCTTTCAGTCCATCACCTGTAGTATCAATCTGCACAACAGAGTGACAAAAACCAGACTGAGCCAATGATAAGCATGGAGAGCGATTCTAAGCTTTAAATCAGTGAACTAACTAGCATCGAGTGATATCAATAGGACTGCTATGAGTGCCAAGGCTGCCCGTCGCTATACTCTTCTGTCGATCGCCGCTGCAATTTTAACCATTGGGTTGAAAACAGGGGCTTATTTGCTGACGGGTTCTGTGGGGCTGCTGTCGGATGCGATGGAGTCGGGGGTAAATCTGGTGGCAGCGGTCGTGGCGTTTTGGGCACTCTCCTATGCCGCGCAGCCTGCCGATGAAGATCATCCTTTTGGGCATACCAAAGCGGAGTATTTTTCCAGCGGCATTGAAAGCATTTTGATTGTGATTGCGGCAATTAGTATTGCGATCGCAGCTTGGGGACGGCTATTTCACCCGGAACCGATTGAACAAGTTGGGTTGGGGTTAGCATTATCTTTTGTTGCCACCGTAGTCAATGGCGGCGTTGCCTGGATATTGCTGCGTGCCGGAAAACGATTGCGTTCCATTACCCTGCGTGCAGATGCCCACCATTTGCTAACCGATGTCTGGACATCCGTCGGAGTAGCGATCGCCATCTTGCTAGTTAAATTGACGGGTTGGCTAATCCTTGATCCAATCATTGCTCTAGTGGTCGCGGTCAACATTGTTTGGGCAGGGTTTCGGCTCTTGCAAGAGACGGGGACTGGGTTAATGGATAGCGCCATTTCGATCGCTGACCAAGCCCAAATCATAGAAATTTTAGAACCTTACAAGCGTCAAGGTATTCTATTTCACGCGCTGAAAACCCGCAATGCTGGCTCCCGGAGCTTTGTCACCTTTCATATATTGGTGCCCGGTGAATGGAGCGTTCACACTGGACATGATCTGTGCGAGGAGATCGAACTGGCAATTATTCGCGCCTTACCTGGAATCTATGTGATGACTCATTTAGAACCAAAGGAAGATCCTAGTTCTTGGCTAGATCAAGATCTCGATCGCGCTCCTCAAGGTATCGATTCAATAGCCCCCTAACAGTTTCCAAGCACTGCTGCACCGTTTATACGGCCACCCTTGATAACAGCAATGCTATGTGTCAGTCGCTATGTTGCTTTTCGGTAAATGGCGCAAAGCCGACTGGGCTTGAAGATCTTTGCTTTAAACATAAAATTGGGCGGCACATTAATGATGATGTGATCGGTAGAAGTATGGAAAGGTTCAAATTCAGCCGGCATTCCTTTAGGCGTGGCAGCCGTGTAAGGAATGGGCTGAAACAAGAGCTGTGTGAACTCGACCGATGAACAGCCAGCCGTTTGAGAAATTTCTTGCAAAAAGGTTTCCGCCGTCAAGAGGGCAAATAGTGCTGCTTTTGCCTCAGATTCTAAAGAAAAGCTGCTGTCGAAATGCTCAATAATTTTAAGCGCCATAAGAAAAACCAGGAGTTGTGAATTAGGGCTGGGGTGGAGTGGTCACTTCGGGCAAAGTTTGTCCAAGACGGGGTTCGGTGCCTGCCACCAAACGCTGAATGTTGGTGCGGTGTCGCCAGATCACATAAACGCCGCCAGCAATTCCAAACAGAAGAGAAGGTAGCGGTTGGTGATTGGCGACCATTAGCCCAGACACCGCGATCGCGCCCATAATTGAGCTAATTGACACAATCCGCGTCACACCCAAAACCGCTAAAAATACTATCAGCGTTCCCAATCCAACAATCCAGTTCAGAGCGAGCAACACGCCTAAACTGGTTGCTACCGATTTGCCACCCGTAAAGTTAAGAAACAACGATTTGCTGTGACCCAACAGCGCTACCATTCCTGCCAGAGTGACTATCCAGGGCAACCACACGGATGGGTCAACAGTCATTGGCACCAATGGCTGGACAAATTCAGACCCATACAACCAGCGAAACAGGGCGATCGCGGCTGATCCCTTGAGAATATCGACAAGCAGCACAATCAACGCTGGCAGCTTGCCCACTGTTCTCAACACATTCGTCGCACCTGTGGAGCCAGATCCTTGCTCCCGAATATCAAACCCTTTCACCAACCGACCCGCCCAATAGCCACTAGGTAATGATCCCAGTAGATAGGCAACTAGCAATAACAAACCGTTGAGCGTCAGCCAAAGAACCATAAGAAGGGTGTTAGGAGTTAGAACTTGAGAGCATTTTTCAGAAAAACTTACCCGATATTACCCCGTTTTTGGTTCTGAGTTTCTAGCCTTTGTCTTTTTAAGATCAGTAATTGGAGTAGCTAGGAGCTTGAGGATTGGGCGCAAAGGCTAACCAGAGCGGATATTGCAACAGGGTTAAATCAATCTGCTCTTCGGTTTCGTCAATCACCACAAGCGGCAGCAAACCGTCTTTGACCATGCGATCGGCTTTTTGAGACAGCACGAAGGGATCTTCAAACAATGCGGCACCGCGATCGGGACCAAAATCGCTGCGAGTAATGCCCAAACAGTCTTGCAAGCCTCTGCGCCATTCACCCAATCGTTCGGGAGAATCGGCTAATACTAGCGTGGTTTGGCGATCGCCATAGAGCTCTTGCAATATCGAAACAATGGCAGAGGTAATCAAAATATTTTGCAGCCGACTGCCCATAGTGCGCAGGGCACCCCGCCCACCCTGGGTAAAAAACCAATTAGAAACCCGTTCTGCATGAACCGGTTCAAACGTGCGTCGTAGCTGCCACGGCGGGCCGTAATAATCGGGGCGGCTGCGGTACTGATCGATCAAACTGCGGATCTTTTTGGTTTGAGCTTGAAAGCTTTCATCGGCAAATTTGGGCGTAGGCGGCTGGGCGGGCGCTGCGACTACGGTTATGGGGAGCTTTTCGGGTTCTTTAAACTTGGTTAGCTCCAATTGGTCAGCGGCTAGTGCCAAATCTTGGAGGCTGCCGACCAGGTATTCTTTAAAGCTTTGCACCCGAATGGCAAGGTCTTGAGAGGTTCCGGCAAACGTGGTTCGCATTTCAGCTCGAATCCGTTCTTGACGGCGCTCTAGCTGCTCTACGGTAATTTGCAAATCTCGCTTCCGCTGTTCCAGATCTTTTAAGCCGTCTTGAAGCAAAGAAGTAAGCGCCCCTTGAGTCGCTGTCACCTGTCCTTGCAATTCAGACTTCAGTCCTTGTAACTGAGCAATATACTGCTGCAACGACTTTTCCTGGCGTTGCAACTCTGCAATCCGCTGTTCCAGATTCACGGGGGCAACTCCGCCAAACGGCACTTTTGCAATCACAGTATCGTCAGGAATCGCCGCTTCAGCCGTTTCATCAGGTTCAGGTAAAGAGGTGACTTCTTCATCGATCAGCGATCGCATAGAGGCTTCTTGAATCCCCAGTGATTCTTCGTTTTTTGCAGTATCAACAGGGAGTTCATTGGGAGTCATAACCAGTTTATGCTTGGGTAAAGGACGAAAGAGAATGGCAGTTAGGAAATGCGAGGGCAGCGTGCTTCCAGGCAGGTTCGTAACATTTTAGGATCAAATAAAACGGGTAGGAAGTGGATGCTGTTGACTTCCTTGAAATAGAACAGAATGGGCACCGGAGTCCAGAAGATGCGCCAATTTTGCCACTCCTGGTAGGGAAATCGACGGATTAAGGTGTCGCCTCGATAAATATCTAAATCGGATTGGGTAAACCGCAGTCTTAAAGTAGCAGCCTGAATAAACAGGAACAGACCAAAGAGGGCGATCGCGCCACTTACCCAAACCTGCACCAAAAACAGCGGCAACGCCAAAAACACTAAGGCGATCGGCAACCAAAAACTCGGCAACAGTTCAATCGTTGAGTCAGGGATGGGAGAAGGAACAGTTGTCACAGTAGTCACAATTTATATTGATTGACTTTTCCATTGTATGGGGTTACCAAGCTGTCAGCGAGCAGAAGATAGCCAAGTCACGTTCCAGGAATTGTGGAAGTGCCCACGCCCTGAAACATAAGCCAGGATAGGAGAAAGTCGCTAATGAAAATTGCCAGCAGCGAGGTTACCACAGCGGTAGTAGTGGATTGTCCCACGCCCTTTGCCCCTCCAGTGGTTGTTAGCCCCCAGCTACAGCCAATAATCGCAATCATTGACCCAAAAACAAGAGATTTAATTGGAGCACTAAACAAATCCCATAGTTCGAGAAAATTTTGGATTGATTCCAGAAATAGGGTCTGGGAAATACCGTATACATTGGTTGCCACAAGATAGCCACTGCCTAATCCAATGAATAACGAAAAAACCGTCAGCAGCGGCAACATGATGCAGCAAGCCAACACTCGCGGAATGACCAAATACTCAATCGGATCTGTTTTTAGCACATACAGTGCATCAATTTGTTCGCTGACGCGCATGGTTCCGAGTTCGGCCGCAAATGCCGATCCAACCCGACCTGCCAGCACCACGGCTGTAAGCACGGGAGACAACTCGCGACTGAGCGCGAGCGCCAATACACCTCCCACGGCACTTTCTGCACCCAAACTAATAAACTCTCTAGAAACCTGAATTGTGAATACTGAACCAATACAAATAGCAGTCATCAGCACAATCAACAAAGAAGCGGGACCGACGAGCGCCATTTGCGCTAGCGTATTCCGGCGATGAATCCGCCCGGTGAATAAGCGGACGATTACCTGCCCACCGAGCAAGACCGCCGCCAAAAGCCGTTGACTCCAAATCCCTAAACTAGAAATAGACCGCGTTTCACTCACCGAAAGTACTGAGCCGAGAATCTCCTGTCAGAATAGCTGAATTATGGCGCAGTGGGCATAGGTATTGTTTATTTACAAGCTTGTTTGATGTTGATAACGTTTACTGCTGCTATGTGCGCTAGCTGGAGTCGTCTTAGGGCGATCGCGCTGGACGAGCATAAAATCCCAAGTGGTTAGCAACAGGGCGCTCTCGCATCGGAATTTTGGTATGAACGGGTGAGTTCAACACAGTTGCGCCTGTTGGAGTTTCAACCACGAGGGTAGTTGAACCCCCTCCATCCAAATTGACCGCAGCATCTGCTCCAATCTGAATTGCAATCTGCGCCAGTTCTGCCAATGTCACTCCTTCGCTATACAACCACTGCTTACCATCAACAACGATTAGCCAAAGTTTTTCTCCCTGCTGATCAATTGCTACTGCCGTTCGAGCATAAATACCGTCACTGTCTGCCGTTTTTGTCTTTGATACGGTCGGTTTCCCCTCCGCTACCACCATGGCGTTTCCAGCGACTGCCTGCGTTGTGTCTTTTGGACACTCTCCATTGGCAACGATTTGGGCGCGGTGTGCCATCAAGCATAATGCTGCCCAGCCTGACTCCGCAGGTGAGTATAGTCTGCCGTTTGATATAGCCAGCCCAACGGCATTAACGCGATCGCCGCTGTGAGGAAAGTAGTTCCAGGGTGACTCTTCCGCAAAAGGATAGAAAAAACTGGCATTCACCGCAACTTGCAGCTTAAAATCCTGCAAAAATTCTGAAGCAGTACGGGCATTGAGTTCACGATTATCCGAGGCAAGCTTTCCAGGTGTGACCAGTGCTTGAATTCCGGATGCAGTCAGATCAAGGGCAATGATGTGAATCATCACTGGACGTGGCAACTGGCGAAACTCACGGCGATATTCAACCCCCGGAAACAGCATTTTCTTCAAGTCAGATTGAGGTGGACGTTGAGCCACCATCCAGCCAAATCCAGCGATCGGTAAGGATAATATGCTGATACCCACCAGAGTAGGAACGATCTTAAAAAGAAAGTTCATGGAAGGGAGATTTATTTGAGTTTTGAGCCTATGCATTCTCGATCTCGCTCATACACTAATCAAGATTTGAGAAATCAGTCTTTTCGAGGGCAATCGCTGAATGGAGCCGATTTTAGCGGGGCAGATTTGCGTGGATGTGACTTTAGTGGAGCGGAATTGATAGGCGCAAACTTTGAACGGATGAAAACGGGACAAACAGCTCGGCAGCAAGTGATTTGGATGGGAATTGCGATCGCTGTTTTTTTGATTTCTGGTCACGCTATGAGTCTTTTGGGATCAGGTGCGTTAGGGCAAACTCCCAGCGATCGCGGTTGGGGATACGTGCTTGCCCTCTACATCAGTCTATGCGCTGCGGGAATTATTTCAGGACTGCGAATCGTTTGGCCGCCTCGTTCTAGGGCAAATCACTGGGCTCTTGTTCTCTCGGCAATGATAGCAGCGGCAGTGAGCGGATTTTATTACGCAGGTATTGCTATGGAAAAAAATCCCCAATGGGCGATCGCGGGGGCAGTGGTGAGCAGCGTGTTCACTGGGCTGGTGTTAAACCGATGGCGTGGGATAAGCGGGGCAATTGCGGCAACTATGGCAGGCACAGTCATGGGATACGGAGCAGCATTTTTAACAGGCGCTATGGCAATCGGTTTTCTTAGCACGCAGCATTTTGCGGGAGGACTGTTGTTGGGCTGCCTCACCCTTGTCCTAATTTGGCTAACGCTTCAGTCCTTAAAGCTAACCTGGCACCAGATTCATCAGGCCCCCGGCACCCTGTTTCGTTGTGCAAACCTGACCAATGCCCAATTTGATGGCGCTTCTCTAATCCATACCGATTTTTCTAAGGCGCAGCGATCATAGGCTTAACGCGAGCTCAATGGCAGTTGACGTTTCACCTATCTCTGACTCTCAGTTCCCATTAATAATCTATATACACCCTTGCAAGTGTTTTGAGGGCAGTGAATGCTAGCGATCGCCAACGCTTTCACCTTTATATGTTCCTGAAATATAATACGCTCTTACTACTCTGCTGCCATATCAGCAGACTTTTTTCCAAAAATTGATGCAATCTTTACTAAAGCAAAACAAAGGATGAAGTTTCTGGCTTGCAGTACCACGCTCGAAGTCCAAGATGGGCAATCTAGCCGTATCAACTAAGAGTACGAAGAGGAAACCCCATGAAAATCACTACCGCCAGCGCTCTGATTTTGACATTGCTCACTACAATTGCAACCTCTCCAGCCCGTGCTCAAGAGGAAAATTTCAAATATCAGTGCGAAGATGGTAAAACCTTTGAAGTGTTTGTTAGACCAGACAAAGCCAGACTGAAGCTAGATGCAAAAACCACTCTAAAGTTGCTGCCATTAGATGCGAGAGAGGGACTAAAATTTGCCGCTAATCGCACCCTGCTAACGATGGTCAACAAAGATGCGTCCATTGCAATCAACGACAGGTCGGTTTATAGCAATTGCGTTGCTCAGTAAGCAGATTTCCTACAAAGTTGCCTGTAACTAAAGTTTGTATGGAGTGGCTGAAACAAGAAATCCTTCTAGCCATTTGAGCAAGCATTCCAGTTGTGTGATAGTTACCAGCTTTTGCTGCCATAAAACAACTGGTAGTCGGTTTAAGTTTTGACACTGTTGAACAATACCAGGAATTTTGTCCGAGGGGATTGCTAACTCTTCTTGCAGAAATCCGATCAGCTGCTTAGTTGGACCTTCCATAGTATTCATAGTACACATGCAACAGTTAATTTCTTTCACACCAGTAACCGATTAGAACTGCTTTACCAGAACAGATGACAGGTCATCAACAATCTGAATTCTTCCTCGACGGAGTCCATAAAGCAGTCTGTCAACCAAATGCAAATCTTCTTGAGTTGAGCTTGCACTGGTAATTGTGGCCATAATGCCATATCGATCGGCTAGTGTGAGTCTACCTGTAGAGGTAGTTTGAGCAAACAATTCTGGTAAGGCAGTGGGTAAAAGACAAATTGAAATCATGGGTTTGTGTTGAATTTAGTGATCCCACTATCGTCTCTTTATGGAACGCTTCGGGTGATTAGCAAGACTATGAGGATGTGAAATATGAAGACAAAATATGTGACTTAGATCACTGGAAATAATTGCAGTTAGCCTGAATCTGTCGCGCTCTAAATCTATGTGGTAGTTGAATCCGGTTTTGTTGCACCGTTTTCTAATAATGTCGATAGCTCAAAAATCAGATTAAAAAATCAACAGAGATAAAAATACTGCCTAAAGAAATATATCTTGCTGAGGGTTTGTATTAACTGAATGAACTGATCTCGTTGATGTGGTCACCGATCAGAGTTTTCCACTCGCCTCAAAGCATGATCAGTATAATAATGAGAACGGTTTTCATATTAAGCTACGGGCATTGGTATTATGGTTGCTGCTGATCTCGACAATTCAGTTCCGGTGACCGTACTGACGGGCTATCTAGGTGCTGGAAAAACCACCCTACTCAATCGCATTTTGACCCACGAGCATGGCAAAAAAGTTGCTGTAATCGTCAACGAATTTGGGGAAGTGGGTATTGATAATCAATTAGTGATCGATGCAGACGAAGAAATTTTTGAAATGAATAATGGCTGCATCTGCTGCACCGTGCGGGGTGACCTGATTCGGATTATTGGCAACCTGATGAAGCGGCGTGACAAATTTGATCATCTCGTCATTGAAACTACTGGACTTGCTGACCCTGCGCCAGTTATTCAAACCTTTTTTATGGATGAGGATGTGCAAGCCCAAGCGAGTTTGGATGCAGTGGTAACTGTGGTCGATGCGAAGCATATCAGTCAACACTGGGATGCGGATGAAGCAATAGAGCAAATTGCCTTTGCTGATGTGATTTTGCTTAACAAAACGGATTTGGTGACAGCTGAAGAGTTGATGGCTTTGGAAGAGCGGATTCGAGCCATGAATGTGATGGCAAAAATCTATCGAACTCAAAATGCTGAGGTGGAAATGGATGCCATTTTGGGTGTACAGGCATTCGATCTCGAAAGAGCGTTGGAAATTGATCCAGAGTTTTTGAATGAATCTGCCCATGAGCATGATGAAACAGTCGGTTCTGTGGCGATCGTCGAAATGGGTGCCTTGGATGGCGAGAAGTTTAATGATTGGCTGGGTGAGCTTTTGCAAACTCAAGGACCCAACATTTTTCGGATGAAAGGTATTTTGAATATGAGCGGTGAAGACAACCGCTTTGTATTTCAAGGAATCCACATGGTGTTTGATGGCAAGCGCGATCGCCCGTGGAAAGCAATCGAAACCCGTAAGAATCAACTCATTTTTATTGGTCGCAATCTAGATGAAGCCAAACTGCGAGAGAACTTTCGGGCGTGTCTAGTATGACCACCAAAGCGCAGGAGGAGTTTCAACTCCGCTGGCAGGGATCACTAGCAGACTATGTGACAGCGATCGCTTGGTCGCCAAATGGTCTCGTCTTAAGTGCAAGTTCTGCGGCAGGCGAAATCATCCTTCTTTCCCCAGAGACGCAGAATCTTACACTTTTAGAGGCGGACAACGGACAATCAATCGATTGCCTTGCCATTTCCCCAGATAGCAAGTTTTTAGCGGCAAGTGGACAAAATGGACAGGTAAAACTGTGGCAATTGTCAGATTCACCCACACTCATTACAACGTTAGAAAATAAGCCGGTTTGGGTGGATCGGCTAGCGTGGAATCCTAAAGCAAATCAGTTGGCTTTTAGCCTGGGTCGCTATGTGCAGGTGTGGGATGCGACTGCCAACGAGGTCATTACCACATTAAACTTTGAAGCCTCCTCCGTCATGGATTTGGCATGGCATCCCAAGGGGCAATTTTTGGCAGCGTGTGGCAATCAAGGAGCACGGGTTTGGAATGCCAAAGACTGGGATGCTGAGCCAGAAGTGTTGGAAATTCCCTCGGCAAGTGTGGCGATCGCCTGGTCACCCGATGGCAAGTACATCGCAGATGGCAACTTAGATAACACGTTATCTGTGATGGAGTGGGGGCAGCCTAATCCTTGGGTCATGCAGGGATTTCCGGGCAAGGTGCGGCAACTCACCTGGTCGCAAACAAGTGCTCCGTTACTAGCATCCTGTAGTTCCGAGACCGTTGTGGCGTGGCAGCGATCGCCCGATGAATCCGTGGGTTGGGCAAGTCAGGTGTTGGAAGCGCATGAGGGAGTGGTGCGGGCGATCGCTTTTCAACCCAAAACCACTCTGTTAGCAAGCGCCGCTGAGGACGGCTTGCTTTGCCTTTGGCAACATGCCCAACAGGTCGTCCAGGTTTTGGAAGGAGCACCAAATGGATTTTCCTGTATGGCTTGGCATCCTCAAGGTCATCAGCTTGCAGCCGGAGGAAAAGACGGTGAATTGCTGCTTTGGTCGAAAGCCTCACGCGGTCAGGGATTTAGAAAACGGCTATGAGCAACTCTTCTGTCAACCGTTGGAGCTTTTCATTGGCAACACAATCGTAAATGTAGTGCCTTTTCCTAATTCACTACTGACTTGAACAGTGCCTTGATGTAAGTCAATACACTTTTTTGCGATCGCTAGCCCTAACCCAGTCCCTTGAATCTTACCTACATTGCTACAGCGGTAAAACGTTTCAAACAAATGGCTTTGATCCTTTAAAGGAATGCCAATGCCGTGATCTTTCACCTGAAAAACAGCAGTGCCCGATTGACACAGCAGGCTCAATTGGACACTGCCCCCTTTCGGAGAATATTTAATAGCGTTAGAGAGTAAATTGGTAAAAATGTGCCACAGCAGCGCAGCATCCATGACCGCATCAGAGCAATCACCTGCATATTCAGTCGTAATAACGTATTCATGGCTGTGGCTAAACTGTAAGTCTGCCACCAGGTCAGCGCAAAACTTCTTTAAATCGAGAGGCTCTGGCTGATAGCGTAGCCCTCCTGCTTCACCACTACCCAACAATAATATTTCATCTAACAGATGAGTCACCTGACCAATTGCCACTTTGATTCGTTCAAAGTAGTCGGTTCTTTTTTCCTCGGTCAATTTGCGATCAAAATTTTGCAACAATTCTACTGACGTGCGAATCGTTGTCATTGGAGTGCGAAACTCATGGGATGCCATGGAAATGAAACTTGACTTCAGCAGGTTCAGTTCTTGCTCCTGTTCCCAGGCACTCAAAATTTTGCGTTCACTGTTCTTAAGTTGCTGAAAGATCCGTTCTCGCTCGATCGCATAATGGATCGAGCGCATCAATAGTTGGGTCGTAATTTGATCTTTGACAAGATAATCCTGTGCGCCCCGCGCCATCACTTGCAGCGCGAGTTCCTCATCATCCATCATGGTCAACACAACGACTGGCATGATAGGCACACTCGAACGAAATTCGGCAACCGTTTCTAACCCATCCGAATCAGGTAAACCAAGGTCTAACAAAACCACGTCGTAGTAGTTTTCATGACAGTAAGCGATCGCAGTTGATAGCCGCTCAACATGCGTCAATTGCCATTCTTTTTTGCCTGAGCGCCAAAATACCTGTCTTAGCAAATCGGCATCTGTTGGGCTATCTTCTACCAACAAGATATGCATTAATGTTTTGTCCATTAAACTTGCTTGTCAAAAGTTCTACAACCTGTGATTTTTTTGAGATCTCGGCTTTAGAATGACTGTATCTTAAGGTTTGAGCATCCGTATTTTCATTAGACTTCGTGCATAAATCAATTTATGGCACGAGTTTTTGATGGGTATCGTCATTGCTGTGGTCGTCAAATCACTCTGGAGGTAGCTTTACAGCAGTTAGCCAAAAATCACTGATCAATTGCACTACTTGCATAAACTGCTGCACATTAAACGGCTTAGTTACATAGCAATTGGCATTGAGATCATAGGAACGAAGCACATCTTCCTCATTGGATGAAGTGGTCAAGACAACCACTGGAATTCGCCTTAGATCGGAGTCTGCTTTAACTTCTGCCAAAATCTCTCGCCCATCCATTCCAGGCAAATTTAAGTCAAGCACAATTAGATCGGGGCGGGGCGCATCAGCATATTCTCCACGCTGGTACAAAAAATCCATCGCGGCCTCACCCTCTTCGACCCAGTGCAGCGTATTGGTAATTTTGGCTTGCTGAAGGCTTCGCATCGTCAGATTGGCATCGCTAGGCGAGTCTTCAATCAGTAGAATCTCGATTGAGTTCAAGGTTCGGTCGGCCATAAGGGGACGGAGGTAGTGTGAAGTAAAATGTGGTGCCAATTTCTGGCTCAGATTCTGCCCAGATTCGCCCGTTGTGACGATCAATAATCTTTTTGCAAACTGCTAAACCGATACCCGTGCCAGGAAACTCGCGGCGGGTGTGAAGACGTTTAAATATTTCAAAAATGCGCTCAAGATAGCGAGGCTTGATGCCAATACCATTATCGCGAATGGTGAACAGATAGGCTGATTCAGCAGCAGAAATGGTAGTTTGAGTTTCGGAGTTTGGAGTTTGGAGTTCGGAGTGATGCGATCGCCCTGCGTCACTGCTCCAGGTAGAGCTGATATGAATATGGGGCGGTTCCTCTCGCCGAAATTTGATGGCGTTGCCAATCAGGTTTTGAAATAGCTGGGTTAGCTGAGTTTTATCCGCCGTGATCAGGGGTAAGGAATCGGAGGTGATGGTGGCATTACTTTCAGCGATCGCCACCTGCAAATTATCCAGTACCCGCTTCAGCACAGCGTTGCAATCTACCGGGGCAAGCACCAGATCACGGGTGCCAATGCGAGAATACAACAGCAGATCTTGAATTAACTGCTGCATTCGCGTTGCCCCCTCAATTACATAAGCAGCATACTGCTGACCCGTTTCATCTAACTGATCCTCGTAATCTTTGGCTAACAGTTGAGTGTAGCCTGTAACTGCCCGTAAAGGTTCCTGTAAGTCGTGGGATGCCACATAAGCAAACTGTTCTAATTCTTGGTTAGAGCGAATTAAGTCTGCATTCGTTTGGTTCAACTCAGCAGTGCGCTCCTGAACCTTAATTTCTAGTTTCTCGTTTATCTGTTGGAGTGCTGCCTTAGCGAGCTTGCGCTCAGTAATGTCTAAAAATGCTCCAACGCAGCCAATAATTTGACTCTGCTCATCCAACAAGGGAGCAGCATACTCTAGCAGGGTAATAACTCTTCCATCTTCATGCACCACATCCACTTCAACGTCCATAACTTCAACACCGTGAGCTGCTGCATATTGCATCGGTAGCTCTTCGGCAGAAAGTTCTTTGCCATCTCGATATATCTTAAAAGTAGGAGCTTCCTTATTTGGAGCGCTGAGCGAGGCATTGATTGTAGAGGGAATGCCTAATTGCTTGGCAAAGGCAGGATTAACCTTGATGTGGTTGCAATTTGGATCTTGAGCAATGCCAATGCCAATGGGAATTACCTCAAGCAAGGTTTCTAGCTGTTTGACCTGGCGGTTAAGCGCTTGGTTTAGTTGAGTGATTTCTTCCTCAGCCACTTTACGATCGCTAATATCTATCAGAATGCCCACAAATCGGACTGCTTGACCTGCTTCGTTGAAAACGGCGCGACCAAATGCAGCAACCCATACAATTTCCCCATTATCGGCACGAATGATGCGATGCTCCATGCTGTAAGGAGATCGCTCCCGTTGCGATCGGGTCGAGGCTTCCCTAATCTTTGGCATGTCCTCTGGGTGAACGCGGCTACGCCACTTTTCCAACATCACCTCACCATTCGGTGCGGGGTCGTATCCTAACAGCTTAAAGTGTTGCTCTGACCACAGCGCTTTGTCAGCCTGGATATCCACATCCCATGTTGCCATTCCAGACCCTTCAATGGCTAAACTCAAGCGCTGTTCGCTTTGCCGCAACTGTTTTTCTGCCTGTTGGCGATCGGTTACATCCACACCAATCCCCCAGGATGCCCAACCGGGAATTGGAAATTTATCAGAGATATTAGACCAAGAAATGGTTTTGATGCTGCCATCTTTGCAGGTAATGTCCCATTCCCATTGGCGATAATTATTGCCGCGATCGCTCCATGCTTGCATCATCTGCTGGCGATAGGCCGGGTCGGGATAGAGCCGTTCGATACTCTGGGGATTGCCCACCACTTCATCGGCACGATAGCCTGTCACCCGCTCACACTCTCGATTCCACTCAATAATGTTTCCCTCTTCATCAAAGGCATCTAACATGACTGGCATGTTCTGTAATACCAGGTGCAAGCGTTCTTCACTACGGCGAATCTGTTCTTCTGACTGTTGGCGTTCAGCTTGATTGCGCTTCGCTTCGCTAATATCACTGACCAGCGCAAAATAGCCTTTAACTTCTCCCTGTTCTCCAAAATCGGGAATATAGGTTGCATGTACCCAGCGAGCTCCATCATCTCGGTAGGGAACCTCAACTTCATAGTCCACTTTCTGTCCCGCCAGAGCAGCTTCTGCATAAGGGCAAATGGTTTGATAAGCTAATTCGCCTACAACATGCTTCAGAGATTGCCCAGTCAAATCTTTTTGAGATACCTTAAACCACTCCTGGTAGGTTCGATTGTTAAACCGATAGTACTGCTTTGAATCGAGGTAGGAAATCAGTACGGGTAAAGCGTCGGTAATTAAACGAAGCTGTCTTTCACTGTCTCGGAGTGACTGCTCTGCTAGCTTGCGCTCCTTCAACTCGGCTGCAAGAGAGACATTTGCCTCGGCGAGTTCCATTGTGCGTTCCTGAACTCTTGTTTCCAGTTGCTCATTTACTTGCTGCAATGCAGTTTCTGCATTTTTACGAGTATAAATTTGCTTTTGAAGCAAGAGAAATACTCCAGTCAGT
The DNA here is from genome assembly GCF_016807185.1 of Leptolyngbya sp. Cla-17. Lineage (GTDB taxonomy): Bacteria > Cyanobacteriota > Cyanobacteriia > Leptolyngbyales > Leptolyngbyaceae > ULC077BIN1. The sequence goes on from NZ_JAEVYN010000002.1 coordinate 1,673,167, forward strand.
ATGCTGAAACTCAAAATGTAGCCAATCCCATTCACTTGGGCAGACCGCTCGACGTTAGCATCAACTGCGGCTGCCCGCTGCTGCAATAAGGTTCGTTCGACTCCCTCCATTTCTTGTAGCCGGGTTTGAATGTCCTGCTGCAAAATCAAAGTTTGTTTTAGGAGGGTTCGTTGTGTGGAGAGATCAGCTTTGTTTTGCCGTACAAGGTCAACAAATTGCTGTAGCACAGTCAGCCGTTTAGCAATTAAAGGCTGAAGTTGATCAAGACGACGCTGCTGACCAAGGTTATCTTGAGTCAGTTGCCGAGTCTGGGCGATCGCGCGATTGGTTTCTTGAATACCAGTGCGGAGAATGTTTAACTCGCGATCGTCCTTTAAAAAAACATAGCCCCGCCATCCTCGCTGGGCATTCTCCATGCCACTCAGAATTTTATTGAATGTTTCTAAAACTTGATGGGTATGTTCAACTGATCGCCGACTCTCAACTAACTCCTGGACATTGAGATAAGACCGG
>NZ_JAEVYN010000002.1:1684426-1697112 GCF_016807185.1 Leptolyngbya sp. Cla-17
ACCTGCTAGAGAGTCATTTGATTCAAACCACGCTGGATGGAGCAATTTTGACGGGATGCTGTATTTTCAACTGGCACCCGGAAGAAGTGGATTTTTCTAAGGTGCAGTGTCGTTATCTCTACACCCAGTTCAACCATACGGAGAAAAAGCCAACCGATCGCGTTCCACAAGGACGTGAATTTGAACCGGGTGAAATGGGCACCTATTACCAAGATGACCACACAGGAGTGGATTTATATTTTACCGAGTCTGTCAATTGGGAAGTGTTGGCATTTACTCTGGTGCAGGTTGCGGCTGAAGAGCCAGGGCTGATTTTGCAGATAAAATCCTATGAGCCTGTAGAAGGCAATTATTGGGTTAAGCTGTCTGCCAATCGCACGGTGAATTCTAAAGTGCTAGCAAGGCGGGTATTTCAGCTTTATCCAGAGCTGCAACAGCGTTTTTTGTCACATCGACCAGAAATTTTGAGCTTGCTGGGAATTGCATTGGCGGAAACTGGAGAAGCTGTCGCAACATCAGCGGCTCAGCGATCGCCCCAAATGCCGAGCGATCGTCGCGCTCATCTTTATCAAGAAGTAGTTCGTCAGATTCAGCATATTTTGGTCACTCAAGCACCAGATCAATTAGTCGATAGTGTTCAGCGATTGCTGGACTATCTACAACAAGAAGGCATTGCCACAAAAGACATTCAGCGCAAGGTCATTAGTCAAGCAGTCGCTCAACGTGCCAAACGAGATGAAGCCTTTCGAGAAAATTTGCTGAAATGGAGCGCCCAAGCACCAAACTCTGTTCGTTTATCTGCCGTTGGGCAAGCCCTCCGGGTGGCGATCGCTCTTTTTAGCAGTTCTCCGCCCTCGAAATCTTAGGCAGAATGAAAACCGGGCACAATTTCATCGCCCCCAACGTCTTGCTATGGAGATTGACTGAACCTTGTAGGGCAGAACGGTCTGCCCTTTTTTTATCAAAAGTCATCCTGTTTTCAAGCATCTTTGCGGATCGCTTTCATCACCTATAGCAACCCTCTTTCAATAAAGATTATGTTTTGAAGAAATATTTTGGTCCATCTGAATTTATAAACTCCAAGCCTGCTACTACTTGAAGCTGATCAATGAACTCAGCAGTTATCTCTAATGCTAAATTTACAGGAAGCGCAGTGTTTGTGCTGGAAGACTGAAAGACAAACTCTGATAGATTTCCACATCTTTCTAGATCAGTTAAACCTACTTGTCCAAAAACAGCTTCACGGCAAGCGTTAGAAAATTCAGGAGCGTATCTCGCTGTAGTTTTCATATCTGAAATAATCATTTCTGACTGTAGCTTCATCCATTCAATGGTTGATTTAAATGCGCTAAGTGGTAAAACACCTCCACTACGACTAAGATTCAAATGATTCTCCGCTAAAGAAAGAACTATGGTTGTTAACTCCCTTAAAATCCGAGTAATGTTCTTTCTTTCTGATGAGTCATAACTTTGCGGCAAAATATAGTTTTCCTTTGCATGAAATAAGCGGCAGCGTACATCACGGTAAATTTTTCTGATTATTTCTTCATCTACAGCCGGAAAGCCTGAAATGTTATTAGCCTCATCCTTAAGTACTCGTTTTAACCATACAAGCTCAGATTCGTTACTTCTTTTGGGGCTAATTGAAGTAACTAAAAGTTCAAGAGCTAAATACATATTCCGATAGGCATCTGAAAGATCATCTGTGATTTGCGATAGTCGAAAATATCTTAGACTTTCATGATATTTCTGTGGATGCAAACTATCACTTGATATGCTGCTTGCTCCAGATTTCACTTTGTATACACAAACTACTCTCAGGATTTGTTGAGAACTTTCCCGCCACCAAATTAGATGTTCATCAGAGGCTCTGTGAATAGAAAGATTTGCAATGCCGCTAATACAAAGTAAATCAAGCCCCCTTTGAGCTACTTCATATAATTCCTCAGCAAGAGAATCTGGATTATTCAACCCTTTACTTCTAATAACCACGTAAGGATTAGTTTGCTGAACCTCAACTTCTGACTCTGGCTCAACTATGACAATTTTGCTTTCTGGACATTCCTTTTCTGACAAAAGAAATGCAGCACCGCAATCAAAGTTAGAGCTTTTGTTGGCTATTTCAATGTTTCCTAACTTCGCCATGTTTCTACTAGTAATAGCGGCAATATGTTGGGCGATCGCTCAATTGAAAATATATCAAAAAAGCAGCAACCTACTAAGATTGCTGCATTGGAAAACACCACTTCGTTTTTAGCAATCAGCCCGTTTAAGACACAGGGCTAAGCAACTTACCCGTAGAGGTTTCTGGGTTCACCTCCGGCGAATCTTTCTCAGATGGAGGCACCGCTTGCCAGAATTTTGGCAGATATGCCGCCCAGTTGTCCAAGATTTTCTTGGCTTTGGGGCTACCTGTATGCTCAGCGTGTGCTTGAATCAGCTCTTTGAGTTGCTGTTCGCCTACAGGGGAAGTAATTCTCTGGGGCTTGATGATTTCCAAGTTGACCTTGGCAGAAAAACTGCCGTCTTCATCCAGGAAGTAGGCGAGTCCGCCCGTCATGCCAGCGCCAACGTTGCGCCCTGTTTTGCCCAGTACCACAATCACGCCGCCCGTCATATATTCGCAGCAGTGGTCGCCAGCGCCTTCAATCACCGCTTTGGCTTGAGAATTGCGGACGGCAAACCGTTCACCTGCCAAACCTAAAGCATATAAAGTGCCACCAGTCGCTCCGTAAAGGCAGGTATTGCCGATGATCACGTTCTCGGATGGATCGTAGTCAGCGGCAGCAGGAGGAAAAATAACGATTTCGCCGCCGTGCATGCCTTTGCCCACATAATCGTTGGCTTCCCCTTCCAGGGAAAGAGTCATACCAGGTAGGTTAAAGGCTCCAAAGCTTTGACCCGCTGACCCATTGAAATTGAGCGTGAGGTGTCCGCTAAAGCCGCTGTTGCCATATTGTTTAGCGATCGCGCCTGCCAGTCTGGCACCTATAGTCCGGTCGGTGTTTACCACTTTCCAGGTTTTGGTTAAGTTGGTTTGGTTAGCAATAGCTGCTTGAATATCGGCATCCGCCAAAATCTCGTCATCCAGGACAAAGCCATTGCTGTGGACCGCTTCATGGATTAACCAGGCACGATCATCGCGGGTATCCGGTAGTTTGGTCAAGCAGTCTAAATTTAAGCTGTGGGTTTTGGTCAGGGTTACGCCTTCCCGCATCTTCAGCAAATCCGCACGTCCAATCACGTCTGAGAGAGATTGGTAGCCCAAACGAGCCAGCAGCGATCGCACCTCTTCCGCCACAAAAAAGAAGAAGTTCACCACATGCTCAGGAATCCCCGTAAACCGCTTGCGGAGTTCTTCTTTTTGGCTGGTTACGCCCACAGGACAGTTGTTGGTGTGGCAAATCCGCGCCATAATGCAGCCTTCCGCAATCATGGCGATCGTGCCAAAGCCAAATTCTTCACCGCCCATTAACGCTGCCATGATGACATCCCACCCGGTACGGATGCCGCCATCTACTCGCAGCAACACGCGATCGCGGAGTTTGTTCTGCATCAACACCCGGTGCACTTCTGTTAGTCCCAGTTCCCAAGGGCTACCCGCATGTTTGATCGAACTCAGCGGCGAGGCTCCAGTGCCGCCTTCGTGCCCTGAAATTTGAATCACATCAGCGTTCGCTTTTGCCACACCCGCCGCGATCGTGCCAATGCCCACTTCTGCCACCAGTTTTACCGACACTTTGGCTGTTGGGCTAATCTGGTGCAAATCAAAAATCAGTTGGGACAAATCTTCAATCGAGTAAATATCATGGTGGGGCGGCGGTGAAATCAGCGTCACGCCTGGTTTAGAGCGGCGCAGCATGGCAATATATGGGCTGACCTTATTGCCCGGAAGCTGTCCCCCTTCTCCCGGTTTGGCACCCTGAGCTACCTTAATTTCTAGCTGCTGGGCACTAATCAAATATTCTGGAGTGACCCCAAAGCGACCGGACGCAATTTGTTTGATGGCAGAACTAACGCGATCGCCGTTTTGCAAGCCTTTTAGGTGAGGCAATGTGGCGGATTGCCCGTTTTCATCCACGTCATTCAGGGTTTGGAAGCGAATCGGATCTTCGCCGCCTTCGCCAGAATTGGATTTGCCACCAATTCGGTTCATGGCGATCGCCAGGGTTTCATGCGCCTCGCGGGACAACGCTCCCAACGACATGCCGCCGGTGCAGAATCGCTTGACGATATCAGCCGCCGATTCTACTTCCTCTAGAGGAATAGAGGGGCGATCGCTCTTAAGATCCAGTAAGTCACGCAGTGCTGTAAGTGGACGACCAGCCATGTATTCTTGGTAAAGCTGATAATGGTCGTACTGATTTTGCTTCACGGCTTTATGAAGATGCTTGGTCATCTCTGGGCTGTTAATGTGAAATTCGCCCCCCGGACGAGAATTGACGAACCCTAAATTTTCCAGCTTTTTGATAGTCAATTCTGGAAAAGCACGTTGATGAATTGCCAGCACTTCATGCGCCAGTTCGGCTATGTTTAATCCCCCTAACCGAGACGCAGTGCCCAAAAAGCCGAGATTGAGCAAGTCGCCGCCAATACCAATCGCCTCAAAGATCTGTGCACCGTGGTAGCTCGACAGCAGCGAAATTCCCATCTTCGACATAATCTTCAGCAAACCGTCTTCGATCGCCCTGCGGAAGTTGGTTTCGGCTGCTACTAGGGTAATTTGCTTCAATTTACCCCGCTCCATAAAGCCCTGGGTTTTAGGATCGTGCCACCACTGACGCACCGTTTCCAACGCCAAATAAGGACAAACTGCACTGCCGCCAAATCCAATTAGGCAAGCAAAGTGATGAGTACTCCAGCATTGTGCGGTATCAACGACAAGGGATGCTTTCATCCGTAAGCCCTGCCGAATCAGATGATGGTGAACCGCACCCACCGCTAGCAAGGGAGGAATATAGCTAAAGTCGGCGCTGATCTTAGCAGGGGTGTTATCTTGAGCAGCGCGATCGCTCAAAATCAGAATTTTCTTGCCCGATTGTACCGCTGCTGTTGCTTGCTGACAGAGTTCTATTACTGCTTGCAGCAAACCATCAGGACCCAAATCAATTTTGAACAACGTCGAAAGAGTTGCCGTCTCAAACCCAGATTGTCGAATTTGATCCAGTTCTGCATCATTCAGCACTGGACTATCCAGCTTGATCAGTCGGGCCGATTCTGGCTTCGCTTCAAGTAAGTTGATGCGTTCGCCTAACTGCATCGCTAGAGACATGACTAAGCGCTCGCGATACGGATCGATCGCCGGATTGGTTACCTGAGCAAAACGCTGCTTGAAATAGTCATACAGCACGTGGGGCTTAGCAGACAGAACCGCTAAGGGAATATCATCCCCCATGCAAAAAGTGGGTTCCTTACCCTGAGCCGCCATCTCCTGAATGGTTAATTCTACGTCTTCCGCTGTAAAGCCAAAGGCTGTTTGGTAGCGTAGAAACTCTTGCTGTTCCAACTTCGGGGCTTCGTTTTCAAACGGCTGAACCGCTAACTCTTGACGATGCTGCTTTAACCATTCACCGTAGGGATGGGCTGAAGCAACTTGCTGCTTAATTTCCCAATTTTTGAGGATTTTGTGGGTTTGCAAATCGATCGCAATCATCTGCCCTGGACCAAGCCGTCCTTTCTCCAAAATTTCGGCTTCAGGAATGTCTACCACGCCTGCTTCGGAAGAAACCACAATGTAGCCATCCCGGGTAATCACATATCGAGCCGGACGTAGCCCATTGCGATCGAGCGAAGCACCCACCACTTTGCCATCGCAAAATGCCAGGAGAGCTGGACCATCCCACGGCTCTTGAATGCCACTGTAATATTCGTAGAAATCGATAATTTCTGGATGGTCGGCTAAATCAGGCTGATCGGTGTAAGCCTCTGGCACCATAATCATCAGGGCTTCTTGAGGGCTACGACCCGATCGCACCAACAGTTCACACACATTGTCTAGGTTGGCAGAGTCACTATTCTGCATCCGCACGGTCGGCAGCAAGTCAGGCAGACGATTTTTGAGCCCCTCTCCACTCTCAGAGTTTCCGCTGACGTGCCAGCATTGATGCACCAAATCCGGCTGCTTTGCCATCATCCAATTGATGTTGCCCAGTAAGGTATTAATCTCGCCATTGTGCCCCAATAATCGCATGGGTTGAGCTAAGGGCCATTTAGGTAAGGTATTAGTGCTAAAACGGCGATGATAGAGGGCAACTGCACTCTTGTAAGCTGGCTGTTTCAAGTCGGCATAAAACTCACCCAGCACTGCCGATCGCACCATGCCCTTATAAACAATCGTGCGGTTGGAGAATGAACAGAGGTAAAAGTCCTCTACTGCTTTTCCGACCCCCTTTTCCGCTACTTGCAAAACCCGCTTGCGAATCAGATATAGTTGTCGCTCTAATTCGTCACCTTGCAGCGTAGATTGCACAAAAAATTGCTCGATCTGCGGCTGATTTTCTCGCGCTTGAATACCTAAGCACTCAGGATGCACGGGCACCACGCGCCACCCTAAAACCGTTGTTCCTTCTTCAATGGAAACTTGCTCAAGGGTTGTGCGGGCGATCTCAGCTACAGATGCATCTTGAGGCAAAAACACCATGCCCACACCAATGTGTGCCCGTTCAGATTGAATATTCTCGGCTGCAAACCAGGCATCGAAAAGCTCCCAAGGGATGGAGGTCATTACGCCAGCGCCATCTCCAGAATCTTGATCGGCGCTGCATCCGCCCCGATGTTCCAGGCAGGTTGCAGCAATCAATGCTTTTTCAACCAACTCATGGCTAGCACGCCCTTGCTGGTCGGCAATAAACCCAACTCCACAAGCATCCCGCTCTTCCACTAGCCAGCGTTGCCCTTCATATCCACTATTTGCTTGATTGCTATCCTGATTCACAGTTGCGTTAGCCATGACAATGACGTATTTCGTTCAGTTAGTAGGGTGATTTTTTAACGAGGTCTATTTAATGTAGGTTTTGTTTTTGAGATTCTTAAGGGCTTTCACGGCATCATCACTACCCATCTCAGGGCTATAAAATGCAGACGCTTTGTCAGAAAACCAAAAAACAAAATCCCTAGAAGATCACTATAAAAGGAATCTTTGCTAAAAAAACGGTTTGAGATTCATAACATTACAGGGAAAAGACTGTGAATAAGAGTACAGCAGGAACCAAACACACCTATAACAGGTCGGCTAAGTCAGCTTTAACCAGCAATTCTGTGTAGAGGCGTTGCCGAGGTGAGTGTGATTTTCTGCTCTAGAGTCCGACCTTCCTTCTCACTCTGGCAAAGTTTGAAGGCAACTGCTAAAAATTTTTTCTATAGGTGCTATTCCCGAATTAATCAATGCCCTTTTAAGGTAAAGACTGCTTTATAAATGTATATCTTTATTCTGAACTTTATTTAGTTATATGCAATGAGGAAAAAGAAATGAGTGCCAAACGATACTCAACGGTGCTAAAAAGACGGGTTAGCGCTCAGCAAGTGCGATTGATCGGTAGCATCGTGAGCGCATTATTGCTTCTGGGTATTTCAAGCCCTTCTCAGGCGCTTGCGACCGTTCGGCAGGGAACGCAAATTTCGCTGAATGGGCAGACTCTCTCTGCGCCTTGGAGTCAGTGGCAAGATGATGCTGGGTTGCGGATTGGGATCAGCGATCGCGCCCTAACTCCCACTGTCGGCATTCAACTTCTCACTGCCAACACTGTTACTCAGCAGCCCATTCAATGGTTTACTCCACCTCAATTGCAGCCAAGCGCCCTATTCACACGCTTGATCTCGTCTCAGCGCTATTTAGATATAACGGATATGGCAGCTCAAAGCGGCTGGCAGATGAAAGTTGCTGATTCCGCCCTGCAAATCACATCCCCAGTTGCCAACATGTTGGCGATTCGTCAAGGTCATCCAGCTTGGGGCGATCGCATCGTGATTGAATTAGACCGCTCAACCCCATGGCAGACCGATTCTACTAATCAAGAAGTTATTCTGACTCTCAACGCTCAAGTTATGCCCAATATTCTGCAACAAATGAAGAACGCCTCTGGCAAATATTTTCAGTCGGTCAGCGTTGAGTCATTAGGCAATCAAACCCGCGTCCGATTGAGGATTGCTAACGGCATTCAACCCCGCATCTGGAGTCTTGCAAAGCCTGATCGTATTATTGTGGATATTCGTCCTGATAGTCTGATTGAACGCAATGTTTTGTGGGCACCTGGGTTGCGCTCCCGGCAACAGACTCTGGCGATCGGCACCAATCGAGTGCCTGTCACCTGGCTAGAACTCGATCCTCGTCACCCGGGGCTGAGCCTGAAGCCGATTGTGCCTAACCTGTCCTCCATGATGGGAATTGCCCCCCTTGCCCAAACCGCGCAGCAAGCGCAGGTCACCGCCGCGATTAATGGCGGATTTTTTAACCGCATTCGGCAGTTGCCCTTGGGTGCCGTTCGCGTAGATGGACGGTGGTTGTCGGGTCCGATTCTAAATCGAGGCGCGATCGCCTGGGATGGATCAGGCAATTTTGCTTTTAAACGCCTTACCCTGCAAGAAACTCTCACCACTTCCACCGGACAACGCCTGGCAATTACGCATCTCAACAGTGGCTACATTCAAGCAGGCATTGCTCGATATACGGCTGACTGGGGCGCGACCTATACTTCCCTATCAGACAATGAGCTAATCATTTCAGTACAAAACAATGGGGTTGTGAGCCAACAGCCCTTGGCAAAAGCAGGTAGCGCTGGAGTGTCTATTCCCAGTAATGGCTATTTACTAGTGCTGCGCTCAAATCAATCCATCGCTTCTGCACTAGCGCCGGGAACACTACTACAACTAGATAGCAGTACCGATCCACAGGAGATAAATCGCTATCCCTATGTTCTTGGCGCTGGACCTTTATTAATTCAAAATTCGCAGATTGTGTTGAACTCAAAAATAGAAGGATTCAGCAACGCTTTTGCCGCCGAAACCGCACCTCGCAGTGCGATCGCTCAAACAAACGCTGGTCAGATCCTTTTGGTTACCGCTTACGAAAAACTGAATGGTAGCGCACTCACCTTAACTGAAATGGCACAAATTCTCCAGCAGCTTGGTGCAATTAACGCCCTAAATTTAGATGGTGGTAGCTCCACCACGCTTTACCTAGGCGGACAAGTCATTGATCGCCCTCCTAACTCAGCCGCCCGCGTTCACAACGGAATCGGCATCTTTCTTCGCTAGATTTTTCAAGTTTGCGTTGCTCATGCTCGCCTCTATCCCCCAACATAAAGACAGCTTTTTAGAAAATAGTTAAATATGTGGATTCAATCAATTTAAGGGGATTTGAGGTGCCAAGTCATTAGAAAAATTTGCTATGGTAACGCACGGGAGGTACTCTTCCCACCTACCCCATGATGATTAAGCTTAAGGAGAATTCATCGTGCCTTCCACTCAAGAGATTCAAGAGATTCAAGCACTTACTCTATCCGACGTTGCCCCCTTGTCTGTTACATCCGGTGAATCACGCCCTTGGGGATCTTTCACCATTCTTGAAGAAGGTCGAGGATACAAAATTAAGCGAATTGAGGTGAAGTCTGGTCACCGCCTTAGCCTACAAATGCATCATCACCGGAGTGAACATTGGATCGTAGTTTCCGGTACTGCCAAGGTTGTTTGTGGGGAAGAAGAACTTATATTGCACAGCAATCAATCGACTTATGTACCTCAATGCACAGCTCATCGCTTAGAAAACCCTGGAGTAATTCCGCTTGTTCTGATAGAAGTTCAAAACGGCGAATACCTTGGTGAGGACGATATCATTCGCTTTCAAGATGATTATGCCCGTACTGCTGCAAAGTAAGCTAGTCAAATATATAGTGTGATAACCTGCCGGCAGGTTTCTTCAGCAATTTCAACTCTAAGTGCAATGATCCAACTCAGTGCTTCCGCCACTAACGAAGTTTCACGGCTTAAAGCAAAAACGCATAGTGCTGACTCAAAACTTCGGATCTCAGTATTATCTGGAAGCTGTCTCAATTTCTCCTATTCGCTCACGTTCGATAGAGATGCTCAGCCTGAAGATCATGTATATCAGAGCGCTAGTATTTCGGTACTTGTGAGTTCCAAAGCCTTACCATACTTGAATGGGTTGGTTCTTGACTATTCAGAAGACTTGATGGGCGGTGGCTTCCGCTTTCATAACCCCAATGCTATCCAGTCTTGCAGTTGTGGCAACTCTTTCTCTATTTCTAATGATGGCTAGGGCTTTAGGTACTTCCTGAAAAAAATTGAATAATAGGCAGTAGCGTATCGAATAAAAGAAATATGGTAGACTAGAATTTCTGCCAACTTCCAATACTTTCGACTTTAAAGCTTTGTGATATTTTGCACTGAAGCCGGACGAGAGAATACTTTGAAAAGTTGGAAAAAGCCAAAACGATAAGACTGCCGTACTAACTCTAGACATGCCTACAATTCAGCAACTCATTCGTAGTGAACGTCAAAAACTAATTAAGAAGACGAAGTCTCCGGCACTAAAAAGCTGCCCTCAGCGCCGTGGGGTTTGCACTAGAGTCTATACTACAACGCCAAAGAAGCCTAACTCGGCACTGCGTAAAGTTGCTAGAGTTCGCTTGACCTCTGGTTTTGAGGTAACAGCTTACATCCCAGGTATCGGTCACAACCTACAAGAACATTCTGTTGTAATGATACGGGGCGGGCGTGTTAAAGACCTGCCAGGTGTCCGGTACCATATAATTCGTGGCACTTTAGATACCGCAGGTGTAAAAGACCGTAAGCAAGGACGTTCTAAGTACGGAGCAAAGCGACCCAAAGCCGCTAAGTAACTGTGAACGGCTAAATGCAGTGGCTTCTCTGTGCTTTCAAGCCTCGAGAGTCTCTTGCTAAGTTTGGGTAATATGCTTGAATGTCGTTGTTTGATCTTCAGACTGTTTGAGTGCTTCAGAGTGTCTGAAAAATTTTCTGATTTATTTTCTTGTTAACTGAAGGTTATTTGCTTTATGTCCCGTCGTACGGTTATTCAGAAACGTCCTGTTCCCCCTGACTCGGTTTACAACTCTCGTCTTGTCACAATGATGTCAAGAAGAATTATGGAGAGTGGCAAAAAATCCCTAGCTTCACGCATTATTTATGATGCCTTTAAGGCTATTGAGCAGCGTACAGGTTCTGACCCGATGGGAGTCTTTGAACAGGCAGTTAAAAACACTACTCCTTTGGTAGAAGTTAAAGCTCGCCGTGTTGGTGGAGCAACCTATCAGGTACCAATCGAGGTTCGTTCAGATAGAGGAACTGCACTTGCTCTTCGTTGGTTGATTCAATTTGCTCGCCAGCGCGCTGGTAAAACCATGTCAAGTAAATTGGCAAATGAGTTGATGGATGCAGCGAATCAGACAGGTAGTGCGATTCGTAAGCGTGAAGAGACACACCGCATGGCAGAAGCTAACAAGGCATTCGCTCACTATCGCTATTAGATTAAATTTTTTCCTTGATAGCAGAGTATCAAGGTTTTATAAGGCAATAGTGCTGACACTGTTGCTACAGAGACCAAGGAGGTAGCTGTGCCCCGTACTGTCCCGCTAGAACAAGTTAGAAACATTGGTATTGCTGCGCATATTGATGCGGGCAAAACAACAACGACAGAGCGGATTTTGTTCTACTCTGGTGTGGTTCACAAAATGGGTGAAGTTCATGAGGGGACTGCTGTAACCGATTGGATGGATCAGGAGAGAGAGCGTGGTATTACAATCACTGCTGCTGCAATCACTTCTGCTTGGACTCGGCGCGATCCCCGACATCCTACTCAGCCAATGCTGGGTGAACCTGAGTATAAGATAAATATTATTGATACCCCAGGGCACGTAGATTTCACGATAGAAGTTGAGCGCTCTATGCGTGTTCTCGATGGAGTTATTACAGTACTTTGCTCTGTGGGAGGAGTCCAACCTCAAACTGAGACTGTGTGGCGGCAAGCAGACCGCTATAACGTACCTCGGATTATTTTCATCAACAAGATGGATCGAACCGGAGCAAACTTTTTCAAGGTTCATCAGCAGGTCTGCGATCGCTTACGCGCTAATGCTGTCCCGGTTCAAATCCCGATTGGTAATGAAGATCATCTTAGGGGAATTGTTGATTTGGTGCGGATGAGGGCTTATCTCTTTAACAACGACTTAGGCACTGATATTGAAGAGGCTGATATTCCATTAGATGTTGCTGAAATCGCCGAAGAGTATCGTCTTAAGTTAATCGAATCTGTTGCTGAAACAAATGACACACTAACTGAAAAGTATCTAGACGGTCAAGAGCTAACTCAGGAAGAGATTAAATTAGCTCTTCGAAAAAGCACTCTCAGTGGTGCAATTGTACCCGTAGTGTGTGGTTCCGCCTTCAAGAATAAAGGTATTCAGCTCTTGCTGGATGCGGTCATAGATTATTTGCCCGCTCCTGTCGATGTCCCCCCCGTTCAAGGTCTTACTTTGACGGGTGAAACGGTTACACGTACTGCGGATGATGACCAGCCCTTGGCGGCATTGGCATTCAAAATCATGGCAGATCCTTACGGTCGTCTGACCTTTGTTCGTGTTTATTCAGGTGTTTTGCAGAAAGGTAGTTATGTACTAAATGCAGCCAAGGATAAAAAAGAAAGAATTTCTCGC
>NZ_JAEVYN010000002.1:1702649-1762632 GCF_016807185.1 Leptolyngbya sp. Cla-17
AAAGTGCATCAACCTAGGATAGCAATCGCGTGTAAGCACATGCGGTATCGGGTTTACACCCTAGAAAGTAAGCTAACAAAATTCAGCCTGCACAAAAAACTACAGCGATCGCGCCTTTACTTAGTCACATCTCCCTCTGAAAAGCTGTATGAACAAGTGGAAGCAGCGCTGCAAGGTGGTTTGACCTTAGTGCAATACCGGGATAAAGAAGCAGATGACTACCTGCGGTTAGAAACTGCTTATAAACTGTGTCAATTGTGCCATCACTATAAAGCGCTGTTTATTGTAAATGACCGAGTAGATGTGGCAGTAGCCGTTAATGCCGATGGCGTACATTTGGGACAGCAAGATCTTCCCTTTGCGATCGCTCGCCAGTTGCTTGGCGCTCAGCGGTTAATCGGACGCTCCACCAAGAACCCTGATGAAATGCACCGGGCGATTCAAGAAGGCGCGGATTATATTGGCGTAGGTCCGGTGTATGAAACGCCTACCAAGGTGGGTAGAGCCGCCGTAGGGTTAGACTATGTGCGCTATGCCGTAGACCATGCCACTCTTCCCTGGTTTGCGATCGGGGGGATCGATGCGAATAATCTTGCGGTCGTGTTGAAAGCTGGAGCCGATCGCGTTGCCGTTGTCCGTGCCATTATGCTAGCCGAGCAGCCTACCAAAATAACGCAATATTTGCTCAATCAGTTTCCTGGAGATATGAAAAGCAGCATCTGAGTGCATCTAGATTAGTTGAATGCATGTCTCCTATAGTCAGGAATCGATTACCTAATAGGCAATTTCTGCTATCCAGGAAATGGCAACTCCCAGGATGGAACCTACAATCACCTGAAAGGGGGTATGTCCTAACAGTTCTTTCAAACGCATTTCTGTAAACTGATGCTCTCCTTGAAAAAACTCATCGATAATTTGGTTCAACACCCGCGCCTGTTTACCCGCCGCTTGCCTGACTCCCGCCGCGTCATACATGACGATGATCGCAAAAACAACCGCGATCGCAAATTCAGAACTTGCCCAGCCTACAGTTTGCCCCACACCCGTTGCTAAAGCTGTAACAAAGGCAGAGTGCGCACTAGGCATGCCTCCTGTCTCTACCAGCGCCCGGATATTTAGCTTTCCTTGGGTACCCAATTCAACAGGAATTTTAAGCACCTGGGCGATCAAGCACGCTGCGATCGCAACCACTAGCACTTGGTTGTGAATAATGTCGCCAAAATCCTGCATGGTTTCTGTGGGTGAAAAGGACGTTTAAGCGTTCAGTCAATCAGAGTTCGACAGGACAGAATTAACTTTCGAAGATAATCATCAAGTATTAAATACCTAATGGGTGCGCGCAACGATAAATTCTGCTAATGCAATCAAGGGAGCAGCCTTTTCCTCAAAGATTGAGAGTTCTGCTTTTGCACCATCCACCAGCTTTTTCGCTTGACAGCGAGATTCTTCCAGCCCCCAAATGCTCGGATAGGTTGCCTTCTTCGCCTTTAAATCCTTGCCAGCCGTCTTTCCAAGTTCTTCTTGAGTTGACGTGATATCCAAAATGTCATCCACAATTTGAAAGGCTAACCCAATGTTTTTTGCATAGCGAGACAGACGCTGCAAATCATCCTCAGGCGCACCTGCTAAGACCGCACCAGACAGCACAGATGCCTCAAGTAGGGCTGAAGTCTTGTGGTTATGAATAAAATTCAAAGTTTCCAGTGAAACGTCCGACTTCCCTTCGCAGTCCAAATCTACCACTTGACCGCCCACCAAACCCGCTGCGCCAACGGCACGACCCAGCATGGCGACAACCTTCAGCAAATTTTCAGGAGCGACATCCTTTGTTTCCATCGCGACATGCTCAAAGGCGTAAGCTAGTAAACCATCCCCTGCCAAGATTGCCACATCGTCGCCGAAAACCTTATGGTTGGTGAGTTTGCCACGACGATAATCATCATTATCCATTGCAGGCAAATCATCATGAATCAGCGACATGGTGTGAATCATCTCAAGCGCACAGGCAGTAGGCAGCGCCGTATCTACTGTCCCGCCCGTTAGTTCACAGGTGGCAAGGCAAAGAATTGGACGCAGCCGCTTTCCCCCTGCCATGAGGGAGTATCGCATGGCTTCATAAATCTTTTCAGGATAGATTACTGGAAGAGAATGATCCAACGCTATCTCAACTTGGGCTTGTCGCTCTGCAAGATAAGCTGGCAGGTCGAAGTGAGATTTTCGCTGGGAAGATCGTACATCGTCCGTCATGACCATTTCATATCCCTCTCAGTTTCTCTTAACTACACAAGAATACGTGTGCATGGGCACTATGGGGAACCTATAGAATCAATATTTGCAAAGAAAAGAGCATTGAATTGATTAGTGTGGTTCCGCTAACAAAGCCATTTCTAATCATTCTACGGAGCTTTATGCACTCGTGGAACATTCATTCAGCGGAGATTAGACTTGTCGGCCATAGCTTTTTACGGTGTTTTCTAGCAGCATGGCAACGGTCATCGGTCCAACACCACCGGGAACCGGAGTGAGAGAACCCGCGATCGCCCGCACACTGTCGAAATCGACATCCCCCACCAGACGAGATTTACCATTTGGGTCAGTAACGCGGTTCATGCCCACATCAATTACTGTTGCTCCGGGTTTAACCATATCCGCTGTAATCAACCCAGGATGACCAACAGCAGGAATCAAAATATCAGCAGTGCGAGTAATGGCTGCCAGATCAGATGTTTGAGAATGGGCAATGGTGACGGTGGCGTTTGCTTCCAGCAGCAGCAGGAATTGGGGCTTGCCAACCAAAATACTGCGCCCAACAACAACGGCGTGTTTGCCTTTGGGGGCAATGTCGTATGCTTGCAGTATCCGCATAACTCCAGCAGGAGTGCAACTCCGCAATCCTGGCTCGCCTCGCAGCAGTCGTCCCAGATTCACTGGGTGCAATCCATCCGCATCTTTATCGGGGTGAATTTGGTTGAGTAAGGCAACGGCATCGAGATGAGGGGGCAGAGGCAACTGAACTAAAATGCCGTCGACGCGATCATCTTCGTTGAGCGCCTGAATGGTCTGTTCTAGCTCTGCTTGAGTGGTTTCAGTGGGAAAGTGTTTGCCAAAGGAGGCGATACCCACATTAGTACAGGCGCGTTCTTTGTTGCGAACATAGGCGGCGCTAGCGGGATTGTCACCCACCATTAATACCGCCAAGCCAGGAGGGCGACCTCTTTGGGGTTCTAACTGTTGAATCTGATGGGTAAGGCTGGTTTGGATGCGTTGAGAAAGCGCTTTACCATCCAAAAGCTGGGCGATCGCAGAAGACATGCAGGATAAACAGCGAAGTGAGTATTAAAGCGGACTGTATAGCTAAACTATGTCACTAATCTGTGTTAGCACAGTAAGCTGTTCATCAGTGTCTCAGATTCAATGGGTTCTGTGATGACTCTTCCAAATTTTAATTCGCTAGTTTGTAATACTCCGCAACCAGCACCGTTGCTAGGTAGCCGATGGATATCACTCGGACTCTTAATCACCTTGGTTAGTTGTGGGGGACAAGCCGCTTCTGAAAGTAGTGGCACGATTAGCACCAGTGGAATCGTCTCTCCAAAAACGACTTCAATTCAAGAGGTGCAAAAAACGGCTGACCGAAATTCGGTAGTGACCGTCAAAGGCGTAGTGGGCGATCGCGTACCCATTCTAGACGGCACTGTGTATGAGGTTCAGGACGCTACTGGCAAAATTTGGATACTTACCAAAAAACAACCGCCTGCCCCAGGGCAAGAAGCAGTCATTACCGGCAACATCCGCTTCAAAAGTATTCCCCTGAATGGGCAAGAGCAGGGATCGGTCTACGTGGAGCAGGAGTAAGAGAGTGCGGAGTATGGAGTGCGGAATTAATCCCTCTTTAGTGCTTTCTTGGCCAAAGTCGGGAAAGTCTTAAATGGGGAACAAACTAAAACTCAAAGCTTATCCCCTTTCAAATACTCCACCCATTGTTCTAACAATCCTGGAGAGCCATACCAAGGTTGCCCCGATTTGGGCGAGTGGGTTGCGCCTTCAATGGTGAGGTTAATCGCACCGTCGAGGTGAGCAGCAGAGATCGGGGTAATGCCATCGCCCCAGCAATTCCCCTGACCACAGGTGAGTTGATAGCTGCTGTAGGCAAGCCAACTTCCAGGTCGGCGTTTTCCGTATATTGCTTTGCCTGCTACGCAAACGTAGCGCAGATCAGAATAAAAAGCTCCTGGATAGGTTTGATTAACAAAATCTAGATTCTTTCGCGTCCAGCGCTCTAGGCTGGTATGGGGAGTGCCCAACGTGAGCAATGTTTCTACTTGCGATCGCCGATTCCAAACACAGTCTTCTGCATCATTAGGATGGATGCAATAGGGTTTTTCGCCTAAGTAAATGCGTGCCAACCAACCGCCTGCGGAATGCCCAATCAAATTGATTTTGGCAGCACCACTTTGTTGCAGCAGTTGCGTGATGGCTTGGTCGATCTGCCGCAGAATTGGAGTCACCGATCGCCCGCCCAAAGTTGTTACCCAATCTTGCCAGCGCAGTGGCACTGTTACAGTTGAAATGCCTTGATCAATCAATGCTTTTTGTAGGAAGCGATAGTCTGTAGCTCCGGCTAGATAACCCGGCAGAATAATGGTTGGATGTGCCATTGTTGAAAAATTATCAAAATTTGCTGGAGAACAGTTAGGTCACAGAATCACTTTAGAATCAAACGCTGAAACCTTTGCAAACAAACTATATTCATACAGACGAGGCTGTTAATTAATAAACGGATAAACGGCTCCCAGATTTGCGATCGCCAGTGCTGTAAAGTTGATTGCGACCTGTTTTTAGGCTGATTTTAGGCTGAGGCAACTTTTGAACATCGCTTTCGTCTGATTGAGAAATGCAGCTTGTACAATTTGCTAAAAACCTATCTACCAATTTTTATTCACCCTGATTGTCTCTATTTTTGATTAAAATCAAGCTGGAAATCTGTTTTCCATTATTTGAATACCTGTCTTTTTCCTTTTGCAACGGAATGCTGAGCTATGTCTTCTTCCCTACCTAAAAGCTTTCCAGCCCTTTTTGACTCAGGAAATATAGGTAAAACTGGGGCATTGCTGATGCAACCGACATCTCTAGCAGTGCTAGCGTCTTTTGGGGTGCATGGGTTGCTATGGTTCGGCTTGCCCCTGATGTCTGCTTCGGAGCCACAACAGTCTGACACTCAGCGATCGGTGCCCTTAGTAGAGCTTAGCCCGTTGGAACAGGCTCGGTTACCTCAAATCTCTTCTTCAACACAGTTAAATTTACCAAAACAGTCAACGGTGCCGGGTTCACTATTGCCTAATTCATTGGCACTAGAGCCAATAAATCCTCAAACGCCTCAAGATTCAACGTCCTACTACAATGTACCTTCTGAGACTGCTGCTCCTACTGTTTTTCCGTATTCGGTTGCGCCACTGAGTAAGCGATCGCTACGCAAAAGTGCTGCTGAAGCAAATTTGGATTCTGAAACCAAGGCTCAATCGTCCGCAAAAGATACAGAAAAGCAAACTGAGCAGGAAGGACAGGAGACCTCTGAGCCACCAATCTCTTCAAAAGCAGAAGACTTGCTAGCGTCTAAGCAGCAAGATGATCAGGGCAAAATAGCGTTACAGCAAAAGTATGCCTACAGTACAGAAAATACGTCTCCTGATGATTTTGGCAACAACTCCAAAACCCTGAGTGAAACGGCAGAGGCTGTTTCCAAAGGAGACATTCGTAGAGATTGGGAAAAGCTAGATACGATGACTGCCCCCTATCCTAAAGATGCTTGCCAGTTTAAACATGAGGGCAAAACGATCGCGGGAGAGGCGTGGGTTGGGGTAGTTGTTCAGCCCAATGGCGAACTAGCGACAAAACCAACCTTATTGCGATCGTCTGGTTTCAAAGGTTTAGATGAAGCTGCTACAGAATTTATTGCTAAGTATTCTTTTGAGTCAAGTAAGCAGTATCGCGGATTTTATGTTCCGATTAAACTTGAATTTAGCAAAACAGATTGTGTTACGGCAGATACCACCAACTCGGCTTCCTGAACTATTAGGTACGAAACGGTAGGTACGAAACGGCTGTAGGGACGCTTCGGAAAGCGCCCCCAAAAATCAATTCATCCCTCTATGCCCTTCAAGACCACTGTTCCTTAACTGAATTGAAACTTTGAGGAATGGTAATGCTGTAGCGGAAGCCAGTATCTGAGCCGCTCTGAATGGTAACTTTGCCGCCATGCAATTCCACTAGATGCTGACTGAGCAACAAGCCTACGTTTTTGCGCGGAGAGATGTCCATCGCTGCTTCTTTCTCTTGCATTACGACATTGTTTCCTGTATTAGAGTGTGCGATCGCAGTTGCTAAGACTCCATTGAGCGTAGTAAATTCCAAACCATTACTGGCAGCAGCACTCACTAAAGAGGGTGGAGAATAAATATCGGTGTAAGGCAATCCTTCTCCTAGCCAAGGGTGCGACACCCAAATAGATAGATTTAGGCTAGTATCTCGTCGAGAGACATGTAATCGCACAAGACTACCGGCTGTAGAACTTTGAATAATGCTGAAGATGAGGTGATAAAGCATCAGGCGAACTTTTTCTTTGTCTAGTAGCCAAATGCGGCGACCCGGTTCCACAGTTAAGCGAACTTGTTGATCTCGTCGTTGGGCAACCTGTTCTAGGGTAATGATTGCCTGTTGGCAAAGCATTTCAATATCAACGGAACTCAAGTTTAAAGTCTGGTCAATCTCCTTTAACTCGGACAGTTCCACAATTTCATTCATCAGCGATAGCAAATATTGTCCACTGTTGTGGATGATGTCTAAATACTCTTTCTGCTTGATGGTTAAAGGTCCATAAATTTCACGGCTTAAAACACTTGCCATACCCATCACAGAGGTTAATGGCGTTCGCAGATCCTGGGCAAGCTGACCAAGGAGGTCTACTTTAAGTTGGTTGGTGAGGGAAAGGTTGGCTGGTTGAGGCGCGCTTTCTGGCGTTGTCGATCGCACCGATTGGGGTTGAGGCATTTGCGATCGCTGCCGCTCAAACTCACTCATTCCCCAGCGTGCCATTAATTGCAGAAATGCCACATCTTGCTGGCTAAAACTGCGTGGCACCACGTCCATCACTGCTAAAGCTCCAATACACTCGCCGCTACAGGTCAGCAAAGGAACACCCAAATAAGCACGAATACCATGCTCATAAACCAAGCTGCTGTTAGCAAAAGTAAAATGAGCGAGAGTATCGGCAATAATCAAAGTCTGGCCGCTATCCACAACATAAGCAGAAAAGGATTCTTGGCGGCTTATTTGGCGAGTCGTTGCCAATTCATTCATTAATCCCAACGTCGATAACCCGACCGCCGACTTAAACCGTTCCTGCGATGCACTCATTAATCCCAGGGTGCAGATTGGTACACTGAGCGATTGGGCGGTCGCTTGAGTGGCTTCTTCAAAAATGGGAATGCTGTCTGTGGCGAGCAACCCTAACGTGCTAATCACGTGCGATCGCTGCTGCTCTCTTGCGGAGACAGTTAACCCATCGAGGCGACAAAATAATTGATTCTCTTGGCTGCTCATGCCGACCTATAGCTCCCATGTGCGTCCGTGTATCTCTGTAAAAAAGCGAAGTTTTTTTACTACACACAGCATTCCCTCACATTGAGAGGAGTGAACGCCAAAGAGCCAAGGGAGAATACTGAATTTTCTGGCTTTCGTCTAGGTAAGTTTAAGTAAAGCCAAGAAAAATTACTGAATTTTGACGTGAGTCAGAACGTAAGGTAGGTACGTTTTGTTACTAAAAAGACGAGTACCCGTAGGCTAAATCCATGCAGGATGAGATAGAAGAGATGAAATCATGCGGACACCCCGAAGCTGATTCGATAACGGTAAATGCCCTCTGGGTGCTGTTAAATCCCAGGTGAATTCCTGAGGATAGCGAGTCCAAGTGTTACCATTCTTCCAACCAATCTTTGACCACAGTTTTATCCAGTTTTTGCCTACGCTCATCCAAATCTCGCGCTGAACAGAGAAGCCAAATTTTCCTTCCGAATGAACCAGCCACAAAGAATTGAGCGTTTGCAGATCGATCACCGAAAACTGTTCAACTTCCGTAAAGTAAATCCAGTTGCGTTGCATGGCGGTGGCTCCAGCTAGTTCACACATCTTTTCGAGAGTGAGTTTATCAGCCGCTTGAAAATCTTGCTGGGCAAGCAGCTTTTGCAGGGGAGTGTAATCAATGTTGGCGTGAGATCGCAGCGGTACAACACCTTCAGCAAAATGGGTCTGCAAAAAATCTGCACAGGCCGGAGACTCTGCCCGATATAAAACTTGATAGGCTTGACCTGCCGCTAAATTGGGTAAAGTGCTAGTCATTAATCCCTCTCGCTGCTCAAATAAAAATTCCATTAACACCGCCCATCCTATTTCTCCTAGCTGCTCTAGCGCTTGAATTTGGGATAGTTGAGCTTTTTCTGGAGCTGCTTTTATGGTGTTTAAAAGCTCTAAAGCATCAGGCGATGTTGAAATAGAAGAGATCACAGGGTCGGTGGAAAAACTATTCATTGCAAGGATCATTTCAAGCAGCTTTTATCAAAATCAAGAAAATTGCGTTTGAAATCAAACAGGAAAGACTCCAAGAATCTTAAGCCACACTCCATGCTATCTTGTGGCGATGATTTTTTGAATTGAATGCTCAAGCACCAGCGCTCCGAATTTGGCGAATAATAGCAGAGGTAGAGCTTGGCACTTCAATTTGGACTATCTGAATGCATCCCCCATAGGCCTGAACGGCGGCGGCTTCTGGCAGTGTCGCAATTTGATAATCCCCTCCCTTCACATAAACATCTGGTTTTAATATTTCGATCAGTCGTGTGGCGGTCGGCTCCGCAAAAATGACCACTTCATCCACTGACTTTAAAGCGGCTAAAACTTCTGCCCTTTGCAGTTCTGGCACGATTGGTCGCGGCGGCTCTCCCGCAGCCTGTGGCTTAATGCCGCGAACCGATGCATCGCTATTTAAGCCAACCACCAGCGATCGCCCCAATAATTTGGCAGCCTGCAAATAGCGCACATGCCCTGCGTGAAGCAGATCAAAACAGCCATTCGTCAACACTAACGGTCGCCATCGCTGCGGATCGGTGCCGATCGCTTGCTGAAGTGCTTCAAGTGTGTAGAGGCTCGAAATCATCTGTCACCATTTCAACGTCATAGGATATGGTGACAGAAATTGGAATATATAAGCGATTTGAAGTCTGTAATTCTGCGCGATCGCGCTACTCCTGATTACCCACTTTTTTAGAAATGCGACTTATGAATGAGCAATCAGCCGAACTATTTGAAAAAATTCGTCAACAGTTTGATAGCGCACCCTACCCCAGCACACCCCTTGAGCAAAATCCTCAAGATGCTCATAATCTTCTGTACGCACATAATTTGGTTACATCTCAATATCTGCGTAACCAAACCTTAATTTCTACCGACGGCAAAGTTATTTTAGATGCTGGGTGTGGCACAGGCTTTAAATCCTTAGTATTGGCATCAGCAAATCCCGGGGCCAAAATTGTTGGAATTGATTTATCTAAAGAAGCGGTTGACTTAGCAAAGCAACGACTACAGTTCTATGGATTTGAAAATGCAGAGTTCGTCGTCACGTCGATTGAAGCGCTACCCAGCTTAGGCATGGAGTTTGACTACATCAACTGCGATGAAGTTTTGTATTTACTGCCAGATATTGCAAGCGGCTTGCAGGCGATGAAAGCGGCACTTAAGCCAAACGGTATTATTCGAGCAAATCTCCACAGTGCCACTCAACGAGTTGACTTTTTTCGGGCACAACAAGTCTTCAAGCTGATGGGGTTAATGGACTCTAACCCTGAAGAAATGGAGATTGAAATTGCTAGAGAAACCTTTGGGGCATTGGCAGACTGGGTCAATCTAAAAAACAAAGTTTGGCAGGATGCTGCACAGCGAAAGGCGGTAGAGTCAAAGGAATGGGTCTTGATGAACTATCTGTTTCAAGGCGACAAAGGCTACACCATTGCCGACCTATTTGCAGCCTTGAGATCTGCCGACCTGGAATTTATTAGCATGGTGAACTGGCGAGATTGGGAAATTTTAGATTTGTTTAAAGATGCTGACGATTTACCAATCTTTTGGGCAATGAGCCTCCCAAACGTTTCTATGGAGCAGCGATTGCAGTTATTTGAACTGTTGCATCCCATTAGTCGCCTGCTAGATTTTTGGTGTGGGCATCCTGATCAGACGAAGGCCTTTACCCCGATCGCCGATTGGTCAGAAGACGACTGGAAAACTGCAAAAGTCCGCCTGCATCCCCAATTGAAAAACTTGAAATTGCACGAGGAATTGGTGCAAAGCATTGAAACTCATCAACCGTTTAGCTTAGGCGGCTATCTTTTAGGACAGGCAAACACTTCAGTGACTCTAGAAAGCACAGTTGCAGCCACTCTTCTGCCTTTGTGGGATGAGCCACAATCTGTTGCGGCACTCATGGAGCGATCTCGCCAGATTCAACCACTCAACCCAGTCACTTTGGAACCCCGCACGACAGCAGCAATCTTGAATGACCTGATAGTGCTTCTAACTCGGTTAGAAGTCTTTCTTTACGTTCTTTTGGAATTGGAATAACCCAATAAAAGGGAAAAAAGGAAAAAAAACTGGGTGGCTGATATGAAAGTGCAAAAGCGTGGGTAACTTACATTTACAAGGGTTTAGACACCCACCCCGCGCCTTTATTAAGGAGAAACCTCATCATGAATACAGAGTTTAAAGCGAAGTTCCTCGGCCACCTCAATCAACGTAAAAAGGGCGACAAAGGTTTTACCCTGATTGAATTGTTGGTTGTCATCATTATTATTGGTATTTTGGCTGCTATAGCATTGCCCGCCTTCTTAAACCAAGCAAACAAAGCCAAGCAGTCTGAGGCAAAAACGAATTCTGGCTCTGTGAACCGCGCTCAGCAAGCTTACTATCTAGAAAAAGCCGAGTTTGTTGGAACGGGTGACGTTGAATTCGGTAAGTTAGGATTAGGCATTAAAACCCAGTCTGGAAACTATAAGTTTGTGATTCCAGACGGTGGTAAAGACAGTACGGCTGCCACCATTCAAGCTCAACCCCTCAAGGCTGGCAGTGATACTATCAAGGCATACATCGGCGGTGTAAATGCCGGTCAGATTGCAGCAACGAAAGAAGCTACAACTCTCACTGTCTTGTGTGAAGGGATTGATGCCCCAATCGCAACTGGAGCAACAGGTGTCGAGACGGCAACTTATGATGCCGCTGGTGGTCCTAAGTGCCCTGGTACATACAATGACGTAGCAACTGGCAAGCCCAGCGTCTAGCTGCACTCCGCTTTTAACTGTGTAGTCTATTGGTTTAGCCAATTGGAGAAGCAGCGGGTAGGAAGTAATCCACTTCTTACCCGCTGTTTTTCCAATGGTGAGTTGCACAAGATCTGGGCTACCAAAAGGACTGACACACTTCAACCTGCCAACTTGAGGTAAGCAATAATTAGTAAAATCTCTTCTGTGGTACATAACTATGACTGAGCTACTCGAACGGGTAGTCGATCAACTGAGAACGTTACCTGCTGATGAACAGGATTTAATTACCGCGCGGCTGGTTGCTGAGTTAGAAGACGAGCAGATATGGAAAGCTCAGTTTGAAGCGACGATGGATGATCAATGGGATCGAATCGCTGAGAGGATACGACAGGAAATGGCTGCTACAGACGGTTTTTCCAATGACTAACAAATCGCTTTCGGCCAATTGGCAACAGCAAGCTGACCGCCTCATTCAACAGAACAACTATTCCCAAGCCGCTAGCTTATACGAACAGGCAATTGAAACAGAGCCAGACGTAAAATCTCACTACTGGCATTTGGGTATGTTGATGGTGCTGCAAGAGCAAGAGGCAGAAGCCCAAACAATTTGGCTGATGGCCATGGCAGACGGCGAGCTAGAGCAGATTGACCAGTGGACAGTTGAACTGGGGCAAGTGTTAGTCGCAGCTGCAATACATCAAACTGAGCGGGAAAATCTTGCAGCAGCATGGGCACTTCGGCGACACCTGCAAGAAATTTCCCCAGATGATTTGAATAATCGTTTAAATCTGGTTTCTCTTGCGATCGCCTTAGAAAACCTGACTCCCAATGATTTGCAGGAAACCGACATCATTTCCTTACTCAAAACATCGTCAGATCAGCTACTGGAAGTACCACTGCTGCTGCACCTGTTGAACCAAATTCTGACAGCCTTTGCACCTCATCCGATCGCGCTGGAATTTGCAGAGGCGTGTCTCAAGTGGGTCTCTGGCGATGTGATGGGCTTGATGACCGTGATGTTACCCGCATCCATCAGAATTGCCCATGCGCTACGCCAGCCAAAATTTGCCGCCGAGTTGTTAGCACTCTATTGCCGGGTGGATGACCAAAATATTGAAATTTTGGGTCATCTCTCCGGGTTCTATCAGGATGCCGATCTCTATGACTTGGGCATCCAGACTGCCCAACGCCGGGGTGGATTGCCAAGCAGCTTGCTAGAACAAATTTTTTCTAGCCATTTGCTCCTGCGCGGATTGATGACTCCTGGCGGATATTGGCAAGAAGGACTTATCGCCATCCAACAGCATCGGCAATTGTTAACCGCCTTACTTGAAACTGTTCCCACAATCGATATTCCACCGATTGAAATTACGCGCTTACTCACCTCTAGCTTCTTTTTGCCCTATTTCAAAGACGATCCCAAGCTCAATCGATCGCTGCAAAACCAGGTTGCAGCATGGAGCCAGACGGCGCTACATCAACGCGCTAGTAAACAAATAGTTCGCTATCAATCGAGATCGACTCCTCTTATCCCATCCAATTCTGTACGTCCATTAAAAATTGGCTATCTATCTCACTGTATGGCGCGCCATTCCGTTGGCTGGCTGGCACGCTGGCTGATCAAGCATCACGATCGCAGTCGTTTTCAACTTCATGGCTATTTCATCAACGATCGCAAACACGACTCGCTTTATCAGTGGTACGTGAATCAGATGGATCACGCCTGTCGGATTGGTGTAGAAGTACCAGATAGCGAAGATTTAGCAGAGCGCATTTATCAAGATGATATTGATATTTTGATTGATCTCGATAGTATTACGTTGGATCTAAGCTCTGATATTTTGGCGCTTAAGCCTGCCCCCATTCAAGTGACATGGCTCGGCTGGGATGCCACCGGAATTCCTGGTGTAGATTACTTTATCGCCGATCCCTATGTGCTACCAGACAACGCCCAAGATTATTACACTGAAACCATTTGGCGCTTACCCCAAACCTATATCGCTGTGGATGGCTTTGAGGTAGAGGTGCCATCCCTCCGCCGCGATCACCTAGATATTTCTAACGATGCTGTCATTTTCCTCAGCGCTCAAAAAGGATACAAGCGCCATGCTGATACTGCCCATTTACAAATGCGAATTATTAAGAACGTTCCCAACAGCTATTTCTTAATTAAAGGCTCTGCCGAACAGGATTCGATTCAGCAGTTTTTTATTGAAATTGCGTTATCAGAAGGTGTGGCTCCTGATCGATTGAGATTTCTCCCTGAAACTCTGACAGAGGGAGTTCATCGGGCAGATCTAGCGATCGCTGATGTGGTGCTAGATACTTATCCTTATAATGGTGCCACTACTACCCTCGAAACCCTGTGGATGGGAGTGCCACTGATTACACGAGTGGGTGAGCAATTTGCCGCCCGTAACAGCTACACTATGCTCAAAAATGTGGGCATCGAGGAAGGGATTGCCTGGACGGATGAAGAGTATGTAGAGTGGGGCGTCCGCCTAGGAACTGATGCTGCCCTGCGCCAACAGATCCATTGGAAACTGCGGCGATCGCGCCAAACCTCGCCCCTGTGGAACGCTGCGCAATTTACCCGCGAAATGGAAGAGGCCTATCAACAGATGTGGATTCACTGCAAGCAATAAGCCAAGGTTAGCTCATTGCTTGCAGGCCAAGTTATGCACTGGTCAAGTCAAAAGATGCTTAATATTAGACATTATCGGCAATGATTCCAAGTCTGATTGGGTTAACTCAGGAATTTGACGAAGGCTTTCAACTAGACTGTTTGCCACATTATAGAGAGGGTCATGAGATCCATATTCTAAAGTTAAGAATTCCAAGAGTTCAAGCGCATAGTCAGTCAATCCTAAAATATCAGCAATGCAGGCCAATTTGAGAATTGCGGATGGTTGTTTGAAAACGCTAGAAGAATTTTCATGAAAAGGATCACGCAAATAGAAAGCATCTCCCCATAGGATTTGTCCAGGGCGAGATGTTGAACAGATAGGTGATCGTGACCATCGAGCTACATCTAGATCAAAGAGCGTAAAGCCGTGCTTTCTAGCAAAATTATCTACATCTGCAAATAATGGCTGATTCACATACAAATGGGAAAATTCTACTTCCACTTGTATAGCCAAAATACCCTGATCCAATAGATTGGTTGCTCCTTCCAATACCTGAAGATCTGCACCCTGAACATCAACTTGTAAAAAATCAATCGAATTTAGACTTTTTCTCTGGAAAAAAGAGTCTAATGTTGTAGTCTCTAGGTCTATTGTAAAATCTAAACCTGATAGCTCCAGCATCCCATCAAATCGTTTGAGAAAAGGTTCGTTTGGTCGATACAACGAGCTACACATTGGACTGTGAGTAACATATAAAGTGGCTTCCCCAACAGTGTTAGCTAGTACAACTGAAAAATGCTCCTCGTGCCAGTCGATTTTTCGAGCTTCAATGTTGGCATTTGCAATATTACAAGCATCTTCATCAGCGTCAAATCCATAAATTGCTAAGTTTGGCGCGAATATTCCCCAATCTTGACTGCCATAATCATTGCTGTTACAAAGTTTACGAGAGCCAACATTACAAATTGTCATAGAGATCTGGTCTAGATGACCACTCTGCTTAAGGCTATGCAGAAACAACGACATGGGCTATTTCTTTAAAGTAGATGGGTCAATGACATTAAAGGATTGAGTAGATGGGCTTGAAGACCAAATCTAATATCTGTGATCTCTGTCTAAGGCCTATGATCTTAGCTTGATTCTACAAACAATTAGGAATAGCCAGACGTGGATGCAGCCAAACATGTTAAAAGACTAAAAGTAAGGGATGCTTTTCTATCTATTTGAGTCAAATGAACAAGTAAATACTGACGATGCTAAAGCTACACATTGGTGGTACCGAGTTTCATCCAGACTGGAAAATCTTGGATATAGAGCCACGTCCAGAAGTTGAATATGTGGGAGATGCTCAGGATTTAAGCCAGTTTGCAGACGGCGCGATCGACCAAATTTATGCAAGCCATGTTTTAGAACATTTTTACTATGGCTTAAATAACGAACTTCTGCTAGTTCTTCAAGAATGGCACCGAGTACTGAAGCCAGAGGGCAGTTTGCTCATCAGTGTGCCAGATTTAAAGGCACTATGTTGGCTCTACTTACATCCCAATCTTGAGGCGTTGGAGCGGCATCATTTAATGCGAATTATGTTTGGTGGCCAGGTGAATCTATACGATGTGCATAAGGTTGGCTTTGATTTTGAGACACTGGGTCTTTATTTACAAGAAGCTGGTTTTCAGAATTATGAGCGGGTTGTGGAGTTCAATTTATTCAACGATTGCAGCAGTATGCGCCTGCTAGATACCCTGATTAGTCTGAATGTGATTGCTACGAAATCGAAAATAGAGCAAGCATAGATAATGGTGGCAGATGATACAATGCCATAGCTCTTAATCCAACGAGTCTCGGCTAGGTAGTTCGCTCAAACCATACAGCAATTTACCGTTCCAAAGCCGAAACTATGGATGCAACTGGGTAATTTGCCCGTTCATGGTTGACCGTTTCACTGTGGCTATTTCGACTGAATTGCTATGGGCGCTGATTGGCTTGCTTCTTACAATTGGCGGCACTTTTCTCCCCGCATCGGTGGCAGTTCCTAGCCGAGATTGGGGACACCAAGCCATTCAAATGTATGCCTTGGGAATTACTTATCAGTTTGGGGCGGGTCTGCTTGTGGGCTGTGTCGCTGGCAAAAATCCGGCAACATTGTCTCAAGTCGCTTACGTTTTATTGGGATTAACACCCTGGTTTCCCGTTTTTTCCAAGGGCGGTGGATTGGGATATTTAGCGGAACCCAGTTTCGGCTACATTTTGGGATTTATTCCTGGTGCCTGGATATGTGGCTATTTGGCATTCAAAGCGGTTCCCAAGTTGGAGGTACTCCTGATTAGCTGCCTAACAGGATTGCTGAGTATTCACTTCACAGGATTATTGTATCTGGGGGGACTGCGGTTGTTGGGTGTGGTGAAACCGATAGAGTTTATCCAGTTGTTGCTAAAATTTTCGGTGGAGGCGTTGCCGGGTCAGTTTGCGGTGGTTTGTGCAGTAACGATTCTGGCGTATGGATTGCGCCGCCTATTGTTTTACTAAGCTCTAACCATTCGTCGGACTTCGACGTGAGCGCTCAGTCAAACGACGCTCACAAAAGCCCTAGCCATCTCCCCCAGGAGAGGGAACTAGACCAGAAAAGCCTTTCTCCTTGGAAAAAAGGGTTGGGATGAAGCAAGTACATGTTTTAGATAACGCCTCTTATCATGCGATCTCTCTTTTGAATAGTTCAATGTTTTCTAAAAATCGCTTCTTTTGGTTCGCTGCTTTGGCTGGTTTAGTCCTTGATCGCTTAAGTAAGTTTTGGGTCGTCTATACTTTTCCCCTCACCGAGCCGCCGCAAACCTTAGCGCTGATTCCAGATGTGTTTCATTTTACTTATGTAGTCAATACGGGGGCAGCCTTCAGCTTTTTCGCCCAAGGGGTGGGTTGGCTACGCTGGCTGTCTTTGGGAGTCAGTGTGGCGCTACTGCTATTGGCGTGGTTCGGACCCACTCTGAGCAAGTGGGAGCAGCTTGGCTATGGCTTCATATTATCGGGGGCTTTAGGCAATGGCATTGATCGTTTCATATTGGGGCAAGTCGTTGATTTTCTTGACTTTCGCCTGATTCGATTTCCGGTGTTTAATTTGGCAGATACCTTTATCAATGTTGGGATTGTGTGTCTACTGATTAGCAGTTTTGCTCAATCCTCCAACTCTACAAACAGGAATAAATCCTCTTGACAATACTCAAACAACCTTTAATTGGCATCATTATGGGCAGCGATTCAGATTTGCCGACCATGCAAGCGGCGATCGCAGTGTGTGAAGAGTTTGGGGTTTCTTATGAGGTTGCCATCGTCTCTGCCCATCGCACCCCAGAACGTATGGTGAACTACGCCCAAACTGCCCATCAACGCGGCTTGAAAGTCATTATCGCGGGGGCGGGGGGGGCTGCTCACTTGCCGGGAATGGTTGCCGCCTTAACTCCTCTGCCTGTGATTGGGGTGCCCGTTGCTAGTCGCCATTTGCAGGGCATCGATTCTCTCTATTCGATTGTGCAAATGCCTGGGGGAATTCCAGTTGCCGCTGTGGCGATCGACAATGCTAAAAACGCAGGATTGCTCGCCGTGCAAATGCTAGCAAGCCATGATTCTGCTCTATTAGAAAAAGTACAACAGTACCGCCAGAGCCTAGAGCAAATGGTGATGGAAAAGCAGGCGAAGTTGGAGCAGATGGGGTATAAGAAGTATTTGGAACAGATGTAAGGTTTCGGGTTTCGGGTTTCGGGTTTTGAAGTTTAGTTTTGGGGCTAGAAGAAACTCCACCTTCACCCTTGACTGGATTCCAACCGTTTCACTAACACGGCTCGATTTTGTTGAGCTTTGGTGTCGCTGGGGTTAATTTTGAGTACTTTGTCAAAGCACGAGATCGCGCCGCGTAAATTGCCTAGACTAACCATTACACCACCACGATTATTCCAGGCGCGATGATCATTAGGTCGTAGTTCTAATGCCTTGTCGTAGCTGGCAATGGATTCTTCTAAGCGATTTAGATTTTTCAGAGCCACACCCCGATTAAACCAGGCTTCGTAAGAATCGGGTCTGAGAGTTAGAACGTGGTCGTAGCTGGCGATCGCTCCTTCAAAATCTCCTAACTTCATTTGAGAACCGCCTTGACCGTACCAGGCTTCCCAATGCTCTGGTTGAAAAGATGTTACTTTTTTGTAACCGTCGAGGGCTGATTGAGCATGCCCCACCTGTTTTTGCCCATTTGCCCAACGAAACCATAGTTCGGCACTATCTTCTTGTAGTTCCAAAGCTTTGTTGTAGCTCACAAGGGCGGCTTCCCAATCTCCCAATTCTTTCAGGGAATCTCCTCGAAAAACTAGCGCTTCAAAATAATTAGGTTGCAATGTCAATGCTGTATTGAAATGCTGAATTGCTCCTTCGTATCGATGGGTTGCGTAAAGGCAATATCCTTGGCAAAACCAGATATCTTCAGAGTCAGGCTGACCCTCTAAAGCCGTGCGGAAATACCCGATCGCAGCTTCATATTGTTGTGTTGCATAGAGGGCTAATCCTAAGCTGTGGTGAGCCGTCTCCAGATTTGGCTGCAACGCTAATGCGGCTTGATAACTGCGAATAGCAGTGTCGTAGTGCCCCAGAGAAAATGCTGCCCAGCCAAGATGAGAGTGAAGTATCGCATCAGTAGGATTGAGCTGAATGGCTTGCTCAAAATAGGCGATCGCATCTGCATAATTTCCTTGTTGGGTTAACTCCAACCCCTGTTGAAAAGCGCTCTCAGCACCAGCCACATTGAGTTGAATTGTTTGACTCACAGGACGACCTCTATGCTTCTATAATCTCTGTCTGATGCACCCAGAGTACCCAGATTCTTAAGCTGCATGACACTTGATTACAAAATACTCCGTATAGCTACTGGAATGTAAAGCTTGGAAGCGTATTTCCATGAATAGACCTCTTGCGTGAATGTAGGTAAGTGGCTAGAACTAGGTTAAGGAGGAGGAAATATGACCTACAAGCAACTTAGCCAACTTAAACCCGGAGCTTTCAAACGGCGGTGTGGGGTTCAGCCTGAAACCTTTGAGCAGATGGTAGCAATATTGCGTCCTGGTCTTGATCGTAGAGGAAAACGGGGTGGACAGTGCAAATTAAGCGTGGAAGACCAATTGTTGGTCGTACTTGAATACTGGCGAGAATACCGAACCCAGTTTCACATTGCCACCACGTGGGGGTTGAGTGAGTCAGCCGTGTGTCGATTGATTCAAAAAGTTGAAGGATTATTGATGAACTCAGGCAAGTTTCGGTTACCGGGCAAAAAGCAACTCTATCAGAATGCCAATACCTGGAGCGTAGTGGCAGTCGATGTAACTGAAAGCCCCATTGAGCGTCCCCAAAAAAACAGCGAGGCTACTACAGCGGCAAGAAAAAGCGGCATACGCTAAAAGCTTAAGTCCTAGTCCATCAAACCACTGGACAGATTATCTGCACAGCCTTTGGCAAAGGGCGAGTCCATGACTTTCGCTTGTTCAAGCTCCATCGCCGATGCTAGCCGAGCAGTTGTGTTTGGCGGATAAGGGCTATCAAGGTATCGCAACGCTACACCCCTGTAGTTGCACTCCAACCAAAAAGCCCCGTAAAGGCAAATTGAGCAAAGCTGAGCGGCAGCACAACCGCACTCTAGCCCGATTGCGAGTAGTCGCTGAGCATGTCAACCGCAAGCTCAAGATTTTTCGGATTCTGGCTGAACGGTATCGAAATCGACGCAAGCGCTTCGGGTTGCGCTTCAACCTGATTGCAGCGATCCTAAACTTTGAGCTTGCGCTCTCTTCTTGATTCACACAAGAGTTCTAATATATCGGTAAAAACCTTTCTTGAAGTTCACTATCGCCAAGGTAATCCCATCAATTTCAAACCTAGGTGATTTGCCCCAGCAATGTAAAGTAACAGTGAAGATACAACTTGCCTAATGTTTTCATGCAAGCATATTGATATTTAAGTAGCAAAAGAATTCCCAACTGCGTTAAGAAGACTGCCTTAAAAGCCGAACCCAACTGCTTGTATAGGCACCTGAGCAGGTTAACGGTTAGGCTCACGTTCAATTTTAAAAAACTATAAAGATTTAAAAACTATAAAGAGCATGGAAGCAATCTCCAATCAGCGTGTGTTTCCCCGATTTGATAAAACTTCAGCAGTGCAATGTCCTTCACCGACCTCTTTGAACTCAAAAGTGACTCATTGGACGATCGTTGCTCCATTTATTCACGATCTAGAGCACGATGGACAGTGGTTAGCACCCTATGTTTCGGGCGCTCGCTATCACTTCAATATTATTCCTCGTCCTAGACCACTCCGTTCTTGGCACAACCGAGCCTCCTCGGTTACCAACATTGCCGGATGGGTAACTTATTTACAACATGGCAAGAATGCCGTTCAAACGACCGATGGTGGGGTGATTACAGTCTTTCCGCAGCTTGCTAGTGCCGTTGGCATGTGCCAGCAGCTTTCTCGTAGGCAAATCCCTGTCGTTGCATGGTTGTTTAATGTGGGCACCTGTCAATCAGGGGTGCGCCGTCGTGTAGCACAAGCCAGTTTGCAACACATTAGTCGCTTTGTCGTTCATACCCGGCGCGAATGCGACATGTATAGCCAATGGTTAGGATTGCCAAAAGAGCGATTTGTGTTTTTCCCCTACCAAGTGGCTGATATTCCCGTCATCTATGAGGAAAACGCAACTCAACCATTTATTGCAGCGATCGGATCAGCCCATCGCGATTTTCCCACGCTTTTTCAAGCCGTGGAGAAGCTGAAGCTGCCTACTGTTGTTGCTTCTGGTTCCCGTGCATTAACAGGCTTACAATTGCCATCTCATGTTCAAGCCCCGCTTGACCTTGGCAAGCAAGACTGCTTGCGACTGGCACAAGAAGCCCGAATTAATATCGTGCCAATGACAACAAATGCTCACATCACTGCGGCTGGGCAAGTCACTATTGTTGAAGCCATGCGCATGGGACGAGTTGTAATTGCTTCTCGATGCAATGGCGCTGAAGACTATATTATTCATGGAGAAACGGGGCTACTGGTTGAACCTGGCTCGACGCAGGCGTTAGTTCGGGCGATCGAAATGCTGTGGGATGATCCTCAACTACGAAACAAGATTGGGCATAATGCGAAAAATTATGCTGCTCAACATTTTTCTGATGAAGCCGCAGGAGCCGCTCTCCAAAGTGTTTTAGATGATGTTGGATTGATGACGTGATAATGCTGGATTAGCATGAAGTGCAAAATGTAGGTTGGGAGTGCGAAGTGCAAAGTCAGCACTCAAAACTTTTCTTACATCCCCAGTTGGTTGACGTGGTCCAACATTTGCAACCCATGAATTAGAGAAGCTCCGCCACGAATAGCCGTCGCGACATGGATCGCCTCAGTCATTTGCTCTAAATCTGCCCCTTTCTGTAAACAGTCTTTGCTATAGGCATCAATGCAATAGGGGCATTGCACTGTATGAGAAACAGCCAGCGCAATTAAGGCTTTCTCACGAGTCGATAAGGCCCCTTCTTCAAAAACGGCTCTATAGTAGGCAAAAAATTTCTCTGAGAGTTCGGGGTTACCTTCCGCAATGTTGCCGAAGTTAGGGAGATGTTTGGGATTGTAATAAGACGACATGGGTAAGTAGGAGGGAAGGGGTGAAGATGAATTTTGTACTTTTCTCTTAGACTGAAATTGTCTTGAATGTTGTTTAGTTTGCTACAGGTTATGTCGCTTTCATCGATCGCTGCTTCCCAATCTACCGATTCTATAGCGCTGGTTGAACTAGCCAAAAAAACGCGCGCTAGCGCATTGCGGTTAGGAATGCTGCCCACAGAGGCACGAAATCAGGCGCTAGAGGCGATCGCGCAGTCTCTTGAAGGTGCAACATCAGAAATTTTAGCGGCGAATGCGGTTGATTGTGAAGTAGCGACTGCTGAGGGTATTGCTTCAGCGCTATATGCTCGCCTGAAATTGAATGACAACAAGCTGAAGGAGGCGATCTCGGGAGTGCGAGACGTGGCAGAGCTTCCTGACCCGCTTGCAGTCGTGCAGCTTAATCGTGAACTAGATGAAGGGCTAGTATTGCAGCGAATTACCTGCCCTTTAGGCGTACTCGGCGTAATTTTTGAAGCGCGTCCTGATGCGGTAGTGCAAATTTCTAGTCTGGCGATTAAGTCGGGCAATGGCGTGATTTTGAAAGGCGGTAAGGAAGCAATCCGTTCCTGCGAGGCACTGGTCAAAGCAATTCAACAGGGATTGCAGCAGGTAGGAATTGATCCCGCCATAGTCCAGCTTTTGACAACGCGAGAAGAAACGTTGCAGTTATTAAAGCTAGATCAATTTGTAGACCTGATTATTCCGAGAGGCTCGAATTCGTTTGTGCAGTTTGTTCAGGACAACACGCGCATTCCTGTATTAGGTCATGCCGATGGCATTTGTCACTTGTATGTAGACAAAGCGGCGGATATGCAGAAAGCAATTGCAATTGCGATCGACTCCAAAACTCAATATCCTGCTGCCTGTAACGCGATAGAGACATTGTTGGTGCATCACGAGATTGCACCCGATTTCTTATTGGCAGCCGTAACATCGTTTCAAAGCAAGCAGGTGGAACTGCGGGGCGATCAGCGTACGCTAGAGATTTTGAACATTAAACCTGCCACTGAAGCCGATTGGTCAACCGAATACAGTGATTTAGTTGTGGCAATTAAGATTGTGGACTCTTTAGAAGTTGCGATTGCCCACATCACCGCTTATGGGTCGCGCCACACGGAAGCGATCGTCACAGAAGATGTCCAAACCGCAGCAACATTCATGACTCAAGTGGATGCGGCGGGAGTGTATCACAATTGCTCAACTCGCTTTGCCGATGGCTTTCGGTATGGCTTTGGCGCGGAAGTGGGCATCAGCACCCAAAAAATGCCACCCCGTGGTCCCGTTGGGTTAGAAGGATTGGTCACTTATAAATATCAACTGGTTGGCAATGGTCACATTGTTGCTAGTTACACGGGCGATCGCGCCAAATCCTTCACCCACCGAGATTTATAGCAATTGTTCATCAGCAACAAACATTTGGGAAAAGCAAGTGACGGCTGAATTCAGACCTTGGCGGTTGTCTTTTACCGGGGGATGCCATGCAAAACAGATATCAGCGTTTGTCATAGTGAGGGACAGCTCAAAAACTGGCAACGCTACACCTGCATCTTAAAAAAACAACATTAATCTTTGTACAGATACGGTTCAACGCCTTCGGGTATCTACCAAAGATAAGTATCTGCCATAGTTCCCTGTCGATAATGCATCCTCTAGGTAGAATACTTTTCTATACCCCTTACACACTTTAAAATCAGGCGATCGCTAAATCACGTTGAGCCTAACCGTAATGTTTTGGGAATACTCCTGAAAATCAGCATTGCCATTCCCACGATGCTAGCTAAGCAACTGCAAAAATATTCCTGAAAATCTACCATCAATTGATTAATTGATGCATCACTAATCTGTTGAAGCAAACGTCGCTATCTGCTTATGTTTTCATGCGACAAATGTTAACCAGCCTAAACTTTGTGCGCTTTGGTTTCAGTGCCCCTCGCTGGAACTTCTAAATACAAGCAACAGCTAAATACAAGCAACAGCAGGCAATCAAATTGCTAAATCACTGCCTGCCGTTATTCGTGTGCAACAAACTTCGCAATGGGCGTAAGTGCGATTGCTCACTCGATCGTAATGCCTTATCAAAGGCTATCAATCTCACAGGGATGCCATCTACCGAATGCAACCTCTCACTAGCATTTGGAGAATAATTGATGCCCAGCAATACCAATGTCCTCGATCCAGGTGCAAGCCTTTTGCTTGTTCCCTCAAGTTCAACATTAAATGTAAATGGCAGTCTACCCACGGATCCCACTCCACAATTTCTGAGTGGCAGTAGTTCTGTTGCTTCAACTGAAATTGTCACTTATCTCAGTGACCTCAATTCGACATCAGCCACCAATGGCTGGGGTGTATTTGAGAAAGACAAAAGTAACGGTGAACAAGGAGCTACTGATGGTAAAACCCTGACTCTCAATGGGGTTACCTACGCTAAAGGCTTAGGAGTTCATGCTGGTTCCGAAATCATTTATAACCTGGGTGGCAAATACACTAAATTCTCTTCAAACATTGGCGTAGATGATGAAGTCGGCAATGCAGGCTCAGTGGTCTTCCAGGTATTTGTTGATGGCATTCAACTCTTCACCAGTAGCAAGATGACAGGTGCAACTGCGACTCAGTTAGTGAATTTAGATGTCACAGGCAAACAAAGTCTAAAGCTAATTGTCACTAATGGCGGTGATGACAATACCTTTGATCACGCTGACTGGGCAGATGCAAAACTTCTCTCAGGTGGCACACCATTTGATACTACCGCTCCCACCGCAACCTTAGCCGCTGCTGCACTCAATAGTACCCGTACCACTCCCTATGGTTTCACTGTCACCTATGCTGATGCCACGGCAGTCAATCTGAGTACAATTAACGGCACGACCGCAGCTAGCGATATTCGAGTCACTGGAGCACACGGCTTCAGTCAATTGGCAACCCTAGTCGGCGTGTCTACTCCAAATGTCAACAGTTCATCACTCACTGCCACTTATCAAATTGTGGCTCCTGATGGTGTTTGGGACGCAAATGATAACAGCACTTACACAGCCACTCTAATAGCCGGCCAAGTTGCCGACACGCTGGGTAATACCACAGCCGCCAATATAAATTTAGGAACATTTCAGGTTGCGGTTCCAACTGGAAGTTCAACTGAAACTGTCACTTATCTCAGTGACCTCAATTCGACATCAGCCGCCAATGGCTGGGGTGTATTTGAGAAAGACAAAAGTAACGGTGAACAAGGAGCCACTGATGGTAAAACCCTGACTCTCAATGGGGTTACCTA
Organism: Leptolyngbya sp. Cla-17; assembly: GCF_016807185.1. Lineage (GTDB taxonomy): Bacteria > Cyanobacteriota > Cyanobacteriia > Leptolyngbyales > Leptolyngbyaceae > ULC077BIN1. Next base: position 1,727,579 of record NZ_JAEVYN010000002.1, read on the forward strand.
CGCTAAAGGTTTAGGAGTTCACGCTGGCTCCGAAATCATTTATAACCTGGGTGGCAAATACACTAAATTCTCTTCAAACATTGGCGTAGATGATGAAGTCGGCAATGCAGGCTCAGTGGTCTTCCAGGTATTTGTTGATGGCATTCAACTCTTCACCAGTAGCAAGATGACAGGTGCAACTGCGACTCAGTTAGTGAATTTAGATGTCACAGGCAAACAAAGTCTAAAGCTAATTGTCACTAATGGCGGTGATGACAATACCTTTGATCACGCTGACTGGGCAGATGCAAAACTCATCTCAGGTGGCATACCACCCACTCCACCAATATCTTTACCCGCGCCATCACCTTTACCAACTGAAACGCGATCGCAGATTGGAACCAACTTGGCAGGGCTTGCCGACTGGTCTACAGAAATTCCCTTTGTGGATATGTTCAAAACCTCACGAGAATGGATCTCTCAGCGACAGGGTGCCAAGTGGGGCGAAGGTGGCAAGCTAAACCTAACGTCTGAGGGCTGGATTGCTTCGCTAGATCCAGGGCAGTTTGCTGAAACGGTGGTGATGACAGGAAAAACTTTCCCTGGGGGCAGATATACCTTGCTCTACGACGGGGAGGGCAAGCTGGATTTCACATTTAGCAACGCCAAAATTATTAGTCAATCGCCCGGCAAAATGACGGTGGATGTTACGCCAGACGATGTTGGAATTTTTATACGACTGTCGGAAACCAATCCCAGCAACCCCGTCCGCAATATTCGGTTCATCATGCCCGGATTTGAGAACACTTATCAAACTCAACCTTTTAACCCAGTGTTCTTAGAACGATTGGCAAAATTTGACACGCTCAGGTTCATGGATTGGGAAGCGACAAATAATTCCACTTTGACAAACTGGAGCGATCGCTCCACAACTGCTAGTGCCACACAGGCAACCAGTAAAGGCGTGGCGTTGGAATACATGATTCAGCTTGCGAACACGCTGAAAATTGATCCATGGTTTACTCTGCCAGCCCAGGCAAGCGATGACTATGTGCAAAAGTTTGCCACAATGGTGCGCGATCGCCTCGATCCTTCTCTCAAGGCTCATGTGGAGTATACCAACGAAGCCTGGAATGGGATTTTTGCGCAAGCAAACTATGTTGGGCAGCAAGGATTGGCACGCGGCTTAGACAACACCAGTTGGGGCGCTGGTTTGCGCTACTACTCCGAGCGTTCCGTTGAAATTTTCAAAATTTGGGAAAATGTATTTGGTGCCAGCACCAGTCAACGGGTTGAGCGCGTCTTGTCAGGGCAAGCCGCCAATCCCTGGGTCGGCGAACAAATCTTAGGCTGGAAGGATGCTTACAAACATGCTGATGCCTACGCGATCGCGCCCTATTTTGATGGGTTCGATGCTGATGGCGATGGTTCGAGCGATATCAACGATGTTGCTCGCGTCAACATCACGATCAACATGACCGCCGACCAAATTATCGACGGCATGTTAAAGGAAATCCCTACAGAAATCAAAGCTATGTTCGACAGCAATGCCAATATTGCAAAACGATTCGGCATCGATTTAGCCTCTTACGAGGGGGGGGGCCACCTGACCAGCTACCAATTCCCCGATGATAAGGTAGCAAGAATGACTGACCTATTTACAGAAGTCAATCGTAATCCTCGCATGAGAGATGTGTACAAAGCCTATTTGGATCAATGGCAAGCAAGCAGCGGCGGCGGTGATTTTAACCAGTTCAACGATGTCGCCAGTTCTAGCAAGTGGGGCTTCTGGGGCGCACTGGAATACCAAAACCAGGACCCCAACACTGCTCCTAAGTACTTGGGAATCATGGATTTCATCAACGCTGAATCATAAATTTAGCTTCTAGAGCCTTACTTGCAGTTGTGCGGACAGAAATTATTGCTGTCCGCTTTTTTTAATCAATTGCTGTAGGTAGTGGGTATCTGTATGGTTACGATTTTTTACGGGATAGGTTAAGCTGAATAGTCAGGCTGGCTGGTCATTTTAGCGTTTTATCTCAGAGTAATTGATGAATAGCCCGTTTCTTGAGCGTCTTTATCATCCCGATCGCCCCATCTTAGTGTTTGACGGAGCTATGGGAACCAATCTGCAGGTGCAAAACCTGACCGCAGAAGACTTTGGTGGAGCTGAGTATGAAGGCTGCAATGAATATTTAATTCATACGAAGCCTGAAGCTGTTGCTAAGGTGCACCGCGACTTTCTGGCGGCGGGTGCTGATGTCATTGAAACCGACACGTTTGGATCTGCCTCCATTGTGCTGGCAGAATATGACCTGGCGGATCAAGCCTACACCCTCAGTAAGAAGGCAGCAGAACTGGCAAAAAGCGTGGCGGCAGAGTTTTCCACGCCTGAAAAGCCTCGTTTCGTGGCCGGCTCGATTGGTCCCACGACCAAATTGCCAACTTTAGGACACATCGACTTCGACACGATGAAAGCCTCATTTAAAGAGCAGGCAGAAGGCTTGTGGGATGGCGGCGTGGATCTGTTTTTGGTGGAAACTTGTCAGGATGTACTGCAAATTAAGGCGGCGCTGAACGGGATTGAAGAAGTATTTGCGGCAAAGGGTGATCGCCGTCCGTTGATGGTGTCTGTCACGATGGAAATTCAGGGCACCATGCTGGTCGGTTCCGATATCACTGCCATGCTCTCCATTTTGGAACCCTTTCCGATCGACATTTTGGGGCTAAATTGCGCCACGGGACCCGATCTCATGGCAGAACACATCAAATATCTGTCTCAGCATTCTCCCTTTGTCATCTCCTGCATTCCCAACGCTGGTATTCCCGAAAATGTTGGAGGGCACGCTCACTACAAGCTGACCCCCATGGAATTGCGACTAGCGCTGTTACACTTCGTCGAAGATTTGGGCGTGCAAGTCATCGGCGGCTGCTGTGGCACTCGCCCTGAACATATTCATCAGCTTTCTGAACTAGCCGCAACGCTCAAGCCCAAACAGCGCCCCACCCGCATTCCCCGTTGGGAGTTAAACGGTAGCACGGTTCAAGACGATCCTCGTCCTGTATTGAATTACATGCCTGCCGCTGCTTCTATTTATGCCGCACAACCCTATGAGCAGGACAATTCTTTCCTCATCATTGGCGAACGGTTGAATGCCAGCGGCTCGAAAAAAGTGCGAGAGCTGCTGAATGCAGAAGATTGGGATGGGCTGGTTGCCGTAGCGCGATCACAGGTGCGTGAAGGGGCCCATGTGCTGGATGTGAACGTAGATTACGTTGGGCGCGATGGCGAGAAAGACATGCATGATTTGGTGTCTCGCCTGGTGACGGATGTCACCTTGCCCTTGATGCTAGATTCGACCGAATGGGAAAAAATGGAAGCCGGCTTGAAAGTAGCAGGCGGCAAATGCATCCTCAACTCCACTAACTACGAAGACGGTGAAGAGCGCTTTTTGAAAGTGCTAGAACTGGCAAAAGCTTATGGCGCAGGTGTGGTCGTTGGTACGATCGATGAAGACGGTATGGGGCGGACAGCCGAGAAGAAGTTTCAGATTGCTCAACGTGCCTATCGTCAGGCGTTGGAATATGGCATTCCGGCTCATGAAATTTTCTTTGATACATTGGCGCTGCCCATTTCCACTGGAATTGAAGAAGACCGCGCCAACGGTAAAGCCACCCTCGAATCCATTCGCCTGATTCGGGAAAGCTTGCCCGGATGCCATATTTTGCTGGGTGTATCCAACATTTCTTTCGGGCTGAGTCCGGCAGCGCGAATTGTGCTGAATTCAATGTTTTTAAACGAAGCGGTGCAGGCTGGAATGGATGGGGCGATCGTCAGTGCGGCAAAAATTCTCCCCTTGTCAAAAATTGACCCGCACCACCAAGAAGTGTGCCATCACTTAATCCTTGATGAACGCAAGTTTGACGAGAACCAGGTCTGTATCTACGATCCGCTAACTATTTTGACGACGCTATTTGAAGGCGTTTCGGCGAAAGAAGCCCGTTCCAAAGATGTGCTGGCGGATTTACCGATTGAGGAACGCCTGAAGCGCCACATCATCGATGGTGAACGGATCGGGCTGGAAGATGCTTTAGCGATCGCCCTACAAACCTACAAACCGCTGGATATCATCAATGTCTACTTGCTAGACGGTATGAAGGTTGTTGGCGAACTGTTTGGTTCCGGGCAAATGCAGTTGCCGTTTGTATTGCAATCTGCTGAAACTATGAAGTCAGCCGTTGCACACCTGGAACCCTACATGGAAAAAGCTGAAGCTGGTAAAGACACCGCTAAAGGCACGTTTCTAATTGCTACAGTCAAGGGCGATGTGCATGATATTGGCAAAAACCTGGTAGATATCATCCTCTCAAACAATGGATATCGGGTGATTAACCTGGGCATCAAGCAGCCCGTGGACAAGATTATTGAAGCCTACGAGCAGCACAACGCCGACTGCATTGCCATGAGCGGCTTGCTTGTCAAATCCACTGCTTTCATGAAAGAGAACCTGGAGGTCTTTAACCAGCGCGGCATTCAGGTGCCAGTGATTCTCGGCGGCGCTGCACTCACGCCCAAGTTTGTCTACGAAGACTGCCAAAATGCCTACCGTGGCAAAGTCATCTACGGCAAAGATGCCTTCTCCGATCTGCATTTTATGGAGAAGCTAATGCCTGCTAAAGCAGCGGGTGAATGGGAAGACGATAAAGGCTTTTTGGGCGAGTTTGTTGAAGAGGAGAGCAGACCACCAGAAGAGACAAGGGAAGTAGAATCAACCTCTGCCCCTAGTCCTTTGCCTCTCGCTTCCACCCCTGAAGATACTCTGCGCTCAGAGGTGATCGCCGCTGATATTACTCGCCCTACGCCGCCATTTTGGGGTACCCAAATCCTGAATGCTGAAGATATCCCTTGGGATGAAATCTTTTGGCATCTGGATTTGCAGGCATTAATCGCGGGGCAGTGGCAATTCCGTAAGCCGCGCGAGCAATCGAAGGAAGAGTACGACCAGTTTTTGCAAGAGACGGTTTATCCCATTTTGGAACGCTGGAAAACTCGAATTGTGGCAGAAAATCTGCTCCAGCCCCAGGTGATTTATGGCTATTTCCCCTGCCAATCAGCAGGCAATTCGGTTCATCTCTACGATCCAGCGATCGACGATGACACTGCTGGCGGCACTTCTACACCTCTTGTCAGCTGGAAATTTCCTCGCCAAAAATCTCTGCGGCGCTACTGTATTGCCGATTTCTTTGCTGCTGAAGAATCAGGGCAGATGGATGTCTTCCCAATGCAGGCGGTCACAGCCGGACATAGCGCAACAGAGTTTGCCCAAGCGCTATTCAAAGCGGATAGCTATACCGAGTACCTCTATTTCCATGGACTGTCGGTGCAAATCGCCGAAGCGCTTTCCGAATGGACTCATGCACGAATTCGACGCGAACTGGGCTTTGGGTCGCAAGATCCTGACAACATCCGCGATATGCTAGCGCAGCGTTACCAAGGATCGCGTTACAGTTTCGGCTATCCTGCCTGCCCAGACATTTCCTATCAGTACAAACAGCTGGAACTGCTGGGTACCGAGCGCATTGGTATGATTATGGATGAAAGCGAACAGCTATATCCTGAGCAATCCACCACGGCGATCGTGGCTTATCATCCAGCCGCTAAGTACTTTAGTGCTTAAGCAATTGACTGATGGCTTCTGAAACAGTGCATCCGATTTGAGACTGCTCCCCAACTATGCAAAATTGAAGGGTGGTATTTGGGTGAATTGCAACTATTGGGATGTACCTGTAGAATCGTGATTCGCTCAATAGATCATTTTTGGTAATCAATCACAGTGGTTGTGTAACAGGAATCATATGCGCAAGCACATTTTATGGGTGGCTGGTTCTGTTTTTGCCACCACACTGCTTATTTCTCCGGCTTTGGCACAAGAGCAGCGACTACTTGACAAAAGTCCAGCCAACGCCAATACAAGTAGAACTAATAGCACCAACGAGCCGCTGACGCAATTGCTGCGAGAAGGGCGGCGTTTGGCGAACGCTGGTAACGTTCCGGGTGCGATCGCGGCTTACCGTCAAGCAGCCGATTTGGATAGTGCAAATCCTAAAATTTTTGCAGGTATTGGCTTTTTGTACGCCAGCCAAGGCAATTATGATGCGGCGTTGGGAGCCTATCAGCAGGCGATCGCTTTAGACCCTAAAAATCCTGAGTTTCACTATGCGCTTGGATTTAACCTTGCCAGCTTAGGCAGAAATAATGAAGCGCTCTCCGCCTATCGTCAGGCAATTTTGTTTAATCCTCGTCATACCAACGCCAATTTAAGCATGGGTGTCATTCTGGCACGTCAAGGTAAATACGACGAGGCAATGAATATTTACCGTCGCGTCACCACCCTTTCACCCAATAGCTACAAGGGATTTGAGCTACTGGGAACTTCGCTGATTCAATTAAAACGTCCTCAGGAAGCCTTTACGGCTTTGCAACAGGCAGCTCGAATTGCTCCAAAGCAAGGAATGGCGCGGGTTCACATTGGTACGGCTTGGCTACAGTTGAATAATTTTGAAAAAGCGATCGCGTCTTTTGGCAAAGCAGTGCAGTTAGAACCCAAAAATCCAAATATTCAGCTTCAAATGGGCAAAGCGCTTCAGGCAGCACAGCGTTACGATGAAGCGATGCGTGCCTATCAACGTGCGATCGCCCTTCGCCCCAATCTTTCAGAAGCGCAGGAAGGAATGGGTGACATGTTCTTTGAGCAGCGGAACTACCCGACAGCCACTAGTTTCTACCGTCAATACATAGCGATTGTGCCAAATGATCCCGATGGGCATTACAAGCTAGCCAAAGCGCTGAAAGAATCTGGGCGTAAACAAGAAGCAGTTTATGCGTTGGATCAAGCTCGGAATTTGACCAAAGCTCAAGGTGACACAGGCGATCGCCTACGAGACATCGATAGCTTGATGAAAGAACTCAGAAATTAGGTAAACTCAGCGATCGTTAGGCATTCAAAACTTTCCCATCCCACTCCACACCTTCTTTCTTACTGCTCACTAGCTGCTCAAAATTGTAAACTAGAGTAAAGATAAAATTTTGAAGTTGAGAGTTAAAACAAATGGGACTTTTTGGATTTGGCAAGAAGTTGAGTCTGCCTACTGCTACAGAAGCACTAGCGGGTCGCACCGAGGAAATGCCTCTCAACAATCGTCATTTTGTGAGCGGTAACCCACTCAAACCTCCTTTTTCTGATGGGCTGGAAACGGCAATGTTTGGTCTAGGTTGTTTTTGGGGAGCTGAGCGCAAATTTTGGCAGCAGCCCGGTGTTTTCAGCACCTCTGTTGGCTATGCTGCTGGGATTACTCCTAACCCCACCTACAACGAGGTTTGTAGCGGCATGACCGGACACAATGAAGTGGTTTTAGTGGTTTATGACCCCAAAGTTATTTCCTATGAGCAACTGCTGAAAGTGTTTTGGGAAAGCCATAACCCTACCCAAGGGATGCGCCAAGGAAATGATACCGGAACGCAATATCGCTCTGGCATCTATACCTATTCTGCTGAGCAACATCAGCTAGCAGAGGCAACGCTCAAGGCTTATCAACCAATGCTCAGCCAAGCGGGTTACGGCACCATCACAACAGAAATTTTGGATGCACCGCCGTACTATTACGCTGAAGATTATCACCAACAATATCTGGCTAAAAATCCTGGCGGATATTGTGGGCTAGGCGGCACCAACGTTTCTTGCCCCGTAGGTGTTGCAGAAGTAGCTGGCTAATTTTTGCAGAGTGCGATCGCTCATAGCCTGATTAGTAAGGTGCGTCGAGAGATCGCATTTCATTGATAAAATGCAATGAATTTCTGACCCCGAAGTAATCCTAGAGGAAAGTTACGCCTGAACAAGGATCAATGCTTTTACAATTTCGTTGCGACGGCTTTTAACCTCCGCCGCAATGAAATTGTGGATGATTTATCGTTCTACTGAATGAGTCTTTACAGTAATTTGCCAATTGCCATCTATTTTTTGGACGTGAAGACTAGGAATAGCCTGAAGTAAGTCAATCAACTTCAGGCCATCGCACATATTCCGCATCACTGTCCGTATTGGTCGCTTATAGTGATCGCAAAATTTTCTACTCAATTCCGCAATCGTGACAAACTTTTTTGGGTTATTCTCCGTCAAGCTTTTGATAATTTCTGCCAAAGTAAACTTCAACTCATCTACTGAGCTAATCTCTAAGATTAGGTTTGGACAATATTGTGGGATGTTTTGAAGTTGGTAGCCGAAGATCTTTTTAGCACTTCGGTTTTTCTCATCTTCATACGTCTATCTACTTTCCAATATCGCTTGATTCTGTCTTGAATTGGGCAGCTTACAGATGTAGGAAACTGTTGAAATTCAGGAACTATTGACCGCAAAAGTGCTACGTAACACTCTTGTGGATTTTGAGTACCGTAAATGGAAAAGCAATTGCCACTTTTTAGGAAACACCTCAAGTTGTTGCCATGACCTAAAGTTTTTGTTACGTCTTTAAGAGCTACTCCATACTTTGCACAGAACAATCCACTGAGTCTGACTGTGCTAATCCATGGATTCTCGGTTTTTTGAGATTCAAGGGCTACAATATTTTCCAGTTCTTCGAAGAGCTGTTGGTACGATAAAAAAGAGAACGGATGTTGACTAAACTCATCCATTTTGTTGAATTACTCTAAATAACAATGTCAGCAATACATAGCTACAATTGCGATTCTGAGGATTTTATAATTCTTCGAGTATGGCTTTCTTTCCAGAGAAAACACTGAGATATCAAGAGCAACTTCATACTGTTTGCAAACTTTTCTAGTTTTGAGCACATATCATGAAGGATTTTCTGTTGGGCAGGCTGATGAATACCGTGATGCTGTGGCTAGCGGCTGGAGCGATCGCCATCGTTACTTCAGATATTGGACTGGCAGCGATCGTTCTGGAAAGTGGCGCGATCGCGACTCCTGTACCCACTTCTACACCACCTCCTGATAATTCCTCATCCACTGCCAACTACAAAAGGTTTGCAGATTGGTGTGTCAATCAAGCATCCCTGTCTGCCGCAAGCCAGAATACTGTTCGATTACTGATGAGCGTTACCAACACGACCAATTGTCAGGCAGCCGAACAGCAGCTTTCTAACCAGACGGCGCTTTTTTTAGAAGGCCGCGAGATTACTGACCTTAGCCCGCTTGCGTCGCTGACTAATCTCAAAACGCTAATTCTCAACAACAATAAGATCTCTGATCTAAAGCCGTTGAGTCACTTAACTAGCCTCACCTGGCTCTCTTTGGATACCAACCAAATTTCTGACTTGCGCCCTCTGGCCACACTCACTAATTTGCGAACCTTACTTTTGGATACCAATCAGATTTCTGACCTGCGTCCTCTGGAATCTTTAAATGAGTTAACTAGCTTGCTAGTGTATGGAAATCAAATTGTTGATATTAGTTCATTAGCTTTGCTCAAGAAACTAGAAACCCTAGCGTTATACAACAATCAAATCTCTGACTTAAGTCCTTTAGCCTCGCTGAAAAACTTACGGATTCTGTCGCTTTATGATAATCAAATTGAGGATTTAAGCCCACTTAAGTTGTTGACTAACTTGAAAATATTAGTGTTATTTGAAAACAAGATTGCCAACTTATCTCCGTTAGAAAACTTGACCAATCTTGAATCTTTAACACTGTTTGAAAATCAAATATCAGATGTCAGCCCACTTGGCTCATTAGTGAATTTGCGGGATTTATTATTAGGTAATAACCCTATTTCGGATGTCAGCTCTTTGAGTAAACTCACTAAACTGAAGTCTTTATCGTTGTTTAACACGCGAGTTAGGGATATCAAACCTATTAGCGCGATCGCCACACTGACTCAACTTGATCTCTACAACACACGAGTAATGGATGTGAGCGTCCTTAAAACATTGCCCAATTTGAAAGAGTTGGATTTGCGGAAAACACCTTTGATCAAGCGAGTTTGCCCAATTAAACCAATATCTAGGTGCCGCTTCTAGCAAAGGAAACGGTCTGATTATTATTTGCGGACTGCGTAGGACTGATCAAGGTGCAAAACCGAGGATGGTTTGACAAGGCGTTAAAGTCAGCATCAATTTTTGCGATCGCTCTATACAGGGTTGGATTCAGCTTTAAGGCTTGATGTAGATAATTCAATGCGGTTTCCAAATCGCCCAATAAAGCAAAGCAGCGGGCTTTGTTATACCAGGCATCTGGATGATTAGGCTTGATTTGTAGGCTTCGGTCAAAACTCGAGATCGCGGCTTCATACTGCCCAAGCTTCTTCAATACGGTTCCGCGATAATTTAAGGCGTAATAACACTTGGGATTAATCGTTAGAGCTTTATCTAAACTTGCTAAGGCTGCATATTGATAGCCTAAATTGGCGAGTACCTTACTCCGGTGATACCAAGCTTTGTAGTCTTTTGGCGTAATTTCAATGACCCGATTGAAACTGGTCAAGGCTTCTTCATAACGGTACAAAAAAACTAGAGCATTCCCCCGGTTATACCAAGCTTGGGCATTTTTGGGTGTGAGCTTAACTGTTTTGTTTAGGCTGATGACCGCTTCTTCATAGCATCTTAAACTGGTTAACGCGATCGCCTGTCCATGCCATGCCAGCGCGTAATCTGGATTGATTTTGATCGCTTGGTCAAAATTAGCGATCGCCTCACGATAATGACCTAAATGCTCTAAAACAAAGCCACGACAGGTCCATACTTCATAAAGATCGGGCTGGTTCGCTAAAAGCGCATCATAGCGTGCAAGGGCACCCTCTAAAGAATTTGGGCAACGAGCTTGATGTGTACTGTTACCCAGATCTTCAGAGTATTGATCTTGCCCCATAAAGAACTCAGCGCCATAGTATGTTTCCTTAGAGTTGGCAAACGGTGTTACAAACTATCTAAAGATTGTGCGAAGAAAAAATAGGGTGCGAGGCGGCGAAGTAGGTTTTAAGTTTTGAGTGCTGAAGAAAAGGCAATCAACCTTTAAAACTGACCGATGATCTAGATCATGATTGACGGTTGAGCAACTCCCGCGATCGCTGATAATCAAAAAGGTGAGGCAGACCCATTTGGAGAAATCTTGTGAGCGATCGTCGATTTAAACTCGCTGCCCTTTTGTTGACCTGCGTCATCACACTGTCCACGCTGCTAACTGGATGTGACTTGCCCCAAGTAAGCGCAGAGCAACGGATATTTCGTGATTTATCGCTTGACTTTTTAAGCAGCTACAAGTTACCCAAGCAAAAATTTCAAGACACACCTGTCGGTGGCCTATCTGCTCTCACCTACGATCGCCAGCGGAATCTGCTGTATGCCATTTCTGACGATCGCAGCGAACTGGCTCCAGCACGCTTCTATACGCTGAAATTAAAACTGGATGCCGCCAACCCTAAAGCACCAAAGATTAAACAGGTTGATGTCACAGGTGTCACGTTCATCACCGATGAAGCGGGTCAGCCTTATGCCAAAGGAACAGTTGACCCCGAAGGAATTGTATTGTCTTCATCAGGAACGCTGTTTATTTCGAGTGAAGGAGTTGCCCGTCAAGGCATTGCTCCGTTTGTGCGGGAGTTTGACCTGAAAACTGGGAAATGGAAACGGAGTTTGCTCATCCCTGATCGCTACCTTCCTAAAACTGAAGGCGACAAGCAAACTCAGGGTGTAGGCGATAATCTAGGCTTTGAATCTTTGACACTCAACATGAGCGGTGGTAACACCGTTGCGATTGAACCTTTTCGCCTATTTACTGCAACAGAATCGGCGCTGGTTCAAGATGCCAGTCCAGACCATCCTCAGCAAGGAGCCAGCCGCAACCGCGTTTTGCATTATTCCCTTGATCCAACCTATTCTCTGTTGCTATCGGAACACCTGTATGAAATGGCTCCGCCGCCGGAGGGGGCTTTGTATCATGGGTTGACGGAGATGCTGGCGATCGATCAGGGGGGACACTTTATCAGCATTGAGCGATCATTTGGCAGCAATGGTTTTGGAGTGAAACTGTTTCAACTGGCAATGGGTAGCGCCAGCGACACCACAACCATTGAAAGCTTAAAAGGGCAGAGTCCAGGAGTGCAGCCCATCCGTAAAAAGCTGCTGTTTGACCTAAACCAACTGGGCATTCCCCTTGACAATTTAGAAGGCATTGCTTTTGGACCTCAACTGCCTGATGGTAGCCAGAGCCTACTGTTAATCAGCGACGATAACTTTAACGATCAACAGGCAACCTTATTTTTCCTATTTCGGATCAAGGGGCTTCGTTAACTGAACATGCGAATCGCTGCCTACGGAACTCTCTTGAATCAGCGAAATAGAAAAATACTGAAGAGAAAAAGCAATAGAACAGCTAATTCATACAATGTAAAGAGGGGATACGGTTTGTTAAGGTTCAGAAACTTATATTTAGCAGCGTGTTACATTGTATCGTAATGTTTTCTTTATATTTGATGGGCTAAACCGTAAGGGATAACCCAGCTTGGTAAGTGATTCAAAGCTGTAGAGGCATCGAATGCAGGCAAACTCTGATCAGCCAAATCTTGCCGGTTGTCTGCTACAGCTCTTGCTGTTTATTGATAAACGACCGAGTTCTAGAGAGCAAGTTCAGCAGGTTCGCATGGCTCTCAAGGAGTTACGGGAAGAATGCGACTTTGAACTTCAAATTGTTGATGTGAGTGAGCAGCCTTACTTAGCTGAATACTTTCGTCTCATTGCAACCCCTGCATTGGTCAAACTTCATCCAGAACCTCGTCAAATTCTTGCAGGCGGCACACTAGTGCAGCAGTTGCAACACTGGTGGAGCCATTGGCAGCGCTCTGTGGCGGAGTATTTGGCGACCACTGCGGATTCGGGTGCGATAGAGGTGCGATCGCTCAAGCAAATCGCACTTGAAATTGCTGCGCTGACTCCTCAAACTGGAATTAGCGTGGCGGCACCTTTGGGCAATGCACCTACCGCAAACTTAGAATTGCCTATATCGGCTGAGGTTGAGCAGGTTTCCGCTTTACGCCTTCTCAAAGATGCATTTGATAGTTCAGCTTCATCTAATGCGGTGACTCGATCAACTGAGTTAATTCAACTATCGGATGAAGTCTTTCGGCTGAAGCGCGAAAAAGAGGAACTAGAGCACCAGCTTGAGTTTAAAGACCAAATTTTGACAATGTTGGCGCATGATCTACGCAACCCGCTGACAGCAACTGCGATCGCCCTAGAAACGTTGGAAAGAAACCACAGCCATAGAAATGGCGTAGAGTCGCACATAACACCGCAACTAACTGCTCGGTTGCTTAACCATGCTCGGACTCAAACACGGGCGATTGACCGGATGATTACCGATATTTTGCAGGCGGCACGCGGCATGGGTTCCGATGCGCGTATATATCCTCATGAGCTTGATTTAGGCACTTTATGCTTAGATGTGCTGAATAATTTGCAAGACCGTTTCCAAGAAAAATCTCATCAGGTTGAAAAAGATATTCCCTCAGATTTACCCATGATCCTGGCGGATGGAGAACGTATTCGACAAGTTTTAATGAACCTATTCGACAATGCTGTGAAATACACTCCAGACGGCGGCACGATTCAGCTTGTTGCACTGCATCGCACCACGCAAAAAGTACAGATTAGTGTGGTAGATAATGGACTTGGGATTCCTCCTGAAAATCAAGAGCGAATTTTTGAGGAGTGCTTTCGCCTCAAGCGAGATGAAGATAAAGCCGGGTATGGAATTGGGCTGTCTTTGTGCCAGCGGATTATTCGCGCTCATTATGGACAACTTTGGGTAGACTCTACCTTAAATCACGGCAGTTCCTTTCATTTTACACTGCCCGTGTTTCGAAAATAGCGCAAGGTATAGCTAACTGCCCTCACCCCATGCTTTAGAGAAGTCATCCACCGCGTGAAGTAGTTTGTACCTGTACGCTGATGATTTCGGTTTGCTCTAGACAAAACACGGCGATGTATTGTATTCACCGCCGCAGTATTTGATTATTTCGGTCTAAAACACGATCGCCATAGTTGCCTCAGCCGCTAACGAACTATAACCAAGGAACTATGACAGTGAGCAAAACTCTTGAATACCTTGCCAAATAATGTCGCTAGCATCGGCTAAGCCATGGTCGCTGTCAAGTTCAACCAGTTTCACCCAAGGGCGCGTTTTGGCAAAGTCAATGCTGGTTTGCAGCGGAATTACTTCATCACTTTTGCCATGGAACAATAGGGTCGGCACCGGGCGCAAGAGGTCGGCTTCGCGATATTGGGCAGCATCCTCAGCAAACTGGTAGCTGATGGGCAGCATTTTCTCTGCACCGTAGTGGTAGACCGGCAAAAAGCCTTCAGTTTTCCATTGCTGCACTTGTTCATAGCCCAAGCGGGGCAACCAATGAGATAAAAAACCGAAAGCCGGAGCGAGTAAGACTAATCGCTCCACTTGAGGCTGACGTTGCCCTAACCAGGCGGCGGTTAATCCACCAAAACTAGACCCGATCAGCGTAACGGGGGTAGGCGGAGCGGGTAGTTCAGCTTCCACCTGTTGTAGTTGGCGAGTCAAGGTAAGGTAAGTGAAGTCACCTTGGTTCAGATCGGGAGTAGTCAGGGGAATATGGAGATGGGTGAAGCGATCGCTAAAGTTTTTTGCTTTAACCGATTGAGGGCTGGAGGCAAATCCATGTAAATAAAAATATTGATGCATTTATTTTCTCGTTTAAGGTCAATTCAAACCATTATCAATCGGCTTAGAGCTTGACTTTATCAATCCTTAAATGGTGGCACAGTTCGCTTAACTACATCAGCAATCTCTAGAGCACATAGCAGTTTGAGAGCCGTGCGGCTAAAGCGCAGTAGATGAAAATCTGAGGTATCGCTGTTAAGCAGACCTGCTCAGCCTGTTGTTCGTCGAGCATGATCCATAATTTTCTGTTTACGCTCAGAATTGTTGCCCGTGGAGCGCTTGATAAAGTCTCCCGTGCTACGAGATAGATGTTCCAAAATGCGCTTTTTGCGATCGTCTGCACTTGCCATAAAGAAGAATGTCTATTGCTTTCATGTTCTTCTTTATTTTAGAAATCTTTACAGAACTATGCCATCTGGACCCAAAAGCTTTAGAGCTCTGATTCCTGTTTAGGTACTGACACATTCATGGCGGTCAAAATTGCCTGCTGGCTCACACTTTGATAAATCCCCTTGAGATGCTGCATTGCGGTTTGAGCCGCCTTTGCAGCCATTGCTGCATCTCCATCACTGGTTTTCAATGGAATCGTGCCTAACACATCTAAAACCGTTTCACTGCTGGGCGGAGGTGCGATTACCACCAAAGATGGCTCTAGTTCATCGACATAATGCCAAAACTTCTCTAAATCGAGAGCATGGGAAGCTGTGACAGAAGCGGGTAGAAATGAGTCTGCATTTTGGAGGATTGAATCTTCAGACCCACCTTGGCTACGAGTTTGGCGCAAGGCTTCAATAATTTGCTCCTTAGTTCGCCCCCTTAATTGAAAAAGAACAAAGGGATCCTCGCCAAAGCGATCGCCCAACAGATAATAGACCGCACCAATATGCTTACAAGGGTTTGCGGGATCAGGGCAAGAGCACCGACTGTGAATATCAAACTTGGTAAACGGAAACAGGCTTAAACCATTCGCAGTGAATACTTCCTCAATCGCTTGCGGCATTTCTCCCGCTAGCAACTTAGCGGAAAAAATTGCCCGCTGCGACATGGATTCAATCACATAGCTCCACTGCTCATCGGTGAAAGGATCAAGCGATAACGTCACTTTATAGGGTTCTGGAGCCGTTCCTTGAACAAGGGCTGCCACTTTTTCCCCTTGAAACTCAATGCTCAAAACGTTTCCTTCGCGTGCATAGACTCGCGCTCGTGCCAATCGCCGTATCCATCCAAAAGATTCTAGGACATCGATCCAGCGCTGCGCCCACCATTCACGGATGGGTTGAGAATAGGCATCAGTCATGGGAGGAGGGGAGTGAAGGGATAGAAGAGTGCGAGAGAAGTAACAAGGATGTCTTATTCAAATTTACCTTTGAATGAACCGCTTTTCTGTAGGAGCTTGTCCTAACAAAGTATGCTGAGGGCGATGTTTATTCAATGTTAGGAGGAATGCTTGGCGCGTAAACGATTGATTATTGAAATGGGTATGGGAGTGGATCAGCATGGTCAGGAGCCAACGGTTGCGGCTGCCCGCGCTGTTCGCAATGCGATCGCCCATAATGCCTTGCCGGGAGTTTGGGAAGTCGCAGGGTTAAACCATCCGAATAAAATGATCGTGGAAGTTCAGGTTGGAGTTCCCTATCCCGATCAGGTCAGGCAGGAAGAGGTATTGGCGGTGTTGCCCTTTGGTCGCAAATCATTGTCTGTAGAACAGGGGGGCATGGTGGTGCAAGGACGAGCGATCGCTGAATTAGAGGACAAAAATGATGAAATGCTAATTGCGGTTGCCTCTGTGACCGTTTGGGTAGACATCTAAAAGTTGGATGGATGTCCAAATAGTGCTTAGAGGCGTTGAAGCAAGCTGAGTCCATGGGTATCGCTACCGCAAGTATTGAGCAATCCATAGGTAGAGCTTAAGCGCTGCACTTGCTCGGTTTGGCGAGGACTAGTGCGCCAAGGAGAAGGGTTGTCATAGGCATAGTAAGTTTCGACGCCGTTAATCCCTAAGGTGGCAGCGGCGGCAATCAGGTCTTCAGGCGATCGCCGATAGCGAACTGGATGCGCTAACACTGCCAAACCACCCGCCATTGGATGTCCAAATAGTGCTTAGAGGCGTTGAAGCAAGCTGAGTCCATGGGTATCGCTACCG
The DNA here is from genome assembly GCF_016807185.1 of Leptolyngbya sp. Cla-17. GTDB lineage: Bacteria > Cyanobacteriota > Cyanobacteriia > Leptolyngbyales > Leptolyngbyaceae > ULC077BIN1. Next base: position 1,744,405 of record NZ_JAEVYN010000002.1, read on the forward strand.
CAAGTATTGAGCAATCCATAGGTAGAGCTTAAGCGCTGCACTTGCTCGGTTTGGCGAGGACTAGTGCGCCAAGGAGAAGGGTTGTCATAGGCATAGTAAGTTTCGACGCCGTTAATCCCTAAGGTGGCAGCGGCGGCAATCAGGTCTTCAGGCGATCGCCGATAGCGAACTGGATGCGCTAACACTGCCAAACCACCCGCCATTTGAATGCTAGCAATGACTTGAGCAGCCGATGCGATCTCGTCTTGGGGGGCGCACTTCTGCACATAAGGCTCCATCGCCGAATGAGCTACGTCAAAGGCATAGCCGAGGATGTGTACTTCTGTTTCCAACAATCTAGAAGTGATTTCGATCCCTGTCCACAGGTGGGGCAAATTATCAACCCGGTCAGGATTCGCTTGGATATAGTCAGCTAGCCAACATTGTGCCCGTTGGTATCCATCAACGGTGTGGTGATCGGTGATGGCAAATCCTTGCAGCCCGATCGCGATCGCTTGTTCCATCAATTTCTCTGGCTGCAACTGTCCATCCGAGCAAACAGTGTGCATGTGAAAGTTAAACGATGTGGGGCAGCTTTCAGCGTGAATAGTCTCAAATACGCCCCTTAGCGCCAGGGTATCCTGGGCAGTGGGCTTCGAGGAAACAGATTCCTCAACCAAATTTACGACAGCCATAGTTGCCTCAGAAGGGTTACGTGGGTATGTCTTAATCTTTGGCAAGACTTCAACACCCCAACTCTATCTTAACCTTCTGTTACTTACTGTTGTCTGCTTTACTGTGTTGCTGGATGCTTGTCAATCCTATTCAGTGCAATAGTTTCCAGTCTTTATCTTCTACTGATCAAACTTTTAAGTCTGCTTCATAAAAGAAACTAATCACCCTGGCAAGCCCACAGGAAAAAAGACCGCACCGAATCACCCGTCGTTCAAAGTTGTCCACCTTAGACGGAATCAGTCCAAGCGGAAATTAAAAGGCAATCGAGCGTAAATTTCTGAAGGATCATTCATCCCTCTCAGCACAGTGAATTCTGTCTGAAGCTTTCCTAGCTCTTTGAAAACTAGATTTTTTGATTTAGCTTTTTGAAAGCTTTCGCTGGATAAACTCCTTAGTAATTCTTCCTGAAGTCCACGAGATTGAGGATACTCGGCGAGTTTCCAGTCGTCTCCCAATTTGGCTCGTTGAGCAGCATCTTGAATGGCATCTTTCAGCCCGCCCAGTTGATCGACTAACCCGATCGCCAATGCTTGCTTACCAGACCAAACGCGACCTTGGGCAATTTCTGCCACTTTTGCCTTTGGCAACTTGCGTGACTCTGCGACCTTAGTCACAAATTGGTTATAAATGCGATCGACTGATTTCTGAAAAATGGCTAACTCTTGCGGGGTACGAGGACGGTTGATGCTAGAAATATCTGCATAACGCCCTGTTTTCACCACATCCCAGGATATACCGTTATCGTTTGCGATCTTTTGCACATTAGGACGTAATCCAAACACCCCAATAGAGCCTGTAATGGTGTTGGGTTGGGCAAAAATGCGATCGCTAAAGGTGGAAATCCAGTAGCCGCCAGAGGCTGCGACTCCACCCATAGAAACAACCACGGGCTTTTTCTTGCGAGTTTGAATCACTTCTCGCTGAATCACCTCCGAGCCAACCACGCTACCACCGGGACTATTCACCCGAATCACGACCGCTTTTATATCGTCGTCATCCTGAATTTCTCGTAGCTGTTGGGCAAAGCGATCTCCTCCCACCTGGTCAGCATCGCCCTCTCCATCGACAATTTCGCCCTCTGCATACACCACAGCAATTTGATTTTTTGATTGCCGCTCTTGCTCTAATGCTTGCTGCGCAACTCTGGCATAGCTCTTCAAGCTGATCTTGCGAAAAGATTCATCATCCTTTTCGCCAAGCTGCTGAAGTTGACTAATCATTTCATCTTCATATGCTAGCTTTGTGGCTAACTTTTGCTTAACAGCATCTTCTGCTTCCACAATGGCTTGATTATCAGTCAGATTCTGCAACTGAGTGGGGGTCAATTTTCGATCTTTGCTCACTGTTGTCAAGAACTCACCCCATACATCTCCCAGCAGCGTCTGGGTTTGCTGGCGGCTTTCGGGGCTGCGTTTGTCTAATAAAAATGATTCTACGGCGGCTTTATATTTGCCGACTCGCGTCACTTGCACGCCAATGCCAAACTTTTTTAAGGCACCTGCATAGAACGCAGTGTTGGAAGCGAGACCGTTGATTTCAAATGAGCCGTAAGGGTTAATTGCGATCGTGTCGGCTACAGATGCCAGGTAATATTCCGGTTCGCTCCAGTCAACCCCATAAGCAATGATTTTTTTGCCCGTAGCCTGAAACCGCTGTAGTGCCTCACGGATTTCTTTTAGTGCAGCATAGCCTGCGCTGCTGGAACTCTCCATCTCTCCATGCAAATATAGCGCCACAATTCGCTTATCTTTTGCGGCGCGATCTATCGCATTCAGTGCCATACGCAACGGTATTGTATCTGGAGTGCCACTGAGTAACGCATTGCCTAAATTACCCCTAGAGCCTCTCTGTCCATCGGTGATGTCTACTGTTAAATCGAACTCCAGCACAGACTTATCTTTAACGCTTGGTGCGGGATCTTTAGATGAGATAGAAATAACCAAAAGTACTAGTCCACCAATGCTTAAGCCCAAGAAAATCAGCAATGCTAGCAAACTGGCAAAGGTGTATTTAAAAAAGTCGCGCATTCCAATCCTTTTCTTTTCTGCGGATAGCACAAAATCGCTACTAGCTCCATGCTGGCGTGAAAATGCTTTAACGACAAGGGGCAAGTAGGAAAAGAGCGGCGGAAGGACACTAGGAGGGCAAGAGGTAAGAGTGAAGGGTAGATAGATCTACCCTTCAGAAGGAGGGGGAATCATGGATCTGGTGCTGTTTTATGCCAGAAATGATACCTGTGTTTGCGCTTCCCACAACCGCAGCAATAGAAATTCAGCCATATCTGAAACAGCCGTCACAAAAATGCCTGTCTCTGCTTGGATGTTTTCGGCAATCCAGCTTCCATAGACTGTTGCTTCCACAAATTCTTGATCCACAGGAGTGACCATTACCACTTGGGTTTGCTCTAATCGCAGAATCTGCTCGAGTTGCTTCAGGCTAGGTGCAGTCGCAGGCAGCAAAAACGAGGCACGACCTGGCTGAATATATAGATGTTGCCCTAGCCGCATTGCCAGCACAATTCGTTGAGCGATCAACACTTCTAAAGGAGCCATGACGCGCTCCATATGTAGTCCATTCTCGGTATACGTCAGTTTCAGCATGGTGATTTCTCCAGGGGAGGGAGAGGAAGTAGGGGAGTTGAATGGAGATGGGGATTAAGTGCCAAAATTAGACAAAAAACAACCCCCGCTTCTGGTTCTTTCCAGCAGCGGGGGCGTAAGCGTCTCACAAAGCTTGCCTATGTCGGCTCAGGTCTTTACCTGCACCTCCCGCTATCAATGTATGCTTCTGAACTGAACTCATTTTGAATGAGTCTAAAAATGCGATCGCTTGGGCTTGCAGTGACGACATCACAATTGCCTATAGGTCGATTCTCCAGCTCTTTGGCAAAGCCGCTACCATTAAAAAGCCCAGCGATCGCCAGACTTCCGGTAATAGAATGGCAATACGATTGGCTGGGTATGGCTGAGAGAATCAACATAGGACGTGGGTTTTAATTTTGTTACTTAGATACTACAAGGTGTAACACCTGTTTGTCTACCACTAGGGGAATCAGTGTGATCACGATGTATTCCTGAAAGATTGAAAAAACTTGCTTCTTCGGTCATCCAAGTGGATGAGGTAAAGGCTAGGAAAAACAGCCAACCTATTTAAGGGGCTGTGTTAGAGGGCATTCGTTTGAGCTAAGGCAGTCTTACAATAAGGCAGCTCTAACGAAAGTTTTTCTATACTCCATCGATGTGTGTTTGGAGGCTTATGGGGCTGAATCAACCAATTCAATACTGGCGAATGGTTAGGGAGATCGCAGCAATCACGGGATTGATCGCATCGACGGTTGAAGTGATTGCCTGGAAAGTGATGGAGTCTCAAAGTCCTACCATTGCCCAAACGCCTGTTTGGATGCAGGTTGCAATGATTGGCATTCCAATTATTTGCAGTATTGCTGCGGTTGTTGCAACAGCATTTTTTTTGGCTCGGTTTTTGATCTCTACTCAAGATTGTGAAAATCGATTTCGGACTATTTTTGAAGGAACTGCGATCGGTATTGGGTTAGACAATCTGGATGGCAAAATTATAGAAAGCAATGCTGCTTTACAAGCCATGCTGGGCTACAGCCATGAAGAACTTGCCAGCATGACTTTTTCTCAATTCACCCATCCCGATGATGTGGCGATCGATATTGGGCTATTTGGTGAAATGATTGCAGGAGATCGCAGTTCATACCAAATTGAAAAACGTCACATCAACAAAGATCAGCAGTTACGCTGGATCAGGCTGACCAACTCCCTAATTCGGGATGAGGCGAACAATCCTCGCTACACCATTGCTGTTATCGAAGACATTACGTGCTTAAAGCAAGCTCAAGAAAGCATTCAGCTTTACAGAGACATCGTGAAACGAATGCAGCTTGGGCTATTGGTTTGGCAAATGCCTGATTTAAATGATGTTCAGTCTTTGCGTTTAGTCGAGTGTAATCCTGCGGCTCAACAGATTTTGCAAATCACAGCAACCCATGAAGAGTTAATCGGCAAGCCCTTGGCGGCGCTCTTTCCAGAGTTGCTGGAAACCGATATTCCTGACATCTACGCGGAAGTGATTCGATCAGGTCAAGGTCGAAATTTGTGTGAAGGGTGCTACGGCGACACTACGAGCCAGCAGATTTTTGCAATGAAAGCATTTCCGCTGCCCAATCGGTGTATCGGGCTGGTCGTTGACGATATTACCCAGCGCAAGCAGGCTGAAGACGCTTTGCAACAAAGTGAAGCACGATTTCGGGTGGTTGCAGAAACCGCCGCTTGTATGTTTTTGGTGTTTCAAGGAAACTCTCTTCGCTATGCAAATCCGGCCGCAGAAACCATTAGTGAATATTCTCGTGATGAGCTGATGACGATGACCTTTTGGGATTCTGTTCATCCTGATTTTCAAGACATGGTGCGCGATCGCGGCTTAGCGAGACAGAGTGGGGCAGATCTACCCAATCGATACGAATTTAAAATATTGACTAAATCCGGTAAAGAACGGTGGTTAGACTCTACTGCTGGCGTGATTACCTTGGAGGGTAAGCCAGCCGTGTTAGCTACAGGCTATGACATTACTGAGCGCAAACAGGCTGAGGAACAACTGCAATTAGCGGCTGATCGCGAGCGGCTGCTATGGGAAATTTCGCTACGAATCCGGAGTTCACTCAACCTGGAAGAGATTTTGCAGACGACAGTAGCAGAGGTACGCCAATTTTTGCAGGCAGATCGGGTGCTGATTAGCTATTTTGAGCCAACTGGTTGCTGTCGAACGATCGCAGAATCTGTAGGCGATAACTGGAAACCTGTCTTGGGATGGGAGGTTCAAGCCTGCGCGATCGCAGAAATCAAACAGTTGTTCGAGCCAGATACCGTGCGCGTCATTCACAACACTGACCAGATTGAAAAGACTGCCTTTATTGCGGAATACTACACGCGCTGCCAGGTAAAAGCGGGAATGGGCATTCCCATCATGTTGAATGGAGAAATGTTTGGTGTACTCATTGTTAATCAGTGTTTAGAACCTCGTCACTGGCAGCCATTTGAAGTAGATTTGCTAAAAAAACTGGGCACTCAAGTTGAAATTGCCATTCAGCAAGGGCAGCTCTATCAACAACTAATGGCGTTGGCAAGCAATCTAGAATCTCAAGTCGAAGACCGCACCGTGGAATTACATCGGCGAATGCAAGAACTACAGAACCTAAATGAGGTTAAAGATTTACTGCTCCATGCTGTTTCTCACGACTTGCGAACTCCAATCCAGGGAACGCTGATGGTGCTAAATCATCTCCGTGATAAAGGATGTGAAACGGTGCCCGTGACTCGCTCCATGCTGGATTGTATGATTGCCAGCAGCGATCGCCAATTGAGTCTGCTTAACTCTTTAATGGAAACCCATACCAATACTCAGGCATCACTGACCTTAAGTTGCGAACCCGTTTGTCTATCTCAAGTCTTTGAGGAGGCGATCGCCGCTCAAGCTGGTCTGTTAACTAAAAATGAAGCTGTAATTGTCAATCAGATGCCGCCAAGCTTATCGGCTGTAAATGCTGACCCTATCCTGCTCCAGCAAGTTTTAGAAAACATGCTTGCCAATGCTGCTAAACACAATTCGCCGGGTCGCACTATAACCCTCACAGCTACTCTTACCAATCAAGCTTTCCCAAACTCTCTCTATTGCACCGTGACCGATGATGGCACAGGCATGACTCAAAAACAGTGCGATCGCCTCTTTCAACTCTATGCCCGTGGCTTAGATAAACAGCGTCTCACTGGTATTGGGGTAGGACTTTATCGATGCCAGCAGATTATTTCTGCTCACGGTGGCAAAATCGGTGTTTGTAGTACACCGGGTCAAGGTTCAACGCTTTGGTTTAGCCTTCCCTGTGCTTAACAAAGCCGTAATATTTCAATAAGAGAAACAGAGCTTTTCCTACCTGCTAATTTCATTAATTTTCAAATTTTTGTAGGGGCGCAATATTTGCTATCCAGTATCCGATTGAGTCGGCAAAGTGATGGTCCGAATGCCATGCCCTGACTGAACCAAAGTGTCATGTGTAGCTATCGTAAATCCTTTATGTTGTTTCAATAAGGCACAGCAGAGAGATTAAATGACCTCTCTAAGATTCGATAACCTTCTGGGTAGTTTCCCTGACACCCACCTAGCCACCTATCCCCACATAGCCATGAACTTTTCTAGCTTTTTGCGAACGACCTCCATTGCCACAGCTGCACTGACTTGCTTAGTTGCAGCCGATGTCCGTCCAGCTTTTGCCGTTCAATTCTTCACGCAGGTTGATGAGAATAATGCTTTAGTCAGTTATGACAGGGTAACCCAGATCCCTTTTACGAGATATTTGTTTTCGGGAACACTTGAACCTAAAGTTACTGCAACACTTAACGCGCCAGGAGCAAAGGGATTGTTCACTTCAGACGGGTTTCAACCAAGTAGCAATTCTTCGATTCCCTTAGAAATTAGTACAAAGATTGCCCAAGAAATTGTCGATCGCTATACCTTCACTAGCTTTGTCGGCAGCTACTTTGCAGCCAATTTACCCGGCACCGCTAGCGGGCTCATACTCCCCCAGTCAGCGAGGTTCTTTCGAGGTCAGGTCAGCGTTGGAGACATGGAGGGTGAGGTAAGCCGTACTATTTTGACTTCCACAGGCGTAAATGTTGGTGACTCAGATTTTCTGCTTACGCTTTCTAATCCAGCAAACCCAAGCGAATGTTCCAATGCAACATTCCCATTTTGCGGCACGGCAGCCTTTGATTATGGCATTGCCCAAACGTTGCAGAACGTGACTTCTTACTCTGTGTCACCTGCTTCTGTGTCACCTGCTTCTGAGGCAGTTCCCGAACCGAGCGAAATGGCTGGCAGCGCGATCGCGATCGGCTTGCTAGGCTTAGGCTGGTCTCTTAAACGCAAATCGGTTAAGCCACTTCTATAGGGATAGGAACTCCGGTTTTTTAAGTATAAAAAATTGCGCCGCGCTGCCTCAAATCAAGAGCGGCGTTTTTTGTCAGCCCCGAATTTTGACCAAACAGCGTTCTGGTAACAGTCGCACCAATCAAGTTTGTTTCTTGCAGATCTGCCCAACGCAAATCGCAGTTGCTCAAATCGACACCGTAAAGATTGGCACCACTCAAATCAGCACTATTTAAATCAGCCCGGCGCAAGTTGGCATGACTTAAAGTAGCTTCGCTCAAATTAGCGCTTTCTAGAAAGTGATGGTCCGAATGCCATGCCCTGACTGAACCAAAGTGTCATGTGTAGCTATCGTAAATCCTTTATGTTTTTTTAATAAGGCATAGCAGAGAGATGAAATGACCTCTCTGAGATTCGATAACCTTCTGGGTAGTTTCCCTGACACCCCCCTAGCCACCTATCCCCACATAGCCATGAACTTTTCTAGCTTTTTGCGAACGACCTCCATTGCCACAGCCGCACTGACTTGCCTAGTTGCAGCCGATGTCCGTCCAGTTTTTGCCGTTCAATTCTTCACGCAGATTGATGAGAATAATGCTTTAGTCAGTTTTGATGGAGTGACTCAGACTCCTTTTACGAGATATTTGTTTTCGGGAATGCTTGAACCTGAAGTGAGTGGAACATTTGTTATAGGAGGACTTGGAGGCTTTAGTTTGCCAGGGTTTAGACCGGTTGATTCTAACGCTTCGCCGGAGGTTCAGGAAGCGGCTGTTCGAGCACTCGCCGATCGCTATACCTTTACCAACTTTATCGGCAGCTACTTTGCCGCGAGTTCACCCGGCAGTGATGGCACTATCAAGCGTATCATTCCACGATCCGTGATTTTCGCTAAAGAGCAGCTTAGCCCTGGAGCGGCTACCGACCCAATGCCAGGTTTTGGACAAGATTTTGACCTGCGCTTTTCTAACTTGACTCCTACAGGTGTAGTTGTTTTTAGCTCAGGTTTTGTGCTTACGCTTTCTAATCCAGCAAACCCAAGCGAATGTTCCAATGCAACATTCCCATTTTGCGGCACAGCAACCTTTGATTTTGGCATTGCCCAAACGTTGCAGAACGTGACTTCTTACTCTGTGTCACCTGCTTCTGTGTCACCTGCTTCTGAGGCAGTTCCCGAACCAAGCGAAATGGCTGGCAGCGCGATCGCGATCGGCTTACTAGGCTTCGGCTGGTCTCTTAAACGCAAATCGGTTAAGCCACTTCTATAGGGATAGGAACTCCAGTTTTTTAAGTATAAAAAATTGCGCCGCGCTGCCTCAAATCAAGAGCGGCGTTTTTTGTCAGCCCCGAATTTTGACCAAACAGCGTTCTGGTAACAGTCGCACCAATCAAGTTTGTTTCTTGCAGATCTGCCCAACGCAAATCGCAGTTGCTCAAATCGACACCGTAAAGATTGGCACCACTTAAATCAGCACTATTTAAATCAGCCCGGCGCAAGTTGGCATGACTTAAAGAAGCTTCGCTCAAATTAGCGCTTTCTAAAACAGCGGCTGTCAGGTTTGCCCGACCCATCTCGACCCGACTTAAATTCGCTTGCGTTAGATTTGCGCGGGTCAAGTCTGCATTCGTTAAGGTGACACCTAGAGCGTTGGCTTTAGTCAAATTGGCACCCACCAAATTGGCGTTGTTAAGATTAGCACCAATCAACGTGGCTGATATTAAAAAAGCACCAATTAGCCGAGCATCTTCCAAATTGGCATTGATCAGATTGGCACCGGAAAGATCGGTACTGATAAAATTAGCTCCTTTGAGCTGAGCAGAGTGTAAATCAACCCGCTTGAGGTCGGCTCCAGAAAAATCTTCAGTTGGACGCAATCCAACGAGTTTTGCCAGCTCAAAAAAGTCTTCAGTGTCTGCCTTCGCAACCAGTTGGGTTAAGTCGTGAAGTTTCTGAAAAGGCTGGTCGGTTGGCATATTTTGGTAAAACTGCCCAGAAAGGGTGGAGCTGTAATCCATAACACTCCGGTTAGGAACATTAGCAGAATCAATAGTAATGAGTAAATATCCTGAAATTTAGCTGGAAATATTCAACCAGTCGGGCGATCGCAAATTCAAATCTTTTGCTGTCAAATCACAACTTGTTTGTGAAGCTGAAATAAATCAAACGTTTTCTAGAAAAAATGACTGCTCAGCTCTCGGAAAAGCAGCGCCCAAACTAGCGTGAATTACCTAAATTCTAATTTTTTCTAAACAAGAATGGGTTCACATTTGTGAACCCATTGATAAGTTATTTTAATAAAAAGTAATTGCAGGGCAGTAAAAACCCGCAGATCAGTAAAAATTTAACCTAAATTGCCCTGACTCCATAATTTAATCAATTGCTCAACCACTGCCCGTTTGTTTGGACTCATCTCTGCACCAAGCGTTTCTTTTAATTGAGCTATGGTTGCATCCGATCTATCAACCGTGACACTTCGCTCTTGCTGTTGAGCAAGACTTGGATTGAGTGAACTGTGATAAGAACTCAGTGTGTGCAGTTGTAGATGTGGCTGAAGCATTGTTATGTCCTAAAACTAATTTAATTTACTAAAGAAGTTGCCCAGGTCCGGAAGGCTAACTTTTGCGCAGGTAATCTAGTGTTATCAACAAACTTTGTGCAGTATATCAACTGTCAGTTCTGAATGGTCTATCCCAAAGACTTAAAAAGCAATAATAGGCTTCAAAGTCTTGAATCACTGACTTACAGAGCTTTGTTCTTTGACAAAATTACTACAGCACGAACCTAACATTCCTTTGTAGCGATGTCTCTAGGAAAAGCAAATCTTTAAAGAAAGCCTTTAATTCAACCTTTCCTTAGTCAAGGATTCATTTCTTTAAGATTATCTGAAGCGGAACGCGATCGCCTCACCCGTTCAGGGAAACTAGCCCATCCTTTCAATTCAGCCTTTTCCTATCAGCTACTACTATTTTAGCAACTGCTGTTAAAACGAAACGTTTTGGGTACTTGTAGAGCTAGCGTGAGCGCGCGGGTTGCCATGAAAATGGTCAGGGCAAACCACAGAAGATGAACGTTCTGTAAGAATCCAGCGATCGCAGCTATGGGTGCAAAACCGCCTAATGTTGCGATCAACGCTGACTTTTGAATTACTTGAGCTTGGGTGAGTCCGAGGAAGTAGCCATCGAGCATATAGGCAATGGAGCCAAATCCAAGAATTGCTAGTAGCCAAGGGACTTGTCCATGAATCAGTTCCACGATTTCAGAATGATTTGTCAGCAGCCCAAATAGAAAATTGGGCATGGCAATGAAGGCGATCGCAAAGGTGAGTCCCAACCCTAAGCTGGTTATCCCCGACACGCGAACTAGCAAAGCGAGTTTGTCTAGATTATTTTTCCCATAGAATACACCTGCCATGGTTTCGGTCGCAAAAGCTAATCCATCGATAAAATAGGCAGCCAAAGACACCACTTGCAGCATCAACGCATTGGCAGTCAGGATTGTTGTGCCCATCGTGGAACTCAGAGTTGTGAAGACAGCGAACGTGGAGACAAAAGCAAAGGTGCGAACGACGATCGCTCCGTTAAGGGCAAATGAGGCTTTCAGCGCGGTAGCATCCAGCAGCTTTTGGCGAAGATGAGGGATGGTGGGGTAAAGGGCACGATCGCTGCCAACCATCCATACACCAACGAACAGCATCAAATATTGGCTAACGGTGGTTGCGCTGCCTGCTCCCATGCTTTGCCAGCCCCACTGCACCACAAATAGATATTCCAATGCAATCTTGCTGCCATTGCTCACTGCTGAAAGCAGCAGCACTTTTGTGCTTTGCTCTCGTCCTAAAAAACAACCCACTAAGGTCATATTCATCAGTGTGGCAGGCGCTCCCCAAATTAAAGCGCTGTAATAGGCTTGTCCCGATGCTTTCACTTCGGCTGTGGCATTTAATACTGCAAACCCAAGGATTCGTAATGGCTCTTGTAGCAAGACCATGCCCACTCCAGCAATCAAGGCAACTAATCCATTGCGAAGCCCAGTCAGCATCACCTCGTCGTGATCATCTCGTCCAATCGCCTGAGCCGTTAGTCCCGTAGTGCCCATGCGAAGAAATCCGAATGTCCAATAGAGGTAGTTAAATAGAACGGTTGCTAGGGCAACTCCTGCCAAATGATGAATGTCTGGCAAGTGCCCCAAAAATGCCATATCCAGCAGGCTTGCCAGGGGCACCATCAAATTTGACAATACGTTGACCGCTGCCAAGCGAAAGAATCGCTCAAAAAAAGCGCGATCGCCTTCCACATTTAACTCTGGCATTCGTTGATCTGGTTTGGAGAATTTACATCACGTAGAAATGTCAGAATCATTTTGACAATGCTGTTTGGCGAAAGTCTAGAAGCGATCGACTCCTTCAAAAGTTTTGCTAGGTAACGGTTTAGCCGCCTCGCCACAAGTGCGGGGCGTAGGAAAGAGCTTAGTCGGGTTGGCGATCGTTTGGGGATCGATCGCCTGTCGCACCCACTGCATCGTTTCTAAATCTGCTGGCGAAAACATCTCTGGCATGTAGCAGCGCTTATCGGCACCAATACCGTGTTCCCCGGAAATGCTGCCGCCGACTTTCACACACAGCTTCAGGATTTCGCCGCCCAACTCTTCCACTTTTTCCAGCGCACCGGGAACCGCATTATCATACAAAATCAGCGGATGCAGATTGCCATCGCCTGCATGAAACACGTTTGCTACGTAATAGCCATAGCGATCGCCCAATGCCGCAATTTCCTTTAACACCAATTCCAGCTTGGTGCGAGGAATCACACCATCCTGCACATAGTAATCGGGCGAAAGCTTACCCATAGCAGCAAATGCAGCTTTGCGTCCTTTCCACAGGGTCAACCGTTCATCTACATGGGTGGCAATCCGAACGCTGCGTGCCCCGTTTTGAAAACAAATCGCTTCTACCCGCTGCGTGTTTGCCTCTACTTCCACCTCCAGCCCATCCACTTCCACCAGCAAAATCGCCTCAGCATCGCGGGGATAGCAGTTTGTTGCCACCACATCTTCCACCGCGTTAATGCTGAGGTTATCCATCATTTCCATGCCACCGGGAATAATCCCCGTGCCGATAATATCTGAAACGGTTGCCGCCGCTGCTTCTACACTCATAAAATCCGCCAGCAAGACCCGAATCGATTCTGGCGTTTTTACCAGTCGCAACGTGATTTCAGTAGCAATGCCCAACGTACCTTCAGAGCCGACAAACACGCCAGTCAGGTCATATCCTGGCGTTTCTGGCACCGCACTGCCGATGTCCACAATATCGCCGGTGGGCAGCACTACTTTCAAGCCCAGCACATGATTGGTCGTCACACCATATTTGAGACAGTGGACACCGCCAGAATTTTCTGCCACATTGCCACCGATTGAGCAAATGATTTGACTGGAAGGGTCCGGCGCATAGAAAAAACCTGCTCCACTGACGGCTTGTGTGACCCAACTATTAATCACTCCGGGCTGCACCACAACGCGCTGATTTTCTAGGTCAATCTCCAAAATTTGGTTCATTAAGGTCGTGACAATGAGAACGCAGCCATCCACAGGCAACGCTCCACCGGATAAGCCCGTGCCCGAACCGCGAGTGACAAAGGGAATCTGGCTTTGGGCGCACACTTGAACGATCGCTGCGACTTCTGCGGTTGTGCGGGGCAACACCACCACATCAGGGCGGTTGCGATAGCTGGTTAGCCCATCGCATTCATAAACCAGCAGTTCTTCTTTGCGACGAATGACGTTGTTTTTGCTGACGATCGCCTCAAATTGCTTGATGATCGGCTGCCAATTGCGCGTGGTTTCTCGTTCTTGAGCCAGCATGAAGCGTCCCTGCGTAGTATCTAAGATTATTTTATAGCGAATGACGAGGGGTGGAGGTGAGGTGAGCGAAGCCGAACCCCACTGGATAATGCAACCGCGTGAAGTATCAACAAATTGGAGGGTTGGTGTGGCTCTAAGGGATGATGACAATTGCTGTAGCGATCGTGTTCTCTCAAAAGAGACCAGCATGTGGATGAAGCAATATGGCGATCGCAGTTCGAGCCGTTCAGTTTGATTTGCCAGCATCGATTGATCGCCATTGGATTAGTGGCAGTCCGTTCAAAACTCATTTGTTTAACAGCTTGCATTTGACTTTGCCTGCTGTGGAACATTGGATGATTAGACATGTCAAGTCTAGGCTCAAATACATTACAGCCGACCCACTAAGGCAAAATGTTCGCGGATTTGTTTTACAAGAAGCCCAACATGCGGAGCAACACGCTCGATTTGGGCAAATACTACGACAGCAAGGGTACGAGCTAAAGGCTTGCTTGCAGATGGAGGATTGGCTATTAGCGAGTCTGCAACGGCTAGATTGGCGGTTGAATTTAGCAGCGATCGCAGGTATGGAGCATCTGACGGTCTTACTGTCTGAGGTAGTTCTCCACAGTGACCTGCTAGCAGCGGCTGAACCCACCCTCAAAGCCATGTTGGAATGGCACGCGATAGAAGAGATTGAGCATAAAAGCGTTGCCTATGAGGTACTGCAAACCGTGAGTCAGAATTATCTGCTCCGGGTTGCAGGGTTGGCGATCGGCTGTGCTTTTGTCTTGGGCTTATTAAATAGGTGTACGCTTACCTTGCTGCATCAGGATCGGTGCCTTTGGCGATGGGCAGCTTGGCGGGAGATGGGGCAGTTTTGGCTGACAAAAGAGAAAATGCTACTGCGAACAGTTCCCCATTGCTTCTGGTATTTGCAACCCAACTTTCATCCGGCAGCACACGGTTGATCGTAACGAAATGCTTGCTGTTTACCAAACAGGCAAATCTGGCTGTCTAAAATGGTGAACATAAAAGAATTTCGAGGGAGGGTCAGTATGGGTATCGCTACAGTTAACCCGACGACTGGCGAGGTGGTGAAAACGTTTGAGGCGTTTTCAGATGAGGAGATTGAAAGTAAGGTTGCGATCGCCCAAGCGACGTTTTTGCAGTATCGCCAGACGAATTTTGAGCAGCGATCGCAGTGGCTCCAGTCTGCTGCTGCAATTCTAGAGTCTGATAAAGAGCGCTTGGGTGCCTTGATTACGCTAGAGATGGGGAAGACATTGAAGGCGGCGATCGCAGAGGTAGAAAAATGTGCTGCGGTCTGTCGCTACTACGCTGAAAATGGAGCGAAGTTTTTAGCAGACGAGGTGATCTCAACTGATGCCAGCCACAGCTTTATCCGCTATCAGCCATTGGGCATTATTCTTGCCGTCATGCCGTGGAATTTTCCCTTGTGGCAGGTGTTTCGGTTTGCGGCTCCGGCGCTAATGGCGGGCAATGTGGGATTGCTGAAGCATGCGTCCAACGTACCCCAATGTGCGCTGGCGATCGCCGAAGTGATTCAGCAAGCAGGCTTTCCCCAAGGTGCATTCCAAGCATTGCTGATGGATGCCAGCAAGGTCGCTGCACTAATGGCAGACGATCGCATCAAAGCGGCAACGTTGACAGGCAGCGAACCTGCGGGTGCGAGTTTGGCAGTGGCGGCTGGAAAAAACATTAAAAAAGTAGTGTTGGAACTGGGCGGCAGCGACCCCTTCATCGTCTTGCCTAGTGCGGATTTGGCTGCTGCTGCTGCCACTGCGGTTGCCTCGCGCATGTTGAACTGCGGTCAAACCTGCATTTCTGCCAAGCGGTTTATTGTGGCAAATTCTATTGCAGATGAGTTTGAAGAGTTGTTGATTGCTAAGTATAAACAGTTGAAAGTCGGTGATCCCATGCTGCCGGAGACGGATTTGGGTCCACTGTCTACACCCAAAATTCTGGAAGACATTGATCGCCAAGTGCAAGCGATCGTCCAGCAAGGCGCACGAATTCTGGTAGGCGGTACCCGGCTCGATCGCCCTGGAAACTACTATCAGCCCACGCTAATCACGGATATTACAGTGGATAACTCTTTGGGACGAGAAGAATTTTTTGGTCCAGTTGGGCTGCTGTTGCGGGTGGCAGATGTGGGTGAGGCGATCGCTCTGGCAAACAATATACCCTTCGGTTTAGGCTCTAGCGCCTGGACAACCGACCCTACTGAACAAGAACAGTTAATCAATGGCATTGATGCTGGATGTGTCTTCATCAACGGCATGGTGAAATCTGATCCGCGGTTACCCTTTGGCGGCACCAAGCGATCGGGCTTTGGCAGAGAATTGGGGATTCATGGAATTCACGAATTTGTGAATATTAAAACGATTTGGGTGAAATAAACCTTTGATGCGCTTCTTTCTGAGAATTTCGGCATCAAGCGACCTTAGCAAAGTCTCACTAATCGATATTGTCCTGTTACTTTTAACCTTATTTTTGCCTACCGCAGAAAGCGATGTCTAATCCTTTAAATTCACCCCCCGGTTCTGCCGAATGGGTTCCTCGGTCGTCACTAGAGGTGATTGGGCTGATACCCTGCGGTGGGCAAGCAACCCGTATATCCCCGCTGCCTTTCAGTAAGGAACTGTATCCAATTGGGTTCCAGCCTGGACGGGACAATAAACCTCGCCCAAAGGTAGTGTGTCATTACTTGTTGGAGCAGATGCGGCTAGCGGGAATCACCAAAACCTACTTCATTTTGCGATCGGGCAAATGGGATATTCCGGCTTATTTTGGTGATGGAGCCATGGTCGAGATGCATTTAGGCTACTTATTGATGGGGTTGTCCTATGGCGTTCCTTACACGCTCGATCAAGCGTTCCCCTTTGTGAAACAGGCTCTAGTTGCCTTGGGTTTTCCTGATATTTTGCTACAGCCTGATGATTCATATGCGCGACTGATTGCACGACAGCGACGCACTCAAGCAGATGTGGTGCTGGGATTATTTCCCTGCGATCGCCCCGAAAAAGCTGGCATGGTTGATTTTGACGAAACGGGCAAAGTCCACCTGATTATTGAAAAACCCTTACAAACAAACTTGCGGTTTATGTGGGGTGCGGCAGTGTGGAATCCCGTTTTCACTGACTTTTTGAGTCAGTACGTTGTTGCAGAGGAGCGCAAATTTAGCCAGGAAGGCAACCTCAAACCCCGTAAAGAAATTCCGATTGGGGATGTAATTCAGGCAGCGATCACCGCTGGGCTTCGGGTAGAAGCTGAACCTTTTGAGCGGGGCACCTATTTAGACATTGGTACCCCAGATGATCTAGTCAAAGCAGTCAGGCAGTATTGCCAGTAAGAAGTTGCAGAAGCAAGCCCTTTGCCATCATCGGATGCTCTTAATCAATAGAAATAGACTGAGGTCCATTGCCATTACGGGCTGCTGTGGAATAGGAAGGAGATCCACTTTGCTTATCCAGCCAGCTTTTGATGGGATCATCAGAAAGATTGAGCCGCAACAGTCCAGAAAATAGCCCTCCCATGAACGCAACGGGCTGGTGAGTGAGTTCTTTGAGGATGGGGGTGAGTTCGTCGAAAAACATCGCAAGGCTCCTTTGCCAAAAACAAGGTGAGAAACTGAATGATTGAAAACGAGTCAGTTCCTTTGGAAATTGTAACGTTGCTTAAAGGCGAACTGAGACCACTTTGAATTGATCTTTCGCTTCATCATTCATTTCTAGTCTTCAACCATCAATTGAAATGCTTAGCGATTCGGTAAGCGGTCATTCCGCCTCCTGCCAGGATGATTGCCAAAATGGGCGGAACCATTGGAATCCAGCCTTGATAACTAAACACGCTCATTCCAACAATGAGCACGATCGCAATCAGTCCGGCTTCCCCAATTAGCACCCAAACAGGGCGACGCAGCGCAAACCACGCGATCGCCCCCGCTAAAATTGCCCACCCGCCAATCCACACTATTTCAAGCTCATTAGACCAATACCAAATAGGCAATTTTCCATCAAGCCCAGCATTCAAAAACTGACTAACCATTTGAGCGTGGATTAACACTCCTGGAAGACTAGGCTGCTCTTTTTCAGTCAAGCTATAGGGCGTAAGAAATAAATCCTTAGCATTGGCGGCGGTCGTGCCAATCAACACAATTCGGTCTTTGATTTGTTCTGGCGGCACTTCCCCATTCAAGACTTGGCTCAGACTCACCTGCTGAGCAACGTTCCGCCCACGGTAGCTCAGCATCATTTGATAGCCTCGATCATCAAGATCCTGATAGCTACCTGCGGTTTTGTCGAGGGGTGAAAACGCGACGCTGCCTAGCTGGGCAACGTTGCGATCGCTGGGGTTCGGCTGCAACCGAATCCCCTCTTTTGCTAAATACATTTCCGCTAGGCGCAACGAAAAGGAATGAAATGTTGTGGTGTTCAAATCGGCAAACATAAGGTTGCGCCGCACCACACTATCGGCATCTAGTAGCACATCATTAAATCCCACCTGATCGTTGGGAACACCCGGTGGCGCAGGGGTAATCGGGGTGCCGAGATTAGTAATCGCCACGATGTTGGGCGCTTTCAGCGCAGTCAATAGCTGCGATCGCCCGGGTGGTTGAGGAATATCTCGAAAAATATCCAGCCCAATCGCTCGTGGTTGATGGCGCTGAAGCTGGGCAATGGTTTTGGCGATCGCCTCATCAGATAGCG
>NZ_JAEVYN010000002.1:1773366-2827993 GCF_016807185.1 Leptolyngbya sp. Cla-17
TTGCCTTCGATGCCAGCGCCGAACTGCGAGAAACACGGGGGTTCATCTCAATCACAATGAAATCGCCTGTATCGGGATTGACCGCAAACTGAATGTTGGAACCACCCGTCTCCACGCCAATCTCGCGAATGATTTTGATGGAAGCATCTCGCAACCGCTGATATTCCTTATCGGTCAGCGTTTGCGCCGGAGCAACCGTAATCGAGTCGCCCGTGTGAACGCCCATGGGGTCTAAGTTCTCGATCGAGCAAATAATCACCACGTTATCCGCCAGATCCCGCATCACCTCCAGCTCATATTCTTTCCAGCCGAGCAAGGATTTCTCAATCAAGATTTGAGATACGGGACTGGCATCAATGCCCGATGTGGCAATCTCCTCAAATTCTTCCTGGTTGTAGGCAATGCCACCCCCCGTACCGCCCATGGTAAAAGCCGGACGAATAATCAGCGGGTAGCTACCAATTTGGCGACCCACTTCCCGCGACTCTTCTAACGTTGTTGCTAACCCCGATGGACACACCGGCACCGCGATCCGCGCCATGGCTTCTTTAAATAGCTTGCGGTCTTCTGCCATTTCGATCGCGGGTAGCTTTGCCCCAATCAGCTCCACATTATATTTTTCTAACGCGCCGCTCTTTGCCAAAGCCACCGCCAAATTTAGCGCCGTTTGTCCGCCCATCGTCGGCAATAATGCGTCGGGGCGCTCCTTTTCAATAATCTTCTCAACAATTTCTGGGGTTAATGGCTCAATATAGGTGCGGTCTGCAGTGTCTGGGTCAGTCATGATGGTTGCTGGGTTGGAGTTGACCAACACCACTTCATAACCTTCATCTCGCAGCGCTTTACACGCTTGAGTGCCAGAGTAGTCAAACTCGCAGGCTTGCCCAATCACAATCGGACCAGAGCCAATCAGCAGAATTTTGTGGAGATCATTACGGCGGGGCATAGTCAAACAGTCCAGGAAATTCCCACACATTGTAAAGGAAAGCTCACACTACATTGGTAGTGATTTAACTAATTCCACTTTTTTTGACGTGACTTTTTTCCTAAACTCCTTAGCTATCCATCACAAATACTGGGTCAGGCGAACAAAGATGATTGAATACCGAGAGAATGAAAAACTGTCTTTTGAAGAGTATTACGACTTCTTGAAAAGGTCTGATCTGGGAAGCCAATATCCTCAGGAGCGCTTTGAGCAAAGGATTAGGAAGCTATTAACGACTCGATCCGTTGCCATCACAGCCAGGAATGATGGAGGGAAACTAATTGGGATAGCCTTTGGGATTACGGATTTTGCCTACTTCCTTTTTGTCACAGACCTTGGCGTAGATCGAGCTTACGCAAAACAAGGAATCGGCAGGGAATTATTGGATCGCATCCAAAAGGTGGTTGGCGGGGAAGATGATATTACCGTCGTCACTATTGCAAATGACGCTGCAACAGGCTTCTACGAGAAGTGTGGCTATGTAAGTGAAAACTGTTTGTATTGGAAGCCTTGTAACCTCTGGAGCGAATTTGAAGTAACTTAGCTCAACACAGCAGTGATGAAGACATTTTATTGTGTGTACAGTATCAAGAGACGGAGGAGCGATCGCTGACCCTAGATTTTTAGAGGACGAGCGGCGCTTGAATCACTATCCTCACGACGGACTTCTCGGCTCTATCGGCACTTTAGATGAGTAGCAGAGTAGCAAGTTCGTAAGCCACTATACCAAGTTGGGATAGCAAGCCGTGTTACAGCATCTAGTGCAGTAACAAAGAGATTTTGGCTATGAGTGGATTAGGTGGCTTAAACAAATCACCCAATGGCGTTGTAATCGGGTTAGTACAGCTACAACTTCCCCACGTCGCCACGCCAAATGATCTTGCCGACCAAACCCAGCGGATTTGCCAGATGGTGGGGAAAGCACGGGCTAACATGCCTACGATGGATTTAGTCGTCTTTCCTGAGTATTCGCTGCATGGGCTGTCGATGGACACCAACTCTGAAATCATGTGTCATCTAGATGGACCGGAAGTGCAAGCCTTTCAGCAAGCCTGCCGTACTCATCAAATCTGGGGCTGCTTTTCCATCATGGAGTACAACCCCCATGGCAATCCCTACAATAGCGGCATCATTATCGATGCCAATGGTGAACTCAAGCTTTACTATCGCAAACTGCATCCGTGGGTGCCTGTAGAGCCGTGGGAACCTGGAAACCTTGGCATTCCCGTGTGTGAAGGTCCAAATGGCAGCACGATCGCCCTGATTATCTGTCACGATGGCATGTTCCCTGAAATGGCGAGGGAATGTGCTTACAAAGGAGCAGAAATCATGATCCGCACGGCTGGCTACACGGCTCCCATTCGTCATAGCTGGCAGATCACTAATCAGGCGAATGCGTTCTGTAATCTGATTTACACTGCCTCTGTGTGCATGTGCGGCAGCGACGGCACGTTTGACTCCATGGGTGAGGGTATGTTCGTCAATTTTGATGGTACGCCAATGGTAATGGGGAGCCACCGTGCAGATGAAATCATTACCGCTGAAGTGCGTCCTGATTTGGTGCGCGAAGCCCGTAAGCACTGGATGGTGGAAAACAACATGTATCAATTTGGGCATCGCGGCTATGTTGCAGTCAAGGGCGGCGCTCAGGATTGTCCCTATACCTACATGAAAGATTTGGTGAATGAAACCTATCGGTTGCCTTGGGAGGATGAAGTTATTCACACGGATGGCACTGTTTGCGGATTTCCGCCTCCCACACGCCACTATCGCGGAGAAGAGTTGCCCACCGAAACATCTGTGCCTAAAACATCCGCGATTGCGAAAGGGTTGTAGATATGGGTCGCTATGTTCAAGCTGAACCTTACCCTTATCCCTTCAATGGCGATCTGCGACCCGAAAACACGGCACTGATCATCATCGATATGCAGACCGATTTTTGCGGCAAGGGTGGATATGTAGACAAAATGGGCTACGACCTGTCGTTGACCCAAGCGCCGATCGCGCCCATCCAGCGGCTGCTGGCAGTACTGCGCCCACTTCGCTACACCATCATCCACACCCGTGAGGGACATCGCCCCGACCTGTCGGATTTGCCGGAGAATAAGCGCTGGCGATCGCAGCAAATTGGTGCAGGCATCGGTGACCCCGGACCCTGCGGCAAAATTCTAGTCCGTGGCGAACCGGGCTGGGATATCATTCCTGAATTGGCTCCCTTGCCCGGTGAAGCCATTATTGATAAACCGGGTAAAGGTTCCTTCTACGCCACCGATTTAGACCTGATTTTGCACCGTAAAGGCATTCAAAACATTTTGCTTGCAGGCATTACTACTGATGTCTGCGTTCATACCACCATGCGCGATGCTAACGATCGCGGCTACGAATGCTTACTGCTCTCTGACTGCACTGGAGCGACTGACTATGGCAACCATTTGGCTGCGCTCAGCATGGTGAAAATGCAGGGCGGTGTATTCGGTGCCGTTGCTGATTCTGAAGCCTTGATTGCTGCTCTTGACTAAGTAGGACTAACACAAGCTAACGCGAACAAGGGCAGTCATATAGACACTGAGATTGCGTCAGCTTGAGTACATGCCCCTCATGATCAATACCCATAGAAGATTGCGCCTCTCTATATGTGATCTTTCATACAATTCTTTGGCAACAAAAATAGTTCTATTGATTCATTCAAAAGACTACACAGTCTATGGCTATCAGTTGCTAAATAGTGTGAGGAAGAACAGTTGAATACTCGTCGATCGCCCCAGCCATCCCGCCGCCAAATTATTCGAGGCTTGCTAGCCACGGGTGCGTTTGGTGCTACTTCTCGTCTTTGGACAGGATGCGCCCCTACGCCTGCTCCAACTAGCTCCCCAGCTAACTCTGCTGCATCTGCCAGCCCCCTCACCATAGGCTACATCTACGTCGGTCCCAAAGATGACTATGGCTATAACCAGGCTCACTTCTTAGGTAAAGAAGGGCTAAAAAGTTTAGCCAACGCGACGACTGTGGATCAGGCAAGCGTACCTGAGACGGTAGAAGTCCAGGAAGTGATGCGGAACATGATCGATCAAAATCAAGCCGCTGTTCTGTTTCCCACTTCTTTTGGCTACTTTGATCCGCACATTCTTAAGGTGGCAGGTGACTTTCCAGAAGTGCAGTTTTTTCACTGCGGCGGACTATATGAAGAGGGCAAGCATCCTAAAAATGTCGGCAGCTACTTTGGCTATATTGACGAAGCTCAATACGTAGCGGGCATTGTTGCTGCTTACACCAGCAAATTGGGCAAGTTGGGCTTTGTGGCAGCGAAACCGATTTCGCAAGTGCTGCGAAATGTGAACAGTTTCACGTTAGGAGCGCGCAGCGTTAAACCCTCTATTACAACTCAAGTCGTGTTTACAGGAGATTGGGCGCTCCCTGTAAAAGAAGCCGAAGCCACTAATAGCCTGGTCGATCAAGGTGTTGATGTGATTACCTGCCATGTAGACAGCCCTAAAGTGGTGATCGAAACGGCAGAAAAGCGTGGCGTTTACTCTTCGGGCTATCACGCCAATCAAAGTGTGCTTGCGCCCAAAGGCTATCTCACAGGAGCCGAATGGAATTGGACAACGGTTTATACCGAAGTAATTCAATCAATCCAGGCGGGTAAAACCCTGATGAATGGTGGCATTCCCCATTTGCTGCGGGGTGGCTATAAAGACGGCTTTGTGAAGATCTCAGACTATGGACCTGCGGTATCGGCTGAGGCAAAGCAAGCCGCCGATGCTGCCAAAGCCAAACTTCAGGACGGTTCGCTAGTTATTTACAAGGGCGAAATCAAAGACAATACAGGCAAAACTGTCGTTCCGGCTGGCAAAGAACTGGGACAGAGAGCGATCGAACTTGAGTCGATGGCGTGGTTAGTGGAAGGAGTGATCGGCAAGGTTAAATAGATGATTGAAAGTCAACAATAATCAAGTGCTGAGTGTGGATGTCGCAAAAAAGCTTCTCTAAACTATGCAGGGAAAAGGTTAATTGCATCATGGTTTAACACCTTTCAGCTTATCCACCCTTCCTTTCAGGTTCTGAACTTAGGTTCAATAAAGTGACACTTTTCATCCGCTGTCACGACCCAACTATTCTTGTTCTGCCCTCCGATGGTTGACCTGCCAATCATCACCGCCCATCTTACACATAAGGGAGGGGTGTTTCCAGTTGTTAATTGGTCACCCTCAAAGCACATAATCTTTGCCTCTCTTTTCTAGTTGTGTCAGATAGTTAGGGCAGCAAGAATAAATGGTGATGCCAGATCTAATTCAGAATTTTCTGTCTTCAAACGGGTTTATTCCTCACGGGCACTGTTACTTGTGGCGACCAGGATTGGTTGGGCTGCACCTGATGGCTGACGCTGCGATCGCAGTGGCTTACTTTTCCATCTCAATTTTATTGTTTCACTTTGTTCGCAAGCGCGAAGATTTGCCATTTAATCGGGTGTTTTTGCTTTTTGGCGCGTTCATTATTGCCTGTGGCACCACTCACTTAATGGAAATCTGGACGCTTTGGCATCCCATCTACTGGGTGACCGGAGTCATTAAGTTAGGAACCGGGATCATTTCTCTTTATACGGCAGCAGAGTTGGTCTACCTGATACCCCAAGCCTTGGCGTTACCCAGCCCTGCCCAGTTAGAAGTTGCGAACCGCGATCTTCAGCAGCAAATTCTCAAGCGCCAACAAGTAGAAGCGGCACTTCAGAGAGAAAGTGAGTTTCTGAATGCTGTGCTGGAGAATATTGAAGATGGAGTGGTTGCCTGTGATGCCGAGGGGATTTTGATGCTGTTTAATCGCGCTACGCAAGAGTTTCACGCCGTTTCTAAAGCTCCTTTATCAGCCGAGCAGTGGGCATCTCATTACGACCTTTACTTACCCAATGGCACCACGCTGATGAGCAAGGAAGAGGTTCCCCTCTTTCGCGCTCTACAAGACACTTTAGTTTGCAACGTTGAGATGGTGATTGCGCCTAAAAATCGCCCAAAGCGGAGCTTGTTGGCCAGTGGTCGGGCGATCTTCAACTCGCAAGGACACAAGCTAGGCGCAGTGGTCAGTATGCACGACATCACGGAGCGCAAACAAGCCGAGGAAGTGAGACAGCAATACACAGCCCAACTTCAACAGGCGCTGGATTTTGAAGCGTTGTTAAAACGCATTACGGACAAGGTGCGCGATAGTTTAGACGAAGCGCAAATTTTGCAGACCGTGGTAAACGAGTTGGGGCAAGGGTTAGGAGTAAGCTACTGTTCTGTAACGTTGTATAACCTGGAACAGCGCACAGCAACCGTTTGTTATGAGTACACGCCGCTAATTCCCTCCAGACACGGCCGCATTCTACAGATGACAGAAAGACCTAAAGTTTACAGTCAGCTACAGCAAGGGGAGTGCTTTCAACTATGTGCGATCGCGCCTGATACAATTTCAGGTCAAGGTGCGACGCTCGTTTGCCCCATCTTCGATGACCAAGGCGTTCTCGGCGATCTGTGGTTAATGAATCACCAAGATTATGCCTTTCCAGAACTAGAGTTGCGTCTCGTGCAGCAGGTTGCTAGTCATTGCGCGATTTCGACTCGTCAAGCACGACTTTATCAAGCCTCTCAAGCCCAGATTGAGGAGTTAGAAAAACTCAATTGCCTCAAAGATGATTTCCTCAGCACGGTTTCTCACGAGTTGCGAACGCCGATGTCTAACATCAAAATGGCGATTCAAATGCTAGAAATCAGCTTGGAGCAGATGGATGAATTCAAATCTAGTCAGAACAAAGCGGCTCAATATTTTCGCATTTTGCAGGATGAATGCCACCGAGAAATTGACCTGATCAATGACTTGCTAGATCTAACCCGTCTGGATTCTGAGACTGACCCGCTGATGCCATTTACGATTCAGCTTCAATCTTGGTTAGGATACATTGCCGAACCCTTTGAGGCACGCATGTTGGAAAACCAGCAACGTTTTGAAATTACCGTTCCACCTGATTTGCCACCTCTAATAACAGATCAATCCTATTTAGAACGAGTCATGACAGAGCTTTTAAACAATGCCTGCAAATACACTCCACCAGGAGGAACCATTCAAGTGACGGCAAAAGCAACCAGTTCTGAACTTCAAATTAGTGTGACAAACTCTGGAGTAGAAATTTCTGAGAGTGAGCTTCCACACGTTTTTGACAAGTTTTATCGCATCGCCAACGACGATCCCTGGAAACACGGAGGAACGGGTTTAGGGTTAGCGTTAACCAAGAAATTGATGGAGAGACTCAATGGCTCTATTTCAGCATTTAGCGATGCGAATCAGACTCAATTCGTGCTGGTATTTCCTCTAAATGGAGGACTGTAGCTGAGCCTGAGTGTAAAACGGTACATCACTCCCAAAGCACACGCGATCTCGCCCCCAACAGAGTTGCCCATCAAGTCAAGATTTACCGTTGTGCGCCCTCAATCAAAGTTCCCATTGTCAGCCTCTAAACGGCGGCGGAGGTGACTGCTAAGGGCATCGATCGCTGTGACCACGACTAACAACACCAGCATCATGGTGGTGGCTTTAGGATACTCAAACCCGCGAATGTAGCTGATCAGCTCAAAGCCAATGCCTCCCGCCCCAACTACGCCCAACACTGAAGCAGCACGGATATTGTATTCGAACATGTAGAAGGTGTAGCCCAAGCTGAGGGGCAAGATTTGCGGCAAGATGCCGTATTGAGCGACTTGTAGCCAGGAAGCTCCAGAGACTTCTAGGGCTTCTAGCGATCGCCCATCCACCGACTCGATCGCCGCTTGATAAAACTTCGCCAGATAGCCGATTGTGTAAATGCTCAATGCCAATGTGCCAGCGGGGGCACCTAGACCCGTGGCAGCGACAAACAATAACCCCAACACAATCGATGGCACTGATCGCACCAGATTTTGCAGCAAATTAGCAAGCAATCGTAGCCAGCGGGGAGCTAAATTACGAGCAGAAAGAACGGCGATCGGCACCGACAGAATCGCTCCAATCGTCGTACCCCACAGCGACATTTGCACGGTTTCCACCAGCGCTTTTCCGGCCAGATCCAGCACGCTCCAATCAGGAGGAAACATGCGCGAGACAAAATCAGCCACATAGGGAACGCTCGTTTTCAGCAGTTCCAGATCAATTTTAAGCCCCTGTAATGCCCAGCCATAGAGCAATACAACCCCTGCTCCAATCAACAGGTGTTTCAGCCATGCGGCGCGATGCCAAAAGTATTTTAAGTCCTTCATTGCTTTATGCCTGCATCTGAAAGTGCGCTGAAAGCTGATGCGGAGAGCCATCGTGAACGACGGTGCCTTGATCTAAAACGATCGCCCGTTCTGCATATTTAGCAGCGATCGCCAAATCATGGAGCACCGCCACAATGGTGATGCCGTCACGATTTAGCTGCGCCAGAGTATCCATCACTTGCTGGGTTGCCAGCACATCTAATCCGGCGATTGGTTCATCTACCAATAGGATTTTGGGCGATTGGATCAGCGCACGGGCGATCGCGACACGCTGTTGCTGCCCACCACTCAAGCACCTCGTTTTTTGAGATGCCAACTCTTTGAGTCCCAAGTGATCCAGCAGCTCAAGCGCACGGCGGCGATCGGAATGGTGAAACCCTGTCAGGGTGCGCCAACTGGGTAATTGTCCCAATCGACCGCAGAGGACATTATCAAGGGCAGAAAGTTGAGGAATTAAGCCGCCGCCTTGAAACAAGATCCCCATTTTTTGCCGAATCTGGGGCAGAGTGCGGGGCGACAAGGGCATTCCAGAGATCGTAACACTGCCCTGATGAATAGGTACCAATCCCATCAGCGATCGCAGCAGGGTAGATTTTCCCGCACCATTCAGACCCAGCAGCGTGACAAATTCTCCATTTTGAATCGTAAAATTAATTCGGTTCAAAATCGGACGCTGTAACGCTGCAAGGTACGCTGTTTGAAGGCTTTGGCAGTCAATGGCTGCCCATTGATTATTCGATTCCTGCACGCTTGAGCGCCTCGCGCATGGGGTTTAGGTGGCGATCGTGATCCACACGCACCAATTTTGTGGCGTTGCCAAGATCTTTCAACAGTTTATTATTTGCAGGCTCATTCAGCTTCATCATGGCGTTGATTAGCTTATTTCGGGTTGCAGTCGGCACATCATCATCGATCGCAATGCCGTGCGCAGGAACGTTAGAAACAAACGCTAGCACCCTCAGCTTTTTAGCTTCTGCTTCGGTAATGTAGGGCGCTCTTAAAGTGTATTCCGATACGGCTGCCACATCGGCTTGTCCGCGTAACACGGCTTGTAGGGCACCACTATAGCCATTGCCATAGGTGACCTGTTTAAAGAAACTACCCACGCGATCGCGGTTTGGCACCAAACCTTGCTTCACCATCTCAGACACCGGAAAAATAAACCCAGAGCCAGAGGTTGGGGATGTGAAAGCAATTTTCTTGCCACGCAGTTGTGCCAAGGTCTGATTGTTAGAAGCTCTCGATTTAAGAGCGCTATCTTTCGGCACAACAAAAATGGAACGGTAGGTGTGGCCACCAGAATAGTTCGGTCGCACTTCTGCCAAATACAGTCTGGCATTGGCTAATTGCTGCGCCTTCAAAGCAGGGCGACTGCTTAAAAAGGCAACATCGGCTCGGTTTGCCCGCAAAGCCTCAACGGCTGCTGTATCGTCCGCAATCACTCCTTCCACAGGCATGCCCATTTCACGGGTCAAAAAGCTAGCGACCGCATCAATTTTGGTTTTTAAATCAGTGGCATCTGCCCGTCCCGGAAAAACTATTTGTATTTTTTTGGCATTTGCCTGAGCCAGTAGTTGCACTTTAGATGCACTAGAGGATTGAAATTGAGGGGCAGTTGGCTCAATCGCGATCGCCTTTTTACCCAACAATAAAAATGAAGAAAGGGCAGCATTAAAGCCAACAAAGCTGATCAGAGCAGCACCAGTAGTTAGTTTAAGCCATCGAGTAGAAATCATTGCAAGCCTCAAGTAAAAGCAATAGTTACGGCATCGTTGTTAAAACGACCGCAAAAGCATAGTTTTTATCTTATAACTACTTGAGAATTAGATGCAATTAGTAGCGCAAGTTTTTTCAATTATCTTCATGAACAATCAACGACTAATCCTTGGTTCTGCAAAATGGTAGATAGGTTTTTTTCTGCAACTTGGAATAATGCAAAAGCATAATCCAGCAGTTTAGGAGTGAGGTTGCAGTGAATTTTAATTTTTTCGACTTATTCTGGGTCTTTCTCGTCATCTCCTCTTTGCAACCCATTTGGCAGAAGTATCAAATCGGAGCGCGGCGAGTGCAGGCACTCAAACAGTTTGAACAGCAACGCAATAGCCGGGTTATTTTGTTAATTCATCGGCAAGAGTCGCTCAGTTTGTTGGGTATTCCTCTTTCCCGCTACATCACTATTGAGGATTCCGAGCAAATTCTTCGCGCCATTCGGCTGACTCCACCCGATGTGCCAATCGATTTAATTTTGCACACCCCCGGCGGCTTGGTGCTTGCAACTGAGCAGATTGCCAGAGCGTTGATTCGCCATCCTGCAAAAGTCACCGTCTTTGTACCCCACTATGCCATGAGCGGCGGTACGATGCTGGCACTTGCGGCGGACGAAATTATCATGGATGCGAATGCAGTACTGGGTCCCGTTGATCCACAGCTAGGTAACTTTCCAGCTGCCAGCATTCTCAAAGTAGTAGAACAAAAAAACGTTGACAGAATTGGCGACGAAATGCTGATCATGGCGGATCTTTCCCGCAAGGCAATTCAGCAGGTGCAGCGATTTGTGCGAACGCTGCTGCTGGATGACGTGCCCACGCAAAAAATTGCCCCTGAAAAAGTTGAGTCAATTATTGAAGCGCTAACAACCGGGCAAGTGACGCACGATTACCCGATTACCGTTGAGGAAGCCACTAGCTTGGGTTTGCCGATTTCCGCTGGCTTGCCCCGCAGCATTTATGACTTGATGGAGTTATATCCTCAGTCTCAAGGCGGCAAACCTTCGGTGCAATACATTCCCATGCCCTATGCACCCCTGCGCCCTACTCTGCCAGAACCCAAGGGTAGACCGTTGCCAGAGTCGAATGCCAAAGTGTGAGGCATCGGCTACCTTGTAGGAATCGTGGCGGAACGGAATCGGTGACTCTAGATTTTTGGGCGAAGACGAGCGGCACTTGGATCAACGTCCTAGCGATCGCGCTGGGAACTGCGGCTGGTTCATTGCTGCGTGGGCGCTTGCCTTTTAGAATGATTAGCGTGATTACTCAAGGTGTGGGGTTGCTGACTGCGTTTTTGGGCTTCACGATGGCAGGAAATCTGATCAAAGTGCAAGCGGGATGGTTGGATGGCATTGTTTTGGGGCTGATTGCGCTGGTGAGTGGCGGCTTGCTGGGCGAATGGGCACAAATTGAGGAGCGGCTGACAGCACTGGGCGATCGCCTGAAGCATCAGTTCAGTGGCGACAGCAGATTTACCGAGGGGTTTGTGGCTGCTAGCCTGCTGTTTTGTGTGGGACCAATGGCAATCTTAGGCAGCTTGAGCAACGGACTCAGCGGCGACAATCGGATTTTGCTGCTCAAAAGCACAATGGATGGCTTGACCGCGATCGCGTTTACCAGTAGTTTTGGTATCGGTGTTGGCTTCTCTGCCTTAATGATTTTGCTTTACCAAGGTAGTTTGTCTCTGTTGGCAGGCATTCTCGCTCAAATTATTCCCGACCCAACCACTGCGCCTCCTATTTTATTAACTACAGGCGTGGGCGGCTTGATGATTGTGGGAATTGGATTTAACCTGCTGGATATTGCCAAAATTCGAATTGCAGCATTCTTACCCGCCTTATTGATTGCACCTGTGTTGTATCAGCTTGCGATCGCCATTCTCACGTCAAGCTTGTTTTATTTGGGCATATTCACCAAAACTTTAGCCATCAGCGCAATCAAGTGCATTACTTAGGCACGCCCTCAACCCGCATTCAATTTAAGCCGAACAGCGTTAACTTTGCATTGGATGAAGAGCAGCCCGGTTTGCGTTTAGTGACGCTTTATCCGAATGGAAAATGGGAAAGCGAAGTTGAGCGGGTTGTTTATAGCTGCAAGCTTGATTTTGCTGCAGCAGGCTATTAATAGAAAGATAGTTCTGCTTGCAAGGGTCTATTTCTCATGCCAACTGAAATCGAGCGTAAGTTTTTGGTGAAAAATGATGACTGGAGATCGCTGGGAACAGGAACATTTTATTGCCAGGGCTATCTAGTTAACTCTCCAAGCAAAACGCTGCGGGTGCGAATTGCAGGCGAACAAGCCTATCTGACGATTAAAGGTGCTACCACAGGAATTGCCCGTGCGGAATATGAATATTCAATTCCCGTCGATCACGCTCAAGAACTGTTGCAAACCTTATGCGAACCTGCACTAATTCAAAAGACACGCTATCGGGTGGAATTGGGTGGAGTAGTGTGGGAAATCGATGAGTTTGATGGAGAGAATCAGGGCTTAATCGTTGCGGAGGTTGAACTTGCAGATGAAAAGCAAGCGATCGCCCTGCCAGACTGGATTGGCGCAGAAGTCTCCCATGATCGCCGGTATTACAATGCCAATCTATCAAAACATCCTTATTGTCGTTGGGCTGAACAGGCAATCGAGGATGGCCCAACGACCGTTGAATGACTGAATTCTTCCGATTCCGTTAAATACGGTTTTCCTATCTGACTTAAGTAGATTAAGATGGTTTCTGCTCTTAATCTTCCAGCTCGAACTACTCATGACCGCGTCTTCTACTCCAGATACCTTCCAGGGGCATCGCTTCTGGATTTTCTTCAAGCGCCTTCCCTGGCTGTGGATAATCACATCGGGCTACTTGTTCTTCATGCTGGCGATTCCCACGATCGCGCTTTTCTTAAAGGCCGCCAGCGAAGGCTCAGGAAAATTTTGGCAAGTCGCAACGAGCCCAATTGCTTTATCTGCCTATGAAGTGACCTTTGTGACTGCTTTTGGAGCAGCGATCGTTAACGGCCTTTTTGGCACGCTGATTGCGTGGGTGTTAACGCGATATACCTTTCCGTTAAAGCGATTGGTGGATGCCGCTGTAGATTTGCCTTTTGCATTGCCCACATCGGTTGCGGGTTTAACCTTGGCGACGGTATACAGCGACAATGGCTGGATTGGATCTTTATTGGCACCCTTTGGCATTAAAGTTGCCTTTACTCGATTGGGCATCGCGATCGCCATGCTGCTGATCTCTCTGCCTTTTGTGGTTCGCACCGTTCAGCCAGTATTGGCTGAAATGGAAAAAGACGTTGAAGAAGCAGCCTGGTCATTGGGAGCCTCTCGTTTTCAGACCTTTTGGCGGGTTGTGTTGCCGCCGCTGATGCCGGCCATTTTAACGGGAGTGGCGCTAGGTTTTTCTCGGGCTGTTGGAGAATACGGTTCAGTTGTGATCGTGGCATCCAATACTCCCTTTCAAGATTTAATTGCTCCGGTTTTAATCTTTCAACGGCTGGAGCAATACGATTACTCTGGAGCGACCATTATTGGCGCAGTATTGTTGACCATTTCGCTGATCCTGCTGTTTTTGATTAACCTGTTGCAAGCTTGGGGTCGCCGCTATGACATCTAATTTAGACTCTTCTCATGATTCATATCGCTCGATTAAGTCTTCCACTGCGCCTCGCGATCGCCCTTGGGTCAAAGTTGCATTGATTGCAGTGGCGATCGCCTATCTGACTCTGGTGCTGTTTATTCCAACTGTGAACGTTTTTTTCCAGGCGTTTGCCAAAGGCTGGGCACCCTTTTTTGCCAATTTGGTTGAGGCAAATTTTTTAAATGCTGTCAACCTCACCTTGATCATTGCCCTGATTGTGGTGCCTATAAACACTGTATTTGGGCTGTGTGCCGCGTGGCTTATTGCCCGCAAACAGTTTCGAGGACGCGCCTTTGTCATTAGTATTTTGGATGTACCGTTTTCTGTTTCTCCGGTGGTGGCAGGGCTAATGATTGTTTTGCTGTATGGTCGCAATGGCTGGTTTGGTGAGTTTTTACAGCAGTACGACCTCAAAGTTATCTTTGCGTTACCGGGCATGGTTTTGGCAACAGCGTTTGTCACCATTCCTTTTGTGGCCCGTGAAGTGATTCCGGTCTTGGAAGAGGCGGGTGCAGAACAAGAAGAAGCGGCTAAAACCTTAGGGGCAAACGGCTGGCAGACTTTTTGGCGGATCACCTTACCCAATATCCGTTGGGGATTGTTGTACGGCGTACTGCTAACCAATGCGAGAGCAATGGGCGAGTTTGGCGCGGTGTCAGTTGTTTCTGGCAATATCATTGGCAAAACTCAAACCTTGCCTCTTTTCGTGGAAGACGCTTATAAGCAATATCAAACAGAAGCCGCATTTTCTGCCGCCGTATTGCTGGCGATGTTGGCGCTAGTGACATTGGTGTTGAAAGAAATTTTGGAACGTAAAACCAGCATCAAGGAAGTGCGAGATGAAGTGTGAGGTTAACTAGGGCTAGAGCAAAAACTCTGCGATCGCCACAGCCGCGCCATTCGCCTCAACGCCTAAAGTGACCCAATCGGCAGCAGCTTTCACTGCTGCTGGTGCGTTGCCCATGGCAACCCCAATGCCTGCATACTGAATCATTTCGAGATCATTGAAATTGTCTCCAATGACCATGACATTTTCTGGCTGAATGCCCAAATAGTCTTCTGCCAAGTATTTAACGGCTGTACCTTTGTTGACTAATGGATTGGTTGCTTCAACAAAAATGGGTACGGATTTTGTTAGATAAAGTTCGTCTATTGGATGGCGATCGCGCAACTCTGCCAACACGCGATCCATCAACGCCGGATCTTCTCCTAGCGCCAGTACTTTCGTTGGCTCTTGGTCAAGCAGCGATCGCAGATCCCCCACGGGAATCGGGATCACGCTAGTGCGATAGCCATAATCTTTGCTGTCGGGCGTGAGTTCCCGCACATAAAGCTGATCGTCAATGTAAAGATGAACGGAAAGCTGATCCCGCAGGGCTGGCTGCTCGTAATAGTCCAGCAGGGCGGCAGCTAAGTGGGTGGACATTGTCCAGTGGCGATGCACCTGTTCAGTTGTCGGATCTTTGATTAAAGCACCTTGATAAGCCATCAATGGCAAGGTGGCACCGATCGTTTGATGAAAGCGGAGAGCCGAGCAATACATGCGCCCAGTGGCGATCGCCACCTGTATCCCTTTTGCCTGTGCTGCCTGAACTGCTTGCTTAATCGGCTCACGAATTTCATTGGAAATTCCGGCGATCGTGCCATCAATATCAAGCACCAGCAGTTGAATGTTTGCTTTGGAAGAAGTGGGTGATTGCATAGGATAGTCGTTGGGCGTGGTAATTGAGCATGAGCAAAAGATACTTGCCGATGCTAAGCCTGGATTCCAAGAAAAGCAATGCAAATGCTTCAATGTTTTCGTGCATTTTTGAATTTGATGCCCATAATTGAAAGGCATTCCAGTCAAGCTGGATGGCAAGTAGGGCAGATTGAGCAGAAAATAGGGTCAGGCATATGACAGAAGTACAAAGTCATCGGTGGGCAGATCATCGAGGATGGTTGGTAGCACTGTGGCTGACGCTGATGATTTTGGCAATGAAGGTGTGGATAGGGTTAGCCATTCAATCGCTTAGCTTGTTGGCTGCTTCCATTCATAGCCTCGTAACTAGCTTTAGTTTGATGCTCAGTTGGTTGACCCTAGCATTTTCTGGCGCTCCTGGTCGCGACATTTGGGGCCATCGCAAAATAGACACGATTTTGACCTTAGTGGTCACCAGCTTAATTGGCTTTACAGGTTGCACAATATTGATTATCGCCGTTCAGCAAGTAGCCACAGCGGTTACGGGAGGTTCAATCTCTCGCGTTGAACCGATCAATCTGTCGTTGATTTATTTGTTTGTTGCGATGATTGCAATTAATTTCTGCATGGGAATTTTTGGGAGATCGCACGCTCAAATGCTAGAAAGTCCTTCCCTGAGTTTTAGCTTTGGCACCAGTTTGCAAGATGCTGTGGTGATGATCATCGTCATGCTTGAATTAGTCATCTCCGGCTGGATGTGGGGCTGGCTTGACTCGGTGGTAGCGATCGCAATCATTGGCGTTGCGATCGCCAATGGCTGGCGGATACTGAATCGGCAAATCCCTTCGTTAGTTAATCAAGTCGCGATCGCGCCGGAAGCTCTGATAAGAACAATTCGCCGTGTAGAAGGCATTGTCCACTGTTACGGAATTCGATCACAAGGCATGGTGGGTCGATGGACTTATGTAGAGATGAGTCTCATTCTGCATCCCGAATATTTACACCTATCCAACGCCATTATTCACCAAGCACAGCAAGCAATTTATCAAGATTATGGATCGACAAACGTGGTGATTCATATTGAAGGCGATTCTGCAAAGCAGATCCCTCACAAAAATTCTGGCATCCCGCTTGGATCTTAGGTAATCGGTAGCCAGATGCAGGACAAATGATTTTCTGTTTGAGAAGCGCCATCACTATCACCACTCATCACCGTTAGGGTGATAATTTTCTGATCGATCAGTCGTGTTTTATCAGCAGGTTTGCCCGTTCCAGCATTGACTGGATAAGCCGGAAAGCAAGCAGCACTGAGGCTAAGGCGAATTGCATAACCTCGCTGAATGCAAATACAGGTGGGCTGAAGTGCCAAGGTCAGCGGCTCAGTTTTTTGCGCTGGCTGAACCTGCATATATCCCTGAGTAAAATTGTAAACTGCGCCATTGGGATGCACCGTTGACAGCACCGCACCCAGATCAAAGCTGGGTGCATCGGCAAAACAATACACCGTCAGGATCACTTCTCCCGCCAAGTGCAAAGCTTCCATTAGAGGCTCGGAAGTGTAAGTCAAAACATCTGTGCGGCAATCCAACGCCGATCGCTCAAACGATCCCGACGGAAAAGCAGCATGACCTCCTTGAGCAGGAACAGGTCGCCAAGGATCGTGAACGAGGGTATCGAAGGAATTTTGGATTTTAGATTTTGGATTTTGAATTAATTGACCGTCTTGGTCATTCATACCCGCAAGTCCAGTGCTGGACAGGTAAAAGGCAGTGGGTTCAGCAAAATTCCAGGAATCAAGCGATCGCCACTGGTTCGTGCCCATCTCAAATAGCTGAATCGGCGGTTCATTAAGTAAGCCGGGATCATTGCCTTTAAGAAAGTGGTCAAACCAGTGGAGTTGCAGGCGATCGCAGGGATTGTTGGCTTCGACACCAAAATTGATCGCGCCAACCTGCCGACTCCAGGGTAAATGCGCCCAAGCACCCACAATCAACTGCTGGCGATATTGGCTGCGGCTTGCCATTTCCTTGTAAAGGCTGAGGGTGCCGCGCAAAAAGGTATCAAACCAACCGCCAATGTGTAGCATCGGCAAATCCACATCTTTCAAGTAGGTTTTGGGTGAAAGGGTTTCCCAGTAATCACCTGGATCAGGCTGGGCTAGCCAGTCATGATAAAACGAGGTGGAGTCAAGTTCGCTTAAAACACGCGATCGCGCGGGCACCGTTTCACCAAAGGTCAAATTTTTAGCTGCCGTCGTTAAAGTATAAAAAGCAGTTTCATCTCCTTTCAGCCGAGCCGTTTCAGCCGCCAGTTGCAGTGCCCAACCCATATTTGACTGCAAACAAAATGCCCCGTTTTCATAGGCCCAGTCGCAATATAGATCATGGGCAAGCATAGCAGGGCACAGGGTTCTGAGTGCCGGGGGCTTAGCGGCAGCAGCATAGAGCTGAGTCATGCCCTGATAAGAAAAGCCGTACATGCCTACTGCGCCTGTGCTGCCAGTCAGGTTTGCCGCCCACTGGACGCTGTCGTAACCGTCCTCAATTTCGTGAGCAAACAGTTTGAATTCCCCTTCTGAGGTGCCGCGTCCCCGCACATCTTGAATCACCACAATGTATCCCTGAGCGGCATACCAGGAGGGATGGGCATAAACCACGGTGGAAGCGATTGCCCGTCCATAGGGTTGCCGCATTAACAGCACGGGAAACTCACCGTTCATCACCGGACGATACACATCCGCATCGAGCCGCACGCGATCGCGCGTCCACATTGAAACCGTTTCTTTGGAAACAGGAAAAACCATCAGGATAGGAACCTGCTTTTATTAGAAACAGCGCGATCGCCTGATATTAAACAACTATTGGAAAAATTGCTTGCACCGTCAGTCAAATCAATGTCTTTAATATCTTTGCAGTGAGAACTTCAAAAGCAGAAGATTCTTGTCAACAAGAGTCTTCTGCTTTTAAAAACTAGTGACCTGCACTCAGGCATTTAGTTCAGTCAGCTAGCCTAAATTTCCAGTTACCATTGCTGGAACAGATTGGGAAGGCTTAAGTTGATATTTGACGAGGTTAGCTAATTCTTGAAGTTGACTAATTGCTTCCGCACCTTCTAGCTTCATCAACTCGCGATCGTCGCGCATTTCAGTCCAAGTAATGCCGTAATCAGAAACCAAGAAACGAATTAGATGGCTATCTGCCAGACTCACCATAAATGACGCGCTATTCATTTGGCCGCCGCAGGTATAGCAAGATGCTAGATAACCCTTTCGCTCTAGCACGATCGCAAGAGCCTGAAGATTCATGACCAAATCTTGGACAAATTGACGATGTTGCTCTGCAAGTCTTATAAACACGGCTGCCCTCCAATCACCACATGCAATTCTCGAAAAACTCTGTCAAGAATTGAAACATTTACTATAAACGATAATGCACGCTCTCAAGACTTCAAACCGCTCCTTGACTTTGTCATCAGGTTCATCATTGCTTTCCTGAACCTGAGCCAAATACAGGATAACTGAGCTTACTGCTAAACAAAGTATCTATAGAGACAGTCAGTCTCAACCCCTTTTTTAAGAGATTGACTTCTTAGTTTTGCAACTTTGAAAGGGTACTCCCACAAAACGATTCTAACCATATTCATATGCTTGTGACGAATCGATAAGCAGAATTGCTTACTGATTTGGAAAATGCTTTGCACAACAGATGAAGTTCTCTAAATCCTAAAACCGTTTCTACCACCCTCTCTGGCGCTTTAAAGGAGAGAAGAGAACTGACCATTAAGCATACTGGTTTGAATTTTGTATGCATAACCACAGAAATACTTATCAATACATCCCGTAACGATCGCTTTAGCTCGGCTCCTATAGATAGAATAAGATCCAGACGCGTTTGGCTAGGCAGTTTATCGACTTAATTCACGGAAATCTTCAAGGCATCAAGAGTAGTCAGCTTAAACAGTTGCAGCAGCTTTACCAGCAGCGATTACCCAGCGATCGCACGACTACTGCCGAGTTTGCTCAGCGCCTTGCTGCCGTCAGTACTGAATTGAGTCAACCTATTTGTGCTTACATTAATCGTCGCGGACAGGTCATTCGGGTGGGTGTTGGCACTCCTCGCCAAACTCGCATTCCACCTTTAGAACTACCTCGCTACGGAGCAGAACGACTGAGTGGCATTCGCTGTATTGCAACACAGTTAAAAAATGAGCCGCCTGGCGAGACAACTTTGACGGTGATGGCAATGCAGCGGCTAGACGCTCTAGTGGTTTTGAGCTTGACTGGAAGTGGATTCGAGCGTCGCGGGGGGGGAGCGACGGGCTACATTGCGGCAGCCTATCTTGCCCATCTGGTGCCCCACCCAGAAGCCACCTGGACAGTGACTCCAGCCTTGAGCGTAGATGTCATTGCTGACCAAGATTTTTCTGCCTTAGTAGAAGGACTCGAAGAAGAGTTTCGCCGCGAGTTTATTGCCCGCCAGGTTGATCAAGATCACGATCGCGTCTTGATTGTGGGGCTGCATACTGAAAAAATCCACTCTCAGCAATTTCAAGATGGCCTAGAAGAATTAGGGCGACTGAT
The DNA here is from genome assembly GCF_016807185.1 of Leptolyngbya sp. Cla-17. Taxonomy (GTDB): domain Bacteria; phylum Cyanobacteriota; class Cyanobacteriia; order Leptolyngbyales; family Leptolyngbyaceae; genus ULC077BIN1. Next base: position 1,793,277 of record NZ_JAEVYN010000002.1, read on the forward strand.
TGAAACAGCGGGAGGCGAGGTGTTGCAGACTCTGACGCAAAAGCGACCCCACCCCCATCCTCGCACCGTGGTAGGAGAAGGGAAAGTTCAGGAAATTGCGCGATCGGTGCAAAGCGTGGGTGCGAATCTAGTCGTCTTCGATCGCGATTTGTCTCCCGCCCAAGTACGAAATTTGGAGACTCAAATTGGGTTGCGAGTTATTGATCGCACGGAAGTGATCCTAGATATCTTCGCCCAGCGCGCCCAATCGGGAGCCGGGAAGCTGCAAGTTGAACTGGCGCAATTGGAATATCGCCTACCCCGATTAACCGGACGCGGCCAGGCAATGTCACGATTAGGCGGCGGTATTGGCACCCGAGGACCCGGTGAAACAAAGCTAGAAACTGAACGCCGCTCTATTCAACAGCGGATCACTCGCTTACAACGGGAAGTGACCCAACTGCAAGCCCACCGTGCCCGGATGCGCCAACGCCGTCAGCATGAAGAGGTGCCCTCAATCGCCGTAGTGGGCTACACCAACGCGGGTAAATCAACCCTGCTAAACGTACTCACCAATGCTGAGGTTTATACTGCTGACCAGCTTTTTGCCACCCTTGATCCGACAACGCGCCGCATGGTCGTCCCTGATGCCATCACGCAAGAGCCACTGTCGGTTTTGCTAACCGATACTGTCGGCTTTATTCATGAGTTGCCGCCCTCCTTGGTTGATGCCTTTCGTGCCACGCTTGAAGAAGTAACAGAAGCTACAGCACTAATACATCTGGTGGATTTGTCGCATCCAGCATGGCAAAGCCAAATTCGCTCAGTCATGACCATTTTATCTGGCATGGCGATCGCCCCCGGTCCTAGCCTGTTGGCATTCAATAAAATCGATCAGATTGATGGCGACACGCTCATGCTGGCAAAAGAAGAGCATCCTCAGGCGCTATTTATTTCTGCCAGCGAACGGCTTGGCTTAGAAACGCTCCGTCATCGCCTGGGGCAACTGGTTCACTATGCAGCATCCTGCTAGTTTCAATCGCCTCCCGCCTCATATCTCCCAGCAAATCTGTAGAATGGGAGAAAATCACTACACGCAGGCTCTATGATTCCTACCGTTATTGAACAGTCTGGTCGCGGTGAACGCGCCTTTGACATCTACTCTCGCCTTCTGAGGGAGCGGATTGTGTTTTTGGGTCAGCAGGTTGATTCAGATCTGGCGAATCTGATTGTTGCCCAGCTGCTGTTTTTGGAAGCAGAAGATTCAGAAAAAGATATTTACCTCTATATCAACTCGCCGGGTGGATCAGTGACCGCTGGCATGGGCATTTATGACACCATTAAGCAAATTCGCCCAGCCGTTTCCACGGTTTGTATGGGACTTGCTGCCAGCATGGGCGCATTTTTGCTGAGTGCCGGAGAAAAGGGCAAGCGCATGAGTCTTCCTAACTCTCGGATTATGATTCACCAACCACTGGGTGGTGCTCAGGGGCAAGCAACCGATATTGAAATTCAAGCAAAGGAAATCTTGTATCACAAGCAGCGCTTGAATGAGTTGCTGGCAGATCACACTGGGCAGCCATTGGATCGCATTCAGGATGATACCGAACGTGACTTTTTCATGTCTGCGGATGAAGCAAAAGACTATGGCTTGATCGATCAAGTGATTGATCGTCGCCCTTCAGCTGTCCATCCGATCGCTAACAACTGAGCGATCGCCCTCAAACTGGCTTAAATGCCATTGACTGAAGGTAACGCTCTCAAATAATTTAAAAAGTCCATCAACTCGTCCACGTCTAGGCGCTGTCGAGTTGATTTTTTATAGGTGCGCTTTAGGTAATCGCGACCCTCTTGCTTGGTCCAGCCAATGCGATCCATTTCAACATCGGTATGAGCAATCAGGGTCGAGAGATCGTCTGGCTCGTTCGCATCCGAAGGGAGGGAAGCGATTGGATTTTCTTCCGCGATCGCCTTTTTGGGTTTGCTTAAGTTGGCAGAAACTGGGTGCTCCTCTTCGCGCTGATCTTCTTGCACCCGTGCGGCAGGGGCGATTGTGGCGACTGTCTCAGTTTCAATTAGTGGGTCTTCAGGTAATGGGTCTTCAGATAATTCATATTCGGGTTCGCTGTCTTCATATCCCGCCCCATAGTCTTCAACACTGGGTAAATACTCTTCGATAGGATGATCATTCACAGTCTCATCAGTGTGGTCTTCTTCGGTAGGCATCGCTGGTTCTGAAAATAGCGATGTTGAAAACGGCATAGATAAATCGACTGATATCTCAGGCATCGGCACCGCAGGTAAGGGCGGGGGGGCAGCCATTTCAATAAGTTCCGAAGTAGACACTTCAATCGCTTCCGGATCTAAGTTGGGTAATGCTTTTATCGGAAAGCCATTATCTATTGGGTGCCTAATCGAGGTAGGCAAAATTTCTGGTAGCGGAGTTTCGGGTGAGCGATCGCTGCTAATGGGTGTTGTCAAATCAGGCGCAACGAGTGGAGCCAGGTTTGCGGATGTAGGTGTTGTGAATATGCCCAAAAAGTCTAAAACTCTTAGCCTCGCTTGATCTTCTGCCATTTCAAGTGTGGTTGAGTCTGCCATACTGGTTGCGATCGCCACACCATTCAGTTGCACGATCGCCTTCACAATAAATCGCTCTTGGTGAATTTGCACCAGTTCTGTCACCAAAGCACTCATAGGATATTGCTTTTGTAACTGAGTGAACCATCCGTGAGAGACACTGGTCTGAGACATAACGAGAATCCAAAAGATAACTAAAATTCTAAAATCGCTGCTAGCTACAGTAGCGCACTAGTCCCTCTGTAACGCATGAATCATTGCGCGACCCTGCGAGGGGTTTGTCACAAAAACTTGACATTTGCAATACAGTTGAGGGATGTTTTTCTGGTGAAACTTCCCCCGAAACGGTTTTAGCAGCGGGATTAACTCAAATGTAATCTACGATATGGCGATAGAGATAACAGGTCTATATAGTGACAGAGTAGCGCTCAACAAGTCTCAGGCTAGTTAAAAAAAGCTACAGTAAAGACCTTTGAAGTGCATGTGGCAAGCGAACTATTGGATACAAGCTCAACCCGTTTACAGTTTGAACGACAGATTAAGCGCATTCAGCGAGATGTTTTGCGAATGGGTGCGCTAGTTGAAAACTCTTTTTGGCTGGCACGGCAAGCCCTCTTTGAGCGCAATTTAGAAGCTCCCAATCAAATTTCACTCCAAGATGAGCAAATTGACAAACTTTATCGTCAAATCGAGCACGACTGTGTGACGCTGATTGCCCTACAATCGCCTGTTGCTCAGGATCTTCGTTTGCTGAGCGCAATGATGCAGTTAGTCCGTGACCTTGAGCGGATTGGTGACTACGCAGAAGATTTAGGTGAAATTTCAATTTTGCTATTTCCTTATCCAGTTCCAGTTTATATGGAACAGGTAAAGCGGATGTGCGATCGGTGTCGGGCAATGTTGGCGCTCAGCTTAGCCGCCTTATCCGATCTGGATGCAGAATCAGGACTAGCCGTAAAAATACGCGATGATGCAGTGGATTTAGACTATGAAACCCTCTATCACTCATTGGCGCAGCAGAAAAATGTTCAAGGCGTTGTAGAACCGATTGTCTTGTTAGTGCTAACTATCCGGCATTTAGAGCGCATGGCAGATCATGCCACCAATATCGGGAAGCGAGTTGCTTATATTGTCACAGGGCAACGATAGAAATCGCAGTGAACCAATTAGCGGTTAGCGAGGAGCTAATAGTCTTGAGTACTTCACTTCTCTCTTTTCCACTGCTTTCTTTGCAAAAAAAGGTGAGACAAGGCAACTGGGATACCACCCTTGATCATCAAGATTATATTGACTGTGGCAGATCACTAAGGCTGAGGGACTAAAGGGTGTTTTAACTGCTGGATAAAAGTTTGAATAGCCTGGTTGTATTGAGTGCCAGCGATTTCGAGTAAATCATTATGGTCGGCTCCGGCGATCGCCACTAACTGCTTGGACGATCGCACCTGGCGCAGCAAGATTTCACTGTGGCGAAAGGGAATCAGGCCATCTTGGGTGCCGTGCAAAAACAACACCGGACAGCGCACTTTTTCGATTTTGCGGAGATTATCGAAGCGATCGAAGGGGACAACCGCAATTTGGGTGATGACGCGAAAGGTGCTAGTAAAGGGGCTTTCCAGAATCAACCCAGCGATCGCTTCTCGGCTGGCAATTTCCACACTGGTGCCACTGCCCAGCGATCGCCCATAGAGAATGATTCGATTGGGTGAAATGCCGAGCGTGACGGTCAAGTAGCGATACGCTGCTTCAATATCTTGATAGGCATTCTGTTCCGAGGGTTTGCCCTGACTGGTGCCATAGCCCCGATAGTCATAGGCAAACACTGAGACTCCCAAGTTTTTTAGACGTTCCAATCGTTGGCGAATGCGCCCCAAGTCTTCGGCATTCCCATGGCTATACAGCACAGTGTAGGTTGCGGTTGGATTGGGCAGATATAGCGCTGAAATTTGTTCGCCGCTGTGAGTTGTGAGCTTCAAGATTTCTGGGCTGTCTTGATAGCTTCTAGGGCGCGGTAGAAAAATCAGCCGCTCGCCATAGAAAAAGGCAAAGGCATTTAGCGCTAGATAACCCAGCAAAAAAAGTTGCAGCATCCGTCTAAGTGGTTTTCTGATCCATACCGATCTGATTCTGCTCCTGCCCATTTGTACTCTTTGTTTTTGACCCTGAACAGGCATAAATGCTTCCCCTATCCTGTCATTTTTTCGTCTTGTTCTTTTTCAATGCCTAAGGCTTCCAATGCGGATCTAATCAGAGCGAAGTAGTGGGGTTGGCAGACATCGACTTCAATGGTTTCCGTGGACGGGTGAGTCAGGTGTCCAATCCGCTGCCCCTGCTGCACAATCAGCACTTTGCCTGCGGGATTGCGGATGCGGAGTTCTTTGCCCTGGTCGATCGCAACTAGGCGGCAGGCATAGCAGCGATCGCCGTGGACAAACTCTGCCCGTTCGCTGGCTGCGGCAACAGAGCGCCCTCCCACCAGTTCTAGTTCTAGGGAAACTTCGCCATTCCATTCATTGGTGCGGAGGCGATAGGCGATATCCATGCGAGATGGCAGAGGATAGAAATCGCCCCAACGCCACGCGATCGCGGTGATCTTTTTGGCGGGTTGCCCCACGCTTTCATCCTGGCTGAGGGTGACCTTGAGGTGCCCTTTACCAATCTTTTTTTGCTCGTGAATCCGCACATTAGCCGACCAAAACACCGGATCGGGGTTTTCCATGCCGCAGGGATGCAGCGCCTCTAGCTGGGAATAAAGACTAAAATCAATCTGTGACAAAGGAGCCTCAACATCCACAGTGACGAGCGGCTTCAAGTATTCTGGGGCAAGGGTTTGGTGAGCAAAGGTACGTAGGCGCGATCGCAAGGCTTCCAAATTTTCAGCCTTGAAGGAAAAGCCGCCTGCTGCCCGATGTCCACCGTGTTTATCTAGTAAATCCTTACAGAATTCCAGCGCTTCAAACACGTTAAATTCTGGAATGCTGCGGGCTGAGCCGCGAATGTGCTGCCGTGTCTCGTCTTCGTAGGTGCCGATGAACACAGGCACACCGTAGCGTTCCACCAGGCGCGAAGCCACAATGCCAATGACGCCGTGATGCCAATTCGGATGCACCACCAAAAACACCCAGTTCTCTTGAATATTGAAGGGTTGATTCGTGCCCTTACCGCTCTCACACAAAGCGATCGCTTCCTGTTCAATTTCTTCGCAAAGTTTCTGCCGCTGCTGGTTGATCTGTTCACACTGCATCGCCCGTTCCAGCGCCACGCCTTCATCATCGGTGATCAACAGTTCAATCACCACTTGCGGATCAGCAATGCGACCCACCGCATTGATCCGAGGCCCCAACCGAAAGCCGATCGCTTCTGGTTTCAGGTTTTTTTCGTTACTCAACCCGGATACCTGAATTAGCGCTTGCACTCCCGCTAAGCGCGATTTTGCGAGTACCTGCAAACCCTGCTTTACCCAGCGACGATTGACTCCCGTCAGCGGTGCCAAATCGGCGATCGTGCCCAGGGTAAACAGTTCCAGCAATGAATCGGTCAAATCGCTGGAACTACCCATGCTTTGCGCCAACGCTTTTGCCAAGATGTAGGCAACGCCGACCCCCGCAATGCCACGATAGGGAGAGGTTTCGGCGATCATCTTGGGATTGAGAATGGCATGGGCAGGCGGCAAAAGCGGCGGTAGATCATGATGATCCGTGATGATGACGGTGATGCCCAGTTCCCGCGCATGGGTGATCGGGTCATACGCTGCAATCCCGTTATCCACTGTAATTAGCAGCCTCACTCCTTCCTCATAGAACTCGTCGATAATTCGCCGATTGATGCCATAGCCCTCTGCCATGCGACTCGGAATCGCGTAGTCTACCTGGGCACCGAGCGATCGCAGTGCCCGCAATAACAGCGCCGTACTCGTCATGCCATCAGCATCATAATCCCCACAAATCGCAATCCGTTGCCGTGTGTTGATCGCATTAATCAACAGTTCCAGGCTGAGAGGTAAATCGGGAAAATCAGCAAGGGGCGAAGACAGATATTGCGATTCAGGGCTGAGGAACGCCTGCACCTGCTCCAACGTGGTCAAGCGACGGTTAATCAGCACTTGCGCCATCAAGGGAGACAAATCGGTTTCTTGAGCAATTTGCGTCGCCAAGTCAGCATTAGCCGCCGCAATGTGCCATCGCTGGTCAGGCACCTTAGTGGCAGATGAATTAATCAACCGGATCGCAGATGAGTCAGTCATTAAGTTGAGAAATTAGCTCTGCTTAAACCTACCTGATGAAAGCCAAAGGATGCCTACCAAATTGCAAAGAAAGGTAAAGAGTGAAATGCAAAATACGAGGTGTGAAGTGCGAAGTACGAACTTAAAACTGAAAATTTAGCGCTCGCCACTCGTTAGTTCGTTGGTAGCTCCATATTCCCCCTCCTAACCCTTTCACATCGATCGATAGCGCATTCCGGGCAGGGTTGTGATCAAGTCTTGCATTTCTAAAGTAGTGAGGGAGCCGAGAACGGTGCCGGGGGCGAGTCCGGTTTTTTGAACGAGTAAGTCGAGGGGAACGCCTTCTGGGTTAGAGAATTGGGATTCAGTGAGGGCTAGCAGAATTTGCTGCATGTCGGGCGGCAGGTTAAGGGGAATGGCTTGTTGAGCGGTGGCAGCAGGGCGATCGAGTTGGGGCAACATTCCTAGTTTTTCAATTAGTTTATCTTCTCCTAAAATCAGGTGCGCTCCTTGCTCAACTAAATTGAGGCAGCCGATCGCTTTGGGATTATCCAAACTGCCGGGTAGTACATAGACATCTCGCCCGTATTCATTGGCATAGTGCGCCGTGATTAACCCACCGGATTTTGCGGGAGCCTCCATTACCAGCGTGGCGCGACACAACCCGGCAATCACACGATTGCGGCGCGGAAAAAACATGCGATCGGGTTGGATGCCAGCGGCATGTTCACTCACCACCAGTCCATGTTTCATCACTTTTTTATACAGTTCTCGGTTGCTCCAGGGATAGACGACATCCGTACCACAGCCCAAAACAGCGATCGTCCGCCCCCCTGCTTCGATACAACTCTGATGCACTTCGGTGTCAATTCCTTCAGCTAAACCAGACACAATCGTAAAGCCATGCTTGACCAACGTTGTCGTAATCCGTCGCGTCCAGCGCCTGCCATAATCGGAAGGATTGCGGGTGCCGACGATCGCAATCATGGGTGTTACGCCGCTGAGTTCTTGTGGCTCTACAGTGCCGCGATAGTACAACATCGGTGGTGGATCGGGAACTTCCAATAGCAGCCGGGGATAGTCGCGATCGCCGGGAGTCCAAAACGTCGGGTTTGCCTGTTCATGCTGTTGCAACAGTTCTGCGGGTTGAATGTGTCGTCGTGCCTTGGCGATCGCATCCGCTGTTTGCAACCCAATCCCTTCCACTTCCAGTAAATCAGCCGGATAAGCTTCCCATGCAGCGGTTAGGGAGCCAAAATGTTTGTGCAAGCGCCGGAGTGAAATCGGGCCAATCCCATCAATTCCAGACATTGCTAGCCAAAAAGCACGTTCTTCTACCATGAGCACCCAAAAACTCCAGCCTGACGCTGCCCTACGTGAATCGAATATCCTCAATAGAGGAGTAAGGCTAGAGTGCCCTTGGGCTAAAGAAAATTCGCAATTTGGCAAGGAGCATTTGCATGGATGATCTGATTATTCGAGTGGCAACCCTACCCGATGACCTGCCCCAGGTGTTTCAAATTCGATACTTAGTGTTTCAGGTTGAACAGGGGGTTGATCCTGCATTGGAGTTTGATGGAGAAGATGAGCGATCGACTCATCTATTGGCATTTTTAAATGAAGAACCAGTGGGCACGACTCGCATTCGCTTTCTGACTCCACAAATTGCCAAGGTGGAACGGGTTGCGGTATTGCCAGAAGCAAGAGGAAAAGGCATCGGTCAACGGCTGATGGAGTATACTCTTAGCTTCGTGACTGAAAAACAGGCAACAGAAGTCTGCATGAATGCCCAACAATCGGTGCAAGTATTTTATGAACGGCTGGGGTTTCAGATAGAAGGAACCCCATTTGAGGAAGCCGGAATTCCTCATATTAAGATGAAAAAGTCGTTGCGGTAGTCGGATAAAACGGGTGTTGGGTCACGATTCCGCAGAGCAGCTTTCAAATAAAACGCACCATGCTTGGCTGAAAGGGCTACCGATTTTGGGTAGCATTTGGCTAATGAGTGCCATCATCGATCGCCTATGGCTAGCGCTAGATCATTCCGCTCCTCCCTGGGACCCAGCAGACTATCTCGCCGGTGCTCTAACCTACTGGAATGCCTTAGCCACGCCGCAATGGTTTTCTGGCAGTTGGTGGACTGATTTGTGGCTTTTATCTAGCAAAATCCCGCCATTCTTCTACATTTCCACAGCGCCGTTTCTAAATGTGTTTGGCACGGGAATCGACCAGAGTTTTTGGGTCATGCTGCTCTACAGCGCCATCTTGCTAGCAGCAGTCTACGCGTTGGGCACTTTTCTGTTTGATTGGAAAGTGGGACTATGGGCTGCGATACTCAGCACCCTAATGCCGAGCCTGTACCAATTGCGGCTTGAGTTTCTGCTGGACTATCCCCTGACCGCGATGGTGACGCTATGTTTTACCTGCCTCACGGTGTGGAGAGAAGTTAGTAAAAGGCAAAAGGACATCAGGGAATCGTCAATTGCTGAGAAAAAGGTAGAAAACCAGGACGAAGCAACCCTGATCACCAGTGACAAAATCCTATCCTCTGGCTTTTCTCTGCCTGTATCTTTTCACATATCTTCAGCTATTCGCCCCTGGCTGCTTGCCGTTCTGTTTGGCATCACTTTCGGCTTGGCGTTAATGACTAAGCAAACGTCGCTGCTGTTCATGCTGGTGCCGATACTGTGGGTGTTAGGAGAAGTTTTGTGGCGGCAAGAATGGCACCGATTAGGGCAATTTGGATTGGGATTAGTGGCATCGCTGCCGGTGTGGTTTCCCTGGTATCGCACCAATTGGCTGCTGATTTTGACATCGAGCAAACGGGCGACGATTGATTCAGCGATCGCGGAAGGGGAAGCGCCAGTATTATCGCTGAGAGGCTTGACGCTTTACCTAGCGGAACTGCCCAACATGGTGTCCCTGCCATTGCTGCTGGTGCCACTGATGGGAATTATCTGGTTTTGGCGGCGATCGCGCATGGGTAGAGGCGTGACCTCATTGAATTCGGTGGCAGCACTACGAGATCATCGCCAGCAACGCTATGCAGCCACGCAGCGATCGCTGGGCTGGCTGTTGATTTTCATCCTGGGGGCGTATGTGCTGTCTACCCTAAATCCGAATAAGGATGCTCGTTACATTGCGCCCTACTTGCCTGCGATGTCTGTGCTGCTTGCCTATGGCATGACGCTGTTTCCCAAATCTTGGCGGGTGCTGCCTTGGGCAACTATTTCCTTCGCGATCGTGCTGATGTTCAACAGTTTGTTCCCGATTTTTGTGGGGCAAGGAGCGACGCAACGGGTTTCTCGATTTTTTCCTTACCAGGGCAAATCCTATCCCCATGCCCAAGTGATTGCTGAGATTAGGCGAGCTGAACCTCATTTAATCTCTACGGTTGGAGTGCTGCCTTCCACTCCAGAACTCAACCAGCACAACATTAATTACTACGGTTTATTGGGAGATTTTCAAGTGTTTGGGCGGCAAGTGGGCGATCGCAAACGAACCATCGAAAAAGATCGGCGATCGCTCACCTGGTTCCTAACTAAAACTAACGACCAGGGAGCCATTCGCCGTCAAGATGCCCAAACAACCTTAGTGCAAGCAGTTGAACAGGGTAAAGATTTTCGACTCCATCAGACTTGGGTACTGCCAGACCAGAGCAACTTAAAGCTCTATCGCCGCAAAGTGGCAGCGGTGGAAGTGAAGGAGGCGATCGTTCAAAATCCGCAGTCTGGAGCGCAAAAGCCTGAAGCGCAAAATTCCGAAGTTGAAAACCAAGCGGCAGAAAGCATAACGACCGAGACAATTCAATCAGTAGAAAGCTCCGGCAAACTGCAAACCATCATCAATCCCCAACCCGAAGAAAAGGCTTTGGTGCGGTTAGATGAAATAACCTTACCCACTGCTGCGCCTGCGGGAATGCCAGTTCCGGTGACCTATCAATGGTCAGGCACCTGGGATGCATTGCAGCCCGGATTGGTGATTTTAACCTGGCAAAAACAAGGAGATGTAAAGCTAAAAGGAAGCACCCGCTGGCTGCATGACCACGGCATTGGCATGGGATCACTCTATCCAGCAGTACTGACAGAGAAGCAGGCAAGCCGCTGGCAAGTGACCGAGCGAATGGCAATGCTGCCCCCTGCAAATGCAGTACCCGGCATATACACGCTTGAAGCAACTTACTTGAATCGCAACACTGGCAAAACCCAAGAGATCGCCCTGCCAAACATCACCCTAAAAATAGATCCTATTGCTTCAGCTACTCCCGCACCAGAGCTAGACTTATTAACCCAACTCCGGACTTTGGCAGCAACCTTACCACAAGGGGTGAAACCTCTAGAAACAATTTCCAATGAAGTGGCTCGAATTAATCAATATGATCCAGTGCAGGATTATTTAATTCAGGTGCAACAGGCGACGGATTATCGCCTGATTCAAGAGCCAAAAAATGTTCAACATGCCTACACTTTAGCTTTAGCGAATGCCTTGCAGCGGCAAGTAAACCCCGCGATCGCTGCTCTGCAAAAAGCAACCCAGCTAGATTCGCAAAATCCCTACTCCTACGCCTATCTCGCCTTCGTTAACCTATATGACTTCCGCCCTGGTACTGCTCAAACCGCCTTACAAAGTGCGCTTAAGCTGAATCCTGCTATCCCAGAAGTGCAGGCTCTCGCCAGCATTGCTTCCCTGATGCAGGGCAATGTCATTCAAGCTTGGCAACACTTTCAGGTCTTCCAGAAAGTGCAGGGGGCGAGGAGCGAGGGGCGATCGCGACAAGTGAGTGAATCAACAGGAAACTTGCTGTAGAAAAATGGCTTATTCTAGGGAAAAATCTTCAGCAGCAAGCAAAATTTTGCCATGGTCAGGAATCCAAGCAACCCATTGATTGCTAGCTGCCTGGCATAATAACAGCGCTTCATCCTGACAAAGTTCCGTGGGGGGATTGTGGAGCTTTACCCAAGTAGAAGAGCTTAACGAGGACGGAAGCGATCGCTGAGTTTGCAGAGCTGCCGAAACCCGATGGGCAATATTCATCTGCTGCCGATGGATGTGAGTTTGAAATTCCTTTTCAAGTTTCATCACTAATCTCCTAAAAACGTGCTGCATTTTGCTTCAGTTTTTCCCAGCCTTGGCTGTACACGATTGTTGCGAGTCAGAGCGCAAAAGTGAGCAAAAGCAGATACAAAAATTCGACTTCGTATCCTATGTTACAGAAGATATCTTGAAGCGTGGGTTTTGTCGCACAACTTTACTGGATGCATCCTGTTTCGCGGTGCGATCGCTAAAAGCAATGTTTTGGCGCAAATTTTTGTTCGTTACTAAAATCCAAGCATAGAGCGATGTGCGTATGACTCTACATGCTCAATTGGGCAAATGACATCAAAGACTTGCAGTCACGCGAAGACAAGCCAGTGCTCTTCTCTGACAAAGGAATCCCAAAAGGTGTTTTCTATCTGTACCCATAGATAGAGAAATTTATTGAATATAGTAATTACTCTTAACGTGAAATCACTTATAGGTTTTGGAAGTTACTTCAAAGCCATGAAAGTGTTTAAATAATTTTTACAGGAATAACCGCATATGGCTTTTCCAAGCGTGTTTTTAGGAAGAAATGCTTCTCCCTCACGACGCACCTTACTGAGGTTGGGTCTTGTTAGTTTGGGCACAGCAATGTTGACGGGAGTTCCGAAAGCATTAATGGCTCAAACTGGCGGCATGAAGGCATTGACCTTCAATGCAGATGATGTTGGCATTCTTAACTTTGCCTTGCTGCTAGAAGAACTGGAGGCAGCTTTTTATCCAGCCGCAATTAAAAGCGGCAAGATCACCGATCCGAAAGAACTCGACTATTTGAGCGCGTTGGGCAACCAGGAAGCCGCTCACGTCAAATTTTTGCGTGATGTTTTAGCTAACAACGTCTTATTTCAAACTAGTGACTTACGCCTGAATTCATCCGGACTAACCGCCCTTCTCCGCGATCGCTCCACAATTTTGAATACGGCTGTAACCTTAGAAGATTTAGGCGTTCATGCTTACAACGGCGCAGGTCCGAGCCTGACGAATTCAACCTATCTCCTAGCGGCAGGTTCCATTGTTTCAGTAGAAGGTCGTCATGCAGCGGGAGTCAGAGCGCTTTTGGGACGATCCACTACCGAAACCGGCAGCGAGCAACTGGTAAAAGATGCTGACCTACCAGCCAATATCAACCCGTTTAAGGGGCGTGCTTACGATGAACTCTACACACCGAAGCAAGTTGTCTCTGCGGTTGGCTCTCTCAAAGTATTGAACAATCCAATTAACGGCTCGTTGGTCGCTTAACCCAAGGAAATATTGAATTATGATTTGTTTTAACTGGATGAGGCAACCGACGGTCATTACAGCACGGCTTAACCGCCGCGCTTTTGCTCTTCTGCTCAATCAATGCAGCCGCTTGGTGCGCCATGTTTTGGCTCCTGCTACAAGCGCCGTGCTGATTTTGCCTTTGTTATTGATGTCTCTGTTCTTTGCTCCTACTGCTCCTGCTTATGCTCAGAGTGCGACGATGTCTCCCCGGCAGGTGGTGGAATATGCTTTGACATTAGAAAAGCTAGAAGCTGACTTTTATCGTCGTGCCGTTGCTGCGGCTCAGAGGGGTCCACTCGCATCGGCTCCTGCTGTGGCAAAAGCAGCACTGGTTTCCTATGGTCAGGATGAAGCTCAGCATGTGACGGACCTATCAGCAGTGCTGCGATCGCTGGGCGGCAACCCAGATGCTGTAACTATTCCATCGAATCCAAATTACCGGGCTATTTTAGGACGCGATCCCTTTGCGAATCCCACTGACTTGCTGCAAGCAGGACAATATGTTGAGGACTTAGGAGTGGCTGCCTATAAGGGGCAAGTGCAAAACTTGCTGGCTGCGGGTGAAGCTGGCAAAACAGTTCTAGCTGGAGCTTTAGCGATTCATACCGTTGAAGCCCGCCATGCAGCAGGAATTCGCTTTTTGCGCCAAACCTTGCTCAATGCTGACGTGCGTCCGTGGATTAGAAACGCAGATGAAGTGATTTACAACGAGAATCGTAGCGGTTCCCCGATTCCGTTTAGCTCCGATGCGTTCGATGGTTACGCCACTGAACAGGAAGTGTTGGCGTTGGTAGGTCCAATTCTAACCGTCGCTCAACCATCCACCACGGCACCCGATCGCCCGACTGCGCCCCGCCCTCAACCCGCTTCGTCTGGAAATTCGTCTGAAAGTCCGTCTCCTGCGGTTCGAGGCTTGTGGTAAATCGCTTTTAGCGTTGACTGAACTTTTCCTTAAATTTCGTTTAAACCTTGAGTCTAAAAGACCCAAGGTTTGATTTTTATTGGGCTAGTTTTTTATTGGGCTAGCACCGTGACAGATGAACCTTTCCAATCTGTTTTCCCAGGTTCAACCCGTAAGTTTGTACACGCCGCCTCGCTCTAGTGCCCGTTGATAGGCCGGACGAGTATGAATTCGATCAAGGAAGTCCAAAAGCTTGGGTTGGCTAGCATCTAAGCCCCCTCGCGCCATCGCTACCTCAATGGGAAAGCTCATCTGGATATCGGCGGCTGTAAACTCAGTCCCCGCAAACCATGGGCTTTTCCCAAGTTCTGATTCCAAGTAACTGAGGTGCTGTGTGATCTGTGGATTGATGAAGGAACTTTTGGTCTTATTGCTAATTAGCCGTGCAACTGGTTTAACAAAAAATGGTAGAGGTTCTTGCTCAATGCGATCGAAGATCAGCTTTAACAGCAGGGGCGGCATGGCGGAACCTTCGGCATAATGCAGCCAATAGGTATATCGCAACCGCTCTGGTGTGTTGGGCAAAGGCGCGAATCGCCCTTCACCATAGCGATCAACTAGATATTCAACAATGGCTCCAGATTCCGCAACTGTCGTTGCCCCGTCCGTAATCACAGGTGATTTGCCAAGTGGGTGCACTTCACGCAAGGACGCTGGCGCTAACATCGTTTTGGGGTCGCGATCGTAATATTTGATGTCATACTCTAGCCCCAGTTCCTCCAGCAGCCAGAGTATCCGCTGAGAGCGGGAGTTGTTTAAGTGGTGAACGATAATCATCAGATTGTTGTTTCAGTGCGGGGTTTGTGTTTGCCGAAATGCTTAGCTTCTTTTTTAGAGAAAATTGTCTGCAAGACAATGCATTTTAGGTCATGCAACTATTCTGACAAAATCCTATGCTCACTCCTCTGTTAAATGTCGGGGATGCATAGTCTTAATCAGTTTCATACCTGTTAGCCCAATCGCTTTTTCAAGTTTTGGCGATCGCGCTTTGAATACCTATAAATGCTACGATCCTTGACGTTCTCGCTCTGGAAAGGACTTCACCCTATGCCATTATCAATTGGTGATACTGCTCCAAATTTTACGGTCAACGATACAAATGGGAAGCCCATTTCTCTATCTGACTATGCTGGCAAGCCCGTTGTAATTTACTTCTACCCTAAAGATGACACTCCTGGCTGCACTAAAGAGGCTTGCAGCTTCCGCGATAACTATGAGCAATACCTCAGTAAAGGCATTGCTGTGTTAGGGGTGAGCATGGATGGCGAAGATTCTCATCATGCCTTCACCGAAAAGTTCAATTTGCCGTTTCCGTTGCTGTCAGATGTGGACGGAACAGTAACCCAAGCCTATGATGTGCAGGGTGAAAAGAATGGGATGCGCTACGCTACCCGCGTCACTTATGTGGTTGGTGCAGATGGCAAGATCAGTCAAGTTTACACTTCGGTGAATACCGAAACTCACGCAGCCGACATTTTGACAGCGATCGCGCCTTAAAAATGCCCTATTCAAGCATCTTGCAATCAACGCGAGGATATCCTGTCTATTGCTTCTCCCTAGCACTTTCCCCAGGAAAGTGCTAGGGAGAGGAAAATTTGTGAGTCGTATCAAAAAAACTGCCCATAGCCTCTAGTTATTGCCTACAATCCGCAGGCGTTGGGTGACCATCGTAATGCCATCATGACGAACCACAACTGCCGATAACCAGTGTTGCTCCGAGTTGGTGGGCGCTTTGCCAACTTTGAAGATGCCTCCGGAGTTGAGCGGTTCTAGATCAACGGTGGTGGCATTGAGATAGCCTGAAGGCTTGATGGTTTCTTCCAAAGCTGCACCCAACAGCAAATCATCACCCAAAGGCTCTTGAACGATCGCGTCGAAACTAAAATTCTGACCACGATTGACCTGATTCGGCACATTTAGCTTGAGGGTAGGTGGATTGCTACCGCTGGTAATTTGACTGCGCTCATTCACAATTTCTTGACGAACCACCTTTTGATTCTCAATCCGCTGGCGTGATTCGAGGGTAGAGTCCAGCTTATATTCGCGATCTCCTTCTTGAAAGGTACCCGTGATCCGGGTGACGGTATTCGCAACGATGCCGTTGCTTTCATTCTTCCAAGATTTCAATTCAGTCTGATAGTTCAGCTTTGGGTAACGCTTCCAGAGAGAGCTTAGCGACTGTTGCAAGTTTTGGCGATTTAATCCATCGCTGCTAGAAAAATTTGAGCCATACAAATCAACAACGGTAGTCACATTCCGAGCATTGGTCGCCGCATCCATTTGAGTCAGAAGCGTGGTTAGTTGAGCGGGCGCACTACTGGCAGGATTTTGTGCTTGAGCAGCCAAAGGCAGCACAGTACTGAATAACAAGGTGGCTAAACTAAGCTTGAACATCCCTACCCGGCAGCGCTTTGCAGATTGAGAGGAAACTACTTGAGACCGAGTAGATACAGCAGGAGTGTCTATAAGGCGATCGCGAAAACGAGGGTGCATAGAACTTTAAATGTGACAAATTTTAGGAACTAGCCTACTGAAGATCAGCAGATTAGAGTCAAACATTATCTTAAGTTAACCTTAGGGCTATTGTATTAAATGGATCAGCAGGAAATCCTGTACTTTAACCGCTTTATCAAAGAACGCTGTGACCCATCCTTTGATTCAACCGCCAACCAAACGCCTGCTGATTGCGGCAAGCGGCACCGGTGGACATGTATTTCCCGCGATCGCTGTTGCTGAGGAGCTTTCTGATTATGAAATTGAGTGGCTAGGAGTGCCCGATCGCCTGGAAAAGCAATTAGTTCCGGCTCAGTATCCTTTGCACTTAGTAGATGTGGAAGGATTTCAAAAAAAAGGATTGGCAGCGGTCAAGGTGCTGCTGAAATTTGCGCGATCGTTGTGGCAAGTGCGCCAACTGCTGCAACAAGGTCGCTTTGATAGTGTGTTTACCACGGGTGGATACATTGCCGCTCCTGCTGTGATTGCTGCCCGTTCTTTAGGTATTCCTGTGGTGCTGCACGAATCGAATGCCCTACCCGGAAAAGTTGCCCGACTGCTCAGTCCTTGGTGCAATGTGGTGGCGATCGGGTTTGCAACAGCCACGACCTACTTGCCCCGTGCTCAGCAGTGTGTTTATGTCGGCACACCCGTCCGCGCTCAGTTTTTGCAAAATCCACCGCCGCCTTTGACCGACTTGCCTATTCCGGCAGAAGTTCCGCTTCTGGTGATTGTGGGCGGTAGTCAGGGAGCCGTTGCTGTGAATAAACTAATTCGCGAATGTGCCCCCACCTGGCTAGCAGCAGGCATTTGGATTGTGCATCAAACGGGCGACAATGATCCTGATGCTCAAAGCTTGCAGCATTCCCACTATTTTTCATTGCCGTTCTATACCAACATGGCGGGTCTGTTTCATCGAGCCAATCTGGTGATCAGTCGGTCTGGGGCTGGCACCTTAACGGAACTTGCGATCGCCCATACACCCTCTCTGCTAATTCCTTACCCCTTTGCCGCAGAAGATCATCAAACCTACAACGCCAATGTTTTCGCCAATGCCGGAGCCGCCAAACTCTTTCAGCAAAAAGCCCTCACCGCCACCGCTCTCACTACCGAAGTGCTGACTCTGCTAAGCACCACACCTGCCAATGTTCAAGATCTAAATCAGATGGCGACCCAAACCGCTAGCCTTGCCGTTCCCAATAGCGCCAATCGTATGGCAGTGCTAATCCGAGAGGTAAGCTAATGGCTATGTGGCCCAGACGGTTATATAGATCAACGCCTACTTTCGAGCCACAGTTGACAGTCAAATATTAGTACTCATATACTAAACCCAACCTGCCAAACCTGTTGCTTTCACCCCCAACTCTCTCCTGCTAGGAGAGGAGTGAATCTAATTTTGTTCTCTCCTATGAGATACGGATAGGATATGGCGTGTTTCCCAGAGAGTGGTCGTTGTGTCTTTATGAGGCAAGTATCTTAACGCTCAAACATTAGGAGGAAAATCGATGAGCCTAACGTTTTATTACGTCCCCATGTCCACATCAAGCATTACCGAAGCCATTCTGGCAGAGCTTGGCACAACCTGTGAGCGCGTCAAGCTCGACATCAGCGCGGGCGACACTAGAAAGCTGGACTTCCTCAAGGTCAACCCGAACGGAAGGGTGCCGGTGATCGTGCATGAGGGCATACCGATCTGGGAATCTTCCGCCATCACAATGTACCTCGGTGAGGTCTTTGGCGTGGATGCTATGCTTTACCCCGCGCCGGGACCAAAGCGCGGCGAAGCAATGAAGTGGATCGCTTGGGGCAACGTCACGCTCGCCGAAGCAGCGGGTCGATTGTCCGCGTCGCTGCCGAGTAATACTGAAGGAGCAGTCGAGTCCAATTCGTTAGACTGGGTGCCCCCCGATCAGCGCAGCGAGATCGCAGTGGAGAAGGCAAAAGCAGACCTAGCTGTCTGCCTCAAAATTCTTGACGGTGGACTGGAGGGAAAATCGTTCTTGCTCGACGACTACAGCCTTGCGGACACGCACCTGCAAGGTATCGTCGGTTGGATTGGCTCAATGGAAGTCGATCTGACGGCGTTTCCTAACGTTATGGAGTGGCTACAGCGCTGTGGTGAACGTCCGGCGATCGCAAAGCTGATGGCAGGCTGAAGTCGAGAACGAGCGAGAACCGTCTAAAACTGACACTAGTGCCAGTTTTAGACGGTTCTTGATCTCGCTGATCGCATGGTGGCGCTAATTCGAGAAGCGCCGGGAGAGAGTAGAGGTGATGAGTTTGGGGTTTGAATAGTGGATCAGAATCTATGGAAGTGAAGGGCAATTAATCAGATTGTTTAATTAATCGTGCTTCTTGCCCTTTTTTCTACCTTTTCCATTGTTGTCATCCTCTAGGCTTTCAGGTGAAGCACTTGCTGGAGATAGTTGAGCAGGCTTTATCTCAGCAGAAGTACTTTGAACCGGAATAGGAGTAGGAAGGGGCGAAGTGAGAGTGCGCTGAACGAGAAGGGGGATTGCTGTCGTTCCAGCTAAAGAGGCGGCCCCAATTACTCCTTGCATCAAGGTGAGCTTAAATCCTTTCTTCGGTGATTCAGGCGGGCTTCCAGGATTAGTCATAGGAAATTTATCTAAGTTAGTGTAGTAGCTAAACCAGATTGGTCAAAGAGTCAGTCCAGTATACTCAGCACAGCCGATCCACTCACATAATTTCAGACTCCCCAGTGTTATTACCCCTCTGGGGAGCCTTTTAGATTGACTTGTAAACACGATGCAGCGCTTCGATTTTTTAGATAAAGTCAGGTCGAGAATTAACCTCTCCCACATCGCCTTTAGTGCAAGAGAATTACAGAATGTAGGAAATATAATCCACTACAACCGTGTTTACTTGATCAATTAACACGATATTAGAACCCACTACAACGAGGTCGTAATAGCTCGGTAGATTAATATAGGTATTGACTTGCTTAGGCAGTGGCACTAGTTTCTTGGCAATGCCAGGAGGTAAACCCTTACCGCGCAACAGTTGCTTTTGGATTCCGGGGGGTAGCGATCGCCCTTGGTTAACAATCTGCGTGCGGAGTGAATTGCTCACCAGATAGTTGCAGTTACTACAGTTTCCACGCATCAAATCAACCAGCACCGTGCGCTGACTGCTGGTAAAGCTTTGAACCCGCGTTTGCTGAACACTACGAACAGCACCGTTATAGGCAACCACCACTCTGGGGCTGGTTTTGTAAACCGTAACCACACTTTCGATCGTCCTAGTTGTTACGCCTGGGCGACCTCCGAGAAAGGTAAATGTCCAGGAATCACCATTATCTACATAAGGGCATTGGCTGGCAGGTCCGTGCATAGAGTTCTCGGCACGATAGACTCGAATGCCGCCATTAGCTGATTCTGCGGCTTGACGAGCAAGATTTTTAGCTCGGTTCAAGTCAACCCGAACTTCCCTCCGATCGTCATCATCGTCATCGCGCCCCCGTCCGCGATCTTTATTCCGCCCTTTCTTGTCATCGTCATCATCTTTATCTGCCATCAACCACTGCTGAGTGCTAGCACTCTGGCTGATAGAGGCTTCATTGGTTTGGTTTGTTTGAGACGTTAGGGTCAATGCATTTGCAGTAGCAGGAATTGCCGTTAGCAGAGCAAGACTGGCTATAGCCAATAGTCGCTTACCCAGAGACGCAGGTGAATACAGCATAAATTTTCATTCTCCTAATTAGGTCAATGTGCAGTCGTCTAATCTCTACACTTCTTACATGTTTATAAGGTTCCCTATTAACGACGCTCTTGACCTTAGCTTTACGAAAGTGAGGTAGAGTTTACAAAAGTCAGCTAAAGAATTTCCATGAGAAACACCCTTTAAACTCCGCACCTCGCACTCAATTTTTTTCTTTTTCTTAAATCACTATTCAGTTAGATGCTATTGGGGATCATGTTTCCGCATAATAGCCATTAGCATTGCTTAATAAATTCGAGAGCCAATGAATGGTTAGTTCTGGTTTACCGAAATCAAAAAGTCGCCTACTAAGCTGGTGGGATTCGCTGACACCGATGTCGCGGATGTTGGCGATCGCCCTAGCGGCACCGCTTTCTGTGTTAAATGCTTGGGCATTTTCGTCTATTTTTAGCTACTTTCAGTCCTTGATGGTGGTGCTAATCGTGGCATCCCTCGTTGCTTTTATCTTGAACTACCCCGTTTATTGGCTGCAAGAAAAAGGAGTGCAGCGGACTCAAGCGGCGATTATTGTGTTTTTGTTAGCGTTATTGGTATTAGGTGTGCTGGGCGTAACGCTCTTGCCATTGGCGATCGCTCAGGCCCAGCAGCTTGTGACTCGCTTGCCCGAATGGTTTGACTCAGGGCAGCGTCAGCTAGTGATGCTGGATGATCGGCTCAGCACTGTGGGGTTGCCTGTCAGCCTGGATGGATTAATTTTGCAGCTCAACGATCGCCTCAAAAGCCAACTTCAAGGCATTGCAGGCAGTGCGCTTAATCTGACCCTCGATCTGGCAGTGTTTACGGTTGCCAAACTGATCGACGTTTTGCTAACCGTTATCTCTACGTTCTATCTCCTCCAGCATGGCGATGAAGTATGGAAAAATATTGTTGGCTGGCTGCCAGCACGAATTCAGCAGCCTTTTTCTAGAACCTTGCGGTTAAGTTTTCAAAACTACTTCTTAGGGCAAATTATTTCCTCTACCTGCATGGCAGTAGGATTGATTTCCATTTTCCTGGTGCTAAAAGTACCCTTCGGTCTGCTGTTTGGCTTAACAATTGGCTTAATGGCGCTAGTGCCTTTTGGCGGTTCCGCCGGTATTGCCTTAGTTACGCTGCTCGTGGGACTGCGGGACATTGGCATGGCGTTTCAAGTGCTGTCAGTGGCGTTGATTATTCAGCAAATTGTAGAAAACGGGATTGCGCCTAAGGTGCTAGGCAGTGTAACGGGGCTAAATCCCTTTTGGGTGTTTGTGTCAATTTTGACAGGCGCGCGGGTCGGTGGATTGTTGGGAGTCGTGGTGGCGGTGCCAACGGCCGTTTTGATTAAAGAAGCGTTGGAATCAATTCGCATGACTCGTAAAGGTGATCCATTGCTCAGCAATGAACCAACCCACCGTCCCACCGCGATAGAATCTCGCATTGCACCTGATGAATTAGTTGACGCGACGAAAGAGAAAGTGCCTGGTGAAGTTTAATTTACAACCTGGCTGCTATGGCTACGAGGATCAGTTTTGCTAGCTTTATCCGGAGAAATCGGTGCAGAATATGCAGAGGTTTGTCCTGAAGGTTGGGCATAGGGTAGCGAAACATTTTCTGCAAGAGCAACCAGGTTTGCTTCCATTATCGATCGCGGTTGTTCTCCAATTGCCTCCGCAACTTTATTGCCTTCGTCATTCAGAAAGACGAAATGAGGAATGCCGTCCACCCGGTACTTCAGTACTTCCGGCAACCATTTATTGTTGTCTACGTTAAGCATGACAAAGTTGAGGTGATCGCCATACTGCAGCTTCAAGGCTTGCAAATCGGTTGCCATTGCTTGACAGCTTGTACACCAGTTGGCATAAAACTCCATCAGCGTTGGCTTGCCGTTACTCAGAGCCGTCTCTAATGGAATCGCTGACTCAGCCATGGCGCTCAGCATTCCGGGTGCAGTTTCAGTTTTGAAGCCCAGAAAAATAGAGACGCTGAGGGCGATCGCTACTAGAGCAAGCACAAAATTTCGGAGACGGGTTGCCGAAGTCACTTCGGATGCTGGACTGGTAGAAAGTTTTGGAGCATCGGGTGCAGAGTTAGAAGAATTCCCAGTCATACCAAATCTCTAAAAAGACAACTTTTCTCCAGTGTACTGTTGTCTTAGACAGCGAGTCTCAACGTTGTCCCGTTGCCAAAGGAATGGTGCATTGAATCCGGGTTTGATCGAGCGAAGGAGAATCTTGCATCAGTAGGATCTCCAAGCTGCCGCCCATTGAAACCAAGAGTTTTTCGGCTAGCAGTCGCACAAAGCTAGGGGAAGGGGAGGGCGTGTTTGTCTGCTGCACGATCGCGGCTTTCTCTAGAGAATTTTCCAAAACTGACTCCAGCGGCGCGATCGCAGGCGGAAGGAATTCAATCGGTTGATTCCACACATTTACTGGTAGCGGCTGGTCTATCCAAAGTTGAATCGAGGCTGAATCTACTGCACCCAGCAGCACTGTAATGGTGCCCTCCTCCAAATTTGCGATCGCGCTATCCACTAAATGGATGAGCGCTTGCTGCAACCGACGGGGATCAGCTATGCAATACAGCGCTTCGTTCACCGCTGAAACATGCAGCTGTAAGTTTCGATTTTGTGCTTGCAAATGGGTCGCTGTGTATAAATTCAGCAGCAGCATGTTGAGTTGCACAGGTTGAAGAGTCAGTTCGCTTACGCCGTGTTCCACTTTGGCAACATCAATCACATCGTCCAGCACTTTTACCATGCGTAGTGCCGCTTCATTTGCTTGTTTAATAAAGTCTCGTTCTTCCTCTGGGCTATCGCACAAGTCTGCCAAAATCAACTGATGCATTCCAATCAATCCGCTCATGGGCGATCGCAGTTCGTGTGAGGTTCGCGCTAAAAAACCTCCCTTCAAACGGCTCATCTCTACTGCCATGTCGTAAGCCAGTTGAAGCGATTGCTGCGATGGATCTTCCTCTTGGGCAAGAGAGAGCTTTTGACTACTCAGGTCGGGGACTACCGCTGTTAAGTGAGAAGAGGATAATGGAGCCGAATGGCGGATTCGCCAGCCTACTATTAACCCACCCAAAAGCCCAATCATTAGCCATCCGAAATCCATCAAATTTTCTCTCAGTTACAACCTGATATGACAAATGATAAGGATGGAAATAGCCTGCATCTAAGATTAGTGCCTACCACCTGCCCTAATCTTTGTGGCTACTGCTATGTAAGTCAATAGCTCCCTGCCGCAAAATTTCCCATCCCATATCACGCCAGCGAATAACGGTAGATGGAACACCCGAAACAGTAGGGGGCTGCGTTCCTTCAATCTGCTGAATCTCATCGGGTGATAGGGTTAGCGCGGTCGGAAATTGCGCTTCGATCTCGGTCATTAATTGCAGCGGTGGCTGCCCAGAAAAATTAGCGCTAGTGGTTGCAAGAGGACCTGTCTGCGTCAGAATCGCCTGAGCGATCGCATGATTGGGTACGCGCACGCCAATTGTCGTAGGATCATGAGAATTCATGATAAAGGGTACGCGATCGCTAGCCGGTAGCACCAAAGTTAATGCCCCCGGCAGATACTGATTGACAACTAATTCCCACTGATGCCACTCTGCCGCACTTCCTCTCACATAATCCCAAAGATCTATAACAGCCGCTGCCATTAGAATGAGTGGCTTGTCAAAACTACGTTGTTTTGCAGTGAAAATTAGCGCTGCCTGATCAGGACGAGTCACCAAAGCTGGCACCGTATCCGTTGGAAAACTGGCTAAATGCGAACCATCGGAAACCTTAGTCGTTAATTCATCTAAAGAAACTTGGGGCATGAGAATGGATAAGTTTTGAGTTTTGTTTTAAGATGTCGTACTTTCTATATTTTCTCTTCAACAAATATTCAGCTAGTTCTCTTTAGGGTCTTTGTAGCTTTGGTTTTCTTTATAAGGAAACCTACGTTAAGAATCCTGGAAATCAAATTTGTAAGTAGACAGGCTCATGCTAAACCATGATCATTTTAGAGGCAATTATCTGCCTGATTGTTCCAACTTTTGATTGTCTTTGATTTCTACGTGTTTAGAAGTCATCAAAAAAGGCTTGGCACTGCCAAGCCTCTATAAGGTTAAATTCTGTCTAAATGACAAAGCCTATTTCATCTGACGCGCCATATCAAGGTAAGAATTCATGTTAGCGCCAGGAAGACGGCGACCGCCGCTGCTCATTGGGATGGGATATTTTGTAGCAAATCCGACTTCAGAAGCTGGAGCCGCTACTACTGTAGCGGGCGCTTTTGTAGCAGTGGTGGAAGCAGGCGTGCCATTGGAAGCTTTTGCCGATGCTAGGTTTTCCTTACCTGTAGACTTTTTGGTTTGGGTCGGTGCCTTTCCATTTCCAGACTCTACGATCGCTGCTGTTGTTTTTGCGGATGCAGCATTTGCGACTGCGGGTTTAGCCGACTGAGAGTCATCAAATTCTAAAAAGTATCCTGATTTACCTTTTTTAGAGGGTGAATTAGATACACCTTCTACTGCTGGTGCTTTCTTGCTAAAAAATCCGCCAAGAAAACTAAAAATGCCACCAACTAAGCTTTTAATGAGATTGATAATGCCGCTCATGAAAATTGCTCCTGACGTTTCTGACGCTGTGAGGCGAATGTAAAAACTATTACAAAACTTGTGGGATTAGAAGCGATCGCTAAATTAGCCAAAAAATTCTCTTAGACATTCAACTAAGTAGCAATCACTTGACTGCGACAACCTAAAAATTGCCTGCTTAAACTGCCGCTAGAGCAATATATCTCGCATTGCCACCAATCACTCAAACGCGCAACACGTCAGCGATCGCCGCCAATGGATATGTGACTAATTATGAGAGTTTAGTGGGAACACAAGCAAGATTTATCTACATTTCTTCACCAAAATTCATTTCAATTATCAAGGGCCTTATTGTCCTAGCACTCAAAGGCTGGTCAAGTCATTTGGCAGGTTATTTGTCGCGTTGAGTTTTTCTGAAAATTTCTTTGCTTGAAACTGCATTCTGCCGTGTCTTTAACGGTTCCCCAAAGGAATAGCTTCTAACCGTCGATTTTGTAGCTCAGCAATTAAATCATCACCACTACGATGAGCTTCCCAATTGCCCGATTCAAGTCCTTGAATAGTCCAGCTACCCTGCATCGAATTTTCATCTTCAGCAATCAGTCCCGAATAGTTGATGGGATAGATTGATGTAGTCAAATATTGTTTAGTAAATTGGATGGTTCGCCCAATCACTTCACCCGCTGCCTGTGCTTCTCCTAATAGGGGGCTATCATCCAAAATACTGCCACTAATCGTGTTCCCTGCCTGCACAAACGTTACCTCAAACCGAGTAGGGTTTGCATTCTGCCAATAAGTTCCAAGCCAGCTTCCGCTTACGTTTGCCATACCGCTTTAAGACTCCACATCTCCAATTTGAACAAATGCTTTCTCTCCAAAAATTGCCTCAAAATGTCGATAGTACTTAAATTCCAGTAGATTGAAAAATGGGTCTTCTAGAAAGAAGGTAGAGTGCTCTAACGCTGTGCCTAAAAAGCGGCATTTAGAGGATTGGTAGAAATGAAGTTGCTGTTGCTCAGCTCGCTCTAATAGCGATCGCCACTCTGCTTCGTCGGTGAAAATTAGCCCAAAGTGGCGTGGATAGACCCCCTGCTGCGGGGTGAGCGTCTCTCTGGTCACATGGGCAACCAATTGATTTCCACGGAGATTTAAAATAAGTGACGCTGCATTTTCTCGCCCGACTTGACACCCCAAGCCATCGGCATAAAACCGCTTGGTGTCAGGGATATTACTAACTGGAAAGGCAAGATGGAAAAGAGAGTGAGCCATAAAAGAGTGAATGGGTGGAGGGCTTAGCTGCTGGCATAAAGGCTTAGGCTATGAAAGACAAATGCTGCTTGAACTTTAAACTTCGCACTCTGCACTTAAAGTTAAAGATATTGTCGTTATTCGCAAATGCAAAACCATGGTTAATGCGAATCTTGATTTTCTCTACGCTACACCGTCTCTTAATAGCTGGATGATTGCGGTTGCGTTGAATACTGTTTTGGCCGCGATCGCCTGGATTGTGCCCAAAAAACTGTTGACTACTCCAGGCTTAATTCATGCTTGGGCTTTGGGCATCTTGGTCTGGGGCTGTTTAGGCTGGCAGGGCTATACGGTAGTCATGTTCTATTTTTTGATGGGCTCAGCGGTGACAAAAATTGGTAGTGCCCAGAAAGAAGCCGAAGGCATTGCAGAAAAGCGCTCCGGCGCACGGGGACCGGAAAACGTCTGGGGCTCAGCCTTTACAGCGGCTCTGTGTGCGGTAGGCATTTGGTTTTATATTGGCTTTTTCTCGCCGAGTCCAACTACTTCTTTGATTGTGCCGCTGTTGACGCTGGGATATGTGGCAAGTTTTAGCACAAAGCTAGCAGATACTTGTGCAAGTGAAATTGGTAAGGCTTATGGTCAACGCACATTTTTAATTACGACCTTACAACCGGTTCCCCGCGGTACTGAGGGCGCGGTTAGCTTAGAAGGAACTATAGCAGGCATCGTCGCTTCTGTGGCGATCGCTGTTGTTGGTTGGGCTGTAGGTTTCATCACACCTGCTGGAATCGTCATTTGCATCATTGCAGCATTCATTGCCACCACTATGGAAAGCGTGATTGGCGCAACCCTACAAACTCAGATTGAGTGGCTGAGTAATGAATTAGTGAATGTGGTAAATACTTTGATTGGAGCAGCGGCTGCAATTGCGATCGCGCTCGTCATGAAATTTGTTTTTTTGGTGCTGTAAACTCCAATTCTGCACAACAAATTATTAATCATTTATCTTTGAACTTGTGAGCGATTCATGCCCACTTTTAAGGTTTTGACTGCCATTTATCTACAATAAATCACTCCTCTCGACAACTCATATTAGCCACGATTGTTATTAGTTAATAGCTATTTTTAATTTCGCTAAATGGTCTACAGGCAGAATTTCGTCTACTTTAAATTAGTGTTTATAAAACCATATTTTAAGAAAAAAAATCATGAAGGTCTTTCAATAGAGGGTCTAGCCCCCTTTTACAGTTAACGAAATAGTGATTAGGTTAAGTTGTGTGTAATTCTTTTCCTGTTCAGTTTTCGCCAAAACTGATGTGAGTCTTTTCCATTCAAAAACTCATTAAGTAGACAGATCTAATTAAATGTAGGATGCCGCAAATCTATCCTCATCCTAAATCTCTTTTCTTTAGGAGAAGTACTTTGAATATTTCTTCTTTCTGGGAAGAAGGATGCGGATGAGAGTCTTCTGTTTAATTTCACCTGGCTACTCAGATGATTTGGCAAATCATTGCTTTTTAAAGAGTTCTTAGGAGTAATTTGAAATGTCACGAGATGCCCTGATTGTTGGGGTGAGTAGCTATCAATTTTTGCCGAGCTTAAATGCACCCGCCCATGACGCAGAGGCGATCGCGCAACAGATTGAAACTTATGGAGATTTTCGAGTTGCTCGTTTACCAGAAATTGTGCAAGCTGAAAAACTGAGAATTGGCACAAAAACTCTTGTTACTTTAACCGAACTCGAAACGGCACTCGTTAAACTTTTTAAGCCAAAAGGTAACAACATTTCTCAAACCGCCCTGTTTTATTTTTCTGGACATGGCTTACAAAAGGAAGCAGGCATTCGAGAAGGCTACCTAGCAACAAGCGATGCTAACCCCAACGCCAATTTTCATGGGCTTTCCCTATTTTGGCTGCGTCGTTTATTGCAAGAAAGCCCTGTGCGCCAACGGATAGTGCTGCTGGATTGCTGCCATAGCGGTGAAATACTTAACTTTTTGGAAGCCGATCCGGGTGCCAAATCAGGCACCGATCGCCTGTTCATGGCAGCCTCGCGGGATTATGAAGCCGCCTACGAATCGCTCACAGGCGAGTACAGCGTTTTTACCAAAGCCCTTTTAGAAGGACTTGACCCACGAAGGTTAACCAGCGGCACAATTACAAACTATGCTCTAACGGATTGGGTCAGCACAACACTCAAAGGCGAATCTCAACAGCCCTTGTTTGAAAATTCCGGCAGTGAAATTATTTTGACTCGCTGTCAAGAGTCGCTGACAACAATTCAATCTTCCCCCTCGCCTGAAATTTGTCCCTATCGGGGTTTAGAACCCTTTCAAGAAGGACATGCTGAATATTTTTTTGGTCGAGAACCTCTGACCGACGAACTGTTAAACAAGCTGCGTACTGGAAACTTTCTCGCTGTAGTCGGCGCTTCCGGCAGTGGGAAGTCTTCGTTAGTCAGGGCTGGCTTGGTGCATAAGTTACAGCGAGGGCAAACTCTCTCTGGCAGCAATCATTGGCAAATTCGTTTGATTACGCCGACAGAGCAGCCGTTCAAAAGTTTGGCAAATGCGTTTATCAATCCAGCGGAGACTGTGATTGATCGGGCGGAACAGCTCCGTCGAGCAGAGATGATTTTGCAAGACGGGGCAGGATTGACTCAACTGGTTAAAGCGAGCCTGGTGTCGGCACCGACTAAAAATGCGCGGTTTGTGCTGATTATCGACCAGTTTGAAGAAGTCTTTACGCTTTGCCAGGGTGCCCATGCCGATCGCGATCGACACCGCCTGTTTAACTGTCTACTTACAGCACTAAAAGATACAGACAATCAGTTTAGTGTGGTCATTGCACTACGAGCAGACTTTTTCAGCAAATGTGCCCAGTACCAAGGGCTAGCAGAGCAAATTGAACACAATCTAGTCATGGTTACCCCGCTCAGCTACGACCAGATCAAAGCATCCATTCTCAAACCTGCCGAGAAAGTTGGGCTTCAGTGTGACCCTAACTTGGTTTACAACATGTTGCTAGATATTGTGGGCGCACCAGGTGAACTTCCCCTGCTGCAATACACACTGCTAGAACTATGGCATCGACGATGGCAAAATCCAGATGGAGGAGCATCTCGACTCACGTTAGATGCTTACACCGAGCTAGGGGGCGTGAGAGGCACATTACAAAAACGTGCAGATGAGATTTTTTACAGTTTCACTGCTGAAGAACAGCAGGTTGCAAGACGAATTTTTATTGCCTTAACTCAGTTAGGTGAAGGAACAGAAGATACACGACGGCGCGTACTCAAATCAGAATTAGTCAGTTCCCACTTCTCCACCGAGCTGGTGGAAGGAGTGTTGGAAAAGTTAGTAATCTCTAAATTAGTCGTCACAAATCAAGTGGTGCCGACTAATGGTTATCAACAGCAAATTGACCAGCGGCTTGCCAATGTTTCAACAGCGCTACGAATTGCCCAGGTGTTACGCAGTAAACCACGCCAAGTTGTGCCAAGCCATGCTCTCCGAGACGAAAATGCTACTGAATCCCATTCATTTCAAGCTGGCTGCACACTCAATGTGGAGCGTCTATCCCATGTTTCAGATTTAGAAACGTTGGAACTTCTGCCCGGAGAAACTTGCCAAGAGACCGTAGATATTGCCCATGAAGCACTGATTCGCAATTGGTCATTGTTACGAACCTGGTTGGATGAGAACCGAGAAATGCTGCGTCGTCAGCGTCGAATTGAGCGCACAGCACGGGAATGGTATGGCACGCAGCAGTCAAGATCGCTTGAATATTTGTTGCAGGGCAGTCATCTAGTTGATGCAGAAGATTTTTTGAATGTTTATCCCCACGAACTGTCGTCGTTAGCGCAGCGATATGTGTCGATTAGTCGAGAGGAAAGTTATCGATCGCATCGAGAGATGCGTTTACTCCAAATCACGATTCCTTGCGCCTTATTAATGGCATTAGGAGTGACATTTAATCAATATCGCGTGGCGTTAACCAACGAAAAAGAGAAGGATTATCAACTACAGGTGGCAACCTCGCGGCAGTGGTCGGCGATCGCCCAATCTATTTTGCAAGAACCAGACAGTGACCCAACACCTGCCCTGCTAATTAGTCGCTTGGCAGCAGAACGGGGGCATACCTACGAAGCAGAAGCTAGCCTGAGAGCCGCTTTGCAAAAGCTTCGACTTCAAGCAATCTTGCAAGCAGACAAATATTCCATCCAGCAAATCGCTGTTAGCCCAAACCAACAGATCCTCGCCACTTTAGATGCTGTGGGTACTGTTCGCCTATGGGCGCTTAAAACGCAAACGGTTGAACAGGTCTGGCAGATTGAAGTCCCCAAGCCTGCAAGCACGGGTATTGCAGATAATAAAGAATCGCCGTCTATGGTCAAAGGCACGATCGCGTTTACCAGCGATGGCAAGTTGGTTACCAGTTCTCTAGTCGGTATTCAAATTTGGTCAGCAGAAACGGGCAAACTATTGCAAACCTTAGGAGATGGACAAAGCGAGATCACCCATCTAACCCTCAGCCCCGATGGTGATTGGCTAGCTGTTGCTACCCGTGATTCCGCAAAGCGGATCTCTCAAGGAAATCGCTCCCTCCGCGTTTGGCAAATCAGTAGCGGCAAACTTCATCTCAACCTGTTTCAACCTGCCGACGTTCACAGTATCGACTTCAGCCCCGATGGGAAATTTTTAGCAATTGCTAGCGGTACCACGGCAACTCTGTGGCAAGTACAAACAGGGCAGCAGAAGTATCAGCTATCTCATGCAACAACAGTAAACCAGGCTGTATTTTCACCCGATGGCACTCTGATTGCAACCGCCGCCGAGGATGGCACGCGACTATGGCAAGTGAAGAGAGACAAGCTGCGTCAAACCCTGACTTCATCGCTGCTAGATAACAACCATCTTGCTCAACCATCCTCAACCACCCAAGTTGCATTTAGCCCCAACGGACAAACTCTGGCATCGGTTAAAACGAACGGTCAAGTGCAAGTGTGGGGGTTGAAATCGGGACAAGGACAAGGGCAAATTCAATCAGGATCGCAGTGGCATACGGCAGTTAGAACAGACCTAACCCGCAAGGACCCGCAGAAAGTGGCGATCGCCTTTAGCCCAAACAATCAACAGATTGCGATCTCCACCTCAACCAGCGATCGCGAATCTTCCACTATTGCGATTCGCGAATTATCCACAGGACATGAAGTTAGCCTGTTTCAGGAACGTTCCCACACGATTAATGTCGTTCAGTTTAGCTCGGATGGTTCATCCATTATGAGCGCCAATGCCGACGGCTCTGTTCGCTTTTGGACAGTGGATATAGATGGAGAATTGCCCACACTGGAAACCGTGGCAGAACCCATGCAATGGTCGGCTTTCCAGCCATCTGTCATTCAGACACCTTCTACAGCTCATTCATCATTGCAAGCTAGTCGCCCTCCGGTGAAGACGGCTGCGAAAGATTTGCCAAGTGGCATGGTCGCGATCTCCCCCAACGGCAATTGGCAACAGTGGGAACTGATCAAGCAGCCGTTTTCACCCAGTCCTAACAACCACACTTGCCAGACGAAAGGTGCTACTCGATTTTCTGCATCTTGTGCCAAAAAAACGTTCCAGGAAGTAATAAACAACGTTGGTAATGAATTTTTTGCCCTTGGCAGTAAGTTATACAAACGTTGGCAACCTTTGTCTTCTGAGACACCCGCTATTCAATCTTTGCCAGGTGCTTCAATCACACAGCAACCTCTCAATCACGTTGTGACAATGATCAAATCAACGCCTGCAAACATGAACCTAGTTAAGCAAATCACCAATGGTGCCAAACTTACGAGTACAGCCTTCAACGCGGATCATACTCTCTTGGCGATCGCAGATGATAGGGGCACTGTTGAGCTTTTGCAAGTCGCTACAAACCAAGCACTTACTCCTTGGCGCTCGTTGCAGGCTCCCATTACTACCACTCAACCTTCAACGAAAAAAAGCAACAGCAGTAGCTCTAGCGTTGTCCGTCAACTTGCCTTTAGCCCCGATGGACTCAAACTTGTAGGAACTGGAACAGATCGAGCCGTACGAGTTTGGAATGTGTCCACTGGAAAACTTCTCCATCGCCTCTCTGGACACAAAGGGTTTATCGAGCAAGCCCAATTTAGCCCCGATGGGCAACAGATTATCAGCGCGAGTTGGGATCGCACCATTCGCATTTGGGATAGCGCTACAGGGAGCCTATTGACGACCTTTTCTCATAATGATGCGGTTACCAGTGTTCAGTACAGCCCTGATGGACAGCGCCTTGCCATCACTAGCTTGGATGGAACGGCTCAAGTGCTAGATTCTCAGACTGGAACGGTGCGCGTGATCATGGCAGGTCATCGGGGAGCTGTACTAGATGCGAATTTCAGCCCCGATGGACAGGTTCTTGTGACCGCCAGTGCAGATGGTACAGCGCGATTGTGGGATGTAAATACTGGCACCGAAAAAAGTTTGCTACGCCCTTTCAAAGCCACGGAGAAAACTGACCCAATCAAGCGTGCTTTTTTTAGCTCCGATGGACAATATGTTGCGACTTTGAATGAGAATGGCAAGCTGCGGTTATGGACTGTCCATTGGCAGAGCTTGTTGGAACTTGCCCGCGATCGCAGCTTGCGCCAGCTAACACCTGAAGAATGCCTACGCTATTTGCGCCTTATTCCCAATGCTTGTCCTAGTTTGCCGCTCAATTCAATCAGTCATGCTAGCGATGATAAAAAAGGATTCTAATTTGCATTAGTTACCAGCATCTTTTGACAACCCTGGTTTTCCTTCGCGAAATTCACCCGTGTACCGCTTGCCATTGGCATAAACGACCGTTCCGCGACCATTAGGGCGACCGTTATACAGTTCACCTGTATAGGATTGGAACGTACTTTCCTTCGGAAAGGAGCAGGTGCCTTTTCCGCTCAAGGTGTTGTTGTAAAAAACACCGTTACAAGTAGTGCCGTCGGCATTTGTGACAACACCTTTGCCGTTAATCACACCTAAATAAAACTGCCCACTATAAGAGTAGGCAGTTCTTCCTTCTTTAAAGAAGGAAAATTTGCCAATTCCATGGGGTTGTCCGCCTGCAAATTGCCCAACATAGCGATCTCCATTGGCAAAACTGTAAGTGCCACGACCATGAAACTCTCCATTCCGAAAAGTTCCTTCATAGCGACGATTATCAGCTACTGCTAAAAAGACTCCTCTACCATTGGGTCGTCCATTTTTCATTTGCCCCTGATAGCGATCGTCAGTTTCATAAACAAGCGTGCCATTTCCAGCAAAGGTTTTATTCCGAATTTGTCCTCGATAGTACTTATACGGTGCGCCAACATCTTTATTAGATTGATTAACACAAATACCTTGACCACTATTTCCCTGAAATTGCCCTTCACATCGCCAAGTATTGTCATCCGCATCTTTTAGTTCGAGATAGCCATACTTTGCATACGCTGGCGTAACGCTGCTAAGTCCAAGCAAAGTACTGACTACTGCTAAAGTCATCCCATGATGAAAGGCGTGAATATATAGGTTCGAGCGACTTCTCATTTTGCCTCCTCAAAATTTTGTCAAGAACAGTTTGCCCAGATCAAAAGGGTTTAGCTAATTTATCCAATAACATTTCAAACACAAACCGTCTATTTAATAAGAATACGAAACTGTCTTCTCAACTGCAATCATTCTGCCCAAGTTGGCAAAAATTACTCTCCTTAAAAGCAGAAAGCTGTTTATATGAGCCGCTCAAAATCAACGTAAGAAGTATTTATTTCAAGGGCTCTCATCTCGACCAAAACACTACTTTGTGGGAGAACTAACTTAAGTTTTACTAAAAATAAGCACTAACTTATTCATAAGTAGCTGATTCAGGTCTTTTGTCATGTGATGCAAACGGATGCTTTTTTGCTCGGCAGCCTATTTGCAAGGCACTAATTAAGAAACGATTACTACTTCCAAAGTGAAGAATCTTACTGACAAAACTTATGATTTTCGACAGATGAATCTGATTAGAGTTATCTTGGAATTAAAGCAGTTAGAGGATGAAATCATGGGTTTGCAAAGACTAGTTGCATTGATTGGGGCAATGACAGTTGCGATCGCTGGTTGTAGCTCCGAAGACACTACTACCCCTACGGCTAGCACCCCATCCCCTACTCCTGCTGCGACTCCAATCCCTCAAACTGCCCTTGCTCCTGCTGCTCAACCGCTGGTCGTTCAAAAAAAGCAAAGCACTCGCGCAGTAGCAGGACTGATTCAACCCACTAATGCTGAAGAACGCGCAAAGCAGATTGAATCCGAAATCAGAAATAACGCAACTAAAAACCCATTTGTCGGCCTTCCTCCCGCACTACCCAGACCGACAAGTAATCCTTCACGACCAGTTCCCACTATTGCAGAACTTCCCAAAACAGGTGCAGCAGTTCCCAAGACAGGCGCTTCCAGACCAGGAACACGACCCGCAAGACCAACCAGTAGCAGGGCAAATAGCCCGACTGCAAATAGCCCGATCGCAAGTGGACCTTTAATTCCCCCTATCTCTTTAGGAGAGAATCCTACCCTTCCAAAAGCTCAAGACGCTCCACTAGGCTTTAATGTGCCTCCGGTTCTTCCTCCTCCTCCTGCGGCTCCTGTGCCACCTTCAACTACCACTGCAAGCGCTGTCGAAATAACGGGAGTTGTGTTTGTCGGCAACTCTCCTCAGGCAATTGTCATAGCGCCTGGTGACCCAGGAAGTCGGTATGTTGGTGTTGGACAGCGGATTTCTGGTGGAAGAGTGCTGATAAAACGAATTGAAATGGGTGCGGGTTCTATTCCCGTTGTCATTCTGGAAGAGAACGGTGTAGAAGTTGCCAAAAGTGTGGGTGAAAGATCCACAGCCCCCGCAAATCAAGCGAGTCAACAAATAAACCGACTACGGTCTTGAAAATGTTCGATTCCCAGCTTCCTAAATAGCTTCAGAGTTATCCAATCCGGACAATAGGGCTGCCCTCAAGTAAATGTGATTTAAGCGTTCGCTCAGATATTAATCGGGCACTCTAAATCTAATTACGTTATTTGAGAGGGGGATGGAAGCTATGCAAAAAATCCAATGTTGGGTTATTGGAGGAATGGTTTCAGTTGCTTCACTGGCTTTATCTAATGCAGTTGGGGCGATTCCAATGCAGTTAGATTATTTCTGCTATCAACAGCAAATGACAGGACGAGTTAAAGATTTAACCGGAGTCTGCCAATCAAGTCAGCGCACCAATAGTGCTAGTGCGACGACTCAAATGGGAACTCCGATCCAAAAAAACGCATCCTCTTCAGCAATGCCTAGCAGTGGTAAGCCAAATGGGGGCAAAAAACTAGTTTCTGTGGAATCTGGTGCTAAGCGTGTTCTGGAGTTTTCAGATCTCAATTATGAGGATGGTGTCTTAGTCGGTTTTGCTAGAAACAAGACAGGTAAACAGATTGGAGAAGTTTCTATTAATTACGTCGTTTTAGAAAGAGAGTCTGAAACGAAATGGAAGCCTGTTTACAGTGGTTCAGCTAGAACCCAAGCAAATTCGCTAAAAGCCGGAGAAAAAACGACCTTTACAGCGATTCCTCGAACAAATGGAGACAAAATTGTGATTATGAAGGCTGAATTTTAAATCACACCTTAAATCATAGTTAACTAGTTTGCATTCTTCCTTACAGTTTGTGTGTGGCAATAGATGCCTCAATCATGTCAGGATTGAGAGAGTTGCTATGTCATGAGAATTTAGGTGCAAACATTAACATCTCCTTTACCATTTTTGGGGGCAGAGGTTGCAGCAGATTACGATGCTGCCAAAGTGATT
Organism: Leptolyngbya sp. Cla-17; assembly: GCF_016807185.1. Classification (GTDB taxonomy): domain Bacteria; phylum Cyanobacteriota; class Cyanobacteriia; order Leptolyngbyales; family Leptolyngbyaceae; genus ULC077BIN1. The sequence goes on from NZ_JAEVYN010000002.1 coordinate 1,829,229, forward strand.
ATTCTGCCAATTCCATTTGAGGCGACTACGACCTATCGGCGCGGCTGTGAAAATGGACCCGCAGCCATTTTGGATGCGTCTCAGCAAGTGGAATATTATGATGACGACTACGATCGCGAACTGTGGACAGTTGGCATTTATACCCATGATGCGATCGCCGACACCCGCAATCATGCTCTGATGCCATCAGAAGAAATGCTGAGAGTGACTCAGGCAACCGTGAGCAAGCTCCTTGCGGATCATAAGTTTGTCATTTCCCTAGGTGGTGAACACAGCATCACTACAGGAATTGTGGAAGCATACCGACAGGCAAATCCTGAAGAGCCGTTCACTGTAGTGCAAATTGATGCCCATGGCGACCTGAGACATGAATACGAAGGCTCCATTCACAACCACGCTTGCATCATGCGTCGGGTTGTGGATATGGGTTTGCCAACTGTGCAAATTGGCATTCGCAGTCTTTGTAAAGAAGAAGCTGACCTGATTCGTGAAAAGCAGTTAACGGTGATTCGAGCGCGGGAGATTGCACTCCAACCTGACTGGATGGAAAGAGCATGGGCGGGCATTCAAACGGAGAAGGTATTTATTACGATTGATTTGGATGGAATTGATCCAACTTTAATGCCAGGCGTGGGGACTCCAGAACCAGGCGGTTTACACTGGTTTGGATTGCTCGTGTTTTTGCAACGTGTGTTTGAAACCCACGATGTGATTGGCTGCGATGTCATGGAGTTGGCACCAATCGCAGATTCTGTGGTTTCAGAGTTTACGGCTGCTAAATTGGTTTATAAACTGATTGGTTATCAGGCGATCGCCAAAGGCTGGTAATCTTTCATTCATTCACAGGGGCAACGTTATGGAGAAAATGGGAACCGCGATCGGAGGCTATGCACCAGACTTTGAGTTGCCAGGTGCCGATGAGGCTGTACACCACTTATCTCGATACTTAGAGCGGTTTCAGGCAGTCGGGGTGGTGTTCATGTGCAACCACTGTCCCTATGTTCACATGTATTTAGATCGACTGAAGCAACTGCAAGCTGATTTTGCGGACCAAGGATTTACCCTGATCGGGATTAATCCAAATGATGCCGAACGCTATCCAGATGACAGTTTTGACAATATGAAGGCATTTGTGACAAACAATGGGTTGAACTTCCCCTATTTACGGGATGTTACCCAGGATGTCGCTCACAGCTTTGGGGCAGAAAAAACTCCTCATGTTTTTCTACTTAATCGTGATGGCATTCTTTGCTACAGCGGACGCCTGGACGATAATGCTGAAGAGGCTGGTAGTGTAAGGGTCACCTACTTTCGGGATGCGATCGCTCAAACGCTCAGCGGTGCTCCAGTCAAGCCCACTTCAACGTCACCGATTGGCTGTTCGGTCAAATGGCGAACCTGAGGACTGGAATGATCAAGGTAAAAAATTCAATGTAAAAAATGATCACTGTCAATGGGTGGACGAAGTGATTTTTTAGCGAGTATGTTAAGAAGGTATTTGAGGCAACTGACACCCCATGGGCTTAACTTATCAACGGATAGTCTTAAAATTAAGCGGTGAAGCCCTGATGGGCGAACTGTCTTACGGAATCGATCCAGACATTGTGCAGAGTATTGCCGAAGAAATTGCAGATGTCACGGCAAACGGGGTGCAAGTTGCCGTTGTAGTCGGTGGCGGCAACATTTTTAGAGGCATTAAAGGTGCAGCAGCCGGGATGGATCGGGCGACCGCTGACTATATTGGCATGATCGCAACGGTGATGAATGCCATGACCCTACAAGATGCCTTAGAGCGGATGGAAGTGCCCACTCGTGTACAGACTGCGATCTCAATGCAGCAAATTGCCGAACCCTACATCCGAAGACGTGCCATTCGTCATCTAGAAAAAGGGCGCATCATTATTTTTGGAGCAGGATCGGGCAATCCTTTCTTTACAACTGACACGACCGCAGCCCTACGAGCGGCTGAAATTGGCGCAGATGTGGTATTCAAAGCAACGAAAGTAGATGGCGTATATGATTCAGACCCGCGGACGAATCCAAATGCGCGGCGCTATCAAACACTAAACTATGCTCATGTTCTTAACAAAGACTTGCGAGTAATGGACTCTACTGCCATATCCTTATGTAAAGAGAACAACATTCCCATCATCGTGTTTGACCTTTCAGTAAAGGGAAACATTCGCAAAGCGGTGATGGGAGATCCAATTGGAACCCTTGTCGGAGGTCTTTGTGAAGTTAGCTGAAGTTGAAGATCATATGCAAAAGGCGGTTGAGTCAACTCAACGGTCTTTCAATACCATTCGCACAGGGCGCGCTAACCCTTCTCTACTCGATCGCATTTCAGTGGAATATTACGGATCACCTACCTCATTAAAATCTTTAGCAAACATTAACATTCCCGATGCGAGTACGATTGCTATTCAACCGTTTGATCGAAGCAGTATTAGCCTGATTGAAAAAGCAATCCAACTCTCGGATTTAGGATTGACTCCAAACAATGATGGTTCTGTGATTCGTCTAAATATTCCACAATTGACGAGCGATCGCCGTAAAGAACTGGTTAAGCTTGCCGCTAAGCTTGCAGAGGAAGGCAAAGTCTCCATTCGAAATATCCGCCGTGATGCGATCGAGGCGGTGCGTAAACAAGAAAAGACGAGCGAAGTTTCAGAGGATGAATCACGCGATCTACAAGATAAGATTCAAAAAATGACCGACAAATTTGTGGCAAGAGTGGAAGAAGTGCTTGCGGCTAAAGAGAAGGACATTACCACTGTCTAAGACAGTTTCTAAAATGTGTAAGGGCAGGTTTGGTAATTGATTTGTCGGCAGAACCGTTGAATCTTAGCCAAGCCTGCCCTTACTTTTAGTTAAATAGTTAAAGCCCTTCTCTTGGGAAAAAGTTGAGTTAAAAGAAAAGTAGTTGCACATGGCGTCGGCGTCAATTAATGTGACAAGCACGTTCTTTTAAATAAATTTTAATATCAACTATAGAGGACCATGAAATTACTTAAGCAGTCTGAAAATGGCTGAGCGGTTTCTTTATAACTTCTATGCGTTGCGCGGGGCGAACTACATAAGCGACGTGCATGGGATAACCCTGAGAATAAATGGCATCAATCCGTTTCAAAGCATTTTCTCGATTTTGGAAGGAGCAAATTGCTTTTTCTTGACCGTTTGGATACCGAATACAGACTTGCCAGTTCATCTTTTAAATCCTCTTTATATAGGGGAAAATCAAATTCTTTATCTTTATGAATTTCCCATGAATCTATCCTAGAAGCCTAAAAAATAATTGGGTTCCGTATAATTGTTGAACTTTGCTAACAATCGCTCAAGCAATGCAAAACCCTTATCAATCGATGCTATAACCCATTCAAAAAAGGGATAAAAAATGGCTACGCGTTCCTCTTTGCAAAACTCTAAAAACTTGAGGAATTTCAGAATATAAAGTTACTTTATTCAATCTCTGTAAATCTGCTGACTTCTCTAATCCAGTTAGGGCAACGCTTTAAAGTAAGACACAGTCAATAATCGTTTGGCGGGCGGTAATTCGTCTCTTAAAAAAAGGAATTTTATAGAGCTTTGAAGAACTCTAGCTCTAGTGTGTTGTTTGATAGACCCTCTGTAGGTTAGTTTTACGAAAGATATTTTAGTTAAGTTACTGAAGGAGAGTTCCAGCATGACGTTTGATTGTATCGTTGTGGGAGCCGGACCGGCTGGTGCATCTGCTGCCTATCATTTAGCAAAACGCGGACGCTCGGTGATTTTGCTAGAGAAACAAGCACTACCTCGATACAAACCTTGTGCAGGTGGAGTTTCTCCTGAAGTAGCTCAATGGTTTGATTTTGACTTTTCACCTGCGATCGCCTGTAAGGTCGAAAACTTGCGCTACACCTGGAAGCTAGGAGATCCAATAGAAGCTCGCTTAGAAACCATGGAACCGATGTGGATGGTGCAGCGGGATGTCTTTGACCATTTCTTGGTTCAACAGGCGCAAGCGCAAGGTGTAGAACTGCGAGATAACACCACAGCGACGGGGATTGAGTTTAAGGGCGATCGCTGGCACGTTAATACAGCAAACGGTATGATTGAAGCCCGCTATTTGATCGCCGCAGATGGAGCCGCTGGTTCGATGCGGCATTGGTTAGGATTCAAACAGGTTAAGCAGCGAATGGGAACCATCCTAGAATCTTCTACTGCTGGAAACCAGCCTACTCTCGCTAAGTTTGAATTTGGCATGGTTAAAAATGGATATATCTCCAGCTTTCCAAAGGGCGATCGCTGCTCAATTGCGGGGGCAACTTTTCGCGGAAATGAGCCGTCTGACTTGCGCGCCACAATGACAGACTATGCTAAGCAAACGGGTATTAATCCGGCGGATTGTCAGCATTTCATTCAATCTATCTGTCTGTGGGATGGCAACCAAAAGCTGCATACGCAAAATGCCTTGTTGGCGGGAGAAGCAGCCTGCATGGTTGATCCACTAATCGCTGAAGGGGTGCGTCCCGCAATGTTTACTGGGGTCAAGGCAGCCGAGGCGATCGACCAAGCACTGTTTGGCAACTTAGGCGCTTTAGAAAATTACACTCAGGTAGTGAATGGTCGCTGGGGAGAAGAAATGCTTTGGGCACAGCGTATTGCCGGAGCTTTTTACCGATTTCCGGGGCTTGCTTACAAAAAAGGCATCAAGCGACCCAGAGCGACGGCTGCTTTTGGGCAAATTTTATGCGGTCAACTTCGCTATTCTGATATAGCCAGTACAGCAATGAGCCGTCTGACTGCTGGATTAATCCCCAGCATGGGGTAGTGAGACTATTCCCAACGCCAAAGTTTGATACTTTTGTCAAAGCTAGAGCTAAACAAAGTTTGACCGTCTGGACTAAATGCAATTGACTTAATTGTATCTTGATGACCCTTTAAAGCATGAAATGACTTGCTTGTTTCTACATTCCACAGGTTGATGACTTGATCTTTGCTTCCACTCGCAAGCATTTGTTCGTTGGGGCTAAATGCAAGAGTTTTTATCGTGTCTGAGTGGGCAGAAATAGTGTGCGTTATCGCATCTGATTGTGCTTCCCAAATGCGGATAGTCTGGTCAGCGTTGGCAAAAGCAAGATAGTGACCCATACGGCTGAAAGTAATATTAGACGTTATGTCACTGTTCCACGTTAGGGTTTGGAGAATTCGATTGAGGGGCAAATGCCAAAGTATGAGTGTGCGATCGCAGTTCGCAATCGCCAACATCTGACCATCAGGGCTAATGGTGATCGCACGAATTGGAATTATCGGCAAGGGAAGATTGTGAGAAAATTTTCCAGTGGATAGATTCCACACTTTAACTGCACCATCCTGACTGGCACTAATCAGGGTTTGTCTATTCGGGTTGAAGGCAATAGTTGAAATCGCTTTGGTATGCCCAGCGAGGGTACGTATCAACGAGCCAGTTTTTAAGTGCCAAAGATTAATAGTTTGATCATCACCAGCACTAGCAAGCACTTGCCCCTCACAGCTAAACGCAACCGATAGAACCCAAGCAGTATGACCTGTTAAGGTGCAAAATACTTTACCCGTTCGTAGGTTCCAAAGTTTCACCGTATTGTCTGTGCTGCTACTTGCCAGAATTCTTCCATCTGGACTAATAGCCATATCTGTAATAGTGCCTGAATATTCTTGCCATGTTTGCACACACTTCCATGGCTGAGAAAATGGCGTTTTTTCCACAGTATGTGGTCGTGTCGTAGAAGAAGTAGACTTTTGCTGGCTGGCTGAGTTGTTTTGGACGGGGGATGATTTTTTCACTCCAAGTCTCTTTGCCTTTTGCAAATCAGCTTCTGCGCCCAACTCAAATCCCAACATTGAGTTCACAAATCCTCGATAGCGATAGGCTTCAGCATAGTTAGGATTCAGTCGAATTGCCATGCTGAAGTCATTCAAAGCCTCCTTATAACGACCTCCTTTAGCGTGTTCGGCTCCTTGGTCGTAGTAGATTTCTGGTCTAGTATGCTTAGTAGATACTTCCGTAGAGACTGGCCGCGGCGTAGGCTGTGACGCGACTGTTGCGCTGTCGATGGGTATCTGCATGGGCAGGTGATCTTTAAGATATTGATAAGCTTCATTAATCAGCTTGATCTTTTCCTCTGCCTGTTGCTTTGAATGAGATTGTTGGCCGACTCGATCCGGATGCCAAATGTTTGCTAGCTTTCGGTAAGCTCGTTTGACTTCTGCGAAAGGTGCGTTAGGAGAGAGTTCTAGGACTGCGTAATAGCGGTTGATTTCTACCATGCAACAGATTAGCGATGCTAAAGAAAGTTCACAAGACGTGGGACTTAGCGTTCCCTCAACCTGTTTCCCCGTAACGAATCCGCAGCAAATCGAGACTATTCCCAACGCCAGAGTTTGATGGTGCGATCGCCACTGGCGCTAAATAAGGTGTAGTCGTCGCGTCCAAAGAGTACGGCAGCAACTGCATCGGTATGCCCCAGCAGCACTGGATTAGTTCTAGTGGAGGTAGGAGTCCAAATTTGAAGATTATCGCTGGCGATCGCCAACTTCTTGCTATCGGCGCTCCAAGCCAACCCATTTACTCGCCCCGATGCTGCTTCTAGCATTCGTCCTTGACGGCGATTTTTTAAGTTCCACAGTTTGACAGTGCCATCCCAACTAGCGCTTGCTAAAGTGGTGCCATCCGGACTAAACGCAAGACTAGAAATTTGATGGGCATGGCCTGTAAGAGTGCGAATTTCTGCTCCGGTTTCCGTGTTCCACAGTTTGATTGTCATATCGCCGCTGCCGCTGGCAAGCAGGGTGCCATCGGGACTAAATGCCAGCGCATCAATTCTGGCAGAATGCCCGAACAAGCCATGACGCTGGTGTCCCAACGCCATATCCCAGAGGGTAATAGGGTCGTGAAAACTACTGCTGGCAAGCAGTTTTTCCATGGGCGACACGGCTAGTGCTAATACGGTATCCGTGTGCAGAGGCAAATTGGCTAGTCGTCTGCTTGTGGCAATTTCCCAAAAGGTAATAGCTTTGTCGGCACTGCCGCTAATCACTAGGTTGCCATCGGGACTGATGACGAGAGCAGGAATAATATCCAGATGCCCGGTGAGGGTGCGAAGGGGTTGGAGAGTGTCGAGATCCCACAGTTTAATGGTGTTGCCGATCGCGCCTGCCAAAATAGGTTCCGTCGGGCTGAGGGCGATCGCATAAATTCTGCCCATCGCCTCGAAGGTGTGAATGCACTGCCAGCTTGGTGGAGCTTTGCGCCTCAACTTTGGCTCAGGGGGTGGCGCATTCAAGACGGTCGGATTGGGTTCTGAAACAGGTGCCAATCCTGGAGAGATCAAGCGGGGGCGGGGGGTGATTTGAAACGAGGGCTGAGCCGCTGGGATTCTCGCTGGAGGGAAGGAGGCTGATACGGAGAGCGGAGCTGGTATTGATGTTGCTATTGAAGCGGATAGGAATGAAGTTGGGACAGAGGAAGATGCGGCGATTCGTGGAACAATCCCTACGGGAATCGCTCCCTCCAAGTCTTGCAAAACCTCCGTTGCAGAGTGATAGCGTTTGGGAATAGCAGGTTCCAGCAACTTATCTAAAATGAATCCTAGCCTGTCGCTCACGGGATGAGTTAAAGATCTGCGCCAAATCCAGGCGTTTTCATGGGGATCAAACAGGTCATAGGGCGAAAGCTGGGTCAGTAAATGAATGCAAGTCACGCCTAAGCTATACAAATCGCTGGCAAAAACGGCTTTTCCTCTTGCCTGTTCCGGCGCTACATATTCTGGGCTGCCAATGGTGGTTCCAGTTTGCAACGGCTCCAAACCTTTCACCGATTTGGCGGCTCCAAAATCCACCAGCCCCAATCGCCCGATCTCAGTCTGTCCCATTTTCGGTTCCGATGCTTGCCGCAGTTCAAACAATAGACGGTTGGCATCGGCAACCAGATATTGACGCTGTGCTAAAGCCAGAGCAGGATAGCGGGCAAACTGAGCAGCAAGTTGTTCACAGTGAGTTTGTAGTCCAATTGCAAAATCCTTTGGCGGTTGAGAGAGGCTAAAACTGAGCAACTCATGAAATCGGTAAGATGGATTCATCACATTCCGAAAACCCTGGGCAGCTTCAGTGGCAAGGGCTTGCTGCAAACTTGTCCAGTCGAGTTTTCCAGATTGCAGCAATGTCATGCCGCCTGGAGGAGTTGCCATACTAATGATGTTGCCGGGTTTGATATCGCGATGAATTACATTGTGCGCGTGGATAAACTCCAGCACAGTCAATAGGCTAGTCAGCACTTCCCGCACCTGCACTTCGCTAAAGGCTCCCTGCGCCAATAGATCGGCAAGGGTTGTGCCATGGATAAATTCTTGAATCAAATACTGCTGTCCGTCTTGGCGAAAGTAGGCAAACAGTTCTGGAATTTGGGGATGGTGGCCTAAATCTTCTAGCCGAATTGCCTCTTTCTCAAATAAATCGGCAGCTTTCTTAAGGTTGCGCGGATTTTGAGCAACGGGCAAAAACTGCTTGATTACGCAGCGCGGCTTGGAGGGCTTGTCTTCATCTACCGCCAAAAAAGTCCTGCCAAACCCGCCTTGACTGATCGCGGCGATCGCCCGATAGCGATCTTTCAGCCACAGTGTTGCTCCACAATTGCGGCATGTTTTGGCACTATCAGGATTGCGAGGCTTCTGGCAATTAGGGTTGAGACAATGGGTCATGACTGGAAGTCACCAAGTACAGCCTATGATAGCTGACCTCTTGGAACCGCCTCGTTCATCTTTGACGAATCAGGTATTTTCTATTTTTGTTGATATTGACAACTCGGATTGTTAGGATTAGGATGGAAACATGAAATCATTGCAGCAGCTTGCTCAAGCTTCACCCAACTGGTCATTGGATGAATTAGTCCAGGTTGCGAACGAATTGTTGCCCCAATTTTTACCAGAAGAACGGGTGCAAAGTCGGATTCGAGAAGAAGTCACGCCTCGGCTTGTCCGCCATTACACCAGTCTGGAAATGTTGGATGAGCCGCTCAAGGAAGGACGGGAAGCTCGATATACCTATCGCCATTTATTGCAAGTATTGCTGGTTCGCAAGTTGTTAACCGAAGGCTATGGTTCCAGCGCGATTGGGCAATTTGCTAAAGCTAAAACCAATTCTGAATTGGAAAATTTATTGCAAGGTGGCGTTCAATTGACCATTACGCCTGCTAATCCAGCTTTAGCCTATTTGCAACAAATTCAGCAGCGAACGGGCGATCGCTCAATCTCCGCTGAAAACAAGCTGATAGGAAATGCTCCAGCCTCTCCGACTCCTGTTTCATTGCCAACTTCCTCACTGCCAACGCCCTCCCAGTGGTTTCGGATTGAGATTTTACCCGGTTTAGAGTTGCATGTGCGGAATGACTTTGTTTCTCCTAGTAGCTCTCAAGAACAGCAAACCCTGTTGCAACTGATATTGTCTGCCTTGCTCACACATACCCGAAAACGGAGGTCATCCTCATGAATCTGCCTCGCATTGATTTAATTCCCCTACAATCTGCGGTTTGCTCAGATCGCCCAACGACTCTAGATGTGTTGGTGCGGCTCACCCCACCCACGATTGAACTGGATACTAAACGCCCATCCTTAAATATTGGCTTTGTGATTGACCGATCGGGGTCAATGGGGTCACACAACAAAATTGATTATGCGCGCAAAGCAGCCTGTTATGCGATTGAACAATTGCTACCCAGCGATCGCCTCAGCGTCACGATTTTTGATGATCAGGTGCAAACCCTGATTCCCAACACTCCCGCCAATAACAAAGCCCGGTTTGTCCGCCAAATTCAGCAAATTCAACCCGGTGGCAGTACTGCTCTACATGGCGGCTGGCTGCAAGGCAGCATTCAAGTCAGTCAATACCTCTCGGCTCAGTTGAACCGAGTGATTTTACTCTCCGATGGTCTGGCAAACGTGGGCGAAACCAACCCTGATCGCATCGCTACAGATGTTCACGGCTTAACGAAGCGCGGCATCAGCACGTCCACGATGGGCGTAGGCGATAATTACAACGAAGACCTCTTGTCGGCGATGGCAAGTAGTGGGGATGGTAACTATTACTACATTGCTTCCCCAGAGCAGTTACCCGGCATCTTTGAGCGAGAATTGACTGGGTTAGTTGCCACGGTGGGCACTAATGTTGCGTTGGCGATCGCGCCTCAAGGCAATGTCGTGGTCGCGGACGTTCTCAACGACCTGACCGTCAACGACCAGGGAGAATTTCAGTTACCCAATTTGATTAGTGGCAGCCCACTGGATGTAGTTGTGCGATTCAAAATTCCTGCTTTGGCTCACTCATCTGACCTATGCACTATCCACCTTTCCTGGACTGATCCTCACCAAGCGCGATTGACCCAGCAAGCCGTATTGCACCTACCCGTCGTCACCGCTGCCCAATTTGAAACACTGCCACTCAACCAGGATGTGCAGCAACAGGTTGTTCTGATGATGGCAGCACGAGCAAAGAAAGAAGCTATCCGTCTCGTGGATCGGGGAGAGTTTGACGGTGCCAGTGCCGTGTTGCAAGAGGCAAAGAAGAGGGTGTTAGACTCCAATGTGCCTATGTCTGCCCCCGAAGCTGAGCAACTGGGTGATTTAGATGAGCAACTGCGAGCCAGAGATATTGCAGGTTCGCGCAAGATGGCGCAATACCAGACAAGTCGCCGCAGTAGCAGCCACAGCAGAGGACACACCAGCCTGTTCTACGCGCTGGGGAAAGGCATCATTTTGGGAGATATTTTGCAGCAACACACGGACGCGATCGTCAACTCTACTGATCGCACCCTTTCTGCAACGGGTGCTCTCTCCAGCACTATCCATCGGGCAGCAGGGGCAGAATTATTAGCAGCTTGCCAACAGGTGGGTGAATGCCCTGTGGGAGAAGCACGGATCACACCCGGATTTAAGCTGCCTGCTCAGTGGGTGATTCATACTGTTTGCCCTGCCTGGAATGGTGGCAATCAGGATGAAGAAGCCCTCTTAGCTCAGTGCTATTCACGCTGTATAGAACTGGCAAGTAGTCGAGGCATTCGAGCACTGGCGCTTCCAGCATTGGGGACTGGAAAATCAGGGTTTCCACCCGATATCGCTGCGCGCATCGCCTTAGAAACTGTGAGCCAATTTCTACTCCGAAGTACCGAGATGGGACGAATTCGGTTTGTCTGTGCGGATGCCACAGTACACATGAGTTTCATGAACGAGTTTCAGCGCATCGCTGGCTGGTGATCATCCACTCCTTTCGCATCTCGTCTGGTATCCCGTCTATCATCAAGAGAGAGGGTTTCAATTTCTAATTCATGCAATTTATTGATCAGTCCGAGATTCAAGTGAAGGCAGGGGATGGAGGCGATGGGCTGGTAGCCTTTCGGCGAGAAAAGTATGTGCCTGCGGGTGGACCATCCGGAGGCACTGGGGGTAGGGGTGGCTCAGTGATTGTAAAAGCTGTGGAGAACCTACAAACCTTGCTCGATCTTCGCTACAACCGTTTGTATAAAGCGGATGACGGAATGCGGGGTGGACCAAGTAAGTGCACAGGTGCGTCAGGGCACGATCGCATCATTGAAGTTCCCTGTGGCACCATGATCTTTGACGCAGAAACCGAGGAGCTGCTGGGAGATTTAGTGGAACTAGAGCAAACGGTCTGTGTAGCGAAGGGTGGAAAAGGCGGCTTAGGAAACTCCTGCTTTTTGACCAATCACAATCGCGCTCCCGAAAAAGCCATGCCCGGATTGCCCGGTGATTCTCGGATGCTGCGGCTAGAGTTGAAATTGCTGGCAGAAGTGGGAATTATTGGATTGCCCAATGCTGGAAAATCTACTTTTATTTCGGCAGTATCGGCAGCACGCCCCAAAATTGCTGACTATCCCTTTACAACGCTGGTGCCCAATCTGGGTGTAGTGCGGAAACCGACCGGTGATGGCACTGTGTTTGCCGACATTCCAGGACTGATTGAAGGGGCGCACTTAGGCGTTGGATTGGGATTTGACTTTTTACGCCACATTGAACGCACTCGTCTGCTATTGCACTTGATTGATGTGACCAGCGAAGACCCGATCGCCAGCTACCACACCATTCAAGATGAACTTTGTGCCTACGATCGCGGATTGGCCAATCGTCCCCAAATTGTGGCACTCAGCAAAATGGATGCTGTGGATGAAACTGTGGATGTAGAGGCGATCGCTGCCCAACTGCGTCAGATAAGCCACGCCCCGGTTTTCAAAATTTCCGCCGCTACCCGTCAAGGTTTGGATGCTGTTCTCAATCAAGTATGGCAGCAGCTAGACCAGCTTTTGGATGCGCAGAAAGAGAGTGAAGCCGTGAAAAGATAGAGAGTAAAGAGGTGCACGTTTTTACTCCCTCTCTTCCTCCTGCCCTATCGGAAAGATTGCCTTCACGCAAATCGACTGATTGGGTATGCTCTCGATGATCAACTGTCCGCCGTAAAGAGTGAGCAGTCGATGAGCGATCGCGAGTCCCAGTCCGATGCCTTGCTGTTCATAATATTGCCGCTCAAACTGCACATAAGCACCAACATTGGCAATTTGTGCGTTGGTCATGCCGCGCCCTTGATTAATGATCTCTATGTGATAAGCAGTTAGGTCTTGATGGCTTGAAATTTGAATGGGGGTGCCTTTTTCCGAAAACTTAAAGGCATTGTCAATCAGTTCAGTCATCACTTTTTCTACCTCAAAATGAGGACAGGCAAGAATAGCAGTGCCTAGTTCCACGTGCAGATCGGCAGCGCGATCGCGTTGTTGAGCCAGCTTCCTAGCGATTCCGGTAATAAAGCTACCAGGCTCATGGGTTTCGCCCAGCGGCAAAGTGTGAGATCGATCGGTCTCCCGCAGGAGGAGTTCTAACTTGGCATAGAGCAAAAAGTTTTGGACTAGGCGATAGAGCTTTCTAGTGCCCGATTGAATCGTTTGGGCAATTTCTAAAATTTCTTCTGGGGTCGCTTCATCCGCAATACCATGCAACAATTCTGCCGAGGTGAGAATAGCAGTCAGGGGGGTGCGAAATTCATGGGGCAGAGAGAGCGAAATGCTGCTGCGGAGATTACTCAATTGTTTTTCAGACTGAGATTGCAGCGCGGCGTGTTTGGCAAGGCGGGTAGCGATCGCTGCCAACAACTCTTCAGTCGTGCAGGGCTTGACCAGGTAATCATCGGCTCCTTGGGTCATTCCCTGTCGCACCTGTGCCTTACTGGCATTGGCAGTCAAAAAAATGAATGGAATAGTCGCGGTAATCGGGTTTTGCTGAAGTGTATGTAGCACTTGATAGCCATCCATCTCTGGCATTTGCACATCGCACAAAATGACATCAGGAACTTGCTGCTCAGCCAGCAGCACGCCAGCAGCCCCACTACTGGCCGCGATCGCCTGAAATCCCTCAACTTCTAACAAATCCTTCAGGGACTCTCGCACCAATAAGTCGTCATCAATCATCAAAATTGTTGTCATGAACCTAAGGTACCCAATGTGGAAATCAGCGAATCAAGGCGATTGCTTTCTTGAAGTTCACTGAGAAAATCGACATAAAGACGATAAGCAAAGCAAATCTGGGGACAATAAAATAGGGTCGCACTAGGCGATCTGCTGGCAGCCGTCGATTTATTGCCGCATCTGCCCTGTATGTGTTCGACGGCTGACCGCTAGCTTCCGCCCCTATTATTCTATTTGTAGTGTGGTTAATCCATCATTCACCCTTTTGAGTCATGACCGAGTTTCTGCGTCCTGAAAGTGAGATTTTTGATTGTGCTGCGATCGCCCGTTCTGTTGCTGTTTTGCAAACACAAAACGCTGAACTACAGGCAGAATTAGCCCAATGTCGGCAAGAGTTAGCAAAAGCGGCCCATTGCACGTTGGAAACACCCTTACATCTTTCAAATGACTGCACGGCAACTGCAAACCCTGTCTGCTTCCCAAACTCTTCAATACTGGAGGATTTAAACTCTTGTTCCTCCCCAGATTCGGAAGTTAAAGGGGCAAAAGCTGTTCTAAGCCAAAGTGAAGAATGGCTGCGGCTGGCGATCGATTTAAACCACATCAGCTTGTGGAGTTTGACGCTTGCTACGGGAAAATTAGCATGGACTGAGAATTGCTATCGGCTACTAGGCTATGTGCCAGGGGAAGTAGAGCCGAGTTATGAACGTTGGCGAGATCGCCTGCATCCAGATGATCGAGAGCGGGTTGAAACAACGTTTGCCCAAGCCACACAAATACAGACTGCCTGCCAAATAGAGTATCGCATTATTCATCCCGATGGCAGCATTCACTGGATAGTTGACCGCGCCCGTTGGAGCTATGACTCAGCCGGACAAGCCGTGCAAATGCTAGGGGCGGCAATTGATATTACTGAGCGCAAAGCGATCGAAGAAGCCTTTCACGATCTCAATGATGAGCTGGAGCGCCACGTGCAAGCCCAAACCCAACAACTGCAAGCTTCGGAAGCTAGTCTCCGCCGACAGGAGCAAGAATTTCGCACCTTAGCTGAAAATTCTCCCGATGGCATCTTTCGCTTTGATCTAGCGTTTCGCTATCTATATCTTAATCCTGCGGCTGCAAAGACTCTTGGACTGCCGCAATCGGTTGTTTTAGGCAAAAGCGATCGCGAATTGAGTCTGCCAGCCGAGTCGGTTACATTTTGGGAGCAAACGCTGCGGACAGTGATGCAAACCCAAACACTTTTGACGGTTGATTTTTCGATGTCAGCGCCTAACGGGGAGCGATGGTTCCAATCCCATAACATTCCTGAATTTGATGTTGATGGCAACTTGATATCCATTTTGGTGATTGAGCGCGACATCACTACTCTCAAGCAAACCGAAGCAGCACTACGTCAAGGCAAACAACGGTTTCAACGATTAGCGGCGAATATTCCGGGAGTCATTTTTCAGTTCCGCATCAGTACGGATGGCGATCGCACTTTGCCCTATGTCAGTCCTCAGTTTGAAGCCTTGTTTGGCATTTCCGCCGCAACCGTTGAGCAAGATGCGGAAGTGTTTGTGCAGTGCTGCCATCCCGATGATCGCGCATCTCTTGAAGCGGCTACGGCTGAGTCCTTCGCCACGCTAAATTCCTGGCAGTGGGAAGGGCGCTTTATTTCACCTTTGGGGCAAGTTGTTTGGATTCAAGGTGTTTCTAATCCTGAGCGTCAACCCAATGGCGATATGCTGTGGGATGGCGTTTTGCTAGATGTAAGCGAAGCGAAGCGCGGCGAAGCTGAATACAAAAGCAGCGAAGTCGATCGCCTGCGCCTGGAAGCAGAGCGGCAGCAGGCAGTGGAAGCGTTGCAATATAGCGAGGAACAGCTCCGCATCATTTTTGAAAATGCACCGATCGCGATCTCGCTTGCTGATGCTTATGATTACCGGATTGTGCGAGTCAACGCGGCACATCGACAGCTATTGGGCTATAGCGACGAAGAGCTTGCCAAAATGACATTTGTCGATTTTACCTATCCAGACGATGTTTTCACCAATGTCAATTGCATCCAGCGCTTAATTGAAGGCGACCAATCTCGATTTCAAATGGACAAGCGATTTATTAAAAAGAATGGTGACGTTGTTTGGACTACTCTCACTGTTGCTTTAATTCGCGATCGCGATGGCAACCCCCGCTATAGCCTCGGCATGTTTCAAGATAGCACCGCAGCTAAACAGCGTGAAGCGGAACGGCAACAGGCTGAAAACGCGTTGCGCCAAAGCGAAGAGCAGTTTCGCGCGTTTTTTGAAAATGCACCAATTGCGATCGGTCTTGCCACTATGAATGACCAGCGTATGGTTCGCAGCAACGCCAAATATCAAGAACTGCTGGGCTACAGCGACCCCGAACTCTGCCAGATGACGTTCCTGGATCTCACCCATCCCGACGATGTGACTACCGATCTTAAACTGTTCTACCAGCTTCTAGCGGGCTTAATTTCCCGCTTCCAAATGGAAAAGCGCTACATTCGCAAAAATGGCGACATCATCTGGGTCAATCTCACTGTTGCCTTGATCTATGATCCCGATGGCAAGCCGTTGTATAGCCTCTGTATGCCCCAAGACATCACCGAAGCCAAGCGACTAGATGCCGAGCGTCACCAAACTGAGGAAGCCTTGCGGCGCAGCCAAGCCAGTTTGGCAGAAGCTCAACGCGTTGCCCACGTGGGCAGTTGGGAGGTCGATCCCATGACTCAGCAAGGCACTTGGTCTGCGGAATTGTTTCGCCTGTTTGGGCTAGATCCCGATCAACCCAAACCTCCGATAGAACAAATTATCCAGTTAATTCACCCCGACGATCGCGCAATGTATTGCCAAGTGATAGATCAGGCATTTGGGCAGGGTGAACCCCATGCAGTCGATCATCGGCTCATTCGCCCAGATGGTTCCTGTGTGTGGCTGTCTAGCTTGGGGCAGGTCGAACGCAATGCTGCCGGGCAGGTGACTCGCCTTTTTGGGGTTGCCCTAGACATTACCGCTCGCAAGCAAGCCGAAGAAACTCTGCGGCAGCAAGCCGCTCGCGAACACCTACTCCGATCTATTTCGCAGAATATCTATCAATCCCTTGAGTTGGATGAAGTGCTGACCGTTGCCGTCAACGAGGTACGCCAAACCTTACAGGCAGACCGTGCCTTGATTTTTCACCTCACCACTAACGGCTCTGGTGTGATTTTGAAAGAGTCGGTTGTGTCAGATTACCCCACCATTGCAGCCATGTGGTTTGAAGATGAACACTTTCCACCGGCTTGCCACGACTTGTACCTTCAAGGCAACTCGCGCATTGTCTCTTCCACTGCTTTAGATGGCTGGGGCGATTGTTTAGTTGAGTTTATGCAGCAAACACAGGTGCAATCCAAAATTGTTGCTCCGATTGTGCATCGTAGTGATGCTGCTGTTCCTCATTTGTGGGGATTGCTGATTGTTCATGCCTGCGCCGAAAAACGGCAATGGCTACCTGCTGAAGCCGACCTGATGCAGCAAATTGCCAATCAGCTGGCGATCTCTATTCAACAAGCAAACCTTTATCGGCAAGTGCAAACCGAACTGGGCGATCGCAAACAAGCCGAAGCCAGCCTCAGAAAATCGCTGCAAGAAAAGGAAGTGCTGCTCAAAGAAGTGCATCACAGGGTGAAAAACAACTTACAAATTGTTTCAAGCTTGCTGCGAATGCAATCCCGAAAAGTAGATAGTCTGCAAACCTTTAAGGTGCTGCAAGAATCTCAAAATCGAGTGCAATCTATGGCATTGATTCATGAGCAACTCTATCAATCTTCAGATCTAGCCGAAATTGATCTGAGCGAGTACCTGCATAGCCTCGTAAATAACCTTTTCAGTTCCTATGGCATTAGTTATCAACAAGTCACACTCAGCATTGAAACTAACGGCACCTATTTAAACCTCAACACTGCCATTCCCTGTGGCTTAATCATTAATGAACTCATTTCCAATTCCTTAAAATATGCGTTTCCCGCTAATCAATTGGGGGAAATCAGAATTTGTGTCACCTCAGTTTTAGATGAGTCACTCAATGAATATAAAGGCACTTTGTTAGTGATGGATAACGGGATTGGCATCCCTACAACCATTGATTGGCAGAATTCTCCATCTTTAGGAATGCGAATCGTGCGGAACTTAGTCCACCAGATTAAGGGAGACATTACACTATTGCCGGGAACAGGAACGGCTTTTCAAATTACATTTCCGATCACTGACGAGACGTAGGCGTAAAGTGCAAAGACTTCCTGCACATAACCCCTAGGCAGTAAGCAGAAACAGCATTCTATGCCCCAATAAGGCTGTGCAAATAAAACAATTGATATGGGTTTAAACTACCGCAGCGCGATCGCCCTGTGCCCACTGTTCAGTCACCAAATAGATCGCGCGAATATCATCGGGCAAGTTTTCTTCCAATCGTTGGTAGCCTTCTTGCAGGCGCACCCGTACCTCGGCGGCTGACATGCCTTCTCCTTCAGCCTGCAAGTAAGCGGAGATCCGGGTTTCGCTCCAGCCGAAGGTTTGCGCCATCAGCACCATCAACCGCAGCACAGGTGGAATCTGATCCAACGCCTGCTCAATGTAACACCAGAGCGGCGGTGGCGCTTCTTTGAGGCTGTAGTGGATGGTTTCGACAGCAGGGAGATCAGCCTGATTAATGCAGATAGCAGTAATGTTCAGCAGCCAGGCTTGTAGCGTCAAAATTGCTTCGCCCGTGGCGGATCGCAAATCTAAACCGCTGAGTTCATAAAAAATGTGTCGCCAGGTCGTGGCAAATAAGTAATCGGCTTGCACAGGCGATCGCGCAGAATGGCGAATCAACGTGTAGACCATTGAACTATAGCGGCAAAAGATTGCTGTAAAGTACTGCCCGGCATCAGAATGGCGTTGAAATAGCGTTAGCAGTTCCTGGTCGCTATAATGCGCCAGGGATTTGATCAGGGGATGATTTGCTTCAGGAAAAGTAGGAAGAGTCACGATAACGACCACACATGACGGCAAAATGTCCCCTACTATACGCCCTTTTTGCAAAACAGCAAAACTTTTTCTGTCACGGGTCTAATCCTTTGCTGAAAATGCGTTAAATGGATGCCCCGTAACCGCTGCAAATGCCCTGCGTCCTACTGCGATTGAAATCGTCAGTCACATAAATTTACTTTGAAATCTGGATCAGAACCTGCATTTGTAACTCTATGAACAACCTAGAAACTCATTTCAAGTAGGTTAGTTGAGAGGAACCTTTTGACAAAAGTGCAGTGATTGAATTCTAAATGTTCTGAAACTAGACCTAACTGATATAAGTCCTTACATTAGATCTGTCCTTAGTTTGAGGCGGTTTAGTTTCAGAGTCGCTAATATGATCGAACGTTCTGTGCTTAATCTCTTCTTGTCTTAGCATTGCGCTTCAAATCGTTTAGACAATTCTCCTTCACCTAGTCGAGATGCATATGTCCCCAGAGATGAAACGCTCCAATGCTTCCACAAGGGTTTATTCCACATTTGGTGAGGTAGAAGAATTATTAGATGGGTCTGAAGTTAAGTTGGCAGATTCTCTAACAAAATTTGTTGAGGACGATTCTTCAGGCAAGGAGAGCGGGTTGGAATTGGATCTAGGAATTGACGCTGGACTAAACTCTGACTTGATACTGGATAAATTATTAGATTCTGACGAGGATATTGCCTCGGCACGACCCTCTGGTCATAGCAAAATGCTAACTGATGATGCTGTGGGTGCGTTTTTTAAGGAGATGGCGCGCTACCCCTTATTAACTGCCGCCGAGGAATTGGAACTCGCTCAACGCATTCAGTTTACGGCGGAGGTAGAAATAACGCGATCGCGGTTGCTCAACGATTTAGGCCAATTACCTAGCAAAGCAACTCTTGCTCAAGAACTGCAGATTACTGAGCGCCAATTAGAACATCAACTTCATCGCAGTCGGGTTGCTAAGCGCACCATGATTCGCTCTAATCTGCGCTTAGTGGTTTCTATTGCTAAACGCTATCTCAATCGTGGTGTTCCCTTTCTAGATTTGATTCAAGAAGGGGCCTTAGGACTCAATCGCGCCACTGAGAAATTTGACCCAGAAAAGGGCTATAAGTTTTCGACCTATGCCTACTGGTGGATTCGGCAAGGCATCACCCGCACGATCGCCAATGATTCTCGCATTATTCGCCTGCCCATTCACATTGTCGAAAAATTAAACAAGCTCAAGGTGATTCAACGAGATTTAAAGCGGTCTTTAAATCGAAATCCCACAGAAGCAGAACTGGCGCTCGCGCTGGAAGTGACCCCCGAACAACTGCAAAATCTACATCAGGTGCATCGTCGATCGCTGTCGCTTAACTACCGCATTGGTAAAGATGAAGATACCGAGTTAGTCGATCTGCTAGAAGATGCTGAAACGCGATCGCCCGAATCGCAAATTAGCGAAACCATGCTTCGCCAAGACATTTGGAACGTGCTGGGTGACGTACTCACCGAGCGCGAAAAAGATATCATTTCGCTGCGATATGGCTTAAGCTCTAGCAAACCTTGCACCTTAGAAGAAGTCGGCGGTTTATTTAACCTTTCACGAGAACGAGTTCGCCAAATTCAAAGCAAAGCAATGCGGAAACTTCGTCGTCCTCAAGTAGCAGAAAAGTTGAAAGGCTGGTTGGGATGAAAGGCGATCGCTTCGTTGTTCTCAGGCGTACTTGATCTAACAACCCACTGCGGTAGGTAATGGACTAGACCTGTGGATTGAGGCTAAATATTCAAGCCAAATTCATAGCGGTTGATGAATAAACGATTGTGCGTTAAAGGATTGTGGGCTTGGTAAAGTAGGATCAATTCTTTCCCCTCAAGAAGCTATGGAATGCCGACTTTGTGGTCATCCTAAGTGTCATAAGCATGGCAAGCTGCCCAATGGACACCAACGCTATTTCTGCCCTCACTGCCAGCAAACCTTCTGTGAGAGCTTTGACACGCTGTACTACTGGCGACGAGTGAGTCCGGAACAAGTTCAGCAGGTGCTACAAGCTCATAGTGAGGGCAGCAGCTTACGAGGGATTAGCCGAATTACAGGCTTGGCATACAACACCGTGGTCAGTATTGTTCGGGCATCGAGTGCCAAGGCTCAGCTAATTCATAACGACCAGGTCAAGCAAGTGGCAACCGCAGAGGTGAGTGCGGATGAGATGTGGTCTTTCGTGCAAAAAAACAGAAGCAATGT
Source organism: Leptolyngbya sp. Cla-17 (assembly GCF_016807185.1). Lineage (GTDB taxonomy): Bacteria > Cyanobacteriota > Cyanobacteriia > Leptolyngbyales > Leptolyngbyaceae > ULC077BIN1. Next base: position 1,849,952 of record NZ_JAEVYN010000002.1, read on the forward strand.
CTTTCCAATGAATTAGAAGTGGGAGACTGCTGGATAGGTCTGAGTTTAGCGGACTCCAGTGGACTGATTTTAGCGGCACGAGTGGGCAAGCATACAGACGAACTTATTGAGGAATTGGTAATTAGTACACAGGGAAAAACGGCTTGCAAACAGTGGAACAGTGATGACTGGGGAGGCTATGAACGAGTCCTTCCGCCTGAAATTCTGCACTATGTTGGCAAAGACAAAACGCAGCGCTTAGAGCGAACCAACGGCATCGTCCGACAACAAACTGCTCGATGGCACCGCAGGCAAAACAAGTTCGGCAAGCTGTGGGAGCAAACGAAAGTGACAACACGCTTAGTAGTCAGCTATTTCAATTGGATTTGGCGGCATAGTCGATTCAAAACAACTGCGGCTCAACGAGCAAAACTGGCTGAGCAGCCTTGGACCTGGCAGGATGTCGTTACCTACCCCACAATCCTTTAGTGCACTACCGAATAAACCAATGACGACATTATGTAACCAAATTGACTTAGAAAAGCAAATGGTTTTGCGAGCCAACCGTTTAATCCGGGTGCGTAAAGTTAAATGCTTGCGTTCAATCGTTTGAGTATTTGCCTTGCCAACCGTGTGAAAAGCTGGCTCAAGATGCCGTTCATAAGCGCCCCAGCCATCCGTATAGAACTGCATAATTCCAAACGGCTCCAATAAGGTTTTGAGTTCAACAAAGGCACTGTCCTGATGATTCGACAATACATACGCCAACACTTCGCCTGTGTGATGGTCAATAGCGTGCCACAGCCACCGTTGCTGTTGCTTTGAACCCACAAAACTCCACATTTCGTCGGCTTCAGCCTCCAAATCTTTCCACTGGCACAGTTTCACGATTGTTTGAGTCGGTTCAAGTTGTGCTAAACGTGCTTCGTTGACGGCTTTCAAGTGACGATCTTTTTTTTAACGTTTCAATCACCGTGGTGCGGCTAATCTTGAGTACCCGAGCGGTATCGCGAATCCCGCTGCCGTTGACTGCCATAGCTGCAATCTGTTGCTTCACTTCAGGCAAATAGCCCCGGTAAGCATACTCTCGAATAAAAGTGCTGCGACCACACTCAGGGTTGCGACATTTGTAGCGTTGTTTATCTTCGCCAGATTGACCATGCTTTACCACATCGCTGCTTTCACAAGTTGGACAAAGAACGAGTTCAAGCACCATACCTAAAGCTCCAGGAAAAGCAACCCTTTGATTATCCTTTACTTCCACAGGTCTAGTCCACAACCAACTGCGCAGTAGCATATCCTCACTGAGAATTCAAATGGTTTAACGATCCAATCTCGCCCGTCGCCGGAAAAGCGAGAAACGAGCAAAGCTGGAAGAGGTCAGATTCAGTGCCTTATTCTGTCGCTTGTGTACTCGGCTTCCCCTATGATTTCGCGGCTCAGTATACGATTCGGGGTTGATTTCTAGAAAACCGAAAGCTCCTTTCCCAAAGTTAAGCAATTCAATCCGAAGCACCTGCATGACTTTACCTGACGGCGTATGTTCCTCTTGAACTTGATAGGGCAAGTGTTTGACCTCCATTAAGTCTTGAGAATCAATGAGCTTATCTGTTTTTACATCCAACGTCAGACTTTTAGTGCCAGCTAAAGCTACCCAGCCAGGAGATGTGAGCGTCCACTCGAAAAAGTCTGCTGAGCAGGGAAAACCATTTAGCACCTCAAGCCAACCTGTGCCATCTGGCTTGAACACCACAATCTCGTCTGCCTGAGCACCGAGTCCAAATCTAGCGTTTGCGCTCCAAACTCCTACAAGTTCGGGGTTTATGATTCTTGACGATGGCATACAGTCAGTCGCGTAAGCGACAGAACTTCTATTTAGAGAGAAACTTTCTGTATAAACACTCTGGAAAAGTAGATGTTCAGATTTCCGTATATTTCATATACATTAGCCCGAAACTTTCTGGATATCCTATATAAAGGACGTTAATCACAGCTTTACTGCTCTAGCCGGGTTAATTTTTGTGCCAAATTTGAGATCGTGCATTAGTCTGGTAAGGCAGATTTTTGCTCATACTGATTTGTGCCATGGTGTCTAATGATTTCAATCATCTGCATTTTGCAAAGCAGACTCCACATAAACGGCTATCAGCCTTTGCGTTGATGGTCAGTCACCGATCACGCCTTGCTTTCCGTAGTGCTGTTATCACCTCTGTAACGGCAGGGTTGGTAGCTGCTGCAACGGCGTTGCAGCCTGCCCAAGCCCAAAATACGCCTTACTGTCAACAAACGGGTGCCGCGATCGCTCAAAAAGAAAAGCTGCGAGTTGAAGCGGTGAAAGGCAATGCAGATGCGCAAAAAAAATATAAAGCACTGCTTGTGCAGCAGGGCGATCGCCTACGAAAATGCCGCACTCAAACCTGGCCTCAAAATCAAGCAATCTGGATTCGGCTGTATGCGTGCGATGCCAAACCCGGTGTTCTAGAGGCGGTGTTAGATCGGATTGTGGATCGCGGCTATAACCAGGTTTATGTCGAGGCATTTTATACCGGTCGGGCGCTGCTGCCGGTCAACCAAAACACTACTCCTTGGCTGTCTACTCTGGCGGGTTCGGGTGCCGACAATGTGGATCTGCTGGCACAAGCGATTCAAAAAGGACGGGCGCGTGGGCTGAAGGTGTATGCCTGGATGTTTGGCATGAACTTTGGTGCAAACTATGTGCGCCGCTTCGATCGCCAGCAAACGTTGGCAAAAAATGGGTTGGGGCAAACGAGCTTAACTGCCAATGTGCTGCCAGGACTCAGCACCGATTTAGGGCAACTGACTCCAGATGAAGTCTTTGTCGATCCCTACAGCCCTCGAGCCCGACAAGATTATTCGGCGCTAATTGCCGCGATCGCCCAACGTAAACCCGATGGTATTTTGTTCGACTACATTCGGTATCCTCGTGGAACAGGTAGTGCTTCAGTCGCCAGCAAAGTCCAAGATTTATGGGTCTATGGTGATGCTTCCCAACAGACACTTTTGCAACGGGCGCAGAATCCCAGCGGGGTAGAACTGCTACGACGCTTTTTGCAATACGGCTTTCTCAAAGCTAGTGATTTGAAAGAAACCAACAGTGTCAAAGGTCTTACACCGCAACTGGCAGAGCAGCGCCCCGTTTGGCAAGGAATTGATACATCGCAGATTCCCGCCAACTTGCCCACCGCAAAACAAGCCACTCTTTTTCAGGCAGAACTCTGGCGGTTAGCCGTTGCCCATGCGGGGCAAGGAGTGATTGATTTTGTCAACGAAGCCACAGGTAACGTGCAAAATCGAGGTATGCCTGCTGGAGTCGTATTTTTTCCCGATGGCAACCTGACGATTGGGCAGGGCTATGATTCTAGGTTGCAACTGTGGGATCGCTTTCCTGCTACCAGTGAATGGCATCCAATGGCGTATGGCGTGTGTGGCAATACCAGCTGCATCATGCAGCAAATTCAGCGGGTATTGAGCCGCGCCCCAGTGGGAGTACAGGTAAAACCAGTGCTGGCTGGGGTCTGGCAAAAATCGGTGGGCAACCGTCCCCCGTTGGAAACACAAATGCAGGTGCTTTATCGGCTAGCACCGCAACTTACGTCAGTGAGCCACTTTGCCTATTCTTGGCAAGAACCAGGATCAGACCGCGATCGCAAAGCTTGTACCGTTCGTCCTTAAAATTCAATTGACATTCAAGTTTTAAGCTCCTTTAATCTTGCTTGGGCATCAGCCAGTCGGTGGTTTCCAGCACGAGCTTTACTTCTGCGGTGCCCGTATTCACATATTCAATCACCTTAAAAGTGCAGGCATAGTCCCAACCTGTGGCATCGGTGATGACTTTGGCGATCGCCTGCTCTAATGCCTTTGTATTCACTTCTTTCAGCTTATTTTCCAGTTCCATAGTTCCCTATTGCGTAAGCGCCGATCTTCCAACATCGTCCTGCATTGTAGGCTGTTTTGACCCGCTAGCGGCGATCGCCCCATCATGCCATGCTCAATCCCAATTCTGTTGGGATAAACATTGAGACAAAAATAAACGAGAAAACCCAAGCGTCCAAGCCTTTTACTTGAGCAAAAAACGTCTCGTTGATTTCCTTAGTACCTGCAAGTAGACCGTGAAAAGGGTGATTGATGTAAACAGATAGATCACCGCATACCGACTGTCGAAGAGAAACAGGATGATCGATGGAATAATAGTGGTTGCTATGGAGAAAATTGCTAAGAAAGCGGTATATGTGATTCGATAGCTGCCAATCAGTTTGTTTTCTTTATCGAGGTTGAGATTAAAAACTCTGGAGTTATTCATCTCATTTAGCTCTCGTCGAATCTCTTCTTCGTAGCCTTGAAGGTTATCGGCGAAGAAAATAATAAAAGATTGCTTAATTAAGTTCCAGAAGCCAATGGTGGCAATGACGAGCAAAAGGCTCAAAAATCCGATAAATAGCAAACCGCTATAGTCGATTTTGGGATTTGCCAACACGATGATATCAACAACAGGTTTCCATAGCGCGATCGTTGCACCAATGACTCCCATTAATTTGAAGTCTTCAAATGCACTTCTGATATACTCTTCAGCTTGTTGATTTAACCGGACATACTCTTTATAGAGGTAGTCTAGTCGTTGATTAGAATCCATATTTTTCAACCCACAGTAATCCCCGAACTCAGCAACTTCGCAGCTTTTAATCCGCTCCTTCAATGGGAGCAAACCCTTGGCGCTGAATGTTTTCAGTGATGACTCTTGGTTCTAAGAATTGCAGCAAGTAATCGGGTCCCCCTGCTTTGGAGCCAACCCCAGAGAGCTTGAAGCCACCGAAGGGTTGCCGCGCCACGATCGCCCCGGTAATTCCCCGGTTGATGTAGAGATTGCCGACCTCAAACTCCTGTTGTGCCTGCTCAATATGGGATGGCGTGCGAGAATATAAACCGCCAGTCAAGGCGAAATTGGTGCCATTAGCGATCGCGATTGCCTGATCAAAAGTCGTTGCTTTTAGCACCGCTAGCACGGGACCAAAGATTTCTTCTTGGGCGATCGTGTGGTCGGGCAGCACATCTCGAAAAATGACCGGACCGACAAAGTAGCCGCCTTCCGGGGCATCCATTTCTAGGGCAACTTGAGACTGAAGTCGTCCTTTTTCGATATATTCTTTAATGCGGGTTTGGGCATTGGCGTCAATCACAGGACCGACTTTCGTACTCGGCAGTTCGGTGTTGCCCAAGTTGAGCGATCGCGTTGCTTCCACTAACCGCGCCAAAAATAATTCATAAATTGACTCCAACACAATCACACGAGAGCAAGCAGAACATTTCTGACCGCTGTAGCCGAATGCTGACTGCACTACGCCCTGCACGGCCTGATCCAAATCTGCGCTTTCATCCACAATCACGGCGTTTTTGCCGCCCATTTCTGCAATCACCCGTTTCAGGTGCTTTTGCCCGGGTTGTAGTTCCGCCGCTTCTCGATAGATTCGGCAGCCTACTTCCTGCGATCCGGTAAACGTAATCATGTGAACGTCAGGATGCTTGACCATGTGAGCGCCAACGGTAGAGCCTCTACCGGGAACGAACTGAAACACCCCTTGAGGAATACCGGCTTCTACCAAAATTTCGGCAATCTTCGCGCCAATGATTGAGGACACTTCAGCCGGTTTCAACAGAGTGCAGTTGCCAGCCACGAGAGAGGCAACGGTCATGCCCACGGGAATCGCCAGGGGAAAATTCCAGGGCGAGATGATCAGGGAAATGCCTCGTGGTTGGTAGTGATAGCGGTTGGTTTCACCCGGGAAATCGTAAGCAACGCCGCTATCTAACCGCTCCATTTCATCGGCATAGTAGCGACAAAAGTCGATCGCTTCTGACACTTCTGGATCAGCTTCTCGCACGGTTTTCCCCGTTTCCAGCACCATCCAGGCGATTAGGTCTTCGCGCCGCTGCTCCATCAAATCACCCGCCCGACGAAGAATATTGGCTCGTTCAGTTGCCGGAGTTTTCTTCCAAGCCGGAAACGCCGCTTTAGCCGCCGCGATCGCCTGCTCTGCCTGCTCAATGCTGATTAATCCAATCTCGCCCACCACTTCACTAAAGTTTGATGGGTTCAATGACTTTACCGTCGTTTCAGTGTTGATATACTCGCCATCAATCAATGGCAGGTAAGTCCTACCCAACTGTTGACGGACTCGCTGCAATGCCTGCTGAATTTCTTGGCGATGAGTCATATTGGCATAGTCCGTGTCGGGAACGTTGAGGAAGGGATTCGAGGTATGGAGTTGGGGGAGTGGGGACTCAGACTCCTCTCTTCTGACGGGTGCTTTCAACAATTCTTCCACGGGGCGTTCTTCCAGATTTTGGCGTAGGAAGGAACTGTTAGCGGTGTTTTCCAACAAGCGGCGAATCAGGTAGGACATACCGGGAATCAGTTCGCCATAGGGACAGTACACCCGCACACGGTAGCCTTTATCTGCGATCGCTTTTGCCAATTTATCCGCCATCCCGTAGAGCATCTGAAACTCAAATCGGCGGGGTGGAATTTGCAGTGCTTCGGCGATCGCGATCGCGTGTGCCTGAGAGCGAACATTGTGACTGCCGATCGCGGCGTACAAATGCTCGTGGTTTTCTAGCAGCAGACGCGTCATTGCCTCAAAGTTGGCATCCGTGGTTTCCTTGTCATTAAAAACAGGTTGCTGCCAGTCTTTTTGCACTGCTTTAATCGTTTCTTGATCCCAATAGGCACCTTTGACCAGGCGCACGGTTACTGGGGTGCCCCGTTCTTTTGCCCACTCAACCAGGTCTTTCAAATCCCCCAAGCTGTCGCGCAGATAGGCTTGCAACGTAATGCCAATATCCGAGCGATCGCGAAATTCATCCTCAAGCAGCAGTTGCTTCAGCGTTGCCAACGTGCTGGATTTATATTGATATTGCTCCATGTCAAAGTGGACAGCAGCACCTAATTCTTTCGCATGGCGCAATAGGGTTCGGGCGCGATCGCTCACTTTTTCCTGGCTGCCCTTCTCATCTAATGGATCGAACTGGGAATAAAGCGCCGTTAGCTTGATGGACACCTGAACCTTGGGCAACTCTGCTCCATCCGCGCGATCGATTTGATCTACTTTCGACCAACGAGTTGCTGCGTCCGTTAGCTGATTCATCAGTTCCAAATAGCGATCAAGATAGGATTTCGCTTCTGGTTCCGTAATCACCGCTTCGCCTAGCAAATCCACTGTAAAAGCTGCCCGCTCTTTCCTCAATCGTTCAATACTTTTCAGCACTTGCTGAATGGTTTCACCCGCAATGTATTTTTGTGCCAGGGTTTCAACCGCAGTGGAGACGGTCGTCGCAGCAATTTGTCCCGGCATGGAGTCAGGATTGGCAAAGTTGAGCATTCCTTTCAATGCTCCTGGAAGCTCCACTGATTCCTCGCCCAAATATTCTTGTAGGTGACGCGCAATCTCGGCTTTACTGCGAAGCGATGGCAAACAGTCGATGAAACGGAATAACTGCACGCGCAAGCCCGGATTGCTCATCGCCCAGCCCAGCAGCTTATCATCCCACCGCATTTGGTCGCGCATTTGGGCAAATAGAGAGCGATTTTCCCGCGTGGCAGAAATAAGCTGACGAGCAATATCTTGGGTTTTTGCTTCGTAGGGGCTAATAGAGGCTTGCATAACCACGGCAGAACAGACTCCTAATCACAGATGACAACAGCGATCGCGTGCAGCCGAACCGAATCAGGCTGGCTGATCAATTCTAACTTGCTGAGCTTGACACTACATCCGCGATCGTAACTGTGAGAAGTATGACAATAACTCAAATCTGGAATTTCTAAAAAAGCTCAAGGACGATTATTTGAACCCCGTTTTGTCTACGGGATTGATTTAATCTCAGATTCTCGACTTTACAGATCCCCGACTTCTTTAAAGAAGTCGGGGATCTCCGAATGGTTTGGGAAGACTAAGTTTAGCTGCTTTCAAACTTCCTCATGCCCTATCGCGCGATCGCCTTTGAAACTGGCAATATTTATCATCTATACAATCGGGGCAATAATCGCCAAAATATCTTCTTTGAGCGCGAGAATTACCTACATTTTCTGCGGTTGATACGGCACTATTTGACCCCTGAGACGGTAGAAATCTTGGCATACTGTCTGATGCCAAACCATTATCATCTACTGGTGCAGTTTCAGACTGGCAGTGTGAGTCAACAGATGAAGGCATTATCTCTGGCATATACCAAAGGGATGAATGCACGCTACAACCGGGTTGGCTCCTTATTTCAGGGACGTTTTTGCTCGATCCAGGTTGATCGCGAGGCGTATGTGGTTCATCTGGTACGCTACATTCACTTGAATCCAGTCAAGGCTGAATTGGTGAGCCATCCGAGAGAGTGGGAGTTTTCGAGTTATCGAGAGTATGCGGGCTTGAGACAGGGTACGTTGCCGCAACTGGAATGGGTGCAGATGCTAACAGGTGCAACGGACGCCTATCAAATGTTCTTAGAAGATCAGTCGTTGCCTCAAGAAGTAAGCGTGCGATCGCTGATGTTAGATGAGTAATGCGTTTCAGATCCCCGACTTCTTTAGAGAAGTCGGGGATCTATCTAATACGGAATTGAGTAGGGGAGTATCATTTAACAAGATGAAAAAGGTACTCTGTCAATGCCTCGGCGACGCACTCAAATTAGCCCTCATCTAGACTACGCAGATCTAACTCAGCGGTATATTCAGTGCCAAGATGCTGGCGAGAAAAACCGTTGGTTAGTGATTCGATTGCTCAGTCATCCAAAGACTCCGATGAGCATTGAACAAACCGCTGAAATTTGTGGACTCAGTTGTAGTGGAGTGCGAAAAATCGCTCGTCGCTACAACGTCGAGGGTGCAGTGGGACTGGTGAATCGTCAGCGCTTGAACCCTGGAGGCAATCGTCTGGCTTTAAGTGATGAGCAACAACAAGAATTGCAGCAGCGCTTACAGAGTCCCCCTGAGGATGGCGGACTCTGGAGCGGTCCGAAAGTCGGGGAGTACATCGAAACCTACTTTGGCATTTCTTTACACTCCTCAACAGCCTGGAAGTATCTACGACGTTTGGGGTTGAGCTTGCAGGTGCCGCGTCCGGTGCATCATCAAAGCGCAACCCTTGAGCAGCAAGCAGAGTTCAAAGCAGGATTGGCAGGTCATGTGATACCAAATTGAAAAAAGGGAGTAACAAATGGGAGACTAAGTTCTACCGTGTGGAGAACAACAGCAATGGTGGGTGTCACTCGCATCAAAATCCAGGAAACAGTGGCAGAACTAGAAGCTCTGATTCAACAGCAATCAAATCCAAACCGGAAAGAGCGGTTGCAAGTGTTGTACTTGCTGAAGTTAGCGGATGCCAGGAGTATTAGTGCGATTGCAAAAGTGGTCGGGCGGCACCGGGGGAGTGTGCAACGCTGGTTGAGCCAGTATCGGGAAGCGGGACTGAACGGATTGCTCGAAACTCGCCAAAGTTCAGGACGACCGCAGGTGATTCCAGGGTGGGCGCTCAAGAGCCTGCAACGACGATTGGATGACCCTGAAACAGGCTTTGGCAGCTACACACAAGTGCAGCAATGGTTATCAGAGACCTTGAACGTAGAAGCCGAGTATGCCACCGTGCATCATCTGGTGCGCTACCGCTTGGGTGCGAAGTTGAAAGCCGCCCGTCCGGTTCATGCCAAGCAGAACCCAGAAGCCCTTGAGGCCTTTAAGCAAACCTCAGCGACGACCTGATTCTGCTCAAACAGTATGCAACGCTAGTAAAACCGGAGTTTGAACGGATTCGCTACTTCGCTCAGGATGAAAGTCGATTTGGGTTGAAAACGACAGTTGGACGATTGATCACGAGCTTAGGAGTCAAACCACTAGGCAGTTGGCAATGGCAGTTCAAAGCCTTTTGGATCTATGGTGCGGTGGAACCGACCACCGGAGAGCAGTTCTTTTTGCAATTTACCCATGTCGATAGTGAATGCTATCAGCTTTTCCTCGACCAATTTTCGCAAGCCTATCCAGATAGCCTCAACATCCTCCAAGTCGATAACGGAGCCTTTCATAAAGCCAAAGACCTGGTGATTCCAGACAATATCATGCTGCTGTTTCAACCGCCTTACTGCCCTGAGTTGAATCCCATTGAGCGGTTGTGGCAGCACTTGAAGAAGGATTTGCGCTGGGCACTGTTCAAGAACCTAACTCAACTACAAACGAAAGTGGACAAATTGATTGCCGATTTAACGACCAAAACCGTTGCTTCTCTGACTGGCTTTAGCTTTATTGTAGATGCACTATCTGTCGCAGGCATTTTTTGATTTGGTATGACGTGGTTGCGCTCGTTGTTTCCCAATCGGGAGATTGTAATTTGGGCGGAAGACGAAGCTCGATTAGGCTTGCAACCCATTGTCAGGCGGGTTTGGGCACCCATAGGAGAGCGCCCATCAGCGCATCATTGTCGCCGCTATCAATGGGTCTACACCTATGGTTTTGTCCATCCTGCCACTGGAGCGAGCTACTTCCTTTTATTGCCCCGTGCCAATGTCTCCATGATGCAGATGGCGTTAGAGCTATTTGCGGCTCAGGTCAATCCCCATCGTCAGCAGTTGATCATTCTACTGGTTGATCAAGCCGCGTGGCATATGAGCCAAAAACTTCAGGTGCCCCCCGGCATTTTCTTCTACCCGCTATTGCCCTATACCCTCCAACTGCAACCCACTGAATGTGTCTGGTCTTTGCTGCGCGAAGCAGTCGCTAATCAAGTGTTTGACAATCTTGATGCTTTAGAGGATGTCTTAGTCAAGCGGTGCCAATGGTTGATGCAGCATCCTGCGATAGTTCAAGGCAAAGTGGGCTTTGATTGGATTCAAGCAATTTAATCTGGTCAAAAAATACTGCCTTCCGCAATTCCGTATAAGGTGCCCAGGGACCGACAATCGCTTCTCCCCGCTTCTCTTTTTCTGCTAATTCTAAGTTTAACGTCAGCAGTTTTTCGAGGAGGTCATCGTCTGGGTCGAAGCCGTAAGCTTGCATCACCAAGCGATCGAGTTTGGCGTGGAGTTTATAGAGTTGGCTGGTGGGTTCGTGGAAGTATTCGTTGTAGAGCTTGGTGATGCCCCACTGTTTGCGTTCCATTTGGGTGGCGCGGTAGTCGTGGAGTTCGAGGGCAGTGGCGCGGATTTGTTCGACGATCGCGGTTGTTAGGGGTACCGACATCTTGAAGATGTCGGGGATCTTTTAGTTGGGGAAAGGGGAAGGTTTCAAAGCAGGTGCTTGGAGTGTAGGCAATATCTCCCTTTAAAGTAGATTTTTGAGCCTCCATCCATGTTCTGTGAACGGCAGATAGTAAAACGCCTAAGACATAGAAATCATCAGAAGCGAAAGTAACCGTTTTTTCTCCTACAAGCCAATCGACAGAAATAACGAGAGGCATTGCCCACTTAGAGACTCGCGGAACTGCAAAACAGTGGCTCAATGTTGAAAGTGCTATCCGCATTGGTTGATTAGTACGTTTAAACTTCCACCACGTATCTCTCAGCAGTTGCACACGATTTTTATCTCGTTCTGGTTTGACCGTAGCTTTGACATGCTGAAAAGGTAGTTTATAGTCGCTGGCATCCTCAACAGTCATTTCATTGAAATCAATCACCCAACGTTTAGGCATTCCGTGAGGATTTTGTGCCAAGTTCGCACCCATCGAAAACAGTTTAAGGACTTCTTGATTTCGAGAATCAGCCTTTAACCAATCTTGTACTTGCTCGTTAGTGACTAAAAAACCCATACCATTGGGTTCTACACCTCTAAAGCTCTTATTTGCGTTGGCTTTAAGCGGTTTAGCAGCAGAAACATCTGTAGTAGATTTGAGCGATGAGCTAATAAAACCGACTTTCTGATCATCAAGATAGAAAGCTCCAGGGTTCCTGCGGCTCCAGTTGATAATACTGACATGAACAGCCGCTTCTCCTGTCCAGGGTTGAGTAGAGATCGCGTCGTGTATGAATCCACCGTTATCAGTAACGTAATCTAGAGCTGCTGCTTTGCTTTTGCCTTGACTAATTGAGTTTGTAGCAACTAGACCAGCTCTGCCATTTTCATTAAGTCGCTCATGCGCCAGTCGAAACCAATAGCTAGCAAAGTCAATTTGCTGATTTTTGATTGCTGAAAACTTTTCAAAGACTCGTTCAACGTAATCATCTCCCCGTTCCTTTCGCATTCTCGCACCACCCAAGAAGGGTGGATTGCCAATAATCGCGTCTGCCTTTACCCACTCCGTAAACAGCGCATCTTTGCAGACAATATTTTCATCCAGCGTGTCTAACGGCAGGGCAGGCTGATCGTGAATATCGCAGAGGTCGATCGCCACTTTGCGGGCAATCATCAGCGTCACTCGTGCCAACTCCACCGCAAACGCATTCGTGTCCATGCCATAAAACTGCTGCGGGGTAACAAAGCCAATGCTCATCTGCCCCTGCCCTCGTTCCGACGTGCGACGGGCATCAATCTTGTCTTGCAGCACCCGCTCCAGTCGTTTTAGTTCGAGATACGCCATGTACAGGAAATTGCCCGACCCACACGCCGGATCAAGCACTTTGTAGTTGCGTAACTCGGTCTGCAAGGTGGAGAGTTCCGCCAGAGTGGTCGCGTTGGCGATCTTGTCTTCCCAATAGCGCGTGATGGTGGGGCGAACGATCTTGAGAATGTCTTCTTCGGAGGTGAAATGAATGCCGTGAGCATGACGTTCTTTGCTGTCGCTTTTGCCGATCGCCGACTCAAAGATGTTGCCAAAGATGGACGGACGCACCGCTTTCCAGTCTTGTGATGCGGCAGCTTCCAGTAGCTCCAGTTCTTTCTCGTTTAGCTCCAGGGGATGAACCTCCCGAAACAACCCACCGTTAAAGTAGTCCACGCCCTGATAGCGTCCTGCGGGAGCAATGCCCGGTCGATTCATCTCCTGAAACAAGTTGCCCAGAATATCGTAGGTGTTTGAGGGTTTGCCCTGGCGCGATCGCTCCAAACACTCGCGCACCACACCAATAAACAGATCCTTTGGCAACAAGTCTCGATCTTCCGCAAACATTGCCAACACGCATTGCAGCACAAACCGCTGTGCTGTTTTTGGATCAACCGCATCCCGAGATCGTTGGGTCAGCATCGTCAGCAGTTCGCCCATGCGTCCGGCGGCTTTCTCCGTCACCGACACCAGATTGTTGTTGAAGACAGGCGCACGATCCAACTCTGGATTCATGAACGTGAATGCACCTGCTCGTTCGGGTAAACGCTCTAGCGCAATCTTCTCGATCGGCTCTTCCGACTGCTTGCGAAAGTCGTAGATCCAAAACTCGTCGAAGTTGCACAGCATCACATAGCTAGGGCACTGCAACTGCATCCAATAAGTGACGGCTTGCGCGTAATGCTTATTGAGGTCTTCGCCCCGTTTCTTCATCTCAACTAGCAAATGGGGCTTCCATGCCAGATCCGCAAAGCCTGTGTTGCCTTTTTTGCTGCCTTTTTTTACCCGTTCTTCCAGAGTTGCCCCGGCTTCTTTCACGCCTTCATGCCCAAACGCCTGAAAGAAGCGATCGAGGAAGTTTTGCGACTCGCCCTTCTCATCACCTTTGAGATGCTGGCAGTAACGAACAAATTTTTGCAAACTTTCGGGTGTGGATGGCATAACACAGGTTTAACGGTCCATGCTACCTACCTTAACCTCCATTCACAAACTCAAAACCCAGCACATCGAAGTTCTGACGACTACGGTGGAATAGGTGAATTCATCCGCCTCTGTTCCCCAAAACCCGCTACGGAAGAAATGCAGCGCTGCCGGGTTGACTCAGATAGGTATAGACAATCCGAGAAACATCTTGAATGAAATCTCTCGCACCCGGATCGTCGTAGGCGCTTTCCACCAGCACAGCCGCTAAGTAGCGCTTACCCGTGGGCATTTGAATAATGCCTGCGTCACCTAAAATAAAGCCGATGTCGCCTGTTTTGTGGGCGATCGTTGCTCCCCGCCCTAACCCAACGGGCAGCAGAGTTCGGTTACGCACCCGCTGCAAAATATCTAGCGCTTGACTTTGGCTGCGAGATGATAGCAACTGTTGCTTATCCAGCAGGGTCAGTAGTTGAACAAGTTCTCTGGCAGTGGTCGTGTTCGTCCCTTTAAGGTCGGGCAACATGTTTCGCATTACCGTTTTTTGCAAGCCCCAACTGCGAAACCGTGCGTTGAGTACTTGAATGCCGCCCATGCGCTTGATGATCATGTTGGTCGCGGTATTGTCGCTGGTGACAATCATCTTGGTTGCGGTATCCAGCAGGCTAAACTTGCTCCCTGGTGGCAGGTCTTGAATTTCTCCAGAGCCGCCCACAATCACATCCCTAGTCATGGTCAACGTTTCGTTCAGGCTAATGGTTCCGGCATCCACTGCTTGAAACAGGGCAATTAAGATGGGCAGCTTGATAATGCTAGCCGTGGGATACACTTTGTCTCCATTAACCTCTGCATAGTTTCCAGTCTCTAAGTCCATAAAAAACATGCCTGGTTTTAGAGAGGCATATTCACCCGATCGCAAGCTTGCCAGTCTTTGCTGAAGCCAATTGAGCGATCGCCCCGCTGGCATCAACCCATTCAAATCAATGGCTGGTGGAGTTGCAGCGATCGCTGGAGAAATTTTTCGTCCAGGCACAGTTCCCATCACAGTCGGTTTGGGAATGGTAGCGCCAGCCCATTGGGAAGCACCAGTGGTTTGCGCCGGAATCACAACAGGGCTTGCAACATCGAGGCGAGGTGTAGGCAACTGCACAGACCATTGAGTTGGTGACTGTCCCCGCACCTTAACTTGGGCTGGATCTAGCACATAGCCTGGAGCCAGTTCAATGACTAATCGAGTCGTTTGGGCATCAAACTGACCAATTCGCAGGTTTTGAACCGTCCCACTAAAAGATTCACTGATTTTTGGGCGCTTTAACTTTGTACCCGGCAGATCAATTACCAAACGGGTTGGATTAGCGACTAGCTGAGCAGTGGGTTGCACCCCTTCATCAGTAGAAAACTCTAGCCGATTTTGCCGAGCATCAAAGCGCCAAGATTGCAAGCTATTCGCTTGAACTGAACTGGGAAAGACTAGCAGAAAACCAGCAAGACTAGAAAGAACCCAGGGCAACTTAAAGTCAAGGTGCATAAGCGTGGTTAAAAATGATTGCAAGAATTATGCCGTATTAAACGAGACCATACCTAAGAAAAAGAGGAAGTAAACCAGCTTGATCTCAACGGACATGAACCTCCCTACCAGTCGCTTTTCGCCAATGATTTGTTCCAATCAGGATAAATGTATCCATATGAGAACCATTCTTGTAGATGCACATCTACAAAAAGGTAACCAACACATCAAATTAAAGCAGCATGATTTAATTTGATGAATTTTGGTGATTTTCAGCATTTACCTGAGAAATAAGTAGGCATATTCTATAGAATGGATCATTCTACTGAGTTATAAATAGAACATGTATTTTTATAGGATCGTCCAGCCGCTTAACATTTGATTTGTTAAAAGCAAATCCATTTGATGTACTAAAATGGCGCATATCTGTTCGGCAAACTTCTAAAAGACGAGCCTATGACCTCTTTAGAGCAATTAAGATAACTACGTTGACACAAAAATAGGAGCTGAGTGGCATAATGCATGTCTACCTCGGATGCATCGCTTTTAGCTGATACTCTTTACTATATTCAGTTTTGCTTGATAATTTTCAGAAAAAGGAAGAATGGCTCGTGTAGGTACTGAAAGTTTCAGTATATTCGGTCACCAACCCTATTTTCATTACTGATAAAACTGGCGTCTACTTCTTATCTCTACGTATGTTTACAGCTTGCGAGATTCGATGCTTTTTTGAAATCACAACCCGCTTCATCAGATTGGGCTATTAATATTCAATGGACGCTTCAATTCTGTTAGTTGGAGGTGATGTTTTTTTTGCAACGCTTTTGGATCGTATTCACAATTTGCTGAATTGTGCTGTAGAAATTGCGTCTCGTCCTAGTGAAGCAGTGCCGCTCATTCAAGCGCAGCAACCTGACTTGATCATTCTACAAGCGAATCAACCCGGTAGTCTTGAGCTTTGTTATGAGATTAAGGGACAAGCAAAACTTGCTTGGATTTATTGCCTGTTGTTAGAAATTCCAACTCACATGTTGGAACCTGACCTGAAACAAGTATGGGAGATGGAAGCCCGAACTGAGGCTTTAGAAGGAGGATGCGATGCCTATCTCTGGTTGCCTCAACAGGATATCCAAGGTGAGACATTAAAACCGGATGAGATCGCGAAGCAAGATCGATTACTACGATCGCAAATTCTAGCTGGAGTACGGGCAGTTAAAACTCATCGAGAGTTGATGAGAACAAACGATATTCTGTCAGCGATCGCGCTTTCTGATCCGCTCACAGAACTCAACAATCGCCGTGCGCTGGACTGGGAGCTGCCGAGGCAAATTCAGAATACTCTAACGCGATCAGAATCCCTCAGCCTAGTCATGCTAGACATAGACTACTTCAAACGAATTAATGATATAGCAACGGACGGAAGACTTAGGACAAGGGTCAATTCACAAAGCTCACGGGTGTTGATGTTCATCACCAATCTGTCCTAACACACCCGGCGACAGCTATACTTATGGTCATCCAATTGGCGATCGAGCGTTGCAACTGGTTTCTAACCGCCTACGCCACAATCTAAGATTTCGCGACACCCTATTTCGCTATGGCGGCGAAGAGTTTGTGATTATTCTCAGCAACACCGATGAAAGTGAAGCAGATTTGGTTTCCCGTCGCCTGTGCCGCTTAATTGGAGAACAGCCCTTTACGATTGATGCAGGACTCGACCTAACGATCACCATCAGTGCCGGAACTGCCACGCTGAGAAGCACAGATGATGAGCGAGGAGTGAATTTGCTAAAACGGGCAGATCAAAACTTGTTGAGAGCTAAATCCACGGGACGAAATCGGGTCGTTAGCAGCATAGAAGTTGCCACAGATGTAGATGATGGGGAATCTTAAGCTTTAAGCCTTGAGTTGCTGTTCTTTGTCCTGGGTCAACTGTTAATCGTTGCGTGGGGCAGCGTTTGAATAGATTGCTCAATTTGAATGCCCCGTTGTTGCAGGGTTTGTGTAAATAAATTAGTCGGCAGGGCTTGTTCCACGACCCATACGCCTGGTTTGTCAAGTTGCCCAGATAGAATCAATTCGGCAATGCTGCCTGTGCCATAACCCGCCGCGATCGCAGTGTTAGGGTGGGTCAGCGTGGAGCAAACCTGAGTCGCTTTGCCATCCTTCATCCCGATAACTTCAGAGCGAATGGCAACTCCAATACCGCTAAAAGAATCCGTAACATCGGTCATAAAGTGGCTAACCTGGGACAAAAACTCAATTACGAACGGCTGTTTTAGCAGCCAGGGATGCCACCAGCGGGCAACACTCCAGGTGAGATGATTGTAGAAATCAGGAATTGTGCCAAATTTTGTGATCACGGTTTTGACTGGAAAGGTGCTTGATAACGTAAATGTTTCGGGCATATCAAACCAGTAAACACCTGTGCGTCCATAGGGCTGAGGAAATTCAATCGTTTCGCGATCGCTATAGGGCTTCACTGTTTTCCAGGCTCCATCTATCCAGGCTGAAAACGGCTTTTGAAGTCCCAAAAATGTGGTCCGCATCACCGTTACGCCAGCTCCCCCCGACCCGGCGACGGCATAACTCAAGTGAATCGTCTCTGCTTCATCCAACTGCTCTACATCTTGCCGCACCATGCTGTTAGAGATGCCCGGAAAAATGCCCGTGTTGACGATCGCGGTGACTCCGGCCGCCGCTGCTGCTGCTGTACAGTTCATTGCTTTGCGAGTAAACGAGGGATGATCGCTCACATCTACATAGCTTACGCCGTGATGAATGCAGGTTTCTAACACTTGGGTATCGCGATAGTGAAACGGTCCGGCACAATGAATCACCAAATCAGCTTGCGAAATCGCTTGAGTTAATCCATCGTGATCGCCCAAATCTAGCGGTAAAAACTGCCCTCTTTCTCCCAGGTGATCGCATACTTTTTTGCCCAAAATAGGGTTGCGTCCCGCAATCACGATCTTTGCCTGCGTAAACGTAAGCAGATCCGCTGCGACGCTGCTGCCAATCCGCCCACTCCCTCCCAAAATCAAAACCTGTGCGCTCATATCACCCCATCATATGTTTAGCGGCTGACTCTAAAGCGTTTTTTGCATCTTTGAACGCTTGAGCAATTGGCTGTTGTGTATGCAAAAATACTCGCGCACAGTTGCGTCCCGGCATTCCCGAAATGGAACCCCCCGGATGGGTGCCCGCCCCCGTTAGATACAGCCCGTCGATTGGGGTTTTATAGTTGGAAATTTCCGGTAAAGGGCGGAAAAAGACCATCTGTTCCAGGGTCATATCAATGTGATAATAATTCCCTTTGAGCGTTCCTAATCGTTCTCCCAATTCGGCGGGGCTTTCCACTCGACGGGCAATAGTTGCAGTTTTGACGTTTGGGGCATACTCTGCCAGTTTATCGATCACGCGATCGGCAACCTGATGTTTCAAGTGATCCGTCCAGCCGGTGCCGAGATCGCCGGTTCCTTCCAATCCAGCAATATTGTAAGGCGCAAAGAATTCAATCCAAACCGTATGCATTCCATCCGGAGCCATGGTCGGGTCGAGCATCGTTGGCTGCACGACATAAAGCGAAGGATCGGCATCGGGAATGCGCCCCATTGCCGGGTCGCTATGGGCAATTTCTACATGGCGCACCGAATCAGCAATGAGTACCGAACCAATCAGATACTCATCTTGATGGTTATGGCGTTCAAACTTAAGCGGCTCCGACATTGCCAAATCCACTTTCAAAATAGTTTCGTTGTTGTTGACGATGCGCCGTTCCAGCCGTTCCCGCAGATTCGGATCAGCAGTATCCACATCGCTGCTATCGATCAGTCGAAATAACCGCTGTGCATCAATATTGGAAATTACGCCCTTTTCCGCTCGATATTCTTGCCCGGTGCTAGTCCGAACTCCGATCGCCCGTCCTTCATCGACTAATATCTGCTTCACCGTCTGCTCAGTCAAAATTTCGCCGCCTAGTGCCTGCACCAGCTTGACCAAAGCTTGAGTCAATGCGCCCGTGCCGCCTTTGGGCCTTGCCATCCCAGGGTTATGCCGCAGCGCCATCATAATTGTGCCGATGCCCAGGTTTTTTTGGGAAGGAGGCACGCCCATTTCGGCAGCCAGACGAGCCAGGGGAGCCTTCAGAAATTCAGAGTCGAACCATTCACTCAGCAAATCTTCAGCGCTAGACAGCATGGTCCGCACAAAATCCAATGCTTTATTGGTTGAACCAATCACTGACAGTAGATCTTTGATTTTGCCAGGGTCGTAGTTTCCGGCAATGTCGATTAGCGATCGCGGTGGAGCATTAAACATCGGCGTCATCGCATGAATCACCTGCTGCCAATATTCGGTAAACTCAGCATATTTTTGAGCGTCACGCGGACTGTAACGCTCAATTTCCGCACAGGTTTTTTCGAGCGATCGATGCCCTAAAAAATATTTGCCATCAGGATGGGGGCAAAACACCACCGGATCGCAAAATAAATACTCCAATCCATATTTTGTTAGCTCCAACTCTTCCACGACCGGAGCGAGATGAATAAATTCGTGGTCGATCGCGCACAAATTAAATTTAAAACCAGGAGCCTCTTCCGGCATTGCTTCTTCGGTTGTCGCGGCTCCTCCAGGCACTAATCGCCGCTCCAATAACAACACCTTATATCCTGCCTTCAATAAATAGGCAGCACAAACTAGTCCATTATGACCAGCCCCAATCACCAACACATCATAGGTTTGTCGTGTCGATTGCATTAGGACTCACTCCAAATAAAATTTGACTGTGACTAAAATACCCATAAATAAAAAGTCGCAGTATCGTTAATCGATTAAGCCGTCAATTAGCTTTCTTACTCTAACGAGTCCTAGCTAATTTCTGAGCAGTGTCAAAACTTAATTGAACTGCCGAATAAATTGCCCCTCAAGTATCTGCGTGATCAGCTATGGAGTGGCTAAGGCAAATCACAGAAAGTAAGCGACCTATGAGGCATTCTACAGAGAATTCACTCCATTTGCATAAAAAGCAAATCTTGAGCGTTAGCTATAAATCGTTCTCTATAAGTGAGGCAACGCAATACACGGCCTAAATATTGCAAGTGTTAAGGTATCAATTGGATTTGCTCGTGTTTTTAGCGCCAACTCGTGGTGAAAGAGCGTAGGTTAAAAGGGAGATTTATTTCAAAAGTTGATTTTTGTAGAGTCGTGCGAAACTTATGCAACCAGGGCACTCTATAAAAGAGTAATGGGGTTATCTATCTAGTAGGAGTAAAAGCATTTGAACTCTTGCCCAATCTAAGTTAGTGTAAACCTGCTTTCGATCGTCACCTAGGCGATCGCTCATACAGAGTTGCCAAGGTCAAAACAGGCACTTGAGAGAGTCAGTAGGGCCGGTAATTTTAGATTAATCTTTTCCAAGCTTTGTCTACTGTGTTTCCTGTATTAATTTTTTGCAGCCTGAAAATTGTTTGCCGGTGATGACCCTCATGGAAGACGAGATCCTGACAGCAGACCTCAAGGGGCACCGCACGTTAGCAACCGTGGTGTTTACGGATTGCGTTGGCTTTAGTGCCAGGATGTCAGTGGATGAAGAGCATACCCTGGACTTGATTCGGCGTGATTTGGCGCTGATGAAACGGATATGTGAACAATTTGAAGGACGGGTTTTAAAGACCACAGGCGATGGGTTGCTGATGTGTTTCTCTAGTGCGGTCAAAGCGGTGGAATGTGCGATCGCGACTCAGCAGGCGATCGGTGCAAGCGCCATTATTTTGCCGCCAAAAGACTATTTGATGCACCGAATTGGTATTCATCTTGCAGACATGTACATCACTGCAACCGATGTCATGGGAAATGGAGTGAATATTGCAGCCCGATTACAAACTGAAGCTGACCCTGGTGGAATTTGTATTTCCCAAACAGTCTATGACGTAGCAAAACATGTGCTACAGCTTGATACCCACTATTTAGGACCTCGCGAACTCAAAAATATCCGTGAGGTTGTTCCAGCCTACAAAATTCTGCTAAACCCAGAAGACGCGATCGAAGATCCATATGACGAAGCAGCGAAAAAGCTTTTTCAAAGCGCCAACTTAGCGCGGATTAAAAAACTGCTGTTTTACGTCTGCAAAAATCGCTGGGAAACCGACTCTATCAAGCTTGATGCAATTCATCTAAAAGGGTTATTTCAAGAATTTTTAGGGCTAGCTTCTAATGTTGGGCAATTAAGCCATCGATTAGAAACCGCCATTAGAACCCTCAGTAAGCAAACTGAATATGCTCTTGTTGCCAAAGAGCTATTGAGCGAGGCGCATCGATTTTATCCTCCAACTCAATCCAATCAGGACGCGTCCGCTCAAGATTTGCCTGTAAGCGATCAAACCAGGCTTCTGCCTACGCCCGTTGCGGCAACGCCTCAGCGTAGGGAAATGCAGCCGATTTATCAGCAGATAGCCTACAGCATTGATCGCGGTAATGATCCAGTCCGATTAAAAAAGCTACTTTTTTATATTTGCCACCGTCAGTGGGAAAGTGACTTGACTCGGCTCACCCAGTTCGATACTGCCTCTCTCGTACAAGAAATACACAGTTTGGCAGTAAACGGAAACCAACTCCGCCAAACCTTGGCACAGTTTGTGCAAACGCTAAATAAGTCGGCGGAGTATGAAGTTGTGGGCCAGGGGTTAATCGTCCACTTGCTACCGCTTTATCCTGAAATTCAGGTCTCCATCGTTGAAAGCACCAAAGCATCGGAAACCCAATCAATCGCTGACGCAGCAGACGTTTCCTATCAAGATCTCGCTTATCAGATTGAGCAAAGTTCCTATATCACCCGCTTTAAAAAGCTGATGGTTTATGTTTGTAAAAATCAATGGATCAGCGATTCCAAGCAGTTAGAAAAATTTGATACGACAATGCTGCTAAAAGAATTGCATACGATATCTCCAACGATTGAGCGCCTGAAAATGGCGTTAGATGCAGTAGTAAAAACGTTGAGCAAGCGGACGGAATATACTCTGATCGCTACGGAGCTAACCAATAGTTTGGGTTTGATGTATGCAGAAGTAGCAGTGCTGGAGCGATCGCCAGATCAAACTCAGCTACCACCTCCTGTATCTAAGCAGGCTCAGCTACCATCTCCTGTATCTAAGCAGGAAACTCATACTCCCCTTCAGAGTGATTCAGACCAAGCCTTGAAATCTGTCACTGGCCTTTTTGACGTGCGCTTAGGAATCTTAAAGTACACCAATCCGCTTCGAGCAAAGATTCTGGTCTTTTCTACGCTTTATTCTGACTTTACATTTAGTAGAGAAGACTGGCTTGATCTAAAAATGTATGAACTAGATGGATTGTTGCGTGAGTTGATACAGAATTTTCAAACCTACACTGATTTAGAAGCGGTGTTATACAGCACCGCACGACGGCTACCTGAGCCTGAAGAAGGAGTGCAAACTGCCGACACAATCATCAAATGTGTACGGACGTTGTATTTACACGGTAATCCTGCGTCTATCTTTGGGAATTCTGAACAAGCAACCCGTATTACTCTGGACGATTTTGAAGAATCTACCCAAGGCTCAACAATGCCAGAGGCAAATTTTGGACAAACTCAACTGTTGACTTCATCGGTGCGATCGCTAGATACTTCAGAACCCTGGACTAACTCTACTCAGTTGCTGTCAGTTGCCGATGATCACTCGGCAAAAACGGGAATCTTCAATGCTCAAGAGTAGTGGTTTCTGCTCCATCTACTGCCACACTGGATTACAAGAAGATAAACCCGGTTGATTTCCATGGATGCCAGTGAGCTAATACAGCGCTATGATTCCGGTACTACAGACTTTCAAGGAGAAAATCTGTGCGGTGTGGATTTAGACGGTGCCGACCTCATTGGGGTAAATTTCACAGACTGTGATCTGCGAGGAGCCAGTTTTGTGTTGGCGTATCTCAATCGGGCAAACCTCAGCCGCGCTGATCTATCGGGTGCGCGATTGTGTGGAGCCAATTTAAGTCAGGCTGATTTACTGGCAACAAACTTGCGGGATAGCGACTTGCACGGCGCGATTCTTTATGCTGCCGATTTGCGCGGGGCAGATATCACGTTGGCAAATTTGTTAGATGCAAACCTGATTAGTGCGGATTTACGCAACGTTAACCTAAGCGGCGCAAATCTACGGGGTGCTTGCTTGCGGGGTGCCAATCTTCGCTATGAGAAGCGATGCTATGAAGGCGCAAATCTCCGAGGAGCAGATTTACGCAATGCCGATCTGCGCGGCGCAAATTTAACGGGTGCAGACTTGAGCAAGGCAGATTTGAGCGAGGCAAACTTGAGCGAGGCAAGCCTACGGGAAGTCAATTTAACGGGTGCTATTTTGGACGGCGCAGAGCTGAAAGGCACATTTTTAACAGATGCCATTCTTGTAGAAACGAGCCTTCGGAAAGCCATGATGGTGAACGCCAAGTTAGAACGAGCAGACCTGACTGAGTCGGACTTGACTGGATGCAACTTAAACGATGCCAATTTAACAGCGGCAATATTGGCGAAGGTAAAATGCACTCAAGCAACCATGCAGCGATCGCGCTTTAACCGAGCTGATCTGAGCCGTGCCGATCTGCGGGGGGTCAATCTCACAGAAACAAATTTTATCGAAGCCTACCTAGGTAGAGCCGATTTGCGTGGGGCAAATCTGACCGATGCAAACCTGGCAAAAGCAGAACTGAGTAGCGCAAACTTAACCGGAGCCATTCTACGCGGGGCAACTATGCCGGATGGATCAAACCATGAGTAAATTAGAGAGTGGGAATCACAAACCCCGCGAATTGTCTAGAGTTGCCAACCGTTGCGGTTACTCATGCTTAGCAAAAAAATCCTTCTAAGCGATCGCAGGACGCAAGCCAATTGATCTTGTTATACCCTGCACCCAGCGCCAACCATATCAGGACTCTCTGGAACTTTGGAGCAACCCAAAGCTAGCTAGCGCGGGATTCCAATGACGTAAGTTTAGCGAGATTTCATGTCTGAAATTGCATTTTTCGCCATGGATGCGATCGCTTGATCGGTTGCCTTCGGCAGGTGATAGTACTTTCCTCCGGCATTCTTTGCCAGTTCTTTAGCGAATCCAGTGGAAACAAACTTATTCTCTGTGTCGATGACGAGTAGCTGAAAGCCGATCGCTCGAATTTTCCCAGCGATATTCAGCAGTTCTGCTTTAATATCAGGCTTCTCGCCGTCTTCCATCGTCTCCCCCAGCGATCGTGCCAAAGGCACATTCCCGCGCCCATCGGTAATCGCCACAATCACGACCTGCCCAATATCACCTGACTGCTGCGCGTTCATGCCCACTCGTACCGCTTGGGTGAGTCCATGCGCCAAAGGAGATCCCCCGCCACACGCCATCCGATCAAGTCGGCGTTTTGCCGCCTCAATTGATCGCGTGGGTGGCAGCAATACTTCTGCCTGCTCTCCCCGAAACGGAATTAGGGAAACCTGATCGCGATTTTGGTAAGCTTCCGTCAGCAATCGCAATACGGCTCCCTTTGCCGAGTTCATCCGGTTCAGCGCCATGGAGCCAGACGCATCTACAACAAACACCACCAGTGCTCCAGCTTTCCGGGCAAGCCGTTTGGCGCGGATGTCGGGTTGCTCAACAAAGACTCGTTTCCGGGGTGCGGAGTTATCCTCCCGCCTTGCGGAGTTATCCTCCCGCCTTACGGTTGTCTCCTGGCTGCGTTGACGGCGAGATTTTTGGTAGGGTGCGGCGGCTCGGAGGGTAGCGTCTACAGCGATACGGCGTACCTGACCTTTGGGCAGCACGGGTTTAATGTAGCGACCGCGATCGTCCGAAAAGATAGTAGTGCGGCTCCCCGACTTGCCGCGCTTCGTTGCCATCTGGGCAAAGTAGAGTACTTCTGGATCTAAAATTACCCCTTCTGGATCAAACACAAACTCCTCTGGGACGCTGTTTGGTTCCTGTAGTTCTTGATCGTCTTCGTTTTCTTGATCGTCCTCGTTTTCCTCGTCTTCTTTGCCCTCCTCGTCCTCTTGATCCTGCTCTGATTGGTTTTGTGGCGGTGGTGGTGGTGGTGGTGCTTCTTCGGGTGGAGTTTGCACGATTGTTGATCGCGGAATAATCACTAGCTCCACGGCACGGCGCAAATCTTCGGCACTCACCTCCGTGCGTCCTTCCAAGGCAGCATGAGCTTTAGCAACCCGCACGGCAAACAGTTCGGCTCGATGTCCTTGTACGCCACCGCGCAGGGCTTCTGTGACCAGGTATTCAATCTGTGTTGGCTGAATCCGCACGTCCTTTAGCCATTCCCGTGCCAAAATAATTTGAGTTCGCAGAGAATCCAAATCTTCGGCGTATTGGCTCAGAAACTCTTGGGTATTGTTGGCATACTCGGTTGCCTGCTCCACTGCCAAAACGCGATCGCCGATATCTAATACTCCATCCGCAGACAGGGCGATCGCAATCCTATCCAACAAATGCTCTCGCAAATCTCCTTCTTCCGGGTTGTAGGTCGCAATTAACAGCGGCTTACAGGGATGACGAAAGCTGATGCCCTCGCGCTCAATCTGGTTCCAGCCATCCGTTAGCACCGACAGCAGCAGATTAGAGATTTGGTCATCTAGCAGATTAATCTCATCCACATACAACACGCCCCGGTGCGACTCAGCCAGCAATCCTGGTTGAAACACCGTCTCGCCGCGCTTAATCGACTGCGCCACATCTACCGACCCAATCAGCCGATCCTCTGTAATGCCCAAAGGAATTTGGATGAACGGCGAGGGGATGATTTGAGTGGAAAGTGAGGAGTTCAGGGTTTGGAGTTCAGAGTTCGGCAAATTATCTTCCATTTGCCCCAACTCCTTCGGAGACGCTTCATAGGCGCCATTCTCCATTCTCCGCTCGATAGTGGCATCGTCCCATTCGCTGGGTAGATCGGGGTTGCAGTTGAGCGAATTTTGGACAATCTCGATCGGGGGTAATAAGGCATGCAGTGCGCGTGCCATGACGGATTTTGCAGTGCCTCGCCGTCCGGCAATGACCACACCACCCAAACCAGGATCAATAGCTGCCAACAGCAATGCCGTTTTAATGGCTTCTTGCCCAACGACGGCAGCGAGTGGAAAAGCGGTGATTGCAGGGCTAAGAACAGACATGAAAACCTTTTGAACGTGCTTCTAAAGATGCTTTAGATCTCAGCATACCAATGATTCGAGCTTGTTTTTCTTGTGTAAGGCCTATAGATAATTTATCCATCACTGTAAATTAGCGAATTTCAACACTGCGCTCACCTTTCTGTGCAAATCGGTAGGAGTTGAGCACTTCTTGGAGAAATATGTTAAATTTTTTCCAACAACTGAAGCCAGCTTAATTTGCTTCTGTCCAATCTATGTAATTGGCAAAGCGAAGCGGAGGAACCACTTTTTGGGGCGAACCGGGGGCGTTTTAGATTGAAGATTTTGGATTGAAAGTTCCTAGCTATCGATCTCCAATCATCAATCTGTATCCTTTGGAGGGCATCTCTCAGCCCTAGCCCGTCAGCTAACTCCGTCAGCATTGAGAGAGGACTGAAGAGTCAGCATTTTAGCGAATGCACGGCTTGCCAGTGTCTCTTGCCCGTACTGCTCAGTTCTTGTACCCGCTTGCGATATTGAGGTGCTGTGATGTTGCTAATGAATTTAGCGGTAGCTTTTGCTGCGATCGCCCAATCAACCTGGAAAAATTCCAAACCAATTTTGCTACGAGACACGGTTTTGTTGCCTGCTCTAGGCTTTTTAGGCATCATTGCTCTGTGGTGGATCATTGCGTTATTCCGTCGTGATTTGATGCCCACGCCACCGGAGGCGTTTGTCAACAATCTGGATTTTATTCTGCATCCTTTCTACCAGCGCGGTCCAGGAGATTTGGGCATCGGTTGGCTGTTGTTGGCGAGTTTACGGCGGGTGATTATTGGGTTTTCTTTAGGGGCACTGGTGGCGATTCCACTCGGTTTTTTGATTGGCATGTCTCGCTCGGTGATGCTGGCATTCAATCCAATGATTCAAATTTTCAAGCCAGTGTCTCCGTTGGCATGGCTGCCGATCGCCTTAGCCATTTTCAATCTGGCAGAGCCCTCAGCAATTTTCGTAATTTTCATTACGTCCCTGTGGCCCACCATCATTAACACCGCTTTAGGCGTGTCGAGCGTTTCTAAAGACTATCTGGATGTGGCGCAGGTATTGGAAATGCCCAAGTGGCGGCAGATTTACAAGATCATTCTGCCAGCCAGCTTGCCTTATATCTTCACTGGACTTCGGATTAGCCTAGGGATTGCATGGTTGGTCATCGTTGCAGTAGAAATGCTCACGGGTGGCGTTGGTATTGGCTTTTTTGTGTGGGATGAGTGGAGTCGCTTAAACCTGAGTTCCGTTTTCCTGGCGGTGCTGGTGATTGGTGTTACGGGCTTGCTTTTGGATGTGGCGATCGCGCAACTCCAAGCCCTCGTTACCCATCGCCGCCCCTCGACTGTCAATTCATAAACTTGAGTTCTAATTTTGAATTGAATCAGCCTGGTTGATCAGGAAACACTTGCTGCTTCAACCCTATTCTTATCAGCTTCATCCTCAAAACTTAAAACTATCATTCTCCCACTGCCATGAGTAATTCTTGGACGCGACGCGAATTCTTGCTGGGTGCTGGTGCAATGGCAAGTGGGGCAGCGCTATCTTCCTGTCAAATTAGCGCCGATCGCTCAGCCCAAGGCTTGACTGAAGAAGCCAGAGCGATCGCGCCTGTGATTCGCTCAGAAGAACTGGAAAAGCCGGATATTACGGTTGGCTATGTGCCTGTCAATGACTGCGCTCCGTTTGCGATTGCCTGGAAAAAAGGTTTCTTTCGCAAGTATGGGCTAAATGTGAGGCTGAGCCGCGAAGCCAGTTGGGCAACCTCCCGCGACGGACTCATCTTCGGTCGTCTGGATGCCTCGCCCGTGGTTTCAGGTGCCGTGACCAATGCCCGTATCGGTGCCGAAGGTGCTCGCCATGCGCCACTCTGCGCCGGAATGGTAATCCATCGCCACGGCAACGCCATGACCATGAACAAAGACATGTGGGACTTTGGCTTGCGTCCTTGGCATGAATACAACGGCGATCTAGAAACCTTTGGCAAACAGTTCCGCACTTATTTTGACAATCAGCCACCAGAACGCCGAGTTTGGGCAGTGGTGCTCAGTTCCGCCATTTATGAATACTTTGCCCGTTATCTATCTGCTGCTGCTGGAGTCGATCCGCTGAAGGAGTTTCGCATCATCATCGTGCCGCCGCCGCAAATGGTGACCAATATGCGGATTGGCTCAATGCAGGCGTATATGGTAGCGGAACCCTGGAATACTCGCGCCATCACAGGCAACATGAATGTGGGCTTTACCTTCGCCCAAGGCAAGGAAATTTGGCTGGGACATCCTGATCGCCTATTGGGTGTAATGGAATCCTTCATCACTCAATATCCCAAAACCTATCGATCATTGCTCAAGGCAATGATTGAGGCCTGTCAATATTGCGGCAAACCGGAAAATAGTGCAGAAGTCGCTACGCTGATCACCGAGCGATCGTTCACGGGAGCCAAACCTAAAAAAGGACCAGTGGATAAATTTACCCGTCCGGGCATTGTGGGGGAATACAACTACGGCGGTTTTGATGGCAAAAAGCGCGTGATTTCGTCCGCAGATACCACTCTGTTTTTTGACCTACCCAATGATTTTCCTAAACAGCCCGGAGAACATTCCACCTTCATGTGGCGATCGCGCAGCTTGTGGCTGATGACCCAAGCAGCTCGCTGGGGACAGATTGAAGACATCCCAAAAGATGCCAATCAAATTGCTGCCCAAGGATGGCGGACTGATATCTACCGCGAAGTCGCTGCCGATTTGGGTATTGCCTGTCCCAAAGATGATTACAAAGTTGAACCACCTGAAGCCTTCATCGACCAAAAGGGCTTCGATCCTAGCGATCCCGTTGGCTACCTTAACAGTTTTGAGATTCGCGCTAATCGACCTACCGCAATTTATATGAGCTAAAGAATTGATAGGGGCTAAAGGAGAGGTTGAACCTTAAGTTTTCAACCTTGAACTTATCCCAACTCGAAGCTCAACATTCACAACTCTCGCCACCACTCCTTGCTCCTCCTAAAACATCATGATTAAATCCACCGTCCAAACCAATAATGTTCAGCCCAATTCGCTATCTTCTGAGTTTTTGGTGATTGAAAACCTGAGCAAAGCCTACCCAAACCCAGATGGTAGTAGTTTTGTAGTGTTAGATGACATTAGCCTCACCGTTCGGGATGATGAGTTTGTCTGCCTAATTGGGCACTCTGGCTGCGGCAAATCGACCTTGCTTAAAATGGTGGCAGGGTTAGAGAAAGCGACTGCCGGACGAGTCACCTTGGAAGGTAAGGAAATCCGCAAGCCGGGAGCCGATCGCATGATGGTGTTTCAACATTACGGCTTGCTACCCTGGCTCACGGTACGTGAAAATATCCGATTAGCCGTGGATGAAGTGTTGGGGCATCTGCCCAAATTAGAAAAAGCGGCGATCGTCACGGAGCATCTGGCAATGGTGAATCTGACAGCCGCCGCAAACAAGTACCCCGACGAGATTTCGGGGGGGATGAAGCAGCGGGTTGGTATTGCCCGTGCTTTGGCAACTCGCCCTAAAATGCTGCTGATGGATGAACCCTTTGGAGCACTGGATGCCCTCACCCGTGGCAAACTTCAACGGCAAGTGCTGGATATTTGGGAGAACCAGCGTCAAGCCGTGTTAATGGTGACTCACGATGTAGATGAGGCAATTTATATGTCCGATCGCATTGTCATGTTGACCAATGGCCCCAACGCCAAAATTGGTGAGATTCTAGACGTGCCTTTCGCCCATCCCCGTAATTTGCCCGACCTGCGCGAAGATCCTCGCTACTATGAGCTTCGTAACCACACATTAAACTTTTTAGATCACCACTTCAACAGTGAGGAATAGACCCTAATAAACCGCGATCGCCCTCACAAATAACCGAAACTCACCTGGCTTAAAATTGGGATTTAGCGCCCCATTATATTCAAACTTGCTCAGCATTAACTGAAGCGATCGAATGCGTGCGGTGTTTAACGCTTTGGCATTGGCAACAGTTTTAGCCCGAAATACTGGAGCCATCAGGTTAAACGGAATTCGCACATCTATCCATTGATTCGGCACGGTATCGAATGAATAGGTATAGGCGAGGCTATCCCAGGAATCTTCATCTCGCACCAAAAACTTATAGCGTTGCCCGTCGCCTTTCAGCCGTAGCTCAATTCCAGTGTGTCCCGTTAGGTTGAGTGGGGGATCGAAATTGCGGGTACGAACGGAGGCAAAACCACCCGAATTTTCAGTGGAAACGTTGCCCGTAAACAATGCTGCGTTTTCCTCTATCTGGAAAGAACTGGCACTGACCCCTCCCATAACCACATCATCTAATGCTCCCCAAACTTGGCTTAGCGTGGATGATGGCTGGCTAAAATCGAAAATTAGCCCTGCTTGAGGCTGGGGCGGCGGCGGTGGAGTAGAACCAAAAACCATATGCTGGAGCCAACTAACGACAGGAATGGTCTCGAAAAAAGAGAGGGTTTGCAGGAATCGCCCCGCATCCCAGGATTTGCGTTCTGGTTGAGACATAAAGCAGGGTTCGAGTGAGAGAGTGGGAAAGAGGCGATCGCCCTTCCCTGAAAATAACACTTCTCATTTTTAGCGATCGCGACCTGTTTTTGTGTCAACTCCCCCACCTTCATATGACTATCTTCCATCCGAACGCGCCCAAGCCACGGTAAAATTTTCAATCGATGACGATTTTTGCAGGCTGTTGCTCTCTAAATATTTCATCCAGCCCTTTTTACGCCGAGGTTTTTGTGCTTCTCCAATTTCTTGGACTCATTCTAGTCACGAGCATCCTACTCATTGGGTTGTATTTTCTGGCATTAGAAATTCAGTATCGCGATCGCCCTGGCAATAAATTGGTGGCAACCGTTGGACAGTGGCATCTTCAGGAGCAAGAACTGAACCACTATCGGCTGGTGGGCGAGATGGAGCTAATTAACCGCACTGCCAATCTCGAAATTATGGTGCCGCAGATAGAGGCAGAAGTGAAATTGCTATCAGGCGGAAGTTTGATGGGCGTAACAACTCAAACACAAGTCGTTTCGCATCATCCTGATGAAACGGCTCGTCCAGATAATTACTGGTTTGCTTACATCGTTAAGGTCGGTAAACGGACGACCTTGGAAGTACAAATTGATATTCACGGGGCTGATCTGAGTCAACTGAAAACGGCGTGGGTGCAGGTACATTACCTGACGTATGGTCCACAAGGGCGAATTCCCAAAACGCGCCATGTGATTGTGCCGTTCCAGTTTCCTGATCCGGCAGAGTCTAAAAATTGGCGGTCAACACCAACGGCTGAAGTGTTGCCCATTCGGACCCATTTATTGACAGAGTTAGATACTCCTGCGGAGGTGGTCCGGCGCTATGTGAGTCCTCATGCCAAGCCAGGGGATGTGGTGACGATTGGGGAAAGCCCGATCGCGATTATGCAAGGTCGCTTCCGAGATCCTCAAGAAACTAAGCCAGGATGGGCTGCCAAACGGCTGTGTTATTTATTTCTACCCACTTCTAGCCTAGCAACAGCCTGTGGATTGCAAGCTCTAATTGATTTGGTCGGTCCGCTGAGAGTGTTGGCGGCGTTTCTAGTGGGCGCGATCGCTAAAGTTTTTGGTAAGCCGGGGGTCTTTTATCAACTGGCAGGGGAGCAAGCTCGCCTGATTGACGACGTAACGGGCACTTTGCCGCCCTATGACCAGTTCATTGTGTTGGGACCAGAGAATCCTCAACAGGTTGTGGATGTGATTCAGCAGGAAACGGGTTTATCAGCGGCGATCGTCGATGTCAACGATTTAGGAGCCGTCAAAGTGTTGGCTGCTTCACCCAACGTGGCAGTTCAGATGCTCCAGCAAGCTTTAAAGAAAAATCCGGCAGGGAACGCCGATGAGCAAACCCCAGTCGTGTTAATTCGTCCCCTTTAATCAAGCTGCATCTACAGCCATCAATCTAGAATTAGTATCTGTCACACTGGCGAATTCGCTAAACCGATTAGAATGTTAATGTGATCTTCAGTTCATTTCTGGCTGATTCAGCATTTTAATCAATGACTCAATCATTCCCTCAACCCACCGACGTTTTAATTCGCCCTGTTCAGTATGGTGATATAGAAACTGCTGATCGGCTGTGTGATGAAGTCGAAGGCGAAGAACTACAGTTTTCTATCAATCCAGATAAGCCTCTCAAGCCACTCCGCTGGTATGCCCCCTGGCGATTTCTAAGCTTTTTGGTCAACCGTTCCCACCTGTTTGGTGCCTATGTTTTTGGGCAAGATAATAAACTAAGGGGAATTGTCAAGATTTCTCCGTTTAATCGCACTCGCACTACTTGGCGGGTTGATCGGGTTGCAATAGTAGATGAACCTGTGAGCTTGGATGAGCCTGTGAGCTTGGATGAGAGCGCGATCGCGGTTGATACTGCCCCTTTACCTCTCAGTGATATCGGTTCTCATTTATTACGTTACTGCTTTGAAACCGTTTGGGAAGCTCGGACGTGGTTGCTCGAAGTTAACGTAAATGACAATGAACTGCTGGCGCTGTATCGGCAAAACGGCTTCCAGCCCTTAGCGCACATTACCTATTGGGAGATTGATCCAGCCCTTCTACAAAGCCTTGCAGACCGAGAGCCAAATCTACCCAATTTGCTGCCCGTGAGCAATGCAGATGCTCAGCTACTCTACCAACTCGACACCATGTTCATGCCGCCTTTGGTACGGCAGGTGTTCGATCGCCATCTTTCTGATTTCAAAACTAGCTTGATTGATTCATTGCTTGATGGAGTTAAAAACTGGCTGAATCAATTGGAAGTGGTGAGTGGTTATATTTTTGAGTCGCAGCGAAAAGCCGCGATCGGCTACTTTCAGATTCAGCTTTGCCGAGATGGTTCTCGTCCTCATCAGGCGCAATTGACTGTCAATCCCTCCTACACTTGGCTATATCCCGAGCTGATGTCTCAAATGGCACGAATTATCCAAGAGATGCCAACCCAATCGCTTCAGCTTGCTTCTTACGATTATCAACCTGAGCGAGAAGAGTACTTAAAGCAATTGGGAGCCGATCGCATCGCCCATACGCTAATGATGTCGCGATCGGTGTGGCACAAGGTTCGAGAATCTAGACTCAGTGGATTTGAGAATCTCCAGCTTCCAGAAGTTCTGCAAGGGCTTCAACCTCGTAAGCAGCCCATTCCTAGCCGAATTAACCTGCAATCGATCAGCCAAGCTCTGCAACAATCTCAAGCTACCCTAAAAATTCGTTCTAAAGGGTCTTCTAAATCGATTCAACCTAAAAATGCCATCTTAAACTTGTCTTCTAAAACGGATTTTTCTGACCATCCGCCTGAAGGTCCGTGTTGTTAGGCGGTGATGGTTGATGCCGATTTCTGCGTTGGGTCTAGATGTTGGTAAGAAACGAATTGGGGTTGCTGGCTGCGATGGCACGGGACTCATTGCCTTCGGAATTGAGACGATTGAGCATCGTTCATTTAAAACTACCCTGGAACAGTTGCAAGAGTTAGTCACTGATCGCCAGGTGAATGTCCTAGTGGTTGGGTTGCCCTATTCTATGGATGGCAGCTTGGGATCTCAGGCTCGGCAAGTACAAAAATTCGCCACTGCGATCGCCCATGAACTAAACCTTCCAGTGGAATATGTGGATGAACGGCTGACTTCATTTGAGGCAAAAGAGATGCTAAAAGCAGAAGGAATTCCAGCCACCAGACAAAAAGGACTCATTGATCGCAAAGCAGCGGCAATTATTCTGCAACAATGGCTAGATGAACGAAAACTGCCCAAGCATTCTGCCCTTGATTGTAACGAGAATTAAGAATTCTTTTGAAAAATTCAGCCAAAATAGGCAAAGGTGAAACAGACTTTGGCAGAATGCTTCTTGGGCACTATGCATGAGGAGTAGTCTTGCAATGGATGAAAACGAGATTGAAATGGATGCAGAAACAGTAATTTTGACCGATGATGCTGGGCGAAAAATTGCCTGCACAGTTGAGCGGTTTATTGAAGTAGAAGAGCAGGACTATGCTTTGCTAGTTCCTGTAGACGCACCTGTCGAAATTTTTGCTTGGCAGGGTGAAGCAGACGATGATGAAGAGGCAATTCCCGTTGAGAGTGAAGAAGAAATAGATATTCTGTTTCCAATTGCAAAAGCCGTTTTAGAGGAGCAAAATCTAACTCTAAAGAGGACAGCGGTTGTATTAACGGTAGAAGGAGACTTGCCTGATCTAGAAGATGAAGACGAATTTATCGAAATTACTTCCGAAACAGACGAAGAAGATGTTGAAGAACTGCAACTCTTAGCGCGGTTTTACCGTGAGGAAAAAGAATTTGCGGTTTATGCTCCGCTTGATCCATTTTTTATATTGGCGCGGATGGATGAAAATAACCAGCCTCGTCTGCTTTTGCCGGAAGAACTGGAGAAACTTCAGCCCTTACTTGCTGATATCGAAGATCAACTTTTTGATGATCTCGACTCGAACTAGGAAAAAAGCGATCGCGGTTAGCATAAAAGCCTGCCGCGATCACTTTTTCTGTCTCAAACTGCTGTAATTACAGCTATGATGGATACCCTTTTTATGGCTAAACGATTTCCCAAAGGTTTACTCTTCTTCGCGATCGCCCTAGCCCTGCTAGGAACAGCAACCTGGCAAACCTGGAACTGGTGGTTGACGACAACAGCCCCCATTTTATCCAGCCCTGCTCAGGCAGATGCCAAACCGATTAATCTGCGCGTTGCTCCTGGCACATCTGCCCAAGAAATTGGGCAAGATTTAGCATCCTTAGGGCTAATCCGGTCAGCTACAGCTTGGAGCCTATGGACTCGTTGGACAACTTTTCAAGATGCTAAAGGTGGCTTTCAATCAGGCACCTATCAACTCTCCAAAACTCAGTCTTTGCCAGAAATTGCCAGCACGATTTGGACAGGCAAGGTGACGCAACTTAGCTTCACGATTCCAGAGGGCTGGTCTATACGTGAAATGGCTCAATACTTTGAGCAAGAAGGCTTTTTCTCCGCTAAGGACTTCTTAGCGGCAGCAGATCAGGTTTCTTTGGCGCAGTATCCTTGGCTGCCAGCCGCCAGCCCAGTATCAGGTTTTCCACGACTAGAAGGCTACCTTTTTCCTGATACTTACCAAATCGCTTCACCCGCTCAGCCAGATGCCGTGATTCAGCAAATGCTCGATCGCTTTGAACAAGTAGCATTGCCCATCTATCAACAACAAAAAGATAAGACTCTCACCTTGGCGCAATGGGTCAACTTAGCCAGCATTGTGGAAAAAGAAGCGGTGGTTCCAGAGGAGCGCAATCGAATTGCGGGCGTATTCACAAATCGGTTAGAGAAAGGGATGCCTTTGGCTTCTGATCCCACGGTTGAATACGCCTTTGGCATTAAACAAACGCCTGATCGTCCATTATTATACCGAGAGGTAGAAACCCCACATCCCTACAATACTTATGTCAATCCGGGCTTGCCCCCTGCGGCGATCGCCAGCCCCGGTAAAGCTAGTTTAGAAGCAACCCTTAATCCTGAAAACACCGATTATCTTTACTTTGTTGCCCGATACGATGGTACCCACGTATTCAGTCGCACCTTAGCTGCTCACCAAGCTGCCCAAAACACCATTCACGATCAGCGGGATGCCACAAAATCTCTCGCCCAATAAAATAAGCTTTGTAGAAAATTCTGCCGCATGGGGCAAGTTAACAGTAGCTTGCAGGATGGGGATGGCAACCTAAGAGGTAAGGATGGGGGTGGCAACCTAACAGTCAATTTTTTCCAAGCTAATTATTCAAAATAAGATTTCTATGTTTTGGAGCAAACTTTTACAACCGAACCTGGTGATTCCGGGCACTATTCTTCAGATCACGCCTGAATTGCTGAATGCCCATCAACTCAAAGGGTTAGTGCTAGATGTAGATGAAACCCTAGTGCCGTTGCGGGCTGCTCAAATATCCAAAGAACTCTTGCCTTGGGTTAAAGAAGTGCAGCAGGTGGCAACGCTATGGCTTGTTAGCAATAACGTAAGTGAAGCGCGGATTCGGCGAATTGCCAAAGCCCTTGACTTGCCTTATATTTCGGGCGCTGCTAAACCCTCTCGACGTAAGGTTCGGAGAGCCGTTGAGTCTATGGGTCTACTACCAGAACAAGTGGGAATGGTGGGCGATCGCCTGTTTACCGATGTTTTAGCAGGAAACCGCCTTGGCATGTTTACCATCCTCGTAGAACCAATGATACATCCCGACTTTGATCCTCGAAAATCGTCTTTTCACACCTTGGAAGTTTGGCTTTCTCAAGCCTTGGGTGCGTCGCTACCATCCAATCGCTCTATGAAAGAAACTAATAAACCTACATAATGGTGTGATTTATAAGAATACAAAGAAAACATTAAGAATTTTTTTAACGTCAAGTTTTACTGGCATTCTTATAGAAGATTCAATGAGGTCAGCTAAATAAAGACCTTAAACATATTTTTATGAGTAATAGATAGAGCGCTAATTCCCAGTTGATAGGGGGTTGGCGCTTTGTCTTATCTAGACTCTTAATCTTCTCTTACTGATTCATGCCTCAAACCATCGTTGTTAAAATTGGCACCTCTAGCTTGACTCAGCCAGAAACAGGTAGCTTGGCATTGTCAACTATTGCAATCTTGGTAGAAACGCTGAGTCGGTTGCGCTACCAAGGATATCGTGTTGTATTGGTATCTTCAGGAGCAGTGGGGGTAGGCTGTGCCCGTTTAGGTTTAACAGAGCGCCCTCGAAGCATTGCTCTCAAACAGGCGGTTGCAGCCGTTGGACAAGGACGATTAATGCGCATATACGATGATTTATTCAGCGTGTTACAGCAGCCGATCGCCCAAGTGTTGTTAACTCGCGGAGATTTGGTGCAGCGCAACAGCTATATCAATGTAGAACAAACGTTTCAGGAATTGTTACAGTTAGGGGTCATTCCCATTGTGAATGAAAATGATACAGTGGCGGTGGATGAGCTTAAATTTGGAGATAACGATACGTTATCAGCATTGGTGGCAAGCCTAGTCAAAGCAGATTGGCTATTTTTATTAACCGATGTTGACCGCTTGTATTCTGCTGATCCTCGCAGCAATCCTGATGCGAAACCAATTTCGGTAGTGCATCGACTCACTGACCTTAAAGAGTTACAGGTGCAGATCGGCGATCGCGGCTCTAGTTGGGGAACGGGGGGGATGATGACCAAAATTTCAGCAGCTAGCATTGCCACAGGTGCAGGCGTGCGAACGGTGATTACTGATGGGCGTACTGCCCAAAATATTGAAAAGATTTTGCAAGGCGAAGCGATTGGTACCCAGTTTGAACCCCAATCTCGCCCCGCCAATGCGCGTAAGCGCTGGATTGCTCATGGATTAGTGCCAATGGGTAAGCTTTTTTTAGATGAAGGCGCTGTGCAAGCCATTCGTCACGCTGGAAAGTCTTTGTTAGCTGCCGGAATTATTCATGTGGAGGGCGAGTTTGAAAGTCAAGATGCGATCGCAGTGTGCGATCGTTCAGGTGAAGAGGTTGCCCGCGGAGTCGTTAATTATAGGAGCGTGGAACTGAGAAAAATTCAAGGGCATCAATCCGATGAAATTGAACAGATTCTGGGTTACCCCTGTCCAGAGACGGTCGTTCATCGAGATAATCTTGCATTAATGAATGAATCCTAACAGTGGTCAAACAAAGGAAGGGTTAGGATTCTTCAAGGAGTGCGATTTTCGTAGAGAGTCCCGTGGAAAACTTCGCTAATGTTTCACGAATCGCCCACTGCCGTTCTCCGAGAAGAAGACTGTACCAACGCTTTACGACGATTGCTGGAGTAGTCTGCGTGAGTCGGTGCATTGAGAGTCAGGCTTTCCAAGCCCAGGCGATAGCCAACGTTTCGGACGGTCTGAATTAAGTTTGGTTGGCGTGGATCGGTTTCCACTTTTTTCCGCAGCGATAATATGTGCGTGTCAACTGTGCGAGGGTTATCAATTGCATCAGGCCAAGCTCGACGCAGCAATTCTGAACGACTAAGCGGCAGACCTTCTGCCTGTGCTAACACGTATAAAAGACTAAATTCTTGAGGGGTCAGATCGATGAGTTCCTCCCTAAATCGAACCCGGCGATGAACCAAATCAATTTTCAAGTCCCCACAGTCTAATGAAATAGGCGGCGGCATTGCTATTCGGCGACGGGTTAGAGCCTCTACGCGTGCCAAAAATTCCTGCATTCCAAAAGGTTTTGTCAAATAATCATCTGCACCAGCCCGCAGCCCTTCTACAATGTCGGCTTCGGTGTTTCGGGCAGATAACATCAAAATTAAGGATTGCTGCTGTCTCAACCAACGACAAAACTCAACTCCGTCTCCATCGGGCAATTCCGAATCCAAAATCACCAAAGCTGGCTGGCGATGCTGAAACACATCCATGGCTTGACGAATGTCAGCAGATTGGTAAACAACCGAACCTGCCTGCTGCAAATGCCACCCCAGCAGCGATCGCAAATGGGGATTTCCTTCAACAATCTGAATACAAAAAGCTCCCACTCAGGCTCAAATCCCTTCCGATTCGTGTCTTCAATTTAACAGAGACTACTACTCATATTTGTAATCAGCGTTACTCAGAAGGTAGTGCATTCTGTTCTTTACATCACTAAAAATCTTTCTAATGGCTTAATCGAAAAGTACGAGAACTTGCTTCATTAAAGTTAAGATGGGGTTATTAAATTGGGTTAGGTGATTACTATTTCTGTGAATCGGCTTCATCTGGTTTAGCGGAAAGACAGCAGTCAACTAGTCTCATAAAGGTAAAGGCGCTTTTCATATCCCACTATGTTGCAAGACACCTTAACAATTCGGTACTATCAACGGTTAACTGATTCTCTAGTTGACCTATGGAGTCGCGGCTACCGATTTGACGATTTGCGATTGTATATTGATGGTTACCTTGCCGCACTAAGGCACGCTAACAGTCTTGAAGCGTATCTTATCCATCGATTAGAAGAAGAGGTTACTCGCTATCTCTACGATGTCTCTAACTTTGAAAAAACAGAGCCGGAAGCTGAGCGTGGTTATTATTAGATACAAGAAACCCCTTTGTTCAATTAACAAAGGGGTTTCTTGTACTTATCAAGTATGAATGGCGATCGCTAGCGGTTGAGAGCGATCGTCAAGATGCCAGCGCCACTTCTACTATCTGCTGCAACTCACCTTTCTGATAAAGCTCAATCAGAATGTCAGAGCCGCCCACAAATTCTCCATTCACATAGACTTGTGGGATAGTGGGCCAATTGGAAAACGCTTTAATTCCATCTCTGATTTCAGCATCTGCCAAAACATCAATTGTTTCAAACGGAACTCCCAAAACGTTGAGAATTTGAACAACGTTGTTTGAAAAACCACATTGGGGCATCAGTTTATTCCCCTTCATAAAAACCATCACTTTATTGTTTTGGACCAAGTTTTCAATCCGTGCTTTAGTTTCTGGAGTCATACATCTACTTTAGGTAATGGGTTATTTAGTTAACTATCAAACGCTGAATATTTATAGGCTTTGCGAAGCTAAACAGTTTGCTTAGCAGACTCCCATGCTTCGGGCGTATAGGTTTTGACTGCCATTGCATGGATCGCTCCGGTTAACATTTCAGTTTGAATGGCATTGTAAACAAGCTGATGCTGTTGAACCAATCGCTTTCCTTCAAAAACTGGAGATACCACAATCACTTCGTAGTGTTCACCATCGCTCGTCACAACCTGAACGTGAGCATCGGGTATCTCAACTTTAATCATAGCTTCAACCTGATCGGGGCTGACCATCGACCCTCCTTATCTTGTTGAGTGACTCAACCTAGTTTAACGATTTAAAACTGATTTGATGTATTTGCTTGAGGTTTTACTTGAAATCTCTCAATATCGAAAGCCAAAAAGTAAAAATTATGGATTAGAAGCAGTTTGCTGCTCGACTGGTCATTTATCTGGCAGAGGTGGGGGCAGGGGCAGAGCCATCGGCACGAGGTCGAGGAAAAGGAGAATCTACAAAGCCAAGTTCAAAAAGCTGTTGATAAGCTCTTTTACCTAAATCACGAGTGGGTTGTTGACTGCGGATAATTTGCACCAGTAGGGGAACTGCCAGCTCAGACTGGTTTTGAGCACGATGCACTAATGCAAGTTGATAAGTTGCATTATCTCGCATTTCGGCGGTGTCTAAAGCTTTGCGGCGATGTCCATCCGCAATTCGATTATCAATTCCAGAAAAACTGCCTGCGAGTTCTTGATAGAAGTTGGAAAGCTGGTTAAAAACTTGACGTGCTTCCTGAAATTTTTTCAGCGCTAGGGGATAATTTTGGGAGGAAACAGCACTGTTGGCTTCCTGCATCAGCTTTGTACCGCCTTGCAAGCTGAGAATCCCAGTTTCTTGGCTAGTAGGGCTGACAACGTTGGGAGCATTTGGATCAATGGGCTTCGCCTGGTTCGGACCCGTTGGCAATTCCTGCGCCGATAAAGTTTCGGGCTTAAAGACGCTGGAAGCGATCAGAATCGACAAGGATGTCAAACTAGCAATGTGAAGAAAACGAAGCATTCCAGAGGATTTCATGAGGCAACGTTGCTAAAGGAAACGGGAATTAGTTGAACTCATGTATATTACCACTGCAACTTGTCATGCGTCGAAGTACCTAATTGTTCTTGCTAGAAACGGAGTAGTCGGGATGGTGAATATAGAGTGCAAAGTGGGGATCTCAAATCTTCGTGGCGCATCCATATCCAGCAGGTATGTCTATTCCAGCAATTGAGCATGTCTACCACATGTAATAACCACTATGGATACTTTGATTTTAAGAGAGGAGCCTTTTGAGAAAAACTTGGAGTAGTCTGGAGAGGCGATCGCGCCTTTTCTTATAATCGCGCTAACGAAAATTCAGTCTATAGCAATTTGTAGCAACTGCTTGAGGTGCCTCTATGACGAACCAAACTCCTTCTCAATCCGATTCTGCTCCTCCCAACCAATCGATGCCAGAGGCGAGTATGGGTAGGGTTCTTCAGCGAGGTGGGGAAGAATTGCTGATTGAAAAGGTGAGCGATCGCTTTACGGTGAAAGCGTCGGATCATTCAGTGATGGTGGATTTGGTCAAGCCGCTTCCTGCTGAAGTCAGCACAGAACAGGGTCCTCAGCAGCTAACGGAAATTGTGGTGGAGCCAGGTCAGCGCGATCAGGTGATGCAGCAAGTGCGCGAGTCGGATCAAGTAGACTACGCCAGTCATGTCTATCAATTTCAAGATGATCCAATGTCGCGGGTATACATGACGGATCAAATTACGGTGCAGTTTGCGCCACAGATAAGCCCAGAAGCGATCGCCCAAATTGCGACCGAGGTTGGATTACAGCAGGTAAAACCTGT
Organism: Leptolyngbya sp. Cla-17; assembly: GCF_016807185.1. Lineage (GTDB taxonomy): Bacteria > Cyanobacteriota > Cyanobacteriia > Leptolyngbyales > Leptolyngbyaceae > ULC077BIN1. The sequence goes on from NZ_JAEVYN010000002.1 coordinate 1,891,663, forward strand.
GGTGGGTATTCCCAATACGTTTGTCTTTCAAGTCACGGCTGCTGCCCAAGAAAATCCTGTGAAGGTGACTAATCGTTTGATGCAGCGATCGGAAGTGTTAGTTGCTGAACCCAATATTGTGGTTGAGTCGCAGTCTCTCTATCGTCCGAAAGATCCGATTTATTCCAAACAATGGCACTTAAATCATAATGGCGGCTCTGATTTGGCACCCAACTCTCACATCTTTGCAGAACAAGCCTGGGATTTGACTAGAGGTGTGCGATCGGTTGTGGTCGCCATTATGGATGATTCCGTCGATTTAAACCATCCCGATTTCCAGGGTGCTGGCAAAATTGTTGCTCCACGGGACTTTAAGGACAATGATTTTTTGCCCATGCCCGGTGAACCCGACGATGATCATGGAACGGCTTGTGCGGGTGTTTCTGTGGCTGAAGAAACAGGTAAAGGTGCAGTAGGCGTTGCTCCTGGCTGTGCTCTCATGCCCCTCCGCACCAGCGGATTTTTGGATGATGAATCCGTTGAGAGTTTATTTGATTGGGCGATGACCAAAGGAGCCTCCGTCATTTCTTGCAGTTGGGGACCCTCGGCAGTGTATTTTCCCTTATCGCTACGGCAGCGGAATGCGCTATCTCGTGCTGCTAGCGAAGGGCGAAATGGTAAAGGTTGTGTGATTATGTTTGCCGCTGGTAACGCCAACCGCCCGATCAATGGCAAGGTAACCGAGCAAGGATGGCCCAATAACGCTTTGAGGGGAGCAACCGATTGGCTGAACGGATTTGCTATTCATCCTGATGTGATTGCGGTTTCGGCTTCCACAAGCCTGAATCGCAAAGCCGCCTATAGCAACTGGGGCAGAGAAATTTTAGTGTGTGCCCCTAGCAACAATGCGCCTCCTGGATTTGGTTTGCAGGGGGTGGGCTATGTCTACACGCCACCCGCTGTGCGGGAAGAGTTAGTCGGATTAGGCGTTGTCACCACTGATCGCTTGGGGCAGCCGGGTTATGATTCGGGTGATTTCACCTCTGATTTTGGTGGCACTTCTAGCGCCTGTCCAGTAGTGGCGGGAGTGGCGGCGCTCGTTCTGTCTGCCAATCCAGACTTAACAGCGATGGAAGTCAAGCAAGTGTTACAGCAAACCGCTGATAAAATCGTTGATCCGAATCCAGATCCACAGTTTGGGTTTCGCAAAGGCACCTATGAAGTTGGAGGACGCTGTGACTGGTTTGGCTATGGGAAGGTCAATGCATTTAAGGCGACTCAGGCAGCAGTGCAAAGAAGAGTACTCGCGATCGCGCCTTCTCGTCAAATTCAGCTATCTAACTCCACCAGTCTAGTAATTCCTGACAATAATCCCCAAGGCATTATCAGCCCGATTCAAGTCACGGAGACTAGCTCAGTTCGCACCATTCAAATCAATTTAGAACTGCAACACAGCTTTTTAGGTGATCTGGAAGTTAGCCTAATAGCTCCTTCTAAGCAAACCGTACTGCTGCAAGCCCGTACCTTAGGTTGCAGAACGACTTGGCAGGCAACCTATTCTCCCCAATCTACTCCAGCGCTAAGTCGATGTGTGGGTCAATCGGCCCAAGGAACCTGGCAACTTAAAGTCGTAGATGCGGCTTTGGGAGACACTGGCACCTTGAAAAATTGGCAATTGACTCTAGGCTTATGACTAACGTCAAGTTGGTGAAAATCACTCGTGTTCTAAATTCTCTAAAGCCAACGCGTCCATGGCGGCTTGAAGATCGGCTGTGAGCCGCCTCGCGTTTTGTTTATGCGAACCCTGGCAATAGTCAGGAACACGAAGCGGCGTGCCAATGACAACGCGAACCGAACTACGCCAAGGCACTAAAGAGTCGCTGTAATGAATGTTAATAGGTACTACTTGAATACCAAGGTCGGTGCAGCCGGTTTCTGCTTGAATTGCCAGTCTCGCCAACCCTGGTTTCAGGGATTGAACGCAAGTCTCTCGAAAAATATTGCCTTCAGGAAAAATTACCAGTGTTTCGCCCGCCTCTAGTAACTCCACGCCATGCCTTAGACTCGCGATCGCCGGACGGTCTGTATTAACCGGAAAACCACCCATACGCCGAATAAACCAGCCTTGCAGCCCAGTGACTTCGTTCGCCGATACCATAAAGCGCAAATGTCGTCCGGTTATATCATGTCCTGCGGCATAAGGCAACGTCATAGCATCCCACCGAGAGCGGTGAGTTGGAGCCAAGATCACCGATCCACTAGAAGGTAACCGCTCTCTGCCAATCACCTCGATCCGCTTAAAGTAGATCGGCAACACAAAATAGCGTCCCAACGGATAAAACATCGCCATTAACCAATGCAAAACGCGCGAAGGAGCAGGAGGAGCGGCTTTTTTGATAGGTGATAAATCAGCAGGTTTTAGTGGTTGAGAGGATGAACAGTTACCCTCAAAGGACTCAGGTTTTTTTTCGTCTTCAACAGGAAAAACAGACTTAAAGAGAAATTCAAATGGATACAGGGAGTTAAGCGATCGCATGATGCTAATAAAAAGCGGTTAGATGCAGAGACAGTAATCGGTATATCCACCGTAGATGCACCCAGACGACCTGTCTTCATACCTGGGACAGTTTGCGTGGTGTCATTGGAGAGATTCCATTTTTACGAGGAACGACGATTACCAAACCATGATTGCAATTGCTGACGACAGGAGGTTTCTAAGATACCACCAATTACCGGAAAACGATGATTTGAGCAAGCACTATCCGGTAAATTCAGCACACTGCGAATGGCTCCAGCTTTAAGATCATCTGCGCCATACACCAACGTTCCTAACCGCGCCAATATCAAGGCACCCGCACACATGGGACAAGGCTCCAGGGTGACATAAAGCGTGCAACCATCTAAACGCCACGTATTGAGGGTATCCCCAGCAGCGCGAAGGGCGAGAATTTCAGCATGAGCAGTGGGATCGTGGTCACGTTCTCGGCGATTTTCTGCCTCGGCGATCGCCTGTCCCTGTGGGTTAATAATCACTGCACCGACTGGGACATCACCGGCATCTCCTGCCGCATCAGCCAGGGCGATCGCCCGCTCCATCCAGCGGCAGTGGTTTTGATACTCTGGGTCATCCAGTAAATACTTCCTGCCAATCATGCAGATTGCAGCAATGGATCAAGCTGACCTTGAGCATCTAAAGCATAAAGATCATCACACCCGCCCACATGCTGATCGTTAATAAAAACTTGGGGTACACTGCGACGACCCTGAGATCGCGCCGCCATTGCCGTCCGTGCGGCTTCATTCCCATCAATCTTGTGTTCAGTGTAATTCACGCCTTTCCACCACAGCAGCAGCTTGGCACGAATGCAAAATGGGCAAGTCTGCCAGGTATAAATTTCTACATTGGCATTGATTTTTTCTGGATGGCGGCCGAGTAAGGAGTTAAGCAGTTTCATGGTAAATAGTGGTGAGGATCGGTGAGTTCTAATTTTTGAGTTTTGTACTCTGCACTTTGGACTCCAGGACTTTACACTTTGTTGTAAACGCTAATTCTTCGTTTTACTGCGCTATTGCTTTTTCTAGCACTTCTGCATGGATGAGGGCGCGATCAACAAGAAATTGAATCTGGTCAGAGGACAGGGGGTCGCCATTGGCGTAATGTTCTAGCCAAGTTTGGCAAATGGCGTTAGGGTCGGTCGGGATCTGGTCGAGTTCCCATCCTGGCAAATCAAGGTCACGCATTAACTGGCTCACCTTGGGATCATAGCTGAGCGCAAAGCAGCGACACTCGGAGGCGGCAGCCATGATCAGCCCGTGGAACCGCATGGCGATCGCCATTTCTACGCCCCGAAACAACCCTTTTAGCTGCTGGGGATCTTCTATCATCAGCACCTTGGAACCTGGAATCTGAGGCTGCATGGCTTCGGCGATCGCCAAATCCTGAGATCGTTGAAACGGCACCAGCAAAATACAAGCTTGGGTCGCCTGCTGAAACAGGATCAAAGCGTGGGTCAACGCCGCAAGATGTGCTGGAGTGAGTTGAGGATGAATCCGAAGATTGACTGCAACTCTCGGAGCAGGCAAATCCCAAAGTCCTTGAACAGGACTGCCTGTCATCGCCCAAACCGGATCAGGTGCCAGCGTAAATGGAATGCCCCATTGCGATACCCAGTTAGCAGAACGACTATCGCGCACACTGATTGCATGACAGCGAGAAAAGGTTTGTTGAGCCAGCCATTGAGTAAAGGGACGGTGAAGCGGTCCAATGCCCTGCGCCCAAGCGATCGTGGTTAAGCCCATGCGTTGCGCCAACTGCATCAGCCCAGTGTAATAAAGCGGACTGAAGGCACTAGTGGCATCTTGGATCAGGCTGCCACCTCCCCAAATAAAAACCTGCGATTGACGCAGCGCGTTGAAAACCACGATCGCGTTGTTTCGGTCAATCGCCTCTACCCCAAAGCGATCGTGGGTTTGACTGGGATTACCCGACAGCACCACAGGCGTAACCGTTTTAGGTAACAGTTGCAGCAGTGATGCCAATAGCGCTTCATCACCGCCGTTTCCCTTACCGTAGTAACCACATAAAACCGCCCGTGTTCCCATAGGTAGTAGATTTTGAACGAGTTATAAATTTTGTTCGCGTTGTATTTCCGTAGGAAATATTTTGAGTGAAGATTCACCCGCAGCCTTAAGTCGAATGACTCCCTTACTAAACTATCCTGAAGACAGCCCCTATCGATACATTCGCTCTGCATTTCCTATGAACGCTTTGTCAATTCCTACCTGGATTATTCATATTTCAAGTGTTGTTGAATGGATTGCTGCCATTTGGTTGATTTGGAGCTATGGAGAGGTGATCAACAATCCAGCTTGGAAGGCACTTTCGTTTGGCATGTTGCCTGCCCTTGTTAGCGCCATGTGCGCCTGCACCTGGCACTTTTTTGATAACCCTTCGTCGCTCGCTTGGCTAGTTACGCTACAGGCGGCAATGACTGTTTTGGGAAATGTGACTGTCATGCTAGCAGCCTGGTGGATTTGGCAAAGCGCTCAAACGAAGATAGACGGCTAGTCATTCAGTATTAGGGTGTTTATGAAAGATTGGATTGTGCCAACGTTGGGAGCACTGGTTTTTTGGGGCTTTTGGGGCTTTTTACCAAAAATTACAACGACCTATCTCGCGCCTCGGAGCGCCATTGTTTATGAAGTTCTAGGCGCAATTGTATTGGCGATCGCCATGCTAATTTCTCTTAATTTTCAGCCCCAGGTTCACCCCATTGGCATCGGCTTGGCAATGACCACTGGAATGCTGGGGTTTGCGGGTGCCTTTTGCTTTCTCACCGCCGTGCTCACAGGTCCGGTAACACTGGTAGCGACTGTTTCTGCCCTCTACCCAATCGTGAGCATTTTCCTTGCGATCGCCTTCCTCCACGAAACCATCACGCTCCAGCAAGGGATCGGGATTGTGCTGGCAATAGTAGCAATGATCCTAGTAGCAGCATAAGGAAGTGCAGAGTGCAAAGTACGGAGTGTGAAATGTGATATGTCGAAAGATCCCAAACCCCGTACTCCAAACCCCGTACTCTACTCCTTATTCCCTTCTATCCCATGTTGCTTCAGTTCTTCTAAGGTCACATGTTTCAGAGCGGCGGCATGGGTCGATGCGAGAACCACAGGTGGTGCAACTCCGTCATCTAAAGCTTCTTTCCAGCGGGAGGCACACAAACACCAGCGATCGCCCGGTTTCAATCCGGGAAAGCCATAGGCAGGCATGGGAGTCGATAGGTCATTGCCTTGTGCTTTGGTATAGGTCAAAAATTCTGCGGTAACTTGGGCACAGACGACATGCACGCCCACATCACCGCTGCCTGTAGTGCAAAGTCCATCGCGGTAATAGCCCGTCATGGGCGAGGTGCAGCAAAGCTCGAGCGGTTCACCCAATACGTTTTTGGCTTCAGTCATGATGATTGCCTCGCTAAACCCTGATCTATCGTAGTCAACTTCGTTCTAATGGTGAGCAATGGTGTTTTAGAATCATTGCTAAAAAGCGTGATCGCCTACCCAAAAAAAGATTCACTTGGGCCGTGATGGGGCGATCGCTGAAGACTATTGCCCAAGCTGTTTGAGCATAGATTGGGGATGATCTCAGCGATCGCTCCTTCGTCTACATTTCTATTTTCACACCCTTCCAGAAGGCAACATAGCCTTTGATGTTTTTCGCTGCATCCTTTGGTTCGGGGTAATACCATGCTGCATCTTTGTTTGCTTGCCCATCTACAACCACGTTGTAGTAGCTAGCAGTACCTTTCCAAGGGCAACCGGTGTGGGTGTTGCTTTCCTCAAAATAGTCTTTGTTGAGCGAGTCGGGTGGGAAGTATTGATTGTTTTCAACGACTTCACAGTGGTTGCTTTCGGCGAGGACGGCACCGTTCCAGATAGCTTTGGGCATTGTTAAGTAATCTCGTTGAATGGTTCGCCTTTAGCCTATCGAAGTGCCACTTGTTTTTGCAACGCGATCGCGCGAAGTAGTTAAAGTGCAATAACAACGGCTAAGGGCTGTATATCAAGCGTTTGAGTCAATTTTTTAATGGACTGAACCTGAGAAACTTATTGGAAAACTTGCCAAAGGTGGAGGTTGGAAGTTCAATAGCAGCTAGACCTTTTTGATTGCTGCCCTATGCCTTGCCAAGCAACCCTGACCCAGCTTGTTAGTTTGCTCAACGCCACGCTAATCAATTTATTAGACGATGCGGCACTAACAACCTTAGCAACAGGGATCACAACTGATACTCGCGCTATCAAACCTGGAGAAGTGTTTGTAGCATTGCGCGGTGAGCAATTTGATGGGCATCAATTTGTGACGACAGCGTTTGAAAAGGGTGCGATCGCAGCCATTGTGGATGGCGAATTTTTGAGGGCAGATTTTGACACTCAGCAGGCTGAACAGCCATTTCCGCTAATTCAGGTAAAAGATACGCTAGTGGCATATCAGGCGATCGCCCACTGGTGGCGCACCCAGTTCACTATTCCAGTCATTGCTGTGACGGGTTCCGTTGGCAAAACGACCACCAAAGAGTTAATTGCTGCTGTTCTTTCACATGCCAGCCCCGGTTTACCTCAAGTCTTAAAAACTCAAGCAAATTACAACAACGAGATTGGAGTACCCAAAACGCTGTTAGAACTGGATGCCAGTCATGACTACGCGATTGTGGAAATGGGGATGCGCGGACGAGGAGAGATTGCATTGCTGAGCACCATTGCCCAACCTACTATCGCGGTGATTACGAACGTTGGCACTGCTCATATTGAACGATTGGGATCAGAACTTGCGATCGCCCAGGCAAAATGCGAACTTCTAGCCGAGCTTTCCGCTGACAGTATCGCCATTCTCAACCACGACAATCCCTTACTCCTCAAAACAGCCGCTGAAGTTTGGCAAGGCAAAACCCTCACGTTTGGGCTAGATGGGGGAGACATTCACGGGCACTTGCTCGATCCAAATACGCTGCAAGTCGAGGGCATTGATCTACCCTTGCCCTTGCCCGGTCGCCACAATGCCATTAATTATCTAGCAGCGTTAACGGTGGCTAAAGTCTTGGGTTTAGATTGGTCGCCGCTCATGCAAGGGATGACCGTAGAGCTTCCGGGCGGACGTGCTAAACGCTACGACCTCCCAAACGACATCGTGATTTTAGATGAAACGTATAATGCGGGACTAGAATCCATGCTGGCATCTCTACATTTGCTCATGCAAACCCCTGGCAAACGGCATATTGCAATACTGGGCACGATGAAAGAATTGGGGGAGCGATCGCCAGAGTTTCATCAACGGGTTGGGTTCACGGCTCAACAGCTTCAGGTCGATTACCTGCTGATCCTCGCCGATCCTCTCGAAGCTGCCGCCATGAAGGCGGGTGCCGCGGGAATTCCTACTGAATGCTTTACCAGTCAGTCACAACTGGTCGAACGGTTGAAAGTGCTGGCGCAAAGTGGCGATCGCCTGCTTTTCAAAGCATCTCGTGCTGTTGGACTTGACCAAGTGGTGAACCAATTCCGTCGCGATCGTTGCCAGTAATTGAATCAAGGTTCTTACACACGCGTATTCACAATAGGTTGATGTCAGCTACAGCTCAAATCAGCGGTGGCAGATGTCCTTAAATTTAGGACTAGCAGCTTTCAGCCGCCCGCTGTATTGGATAGTTAGCCACCATATTCAAAGCTCCAGAGGATGAGACTTTGGCTTCTTATTACTCATGCTCAAGCTTTTTGGGTATTTTGATAACGGGAGGTAACCTCAACCTTCTTGAGTAATGCTCTTAACGCTCCTTGGTTAACTCAAGCCAACACTCTCCTCAAATAACCCATGAAACCTCGCTTAATCATTCTTTGTACAGGCAATTCCTGCCGCAGCCAAATGGCTGAAGGTTTTTTGCGAGAATTAGCCGATGATTTATTTGATGCTCAAAGTGCTGGCATGGACCCTGCTGCAGAGGTTCATCCACTGGCAGTCAAAGTGATGTCAGAAATCGGGATTGATATTTCTGGAAATACCTGCAAACACATCAATGCTTTTTTTGATGAGCCAATTGAGACGGTAATTACCGTCTGCGACCATGCTGATCAGAGTTGCCCGGTCTTACCTGCGTCAACCAAGCGCCATCACTTCAGTTTTCCAGATCCCGCTTCGGCAGTAGGAACTGAAAATGAAAAACTCGTGGTGTTTCGCCAAATTCGGGACGATATCAGTCGTATCTTGTTAGCCTATGTTGCAGGCAGGCGCGACGCTCTGTGAGCTTCGCCCACAAATTCTTAGCCTGGGTATACCAAATATGGTTAAGTTTTCTATGGTCATAGCACAAGCTCTTGCCGATCGCGAAGATTTGCTTATGGCGCTGATCGACCGTGCTGGACGATTTCTATGGGCTAATCAAGCATTTTCTTTGCACAGCAAACAATCGCTTGAGGAAATGATTGGACAAAAGTTCTTTCAAATTCTCTCGCTCAATGCTCAGCACTTGCCACAGAAGACCTATATTCAGGAACAACTGATCAAAGGTGAAAGCTTTAAGTTTGAGTTTGCCTATCAACAGGAAGGACTCCTCACTCAAGCATGGTTGTTGATGGATGGACAGCCTATTTGCGATTCGGAAGGAATTATTAGCCAGTACTCGCTACTTGCAACCGATATTACCCTGCGCAAACAGGCGGAACTGGATCTACAAGAGGCAAAACGTTTGCTCGAACACAGTAATCAGGCTCTAGAAGCGCGGGTTCAACAACGAACCTCGGCACTGGTTCACGAAAAAGAACGGGCAGAACAGGCATTTCAGCAACTTCAGCAGATGCAACTGCAACTCATTCAGAATGAAAAAATGTCGGCTCTGGGCAATCTTGTAGCCGGGATCGCCCATGAGATCAACAATCCAGTAGGTTTTTTAGCAGGTAATCTGCAACCTGCTAGAGATTACGTGCAGGACTTGTTTGGCTTGATTGACTTGTATCAGGAGAAGTATCCTACAACTGATCCAGATATTAGTGCTGAAATGGAGGCAATTGATCTGGACTATTTACGGGAAGATTTGCCAAAACTTATCGGTTCGATGCAGGAGGGGGTAAATCGTCTTAAACATATCAGTACCAGTCTGCGAATTTTCTCGCGAACCGATAGCGATCGCCCCGTTCCTTTCAATATTCACGAAGGTCTTGATAGTACACTCTTAATCCTGAAACATCGTCTGAAGGCGAATGAGAGCCGACCTGACATTGAAGTCATAAAAGAATACGGAGGGCTGCCAACCGTTGAGTGTTACGCTGGGCAACTCAATCAAGTTTTCTTGAATTTACTGGCAAATGCGATTGAGGCATTAGAAGAATCGCAGCAGCAATGCAGCTTTGAAGGGCTTAGAGCTAACCCTCATCGAATTGAAATTCGCACACGGCTCTCGGAAAATGAGCAACAGGTTTTGATTTACATTGCTGATAACGGACCTGGCATGACGGCAGAGGTGCAAGCCTCCATCTTTGATCAATCGTTTACGACCAAAGCAGTTGGTACAGGAACCGGATTGGGATTAGCGATCGCCCGTCAAATTGTTGTGGAGAAACATGGCGGTAACTTGTATTGTTGTTCTCAACCGGGTCAGGGAGCCGAGTTTGTGATTGAACTTCCTACTTCACTGACAGATTTATAAAGCTCCCGCATAACCTTAAGGATGAGTAAAGTTAAGACTTCTGATTTCGTTTCAAGCAGTCCCTAATCACCCGCCGCTGGCAACCTCAAACGCTTATTCAGATAGCCTCTCGCAGTCGGTGTGGATTGGGGTTGTTATGTGGCGATCTCTAGCGAGAATCAAATCTTAATTTCACTTAGAAAGCTGAGTCAGCAAGGCTAACAGGTTCTGAGAAATAGAATCTTCTGCATCAAAATCATATTGAAAGTCTCCATAAATATTATTACACTGCCAACATATCGAGCATTGTCTTTGCGAACTATCCTGGGTGTAAAACCGCAAACCGAATGGTGGAGTATGGCAACGTGCTGGATCTCCTGAAGGTAATTGGCGAAATAAGTCAGCAATTTTCTGTACAGCTTGATCCTCAATACGTTTACGAGGCGCGTTATCAAGGATATTCAGCCCTCCAATAGCACCGCTTCCATCAAGAATCAAAATGTCAATAGTGCTAACTTCAAGCAGTTCTCTAGGGAGTAGGGGAGTAGGTCTTTTCCTGTATAATTCGTGGTCGTCTTGTAGAGAAAACGGATTATTTTTATTCACAGCCCACATCTCCGTTATAGAGAATTCATAGCTTTACTTAAGTTCTAAAATTCATTCCATACCTACACCACTAAATTCAAGCAGTATAACTATTTGTTAAACGGAAGGTTTCTGCCCAAGATCCTAATCTGGGTAATTATGCAGATAGTTTCTGTATAACGCCCCTAGTTAGGTAGACAGGCAGAATATTGCCATATAGTATGCCGTTTGGGGTAAATAGGCAGAATCTTTCCGCACACTTTCTGATTTATGTGGCTGACAGCGATCGCCTCACTCAAAATTGGGTGGGGACAAACGGGGCTGTGGATTACAGTAGTTTTACAGCGAACAAATAATTTGCGACGGATGATTTCCCTATGCCATTTGAGCAGATGTTTATCTCGGCAGCAGCCTTAACCATTGGCTCTATTTGCAGCCGTGTGCTGTGTGAAGGCGGCACACGGTTTGCCAGTTGGGTGCAGGAACAAAGCGAAGATGCCGCACAGATTATTAAAAAAGCGTCGGAGCAATATGCCTGGAACTACGCCAAACGCCACGGCATGATGAAGGTGCTGGGAATGCGAGAACCCGTGCCTTTGGAGTCGGTCTATACAGCAGTGCAATTTTTGGATCGGGAGAGCATTAGCCGATTTGACTCGATTGAAGACCTAGAAAAGGCATTTCGCGAACAGCCCGATCGCCGCTTTCAAAAGAAAGCCAAAAAAATGGATGGGCTGCGGGTTGCCAATGACAAGCAATACCTAATGGTGCTGGGCGGTCCCGGTGCAGGCAAATCGACCTTTTTACGCAAAATGGGCTTGGAAGCACTGAAGGGGAATAGCCTCGAAAATGGCTATGTGCATGAGTGCATCCCGGTGCTAGTTGAGTTGAAGAACTTCGCCTCCAATGAAATTGCCATTGAACAGGCGATCGCCCAAGAGTTTCGCATTTGTGGCATTCCATCGCCAGAGCTTGTCACGACCAAACTGCTGGAAGCCGGCAACCTGTTGATTTTGTTAGATGGGCTAGATGAAGTGCCCACCAAGCAGATGACCAGCGCCATTCAGCAGATTCAAAACTTTGTCGATCAATATGACAAAAATCGCTTTGTAGCATCCTGTCGCCTTGCTGCCTACCGCAACAACTTTTATCGGTTTAGTGATGTGGCAATGGCAGACTTTGACCACGAACAGGTGAAGCAGTTTATTCACCGCTGGTTTCAGTCGGAAGAAGACTTAAAGCTGACTACGGCACAGCGCTGCTGGAATCTGTTGCAGCAGCCAGAATATGTCGCCACTAAGGAACTTGCCCATACGCCTTTACTGCTTACTCTGTTGTGTTTGGTGTTTGACGATTCCCAAACTTTTCCCAAAAATCGAGCGGTGCTGTATGGCGAAGCGCTGGATGTGTTACTGAAAAAGTGGGCATCGGAACGGCGAATTCAGCGCGATCCAATTTATCAAGATCTCAGCATTGCGCTGGAGGAGATCATGCTGGCAGAGATTGCCTTTAAACACTTCGAGGCGAATCGATTGTTTTTTACCAAACGCGAGGTCGTAGACCAAATCCGTACCTTTCTGGCAGAAAACCTGAATGCACCCAAGCATTTAGATGGAGAAGCCGTGCTAGAGGCGATCGCGATTCAGCAGGGCATTCTGGTAGAGCGGGCACAGGAAGTTTACTCGTTTTCTCACCTGACCTTGCAGGAATATCTGGCAGCGCAGTACATTGACGACCACCAACTCACCCAAACCCTGGTGCAAGAACACCTGACTCATGAGCGCTGGCAAGAAGTGTTTTTGCTCGTAGCAGGCGTGATGCGGGGCGGGGCGGATGCTCTGCTGCTGGCAATGGAGGCACAGGCAAACACTTTCATCAACACGCCAAAGTTGAAGGCGTTACTGCAATGGACTGAGGAGGTCACTACAGAATCGACGGGTCGCCTGTCGCCTGCCGCCAAGCGCACGACTGCCTTATTTTTGGCGCTCGTGAATCATCGCGCTCTAAATTTGGCGCGGGTGCTAGATCCTAACCTGGCAAGCACGCTGGAACTAGCGCGCACCCTGGCAAATATTCGCACTTTGGAGTCGGCATACACCGAAGACAATACTCCTGCCCGGTCGGCAATTCCCACTCGTGCGTTGGCGATCGCCCTCACGCGATCGCTGCCGACTCGCTTAATAGGGCAGGCATTCGCCAAAACACTCACCAAAACCTTTACCGATGAACTCGCTAAGCTAGAGCCATTTCACGAAACGACACTACACGAACTGGTGACACAGTTAAGGGCATTGAATCTGCGATCTCCGGATATCCGCCAGTCGGCAACCGTGCTGCAAGAATTTCACACACAAGTGTTCCACACCTGGTTTAGCATCCTCAAACTTGATCCCACCTGGATCAGCCTTTCCACCGAAGAACTGCGAAAACTTGATCGCTATCTCTATGCCAACTGGCTGCTCGTGCGCTGTAAACAGGCGGCAGTCAGGGTTTCGCCCCGCACCTGGGCAGGTATCGAACAACGCCTCTTGCGGATATCGTCCTAGTAAGTGGAGAAGTGTCTGTCTTTAACGAAAACTGTTGTATCGTCAATTGCAATTGTTTCACCACCGTCACCGCAACTCAGCTTTCAAATTTGTAGATAGCAGCCAAACTGCTCTATCCCAAATCATGCGATGCCAAATTTCTAGCTCATCAGATAGTGAAGAGACATTAGGTTCGCGCCTGTCCTCATCAATAGTCCACTCATGAAAAAGTTTTTGCTGATGTCTCCTGATCTCTTTGACGATTTCTTGTACATCTGCTACTTCTGTAGTTGATTTCATTACTGTAATAATCTTGTCTATTTCAAATACCAAATAATCATATTTTTTCCAAAAATCTTTATTTCTTAGATAAGCTTCGCTTTTAATTCTGACACTAAATCTTTTCGTGAATAACAATCCTCTTTTTTCATTGAGTGGCGAATCTCTCTCAATGTTGAAGTTACCTAATCTGACGCGACCAATGATGCGCGCAAAAACAGCGTTGAAATCGTTACCAACCTCTTCAATCAATTGAATTGCTTTTTCCCTGCTCTTTTCTCTTTTTGCTCTACGTTCTGCAAGTAAAGTAAAAAGATAACTTCCAATCAACAAAGATAGCAACGTAATAATTATAGGCTGGCTTAAAAATATCAGTAACTTATTCATTCCTTTTTCTCAGAATACTTTTTCATCTCTTTTCCGCAATTACTTGCAGTTCTGCTATGTCCTCCTCATTCCTACGGGGCAAAACTTCTACATCCAAAACTCGAAAACTAGATTGGATAATCTCTTGCAGAATATCATTAGAATCGCCAACATAACGGGTTGCCAAACCATCATGAATGGTACAGCGCGTTTGCACATCAAAGTAGTTATTCCAGTAGGGTGTTGCTGGAACCTCATTACACATGGTGTTGATTACCAAAATGCCGCTGTGTTTGAGGACTCGATGGGCAGTTCGTAAAAATTGAGCGCGATCACTGCCAATAATGCAGTGAAAACAACGACTATCTAAAGCGATATTAAATGACGCATCGGCAACTTCAGTCAACCTCAACACATCACCCTGCATAAAAGTAACGAGAATGTTTGCTTTAAATGCATTTTCAATCGCCCAAGCAATCGCAGTTGGAGCAATATCAATACCCGTTACGTTGTATCCTGCTTGTGCTAGAAAAATACTGGGATTTCCCGCTCCGCAGCCAAGTTCCAGAAGTTTTCCTTGCTTTGGAAACGCATTTTTCTGAGTCAAAGGTCGCCAACTCAGTTGCCAATATTCAATCATCTCGTCGTATTTGAACCAACCTGCATAATCTGGATCGTTCCGGTTGCGTTGGTAAATACGATCGTGCCCTGGGTAATCCGTTCTCATAGCTTGCTGTCTTTAGAATGAGACTACCTTGAAGCTCTACTAAATCCAAAGTAGGCTAATTGGACAACTGTAACCTTGTGACTAGCGAGTTTATACTAAAAGGCGTTATTGCAACCTTTACCTAAACCAGGCAAGCCAATCTGTTATGTCCATTAGCATTACTCAAATTATTGAATCGGAAGTGAAAGATTTAGGCGGCTTTGAAGTGAGGCGCATTCTACCTCACCGAGATCGCCAGATGGTTGGACCCTTTATTTTTTTCGACCATTTGGGACCGGCTGTCTTTCCACCCGACCACGGGGTTGATGTTAGACCGCATCCCCACATTAATTTAGCAACCGTCACCTATTTATTTGAAGGAATCTTGCTGCACCGCGATAGCTTGAACAGCGTCCAAGAAATCCATCCTGGAGCAGTCAATTGGATGACAGCGGGTCGTGGTATTGTCCATTCTGAGCGCACACCCGCCGATGTTCGAGGGCAGGAAGCAAGGCTACATGGCATTCAAACCTGGGTAGCGCTTCCCCAAGAAGATGAAGAAACCGAGCCTGCATTTTTCCACTATCCAGCCGCCGATTTACCTACCTGGGAAGACAATGGTGTATCTTTCAAGCTAATTGCCGGACAAGCCTATGGCTACACTTCCCCCGTTAACACCTTTTCGCCGATTGTTTATCTGGATGTGCAGCTATCTCCTGGAACACAGTTTACGCTGCCGGATGGCTACAGCGATCGCGCCATTTACAGCGTTACAGACGGTTTAATAGTGGATCATCATCCGCTGGAACAGCATCGGCTAGCAATTTTGGCTACGGATACTCCCATTGAAGTTGCCTCTGAAATAGAAGCGCGCTGCATTATTATTGGGGGTGAACCTTTAGGCGAGCGGCACAAGTGGTGGAACTTTGTTTCTAGCCGACCCGAACGAATTGAACAGGCAAAGCAAGATTGGCAGGCAGATCGATTTGCCAAAGTGCCTCAGGAAACAGAATTCATTCCACTTCCAGAAACTGCCTCTTAGTGTTCAAAAATATTTTGATATTGCAGTAGGTCAAGAGCCGTGATTGTGGATAAACACTGAAAGCAATCCTGTGCTAATTGCCAACGTTCCTCGCGCTTCAGCATGGTAATCAGTTTTTCACGAGCGCTAATCAAGTAGCGAACATCATTTGCAGCATAGCGAAGTTGCTCATCCGATAGGTTTGCCGCATTTCCCCAATCCGAACTTTGAGCGCTTTTGTCCAGTTCCACCTTTTCTAGTTCCATGACCAAATCTTTCAGCCCATGTCTAGGAGCATAAGTACGGGCTAGTTTGCTAGCAATTTTGGTACAAAAAATTGGTTGAACGTGAATGTCAAGATGATGGCGTAGGGTGGCGATGTCAAATCGAGCAAAGTGAAAGATCTTTGTCCCATTGACGGCTTCTAGAAGATGCTTTAGGTTGGGCGCAGCCGTTTGCCCTCGCTGAATGCGAACCACGGTCACCCGATCGCTAGGGTCGCATAGCTGCACTAAGCATAGACGATCGCGCTGAGGGTTTAGACCCATGGTTTCTGTATCCACCGCGATCGCCTCGGCAAGCAAATATTCAGTTAGCTGCTCATCGGTGAGGTCGCGATCGCAAATCTGGAAATCCTGTAGCACCATGGCAATAAAAAATAAGGTACAGACTATAGGGTACAGGCTTTGCCTCCCCCTATAATCTGTACCCCATAATCTGTTTTCTACGCTTAACTCGCCCTTAACTCGCTAAGTATTCACGTACTCGCGCTTTACGACGGCGTAGGTGATCTAAAGCTTGACGTTCTAGTTGGCGAACCCTTTCGCGGCTAATGCTCATACGTTCGCCTACTTTTGCTAGCGATAATTCATGACCATCTTCTAAACCAAACCTTAGAGCAATTACTTCTCTTTGTTGTGGCGTAAGATCAGCCATCAAAGTTGCCAAGTCTTGCCGCAGTGATTCTTGCGCCATGAAAGTTTCAGGTGAAGGACCATCATCTTCCAGCAAATCTTGCAGTTCAGTATCTTGGTTATCGCCCACACGCAAATCTAACGAAACGGGCTGCCGAGACAGAGTCAAGAACTCGCGAATCTGACCAGGTTCTAGCTCTAACGCATCAGCTACCTCCGAAGCGGTGGCTGCCCGCCCTAGCTGTTGAGAAAGTTCGCGCTGAGTTTTCTTGATTTTGTTCAGCTTTTCGGTGATATGAATCGGTAAACGAATCGTACGTGCTTGTTGGGCGATCGCACGAGTGATTGCCTGACGAATCCACCAGTAAGCGTAGGTTGAAAACTTGTAGCCGCGCATCGGATCAAATTTTTCTACGCCGCGTTCTAAACCCATCGTGCCTTCTTGAATCAGATCCAAAAATTCCAGATTACGCTTCTGATACTTCTTGGCGATCGACACCACCAGGCGCAAGTTTGCCTCGATCATCTTTTGCTTGGCTCGACGACCGCGATGCATCAGATCTTTCAGGTCACCCTCGCTCATGTGAGCATGATCTGCCAATTCTTCATCAGTTGGATCATGGCTCAACAACTTAGCAAGTGATTCTTTCTTATCTTGCAGCGCCATCATTTGCTGCACTTGCTTGCCATAAACAATTTCTTGCTCATGGGTCAACATGGGTACACGACCGATCTCATGGAGATAAGTACGAACCATGTCTACCGTGAATGCGGGTTTAGCGGTCTTGGACTTTGCAGTGGCAGTGGTCATTTGTGACAAACACTCCGTAAACAATAAACGGGAAGAACGACTGAAATAAAAGGCTCTTTTCTAAAGGAAGTTATGTGAATAACATCATTAGTAAAAACCTTTTCGGAAAAACTGAACTTTTGAGAAAACTTATTTCACCTATTTAGAAGCTGCGCTCTAAATAAATAATGGAAGAACTAATAGCTGAAGCGGTGAATAATTGACAGGAATAGTAAAAAGCAGTTGATGTACTTAGAATAAGATTTGGGTTGATTAATCCAAAATCATTACGAGTTCACTTTGGAATTCTTATAATGAAAATTATAAGCGCGATGACTGTCTTTTCATTTCCTCCTGTAGGGTGATCTTTTGATATACGGAATACAGAATCAACAGATCTTGAGTGGCTAACCTTTCAACCCTTCAGAAGATGTAATCAAGCTGTAATTTCGAGAGAAATTGTTGTTTCATAACTTCATATTGAATTAATTCTTTAGATTTGAATAGTCTGAAATAAGCGGGATATCCGAATCTGAAAGGGCGGTTTTATAGATATGGGTAGAAAGAACCGAACTAAAAGGCAGATCAAAAGAACTACGAAATTAGTCAGTTTTAAGGAATGCGGCAAAAGCGTATTTGATTACTGTGAGTCCATTAACCGAAGTAGTTGGGCTTGACTATAGTTATATCCAACGGGTTTAGCTGTGATGTGAAGGTTATACGACTGTGGTGTGTCAGTTGGATTGATTAAAAACCTAAATCTGCTCTGGCAGCTTCAGCCGCTTTGAACACAACCGAATCAGGAATTTCATCCCAAGCGGTGTCGCCTACTGCGGCATAGAAGGTTTCATCATAAGCGCGAGTGCGGATAACGACGGGCATGGGAACGGCATGTCCCAAAATGAGTGCCTGTTGTTTGGAGTCCAGTTTTGCCAGTACAGATCGCAGCCCTTGCGCACCAGAAACCCCCGTAAAAATTGCATCAATATCTTTTTCATCATTCAGCAGGGCGGTAATGCGAGTGCCAATTTGAGACATGACTTCGTTATCTATTCCCGAAGGGCGCTGATCCACCACAAGCAAGGTAACAAAGTACTTTCGCATTTCACGGGCGATCGTGCCAAAAATCGTTTGCCCAACTGTTGCTGGATCAAGAAACCGATGGGCTTCTTCGATGGTGATCACCATTTGCTGGGGGCGATCGCTGACGTTTTTTGTCTGCAAAAATCGCTCTGCCTTTTGCACATAAGCATGGTGAATTCGTCGCGCAATCACGTTAGTTGCTAACATGTAGGACAACAAATTTGACTGGGAGCCAAACTCAACCACCACATGTTTTCCAGCTTCCAAAGAGTCCAAAATTTGCCCAACATAGTTGTGTGGACAGGTATTGCGAATATATTTCAGCCCATCCAGTCGTTGCAGTTTGCGTTGCAGTGCCATGATCGAAGACTTGCTGCCCATCTTCGTCTCGCAAAACTCCTGAATTTCTGGGTTGTTCATGGTCAACAACCGCGAAATCCAAGCCTTACCAAATTCATTTCGCAAAATGATGGCATTTTCTAAACTAGCTTCCGACAGATTCAGTTCACCACGCACTAACATCAAGTCTTCGACATCAATCTGGTCGTAGCTAATGTAAAGCTCTTGGGCATCGCGCACCCCACGCCGCTTCGTCGATTCGGGATCAAGCGTGTAGATTTGCACCTGTCCAGGAAACAGCTGCCGCAGGCCTTTTACGGTGCTAAACTGCTTGCCTTCACGGGTTGCTTCCCAGCCGTATTCTGAGTGCATGTCAAAAATCAGGTTTACCGCCGCCTGTTTGCGAATAATACCCGACAGCAACAGCCGCGTTAGGAACGATTTGCCTGTACCCGATTTACCGAATATGCCGTTGCTGCGCTCGACAAAGCGATCGAGATCGATGCAGATTGGCACCTCCATATCGATCGGCTGACCGATCGCAAAGTTTCGCCGATGCGGGTCATCTTCCCAACCAAACACTGCCCGAAAATCCCACTCACTTGCGTCAAATACCTGGCTAAAGTGGCTAGGTATTGTTTTAACGGGCAGCAGTTCAATCGGGGCACTCGATTGAGCCTTGTAGGAGGTTGCTTTTTTGAGTTTTGAATTGCTTTTTTGCTCTTGATCCTTTTCTTGCTCTGATCTTTGTCTGCTGTCTTCTGTCCCCTGAATATCACTAATCATCAACATTGGCGTAAGGTTCACCGTGCCATAGGTGCCTGTGCCAGCTAATACTTCTTGCAAAAAGGTGTTCTCAGGCTCTGGAGGGTTTGCCAAAATGCGGGGACTGCTGGTACCCAGTGCGACATCAGTCAACATGCAAAAGAAGCGCGATCGCCGTCCTTGCACGACTAAAAACTTACCCACCCGCATATCTTCCACCAGCACCTCTGCATGCAGGCGGACTTCTAACCCTTGACTAAGGGAACCCTGAATAACTGAACCAAGGGGATTCTCTGGATTCATGAAGCAATTACCAGATGGTACTCAAGCTGTTATTGAACTGAGCTTAGCTTAAATAGGTTGAAATAATACACCAGTTCCATCTAGATTGGTAGATCTGTTCTACTTAAGATAGCTTATTTAAATACTTAGCTAACACAAACCAAAGAGCTGAGCCGATTGGGTGGCTTTATCGTGTTCTCGAAACCCGTAATCTGGAAAATTTTTTCATCTAGTTTTATACATTTTTAGCCCTCAAGGATGAACTCTTCACAATTTCTGCATGGGTTATTGTAGATGGACTATTTTGGAACTCGGCGAGAAGCAGTAGGGTGATTTATTTTCATCAACCTTAAGGCAATGCCTCATTTACTCTTGAAAACCAAGCATTTTCTTGCAAATAGTCGCAAGCTATCTCAATTTCGCAAGGTTGCTCATTTAGTACTGTCAATAGCAGCTTCGATCTTGGTGCGGGAATCGATTGCGGCTCCCAAGCCTGCCCATGGTGAGGTCGTTGTTCGCCCATTGCAAGGCGAGATCGTGGCTCCTCTTTTACTGCTTGCGTCTGTGCTCCCAACTGCTCTTGCTAGTCAAATCCCACCCTTTTAAGCAATTTAGGCTGGGTAGTTTTGTTGCTTCTGCCCATTGCATGGAGCGCGATTACGCATCCGGTTAGAGCTAGTTATTAGGGCGAACACGAAGTGGAAATTGTGAGCACACCTGTTACCACACACTTACTCAAGATGCATACTTGCCACGGTTGATTGACTCAGTTCAATCTTTTGAGGCTGGAGAGGAATTTGAATTGTAAACTCAGTGCCTTGACCCGGTTTAGATGAACATTCCAAGCTACCGCCATGTTTTTCCACAATAATTTGATAGCTAATCGATAGTCCAAGTCCGGTGCCTTTGCCAACGGGTTTTGTTGTGAAGAAGGGATCAAATAACTGCGATCGCACCGACTCTGACATTCCACCACCATTATCTGCAATCCGAATAGCCACATGGTTACCAACCAGCTCAGTGTGGATCGAAATGCGAGGATTAGAAATCGAAAGTTGAGAGCTAGAGCCTGCTCTAGATGTGAATTTTCTAACGCCAATTCCCTCTCCTAACGCATCAATCGCATTGCTCAAAATATTCATAAATACCTGATTTAGTTGCCCTGCGTAGCACTCCACCAATGGCAATGAATCATAATTTTTAACCACATCAATGACTGGATAATCTGCTGTTCCTTTGAGGCGGTGTTGCAAAATCAGCAGTGTGCTATCGATTCCTTCATGAATATTGACTGACTTCATTTCGGATTGATCATGACGTGAAAAATTTTGCAAAGATAGAACGATTTGGCGAATCCGATCAGCGCCAATTTTCATAGAAGACAAAATTTTTGGCAAGTCTTCTTGAAGGAAATCAAATTCAATTTCTTCAATGCGATCGCGAATCTCCTGGATTGGATTTGGATAGTGCATTTGATACAGTACCACTAGCCCAATCAAATCGCGATTGTAAGTATTAATGTGATTTAAGTTGCCAAAAATAAAATTTACAGGGTTATTAATTTCATGAGCAACCCCCGCAACAAGTTGTCCCAAACTTGACATCTTTTCCGTTTGAATCAGTTGACTTTGTGTATGCTGTAATTCTTGTAGGATTTCTTCTAGCTGCTGCGATCTCTGTCTTAGTGAGGCTTCAGATTTTTGCAAAGCTTCTTGTGCTAGCTTCTGTTCTGTGACATCTAGTACTAGCGATAATGTAGACTCAAGCTCTCCTACCTCATTGGATAGCGCTGAGTTATACCAGGTGCAATAAACAATGTTTTCTGCTTTGGTGTAATTACGATTTTGGCAAAAATTTCGAGGCGTACCTCCGTCAGTCAAACAGGCAATCATTTCTTCTACGATCGCACTATCTTCCTCATAAACAAACTTAAGTTCATCGGGAAGCAATCCAACTGTTTCTTCTGCGCTCCAGCCAAACAACTCTTCTGCCCGTTTCGACCATCCTTGAATACGAAAATCCCGATCCCACTCCACAACTGCCAAAGGCGAATTTTCAACGTGAAACTTTAGGCGTTGATGAATCATTTCTAATTCTTTCTCTGCTTCTTGCCGCTCTAGGATTTCATTTTCTAGTTGTTGGTTTGCTGCTGCCATTTGACCCGGACTTGGCAGTTTTAAAGTTTTGGGAATTAACGATATCAAAACGATCGCCGTACCAATAGAAATGGCAGCGGTCAAAGATTTAATAACGCTAGACAGCCAGTAAGTTGGGTGCCATATCGTCCAAATATTGAGTAGGTGCCCTGTGCCGCAAGCAACAATAAATCCGCCAAACAAGCAAACTACCCAGTCAAATGGAATGTCGCCCCGCTTGCGAACAATGTAGAGCAACACGATTGGAATTGAATAATAAGCTAAAGCGATCAGCCCATCTGAGACCACATTGAGCCAAACGAGTTCAGGTTTCCAAAGGTAGCAATGCCCGTGAGGCACGAAAGACTCTGACAAAAGATTATGTAGTACCGTAGGCATCGCTTCCGTTCCTTTTTGGGCAAAGTAACCTGTAGTGTGCCCGTTAAGATTAGCTAAGTTTGCATGGTGCGAAATTTTGTCCCGGTCTTTTCGCAATTCTGGTGTAGAGCCTACTCTTCATACTGCTTTCTGGGCGATCGCATAATTTTTCAACCTTGATCTGATAGTTCACCAGCCCCCGGCTTTTTGTGTTCTACCAATTTAAGGATGTTTAACGATGTTTGAATCACACGATCAAAGTTCTGTTTTTTCGTCATCAACAGGTAGCAGCACCCCTTCGTTGTCTACTCAAACAGCGGGTTTAGGTTCTACCCATTCAGGGCTTGTAGATCCTCTACAACAACCTGAGTTGATATCAAGTAGTGCATCGTCTAGTAATTTATCGGCAACTACTTCCATTGCGGGAGGAAACACCCTAGCTACCGCAACAAACATCGGCAACCTGGAAGGACGTTGGATCAATAACGGGCAGGTGAGCAGCAGCGATCGCAATGATTATAGCGGTTTTCTGTCGGATGAGGTACGGGCAGAATAATAGAGAGCAAGGGTTTGAGCCTTTAGTTTGTACCTCACAGGAGCCGGAAACGCTATATTTTCGGTTTAACCTGACTGCACTCAGCGATCTAACGATGACGCTCATGGCAGGAGCCAGCGGTGATGCGGATATTTATCTGTATCGCGATAGCAATAGTAATGGAACCATCGACAAAGGAGAAATGCTGCGCTCCTCTATCAATGACGGCAACCAAGAATCTTTGAGCCTCACTGGATTGGCAACTGGAACTTACTATGCGCTGATTAAACAGTACAGCGGCACCACTAATTACACCGTTTCCCTCACCGCTGATGCTGCCGGAGAAACCCTCACCGATGCCCGTAACTTGGGCACTCTCAGCGGCAACCGTACTTTTAAAGACTATGTTGGCACTAGCGCTCTGGATGATTTTTACCGCTTTCAACTCGACAGTGCAAGCAACGTCAATTTCTCGCTCACCAACCTATCTGCCGATGCGGATTTGTATCTAGTGCAGGACTTTAACTTTAACGGGCGAGTGGAGGATGGCGAAGCGATCGCCTGGTCAACCCGGACAGATTCCACCTCGGAAACCATCAGCCTGCAAGGGTTAGCCGCTGGAAGTTACTACCTTAGGGTCAGTCAATATGAGGGTAACACCAACTACACGCTCAACTCTTCAGCAGTGTCGGCTGAGCCTGGCAACACGATTGGCAACGCGGCTGAATTGGGTGTATTGACCGGGCAGCAAGTGATTCGAGATGCAGTCAGCAGAACAGATACGCAAGACTTCTTTAGTCTGCGTCTGTCGGCAACCAGCAACCTGACGCTTGACTTGACTTGACTCTCCACCGATGCGGATCTTTACCTCATTCAAGATCGCAACAACAACGGCCTAGTCGATGCGGGTGAAACCATTGGGCGATCGCTCTTAAATGGAAGCCTCTCCGAAAAAATCAGTTTGAATGCGCTAGCAGCAGGTAATTATTTGGTGGAGGTGGTCTATGAGGGCGCTTTTAGCGGCTCAAACACCTCAACGAACTACACCCTAACGTTGACGGCAGATGCAGCCGGAGATTCCTATGCTACGGCGCGCAATATTGGCATCCTGAATGGCACCCGAAACTTTAGCGATTTTGTGGGGACGACGGATGACATAGACTATTACCGCTTCTATGTGTCAGACAATAGCGATGTGCGGATTGATTTAACCGGGCTGAGCGCCGATGCGGATCTGTATTTGATGCGCGATCGCAATGGCAATGGGCGCTTTGATGAGAGTGATGTGCTGGACTCTTCCGATTTGAGCGGCACCAATTCTGACTCCATCCAATTGAATAATCTAGCGGCAGGCACCTACTTTGTGCGCGTGGAGCAGTGGACGGGTAACACTAACTACAACCTCAGCCTTTCTTCCACAGCAGTGAATGGATTCCAACGTTTGCAGGGAACTTTGGGAGCCGATACCTTTAGAGTCAATCTAGGCACTGGACGCACCATCATCTCTGGCAATGGCAATGTTGATTTTGGCACAGGCTCCCGTGATCTGTTGGATCTATCCAATGTGCTGTCTACTTCGGCTATCCTCAACCGCGCCGGGTTGACTGGGGGTGGGGTTGCTTACGACACTGGCAATGGTGCACGGATGTTTGATGCGATTACCCTGAGCAACGGCAACCAGATTTTATTTGAGGGTATTGAGGAAATTCGGTTTAGCGATCGCACCATTGCCTTGGCGATTATGCCCAACGATCCGCTATTCAATCAGCAAACCAGCCTGCACATGATGGGCGTGCAAACCGCATGGGAGTTCACCACGGGCTCCAACAACGTCTTGGTCGGCATTCAGGATTCTGGTGGCGCAGTCAATCAACTGGGTTTTATCCATAACGATCTGCGATCGCAAAACACCTACCGTAGTACTTCCCCTAATAACTACAGCGATGATTTTTCTGACTCGTCCTACTCTTATGGCACTGCCATCCAAGGGATCATCGCAGCGGCATCCAACAATGGGCAGGGCATCAGCGGCATCAACTGGAACTCACCTATCCAGACTATTGATGTAGCAGGAAATGACTTTGGTGACTTGAGTCTGGTGGATGCCACCCGTGAAATGATTAATTCCGCCAATAATGCAGGGCAGCGTTTAGTGATCAACTTGAGTCTGAATGTAGTCGGTTCATCGGTTTCTGCTCAGTTAGAAGAACTGGTTGCCCAAAATCAAGCCAACGTCCTGTTTGTGATTGCCGCAGGAGACACGAACAGCAGCCAGCTTTCGACCCTGGCATCTCTGGCACAGCGCTACAGTAACGTGGTGGCAGTGGGCGCAGTTTGGGATCGGCAGGATGAAGACGGGATTGCCAGGATTCCTGGTACGCGCATCTCTTACTCCAGCACCGATGGCTCAAACTATGGCACAGGGCTAACGCTGATGGCTCCGGGTGAAGTAGTGACAACGCAGGCAACACAAGCGAATAATGGCACGGTTAACTTTAGCTATGACACCAGCTTTGAAATCACTGAAGCGGCGGCTCCCAATGTGGCAGGCGTGGCATCTCTGGTGTGGAGCGCCAACAGCAGCCTGACGGCGACGCAACTAAAACAGGTCTTGGCAGAAACGGCATATGACCTGTCGGTTCCTGGCTACGATCGCACCACAGGCAGCGGGCTAGTGAATGCAGATGCCGCCATCCGACGGGCGATCGTGCTTTCCATGCCTAGCGCTCAAACCCTAGCGTGGCAACAAGCCATCCCGGTGGTGTAGTTCCATTCCTTCATCATTCTGGGATGAGTCTATTTAGCGCTCATCCCAGTTTTTTGCATCTAGGAAATCGAGCGATCTTATCTAAAACTTTCGGATCTGCAAAGATAACGTTCGCAATCACGACGTAGATATTTTGGCTAAGAACCATTACACTCAAAGTGCATTGCGGTTACTAGGGTTCTTTGGGCACATGACGTACTGTTGTGGCTCTCATAAGCTCTGAAGCAATGGATGGCATACCAAGTATTTTGCGATGTAAACGTAAACCCTCCAAGCTTATTTCAAGATCCGTATTTTCTTGAATTGCTGCACTCAATGGAGAGTCAATACTCAACATAGCAAGTCGTTGATTGTGGTTTTCTCTTACAGATCTCGACAATGCAAAACACTCATCTTTGTGGGTGTCGGGAAATTTATCAAGCATCTTGCGCTCGATTGGAGAAATTACGTTAATAACTGCTTTTCCGAATATGATGCACTCTTCATAAGAGGGTACTTTTCCTTGATGAATAACTTGATTTCTTAATTCAACCATCTTGTTTGAAAGTGAATCTGGAGGATCACCCATCTCCACAAACCAAAGTATGGTAAAAGCACCAAGTTGCCGCTCTGATTGTTTTGATACCGACTTCCAGCATTTTTCGACATCTTGCTGAGAAATAGATTTTGATCGACAAATGACGCGAATTACAAACTCATAAAATCGTTCAAGGGATGCAGCAAAACTAGCGATAGCCTCTCGCAAATATCCATCCAGCAGAGCATTTGAGGCAATCAAAAAAAGAACCTCGTGTTTTGGTGTAAGTAAAACCGTTGTTGATCGGTGTCCTTCAGGGCACTCAAATTCATAAATACCATCATCACGAACAGAGCAGAGACGCGAATATCTCACGAAAGAGGAATTCTCTTCCGAATTATCATGAGAGCAAATGTTACAGCCAATTTCAATTCTCAATCCAAAACTCCAGAGACATAACTACTTATTAGACTGAAGGTTTCCGCATAACACTCCGAAACGGGTGAATATGCAGATTGTTTTTGAATAACATCTCTAGTTAGATATATAGACTGAATCTTTCCGTATAGTATGCCGTTTGGGGTGGATAGGCAGAATTTTTCCGCCTATTTTCAGATGTATAAAGCGATTGCCACCACATTGCACCTGTAGCCTATCCCCCTACCAGTAATTTATCGGTGTCTCCAATGGCGAGGGTTTTATGCAGCTTTTTGAGGGCGGTGAAGGCTTGGCGGTAGCTGGCAGTATTGCCTTGATCTGAAAATAGCTGGACGGCTCGGTGCAGGTCATAGGTGGCTTCCGATTGTCGTCCAATTTTGGCGCAGGCAAGCCCCCGATAAAAGTGAGCGATCGCGTCTTGAGGGTTGAGGCGAATCACTTCGGTGTAGTCTTGAATTGCTCCAAGCTTGTTTTGTAGGCGAGTGCGGGTTAGCCCACGATAGAAGTAAGCCG
This sequence comes from Leptolyngbya sp. Cla-17, assembly GCF_016807185.1. Lineage (GTDB taxonomy): Bacteria > Cyanobacteriota > Cyanobacteriia > Leptolyngbyales > Leptolyngbyaceae > ULC077BIN1. The sequence goes on from NZ_JAEVYN010000002.1 coordinate 1,918,746, forward strand.
GAGCATAGTCGGGATTAAGTTGAATGGCGTTGGCGTAGTCTTCGATCGCATCCAATTTATCGCCCACCTCTGACCGAATAAAGCCTCGGTTGCAGTAGGCAATAAGGTTGGCTGAATTGTGCTGAATAGCTGCATCTAAATCGGCGATCGCACCTTTTTTGTCGCCCTGATCGTAGCGAACCAGGGCACGATTATTGTAAGTGATGTCGTCTTGGGGATTCAGCCGTAACACCTCGGTGTAGTCAGCGATCGCACCGGGACAATCGCCCAAATCGTAGCGCGTGGAGGCACGATTGAAGTAAGCCTCTGCATCATCTGCATCAAGGGTTGGTTGATCGAAGCGGTCAATCAACCCTTGAATCACGCTCGGCTCGGTGGTGCGTAACCCCACCGCAGCAGCAGGGAAAACGGCACTGGCTGTGGCGATCGCGGGGGTGCCTAGAATGGCGTAGGCGCGATCGCAAACTAAAAAGTGTTCGTGAGTTCCCAGCACCTTAAAGCGAAACTGGTCAGGATATTGCTTTTTCAACGCCGTCAACTGGTTTAGCGTCGTGTATAAAAAGCCTTTTTCGGTCGAGTTGACTGCCCGACGGCGATCGATGGGGCGCGATGCATACCAATCTTTGGTATTGCCCAAATGTCCCCAGCCAATATCCAAACAGCCCTTTTTTGCCAAAAACTGCTGCAATTGCTGCATCATGGCATCATCAAAGATCACTGCTTCTGGAAAGGGATATACCATTACCAGCCGAGCCTGAGCTTTTTTGAGCGCAGTTTCTAGCATGGCGCGGCTAGTTAAGTGAGAAGAGTCGTTTTCACGGGCTTCTGCTTGCACATCAAACACAAACTCATAGTGAGGCTCTAGATTGCCCGTATGGATTTCCTGCTGCAAGCTAGTCACAGTATTTTCTGCCCATTCCACGCGGGTTGCCAAATATTTAACCTCGTTTTGCAGGGCGCTGGTATCTAGTAAGTGGGGCAGTCGTTGGACTGAATCGTGCAGGCGTTGCTGCTGCTGCTCCAAATCCTGCGATCGCTGGTGCAGGCTGCCTAATTGCTGCTGAACCTGATCGAGTTGAGTGGCAAGTTCGCTCTGTAGCTCTGCTTTTAAGTGATTGAGATCATCTGTGGTGAGTTGGTTTAGCCGTTGTTCTAACGTGTGAATCGTCGTTTGCAACGTGGTCAGTGTTTCTGGAATATCGGAGCTTGCCTGCTGCCATACCTCGACGTTTACAACCTTTGCAGTCGTCACATCCAATTGCTTCTTCAAGATTGTGGTTGCCAACTTCAGGGGCGCGATCGCCTGTTCCACATAGCTGCCTTGCTGAGCAATCTTACTAATCTGCATCTCCAATCGCGAGAGATCCCGCCGCGTTGCCATCTCGCCCACCATTTTGATCAACGCTTCTACTTCTTGTTTGAGAGCGTTGGCATCGAAAGGCGCAGGCAAATGATTGAGGCGACGATTGAGCTGGCTAATCTGATCTTGCAGTGTGCGATAGTTCCCCAAATTTTGCTGAGGCTCCATCTGTTGAAGAGCGCTATGCAGTTGAGCCAGCTCAGCCTTCAGTTGATCAATATCGGGTTGCCAGTTGGTGAGCTGTTTGGGTGGAGTGAGCCGTGCCAGCGACTCCCTAAGTCCTGCCAAAGAGTTATCTAAGGTAGCCTGCTGCTGTTGCAACTGAGCCATTTCTTGTCTGAGCGATCGCCATTCTGGCTTGGTAATTTCCTGTTGTAGTCGCGAAATGCTGTTAGACAGTTCACTGTAAAGTGCTTGATTTTTCCCTTGAAGATCTTTTCGCAAAGTCGCAAGGTGAAGCGCACTGGGCAACCCTTGAATTTGCTGCTGCATCAGGTTAATGGTTCCTGACAATTTTTGATCTAGCTGAGCGATCGCGCCATCAATATCCGATCGAGTCTCTTGCTCCAACCGACGATGGTTCAACGCATTCAGCAATAGTAATGCTGAAACTGGAGCCGCTGCATACAGCACTTGCTGAGACACAGCGGTTGCCACGGAGCCAACACCGGAACCGACCAGCATAATGGACTCTGCAAGATTAAGCCAATGACGGTTTTTCACAGCGGTTTGCTCGCCTGAATAAGACTGCTGAATTAAATTGATCAAATTGATCAAGTGGACTTACATCCCCTTTCAATCTTTTTTCATAGATTCAGCATCTAATCAGGAAAGAGATACATGAGAGTAACGATCGGCTACAGTGACCTAACCAGCAAAATGGGTAAACTACGCGAAGCCACCAGTCCAATATCTTTTAGAATCTACGGAAACCACTCATTATCTTGTGTATCGCTGTTAGAACTTTTAATTTTGGTGGCATGACACCTTCGCCTGTTCCCTGGCTGTCTACCTTGCAGGAAATAAGCTTATATTATTCTGGAAAAAAGCCCCCAGATTCAAAATCCCTTTCCTATGAGAGAGGACTTTAGGGTGAGAAATTTTTAACTCTGTCGTTTTATAGATAAGCAAGAGTCTATAGCGGGGTATAATCTCGAAAAGTTTACATATCGCAAAAGTTGGTCATGCGTGAATGAATCAGGGCAGAAGGAATTGAGAGGACAGGAGTAACTGTGAAACAAGTTGATACCAATAGCCCACAAACCAAAGCCAAATCAGATTCATTCCCGCCGCAATGGGCTAGTCAGGCTCAAACCCCTTCTAAACAAGTGCCTCTTGTGTCATCCAAACAACCCTCTGCCGCCAACTGGCTTCAAAAAGCTTTCGCTTTGGGCATTGTGACCATTGCTTCTACAACCATTGGTTTAACTGCTGCTCTTTTGTTGCCCTTACCCATGGGTCTGGTTGCTAAAGATAAAATTACCAAACCGCTGGATTTATGGCAGTTTGGCGTGGGTTACCAAGTTTCTCGCCCAGTTAATATTTTGGTCATGGGCATCGATCGCGTACCCACTGCGGCACCCGGTTCTCGCGAAATATTTAATGGTCGTAGCGATACGATGCTGTTACTACGGGTTAATCCAGATACCGATTCCATCAGCCTTTTGTCGGTTCCGCGAGACACTCAAGTTGAAATTCCCTCAGTCGGTATTACCAAAATCAACGATGCCAATGTGCAAGGTGGAGCCACTCTAGCGGCCCGGACTGCCAGTAGCGTGCTGAATGGCGTGCAGATCGATCGCTACCTGCGCGTCAGCACTGAAGCATTCAAAGAGCTAGTGAATCTCATGGGTGGCGTTGAAGTCTACGTGCCTCAACCCATGGTTTACGAAGACAAAACTCAAAAGCTAAAGATCAATCTATCGCCTGGAAAGCAAGTTCTAAATGGTTCCCAAGCTGAACAGTTTGCCCGCTTTCGCGGCGATGATCTTGGAGATATTGGGCGAGTGCAGCGGCAACAAGCGCTTTTAAAGGCACTGCGAAAGCAATTGACAAGTCCCAGTGTGATTCCCCGCATTCCTAGGCTGGTGCAGGCGATGCAGAAGTACATCGACACCAATTTAACCCTGGAAGAAATGCTGGCGCTGGTGAGTGCAGGGCGGAAGTTGGGTGAAGGTAATTTTAAGATGGTGATGTTGCCAGGACGGTTTAGCTCACCGGATGAATTTAGAGCCAGCTACTGGATCATGGACCCGGCAGGGCGCGATCGCGTCATGAAGCAATACTTTGATATTGATCCTCTATCATCCTCGTTAGAAGGGGATGCCTCAGCTACTGCCCTCCGAATTTCTATCCAAAATGCCTCCCGTAACCCCAACGCCGCGTCGCAACTTAGTCAGCGTTTAATCTCACTAGGCTTTTCAAATGTGGTCATCGCTTCCGATTGGGCAGATAGGCAAGCCCAAACTCAGGTTATTGCTCAGCGAGGAGACCTCCAAGCGGCCCAAGTGCTACAACAACAGTTAGGGCTTGGCACGGTTGATGCAAATTCCACCGGCGATCTAGAGTCAGACATCACTATCAGAGTTGGAGATGATTGGGGGAAGCAAGCGAAATGATTAACTGGCTGCGAAATTCGGTGTTTGTTTTAGGGGCGATCGCTCTAGCGCTCGCTTGGGTTTTGCTCAGTGCTCAGCCCGCCTTTGCTGAGGAAGGTAAGTTTACTGGTTACACTAATGCCCAACTAGCCAATCAAGACTTCTCCAATCAAGACTTATCAGGGGGAAATTTCGTTTCCTCCGAAATGCGAGGTGCAAATCTGAGCGGAGCCAACCTGACTAACGCCATGTTTACCAAAGGCAACCTGCTGGGTGCCAATCTATCGGGCGCTAACTTGGAAGGAGCACTAGTCGATCGCGTCACCCTTTATAAAACTAATTTGACCAACGTTAACTTCACCGGAGCAACCCTCTCCAACAGCATTTTTGAGGAGGCGGATATTACTGGAGCCGACTTTACTGATGCCATTGTAGATCGCTACACTGTCACCCAACTTTGCAAACGGGCAGATGGCATTAATTCCGTCACAGGCATTTCGACCAGAGATAGTTTAGGCTGTCGTTAGCGATGGTCAGCGCTGCTTAATAACTTTTTGAGGTCAAGACCACGAAGTGCCTTGACCTCAAGTTTTTTGGGATAGAAAAATTTAATTGGCTGCTACTTCCCTAAAGCTTTTATTCCTCTTCCTCCATCTCCTCTTCCTCTTCTATCTCTTCTTCATAATCCTCCTCTACTTCCTCTTCCTCGCTTTCCTCATCTTCTTCCTCCTCATTGCTGCTATCTTCTATTTCTTCCTCTTCATACTCCTCGCTTTCTTCCTCACTGAATTCTTCCTCTGAGTATTCTTCGGTTTCTTCGTAGCTAGATTCCACAGATTCAGTCGATTCTTCGGACTCTTCAGTTTCCTCTAAATATTCTTCAGAGGTCTCTTCTACGTATTCTTCAGAAATCTCTTCACTCTCCTCGTAGTCAGCGTCTACAGTTTCAGCCGATTCCTCATATTCTTCAGAGTCATCAGTTTCTTCTGCTTCCTCACTGGATTCATCCTCATACTCAACATAGTCGTAGGTATAAACTGACTCTGATTCTGATTCTGTATCTGTGTCTAGCTCATCGCCGAACAGGTCAAAAATGGCATCTGCAACTGAAAAATCGTCTTCTACCCATACGCCCTGACTAAAATCCAGATCGCTTACAGCGCGAACTGCCCATAACTCCTGACAGTATTCAGGATTAGTCATATAGCTGTAAGGCACGTAACAGTAGCCCTCTTCACCCCAGCCTTCGCCCCAAGAATTACGCACGATAAACGCTTGAGATTGGTCGGAATACCCCACGCAAAGCATGGCATGCCAGCCGTGTTCTGCCCGACCTTGTTCGGAAGAGTCAGGAATCGGAACAATGCCGCGCTTTTCGGCTTTGTCAAAGGAATGGAAAAGTTTGAGTCCAAATGCGAAGGGAAAGCCTTCAGCGAGACAACTCTTCATGGCGGTTAGGTCACACTCAATTTCTTGAGCTTCTTGTACCAAGAAATTACGGGCTTCTTCGTAAGCGGCATCGTGAGGCTGCACGTTAACTTGGGCTTCATCGTATGCCCAAGTTGCTTCGCTACAGGCTCCATGTTCTTGCAACACTTGAATTGCAGATACGATCATACAGCCAGCATCTTCTGTGCTTTTTTCGTAGGCACGGGCGTTGTAGTAAATAAACAAGCGGCTAACATCACCAGCATTGCCGTTTGCCCGTTTTGCTAGATATTCGTAGGCTCCAGCTAGTGAGTTGGCAACACAACTGCTGAGTTGAGACTGGTTTTCAACAGCGGTCATATAAGGGCGCAAATCGACCCGTGGCGGCAATTGTTCGGGCTGAAAGCGATCGCTAGAGTATTTTTGAGATTTTGGTGGTTTTTTGCCATTAGCGGGTTGAAAGCCGCCTAACTTGATAGTTTGTCCAGTTGCGCGATTGGTAAGAGTCGTGACTTTATGACGTGTCATGAATTGTGTTTATAGGTTCCAGTGCTCGTTCTTCTGGTATTCCCAAAACTAATCCTGAATTCCCGCAGGCTAATTACAAAAACTTTCTTGCTTAAAAAGCAAACAGCTACGGGTTGCTTGAGCAGTACCCAACAGCAATTAGTGATTCAAGCGATGTCTCCTGACTCAAGCTTAAACGTGGCTTTTTCGGCAACCAGAGTTAAATAATTTGAAGAAGCTCGTGAGGGTTCATATACTCCTTTTTCCCATTCGCTGACAGTTTGCTGTCGGATGCAGAGTTCTTTGGCAAATCCTGCTTGAGTTAGCCCCATGTGCGATCGCAAGGCTTTGACCAGTTCCCCGTTCCATTGAATCTGATCATTCACGCGCGGCACTGTGTAAACTTGAGGCGGTTTGTGAAAAGTGACCTGCTCGTCCAAAAAGTTTAAATCTTTCACTAAATAACCTGCACTCATCCAAGCGGTTGATTGTAGTGCGCCTTTGCTACGATTGCTCCACCATGCCCGGTTGTGGCGGGCAGATTCCGGTAATGGAGCACCCATGAGAGTTTCAATATCCGCAAACGTTAGTACTATTTCAGGACGATCTTCCTGAAGTAAGTACTCTAGCAATGGCTGATATTTGCTTCCACCCTTCATAAACTTATTCCACAACAAGTCATACGCTAACGGCGATCCTGATTCAAAAAAGCCTCATGAACAGAAATCGTCTCATTATAGAGATACTTTGCGAAACTGCGAAACCAAGCACCAGCAAAGAGTATGGGATATAGGATTTTGTGAAGAAACCTTGTTGTTGCAAATTCTCAAGCACCTACAGACCTTGCTTAAGTGTTAAGCAAGGCCAAGTCTTTTTTAAAGCTTGCGGATCACTTATCAGTTGATGTGGAATAATTAGCAAGTTTTGATTCTTCACACTCACTATGAATCAGTTTCTTCGGCTTCTGCTCCTCTCCCCGGCAACATTTGCTTCAGTTATGTCGCTGGTTATGGTTCAACCTGCTCAAGCCAATAAATCTGATTGGGTTCAGGTTTCTAAAGAGACAACTTGTTTACGTGCGGCAACCTTGACAGCAACGAAATTTACCTGTAAGCGTCTAGCATCTGACACTGCTAAGGTTTTTGATATTACTCAATCTCCGCTGGGTGTAAAGGAGATAGCCGAAATTGATGATGTCACGGCAACCTCATTTGATATGACAGAAGAAGAAAGTGATGCCACGGTCGCTTTATTTGGGTGTGATTGTCCAGCTTGTGTGCGATCGCTCCGTCAGCTTCGCAATATGCTTTCATAAACAGCTAGCCCATTGCGCGTTAAGGTGGTAGTGACTCATGTTTGCGGCGCGATCGCGTCTCTCAGCCTTTAAATGTCTACCTCATCTGTGCCATTGCCACCCGTTTTAGAAAAGATTGTTCGTCGTCTACAACAAACAACTGATCCAAAACGCCGCTACGAATATCTCCTCTGGCTCGCCAAGCGTTTGCCAGCGCTCCCAGAGTCTCAAAAAAATGCTGAGAATAGGGTTCCAGGATGCGTCTCTCAGGTTTTTATCATCGCCGCATTAGTGGATGGAAAAGTCACGTTTGAGGCAGATTCCGATGCTCAATTAACCAAGGGATTAGTAGCGCTGCTGGTTGAAGGGTTGAATGGATTGACTCCCCAAGAAATTTCTCAGCTTACTCCTGACTTCATCAAAGATACTGGTTTAGATGTCAGCCTCACACCTTCTCGCGCAAACGGCTTTTACAACATCTTTCAAACGATGCAGCGTAAGGCTCTATTGTGTCAGTTGGAAATATCTATGCAATCCGTTGCTGATGATTCAACCCCGTAACCACGATTGGTTTCACATGGCTGGAGTGTTATTGACTTGAGCGAATCAAGAACAGGGAAATTAAACTGAGGTCTCTCAGCCAGTCACTCTAAATTAACTAAAACTTAACTCGTTCTTCGCTTCATCCGTTATCCCGAATCTGAACCGTCTAAAATGGTCAGATATCACCCACATCAAGGGCACTGCATGACGGCTACTCTGCTCAAGTCTTCTACCTCACCGCTGAATGCGCCGACCATCCATCGCTTAGCCAACGGGCTGACCATCATTGCCGAACAGATGCCTACAGAAGCCGTCAGCCTAAACATTTGGCTCAATGTTGGCTCTGCGTTGGAATCCGATGGCATTAATGGGATGGCGCACTTTTTAGAACACATGATATTTAAGGGCACAGCAAAGCTGCAAAGTGGCGAGTTTGAGCGGTTGATTGAGCAGCGGGGAGCTGTGACCAACGCTGCCACCAGTCAGGATTACACTCATTACTACATCACAACAGCTCCAAAAGATTTTGCTGAATTGGCACCCCTACAAGTGGATGTGGTGATGAACGCGACTATTCCTGATGATGGGTTTGAGCGAGAGCGGCAAGTCGTGTTAGAAGAAATTCGGCGATCGCAAGACAATCCCCGTCGTCGAACCTTTCACCATGCCACCGAACTCACCTTCGATCGCCTGCCCTATCGCCGCCATGTGTTGGGACCTGCTGAAGTTGTGGAAAATCTGACTGCGCAGCAAATGCGCGACTTCCACTCAAATTGGTATCAGCCCCAATCCATGACTGCTTGTGTAGTGGGTAATCTACCCGTCGAAGAACTGATCCAGATTGTAGAGGACAGTTTTCAGCAAGGCGCACGCAAACAAGCACGAGGGATGAGAAAAAACTCATCTCTCCCCACACCTCAATCTCTGACTCCCGAAACTCCGTTCACCGAAATCATCCGCCGGGAAGTCACCGACGATAGCTTGCAACAAGCTCGATTGATTATGGTGTGGCGAGTACCAGGATTGAACAATCTTCAAGAAACCTATGCATTGGATGTTTTGGCATCGGTGCTGAGTCGGGGGCGCACCTCCCGGCTAGTTCGTGATCTGCGCGAAGACCGTGGCTTAGTCTCAAACATTTCGGCGAGTAATATGAGTTATCTGCATCAGGGCGCATTTTATATTTCGGCTCAGTTACCCACAGAAAATTTGGCAGTGGTAGAAGCGGCGATCGCCCAACATCTCCAAACCCTACAAACAGAACTGATTACTGAACTTGAAATTGCCAAAATTCGGACTCGCACGACCAATAGCTTTGTGTTTGGCAACGAAACTCCAAGCGATCGCTCCGGGCTTTATGGCTACTATCACACGTTGCTGCGAGATCTAAAGCCTGCAATTCATTACCCTGATTACATTCAGGCGATCGATGCTGAGGCCGTGCGAGTTTCAGTTCAGCGCTATCTTTCGCCTCAGGCGTATGGCATTGTCACGATTCGACCCGGAGAAGAGTAAGACATCTACCTTAAAGCAAGTAATAAGCAAGCAAGTGATAAGCGTTTCCTTGAAAACTCTATGTGGGATTTGATCGCAGCGCATTTGAGCCAGAGTACGGGTCAACTGTTTCAACTAGAAACCCGGCGATCGGTCAGTGGCGGATGTATCAACTCTGCTTATGCGATTTCTGGCAGTCAGCAAACTTACTTCGTCAAGCTGAATCAAGCCTCTCAACTTGACATGTTTGAAGCAGAAGCAGCGGGATTGAATGAACTGCTTGCCAGCCAAACCATTCGAGTGCCCAAGCCAATTTGCTGGGGAACCACAGCGGGTTCTGCCTATTTAGTTTTAGAATGGCTGGATTTGGGACGCAACAGCGGATCTGCTTGGGAAGCAATGGGTCAAAAGTTGGCGGCACTGCACCAAAACACTAGCCTCAAAGGATTTGGTTGGCAGGTAAACAATACGATTGGAGCAACGGTTCAAATCAACCACTGGACAAGGAACTGGGCGGAATTTTGGATAGAACACCGACTCGGCTATCAGTTCGGGTTAGCGGCGCAGCGAGGAGGAATTTTTCCTGCTCAAAATCGCTTACTCAGTGCGATTCCTAAATTATTAGCAGGGCATGACTTACAGCCAGCCTTAGTGCATGGCGATTTGTGGTCAGGCAATGCCGCAGTTACCCAAACTGGCGAACCCGTGATTTTTGATCCAGCAACTTATTATGGCGATCGCGAAGTGGATATTGCTATGACTGAGCTGTTTGGTGGCTTTCCGGCTGATTTCTATCGTGGCTACAATGCAGCATTTCCACTAGATTCTGGCTACTCGCAGCGCAAAACTCTTTACAACCTTTACCACGTCCTCAACCACTTCAACCTGTTTGGCGGTAGCTACGCGGCTCAGGCAAATCGGATGATCGAGCAAATCCTGAGTTCCAGCTAACAAGAAGGATTTAGATTTCTTTGTCCCGAACTTTCAGCTTCAAATGCTCACAGATCGAGTTGATTACTTTCACATACGCATCTGCTGCCGCCCGGATGCAGTTGCCGCTACAGGCACTACTTTCAAAATTCAAATCGCCGCACTCCACACCCACCACCATTTCCACTGGAGAATCGGCTCCCGTCAAGGTCGAAGGTCTAATCCAAAAACGGACCAACTGTCGAATGGGCATGTCGTACCATTCATCTACTGCTTGGTCGATCGCTCGCTGAATTGCCTCGAACGGAGTTCTCCCCCTAGCAGTGACCGTTATCCGATCGGCGCATCCTTTCAAAAAAATAGTGGCTTCACTCTCGTCGCTAACGATCATTTGCAGGCTTTCTATCCGCAAGGACTCCGATCTTGGTAGCTGCATAACGAGCGGCAGCCGTCCAATATTATCCAAATTCAATAGAAAGGCACCCACTGAAAATACTCCAATGTGGTTGTTCACTTCGCGCCCCGTCTCAGCACAAATCGTCGGCAAGGTGATATAAAAATAGCCGTCCACTTGCGCTCGATAAGAGTCCACTACTGTTCGAGCAAATTGCTGCGGCTCCTGAGTTACAATCACATCCACTGCTTGATCGATCGCTGTTGCTAGCCGCAAAGCATCACAGAAATTGCCAATTTGCAACTCTCCCGACAGTTCCCAAACCGATCTTTCAAGTGGGTAAGCTTTCACCTGGTTTAATAATCCCCAATAGGCATCCTGGCAGGCTTCATCCACTCCTGCTCCCTTAAACTGTTCCCAAAAAGTCAGCGCCAAATTCCAATCAAAAGAAGTGGTGTACCACTGAACCGGACGGGATGCGAGTCGCCTTAACAGGCTTGTATAGTATTCGCAGTGCGGATCATGTCTTGCCAAAACGTTTTGGAAAACATTTGCAGTCACTAAAGCAGTACATGTAGTTGGGAGCTTACTTGGAGGCATATTTCTTACCTGTAGATGCGATTGAGTTGAGGCATATACTCACCACACACCACGGTCACAAGACAGTTACTTAGCTAGATGCAGCAGGGGGCTTTTACTGCACCATCGCTTTTGGTTAACTATTTTTGCCGCTCACGCTCCTTTTCTGCACAGACCATCACTTGCGTCGTTTGGATTTCTTCCACCAAACTTTCTAGCTTGGGAATGCTGGCACAACTTGTAATTACTTCTTTCATCAATGCTTCTAAATCAGCCATCCGCTGTTTAATTTCACCATCACCCTCACGAGCAGGGACTGGCTGAGGAAACATATAAACAGGGGCGGGAGGGGCGGCTGAAGCGACATTGCTAAAATTAATTTGCTGTAACTGTCTCAATTCTCGAATTTCGTCTTCAAGGGCGGCAACTCGGTCATCGGTGCTAGTTTTCAAGCCTTGACGCAGCAGCCTACAAACTAGTTCGGTGACTGCAATTCCATCCACGCCTGCCCGTTCCCTTAGATCTTGCATTAAGTCTTCAGGCAGTCGAAAACTTACTAATTTCCTATCCATAGTGGGCTTCAATTTACGTTACTGCACTGCATCTAGTTGAGATTGCTCTCACACGCTCATCAATCGTATATCAATCTTGGCGAACTAAATAGATCAAGATATACAATTTCACGCGGGAATATTTTGAGGCGAAGGGAGGATATTTTGCAGGCATCCTGGAATTTTCTTGTTCTTGAACGCGATCGCGGCTATCAATCGGCTTCACATCACTGTTGATAAGCCGCACAGCTCAATGATTTTGAAACGAGCGGCCCTATGAGAACTTTTGTTTAGGTACTCAAAATAAATAGATTTTGTATATATAAATACTTTCAATAAAAATCTTTTGTATATACAATTGACATACATAAAACTATTGGTATTAGAAGTTCGATACGAACAGTGGTGAGGAGTCCTGCCCCGATTATGCTCTACTTTAAAAAATCTTCAGGAGAATCCTATGAATTGCCCTCATCAAGGCTGTGCTGTACCACCTTGCCAGATAGCTCCTCATCCCGATCGCCATAATATTGAATATTGTCGCGTCTGTGCCGAATGGCGGCATATCAGTGATATTGGCAGCGATGCTCCCAATGTGTTTTGGTCGATTGTTGCAGTCGCAATCACATTGACCCTCTTTATTAGTTTGACCAATGAGTCCCAAACACCAAGCTACGAACAAAATTATACTCAGCCTAGACAAATTGATTAAATCACTCGATAGACGCTCAATAGGGATAGAGTTGCTCAACTCTATCCCTACTTAAATCGGCTGTTGGTTTATATATTTTCAGATAGGTGAATATCAACCATTCACCACGTCGCCACCATTGGGGTGCAGCATTTGTCCAGTCATGTAGGATGAATCACTGGATGCGAGAAAAACATAGCACGGCGCAACTTCCTCTGGTTGTCCCGCTCTCTGCATGGGTACTTGAGCGCCAAACCGTTCTACTTTTTCTTCAGGAAAGGTTGACGGAATCAGCGGAGTCCAAATTGGACCTGGTGCAACACCGTTGACTCGAATGCCTTTTTCAACCAGTGAAGCAGAAAGCGATCGCGTAAACGCTACGATTGCCCCTTTTGTTGAGGAATAGTCTAACAAGCTGGAATTACCTTTATATGCTGTAACTGAAGCAGAGTTGATAATAGTACTGCCTGGTTTGAGGTGCGGCAAAGCGGCTTTTACCAGGTAAAACATACTAAAAATATTTGTCCGAAAGGTATGCTCTAACTGCTCTACAGTGATCTGTTCAATACTTTGCTGAGGATGCTGTTCCGCCGCATTGTTGACCAAAATATCTAGCTGACCAAATTTTTGAATAGTTTGCTCTACAATTTTTTGACAGAATGGCTCATTGCCGATGTCCCCTGGAATAAGTAGACAATCTTGTCCTTCTGCTTCTACAAATCGCTGGGTTTCTTCTGCATCGGAATGTTCATCTAGATAAGAGATTGCGACATTTGCGCCCTCTTTTGCAAACAGAATGGCGATCGCGCGACCAATACCGCTATCTCCTCCCGTGATAAATGCTACTTTGCCTTTAAGCTTGTTAGCTGCTTGATAGTTAGAGCCTAATGCTTGAGGCTTTGGGTCCATCTCAGACTCTAACCCTGGTTGAAAGAATTGATGTTGAGGTGGTTGCAATTGTTTAGAGGATGATTGAGTCATGTCTAACCTCCTTTTCTTCAATGTTGGTTGGCGTTGATACAAAGGTCAATAGGGACGCTGTCAATAACGTCCCTATCAGTAGTAAAAGCAATGCTTTAGCAGGTGAATTGTTAGTTACAGCTTGATTTGTAGCTGCTTTTTAGCTTCCTTAAAGCGAGAGCCTAATTGCTCTTGTTCTTCTTTGCTACAGTTTTTACCAATTGCAGCAAACATGGTGCTTTCTTCTTGCCGAGTGTGATCTCCGACCATTTCTTTCACTTGCTTCAAGCAGTCTTTGAAAGCAGGTAAGGATGCATCCATAGACTTCATTCTTTCTAGCAGAACTTTAAGTTCTGCTTGCTCATCGTACAATTCTTGGGTGTTTTCAACCCCATAAAAAGCACGAACAGTAGGATATACAACTTGTTCTTCTGCTTCAGAGTGAACTGACAGATCTTTGTACAATTGCCCAAAATATTCTTGAATTTTTTGAGCATCGTTTGAATTTGCAATTTCCATGATCAAGGTATCTGCTTTGCGGTGATCAGCAAAGATGATTTCTTGAATGTTCATGTCAGAGCTATTGCTGTTTTGAGTGACTGCACTACCTACTACGCCAGAGAATGCTGCGATCGCATCTTGCACCCGTCCCCATACACTTTGATCAGGATCTTGCCCGGTCAACTCACGCGTTCCTAAAACTTCTAAAACACCTTTGAGTTGCTCTTGATGAGCACGGCTTTCAAAGTTAAAGGTGTTCAATGGGGTGATAGCAACCTCAACATCAGCACCCACTACTTGACCCGCTTTATGAACAATAACTCCAGACATAAACTGGGCATGTTTCAACAATTCATGTTGAACTACTTTTTCATAAAAACTCAGTTCTGAACCCTTCATCAACTCTTGTGTTTTTTGAATCAGTTCTTGAGTTTTTTCAGAAGGCTTTTCTTGAATGCCGTATTGAGTAATAACGGTGTCTACAATGCCCAGATTTTTTTCGTCATCTGCAATCATGTGCTGAAAGCGATCGCGCAATTCAGCGTCGTCACAAGCTTTAAGAAACTCTTTTTCGCTGTCAAGGATGAGATTTTGGACTGCACGAATATCTGCCAATTTCACGGCGATCGCTGTGCGTTTTGTATCATTCAAAGTTAAAACCATTTCAGCATTCTCCTGAGTGTGAGGAATCTTTATAAACATGGATATTGACAGTGTGCATCGCATAAAAAAATGCTCCATCTGTCGCACGACGGAGCATTTGAAACTAAAAGATGGATCACCTATCAAAACGAGATACGAAATTGAGTATCCCGATCAGTGATGGGTTTAGCTGCTTTTTTTACGACGCTTTAGCCACAAACTGCCTAACCCTGCTAGTGCCATGCCAGTCATGGTAGTGGGTTCTGGAACAGCAGCATTGCTGGTAGGAGCCACATAGTTACCGAGTTCAGCCGCAGTTGCGGTAAACGCATATAGATAGGAAGGGAGCAGAGTTGAGCCAGAGGGGCAGGAAGTATCTAACGCAACGTTGGCACCGTTTGTGCAAACATCAAACTGCACACCTGTACCATTTTGAGTCACGCTGAAATCATTATCAGTCGCAACCAGAATTGAGTAAGAGCCATTCGCCAGTTGTGGACCAAACGTGAAGCCTTCAAATTTCTCTGGAATGGTTTGTCCTGCGGCAGCTAGCAAAGCTTGAATATCAAAATAAAGCGACTTGCCAACCGGTGTTACCCCAGCGATCGCGTTATTTGAACCAGTGAGGCTGATATTGCTCACATCGGTTGCGCCTGTAATGTCAATTTTGAAAGTGCGCTTGCTACCAACGGGATTCTTCCCAGTCGGGTCATCTACTCCGACTCCCCGATTATCGCGCTCTAGCACAATGAATTCGTGATCATTTAGCGCAACAATGGAGCTAACCCCAATGTTGCGACCTTGCGCTGTCGCGCCAAAGTCACCTGTAGTGCCGGGAATCCGAGCATTGATTTCAGCTACTGTTTCCAAAGGATAGACATATTGAGCAGTACTCTTGCCCGTTGCCGCATCAAACACTACAAGTCTAACGTTGCGGCTAGAACGTCCAGTAGGAGTGCCTTCCTGCGTCAGCGGATCTTGTAAAACAGCAATTAGCTTAGAGCCATCGGGGGTAATCGCTAGCCCTTCAAAACCACGATTGGCTTGCCGTCCTTGTGCCACAGTGACAGAACTATCACCGGAGAAAGCCAGGTTGCCTTGAGCATCTCTGGCAAGAAGGTTGGCAGGTATTTCAAATTCGCGAACGAGTTTGCCAGCGGGTGTAAATTCTTTGACGGAGGGACCGTACTCGTCCGACACGTAGAAATTGCCATTGGGCGCAATGGCAAAACCCTCTGGGTCAAGACTGCGACCTAGCACATTTGCAGCACCGTTCAAAAGAAGAGGATCGAATCCATTAAAGTTTTCGCCAGTCTGGTCGGTGAATAAGATGGTGGACAAAAGTTTAAAGTTGCTGATGCCTCCACTATTGGGGTCAATATCCACTGTAAACTTTTCAACACGAGTGTCGTAAGGAATGGTGCCGCCGCCCGGTCCGCGATCCACAACGCCATAAAAGACTTTGTTGTCGCGATCGTAGTAAAGATCGGAGCCAAAACCGCCCAAGCGATTTGTGTTAGCGCTATTACCCGTGGGAGCAGATGCCAAATCTGTAGCATTACCGGGGATGCTTAAAGAATTGACGAAGGTGAATGCTTGAGCTGACTGAGTGCCTGTAGCAAAACCTAAAGCCGATAGGCTTAAAGAAAACGCTAGCGCAGACAGCCGACTTTGAGAAAAGGTTGCCATTGGAAGTATATGTAAAATTACTGACCTATCTGAGAATCGGGCACCAACATTAAGAACAGGTTTAGATAAGGTCAACAAAGATTTAGCGATCGCTGACTAATTGATATCTTTATACAATTAGTGCGATCGCTTAATATCACCTTCACATAAAGCATGTTTAATCTGCTACCTACTTCCTACCCCACCCTACTGATCGCTCAACGTCTTCGTGATGTTTCTGGGTTTATCCACATTCAGTCCTCGTTGAACGGCGATATGATAGGCCAGCAGTTGCAGTGGAATCACGGAGAGTATAGGAAAAAGAGGATTGGCGATCGCTGGCAATATCAGCGCGTGATCCAACAAGCTGATGGTTTCGGGTGCGGCATCTTCCGTCAGTATGCCAATAATAGGTGAACCGTGAGATTTGACTTTACGTAGGTTGGCAATCATGGCAGCGTGAGTAGAGTCAGTAGGAGCGATCGCAATGACGGGGATACGGGCATCTAGTAAGGCGATGGGTCCATGCATAAACTCACCAGCTCCATAGCCCTCTGCATGAATGTAAGTAGTTTCTTTTAGCTTTAATGCACCTTCCAAGGCGATCGCTCGATTAATTCCACGTCCCAAAACAATACAGTGCTGCTGATTGACCCATTCCTGGGCAATATTCTTAATTTGGATTTCTAACTCCAGCACAGCCCGAATCTTTGCAGGTAACGCATATAGCTCGGCATGATGGATCTGAATTTTTTCATGTGCAATGGCTTGGCAAACAAGCGCGAGTTCTAGCGCGAGATAAAAGCAAACGATTAACTGATTCATAAACGTTTTCGTGGCAGCTACGCCAATCTCTGTGCCTGCCAAGGTGGGCAATGTCCAATCCACCAATTTGCTTAAAGCACTAGCGGGTTGATTCGTAATACCCAACAGATGCGGCTGAAATGCAGGAGATTGAGCAGCTCGACGCTGTTTATCTAGGGCGATCGCGTTCAGTGTATCAGCCGTTTCGCCCGATTGTGTGATGCCAATCATGAGCGTGTTTGCACTCATAGGCAGAGGCGCTTCCTGAAACTCTGAGCCAGATCGAATACGCACAGGGATGCCTGCCAGTTGCTCAATCCAATACTGGGCAATCAATCCAGCATGATAGCTACTACCGCAGGCAAAGATATGAACTTCATTCAGGTCACAAAGAAAAGCAGTGAGACTGGAAGAGTACGGAGTGTGGAGTGCAGAGTACGAGGTGGGTAGGTAGTGTTCTAGGCAGACTTGAACCGCTTGAGGCTGATCGTGAATCTCCTTCAGCATGTAATGAGGAAATCCACATAGATCGGCAGAATCAAGCTGATTGACTATATCAGCACCCGGTAGATTGGAGTTCACGTTAATAGCAGGGGAAGGATACCTCTAGTGTGCCTTAGGCGATCGCTTCTCCGAACCCTCCCACCTAAATCATCGATAAGTCACCCGATACTTCTAGACGAGTAGCTGTGCCTGAACTCATAAACATTTCAGCCAGGTTTTCGGAGACAGAAGGACTAATCCAGCCCATTTGTCTGAGCAAGTGAACCGCAACGGCATGTTTTGCTCGCTTTGCGCCATCCATCACCTTAATTGCTAGACCCATACCTTCACGGACGCGCCCAACGCATTGAATGCCCTCGGCCCCAGATTTGCTCACCAGTTCGCCTTCTGTTAAGCGCATCAACTCCGTATCAAACTCGCCTTCTCCTGCAACGAGCATTGGATGATGCACCATGGCTCGAATAATACGTTCCATGTCTAAACTGTCGCCAGAGGCAAGCCGAGCATACAAGGTTGCCATTTGCCCCATTTGCAAAAAGTAGGTTGGGGCACCACAGTCGTCACGGGCGGCAATCAGTTCTTCTCCAGGCATACCCAGAATTTCTGCAAGCTTTTGCAAGATAAGCTGCTGGACAGGATGATTGGGTTGCAGGTAGCTATTTAGCGTCCAGTTTCGCTGTTGACAGACGGCAAGCATACCCGCATGTTTGCCAGAGCAGTTGTATTCTAATGGACTTTTCTTGCCCGCTGGAATGGGGCACTGCAATGCTGAGGGATCAACATCTGCCCGCCAAAGAATATTAAACGCTTGCCTAACTTGTTCTACAGTGCCTCGGTGAGAGCTACAGATAATCGCCAAATCGCGATCGCCCAATCCATAGCGTTCTAAGGTGCCTGTTGTTGTTACTGCCAGCGCCTGAAATGGTTTTAACGCTGAACGAATAAAGGTTGCTGTTTCGGCACTACCAGCAACGGATAGAATGCGCCCGCGATCGTCGCTAACAACTGCTTGCACGCGATGTGTTGATTCAACAAGCCCCTCGCGCAAAAGTTGCACCGTTAGCTCTGTTGCTTGTGTCCGTCGTCCCCGTGGTGTAGTCATGGGCACAACTCTATCATCAGACGGGGACAGCAATCCACTTTCTTTAGAGTTGAGAAGAGAAAAAACATTGCTATTGACCGAATTTTTTAAGGAAAACAAATCAAAATCATTCAAAAAACAATCACAAGAGCTAATCAGTTTTGTCGATCAGCTCTTGTGATTGATAGCGCAATAATGCACTCCAAATTCAACCCATTTGCAGTGTCTTATTTGCTTTCAGTGAAGTCAGCATCAATGACATCATCTTCAGAAGCACCACTAGAAGAACTAGATCCTCCGGTGCCTGCGTCATCGGGAGTTCCTGCTCCAGAAGGCGCTGCCCCATCCGCTTGCTGATAAATGTTGCTACCAATGGTGTAAAGAGATTGCTGAAGTTCGGTCGTCAGAGTTTTGATGCGATCAAAATCTTCTTGGGCGATCGCCTCCCTCAGATCTTTGACCAACCCTTCAACCTTAGTTTTATCTTCAGCGGAAACCTTGTCTCCCAGTTCAGTGAGTTGCTTCTCTGCCTGATAAGACAAAGAGTCTGCCTGATTTTTCAGGTCGATTTTCTCGCGACGCTCTTTATCTGTCGTTGCGTTTTGCTCGGCTTCGCGCACCATCCGTTCCACATCGTCTTTAGGTAGCGTAGAAGCTCCCGTGATGCTGATGGATTGCTCTTTACCCGTGCCCTTGTCTTTGGCAGTAACTTGCAAAATGCCGTTGGCATCGATGTCAAAGATCACTTCAATCTGAGGCACACCCCGCGGAGCCGAAGGAATGCCATCTAAACGGAAGGTGCCCAAGCTCTTGTTGTCATTGGACATTTCCCGTTCACCTTGCAAAACGTGAATTTCCACGTTGCTTTGACCATCCACCGCTGTTGAAAAGACTTCAGACTTTTTGGTGGGGATAGTAGTGTTGCGGGGAATAATTTTGGTCATTACACCGCCCAAGGTTTCTACACCGAGGGACAGTGGGCTAACATCAAGCAGCAGAATATCTTTGACTTCTCCTGCCAACACACCTGCTTGAATGGCTGCGCCAACCGCAACAACTTCGTCAGGGTTAACGGTCTGGTTAGGTTCTTTATCTAGAACGCGCTTGACTAGTTCTAAAATTGAGGGGATGCGAGTGGAACCGCCCACCATCACCACTTCATCAATGCTTTCTTTGCCCAATTTGGCATCCCGCAGGGAGTTTTCCACAGGAATCCGGCAGCGATCGATTAGGTCGGCACACAGTTCTTCAAATTTGCCGCGGGTCAGTGTGGTATCCAAATGTTTCGGACCATCTTGAGTCGCAGTAATAAATGGCAAATTGATTTCTGCCTGAGTCACGCTGGATAGCTCAATCTTAGCTTTTTCAGCAGCTTCAGTCAGGCGTTGCAGGGCTTGTTTGTCTTTACGGAGGTCGATCCCTTCCGATTTGCGGAACTCTTCTGCCAAATAGTCCACGATCTTTTTGTCAAAGTCGTCGCCGCCTAAGTGCGTATCACCAGAGGTTGCGAGCACTTCAAACACGCCATCGCCAACTTCCAAAATTGAGACGTCGAAGGTACCGCCGCCTAAGTCAAACACAAGGATAGTCTCGTTGCTCTTCCTATCTAAACCGTAAGCCAATGAAGCAGCGGTTGGTTCGTTGATAATCCGTAGGACTTCTAAACCAGCAATCTTTCCGGCATCTTTGGTTGCCTGACGCTGTGAGTCGTTGAAATAAGCAGGAACGGTGATTACCGCTTGGGTAACATCTGAACCTAAATATTTGCTGGCATCTTCTTTGAGCTTGCGGAGCACTTCGGCAGAAATTTGCTCAGGGGCGTACTGCTCACCTTTGGCAGAAGAATCAATCTTGACGTTGCCGTTTACGTTTAAAACTTTGTAGGAAACTTCGGTTAGCTCATTGGCAACTTCGTCAAACCGACGACCAATAAACCGCTTTACCGAATAGAAAGTATTTTCGGGGTTCATGACGGCTTGGCGCTTGGCAATTTGACCAACCAAGCGATCACCATTTTTTGCAAAAGCGACTACAGAAGGCGTGGTTCGGAAGCCTTCCGCGTTTGCAATGACAGTGGGCTTGCCACCTTCCATCACAGCCACACACGAATTTGTTGTACCCAGGTCAATTCCGACGACTTTTGCCATTGCTGCTTCGGCTCCATCAACTACTACGAGAGATCAAAAATATCTGAGGGGCTGTTCACCATTCACGACGATCAATCGTGAGACAGGCAGGAAATCATCGTTGTCAACCGATTTATTCCATAGCTCAGCGCTCCTCCCTACATAGTCGTCTCAATTGCGGTTTCTGATGAAGGAGTATTTACCGTACCTAGGTGGGCGGTTAGGTTAAGTGATCGGTTCAAGATGCCATTTAAGTCGAGAACTCCGCCATTTTGGTTTCTAACACAGGCATCAGCTTGAGTCCAAATTCGCTTTCAAAACTGCTCTTTTTGGTTTCCAGGCTCCACAGTTCTAGAGCACATTTATCAGCGGGGTTGGCTGCTTGAAGATGAAGCTGCAGTTCGCGATTAGTCGGCGAAAACTTACAGGTGATTGTTTCAATGGCTCCAATCTGACGGCGATCGAGGGCAACCGCAAGCCGCAGTAGAGGACTTAGTTGATCGACGACTCTCCGATGCTGCTTGCTGATTAGGTTACGGTAGCTTTCGTGCTTTTTCTTGGGATTGTTTTTGCGGTGGTAGCGCGCTAAGTTTGCGATCGTTTCTATTTCCGTTTCGGTATAGCCCAAAAGCTCTCCATAGCGAATGAGGTAGTAGGAATGTTTGTGATGGGCAGAGTGGCTGATGAAGTGCCCACAGTTATGCAAAATGGCGGCCGCCCACAACAGTTCTCGTTCTTCAATACTCCATTGATGCAGAACTCCTTGAGTTTGATCAAATAGGCTAAGAGCAAACTTTGCGACGCGTTCACTGTGATGCAAGTTCACCTGGTACTTGTGGGCTGTTTTAAGAATGCTGCGTTGGCGAATGGAACTTTGATAGCGCAATCGATCTTCAATCAGCTCATGGGTCACCATCCAATCAACAATGACTCCTTCGCGCAGTGATCGCTGGCAAATAGTGATCGTTTCGATGTTGAACAGAGTCATGACCTCCTGCAAAATCAGCGCTCCTGCCAGAATGATCTCAGCGCGGCGATCGCTCATGCCCGGAAGCTGCGATCGCTCTGCAATATTCATACGCCGAAATCGATGGGTCATTTCCTGCAAATCAACCAGCGTAAAGCTGTAGCCGTGGAGTGGCGTTGGCACAATGCCCAAATGCTCCCGTGCATGTAACATTGCCAACGTTTCAATGGTGCCAGAAGTGCCAATCAACCGCGGCATTTCACCAGGTTGGAGATGAGTCTGCAATTCTTCCGTCGGACGCTCCAACATGCCGCGAATATAAGCTTGCAGCGCTTCAAATTCTTTAGAACTGATGGGATCGGTGAAAACATACTCGTTAGTCAATCGAACTGCGCCAATTTTGGTGCTGCTTAAGCTGCGGGGATCATGACCATCACCCAAAATCAGTTCTGTAGAGCCGCCGCCAATGTCTACCACAATGTGCGGCTTGTTGTTAAACTCAATGCCTGACAACACACCTAAATAAATGCGCCGCGCTTCTTCCGCTCCTGAAATCAGATTAATCCAAAGTCCTAATTCTGACTCCACGCGCTGTAAAAACTCTTGTCCATTGGGAGCTTCGCGAACCGCACTGGTGGCAACTGCCAGGATCTGCTCTGAACCCAGGCTTTGAGAAATCTCCTGACAGCGTTTGAGCGACTCTAAGGCTCGCTGCATAGCTTCCTCGGTTAGTCGTCCGGTTTGATGACACCGCTCACCTAGCCGAACCGTATCTTTTTCGCCAGCAATGATAGTAAACGCAGGCAATGCAGGCTGAATGCGAACAACTACCATATGAATGGAATTTGTCCCTACATCAATTGCCGTAAGAATGCGATCGTGTTCCAAAGTCATTGAGTCTTGCTAAAGATCGGACTAACTGTATCTTTAGTTTCACTTGTTCGGTGAACCAATCAGAAAATTTTTGAAAAGAATTGCTCACCATCCATTACTTAATTCGACATCTACTTAAAAAGTGTTGGCTTGTAAGTATGTTCGGAATCTCAGCAGAACCGTTGAGTCAAACAAGTGCAAGTACCAATGCTAAATCTACTCAGCGCTGTTCTTGCCGAGATTGAAAATGTCCGAGTGTAGATGAACAATCGCCTTGGCGTAAAAAGCCGATCAATTGTTAAGATATATGAACAAGCTATGACTGGTTCCTCATGTTTTCTTCTCCAAGTGAAAGTTCTACTCCTTCCTTGTATCCTCCGATTCAGCCGGAGGGGAATGATTTTGATCAAGACTTGGTTCAAGCATTTCAAGAGAATCAAACTCTGCGGGAGCATATTTTGCAGCACGCCCAACTGATGCAGTTACTTACACATCAGCTTGCTACGCCGCTGACAGCATTAAACGGTGCAGTTCATTTGTTAGGTGAGCCATCCTTAGCACAGGAACAGCGTCAGGAATTTTTAGAGGTTATCCAGCAAAAACTCCAATCACTTACCCATCTGCTGCGTGACTTAATGGCGTTGCGTAATGTAGAGACTGGAAAGATAGCTACTCAGCCAACGAGCTTTTGTTTTCAAACTCTTGTCAAGGAGGTGATAGCAGAGTTGGCACCCTATCCAGTCATGTATCAATTTGAAGCTGGGTTGCCTCAGGTTTGGGGCGATCGCTGGCAGATTTCCCAAGTCCTGGTCAATTTTTTATCCAACGCGATTAAGTATTCCCCTGCTGGGCAGGCGATTGACGTGGGCGCAGTGGTCAAGCAATCGGGCTGGGTAGAGATATGGGTGCAAGATTATGGTTTGGGCGTTCCTGAAGCGGATCAGCCTCATCTATTTAATCGGTTTTATCGAGTCAAGCACGGCGATCGCCAAAATATTGAGGGTACGGGTTTAGGATTGTCTTTGTGCAAGCTTCTAGTCGAGAATCAAGGTGGACAAATCGGTTTTGAATCCATTCATGGCGCAGGTAGCCGGTTTTACTTCACCTTGCCAATTACCCCACCTTTCACCCGATAAAATAGACTGTTATCGTGCCATCTACCCACATAAACCTGGATGAAAGGCGATCGCTCCTTCTTCGGGTTTGTATCATTTTTTGCGTAGTAGGCTTTAGCAAAACGCTCTCGCAGTGCTTTGTCTGCTTTATCAAACGCTTTATGTTTCACTTTGATATGGCTAAAAATAACAAGAGTTTATAAAGCTCAAGGGCGAATGCTGCTGCTTTTAAAAACAAGTGTTTTCATCAACAATGGGAACACTATCGTAGTAAAAGCTTTCAGCTTGACTCCCTTTGTCAAAAAAAGTCTTACAGTAAACGGCAGGATTGTACATGCCCCAAAATCTCAACCGAACGGTAAACGGTGACTCACCTTCAGATCAACATCTGGACTTATGGCAGCAAATTACTGAAGATTGGATTGCCCACGGGCGAGATTGGACAAAACCTGGATTTCGAGCGATCGCTGTTCATCGCTTTGGAGTATGGCGGATGGGCCTATCGTCTAAGCTATTACGCGCTCCATTTAGTGTGCTGTACCGGATGCTATTTCGCAAAGTGCGAAACACCTATGGTATTGAACTGCCCTATACCACCAAGTTGGGTCGCCGCGTCATCATTGAGCATCAAAGCGCGATCGTCATTCATGGTTACTGTGAAATTGGCGATGATAGCATCATCCGCCAAGGTGTAACGTTGGGAAATCGCTACTTAGAAAGACCACTGGATGCGCCTAAGCTAGGAGCACGAGTCAATGTCGGTGCAGGTGCAAAAATTTTTGGGTCAGTGACAATTGGCGATGATGCCAATATTGGTGCTAATGCAGTGGTTCTAATCGATGTACCCGCTGGGGCAACGGCTGTGGGTATTCCTGCCAAGATTCTCAAGACAAAACTAACACTTGCTTCGGGGAATAACTTGCCAAACAATTTGACTGGACTCAGCGAAGATATTGAAGCAATGCAGACATTTTGATTTAATTTTCGTGCAGCTTCAATATTCATTTTTTGTGCATTTGTACACTGTTCCTTTAATTTTGTGGGTATAACGCTATGTCTGCTGAACTTCAGATTGAAGATAAAAATCGTTTGCTGATTGTCACGGTCAATTACCGGACAGGTTCACTGGTTGTTGATAGTTTGCGCTCTCTTCAAGAGGAAATTAAATCGGTGCCTGGGGCAAAAGTTGTCATCGTCGATAACAATTCGGGCGATGACTCGGTAGAAAAAATTAGCAACGCGATCGCGGCAGAAGGGTGGCAAGACTGGGCAACTCTTTTACCCTCCAAACTCAATGGTGGCTATGCTTATGGCAACAACTATGCCATTCGTCCTGCCCTTCAAACAGCCAACCCACCCGATTATTTCCTCCTGCTTAATCCCGATACGCAAGTGCGCCCTGGTGCCCTCAAAGCTCTAATAGATTTTATGGATCAGCATCCAGAAGTAGGAATTTCAGGCAGCAGCTTTGAAGAGGCTGATGGCAAACCTTGGCCTTATGCATTCCGTTTTCCTAGTATTTTTAGCGAGTTAGATTCAGCCCTTCGTCTTGGTGTTGTCTCTAAGCTGTTGTCTAAGTGGATTGTTGCTAAAGTCATGGACAATGAGGAGGAACAAATTGACTGGCTACCGGGTGCCAGCATGATGATCCGTCGGCAAGTGTTTGAATCGATTGGGCTGATGGATGAAGGATATTTTCTCTATTTCGAAGAAACTGACTTTTGCTTACAGGCGCGGCGTGCAGGTTGGACTGCTTGGTATGTTCCCCAAAGTAGAGTGATGCACATTTTAGGACAAAGTACAGGAGTGACTGCTACCAATCAGCCACCTAAGCGTCTCCCTCAATATTGGTTTGATTCTCGCCGCCGCTATTTTCTCAAAAACCATGGATGGTTCTATACTGCCCTTGTTGATATTGCCTGGCTAAGTGGATTTAGCCTTTGGCGGGTGCGACGGATGCTACAACGAAAGCCAGATACTGATCCCCCTCAAATGTTGGCAGACACGTTTCGCAACAGCGTATTTTTAAAGCAAGGCATTCCCTGTCAAAAGCTTCCTAGTATTTAGGAGAAATTCTAAATAATCCGAATAAACAGTATGCAACCCTCGCTATCGGTCATTATTCTTGCGGGAGGGCAAAGCTCTCGCATGGGCAGAGACAAGGCGTTGATTAGAGTAGATGGCACCCCGATGTTACAGCGTACCTGTGAGATCGCCATGCAGTGTGCCCCCCAAGTGTTTGTTGTGACTACCGGAGTGAGACCCTACTCTGGAATTGTGCCTGCTCGCTGCTCGGTGATTGAAGAAAGTCCTTTAAAGGGCGAATCTAAACCGCAGGGTCCGTTAGTTGGGTTTGTTCAAGGGTTGACGCAGACTCAAGCAGAGTGGGTATTATTGCTGGCGTGTGATTTGCCCAGGTTAAGTCAAGCAGTTTTACAACGTTGGATGCTGCAATTAATGCAGGTCAATGGGGCAATGGCTCTACTTCCTAAAAGCCAGAAGGGATGGGAACCGTTGTGTGGTTTTTATCGAACTGATTGCTTACCCAGTCTGACTCAGTTCATGAATCAAGGTGGGCGATCGCTCCAAGCATGGTTAGCTCAAGCATCAGTCCAGGCAATTCAGTTCAGTGATGATCCAAACATAAAGCGACAAGAACAGGCAATGCTGTTTAACTGCAACACACCAGAGGATCTGCTGCAAGTTAGAGGCGTTTTAGACATGCTGTAAAAAGTTAAATTAAGCTTTATGAACAGACAAAGCAATGAAAAGTCTTAAGACTGTTGTTCTAGAAGACTCATCTGTTGCCACCAGCGATTCAGCGGAAAATAAATAATGGGTGCCCAAAGACTGCTGAGAACAGCAGAACCCAAGGCTATGAGTTGGTGATAAGTCCAGATTTCTACTAAGGAGCGACCACCTTGAATACTATATTGGATGGCAGTCACGGTTTCTGCCATCACTGCCATTGCAAAAGCAATTAGGGCAACTGAAATAAAATCTTCTCGGAGATACCGTTCTTTTCTCAATCGAGCCGTTAAAACTCCTACCAGTACTAAGCTAACAACATGGGTGGGTGTATGAGCAGTCATGCCATCTTGAATCAGCCCTAATGCTAACCCAGCTAGTGCGCCTTGCAACACAGAACGCTTCACACTCCAGGCAACGACCCAGATTAATAGCCAATTAGGTCCGATCCCTGCCAACTCCATGCCTGGCAGCCTCGTGGGCGAGATTATTAAACAGAGCAAAACCGACAAAACAGTTACTGCACTGTTGACTACAACGCGAGCGATCGGACGATCTTGCAATCGCTCAAATAAAGACTCGTTTCTCATAGTTGAGGCTCTATTTGCTCGGAATGGGTAGGCACAGAAACGCCCGGTCTTTCGCCTGATTGTCCAGTCGGAGTGGGCGAAAACTGAACAAATGGCTTGTAGGGATACACTACTGCCCACTCTAAGAAACTAATTGGAGTAGACAGTTCAATTATTGCTTCAGGAGCCGGACTCTTGTTTAAGTTCACCGATTGCACCCGCCCAATTGGTAAGCCTGCTGGAAATAGCTTGCTTAAGGCTGAGGTAGTAATGACGTCTCCTTGACGTACATCAGGAACCTTATCAAAGAACTCCATAATGGCTCGATTGGATGTTTGCCCCCGCACATATCCCATATTACGACTGCGGCTAACGGTGGCTCCTACTCGGCTAGAAGGATCACTCAACAGCAGGACACGGCTGGTATTTGAAGTCGCAGAAACTACCCGTCCAACGACTCCACCGGGAGCCATCACAATAGAGCCGGGTTGAACTCCTCCTTGTGTTCCTCTTCCTAATATGAGATGTTGCCACCAGTGATCCGCACTACGACCTACGACTGGCGCTGTAATTTGTGATTTTTTGGTTTCAGAAATGTAGCCAACCAGCGATCGCAACTGTTGATTTTGACTTTCTAGCTCTGTCAAACGCTGTTCTAGTTCTTGAACCTGAGCATTGTCTAATGCAGCCTTGCGCTCTAGATTTGGCTGAAAGGGAAAAGTCAGCAATCTATAAGCTTCATACAAAACTGCGCCCTCAGTCTGACGCAAAAAAACGGCAGAACCAAGAGAAAGACTGGTTAGAATAATCTGTAAACGGTGACGATCCCACCAGCGGCGCAGCGTAAACATGTGTAGATAGGCTTGCGAAAAAGCTAAATCTCTAGACGAATCCGTAAAAGCAATCCTTTTCCAAAGTAGGGAAATTAATTGGGTTAATTCTGAGCTAGAGAAACTTAGAAATTGCGAGAGCGACCGCTAAATACCCGCTCAAGCTGCTTGAAGTTCTCTAATACTCTACCAGTCCCAAGCACTACACAACTGAGTGGGTCAGCCGCTACATGAACAACAATACCTGTTTCATGGCTAATCAACGTATCAAGCCCCTTCAATAAAGCCCCGCCACCTGCCAGCATAATCCCGCGATCAATAATATCCGCTGCTAGTTCGGGTGGAGTGCGCTCTAAAGTGCGCTTGACTGCATCCACAATCACCGAAAGTGGCTCTGCCATACTTTCACGAATTTCGGCGCTTTTGACAGTGACCGTCCGAGGCAATCCGGATAAAAGATGCAATCCTCGCACGTCCATTTGAACATCGTCATCAATGGGATAAGCAGAACCAATTGTGATCTTGATTTCCTCAGACGTACGCTCACCGATCACAAGGTTATGAATCTTCTTCATATAGTGAGCGATCGCCTCGCTCAATTCATCGCCAGCAACCCGCACAGATTCGCTCAAAACAGTTCCCTGCAAACTCAAAACGGCAACTTCTGTGGTGCCACCGCCAATATCTATGATCATATTTCCGGTGGGTTCAGCAACTGGTAACCCCGCCCCGATCGCAGCAGCAACAGGTTCGTCAATCAGGTAAACATCTCGGGCTCCAGCTTGGGAAGCCGCATCCATCACCGCTCTGCGTTCAACCCCTGTGACTCCACTTGGGATTCCAATCACAATACGGGGAGCAACTAACGTTTTTCCTTCGTTGACCCTCGCAATAAAATGCTTCAGCATTAGCTCGGCCGTGTCAAAGTCTGCGATCACGCCATCCCTCAGAGGACGAAGGGCAACAACATTGCCAGGAGTCCGTCCCAACATTCTTTTTGCATCTTCTCCAACCGCCAAGGGGATTTTTTCATCCTGATCCATTGCCACTACGGACGGCTCTTGCAAAACAATTCCTTTGCCCGACACGTAAACTAATGTATTGGCAGTGCCAAGGTCAATACCCATATCCCGCGATAGGGAAAAGCGACTGAAAAGACCCACTAGTCTCTATGCCTCAAAGAAGGAACAAATTAAACGCGATTACTATAAAAATACCGAATTGATGAACCAATCCAAAGCGAATTCTATTATGCTTTTGGTCACTCGTCTAGATAGAAGGTGCATCCCTTTAGTTAAAGGCTATGTCGGTGAATTCAACCTAATACTCAGAATTCAACTCAATGCGAACTTAACCTAATCAAGTAAACCAAGCAAATCAATTCAGACTCGTAAAATATACTGTGTATTAAATACAAATGACAACATTTACGCCCTGAGCCTCTCACTTTACATCAAATTTCACTTTTTACAAAAATGATTCTGATTTCTAACTCATAACTGCCATGAAGTGCTTGCTGCAACTGTTTTTTCGATGAAAGCAATTTGGTAAGATAAGATCATATGTATTGTTTTTTGCTTGAATAAACTCTATGAGCTTAGGCAAAATTTTCGATTAAGATAAGTGATCTCGATAATGCGTTTCATTTCCGGCAGGATGAATCATGAGTTTAAATATTGTGACATTGGTGGGTCGAGTTGGGGGAGATCCTGACGTTAAATATTTTGAATCGGGTAGTGTTGTTTGTAATTTGACATTAGCCGTCAATCGTCAAACCAAAAATAATGACCAGCCCGATTGGTTTAATTTGGAACTGTGGGGAAAGACGGCTGAAGTAGCGGCAAATTACGTCCGTAAAGGCAGTTTAATTGGAATTAGTGGCTCACTTAAGTTTGATGTTTGGAAAGACCGAAACACTGGGGCGGATCGATCTAAACCTGTTGTGCGGGTTGAACGGATGGAGCTTCTAGGATCTAAGCGAGATAATGAAGCCGAGACAGCAGGTAAGGGTGGATATGAGGATGAATTTTAGACAGTAGAGAGCAAAAAGCAAGAGGAGCAGTTGGAATTGGTATGTTTGCCCATCTTGCTTCAAGTTTCAACTTCTTAATCTATTTAGTAATGCAGTGCGTGATTGTCCTGAGGTAGCTGCCAAGACTACCGTTGCTGGAAACCCTAGCCCTTTCTCCATGAAAGAGGAAACCAAATTGTCCAAAAGACCTTTTCCTTGAGGAGAATGTTCGGGATAACAAAAAATGAGTTGCGATCGTACAATCCATAACAACCTATTGCTTTACAAAAGCGAATCAGATCTCTAGGATTGGGGCAGATTGAATCGCGACTTACTTTTGAGCAGGGCAGGTTATGTCAAATTCTTCACCTTCGGGACAGCGTCCACCTAATCTTCGAGATGACGAGCCGATCGCGCTCCTTATTGCGGCGCTGTCGTTCGGTGCTATTTTTTTCTGGATACTGAACCAAAATCAGGAAGTGTTTTCTGTAGGGAACTTCCTAAAAAAGGCGGGTGAAACTAAAGCGCCTCAGATCATTACTACCCCGTTGATTCAACCCACAGAAGCAGAAATTGAGGTCAAAAAAGATCCTCCTTTAGAAGACTCTGCTCAACAGCCTTCACCCAGCAGTGGAATCGTTACTACGCCCGCTGTGCCCAGTGCTTCAAGCCCTTCTCCAACGCCGTCCATTGCTCCATCAGTCAATCTTACTCCTGCAAAACCTGGAACGCCATTGTCATTCACGGATGTTCCCAAAGCCTATTGGGCCTATCCTTTTATCACCGCTCTCTCGGCGCAAGGAATTATAGGAGGCTTTCCTGACGGCACATTTAAACCTGAGCAGCCAGTCAGTCGGGTAGACTTTGCGACTCAGGTTCAAAAAGCCTATACCAAACCCGATAAGCTATCTGCGATCGCTTTTACAGACTTACCTCCAGGCGATCGGCGATTAACAGCGGTCGAGCAAGCTGTCAAAATGGACTTTATGAGTGGCTATCCTGATAAAACATTTCGCCCCACTCAACAAGTTTCCCGATTAGAGGCGGCAATAGCAATGGCAAGGGGATTGAACCTACCTATACCCAGTGATCCTGAAGCTATTTTGCAGACTTACGCAGATCAAGACCAAATACCTAGCTGGGCCAGGTCGAGAATGGCGGCATCAATTCAAGCAGGGCTATTTGCTGGTGATCCGGATACTAAACAGTTAAATCCTAACCGCCCAGCCTCCCGCGCTGACATTGTAGTATTAGTCTTCAGAGGGCAAAAACTGGGTACCCAGGGGCAGGTCATCGAAAAATAAAAAAAAGTGGTTCAGTTTTTGGGAGTTGAGCTTAAATGTAAACAGGTTTGCATTGCAGAAGCCCAAGGAATGAAACATGCACCCATTCAAAAGTCATCGATTAAATATGCAAGTAGTAACCCGCTGGAAAAATCAATTTGCTGCGATCGGCGGTGTCATTCTTGCCGCTGGCTTTTTCGTTAGCACTCAATCCCCCGTTCAAGCGCAAGCAGCCTACGGCAGCTACATTGGCGCTGGCGCAGCATTTGGCGTAACCAATGGCGGTGGCGGTCCAAGTGAGGACTACAACACCTCGGGATCTTTCGCAGTTCGCTACAAGTTTTTAAGAGCGCCTATCTCATTGCGAACCCAAGTTTTAGTGGGTGGAAATGGTGTTGCTGTAGTTCCTACAGTTTCTTACGATATTCCAATTAACTGGCAGGGAGATGCCTACATTGCGGCAGGCGCTTCAATTGTCAGAGGAGATAATACTCCCATTGGCAATAAGAACAGCTTCGTGATTCAGCCAGGAGTTGATTATTCTTTGCCAAACACTAGCTTGATGCTCTATACCAATGCGATCGTTGCATTCGATGGATACAAATCTAGCAACGGCACGGCGGTATCGATTCAAGCAGGCGCAGGGCTACGGTTTTAGGTCAAGTTACAAAAAATCGGTCTGCTTGGTGCAGCTCAAAATGGAGAGTCTAGGCAAACAGTGTTTTTGTCTAATCCAACCTTTTAATGCGCATCCTCGAACCGAGTGATGTCATCTTCGCCGAGATACTCGCCATTTTGGATCTCAATCATCACCAGAGGAATTACTCCAGGATTTTCGACTCGATGGGGTGTAGACATTGGTACGTAAGTTGACTGTTTCTGAATCAAGACGGTTTCCTTTCCATCACAGATAACCTTAGCGGTTCCAGACACAACAACCCAATGTTCGCTGCGGTGGTAGTGCATCTGAGTAGTAATGTGATGTCCTGGTGCCAATTCAATCCGGTTGATCCGGTAACGATTTCCTTCTTCAAGCATTGTTACATTGCCCCAAAAACGGACACGAGTTGCCTCATTTTCTGAAGCCACCTCATCGGTGATTAGCTGAGAATTGTTATCGCTCATCGTTCGCCTCACTAAGGTGATTATTAGGGTATTAAGCTTAAGTTTGACTGATTAGTAATCTCCGGTGCTACATCGGGAAGTCTTGTTCAAACTGTTGTCGAGTTAAGGGTTGTTCTAGTACCAATCCTTCTCCTCCCAACGTTTCCAAAGGTTTTCCTTCAATCGAAAACCAAACAGCAGTAGCCGGATTTAGGCTGGTAGCCGTATATAAAATTTGGGCTAAACGACCTGTCATTGAGGTGCTTCCTCCACCGCGGGTAAACTCTTTAGACAGGTCGATGTGAATCCCGTCGGTTTTAATAGAGAGGCTGCGAAGTTGAGTCCCGGTTGGAATTGTAGTCGTTTCGTTCGCAGTCGTGGAACCTGCTAGAAGTTGCTGAATCGCAGTTTCGAGTAGAGCGTTTGCATCTCCGCTAGAGCTTACCTTGATAGGGCGGGGGGCAAGTTGAATCGCTGTATCCGATGGTTTTAACCAGTAAACCTGAGCGGTTTTTTCGGCGGTTGCGGGAGCCGGATTGACCGAAGGGTTTTGAGCGTTTGGGTTAGAAGATGACGTGGGTGCGGAGGGCTTTCCTTCTCCAGGCTGAGATGATTGGATTGTAGCGGGATTGATCGAGGGTGGTGTGTGCGATGACCATGCCCACCAAGCAGTGGTGCCACCTGTGATTAAAACGATCGCCGAAAACGCTGCAACAATACCGGGTGGAATGGGACGGCGGGGCTGTTGGTCTTGCATCAGAGGCTTCCTCAAACGTTGGGATTGTAAATTACAGCGATCGCACCATCGCATGGAGTCATCGCAAGTTTAATAGATCTACAGTTGCCTGGAACAATTTCAGGCAAGAAACGGGCAATAAATTTCAGCTTCAAATCTTTAAACCTTGAGGAAGCCGCAAGAATGCTACAAGCTCCAGTTTTTTATCTTTAACCTGAAGTTTGATTACTCTCGCCGTCAGTTGCGACCATTTCACTTGACCCAAATTTCCAGGTAAGTTGCCCAACTGCTCCGGCTTAAAGCGGCTAAGAAAATCTGTAGCAAAAGCTTGAATGATTTGTTCTGGAAGCTCCACCCCATTCAGCTTGAGCGCAGGTTTGATTAATGTCAACCGCTGCCCTTCCGCAAAAGTGATTCCCGATTCTGCCTCAACCTTGAGTTTTTCTGCCGTTTTTACCTCTTCGACCTCAACCTCAAGCTTAATTCTTCCACCGGGCAAAAATTCTACTTTGGGGTTCAAGATTCTGTATTCGTCTAACTTGGTTCGCAGTTCCTGAATTTGCTGAGGAAGTCCTGTTTCTGGTGTCCTTGACGGCTCCGCTTTCGTTTGTTTGGCGTTGCTATTGTTTAAACCACGCAGTAACTTTTGAATTTGCTGTTGGACGACCGGAGCTTGCAGCGCTGTGAGCAGATCTTCTTCTCGAATGACTAGCCGCATACCTACACCCAAAGGTGCCTGTAGCTCTGTCCTTTTTTCTTTTCGCAGGGCTTTTACATTGACGTTGATTGGGTCCGTTTCAAACTCTAGGGTGTCAATGCGGACTCCTTCTAAAGGAAACAGTCCCCTCCCAGCAATACGGATTTTGTCTACTTTCCCACTAATTGCGTTGTGGACTGGAGTATTGTCCACTCGAACTTTTAGCTGCTCTACCGATTTGAATTGGGCGCGAATGGTGCTTTCAGCAACTTTATCAATCCCAAAGTTAACGGGAGATAGGACACTGATGAGGCTAGAGAGAATCAGGATAAAGATTTGCATAGCAGATTGTGGCTTTTAGGTTCTAGCAGGTGTCAGATGTCGGTTGTCGGAGGCAAGCGAGAAAGCTGTAAAGGCGACCATCAAATTCCTCAATTATTCATTAATGAGTTGCTTCGACGAGCCATTGTTTTAGAGTAGACACGACATCCGCGATCGCCAGTTCTTGATTCTCATGGGTAGCACGCTTCACCACCTCTACTTTGCCATTTTTGAGCGATTTCCCCGTCACAACCCGATAGGGAATACCAATTAAATCTGCATCTTTAAACTTCACTCCAGCGCGCTCATTACGATCATCTAATAGCGTCTCAATTCCAGCTTGATTGAGTTCGGCGTAGAGCGTTTCAGCCGCTTGCACTTGCTCAGCATCAGTCATGTTAGGAATGACGACGATCGCATGATACGGCGCGATCGCCGGTGACCACACAATGCCATCCTTGTCATGGGATTGCTCAACGGCAGACTGCGCCAACCGTGAAACCCCCACGCCATAGCAACCCATCACCAGTGGCTTTTCTTCACCTTGTTCATTGGTGTAAGTTGCACCCAGCGCTTGAGAGTATTTGGTGCCCAGTTGAAAAATGTGCCCAATTTCAATCCCCCGTGCAGTTTGCAGTAGCTGGGTTGGGTCATGAATCGCGCGATCGCCCGCTGTCGCCTTTCGCACATCCACAACCAAGTCCGGCAGCATAAATTCTGCGCCCCAATTTGCCCCAACCTGGTGATACCCCACTTCATCAGCGCCAGTCACAAAATTCTTCAGGTCTACAGCGGTTTTATCCACCATCCTCAGAAACTTAGGAACCACCATTTCCGCTGCTTTTAACTCAACCGGGGCAGGTTTTGGCGGCTTAATGTAGCTATCAGATAAATTCGGTGCCATGTATCCCAAGGGCAAGGGCTTGGCAGCCCACTGCTCTTGGGCCGCGCTATCGGGCACCGTTAGCCCAATCACTGTACTGCCACCATAGTTGCTTGCCAGCTTCACCAATTCATTTTGCAGTTTCACTTCGTTGACATCTTGGTCACCCCGGATGCTGATCAGCACCAACACTGTCCGACCGCTGTCATACACCGCTTGATAAAGCACATTTTTAACGATTGCGGTCGGTGAACAGTTCAGCAATTCATACAGCTTAGAGATCGTTCCAGTGCCTGGAGTTTCTCGTTTTTCGGCGGTTACAAACGGTGATATTTCTGCCTCAGCAGGTAAAGCGATCGCTTTTTCTACATTGGCGGCATACTTGCCGTCCTCGGTATAAAGAATTTCATCTTCACCCGCATCTGCCAGCACCATAAATTCCTGGGAGCCAGACCCACCAATCGCGCCAGAATCCGCATCCACTGCTCGAAACGCCAGCCCGCTCCGCCGCAGAATATTGTGGTAGGCCTGATTCATTTTTTCGTAGTTTGCCTTCATCCCTGCCTCGTCGGCATCAAACGAGTAAGCATCTTTCATGATGAATTCTCGTCCGCGCATCAAGCCAAAACGGGGACGAATTTCATCCCGGAACTTGGTCTGAATTTGATACAGGTTCACGGGCAACTGACGATAAGAGCGAATCATGTCGCGGGCGATCGCCGTAATCACTTCCTCATGGGTGGGTCCTAAACCCATCTCTCGCCCCTGGCGATCGACCAGCGAAAACATGATTCCTTCTGCCTTCGTGTAGGTATCCCACCGCCCCGATTCTTGCCACAGTTCCGCAGGTTGCATCTGAGGCAACAAACACTCTTGTGCTCCGGCAGCATTCATCTCCTCGCGCACAATCTGCGACACTTTTTGCAACACCCGCCACATTAATGGCAAGTATGCATACACACCACTAGCAATCCGGCGGATGTATCCTGCCCGCAGCAACAGCTTGTGGCTAGGAATTTCCGCTTCTGCCGGATCTTCCCGCAGGGTGACAAATAGCATCTGTGACAGTCGCATGACCCGCTTCCTTTTCAGCCTTCAATCTTCACCTAAGTGTACGGTATTGCGGTTAAAGGGATGAAGCAATAACGGTTAACTCTTGGGCTAGCTACTGAGCGCGATCGCAGAATAAGTTTGCTAATCGAGCAACTGTTGAACCGGGTGGGTAAGGATTTCTTCTGATATTGCGCGATCGCGCCCCGCTTTTTCTAAAAGTGAACATTTATTGAATAAGAATAGAAGAAGTTCAGTTGTACTGATTTGGCAAGTTTTCACCGAAATTTTCTGCTTATTGGCTGGCAACTTCAGAACCGCTTGAAACCATCCCTTTGAATAAGCGTTTATTTTAAGAAGTAGAGCAATTTACCTAGTAAAGTCATGGGCTATTACGTTATTTACGATGGCAACTGCAACCTCTGCACTGGTTTGGTGCAAGCGTTAGAAGGCTTAGATCGGGGACATCAGTTTCAATACCTTCCTATGCAGGATGAGGCATCCCTTAGAGGCTTGGGCATTACCTCTCAAGACTGTGAAATGGGGATGATTCTCATCAATTCTGAAAATCCTCAGCAGCGCTGGCAAGGCAGTAATGCCGCCGAAGAAATTGGGTGCTTGCTGCCTGCGGGAAATGTCTTTGTTGCAACTTACCGTGCTTTGCCAGGGTTGAAATGGAGCGGCGATCGCGTATATGAGCAGGTTCGTGACAACCGATATGCTCTTTTTGGTAAGCGCGATCATGTCTATCAATCTCTATATCCAGCATGTCCTTCTGGATCATGCAAACTTTGAGCATGATTGCTTGTTTATAACCCCTGCCTTGAAAAGCTTAGGAAAATTTTGTTTCAAACAAATTCTCCTTTGGGCACTCTAAAAGCAATCAAGACAGGGTGTTTGACAATGAAAGCAAGTAGTGGAAAGCCCAGTATTCTTCTAATTCAACCCATCAAAAAACGTGAGTCGCATGGATTCACACTGCTCGAAGTATCGGTAGCGCTAGGCGTCATTGGCATTTTGTTCGCGATCGCAACTCCTGCATGGTCATCACTACTCAACAAGCAACGTCTTAACACTGCCAGAAATGAAGCCTTTCAAGCGATGCGAACGGCTCAACATAAGGCCAAGCTCCAACACGTTGACTGGCAAGTCAGCTTTCGCGAAGTTAACGGTCTTGTGCAATGGGCTATTCATCCAGATAGCACTCTTCCCAGCACCTCTCTCTGGCATAGCCTCGATTCCAATGTACGCATCGACCAGGGAACAACCCTCTACTTTGATGGGACTAATAATATCTATCGCCTACGTTTTACTCACTTAGGGCGCGTTAGCGGTCAACTAGGACGCATTACCTTCTCAAGTAAAACTGATAGCCAAACTAAACGTTGCGTCATTGTTTCAACACTATTAGGAACCATGCGAGAAGGCGAAAAATCTGCTGGCGAAAATAGCGATAAGCTCTGCAATTGATGCGAACATCGATTTCCATAGAACTCACAGAATAAAGTTGATCGCTTCTTTGGGGAGTGTGCGTTGCAGTCGTTTGACCAGATTGCATAGTCAAATTCATGGATGCAATCGATGTGGCTGGGGTTTGGGCAGAGAATCAAGTGGTAATTTGCAATCCGGGGTAGTGGCGCGGGTGAGTTCAGAGCCTTCTTTGAGCAAATCAAAGAAACTTGCTTGTTATCCCTTATTACTTAGAGTAACTAATGAGGGCTACATTGACCTTGATAAGTCTGTAATCTAGAAAGCGAAATCAATCTCTACAGTGAATTAATCCATGCCTGATTAATATGCTACCGAGTGCGCAATTTGGGCTGTGCATGGTGTGATTGAGTGCCGCCTAACCGCTGTAAATATCCATCATTGTATTGAGTAGTCGTAGAGCATCTGGCTTGGAGCGCTGAAAGGAATTGCGTCCAACGATTGAACCAAATCCACCGCCATCTTGGATCGCGCGAATTTCAGTCAGTAGAGCTTCATCACTGTCGATCGCCCCACCCGAAAAGATCACAATCCGTCGTCCATTGAAGGTGCATTGTACAACGTGGCTCACTCGTTCAGTCAAGGTCGAGATGGGGATTTGCGCTTTCTCATAAACCTTACGGGCGGCTTCTTGCTCAATATGGTCTGTTGGCAGTTTGACCTTGATGATATGGGCACCCAATTGGGCAGCAATTTGAGCAGCATATCCAGTCACATCGATCGCCGTTTCTCCCGCTTTGCTTAACCCCGAGCCTCGTGCATAGGACCAAATCACCACAATCAGTCCATGACGCTTGGCTTCTTCAGCATAAGCTCGGATCTGCCCATACATTTCTAGACGATGAGTGGAACCTGGATAAATTGTGAAGCCGATCCCGACGCAGCCTAGCCGCAGCGTATCCTGCACACTGCTCGTGAGTGCTTGCATTGGGTCTGCCTCATCTAACAAGACATCGTGGTCGTTTACTTTGAGAATCAGTGGAATTTGACCGGCAAACTCCCGTACGCCTGCCTCTAAAAATCCCAATGGTGCAGCATAGGCATTGCAGCCCGCTTCGATCGCCAATTCAAAGTGATAACGAGGATCCTAAGCAGGTGGATTCGGTGCGAAGCTGCGAGCCGGACCATGCTCAAAACCTTGATCAACGGACAAAATGACGAACTTTCCGGTTCCTGCCAGCCTGCCATGATTCATCAATCGCGCTAGATTGGTCAGCGTTCCTGGATTGTCGCTACCGTACCAACTGAGAATTTCTTTTACTCGTTGAGTCATCGTTCTATCTCTTGCTCTTTGTTCTATCAGTTGAGTAGAGTTCTATCTGAAGGGAAAAATAGCTATAAATGTTGATAATCGCCCGTTGTCTCAACCCTAGCCAGTAGCGATCGACATGTTAGACGGATTGAATCACGATTCAGCAACTTTGCAAATCAAGGCAGCAAGGCTAACCGGATTGCAGGGTCGATTTGAATAATGGTTTTATTCTAGCTGGAGCTACACAAAAGAGTATTAGGGCAGGACAACCAACCGTTAAAAGCGAAAGAACATGGAGCTAGCTTATCGATATGAGCTAGCGAACTACGATCGACAACAAGCATTAGGATTTGTCATTCAAGTGCAGCTAGGCACTGAACCCCCGTCAATCATCAGATTTGCGCTAGTAACGTAACCCGCTTTTGCTGCAATCAACGCGGTTTTCAAGCCTAATCAATAAGCCCGCATCTGAACCTAGGGTTATGGGTCATCACTTCAGTGTTGGGATGAGCAGTTAGAGCAAGATATTACAGATAACAATCTACAGGCCTTGGCTCAAGCAGCGATGCAGATTACAACGATAGATAGCGAATGGTATTTAGGGCAACCTAAGCTCCAGAAAAGCGCATCGCTAACACCATTACAACGTTTCAATCACCTCAGACTTATCAAATCGCACCTTTGCTAGGGTGGCATATTTATCGTCTTCGGCTCGATAGCCTGCTGCACAAGCAACAACCGTTGCATAGCCTTTTTCGGGAAGTCCTAATACCGAGTCATACTTTGCGGGTTCAATTCCTTCCATCGGGCAAGTATCTACACCCAGCAACGCCGCACAGGTCATAAAATTACCCAACGCGATGTAGGTTTGCCGGGTTGCCCATTCATTTACGCTTAAGCTGCGGGCACCATACACTACATCACCGACCATCACTTTTCGATAGCCTGCTAAGGACTCTACCTCAGTATTTCTTACCTCAGCCGTGCGATCTACAAAGCGATCCACATGCTCAGTAGTAAGATTTTTTTTAATGGTGAACACCACAAAATGGGAACAATCACCCACTTGCGCTTGGTTCCAAGACAACGGTTGAAGTTGGGCTTTGAGTACTGCACTGGTGATAATCAAAAATTTCCAGGGTTGCAGCCCATAGGAAGAAGGAGTTAAAACTAAGGACTCTTCTAAAGCGGTCCAAACATCTGCTGGGATCGTTTTAGTGGAATCAAACTTTTTGGTGGCATATCGCCAGTTAAGGCGTTCTAGCAAATCGGTGGGTGTGGTTAAACTCATGGATAAAACTGTTGCGCTTTAATGAACTCGATGAGTATACTCCACACCCTTTAATGGAAGCTGTGTAGAGGAGAACTGAGTTCAGAGTTCAGGGTTCGGAGTTTTGTTCACCTAATCTTTCCGCAGAAGATATGTTGAGTCTTGTGGAAAACACTGTTGGAACTTTGCACTCCGTACCCCGCACTTTGAATGCATCCTACTGAGGTTGGTTTATAGCGTGTAAGCCACACTCTTTCTTCGTTGCATCTTCCCACCACCAGCGTCCTTCCCGCTCGTGCTGGTTTGGCAAAATAGCTTTTGTGCAAGGTTCACAGCCAATACTGACAAAACCGCGATCGTGCAGGGAATTGTAAGGAACTTCATAGGAGCGGATGTACATCCAGACATCGGCAGAAGTCCAGTTGGAGAGCGGGTTGAACTTCACTAGCGCCCGATCGCCTGACGAAAACGCACTATCCACTTGCACAACAGGCACCTTGCCACGGGTTGCAGGGTTTTGATCTTGCCGCTGTCCCGTGATCCAGGCATCTAGAGTAGAAAGTTTGCGGCGCAGAGGAGCGACTTTGCGAATACCGCAGCACTCATTGTGCCCATCTTCATAGAAACTGAAAAGACCCTTGGCAGTGACCATCTCCTCCACTTGGGCTGGGTCGGGAAACATAATATCGATCGCAATGCCGTAGTGCTTTCTAACGCGATCAATGAACTGATAGGTTTCAGGATGGAGCCGACCGGTATCTAGGCTAAAAACTTTGACGGCTTTGTTTAATCTGTGCGCCATATCAATCAGCACCACATCTTCCGCACCGCTGAAGGAAATTGCAATATTGTCGAACAGACTCAGCGATCGCTCTAAGATTTTTTGGGGGCTTTGACTGGCAAGTTCTGCTTCCAAACTGGAAATATCGAGTGCGGCAACCGTTTGCGCCATGATGGGTACTCTCTAAAAGGATCGTTTTCACGCAGCATTCATTCTATCAAGCCAGTGTCGTCCCCTGGATCTCTGTTCGCTGCTCTATTGAACTAAGTGAATGAGCGCCTCAATTAGGCCTTGGTTTTGTGATTCAGTGCCTACAG
Source organism: Leptolyngbya sp. Cla-17 (assembly GCF_016807185.1). Lineage (GTDB taxonomy): Bacteria > Cyanobacteriota > Cyanobacteriia > Leptolyngbyales > Leptolyngbyaceae > ULC077BIN1. Next base: position 1,959,695 of record NZ_JAEVYN010000002.1, read on the forward strand.
TAATCCGGAGTTTGTCATTGAGTCCAGGTTGGTTGAAATAACGTACCAAAATACCGCGTTCCTTCAGTGCTAGATAAATTTCTCCAGCATTGCCTTTGGGCGGGGCGGCCAGCAAAAAATTAGTTTGAGAGTCGCGCACCTGGAAACCAAGCTGCTTGAGATCCAACAGCAACTTCGCACGAGACACTTTTACTTTAGCAACGCACTCATTTTTGTAGGCTTGATCGCGCATAGCGGCAGCGCCCACTAAACACGCGATCGCATCCACGTTATAGCTATCTTTGACTTTAAATAAACCACTTAACAAACTTGGATTGGCAATTCCAAAGCCTAATCGTAAACCTGCTAAAGAATATCCTTTAGATAGGGTTCTGGCAATGATTACGTTGTCAAATTCTTGTACGAGTGACAGCGCTGTTTCATCTGCAAAATCTACATACGCCTCATCTACCACCAATACACCAGAAAGCTCTGATGCCAAAAGCTGCAAATCTTCTGTCGGTACAACATGACCGGAAGGACTGTTGGGCGACGCAATGAAAGTGACGGCGCCCTTTGCCGCAACCAGTTCCTCAATGGGCAACTGAAAATCATCTCGATAAGAAATTTCGACTACATTTGCAGGTTGAATTTCTGCCAAAGTACGATACAAGACATAGGTTGGCGTAGGATAGACAACGCTACGCCCAAGTTCGGTGCAAGCACGCACCAAAATATTTAAGATATCGTCGCTGCCATTGCCGACAATAATCCAGTCTTGTGGAACCTCCAGCACTTCGCTAATTGCCTGCCGAAAGTCATTAGCAAAGGGATTGGGATACCGCCGGAGACACTCACCATCCAAGGTTTGCAGTACCCTCATTGCGGTTGGGGACGGCGGATAGGGGTTTTCGTTCGTGTTAAGTTTGATAATGTTCGTCCCAGGCTTAGGTTGCTCCCCAGGAACATAACCCGCCATAGCTTCTACATTTGGGCGAAAGTAGTGCGTCATAGAAATAGCATGAGTCACAAGGACACAAAAATTTTATTTTACAGTGGTGATAGAAGGCTTATCAGAATATTGTTTGAAAAGGCTAAACCAATCTATGAAAGTAGAAGTTGTTCCTTATGATCCAGTGTGGCGAGATGCCTTCATAGAAGAAGCGAAAGAAATTACTGCTGTTTTGGGTGTGGCGATTCGTGAAACGATCCCTACGGGAATCGTGGCAATTCACCATATTGGCAGCACAGCAATTCCAAATATTTACGCCAAACCAATTATTGACATTTTAGTTGAGGCGAAAAATCTTACTCAAGTCGATACTCGAAATGCCGCAATGGCAACCTTGGGCTATGAAGCAATGGGTGAGTTTGGCATTGCAGGTCGTCGATATTTCCGCAAGCACGATGCAGCAGGCGTTAGAACCCATCATGTCCACGTTTTTGAACAGGGTTCACCGGAAAGCGATCGCCATTTAGCCTTTCGGGATTACCTGATTGCCCATCCTGACGAGGCACACCAGTACAGCCAGCTAAAGCGCAGTTTGGCTAATCAATATCCCGATGATCGGGAAAGCTACATGGACGGCAAAGATAGCTTCATTAAAGAGAAAGAACGGCAGGCTTTAGAGTGGTGCAAGCCGTTATTCCTTCCAAGTTGATTCCCAATCAGGGCATTTCTCGTCTTCCCAACCCGATGGGTGCATTCCACAAACAAGCATCACCCCGTTATACGCCTGACCATGATAGTTGCGGCACCCAATGCAAGCAGTATGGTCATTCAGCATGGGTTCCACAGTATGGGTAAACGGCTGCGTGGTTTCTCCAACTGCAACCTCAAACCCAAGATACGCTTCTAGAATAGGGTCAAAAAAATCGTCGAGGTGAGGCTCAATCTCACGCTCAAACGTGTTGTGTAACTGCTCAGCAATCTCTTCTGATGTGTCGATAAAAGAATCGATCGCCTTATCCATTTGCTGGGTTACATCTGTCACCAACTGTTCGATTCCTTCTGCCAACATCTGCATCATTTCAGAGAACTCACGTGACCAGCTTTCCATAGTGACCTATTTCAATTGTGTTAAAGAACATTGGAGGAATGGGGCGCATCCTCGAATATATTTGCAAGACAGGATTCAGTGGTGAAGTTTGAATAGCTGCATGCATGAATGCAGCTATCATAGCCTAAAATCTAACCTGTAAAAATTCGACAAAGCCTACAACTCAGCTGTTTCGTAGATTTTTTAGCTCTTCTTGCAGCTCTTCTACTCGACGACGCATTTCATCCACATTGCTAGAGTCTGGGGCGGCTGATTCGTCCTCATCCAAAATCTCAATTTTGCGAGGCTCAGCTGAAGGTTTAGGAGTTGAACTTTCTACCGTAGGATTTTGAGCTTTATTAACCATCTCATCCACAAAGCGACGGGCTTCTTCAGTGCTCATTTCACCGCGTGCCACCATTTCGTCGGCAAGCTTTTGCGCTTGCGATCGCAGTTCAACTAATTTTTCAGTGGCTTTTTCTCCGGCTAAGGATGCTAATCCCACTCCTAAATACATCGCTTTTTGGACAATATCTCCTAAACCCATTGCTTTTGCTCCTAATCAAACCTTTCACGAATGGACTGATTCAAATTAGAATCCCTGTCTTCAATATCTTCAGAATAGGCAAAAGTGGCTGAGAGTTGCCATCATTTTTTAGAAGACAACTTTTGCAGTCATTGTTGGGGAATCACAATATTCCAACCTGCTTCAGCATAGTTGCACGCGCCCGTTCAGATAGTCTGTCCAATGAAACTTGGTGAGCGTCATCAATCAGATTTTCCTTTTGCATTAATTCAATCATAGTTTGCAAAAGAATACTCTCAACCTGTGTGGCTCGGTCTGCCAGCCACAGATGAGTCTCGGTATCGATTGGAAACTGTTCAATACAACTGGTGGTATAAGCGCGAAACGTTCGTACTTGCCGTAACAAACGTGCTAGGTAGCCAGGACACTCACAAGCAATTACCTCAGCAGCTCTGCAAATCTCTATAAGTGCCTCGTCAGACAGTTCTGACAAGTCAACTGTTTCCCTCAAGTCGGACATGGTTTCAACGAATATTTGTGACGATTATGCCTTTTTCCAGTAAGCCCTACGCTCTACCTAAAGTATCAACCCTATGCAACAATGAACCTTCTGCTAGTCTAAAGTAGTAAAAATGTTCATCAGATTATTTTTATTGCTTAAGATTAATTAAGAGCTAAGATTCATCTCACTTTTTAGCGTCTAAACAACTTTAAAAGAAGGTGTTCAAAAAACGCCTGGATGGTTGACGCTTCAATTTATGACTCAACTCGAGTCTCGCCCCTGATATTTAGAGCATATCCGTTATTGCCAAACAGGGTGCAATGTCGAGCGGAAACGATAGAATCTATTAATCATTAAGGAATGTGTCCTTCGGTTGCTATGCCTAAACGCCGGAATAATTCAGACGATTCAGCCGTTAATTCTCAGAACGGTCACAGTTCTGTTTTTCCCTCTCCGCTAAATACGATTCGGATTCGAGGCGCGCGGCAACATAATCTGAAAAATATCGATTTGGAGCTGCCCCGCGATCGCCTGATTGTGTTTACAGGTGTTTCTGGGTCAGGCAAGTCATCGCTTGCGTTTGATACCATCTTTGCTGAGGGTCAGCGCCGCTACGTAGAATCGCTCAGTGCCTATGCCCGTCAGTTTTTGGGTCAGGTAGATAAGCCAGATGTTGATGCGATTGAAGGGCTGAGTCCTGCCATTTCGATCGATCAAAAATCCACTTCTCACAACCCACGTTCTACCGTGGGCACCGTTACTGAAATTTACGACTACACACGCTTATTGTATGGGCGTGCCGGAGAGCCTCACTGTCCCCATTGCGATCGCTCGATTGCGCCTCAAACGATTGACCAAATGTGCGATCGCGTGATGGATCTACCCGATCGCACTCGCTTTCAGATTCTTGCTCCCGTAGTTCGTGGCAAAAAGGGCACTCATCGAAAGTTGCTTTCTAGTCTTAGTTCCGAGGGCTTTGTCAGAGTCCGAATTGACGGTGAAGTGCGTGAGCTAGAAGACTTGATCGAGCTAGATAAAAATCAGGCGCACACCATCGAAATTGTGGTGGATCGCCTAGTCAGAAAAGAGGGAATTCAAGAACGCTTGGTGGATTCCCTTAACACTTGCCTGAAGCATTCTGAAGGCATCGCCATTATTGATGTGCTGTCAGAAGAAGTAACAAAAGACACAGCCCCGGGAATCAATAGGGAGCAGGGAACCGACAATGTCGTTGCGTTTCCGGTAGGGCAATCGCTCAAAGTGGCTGAAAAAGGTGGCAGTTACGGCGATTCTAGCTCCTCACCCCCAGCCCCTAGTCCTCTCGTTTTCTCTGAAAATTTCGCCTGCCCCGAACATGGTGCAGTGATGGAAGAGCTCTCGCCACGCTTGTTTTCCTTCAACTCGCCCTATGGTGCTTGTCCTGCCTGTCATGGACTGGGAATGCACCGCAAATTTTCGGCAGAACTGGTGATTCCCAATCCAGAACTGCCTGTCTACGCCGCGATCGCCCCCTGGTCAGATAAAGACAACACCTACTATCTTTCCTTGCTATGCAGTGTCGCAGCAGCATTTGGCTTTGATATTCAAACGCCGTGGAAGCAACTCACCGACGAGCAAAAGCATGTGCTTCTCCATGGCTCCAAAGACCCCATCTGGATTGATGTAGACTCTCGCTATCGGGAAGGCAAAGGCTATAGTCGCCGCTATGAGGGCGCTTTACCGATGCTGGAGCGACAGTATCAAGAAGCAAACTCTGATACCTATAAGCAAAAACTGGAGCAGTACCTCGTCGATCAGCCCTGTGAAGTGTGTCATGGTCAGCGTTTGCGCCCCGAATCAATAGCGGTTCGCATTGGGCAATATCGCATCACCGATCTCACGGGCGTTTCCATCCGCGAATGTCTTAACCGCGTTAATCAAATGCACTTGACTCCACGTCAGGCGCAAATTGCAGATTTGGTGCTGCGAGAAATCAAAGCCCGACTTCAGTTTTTGCTGGATGTGGGGCTGGATTATCTCACCCTCGATCGCGCAGCTATGACCTTATCTGGCGGGGAGGCTCAGCGAATTCGGCTTGCTACTCAAATAGGTTCCGGGCTGACAGGTGTGCTGTATGTACTAGATGAACCCAGTATTGGGCTGCACCAGCGAGATAATGCGCGCCTTTTAAAAACATTGGTTCGTCTGCGTGACCTTGGCAATACTCTCATTGTGGTTGAACACGACGAAGAAACCATTCGTGCTGCCGATCATCTGGTAGATATTGGACCTGGGGCAGGTGTACATGGCGGCAGAATTATTGCCGAAGGTAGCTTTGAGAATTTATTGGATGCCCCAGAATCGCTAACCGGAGCATATTTGTCAGGGCGCAAGGTGATTAATACGCCCATAGAACGCCGCACGGGCAATGGGCGATCGCTCAAAATTCGCAATGCCCACCGAAACAACCTTAAAAATATTGACGTCGAAATTCCGTTAGGCGAACTGGTTAGCGTCACTGGCGTATCTGGTTCTGGCAAATCAACTCTGATCAATGAATTGCTCTACCCCACTCTCCAGCACCATTTTGGCAGCAAAGTTCCACTCCCCAAAGACATGGATGGGATTGATGGATTAGGCGCTCTGGACAAAGTGATTGTCATTGATCAATCGCCCATTGGACGCACTCCCCGCTCCAACCCTGCCACTTACACCGGTGTATTTGACGTTATTCGAGATGTGTTTGCCGAAACAATTGAAGCAAAAGCGCGGGGTTATAAACCAGGGCAATTTTCGTTTAACGTCAAGGGCGGTCGCTGTGAAGCCTGTGCTGGACAGGGCGTAAACGTGATTGAAATGAACTTTTTGCCGGATGTATATGTGCAGTGCGAAGTGTGCAAAGGGGCGCGATATAACCGCGAAACCTTGCAAGTGAAGTTCAAGGATAAATCCATTGCAGATGTGCTGAATATGACGGTGGAAGAGGCGGCTGAATTTTGCAAAAATATCCCTCAAGCCTTTAATCGCCTGCAAACTCTGGCAGATGTAGGATTGGGATACATGCGATTAGGGCAAACGGCTCCGACTTTGTCTGGTGGAGAGGCGCAACGGGTGAAGCTGGCAACAGAATTATCGCGACGAGCCACGGGCAAAACCCTTTACCTGATCGACGAACCCACCACAGGCTTATCTTTTTATGATGTTCACAAATTACTCGATGTGATGCAGCGCTTGGTGGACAAGGGCAACTCGATTTTGGTGATTGAACACAATTTGGATGTGATTCGGTGTGCTGACTGGCTAATTGATCTGGGACCTGAAGGCGGCGATCTCGGTGGCGAGCTAATCGCGGTGGGCACTCCAGAAACCGTAGCAGATAACCCAAGTTCCTACACTGGGCAATACTTAAAACAAGTCCTACAGCACTATTCTTCCGCTCTTGTCACTGCCTAGACTTAGTAATAAACAGATAACTGATATGTATTCTGCTCTAGTTGGCTAACGTAGATAGTTTAGCGATCGCCACCGAATCTTCAAAGCTACAAATAGGTCAAAGCCAAGTAGTGTGCTTAGGAATGAATTTGCCGCGCCCTATTAGGCAATTTTCGCTACTAGTTTGAATTTCTCAAATAGATAGTAAGGATTGCGGAACTTTACATCCACCAGAGCAAGGCAGTGAGTGGGTAGTCTAAGATCACCACGTCTCTCGCCTAAACCTTGTCTCATTTGAATCTTATGAAACTCTTACACTTTGGGATGAGATTTACCGCCATAGTCATACCAAATTAAATTGGAGTAGTTACAGATCAGATAAACTGAGGAATGTAGAGGTGAGAGTCTAATCATGGCTGGTGTCAGCGCAATCGTAATTAAAGAAAGTCTCGAGGAGTTAGGCACCCGCTTGCGAACGGTTGAACAGCCGATAGTTAAAGAACGATTGCAAGTGTTGTACTGGCTCAAACGAGCGCAAGCACCGAGCATCAGCCAGATCGCGGTTGCAATTGGCAGGCATCGAGGCACGGTGCAAAAGTGGTTAGCGCTGTATCGAGCACAAGGATTAGAGGCATTGCTGGTGGTCAAGCCAACGCCAGGAGGAGGCAACCGGATGATTCCAATGTGGGCAGAAGTTGCCTTAGCAAAGCGATTGCAGGAACCGGACAATGGGTTTGACAGCTATGGGGAGGTGCAGCAGTGGCTCTTGGAGAGTTTAGGAATAGAAGCCCAGTATCATGCGGTCTACCAGATGACCCGTTATCGGCTCAAAGCCAAGCTAAAAGTGGCTCGTCCCCAACAACCTCAAGCAGAACCGAGCACAACGAGAGGCATTTAAGCAAACCTTGCAGACGACCTCGATTTGTTGAGCCAATACGCTCGGCAAGTGCGCCAGGATAAACGACCTATTCGCTATTTTGCTGGGGATGAGAGCCGCTTTGGGCTGCATACCATTATCGGGCGTTTGATTACAGCCTTTGGAGTGAAACCCATTGGCTCATGGCAACGGGTGTTCAAAGCATTCTGGCTCTATGGCGCTGTGGAACCTGCCACCGGAGAATCCTTTTTCTGGCAGTTCTCCCATGTCGATACCGAGTGCTACCAATGCTTCTTGGATGAGTTCTCCAAGGCTTACCCCGATAGTCTCAATATCCTGCAAGTGGATAACGGACGGTTCCACAAAGGCAAAGCGTTGATTGTGCCACAGAACATTATCCTGGTGTTCCAACCGCCTTACTGTCCGGAGTTAAATCCAATTGAGAGGCTATGGGAATATCTCAAGGCGGATCTCAAGTGGGTTTCGTTCAAAACGCTTGACCAACTGCAATCCAGAGTAGATCAACTCTTATCCCAGTTAACCCCTCAAGTGATTGCTTCTCTCACGGGCTACCCCTTTATCCTCAATGCACTATCTGTCATTGAAACCATTTAAATTGGTATTACATCGACCTTAGCAGTGATTTTGCACCCAACGTTCGCATTAGTAGGTCAACCTCAAGAACTCAATGCTTACACCTTTCCTGAATCGAAAGTTGTTGGTATTCCTAGTGCTTGCAGAATGATTCAAACGGGTAGCAACGCTGAAAAAGAGGCAGAGTGTGCCGAATGGGGTCGCAAGTTCAGAGAAAATGGGAAACGTAATCGCTACAATGGGGGCCCCCTACCGCAACGACCTCTGGTACCAGCAAGCTAATACAATCCTTCTCTGGTACCAGCAAGCCAATACAATCCTTAAACTGTTACACCACAGGAGGTGTTTACAGCAATATTGGAAATTGCCGCTAAGTTCCCCTATCACTGCCCTGATCTTCGATTGCTCCAAATTATTTTCGTTGAGGAAAGATTTAGGTTAATGGGGAATTCCTCTTTAGACGGTATTCATGATCTCTGGATAACGACAATCGCTTGTCAGCTTTCCAACAATCCGACACAATAGCTACCGACACTTCACACTCGGTTCTAACTAAGCTGAAACAATTCGACACTAATTTCGACACTAATAAGGAATAACACCATGGGACTTTTCTTCGACGTACTCAGCGCTGTTAACAATCCGAATCAACAGGCAAGCATTGATGGGCTAAGCTCCATGAGTAGTGCAGTACAGCAATTGGCTAGCAAAAACGGATTGGATGCCGCAGCCACTCAATCTTTGCTATCTGCGGCTGGAAGTGCTTTGCGTCCAGTGTTGCAGCAACAAGCTGCCGCTGTAGGTGGAGCATCTCAACTGGCTGGGATGATTAGTCAATTTGCAGGTGCAAACGGTGGCATGATGGGGCAAGCATCTAGCGGCAATTTCAGCCTATCAGCACTGCAATCTATAATTCCTGCCGAAATGCAACAACAGCTAATTAATAGTATTTCCCAAAAAACTGGCATGAACACTGGCATGGTTCAAACCGTGTTGCCTTCGGTGTTGCCCATTGTGATGAATTTTTTTAACATGGGTGCGCCTGCTCCAGGTAGTCGGGGTGGAAATCTACTCTTAAGTGCCTTCCTGGACAGCGCTCGCGACGGAGACACTGATTTAGGTGACGTAATGAAGTTTGCTGGTCGTTTCCTAAACGCTCCGCACCAGTAGTTAATTAAGCCATCGCTGACGAGGGAATGAGTCGATGTGCGATATTTCATCGACTCATTCCCTCATAGTGAACCCGTCAAAAGAAGTTTGATGAACTACTAGGCAAAACTCAGGTTGTTGGAATGCGAATAGACTTGGAACGTGCTAATTTTAGCCAACGACCTTCATCGATAACATAGCCTAGCTCAATTAAATAATCGCGATCACTGGCTGGAATAGATAAATAGCGATCATGATCAGCTTCACTGCACTCGTATTCATAAACGCTGTGAGGCGGTTGATAATCCAAGTTAATGTTGGTCACATCATAGAGACGTAGTGCTAATCTACCTCCGCCCTGACTAATAGCAGCATTTTTCTCACGTTCCGCCAGGTTCCACGCAACATAGGCGTTTGAGGCACCACGCGATTCCAAAATAATATCGCTAAGATTTTGAGTGGACTGCATTGGAGCGCGATCACTTACCTGTGCACTGCCTCCTATAGTAGATTCAGCCGTTGCTGCACTATTAGCTCTTGATGAACTATCTGCGACAGGACTGCACTTAGGCACGCGTACCGATTCGGAGCGCCCTAACCTAACCCAGCGGTTGCCAGCGATAGGATAGCCTAACTCCACCAGGTAGTCTCGATCATCGACTACGATCGGCAAATGTACATCTTGGGCACGGGCATCAAATTCAAATTGGCGAATCGTGTGGGGTGGCTGGCGATCTGGGTTGGTACCAGTCACATCACATAGGCGAATGGATAGCTTTTCTCGTTTATTGCGCTGTAGCTCCATTTGCATTGCTTGAGACAGTTCCCAATAGGCGTAAACATCGCGGCAATTGCACGGAGTGAGAATAATGCGGCAGTCGGCACTAGTATATTCTGGTTGCCGCACGGGAGCATTCACTCTTTCGCGATCGTCGGCGGTATAGGCGACTGCGGCTGCCCCCGCAGGGATGGCGGCGATCGCTCCAGTCTCTAGGTCTTGTCCTACGGGATTGCATTTGGGCACTCTCACCGGCACAGAATGAGCCAAGGGTAGCCAGCGGTTGTCCTCTGTGATATACCCCAATTCCACCAAATAATCGCGATCGTCCAGGGAGATCGGTAGGTGAGTGTCTTGCATCCCTTCGCGGCACTCAAACTGGCGTATGCTGTGAGGTGGCTGACGTTCAACATCTATGCCCGTTACATCGTAAAGCCTCAACAGAAGTTGCCTGCCTCCCTGCTCTTGTCGTGCTTTTTTGGATGCTTCAGAGATTTCCCAATAGGCATAAGCGTCACGACAATTTCGTGGGGTCAGCACAATGCGGTTGTTCTGATGTCCAACCGCTGCAACGGCCGATGTCGCAACGGGAGCAGCTCCCGCCCGTCCTTTGAGCCACCATGCAAGCAGCGGTAATCCCAGTAGTGGCAACAGCAACCACAGCCAACCCAACCAATTACTGTCGCTGTTATCCCCGCGATTGGTAGAATCGGGCGAGGTAACTTGTGAATTGTTAGGAACGGCGGCAACTGTTCCTGTTTCGGCTAGTTTGGCGGCTTGAACTCTGGCTTTCTCGATTTCAATGACAGTTTCTGGAGTCGTTGCGTAACCTAAAAAGGCTTTCACTGCGGGGCTGGACGGCTCTTTATAGATATATGATAGCGGCTGGGAAAAGGGGTATTTAGAGTTATCGGGAAACGTATCGTACAGGGAAAGAATACGAATACCCGGTTGATTGATGACTTGATCGGCGATCGCATAGCCTATGCCATCAGTTCCTAGTTTTGCAATTACATCTGCGGTTTTATCTTTTGCAATCTTTACTGCCGATTCTCCGGTTTCAAAGGGTGCTCCTTGAAAGACGTCATAGTTCAGAAATGCCTGACGGGTATCGCTCGTTTCAGGACGATCTATCAACCGCACCGTCGCCTCAGTGCCATCTACATCTGCCCAATTTGTGATCTCTCCTCGAAAAATTTGGGCAAATTGTTCAATCGTTAATGTGCCTTCAAAAGGATTTTCTTCTTTCACAAAAAGGGCAATCTTATGGCGAGCTGCGGGAACCGCTACAAATCCCTCTGCCGCTTCCTCTTTGGTCAACGGGCGAGCGCTGGCAGCAATGTCAATCCGACCCTCTCTCAGAGCTTGCAGAGCATTATTGGTTGGAACGGTTGCCAGGTTTACTTTGGCTCCTGAATATTGTTGCTCAAATCCTTGCTTAACCGCTTGGGTAATCGCTGTCATGCTGTTTGAGCCTTCTACTCGAACAGTTGTTCCTGTGGGTAGTGAGTCTGACGGCAGCAAGGGTGTCGAGGTCGAAGACTGAGCAAACACAGGCGACAGAAAACCGCTACCCTGAAGCTTGGGGAATGCTGCAAGGGCAAGCAAAATCGCCAGGGGGAGAATTGAAATGTATGGACGCTGAGGGGTTTTCATCTACAGTTTCCCTGACGAGGTGAAGCTTTTAAATTTCCAATCGATTTTACGGCGAAATTCTGCGTATGTTGAATTTAGTTCAGTTTGCTTAAATTGGCACATTAATTATGCTTCAGTTTCATCCACCCGGTATGGGGCAGCAGATTGTTGAAACATCTCTGGGCGAAATGGTGTACTACGTTCCGGTAGGCACACCCTGGGTGTTGCCACCGCCTGATGCTCAACCGCTAGTTTTTTTGCATAACTTTGGCGGTGGCGCTTCTGCCTATGAATGGTCAAAAGTTTATCCAGCGTTTTTGGATAGTTACAGAGTAATAGCTCCTGATTTGATTGGCTGGGGGCGGTCTGCTCACCTGGTGCGAGAGTATCGGGTAGAAGATTATCTGGTGACGCTGACGGAGTTTTTGGAGAAAACCTGCGGGAGCGATCGCGCAACGACCGTTCATCGCCCTGCCATTGTAATCGCATCATCCTTAACGGGCGCGATCGCTCTGCGTCTTGCTGGAGAGCGCCCTGACTTGTTCAAGGCGTTGTGTTTGGTTTGCCCATCGGGCTTCGCCGATTTAGGACAAGATGCTGGGCGACGATTGCCTTTGCAGGCGATTGGGATGCCCCTGCTAGATCAAATGATTTACAGCATAGGTGCGATGAATGAAGTGGCTGTGCGGAGTTTTTTAGAACGTTTTTTGTTTGCTAAGCCCAGCCGCGTCTCTCCCGAAATGGTGGCAGCCTATTTAGAATCGGCAAAGCAGCCCAATGCCCAATATGCCGCTCTCGCATTTCTCCGGGGCGATCTATATTTTGACCTGGCAAATTATGTTCCGCAACTAAAAATCCCCACCATGATTCTGTGGGGAGAGAATGCTCAATTCATCACCGCCGACTTGGGGCAGCGGGTTGCTAGGCTAAATCCGACTTATATCCAAGAATTTGTGAAGGTGCCTAGCGCTGGCGTATTGCTGTCTCTAGAACAACCTGCGCTCACAATTGGAATGCTCCAACAGTTTCTATCGAAGCACTAATATAAAATTATTATGGAGACTGAAATTTTGCGTCTCTAATGTCTGATTGACAACTTAAACCATTCCACCCGCAGCTTGAAACCGCGCTCGGGATCGTTTCAATACTCTGGTTGCTTTAATAAACTCTTGCCGAGAACCACTTTGCTGGGCTTTATTAAATTGCTCTTGAGCGGCTGTGAATGAGACACGAGCTTCTTCTTTATTAATGGAATCGCCACGCTCGGCACCATTGACTAAGATGGTGACTTCATCCGCATCAACTTCTGCAAAGCCACCCATTAGAGCGATCGGAACCCAGGTGTTTTTATCAGATCGGACTCGCATTACGCCAGTATCTAATGCGGTCAGCATGGGAGCGTGTCCGCCTAGAATACCAAGCTGCCCGGTGGTGCTGGGCAAAATCACTTCTTCAGCTTGAGAATCCCAAACCGTTTTATCAGGAGCAATCACACGAACAGTTAGAGGCATAACTTAATTTTGAGTGTTGAGTTTTAGGTTTTAAGTTTTGAGTTTTGAGCAAATACAGCTTGCCCAAAACTCAAAACTGAGCGGTCATCGCTTGCTTACTTGCCTTCAGCCTTCAGCTTCTCGCCTTTAGCGATCGCTTCATCAATACTGCCGACCATGTAGAAGGCTTGCTCAGGATAGTCATCTAAAGAGCCAGACAAGATCTGTTTGAAGCCTTTGATGGTGTCAGGCAACGATACATACTTACCCGGAGAGCCAGTGAACACTTGCGCCACAAAGAAAGGTTGAGACAAGAATCGCTCAATCTTACGGGCACGAAACACGATCAGGCGATCGTCTTCAGACAACTCATCCAGACCCAAAATTGCAATAATGTCTTGCAATTCCTTGTAGCGTTGCAGCGTAGACTGCACAGCGCGTGCAGTTGAGTAGTGATCCTCTCCCACAATGTTGGGTTGCAGCATCGTAGACGCTGAATCCAATGGATCGACCGCAGGATAAATCCCTTTAGATGCCAAACCGCGAGATAGCACTGTAGTGCCGTCCAGGTGGGCAAAGGTGGTTGCAGGGGCGGGATCAGTCAAATCATCCGCAGGCACATAAACTGCTTGAATAGAAGTAATAGAACCTTCAGTTGTAGAAGTGATCCGCTCTTGCAGATCGCCCACATCGGTCCCCAAGGTTGGCTGGTATCCCACCGCAGAAGGCATCCGACCGAGAAGCGCTGATACTTCAGAACCCGCTTGCACAAATCGGAAGATATTGTCGATAAACAAGAGCACGTCCTGCTTGTTTACGTCTCGGAAGTATTCCGCCATAGTCAAAGCCGAAAGACCGACGCGCATTCTGGCACCGGGTGGTTCGTTCATCTGACCATAGACCAACGCAATTTTGGATTCGCTGAGATTATCTTTGTTGATAACGCCAGACTCCATCATTTCGTTATAAAGGTCATTGCCTTCGCGGGTGCGTTCGCCTACACCGCCGAACACCGATACCCCGCCATGGTTGGTTGCAATGTTGTTAATCAGCTCCATCATGATGACGGTCTTACCAACGCCTGCACCACCAAACAACCCAATTTTGCCGCCACGACGGTAGGGTGTTAGCAGGTCAATCACCTTAATTCCGGTTTCAAAAACCGAGGGCTTCGTTTCCAATTCCGTTAGCTTAGGAGCATCACGGTGAATTGGAGAAAACTCCTTGGCATCAACAGGACCCTGCTCATCTACAGGTTCGCCTAAAACGTTGAAAATCCGACCAAGCGTAATCGCTCCCACTGGAACACTAATGGGTGCGCCACTATCCATTACTTCCATGCCACGAACCAACCCGTCGGTCGAACTCATGGATACAGCTCGAACTTGGTTATCACCTAATAGCTGCTGTACTTCGCAGGTGACGTTAACTTCTGTGCCTGCTGGATTGGTGCCCGTGACTTTTACAGCATTGTAAATTTCTGGCATCTTCCCATTTGGGAACTTGATATCTAGTACAGGACCGATGATCTGCGTAATGTAGCCGATGCTTCTCTTCTCTGTGGTGGTGACCATGCTTACGCCCTACTCTGTGACTCAGCGACTCGAATGTTTTGTTGGCAAACAATCTTAAAAATTGCCTTCACAAGCTTATCACTGAACGGGTAACAGATGATTACAGAGTTTTTGAAGGGAAAAGTTGGGAGTTCAAAGTTGGGAGTTCAAAGTTGGGAGTTCGGAATTTATGCAAAATTAGGCATGGCTGAATGCAGATTTGATAATTCATCTCTCTAATCAGCAACGCCCAAAATTATTCCGCATGTATCCGGCACTTAACTTAATTTAAACAAAGCAGGGGACTTTGAATGGGCCACTGGAGGATGTGACCCGGCAGTCTTGCATATCTATGTAAAATTGGCGTTTGATTTGAATGTTTTTCAGATGTTTTTTAACGGTGTCCTCCGTGATATAAAGTGCGATCGCAATCTGTTTGCGGCTATTGCTTGCTCTGCGATGAAGCCAAACTTCGGTTTCTCGTGGGGAGAGTTTCCAGGTTTGCGCTTCGGCGATCGCCAATCTTTGGGTCGCCTGGTGTTGATCTTGCAGTCTGACTAGGAGGTAGGGGCGATCGATGGTGTCCAGTTGCAGCCATTGCACGCGGATTCGGAGATTAACGGTTGCTGACTCTACCTCTGATTCGAGCACGATGGGCTGATTGGGATAGAGATCGCGGCTATCGATCAGAGCCTCACAGGCTTGCCAAATAATTTCAGGCAGGGCACCTACTTTTTGGGTGAGTTGAAAGCAGAGTTGTTGGGCCGTGGCGTTAGCGTAGTGCAATTCCTGTCGATCGGTGAGGACTAAAATGCCGTCTACAAAACTTTCAAGAACAGCTTGCAGCAGAAATTGGGGGCTTGTTGAATTAGACATAATGTTATGGGGGCTGATAAACATTACAGTTTCTGCGATCGCTTGAGTTGGCGGCTCGGATCGCCCATGAAGCATCAATTTGTCTGGGCTTTGAAATGAATCTAGTAACGCTTGGGTCTGAGTAATGTCTAAACTCTACCGAGCCATCCGAGAAACCGCAGTGGGAAAAAGTCACGGACTTTGAGGTAAGAAAAGGTCATGCTCTTGAGGGAGCTACATCAAATTCTCTAAGCGTTACTGTGCAAGTCATCAACTTCTCACATCAACCTCACATAAACAGGTGAACCGATGGCTGTGTGCCCTGACTTACAGTGGAATTAGAAAGATTGCTAAACCGCTGCTAGTCGTCTGTCTTGATTTTTTGCGTTTACCATCTCATCCTTCTTGGTGAAACGGGCAGGGGGAAAAGGCAAGGGAAGAGCAGATTTTTCTATTCAGGAACCTTAGAGTTCCATCGTGAAGCGTATAGCAACAAACGACCGCCCCCGACCATGTTGCGCTACACAGGGTTATCTACTATGACAATCGAAGAAGCGTTGACGATTCTGGATGATGTGCTTGGACAAACAACCCTCAACGATACGCAAGAGCTTGTATTTCGTCATGCTTGGGATGACTGGACTTACGAACGCATGGCTGAACAGTTTGGTTACACCCCAGATCACATCAAAAATGTGGGTGCCCAACTATGGGGTTCGCTCTCTGATTTGACGGGAATCAAGATCACCAAACGAAACTTGCAGGCGGTCTTGCGGCGATGGGCAGAGCATCATTGTCCAGCGACAGGGTTGTTTCATTCCGCTGCGCCCAATCCTCACCAAGATTGGGGTGAGGCACCCGACAGTACTCGCTTTACAGGACGCACCCAAGAGCTAGCAACGTTGGAGCGTTGGATTGTGGATGAGCGCTGCCGATTAGTATCGTTGATGGGCATGGGCGGTATGGGCAAAACGGCGTTGGCGGTTAAGTTAGCGCAAACAGTTCAGCATCAGTTTGAGTATGTAGTCTGGCGATCGCTCCAAAACGCCCCTGCCGCAGAAGCATTGGTTGCCGATTGGATTCAGTTTTTATCCCACGGGCAAGAAACCCAAGCCACGCTTCCCGCCGATTTGAATGGTCGGATTTTGCGGTTGATGGATTACTTGCGTCAGCATCGATGCTTGTTGATTTTAGATAACGCAGAATCGGTGTTGCCCTGCCAAGATCCGCAACGCTTAAGCGATGAAGGTTATACAACCCTGTTAAAACGCCTGAGTGACCTAACTCATGAAAGCTGTATCTTGCTCACGAGTCGTGAAAAGCCAGAGGCGATCGCCTGGAATGAGGGCATTACCTTACCCGTGCGATCGTTTCCGCTAGGAGGTTTGAATGAGATCGATGGCAAGACCCTATTTGCGCGCAAAGGTGAATTTCAAGCCACTGAGGCAGACTGGCAGCACCTGGTGCAGCACTATGGCGGAAATCCTCTCGCGCTCAAAATAGTAGCGGCAGCGATTCAAGAATTATTTAACAGCAATGTGTCTGATTTTTTGACCATTCTTGGCACGTTTGTCTTTGACGATATTCGCGACCTCATTGATCGCCAATTTAACTGTTTATCTAGTTTGGAACAAGAAGTGATGTACTGGTTGGCAATCAACCGAGAAATCACCTCTTTTACTGAGCTACGAGACGACTTACTGTCGCCCCTTGCCAAGCAGAAATTACCCAGCACCTTGCGATCGCTCAAACATCGCTTTTTTATCGAAGCTACCGCCGACGGATTTACCCTGCAACCCGTCGTGATGGAATACATCACCGGGCGGCTGATTGAGCAAGTGTGTCAAGAACTTAATTCCCATGTTTTATTCAATTCCAACCTCTCTATTACTCAAGACTTTCCCCTTTCTCCCTGTCCCCCTTCTCCCGGTTCCCCGCGCCCGCTTCCCCTGCTCCACTCCCACGCGCTCCTCAAAGCAGAAGCAAAAGATTACCTACGAGAGAGCCAAACGCGGCTAATTTTGAACCCGATCACGAGTCGATTGGTGGCACTACGATCGCCCAAAGAAATTACAGAATGTACTCAGGCACTATTGGCAGACCTGCGATCGCAGCCACAACTCGCGGCTGGATATGCGACTGGCACGATAATCAACTTGCTGAATCATCTCAAGCTGGAGTTAAACGACTTTGATTTTTCCAACTTGACGATTCGCCAAGCTTATTTACAAGAGGTAGAACTGCATCACATCAACTTTGCCAATGTTCACTTTGTTCGCTCAGTGTTTAACGAATCCTTGGGAAACGTTTGGTCAGTCGCTTTCAGCCCCGATGGCACCCTGTTAGCAGTCAGCGATTCTGCAGGAGAAATTCACCTTTGGCGGATGGACGATGGCAAGAAAATAGTCACTTTTCGCGGTCACACTAATTGGATTTGCTCCGTTGCGTTCAGCCCAAACGGCAAGTTATTAGCCAGCAGCAGTGCCGATGGCACCCTCAAACTATGGGAACTCGCGACCGGATACTGCTTGAAAACCCTAGAAGGGCAGACGGATTGGATCTTATCAGTTGCCTTTAGTCCAGATGGGGCGGTGTTGGCAAGCAGCGGCGTAGATTCTGAATCGATTCGTTTGTGGAGTGTGACGACAGGCGACTGTTTGAAAACCTTACAAGGGCATGCCCATTGGATATGTACGATCGCCTTTAGCCCTACCCAGTCCATCATTGCGAGCGGCAGCGACGACTGCACAATTAAATTGTGGAATGTCAACACGGGAGAATGCCTCAACACCTTAAAAGGTCATACGAGCAACGTCCGATCCGTTGCCTTCAGCCTGAATGGTTCCCTCTTAGTCAGCGGCAGTGACGATTGCGCGCTCAAGCTTTGGGATGCCGAAACAGGCGAGTGCCTCAACACCTTCAACGGACATACCAACAACGTGCGATCGGTCAGCTTTAGCCCCAGCGGCAAAACCGTGATCAGCGCCAGCGAAGACCACACGCTCAAGCTGTGGGATGTGGCAACGGGACAATGCCTGCGAACCTTTTATGGACACACTGCCCATGTTCGCTCTGTTGCATTTGCGCCTAATCCCCAGCATTTCGATCGAGATCATTCTGACTCAGAAGGATTGGATGGACTGATCGCCAGCGGTGGAGCCGACCAAACCGTGCGGTTTTGGGATAGCCGTACTGGGCAATGCCTTAAAACTATCCAAGGCTATGCCAGCTTTATGTTAGATGTTGCCTTTAGTCCTACTGATCCCCTGCTTGCCAGCAGCAGTGCCGATCACACGATCAAATTGTGGAATCTGCAAACCCGTCGGTGCGTAAATATTTTGCGCGGACATCGCCAATGGGTGTGGTCAGTCAGTTTTAGCCCAAATGGTAAACTCCTTGCCAGCACCAGTTTTGACCATACTGTAAAACTGTGGGATGTGGCAACGGGAACCTGTTTACAAACGCTAATCGGTCACACTCACTGGGTTTCGTCGGCTACCTTCAATGCCAACGGCACCCATTTGGCGACCACTAGCTCCGATCACTGTATCCGTTTGTGGGATAGCGCCACAGGACACTGCATCGCGATACTCGATTGCCACAGTAGCTATGGGTTTTCGGTTGCCTTTAGCCCCTGCGATCGCGTGCTTGCCAGCGGTGATGATGACTGCACGGTCAAACTTTGGGATATCCACACGGGCACCTGTCTGCGTCAGCTAACCGGACACACCTCCCGCATTCGTTCCGTTGCTTTTACAACCGATGGAATGCTGATTAGCGGCAGCGCCGATCGCACCATCAAAACTTGGGATTGGCAAACCGGAGCCTGCCTCAAGACTTTAACCGGACACACCGCGCCAATTGAATCCATCGCGATTTGCCCAACTTCTTCACCCACCACCCAAAGCGCTCAGCCTGAAAAAGCAGATGTGCTAGCGAGTTCAGGGGTGGATGGCACCGTGCGTCTGTGGAATTTGGCAACGGGTGACTGTTTCCAAGTGTGGCAAGGGCACGATCGCCGCGTTTGGTCTGTTGCCTTCGCCCCCGACGGTAAAATCCTGGCTAGCAGCAGTGAGGATGAAACCATTCGACTTTGGAATGCTGAAACCGGTGACTGTGCGGGCATCCTCCGCAGTCCCCGACCTTATGAAGCCATGAATATTGCTGGCGTGACCGGACTGACCGTTGCCCAACTATCCACATTGAAAACCTTGGGAGCTGTGGAATTGAAGCCAGAATTCGCCATTGATTCTTAATATTTGTTAAAGTCATCCCAGTGCCTTAATCCTTCATCCTCACCCCGGAGACTCTTAATGCTGCGCCTGGAACATATTTGTAAGATTTACCCCACGGGTGAAGTCCTGAAAGACGTTAATTGGGAAGTGAAAGGGGGCGATCGCATTGGGCTAGTGGGTGTGAACGGGGCAGGCAAATCCACCCAGTTAAAAATCATTGCTGGCGAGATTGAACCCACCAGCGGCGAGGTAATTCGTCCCAATAGTTTGCGAATTGCCTACCTCAGCCAAGAATTTGACGTAGACCCAACGCGCACCGTTCGGGAAGAACTCTGGCGAGCATTCAAAGAAGCGAATGATGTGCATGAGGCGCTAACTGAAGTGCATCGTCAAATGGAAACCGCTAACCCAGAGCAGCTAGACAAGTTGATCCACGAAATGGATCGGTTTCAGCGTCAGTTTGAAGGGCTAGATGGCTATGGTTTGGAGGCACGGATTGAAAAGCTGCTGCCAGAAGTCGGTTTTGAGGCGGAAGATGGCGATCGCTTGGTGAGCGCCTTTAGCGGCGGTTGGCAAATGCGGATGGGTTTGGGCAAAATTTTGCTGCAACAGCCCGATTTGCTGCTGTTGGATGAACCGACAAACCATTTGGATTTAGAAACTATTGAGTGGCTGGAAATTTATCTACGCGGCATTAATACGCCGATGGTGATTGTTTCTCATGACCGCGAATTTCTGGATCGCCTCTGCACCCAAATTGTAGAAACCGAGCGCGGTGTGTCCACTACTTACCTGGGTAACTATTCTGCCTACCTGCTACAAAAAGAAGAGGCTAAATTATCGCAGCTTGCTGCTTATGAAGGGCAGCAAAAAGAACTGGAAAAACAGCAGGCATTTGTCGATCGCTTCCGTGCCAGCGCCACTCGCAGCACCCAGGCAAAAAGCCGCGAAAAACAACTGGATAAAATCGAACGGATCGAAGCCCCCGATGCGGGAGTTCGGACGCTGAAATTCCGCTTTCCGCCAGCACCCCGTAGCGGTCGAGAGGTGGTAATCATCAAAGATATGACCCATAGCTACGGCGAAAAGATCCTATTTTTGGGAGCCGATTTGCTGATTGAACGGGGCGATCGCATTGCCATTCTCGGACCCAACGGCGCAGGCAAATCGACTCTGCTGCATCTGCTCATGGGCATGGAAAAACCTACCGACGGCACGATCGAATTCGGTCAGCACAGCGTCATTCCGGGCTACTTCGAGCAAAACCAAGCAGAAGCGCTAGATTTGCACAGAACCGTGATTGAAACGATTCACGATGAAGTTCCCGATTGGACAAATGAAGAAGTTCGGACGCTGCTCGGTAGCTTTCTGTTCACAGGCTCAACTGTGTTTAAGAAGGTGGAAGCTCTCAGCGGTGGCGAAAAAGCCCGCTTAGCCCTAGCAAAGATGCTGCTGCAACCCGTCAACCTGTTGATTTTGGATGAGCCGACGAATCACTTGGATATTCCCGCTAAGGAAATGCTGGAAACCGCCCTGCAAAACTACGACGGCACCGCTATTCTCATCTCCCACGATCGCTACTTCATCTCTCAAGTCGCCAACAAAATCGTGGACATTCACGAAGGACAACTCCGCCTATTCCGCGGCGATTATCACTACTACCTGGATAAAGTGGCGGTGGAAAAAGAACAGGCCAAATTAGAAGCGATCGAAGCCGATAAAGTTGCAAAAGCGGAAGCCAAACGCAATAAGCAAAAAGAGAAATCTAAAAAAACCGCGAAAACATAACGAGTTCAAACAACCCCTGTGCGCCCTAGTAAAGTGGTGGGGATGAAAAAATCTACGTGACTGACAAGGAAAGTTTTGGTAGGAGGGATAGCTGCTCTAGCAATTGGTGGAGCAGCGATCGCCCTCGTTTATGGCGTTCAGTCAGGGAATGTGAAGGCTGGAATCGGGGCGGATGAAACCATCACCAAAAGCGAAAAAAGGGATAAGCAGGGCAATATCACTGAAACAACTACAACGACCACGTTTCAAGATGCAAAGACTCTATGGGACTGGCTGAGTTTGTTGGGTGTTCCATTCTCACTCGCAATCTTGGGATATGTGCTGCAACAGCTTCAGCAAGCCCGTGCTGAGCAGCAAGCAAAGGCAGAAAAGGAGATTGCCAATCAACGGGTAAAGGTAGAAAAGGAGATTGCCGAATCAAACCAACGCGAGGAAGCCTTACAAAATTACTTGGATCGGCTATCTGAGCTGTTAATTGATAAAAATGTGATTGCAGTAGCACCCAAGCTTCAGCATTTATAGCTATTGCCAGGACCAATAGGACATAGACTGAGAGGTATCCCCAATCCTACGAGGGTGAGTGCATCTATGGCAAAAGCATACAGTTACGACTTGCGACAAAAGGTGATCAATGCCATCCAATTAGACGGCATGAAGCAGAGTGAAGCCGCCCAAGTGTTTCAACTCAGTCGCAACACGATCAATCTATGGCTGAAGCGACAGAAGGAAACTGGAGACTACCAAGCCAAAACAACTCGTCCCCATCGAACCACCAGCAAAATCACCGATTGGGACAAGTTTGCCAAATTTGCCAAGCAGCATGGGGGCACAACCCAAGCGCAAATGGTCGAGTTGTGGCAAGACCAACTCAGTGTTCGCACAATTTCCAGGGCGTTACACAAACTGGGCTTGAGTCGAAAAAAAAGACCTATGGCTACCTTGAACGCGATGAGCACAAACGAGCAGAGTTCCTAGAGCAGCTAGCCAAAGTGTCTTTATCCGACCGGGTGTACATCGATGAATCGGGAATGGATGAGCGAGAGGATTATGGATATGGTTGGTGTGAACCCGGTGTGCGATTTGAAGCACTCAAGTCAGGGCGACGGGTTCAACGAATCAATATGATTGCGGCTTACTGTGAGCACCAACTGAGTGCTGCTTTTACCGTGAACGGCTCTTGTAATCGAGTCGTGTTTGAAATCTGGCTAGAAACGTGTTTGCTGCCAACGCTTAAGCCTGGGAAGGTTTTGATTCTCGACAATGCCACGTTTCATCATGGGGGACGGGTTGCTCAATTGGTGGAGTCGGTAGGGTGTCGGTTGTTATATTTACCCGCTTATTCTCCAGATTTCAATCGGATTGAAAAGTGTTGGGCCTGGCTGAAAAGTCGTATTCGCAACAGCTTGTCTAGCTTTAGTTCTTTACGGCAAGCAATGGAGTCGGTCCTGAAAGATGCTGTGTCCTAACACTGTTGTCTGTAGCTATACAAGATTTTATTGATGACCAACAAGATCTTGTAGACAAATCCAACAAATTACAGGATGTAGCAATTGAAAATGTCGAGTTAATAAATGCGGCAAAAGATGTGATTCGAGCCAGAACATTATCTATCTTAAGAAGACTTGGACAAGATGGCTATCGTAAGGGAGATGTCATCCGGTTCCTGATTGAAGCAGAAGTCATTAGTAAGTTAAAACTCAATCTCAGCGATGCCGACCTTGGCAATGCCGACCTCAGGAATATTCACCTCAAAGACACCAATCTCAGTGGTGCTGACTTCAGCAAGGCTAAACTCGTTGGTGCTGACCTCAGCGGTGCCAACCTCAGCCGTGCCTACCTCTATTGTGTACTTCTCAGTAAGGCTAACCTCAGTGGTGCCAACCTCAGTGGTGCCAACCTCAGTGGTGCCAACCTCAGTGGTGCCAACCTCAGTGGTGCCACTCTCAACGATGCCAATCTCAGTGGTGCCAACCTCAGTGGTGCCAACCTCAGTGGTGCCAACCTCAGTGGTGCCAACCTCAGTGGTGCTATCAACTGGTTTTGGACTGAAAAGCAGTTTGTCGCGCAGTTTGTCGCAGCTAAACTTTGCAAAACTACGTTGCCAAAAGGGTGCGATTTAAACTCAAACCGAGATTGTAAAGCACTGGGCATTTCACTCGACCCACCTGCAACAGACTCACCTGAGTAGTTCATTCTTTTGACTGTGGACGGCTCAAATTCATCAAATTGCCCACCAATATCATCACATCGCCATAAAAAAGCGATCGCGGTTTGAGAACTCTCAAACCGCGATCGCTTTCACTATTTTGAACCGGATGAATTATGGAGCCGGGGAAAGTAGGTGCTTGAGTTTAAGCTTTCACCGCAGCACGGCGACGGCGATAAGCCGATAAGCCTGCTCCAGCGATCGCCAAACCTGCCATTGTGCTAGGTTCAGGAGCCGCCGCAGAGTTTCCGGCGGAAACGCCTTCTGTGAAGTAAACGCTGATGTGAGAGACATCTTTGGTCTTATTGATATTACTAAAGAGAAGATTTTCAAAGGGTGAAGTCCAAGTACCAGAGGTGACTCCCTTCTCCAGTTGATAGCCGACTAAAGAGGTGCCTTCTCCACTTTTGAAGACTAGCATCACGTTCTGCCAAGTGGGTTGCAGGGTTTGAGCGATGTTCCAGAGTCCCTTTTGCCCAGATTCAGTACCGTTATAACCAGCAGTTTCACCAATCTTGCCGCCAAAATTCCAATTGGTGAGTCCAAAAAATCCTTCTTGGTTAACAGTAAGCGGCTTGTTCGAAGAAACAGAGTCCTGATTTGCTGTATCGCTGTATTGACACCCAGAAGATCCAGACACGTTATCAGCAGTGCCAGAAGGGCAACTAAAGGTTGCTGCATGAACGGGAGCCGTGGCAACAATGCTAGCAGCGATCGCAGATCCAATAGCGGCGAAAGCAGTTGCAGAAGAGGTAAAGGAGAGAGTACGTTTCATAGTTAGCCTTATGGTTGTGTGAGGTGAAAGAACTGTGGCAGATGTAATCTTGTTGTTAGTAGATTCAGCCCTTCTTGTAACCTAAGCTACCAACTTTCTTTGAAGTACACTACAGAAACTCCACGGATCTAAGAACTCTTTATCAATTCTGCCTGCCCTTTAAAGCGATGGAAAACCACTGACTTCAAAGACGATCTCATTGTTTCCCCGTGTATTTGTACGTAGGAGACCCAGTGTAATTACTAACGTTATCTACACGACAGCGACTTTGTAAAAGCAAAAGAGTAAAAGTCTAAATTGGTTATCAAGGTTAATCTTCTGGTTTGAATCAATAGAAACCGCGCTTTTGAGATTCGTTGCGATTTAATTGGCGTTCCTAGAAAAATGCGCCGTTTTAGAAAGCATCGGCTACGCTAGTCTGCGTGAATCCATGCAACTATTTGAGTCGCGAAAGCAATGCGGTATTCTGTGAATAATCTCTTCAATGTACTGGATGACAGTCGCTCAATGCCTAGCTCTGCCTAAGTTGAGGCTAGCTTCAGTTGTTCATCTAGTTTGCGTTTGTACATCGGGTTGTTGAGGCGAAATGGCATATTCATCCACGTATTCATCAAGTCAGCATTCACCAAGTAACTATCAGTCGGCTCACCATCAGCCCTCCGTTTTAGAGTTGGCTCAGCGCGGAAACTTTCGGGCGATCGCCCACTGGCTCAACAGCATTTTGGTCTCTCAAGGCATTCACGTCCAGGCAGAAGCGCCCCGTGCAGGTTGCCTCAAAATCATGGTCAATCTTCAGCCCACTAGCCGCTCAGCGCGATCGCCAAAAGCCCGCAAGCGGTTAGTCCGGCATATTTGCTACCGTCTGTGGACTTTAAACTCCGCTGAAATTCGAGAAGTGCGGATTTTGGGGCGCATGGCGGGACAGCGGGATATTTTGTGGCGGCAATCGGTGCGACTGAGCGCAACTGCCACCCCAGGCATCAATCGGCTCCGCAAAGCAGGTCAAGTTGCAAAAAGCCCTGCTCAGAAACGCTTTCAGCTTTTACGATCGTTTTTGGTGAACCGCTTCGCGCTGGCAGGATTCATTTTTTGCTACTGGCTGATGTATCTGGATGCCACCGGACGTCAGGCTGACCAACCCACGATCGCTACAACTCCAACAACCACAGATCTGCCATCTGCCCAACCCGCGATCGCACTCGCGCCCCAAAAGCCCCAAACTCTCGACTTTGCAGTGCCGCGTCAATTCAGCGGGCAGATTATTCATGAAGCCACGCCGCCAGCAGGCGCAGAAAAAGTGATTGCGCTGACGTTTGATGATGGTCCCTGGGAAAATACCACCGAACAAGTTTTGAGTATTCTCAAGCAGAACGATATCAAAGCTACGTTTTACATGGTCGGTCAAGCGGTACAAAAGCATCCAGAACTTGCCAAAAAAGTTGTCGAAGCTGGCCACGCGATCGGCAATCACACTTGGCGGCATCTGATGGATGATATGGATGAATTAACCGCTGCCGAAGAAATGGGCAATGCAGCCCGCTTGATTTACGAAACAACCGGAGTGCGAACGGCATTAATGCGTCCACCGGGGGGTAATCTCACTGGCTCACTGGTGCCCTATTCTCAGAAAAAAGGCTATTCAATTAATATGTGGTCAGCCGATTCCAGCGATTACTACCTCTCTACACCGCTGATTATCGATAATGTGCTGGCGAATGCGAAACCGGGCGGCATTGTGTTGATGCATGATGGTGGCGGCGATCGCAGTCAAACTGTAGAAGCCCTACCTCAAATTATTTCTAGTCTGCAAAAACAAGGCTATAAATTTGTCACCGTGCCAGAACTGATGCAGCTTCAGGCAAAATGGCAAACGATGACAACTCCAACGCGAATTCAAGAAGTTCCCGTCACCCCATTGCCGATGGCAACTCCTTCTACTTAAACCACTTGTTTTGTTTTTGGTTCATTTGTACTATACTTGCAGAGCGTTTGGTTACGGCTTTTTTTAAGTGCGCGATCGGCGTGAATGTAATGCTTACAAAGCTGAACCTATGAAGTTCAAGTATCTGTTTTTGAGCATCGGTGCTCTGTTGATGATTCTCATTGGGTCGCACTGGAGCGTCAGTAGCAAACCTCAAAATTGGATGTGGCAACTGGCTCCTAAAATTGCCAACTACAAACCAGATCCCAACGACACCAAGTTTTACTATCCCTTGCCAGAAGTGGTGGAAGTGACCAGTCCTTTTGGTTGGCGAACTCATCCTATTTATGGCGATCGCCGCCTTCATTCCGGTGAAGATCTAGGCGCACCTGAAGGACTGCCTGTTTTGTCTGCCCACTCAGGCTACGTCCGTTATGCCGATTGGGGCGATGGTTACGGCAACATGATCATCGTCGAATATGCCGACGGCAAATATCAAACCTTATATGCCCACCTATCCGAAATTTCTGTTCAGGAAGGCGAAGCCGTGCAAGCCCGCCAAGTCATCGGCAAGGTAGGAGCCACAGGTGGGGTAACGGGTGCCCATCTTCACTTTGAGCTATTGAAGAAAGTCGGTGATAGCTTTGAACCCATTGACCCAACCGCACAGATCAAAGCCGTAGAAGCTTACGTTGCCGTAAAACCGGACGAGCCTGGGCAAAATTCCAGCGACATAGCTCAAACTCAATCAGTCTTACCATCATCGCCGCAACCAACCGAAGAGCCACCGATCGCTCTTTCTGATATGCCTACAGACATTCAAACAACTGCTTCATCCAATGAATCTGCATCTATCTACGAAGCGCCGGGTCTACAAACCAATTTCACGACTTCCAGCGTTCCTGAAGATAGCAACCCCGTCGCTAGCACAAATGATGTAGTCAGCTTCGATCCAAATTTGTTTAAGCCGTAAAGGGAAATCAAGCAGGTCAATAAGCAAAAACCGCTAACTGACGCAGTTTCTCTCAGGTGAAAATTTAAGCACCCCCAAGAAGTTGTTTCAGTGGAGTAGTTCAGCAAAAAAATAAGTCGTTCAAGGAATCCCCGAAAACGGGTGGGTTTCGCCAGCAATACGATTCAACCGCGATCGCTAGCTAAAACCCGCCCCTACCCATCCTGAAACCTAGGCACCGGAAACTTAATCCTTACGCCTGTGCGAGTTGCAAGACCGCAGTGCCTAGACCTGCGCCCATTTCCTTGGGGGAGATTTTGCCGTCGTGGTCTTCATCCAACGCATCAAACACCGCATCAGTGCCCAGCCATTCTTCGCGGGTGATGAAGCCATCGCCGTCTAAATCGTAGGCATGGAAGATATCGTCTGCGACTTGGTGCCCCCCGTCGCCTGCTTCCAGTTGAGATAGACGGGATTCTAGCAGTTGTTCCAACGCTTCTAGAGCTTTGGTAAAACCTTTGATGCCTTCATCTAGTTTGTCGGTTGCCATGCGATCTTCGGCGTGCATCTTGTCGAAGGTGACTTTATCGATCGCGATTTTCTCGATATCCAGGGTGGCAGCTTTGGCGGGGTCTAAGCGACGGGTCAATTCTGCTTCGGTAGAATCTAGTTCTGCCAGAAGTTTGGGAGAAATGGTCAGCAGATCGCAGCCTGCTAGTTCAATGATTTCACCAATATTGCGGAAGCTAGCGCCCATGACTTCGGTGTCATAGCCAAACTTCTTGTAGTAGTTATAGATTTGAGTAACGGATTGCACACCAGGATCTTCCGTGGGGGAGTACTCTTTGCCCGTTTCCTTGACGTGCCAATCGAGAATGCGACCCACAAAGGGCGAAATGAGTGTGGCTCCAGCTTCAGCACAGGCGATCGCCTGATGTAAACCAAACAGCAGCGTCAGGTTACAGTGAATCCCTTCTTTTTCCAACACTTCTGCGGCTTTAATCCCTTCCCAAGTGGAAGCAATTTTGATCAAAATGCGATCGCGGGCAACGCCTGCCGCTTCGTATTCTGCAATCAGGTAGCGACCTTTAGCGATGGTTGCTTCCGTATCATAGGACAGACGCGCATCCACCTCTGTGGAAACGCGCTTGGGCACGATTTCCAGAATCTTTTTGCCAAATTCTACCGCGAGGCGATCGAACGCCAGCAAAACCACATCAGCAGCGCTGACATCCGAACCAGCATCCTTTCTGGCTTTCAGCAATGTTTCATCCACAATGCTCTGATACTCAGGCATTTGCGCCGCCGCCGTAATCAATGAGGGATTGGTCGTCGCATCGCGCGGCTTGAATTTCTCGATCGCTTGAATATCGCCTGTGTCAGCGACGACAACTGTAATATCTCGCAGTTGTTCTAGTAAGGTCTTCGCCATGTGAGTACTCCTTCAAAGAATAGTGAACAAAAGTGGCATATCCCAACGATCCTGCGTCAGTTGAAAGCCACGCTTTCAACATTCGACTGACGCTGACGGAAGCCCTAAGCTCCCCAAGAGTAGAAGGAACTGAAACTATTTGAAAGTCCTCCTTAGGAAGAAAAGTTGGAATGAGGGCAAATTATCGGCACATCGCGTTACTTTAGAATTTTCTTGCTAATGACTTGACCATCGAATCAATTTTATAAACCAGCGGCACCGCTGGTTTCAACTCAACTCTCGGCACCTATGCAGGCGTGAGACTCTCTAACTTCATGATAATCGAGCATAACGAATTACCGGGTGACGGGTTCAAATCAGGGTGGGCATCCTACACAAGCCCTTCTTTTTCCGCCATGTCTACCAGCAGGTCAACGACCCGACAGGAATAACCCCACTCATTGTCATACCAGGCAACTACTTTGAAAAAGTTGGAATTGAGTTCCATGCTGGCTTTAGCATCAAAAATGCTGGAGCGGGGATCGGTGCGAAAGTCCATAGAAACGACTTCCTCATCGGTGTAGCCTAAAATTCCTTTCAGTTCGCCATCGGCAGCGGCTTTCATCGCTTCACAAATTTCTTTGTAGCTGGTAGCTTTGGCGGTTTTGAAAGTAAGGTCAACGACGGAAACATCCGGGGTGCCAACTCGAAACGCCATTCCGGTGAGTTTGCCTTTGAGATCGGGTAAGACCAGGGCAACGGCTTTGGCGGCACCTGTGGAAGATGGAATGATATTTTGAGAAGCACCGCGTCCGCCGCGCCAGTCTTTTTGACTGGGACCATCGACGGTCGGCTGGGTGGCAGTCATGGCGTGAACCGTGGTCATTAAGCCTTCGGTGATACCAAAGTTTTGATGTAACACTTTGGCGATCGGGGCAAGACAGTTGGTGGTGCAGCTTGCGTTGGAAACCACCACATCGGTTGCGGGATCGTACTCGTCATCATTCACCCCTAACACTAAGGTTTTTACGCGATCAGGGTCTTTGGTCGGCGCAGAAATAACCACGCGCTTTGCTCCCGCTTTGAGATGGTTTTCGGCTCCTGCAAAATCGGTAAAGCGTCCCGTAGACTCGACCACATAATCCGCACCCAGTTTGCCCCAAGGCAACACGCTCGGATC
Source organism: Leptolyngbya sp. Cla-17 (assembly GCF_016807185.1). Lineage (GTDB taxonomy): Bacteria > Cyanobacteriota > Cyanobacteriia > Leptolyngbyales > Leptolyngbyaceae > ULC077BIN1. The sequence goes on from NZ_JAEVYN010000002.1 coordinate 1,989,551, forward strand.
GCGCTCTGCCATACAGGGAATCATGCGTCCATTGATGATGATGCCATCTTCTTTGGCTTCAACAGTGCCTTTGAAGGTGCCGTGGGTAGAGTCATATTTGAACAGATAAGCGAGATTATCGGCGGGAACGAGGTCATTGATACCCACGATTTCCACTTCGGGATGGTCGGTGGCAATCCGAGTTACGAGTCGTCCGATGCGACCAAATCCATTAATCCCAACTTTGATGGTCATAAAAATATTTCCTTATCCATGGCGAGGGGTAGGGACGATGGGAAAACTCAAAACTCTATTGAAGGTAGCTTCCAGCCAACCAACTGACCCGATGTCAAGGCAAATTTTAGACGATGAAATCTTTTTTGGAAATCAGTTAAGTAATGACGGTGGGCTGCTCCATTTGGGTCGTGCTACGGATTTGGGCAATGTCTTCCGCGATCGCGATTAGTTCGCCCAAAGCTTTTTGAGTATCTTGATTTTGCTGCTCAGGATTCGCTTCATAGCTCTCAAAATAGGCGCGTAGAGTTGCTCCTTGGGTGCCTGTGCCGGAGAGCCGCAGAACGATGCGGGAGCCATCCGTGAAGCCGAGCCGAATGCCTTGGTTCTGGCTGACGCTGCCATCAACAGGATCGGTATAGGCAAAGTCATCGCCATAGTCCACTTCATAGGAGCCATACTTCGTACCCTTCAGCGTCGGAACGAGGGTGCGAAGGCGATCAACCATGGCATGGGCGCGATCGCTGTCTACGCCTTCATAGTCATGACGGGAATAGTAGTTGCGTCCATAGGTTTGCCAGTGGTCACGCACAATCTCTTCCACCGACTGCTTGCGAACAGCAACAATGTTGAGCCAGAACAACACTGCCCACAAGCCGTCTTTTTCGCGAATGTGGTTAGAGCCTGTACCAAAGCTTTCTTCGCCGCAGAGGGTCACTTTATCTGCATCCATCAAATTGCCGAAAAACTTCCAGCCTGTAGGCGTTTCGTAGCAATCAATGCCGAGTTTGGCGGCAACGCGATCGCAGGCTTGGCTGGTAGGCATGGAGCGGGCAACGCCCGCAATGCCGTCTTTGTAGCCCGGAACCAGCGCCGCATTCGCGGTCAGAATGGCAAGACTGTCGCTGGGAGTAACGAAAAAGTTGCGGCCCAAAATCATGTTGCGATCGCCATCGCCATCGGAGGCTGCCCCAAAATCAGGACCATCCTCTTTGAACAAAATTTCGACTAAATCGTGAGCATATACCAAGTTGGGATCGGGGTGTCCGCCACCAAAATCTTCTAACGGCGTGCCACCAATCACCGTGCCCGCGCTGGCACCGAGACGCTGCTCAAAAATGGCGTGAGCATAGGGACCCGTGACGGCGTGCATAGAATCGATGCAAAGGCGAAAGTTGCCAGCGGTCAGCAGATAATGGATGCGATCGAAATCAAACAGCGACTCCATCAGCGCTTGATAGTCCGCTACAGAATCAATCACTTCCACGGTCATGTCGCCCAGCTTCGATTCACCCAACGTGTCAATATCCACATCGGGCGCATCCAGAATTTTGTAAGTATCAACTTCCTTGCTGCGCGCAAACATCGCCTCAGTAACTTTTTCTGGAGCGGGGCCACCGTTTGCCGTGTTAAACTTCACGCCAAAATCACCGTCCGGACCACCAGGGTTGTGACTAGCAGATAAAATAATGCCGCCATCGGTATGATATTTGCGAATAACGCAGGAGGTTGCCGGAGTCGATAGAATGCCACGGTGCCCCACCTTGATGCTGGCAAACCCATTCGCCGCTGCCATTTTGAGAATCACTTGAATGGCGTGACGGTTATAAAAACGTCCATCTCCGCCTAAAGCAAGGGTTTTGCCAGCATATGTGTCAAATGCATCAAAAATTGATTGAATGAAGTTTTCTAGATAATGAGCCGTTTGAAAAACGGTCACCCCCTTCCGCAGCCCCGATGTGCCAGGTTTCTGGTCGGAAAAGGGAGTGGTGGAAACGATGCTAATCGTCATGCTGGTTTATCCTCATTTTCAAGCAGTTCCTTAGCCTTTAAGAGTTCTTGCTGATGAGTCTCGCTCACAGTCGGGTATGCCAACTTTAAATCCTTTAATGTATTGCAAATAATGTCAGATACTGCAAGGCGTGTAAACCATTTATTGTCCGCAGGAATAATGTACCAGGGTGCAGAGTTAGTGCTGGTATGGTTAAAAACATCTTCATAAGCATTCATATAGTCATTCCAAAAGCCTCGCTCTTTCACATCACCTGCGGCAAACTTCCAGTTTTTTTCAGGCTGGTTGATGCGGTCCAAAAATCGCCGCTTTTGCTCATCTTTAGAAACATTTAGAAAAAACTTCACCACCACCGTGCCATTGCTCACAAGATATTTCTCAAAGGCATTGATTTCTTCAAATCGCCGCTTCCAAATGTCTTTCTTTTTAAGATCGGGCGGCAAATTTTGATTGGCCAGAATTTCAGGGTGCACTCGTGCGACCAGCACTTCTTCATAGTAAGAACGGTTAAAGATGCCAATTCTTCCCCGTTCGGGAAGGGCTTTCGAGCAGCGCCACAGATAATCGTGATCGAGTTCTTCGGTGGAAGGTGCCTTAAAACTGTAAACTTGGCAGCCCTGAGGGTTAACCCCCGACATGACATGCTTAATCGTGCCGTCTTTGCCGGCGGCATCCATTGCCTGAAAGATCACTAACAGAGAATAACAGTTGTGGGCGTAGAGAATATCTTGATACTTTGCTAAACGCTCTCTCCCCTTCTGCAACTTTGTTAGGGCGGCTTCCTCATCTTTATAATCCTCGGTGTCAGCCGGATCGAAATCCTTTTTAAGGGAAATTTTGGAGCCGGGTTTGACCATTAAGCGATCGCGATTCATACCCAAAAACTGGTAATGGACAGATAACCAGCTATGGTAATCGCTAATGCAGCAAAATCACATCCATCCCCTAGCCTCCTTAATGTTTTAGGATTAGCTTTGCTCAAGGATCTGGTCGTAGGTTTTGAGCAGATAATCGGGTCTGATGCGGGTAGTCCAGTAGCCGATATAGATTAGCAGCGCTGCAACCAGCACAATGGGAATCGCGAACGGCAAGTAGAGTGCATGTAGCGGATTATTGTGAAATAGGCGGCTCAGGCGATCGCGGAAAATCCTCAGTTTCTCTCCAAATCCGGTGGCGGTGGCATCGCGATCGCTTTTCTTTCTCTGCCCAACTAACTGCTGCTGCCAGTAGTAATCATGCCCAATTAGTAGAAACCGCCAGAAGAAATGAGCCAATCCATCAGGTGGTGCATGGGTGGCACGGGCAGTTGGATTCAGCCAAATAACCTGTCCCTCGCGCCGCAAATTTTCGCCATGCACCACGCAGTTACCGCGATAAAGCGGCAACTCCACCGGAATCGGATGCGCTAATAAAAATGGGCGGCGAAACGCCACGTTATTTAGAAAATACTGGTGCGTCTGGGTTAGCTCTGTTTTGCCAGAGTATTGCGGAAAGATATACACCAGCGCCATTGCAGTCCCATAAGGACCTGTGCCGCGAGTGGTTGTTTCTCCCGCCACAGTTTGGATGTGCTGATTTTGGGCGAACGTCGTCAAGATGGTTTCCAGCCAGTGCGGTTCATATACGCAGTCAGAATCGGCATAGACCACCACTTCCCCCGTTGCCAGTTGTGCGCCCAGCATTTTGGCTTTGTAATAGCCTGTTGAGGGCGGAGCCGGATGCACAGTGATCCATGAGTAGCGATCGCACAACTGCTGCAATAATTCCGGTGGCGCATCCCCACTATCAATCACCAGCACCTCGTTTGCCTCCGTCGGCGACACTGTTTGATTTACCAGCGATGCCAACGAATCCACCAACCCATTCAGGTCGGCATTTGCCAAATTTTCCGTTTCCAAAATGATCGAGAAACTAGGGTAAGACGCGATCGGTTGAAGCATAACGGCTAAGTTGAGCAGCGGCTAGTATCTTTTGCATCTTCACCAAGATTTCTCGCCCCTCCACTCCAACGTGTTGTTAGACCGAGCTTTCGGGACAAGTTCACGACTTTTCTGCTCCTTCATTCTTACGTAGGCTCGCAAAGATTGCGTCCAAATCGTAGTTGAAGAACTCCGCATACTTTTCACGGATTCGATGGATCTCTTCGACAATCTCATCTGTCCACATAACCTATATAGCCCATTTATAGCCCATTAGATCGTTGAGTATACAAAGGGTAGGTAACACATAGCCGAAATCGAGACTAATCTCCGCCAACTTCCCTTGGATACGAGCATTGGCGATATGTTTTCAATTACAGGTTAGCAGATAACCCATGCCGTGGGTGGTAGCGGCGGCAATGTAAATCGTGTCAACCTTCGCTTTTTAAGGAAGGCTACTTCGAGCAAGAAATTGTACGGCTAAATCTTGTACAGAAGGACTTGCCTTGAACTTTGTTATAGCTCAACATCACTGACTCCGTTCAACTTACGTTATCTTTTTCTCATACTATTCTGTTTTCAACTAAGTCTAGTGAATAGCTGATGTTTCTAAGTTTCTATTTTGGGAATTCTAAACAATAGTTGTTTCAGAAAATCCTTCCCGCACTAATGAAAGCTCAAGAAGTATTAAACCGCTACGCTGTCGGTGAACGCAACTTCCGCAAAGTTGATTTGCGAACAGAGTCTCTTAAAGGGAAAAACTTGTCTGGAGCCGATTTTTCAGAAGCAGACTTAAGCTACACAGATATTCGAGGAACTAACTTCAGTAAAGCCATCTTAATCGGAACAAATTTCAATTACACTAAATGCGGTTTGCAATACCATTATGAAGTTTTACTTTCACTTGTCTTACTTTTTTTGTCAGCCATAGCAGGGTATTTATCTGGTATCGCTGGTTTACTACTAGGAATACTTTTCGATCCGAAAGCCTTAGAGCAATACACTTTAGTACCAGGAATATCTGTACTTCTTCTTTTAATTATCTTTTTTAATTTCACCTTTAAAGAAGGCTATCTTTCAGCGCTAAGAATTTTGATTCTTGGGCTCATCGCATCATCCCCGTTGATATTGGGATCAACAACTTACGCTCTTATAAAGAGTACTAATCCTCAATCTATATTTGAGATTATTGCAGGCATCACTGGAATGATCATGGCAGCAGGAGCGGCTGGGGCAATCTCTTTAATTACAATGGGCTCTGTGGCAGTTGTTGGTTCTGCTTACAGAATTTTGACTGGAGCTATTGCAACTATTGTAGCACCAAGCATTGCCCTGGGTTTTGCAGGCTTTGCCATTGGACCAGGTACTATCATTTTGTCTGTGGATAGTACAACGGCTAGGACTATAGCTGCAATCTTAGCCATAAGTATAACTTTGGTAGGTAACTGTGTCGGTTGGAAAGCATTCAGTGGTGATAAAAATCTTACTATGGTTCGAGAATTGACTTTGAACCTAACATCAATGGGAGGGACTAGTTTTCAAAAATCAAACCTTGCGAACGCTACATTTAGAATGGCAACTCTTAAAGCTACAAATTTTATAGGTGCAAATCTGTTTCAAACAGCTTGGATTGGTGCGAGTTTGATAAACCAAGCTCGTGTTGGAGATAGTTACCTTCAACAAATAAGAGTTCAAGAACTTTCTATTACAGGTAAGGGACAAAATCAAACTTTTGATACTTTGAATTTAGAAGGAGTAAACTTACAAGGGGCAAATCTGCAAGATGCAAGTTTTATTGGAGTAAATCTCAACTATGCCAGCCTACAAGATGCAGATTTATCTAGGGCAAAGATAAAACAAGCACAATTAGAGGGAGCAAATTTGACAGGAGCAATCCTTACCGGAGCTTATATAGAAGACTGGGGAATTACGATTACGACAAAGCTAGATAAAGTTCAGTGTGAATATATTTACATGCGGGTGCCAACGAAAGAGAATCCTAATCCATTGCGGAAGCCAGACAATCTACGTGAAACCTTTGCAGAAGGAGAGTTTGCTGATTTCATCAAGCCGTACGTTGATACTCTCGATTTGTATCATAGTCAGAATGTTGATCCTCGTGCTATTTCGATTGCAATCAAAAATCTAGCAACAAACTACCCAGAAGCTCAACTGGAATTTGCAGCAATGGAAAAGCGTGGACAAAATGGACTGAACCTTAAATTCAAAACAGTACCAACAGCTGACAAATCAGAGCTTAGTGCCGAATATTTTGAAGATTACAACCAGCTTAAAGTTCTGCCCACTACTGAGTTAGTAATGTTGGCAGCCACTCAAGGAGGCTGGATTCGTAGTCTGACGAATATGATTGAGACAACACTCAAACAGCGAACAGTCAATATTATTAAAGGAGACTATATGCCGGAGGGAATTAATATCAGTGGATTAACGGGCAGTAGCATTGGTGGTATCGTTGATGGCAATAACAGCGGCGTGACAGGGCAAAACATGACAGGTGTAGCTGGTAGTGAAATCAGTGGTACTGTCACGAATACAATCAGCCAATTACCCAATTCAATTGAGCCTAACAAGCCAGGAATCAAGGAACTGCTGACTCAACTCCACCAAGCAATTGAAGAGGCAGCTAAGACGGGAGAGTTATCTGCTGGAGAAAAAACCGTTCTTCTGGAGCAACTTAAAGCCTTAGTAGAGGCACAGCAAACACCTGACCTGGAGAAGAAAGCAGGCTTAGTTCAGAAGGCACAGAATATGTTTGGGACTATTTTGAAGGGCTTGCCGGACACTGCAAAGCTTGCAGAGGCTTGTAGCAAGCTAATGCCAATGATTCTGAAGGCATTAGTGTTATCTGCCTAGTCGATCAAAGGTCATTTCACGTTTGCCCTTACATCGTGCCATCTTTATCAGAGTACCAGTGTTAAATCGACGTATGCTATGCCAAACTTTAAGGCGACTCTGGCAAAGGAGTTAGCATCCAGAGAGAGCCGTTATAGATATGAGTGATCGCAATCTAAAAACTGAAACTCAAACTTTTATCCATTCTGATTTCCGGGATAGATATTCAGCTTGCTGCTCAAGTTAAGCCAGTGACCGAAGAACCCACCTTTACGCTCTTCAGCCACCGGAAATATGCCAGTAAGGTGAGTCTTCCGCCCCTACCAACGAAAGCCACCTCATTCAAGCACCAGGAACAACCTGAATCCGTAGCAAATGTGAAGCAACTATTCCGTACCTCCAGAGCAAGTCAAGCTTACTGGAGCGAGTATAGAACATCACCCTCTGTTCAACTTGCTTTATCTTTCTCTCATCCTATTCTACTTTCGATTAAGCCTCCTGTTTTCTCACTTACTGCTCCTACTGCTTCCTTGCCCGCTGAGAATAGAACGAGGCTGATTCAATCCCTTTTGAGCATTCCTTTGTAAACTCAATCAAATGGTGGGCTTGCAGCGCAATGCTAATCACCCGTTCCACTTTGCCTTTTTCCAAGGCAGGCTTTGCCATTTTCCAGAAGGTATCGCGGTAGCTGCTCAGCACCCCAACCCTAAAGAACAGATTTGCCATCATCACTAAGCCCCGTCGCACATTTTCTTTGTTCACCCGTGCAGGGCTGCGGGGTGGCTTGATCCGGTTCGGGTAGGTGTGCTCAGATTGGTAGGCAAACCGTTGATAGAGAAATTCTGGCTCGTAGGCGGTGGTAATGCAACGTCGCCACATTTCCAGCACCTCTTCGTAAGGCATCAGAAATTCCACATTAGACTCGCGCCCTTCCTCAAAGTTGAGCCGTCCTGCCTCTTCAAGTCTTCGCCAGAGAGGAGTTTTGGGCAGCGCATACAGCAGGTTGATGGTGAGAATCGGAATGTTAGACAGACGAATGAACTCTAAAATGCGATCGCAGGTATCCGCTGTATCTGTATCCAATCCTAAAATGATGCCCGATACCACTTCAATTCCGTAGGAGTTCATCGTGGCGATCGCTTCCAAAATTGGAATGCTAAGGTTTTGGTCTTTTGCCATGGATTTCAGCGCTTCCGGCTCTGGCGTTTCGATACCGCAAAACACAGTGCCAAAATAGGCTTCTCGCATCATCTCCAGCAGTTTTGGACTTTGGGCAATGTTTAGCGTGGCTTCGCAAGCAAACTGCACCGGATAACCATTCACCTTTTGCCAATCAATTAGATGGGGCAACAGTTGTGTCACTGCGCGCCGATTGCCGACAAAGTTATCATCCACAAAATACACCGCGCCAGGATTGCCCGATTCCAGCATGGCATCCAGTTCTGCAAGCAATTGCTGTGGCGTTTTCAGGCGGGGATTGTTGCCATATAGTTCAGGAATATCGCAAAATTCGCAGTGATAGGGGCAACCGCTAGAAAACTGCACATTGGCAATAAAGTACTGATTCAAATTGGTCAGATGATAAGCTGGCAGCGGAAATTCATCCAGCGGCAGACGCTCAACGGTTTGAAACCGAACTTGCTCAATCGGACGTTCTGCAAAGGTGTCAAAATATTCGATCATCTGGTCAGTGGCATCGCCCAGTTCACCTAGATGCAAAATATCAAAATCGGGGTAATATTCTGGGCAGCCCGACACCGATGGACCGCCTACCGCCGTTAGCTTGCCGTATTGATGCGCCAGTTGATTGATCTGGTTAATTTGCGGCTTTTGAATGTGCATTCCGCTGGTGATCACCACATCTGCCCACCGATAATCTTTTTTCTTGGCAGGCTGAATATTCTCGTCTACAAAGCGTACCTCCCACGTTTCGGGTAGATAGGCAGATACCAACAGCAATCCCTGAGGCGGCATAAACGCTTTCACGCCTTTCATCAGCGGGTAAGCATGGTGAAACGTGCCAAACGATCGCGCATATTTTGGAAAAATGCAGAGAATCCGTCGCTTGTTTTTGGGGATGTAAGGGGTTCTGTGGCAGCGTAGACCGGGCGCGATTGCCAAATCTGGGAAAGGCGACGGTTCGATGGTGGGTAAAGTCGCCGTCATGGAAAAATCCTCCTCACAACATTAGGCAGCGAATCTAGCCCTCAGCCGGAGGTTTATCAAACCAGGCATCAAGTTAGCTCACTGATTCAATTTAAAGGCATTGCCCCCCTCCTGTCTGCCTAAAATCAAGAGTTTGTTTTTGTTTTGAGCGATCGCTGTGTAGGAAGGCTACGCCAGCGCCCAAAATACTTGCCTTAATCTGGCAGTGATACGCTTGAATAGTTCATTTAGGCTAGAGCGATCGCCATTTATCCCGTCGCTTGACCTGCCCTCTACTGTTAAATTTCCTTATTAAAGTGTAATTTTATGACTCCCACTGCTGCCCCAATCCACCTGCCTGTTCTGGATGAGTTGATAGATGGGTTGCCAAATATTTCCGGTTGGGAAGATGCGCTTGAAAGCGTCACCAATCAGCAAACTCCCGTATTTTTGCCAGCCACAAACCTGAAAATTGGGGCCGTGAAATCGGCCTTTGCGATCGCCCTGCACATGCACCAGCCCACCATTCCCGCCGGATGGAATGGCGCACTGATCAACAACTTGCAGCAAATGTTTGAGCATCCCAACGATGGCGACAACCACAATGCTGAAGTATTTGCCTGGTGTTACTCCCGCATGGCTGACTTCATTCCCGAACTCGTGGCACAAGGCCACAACCCCCGCGTCATGCTCGACTACTCTGGCAACTTGCTCTGGGGTTTGCGGCAAATGGGGCGCGGCGATATTCTCGACCACCTGAAACGCATTACTTGCGATCTGACCTATCAGCCCTATGTTGAATGGCTCGGCACAATGTGGGGACATGCGGTTGTACCGTCCACACCAATTCCCGATATTAAATTGCACATTCAGGCGTGGCAGCATCACTTTGCCGCGATTTTTGGCTGGGATGCGATCGCCCGTGTCAAAGGCTTTTCGCCCCCAGAAATGCACCTGCCAAATCACCCCGATACCCTCTACGAATTTATCAAAGCGCTCAAAGAGTGTGGCTATCGCTGGATGATTGTGCAAGAACATTCCGTTGAAACTCTCACAGGGGAGCCGTTGGGCGATAAGCATCTGCCCCATCGCTTGATGGCTCGCAACTCCCAAGGCGAAACCACCAGCTTGACGGTGCTAATCAAAACCCAAGGATCGGATACCAAACTGGTTGCCCAAATGCAGCCCTACTACGAAGCAAAATCTCAGTCTAGCCAGCGCAGCATTAGCGGTATTTCTGTGCCGCCCTTGGTCACTCAGATCAGCGATGGCGAAAATGGTGGCGTAATGATGAATGAGTTTCCCCCTGCCTTTAAAAAGGTGTGGTACGAAATGGGGCACGATCCAAGCGTTGTGGGTATGACTGGGACTGAGTATCTGGAACTGATTGAAGCAACTGGAGTCAATCCTGAAGATTATCCTGCCTGTCAGCCAGTTGGTCAGCATCAGATTTGGCAGCGCGTTTCACCAGAGAGCGCCACACCCGCCACAGTAGAAGCCGCGATCGCCGATGCCAAACAAGCAAACTCCAACTTTCATATGGAAGGCTCCTCTTGGACTAGCCACATGAGTTGGGTGCAGGGCTATGAAAACGTCCTCACCCCAATGAATCAACTCAGTGCCCGTTTTCACGAAAAGTTTGATCCACTGTTTACTAATCAACCGAATCATCCTGATCAAACATCCGTTACCCGCACTGCTGAATACCGCCAAGCCCTGCTCTATAATCTCTTGCTGCAAACCAGTTGTTTCCGCTATTGGGGACAAGGAACCTGGACTGATCACGCCCGTTCCCTGTTTGAAAAAGGCATGGAAACCATTGGATAAGTCATTAGAAAAGGAGTACTGACTATGAAACTTCCCAAATTGGCTTGGTTTACGGCTTACGCTGGTCTCGTTTTGTTGGCTTTCCAATATACGTCTCCGGGATGGACGGATTTGCCTCCTGCTATGCAGATGGGTGAACAATTCGTAGGTACTTGGCAGGTGGAGTTGGGTGATCAGACGGGCATGATCGTCATTACTCCAACAGGTCAGGTTTATATCCTTAATAAAACGGCTCAGGGAGAGATGAAGGCGATTGAAATTGGTCGAGTTGTTCAGAAGCTCTCACCAAAGGCGACGCTGCCGCCTAATGCTAAAGTTACCAGCTTGGCTGAGCGATTTATTCAACAGTCCATTCAGGCGAAACAATCAGAAGCAAAGCAATATATCGGTTCCATGAATCGGTCAGAGCAGGCTTTTTTTCTGGAAACCGATCGCTTCACAACAAGCTTAAATGCCTTAGGGTTCGGTATTAAGCCTGAAACTGAGAATTACCGCTATCGTATTTTTCTACTGCACAACCCGCGTGCAAACAGACCTGAATTTAAAAAGGCGGTTTGGTCGATCGCACTGCCAAAGAAGCCAAACTTGAAGAGCTATGCAGGAGTTGTTTGGGTGACAAATATCACTAAAACGAACGAAGGCACAACTGCCACTATTCTCTGTGAATCCAATCAGCCGACAGCGCAGATCCCTCCAGCACCAACCTTTCAGGTAGGCGAAAATGGGCTAGAGGCTAACTGTCCCAAGGGGTTTTCTCTTTTACAATTACGGTAGGGGTAATAGTTCCCAATCTACGCCGGAAAAGTAGACAGGAACATCTACGCCGGAAAAGTAGACAGGAACGATTGCCCCAGTTGTTTCCGCTATTGGGGACAAGGCACTTGGACTGATCATGCCCGTTCCCTATTTGAAGAAGGGATGAAGGTCATTGACTGAAAAGACTCTATCCCTCTAGCGATAGATAGCAACATCGGATATTAGATAGAAGATCTAATGGGCGGAGTGCTGGTTGAGCCGTGTTTACGGGTTCAGCTAAATGCTGCATAATTAAATGATCTTTTCTTCTAAGGAACTTCTATAGAAGGCATCCTATCTTACCAATTGCATGACTGAAGCACTGCCAAAACCAACTGTGATGGATGCATCAAATTCGATAGATGAAACTTCCCCAGAAAAATTAGAAGCGATTCCCGCAGGGGTGCCTATCGTTCCTCTCCCCACCAACGAAGCAGCCCGGTTAGAAGCACTCAAGCGATTCCACATTCTGGATACGCCACCTGAAGCTGCATTCGATCGCATTACTGCGTTGGCAGCGCGTTTATTTGATGTGCCGATCGCCTTGGTTTCTTTGATCGATGCATCCAGAGGCTGGTTCAAGTCTGGCTACGGCTTTGACCTGCGGGAAGTGCAACGAAACGCCACCATTTGCAGCTTTGCGCTCCTGTCCGATGAGGTTTTAGTCATTCCCGATACGCGACAGGATGAACGCCTAATCTGCAATCCATTTGTGCAAAACGAACCTGGTCTACGCTTTTATGCGGGTGCGCCACTCCTGACCTCGGATGGTTTTAACCTGGGCACTCTTTGCTTGTTGGATACAAAACCGCGCCCAACCTTGACCACCGAGCAGCAGACGACCTTAGCCGATCTCGCTGCAATCGTCATGGATGAACTAGAGCTACGCTTAGCGACTCACAAAATTTCTCAGATTGACGCGGCGTTGGTGGAGATAACCAAAAGCGTTGCAGCGGTGACGGGTGAAGCATTTTTTGATGCTTTGGTGCAAGGCTTCACGAAAGTGCTGGGAGTCGATTACGCCTACATTGGTTTAATTAAAGAAGATGACCCAGAAAGCATTCGCGCGATCGCCACCTGTGCCAAAGGGCAAATCATCGACAACTTTGAATATTTGGTGCGCCATACCCCCTGTGCAGCGGTGATCCAGGAGCGAAAATTATGTTGCTATCCCCATAGCGTCTCAACCTTATTTCCTCATGCTCCCTTGCTGAAACCCCTCGGCATAGAGAGCTATGCCGCAATTCCGTTTTTTGATTCGGCAGGTTGCCCGATGGGAGTCTTAAGCATCATGCATGGCAAGCCGCTAGAAAATGTGCAGCTTGCAGAATCCCTATTGACGATTTTTGCCCTCCGAGTGGCGACCGAACTAGAGCGCCAGCATGGGGAAGTCGCGCGGCAACAAGCCCAGCGAAATTTAGAATATCAGGTTATCCAGCGAACCGCAGCGCTATCTAAGACAAACCAACTACTGTCGTTGGAAGTGATAGACCGCCAGCAAGCCGAAGCGGCCCTGCAACAGGAACAGGAAGTGCTGAAGGTGCTGTTAGATAATGTGCAAGCAGGCATTGTTGCGTGCAATGTTGAGGGCGTTTTGACGTTGTTTAATCGAGCAGCACGCAACTTTCATGGCTTGCCAGAGCAACCGCTGCCGCCGGAACAGTGGGCAAAACATTATGATTTATATCGGTCGGATGGCACCCAAATGACGAGAGAGGAAATCCCTCTTTTCCGAGCCTTGCAGGGAGAGATCGTGAACAATGTTGAGATGGTGATTGCGCCGAAGCGGGGTGGGGCGCGATCGCTGCTGGCTAGCGGGCAACTACTCACCGATGCCCAAGGCAACAAACAGGGCGCAGTCATTGTCATGCATGACATTACAGAGCGCAAACAAGCAGAATCAATTCGCCTACGCCTCGCGGAAGAGCGCACGCAGCTCGTACAACAACAGATTCAAGAACAGACTGCCCGTTTAGAAGCTGAAGCCGATCAGCGGCGATCAGCCTTTTTAGTAGAAATCAGTACAACGCTGGCATCGTCATTAGACTACGAGCAAACCTTGGCACGAGTTGCCAATTTAGTTGTGCCATATTTTGCGGATTGGTGCGCGATCGACCTACTGCAAAATCAAGTGATTGAGCGGGTCGCAGTCGCTCACTGGAACCCAGAGAAGGTGGCATTAGCCTGGGAACTCCATCAAAAATATCCTACACACTTAGATGATGCGGAAGGAGTCCCTAAAGTTCTGCGAACAGGACAGACTGAAATGGTGGCGGAGATTCCAGATGCGGCGATCGCGGCAGCCGCCAAAAATGATGAACATCTGCAAATTTTGCGTGAACTTGACTTAAAGTCTTATATTATTTCGCCGTTGATTGTGCGGGGGCAAATTCTAGGCGCAATTTTGTTTGTTACGGCTGAATCTAATCGCCGTTATGGTCAGGCTGATCTGGCGTTGGCAGATGATATTGTTCATCGCGCCGCCATCTCCATCGATAATGCGCGTCTTTACCAAGAAGCCCAACAGGCACAGCAAGCCGCAGAGCGATCAACCGAACGCATCGCCCGACTCCAATCCGTCACGGCTGCTTTTTCTGAGTCGGTGACTCCAGATCAAGTGGCTGAGGTGATTGTGGCTCAAGGGATGGCGGTTTTGAATGCCAAATTTGCCATGGTTGCTTTGCTCAATGAAACAAAGAGCGAATTGGAAGTTGTGCGGATGGTGGGTGGTGGTGACCAAGGCAAAGATTGGCAGCGATTCCCCCTGCATGCTCCGGTGCCTCTGGCAAAAGCAGTGCGAACGGGGCAACCCATTTGGGCGGAGTCATCGGAGGTACGAGCCGTCCACTATCCGCACTTAGCTGAAATGTATGCCAAACAAAATTTTGGTGCCTGGATTTCCATTCCCCTGATGGTAGAAAATCGAGCTGTTGGTGGCATATCCTTGGGTTTCACCGAACCGCAACAGTTAGATGGCGATCAGCAAGCATTTATTCTGTCGCTAGCGCAACAATGTGCCCAGGCGATCGCCCGTGCCCATCTCTACGAATCTGAACGCATCGCTCGGAATGACGCTGTTCGCGAAGCAGCCCGCAGCGCCGAAGCCAACCGAGTCAAAGATGAATTTTTAGCGGTGTTGTCCCATGAATTGCGAACGCCCCTCAATCCTATTTTGGGGTGGACAGGTTTACTTCGCAGCGGCAAATTAGATGCTGTAAAAACAGCCCATGCGTTAGAAACTATCGAGCGCAATGCCAGATTGCAAACTCAGCTCATCGAAGATCTGTTAGATGTTTCTCGCATTTTGCAAGGCAAGCTCAAGTTAAACATTATGCCTGTGAATCTGGCATTCACCATTCAATCGGCGATTGAAACTGTGCAATTAGCCGCAGAAGCAAAGGAAATTGCACTTCAGACTGAGAGCGAAGAAATTGGCAGAGAACCTATAGAGAATCCCTTATTTTCTACTGCGCATCCTCCACGGTTGGTGGTTTTGGGAGATTCAGTGCGGCTACAGCAAATTATTTGGAACTTACTCACGAACGCGGTCAAGTTCACTGACGCTGGTGGTCAGGTTAATATTCGGCTTAGCTCCAGCGATCGCCACGCCCAAATTCAAGTGATAGACACGGGTAAAGGCATTCATCCAGATTTTTTGCCCCATGTATTTGAATATTTTCGGCAAGCAGATTCAACAACGACTCGCCAGTTTGGCGGGTTGGGATTGGGGTTGGCGATCGTGCGTCATTTGGTGGAACTGCATGGAGGAACTGTGCAAGCTGACAGTGTGGGGGAAGGCAAAGGAGCTACATTTACGGTCCAGCTACCGCTATTAGAAAGCAAAAAATCGGCAGGGGATCACGCAGACCAGCTCTCTTCTCCAGCCTCTTTCCTCCACCTTCCACTGGATAAAATCCGAGTACTGTTGGTGGATGACGATAGCGATGCCCGAGATTTGGTAGCGTTTATTTTGGAACAGTCAGGGGCGATCGCCACGGTGGTCGATTCTGCGATCGCCGCTTTAGATTGCTTTTCCCAAGCAAAGCCAGACATTCTGATTAGCGATATTGGGATGCCAGGGAAAGATGGTTACGGGCTGATTCAAGATATTCGCACCTTGCCATCGGATCAAGGTGGGCAAGTTCCCGCGATCGCGTTGACTGCCTATGCTGGAGAAATTGATCAGCAGCAAGCCATCGCCGCCGGATTTCAGACGCACATGACTAAGCCGGTGGATGCTGAAGAACTGGTGCAAGCGATCGCGCAATTAACCCGCCATTCTAAGCGAGCGGAGCGATGAGGCAGGCAATGGGAAACAGCAAATATTCTAAAAAAAATAGCTTCCAAATGAACTGGTAAAAGCGGCTGATGGAACCTTTGTCGTGCAGATCAACCTGAACACTGCGGAGCCAGAGAATTCCCAGCAACATCAAATGGGTTGAAATTAAAAAGAAAATGTGTACACCTGGAAGACGGGCAAATCCTGCTAGCACCATGCCGATATAGCTGGCAGTAATCACCCACCGCGCCAAGTTGAAAACCTTTTGCTGTCCCAATTTGAGGGTGAAGGTGCTGATGTTGTATTGGCGATCGCCTTCCATATCGGGCACATCTTTGAAAATAGCGATCGCAAAGGTGAACACCAGCACAAAGGCAGTCAAGGCCCAAACTGAAGGGGGAATGGCAAAGGGGGAAAGTAAAAGGGAATCGAAGTGAAGAAATAATCCTAAATTTACGACGATGCCGCGCACGGTAAAGATGCAGAGGGATGCCCAAAACGGGAAGCGCTTCAGCCGAATGGGCGGTAGGGAATAGACGGTGCCAATCAGGAGGCTAATGCCAACCATCGTCAGCAGATAGGGACTTTGCAGAGCGGCGATCGCGATCGCCAGAATTCCCATTGCGACCACAATCATCACGCCCTGTCGTCGAGAAAATTCACCCGATGCCAGGGGTAGCCGTGGTTTATTGATGCGATCGATTTCTACATCTTCAAGCTGGTTTAAGCCCACGATGTAAACATTGCCGCAGAGACAGGCGAGAAGAGTAGGGAAAAAGGAGGAGCGAAGAGGGGAAAGGGCAGCAGAAATAGGAGGAAGGGGGGAGTACCCACTTTCGGAGATCGCGATCAGATATAGTGCCAGCACACTCAAACTGGTGCCGATAATAGTGTGGGGGCGCGAAAATTTCCAAAACGCTTTTAACCATGCGATCGGCTGTTTGACGAACCTGAGCGGTACGCCGGATTCTATCCCTAGTTTCATAGGTTCTCCCACTCTTTCCTCTTTATTTCTCGCCGTACAGCAGCCCAAACCGAATCAGCCCACGTTGATAGCCACGCTGCATTAAACCCAGGGAGAGCGCTGCTTGGATGGTGCCCCAGCCTGATTGCAGCAGCCCAAAAATAGCGGAGGGCGTGATCGCAGAATCAATCACCACATCCCAAAACGGGGCGACGGCGGTAGACCAGTCTGCGGTGCGAATGGATTGGAAAGAAAGTGATCGCGCGATCGCCTCATACTCTGGCAGCGAAATCACATAAGGCAAGCAATAGACCCGGTAAATATCTGCTAAGTGCTTTTGCTCGTCGGCAGTCAGAGGTTGTTGCTCTGTCGGTCGATGGCACCAAGTGACAAACAAAAATTTGCCTCCTGGCTTTAACACTCGGTAGCATTCCTGCAAAAACTTTTCTTTAGTGGGCATATGTTCCCCACTTTCCAGCGACCAAATGAAATCGAATGAATGATCAGCAAAGGGCATCTTCAATGCGTCGGCAACCAAAAATTGAGCAGAAGCAGATTGGGCAGCCGAAGAATCTGAAGCGAGTCCTGCATCTTTTGCTCGTTGGGTCGCCCGGTTTGCCTGCACAGGACTAAGGGTAATGCCCGTGGCAGTTGCCTGAAACTTTTTGGCGAGGTAGAGCGTGCTCCCGCCAATGCCGCAGCCCACATCTAAGATATTTTCTGCCTGTTGGATTCCTGCCCAGTGTAGCAATTCTTCAATTAGATCAATTTGGGCTTGGCGACGCTCTTTTTTTTGCGTACCGTCTGCACCATAGTATCCATGGTGCATATGCTCTCCCCATGTCTGTTCCCACAGCCCAGAGGAGGCATCATAAAACTGTTGAATGCGTTGATTGAGCGTCGAAGTCATATAAAAATGCGATCGCTAAACTAGGGCGATGTTGGATTTTAAACAACACCCTACACCCTACACCCTATTCTCTGCCCCTTCAAAATTTCCAGGTGACATTTCCTTTTTCATCATCCACCCGCACCGTAATTGGTTTGGTAGTGCCCTTTTGATCCGTCACCTGGCAGGCAAACGTATCGCCCGGTTTCACCACGCGAATTTTACCGCCGCAGTTGGTTTTCACCTCAATTTGAAACTGAGCCTTGATGTCTTTCTGAATTGTTTTCTCTAGTTTGGGCAACACGAGCAACCCTTTGGTGCTCCATTGAAGTTCGCTTTTTTGAGCAGGGTTGGGGAACTGGGGTTGGGGATCTGGCGAGATCGCAAGCTTTGGCTTTGTGCCCGCTTGAGCCGTCGGTGCTAAAGGAGTTTCTTTAGGACGGAGAGCAACCAAAAAAGTTTGATTGGCTGCTATTGCCCGACAGTCGAACGGTTTTCCATCCTCTGGATTGGCACTTATGGGGCAGGTAATGGATTGAACTGGAATTCCCGATTTTTTAGAAACTTCAGTTTTCAGACGATATTCCAGTGCTTTAGTAGCGGCAGGTTTTTGAGCGATTCCCTTTGGGATCGTGGAACGAATCGCCGCTGCACTGGGCATAACCGATGGATTCGCTGCCACGGTGGAAGAAGGCGGCACGGTTGGCGCAGTTCCTGTGGGCGATCGCGACTCAGTGCATCCCACCAGTCCCCCTAGCAACAATCCAGCGATGCTCAATTGAGCAATCCATAAATAATTCATAGCCAACCCGATTAATCTCTAAACCAACCCACTCAGACAAGTGAGTATGACTAAAATCACAAAACCACCCTAACTCACGCCACGCTTTGCCAGCGAAATTTTTCTAGGCACTGTGAAGAATGGAACAATGAGAAAACAAAGGTGCAAAAATAAAATGCTTTGAATAGTTTTCTCTAAATCTTCAGTTTTCACATCCTTCACCACCCCAGGTGCAATTAATTCATGACGGTTTCTCGCACAATTTGTTTGGGTTTTCTCGCGGTGATCAGTGCAGGAACACTGCTCCTCAGCTTGCCCATTTCCACAACTAGCGCAGACTGGGATTGGAACAACGTCCTTGTAGGGTTGTTTACGGCAACCTCGGCTGTGTGTGTAACGGGGCACATCATAGTCGATACGGGTACTTATTTTTCCACGCTTGGGCATTTTTTCATCCTGATGCTGATTCAGATTGGGGGCTTGGGCTACATGACCGCCACCACCTTCCTACTGTTGCTGCTAGGGCGACGAATTGGACTGCGTAATAAAGTTGCCGTTCAGCAAGCCCTCGATCGCACCGAAATTCACGGAGCCAGTCAACTCATCCGCTCTATCATCGCCACCACGCTGTTATTTGAACTAACAGGTGCCTTTTTGATGCTGTTCGTGTTTGTGCCGCAATATGGTTTGGATAAGGGCTTGTGGATATCTATCTTTCATAGCATTAGCGCCTGGAATAATGCTGGGTTCAGCGTTTTCTCAGATAATCTTGTGGGCTATCAAGCATCCCCTTTAATTAATCTAGTGATTCCAGGGCTAATTATTTTTGGCGGAATTGGTTATGAATCAATTTTTGAGATGTATCTCTGGCTGCGGGCACGCTTAACCCGCCAGCGGAAAAGAATGATCTTTTCGCTCAACTTTAAAGTTGCAGTCAGTACTACGTTGCTGCTGCTAACACTGGGAACGATTGCCTTCTTCCTCGTAGAAAGCCAAAATTCCGAGACGTTGGGCGTGATGGATCTGCCCACCCGTTTGATGACCGCATGGTTTCAATCAGCGACTTCAAGAACCGCAGGCTTCAACACGATCAATGTAGGTAAAATGACCACCGTTGGTCTGTTTATTACTATTGCGCTGATGTTTATTGGTGGCAGCCCAGGCGGGACCGCAGGCGGCATCAAAACCACAACCTTACGAATCCTGACCAGTTGTACAAAGGCAGTGCTGCAAGGCAAAGAAGAGGCGCAACTTTATGAGCGTCAAATTCCGATGACGCTGGTGTTGAAAGCGGTGGGAGTCACAGTCGGATCGGTTGCAGCGGTTATTGTGGTCACAATTTTGATCTCACTGTCCGACCCAGAATATAACTTCATCCAGATTTTGTTTGAAGTGGTATCTGCCTTTGGCACGGTGGGCTTATCCACTGGCATCACATTTGATGCTGGTTTTTCGGTGTTTGCCAAACTGATGCTGGTGGTGATGATGTATATCGGGCGGGTTGGGGTATTGCTACTGATGTCGGCGCTTTTGGGCGATCCAAAACCGAGCTTTGTGCGCTATCCCGAAGAAACGCTTTTGGTTGGATGAAAAGTCTGTGCGGAGTACAAAAGGCGATCGCTCGACCATTTATTTGCTCTGCCATTCTGCTAAGTTAGATAGCGGTAATGCCCTTCAATAGTCTGCAACATTAAGTATTTAAGTCTTTAAGTAAAGGAGACGATGCAAATTCCAAAAACTTTGGTTTTTGTATCGATATAAGCAGTGGTTAACCTATCATCTTTAAGTTTTTTTCATAGTCTGCGGCTTGATTCGAGTAAGAATAAGCAGTTTGCAGTGATCGGATTGGGGCGATTCGGTCGAGCTGTTGCGTCTACCCTGAGCAGGCAAGGGTACGATGTGCTGTGTGTGGATTCAGATGAAAACCGAGTTGCTCAGGTATTGTCAGACAACATTGCCACCCATGCTCGACAACTCGACTCAACCCAACCCGCAGCTTTAAAGGAGGCGGGCGTGTTTGAGCAAGACACGGTGATTGTCGCGATCGGGAATTATGTGCAAGAAAGCATCATCACGACCCTGAACGTTAAAGAAGGCGGCGTGTCTCATGTGGTTGCCAAAGCGTCTTCAGAAGTGCATGTGAAGCTATTGAAAAAAGTAGGCGCAGATCATGTGGTGTTTCCAGAACATGAGTGTGGTTGCGCTTTGGCACAGTCTCTTACTCGCCCTGGCATTTTAGATCGGTTTGAGCTTGACCCCGATAACAGTATCGTGGAAGTGCTAGTGCCCGATCAATTTAATGGCAAAAGCATTGCAGATTTGCAACTGCGAAACTCTTACGGTTTGAACCTGCTGGCAGTCAGCCGCGACGGTAAGTTTGAAATCAATCCAGGTCCAAGTGTACGACTGCAAAAAGGCAGCGCTATGGTAGTGATTGGCTCGAACCAGGATATTAATCGCTTGCCTATTTAGAGGTTTGATTCATCACCGCAAACAGCGCACAGTAATCCTCTTCAGCCAACCCTCGATTGATGGCTTCCAACAAAATTTGATTGACCGCTGCTGGGATGTGAACATCTAAGCCTAATGGCTCCGCCTCTGCCTGAAATAGCTTCATGTCTTTTGCCAGGTGCTTGGTCGGAAAATTGGGGTTGGCATAGTTTTGATCCAGCATCCGCTGCAATTTTTTGTCAAAGGTGGGGGCATACAAAGCGCTTCCCCGCAAAATTTCCATGAATTGCTCTACTTCTACGCCCTCTTGCTGAATGAAGCTGAGGCTGGTGGCAAAGGCAGAGGTGAGGGAGCCAATCATTTGATTTAAAGCAAGTTTGAGGGCAGAGGCAGTTCCCACTTCACCGACTAAACGCACCGTTGCTCCAAAGTGGCTGAGAATTGGCTGATAGGTTTCAAATTGCTCGGTTGTGCCGCCGACCATCACAATGAGTTTGCCTGCTGTGGCTTCGGGGATGCTGCCTAAAACAGGCGCTTCTAAATAGTCGCCCCCTGCCGCGACAACTTTCTCACAAATAGAACGACTTTCGCTGGGAGCGATCGTACTCATTTGGATCACTGTTTTGCCAATTAAATAGGCACGATTTGTGTCTGATAAAAGTATTTCTCGGATGGCGGTGGCATGGGTCAGCATTAAAATAATGCAGTCGCAATCGTGGATTAAAGCGGTAGCTGTTGGGGCGATCGCAGCCCCCTTCTCTTTCAGCCCTTCCAGTTTGGCTGATGTCCGGTTATACACCGTCAACGACAAACCCGCATCCAACAGGCGCTGTGCCATGGGTAGTCCCATGAGACCCGTTCCAATCAAGCCAATTTGCATTCAATTCTCCTCCACGTCTTCACCTATCAACCAAAAATCTTCCGTCAGGACCGCGTTTAAATCTTGGTTAAACTGCCACTCGTCGGGAAATTGCACCATTGGATAATCCTGCCTAACTCGCTTAAGGGCGTGTCGCCACGAGTCCTCAAATACTTCCACAAAATAGTTCTTTAGACTAGGAGATTGTTTTAACAAAAGCTCTAACTCACCACGTTGTTCAGCGATCGTATTTTGCCAACCGCGATAATCGTAAGAATTCTGGATATATGATCGCTTTAGAATATGGGCTAGTAAGACCCGCAAGCGACTTTCTAATTCTCTTTTGTCTCTCAGTCCCAAGCTTTCAATCTCCTCAATCAGCGCCTCAAAATCTAGTCCCTCGATGTCCCGATCTTTGAGCTTGGCAACGGTGTCCTCACACCAGGCAACAAAATCCTGGTGATATTTGGAGGGAGATTTGAGTTGGGTGGTTTCAGTCATTGGGGTTTACCCAAGTTTGGTTCTTTCAACGCTATCATAGGCGCGGTTTGGCGTGGGCGATCGCCCTGGCTCGAACAGCACACTTATCGGGTGAACTCAACGTGAATTTGCAGGTTGCTGTTAAAGCCAAACAGCGATCGCGCCTTTTTCGGGTGAATATTCTGCCAACCGCCTAAACTAGATCCAGCAGATGTGAGCAATGTGGTTTATGGCTGAACAAGCAGGCAAAGTTTATCTAGTGGGGTCTGGTCCCGGAGATGCTGACTACCTGACCACGCAAGCGCAAGCCATACTCGCCGCAGCTGAGGTGCTTGTTTATGATGCCTTGGTCGATGGAGCACTGCTAGACCTCGTACCCGAAGCCTGCCTCAAGCTGAATGTGGGCAAGCGAGGCGGACAGCCCAGCATGGCTCAACCCGAGATTAATCGCTTGTTAGTGCAGCACTGCCAGCGCGGCAGAAAAGTGGTGCGGCTAAAAAGTGGCGATCCGTTTGTATTTGGTCGAGCGCAGACAGAAATAGAAGCATTAGTCGCACAGCGCTGTGATTATGAAGTGATACCGGGCTTATCCTCTGCGCTGGTGGCTCCGCTGCTGGCGGGCATTCCCCTAACTGATCCTGAATTGAGCAGTTCATTTACAGTTTGCACGGCTCACAATCCCGATTCGTTGAATTGGGTTTCCCTGTCTAAACTGGAAACGCTGGTGATTTTGATGGGGGGGCGAACTCTGCCCGAAATTGTCCGGCGGTTGCGGGGGCATGGCAAATCACCTAAAACCCCGATCGCGGTCATTCGGTGGGCCGGTCGTGCGGAACAGCAGATTTGGGAAGGTACGCTAGGCAATATTTTGGTAGAAACAGCCAATCAGTCTTTGGCTCCTTGCGTGATTGTGATTGGCGAAGTGGTAAAGCTGCGATCTCTGCTACAGCCAAAAAAAATTCGCAATATGGCTTCAGAACCACCGCGCGATCGTCCGCCAACTGAACGGAGGCGCGATGAATCTCCCTGGACACCTGCAAACTCAACCATTCGGCAATCAGAACGCGATCGCAATCCCGCTCCCAGACTGGAGCCACCCGATAATCGTGAGCCATTCTCCAATTCAGTGCCTCCTGTGAGCGATGACAATTTGCCCATCGTGCCGCCTGTTTCCACCGAACCGTTGCCCCTAACCCACAAAACCGTTTTGGTCACTCGTGCCGTCAGCCAGTCTAGCCAGTTCACGCAACTGTTGGAGGCTCAGGGAGCCACTGTGATTGAGATGCCAACCCTAGAAATTGGAGCGCCGTCTAGCTGGCGAGATTTAGATAACGCGATCGCCCAACTTGACGAATTTGATTGGCTGATTTTGACTTCTACTAATGGCGTAGATGCTTTCTTTAAACGCCTCAAAACTCAAACAGGCGACGATTCACTTTCCTGCAACATCAAAATTGCCGTAGTTGGCGAAAAAACAGCGCAGCGATTGCAGCAATTGGGTATTCCCGCTGATTTTATTCCACCCAAATTTGTTGCCGATTCCTTAGCTGCCAATTTTCCTGAGCCACTAAGCGGACTCCGGATTTTGTTTCCCCGCGTTGAAAGCGGCGGTCGAGAAATGCTAGTTAAGGAATTCGCGAGCCAGGGTGCCAAAGTGCGAGAGGTTGCCGCCTATGAATCGCGCTGTCCAGCGGCGATCTCGCCTCAAGCCCTACAAGCGTTGCGATCGCGATCAGTGGATGTCATCACTTTTGCCAGTTCCAAAACCGTGCAGCATTTTTGCCAATTGCTGCAACAAGCCGATGCAGTATGGCAAACCTATTTAGAAAATATTTGTATTGCTTCTATTGGACCTCAAACCAGTGAAAGCTGCCAGAGTTTGCTGGGGCGGGTGGATGTAGAAGCCATTGAGTTTACCCTAGACGGGCTGACAACGGCGATCGTGCAATGGGCAACTCCAAAAGCGACAGAACCTGCGATCTCTGAACCAACCTTGGAGTCTGAGATTCAGCAGCCTGAAATTCAGCAGCCTGAAATTCGGCAGCCTGAAATCATGACAGGATCTGAGTCCATTCAGGCTGCTGAAGCACCAGAAGTAATACCGATTCAGCCCGAAGAGTCCCAAGCCAACATTCGATCCGAAGATATTCAACCTGAAGATATTCAGCCCGAAGATACCCAAGCCAACATTCGATCCGAAGATATTCAGCCCGAAGCGGTCGCCACAGAAGAATTGGTATCGGAAGCAACCCAACCAGAACCGAACAACCTTCAGATGGTTCAAACTCCTGACAGCCAACCTGAAACGACTCAGCCGCAAATGGATTGGCAGGAGGCGATTTTTGCAGAGGAGATCGTGCCCAATGCACCAGAATCGCAATTATTAGGCAATCAGGTATCAGGCAATATGGAGACAATTTCCGGCTTACCCATACCCAAAGCACCCGAATCAGAAATTTTGCAACCAGAAATATTAGATATCAGAAAACCCAACCAACGAAAGACTGGAAATAGACAAACGCCCATGCCAGAAGTTGTAGAGCTTGAAATTAAAGACGCCGAGGTGATTGCAGTAAATAAATCACGCATCAAAAACTTAAAAACGCCGTCTACATCCGCTAACCCTGAATTTCAGGATAATGAGTGATATGGGCTTTAAATCTACTTTGCTGCTTTAACAATATGTTTCTCTGTTGACGCAGCTTTATCGTCAAATTCTCTGAAAGACTAGACAGAAATAAAAAATGATGGTACAAGTGTATTAAACTACTACAATTCTGTCTAAGATCATGGAAACCCTTACCGAAGCGCAACAAGAGCTATACGACTGGCTAATAGAATACATCCGCGCAAACCAGTATCCGCCCTCAATCCGTCAAATGATGAAGGCAATGGATTTGAAGTCTCCAGCCCCCGTTCAAAGTCGTTTAGAGCATTTGAGAACGAAAGGCTATATCGAATGGACAGAAGGTAAGGCGCGTACTATTCGAGCAACAAATGAAGTGTCACGAGGGGTTCCAATTCGAGGAATGATTGCGGCGGGTAGCCTGGTTGATGCATTCCCCGATTCTGAGATTGAGTATTTAGATTTGGCGGGTATGTCACTTCAACCGACTTACTTTGCGCTAAGGGTGCGGGGAGACAGCATGGTGGATGCCATGATTGACAGCGGTGATATTGTCATTCTCAAGCCTGTTGCTGATCCAAAAGCTCTTAAAAATGGCACGATTGTTGCCGCGAGAGTTCAAGATCAAACCACTCTAAAGTATTTTCACCGCCGAGGTAGCAAAGTGACCTTGCAACCTGCAAACAAAAACTACGAAGCGATTGAAGTGCCTGCTTCTCAAGTAGATGTTCAGGGAGCTTTAGCGCATGTCTGGCGCGACTACAACTAATCTGCAAGATTATCTTGAAGCGGATGAGGTGATCGATTGGCATCATCCCGATATCTTGGCACAGGCAAAGCAACTGTCGTTTGGGCAGATAACCTCTGCGGCGATCGCGCAGCGCTGTTTTGAGTGGGTGCGCGACAACATTTTTCACAGCGTTGATTATCAGATGAATCCTGTGACTTGCAAAGCATCAGAGGTGTTGCGCTATGAAACAGGCTACTGTTATGCAAAAAGCCATTTATTGGCAGCTTTGCTGCGTGCAAACGGCATTCCAGCAGGATTTTGCTATCAGCGATTAAGCATTGATGACAAAGGCGCGCCCTACAGTTTGCATGGATTTAATGCTATTTATTTAGAAGATATTGGTTGGTATCGGGTCGATGCGAGAGGCAACCGCGAAGGCGTTAATGCCCAGTTTACGCCTCCGATCGAACAGCTTGCTTTCACCATTCAGTTTTCTGAAGAGGCAGACTTTTCAACCATTTTTCCAAAGCCTTCTGTAGGGGTTGTAGAAGCACTCCAAGCGCACAGCATTTGGAGTGAAATGCTGTGCAACTTGCCAGATATTTCCTTAGAAGCTGCCGCAAAAGAAGGATTTTTCCAGTAGGGTGAGCCGCTGGGATGGGTAAAAGTGGCGAGGCGATCGCACTAACTATGGCATGATGGCTGAATTAAATCCGTCATTGGATTGTTTAGTCTAGTTAGTGATTTGTATTGATGAATGCCGTCCAACCGCTTCTCAAGGTTTTACGCAGCCGTAAAATGGTGGCACTGCTGCTGCTAGGGTTTGCCTCTGGCTTGCCCTTGTTTCTAACGAGCCGCACTCTACAAGCCTGGATGAAAGATGAACAGGTCGATTTAGGAGTTATCGGCTGGTTTAGCTTAATTGGATTGCCCTATACCCTTAAGTTTCTCTGGTCACCTTTTTTAGATCGCTTTGTTCCTCCTTTTTTGGGACGGCGACGAGGCTGGCTGTTGATTACTCAGATTGGCTTACTGCTGGCGATCGCCGCTATGTCGCTACAGCAACCGAAGCAAGCGCTACAACTGCTTGCAATAAACGCCGTAGTGATTGCATTTTTGAGTGCCACTCAAGACATTGCCAACGATGCATACCGTACTGATGTCTTAGAGCCTGCTGAATTAGGCATTGGAGCCTCCACCTGGGTACTAGGCTACCGAGTAGCAATTTTGGTATCTGGTTCTCTGGCGCTTATTTTGGCAGATTATCTCTCCTGGCAACTGGTTTATTTGCTAATCGCCGGGCTAATGGCGATCGGCATCGTGACAACCTTATGGGCACCGGAACCCAGCGATCGCAGTTCTCCTCCCCAAACGATTGCAGATGCTATCTATCTTCCTTTTAAGGAGTTTTTTGATCGGTTGGGCTTTAAATCTGCCATCTTGGTGCTTTTATTCGTACTGTTTTACAAGTTAGGCGATGCCCTAGTGGGCAACATGGCAACGCCATTTTTATTGGATATTGGCTATAGCAAAACCGAGATTGGCGCAATTCAAGGAACGTTTGGCTTTTTAGCGACCACTCTTGGAGTCGTTGGGGGCGGCATTTTTCTGACTCGCATCGGCATAAATCGGGCGCTATGGGTGTTTGGCGGATTGCAAGCCCTTAGCAACTTCGGCTATTTCTCCTTGACTCTATTACCCAAGGGAACCCAGTGGTTATTAGTTGCCATTACCCTGGAAAACTTTTGTGCAGGGCTAGTAACAGCTGCCTTTGTTGCCTATCTGATGAGCCAATGCAATCATGCCTTTACAGCGACCCAATATGCCCTCCTCTCCAGCTTGATGGCATCTAGCAACATTATCTTGGCGGCTCCAGCAGGCGATTTAGCAAAGGCAACAGGCTGGTCAGTCTTCTTTTTACTCACCTTGTTGGCATCTCTTCCAGGGCTGCTTCTTTTACCGCTTGTTGTCTCCTGGACTGCTATTGTGCCGACCCAACTTCCTAATAACGATGAGAATATATTTTAAGAATGATTTGATTTTTTTGGAAAAAAGCCTGAGAAAAGTGCTCTAGAAACTGCAAATTGGGTAGTAGGCAAGAAGTTTATTGCGGTAGGATTAAATGAGTAGGCTTTACAAATCTTGAGTGAAGTTTCAGAAAAGCTTTTAGCGTTTAAGAAAAACTTATATTGTACTTCTCATGGCGATTTTCCGGCAGTATGTGGCTCCCCTGTTGATTGTTTTTGTCTTTCTATTTGCTTTGGTAGCAGTCAGTTCCCGCATTTTCATGCCGATGGATATGGCGGCTCCGGCACCTATTGAGTCAACAACACATCAGGCTCAAAACTCGGCATTCTATCAACCAACAAATTCTCATAAAACTACGAATCTTCCTCCGTCGTTGTCTGCATTGATTACAGGATTAACGGATGAGTCCACTTGATGGGGTTGTTGCTTTATAGGTTAATGCTTAGGCAACTTCATTAACAACCACCATGTTTCCTCCCGGTTACCAGCTTTCTCAAGGCTCTGGCTTAGACCGTGCATTGTTAGTAAAGTTCATGCAGTGTACTTACGCTGAAATTGAGTCTACTGGTACTTACGGTCATTTAGCTGCCACCGTAGACCAGTATTTTTCTCAGGAAACGCCGCTTTGGTGGGTAAGATTAAGCAGTAATGGCGATGATGTTCAAGCTTTTTTGAATCATCCGATCGCCTGTCTTTGGCTTGGCACTGCGATCGATCAAGTGAGTGGCGATCGCCACGCTCATATTTTTTTGCTATACGTCTCGCCTATCTATCGTCGTCAAGGAATTGGTTTAGCTTTGATGTATCAAGCTGAACAGTGGGCATTGGCACGGGGCGATCGCAAAATCGGACTTCAGGTGTTCCAATCCAATCAACCCGCTGTCACCCTCTACAAACGCCTAGGATATGAAGTTCAATCTTTGGGAATGGCGAAGTCTTTGAGCGGTAGTAAAGATTTAGAAGAGAGAGAGAGACCTCTTCACTGATAAGTTAATTACCATCTCAAACAGCTTTCTACCTGGAGGCATCCCTAATATCATCTAGCGTCTTCACTGTAATTACCTGAGGTGGGGTCGAGTCTGGCGGATACAGAAGATCGACCTGCACAATTCGGCGATCGCCGCCCGGTAAGTTTAGTGTCAACAATGGTTCTCCTGCCTCTCCACGTTGCTGGGTTACGTGAATGAAGCGAGTTTGAGTGGTTCCCGTATCATCTGTATAGCGCAACCGCACCGTACCTCGAAAAAATATACGGTTCTCAGGTGGCTTATAAAATAATAATCCCCCCTTGCTTTTATCATCTTTTAGGGGTGTTTGAATCGCCAACGTCACCGTTTGTTTTTGCTTCGTTGGGTTGTAGAGCGGCATCGTTAAACTATATTGAATTCCATAATTTCCATGGGCTTGATAAGCCGTATCAGGATAACGCGCCAATAGTTTTGCACTCTGAATTTGCCCCGTGCCGAGGGTGCCCCGGTATAGCGTGCTTAAGCCGTAAGAAAACGATCGCCCTTTTTTGGGAATCGTTAAGCGATCGCCCTTCGGTGCATCCGTGACCATTGACTGCCACTGGGAGCCTACCGCTACCCCAGATACGCGTCCATAAAAAACCTTCACTACATTTAAGTTCGGCGGTGTGGGAGGGACATCCCGCGGTCCTGCTAACCCCCCTTTTACTACTAGTGTTTGCCATTCTTCTAGAGTTGGGCTGCGCTCTCGTCTATCTTCAGTTAGAGGGGCAAACATTGCCAAACTTGCCCCATACACCGAACCATTACTTTGCAAGCGCATCAGTGTTGTTCGCCCATTAGACCCTGGAGAACCGCTCACAGGAATCGGCAAATTCATTAACAGATGATTTTCACCGGGTTGAATGACCACTATGCGGGGAAATGATCCTTGGCGGCGACCTCGCAATAGATCATTCATCACTCGGCTACCAGGTCCGGCATAGACCGTTCCTAAAGGGTCTTCGACATAAGCCGGCAACTGAATGAATGATGCATCCGGGCGAGTCAGATAACTAGCTCCCTGCAAAATTTCGATCGTGACAGGTCTAGAGGTTGGGTTGTTCAGAAGGATGGCCTGAAACAACGTTCTCGGAGTACCGCTGCGAGACCTAGCGATGTGATGAGCAAAAATATCAAACCGCCCTTGAAAGGCATAGTTCAAATGAGCGCTAGGAGAGGCTTTACCCTCCGGTGGAAACGTAGAGGTGAGGATGCCATCTGTTTGCACTACTTCGGGGCTATTGCTATTGAGGACAGGCACCGTATCTAACTGCCCTGGAAGGGGGCGAATTTCCTGAGGTTGAAAAACTTCCTGTATTTGAAGCGTAGGTTGAGTAGGAAGAGATTCTCTTGGTAATAACAATTCTTGTGGAGTAACCCTAGGTAACGGTTGGGTTGGTAGCGGAGAGGGAAAAGGGAATACTTGAGCAAGTGTGATGAAAGAAAACAGAGGCAGCATGAGGGAATCTATCAATTCTTTTAGTTGAAAGCGTAAGCTTGAGTAAAAGTGCCAGCAGGCTGATATGGCAATATTTTATACACAGTCAATCTAAGTGCCTAACAAACTTCGACCTTTAAAGAATGAATTAAAAAGAAGATATTCAATAAAAAATGCCCCGCCTGCAATCATAAATCGAGGATGCACCTCAAAATCAGTAATTTCTCAAAGACCTATTTTTATAGTGCAAAGAGAATCTTGAAGTTGATGGGATTTTCCCCTTGTTAGTTTTACTGTATTTTCTTTAAGCTGTCGAATAGATTGAGCTTTGAACCTTAATTTAGTTCGTCTTTTTGGTCATTATTTGTTAGCTTTTAGCTTTCAAATTTTTTGTAGGCTTTGATTCAAACTTTAGATAGTTGTCGTTGCAACCTCGAGCAAGGCACTGTTTAGACAAGGTTTCCCCAATTCCAGGTTTATGCGACAGCTTTTTAATCTATCTAGTTTCTACGTCAGCGATCGCTTACGCGTGCCCACTTTCTGGTTGATCGCATCAAACAATCGTTTGCTCCGAAATCAGGCGCTGCTTATAAGTGCGATCGTGCTTGCAGGTGTTTCTATTTTTGACACTGCGTTACCTGTTTTAGCCGATGCTCCTTCTCTTATTGCCTTAAACTACTGTGAAGGAAAACTGCGAGATGAATTGCTGCAAGGAAAAGGGACCTGTACATTTCCGAGCGGTAATCGTTACGAGGGAGAACTGCGAGATAGTCAGCGCCAAGGGAAAGGTACTTTCACCTTTGCTGATGGCACTCGCTGCGAAGGAAACTTTCGGAATGATTTACTCAATGGCAAGGGTACATGCGTCTTTCCAGGGAGAAATCGGTATGAAGGCGAGTTTCAAAAAGGCATCCGAGCAGGACAGGGAACATTCTTTTTTGCAAATGGAACACGTTGCCAAGGAACTTTTCGAGGTGATGCTTTAAACGGGGCAGGGGTTTGCACTTATCCCAGCGGCAACCGTTACGAAGGCAATTTTCAAAATAGCAAAAAGCAAGGAAGAGGAATATTGGTATTGGCAGATGGCACTCGCTGCGAGGGAGAATTTCAAAATGATTTGCTCAACAGCTTTGCGGTATGTAGTCTTCCAAGCGGAATGCGCTATGAAGGGGAGTTTCGCATGGGTCGGCAAAGTGGAAAAGGAGTTTACACGTTGGCAAATGGGGCGCGGCTTGAGGGGACCTGGAAAAATGGAAAGTTTGTTGAGACAAAAAATAAGCTAAACACCATTCAACGACTCTTGCCAAACGAACCTTGAGTTAAGTGAATCGAACTGGATAAAGAGCATCAAGATGAAGCGTTTTGATCGCCGTGTATAGGCAGTTTAATTCATGGGCTTTTTTGCGTTTCGTTAAGCTAAACCCTAAATTTATTGATCTTTGTAAGGATTACTATCGGTCTTACGATGTAGTCCTTTAGACTGAATCTCACTTCAAAACGTCCTCTTTAAAAACGGCTTGAGTAAGATTATGTCTGAACTTTCCTTGCATGAATTGCTAGCTATTTTTTCATCTTTTGCTTGTGTTGCTGGAATTTCTCTTTTGGTCAGCGATCGCGATCCCATGAAGGATGATGTGGAAGCAGCCGATCATATGCTGATGCTAATGACTTTTGCTTATTGGTTGGTCTATTGCGGAGCATTGGGTTTGCAAAAGGTCATTTTGCCTGAGTGGGAAATCGCCATGCTCAGCGCTAAGTTAACCGGTGTCATTGCCTTTTTGCTCACTGCTAGCTGCATTCTCAGTCTGCCGTTAAATCGTGTGGCGGATCGGCAAGCTGAGTAAGCATTTATCCTATCGAGTGAGAATTTCGGCGATCGCGGCTTCTAACTCTGCTTGTTCTAGGGAAGCAATCACAAACACTTCTTGTACAGTTTTCCCTTTTCTGGCAATGAGTTTGAAGCCGCCTCGAATTGGAACCGACACTTTTAGCGTCAGTCTTTGAGTGTTAGATCGCGCAGGACCAATCACTCCAGGGGTAATAGTTTGAATTCCCACTTGTTGAGTCAGGCAATCCAGAATAGGGATTAGCCCTGGAATGTGAGTGGAATGGTTGAGAACTAGTCTGCCACTGGAACTCGCCATAATAATGTCCTGCGGTGTTGAAATCGATTCTGCAAAAAATCTAATTGCTCAAAAAATCAATCATGCTGCTTCTAAAGGAGCCATGGTTAAGTTTTCTCGCCCTAATTGCATATGATAAAGCTCAGCTTGCTCCTGAGGTCCAACCCAGACGATCGCTTGCCCTTCATGATGCACCTGATTGGTTAGGTCCCAAGCATAGTCAGGCGTCATTCCAGGAATATACTTGAGCAAGCAACTGGATACATGCTCAAAGGTGTTGAAGTCGTCATTCAACACAATGACTTTAAAATTGGGATAAGGCTGATGCGTCGTTTGACCAGACTTAGCCGGGGCAATGGTTGGAGATGCCGTCAGGGTGGGTGTTGTTGCCAAGGTTCGTATTGCGAACGCGCAATCACGAGAAAATCTCATACAGGTTTATGGAGCTTTAGCGGTTACTCCTAGGGTATCAGTATCAGGCTAGTGCGATCGCCTTTCCGGCGGACTAAGTATTTTGCGATTGCATCCATCGAGCACCTCCTATGAGTGTTGCCAGACCTAGCAGTAAAGGAGTGAGCCAGTCTCCCCAACGAACATACCCAGTTTGATTTTGGCGACGATAGATAGTTTCGGCATGAATTTCGTAGGTTTGAGGCTGCGATCGCCAAACAATTCTTCCGTGGGGATCGATCACGCCTGAATAGCCTGTGTTAGTGGCGCGCACTGCCCAGCGATCAGTCTCAATTGCCCGCATCAAATCTTGTGCTTGATGCTGTGCCATCAGCACCTCGCTGTAAGGATCAAGATTAGATGCAGTTAGAATAAATTGCCCACCCCGCGCCGCCTGCCCCCGAAATACTTCAGGAAAGGCAGAGTCATAGCAAATACTAGCGATCGCTTGACCCCATGGCGTATTCAACTGCTGATTCAACGTTCCGGGTAAACCATTTTCTGCGACAGTCGTTAACTTGCCAATTAGCGTACCCAGCAATTCTTGAAACGGAATATATTCTCCTAGCGGCACTAACTTCACTTTGTCGTAACGACTGATCGACTCCCCTTGCGGATTTAAAGTCAGTAAGCTACGAGCAACCCCACCCTTTTGAGCCGTAAACGTCCCTAACCAAGCAACTTTCTTTTTGTCTAACACTGCTTGATAAAATAGGCTGTTCGCCCGACTGCGATCGTTCCACAAAAACGGCAGTGCGCCTTCGGGGGTTAATACGGCTTCCGCACCTTGATCGATCAACGTTGTATAGCCTTTGGCATATCCTACTTTTGCTTGTTGCAATCCTTCTGAGAACAACTTGATTCTGGTTGGCACATTTCCTTGAACAATCCCCACTTTTAAGGCAGAGGTCGCTAGATCATTTAAGGGCTGACGGTAGAGCCAGTAGCCAAACAGATGACAGGTGACGAACAGCAATGCCGCGATCGCGAGTAAGAATCGGGCAAGCCTGTCTCTAGATCCTGACTGCCAACTAATCCAAGCTTCTGCAAGTAGCCCATTCACTGCCGCGATCGCCGCCGTTACTGTCATCGCGCCGGATAGCTGACCCAAATGTAAAATCGACAGGTTTCCTGGGCTTTGCGTATAAGAAATAGAGGTCCATGCTAAGGGAGTTAGATTGCACAAGGTTTCTACTCCACACCAGAGCGCCGTACCCAAAAGAACACGAAATAAGCTGGAACCTATTCCTCTATGTTCTACTCCCCAACTCGCAGCACCCAACCTCATTCCTCCTGTCCAGATCACCAGCAGCGCCACGCCCCAGAGGGTAATAAACGCCCAGCAAAAAAGGGTGATGGCAATACTGGCAAGCCACGGAACGCCTAGCCACATCAAGGGATGCAAGCCTGTAATCCAGGAAAGCGCTGAACCGTGATACCCGATGCCCCACGCGATCGCGCAGGTAGTCGGAGAGACCATTGACCCATTTGTTTTTTGTCTTTCACCATTGACGATGATCCACAATGGAACCAGCGAAATCCAGGCCAACCCCCACCAATTTAGGGGAGCCACTGCCAAACTCATGACAACACCGCTGAAAAAAGCAATACCCAAAAGTTTCCAATCCTGGGGCTTCCAAGCTTGGAAAAGCAGTGGTTGAAATTTAACAAGTCGGCTCTGAAAATTTGGCATAGAAACCACTATACTCAGCGATTGCTTCCCGGTTCACGCACCTGCTAAATCGAGTAATACAGGGGAAATGCCTTGGCATCTTTGGGTTTCACAAAAACGCGCTGCTGAGGTTTCAAGTTCAGTTCATCAAAGCGATCGCGGGTCAAATGTGCCATTAACACCTGTCCATCATCCAACATCAACTCCGCCTGAATTTCCCAACCCAGGTGAATGATGCGGCTGACCCGTGCAGCCACCGATGCTTCGGTTTGCTGAGTTTCCACCAAAATATCTTGGGGTCGCAAAAAAACCTCTGGATGGGGCGAATCAAACCCATTCGCTTGAAAAATCCGAGAGGTACTGGGCAATACGTTGACTGGACCAATGAAGCTCATGACAAAGGCACTCGCAGGATGATCATAAATTTGTGCCGGAGACCCTACCTGCTCCACTTTGCCCTTATTCATAATCACAATTTCATCTGCTACTTCCATTGCTTCTTCTTGGTCATGGGTCACAAAAACAGTTGTGACATGCACTTCATCATGTAAGCGCCGCAGCCATACGCGCAAGTCTTTTCGCACTTTGGCATCCAGCGCCCCAAATGGTTCATCTAACAGCAGCACATTCGGTTCCACAGCCAGCGCCCTTGCAAGCGCGACTCGCTGTCGTTGTCCCCCTGACAATTGAGACGGATAGCGATCGCCCAATCCATGGAGTTGCACAAGTTCCAACAATTCATCCACCCGTGCTTTCATCTGATTAGAGGAGGTTTTTCGCAATTCCAACGCAAAGGCAATGTTTTTCCGCACCGTCAGATGCTTGAACAGAGCATAGTGCTGAAACACAAAACCAATGTTGCGATCTTGCACACTACGATGGGTGGCATCTTCGCCCGTCAGCCAAATCTTGCCGCTATCAGGAGTTTCCAACCCTGAAATTAGACGGAGTAGCGTAGACTTTCCTGAACCAGAAGGACCTAACAATGCAATTAAGGTGCCGCTTTTGATCTCAAGACTGACCTGGCTGACTGCTTGAAAGCTACCAAACTGCTTAGAGACGTCCTCAACAATAATGCCCACGGAATGCAACCTCAATTCAGAGTAAATGACTGGAAAAAATGAATAGCAATTGGCAAATTACAGCTCAGATATTTAAGGTCAACGCCAGAATTGGATGGCTGTTTCTCCACGATCTGCTCTAATTCTTTGCGGATACTGCCGTCAAATCAAAACCCAGTTCTTTGATAGGGTTTATGTAGTTTATACCACGAGTGGTTTCTCACGACTATTCATACAGCCAAGACATTTCATAATTCTGCATAAACTAACTGAAATCATGCTTTAGAATAGGAAGGTTGTAAAAAATCATTCCGTTTGTCATGGCTCAACCGAAAAAGAAAACATCCAAGTCCAAACGTGATAAGCGGCGGGCAACCTGGAATAGCAAAGCTCGATTACAGGCACAGCGTGCCTTGTCGCTTGGCAAGTCGATTTTGACTGGGCGTGCTGAAGGCTTCGTCTATCCACAGGCTGAAGAAGAGGAAGAAGAGGCGTAGAGCGCTTTTAAGGATGCTAGGAAAATTCTTCCAAAAACCAGATTCTTCCCTACAAAATCGCGTTCCACCAGGACAGCACTTGGCGAAAGGCTTTCCGGTCTTGACCTATGGTGATACTCCCTATGTGGAGGTTAAAGATTGGACACTGAAAGTATGGGGATTGGCACAGAAGGTCATCTTTACATGGGATGACCTAATGGCAATGCCTCAAAGTGACTTTACTGCTGATTTTCATTGTGTTACCACATGGTCAAAGTTGGATGTCCAGTGGCAAGGCGTAAAGGTAGTGGATTTCATGAAACAGGTTGAAGTAGATCCCAAAGCGATTCACATTATGGAACATTGCTATGGGGACTACACAACTAATATTTCCATGGAAGATTTCTTGCGAGAAGAAAACTTTTTTGCTCATACGCTTTTTGGTGAACCGCTTCCGGCTGAGCATGGTGGGCCGTTGCGTCTCGTGGTTCCTCATCTGTATGCTTGGAAAAGTGCTAAATGGCTAAATGGATTGGAATTTCTTGCCCAAGAAGAGTTAGGTTTTTGGGAGCGAAATGGCTATCATCAACGAGGTGAGCCTTGGGCAGAGGAACGGTATAGCGGTTGAAAAATGTTGTTGGTAAGAGTGTGAATTTTGGCGAGGCTGTTCCCGCAAATGTCTATACGGCCTAGAAATTGCCTTTAACCGAGGTTCAATAGAATTTGTGCCAAATTAACACTCCATTGATTATGGAGTGGTTAGATTTCCTCAATCGAGGATTCTCGATTAAGATGGAATAGCTTCTCACAATGCTGGCGGAAATTTGGTACAGACGATATCTGAGATGATGCAAGTCAGTGATCCCTCGAAAGCTAATTTAGATACGGAAGCGATCGCTCAAGCTCTTTTTTCTCAGACGCTATCATCCGCACAGCTTCAGCAAATGTCTCCAGGAGCGCTAGCGTATTTAGGAGACGCTGTTTACGAGCTTTATATTCGCCGATACTACTTAACCCCGCCCAAGCGAATTCAAGCTTATCATCATCAAGTTGTGTCACAAGTTCGGGCTGAAACCCAAGCTCACCACTTAAACCAGTTACTTCCCTTCCTGACCTCTACAGAATTAGATCTTTTAAAGCGTGGACGAAACGCTGTAGCCAGCCGTCCCAAACGGATCGATCCAGATACCTACCAGCGGGCAACGAGTTTGGAGACACTAATTGGATATCTGTATCTCTCTGATCTGCACCGCCTCATGGAGTTATTGGCTCATTTGCAAATCGACACTGATATCTGTTAATTAGCAACCTCTGTATTATCAAGAGATCGTTCTTAGTTCAAAGGCGAAGATTATTGTCTTTTTGTATCGATCATTAAATTTCTAGTCCTTATCTTTTATTTTTACGAACCATGACTGATAAAAAGCGCAAGTCTGATCCACCTCGTCGTGTCCGTACTGATTCGGGAAGCGTTGGTCTACCGAAACCACAAGGTGCAAGGCGCGATCGCGATCGCCCTGTCCGGGGGGACGCAGCCATGCCATCCAGAGACGGCAAGCCCTACAAAAAACGGATTGTAACGGGCAGACCTCGACCTGTTTCCAGAGATGGTGATACTGAAATTCCCTCTCCTAAAATTTCTCGTCCAGAGCGGGCTTCGCATGATCACAGAAGTTCGCGCTCAGACTATACTTCTAGACCGGAACGTGCTTCTGGAGACGCGAAAGGATCTTGGTCAGAAGGTAATGTTCCCAGACCTAAGCGCGCTGCCAAAGATGCTAGAGGATCACGCTCTGACTATTCTTCTAGACCTGAACGCGCTTCTAAAGATTCTAGAGGATCGCGATCGGAAGGTTATACATCTAGACCTGAGCGGACTTCTAGAGATGCTAGAGGATCACGGTCTGAAAGCTATACCTCCAGACCTAAGCAGGCATCTAGAGACTTTAGAGATGCCCGGTCAAATTCTGTAGAATCTGGCTCTGGAGATTTTCAAGGAACGCGCTCTGGAGCATTTATCCACCCTGAGCGCATTAGAGAACCCAAGCGATCGCGTGCAGAAACCTTTATTCCTCGTAGCAGACGAGATTTCTCAGAAGCGCAGGGGGATTTGTCTAACGCGTCTCAAGAAGATTCTGCTGAACTGATTTATGGTCGTCATCCAGTTTTGGCAGCAATGGAATCAGAGCGTAGCCTGAATCGCATTTGGATTATTCCTCGTTTGCGCTATGACCATCGGTTTCACACATTGTTACAGCAGGCAAAAAACAACGGTGCGGTGATTGATGAAGTTGATCCCCGCCGATTGGATCAAATGACTCAAGGAGCCAATCATCAGGGAGTTGCGGCGCAAGTAGCACCCTATGAGTACATCGAACTGGCCGCTTTGATTGAGCAGGCTAAAGCGAAGGTTGATCAACCTGTGCTAGTTGTTGCAGATGGCATTACCGATCCTCATAACCTAGGTGCCATTATTCGTTCAGCAGAAGCGATGGGGGCACAAGGTTTAATCATTCCACAACGAAGAGCTGCCGGGATCACCGCAACAGTTGCGAAAGTAGCCGCTGGAGCGCTGGAAACTTTCCCAGTAGCAAGGGTTGTCAATTTAAATCGTGCACTAGAGGATTTGAAGGCAGCCGGGTTCTGGATGTATGGACTCGAATTAGAAGCAAGTGAGCCAATTCATACAGTCGAGTTTACTGGGGCGATCGCCTTGGTGATTGGGGCAGAAGGAGAAGGCCTGAGTATGCTAATTCAACGGGGCTGCGATCGTCTAGTCTCTATTGCTTTGGCAGGAAATACGCCTAGCCTTAATGCATCTGTTGCAACAGGAATGGCATTGTATGAAGTTTATCGTCAGCGCCAATTCAAAACCTTACATTTAGACAGATCTCATCCGATGGGGTTGAAAAAAGGCGAGGTTACAGAGTATAACAAACCATAGCTGATGAAATAATTGAAACTGTTTAAAGCTATAAAGCTTTGTAGAATTCCCCTGGAAAAAATAGCGAGACAGCAATGCAGGAATCTCTAGTAAGACTTGTTGATTTTTTTGGCTTTGCCTGGTGGGTAAAAGTTAAAACCAATTCTCCTCGCTGTACGTATTATTTCGGTCCTTTTCTAAATCGCCAACAGGCAGAAGCTGAGGAGCCAGGATACTTAGAAGATTTACAGTTTGAAGGCGCTCAAGGTATCGCAGTTTCAATTAAGCGATGCAAGCCTACAAATTTGACGGTTTACGATGAATTGGCAGAGCCTCCTGCTAAAAGTCTGAAAGTCTCCGTTCTTTAAGCAATAAATATCCTGAACTATCAGACTGCAATATCATTGGTCGCTCGCTAATTGACTTTGAAAAATATAACAATGTTCTACCAAAAGCCAATTCCCGGCATAGTTTATGTTTCCCGCCACGACGACAGTTTGTTCTGCGTTCAAGCATTCAAACAAATGATTGATGTCAGCCTTTAGAGTTACTAAACTAACGGTTTGGCCAGTCAAACTTGTGGGCATCGTAATAAACAATTCGTACTGCTGTTTGTCTAACCGTTTAAAAACACCTGATACTTCCAATTGAGTTTGGATTAAACTGCGCTCTACAGTTTGTTGGGTGAACTCCTGTTGGGTTGGGGCATATCCCAATCCTGGGTAGGCATCAGGTTGATTTAAATAAAATTGCTGCCAGTAAAGCCACTCTGGATGATCAATCGGTTGGTTGAATAATGGAATAATGGCATTTGGAGCAATCGCGTCGGTTAATAGTGCTTCTTGGAGCGATCGCACTGGTAAATCTCTGGGTTGACACTGGAGTTCAATGCAGAGCGCCGCTGCCATTCCTGCCGCTTGCCCGATCCCCAAAACGCAGGGCTGTAAACGAGTGGCTCCATTTGCCATGTGAGAGACAGAAATATTTTTTTCACAGGCGAGAAAGCCATCGATAGTTTCAGGAACCAAAGCCCGATAAGGGATCGTAAATGGTGTTCCCGTCCAGCGTCCACCCCATCGAATTGATTTTGGCGCAAGCTTGATGTCGCCGCTGGGATAGTGGTGATCGTTGGCATAGTTGCCGATCGAGATCGCGTCACACACATTCTCAGCCTGCTCACATCCTTGAGCATTGACCACAATGGGTAATGCTGCCACGCTACCCTTTGCGATCGGCAACAGATCTCGTTCTCGCACCGTTGTCAGACCTCTCAATCGTCTGCTTTCCCGGTAGTAAGGGTGCAACGCATACGCTCCATCACTAAGGATGTGAGATTTAGATGAAATGTGAGGGAAAATATTCTCAGCTAGCCCATAGCGTCGCCCCAAGTGGGTTTGGATAAAGTGAGCAAATCCTTGGGAATGCCAACCGGCTTCTTGTAAAAATTGCTGTTTTTCTGACTCTGTGCCAATTAATCGATGAACCCCTTCACCATAATCATTGCCATGGATCGGCCAATTGATCATGAAGCGATCGCCCGGAAGTCGCCCATAGTTCAAAAACTTCTCGCCGCCATAATCCTCCCATGCGCCCTTAAATAACTCAGGATTGTAATGAGGTGGCGCTGGAATCACAGCCGCCTTATTGCCCTCGCCCACATCCTGCATCACCATCACCCAAGTAGGAGTCTGCACTGGATAAGTTTGAGTCAAAGCATTGGATTCAATGGGCGCACTGGGTTCCCCAAACTCTGCCTGCAACTCCCAACCCCAGCGATGAGGAATATCTCCTAACACCAGCAAATCCCCTAGTTCTGTGCCATCCAGCGTCACCTTGCCATAAATCGTATAATCTGCAAACCGGACTCCCACCACCTGATTTGCGTGCCGTAAAACTTCCAGCGGAACCTGCCCTGCAATCCATGTCAAGTTTGGCAGCTCCGCTACCCAATCAGCAAAAATTGCAGCGCCCACCCGTGGATCGTAAGTAAAGAAACTGACCCAGCCATGATCCAATCCTTCCGGATGCCGTCGCTCCAATTCTCGCAAAAACGCTCCCCAAATGCCCGTTTGCCACGCTTCCAGTTCATTCCCATCTGGAGCAGTTACTCCCGCACTGGTCAGCATTCCGCCCAACCATGCAAATTCACTCACTAGAATTACATTTGCTCCCCGCCGCGCCGCCTGTAGTGCCGCTGCTGTTCCCCCCGTTCCTCCACCCACCACCAAAACATCCGTCTTTAATGTTTCCATCTCACCTCACAAAGGTACATACTGACTTTGCCCGACACAGTCCTCTTCAAATTCTGCCAGCATTAGGATGTCCTCAATAATTCGCCCCATTGATGCTTGGCTGTTTTGTATTGCAATAACTCTAGGCATTGGCAGTCCAGCCGCAAGCCTCTCTTAGGCAAACTTGGGAACTGTCCTAAAATCACGGGTTAGCAAAACTCTTTTTTCTTTCGCTGCCCAATCCAAAATTTCTGGATCTCCCACGCCTGACAAACCAACTTGCTGAACTCATTATACGGAATTGCGGAAGGCAGTACTTTTTGACCAGATTAAATTGCTTGAATCCAATCAAAGCCCACTTTGCCTTGAACTATCACAGGATGCTGCATCAACCATTGGCACCGCTTGACTAAGACATCCTCTAAAGCATCAAGATTGTCAAACACTTGATTAGCGATTGCTTCGCGCAGCAAAGACCAGACACATTCAGTGGGTTGCAGTTGGAGGGTATAGGGCAATAGCGGGTAGAAGAAAATGCCGGGGGGCACCTGAAGTTTTTGGCTCATATGCCACGCGGCCTGATCAACCAATAGAATGATCAACTGCTGACGATGGGGATTGACCTGAGCCGCAAATAGCTCTAACGCCATCTGCATCATGGAGACATTGGCACGGGGCAATAAAAGGAAGTAGCTCGCTCCAGTGGCAGGATGGACAAAACCATAGGTGTAGACCCATTGATAGCGGCGAGAATGATGCGCTGATGGGCGTTCTCCTATGGGTGCCCAAACCCGCCTGACAATGGGTTGCAAGCCTAATCGAGCTTCGTCTTCCGCCCAAATTACAATCTCCCGATTGGGAAACAACGAGCGCAACCACGCCACATGACCTGCTAATCCTGCTTTGAACTCTGCTTGCTGCTCAAGGGTTGCGCTTTGATGATGCACCGGACGCGGCACCTGCAAGCTCAACCCCAAACGTCGTAGATACTTCCAGGCTGTTGAGGGGTGTAAGCAAATGCCAAAGTAGGTTTCGATATACTCCCCAACTTTCGGTCCACTCCAGAGTCCGCCATCATCCGGGGCACTCTGTAAGCGTTGCCGCAATAGCCGTTGCTGTTCATCACTTAAAGCCAACCGATTGCCCCCAGGGTTCAAGCGTTGCCGATTGACTAGTCCGACCGCACCCTCGGCGTTGTAGCGACGGGCAATTTTCCGCACTCCACTACAACTGAGTCCACAAATCTCAGCGGTTTGTTCGATGCTCATCGGAGTCTTTGGATGACTGAGCAATCGAATCACCAACCAACGGTTTTTCTCGCCAGCATCTTGGCACTGAACATACCGCTGAGTTAGATCTGCGTAGTCTAGATGAGGGCTAATTTGAGTGCGGGGTCGAGGCATGGACAGAGTACCTTTTTCATCTTGCTAAATGATACTCCCCTACTCAATTCCGTATAAGATGTCGATATGCGATTGAAAAATGGCTAAAAATCAAATTTAGTTTGTCCTCAAGGCTTTCAGCCATTTCTAAGTAGCCGATATGAGGTTTCAAATCGAATTCAATGAAGAGTGCAGCGATCGCAAGTGAAAACCCAGGAGCAATAACATAGGTTCATGCTGGCGGCTAATGATACAGTCTACATCGGAGGGTCTTCAGGAGAATAGCGGATGAAAGCGCAGGTGTTTCGTGGGGTGAATAACCTAAGTTATGAAGAGGTGCCAACGCCAGAGATTGCATCGGATGAGGTGTTGGTGCAGGTGCAGGTAGTGGGACTATGTCAGTCGGATATTAAAAAGATTCGCTATCCCTTGTATGAGCCCCCGCGCATTTTTGGGCATGAAACAGCGGGAACGATCTCGGCAGTGGGGGCTGAGGTGAAAAACTGGCAGGTGGGCGATCGCGTAGTTGTGCTGCACCATATTCCCTGTATGCACTGTGGCTACTGCCTGAATGATAATTTTTCTATGTGCGATGTCTACAAAAACATCACGACAACCGCAGGCTTTGCGCCTAGCGGTGGCGGTTTTGCGGAATATGTGAAGGTGCCGGGGCACATTGTGCGAAATGGTGGCTTGATGACTATTCCAGACGCGATCACCTTTGAGCAGGCTAGCTTTGTAGAGCCCACAAATTGCTGTTTGAAAGCGGTGAAAAAAGCCCAGATTCAACCCGGACAAACAGTACTTGTTACTGGAGCAGGTCCGATCGGGCTGATGTTTATCATGTTGGTGAAGTATTTTGGGGCGCGGGCGATCGCTACAGATCTGATTCCTAGCCGCGTTGAAAAAGCGCTGGCGGTAGGGGCAGATGCTGCCTTCGATGCGCGAGATCCAGAGTTGTCAGCAAAAATTCAGGCAATGACTCAAAATATGGGTGTAGATACTAGCCTGCTTGCTGTTCCTAGTGATAAAGCCTTTTTTCAAGCTTTGGATTGCACTCGTAAGGGCGGCAAGATCTTATTTTTTGCTGAGTTTCCCGATGAGCTAGAAATCTCGATTAATCCTAA
Source organism: Leptolyngbya sp. Cla-17 (assembly GCF_016807185.1). Taxonomy (GTDB): domain Bacteria; phylum Cyanobacteriota; class Cyanobacteriia; order Leptolyngbyales; family Leptolyngbyaceae; genus ULC077BIN1. The sequence continues at coordinate 2,033,075 of NZ_JAEVYN010000002.1, forward strand.
TATTCTCTATCGCCGTGAGATTGATCTGATGGGCAGCTACAGTTCGTCTTACCGGGTACAGCAGCTTGCCGCAGATATCGTCTTTAACCAGTGGATCAATGTGGATGCATTAGTCAGCGATCGCTTTCCGCTAAAAGATCTCTCTGCTGCTGTAGATCGGGCGATCGCACCAACCCCCAACACTTACAAAATCCTAATTTATCCGTGAGGTTGCCTCACACATACTCTGAAATGTCTTCTTTGCAATCATCAGCGAGGTAAGAAAGGGCGCGAAATCGCAAACTGACTAGTTGGTCATACAGTGGATTTAGTTTGCACAACGGTGGAACATGAACTATTTTGCGTCCAAATAGGGTAATGTCTCGCTCAAACGGACATTGAGAGGGGATCATTTTGCACATCAACCGTGCGATTTTTGGGTCTTGAATATCCATGCGATCAAGCCAATCGCGCACAGGATGCAGCAGGTCTACAGGGTCTGTATACAGCTTACGTGACGTTAGATTAGGTGCCTTTATTAACTCTGAACCCTCTGCTGGCTGGGCATTTGCAATAATATGAAATGTATTTCGGAGGATATCTAGCGCATCTGCCTTGAGTCCTAACGCTTGGCAGTACTGTTGCAGCATTTTGTCTTCACTAACGGAGTAATCTTGATCTGCTAGTGCCACCATGACGGCAGTTCTAAGAAAATTTTCTGCTAAGTCGCGATCGCTACCTAGAACCTTTGCCAACTCATCTGCGGAAATTGGTTCCATTGCATCTGTTTTTTCTTCAGCATTAAAATCTTTGTGGAGCAACGCAGAAATCATCGCTTGCTCTTTCGTATCAAAGTTTCCATCTGCCCAAGCTAAAGAAACCAAGCCACGAATCCAAACAGCTGTTTGCTCGTCGGTGTAAGCAGATTTGGTGGTGCTAGCCATTTTTCGCTACAGTCCGGTTAAGTTCCGAGTCGATTCTAGCCCGTTCTTCCAATAAATTATTTAACAACTTAGCGGTAAACTAAGAGACTGAATCCAGTGTGGAAGAGTATAAGTGACCCTCCAAGAATTTTTTCTGTTTCTATCGGCGATATTGATGGCATCTGGGGGGCAGTTTCTGCTCAAATTAGGCGCTGGGAAGCTTGGCAAGGTGAGTGCCAATAATTTCGTCTCTCATATTTTAAATATTGCGTTAACGCCTGAGCTAGTAGCGGGTTTAGCGTTGTATGCCTTCAGCTCCATTTTCTTTATCTTGGTCTTAACTCGTGTCAAGCTAAGCGTTGCAGGTCCAGCAATCTCTATTAGCTATATTTTTTCAGTGCTGCTGGGTTATTTCTTCTTCCAAGAATCAATTTCTCGGCACCATCTGATTGGGTTAGGGCTGATTGTTGCCGGAGTGGTTTTGGTTGTGAAACGGTAGAGTGCGTTGGCTTACGATCTTCGAATATTGAGACAGCACCATTCTCCTCTCTTCCATAGGGCAGCAACCATCCATCCATTCGCTTCTAAGGTGTCTGCCACAGGTTTTGCTTGCTCGACCAAAATGCCACTGAGGATTCCCCAAGTGGTTGGCTTAATGATGGCGGTCATTTGAGGAATCAAATCAATAATTACCTCCGCCAAGATGTTGCAGACAATGCCATCTACCGGAGCATCAATCATCTCAGCAATTTGATCTACGCTGCCTTGAGCAATGATCAACCGATCTTGCTCAATCTGGTTGAGATCACCATTCTCGCGTGTTGCCTTAACGGCTAAGGGATCGGTATCGACGGCATAAATTTGTTTGGCTCCTAACAAAAGTGCCCCAACTGATAAAATGCCAGAGCCGCAGCCGACATCTGCAAGCACCAGATTTATTGGCAGTGGCTCCGTGGTGACGGCGGGCGCTCCCAATCTCATTTCTAGGGCTTCTAGACAGAGTTGAGTCGTGGCATGTTCACCCGTGCCAAAAGCAACCCCCGGCTCGAGTTTAAGCAAAACACGATCGCCCATTTCTGGGGTGGGCAACCATGCAGGATTAATCAGCAAGCGATCGCCCACTTTTTGCGGCTTCCAGTGCTGTTTCCAGTTCGTTGCCCAGTTTTCTTCTTCTATTAAGTTCCATTGGGCAACTGGAATTGGAAAGCCGAAACATAAAGCATCTTGCCGCAATAACAGGGATAACGCAGCTAAATCCAGCATTTGGACTTGTGCCTCAGGGACATAAGCGCGTATTAAGCAAGATACCCCCTTCATCTGACTGGATGCCCCCAGACAGCCAAACGCATCTAATCGCCAAAAGAGCGTATCTTCTAGCAACGGATCCGAGAGAATCTGAATTTCCCACCAGCTATTTGCCATGGTTTAAGGAGACTAGAAGACAGAAAAAACGCAAGCAATGAAGGTGTCCTCATCCTCAGGAAAAAGTCTTTAGACATTTCCGATTTTTGATTCTTTCCTCATCGGGAGAGAGCTAGGGTGAGGACATTTGGCAGTCTTAAACGCTCCTATAACGTGACGGTGTAAGCATCTCGGATACCAGGAACTTTGAGAAACTCAGCAAGAACGTTATCGGGTAGAGGATCATCAATGCTAAGTACCATCACCGCATCTCCTCGAACAATCTTGCGACCAACTTGCATACTGGCAATGTTGACATTAAAGCTACCCAACAGAGAGCCAATTTTGCCAATAATTCCTGGCATATCTCGGTGCATAGTAAAGACCATGTACTTGTTGGGTGGCACGTTGACCGGAAAGTCATCTACGCTGGTGATCCGAATTTCGGAGTCACCTAGGAGTGCTCCAGCTACAGAATGTTCACCTAACGAACCTTTGGCGGACAGATGGAGCGAACCTGTATAGTCTTTAATTGACGCATCGCGAGTTTCTACCACCCGAATGCCGCGCTCCTTAGCTTCAATGCTGGCATTCACATAGTTGACCCGCTCTTGCAATGCGTGAGAGAGGAGTCCTTTTAATGCAGCAACGACGATAGGCTGGCTTTGGTTTGTGGCAAGTTCTCCTTGCAAGCGGACGTTTAGGGCTTCTACACGTCCACCGACCAATTGAGCAACCAAATTACCGAGTGTTTCTGCCAATTCTAAGTAGGGACGCAATTGCTCCAGCAGGTCGGGGCGCAAGCCAGGAATGTTGACCGCAGACCGAGCAGGCAAACCTAACAGCACATCACGAATTTGCTCGGCAACATCGATCGCCACATTCACTTGAGCTTCTTCGGTGGAGGCTCCTAAATGGGGAGTCAGCAGTAATTCTTTGCCAACTCCGCGTAAGGGCGAGTTCTCTTCTAGCGGCTCCTGCACAAAAACGTCCAATGCGGCTCCTGCCAGCTTGCCTTCTTGTAATGCTTGGACGATCGCCGCTTCATCCACAATGCCACCACGGGCACAGTTAATAATGCGAGTAGTGGGCTTCATTTTGGCGATCGCTGCCGCATTAATCAAATTCGCGGTTTCTGGCGTTTTAGGCAGGTGAAGCGTAATGTAATCTGCCTCTTGGAATAAGTTATCCAGTTCAACCAAACGGCAGCCTAATTGCTCAGCGCGCTCGTGGGAAACAAACGGATCGTAGGCCAGCAGTTTCATGCCCATCGCATGAGCTACTGTAGCAACGTGGGCACCAATTTTACCCAGCCCAACAACGCCCAGCGTTTTTTTATAAACTTCAACGCCCATATAACTTTTGCGATCCCACTTGCCGCTTTTCACCGATTGATTTGCCACGGCAATGTAGCGCGACATGGATAGCATCATCGCGAGCGTGTGTTCAGCGGCAGCAATAGTATTTCCTTCGGGAGAATTGACAACAACGATCCCCTTGCGAGTCGCGGCTGTAACATCTACGTTATCCACACCTACGCCCGCGCGACCGATAATTTTGAGTTGGCTTGCAGCCTCAATTACTTCCTGAGTAACGCGAGTGCCTGAGCGAATCATTAAGGCATCGTAGTTTGAAATAATGCCGATCAGGTCTTGAGGAGACAGGTTGGTTTTGACATCAACTTGGGCAACCTGGGACAGAATATCAATTCCGGCTTGATCAATGGGGTCAGAAACAAGAACCTTCGGCATAACAGGCAGATGGGGTTAAACAACAGGGCTTCTTCAACGTTCCAGCAGCGATCGCCTTACACAGGTTTGTAGAAGGAAAAGCTTGCATATCGTCATTAAACCGACTCTTAACGATACGGCATTTTTGAACCGGATCGACGAAATTTGCTGGATTTCTTTAAGAAGTATAAAAAGTGCGGAGCTAGGATCTGAAAACCGAAACCTGTCTAATTTAGCCAAAGATTATTCACATTTTTTAGCCATTCTTGGAAATTGTTGTTACTATTCTGCTGCCATAGTTGTTTTCACGCTCAGTGATGATGCGTGTTTAAGAAGTTTGTGAAAGAAAGTAACTCCCTTCCTGCTCAGCCTAAGAAAGCCAATCTCAGCTTAAGAAAAGTTTCTAAACAAAAAGTTTCTAAACAAAAAAGCTACCGCTGGTTATGGGTGGTAACTGGCTTTGCAGGAGTGGCGTTGTTATCGGCAACAGCAGGAGCGATGTTGGCAATGACAATGGCAAGCGCTCCACTCTTGCAGCGCAAACTAAGCCCTAAAGATGCGGCAGTGTTTTCCAAAGGCGACCTTTCCAGTATTAGTAACTTACAGTTGCCTGAACTAACCCGTCCAGTCAATGTTTTGGTGTTAGGAGCCAAAGTGTTGACCAGCGATGTGTCAGATCCGCCACAGGGAGAAAAAAATCTAGGATATCAAGCTTTGGTGAACTCCTTTGAAGGGTTAACCGATACGATGATGCTGGTTCGATTTAATCCTGAAGCTCAGAAAGTTGCGCTGCTATCAATTCCCAGAGATACCCGTATTGAGATTCCGGGTTATAGCGTTGGCAAAATCAATGAGGCGAATTCGGTTGGAGGACCTGCGCTAGCGGCTAGAACAGTGAGTCACCTATTGGGTGGGGTTGGGGTCGATCGCTACATTACCATCAACGTTCAGGGTGTGCAGGCATTAGTAGATGCGTTGGGCGGTGTCACCGTCTATGTGCCAAAAGATATGAAATATAGTGACGATAGCCAGCATCTATATGTCAACCTCAAGGCTGGAAAGCAACACTTAAACGGCAATCAGGCACTCCAGCTACTTCGCTTTCGCAGTGACGAAAATGGTGATATTGGGCGGGTGCAGCGCCAACAAATGGTGATTCGCGCCTTATCCGAACAAGTGCTTAATCCGATGACTCTGGCTCGGCTACCGAAAATTATTTCAGTGATTCGTGCTTATATTGATACGAACTTAACCGTGGAAGAGATTTTTGCGCTGGTTGCCTATGCAGTTCGTGTTGATCGCTCAAAGATGGAAATGTTGATCACGCCAGGTGAATATGGTGACATCGAAACCTACGGCACGAGTTACTGGCTACCAAATTTGGCAAAGATTCAAGTGATTATGGCTCAGCATTTTAATCTGGGTCTAAATCCAACGGCAGCTAGCATATCGCCTGAAAAAGTGCGAGTTGCCATTCAAGACACCACTCGTCAAGCAGCAGCAAGCTCTTGGATTAATCCGCTGTCAAAAGCGGGCTATAGCGATGTTGCGATCGCAGAACCCTATGGCGAACCGCTGGATACCACCCGCATTTTGGCACAGCAGGGCGACGTTGCCAGTGCTGAAAACATTCGCCGCTTGCTAGGGTTTGGCGAAGTACGCGTCGATGGCAATGGCGATCTCGAATCGGATGTTACGGTTCAGCTTGGCAAAGATGCTTTGAGGCGTTAATGAGGAAAGGGCAATCGCATCTAAATTCGGGTCTAACGGCTCAAAGCAGCGGCAGCAGATAACCCTGAACTCAATATCAGCGTCTCTCAACTGTCCGCTGCGTTTGAATTATTATGCTGCGTTGCTTAACGCTGAACCGACTTCGATTGCCCAATACTCAAGACCTCACGGAATGAAAACTCGTCTTGCACCAAGGTGGGCAATTGCCCACCTTATTTCTTCTGTTCCGTCCGCACTGACTCAGTGTTAGCTGTCTGGGCAGGTCACATCGATTAACTAATAATCAACGACTCATAGTTTTCCCACGTTTTTCCCCTCAATTTTGCAGCTAAATCCTCTGCATTAGCAACTTTTAGTTTGCCGATGTCAAAATATTGCTTATTGCCTTGCATTCCGCCTGAACTTGCTTTGATAAAATCAGTAGTAAATAAATCACTTAACACAAAGGCTCGGACGGGATACCAAGAATCTCCTGTTTGCTGACGACGTTCTACTGCAATTCTGACTAGCTCTACTTCTGATCGGTTGTCATTCTTCCAAATCAAGGTAGCTTCACCTTCAGACTCTAGATCCACAACAGCCTCAATCTGAGCAATTTGTTCAACGCGCTTGTTACGATAGGTACCAAAGTACAAGCTGCGTCGATGGTTGTAAGGACCGCCTTGAGCTGGACATGTGTAAATTTTGTATCGTAATACACTATCAAAGCTCATCTTACAATTGACGATATCTAATCGATATTTCCAGGATGGTAACAAAGCATTCTCATCAAGATACTCACCTAAATCTGATACTGCATCAACTAGGGTTTTGGGCAAGTAAGGTAGTTGAATTGCTTGAAGAAACTGCTCAAAGCTAACGGCAGCAAAAGAAACGTCATTACTTTTTGCAACACCTTCAATTTCTGGAAAGTCAGGATGGTATGCACTATCCTGCTCGAAGTTACCTAGAGCAAGCAGAACTCTTTGACCTTGCTTCTGTTTAAGAGTTTCCAGATGTCCTATGAGTTGAACTTTGTCAAAATTGCTGCCGAGTTTTGTCTCAATGAAGATAGAAAAAGGTTCCTGAGTAATTTCCCCATCGGGAACACTCTCTTTACCCCGTCTTTGCTGTGTGAACTGCACGCCCACCGTACCAGAAAAGTTTTCACCCAGTAACATACTTAGCGCTTCTGATAAAAACTTGGGATTCTCCTCGTATAACATTTTTAGTATCAGGAGGCAATGGTTTGTCGTTTGATTCTCTTTTTGAGAGTAGGTCGGAAATAAGCGTATATTTCGGCTCATATTTTCTGGATCACTGTGTTGAAGCTGATGCTGATCATACGTTTATCATTCACTCAAAACTTTCAAAGTATCACCACAAAATAGGGAACTAGAGATAGCTAACCATTGATTGACTGAAAGTGTTTCCGCGTAACACTTCAAAACGTCTGCCTATTCATCCGTTTTCCGTATAAAACTTTCAATTAGGTAGATAGGGGAATGTTCAGCTTTTCAGTTAGGCGTATTTCAATGTGAAGGCGCTCCCGGTTTTGCTATTGCCTGTAATGGTGGTACTTTCTGCTAATAAATTGATAGGTGATTTTGGAATGGGGTTTTTAGCAGAGCCAATTATTTGGACTTGTGAAGCAGTAAGTGATAACCGCTCTTATGTTGTGGACTCATTGAATAGAATCGCATCTCGATTTGAATTGAGGATGTACAGTGCACCTAGATTCGATCGCTATCAGGAAACAGTTGTGATGCAGATACAGCATGACTCACAGGAGAAGCTAGTTGGCACCGGAAGATTGAAATCAGGAGAGTTAATTTACGTGACTGCCTTTGCTAAAAGCGGAGTTGCGTTTCAAGTTAAAGACAATCAAGACTACGCAGTTGGACATTGCGTTCGGAATGTGACGACTAGCTGAATACAGTCATCTAATCGCCTGTGTTGAGTCTTATATACAGATTCTGTAAAAGCAAGAAGCAAGCGTATCGCTCCTAACAGTTTCCAGCCTCGCCCTTTCGTATGCTTCTCCTTAAGCATTCCGAGCTTTTGCTTGCAGTTTATCTACCTTCCCTGAGAATTGACGTTTATGTTGCAGTCCATTAAACGGGTGGCGATCGCCTTTGCCTCCCAAAGCGTGATCGTTGCCTTAACACCCAGCATCACCCCTGCCTTCACTTTGACTGAAGCCACAGTAAGCAGTGTCCAGACCGCCTTCAGTGCGGGTGACATCACCTGTACGGGGTTGACTCAGCTTTATCTCAACCGCATTGCTGCCTATGACAAACAAGGACCTGCAATCAACTCAATTATTGCCGTCAACCCGAATGCACTAGCGATCGCCGCCCAACTAGATGCTCAATATGCTCAGTCAGGTCCAACCGGTTCGTTGCACTGCGTCCCCGTCATTCTAAAAGATAACTTTGACACTGTAGACGTACCGACCACGGCGGGCGCTTTAGCGCTGAAGGACTTTTACCCTGGTTCTGATGCCTTCCAGGTGCAAAAACTACGGGAGGCCGGGGCATTAATTCTGGCAAAATCTAACCTGTCTGAGTTTGCCTTTAATTTGACTAGCGTCAGTTCTCTGGGTGGCACCACTCTCAATCCTTACGATACCGCTCGTAATGTGGGTGGCTCAAGCGGCGGCACTGGAGCGGCGATCGCGGCAAATTTTGGTCTCCTCGGCTTTGGTACTGATACAGGCGGCTCTATTCGCGTTCCGTCTTCCTTCAATAGCTTAGTGGGCATTCGTCCCACGATTGGCTTAAGCAGTCGAGATGGGATTATTCCGTTGGCGCTCTCTCAGGATGTGGGCGGACCCATGGCAAGAACTGTCGCGGATGCTGCCGCTGCCCTGAGCGTGGTGGCAGGTTATGATCCAAACGATCCCATTACCGCAGGTAGCATTGGCAATATGCCCATCAGCTACACTAATTTTCTTGATCCAAACGGACTTAAAGGGGCTCGAATTGGTGTCGTCCGTGGCGTGTTTGGCTTGAACTCCAATCCTGAAAGCGTTAAGACCAATGCCGTCATCAATGACGCAATTAGTCGCATCGGGTTGTTAGGAGCAGAAGTCGTAGATGTCACCATTCCCAATCTGGCAACTATTCTGGGCTATCCTAGCCTCAGTCGCTTTGAATTCAAGCGTGACCTGAATAATTACCTGGCAGACCGTCCTGTCCCTCCTTCGGGTGTGCGAACTTTGGAGGACATCATTGCAAGTGGGCTGTATTTGAAAGCTAGCGAAGCAGCATATATTGATCGCAACTCGATTACTCCACCCGACCAAAATCCTGATTATCAGAAGATTATTCAAGAGCGTCCCGGCATCACTCAAAGCTCCTTGCTGCAAGCGTTAACGGGTCTAGATGCGCTGATTTACCCATCCGTTGCCAGCCCACCGAACTTGTTGACTGCAAATCTCGCGTCTGGTTCTGCCAACCGTCTTAGTCCTTTTTCTGGCTTTCCAGCAATCACCGTTCCGGCTGGTTTCACGGTTGATGGCTTGCCAGTAGGTCTAGAGTTTTTAGGCAGAGCTTACGATGAATCAACGCTGATTAAACTCGCGTATAGCTTTGAGCAAGGAACGCTATTTCGGCAAGCGCCTGATAGCACCCCTGCGTTGCCAGGTGAGACTGTTGCGGCTGTGCCTGAGCCGAGTACTGTTGTCGCTTTAGGACTAGCCGGTCTTGGCTTGCTAGGGGCAAAGCGGCGACGCAGACAGAGTAAAACCATCAACTTGTAAGGTTAGCACTCAGAAAGTCATGAAGGGCGCAGAATATGCGCCCTTCACATTGAATCTGTCAGCAGGCTATCTAGCAGTTAACTTTTTCCTAGCGTTTTAACGCTTGCAATCCGTTGTCCATCTCGTTGGCGACGACGAGCTGCAAATAGACCACTTACCCCTAGTAGCAGCCCGGTAACAGTGGTTGGTTCAGGAACCGCCGCTACCGTCTCACCTTCAAGTGAAGGCACACTCTCTGGCGCGCGACGGAAAAGCGTTGCCTGCTCAAAGGCATAGGCGAGTCCTAACAGAGTTGGTTCGCTGTAAGCGGTGCCAGAAAAAGTGATGCCAAACGGAGCATTTCCTGACTGATAACCTGCGGGCACAATCACACTGGGATATCCAGCACGAGCAGCAATGTTGGCACCCCGAGTTCCAGGGAAAAAGATGGCATCTAGATTATAGGTGTTGAGGTAGGCATCGATTCCTTGCTCCCGCGATAACAAGAGATCCTGAGCGCGATCGGCAAGATACTTCTGTGTGTCTGCACTTGATGGATCTAAATCTCTTGCTTGAGATGCAAGCGCCAGAACCTGTCCATACTTAAGGGCAACCTCTGGATTGGCGCTGCTGTTGAAGGCAATCACATCCGCCAGGGTTTTAATCGGAGCGTTCTCACCTAAGCTACCCAGGTAAAGGTTGAGATCACGCTTGAACTCGTAGCTCAACACGGAAGAACCGGGTAGAGGAACGGTCGTGATATCTGCTTCAACCACTTCCGCTCCCAGAGAGCGAATAATGCTCAAAGCATTTTCGGCGATCGCTGCTTGCTCTGTAGACACCCCAGTTGTCCAGAAAAACTCTCTGGGTACACCAATGCGTGCTCCACTGAGAGCGTTTGTATTCAAGAACGGTGTGTAATCCGTGTAGGTTTTGCCTGCACTGCCCGCCGTTGCCGCATCTTTAGGATCGACGCCAGTAATTGCACCCAATAAGATGGCAGCATCGGTCACCGTCCGAGCCAGAGGCCCGGCTGTATCTTGACTGGCTGCGATCGGAATAATGCCATCTCGACTAGCAAGACCCAGGGTTGGTTTAACTCCCACCAAGGAGTTTTGATTCGCTGGACTGAGGATTGAGCCAGACGTTTCGGTGCCAATTGAAACTGCTGCGAAGTTTGCCGCGATTGCAGCCGCAGAACCAGCACTAGAGCCACCCGGAGAAAGGATGGGTCTGCCATCACCGTTAGGTAAGGGTATAGGATTATAGGGATTAAAGACATAACCACCCAACGAGCTATAGCCTGCGGGCATCCCATTTGTCAGGTAGTTAGCATACTCCGTTAGATTTGCTTTACCCAGGATCACCGCTCCTGCCTCTCGCAACTTTTGAGCAATAAAAGCATCATCAGGTGGAATTGAACCAGCCAACGCCACAGAGCCAGCGGTGGTCGGCAAGTCAAACGTATCAATGTTGTCCTTCAACAAAATTGGCACCCCGTGAAGCAGGCTTCTCGGTCCCGTTTGTTGTCGTTCCAAATCGAGCGCTTCGGCAACCGCTAGGGCATTGGGGTTAAGCGTCAGAATCGAATTAATCTTGTTTTGTGGTCCGGGTCCGGACTTGTCGTAAGCATCATAGGTTTCAATGCGACTCAGGTAAAGTTGCACCAGTTGCTTGGAGGTTAGCAAATCTGACTCAAACGCGGACTGAATATTGGAGATGGTTGCTTCTTGCAGCGTGAATGAGGTCGTTTGCCCAAACGTAAACGCGATCGCGGGGGCAGGCGTAGAGACGGCGGCGATCGCTGCGGCTTGAGCCGCAAGTACTGTGGCAAAGCGACTGGTAGTTTTGAACACTCTAATTTTCACTCCTTACTAAGAAATTCTACGCACAAAATTGAGAAGCTTCAGTCACAAGCTAAGTTGAACTACGGATGTAAACCGTAGCTGAAATTACAACTAGAGAGTAATGTCATGGAATCTTGACAAGCTTGGTTGTTCTTGTTGGTTCAGGTCTGAGTTGTTAACGCAGATACAGTATTTACACGTAGTTTCGCCAATACTAAAGCAAAGGCTAGGAACGTAGAGCAACACTCACACGCCCTAAAGCAATTCATACGCTGCGTTGAGCCATTAACTAAAGTAATTCACGAATAGGAGTATCTGTGTGCTGAATCTCTTGAAGCGGACGGCAACGTTGGTAGTCACTCCGGTTGCCTTGCTTGCACTTGCAGCCGAGACAGTTTACGCTGCTACGTTTCGGCTTGCGGAAGCAACAATTCCAGACATTAATCTGGCGTTTGACTCTGGAGCGCTAACATCTGAACGGTTAGTAGAACTGTATTTGAACCGGATTGCCACCTACGATGAGCAGGGTCCGTCAATTAATGCTATCCGCGAACTGAACCCGGATGCGCTGATGTATGCCCGCATTCTGGACGCAGAGCGTATTTCTCAAGGGCGACGCAGTCCACTGCATGGCATTCCAATTCTTCTGAAAGATAACTACGATACGTTTGATTTGCCAACAACAGGTGGGTCGGATGCGTTAGCTGGCTCCGTTGCACCCGATGATGCGTTCGTGGTGCAACGACTGCGAGACGCTGGGGCAATTATCCTCGGCAAAACGGAGCTAGATGAATTTGCGATCTCTGGTTCTGGCTATAGTTCCCTCGGCGGTCAAACCCTCAATCCTTATCAGTTAAATCGTCAATCGGCAGGCTCTAGTGGTGGTACAGGAGCCGCGATCGCCAGTAGTTTTGCGGCCTTTGGCACTGGCACGGATACGGGTGGCTCAATTCGGACACCTTCCTCGTTCCAAGCCCTAGTAGGTGTGCGACCCACTCGTGGTTTAGTCAGTCTAGACGGCATCATTCCCTTTGCACTGTCCCGCGATGGGGCAGGACCAATGGCGCGAACTGTAACCGATGCCGCACTGGCCCTAGGGGTGATGGCTGGATTTGACCCCAATAATCCCAGTTTTGCAACACCCGTTTCAGCCCCAACGGTAGAGCCAAATAAATTCTTCAGCGACTACACCCAGTTTTTGAAACCCGATGCGCTTAATGGTGCTCGACTGGGAGTGGTTCGCAACTACTTTGGTAACGGTACTAACGGCGTTGATCCAGAGGTAAATCAAATTCTGGAAACTTCTCTAACTCAGCTACGCGGACTCGGTGCAACAACAGTCGACATTACCTTTGAGAACAGTTTCTTGCAAACAATGGCATCGGCTTCATCCACGATCGCCCGCGCTGAACAAAAACCTTATCTCGATGAGTATCTCCAGACGCTATCGCCGGAATATCCCAAAATTGTTGAAGACATAATCACAATCTTGCGATCGCCAGAAGTGGCAAACTCGTCCACACCCTCCACTATTGTTGGCACGTTGAACAACACTGTTGCCTTCGGGGGCTTAACCAATCCCCAATACTTAAACGTTGCGAACACAATTATTCCATCGCTGCGAAGCACTGTGTTAAATGTTTTTGACACAAACGATCTCGATGCTTTCGTGTTTCCAACGATTGGCACTTTTGCTCGCCCGTTACCAGGAACAACAGATCCAACGTTTGTCAGTCCACCAGGGTCGCCACCCATTCGGCAGGTTGAGTTTGCCAGCCTGCTGGGATTCGCCGATGTTACGGTTCCAGCCGGGTTTGGTTCCCAAAATTTGCCAGTCACGCTTTCTTTGACGGGTCGTCCTTACAGCGAGTCATCACTGCTGGGTTTTGCATATGCCTTTGAGCAAGCAACCCAAGTACGATTGCCACCTTCGTTGCTAGCCGATCTACCAGGAGAGGTGTTTGAGTATACGGCAGTTCCAGAGCCAAGCATGATGCCGGGTGTAGTCATTGTGGGTCTGGGTTTTGTGGGGGTGAAGCTGATGCAGCGTCGTCGTATGGCGAAGTTCAATCCAGTCTTACATCAATCGTCGGCAAAGTAAGCCAAGTAGTTAAAAAATAAGGGCTAACTTTGGGGCCGTTGAGCATTCAGGTGCGATCGTAAAACGGGAAAGCAGTTAGCTCTAGAAGCTTTATAGCGGTTTTCTGTCGGATGAGGTACGGGCAGAATAATAGAGAGCAAGGGTTTGAGCCTTTAGTTTGTACCTCACAGGAGCCGGAAACGCTATAAGAGGCTGCTGACTAATAATTTCCGAAGCCAAAACACAAGGTACGTCTAAAAAGATCGCTAGATTTTGCAGTAGAGCTGGAAAAAACACTTCTCTAGCCACAGATGCGGTTCTGGTAACGATCGCTTGCATAACGCTGCAAGCGATCGTTACGTTGCTGCGTGAGCGGAAAAGTGGCAGGAGGTTACCTGGTTTTTCGGGCCGCCAAGGACGACACCAACTAAGCAACTGAAGAAAGGGTGACAGTCCCAACTTCACTTTCTCCAAATTTGTGTAAAAGCAATCAACGCATCAACGTTCACTCAGCTGCTAAAGGTCAAGTGAGTCAAAGGCTATCTGGAGTACGCCGACGATGATTGCTGAGGTATTTGCTAATTCTGGCGTGCTGTGATTACCCATTCTGAAGATTTGAATTTCGAAACTGGGCACTTTAGAAATGGCATCTTGAAGCACATTCTATAGAACCACAAAAACCGTCATGCACTTAGCTATTTGGAGCCTGCGGCTGTTTTACGTCTTGATTATGGCACTTGGAGCATTTGTCATCATTTTGCCTGGTGCTAATGCTTTAGGACTGATCGTCGCACCAATAGTGCTTATGATTACTGCACTGGTCGAAGCTGTCGTACAAGGTTTACTCCGTTCAGAAAAATGGGCTTTGCACCTAGGCTTAGTCATCTGCATTTTGCTGATTTGTAGCTTATGGTTTACGCTTTTTGGAGTGTTCGGACTTTGGGGCTTATTGCTGGCTCAACCAAGATTTCAAGCGGCTACTGAAAGATCGTTCAATGCTAGAGCTACTCGCCCTGGGGCAGTCAATGTTATTGTTGCTGCTCAGCTTTTGCTAGGAGTACTGAGTTTAGCTGGGGCGATCTCAAACAACCCGTGGACTTCATCGCTAACCGCTCGCAACAATCCGTCTAGTGTGTGGAGTTTCGTTCTATCAATCGGAATTTTGAGCCTCTGCATGGCAGGTGGAGTGTATTTCTTACAACGATGGGCGTGGTATGGAGCTTTAATGACTCAGGCAGCAGCTTTGTTTGGCTTCATCAATTTTATAATTGGGGGAGAAAGCAGTTTAATCTTGCACTGTTGCTTTTCTCTGGTAACTGTTGGTTATCTATCAAACCCCAATGTGTGGCATGCCCTAAGGCGTTAACGCTAGCAATTTGTCTACATTTAGAATTCAAAAATTTGCCATGGCAAGTCAATACCCACCTCTTTGACATACGAATGCATTGGCTTGCTCCGTAATCGCTATCGCCTCATACGCTTTCTTCATGCCGCTCATCACGATTATCTCATAGTGAGCAATTCTATAAGTTGCCGCAGTGCAACCAGAACTACTTATAGTCGAGTCTGTTAGTAGATAAGCTTGCTTACTGCGACTCTAGCCAAACCAAGTCATTTCGGCGGATGGTGCCGCTCTGCAAAACCGAGGCACGGATCCCTGCAATCACGTTGTTGTGTTGAGCCGTTGTTCGCAAGATGCCCAGATCGGTTGATAAACCAGATTGTGCCAGAGTTGTCACCACGCAGCGAGGACAGGCGGTGTCGATGCTGAGGCGAACCTCATCGCCGATCGCTAGCACACCACCGACCCAAGCATCTTCTATAAATGAGGCTTCATCAGATACGGGCTTGATCAAAAGATTCGGTCGAAAGCGACGCAGGTCAAATTGTCCTTCCGGGTAAAGCTCTTGCAGCCGTGCCAATGTTGCAGTCGTAATGGCATGAACAGAGCACGAATCAAAAAACGTACCGGAAGGTAAAACGAGTTCTGTGGTTGTCTCCTGATGCGCTGTCCCTTCAACATTGGGCCAATATTGATCGAGGCTCGCTGTCTGTGGTGCCGAGGACAGCAACTGCACGTCGCGACCCAGCAAACCAGAAAGAATGCTGCTGGTGTCGATCTCCTCGCTTGTAAGAGAACCACCATTTGGAAGCTCTACTTTTACTGGGGGAAGCGTTTCTTTCAGGGGAGCTTCTGTGAATGCTGCCTGAAATTCCAATAACTTTGCCCACTTTTTAGGGTTCTTAGCACTGGCAATCCGGCCACTTTGTACATCCAGCAGTGCATACGCGCGGTCGCCCAATAGCCCCTGCTTCGTTACGTCTGTAAACTCTAATTCCTCTCCCAGCATCGATTTCACTGGATAACGCCAGAGTGTTGCAATTGAACCCACGACCGATCTTGTCATCTATCACACCTTGGTTGAACAATTAGCCAAAGCTAGCAAGGCTGAAGCAATGTAGGAGTATCAGAATGTACTTTGTTGATAGTTTTTCGGATCACTGCAACTAGGGCGATCTCCAGCTATCAACAAGCCTTAGCCATGGTCAATTCCCTTTCTGAAAGTATCTTTTGAAAGTTCTGCCAGAGACGTTGACTTTCAGAAGAACTTGAGAAGCGATAATAATCTTTGCACCTTAATTGACTCGTTTGCTTGTGCATTCTCGACAAGGTATTACAGAAATTTTTTCTACTTTTGTGGAATTTTCAGGCGATCGCTTTAATGAATGGACGAGTGATCGCCGCTTGCACCGCAACATGTTAAATCGTTTGGAGTCGGCAGTAACGGCTGATTTGCGAAACCTTTCCAACTCTGACTGGGCATTGTACTGGCATCGAGCCTGGATGAATCAATCTACGATGGCGGCTGGACATTTGACCGCTTATTTGCAGGAAACGTGCTATTGGGTCGATCATAAGCTAACGAGTCGCCAGACTGGGGTGCAATATTCTCTGCCGGACTTTTTTCAAATTGCGATCGCCAGTCTACCGATCGTCCTCAAGGGATATTGCCCAAAGTATGGTGCAAGCCTGCAAACCTACGCTAGCCTCATCTTTAGTAACACGATTCGAGACACGTTGCGGCAACAAAAAGAGGCAGACAGCCGTACTGATTGGGGCTTGCTGCGAAAGCTGATTCAAAAGCGATTAACAGAATCTCTACAGCAGGCAGGATTATCAGTGGAAACGATTGCCCAATATTGCCTAGCGTGGCAGTGCTTTAAAACTCTTTGTGTCTCTGGTGATACTCCCACAACGCGACGGTTATCTCGACCCGATGCGGCAATCTGGGAGGCGATCGCCCAACTTTATAATCAGCAACGTCTACGCCAACTGTCGCTTACTGCACCAGAGTGTGACCCAAAGACTCTAAAACAGTAGGCTACCCGCTGTTGTTTGGGCACAATTCCCTCCAGCAACGAGCACCGTTCCAACCGAACAATTGCTGTTCAACGCCCCCAAACCACCTAGTCAGGGCGCACCCAGCTGACGGCGGCGGGGTGGAGCCAGTCGGGGCAATTGCCGTCAGTTTGAAGCACTAACGGCTCTGGTTCCGGCAACCAATGGTAGGGTTTGGGGACAGACGGTGAGCGATCGCCCGACCTTCTGGTTTTATCTTCCAGCACCGTTGACAGGTAACACGCCAATTGAGTTTGTGGTGCAAGATGCGATCAATCGCTACGTCTACAACACCCGAATTGCTGCTGCCAAAACTCAGGCAGGGTTGATGCAACTTTCACTCCCAACCACCGCCCAACCTTTAGAAGTCGGCAAATCTTACACCTGGACACTTTCTATCTATTGTGATCCTGCCAAACCGTCTCAAGCGGTGTTTGTGAATAGCTTAATTCAACGCATGGCTGCCCGGCCGGATCTCCAGCGCCGTTTGTCCACCTCTGCTCCCTTGGAACAGGTCAAGTTATACGTAATGAATGGCATCTGGTATGAGGCGTTGAATGGTCTAGCACCCCTTTACCGTGCCAATCCCCAGGAACGCCAAATGGCAGCAGCCTGGGCAAGTTTGTTGCAGCATCCCCTAAACGGAGCCTAACTCACAGGCTCCGTTTAGGGGATGCTGCACTACTGAATCAGCCAAGTTGAAGAAGGGCGATCGCTGATTTTTTAGAAGCCTGATCCTCTCAAGCCAAGGCATAGATCCCATCCCGCATCGACTCACTCACATATCTCAGCAGTCGCTCAATCTGCACTTCTGCTTTCTTCTGGGCTTCAGGCAGAAACTGATCCGCTGCTTCAACGTGATTGGCTCCATTCGATTAGCCAGCCAGTTCTTAAACTCCTCACACTTCCCCTCACTCGCCGCCCCATCTCTGAAGAACTGCCGTAGGTGACTGAGGGTAAACGTATACTTCTCCAGCGATCGCGTCCTTAAAGTCTTTGCTTTATACGCAATGTATTTCTCAAACATCTCCGTTGCAGACAATCCATTCACCCGCCGTTGATATGCAGCCCGGTACTTCTCCAACGTCGGGTCAAACAAATCATTCACAATATCCCGCTCAATCTGCTTCGCCTTCAACTCAGCAACTGCGCGATTCGCCTTACCATCTCCCAACTCCAACGCAAAAAAATACCGTTTGCCTGCAAAGGTCCAGATCAGCCTCAACCGCCCTCTAAGACTTTGAATTCTCACAGTTCCCTTCTGTGCCTTGATTTTACGCATTGTGATCACATTAAGATTTGAGATCACAACTGAATCACATTCAGAGACTACATTTGACTGATTTTGACCAAATTTGACAGAGCTTAGTGAGAATGACTCGTCCATAACCATCTGTACAGTTCACAGAAAAGTGTCATTTGTACAAACTTAGTGTCACGTCAATTTTAGTAGGTTAAAAGCGCTCTATGAGATGCTTTCAGCCATTTTAAGGCTTATTTTTTGCTCTTGCTGAGTTTTTATCTTTACTTGCCTTTTCCCTGAATTAAGGCAAAATTCTATTCATCGATAAATGCCTATTCCCTGATGGCTCAGTCAGGCTATCAGATCTTCTTATGAATAAATCGGAGAGCTTACCCTTAACAATTGAAGAGTCCTTGCCAATGGTTGAATCTTATGGGTTAGAGGAGGTTCAACCACCTGCTAAAGAGCGCCTGATTCTTGAGGAACTCATTGAAGACGCTGAGCAGAAGGAGAAAATACTGCTTCGCTATCGTGCAGTTGCAGAAATATCCCAAGCCCCTGATACGCTGAAAAAGGAAAAAATCAAGCTATGGGCAGACAGACTGGGAGTTCACGAAAGAACGGTCACCCGTTTATGTGAAAAAGTTGGAAACGAGGGAGTTGCTGCCTTAGCGAGGCTGACTCGTGCTGATGCAGGCATGACTAAAGGTTCAAAGCTATGGAGGGGAAAGACACTCGAAGAGTGGAAAAAATTTATCGAAGACAAATACGAGACAGGAAATAAGTGCGGACGTTCCATGAGTCGGAACCAAGTTTTTATTCAGGTTAAAGGGCACGCAACGCTAGAGTTAGGACTCAAGGAAGAAGGTGAGTACCCATCTCGTGGGTTTGTTTATACAGTTCTAAACCCGTTGGTTCAGCCAAACAAGAAGGGACGGAATCCAGGACAAGGACCAGGAATTGTTATGAGGGTCTTAGATGCTCAAAAAAATGAAGAAGAGATTGTTGTTGAACGCAGTAATCAGGTTTGGCAGATTGATCACACTCTGCTAGATAATTTGCTGGTTGATGCAAACGGGGAAACAGCCGGGACTATTTGGCTTACTGCAATCATTGATACCTACTCCAGTTGCTTAATGGGATGCCACCTCAGTTTTGTGGGTCCAGGTTCCCATGAAGTCGCTTTGGCGCTCCGTCATGCGATTTTGCAGAAGCATTATGGTCCTGAGTACGAACTTAGAGAAAAGTGGGAAGCTTGTGGGCTGCCGGAATACATTGTCACCGATAAAGGAAAAGATTTTCTGTCTGCCCATCTACGCCGAGTCGGGATAGATTTGGGCATCAAATTACGTCGTCGCCTATACACGGAACAAGGCGCAGCAATAGAAAGGCCATTCTTGGGTATCAAGAATGAATATTCCTCTAAACTACCTGGTTATAAAGGTGGAAGCTTAGCGGAACGTCCAGAAAATACTGAGAACTATGCCTGCATTTGTTATGAGGATTACGATAGAAAGCTTGTCCGCCATATCGTCGATCACCGTAATACCCATCTCTATCCAAAAGTTAAAAACCAAACTTGTCAACAGCGTTGGTGGGCGGGTTTAGTTGGTGGAAAGCCAATAATGCCTTCTAATGAACGCGACCTTGATGTTTGCTTAATGAAGGAGACAGACCGAAGCATCCAAAAGTATGGCTGTATAGCATTTGAATGCCTCATATATGGTGCTGGTTGGAGGAAAGATGATGCGGGACTCTGGCGATACGATGAAGACGCAGATTTTTTAAAGGATCACGATGGAAAAGTCAGTATCAGATACAATCCAAGCAATATTGTCTATATTCTTATCTATACCAAGGAGAAGAATGGTCAGCCGTCAAAGTATTTAGGCACTATTAGAGCTAAGCACTCCGAAGAAAGGGATTTATATCGCGATGAAGAACGCTTGTCTCTCAAAGAATGGCAGGATCGCAAAGAAAAGCGCCGTAAGGAGGGAAAAGCAGTTGATCAGTCTTCTATTCATAGGGAACAATTAGATTTGACCCAATTCTCAAATGAGCAAGTTTCGGCGCATCGGAAACGTAAAAGAAAAGCGAAAGAAGTTAGGGGTGATGAGCAGGCTCGTATCACTCGCGCATCCAATCATTCTAATGTTGTGGAACTGCCTGTTCCAAACGCTTCCCGAAAAAGTAAGAAACCATCTAAAACTGCTACAAACGCTGGTCTTACGGACACAGCAATTGTAGAGTCTATCAATGAGCAATCTGAAATTCAGGTAAAACCTGCGCTTTATGTCGTCCCTGACTGGAACGAATTTGTTGAGGATGGTTGGTAAATTGTATGAGTCAATCCAATCTGGCAGTTCAACCACCTGAAGAGGAGCCTACTCCTTCGCAAGTGCAACCGGGGGAAGTGCACAAGCCGTCCCCTGCCTCTAATGTCTCAGTGCCAAAGCTGGGTCGGCAAAAGGAGCGATCGCCTGAACAACAAGCAGAAGTTGAACGGATTGGGCAGATTGAACCTTTTGTTGGATTACAACGAGATGAGGACTTGTTTACTAAGTTGAACAATTGGCGTGAACTCGGCATTTGTGCTCGTGTCACAACGATGGATCGCCTGGGATTAGCGAAATCTCTGATCTTTTACACTCAGAATCATACTAAACGGCGCAGTGGTCTATTGGTAATGCCAGCACCAGTTGTGTATGTCGAAATTGAGCAACACGGCAGTCCAACAGACTTGTTGCTCCTAATTCTAGAATTTCTCG
Source organism: Leptolyngbya sp. Cla-17 (assembly GCF_016807185.1). Lineage (GTDB taxonomy): Bacteria > Cyanobacteriota > Cyanobacteriia > Leptolyngbyales > Leptolyngbyaceae > ULC077BIN1. Next base: position 2,053,898 of record NZ_JAEVYN010000002.1, read on the forward strand.
TCAATCCGCTGGACTGTGGGCATCTGCGACAACTGCGCTCTCGTGCTTGGGGAACCTTGAAAGCCTACAAAGTCAAAATTCTAATTGTTAACAATGCAGATATGCTGTCATTCTCCGCTTTTAACGAGCTGATGCGAATTTCCGAGAAACTTAGAATTTCGGTTGTTCTAGCAGGATCTCCGCACCTCAACGAGATTATTGATCCCAAAGCGGTTAAGAAAAACAAATACATTAATATCCACAACACTTTCTTGAAATGGCACCCGTATAACATTATTAGCAAGGAAGACTTGCCAACGGTTGTTTCTAATTGGGAGACAAGATTGGGCTGGTCAAATCCGCTGAATTTGTATGTAAACAAAGATATTGTCGCAACTCTGAGCGAGACTGCACAGGGACAGCTTCGCGCCCTTTATGAGAATCTCCGAGAAATTGCTGCCTGGAAGATAGATCATCCCAAAGCACAGGTCAACTTCAAGAACATTAATGAAGCTATAGGTACTAGCTATCATCCGATTTCAAAGCTTCAAGAGAAATAATTAAGGTCTTGTAGTTTTTTGGGTCAAGTAGGTTTAACGAAGATATTTTTTGAGTGCCATAACAGATGAAAAGCGAAGAAATTCATCGGTCACTCTTATACCTAGCACCCTACGATGACGAAAGTATCAGCCATTATCTGGGACGTTGGTATCGGCAAGAAGTTGTTAGTGCTGACTCCTACAGTTTGGGGAAAAGATTGAGGTTAGGCAAAACCTTGTGGAGATGGGAAAACTTTTACTTCAACCCTCCTCCAAGCCCTCAAGAGTTGCAGAAAATAGATGAACTAATGGGACTGGGCTTGGAAAGACTACTTCTGATGTTTTCATCTGTAAATGAGCCAATTAAACCTAAACCAATCCGAATATGCGCTGCTTGCTATGCTGAAACGCCCTACCATCGAATGAGTTGGCAGTACCAATCAACGGAGGGGTGCGATCGCCATCAGCTTCGCCTTCTCTCAAAATGCCCCGATCACAAATGTGGAGAACCTTTTCCTATTCCCAGCCAATTGATAGTTTTAGAGTGCAAGAAATGCGGAATGCCATACAAAACAATGGCAAAAAAGCAAAAAGGCTACTGAAAGGTAGAAGGTTTTAGGTCGTCCAAAAGTCGTGGCGATTGATGTCACCGAAACGCCGATTGAGCGTCTTTAGCAGCATCAACGGGTGTTCTATTCGGGCAAGAAAAAACGGTACATCCTCAAATGTCAAGTCTTCATCAACCAGCGCACTGGAGCGGTTATCTGCCTGGTTCTCGGCAAAGCCAGTCAGCATGATTTCATGCTATTTCAAGCGTTAGGGGTCGCTTTCATCCTGAGATGAAAGTATGCAGGATACGGGCCATCAAGGCATCCAATGGTTGCATCCCAACAGCCGTTTGCCGATTAAGAAACCAAAAGGGAGACACTCAGTCGAGCAGACAAGCCAAAAATCATGAACTGGCGGCTGAACGAATTGAGATTGAACACGTCATCGACGCTTCAAGATCTTTAGATCCTGGCTGAGCGTTACCGAAATCGTTGTCGCAGTATGGGTTGCGCTTTTCCAGAAGAAGGTCAACCAGACGTTTTTTGCCTCAGCAGAAATGCTGTTGTCGATCAGATCAGCGATCGCGGTCTGAATGTTATAGCCAAAAGCGCGAAGAGATTCGATCATGGCTGAGGCACGAGGCTCGGCAATGTCATAATCTTCCTGAGTTTGTCGTTTGATTGATGGCATTAATTCTGTACTGGCAGGCTTTGCGGCTGAATCTCTGAAAGACAGCCGCAACATTTGTATGACCGATAGGAAAAGATTCTATGAGCAATCATAGATTAGAGTTTCCCAACTAAACTGGTTGTGGATGAATTAAGGAGGGCACTTTTCAAGAAGTTTTTGTAAAGGTTGGAAAGCTGGAGATCATAAAAACGGCTGTACTTTACTCATTTATCAGAGGTAAAACGTGATAAGCAGTTATTCTCTGAATGCATTCTGCCTTTCAGCAGGCTAGACTACAGAGTTAAGCGAGGCAGTGATCAAACAACCTGAGCACAGGCGACGATAAAGACGTGGAAACCCAGCCTTCAATTAATATTCAGGACAGAGCCTCCATGATTCCGATTCTGCCCTACAGCCGAATTGTAGGTCAGGCGCAGATCAAGCTGGCGTTAGAAATCGCTTATGTGGCACCGCAGCGACTGGGTGGTGTGCTGATCAGTGGGCAGCGAGGGACGGGCAAATCTACAGCAGTACGGGCGTTTGCCCAGATGGTTTATGGTCAGTTGCCAGTAACACTCCCCATTAATGCCACAGAAGACCGGGTAGTGGGTGGCTGGAAGATTGATGCTTTGATGCGGAGCGAATCAACGTGGCAGACTGGTTTGCTAGTGGAAGCCAACGATCGCCTGCTCTATGTCGATGAGGTCAACCTGCTGGATGACCATATCGTTAACATCATCCTGGACGTGACTTCCACAGGTGTACTGGTGGTTCAGCGGGATGGGCAGAATCAGCAACCTGAGAAAGTTGCTTTCACTCTGGTTGGAACGATGAACCCAGAGGAAGGAGGGCTGCGCCCTCAGTTGCTCGATCGCTTTGGGTTAATGGTCAGTGTGGCTGCTGAAACGGATGTGGAGAAGCGGCTGGAAATTCTTCAGAACGTACTGGCGTTCGACCAGGCGATTGCTGCTCTGGGGCAGGCTGGAGCATCTGACTGGCTCGATCAGGCAAGGCAGCAAGACCAAGAGAGATTAGAGAAATTACAGCAGGCGAAGGAGCAATTCAACTCAGTTGAAGTCTCCCCAAAGATCTTTGGTCTGTGTATCAAGCTGTCTGGCGAATTTCAGGCGGAAGGGAACCGGGGAGATTATGTGCTGGCGATGGCAGCGAAGGCGTGTGCTGCACTGGAAGGAGCATCCCAGGTCACTCGTAGCCATCTCAAGACGGTTGCGCCTCTGGCACTTCAGCACCGTCGTCCGCAAATGGCGCAAAGCAGCCAGGAAGTTTGGAATGATTCAGATCATCTTATTTCTGATGGCATACTCTAAGTTGTTTATTAGCATCAGGATGAGCAATTAGGTAGTCTTTAAGCCAATCACAACCCCAGTTTAAAAGATTTCCAAGCCCACCAACTCGCCAAAGCCTGACAGTACCATCTCCACCACCAGAAGCTAGAACCTCTTCATTAGCAAAGCTTAAGTAATTTATTGTTCCTTGATCCGCACTAAATTCAGTAATTTTTTGACCTGATGGTAAAAGCCAAAGTCGAATAATACCATCTTCTCCAGCAGTAGCTAAAATTTCTTCGCTGGGGCTAGACGCGAAAGAAGTAACCGTACCTTTATGGTCTTTCATCTGGACAATTTGATTTCCCATTAAGTCCCAGATTTCAGCCATACCTTCTTTACCAACAATGACTATATATTGACTCTCATTTCCAATAAATCCAAGCATTCTGACCTGATTTTCCTCCACTTTAATTTTAGCTTTTTCTCTACCAGATTTCTCCCATATACGAATAGTTTGATCTGCTCCAGAAGTGAGTATAAATTGGCCATCTCGGCTAAAATCTACTCCCCACACTGGTTCTTCACGACCATTCATTTGAGCTAGCTGTTTTCCTGTCAAATCCCAAAGACGAACTGCTCCATCACTTCCAACCGTTGCTATAGACTTGCCATCTGGATTAAACACTAAATCGTAAATTATTTGTGTGTGACCATTCATTTGAGCTAGCTGTTTTCCTGTCAAATCCCAAAGACGAGCTGCTCCATCGTATCCAGCCGTCGCTATGTGCTTATTATCAGGACTAAAGCGTATTTGACTAAGCAAAAAATGATTAGTAATAAACTGGTTAGTCATTTGACCATATTTGTCCCACAATCGAACAACTTCACCAGGTCCCCCTGTTATAATCCTGCTTCCATCAGGGCTAAACCGAAGAATTTCAACTATATCTCTGTGTCCTTGAAAAATATTGATCTGACTAATAATCCTCCCACTTGAAGTACGAAAATACAGAATACCATCTGTACTAGCAGTTGCTATGTATTTACCATCTGGACTAAAAGCCGACCCCCAAACCTGCTTCTGGTGATCATTCCATTGAGCCAACTGTTTTCCTGATAAACTCCAAAGGCGAACGGTTTTATCTTCTCCTGTTGAGATGATAGATTTTCTATCAGGCGAAAATTCTATCGATAATACGTTACCTTGATGCCCTATCATTTCTGTTATCTGATTTCCTGATAAATTCCAAAGGCGCACAAAACCATCTGTTCCTGAAGTGGCTAATATTTTTCCATCTCGACTAAAAATGACTTTTCGAATTGAACTTGTATCACCTTCTAATTTAGAAATCAGTCTTCCAGAAGATTCCCAAATACGAACAGTTCCGCCAAAATCTACTGTTACAATTAATCGACCATCAGGACTGAAACTCAGGTCAGAAGTACCGCCTTCTTGTTCCCTTAACTGGGTTAACTGATTACCTAAAGTATCCCAAATGTAGATGATATTGTTCTTGCCAACCGTAGCAATTTTTTTGCTATTTTGGCTAAATCTGATAGGACCTTCAAGCTGATCTTTGAATCTAAAAACTTCTCTGCCTTCGATATCCCATAAATACACTGCATTATCCAACTTCGAAGCAGCAATCAAAGTACCGTCTGGGCTGATTACTGCCCTCTTTAAACCACCATCATTATGCCGATATTCCTTGATTTTCTTACCAGATAAATCCCATTGTTGAATTAGTCCATCCAGACCAATAGTTATAAAACTTCCGTTTGGCAAAAAATCACCATATGCAGGAGAACTTTGCTTAGTATCCAAGTTCGCTAAATTCTCGTTTTTCCAGTTAAAGATTTTGGCTTGACCGTCAAGGCTGATAGTGGCAATACTAAAGCCATCTGGGCTGAAAAAGTTCTTCCAAATAGCGGTCTGGCTAGGTTGAAATTGAAGTATTTGTTTGCTTGAAAGATCCCAAATATGAGCAATTTTATCCTCGCCAGCAGTAACAAGGTATTGATTTTTAGAGCTAAAATTTAAGCTTTTAACTCCTCCTTGTTTTTTTAATTGCTCAATCAGTTTTCCTGTTTCAGAATTCCATATTCGGACGATACCATCATCCCCACCGGTAGCAATGAGTTGTCCATTTTCAGAAAATTTAATTGACCAGATGCTACCTTGCTGCTTTGGAAAGGTAATTAGTAGGTTTCCTGATGTATCCCAAATTTTAGCGATTCCATCATCCCCTGCAGTTGCTATTCGTTTCCCATCAGGGCTGAAGGCGACACTTCTAACATAATCTGAGCTTACATTAAACTGCCGAGAAACTTGTTTTTTAGCGATGTCCAAAATTCTTAGAATACCATCATCGCCAGCAGTTGCTATCTGTTTACCATCTGGACTAAAAGCAACACTTCTGGAAATCCCCGTACTTCTTGGAAATTGGGCATTCTCTATACCAAAAGTATCCCAAGTTCGGGTTATGCCATCATCTCCTACAGTTGCTATTTGCCGCCCATCAGGGCTAAAACTGAGGCCTCTCACAGCGCCTCGATTTCCCTTGAACTGGTTGGTTCTTTTACCGGAAGCGTTCCATAAGAATACAACTCCACTATCCCCAGCGGTTGCTATTTGCTGCCCATTTGGACTAAAGATCACAGATACAACTGTATCTGAATGGCCTTCTAAAGACTTAATGTTTTTCCCAAACTCATCCCACACCAAAACAGATCCACCCTCCCCTCCTGTAATCATTTGTTTTCCATCAGGACTGACATCGACACTCCAAATAGTACCTGTGTGTCCTATTAGCTGGTTCTTTTCACGAATATTACTTAAAATTTTTTGCAAAGCAGACAGAGGAGTTGCTGCAAGATATTGTTTACGTAATTTCTTATCACCTGCGCTAAAAAGTAAATCTTGGCCCGCTTTCATTGCAGTTAATAATGCATCTATTTCCTTGGTCTGAAATTGTTCTAAGCTATTGTTTCCCTCTTGTTGTAAGCGAGTTGCTTCCTGTGCATTTTGATAATGCAGAAGAAAAGCAGGTAGACCAATACTTCCAGCAATAAACAAAACAGCAGATATCCCTGAAGCCGTACGCCTAATAATTAGTCCTAGATCGTTAGATCTCCGAGAAGTAACTATGTTTCTGTGATCTACTTTGAGTGCTATAGACTTCTCCGATTTGATAAGGTAAAGCCAGACTTTTGCCAGTAAAAATTTCGAGTTTGATGATGTATCGTCCTCGGCTGAGGAAAGCTGTGATTGTTTATTAGAGGTTTTAATTGATGAAGTTCTCTGCTTCTCATCAGAAATACTGTGACCACTTCCTGAAAGAGATTTCAGTTCAGATTCAAATTCTTTTTTAAGAAATGCCGTATCACCGTGTTTTGCTATTTCACTTGCTAAGTTAAAGGTGAACTTAGCAAGTATCTCAAAGGCAAAAGCACTGGCATGGTGAGCGGCTTTCTCTTGGCGAATATTTTCGGGTTCTAAGGAGTTGTCATTTTTGCCTTCAATCAAGTCAGAAATTCCACGAATCACAATTGCCTTAATATCTGGATAGGCAAAGACCGCACTCAGGAAGCCAAATCCTTCCATCTCAACAGCGATTGCATCGTTATAGCTCTCTCTCAGAAGCTGGAAAACGTCTGATTGTCTGGAGACGATGACCTTTTCTCCAGCAGCAATCGGAGCCACAAAGACATGTGGCGGTGAAACGGGACTGCTGGGAAGCCGTAGCAACCAATCTGTTTTCCCCGCCTCTCGCTTTGCTCTCTGCACCAGTGCATAAGCTGATTGTCCTAAGGCAGGACGGGTAAAGAACTGGTCTCCTAACTTTCCTGACTCATAGCCATATACTTTTGTTGCTACTACCACATCGCCGATCGCAACATCTTTAATTCCTCCAGCAATGCCGACAAAGAAAAGGACGTCAGGTTTGAAGTAGGTGATTGCCCGTTCTGCTTCTAACGCTGCTCCTGCGTTTCCTGCCCCTATCTCAGCAATTCCAACTTCCCAGTTCTGGTCATCCGCTACAAACTGGCCTTTCTCATAGATGGTTCCCTGCGGATCCTCTACTTCTTGAAGATCGTGAAGATAATCTCGAACAGCTTTGTACTCGATAGAAATTGCAGTAAGAATAACAGCACAAGGCATAGAATTTTTCGCCGCAGATTATTGTCTTGTACTCTTCTACATTAGTTTTAATACTATTTATCCCCAAAGACTGGATAGTGCAACACTTTTAATGTAGGTCGGTGCCCGCAGAACCAGTAGAAAATGAGCGGCAATCAAGGTATATAGGGCAATCGGTCACTGAATCCTACCCAAGCTCATAGCCCTGATTCACCCAGTAATGCCAGTCGGCAATGGCTTGTTGCGTGTCTGCATCTGCCGCTGGTGCCTGTAGATGAATCAACGGTACTGCCAGCGTATCGCCCTCCCAGTCAATCTCCACAAACATTTCGCGATCGCACTCATTCTCCGGTGCCATGCCCACTACTACCACGGTCGCGCTTTCCTTTAAGGGAGACCTGCGCCGCTTACTGATGCAGGTTGCGGTGAAGGGAAACTGCATCGTGTCTTGCAAGTAGTAGTACCAGCCCATCGCCTGCTCTTCCGGACCATAGGCATCCACCACAACTTCCATTGTGATGCGTTCTTCCCGCTCCTCGTCCCCTTCGCCTTTCGCCATCACAGAACCTTACTGTTTATTGCTGAATCGTACACCTAGGCTAAGGTTAGCGTCCCTTTGCCAGGTCAGCATAAATGAACGTCTCAACCCCCAACACAATTAAAAGCAAAAGCTCCACCCAGGACAGAAGCGTCACCCCTAAAGGCGGCTTGGGCACTAGAAACCAGAACGCCGCCAAAGCAATCAACCCCGAAGCCACAAACGTGATTTCATCCACAACCAACTGCTGAATCTTGCGGCGCTTGCGGTGTTTGTCGTCCCGGTGGGTGATCTCCCATCCAAACAGGGTTTCCAGATCCTCGTAGCCCGTATGCTCCTTCACCTTGTCAACCAGCTTGTAACGGATATACCTGCCGATCGCCGAAATCTTCTCATCGTTGACTACGTAGGTCCAACCCAGAATTAGGCAGACCCAGGGAACCACCAGCAAGGCATAGTAGTTACTTGCATTAGAAACCGCAAACGAGATGATCGTGGCAAACAAGCCCAACGTCACGTACAGCAGATTGTCCCGGAAGCCAATCCGTTGAGCCTGCTCTGACTTCAGCTTGTCATATTCCTTAAAAAAGATTTCAAGAATTTGGTTTTTATCGCTCATGGCTGACTCCTGCTCGAACCCTGCATCTATTGTGGCTGATGAAAAACCATTTCTCAGTCAGCCAAAGAAATTCTCCATACTCTAGGCAAATCGAGATTAAACAGCCAAAATAATGAATACTCAGGTTCCTCGAAGGGATTAGCCATGCCTCGCGCAGTAATTTTGACTGCTCTGCCCGTTGAATACTTGGCTGTCCGTACGCATCTGACAGAAATCCGTGAGGAAATGCATCCTCAGGGGACTATTTACGAGCGCGGGAAATTTATCGCAAATGGGCAGGAATGGGAGGTTGGGATTGCCGAGGTCGGAGCAGGTAACGCGGGGGCAGCCGTCGAAGCAGAACGGGCGATCGCCTACTTCAAGCCCGACATTCTTTTCTTTGTGGGCATCGCTGGAGGCATTAAAGATGTGGCGATCGGTGATGTCGTAGCAGCAACAGAAGTTTACGGCTACGAATCTGGCAAGGTTGGAGAGCAGTTCTTCACACGTCCTGCATTAGGACAATCAGCTTATGCATTAGTGCAGCGGGCTAAAGCAGAGGCGAGAAACGAAGAGTGGTTGCAGCGCCTATTCAACAGTTCCACTTCACAGCCTCGTGTGTTTGTCGCGCCGATTGCTGCTGGGGAGAAGGTAGTTGCCTCAAAGGAATCAGATGTTCTCAACTTCATCAGGGGAAGCTATAACGATGCGATCGCTGTTGAGATGGAAGGTTTCGGTTTTCTAAGCGCAGCTTTTGCCTACCCCAATATTAAGGCGATCGTGATTCGGGGTATATCTGACCTAATTCAGGATAAGAATGCGGCTGATCCTATCCACGGTAATGAGAAAGAACGGCAGGAAAGAGCGTCTCATAATGTCAGTGCATTTGCTTTTGAAATGTTGGCTAAATTGAAAATCAATGGTATGGACCCACAGGGCAAGTCCCGGTCGGTATTTCGCCCTAAGGGGTGGGGAATGAACCCAAAGAGATTCAGTGACAAAGTTGAACCAACAGCTAGTGTCGAAACCACCTCAAAACAATTCGATATAGAAGAAATGATCTCAGAGATTCGTTCTGGGGATCCATTAATTGCAGCTAACGCTGTTCAATTTCTTAGAGATCGACCAGATCTCATGCCGCGTATCCTGGATTTCGACACTGGCATAAGTCCTGTTTCAATGGAAGCAGTAAGAACTCTATTCCGTGACTACCCTGAACAGTCTGGGGAACTTCTGCTAGACAGAGTGAATCAGGCACATACAAATTGGAGTTTAGGAGTGAAAGCAGCAACTTGCTTTGATCGAGTTCATGAACCTTACTGTGTGGATGAACTGGTTAGAAATCTAGGTCCAGGAATATATAGGGATATTAAACAAATATCAATAGATGCTCTTGGTCGATGTGGAGGGATTGGTTGGGGGCTTCAGCTTAGAAAAATCCTCGACTCTCCAATTAACCAAGAAGAAGAGAACGATGAATTTGGTTGGTATGTAGTTAACGCCTTAGCACGTTTATTCTCGCGAAGTACAAATGAATTAGATATCTCATATGCCTCTGAGCATCTGCTTCAGGAGTTGATACAACAATCTCAATCTCGGAAAAAATATGCAAACTATTCTAGTCTAACGGATATCTTGAAGGATCCATGTAATGCAAAACATGGAGATGCATTTATTGGCTGGTTGGCTTCCGAGCCAAGTAAAATTGCATCAACTGCTGCGTTTTTACTTGGTTGGCATAAAGTTATGCGAGCTGTCAAACCTCTAATTAAACGTATAGAAAATTGTCTAATCGTTGATCTGACTGAGTCGGAAAGGTCTTTTATTCGTGAAGCTTCATCAGCACTAGGCCGTATTGGAACATCTGCGGCGTTAGAATATTTGCTCTCTACTCCAGAAAGTTCTATTGAGAGATATGGACTTGTATTTTCTATGGAAGAAATAACAGATCTCTCTTTATTCCACGAAGTTGTCAGAGAACTTCTTACAAGTGAACACCATAATCGGAATCATCGTTATAACCGGGACCATCATTTTATTTTTCGCGCTATTGGCCGACGGAGAGATCAAGAATCACATCCAGAGTTGTTAGTAGCTCTTGAGGGGAGTGAGCCTGTAGAACGTGGAGCCTCTGCACTGGCACTTGCACGGCTGAAATACCCTCTAAATCAAAATGACCTGCGACGTGCTCTCGATCAATCTAATAGTACGGTAGAGGGTACATTAATAAGATTAGCTATTTTAACGATTGATCCAAGTTCATATCGTGATTTAGAGGATCAATTACGTCGTGACTTGAGCAAAGATTCTTATATGTACGACGAGTATATTACTACTGACATCATTGAAGTTCTTGTGGGGACCGAGGAACCAGATGCAGTAAAGTTGGCTGAAGCTTGGAAACCTTTTTATCAAGGTGCCAAATTAGTCTGATAAGTTAATTCAGTTTCTATCCCAAATCAGCAAAGGCTTCAGAGATAAAATAATGCAATTTAGAGGCTCAAATAGCTTAATTAAAGATTCACCGGAGCGAGGTATCACAGAATAGCCTTTTTAAGGATTGTTAATATTGATCTATTCATATACAAAGTATTGACGAATGCCTCGTGCAGTCATCCTAGTCTCTCATCCTGATGAGCATCAGGCTACTCGTGTTTATCTCACAGAGCTTGAAGAGAAAACTCATCCTCAAGGGACAGTTTACGAATCAGGGCAGTTCACTGCTAATGGACAAACCTGGGAGGTATCAATTTCCCAAATCGGACCAGGGAATTCTGATGCTGCAACAGAAACAGAACGAGCGATCGCCTACTGGCAACCCAATGTAGTTCTATCGGTTGGTGTAGCGATTGGGTTGAAGGATGTTGTTGCGGGAAACGTTGTTGCTGCAATCGAGGTCTATGGCTATGAGGCTGGCAAGGTAATAGAGTCTAGCTTTTTACCAAGACCGAAAATTGGACTAGCAAGCTATAGCCTGGAACAGCGTGCAAAAGCGGAAGCACGGCGGGAGAATTGGTTAGATCGCATCCAGGGGGAAGAATCCAATTGGACTCCCCAAGCTGTTGTTGGAGCGATCGCGGCGGGTGAGAAAGAGCTTACTTCTAGCCAATCTGAGCTTTACCAGCTTTTGCAAGCAAACTATGGGGATGCTTTGGCAGTGGATGATACAGGATATGGTGTCCTGAAAGCAGTTCATGCCAATGTTGGAACTAATGCTTTAGTTATTCGAGGCATTACCCATGTCATCGATCAAGCGGTCACAATCGACCCAGCCAAAGCAAGAAAAGTTGCGGCTCAACATGCAAGTGCCTTTGCCTTTGAAATCTTGGCAAAATTAGAGGCTGGTTCCTCTATCGGTCTAAGTCTGGCTCAGTACACCAAGCTCAAACAGAATCTGGCGGATGTGTCGAAAGGGCCGCTGAGTTGGCGACGCACGTTGAGGAACAATCAGCAGATTGAGCGCTCTGAGCTAGACCACTTGCTGAACCGCGTCAAAACAGAAGAGTCGTCTACAACGATCGTACTGGGTGTTCCTGGGTCAGGGAAGTCCGCCTTGATCGCAACTTTGGGCAATGAACTGAGCGCGCAAGGTTATGCAATTTTGGCAATCAAAGCCGATCAGTTAAATGGGGCCATCAACACGATCGAAGATTTGCAGCGTGACCTGAAACTTGAGTTGCATCCCAGCGATGCTATCCATGCAGTTGCTGTTAGAGAGCAAATTGTTGTTCTGATTGATCAGCTAGATGCTGTTTCTGAACTACTGGATCGCAAATCTGAGCGACTGAGCCTGCTCCTATCTCTAATTCAGAGATTGTCTGGGAGTAAAAACGTTCATATCGTTGCTACCTGCCGGGAATTTGAATTTCGCTATGGCTCTCAGTTTGCTCGGCTTGCAGAAATCGATCAACTGGTCTTGAACCTTCCTACGTGGGACAAGATTGCCCCGATTTTGGAAGCAGCAGGACATCATCCTGCAAGTATGGGGGAGCCGCTTCGAGAGTTATTACAGAATCCACTTCACCTGAATATTTTTCTCGATATTGCCCAACCTGGAGATGTTTTCACATCTTCCCAGAAACTATTAGATCGCCTCTGGGAAGAACGAGTGATCAAGCAACCAGAAGCTGAAAAATGTGTCACGTTTTTGGAAAAACTTGCTAATCGTATGACTGATGAAGAGGTTTTGTGGTTGCCTCATGCGATCGCCGATACTTCTTCAGAGACTTGGCAGACGTTAGAGCAGGCTGGGCTACTAATAACCAACCCAGAGAATGGAACCATCGGCTTCCGCCACCAAACCTATTACGACCATACCCTTGCCCGTAGTTTTGCTCGTGGCTCGCAATCCCTGACAGATCTCGTTTTAGAACGACAGGATGGTCTTTTTGTTAGACCGATCCTTCTACGTGGCTTAAATTATTTAAGGGGCACAGCCCCTCAACAATATGAACGAGAGCTTACAAAGCTTTTAACCAATGCAGAAGTAAACAATTGCATACTTAAAAATAAAACAGCAAAATCAGCATTGTACTTGCTCAGGCATGTATCTTACAGCTTCAGAGTCAAAGGGTTCAGTATTTTACAGACTTTAAGTCTGATTTACATACGAACACACATTTATACCCTTTTAGTTGAGTTTATTGGTTCACAACAAGATCCTGAACCTGTTGAGGTACAACTCTTGATCTCATTACTCAAGTTAGAAACAGAAGGTCCAAAAGTTTTAGATGTGACTACTGCCAGTCTTGGCTGGTTTAGGCATTTTCGCGATCGCCCTGAGTTCAGACAGTGGTTAGAGAGACCAGCAGAACAGGCTGTCTATTGTTGTCCAGTCCTAACAGTCGCCGCAAGTTTTGCAGCCGAAGATGTCTGGGGATTGCTAGAAGAATATTGGCTAAACGAGAAAACCTACGACACCCTGAGTATTCGAGTCATCTGGAATATTGGGCAATGGACTTCTGAAAAAGTTTGGCTTCTAGAACAGGTTATTCGTCGCTCAAACATCGATTGGGATGCTGTAGTTGTTATCACTCAAAGAATCACTGAAGTTCTGCCCAATCATGCAGGAAGAGTGATTCGTGCTTATTTAGATCAGCGATTGACACAAGCGATCGCGGAGAGCCAAGTTCCTCCACCCGAATTACCACCTGATGCTGATGAGGCACAACGGTATGCTCATGCGTACAAGTATGACGCAAGAGAGCCTCTAAAGAGGTTACTAGAGAGTGGAGGGGATTTATACGAAATCGAGAAATTTGCTCAGGTAAATCCAAAAGCTTTTCTAGATTCAATCTGGCCATGGTTCACAAATATCGTTGATCAGATTGCAAGAGAATCTGACTTAAATCACACAAGTTATCGTGAAGACCATTTAATTAGCCTAGATCACTATCATGGTGAAATTATTGAAGCACTATTGGCAGCCATCTTGGAATTAGCTCAGCAAGATCGACAGAACTTTTTGACATTCGTAACGCAAAATCTGCAATCAGATTTACTCTTAGTTCATAGATTGCTTGCTCGTGGGTTAGAGAGAATAGCTAGCCAGGAACCACTGATCGTCCTAGATTATCTTTTGGGCGATCAAAGGCGCTTGTGTCTTGGCGATTGCATAGAAGGGTATCACTATGAGACAAAGCGCCTCATTTCATCAATTTGCCCACATTTATTACCTGATGATAGAGAAGAACTTGAAAATGCCATTCGTCAATTTGATCATTGCTATGCTTGGGAGAATTGTGAACCTGACACTCGCCTCCGACTTTTGCAATACAATCGTCAACATCGGCTCCAACTCTTACTGACATTTCCTGATGGCTGTTTGAGTCCGGCAAGTAGGAATCTTAGAGATGAGGAAATTCGTGCTTTTCCCTGGGAAGTTGCAGAAGATCGATACCTAACTGGGACAGAAGCTCAGTTTGTTGGTCCACGCATGACTAAAGAAGAAATGAGCCGTGCAAGCGATCAGAATTTGCTAAGTCTGGTCAATGAATTGCCTGACGAAAGCCTTTGGCATCATCCTCAGCAAAGATGGAATAAAAATCTCTCGTGGACTGGCGGCGCGATTCAACAATCCCATGAATTTGGCGAACTGGCTAAAAGTGATCCCAATCGCGTTCTACGACTTTTGCCCCAACTTCAACCGCAGCGCCACGAAAGTTATGTGGGGAAGGCTCTAGTCAGTCTTTCAGAAACAGATTTCCCTGCGAGTCAATTGATTCAACTTGTTGAAGAACTGAATGAGCGTGGCTTCAATTCAGAAGATTTTCGTGATGATGCCGCCCGTGCTCTGGAAAAAATTGCAGAGCGTAAGCAAGGACTACCAACAGCAGTTGTCTCTCTCCTTGAGAGTTGGCTACCTACACACACCAAACCAGAATTAGAACATTATCGGAGTAAAGAGGAGCAACGCTCTGACCTGAAATCACCCATTCTTTTTAATGTCCACGGCTCTCATATGCTGCCTGGTGGTAGGGGTAACATTGTACGAGCGATTGCCGAGGGTTATCTCAGGCAAAATCCTCCAGACTTAGAGGGTTGGGCAAGATTTATCCGATCACAACTGGCTATGGAACCTCATCCAGCCGTATGGGTTGATACGCTGTCACGAATGCCACCGTTGCTGAATAGCGATCGCACTGAGGCAACCAAACTGTTTGACGAGGTGATTCGTAATTGTCCGGAGGTGCTTCAATATGCTTGGGCGCTGCACTTCATCGCCCACACAATTGGCTGGTTTGAACCCAGGGAAACCGTACAGGGCTGGTTAGAAATGCTTCAGGCTAATACCTCCAACTTTTCCCAGCAGGCGTATGGTGAATTATTACTGATTCAATATCTGCAATATCAGGACGAGTGGTCAGTTAATCGAATACGCGGTCACCTTTCTACTCAGGATAATGAAGCAGTCCTTTGTGGATTTGCTCACGCGGCAAGTCATTTGTGGGTTCAGAGGAGATGTAGGGCGATCGCAGCAGAAATTCTTTACACCCTTGCGTCCTCTTCCCATGCATCTGTTCAACATGCTGTAGCAGCCGTTTTCCGATGGAGTCAAAACAAATTTAGGTTAGATCAGGGAATGGAAAAGATCATTCAAGCCGTTTGCAAGAATCAAGGTGTACTTCTGGAAGCTGCTAATCATCTAACTGAAATCGTTGAAGCAGAGGAACTGGTAGAAACTCGTCCTGAAATTGTTGTAGAAGTTTGTGAGAGTCTAGTTGGTATCGCAGCAGAACTCAGCAATCCAGCAAGGGCAACAGCCCTCATTGCTGAGAGTTTAACCACGATCGCCATCAAGCTGCATCGCCAACCTTCATACCGCGAGGTTGGTCTAAAAATTTTTGAACAACTCCTTGCTCTCAATTTAAGAGAAACCAGATCTGCGTTGGAAACACTCGATCGAAAACCAGATAGACCAGGTTTATACATTGCTCCTCGAAGAAGGTTACGTAGCCATCGCGCTCGTCGTAACTGAGTGTCATCAACCCTTTAAAGGTGAGAATTCGGGTTATGGTTAACCAATCCCGGTCTAATCCGCCCATACGCCCGTTCCCCACTGGTCTGAGTTCAGTTGTCAGTTGTGCCAAAGCGGATCTAGCGCTAACTTCAAATCAGCTAAAGACTACTCCCCCTCATCGGGCGGCAAAAACTCAACTGCCTCCTCCCGTACCCTAAACAGAGGTCTCCTTGCGCTATACAGCATTTGGGCAACCCCCCTCAGTTTCTCCAGCACCTGGCGAACCAACGAATCTGGAAAATTCTGGATAGGCAAAACCAACCTTCCCTGCCGAGGAAACCACAAAGGTCAAATCCTCAACATGGATCTCAAACGGATAGTATTCTCCTGAGACCACCCAGCCTTCTTGAGCTTGCACACGCTCCAAATCCAGGTAACACCGTGCCTGAAGGGGCACCGCTACCACCATCTCCAGCGCTAACGAAACAAGACAGTCTTCAATCAAGCTACTCGCACTCATCCTCCGGTGCCATGCCCACCACTTTAACGGTCGCGCCCTCCTTTATAGGCGAACTGCGCCGCTTACTGATGCAGGTGGCGGTGAAGGGAAACTGCATCGTGTCTTGCAAGTAGTAGTACCAGCCCATCGCCAGCTCTTCTGGATCATAGGCATCGACCACAATTTCCATTGTGATGCGCTCTTCCCGCTCCTCGTCCCGTTCGTCTTTCGCCATCACAGAACCTTACTGCTTATTGCTGAATCGTACACCCAAGCTAAAGGTTAGCGCCCCTTTGCCAGGTCAGCATAAATGAACGTCTCAACACTCGCCGCATCCGCAGTGGGTCGCTCCGGTGAGCAATTTCCCAGCCAAACAGTGACTCCAGATCGGTGTAGCCCGTCTTTTCCTTCACCCTTTCTACCAGCGTGAGACGAATGTACCTGCCGATCGCCGAAATCTTCTCATCGTTGACCAGGTAAGTCCAACCCAGAATCAGGCAGGCCCAGGGAACGACCAGCAAGGCATAGTAGTTACTTGCATTAGAAACCGCAAACGAGATGATCGTGGCAAACAAGCCCAGCGTCACGTAGAGCAGATTGTCCCGGAAGCCAATGCGTTGAGCCTGCTCAGACTTCAGCTTGTCATATTCCTTGAAAAAGATTTCGAGCACCGGATCTTTATCACTCATTGCGCCATCCTGCACTGTAGACTTGCTCTGCTATTTTGGCTGATTGGCAAAACGAACACCAGCAACCCCTAAAAACTGGGCGATCGCTGATAAAAAAGCCAAAATAAGGAAAAATGAGCCGTCACGAAAATTTATGCCCCGTGCCGTTATTCTCACTGCCCTTCCTGTCGAATACTTGGCGGTTCGTTTCCATCTGACCGACCTTCAAGAAGAGACACACTCTCAAGGAACGATTTACGAGCGCGGTCAGTTCATTGATGAAGGGCAAACCTGGGAGGTCGGAATTGTTGAGATTGGTGCAGGCAATTCAGGTGCAGCATTAGAGGCAGAACGGGCGATCGCCTACTTCAACCCTGATGTCATCCTCTTTGTTGGGGTCGCTGGAGGCATTAAAGATGTAGTGCTGGGTGATGTCGTTGCCTCAACAAAAGTTTACGGATATGAATCTGGCGAAGCCGAAGAAACGTTCAGACCCAGACCGGAAGTTGGGTTAAGCGCCTATGGCTTGAAACAACGAGCCATGGCCGAAGCCAGAAAAACAGATTGGTTACAAAGATTACCGTCAGCACCTTCCCCAACTCCCAGGGTTTATGTCGCCCCGATCGCGGCTGGTGAAAAGGTGGTTGCTTCGACCGAATCGGAGGTTTTTAGGTTTCTGCGATCGCATTACGGAGATGCGATCGCGGTTGAGATGGAGGGATTTGGTTTCCTGGAAGCAGCACGAGCGAACCAACGAGTATCAGCAATGGTGATTCGGGGCATCTCAGACTTGATTGATAGCAAAGAGAAGTCAGATAAGGCAGGTTGCCAAGAGATTGCCTCTCGCCACGCTAGCGCCTTCGCATTTTCGATGTTGGCAAATTTGAGACTGAAAGATGGATCGGTGTCAGAAGATAGAGAGACAACACAACCTGCTCACCAAGCGGTGAAACCAGAGGCAATGCCCGAACTCGAACCTGAAGAACCGCAACTCCCCGTAACCGTGGGTGCATCTCGCAAACTCGAACTCATCAGGGTCGTAACTAATTCATTTCCCGTTTCACGCCCAACTCTGGATTTGGATGAGCCAGAGGGTCAGGTTCCTCTGGAATCTTCGCTTTATGTGGAGCGTCCTCCAATTGAAGCTCGGTGCTATGAGGCGATCGTCAAGCCAGGAGCGCTAATTCGGATTAAAGCGCCTCAACAGATGGGTAAGTCCTCGCTGATGCTGCGAATTCTCAACCACGCGAATCAGCAGGGTTACCAAACCTCGACGCTAAATTTTCAAATGGTTGATCGCGATGCACTCAGCAATCTGGATCAGTTCTTGCAGTGGTTCTGCAACAGTATCGCTGGTGAATTGAACCTGGAGGATAAGCTGGCGGACTACTGGAAGGGATCGTTTAGTCCTAAAAATAAATGCACAAACTTCTTTCAGCGGTATCTGCTGCCGGAGCTTCAGCGTCCGGTAACGCTATGTCTGGATGAAGTGGATCAGGTGTTTGAGTATCCAGCGATCGCCAGAGACTTTTTTGGAATGCTGCGGGCGTGGCACGAGGATGCCAAGATTAAGCCAATTTGGAAGAATCTGCGGCTGGTGATTGTGCATTCCAAAGAGGTGTATATCCCGCTCAACATCAATCAATCGCCGTTTAATGTGGGAGTGCCAATTGAGTTACCTCAGTTAACACCGCCGCAGGTGACGGATTTAGTGAAACGGCATGGACTGGATTGGTCAGAAGCAGAGGTGACGCAGCTAATGGATATGGTTGGGGGGCATCCCTTTCTGGTTCGGGCTGCCCTGTATCCAATTGTGCGGGGTGAGCTATCGTTAGAGCAACTTTTGCAACTTGCCCCGACGGAGGGCGGTTTGTATGGGGAGCATCTTCGCCGTCATCTATTGAATCTGGAAGGCGATGAGAAGTTGCTGGCAGCAATGAAACAGGTAATCGCCGTGGATCAGCCCGTTTCGATCAATACTAGCGAGGCGTTTAAGCTGACCAGTATGGGATTAGTGCAGTTTCGGGGGAGTGAAGTTGCTCCATCATGTAATCTGTATCGCCAATACTTTCGGGAGCGGTTGAGGGTGGGTGCATGAGCTTTACAGCAGTTCCAGGGTATGACTATCAAGTTGGCGGCAGTTTGCCCGCTGATGCACCCACCTATGTGCAGCGACAGTCGGATGAAACCTTTTATCAGGCGCTTAAGGCAGGCGAGTTTTGCTACGTGCTGAATTCGCGGCAGATGGGCAAATCGAGCCTGAAGGTGCAGACGATGCAGCGGTTGCAGGCAGAGGGCGTGGCGTGTGCCGCGATCGACCTGACCCGCATTGGCACCTCAGACATGGAGCCGGAGCAGTGGTATAGCAGCGTCATCGATAGCATTGTCAGCAGTTTAGATTTGTATGAGACATTTGACCTCTATACCTGGTGGGAAGAGCATCGTCTACTCTCGTTTGTGCGGAGATTTGACAAGTTTATTGATGAGGTGCTGCTGGTAGCGATGCCGCAGCCCGTTGTTATCTTCATTGACGAAATTGATAGCGTTCTCAGTCTGCCGTTTAAGCTGGATGACTTCTTTGCATTGATTCGGGAATGCTACAACCGCCGCGCCGAGAAGCCGGATTATGGTCGGTTAACGTTTGCGCTGTTGGGTGTCACAACACCCTCTGACTTAATGCAGGATAAGGGACGAACACCGTTTAACGTGGGTTGCCCGATCGCACTCCTGGGGTTTGAGTTACAGGAAGCACAACCGTTAGTTCAAGGCTTGACGGCAAAGTCGAGCAATCCTAAAGCACTAATGCAAGCTGTGTTGGGCTGGACAGGCGGGCAACCCTTCCTAACCCAAAAAGTTTGCAAACTTGTATTAAATGCGGAGGATTCGGCACCTATCGGACAAGAAGCCGTCTGGATTGAGAATTTGGTGCGAGACCAGGTGATTGAGAATTGGGAAGCAAAGGACACGCCAGAGCATTTGAAGACGATTCGCGATCGCCTCCTTCTGAGTGGTGAACAACGCATGGGACGACTGTTGGGGCTATATCAGCAAATTGTGCAGCAGGGGGAGATTACAGCGGATGACAGCCCGGAGCAGATGGAATTGCGGCTGACGGGCTTGGTGGTAAAGGGGGATGGCAACCTGCGAGTGCATAACCGCATTTATCAGCAGGTGTTCAACCGCGATTGGCTGGAGCGATCGCTGGCAGAGTTACGGCCCTATGGAGTGGCGATCGCGGCTTGGCTGGAATCGAGTTGTCAAGATGAATCGCGGTTGCTGCGCGGGCAGGCATTGCGAGATGCACGAAGTTGGGCGGAAGGAAAGAGTTTAGGGGACGACGATCGCCGCTTTTTGGATGCCAGCCAAGAACTGGAAAAGCGGGATATGCAAAAAAGGCTAGAGGCGGAAGCCCAAGCAAAGAAAGTTTTAGCTGAGGCGAACCACAAAGCCAGTCAGCGAATACGGTTTGGCTCGGTGGCGCTAGGACTGATGGCGCTGGGATCGATTACCTTGGGCTATGTAGCGTTGCAAGCAGGAAAAGAGGCTCAGGCGGCTAATGAGGACGCTCAGGCGGCTAATGAGAACGTTCGGACTGCCACGCAGAAGGCGAACGAAGCTCAACGGAATGCAGACAAGTCTGAACACAAAGTCAGTCGAGCAAAAGCGGAGATCGAATCAACCAATGCCACTCGGAAGGTAGCCGAGGCAAGAGTCAAGAAGACCGAGCAAAACTTAGTTGTTGCTGTGAAACGGGTGGATGATGCGACTCAAAAAGTCCAGACCGCAGAAAACAAAGTTGCTCAAAGCCAGCAACGACAGGAACAGGCAACTCGGGGGGCAGCAGCAGCTAAGAAAGAACAAGCAGAAGCCGAGAAACAGGGGCAGCAGGCAAAAAAGGAACTAGAAACAGCAAAGGCAGATCTCCAGCAGCAGAAAGATAATCTCAGAGATGTCAGATCTTTCAGCCGTGGAGAAGTCCGGCTCGTTCAGGGTAAATATGACGAAGCTCTCAACATCTTCAATCGTGTGCTTGAGAAGAACCCTCGGAACACCTTTGCGCTAGGTAGTAGAGGGGAAACCTATCGGTTGATGAAGCGCTACAACGAGGCATTAGCTGATTTCAATGCAGTAGTTTTAATTGAGCCTAAAGATGTCTATGTCCTGGAGAGTCGGGGCACAACCTACCGGTCGTTAAACCGTTATAACGAGGCACTGGCTGACTTGAATGCAGCACTCCAAATCGACCCCAAAGCTGCCTATGCACTGAGCGTTCGGAGCACAACCTACCTGTCGTTAAACCGTTATAACGAGGCACTGGCTGACTTGAATGCAGCACTCCAAATCGACCCCAAAGATGCCTATGCACTGAGCGTTCGGGGCGCAACCTACCTGTCGTTAAACCGTTATAACGAGGCACTGGCTGACTTGAATGCAGCACTCCAAATCGACCCCAAAGATGCCTATGCACTGAGCGTTCGGGGCGCAACCTACCGGTCGTTAAACCGTTATAACGAGGCACTGGCTGACTTGAATGCAGCACTCCAAATCGACCCCAAAGATGCCTATGCACTGAGCGTTCGGGGCACAACCTACCGGTCGTTAAACCGTTATAACGAGGCACTGGCTGACTTGAATGCAGCACTCCAAATTGACCCCAAAGATGCCTATGCACTGAGCGTTCGGGGCGCAACCTACCGGTCGTTAAACCGTTATAACGAGGCACTGGCTGACTTGAATGCAGCACTCCAAATTGACCCCAAAGATGCCTATGCACTGAGCGTTCGGGGCGCAACCTACCTGTCGTTAAACCGTTATAACGAGGCACTGGCTGACTTGAATGCAGCACTCCAAATCGACCCCAAAGCTGCCTATGCACTGAGCGTTCGGGGCGATGCACTGAGCGTTCGGGGCGCAACCTACCTGTCGTTAAACCGTTATAACGAGGCACTGGCTGACTTGAATGCAGCACTCCAAATCGACCCCAAAGCTGCCTATGCACTGAGCGTTCGGGGCGCAACCTACCTGTCGTTAAACCGTTATAACGAGGCACTGGCTGACTTGAATGCAGCACTCCAAATCGACCCCAAAGCTGCCTATGCACTGAGCGTTCGGGGCACAACCTACCGGTCGTTAAACCGTTATAACGAGGCACTGGCTGACTTGAATGCAGCACTCCAAATTGACCCCAAAGATGCCTATGCACTGCGCGGTCGGGGCGCAACCTACCGGTCGTTAAACCGTTATAACGAGGCACTGGCTGACTTGAATGCAGCACTCCAAATCGACCCCAAAGATGCCTATGCACTGCGCGGTCGGGGTGAAACTTATCGATTGATGAAGCGCTATAACGAGGCACTGGCTGACTTGAATGCAGCACTCCAAATCGACCCCAAAGCTGCCTATGCACTGGGCACTCGAGGGCAAATCTATCAGGCTTTAGGACGGTATGAAGAAGCTTTGACTGATTTAAATCAAGCGATCGCTCTTGATCCTGGCTTGCAATGGGCAATCGATGCTCGCAACCAACTTATACAACAGATGAAACGCTAGAAGGTAGAAGTTGAGACAGAATGCAATTCTCTAGCCGAGCAAATAGCACGGTATTGGGTGTTAATGGGAAAAGGAGCGATCGCCAACGGTGCGGCAGCACCAGCAAAAAGTAAGGCTGGGATCGATAGCTTGACGTAATCAGATCGCGCCATACCTCCTTGAGGATACCTCTCCGCCAAAATGAAAACACTACTGCAAAGCAGGCGCTCAAACCTTTTTTTGTGTTCTATGACTGAACTCAAACTCACCCCCAAACGCTCAGGCTCACTGCAACCCATGCGAGATGACGCGATCGCAGCCCTTTACGAAAACGTTGCCCAGTTATTGTAAAAAGCTGCAACTCAGACTGGGGAACAACACTCATCAAAGCTAAACTGTAGCTGCCATGCAACGGTTAAACGAAACGGGACAACTTACCCCAATTAACCCTTGAAGACGGAACTACGATCTATATCGAAGCGATCGAAAGCACCAGTCCAGTTTCCGGCTTGGTGATCCCCGCAAATCCAGTTGAAAGTGACAACCCCAGTCGGGGAGGCATATTTCCTGATCCACAACAGCACCTTCCACAAACCTTTCAAGCGATTGAAAGCACGATCCGGGCATACACCACCTACACGTTGAGGGCCTTCAAGAACGTGGCGATCGCGGAAGTCAGCGAAGTCACCCTCAAATTCGGGGTCAACATCAGCAGCGAAGCAGGCATTCCCTACATCGCCAACGCCAAGGGCGGCTGCAACATGGAAATCACTGTCAAGTGCGAATTTCCTAAAAAAGCGGACTAACCAGAATCTGCGATTCGCCTTATCGGTGTCCCCTTCTCTGAGAACCTCCAAATTACCAGTCTGTGCTGCGGATTATAGCTGAAGCAAGGAATTTGTTTACCAGCGCCAGACGCATCGTGTTGGAATTCTCACTACATAGTGTTTGCAGACTACGAGTATTGTTAATCGCTTGGCTTTTGCCCTAAATCAATTCCGTAATTTGAGAAGAGATTGGCAACGGAAATTCCTAATGCGCCTGCAAGTTTATCAATAATTTCTAATGATGGATTGACCTCTCCGCGTTCCACATCCGAGAGGTAAGTTCGATTCATTTCGGCACGTTCTGCTAGCTCCTCTTGAGAGAGGTCTAGTTCTCGCCTTCTTCGCCGGATAGCTTTGCCAAAGCGCTGTTTGACATTCAATTCACTATTTTGTGTCACTGCACCATAGTCGTGGAGTGCAGACAACAAATCCATCGGTTGTAGGCGACAAAATGTCGTCTTTGCCATACAATCACTATCAGAACACAAAATTCTTTTTTATGTATTGTTTTCAATCTGGGTCTGTTCCTTCTTCCCTTCCAGATAATTTTCCAGAGGGTCTTTCAATGTCAAAATTTCAGATTGGCGATCAAGTTCAGTGGCAACCCACTCCTACTCAAGACTTTGGCACTGTTACAGGAATGCAATATACTCCTGCCTCGCATCTGGGCGCATGGGCGTGGAAATACACGATTTGGCTGGATGCCGCTAGCCCTTCTCATGCCTGGATAAAAGCCGATAGCGCCTGGGAGTTTGACCTGGAAAGCCTTCTTACTCCAACTCAGTCCCCGGCGATACTGGGGATTGAATGATGAGCCAAAAAGAGTTAGGCACCAGAGAACGTACTCTGCTGAACTTCTACACCAATTGTCAGTTCGGCATTACCCCTGCCCAGTTCTACGCCAAGTGGAACGTGACTCATGTGCTAATGGCGAGAATCTGCGGTTGCTCCGAATCCACTGTAGACCGATGGTTTCAGCAGGGTAAAGGGGTTCGACTGCCAGAACCGATTTACCTGCGGCGGTTAGCAGAAATAGACTTTCTCTGGGAGCACTACGAACAGATTCCTTCTGACCTGCGCCACCAAGTGTGCGGGGGCGATCGCCATCAAACTCCATAAACTACCCGTAAATTACCCGCACCGTGCCAGAAACGATTTGCCTTTTGGTCAAGAAATATTTTTAATAGGAGTCACAATAGTATTTTGCTCAGGTAGGTTAATCAGATATGAGCAGTTCAATGATGGATACGATCAGAGCCGCCACGCTTGGAAAGCAGCTTGAGGCACATATCCTGAGTAACCAGCTTAGAACGCACACTTTGGAGTGATTCTGGTCGAGAGCCGCTTTTTTAACTCGCAAATGCAGCGAATTAAGGCGAGACAGGTTCATGTTTACCAGGTCAACTTACCAGAGGCTTGAGGCAGCGTTTATCCTGAACTTGAGGTGCTAATGAAGTTACGCCTGTTTAACCCAGCTCACCCAACTCGAACTCATGGGAGATACAACGGTTATTTCTTAATCTGGCTGGATTGGCTTTCAAGCAAGGACGGGGAAAGCCCAATGACTGTGATAGCGGAGGTGTAGAGATGCAAACTCTTAAAACGATTGAAGCCCGACTCATTCCAAGCGAATGGTTTCCTGCTAATAAAAACAATGTTGAGCCGATCGCAGTTGCAAGCGAAAGTGCAAGACAAATGCTTCTACAGTTGTCCATAGCAAGTACTCAGCTAGGCAAAGTGCTAAATGACCAGATTAGCCAGCACCCTGAATTTGAAACCTGGAGAAACAATGGCAGTATTCCTGCTGGAGTGTTAAAAGATCTTTGGAATCTAGAAAGAAGTCAGGCTCCCTACAAACAAATGCCAGAGCGGTTTAATCGTTCTGCTTGGCTGAGGATTCAAAATACTTACGCTGGCTGGTTCAAAACACAGAAGAAGCTTCTAAATAGATTGAATGGACTTAACCGCTGGCTTGGCATTATCAAAAGCGATCACGAACTGGTTGAAATAAGTAAGTGTGAGTTAGAAGAAATTCAGTCAAGAGCGACCCAAATTGCTTCTGAGATTAGATCACAACTGAAAGAAGCAAAGCAATCTACGGACGGTATTAATCACCTTTCAAACTCTGCCACAAATCACGCAGCTCATACAGATAATGAAGGTGGTCATACGTGCAATGAAAGTACGGAGTCAAGCCGTAGCTTAACCAACGAATTATTTAAGGTTTATTTTTCGTTAGTTGAGACTGACGGTAGTCTTTTTGACCGATGTGCGATCGTTCATTTACTTAAAAATGGTTGCAAAGTTGCGACTAAGCCAGAAGATTCAAAGAAATTTTCCGATACCTGTAGGAAGAAGCATAAGAAAGCTGAGCGCATAGAGAAACAACTGACTGCCCGAATGCCTGAAGTTAGGGATTTAGGTGAAAAAGCCTTAAAAGCACTATCTGATGGATTGCAAGTAGTCACTTTAGACAACGCTGAATTTGTAGCACAGCTAGCTGAACTTCAAAGGAAACCAAAACCACTGCCCTATCCCGTCCTACTTTATAGTGGGGACGATGTAGAGTGGCACCTGATCAAGCGCAGGAATCCAGCCACTAAAGATGTTCAGGAGCGTGTTTTTGTCAAATTTAGAGGACTCACTACCTATTTAAAGGAGCAGTCTAAAAAACAAATAGAAAAACAGATAGAAGAGCAATTATTAGAGTTAGACCTGAACCTGGATGAGGTGGAGTGGAAAATCGTTAGATCTAGAAACAAGGTCACTCAAGAATTTAAGGAACGTATTTCTGTCAAACTCGAAGAATCAAAAAAATATTTGAAACAGCAATTAGAGGAAAAGCTCAAGAAGCTAGACCTGAAGAAGTATGAATTAGGAAAAGAATATGTTTTTGAAATTTATTGCGATCGTCGTCAGCTTCAAGAGTTTCAAACTTTTTTAAGTGATTGGCAAATCTATAGTTCAGATAAGAAAAAATATCCAATCACGTTATTTGCATTTCAATCTGCTGCTTTAATCTGGCGGCAATCAACAAAAGATGATATTTCTACATTTCAACCGTACTTGAAATGTACATTTGATCAGAGATGCTTAACTGCTGAAAGAGCTGAATTAGTGAGAGCAGAAGAGATTGCGAAGGTTAACAGAAAAATTAATAACTACGAAACGGCGCAGAAAGATAGCCAAGAGCTTACAGAAAATCAGCAGAAAGATCTCAAGAAGACAAAAGGGCAGCTAGCAGCCCTCGATAATCCTTATCCGCGACCCTCTAAACCTTCTTATAAGGGGAACCCCAATATTATTGTAGGTGTCTGCTTCAGTATTGAACAAGTCGCGACTGTGGCAGTGGTTGATTGCTCGGCTCACAAAGCTATTACATATAGAAGCATTCGGCAATTATTAGGCAGAGATTATAAGAAGCTGGCTGCCTATCGCCTCCGGCAAGGACGAAACGCTAATGAGCGTCATAAGCAACAGAAAAGAGGGAAGGTCAGCAACCTATCAGAATCAAACGAGGGTAAATACATTGATCGTTTGATAGCAAAAGCGATCGTGGAGGTTGCTCAAGAGTTCAAGGCTGGCAGAGTTGTTTTGCCAAATTTAACAGGTTTGAAAGAAAGTCTTCAGAGCAAGCTTGAAGCCAAGGCAGAGGAAAGGGATCCAAAAGATAGAGCTAAACAGCAGGAGTACGAAGAACAGTACAAAATCAACCTTCACAGATGGTCTTACAAAAGGCTAACTCAATGCATTGAAGAGCGAGCGGGCAAAATTGGAGTTCCAATTGAATTGGGACAACAGCAGTTTAAGGGAAACTTCAAAGAAAAGGCTATGCAGATTGTCTGGTCAACCCATCAGGCTCATAAAGACGTAGGGACGTAAAAGTGTCCTTGTTCCGAACCTTGAAAATGTAATATTCTTGTAAAGAATAGCGCCTCCGGTCATGTTTGAAGGAACCTCTGATACGGAAGAAATGGGTGGGTTTACCACCGTAAGGTGGTTTCTTTTCGACCCTGGTAGTAATACTCCTTGCGGAGTTTGTCTGCACCCGAAGCTGCCTAGTCAGGACAAGCATCTCATTTTGAGATAGGCGTTGAGGTTAGGGATTAAGTTATACGAACGAACTGCTGTTCTATTAGTGTAATGTAGGTCGCCCCCACGCAAAAAGTGTAAATCTCTTAGAAATAAGGGTAGGGATATATCCAAAGGCAACTACCGATTACGCTCAAAGGAATTCCAATGAGTATCCGCCAATCCTTCACCTGACAAACCGAAGCGGGGTCGGAATCCCTGGGAGGTTTGCCAGAATTGCTCAAACCTTTGCTAGTCTGCTAATTCAGGCAAGGACGTGGCACAAAGAAGTTAGTCATTGAGGGTAAAAACCATTGCTACCCGAAGGAATTTAAGGACTTTGCCAAAATCATCTGAGGAACTTAGTCAGGACAAGGGTTTGAGCAGCCGGGGTCTCCATAGGCTCTCTGGCTATCGGTGGTTAGAAAGATCTAAGGCTTTTGGTCTTGTGGGCGATCGCACCTCGTCTCCATAGGCTCTCTGGCTATCGGTGGTTAGAAAGGAAATGAACCGGGGATGATCCATGCGAACTTTAAAGTCTCCATAGGCTCTCTGGCTATCGGTGGTTAAAAAGTTTACCTATGCCATTGGGAACTTGGCTGACAAGCATGTTCTCTCCGGTTAGGGGAGGTTGAAAGAATATTAATGTAGAAAGATATATTCTTAATTTTTCATGTCTAATTCGCTTACTTGCGATTTTTGGGCAGGCAACCCTAGCACTCTTGGCGGATAAAAAGGCGCACTACTTTGGGGTTACATATCTCAGATTATGTGCATCAGGATGTTGTACAAAACTTGCATCCTGAAGAGTTAGATTGTCAACACTATTATTTTTTGGCAAGAGCCATAAAAAACTGGCTTTTCAAGAAAGTAGACCTCCTCAAATGGCAACAGTCCAGAGAATCCGTCAGTTCTGACAAATAAGTCTGAAAAACTGACAAATATCTCTGGACTGTACATGAGCGGTTTCAACCTATCGGAGCGGCGAGATTCGAACTCACGACCCCTACTACCCCAAAGTAGTGCGCTACCAAGCTGCGCTACGCCCCGACAGACTTAAGAATATAGCATAAGTCGGAACATCAGCAACGAAAAAATTAAACCGGAATCTACCTACCATCATTGACACAGTAGTTCATTTTAGGCGATTTCCAGCAAAGCAAAATGCCAACCAAGAGGGGTGTATGAAATGCCACATTTAGGCTGAAGTGCGTTTCCTTTTTTTCTAATTCAAGAGTTTGAATTTGCAATTGCGGTTCCACCGCTGAAGGGGCTCCGTAAGCTAGTCCATACGATATACCGCTGTTTCGAGGCACTGATGAGGGTTGGAATACCTTGTTTAAGCAGCTCACATCCGTACCGATAAGCCTCTAACCGATCGCTTGCAGCAAACTGTCTTGCTAACCGATATAGCTCCTGGCCATAGGTCACTCCATCTTGCATAGACTGATCCATGTAGAACTTGAACAAAGTGATTTGTTGTTCTGGGATCATGCGAGGCGAAGATTCTATAGCGATGGTAGGCGAAATTGTAAGGACTGACATCTACGTTTTCCTAGCTATAGTTGGAACAAGCAATCAGAGGACTTTGCAACATAAACAACCCATAGGGAACTAATGCCGTTACTGCTGCAAATCGTTTTGTCCTGATAAAACTTATTCACAAGGGAAGGACTAATCTCCGGGATTACTTCAGGGCTTGATGTGTAGCCAATTTCTCTATACATAGAGTGGCAACATTTCTATACGAATTCAAGTAATCTTTGATACATTTCTTCAAAGATTACATTGATTTTATATTTATTGCCTGAGCAGCTCGTTTGGACCGTACTAAAAAAAACTGAATTTTGACCTGTCGTTTAAACGAGTGCTTTGAGGAAAATATTTTTATCCCCATCTAGTTGTTAAACCTTAAAAATATTTTTTAAGATATGTTTCCTTCGCGGTTTTTTGGGAACTCTTTCTACAGCAAGCGCTGGCAGCAAGAATACTCATCCCAGCATTCGCTTAAGTAGACGCTCCCATTTTTAAGCTGATGTGTAGGATCAACCATGAGTAAGCGATTCCAACCTGAAAACTCCCAGGCAGATGCACGGCTGGCTCTCACGGGTGAAACGCCAGAACAGCAGGTTGAAGAGTGCCACACCCTACTTCAACAAGCGTTACAGGATCTGCAACAAGTACAGGAGGCATTGCAGGCAACCCGTCAACGGGAACAGCTTAAAAGACAAATTACTAGCCAAATTCGCACGTCTCTTGACCTGGATGAGATTTTGCAAGGAGCAGTGACCACGATCCGTGAACTGTTGCAAGTTGAATCCTGTCACTTCACCTGGTATCGCCCTCATGCTGATTCTCTCGGTTGGGAAACCATTCAAGAGGCAAAATTACCTGACGTTCCAAGTCGCCTCGGCTGGCATTCAGAAGCAGACGCAGAATCGATCGCAGAAATACTTCTCAATCAAGGGATCTTGCGAGTCAACGATGTTGAGACATTAGATCAACCCAAATTGCCGATGGTATTTCGTAGCCTGGGTATCAAATCCCAGCTTGTTTTGCCCATTCACACCCATTCTGGTGTTGTAGGAGCATTGCACTGCACTAATTTCAGCGAGTTGCACCTCTGGGGCGATGAGGATGTGGAATGGCTCCAAGATATTCTGGATCACTTGGCGATCGCGATCCAGCAAGCAGAACTCACTGCTGAGTTACGCACCAGCAAAGTCCGCCTGGATGCCTTTTTTGCTGGTGCCAATGCTGGATTAGTGATTTTTGATCGCCAACTTCGCTATGTCCATATCAACGAAGCATTGGCAGAGACGAATGGGGTTCCTGCAGCAGATCACATTGGTAAGTCGATTCGGGAGGTGCTGCCCCAACTAGCTGAAGTATTGGAACCCATGTTTCAGAACATTCTAGACACGGGCAACCCGATTCTTGACTATGAATTAGTGGGTGAAACACCGAAACAACCAGGAGTGATGCGCCACTGGCTGGCATCTTATTACCCCTTGTTGGATGAGAGTGGCACGATCATTGGCGCGGGTGGCGTTGTGCTCGAAAGTACCGAGCGCAAACAGGCCCAAACAGCATTAGCTAAGAGTGAAGCTAAATTCCGCTATTTAGTCGAAAATGCCACCGATCTCATCTGGTCTTCTACATTAGACGGAACACTGACTTACATTTCTCCCAGCTTTAAGGCAATGACAGGGTATGACCCTTCGGAGTTTTTAGGTCAATCAATTGCACCCCTCGTTCATCCAGATCACCTCTCAGATTGTCTGGCATTTCTCAGACGGATTTTAGAATCAGGTGAGCAACAAAATGGATTTGAGTTTCAGCATAAGCATAAAGATAGTAGTTGGTTCTGGGTATCCAGTAATGTCTCTCCTGTCAAGAATGAGCTTGGAGAGGTTGTAGGGTTTCAGGGAATCATCCAGGATATTAGCGATCGCAAAGAAGCCGAACTCGCGTTACGTCAAAGTGAAGAACGTCTACAAGCCATTCTCGATAATTCGCCTGCAGTTATCTACATGAAGGATGCCCAAGGACGATTGCTTACTGTCAACCGAAAATTTGAATCCCTGTTTCACCTGAATAAAGCTGAGGTCATTGGTAAGCGGAATTGCGACTTATTTGATCAAGAATTAGCGGCAGCCTTTGATGCAAACGACCAGAAGGTTTTGGCAGCTGGAACAGCGATGCAATGGGAAGAACTGGCACCTCATGATGATGGGTTGCATACCTATCTATCGCTGAAATTTCCCCTCTTAGATCTAGATGGAATTCCTTATGCAACTTGTGGATTTTCAACCGATATTACTGATCGCAAACGCGCCGAAGCAGCCTTACAAGAGCAAACCAACCTACTGCAACTCATTCTCCATTCGATGAGTGAAGGTGTTATTGTTGCCGATGAACAAGGGCAGTTTCTGGCATTTAACCCGGCAGCCGAGCAAATGTTCGGCAGTGGTGCAACGGATGTTGGTGAGAATGAATGGTCGCAGCACTATGGCTTGTTCCTGCCCGATCAAGTCACTCCGTTCTCAGCAGATCAACTGCCTTTGACAAGAGCTATTCAAGGTGGATGCACTAAGGATGTCGAAATGTTTGTTCGCCATGCCCAAACACCCGATGGTCGATGGGTGCTCATTAATGGCAGACCCTTGAGAGATGAGTCCAATCAGTTAAAAAAAGGAATGGTAGTTTGTCGCGATGTCACCGATCGCAAACAAGCGGAGATGGCGCTTACTCAAGCCAAAGAAGCGGCAGAAGCAGCGAATCGAGCCAAGAGTGAATTTCTTGCCAACATGAGCCACGAGTTGCGAACTCCGCTCAACGGGGTGATTGGATATGCTCAAATTCTTCAGCGTGCCAACACCCTGAATGAAGAAGATCGATCGCGGATTGAAGTGATTCACCAATGCGGATCGCATTTGCTGACCTTGATTAATGACATTCTGGATTTGTCAAAAATCGAAGCGCAGAAAGTGGCATTGATGCCCACTGATTTTCATCTGCCAGCCTTTCTGCAAGGCGTGGCTGAAATGTGCCGCATTCGCGCCGAACTCAAGGGGATTCAATTCCAATATCAATCGGCTGCTGAACTGCCGATCGGCATTCGGGCGGATGAAAAACGCCTGCGACAAGTTTTGATTAACCTGTTAAGCAACGCCATCAAGTTCACCGATGCAGGCAGTGTCACCTTCACCATCAGCTTTGCAGATGAGGGAAAAATTCGCTTTGAAGTGCGCGATACAGGCATTGGCATCCGACAAGACAAACTCCAGGCGATCTTTCAGCCGTTTGAGCAGGTGAGTGATGCTCAACGTCAGTCGGAGGGAACAGGTTTGGGACTAGCAATCAGCCAAGAGCTTGTGGAACTGATGGGCAGCACGATTCAGGTTCAAAGCGAGGTTGGGACTGGCAGTATTTTCTGGTTTGATGTCAACTTAATTGAGGCGGCAGAGTGGGTAAAAACTGCTCAAGCCAATGTGCATGGACAAATTATTGGCATTAAGGGCTGCCGACCTAAGATTTTAGTGGTCGATGACCGATGGGAAAATCGCTCTGTGGTTTCCAAGTTGCTCAGTCCGATCGGCTTTGATATTGTTGAAGCGGTCAGTGGGCAGGAGGGCTGGCACAAAGCGGTAGAGGTTCAGCCAGACCTGATGATTACTGATTTGGTGATGCCCGATGTGGATGGCTTTGAGCTGATCAAGCGTATGCGAGAGTCAGAAACTTTCAAAGACCTGATCATCGTTGTTTCCTCTGCCAGCGTGTTTGAGGCAGATCAGTACCGCAGCATTGAAGCAGGCGGCAATGATTTTCTGCCCAAACCTGTATTGGCAGCGGAGTTACTCCAGAAATTGCAAAAGCATCTGCAACTGGAATGGATCTACGAAGAGCAGCAGCTCGCGATCGATTCAGATGTAAACGATACGGAACTAATTGCCCCACCCCCAGCCGAATTAGAAATGCTGTATAAATTAGCGATGAAAGGCAACTTCAAGGGAATTATGAAACAGATCGCACTGCTTGAGCAGACAGATCAAAAATATAGTC
Organism: Leptolyngbya sp. Cla-17; assembly: GCF_016807185.1. GTDB lineage: Bacteria > Cyanobacteriota > Cyanobacteriia > Leptolyngbyales > Leptolyngbyaceae > ULC077BIN1. Next base: position 2,086,818 of record NZ_JAEVYN010000002.1, read on the forward strand.
CCTTTGCCAAAAAGCTGCATCAACTGGCAAAAGGATTTCAAGACGAAGAGATTCTCGCTTTCATTCGTTCCTATCAGTAAGTCCCGTTCACTAGACCTGCAAGTATAAAACTATGAATTTAACTATTAATCAAACTGCCGCTGCTTCTATTCAAGTAAAAACTATGAATCTAGCTAGTGATCACAATGCAATCGTTCTCATCGTTGATGATAACCCAGCAAACTTAGGGGTCCTCTCAGACACACTTGACCAAGTAGGATTAGAAGTCTGGGTAGCAAAATCAGGAAGAATTGCTCTGGAACGGGTTAAATATGCCCGACCCAATTTGATCCTGCTGGATGTGATGATGCCAGAAATTGATGGATTTGAAACCTGCCGCCAACTCAAGGCAAATCCAGAAACCAAAGATATTCCAGTTATCTTCATGACTGCGCTTTCAGATACCGCAAACAAAGTCCAAGGATTTCAACTTGGAGCCGTAGACTACATCACAAAACCATTTCAACAAGAGGAAGTATTAGCTCGCATCAAGCTGCACTTAAAAATTTCTGACCTAGCTGAGAACCTGGAACAGAAAAATGCTCTGCTAGAGCAGAAAGTTACGGAAGTGGGTCAAGCTTACTCTGAATTGCAACAAATGCAAATCCAACTAGTTCAGTGTGAAAAAATGTCTGGTTTAGGACAGATGGCGGCTGGGATTGCTCATGAAATCAACAACCCGGTGAATTTTATTTATGGCAACCTGACCCATGCCAAAGACTATATCGAGAATATTATGGGACTTCTCAATCTTTATGAAGCTGAGTATCCAAATCCAACCCCTCGGATTCAGGCAGAACAGGACGCGATCGAGCTAGATTTCATCCGAGATGATCTACTAAAGCTTTTCAGTTCGATTACCATTGGGGCACAACGCATTCATGAAATTGTCAATTCGATGCGCATCTTCTCCCGTATAGATGAAAATGGTGCCAAAGCTGTGGATATCCATGAGGGCATTGACAGTACGCTGACGATTTTGCAGCATCGATTGAAGGCTAGACCGGAACACGCTGCGATCGAAATTATTAAAAAATACGGTCAACTTCCACCCATTGCGTGTTATGCAGGACAACTCAACCAGGTGTTCATGAATATTCTGTCTAATGCCATTGATGCTTTGGAAGAATACAATCAGCAGCGATCGTTTGAAGATAGCGTCAAACAACCCAGCAGAATTCAAATAAGCACTGAGGTTGTCGGCGATAAATGGATTACTGTCCGCATTGCTGACAATGGAATGGGAATCAGTGAAAATGTGAAAAATAGGCTGTTTGATCCTTTTTTTACCACTAAACCTGTGGGTCAAGGAACTGGATTGGGACTGTCGATTAGCTACGAGATTGTAGTAGAAAAGCATGGTGGAAAACTCCACTGCCACTCAGCATCGACACAGGGCACAGAATTTGTTATTGAAATTCCAATTCAACAACCAATGGATCTGGCGGATGCGATGTGCAACTAAATTCGCTGCACAAAAGACCCACTCAACGATGCTAGAAGTACAAACCATCTAGAACGAGTGGGACATAGGTTTACTATGGACGCTATTTTTGCTGTGTAGAGGACTTGCTGGAGGAAATTACTCAGGGAAACCGATTCGACAGAAAGGATTTGCCCCTGCTTTAGCTGATAGTGAGGTGATGACGATGGAAAGTGTAGCAGAGTACCGAGGCCTCGATACAGACCCAGCGATTTGGCGATATATCTGTCGGCTTGATTTCCTGACATGGGCAGTCGTTGCGCTTGTGTGAGGCAAGCAGCCAGCTTTAGAGAACTTAGGGTTTCATGATCTTAGCTATTAAGCAATCTTAGCCGTCAAGTAACCACTGTTGGAGTAGCTCTGGATGTGAAGGTGCGGATTTGGGCAACTTCTTCTGCAATGTCAATTAAATCTCTTAAAGCTACCTGAGGATCTAGCTGGTGATAGGCAGCATTTTGCTCATAGCGTTCCAGATAAACTCGCAGGGTTGCCCCTTGAGTGCCAGTACCAGAGAGCCGAAAGATGATCCGTGATCCATTGGTAAAGCCCAGTCGAATACCTTGATGGCTGCTAACGCTGCCATCTACTGGGTCGGTATAGGTGAAGTCATCGCAGTAGCTAACCTGCTGACTGCGAAACTGCTTACCCTTGAGAGTTGGCAGGATGCCATGTAAGTTATCCATCAAGGCATGGGCGCGATCGCTTTCCAGGTTTTCATAATCATGCCGAGAGTAATAGTTGCGTCCAAAGGTGTGCCAATGTTCCTGGACGATCTCGGCGATCGACTGCTGCCGCACCGCAAGGATATTTAGCCAAAATAATGCCGCCCACAATCCATCTTTTTCGCGGATGTGATTTGATCCAGTGCCAAAGCTTTCTTCGCCACACAGGGTAATCTTGCCATCATCGAGCAAGTTACCAAAATACTTCCATCCTGTAGGAGTTTCATAACAGTCAATGCCCAAGTGAGCGGCAACCCGATCCGCCGCTTGACTGGTGGGCATAGAACGAGCGATTCCTGCCAGTCCAGTGCGATAGGCAGGCACCAGTGTTGCATTGGCGGCAAGCACAGCCAGGCTGTCGCTGGGAGTGACAAAGAAATGGCGACCCAAAATTAGGTTGCGATCGCCATCCCCATCAAAGGCAGCACCAAAATCGGGGGCATTGTCTCCAAACAGCCGTGCCACTAAGTCATGGGCATAGACCAGGTTGGGATCGGGATGTCCGCCGCCAAAGTCTTCTAAACTTTCACCGTTTTGCACCGTGCCTAAAGATGCGCCAAGTCGCTGCTCAAATAGGCGATGGGCGTAGGCTCCGGTCACGGCGTGCATCGAATCGATACACAACCGAAACCGTCCGTTAGTCAGCAGTTCTCGGATGCGATCGAAGTCGAACAACGACTCCAGCAATTGAGCATAATCATTCACCGAATCAATCACTTCTACCGCCAAGTCGCCCAGCTTAGAAAAGCCCACCTTGCTCAGGTCTGCGTCTGGTGCAGTCAAAATTTTATAGGTATGAATCGTCTGGCTATGGGCAAAAATTGCTTCTGTAACGCTTTCCGGTGCGGGTCCGCCATTGCCAATGTTGTACTTGATGCCAAAGTCTCCTTTAACACCGCCTATATTGTGACTGGCAGAGAGAATGATGCCGCCAAACGCCTGATTTTTCCGAATAATGCAGGAAGCGGCAGGGGTAGAAAGAATGCCATCATGCCCGACCAACACTCGTCCAAACCCATTTGCCGCCGCCATCTTCAGGATAATTTGAATCGCTACGCGGTTGTAATACCGCCCGTCGCCGCCCACTACCAACGTTTTTCCTTCAAAACCTTTCAGGCTGTCAAAAATAGACTGGACAAAGTTCTCTAAATAGTGTGACTGCTGAAATACCGAAACTTTTTTGCGGAGTCCAGAAGTCCCTGGTTGTTGATCGAGAAAAGGTTGGGTGAAAATAGTTTGAATCATGACAAAAGAGCGCGGGGTAAAAAGTTCGGAGCTAAAAGTTTGGAGTAAAAAGTTTGGAGTTTTACATTTTGTACCCCATACCCTGTACCTCGCACTCCGTACCTTACTCCTCTTTGCGATAATCGCCGGATTTACCGCCCGTTTTACTGAGTAGGTGAATATCTTCGATGCAAATTGATTTTTCTAGGGCTTTTGCCATGTCGTAAAGCGTTAAGGCAGCGATCGCAACGGCCGTGAGGGCTTCCATTTCAACCCCTGTTTCGGCTTTAATTTTGACGATAGCCTGAATGTGGTAGCCGGGTAGAGTGGGGTCGGGCGTAATCTGAACGTCTACTTTATGGATCGGCAGGGGATGGCAGAGAGGAATCAGATTAGCGGTTTGTTTGGCTGCCATAATCCCTGCTAATCGTGCCGTTCCGAGCACATCACCTTTGGGGTTGTTTCCGGCGGCGATCGCGGTGAGGGTTTCTGGTAGCATTCTCACTCGCCCAACCGCGATGGCTTCTCGAATGGTTTGAGCCTTGCCAGAAACATCGACCATCTGCGCCTGTCCCTGCTCATCTAGGTGAGTCAGCGCCGGAATAGAATAGTCAGAAAGGGGAACAAATTCTTGTGTCATTTGGATTGAATATGCTAATATAGCAAAGCTGATAAGGGTGTGTAGCTCAGTGGACTAGAGCACGTGGCTACGAACCACGGTGTCGGGGGTTCGAATCCCTCCTCGCCCGTTTTAATAATATGGTTAGAGGACGCATTTTAATGCGTCCTTCTTTTTATTCAGTATCCTATCCGATGCTTTATTCGGTTCATCCGCCTAGCCCGTTTATTTGTCGGTATGCCAACCAACTCCTTCCGGGTTGGTCTTGCCCGATTGCATCGGTGTTGATTGTGCTACAGCATGCGGGGTGTGGGTTGGTGGAGCGATCGCCCATCACAGAAACGCAAAAGCATTTATTGCGCGATCGCTTTTTGCAGATAGGCGGTGCGATCGCGGCTCAATTGCAGGCTCAAGGTTATCATGCCGATGTGTTTGATCCGAAAACAGGTCTGCCAATTTTGTCTCAGACAGGGCGATTCATGGATGATGTTGCTGTGGTCAGAGATTGTTTGGGCTATGGCACGATGGAAATTGATGGCTGTTCGATTCTGATACATCCAGAGTGGGGAAATTCAGTTTATCCCGCTGTTTTGGTGTCATCGGCAGTGCCGACAGTAGTAGAGCGGGTTGCCAGTCGAGTAATCGATACAGGTGGCTTAATCGACAACAGCACATCTCGCTTGAGGCGATCGGAATACCACCATTCATTCATCGGCTGCGGCAGTTTGACCCAGTAACAAGTCAGAATCATTGATTCCGATGAGTCCTGTGATGGGTTGCTGCGACCTTGACCCACCATTTCAACGCTGTAGGTTGGATGAGCGCGACTTGCCATATCTAAAATTAGTCGCCGTCCAATTCGCCGCCAACTGGGTTCTTTGCTGTGCCACTGCAACCGACAGCAGGGCCAGGGTAACTGCTCTCGATCAAACAGGCGACAGCAAGCGCCAATGACTCGGTAGCTAAAATGGCAACCGGGGCTAGTAATGATTTGTCCGTGTTCTAAAGGATGAAGCATGGCAGTGATTTTGCCACAGTTTGCTGCATTTGGCAGCTGCGATCGTAAAAAATCTCATAAATCATGAGACCTACGATTTCACTTTTTTACACTTAATCGCCTGTTTTTGCAGACAGGCGATCCCTTCTCATACCCAGCCATTCCGTACTGTATAAAACTACAACTCATTGAGAAATCTGCTTTTTTAGCAGACTAATCATGATTCATTGCGGCTACTCGTTCCAAACACGGCAATTTTATGTCGATAAATCAGTTCAGCGCCAAACCAGCCTCCGATCGCTAGCAGCGTCGCCACAACCGTTGAAATAATCACTCCAATCGGCAAGATCGCTCCCTCTACATTGTTCCAACGCAAAGACCAATTAACGAGGGTTAAAAACATGGCCGCAACGTTCCCAGACATGTGAATCCAGCCAGCACTGTGCTTTTTAACGCGATCAATTTTGAGAAAATCCATCATGCCAGTAAAGGCTGCCAACAACCCAGCAGTAAATCCGGCACCAATCAACCACAAAGATGCTCGTGCCCAGAATGAGTCTTGAGTGAACCAGTAGGCTAGATCAGTGGCAAAAGCCCCACTCAGAAATGCAATCGGAAAGGTAACAATCAAAGGATGAAGCGGATGACCCGCAATCGCTACTGTGCTAGGAATACCACTATCACGATACTCACGTTCATCACCTTCAATAAAGGGTGGAATATTAGGGATTTGTGTCATGGTCTCTCCTGAAAATGGGTAATAAAAGTAAGGAAAAGGAATGCTTAATTGATACTCGTTAAACTCTACTTAACACTAGTAAAGTTTCCTTTTTCAAACCTATGTTGCGCTTTGACTTTTTTGGTTTAGAAACTCAAAAATTAAGCAGTCATACTTTCGATTTATATTCATACTTCAGCAAAGATAGGCTGAAGACCAATCTATCTGAAGGGATACAAACGTTATGTAGCTTAATGTAGAGACGAGTGAAAACTCAATCTATCCAAAGGAAGACAATCTAACGATTTAATCTGTGAACTAGATAACATCTAATTTCATTAATTGTTTACAGCTAAGGGTAGCCGATGCAGATTAAACAGTCTTCATAGCTAAATCAGTTCAAACTTCAAACAATTTGCATCTCCCTATCCTCAAGCTATAACTTTTGCTAGAGGGATTGTTCTTTTTTAACAGGTAGTCTTGAAGTCATGTTTAGAAGTCTTATGTGATTGTAAGAAGACAAGTTGATTTTCTTCATAGGAAAGACTTCAAAAATTACCGTTTGTTTTGTTCATCAAAGCAAGTAAAAAATATCAAAATCTCTAAGGAGCAGTATCATGGTGACTTTATTTTCTCAGGCGATCGCTCGCATTCGCTCTTTATTTAAGGGACTTCAACTTCAGCAATTCTTTGCTTTTACTCTAGTTGGTTTCATCCTATTGACCACCAACGCAAACGCTGTACCCCACAACGACGCTTTGGGGGCAAAAGTCCGTGAGCGAATTGAACAAACCGACAAAGCAGATCGACCTAAAACCACCGGCGAATGGAACCGAGAAGCTAAAGAGACCGAAGGCAACCCTGGAAAAAGAATTGGAAGAATTGCGAAGGAATCAGGAGAAGCATTTAAGCAGTTTGGTTCTGGCTACGTAAAGGGTGCTCAAGAAACTGCTGGTGATATTCAAAGTGGTGCTGCACAAATTGGTCGCGACTAAGTAGTCGATGTCGCTGAAATGCTTGTTTATTCTTTGACCAAGCGGACTTTTAACTAGGTCAGAACTATCAGGTAATACAGTGTAAGCAATAAAACAGTATTAGTCTGCAATTGATGATAAGGGCATGTCAACTTATGCCTTTACATCAATTGTTGAAGATGAGACTCACGAAAACTTATGAAAGTTCATCATCTTAATTGTGGCTGTATGTGCCCAATTGGTGGCACATAATTTGATGGTTTTAGTTCTGGTGCAACGGCTCATCTAGTTTGTCACTGTCTTCTAATCGAGACGGAGAAAGGTCTAGTGTTGGTAGACACTGGGTTTGGGCTGCGCGATATCCAGTCGCAAAAGTCGCGATTAAGTCCATTTTTTATTGCATTAAACAACATCCAGTTTGAGCAGAAATACACTGCGATCGCTCAGCTTGAGCAGCTTGGTTTTTCAGCACAAGATGTTCGCCATATTGTATTGACACACCTTGATTTTGATCATGCGGGTGGATTAGAGGATTTTCCGAATGCGACTGTGCATGTGATGCAATCTGAGATGGATGCAGCAAAGGATCACCATAGCTTTATCGATAATCGGCGTTATCAACGTCAACAATGGGATGAAGTCAAGCAGTGGAAATTCTATGAAGCTGGAGGAGAAGCCTGGTTTGACTTTGAGGCCGTTCATGATTTAGAGGGATTACCACCAGAAATTCTCTTAATTCCGCTAGCGGGTCATACGCGAGGTCATGCGGGTGTTGCTATCAATACCATGGATGGATGGTTGCTTCATGCTGGAGATGCCTACTTTTATCGTCATGAAATGAATGCCGATAAACGACATTGCACACCCGGTTTGCAGATCTATCAATGGATGATGGAAGTCGATCGCAAGACCCGGCTATTTAATCAAGATCGTTTGTATAGCCTATCGTGCGATCGCGATAAAGATGTCCAGCTTTTCTGTAGTCACGACGCGATAGAGTTCAAAGCATTTGCTGATCAGCACCATTCTTAAACCATCGAATAATTATCAATAGAGGTATAAGTATGAGCCAACCGATTAAGGTTGAGAAGACGATGACAATTAACAAACCAGCGGCAGAGCTTTACCGCTTCTGGCATAACTTTGAGAACTTGCCGCACTTCATGAAGCATCTCAAATCGGTGACTGTGCAAGATGCTAAACGATCGCACTGGGTTGCTAGCGCTCCTTTGAATACCAGCATTGAATGGGATGCAGACATCACTGAGGATCGCGAGAACGAATTGATTGCCTGGAAATCTGCTGTAGGTGCAGATGTTGATAATTCGGGTTTTATTCAGTTTCAGCCAGCACCCGATGATCGTGGAACCGAGGTGAAAGTTGTCACTGAATATGCTCCGCCTGCGGGTGCAATTGGAGCCGCGATCGCCAAGCTGTTCGGAGAATCGCCAGAGCAACAGATAGGCGATGATCTGCGTCGCTTCAAAATGCTGATGGAAACAGGTGAAATTGCTACAACTGAAGGGCAATCGCGAGGCAACAAGTAAATCAAGTAGATATCTATAAATAGATTGTTCACTAACCACTCAACTCTAGGAGATTTCACCAATGAAGGCAGTTTGCTGGCATGGGACTAACGATGTCCGAGTCGAAACGGTACCTGATCCTAAACTGATCAATCCACGGGATGCGATCGTAAAAATTACATCAACAGCGATTTGCGGTTCCGATCTACATCTATATGATGGCTTTAACCCCACGATGCAAAAGGGCGACATCTTGGGTCATGAATTTATGGGTGAAATCGTTGAACTGGGCAGCGCTATTCAAAACAAGCATTTGAAGATCGGCGATCGCGTCGTGGTTCCTTTCACCATTTCTTGCGGGAGCTGTTTCTTTTGCAATCGCGACCTATGGTCACTTTGCGACAATTCCAATCCCAATGCTTGGATGGTCGAGAAAGTGATGGGCTATTCACCAGCAGGGCTTTTTGGCTACTCTCATCTCACGGGTGGCTATGCAGGTGGTCAGGCAGAGTATGCCCGTGTTCCGTTTGCAGATACGGGATTATTTAAAGTTCCCGATGGATTATCGGATGAGCAAGTTCTATTTTTAACCGACATCTTTCCCACAGGATACATGGCAGCCGAAAACTGCAATATCCAACCTGGTGATACGGTCGCAATTTGGGGCTGTGGTCCGGTTGGGCAGTTTGCTATTCGCAGCGCCTATATGCTGGGCGCAGGTCGCGTTATTGCCATCGATCGCGTTCCTGAACGCTTGCAAATGGCTAAAGACCAGGGCAAAGCAGAAGTCTTAAACTTTGAAGAAGTTGATGTGGGTGAAGCCCTAAAGGAAATGACAGGTGGACGCGGTCCTGATTCTGTGATGGATGCCGTGGGCATGGAAGCTCACGGAATGGGTTTAGAAGGAATGTATGACAAAGTGATGCAAGCAGCCCGGGTAGAAACTGATCGCCCCAATGTCCTTCGTCAAGCGATCGTTGCCTGCCGTAAAGGAGGTACCGTTTCGGTTCCTGGAGTGTATACCGGCTTTGTAGACAAGATACCCATGGGTGCTTTTATGAACAAAGGGCTAACCATGAAAACAGGACAAACCCATCTGCACCGTTACTTGCGCCCATTACTTGAACATGTTCAAAATGGCGATATCGATCCATCATTTGTAATCACCCATCGTCTTACATTGGATGAAGCGCCCCGTGGTTACGAGATCTTTAAGCACAAAAAAGATAATTGCATCAAGATTGTACTCAAACCGTAAGACAGATAAACCGAGTATCAAGTCCGCACTATTAACTCGGCACCTTGTCTAACCCTATATCTCCCTCCCAAGTTTGGGAGGGAGATATAAAAGTTGAGTCTTCTACTCTCAACTTTGAGTAGCCCAAAGTTGTGCAAATTAGTAGCTGGGGGCTGAGAACAATTTGCAGTGACAGAGCAAATATTTTTAGGTAATTAGGAGAAGTCTCTCTGTGGTAAGAGTGAAGCACGGAGTTTGATAGAGACAATGTAAGTATCACTATCAAAATTCTTTAGCTTTTAAAAAGCATTGTTTAACGTAATGAATAGTTTATCCTCTAAACCAGAGTTACAAATCGACTGCATTTTAGTGGTCGATGATCTTTCTGATAACTCCTTTCTACTCCAAACGGTTTTAGAAAATGAGGGGTATCAAGTTGAGGTGGCTAATAGTGGTCAAGCTGCTTTAGATAAAATTGCTGAGCATCCACCAGAATTAGTACTTTTGGACGTGATGATGCCAGAAATGAATGGCTTTGAAGTGACACGAAAAATTCGGGAGAATACTCATTTACAGTTTATTCCGATTCTTTTAGTGACTGGCTACAGTGGGTTTATGCCAGCTGAAGGGTTTGACGCGGGAGCAGATGGTTTCATTCGTAAACCGATTGATTTTGACAATTTATTGCATCAAGTCAAAGCAATTTTGCAGCCTAGTCACCTGATAAATCCGTCTATATAGACGTAGGTGAGAACAAATTGCTTGAGTCAATTTGAATCTCGTTAACTTGATAGGAACGCACACAATCTATGCCTTGTACCTGCAAATTATCGCGCAAACCTATCTCTCGGGTAAGAGTTGGTTCTAATGGTTAACGATTATCTTTAATGAAAGGCGAGGCGTTAATGGCTGAGCGCTACTTCCTCTCAAAGTATTGATTAATTTCAAATTGTATTGACGAATCCGCCCAACAAGTTTTCATCTTTCAAACATCACAACATTAAGGAGATCTGCGCATGAACATCTCGAAACTATCCAAAATCGCATTGACCAGCACTGCCGCGATCGCGTTTGCTGCTTTACCTATCTCTGCTTTTGCTCAAACCAGCCCTGGTTCTGGTTCCACAACTGCTCCAGGCAGCACAATGGCTCCAGGCAGTGGTACAACTACCGCACCTGACGGAACTGGCAGCATGTCGTCTCCTTCCTCCACTGACAGTTCAATGAGCACTATGACCAGAGAAGACAATGGTACCGACTGGGGCTGGTTAGGTTTGCTAGGCTTAGCCGGCTTGGCAGGACTTCGTCGTCCTAAGCACGAAACCGTTGATCGCTATGAGCCAACCACTACATCGACTCGCTCTGACATTCGTTAGTTGTTGACTTTTTAATAGTTAGGTAGTTGTCATAGGTAAGCAGTGCAGAGGTTTAACTCATAGCACTGCTTACCTTTTATGCGTGTTTAATTTATACAGATCACTATTGCCCTACATAGATGCGATATTCAGAGGCGAGATTCCTTACGCAGAAGAAGGATGTATAGGTTTTAGCTTGAATCTTTAATATAAATAAAACGACTTATAAACAAGGAAGTTCTAGAAGCTTGCCTTAAACTAAAGCATGATTGGCTGATAGCCCATGAAATCCAGATATATTTATACTTTTTCCTATGACCGCTGAGCAGGCACCTTCGGAATCAACAGTTGGGAAAAACGATGGGTCACCGCAAACAGATGCCGAGGCTGAATTTCCAATTGTGGGTATTGTGGCTTCTGCGGGTGGATTGGAAGCATTCACGCAGCTATTAAGCCATCTACCCACCGATACTGGGATGGGGTTTGTGTTGGTGCAGCACTTATCCCCTGACCATAAAAGTATGCTGTCTGACATTTTGGCGCGGGCGACTCAGATGCCTGTCAATGAGGTGCAGGAGGGCGTGGTGGTGGAGCCAAATCACATTTATGTGATCCCGCCCAACTGTCAGATGACTCTGGTGGAGGGAGCACTGAGACTTGCTCCCCGTGAGAAGGTGATGGGGCATGGTTACCAACCGGGGACTGCATTATTTGAGTCGTTAGCCAACGATCGCGGGCACAAAGCGATCGCGGTTGTTTTGTCTGGCGGCGATGGCGATGGTTCCCGTGGATTGACCGCAATCAAGGCGGCAGGCGGAATCACCTTTGCCCAGTGTGAAGCAACTGCACAGGTTAACAGTATGCCGAATACCGCAGTGGCAACGGGCAACGTAGATTTTGTTTTGACACCGCAACAAATTGCCGAGGAAATTGGCAAGCTCAGTCGCCACCCCCTGATTTCCCAGCTGATCCCGCTGATTTCGGCACCAGAGATTAGCCCTGTCAGCGCAGATGCCATTTCTATCATTTTTGGGTTGCTGCGATCGCTCTGCGGCGTTGATTTTTCACTCTATAAACGCACGACCCTGGATCGCCGGATTCAGCGACGAATGCTGCTGTATAAGCTGGAACATTTGGATGAATATGCTCAGTACTTGCAAGCCCATCCAGACGAGGTGAAGGCACTGTATGAAGAAATTTTGATTCACGTCACGAGCTTTTTCCGCGACGCAGAAGTGTTTGATCAGTTGACGCAAACCGTTTTTCCCATCATCACGCAGGATAAATCAGCCGAGACTCCAATCCGCATTTGGGTGGCAGGTTGCGCTACGGGTGAGGAGGTGTACTCCATTGCCATTTGCTTGCTAGAGTTTCTCAAAAACCAAGCGATGCATTCCTCAATTCAGATTTTTGCAACAGATATTAGTGATCCAGCCATTAATAAAGCCCGGTCAGGAATCTATTCAGAATCCCAAATGGCAGAGGTTTCAGCCGAACGGCGCGAGGCTTTCTTCATTCCTTTGGAAGGCGGCAGCTATCAAATTTGTAAAGCAGTGCGGGAACTATGTGTGTTTGCCCGCCAAGATTTGAGCCGCGATCCGCCATTTTCTAACCTGGATTTAATTAGCTGCCGGAATGTGTTGATTTATATGGGAGAGGAGCTGCAACAACGGTTGATGCCGCTCTTTCACTACAGCCTTAAGCCCACGGGTTTTTTGATGTTGGGCACCTCAGAAAGTAGGGGCAAATATTCAGATTTGTTTAGTTTGATTGACCGTAAGTATAAAATTTATACCAAAAAGCCAAACGCTAACCGCACTCCTTTTTCCTTTGCGATTAGCAAACATTCCATTGCCAAAGTAAAAGACCGTAAAACGATGACTCAACCCTCATCGAATGGTGTTGACCTGCAAACCCAAACCGATCAACTGATTGCCAATCACTATGCGCCCGTAGGGGTAGTAGTGAATGACAAGCTAGAGATTGTGCAAGTGCGAGGAGATACCAGCGCTTATTTGCAGCTTGCCCCCGGAAAAGCCAGCCTCAATTTGCTTAAAGTAGCGCGTGGAGCGTTGCTGGTAGAGATTCGGGCGGCGATTTATCAGGCACAACAGCAAACGGTGGTGGTGAAACGAGACAGCGTTCGCATAGGAGAAAACAATCCCAGTACGGTTACTCTCAAGGTGATTCCCTTCAAGCCAGCCGAGAGCGCCGAGTCTTGTTTTCTAATTTTGTTTGAAGCGGCTTCAGTGGTGGTGAACGATGCGATCGCCCTAGGGGCACCAGAAAACCTGGAGCAGGAGGTGGCGCAGTTGCGGCAGGCACTTGCAGCCATGACTCAAGAGCAGATCACGACCCAAGAGTATGTACAGTCAATGCTCCAAGAGCAGGAGAATGTCAACCAAGAGCTGAAAGTTGCCAACGAAGAAATTTTGTCGAGCAATGAGGAGTTGCAAAGCACCAATGAGGAGCTGGAAACTGCCAAAGAAGAGATTCAGGCAAGTAATGAAGAACTCAATACGACGAATGAAGAACTTCGTAGCCGCAATCTTGAGCTACACCACGCCAATAACGACTTGACCAATCTGCTTGCCAGTATCAACATTCCAATTCTGATGTTGGCAAACGATTTCCGGATTCGCCGATTCACACCGATGGCGCAACGGTTGTTTAACTTCATTCCTACGGATACCGGACGGCATGTGAGCGATATTCGCACGAACCTTAATCTTCCCGACTTGGAAGTGTGGATATCAGAAGTTCTGGAAACGCTGACGGTTAAGGAAATAGAGGTGCAAACCCAACAGGGACAGTGGTTTACCCTGCGTATTCGTCCCTATCGCACTACCGAAAATCAGATTGATGGGGTCGTGCTGGTGCTGCTGGATATTGATGCGTTAAAGCGAGGAGCCGTTGCCTTAGAAACCGCGCGGAATTATGCAGAAGCGATCGTTGAGACCGTGCAGATGCCGCTGATTGTGCTGGATTCTCAACTGCGGGTCAATAGCGCCAATCGCTCATTTTATCAAACGTTTCAGGTTGCGCCGCCCGAAACGCAGCAAACGCGAGTCTATGACTTGGGCAATGGACAGTGGAATCTGCCTGGTCTGCGATCGCGCTTAGAAAACGTGCTTCTCAACAATGCTCAGCTTCAAGATTTTGAAATCACTCATTATTTTGAGCAGATTGGGCAAAAGACCATGCTGCTGAACGCCTACAAGATTTTGCACTCGGATGACACTCTACTGTTGCTGTTGGCGATCGAAGATATTACCCTGCGGCGGCAGTATGAGGCAGAGCGATCGCGACTTTTGACGCAAGAGCAAGAAGCCCGTCAGTTGGCGGAAACTGCCAACCGCACCAAAGATGATTTTCTCTCCAACCTATCCCACGAACTCCGCAATCCGCTCAACATTATGTTGGGCTGGGCAAAAATGCTTCGCACGCGTCAGTTAAGCGAAGACACGGTCATGCGTGCCTTAGAAGTGATTGAACGCAGCGCTAGGGCGCAAGCTCAGTTAATTGAAGATTTGCTAGATGTTTCCCGAATTACTAGCGGCAAACTGAATCTCAGCCCTGATTTGATTGATTTGGCGATGGTGGTGGCAGGCGCGATCGAGTCAGTGCAAGTGTCTGCTGAAGAAAAAACAATTCAACTGGTGTCTCACTTAACGTCGGTAATGATGACGGGCGATCGCCATCGCCTTCAGCAAGTATTGTGGAATCTACTCACCAACGCGATTAAATTTACGCCTGCCGCTGGACGAGTGGAGGTGACCTTAGAGGTCGTGCAAACGGATGCCGAGATTCGAGTTAGCGATACTGGGCAAGGGATTTCGGTAGAGCTGCTGCCCTATATTTTCGATCGCTTCCGCCAAGGAGATTCCAGCAGCAGTAAATCGAGTCAAGGGCTGGGGTTGGGCTTGTCGATTGTGCGTCATATTGTGGAATCTCATGGCGGCAAGATTAGGGCAGAGAGTGGGGGTGAGGGGCAGGGCACCACGATAATTGTGCGATTGCCTTTAGGCGGCAAGCCGCTTGAGGTGGCAGATGTGCTCGATCCCTTAGCTCTCAGCGGGTTGCCAGCAAACGACGACAGTATACAATTGGCGGCTGATTCAACGCCGATAGCGCCTTCTTTGACTGGCTTGCGGATTTTAGCGGTGGATAATGAAGCCGATAGTCGAGAGTTGATTCAATGGATTTTGGAGGATTTGGGAGCAAAGGTTATGGTGGTGGCATCGGCAAGGGAGGCGATCGCTGCCCTGACGAACGCACCTCAAAAATTCGATGTGCTGATCTCTGATATTGGGATGCCGGAAGAAGATGGTCTATCTTTGATTCGTCAAGTAAGAGCAATGGAATCAACGGTTGGACAAATCCCTGCCGCAGCGGTGACTGCCTATGCCAGCGATCTCGAACGTCAACTTGCGATTGATGCTGGGTTTCAGGTGCATATTACTAAGCCGATCGAGCCATTTCAACTGGCAGCGATGATTGCAACGTTGGCGGAACGAGATTAGGGGATTTATAAGAAAAGGATGATTCACATTAAATCAGGGATGGCATGACTATTTCTCCTCAGCTAAATGCAGTATATCGCCGGGTTCTCTCTCTACATCAGCAGAGTGATGAATTGCCAGCCGCTTACCAAAAAATCTTGGCAGAGGGATTTGAGGAACTCCAAGCCGTTTTAGAAGAGTTGCAAACTTCAGAAGAGGAAGTGCGCGCTCAAAGTGAAGCATTGATTCAGGCGTACCAAACTATTGAGATAGAACGCCAGCGCTATCAAGATCTATTTGAGTTTGCACCCGATGGATACTTGGTCACCGACCGGGCTGGAAAAATTCAAGAAGCCAATCAAGTCATGGCTCAGATGCTAAAGGTGTCGCAGGAATTTTTGGTCGGTAAGCCGCTGTTGATGTTTATTGAACAGGGCGATCGCTTTAAATTTCACATCAAACTCGATGAATTACGGCTGATAGACAAGATTCAAAACTGGGAAGTTCGTCTACGTTCAAAGTTTTGTCTGCCTTTTGATGCAGCGCTAACGGTTTCTGCGGTTTGCGATTTTACCGATGAGTTGATCAACCTGCGGTGGGCGGTGCGCGACATCACTGAGCACAAACAGCTACAGCGATTCACAGAATGGCTCAACGTTGAGCTAGAAACACGGGTGCAAGAGCGCACCGCTCAATTGCAGCAGTCTTTTCATTTTGAAGCGGGTCTCAAACGAATCACCGATAAGGTGCGGGATAGTTTAGATGAAAGCCATATTTTACAAGCAGCAGTCCAGGAGTTAACCCTCGTGCTTGGCTTAGTTTGCTGCGATACAGCGGTATATGATATCGACTTAGCCACTTCCACCATTCTCTACGAGTTCACCACGGCCGACGAACTGACATCGCCCTCGGCTTTAGGCGAAGTGGTTTCAATGTCAACCTTGCAAGAAAACTACTATCAGCTTTTACAGGGAAGCTATTTTCAGTTCTGTGAGATTGATACCCACTCAGTGCGTCCTTACGCAATCTTGGCTCATCCAATCTTTGATGATCAGGGCGTATTGGGTGATCTGTGGCTCTTTAAGCAGCGACAAGATACGTTTAGTGAGTTAGAAATTCGACTAGTGCAGCAGGTGGCAAATCAATGCGCGATCGCGATTCGTCAAGCTCGGCTCTATCAAGCATCTCAAGCTCAAATTGAGGAATTGCAAAAACTCGATTGCCTCAAAGATGATTTCCTTAGCACCATCTCTCATGAACTGCGATCGCCCATTGCCAATGTAAAAATGGCAGCCCAGATGTTGAAACTTGCCCTCGCTCAAGACCGCAGTTCCACATCCGCACCATCAAATGGGGAAAACCGGATTAACCAGTACCTCAAAATTTTGGAAGCAGAGTGCGATCGTGAAATTAAGTTGGTCAACGATCTGCTCGATTTGCAACGCTTTCAGACAGTACAGCAGCCCTTAGTTTTGGAAACTATTCAGCTACAGCAATGGTTGCCTAACTTAATCGCACCCTTACAAGGATTAATGGAAGCCCGTCAACAAACGCTTCAGTTAATCCTTGCCTTCAACTTACCGCCCTTACTATCCAATGCAGCCAGTTTAGAACGCATTTTAGAGGAGCTATTAAATAACGCTTACAAATACACGCCTCAAGGTGGCAACATCACTATCATGGTTCAAACTCAAGCTGACTCAACGCAAATAAAAATTAGCAACACAAGCGCAGAGATTGCGCCTGATCAACTTACCCGCATTTTTGAAAAGTTTTACCGGATTCCCAGTTCTGATCCGTGGAAGCAAAGCGGCACTGGCTTAGGATTGGCTCTTGTGCAACATTTGACCCATCAATTGGGCGGCACCATTGCCGTTCAGCAGACTATAGGACAACTTCACTTTATTGTTGATCTACCCCATCGGTAAGGGTCAATAGATGAAAGATCAGTAGATGTTGAGATCGCCTGCTGCTTGCTGAACGCCGCAAAAGCCATCAAACTTTTGAAAAATCTGTTGGATTTCGGCAAGGTCAACATAGCAATCAGCCGCTGCAATTAAAGTGCTATTGGTCATCGATCGCAACCCAACAATTTCCACCCGAACACCCCGGGCGGCAATGGCATTCACAACATAAGCAAAATCTCCGTCGCCGCTCACCAAAACAGCAGTATCGCAGTAGGGGGACAAATTCATCATATCTACCGCTATCTCTACATCCAAATTGGCTTTTTTGCCATTCCGTGAACAGGGTTCCAAATTTTTAGTAACCACACGAAAACCGTTATGACCCATCCAGCGGAGGAACCCATGCTGTCGTTCATTGTCAGGATCACAGCCCGTATAGAAAAATACATGCACAAGATTATCCTGTGCCGTTAAATAATGCAGCAGTTTGGCGTAATCGACCTCAATGCAAAGTTGCGCTGCTGCATAAAACAGATTCGCACCATCAATAAAAACGATGACTCGACCCCGCTTACCGTAGTTAGGCATCCCATGGTGAACAGCAGGCAACGGAGCCGTGGCTTTGCCGTGATCTGGAATATCTGTAAAGCCTGGTTGCTCAAGCTTCCTCGGACCTGTTGCTATATTATTTTTCTGAGAGATTATTTTATCCACTGCTGGCTGACCCCTAAAATTTAGTAATGTCGTCTAATAAAATTTTGTTTATGAAGCTTTTGCTTAGGAAACGTTGTAATTTGGTTGAGCTTGAAGCTCTTCACTGCTTAGACGACCACTCCGAACGCGATTGATTAAAACAACGGTAGACTAGAGCCGTGTCTATACTTCTAAGTAAGCTTCTGGTATCCCTTCAAACACCAGCCGCTCACCTGGAAAACGACCCGCTCAAAATACCCATTCGGATTATCTTCAATCTGAATCATTTCAATCTGATGACTACGATTGATATAACAACCTACTTGGTCAATCAAGTTAGCTGGCAACGCATCTAGTAAACACATTTAGTATTTGAGTCACCGATGTGACTAAATTTTTGAGTAGTACTAATATGGCATCTTGTTGTTGTTGAACCTGTTTGAATACGAGTTTGAGTTGTGTATAAGTTGTATAAGTTCTATAAAATCCTCCAAAAGACATAGCTGATGGATTGTTCTTTTATTTAGAAAGATGCAAGTTATCTACGATCGCTTTCGCTATTGTTAAGAACAGTTAAGATAGTTGCAAGCGATAAATCTGCGGAGTATCTATGACCAAAATTCAAGAAAATGCGGATTGGACCAGCAGCCTTGGTGATGAAACGGCAGTGCTTCTCAACGAGGTATATCCCCGTGCAAAATAAGTCAAGATCAGATTTATGGACAGGTCCTCTGGTTGCCGCAGTTATTATCTCTCTTTGGGTTAGCAGCCTAGTCATTTCTTTATCAGCTGATCTCACCCAATGGACGCTACTGTCAATTGTGCCTGCTGTCTTAGGGCGAACTTTTATTCAAACCGGACTATTTATTGTTGTCCATGACGCAATCCATGGCAGTGTATTTCCCAAAAGCCGCCTATGGAACCATCGGATTGGCAATCTTGCAATTACATTGTATGGTTTTCTGCCTTACGAGAAGTTGGCCTTGAACCATTGGAAGCATCATCGTTCTCCAGGTCAACCAGATGACCCCGATTTTCATGATGGCGTCCATCGTGGCTTCCTTGCCTGGTACATCAAGTTTATGACAGACGAATATGTAGACGCTGAACTACGGCGCAAGCTGTTGCTATATATGGCGATCGCGTTTGTGAGCCTGAGATTTGGACTACAGGTTTCTGGTTTGAACCTATTCTTATTTTGGCTTTTGCCGCTGATTCTCAGCTCCCTACAGCTATTCTATTTTGGAACGTATCTACCCCATAGATCGAGCAATAATTATGATAGTCACAATTCTCACAATGCTGTGAGTAGCAACTTTCCTACAATTGTTTCCTTCTTCACCTGCTACCACTTTGGCTATCACTGGGAGCATCACGAGTATCCTGACATTGCTTGGTATAAGTTGCCACAGGCTCACCACAGCAGACAGCATCAAGCAAAAGCAGCGATCGCCAATTCAGCATCCTGATACTGACTTTTCCCATACTCTGCCAACGTGGATGCGGTCAACATGAGACTAAACAGCCACCAATTGGGTCATTTCTTCTTTTAATGTTGCTGCCAGCTCTGCATCAATCGCTTGCCATTGTGGATTCGTTGCTTTTCCTGCTTTCCACTGAAATGAAACCTGGCTAAACCCGCTGCACTTTGGTCTATCGATATCAGCAGGGCAATGCTCGATCCAAACTAAGCGATCGGGATTTAACTGGAACTTCTGCACAATCTGGATCGCCAGTTGTTCAATTTTGTAGGGAAAAAACCATCCGGTTTCGCAGCCCATATCAGACACTACAACGATGTCTTGCCCACGTTTTGAGCGAAAAATTTGCAAATAGCATCGTAAGTGCCAAGTGCCAAAGTTTTGTCCAGGAACAACACACTGATAGGACTGATCGACGATTTTCATGCTAAATCCCTGAAAATAAAAAACGATTAATTTATTAGACAGTTAACAGTAAAACGCTTGATTTAAGCAGTTAGTAAGGCATGTTTTTGAGCTAAAAGACTGAGTTCTCGTCCTAATGCTGTGGATGTTAAACGAGCACCTTGATCATATAGAGGCATTTCCTGCCAGCAGCTTCGGCAAAACCAATACACTTGATGCTGGCGAACGTGGCGCAACATGGAATGAGAACAGCAAGGGCAGTCGTTCATGGAAATTCCTTAGATAGACCGGACGAGGATTGAAAGATACAGAAAAGATTGAGCAATCTTTCAAATCCAACGACTTCAATATATTTGGGAATTATGGAGAAAGTTTGGAGAACGATAAGAATTTGACTAAGTTTTTTTGCGAACAATGTCGAAGTGTTGTGGCTTCTAATCATTGCAGGGCTTGAGCAATTTGCCGAACCAGATCAACTGCATTAAACGGCTTAAAAATAACTAACACCACCCCCAAGTTTGGTAAGCGGTCAGTGTTGAGCAGATAGCTGTGAGCCGTTAATAACACTACTGGAATCGGTTGGGTTGTCGGATTAGAGTGCAAATCCTGCAAAACGGCAAACCCATCCATTTCGGGCATCATCACATCCAAAACGATCGCGTCTGGTTTTTCAGTTTTAGCTTGGCGCAATGCCTCTTTCCCAGAAGCTGCCGTTCGCACATCCCAGTGACCTAAATACTGCAAGCAGGCTGCTACCACTTCTCGAATCGCAGCGTCGTCATCCACAACTAAAATTTGCTTAACAGTCACATCAAACACTCCAACTGTTTGCTCTCAACCAATCTGATCAGATTGGAATAGCCTGCAACCTTGCTAGGAGTAGGGCAAAAGACACTACTCCCACAGTAGGAACTCAAGCAGTGGCTATAGAATAAGCAAAAAATATGGAGAAAGTTTGCAGAAACCATCCTAAGTTGTAAAGAAGCGTTAAGTTGCGGATGAATTTACCGATTAGTTCCAGCCTAGTAGTTGACTAATTTCTTTTGAGATCTGGATTGGATCAAAGGGTTTAACAATCAATCCTGCAACTCCTAACTGTTTGTACTGTAACTGCTCATTGGGTTGAACTTTTGCAGTCAGAAAAATAACTGGAATTGAAGCGGTCTGGGGTTGGCGCTGAAGGTGTTGCAAAATTTCGAGACCATTCATTCCAGGCATTGAAACATCTAGCAAGATGGCATCGGGCCTCTCGGAGATCGCGGCTTGAATGGCTTCCTCTCCAGAGCCAGCGACCATCACCTCCCATTGGGCAAGCTTTACTAGACACATTCGCACCACTTCACGAATCCGTTCTTCATCATCCACAACCAAAATTCGTTTACTTGTCATGGCAGTTTCCACCCGATTTTATCCAAGGTAACCAAATTGGTAAGGCAAAACCCACCAAAGAGAACTATTCAGGCTGCAAAGGCAACGTAAAGAAAAATGTGCTGCCTTGCCCCCACACACTTTCCACCCAGATTTGACCGCTATGCTGCTGCACAATCGATTTGCAAATTGCCAGCCCTAAACCCGTGCCGCCTTTATCGCGAGAATCTGAAGCATCCACCTGCTGAAAACGACCGAAAATACTCTCCAAGTTATCTGTTGGAATGCCACGGCCTTGGTCGGTGACTGAGAAAAGAATGGATGCAGGCGAAGTATTAGGGTGTTCACAAATGTCCGTAGGACTTTGGAGCGCTGGGGTGGTGGGGTATGGCGATTCTGCCTTAAGCCAAACGGTGCTGTTTGGAGAAAATTTGATGGCATTGCTGAGCAGGTTGGTAAAAGTTTGAATAATGCGATCGGGGGCAACCCAAATCTGTACCGATAAGGGCTGCACTATAAGCTGCACGTTTGCCTCTTGAGCGCTGCTTTCCATGACAGCGATCGCCCTTTGCATCAAGTCTGCGACATCGCACCATTCTCGTACTAGAGACAATCTGCCCGTCTCCAATTTCTCCAAATCCAAAATGTCGTTAACCAATCGCACCAGCCGTTCTGTGTCGATCGAAGCAATCTCAATCATCCGTTTCATGGCAACGGGTTCATCGTCCATCACGCCAGTTGCCAATAAACCCAGCGAGCCTCGAATAGAAGTTAAAGGAGTTCGCAATTCATGACTGACAATGGAGATAAATTCATCCTTGAGTTTCTCAACCGCTTGCCGTTGGGTGACATCTTCGCCAATGCTGGTCACGCCAATCACCTCGCCTTTCGGGTTCCGCAGCAGCGTAATGCTCCAGTTGATAATCTTTTGTTCTCCTGATTTAATCAGAATTTTGTTTTGAGCGGAGGGGTAAAATTCTTGCTTGAGATTGTCTTGAAATAGTTGTCGCTGTCTCTGCACACGATCAGCGGGAATAAATAAATCAAACCAGTTTTGACCCAGCACTTCGCTTTCGGTATGACCCGTCAATTTAAGAAAGAAAGGATTGGCTGCATGGATTGTGCCAACAGTATCTAAGCTAATGACTGCCAGATTTGTGCTTTCAAACAGCGATCGCCAGCGGCGTTCGGCTTCTCGCAACCCTGCTTCTGTTTGCTTGCGCTCTTGCAGTTCAATTTGCAGTTGGCTATAGAGTTCGGATTGCTGAATGGCGATCGCCAGTTGGCTAGCAATCTGCTGAGATAAGTCGATCTCCCAGGCTTGCCACTGACGAGACGCGGCATTTTGATAAATCGCCAGCAACCCCCACAGCATCTCTCCTGAAAAAATAGGGGCGATCGTGTAAGCTCTTGCCTGAAACTGCTCCAACAGTTCAATATGGCAAGGGCGCAACCCAAATGTGTAGATATCTTCGACCACAAAGGTTTCGTGATTTTGGAAGCGTCCTCCTTCCGTATCTTGTAGATAGGTGTCTTCCCACACTTTTTGAATATCGGTTTCCACGAGGGGCATCCACTCCGTCCCAACGGACTCGGCAACAAAAGTTCCATTCCAATCTGAATCAAATCGATAAACTGCTACTCGATCTGCCTGTAATAGTTGCCTCACCTCAGTCACAGCCGTATTGAGAATGACGTTAAGCTCCAGCGGTTGACGAATGGCTTGAGTAATCCGCCAAAGCAACTGCTCTTGTTTCGCTTGCTGCTGTAGGGCTGCTTCTGCCCGTTTGCGCACGATTTCGTCACGCTTTGCTTCACTGATGTCGTTGTTGATTTCCAACACCTTCATCGGTCTACCCATCTCATCTTTTTGCAATGCCCAGCGGCTATCGACTGTGATCAGTGAACCGTTTTTGTGAGCCTGAGTTAGTTCACCTTCCCAATAGCTTTGGTTTAGAAACTCGGCTTTGATATCAATCAAAGGACAAGGAAACTGAGTTTGCAACAATGCATGAGTTTCTTGACCTAAGGCTTCTGCTTTTGTCCAACCATACATATATTCAGCACCCTCATTCCAAAACGTGATGATGTCGTTCAGGTCATGGGTAATGATGCTATCGTGCGCCAAATCGAGCAGTTGTGCCTGCTCTTGCAGGATCAGTTGGGTTTGATGTCTCGCCAGTAGGGTTGCCAATAGGCGATCGTTGACTTGGGTCAGCTCAGCCGTGCGCTCTGCAACTCGCTGCTCTAATTCTATATTCAACTGTTGCAGGGCATATTCTGCTTGTTTGCGAGATCCAAGCTCAGTGTGGACTTGTTCAAACAAGGAAGATTGTTGAATGGCAATGCCGACCTGAGCCGCTATTTGTCGCAATAAATCAATTTCGGATGGCTGCCATGAACGCGGAATTGCACAATGATGGGCAACCAACAGCCCCCAGAGATCGTTGCCCTGCGAAATAGGAACGACTAAATTTGCCCTCACTCCAAACCTCACCAGCAGTTCAAGATGGCAAGGACTAATGTCGGCGGCATAAATATCAGATTTTGCCGTAATAAGCCCGTCCTTAAAGGGTTTGACGTAGGTTTCCCCAATGCAGGGGTCGTAGATTTGAGTTGCTAAAATGGCTCGTTCGGGGGCATTAACTGACTCAACTAAGACTGTACCGCTCCAGTTGGAAGCAAATTGAAAAATAATCACACGATCGGTTTGAAGATACTGCCGCACTTCATCCACTGTCGTTTGGAGAATATCTTGCAAATTAAGCGATCGCCGGATGCGTTGAGTAATCTCCATTACAAGGCGCTGCTGCTCAACTTGCTGCCTCAGCGCTTCCAAGGTCAGGTGAGTTTGACTCCGCAAATCTGCCACCTGACGGAGCAAATTTCCTTGCTGAATCACACTGTGGAGCGCTAGCTGCAACGACTCTGCCGTTAAGGTTGCTTTGTTTAAATAGTGCCGTGCCTCCTGAATTGCCTGTGCCGTATGTGCTTCACCATCCGTTAAAACAACTACAGGTGCAATCAAGGATTCATATTGCTCTAAAGCTTGCAAAAACTGCAATTCAGTCATGTCTGGCAGGAGAGTATCCAGCAAAATTGCGTCCGGTTGGGCAGTACGAAACTGGGCTACACCATCCGTTCCTGTTGCTGCTTCTAGCACGGTGTAAGGATCGCGATCGCCTTGCAGCAGATAGCGACGCAGCAGTTCCCGGTCTGCTGAACGGTCTTGCACAATTAAAATAGTGTGGGCTGCTTGAGTCATGCCATCTCCTCTACATCATGCAGCTGATTCATGAAAGCGGCTGTAAATTGCTGGCGGCGAATTTGCTCTGGTTGTAAACGATTGAGTACACGAGCAATCAACTCTGGTTCTAGAATCGGCTTGCGGATGTAGTCATCGCCTCCGGCTGAAAATGCTTGGACGAGAGTCTTTTCATCTTGATGCGCGGTTAGAAAAAGAATGGGCAGGTCACCCCATTGTGGGTCATTTCGGACAACCTGACAAAGTTCAATTCCGCTTAATCCCGGCATTTCTACATCTAAAATGAGTAGATTAGGAGCCGAATCGATTAGGGTTTCCCAAAAGCGTTGGGGTTCAATCAGAGGGGTTACTTGCAATCCCCACGGTGAGAGCATCAGCGAGACTCGGTGTAGAATCACCGGATCATCATCGACAATCAGCACTTTTCCAGCGATCGCTGGCTGGGGTCGCAATCCCTGTGCTTTGGTTTGCTGCAAGGTCGCTTGAATTGCCTGAAAGATTTGGGCGGAAGCAATGGGTTTTTGCAAAAATGCCTGGATTCCTAAGCGAGCGGCGGCGACTCGATCTGAAAGATGATCTCGTGCAGTATACACTAGCACCGGAAGCTGGGGATGTTGATGTCTGAGAGTTTCCAGCCAGGTTAAACCATTTTCATTACTATCCGCAAAGGTGAGATCGAGTAACACTACATCCGGTATGGTGTACTCTACAATCCGTTGGGCTTCCGCCAAATTAACAGCGGCTTCTAACTGAAACGATCGCCCGTTTGCCTCGGCCTTTAAGCGATCAGTCAATATCTGATCATCATCAACTACCAACACGAACGGCAATGGCATAGCGAGATCGGTTGACTGCGCGATCGCCCCTTGAGCAGCCTGTGCCAACTGTGGTTCTCGCTGAAGTTCTTGTTTTAGAGCCGTCACCAGTTGCGCGATTTGGTTAATTGCCGCCGCTTGTAACTGAGGCTCAGACGGTTGTAATAAGCCTTCAATTTGTCTAGCGATCGCAGACCCCTGCGGAAACCCATAGACACCCAACGACCCAACTAATTTGTGAACAGTTTGTTTTGCGGTTTGCTGCAAGTCATCCGTCAAACGACCACTCTCTAAAGCCACAATCACTTGTTCCAGCACAGCAATCTGGTCATCAAACGAATCTTTGAACCGCTCCCACAGCTCCAGCAGCATCGACTCAGCGGCTTCAGTTGCAACCTTGTGTGCATCTGAGGATAATGCGTCTAGGTGGGTGGGCGTAGGCGTTTTAAGAGATCGGAAGCGATATCCAAAGCCATAAATTGTTTCAATCAAATCTTGATTGGCTCCGGCTGCCTTTAGCTTTTGTCGAATCGCTTTAACATGGCTGCTGATTGCGCTCTCAGTCGGTGATTCATCTAACTCCCACAGGCGATCAATCAGGACTGCGCGACTAAAAATCCGCTGAGGATGCAGTAGCAGTAATTCTAAAATCCCGTACTCCTTAGGCGTTAGGCGGAGTGCTTGCTGCCCATAGCGAATTTCATTAATTGCACAGTCAATTTGCAAATCTCCATAGGTAACGGTAGAAGGAGTCGCTGTTCTGCCACGTCGCAACAAAGCTCGAATCCGCGCCAGCAGTTCTGAGGTATTAAACGGCTTAATCATGTAGTCATCTGCGCCAGCGTCTAAACCCACCACGCGATCGGTTGCTCTATCCTTTGCCGTTAGCAGCAAAATTGGCACCTGAGATCCTCTAGCGCGCAGCCGCTTGCAAACGCTGATTCCATCGACTTCAGGAATACCAACATCCAATAACACCAAGTCATATTCAAACTGCTCTACTAAATCCATCGCAGATTGCCCATCTGCCGCTGTTTCAACCACATGATGAGCACTCACTGCGCTTTCAAGCAGGGCACAAGTTGCTTGATCATCCTCTACTAATAAAATTTTCACAGTTTCACTGACAGATAGAGAGAGGATAAATAAAAACCTATTCAGTTTAGGCAATTAATCTTTGCACCAATTCAATGCATGTGTTAAGAAAGACTACGTTTTTTTTCAAATTTATGCATTCCGTTCCATAAAATTTCTCTAAGGGCAATCTCATAAGTAAGGTTCTTAATTTTACTCGCTGCCCTATGCATGCTCTTAACTACAAACTTGATAAATCTATCCTAGATGCTGATGGTCGTTACTTAGACTCTCAAGAGCTTTACCCGTTAGAATCCTATATTCAAAGCTATACGACTCGACTGAGTGCCTATCGACACTTACAGGAACACGGCGAAAAACTAGTAATTTTAGCTCTACGAAAACTTGCCCAGCTCTATCCAGAATTAATTCAGCAGCATGGACCTCGTTGTAAATACGATATGACGGAGGTTTTGCGCTACATTGCGTTGTCAATTCTGCGAGATGACGAACGTTTGTTTAAGGAACAAATGCTGGGCTGGCTAGATACGATTTTGCTGGCCCATAAGCGAAACGTGCATTGTAGGCAGGCCTATCAAAACTTGCAAGAGGCGATCGCGGCTAACTTTGTAGCGGCAGAAACAGGGTTAATCCGTCCCTACTTGGAATTAATGCTGCACACCCTCGAATCTCACGCTTGAGCTTCTTTCACCTTTTGTCAGGAGGTGTTTCGACCTCGCTCAACACCTCCTATAAGATTGCTCCTTATCGGCCGGACCTAGCTCTCCAAACCCCAGTGTTTTCTCAAGTTCATTCAACATTTGAGGATATTTTAATGACCTTCACCCAACCTACTACAACTAATCACTCTTCCTCCTTGAAGGATCGTGAGATTGCACTACACCAAATCTATCAACAAATTTTAGAACGGCAGCCCTATGGGTGCGAACGAACCCTATTAGCCACTATTGAAAAAGACTTTTTAACGAATAAGATTGGCGTTAAGCGCTTTGTGAAAGAGTTTGGGCAGTCAGAGCCTTACCTCAATACTTTCTACTACACCACTTCCAATCTGAAGTTTCTAGAGCTATGTTTTAAGCATTTTCTTGGACGCGCTCCTCAACACCATGCGGAGATTAGAGTCCACTTTGACCGATTGGTCCATAAAGGGGTGAAGCAATTGATTTTAGATCTTGTGGATTCCGAGGAGTATCTCAAAGCTTTTGGTTGCTTCACTGTTCCTCATCCGCGTCAGCCCAATTGCTATCTATCGCCCAATGTTTATTTAGAATCTAATTTGCTCAATGAAGAACAGATTGGTCGGCGTGGGCGATCGCTGCCCACGCTCTACTGGCGACAGCTAGGGCTTCACTGTGATTCAGGTGTTTGCCACCTTCCTGAAACCTACGAAGATATTCAAACTACAATGGCTCAGGAAGATTTGTCGCAGGTTTTCAAGCTTTTGCAATATGCCCCTGCTGAACAGGTTTTAACAACACTCTCTCCCCAGCAAAAGGCAGTACTGCGGCAAGCCATCATCAAGTCTACTTAATATCTATTTGCTATCTATATACAACCCCAAACGGAAGTCGTTCCAGTAAAGTGATCGCTTTCGCTGGGTCACCCTAATAGCAATTGATTCGTAATCGATCTCAAACGGGCGTTACAGGAGGGGCAATATAGTATCGCGTGAATTAATTCTTAGCCGACTCTGGTTTTATTAGCTGACCGTGCAATTCAGCCTTGACGGTTTCCGGCAAGACCCTACCCACCGAGGTCATAATCTTTGTCATCAATGACCCTGCAATAATCTCGTCCTTGCCTGCCATCAGTGCTTCAAAGCCCTGCTTGGCAACTTGGGCGGGGTCATCCTTCGGACTTACCGATGCTATTGTGTCATCCATGTCTGCCCGGTCAAAAAAGTTGGTATCGGTTGGTCCAGGCATCAGGGCAGTCACGCTCACGCCTGTATCTTTCAACTCGTTCCGCAACCCTTGCGAGAAGGAGTGCAAAAACGCTTTGGAGGCGGCATAAACGCTATAGAACGGGCCTGGCATCAGGGCAGCGATCGATGCCGTGATGAGAACCTTGCCATTACCACGAGCAACCATATCCTTCACCACCCGTTTAGCCAGATGCACAGATGACACGATATTCAGGTTAATTAGGTTGAGTTCGTCTTGCAGGTCGTTCTGAATAAAAGCGCCGTTAACACCAACCCCTGCATTGATAGCGATCGCCTCCACAGGTCGTCCGGTCGCCTTGATTTGGTCGTAAAGGGTCTCAACGCCCTCATACGTAGCAAGATCTACTTGCACGGTTTTAACATCAGCGCCCAGGGCCTCAAAGGCTGGAGCCGCCTCATCAATGCTTGAACCTGTCGATGTTATCAGCAGATCGAAACCATTTTGAGCAAACTGTTTGGCGAGTTCGTAGCCAATGCCACTAGAGGCACCTGTGATGACAGCCAAAGGACGGGTTGATGAACTATTCATAGATTGCTTCTCTTTGTTAAATTAACAGGCTTAGCTTTGATCAGAATATGGAAAAGTGAATAAGGCTTCTGGCGTAAATCGTTGCCACAGTTAACGCACTGGGGCTATTACGGGCATTTTTGGGCGAAGTTTATCGAGCGGTGGTGCATTGAAAGCAGCTAACTTACTTAGTACGGCTTCTCTTTACGCATCTGGTATCGATGCGGTTTCAACTGACGATGATGGCGGTAGGCTATCAAGGGCGATCGCCACTCCTCCAGCACCAGTCAATGAGATGAATCCTCTTCTCGATATTTATGATTAATTCACTGCAATCAATCTTAACAAAAGCTGAAAGCTTCTTGCTCTCTATCGTTAGAGAGAATCTACTTGAATTACTAGACGCTTAAAGGAAAGAGCGGCACTAAGTTTGGATGCAAGAATTTTGACGTTGCCAGTAAAACTAACTCGTCTTGCTCAAGCGACTTTCGAGTCAATTCCTGCACCACCGAACGTTGAGAAACAGTTGAAAAACAAGGTTTGTGAGTTTTCTTTGCAGTTTTATTTAATAGTGGTTGATGCGGCTGTGCTGCACTGTAGCATTTGATGCTGATCGCTCTCACTTAAACTTGGGCGAGGAATGTGAATACTGAAGGTCGTTCCGGCCCCAGGGGTAGATATACATAGCAGTTGCCCCCGATGCTTTTCTACAACAATATGATAGCTAATTGACAGCCCTAGCCCCGTACCTTTACCAACTGGCTTAGTGGTAAAAAAGGTATCAAAAATTCGCTGCTGCACTTCGTTTGACATTCCCGGACCATTGTCAGAAATGTGAATGGTTACATAGTTGCGATCGCTCACTTCAGTACGAATTTTGATGGTACTTGGTTGGCCCTGGAGCGATCCAGTCGGTGTCTGTTTAGAGTCATCTAGTGCATCGATCGAATTAACTAAGATATTCATAAATACTTGATTGAGCTGTCCAGCAAAGCATTCAACCAACGGTAAATTGCCGTACTCTTTGATGATTTCAATAGCAGGGCGATCAGGGCTAGCTTTCAGCTTGTGCTGCAAAATCAAGAGCGTGCTGTCAATCCCTTCGTGCAGATCAACGGGTTTAAACGCTGCCTCGTCCACCCTAGAGAAATTTCGTAGTGATAGCACAATTTGCCGGATGCGATCAGCTCCTACTTTCATCGAACTCAACATTTTGGGCAGATCTTCGACGAGAAACTCTAAGTCAATTGTTTCTGCCGCCGCTTGAATAACCGGATTGGGTTGGGAGTGCTGCTGTTGATACAGCTCTAGCATATGCAGCAGATCGCTCACGTACTCATTCGTATGGGTCAAGTTTCCGTAGATGAAGTTAACTGGATTGTTAATTTCGTGAGCAATGCCAGCAGCGAGTTGCCCTAGGCTAGACATCTTTTCGGTCTGAACTAGTTGCGCTTGGGTTTGCTTTAGGTTGTGTAATGCCTGTTCAAGCTGCTGGGCTTGTTGTTGGAGTTGGCTTTCTGACTGCTGAAGCGCTATATTTTTTTGCTCTAATGCTTGAGAGTGGGTGTGCAAGTTTGTGTAGAGGTTGGCATTTTCGATTGAAATAGCGACCTGAGAAGTTAACAACCGCAAAACTTCTAAGCGATTGGGAGTAAACGCCCCAATGGTGAGATTGTTTTCTAAATACAAAACCCCTGCTAACTTACCTTGATGGATGATTGGCATACAGAGAATTGATTTAGCTTGATGTAAGAGAACGTAGGGATCTGCGGTGAATGTCCCTTCGTTTGCGGCATCATATAACACTAAGTCTTCTTTTGTCCGTTTCACATAGTGAATGAGAGCGATCGGCAAAGTTTGGCTTGTTTCTAGTGCGATCGCGTCTACTAACTTTAATTCTGTTTGTTCAACTGATCCCTCCGCCACCACCATTGAACGCCCTGCTTGCTCCAACACTAAGGCACCGCGCTGCGCTCCGGCATTTTCAATCACAATTTGCATTAATGTATCTAGCAAATTGTTGAGACGAATTTCGCTCGACAGTGCTTGGGAGGCTTTGATAACCGTTGTTAAGTCGAGTGCCGCAGCTACTCCTGTCGTAGAACGATTGGATGTGACATCAAATTGGTTAGATTCTCTAGTTTCCCCTTGAAAAAACTGTGAAAATCTAGCTTTCAAGTCTTTCGCTTTACCTCTAGCAGCACACTTGCAGTAAAGGTTATAAGCTTCCTCAAAGTGTCCTTTGGCAGTGGCATAGCCTTCTAGACAATACAGTTCTCCCAAATACTCATTTGCCAGAGCTTCTAGCAAGACATATTCGTGTGCTCTAGCATGCCAAATGGTCTTTAAATAGTAAATGGTTGCCTTTTCAGGGTCTGAGTCAACGCGGGCTAGTTCTGCTTCAACGAGTGAGTAATACGAGTAGAAATTATCAGGAGTTAGCTTTGCCCAAGAGTCCAATCGTTTCAGGTTAGATTCTAGCTTTGTGCGATAGTTTTGCTTGTCTTTAATATCTGTAGTCCAGTGGTAGAGACGAGCACAACAAATTGCATAGTAATGATATAGCAGAACATGGAATAAGAGGTTTCCGGCAGCACCCGCTACAAAAATGGGTTCGATGTATTGGAAGTTTTCAAACCCAGTCTGGTAGTCGCCAAAGAGTGTATTCATGCTAGCCATTTCAGCTAGGGACTCACAAGCATCTGTATAGTTTCCTTCTGATTGATAGCTTTTAATAATCGCATTCATGTCGATTGGGTCAACCGGAATATCCATCAATTGATGATGGAGCGATCGCCGAATCCTTGCTTGACCCAACTCTAAGGGCACATATTCTTTGCAAAAATCATGCCAGACTTTGCACTGTTCAGCAATATAAACATAGTCTTTACCTTGCACCAAACTGGCAATATATTTCCCCATTAGGGCGTAGCTAGAGTACTGCAAATCGCCATTGTTTTGACAAAGCAAAAAGGTTTCATGGAGCCGCTTTTCAGTCAGTTCAATGGGATGCTTCCAGCTTAAGCACATTTCATAGGTCAGCATTTGCGTGCGACCTTTGACATATAAGTCGTGAAAGCGATCGGCGAGGGTCAACGATAGTTCGCCATAGCTAAATGAGAGTTGCGACTCTCCTCGCAAACCAGTAATCACCCCAAACCAGGCAAGCGCCATACTCGATTGAGGTGTAATGCCAAAATCAAGAATTCGTCGGACACTTCTACTAATAATCAACTCTAGAATGTCTGGATAAGCGAAGTAAGAGCTAAAAATCGCTCGTTCGTAGAGACGAGCAATCAGAATTTCTTGCTCTCCAGCTTTTTCAAGTGCTTTAAACTGTTGAATATTTTCTGGTCGTCGCAGTTCTACCTTTAACGTTTCTGCTTCTTGTTGAGCAGTTTCAATATCGGTAGGAACATCAATGCCGAATAGTCGTAGTCCTTTGGTTGCTTCTAAATAAGACTCGGCAGCCTGACCCGCAGATTGAAGCACCTCGCTATACTTTTCATAGCATTTTGCCTTCTCGTGCTGGGTTTTCACTTGTTCAATCAGAGACTCAAAAGCATTGCTGGCGGCATCAATATCACTAGAAATTGCCAGCAATTCTGCATAGTTTAGCCCTAAATCATAAGCAGTTTCATAGTGGTTTTGCCAGCAGTTTTTGGGTAAAAGCTGGGTTGCCGTCGCGAAATAGTTTAGGGCAGATTCGTAAGCACTCGATGCTTTGGCTTTTTTTCCTGCTGTGAGGTTAAGCGTTGCTAGATGATAGCGCTCAACGGGATCGGTCATTAAAGCTTGACCAATATTAATCTGATTAACAATATCAAAGATTTTTTCGTCCAGCTCTGTAGCAGAGGTGCTGTTGAGCAGTAGCCGCCCAATGTTGAGGTGAATGGCTTGTTTATCAGTATCAGGAATGAGGGTATAAGCAGACTGCTGGACTCGATCGTGGAGAAACTTATAACAAACAGGAAACTCTGGCTTGACCAGAAAGTCACTGCCACTCTGAGCAGATGCTTGAACGACTTTGAATCGATCGTCGATCGCCAAAATCAGCGATTCCTGAACAGCCCTCCAAAGCGCGATCGCGGTAACAGACTGCGATCGCTGATAAACAACAGCTAGTGTTTTCAAGTCGAATCGATTACCAATGCAGGCAGCAAGTTGCAAAACATGCTGGGTTTCAGATGACAACTTCTGCATCTTTTTCGTCATCAGTTCGACCACATTGTCGGTTGACTGCATGTCTCTGATGGCATCCAAGTCCCACTGCCAACCACCCCGGTCCCAGTCAAACTGAAGCAAGTCTTCTTCGTAGATAGCCTGGAGAAATTGATTGACGAAAAAGGGATTGCCACCAGTCTTTTGAAACAGCAGTGCGGCTAACGGCTCAACTTTTTTAGCGGTGCAGCTGAGTGTATCTTGAACCAATTGCTTCAAATGGCTCAGTTCCAGCGGCTTCAGCAGAATTTCGCTAACGGTTGCTCCGGCTCGTTTAATTTGCTCGATCGTCAACGTCAGGGGATGAGTAGAACTGACCTCATTATCTCGATAAGACCCAAGTAGGAGTAAATATTGGGTCGTTGGGTCAGTGACTAACAACTGCAATAGTTTTAGGGTCGCGGCATCCGCCCATTGCAAATCGTCCAGAAAGAGTGCGAGCGGATGATCAACACTGGCAAGGACGCGAACAAAATCTCGAAAAACCAAGTTAAAGCGGTTTTGGGCATCGGCGGGTGCTAGGGGCTTGAGCGCAGGCTGTTGCCCGACGATGAGTTCCACTTCAGGGATCACGTCGATCATGACCTGTCCATTTGCGCCAAATGCGGCTGACAGCTTTTCTTTCCACAGGGCGACGTTGGCTTCACTTTCACTTAAAAGCTGCCGGATCAGTTCTTGAAATGCTTGAATCAAGGAGGCGTAGGGAATATCTCGCTTGAACTGGTCGAATTTGCCCGAAATAAAATAGCCTCGCTGCCGCAAAATTGGCTTATGAATTTCATTGACCAGTGCAGATTTGCCAATTCCAGAGTAGCCGGATACGAGCATTAATTCCGTGCTACCGTGACTGACCCGTTCAAACACGGTTAGCAGATCGGCGACCTGCTGTGTCCGACCATACAGCTTTTGGGGGATATGAAATTGTCCAGATATATCCTGCTGCCCCAACTCAAACGGTTCGACCTTGCCCGTCGTTTGTAGCTGTAATAAACAAGTGGCTAAATCGGCTTTCAGTCCTAGGGCACTTTGGTAGCGGTTTTCGGCTGCTTTCTGGAGCAGTTTCATCACAATGTCAGAAACAGCGGCAGGAATGGCGGCGTTAACCTCGATCGCTGCGATCGGTGCTTTTGCGAGATGGCAATGTACTAATTCCATCGGGTCGGTTGCTAAAAACGGCAATTGCCCAGTCAGCATTTCGTAAAGGGTGACACCTAAGGAGTAAAAGTCAGTGCGATAGTCGATCGCGCGGTTCATTCGTCCCGTTTGTTCGGGAGACAGGTATGCCAATGTCCCTTCCAACAGACTGAAGTGATTGATTGAGGGATTTTCTCTAGGCAACAAGGAAGCAATGCCAAAATCGGCAATCTTTGACTGCCCAGAGTGGGCATTCATAATAATGTTTCTGGGATTAATATCTTTATGAATAATATGGCGCTTGTGGAGTTCGCCGAGGGTTTCTGCTACCTGAAGGGCGATCTTGAGTACTTCTTGAAGGGGAAGGGTTGCGGTAGTCATGATGTCCTTCAAAGCGCAACCCCCAAAGTCTTCCATAACTAGAGATAGCGTGTGGTGTTCGCGTTCTAGAGCATAGGGTTTGACAATGCCGGGTAAGTCCAAGCCTCTAGCAATGTCATATTCATGCTTAAGTGTGGCTAAGGCTTCTGGCGTTGGGCGATCGCTACTGAACGTTTTAATAATCACAGGGCTGCTATCACCGATTCTCAGTCCTCGATAGATGATGGTTCGAGTGCCTTGATAAAGGGTTTCTAATATTGAATAGCCTGCAATACAGGTCGTCATACGTTCACACGATGGGGTTGACATGACTAGCTTTCCCATCCCAACCGAAGCATGAACAAATCCAGCCAATTCTTGAGCATTTTGGCGGATGCGTTGCAAATCTTTTTATGTGGACAAAAAGATAAATAGAGAAACTAAACAAAGGATTGAAAGCGAAAGGATGATGCCGCTTGAGAATCTCCGCCAGACCGCCCCACGCGTTATTTGCGGGTGAGGATGCCAGCCGGACGAAATCGCAACACTAGTATCGCCAATGCAAACACAATGGTTTGGGCAAACTCTTGACTGGAAAAGAGCGCAAATAGAGTCTCCGAGCCGCCAATTAAAAAGCTACCAATTAAGGTGCCGCCCAAAATTTGCCCCACTCCGCCAACGGTCACTACAAAAAAAGACCGAACCAGATAAATATTGCCAATGTAGGGATCAACGCTGAGGGTCGGACTAAGCAAGGCACCAGCGAACCCCGCTAGGCAGGCACCGGCAACGAACACCCCTTTATACATCAGTCCAATGTTTAAGCCTAATAAACTCGCCACCTCACGGTTTTGAATCATGGCGCGAATTTTGATACCTAAAGTGGTGCGATATAAGACGATCGCGCTGCCACCAATCACCATCAGAGAAACCGCTGCAATCAGCGATCGATAGGCTGGCAGCACCACTTGCCCAATCGTCAAGCTGCCGGGTAAGGGATTCACCACACTCCGCAAATCGGTGCCAAAGACAATTTTGATCAGTTCTGTTGTGACCAAGAAAAAGCCCCAGGTAATCAGCAATGTCTCCACCGGGCGATCGTAAAAGTAGCGGATCAGCGTGTGTTCTAAGATTAAACCCACCAATCCCACGCCCAGGGTCGCTAGCAGCACTGCCAAAAAAAAGGGCACATGCCCTAACGATGTGGCGGCCCAAGTGAAATAGGCTCCCAGCGTGAGCAGAGCACCGTGCCCCATATTGATTACGCCAATCAGACCAAAGATGATTGCCAAGCCAAATGCTGCCAACGCCAGAATCAGGGTGAGGGAAAGCACATCCACGAAAATGCTGATGACTGAGTTCATGCAGTGAAGGAAAAGTGTGAGTATGGGCACCCGCAGAGGCAGAGCCTATGGCCGTTGAGCGGTGGCGCGATCGCCCCACAATGACTGTAAAGCTCTGCTCCTACGCGATCGTTAATAGTGCAGCTCTGCAATGTTAGGTTCTAAGCAAGCGGTAGCTTACACCGGGCAGGCTGGGGTTCCACTGCCTGAAATGATTGCACCTCTTCAAACATATCGTTCACACTGGTCCAGCCTGCCCGTACCTTCATCAAGTAAGACGGCAAAACCAATTGATGATCGTCTGCTCGCATGGTGACTTTGCCTTGAGGCGCATCGTCAAACGTCATGCCTTTCAGCCCTTCTCGAATCGCATCCGTATTGACTGCACCCGATTTTTGAATGGCTTTAGCAACCATGTGTGCGGCGTTATACATCCCCACTCCAACGGTGTTCATCAGCGCCGCCTGACCAAACTTGGCTCGAAATTTCTCCAGAAAGGCTTTATTGTTAGGCTCTTTGATAGTCATAAAGTAGTCAAAACTGACATAGGTTCCAGCAGACACCTCTGGACCTAGACCACTGGTAACGACTTCCTCATCGTCCACTGTCCATAGCACTACGTCTTTATTCATGCCTGCTGCGTGCATTTGCTTGCGGAAGTTCACCGTATCGCTGCCCGTCAAGCTATGAAAGACGATATCCGGCTTGGCAGCACGGATATCTCGCAGTACTGATTCATATTGTGGAGTGTTGAACGGGATGTAAACCTCACCCACAACACTGCCGCCCAGTTCTTTCAGTTTTTGTTTTGTCACTTGATTAGTCACTCTTGGCCAAGCATAGTCTGAACCAATCATGAAAAACTTTTTGCCGAACGTTGTGATCATATATTCCAGGTGGGGCCACACCTGCTGGGTCGGTTCGGGACCGAACATAAACATATTTTTGTTGCAAACGCCCGGATAGTATTCTTTCTCCTGACCTTCGTACCAGGTTGGGTAGAGCAGAATTTTATTAGCACTGGCGACCACAGGTCCGGCAGCATTGCGCTCAGCGCTGCTAAATGTGCCTGCCAGAAAATCAACGTTGTCTTGGCGAATGAGGCGATTGGCTTGCTCAACCACAATCCGGGGTTCGGTTTTGGAGTCGCCTTCCACTACTTCCAGTTTGCGTCCCAGCACGCCTCCAGCCGCATTGATTTCATCTACCGCCATTTTAAAGCCGGAGAGATGGGCTTTGCCGTAGACGGTCCAGGCTCCGGTCAAGGGAGAAATGACCCCAATTTTAATGGGAGGTCCGTCGGAGCCTGTACTAGGAGAACTACTTGTATTGGGTTCATTGGGCTTGGAGCAGGATGCTGCTGTTGCTGCCGTTGCACTTGCCAGTAGTGCATATCTCAAAGCACTGCGGCGGGAGATTAGAGAATTCCAAGGCTGTTGAGAGTTGCTCATTTGTTCCTCGCGGGTTGAAAGGGAATAGTGGTTGATTGAGCGCGCATTAATACCAACCAGGAGTGGTCTTTGTGCCTAGCATTTCGTCGTAAACATCAGTGCGGCGATCGCGCAATACCTGGTTATACTCGTTCCAGTTCCGCTTGCGACGAGCATCTGCCAGATTCACTTCGGCATAAATGATTTCCTCCTGATCGGGGCTAGCGGGTCCAGCAATGGGCCAGCCGGTATAGCTAACAATCACGCTCTGACCGTTAAAGAGCTGTCCTCGCTCCACGCCGACGCGATCGGCCGCCGCAACAAAGACGGAGTTTGAGTGAGCTGCTGCCATTGTCAAAATCGTTGCCATCGCTTCTCGCTTTTGGTCTTGCCCTGGAATGGGCACCCAGTTAGTTGGAACGCAAATGATGTCGGCTCCTTGGAGCGCACAGAGGCGGTAGCTTTCGGGAAACCAACCGTCATAGCAAATAAAGCTGCCAATGCGTCCGATTTCAGTTTTAAACACAGGAAACCCTAAATTTCCGGGTTCAAAAAACAGATTTTCTTCATTCCACAAATGCACCTTACGAAACGTGCCGATGTAGCCTGCTGGACCGATAATCACCGCTGAATTGTAAAGGGTTGAGCCGTCCTGCTCATTGATACCAGCTACCACATATACCTTCAGTTCAGCAGCAACTTCTGCCCATGCCTGACAGGTCGATCCCGCTGGAATTGCTTCAGATAAGGCAAAGGCTTCCTCCCGATCTTTAAAGACATAGCCAGAGTTACACAATTCTGGTAACACAATTAAGTTTGCGCCCTGAGTTGCTGCTTGCCGAATCAAGTCGATGCTATGAGCCACATTTTTAGCTTTCTCACCCACGATCGGCTCCATCTGGATACAGGCAACCTTAATCACACTCTCATTTCGCCCTGTTCGATGATCCATATTCTTTCTCGACAATAAATCTGAGATCACACTAGAGGCGATGCCTATCAATCATTTAACGATACTCTTGATGCAATCTATCAAGCACCTGAGAGTTTACTTTCGATTTTTGATTGCGAGGACATCCCGTCCTCCATTCTTCCCTGATACAAAGATCAGTAGCTCACTACGGCTCTGGTGTTTTACCAGCAATACTCGATTATTCAAGTGTTAAAGCCTTACAATTGAAGCGCAAATTGTAAGCACTGCAAAGGTAGCCGTCACATAGGTTGCTTGACCGCCTTAATTGCGTCCGTTGAAATGCATTGCCTCTAGGTTTAGATTTAGCCATGCCACATTTTGCAGAAAGACTAGCAGCACAGTTGCAGAGACGTTGGGGCGATCGCCCATTAAGTTCGGAACTGGGTCTTGCCGTGCTGGTATTTTTGGGATTGGGGCTGCTGCCGCTGTTTATATCGGGCTATGTCGTCTATATTCTGCCTCAATACATGCTGTTTGGTGTGTTAGCGATGTCGCTGGCCTTGCTCTGGGGATTTGTGGGCATTCTCAGCTTTGGGCAGGGAGCCCTTTTTGCTTTGGGGGCTTACACGATGGGTCTAACGATGAAGCTGGGGCAGACTGTCATCCCTTCCGCTTATCTGGGGTTAGCGCTGAGTCTGGTGGTGGGAGCGTTGCTGTCAGGGGCGATCGGCTATTTCTTGTTTAGTGCGGGTGTGCGCGACACCTATTTTGTCATTGTCACGCTGGCGCTTTCCATTGTCGTAGAGCAAATTGCTGTGAGTCAATCGGCTTTGACGGGCGGCTTTAACGGTTTATTTATCGATCGCATGGGGCTGAATTTAGGACCACTCGGCACTCTCGATTTGTCTAGCGATCGCGCACTTTACTATTTTGTGCTGCCGATCGCCATCCTGCTATATGGGCTGCTGTATGGGCTGACCCATGCCAAATTCGGTAAGGTGCTGGTCGGCATTCGTGAGAATGAAGACCGTACACTCTCCCTCGGCTTCAACACCTGGGTCTACAAGACGCTTGCCTTTACGGTTTCGGGTGCCGTTGCCAGTTTGGCCGGAGCCATTTACGGCACCGCTGCCAACTTTGTTGCTCCCTCTTTAGCAGGCGTTTTGTTTTCGACTGAGGTTGTGGTTTGGGTTGCCATTAGTGGCCGAAGCAACCTGCTGGGCGCTTTTTTGGGTGGCACGCTCGTCTCCTCCCTGTCGAACTATCTCAGTACCGTGACACCGAAATACTGGCAGCTACTGCTAGGAATTTTGTTCATTGCAACGATCGTTTATTTTAAGGGTGGCGTTGCTGGGGCGCTGGCTCAGATCCCAGTTTGGCGACGGAGGCATCTCAAACACGATGGCTGAACTCCTGGAAATCAAGCATGTGAGCAAGCGATATCGGGGCTTAGTGGCGAACCAGGATGTCAATCTAACGGTGGCATCTGGAAGTATGCGTTGCATTATCGGTCCCAATGGCGCTGGCAAAACAACGTTGATCAGTCTGGTATCGGGGCACCAAACGCCTACCACCGGTGAGATCTGGTTCAAAGGTGAAAATGTCACCCATCGTTCTGTGCCGCAGCGATCGCGCTTGGGCATTGTCCGCAAGTTTCAGACCCCGACACTCTACAACAACCTCTCGACCTATAAAAATCTAGAGCTAGCTGTTTTGGGTAGCCGTTGCGCCCCTAAGCGTCGTCACACCCGGATTTTGCAAGTGCTGGAACTCGTTCGCATGACTGAGTTTATCCGTACCTCCGTTAGCCGTCTCTCCCATGGACAGAAGCAATGGTTAGAAATTGGGCTATTGATTGCCAACGATGCTGAATTATTACTGCTGGATGAACCCACGGCTGGCATGACGGCAGAAGAGACTCATGCCACTGGAGAACTCGTGCGGGGGCTGGTGCAAGACTTACATTTGTCTGCCATGATCATCGAACACGATATCAATTTCATTCGTGATCTGCGTGCTCCTGTGACTGTTTTGCATTTAGGAGCCGTACTGGCAGAAGGAGAATTTGACCAGATTCAGCAAAATGAAACGGTTCGTAAGGTTTATCTGGGCGAAGAGTAATGCAGCTTCAACTGAACTCCGTCACAACTGGATATGGCAGCTTAACGGTGCTGCGGCAGCTTTCTTTGCAGGTGTCACAGGGAGAAATTTTGGGAGTTCTGGGGCGCAATGGCATGGGCAAAACGACGTTGATTCGTTGCCTGTCGGGTCTTTTGCCCACCCAAAGTGGTTCTATCTGGTTTGACGGACGCGAGATTACTCAGTTAAAACCCCATCGTCGCGCCCAATTGGGCATTACAACCGTGGTTCAGGGACGGGGAATTTTTTCTAACTTGACAGTGAGAGAAAACCTGGAAATGGGGCGCATTGCCTCTGGTCGTGCCCGTCGCGATCGCCAAGAGGAGGTGCTGACCTATTTTGAACGGTTAGGAGAACGGTTAGATCAGGTCGCAGGCACCTTAAGTGGGGGAGAGCAACAAATGCTGGCGATCGGACGCGGCTTAATGACTGAACCCAAACTCATGCTGCTGGATGAACCCTCTGAAGGCATCATGCCAATCCTGGTCAAGCAAATTGCTCAGATTCTTCAAGAAATCAATCGGCGCGAACAGATGATGATCATCATCGTCGAACAAAATGTGCCGATGGTTTTTAGCATGGCAACTCACTGCATCCTGCTTGAAAAGGGGCAAATTGTTGCTGAAGGAGTGCCTGCTGATTTGGCTCACAGTGAAGTTATGACTGAATATTTAGCCATTTAATAGGCTGTTAATCTATTCAGGTTCCTCTGCTGAGTTAAACGATTTCATAAATTTTGATTCGCTGGTGGTCTGGTGCCAATCCAAGCCCAAGCCTTGGCGGCTCATGTGGTCGCGCACTTGAGATATTAGATGCTTTGAAGCAATGTCTTGGGGCAGCAACCCCGGTTGAGCGCGGGTTGTCAGCCAGCCTGCGATCGCCCCGGCCGATGCGCCAATACTCCACTCGCCCTGATGAATTCGTGTCATGCCGTTGGCGATGTGGGTGACGGCAATTCCCTTACCCCCAATTAATAGATTATCGACTCCGCGCGGAATCAAGCCTTCAATTGGAATCAGGGTCGGACGCACATTTGTTTCTAAAGTCGGCGCGCTGGCAGCTTCGCCATCATCTTCCGAATTGCGATAGCGGCAGCCATGAATATCGATGCTGTAATGAACGCGGGCGATCGCCGTGGGGCTAAGATCGCGCGATCCAGGGAGATCGATCCGCAAGTCTGCCTCGCGCACGGCAAATTCCCGCTGATTGTATGCCTTGCGTCCTACAATCCGCCGCCCTTCACGGATATAGGGCACCATACTTAAGCCAGATGCAGTGTTCAAGGGCGACTCAGTGCCCCACAGATAAGACAGCGGCAACTCTTTTGCATGATTTTCTAACAGCCAGTGGGCAAACAACAGGGCATGGTTTTCTCCATGTCGCAGCGCCACTATGGATAAGCCACCCAGCCAGTTTTGCCGCTGCCCCGATTTATCAAGGTCGGTATCGCTCAAAATTAGCGGCGGGTCCATAAATTTCCAGTCATTGCCGCGATTCCAGTTCACCAGGGTCATGTCGCCTGGTGACGGCGTTGAGGCGTAAGGATCACCGGGATTGACGCTGACAATCCGGCGGTAGTTAAAAAAGCTGCGTCCTGTAAAAACTGGAAACCCCTGCAAATCGTAGTCTTTGCGATGTTCTTCTTTAGAGTAATCGGATTCCAACCGGGTTAAGGTTTTGAGGCTGGCGCCTTGATCATCCCGAATTGCCAATACAAACGGGTAGGTGAAAGCCTGGGTACAGTCTTGATTGTCTTGGCGGGATGCGTTGCGTTCACCAGTGGTGGCGATCGAATCGGAGCCAAGGCGATGGGGAACTCCAGCCCAGCCGACTAACTCTGTGGTGTCGGTGGCATCAATCACCATCATTTGTTTGCCGGGGGGAGCCTCTAGCCGAATCGGCGTTTTGTCAAACTCGTCCGTGGAACTCCAGGCATACCATTTTGATAATTCGGCTGAAAATCGCCCTTTGGGTAAGTAGTTGGGGTCGCGGGGAGTACGACGCACGGCGTGGATGGCAGTCACAAGCCGACCGCTGTCATCAAAGTCTGCCCCTTTGAATGCGGTGGAAGTACTCCAACGGCTCTTGGGCGATCGCGTCGCTGCATTCTTTAAAAGCTGTTCTGAGGCGGAGGCTCCAGCTTTGGGCGGAAAGCATAATATGCCGACCCAACAGCTATTGATTTCATCTACGCGGAGATCGCCCTTTAAAGTCGTCCAGCTTGGCAATTTCACGGTTTGCTTGGCAAGCAAGCGCTTGAAGTGCATCCAGCTTTCAGAAAGGGTTTCATTCGATCGCATTACCTGGGATTCATCCAGCGCTGAGACTCCTTGAGAGCTAATTTGCCCACCTAACCAAGGCGTTAGCTCAATCAAGCACGTTGTAGCGCCGGATTGCATAGAATGGGAGGCAGCAGCAACCCCACCCAAAGAACCCCCAATCACCACCACATCGCACGTCCATACTTCTTTTGCAGTCGGCAATGGGGATAGGTGCGGTCTGCCATTGCTGCCAAATCCACCTTCGCTGTAGGCAACCGATTGAGCCGAGGCATTGGGCGATCGCTCCATCCCAGCCCGACTCATGCCCAAACTTGTCCCAATAAAAAAGCTCAAGCCCAGTGCGGCTAAAGAAATCAACCATACGGGCTGTCCGGCGATTTTTTTCCGTCCAAGCTTGACTGCGCTCCTTAAGCTAAAGGCAGCGAACCGAATTGCCGCGATCGCCGATACCCGAACAATCGCCTTTAAAAAACCTGGCTCACTTCTACGCGCTGCTCTTCGCCGACTGATTGGCAACGGTTGTTTAGACCGAGCAGTACGATGCTTCAACCGAGGAACGCTTGCAACAGAAACAGAAGACGCCAAACGCTTTTTCCGAGCAGCCTGTTGACGAGCCGACCGAGCCGATGACTGTGGCTTCACATCAACACATCCAAGTCACATAACAACGAAAACGTTGTAACACACCCACCGCTCATTGCCGCATTTATTTAGGAAAACGAGGGAATGTCTTTAACCTTAACGCCCCCAATCTACCGAACACGATCAGCCTCTCTTGATGCTTTGACAG
Organism: Leptolyngbya sp. Cla-17; assembly: GCF_016807185.1. Taxonomy (GTDB): domain Bacteria; phylum Cyanobacteriota; class Cyanobacteriia; order Leptolyngbyales; family Leptolyngbyaceae; genus ULC077BIN1. The sequence continues at coordinate 2,130,308 of NZ_JAEVYN010000002.1, forward strand.
ACCTGTTCTTGCAGTTGCTCCCAGCTATAGGCAGGAGACTGGCAGCTTAACCCCTGGCAGACCAACCCTACAAAATTGCTGTCCAGATCCACCTTTAGTTGCAGCACGGCAGTTGGCAGATAGCGCTGGCTTAAACGGGCGATCGCGTCAGCACCAGTCTGAATCAAGGTCTGGTTGTGAAACCAGTCGAGAGCGGTAAATAGACTGGGACAGCGCTGAGGAGTTTTGACCATGACGCTGCTAAAAGACTTGAGCGCATGTTCAGCCCGATCGAAGTAACTTATCTTTTCAGTAAGCAAGAAAAGCCGCACCAGGTTGGCGATCGCGACCCCATTCGCTGAAGGAATGGCACCATCATCATAGCTACGCTCTCGTATTACCAAATTATCACTGGCGTCGGTGTTGTAATAACCGCCTTCTGCGCTCCAGAGATGATCGTCAAATTCCTGTTGCACCCGAATAGCTTGCGCCAACCAAGGATGGGGAGAGGAGTCAGATAAATGGATGGAGAGTGTGGCTTGTTCGAGATCCAGAAGAGCTTTGATCAACAGCGCATAATCCTCTGACTGCGCGATCGTGCTGGGTTGCCCTTCGTAACTGAGGCGATGCAGGCGATTTTTCTGTGAAGAGGACGCTGCGCCAATGCTCCATTGGTTGTTGAGAATGAATTGAGCGGCTGCCGTAGCTAGGTCGAGGTATTCAGGATTTTGCAGCACCACCGCGGATCTAGCGAGTCCCGAAATCATGAGGCTGTTCCAGGCAACGATCATCTTCGTATCAGTAACGGGGGGAATGCGACCCTGCCAGGAATAGGTTTTAGCATTCTGACTGGTGCGTGCAGGCGTGCAGGTAGAAATTGCTTCCGGCATTGCTCCATATCGGATGCGGAACAGCTTGGCGAGAGCAACTTCTAATTCGGGGGCAAGCTGACCGACTTGATAGCGCTGTAGGACGTTTTTACTCTCAAAGTTGCCCGATGAACTGATCGTGAATTGATTCATCAAGGCTTGCAATTCGTCTGTGGTCAGGTGTTGTTCAAGTTCGCCATAACTCCAGACATAAAATGCGCCCTCTTCAGGTTCAGAGTCCTCAGCAGTCACAAAACTATCTGCATCTTGAGCTGCGTAAAAGTAGCCCTGGGGCGCAATCATCTCTCGCTTGAGCCACTGAACCGTTTGAGAGATCGCCCGCTCCAAAGCGGGTTCCTGCATACCCGTGCTCCACAGGTTGGCAAGATATTCCAAAATCTGCCCATTGTCATAAAGCATTTTCTCGAAATGAGGCACTGTCCAAGTCGGGTCCACAGTGTAGCGATGAAATCCGCCGCCTACATGGTCGAAAATGCCGCCAAGAAACAAGTCTAGTCCACGTTGTTGACAGATTCCAGCAGCACCATAAGAGGCGTTGGGTGGTTCAAATCGTGCAGTTCTTAGTGCTGCGGTTGCATAAGGAATCATGGGGAAACCTGGCTCCGTTCCCCGCGAAATTAACGTCTCAGCATTTTGGGTCAGCCCTTTGAGCAGAATGTCTGCCGACAGTTCTTGCTGTGTAGAAGTAATGGTCTGCTGTAGATAACTAAAAACTTGATTTTTGATTGCAGAGACTTTATCTGCATCAGTATCGTAAACTTGGCGAATTTGCTGAAGTACATTCAGAAACCCAGGTCTGCCGTACTTAGCTTCGACTGGAAAATAAGTTCCTGCGTAGAATGGAACGCGATCAACAGGCGAAAGAAAGAGATTGAGGGGCCATCCCTTCGCGCCTGCGATCGCCTGTAGCGCTTGCATATAGATGCTGTCGAGATCGGGGCGCTCTTCTCGATCAACCTTAATCGGCAAAAAGTTAGCGTTCATATAAGCAGCGATCGCTGCATCTGAAAACGCCTCTCCCTCCATCACCGTGCACCAATGACAGCTTGAATAGCCGATCGACAGAAAAATCGGCAAGTTCTCTCGCTTGGCTTTCTCTAATGCTTCATCACACCACGTCCACCAGTCGATCGGATTCTCCGCGTGCTTGCGAAGGTAGAGGCTTTGGGAGTCGATAAGACGATTCATAGCAAGAGTGTGCTAACTGGCAAGCAGTGCTTTAAGAGTTTCATCAATAAACTGAGTATCAACTGGGTTCACTCCACCGCCTGCAAAGTGTCCCCAAACTGATTTAATCGCGCAGAATTCTGCATTCGGCATCAGCTTCACTTCATACTCGTTGTCTTCGGGTGGAAAATAGAGATCCATTTCAGCAGGCATGACGATTGCTTTCGCCTTGATGGCAGCGAGCGCTTTCTCAAAATCACCGTCGAAGCCGGGAGTATTGCCAATATTGCCGTTTTGCCAAGTCCACAGCATTGTTAGCAGATTGTTAGCATCTTTCTTGAGAAAAAATCCCTCCCAAAACTCAACGAGAAAGTCTTCTAGCGACGAATATCCCTGCTGTAAGTAAACTTTCTCGCGATAATACGCCTGAGACAACCCCCAGCCCGCATAGACTCGTCCCACTGCCCGCAGTCCGGTTGTTGGCGGCTCGTCATACCAACCGCCCTTCCACGCCACATCTGCTTGCAGTGCAGCTTTCACGCCTTCTAAAAAGACGATGTTGTGCAAACTCGTTTTAGCAGATCCACAGAAGGGCAAAATTCTCTCAACCATGTCTGGATAGCTGACTGCCCATTGGTAAGTTTGCCCCGCGCCCATTGACCAGCCAACGACTAAGGCGATTTTCTCGATGCCAAATTTCTCAGTCACCAATTGGTGTTGGGCGCGAACATTATCGTAGAAAGTGACGTTTGGAAATCGAGCTTTATTGTAGGGTTGCGGGGTGTTGCTGGGCGAAGAAGATAGCCCATTACCGAGCATGTTGGGGATGATGATGAAGTATTTCTGAGGATCAAGCGCCATGCCTTCCCCAATCAGCCATTCATTATCGTAATGTTGACCGGAATACCAGGTCGGGTAAACGATCACATTGCTCTTATCGGCGTTCAAGGTGCCGTAGGTTTTGTAGGCAAGTTTGGCATTGCGGAGCGTTGCCCCCGACTGAAGCGCCAGATCTCCCAACTCAAACATTTCGTAATCAGGCATTTTAAACTGCTCTCACACTAAAGAATTTGCTTTACTGGCTGGTCAATTTTTGACTGATGAAGCTAGGTATACTGATTTAGCTGTATTTGAACACATCTAAGATTCGATTTCGCAACGGCTCAGGAATCGTATTCATCACCTGATATTCAGTTTGATCGGAGTCGTTAGACAAGGCTTCTGCAACTTTGTCCAAAACGTCAAAGACTAGGGGAACGCCCAACTGAAGTCGCTCCAGAGTCTCTCGTTGGGCAAACACGTCTTGAGGCGTTCCTTCTAAAACTAGTTGCCCTTTATCTAGAATGAAAATCCAGTCTGCCCAACAGTAGGCTAAATCGAGATCGTGCGTTGCCATGACGATCGTGGTACCCCTCTCGTGAATATGGCGCAGTTTTGCCATCAAGTCGCGGGTGTGAATTTGATCCAGGTAGGCAGTCGGCTCGTCTAAGAGCAGCAATTCTGGATTGAGCACCATGACATCTGCCAAAGACACTCGTTTCTTTTGCCCCAAACTCAGGTGGTGAACTGGACGCACCGCTAGACTCGATAGATTGAACGCCTCGATCGCTTCCCCGACTCGCTGATCAACTTCTGAGTCTGGCAACCCCAGATTACACAGCCCGTAAGAAATATCCTCTTCGACCGTAGAAGCCACAAGCTGTTGTTCTGGGTCTTGAAACACCAAGCCAACTTTCTGCCGGAGATCCATCAGGGAGGTGCGATCGTAGCGTAGGGGTGAGCCTTGCCAATGCACAAATCCTTTTTGAGGCTTATACAGACCGTTTGCCAATAAAAACAGTGTTGTTTTTCCACAGCCATTTTGACCAATTAGCGCACAGCGTTTACCCGCCGGGATGCGTAAAGTTAGACTCTGGAGGGCAGGTTGAGGACTGCCAGAATAGGTGTAATCAACCTGTTCAAATTCCAACAGCATAGTGCCATCCTGTGAGTATCAGTAATATCGTGCAGCCAAACAGGGCTTCCAGGGTATATCGCTTAGAAGGCACACCACGACGAGAACGATAGACCCGAAAATCGCCCGTAAAGCCGCGAGACTCTAGCGTCAGCGACACTTGACGATAGTTTTCTAGAGTGCGTCTGAGCAACTGCCCAATCAACAGCCCCAGACTCTTCATCCAGAGTTTGTGAGTCCGATAGCCACCACGCGACTGTTGGGCAGTCCAGAGTTCACGAGCCGTTCGCAGCAGCACGAAAATGAAGCGATACATCAGCATCAGCAAATCGGTGAGCAATGCAGGGCAACCGATGCGGCGGAGCGTATCTAGAATCTCCGAAAACGGGACCGTCAACACCACAAAGTAGATGCAGGATGTGGCAGCGATCGCCCGTGCAGCCAGTTCGCTTGCCTGATGTACACCGTGATCACTCAAGTAAATGTAGTAATTACCCAAGCTAAACCCTTGCCAAACATCCGCTTGAACTGATGACAGAGCCGATAAGCTGACACCGCTCAGAACCAACGCGGGTAAGCTGGTTAGCCAAAACACAGCCGTGATTGAGAGTAAGCGCAGATAAACTGAAGCTGGAATTCCAGCATAGACCACTGTCCAAACGCTGATCCAAATCGCGATTAAGACTTGCACCGGAATGTAAGTGCAGTAGGTAATCAGCAGCAGAACGCTGGCAAACAATAGTTTCTGTTCGGCTGGTAGTTGCCGCAGTCGATTGGTGTAGGCAAGGGTGTCAATGTGTAGCGTCATAGACTTTCTAGCTGGCTCCAAGGCGGACAGCATTTTCGGGCAGAGGCGGAACTTTTGCTAAGACTCGTTTCTTGAGCAGTTCAGGGCACTTAATGTAGGAGATGCTGCCATCCGATTTGGCGTGATATTGACCAGCAAACGCTAAGATAGCTGCTGCCGTTGATTCTAGCTGTTCCTCTTCAACCGGTAAGCGACCAAACAAATAGGTGGGTTTGCCAGGAGCGATCAGAGCGATCGCGCAATCTTGTTCACATGCCGACAGACACTCAACGGGCTGGATGGAAAATTCTGCTTGCAGTGGCGTATCGTGATGCAGAGCTTGCAACTGTCCCAACAGGCGCTCTCCCCCACTGACCCGAATTGCCTGCTTCGTTCGATGGGCGCTAGCGCAGCTTGTACAAACGAACATGATGTGTTGGTCACTCATGATTCATCCTTTTCACGCTTTTCCGATCGCCCTTTATACAAACCCAAAATATAACCTGTCACACCTGCACCAATTCCAGCTTGGGCTGCAAACAAAAAGGTTTGAACCTCAGGACCAGAATCCTTAATTATGGGTTCAAACCAGGGTTTATAGTTTGGATGATCTTGCTCAATTGCAGCTGTAAAGTTGCCATCAGTTGCGCTAAATTCTTTGCCTTGGAGAATTAACAGTGGTCCAAGCGCCAAAACGACTACTCCAACCATCAACAGCCAGCTACTAGATAGTTTCTTCATCGCTTATGACTCCTGCTCTAAAAACTTGAGTGTTTTCAATTCTTGCTGTCCATATTTTTGCAGCCAGCCCCAAACCAATACGGTCAATAATCCTTCGGTAATTGCTAACGGTAACTGGGTAATGGCGAAGATACTCACGAACTTGCCAAATGAGGCAATAAAGCCACCCTGTGCAGCGGGGAATGCCAATGCTAGCTGTAGGGCAGTCATCAGGTAGGTGAGTAAGTCTCCTAATGTAGCAGCAAGAAATACCGCAAGCTTTTGTTTACCAGTTTTCATCACTGTGTTGTAGACCACGTAAGCCACAATTGGACCGACGATCGCCATCGAAAACACATTTGCGCCCAGAGTCGTCACGCCTCCATGAGCCAACAATATCGCTTGAAATACTAAGACCAGGCTACCTAGCACCGTCATCACTAAGGGACCAAACAGAATCGTGCCCAAGCCTGTTCCCGTTGGATGGGAACAGCTCCCTGTGACCGAAGGAATTTTTAAGGCAGACAAAACAAATGTAAACGCGCCTGCCAATGCCAGCAAAAGCTTTAATTCGGGGTTTTTCTTTGTGATGCGGGTAAGCGATCGCAGCCCTACCATAAAAAACGGGAGTGAAACCGCCCACCAAAAAACTGCCCACTGCAAAGGTAAAAATCCTTCGGCAATGTGCATTGCCTGAACAGGCGTGGCTGAACCCAGCAACAGATAGCAGCTTAATCCAGCTATTGACGCTAGGCTTATCCATTTTTGGTGTCGTATTTTCATCTATACCTCGCAGATAAGAGGGTTAATTGGCAATTCTCCTTAGGAGACTAACGCAATCGCTAGGCATTCTGACTTAGAGAGTTTTAATTTGCAAGTTCTAGTTTTTGAATTGAGTCCAATTTCAAAAACTAGGATTCATCACTCATCACTTTCTTCATAGGAGCGGGACAGCGCAGAATTTTACTAGCAAGATTTTAGAAACTGTTTACAGCTAAGTCTGCCTCAAATTTTACTTCTGGAGCTTTTGCAACATGTTCAGCGCATATTGATGCTGCTTTCCCCTCCTTTGTTCTAAATAGAATATGACGGCTTGCTGGCAATCTGCGATCGCGCCCTGCTGATCGCCCAATTGCCACCGAGCAACACAGCGGTGACCGTAAACATCTGCATGATCCGGCTCCTGCTCCAATGCTCGATCAAAAGCTTGAATCGCTTCCACGCGGTTCCCTTGGCGAGACTGATCTACGCCTTGCTGAAACAACGCTTTGGCAGGGTCCAAAATTTCTTTTGTGTTGATCACTGGCTGATCTCCTGATCGACGGCTGATATACATTTGGAAAATGGACGGCTACGAATCAAACTTTGTCAGGGCGCGCTGCGGTGCGCCCTTGCGCTGAATTAATCTATGAGGCGTTAAAACGTGAATGTGGTTCTCACTGTACCGATCAGAGTATCGTCATTGTTTTCATTCTGACCAGGATTGATGATGTAAATAACACCCGGAGTAATGGAAATATTGTCGTTCAGTTGGTATTTGTAGAAGGCTTCAAGGTGAATCGGGATGTCGTTGCCAGCGCCCCCTGCTCTTTGAATCGCTGTTGGATTACCCAAATAAGGAATTGCACCCGCGACTACACCCAGGAGATTGCCCTTCCTGCCAAAGTCGGGCAATGCAATCCCAAGACCATAAGTCCAGATATCGCGCTCGTCAACACCGTCATTCACAAAGTCAGCACTGATATAAGAGCCAAAGGCATTAATCACAAGCTTGGGGCTAAAGCTATACACGGCGCTGACTCCGTAAGCATTCACCTTTGCAGGGGTAATAGCACCCAGCAAATTTCTTCCCTGAGCGGCATACAGCGTTCCTAATACACCCGTGCCACCACTGCCTAAGTCAAACAGGGCCGATCGCCGATAGGCATTCACATAGGTTAAACCAATACCAAACTTGTCATTAGGCTGGAAGGTCAACTGCCCTAATGCTGAATAGCTGCCGTCAAATAAGCCATTCTTGGAAGCGGGATTGTTGGCAAACGCGATCGAACCAGTAGGGGGCGAATTATCTGCCAAGTAGTTAGCATTGACGGTAATTGAAGGAGCCAGTTTAACCTTCACTGATAGTCCAGAGCCGCCGCCAATGTCATAAATGGGGTTCTTTTCAGCAAACACTGAAAGCGGCCCTGTTGCCCCACTGTCCGTATCCAAAACTGGGCTAAGTGTAGGGGTGTGGTCAGCATGAAAGCCGAACACAGCGGGAACATAGAAACTCACCCTGTCGTTCAGTTGAAAATAGTAGGCGATCCAATCCGCATCCACTGAGTTTGTCGTGTTGCCCAAGTTAAAAGTTTGAAGACCTTCGACGTTTACGCCATTGCCAGCAAGGTTAAAAAATCTTGCGTTTGCAGCTCTAAGACGGGTGATCAAAAGATCTTTACCCGTAAAGCTAGTTTTGAGGGTCAAACGAACCCTATCTTGGAAAACTGTGTTGTTTTCTCTGGAGTTGTTAAATTCATCGGTGACAGCAAAAACGACCTCGCCTGACAACTTGGTAGTAACCGAGAATTGCTGCTTTTCTAAAGTTGCTGTACGAACTTCTAACGATTCGACCCGACCGCGTAGCGCTGATAGTTCCGAGGCAAACTCTTCTTGCAGCCGCTTCACGACTTCCAAATCTTCCTTCTTCACGAAGTCAGCAGTGGCGGCAGCGATCAGTTCTTGAATCTTATCTAAACAGGCATTCAAACCAGCGGCGAACTCATAGCGGGTTAATGCCCGGTTGCCGCGATAAGTTTTATCAGGATAGCCAACAATGCAGCCGTAGCGTTCTACTAACGATTGCAGTGCCTGAAATGCCCAGTCGGTGGGGCGAACATCGGTAAGCTGAGAAACGGAGGTAACCTGTCCGACGACCGCTGTGTCATTCTCAAATGGCTTTCCTTCTAAGCTATAGCGATTGATCTGATCGATCAGAGGAGTATCAGAACTAGAGGCAACAGGCGCAGTTTGGTCTGGCTCAGCAGCGATCGCAGGAGCAGAAACCGCCAGGGCAGCACCCAAAATTGCTGAACCAATTAGGAATGAATTGAGCAAAAATTTCGACATAGTTATGCTCCTCACACTTAAATACATTAAGAATCGTTTGAACATTTAGATCTACAGTCCGATATCGATGAAGCGATCTGTAGACCTGAATATCTGAATTGGGCAAAGCCTATAGCTTCTCCAAAACCTTACTTGCGTTGCTAACTTCAGCAACCTCAACAGGGTCGTCAACGTCCAGAGATTTCACTACGCCATCTTCCACAATCATTGCGTAGCGCCGCGATCGCAGCGCTAATCCCAATCTGTCTAAGTTGCAATCCTGACTGATCGCTTTAGTAAACTCGCCATCGCAATCAGCACCACTTTTTTTCCCTTAAAAAGCTCTTCTGTAGATATTGTTTGAGGTCCGTTGGAGTCCATATAGGACAGACTCACTGACGGTATTTGATCACCAACTTTAATTGCCATATTCTGCGCTCTTAAACTTATTTTATTTGCTAGAAACTACGCATTTCGCAAATCCGTCTGTGAACTCATCTCGATTCAAGTTGCGTCCAATCACAACGAGCTGAGTCTGTTTAGCTTCATCTGGTTTCCACAGTCTGTCTCGTTTCATTGAGGTCAACATTCGCACACTCTGAAACAGCACGCGCTCAGGAAATCCCTGGGCGTAGAACAAACCCTTAGTGCGGTACAGGTCTTCGCCTTTCTCTTGAGCCAGCGCGTTCATCCACAGCATGAACTTGTTCATGTCAATGGGTTTATCGGTAGTGAGAGCAAATGAGCCGATCGCAGCATCATGCTCATGCTCCAAATCATCCAGAAACTCTGGATCGACTTCTAGCTTGGCTTCTAGATCAAACGCGCCTGTCCCCAAAATCAATGGCAAGTCAACTACGCTGAACTCGGAGTGGTAGATCTTGGCGATCGGATTTAGATTGCGGATTTGTTGCTCAACTTTGGCAATATCCTCGGCTGAAACTAGGTCGGTCTTGTTAATGAGAATAATGTCAGCAAACGCGACCTGTTCCTGTGCCTCGTGGCTGTCTGCCAAGTTTCGCTGTAAATTCGGAGCATCAACTACCGTGACAAACGCATCCAAATTGAATTTGGACTTGATTTCATCTGCCACGATAAATGTGGAAGCCACCGGAGCCGGATCTGCTAACCCAGTGGTTTCGATCAGAACAGCATCGAGATCAGCCCGTTGGGTTAGGTCTTCTAGGGTGCGAACTAGATCACCCCGGACGGTGCAACAAAGACAACCGTTATTAAATTCCACCAGTTGCTCTTCGCTGTCAGATACCATCAGTTGACCGTCAATTCCGATCTCACCAAACTCGTTGACAATCACTGCTACTTTCTGACCGTGCTGCCCTTTCAAGATGTGATTAATCAGCGTTGTTTTGCCAGAACCAAGGAATCCTGTGACGATTGTGACTGGAACACGCTGCTTAATTTCCGGTCTGGCTTGTGACATTACCATCGTTGCGACTCCTGTTGAGAGCGATTAACGCTCTAAAAAACTAAGAAAAATGTAAATGTAATGGTTTCAAGCGGTGGCTTGAAAAGCTGCAAATTGCTAAACTTCTCACCGGAAAATGCCTGTCAGAAAAGGGGACAAAGCCAAGACTTTAATCCCCTATCTATATCCGGGGAGAAAACATCCAGTTAAGCTTGCAAAATTCACAACAGGCTTAACTTTTTTGAGCGATCGCGACTTAAACGAGTCGCGATCGCTCAATATACGACTTAGATGGCTTTCACTGCCTCTGCATCAGCTGGAATCGAGACAACCGTTTTGGTCATCGCCGCAATTCCTGCTTCCAGAATGTCGCGTCGGTTATCTGGCACAACGCTATCGCCTCTAAGTTGGTCGTAAGGAACCACAATCCAGCACGCACAACCCCAAAGACACTCGCCCGCCATTCCTTCAAAGCGGATTGCAGGCTCAGACATCATCACGCCCAGATCCATCAACCAGGAGTGGTGGAGCAGCTTCTGATCCCAGGTAAGGGTGTCGTACTTGTCACGGCTTTCGTAGAAGGCGAGGAAATCCACCTTGGCAACGCCGGGCAGCATGATGTCGGCAAACGCTGTTAGGTGATCGAAGAACTCCCGATGGCTGACATGCAGCGTCGAATCTTCTGAATCGAGCAGGAAGGTTGAAACAACCCTCTTGAACTCGTCATCCAGTTTGTCGTTCCACATTTCCCGTGGCGCATGCACAATACACTCGGCGTAGTCGGTCTTGAAGCCTGGTTTTAGACCCGCGTAATCGGGGATGTGACCAATCCACTCGCTAATGACACTGCGCCACTTGCTCAACGGCTCACCGGGCAATACTTGCACTGCGGGGTGGGTCAGTTTGGCAACGTCGTATAGAGTCCAGCTACGAGCCTTGGTGCTGATCGCTTCGTGGGGTGCGGTGGTTTGTCCAACCAAGCGTAGCGCTTTGAAGATGGTACGACCGTAGTCATCCAACGCAATCCGCATGAAGGCATCAGCCACAAACTTGTGCGTCACTTGCACACGCATGCGATCGCGCTCACTGGGTACACCTGTAGATGTGTACTTCGTCAGGCGCTGATAGGAGTTTTCGGTTGCCAGGGCAAAGAACCCGCCCGTAAAGGGGTTGCGATAAAGGTCGCCCCAAACGGTCGTAACACCCGCATTTTTGTCCTCGTCGAGCATACAGTCTAGCTCGTTCATCGTGGCGAAGAAACTACCATCTCTAGAGGTTTCTGGGTCACCAGTACAAGGCAACTGACCAACTCCAATCACCGGAATGCGTCGTCCCAATTTGACGTTCGACAGGTGGCGCGCCAAGTCAACGACAATGCCGCTGCCTGTACCATCACCGATCGCGAAGCAACACAGCACCATGGACGGTAGCTTGGTCGCATCAATGCTCTTAGCGAAATCGTCTAGTTCTTTTTCAAGGGGGCGATCGCCATCGTAGTAAGCTTTGCCATAGATGCCTTTGGCAATTGCGCGGGGAAAGTATTCGCCCGCTTTGGGAATCTCAACGTTGTCAGGCAACCAGGGTTCGTAGTTGGGGTTCCAGTAGTAGCGGGGATATTCCAGCTTTAGAAATTCACGGTAGCGACGCAGAGAAGTGAATAGGTCGTCACGAGTGGGAACTTCTAGAGGCGCAAAGCGGATTTGGGCGCGATCAGATGGAATCCCGCCCTCTTCGAGACGCTTCAGAAAACCCTCAGCGTAATCCTTCGCCTGATACATATCCTGTTCGCCAATGTCTACCAGCAGGGCGGTGAAACGGGCGCGTGGATCAGCTAACTGGTCTTCTAGATCGCCTTGGCGCAGCATGGAATCCAACATGTTCGCACCCGTTTTGCCAATTCCTAGGAAGTGGATGCAATGGGGCGATTGCGAACCGGAGGCACTATGGTACATGGACTTTGACATTACTCAATTTCCTCTTTCGTATGAATTGAAAACTGCAACGTGACATGCTGGCTTAGAAGCCATCAATCAATAGCTATCGACAGTCAGCACTGAACTTAGAATTGATCGCTGAACGCTGACAGCTAATAGCCATTTCTTAGCGGGCTTAACAAGTTGGGTAATACCCCTTGTCTTCGGTCAAAAAGCCCAAATCTTTGAGAATATGAGCGGCTGAAGTAGCGCGTTCATCCGCAACATAAATCTTGTAATCTTCCACGAACTGACCGGGTTGGCGATCGATTATCCCTTCCTCAATCAGTTCAACACCTTTCTCAAGGTTATGACGGCTCAAGCTAGCAACCCAGAGCGGCGATTTAATGTGAATTTTTTCATCATCAACGCCCGTGACATTCAAGATCTTGCCGCCGGCAACGGTAGGAACTTGAGCGCCATTTCCGTATCTCTGACTAACGACTGACCAATCCAACGGCATATAATTTCCTTTGCTTATACTTTGACGACTTGCTCAAGCTTCTCGCGGAGACCTTCTAAGTCTTCGCCACGAATTGCACTGTAGGGAACGACGACCCAGCATGCACAACCCCAGAGGCATTCGCCTGCCATCCCTTCAAACCGGATTGCCGGTTCTGAGAGCATGACTCCCAACTCAAGTAACCAGGAGTGTTGCAGCAGTTTTTCATCCCAGGTTTGCTCGTCATAAGCAAGTCTGGAGTCGATGAACAATTCCAGATTGATCTTGCTGGCACCGGGAAGGATGAACTGCACATAGGTTTCATCAGTCGTGCCAGATCGGATGATTTCAGGTTCCAGGATGGGTGTGAACGAGGCATTCATTTTGCTAGCGAGTTCAGCAAGAGGAGCATCGATCGCCGCCCCTTCGGGAGCCGAAACACGCACCTCAAAGAAGTCTGGCTGGAAGGTACCGTCAATAATGCCAAGCTGCTTGGGCAATTGCTCTGCTGTCGGAATTTTGTCGATGCTCGTGAACCCAAAGATATGTACCCAACGAGCGCCGTATTGGCTCCGGGCTGCCATGTGCTGCGACGGTGGTGCGCCGACCCAGTTGAGTAGCCGCAGCGACTCGTAGATGTCCAGCCCTTGATTGCGGGTCATAAATGACGCAAGTTCGGAATAAACGCGCTTACTGGTTGCCGCCAAATCGTGGGTCTCCTCATAGGTGGGCTTCTGAGGCACCAACCAAAAACCAGCGGTGAAGGGGTTGCGATAGAGATCGCCCCAAACCTGCACTACGCCCTGATTTTTCTCTTGATCCAACATGCAGTCCAGCTCGTTGAGCACTGGGAAGAGGCTGGGATCTTGACTAGATGGAGTATCTCCTTCAGAGGGGGCGATGCCGATGCCCAACACTAACGCACGACGACCGAACTTCACATTGGATAGGTGGCGAACTAGATCAACCACAATACCGCTGCCCGTACCGTCGGCTAGACCAAACACAACGCAAACAATGGACTGGCAAGTGGTCGAATCAACGCTCTTGGCGAATGCTTCTAGTTCTTGATCTAGAACTTTCTCGCCTTCATAGTAAGCTTTACCATAGATCGCTTTAGAAATTGCCCGTGGAAACTGCTCTCCAGCTTGGGGAATCTCAACCGTGTCAGGAAGCCAGGGTTCGTAGTTGGGATTCCAGTAGTAGCGAGGATACTCCAGCTTTAAGTACTCGCGATACCGTCGGAGTGAGCCAAACAACTCATCGCGGGTAGGAACTTCGAGTGCTACGGTCTTGATGTGCGTGCGATCGCTCGGTAAAGTCTTGGCAAGCTCTTCAACCTGCAACAAGTCTTGATTTCCAATATCTACTGCCAGTGCTGTAAAACGCTTGCGGCTGTCTTCCAAAAAGTCATCGGGAGCCTGTCGAATCATCTCAGCAATGAAATCGGCTCCTGCTTTACCAATTCCGACTACATGCACCGCAGATGGCATCGGGTTCTCATCCTTTACTCGATGCACACCTCCCCGCTTTAAAGCCTCTAGTCTCTTCTTAATCCGAAGCGCTTCCTGTGGATCAACCATAATAATTTTTTCCTAAAGAATGCTTGTAACGCAATTGGATTTGACTCGCTCCCTCACACAAGGGAGCGAGATAATTGCAATCTGTATGTTGCTTCAGACGGTCAGCAACCTTAATCGTCGATGCCTTGAAAAGCTAAGCTTATTTGTCTCTACCTAGAACTTGAGAACGAAGAAGCTTAGCACGCTGCTAAACGCTAGTGGATACGGTCACTTTGGCAGGTTGAGGTTTTTCTGCGGGAGTGCTGATCTTCTGATTGGGCAAACCTTCGATCGGGCACTCTTCTGTGCCAACAGTTTCGCGAGTAATCGCTTCTGCCGTTTCCTTTGCCTTCTTTGGATCCAGCACCCAATCCCGGTAGAACTGATAGGGGCACTCCGCCATGCCTTCGGAACCATCGCCCGAATTGATCATACCGGTGTAGCCACGATGCATCAGCTTGAACAGGTGATTCTGAGATTGAGCATGTTTGCGGAAATCGCGAATGGCAAACTTAGACAGGGGGGCATATTGCACACCCATGTCTTCTTCACCGCACTCACCCAAAGTGCGACCGTCAAAACCAACGATCGCTGAATGCCCGAAGTAGCTATAAACACCATCAAATCCAGCAGCATTGGCAACCGCAACATAAACGTTATTCATCCACGCCATTGCCTTAGAAACCATGATTTGCTGTTCTTTGGCAGGATACATATAACCCTGGCAACGCACAATCAGTTCAGCCCCTTTCATGGCGCAATCTCGCCAAATTTCGGGGTAGTTGCCGTCATCGCAAATGATTAAGCTAACCTTTAAGCCTTTCGGACCTTCAGAAACGTAGGTACAGTTGCCGGGATACCAGCCTTCGATTGGTGTCCACGGCATGATCTTGCGATACTTCTGCACGATTTCACCGTGATCGTTCATCAAAATCAAGGTGTTGTAAGGAACCTTGTTGGGGTGGTCTTCGTGCTTCTCACCTGTGAGTGAAAAGACTCCCCAAACTTTGTTTTTGATGCAGGCTTGGGCAAAAATCGCGGTTTCCTCACCGGGAACAGATGCTGCCAAATCCATCATTTCGCTGGGGTCATACATGATGCCATGAGTGGAATATTCGGGGAAAATTGCCAAATCCATCCCTGGCAATCCCAACTTCATTCCATCAATCATTGCGGCAATCTTGTGGCAGTTATCAATTACTTCTGCCTTGGTATGCAACCGCGGCATTTTATAATTAACAACCGCAACTCCAACCGCATCAGCACTCGAAGAAATATCACCGTGGTAAGCCATTTCAAACTCCAATCAATTTCAATTTGTAAACATTGATGGACAAAATAAAACGTTTGGAGGACTAAAAATTAATCCTCCAAAAACTTTGAATTGCTACTTGTATTGCCAACCGATCTTGATTTGCGATCGCGCTTAACTGAAACTGAAGCTGCCAACCGAATCCCTATTGCCAATCTGTTAGTCTTTAGAATCTTCTTTATTGCCACCTTATTTAGTTCTTAAGAACTTGTAGCAGCATGGGGTAATCATAAAGAGTAGACAGAGAATAGTTTGTATCTAGTTTTACACTTGATAGTTAATCTCTTAACTACTTTTGCTTTTTCCTTAAACTGAGGTCGGTAATCGGCGAACTCTTTATGCTGACGCTCAATGCCTCACCTGAGATTTCCTCCCCAACTACTGACGTGGTCTGTAGTCTGTCCTCAAACAGCTTCAAGACCTCCCTGGCAAATTCGATAAATTTCTGGCGTTCTACTTCATCCAGCATGTCTATCAATTTAATACTCTGATACTGATCTTGGGTTTCAATCCCATCCAAAAATTGCTGCCCTTTTTGGGTGAGTTTAACCATCAACGCCCGGCGATCGGATGGGTGATCATCCCGCTCAACGTATTCTTCTTGCTCTAATCCATCCAACAATCCAGTCATCGCAGCGCGTGAAACCCCGCAATGCTTTGCCAAAAAGGATGGGCTGGCACCCAATTGAGGTTTGCTGTTGAGATACATCAACACCGCCAGTTTGCTTTGCGATAATCCCAGCTTTGCTGAATGCTCATCGGTAATTCGCAGCACCATTCTGGCAATGCGGGTAAGGATCGCCATCGTGTGGAGTGTGTCTGTATTGGGAGTGTGTAGGATTTCTTGAGTTGTTGCCGTCACTGCTTGACTCAGCACTCCTGCTTTCTCTCGCTGCTTCCCACTGTGCTGTAGATCCGCTTCAACCTGTTGATACTTAGTTAGCTCGAGCTTCAGACCTTGGCTCAGTTCTCGCATCTGCATCAGGGTCGAAAATACTCTGAGCGCTGTCACCACGCTGATAAACAGTTTATTGGAAGTCAGTTCTGTTTTAGTCTTATAGTCATCAATTCCGTAATTTGCTGCTACAACCGTTTCTGGTGCTTGTCCTGGTTGCCCTGTCCGCAAAATGATTCTAACCAGTGAGTTGCCTAATTCTTCTCGAATGTACTGAATTATCTGTAATCCAGCATCCTCAGTTTCCATCACTACGTCCAAAAAAATAATGGCGATGTTTGGATGGGTTTGGATAATCTGTTTGGCTTCCTGCCCAGAGTAAGCACTGATGAAAGTCAGAGGCTTGTTTTCAAAGATAAAGTCGCTCAGCGCTAGCTTGGTTACTTCGTGAACTTCAATATCATCATCTACAATCAGAATTTTCCAGCTTTGCTCTGGTTGATTTTGTGATGTAGTGACAATTTCTGCTTCATCCTCTGGAGCGAACGTAAATTCGTCGCTGTGCAAGTCATTGAGAGAGTCTTGGGCAATATTCGACATGAAAAGCCTTTCGGGAAAACTGATCGACGCTTAAGATGTGGGTAGCCTGATGCAAAACCTTGTTCCTATGGACGGTTGGCTCTCGCACCGAATGGTTCCACCTAGCTTCTGAGTCACTAAGTTATAAACAATATGTAAGCCCAAGCCACTGCCCCCCTGACCGCGTTTGGTGGTAAAAAAGGGTTCAAAGATTTTACCCAGGTTTTCCGGCGGAATTCCTTGACCGTCATCAGCATACTCAAAAACCACATGCGCTTCGATGTGTTTTAAGGTCACTGTCAGGTGTCCTAGCTGGTCGGGAGGATAGGCATGGATCAGAGAATTCATTACTAGGTTCGTTACAATTTGAGAAAATGCGCCTGGATAGCTGTTCAGCATCAGGTGAGCATCTCCTTGCACTGTAATGATATGTGGAGTGGTTTGGAGTACTGGACTAAGCTGCAACAAAACTTCTTCTAGATACGCCTTGAGGTTGAATACTCTTTTTAATTCGCTGGATTGATCGACAGCAACTTGCTTAAAACTTTGTATCAATTGGGCAGCTCGATTCAGATTCGCTAGGGTCATCTGGCTGCTCTGCTGGGCAATGTCCAGAAATTTTTTCAATTCTGAGCGTTTCATTGTGCCGCTCTGAAAACATTCGGAAAACGCAGTGGTTTTTTCCACCAACAAAGAGGCGGCGGTTACGCCAATTCCAATGGGTGTATTGACCTCATGAGCAATTCCAGCCACCAATCCCCCCAAAGCCGCCATTTTTTCAGTTTGAATCAATTGAGCCTCTGCCTGTTGTAAGTTGTAGAGGGTTTGTTCAAGCTGTTGTGCTTTTTCCTGCAACTGCACTTCTGCTAGTTGGCGCTCTTCTACTTCTTGCTGAAGCTGAAGGTTTTGCTTGTCAAGCTCTTCCTGGGAGAGTTGGCGGCTCTCCTGAGTCAATACTAACCACCAGGAACCGATACCAATCAGCACGAAGAAAACAGCAGACACTTCAATTAAGGTTTCAGTCAACCGTTGGGCAGTGAGAGCAGAAATATCAGGTTCACTAATCACCTGCTGATAATAGATAAATCCCAAGATTGCTCCGACCAACGCCGATAACGCGAGAGAAACAGCCAAGTAGCTAAGCAGCCTTCCCCCCAAATGGGGAGATAACTTATCTTGTAAGAATCTCCGAACGATGGGTGAGACTGGGTCTAAATTTTGGTCGCGGGTAGGACAGGTCTTACAGCCATCATGACAGCGCGTATCTAAGCTGCAACAGAGAGAGCAAATGGAATCATCGTATACCGGACAAAATGCCATATCTTGAGGTTCGTAGGCTTGCTCACAAATGCAGCAATTGATGGTGTAGGTGCAGTTTGAGTAGGGATCTTCGCGGGCGAGATAGTACTTCCCTTTGGTTAGCACCGCGATCGCCGGAGCCAGTACTAACGCTAACCCCAGGGCAATAAACGAAGCAAAAGCTTTGGGAACGGGACCAAATATACCGACAAAGGCCGCCATAGAAACGAGAGAGGCGATTAAGACGGAGCCACAGCCCACGGGATTGAAATTGTAGAGATATGCCCGTTTAAACTCAATGTAGGACGGACTTAGACCTAACGGCTTATTAATCACCAAATCAGCTACCAAGGCTCCAACCCAGGCGATCGCGACGTTCGAGTAAAGTCCCAGCACCGCTTCTAAGGTCGAAAACACGCCCAGTTCCATCAACAGCAGAGCGATCGCCACATTAAACACCAGCCATACCACTCGCCCCGGATGGCTATGAGTCAACCGGGAGAAAAAGTTGGACCAGGCCAGCGATCCAGCATAGGCGTTCGTCACGTTGATTTTGACTTGAGACAAAATTACAAAGAAAATCGTCACTGCCAAAACTACCTCTGGCTTTGAGGACACATACTCGAATCCCACCAAATACATCTGAGTTGGCTGATTGGCTTTGGCAAGGCTAACTCCATGTTCGATTGCCAGCGACGCTAGAAACGCACCTCCCAATTGCTTGGCACAGCCTAAAAAGATCCATCCTGGACCCGCCAACACCACAGCCAACCACCACTGACCGCGATCGTTTTCTTGTTTATCCGGCAAGAACCGCAAGTAGTCTACTTGCTCACCAATTTGCACGATCAAAGAAAACGAGACGGTCGCAGCAGTGCCAAATAGCAGCGGGTCAAATGCTGCTCCACTGCTCGACTGACCTGCAAAATGCATCCAGTTCTCCAGGGCGTCTGGCTCCTTATAGAGGATGCAGACATAAGGCAAGATGAGAAGCGTGAACCAGAGGGGTTGCGTCCATAGGTGCAACTGGTTGATCAACGTCACGCCAAAAAAGACCAGGGGAATGATCACCAGCGAACAAAGCACGTAGCCAATCGCCAACGGTAGATGGAAATACAGCTCTAACGCCTGCGCCATTACAACTGCTTCTAGCGCAAAGAAAATGAAGGTAAATGAGGCATAAATCAGAGAGGTGATCGTAGAGCCGATGTATCCAAATCCGGCTCCGCGTGTGAGCAAATCCATATCTACACTGTATTTGGCAGCATAGTAGGCGATCGGCAATCCAGTCAGAAAAATGATTACTCCAACCGCAATAATTGCCCAGAAAGAATTAGCAAACCCATAGTTGATTGCCAGCGACCCCCCGATCGCCTCTAACGCTAAAAATGAAAGCCCTCCCGTTGCGGTGTTAGCAACCAGCCACGCCGACCATTTTCTAAACGATTTGGGCGCAAATCTCAGCGCGTAATCTTCTAAGGTTTCTGTTGCAACCCAAGTATTGTAATCCCGTCTGCTTTGAAGAATTTTCAAACTCAGGTTATTGATCATGGGGTAAGTAGAGAACTTAGCTTGAAAACTATCAGGCTACGGCGTTGCAATTGTCAGCCACAAATCTGTCAAAATTTGTTGGATTTGTTCAGTATTGCCCTCGACCACTGCTTCGACAACTGATGGTTAGATAAATTCATGCCCCCAGAATAATCCTGACGTTGACATCCAAACAACGTAGCGCAGAATCAGGCCCGGACTATAGAAGCTGTAAATCTTCCTGAAGTTAGAATTTTCACAAAAAATAGTATAACTAAGCACAAAACTCTTGTTCTTATATACTTACCATCAAAAGCGATTGTTAAAGAGTTTACGCTAACATTGCCAGACATAACATTGCCAGACAAACTGGTGCATTAGTTGCAAATGCATTGTTATCGCATATCTTTCATTCAATCTTGGCGAGCAACTCCGCTCCGTGGTAATTCGCTGCGTTCTGAGTGAAGATTTAAGGCGATCGTATTTGCTTAATGTGTGCGTATATGAATTTTCATGAGATTTTGTTGAAGTTTAAATCTTAAAATCTGAGGAGAGGTTGATGCCTAAGACGTTGTTCAAAGTTGACCTGACTAAGCCAATGGATCAGCAGGAATTGCCTGGACATAATCGATGGCATCCCGATATTCCGGCGGTGGTTTCGGTCAATCCGGGCGATGTATTTCGGATTGAATGTAAAGATTGGACGGATGGACAGATTAAAGATAATGACAGTCCTGATGATATTCGGGACGTTGATCTAACCGTTGTTCATGTGTTGAGTGGACCGATTTGGGTAAATGGGGCTGAGCCAGGTGACATCTTAGTCGTGGATTTAGTTGACATTGGTGCCCTGCAAGGCGATGAGTGGGGTTTTACAGGCATTTTCGACCAGAAGAATGGTGGCGGCTTTTTAACGGATCATTTTCCTGCTCCTGCGAAGGCAATTTGGGATTTTCAAGGGATTTACACCACTTCTCGCCATATTCCTGGAGTAAAGTTTGCCGGAATTACTCACCCTGGTTTGATCGGCTGTGCGCCATCCCATGAGCTGCTTGCAAAGTGGAACAAGCGAGAAACAGAGCTGATGGAAACCCAGCCTGATCGCCGCACCTATGGGGCCGGCATTAACATCGACGGGGTGCCTGTGCTAGCAGCGTTGCCTAATCCAAAAAATGCGGTGTTGGGCACTTTGCCTAAGGCTGACTACGATCGCGTCGCGGCAGAAGCGGCTCGGACTGTTCCTCCACGGGAACATGGCGGTAACTGCGACATCAAAAACCTTTCACGGGGAACGCGTATTTACTTCCCGGTTTATGTGGAAGGGGCAAAGCTATCGATGGGCGACATCCACTTTTCTCAGGGTGATGGTGAAATTTCGTTCTGCGGTGCGATCGAGATGTCTGGCTTCATCGATCTGCATGTCGATATCATCAAAGGCGGCATGGAAAAGTATGCCATGGTCAACCCAATCTTCAAGCCAGGTCCAGTAGAGCCGCACTACTCAGAGTATCTAGTGTTTGAGGGGATTTCGGTGGATGAGTTTTCGGGTAAGCAATACTTTATGGATGTCCATATTGCCTACCGTCGAGCTTGTTTGAATGCGATCGAGTATCTCAAAAAATTCGGTTACACAGGCGAACAAGCATACTTGCTATTGAGTTGTGCCCCTGTGGAGGGAAGAGTCAGTGGGATTGTGGACATTCCAAATGCCTGCTGCACGGTCGCCATTCCAACTGCGATTTTTGACCAGAATATTCTCCCGGTTTAGCTATAGATTATGTGGTCTTGAGTATGCCTCTGTATGAGTTTCAGTGCAAAGAATGTGGTGTGTTTGATGTGTGGCGATCGCTGGCTGAGTCCAGCGATCCGGCTAACTGCCCAACGTGCGAGGAGCCAGGGAGACGGCTTTTCTCACCGCCTGCGTTATTGTCAGGTTCATTGCGGCTAAAGCGAGAAAATCCAGAGCCGCAATTGGTCAAGCGCGAGTCTGAACAGATCGCCGCCAGAGCTCGGCAGCATTCTGGGAGCCGTCCCTGGATGATTGGTCATTAGAGTTAAGTCTGGCCGTGGCACCATGTCCGGCAGTTTAGCGTTGGTGTGAGTTTTATTAATTAAGGAGAAGTTCAACGAATGAAGTCACGTAAGCCTCGTGTGTCCTTGAGCGGCATCGGCCGTCGCCAGTTTATCCAATATGGTGCTCTTGCCGTAGGTAGTAGTGTTGTCGCGGCTTGTTCGGGTGGCAGTGGCACAAACACCACCACGACAACGGCAAGCTCAAGCCCCGCTGCCTCCACCGCTGGAGATGGCATTAAGGTCGGGGTCATGTACTCCACCACTGGCTCGATCGCGATCGTTGAAAAATCATTGCAAGATGCAACGTTTCTTGCAGTTGAGCAAATCAACGAGGGCAAAGGTCCCTGGTCTGGCAAGCAAGGAATCAGCGGCAAGAAAATTGAGACAGTGGTTGTCAATCCAGACTCTAACTGGGATTTATACAATCAAATGTCGAAACGGCTAATTGATGAAGACAAAGTTGTGTGTGTACTGGGTTGCTACACCTCAGCCAGCCGCAAATCAGTGTTGCCCGTGTTTGAAGAGAAGGATAGACTGCTCTACTATCCTGTCTATTATGAAGGTAACGAGTGTAGCTCAAACGTCTTCTACACCGGGGCTGCGCCCAACCAGCAAATCACCGATTCTATTCCCTACTGCATTAAGAACTTTGGTAAGAAGGGCTTCTTCATTGGTTCTGACTACATCTATCCCAAAGAAAGTAATCGGATTGCGAAAGCAGAGCTAGTCAAAGGTGGAGGGCAAGTTGTTGGAGATGAATACGCAGCTTTAGGAACAACTGAATTTATCACGATCATTAACAAGATCAAGCAAGCCCAGCCTGATTTCATTCTTAGCAATCTAGTGGGTGATAGCATTCCAGCGTTTTACAAACAGCTTAAGGATGCCGGAATCAACTCTAAAGATATTCCAATCATGGCGTATCCCACTACCGAAGAAGAGATTCAGGCAATGGGTCCAGAGTTTGCTGAAGGACACTACAGCAGTTTCAACTATTTCCAAACTGTAGATACGCCTGAAAATAAAGCATTTGTGGAGCAGTTCAAGGCGAAGTTTGGGCAAGATCGCGTTACCAATGGGGTAATGGAAGCCGCTTATCTACAAACCTTTTTCATGGCACAGGCGATGGAGAAGTGCGCCAAAGAGGGCAAAGAGTTCACGACTGCCAATCTGCGCGAAGCCACACGCGGTCAAGTGTTTAATGCGCCTCAAGGAACCGTGAAAATTGATCCAGACAACTATCACACCTACCTCTATTCCAGAATTGGTAAGTGGAAAGCAGATGGTCAAGCGGAGATTGTATTTGCGACAAAGGCAGCAGTTAAACCCATTCCTTGGAGCCAAGCGCTGTATAAAGGTCGTGTCTGTGTTCACAAAACCCCAGACGATCGCAGCAATTCAACCGTCGAAACAAAGAAAGATCTTCCAGTTGAATTCTTGAAGGCAGCAGGTACATAGGCTTTTAATGCTTCCGGCTCGTTGATTTTGTCAGAAATCAACGAGCCTTGACTGACGCAGCATGACATCAAATGGTTTGACTAAGGGAGGGCTATGAACGTTTTGCCATTTCAGGCGATATCGTCGTTGATTTATTTGGCGCAAGCATCGCCGCCAGACAAAACGATAGATCCGATCGCAATACTCAACCAACTCCTAAACGGAGTTGGGATTATTGGCATTTTGCTAATTACCGGATTAGGGCTTGCCATTACCTTTGGCGTAATGCGAATCATTAACTTGGCTCATGGCGAATTCATCATGCTGGGTGCATACACAACATTTGTGCTGCAAAGTACATTCAAGATGGATTTGCTATTGACGATTCCATTCTCCTTTTTATTTACGGCATTGGTCGGTGCCCTAGTTGAAGTAACCATTATTCGACGATTATATGGGCGACCTTTGGAAACCCTACTGGCAACATGGGGCTTGAGTATCGTGCTTCAGGGGATTGTGAAACTGATCTTTAGCGCCCAGTTAAAGTATGTGAAAGCTCCTCCCTACATTCGCGGCAACTGGACCCTGTTTGAAGTCGGCGGACAGGCCGTTCAAATATCGTTTTACCGCTTATTCATTGTTTTTATGGCATTGCTGCTGTTAGGAGTGACTGCCTATTTGCTGTATGGCACCAACTTTGGGCGAGAGGTGCGGGCAGTGACTCAAAATCGGGATATGGCTAGGTGCCTAGGCGTTAATACCAGCTTGGTAGACATGGCAACCTTTGCTTATGGGTGTGGCTTAGCGGGTATCGCTGGAACGGTGATCTCTTCGCTTAAGAGTGTGGCTCCGCCGATGGGTCAAGATTACTTAGTAGATGCTTGGATGACAGTGGTAACGGGAGGAGTGGACAAGCTAGTCGGGGTTCTGGCAGGCGCGGTCTTAATTGGGGAGGCAAATTCGGCGATCGCTTACCTGTTGAATGATCCCGCTGCTAGGGTCATCGTGCTGGCTGCTGTGATTGTCTTGATTCGCTATCGTCCAGAAGGTTTATTTACGGTTCAGAAGCGCGGCTAAATAAAGCGATTTGAATTTTTGATTGTTCCAAACAGCACAGCGCGAATTTAAGGGAGACTCCGATATGACAGAAGTAATGGGTCGTATTCGACAGGCGACAACAGTTCCAAAGAGACTGCTGATTACCAGCGGGGTAATTTTGCTGATTTTTTGTATCTTTCCGTTTGTAGCTGGCGAATTTCAAACAAGCTTAATGGCAAAGTTGCTGCTGTTCGGTGCGCTAGGGGTTTCGCTAGATTTGGTCTGGGGCTTTACCGGAATTTTAAGCTTTGCCCACGGAGTGTTCTTTACCCTCGGTGGCTATGCAGTGGCCTATTACTTAAAGCTGAATTTGTCGGCAACTGCCAACAACTATGGTGGAACATTGCCAGACTTTATGGTGTGGAATGGTTTGAAGGAACTGCCCTGGTTCATTGCGCCCCTACAGTTTTTCCCGATCGCGGTACTCGCCATGGTTGCAGTTCCTGCGGGTTTCGCCTACATCATCGGCTGGTTTATCTTTCGCTCTAAGGTAAGCGGTGTTTACATCACCATCATCACACTGGCGATCGCTTCAGCCCTGACCACATTCTTTGTTAGTCAACAGGCGTATACCGGTGGCACCAACGGCATCACTGACGTTTCCAGGCTCAGCCTGTTTGGGACGGTGCTTTCACCAGTTGGGCTATACTTTCTCATCTTGTCGTTTGCTGCCCTTGTGCTGGCGGGCAGTTGGTGGTTAACCCAGTCTAATTTCGGCTTAATTTTGCGATCGATTAAAGAGAATGAAAAGCGCATTTCGTACTTAGGCTATGACGTCGCTAGTTTCAAAATCTTTATTTGGTCGCTATCGGCTGGCATTGCTGGCATTGCTGGCGGTTTGTTTGTGCCCTTAAATCGGTTTATTTCACCCGTTTACTTGGGGGTTGCGTTTGGTACACAAGTGGTAATTTGGGTTGCGGTCGGCGGTCGGGGCACACTATTTGGTCCAATCATTGCAGCGATTTTGTTAGGTCAGCTACAGAACTCAGCAGACCGAGTAACGCAAGATTGGCAGTTAGTGGTCGGAGTGATTCTTTTGCTCGTGGTGCTGTTTCTGCCAGATGGATTAATGAGTTTGCTTCCAAAGCGATTTCGCCTTACAGATGCAGATCGGCTGGAGCGATCGTCTTAAGTTCTGAATTTTTCACGGCACGTTTTTCTAACTCTTTAGTGATTTAGCCGCAGGATTTATTTATGGATACACTCGCATCAATTTCTAGCATCAAGGTTGTCGAGCCTCAAAACCCGATTTTGGAAGTGAAAGACCTGCATGTGGTTTTTTCAGGCTTTAAGGCAATGAAAGGTGTAAATTTAGCCGTGGGTGATAACGAAATTGTCACCATCATTGGTCCCAATGGTGCTGGCAAAAGTACCTTATTGGATGCGATCGTGGGTAAGTCACCGGTTGCATCCGGGCATGTGTATTATCGGGGACAAGATATTACTAACCACAGCCCCTACGACATTGCGCGGATGGGAATTGGGCGGAAGTTTCAAAACCCCAATGTCTACAACGAACTGTCGGTATTTGAAAACATTTTGCTAGCGCTGAAAGGCACTCACAGCGTGTTTGCTTCCATCAAGTCCAAGCTCACCCGCGTCAAAAGAGAGAAGATTGAGCTGGTGCTCGATCGCGTAGGTCTGCTCGACAAAGGCTTTGCTAAAGTGTCTTCGCTTTCTCACGGGCAGAAGCAGTGGGTAGAGATTGGCATGGTACTTGCTCAAGACCCAGCAGTGGTGCTGCTCGACGAACCAACCGCAGGCATGACTCCAGATGAAACTCATCTAACGGGTGAGATCATCAAAATGATTTCACAGAACCACTCTGTTGTTGTGATTGAACACGACATGGAGTTTGTTAAACAGATTGCTCAACGAATTGTCGTTCTGCATCAGGGCGAGAAGATCGCTGAAGGGTCCGTCCGCGACGTGCAATCAAATCCTAAAGTAATTGAGGTGTATTTAGGTCGTGAACAAATCGACATCGCTGCTTGAACTAACAGACGTTACGGTTTCCTACGGTCAAACGCCCGTCTTGTTTGGCGTGAATATGACCGTTGATGAAGGTGAAATTGCTTGTATATTGGGGCGCAATGGCGTGGGTAAAACCACACTTTTACGCAGCGTGATTGGGCTGAATAAAGTTATATCCGGCAACATTGTCTTTGATGCAGATGAAATTACCCGGATTCCTACATTCAAACGCGCGCGCTATGGCATTTCTTATATTCCTCAAGGACGTGAAATCATCCCTTACCTCTCGGTTTTAGACAACTTGAAGCTGGGTACATCGGCTGGCAAACGGAAGCACCGAAAAATTCCTGATGAAATCTTTGAATTTTTTCCGATGCTAAAGCAGCACTTGGCTCGTCAGGGTGGCTTGTTGAGTGGCGGACAACAGCAGCAGTTGGCGATCGCCCGTGGGCTGATGAGCGATCCGAAAATCATGCTTCTGGATGAACCCACTGAAGGAATTCAGCCATCAATTGTTCAAGAGATTGAAGAGACGCTAAAGCGAATCAACCGCGAGAAAGGCATCACTGTCGTTGTCGTGGAGCAGAAGATTGACTTTGCGCGGCAGCTAGCTCAGAAATTTTTCATCATGGAAAAAGGCGCGATCGTTGCAAATGGCGCAACGTCTCATCTGACCGATGAATTAGTACATAAATATCTGGCGATCTGAAAAAAACTCTGGGTACAGATATATAGGGCAGCCCTAAAATGTAGGGGTAGAGAGGCTAAAGTTAACTTCATCAATTCTCTGGCGTAACAGTGAGCGCAGCCGCGTGAAACATGGGTACAGCCAATCCAATGGGTGAAGTATGGGTTGTTCTCAATTTTTCTGTTGCTTGCCATATTTGCTCTCTCGGCTCTAGAGGGTATTATGCACTTTTGTAGAACTCAAGCTAGAAGCGGAATGCAGCACTCGTTCATCTTTTTGAGTCGTGGTTAAAGCTGGCTCAGAGAGCCGCTCATTTTCAGAATGCCTAACACCCTCTAGAGCGATTACAATTTCTTCCAGGCTTGAATCACTTGCCGCAATGCTGGAGGAAGGTTTTTCATCTCCAAGTCAATATATTGAACTGTGCTCCCCGTTGTTTGCAGCATGGTGGTGGGATAGTCTGCAAACGCAGCGCTACTGAGATAGCTCAAGTCGCTCAAACTGCGGAACTGTTTTGATTCAAGCATCTGTTGAAACTGCTTCAACTGTTGCTGAGATAACCGCTTCATCACAACAGGACGTGAGCGGATATTGGGAGCGCTAATCAATTGCGTCATCACGCCATCGTTGGTTAACGTGACCTGTGTGACTTTGCCCATAAGACCACCGCTCACGATCGACTGAAAAACAACGTTAGCTTCAGGCATAGGCTTGTTCTCCTCGGGCATAAATGAAGGCACTAATTTGCCGCGACTACCGCTTGCTGTTGAGTTTTGCACAATCCGGTTTGCCGCTTCATCCAGGTGATAGACCCAAGTGCGATCGCCGCCCGTTATAATCGCTTGCCACCCAGAAATCGCAATTCTGGTACAAGCTTGCCCCGACTTATAGATTCCTAGGCAACCATCCCAAGTCGCCGGTTTGACCGCTGCAACACGCAAGCGGTTGACTGGCACACGCACTTGTCTGGCAACCGTTTGCAGCAAACGCTGACTGACATTGGTCGGTAAAGCTACGACAGAGGGCTGCGGTTCTAAGCGAATTGCATTGGCAGTTCTGTCTGTGCGATAAAACAAATTTTGCTGCCCATTGGTCACTTCAACCCGCCAACCTTCGACGAGCGCTTGCAAACAACCTTCAGCCGCGCCTCCCAACCCCAAACAGCTGTCTGACCAGGTTTGCCGCGTAAAACCTACAATTTTGACATCTTGCAAAGATGCGCCAAACTGCAGCGATGCCGCTTGGCGCATCCTTTGTTCAACCGATCGCGGCAAAGAGTCCGATTGCGCCACCATCAAACTTGATGAAGGCACAGCATTTTGAGGCAATGATGCAGTGAGTCCAGCTTGCTTTGAAACCCCGGCACTGATCAGTAAAATTAGTCCAGTCAGGACAATAGTGGGAATTTGACGCGGGAATTTGGGGGTTCTCTGTAATGTGTTTGTCATGATCAGAATGTTGTGAACGGTGTGGATAATGGTTCTACCTTAAACAGTAGATCCAAAAGTTGTGGTCGCCGTTTCAGAATTTGGTACAGCAATGAAGCATAGGCATTCGTTGTTTCTTCCAATTCACTCACATTCATGGGATTGTGGCAGGATGTTGCAGACCA
This sequence comes from Leptolyngbya sp. Cla-17, assembly GCF_016807185.1. Lineage (GTDB taxonomy): Bacteria > Cyanobacteriota > Cyanobacteriia > Leptolyngbyales > Leptolyngbyaceae > ULC077BIN1. Next base: position 2,158,792 of record NZ_JAEVYN010000002.1, read on the forward strand.
ACCTGTCTTCAGCGATCGATGGGCTGCAATCCAACCCCTCTTGTAGGGTGCCGCTTCTTCTAGCTGCCCAAATAATGCTTCTTTTGAGAAGGGAGTGCTTCAGGCTTGTTGTGACCTTGATGACATTCCTCAACCGTCACAACTTTTTGTTTATACCGTTCAACTTGCCCGCAAAACCTGAAACATTTATCCCACAAAACTGCCCCGTGTGTGTGAGTATCTAGGTTTTTAGTTAGATCAGGATGCGGAAGCATGTGCCCGAATGTCATTGCAGCTAACCAGCCCTAAAAGCTCAGTCCCTATCTGTAGGTCTAGAAAGCAACTGATTTTGTTCGTGCCGTGAATCTCCTATTCAGTTAAGCTAACTGTTATTTAAGCAATTATCAATAATATAAATTATCGCTTTTACTCTATTCAAAAGTTATATTAAGACCTTTTTTAATCAGAGCATAATTACTTTTTAAGATTGAATCTTTTTAAGAGAAACTGTAGCGTTTTTAGTATTTTTCAAGGTTAAGTTAACTATTTTGCCGTTAAGAACGTTTCAGTTTGGGCACTTTATAGGTGTATTGAAGTGGCAAAAACTATGAAACGTCGTCATTTTCTTTGGACTAGCTCGTTATTTGTTGCAGGTTGTACGACCGCCACAAGCACTTCAACGAAGCAATCTTCTACGCTAAAAACGTTCAGCCAACCTGAAAAACTGCGCTTTGCAGTATCCGACGTGAAAGGACTCGATGACTTGCAGAAAGACTATGGAGCCTTACGGACTTTATTAGAGGAAATTTTAGAGAAGAAGATTGAATTCTTTCCTGTAGAAAGCTATATTGCTGCGGCTTCTGCACTTCAGCTTAATCAGGTGGATTTGGTATTTACAGGTCCATCAGAGTATGTCGTTATGCGTGCCAGAACCAATGCGGTTCCGATCGTTGCGATTATGCGCCAGAAATACTACTCTATCGTTGCAACGCACTCAGGCAGTGGTATCCAGTCAGTGGCAGCTTTGCAAGGAAAAACGATCGCTATGTGGGAAGTTGGCTCAACCAGCGGCTATTTAGGACCAACCAAACTACTGATTGATGCTGGATTAGACCCCAAAGTAGATCTCAAAATTCAGTTATTAGGCAAGAAAGGGCTCTCTGCACTTCAGAAAGGCACCATTGCTGCTTGGGGTGGCTCGGTTAACCGCTATGACAAGTTTTTAAAGTCTAACGGACTGTCTGAGAAAGACTTTCCTATTCTCGTTAAGGGACCGACGCTGCCGTCTGATCCGTTTGTCGCAAGCAGCCAACTAGATTCAGCTTTTGTGGAATACATTGGGCAGCGACTGCTGCAAAATCAGGATAGGCTTCTAAAAGCGATCGCTTCTGCGGATGGAAACAAGTTCGCGGGCGCCAAGATGGTGCAGATTAAGGACACCGACTACAACATGATTCGTGATGTTTACAAAGCCATTGGGCAGGGCAATTTTGTTTCTTAGTCGAGAGCATTTTTTGCCATCTGGTTTAAACGTCAATTTTGCTGCCTGTAACAGGCCTACAAGGCTAGTTTTCTATGCTATTTCGAGCTAATCAACGTTCCCCGAAGAAGATCGACAGTCCCCCTATAATTTCCTCAATTAAGCTCACTCAACAAAAATATCCGCTAGAACGCCTGATTCAGCATTGGCGTATCTCGCACAAAATTAGTTTTGGTTATGCTTTATCAATCGGCGTTGCGGTATTAGGCACAACCATTGGATTAACAACGGGAAATTACTATCAAGAAAAAGCCCAGGAACAGCAAGCGATAACTGACCACCAGCAACATCTTTTGAGTGAGCTAGAGAACACGGTCAATACTATTAGAATTCATCCACAACGATTGGTAGGAGTCCTGGGAGAATCAGTCTGGTTTGACTACGAAAGAACCAAGTTTTTAGGTTCAATGAGTCAGGTAAAAGCATTGCTTGTTGAATTTGAGTTCTTCACCAATCAACATACTGGCGAACTGGCAATTAACACCCAGGCATCAAAGGACTTGGTAAAAGGGTATACCGTTAACATTGAGGCGTATCGGCAATTGATAGAAGTTCTGTGGCAGCAGTTTAAGACTACAGATTTATCAAAGCCACCAGATGTTTTAGCCGCGCAACAAAACCTTATAGCGTCACTAAGAAACCAATCCTCCATCAAAGTCAACATTCAATTGGACCGATTGACAGAGAGTTTGATGCGACTCAAGGAAATCGCTGAAGCGCAACATGAGCAAGCGATCGCCAAGGTTGAGCAAGCTGAAGAACTGCGAATGCAAATTGTAATCGTAAGTATGCTGCTATCGGTTGTGATGGCAGCAATGCTGGCGATAATGACTTCACAAGCGATCGCGCGTCCTCTTAGATCAGTGACTAAGCTGGCTCAGGCAGTTGTTCAAGAGTCCAATTTTGAGTTGCAAAGCCCCATTAGCACACAGGATGAAGTAGGGTCTCTGGCAACTTCATTGAACCAATTGATTCAGTGGGTTGGAGAACACACCGAGGCTCTGGAACAATCTCGTCAAACTCAAGAACAGCGGGTTAAAGAGCGCACTCATGATTTAACTGAAGCTCTGCAACAGCTCAGGCAAACTCAATCCCAATTGATTCAAAATGAGAAAATGTCTAGTCTGGGTCAGCTCGTTGCTGGCATTGCCCATGAAGTGAACAATCCCGTCAATTTTATTCATGGAAATCTCAAGCACGCTGATGAATACTCCATGAACTTATTGGAACTGATTCATCTCTATCAGCAACAATACCCACATCCGGCTGCGGTTGTGCAAACTTACATCGATGCGATTGATTTGGATTTTATTGAGGAAGATCTACCTAAGCTCCTTGCCTCTATGCAAATGGGGACTGAAAGAATTAGAGAAATTGTGTTGTCACTCCGCAATTTTTCGCGTCTGGACGAAGCCGAAATGAAACCTGTTGATATTCACGAAGGCCTCGAAAATACATTGCTGATCCTCAATAATCGGCTAAAACAGAGGATTCATCTGATTAAGGAGTATGGGGATTTACCGTTAGTGGAATGTTATCCAGCGCAGCTTAATCAGGTGTTCATGAATTTGATTGCAAACGCGATCGACGCATTAGAAGAATGTACTGGGGTCGATATAGAATCCAGAATGGACGATGCTCAATCCTCAAATTACAATTCCCAGCCTCTAGCTCCTACCATCACCATTTGCACAGGACAAGTAGATCAGCATCACGTTTCCATTCAGATTTGTGATAATGGTCCAGGAATTTCACCTGAAAATCAAGCAAAACTTTTTGATCCCTTTTTCACAACAAAATCGGTTGGAAAAGGCACAGGGTTAGGTCTTTCTATTTGTTATCAGATTATTGAGAAACATCAAGGAGCAATCAAGGTCATCTCAAAGATGGGGCAGGGAACGGAGTTTCAGATCCTATTACCGAGCAGTAAATTAACTTCATCAGTAACGCGATGTGCGACTAGAATTAGTCTGACACAAGCTGCTCAAACTGCAGCGGGTTGGGGCTGTGACGATTGAGCCATCGACAGACGGTGTGAGCTAACAGTTTACGATTGAGCCGACTAGTCAAGTGCCACAGGTCGCGTGCCCGAACTTTTTCAATTGAGAACCGTTCGACAAGCTGCCCAATCACGGTTTCAATGAGTCGTCGCACCCGCATGAGTAACTTAACCCAAGCCGGGTCTCGCTCATCGGGCATATTAGAACGTAGCGCCGTTTCTAGCTGGATACCGACCGCTTGGAGTTGATGCTCGAGTTGACCGGAGAGATACCCTTTGTCTCCAATTAGCAAACCGCGAACCGTCGATACGATGTCCCAGAGCGCTTCTCGCTCACTGCCATTGGCTGGAGTCAGGCTAAACCCAGTAATCACTCCGGTGGAACTGAGGAGCAAATGACCATGAAATCCATAGTAGGTCTGCTTTTTTGCCGCACAGTAGCCATAAGCGGCTTCCCCTTTGAAACTTCGACATCGCGGCGCACGGCTAAAGCCGCACAAAGGAATGGGGATGCCATCAATCAGATGAACGGCATCGGCAAATGCACCGAGTTGAATCGCGAACCGTTGCTGTAACAGTTCTTTGTATTGCCATAGGTTAGCGGCTTGTCGCACGAAGGCGGACCGACTGCTCAACCTTGGAAATAGACCCAGCCAATGCCTCCGAAAGTAGTGCCAAATCGCTTGGTCAGCATCAATCCCTTGGTACTCTGCCACAATTTCCATCGTCAGCACCTCACTGTCTGCTAAACCAGGAGCAAATCCTTTTTCTCGAATCGCTTGCCCTTGGGTGATCTCCTTGAGCAAGTCATCTACACAGCAAAAAACAGCGGTGATAAACTCTTCAATAGTAAACATCAGTCCCACTCCAGCTAGATAGGTTGTACGTCTAGCATTGTCCAGTGGGACTTTCCTTGCAACAACTTAGTTGCACATCGCGTTCAGTAGCAATTTGACCGCGGGTTATGTTCTAGATCGGTGGATGAAACTTAAATGTTCAAGCCAAACTCATAGCGATTGATGAATAGTATAATAACTGAATCATGGAACCAAATCGACGAGCCAAATCGACTTGGAGCAGCAAATCGTTTTTCGAGTCGGTCGCTCAATTCAGGTGCGCAAGGTGAGAAGTCTGCGTTCAATCGCTTGGTATTGGCCTTGCTAACCCTGTGAAACACGGGTTGAAGATGCCGTGACTTGGCAGGCTACGCCAACATAGACTCCTAAACCTAAACCTGCGGTCACTACGCGAACGCTGTAATATCATCCCTCTTTTGTTTTTTAACGAGAGGCAAACTAGGCTTTAGGGTAAGAATATGGTTCTACGACAACCCGTTGCCACAGTTGGCTTCATCGATGAGTACTGGTTGCTGCATCGCTCGACTTTTGAGGATGTGCTATCCTCGCTCTTTTAGAAAGACTTAGCTCATCATTGCTAGGCCTTCTTCATAAGTGCACAGAGACACAATGGAAATTGAGCGCCAAAAACTGGGTTTTCCATGATTTCTGTCTAAAGTTTGCCGCCAATGAGAAATCCCACCATTGTCAAAAACAGACGGTAATAGGAAACCCAGCCAGCTTTGGGAACGCAGAATACAAGATATACAGCAGCGATCGCCGGACTCAGCATCAGAATCAAAAAAAGTGGTGAAAGAATCGGAAATGCAGCAAGCACATAGCGAGATGCAACCCGAACTATTGCAGAAGCAGCAATCCATAGGGCAGCATCGCTAATGCGATCGATTGGTTGGCGAGGTAATTCTAGCGATCGCCAATTGTATAAATATCCACGCCATTCTCGAAAATAACGGCGAAGCGTAGTAATAGATACCGGAAAAGATCGAGAACGGGAGCGATCGCGAGGTAAATCACGATTGGCGGCAATTCCTCTATCCCTGCTAGGGGCATATCCAGTTTTAGCAGGATACGATGGTTCCTCATCCCAAAGCTCACTGGGTGCAGCTTCCCAAGCTTGAGTGGGTGAATGGTTTATTGGCGATGTTGGGGCTGGAGGCTGGGGTGCTGGGGATTGCCCACGAGCATGATTCCCATTTTCTGAGGGGCTGGGCATACGAGAGACAGAAATGAGGGCACCGGCCTCATTCAGATGCAGACCCAATTCAACTAACCGTTGATGAATGCTATGTTCTTGAGAAGCTGAGGTTTCTATCGTTTGTTCTTCAACTGGGGTTGGAGAGTGCCACTGATTTTTGACAGGTTGAGCGTGGGGAGATTCCTGAGCTATCTGTTTTGTAGCAGGTGTTGAGGCTTCAGGTATAGTTCGATAGTCGGTTGAATGAGGAAGGCTGGTATCTGCGATTTCTGTGGGGTTCGTCTCACGAATCGCGCTTTTATTGGATTGCTCAGCAAGAATTTGATTGATTCGCTTTGCATGAGCTTCAAGCCGTTGTAACTCATCTGAATACGGATGTTGCAGAGTGGGTTGACTCTGACGAACAGTCTTAAAAGTTTTTTTACTGCCTGGAGTGGCTCGCGTTTTGCCTCCAGTTTCCCCCCGCTGTTTGCGTTTAGAGGCGGTGTGTGGACGACATTCATCTTCAGTGATGGGATTTTGAATCGGCATTGGCATCACATTATTATCCTTCTCTAAAGGCGCGGGATCATTCTCATTCTCTGAATAAGGCTGCCGGGCTAAAGAGTGATGAAACGATGAAGGTGGGTGAATTCGTGGTTTTTGTTCTTCCATATTTGAGGATAACCACCGGTGCAAATAACAGGCGCTTACAGTATTAAGACACCGTAGGCAGCCACAAAGTCAGTACAATAGTACCATAAAAGAACGATAGCTGGTTATTCAGCGAAAATTTGCTGAACGCGGTGGTATAGCGCAGTGTTTGAGTTCAATCTTCGATCTGAAACGGGTTAAAGTTTGTATCAATGTCAAAGTAATCTTCTTGTTCTTGCTGCTTTAACCATTGGGTGAGGGCGTAAGTCACTGGTGTAAAAATAAGCTCAACACCACATTTAAATACGTAATTAGAGACGATTAACGTGATCAGCAATTGAGTAGAAATGACGTTTGCAAATGCGATCGCACTAAAAATTGCGGTATCAATCAATTGCCCAATTAGAGTAGAACTCATTGTGCGAATCCAAAGATATTTGCCGTGAGTCAATACTTTTAGCTTCGCCAAAATGTACGAGTTTGAAAACTCTCCAACACAGTAGGCGATCAAACTGGCAATCACAATTCGAGGCGTAAATCCTAAAATTTGGTCGTAGGCTGACTGATATTTCCACTCTGGTGCAGCAGGTAGTGCTCCAACCAGAATAAAGGTGAAAGACATTAATATTGCTGAGGCAAACCCCAGCCAAATTACTTTGCGCGATCGCCGATAACCATAAACTTCCGTTAAAATGTCGCCAAAAATATAGCTGATGGGAAACAACAAGGTGCCGCCATCAAAGGTGAAGGGTCCCGCCATCAAAATTTTTGTAGAAGCCACATTCGAGATCAACAGCACAGCCACAAATAGCGCAGTAAGCGTATCTAGATGCTGAAAGGATTTTGAGGCGTGGGTGTGGGGGCGATTCATTCAATGCAACTTATCTCTGCGTAGAGTTAGGTTACCTTGGCTCCGCTGCTTTTGGCAAAAGACCCGGTAGTAGAAAAGTTATTCGACCCGATGAAGAAGTTGTTTAAGATGGACCATTCGTATACTGTATACAGAAGACAGTTCGTTTCGACTATTTGGGAGTTTTTCAACGGTGGCTCTGTCCTCGCGTCCTCTTCAGCGTCATCAGTCGCTTCATGAGCAAACCTATCAAGCTTTGCGAAACGCTATTCTATCGGGAGATTTGGTAGCAGGTTCACGGCTTGTAGAAACGCAGATTGCAGACCTGTTAGAGGTTAGCAGAACGCCTGTCCGCGAGTCGATTCGGCAATTGCAACGAGAGAATTTGATCGTGACCGATGCAACGGGGTCGCTTCGAGTTGCAATGCTCTCAATTGTGGATGCTATGCAGCTTTATGATTGTCGGATTGCATTGGAACAACTGTCCGTGTCAGAAGCCTGCTGCAATGTAACGAATGAGCAGCTTAAACGGCTTGAACAGGCGATAGTACAGGCAGAAAAAGCTTTTGGGGAACCGAATCAGTTGACCCATTTTCAATTGCTGCATATGGATTATCAATTTCATCGGCTATTAGCTGAAAGTTCTGCTAATAACTGGCTGGTGCAGATTTTAGATCAGGTATTCGACAAAATGGCATTGCTGCGCTTACGTACCGTGCAGCATAATCCGGGCGTGTTAGAAATTCGGGGCGAACATCGCCGGATTTATGAGGCGGTGCGCGATCGCAATCCAATTGCTGCCACCCAAGCCATTCAAGCTCATTTGATTTCAAGTAAGGAACGGGTGGTTCGGGAAATCAAAGTGCTGGAGCCGCGATCACTCGGCTCAGCGGACTCTGTAGAAGCAGACTCTATCTGGTGAATGGCTAATGATTTGAGCAATGCTTCGTCCGCTGCCATTAAACACCGTGCTGACTTCGATTACTGCCCTTTGAGGACTCCAGAAGAATTTAAGTTTTTCATTTTTAAGGAGATCACAATGACGACAAACCCTGCTTCCACTCAGCGTATTTTTATCTGCGGCTCTGCCCTCAAAGGACAGCCTGATCACAAAAATCTGCAATCTGCCCAATTTATTAAAGAAGCAGCAACCCAGCCCCGCTATCGGCTTCATGCCGCTGGTGAGGGTTGGCATCCTGCCATTTATGAGGTGGAAACAGGCGGTATTTCCATTCCAGGAGAAGTGTATGAAATCACGTTGGATGAGTTTAATCAACTCACCGCATCTGAACCACCCAATATGTATCCCAGCAATATTGTGTTGCAAGATGGCGAAGTGTTGATTGCCTTTCTTTATCCTCAAGCGCTCGTCGAGCAACACAACTGGATCGATATTTCTCACTTTGGCGGTTGGGCAGCCTATAAAGCGCAATCTCAAACCGTAAGCGCATAAAAGTTCAAGTTCTGAGTAAAAGCAGCCATGGGGTATTCAATCGCCGACCTAAACCAGATGAGCCAGTCAGATTTTGTGGCAGCCCTAGGAGCAGTGTTTGAAGAGACACCCGCGATCGCGGAGCGCGCTTGGAATCATCGCCCATTTAGCAATCAGGACGATCTTCATCGGAAGATGGTCGGGGTTGTGAATCAACTAGACAAAGCCGAACAACTATCGCTCATTCAAGCGCATCCAGATTTAGGCAGTAAGGCAAAAATGGCAGATGCTTCAGTAGCGGAACAGGCAGAAGTTGGACTCGATCGCTTGACGGCTAGCGAATACGATCGCTTTCATCAGCTTAATCAGGCTTACAAAATTCAATTTGGTTTTCCGTTCATCATTGCGGTTAAAAATCACACTAAAGCCAGTATTTTGCAAGCCTTTGAACACCGTTTAAAAAACGATGCCGAAGCCGAACGACAGCAAGCCTTGTTGGAAATTATCGAAATTGCTCGTTTCCGTCTGCACAGCTTGATTGGCTAAGTAGATTGCTCGTATGCGGCAAGATTGACCCACTTTATATGGATGGAGGTGCAGATGATTGCAACAGTGCCACTGGTGGTGAATGGCGATCGCCTAAATCGCAGTATTGATGAATTAGCGGAGGTCGGCAAACTGGAAAATGGCGGCGTTTGCCGGATTGCCTTTACCACTGAAGACTTACTGGCACGTCGGCTAGTTCAGTCCTGGATGCTGGATGCTGGCATGACTGTTCGGATTGATGCGGCTGGCAATATGATAGGTCGCTATGCCGGGCTGCAAACAGATGCGCCAGCCTTGGCAACGGGTTCTCACATCGACACAGTGCCCGTAGCAGGGCGCTATGATGGCTGCCTGGGCGTACTCGCTGGACTTGAAGTGGTGCGAACCTTAAACGAAAATAAAATTCGTTTGAATCACCCGCTTGAAGTGATTGTATTCACCGATGAAGAACGATCAGTGATTGGCTCCAAAACTATGGCAGGGGAAATTAAGGAAGCACCGGAACACTACTGCCGCTTGGATGGTACTCCGATCCAGCCCTGTTTAGAAAAAATAGGGGGAAACTGGGAGCAAATTGCTTTAGCGAAACGCGATCGCAAAGATATCGCAGCTTTTGTGGAACTTCATGTGGAACAGGGCGGTGTGTTGGAACATCGGGATGTGCTTTTAGGCGTGGTGACTGGCGTGGTGGGGCAATATCGGTTTGCAGTGGATGTGCTGGGTCGCCCAAACCACGCGGGTACAACACCCATGCACCTGCGAAAAGATGCGTTGTTTGCCGCCGCGCAGATGGTTGTGGCAATTAATAAAATTGCCGTGGATACTCCAGGGGATCAGGTGGCAACAGTTGGGTTCATGAATGTTCATCCTAACGCGACCAATACGATCGCTGGCAAGGTAGATTTTCGGATCGATTTGCGCGATTTATCTCAGCAGAATTTGGAGTATTTAAAGGGACAGATTGAGGAGCAAATTCGGGCGATCGCGGCTGAAACGGGCACCGAAATCACAATGCGTCAAACCTTGCACATTTTGCCTACGCTTGCAGCGTCGCCCATCATGAACGTAATCGAAGAGGTGTGCCAGGAAATGCACCTGGGTTATACGCATTTGCCCAGCCGCGCTGGACACGATGCTCAAGAGATTGGACGCATCACCGACATGGGGATGATCTTTGTCCCTAGTCGTGCCGGAATCAGCCATTCCAAGGACGAATACACTGCTCCCAACGAATGCACTCAAGGGGCAAATGTCCTGCTGAAAACTTTTTTGAAACTCGATCGCCTGTATGACTAGAGAGAGGAGGCAAGTTTAAGTGGCAAAAGAAATGACGGGTGAATGACAAATCAGCGGAAATTTTTGGCTCAGAACCTAAATTTTTGTGCGCTTCTACATTAATAAAGTGAGCGGCAATGTGAGGAAGGACTTGATCATTAATTTTTCCACCCTGCTTGTGATCAGATGTAAAGAAAATCCTAAATTTATAAAAACGTCGAAAAGCTGATAATGATTGCATCAGACGCGATCGCGGTCATGATCGTGCTTTTTGCATGGTGTACATTTTGTCTGCAATGCTGCTGCTATTCATCCTCTAGCCTTATGCGATCGCCCGCTATTTTTTCTCCAACTATGCCTTCCATACCGCAAACCCATTCTCAGCACTCTCTGATTCCCCCTTTTGAGCGAATTCAATTTACGGGATTATTTGTGCTGGCGACGGGGGTTGGCTGGTTTCTGATTTGGTCAATCCTGCGATCGGTGCAAGATCCCACGTTGGTCAACTATCTAGAAGGCAGAGGATTGCTGTCGGCGTTGGTCACTGGCTTAGTTTCTGGACTGGTGGTGAGTGCAACGCAGTGGTTAGTGTTACGGCGGTATCTACCCGACTGGCTGTGGATTTTGGCAAGTGCGACGGGCTATGTTTTGCTCACCACAACTTTGGAATCTTGGTGGGGATGGATTGGTCAGGCAATGATCTTGCCGGAAGTCAATGCTCTCGCCGAAAGAGTGAGTCCACAGACGATGGTGATGCTCACAGGTTTGATTCGCACGGTGTTAGCGGCTATTTGTTCAATTTGGTTGGGAGTGACTCAGTGGTTATTGCTGCGGCAATACACTCGCTCAAGCCGTTGGTGGATTGGGGTGCCCTCGATCGCGGTGATTTTTTCGGCGCTATTCACCTCATTTAGCGCAGGTCTGGTGTTGCTAAAGGTCAATTTTCCTTTGGATGTGAATGTGCTGGGGGCAGGCATTTTGGGAATCACGCAGGCGATCTCGCTCTGTGCTTTGCAACGTCGAACAGGTAATAATGTCCTGACTGCGCCATTCACTACAGCTCCAGAAGTGGATTACACCCAGGCAAACCGATTAGGAAAACGATTACACCAACACCTGAGCGATGCCTGGACGAAGGAGCATTTAAATCAAGAGTCACTTAACTATTTGGTAGCAGTTACTGAAACTGGAGCGATCGCAACCTACAAACCGATGAATCCGGCTGCCATTGACCAGGTGCAACAAACGCCGCTACCCAAATTAGTCATTCCCGAAGTGTTGAACCCGGACAACGGCATTGTCCCGCCCTTGGCACAGTTTGATGTCACTTTTTTGCCGTCTGGCAAGCTCCAAGTCCGTCCCTGGAGTGGAGTGCCACTGCTGTGGATTACGTTGGGCATGTTAAGCGTCATTGTGGCTGCCAGTGCGATCGCGGCTCGCTTCAACCCTTCTTTAGTCGATATCAATTAGGATCAGCAGACAGCTTTCACCTGGAAGAATTCTTTTCATCTGCCTAAACTCTGATACCCGACACTTTCAACCCAAAACCCGCTCCACCGAATGAAAAACCGACTGATTCTGATGGGTGTCGCCATGCTGCTGGCATTCATCTGGCATAGTGGGGGATATCCTTCCATGTCTCACGCTATGACGATCGCCCAGCCCTTTGAATACCCCACCAGTGCCCAGGTAAAACAGGTTGATGATTACCACGGCACGCAGGTTGCCGATCCTTACCGCTGGCTCGAAAATCCTGACTCTCCCGAAAGCCAAGCCTGGATTGAGGCGCAAAACAAATTAACGATGGGATTTTTAGCTGGCATCCCCGCCCGCGATCGCCTGAAAGAGCGCCTGACGAAACTGTGGAACTACGAAAAATACAGTATTCCCTTCAAACAGGGCGATCAGCAGCAAAATGACTCTACCCAACGCTATTTTTATTTCAAAAACGACGGCTTACAAAACCAAAGCGTTCTCTATACCCTCAAAACTCTGACCGACGAGCCAAGGGTGCTGCTTGATCCCAATACCCTTTCTGCCGATGGTACTGTGGCCCTTGCAGGGCTGTCCGTAAGCGATAATGGCAATCTACTTGCCTATGGCTTATCCACCTCTGGCTCTGATTGGCAAACCTGGAAAGTGCGCGACGTGGAAACAGGAAAAGACCTACCCGACGAAATAAACTGGGTCAAATTTTCTGGCGCATCTTGGAGCCACGACCACACGGGCTTTTTCTACTCCCGCTATGACGAACCCAACAGCAAAACTCAACTGGAAGCGGTCAACTACTTCCAAAAGCTGTATTACCACCGCTTAGGCACATCTCAGGCAGAAGACGTGCTGATTTACGATCGCCCTGATCACAAAGAATGGGGCTTTAGCGGCAGTGTAACTGAGGATGGGCGCTATTTGCTGATTTCAGTATGGCTAGGCACCGATCCGCGCAATTTAGTGTTTTACAAAGATCTCACGGCCCCAAATGCGCCTGTGGTGGAACTAATTAACACCTTTGAAGCCGAATATTCCCTGGTGGATAATGACGGTAGCAATTTTTGGTTTCGCACCGATTTAAACGCCCCGCGCGGTCGAGTGATTGCGATCGATCTGGGCAATCCTGCTAAAGAGCGATGGCAAGAAATTATTCCCGAATCAGCAGAAACCCTCCAGGGTGTGGGTTTGTTGAACAATCAATTTGTCGCCTCTTACCTGAAAGATGCCCGCAGCCAAATCCGACTCTATGATTTGCAAGGTCAGATGGTGCGCGAAGTGGAATTGCCGGGAATCGGTTCCGCCGGAGGTTTTGATGGCAAACGCTACGACACCGAAACCTTTTATAGTTTCACCAGTTTCACCACTCCACCCACCATTTATCGCTACAACCTGGTCACGGGTGAAAGCACTCCCTTTCGCCAGCCCACCGTCGATTTCAACCCCCAGGACTACGAAATTCGTCAGGTGTTCTATCCCAGCAAGGATGGCACTTCGGTGCCCATGTTTATCGTCCACAAAAAAGGACTCAAGTTGGATGGCAGCAATCCCACCTATTTGTATGGTTATGGCGGCTTTGGTGTATCCCTCACGCCAAGTTTTTCCGTCAGTCTGCTGACATGGATGGAAATGGGTGGCGTGTATGCAGTACCCAATTTACGCGGTGGCGGTGAATATGGTGAAGACTGGCACCAGGCAGGCATGAAGCTGAAAAAGCAAACGGTGTTTGATGATTTTATTGCAGCAGCAGAGTGGCTGATTGCGAATAAATATACCAGTTCGGCAAAACTGGCGATCGCGGGTGGCAGTAACGGCGGGTTGTTAGTGGGTGCTTGTATGACTCAGCGTCCGGAACTCTTTGGAGCAGCATTACCTGCCGTGGGCGTAATGGATATGCTGCGCTTTCACAAGTTCACCATTGGCTGGGCGTGGATTTCGGAATATGGTTCTCCAGACGACCTGAAAAAGCCAGAGGAGTTCAAAGCCCTCTATGCTTACTCGCCGTTGCACAATCTCAAACCGGGCACTGCGTATCCGGCAACGCTGATTACCACTGCCGACCATGATGATCGCGTGGTGCCTGCCCACAGTTTTAAGTTTGCCGCTGCCCTGCAAGCTGCTCACAAGGGGACTGCGCCCGTGCTGATTCGGATTGAAACTAAAGCGGGACATGGAGCCGGAAAACCCACCACAAAAATCATTGAAGAATCCAGCGATCGCTGGGCTTTTTTGGTGAAGACGTTCGATATGGCGATCGCCGATCGACTTGAACCCTAGTCTGCCTCGTAGAGCAGCGCTTACTCTATTCCAAGACCTTATTCTATAATTCTTCAACAAAATAACTGATGTGATTCCATAAAATCAAAGTATCTGCTGGAAGGTGAGGGGAGATACACGAAAAGCTTCGGGGTATCTCCCCAAATCAAGAAGATATAAGGAAAGTTTCCGCATAATCAACAGTCAGACCTTTAAAGATAAAGGGAGTCTGGGTTGAATTTTGGCGAGGTATTCTGGGTATTAACATTAAAAGGTGCTGAGTTCGCGTTTGAAAATTGAGTAGTGATTGGCTCGTTATCCGTTAGGCAACAAGACCAATCATCGCTTGCTTCAGTGAGACGATTTCTAGAAAATCTTGAAAATGGAGAAGGTGATCTCGGTGGCTACATTGATCATTGCAGTCTTTTTCATGGCTTGTGGAGGAATGATCCTGCTTGAGGTACCGAGCAATAACTTTGGCGGAGTCATTTGTGGGGTTGTGATTCTTTCACTGGGAATTGAGGCATTTGTGGCGGTACTGAGAGGTCGCCGATCCCTCTTGTCACGAATCGGGCCGCTGCCATAATTACGCATTACGACCCATGAGCTTGGGTATAGGCCATGTTTGTGTAGAAAAAAAGGTCTGACTATCTGTTCCGTAGCCGATAAACACGAAATTTTCCCAGAAGAAGTCCGTCAACTGCTGTACGGGAAATCTAAAAACGTATATTGAGCGCTTTTTATAATTCGAGACACAACAGTTTATGTGTTGTATGGTCGTCATAGCACTCGAGCACCGCTCACAATAGACGACTTTGGGCAATCAGAAGGTAGAGAGTATGGGCTTTCAATTGCAGCCGAGACGGAAAGTTGCACAGCATAATTCAGGTATCCCCATTCGGTTTAATATTCAGCAAATTTTGCTGAATAGATGCTATTTGGAAAGGTTGAAAATACTCAACCTACCGATTCTCGGCACGTCGAGTGTTTTTTAGCAGAATTGCTCTGGGATCTTCCGCCACCCAGCCTAGGTTAGAGCGCGATCGCATCTCAAAGTGGAGGTGCGGCTGCTTAGAACTAGGGCGACCGGATATGCCCACCATACCAATAGTCTGCCCCTGAGCGACTCGCTGCCCAACTTTGACGGCAATGCGTCCTAGTTGGGCATAGCGAGTTTGCAACCCTTCCACATGGTTAACCACCACCAAATTTCCTAGAGCGCCCTGCATTCCGGCAAAGGCAATCGTGCCGCTGCCGACTGCTTGCACAGCAGTGTTTATGGGTGCCGCCAAATCCACGCCGCTATGAAAGCCCACCTTCCCCGTTTCTGGCTGTACGCCATAGCCGTAGTTGAGCAATACCGCCGATTCCGCAGGGGTAGCAGGTAAAGGATAGCCAGACAGGATAACTCTAGATTGACGCGGTAAAGCTTGCGTAGCGGCTCCTACGGGCGACCAGTTTACACCGGGGATGAAAACAACTCTGGGCGATCGCTGACAGCCATTGACCTCAAACAACACATCCGGGCGCACTTTGTATGCCTTCGCCACTTCGCGCCAACTTTGCCCTGGCTGTAGCTCAACCCGCACTCCGTTAAAGGGCGGCACCACAAGGGTGGCACCGACGGGAGCTTTCCCACCGCGCAAAGAGGGATTAAAGCCAAGCAGGGTTGCTGGAATCAGACTATATTTTTGGGCGATCGCCTCCAACGTTTCCCCCGGAGCCACCGTATGGCGCTTCAACCGAGACAGCGCTGGAGCCGGGCAGGAGCTAGGTGTAGTCTCTCCGCCAGAGAATTGTCTTGCCGGTTGGCTAACTCCATTTGCGGCAAAGCTGAATTCCCAGCCGAGGGCAACTAACAAAAAAAGTGACCAGACCGAATGGCGAAATCGCGATGGGTGAGAGGGCATAAAGAGATAGAAGCTAAATCAACACAGCAATTGATATCTGTTTCCAGGTTAATCGACAGATAACGCGATCGACCGAACCTACCCTTCTTTCTCAAAAAGCGCTGCCCATTTCAGTTGAAGTAAAGTAAGTTAGGATTACTGCTACTGATTAACCACGCTGATCTATGAAGCTATCGTTTAAACAACTGGCTACCTATCTATCGTTACTAGCAGTAGGTAGTGGTGCGGGCATTGTAGGCAGTCAATATTTGGTCAATCAAGCCCAGGAAAAGCCAAATAGTTCAGAGCCATCTGTTTTAGCAAAGCCCATCGTGAATGCCAGTAAACTGCTGGCAAAAAACGCGTCAGCTAGCTCAAACTTTATTGCGGTAGCGGTAGAACGAGTTGGACCTGCTGTCGTGCGAATTGATTCATCTCGCAAGGTCACCAGCGATCTCCCAGAAGCATTGCGATCGCCCTTATTTCGCCGCTTTTTTGGCGATGATTCTCCCGCTGAACCGAAAGAGCGAGTTGAACGGGGCACAGGCTCCGGGTTCATCTTGTCTAAAAACGGGCAAATTATCACGAATGCCCATGTGGTGTCTGGCTCACAAACTGTGGAAGTTACGCTGAAGGATGGACGGACGTTTGAGGGGCGCGTCATGGGTGCAGATTCTGTGACGGATGTGGCGGTGGTAAAGATCAGCGCGAACAATCTACCTGTGGTGAAGTTGGGTAAATCGGCAGGACTCGCTCCGGGGCAGTGGGCGATCGCGATTGGCAATCCTCTTGGGTTAGACAACACTGTGACAGCCGGAATCATTAGCGCGATCGGGCGATCAAGCTCTCAAGTGGGCGTACCTGACAAGCGTGTTAGCTTCATTCAAACCGATGCAGCAATTAATCCAGGCAATTCCGGTGGTCCACTGCTCAACGATTTGGGCGAAGTCATTGGAGTGAATACCGCAATTCGCGCCGATGCCCAAGGATTAGGGTTTGCCATTCCGATTGAAACCGCTCAACGGGTTGCTGAACAATTGATCAGTAAAGGTAAGGTCGAGCATCCCTTTCTCGGTGTGCAAATGGTCGATCTCACCCCCACTCTGCGAAGAGAAATCAACGAAAATAACGATTTAAACCTCAAAATCAGCCGAGATCAAGGTGTGTTGATTGTCCGAGTAATGGATAACTCTCCGGCAAATAAAGCGGGTATTCAGCAGGGCGACATCATTCAAAAAGTGGGTGGTCAACCAGTGAAGTCTGCAGCAGAAGTGCAAGCGAAGGTAGAAACCAGCAAAATTGGTGAGAACTTATCCTTGGAGATCAGTCGCAACGGTCAACCTAGACAAGTGCAGATTCAGCCAAAAGCCTTTCCCAAAGAGCGGCAAAATTAGGGGACGAAAATCTAGGACAGAATCCTTGATACTCCAATGATTTTCCCCAAGCTATAACGGTTCGGTATTAAGTCTGATAGCCCAAAACCTATAGCTCAAAACCTAAACCGTCACTCTGGGCTGTCCGCAGAGGGGAGCGAACTTCCCAAAAGAGATTCCATATCCATGCGCTGCTCCATTTGACGCAAGAAATAGCCTGTCATCATGGCAGAAACTAACAGCCCAGCCAGGTTCTCGCGATCAGTCGTGATTTTGACGTTAAAGCCTTCCGGGGGCAGCATTCCCAATAAGCCTTGCACATTGTGAGTGATGATTTGCTTGACTTCTGGGCTGACCGACTTTGCCACCTGAGCCAATACTTCCGGCGGCTGATGCTGAAGATATTGCAGAAGTGGATTGACTTCTTGGACTTCAGAATCAGAATTCAAAAAGTTTGCGCTGTCAGAATTGAAAATCATGAAGACTTAGTAGGATTCGTTGTGACTATTCTGGCATTTTCAACTCAGAGTTTCACCTGTAGTAGGCGAAGGCGTGCTGTTATTGCCTAAATACTGGGTTAGCTCTAAAGTTTGGTCAGAATTGAGTTGAAAATACTGGTGAAATTTTTCGGTGACCTGAAGCCAAAATGATCGCCCATCGGATTGTTTTCGTTTGCGGACGAACCCTAGTTCAACCAGTTCTTGGACGTGCTGATAAACATTTGAGCCACGAATTTCCACCAGGTCAGTCTGAGAGATTTTGCCCTTGAGGGCGATCGCGGCTAGAGTTCGTAAGGCACCCAATCCGACATCGGCTGGTAGCAATGTTTGAATCAAACTATGAAAAGTGTCACGCAACTGCAAGCTGTAGCCGCTGGGGGTTTCTGTCACTTCTAAAGCGCTGTCACGATGAGCATAGTCTTCCATCAGTTCCAGCAGTGCTTCTTTTGCGGCAGCGCGATCGCACCTGGCATATTCAGCAATTTCAATCACTGTTAACGGCTGTGCTTTGAGATAGAGAATTGCTTCGATCGTGCTGGAAAGATGGGTCATGAAGTACAGAGTTGGAAGTATGGAGTTGAGAGTCAAAAAACTTCGCTCAAGTTCAAGAATGATAATGAGGTAACCGTTAGTTTATTACAAGTCAACCGAATTGAAATTCTACTTTGATGCCTTGCCCCGCTCGTGGCACTCTGTCAGTTCCAATTTGCTAAGTTGATTTCTTGCTGCTCTACAATCCGTACTTTGCACTCGGACTCCACACTCTGCACTCCGTACCCCGCACTCCGCAATTAATCTAAGTTGCGCCCAGTCAGTTCTACAAAAATGTCTTCCAAATTTGAGGCTCTTACCATCATGCCTGTTTTGTCGGGTTGCTGATTGAGGTAAGTGTTGGCATCTTCTAGGGTTGGAAAAAACTGATACTCCCAGCGATCGCCGAGTTGCTTCATCACCAATCCTTCTCCATGCTTCTGGCGAAACTCTGCTAGAGTGCCCAATTCGATGAGGGTGCCGTTGTCCATCACGCCAATTCTGTCGCAGAGATACTCGACCTCATCCATATAATGGGTGGTCAGCAGCATCGTTACACCCTGCTTATTCAGGTCGCGAATGATTTCCCACAGGCGACGACGGGCTTGGGGATCGAGTCCGACGGTGGGTTCATCCAAAAAAAGAATTTCGGGTTCGTGCAGTAAGGCTCTGGCAATTTGCAGTCGGCGCTTCATGCCACCCGAAAGGGTTTTAGCAGCATCATTGCGGCGATCGCTCAGTTCCACATACTCTAGCCAGCGATCGATATCCTGCTTGCGGCGCGAGTTCGGAATGTGGTGCAGCCGTCCATGAAACTCCATGTTTTCCCACACCGTTAAGTCGCCATCTACGCTGGTTTGTTGCAGCACGACACCAATTCGTTGGCGAACCTGCATTGAGTTCTGCGCTACATCATACCCTGCCACAGTGATCGCTCCGCCAGACAGTTTGGTCAGGGTGGTAATCATGCGAATGGTCGTCGATTTGCCTGCACCATTAGGTCCTAATAACCCAAACATTTCTCCTGCTTTGATGTCGAAGGATAGATCATTGACTACAGGTTTTTGGGTGAAGGTTTTGGAGACATGTTGTAAAGAAACGGCAACGGTCATAGGGAAAAGGCGAAAGGGCGAGTGGTGAAGGGCAAAGAGCGAAGGGCGATCGCACAGCATGTGTTGTGCGCAACCTAAATACACCATCAAAAATGGCTATGCGAAAGCACTTTTTCAGGTTAGCGGATTTCTTGTTACAGCTCGTTACTTTGTGAGCAAATAAAACGTTCCTGACGCAGCGAGATCGCCTGTGGAGAAAGATAGCATGAGTGCTGTCGTGTGCCCCTGTTTTATTCGACATTCAAGGTTACTGCCATGAAATCTACCTATCTTCCACCTGTTATTGCGAGCCTCTTACCGTTCAAATCCATTGTCCCGCTGGGCCTCGCGGTCACTAACCTGATGATGTGTTCGGCTGCCAATGCCCCCGCGATCGCGGCTGAGTTATCCAATCGCAGCATAATACTGGCTCAAACCACCACCGTTCGCGAAGTTCCAATGCTGGGAACATTGATCAACACGGTGTTGCAGGATGCTTATCAGCGTACCAATCTTCCCCCTGCTACGCTCAAAGTTAGTCAGGCGAAGGCTATGACTTTTGGCAATCCCTGCATCTTCAATTTTGGCGAAATTTGCACAAAGGAATACAACCCGGTGGAAGGCTGGGATGTGGTATTGCAGGGCAACAATCAGACCTTGAACTATCGCGTAGATAAAACGGGTTCTAAAATTGCGATCAATCCCAAAAATATTGCCGCGATTAGCCTGCCAGTTGCTTTGCAGAATCAGATTTTGACTGCTGCCGCAAACCGGGCTGGGTTGCCCCCTACCAATATAAAAATTACTCAAGCCACCGCCAAAACTTTTAGCAATCCCTGCGTCTTCAATTTTGGCGAAGTTTGCACATTCGACTACCGCCCGATTGAAGGCTGGGATGTGTTAGTCGCCGTGCGGGGACAAACTTGGACGTATCACATTGATAAAACAGGTTCGCAAATTGCGCTAGATCCTAAAGTGGGGGACACCAATGCCCAGCTACCGACGCAGGTGCAAACTGCGGTGATGCAAGATGCAATGAAATGGTCGCGATCGCAAACTGTAAAAATTACCGAAGCAAAACAGCAAACATGGGGCAATAGTTGCTCTTTTGGCTTTGGCAGAATTTGCCCCATGTTGTATCAGCCAGTTGAAGGCTGGGAGGTGAAGGTCAGCACTGGCAAAATGGACTGGACTTATCGCGCTAATCAAACGGGGACACAGCTTGTGATGGATCGCCGCCCCACGCTGCCGACTCAAGTTGCAGACGCGATCGCTCAAGATCTTTTCCAACGAAATGGACGGGCCGCTCGTCCCGAAGCACTTCGCTTTTTGGATGTAAAGCAGCAGCCGAATCGCTCTTGCGTTCTGCTGGGTGGATGCCGCGACGAAACGAACTGGCTGGCGATCGTATCCAACGGTCAACAGCAATGGGGCTATCAATCCAATGAACGCGGCTCGCGGGTACTGCCCCTATCCGTCAGCCAAGTGCTGCAAGCCAATGCTCAAGCCGAGAGCGATCGTTAACTCGACTTGCTCTGTAGAGCGGTGTATGGTGTGGAAAGTAAGCAATCCTGCACCGCTCTATGTCAATCCACAACTTAATTCACAGCCGCCTAAACCCGATTTATGCCACATTAGACACCGCTACAACGGGTACAATTTTGCGCCCCTGGGATGTGGGAGATGATGTGATTGAACTGCAAGAATTGTTAAAAGCGTTTGGTTTTAAGCTGGTTGTCACGGGTGCATACGACAGTCGCACCGAAGATTGCGTCATGATTTTTCAGCGCCGCCATGGGTTTCGAGTTGATGCGGTGATTGGTCCCAAAACTTGGGCAGCACTTAAACTCGGCGTGAAACCAGGCAGCCGGGTTTTGCGTAAAGGTCTTTCGGGGTTTGATGTGTATGAGCTGCAAGGATTGTTAAACATCAATGGTTACGCGATCGAGCGGGATGGATTTTTTGAAGAGCAGACCTATCAAGCAGTGATGGAATTTCAGCACCAGCACAAGCTTAGAGACACGGGCATGGTTGATCGCGTCATGTGGGCAATGCTGCAAAACCGCGGTCACTAGTTCTTCATGCGATCGCATAGAATTCTAAGCACTTTGCTACACTCAAGTTCAGCCTTCGCTCTCCATCCTTCTTCACTTCCTCCCCCTTATGACTCGCCGTATCGCCGACCTCCTCCGCCACGGACAGCCCACCGAAACCGTCACCATCAAAGGCTGGGTTCGCACCAAACGTGAACAAAAAGAATTCAGCTTTGTTGAGGTGAATGATGGCTCCTCCATGGCAGGGCTGCA
Organism: Leptolyngbya sp. Cla-17; assembly: GCF_016807185.1. Taxonomy (GTDB): domain Bacteria; phylum Cyanobacteriota; class Cyanobacteriia; order Leptolyngbyales; family Leptolyngbyaceae; genus ULC077BIN1. The sequence goes on from NZ_JAEVYN010000002.1 coordinate 2,180,532, forward strand.
AACGGTAATCAGTCAGGATGTACCAGAGTATGCCGCGACTATCAAACGGCTCAGCACCGGAGCCTCCGTGGAAATCTCTGGCATTTTAGTAGAGTCTCCCGCCAAAGGACAGCGGATCGAATTGAAAGCTGATTCCGTCACTGTTTACGGTGAAGCCGACGCAGAAACCTATCCGCTACAGAAAAAACGTCACTCCTTTGAGTTTTTGCGAGACATTGGACACTTGCGCGGACGCACCAATACTTTGGGGGCGGTGTTTCGGGTGCGAAATGCGGCGGCAACAGCGATTCACCAGTTTTTTCAAGAGCGCGGCTTTCTCTGGGTGCATACGCCGATCATTAGCGCTAGCGATTGCGAAGGGGCGGGAGAAATGTTCACCGTCACGGGTTTCGATTTGAATAAGGTGCCCTTGACAGAGGATAAACAGGTAGATTTTAGTCGTGATTTCTTTGGCAGGCACGCCTACTTAACGGTGAGCGGACAGCTTGAAGCCGAAATCATGGCGATGGCGTTCAGCAATGTCTACACGTTTGGACCTACGTTTCGGGCTGAAAACTCCAATACGTCACGCCACTTGGCAGAGTTTTGGATGGTAGAACCGGAAATGGCGTTCTGCGACTTGGATGGCGACATGGAACTAGCAGAAGCTTTTCTCAAGGATGTATTCAAGTTTGTGATGGAAACTTGCCCAGAAGACATGGAGTTTTTTAACCAGCGGATTGATGATTCTATCTTGGCGACGGCAGACAATATCATTAACAATGAGTTTGCCAGAGTGACTTACACCGAAGCGATCGCTCTACTCGAAAAATCCAGCAAGACCTTTGAATATCCGGTGGAATGGGGCTTGGATCTGCAATCGGAACACGAACGCTATCTGGCAGAAGATCATTTCAAAAAGCCCACCGTCATCACGGATTATCCCGCCAAGCTCAAAGCTTTTTACATGCGGATGAACGAAGATGGCAACACCGTCCGCGCGATGGACATTGTCGCCCCCAAAATTGGCGAAATCATCGGCGGTTCTCAGCGAGAAGAACGACTGGATGTGTTGGAGCAACGGATCACCGCCCAAGGACTCGACCTCGCTGATTACTGGTGGTATCTGGATCTGCGCCGTTATGGCACCGTGCCTCATGCAGGCTTTGGGCTGGGCTTTGAGCGGCTAGTGCAGTTCATGACTGGCATGGGCAACATCCGCGACGTGATCCCCTTCCCCCGCGCTCCCCAAGAAGTCGAATTTTAAAGGATCTGCGAGTTGATGGGCATTAGCAAAACAAGGAGAGTGTCATTAGGTTCTTGCATTTCAGAAATGAACAGGTATGATACGTTACTCAAATTAATTGAGGTTGCATTAGTGCAATTGATCTCCTTTAATGCATAAAGCTACCTTTAACCTCGAAACAAACTTGCCCAATCTTGTTGATCCGCTGGAGCAAATACCGGATTTTAGTTTGCTGCATCTTAACCAACTGAAAGACTGCGATCGCGCAGCTCACGATTGGTATCGATTTGTGCTGTCTTTTCCGCCTCACTTGGTGCAGGACTATTTGGAGCGGTTTGGCATCAACGCTGATCAGCGCGTGCTGGACCCATTTTGTGGCACGGGCACAACGGTGGTGGATGCAAAAAAACTAGGCATTGCTAGTGTCGGCGTGGAAGCGAATCCAATGGCGCACTTTGCCGGATCGGTGAAGTTAGATTGGAATCCCAAGCCTGATGAGCTGATACATCAGGCTGAGCGAATTGCGGAAAGAGCAATCCGAGAAATTGAGCGATCAGAAGATTGGCGATCGCTGCCGGAAGACGGCACCAAAATTATCCTGAAAAACTCCATTAGTCCTTTGCCGCTGCACAAAGCCCTAATTTTGAAAGAGCAGATTTTAGCGGAGAAGTCGGGTTATCAACGCCATTTTCTGCTAGCTTTTGCACGGGCGATCGTCACGGATATTAGCAATCTGCGCTTTGGTCCAGAAGTTGGCGTAAGCAGCAAGCTCAAGTCCGATGTGCCCGTGGTTGAAGCATGGCTGGCACGGGTGGCAGCCATGGCAGCCGACTTACGCTATTTACAAACCTTGCCCAATGCACCCGCCACCATTCACCATGCCGATGCTCGCCAGTTGGTGCAGGTGTTAGAGCCAAACTCGATTGATGCGGTGATCACCTCGCCACCCTATCCCAACGAAAAAGATTACACCCGCACGACCCGGCTAGAGTCTGTGCTGCTGGGCTTTTTGAACAATAAGGCAGAGCTACGAGCGTTGAAACAAGGATTGATGCGATCGAATACGCGCAACGTCTATAAAGCAGATTTAGATGATCAATGGGTTTCTCGCCATGCTGAAATTCAACGGATCGCCCAAGAAATTGAAGATCGCCGGCTGGAACTGGGCAAAACCAGCGGCTTTGAGCGACTCTATCATCGTGCGGCAAAGCATTACTTTGGCGGAATGGCAAAACATCTGGCAGATTTGCGGTGGGCACTCCGCCCCAATGCCCAGCTTGCTTACGTCGTCGGCGATCAAAAATCCTATCTTCAGGTGATGATCCGCACAGGAGAACTGCTGGCGGATATTGCTCAAGGTTTAGGCTATGAAGTGGTCAGAATTGATCTATTTCGCACCCGTCTAGCAACGGCTTTAAAGGAACAAATTCGTGAAGAAGTGGTGGTGCTTCGCTGGTCGGGAAAGATGCCAACTACGTCTTATCCATTCAGCGATCGCCCCTTATGACTTTTCAACATCTAAAAGGAAAACGCCAAGTTAATTTCTACCCACACAGATAGCTCAAGCTGTATAGTGGATAACATTTTTGAACGAAGTAGAAAGACATCGGTCATTACCTTACACGCCATTATTAGCTATATCGTTTACTAGTCAGGTCTCTAAATTTCAGTTATTGGCAGCCCAAGTAATGAAGGTAATCAATCCAAAATTAGAATTGCTCGTATTTCCTTAATTAAATCTATTCAATGTCTAAATCTCTTAATAATTTTTGATTTGCTTTTGCAACTATAGATTTTGGGTCAAGGGAGTTTCTCAGAAATTGTTCTCGTACAACGGATCTCCACTCTGATTGACCTGCTCCTGTAAATGTTGACCGTAGTTCTCGGAGTAAACTTATTACTTCACGAGACCAATTCCTAAAATTCTCAATGTGCCACCAGCCCACTTCATCAGCAAATGTTGGACCATCATGATGAATCTTCGACTGCGTAGTGATCATAGCTGTGTAAATCTCAGCGTTAGGACTAAGCGAAACATTATCTTTAATCCACTTGTGATGAGAAGCAGCCTGGCGCACGTGCTTTACAGATATAGCGTGATCTGGATTAGAGTCACTTTTATCTTCAAAGACTAGACACAGCTTTTCATTTGAAATCCACCATGGGTCAGGAGTAGCTTGCCCAGATGAATTAGCCGCTGTGAAGCCTAGCATTTCTCCCAATCTTCGATGCGCCTCTTCAAACTGCTCACTGTCATTTGACTCTAATCCTTCCAAAATGGCTTTTGCAGCTTCCTCGAATTTTTGCGGAGAAGCAAAAGAGCTAGTTTCAAATAGAAACTCTATTCGCTCAACATTTGCATCTAGAAACCCATCATCTTCTACTACTACTTGCATATCATTATCTTTGGCTAATCGAGCAGCGAGAACACGAAGCCAGTTGAGAGCAGGTAGACAACCTGAAGCTCTTTTATAAAGATCTATTGCCTTAGTTGTGAAAACTTGGTTCTCATTTTTTTGATAAGCCAGTTCAGCTCCTGATGCAGCTAAGTAATACCAAAAACCACGTAACCCCTGTAAATCATCTCCAGAAAGAATACTTGCTATTTGTTGGGAAAGTTCAAGGCATTTTTCATAGTTCTCGTTCCACAGTGCATATAAATAATCCACTTCGAATCGAGCTGCTTCAAACAACTTATCCTGACCGGGAATTTGTAGTTGCGAAGCCTCATCTCGATATTCTAGGATTTCCGTATCTACATCGTCCCAATCACTCCCATGCCCAAGAAAAATCTCAAGGTTTTCAAGAAAATCGTCATGAGTTCTTTCTTCAGATTGCTCAATTCCAAAAATGAGTTCGCCTTGAAGTTCTGGATGAAATAGAGAGCGTTTTTCTTTAAGGACAAGCCAATCGTGAAAGTCCTGTCCAATTATGATTACGGCAGCGTAATCAGTTGCACTTCTTGTACAGCGCCCAAAAGCTTGAATTATTCTGGTTCGAATTCTATCCTTAAACAGGTTTCCTGCAAGCATGCGTGTCATAAAAAATAATTCTTGCAAGTTTCCTGCTTTAGGAAGCCCTTCGATAATTAGTAATCGGCAATCATCATCAAGTAGATCAATTCCATCGTATCTATTAGCTAATACTGCAACTCCCTTTTGTGCTGATATAAATTTATCTTTAGATGCCTCGATATCCTGCGCCTTGTATACAGGAAAATTCTCAAACAAAGTTTTGTATTTATCTGTCCTATGATCGTTTGGAACTAGTATCAGGGCACGTCCGGCACGTTCAACAACTGCCTTCGTTAATGAATCAATTTCATCAGCTGGCAGGCTCATTTCTGGAAACACAAAATACCGTCTTCCAATACCCTGCTTATCCCAACCAGTGGGTATTGGTAACCTATGAAAAGAAGGGATTCCCGTTATGCGCTCTAGATCACCACCAAGACCTAAAGTGGCAGACATAAAAATCCTTTGAGTCGCATTTGCAAATGGCTCATGAGATAAAGAAGGCGGAATATATGGACGAATAAGAATATGGCTATAGCTCACGTAGACGTGACATGCTTTTAGATGTCCATGTAGAAGTGACCAGGGATAAGAAAGATTACTTTTTGGGGCAATGTTTTCTGCCAGAAATGCATAAATCTGAGGCAAAACTTCAATAAAGAAAGATGTTGGAATTTTCTCTATCCATTTAAACTTACGGCGGATTGCAGTGTTAAGAGGGACAGTAACAGCAGTGTGCAAACCAGTTGTGCAAATGTTGAGGATCTATCAAATCCATCGCTGTGGCAATGAGGGTATCTACCCTTTTCGAGGTTGTCGGCGAGAACTGTCTTAGGAAAGCCTTTAACTGTGACCACCAATGCTCAATCGGATTAAATTCGGGAGAGTAAGGAGACAGATACAGAACCTTCGCTCCAACCGCCTCAATTAAAGGTGCAATGGCTTTTACCTTGTGAGCAGGCAGGTTATCCATGACCACGACAGCCCCTTTCCACAGTTGAGGCACAAGACACTTTGAGACGTACACCTCAAAGACAACCGCGTCCATCGACTGATCTATCGTCATCACAGCCAGCACCTTTGAGACGGTAATCGCGCCCATGACACTCACCTTCTTGCCCCGATAAAAAGGTTTGAAGTCATACGCTCGTTCCCCAGGTGCAGCACGGGCATGGGTTCGCATGAGTCCCAGTAGAACACCCATCTCATCGAGAAACACTAAATCTTTGAGTTCTATACTCGTCACCTGTGCCCAGTACTCCTGTCTCAGGAGTTGGACTCGTTCGCTGGTGGCTTGGCTGGAGCGGAGCGTTTTTTTTTGCGCGGTAAATTGAGTCTCTGAAAGGTTCGGCACATAGTACTTTGGCTAACCCATAGCCCAGTCTCATCAAAGAGTAGCTCACAATATTCCGCTAAGGTCGCATCGCGCTGGTTCTCGAAGATCGCCACTAACTGGTCTTTGTGCTCCATCACAGGACTCACCGAACCACCCTGCTTATGGGGAACGACGTGACCTTCTGTGCGCTTCTGAATCATCCATCTCTCGACGCAACTCTTGCTGACAGCAAAGCGGGCAGCAACTTTTCGGATCGAGCTATCACCCTTCTCCATAGCACTTACAATCTTCTCTCGAAAGTCTATGGAATACGGCTTCATTTTTGACCCAACGTTGTAATCCTTCATTGTCCTCTATCTGACTGCAATCCGCTGTATCCGGATCAGAAGAGAGAAAACGCTGCTGCTCCGATGGAGGCAAGAATTTTTTAATTATGTCTAAAAAACCGAAATAAATGAGCTTGTGCTCAATACGGCTAATATTGAGTGACCAATTTGAGGCAATATAATTTTCAGCAGCATGAGCATCATCGAGAATAATAAGTTGAGGACTATCAAAAAACGGATTCGTGTTAAAAAACGCACTATATGGTGCAACCGCAATTGTTTTTCCAGTTTGATAACTTGATTTGTCGCTTGGGCTATAATCCTTTACTTTTCCAATAAAAGGTGTGGCTGTAATTCCATATTTACGCTCTGACTGCTCACAAACTTGTAATGCCAACTGCTTCGTAGGGCAAAGGTATAAAACACGTTCGTTTTGTGTCACCCGACGAAATTCAGCGATTAACAAACCAACAAGTGTTTTCCCGCTGCCTGTAGGTAGTTCAAGCGCAACATTAGGTTGATTGAATGCCTCATCTTGATAGCGCCTCAATATGTCAGATTGATGTGAAATTAAACCCTGTACAGTACGGTTTCTTCTGTCACGAAAAAGTGCTTCAGGATTATCATACGATGTGGTAAATTTTTTCTTTTTCCGAAATGCCATGCTATCTTATATCGTAATTTACTAGGGCTTATGTAGAAGTTATCTCATACATCTCCGCCATGAGTGCTTCTACAGTAGTACAACACCTTTGATGCAGAGCCAGATAACTTCTCTTTAAAGAGAAAGTTTCCGCACATCATTCCAAATTTGGGAAACATAAATAGATGATCTCCGCATGCCACCTTAAATTGGGTAGAGTAGTGGAAAAAATTGGGTGGAGCAGTACGAAACTTTCTGTGTAGTATCCTGATCTGATGACTTTAGCATGTGCAAGAAAAGCGTTAAGTAAATCTGCACTCAAAAATCTAGTGTTGACCTCCAGTCAGTTTCAGGCGGCTATCCGTTTAAATTGCTTGCCGGAGCGATCGCTAAATTTTTTGAATTCTTACGTTGTAGTCATACAGAAGCTAGCCATGTCTCCCCTCAAATTTGTTTACTCTGGGTATCGCAACACGCTGCGTCATCCCAAACTGCGCTGGTGGATCGTTGCAGGCACATTGCTGTATGTGCTGAACCCATTTGATATTGTGCCTGATGTGTTTCCGGTAATTGGCGAGATTGATGATGCAGTTGTGGTAACGATTTTGGCGGCAGAAATGTCTCAAGTGGCTCTGGACGGTTTGAAGGTGCGCAAACAAAGCAAACGGGAAAATTTGCCTGCGTAATTGAATGATGACGTGGATGCAATCTAGAATCGTCAATATTCCAGTGGATTGAATAGTTGACGATGAATAAGACGATTTTATGTTTCCAGGTGGGTTAGCATAACCGACGAGAGCGCCCACCTTAAGGAATTGCAAGGAAACAGGGTAGTGAAAGGCTTTACCGATAGATTTTAGAGGAGCGATCGCACCTTCTACTGAAACTTATGACTTCCAAGATCTTTAAAGTTGGCACCTTCAATCTGTTTAATCTGATTTTGCCTAACGTCCCTTACTACGAGAACCGTCGCTATAGCCCCGAAGAATTTGCGAAAAAGAAAAGCTGGATCGCTCACCAGCTTAACGGCATGAATGCCGACATCGTGGGTTTTCAGGAGGTGTTTCACGTCGAAGCGCTCCAGCAAGCATTAGATGAAAGTGGTTCGTATCGCCACGCTAAACTGCTGGCACCCACCCGCACCGGAGAAAGCCCCATAGTCGCTCTGGTGTCTCGCTTCCCGGTACTAGACCACCGAGTCATTGAGGTGTTTCCGGCAAAAGCGCAGCTAGATGTGGACGGGGTCATCATTCCCTTTAATCGTTTTTCTAGGGCGGTGCTGTCGGTAGACCTGGCGCTGACTGAGCATTTGAAATGCACGGTGTTTGTGGTTCATCTCAAATCGAAACGTCCGATTTTTCCAGATGACATAGACCGAAATGATCCGGTTGAAAAAGCAAAAGGTCAGGTGAGGGCACTGATTCAACGAGCGGCAGAAGCAACAGCGCTGCGGGCGATCTTGATGGAGTTTTTGCAGGGACAGGCTCACCCTGTAATTTTGATGGGTGACATCAACGATGGTGGTTTGGCGGTTACGTCGCAAATCGTTTCGGGAGAGCCGCCGTTTCACAAGATGCAGTTTGAGCGCAAAACAGAACTGTGGGATGTGCTGCTTTACAATGTTAAAGATATTCAAGCCCGTCGCAGCTATGGGGATTTTTACTACACGCATATTCACAATGGACATTACGAAAGCCTGGATCACATTATGGTGAGTCAAGAATTTGTAAGCGAAAATCCCGATCGCGTTGGGCGAGTGAATTATGTATCGGTGTTTAATGATCACTTGATGGATCAGACTCTCAGCCGCGATGGGGTGGAACTATGGCAATCTGATCATGGACAGGTGGTGGCAGCGATCGAACTGGGACGATAATGCTTGACCCCTCCTTTTAATCTTTCTCCTCCAAGGTGGATATTCTAGTTCTTGCCCCAGTGAGAGGGCTACGGCAGTTTTTGCAGGTGTTTTAGAAAAAATTGCACATTGCGTTACTTTACCTCTGCATTTCTTTGCTAGCGGTACACTGGTAAAGATTTAATTGGATAAAATCTGGCATTTTAGGGTTAGTCATGGCGACATTTTTATTGGAAGTTGGAACAGAAGAATTGCCAGCAAGATTTGTGGATGAGGCGTTGGAGCAATGGCGATCGCGCATTCCCAACAGCCTTGCTGAACGATGCCTAACTCCAGAAAAAATTGAATACTTTGGCACCCCTCGCCGCCTTGCCGTAATTATTTGGGGGTTGCCAGAACGCCAGCCTGATCAGGAGGAAGAAGTGAAAGGTCCTCCAGCACAAGCGGCTTTTAAAGATGGTCAACCGACAAAAGCGGCGGTAGGGTTTGCTCAAAAACAGGGAGTCGCCCTGGCGGATCTAGAAGTTCGTCCGACGGAGAAGGGCGACTTTGTTTTTATGCGTAAAACAATTGTGGGGCAAGTAACCGCAGATATTTTAAAAATCTTGGTGCCAGAGTGGATTACGAAGCTAGAAGGCAAACGATTTATGCGTTGGTCGGACGGAGAGCTGAAGTTTCCTCGTCCCATTCGCTGGTTGGTGACCTTACTAAATGATGAGATACTGCCGATTGAACTGAGGAATGAATCGCAAGGATGCCACAGCGATCGCGTTTCCCAAGGTCATCGCGTGCTGCATCCAGCCGCCGTGAACATTACTCACGCTAAAGACTATGTGAACATTTTAGAGAGTGCCTTTGTACAAGTAGATGTTGAAAAACGTCACGCCTTGATAGAGCAGCAAATTCAAGCGGCGGCAGAAGCGGTGAATGGAGTCGCGGTGATCAATTCAACGCTGCTGCAAGAAGTGACAAATTTGGTAGAGTATCCATCGGCAGTGGTGGGCAAGTTTGATGCGGAGTTTTTGGAATTGCCAACGGAAGTGATCACCACGGAGATGGAAAGTCATCAGCGCTATTTTCCAGTCCTAAAGCAGGCATCGGATGAACTGTTGCCTTATTTCATCACGATTTCCAACGGCAATCCGAGTCAGGCAAGCCTGATTGCGAAAGGGAATGAGCGAGTCATTCGGGCGCGTTTGTCAGATGGAAAGTTTTTCTTTGATGCTGATCGCGCCATTTCCTTAGAAAAGTATCTCCCTAAATTAGAAACGGTCACGTTCCAGCAAGACTTAGGATCGGTACGGGCAAAAGTTGATCGCATTGGTCGAGTGGCAGGGCATATTGTAGATCAACTCCAAAGTGAAGCCTGCGATCGCAGCCTGGTTGAAGAGGCGGCGCTGCTTTGCAAAGCGGATTTAGTGACGCAGATGGTGGGTGAGTTCCCAGAACTGCAAGGCGTGATGGGACAAAAATATGCGCTGGCATCAGGCAAACCCAAAGCAGTGGCGGATGCAATTTTTGAACATTATTTGCCACGGGGTGCTGGAGATGCTTTGCCTGGTTCTCCAACGGGACAGGTAGTGGGATTAGCCGATCGCCTGGACACATTGGTCAGCATTTTTGGGCTAGGGATGATTCCAACTGGTTCTTCTGATCCGTTTGCTTTGCGTCGGGCTGCCAATGCGATCGTCAATATCATTTGGTCAGCGAACTTGCCTATTAATCTGGCGCTTTTGCTGGATCAAGTTATTGCTGATTTTGCGGAGTCGTTTGCAGCAGTGTTAAAGCATCAGGTGGCGGAACTGCGGCAATTGCTACAAGATTTTTTCTTGCAGCGCATTCGCACATTGCTACAGGACGATCGCCAGATTGATTACGACTTGGTAAACGCCGTGCTAGGGGAAAACGATTTGGAATATACCCAGCGATCGCTAACAGATTTGCTAGAAGTGCGCGATCGCGCTTTGTTCCTTCAATCCATTCGCAATGACGGCACGTTGGCAACGATCTATGAAACTGTCAATCGAGCTTCTCGCCTTGCGGCTCAAGGAACGCTGGATACACAGCAGCTTGATCCAACGACAGTGATTCAACCAGCCCTGTTTCAAAAAAAATCAGAGCAAGCTCTGTTTGATGCACTGAATCACGTGAATCAGCAAATGCAAGGAACCCGGAACTACCAAAAGCTGATAGAAGCTTTGCGACAGATCTCGCCCGCTGTCGCTAACTTTTTTGATGGAGAAGATAGCGTGCTGGTGATGGACTCAGATTCAGCTATTAAGCAAAATCGTTTGAATCTATTAGGCATATTGCGAAACCATGCACGGGTATTGGCGGATTTTGGCGCGATCGTGAAGAGTTGAAGGCTTGAAAATTTAGTCCAAATTCAGTCCAGAGATTTTTTTGAAAATATATTAGTGCTGTAAAAGCCTTGTATAAATGTCTATCAAGGGTTTAAACAAGGTGTGACTAATTGCGAGGGCAGCAATTAGTCGAGCTTCCCTTATCCAAATTTATAGCAACGGACGGAAGACTTAGGACAAGGGTCAATTCACAAAGCTCACGGGTGTTGATGTTCATCACCAATCTGTCCTAACACACCCGGCGACAGCTATACTAAGTAAAACATACTATGTTAACCTTAGTGTTTTTTGGTAGCAGTATACAGATGCGATCGCATCTGTATACTGCCCAAGCATCTTCTCTAGGACTTGCCACCGGGGGGAGCCACATTAATTAACTCTGGTTCTTTCGGACTTGGCTTACGCTTGATAGTTTGGTCAACCGTAGGGCGTTGATCTTGATCAAACTCATCTAACCTCACAAAGCGACCCGTCTCAATAGAACGGTAGAGCGCACGAATAATGTGAACGTCTATTAAACCTTCCTGACCTGATGGTTCTGGCTCTTTGTTATTCAAAATGCAATCTGAAAAGTAAACAAATTCAGCAGCAAGCTGATCATGTGGTTCAAACTTGCGCTCCTGCATTTCGCCATCAATCGTCAGGTAGTGTTTTATTTCTCCCTGAGATGCATAAGCTGGCTTAACCAGCAAATCACCTTTGGTACCAACAACTTGATAGGTTGAAACCTTTGCTGCTCCAAAACTACAGGTAAAATTTGCCAAGCGATCGCCTGGGAACCGCAAGATCACACTGGTCATTTCCTCGACTTCTTGAAAGCGCTTTTCTCCGTTACTTGCGCTAGTCGCAAAAACTTCAATTGGCTCATCTTGAAACAGATAACGCGCAGCATTAATGCAATAGATCCCAATATCATCCAGCGTGCCGCCACCAATCTCCTTGTCAACTCGAATATTGCTTGCTTCAACTTGTTGAGTGAATACTGAATTAAAAATCCGCGGCTCTCCCAGTTGTCCCGAATTAACCACCTCCACTGCCTGCAAATTTGCTTCCTCTAGGTGCAGGCGGTAGGCAATCATCAGCTTCACGTCATTTTTTTGGACAGCTTGAATCATTGCCTCACATTCGTCTTCAGTGATTGCCATTGGCTTCTCACACAGCACATGAATTTTCGCATTAGCTGCCCGTACTGTGTAATCTCGGTGTAAGTGATTGGGTAGCGCGATATATACAGCGTCAATCAAGCCACTGCTCAAACAATCATCGTATTCCTCATAAGAAAAGGTGCGCTGCACTGAACTATATTGACCACTAATCTCCGTCAGCTTAACGGGGTCATCAGAAACAAGAGCAACCAGCTCAGAATTTTCAGCATTTGCAAAAGCAGGTAGAGCAGCCGATTGGGCAAACCAACCGAGTCCAACTACGGCATAACGAATTTTTTGGTTAGAAGTATTTGAAGTCATTGCTTAATTTTTAGTGAGTGATTTGCGTTCATTCCTGAATCAAAATAGTGCCTAGCAACAAGTCACCTGTTCTTGTGTCGACTTAATTAGCTAACGCGTATCGCTGCTTGAAAGGCTTACTTCGCCCATCATTTTCGTGAAAAAAATCTCTAGAATGTAACGTTTGTAAGGTTGCCATGTGACCAGTCCTTACAAACGTCAGCACCGATCAGGGAGAATAAGACTCATCACCCACAGCTTAAAACTGAGCCTTTATTGCACCGGCGTAATAATTACTGCTCCGCCGGGCGCGGTGTTGGGATAGGTCTGAACGCCCTGGGGAGAAATTGTACTACCTTGAGGAGTGCTTCCGCCGGATGGTTGAGTCACCGTTCCTGAGCCGGAAGACGGGGTTATAACCGTGCCGCTTGGGGGGGTAACGGTACGAGGGGAAGTAATTGGAAAAGTACTAGTAGGTGTAGGCGTTGTGGTTCTGGGAGTAATGGTGGTAGGCGTTGTGGTTCTTGGGGTTGTAGTCCTGGGCGTTACTGTTCTGGGAGTTGTAGTCCTGGGTGTTACAGTACTGGGAGTTGTAGTCCTAGGGGTCGTGATGCTAGGCGTTGTAGTACTAGGACCAGTAGGTGACGTGGGGAGAGTGCTATTACCAGGTGTTAAAGTGCCACCTGAAGGAATTTGAGATTGTGCAGAGCCATTTGGGGCAATGGCAAATGCACTAATCAAGAGAGCAACGGTTTGAAAGAGTAGTTTTTTCATGGTGGTCCATTTCGCTTTTACTCCTATCACGGTAGGTCGTACCACAAGAGATGCCACCCACCAATGGTAAGAATGAGATCGCCAAGCTTTGCCCCTTCAGGACTATTCCATATCCATCTCAATTCGTCCGATTCCTGTTCCAGCGTAGTAATTTCCCAGAATGGCACGATAGCCGTAGCCCTTCTCCGCCAGTCCTAAAGCTCCAACCTGGCTCATTCCCTTCCCTTGAAACGCATCTATTACAATATCGTCTGTCGCCGCATAAAGTGATTCCACCACTCCACCCCGATAACTGACAAACTCTCCTCTCGTGGAGTTTACTGCTTGTCGAGTAGTGTCTGTTTCGCTCTCGATCCCTTTATAGACTTGATAGTACTCGTCATCACCCATGTCATAAAACTGACGATTTACGGGCTTAATGTGGTACGTCAATGCATACGATCGCGCCGCTACAGCTTGAGCTTTCAATGCTTCCATTGGCCAACTGGGTGACACTTCACTACCCACAACACTGTAAAGGTAATATTGCATACTGACATAGTTCACCGCCCACAAACGCCCTTCTTGAAGCACGAGCAGCATTCGTCCACGATAATCGCGATCGCCGACTCGAATTAACCCATTGGGAGTTGAGTCAATCACCACAACCGATGGAAGTTGCATCGAATCCAGCAGCAGCCCCTGTCCATCTGCTTCCACAGTGTAGGTAGACTGAGCCGGAAGGGTGTGAATCGGCCGCCCATTCACACCCAGTATCACACCGCCCATGGACGTGCTAATCGGTAAAGTCGTTACTCCCGAAGCGATCGCCACCCTCATTTCAATTGCAGCATCAACCGATAAATTGGCAGGTAAAGGAATAGACGCTGCGACAGGTTTACGAAGTGGAGCCGTTGATTTTTTTTGAGGGAGCTTTTTAACAGAAACAGAGACCGGAACCGAACGAGGAGAGGGTGTCACGCGAGGGGAAGGCGACGCCGAAACCAATGATGGCATCGTTGACACCGACGTTGGCAGCATTGGCGTTGAAGTTGTCACTGAAGTAGGCGGAAGTGATGGTTGACTCTTCGCAAACGGTAGATTGAGCAATGGAATTAGCCCAAGCACTGGCACAATCAACCAGGGATTTTGCTTGATCCAATCAAAGATTGCATGTCTATCCATGTTTTCAGGCATTGCATTTGACCCATATTATGATATCTGCCAAAAATTTCCTCATGCATTTTAGCTCCGTAAACAAGTCTAAGAGCTATGTTGGTGAGTTTTTCGGTCAGATTTATAAATTTAAAAGCGATCGAACATTTGTATCAATCAAGATTCTCTCGTCTTTACTTGAGACTAAACTATAGACTCAAATGAGACAGTGAAACAACAATAAGAATTTTATTCTAAGTATTTAAGACCCATCAAAAAGCTTTTTTCTATCAAGAGCAGCATTTATGGTTTGGGCGGTTAGTTGCACGTACAAAATAGATACAGTCCAATACATAGAGTAGTAACTATCTAATATCATTCTCATTTTTGAAGCTGTCATCATTCTGAAGATGTAATTCTACCAACTAAAGGAAATACCTCATTCAGCCGTCTGTATGGTTGTGTTGTTATACAGCTAACTTTGCCCCTACTTAATCCTGCTATGAGTAATCTGTAGGCAAACTGACAAATCCATGAATCAGCTGTATCGGATACTTCAATATAGTGTCGCTCAATGTGAAAGTGGCGATCGCCTCAGCCTATTGTCTTATTACTTGCCCTGAATGCCATTTATGTCAGCAACAGTAAGATTATTAACTGGTTATTTTGGTGAAGCAGAGCGATCGCCACAGGGCAGGCGCAGAGATTCCTTCATCGCCGACCCTGCACTGAGCATGTCACTTTGATGGATTTAGTCACGCCTGCGATAGTCAAAACTTTTCAGGTGTGACAACAGCAAAAATTTCTTCGGCAATGTAAAAATAATGACCGGGTAGTAGGTACAGATTTCAAGTTTTAGCATAAGATTTCGACTCCCAAACCCTATTGCAAACCTTACACATTCATCATCGAGAGTTCATTCTAGCTTTACCTATTTTGGAAGTAGCAACGTTATTTTTGAAACATAGGTTGTGTGGCATCAACCGAATGTGAGAAATCAAAGAGACAGCGGTAAGGGGGCTTATTGCTGTCTCTTTTTGTATGGGGGCTTCCATCAAAAGCTTCAACAATCTAGAGAGAATTCCAGATTGTTGCTCAATATCAGCTCTGTTTCGGCTTAACTCAAAACTTACAACTTCTCCATTCGCCCTTATGCAAACATTTGAATTTGTCGATCGCCCGATAGCTCAAAGGCTGCATGGATCACCTGAAGTGCCTTTACCCCGTCAGTTTCAGACACGACACAGCTAACCTTGATCTCAGATGTGGCAATCATTTCGATATTAATCTGATGATGGGCCAGGGCGGCAAACATCCGAGCTGCCACACCGGGCTGTTGCACCATTCCCGATCCGACAATGCTAACTTTGGCGATCGCAGCATTCAGCACAATGTCATCACAGTTCAACTCTGGTCTTGCTTCTTCTAAAACAAGTCGGGCTGTTTCCCCGTCCATTTGTGCCACCGTAAAGGCAATATCCCGCGTTGCAACATCATTGACCACGCGACACCGTTGAGACTGAATAATCATATCTACGCTGATATTTTTGGCTGCCAAAAGTTGGAAGACTCGTGCCGCCATACCCGGACGATCAGGAATTGCACGAATCGCAATCCGAGCCTGTTTTCGATCCAGCGCCACACCCCGAACCGGGGGAAGGACTGAATGATGGGTGGCATCTTTAAAGTGCCCGATGGGACTAGATGCTGGCAGTTCGCTAGTTCTCATCTCTTGATAGGGAGAACTAGTGAGATTAAACGTGTTGCAGAGTGCCGCGATCGCCTTATCACAATCTGCTGCCATCACCACGCAGCTAACCTTTACCTCTGATGTGGAAATCATTTGAATATTCACTCCTGCTGCTGCTAGCGTAGTGAACATCTGCGCCGCTACACCCGGACGACCAATCATGCCAGCCCCAGCAATAGAGACTTTCGCGATTTGCTGCTCTACCATCACTTCCGCTTCCGTTGCTGCGGGGTCACCGCCACACAGAGCCGGAATAATCGCACTAGCAACCGCTTCTGCTTGCCGCAGAGAGTCATGAGTCACCGTAAAAGCAATATCGTTTGTATTCCCTTCATGAATAGACTGAATGATTAGATCCACATTCAATGCTTGAGATGCAATTTCGCCAAATAACCGCGCCGCCACACCAGGATGATCGGGAACCCGCAGCAACGAAACCTTCGCCTGATCAGTATCGAATTCCACCGCATCTACTGCGCGAGTCAATTCCAATCCATCTAGCGATCGTGGTTTAGGTGGAGGCGACACCACCCAAGTTCCAGGCTCATCCGTCCAGCTAGAGCGCACCACTAACGGCACACCAAAATTGCGGGCAATCTCAACGGCACGAGGATGCAGCACTTTTGCACCCAAACTCGCAAGCTCTAGCATTTCGTCGCTCGTAATTTCTGCCAAAAGCTGAGCATCCGGCACCAGGCGTGGATCGGTTGTGAGAATGCCCGGAACATCCGTGTAAATCTCACAATAATCTGCACGTAGCGCAGCTGCCAAAGCCACCGCCGACGTATCTGAACCACCCCGCCCCAACGTTGTAATTTCTAGCTCATTGGTACTGCTAATCCCTTGAAACCCTGCCACCACCACCACTTTTCCTTGAGCCAAATGCCGTTTCAGCCGATCAGGTTCAATTCGTAAAATCCGCGCACGGCTATGCTCTGCCTCTGTCACAATGCCAACCTGTGCCCCTGTCATTGAAAGAGCAGGCTGCCCTACTTCCTGCAACGCCATACTCAGTAACGCGATCGTGACTTGCTCTCCAGTAGACAGCAGCATGTCCATTTCACGTCGATCAGGATTAGCTGAAATTTCGACAGCAAGCTTTACCAATCCATCGGTAGTCTTGCCCATTGCCGAGACGACCACAACTACCGAATTACCCGCGTCTACGGCTTGCTTGACTCGTTGAGCTACTGCTTGGATACGTTCTACCGTCCCAACAGACGTACCACCATATTTTTGAACAATAAGCGCCATGATTATGCCTCACCAAACCTGACGCAAAAGACTTTTAAATCCGTACACTGACCCAAACACAGTACTCACTAAGCCTCAATTTTATCTAGGTTAATCACTTTGGTATACATCGATCCTCTCGTTAGATTGCCATAAAACCATACATTCTTAAGAAATATGCAAACCTAGACTCCGAGACTTGATGTTAGACTATATATGAGACTTAAGATCTTGATTTGAGATCAATTTCGTCTTGAGGAGAGATTTTCAAGACCATAAATGAGACTCGCTTGAAGTCCAAAAATCTCATTCTGAGACTAAAGTGGATGATCTTTTTGAGGATTGATGCTATCCCAAAATGAGAAGAAAATAGTCCAAAATACGGCTACATTGTTTACAACATGCGATCGCTCTTATGCTATTGTTGTTAACTGTGGAATGTGGGTCGATGCCCGAGTGGTTAATGGGGGCGGACTGTAAATCCGCTGGCTACGCCTACGCTGGTTCAAATCCAGCTCGGCCCATCCATAGTTTCAAATCTGCCCGTGTGGCTCAGTGGTAGAGCACACCCTTGGTAAGGGTGAGGTCACGAGTTCAATCCTCGTCACGGGCTTTGTACATTCGCACATTAAATGTCGCAATTCGCAAATTAGTGTCGTTTCTGACGCGATTTGTCATTTTAGGTGCTTTTTTCGCAAATTAGTGTCGTTAATCATCGCACTTCTGGTTTTCGCAAATTAATGTCGCTACTTACCAAGAGTGTGCTCCTTTCAGTCCTCCTTTAGAACTAAAACCAAATCCTATTGAATTTAGAAGCGTGATCGCAAATGCTCTCTATTTCACAAAAAGCTCAGCCCACCCATCTCTGGGAAGGCGATTGCGACCAGACGCTTTGGTAAAGCTACAAGCAAGCTCATCACTTTCAGCCCACCCATCTCTGGGAAGGCGATTGCGACTGGACAGACAAACATCGGCAGTGATGGCAAAGATCACTTTCAGCCCACCCATCTCTGGGAAGGCGATTGCGACGTGAGCAATTTTCCGGCATTGCCAGCACTATGAAGTCTTTCAGCCCACCCATCTCTGGGAAGGCGATTGCGACAGCATTGCCCACTACTCCCGCGATGGCAATACCGAACTTTCAGCCCACCCATCTCTGGGAAGGCGATTGCGACCCCGATCTACTTTGAAGAGTGGCGTGACTTCTTTTCTTTCAGCCCACCCATCTCTGGGAAGGCGATTGCGACTCCCAGCGCTAGAATTCTTTTCCTGTAAGCTCTCCAGGCTGGCTTTTGGCAAACCTGTATAAGAAGTACTCTTTCAACTTGCTTGAAAGCTGGACTTTAGCGATTTTCAAATTAATGAAAGCATTGCCAGGAGAAGATTTTAGGGTTTTGGCAAACCTCCCAGGGTTTTCGCCCTCGCTTCGGTTTGCCAAAAATTATTGGAGGACTCCCCCTTGATCGGAGGCGATTCGGTAACTGCCACTTCAGTCACACCATCCCAATCAACAAGTTGAAGAGATAATGCTCCTGTACCTCCAGATGATGAAGGCTTAACTCACTTCTGCTGGGTGCGCACCTGCGCTACATTTGAAAAACAGACTCAACGAATGCAGCTTTCCATCCCCACACACATCTCAAAATGAAATCTGTACCAGGATGCAGTCAGCAAGCGGGCAAGCTACTAGGGTCGGAAAGCACAGTCGTCTCACAACGACCAAACTGACCCATATTTTTCACAATTCAGCGGCTCAAAGAGCTTAAACTGCGGCGCTGTTGATTTGTATATTAACTTGTCTAGGTTCAGGCGTACTGGGAAAACAGGATTATTTTGTGGTGATCGCACGGGAGTGATAGACCGAGATCGCCAGATCTCTTGCCTGTTTCTGAGGGTTGAATTGGATCGGCTGAAATCCTGACTCAACCGGAATACCCAATTGTTGAGCCTTGCAATGAATTGCTTCAATGAGTCTGTTGTAGCTCCATTGGTGGATAGTCCTGCGGTACTCTTTGGCGTATTGATCTTGAGCTTCAACGGAACCGGAACATTTCTGTTCAGCCTTTGCCTGAATCTCACTGGCGAGTAATTCTCGAAGATGCGTCAGGTTGGGCATCATGATGCTCCCTGCTCGATAAGTTTGAGCAAGTTGGATAATTGCTTTTGCCAGTAAACGGTCAATAGTTTGTCCAAGCTCTGATTCCGACGGTTGGTACGTTACCCCACGCTTCTGATTTTTGTGACGTTGCAGAGCGTTTTGCTTCTGCTGGTGGCGATGACGGTTGAGGTGGTGGTAGTGATCGCCCAGCAAGGTACGAGGGGTGCAGTAGGTCAGCACCTCTCCGGTTCTGCCATTCACCACGGCTGCTGTTATGGGGTCAGCCAGCCCAATACTGAGTCCAACCAAAATTTCGGGATTGCCCTGGTAGGGTTGCTGGCTGGGGCGAGAAGGCAAATTAGTCAGACGGTTGAGAGTAGAGGCATTACGCTGATGAAACTTTTTCTGGTGGTCGGTTAACTCATGTTCAAGGGTTTTAAGGGTCAGACTCTTAGTAGTTTTAGCTAGCTTCTCTTGCTGGACTTGCAGAGTTCCTTCGGCGGTCATCAAGCGAGTATCGAAGGTGCAGTGCAGAGAGAGATGGTTTACATTCCAGGGATCACCTTTGCCCTCGCCTTCTTTCCACACCAATATGCCCGAACTGAGGGTGAGTAAGCCTGCTGGATACGTATCTTTATTAGCTTGATAGGCTTGCCAATCTTCCAAGAAGCGTCGGAAAAAAGGCAGTTGCCGCTGATCGCAGTACAACCGGAATGGATATTCTTTGTGGGCTTTAAACCATCCTTTGATGTCCAGATCAGCCGCCTTGAGATATTTATCAATGCCATTGAAACTGACGGCAATTCTACCGTTTGCCGTCTTGCCCCAGCGTATGTCCGTAGAGCTGCCGTAGAGGATGGGATAGGGCAGGAAGGCGGGTCGGGTTAGCAGTTTGGCTTGCCACTCTCTTGCTTGAGTGACGCTTTCGGAAATCTGCTGCGTCGCGATCTCCAGCGTCTCCAGAAACTCTTCCCCGGTCAGATCTCGTCCTTTGGGTAGGCGAGCCTGAAGCTGCGCCTCAAGTTGCTCAATTTCTTTCTGTTTGCGATGGATGCGGTGGGCAAATTTCTCCGGGGCTTCTTCCGTTTCAGGAATTTTGCAGCCGTTTTTAAGCAGATATGAGATCGCGCAACGGCTTAGGATGTCGTTTGTAGCATCATAGGTTGCAAACAGATGAGCTATTTGAGTCTGACGCTCTGTATTGCGTTGGCTCAGGATGTCTTGCGCCCGGTGTTGGAGCGCATCGAGGGTGGAACCGCTGAGTTCAAGCAATTCAGCATCACTCTTCACCACATTTAGCCAGCGTTGTTTTCCATCCAAGCGGAGGCGACGGTTCTGCTGAAGTGACAGCCATGACTCATAAATGTACGTCACCATGAGGATGGCAGAAGCGTAGAAGCGCCCAGGTTGATCTGGGTAAACCAGTTTGAGTGGCTCACAAAGCCCTTTGACGACGCTCTCTGAAATGGTGCCTCTGCGTTGCCAGATTCCAAAGTCGGGATGCTGACTCACGCACTTCAGCAGGTCGTTGATTAAGGGGGTATTGCTCTCGATCATGAGGTGCCAGAGGTGACGGCGAACTGGCTCAGAGGCGATGAGGCGACAGTGAATCGTGATCAGGCTCATGGTTGGCAACAACCCAGCTTACTAAACTGCTAAGAAGTTTTAGGCTTTCTGACAGCAGTTCAAGCATACTGCTATTCTGTGAGGCATCATACATCAAACCTTGTCAAAATGGCAAGCTGATTGACATGGCTCTTGCTCCTTGAACCCCGTCTCATACACACTGGAGGGCGCTACGACTTTATTTGCAATTAGCGCACAGCAAAGTGATGGAGCTTGAGGAGTTTCTACGGATTTGGGAGGTGTCACGGGAGGAACTGGCGTTCATCTGTGACTGCTCGCTGACAACGGTTAATCACTGGTTCTCTCAGGGAGAACACCGTAGATTTCCTGGTGAGAGGCATCAGCAAAAGTTGGCTTTGGCTCACCATGTTTGGACAACGATTGAAACAGAACCGGAATATTTACAGGTTTTGCGGGAAATATATCAAGAAAAGCCTAGACGGAAGTGATGGTTTTAGGACTTGTCAAATGGCAAGATTTTCTTGTCGCTATTTATAATTTAATTGTACTATTCTGCCGAATCCTGTTTGAGATTGTAGGGCGATCGCGCGCTTTCTCATCGGCGAATTTTTGAATTGGAGGCTGAGTATTAAATGTCGAGTTCATAGTGGTGTGGCGACAATAAGTTGGCTTTTGGTTCATAAGTGGCGTGAAAGAGAACCTCAACTTTTCGCCCTTCTGCCTCTAACCCACAAACACTAGCTTTGGCTTGTTTGTTCCTGAGCGAAAATGCCTTTCAGAGCCGAGAACTTCACCTCTCTACTCCTGTTAAGAACCTGGACTTTTTGCGGCAACCGTTTCAAAGCCTTCGTACTGCTCGCGATGACGTGCGGCTAATCGCACATACTCTGGATCACTCTTCGCCAATTGCCACTTTTCATAGAAAATCTTGGCAGATTGAGCTTTGATTGGATCTTCCTCGCGGGGCAGAACCGTTTTGGAACCTACTGCATACTTGCGTCCTGACTTGTGATTGGCATAGCGACGCGATCGCGTATAACCCATCTGCAAAAACTTTCGTGCCATGTCCATACCCACGAAATCGCCTTCGGCTTTGTATTGAAGAAACAGACTGTAGATTTGGTCAGCCGATTGACGAGCAATGTCTGGGGTTTTGAATTTCCAGTAGGGTAGTATCTCGCTCTTGTAGGGTTCAACCAGCAAAACACCCTGTTCGCCCCGACCGACCCGATATAGTTCTGGATGCTGGCGAAAGTCGATCGCCTTGAAATTGAGGGAGTAATCAAATTCCTTCATCGGCAAAAGCTCAGCTAAATCCAAGACGACCAATTTTGATGCAGTTTTTTTATCTTGACTGAATCCATTACCGTTGCAATCGCCCTACTGATATACCGCACGTATTAAATGTCAGGCTCATAGGTGTCGCGACAATGAAGTTGGCAGGGAAACCAGATATTTTGGCGATCGCATACCAGCAAGGTCTTGTGGAAGACTGCAAAACGGGACGGAAAAAGAATTCCGACTTCTACCAGGTGCTAATTTACCTACTGCTGGTGCCTGTGAGTATTCAAAAGGGTAAAGGATTGGACTTGAGGGGGCGGTTTAACCCAGATCGCGTGATGGAGATTCAATCCAATCAGGTGGATGAGGCGTTTAAGGAGTAATTTCGAGGGGCGATCGCTCTTCTCAGCAGCGCTACTCCAGCTCGTAAAGTCCCCAGTTTTCAAGAGTGCCGAAACCATTTGTAAAGACTTTGCAATGACTTTCTGAAGAATTTGTTCCATCCGGCTGTGGCTGTGTCAACACTGTATTAGGGGATAGAGTGATTGATCTTTTTCCCGTGGTAATGCTGCTTCACTCAAGTTAAGGAGTGCCGGATGGATGACGCAGACAGGCAACGAGTTCAGAAATTTCTGAAAACGTGGAAAGGCTCTCAGGGGAACGAGAGAGCCAACTATCAGGGATTCTTTCTTGACCTGTGCGATGCGCTAGGAGTCGATCGCCCACCGCCAAAGGGGAACATCACTGGCGATCCCTATGCCTTTGATAAGGATATTCGCGTCATTCACAAAGATGGCTTTAGCACGAACTATGCCGATTTCTACAAGGACGGGCACTTCCTGATTGAGGCGAAACAGGGTGGGAGTGCTTCCAACAAGGGCACAGCGAAGCGGGGCACGAAAACCTACGATACGGCGATGGAGAAAGCCTTTTATCAGGCACTTAGCTACACGCCGTTTTTGGCGAATAAGCCACCGTTTGTGATGACCTGCGATATTGGCTCGCACTTTGAAGTGTGGATGAGTTTTAGCGGCAACTATGGCGGCTATGGGGCACGGGAAAGGATTCCGCTCGACAAGCTGATTGATGAGAAGGTCTTCGATCGCTTCGTTGCTATCTTTAGCGATCCGCAAAGCCTGAACCCGGAGAAGTATCGGGCAAAGGTGACACGCGAGGTTGCTGATACGCTGGCAAAGCTGGCGCGATGGCTGGAGGAGCAAGGACATGAGCCACAGGAAGCCTCCAGTTTTCTGATGCGCTGTATTTTTACGATGTTTGCGGAAGATGTGGATTTGCTGAGGGGTGAGGTGTTCACCAAAGCCTTGAAGGAACGCTGGATTGCTGAGCCAACTTCGTTTAAGCCGCAGGTTGAGGCGCTGTGGCAAACGATGAATACGGGCGGTAGCTTTGGATTTGAGCGAATTTTGCGGTTTAACGGCAGCTTTTTTGCCAATGCAACGGCGTTTGATTTGCCCCAGGCGCAGCTAGAGATTTTGCATGAGGCGGCAGACAAGGATTGGAGTGCGGTGGAGCCTGCGATTTTTGGGACGCTGCTGGAGCGGGCGTTGGATAAAAAGGAGCGGAGCCGATTGGGGGCGCACTATACACCGCGATCGTATGTAGAACGGTTGGTGCGTCCGGTGGTGATGGAGCCGTTGCGCGAGGAGTGGCTGTTAGTGGAGAGTGAGGTTGATCGCCTGCTCATCCTCAAAGATAATCAGCAGGAGCCAACCAAAGCGCAGCGGCAAAAGGCAGCGATCGAGATTCAAGCGTTTCTCGACAAGCTCCAGCAGATTCGCATTCTTGATCCGGCGTGTGGGACAGGAAATTTTTTGTATGTGACGCTGGATTTGCTGAAGACGCTGGAACAGGAGGTGCAAATGCGCTTGCTGGATGTGGTGGGGCAGGTGACGACGGATTTGCTGGAGGAGTTTGATCCGCGTTTGGCAGGTCGAAAGCAGGTGAACCCGTCACAGTTTTTGGGGATTGAGATTAACCCTAGAGCGGCGGGTATTGCAGAACTGGTGATCTGGATTGGCTATTTGCAGTGGCACTTCAAACGCTCTGGCAGCACGCCGCCACCAGAACCGATTTTGCAGGATTTTCACAATATTGAATATCGCGATGCGGTGTTGGCGTATGACGGAAAGGAAGAGGCGATCGACCCGAAAACGGGCAAGGTGAAAACGCGCTGGGGCGGTCGGATGATGAAGCATCCGGTGACAGGTGAAAATGTGCCCGATCCGAGCGATCAACTTCCCATTTATTGCTATATCAATCCGCGTCCCGCAGAGTGGCAGGAAGCAGATTATATAGTGAGCAATCCACCCTTTATTGGCACTAGGCGGATGAGAGAAAGCTTGGGTGATGGCTATACAGAGACACTCAGAAAAACTTACGCTGAGATACCGGAGACTATTGACTATGTCATGTATTGGTGGCACAAAGCAGCAGAACTGGTAGGCTCCAATCAATCATTAAGATTCGGACTAATCACCACAAATACAATACGTCAAGCATGGCAAAGAGTAGTTATTGAAAAGCACTTAAACTCAAAACAGAATCCCGTTCGGATAAATTTTGCCATACCAGACCATCCTTGGTCAGATAATGGCGCTGATGTCAGAATTTCAATAGACATTATTGGAAATAGCGAAGCACTAGAAAGCACGACAAGAGAGTACTTCTAGCAATTTTAAGCTTAGGCGGTTTTGAGTTGAGGATGGGTGAGTTGACGATGAGTGAGCCGAAAGTTGTGCAGTCCGCAGGCAGTTTCCATCACATCATCCGCATAATAGCCAGTTCGGTTGCGAAACTTGTGTGCCACAATGTTGCAGCGTTTGATGCCACTGATTTGATGTTCTATTTCGACTCGTTCGCTGGAAATCTCCCGGTTGTGGTGTTTATCTTGGTCGCTTAACTGCTGGTTTCGAGGCTTTTTCTTCGGTTGTCTAATCGTCACTCCAGGGGGTGCAAACCCTTGAAACCCTCTGTCTTGCCACAAGGTACTGCCGGGTGGAAACTGGTATTCCTCGCCGTCACAAATGGCTTTGTCATGCACACTGCCACAGTAGGTGTCGCTTAAAAACACAACCTTTCCCCCCCGCTCACTGATGATATTGTTGGTCATCGTATGACGCTTCTTTTTGCCACTGTAATAATCCTGCTGGCGCTCTGGGTCTTTTGGCCGATTCATCGGGCGCTCAGTGCCGTCGATGATGAACTCCAAACTGGGACACTCCCTTAACACCGCTTCTAGCCGTGCGGGTTCTCGCTCCGGTAATTGTTTCTCATAGCCCAATGCTTGATTCAATATTCGGCTCAACTTGTGAATCCATTCCCAGGCTTGGGTTTGTCCAATCCCAAACAAAAACCCTTGCACCGTTTGGGTGGGATACACTCGGAAGTACACCAAAATAAATAACAGTTTGTCTGCACTGCTGGACACCTCAGCGTGTCGTCCTCCCCCATAGCGACGGGCACGAGGTCGCTTAATGTATTCCCGTTCGATATATTCTTGCCATGCCACCTCAAAGCTTTCCAGCAATTGCTCAAATTCCGCAGGCTTTAATCCCGTGAGACTTTGCAACACGTAGGGCTTACCTTGAACTTTGCTATAGCTCAACATCGCTGGTTCCGTTCGACTTGCGTTATCTTTTTCGCATCCTATTCTATTTCCGATTAAGTCTAATGACTTCAGTAGAAGCCAGCAATTTAGGCAATGTAATTCAACTCGCGACTCTTGGCATAGTTATTGCTGAGGAGGAAGACATATTAGCTCCAGAAGAGTCTTCGGATAAAACTCAACTGCAATGGAAGAAGATAGGAAAGATTTTTAGTGATTTGCGCTCAGGAGCAGATGTAAGTGTTTCGGCTAGTTTGCAAGCTAATTCAGAGTTGGCTTCTACAGGGATACAATTCCTTGGTAACGGCTTTATTCTGAACAGAAAAGAAGCATTAGAAATGGGTTTGGGTCAAACCGCCGGGGTATTGGCAATAAATAACAATGTAATAAAAGAATACAGAAATGGTAAAGATTTGATGGGCAAATCGAGAGATGTATTTGTGATCGATTTTGACGATTTTTCGGAGGAGAAAGCATCACAGTACTTGGAACCATTCCAGCGTGTTTTAGAGACTGTCAAGCCAGAAAGAGAAGTACACCGGGATAAACAAAGGCGCGATAAATGGTGGAGGTTTGGAAGATCTAATAGAAAAATGCGTACATCAATTGAAAATTTAGATAGGTATATTGCAACAACTCAAACTAGCAAGCACCGAATTTTTCAATTTTTGGCTTCTCGAATTGTTCCTGATCAAAAGTTAGTGGTCATTGCTCTCAACGACCCCTATTTCCTTGGTATTCTTTCAAGCTCTATCCATGTGATGTGGGCAACAGAAGCAGGAGGGTGGCTAGGTGTAGGCAATGATCCCGTATATAACCATAGTCGTTGTTTTGATCCCTTCCCATTCCCCGATCGCACCCCTGAACAAGAACAAAAAATTCGAGGATTGGGAGAACGATTAGACGCGCACCGCAAGCGAGTTCAGGCACAGCATCCTGAAGTCACTATCACCGGAATGTATAACCTGCTCGAAAAGCTGCGGAAAGGCGAAGCGTTTAGTGAGAGCGATCGCGCCTACAACGACAAAGCCCTCGTTTCTACTCTCAAACAAATCCACGACGAACTTGATGTCGCGGTCTTTGAGGCATATGGCTGGCAACCCGACCTCAGCGATGAAGAAATTCTCGAACGACTGGTCAAGCTGAATGCCGAACGTGCCGAAGAAGAACGCAACGGCATCATTCGCTGGCTTCGTCCTGAGTATCAAGCCCCCAACGAAGTGAGAACCCAGCAAGTTCTTGAGGGAATCGTCGCCGAAGAAACCGTCATCGCGCCTGTCGAACAAAAGCCCTTCCCCAAACAGCCCAAAGAACAGCTTGCCGCCATCCGCGATCTGCTTCGTACCAGCGGCGGCGAATGGACAGTACTACAAATCGCCGCTCAGTTCAAGGGGGGCGGGCGGTATAAAGGGGCGATCGCCGAAAACCTGGAACGCCTCGAATGGTTTGGCGTACTTCTCTGCCGTGAAGATGGGCACACTAAACGGTGGCAGTTTGCTGATTCATCTGCCCAAGCCGCTTAATTCTTCTCAAGGCTCCCAATCATGAAAGCTGATAGTTTCAAAGTTTCCAGAGTATTTAGCAGTGGGGGTGATATCCACTATGTTTTACCTCACTTTCAACGCCAGTATAGCTGGGAGCAAAGAAACTGGCAGACGCTTCTGGATGATGCCCTTGCGCTTTACGAAGAGTATGACCCTGAAAAGGAACCACCGGAGCACTTCCTCGGTTCTCTCGTTGTTATTAACGATGGCATACGCAATGGTGTGATCCCAGCCTTTAATTTAGTGGATGGGCAGCAACGCCTAACGACTATCTCTCTACTACTCTGCGCTTTGCACGACCTTGTTCAAGATACTCACCCAGCAGTCGCCAAGCGAACAAAGCGGCTTTTGATGAACCTGGATGAGACAGGAGATGTGTGCTACAAACTCCTGCCAACCACAAAATATGGCGATCGCGATGCCTACACTGCCCTGATTCGAGGTGAAAAACCCCTCCTCAGTGAGTCTGGGATTCCTGCGGCTTATGACTATTTACGCAAACAGCTAGAGCAGAAAATAAATGATGGAGAGATACAGCCTGAATTCTTCTTTATTGTTATCTCCAATTGCTTTCAGGTTGTTTTTATTGACCTTAATCACGACGAAAGCCCCTACAAAATCTTTGAGAGTTTGAATGCCAAGGGCAAGCCGCTGTCTCAAGCTGACTTGGTGCGTAACTATATTGCGATGAAGCTGCCCACTCGGCAGCAGGAAACGGTGTTCAAAGACCACTGGGAAAAAATAGAATACTTGCTGCAAGAAAAGCGGATGGTCGGCAAATCCCGGATTGGTGAACTAACAGCATTTTTGCGCCACTACCTGGCAATGGCTTCTAGAGTGCTATGCAGCCAGGAGCATATCTATGAGCGCTTTCGCGATCGCTGTGAACGCGAATTCGATGCAATTAAACTATTCATTCAAGAAATTAGTACCTTGCGAACTTTCGCAGAGTATTACGATCGGCTTTTGCGACCGGAGCATGAGGCAGATCCAGCCATTCAGAAGGCTTTGCGTCGGCTGAACCAATTAGAACTTTCAACAGCCTATCCATTTCTACTGGCTGCTTATGCTGCTTATCACTCTACCGCCGTTAGTAAAGATGATTTTCTAGATTTGCTAAGTGTTCTAGAGAATTACCTCATTCGGCGACAGGTCTGTGGAGAACCTACCAATTACCTCAACAAGATGTTTCCAACGCTCTGGCGCGATATCCAAATTGAGGTGGAAAACGGTCTTACTTTTAGAAATGCCCTGAGACAGCTACTTGCAAACAAAGGTTATCCCAGCGATCGCAATGTGCAGCAGGCAATCCGTACGCGCAAACAGTACGACTCCGGCAGTCAAGAAAAGCTGTGCCTGGTTCTAGAAAGCATCAATCGACACTTATATCAAGGTATGGGGGGATATACGGTGCTGGACGGATCTCCAACGATTGAACATATCCTACCTCAAAAACCTAGTCCCTCCTGGAAAGAAGAATTGGGTGAAGCCCTTGATCGTACCTACCGAGATTATCTGCACACCTTAGGCAATCTCACGCTGGTGACTCAGGAGTGGAACTCCCAACTCTCGAATGGACCATTTAAAGACAAAAGGAATGCTCTGTCGGGACATGCTTTGAAAATGAACAGGGACTACTTCTCTCAAGAAATCTCTCTTTGGAACGAATCTGCTATCCTTGCAAGAGCAGATAGTCTGGCTCAAACCTTTTTTGCGATCTGGGCTGCCTTTGGAGAAGCCAGCGCCGTGACTCAGGAAAGCTATCGTGCCCCCAAATCGGTCACGATCTGTGGAGAAACCTTACCAATCTCAGATAAGACTTGGCGGCAGTTTATGAAAACTGTAGTGGAATGGGTGATTCAAAACCATCCCGACCAGTTTAAGCATGTCCGGCAGCAGTTAGAAACTCATTTTTGCGATGATCTCACGGGCAAGAAATACCCGCGTGATTGGCATAAACTCTCCAATGGAACTTATGTTTACCAATCAGACTCTGCTAGGGGGCACAAAAGCTTCTGCCGCCGTCTTTTGTTAGCGGTTGGAGTGCCTGCAACAGCCTGGAACCTTGAAGAAGCCGAAGTCACCGCCTGACAGCTAATTTCTATGGTGCGTATGCTTGCCGACGTTACGCATGGAGCGATCGTACGCTAGCATATCGCACCGGATGGTACAAAACTGATTGGTTAGGACAAGGATGTTAAAGCCCGACATCAAGTTCACATCAAAAAGCACAAGAGCAATGCTGAAAGACAGCGCTCTTGTGCTTTTTGACATTATGACGGGGCAGACCCGCTATGTGATGGACACCAAATACAAAGCCCCAAGCACTCCTGGAACCGATAATGTGGCGCAAATCATCGCCTATGCAACTACACAAGGGTGCTCCGAAGCGATTCTCATCTATCCACAACCGTTACAAAAGCCTCTACATACCAAAGTCCAGGAGATTCGTATCCGCACCCTAACCTTCGCGGTTGATAGAGACTTGCAGCAGGCAGGAGAGAAGTTTTTGGAGAGCTTGTTTGCTTGAGGGAACGCGATCGCTCTTAGTCAGTCATCAATGAATCATCTCTAGCTAGCACATAGCCGTCAGGTGAAAATTGCTCCTGAAGGTATCTCTTAGCCGATCTCATCTAACTGATCGAGGTTAAACTTCTCCACAATTTCCTTTTGCTCTGCCTCCTCCAACCAATGCTCGATCGCCTCATTTACCAGAGCATTGACAGACGAGTCCTTCACCGCTGCCAAGATTTTGAGAATCTTGTCGGTATCAGTTGGCAAGTAAACGCGGATTTGAGCTTTTTTCTCTGCCATTTCGGAGTCAGGGCTAAACATCTCCTCTAGGGCTATTCTCCCTTATCGCAAGATGCATAAAGGGTAATTGTCACTATGCCCTATTGCCCTATCGCCTTAAAGCTTCTAAACTAACGTCAAAGGCCAGACCCACAGCTTTGGTCGGCACGGGGTCTGGCACTTACTCCCACTTCATTAGGAGCAGTTTCAATCCTATGCCAAATCGTTCCAAAACAACTCGACTGTGGTGTCGTCAAACACCACCTTGCCGCACTCCTAGCCCTGCCATAGTATCTACAGGGACTTACCAGGCAGGCTATCAGCAAGCCTTGGCTGACTTTGCCATTGCTGATTTGCTTTGCCGCCTCAAAACTTACTCCGATGCCAGCTTCGATGCCGCCTGGGTCGTGATCAAAACTCAGGAAGCCGAAACCCTTGCTGCTAGCCTCATCCAAACCCTGACTGCCAATCTCGACGGTAAACTTCTCGCTGCTTATTTGGATGCCTTACGGAGCAGCACACTCGACACCTCGAACGCTCTGTCCAGCCTGCAACTCCCACCCCCTGCAACTGACCTACCGACCACTTTCCCCGATGTCGAAATGCCTCGGTTTCTCTACGGCGATCGCCTGCGTTGGATTTCCAATGGGGAAATAACTGATTGGGGCATTGCGATTGGTCGTTTCTACAGCTTTGCTCCCCATCGCTGCTGTTGGCACTGGTGCTACCTCATTTGGCTCGATGCCGACTCGCCTAGTGCCGCATGGGTGCAAGCTGACATTGCCTGGGAAGACGACCTCGAACCAACGGTAGCAGAGGAAACTCTATGAACCCCCGTTCCCTTACCCCACGCGAACAAGCCCTGATTGACCGCTACAGCTATTGCCAGCTTGGCATGACACCCCAGACCTTCTATGCCAAGTGGCACGTCAGCCAGGAAGCGATCGCGGCTATCTGTTCTCGCTCTACGTCTACCGTGCGCTGTTGGTTCCGTCGTGGTCGCAGCTATCGTCGTCCTACTGCGATCGACCTCCGTCACCTTGCCCTGATGGACTTTCTGCTAGAGCATTTTGAGCAAATCCCCGAAGACCTCCGCTCTACACTTTGTTTTACTCAACCGGAAGACAAAATCACCTGAATTCCAGAATGTCAATACCACCCTGACCTGTTTTGACTCGCCACCTTCTTTGTAGGGTGGCTTCAGTCTTTTGACGACATCAAACAACTGGAGGCATTCAAGGTGAACCAGGGTCAACGAGTCATCGCAGAAATCAAACTAATTCGGTCTGCTCTAAAGCAGCAGGGCGATCGCATCCAAAAACTACCCCGGCAGGCGGTCTGGGTTATTTATCACCATAGTGGCAAGTCCTACCGCCTGACGTACCAGCCTGTTCCTATCAGTGCCTGGTCGCTGCATCCGCCTGACAACAATGCTTCTCGCCTTCTGGGGGTAATCGATCAGGCGCTCAACAACCTTGCCACTAGCGACAGGAGGCGAGCATGACGTATCACCAACAGCTCCATCCCTGGTGCATCGTCCGCTTGCTGTCCAGGATGCAGCAACGTGTAGTGGCTCGTTTTCGCCGCCGCAATGATGCCGAAGCCCATCTACGCATCCTTCGTCAACAGGCTCCAAGCCTGCACTACGACATCATGTTTGATACTGCCCCTCACCAAGCCAAGCTGCCGGGTGAGGGATGAACGGCTTTGGGTTTCAACACTCACTTTCCTGGTAAGAATATGGGCAAAGTCGAGCCAGGGCAGACGATTCGGTTAAAGCAAGCACCCCAAGAGTAGCTTGGCTTATGCTCTGAGTATCACTGTGGAGTATGTGGATGCGGTCTGTAAGGGAGTGGCTGTAGACACGATCGCTGCCCTCAAGTTCTGCCCCCACTGCTGGGTGCCGGGAACACCACCTGACCCCATGTGGACACACCCGCGCTCTAAGCATTGCTTCGCCTGTGGGAGTCAGTTGCGCGATCGCTGCGCTAGTTGCAGGAACCAATCGTGTCGCTCAAGTTTTGGTTCTGCCCTTACTGCGGTCAAGCTTAAAAAAGTAATGCTCCTACGCTCTCTGCCAGATAATCTGTAGGCTTAAGCATTGTTTATATCAAGTGACTCCCGCTCCCAGACATACTTGCGGCAGACTTCACATGCGGCTCTTGCTTCTTCAGTTTGAGGATTTTTGAAATAAGGGTGATGACGGATGCGATTACAGCAGATGGCTAACCAGTCTTCCCATGTACCAACTGTCCATAGACGAATTGTGTGATCATCACTCGCACTGCCAATTATCTTGCCGTCCGGACTAAATCCTACTGATTTGACAGCAGCTTTATGTCCCTTAAATGGTTGCCCTATCGTGTTGCCTTGTATATCCCACAGTCGAACTGTTCCATCATTACCACCACTAGCAATTAGTTCCCCATTTGGACTGAATGCAATTGACCAAATAGACCCCTTATGTCCCTTAAATGGTTGTCTTACCGCGTTGCCTCGCATATCCCAAAGCCGGACTGTTCCATCATTACCACCACTAGCGATTAGTCTTCCGCCTGGGCTAAAGGCAATTGACCAAACATTCCCCTCATGTCCTTCAAACGCTCTTTCAATTGGAGTTCCCTCAATAGCTCTCAACCAAATTGTTCCATTGGAGCTAGTGTTAACAATTGTCTGACCATCCAGACTAAATGCTACTGACCAAACCGAGCTGTGATGCCGACAAAGTTTATCCTCACAGTTCCACCAAAATCTTTTTATTCGATTTCCTTGAGCATCCGAAAGTTGGATTTCCCCGTCTTTACTACCACTGATGATTAACTCACCGTTCGGGCTAAATGCTACTGATTCAACAGAATCCCCATGTTCTTCAAAGGATGAACTTATCAAATTGCCCTCAATATCCCAAAAGTGAATTTTTCGATCACTTCCGCCACTCACGATTGTTTGACTATCAGGGCTAAATGCTACTGACTTCACTGAGCCTTTATGCCCTTGAAAGGATTGCTTGACCAAAGTACCGTGAGTATTCCATAGATAGATGGCTCCTCTGATATCGCCGCTTGCAATTAATTCACCATTTGAGCTAAACGCTATTGATTGAACAGCATCTTCATGCCGTGCAATCGGCTGATTGAGCGATCCAGTTTGCAGATCCCATAGACAAACTGTGTTGTCACTACTGCTACTCAAAAGTTTGGTGCTATCAGGACTAAAGACTACTAAAGTAACATCAGCCTCATGACCTAAAAGCGGTTGCCCGATCTGGTTACCACTCAAGTCCCACAGTCGAATCGTCTTGTCAACACTGCCACTAGCAATTCTAGTACCATCAATACTAAATGCCACTGATACGACAAAGGATTGATGCCCTAAAAGCGGTTGCCCAATTGGGTTGCCATTCAAGTCCCACAGTCGAATTGTTCTATCATCACTACCGCTAACAATCCTGATTGCATCCGGGCTAAAGGCTACTGAAGTAACCCTGTCTCCATGTTCTATAGGTTGTCCAATCGGGTTGCCATTCAAGTCCCACAGTCGAATCGTCTTGTCATTGCTGCCACTGGCAATTCTGGCACCATCCGGACTAAATGCCACTGACCTGATAGAGTCTTGATGTCCCAAAAATGGTTGTCCAATCGGGTTGCCATTCAAGTCCCACAGTCGAATCGTCTTGTCATTGCTGCCACTGACAATTCTGGTGCCATCCGAGCTAAATACTACCGACCTGATGGAGCCTTGATGTCCCAGAAATGGTCGCCCGATTGGATTGCCGTTTAAGTCCCAGAGTTGAATTGTTTCGTCACTACTGCTACTGACAATTCTCATGCCATCCGGGCTAAATGCGACTGAAGTAACAGTAGACTCATGTCCCACAAATGGTCGCCCGATTGGTTTACCATCCAAGGTCCAAAGACGAATCGTGCCGTCCCGACCACCACTGACAATTGATTTACCATCCGGGCTAAATGCGACTGACCAAACAGTATCCTCATGTCCCTGAAAACGATTACACTCACGAGCATTAGTCATTGCCTGATGTAAGCTATTTTGGATAGTTCCTAAAAGGCATTGATTCGGTTTCTCAAGGTTCAACTTCACCAATTGAAGAGCAAGGACTAAGCCCTCTAGAGGTTGGCGTTGTAGTAACTTAATTGCCTCGTCGGCTCGTGCATTTAAAGCTCCTTCCGATTTTGCCCATTTAATGGCTGCTTCCCGTTCCTGTTCTCGCGCCTTAGTTAGTTCATAAAATTCTTTTAATGCAGAAGTTAAGTAAGGTTGTAAATTTTTGCTTTGAACTTCAACTTGCACTAACAATCCTTTCGGTAGCAGGAAGTCAACACTCCGCTGATGCTGTTCCCACTCGCGGCGAGCATTTTCCATGCGGTCTATCAACCTCCGCACATCCCGATCTCCCTTGCGCCACTCGGCAAACCGTACCCATCCATCTAGCAGTGCTTCATGCGCTAAATCCACCCAGGAATCTAAATTGGCTTGTTCCTGCCCCGTTACCAGCAAACGCCCTTGTACCAATCCACCGTCATCTTCAAGTAATCCACGCAACAAGTTTTGAGCATTGCGATCAGCGTCTGCGATCGCCAATAGCTCAGATTTAGGGCGACGCTGGCGGGTGTCCTTTTCTGCTTCTCCGGTTCGCACTAACCGCAGAAAGATTCGTTTAATCCATGCCTGCTCTTGCTCACTTCGTGGCTCTGTCGGGGTGTCCCGCTCAAGGTCTCGAAAGTGGTAGACCTGCTCAGCATGGAAGTTCAATGCTCCAGTCAAGCCTCCCAGGTTTTCATACTGTTCTAGGGTCAGCAGCTTTTGCTCCGTGTCTCGTTGCTCCCATAGTTTAGTCAGAGCAAATTCTAATAAGGGCAGGAACCCTGGCTCTTTTCCCACATCGTCCTGAATCTTGAAGAGCAAGCGTTCCTCGACGTTGTATCCCTGCCGTTTTGCAGGTTCCACGATCGCATCTCGTAAATCAACCCCGGTTGGTGATGCCAGGTACTTGGTTTGCGTTTCAATCAGTTGGTGCAGTGCGGGGTAACGCAGACAAGGTTCAAGAAAGTCTGCTCGCATCGTGATGACCACTGCCAAACGAGCATCAGGGAGATTGACCACCTGAGTCAGCAGGTCAATAAAGCGCTGGCGATCGCCCTCATCTGGGCAGAGCGTAAACACTTCCTCAAACTGATCCACCACCAATAGAAAGCGTTCTGGTACTTCCTGATCGGTGGTAGTCGTTGCATTAGAGAGTCGCTTGACCAGAGCAGGTAACGGATCGGGGTCAGTTTTGATGAGTTGATGGAGTTGCTGAATGTCGCGGTTGGAGCGAGGGAAAAACGGTTCAAAGACGGCTCTCAGCGCTGCCAGTGGGTCGAATCCTGGTTTGATCGAGTCAAGTATCTGCCAACCTGTTGCCGCTAGCCAGGGCATCAATCCAGCTCGCACCACTGAAGATTTACCGCTGCCGGATGCGCCAATCACCGGAACAAACGGCTGTTGCTCTAACCGTTGCCGGATGTCTTCAACCGTTCGCTGCCGCCCAAAGAAGAAAGCTTGTTGCTCTGCGGTGAACGCTTGCAACCCTTGATAGGGGCAGATGGTTTCTCCCGCTGCATCCACGATCGCCGTTAGCCTCGTTGGCTGCGGTTGATGGTTCATGAGCGTAATCAAGCCGCCATAACCCATGCGGAGTGGTTCTTGTCCACTGCCTCTTAGCTCTCTGGCAACAGACTCAAACAAGCGATCGCCCGTCACCTGTCCATCTTCGTTAGCATTTGCCTGAGATAGCCCTGTTAGCAAGGCTCCCGTGAAAATGCTGTGCTGCTCACGCTTGATGGCGTATGCCTGCTCAAAGCCCCGGCAAGCGGTGATCAGGTAATAGTCCTTGTGGGTACTGAAAGCAGTAAAGGTCTTCTCGACCAGACTCCGTTCCAGAAAATCACCGCTGTGGCAGGAGTCAAACAACATGACCAGGCTGCTTAACTGGGATTCCTGAATCAGGTCGTTGAGGCTATCGAGGGGCACTGCTCGCCGTGCTTCGATCACTTGCTTCCCTTCAAGGGCGATCGCGGTATCTGACGTTGACAGGTAGGCTCTGGGTTTACCAACCACCGGATCAACTACTGGAATGCCATGCCCAGTGAAGTAAAGCAGCACATCGTTCTGAGTTGCTTGCTCTAAAAGCAAAGTTCGTAATGCCTGAATCAGCTTGGCGCTCGTGACGGCTCCTTTCAAGACAGTCACCTCTTGAAAGTCACCCCCTTGCTTCAGCACCGCTGCAACCGCTGCCGCATCGCTGGCAGGTTTACTCAAAGGCTTGAGAGGACTCTGGTATTCTGAAATGCCAATTACAAGGGCATAACGACGAGCCATAAAGTTAAGTTTTCCGGGATAGGACGGACAATCGCACACTTTCAGTAATAAGATAACCTCGAATTTTCTCTCAGGTCACCCATGGCAGACGTACAACCCGTGCTCCTTCAGGACGAAGACGGCACTACTTACACAATCTATGTTGAATCGACCGCGCCTATTATCTTGCCGCCCGATCTGCCCTCACCGGGAGAAATAGATGAAGATGAGCGCGAGTCGATGGGGATTACCGACGATGCGATCGCCAAACTCAAAGAAATCCACGGGACGATTCGCGCCTATGCCTGGTATGCGATCGGTGCCTTCAAAAACTTTGGCGATGCTGAGGTAGAAGAACTGAACCTGAAGTTTGGGCTGAAGATTGGCGGGAAAACGGGAGTGCCGATCGTTACGGAAGGTTCGGCGGAAGCAAACTTTGAGATTTCCGTTAAATGCAAGTTTCCCGATAAACCGAAACAAGCTGGAGGATAAGCGGTTATGCTGCGATCGTTGGAGCGTGAATGATTCTGCTTCGAGTGTGAATGGTTGAGGTTCGAGCGTGAATGATCCAGTTTCAAGCGTGAATGTTGGAGGTTCAAGCGTGAATGTTGGAGGTTCAAGTGTGAATGGTTGAGGTTCGAGCGCGAATGTTGGAGATTCAAGCGTGAAGGTTGGAGTTTAAGGAGGAAGGCTTACGCAAACCTCGGAGGTTTTGACCAGAAATTGAACCGCTGACCAACCTCGGCACTTAAACCTCCGAGGTTTTGGTAGGAGCGATTCAGCTTTGAGCCTGAAGAGTGCTGCTTTGAGCGTGAGTGCCCGCTAGCCTTCACCCAACCCATACTCTGCCGCCTGCCGCAACCGTTCCGCTGCCAGCGCAGTGTTACCCAATCGTGCCAGATCATTCCCCTGCCGTCGCAGGATTTGTGCCAGATCCCTGCGCCCTGACCCCTCAGCCCAGGCATATTTTTGGCAGGTAGCGCAGGCTTTTTGTGTCGTGGTGATGGCTGGATCGTCCGAACGCAGAATCGCACCGGGGTCGGCGGTGAGCAGGTCGATTTCCGGGTCTGCTGAGACCAGGTGATAGCCCAGGCGCGCACTGCAAACCCCCAACCACGCCTGCCAGTTGCCCCGCCACAGGTGAATCGTGTTGTCAAAACTGCCACTGACAAGGGTCTTGCCATCCGGGGAGAACGCCACCGATTTGACGCCGGATCGATGCCCCTGGAAGGGTTGCCCTAGCGGGGTGCCATCAAGGCTCCACAGGCGAAGCGTTTTGTCCTCACTACCACTGACAAGGGTCTTGCCATCCGGGGAGAACGCCACCGATTTGACGCCGGATCGATGCCCCTGGAAGGGTTGCCCTAGCGGGGTGCCATCAAGGCTCCACAGGCGAATCGTTTTGTCCTCACTACCACTGACAACGGTCTTGCCATCCGGGGAAAACGCCACCGAGTTGACAGAGACTTGATGCCCCTGGAAGGGTTGCCCGATCGGAGTGCCATCGAGGCTCCACAGGCGAATCGTGTTGTCATTACTGCCACTGACAACGGTCTTGCCATCCGGGGAAAACGCCACCGAGTTGATCCAGTTTTGATGCCCCTGGAAGGGGGTTGCCCCATCGGGGTGCCATCGAGGCTCCACAGGCGGATTGTGTTGTCATTACTGCCACTGACAACGGTCTTGCCATCGGGGGAGAACGCCACCGAGTTGACAGAGCCTTGATGTCCCTGAAAGGGTTGACCGATAGGGGCACCATTGAGGCTCCACAGGCGGATTGTGTTGTCATTACTGCCACTGACAACGGTCTTGCCATCGGGGGAGAACGCCACCGAGTTGACAGAGCCTTGATGTCCCTGAAAGGGTTGACCGATAGGGGCACCATTGAGGCTCCACAGGCGAATTGTGTTGTCATCACTGCCACTGACAATCGCCTGACCATCGGGGGAAAACGCCACCGAGTTGACCCAGTTTTGATGCCCCTGGAAGGGTTGCCCTAGCGGGGTGCCATCAAGGCTCCACAGGCGAATCGTCTTGTCAGAACTGCCACTGACAATCATCTGACCATCGGGGGAGAACGCCACCGACCTGACGTGGTCCTGATGTCCCTGGAAGGGTTGCCCTAGCGGGGTGCCATCAAGGCTCCACAGGCGAATCGTGTCGTCATCACTGCCACTAACAAGGGTCTTGCCATCCGAGGAGAACGCCACCGACCTGACGCTGGATCCATGCCCCTGGAAGGTCTCAGGCAACCGTGCCAGATCGAGTGCCTGATGCAGGCTTCCCTGAACCGTACTGAATAACTGGGCTGGAAAGTTCTCCAGGTTTTCTCCCATTGCCTGCATTGCTAGTTCCAATCCCATTCGTGGTTGTGCTAGCACAAGATGTTGTGACCTTGCTGACATCTCCCGTAACCTGGACTCTGTCAGTGCCCGTTGCAGAGTGGTAATTCGATCCTGCTCGTGGGCATCACTCCGTTGCCAGAAGGGTTCATCTTTACTCAAGTCTTGCAAGTAGGGAATCAACGCCTGCCACTGCTCTCGCACTTCCGCCAGCAGCCCACCCATCATCAGGTTACGGTCTTTTTCTGCTGGCTTCAGGTTGGGGTTCTGCTGGTCTTTCTCCCACTCCAATCGGGCTGCCTCCAGCCGTTGGCTCCACCGCCGTAACTCCCGACTTTCCTGACACCAACCATCCAGTCGTTTCCAGCCTTTAATTAGCGCCTCATGCGCCAGGTCAATGGTTTCCCGCTCTGAAACTAACAATCGCCCCTTAATCAAGCTTTCCAGCACCAGTCCTATCTGCTGTTGAGCCTCTGGTGTCTCACCCGCCAGTGCCACCAGAGTCGATCGCGGTTGGCGTTGGCGGGTATCCTTTTCGCCCTCCCCCGAGCGCACCAGCCGCAGTAATATTGCCCGTATCCAGTCTTGCTCTATCTGCGATCTGTTCTGTTCGGCAGACAGATTAATCTCGCCAGTATAGGGGTCGATGTACTCACAGCATTCGTAAATCTGATCGGCATGGGCATCGAGAGCACCCGCCAGTTCGCCAATAGTGACGTATGCCCCGGCGGTCAGTGCGTGTGCTTCACTATCGCGACACTCCCACAGTTTCGTCAAGGCAAACTGCAACAGCGGCAAAAATCCCGGTTCTTCACGGGTGTCTTTAACGATCTCCGCCAGCAGCGCGGAAGTCAGGTGATAGCCCTGTTGCTCAGCAGGTTTGGCGATCGCATCCGTCAAATCTGCTCCTGTTAGTGGTGACAGGTAAACCGCCTGCGTCTGAATCAACTGCTTCAGCGCCTCATAATGCAGACAAGACTCCACAAAATCTGCCCGCATCGTGATCACCACCGACAGGCGCGAATGCGGCATCGTTGCCACCTGGGTCACCAGTTGAATAAACCGTGCCTGCTCCGCTTCATCCAGACAGACCGTAAACACCTCCTCAAATTGATCCACCACCAGTAGAAACCGAGCGGTATCGGGTAACTGCTGAAGCAGGGGTTGCAAGCCTTCCGGTGCTTTCCGCAGCAAATTAGCCAGTTGCACCTTGCTTGTTAACTGCTGTGTTAGTGACTCCAATGGTTTCCGCAATTGAGTCAGCGGTTCTTCTCCTGGTTTAATCGGCTCCAGCACCGTCCAATTCGTGCCACTCTGCTGCAATGCTGGAATTAACCCCGCCCGCACCAGCGACGACTTGCCACTACCTGATGCTCCGATCACCGGCACAAACGCACTCTTTTCCAGCTTCTGCCACAGCGCCTCCACATCCGTCTGTCGCCCAAAGAAAAAACGTGCCGTCGCTTCTGTAAAGGCCTCTAGCCCTTGATATGGACAAGTCTCATCCGGTTCGATCGGAGCCGCGATCGCATAGCTGACCACAGGAATTGCCCCGCCCATCCCCAAGAAAATTGGCTCCTGCCCGCTGCCCTTGAGTTCGCGATCGATAAAATCAAGCGCATTCAAAGCCGTCACCACCCCTTGCTTGGCCTGCTCCGGCAACAAGCTCTCCAGCAACGCCCCTGTAAAAATGCTGTGGGTCTCCCGCTTTAGCGCATAAGCCTCCTGAAAGCTCCGGCACGCCGAAATCAGAAAATAATTACTCTTAGAAAAAGCCTGTAAGCTCTGCTTGACCAGGTCATCCTCAATCAAAAAACCGCTGTGGCAGCAGTCCATCAGCAGCAGCAAACTGCTCAAACTTGCCTTCTGCACCAGCCCATTCAGCTTATTGAAGGAAAAGCCATCTTCCTGCGAGATAATTTGCTTCCCCTTGAACTTCACTTTTGAACTCGAAGTCGCCAGGTAACCCCGCTGATCAAACTCGCTCTCCTCTACAGTGAAGCCATGCCCCGTAAAGTAAATCAGCGCATCCTGGATATCCGCCTGTTTCAAGAATTTAGTCAGCTCTGCGTCCAGCGTGTCGTAGTCTACCCATCCCGGTTTTGCCTTGGTTCCATTGAGTAACGTGACTTCCTGAAAGTCGCCATGCTTTTTCAGCACCTCGGCAACAGCCTGGGCATCACTTGCAGGCTTAGACAATTCATTCAGATTGGCGTACTTGCCAATACCAATGACAAAGGCATATCGCTTCATGCTTAAGGGTGTGTGGGCGATCGCTAAAGAACTTGACCATCACCATAGCCTAAAACTTTTCAGAAGTAAAAATTAACGTTGGCTTTTGGAGGTAAGGTATCCCGGCAGGTTTATTCAGATGATGCACCCTGACAGCGATCTTGAAAACCTCGGTATCTTGACAAAAAGCAGAGAGCAGTTCTGATATGTCCCCTCAACCTAATGAAGGCAGAATTGGAGAGATTTACTAACACTGAGGGCATTTAGAGAGAAGTCATTTTGGGAGGCAATCGCCCGTCTCATCCAGTTCTCTTAATTCTCTCTTGATACTTCACCATCGATGTAAAACGCATCTCACAATGATGACACCTCCCGTCGGTCCACAGCGCCGGAATCTGAAAGGGCTTTTTGCAACTAGGGCATTGCTCCAGCAAACGCAACGGATGATGTGGACAAACCGCAGCAATATCCTTGTGCTGCCACGCCATCCGATGACAGGGCACTTCAGCATAACAAGCCCCACAGAGCCGAATGGGGCGGGGTTGCAAGGTTATTTCTCGACTCGGCAGCATAGCTTGCAGTCGTCCAGTTTCGAGTCCAACTAAGCGGACGATCGCTCCCAACTCCTGCTCTGTTGGAAACGGATTGAAATAGAGTTTTTCCCCACGGGCAGTTACTGAACCAATACCTGCCGCTTGCCCTAGAGCATAAGCCGAGGGCAAACTGTTCGCCTTAAATCGTCTTAAACGCCCCAGGTAGTGGCTAATACTCTCATGCTCCAACGTTTCCACAGACCCTAGTCGGGGCAACGTTTCATCAAGCTGACTCATCGCAGACTCTCCTCTCAAAACGATCGATGCTCAGCCTTCACCCAACTCTGACTTCTTTCTGGATTCTGGGGGGACATAGCGCTTGCCATAACGATTGGCAATATTGTGCAAAATCGCCTCATCAACCTTCCGATGCCCCTTCTTCAACGAGTGCAAAACCGCCTTGGTCAAAAGCTTAATCAACGTACCCATCTGGGCTTGAGTACTGACTGCCAGAAGCTCAAAGAGAGTCCCTTCTGACAGATTGGAGGCTTGAGGCAACGCCAAAAGATCCAGTTCGATCGTCCGCAGGGTCTTCTGAAAGTCTTCGTAGTCCAGTCTGTCAAACTCAAACAGCGTCGGAAAGCAGGTCAGTAAATCGAAGTTTTGCAGGCTGCTATCGAGATCCTGCCCACCGATGAGGATGATGGACACCCCCGACTCTTCATGTAGCTGCTTCAGGTCAACCAACGCCTCCCGTTGCAGATTATCGGCATTGTCCACGAGCAGAAGTTCAATGCCGAAAGGCTCCAGACAGCTAGCCAAGCGGGTGCGTAAATCGTGCCGTCTGCCCCTCGGAGCCGCATGGTGAATGTCTTTGAGGATTTGGGAAAATAACCGCTTAGAACTTGAGTTTGACCACGCTTTGACACAGGACACCCGTTTGCGATCCTCTTCTCGGTAATGCACCGATGAGCGGCTCTTGCCCACATCTCTCGGTCCAATCACTCGACCACACTGCTTTAGCAGGCGCAACTCATCCAGCCATCGAAAGTATTGCGAGGCGCGATCGGTCGGGATAAAAGCAGTCTTGAATAGCTCCTCGATCGCAGCCGTTCTGCTCAGCACATCGGTTAAGTCGAGCTGAGGTGCCAGAACCTCCACCGGAACCTGAATTGCCAGTTGTGATTGTGCCATGCCTTACCAAATCCTCTTCAACGTCTGATTTTTGGAAACTACAAGTTTGTGTCGCTCTTCTGGTGGCGGAGTAGACGCAGCAGGTTCAAGGATCTGTGGTGTCGCTACGGGGAGGGGTAAAAGGGCTTGAGGCTTCCTTTGTTCGGGTGTAACCCTTTCAGGCAGGAGTTCCATTGGGTTGCTACTGCCAGCAGCGTTGCCTGCACGCTCCTGCCGCAAGGCCACCACGTTCGAGTTCTGCTTACTGTTGCCTCGCAGCTTTCGCTGTTCTGAGCGCTGCCGTTCTTTCTTTTCTTGCTTCCGTACCTCTACAAGTTTTTGGCGCTTATCCAAAGCCAGGAGCGCATCATAGTTTGAATGGGCACGCTTAGCCGTGCTCCGGACTTTGTTCAGTTGCTTCAGTTCCTCCAGGCTCAGGTCTTGAGTGTCCATATTGATCGCGTGAGCAAAGCCAATAAACTCCCCGGCAGCATCACCTGTCGCTTGGCTGTAAATGTATAGGGTCAGAATATGGTCGGGGTCATAGCCCAACG
Organism: Leptolyngbya sp. Cla-17; assembly: GCF_016807185.1. Lineage (GTDB taxonomy): Bacteria > Cyanobacteriota > Cyanobacteriia > Leptolyngbyales > Leptolyngbyaceae > ULC077BIN1. Next base: position 2,223,752 of record NZ_JAEVYN010000002.1, read on the forward strand.
TCACATACTGACCTTGCCGCGATCGCAGTTCTTCACAGCGGTAGGTCAGGTTTTCAAAGTAAACAGATCCATGCGCTTGAACGACTCGTTGCTCCTCTTTCATCAAACAGATATCCAACTCACGCTCACTCAAAGGCTCAGGCAGTTTGCTTCCCATTCCTCTGAACCATTTCTCAAAACGGGTATCTTTCGGAGAACGGGTATCTTTCGGACCTTTAGGATAGAGCCCGTGATTGTAGTCGTCGCAGAAATACTCAGCTAGAAACTTGTCGATATCCTCCAAGGTGAGACAAGCTTCCTTCTCGGCTCGTCTTGCTCCTTCCTTATTCTCTTCTGCGTTTTTGCCTTTGGATATATATCCCGGAAGAGGAGCTAAAACTTCAGTATTGATTGTTTTGAAGACTCGCTCTTGAATACCACCTTGAATCGGTCGATCGCGTAATTCACACTGAAATCCCAACTTTTTACCAATAGCTTTGATAAGCTTTGCTTTACTTAAATCCTTGCCACCATCAGTGAAGAAGTACTGTAGCGGCAAGCCACAAACATCCCAAGGCTTCTCAAGCTCATACTCTGGTGGATAATGCTTAGGTAAAGCGGCATGTCTGAGGGTAAGAGCAACTTCATGCGCCCCTGGTTGCTTGTGCCACAGATGATAGCCAAGCACGCAGCTTGACAAGGTATCAACAACCGTAGTAAGCCAGGGTCTCCAAGGTAGAAGGTTGCCTTCCTGATCTACAATCCGAATATCTAGCTTGGTATGATCGCACTGAACGATTTGATTGCTGAACTCCGCTTTGAGCAATTTCCCATCCCGTGTCTCAACCGTCATCCAAGAACCTGACCCCGGATTGCGGATTTTTTGTTTCCGCTTTTGCCGCTCAATCAGGGGTTCCAAAAGCCGATAGATCGTTGCCGGGTGTGGATGGTCACCTTCTTCATGCCGCAGATCAATCACAGCATGTCGCTTCACCTCGCGCACTACGTCAGCGGGCTTGAGAGGATGCTTCTGCTTCAGGCTTTGCTCGTAAACCGTTCGGATATAGTCTTGCCAGTAGTCATCAATCCGGTGCTGTCCTTTGTCAGCACGCTCAATGCCTGCGGTTTCGCGCAACTGATCCTCTTGGTACTGATTGAGCATCCGCTCAACCTGACGCGTTGAGATAGCAAGAGTCTGGGCGATCGCCTGCTTCCGTTCAGCCTTCACTTTTCGATTGGGAGACTCAGCCAGCCACTCAATGAGCCGAAAACGCAGCTTTTGTGGCTCTGATGCGTCCAGCACGATTTTGGCTGGGTCAGTGTCGAAAGCGCGATCGCTCAACATAACCTCATCCAAGGCTTGCGAATCAGTGTCTAAACAGGCAACTTGGCTTTCGTCCATCGGAGATTGCCTCATTTCTAGCGTAGGTAGTAAAAATGTATCACTATCCTCCCGATACAGCTAGAGTATGCGACATGAAATTTGCGAGAGATTAAGGGAACGTAGATCGCGACCTGAGTTCGCCTGACAGCCATCTTTTTTCAGGCTCTTTCCTGCTCATTGACGATTCTCGCTAGCGCCAGCTCACGAAAGAAGAGGCGACAGGCTCCTCATACATGGTGCAGGAAGAAGCAAAGCGACACTGACAAGCATCCCCCAGCAACTTCATATCCCTCATATGTCACTCTAGTTAAAGTAAAATCCAGGCAAAACGCTGAAAGTCTTTCACCGACTGCTGTCTGGTATATACGCTTCATTGTCAAATGTTTTGAAATATCGGAAATAAGCTGCGTATGCTAAGACTCAAGCCGTATAGAAGCTTCAGCATTTTTGATTAAATTTGCTTTTCCGAAAGTGATTCAAGAGGGATATAGCAACGGACGGAAGACTTAGGACAAGGGTCAATTCACAAAGCTCACGGGTGTTGATGTTCATCACCAATCTGTCCTAACACACCCGGCGACAGCTATACCATCACACTTTCCAGGCGTAGATCGACTGGCAAGGCTGGTCGATCGCCATAGCAGCCGGAGCGGCGATGACCTTAAAAAACGACACTCAATTTGCGAAGCGGGTTGACACAGAAAAACGTCACTTAATTTGCAAAGTTAACTTTACGACACGCAACTTGCGAATCCGGTTGAATGTCGCTTTTCTGGCAAAAAGCTCTTAGATTACTTGGTGAGCGGTCGTTTGAGGTTGGTTATGGTGAGCGAAAATGGGCTGCGAACTGCGACATTTAATGTGCGAACGTACATAAACACCCACAATCTCACGAGTATCGGCATCAAGCGCTAACCAGACCCATTGCTTGTTCTGCTTGTTGTCTACAAAGGACCACAATTCATCACACTCAATCGTCAACCGCCCCTTTTTTTGGGTGTCACCTGCACTTGGCGAGGCACCTTTGCATACTTCTCATTGACGGAGGTTTGCAGCCACTGCTCAGAAACTTGCGCTGCTCGAGCGATTCCAGCTAGAGAAATGCGCTCCAACAGCAAGCGGTCAATCAATTCCCGTGTGGCTTGGTCGATTACTTTTTTGGTCGGTTGCTCGACAAACTGTCGTCCACAGTCCTGGCCTTTGAACCGTTGTTTACCGTTGTGGATATGACCATTCTTGACCGTTTGGGAGGACCCACAAAGGGGGCAGGCTGGCATGGCAGGAGAGAAGCATAAACTCTACTGCTCCATCATTACATCTTGAGCACTACCAGTTCTTAAACGCGGCATCGACACAATCCCGAAAGTTGTCAAATTCATCCCACCGTTGCCGCATCCAGTTTTTGAGCACAAACCACCAACGCTCAATCTTGTTCAAGTCAGGAGAATAGGTCGGCAGATACCAGATCTCACATCCTGCTTCAGCCACCAGTTCAGTGATGTATTGAGAGCGATGAAAACTGGCATTGTCAATCACAATGACATCACCGGGTTGCAATTGAGGTAACAGACATTGCTCTAACCAGATTTCGAATAAGTCTCGGTTGCACGAACCTTCAAAGGTTAGTGGAGCAATCAGCTTTCCTTGACAGAGTGCGGCAATCCAACTGACGCGCTCAGTTCGTTTACCCGATTTGAGCGCGTGGAAGCGTTGCCCAACCTTGCAGTAGCCGTAGGCATAGTCCTCTCGGTTATCAATGCCTGCTTCATCAACGTACACCACCTGAGCCGTTGGTTTTGTCTTCAAGCGTTCCTCAAACTCTTGACGCTTGAGGTCATCGCGTTCTTGATAGCCGTAGGTCTTTTTTTTCGACTTAATCCAAGTTTACCTAACGCATCACTGATGTTTTGCTGACTCACCCCGTCTCCCCACAACTTCGCCATTTCCCCTTGGCTCTTGCCGCCATGCTCTCGGACAAACTCACGAAACCGTTGCCAATCTGTGATTTTATGTCTACATCCCTGCTGATAGTGAGTAATCGCTCGGCACTCTCCTGTTTGCTCTTTTCGCTTCAGCCACAGGTCGAGGGTGTTACGACTGATGTTGAACATCTGACTCACATGACTTTTGCCTTCTCCGCGCTCAACTGCCGCGATCGCTTTTTGGCGAAGGTCATCGCTGTAGGGTCCTGGCATGGGCAATTTCTCTATGCACTCTCATCCCTATGATATGTCCTAGCACTGATTTGTAGCGCTATACTAGTCGCACTATTGTGTATGCAAAACCAAAGAGCTGCTGAATTCTTAAGCGTTGCCCTTTAGGTGGAAACAACTTCGATGAAAAGGTTGTTGTCGCATAGGCATTTGCTGCTTGAATTAACTCAAATGCTTGATTCCTAGAAAGCCCCTTCTCTGTATAAGTTTGAAAAACTTCTGGTAAACAATCGCTCGTTCTACCGTTCTTCTGCAATTCTCGCCGATCTTGATAGAGTTGCAGAATGTCTTTTACACAGCGGCTATAAACTCCTGGTGTGTTGAAGGTAAAGCGAATAGGAACGGATATTGGTGAATCATCAGAGCTTGGTTCTGGCTCTGAACATCTACCAGAACACTTCTCAGTTGCTTCAGAAACAATGACTTCATTTGCTCGATCTAAGGCTGCATTCAAAATTGAAACAAACTCTTTTCGACTGATTGCATTGTTAGGACGAAATTCACCCCCTGGGGGACTGTACTCTCAGTCTAAGTCGAGTGGGTGTTGGTTGAAGTGTTGGTTGAGGTGTTGGTTGAAGTGTTGGTTGAGGTGTTGGTTGAAGTGTTGGTTGAGGTGTTGGTTGAGGTGTTGGTTGAGGTGTTGGTTGAAGTGTTGGTTCAGAAGGTTGACTTGGTGAATTAGCTGGTTCTGTATACCCTGGATCAGGTGATGTAGTAATGACTGGTGCCGTTGCAGGAATAGAAGCAGCAATTTGAGTTTCTGCTTTCTGAATGATTGGTTGTGCTTTCTGTTTCCAGAAAGGATGAGCGGTTACTTTATTTGCGGAATCAAGTGCAGCTTGCCATTTTCTTTGCTCAATTGCCTTCTGTGCTGCCTTCAAATTGGTATCATTAGCAGCCCATTCCTTTTTCCATTGAGCTATAAGCGGCTGCACTTTCTTTCCAGCAGCACTGCCAGCAGGAATAACCTGAACAGCCGCAGTAGCATCATCTAACTTGCCATCCTCATACTGCTTAGTTGCTTGCTGAATCAAACTCTCTGACCATTGACCAACCAGTTTTTTAGCTTCACTGGCAACGAGTGCACTCGCAGGAATTTTTCCAGCTTCGGTAATAGCTTCCTTAAACTTGCTGTCTTTCGCCAGTTGTTTTGTCTTTGCCAGGGTCGCTTGAGCATTTGCAGTTTGGCACTCATTCAGCAAGGCTTGAGCATCAGCATAAATGCGGGAATCTTGCTTAATTCCCTGTGCAGCATTGGCACAATCATCGTATTTGCTGGCAACCTTTAAATCCTTAATGCGTTTAAGGGTTGACTCTTCTGCTTGCCGAGCCTGTCCATTGATCACAAGTGTGGTAATGCCACCCAAACCAACAATTGCCACACCCATTCCAGCCAGCACCATTGTTTTCCGCGATCGAGGTTTGGAGATCGGTTTCGGCACTGGTTCCAGCAGCGGCAAAATTTTTGGCTCAGTCTTTGCCTCTCTTACCTGGCTTTCCGGTTCTGCAACCGTTAGCGGCTCTAAAGGTTGGAGCGGTTCTGAAGGCAGTTCTATGAAGCTGTCTTCAGTTGTCACTTCACTTTGAGGAAGGATGACGACTGCTTCTGGCTCTAAAGGCAATTCAACGACAGGCTCATCCGCTAGATTATTAACCTCTTTACTTGCTAAAAGCTGCGCTTCGATGCGTGTGGCATCCTCATCACACAGTTCCAATACCTGCTGGAAGCGTCGAATTTCCTCGCGGGTCGATTCACTTAAGGGGTACTCAAACTGAATGGATTCACTCAACACCTGCTGATACTGCTCTAGCTTTTGCAGATGTTCCTCGATCTCAGTCGTAATGCTGGTTTGAATCGGTGCAATATCCTCATCGCTCAGATGCAATTGCTCCTGGCGTTGCTGCAAGCTCAGTCGCGTTTCTTCACCAAGCGGATACTGCTGCTGAGTCGCCTCTGTAAATGCTTGCTCATACTGGCGCAGACTTGCCTGATGCCTTTCAATTTGAGCCAGAATGGGCGCTTCCACTCTCTGCACATCGGCGGCAACCAAGCCCAACGTGTGCCAGGTTTGCTGCAATTGCTGACGAATCACCTCATTCGGCTGATACTTGCCTTGGGTCGCTTGAATGAATGCCTCTTTGTACTGCTGGAGCTTCTGCTGATAGGTCTTAATCTCAGTCGTGATCTTGGCTTCAACGGGCGCAACATCCACTTCCGCTAAGCCCAGGCTTTCCCGGCAGGACTGTAACTCTAACCGTTGAGACTCACTCAAGGGATACTGCTGCTGCACTGCCGCAGCAAACGTCTGCTCATACTGCTGTAAGTGCTGATGGTGAGTTTCTACAGCCGCCGTAACACGTGCTGTAATTGCCTCTACCTCAACGTTTGTCAGTTCCATCTGCTGCTGCATCTGACGAAACTGTTGCTGTCGTGTTTCACTCAAGGGATACGCTTGTCGCAGCGCTTCTACCAATGCTTGCTCGTAGGCTTGCAGATTGTGCTTGTGAGCTTTCAACGCGGCTGTTACCTGCGCCTCAATTGGCACTGTATCTTCGTTCCTTAGCCCCAAAATTTGTTGCAGATTTTGCAGATCAGCGTGATCACCTTCGCTGATTGGCTCATCGCGATCGCTTAATTCCCTAAACACTTGCTCGTATTGCTGGAGCTTGTCCCGAAAATCCTTGCGGTACGGTTCGAGAACGTCATCCTCGATCGCTACTGTTGTTGCTGCCTCCAGTCCTAGCCGCGTTCTAAACACATCCAACGTTCTGCGCCCAACAAATGAAATTTCACCCCGATTAATAAACCGGGCGACTTCTTTGCGATACTTCTGCACTGGATCGCCAGGAGGCACTTTCGCCAACCGAATCTTGAAGCCTTCCCGAATGGCATAAATCTCTGGCTTCAGTTCTGGCTTCACTTCGCGTACTTTACGACTGGCATACTCATGAAGCTCATCGATTGAGATCACTTCATCCCCATCGAGATCCGCTTCTCCCGTTTTGATACCCTCGATCAAGAAGCGGGTGTAAAGCGATAGCTCTTCCCCCTCTTGCTCAAACGAGTACTGGGTCGAACTGGAAGAGGTGAGTACCGCTCGCCCTTCGCCGCCTAGCTGCGTGCGGACATCAACAGTGCCGTCATCTTTTGCTGATAAGCCTTCCGCAAAAGCGCCACTAAAGCAGCTATCCAGCACGACAACCTGTCGCTTCGATCGGCTACGACTCATGCAATCATGCACAAACCTTGCTTCCACTGCTGTTGGGCTAATCAATTCGCCTCGAAGCGTTTTACGAGTGCTGCGAGTTGCCAGATAAAGCTTGCCCGCATCATCCTTGATACCGTGCCCTGAGAAGAAAAGCAGCAACAGGTCATCTCTATTTCGACTGGCAAACAAATTGTAGATGGCTTCTTCCATCACCTGCCGATCAGGATTCTTCAGTGAGGTAATATCTGCTCCTGTAAAACCGCCGATCTTGGGGTCCAACAGCACTTCCTGGATCGCCTCAATATCTTTAACTGCCGCAGGTAAAGGATTCAACCCCGGCTCGTATTCACTGACCCCAATGAGCAACGCGACCTTCGCCATTTCGATATCCTATGCTGCTGCAAATCTCTGTGCTGCTTCGATCGCCGCTTCCAACTCTTCTCGACTGCTAGCTTTTACCTTGAGCTTCTTGCCGTTTGCTTCGACTTCCAGCTCGATCGCTTTATTGCCCAAGCGATCGCCCAAAAAACCCATGACCTTTTGGGCATTCTCTTTATTCACCTGAGCCGTCAGCAGTCCTACCAAAATTGCGCCCACTGCTTTGTTCCCTTCCGGTGGATTCGGATCGAGAACCCGATCTACCTCTACTTCGTCCATCTGCTGCAATTCAGCCATGAACCGTTGCGCCTGTTCTTCCCGTTCTTCTGCGTCGAGGTCAGGGTCATTAAAGGCGATCGTCAGCTTAACGTTTGAGGTGTCTGTCATGTCACTCCTATCTGTGTGAAGAGGTCTAGCGCATTTATTCCTCTTTATAACAGCCGAAAAACTCCACATCCGCAAAAGGAAGAAATTTTAACGAACTTTATAAAGCTTTCCAGTAGCTTCAAACTAGTCGTAGCAGCCCTTCAATTGAAATCACAAGCTGTTTGTCGTAAGCGCTTTTACAAAATCAGTGTGCTCTGATGAATTCAGTCCTGCTTGTCACATCGTTAGGTTGAAGCAAATCAGCTCTGTAATGACTGATCGATCGCATCCAGTTCGTCGTCCAGAGCGGCTAATTTGTCTTCCTCATCTTGAATTTGCTTCTGTAGCTGGAACTTGACGGCTTCTCCTGCCTCGATCGCAAAGCTTTTCCGTAGATGCCCTAGTTTCTCATTGCGAATGCCTCGTTCTTCCTCCAGGGCTTGCTGACGTTGCTCTAAGCGTCGTTTTTGAGAAGCGGTTAATTTCTGAGTCACGGGTTGAGTCGGGACAGGTTGAGGGGGTTGTGCTGCTGGTTCAGGTGTTTCTGGAATCAGAACAGGCTCTGGCACTTGTCGCTCAGTGACATTCCCTGGAAAGCTTAATTCCTGCGCTGGCTGCATAGGTTTTGCCTGTCGTTGCGGTTCAGCGTCCTGTTCAGACTCTATTCTTAAGGGTGCCAGCACTCGCGCTTCAATGGCTGCAATGTCTGAATCGCGCAACCCTAATTGCTGTTGGTATTTGTTTAATGCAGTTTCATTCGCAACGCTAAAAGGGTACTCGATTTGCACTGCTTCAGTTAACGCCTGTTCGTACTCGTATAGCTTGCGCTCATATTGGCGATATGGCTCCAATACTTCGTCTTCAATCGCTTTGGCTTCCTCAACCGAAATGTTCCACTCAGCACGTTTACCTTCTAGTAACTTCTGAGCAAAGAACAAAAGTTTACCTTGTCCTGCTTCAGCAGACGCTTGCACTTCCTTACGATACTTTAGCTTCGGGTCGTCTTGCCGCGATCGCGACAACACAATTTTGTACCCCTCCTCCACCGGGTAAAACTTAGGGGTCATTGCTGGGGCTGCTTCCTTGACCCGGCTAGCAGCATACTCATGCAGTTCTTCCACCGCAATCCAACCATCTCCGCTGGCATCGGCGGCTCCTGTCTCAATCCCTTCAACCAAGTAACGGGTGTAAATTGATAACCCCGCTTCATCATGCCCTGCTGCTGCGCCAAAAGAATACTCAGTGGAAGTGGAAGAGGTCAGAATCGCCCGCCCCTTGCCACCCAGATATTCTTTCAAGTTGACGGTGCCATCATCCTTCACCGTCATGCCCTGAGCGATCGCGCCACTAAAGCAGCAATCCAGAATAATCACCTGTCGCTGTGATCGACTTTCGTTGATATTTTCATGGAGAGACGCAGTGGCTACGGCTGATGGTTTGACCAATCTGCCGTTAGTGTCCTTACGGGTCACCCGGGTTGCCAGGTAAAGTCTGCCATTCTCATCCTTAATGCCATGACCAGAAAAGTAAAACAACAGCAGATCATCCTTCTTACGATCGCTGAAGAGTCGATAGATCTCATCCTCCATCGCTTGCCGCTGTGGATTTTTCAGCACTGTGATGTCCGCCTCGGCAAAACCTCCCAGTTCTGGATCGGCTAAGACTCGTTGCATGGCATCCACATCCTTCACCGCTCCAGGTAAGGGATTTAGCCCAGGCTCATACTCACTCACGCCAACCAGCAATGCGATCTTTGCCATTTCAGTGCCCTACGCTGCTGAAAATCTCTGCGCTGCTGCGATCGCCGCCTCTAGCTCTTCTCGGCTATGGGCTGAAACCTTGAGCTTCTTGCCGTTTGCTTCGACTTCCAGCTCGATCGGCTTTCCACCCAAGCGATCGCCCAGAAATCCCATCACTTTTTGGGCATTCTCTTTATTCACCTGAGCCGTCAGCAGTCCTACCAAAATTGCGCCCACTGCTTTGTTCCCTTCCGGTGGATTCGGATCGAGAACCCGATCTACCTCTATTTCGTCCATCTGCTGCAATTCAGCCATGAACTGTTGCGCCTGCTCTTCCCGCTCTTCTGCGTCGAGGTCAGGGTCATTGAAGGCGATCGTCAGCTTAACGTTTGCAGTATCTGTCATGTGAATCCTATCTGCGAAGAAAGATCTGGAGCATTCATTCCTGTTTATAACAGCTAAAAACTCCACATCCGTCAAAAGCAAGAAAGATTAAAGAGAAGAGGGCTGAGATCGTCCGTTTTGCTTCAATGGTAGCTCGCTGCATATCCAGCACAAAATTGCCACCCACCCGAAAATCCCATGCCTGGATGACGACCGAGTAGCCTGTCTCTTTTAGAATCCACGCAACCCATTCTGCGCAGGTGCGATCGTTGCCCGTGTGGCTGATGAAAAAGTCTTTCATGGTTCTCGACCAAGCATGGCAGGGGTTGGCATCATTTTAACCACGATTTTTTGGCGATTGTGGGTCAGAGGCGAGTAGGGTACGATCGCCTACCGTGAGGGATGGGAATCCTAGAGTAACGCGATTGCGTTTGCGATTGGATGACGCGCGATCGCGCTCCCAAAGAATGTCTCTTCAAGGGGGATCGTTGCCCATATATCTGATGTTCTTATTTTGACAAATCTACTGAGCCTGGAGCACATTGGGGATCATTTCCAACGAGCTGAGGTGACATAGGAGGAGACCTGGAAGGCTCTGTGCTTTCGCAGAGAATAGCTGCCGTAAGCGTATTGGTCATTGCCCGAAATACTCCATCAAAGTATACTCCGCCAACGTAGCTCTTCAAACCATCTTGTTTAGGAGTTGCTGTATTGATTGCATAAACCTTATCTCCTGAACCAAAGGTTTGAGTTTTATAGCTATAGTTTGGAGTTTCAGTAGACATGCCAAGTCCCAAGTCCGGAATATTGGATGAAAATTTATCCTTTTCAAGAAAATAGGCTTGCTGGGATCTAGTCATAGCGCCGACATATGTTCTAGCCTCTGCTTGCTTAGCCTTTGTTCTACCCTCTGCTTGCTTAGCCTCATTTGCCCCATTAAGATAAGCTTGCAAAAGTGATTCTTTGGAAGTAGAAGAGTTCTTACCGGGCACAGATGGTAACTGTGGCTTCTGCTGAGCAGTGGAATTTTGTTGGGCAGGGGGAGCTTGGATTGAGGATGACGGAGAAGGAGACGGCGTTATCGAAGATTCTTGGGAAATAGAAGAGTTCTTACCGGGCATAGATGATACCTGAGAAGATAACTGTGGCTTTTGCTGAGCAGTGGAATTTTGTTGGGCAGGGGGAGCTTGGATTGAGGATGACGGGGAAGAAGACGGCGTTATCGAAATCGCTGAGGAAGCTTTGGAAGAAGGATTTACTGAAGGTTTAGGAGTAGGCGTTGCGACTGGGCTGAGGCTCTGAGATGGGGGCGTTGCCGGAACTGATGGCGAGGAGGAAGGGGATGGTTTTATAAAAGTTGGCGAGGGGACAGGAGAAGGTGCCGCTACAGATGGTTGCGTGATGGGTGTAGCGGCACTACCCGGTTGTGGAGTCGGCGTTGCTGAGCTTACGGATGTAGGCTGTGGAGTCGGCGATCTCAGTCCGTACTGCACTCCGACTAGTATTAAGAGCGAAATGACCGTGGCTCCCGCGATCGCGATAGGCATTTTAAGCCTGTTCGGAGGTGATGTAGGTAGTACGTCTGACTCTTGACTCCTTGGCGATGCCCCATTGAGCACATCTGGAATGGGTAAAGTAACGCCCTCAACCCGTACTTCACGGTTGGCATCTACTACTTGAGTCATTTGGGCAGTAGCGGCGGCTAAATTACCCCGCGACAGGTCTGCCATTGCCCGGATGTAGTTGAGTAAGGGTTGAAAGGCAGACAGTGGTTCTTCCAAGCTGTTCAAGAGTGCAGCCATCCGAATCCATTCGGCTTTATCGTCGAACGATAATTGGGCTAACACGGTTGCGATACTGTGCGCGGCTTCGGATGGATGCTTGTAGGCTAAAGCTCTCCATTTTTGCCCTGTTGCCAGATCGCGTATATCCAGATCGGGGCTGTCTAGCTGCTGTTCAACATACGCCATCACAAAATCAGCCAGTGCTTGAAGGCGTTCCAGCCCAAAGCGGGAATCGTTCTGTAATTGATTCAGCAGGTCATCTCGAATTGGTTGATCCATTTCGTAGAGTTCATTGCCAACTTCTTTACACAGGTTAGACAGCATTAAGTCAGCGACCGCAATCCAGGGAATCTCGATCGCTTCGCCGTGGTCATCTCGTTGAAAATTTGCCCAGAGTGAATACAGCAGATCGGGGGTGAGCGCGAGGGGCAGGGCAGCATGACACGCCAGATAGAAATGCCCGTCGCCAAAGCGTTGACGAAAAGATTCAATGCGTCGGGTTGCCGATCGTGTTTTAGTGTTTGTGGAGGACGATCGTGTGCTGGTCATTTTTGCCCTCCCAGCAATGCGGCTAATGCATGGTGGCGACCCCGCAAGGCATCGATCGCTTCATCTAGCCCCTGACGAGTGGCTTCAAACATGGGCACTTGCAGGGCAATCTCTCTAGCGGTGCTGGTGTTCCATCGTGGTTTGGGCATTGGATTCAACCATGCGACATACCGTACCTGCTGTTTAAGCTGTTGTAAAAACATAGCGGTCAAATCTGCTCGTTCCAGGTTTAAGCCACCCCGCGCTGCACCTGCATCACTAAAAATCAGGACAGCGGTGCGATCTCGTTGAAACCCTCTCAGCACCTCCTCAATAGGTTCAGCCTCTTGATGCATCGGGTCGTTGTAGAGATAGTCAACAGGGCAGTTATGGAAATAGTACGCCCCAGCCTTCCCCAGCCGTCCACCACGCAACGCCGTTTCTACCAAACGAGCCGACAGCGAATGGAATGGCACCATCGAGCCATCTTGATCCATCAGCAACACTAATTCAGTGCGATTAATGCGTCGAGCGACCAGAACCGGATTCAGCAGCATTCCATCGTGGGCAATGCGCTGCACGGTTGCCGCTACATCTAACTCGGTCGCCATTCCTTCTCTCACCATCCGACGGAGATGCCGCCAACTCTGCTTCATTTGCCGTTGGGTGACTGGAAGGTAATCGGTTGATAGCAGAAAGCGATCGCGTGAGTTCGTCCGTTGATGTGTGATTTGCTGCACGGCTTGAGCCACCTGAACAGCATCCTTCGCTTCACGCAGCAGTTCTGGAGCTAATTTAGCGCTGTTTTCAGATATTGGTTCAGAAGCTTGCTCCGGTTCCTTGTGGCGACGTTGTAATAAGATTTTGACCAGCCAGAATACTCCTGCACTTAGCGCCAGAATAAGTAACAGAACCCAAATCAACCCGTTTGATGACGGTTGTTGTGCGACTGTTGGTTGTGGCGTTGGCGATGCCGATGCTGTCGGCGCTACTGGAACGTGAGTGGGTATCGATGAAGGTGAAGGGGCAATCTTGACATCCTTTGATCGCGTGTTGTGCCATAGCACCACTCCAGCACCGATGAGGACAAGGCTGATCAACCCACTGTAAAGAGCGATGAGACGTTTTTTACGTTGTGGTGAAGCGATTGGAGTTGTTTCGTCGTCAACCTTATCTGGCTGAGAGATGTCTGCCTTGCCAATAAGCTGTTCAAAATAATAGTTAAACAACCGCTGTTCATCGGACGATCTCACCCATAGCGTTTGGCAAAGACGCGCCAGCGCCGCGCGATCGGGCAAGCCGTAACCCTTTTGCAATGCTTGTACCGCAGCTTCGTAGTGTGGAATGCCAAGCGGGAGTCCAGCTTCACGCAGACGGGTAAATAGTTCCAGCAGTGGCAACTCATCCACGTTTGCCCAACCTCAAATAGCGGATGTGGTCTTCCCAACTTTTCAGTAACACACCCGCAAAGGGGAGTTGCCCGCCCAGGTGCCCCAACGCCTCTTCTTGCGGATAGCGGCGCAATACCCGAAACCAGTCAATTAATTCACTGGTGCTGACTTTTTTACCAGACTCACCCTTGTCCCGTTTCATGTCCTCCCGCAGTTCTAGAAAGCGAGCCACGGCTTGATTGACCAATGCTTCGGGCGTTGAGGGAAAGCGCGAATGGATGATTTGAATCAGGCGATCGTGATCTGGAAATTCAACAAAATGGAACAAACAACGGCGCAGAAAGGCATCCGGTAAGTCTTTCTCGTCGTTGCTGGTGATAAAGACGATCGGCGGCACTTTTGCAGCGATCGCTTCTCCCGTTTCTTCCACCAGAAACTGTTGTTTATCCAGTTCCAGCAGCAAGTCATTTGGGAAATCAATATCTGCTTTGTCAATTTCATCAATCAGCACCACGGTTCGCCGCTCATTCAAAAACGCACGACCTAATGGTCCCCAGCGCACATAGGTTGTGGAATCATCTGCCCTCCGAAGCTGTTCCTCGTTGAGGCGACCCGAACCCGCCAATTGAGCATCCCGTAAACGCCCCACCGCATCATAGGTGTACAATCCGTCCCGTGCCCGACTGGTCGATTTAACGTACCAACTTTCCAGTGGCAACCCCAATTCATCGGCAACCGCAGAAGCCAGTTGAGTTTTGCCGCAACCAGGTTCGCCTTTGAGCAGCAGCGGACGCTCCAAATAAATCGCTAGATTCACTGCCTCGACCAGTTCCCGACTCGGCAGATAGGGTAACCCGTCAGTGGCTTTGGGCTGAACCCTTCCAACGTATTCCAGAGATGCGCTTACAGTTTCAACCATTTTTCCTCGTTGTCATACCAGTTAGAGCCTGCCTGCCGACAAATTTCGTCCAGCGTTGGTTCTGGAATGCCGCGATCGCTGTTTTCCAGAATAACCTGCACCGTTTCGTCCGGTTCGTCTAGCAGCGCCATTGACAAATCGTCGGCGAAAACCTCCAGCCAGTTCAGCAGCTCACTTTCGGTAAACTCGCCAATCAGCGGCAGCTTCACAGGCATGACGGGTTGCCATGTGTCATCAAGCTGTTCGGCAAACGGAATCGTCCAGTTGCCCACACAGCCGTCATAGTCCACCAGAAACATCAGCAGTTTATAGGCGCTTTCGGGCGTGCCTTCTGCCCAGGCGCGGACTGCCAGCGGCATCCAAAAATCCCGCAGTAATTCAGCTAAAAAGTCCTGCGGCAGACAATCAATGTCATAGAGGATCAGCAAGACGTTTTGCGTTTGCCACCACTGGTAGACGCGATCGACAATCTCGGCGATCGTCCCTTGCCGACTTAACCCCGCCCGTCCCGCCAGTTCTCGCCACAGAGCCGCTACATCGCTGCGTCGCGCTATACGGCTGAGGTTAATCTTGACCACCTTACCCGTAATACTGTCTCGCGTATGCTGCTGCACCAGGCGATTGAGTAACCATCGCTGCCCATAGTCAGAGGCTCCATAGATGAGAAAGGTCGCGATCGGATGGCTTTGCACAAACTTGCGAAAGACCTGCACTTGCTTGCGGTAGCCCAGTTTTAGAAGCGCTTGATAGAGCCGTCCATCCTGTGACAATCTGTCCAATTGCACCAGACGTTGTTCTAATGCTTCCAGTTCTGAGTCAACTTGCTCAATTTGCTTCTTGAGTTGGAACTGCATGCTGGGGTCAGCCGCAATGGCGGAGCTTCGCCCCAGTTCTAACCGCTTCTCGCTGAGCAGGCTGTACTGTTCTTGTAAAGCCTCTCGTTTTGCCTGTAATGGATCAAGTCCTTGCATTGAGGAAGCTTAACAGAATTGACTTCTACAATTACACCCTATCTCTGTCCAATTCAGCATTTTCCTAGGGAAGCCTTAATATCAAATTTACGAACTGCTACATTCTTTCTGAGCTAATACCTTCAGCATTCAGAAGTTGTCTGATCCATTCAACAATAGTGGACAGTGTGCCCTGTGTTCCTAAACTAATGTTCATCTGCTTCTCAATCTGGAGGCGAACAGCAGCCTCAGCAGCGTATGCTGCATTCTGCAACAATTCTGACACCTTCTGACTTAATAGGCTGTGCTGTTCTCGAAGTGCCTGACGTTGGGGCTGTAAGAGATCAAACTGCGACAAACGATTTCAGCTAAACACTCACGCGCATTGCCTATATTTTCTGCCGTTATAGCTTTAATTTGAGGTGTAGTTTCTGCTTCAGTCAAATCCTTTTAACCGCAAGCGTTTAATCCCTCGCTGCGATAGCTGCATTGCATTGGTAAATGCTAAATAGCTTGCTGCTGATTCCACATCATCCCAAATCTGCCTGGTCATCGAGTACTTCCTCCACCCCATAACGGATGAAAAGGGCAGAGACTTTTATGTTGAGGGCTTTCGCTAATTTCTCAATATTTTCCAAAGAGGGATTACGATCGCCTCGTTCAATGTCTGACACATAAGTTCTGTGAAGCTCTGCACGCTCGGCAAGCTCCTCTTGAGAAAGGTCTAACTCCCGGCGGCGTCGCCTGATAGCCTTTCCAAACCGCTGTTTAACATCTGACTGGCTTTTATCTCCCACGGGACAATCGTGGGGAAATACAAGGGACAAGTCTACATGAAATAAGAGTCCTTATGTAGACTATAAGAGTATAATTGCTTTGTACTGATCAAACTTACCGCTGAAGGATGTTCCCGATTCTCTTCCAAAAATTCCCGCATGAGATTGGTCAACCAAAATTTGTAATTGGCGATCGCGTCCGATTTATTTCCCAGCCTGCCGAAGATTACGGCATCGTCGTCGGACTTCAGTTTGCGCCTGCTGTACACCTTCCGGGCTGGGCATGGCGCTACACGATTCGGCTGGATTTCCAATCACCCAATCGTGCCTGGACTGACTCAGACCTTGCCTGGGAAGCGGATTTGCAACTTCTTACTACTGCCCCTGTTAACCTTCTGTGCAAGGAGCAATCTGCATGACCCCTCAGGCACTGGGACAACGAGAACTCAAGCTGCTGCAACTCTACAGTGATTGCCAGTTCGGCATGACTCCGCAAGCCTTTTATGCTCGTTGGGATGTCACTCATGCCCAGATTGCCCAAATCTGTGGCGTGAGCGAGGCATCCGTTGATAGATGGTTCTCTCAAGGCAAGCATCGACGCGCTGCTGAACCTCGCTATCGCCGCAAGTTGGCCGAGATGAACTTCCTCTGGGAGCAGTACGATCGCATTCCCGTGCGACTCTGGCTACAGGTCTGCCCCCGCCGACCCAACGCTCAAGTCCCCTCACCGTGATAGGAACCATTTTCCTTATATAGCAGGGCTAAGTACAGGACAAAAGTTGTAGGGATTGCACAAAGTCGGACTCATTGGACAAGGATGGATTGAGTACCAAATGGCGCAAATAATCGAACCCTAAGCGAAACAGACTTTTGGCGCGACGACCGTGTTTTTTAATCTTAATGGGCTGCCATTGATGCAACCATAACCCGGTTCGCATCGCCCAACATAAAGCTAAAGTCAACAAGGCAAACAATTTACTCAACCGTTCATCATCGGTAAAGTGCGTCGATTCCAGACAGAACCCGCGAGTTTTGAAAATACCAAACAGCGTTTCAATTCCCCAGCGCAAGGCATAGTCTTTGACCAAATCTTGCGCCTTGAGGGGAGCAATCACCACGAGTAACTCCCCATCATCAAGTCGTAGCGCTTCAACGGCAACTGGGTAGCCCCAGACTCGGCAGGTGCCTGTGAGTTGTTGGGATTGACCGGGTTGCAGATGGGCAAAGACGACTCGCGCCGCCAGCACCCTGCCATCATGCTCAATCTGGTCACTGCTGCGAATCCGTAAGCGAAAGGCGAGGGTAGGTTCGAGTAGAAGATAGCGCACCCAGGCTTGCCCAATGAACTCGCGGTCGGCACACAAGTAGTTCACTCTAGCGGTGGGGAACCGTTTGGCAAAGGTCTCCATTAACCGCATCCGCTCGTCACTGTTGGAATTCCCCCGCTTGTCCAACAGCCACCACAGTACCGGGAAGGCAACTCCTTCATGAACTATGCCCAAAGTCAAAATGTTGTACCACTGAGTGCCAAATTTCCAGGTGGTGCGATCCAGGCTCAACACCCAGTCCTCCGGAATCTGCATCCAACTCACCACGACGCTAGCCAGTTGAGCTTCGTCGAGCGCAAACCCTCGGAAAAATCGCTGCAATCGCTTGTAGCTCGATTCGGGCAATGCCCTACCACCAAAGCCTACACACAGTTCGCTCAAGTTCACTGTCTTGACTTTCAGCAAGGCTAACAAGAACAATGCCAGAAATGAAATCCTCGCTCCGTGCCAGTTCAATTGTTCTTGGAGGACTCGCTTTAATTCGCTATATTGGCTCATAGGGTTTCTCCAGAGTGTGGTAATTCTGATGAAACCCTACCCTGCTCATCCTTTCAAGCTTTTTGTCCCGTACTGAGATAGCAGGGTTGTTTTATGGTGATGGAACCCAACTCAACCCAGTGGCTTTGTGATTGAAATTTCTTTAGAAAAACGTTGTCTCCACATTGACCGCATCACAGGCGCGATCGCTCAAGCGGCCTACAGCCGATCTGCCATGAAACCAGAACTCATGGCACGATTGGAGCAGTTATCTGCCCCCTACACTCCCCTGCCATCCTGGTCGGTTCACCCCAATACTATTAATGCCCTGGTGCGTCGCTACTCGGAGCAGGCGGCTTTCTATCCTCTAGAAGAAATTGCTCAGTGGATTGCTTACCAGCGCTATGGTCTCTTCCTCCTACCCGGCTATCAACCCCTGTTCTATTTACGAACCGAACACAAATCTATCAGCCCCAACAAAAGCGCCATCGCCGCCATCGGAGAAGCCTGTCTGGGTTTGACCATTCAGTACCTCTATCACGGACGGTTATTGGCAAGACCTGTCTCAGATTACCCAGATGCCGTCTGTGACAACCCAACAGACAACACGGTTTACCTGGGAGAGGCAAAAGCGACCGCCGCTCAGACGGTAGCGGACATCAAGCGAGTCATTGACAGTGAACTGCCGCGCTTTATCCCCTTTGTCCTAGCCGCGAACTCCCTCGACAACACTCAAACCAAAGTGCTGGGGCTGTTGGTCGGCACCACCGTCTTAAACAGCGACCAGTTTCATTGTGCTATCTCAGAAGTCCGAGTCTAAATCCTATGATGCAAGCCGTCTCTGATCGCGAATTCATCCTGCAACGGGTCGTGCGTATTCTGGCTGAAAGTGCCGATGCCAGCAATGACAGCAACTTGGTGCTGCAACTGGCGCTGACTGAACTGGTCAAGCAGGTCATGCGGGAACTGGCGCAGGATACTGAAGCCGACTATCTTCAAGGCAACCTATTGTCGCAAGCCCTGCAAACGACTACTCAATTGATTCAGGAACGAGTAGAAACGGCTGACCTGCCATTTGACCTGTCTCCCTACTTTGAACGCATCTATCGCTCCCAGCGGTGGGTCGCCAAAGAGATGACGGAGTTGGGGTTGCGGCTCAGACAAGCCCAGCAAGGTGAAGTACTCCGTTCTCCCACAGTAGTTTTAGACGCTCCGGTCTCTTTTCGGGTCACTGAATTGGGAACACGAGGAACGCCAAAGGGATTGATTGCTTATCCGCTCACTGCCTGTCATTTGAATCTGGATGAGATTCGACAGGAATACCGAGTCCGAGGTCTAGGGTATCCCTGGGAAGTTGAGGTAGAGGAGATTACGTTCGTAGTTGAGGCCGATGGCAGCATCATTACTTTTCTGGAGGGCTTTCCCGACTCAGTGATTGAGCAGGCAAGGTCAGCTTTGAATCAGCTCGCTCAGGATTTGTATGAACCGATAGAAGGAGGGTGAATGGGTAGTGCCTTCTATGCCATCACCGATGACCGACTCAAGGCAATTAGGTATCCAGAAGATGCGCGAGTGCAACTGAGCGGTGCGGAAGTGATTACCCCCGTACTATAGCGGTTCTCAGTCGAGTGAGGTACAGTAGCAACAATGAGTAAACCAATGACGAATATCTTTAAGCGACACTTGAGCAAACGCTTGAGTCATCGCCTCGTCTAACGCTTGTTTGGTTCGTGGAGCAATCGCGCGGAGGATTGCTTTGACTTTTGACCAAAACTGCTCAATGGGATTAAAGTCGGGTGAGTAGGAGGGTAAATAGACTAATTTTGCACCCACTGCTTCAATCGCTTGGGCAATGCCATCGACTTTGTGAGAACTAAAGTTATCCATAACGACACAGGCTCCCTTCCACAAGTTTGGCACTAACACCTGTTGGACAAAAGTTTGAAACGCCCGTCCGTCCGTTCCCCCTTCAAAGGTCAGTGCCGCAATGATGCCATCAAGGGTGAGCGCTCCAATGATGGTTTGGTTTTTTCCTCGGTTCTGTGGACGATGACTGTAAGCGCGGTGTCCTTGAAGGGCTCTGGCATAGAGCCTTGCCATTGCTAGATTTACTCCGGCTTCGTCGATGAATACTAGGTCTTTGGCTTCGACTTGAGTAATCATTTGCCAAAACTCAACCCGTGCCTGCTGCACCTGCTCCTGGTCTCGTTCAGTTGCTCGAAAGGTTTTTTTTGACGGTGAGCTTTAAGCGTTGCACCGCTCGTCCCATCGTTGAACGACTTACTCGCATTCCTACTTTCGCCTCGAATTGCTCAGATAACTGGGCAAGCGTGGCATCATTGGTAGCCTCGACTAATTCGGCAAGCACTTGATGATGCTCAAGCGTCAGTTGAGCGGGCTTACCTCCTCCATGAGGTTTTGGCTCAATGCTGCCCGTTTCTCGGTATTGTTTAAGCAGTTTGATAATGAAACTGGTTGCCACGCTAAATCGCTTGGCTAGTTGGCGTTGAGAGATGGGTTCGTCTTTGTAAACGTCAATGATTTTTTGGCGCAAGTCTGTAGAATACGCTTTCATCACTACCGATTCATTTAGGCTACTAAACATTACTAGAATCGTACCTCATTCAATAGGAAAAGGCTATAATGACAGCCCGTTTCTTCGGTGGAAATCGTTAAGTGCCTTGTTAGCGAAGCTCTGTAATGGGGAATTTTTTGATTAGCCATTCAGAGCTTTGAAATGAAAACACTTGCGATCGCGGCGACAATCTTTTCTCTAATTTCTCCTTACTACCCTCGCAACTGAGACTGTGCAACCCTCTGCTTTAATCATTGCTCAAAGTAGCTGCTCTAGAATTCCCAAAGTAGATCCCTGGAAGCTGCCAAAGGCAGTTTTACTCGGCAATGCTCTCCACCGACACCGAGATTGGCAAGGCAGAGGTCAAACGATTGCGGGAGACAGGTGCGATCACTCGTGAGTACTTGCTTAAGTACGATCGCGCCCAACATCAAACCCAAGTAGAATCTGGATACTTTTGGTAAAGTCTATGGAACCTCCCGTCGAGCGAGTCCGTATTTCCCAAGCTGCTAAGGATCAGCTAATTAACGTGAGTTCGGGATAAGGAGGGGTGGAGCAGATACAGTTGAAAGTACCTAATTCTCAACACATCTGACCACCCTATGCTTAGGTTAGAAGCCCTATTTTGCCATATCGATGATTTTTGCCGCTGGTTTGAACCGCACTGGCAGCAACGCCTGTTGGGTGAAAGATTACAGCGTCGTGTTCGCGCCCGCCGTCTCAGTTTAAGCGAGATGATGACGATCCTGATCGCCTTCCATCAATCGGCGTATCGCAACTTCAAGTGGTTCTATACCCAGTTGGTCTGTCGCTATTGGAGCCAAGCCTTCCCTCGATTAGTCAGCTACCAACGCTTTGCCCTTATGGATGCCATCCACTCTGATACCGCTATGTGCCTACTTACGCCACTGCTTTGGCAACTGTACTGGCATCAGCTTTATGGATTCGACCAGTATCAAGGTCTGCCATAACCGTCGCATCTCCTCCCACAAAGTGTTCAAGCCCCTAGCGGCTAGAGGCAAAACGTCGGTGGACTGGTTCTTCGGGTTTAAGTTGCATCTGGTAGTGAATGAGCAAGGGGAGTTGCTCAACGCCATCCTCACTCCGGGCAATGTAGATGACCGACAACCTGTTCCTCAATTGCTGCAACAGCTTTTTGGCCGGGTGTTTGCTGACCGGGGTTATGTCTCCCAGAAACTGGCCCTTCAGCTATGGCAGGACTGGGGGATTTAACTGATTACCAAGCTCAAACGGAACATGAAAAACCGCTTGATGACCTTTGCAGATAAGCTGCTCCTACGGCGACGAGCCATTGTTGAATCAGTGATTGACCAGTTGAAGAACATTTCTCAGATTGAGCATTCGCGTCATCGTTCGCCCATCAACTGCTTAGTCAATTTGGTCTGTGGATTGATTGCTTACTGCCACCAACCCAAGAAGCCCTCTCTGCTCATTGATGCCGCTTTGCCTGCTTTTGCTTAAGCCGAACTGACGTTAATTAAGCTCAAGCGCATCACCAAAATTGACCAGTGGAACATCCTCTGCCGCTGGGCGTTCTGCCGCTCTTTAGCAGAAACCACCCCGCCGTCGCCTGTGGCAATACCTACCGATAGCAATGTGGAAATGACGTGGCAAGTATTTGGAGGGGCGAGTGGAGATTTGCTCATTGTGGCTCTTAAGCAGCGGTGCCATAACGACCATGTAGAAATGGGCAAAGACACTGTGGCAGAACAATTTCGCCTGCACTTGCATCGAGGTATTGGCTATTTGGCTGTTGACCTAAATATTAAGGACATTAAAGATTTCATTAAGATAACAGCAGCAGATTTGTCAGCGCCATAATCGGCTTGTCGTGAACTCATAGTAGAACTAACGCTTGCTAGTTACTCTAGCGATAAGGGTGGGTACTTTAAAGAGGTCGCTCTCGTACTAGATTTCTACAGAACAAGTCTCAACCTCAAAGGCTCTAGCTGCGCCACTCTTTTGATCGCAAACATTACGAAGCAAACTAATATGTCTTCCAGAGCAGAACGGGTTGCAAGCATTATTGAGCGTCGATCGCGCTATCTCCCCGACAAAATGGCAACAGTTGAGCGAGAGCTTCAGGCTCGAGCGTCAGCGTTATACAATTTAGAGTCGCGGCGAGAGACATTACTGAAGGAGAATACAAATCCAAAGCTTTTGGCGCACCTAGAGGCGATCGATTTTGGTGATATCCAAGATCGGATTCGTGCAGAACTGTTCATTTTGTCTAAACTCAGGAACCGCTTTTCCAGAGACACTTTGAATATCGGTGTCATGGGTTTAATGGGACAAGGTAAGAGTACCTTACTTAAGAGCTTAAGCGGTCTCACTGACCAGGAAATTCCTGCTTACGAAGGAGCAGCCTGTACGGCTGTACGCAGTGTGGTTACCAACCGAGAAGGTTCGATTGAAGTCAAAGTAGTTTTTCATTCAGAGAAAACGTTCTTAGAAGAGGTCATACGACCATACTATAAGTCACTCTGCCTTCAGCCCGAACCCTCCACTTTAGATGAATTTGCACGCTTGGTTCTACCTGATCAAATGCCTGTAGGAGCTACTGATGAAGCAGCCTATAAACATTTACGGAATGATTACCACCAGAACCTAGAAAATTATCGACATTTATTCGCTGCTGGAACAGAACCCCAAGAACGGTCAATCCCTGTAGAGAATGTTGTTGAATATGTAAGGCAGGAACGTAACACTCAAGGAGATTTGCTATCGTTTAATCATTTGGCTGTACGCGAAGTTAATATTTTCTGCCCTTTTAAGAATTCTGATGTCGGCAAGATTGCTCTAGTAGATATCCCCGGTTTAGGTGATTCTAAATTGGGCGATGAAACAATCATGCTAGAGACTTTAGGCAAAGCGGTAGATGTCGTGATTTTTATTACACGTCCAGATCCGCAACGCTACCAATGGCGAAAGGTCGATACGGATCTATATGACATTGCTGCCCAAGAGTTGAACAATCTTGAAGGTAGAGCGTTTATGGTTATTAACCATAGCCAAAGAACTGGAAACTTCAGAGCTTGTGAAGCTCTCAAAGACACCTTACAGATGCAAGTAGTCGGCTGTGAAGTTGCTGACTGCTCAAACCCTGAAGATGCCAACAAGATTTTTGATAGTGTACTTAACTATTTGGCAGAGCATATCCTAAAAATTGACGAGGAATATGCTCGCCAGAGCCAGGAGCGACTCATAAAAATTCAGAAGGATATTGATCTCATTACCCAGGCAGCTAAAGAAATATTGTGGGGAGCCGATGGCGATTTAGCTAGAGTTATTGATGATCAATATGATGATTTGTTTGGGACAGATCAAGACGGATGGTGGCGAGAGATTACGATTGCTTTTCAAGAATTGAGGTTTGAATTCGCCAAACAGTCTCAGCAATCATCTCCAAGTCTTGAGACTAGTGTTGAGACTATATATAGAATTTGTAAAGAGGATGCTGGAATTTTAACTGCAAATAATTCAGAGTCCGAAATTCAAGAGCAGATTAAAGCTAGTAACCCTATGAAAGCTTATGCTGATTACCGGGATCAGTTGAGAACCTTACTGTCAGATCACTTTAGCTGTCTAGATGAAGGTTTAAAGGAATCAACTGAGCAGGCAAAGAGGCAAGTAGCAGACATTTTAATCAACATCGGTCGATTAGGTTTACTAGCCAATTCTTCAGAAGGTGCTGAGTTTCTCAAAACGTTTAGAGAAATGATTGAAAGAGAACATCCGGATCTTAAACGGCTTCAGCAAGGTCTACGAATTATTGATAGTTTTGAGCTTTCATACGATGGTTTAATTGAACCACAAATCTATCAGCACTTAGTTGATCTAAGTAATATCCAACTGGAAGATGAAGGGGCTAAAGATGTAACTCTGAAAGTTGGACAACATACTACAGCAGAGCTGATTTTCAATGCTCTACAAATTGATTACGATCGCACTGTTTCTAGGATTAAGGCAGCTTTAGAAGAGCTACTGTATCAACCCAGTATCGCTGCTTATGCACGTATCGAGAAATTCATTGACAACATCATTTATCACAAAGAAGCTCAGAAAGACTGGAAGAAGTTTCTCAGACGAGTAAGATCTAAGGTCTGGACTGAAGAGATTGGCAATCTTGAGAAAGAACAGCAACGCCAACAGGACTGGCTAAATAGTGTCAATCGGTTAGAAGGAGCCAACCGAGTAGAGACTATTCAGTTCCTGAGATGATTTTAAGTTCTGACTTTGCATTCAAAAATTTAGTAAAGTGCCAAAACCTATCTTTTAGCCGAAATTCTGCAATTATGGATGATTTACAAGAGCTAAATATCATTATGGTTGCGCCAAGAGGTATTGGCAAAACCAGTTTGTTAGCTGCCATGCATGAAGAGTTTAATAAAACCTTTGAGAGTGCAGGATTAACAACTTGGACTACTGACACTCAAACTCTAGATGCGATTGAAGAGTGTAAGCGTCTACTTCGTCACATGGATTATCGGCTGCAAAATCTAGTTGATCCAACCTCGCCTAAACTTAATCCTTGGGAAGATCAGGGGTTTGTATTTGAAGTAGGCAGTGGTGGCAAAAAGTTTATGAGGGTTCGTTTTACTGATCCCTCTGGTGAGTACTTTAAACCAACTGCCACTGCCGAGCAGAAGGAGTATATCAGACAACAATTAAATCAGTGTGATGCAGTTGTCATTCCCATTGATGTAACTGCCTTGATGGAGAAGAAGATAGGTAGAGTTAAAAGTACAGAAATAGGTTTGTGGCATGAATCTAAAAATGATCCAGCCCGCATCACAAAGTTGTTAAAGGACACTTATGCAAATTTAACAAGACCAAGACTGGTTATTTTGGCACCTTTGAAATGTGAAACATACATGAAAACAGATAAGGATGCCAATGATTTACTAGATCATGTCAAAATTGGCTACCGAGAGTTATTGGATTTTTTCAAGGAAGACGAGCAATATCACAAGTTAGCAGTAGTAGTAACACCTATACAAACAATTGGTCACATCGCTTTCTCTCATGCTGAGACTATCGATGGTTACACTCGCTTCTATTACAATAAGGTGCCATTAGATGCTCCCTACGCCCCTAAGGATGGTGATCAGCTGCTACGCTACATACTGCGGTTTCTGCTAAATATTTTTAATGAGAGTCGCCAGCTTGAGCTGGAAAGGGCTAAAGAAGATCTCCAGAAGCTTGAAAAAGAATCAGGCGTTAAATCAGATCAACTTAACAGTGCCAAACAAAGACTTATTTTAGCAGAACAAAAAGTGAACGAGCGTAATCAGCTTTGGACTCCCTTTAGATGGATCGCTGATATTTTTGAAGATGTTTATACTCCGCACTATGGGGCTAAAAGTGATTTTGCGAAAACAGAGTCAAGCTTTAAAGATACGGAAACTCAAAAGTTTGCCGTTCAAGGGAAAGCTGATGCAACAGAAGCCCAAATCCAAGCTTTTAATACAGCTATCTCAAAATTTGCTGTTGATTGTAAGCAGGAGCGAGGTTTTGCAATTCTACAGGGCAGAGCAAGATGGCTATCAGTTCCTAGATGATAATGCGAGTTCTATATGAATCAAAGCCAGGTAGAAATTTACGTGCGAAGTTCTCCGCTTGGTGATGTCGGCATTCATTGGCGTAACATCACCAAACCTGACCAACCGATGGAAGAACCATTTGTCTTGAAGCAACGTATCATCCATAGGAGTGATGGTCAACAGGTAACCGTTAACTCACTTATTAATGAGACGAAACCGTCTCTAATTCTAGCTAGATATGAAGGTAAAATCCTTTTAGAAGTTATAGGTTTAGACGCATCAGAAGCTCGTTCGCAACGTATGGGACGACGTATCTCAGAAGTTGTCTTGTGGGTTGGAGATGCCTCATCGACAGAAGTAGAATTTACTCTAAGGCAACTTGCGGCTTCTGCATTACTCAGTTTGTGGGACAAGGAGATCGCTTTCGTTACTACTATTCGCAATGCTATAGCTTTTGACGGATTAGATAGCTTCAAAGCTGATGCACAGCAAATAGAACAGCTATATATTGACGCTAGTAAAAATTTAGATAAAGTTCTGTCAGCTTCTCATTTTAGTCAAACTGATTCTTTTGATTCGATTTGGTCAACCCCAGTAACAGTTGACGCTGATGAGCAGTTACATTTTTTGGCTCATCAGATTAGTCAAGCCTTATTATCAAGCAGTGAAGAGCCTGTTGTGGTGGTTGCTGAACTTAGAAGGGGCAATACTGAACGACGCATTTTTTACAGGGGCAATGTTTGGGCGGCACCTCCAGCCCCTAAACCTGTTGAAGAACCCTCACCACAACAAGAAGAACTAGAAGCTGATTTCCAAAAAAAAACTCCGATTCTATCGACAGCACCAGCATCACGCTCAACGAGTCGCATCATAATTCTTGTAGTAATTCTCTTGATAGTGATAGTTTTGGTGATTCTTTGGCTAGCTACTCAATTGAAGAGTCCCCTAACCCCCGCCCCGATTCTGACTCCATCTCCAACGCCAACACTGAATCCAATAGGTCCCC
Organism: Leptolyngbya sp. Cla-17; assembly: GCF_016807185.1. Classification (GTDB taxonomy): domain Bacteria; phylum Cyanobacteriota; class Cyanobacteriia; order Leptolyngbyales; family Leptolyngbyaceae; genus ULC077BIN1. The sequence goes on from NZ_JAEVYN010000002.1 coordinate 2,250,702, forward strand.
CGGCACCGACATCACCCCCAGATTTAACAGTTCCACTGACACCGGATTCAGTAGTTCCTCCACTAATAGTACCAACCCCAACCCCGAGTTTAAGTTAACCCAACGGCAATCTCCAATTCTTCCGATTTCAATCACTCAAAATCTAACTGAAAGTATTGATGGGTATTTACGTAATCTGTGGAAAAGACTTCCTCCAAAGGAGATACACAACCTATTAGAGTTGGTTCAAGCACTTAACCAAATTGACGGTAATGAATCCAGGAACATCAGTACATCTAAGCTCCTGAACACCGTTACTGTTTATGTGAATGAACGCTTAGAAGTTCTTAGAAAAGGAAGCAGCATTACAGACTTTTTAATTGAAAAAGGTGCGGGAATTGGTGAAATAGCCTATCTTCTAATGAATACAACTATTAATTATGACCAGTTTAATGGACAAGTTGGGAAGCTCGACTTATATCGAAAAAAGCAAATAGTTGCTTTAGCATACTTCCTACAAGGAAGATTGCCTTTAGAGGAAACTGTTTGCCTAGAAAATATCTTGCTTTCAATTAAGGTGGATATTGAAGAAATCCGCAACCCCCAACCCAGCCAGTGAGGTATTTCTGATTGTGCGTTAAAGGATTGTGGGCTTGGTAAAATAGTGATCAATTCAGAAGCTATGGAATGCCGACTTTGTGGTCATCCTAAGTGTCATAAGCATGGCAAGCTGCCCAATGGACATCAACGCTATTTCTGCCCGTACTGCCAGCAAACCTTCTGTGAGAGCTTTGACACGCTAGTACTACTGGCGACGAGTGAGTCCCGAACAAGTTCAGCAGGTGCTACAAGCTCATAGTGAGGGAAGCAGCTTACGAGGGATTAGCCAAATTACAGGCTTGGCATACAACACCGTGGTCAGTATGGTTCGCTCATCAAGTGCCAAGGCTCAGCTAACTAATAACGACCAGGTTAAGCAAGTGGCAACCGCAGAGGTGAGTGCGGATGAGATGTGGTCTTTCGTGCAAAAAAACAGAAGCAATGTCTTTCCAATGAATTAGAAGTGGGAGACTGCTGGATAGGTCCGAGTTTAGCGGACTCCAGTGGGCTGATTTTAGGGGCACGAGTGGGCAAGCATACCGACGAACTGATTGAGGAATTGGTAATTAGTACACAGGGAAAAACGGATTGCAAACAGTGGAACAGTGATGACTGGGGAGGCTATGAACGAGTCCTTCCACCTGAAATTCTGCACTATGTTGGCAAAGACAAAACGCAGCGCTTAGAGCGAACCAACGGCATCGTCCGACAACAAACTGCTCGATGGCACCGCAGGCAAAACAAGTTCGGCAAACTGTGGGAGCAAACGAAAGTGACTACGCGATTAGTTGTGAGCTATTTCAATTGGATCTGGCAGCATAGCCGATTTAAGACAACGGCAGCTCAACAAGCAGGACTGACCGAGCGACCCTGGTCTTGGCAGGACATCGTCACCTACCCCGATTAGAAGGCTTCAAAAAAGCGACAGGTAATTTATTAAAGCGTTTATCCGCAGATTTTAACAAGAGTGTCAAATCACGACACCTATTTTGTTAAATTTGGGGATAACGACATCTAATGTGTGATTGAGATGAATTAAGGCTTCGCTCTTCTAAAGAGATGAATCAGTGCGCTGAGAATTTACTTTTTGCTGCCCCTTGGTGCTTCACCATCTCAGCAAACGGTGTAAAACAGTGAGAGCAGGCTCCATCTTCCCAAAGAGAAGGAATCGCCAAGGGCTTTCTGCACTTTGGGCACTTCTCAAGGAGGCGGAGTCGATGGCGATCGCAGGCAGTAACTGACTTAAACTGCCACTCAATTCTGTGCGATGGCTCTTCGACATAACAGGCGGCACAAAGACGAATGGGTCGCGGCTTCATTGTCGCTTCCCTGCAAGGTAGGAGCGATCGCAAATCTTCGACACTTAGCTCTACAACCTTTGCCAAAGCCTCTAGCTCTTCCTGACTAGGAAAGGGGTTCAGGTAAAGCTGCTTCCAACGGGAAATCACGCCTCCCATGCCAGTTACCCGGCCAATCTGGTAGCTCGTCCACTGGTTCGATCGTTCAAAGCGCCCTAAAAAATGACTCATGCTTTCGCCTGAGTATGGTACGACAACATTAATCCAGGGTTCAAAAGCATAGAGTTCCATATTAAGACGCAACCAATGAATAATCTCCTTCAATACTGTCCAGGAGCGCTTTATCAATCTTCTTCACATCTGACTCCAATGCTTTGATGGCAGCATTCCTCAGAATTTGATCCAGCAACCTTAACTGCCCGCTCGTCTTTTCCTGCAACAAGGTAATGATGTCGTCATTCATCGCCATATTTGAAGGTTCTGGTAGTCTCAGAATCTCCTGCTCCCAAATATTGACGGTCTTTCTGAAGTTACTGCCTGCGAGTTCTTCAAAATTGAAGTAGCAAGCAAAGCGGCTGGCTACCTGCTCATCCTTACTCAGCAATGTGTCCAAACGACTACTCGTGCCAATCAAAATGAGCAGAATACCCAATTCCTTGTGCAAGTCCGTGACATCGGGAAGAGACTTGAACTGAAGACGATGGGACTCATCAATAATCAGCACTTCCACCTTGCACTGCTTCAACTTGTCCCAAGCTCGTTTTCGGAGTTGATTTTCATTCCCGCCAGTTGCCTTGTGCTTTAGAGCCTTAAGAATAAGTTCAAAGAGAAGGGTGGGGCTACAGGCACCGCCTCGGATCTCAAGATAGAGCACAGGCACCGTCGGGCTTTGATGCGGTTGATTGCTGGCTAGATTGCGAAAGGTGTAAAACATAGCAGCGGATGTTTTCCCAAGCCCAGTATTACCGACCGCTCGACCGGGCTGACCAAGTTTCCGGCGATCGTCTAACCAGGTGCTGAACCGTTTAACCTGCTCTAGCTGAAGGATATCCGGGTTTCTGAGGCGTTCGATTTCTTGTTGCACGGTTTCAGTGGTCATGTCTACAGCCCCAACTCCTCTCGCAGCGATCGCAAATCCACTCTTTCAATGACTTCTGTCTCAACCTCAAGCTGGGTCGAAAGCCGTTCTACCCGTTCGACCTTCTCTTCCTCAAGCCGTTGCGGTTTAGGTTCAACCCTTTCCTGCTCTGCTTTCCGTCGCTCTGCCTTACTCTTTTTAGTCTTCTGCTTCAAGAAATTGCGGCGGCGAATGACCTCTTCCAAGATCGAAATATTATTAATGCCCTTGCCACTTTTTTCGGCCTTTTTCCGAGCGTGTTTGACCTCTTCTAAAGACAGTCGCTCGGCTTCTAAACCCACGGCATAGGCACGAGCCAAGAATTTCTCCAAGTTATTCTGCCGACTGTAAACCAACACCATCGTGATATCTCTAGGGTCATAGCGTAGCAGTATGGATTGTCCGGCAAACGCGCCCAGATTTTCGCCCTTGTAGCGCAAGTTCGCAAAGTTCAGATAGCCGTTGTCATAGACAACCCGCTCGGTTGCTTTCATGAGACAGATATCTAGCTCTCTTTCTTGTAGCAGGGTTGGCGTTGTTCGTAGTCCTTTTTCCCAGCGCTGCATTCGGCTCTGCGTCGGCGTCAAGGGATTTGCCTGACTGCGAGCATCTGGCTTCTGGTTGTAGTGATCGACAATGTAGCCAACAATGAGTCTTTCTAACTCTAGAAGTGAGATACAAGCTTTGGCTTCTGCGCCCTCCGGGCGGTCTTGCACATTCGATCCGGTATACCCCGGTATCTGTGATAGAAGACCACTCAGGGTTCTGAAAGGGCGCTCGACAATGCCACCGTCCGAAGGCTTCTGCCGTAAAATGGGCTCAAAGTCCAACTGATCAGCAATCCATTCCACTAAGTGCTTAGAGCGAAAGTCCTTGCCACCATCCGTGAACAGATACTTGGGCACGCCGTAACAATGCCACTTGCAGCGCAGTTCATATTCAGGACCATACCGCTTGGGCAAAATCCCATTACGTAGCGCTAAAGCAACAACCTGAGAACTAGGTGCCGCCAGACCTAAGCGAATGCCCACAATGCAGCGAGAGTAACAATCGATCACGGTAGTGAGGTAGGGACGACCAATTTCCTCGCCATCTTCATCAACGAGCAGAATATCAGCTTTCGTATGATCCGTCTGCCAAACCTGATTACTTGACTTCACTACAATTTGCTGACCGTCTCGCGTATTCAGCACCAGTTCTGAGCCATGCCAACCTGGACTACGGCTGCTTTTCGCTTGATGCCTTCTTTCTTCAATCGGCTTCAACCAGCGTTCTACAGTCCTTGTACTGGGCGGTTTACCATACTTCTCCCAGTACCGAAAGCCCTCTCCTTTCTCCCTGGTGGCGATCAGCTTGCCAACGGATTGATCGAGCACTTCACCTTCTAAACCTTGCGCCTCTAGTGCGGTAATTTCGGGCTTCAGTTCTTTCTTGGCTAACTCATACGCCTGCACTTTGACCGCTTCAGCCGCCTGGGTACGGGTCATGCGATCGCCACCCCGATTACCAGCTTTATAAATTTTGACGCTGAAGTTATACCAGTAGGCACTCTTACGCGGCTGACCCTTGTCAGCTCTGGACTGAGGTTCTAATACGGCTAGACCGGCATTTTCCCAGTCTTTGATCAAGCGTCTAACTGTTCGTTCAGACTTGCCCAGCTTTTTAGCGGCTTCTCGTAGCTTCTTGCCGTAAGCCAAGCGATCGCAAGGTTCCCGTAAGCTGCGAATGATTTCTAGCTTGAGTCGTTGTTCACCAGAGAGCCTGAGTTCTTCATCCTCTACAAATCTCTGATCGAGGAATTCAACCGGTTTATCTTCTACAGGTAATCTTGAGTCCTTCTCACCTGAAAGCTCATCCAATGGTTCCTCTATAAGCTCCTCATAACTTTCGTGCGTCATGAGCAAATCGTCATCATCCAATGGGATTTCTAACTCTGTTGGATGCACAGACATGGGCGGCTTCATATAGTGCACATATACTATATCAGAGCATTAAAGAATTGACAAAGATTATGTCGCAAAGCTCAAGAAAGGACATAGAATTTGTCGTTCCCTGCCACTCATGCTTTTGAGGCTGCCTAAAGCTGAAAGAACTGATAAATAAGGATTCTAGGCAATTTATGTTTTTGACAATTAATGTGTCGAACTGGACATAGAATTTGTCGCTCTACACCTGCTCTCGGTCTCGTTCAGTCGCTCGAAAGGGTTTTTTTGACGGTGAGCTTTAAGCGTTGCACCGCTCGTCCCATCGTTGAACGACTCACTCGCATTCCTACTTTCGCCTCGAATTGCTCAGATAACTGGGCAAGCGTGGCGTCATTGGTAGCCTCAACTAACTCGGCAATCATTTGATGATGCTCAAGCGTCAGTTGAGCAGGCTTACCTCCTCCATGGGGTTTTGGCTCAATGCTGCCCGTTTCTCGGTATTGTTTAAGCAGTTTGATAATGAAACTGGTTGCCACGCTAAACCGTTTAGCGAGTTGGCGTTGGGAGATGGGTTTGTCTTCGTACACGTCGATGATTTTTTGGCGCAAGTCTGTAGAATATGCTTTCATTGCTATCAACTCTTTTGGAGCTGCAAACATCTCCGAAACTGTACCTTATCCAATAGAAAAAGGCTATAACCCTCTTAAATCACTCTGACTAGAGACTATCTATTATAGAGGTACGTTTGTCCAGATTCAATTGCCATGCCAGCATCTAGAGCCGCCCGCCCGACGATACATTTTGTGGATGAATACTGCCAATTGTATGAGGACTTATTCCCAGAAGTGCGCAGCTATGAAGCCTTTAAGCTTCTGCATCTGGGGATGATTAGCGAGATTAAACGCAAATCCTTACCTGCCATTGCCAAAGCAGTAGGCTTAAACAATCAGCAAAACTTACATCACTTCCTTACCGAGTCTCCTTGGCAGGTGCAACAGTTACGCCAGAAGCGATTGGAGTTGACCCTCAAGGTACTCAACGGTCGGTCATTGATATTACTGATTGATGAAACTGGAGATTGTAAGAAGGGAAAAAGCACTGATTACGTCAAACGGCAATACATCGGCAACGTCGGTAAGAAGGAAAATGGCATTGTCGCTGTCACTGCCTACGGCTTAGTCGATGGCATGATTGTGCCATTGAGTTTTGAGGTGTATAAACCCAGAGAACGACTCAAAGAGGGAGAAGAGTATCAAAGTAAACCGCAAATTGCGGCAACCATGATTCGACAATTACAAGCACTAGGATTTGAGTTTGAACTGGTGCTCGCCGATAGCTTGTATGGCGAAAGTAAAGTCAACTTTGTCGATGTGCTAGATGAATTAAACCTACCTTACATCCTGGCGATTCGCAGCAACCATGCTTTGTGGCTACCGCAAGACCAGGAGGTGTACCAGGAGCCTTGGCAGACCTTCAAGCGCACCTTTAGTAATGGCACGACAGAAACCCGTCACATGGCTGAGGTGATTTACGGCAAAAGCCACCGCAAGCAGTACTGGCTGTTGACCACTGACCCTGACACGTTACCGGACAACTCAACGTCCTATGTCATGGTCTGTGCCCCGGCAATCAAACTCAAAGATATTGGTGACAGTTATGGCTTTAGAACCTGGATTGAGTATGGTCTCAAACAAGCCAAAGATGCACTCGGGTGGGCAGACTTTCGTATGACCCGCTATGAGCAGATTGAGAAGTGGTGGGAGTTGGTCATGAGTACGTTTTTGATGGTCAGTTTGTTTGCCGACCCATTCAACGACTCCTGTCCACTGGCCCATCAGCGGTTTTCGCAGCACCCGTGGTGGAATAACCAGAGCGGTTGGAAGAACTTACTCAACAACTTGCGTTTAGTTATTCAACCTTTAGTTTGCTTCAATTGGCTTAAACACTGGTTGACGGTTTTTCCCATTGCTTCCCTTCAGTTAGGGTTTGAGCAACTGACGCAGAAGATGAATCAGTTTATCTGTCCACGGGTGCATCAGCTAAACCTCCAACTTATCTTTTCATCTGCTTAGAGTGATTAATGAGGGATAAGGAGTAGCGAGTCTATAAAAGGGAGTTATTTTCATAATCCCTGAAAGCTCATGCAGACGGACTAGAAAACTTAAACCTTCGCGATGGGCTTAAATAGCCGTACACTGATTTTGACCGATGGAGGGGATTGCCTCATGGAAACGATAATCGAAATTAAAATATCGGAAATACTTGAAACCTACGAGGCGGACCTGCTGGAAAAGTGGAGTCAGGAATTAGCGGCTGCCAACACTCGCAAGGGCTTGATCAAAGAAGCCGAGATACAGGAGGAGTGTAGGGAATTCCTCAAGTTACTTCGCGTCGCCGTTGGGCAGGGCAACTTGACCAATATTCAGGCGACAGAGTGGCAAGAGGTTCGAGAGATGTTGACGAGTGTTTCGAAATCAAGATCCTACAAGGGCTTCACGCCGTCTGAAACAGCCGCATTCGTCTTTTCGTTTAAGCAACCCTTGTTTGAGCGTCTGCGGCAGCAGTTAAAAGACACCGCTGAATTCGGCGAAGCGATTTGGCAAGCTACAACCTTGCTGGATCGGCTGGGCTTACTGACTGTAGAAGCGTACCAGAAGGTGCGGGAGGAAGTGATTCTGCGGCAGCAGGAAGAGTTGATGGAGTTATCTACGCCTGTGGTCAAGCTGTGGGAGGGCATTCTGGCGTTGCCGATTATTGGCACCCTGGATAGCGCCCGCACTCAGGTTGTCATGGAGTCGTTATTGCAGAAGATTGTTGAAACTGGGTCAGAAGTCGCCATTATTGACATTACCGGAGTTCCAACCGTCGATACGTTGACTGCTCAACATCTTCTTAAGACGGTGACAGCCGCCCGTCTGATGGGAGCAGACTGTATTATCAGCGGCATTCGTCCCCAAATTGCCCAAACGATTGTGTATCTCGGTATCGATTTAACGGGCGTGATTACAAAAGCAACGTTAGCCGATGCTTTGTTGATGGCACTCAAGCGAGTGGGAGCAACCATCACTCGATCGCAACCCAAGTAAGGAATAGGAGAAACGGGTGGAACGCATCCCCATATTGCAAATGGGCAATTTATTGCTCGTTACCATTCAGGTTGATATGCATGATCAGCTTGCGATGACGTTACAGGATGACTTGACTAATCGCATCACTCAAACTTACGTTCGCGGTGTCTTAATTGATATTTCTGCATTAGAAATTGTTGATTCTTTCATCGGTAGGATTTTAGGCAATATTGCTAAAATGGCGCGGGTGCTGGGTGCTGAAACCGTTGTCGTTGGGATGCAGCCTGCTGTGGCAATTACGCTGGTGGAACTGGGGCTGTCGCTGACGGGCATTCGCACGGCACTAAACGTGGAAAAGGGCATGACATTATTGCAATCGTCGCTCGGTGACGATGCAAAGTCTCAAAGCGCTGTTATTAAAGGTGATGCAAAGGACGATGGAGAAGCCTGAAATAATGAGCATCCAGTCGTCTGCGGACGTGGTTTTAGTGCGGCAAGCCGTGCGCCATTTCGCTATAGCGATCGGCTTTGGCTTAGTAGACCAAACTAAAATTGTGACAGCCGCTAGCGAATTAGCCCGCAATACCCTCGATTATGGGGGGGGTGGCACGATGACGCTAGAAACGCTCCAGAAGTTGGGACGACGCGGACTCAAGCTTATTTTTGAGGATAAGGGTCCGGGAATTCCTGATATTGAGCTGGCGCTTAAGGATGGATTCACAACAGGTGGCGGATTGGGAATGGGTTTGAGTGGGTCAAAGCGACTTTCTAACGAATTTGAAATTGAGTCTGTGGTAGGAGAGGGAACTCGGATAACGATTGTACGCTGGAAATAAAATGAGGAACTCGATCGCCATCCCCATTACTGAATCTAGTCAAGCAGGAGAAGCCCGACGGACAGCTTTGGCTTTGGTTGATCGTCTGGGTTTCAACGAAGCGGAGCGGGGTAAGGTTGGTATTGTAGTAACAGAAGTTGCCAATAATCTCCTGCGGCACGCTCAGGGTGGAGTGATATTGTTAAGGGCGATCGAGCAAGCAACCGCTCTTGGCATTGAGATTTTATCGCTGGATACAGGACCAGGGATGCTCGATGTAGATGAGTGCTTGCAAGATGGCTTTTCCACTGGCGGAACTTCAGGCAATGGGCTGGGCGCTATGCGCCGACTCTCTGGCTTTTTTGAAATCTACTCCAGAGTCGGTAAGGGAACAGCGCTGCTGGCACACCTGTGGTCGGCTCCGGCAGACCCTTCACCGAAAGAGACTCTAGAAATTGGTGTGGTGTGTTTACCCGTGCTAAGCGAGGAAGTTTCAGGCGATGCCTGGGCGATTCAAGACCATCCTCAACGCAGCCTGTTGCTGGTGGCAGATGGCTTAGGTCATGGACCTGCTGCCGCCAGTGCCTCGTCAGCAGCAGTGAGAGTGTTTCAGGAGCATCACCCTCGATCGCCCCATGCGATCATTGAAATGGCTCATGGAGCCTTACGGACTACCAGAGGTGCAGCACTAGCGATCGCCGAAATTGATTTTGAACAGCAGGTAGTTCGCTTTGCTGGCGTGGGCAACATTGCTGCCAGCATTTCCTCGCTCACTGAACATCACAATCTGGTGTCTTATAACGGCACTGTGGGGCATGAACTCCGCAAAATTCAAGAGTTTAGCTACCCCTGGTATCCCAACGGACTTTTGATTATGCATTCTGATGGCTTGGGCACTCAGTGGAAGCTCGATCGCTATCCTGGCTTAAGTCAAAAACATCCTAGTTTGATCGCCGGTGTGCTGTACCAAGATTTTCATCGAGAGCGCGATGATGTAACAGTATTAGTAGCCAAAGGACGAGGTGTATGATAACCCTGTTCACGCTTGAAATTCGCTATGAACAGGACGTCGTGCAGTCCCGGCAGCGGACGCGTGAACTTGCCGAGCAGTTGGGGTTTGAGACTCAAGATCAGGTGCGACTGGCAACCGCCGTTTCAGAGATGGTCCGCAACGCGTTTCAGTATGCCGGAGGCGGAACCGTTGAATATTACGTGGAGGGAACGCCTCAAGCATTTTTGGTTCGGATTCAAGATAAAGGGAAGGGTATTCCTCATCTCGAAGACGTTTTAGATGGACGTTACACGTCTTCCACAGGCATGGGAGTCGGGATTACTGGCACTCGCAGACTCATGGATATCTTTGAGATTGACTCGCTGCCAGACCAAGGAACCACGGTCGTAGTGGGTAAAACGTTGTCGAAGCGGGCACCCACCTTAACTGACTCGCAGCTACAGCAGATTCGGAAAGCGGTGATGGCGCGATCGCCTCAAAATCCCTACGACGAAATTCAGCGGCAAAACCAAGAATTGCTGCGGGCAATGGCAGAGCTACGCAAGCGCGAGGAAGAATTGTCCCAACTCAACCGAGAACTGGAAGATACCAATCGTGGCGTAGTTGCCCTCTATGCCGAATTGGATGAAAAGGCAAGCTCACTCCAGCAGGTGAACGAACTCAAAACCCGCTTTCTCTCCAATATGAGTCACGAGTTTCGCACGCCATTAAACTCTGTTTTGTCGCTCTCGCGGATGCTGCTAGCTCGTATGGATGGTGACTTGACGGTGGAGCAAGAAAAGCAGGTAACATTCATCCAAAAAGCCGCAAACGGACTATCAGAACTGGTCAACGACTTGCTAGATCTTGCCAAAGTAGAAGCTGGCAAAACTGAAGTGCGTCCCAGTGCTTTTGAAGTCAGTGACCTGTTTGGCACCTTGCGGGGTATGCTGCGTCCCTTATTGGCGGAAGGAGCTTCCGTGGCACTGGTCTTTGAGGAACCGGATGGACTATCAACGCTCTACACCGACGAGGGCAAAGTCTCCCAGATTCTCAGAAATTTTATCTCGAATGCGCTTAAATTCACGGAGCAGGGAGAGGTGCGAGTATCCGCCTTGCAAACCGATCGCACGGTCACCCTCTCCGTGTCGGACACAGGTATTGGTATTACTCCAGAAGATCAAGAGCGCATTTTTGAGGATTTTGTTCAAATTGAGTCTCATTTACAAAAGCAGGTGAAAGGGACTGGGTTAGGCTTGCCCCTTTCACGTAAGCTAGCAGAGCTATTAGGTGGCAGTGTTTCGGCTCGTAGCCAGCTAGGACAAGGCTCCACGTTTGCGGTAACGCTGCCGATCGCCTATCCCCACGTCACTGAACTGCCGGAATTGTCGCAACCGATTGCCTCACTTAAAGCAATGCACCTGCCAATTCTTGCGGTTGAAGATCATACTGAGACACTGCTGATCTATGAGAAGCACCTGCAAGCATCCAAGTATCAACTGATTGCAGCTCGCACTCTGGATGATGCAAGGCAGGCATTACAGCAACTACGACCAGCCGCGATCATTCTGGATATTCTGCTCGACGGGCAAAGTGGCTGGACGTTTTTGCAAGAACTTAAAAGCGACGAAACCACTTGTGCAATCCCGGTAATAGTTATTACGGTCATTGACAACGAGAAGCAGGCGTTAGCACTGGGAGCGGATGGGTTCATAATTAAGCCTGTAGAGAGATGGTCCTTGCTCAACAAACTTAATACGCTGATCAGTCAGGGTAAACCCCAAAAACTCTTACTAATTGACGATGATCCAGCCTATCGGTATGTGGTGAAACAGTTGTTAATCAGCACTCCATTACAAATTTTAGAGGCTGCGAACGGACGAGAAGGGCTTGCGATGGCAGAAAGCGAACAGCCGGCTGCCATTCTGTTGGATCTAGAGATGCCTGAAATCAATGGGTTTGAGGTGCTCGATCAACTTAAGCACACTGCCATTACTCAATCAATTCCCGTGATCATTCACTCTTCTACCCAATTGGATGCAGAAGCGCAGAGTAGTTTAGCGGCGCAGAGTATTGCCATCGTCTCGAAAGAAACCACCGCTCAAGCCGCGACAATGGCTCAGCTTCGAGATGCGCTGATTCAAGCCGGACTCATTTTGGATGAGGAGAATTGCTATGCCTGAGTCGCGGTTGACCATCCTGCATGTCGATGACAATGAAACCAATCGGTATGTGGTGACGCGGATTTTGCAAAAGGCAGGCTTTGATGTTGTGGAGGCAGCAACTGGAGCCTTGGGCTTAAAAGCGATCGCCGACCATCAGCCAGCCCTTGTGATTTTGGATGTGCAACTGCCTGATTTGAACGGCTTTGAAATCTGTCGCCAAATCAAGGCAAATCCTGCAACTGCTTTTATTCCAGTGCTGCATCTTTCGGCTAGCTTTGTCCAAAGCCAGGATAAAGCTGAGGGCTTAGACAGTGGCGCTGATGGTTATCTTGCCCAACCTGTTGAACCGATTGAACTGCTTGCCACAATGCGATCGCTGCTGCGGATTCGACAGGCTGAGGAATTCGCGTTGTTATCAGCAAAGGAGTGGCAAATCACCTTTGACGCGATCAACGATGGCGTGTGTTTAGTAGACCAAGATGGCAAAGTTCTTCGCTGTAATTGGGCAATGAGCCAGCTTTTTAGCAAGCCTTTTAACAAAAGTTTGGGTTGCGCTCATCATGAATTGATGCACTCAGCTTTGGGTGTGGGTGATGGTTCCTGCTTTCGCCGTGCGAAAGAAACTCATCAGCGCCAAATTTTAGAGTTTCAGGCTAAAGAACGATGGTTTTCCAAAACCATGGACCCCGTAATAGATGAGAATGAAACCTTCACGGGTGCCGTTTTCATTCTGGTAGACATTACTGATCGTAAACAGGCAGAAGCGCTACTGCAAGAGCAGAACGATCATCTGAATCGACTAACGGTTTCTTTGCAAGAACAAACCGAACAAGCCCAGCAAGCCAATCGGATTAAAGATGAGTTCTTGGCGGTGTTGTCGCATGAATTGCGATCGCCCCTGAATCCGATTTTAGGGTGGGCAAGAGTGCTACAGATGAATCGGCAAGACGAAGCCAAAACTCAGTATGCGCTTGAGACCATTGAGCGGAATGCCAAATTGCAAGCACAACTGATTGAAGACTTGCTCGATGTCTCTCGCATCCTCCAAGGAAAGCTGAGTTTGAATCCAGTTCCAGTCGGTTTGACATTCACTATTCAGGCTGCCCTTGAAACGGTGCGCCTTGCGGCTGAGGCTAAATCCATTCAGATTCAAACAGTATTTGAACCCAATATTGGGCAAGTGCTGGGTGACTCCGGTCGTTTACAACAGATCGTTTGGAATCTGCTGACCAATGCCGTCAAGTTTACCTCCCAGGGTGGCAAGGTGCGGGTGGGGTTAGCACGATTGGGCAATCAAGCTCAAATTACCGTCAGCGACACGGGTAAAGGCATCTCTCCCGACTTTCTGCCCCACGTTTTTGACTATTTTCGCCAAGCGGATAGTACAACGACTCGAAAATTTGGTGGGTTGGGCTTAGGATTGGCGATCGTGCGCCATTTAGTTGAACTGCATGGTGGCACTGTTCAAGCAAATAGTCTAGGAGAAGAACAAGGAGCAACCTTTACCATCCAGCTTCCAATCATGGCTGCTTCACAGATGAGTCAAGCGGATACGCCGCCTCATAATCCTTCAGACTTTAATCTGAATGGATGGCAGGTGCTTTTTGTAGACGATGATCGAGATTCACGAGAGTTAATTACTTTTTTGCTGCAACAGTATGGGGCAAAAGTGACGGAGGTTGAGTCAGCGAGTGAAGCCCTGAACAAGTTGGGACAAGCAAACTTTGACCTCCTGATTAGTGATATTGGAATGCCTAGCATGGATGGCTACGCACTAATCCGCCAGATTAGAGAGCGATCTCTTGAACAGGGCAGAGACTTGCCCGCGATCGCTCTCACTGCCTACGCAGGAGAAATTGATCAACAACAAGCACTGGCAGCCGGATTTCAACAGCACATAACTAAACCCATTGAGCCAGAGACACTGATACAAACGATTTGGACGTTGATGGAAAAAAGTGGTAGGGCTGATAGAGTAGAGCATTGAAACCTGTCCCTTTTTGAGGGGTTGGGCAACGAATCCCATTGACCAAATTTCAGTTGACTGTGTAAATTAATCGCTTAACCACCGCTTAACCCTGTTTTTCGTCCCACTGCACCTCAAACCCCAACTTGCTGGATATGAGAAGCTTGAAAACACGGCTATGCCGTTTAATGCTGTGACAGATTAGGTCAACCGCTGTTCTACTGATCAGAGGCTGGAAGAGGAGCATTCTCCGCAGGTAAGGGTTCTGCTACTGGAGCAGGCGCAGGTTCTGGTGGAGCCGCTTCTATAGGCGCAGGTTCTGGTGGAGCCGCTTCCACAGGTTCAGGAGGGGGTTCTACTGGAGCCGGTACGACTTCGGGTAAAGGCGCGACGGGCTCAACAGGTGGAGTTTCTACTAAAGTCGGAGCCGCTGCGGGGGCAGGGGCAGGTTTTGCGGGTGTTTCCACAGCCGTAGTTGGTTGTTGGCGTTGCCGTTGGGCTTCTCGTCTCTGTTGCTCCTGTTCTGCTACTTGCTGGCGTTCCGCTTCTCTACGGCGACGCTGTTCATTTTGCCGCTGCGTAATAGAACCCTCTTCCTCATAGGTGACTCGTACCCGCTTTTTGACACCCCCTTCAGGAATGCTTTGGGGGTCAAACCGCCACTTGCTCATGGTCTCCAGTGTTTGGCGATCGAGATCAGGATTGCCGCTGGATTTTCGTAACCGCACTTGGACACTGCCATCCGGTTGAATCTTCATCTCAACCCGAGGACTTGCCTCTCGTCCCTGATACTTTGGTTTAGGGCAGCTTACGCAGACAGGTTCTTTGGATTTTGCTGGCGATACTGCTGGCGGTACTGCTGACGGCTCACTACGAGTAGCTGTACCTGTACCGTTTGAAACCCCACCAGGTTTGCCCTGCGGGTCGCCACTTGGTTTGCCTTGCAGGTCGCCAGTGGGAACGCCTAGAGGGTTAAAACCTGTGGGTCGGGTCGCGTTGCCAAAGCCGCTTCCTAAGCCAAACGGTTTAAAAATGGGACCACCACCAACTTTCAAACTGGTATCACCAGCATTATTGGTCATTGGCTGGGCGGCTGCCGGATCAGTCCCAGGTTGATCGCTGGGTGCATCTTCACCTTTTTCTAGCGGCGTTGGGCTTTCGGGTACTAGGGGTTGCGGCGGTGCTACCTCTGGCGCGAAGGCAACTTCCTCTGGCACATCTGGCACATCTGTCTCGGAAGGCGGTTCAATTTCAGCAATCTGTTCCTGAAGGGGTTGCTCTGGTGACGCTTCCTCGACGACCACTTCCATCTCCTCTTCTGTAGGATCGATAGGCAGATTGCCCCCGCGATCGCTCACCTGTAGTGCCATAACAGCAGCATGAAACGACAGTGAACCAACTAAGCTGGCAATCAGAAAATTTTTCAGCGCCTTTCCTTCTTTTTGCCGCTGTTGAACGACGGTTTGTGAATGGTTCATAGGGAGGGGACGTTTTGAATTTTGTCTAGCTTTGGCATTCTAGAAACGCGCAGTGTTCCCATAGCTTTTGCTTCCAGCGGGGTAGGGAATATTTTGAGTTAAATAAGGATGGGTAAAGAAGTGAAAAACTAAAGCGATAGTGGGATAAGGAAGATGGGAAAGAGAAGACGGTAATGTTTTTGTCCTTATCTTTTCCCCTTTATCTACTGCCGCTTTGTAGCGATCGCCATTTTCGCGCCTTCCACCTGGCGGATTTGATCCATCACAGCGACCACGCGATCGTGGGTCACGGAGCCGTCGGCGTTGAGCACCACCACCAGATCTTGACCGGGTTTGTCGAGCTGGCGCACAGCATTAGACAACATATCGATCGCGAGGGGTGACTTGTTCAGGTAGAGATCACCTTGTTTGTCGAGGGTAACTGTGGCACGAATGGTCTTTTGCGGTTTAGCAGATTGGGCTTTGGGTAAATTGACAGCCAACCCTTCAAACCGTCCCAAGAACAGCGTAGACATAATAAAAAACGTGAGGATGGCAAAGATCACGTCAATCATCGGCACGATGTTGATCTGGGATGCCACTTCGGGTTCATCGATCGCGCGTCGTCGTCGCATAGGAAGCCTCCAAAACTTTCTTATAACGTCTACGGTGTAGCAGTTCCAGCTCTGCCGAGTGTTCTTGAATCATTGCCAGTTGGCGCATATAGAACCCTCGAAACGTGTTAGCAAAAAACAGTGTTACCAGTGCCACCACCAAACCGAATGCCGTTGAGATGAGGGCTTCACTAATGCCAGAAGTGACATTAGCAGTTTTGGTACCGCCCACATCGCCCAAGTTGAGTGCACTAAAGGATTGAATCAGTCCTAACACCGTACCCAGTAAGCCCAGCAGCGGCGAGATCGTGACTATCGTATCAAAGCCGTTGCTGAAGCGTTTGAGGATGGGGATTTCTGCCTGTGTCGCACCGTCGAGCGCCAGTGCCAGTTCTTCTGGCTCTGCGTCTTCAAGCGACAGTGCTTCTAGAAAGATGCGTGCCATTGGCAGATCGACGTTGCGTTCAAGCTTTTCTACTGCCAGTGAAGGATCAGTGCGATACATCTTCAGTACTTCTTTAATCACCTTTTCCTGACGGCGGTTGACGCGATACCAGAAGATTGTGCGCTCGACAATGAGAGCGATCGCCACGATCGAAAAGGCGAGCAGGGGGATCGCCACAATCCCTGCCGCTACGAGAATTTGACCCAGACTTTGCATGGATTTTTGGTGGATAAAAGGCTACAAATTCAGATGGGCTTGTCCAGCAGACTGACAAACATTTCAAAAGTACTATAGAGCTTAATGAGAAGATCTATCAAGTAAATGACTAAATTAATTTTTGTGGTTCCGAGTAAAGGATTTGCTCTCCAAAAGTAAAAGCAACTCTGGTCTATTCATAAAGTGATCGACACTGTTCTCAACTGCTGAGGACGAGAATCAAGAAAAATTACGATAACCTGAAAGCGTTTCTCCGTTGTAAAAAGGCTGAAAGCTCCTTCTCTGAGCAGTAAATATCGTTCTTAGGATCATTCAGACCAAATTATCTCTAGCAACAAAAGGCTTGACTTTGGTCGCCAATCATCATAATTTTTTGATCATTACTAAAAGTTATTTGCAATAAGCCGAATCAGTTCTCTTAACAGGACTGGGAAAGCGTTGTCACTCGTTTCAGGTAGACGAGTCGTTTTTGTTGCAAATAAGGTCATCTATCTGTGAGGAAATATTGTGAAGTGCTTGCATTTAAGGTTGGGAGTAAAGATCGAATTTGTTACGCGAAGCGCGATCGCGTCTCTACTGTTACTGAGTATTGCCAACTCAAAGGCTGAGGCGAGGGAACCTCAAGTTGAAAAAATGGCAGCGGTGGAAAGTTCGCGATCAATGGCGGTAGAGCTTCGTATCAAGAACTTCCATCGTCCTGCCACGACACTTAAAGAATGGGAGAAAAAACTCAAAAACTCGAAGCTGATCACTCAAAACGCGCCTGTATCGATCACACGTGTGCAAGTGAACCGTGTTGATAGTGGTTTAGATGTCGTCTTGGAGACTGAAGAAGGCAAACCACTTTCAGTCGATGCCACAAATTTTCGGTCTGAAGGCAATAGCCTGATTGCAGATATTCCCAATGCGGTGCTGGCGCTACCCGACGGCAAGGAGTTTCAGGCAGACAATCCGATTGCAGACATTGCGAATGTCCGTGTGACACAACTTGCTGCAACCAGTATTCGGGTGAGCGTAACCGGTAACAATGCCCTACCTACTTCAGAAGTGACGCTGAGGGCAGGAGCATTGGCCTACAGCCTCAACCCAGAAGGAGAAGACCCGGATGAAGAAGAGCTGACAGTTACGGGTACGAGTACTGCAACGCCGAATCGAGATGTACCTTTTTCGGTACAGGTAATTCCATCAACGCTCTTGCAGCAACAAGCGCCGCTTCTCATGCAAGAGGCTCTACGGAATGTGAGCGGTGTCAGTACCAGCACGCGAGCCAATTATGGCTTTATTGACAACTTCTATGTCCGTGGCTTTCAAGCAGAGTTTCTCCGAGATGGTATTCCTGACCAAATAACACCCGTTAACACTGAGCGATCGGGTTTATTTCGAGGCTTTGCGGATGTTGAACGGATCGAAGTATTGAAAGGTCCAGCAGGCGCTCTATATGGGGTAGGAGCATCGGGCGACAACGTGGGAGCGGGTTTGATTAACTTGATTACCTTCCCGTTCACAACGGATTTTGTATCCAAAGTTAGCTTGTCTGGAGGCAGCTTCGAGCGCTTTGGGGGCACTTTCAACTTGAGCGGGCCGATCGATCAAAAGGTGCTGTATCGGTTTGACGGTGGGTATGAGAGTCGAGAGGGCTTTCGCAAACTAAACCTCGAACGCCTGGAAATTTTGCCGTCCATTCAACTCAAACTAGATCCTAACAACACCGTCACTCTAGATTTTGATTATCGCAATATCAAAGCCAGACCGGATATTCCTGGGATTCCTTTTTTGCCTGGGGTGAATGGCAGCATTATCTCTGGAGCGCACGATCGCCTCTTCAGCACTCCTTTCTCTAAAGCTGACCAGGAGATCTATCGGCTGGGTCTCAAGTACGAACTTCAGGCAAGCCCTGATCTAGTACTGACAAATAATTTTTACTACACCAATCGACAGTTTGACCTGATCCGAAATGCAACCGATGTGGTTGCTTACAACGTTACACCGTCTGCCCAACTTCCCAGCGGGGTCGCGATCGCTCGTCGGCTGCGGGAACAGACAGACAGCAACGAGGGCTTTTTCTATCGACTGGATGGCAAGCTGAAGACTCGCTTTCTCGGCATGGATCACCAAATTTTGACAGGGGTTGAGTTCAACCGCACTGCAAGCGATACCATTCGTTATCAAGTGGGTAATATTGGCAGTACTGCCCAGTCCAATAATCCAACAAATGTAGCAAACGGCAACGCAGTTTGTAACGCTGGTGCGGCTGGACAAACCATTGCCCCTGGGCAGGTTGTGAACCGCCTCCCTTGCATTGACTCGCTCAATCCAGTGTTTTCAGAGGGCAGGATTGTCAGACGAGGGTTTGGGCAGACAGGCGAAAACATTAATGAAAGTCGAGATTCGACAAACCGCACGATTGCCCTCTTTCTGCAAGATCAAATCAGCTTTTCGGAGCAGTTCAAAGCGTTGTTGGGCGCACGGTTAGATTTTTTCAATGAGCAGCAAACCCGCCGCCCTGGTGATGACAGTCTGGCAACCACCGCCACCGATCGCAGCTACGAACAAAATGTCACCCGTTTCAATCCTCGCTTTGGATTTGTTTATCAACCGGATAAAGTTTCTTCCTTCTATGCCAGCTACGCAAGCAGTTTCGCTTCTAATGGTGCGATCGCTCGTGGACCAAATGCTAATCGAGAGCTAGTGGCAATCCCGATCGCCACCATCAATCAATATGAAGTGGGGTACAAAGGCACCTTCTTTGACAACAATCTTGTTGCAACCCTGGCATTGTTTCAGATCGATCGCAAAGATGTTGTTAGTCGTTTGGATGTAAACAACAATCCCACTGATCCTGTGGATCAACGATCACGGGGCGTTGAACTAGACCTCAGAGCCAATCTCAACTCCAGGTGGACGCTCAATTTCAACTATGCCTACATTGATGCCATTACGACCCGCGGCGTTCCTCTCTCCCTTGATCCAATCCTCGGCATTCTTGCACCAGCGCGGACTGGTCAGCGTATTACGGGTGTCCCAAAACATTCCTTCAACGTCTGGACGGCGTATCAAGCTAGCCAAAACTGGACGATCGGGCTTGGCGCAAACTACCAGGATGATCGATTTGCTAACCAAGATGGGACTGGGATACTGCCTAGTTACCTTGCTCTAGATGCCTTTATAGGCTATCGGGTTGGCGGACTGGAAGCTCAGATCAACTTTCGTAATCTGACCAATACTGAATATTTTCCCGGTGGCGGACGAGGGTCTGCGACTCCTAGCGATCCTTTCAGTGTTTATGCAACGGTCGGCTACCGCTTTTAGAGCGCGGCCAATGCCAGCAGGTGAATAGTAGTTCAACCCTGCGCTTCTATTCACCGAAGGGGTACATCTAATGTCCTCAAGATGCGTGAGCGTTCATAATTTTCTAACAATTAAGTGTGAGGAATTAATCGTGAAACAGCCTCGCCGCAACCTCATTTGGCTCATGGGCATCTTGGCGATCATCGCTTCAGCACCCGCGATCGCCAACACTGGGCCTGCCTCCAACAGCAGTTCTAAACGCGAGAAATCCGCTGAAATATCAACCAGAGATCGACCTCGACAGCAGAACCCAAAGCGCCCTGCCACAACGGTTAAAGACTGGCTGGCACAAATTAAACAAAGGGACAGTGAATCGCCTGTGCCAGTGACGGCTGTGCGGCTTAATGCCACAGAAACTGGGTTGGAAATTGTGGCAGAAACGCAGGATGGGCGATCGGGTGCGCCCTTCACAATTCTTGGCACCCTATCGGTGGAGTTTTAGCCATGAGACTACGCACTTCTGCTCTGATTTTGCATCGCTGGATTGGGCTTTTAGCAAGTCTTCTGCTAGTCATTATTGGCTTAACGGGAAGCCTACTGGTTTTCTCCGAGGAGTTGGATCATGCTTTCAATCCTCAGTTATGGCATGTGGAACCACAGGGCGAGATGCGATCGCACCAAGAACTCGTGGAGAGTGCAAAGAAACTTTATCCTGCTCTAAAAGTACATCGCGTCACGGTGCCATCATCACCAGATGTAGCCTATACGGTGATGATGGCAGATGCTACAAACGACTACACTGATGTGTATCTAAATCCCTTTAACGGTAAGGTGCTTGGCTCTCTCCCCTGGAAACAGACGATCAGAGGGTTCTTAATCGAGCTACATGTTCACCTGTTGGCTGGTGATTTGGGGATGCAAATTGTGGGCATCTGTGGTGGCATCTTGCTACTCATGGGTATCACGGGTCTAGCGCTGTGGAATGGCTGGCGCAACCTGAAGTACGGCTTGACGATTCGCTGGCAAGCGCCCTGGCAATTGATTCACTATGACATCCACAAAGCGATCGGGGTTGTGTCAGTTGTCTTACTCTCACTGATTGCTACCACTGGTATGGCAATGGTCTTCTGGACACCCTTTGAGAATGCGGTCTATCATCTGACGCAAGCCCCAAAACCAGTAGAAGTAGCGTCACAGGTTGCTGTGGGTAAAGCGCCAATGGCGATCGATGAAATGCTGCAAAAAGCAGAAGCCGCCTTGCCCGGTGCCAAACTATTCAAGTTTTTCCCAGCCAAGAAACCCGAAGCCACCTTCAATGTTTGGATGCATTTGCCACAAGAGCATGAATTTAATAAAGATCCCTATCTCTATCTAGATCAGTACACGGGAGCTGTGTTGCGCGTTGATCATCCCAAACAAGGTTCGGTTGCTGACCGCATCATGAAGGCTCAGTACATCTTGCACGTTGGTAATTACGGGGGTTGGTTCACTCGTATTCTTTACTGCCTGGTCGGACTCACGCCCTTAGTGCTTGTGATTACCGGCTTTGCACTCTGGCAACGTCGTCGTTGGCTGGCGGCTCATCGACGAGAAGCCATGCAGCATAGCCAACGAGTTACTGCTAAACCCTAACCCCACGCAAAGTTTTCGCTTCTTGTCGTCTAGCACAGCTAGCGATACACAGTCTTGTTTACCTATATCGGATCGATCTATGCACAGTACGTTTGTTAAAACGGTGTCGTTTCAGCTCTTTTACATCACTGTCGGGTTACTTTCTGCGATCGCGGCTTCGTCCGTCCATGCCCAATCAGCTTCAACCCCAGTGCCTTCGAGTTCGTTAATGCGCTTGAAAACAGGGATTCCTCGTTTGAGCGATCGGGTGCGTCCTGCCACAACAGTCAAAGAATGGGTTGCCCAGATGCAAGAGGCAGAGAACCAAACCTCCGTAAAAGTGACGGGTGTGAAACTTGAACCTAATGAAAGTGGATTAGACATCGTCTTAGAAACGGCAAATGGTACGTTGCAGGTTGATGCTAGTCAGTTCACCACAGAAGGGAATGCCTTAGTAGCAACTATCGCTAATACGGTGCTAGCGCTCCACGCAGGTAATGAGTTTCAGGCAGACAATCCTACCGCTGATATTGCCACTGTTACGGTGGCTCAAGTGGATGCTACCCGTATCCAAGTTCGGGTGGTTGGTAAAGCGGCGTTGCCAACTTCAGACGTGACGCTGAGGACAGGAGAGTTTGCCTATAGTCTTAATCCCGATGCTGAAGCTGATGAAGAAGTAGTGGTGACGGGAGATCGCCCAGGTTCCCGTTACGCAGTGCCCAATGCCGCGACTGCAACGAGAACCGATACGCCGTTGCGTGATATTCCTCAATCGATTCAGGTGATTCCGCGTCAGGTCATTGAAGATCAGCAAGTGATTGAGTTGCCAGAAGCCGTGCGAAACGTATCAGGAGTGACGCGTACCTATGGCTATGCAGGCTCTACCGACAACTACACCATTCGCGGCTTAACCTCCGACTTCAAGTTGAGAAATGGCTTTCGGGAAGAAGGTTTCTATGGCTATACTGATCCATCTGTGATTGAACGCATTGAAGTGCTCAAAGGTCCTGCCTCCGTCCTATATGGGCAATTTGAACCCGGGGGCGTTGTTAATTACATCACGAAGCAACCGTTAAGTGAGCCTTATTACGCCGGTCAATTTCGGGTTGGTAGTTTCGATTACTATCGTCCTTCCTTTGATCTCTCAGGTCCCCTTACACCCGATAAAAAATTGCTCTATCGGTTGAATGCTGCTTATGAAAATTCCGGCAGTTTTCGAGATTTCGTCAATAAGGAGTTGTTCGTTGTTGCACCTGTTTTAAGTTTCAAAATTGGAGAGGCAACCAATCTCACGCTGGAGTATGAACGGGTTGATCTGGAACGTACCTTTGATCGCGGGTTTCCACCCTTACGAGAATCCTTCCAGTTGCCAATTAGCCGCAATTTAGGAGAACCGAGCGATCGCTACGACTTCACCAGCAACAAAGTCAACCTGGTGTTGGATCATCGCTTCAACGATAATTTGCGCATTCGCAGTGCGTTTTCAACACAGTTATTTGATTCGTTGCGATCGAATGTACAAGCGCGTACTTTTCTCTTGGAACCAGATGGTCGTACGCTACGACGACGATTCACCCTGTTTGACGAGTCTACTGACTATTACTCCTTGCAGACGGACTTAATTGGTAAATTCAACACTGGATCGGTCGCGCATCAAGTGTTGTTTGGTGTGGATTGGAGCAAGCGGGATAGTAGCTACCTAGCCCAACGAGCGGAGTTTCGATCCATCGATATTTTCAACCCGGTCTATGGCTTTCCCACTCCTAAAACCTTCAACACCGTCTTTGGCAATGACCAAACTAGCAATAGTGTAGGCATTTATTTGCAAGATCAAGTGACCCTGCTACCCAATTTAAAGTTGCTGGTAGGTGGACGTGTGGATCTAGTTGATTTTGACAGCAAAGACTTTACTGACGACGATGAACCAACCCGTTCTAAGCGTTCCTATACTGCGTTTTCACCCCGTTTTGGTCTTGTTTATCAACCGATCGCGCCGATTTCTCTTTATGCCAGCTACAGTCGTTCCTTCAAACCAAATGCGTTTGCCTTTACCGCTGATGGCAGCTTGATCGAACCAGAGCGGGGCACTCAGTACGAAGTTGGTATTAAAGGAGAAGCATTCAACGGTAAGCTGTCGGCAACCTTGGCTTACTACGACATTACGAAAACCAACGTCGCCACAACCGATCCCAACAATATTGATTTCTCCATTGCCACTGGAGAAGTGACAAGCCGGGGTATTGAGTTAGACATTACTGGAGAGATCTTGCCTGGATGGAATGTGATTGCCTCCTTTGCTCACAACGATGCCTATGTCAGCAAGGATAATAGTGAGTCACTGGGCAACCGCTTAGTCAATGCGCCCCGACAGAGCGCCAGTTTGTGGACGACGTATCAACTGCAAAGCGGTCCCTTGCAAGGTTTAGGCATTGGGGCAGGGATTTATTTTGTAGGCGATCGCGATGCGACGTTGCCAAATACAGTTGAAATTCCGTCTTATGTGCGTGCTGATGCCACCATTTTTTATCGGCGAGACAAATACCGAGTCAGCCTGAATTTCCAAAACATCTCTAACACACGGTATTACGACTCTCAAGGCTTTCTGCTTTATCCTGGTGCACCGTTGTCGGTTTATGGAAGCATTTCGTTTCAGTTTTAGCATCGTCTAGGAGCCCCTGCATGAAAACTCTCAAACTGCGTCATACTGCCTTTTAACCTGCATCGCTGGATTGGACTGGTGGTAGGGCTGCTCTCATCTTGATTGGCATTATAGGGAGTTTGTTGGTTCTTGACGCGCAGAGATATGGCTAAACTTTGCCTTTCAGAAACCCGACCAAGTGGTGTAGAAAGGAGTGGCTGACAGTCGTTGTTTCGATCGCAGCCGTCTCCACTGCCAGTATTTCTGGTTTTGCAGTCGGCATAGCAGTGACTAACGGGACTTCCTCCACTAAACCTGCCGTCACCAAACGAAACGCGATTTGTTGCACTTTCTCCAACGGTAATTGCAGTTGCTGGGCGATCGCCTGTAAAGAGATCGTACCGTTAGCAAACTCCCAGAGGTGCCACTCGGTTTGGTGTAGCTTTTGTTGAGGTTTACCCTCGATGATGCTCATCACTGCTGAAGTTGGCTCCGGTAGTTTATCAGTGAGAGCGCTCCAATCCTTTAGTACCCGCAGGGCAGCCAGAGTCACTTCTGAAGCAGGCGAATTTAAGCCAGTCATCTCAGCAAAGGGTAACGGCGCTTTGCTGTCAAATTGAAACCAGGCATCCTTGAGCGCAAACAAGGTGCAGACCTGCCGCATCACCTGCGTGTAAAACAGCAGCTTGAGTTGCTCCACTGTCAACAAACCTTGGGTCTTCAGGCTGAGGCCGATGGGCGTGGTAGCGGCACAGGTCTGAGCCACACGCAAGGCCGTGTGTTCACCCAGCCAGCCGCGTTGCCCAATCATATGCGCTAACCCATGCTGATCGAGCCGATTGGCTGCCGCCACAACCCGCCCTTGATTAAACCAGATGTAGTGGTTCTCGCGGTTCTCAGGCTGAGCGTCTGAGAGCGTACAGAGGGTGAGTAAGCCTGTTTTATTACCCTGATCCAAAAAATTGAAGAGTTCTGCCAGGGAGAACTCTGATAAATAGCCAGTCACTGCCATACTGTTTTTCCTTACAGTTTTCAACGTTGTGGTTTTTAGGATCGGGGGCTCAGCGAGTTGCTACACTAAGCAATGCTGCATGGAGTGTTGCACCAAGGTGATGACGGCTTGCGCCACAGAGGCTGTCTGTGTTGGGTCAACTGGAATGATTGGGGGGCGTCTGTTCGCACTCAAATAGCCCAGCGCGATCGCTGCATTTTCAAGATCCCAGGCATCTGGCGCATCCATATGGGTCAAACCAATCATCATAGGCACGGGAGATCGTTGGCGCATAAAGGCACGAATACGACGGGCATCAATAAATTCACTCGGTCGATGGGCGGCGACTAAGAGAATATAGGCATGCGCTTTTTGAATCAGAATGTCCCACATGAAATCAAACCGGGATTGTCCGGGGGTGCCATAGAGATGCAGTGCCATTTCGGGTCCAAAAGACAGCCGTCCAAAATCAAAGGCAACCGTCGTTTTTTGCTTCAGCAGAGCGGTCTCATCGGTCGCCCGACGGTCTGTATCGACCACAGCGATTTCACTTACGGAACGAATAAAGGTGGACTTGCCAGCGCCAACTGGACCCGTCACAACCAGACGCATAATCTCCATGAAGTTTCCTTAGCCTGAAAACGAGATGTGTAGGCATTTACAGAGAAAGGTTGAGAGAGGTGGGCGGGTGCTCCAGCCTTGCGGTTGATCACAACACTCGCCCGTCACTTGTGTTGTTCGATCGTCAGGCGAGAATCAGTTTTAATTCGCCTAATGCCCGCTTAATTTCCAGCATGAGCAATCCCTGTTTCGCGGCTTGGCCAGCAAGGACAAGAAAGACAGCATCGGTACCGCAACTAGTCAGGATGCCATAGCCTTGTGTTGCCTTCCACAAAAATACGATCAACATCACCCCGTGCAAATTCAGTACTAATGCGTTCGCCGAGTGAGAGGCATAGCCGCCGACATCGCTGCTGCTCGCTCTTCGTCAATGGCTTTTGGTAAACTCGTTGCTAGGGGCAAACCGTCTGGGGTGACAATAGCAGCCCCTTCGACATCGCTGGTTGAGCTCACAAAGTTTTGGAGTACGCTGCTGAGCTTTTCGATATTAATTGCCATGATGTGCCTCGTTCAATGTAAAGAATGTGTGGAGAGTAGTCAGCGAAAGTAGTCAAAGTCTGAGAGAGTGCTTAGCGATCGCCCCAAGTTAGGGATGCGAACAAGAGCGCTTGCTTTGCTGTTGAACGGTCATTTTGCTTGAGCCTTAAGCCAGAGACTTTAGCGAAACTGGTTGACCAGCAACGCCAAGGTCAGGTCACACAAATCGCCTGCTGATTCTGCATTCCTTCGGCTTGCCGCAAGCATACAAGGTTCAGAGAGCCGTTCTTGAATGGGTACTTTGTTGACCGAGCTAAACTGCAAACAAGTTATGTGGCAAAAACTGCCGAATTGTGAGCAGGATTGATTGGGTTGAGAGCGCTTCTGAGTTATGAGCATTGTGCTTACATTGCACCTGCGCCAGAAGTGATTAACCGTCTAAATAATCCTTCAGTCCAACCTGTTTCTTTCAGCACAGCAGCAGCAGCTACTTCAACGTAAGCCTGCTCAATAAACGCAAGATCAATCATGCAAATCTTGCTGAGGGATTCTTGCAATGCCGCAGACTTGCCTTCGGCACGCAATCGCTCACCCACGGCTTGAACCACAACCGCCATTGCTGGAACAACGTGTTGTGGACCAATCCCAATGCGGACATGAATCAAACCAATGCGCCAGCGGCGATCGGCATAGCTATTGCCCCAATTATCCATCCCTGTAAACATTTCGCCAAACCAATCAACAAAGGTTTCCCGTAAGCGATGAATACGCCCTTCAGAGGCATTCAGAATTGCGTTCATTTCTTCGTCGCGCCCCATGAACGTGTAGAAATGATCAGCCATGTCAGGGGCAATTTCAGCACCCCAGCTAGCACTTGATTGCAACAAGTCTCGATCAGCAGAAGTAAAGCTAATGCGAGCGGACATTTTACTCATAAAATCGTGCGGATCTAAAGCCATTAATCGAAGTCCTTTCAGGTTTTTGTGTTCATTTGATAACCCATTTATAACAAGCAAAATGGTGCAGTTGTAACAGAGTTAATACGTAGTTTTTAATTTAAAAATGTCTTTAAATTCTAATAAAAATTCCACACATATTTGCTAGTTGAAAAAGATATAAAGTCCGACAGAAGAGTTGATTTAAGAGCGGCAAACATTAACTTTGCTTACGAAGTTCGGATCTAATTTCAAGCCTTAAAGTTCCTGTTCTATAAAGGTCTTGGCTTTCAGGTTTAACAACAGAATCATTGTTTATATACTTTGTCCGAACAACATGTTGCAAACACGTTAAGCTTTGTAAGGTGGTGGTGTTAATGGTCTAACAAATTGAATGAAAATCTAATTTTTAGGTTAAAAATAGGTGCAAATTTGGTATGTCTTAGTTGGTGAAGCAGACAATAAAGTTAAGCTTAATATAGTGGTCATGTGTAATTGTACTGATCTGTTAATTTAATGTCGTCGTGCAAGTTAGAATAAAAGTATGAGAAAAGCTAATTTTCCGATCTTAATTTAACTAGAAAATTGGTGATGCAGGAGTATCAAAGCTTGTATGAAAAATATAAAAAAGGATGAATATCAAACTGATATTCATCCTTTTAATTCACTTTTATTTTGATCTATTTTACTCAGAAAAGTAAGACTATTATGGTGCATTTCTTTTGAAGTTTTGTCTAAAATATATCCTCTATTAAGCCTACTGAAGTATATGAAATCAATAAGGCTGATCAATTAAATTCTTGACGAACTAAATGCTGATATTAATAGCCGTAAAATCCGAAAAGGTAAGGGTGTTTAAGTCTTTAAATAGGTCATATGTTCATATGAACTTTGAAGGAGAAAGGCAAGGAAAGTAACTTGCTTTTCTCCTTCAAGCTACCTACCCTGTGGCAAGTAAGCTATATTTTTTAACCCCTTTTCTCAAGGTAGAAGAAGAACTGAAGCGGGTCGGAGTTCTTGCTTCTGGGTTAGGAGTAGACCTGCGAGTGAGAGTAGATCGATATTTCTGCACAAATGGAAAGAGCCTAACGGAAGCAGGTAGTGCTGGAGCGGTTGAGACCATAGGGGGAGGCTCTATTGGGGCGGGCATTTCTTGCCAACAATGGCGGCAGAACCAATACATCTGTTGTTGACGAATGTGACGCAGCAGGAGGTGAGAGCAGCACAGGCAGAGAGACATGATTTGATCGCTTTATAAAAGAGAGGTAGTGAATAAAGGAGCAACCGCTTTCCTATGCCTTCAAGTTATAGAAAGAGTTTGAGGAAACTTTGAAGTCTGGCGATCTCTGTGCGCAATGTTGTTCGATCCACACTGGATCTCAAGCCTTGAGTTGCTGTAGAGCGAACAGTAACTCTGGGGCAGTAAAGGGTTTTAACAAGCAATGGTCAACCTGAATTCCCATCTCGGCAAGGGTTTCATGGGTGGTTAAGCCACTGGTGGCGACAATTTTAAGCTGCGGATTGATGGCTTGCAGGGTGCGAATCGCAGTGGCTCCATCCATGACAGGCATCATGATGTTCATGAGCGCGATCTGGATATCATCCTGATGTTGGGTATAGAGGGCGATCGCTTCAATCCCATTACTCGCGGTCAGCACTTGATACCCGTATGCCTCCAGCATCGTTTTGGTTGCCTCCCGAATTGCGTCTTCATCATCTGCCAGCAAAATCCACTCTCCTGACCCATGGGGAGATGCCGAGCTGACTGCTGACTTATGTTCGCTGGTTAGTATTGCTGGCAGATACACTTTGAACTCGGTGCCGTTTCCCACCTGGCTGGCGACAGTCATAAACCCGTGGTGGTTTTTGACAATAGTCATCACTGTAGACAACCCCAAGCCTGTACCTTGACCGACTGGTTTGGTGGTGAAGAAAGGGTCAAAGATGCGATCAAGTACGTCTGACGCGATGCCAGCGCCTGTATCGGTAATGGTGAGCATGATATAAGCGCCTGCCTGCGCGCCCCAATTGAGGCGGATATCCTGTGCTTCAAGCTCACAATTCTCAGCGCTGATGCGGAGCAGACCACCGTTGGGCATGGCATCACGGGCATTCACACACAGATTCATGAGCACCTGATGCATCTGGGTCACATCGCCCCACATCGGCCATAGCGCGTTCGGCACATTGGTCATGACAGTGATGGCTTTCGGAAAGGTCTCCTCAGCAATGTGTTTGATTTCGTAAATGAGATGGTTCATTTCGAGGAGCGATCGTTCGCCTTCGGTGCCGCGTGCAAAGGTCAGCACTTGCTTCACCAAACTCGCGCCCCGTCTGGCACTGGCATCAATCACCTCCAGCCACTGCTGACGTTTGGCACTTTCAGGCTGCATTTCTAACAGTGGCACTGCCATCAGGATGGGTGCCAGCACATTATTCAAATCGTGGGCAATACCCCCTGCTAGCGTGCCAATGCTCTCCAGGCGCTGAATGCGGAGAAACTGCCGCTCCAGCAGCGTTTTCTGCGTAATGTCTGTATTCACAATCAAAAAGGCTTTCGGTTGCCCATTGGGGTGGCGTACCAGGCTCCAACGGCTGTCAACAATCACTTCCTGTTGCGCCTTTGTGAGTTGGGTCAACTCGCCCTGCCAGGCTCCGTGGGCAAGGACGATCGAGTAGATGTCTTCTAACTGGGAGGATGGCTCTCGATACAACACTTCAGTCGCCGATCGCCCAGACACTTCCGCGCTTGACCAGCCGTATAGCCGTTCTGCTCCCTGATTCCAGAAGGTAATGTGATGGTTGAGATCCCGCACGACAATGGCATCAGTAGCGACATCCAGCAGCATTGCCTGCTCTCGCAGTTGGGCTTGCGTCTGGATGCGGTCTACGAGTTCAGTTTGGACTTGTTGATAGAGGGATGCCTGGTGAAGGGCGATCGCCACTTGATCCGCCAGTAGTTTCAGCAATTGCATTTCGTCTTCAGACCACTGGCGCGGTTGGGTGCATTGATGGGCAATCAACAACCCCCACAGATGCCCCGTTTGAAGAATGGGCACGACCAGATTTGCCCGCACATCAAACTGCCTGAGAAAATCGGCATAGCAGGGCTGAATGCTACCGTCATCGATATCGGCAACGGCACTGACTCGTCCCTCAAAATATTTCTGGACGTAGCTGGCTTGGAAACAGGGATCAACCAAATTTTGCCCCAGAATCGGCTTCCAGCGGGCATCGATCGATTCTTGCACTACGTATCCTGAACCATCTGGCTTGAGTTGAAACAGCAACACCCGATCGGTCTGCAATACCTGACGGATTTCCGTGACGGTCGTAGTCAGGATCGTGTCAAGATCAAGGGATTGACGAATGCGTTCCGCCACCACGCGCACTAACGTTTCTTGCTGAACTTTTTGCTGTAGTCGACGTTCGCTTGCTTGCAATACTGCCAAATGACGGCGTAACTCCAACTGGCTCACCACCTGGCGACTGAGCACTTGTAGTGCTTGCATTTGTGCAGAGCTGAGTTGACGAGGTGCTCGATCGAGTACACAGAGCGTACCAAGGTGGTAGTGGTCTGGGGTCGTTAACGGGATGCCAGCATAAAACCGGATGTTGGGGTCGCCAGTTACCAGCGGGTTGGTCGCAAAGCGCTCATCCAGGAGGGCATCTGGCACAACCAGGGGTTCTGCCTGCAAAATTGTGTGGTTGCAAAAGGCGATCGCGCGAGGCGTTTCTGAGACCGTTAAGCCGACTTTTGATTTAAACCATTGTCGATCGTGATCGAGTAGAGAAACCAGGGCGATCGGAGTCCCGCAAATTTGAGCTGCCAACTGGGTTAAATCGTCATAAGCCGCTTCAGCGGCTGTATCGAGAATCTGGTAACGGGCGAGTGCCTCTAATCTGGCAAGTTCATGGGCGCTGTACTCAGATGGTTGCGGACTCATAGTGACCTTTAAACGATCGTCTTCAAATGCTCGTACCTGAGTCTTGCAAAGATTCACAGACAGTCCTCCCGGTACTCTAACGCCCAACCGAGCAAGTCTGCCACTTGCTCAACCAGGTCAAAGGGGTCAAAGGGTTTGGCGATCGCGCCGACGGCTCCCAGGGCAGCACAGCCACCGGGGTCAGTAAAAGCACTCGCGATCGTCAGCAGCACGACAGGAATCGCTTCTGTGGTCGGACTGGCTTTCAACTGGCGCAGCAGCGTAATGCCATCAATGTCTGGCATCAGCACATCCAGCACGATCGCATCGGGTCTCGTTGCCAGGGCTTGCTCTAAGCCTGCTTCCCCAGAATTAGCCGTGATGACCGTCCACCCAGCCAAATCCTCAAAGCAGCTTTGCACCACTTCCTGCACTGCCGCTTCATCATCAATGACTAAAATTTGCTTGGTGGACACACGCTGCCTCTACAGGATGAATGACTTCATCCTAGAGAAAGAGTTTGAGGAAACTTTGAAGTCCGTCATGAATTCCATCACACATCATGGCTGACCGTCACAGCGTCCACTCAAAGACCGCCGCCACCTGATCTGCCAGGGCGATCGGGTCAAAGGGCTTCAAAATGACTCCTGCAACCCCAGCTTGAGCAAATTTTGCCCGATCTTCTGGTTGCACTCTGGCAGTCAGCAGCACTACAGGAATCGATCGCGTGACGGCATTTGCCTGCAACTGCCGCAGCACTTCTAACCCATCCATACCTGGCATTGACACATCCAGCAAAATGCCGTCGGGTAAAGCGGTTTGAGCCACCTGCAAGCCCTCGACCCCTGATGCTGCCGTTAAGACTCCCATCCCGCCCAACTCCTCCAGGCAACCCTGGATCACTTCCAGAATCACCGCTTCATCGTCGATCACGAGCACCCGTTTGGCTGTCATTATTTTCCCTTCGCTTCTACGTCCTCTGCCGCCACCGGCAAGGTGAAGTAAAACGTACTCCCTTTCCCTAACACGCTCTCGACCCAAATGCACCCACCGTGCTGCGCCACGATTTGGCGGCAGATCGCCAAGCCGAGTCCCGTACCGCCTTTGTCACGGGAGTCAGAGGCATCCACTTGCTGAAAACGTTCAAACACTTTTTCGAGCTTCTCTGCGGGAATACCACGCCCCTGATCCTGGATTGAGAAGACAGCATAAGGATGGGGGGATGAGGAGGACACGGCTGAAGGTGGTTTTTGCTCTACGACCTCAACGCTACTACCGCCCTGCTTGCCTGACTCCATCACGGCTACAGCCAGATCGATCTGGCTGCCGGCATCAGAGAATTTGATTGCGTTGCTTAAGAGGTTGGTGAGGATCTGGATGATGGCATCGGGGGCTGCCCAAATGGAGACGGGCAGGGGCGTAAGGCGGAGGTGAACCTGGTGTTCTTCGGCAACGGCTCGCATCGCGTCAGCCGCTTGCTGCATCAGGGTAGTGGCATCGCAGGCTTGCAGGGCGAGTTTCATACTGCCGGATTCTAGCCGTTGCAGGTCGAGGATGTCGTTGACCAGACGCACCAGGCGATCGCTCTGTTCAGCGGCAATTTCAATCATCCGGTGTTTTTTGTCGGGCTTTTTGTCATACACTCCCCGCAAGATTAAGCCGAGCGAGCCGCGAATGGCTGTTAGCGGGGTGCGGAGTTCGTGACTCACGATGGAGATAAATTCATTCTTCATGCGATCGAGCGTGCGTTGCTCGGTGATGTCACGGGCAACCTTGGACGCGCCGACAATCGTACCATGGGCATCTTTAACGGGTGAAAGGGTAAGCGAAATCTCCACCAGAGTGCCATCTTTGCGCTGCCGCACCGTTTCGTATTGTTGAATGGATTCTCCCTGCCCAATCCAGTGCAAAAATTGAGTTTCGACATTGAGTTGGTCAACCGGAATAATCAAGGTAATGGGCTGCCCAATCGCTTCGGCGGCTGAGTAGCCAAACAGCTTCTCGGCGCTGGCGTTCCAGCTTACGATGATGCCATCCAGCGTTTTACTGATGATGGCATCCTGTGACGAGGCAACAATGGCAGCGAGGCGAGCTTGAGCGGCTTCGGCTTGTTTGCGATCGCTAATGTCTCGCAGAATGGCTGTAAAAATGCGTTCGTCGCCCAGCGTTAAGCGAGAAATTGAGGCTTCGGCTGGAAACTCACTGCCGTCTTTGCGGCGACCAGACAGCTCACTGCGCTCTCCCATTTGTCGAGCAATTTCAGGCGCTTGCGTAAAACCGCTGATATGACGGGGATGGCTATGGGCAAAGCGTTCTGGTAAAAGCAGGCTCAGCGATTGACCCATGACTTCTGCCGCGGCATAGCCAAAAATCTTCTCAGCTCCCTTGTTAAATAAGGTGATTTGTTGCTGTGCATCAATCGAGATAATGGCATCATTCGCAATGTCTACAATGCCAGCGAATCTTGCCTGAGATGCGGTTAAGGCTGCCTCAGCGCGTTTGCGATCGGTGATTTCAACCACAATCACGCCGATCGCCCTGACCGCATTGGTTTCATCCAAAATGGGAAAGTAAGAGGCTAACCAATGCCGCATGAGTCCAGGTTGACTCGGCACTTCGCCTGAAACTTCTAAATTGAGAATGGGCTGTCCAGTGGCAAGGACGCGGTGAAACAAGGGTTCAACCATGGGTGCCATTTGGGGCAGAATCTCGGCAACGGTACGACCAAGATGCTGTTCTACAGGCTGCCCATTAATGGCAGCAAGGGTTGTATTGATCCGCAGAAAGCGCAGATCGTGGTCATGAATGCAGAGACCGATCGCCGCCGAAGACGCAGCGTCGAAAAAGCTATTCAGGAGTAGATTCGATTGTTGGAGTGCAAAGGTGTTTTCGGCAACCCGTTGTTCCAGATCAGCATTGAGTTGCTTGATTTCCGCTGCTGCTCGCTTCTGCTCCGTAATATCGCGTGTGATGGCTAGAACCTGCGTTGTTGCTTCACCTGGAAAGTGTAACGGCACAGCATGAGACTCTAACCAACAGCGAGTACCTCGGAAGCCAATTATTTCAAACTCTAGGGTGCCTGGTTTGCCCTCAGCGACCTGATGGA
Source organism: Leptolyngbya sp. Cla-17 (assembly GCF_016807185.1). Lineage (GTDB taxonomy): Bacteria > Cyanobacteriota > Cyanobacteriia > Leptolyngbyales > Leptolyngbyaceae > ULC077BIN1. The sequence goes on from NZ_JAEVYN010000002.1 coordinate 2,284,951, forward strand.
TGAACGCTAGAAATGCCTGTTGGTGGGCAGGGGCGATGAGTGGACAGACATTCTGCCCACGTACTTGCTCGAGACGATCGGCTTCGAGCATGGCAAGTCCCGCAGGATTCATCTGCTCTAACACACCGTCGGCTGAGATAATCTTGATGCATTCGGGTTCAGCATCAAAAATGGCGCGGAGTTGCTGTTCACTGCGTCTGAGCGCTATTTCTGCCTGTTTGCGCTGGTCAATATTCATAATCGTGCCGGACATTCGCACCGCTTGACCGGCTTCGTTATAGGTTGCCTGCCCTCTACCTTCCAGCCAATGAACGCTGCCATCCGTCCAGATCACGCGATACTCATGCTGATAAAGGGTACGGTGCTGCAGCGCTTGCTGGATCGCCTCGCTGAGGATGGCGCGATCGTCTGGATGCAGTCGAGCCTCAAAGGTTTCATACCGACCGTCAAAGCTGCCGAGAGCAAAGCCAAACAACTGTTCGTGCTCTGGCGACCAAACAATTTCCCCAGTGACAAGATTCCAATCCCACAACCCCATCTGGGCAGCGGCGAGTGCCATTTGCAGGCGATCACGACTTTCCTGGATTAACTGCGGACTGAGTTGCTCAATCGTGGCTTTGCTTTGCTGTAAAGCGCTGTTGAGCAGGTTGAGGACCAAGGAGACCAGCGCAAAGACCCCCAGTCGCAGGATATCGGTGGGTGCAGCCGTTGTGAATTGGTAAAGGGGCGGCATGAAAAAATAGTTGATTGCGAGAGTCGAGAGGACGATCGTCACCATGCCTGGTCGAAAGCCGCCATACAAGGTCGTGACGATCACAACGAGATAAAAGAATGCGCCAATGGTGCGCTCCAGAAAGGGCTGTAACCACAAGGAAAGCAAGATCGCGACCCCTGTAGAAGTGATCGCGATCCCATAAGAAGCCAATCGACGGTCGATCGTAGAACGCATAGATATTTCCCGCTGCTACTCAGTTTGAAACCCGCTGCGCTTTAAGCGGTGGATGATGCGCGTGACTAGCTCTGTAGCCGTCATGGCTTTACTCAGGTAGTCGTCAGCCCCAGCGATAAAGGCGCGTTCGATTGCCGCCGCTTCCGTATGAGTAGACAGAAACACAATCGCTAACTGCTGCCACTTGGGGTCACTCCGCACTGCCTGACACAAATCCACACCATCAAAACCGGGCATTTCTAAGTCTAGCAACAGCAGGTTTGGCATTGTTACCGTCAATAGTTCCCAAAACTGATGGGGGTCACTCAGTCCAGTTACTTCTACACCAAAGGGCTGCAACAGGTGCTCCAGATTGGCGGCGATCGCGCCATCATCATCCACTACCAGCACGCGATTGTGATGCGATACTTGCATTTGATGCAACACATCCGTCACAGCTTTGAGAATTTCATAGGTCGGCAGCGGTTTTTGCAAGAAGACACAGCCTCCCAACCGGACTACTTCTAAGCGGCTGGCTAAATCGCCCTGTCCCGTGAATGCCAGTACCGGAATTTTGGGCGATCGCTGCATCAATTCCCGCAGTAGCATAAACCCATTCTCCGCACCCGGAAAATTCAAGTCCAGCAGAATCACATTGGGGGGAGACTGGGCGATCGCTTTGCGGGCAACTGTTAAATCAGTTGCGACTTCGACTCGCAGCCCCCAAGCGATCGCTTCAATCCTGACCCGTTCTGCCAGCATTAAGTCATCATCAATCATCAAAATTAACGGAGCGTAGGCACTTGTCTCTACCGTTAGAGGTGCCGTCTGAGGCTGTTCTAGCATCAGACGCAACGATGCTGTCAGCTCGACAATGTGTTGCACCTGTACGTCCGTCAACGTCACCGCTGGTTGCAACAACGCCTCCAACTCTTGTGCTATTTGCGACCCAGCCATAAATCCAAAAATGCCCAACGATCCAGCGAGTTTATGCGCCTCCTGCTGGGCAGACTGTCGATCTATTGGGCTAAGTTGAGCACTCGTCAAGGCTTGTGCAGTCGTCTCTATGACCGTGACCTGTGCCAAGATCTTGTCCCGATACTTGTTCCAGGCTTTGGACGTTATTGTCACCGCCCTTTGAAGTTTAACGTCCTGTTGTTTCTCCATGAAGGCTAAAACAGGGGGTTCTACTGCCTGAACTGGCGTTCTGAGTCGATAGCCCAAGCCGTAAACCGTCTCAATTAAGTCTGCGGCACCTGCTGCTTTCAGTTTTTGACGCAGGCACTTAATGTGAGTGCTGACAGTTTCTTCTCCTGGCGGTTCGGCAAAATCCCACAGGCGATCAAGTAGGGCACTACGGCTAAAAATGCGTTTGGGATTAAGCAAAAATAGTTCCAACAAGCAATATTCTTTGTGGGTGAGCCTCACTGACTCGTCATTGCAGGTGACTTCGTTACTGACCGTATCAAGCTTCACATTTTCCCAGGTCAAAACCGAGGTGGTGGCGGCGTCCCGTCGTAATAAAGCACGCACACGCGCCAGTAGCTCTGGTGGATCGAAGGGCTTGACCACGTAATCATTGGCTCCTGCATCCAAACCCATAACGCGCTCATTACTGCTAGCGTTAGCCGTCAACAGCAAAATTGGACACTGGTAACCCTCTGCCCGTAAATGCTTGCAGACACTCAGTCCATTCATTTTGGGGAGGGTCACATCTAGTAGAATTAAGTCATAAGTAAATTCTCTGGCTAACTCCAGCCCCATTTGTCCATCCGTTGCTAGGTTAACCATGTAATGCTGGGCAACCAGCAGCTCAGCCAGCATAGAACTTGTAGGCTGGTCGTCTTCAATCAGCAGGAGTTTCATAGGCGATGTGGTTTTCGTAAGCTGAAACGGGCTTATGACGTACTACTTGGATCTTATGTATTCTCGCCTGGATGGGCGATCGCATCCAGGCTTAATTTATCAGCGAAAAAAGTGGTCGTTAAGTTAAAAGCATTGACATATAAGTCTTTCAGCGGTTGCTTCGTTTGAGTCTTCGTAGGTGTTGATGGATAGCTGGTATGCAACTCAAAAATTAATGGCACAGATGACCAACTGGGGAAGATGTACTACTGTCCTCTCAAAACGAATCGGCGCGTGGATGATAGTGGCGGAACTACGCCCTATCAGCGAGTGGCTGAACTGGTCTGGAGTGACCAGGAGGTAGAGCAAGGCAAGCTGATCAAACTTCGCGGTTTTCCTCAAGACAGGAAGGTGAAACTATTCCGGGTTACTGTTTCTACCAACAGGACGGAGTTTGTCGTCACGAACGACTTATACGGAATTGAGTAGGGGAGTATCATTTAGCAAGATGAAAAAGGTACTCTGTCCATGCCTCGACCCCGCACTCAAATTAGCCCTCATCTAGACTACGCAGATCTAACTCAGCGGTATGTTCAGTGCCAAGATGCTGGCGAGAAAAACCGTTGGTTGGTGATTCGATTGCTCAGTCATCCAAAGACTCCGATGAGCATCGAACAAACCGCTGAGATTTGTGGACTCAGTTGTAGTGGAGTGCGGAAAATTGCCCGTCGCTACAACGCCGAGGGTGCGGTCGGACTAGTCAATCGGCAACGCTTGAACCCTGGGGGCAATCGGTTGGCTTTAAGTGATGAACAGCAACGGCTATTGCGGCAACGCTTACAGAGTGCCCCGGATGATGGCGGACTCTGGAGTGGACCGAAAGTTGGGGAGTATATCGAAACCTACTTTGGCATTTGCTTACACCCCTCAACAGCCTGGAAGTACGGCGGATTGCAGTGTTAAGAGGGACAGTAACAGCAGTGTGCAAACCAGTTGTGCAAATGTTGAGGATCTATCAAATCCATCGCTGTGGCAATGAGGGTATCTACCCTTTTCGAGGTTGTCGGCGAGAACTGTCTTAGGAAAGCCTTTAACTGTGACCACCAATGCTCAATCGGATTAAATTCGGGAGAGTAAGGAGACAGATACAGAACCTTCGCTCCAACCGCCTCAATTAAAGGTGCAATGGCTTTTACCTTGTGAGCAGGCAGGTTATCCATGACCACGACAGCCCCTTTCCACAGTTGAGGCACAAGACACTTTGAGACGTACACCTCAAAGACAACCGCGTCCATCGACTGATCTATCGTCATCACAGCCAGCACCTTTGAGACGGTAATCGCGCCCATGACACTCACCTTCTTGCCCCGATAAAAAGGTTTGAAGTCATACCAATTTAAATGGTTTCAATGACAGATAGTGCATTGAGGATAAAGGGGTAGCCCGTGAGAGAAGCAATCACTTGAGGGGTTAACTGGGATAAGAGTTGATCTACTCTGGATTGCAGTTGGTCAAGCGTTTTGAACGAAACCCACTTGAGATCCGCCTTGAGATATTCCCATAGCCTCTCAATTGGATTTAACTCCGGACAGTAAGGCGGTTGGAACACCAGGATAATGTTCTGTGGCACAATCAACGCTTTGCCTTTGTGGAACCGTCCGTTATCCACTTGCAGGATATTGAGACTATCGGGGTAAGCCTTGGAGAACTCATCCAAGAAGCATTGGTAGCACTCGGTATCGACATGGGAGAACTGCCAGAAAAAGGATTCTCCGGTGGCAGGTTCCACAGCGCCATAGAGCCAGAATGCTTTGAACACCCGTTGCCATGAGCCAATGGGTTTCACTCCAAAGGCTGTAATCAAACGCCCGATAATGGTATGCAGCCCAAAGCGGCTCTCATCCCCAGCAAAATAGCGAATAGGTCGTTTATCCTGGCGCACTTGCCGAGCGTATTGGCTCAACAAATCGAGGTCGTCTGCAAGGTTTGCTTAAATGCCTCTCGTTGTGCTCGGTTCTGCTTGAGGTGTTGGGGACGAGCCACTTTTAGCTTGGCTTTGAGCCGATAACGGGTCATCTGGTAGACCGCATGATACTGGGCTTCTATTCCTAAACTCTCCAAGAGCCACTGCTGCACCTCCCCATAGCTGTCAAACCCATTGTCCGGTTCCTGCAATCGCTTTGCTAAGGCAACTTCTGCCCACATTGGAATCATCCGGTTGCCTCCTCCTGGCGTTGGCTTGACCACCAGCAATGCCTCTAATCCTTGTGCTCGATACAGCGCTAACCACTTTTGCACCGTGCCTCGATGCCTGCCAATTGCAACCGCGATCTGGCTGATGCTCGGTGCTTGCGCTCGTTTGAGCCAGTACAACACTTGCAATCGTTCTTTAACTATCGGCTGTTCAACCGTTCGCAAGCGGGTGCCTAACTCCTCGAGACTTTCTTTAATTACGATTGCGCTGACACCAGCCATGATTAGACTCTCACCTCTACATTCCTCAGTTTATCTGATCTGTAACTACTCCAATTTAATTTGGTATCATACGCTCGTTCCCCAGGTGCAGCACGGGCATGGGTTCGCATGAGTCCCAGTAGAACACCCATCTCATCGAGAAACACTAAATCTTTGAGTTCTATACTCGTCACCTGTGCCCAGTACTCCTGTCTCAGGAGTTGGACTCGTTCGCTGGTGGCTTGGCTGGAGCGGAGCGTTTTTTTTTGCGCGGTAAATTGAGTCTCTGAAAGGTTCGGCACATAGTACTTTGGCTAACCCATAGCCCAGTCTCATCAAAGAGTAGCTCACAATATTCCGCTAAGGTCGCATCGCGCTGGTTCTCGAAGATCGCCACTAACTGGTCTTTGTGCTCCATCACAGGACTCACCGAACCACCCTGCTTATGGGGAACGACGTGACCTTCTGTGCGCTTCTGAATCATCCATCTCTCGACGCAACTCTTGCTGACAGCAAAGCGGGCAGCAACTTTTCGGATCGAGCTATCACCCTTCTCCATAGCACTTACAATCTTCTCTCGAAAGTCTATGGAATACGGCTTCATTTTTGACCCAACGTTGTAATCCTTCATTGTCCTCTATCTGACTGCAATCCGCTGTATCTACGACGTTTGGGGTTGAGCTTGCAGGTGCCGCGTCCGGTGCATCATCAAAGCGCAACCCTTGAGCAGCAAGCAGAGTTCAAAGCAGGATTAGCAGGTCATGTGGCGTGGTTGCGCTCGTTGTTTCCCAATCGGGAGATTGTAATTTGGGCGGAAGACGAAGCTCGATTAGGCTTGCAACCCATTGTCAGGCGGGTTTGGGCACCCATAGGAGAACGCCCATCAGCGCATCATTCTCGCCGCTATCAATGGGTCTACACCTATGGTTTTGTCCATCCTGCCACTGGAGCGAGCTACTTCCTTTTATTGCCCCGTGCCAATGTCTCCATGATGCAGATGGCGTTAGAGCTATTTGCGGCTCAGGTCAATCCCCATCGTCAGCAGTTGATCATTCTATTGGTTGATCAGGCCGCGTGGCATATGAGCCAAAAACTTCAGGTGCCCCCCGGCATTTTCTTCTACCCGCTATTGCCCTATACCCTCCAACTGCAACCCACTGAATGTGTCTGGTCTTTGCTGCGCGAAGCAATCGCTAATCAAGTGTTTGACAATCTTGATGCTTTAGAGGATGTCTTAGTCAAGCGGTGCCAATGGTTGATGCAGCATCCTGTGATAGTTCAAGGCAAAGTGGGCTTTGATTGGATTCAAGCAATTTAATCTGGTCAAAAAGTACTGCCTTCCGCAATTCCGTATAATGTGTAGATCAAACCTTCTTAAGAGAATCGCCGAACGATCGCACTGCTTCGGCAAACTGAGCATTGCGCTCCATTAAACCCATATGCCCCGCAGGATGCAACACCACTATTTCTGAGTTGGGAATGTCGTGCTTGAGGCGATGGTGTGCCCAAAGCCGAGTAGCAATATCAGATTGCCCAGCAATCACCTGCACTGGAATGAGAATTTTGGGTAACGTCTGCGTTTCGTCAAAGCGCAACATCGCCAGCACACCTCGCGCTAAAACGCCTGGTGATCCCAGTAGCCCCAAGCGAGTCGTGAAGTCGAGATGCCCCCGTGTCTCGTGTCCTGTAAAGCCCGAAATCTCGGCTGCAAGATACATGGAACCGTTTAAGTAATACCAATTTAAACAGTATTCAAGGCAGATAGGGCATCCAGGATAAAGGAATAACCTGTGAGAGAAGCAATTACTTGTGGTGTTAACTCAGCCAGGAGTTGATCGATTTTGACTTGTAGTTGGTCGAGCGTTTTGAACGCAGCCCACTTCAAACTTGCCTTGAGATGTTCCCACAACCTCTCAATAGGATTTAGCTCAGGGCAGTAAGGCGGTTGGAATAACAAGATGATGTTCTCTGGCACCACCAACGCTTTACCCTTGTGAAACCGCCCGTTATCCACTTGCAAGACGTTCAGACTATCCGGATAAGCGTCGGAAAATTCATTCAAGAATCGTTGATAACACTCGGTATCAACATGAGAAAATTGCAGAAAAAAGGACTCTCCCGTGGCAGGTTCAACCGCCCCGTAGAGCCAGAACGCTTTGAACAACCACTGCCACTGCCCAATCGGTTTGATGCCACACGCCGTGATCAATCGTCCCATCAGAGTATGCAGTCCAAAACGACTCTCATCCTGAGCAAAATAGCGAATGGGACGTTCATCCTGCCCCCGGTGGCGAGCATACTGACTCAGCAAGCTGAGGTCGCCCTTGAGGTTTGCTTAAAAGCAGATCGCTGTTCACTATCCTGCTGGCAATTTTGAGGACGAGCAACCTTTAGCTTGGCTTTGAGCCGATAGCGGGTCATTTGGTAGACCGCGTGATACTCCGCTTCTACTCCCAAGGTTTCTGCCAACCACTGTTGTACTGCTCCATAACTTTGAAAGCCGTGTCTCTGTCGTAACCGCTTTGCCAAAGCATCCTCTGCCCATTGGGGTATCACTCGCACTCCCCCCGGCGATTTCTTGATTTCTAGCATCGCCCCCACTCCTCCAGTGCGATACATCAATAGCCAGCTTTGCACCGTGTTTCGATGTTTCCCGACCGCTTTGGCAATCGCACTAATGCTCGGCGCATTCTCTTGTTTCAACCAGTAGAGCACTTGCAATCGTTCTTTAGCGCTTGGCGTTTCGGCTTGCCGCAACTGTTGAGCTAAGTCATCCAAACTTTCTTTCACGTCTATTGACGTTACACCTGCCATGACTAGACTCTCCAAACAACTCCGCTCAGTCTAGTCCATTTGCCGCTTACTCAATTTAAATTGGTATAACTCAAACCACTCATCAACCACGAGATCGGAGCCAGCGCGATCGTCACGTATAGCAAGGGTTCAATCAGTGGCTTCTGAAGGGGCGTGAGAATTTGGCTCAGGATGGCAGTTTTGATTGGGTTGGTGTAAGTCGTGTCTACTAGCACTAGCCCAGCTACGCGATCGCCCAAAGATTCCGGAAAGAGACGGCAAAAGGTGAGGAGGATCATGCCACCCATACTATGGCAGGGTCGAGTAGAGAGGGTTCCTCCAATGTTTAGGCTTGCTTTGTATTCCCCGTTGCTCTCCCCTTTCGGAATACGAGAGTGTCACACGATTTAGCCTTGCATCGTTGGAAACCTCCCCCTCACAGAAGCCTGCCTGCGGTTTTCCCGCACAAGCCTCTTCATTGAGCCATTCACCTGCTCTAATAAAGCGACACTAAGCGACCAGGTCTGGGGAGAGGATGCCACGCCAGATAGCGTAGAAAGCTCTCCCAGCGAAAGCTACGTCGTTGACTCCGTCGATTCAGCCATTTGAAGACCAGCTTGTGAACTGCGTCTTCAAAGTGGTAGAGCGCATGACCGTTGTCGGTGACCCCAAAGTAGTTGAAGTGTCCGCGCAGCTTTTGCCCGATTGCTTGCCATAGCTGAGGCAGCTTATGAGCATTGCGTTTTTGCTGCAACCATTGATTGAGGGTGACTAACGCACGGCGAAATCGTTTCTTTGAAGTCTTGCGCTTTAATCGGGCTTTTCCGTTGCGACTCTTGCCCCAGTAATGGGTGAACCCCAGAAAATCAAAGCTGGGGAATTTTCTCCCGTACTTGAGGGCTAGACCCGCTTGCCGCTTGCCGCAGGGAAGAAGTTGGGTTTTCTCCTCATTGAGGCGCAAGCCGAACTTCTCCAATCGCTTGGGCAGAACCCGCATGAATCGTCGAGCATCGTCCTCGAACTCAAACAAGGCAATGCTATCGTCCGCATACCGGATCAGAGCGCAGTAGCCTCGGCAGTGCTGGCGCACAATGGTGGTAAACCACTGATCTAGCACAAAATCCAAGAACACATTTGCAATGACGGGGGAGACTATCGAGCCTTGCGGGCTACCCAATTCATCCTGTACTACGCCGCCTAGGGTTTGGACTCCGGCTTTGAGCATTCGCGCAATCACCTGTAGGAATCTTCTATCCCGAATCCGCAGGGCTAATACCTTGAGGATTTCCTGGTGCGGCATGGTGTCGAAGAATTGAGCCAGGTCTAGGTCTGCAATCCACCCAACGGGTTGCCCCATGACCTCCTGATGCAGTTGCCGCAGGGCATCATGACATCCTTTATGGGGTCGAAACCCATAGGAGTTACTGAGGAATACCGGTTCGTAAATTGATTCTAAGACCCGACGAGTCATCTCCTGAACGATTTTGTCTTCAACGCAACTAATTCCCAGAGGGCGCAAGCTGCCATCTTCTTTGGGAATCTCGACTCGTCGTACCGCTTGGGGTCGATACGACATCTGGTTCAGTTTCCGGTGCAACCCCTGTAGATTTTCCTCCAGGTTCTGTCCGTACTCCGTTTTCGTCACTCCATCGATTCCAGGCGCTTTGTTGTCTAGCGACTGAAAGCAGGCTCGCAGATTCTCCACACTATAGTGGTGCATCAGGGCACTGAAGACAGTCCCTGGTTCTCTGTGAGCCCGTTCGGCTATCCGCTCGATTCCTGTTGTCACCATACTTCCACCTCTGAGTGTGGTTGATGTTGCCTTCGAGTGTTCGACCCAATGTGTCCCCCTTCGCTCCGTGGGCGTTACCCCACTTCTTCACTACTATGGGGACATCCGACTTCCCATGAATCGTTGAGCGTTCTTCCGGTTTGCCGGTTGTGCGGCTCTACCCCCCGATGGAGGAGTTCATGGGACCTCCCGAGTTCCCGACTCTACCTTGATGACGTGCTACGGTCTCCGACCCCGGTGGACCCTCCAGAACCCTGGCAGTTGGCTCTGTTGGTTTTGCCTTCCACAACACGAACTGTGTCGGCATCCACGTGTATGTCTAATTTCGGGGCTCAATCCCTTCACGCTTTCGCATTGCAGCCCATCATCTCCCTGTGTACGCTTCACTGTCCTCGTTGCCGATGACAGCGCAACACTCGGTACTTGGTGCCTTGCCAAGGCTTCCCTGACCAGGTTCTTCCCCTGGTTGGCAGAGCCGAGCTTCGCTCGGCGCACTAATGTTCTAGACCTGTGGATAGCTCTAAACCAGCAAGCCAAATTCATAGCGATTGATGAATAGACCTATGACCACATCATGTAACCAAATGGACTTGGAGAAGCAAATCGTTTTTCGAGCTAAGCGCTTAATCCGAGTCCGCAAGGTGAGATGTTTGCGTTCAATGGTTTGAGTATTGGCTTTACCAACGGTATGGACAACAGGCTCAAGCTGGCGTTCATAGGCTCCCCAACCATCTGTATAGAACTGGGTAATTCCAAATGGCTCCAACAAGGATTTGAGTTCGAGAAAAGCCGTGTCTTTGTGGTCTGACAACACATAAGCCAATACCGCACCTGTGTGGTGGTCAATTGCATGCCATAACCACCGTTGTTGGTGCTTAGATTGGACAAAGCTCCACATTTCATCCACTTCTGCCTCTACCTCCTCCCATTGACACAGCCGCACGACTGTCTGACTTGGTTCTATCTCAGCTAACCGCGCTTGATTGATCGATTGCAGATGCCGATCTTTTTTTTAATGCTTCAATCACGGTTGTAGGACTAATCTTTAGCACACGGGCGGTATCTCGGATGCCACTGCCGTTAACCGCCATGTCTACAATCTGCTGTTTGACATCTGGCAAGTAGCCTCGGTAAATATAATCTCGCATGAAAGTACTGCGGTTACACTCAGGGTTACGACACTTGTAGCGTTGTTTACCTACCTCAGATCGACCGTGCTTCACTACATTATCAGTGCCACAAGCCGGACAAAGAACGGGTTCCAAAACCATGCTGTAAATTGAGCAATAACACCTGTCTGATTTTCTCTTATTTCCACAAGTCTAGAACATCACCGCAGAGAGCAGCGTGGATGTCCATCTCAGTTTGGAGTCGCGGTTTTGGTGGTGCATCAGGGGGATAGTAACTCAACAACCTTACATCACTCCCAATGGTAGGAGGTTATGCAGGGGCGGCAGCTACGCGATCGCACAGACTGACCCGATTATTACAGCAGTTGTAGTATTTCCCCGGCGATCGCACCCTTGATTTCCAGCATTCCGGTTTGCAGCCTGGGCGATCGTGCTTCGAGGTGCAATGTTCGAGGTCTGAAGGGGAACGATCGCCCTCCGAACTCCAAACTTTGCACTCCGAACTTGGATGATAGTGAGTCAAGGTGATAAGGGGCGATCGCCGCTCTTGGATAGAACTTGACATTGCCCATGTCAACTCATGTCTAAACTTTTGCATATGCTCTAAATCGTGAGAGGGACAAACCCATGGAACCCCAAGATTAGGGGAATTCCACTGTTCAAACCACGAAAGCACATTGAAAATTATGAACATCACTACAGGTAATGGTAACGATCGCATCATTCAACTCATGAACGTCATTTTTAGTGATGATGTCATTCGCACCAATGGCGGCAACGACACCATCAACCCCGGACTGGGTCGTGACTATGTCTACGGGGGCGATGGCCTTGACCACCTGATTTTGGACTACTCCGTGGGCGATACCGGCGGCGGCGTAGATTTCAACGCAGGGACTAGCGCTTGGCGTAGAACGAGCGATCGCGTTGATTCCATTCTGTTTTCCGAAATTGAGCAATTCACCGTCACCGGCACCAGCAAGGACGACACCTTCTACAACCTGACGACCCAAAACAGCGTGATTCGGGCCGGTGCCGGCAATGACCAAGTCAGCATCCCCCGACCGATCGCGGGCAATCTTGGGTTTTTCGATGGCGGCACGGGCATCGACACTCTGACCCTCGACCTTTCCAACCAAACGGCTAACCTCAACCTCTCCAATCTCTTAGACATCAATGTCTCTGGAGTGATCAGGGCGACCAATTTTGAGCGGTTTAGCCTGATCACAGGCAGTGGCAACGACACTGTCCTCCAAACTGGCATTGTCAATGGTGCGGTCTTCAGAGCCAACGACTACATCCAGACGGGGGCAGGCAACGACACCGTTAATGCTGGGCTGGGTTCCGACACTGTTTTTGGGGGCGCTGGACTGGATCACCTGATTGTGGACTATTCCATCGGCGATACCGGCACGGGGATGCGGTTCAATGGCAGTAGCCTCTATGGCACCGCCTTGCGCAACGTCAGCAGCACAAACGCTACTGTCTTGGACTTTGTCACCTTCACGGGCATCGAACGGTTCACCGTCACGGGTACAAGCAAAGATGACACCATCTTCACGAGTTCTGGCAATGACATCATCAATGCGGGCGCAGGTAATGACCTGATTAGCGGCGGCGGGGGTGGCGATATTCTGACGGGTGGGCTGGGTGTAGATACGTTCCAGTACCAATCCTATTCGGATTCGTTGTTGGCTAACTTTGATCGCATCAAAGATTTCGCGATCGGTGTCGATGCAATCGATGGGCCAAGAGCAGTTGCAGCCGCTCAAATCAAGAAACTGGGCTATGTGAGCAACTTGACTGAAACTGCCATTCAGCAGACTCTGACCCCGAATAACTTTGTGGTTAATGGTGCTTCCACGTTTAAATTCCGAGATGGATTGAGCGATCGCACTTTCTTGGCACTCAATGACAGCAGGGCTGGGTTTTCTGCCAGCGCAGACAGCATCATCGAAATTACCGGGTTTACAGGTAATCTGAACAGCCTCAGCATTGTCTAAAAATGATGCCCGATCACAGGGTTGTTTAGGGATTCTCACTATTCCTGTGAAGATTCTGTAAATATTCCGTAGATATACGGTGCATCTACTTCAGTGGAAAGTAATAGTAAGTTGGCTATTTGCTTATGAATATCAACAAGGACAATTGCATCATGCGTAAAACCATTTCGCTGTTTGCCTCCGTAGCGATCGTTGCTTTGAGTGGTAGTGCCGCTTCCGCGTTCTCCTTAATTGGGTCAGAATTGAGACTACGTGCCGAAGTACAGCGCACTCCAACCAGCGAACTTCTTGTCAACCGCTTTCCCGTGTCTGCGATTGTGAGTGAATCGGCGGTCGAGTTCCCAAATGCCCAGAGCCTATTTCCTCCCGGTGACTTTCCAGGATTTTTTATTGTAAATGCAGCGATCGATGCAGGTGCAGATTACGTAGAACTCAATTACGCGAATGCAGGCTTTGGTGCCTTTTCAAATACATTTCGGAATGATTACGTGTTCGCATTTACCGCACCGCTTGCCTTGCAAATTACAGGTGTGGCGATCGACCCACGCACGACGCTGCGCCTCACACCGGAGCGCGTCACCTTTAGCGGCAACGAATTGGCGGTGAATGTGAGCGGGTTATTCTACAATAGTGACTCGTTTGCTCGCCTAAACTTAACCACCGCTGCCATGTCTGATGTCGCATCTGACCCAGTTCCCGATTTCATTCCTGAACCCGATGTTGCTGCTGTTCCTGAACCTAGCACGATGTTGATGTTGGGTGGGGCAACTGTGATTGGCACCCTGTTCAAACGTCACACCCGCTTACGGAAATCTCACGAGCATGAATAGCCTCATCCATTAAGTCAACCATTTTTGCTAGGTCTCCTCTAACCTCATGCTTGTGTCTTCTCCTTCAAAGGAATTCATAGGCGTGAGGTTATCAGCGTTTTGCATGTCTATCAATTTGAACTGATCAATGTTCTTTTCAGCTTGCATATGCTCCTAATCCTGAGAGGGAAAAAGAAATAGAACCCTAACCACAGGATGCATTTACTCCAAATTGGTTGAATCACAGGGCAGAAATTTCTAATCACCACAAGGATGAAGTATGTTGCAAAAAACATTAGCTCTTGGAGTTTGCTTTCTAGTGCTCGCTGGCTGTTCTACGACAGTTCCACCAACCCAATCTGGAGCCGCAATCCAAACGAGAGAGGAGTCAGACAATGAGTCTGCTAAACAGGAGCGCACCCAATTAGCAGCAGAAAGAGTAAGAGAAACCAGACAGCAAAGTATTACAGCGAAGATTAAGCCATTGGAACAGGAAATGGAGTTACTAGCAGAGCGGATGTTAGGCAGACAACAAAAACTCTCAAACATAGAGCTTCAGAAAAATCAGCTGAAGACTGAACTGGAAACATACAATCGGAATGTCAATGCATTCATGGCAAAGTACCAGGTAGAAGTTGTTTGCAGGGAAGCAGTTGGAGCGAGTTTATCAAAAGATAACCAGTATTCAGAAGACGCGAAAAATCTAGCGACTGCGGTGACTATGGCGTGTGGCGTTGGTGTTTTAGCGGATGGTGAGTTTGGCAAAAGAGTTATTCAGGTGGTTGACCAACTCAATCAGGCAGATCGTTACGCAAAGGATCTACGATCGCAAATTCAAACTGCTGCCACTCAACTTGAAGCCGAAAGCCAACAATTAGAAGCCGAAAAAGCTGAAGTCAGCAAACTAACATCTGACATTCAGACGTACCAGGCTCATACCAAATTAAATTGGAGCCATTACAGATCAGATAAACTGAGCGATGTAGAGGTGAGAGTCTAACAATGGCTGGAGTAAGCGCAATCGCAATTAAAGAAAGTCTCGAGGAGCTAGGCACCCGTTTGCGAGCGGTTGAACAGCCGATACTCAAAGAGCGATTGCAAGTGTTGTACTGGCTCAAACAAGCGCACGCACCGAGTGTCAGTCAGATTGCGATTGCAATTGGCAGGCATCGGGGCACGGTGCAAAAATGGTTAGCCCTGTACCGAGCGCAAGGATTAGAAGCATTGCTGGTGGTTAAACCCACTCCAGGAGGAGGCAACCGGGTGATTCCAATGTGGGCGGAGGTTGCCTTAGCCAAGCGATTGCAGGAACCGAGCAATGGGTTTAGCAGCTATGGGAAGGTGCAGCAGTGGCTGTTAGAGAGTTTAGGGGTAGAAGCCGAGTATCATGCGGTCTACCAGATGACGCGCTATCGACTCAAAGCGAAACTCAAGGTCGCCCGTCCTCAAAACATCAAGCAGAACCGAGTCCAGCGAGAGGCATTTAAGCAAACCTCGCAGACGACCTCGACTTATTGAGTCAGTACTATCGGCAGGTGCGCCAGGATGAGCGACCGATTCGTTACTTCGCACAAGATGAGAGTCGCTTTGGACTTCACACGCTCATCGGACGATTAATTACGGCAGTTGGGGTTAAACCCATCGGGGCGTGGCAATGGATATTCAAAGCATTCTGGCTATACGGTGCTGTGGAACCTACCACAGGAGAGTCCTTTTTCTTGCAATTCTCCCATGTCGATACCGCATGCTACCAATGGTTCTTAGATGAGTTCTCCAAGGCTTACCCCGATAGTCTCAACATCCTGCAAGTGGATAACGGACGGTTCCACAAAGGCAAAGACCTTATTGTGCCAGAGAACATTATCTTGGTGTTTCAACCGCCTTACTGCCCAGAGTTAAATCCTATCGAGCGTTTATGGGAACATCTCAAGGCGGATCTCAAGTGGGCTGCGTTCAAAACGCTTGACCAACTGCAATCCAGGGTTGATCAACTCTTAGCCCAGCTAACCCCTCAAGTGATTGCTTCCCTTACAGGCTACCCCTTTATCCTCAATGCACTATCTGTCATTGACACCATTTAAATTGGTATGAGAAAGAATCGGTGGTAGGGCTTGTATGATTGGATTTTCATTGTACTCAGACAGCTTGTGATCTCTGTACTGAGCCACAACCGCCCAATTGCCATTAGGAATTTGAACCCATTTACCCTCACTACTTTTATCCATCTTTGCGCTCTTGCCGTTTCTGCCTAAGAAGACCAAGGTGATCTGGTTTTAATGATTTTGGTTGTTCCAAAGCTTGCGATTTGCTATCTGCTGGTGACTCACAATCCTGATTATTTTCTGCCTTGGCTAACTCAAAGCCTTCGGTCACGCGCCGTTCAGCCTTCTCGCTTGACCTTTTATCTCTAATACCAGAGATTCTTTGTCTATTGCTTGAATTACTATTTGAACCATCCCCAGTCATTTTTTCTGCTCTCGTAGCTACATTCTCGATATCGGCAACTAAATCAACTTTGTCTTGCAACTCTTTACCCTGATTTTTTTGATTTTGTAGTTTCTCATACGCAATCAAATATTCAATGTCATGAAAATTCTTGTCTGCATAACGTTCTGAGGAGTCAGTGAGAAAGCACTTTTCAAAACTCCTACCGTCGGCAGAAGGGAGATAGATGAAGTTTGGCTTTCTGATATCGTAAACAACCTTTAGAGACTTCTCAGATGCGGACAGAAGTCCACTTCTTGCCCGTTCACGCCATTGCTCTTTAATCGCCTTTTCGCAGAGATAGTACATCTCCTTACCCTTAAGTTTAATACCTTCAGCACTAATAGTTGCTTTTTCAGTTGGCATCAAGTTCAGCTTAACAACATCTTCGCTAAAGGTTCTAAGCCTACCAGAGCGGTTAGTGATTCCCCATTTCCATAAGTCTGTAGGGAAGCACCGTACATCATCTGCAATCATTGCTTCATCTCTTTCATACGTATCTAGATGATGGTGATTGTTATGAAAAAGGATGATACGAATAATAATTTCAGTGAACTGATCGATATCAAGCCTACTATCAAGTCGATAATCATGTGCTCCTCTCTGCCTAAAATCTACGTCTACATAGCCGGGTAGAAATGGCTTGACGTGACCATGAATGATGGAAAAGTATCTTTCTATCAAACCTTTCCAATCAGCTCTGTAGGCAGCAGCATTCTCAATGCGAACATGAAGGTTGGGAATGAAGTTTTTCTCGATCGGCATTCCTAGTAACTCGCCCCTATCTCCTAGGATTGCATCGGGCAAGTGATGACATAGCCATTCTTCCTCAGTAATCTCAATGCCATACTCCTTACAGAACTTCACTTTGTCTGTCGCAGCGTTGGATAGAGCCATCATTGCGCCCATCCATGAGGGTCCCTCTAGTCCAACATAAACACCTACTACCATTCGACTAAAAACGTCAATGACCACATAAATTACTGGTCTACCAATGATCCAAGTCCGGTTGTACTTAGAAACCACATACACATCAGCAATAGTGGCATCAATTTGATAGCGAGAGCCAGGTCCAATGGTTTCCATTTGGGATGTTCCTGTAATGGCTCTATGCTTCAAAGCAAATTTTTTTTCTCCTTCACGCAATGTAATTGTCTTCTTTACATTTTTTTGATATTCAAGTTGGTACCAGTATCTGAATTGGGTTAAGGTGGGTATTTCATATATTGGCTTTAATATAGATTTCATTACACCGTTTTTGTCATATCTAATATCGTCTTTGTAGTACTCCTTAACCATCTGCTCATAGGCACTTGTCAGTGAGTTTTTCTTGGGGGTATTGTAATACTTTGCTATGGCTACTCTGAAAATTTTTCTGTCTTCCTCAGTAACATTAACTCCCTCTCTAATATCTAGATCCTGTCTGTATTTTCTAGGTCTACCTCTCTTCTTTTCTCCAAATCCTTTGTTTTCCCCTTTTCCTGATGAGTTAATATAATCGGGGATGAGGGCATTCTCAGTTTTTCCTCTTTGCCAAAACCTTCTTAGATATTTATAAACAGTTTTTTCTACTAGCTTTTCTTCATTTCTTCCAATGTTGTAATTCTCAACAACTTGTTTAACGGCAGAGCCACGAAAATCCCTGTAATAAATTGATGGTTCTTGAGCAACAAGAGATGAAATTATTCCCCAAGCTTTGACTCTGTGCGTTTTCTCCCTATCCGTTAAATCCTCATCACTAACTATTCTTGCCCAAGGGTCGTTCGGCAACTTAGTGACGAATCCTTCAGAGAGGGCTTCTAATATTTCAGAAACTCTCCTCGGTTGAGGAAATCCCAACTTTGCATTAATGTCAAATACAAATGCAATAACATAACCCTCATCAATCCACAAAACTCTCTCAATTACTGGATTGTCTGAACTATTTTTCCACTCTATTAAATCATTTGTGAATAAGTAGTCGTTCATCTTTTTAATCGGGCAAAGCTAATGAATAATTCTTTGAATAGTTTTAGCGAAAGGACAACTCGATATTTTTGTATTTAGAATATCCATAACGACTTCCTTTCTCAGGGTTATTTCATTCTAAATAGCTTCTTCAACAACTTCAGCCCATAACCTGCTTTCCGCCTTGCCTGTGCCATATTAGTTTCTCCGGCATCCCGATAGAGGTTGAGGGCTAGATTCCGGGCAGTGGCAAATAGGACAGGTAGTGCGCTGACTCGGATTCTAGAACCATCTTCGCCTTGAGTCACATCTCGCACATGATGGACTTTATTCTCAACGTGCCAGTAATCCCGTATCCGTCGCCCAAACTGTTCGACTGTTTCGTCTAACGAACTGATGTAATAACGGATTTCAGGCTTTTTAATCAAGATATATTGCCCCTTGAGGATGTGCCGATAGCTCTTGACTCGAATAATGCTTCGTAATCCTGACCATTCTTCTGCTCCGGGCAACCCATCCCAGGTCTTCCACAAGCTGACGCTTCGGCGTTCGACTCGACCATGCCCCGTTTCAACGCAATTAATATGGGATTCGGACTGAAATTGTGCCGTAATTGCAGCGTAAAAATTGCCGTGGTTTCCTTTCAATGCGCCGAGATAGTCGTTTTCAGAGTCGATGATTTGCGCAGATATTTTTTTTGAGTGTTCAAAGCGTCGAAAGCAAACACCACTCCGCGTTTTGCCAGTTGCTCTAAGATCGGCGGAATCGCTTTAATTTCATTACTTTTGCAATCCACGGGCTGGGGAGGTAGGATCAGTCCTCGTTCCACGACGTATGCCGTGACTAATTGAATCGCAGGATGAGATTCTGTCGTACTCGCGTTCGTCTCAATCTGGTAAGAACCCCGTAAGACCTTACCATCAAGAGCGATCGTTTCTCCCGCTTTCGGTTCTATTGTGAAGAACTCTGAGATACAAGCTCCGTAGGATTGATAGTCCAGCGTTAATAGCACCCGACGGATCGTACTATAGGATGGTAGTCCATGTTTCGGTGACCCAAACAGGAGAATCAGGGATTCACGGTATTCCTCTAACCAATCTCCCATCGCGATAAATCCGCCACAGCCTGCACTGATCGCTAAGGTAAACAAGGCTAAACAGACGGCATACTGATGACGGCTGCCCGCGCCTCGGCGGGGGTCGGGTAGGTGAGAAAATACTTCTACGATTGCAAGCGTACTCATCACGATCAAAGGGGGGAGAATGGACTTCCATACTCTGGACCCTATGCTCACCTACTGTCTAGAATGAAATAACCCTGCTTCCTTTCTAGCTACTAAGTGTTTGAAGAGATAAAGCGATGTCCCCCTCTCTAGATTCTGCTCATTATCTAGATCCGTCGTAATTTGATTGATAGTAAGATCACTTCCTTGAAGCCTAAACTTTAGAGTTTTGGCTAGAGATTTGAGTTCTTCAACATTCATCTCAGTAGTTGCTTCTAGCCAGTAGGCAGAATGAATCCATTCAATATTCTCTGCTAAAATCCTAGGAATTCCCTCTTCTGTAACAATATCCCAATCGATCCCTTCCGCTATGTAGTAGCGTCTTTCCACCTCTAATCTCTTAGCCACTGATTGCTTCTCTAATTCTTGTGTCATCTTAACTGTTCGAGCCATCTGCACTGGCTTACCATCTCGCTTTACAGTCAGCATAAAATCAGTAGTTAGAACATAGGGAACTCCACTTTTAGAATCTTTAGGATAGACCCATCCCACCTCATCAGCAATTTTCATTGCTAAATTCAGGTTAGAAAGAGGAAACTGTTCTCTGATGTCTGTGATGATCTCTGACCACTCAAATAAGTAAAAGAGCCGTTTCTCATTGTCTGAAAGTAGGTGATGCTCTCGATTAGTCTTCCAGCTAGGCGGTCTCGACGATCTGCCGCGCGAAGAAACGTCCCGAACAGTGAGCCAAGGCTTGTAGTCCTTACCTTCACCTAGCCCCCGACCCTCCTTGACGTAGCGATCCAATGTAGCTTGCGTCCACTTGTGATTTCGTGTGCTCACAAAAGTATCCTTGAAGTTGGTGAATAGCCATAATTGCTCTACAAGCTTTTCAAGGATTATAATTGACTTAAGCTAAATTGTTCAACCGTTTTATTAATTGTTCGACCGTTTTATTAATTGTTCGACCGTTTTATTACTCCACAAGATCTTGTATCTAGAAAATAAACTTATATACTAAAAACTTCTGAAACCTCGCATTTTCGTTGCCTTTTCTAAGCATAGGAAAAATAAAGTCTTATACCAAACCGACAAGACTGAGGTCAGGTTAAGAATTGTGAGAAAATAAAGTCTTATACTGGATTGAATCTTGAGTACGAATGGTACAGAATAGAACCTTATGGGATGTTGAAGCATTGATTTATTGCTCAGACTGAGCCCTTTGTACACTGTATTGAGATGTTTTAAGGTTCTGTTCAGGCTTAGGGTGCCCGATTCAGGAGGCTGGCGATCGAATGCATGAAAGCAGGTTAGCAAGTACCTCACGTTGCAGGAATTTTGCACTTGCCCACAGGCATACCGGAAGTATGTTGATTGCGTTGACTCACACCCTAAAAACCTAGAAGAGACCATTTCAGCGTTGAAGGCTTTGTGTCAGCATTAGTCTTAACAGGATTTAAAGCGAAAGCACGATACCGACGCGTTACTAGTGCAGTTCTCTTAGTCGAAACGGGCGATAACATCAGGGCTACTGACAAGAATGGTAAGGAAACATTCCCTTGTTGACGTAAACTAACTTTTCAGAGGGTTGATCAAGGAGTGCGTGAGATGCCATTGAAGGCATTTTTAGCAAACCGTTCGCTGAAGCCAACAATGAAGCCGACAATGAGAATCAGGTAGACTTCGCGGGAGTCTAATTTTTTGACATCATTGGACTGCTGAACGGAATTTTTAATGTCCGGTCTAAGATAAAGTTCTTGAGGAAGAATTTTGATTACTTCTGCGGCTGGAGTGCTTAGAACGAGCATGACAACAATACTAAACGTTGCTCCAATGAGGGGCTGAAGCAGTCCTAGAAGGAAGGGAGAACTGGGGTTTTGCTTCTCGATATCATCGATACGAGTAAAAATGCTAATAATTCCCCCGATGCCGCCTGCCAGTAAGGCTAATAAGAAGCGATAAATATGCTGGGTATAAATCGTG
This sequence comes from Leptolyngbya sp. Cla-17, assembly GCF_016807185.1. GTDB lineage: Bacteria > Cyanobacteriota > Cyanobacteriia > Leptolyngbyales > Leptolyngbyaceae > ULC077BIN1. The sequence goes on from NZ_JAEVYN010000002.1 coordinate 2,306,341, forward strand.
TCTGTAGACCATTGAAAGAAGACGTTGGACATTCCTGTCAATTGAGAATTTGCATCAGATTTATCCACCTTTTGATAAAAGTCTCGAAGGTTGCTGCTTAATGTAGCGTTTTCATCATTTGCATCTTTGTCAGGTTTGCTTTGTTCCGTGGCTGCTGGAGTGAGCTGTTTTAAATCGCCTTCTAATTTTGCTTGTAGGCTTGCGTCGAGTGTATTAAAAAAATCGATTAAAACAAGAAATGTTTCACTGTTTCTTAATGTATCAATTTCAGAAATAATTTGCTTCCGAGCTGTTTGAATCTGAGTGCTGTATGCAGAGGTACCATCCGATTTTGTATTTTGAACAGCAGTAGAGAAGGTCAGCAATATACTATCGATCTGTTGATGATTCTCAAGGCTTAATAACTCTAGGCGCAGCAATTTTAATAGCTCGTTCTGGGGAGGGTTAGAAGACTTGGGACTGCTGACTGGTTCCTCGTTCTGGGGAGGGTTAGAAGACTTGGGACTGCTGACTGGTTCCTCGTTCTGGGGAGGGTTAGAAGACTTGGGAGCGCTGACTGGTTCAATTGCAGTGATGTTCTTTCGTTCAATTGCAGTGATGTCCTCTCGGCAGTCGGCTAAGGTTGATCCTGGTGCAAAGCCTGTGAAACCTGAATTCACCTCACATCTTGGTAAGGATGATGGCAAGGAGAGTAAGAGGGTTCTAGTAGCAGCAATTTTTTGATAGCTCAGTTGCAGTGCGATTTTATTATCAGTTAGAGGTAAGGTAGATAGTTGGGAGATGGTCAGAGTGCTGACTGTGGCATCAAAGGACTTCAGAATTTTGTCTTGCAAGGTATTAATTTCAGCTCTGGCGACAGCAATGCGTCTGGTGTTATCAGTGTTAATCGATTGAACGACAAACTTGCCGATGAGCATGAGCAGGCTCACACCAAAGAAGATGGATAGCCAGATAAACAGAGAAACAATCAGGCCAGCAATAATTTTGCCTTTAATTGTATTTTTGTCAGAGTATTGTGCCCCTTTAATGCCTGAAACTCTGCCAATTAGTCGGGTGACATCTCGGAAGCGGTTGACAAAATAGCCTAGAAACCATCCTGTTGGCAGGGAGGCTAGATTCCATTGATAGCGGCAGAGCCATCTCTCAACTTCCAGACTAGTGGAAGCCACTAGATAGACAACACCGACCTGGTCAGACGAGACACTCTTTGCGACCTGAGAAATTTGCTCAATTTTGGGACCAAATCGCTTCAGGGTAGAGAGGCGCTGGGCATTAGTCACTTCATACCGCATCTGGCTTAACATAAGCTGCAAATGATTCAGCTCATCGCACAGAATACTGGGGTTTTCCTGGCTCTTGATAAAGTCGTCTCGAACCGCTTGAACTCGTTGCAGCAGTTGTTTTGCGCTTTCAATTTCAAATTTTAGCGCCGCGTTGGTTTGAATTGTTTGCGCGTTTTCAAACTCATCAAGCTGCTTGATGGCTCTTTCCAGCAGGTTTAAAGCCTGGAGCACCTGCGGGTTAGAATTGGCAGGCTTCTGAAGTGTTTTAGCCCCATTTTCATCCGTTTGATCTGGGCTTGTTTGTTGACTTAATGCATCTCGCTTCGCTTGAAGCTGAGCTAAGAGGGAGCCTTTGTTCGTCTCCTCAAAAACCTGCTGAATCGCCTCATAGGAGAGGAACTCATCTAATAAGACTTGAGTAGTTTCTGTTTGCCTGGGAATAGCAATGACTCGCATACGTGCCTGACAAAGCTCGTTTTCGGCTCTGATAATGGCTTGATTGAGCGCGCGTCGGTTGCGTTCGGTTTTGGCGGCAGACCAGTCTCGAAAAATGTGATGTTGCAAGTTAGTGAACCATGCCCTGAAGGGTTTGGTGGGGGAGTATTTCATGTTTGCTCATTCCTTTGAGAAATCGAAGAGCATCAAGCATCAAGCTTATCAAGCTGGCTACACTACTTCTGCTTTTGCATTATCAGCTTCTGGAACCGCTTCATTTTCAGCTAAATCTGATTCGTTTGCTTCGCTGAGGACTTCTTCTAACACCTGGATTGCCCCACTAATGCGTAACAGAGTATCGTGCAGGTTAGCTTGTTTGACTTCGAGTTCTGCCGTCATCTTTTGACCAGCTTCGTATTCGGATTTGAGAGATTGAAGGCGTTGTTGGAGTTTTTCTTGCATGGCTCTAGTAGGGAAAACGTGAAATGCAATAGTTTTTCACTTTGGAGACAGAAAATATACTATAAAAAGTTTGGATAACGGATAGCATAAGCGAGGTGACTCATCGCACCATACACGATCATGAGTCCGATTGATCCGAAAGTAACTGTGTTGAAGTGGATCGATGCCAATCCCAAGGCGGCGGGTATGCGCCAGGGGTTTTCTATGAGTTTAGCTATTATGGGCCGTATGAGCGATTGACGGATGATGAGTTAACTGAGATCTTGCACCATCCTCAAGACGCGTGGCCCGAGACATTATTTGAAAGAAAGGACAAAGCAGAAATATAAGAAGACGGTCATGCAAACCATTCTTCAACATGCCCAAAAGCTTGTGTATAGCCTCCTCTGCTTGATGTCCTGTGATAAAAAAATAGTCTCAAAGCCTTGCTGGGGCAGTTCCTTGAAGCGCAAGGGCATCTCTTAGGGTCACAAACTTAAGTCAAATCAGCGATCGCACTTTTTGAGACTAATCTAGCAAGGCTGAGATCGCACTTCTTTACTCCATGATGGAAAACTACGATCGCAATTTCAATCAGAGTTCCATACAATCAGAAAGACTTTTATGGGTTGGGTTGAAGTATGAAACCAACTTGCGGATGAGCGATCGCACTTTACTCAAACTCATTGCCTCGGATGTGGTCATCGATCAGGCGTATGCGTGGCTATGCCAGAAGCGATCGCACTATCACTTCAACAATGAGGTGTGGCAGGTGCGGCGCTGGTGGGAGGAGAAAAAACCGCAGCTTCAGGCTCTCTTACGGTCGGGAGGCTATCAGTTTCGCGAATTACGAGCGATTTGGGGTCAGGGGCAGAAAATCGAGGTTTGGTCAGCGTTAGATGCGCTGGTGTTGAAGGCGATCGCGATTGTTTTAACCGCACACCTCAAACCTCATCTCTCGCTGCGGTGTTTTCATTTGGCGGGTAGTGGGGGGATGAAGGCTGCGGTGCGAGAGGTGGCGGCTAATGTAGCAGATCACCAGTTTGTTTTTTGGACTGATGTTAAGGGCTACTATGCCAGCATTAATCATCAGATACTTATGGGAATTGTGGGGCGTTATGTGCAAGATGAGGCAGTTTTGGCGTTGCTTTGGGGCTATTTTCGGCGGTATGTCAATGATGGGAGCAAGTTCATCGATATTACCCAGGGGATCTCCTTGGGGTGTCCGTTGTCGCCGTAGATGGGGGCGTTGTATCTGAAGCCGTTGGATGACCGGATGGCGGAATTGGGCTGCTTTTATGTCCGGTTTATGGATGATTGGGTTGTCCTTGCGCCGACCAGGTGGAGGCTACGGCAGGCAGTTAAGGCGGTGAATGAGGTGATGGCTGACCTCCGGGTTGAGCAACACCCGGATAAGACGTTGATTGGGAGGATTGCACGGGGGTTTGATTTTTTGGGGTATTGGTTTACGACCGAGGGGTTGGGGATTGCGTCGAAGACGGTGGAGAGGTTTGCTGACCGGGTTTCTCAGCTTTATGAGCAAGGCGCGGGAGAGAACCGCATTGAGGAATATGTTCGGCGTTGGTGGCGTTGGGTGAAGAGTGGGGTTGGTTTGTACTTCGGCTATGGCCGTTGTCTGTGGGGCTGGGGGCAATGCTGCTATATTGGCTTCCGACTGGCACGGGTAACCTAATGAATACCCTCATTGGTCGTGCGATCACTTAGAGACGCCGCCTGGGAAAATCATCTATTCTGCTTAGAAGGTGGTCAGAGAGTGATCCTCACCACCTCGTGTTGTCCATCCTCCATCCGTTGCGGGGTAGATGCACCGGAGGGTACGCAGCGGCTCGCGGCCGTCTCCCATACGCCCTTTCTCCTCCTTCGGGGGCGTGGCCTGGGGAAACTTCGGGGGCAGTTCGGTTCCCAGCCCCCCCTCAGGAGACCCGATCAATCCCACTGGGGTCACTCCGGTCAAAGCTCGTTGATAGGAGCGGGTCACCTTTGGCGTCGCTCCATTTGCCTGTCAGACGGTTAAATAAATCGATCGCCTCGACCCGTCCGACGAGCCGCTCCCGCGGTACATAATTCGCGGCCGCCGCCCCGCCGCTCGGTCGCCTGGAAGAGGGGGGCGTTACGCTCAGGGAGACCTCATAATAGCCATCACTCAGGGGGATTACGTAATTCCGCCCACCGCCGACCCTACGCGCCATGTGGTCATTACCGTAAGCCTCCTTGAAAGTCATAGTGTCCGTGAGTCGGTTGCTGCGAGCTTCGATCCATCGGATCCGAAGATCGGGCCCTAAGATCAAATCCGGGTAGGTGATGGTGCCGGTAATCGTAGCCTGTGCCACCTGTAACGCACCTTCCGTCGAGATTCCCCAATCACCGTCCGCGCTTCCCGAACGTTTGATTTTGAGGCCGTCTGCGGACAGGGTTCCTACGATAGTTTGATCGCCATTGAATATGTTTGTAGTGCGGGTAGCAACCTCATTCCACGTGGGATTTGAGGTTACACTCGTGCCCACTGCTATTTTTCTAAAGAAAAGCCGATCATTAGATGTATAGTTTGCGGCAATTTGAAGCTGGTGATTATTGCCTGTATTAGAATGCCGAGCTGTAATCAAGTGCGTCCAATCGGAAGAAATATCTGGGACATTTCCAGTAATTTTTTTATTACCGTCATTTTGGTAAAATCCTGACTTGAGCGGACTGCCAAAATCAGTGATGTTGCTTTCATAACCTAACATTGCCGCTCCGTTCACATCTAAGGCACCTGCGATCGCGGCATCGCCAGTTACCTTCAGCGTCTCCGTTCCTGAGGCTCCCCCGATACCAACCTTTCCTGTTAGTGTGCTGGTACCTGTAATGGAGAGATTGCCTGTTAAGGTTGCGTCTGTTGCTTTTATGTTGCCTTTGACGTCCAGTGTCTCGGTTGGGGTTCGTGTCCCGATACCGACTTTTTTTTCGACTCCTTCAAGGGTAAGAACTGTATCCGTGTCGTTAATATTGTCGTGAGGATTTGCTCTTGTTTCTTTATCTGAATAACCAAATTCCAAGAATTGCTTCCTAGTGCCCCAGTTTCCCTGATTGATGACCCATTTACGATATTTGGAAGCATCAGTAGGATTGGAAGTGACAAATGTCAGATTACTCCCATGATTATCGTTTGCCTGAGAGGAAGCAATGACGAGGTCGCTATAACCAGAGGACACAACTAACTGCGATCGTTTGTGCGTTCCCTCTGTGTGTGAAAGTAATCCATTAAATCGATTTCCACCGCCACCTTTTGCATCTGATGCTGTAATGTCAACTCTGCCGTTGTCTATGTGTAATTTAGATTCTGGAGCATTTGTGCTTATGCCCACATTGCAATCTTTGATGACCATTTGCACCGTTCCACTGATGCCTGCTTTCAGCGCAGTATCGTCGTGAGAGCCGCCTTTATACCAGGCAAAATTCGCGTCAGTACGAAAGTATTGAGTCCCGCCCTGAATGCCGATGCCGTAAGCACTATTCCATAAATCAATCATTTGGCTCATACTCGAGCCAAAGCTCACACCCGTGACTGAGAGAGTGCCTGCGATCGCGGCAGACCCAGTCACCCTCAGTTTCTCTATACCTGGGTCTGCACCAATGCCAACATTACCTGCTAATTTGCTAGTACCAGTGATGGAGAGGTTGCCTGCGATCGCAACAGCGCTAGTTTCACCATTACCATTCATAGCACGGCCAATCGTAAACCTATTCTTTGCACCCTCGTAGTGCATGAAGCTAGCAAGTCGTGTATCTGAGTCGTGAACAGCAATTTCTGTGTCGTCGTGGGTTTCTAAGAGTAAACCTGCGGTACTAGCATTCCATCTTTGTCCTCCCCCATAATTCTGATTCGTGCTGCCGATCGTCAGCGATCCCGAAGCCATAAAACCGGACGGAACGGCAAATCTAACACCATTAGTACTTGTAATATTTAATGTACCTGTGATCGCTGTATTCCCATTTAACGTGCTAGTACCAGTGACGGAGAGGTTGCCTGCGATCGCGGTATTTCCTTCTACCTTCAGCTTTTCTGTACTTGAAGCACCCCCAATACCTACATTGCCATTAATCTCAAGATTCTGAGTAATGCTCAAATTGCCAGAGAGAACTGCGAGATCGCTGGCTCCGTTCTGCGATCGTAAAGTAACGCCGTTACCATCCTCAGCAGGTAATTTGAGGCCAGAATATTGGCAACTCGTTAAATCTGCGTCAAAAAAATTAGTGGTTCCTTGACGTTTTAAGACAGCCAGCAATACTGAGGACGGTGATATTTCTTCAGAAATAGCAATTGTTGGTTCCTCATAAGTGCGGGTGTTTTCCGGACTTCCCTCCGCCACCTGCGGATCAGATCCGATTTCGTTCCAAGCAATTGACAGGTTATACGTAGTTGATTTGGCTAGATCTCGCTTTGACAAATCAATTTCAATCTTCTGGGCGATCAGTATTTGTCTCCCTTCGTTATTGATCGCGGCTCCGGGTGTGATCGTTAAACTAGTGTTTTCAATCGTGACCTGCAAGCCTTCTAGAATTCCAGAAACATGCAGAAACTGACTGATGCGACGCTGGCGATCAATGTGGTATTCCTGCTCATTTACAAAGTCATCAACTGACAAGTATTGACCATCAAAATAGCGGGGCCGCTTTTCAACATATTTGGGTTGGGGCTTCAACTCGTTTGACATGATTCATGACTCCAGTTCAAGAATAGTTAGGGATTATTTAGAGGTTGAGGGGGAGGAATCGGTAGATTTGGGGCGTTGGGTTGTTGTGCCCAAGGCAGTCTTGTTTTGATGGATCTTGTAACCTCGGCTACGAGAGTTTGCGAAAAGGCGCAGTCTTTGTTTGGAAATATCCTCGCTTTTTACACCCTCTGCCAAAAGCTTTTCTGACGAAGCCAACCGCATCGTTGGCATTAAGATTTGCAGCGCATAGATTGTATGGGCTGGCTTTTCGCGATCAATAATGGCGCGGGCAACGGTTTCCTTGCGACGATACTCGGTCAAGTCTTGGCTATCGAGGCGAAGCTGCACCTGAAAGTAATGAGGAATTTGATCAAACTCAAAAATTTCCACATATTCTGTGACCGATGTATCCTGCGGGTTTACTTGCTTTTGTAGATAGATCTGAAGCAGCTTCTTCATTGCTGCCTTTGTTCCCCGCTGCTTATAAAGTGGCACAATGCGCTGAATAAAGTCGCGCTTAACTTGTTCATTCCAGTCATCGCGCAGGCTCAGAGCAACCCAGCCAGCCAGCCAGGGTAAAAACTCTGGCGGCGTTGTTTTGGCCGAAAACTTTGTATGGATCTCAGCTAAAGTTTTCTCAAACCCAGCCGGAGTTACTACATCCTCAACTGAGACCCCACTGAGAATGGCTTCAAATGCCAGGAGAAATTGCCCCAAAAATGGGTCTTCGTGAAGCGCGGCGGGAAGATAGTCAAGGTAGCTGCTAGCAGTCTTGGAAGTTAAATTCATGGCTAGCTGTTTGCCTCCGGATCAGTAAGAACGATCTGACTCTGACTCAGCTTCACCAATTGGTGTGCTTGCCATTCGTAATTCTTTAACAGCAACTCATTCTGACCTGGTGGCTTCACTGTCACAGCCACCTTTGCCACATAGTCAACCCCGTCTAGCTGATCTAGCTGCTGGTAAATCTCAGAAATATAGACGGCTCGGCCAAACGGCCAACCCTGTTTATCTTCTCCCCCTGATAGAGGATGGAAAAACTGCTGTAATTGGGCGATGCCTGCCGCTTTGACCTGCTCAAACACGCGACCCGCCTCTAAATACAGATTAGCCGTAATAGAAACGTTCACATATTCAGGAGAGACAACATGCTGCTTTGTCCCTAACAAGCGTCGTTCTTCCAGCAAGTCCGCGATCTTTGTCTGTAACGCTGGGTCGAGGACAGTAAACGGCTCTTGGGGCACGATCACCAGGCTGATATGACCCGCGACTGGCTCAGGGGGCTGTGTTTTTAATGTTAAATTACGGTTTTCAAACACCTTGACCCGCCCAACCGCAAAATTTTCCATCACCAGAGCTTCATAATCTGCTGCTGTGACGGCTCGATAGCGCTTTCGCAGTGCCAAAATTGTCTCCTGGGTTGCTGCCTGAAGTGATTGATTTTTGGGTTTCTCCCAGGTTTCATCGCCTTTAAGCAGGCGGAGAAACACCTGCTGAGATGAGTCAGGCACCTGGTTCACCTGATATAGCAGCAGTTCAGTTAACCAGGCGAATAGCTCGATTAGAATAATGCCTGTGTCAGAGGGGTTGTGATCCGTCCATTCTGGGCATTCGCTAGGGATGAGCGATCGCGCCATTTCCACCAGGTCAGCGTAATCATGATCATCGAGATTGGGCAACGGTAGGGGCATAAGGCATTCAACAAAACGTTCAACAAAACTGCCAGGAAGAAACAAGCTCGGCAGATCAGCCTAAGGCGGCGAACTAATTGTGATCTGGTGCTGACCAGAGTAAATTAAAAAGCGATCGCGATTATCCATAGCAAGATTGGTAATTGCTGGGTCGCTAACAATACTGAGAGACTCTACATGACTCACTCCAGGAATGCGCTCGATTCGGGCATAGAGGTCTGAATCATGCGGATTACGACCAAAAGACCAACCTTGTCCTCTCGTATCTCCAGTCAATGGATGCAGGAAATCTGTAAGAGCAGCTTTAACGGTGGCTTCTAGTGAATTAGCAGCCTGAAATGAAACTGGCGCAACCTGGGCAGTGACGGTAACTTTAACCCAGAACGGCTCAGTCACCTGTAATTTGAGGCTAGGGCTGATGCGATCGCCCAAGTAGCGTTTGACCTGTTCTATCAGTGCCAAGCTAGGAGTGGGCTGTAGGGCTGGGCTATGTGGCACAATTAACACGGTCACGATACCTGCTTGCTTCACTGCTTGCTTCACTGCCTCCGCTACTTCAGGTGGTAACGACTGCCCATCTGCGTTCGGTATCCAGCCCAGCCCTACTGGATCGAACTTAGGAGTAATCACTTTTACCCGAGCAATTTCGCTAGAGGCAGCGTAGGTCAAGTCTTCGATGTCTTGCCAGGTGACGGCGCGATTGCAATGGCGCAGTTGCTTCGGGGCTGATTCTTGCACCTCTGCAATCGATTCTAGATCGGCTCCCCCATTGGCGGGTTCATGGTTCGTCACCCGATTCACATAGGGCACCGTGGTTTTAAGTTCGGTCAGCGTTTCTGCCCCACAATTGCCTTGCTTGCCTCCACCCGACTGGTAGTAAGCCATGCGAATGTTGTTGCGTCCTCTAGGTGGAGCCAACCCCTGCCCTTCGCCGCCAAAGCGGATTTCGCCAGTCATGCGATCGAGGATGTAGTGGCGATCGCGGCTACCAGAAGCGTAAAAATCGCTGACCTCGTGCCAGCGCACCCAAATGTCTTCCGGTTGACCTGAAGCATCAGTAGAAAGGGCGATCGCGTCGTTGCCTTCCAGTTTTTTAATCGCCGTCTGTTCTTCAGCGGAGGGTAGCTCTGGTTCTCGCACGAGCAACTGTTGCCCCGGCAGAACGGGTGTATGCAGCATTCGCAACACCAGGTTCGGATCACCTGTGCCGCTGCCTAAAACTTCATTTCGGTAAGTCGTTGCCTGAATCGCCCAAACCGTATTCGTGAGCACCTGCTGTAAGCGCGGAGGAATCTGAAACCCTTTTTCCAGTAGGCGTAATCGCAGCCAGTAACCCGATCGACCAAACAGCGTTTTCGAGGCAAAATCCGATGGCCCAATAAACTGCACCATGCCACGCTGACTCAAGTTTTGGGTGCCGTCTTGCACACTGAGCGATCGCCAACCCCCAACACCGTAATACTCCCATTTCAGTTTTGCAGGCGTTTCTACAGATTTAGATTTCAGTAACTTACCTGGCTTTGGTGGAGCAACTTGTAAGTAGAGGGCGATCGCTTGGTTGGGGAAGGGGCGATCGAACCTCAGATACAAGCCATCTTCAAAAGTGACGGATTTCAGGCTGGGAGGGAAGTAGCCTGTACTAGAGTTACCGTAGTCCCCTGTGATCAACTTTGCCCTTATCCAATAATTTTCTTTTCCATTTACCTCTACCGGGGCAACTCGAGCTGGCAAGGTAACGGTAACCGAACCATTCAGATCAGGTGAAGTTGACTGCGATATTTTCTCCCAAACAGCTCCATTCCAGGCTTCCCATTGAATTTGAACGTTGTCACGAGGTTGAGGCTCGCTTTGACTAAAGGGATAACTATCACTTCTAGTTAGAGTAATCGTGATAGTAGCTCCAGTGCTAGAGAAAATATTTCGGCTAGCAACATAGAATGTGTCGTTGATTTTTGGTTCTTTTCCAAGGGGGAGGAAGTCTTTGCTCAAATCAATTTTATCGATATTGAAAAAAGCCTGATCAGGAACGAGAGTATCAGCGTCAGGGTGGATAAAAGCCCCGGACGGTAACGCTTTCAGTACTTTTTTAGGCGCAATATCGCTAATCTTGCTGCGGCTGAGAGTAATGGACTTTAAAACGGGGGGAAAGTAGCCTGTATCGGGATCTTGTTCTAGAGTTGTTTCTGTATTTGGAGATGTACCCTCTATCTTTGTTTTAAACTGAGGTTCATTACCGTAGTTTCCTTCTATTAATCTCGCCCTTAGCCAAAAGTTTTCTTCGCCATTGACCTCTACCAAGTTAATCTCCAAAGGTAGTTTGAAGGTGATTGAGATAAAATCTGTTGTGACAGACTTTTCCGAATCAGCTTTCTTTGGATCTGATGTCACGAGTTCTGCAAGATTTTGAACAGGCTCCCAAGATATGCCGGTGCATACCTCCCACTTGATTGAAACTTTTTTGGGCTTAGATTTCTGAGTGCTTTGAGTCAGATTTACGGTAACAGTAGCTGCGGCACTAGAAAGGATTTTTTGGCTAGCAACATAAAAAGTGTCATTAAATCGCGGGGTTTCTCCAAAAGGAAGGAAGTCTTTGCTCAGATCGATTTCATCGGTATTGAAGAAAGCTTGCTCAGGAACGATCTCTCCAGTTTCGGCACGTACCAGGTAAATTTCAGCTAACGATGGCAAATTTCCAGGCGCAATCCCTCGTAGCCATTGAGTTTCTATGCCCTCGATCATTTTTGATTTAGGTGTTTTCCAGTCCTTTGCAGGAGCAGTCGCTGTAAGTTTCAGTCGATTATTATCAGCTTTTGAAGTTAATGTTTGCCAAGTTTCGCCATCCCAATAGCTCCAGTTCCATCCTTGAATCAAGTTGTCTGGATTGGCGATCGCCAACTGAATTTCCTGAGAATCTATCTTAGTAGTCAGTTGATCGGCAGCAATATAGAGGGTGTTGGGTTGCTCAATCTCAAATACCGGAAACTCTCCGGCAACGGCAGTTGCTGTCAAACGGTGATCACAGTATTGCTGACCCTGATGCACGATCGCCGCTTGCAATTGCGATCGCACCACCACCAAATCTTCTTCCGTTTCAAACAAAACTTTTTCGGTTGCACCAGGTTGGGCTACTGCTGCAATCTGAGTATGGGCTGGAACAAGGGCATCGACCGGGCTGTTGTCCACCAGATAAGCCGTCAGCGGCACACGGGCAGGTTGAGGGGGTTGCTGTTGAGCGCCAATTAGGTTGAGAAATGCCAGAAAGTGCTTTTCGGGAACACGGTTGAGGCGATCGGTGACCATCGTAGCCATACGCCCAAAAATGCGAATCAGGGCTCGTCCGGCATCAGCTTTGCCTTCTGGAGGAATCCATTGAAAAGCATGAGTTAAACCTACACTAGACTGAATTTTCTTGAGAAGTTTACTCTTTGTCTGATCATCAATTAATTGATTATTTGATTGGCAATCAAACGAATCTTGCAATTGTTTGCGGAGAAGTGGATCATGTATTAATTCATCAACAATCTGCTTTCCAGCCCAATCGAAAATACGAACGTGATACGAGTCTTGATCTTTTCCAACAATTACTAATCCCCTTCCTTCCTTGGAAAAAGCAAGCTGCCTCAGAAGGTCACCAATCGTTTTTTTATCGATTGGTTGATCCCTAGCCTTACGATCAAACACATTCTTCAAAAGCTTACGCAGGCTCTCATCAGGTGAAAATTTTCCCTTTCCTGCGTCAAAAATTTGTCTTTTATCTTTATCAAAGATACGAATATGGTAAGAATCTTCAATCCTGCCAACAATTACCCAGTTCAACCCTTTAGATATCAAGTTCAACTCTTCAGACCCTTCATTAGGAAGGTCGTTAGCACTACTGAGGGTTCTCAAATCAAGTTTGAGGGATTCCAGAATACTGTCGGAGAGTGGTTCCCAATGGGGAGGTGCTTCCCAAAGAGGAGATCTTAAAACTAGAAATCCATAGCCGGTAAAACATTGGGCTAGCCACTCAGCACTAGCCACCAGTTCTGTATAGGTACGGGGATCAATTTTGGGCGAGGGAAGAGGCATGGAGAATAGAAAAGTTAGGTGACGTAGAACGGATAAACGAGGTTAAAGCGGTTGTTCGTGGTTCGCACTAAGTAACGAATGTCAATTAATAATCGATTGGGTTCATCTACATCGGGAAGTGCCGTTACATCCAATACGTCAATGCGAGGCTCCCATTGAATCAACGACTCCTGCACTGCGCTAATTACCTGACCGATCGCCGCCGCACTGTTGGTAGAAAACACTAGATCATGCAGGCTACAGCCAAAGTCAGGACGCATCAACCGTTCGCCTCTGGCAGTGCTTAGGATCATACGAATCGATTGGCGCACGGCTTCTTCATAACGGCCTAACTGAATTTGTCCATCCCCGTCAAGCGTTACAGGCGAAGTCCAGCCGACTCCTAAAAAGTCGCTATCCATTTCTCACTTCACCTCCATCTGGCTAGCCTTGACATTTACCTCGCTCCCTTGGGCATCTATCTCTACTCCCTTACCCGACAGGGTTAGCTTGCCTTTCGCTTTAATCGTGATCTCACCCTCGGTTTCGATCGTCAGGCTATTGTTTTTACTGGTAATGACAATGCGGTTTTTGCCTGTGCGATCGCGAATCTCAACTTGCTCAGAATCTTTGGTGTCATCCAACACGATCGCGTGACCACTGCGAGACACCAATTGCCGCTGGGTCACTTCGGCTGTGGGAGGGATAGCACTAGCACTCCAGAGGGCACCTAAAACATAGGGTCGCTGAGGATCGCCCTGCTCAAAAGCCACTAACACTTCGTCGTCCACCTGGGGAAGGCAATATAGCCCCTGCTCATTACCCGCAAGGGGAGTCAGCATCCTCACCCAGTCGCTTTCATCGGTCATCGAGAGCAGCGGCAGTTTGATCTTCATGCGACCTAATTTTTGCGGGTCTTGGATGTTAGTGACGATCGCAATCGTGACCCCATAAATGCGATCGTTCGTCTCCACCGGTGTTAATAAACTCGCTAAATCTCCTAATGGCATCAGGTTGCATTCCTTCTCACGCTAAACTCGGTGCGATAGCCTTCCCCAACGGCATAGCGATGGTTGGTAGCTGTCACGTAGTAGTCTCCACTAAAACGCTTCCCCAGCCCCACGATTTCGATAACCCGACCGATTCGCAGAGCTACGTTGCCCTGGCAGGACCCTTCACCTGTGATGTAGTCCAGGGCCATTCGATTAATTTGTCCCTGAGCAATATCTTTGGCTGCTTGAGGAGTAGCTGCTGCCTGGTCAATCACGACATAGGTAGTCTTGCCAAATTCACGGGCGGTGGCACTGATACCACTGGTTTTGCCCATTGCTACTACATCGCTATTGCTGGCTTTCCCCACCACAGTATGCTCTTTTTGCCGAGCATCCCAGCCCCGAACTTCCACTTCATTCACCTGCCCTAAGGTGCTCAAGCGGGGGGAGAATTCCAACAAATCTGTTCGGTTTAGCGTCAGTTCTGCTCCACCATTAGGCTGCAAGGGACGAAAGATTAACATGGTGCCCTCAACTAGAATTTCGTACCCAAGCCGAGAGGCGCGATCGCGAATAAAAGCTAGGTCAGTTTGATTCCTTTGCAACACGTACTCTAACGGTTCTGGAGTACGACTAGCTTGTACCGTTAGTTTGGCAGCACTGGCAACCTGCGCCACAATATCGCTGTCTCGCATTCCAGTGAATGATCGGGTTTTGGTGCCTCGCATCAGGCGATGGCTTAAGTCATGCCCACGCACAATTAATCGAGGAGCCTGGTCAGCAGAAAAATCGGGTTCCAGCCCGGTGATTTCTCCCACCATAACCGCTTTTGTTTGGTTGCCGTAGCCAAACTTGATCTCGACGGTGTTACCTGGTTCAAACTCAGCAGCATCAGACCAGAGTACGGTCTGGTTTTGCAAGTCCCAATTGTCCAGTTCTAGGGTAAACATACCCACTGCATCAATATCCCCGGAGACTTCTACAGCCAACACACTCGCTTCAGCCAAAGGCGAAAGAGGGCGATCGCCAATCAAAATCTCGGCTCTTGGTACTAGTTCATCCCCAGATGGGGCATTTAACGTAGATAGGGGAAATAGCATTGTTCTGGATTTCTTAGCGAGGTAAAGGTGGCACAGTTAGCAAACTGCCAACTGTTAATTGGCGGGGATTTACCAGTCGATTTGCATCAGCAATAATTCGCCACAGAGCCGAATTACCATATTCCTCTTGAGCAATGCTGCTTAAGCTTTCTCCTTGCTTAATGATGCGAATCGGATCATCAATAGGATTGAGCTTTTTCACATTTTGAACAGGGTCTTCATATTCCAGAAACGTGCAACTGAGGTTTGCTCTTACAGGAATCCCTTCTGCTGAAAACCGAGTAAATGTCTTTGTAACGTTTTGCAATACCCCCTGGAACATAACTGTTCCTTTGTATCCCTCCAGCCTGGAGAGAGCTTCGTTTTTACCACCCCAAATTAAACGGCAAATAGGAGGACGGTTTAATTCAGATCTAGGATTAGTTAAGTTAAAAATCTGGTTAACATAATTGCGAACATCAACAGTTTCATATGTATACTTATTGATACCAAAGGACTCTTTATAGAAACGCTCCGTGTCTGAACCTGCCATATCAGTTGGTATACTGGTGTCGAAAAACAGATTCACGCTTAAGGTTGCTGGGCTGGGTTTGCTAAAAGGTTTCTTAATCTTTGCATCAGTAGTCCAACCTGTTTTAGTAATTGTAATTTGGTTGGGATTATACAAGACCTTAATTGCTGTGGAGAAACCGTGATTTTTATCTTCTACCGCAATAACGAGTTTGACTAATGCCATGTCCGTTGTCCTCTACGCTCGCGTTCTACTGTAAGTTTCCGCATCAGTTTTCGTTCCACTTGCTGAGTTAAGTAGCTAACATCTACAGCCGGTGGTTGGGTTGGAGAGACTGTTGAGGTAGATCGTCTCTGATCAGCAGGTTGAGCGTTGACAATAGGCGATCGCTCAGTTGACTGATGCTTAGAAGCGGTCGTCATAGGTGATTCTTGTTTGCTGGAAGGAGTGTAAATCGATGCAGGACGGGCAAACACCAGCGGTTGACCTGGCTGTCTGGGCGTTTGAGATGAAGGCAATGCAGCAGTTGTTTCTGCCTTGATGAGGGGCAGTTCTTCTAAGGGTTGGGATAAAGACTTTGAGGCTGCGATCGCGGTGTTTAAACCTGAACCAGTTGGTGGCGATGTTGCACTTGAAAGCGTTAGCTGGTTGGTTGCTGGCGATCGCATTAGAGGTTTCTGTTCTGGCAGTTGGGATGAAGCTGGCAGCGCAGGTTGATTCTTTGCTTGAACCACCAAGGCTTGCTCTGCTACAGCAGCTATCCCCCTATTGAGTTCTGATTCCATTAAGGGCGATCGCGGTGATGCAGCCACGATCGAAAGCTGGGGATGCGGGGGCGTGGAAGCTGCACCCGCACTTACCCTCGGTAAAGCTGATTCTCTATCCTCAGTTTCTCTATCTTCAATAATCGAAGACTGAAGAGGCGTTGAATTAGATGGGGTTGGCAGCAGGTGTGAGGTAGCAGTTGAAGCGGCAGGATTCACATATTTAGCTTGAACTACCAGTGGCAAAGAGGGGGAAGTTGAATCTGTTGATCCGTTGACAGGCTGCTGAATCACGGTTTGAGTTGAAGTAGTGTGTTCCCGTATCCGTACCGATTCACTAGAACCTTCCTGATTTCGATCAGAAGGATTTTCAGAAACAACGCTTTGTGCTGCTGGAGCAAGCCTTTGTGCTTGCTCTTCTACAGCAGACATTAGAGGTTTCTGTTCTGGCAGTTGGGATGAAGTTGGTAGTGCAGGTTGATTTTTTGCTTGAACCACCAAGGCTTGCTCTTCTACAGAAGATCTTCCCCTATTGAGTTCTGACTCTATTAAGGGCGATTGCGGTGATGCAGCCACGATCGAAAGCTGGGGATGCGGGGGCGTGGAAGCTGCACCCGCACTTACCCTCGGTAAAGCTGATTCTCTATCTTCAATAATCGAAGACTGAAGAGGCGTTGAATTAGATGGGGTTGGCAGCAGGTGTGAGGTAGCAGTTGAAGCGGCAGGATTCACATATTTAGCTTGAACTACCAGTGGCAAAGAGGGGGAAGTTGAATCTGTTGATCCGTTGACAGGCTGCTGAATCACGGTTTGAGTTGAAGTAGTGTGTTCGTGCTCTATACGTACCGATTCACTAGAACCTTCCTGATTTCGATCAGAAGGATTTTCAGAGACAATGCTTTGTGCTGCTGGAGCAACCCAATAAGCATAGACAATGGGTTGCTCTGGCACCTGGAGATCCAATTGTTGATTCCATCGCTGCTGAAACTGATGCAGTAGGCTAAGGCGTTGCTTGAGCTGGCGCGATCGCTCAAAAATTGCCACTGCCAGAGTGTCGGGAATGACACCAGGACAAATTAGGGGGCGCAATAGCCGCTGAGCTAGCTGTGGATTAAGGGCATCTTGCCAAAGGGTTTGAACCATAAGTCTCAGGAATTAATTGCGTTTGTAGCGTTGTTCGTTACGTTACTCAAGCCTGTTGATGCTTGATCCCTCACTACACGTGTGCGCTCACTCACTTCCCTACCAGCGCGAGCGACCGATGCACCGCCAATGCCGCCCACTGCTTGAGAAGCCCCCAAACGACCAATTTGATCAGCTGTGCGAATTCCAGAGAGCCCTTTGCTTGCCATTGGGATTGTGATGCCTCGATGTACCAGTTCAATTTTTTCAACCGCAACGTCTTGGGCACTGCTATTAAATTGAGGTCCCGTCCATTTCACTGGATAAGCATCTTTGAAGTTCCACCACCTTACGGGCAATCGCTGGTGATCGAGCAACATAATCGTGCCGTTGCGTCGGCGGATCATGCCGTGACAAGCATCGTCGTACCAACCCCACAGCGTCCAAACATCAGTTAGTCCCTTACTCAGTACCAGATTAGGATAGGTTGTCCGAGTGGGAAAGTGATGGACATAATCGTTTTGTCCGCCTTCTTCGCAGGATTCGAGTTTAATTTCACTCTCTAGCCCAGAAACCTCCATGAATCCGCCTGTTACTAGCCCATCCAACTCCACCAGAAAGTTGTAAGGCATGTACGGATTTAAACTCGCGCCTAATACATCGGAGGCGATCGCCGATATTCCCGTTAGTCCACGCATGATTTTCTATGCCTCTCATCTATCGTTCATCATTCAACTTCTGGTTAATACGGGCAATTTCGGCTACCCATTGCTGCCGCTCCCAGTGTTCCATTCCCATCACCTGCTCATAGGACCAATGAAAGTGGTAAACCAGATAGGCAATTTCTTCCCGCAATCGATCCGCTGGATAGCCTACGACTCCCCCAAAGGAACGGTCTCCACTTGAAACTCACCCTGACAGTGGGGGCAGGTTACCTGTAGGCGACTGTGACCGTTTTGGTTAATTCGTTGATAAAAGTCTTGCAAGAAAATCAGGTCGCCGGAAAACAAACCTTCAATCAGTTTGGGCGTAATGGGATGCACTGTTCCCAATTGGGTAATCACCCGCGATAGCAGAATGATGACCAGATAACCAGGGTTGGACTGCACTCGCGGATCGCGCATGGGAGCGATCTCATCGTAGGCAGTAGACAGGCGCATTATTCCTTCTCGGTGCAGTGTGCCTTCACTATCGACATAACCCTGCGGTAGCACAAAAGGAAATTCAGTTTGCTGCATTGTCTGTTGCATAATCTCCTGCATGAGCATCACGACCATGTATCAACGGTTAAGCCTTCATGCACCAGTTCCAGGGCTTCGATCGCCACTTCTTCAGACGTGGCATTAAATTCAGGTGCAGTCCAAGTGGTGGGCCAGCAATGGATCAGATTCCAGCGAATTTTTTCCTCCCCAGTATGGTCAAGCATCACAATCGAAATATCCCGACGCATTGCAACTCCTTCGGCGTTGGTTTGCCACCAGTCCCATAGCTCTCGATTATTGGTAGTCCCTCGACGCAGGGTGATATTAGGATAAGTCTTCATGCCTCCAAGCTTTCGCATTGTAGGGGGATCAGTGCCTTCCCGATAATCGTGGGAGCTGCGAGTGGCGGCCAAACCGCTACATTCCCGAAATCCTGCATGGATGATGCCATTCCACTCAACGAAAAAGTTATATCCCATGTATGGATCAGGTTGATGTGGGGCTTTAGCATTGGGCATCTTCGGTCTCCTTAAATTTTGAGATCAGAAAAACTGGTTAAGAGGAAGCAATCGCAACGCCTGTTTCACCATGAATCAGGCGCAGTTGAATAAATTCATTAGGAATTGTTGGGGCAAATTCAATAAATGTTACGATTTCACCGCGATCGCGCACCTGTGGAGGATTTGTCTCTCCATCGCAGCGCACTCTAAAGGCTTCATCGGGCGTTGCACCCTGGAGATGCCCTTGCTGCCATAGAGTTTGCAGATAAGAATTCAACTCTCGTTCGATTCGTACCCATAGGCGGAAGTCATTTGGCTCGAAAGCGACATCTGACAGGTTGAGAGCAATCCAGCGGCGGATGGTGATAGCCAGTCGGCGCACATTCACATAGCGCCATTGAGGATCAGAACTGAGCGTGCGGGCACCCCAAATGCGAACTCCCCGTCCTCGCAAGCTGCGAATGCCATTAATCGGCGTCTCAGACAGTTGGGCTAACTGAGTTTGTTGCTCTCGGGATAAGGCTGCAACATTCAGAACTCCTTCCAAGGCAATATTGGCAGGAGCGCGGGGAGTATTGGCGCGATCGCAGGCTGCATACACTCCTGCTACATGACCACAGGGCGGCACAGCTTCTTTGCCATGGGGAGTTTTGAGCCAGGGACCATAGATGGCTCCGTAGTCATTACCAGGTAGTTTTTTTAACTTGTCTCCATTGGCTTTCAACTTGTCTAAGTCGAACGAGTCGGGCGAATCCAGAATGGCAAAGCGATCGCCCATCTCTGCACAATGCTTCAAGATTTGGGCTTGTCTGTCTTGGTCAGTAATACCCGGCGCACAGATCAGGTCTGCTGTATCCAGAATAGAATCCGCTGTCAGACCATTTTCCAAGGCTTGCGGTGAATCGTCTTCTAGCCAGACCACAATGCAATCCCGACCACCGTTTTCAAAGAAGCCTCGCACGGCATGGGCTAGGTGGTTGTCCAGCATTTGAAAACCAAACTTTTCTTGAAACTGAGGCCAGAGGTGCAAAACCTGAGGCGGATTAACCTTATTTACATATACAAATTTTTGAGGGCCTATCCCTAAAAAAGCAGGTACTCCTGTGAGGGGCAGAACGGGTCTAGGCGGAAATACATCTTGCCAGTAAAGCCCCGGTAGCGAAGAGCGTTCGGTCTGCATTACTTCCCTCCAGACCACTGACTCAACTCAAAGATGACAAATTCGGCAGGCTTCACCACAGCAACCCCAATCTTGACAATTAGTTGCCCCGCATCACGCACTTCTGGTGGATTGGTTTCCGCGTCGCATTGCACAAAGAAGGCTTCTTCCGGTGTTGCACCAAACAAGGCCCCACTGCGCCAAACCATCGTCAAAAATGCCGTGACGCTGCGACGAACTCTAGCCCAGAGTTCAGGACTATTTGGCTCAAAGACAACCCATTGAGTACCTTCGTCGATCGACTCTCGTAGGAAGTTGAACAACCGCCGAATGTTGACGTACTTAAACTCACCGTTTGCGTCTCCACCCCAGGTACGAGCACCCCAGACCGTAATATTGCCATTGAGATTGCGAATACAGTTTACCCCTTGAGGATTTAGCCCCTCCTGCTTAGCGCGGGTGAGAGCAGTCTCTAAGCCAATGGCTCCTAGAATAGCTTCATTGGCAGGAGCTTTGTGAACACCTCGTTGAGCATCTACTCGGGCATAGACTCCAGCAATATGACCACTAGGCGGAACGTACTTCTTCTGATTCGTAGCAGGGTCAAGGACTTGAATCCAGGGGTAGTAGAGCGCAGCGTAATTAGATCGCCCTGGCATCTTGTTTCCACCAGGGTTTAGAGTGGTGACTGTTGCATCATGGGGGGCATCGAGGATGGCAACGCGATCGCCTAACTCCTGACAATGACTGGAAAGGTTCTCCAATACGGCTTTGTCGGTAGAACCAGGGGCTGCCACAATCGCAATTTCATCAATAGCGGCGAAGTCTTCTAATGCTCCGCTGATGTCGGTTTCCCTGCTGATGTCGGGTTCCTTAGCAACCCAGGTCACAAAGCAGCGGGTGCCACCATTACGGAAAAAACCATAAACTGCATGGGCCAGGTTGGATTGCCCTACAACCTTTGAAAAATCACCAAAATACTTTTTGAACTCAGTAAAGTTGGTACAGAGTTGCACCTCTCCAGCAGCAGATACCGGGTAATAATCGACTGTAACTTGTGCATTAGGTGCAGGAGCCGGATTAAGTGTGATCGTGGAAACTTTCTGCTGTGTATCATCCTTAACTGTGGCAGTAGGCTGATTGGTTACTCCCTTTACGTTAACAACTACATCTTTTGAATCAACTGGGTATCGGCTGAGAGTAAATTCTTCCGTTGTTCCATCTACCTTACCAACAACTTCGCCAACCACCTTTTGTAACCGATAACGAGAATTCACGGCAGATGAAGTAGGGCTAGATGAAGTAGGGCTAGATGAAGTAGGGCTAGATGGAGTAGGGCTAGATGGAGTAGGGCTAGATGGAGTAGGGCTAGATGGAGTAGGGCTAGATGGAGTAGGGCTAGATGAAGTAGGGCTAGATGAAGTAGGGCTAGATGAAGTAGGGCTAGATGGAGTAGGGCTAGATGGAGGATTCTCTGAGGAATTCCTATCACTTGAATCTTCAGAGCTAATAATGCCGATAAAGCCTGCGGTGCTGGTGCCAACGCCCGCAATTGAGACAGCGCCAGACGATACTTCTTTGACGTAGATACCAGGGGAAAGATAAGTAGTCATTGTGGGTAATTCCTTAAGTAATAATTAGGCGGAGGTACCGTTGGCTTTAGCTGGCACTTTTTTGGTGAGTTGAATATCAGGCAAGGAGTAAACAGCGCCTCGCAAAAGATCAACATTCTGTGTGTAAGCGTCATATCCAGGAGCAGAAATCTGAAGTTGCAGTTTGCGGGTAGAGGGGTTCTCTGGAGCCTCTAAATTTAGAAGTTGGAACTTACCATCGCGATCGCATCGGGTCTGTTCTCCACTGTTTTGCAACTGTACTTGTGCATAAGCAACCGGGACTATCTCCGATTCTTCTTCAGGTGTGCTTGTTGTTCCTGACCTAGCAACCTTGGGGATGCTTGTGACTTGTCCAACGATACCAGTTGTAATCAGGATTAAATCAATCCATGATGGCTTCTCTCCATCAACGATTGTGATAACCTTTTCAGCCGCTTGGAGGATGGTTGCCTTTTGGAAGCAGGTTGCTCTTAGGGTGTACTTGCCTGGTGGCAAATCTATAAAGTAGAAAGAGCCATCGACTGCTATAGAAGCGCGATCAAGACGAGTAGATAAAGACTCCCATTTTTGACCATAGCTAAGGGATTTCAGGTATAACCGACGTTGAAAACTTGCAGGAGCATCAATAATTTCTACTTGAGCTTGTTGGATTGGCTGGGGTAAAAGTGTCCAATTATCCTTACCCTGCAACTTAAACCCAATTGCGACTCGACCGTAAATTGCAACTCGATGATTAATAGGATTGATTGGTAATGTTCTAACCATTGCTCTCTCCTGAAACGAGGGCATTCGTTACCAATGGTAGTTTTTGTCTCTCTGTGTTCACAGGCATGGAAATGGTTACCGTGTAGTTGAGGGTCGCTTTGGGCTTTCCTCCCATAGCTTGCCAAAATTCGCCCAAGCCTTGCAGTTTCACTTGTCCCAACACTGAAGCCCTTAAAGGCAAATCGCTGTCCGCCAATCTTCCCTGCAATACAGTTGGCGGCAATGTGGAATAGCTCATCAAGACCTGCATGACTTCGCCTAAAATCTGGTGCTCTGTTGCAAAATCTTTAAGGTCACTCGTCCACATCGTGATTAGATATGAACAATCGATTCGTACTAGGGGCGGCTCTCGCGTTGCTGTTCCATCGTTTTGTCGGGTCATAGACCAACTGCTACTGCGGAGTTCCTGGTTTTCTCGAATATCGTAAAGAAATAAATTGAGTGCCGGAGGCGTAACTATAAATTCTGGATGAGGTGTCACAAAAGTGACTGCGATCGGCGTTGTAGAAACACTATCTCCGAATCGATTTGGCAATTCAGCCTTTAAAAATTCTTCAAGCGTCAGATCTAGATCATGAAGCATTTTGAACGCCTGTTTGTGAATGAGCTTAAATCTAGGTAGCAAGCCATTGCTCGTCAAAAAATACCTCGTCTAGGCTCTTCCGAGTACATACCGAAATAAATAAATGTTATTTATCTGACAGAGCTTAAAAAAATCTGAACAGTTTTTCATGATTCTTACATAATGCCCGGAATTTATCTAATCTCGTTTTTTGAGTTTATTATCTTAAGGCTTGGTGCCTACTTAAGATAGGTATTCAAAAGCTTCATTCATAATCGGTTTGCCCATCTTTTGATACTCGCGGCAGATCGCCTGCTGGATATGGAAAATGGTTACTTTGTCTTTTTTGCTAGCGGCCAGGAATGCAGCCGCTAGAGCAATGTTACGAATGTTTCCCCCAGTTACATCAAACTGTTTAGCTAAGACACTCCAATTGATTTCTGAGTCGAGGGGCAGAGACTGAGGCCAAATGTTCTGCCAAATCCGGGATCGTTCTTGAATCGAAGGTAGAGGAAAGTCCACAATAAACCGTAAGCGCCGGATAAACGCCTCATCTAGATTGCTTTTCAGATTCGTGGTAAGAATGGCTAACCCTTCATAGGCTTCCATTTGCTGCAATAAGTAGCCCACTTCGATGTTGGCGTAACGATCGTGGGAGTCTTTAATCTCAGTGCGTTTACCAAATAGGGAATCGGCTTCGTCGAATAGGAGGATGGCGTTGGCGCTTGCCGCAGCAGTGAAAATCTGGCTCAGGTTTTTCTCAGTTTCGCCGATATATTTGCTCACAACTTGAGACAAATCAATGCGATAAAGGTCTAGCTGGAGCGACTTAGCAATGACTTCTGCTGCCATTGTTTTGCCAGTTCCGGACGGTCCAGCGAACAGGGCGTTGACTCCTTTGCCCAAGGACAGTTTGCGATCGAAGCCCCAAGTTTCAAATACAGTATGCCGATGTTGCAGATGGAGGCAGATTTCCCGAAGCTGCTCGAACTGCACTGCTGGCAACGCTAAATCTGACCAATCATACCGGGGCTGGATCGGTTGGGTCAGCCTGTTGAGATGATGCCCTGATTGATTTCGAGCAGACTGAAACAATACTGCTTCAATCAAAGCTGATTCTAACCCGTAGGCTCGCTGGTTTTGAGTCGTGGCGATCGCGTCTTGAATTTGGGTAGACGTGAGGCGAAATCGATCGGCTAAGTCAGCAATGGTGGATGGTTCAACAGCTAGCCCCGCAGCGGCTAAATGAGCTTTCCAGCAGGTACAACGATCGCTAAAGTCAGGCGCAGCAAGGGGAATCGTCACCATGCCTAAACTGTGATCGTTGGAAGGCTGCCAGGGTTGACGACCGGCAACAATGATCGGGGTATTGGTTTCTGTCAGCAGGTTAATCAAAAGCGAATATAAATAGCTAGTGGTGTCTTGATGCAGGCTATCAACTGGGTGCAGACAAAGGACTGTATTTTGCAACCAAGCATCTCGCCCCAGTCGCCGGAGTCGTTGTCGGAATTGTTCCGGTTGCTGCAATAAGACATTTAAATCGACGGTGAGTAAGGGGCAGTTCAGTTGGTGAGCAAGCTCTTGAGCAAACTGTTGGGTTGTAACGGCATCGGTACTTTGCAGATACAGCCGGAGGGGGTGAGTCGGAGAAGAACTTTGGGCGATTGCACCGATCTGCTGCCCCAGTGAGGCAGGGAGGTTCGTTGGTTCTAGCGGCATCGTTGCCAGGATGAGTGAACAACTGGAGCTGAGGTCGGCATCTAATCCCGTTTCATTCAGAAGATAACGTGCGATCGCCGGATCGAGGCTAATCTCTTGCGCCAGTAGGGATGAATGATTTGTGGGCTGGGGCGGAGAGAGGTGCAGCAAATCATGATGCAGCAACGGGGCAGTGGGAGCAAAGAGCGATCGCCGTTGTAGTTTCTCCCCTGCATCGGTGCACAGCAAATTCAAAACCAGGTTAACGCTAGGTCGGACGCTGCGCCCATCCTGCTGTAAGTAGGCGTAGATTTGCTCATAGCGGCGATCGAGTTCTGGGGCTAGAGCAATCAAGATCCCATCTAAGTCAAAGGCAGACAAGCCAAATTGCTGTTGCAGCAGCCCTAACCGGGAAGCGGGCTGGATTTGACTCGATGGCATTTCAGTGGATTGAGCGGGGCTGTAGCGAGGATAGCCAGGAGGAAGGGCAAGTTCGGTCTGGCGGAGACTGCCTGAATTTGGAAGTGTTGCTGCTTTTTCCCCGCTGCTATGCAGCGTTTCTGCCAACTCTAGGCTGCGGTCTAGCAGACCATCAAGCAAATGGAGGGCCGGCAGCAACTCGTCTAGAGGCGACTTAGAGTGAGACGGCATAATCCGAGTTATGGTGATAGAGTTTGCGGGCTAGGTCAAAGCTTTTGTTTCATCCTGACATGGTTCGGTTTCATCTTGCATATAGTAATGGCTGCTCTTGATGAACCATCTTGGGTATCGCCAGTTCGGGTCTCGGAGTTAAACGGCTGGCTTCAGTAAAAGGTTCAGATTATGGGAAAAGCGATCGCCCTTCAAGGAAATGTGGTTGCCGTGCCAGGGGCAATGCCCTACCCAGCCGCACAGAGTGGAGCTTGGATGGCCCTGCCAGTGCAGGTAAAGGCATATCCGAAGCTGAAAGTGGGCGGTCAATCTGTAATCTATGAGGCGGAATGCAAGTTTATGTTTACGGGGGTAGATCCGGCGGGTGCTCCGGTGAGTGGGCAGGAAACGGTGAAGCTGACGGCAAAGAGTACCAAGTTGCAAAAAAAGGTACTGGTGCAGGGAGATATGATGCAAAGTCCCTATGGCAATCAATTGAAAATTGTAACAACGAGCAAAGTGAAAACAGCTTAAAGGTTTAGCGAATCTTTGTTTTTGCTATGGCGATCGAGCCTAGGATCGGAAAGATTACCGCTATGGGCAGGGAAGATTTTAGTCACCTTTATCGAGAGCTGTAATGATGGGAGTTTTGCACCAGAGCCGGGGAAAGGACCATGCAGTTGCGAGAACGCTGGGAAGACCGATGTCTGCTTTGCGGGTGGCAAAACAACCGGAAGACAGTGCAGCAATTGAGCAGATTCATGACATCTCTCAACGACCGCAATTTTCGGGGTTGTCAGGAGAGTTAGGAGTAGCAGCGTCGCAGTTTCCGATTCAGGCAAAGCTGACGATCGGGCAACCGAATGACCGATACGAACAGGAAGCCGATCAGGTAGCAGCCCAGGTGGTACAACAAATCAATGCCCCTGCTTCAGTCCAGTCATCTCAGGGGCAGTCTGTACAGCGAACTGAAGCCCGAGAAGGGGAAGCAATTCAGGCAAAAACAGATAAGAACACAATAAACCGAAAGGAAGAGATAGCAGGTGGGGAAGCCTCAACCAATTTGGAATCTGCCATCAGGAGCGCAAGGGGAGGGGGACAGCCTTTAGATTTGAATCTGCAACAGTCGATGGGGCAGGCGATGGGGGCGGATTTTAGTGGGGTAAAGGTCCATACAGATGCTCAGGCGGATCAGTTAAATCGATCAGTACAGGCGAAGGCGTTTACGACGGGGCGGGATATGTTTTTCCGCCAGGGGGCGTATGACCCACGGAGTGGGGGTGGGCAGGAGTTGATCGCCCATGAATTGACCCATGTGGTGCAGCAGAGGGTAGGAGCGGGGAGGAAATCGCCTTTACCTCTGAACCCGTTACTAAAACAATCCCTTACTGAAATCCCGTCTGTATCCTTGAGTGGTTGCCATATCCAAGCAGCCTCAGAGAATACACAAGTACATGGAATAACTACCTTAGTTACATTGGAGCGTAACTCTAAGAAAGAGGATTTTGTAAAGTCGGTATATGGAACCGTTTCTGATGGCGATATTGTAGAAATAGACAACGTTACCAGGCATGCGAACCTTAATTATTCCCAACTAAGTGACAGTACGGACAACTGGGATGATAGCGAGGAGGCAGTTAATAATGCCACACCAAAAACAACATGGTATCCAGTAATAAATGTAAACGGTTACTATGTAGAGGAGAAATTATACATTCGCGACGGCACGTTTCATAGAATAAGCGTTACACCTACCATTAAAACAATAGAAGAATTTTTTGACAAACTAACAACAGGGATTCCCAAACCCGATCTGTCAGACTCAAACATAGATCTAGCAGATTTCAATGTGAAACGAGAAGAGAACATAGTTGAATTCGGGAAGCGCTTGACCACACTCAATCCAAATATAGAGAAATCAAAAATAGAACCATTGTTTGAGCAGATGGTCGACATTTTTCGGCATAAGAAGGTTAGTTTAGTAAAGAAATTTTTGGATAATTTGACACATATTGGAGGGTTGAGTCCTCTGGAAACCGAAAGTGAGCGGATCTTCTGGTCCGGGGGCGTGAGTAGAGAAGAGGCAAAAAAGAAGGCTTCCGAAAGCCGCACTGCCCTGGAAACAACCCCAATCGGCACGCTATTGGATAAGTTGCCTCTATATAACATAAAAGGCATGAACTGGCATTTAACTACATTACTCTGGGCAGAAATATCAAGAAGGTTTTCGGTTGGCACGCGCGGAGAGGTTAACGTCTATCAAGACGGAGGTTTTGCCAAAGAGAATGTTTTTTGGACGGACGAATTACCCGCATTAAGACTGTTGCAAAGATATGGGAAAGTAACGCAGATTCTTCTCCATGTCTGGGAAGAAGAAGAGTGCACCTGGAGAGTAATGGATCTTCAGTCTCCCGAGGTCACCATAAAATACGACAAGTCGAGACAGGAAGAAAAGCCCGACCCCGCGACATCCGACGACAAGTCGAGACAGGAAGAAAAGCCCGACCCCGCGACATCCGACGACAAATCGAGACAGGAAGAAAAGCCCGACCCCGCGACATCCGACAAGAAAAAAGCTTATCGTTATGAGAAGCCGACATCGTGCCAATATGTACGGAGCTGCATGATGAAACATGGGCAACGATTGGAACATAAGAATAAAGATGGGCAATGGGTAGATCGTAAGAAACCAATACTATTTTATAGATACCGGTTAAAAACGGGCGTGTTTGCGGACGCGAGCAAAGTACCAAACGGGATAGATGTGAGGTTATATAATTATGGCTCGGCGGCGAAACGAGAATGCATGATAGAGGGGGCAGGGGGAGTCCTGAAGGAGATAATAAGGGACGCGGAAGAGTACTTAATGAACAACTATCCGAGGTATGAATCGATTCCCCCAAATCTAGTATTCCGACACAGCGCAGAAGGTGGCGAGAGAACCATGGTGGCCGAAGGAGGACAACCGGTAGCCGTAAAAGGGGCGAGTGGGATGTGGAGTTATGTGCCGAGTGAGCATGGGGCCGGGCAGTTCCACCGCGAAGGAGAAAAGCCCTTCGCCCGATACGCGAAGCAATGTGGAGTGTTCTGTGAGTCCGTCCGCATGGACTGGGGAAGAGAAGTGACCTTAATCCAAATAGGAGAAATCCGAAAAGGACAACCCGAGCAAAAGTCGATAAAGCTCGTAGGCACGACTAGCGAGCAGGCGGCGCTACAGCGAGACGCCGAAGCGTACTTACTGGAGAACCACAAGGCGATGGCAACGATTCCAGGCGACCTAGAATTCCGGCCAGGTGAGGTAAGGGAGGGGCGACGGGTCATAGCCAACCAACCTGCTGGTGGAAAGCTGAATTTTATGGCCAGTGTATATGGAGAGGGATCAGGAGAGAACGAGAGATCGAAAAAGCAGCAGAATTGAGAGAGTAAACGGATCCGGTAGTAAGCGTTACTTTGTTAACGCCCCACAAATGAGGAGTTATTTTGGTCGCCCTTACATGTCGGAAGCCAATTCAGCAGCATAGCCCCCATTCCAACCGACAACTGTCAATCCCCAACAGCAAACCAACCCCACTCCTCACCCACTGCCACCAACGCCGCACCTTTTCCTCAATGCGGTTCTCCCCCGCACCTTGCTCATAAAGCTGAGAAACCCGTTCAGCAAACCTCTCCACCGTCTTCGACGCAATCCCCAAACCCTCGGTCGTAAACCAATACCCAAAAAATCAAACCCTCGCTTAATCATGCCGATGAACGTTTGATCGGGTGGTGCTCAACCCGGAGCTCAGCCATCACCTCATTCACCAAATTTTAGTCACTTTTATAGAGGGCTGTAATGATGAGAGTTTTGCACCAGAGTCGGGGAAAGGGGAACGCAGCAGCGAAAACGCTGGGAGAAACGATGTCGGCTTCGCGGTTGGCAAAACAACCGGAAGACGGTGCTGCAATTGAGCAGATTCATGACATCTCTCAACGCCCGCAATTTTCAGGGTTATCGGGAGAGTTAGGGGTAGCATCGTCGCAGTTACCAATTCAGGCAAAGCTGACGATCGGGCAACCGAATGACCGATACGAACAGGAAGCCGATCAGGTAGCGAAGTCTGTGGTACAGCGTATCAACACACCGCAAACGATCGCAGTGCTGGGACAAGATGCAGCACAAATGCAAGCTGATACCTTACAGAGTCAGGAAACAGAGCAAGCAGAACTGCAACTAAAGCGGGAATCTGGAAACGAGATCGTGCAGCGCCGGGAAGCAATTGGTGGAGGGGAAGCATCAACGGATTTGGAAGCCTCCATTAACAGTGCAAGGGGTGGTGGAAAAGCGATCACAGACAACCACCGCGAACCGATGGAACAGGCGTTTGGCGCTGATTTCCGTGAGGTGAAGGTTCACACGGATGGTCAATCTGACCAGTTGAATCGGTCAATTCAGGCGCGTGCTTTCACGACGGGACAGGATGTGTTCTTTCGTTTGGGTGAATATAATCCAGGGAGTCGGGGCGGTCAAGAGTTGTTAGCGCATGAGTTGACTCATGTGGTGCAGCAGAAAGGGGAGACAGCAAGGAGTGGCGAGGAAATAAACAGGATGTTGGGGATGGGGTCAGGCGATGAAGAGAGAGCAAACAAAAAGGTACAAGAATCAAAAGGGAAGGTGGATGTGGTAGAGGCAGGAATGAGTATACTTAATTGGGGAACTACCACGGACCCCCGAACACTTCAGAAGTGGAAAGGTGATTTAGAGCGGTCAATCAAGTATCGTCAAATGCAGAAAGCACTGCCAAACGATGGAGGCAAACACCAAGCAAGGGTCGCGAAGGAGGTTGGGTGGTTAGGTCAAATCAATGCGGAGTTAGCGAGGATTGATAATTTAGACAGGATAGCACGAAACAATGCATCGGCGAGTGCGAGTGCACCCATCCCGCTCCGGAAGGGGGGGACATGGGGTAAACAATGAGTAGGAAAGTAAGGTGAATGCCGGACAGCGCGCCAGTGCAAGCACCGATCTTGTAGGGTGCGTTAACGAAGTAACGCACCAACCCAGAGGAAAAAAGTGCAATCACCAGAGCGTGTCGATTGCATATGTAGCTGCATAGCCTTGCATCCCAACCGATAACAACCAACCCCACTTCTCACCCACCGCCACCAACGCCGAACGTATTCCTCAATGCGGTTCTCCCCCACACCTTGCTCATAAAGCTGAGAAACCCGTTCAGTGAACCTCTCCACCGTCTTCGACGCAATCCCCAATCCCTCGGTCGTAAACCAATACCTCAAAAAATCAAACCCTTGTGCAACCCTCCCAATAAACGTCTTATCGGGATGTTGCTCAACCCGGAGGTCAGCCATCACCTCATTCACCACCTTAATCGCCTTCCTTAGCCTCCACCGCGTTGGTGCAAGGACAACCCAATCATCCATAAAGCGGACATAAAAGCAGCCCAATGCCGCCATCCGGTCATCCAACGGCTTCAGATATAGCGCCCCCATCAACGGCGACAACAGGCACCCCAAGGAGATCCCCTGGGTAATCTCGATGAACTTGCTCCCATCATTGACATACCGCCGTAAATAGCCCCAAAGCAACGCCAAAACAGCTTCATCTTGCACATGACGCCCCACAATTCCCATGAGAATCTGATAATTGATGCTGGCATAGTAGCCCTTAACATCTGTCCGAAAAATAAACTCGTTATCTGCAACATTTGCAGCCACCTCTCGCACCGCAGCCTTCATCCCCCCACTACCCGCCAAATGAAAACACCGCAGAGAGAGATGAGGCTTGAGGTGTGCGGTTAAAACAATCGCCATCGCCTTCAACACTAGCGCATCTAACGCTGACCAAACCTCGATTTTCTGCCCCTGACCCCAAATCGCTCGTAATTCGCGAAACTGATAGCCTCTCGACCGTACGAGAGCCTGAAGCTGGGGTTTTTTCTCCTCCCACCAGCGCCGCACCTGCCACACATCTGAGTTGAAGTGATAGTGCGATCGCTTCTCGCAGAGCCAAGCATACGCCTGATCAATAACTTAATCCCCTGCTCCGACTCTACCAAGGCTGCGCCTCTCGCACGATTGGTCGCCTGGAAGAAGCAACCGTGGTCAAGTTCCATACCAGCAGCAAGCCCAAAATCTTCTACCTGTGCTACCCAGACTTCGATCGCGCCTCGCATCCTTGTCTCTGCACCAGTATGCAGATTGACCTTCAAGGTCTGCACATCAGTTAATGAGAAATAACGCACGCGTGTTTCACCAGAAGGAGCTGCTAGTTGAGTCAGACTACCCACTCTATGAGAAGTTTGCTATTTGATGATTGTTTGAGTTGCGTCCGCTCTGTCTCTATTAGTTACAAGGGTGTTGGAGCAAGTTTAGGCATAGGTTTACCGATGGAGTAAACCTACCTAAATGTTAGCTCTACTCCAGCCAAAGTCTACTAGTTTGGTTACTTATAAGAAAATCAGTTTAATTTAGTATTTTGCGCCATGTTAAATAAGGACATTAGTTAACAAACAAGTTTGATATTCATATCAAAAGAATGCTGTCAAACCATCATTCTTAAAGGACTGATTCCTTTAAGATATCCTCTGAAGCAACTGAAAGAAACTATTCGCAGTGTATCCTAGAAAATGAATAATGAGTAAATGACATAACGGATGATGCTCATTTGGATTCGAAAGAAAATCATTAAGAAATTCGTAGAAATATTTTCCTTTAATCATTTCCTCATCCTTCTCTGAATAGATGGATTTATAGCCATAGTACTTATAAAACAGCAATTGATATATGCTTTTCGAACCAGAAAATATTTCAAAAAAGTCTTTACTTAAGGACTCATTATAAGTTTCATTATCATTTATATAGCCTTTATCTTGAAAAAGGGACCTATAACAATTCTGTAAGTGCATTGGTTCTGTTGAAAGGTCTTCTTTGTTGAGTAACCAGTTGGCACACTTTGCAACTTTTAATAGAGCTTCATAAGCAGAACTTAAAGGGTCTGGTGGGCAGATAAATCCATTCTCAACAGCTTTAATGATTGCTTTAGTGTGTGTAGCTTCTATTACTGTCTTAAGCCCCTGAGCTCCATAGTCCGATTGAATATAGACATTGCTTTGCTGTAGAAAAACGTGATGGATAGAACAAAGTGCTATTCCGGCTATTTGATGGATCCGGTGCCAATATGCCTCACCAAACTGCTCCTTATCTTGCTTCAAACACAATGGACAGAATTGAAGAGAAATTGGGAGGGGTGTGTTTTTTATATATCGGGCTTTATTTCTAAACTTTGGACTATCTCTTTCAATAACGATTTGATAGTCTTCAAGATAACTCTTACCAAAAAATGTTTGATAGAAAGGGACTAAAGTATTTTGTTTTATAATACGTTCTATAGAATAACAGCTATTAGGAGGTAGTAATGAGACAAGATATTTAATACGAAGTGGCCGATCAAGATACAATACACTATAGCGGCTTCCAAACAGCATTCTACATATATCTGCCTCACTTAAATACATCAACCGTTCTTTATAGCGAGCACAAATACTGTAAAAGATTTCATCAGGATATGGGTCTGGGAAGCAACCGATCATACTGCTGAACATTCTAAAAGTACAAACAAAATTTTATAGACTATTGCTCAAAGAGCTTACAGTTACTGAGGGTAGTTCGTGCATTACGGTCAAAGCGACATTCGCTGCAACGAACCATCTTTGTTGCTTTGATGAAGTGGAATCCGTTCTAGAACTAACAGTGCTTTACTGACAGCATTTTCTACTGAAGGCAGCAATTCGATCTCCGGGCGTAACCCAGCTCGACGGGTAAAGCGCCAGCTTGGAGGGCAAACGCCTTCTTGCACATAGCATTCTAAAGCCCATTGGATGCGTCGAAGCGCAAATGCTTCTCGTGTTTCAGCTAGCTCACTCAATGCCTTTGATGTACAAGGGAGGTTGTCAGCGTGCTTTTGAATCAGTGCTAATTGTCCAATTTCTCTAGCGATCGCGGCAACTGTTACCTGACACGGTTTCCCTGCCTGCTTGTATAAATTAGTCGCAACAGATTTCACTGCTTCTGCGAGTTCAATATCTCGGTGCTCCCAGTTAACCCGCAGGAACGGTGAGGCTGCTTGTTTTTTTGCTGGCATGTTAGCTTCCAACCATCCACGATCATTGCGTCGCAGCCATGCGTAAACTCTCTGAAATTGATTTTTCAGTATAGTTCTCCCTAACGCAGGATTATCTCTTCGCGCAGCTAACCATTCTGCTCTGTAGCTCTCTAGGCTAAACTTTGAGACTGTTTTCTGAATCTTTAAGGAAGAAATAAGTACCCGCTTACTCTTGTTAGTCTGCCGCTTGCTCTGACGTGGGAAGGGTAATTCCAATGCAGCAGCGTGTAATTTGACAGTAGTTGGATCAACTCCAAGCTGCCGTGCCATTGCTCGCAGGCTGACGGTTGAGTCGGCCCAAAGGTTCTCTAGCTTCTCTTCCCAAATGGAGCCAAAGGCTCGAACCTTCGTTATACGGAATAGATCTTCTTGGGTTTTATCTGGGCCAGTACGGCAATACATGAAGCCACAGGAGCAATGAAATGTACCCATTGGTTTTCCATGATCCTGAGTGTAAGTAATTTCACAAGTTTGGATTACAGGTTGATGAAAATGAGGAGCCGCTTGATTTAGACAAAGCCAGGGTCCCTTGCCAAAGGGCTTAAACTGATGAGGAGCCTGGAAGAATGACGCAGCTGTGTGGCTCAGGAATTGAATCAGTAACAGGTGATGTAAAGGATGCTGAGATCCTTTGGGCGATCGTACTAGCCGAAACAACCAGTTATGTTGACTTTCAGTATCAATGCCACACCGAAGACTTTGTAGGAGATTATTTGGATAAAACTGACAAAACTCTCTGAGTAGTTCGCTAACCCGTACCCTACCGCTATAGGTAGCAAGATCTCGCTCTGCAAGAAGCTCACGATAGCATTTCGACAGCACCTCTAATCCAGATGGAGCGGTGGTCTGTTTTAGCAACCAAGCAGAATCCCGAGCGATTTTCAGTAGAATCTCATGATGGGAATTCAGCAAACTGAATGAGCGTGACTTTGGCAATTGAATGCCTTGGTCCGCCGCAATAAACTCATGCCGCGTTTGAGGATTCTGAACTCGAACTTGGCTATCCACTAGACGAACATTGTGTTCAGTGCAAACCTCGACTCCTGGTAGCTGGTGAAGACGATGCCAGTAGGACTCGCTAAATTCTTGTTTGTCTTGCTGTACACAAAGAGGACAAAACCTGAGCCACTCTGGAGGCTGAACAGTGCTTGCCATGACACCAGAACGCATTTTAATGGCAGGTCCTCGTGCCCCTTCCATATCAGCCCAAAGCTGCTGCGCCTGTTCAGGATGCAAGAAAGGCGCGAAGAGTGGGAACAGCGTATGTTGATTGATCAAACGTTCAACCGTATACGGACTACTAGGCGGCAAGGCTGAAACGAGACTGCCAAGGTTACTGGGTAAATCAACAACGGCGATCGCGGCCTCATCTCCAAACAACTCCCGCATGGTTCCCTTCTTATTGGGATACTGCACCCGTTGATGAAAACGAGCACAAATGCTGTACAGCAACTCATCTGGGTAAGGATCGGGAAAGCATCCGATCATCAAGACACCTCCTGCAACAGGTATTCAGTAGCAGGACGAATGAGTCCTGCTTGCCGAAGGGCTTCATAGGCACTAAGCTTTTGCTTTTCTCCCGATGCCGAGATCTCAGGTAAACTTCCTTCCAAGGGGGCAGTTTTTTTACGTCTTCTAGAAACTTTTTGGACGACTTCAGTAGCCGCTATCTGCGCTTCTGTTGCATCAACGGCGGTTGGTGGCAATTGCCTGTCAAGATTGTTTACTCGCGTAACGGTTGATGTTTGACCTTGTTCAGCTCTACTCAATTGATTTTGGGCATTCTGCAAAAACTGATCGATGTCAATGGGATGAACATCCTCAACGCTGGCAAGAAGCCGAGTGTCTTTGTTTTTTAGGGCTTGTAGAATGGGGTACGCCAACCGTAGGCTCTCTTTAGCCACTAGTCGAATTCCTTGCTCGGTTACAGCTTCTTCGCCATTTGCGATCGTCCGAATCTGAGCCAGCATGTAGACCTTAATGGCAAAGTCAGTAATACCTTGCGTTTCCTCATACAATGCATCGCGCAGTTCTTGTGTTGGACGAGAGCGATTCTTGACATATTGGTACCCCCACAAGCATTTCACAAACCATTGCCAATCATGGTTATTTTTCATTCTGTCCCAAACCAGATCGCCCTGCCCAGTTCCTCTCCGGGTCTGGCGAAATTCTCCACTCAAAACCGAGATTGCCTTATATGTACCGACAAGCACGACTGGTAAACCAATCGTGTTGATTAACTGAACAAAAAAGTTCAGCATTTTGCTGGAACCGCCACTTTTAGCTTGGCTAAGGTGCTGGATTTCATCAATGACCAGGACACCGATCGAGTGAAGAGACGCAACCAGAGCCATACGTGGCAGCAATTCGTCCACTGTTTTACGACCACCCGCATAGTTGTCGTAGTAACGAGTGCCGAGCAGGTCATCTACTGCCTGGAAAAAGTTTAAGCATAAGCCCTTGATCGAACCGTCAAAGGGGCAGTCTAACTTGAGCCAGACAATTTGAGTGAAACCGAAATCACGCTCGTGATAGTGATTATGGAGGATAACCTGCGGATACAAAGACAGGATCGCTTCTATCGCCGTGGTCTTACCAACTCCGCTAATGCCAATAATGGTAAATCCTGTTGCAGTTGAACGGGAGGATTGGCGAACCAAGCTCAAAGATTGAACCCGCGACTGTACATCTCCCCAAAAGCCTATGATTGCAGGATTTCGTGCCTGATATCCTAGCCGAATCATACGGGAAAACCGTTGCTCCAGATCAAAATGAATTGGTAAAGGAGCAAAAAATTGCAATGTGTTTTGAATCAAATGTAGCCGAAGATAGGCAGGCATCTTACGGTGCTCTTCGTCATACTCTGGGTAGAACGCAAGACGCTCTGCGGTTTCATCTTGCGTCAAGATAGGAGGAAGAGCTTCAATCAAGGGATTACCCTGATAGTTTGGAATGACCGGATCAAGGTAAGTTGCCTGCTCAACTCTACCCTTGCCTACTAAAAGAGATGGAATGTGTTGATTACTACTCATCGTCGCTCCACATTTTTGGACGCAGTTTATGCAGTTTTTCGATTAGTTGGGATTGCGAAACATGGGTTGAGTCTTCTTGATGAGCGATTGGCTCAGCGGCTGAAACTTCCTGCTGGGACTCTTCAGCATCCTTACTTGGTTCTGGTGCTGAAGCTTCAGTTGGCACAATCAGAGGAATTACTTTACCAGAATGATCAGGAAGTAGCTTTTCTCCCAACTTCCAAGCTTGAGCTTCGCGTTCCATGTCGCGTTCCTCTTGGCGATTTGGACGGATGCCTTTGATGCGCGATCGCTTGCTCTGTCCTGTCACCTGCTCTAGCGCCGTCGAGGTTTGTTCCTTACCTTCATTAATAATCTGCTCCATTTGAGCATTCAGAGCAGCGCTAGATTGCTGCTTGCGGCTTCTTGACAACTCCTTCTGCTGCTTGCGAGTTTCAAGGTAATCAAGAGTTTCATACAAATCTCGTCCTCGGAAGGTATGTTCTGCATCAATCAACTGGCAACGCTCCAGACGTTGCCCTCCGTCAAGACGCAAGTAGATGTCAGTCAGGCTACGAGGATCATAAGCCACATCAATCTTCCAGCTGCTGCGCTCTCTAGCTCGTACAAACCACTGCTCTCGTAAAGCTAAGTCACAAGAGTAAAACAAGCCTTGAAAACGGATGCCGCGATAAGTGACGGAAGCCTGTTCAGAAGGTAAAAGATTCAAGCGCAGAATATCGCGGGACTTAATCCTCAAGTGTCCTGCCCGGTTGCGGATGCCCCAGTTCCATAAGTCTAAGGGATATGGCTCAACATGCTCTTGGATCATGAACTCATCCATGCGATACCAATCCATCCGGTGTTCTTTGTTATGGTCTAAAATCGCAAGAATCATGAGCTTCCGGAATTGATGTAAATCTAATACAGCATCAAGGCGGTAGTCATTCTCCCCACGCTCACGCGGTTTATAAACAGCTCCTGGTGTCCAATGAATGACTTTGTCATTACTTAAGCGGAAGTTGCGTTCTATAATCCCTTTCCAATCTGCTCGGTAGGGAGGAGTGTTGGAAACGGTTACGTTCAAGGCTTTTACAAGATTATCCGCGTTATAACCCTCTAACTCTCCCCGATCAGCAATGATGACTTCCGACAAATGATGGCAAGGCCAGTCTTCTTCCGTAATCTCAACGCCATACTCTTGGCAGAACTCGACTTTATCTACCGCCGCATTTTCCAATGCCTGCATTGCCCCTAGCCAACTTGGACCTTCTAAGGTGACACTTAGTCCAGTAATCATGCGGCTAAAAACGTCGATCAGAACGTAAATAACAGGGCGACCGATGATGCGAGTGCGATCAAGTGAACTGACTAAATAAATGTCCCCAATCGTGGCATCTATCTGGTAGATGGAGCCTGGACCGAAAGCCATCTGAGTTGAATCTCCCAGGACCTCACGATGGCGCAGATTATAACGGCGTTTTCCTTCTCGTGAAGTGAGAGCGTGGGTTATATCTCGCTCCTTCTCATACCAGTAGCGAAATTGTCCAAAGGTCGGTAGCTCATGAGCTGGTGGCAGACAAGGAATCAAGACTCCATCCGGGGAAAGCGTGTAGCCTTTATGAAAGGACTTCTCCAGTGTTCTCTGAAACGCATCCTGAAGCGTTCGTCCCTGCGCATTCTCATAAAATTGGCGAATGCCTCGACTAAACTTCTCTCGTATCTTGTCATCTACAT
Source organism: Leptolyngbya sp. Cla-17 (assembly GCF_016807185.1). Classification (GTDB taxonomy): domain Bacteria; phylum Cyanobacteriota; class Cyanobacteriia; order Leptolyngbyales; family Leptolyngbyaceae; genus ULC077BIN1. The sequence continues at coordinate 2,344,477 of NZ_JAEVYN010000002.1, forward strand.
TCACTCCTACTGGCATTTGAGTAACTTGGCTAATTTTGTTTGGCCGTCCTCGCTTTTTCCCATGGCTTTGACGTTCTTTCCCAGGCGCACCGCATTTACTAAAAAGAGGCAAGAGAGCATTCCTTGTCTGGCCGCCTTGCCAGTAACGTCTGAGATACTTATAGAGGGTCATCTTTGTGCAGCCCGTCTTTTCAACCCAGGCATTTAGAAGTGCTCCACGCCCATGAGAGAAGAAGATGCGCTCATCCTTATCTTCTACAAGAGGGGCAATTATGTCCCATGCTTGGTCTCGTCGCTCCCGATGTTTCTCAGGAATAGTATCTTCAGGTTTTAGGAGAGAGGCATAAGGGTCTATCTCTAAGGCATGAGCTCGTTGTGTTTCGAGTGCCTCTTCCAAGTCTTTACATTTCTGCCAAGTAGGAAGCGCTTTCGGGTTCAGCAACTCAATTATGGCTACATCTGTGTAGGAAGGATCAATCCAGAGTAAGCGTTCTATACGCGCAATGTCAGTACCGTCCTGCCATTCCAAAAGCAAGTTTACAAAGAGCTTCATCCTACACCTCCGATCTCCTGGTGCAAACTTGCTGACGGGGTAGAAAGGAGTTTAAGTGTCTTACTGGGTTGAATACGCTGGCTCAGATCAACATGCCATCGTCGATTAGCGATTAAATGACGCACAATTGACAGGCTAGTACCAGGAGATAGCCCCAACTGGTCATCACATGCATTTGTAATCCTGGTTAGTGCTAATTTCCCTTGTAGAATCTGCGGTGTTAGCACTGTTTCAATTCGTGTGATATCACCTTGATTTAGTGGAGCCAAATCTTCAAGCCAGTAACAGGAGCGTAGCCATTTGAGATTTTCAATAAAGGTTTTGGGCATTTCTTGCTCGGTAACGATTCCCCAATCGATACTCCGATACTCCCAGTAACGTCGCTCAATCTCCAATTTCTCTAAAGTACGCTGTGACTGGAGATCAGCAGCAGGTTTAATGGCACGCGCTTGTTCTACCTCACGATCGCTCTGCTTTAAGGTGATCAAAAAATCCGTGGTCATCACCACAGATTGCTGAGTTTGCGGATCAGTAGGATGGATAAATCCGCACTGCTCTGCAATTTGTTGAGTTTCCTCCAATGGCAGTAAGGGAAACTGTTCTCGGATATCCAGTACTGATTGGGACCAATCTAAAACAAAGAGGTAGCCGGTTTCCAGGTTGCTCATCAAATGATGCTCCCTAGCCGTTTTCCAGCCTTTGACACGGCTAGCTAATCCCTGAGAAGGAACATCCTGAATTCGCAGCCAGGGTTGGTAGTCAGATCTTCTACCCTCGCCGCGTCCTTCCTTCAGTCGTTTTTCAATCTTCTGCTGATCAGTACTACGATTACGTTTAGCCATTGGATAACTTCATCCAGCAAATCTAGTAACTCTAGACGTGGAGAGGTACTCTGCTAGTACAAACTTCCCAGCCCTATATAATAGTATACGACTTTATTTGTCAGTAAAGAAGTTTGTTTTGCAGTATACGACTTTATTTGCTAGTAAAGAAGTTTGTTTGCGCTTTACAGATCTGCTAGTTTCATAGATTGACCTATTCTACAGTTACAGATTTGGCGAGGTTGCGAGGCTGATCGACATCCAAGCCGCGCCGTGCGGCGATATGGTATGCCAGCAGTTGCAGCGGAATCACCGTGACCAGGGGAGACAAAATCTCATCCACATGCGGCACAGGAATCAGGGTATCAAAAGTATCTTCTGCGTCTTTCTCATCCATGGGGGTAACGCCGATCAGTTGGGCATCCCGCGCTCTTGCTTCCTGAGCGTTCGATAGCACTTTTTCAAACACCGTTCCCGGCATCGCGATCGTCACTACAGGCACTTTGGCATCCAGCAGGGCGATCGGTCCATGTTTCATTTCGCCAGCAGGATAGCCTTCCGCGTGGATGTAGCTGATTTCCTTGAGCTTGAGCGCACCTTCGAGAGCGATCGGAAAATTGATGCCGCGACCCAAAAAGATAAAGTCCTGAGTTTCCGCAAAAGCGTGCGCCAGTTCTTCGATGTAGCGCTCCTGACTTTCCAAAATCATTTCAATCTCAGCCGGAAGTTGCCGCAACCCATCCAGCAGCTTTTCCAACTGGTCTGTTGAAAGAGTGTTGCGGTGATAGGCCAAGTCGATCGCCAACAAATAAAACGCAACTAACTGAGCCGAAAAGGTTTTGGTTGCTGCCACCCCAATCTCAATGCCAGCATGGGTATCAATAATATTCAGTATCAAATTTCCCAAAGAACTTTCAGGACGGTTTGTGATGCCCAACAATCGCGGTTGATAGTCGGCAGCCAAATCTTTACGCCGCCGAATTTCCATCTCTAGCGCTGCCAGCGTATCGGCGGTTTCGCCAGATTGGGTTACGCCAATCATCAGGGTGTGAGGAGTCAGCGGCGAGGGTGCATAGCGAAACTCAGAAGCATATTGAACTTGGGTCGGAATCCCTGCCAACTGCTCTAACAAATATTTACCCACAAGCGCCGCGTGCCAACTGGTGCCACAGGCCACAATTTGAATCTGCTGCAAATTGGTGTAGAGATCGAGGGGAAGATTGAGGCGAACCGGAGAATTAAGAAGTGGGGTAGGGGTCGCATGAATTCCATCCGTCGCCAAGATTTCATCCATCACGCCCATCACCGATTCATTGCCCCATTTGTCATTTAAATAGTTCTCCAAACAAGCGCGAACCACTCCAGGCTGCTCATAAATCTCTTTGAGCATGAAGTGTTTGAACCCTTGTTTTTCCACCATGACCGGATTCCAGTTGAGAGTGCGGGGGGCTTTTTTGAGCCGCTGCCCTTCAAAGGTATACACCTCAACGCCCAAGGGAGTCAGTCGGGCAATTTCGCCATTTTCTAGGGTTAGAACAGCACGGGTATAAGGCACCAGCGCTGGCGTATCGGAGGCACAGTAAAACTCACCCTGCCCAAAGCCGATGACGAGGGGTGCTTGCTGACGAGCGACAATCAGTTCATCGGGATAGTCGGCGTTGATCACCGCGATCGCAAAGGCTCCTCGGAGTTTATTCACCGCCCGACGCACCGCCTCAAAAAATAGCAGCGATTGCTGAGTGCTGCTATCTTCTAATCCTTGACTCTTTGATCCTTGACTCATCTCCTCAGCAATCAAGTGAGGAATCGTCTCCGTATCGGTTTCTGAACGAAATTCATGACCGAGGGCTTTCAAGTCCTCTCGCAGTTCGCGGTAGTTTTCAATAATGCCATTTTGGACGACAGCAATCCGGCGTTTGGTATCGGTATGGGGATGGGCGTTGTATTCTTCAGGTTTGCCGTGGGTTGCCCATCGAGTATGACCAATGCCAACTTGAGCAGGATTTTGTTCGCCTTCTAGCTTTTCTTGCAGGTTGTGGAGTTTGCCCTTAGCCCGAACGCAATGAATAGTGCCGTCCAGAATGGTGGCAATGCCAGCCGAGTCATAGCCCCGATACTCTAGCTTTCGCAGCCCTTCTAACAAAATTCCGCTGGCAGCTTGCGTTCCGATATAGCCGACAATTCCACACATAGACTGTTACTCCACCCAATACCACGCTGGTTTATACACACTCGCAAGTCGCAATTGCAGAAGCGACTTTGATCATTCATCCGTGCTGCCTGTTTTAACGGATTTAGATGACTTCCGCAATAGTAGAGGCAATTCGCAAAGCGTCTCTATGCCCACAACTTCCCCAATCTGTTGGATTCCACTCAAATCTCTCCTGCCATTCCCTCAAGATCCTAGAATAGAAGCATACTCTGTAACGAAATGTTCTCTAGTAGTTTTAAGGTTTTCATGGCAGATCAGCTTATTCGCGCAACCGCCGCTGAGGGTGGAATTCGAGCCGTTGGCGTTATCACCACCGCTTTAACTGAAGAAGCTCGACAGCGGCACAAATTATCCTACGTTGCCACCGCTGCTTTAGGACGCACAATGGCAGCCGGACTTCTGTTTGCTTCCAGTATGAAACGTCCCGGATCGCGGGTCAATATTCGGGTTGAAGGCGATGGTCCCTTAGGCGGTGTGACCGTCGATGCAGGTCTAGACGGCACCGTTCGTGGCTATGTCACCCATCCAGAAGTAGAGCTATTGCCCACTGCAAACGGCAAACTGAATGTTGGGGGCGCAGTCGGACACAATGGCTATGTTTACGTGATTCGAGATGTGGGCTTTGGCTATCCCTACTCCAGCACTGTGGAGCTAGTGTCGGGTGAGATTGGGGATGACCTAACTCACTATTTGGCAGTCTCTGAGCAAACGCCTTCGGCGCTTATGGTTGGGGTATTCACAGATACTCAAGGGGTTTCTGCTGCGGGAGGGTTGCTGATTCAGATCATGCCCAAAGCAGCGCAGGATGAAGCTTTAGTTGAGTTGCTAGAATCTCGGCTCGGCAAGTTAGCTGGGTTTACGTCTTTGCTCCAAGCCGGAAAGACCCTCCCTGTCATTTTTGATGAGCTATTGGGCGATATGGGCTTGGTTATTTTGCCAGAAGTGCAAATGGTGCGCTTTCACTGTGGCTGCTCTCATGAGCGGGTGTTGAACGCTTTGAAGTTGTTTGGTCAGGCAGAATTGCAAGAGATGATCCAAGATGATCAGGGTGCTGAAGCAGCCTGTGAGTTTTGCAGTACGGTGTATCATGCCAGCGAACAGGAGTTGACTGACCTGCTAGGCGAACTTCAGAAAGATACGATTTCTGGCTAGGTCTGGCTAGGGGCGATCGCTCACTCTACAACTTTGTCGTCATTTCCTCGCAAATTGAGTACTATTGCCAACACGAAGCCTGCTGTGAGACTCAAACTCGGATAATTTGGTCTTTTTGCAGGTTGGAGAGTACGATGTCAACGATGTGAATTGACTCAAGGGCAGAGTAAGTCTTTCCCAATTATTTATGGCTAGAAGAGGAAATTCGGAGCGACCCGCGCGGCAAACTTCCCGACCCAAGGAGGAGTGGCAAGGAGAGCCGCGTTCTGCTGGGCAAAGCATCCCGCCTCTAACCCCTCACGGCACGGGAGCCGTTCCGTCTAAGTCGGCGGGCGATCGCTCCACTCCAGTCATGCCAGTTCCGGTACACTCGGTTAAAACCGGAGAGACTTCCCCAAGGCGGCAGCGATCGCCTTTATCTCCAAACCGTAAAGATCCGGCTCAAACCGCTTCTTCAAACAAAGACGCTGTTCCTTTGGTCAGGCGCTCTCAAGGTAGCCAATTACGGCAGTTTAGCGATCGCTGGCGGCGACGACTGCTGAATTGGAAAACGTTGCTCATTTTCAGCTTCATTGCCTGCGGTGGGTCGGCGGCATTGGCGTTAGCGTATATTTTTCAACTGCCAGGATTACCCAATTGTCCAGCAGTGTTTTGGCCTCTTGCCTCCGCCTCAATGCGGTTTGAATGCGCCCGAATTGCTGCTAGTAAGCAAACGGCGAAGGATTTGCTGGAAGCGATCACCTTGGTGGATGGATTGCCAGCCGATCACGCCATGCGCGAAGAAGCAAATCGGCTGGTGGAATTATGGTCACAAGAGGTGTTGAAACTGGCAGAAGAATCGTTTCAAGCCGGAAAGCTGAAAGAAGCCATTGATGCCGCCCGAAAGATTCCTGCCCGCGTGACGGCTCATCAACTGGTTGAGGAACAGATAAAGCGCTGGCAAACGATTTGGGCGGCGGCAGAAAAAGCCTACCAAACTGCTGAAGCGGCGATGAAAAAGCGGCAGTGGCGACAAGCATTTCAATCGGCGATCGAGTTATTGAATCTGGATAATCGCTATTGGCAGACAACGAAATATGACGAGTTGACGAATCGGATTAACACGGCTCGGATCGATGGCAACAAGCTTTATGAAGCAGAACGCTTGGCGGATGATGGCGGCTTAGCAAACTTGCTAGAAGCGGTGAAGCTAGCAGAGCAAATCCGTCCCGAAAGCGATATCTATCCGCTGGCTCAAGCAAAAATTAAAGGGTTTGGGCGCAAAATGCTAGCCCTGGCAGAAGAAACATTAGAGCGAAAAAATTTGCAAGAGGCGATCGCGATCGTCAACAAAATTCCTAAGAACGCCAAGCTGGAAGAAGAAATAAAAGATTTCACAATTTTGGCGAATGCCCAGTCTCAGGCGTGGCTCGATACAGTCGTCAATTTAGAAGCTGCAATTAGTCAGGCGCAACGCATTCAGCCCAAGCGTCCACTTTACAAAAAAGCCCAGCAGTGGATTACTCGCTGGCAGTACAGCATTACAGGCTTGGCTCAACTTGAGCGTGCCCGTCTACTCGTACAGGCAAGAGGAGGAAATTTGGAGGCAGCGATCGCCGCCGCTTCTTTGATTTCCCCATCCAATCCCCGCTATCGAGAAGCTCAGACCCAAATTCAATCCTGGCAGTCTGAAATTCAAGTCGCGCAAGATCGCCCCGTTCTCGATCAAGCAGAACAGCTTGCACTTCCCGCCGATGTTGCCTCCCTACAAGCGGCGATTAACCAAGCAACCCAAATCACATCGGGGCGTGCTCTTTACAAAGAAGCCCAGGGCAGAATTCAGCAGTGGACGAGTCAAATTCAGCAGATTCAAGACCAGCCTTATCTCGATCAAGCTCGTGCTTATGCTGATGCTGGAAATCTGAGAACCGCCATTAAGATCATTGAACAAATTCGATCCGGGCGATCGCTCTACAACGAAGCACAAACGGCTGCGGCTCCTTGGCGTAAACAAATTCAAGCCGAAGTTGACCAGGCGCAGGCACAAAGCGATTTGGCACAAGCTCAACGCACCCTGCAAGAGGCTCGCCAGATCGCAAGCGTTGGACTCCCTGCAAGCCTTGCAAACGCCATCCAACTTGCGAATCAGATTAACCGCCCCGCTGCGCTGCGCTCGGAAGCTGCCACCGCTGTCAATGAGTGGAGTCTGCAACTATTGCAACTCGCCCAACAGCAGGCGACGAGCAACCCCGCCGCTGCGATCGCGATCGCTCAGCGTATTCCATCGGGCACCCCTGCTCACTTGGAAGCCCAAACCCAGATTGCAACGTGGCAAAAAATGATTCCGGTTCCGATTCAGTAAAGAGACAATAGGTCAGCAGAGCCTAAAACATTTTCTACGAAACGCTACGTAAATAAAACTCAAACCTTCTATTGTCTACTCGGTTTCTACTGCGACCGATCAACTTGCTCTTTGTTAACAATTCTGTTACATTTATTTACAGATTGAAACAAAAATTTACAAGGAGTCAAGATGATCATCCTAATTGCATTGTTTGTAGCAGGCTGGGTCGCAGTCGCAGTTCTCGGAACCATGGCTTATTTTCGAGGAGAGCAATCCAAGCCCATCCACGAGCGCAACTGGCGCTCAGAGTCATTCGAGCAGTTATCTGAAGCGGTTACTGGTACCAAAATTGATTTCGCAACACGGGTACCTGCCTACAGCGATTTAGATGCTTATTCCAGCAGCCTTTTGCCTGAAGCATAGAACGAGTTGCCACAACAGTTCTAAACGCTTTAAGCAGTCTTGCCGTAAAGGCTAGCGAGTTGCAAAGGTTTCATTAAAAGCTTCTCCTACGGTACTTAAGTTCCTTTTGAGTCATTCCTTGACCCAGAAGGAATTTTTTGTAGAGCTAGTGGATTTCAGTCTGTTAATTCGGATTGAGGCCATCGACTGGTAAAGAACGGATTAAATCAATTGGAATGGGCGCTTCCATAATCGATCGCGCATAGGAAGCGGTGAGGTAGGAACGATAGGCAGGCTGGTTAGCAATGTAGGTCTGGAAAAAGGCGAGGGAGAGAGCCCTAGTATATCGCCGCGCAGTTTCTGGATTGGGACCAATCACTTCAGGTGGAAAGGCAACTGCTTCAATGCCACTGGCAATTTCATCTTCGCCAATCACCGAAAAGTGAGTACCAGAAATTAGCTGAACCAAATATTTATCGTTTGTTGTCAACCACGTAAAAGGTTGGACTTGTTCAAACAAAGCCGGAGCAACGGTATCGGCGCTACCTGTAAGAATCAGGGTAGGAATCGTAATTTTGCTGATGCTGTCTTGACCTAGGGCGGCGCTGGTGATTGGGTTGAGGGCGATCGCGGCAGCAATCCGAGGATCGCGAAAATCTGTTTGCAACGGGGTGCGAACCTCAAGCTGTTGCGCCCGACATTGCAATAGCAAAGAAGGATTGAAAGTATTCTCCAAATCGCGGCAGGAAAGATTGAGTTGCTTGAAGTTAATCGGAGCACCCGCTAACGCAAATGCCGTGTAGCCCCCAAAAGATTGCCCCATTACTCCAACCTGCTTCAGGTTAAGGGCTTGGTATGCCGGATTAATTCGTGCTTGCTGTTCCAAATAGGTCAACAAATAGGTGATATCCAACGGGCGATCAACAAACTCCGTCGGTTCGGCAACTTCACTCGCAATCCCAGCCAGTAGAGATTCTATCTGCCTACGACTGCTGCCCAGATGCTCTGGCACCAGCACCGCAAATCCATGAGAAGCAAGATGCTGGGCAAGGTAAACAAAGCTGCTGCGATCGGAACCTAAACCATGAGAAATAACCACAACAGGCACAGAATTTGATGGCGTTGCCCTACCCAACGTGGGTAGATAAAGATCAACTGGATACGTTCGCCCTTTTAATAAATTAGATTCTGGTCGCGCACTGGGGTCGCTTCCCGCAGGGATTGGTTCACGGATTACACCAGGCAACGAAATAACCGCAGTCCGATTAGGATCATTCAGCGTGATAGTTTGTTTCTCAAATTTGAAGGCACCGGGCTGGCGTAAATCGCGCGATCGCTCTACGTCGATCGGTGGATCAGAACTGCCTTCTGCTAGAGCTTGCCGAGTAATCGCGTCGGTCGTATTTTGGGATTGACTAATCAAGCGGTTCAGTTCGCCCACGACCTGCAAGCTGCGCTCTACATCAATCCGAATGCCGCGTGTTGGAAACTTCTGCAAAAAATTGAGCAACGTTAAACCCTCTGGGTCCGCTGCTGCCAAAATCAATGCCGCCCGAATGGCTTTAGCTCCTGACAAGCGGGACTCTGGCTGAATCACCTGCCCTAGCCGTTTTAATGCCGCATCACCTTGAGGTGAGTAGAGAAACTGGGCAACCGTTACCGAACTCAAATTAGCTTTGGCAACCAGGGCACTGCGAAGATTTTGCAGCACGTTAGGCTCGGCATACTGAGCGTAGACGGCGAGATCCTCATCTACCTCTCCGGTCTTTGCATAATCTTCCAGAGATTTAACAGAAATTGACCGCTCTAAAATGTTGTAAGAAACAAAAATACGCTCAGCAGCATGACCCGGACTGAAGATTCCCAGGGCGATCGCGCCACCAAACCCCACTATCGCACTTCTCACCCATCTAGAAAGTGAATGAAACCTAATTGAATCGGTAGATGAATCCATGAACTAATATCCTGTAGCTAATAGCTATTAGCCAATAGCTATTAGCTAGTGCAAATTGTGCAGTTATTCTTTGATAAAAACCTCAGCCTATCTGCCAGCAGATTTCAGCATTTGCTCGACTTTCTTTTGCAAGTCAGGATTTTTTTGAATTAAATCCAAAATCTGCAAAAAGCGAGGAACCTCAAATCCTTCGGCTTGTACAGCGCTTCCCATTTTGGTTTGGGTCTCTTTCTGAATTGTGTTCAGTTGGGCGATCGCGCGATCAAACTTTTGTTTTTCGTCGTTAGAGATTTGATTGGTCGTAGCTTTCGGATCTTTTTGGGCTAGAAAAATCTCTTTGAACCGATCAACCGTCAACCCTTCTTTTTGCACCGCTTGGGTTACTTGAGTGTTTCTATCTATAGAAATGGCTTCTAGTTTTTTTGCTGCACTCACAAATTTTTGCAAGTCGTTGTCCGCGATCGCTGACTTAGGAGTAGCAGGTGCAGAGGGCGTGCTTTGAGCTAAGGCTGGCAAACTATGCCCCATCCCTAACAGTGCCATCAGCGAACAGGTTGCCAGTAAATACTTCATCATTAAAATCCTTGAATGGAAAGAGCAAAGCAAAATAGTAGAAGTTGAAGACTGTAATTTTCAGGTGAAACCGATTTAGTTCACACGCCAGGACACGCTAACAAAATAAAGCAGTGTTTTTCTAGTGTATCCAGAGGGAAATGCGCCCAGATTTGTCCCTACGGATAATCAGCCATCCGTCATCTTGATTTTAGACTTCTGATCAGGCGCTAATGTTTCAAAAATTGTAAGAAATTCTGGCATTGATGATTAGAGGGATGACTGATGGCTGGAAATGAGGAAAATCCATCTCTGCATTCAGCAATGCCGAAAGTCTCTGTGTTTTAAGATCTGTCTTGTTGCACACATCCTGGTTAGGAGACTAACTGGGGTTTAGAAGCTTGTTCGCTCAAGCTCTCCGGTGTGACTGAAACCAGTTCGCCCTGTTGCAAAGTCCAGCATTGATCAGCAATTTCAAGCAGATCTCCAACATCGTGCGATACGACTAGCAAACTCCACTGGGTTTTCAGTTTTGCCAATAGGCTCACCAACTGCCGCCGCATAGACCAATCCAAACCGGCTGTCGGCTCGTCTAGCAATAGTAAATGAGGCTGGCGAATTAACTGCACTGCCAAGGCTAGCCGCCGCTGTTGTCCGCCGCTGAGGGAATGGGGTTTGGCGCTAAGAGATAACTGCTCTAATCCCACTTCGGCTAATGCTTGCTGGATGCGATCGCTAGTGATTTCGGGGTGACCTAACCGCAGTTCTTCCAAAACTGTACCGCCGCAAAAATGGCGCTCTGGAAACTGAAACACTAGACCACTTAACTGCTGTAGATGCAACGGCGTAAGCTCTTGATCGCGCCAATGAATAGTGCCCTGCGTTTTTTCTGCCAGCCCCGATAAAATTTCCAACAGGGTACTTTTGCCAGAGCCACTCGGACCCACAATTAGCGAGAGTTGCTGTGGGGCAATCTGCAAATTAATTTGCTTTAAAATTGGCACAGGGGTCGCAGGCGGATGATAGGAAAGATTTCTAAGATTCAACATTCACGGCAATCCATCAGGGCAACAAAAATTAGACTGAACAGGAACCTAGCGGCAGTGGCACCGTCTAGCAAGTGGAACCGTCTAGCAAAGCTAGCATAGCGAATGCTTGCTCCATTATGCTCAACCCCCAGTTGCGTTGCCAGAGAATGGCACCAAAGCTAGGATGGAAACCGATTATGAAGCACTGATTATGACTAACCTCCTGACCACACCCCAGCACCATTCAAAACTGTCTCTCAAAACCATCTCTCAGGTTGTGAGTGCTACCATGCTCGCGATCGGGCTGTTTACAGGTTATGCCGTTGCCAAAGATCCCTTCCGCACTACAAATCCTAGAGCGATTAGCGATAAAACTGAAGCCGCATTTGAGGCGTTTTTTAAGCAAGGAGACTACAAAGCTGCCGCTAACTTGTTGAATCAAACTGAATCAAATGAGCCGTTGGCACTGTCGATGAAAGCAACCCTAGCTTACAACGATGTTTTGGCAGGTCGAGATAATAAAGAGAAACAAGCTGCCTTATTAGATCAGTTTCGTAACTCCAGCACTCAAACCCGCACTGCTGCTGAAAAATTATTACCCACCGATCCTCTGCGCGGCAATATGTACTTAGCAGTGAGTCACTTTTTTGATGGAGTGTATGCTTTCACAAAAGATGGCACGATTAAAGGCACGCCTCAAGTTTTGAAGGAATTGCAGCAAGTACTCAAGTATTTGGATGCGGCAGAAGCGATCGCGCCCAATGATCCTGAATTAAACATGCTGCGGGGATTTATGGATGTGTACACGGGAATTTATTTACCGTTTGGCAACTCTGAGAAAGGGGTAGAGCGGTTGCAGAAATATGCAAATCCTCGCTATTTGGCAGAACGCGGCTTGTCAATGGGCTACCTAGAAATGAAGCAATATGACAAAGCGCTGACTTCCGTTGATCGGGCGATCGCCCTCACGCCCAACAACCCAGAGGTTCAATATCTGAAAGCCAAAATTTTGGTGAAACAAGGGAAAGACCAAGAAAGCCTTACCTATTTCGATAAAGCCTTGAGCAAAAAAGATCAGTTACCTCCTGGCTTAACCCGTGAAATGGAGCGGGCACAGCGCAAGGCGAAAGAGCGATTGGCAGGAGTGAAGTAAAAGCAGGTGTCGGGAGCAGGGAATTTGGAGGTGGTTCTGCCTTCTTTTCCCTGTTCCCTGTCCCCTTACCCCCTACTTTCGGTTGTCCATTTCATGCCTTCCTTACGTATGCTGGAAATAGGAACGTTTGGGAGAGATCGCTATGCAGATACAGTTTCGTGAATTTGATCCATTCAGTGTATGGATTTGGCTAGAGTTCAGCAACGTTCCATCGGAGATGGAAAAACAATATGTTGAGGAAGTATTAAATTCCTGGTTTTTTATTGGCAAACTGGGCGGCTTTAACGCTGAAAATATGCAGGTTCAAGAAGTTGGCCTAGAAATTGGCTACATGGATTACGACGAAGATGTCGCCGAAACGAGCCTATCGGCGTTGATGCACAACATGGGCGATGTGGAATATGAAAACGGCTGGGCACGCTGCTGGTTTGACTTAGGCACCAGTGATGCGATCGCTCTGGATGTGTTGATCAATTCACTCCGTCAATTTAGTAAGGATTTTGTCACGATTGAGCAGGTGATTGTGGGTGGCGAAAACGAAGATTGGCCAACGGGTGATAGCCACCGATCAGATCTGATGTTTGAGAGTCAATACAATTAGGGGCTAGGCAATAAAGAATGGCTGACTCAGCAATTCGGGCGGTGGCGCTGGGGTTAATTTTCCAGGGCGATCGCGTATTTGTGTATGAAGCTTACGACCCATTCAGACAACAAGTGTTTCATCGAGCGCTGGGAGGCGGAATTGAGTTTGGTGAGACTAGCCTAGAAGCGCTTCAGCGGGAGTTTCAAGAAGAAATTCAGGCAGAGTTGACTAATATTCAATACCTTGCTTGCATCGAAAATATCTTTACCTACAATGGCAACTCCTATCACGAACTGGTTCAGCTTTATAGCGCTGATTTTGTTGATGCAAGATTTTATCGACTGGAAGAGTTGATATTTGCAGATGGTTCAGCAGAGAACATCACCGCCCGATGGATTGCGCGCGATCGCTTTCTATCGGGCGAACTTCGGCTCGTGCCTGAATCTTGCTTGAATTACTTGTAATCTCAACAAGAAATAATCACAGTACTGCCCATAACTCCGTACCGTTGGTTGCATCACTAGCGGCAAAAAACAGCTTGTCATTCACCACCGTTAGTCCGGCTGGAGTAGATAAGAAGTTGCCACTCACTGCTACCGTTCCTGCAGAAGTGCCATCGCTGCGATAAACCTTGCTGCCTGTGCCATCATTTGCCGTGAAGTACAGCGACCCATTAAAGTTGGTTAACGATGCCACCGTATCATTCCCAGCGCCATTGATACTTCTCACCAATGTTGCCGTTGAGACTCCATCACTTGACCATAGTTGCAGATCGGGATTTCCCACTGTGCCAGCATCTACGGTAAAGAACAATTTGGAGCCAATCGCAGTTAAGCCAGAAGGAGCAAGGTTTGCAGCAGGCAAACTTATCCCTGAGTTTATTGTGCCGTTGGTGGTGCTTTGCCAGAGTCTAAACCCTGCAACATCTCGCGCAAAGAAGTAGAGTGTTCCATCCACATTCACCAAATCACTGGGATTGGAACTGGCGTTACCAGAGTTGAGATCCGCAACTCGTGCGGTGTTAGCCCCTGTGCCATCGCTTCGCCATAATTCTCTGCCACTGCTATCGATCGCCGTAAAGAATACGGTATCTCCCACTGCTGTCAACTGTTGAATCGGGGCGTTAGGACTAGACCCAATATCTTTTACCAGTACTGTGTTTGCGTTGGTTCCATCTGTTTTCCAAAGCTGCCTTGCATTATTGGCTGTGAAGTACAGCGTGTCGCCTACAACAGTCAAATTTCCTGGAATTGTGCTTAGACTGCTGTAGCTGGGCGACGAAACCAACTTCACCGGGTTGCCGCTGCTATCAATTTGGAAAATGGCGCTACCAGAGCCGTCATTTGCTTGAAAGAAAAGTGTGTTATTGAAATTTACTAGATTTGTAGGGTTAGAGGTTGCTACCCCCGACCGTAGGTCGTTGACCAGAGTGGCGGAGGTGCCTGCTAAGTCTGTCTTCCACAATTCTCTACCTGTGCTGCTGTTGATGGCGGTGAAGTAGATAGTGTTGCCAACCGCTGTAAATCCACTGGGTGAGGAGCTAGATCCACCAGGGTTGATGTCGGTCACAGACCGGGTTGCAGTTGAGGTGCCATCACTCTGCCACAGTTCTATGCCTGTGGTGCCATCATCAGCAGCAAAGTAAAGTAGGTTGCCTGCTGCTGCCAAGTTGGTCGGGCTAGAACTAGTTGCTCCAGGACTGATGTTTGCCACCAGTGCTGCCCCGGATGACACATTGATTGAAACAGTACCGCTGCCTGTTTGAGCGCCGCCTGCTCCTGTAAATCCACCGTCATTTACGGCTAAACCGATTTGAGCCGCGCCGACGAAATTATTAGTGGGGGTGAATTTGAGATTAGTCAATGCCGTATTGATTGCCGCGATCGCTCCGGTGAAGCTCATTGTTGTATCTGCTGTGCCATCACCCGTAGTAAAGGTCAACCCTGAAATACCGCCCAAGGTCAGCGCCCCGTTCGTGGCGGTTAACGTTGCGGTAATCGGATTCGTCCCTGCATCCACATCACCAATACTTAAACCCGATGGAATTAGCAAGTCAGTGTTGCGGAGCGTTAATTGGCTACCCGGCAGAGCCACAGTAGGAGCAGCATTGGTGCCGCCGCCCGTGACACTGAAGGTGGCGATCGCCACGCTAGAAGCTCCACCCAAACTATCGATCGCGCGATAGGTGAAGGTATCCAAGCCGCTGAAATTAGGAGTGGGCTGATAGCTAAAGCTACCATTCGGTCGCAGGGTAAAGGAAAGAGCGTTTGTGGGAGCCGCAATCAGGGTAGCAGTTAGCGGAATGTTGCCATCCGTGTCAGTGTCGTTGGTCAACACATTGCCCGTGGTCAGCAGCGTATCTTCCGCCGTGGTGAACAGATCAGCATTGGCAACCGGAGGCGCATTCACGACTGTGGTCACCAATAGATTCACTGTAGCCGTATTGGTAGAATTCAAGCTGCCATCATTCGCAACGTAAGTAAAGCGATCGCTACCCGAAAACCCAGTGTTGGGCTGATAGGTAAAGGCACCGTTGGGATTCAAGCTGAGTGTGCCGTTTTGCACGTCCGCTACTAGCACTGCCGTCAGACTCGGGCCGTCGGCATCTGTATCATTGGCTAAAACGCCCGGTGCAGTTTGGATTGATGCTGTGGTGCTGACACTGTAGGCATCATTCACCGCCACTGGAGCGTCATTCACTGGGGTAACGCTGAAGGTGGCGATCGCCACACTAGAAGCTCCACCCAAGCTATCGATCGCGCGATAGGTGAAGGTATCCGAGCCGCTGAAGTTGGGAGTGGGCTGATAGCTAAAGCTGCCATCCGCTCTCAGGGTAAAGGAAAGGGCGTTTGTGGGAGCCGCAACCAGGGTAGCGGTTAGCGGAATGTTGCCATCGCTATCGGTGTCGTTAGTCAACACATTGCCTGTAGTCAGAAGCGCATCTTCTGCGGTAGTGAACAGATCAGGATTGGCAACCGGAGGCGCATTCACAACTGTGGTCACCAATAGATTCACTGTAGCCGTGTTGGTAGAATTCAAGCTGCCATCGTTCGCAACGTAAGTAAAGCGATCGCTGCCCGAAAATCCAGTATTGGGCTGATAGGTAAAGGAGCCATTGGCACTGAGGCTGAGCGTACCGTTTTGCACTCCCGATACCAGCACCGCCGTTAAGCTTGGGCTGTCGCTATCGGTATCATTAGCTAACACGCCCGGTGCCGTCTGGCTGAGCGATGCCGTGGTGTTGACGCTATACACATCATTTACCGCAACTGGAGCATCATTCACGGCGGTGATGCTGATGGTGCCGATTGCGATGCTGGAGACTCCGCCTAAGCTATCGATCGCCCGATAAGTGAAGGTATCAACGCCGTTAAAATCGAGGGTGGGCTGATAGCTGAAGGAACCATCAGGTCGCAGGGTGAAGGAAAGGGCATTGCTAGGAGCCGCTACCAAACTTGCGGTCAGCGGAATATTGCCGTCTATATCGGTGTCATTGGTCAACACGTTACCAAGAGAGAAACCCGCAGTTGAAGTGTTAAGAGTCGCTACGAAAACATCTCGACCCAGGTTTGTATCTCCACTGACTAAATTCGTAGCGTCTGAGGTGAAAGCTACGAATTTGCCATCCGCAGAGATTTGTGCTTGTAGAGAGCTACCATTCCCCTGCTGACCATTTCCATCCAAAGAGACACGGGTCGTTTGCCCCGTTAAGCGATCGTGAACGAAAACATCCCTTACATTATTCGTATCCCCAGCAACTAAATTACGCGCTAGAGAATGAAATAAGACATACCGTCCGTTCGCAGAAATGGTAGGTGTAAATGAACCACCGTCACCCTGGTTGCCATTAGAATCCACAGAAATAAGAGATATTTGACCTGTTTGGCGGTCAAAGACAAAAACGTCGAACTGACCGTTTGTGTCCCCGGGGACTAAACTAGGTTCATCGCTAGACGTAAATACCATGTAGCGTCCATCGGGAGAAAGATCGCGCACCGCAAATATTCCATTCGGAGTGGCAATTGTGGTAGTCGTATTTGTCTGGCGATCAAATAGGAATATTTTGACAGACGGGTTAGAAAAATCTTCTTGAAACGCTACATATCGTCCATCATCAGAAATACTGGGTTGTCTACCAGAACCAATTTCAGTAGAAATACCCGTCTGCTGATCGTAAACGAAGACCTTTCCTGCACCTATGGCAAAAACAGTACCCGTTTCGTAAGCAATGAAGCGTCCATCTGAGGAAATTGCAGGTCGCTCAGCATTCGTGCTATTACCCGAAAATTCAAGCGTGTTGTCTGCAATGCGCCTTGTGATACCGGTTTGGTTATCGTAAACATAAACGCTGGGAAGACCAGAATAGGGCAAACCCTGCGCGTTGATGTCAGGGGCTTTGGAATAGAAAACAACATAACGTCCATCATTTGAGATAACTGGAGAGTAAGAGTCATCGCTGGGTGAAGCGGTTCCAGTTGTTGTTGATATCAGTGTGGTGGTTCCAGTTTGGCGATCGCGTAAAAATATATCAAGCTTAGAATTCGTGTCTCCAGCAACCAATCCTGAAGCATCGGTCGAGAAGACGACATATCGCCCGTCTCCCGAAATATCAGTTTGGTAGTCAGCGTTGACGATATTATCAGCATCTAATCCTTGATTACCACTGGAACTAATAGAAACACGCTCAGTGCCAACAACGCTTAAGGGCAGGTCTTCACTGATAGTGAACAGATCAGGATTGGCAACCGGAGGCGCATTCACGACTGTGGTCACCAATAGATTCACTGTAGCCGTGTTGGTAGAATTCAAGCTGCCATCATTCGCAACATAAGTAAAGCGATCGCTACCCGAAAACCCAGTATTGGGCTGATAAGTAAAGGCACCGTTGGGATTCAAGCTGAGTGTGCCGTTTTGCACGTTCGCTACTAGCACTGCCGTCAGACTAGGGCCGTCGGTATCTGTATCATTGGCTAAAACGCCCGGTGCAGTTTGGATTGATGCTGTGGTGCTAACGCTGTAGGCATCATTCACCGCCACTGGAGCGTCATTCACTGGGGTAACGCTGAAGGTAGCGATCGCTACACTAGAAGCTCCACCCAAGCTATCGATCGCGCGATAGGTGAAGGTATCCGAGCCGCTGAAGTTGGGAGTGGGTTGATAGCTAAAGCTGCCATCCGCTCTCAGGGTAAAGGAAAGGGCGTTTGTGGGAGCCGCAACCAGGGTAGCGGTTAGCGGAATGTTGCCATCGATGTCGGTGTCGTTAGTCAACACATTGCCCGTAGTCAGTAGCCCATCTTCTGCGCCGACGAATAGATCGGGTTGGACGATCGGGGCATTGTTGGGATTCACGGATAGCGTTACTGTTGCCACACTGGAGGCTGAGTTGCCGTCGCTGGCACGATAGGTAAAGATATCTATTCCTGCAAAGCTACCTGTAGGTCGATAAACAAACGAGCCATCTCCACTCAGGCTCAGGGTGCCGTTGTTGGGACCGGTGACCACCGTTGCGGTAAGAGCGCTACCCTCGGCATCAGTATCGTTCTGTAAAATGCCATTCGCTGGGGAAACACTCAGCGTACCGCCCGCACCGGTACTGTAAATGCCATCGTTTGTGGCAACGGGAACATCATTAGCAGCAGTAATCGTGAGGGAAACTATCGCCGTGTTAGAGATACCGCCCAAAGGATCGATCGCTACATAGGTAAAGCGATCGACACCATTGAAATTGGGTAGCGGCGTATAGCTAAAGCTGCCGTTGGGATTCAAGCTAAAGCTGCCAGCATTCACAGGACTACTAATCAACTGCGCCGATAGCGAAGAGGTCAGATTATCTACATCGGTATCATTGATTAACACATTTCCACTAACCAACTGGTCTTCTGGCGTGGTCACGCTATCGTCAATCGCTACAGGTAGATCATTCACTGAAGTGACATTGATGACCGCGATCGCTGGATTAGATGTGCCGCCTAAGACATCACTCGCCACATAGCTAAACGTATCAAACCCATTAAAGTTGGCGGTGGGTATATAGGCAAAGGTGCCATCTGGATTGAGGGTAAAAGAGACGGCGTTCGTGGGCTGATTCACCAATTGCGCCGTCAAGGGCAGAGAAAAGTCTGGATCACTGTCATTGGCAAGCACGCTGGTGCCCAGCAATGTTCCCTGCTCGGCCACGGTAAAGCTATCGGCGGCGGCAACAGGCAACAGATTTACTGCATTGCCCACATCGACTAGTAGCGTTTTGGTGTCAGATAGCGGTGCGCCAACGCCCGTATTGCCATTATCGTTAACGCTGAGGGTGATGCGGTCGGATGCATTTGCAAAGCCAACATAGCTACGATAAGTAACCTGGCTTAAAGCATCGTTAATTGCTGCAATGGAACCTGTAAAAGTAATACGATTGTTTCGGATGCCCGTTCCCTGGGTAAACTGCAAGCCAGAGAGCGATCGCAACGACAATACACCGTTTTCAGCAAATACTGTTACTGAGAGAATCCCGCCGCCCGCATCTGGATCAGCAATGCTAAAGCCAGCGATCGTCACATCTACGCCGGAATTAACTGCTGGAGTCGCGGCTGGCAGGGTAATCACAGGTGGATTATTAATCCCCAACGCAGTTACTGTAATAGATTTAGAATCGCTGAGGGGAATGCCTGTACCGCTATTGCCGCCATCCGTCACACTCACAGAAATAGTGTCGGCACCGCCAAAGTTTGCATTCGGGCGATAGGTCAGGGCACTCAACGCTGCATTCACCGCTGATTGGGAGCCCTGGAAAATCAGCGTATTATCCTGGTTGCCGTCGCCCGTCGTGAAAGTCAGCCCATTCAATGACTGAAGCGACAATAACCCACTGACCGCAGACACCGCTACAGTCAAGTTGCCATTACTCACATCGACATCATTAATGCTGATGCCCGAAATCCGTAAATCCGTTCCTTCGTTGACGATCTGGCTTGTGGATGGCACCGTAATCACAGGTGCATCATTGACGGGGGTAATGGTGAGAGTAACTAGTTTCGAGGCAGACAGCGGAATGCCATTGCCAGAGAAGCCATTATCGCTGACATTCATCGTCAGCAGATCGGAACCGTTGTAGTTGCGATCGCTCAAATAGGTCAGTCCCGCCAACGCCGCATTAATCGCACCCTGAGATCCGCTAAACGCCAGATTTTTGTCGAGTGTTCCAGATCCCGTAGTAACCGTCAACCCGGAAGTGGAACCTAACGTCAAGGTGCCATTTGCGACTGATAAACTGACTGTCAGCGGATTTACTCCCGCATCACTATCGGCAATACTGATGCCACTAATGGGCGAAGTCGCATCTTCGCTGAAGGTTTGAAGTGCAGGCGCAGTGATCACCGGAGCATCATTCACCCCTGCCACAGTCAAAGTAATATTCTTCGAGTCTGTCTTCACGCCGCCCAAGCCAAAATTGCCGCCATCACTGACTGCAACACTCACAACATCGGTTCCTTCAAACGCAGCGGTGCTTCGGTAAATCAAGGATTCCAGCACAAAATTTGCTACATCTTGCCGACCTCGGAAAGAAATGGTCGAATCCTGGGTGCCACCACCTGCAAGGAAAGTCACGCCTGTAGTGCGTCCTAACGTCAATAGGCCACTGCTAGCAGACAGGGAAACCGTAATGTCGTTATCGCCTAGATCCGCATCCGTTAGACGAATACCTGAAATTAGGGTATTGGTGCTTTGATCAACCAATAGAGTGCTGGGCACGGTTAAAGTAGGTGCATCGTTAACTGCCAATACAGCAATGCTGAAGGTGGTTGCAGCCGAGGTTGCGCCAAGCCCATCGGTGACCGTAAATTGGAAGCGATCGCTGGTAGTTTCACCGCCGTTGTGACTGTAGGTCAACTGACCGCTGGCAATATCAAGCTGGGTAAAGGTTTGCCCTGCTAGCAAAGTAGCAGTGCCCAACCTCAAAGCTCCATTAGTGGGGATGCTGCCCAGGGTAAACGCAACCGGAGTTGGACCATCAGCATCAGTTGCTAACAAGAAGTTGGGCGTAATTACTGCACTGGTGCCTTCGCTTAGCGTCAGGGCTGTGTTAATGGAAACCGTCGGTGCATCATTGACCGGAAGCACAGAAATACTAAAGGTATTCGAACCCGGTAGGAGAATTGCGCCATCGGTGACGGTGAAAGTGAAGCGATCGAAGGTAGATTCACTGCCACTATGCTGATAGCGAACCAGTCCATTAAAAATATCGTTTTGGGTAAAGGTGTTGGTTGCCGTTCCTGCCAGGAGTAGTGTGCCATTAGTCGGCAAAGTGGTGATGGAATACTGCAAGCTGATTGCGGGGCTATCCACGTCTGAAATGAGCAACAGCCCTGGACTGAGAATGGTGCTATCTCCTTCGGAAAGGGTTAAGCCGCTATTTGAAACTAGAATCGGTGCATCATTGACCGGATTCACTTGAATGCTAAAGGTTTGATTACTAATGCTGCCGCCGGTGCCATCAGTAACACTGAAACTAAAGCGATCGCTCGTCGTTTCGCTGCCGTTGTGAATGTAACTAATCTGACTAGGGTCATCCAAATTAGCCTGAGTAAAAGTGGTTCCAGCGGTCGCTGTGACTCCATTAATTAATAGGTTGCCATTCGTAGTTGAGTTGCCCACTGTGTAAATCAGTTGGTTCTCTGGAGTATCGCTGTCTGTCACCAGCAGCAGAGAGTCTTTAATAATTGCAGAGCCGTCCTCGTCTACCGTCAGTAGGTTATTACTGACTAAAACTGGGGCACTGGTAATATTCACAGACAAGGTGTAGAGACTTTCTGCTTGCCCCAATGCTGGAAAGACACGGGCGTAATAAGTTCCGGTTGGCAAAGGACGAATGATCGATTCAGGGCTAAGTCCACTCTGAGAAGAGCTACCCAAAATAGTATTGCCGCTACCGTCGAGCAGTTGCAGATCGACATTACCAGTGAGATTGGTTAATGAGAGGCTAACCTGAGTGGCATTGGTGATGTCAAAGCGATAGTAGTCGTTGGGGTCAAGTCCACCGACGCGATCGCGGTAGGTGGCCGATTGCCCCAACCCACTACCCAAATTAAACGCCGTAGCTGGAGTATTGCCAGCTACATCAATCGGCACAGGTTCCCCATAGGTGCTGTAGGGAATCGGCACCCAAGTGACATCATTCACTGCAAGCAAATCTGTCGATGACACAAAGGTCGTGCCATTCATAAACCAGATCTGGTTTTCGCCCCCCTCCCCGTAGTAACGCCAGAGAATATCTGAACTCCCATCTCTGTTAAAGTCTGCCACCCCTGCAATCTGCCACGGTGCCGCCAACCCAGCACTCAATGACGCTTCTGCCAGAAACGTAGTTTGATTGAAAAACCAAACTTCTGCTTGAGTCGTTAAATCGTTTTGCCACAAGATGTCTAATGAACCATCCCGATTAAAATCGCCCACTCCCCGCGCTGTCCAGCCAAACTCTTGCTGTTGTGGAATGGCGATTGTTCCAACCGAACTCACCCCTTGCATCGCCCACACTTCCAATCTGGAAGTTACGCTGTTCCACCAAACAATGTCGGTTTGACTATCATCATTAAAATCACCCGCACCCACCACTCGCCATTCCGATGACTTGGTCGGCAATAGAAAATATACGTCCTGAACATCCTGAATATTGTCTTTGAATAGCCGTATGTAAGTTGCTCCAACGTTGTCATCGCGCCAAAGCAAGTCAGTTTGTCCATCTTGATTAAAATCACCGGTTGCTCGAATGATCCAAGGTGGAATGAATTCTGCTCCCAGTGCGGACGGTTGAAAATCTAGTAAGACCCCATTTTCATTTAGCTCCCATAGGCTACCGGCACGACTTTGGTAGTTGCGCCAGAGTAAATCGGTATCAAGGAGGTTGTCCGCTGCTGATACGTTGAGGGTGTAGTTAGCAGTGGGGGTGTTGGTGCCGGGAGCAACTTGGATGTAGTAAACGCCAGCATCGAGGGTGGTATTGATGGATTCGGCAAATCTACCCTGGTTCGTTGAGAGTTGCCCCATGCCGTTGACGCTGACCAGGTTACCTGCGCTATCTAGCAGGGCGACGTTCGCATCCGCGTCCAGCCCAGTGAGGGACAGATTAAAACTACTCCGATTTTCTAGGGAAAATCGGTAGAAATCATTGGCAGCGAAAGTGACGAGATCGGAGAAATTCTGAGTAGTGGAAAGGAGCTTTAGCGGTGTGGCTGTGGCGAGAGTGTTTCCGGCGGTGTTGGGCACTGGGGCACTGCCTGTATTAATCGACAGAGTATAGCTACCCGCTTGGTTTAATGCTGGAAGAACCCGCACATAGTAAGTCCCAGCTGCCAATTGCTGAGTCAGCGATTCAGGGCTGAGTCCATTCAGAGTGGAGCTACCCAAAATAGTATTGCCGCTACCGTCGAGCAGTTGCAGATCGACATTACCAGTGAGATTGGTTAATGAGAGGCTAACCTGAGTGGCATTGGTGATGTCAAAGCGATAGTAGTCGTTGGGGTCAAGTCCACCGACGCGATCGCGGTAGGTGGCCGATTGCCCCAACCCACTACCCAAATTAAACGCCGTAGCTGGAGTATTGCCAGCTACATCAATCGGCACAGGTTCCCCATAGGTGCTGTAGGGAATCGGCACCCAAGTGACATCATTCACTGCAAGCAAATCTGTCGATGACACAAAGGTTGTGCCATTCATAAACCAGATCTGGTTTTCGCCCCCCTCCCCGTAGTAACGCCAGAGAATATCTGAACTCCCATCTCTGTTAAAGTCTGCCACCCCTGCAATCTGCCACGGTGCCGCCAACCCAGCACTCAATGACGCTTCTGCCAGAAACGTAGTTTGATTGAAAAACCAAACTTCTGCTTGAGTCGTTAAATCGTTTTGCCACAAGATGTCTAATGAACCATCCCGATTAAAATCGCCCACTCCCCGCGCTGTCCAGCCAAACTCTTGCTGTTGTGGAATGGCGATTGTTCCAACCGAACTCACCCCTTGCATCGCCCACACTTCCAATCTGGAAGTTACGCTGTTCCACCAAACAATGTCGGTTTGACTATCATCATTAAAATCACCCGCACCCACCACTCGCCATTCCGATGACTTGGTCGGCAATAGAAAATATACGTCCTGAACATCCTGAATATTGTCTTTGAATAGCCGTATGTAAGTTGCTCCAACGTTGTCATCGCGCCAAAGCAAGTCAGTTTGTCCATCTTGATTAAAATCACCGGTTGCTCGAATGATCCAAGGTGGAATAAATTCTGCTCCCAGTGCGGACGGTTGAATGTTGAGTAAAGCTCCGTCGTCTAGGCTCCACAGGCTACTGGTAGCCGTTGGGAAGTTGCGCCAGAGTAAATCGGTATCTGCTGGAGCTGTCTGGGCAGCAACATTAAGGGTGTAGTTAGCAGTAGGAGTATTAGTTCCAGGCGCAACCTGAATGTAGTAAACGCCAGCATCCAGGGTGGTATTGATGGATTCGGCAAATCTACCCTGGTTCGTTGAGAGTTGCCCCACGCCATTGACGCTGACCAGATTACCTGCGCTATCTAGCAGGGCGACGTTCGCATCCGCGTCCAGCCCAGTGAGGGACAGATTAAAACTACTCCGATTTTCTAGGGAAAATCGATAGAAATCATTGGCAGCGGGAGTGACAAGATCTGAGAAATTCTGAGTAGTGGAAAGGAGCTTTAGCGGTGTGGCTGTGGCGAGAGTGTTTCCGGCGGTGTCTGGCATGGCTAATAACCCCTTACTGGCATAGCTATTCTGCCCTAACTGTGTTTTTTTGAGAACAAATTTCAGCAGATTTACATAAATAGATTGCTGAAACTTTACAAAGTTTCAGCAATCTATTTAAAGTTCATACTAAAAATAACCCGCAATTCCTTTGTTCGGAGAACTATAGGAATTGCAACGATCGCGGTTTCTACGGAATTCTACACCCGTTCTAGATATTGGCTATCTAATAAAAAGGCACCCTTTGTAAAGCGCACACTCCAATAATTGCCAGGACGACGATCGAGAATGATGCCTTCTTCGCCAACTGTGATCAGTTCAGCAGATCGCAATGTCGGTATTGGATCAGCAGTTTTAACATAAGGTGGGGCACTGATTAAGCGCACGCGATCGCCCACTAAAAAATCGCCCATCAAAAACTCTTCAGACATCATCACCAACCTCTTAAGATAAGCTGATTTGATAACCAACTTCATTAACCAACAGTTTTGCTGACCTGCACTGAAGATTTTGCTGTAATACCAAAAATGGGCGTAGGATCTAAGCCAGTAATTTGATAAAACTGGGCTGAGGTCACAGAGCAATTGATCGCATTCTCCTCACCATTTTCGGTGAGGAGAATGCAATGTTCCCACTCTTTTAATAAACTGCCCACCTCTGACAAAAACTCCTGACCTCGCAACAGCGGCACTTGCAGCCAATGGCTCACCAGCGTTTCGACTAGAGCTAATTCCACCAAAGGTGTTGGATAAGTAGCTAGTAGAGTTTCCAGTGCTGCTTGAAAAGACTCAACAGTTCCATCTAAGTGATAGCTGGTCACAATATGCTGAACTCGTTGCCGCTTAATTTTTTCTTGAAGTTCCATCAAAAACCTCGTTGATTTTGCGATTTGTGAAACGATCCCTACGGGAATCGCGACGATTGTTTCCCAAATCGTTTAGCTGCTGCCCACTCGACTTTGCATTGTGAATCTCTCCTAGAATACGACATCTATCTGTTCACGCTTGCTTTCTTTGCATCTATTTTCTTTATAAGCACATAATTTGCTACGACAGATGTTCTTGATCAGGCAGCATTGCCCTAAAACGGCACGTAAGTTACTAGGATGGAATGAACGTTCGATTAACCGTGCTTTCGACCTCTTCCTAATTGCTCCATGCCTGACTCCCCCGACTTGAACCAGTCTCCATCCCTGAATAAACAAGAGTTGGATGAAGCTATTCACAGCTTTGACACCATTCAAGGAGAGCTTAACTATCGGCAAGCGCAAACTGCTCTACGAGACTTAGTAGAGGGGTTAGATTTAACGGTTCAAGAGCGACGGGGATTAGAACCCGAAATCAATGGGCTGGAATCAATGCTAGATAAGCTTGATCGCCAGATCGTTCACATTGCGGCTTTTGGCATGGTGGGACGGGGTAAATCATCCCTTTTAAATGCGTTGCTGGGTGAAACCGTCTTTGAAACTGGGCCCATTCATGGCGTAACCCAGATTCGGCAAACTGCTAACTGGACGGTGACAAACGAAGCGATCGCCGGGAGTGAGCAATCATTGACGCGGGTGAAGGTAAACGCGATTGGCAATCAGATTGAATTGATCGACACTCCGGGTATTGATGAAGTCGATGGAGAAGCGCGAGAAGCTCTAGCGCGGCAGGTTGCTCAACAAGCCGATCTCATCTTGTTTATCATTGCGGGAGACATGACCAAAGTAGAGTATCAGGCGTTGTCAGCCTTGCGGACTGCCAGCAAGCCGATCATCTTGGTCTTCAACAAAATTGACCAATATCCTGATGTCGATCGCCAAATGATTTATCGCAAAATTCGGGATGAGCGAGTCAAAGAACTGCTCTCGCCGGATGAGATTGTGATGGCGGCGGCATCGCCGTTGGTGGCAAAAGCCGTGCGTCGAGCAGATGGTCGGGTTGCGGCTCAGCTCAGTGCAGGAGTTCCCCAAATTGATGACCTGAAGCTAAAAATTCTAGAAATTTTAGATCGGGAAGGCAAGTCCCTTGTGGCTGTGAACTCGCTGCTGTTTGCAGATGATGTCAATGATCGCTTAGTGGAGCGCAAAATGGCGATCCGTGAGCAAAGCGCCAATCGAATTATTTGGAATGCGACAATGACAAAGGCAGTCGCGATCGCCCTCAACCCGATCACAGTGGTAGACATTCTCAGTAGTGCAGTGATTGACGTAGCGCTGATCTTAACGCTCTCCAAACTCTACGGCATTCCCATGACGCAACCGGGAGCCTTAGCCCTACTGAAAAAAATCGCCCTCACTATGGGTGGCATTAGCGCTAGCGAACTGGTCGCCAACCTGGGACTGAGTTCGCTCAAGGGCTTACTAGGACTATCGGCTCCGGCAACTGGAGGGCTATCCCTAGCTGCCTATGCTTCGGTGGCAGTGACTCAGGCCGGTGTGGCAGGAGTTTCGACCTACGCGATCGGGCAAGTCACCAAAACCTATCTTGCAAATGATGCTTCTTGGGGAGTCGATGGACCAAAGGCTGTGGTGACCCGCATTCTCGCGTCGTTGGATGAAGACTCGATTTTGAGCCGCATTAAAGGTGAACTCCGCGCCAAGCTCAATTTTAATCAGCCGCGATCGCGCGTTCAGAACAAGCCAAGAAAGAAATGAGCCATCATCGTTACTGCTCGTGAAACATCTCCCAAGGAGAAGCAAAACGCGGCAAGGTTTGGGGAAGCCTGTCGTCGTAGGTATTACGTCTTACGGCATTGGGTGAAACAGTAGGTCTGGAAAAAAGTAATTGAACACTGCCCAAGTAGAAAAGGCAACAGATGTTGAAACGACCGCGAGAACAGGAGCAGTAGACAGATACCGGAGGAAGAAATTAGCCTGGTTATTTTGTTTCGCCATGATGCAGTGCTGATAAACGATAGAACCCTTTCAGCTTAGCGACAACTACAGTTGCTGTTCTCAGTCATAAGAAGGATTCAAACTCGGCTTTTGCTTCGTCGATTCGATTTTTGACCATCAAAGCCGTCAATATCTTCCTCCTGAAGTGGTCGGTTTTAGCAAACATCGCTATCCTCCAAGCCCCTCTACCTTAGAATATGCCAACTTAGAATATGCCAAGTTTTTGAGGAGGGTGGAGTGCGGAGGAGAGGGTGCGGAGTTCGGATAAATAGCAGCCTACGCTCACTCTACTCATTCACTTAGCCACTCATCTAGATCGCTTGCCAAAATCGAGGGGTGGCAGATGGGCGATCGCCCATCTGCTGGTTGAGATACTCTGCTGCTGCCTGTCCAGACGATAGGGCACTTTCTACCCGTATCCCGCCACACCAGTCGCCTGCACAAACCAAGGGCGCTGTTGTTTTAGCCGACCAATAGCGATCGCTCAAAGGACTGACCGTAAAAGAGTAACGCCAGCGATGCACCTGCATCCATTCCGGCGTTGCCACCCAGGGAACCAGCAATTCCGCAGCAGATTGCAGGAGTTTTTGGCCAACCGCAGATAGATCAGCAACCTCTAAAAACTGGTTGGCAAACGCAGCCGTACTTTGTACGACAAACACTGGCTGGGAAGAAGTGCGCCGCTTGCTGCTGTCTAGCCCAATCCAGCCTAAATCTGGATGTTGAACCGCGATCGCCTTCACATCGGCATACTCGGTCTGCCACGCCTTTAAACAATCCTCTGGATAACCTGCCATCACGGCAATACAGGGATCGAACTCCACCGATCGCAGTTGTTGAATCAATTCACTGGAAACAATAGCTGCTTCTAGCGGTGCCAACAAAGTGACGGCTTGAGGCGCAGGAATGGCGACCAGCACTGCCCTCGCTAATAAGGTGGATGTGGGTACTGCGGCATCTGGTTGAGCATTTTCCATAGTTAAACTCCAGGTCTGGTCAGCCGTTAGTTCCAATCCAATCACTCGCTGACTCAATCGAATATCAAGTCCCGTTGCTAAATATTTAGCGATCACGCTCATGCCGTCGGGTGCCACGTAACGAGGAACGCGATCAGATATAGCTTGCAGAGTGCGATCGCTATTCAGCGTATGGATCGTATCCGTCCAGACCTGTACTACGTCTTTTTCCACCAAATGGGTAATCAACTCGCCAAACAATTCTCCTTTGGGCGAGAGATAGCAGGTGCCATGATCGGCACGAGCATCAGGTAGACGACGAGTTGCCAACCGTCCACCTACTCCACGAGATTTTTCTAGCACCGCTACCCGGTAGCCTGCCTGCTGTAACTGTTGAGCGCAGGTCAATCCGGCAATGCCTGCTCCAACGATCGCAATATCAACAGCTTCCAACCTGCGTTACTCCTAAAATCCAATGCCTTTTAACTCTACACCGACCTTCTATCAGGCTCTGTAGCCCATTGACCATTTCATCCAAGGTTACTGCCCAATCGGTAACTCTGATAGATCAATCACCTTAGACCTCTTGCGTGAATGTATGTAAGCAGCTAGAACTAGGTCAAGGAGGAGGATATTATGACCTACGAGCAACTTAGCCAACTTAAACCCGGAGCTTTCAAACGTCGATGTGGGGTTCACCTTGAAACGTTTGAGCAGATGGTAGCAATATTGCGTCCCGATCTTGACCGCAGGGGAAAACGGGGTGGACAGTGCAAATTAAGCGTGGAAGACCAATTGTTGGTCGTACTTGAATACTGGCGAGAATACCGGACACAGTTTCATATCGCCACCACGTGGGGGATGAGCGAGTCAGCCGTATGTCGATTGATTCAAAAGGTGGAAGGATTATTGACCAATTCAGACCAGTTTCGGCTACCCGGCAAAAAGCAACTCTACCAGAATGCCAGTACTTGGAGTGTAGTGGCAGTGGATGTGACTGAAAGCCCCATTGAGCGTCCCCAAAAAAACAGCGAGGCTACTACAGCGGCAAGAAAAAGCGGCATACCCTAAAAGCTCAAGTGGTAGTCAATCAAGCGACTGGACAGATTATCTGCACAGCCTTTGGCAAAGGGCGAGTCCATGACTTTCGCTTGTTCAAGCTCCATCGCCTGCCGATGCTGCCGGAGCAGTTGTGTTTAGCGGACAGAGGCTATCAGGGTATGGCAAAGCTACATCCCTGTAGTTGCACTCCAACCAAAAAGCCCCGTAAAGGCAAATTGAGCAAAGCTGAGCGGCAGCACAACCGCACTCTAGCCCGATTGCGAGTAGTCGCTGAGCATGTGAATCGCAAGCTCAAGATTTTTCGGATTCTCGCTGAACGCTATCGAAATCGACGCAAGCGTTTCGGGTTGCGCTTCAACCTGATTGCGGCGATCATCAACTGTGAACTTTCGCTCTCTTCTTGATTCACGCAAGAGTTCTCTTCTACTCCTCACTTCGCACTTCACTTGCTGCACTCATTCTTTGAGTTTCAAACAGGCGCAATACGAGTAGCCCCACGCTGGTGCTGGCGGCGACGACTAGCCAAAAATTGTGGGCAACGTTGGCAGGCTGATCCATTGCCCAACCGCCGACCAATGGACCGACAAAATAGCCGAGCGCCCAACACTGAGAACTCACCGCCACATAGGCACCCCGCAGCGATTCTGGCGCGAGTTCTGAAACAATCGCAGCGGCAAACGGTTTATAAGTGACAGAGGCGATCGCCATGACGCAGAGCACCGCCACGCCTGACCAATATTGATAGATCGCAAACGTGCCCGTGAGCCACAGCAAGCAAAACCCAAGGCTGGAAAGCAGCATGGCAATCATCAACACGCGAATGCGGGAGACAGCCGTGAAAGCCTGGGCGATCGGCAGTTGTGCCACGGCCCCCACGCCGATGTAGCACCAGGTATAGAGGCTGGCTGTATCTGCCAGGGATGCGGTTGGAGTCGATCCGATTGCCGGGATAAAATTAGTAAAATAAAGCGGCACTGTGCTGGTCACCAGCGCCACATAGGTGGTAAACAGCACGTTTGCCAGAATAAACGTGAGCAAGGTCTTATCCTGCAACGCAACCAAAAATCCTTGGGTTGGAGTGTGCGGTTCAGTTGTTGTCAGTCGGGTTTCGGCGATCGCTGTTTGCACCATGACCAGAAACGCTAGAAAAATCAGCCCACAGCCCAGAAACAGTAGCTCATGGCGCTGATGGGCGATCGTCAGCAGCACTCCTCCGCCTAAAACGCCCATACCCACGCCCACATTTTCCGCCACGCTCATAATGGCAAACGCCTGATGGCGGGATTCCGGCAGCGTCACATCCATCACTGCCGCATCTGCTGCCGTCCAGTAAAAGCCTACGCTTAGCCCCAACAGCAAGCTTGCCGCAATCAGCATCGGTAAGGTTTGGGTGACTGCCAGCACCAAAGACACTAAAACTCCCAGACCTGCGGAAAGAGATAGCGTAGTTTTACGCCCAAATCGAGGAGAATCGGCTAGCGCCCCGCCCAAGAGATGTCCGGCAATTCCAGCCAAGGAGCTAAGACCCATGCTTAACCCAACAGAGGTTGCCGATAGCCCCACCTGATTGACAAACACCAGGGGGATGTAGAAGTAAATTAAGCCGGAAGCAACCTGGCACAGCGATCGCCCTGCTGCTTGAATCCAAATTTGCCGATTATCAAGCTGGAGTGCGGCTAGAAAAGATGGTGATGCCGTCGGTGGAGTGTTTTCTAAGGACATGAAGTATGCGGTGCGATCGCACCGACTATTAAAGAAGCAAATCTCAAGACCAGGCAATCAATTCAGCTTAACGCAGGCGTTGATTTGCATTACTGAGCGATTTGGATCACGACTTTACCAAAGTGGGAGCCTCTTACAAGGTAAAAAAAGGCAGCTTTTGCGGCATGAAAGGGAAATAGGCGATCGATCACAGGGTGTAGTTTCGCGTGGGCGATCGCCCGATTCATATCCTCAAAAATATCCCGTGAGCCAACATAAATTCCCTGGACTTGCACCTGTTTGTGCAGGATCGATGCCGTACTAATATCTCCCGCCAACCCCGTCAACACGCCAATTAGCTCAATCTTGCCGCCATAGCGCACCGATCGCAGCGACTGGGCAAACGTGCCCGCGCCGCCTACTTCCACCACATGATCAACCCCTCGTTCTTGAGTCAGCTTCCACACCTGCTTTTCCCAATCCGGTGTGGTGACGTAGTTAATCCCGTCATCGGCTCCTAACTGCTTGGCGCGCGCCAGTTTCTCATCGCTGCTGCTGGTGATGATCACCCGTGCGCCCATGAGCTTGGCAAACTGAAGCGCAAATATCGATACGCCACCCGTCCCCAGCAACAGCACGGTGTCTCCCGCTTTCAGTTGTCCCTTGGTGACCAAGGCATTCCAGGCAGTGACGGCGGCACAGGGCAAGGTAGCGGCTTCTTCGTAGGACAGATGATTGGGAATTTTGACCACCCCTGCTTGATCAAAAACCTTGTATTCTGCCAGCACCCCCTCGATCGCGCCACCCAAAGCAGACTGGGCTTTTTCCGCAGTCAACTCACCTGCAATGAACTGCTGCATGAAGATGCCGGCAACGCGATCACCCACCTGCACCCGCGTCACGCCCTCGCCGACAGCAACCACCTCACCCGCTCCATCAGACAATGGCGCGATCGGCTCAGTTTGTTTCGCTCCATAGGTTGCCTTCGCCACTAGCAAATCGCGATAGTTCAGTGAAGCGGCGTGCATTTTCACTAACACCTGATTGGCGTTTGGCGTTGGGTCGGGACGCTCCACCATCGTCAATGCATTTAATCCCAGTTGGCCAGTCTGAAATTCGTAAGCTTTCATCAACATTTGCCTCAAATTACGTTACCTGTTGATTCTGGATGCTAGGTTTGAAGTTGCCAAGTATGTACATTTTTGTTAGATACTATTCAATCTGTAGCGTACTTACAAAAAGTATCCTGTTAAAGTCCACGCTGCCCCAAAACAATGGCTAAACGATATTCTGACAGTCGCTATGGTTGCGCCGTGGAAGCCACACTAGACGTGATTGGTGGACGCTGGAAGGGAGTGATTTTATTTCATCTACTGGCAGGCACCAAACGCTTCAATGAACTGCATCGCCAGATTGAAGGCTGCACTCAACGAATGCTGACGCTGCAACTGCGGGAGTTAGAGCAAGATGGCGTGGTCAATCGCAAGGTTTATGCCGAAGTGCCGCCCAAAGTGGAATACTCATTAACAGAGTTTGGTCGCAGCTTGGAACCGATTTTGCTGTTGATGCGGGAGTGGGGCGAACAGTACACTGCTCAATTGGCGCAGCAGCAAACCCAGGACGCGCCATCTGTCACCCTTGCAAATCCTCTTTGAGAAAGCCTTGTGAAGCGATACCCTGTTATTTTTTTGATGATGTTGGTCGTGCTGCTGTGGGCGATCGCAGCCTGTCAGCCCAACCTCAGCAATAGCGGCGGTGGCGATATTATCGTTGCCTCCAAAGATTTCACCGAGCAAGATGTGTTGGGTGAACTGTTGGCGCAGCAGATTGAAAATAAGGCAGGGCTAAAGATCGATCGCAAACCTCGCCTGGGTGGTTCTTATGTGTGTCATCAGGCGATCGTCAACGGCAAAATTGATGCCTATGTGGAATACACCGGCACCGCTGCCACCGTTAGCAAACTATTTGAGAATCAGCCGATTCCCTCGGAACCCAAAGCGCTGTTTCAGCAGCTAAAAGATGGCTATGCCCAGAAGTTCAACCTGACGGTCATGCCTGGTCTCGGCTTTGAAAACACCTTCGCCATCATCATTCGCGGTGACGATGCCAAACGGGACGACATTCAAACCCTGTCCCAAGCGGCACAGTTCACCCCGCAATGGCGCGGCGGCTTTGGCTACGAATTTTCTGAGCGGCAGGATGGTCTCGCAGGCTTATCCAAAACCTACAACTTTCAGTTTGCTAAACCGCCGCAAATTATGGATCTGGGGCTAATCTATCGGGCACTCATCCAAAAACAAGTAGACCTCGTGGCAGGCAACTCCACCGATGGACAAATTGCGCGGCTAGGCTTGGTGGTGCTGCAAGACGACAAACGCTACTTTCCACCCTACGAAGCCGTTCCGATTGTGCGCGAAGCCACCCTACAGAAATATCCCAAACTCCGAACTGCCCTAGAAGAACTCAGCGGACTCGTCACCGCCGCCGAAATGCAGCGGATGAACTACGAAGTGGAAGGCGAATTCCGCGACGTGAAACAAGTCGTCAAAGAGTTTTTGGTATCCAAACAATGACGCAGTTTTGAGGGCGATTGAGGAGGGCGATCGTGAACAACAGTTAGAAATTCACCAATTTTTACAAATTGTCTAGAAGCTTTCAGTTCAATGAAAACTAGACTTCAAACAATAAATAGGGGAAGAGAGTCTGATTGTAAATATTTGGGCACCTTTATGATAGTCAGTATTGATAGTTGGAGATAGTCATGACTAGCCATGAGGAAGAATTGAGACAACAAGAAATATCAGTTACTCATATTCTTGAACATTACAAAAATCATTGTGAATTCTCAGGCTATTCCGTAGTAGAAGATAGTGAATTCTCTATTTTTTGTAACCATCAAAGAAAAGATCCATTTGCATTGATTCTTTTAAATTACGGTGCTGGTGTGATGGCTCGAATCTTTTATAGTTTTCCAGAAAAATCAATTAGTGATCCGATGTCACTATATTCCTACGCAAATGAACTAAACAATATCTTAATTTTTATGAAAGTATGTGTTCGTGGAGTTGAAGACGGCAAGCCTTTCCTCCTCATAAACTCCGTACTTGAAGGTGAATATAGCCGCAAAAACTTCGCCATCTTTTTGGACAACATTGATCAGGATATGAATAAGTTGCACTCATATCCTAAAACTCGTGACATATGGTGTACTCAAGATGAGTGAAATTTATAAATTTACAAGACATCGCCCCAGGTTATTGATAACTGCGAGCGCGGGTTGAAAATGCGATCGCATTCAGATTATTGATGAGGGCGATCGCGGGTTAAAACTATACAGCAGGGCACCCATAAGGTGTGCTTTCCAGTGGCAGCGATTTTTGTCAGCGTTTCTACTTTTCCCTCTCTATTCCCACATCTTCCTTTTTGAGGGGTTGCACAAGGGACTTCATTGAAACGGGCGATCGCCTTAAATGCAAATATTAAATTTGGTCGGTAGGCTTAAACAACTGCGAAAATAGAGCTAGTAAGGTTGCGTGAAAGGGCATCCTGTAAACAAGCAGTTTGGTTTAAGTGCCCATGAAGTTATTCGGCAAATGCCTTGAAGACCAGTACCCATGCGATTTGACACCCTCAAATCGATCGCAATCGGATTTGGCGTACCCTCGCCCCCAGCTACGACGCTCTCAGTGGACTTCCTTAAATGGCATTTGGAAGTTTACCTACGACGATGAAGGAAAGTATACGCGACCCAGTGATGTTTCGGGCTGGAGTCAGTCTATCGAAGTTCCCTTCGCACCCGAATCTATCCGGAGTGGTATTCACGATACAGGGTTCCATCCAAACTGCTGGTATGAGCGATCGTTTGAGATAGACGCTAAGGATCAGCGCGTCTTGCTGCATTTTGGAGCGGTTGATTATCGGACGCGCGTTTGGGTCAATGGGCAGTTCATGCTCGACCACGAAGGCGGGCATACTCCCTTTTCAATGGACATCACCACTGTTCTTAATCCAGACGGGCAGCAGACCATTACCGTCTGGGCAGAAGATGACCCGCACGATCTGGCGAAACCCAGAGGCAAGCAAGACTGGCAGCGAGAGCCGCATAGCATTTGGTATCCCCGTACCAGCGGCATCTGGCAAACGGTTTGGCTAGAGCAAGTGCCCCAATCCTACATTGATCGCATCAAATGGACTCCTCACTTTGAGCGCTGGGAAATTGGTTTTGAGGGGAGTGTTGCGGGCCAGTATCAAGACGAGATGCAGTTGAAGGTGCGGCTGACGGTGGGCAATCAACTGCTGGTTGACGACACCTACACGGTGCTAAACGGTGAAATTAATCGTCGCATTGCCTTGTCTGATCCAGGGATTGACGATTATCGGAACGAGTTGCTGTGGAGTCCTGAAAAGCCCACCTTGATTGATGCGGAGATTCAACTCTGGTGTCACGGACAGTTGGTGGATGAGGTGAGATCCTACACTGCGATGCGGACGGTCAGTATTCAGCGCGATCGCTTTATGCTCAACGGTCAGCCCTACTATCTGCGACTGGTTCTAGATCAGGGCTACTGGGAAGACACGCTGATGACGGCTCCCTCAGATGATGCCCTACGGCGTGACGTGGAACTGGCGAAGCAAATGGGCTTCAATGGCGTACGCAAACACCAGAAAATTGAAGATCCCCGCTTTCTCTATTGGGCAGATGTCTTAGGACTAATGGTTTGGGAAGAGATGCCGAGTGCCTACCGCTTTACACCAAAGACTGTGGATCGCATCATCAAAGAATGGACAGAAGTGATTAAGCGGGATGCTAGTCATCCATGCGTTGTTGTTTGGGTGCCGTTCAATGAATCTTGGGGAGTGCCAGATTTGACCGCCACTCCAGCGCACCAGCACTGCGTTCAGGCGCTTTATCACCTGACCAAAACGCTTGATCCCACCCGTCCTGTGATTGGCAACGATGGTTGGGAAAGTACTGCCACCGATATTTTGGCAATTCACGATTATGATACGAAGCCCCAACGCATGGCAAAGCGTTACGGACCCGAAGTAAAACTCTCGGATTTGTTTGATCGCCAGCGTCCCGGTGGTCGTGTGCTGACGCTGGATGGCTATCCTCATCAGGGACAGCCGATCATGCTAACGGAGTTTGGCGGCATTGCCTACACCAAACCAGAAGAAAACGCGCATACTTGGGGCTACGCGCGATCGCACAATGTTTCAGAGTTACAACTGGAATACACTGCACTGTTACAAACGGTGAACAAGGTGGAAATGTTCAGTGGCTTCTGTTACACCCAGTTGACCGATACGTTTCAAGAAGCAAACGGTCTACTGTATATTGATCGCACCCCTAAGTTTCCGATTGAAGCGATCGCATCTGCCACTTTAGGTAGGGGCAATGTCGAGGATGAAAAGACTATGCTTTCAGAATCAATGAAAGTAGCGTGGCCGCAACCCGAAGATGTATTCTCAGACGCTCTTGAAACCCGACGGTCGCAGGCTTACCCTATACAGCCGACGCCCCATTGCGGCGGAAATTACTGCGACTAGTCCCAGTAATGAGCCGATACAAGCACACCCTCACCTACGCTGGCAGCCGCTGCGGGGTGAGTGGGTTGCTTATGCCAGTCACCGACAGGGGCGGACCTTTATGCCACCTCCAGAATATAATCCGCTGGCTCCCACCAAAGATCCTCAGTTTCCAACGGAATTACCAGAGGGAAACTATGACATCGCCGTGTTTGACAATCGCTTTGCGTCGCTGATTCCCACCGCAACCGAAGCTCCCCAAGAGATTGTCGATACCTTGCCAGCCAACGGAGCCTGTGAGGTGGTCGTGTTTACACAAGACCCGCAGGCTTCCTTGAGTTCGCTTCCCCTTGATCACTTAGAGTTGCTGTTTCAAGTTTGGGGCGATCGCACTCGCGCTATCAGTCAACATCCTCAAATCCAGTACATTTTGCCGTTTGAGAATAAGGGTGTTGAGGTCGGTGTAACGCTGCATCATCCCCACGGGCAAATCTACGCCTATCCTTTTGTCCCACCTGTGCCGGAACGCATGGGAGCCTGTCAGCTTGACTATTACCAACAGCATCAACGGGGTTTGCTACAGGATCTAATCCAAAAAGAGATTGAAGATAAGCAGCGAATTTTGTACCAGGATGAGTGGGCGATCGCCTTTGTTCCCGTCTGTGCTCGCTATCCCTACGAAGTCTGGATTGCACCGATTCAACCAGTAGCGACCTTTTTAGATTTGACCCCAAACCAGCGATCGAGTCTTGCCAAAGCGCTCAAAACCGTAACGCTGAAGTATGACGGCTTGTGGAAGCGTCCATTTCCCTATCTGATGGCGTGGTTTCAGGCTCCAGTCAACGGCGAACCGCATCCCGAATGGCATCTCCACGCTGAGTTCTACCCGCCCTACCGCACGAGTGACCGCATCAAATATTTGGCAGGCACCGAACTGGCAGCCGGAATGTTTGCAAATGATGCGTTACCTGAAGAAAAGGCAAAAGAATTGCAGGCCGTCACCGTTGATTTAGAACAGGCTTTATCCGTTTAAAGGGGCGATCGAAAAACGGATCGTTTTAATTTTGGATGGACTTGGAACCGTTATTGGTCTAGTTGCTACGACTCGCAGATAGTTTGCTCAGAATAAGCCCTACGAATGACGTTGAATTATCAAAAGAGTTCTGTAATGAATGAACCACTAGAAATTGGAGGCAACCACATGAGTAGCGGTCATGCTAGCCACAAAGGTACTGGAGTTAAATAAAGTCATGATAGTGGGCAGCTTGATTCTGCTGCCACGACTCCAGTCTCTAATCCAGAAGACTTATTGGCAGAAGGCGAAGGCTATCCATTTAATGCCCAGGGAACAGAGATTAATTCTGCGGCAACAGAACGTCCTTCAGAACTTGCAACCGATAAAGATGAGTAACTACCGTCCCCTAATTATTGCTGGGCTGATTTTAGACATAGGACAGGGCGGTTTCTTTGATGGCATTGTGTTTCACCAACTGTTGCAGTGGCATCACATGTTTTCTAGCATTGAAACCGATCGCACGATCGCTGGAATGGAACTCAACACTGTTGGCGATGGGCTGTTTCACCTGTTTGACTTGTTGCTTACCCTGACTGGCATTTTTTTACTTTGGCAGGCGGGGCGGCAAGCAGAAAACTCCTGGTCAGGTCAGGTATTTGCAGGCGCATTACTGATGGGGGCAGGCTTGTTTAATGTGGTTGAAGGAATCATCGATCACCATATTTTGGGTATTCATCACCTCAAGCTTGGTGCCCATCAACTATTGTGGGATCTGGGGTTTCTCGGATCTGTAGGTTTACTGCTGGCGATCGGACTGTTTTTGATTCAGGCAGGCAAGATGGAAAAAGGTCAGTTAACGCAATGAATTGCTTAGAAGAGATTGCTATCAAGCTGAAATTTATTCGGCAGGTTCTAGAGGAAACTGAGGCCGCAGGGGTTCGCTTACGCGGCACTGATTGGTTTGCATGGGCAACGGCGGGTGGTTCTAACACGGTGTTGCTGGCAGCAGAAACCGGAGTGGCTGAAGTGTTGATTACAGCCGCCGATGCGTGGACACTCACTGATGAAATTGAGGCACAGCGTTTAATAGACGAACAGCTTCCCAATCAAACTACTTCAGATTCCTATCAACTCTTGATTAACCCGTGGGCAGACGGTTCTAAACGAGAATCCTTTGTTCGGGATGCAACTAGCGGCGGAACGGTTTTGAGCGATCGCCCGACCCGCCATGAATTCCCGCTACCACAATCACTCATTCATCAGCGTCGAGTTTTGCTGCCCAGCGAACTAGAACGCTACCGCCAAGTGGGACGACTTGCTAGCGAAGCCATGACCGATGTGCTGACTCAAGCACAACCCAACTGGACGGAGTATCAGCTTGCCGGAGCAGGCGCAGAGGCACTATGGACAAGGGGACTGCATCCCGCATTGACCTTAGTCGCAGGCGATCGCCGTCTACCGCTCTACCGTCATCCGCTACCCACGGGCGAGGAGATTGGGCGACAGGCAATGCTGGTGTTTTGCGCTCGTGGATCTGGGTTGATTGTGAGTCTGACCCGCTTCGCGTGCTTTGGGAATTTGTCGGAGCAAGATAGAACACTGCACTCAGCGATCGCTGAAATTGAAGCTGTTGCCTTGAATCACTCGCAGATCAACACGCCGCTGAGCCAGGTGTATGACGCTTTAGCCACCGCGTATGAGCAACACGGTTTTCCCAATGCCATTCGAGAGCATCATCAGGGTGGCACGGCAGGGTACGGAGCGCGAGAAATTGTAGCAACACCGGAAACCCGCGATCGCCTGGAGGCAAACATGGTACTTGCTTGGAATCCCAGCATTCCAGGAGCAAAGATCGAAGATACCTTTGTGCTGAATTCGGATAACAGCCTGGAAAATTTGAGTTTTGATCCCCAGTTTCCTCATATTGAAATTGCAGGACGGCAGCGACCGATTCCCTTGGAGCGATGATGGATTTTCAACAGATTTTCAATGCTGCCCCTGAAGTCGAAGCCAGTGCGCCTGGACGAGTCAATTTGTTGGGCGAACACACCGACTACAACGATGGCTTTGTGTTGCCCACTGCTATTCCGCAACACACGATCGTTTCCATTGGGTACAGTCCTAATGATCATCATCATTTTTATTCTGCTGAATTAGAAGAATTGCTTGACGTTAATCCAACCGAACCAACTGCACAGGGCTTTGCCAGCTATATCGATGGTTGTATTCGA
Organism: Leptolyngbya sp. Cla-17; assembly: GCF_016807185.1. Classification (GTDB taxonomy): domain Bacteria; phylum Cyanobacteriota; class Cyanobacteriia; order Leptolyngbyales; family Leptolyngbyaceae; genus ULC077BIN1. Next base: position 2,384,324 of record NZ_JAEVYN010000002.1, read on the forward strand.
GTCTTGGAAGCAGCAGGATATACCGTTCCACCCATTAATATATTTGTCACCTCTTCCGTATCGATCGGTTCTGGACTATCCAGTAGCGCGGCACTCGAAGTAGCGACTTTGCGAGGACTGCGATCGCTGCTTAACCTCGATTTAACGGATGTAAAGATCGCTCAATTCGGACAGCAGGCAGAGATTCAATACGCTGGCGTAAACTGTGGCATTCTCGATCAAATGGCGTGTAGCCTTGCCGATACGGAACATATGCTGTTTCTGGATACTCGCACCCTCGATCGCCAAATTCTACCGTTTCCCGCCGGGGCAGGGATAGTTGTGATTGATAGTGGCGTGGCGCGATCGCTTGCTAGCAGCGGCTACAATCAGCGACGGGCAGAGTGCGAAGCGGCAGCGCGGCAGTTGGGCATAAAGGCACTGCGCGATGTGAGTGATCCGCAACTTGCAGAACAATTACCTGATCCAATTCGTAGACGCGCCCGTCATGTCATTACTGAGAATAACCGCGTATTACAAGCAGCAGTAGGCATTTCAGCCCAAGAATTTGGTGAGTTGATGAATGCGTCTCACGCCAGCCTGCGGGATGACTACGAAGTGTCTGTACCCGCTTTAGATGCGCTAGTCGATATTTTGCAAAACACCCCCGATGTATTTGGCGCACGCTTAACCGGCGCTGGTTTTGGGGGGGCGTGTGTGGCGTTAGTGACTGCGGGAGAGGAGAACGCGATCGCCCAAACTGCTCTCGAACAGTACAACCGCGTTGGATATGACGGACAGATTTTGGTTAGTTAATCATCAATAGTGGAGAAATCAACATGGCGCTATCAGGAGTAATTTTGGATGTAGACGGCACGTTGGTATTGAGCAATGATGCCCATGCTCAGGCTTGGGTGGAAGCCTTTACCGCCTACGATTACGACATCAAGTTTGAGCAGATCCGTCCTTTGATTGGGATGGGCGGCGATCAAGTGATCCCGCGATTGGTGCCGGAATTAAATGGCAAAGATGGCACGGGCAAGCAAGTCTCGGATCATCGCAAAGAGTTGATTTTGACTAAGTTTGGTTCACACCTTTCCCCTCCTAAAGGAGCGAGAGACTTAGTACAAAAAATGCAAACTGAAGGATTAAATTTGATTATTGCCAGTTCTGCCACCGAGCAGGAAATGGACGTTTTGCTCAAGGCAGCACGGGTTGATGATCTGTTGCATCAGATCACCACATCCAACGATGCCAAAGAATCGAAACCGGAACCCGATATTGTGGAAGCGGCACTCAACAAAGCTGATCTCGCTGCTGATCGCACGGTGATGCTGGGAGATACGCCCTACGATGTTGAGGCAGCAGCTAAAGCAGGGGTTAGCGTGATTGCCTTCCGCACAGGCGGCTTCAGCGACGAGCAATTGTCGGGCGCGATCGCCATCTACGACGATCCGGCTGACCTATTAGCACAGTACGATCGCTCTCCTCTAGCAGCTTGACCGACAAATTTCTCCCTCAGTTCGTCAGTTTGAGGAGTCCAGTCCTCCGCGACCTAATCGATAAATTTGAGATCGAGAGAAATTGAGTTTTTTGAAGAATTGCTGGAACTAGCGCAATTCTACCTCTACCTCTGGGGACAATAGAAGTCGTATAGAAGGCTACATTTTGCTCTTTGGAGAGGCAGAATGAGCCCAACCTTCCAGAGCAATAATGGGCAGCACCATGATTCAAAGTATCAAGACTGTAAGCTTTAGTCCCACCGATTTAGATCAGTTGGCAGCAGATCTGAACCGGGACGGCATTTGTGTGATTCGTGGTTTGTTCGATCGCACGGTGATAGAAGCCTGGGCCGTTGCCTTTGATGCCTTATTTCAAGAGCGACAACAGCGACCCGGCGGAGTGGCTCCTAGAGGCACTGCTCGCGGCTATGTCACATTGCCCTGGGTTGCTCCCTTTGCCGATCCCGCAGTGTTTGCGAACCCAACGATTTTGGGCGTGCTCGATCGCGTCTTCTACCAGGAATACAAGCTAGTTCAGTTAGCCGCAGATATTCCCATGCAGGGATCTGAGTATCAGGAGATTCATCGCGATTTTCGACCCCTGTTCTCCGATCAAATCGTGACCCCACTGTATGCGTTAGCCGTTAACTTTCCATTGGTGGAAGTGACCGCAGAAAACGGTCCGTTCGAGATGGCACGAGGAACCCATGTGATGTCGCGAGACGAGGGGTTAGCCAAAATTCAGGCAGGTGAGATTTCGATGGAACAATTTTACATGCAGCCCGGTGATGTCATGATTCGATCGCCCCTAGCATTACATCGAGGCACACCTAACCACACGCCCCAACCCCGACCCATGGTCGTCCTGGGTTACATCATGCACTGGCTCTATACCCATAAGGTAGATTTAACCCTGCCGCAAGCTTATTACAATGATTTGCCGCCACACCTTCAGCAGTTACTCCGGTGTCAAACTGTAGACCAATTGCCTAAGCACGCAACGGAAACCTACGTGAATTTTAAGTATTGATGACAGCGTTAACCTATACCAATCCGGTTTATCCAGAGTACTTTGCCGATCCGTTTGTTTGGCAGCATCAAGGTGTTTACTATGCGATTGGTACTGGACCCGCAGAAGCCGCAGGGCAAGTGAATGGGGGTGAGCAACAGCGCGTTTTCCCCCTGCTTCAGTCTGATAATTTAATTAATTGGCAGCCTGCTGGAAACGCTTTGCAGCGTCCTGATTCTGCCCTGGGAGATAATTTTTGGGCACCAGAAGTTGCCTACTATGAGGGGATTTTTTATCTCTATTACTCGGTTGGGCAGGGAGATAAAAACCATCAGTTACGAGTTGCCAGCAGTTCTGATCCGTTAGGACCGTATCAGGATGTGGGTGAGCCTCTCGTTGATCCAAAAACCTGCTCATTTGCGATCGATCCTAGTCCGTTTCAAGATGATGACGGGCAATGGTATCTCTTCTATGCTCAAGATTTTCTGGATACCGAAGAAGGGGTTCGAGCCGGAACAGCGCTAGTCGTCGATCGCCTGCTGACGATGACGACCCTAGCCAGGGAACCCAAAGTGGTTTTACGAGCGCGACACGATTGGCAGCGTTTTTTGTCCGATCGCTCCATGTATGGTGGCGTCTATGACTGGCATACGCTGGAAGGTCCCTGTGTCCGCAAGCATGATAATCGCTACTACTGCTTCTACAGCGGTGGACGTTGGGAAACCGAAAGTTATGGCGTTGATTATGGCGTTGCTGATCGGGTATTAGGACCCTACTCTGATGACGGCAACGAAGCAGGTCCACGGGTGCTGCGATCGGTGCTGGGCAATGTTTTAGGTCCGGGGCACAACTCGATCGCCACCAGTCCAAACGGTCAAGCAGACTATGTGGTTTATCATGCTTGGGATAACCAGATGCAAGCCCGACGGATGTGCATTGACTTACTCATTTGGACGGTGGAAGGTCCTCGCTGTCAGGGTCCAACATGGACACCACAGATTATTTAAGTATTCATTCACGCAGAAAGAAGAATACAACTCATTGTTTAATTCATTACTTCAACTATTAATATGAGAATCATCTTTCGATGGAATAAAAACTGCTCTTCGGGTAGATAGACGATTTTAATTAGACTGCTATTCTCTGTTGATAGCGCTTGTTAACGCGCTATCAGTTTCTGCTATTAGATAAATTTAATTATTTGGTTAAATCAATCACATATGGAGTTATGACATGTTTATGAATCATGCTTCAGATAATTCTTCTAGTGAAAGAAGTACGGGTAATCCAAAGTTGCTAAATGATTCCTCCCAACTCGAACAAGCCAGTGCTGCGCTAGATTTGCGCTGGTCTAAAACTACGTTGGAACGGGTCACTTCTGAATTAGCCGATCTCGTTTGTTTCTCTCATTTGCGTTGGGATTTTGTGTATCAACGTCCGCAACATTTGCTCAGTCGCTGCGCTCAAACTCGGAGAGTTTTCTTTGTTGAAGAACCGATCGCCAGCCCGGACGAAACTTGCTGGTTAGACATCGACCAACGTGAGTGTGGAGTTTGGGTTGTGGTGCCTCATCTTCCCAATAGCCTAGATGAAGAACAGGCGATCGCGCTGCAAAAACTGCTGCTTAACCAGCTATTAGTTGAGGCTCAGATTCAGTCTCCTATTCTCTGGTATTACACTCCCATGGCGGTGCCCTTCACGCATCATATAAAAGCGGCAGCCGTTATCTATGATTGTATGGATGAACTGTCTGCCTTCAAAGGCGCACATCCGGAATTGCAGGCGCGAGAAGCCTATTTATTCAAATTGGCTGATTTAGTATTTACAGGCGGACGCAGCCTTTATGAAGCCAAACAGCATCAACATTCCAGTATTTATGCGTTTCCCAGCAGTATTGATGCTGCTCACTTTGCCTACGCAAGAAGTTTGGTCGAGGAACCCGCTGATCAAGCGGAAATCCCCCATCCCCGTTTAGGATTCTATGGCGTGGTTGACGAACGTATGGATCTCGCCTTGCTGGACGGCATTGCTCAAGCAAGACCCGATTGGCATTTGGTGATTATCGGACCCGTCGTGAAAATTGATCCGGCAACATTGCCAAGCCATCCTAATGTTCATTATTTAGGCGGCAAATCCTATCAGGAATTGCCAACCTATTTGGCGGGCTGGGATGTGGCATTGTTACCCTTTGCCCGCAATGAATCAACTCGTTTTATTAGCCCTACGAAAACACCCGAATATCTAGCAGCAGGCAAACCTGTTGTTTCTACCTCGATTCGAGATGTGGTGCGTCCTTATGGGGAAGAGAAGTTGGTACACATTGCGGATACCGTCCCCGAATTTGTAGCGGCGATCGCCCAAGCATTGGATCCAAACCAAACAAATTCAGAGTGGTTGAGTCGGGTGGATGCGTTTCTATCGCAAATCTCTTGGGATCTGACGTGGCAAACGATGAACGATTTGATTGAAACTGCGATCGCCAACAAACCGCAAAAGACGCAGGACAGCATTCAGCCGAAAGCTGCTGTAGGTAATCGTTTAACGTTGGCTAAGCAACCTGTTCCCATTACTGCCAACGTTGAGAAATCGGCACGTTAAATCATTTACCCCTGGAGTAGCTCATGTTCGACTATTTAATTGTTGGTGCTGGTTTTGCTGGCAGCATTCTGGCAGAGCGTTTGGCAAGCCAAAGCAACAAAAAAATCTTAATTGTAGATACTCGTAATCACATTGGTGGCAATGCCTACGATCACTACAACGAAGCAGGGATTTTGGTGCATAAATATGGACCGCATATCTTTCACACCAACTCGCGGGATGTGTTTGAATACTTGTCTCGCTTTACCGAGTGGCGGCGTTATGAGCATCGTGTGCTTGCCAGTGTGGATGGGCAATTGGTGCCAATGCCGATCAATTTGGATACGATTAACAAGCTATATGGTTTAAATCTAACTGCCTTTGAACTGACTGAATTCTTTGCATCGGTTGCTGAACCCAAAGATCAGATCCGCACCTCTGAAGATGTCGTAGTCAGCAAAGTCGGGCGCGAACTCTATGAAAAGTTCTTTCGTAACTACACTATCAAACAGTGGGGCATTGATCCTTCAGACTTAGATAAATCTGTGACGGCTCGCGTTCCAACTCGCACTAATCGAGACGATCGCTATTTTACAGACACTTATCAAGCAATGCCGCTCCACGGTTACACGCGCATGTTTGAGAAGTTGTTGGCTCATCCCAACATTAAAGTCATGCTCAACACCGATTACCGCGAGATTCAAGACATCATTCCTTATAAGGAGATGATTTACACCGGTCCGGTTGATGGCTTCTTTGACTACCGCTATGGCAAATTGCCCTATCGATCACTTGAGTTCAAGCACGAAACCCTAAACGAACGAGTGCATCAGCCGCAGGCCGTGGTCAATTATCCAAATGAGCACCTCTATACGCGCGTTACAGAATTTAAATACTTAACTGGGCAAGACCATACAAAGACTAGCTTGGTCTATGAGTATCCGAAAGCGGAAGGCGATCCTTACTACCCCGTGCCACGCCCTGAAAATGCTGAACTGTACAAGCAATACAAGGCGCTAGCAGATGCTACACCCGGTGTTCACTTTGTGGGACGGCTTGCCACTTATAAGTACTACAACATGGATCAGGTAGTAGCGCAGGCATTAACGCTCTATGCTCAACTGGGCGAACGTTCAAGCTGGCATCCTGAAAAAGAGAGTTTACCAATGAAAAAAGCGATCGCCGCTGATTCTATGGTTAATCCTGCTTTCACTGCCTCTGCTAGCAAATCCTCAAACCTCCCGGTTTCAGCCTCTGCGGGGAAATCAGAGAGCAAAAATGGTAAGTTTTCATCAACCTGAAACACTGCCAGTTGCAGCCAATATCCTGAAAATTTTTAATTCAGCAAGGTGGGAGCGTGAGAAATTCAGGCCAGGTTTCATCTCATTTAGAAGTGTGGGGTGGAATCGAATGTACTGTGAATCGAGTTGGCGATCGCTATCTCGATCAGCTAGAACTCAATGGTCATGCAACTCGCATTGAAGACCTTGATCGGTTTGCGGCATTAGGGATACAAGCGATTCGATATCCGATTTTATGGGAACGGGTTGCTCCAGATGGGCTGGAACAGGCAGATTGGTCATGGGCAGATGAGCGATTAGCTTATTTGAATCAACTTGGCGTTCGCCCAATTGTGGGTTTAGTGCATCACGGCAGTGGACCGCGCGATACGAGCTTAGTTGATGCTGCCTTTCCAGAAAAGTTAGCGACCTATGCCCATGCAGTTGCTCAACGGTATCCCTGGATTAACCAATATACCCCTGTGAATGAACCGTTGACCACAGCCCGATTTAGCGGGTTGTACGGTCATTGGTATCCCCATGCGTGCGATGACTTGATGTTTATGCGGGCGTTGATAAACCAGTGTCGGGCGACAGTGCTGGCGATGCAGGCAATTCGGCAGATCAATCCTCACGCTCAACTGGTGCAAACGGAAGACTCCGGTAAAATCTTCAGTACCCCGTTGTTGTCCTATCAAGCAGAGTTTGAAAACAATCGCGCCTGGCTTTCTTTAGATTTGCTCTGCGGTCGCGTCAATGCGTCTCATCCTCTGTGGCATTATCTGCTGTACACGGGCATTCAAGCAGACGAATTACTGTGGTTTCAAGACCATCCCTGCATACCCGATATCATTGGAATTAATCGCTATGCCTGTAGCGATCGCTTCCTGGATGAACGGCTCGATCGCTATCCCCTCCACACCCATGGCAGCAATGGCAAACACCAGTATGCCGATGTAGAAGCAGTAGTGGTCTGTGCTGAAGGAATTTACGATCACTTCACGCTGCTCAAGGAGGTTTGGGAGCGTTACCAGAAACCCATCGCCATCACTGAAGCCCATTTGGGTTGTACTCGTGAGGAACAGTTGCGCTGGCTGAAGGAAATCTGGCAGACCGCACAAGCTCTACGGCAGGAAGATATAGACATTCGAGCGGTGACGGTTTGGTCGCTTTTGGGAACCTATGACTGGAACAGTCTAGTCACTCGCGCCGACGGGTTTTATGAGCCAGGGGTGTTTGATGTCCGGTCTCCCTTGCCGCGATCGACCGCGATCGCCACCATGATACAAGCCATTGCCGAAGGGCGAGACTATCACCATCCGCTTTTGAATCTGCCAGGGTGGTGGCAGCGATCGCAACGACTCCACTATCCCCCCGTGAGCTTTATCAAGGAACTGGGAAAATGGGCAGATACGACGTTTGTTTCTACGCCAGAGATGAAACAGGTTGCTGTCACAAATGGGTCTTCTACTCCGCCCCTGCTGATCGCTGGAGTCACTGGCACGTTGGGGCAAGCCTTTGCTCGGATCTGTGAAGTGCGCGGGATTCCGTATTACGCTCTCTCCCGCCAGGATATGGACATTACCAATTCTGTCGCGGTGGGGGAGGTGTTGGACGAGCTAAAACCCTGGGCAGTGGTGAATGCAGCAGGCTATGTGCGGGTAGATGACGCGGAACGAGAACCTCACCTCTGCCATCGCATTAATGCAGAGGGAGCCGCAATTCTGGCTGATGCTTGCGCTCAACGGCACATTGGACTGATCACCTTTTCCTCCGATCTGGTGTTCAATGGCGATGGCCGTCAGCCTTACCTCGAAGGCGATTCGGTTGCACCCTTAAACGTCTATGGTCATAGCAAAGTGCAGGCGGAGCGATGGGTTTTACAGTATCATCCCCGTTCCTTAGTCATTCGCACCAGCGCCTTTTTTGGTCCCTGGGATGAATACAACTTCCTGACGATCGCTCTCCGCACTCTCACGGCAGGACAGCCTTTTATGGCCGCCGAAGATGTGATCGTGTCGCCTACTTATGTTCCAGATCTGGTCAATACCAGTCTTGATTTGCTGATTGATGGCGAATGTGGCTTGTGGCATTTGACCAATCCTGGCGCAACCTCTTGGGCAGAGTTAGCCCGTTCAACAGCTCAGCGTGCTGGGTTAGATGCCTCATTCATTCAATCCTGTTCTACTACAGCTCTCGGATTGGAAGCGACTCGCCCTGCTTACAGCGTTTTGGGGAGTGAACGCGGCATCTTGCTACCAACCTTAGATCAGGCGATCGCTCGATATGTGCTGGAATGCAATTAAAGGCGTTGCTGAGTTAAATCAATGGTTGCCAAATTAATCAGTTGAAAACCTGGTTAAGCAAATCGCTCAGGAAATGGTTGCTAGGACATCGCAGATTTTGGTAAACGGGGGACGCATTGATGGATTAGGATTCATACACTCTTGCTGTAAACAGCGCAAGCAATCTAGAAGTTCTGTTTGAGCACTGAGGTTGTCCAGGGCACAGCGGTCTAACAAATCCTCCAAAAAACATCCAAACGCTCTCACTTCTAACCATTCCAGCGATCGAGAAATGGACGGAACGCTTGACGGGTAGAAAGAGGCGGCTCCAAAATCTCCCAGCAAGCTTTCTCCCGTGGAGTTGATCAAAACGTTGTGGGCATATAGGTCACCGTGCAAGATGCCTTTGGCATGAAGGTGAGCGGCGGCGGCAGCAATTCCTTTGGTAATCTGAACGATGACTGGCAGTGGAAAAGTGGTACCGGGGAGGTAAGTGTCTCTGGTGCAGGTATCCAAACTGGGAGGGTTACCGAGGGTTTTGTAAGTGGGTGGAACGAAGGCAAACACTAATCCGGCTTTCTGTTCTGGATGATGACTCACTTTGCCCAGCATTTGAACTAGATTCGGATGAGTTCCAGCCGCCATGCACGATCGCATCTCATCCATCGGCAGTCCATCACTGGTGACAGTCCCTTTAAACACTTTGATTGCAACATCTACTATTTGGGTCGGTCCGGCAGCCCAAATCCCTTTGAAGATAACGCCAGAAGCTCCTTCTCCTAGTACATTCTCGATCGTCAGGGTAGTCCAATCAATCTCTACTAGTGATGAGGGCGAGGATGCAGTGGTGTCGCAAAAAGGGTTTCCAGCGTATGCCAACCAAGACAGGCGCGGCAGCGTGAACAGCCAGAGTGGTAACGTTGTCAGTCGGTTTGCCGACAGACGGATCAACTCTAAGTTCTGGCACGCCGCCATTTCCTCTGGCAGCGATCGCAACTGATTTCCAGCGAGCATCAGCTTTTGCAATTGACTCAAACGCCCCAGGGATGCAGGCACTTGCTCAATTCGATTATCGGTAAGGATGAGCCAGCGAATCGAGGATGGCAACGAATGGTCTGCGAACGTTGTAATCTGGTTTGCCTTAAAGCCAACTATGGCAAGATTAGGGCATTGGGATAAGACGGCTGGCAATTCTTCAAACTGGTTGTTGCTGAAGAACGCAATTCTAAGTTTCTGTAAGCAACCAAACTCATCCGGCAAGGACTTGAGGTGATTATTGGTGAGGTCCAAGATTTCCAACGAATCGGCGAGTTCTAAAATTTCTAAGGGAAATTGCGACAGTCCAGCCGCCAAATCCAGTCTTTTGGTCCCCTGCAATTGTCCAGACTGTAGGGCATCCAGTGTTTCCATAGAGTGACTCACTATTCGGCATAAAGGTGCAAAGCTGCATTTTAGTGCCATGCAACGTTTGGAAAATTACTGTGAAGGGATTTTAGAAAAATTTTATATCAGCATCACAGGCGCTCAGCTTCTCGGTATAGATGTCGTAGGGTTGACCGAGTGTTGCAGCGCAAACAGATGTTCATATTTCGCTCTCAATATTTTGTATATTGAGCTATCTTTCAACGCTTCTGCTAACCCTCATATAACCAAAGCTTAAACTAGTATTAGCGTGTTCTTGATTGTAGTCAAATATACTGAAAGCGCTATTTCGTATGCGTAAACAGTTTCATGAGTGTTTCTCGACGTAAGTTTTTGACGTTAGCTGGTGTATCTGCCGCTGGCGTGACGATGGTTTCTCCTTTAGAAGCCTTCTATGCAAGAGTTGCTAATGGTCAGGTTGCTAATGGTATTGGTTATGGTCCACTGTCACCCAAACTTCCTGAAAATGCGGCTGAGCTGCAAGGGTTCGTCTACCAAGGGATTGACTTTGGGACAACGCCCCTGTTAGACCTACCTCCTGGTTTCAACTACACTGCCATTTCAATCACAGGTCAGCCTATGAATGATGGTGGTAGAGTCCCCGCCCTTCACGATGGTATGGCTGCCTTCCCAGGAGCTAATAACACGACCATTCTGGTACGGAACCATGAGGTCGGTGCTCTGGGATCTAACCCAGCGGTTACGCCTGTTAGGTATGACCAGTTGGGAGGTGGCACAACAACACTAGTGATTGGTCCCGATCGCAGAGTGAGATCGCAATACGCTTCGCTTGGCGGTACGATTCGCAACTGTGCTGGTGGTCCTACTCCCTGGGGTTCCTGGGTGACTTGTGAAGAGAACTTTAGTGTAGGTCCGACAGGTCTTCGTCATGGTTACAACTTTGAAGTTCCTGCCAGCGCTGCAATCCAAGTTGCCAATCCCGTGCCTCTAAAAGCAATGGGTCGCTTTAACCATGAAGCAGTGGCAGTTGAGCCAGATACCGGCTGGGTTTATCAAACCGAAGACCGAGGTGATAGCTGTTTCTATCGCTTCACTCCTAACCAGAAGGGCAATCTACAGAGCGGCGGTGTGCTTGAAGCGCTCAAAATCACGGACAGCAGAGCTGCCAATGTTGAAGCTGCTACAGGTAGCGCCAATACCAGCACCGGCTATCTGGGTCTTAAAAACGTACCATTGTCTGTCACCTGGGTGAAGATCGATGACGTTGATCCGGTTGCAGATACCGTGCGGATAGAAGCGCGATCGAAAGGCGCAGCCCGCTTCTCTCGTGGAGAGGGAGCTTGGTATGGGAATGGCTTAGCCTACTTTGTCTGTAGCAATGGTGGCGATGCGAGAGTCGGACAGGTTTTTGCATACAAATCGAACCCCAATGACCCGACCACTGGAACCTTAACCTTGGTGGTAGAAGCGCTTGCCAATGGCGTTCTCGCGGCTCCTGACAACATTTGCGTGGCACCCTTCGGCGATCTCTTCCTTTGCGAAGACGGTAGCGGAACTGAATATGTTGTCGGTGTTAACAAGCAAGGTGAACTGTATCGCTTTGCAACTAATGTGCTTAACGACAGCGAGTTTGCTGGTTCCTGCTTCTCGCCTGATGGCAAGACCATGTTTGTGAATATCCAGACTCCTGGGATTACCCTGGCAATTTGGGGACCCTGGTCTCGGAAACGTGCTTAAGATTGCTTGAATGCTTGGGTGTTTTTGCCCTAGGCATCTTTAAAGCTCTGAGGGTTACTCCAATAACTGATTGGAGTAGCCCTTTTCTAAGGCGATGTTTCTACGTTTCAGCGATGTAGAGACTATCGGCAAGCCTGTCATTTAGATTACTGTTCTTTTACTGTTCTTTGAAATGTTGAAACTGTTTGCATTCGCTGGGAAGCAGCTTAGGCACGTTGGACGATCACCCGGTCTCTTCACCTTGCTACTAGCATCTGCCGCGATCGGTTCTCTAAATCATCCGCAGCCCGCTTTTTCTCAAACTAACTTTCTAACGGCACTTAAACCCGAAGATTTTATTTGTTACATGAAAATGAATGATGGGCGTGTGCTGAATCTCACGAATCTGTGCAGTGGTAAAAGCGAGACCGTCAGCGATTTCTCAACGACCGATCAGAGATTTCTTGATGAGTACCGATCGTTTTTAGGTAAGCGATCTGCCAAATTACCAGCCGTGCAAGCAGCTCTCTTGCAGGCGCAACAGAACCCTCAAGCCGTTTTGCAGCGTGCCCAAGCGGTTTGTACAGCGCTGAGAACGGGGCAACCCCAGCCAACTACAGCAGAGCCAGTCGGCGAGGATTTGTTCACAACCTTAGCTCCCGAATACTTCTGTCCTGAGCTGGATGATTGATTTTTTAGGGTAAACATTTGTTTGGCTTGCCTGACTAATTTTCCTTGTTTTCCCTTACAGGTGAGGCATCATTTGCCCGGATTTCTTGCACCTGACCCACGACGAAAACCAGTGTAAATGGTTGCTGCATCTCGCGCTCGACAAAGGCTTGCAGCAAAGACACTTGCCTGGGTGTAATCGGGTCTTGAGCGCGCACATTGAGGTACACTTCCGGTGGATTCATTGACCAATTGGTTTGAATCTTTAATAGCCCCAAGCGCTGAAAGGTCACGGTGCGGTTGAGCAGTGCTTGTTTCAAGCTCGTTTCAAGCTGCGCCTGCCGCACGAGACGAAAAAAACCAATGCCCAGCGGGACAACCAGTATGGCGGTTAATGCTAATGTCCAGAGCAATGCCCGATGAGCGCGTCGTAGCGAGGCATAGCCAGTGAACAAAAACGCGATCATGCAAGCCAGCGTGATGCCCAACAGGTTCGTCAGGTAGAGCAGCGTTGCCCCCCAACTCAGCGACCAGTTCCCCTGCGACAGCCCTAAGCCAATGACACAAATGGGCGGCATGAGGGCGACCGCGATCGCGGTTCCTGCCAAACTCCCCGAAATCTTGGGCTGCACTTTGGCATAGCCGCTGATGCCGCCTGCCACAATGGCAATACCCAAATCCAGCAGGGTCGGTGCTGAGCGGGCAAGCACTTCGCTGTCATAGCTGGGAATACCAACCAGTTTTCCGAGGCTAAACGCGATCGCAACTGCTAATAAAGTGCCAACGGTAATGGCAATCATGCCTTTGCGAAACAGAGGGATATCTCCCTGCAACGCACCGAAGGCAAGTCCTCGAATCGGCAGCATCAGCGGGGCAATAATCATGGCTCCAATAATCACAGCAGCACTGTTTGCCAGTAAGCCAAAGGTCGCGATCGCACAGGAACCGACGATTAAAGCTAGGTAGGACGAGTCCAGTGTGGCTTCTGTCAGCAAGTCTGCCTGAAGCTGCTGTAACTGGACTAGTTCTGCCTCTTTACGCCGAAAGTGCTGGAAGCGTTTACGCAGGTTGTTTAGCAAACTCTTTTCCTTCTCAGCTTTAAGTTCTCATTTGTCCTCAACATCCTACTTGCGATTCTAAGGGTCATCTAGAACTAGGGTCATGTAGAAATAGACTAAGGGTGAACGCAATTTCTCATGAAATATAGCGTTTTCGGCTCCTGTGAGGTACAAACTAAAGGCTCAAACCCTTGCTTTCTATTATTCTTCCTGTACTTCATCCAACAGAGAACCGCTATAATTCATCTTTGAACCTATGGTAGTTGAATCCTCATTGGGCGAAGTCGCGATCGAAGCCAATCTCAAGCAGTTTCTGCTGGTGCTCTCGGTTTCGTTAAGTGTGGCAACCTTGCCTCAAATTTTTAGCTGGTTTCGCCACATTCCTTATACGCTGCTGCTGGTGATTGTCGGACTAGGATTAGCGTTGGTAGACGTGCGCCTGGTCAACCTTTCACCGGGGTTGATTTTGTCTATTTTTCTACCGCCGCTGCTGTTTGAAGCGGCCTGGAATTTGCAGTGGTCAAAATTAAAACGCGATCTGCTGCCGATTTGCCTGTTTGCGATCGTAGGCGTACTGATCTCTATTGCTGGAGTAACGTTTGGGCTACACCAACTAGCAGGGTTATCGCTCACAACAGCGCTTCTAGTGGGGGCAAGCCTGTCTGCCACCGATCCTGTTTCTGTGACGGCTTTGTTTCGAGAACTAGGAGTGGGGAAGCGCCTATCTGTTTTGATGGAGGGAGAAAGTTTATTTAACGATGGTGTAGCCGTTGTTGCCTTTGGTTTTCTGGTCGCGTTTTCACTGGGCACGGGTGAACTGGCGGTTCAGCCGATTTTGCTTCAGTTTTTGCAGGTAGTCGGCATTGGCGTTGGCGTTGGTTGTTTGATCGGGTTTGGCATTTCTTACCTGACTCAACGCTTTGATTTACCTCTGGTTGAACAGTCTTTGACGCTGGTTTCGGCTTACGGAACCTACCTGATTACTGAAGATCTGGGTGGATCGGGCGTGATTGGGGTCGTCACAACAGGACTCATTCTCGGTAACTTTGGGTCTCGCATCGGCATGAATCCCCGGACTCGGATCATTGTCAGCGAATTTTGGGAGTTTCTGTCGTTTTTTGTTAACTCGATCGTGTTCTTACTGATTGGTGATCAAATCAGGTTTGCCATTTTGGGTGAGAATTTGGGCACGATCGCCATCACAGTTGGCGCAATGATTATGACACGGGCGATCGCCATCTATGGGTTGAGCTTTGTCAGCAATCGGGTTGCTCAATCAGACATTTCCACGCCAGACCAAACAATCTTATGGTGGGGTGGCTTGCGGGGTTCGGTTTCGATCGCGCTGGCGTTGAGTATGCCCGTGGTTTTACCAGAGCGAGAAGAAATCATTGCCACTGTGTTTGGCGTAGTTTTGTTCACGCTATTGGTGCAGGGCTTAACCATTCAGCCGCTCTTGAAGATATTGAATCTGTTGGGCGACCAGTCGCTACGCCAACGCTATTCAGAAGCACTTGCTCGTCAGACTGCCCTCCAACGAGTGATGCAATATCTAGAAAAGATCGAAACTCGTCCCGGCATTGACCCAGAGTTTTATCGGTATCAAACAGTGTTAGTACAAGGGGAGTTGACCTCCCTCCAAACAGAACTGGATCAACTTCTAGATGAACATCCCAATCTGCAAAACTTTGTTATGAGCCAAGTGCGATCTGAACTTCAAGCAGTTGAAGCAGAAACCTACGCTGAGTTTGTGCGGGCAGGGCAGCTTAACCAGGAACTTTCACCTTTTTTGCAACAACCAGCAGAAGGTGAAGATAAATAAGCGATGCGGAGAGTGATAACACTTGAACTGCTAGCGAACAGGAATCGGCTTTCTGTTTTCGGACAGGAAGCCATTTCCTTGACTTCAACGGGGGCTTGGGAAAAAGAGTACTGGACACCAGCTTTGACGCAGCAAATCTGCCGCAACACTAGAAACAAACCACTCCTGAAATTTACCGAGGGTTCCGGACGCGATCGCGATCGCGCTAATCTCATCCATTTGAGCCAACTCTAAAAGCTCAGTCAGCGCCGTTCCTCGATGAAACTCTGCTTCAACCTGTAAATTTGTAGCTTCTAAATCGGCTTTGACTTGAGATAGAGTTTCGCGCTCTTGCTGAGTGGGCAGACTCTCTATCACCCAGTAAAGCCTACAGCGTTCTAGAAAACGACCGGACTGTTTTTGAGCTAACTGCTTGACCTGTTGCACCAGAAAATGAGCGGCTTCACGGTTATCGTAAGGAATTAGCAAATAGCGCAATAGATGCTGACAGCGAAGGGTTAATTCCTCAGAAGTAAAGGCAGCAATTAACTGAGGACGAAGGATGAGGAGCGGAACACTTGTTTGGCGAGACAGATCAGCCATCACACTGCCGCTTAGCTTTTCAGTCAGGAAGCTGTGTGCCCGAGAACCCAGGATTATCAACTCGGATTGGTAGCTCTGAGCCACCTTGAGAATTGTCTCAACGGGTCGTCCCGATTTCACCTCTACTTTCACGTCTACCTCAGCAGGGCTGGTAACCAATGCTGCTGACAGTCGGGCCTGAGCTTGCTCTATTTGCTTAGGATCAATCTTGGGAACTGTTCTTGCTTCTGGTAAGGGGATAACGTGAAGAAAAACAATCTGCTTCATCCCTCCAGCCGCTAGGCTATCGACAAAATGGGTGAGGCGATGCAACCCATCTGTGAAATCTGTGCAGATTAAAATTTTTTCAAACATAGTTGAGTTGGGGATAGAAGTATCTAAAAAGGTGATCCGAAACTTACTCAATTAATCGACGATTCTACGGGCTGTTGCGGTGCCGACTTGACAAATGTAAGACGTAGAAACGGCGGTGCCAGAAAAGTTTTAAGATCACCCTGATCATAATAGCGGCTTACAAGGACTTACTGAGTGCGCCACTAGCAGAACCAATCCCTGCAAACACTCACCCACTTCACCGCGTGGAATCATGCCAATTATGATTCTAAAGGTAGCGAAAGGGTGAAAACAGCCCCTTGACCAGCTTTACTACTGGCTGTAATGCTGCCTCCATGCGCTTCAATAATGCGTCTGGCGATCGCCAGCCCCAGACCAACCCCACTGTGCTTACTAGAGTGGCTTGTGGTAAAAAACTGTTCAAAAATGCGAGGTAAATCGGTTTCAGGAATGCCACTCCCCTGGTCTCGAATTGAAATCAGAGCCTGTTGCTTGTGGCGAGAGGCAGCAATGAAGATACAAGAATTGGGGGTAGAGTACTTAATCGCATTGTCTAAGAGATTTAGAAACGCCTGTAATAAGCGTTCCGAATCGCCCATCACTCGAAGATCATCAACATCAACTTGCACAGTCACATTTTTAGCCTGCATGCGAACTTCCATGGCTCTGATCGCACGGCTAATGACACTGTGTAAGGCAATGGCTTGGATTTCTAATAGTGTGACGCCCGCTTCTAAGCGTCCCAAGTCCAGCAAATCATGAATCAAACCCGAAAGCCGTTTCGTCTCTTCGTTGATGGTTTGAAAAAAGCGATCGCGCAGCTCCAGCTCATCCACAGCACCCCGCTCCAGCGCCTCGATGGTGACCTGAACATTACTTACAGGGGTCCGCAGTTCATGGGAAACATTAGCGAGAAAAGCTCTGCGTTCCTCATCGAGTGATTTCAACCGTGCACTCATGCGATTCAGTTCCGTCGCGAGTTGGTCCAGTTCATTGCTTTGACGAATCGTAAGTCTGTCATCAAACTGGCCACCACCCACGCGAATCGCAAAGTTTCGCATCACCTCAATGGGTTTGGAGAGACTCCGGGCTAAGCGATCGCTGACCAAGGTACAGAGAACAATGGTCAGAACAAGAGCGGCTAAAATTGTCCAGATCACCCTGGAAAACTGTTTTTGAAACTGTTCTAACGTAATCGAGATACGCAATATTCCCAACAACTGACCATTGCGAGTCATCGGTTTGGCAATATAGATGCGATCGCTCGTTGATAAAACCCCTTTGGCAACGCCTTGCGTCGCACGACCGTTTAGTGCTTCTGAAACACCAGGTATCGGTAGCCAATTGGTGATTTGTCGATCTGTTTGAGGGTCAGAGGTGGCTAGCAACGAACCTTGGGCATCAAAGACGCGGAGTGTGATGTTGGCGGGTGCCCCATAGCGCCGCACAATAATCTGCACCCGTTGCGTATCTTTTGCTTCGAGGACATCTGTAACGCTCTCGCTCAGTGCCGTTGACCAGTTTTCTAAATCTGTCTGACGAGACTGCATGAAAAAGGCATAAAACGTCCATAGGATGTAACCCGACATGAGCGAGGTTCCTAAGACGATCAGGAGGAGGTAAGTAGACAAGAGCTTCATGTAGATGGAATTCCACCGAAGCGACGCTAACCATCTGCTCGTGAAGGAATCTTGGGAAAACAGTTTCATCGGTTCAAATAGGGCTGGGTTAATGGCGCGTCTGTTGCAAGTGATCCTAACCTGGCGCAACAGTTTTCATGGCTTGAGCCAACCGAGCCATCAGATCTTTGCATGATGTCTTAATCGCTTCAAACAGATTCCCCAGGATTGCGGCGCAGCAGAGCTTTTATCCGTGCGAGCAATTCACGTGTATTGAAGGGTTTGGTCACATAATCATCTGCCCCTGCCTCTAAGCCCCGCACTTTATCTGCGTCTTCGTCTTTAGCCGTTAGCATCAGAATAGGGACATTAGAAAAAGCTCGAATACGCCAACAAACTTCCATGCCATCAACTTCTGGCATCATTAGATCAAGCAGAATGACATCTGGTACTTGCTTGTGAAATTGCTTGATCGCGCTGTGTCCATCTGTTGCTGTAGTGACCTCGTAGCCTTCTTTTCGCAGTGAGTAAGCAAGACTTTCACAGAGTGGAGCTTCATTATCGACCAGCAAAACATGCGGCATTAGTATAACTAATTACATCTAAATTTCACTTTCACAGTCTCAAAAACAGGGTTCACCGACATCTACCTTGAGAGGTAAATTGTCTTGTTTTCACTCAGGTTTCGCTGCTTACAAACACCGAGCACAAAATAATTGGCAGACTCATAAGCGATCATGGGTTGAAATGATGCAGCCCTTGTCAAACCTGTGCCTTACATTGAAGCGATCGCTCATTTCCTTACAGCACAGCCTGCGAAATCACAACCACGTCTGAACAAGCTACCTACTCATATGTTGACTAACACAGCGGTCAAATAGATAGAAAATATGTGTTGCATTGCTTGCTCCAAACAGGATCAACATCAATCACAGACTGACCATTAACTCATTATTTATGATGGCTCAGATGATTTCTGACTGACTCATTCCTTACGCTTAGAATCTATCCACTTTCGCAATACCCAAAGGCTGATAATGGCTGCCAATCCCGATCCTAATGTGTCCATAATCATGTCAGTGACTGTATCATCAACGCTGCCAATCACATCGGTTGCCAAAATTTTACCTGCTAACCATTCAGCGATTTCCCACAACGCTCCGATCGCAATACCAAAGCTGGTGATCGTCACTAGATATAGGAGTGTGTGTTGACGAAAAATCGGCAGCATGGGTCCATACACAAAAAAGCTCAGAGCTAGTGTAATTGCAAACATGGTGAATCCATGAACCAGCTCGTCGTAAGGTCCAGGGGCGTAAAACCATCCCCACACCCACCCTCCGGCATTGAGTAAAGCGGCGAGGACAAACAAAAAATCAAACAGGGTTGGGAGTTTGTCATCTTTCACCACAAACACAAAAGAGACGATTAGAAAAAGCGCCAGGGCGATCGCATCGTGCCATTTGCCCTGAATAGCAGTGGCAAGAACAGCAATTCCAAGTAGCGTTTGCCCCATCCAGGCAGCAAAGCGGTACCCTTTCCAGTTGATAGACAGCATCTTTCCTCCTTGTATCAAGCTTGCCCGATCGCTTTTACGGCGGCTAGATGGCGCTCTTTGACATCCTGGCGATCTAACTCTTCGGGGATTCCTTCCTGGCTGCCGTGCTCAATCATGTTGGCATGACGCAACAGTGCGGCTCGGTCTGCTTTGGTATGGGTGAAAGGGGCAATGACGGCGACCGATTCTAGCAACCGCATCGTCACTGCTACGCTTGTTTGCCCATACTGCCGAATCTGATTAAAAGCAGCATCCGTCACATCTGCAAACGTCACGGGTGCTGCAATGACACGCAGCTGATCTTGGTCATCGTAACGATAGGCAGAGGGAATCTCTTTTTGTGCCAGGTGACAAAGCGCCGCGCTGAGTTGATCAATACAGCGAATGGCTGTGAATGGGTCGTTAATGCCGGGTGAGAGGGCACGGACTGCAATCTCAACCAGTTGGTTAATCGAAAACTCAACATCTTGCTGCTCGGTACGCTGCGAACCCAAGACAAAGGCATCGTTGATTTGTTTAACCAACTTTTTGCTACCCGATTCTGCGGGGTAAGCAAGTACTAGTGGACTTCCTTGAATCACAAAGTCTCCAGGACGACGCTGAAGCTGAAGCAGGATATTAGTCTCTGTGGCAATTTGCATTAACTGGTCTGTATCAATTGCTTGCACATAGTTACTGCTAGTCGCTTGTATGGCAGTTGCCTCGCGATCGAAATTGGCTGGAATATCTGAGGGGAGCGGTTCTGCTCGATGCGCCGATGCGCCGCGTCCCATCTGTTTAGGAAAGAGCCGATCAATCACTTCATCTAGCTCACATCCCACCTTAGAAATGACATGATCAACTTGAATGGAGGTAGCAGAATGGTGAATAAAGTAGATTAAAACGCCAATACTGGCGATCGCCATCCCAATTCCGCAGGTGACTGCAATATGCGGCACAAACTCATTCTCGTCAACACCATTGATAGTTCGCAGCACCATCAGGCTGTAAACAAAGGTGGAGATGAAGGTTCCGAGTACAATTTGGTTGCCGGTATCTTGCATAAAGTTACGCAGCAGCCGCGGACCAAATTGCGAAGACGCAAGCTGAAGGGCAACAATTGTGATGGAAAAAGCAGTGGTGGCAACGCTCACCATGGAACCGGCAATTGCAGAAAGAATGGCGCGTGAGCCGTTAGGACCGAGAGAATAAGCCCAGCCCAAGTCTCCAATGATATCGGTTTCTTGCCTCTGGTCGATCGCAATGGTGATAAACGACAGCCCGATCGCCAGTATGACCATGAGGGTTGGCACAAACCAGAAACTGGAATGTAGGGAGTCCCATAGTTTGCTCAACTTTGCGTATTTCATCGATCATTCTGAGCTGAATTGTGATTTGTTGAAGATCCATTACTCACTCCATCGCGTTGAGATTGAATCTCAGCGAGCTGTCTAAGGGCATGGCTGATGTTGTGCGGCTTTGGAACTTCGCTTTTTCCGGCGGGCCAACCTTCGCGTTGACGAGTGCGATCGCCATCCGTTGCTTCAGTCTGATCATGAAAGAGAATTTGCTGTGTCGGGAAGGGTAAATCGATGCCATTTGCCGTCAGCTTGTTTTTAATGTTAGTCAACACCCGGTCTTGCATGTCTAGCACATCGGCACGACGAGGGGGCTGCACCCACCAGCGAGCGCGAATATTCACAGTGCTGCCTGCTAATTCAACCACGATCGCATCCGGAGCAGGCGTTTCCAAAATCCCATCTGTTTCATGGATTGCCTCTAGAATAAACTGTCTTGCTTCGTTGATGTCATCACCGTAACCAATGCCAATGTCGTACTCTAGACGGCGCTTGTCAAACGCAGTATTGACCGTAACAGAATTGGTAAACAGCTCAGAATTTGGGATGACAATCCGCCGCCCATCATAGGTTTTAATCGTCGTTGCCCGGGTTTGAATATTTTCTACAGTCCCTTCAAAATCTTTAAACACGATTTGATCATCGATTTGAAAGGGTTCAGTTAACAGAATTAAAATACCCGCTAGAAAGTTTTGTAAAATATCTCGAAACGCAAAGCCGATCGCTACACTACTGATTCCAAGTAGCTGCACAAGATCACTGGCTTTAAGCGATGGAATCACGATTGACAGCGCAATAAACAAGCCTACTAATATAGTTATTCCTTGTGCCAACCGCCCCAGCACCAGTCCCAAGTTGCGAGCTTGACGGCGATCGCGCGTTAAATTTCTCACTACTTTTTTAATTGCTCTAGCAACGAAGAAAAAGATCGCAAAAACAATCAATGCCAACACCATATTGGGCAACAAAAAGATGACGCCATTCAGCATTGCCTGCATCTTGTTTAAGAGAGTTGATAGTTCTTCACTCATTACCTGACCGTCATAGAAAACATTTGTACACTAATGGAAATTAGGCACACTAACTTCTCTCTAAGGTTGTTAATGCTCCTGTCTTAGGCTCTGAATCTCGGTTCGCAGGGCTGCAATCTCGGTTCGCAGGGCATCGATCGATTTTGCGCCAACAATTTCTGCTTCGTCATCGTCAGCATCTTGTCCGATAAAAAATGTGGCTAACGTCGCTGTTACATAGCCAAATACAGCAAACGCATACAGCGCCAGCAGAAAGCAAAGAATGCGACCTTCTGCCGTTTTAGGAAAGTAGTCTGATCCCATTGTGGTCATCAGCATTGCTGTCCACCAAAGCGCAGTGCTGTAGCTATCAAATCCGGGCGAACCTGGAGCATCTTGCTCAAACGCATACATCCCCGCCGCCCCCACCAGTGTGATGATTGCTGTTGTCATCACCACATAGCCAAAGCCACGCCGCGCAAAGTTTCCTGCGAGCGATCGCATACTGCGATTGGTGCGCGTCATCACCCGCAACAGCCGTAAGCCGCGAACGGCTCGCGTAGTTCGTAAAACCCGCAACACACGCGCAAACCGCAACATGCGCAAGGCGGGTAAAAGCAGTGAAATGGCTGTAATCCAGTTTGTTTTAAGATAAGCAGCCTTTCGGGGCGCAAGCGCTAGTCTAAGCATAAATTCCAGAACAAACACGCCCCAAATGACGAGGCTAAGGGCATCTAAAAGAGGAGTCAGTCCCCAAGTCAGTTCCACCACAAATAGACCGAGCCAAGCAAAACTCAACACGAGCATTGGCAATTCCAGCCAATCTTCTAGCTGCTGCAAGATTTGCTGTTGCTCGTATTCTATTGCTTGCTTTTCGGATCGATCCAAGGGTTTCATCACGCTAATTGAATGTCATGGTTCAGGAGGGGTTTCTAGCACAATCATGTTGACCAGGGGCATCGCCTTAAAACCTTGGGCTTACAGATGAGCTTGAATCGCTTGAGTCACAGGCTTTTGCAGTCTCTACAACAGTTTTTCCACATCCCTGCGGCACTTGTACCAAAAGCGATCGCACTGGCTTTTACTCACCTTTCAACAAAAGCGTTTTGCAATTCTTGAACATCAAGCTGTTAGCGCATTAAACCTGAGCCGATCAGTGAATTAACGATGCAGCCATTCAAACACGCTCAGAGCAGTAACAGCACCCACAAAGTGGGCCGCAATGCCGCCCATGTTTGCCATTGCCACCATGATATCGATTGATCGAATCACACGAGTTGGGTCGTAAATAGCAACACCTTGAGGCTGAGCGATCGTTTTGGAGAGCAGTACCCCTAACGTCGCACCTCCACCTAAGATTGTCAGCAGCATTCCCACAAAGCCAACGATCGCGCTTAAACGTAGCACGTTCATGACCTCCAATTTTGTAGGATGTTTCATGGTATCTGCATGGCGCAACCGTTTGGCAAATTGTGTTTGACGAAAGGCAAAGTAAATCCCCACCAACAGCGCCAGAATGCCACAGACTGCCCAAAAGATGCCAATGCCAATGCCTGGAGTGAAACCCCGGTTAAGGTTCACGCCAATACCAGGAGCCACACCCGGTGGAAGTGCTGCCGCCTGACTGAAATTTCGACCCGCGATCGCAAACATAACCATCAACAAGGCAATTGCGCCAAAGCCAATTTGGGCAGAGAGTCCAATCCACCCAGTCAGGCGCAAAACATTGCCGATCTTTTCGAGTTTTGACTCTAGTGATTGCTTTTCAACTATTTCCACAAAAGCTCTCTCAATAAGACTAACGACCCACTACATATTGAGATGCTGATTGGTCTGAGATCGGCACAGTTTTACCTTGGCTGACAAGTGCCTGATGAATTAATGCCGCGACTTCACCGCGAGTTGCGGGTCGGGTTGGGTTCAACACTCGTTGATCGGGATAATTGACAACAATTCCGGCTGCGGTTGTTGCAGCAACATCATCCACTGCATACTGAGGAATCTGTGCGGCATCTTGATAGTAGTCGCTCACCACTAGAGAGACTGGGCGCTGCGAAGTGTTGCTGCTCGCTGGAGCAGAATTGGCAGCGGCAGTTGCCCTGGCTGGAGTTGCCATTAACGGCTGCATCAGTGTAGTCATAGCGAGGGGAAATATAAGCGGTCTGTTGGCACGCCGACGAGAGACAGGCTGCACCCGGGCAGGTGTTGCTGCCGCTGCTACAGATTTGTCAACAGCGGTTGTAGTCGTTGGTAAATTCAAGTTCTGAGCCAGCGACACGAGCACTTCGACTCTGCTAACAGGTTGATTCGGACGAAACTCTCCACCGGGATAGCCTTTCATAAATCCCATTTCATATGCTTCCTGTATGGCGGGAGCAGCCCAATAGCCTTGGGGAACATCTGTGTAAACGCTGCCGCTGGCAATTTCTCGTTCCGCAGGTTGAGAAAAGGCTTGCTGCAAAATTGAAGCAAATTCATCGCGAGCGACTGGCTGTTCAGGGCGGAAGGTATTGTCAGGATAGCCTGTGACAATATCGCGTTCTGCCAGATTATGAATGAAAGGTTGCGCCCAATAATTTTGTGTATCAGGAAAGCTCGTATTTTCAGGTGAAGCCGCTAGTGCTGGAGTCAAAGTGGTAGCAAGATAAGGTGCAATTGCGCCCGCCGCAAGTCCTAAAGTGACCAGTGTTACGCCTAACGTCGAGGTGTAACAATAACGAAGTTTCATTACTGTTCTCCTAAATTTGTCATTTCATCCAAACCCTAATCATTAATAGGATTGAAGTCGTGTACCTTTTGAGCCAGATAAGTCATTAAACAGTTGATATATTTACTTTTTATATTGATATCCCTCATGAGATAGAGCGCGATGTATTGCTTGCGGTAGAAATTCTTTAAACTAAGCTGAATCAAAATTGGCAGGAATCAGAAGGTTGATAAGGTGTTGATTGAGCAGCTTTTCTTTTCCACTCAGCCAAAGGCATAATTTTGACGTTAGGACGCTGGATTGGATTGCTTTCGCTAGTGATTTCGCTCTATGTGCTGTGGCAAATTCGAGCGATCGCGCTGCTGTTCTTCATGGCGATTATCTTTGCTGTTGGGCTGAACCGAGTTGTACGTCGATTTCAAAAATCTAAGCTTAAACGAATCGTTGCGATCGGGCTAACAATCGCGATCTTCATCGTAGTTTTAGGACTGCTTTTGGCTTTAGTGGCTACCCGGATCACTGAGCAATTTGACCAACTGGTCGAACTGATTCCAGGTGCGATCGCACAAGTTGCAAATCTCAACTACTGGTTGCAGGAGCAGATTCCAGGTCGGATGATTAAAAATCTTCCTAACTTGAACGATTTGAGTCTTCAGCTTCAGCAAGTAGCAAACTGGACGATTATTCATTTCTATCAAGCTTTCTCTAATTCTCTATCTCTCTTGCTCAATGGTTTATTGCTAACTGTATTGACGCTGATGTTACTGGTAAATCCAAAGCAGTATCGCAATTTGTTGATTCAAGGATTTCCCGCGTTCTATCGCAACCGCGCGGATAGAATTCTCTCGAAGTGCGAGGTTGGTTTAATTGATTATCTGGGTGGAATTGCCCTGAGCATGGCTTTCATTGGCATTACCTCAACCGTAGGTTTGCTAGTGCTACAGGTTCCCTTACCGTTTGTGAATGGGTTCATTGCAGGCATATCGGCATTCGTTCCCTACCTTGGGGCGCTCGCCAGTGTTGTTCCACCCGCTCTACTGGCTTTGTTGGATTCTCCTTGGAAAGCGATCGAAGTCTTGCTACTGTATTTTTTAATCCAGCAGGTTGAAGGCAATCTGATTACGCCCATCATCATGAAGCAGCGGCTGTCTCTTCTACCCGCAACAACACTGGCTTTACTGACTGCCTTTGGCACGTTCTTTGGTGTTTTAGGATTGTTTTTAGGATTACCAATTTTAGTAGTTGCACAAATCTGGCTCAGGGAAGTGTGGGTAAAAGATGTTTTAGACCAATGGACAGTTCCTCAAGCAATAACTTCCAGCCAATCTGCACCACATGAGCGTTAGCTTTTCAGCCGTATTGAAAGCACTGCCTCAGATGAATACTTTAGTGCCTTGACACCTCAAAACGAAATCGGCATCATCTAGCTACGATCGCCTTAGCAGCATTAGATCGCTTACTTCAACAGATTAATTTGAATGGAAGATTCCTTACCCATTACAGTTCTCATAAGCACAGCCGTAGGGGTTGGTATCGGTGCTCAGGTTTTAGCCCGATGGCTTCAAATCCCCGGCATTGTGTTGCTGCTGCTCTTTGGTATCATTTTAGGCTCTAGTGGCTTAGGGTTGCTGGAGCCGTCGCTTTTGGGTAGTGGCTTAGAAGTCATTGTTTCTCTAGCGATCGCCTTGATTCTCTTTGAGGGTGGGCTAAACTTGCAGATTCGCGATCTGAGCAGCGTTTCAGTTAGCCTTCGCAATCTGGTGACGGTTGGGGTGCTAGTTACATTTTCGGGTGGAGCGATCGCTGCCCATGCGTTAAACCAGTTTCCTTGGGCGATCGCCCTTCTCTACGCCTCGTTAGTGGTAGTAACGGGTCCAACTGTTGTAACTCCCTTGCTGAAACTCGTTGGGGTTGAACAGCGAGTCGCCACCCTCCTAGAGGGTGAGGGCATTCTGATTGATCCCCTGGGGGCAATCGTGGCGGTGTTTACCCTCACGATCGTATTAAGTCAGCATGAGGTGCCCTTGGTTTTGGTTGGAACGGCAATACCCTTGCTGTTGCTGAAAGGATTAGGGCTGAGGCTAGGGATTGGCACCGCGATCGGGTTAGTTGGAGGCGGCTTGCTAAGTCTGTTGCTGAGACAATCTAAATCGTTGCCGCAAGAATTGAAAAATTTAGTCGTACTTGCGGCAGTGTGGGGAGCGTTCAGTCTGGCACAAGCGCTGCGAAGCGAGTCAGGTTTATTGGTCGCTGTGCTGATGGGTGTGATCCTGCGCGCAGCTGCCATTCCCGAAGAACGCTTGATCCGGCAGTTTAATGAACAGTTGGGGATTCTGGCAAATTCGGTGCTGTTTATTTTATTAGCGGCTGATTTGTCGATCGCTCGCATCCTCGATTTAGGTTGGGGAGGTGTCCTGACGGTGTTGACACTGATGCTCATCGTGCGCCCCATCAACATTCTGCTATCAACCTGGAATCAGAGCTTTAGCTGGAAACAGCAGTTCTTTTTGTCCTGGATTGCTCCTCGTGGCATTGTCGCTGCATCCATGGCATCCTTATTTGCACTTTCCCTCACAAAAGCAGGCATCGCAGGGGGTGAGGCAATGAAAGCGCTCGTTTTTCTCACCATCCTAATGACAGTATTAATTCAAGGACTCACAGCAGGCTGGATTGCCCGCTGTCTGGGGTTGCAGACGACGCAGGTCAGAACCGTTATTGTAGGCAATACTCAGTTGGGTCAACTGCTAGTCCGACTACTTCAACAGAAAGGAGAAACAGTGGCGTTGATTGACCTCAACGCTAGCGATGCTAAGCCAGTTCAGCTCGATGACATTCCTGTAATCAGCCAATACTTAGATCTAGAGGAACTAGAGGCAGAAGGGAGCGCATCATTGAGCACATTTTTGGCGCTGACTAACAATCCAGAACTAAACGGTATCTTGGCGCAACGGGCTTTAGAATTATTCCGCCCCGATAAAGTAGCCACCTTATCTCAGCCCCCATTAAATCGTGGAGATCACCCCAGTTTTGCTACAACGGGCATTAAGATTGCTTTTGCAGCTCAAGTTTCTCTGGATCGGTGGAATCAGTCTCTCACCAAGAAGGACGTGGAGCTGTTCGAGGTGGTATTGCAGTCAGAGGGCTTTGCCGCACAGCAAGCTGAATTACAAGCCTGCATCGCCGCCGGTGATTTGCTACCGCTTTTGCGAAATCGAGCCGATCAGTTACAAATTATGCTTGCTAATGAACCCTGGCACATGGGCGATCTCATCACTTTTTTGCTGGATAAAGCCTCATCTGCCAAAATACCGACGTTGAGCCAGAGCCACTCGACTCTCTTGCCTCTACCAGATCAAGCACTCTCAGAGACAGTTTTGCTGCAACCAACGTGATTATTTAGGATAAGCAATGCGCTGATGGTGAAACTGCTGCCAGACCTGCACAAAAATGTGGGAGATTTGCGAAAGTTCTTGTCTGCTTCAATCCTACTTCCCACCTGCTGATATGCCAATGATAAATAACTCAGCACCAATGCTCGATTGACATTATCTTGTTGGACTTGATAGGTGGTGGCTGCCCTTTGCCAATGAGTGATTGCTTGAGTGAACTGCCCCGACTGGTAGTACGATCGACCGTGCTGCACAAGCTGTACTGCATCAAGCGGGGTGCGACGCTTGCCAGTGAAGCTGATTTAGGGTCCTCTAACGTTAGGGCTAGGAGCAGAGATAGGCAGATACCGAGTATCATCTGCACTAGAAATGATTGTTGATTCAATATCATTCCACCTTCATGACTTAGCCTAGACTACGACAAAAAGTTGACAATCATCATCGTCTCTCGGCGGAATATACCTTTATTGAGGAGTTATGCAAAGAACCCCACCCTTGAGAGTCTTTTAACTGTAATAAAGCAGTTAGCCCATCATCGTCACGATCGCCTTGATCAATTCATCCGGTTCAACAGGCTTGGATATGTGCGCTTGAAATCCGACTGCTAACGCTTGTTGCTGATTCATTTCCCCAGCATAGGCGGTGAGGGCGATCGCAGGCAAAGCTGCTGGCTGGGCAAGCATCGGAGCCTGGCTGCCTGGTTCACTGGCAGTTTTAGAAATCTGGCGCATTAGCTCATAACCATCCATCTCTGGCATGCCGATATCACTCAGGAGTAGATCGAAGGAGGTGGTTGAGAGCTGTTGCAGAGCCTCGATCGCTGAATTGACAGCCGTCACTTCGGCTCCCGCTTGTTCTACGACAAATGCCACAAACTCGCGAGAATCAAGTTCATCATCGACGACTAGCACCCGTAGATTTGCCAAAGGAGGAGTGTCAGATTGAACTAAAATCGGGTCGGTCATGGCCTCAACTGGATTCACAGTCTGCAAGAAAGGCAGTTCAACGGTGAACGTTGCTCCCTGTCCTTCACCCAGGCTCTCAACCCAAATGCTGCCGCCGTGCAGTTCTACAATCTGACGTGCGATCGCCAGTCCCAGACCCAAACCGCCAAACTTGCGGGTGGTGGCTCCGTCCTCTTGCCGGAAATGCTCAAAAACATAGGGTAGAAACTCTGACCGGATGCCTTTGCCTGTATCGCTCACTTGCAGTTGAGCCTGATGATTGACGTGCGTGAGCCGAACTTCAACCCTGCCCCCCGTCGGTGTAAATTTCACGGCATTCGAGAGAAGGTTCCACACAACCTGTTGGAGTCGTCCCGCATCCCCCAAAACCTGTCCCACATTGGGTTCAATATGGACTTCAATGCTGATACTTTTCACCTCTGCTGCCAGCCGCACGGTTTCGATCGCGGACGAAATGACAAACGCCAAACTTACCGAAGCCACGTTGAGTGCCAGTTTTCCCTGCATAATGCGGGAAATATCAAGCAGGTCATCGATGAGCTGAGACTGAAGTTTGGCGTTGCGCTCGATCGTGGCCAAGGCTCCAGCCGTTCTAGCGGAATCTAACTTGCCGCCGCGTAACAACTTTGCCCAGCCCAAGATGGGATTGAGCGGCGAGCGTAGTTCATGGGACAGGACGGCCAAAAATTCATCTTTAATCCGGTTGGCGCGATCGGCTGCTGCTCGTGCAGCTTGTTCACGGGCAAGAAGTTGTTCCCGTTCTACCTCAATACGCTTCTGCTCAGTAATATTGAGCACAGTGCCGACAAAACGTTGGGGGTGGTCAGCCGCATCAAAGTAAACCTGCCCTCTGGCCGCAATCCACTGTTCAATCCCATCCTGAATTCCAATCGTGCGATATTCTGTGTCGTATTTGCCGCCGCTAGCGGGGTTCAAAGTCCATTGCACCACCTGCTCTAATCGTTCGCGATCATCGGGGTGCAGTCCTATGAAAAAGACCTCAATGCTGCTCTCAGCTTCAGGTGGTAAGCCAAACAAGGCTTTGCAACCCTCGTCCCAAATCAAGTGATTGGTGCTGAGATCCCAGTCCCACGTGCCTAATTGAGCAGCTTCGATCGCCATGCGAAGGCGGTTTTCACTGTCGCGCAGGGCTGCGTCCGTCTGGCGCTGTTCAATCAAGTCAGCCGCTTGACGAGCCAGCAAATCGAGAAACCGCAACTCGCGCTCACTGGGTCGGTGATGATCACGCCACTGAGTTGAAACCATGCCGATGATTTTGCCTGATCGGGTAATCAGTGGGGTGGATTGCCCAGAGCGGTAGCCCGCCTCCGTAAGCATTTGCCCCGATCCGTCAGGGTTCTCGCTCTCCGGCACATCGAAGTCAACGAAGCTGCGCTTGCCATTTTTTAGGGCAACGCCGCAGGGCGTGTTAGAACTTTCATTCATCCGATAGAAATGCTTGAGCATCGTCGGCTCAAAGCCCTGCGCGATAAGCAACACCAGCTCTTGCGTCGCTTCATCAAGAATTTGCACCGTTCCAGCATCTGCTCGGGTGAGCGCGATCGCGGCAGATACAACTCCCTGGTACAGCGTATGAATATCGTCTTCGGTCACGAGCCGTGCACCCAGTTGGTGGAGGAGTTGCATATCTTGCAAGTCTGCCGTGATCACTGCCTCAGCGCGGGCGCGTTCGACTGCCGCCCAAGTGCGCTCAGCGATTTCTTCTGCCAGAGCGACTTCTTCTGGTTTCCAAACTCGCGGCTCTGTGATGTGGACTGCCAAGCCAGCAACAAACTCGCCGTTCTTAACTAAAGGGATACTGATATGGGCCCCAATTTGAAGCGCTGCGTACGCTGACCGTTGAGTTGGGGACAGGTTAGGGTCGGATTCCACATCTGACACAGAAACCGTACGACTATCGCAGCTTGCTGCAAACAGCTTTGGTCCGAACGAATCAATCGGGTAACTGCCAGTAAGGGCTGCGGCTCCATTGACGTAATCGTGCTCAACGACGTAATTATTGCCACGCACCTCGAAGTAAGCCACACGATTCGCACCGAGATATTCGCCTAGCAGACGGCTTGCCATTGCCTGCATCTCTATTGGGTCAATTAGTGGCCGAAGCGCGTCAGTCAGAGAGACACGAAAAGCATTGGCTTCAGCGGTTCGCTGCGCCATTTCTTCTGCTTGTTTGCGATCGCTAATGTCTTTGAACACGATCGCCACTTTTCGATCCTCTGGCTCCCCTGTGCAGCAGGCATACACATCAAACCAGCGATTGAGCGTGGCGGAGCTATTTTCAAACCGAATGGACTCGCCCGTCAGCGCCACTCGACCATAAATTTCAATCCAGTGTTCTTCAAAATTCAACTGACGCGCTGTTTTACCAACGGCTTTTTGTAATCCGGTTTGTTGCTCAAAGATGGGGTTGACTTCCAGGATGCGATAGTCGATCGGCGTGTCGTGGGCATCCAGCAAGACTTGAATCACACAAAAGCCTTCATCGATCGACTCAAACAGCGTCCGATAGCGTTCTTCAGATTGGCGCAGGGCGATTTCTGCTTGAATCTGTTCAGTCACATTTCTGAAATAGATCGTGATGCCATCGGTAGCTGGGTAGGAGCGCACTTCATACCAGCGATCGTGATCGGGGTAGAACGCCGTGAGTGACTCAGCAACGCGATCACGCATCACACGTCGATACATTTGTTCAAATTCACTACCATCCAGACCTGGAAATTCTTCCCAAAAAACTTTTCCCGTCAGACTCCCGGACGCACACCCTAGCAATGCTTCAGCAGTTGAATTCACATAGGTAAATTGCCAGCTCTGATTCAAGGCAAGGAAGGCATCACTAATGCTCTCTAGAATACTCCGGCTCTGCTCCTCGTTTTCCCGCAAGGCTTGTTCTGTCTGCTTACGAGCGCTAACATCTCGTGAAACAACCAGCAACTGCTTCGGCTTGCCCAAAACATCCAAAATCGGGGTCAAAACCACGTCCCACCATTTCGGTGTTCCCTTCAAGGTGGGGCAATATCCACTGAATTGACCTGTTCCACCTGCCTGCGCCGTTTTTACAGCCTGGGCAGCATTCGCTTGATCGGCGTCTCGCCAAAACTGAATCCAAGCGGTGCCAACCAATGGAGTACAGTCTTCAACCTCCATCAAACAGCGTCCTGGACCGTTCAGTGAGAGGACATAGCCGTCGAGATCCAGAACTTTAATGCAGTCAGCACTACTCTCAAACACACTGTGATTGAACGCTTCGCTCTCTTGCAAGGATTGCTCAGCCTGCACTTTTAATCCAGCCATCTGACGCAGATGCATACTCTGCAACGCTGCTGCCGCGAACCCTGCAAGACTTGTCGCTAACCGTAGATCTTCACGGTCAAACTGTTGCTGTTCCGTGTGAGAAAACAGCCAAAGGATACCGAGTGGTTGATCGTTGACGCAGATTGGAATCAGCAATCCCTCAACGATGGGAAACTGTAGCTGATACAGGTATGTAAAATAACGTTCGGGATAGGAGTAGAGTTGTGGATGCCCGCAGCGAGTCGCCGTGCCACAAAGACTAAAGTTGCTTGGCGTAGTGGTTTGTTCCCAGGACTCTAAGGCACCTGCGATCGCCACCCAGCGAAACACGGAGGAGCCATCCGCTAAAGTCTCTAACAAGCTGACTCCAACCGTGTCGGCTTGGTACAGATCTCTGGCAATCTGCACCAGGGTTTTGAGCCTCGACTGTGGCTCGTCCGTCAGTTGTTGAGCAAGCGAGGCAAAGGCTTGATTTTCAGCCGCTAAGTCCGGCTGCCTTGCCGGACGCTCCTCCAGGGCAGGCGTGATCAGCACATCGGCTTCAGTCAGTACCGGAGGGCAGTTTTGAGGTAAACCTTGCTCTGAGACAAAGTGACTTGGAGAGCGATCAGTCATAGAGTCTCCGTCCTTACGTTGAAAAATGCTGGACTAACAAATCTTGACCGCGATCGCCCATCTGGTGCAGCACAGATTCAATTTGCTTTAAGGCAAGGGACAAGGGCTGAGTTCGACCGTTGCCCCAACGATTCACACTTTGAAAGGAAACGCCTAACTTGGCGACAAACTCAGCCTGCGAAAGGGCAAACCGTTGCCGCGTTTCTCGCACAAGGTCGATTAGGTCTGATTGTTCAATCGTAGGCATACAGCACGAATCATGAGTTGCATTCATTGTACCTACCATCAAGCCTCAACGAGTGCAGGTTTGCAGTAGCCCCTAAAGATGAACGGTGCCAGGATGCAGCGCTAACACCATCCGGCGATCGTGCTAATGCGACAGGTGCATGACCAAGTTTAAGCGCATGCAAGCGCTGAGTTTTCTCACACCAAATCTAAGCAGCGTCCTCTGTGCTATCTAACCCTAGTCTCCATCGACCTAGACAATCTGCTCCGTTGCAATTAGTTCACGACAGTGTATCGACGATGCCGTTGTGTCATTTAGCACGACGGTTAATCTTAGACGTTCTAATTCGGCAGGCAGAGAAGATTTATAGTGTCTATGTATTGATTAGTAAAAGTGACGCAGTATAACGCTGCTGTTAGGTTATAAAAATGCTGCGCCTGTGGAGATAATTCGCGTGAAGACATTTTCTGAAGCTGTTGATGTTGGCACAAGCACTGCTGGGGCATGGGAACTTTTCGACAGCCTCGATGCTGTCGATATCGACTTTATGTTGGGCTCGTGGAAAGGTGCGGGCTTCCCCACTAATCACCCACTTGATGGCGCACTCGAGGCTTACTATTGGCACGGCAAGCGGTTCGAGAACACCGAGCAGGTCCATCCGCTAATTTTCAAGACCATGAGCGGGGACACAACAAGTATTAACCCCCTCTGGATGATGCCTGCGTTAAGTTTGCTTGATCGGTTGCCAATCCCCAAGTCGCAAGCTGTAGGGCGCATTTTTCAAATGTGCATTTCGTTGTTTGCCACCCGCCGTTCGTGTGCGCGTCTTCGGATGACACACTATCGGGGCAAGGAGAGTGCAACCATGATTTATGATGCTTTACCCATCAACGATATCTTCTGTAAGGTGGATGAGGATACCGTGTTGGGTGTCATGGACTTAAAGGGGATGGAACAACCCTTCTTCTTTGTGTTGCGGCGTGAGTAGAGTAAGGCTAAAAATTCGTTTGGGCTTGATTATAGCAATAGGCAAATTATAGGCAAGATTGAAGGGACGACAAATTGAAGCTTATAGAGGCTAGTTATTTTCTCATTCTACGATCGCACCTGAACGCTCAACTGTCCCTAATTTAGAGGAACGATCGCAATAGAGTAATCCTCTGGAGTTAAAGCGAGTTTCTTTTAAGTCAAACTAAGTCAAACAGTGTCGGAGTTTTTCAGCCAGGGTTTGAACATTGGGTTGCTTCAGTAGAGAGAGATGATTGCCTGGTACTTGATGAAGCTGAATATTTTGAGCCAGTGCATCCCAACCCAAAGTGAGATCTTGACCAATAGCGTCAGATTGTTCAGCGGCTTTAAATAGCGTAATCTGGTTGGGGTAAGGCTGTGGCACATATCGATAAGCGGCTTGGCTGTTGGCATACACAATTCGGAGCATCGGTGCGATCGCAGATTCATCCAATAGCTGCAATCGAGACTCTTCGGGAATCTGTCGAACAACCGCAGACCACTGCCAGCGAGAAAACCAGGGTTTCCAAGAACGAAGTCGGTTCGTCGCGATCGCGCCATAGTCCAGTACAAAGGGCAGGGTAGACCAGAAAGCCGTTCCCAAGAGAAACTTAAGACTTTGATAAAGAGACGGTTGATGATTGAGAGGAGCCGGAGTATCAAGAATTGCCAACAGTGCAATCTGCTGCCCTGCTTGGGTGAGTTGTTGCGCCATCTCAAAGGCAACCAGCCCCCCAAACGACCAGCCGCCCAGAAAATAGGGTCCGTGGGGCTGGAGCGCTTGAATTGCTCGAATATAGTAGGCAGCGATCGCTTCAATCTGGGTTAAAGGGGGATGTTTGCCGTCCAGCCCTAAAGGTTGAAGTCCATAGAAGCTGCGATCGCTCCCCAAATAATGCGCCAGTTCCAGATAGGGAAACACCACGCCAAACATGGGATGCACACAGAAGAAAGGTTGCTTGCTTCCACCTAAAGTTAAGGGAATCAGAGGCGATCTAGAGTCTGTAACCGAGTGGGGGGCTACAACCGGATCGCTGGATGGTGGAGCTGCTGTGTCCAGGTGTGGAATTTGGGCATAGCCGTTGGAGACTAAGGCTTCTCCGAGGTCGCCGCTGTGCGATCGCTGGCGACGGTGAGCCGCACGATCTAACCGGATCAAAGGGGGAATCTTTGGGGTTGAGTGGGTGTCCCGTAGAGTTTCCAGAATGGTCGCCAATTGGGCGATCGTGGGTGCTTCAAACACACTTTTCAAGGGCAACTCTAGCTCAAAAGCATCCCATACACGGGAAGTCATTTGTGTTGCTAACAGAGAGTGTCCGCCTAACTCAAAAAAGTTGTCATGAATGTTTAGGTGCTTGAGGTGTAACAGTTCTTTCCAAATATCAATTAGGGTCGATTCTGTTGGAGTTAATCCTGCGGTTCCTATAGCCTTGCGCTCTGCACTAATCGTTGCGCTTGATGAATAAATTGAATCTTCACTCGTTGGCGTTACATATCGATATTGCTCTGCAACGCCAACGCGATCAACCTTCCCATTGACAGTCAAAGGCAGCGTTTTCAACGGCACAAAAACCGAGGGCACCATATAGTCAGGTAAGGTCTTTTTAAGATATTGACGAAGGTCAGGAATCAGTTGACGGGCAAATTGAGACTGAAGCGGATCGTTGGTGTAGGGCTGACTCGGTTGATCCGTGGGCTGCGGGACGGGCAGCTCGATTGCATCTACGCCGTGGCGAGTCAACTGCACATCATAGTCGCCGATATGAGATGGAGTTGACCAGGTAATCTCCACCCTATAAGACACTGCCATTTCCAGATCCCACCAATCTTGAGGATCGATGCCGCATAACGGAGTAGCCGCGCAAACGGACTGTTCAGCCGAATCCTGCAATAAATCTCGCATCCGCCCAACCGTTTTTGGAGCTTCTTTGTTACGCAGCCAATTTGCTGTTTGGACAGCCGCAGCCACGCGACTATTCGTAACATGGGTGATCCTAAATATTTCTGGTTCAGTCTCGATTAAATTCTTCTGAATTTGCTCAACGGTGATGGGATTGAGTTTCCAATTATGGTGTTGAACTGAATTAACTGAGCGCAATTCAGGTTGATTCGCACCTGTAAATTTATCGTTTACATGCAGCAAGACGTTATAGCGAAACTGCGTCATTTCATTGTGACTGCGACCCCGCGAGAGACAAATTTGAACCCGCTGAATTTGAGAAAATCGCTCGCGCAATGCATCAAAAAACGCTGGGGCGATCGCTAATTCGGGTTCCTCAAACTGCGATCGCTCGACTTGCTGCTGAAGTTGGGTTCGTTCCATACTTGCATCAGCCTGAGAAAATTTCATCCAGGTATGAAAGGCAGTCAATAAAGGCAAACTTCGCACATCGCCAACAAACAGAACACCCCCCGAATTTACTGCTTGAATGGCTCCCTCCAACACCTGCATCAAATACTCTGCACTCGGAAAATACTGCACGACCGAGTTCAAAATCACGACATCAAACGATGCGGCATCAATACCTTCAAAATCAGTTGCCATTCGTTGCAAGAGTTCAACTTGAGGCAGATTGAGGATATCTAGTTGATGTTGAATTGATGCTAAAGAAACCGTCGAGAAATCCGTCCCCACATACTTTTCACAGTGAGGCGCAATTTGAAAGAGTAGTAATCCCGTGCCACAGCCGATTTCTAGTACCCGTTTGGGTTTAAGAGCGAGAATTTGCTGGACGCGATCGCTGACCCACTCTTGCATTTGCTCAAGGGGAATGGGTTCTCCGGTGTAGCTGCTGTTCCAGCCTGTGATGTTGAATTGGGGATTAGAGATGGGAGATTGATAGGTTTGGTTGTAGAGGGTTTGCCACTGTTGAATCTGCTGAGTTTGCAGAGATTGTAAGATAGTTTGCTGAAGATGCTGGTGAGTCGCTTGGGCAGTTCGTTGGGCAGAGTTGAGGCTGAAATAGGTGATCAGACGTATTTCGTCGAATGACTTGTCCGAGGCAATCACAACCACATCTTGAATATCTGGATGGCGTTGTAGCGTTGCTTCAATTTCGCCTAATTCGACTCGAAAACCTCGAATTTTAATTTGGCTATCCACTCGACCCAGAAATTCGATCGTTCCATCAGTGCGATATTGAGCGCGATCGCCAGTTCTGTAAAGTGCGGAGTACGGAGTGCAGAGTGCAGAGTTAAATGGATTGTCAATAAACCGCTCAGCCGTCAACTCTGGACGATTGAGATAGCCCCGTGCCAATCCTGCGCCGCCGATGTATAACTCGCCGGGGATGCCTATGGGAACAGGGTTTAAGCTAGCATCCAGAATATATACCTGGGTATTGAGAATAGGGCGACCAATCGTGCGTGGGTGAGCGCCAGGATGGAGTTCGGCAACCGTTGCCCAAATGGTAGTTTCTGTGGGTCCGTAGGCGTTGAAGAAATGACGATTTGCTGCCCAGCGATCGACGACTTGACTAGAGCAAGCTTCCCCTCCAGTAATCAGCACCTGGAGGTCGGGTAGCTCCGCAGAGGGTAGAACAGCCAGAACGGCTGGAGTAAGCAAAGCATGGGTAATTGCCTTGTCTTCTAGAAATTGCACCAGTGCCATTCCTGGTAGCTGGGCAGATTTGGGTGGAATATATAACGTGCCACCGGAGCCAAACGCCAGCGCAATCTCGAAAATGGAGGCATCAAAACTTAGAGAACTGAGTTGCAGAATTCGACTGCTATGGGATGTGTGAAAGATTTGCTGCTGTGCCTCAACAACGTTACACAAACCATGATGAGAGAGAAGAACTCCTTTAGGTGTGCCTGTGGAACCAGAGGTATAGATCACATAGGCAAGATGATCAGGAGTCAGGGAAATCATCTCACAGGTTTCAGTATGCAGCGGTAAGGGTTGATCTAGGAGAAGTATTTTCGCTGGTGATGCTGGTAGGGATTCGACTAACCAGGATTGCGTTAGCAGAATTGAAACCTGCGTATCGGTCAGCATAAAGTCGAGTCGATCGCTCGGATAATTGGGGTCGAGTGGCACATAGGCTCCTCCAGCTTTGAGAATTCCTAAAATACCAATCACCATGTCGAGAGAGCGATCAACACATAATCCAACTAGAGAATCAGGGCGAACTCCCATCTGTCTCAGCATTTGCGCCAGACGCTCGGCTTTCTGGTTCAGTTCTCCATAGGTCAGTGATCCCTGTTCCGACACTACTGCGATCGCGTCTGGAGTCTGCCTTACCTGTGCCTCAAAAATTTGATGAAAACAGCGATCGCTCTTATCGTCAGTGTGAGTTTGGTTCCATTCGACCAAATGTTGATAGTCTGCGGCTGTAAGCAGAGGTAGATCTGATAGACGAGCATCGGGATTGGCGACAATGCCTTCCAGCAAGGTTTGGAAATGCCCAACCAGGCGACCGATTCTGGCGCGATCGAACAAATCGGTACTGTAGGCAATAAAGCCGCCCAAGCCTGACTGAGATTCCCACAGGCTCCGCAGTCCGTGAGTGGGTTCCCACAGGTGAACTTCTAAATCAAACCGAGTGCTGCCTGACTCCAAAGG
The DNA here is from genome assembly GCF_016807185.1 of Leptolyngbya sp. Cla-17. Classification (GTDB taxonomy): domain Bacteria; phylum Cyanobacteriota; class Cyanobacteriia; order Leptolyngbyales; family Leptolyngbyaceae; genus ULC077BIN1. Next base: position 2,422,829 of record NZ_JAEVYN010000002.1, read on the forward strand.
TGCAGGTTCCAGCGTCAATCCCGGTAGTTCTAACGGCTGCATGGGCGCATTTTGCAGCGCAAAGGCAACCTGAAACAGAGGATTGCGGCTGAGATCTCGCTCTGGATCTAGTTCTTCCACTAGCTTTTCAAATGGCAAATCCTGATGGGCATAAGCTTCAAGGGCAACATTCCGAACGCGCTCCAGCAATTCCCGAAAACTGGGATTACCTGATAAATCCGATCGCATCACCAAACTATTCACAAAAAAGCCAATTAGCCCCTCTAAATCACTGCGATGACGGTTAGCAATTGGAGATCCGATCGCAATATCTTCCTGTCCCGTATATCGGTATAGCAGCGTTTGGAATGCTGCCAGCAAAGTCATAAATAGGGATGCGCCGGATTGCTGGCTCAAGCTTGCCAATCCCTGGGTGAGCGTTGGCGAGAATTGCAGCGGATAGGTTGCGCCCCGATAGGTTTGAACGGCAGGATGAGGGCGATCGCTGGGCAAATGCAGCGCTGGCAAATCCTGTAATTGCTGACGCCAGTAAGCCAGTTGTTCCTCTAATACCCTTCCCTGTAGCCAGTTACGCTGCCAGCAGGCAAAATCGGTGTATTGAATCGGCAGCGGTGGTAAATCGGGCGATCGCTGTTCAACGAATGCAGTGTAGAAACACGCTAGCTCCTGGATCAACACTCCTAATGACCAGCCATCGGCAACAATATGATGCATCGTTAGCAGCAAAACCGCGTCAGTTGGATCAAATTGCAAGATTGTCACTCGCAACAGCGCATCAGTCGTCAAGTTGAACGGACGCTGTGCCTCCGCAGTGGCTAACTGTTGACCCAGGCGTTCTCGCTCCTGCACAGCAGCAGATTGAAGGTTTACTACAGGCAACGCGATCGCAAGGTTGGGTGCAATGACCTGAACAGGTTGCCCATCAACGATGGTGAATGTGGTGCGCAGGGCCGCATGACGACGCACAATTTCATCAAACGATCGCTCTAGTGCCTTGTGATCGAGTGTCCCGATTAAGCGAATGGCAGCAGGCACATTATAGAAAGGATTGTCGGGGGTCAGTTGATATAGAAACCACAGCCGCTGTTGAGCAAAGGACAGGGGAAACAGTTTTTCTTGAGTAGTGTTCGGGTCAGTCGGTTGAATGGTTGAAGTCTGAATAGCCTGCGATTGTGAGCGATGCAGGTAGGAGATCAGTTCAGCTTTACGATCAGCTAATTCCTGGCGCAATTCGCTCGTCAGCGTTCCTTCTGGAGCATTACAGCGCAACCGAATCCCATCTAAAGACACATTTTGTTTTGTAGGGTCGCTCTCGATAAATAACTGCACATCCAGACTTTTGAGATGGGAAACAAACTCAGCGATCGCCCGATTCGTCATAGTTCTATTTCCTCACGTCGTTGTGCTAATTCTTTGGCGGTATTGTTCAAACTACTGAAACCTGCTTGCGCTGTAGATTGCAACACTTCAATTCGTTGTGCCAATTCTGCGATCGTCGGAGTTTCAAACACGCTGCGTAGCGGCAGTTCCACCTGAAGTCGATCGCAGATACGCGAGACAAGCTGAGTTGCTAGTAGGGAATGTCCACCTAGCTCAAAAAAATTATCGTGAATGCTCACCTGTTTCCGCCCTAGAAGCTGCATCCAAAGCTGGACTAAAAAGGCTTCTACAGACGTTGTCGGTGCAACGGTCAAATTTACGTCCCTTGCAATAGTCACGTTGGGCGGTGGCAGTGCCTTCTGATCGACTTTGCCATTGATAGTCAGGGGAAGCGTATCCAGCGCCATGAAGACAGCAGGCAGCATATAGGCAGGTAATTTTGTTTTGAGAAACGATCGCAAATCCCGCTCAGTTGGCATCGCCGATTTGGGCACAACGTAGGCAACCAACTGGCGATCGCGATCGACCTCACGCACTACAACGACTGAGGTTTGCACCATCGGATGTTGCGCTATAGCCATTTCAATCTCGCCCAACTCTACCCGAAACCCCCGAATCTTGACTTGATGGTCGGTTCGTCCCAAAAACTCAAGATTCCCATTCGCACGGTAAAGGGCGCGATCGCCTGTCTTATAAAGGACTGAGAACTCAGCATTAATGAATTTTTCCGCTGTTAACTCTGGATAGTTCAAATATCCTCGTGCCAATCCCGCGCCGCTCAAATGAATTTCACCGACTACACCTGCTGGAACGGGATTCAGGTTTTCATCCAACAGATAAACCTGGGTATGGGCGATCGCCTGACCAATGGGGATCGTTGTCGCATTTTCTGGAACGTCCTCTACCTCATACCAGGTGGAAAATGTGGTGTTTTCGGTAGGTCCATACACATGGAGCAGATGTTGAGGTTTGCCGTGTTGCACGACAGACCGGACGCGATCAACATTCACCATCTCACCGCCAAACAAGAGATAGTTGAGCGATTGAAAAGCAACCGGAATTTGACTGACCGTTTGGTTGAATAACGCTGTGGTTAAAAACAGAATGCTAATCTGCTGCCGCTGCAATTCGGTGACAAACTCAGTGGGTGAAAGCGTGGTTTCTCGTTCAATGCCAATCAGTTGGGCACCATTCAGGAGTGCGCCCCACACTTCAAAGGTGGCGGCATCAAAAGCGAGGTTTGCCACTTGTGCCATGAGAGCGCCCGGTTCGATTTGCACGTAGTTGGTTTCACACACCAGCCGAGTCACTGCCCGATGCGGCACCATGACTCCTTTGGGCGTTCCGGTTGAACCAGAAGTGTAAATCACATAGGCAAGCTGATCGGCTGTGCAGGCAGCAGACAGGTTTTCATCTGACTCTTGAGCGATCGCGCCCCATTCTTGTTCTAGACAAATGAGCATCGTCTGGTCTGTTTGAAGGGACTCTGCCCAGTCTGCCTGAGTGAGGATAACTTCGATTCCGGCATCCTCCACCATCCAGCGCAGGCGTTCTGAGGGATAACTGGGATCAAGTGGCACGTAGCCCCCCCCCGCTTTTAGCACTGCCACCATCGCCGCGATCGCTTCGATCCCTCGTTCCAGGCAAATTCCGACGGGTGTTTCAGCTTTAACTCCTAGCCGCCGCAGATATCGCGCCAGTTGATTACTGCCCTGATTTAACGCCTCATAGGTGAATTGGCGATCGCCAAATTTGACCGCGATCGCCGTCGGTCTTTGCCTCACCTGCGCTTCAAACAACTGATGAATACAGGCATTTTCCGGATCGCTAGAATGAGTGCCTTGCCACTGTTGGAGTAATTCGCGTTGTTCTGTGGTGGTTAACAACGGCAAGGCAGAGAGATGAGTCTCTGGATTTGCCACAATCTCCTCCAGCAAGGTCTGAAAATGCTGTCGCAGAGATGCGATCGTGGTTGCATCGAATAAATCAGTGTCGTAAACTATCACTCCGCGTAATCCATCAGACTGCTGCCAGCCCTTTCCCCATAGGTTTCTGAAATTATCCGTGCATTTCCAGACATATAGCTCCAGGTCAAAACGCGACGTTTTTGTCTCCAACTCCAGCGGACTCAAAACTAATCCAGGTAAGACTAATTGTTCCATTGGCGTATTTTGTAGCGCAAAGACAACCTGAAACAGCGGATTTTGACCGAGGCTACGAATGGGTTGTAGCTCCTCTACCAGTTTCTCAAAGGGCAAATCTTGATGAGCATACGCCGCTAAGGTGACTTCTCGCACCCGCCCTAACAACTCGCGAAAGGTGGGATCACCTGCCAGACTAGTTCTTAACACCAAACTATTCACCAGGAATCCAATTAACCCCTCCAATTCACTGCGATGGCGATTGGCAATGGGCGACCCGATCGCAATATCGGTCTGCCCTGTGTAGCAATGCAATAACGTCTGAAAGGCTGCCAGCAGGATCATAAATAGCGTCACACCCGTCTGCTGACTTAATTCCTCTAGGGCATCCAACAATCGCTGCGGCAATTCCAGTAATTGGCTAGTACCCTGATGCCCTTGTCCTAATGAATGCAACGGATGAGACATTGCACCCGGCAAATTTAGAGTCGGTACATCTTTTAACTGCTGCTTCCAATAGTGCAACTGCGTGTTCAGCACCTCGCCCTGCAACCACTCCCGTTGCCAATGGGCAAAATCGGCGTATTGAATGGGCAATTCCGGCAACGCCGCCGCTCTATCTTCAACCAACGCTGCATACAGTTCACCCAACTCTCCGATCAGAACACCGCTTGACCACTCATCAAAGATAATGTGGTGGAGTGCCATCAGCAACAGATGTTCAGTGTCGTGCAATTGCCACAGTTTCACTCGAAACAGCGGTCCTTTATTTAAGTGAAAGGGCTGCTGAATCTCTTGCCGGATCTGCTCCAGTGCGGTGTCTTCACGAGTGGTGATTGGCAGGGCTTGCAAATCAATCGTCTGTAACGAGACTTGCAGGCTATGAGCGATCGCCTGAATCAATTGCCCATCCACCACATCAAAGGTGGTTCGGAGACTTTCGTGACGGTGAACGATCGCTTGAATACTTTGATGGAGCTGCGATCTCTGGAGCACGCCTGTGAGCCGAAATACTAGCGGAATAGAGTAGAGAGAGCTTCCAGGAAGCAATTGCTCAATAAACCACAAGCGCTGTTGAGCAAACGATGCTGGAAAGATGAAGACATCTTCCGCAACATGCCCCCGATTCGCCTCGTCTGAAATCATTCACACCTGCATCTTTTCAACCTCACTCTGTTGTAGAGGGAAAAGTGACTTAAGGCTTATGCTTTAAGACAGATTTTGAGCCGAGCGGGTATGTTTTTTTGCATTCGATGAATACTCTTCCCGTCGTTTTGCCTATATCAAAGGGATAAAAGCTTTAAACAGATAAGGTGCCTCGCTGTCGCACTCACATTAGGCAAAATACTGCGATCGCCCGATAGCAACGTATGAATTAACCCAAGCTTGGCGTTGCGTTACCTGACAGACCAGTGCCAGCCATCGTGCTATGACCTACCTTTGCCTCCTGTTCTGTAATACACCCTACAATAATTGCAAGTCACAGTCCTTTCAGGAGATCGCAAATGGCGGAAGTTGGCACTCGCTTTTACTGGTTGCTTCAGTCACTCATTGCCTTTATGCCCTATCTGCTAGGGGGGCTAGTCGCTGGCGCGATCGTCTTGGCGGCGGGCGTTTTCTTTGCCCGCTTCCTCCTATGGAAGTGGTTGCTGCCTTTTGAAGAATCCTGCTTATTGACTCTCAAATCGTGGGCTAACCCAACCTTAGACCGATATATGACAGCCGTGACCTGGCTGGCTCAGGGCGAGATTACTATCCCTTTGCTGATCGCGATCGGAGGGATTTTGATTTACCGCAACGAAGCGATCTCGGCCTTGGTCTTGGCGATCGGGCTAAGCGGTTCATGGCTGCTGAATGGGATCTTCAAGTCTTTCTTTCGGCGTAAACGACCTGATCTATGGGCATCCTCTAAACGTCCGATGGATTACAGCTATCCCAGCGGTCATGCCATGAGCGCAATTTCCTTCTACGGTCTGTTGGCAGCTAACCTAGCCTCTTGTCTCAGTATTCCTTTAGGCATCACCGCTAGCTTGGCAGGGGTCTTAACCTTAGGAGTAGGCTTTAGTCGGTTGTATTTAGGTGTGCATTGGCCAACAGATGTGTTGAGTGGATGGATTGCTGGCGCTATTTGGCTAGGGGCGTGTCTGTATGGACTGGTTCAAATCGGTGGGATTTGAACTGAGCTTAATGGGTACTGGTAGAAATGCCATTGAATCTAGGACGCAAGGGTTCTTCCCAATTCTTCAGATTGCTCAGTCACAACAGGATCGCTACTTTCATCTGAGAACTTTGCCAGCAGTTCAGGCGTAGGCACGCAAATCCAAAGAGCGCCAGGAACCACTTCAACTACGACAGGGGTAGTACCCAGGCACTCTCCGTCTGCATGAACTTCTAAGGCTGGATAGCTTCTAACCTCAATCTTAGAGGCTCGATAATTTTTGAGCCGGTCATGAGGGAGTTGCACACCCCGCATAGCTGTAAAGAAGTGGCGCAGATGATCCCATTTTGAGGGGTTGTCAATGTAGATCACATCCAGCTTGCCATCATTCATTTTTGCATCAGGCGCTAGGGCAAACTCTATGCCATAGCGCGGGCTGTTGCAGATATTGACTTGTAAGGTGTGCAGACGACGCATCCGTCTGCCGTCGAAGCGCAAGACCAAACGGTGCGGTTTGAACTGTAAAAAAGTTTTGATACCTACGAAGGTACTTTTGAGAGCTGCCAGGTAATTTTTCTTGATTCCTTCTTTGACTTCATCTCCACAAGGGAAGAGTGAGGCTTCTAAACCCACACCTACTACTTCCATAAAGTAATGGTTGTTTGCCTTGCCCATGTCAAATCGGCCGCGATCGCCCTCTGCCAGAATGCGAACAGCGTGAGTCACATCGTTAGGAATGTTCAAGCTAGCCGCAATATTATTTCGAGTTCCTAACGGAATGATGCCTAATGCAGTTTGAGTATGAACTAATCCACGAGCCACTGCTTCAATAGTGCCGTCGCCCCCCGCTACAATCACAAGTTTGGCTCCCCCTTTGGCAGCCTCAGCCGCAAGATGTTCACCATCCTCATCAGGTGTGGTCGTGCAGATTTCGGCTTCAACACCTTGAGTTTGCAAGGTATCTGCGAGTTCAGTTAACAACTGAGGATTCTCGACAGGACCAGAAGTTGGATTAACGATGAGTAAGGTGTTCATCTCTGTCTTTTCCTGTTGATTTGAACTTGAAGAGGGTGAGCGCATCAGATTAAAACCTGATCATACACATTTGCTAGGAAAAGGTTCTCTACCCTTGGTTTCGTCCAGTTAATGAGCTACTAAAATTCCACTTAATTAGCTATTAGCTATAAAACCGATTTGGAATCTTTTCCCTTACTAAAGCCCTTACTAACGAGCTTTGAGGTAAGTCATTAGCCGGGACTTAGTGGTAGACCCTGCTTATCAGAGTCTTACTTTGTAGCTATCGGGGAACTCCATCTGGCTGCAAGGCTCATGAACAAAAGAAAAGATATCAAATGGATTCCATAAAGCTTTCCTGACAATCGGTTCATTTTGTAGAACAGACGACAGTATTTTCACGGGGATTATTTGCACTATAGGCTCAGTTGAATCAGTACTCTGCTTGAGCCACAGGATGCTCAACTGTCTAGAACAGCCAGAGTATCTATCTACCAGGAGTTTCCCATGTTGAAGACTGTAAAAAGAGTTGCAGCCGCGATCGCAACGCCAGCGTTGTTTGTGGCTATTGCGCCTGACATTGCAAGGTCTGCGACTTTTCAGTTGCTAGAAGCGAGTATTCCCGATATTAATCAAGCGTTTGAAGCTAAAGCTTTGACCTCAGAACAGTTGGTGCAACTGTATCTAAACCGAATTACTGCCTACGATGAAGCCGGACCCAGCCTAAATTCTCTGATTACAGTCAATCCTACAGCGCTAGCCATTGCTAAAGCACTCGATTTGGAACGTCAGACCACGGGTCCTAGAAGCATCCTGCATGGCATTCCTGTCATCGTCAAAGACAATTTCGACACCTTCGATATGCCAACCACTGGGGGGTCGGTGACCTTAGCAGGTTCGATTCCGCCTAATGATGCGTTTGTGGTTCAGCAACTGCGGGATGCTGGAGCCATTATTCTGGGCAAAGCGAATTTAGATGAGTGGGCGCATGGAGGAGTCCCTGGAGGCGGCTATAGCGCTGTCGGTGGTCAAACTCTAAATCCTTACAACCTCTTACGCGGTCCTGCGGGGTCCAGTGGAGGAACAGGCGCTGCGATCGCTGCAAATTTTGGCGTGTTTGGGTTAGGGAGCGACACAGGTGGGTCGATTCGGGGACCAGCCGCCGCAAACGGGTTGGTGGGTATCAAGCCTACATTGGGACTAACCAGCCGGGATGGAGTCATTCCATTTGCGCTGTCGTTTGATGTATCGGGTCCGCTTGCTAAAAACGTAACGGATGCGGCGATCGCCCTCAGTTTTATGACGGGCATTGATGCTAACGATCCGGCTACAGCGGGTAGTGCAGGCCTGTTCTCTAAAGACTACACCCAATTTCTCACGCCCAATGCTTTAGCGGGAGCGCGCATTGGGGTTGCACGAGATTTCTTTGGGGGCAATCCAGATGTGGATGCAGCCATTAATTCCGCCATTGGCAATATTCAGACCCTTGGTGCAACGGTAGTAGATTCTGTCCTATTCCCTCCAAGTGTCTTCCCGCTGTTAAGCGCGACTTACAGCACTATCTCGGATACAGAGTTCAAAGCGCAATTGGCAGACTACTTGGCAACGGTAGGTCCAGAGTTTCCCAAAACGTTGGCAGAGGTGATTGCCATTAATCAATCTCCAGAGTCTGCAAACTCTCCCACGCCAATTAGTCCTGCTGTGTTGACACGCTTATTTCAGGCAGAGGTGCGGGGACCATTAAACAATCCAGATTATTTGGCAGCATTGTCAGCACAAGGCGAGATTAAGTCTGTTGTGCAAACTATTTTGGATGCGAACAACCTGGATGCTCTGATCTATCCAACTTCTCGCTGTCCTGCGGCTCCTAGAACGGGAATCGTTGACCCTACCTATTCCTGTATTTCGGGTCGGGGTGCAAGCAACTTTGCTAACTTGTCCGGCTTCCCTGATGTGCAAGTCCCTGCCGGTTTCACCACAGACGGATTGCCGATCGCCCTTTCATTCTTAGGAAGAGCCTACAGCGAGCCAGCTTTACTAGGCTATGCCTACGCCTTTGAGCAAGCTACAAATTATCGGGAACCTCCTGAGTCAGTGCCTGAGCTTCCCGGCGAGGTGATCACTTACGAGGCCGTTCCTGAGCCTACAACTGTGCCTGCCCTACTCATTTTTGGTGGGGCACTGCTCTGGAACAAACAGCGAAAACGCCAGAAAAATCAGTCACTAGTTCTGAAATAGTGGCAACTCAATAACGATTTTTATAAGCGCCAATGACCTGTAGAGGCTAGTTGCAACTAGCCTCTACGCCCAATTGTTTAGGACTTTACTTCACCTCTTTAACAGCAGAGAGCATTTTCGTTTTCCTGTAAAGTCGCTTTTGGTTTTTTTCCTGGCATCAGTTGGTTCTGTGTCTTTGAATGACTTTAATCAGAAGAACCTTTAGCAATTTCATCCTTTTCTATTGCCCTTGGTTCATTCACCTATTTTGGATAAGAGTAATATGACTATTCGCCCAAGATCCATTATTGCATCACTATTTGCTTCAGCCGCGACGTTCAGCGCGCTATCGTTTCCGAGCCTTGCTGCAACCTTTAACTTAGAGGAAGCAACGATCGCCGATATTCAGTCAGCCTATGATGCCAAAGCCTTGACGGCTGTGGACCTTGTACAGCTATATATTGATCGGATTGCTGCTTACGATGACAGTGGACCGAAAATCAACTCCGTTTCTACTATCAATCCTAATGTGTTGGAAATTGCGGCTCTGCTCGATGAAGAGCGTCAACTTTACGGTCCCCGAAGCCCATTACATGGCATTCCAGTGCTGCTAAAAGACAACGTTGATACCTATGACATGCCGACCACTAATGGGTCTGTCATTTTGAAAAACTCAATTCCTCCAGATGATGCCTACATTACCAAAGCGTTGCGAGACGCAGGAGCCATTATCTTAGGTAAAGCCGATATGGGAGAGTTTGCTGGAGGCAGCTACAACACCGTCGATGGACAAACGCTCAATCCCTATAACCTTAAACGCCAAACGGGTGGCTCAAGTAGTGGCTCCGGTGCAGCTATTGCTGCCAACTTTGCCGTTCTTGCTATTGGCACAGACACTAGTACGTCTGTGCGTGGACCTGCGGCTTACACCGGCATTGTTGGGTTGCGGCCCACAACAGGATTGATCAGCCGAGATGGTATTGCTCCCAAAAATTTGACCTTTGACACCGCAGGCCCAATGGCGCGAACGGTGACAGATGTTGCACTGATGCTAAATGTTCTTGCAGGGGTCGATCCGGCTGACCCACTGACGTTAGAAGCGGAGGGAAAAATCTCTGATGACTATACTCAATTTCTAGTCAAGGGTTCCCTTAAGGGCGCTCGCCTTGGCGTTGCACGAGACTTTTTTGGTGGCGATCCAGAAATTGATGCCCTGGCAGAAACCGCGATCGCCGAGTTAAAAGAATTGGGTGCCGAAATTATTGACCCCGTTCTATTTGATCCCGCATTTCTCGATTTTTACGTGCGTAATGGCGGTCCCAATATCCGAACGATAGCGGATTACCGCTTTAAAGAAGATTGGGAAGCGTACCTGGCAACCCTCGGCCCAGAGGTTCCCAAAACGGTTGAGGAGTTTATCCGAATTTACGAAACAGAGATTAATTTATCTCCCTTACCTGTAGAAAACAGTGTCCTTAATTTGTTGAAGCGATCGCTATTAACCTCCACAGATGACCCAGCTTATAAAAACCTGATCGAGAACGTTTTGCCTGAAGCAACAGAACTAAAGCTGGCTCTGTTTGATGCTTACGATCTAGATGCGCTGGTTTTTCCCTATCAGACCAGTTTTGCCTCCCCGATCAGGAATCCAGCTTATTCTGTTAGCGATCCAACCTTTGTCTCGTCTAACCGTCTCCAGCCTTCAATTGTGGCAGGTTACAGTTCAGTAGGGTTCCCAGGAATTGTGGTTCCAATGGGATTTGGTTCTCAAGGATTGCCAATGGATATTTCGTTCTTTGGACGACCCTACGAAGAAGGAAAGCTACTTGGCTATGCCTACGATTATGAGCAGGCGACACTATTGCGGGAGGCTTCTCCGCTAGTTCCCGCTCTTGAAGGAGAAACTATTGAATACGAAGCTGTACCAGAACCAACAACAATGGCTGGATTTGCGGTGACCGGGTTTGGCATGATCTATGCACGTCGCCGCTCACGCAAAACAGCCTAAGCGAAGTCCAAGTGCCAAATATTAAGCTCCTTAGAAACTACCAAGCCGTTCTAGGTGCTTACGTTCCGGTAAGGTTACTTCTTGCCAAGCCGCTTGAACGTGCCTAAGTTCATCGACTGCTAAAGAAGGAACCCAAGCTCAATTGGCAGCGCGATTCAAGGTGAGCTTGAGTTTTGTCCGAGGGTGCTGCGCTGATATCTGAAAATCGCTGTAAGTTAGCTTAGTTGCAAGTAGGTCATAATTCTTCTTTGACCTACTTGCAGCGATTTTTCTTCTTTCACATAAAAGGTCTACTATTTTGCTGCAATCATGCTGTGATAGGACAGAAGACGCTTTAATGTTGTTGATTGCACCCCGATAAATGCTGTAAAAAATTTAGCTTATCCTTCATAGGTTCTGCCACGCCAGCTTTTGGGGGTTTGCATAGAAGAGAGAAAAATTCTCAAAACGGCAAGTGGGTCGGCGAGGGGAGACAGCCAGAACAGCCAGGAGGCTTTGGCTTGCGAGAGATCATAGGAAGGGGCGATCGCAAAGTTTAGCCCAATCCGAATTGATAGTAGTAAGAGATTTAAACCCAGCAAACTCTGCATTGCCAGATTAGTCTGTCCGCTGCTCATTGGAATCAACAGCCAAATTGTTAAAGGCAACGGCAAGCCCTGCACCATCAGTAATAGCAGCCAATCCCCCCAAATTTGAGCGCGAGAAGCGGCATCTTTTAAATCCAGCGATCTCCCCCATTCTTTCCAGGTTTCCGCTGCTCCTTCATACATTCTCACCTTCAAGACATTGGCTCCATCCAAAAAGCCGACTTTTGCACCTTGGGCGGCAATTTCTCGCGCTAAGGTGACATCATCACAAAACGATCGCTTCGCACTGGTGTATCCATTTACCTGGGCTAGCAGCGATCGCCGACAGAAAAAGCATTGTCCATTTGCCATTACCCGCTCTGGAGCATTGCTCGTTTCCCCGGCTGCTCCGAACCGATACACCAGCGTCATCAACAAGGCAGGCTGTAACCAAATTTCACCTGGATAGCTCAAGATAAACTGAGGCGATAGGGAAATTAAATCGTAGTTATGGGCGATCGCCGTCTCTAGCAAACTTGCCACCAAACCAGGCTGGGGTTGGGTATCGGCATCAACTCCCAAAATCCATTCACTTTGCTCGGAGCTTGCCAAAAATCCATTGTGAAGCGCCCAAGGACGACCCACCCAATCCGTTGGCAAGGGGTCATCATTCATCAGTCGAAATCGTGGATCGTGTTGCTGTTTTGCTTTGACTAGATCCGGTGTCGCATCGGTGGAGCAGCTATCCACCACGATCACTTCTCGCACTTCGTAACTTTGCCGACTCAGCCCCTCTAAACAAGGCATAATCCGCTCTGCTTCGTTCAGCGTTGGCACGACGACACTCACTTTGCCCAAAAATCCGGGTTGGGCGAGTTGCGGACGTAATGGCGGAAACCGGGTAGGTCCTCTGAGCAGCCGCGATAGCAAAATGGCGGTGGCTGGAAGCTGAGCTAACAACAGCACAAAAAAACTGACATTTGGCAACTCATCCGCTTTCAATGCTACTTGCGCCAAATGCCCGCTAAATTGTGCGAATAAACTAATCAACCGAATTGACCTCGTATCGTGTGAACTATTGCGTGATTATAGGGGTTGAAATGGAGCGATTTTGGGTTCTCGAACTGCCACTTCGTCGGCTCCAGCACTCCACCAGAGGGCGATCGCCGGAACAACACCAACCACCACACTGATCACCGTTGGAATCCAAAACCGCACATCTAACTGGGCGATCGTGATCAAAGCGCCAAAGGCAAAGTTCACCAAATAAATCACTAAAGGTGTGGCTAACTGGCTGCGTTTAAGCGGTAAGGTCGGTGTTCGCCAAAACAACGTTGCTACGGACATAAACACCAGTCCCGTTCCTAGCCAACCCGTGATGTTTCGGTAGGGCATTCCAAAAAATTCACCCACATCTTGAAACTCCCAAAAAGGGTAGGCTGCCTGACTCATGGCTGGATCGAGGACAAAATCCCAAGCAGTTAATAGAATGGCACCGATCGCGATTCCACCAATCTTTGCACCCCATCCATTAATGCCCTTCGCTTCCAATCCGCTTCGCGCCAACACATAGGTTGAAAAGCCCAGATAGAACCACGACAGAGGAATTGTGAAGGGCACCAAGCCAGCAATCTTATAGCCTAATCCGCTGAGATAGCTGTAATGTCCAAAGGGAAACCCAGTGCTGGTTCCCAATAGTTCACTGCTTAAAGATAAAAATACAGCCGGAAGCATGAATCCTAGCAAGTTTCGCCAGCCTAAAGTGCGATAGGCATACAGCGCAACGGCTACAGCACCTAGCACAATATAGACCACTCCACCGTTTGACATAGATAGCCCAAATAGCTGCTGACCGAAGGAAGGTAGCTGAGCGATAAATTGAGGATTTGGCAGAACCAGCAGTAACCCAGCTAAGCCAAACACTAAGGATAGAACGTGACCGATCAGGCAGACGCGCTCAGTGACAACCAGTTGCTTCATAGAAAATCCTTCAAAGAGTGGGGCATCTAGGAATGCCTGGTATACAGTTTACAAATGTTTAAGAACAAAATTGTAACGAAATATAAAGATAGGGTAGGAAGTTAGTCTGTTATCTTTGCCGGAACGCCTTCGCCAATGGTCTCCAACAGCCCGCGAAATAGCTGAATACCGTCAGTTCCGCCTAAAACTGAATCGGCAGCTCGTTCGGGATGGGGCATCATGCCGAGAACATTGCCTTGAAGATTACAAATTCCAGCGATGTTTTGTAAAGAGCCATTGGGATTGTTAGCAGAGTCGATTGTGCCATCGGCTGAGCAGTAACGAAACAAAATTTGGTGATGATCTTCTAGAGCCTTGAGCGTATCCGCATCAGCATAGTAGCTGCCTTCGCCGTGGGCAATGGGCAAAGTAATCACTTCGCCCGATTGATAGTGACTTGTCCAGGGTAGATTAGTGCGTTCCACTTTTAGAGGAACCCGATCGCAAATAAAGTGAAGATCCCGGTTTCTCACCAGCGCACCCGGAAGCAATCTCGCCTCGGTCAAAACCTGAAAGCCATTGCAAATTCCAAGGACATACTTGCCTCGATTGGCATGATCTACCACCGATCGCATCGCTGGAGAAAATCGCGCGATCGCCCCACAGCGCAGATAATCGCCATAGCTAAACCCACCGGGAACGATCACCACATCCACATCGGACAAATCGCTGTCTTCATGCCAGATCATTCGAGTCGGTTGCTGCAACAAATCGCGGGTGACATAGGCAACGTCGCGATCGCAATTTGACCCCGGAAACACAATTACTCCAAATTTCACAGACTGCACCACTGCCACTCTCCTTTGTAAGGCTAAGCTAATAGATGATATTAAATCCACAATAGAGATCTGACATCGGTGTTGTGCAGGGCATTTCTTGTGAATGGTCTTTAAATAGTAAAAGATTATTCTTTACCCAATCCCTTGATGCAAAATCAGCCTGTTGCCATCGGGGTCATAGGCATAGACCTCTCTGCCATGAGATGCGGTTAGGATTTTGCCGGGGGGAGGATAGCCCAATGCTGTCAGGTGGGCGATCGCGACCTCTAAATCCATGACTTCTAAACAAAGGCTGACATGAGTGTGGAGTGCGAAGTGCGGGGTTCGGAGTTCGTCATTTGCCATTCTTGACTCATTATTCGCCTTGGGGCGATAGAGACCCAGTTTTAACCCTGGCAGTTGAAATTCTGCGTAGACATTGGGAGTGTAAGCAGTCGTTTCTTGGGTGAAAAGCGCTTTGTAAAAGCAAACGAGGCGATCGAAGTTGGGGGCGGCGATCGTAATTAGGGCAGCGGTGTGGTTTAAGGGCATCGTCTAGATTCGTTGACAAAATATAAAAAACCGTGATTAGTCAAAGATAGCTAAGGTATCCTGAACTAAATCTAAGCAGCAGTGGTAATTGGGATGCAAATGAGACTGGCGGCGCGAGTTGGGCAGGTGAACCCTTCACTCACCTTAGCGATCGACTCGAAGGCGAAAGCCATGAAAGCTGAGGGTGCTGATGTTTGTAATTTCAGCGTAGGAGAACCCGATTTTCCGACTCCAGCCCACATTCGCCAAGCCGCAACAGACGCTTTAGAAGCCGGTAAAACTCGCTATGGAGCCGTGGCAGGCGAGATGAAATTGCGGCAGGCGATCGCCCAAAAGCTGCAAACCGAGAATGGACTTTGCTATGGCGCTGAAAACATCATCGTGACCAACGGCGGCAAACACTCGCTCTATAACCTGATGATGGCGACGATTCAGCCAGGGGATGAAGTGATTATTCCCGCGCCTTACTGGCTGAGCTATCCCGAAATGGTGACCCTGGCGGGTGGCACCCCCGTAATTGTGCAAACGGACGAAAGTACGAAGTTTAAAATTACTCCAGAACAGCTACAGCAGGCAATTACACCGAATACGCGCCTGTTTGTGTTGAATTCGCCCTCCAATCCTACGGGTATGGTTTACGCGCCTGATGAAGTGCGTGCGTTGGCAAAAGTAGTGGTCGAAAATGATCTTTACGTCGTTTCCGATGAGATTTACGAAAAGCTGCTCTACGATGGAGCCGAACACCTCAGCATTGGAGCCGTCAGCCCAGAGGTGTTTGAACGGACCATTGTTAGCAGTGGTTTTGCCAAAGCCTATGCCATGACGGGTTGGCGAATTGGATTTTTGGCGGCCCCGGTTGAACTCATTCGCGCTTGCAGCTTAGTTCAGGGACACAGCACTTCAAATGTGTGTACATTTGCTCAATATGGGGCGATCACAGCCTTGGAAGGCTCTCAAGACTTCATCCAAGATATGCTGCAAGCGTTTGCCCAACGCCGCAAGCTGATGCTGGGCTACCTCAACGATATTCCTGGCATCACCTGCGCGGAACCCAACGGCGCATTCTACCTGCTGCCCAACATTAAACGCACTGGCATGAAATCAATCGAATTTTGCGAAGCATTGCTAGAAGAACAACAAGCCGTTATGGTTCCTGGCATTGCCTTTGGCAGCGATGGTTATGTCCGCATTTCCTACGCGACCGATACTGACACCATCAAAAAAGGGATGGAGCGTCTGGATAAGTTTGTCCGATCCAGACTGTGAAGTGAAAAGGTCTCATGTATCTAGCCTGCTGCGAGTTCAACATCACAAATACCTTGAAATGAGAAATAAAGGCTAGCAGTTTGCGGAGCAGGAGTTCGCTGCCTGTTTTCATTGACTAAGAAATTCACTGATAACTCCTGGTGCTCATAGGCAGCAATCTATAATCCCTTTGCATCCTTAGCACATAGCATTTCTCCTAGGGGAGGCGCTACGTGAACACCATAGTCTGAAAAAGGATGGCTAACTTACGCCGTAAGCTATTAATGGTAGTCTTCGATGTGGCTGAAATGTTGCACCGAAAGGTCACTATTGGGTTAACTGGAATATAAGCATCTTTTCTTTCATTGATTCTTAGTGTGCATTTATACTAAGTATATTAAAAAATTCTATTTACACTATTTTCGTCATTCTCACCACACTGGCATCAGGGGTATGAAACGAAGGGCAATCATCACAACCTCACTCACTTTAGGCATAATTGGGTGGTTTTTTCATAGTCATGGAAACACTCAACAATCAGTAAGAGTTCGGGTTGACCGTGTTTTAGAAGTCCGAAGCACTGCTGGAAAAGTCGATTACTTGAGTAATGCATTTTCTCGTCCAGTTCAGATAGGAGATGTATTGCGGAAAGTTGGCGATGGGGTTGCAACCGGAACTCGGTCTAAAGCTGTCCTATTTGTGGATACGGGAATTGGTGTAGTAGACGTTTCAGAGAATGCTGATCTCCGCATTGCAGGCTTAGCCACTGCCCCAGACAATGGGCGAATTATTCGTTTACGCCTAACCAAAGGGCAGGTACGTCTGCGGGTGCGCCGTTTTACTCATCGTGGCTCCCAATTAGACATCCAAACCCCTGCTAGCTTGAGCGGAGTACGGGGCACTGAGTTTGGAGTGGCGGTACAACTGAATGGTAAAACTGGGTTGGCGGTGCTTCAGGGCGCTGTTGCTAGCGCGGCGCAAAGGCAAGGAACGGCAGTGACAGGTGGATTTCAGAATTTCACCATGCCTGGAGAACCTCCTTCTGCTCCAGTGCCCTTAAAAAACGATACTCGCTTGCGCTATGACTTTGAGCGAGTCATTGAAGGAGGAATTCGTAAGATCAAGCTCCGAGGTCAGGTAGATTCTGTCAATAATGTGATGGTCGATGGAAAGCCTCAGGTGACTGATCGCTCTGGCAAGTTCGCTACAGATCTGCAAGCATTACCTACGTCACTATCTTTTCAAGTTGTGGTAACCACTCCGCTGGGTAAACAGCAGAGTTACTCGGTAGCGTTCCGATAACCTTCAGCGATGTGACCCAAAGCAATGAAATTTCCGATTCGGTGCATTCAAAACAATTTCTGGCGGCTGCTTCCAGGCAGTGCGATCGCTTTTGGCAGCGCGATTTTCCTACAGATTGGTTTTTTTGCCCCGTTAGAGCAAATTGCCTACACTGCTCTATTTAATCTGCGTGGCAAACTGCCTTGGGACGATCGCCTGGTCATGGTTACGATTGACGAAACCAGCCTTCAGCAGATTGGACGGTTTCCCTGGAGCCGAAAGAATTATATCAAACTGCTCGATATCTTAAATCGAGCCGATGCCAGCATCATTGCAATGGATTTATTGTTTTCAGAGCCAAGCTCAGACGATGCTGCCTTGGCGTCAGCAATGATGCAGTCTGGTCGCGTAGTTTTGCCTTTAGCCTCTAGCAAAGCAGAGTTTTTGCAGCCAGTGCCCCAATTACGTGATGTTGCGATCGCCACTGGGCACATTTTGCACTCAACCGATACCGATGGAGTCACCCGTTCGTTTCCGCTTATCAATCAAGATGCTCCTGCCTTCGGACTTGCTGTTGTTCAGTCCTACGCCTTAATCCACGAAGCTATCCCTTTACCCAATCTGACCCAATCCCTTTGGATTAATTGGGCAGGCTCAGTTCAGCACATTCCGCAATATTCCTTTAATGATGTGGTTCAAGGACAGGTAGAACTTCAAACTTTTCGCAACAAGATTGTATTAGTGGGAGTGACGGCAAGTGGATTCGATCCGCTGATCACCCCCTACGATCGCAATCCACCCGCTAGCGGCATGCATCTCCATGCCGCCATTATCAATAATTTACTCCAGCAAAATGCCCTGCAAGTATTGCATCCTCACTGGCTCCCCATGATTTTTCTGGTGGCGGGACCGGGTCTAAGTTGGCTGTTTAGCTCCCAAAGCAAAAAAAAGTGGATTTTGCTTTGGCTCTTGCTCGGTATAGGCTGGGGAACTTTCAGTCTGCGAATGTTTCAAGCAGCGCTCTGGGTGCCTGTAGTGATGCCTGTGACGGTGATGACTCTCACTGCTCTGGCAACCTCGCTAACCGAACGACTCCGAAGCGATGCTCTCTTGCGGGGGCAAGTTCAGCACCTTTGGAAAACATATCGACAAGACATTGTTCACAGTTCACAAGCTACCCAATCTTTATTGCCGACCTCTGATCGCACATGGAGTTATTCGGACAGTGTGGGACAGTTAGCAGCCCTGGCAGAACAGTTTGGACGCTCTCAATCAACTCAGGCTGCGATCGCGAAAAGCCTGTCAGTTGGTCTTGCGGCAGCCGATACGAATGGGCAGGTGTGGTTTTGCAATCCGGTTGCCTCTCAATGGTTACAGATTGGGGTTGGGGATCATTTAAGCGCAAATTTGGTGCCCGATTGGTTCAGTCAATCAGAGTTAGATGCTGAGTTTCAACACTTGCAACACCAAAAAATTATGTCGTCCCCTAAAGTATTATGTCGGGGCGATCGCTGGTTTGAGTTGAAGCTAGAACCTTTACTACCCTACGCAACCAGTGGATCTGATCAATTTTCACACTCGCATTTGGACGGCTTTCTAGTGCTTTTGTCAGATATCACCACTCAAAAGCAGGCAGAGGAAACCCTGGCACAGCAAGTGCAAGAACTCCATCGACTCGATCAGTTGAAAGATGATTTTCTGAGCACCGTTTCCCATGAATTGCGATCGCCGATGACCAATATTAAGATGGCAAGCGAACTCTTAAAGATCGCTAAATCCCAAGAATCTTCTGCCCACTATCTCGACATCTTGCAAACCGAATGCAAGCGTGAAATTGATTTGATTAACGATCTGCTCGATCTACAACGCGTAGAAGCAGGCTCTCAGAATTTTTCACCTGAAGCGATCATCTTAGAGCATTGGCTTCCCCCAGTCATTGAGCCATTTTATCAACGGGCAGAGACTCATCACCAAACCCTCGAAATTGAAATAGCGCCGCAACTACCCACCCTAATGTCCGACCAACCCAGTTTGGAGCGTGTCTTGGTGGAACTCGTGAATAATGCCTGCAAATACACCCCATCGGGTGGGCATATCCAGGTCACAGCCGACTCCACAATCTCCCATTTGCAATTAGCCATTTGCAATTCAGGAGCGGAAATTCCAGAAACCGAATTACCTCGAATTTTTGAAAAATTTTATCGCGTTCCTCACGCCGATCCTTGGAAACGGGGCGGCACTGGATTAGGGCTAGCTCTGGTGAAACAATTGGTTGAGAGTTTAGGCGGTAGCATTCACGTCGTCAGTGGCTTGGGGCAAACGACCTTTACCGTTCGGTTTCCCTTGAACACGGATGCTTGAATGCCAATGGTTCGTGAATTAAGCGATCGCGGCTGGGTTTCAACAGCACATTGCGAAATCGATTGATCTCGTTAAATTAGTCCAAGTGGTAGCTACCCCAGTGGGATGAATCACGGCTAAGTGAGCACTGGTCAAGATCAGTAAATCGTTAGTGCTGGCGCTGATACAGAAACAGACGGAACATTCAGGCGTCACGATCGCCGTTTAAAAGATACCAGGACAGCTTCACTTCACGGTTGAACTTCCATTCATTAAGCAACTGTCGTCACTGTAAAATGATTGGAACTGGAAGTAATCAACGACGACTCTCAAGGAATTTATGCCCGGACACGACATTATTGTGATTGGCACGTCGGCAGGCGGACTCAAAGCCTTAGGCACAATCCTGGGTGCTTTGCCTACTGATATGAATGCCGTCATTTTCATTGTTCAACATCTTGCAGCCGATAAGCCCAGCATCCTCCCTCAAATTCTTGCCGATGTCGGCTCTCTCCCCGCCTCTCACCCAGTTGATGAAGAGCTAATTCAAACTGGGAGAGTCTATGTTGCACCACCCGATTATCACTTGTTAGTCAACCAGGGTGTCATGCGCGTTGTGCGCGGACCGCAAGAAAACCGCTTTCGACCCGCGATCGATGCGCTCTTTCGTTCCGCCGCCCGTGCCTATGGTTCCAGGGTTGTCGGTGTCGTACTGACTGGTTATCTCGATGATGGCACTGTAGGCTTACAGGCAGTTAAAAAACGGGGCGGAGTGGCGATCGTCCAAGACCCAAATGAAGCTGACTATCCCAGCATGGCAAAGAGCGCCTTACGGTATGTCAAGGTCGATTACTGCCTGCCGCTTACAGAAATCTCAAATCTGCTTGTACAGTTGTCCCAGGAACCCGTTGCCGAGGAGGAAGCGTATCCCGTGACCGAAGAAATCGAAGTCGAATCCAAAATTGCCGAACAGC
This sequence comes from Leptolyngbya sp. Cla-17, assembly GCF_016807185.1. Lineage (GTDB taxonomy): Bacteria > Cyanobacteriota > Cyanobacteriia > Leptolyngbyales > Leptolyngbyaceae > ULC077BIN1. Next base: position 2,443,482 of record NZ_JAEVYN010000002.1, read on the forward strand.
AAATGGATACTCAGGAGTTTTTGGCGAATGTCGAAGCGATCGGGACTCGAACCACTTACACCTGTCCTGAATGCAATGGCAGCATCTGGCAAATTGGCACCGAAGAGCCGCTCCGGTTTCGCTGTCACATCGGACACTCCTTTACGGCGAATGTGTTTCTGTCAGAGCAAACTCAGAACATCGAAAATGCGCTGTGGTCGGCTGTGCGAGCAATGGAGGAAAAAGTGACGTTTTCGCGTCAGATGGCAGAACGGATGAGGAACTACAACCTAGCAAGTGCCGTAACAAAATACGAAGATCATGCAACGAATCTGGATAAGGAGGTGTCCTTAATTCGAGAGATGATTCTCAACGGCTTTGCTACAAAACGAACGGTTGCCGAAACAGAAGAAGATCAGCCGGAGTCTCTATAAATGAACGCTGGAAGCAGATTAACGTTGGAAGCTAACCAGTTGCTGACAGATACCGTCTTCTAGCTTTTAAGAGGAAGTGATTGATTGATGTAAAAAACATATGACCAAAGCAATCTCTAGCTGAGTTGAGCAATGCGATCGCGGTGCACCTGCGAAGTTTTAACAGCTAAGCGATCGCAAGTAATCACCTCGAATAAAGCAACAGTTGAAGAATTTGTGACATAAATTTCTAGCTGTGCCTCTGGTAATGCTTCAAACAGAGCCGCTCTCCCGGAAAAACAACGCGCTCAAAGTACCAACCTGGCATATTGGTGATTCGAGCAATCTTAATCTTGCGAGCCTCGTTAATGTAGCAGCAGAGTATGCGATTAGTGCGGTCAGCAGGCAGACTATCTAAAGTTTGAGTCATCGTGATGAAGTTTATAGAGTGTTATGACCATTGGAGTTGCGAGGCGATCGCGCCCAGGAGCACACTCAAACCGAGTGATCGCCGGAAATAGTTCACGCCCTGGAATAGCTCTAGCCACGCCCAGGTGAACAAGGAGCCAAACGCCACTACTTCTAGACCTCTGTGGATGTTGCCATCTTTAAGCACGAGTGCAAGCAAAGTCGCTGCAAACCAAACCAGAATCGGTAGATTTGGCATCTGAGCGATCGCGATGTTGCCCTCTCCATCCCGAAAAGTTCGATTAAACAAAGTATCTTCCATCGTTTCTGGTGTGTTCATTGAATTCCCTTACTCAACAAATTTAGTATGACGTTTCGCAGTTAAAGATCATGTCTGAGTCAATGGTTTACTTGCGTATAACTTAATACAAATGCTGCTAAAACATTCTTAGGTTGTAGATACATTGAACTTCTTTACCTACGAAGATACAAAACGTATTTGATGTTCTCTGATTGAGTAGGGACATCAACGGTGAAGCGGAGAGGTTATTTGTTTATGACTATAAAATGGACCAAAGTTTCACCTAACACAGTGGGTTAGCTTTGTGGGCGGAGAAGGCATCGTGCGAAGCCACAACTCTGATGCGGACACTTGGACCTATCTGATTGAAATGACGCTCGGTCCAGAACCTAATTTTGGTAGAGTGGGTGCAGAAACAATGGTGCTGCTTAGCGAGACTGATTTGTGTGGGTAATGTTCTAGACCTGTGGAAATGCGAGAATACAGACAGGCGTTTACCCGTGAACTTACAGCATGGTTTTAGAACCTGTTCTTTGTCCTGATTGTGGAAGCAATAACGTGGTCAAGCACGGTCGCTCTGAGGAGAGCAAGCAACGTTATAAATGTCGTAATTCGGAATGCGCTCGCAGCACCTTCATTCGAGACTATGCTTACCGAGGCTACTTGCCCGAAGTCAAACAGCAGATTGTTGATATGGCAGTCAACGGGAGTGGCATCCGAGATACTGCACGAGTGTTGAAGATTAGTCCGACTACGGTGATTGAAGAGTTAAAAAAAAGATCGACATCTCAAAGCAGTCAATGAAGCTCGTCTAGCCCAGCTTGAACCGACTCAAACCATCGTCAAGCTGTGCCAATGGGAGGATGTAGAGGCAGAAGTGGATGAGATGGGTCGTTTTGTCCACTCCAAGCAACAGCAACGTTGGTTGTGGCACGCCATTGATCATGCAACAGGCGAAGTATTGGCATATGTCTTGTCGAACCATCAAGACACGGCTTTTCTCGAACTCAAGTCATTGTTGGAGCCATTTGGGATTATGCAGTTCTATACGGACGGCTGGGGTGCTTATGAGCGACATCTGGAGCCAGCGTTTCATACCGTTGGTAAACACAATACTCAGACGATTGAGCGTAAGCATTTGACTTTACGGACTCGGATCAAGCGATTAGCTCGCAAAACTATTTGCTTTTCTAAGTCCATCTGGTTGCACGATTAGTCATTGGACTGTTCATCAATCGCTATGAATTTGGCTTGCTGGTTTAGAGCTATCCACAGGTCTAGAAGACGAGTGCGCCGAGCGAAGCTCGGCTCTGCCAACCAGGGGAAGAACCTGGTCAGGGAAGCCTTGGCAAGGCACCAAGTACCGAGTGTTGCGCTGTCATCGGCAACGAGGACAGTGAAGCGTACACAGGGAGATGATGGGCTGCAATGCGAAAGCGTGAAGGGATTGAGCCCCGAAATTAGACATACACGTGGATGCCGACACAGTTCGTGTTGTGGAAGGCAAAACCAACAGAGCCAACTGCCAGGGTTCTGGAGGGTCCACCGGGGTCGGAGACCGTAGCACGTCATCAAGGTAGAGTCGGGAACTCGGGAGGTCCCATGAACTCCTCCATCGGGGGGTAGAGCCGCACAACCGGCAAACCGGAAGAACGCTCAACGATTCATGGGAAGTCGGATGTCCCCATAGTAGTGAAGAAGTGGGGTAACGCCCACGGAGCGAAGGGGGACACATTGGGTCGAACACTCGAAGGCAACATCAACCACACTCAGAGGTGGAAGTATGGTGACAACAGGAATCGAGCGGATAGCCGAACGGGCTCACAGAGAACCAGGGACTGTCTTCAGTGCCCTGATGCACCACTATAGTGTGGAGAATCTGCGAGCCTGCTTTCAGTCGCTAGACAACAAAGCGCCTGGAATCGATGGAGTGACGAAAACGGAGTACGGACAGAACCTGGAGGAAAATCTACAGGGGTTGCACCGGAAACTGAACCAGATGTCGTATCGACCCCAAGCGGTACGACGAGTCGAGATTCCCAAAGAAGATGGCAGCTTGCGCCCTCTGGGAATTAGTTGCGTTGAAGACAAAATCGTTCAGGAGATGACTCGTCGGGTCTTAGAATCAATTTACGAACCGGTATTCCTCAGTAACTCCTATGGGTTTCGACCCCATAAAGGATGTCATGATGCCCTGCGGCAACTGCATCAGGAGGTCATGGGGCAACCCGTTGGGTGGATTGCAGACCTAGACCTGGCTCAATTCTTCGACACCATGCCGCACCAGGAAATCCTCAAGGTATTAGCCCTGCGGATTCGGGATAGAAGATTCCTACAGGTGATTGCGCGAATGCTCAAAGCCGGAGTCCAAACCCTAGGCGGCGTAGTACAGGATGAATTGGGTAGCCCGCAAGGCTCGATAGTCTCCCCCGTCATTGCAAATGTGTTCTTGGATTTTGTGCTAGATCAGTGGTTTACCACCATTGTGCGCCAGCACTGCCGAGGCTACTGCGCTCTGATCCGGTATGCGGACGATAGCATTGCCTTGTTTGAGTTCGAGGACGATGCTCGACGATTCATGCGGGTTCTGCCCAAGCGATTGGAGAAGTTCGGCTTGCGCCTCAATGAGGAGAAAACCCAACTTCTTCCCTGCGGCAAGCGGCAAGCGGGTCTAGCCCTCAAGTACGGGAGAAAATTCCCCAGCTTTGATTTTCTGGGGTTCACCCATTACTGGGGCAAGAGTCGCAACGGAAAAGCCCGATTAAAGCGCAAGACTTCAAAGAAACGATTTCGCCGTGCGTTAGTCACCCTCAATCAATGGTTGCAGCAAAAACGCAATGCTCATAAGCTGCCTCAGCTATGGCAAGCAATCGGGCAAAAGCTGCGCGGACACTTCAACTACTTTGGGGTCACCGACAACGGTCATGCGCTCTACCACTTTGAAGACGCAGTTCACAAGCTGGTCTTCAAATGGCTGAATCGACGGAGTCAACGACGTAGCTTTCGCTGGGAGAGCTTTCTACGCTATCTGGCGTGGCATCCTCTCCCCAGACCTGGTCGCTTAGTGTCGCTTTATTAGAGCAGGTGAATGGCTCAATGAAGAGGCTTGTGCGGGAAAACCGCAGGCAGGCTTCTGTGAGGGGGAGGTTTCCAACGATGCAAGGCTAAATCGTGTGACACTCTCGTATTCCGAAAGGGGAGAGCAACGGGGAATACAAAGCAAGCCTAAACATTGGAGGAACCCTCTCTACTCGACCCGAGATGGCTCGACGGGGATGGAAAGACTCTCTGGTCTTTAGGGCAGTTGCGTTATTGCCACTCTTCGGTCTGCTTGCCTACCTGTGTTTCCGTCCTCCCTTGACCAATCAATTTCTTCAAGCAACGCCATCTGAGATCGTGCCAAAGCCAAAGCACAGTGTTTCTTCATGATGGTACTCAATGCACCACCCTGCTTGGAGTGACCCAATCCAGGTATCCCAGTCGTGGTTGAACAGGGCAAGAGCATTCTGCTGCACCGTCGATAGCTGCATCTGCAAAATGGGATTGCGGGCGTTGAACCAGATCACTGTCACCATTGGATTGCCTAATTGAAACTGCTGGCAAAGTTGCTCGAACGCTGCTACAGTCTGCGGCTCTTTTTGACACTGATAGCAAATACTGCCGGGAACGTTTGCCCAATCAATTTGCGACCACTGCCAAGGGAACGATCGCTTTAACCACTCCCCACAGTCGCTCGCCTGCTGATCATCTGGCACTAGCCAGGTTACGAGATCGCCTGAAATCCCTAATTGCTCAATCATCTGCTTAGCAAATTGGGTGTCATGCTGCTGCTTCAGTTGGCGCAGCTTTTGTCGCAGTTTTGCTTGGCGAGTGTTGCTGTCCATTGATGGGATCTCGCTTTAGTTTAAGGAAGCCAGGGAGTGGGTAGAAACTGGCTGAGCGTATCTCTGATGGCACGATTGGCATTACGGGCAAGGTCGATATGAGGCTCATCCGGTTCAACTGCAATAATTTGGGCAGGTGTTCCTATGCTAAAGCGCTCAATCACCTGGTTTGCAGCCTCAAGCCCAGTTACATAGGCTTTTTCCTGCGACCAGGAACCATGACGAGTAATAATCCAATCCCCACTCATGAATACATTGGTGAAACTCGTCCTTCCAGGCAACATGTACTGATAGCTTCCAGGAGAAAAGTGCGTTACCGCTTTAGGCAATCGGATAACACTGCTATCAATCACCCTGGCATCGTGAAACTGGGGAACACAGGTCGTTAGGTCTCGATGCACTTTAGCAATGATGTCTTCGTCATCCATCGGCAACAGTTGATTGGCATGGTAAAAGTCGGCTTCAATTACACTGCCCGGGGCATCCTTCCATTCGTCGTGCAAGGCGTTGAGATCAAAAAATGTCCATCCGGTAGTGGCATCAAACCCAAAGCAGGCATTCGACGGCAAAGGCACCGAAACTTTGCGATCAAACCAGAGTCGAGTTGCCAGAACATCGATCGTGCCCAAATTCATCAGGTTGCAGAATTGGGGGAACTGACGCAGCGTCGAACTGTTACTCACAATCTTCTGCATTCCGGTAATCCCAACCGCAAAAATTACCGCATCTGCTTCAAACACCTCCTCTCCGCACACCACGCTAGTCACCTTTGGTTTGGCATTCCCCCCTTCCTCTTGAGTGTTGATGACGACATCGGTAACTCGACGTTGTGTAAGTACCCGTCCACCAGCGTGCTCAAGTTGCTCTACCCAGGGGCGAAAAATCATTTCTCCCACCGTGCCACGACACCAGACCACATCGAAATCGGGTTGATGCGCCAGGATAAAGTAGTACAGCATTCCCAAGGCTGCCGCCGCTGAACAGTGTTCTCCCGGTGCAAACAAGCCCACCAGCAACATTGGCTCAAACGACTCTTTGTAAAGCCGTGCAGACACGCCAAATTGTTTGAAGAGTTCACGAGCCGTGATCGAGTCATACCGTCGCCATGCGGCATCGGAGTTGTCAAAATCAACCATTGCATAAAGCAAAGGTAGGGCAGAGAGGCGATCGCTCAAGGGTAGTCGCTTAAATTGGGTATACAAAAAGGTACCTAATGGCGTGGGTAGCCGGGGTTCCTGTTGAAAAATCGGCGACTCCACTTCCAAGCCTGCTGGCGAATATTGGGAGGAGCGGGTCCAATCGGTAAATGGATTTAAGCCCAGTTGATTCACCAGGGCAAAAATATTGCGGTAAGGATACCAGAAGCCATGAATGCCCGCTTCAACCGAGCGTCCCTGTGCCGTTTTCCACCCTGCCACTAACCCACCCGGATACCCGCCAGCTTCCAAGAGCGTGACATCGTATCCCTGATTTGTCAGGTGATACGCGGCTCCTAAGCCAGCCCACCCGGCTCCAACGACGACCACCTTGGGATGCGCTTGAGTTTGATTCATGGGTTACGAGATCTGTTTCCTCTGCTTCACAGTATAAGGCTTGCGGAAATTCAGTTAGAGTTGCCAGTGTAATTTGTTGCTAGGAGTGCTTCTGCCATGTCTGAGCGTTCTTATGATGTCGTCCTTTACGGTGCCAGTGGTTTCGTTGGCAAGCAGACGGTGCAGTATTTTGCCAATCATGTCTCCCCTAAATCAGTGCGGTGGGCGATCGCGGGACGAAACCGTCAAAAGTTAGAAGCCGTTCGGGACGAAGTTGATGTAACCATGGATGTGCTGGTTGCCGATAGCCAGGATCAAGCGGCGATCGACGCGATCGTCTCTCAAACACGAGTGCTACTGACTACTGCCGGACCCTTTGCTCTCTATGGCAATGCCTTAGTGGATGCCTGTGTTCGCTTCAAGACGCATTATGTAGACATCACTGGAGAAACACCTTGGGTCAGAATGCTGATTGATCGCTATCATGCTCAGGCAGCAGCAGATGGCACTCGCATTATTCCCTGTTGTGGCTTTGATTCTGTTCCGTCAGATCTCGGCACCTACTTGGTTATCCGTCATCTACAACGAGAATGGGGGATGCCTTGCCAGCAAGTGAATGCCTATTTTCAGATGTCCGGTGGTTTTAACGGCGGCACCCTAGCCTCTGCTCTCAATCTCTACAATTCAGCAGGGGTCGCGCAGATGAATGAACCTTTCTTGCTGAATCCGTCCACATCTCAGATTCAAGCTCAGAACGATTCTCTGCGAGACGGGAAAGCCGAACGCGATCGTGACCCGCAAATACCATCCTTTGATTGCGACCTCAACACCTGGGTTGCGCCCTTTTTCATGGGACCTGTCAATACTCGCATCGTCCGCCGCAGTTCTGCATTGCATGAAGAATGGCAGGAACCCTATGGATCTGACTTCACCTATCAGGAGTATCTCAAGTTTGATGAGCCATTGGCATGGCTGAAGGCAACAGGAGTAACAGCGAGCTTGGCACTGTTCATGGGGGGTCTACAACAATCACAGACGAGATCGCTGCTACAGCCCATCCTACCTAAGCCCGGTGAGGGACCTTCTGAGCAAACGATGAATGAGGGATGGTTCACCTGTGAACTGTTAGGGACTGCGGTAGACGGGCGTAAGGTACAAGGACTCATTCGAGATCAGGGCGATCCGGGCAACCGGGCAACGGTCAAGTTTGTGTGTGAAGCTGCCTTGAGTTTGGCTCTGCAAATGGATGAGTTGCCCGGTGGTAAAACACGGGGAGGCATTCTTACGCCAGCAACTGCGTTGGGGGATATCCTGGCAGAACGATTACGTCGGGCTGGGATGACGATAGAGGTGAACTCGTCGTTATGAATGAGCAATTGCCCCAGTTTATTCATCATGGGGTCGATCGCTTGCGGTCAGTTGGGGGGATTGCCGCGATCGCTTTGGGGGGTTCGAGGGCAAGGGGCAACCATACACTCAAGTCAGATGTAGACCTGGGCCTTTATCCCTCTTGAATCACTTTCGGGAAAGCAAATTTAGTCAAAAATGCTGAAGCTTCTACACGGCTTGAGGCTTAGCATATGCAGCTTATTTCCGATATTTCAAAACATTTGACAATGAAGTGCATATGCCAGACAGCAGTCAGTGAAAGACTTTCAGCATTTTTCCTAGATTTTACTTTAACTAGAGTGACATATGAGGGTTATAGCACTACGAAAGTACGTTAGGACAGTTCTTGAACGCGGCATCGACACAATCCCGAAAGTTGTCAAATTCATCCCACCGTTGCCGCATCCAGTTTTTGAGCACAAACCACCAACGCTCAATCTTGTTCAAGTCAGGAGAATAGGTCGGCAGATACCAGATCTCACATCCTGCTTCAGCCACCAGTTCAGTGATGTATTGAGAGCGATGAAAACTGGCATTGTCAATCACAATGACATCACCGGGTTGCAATTGAGGTAACAGACATTGCTCTAACCAGATTTCGAATAAGTCTCGGTTGCACGAACCTTCAAAGGTTAGTGGAGCAATCAGCTTTCCTTGACAGAGTGCGGCAATCCAACTGACGCGCTCAGTTCGTTTACCCGATTTGAGCGCGTGGAAGCGTTGCCCAACCTTGCAGTAGCCGTAGGCATAGTCCTCTCGGTTATCAATGCCTGCTTCATCAACGTACACCACCTGAGCCGTTGGTTTTGTCTTCAAGCGTTCCTCAAACTCTTGACGCTTGAGGTCATCGCGTTCTTGATAGCCGTAGGTCTTTTTTTTCGACTTAATCCAAGTTTACCTAACGCATCACTGATGTTTTGCTGACTCACCCCGTCTCCCCACAACTTCGCCATTTCCCCTTGGCTCTTGCCGCCATGCTCTCGGACAAACTCACGAAACCGTTGCCAATCTGTGATTTTATGTCTGCATCCCTGCTGATAGTGAGTAATCGCTCGGCACTCTCCTGTTTGCTCTTTTCGCTTCAGCCACAGGTCGAGGGTGTTACGACTGATGTTGAACATCTGACTCACATGACTTTTGCCTTCTCCGCGCTCAACTGCCGCGATCGCTTTTTGGCGAAGGTCATCGCTGTAGGGTCCTGGCATGGGCAATTTCTCTATGCACTCTCATCCCTATGATATGTCCTAGCACTGATTTGTAGCGCTATATTACTAGCCAGAGAACCCACCGGATCTCCTTGCTCTGAATCACCTCGCCTCCGAACTGGACGACAAGCATCGCACGAACCTGATCACCCCAATTGGTGAGTGGGGAAAGTGGATGAATGGTGGGGGATGGCTCAAGGTGGAGGGCATTTCAGTCGATTTTCTCTATCGTGATATGGAGCAGGTGAATCAGGTCATTGATGACTGTCACAGTGGACAAATTACGATCGACTACCAGCCTGGACACCCCCACGGCTTTGTGTCCTCGATCTATATAGGTGAAGTTGCTTTTGGTCTGCCACTTCACGATCCAAATGGCGTTTTAGCCGCGCTGAAGACTAAGACAACGCCTTATCCGGCAAAGCTTAAGCAAGCAACCGTTAACAAATTCGCCTGGGAAATCAGTTTTTCGCTAGTGGTTGCTCAGAAAGCAGTTGCACGGGGTGATGTTGCCTATGCAGCGGGCTGCTGTTTTCGCAGTGTGGCTTGTATGAATCAGGTACTCTTCGCGCTGAATGAGGCGTACCTGCTGAATGAGAAGGGCGCAGTCGCGATCGCGAACGGCTTTGCCCTTCGTCCAGCAGACTATCAACAACAGGTTGAGTCAGTGTTTGCTTTGTTGGCGGCTGATGCAGAATCGATCAGCGAGGCGATCGCTATCCTGGATGAAATTGAGCGGAAATTAAGCCAGTGGTACGGCGATCGGCGGTTGGAAATTTGAAGCTAATTCAACACGGTTACTACGGAGCGATCGCAGCAAGATAACAACATCTCACAGCGATCGCCGATTAGTAGCTGAATGACTATCCTGAAACCTGATTCAATTTCATCTGCCAGAACAGATTGAGTAGTCGTTATATCCTCAAGCTTCATTGCACCAAACATTAGAGAAACCGGTGTAAGACATCTGTTGAGCGCAGTACGACAATAATTTGTAGCACTCATGCAGTTGTGCTGTAGATCGATTGGAAATAGAAAGATCTATGTCTGCAAACAGCACACTTAGTTGAGAGACAATATAGCTGAATTGGTTTTCCAACATGATTTCTTTTAAGTCTTCAATAACTCGTTTATGATGGATTGGAGTTTCTTCATTTAACAGAAGCTGCAATAAGCAGTCGATCGCTCCAGGATGTCCAGGTTGAAGTGTTGCCAGCCGATAGGCAATTCGCCGTTGGTTTGCCCAGTCTTTTGCTGTTAATAATCGTTGTTCTAATGTATTGATGAGTTGTTTTAGATCCTGCTGATTGGTTGCTTTGCTTTGATGTTTTCGACTTGTTTTTTCGACTCTTTTTTTAATTGATTGGAGTACAGCACTTGCAACACCGTTTTGTGGATCAAGCGTGATTAAGTTCTCTGCGGTTCGAAGTCGCAATGTGGCATTTCCAGTTGAGTGAATGATTTGTTCTAGGGTGGCGATTGCTTTCAAATTATCGGGATTGATTTTTCCCAGACTATAAGCGGCTCTCCGGCGAATATTGTCCTCCTGGGTCGATTCTAGAATCTTCTCTAGAGAAGTACCCACAAGCGGATGACCTGGCTCGATTCTGCCCAAGCTTTCAACCACCTGCAATTTCAGAGCTTTACTTTGTAGCGTGTCAATCAGTCCAATCAGGGCAGCGATCGCAATTGAATTACCCAGGTCAAGGGTTTTACCGAGGGTGTAAGCAGCCTGCCAACAAGCAAAGGGATTTTCTGCAATCTGGACAAACTCCTCTAGAGCCGCAATTGCACGTTGGCGATCGGTTTGCAGCAACGCGATTCTGGCTCCTTCACAGAGGGGAGCAGGGAATGCCCCAAATCGCCATTGGAGAAGTTGAGACAGGATTGGCTGGGCGTGAATGGATTGAGGAAACTCCGCTAACCCTGCCGCCGCCAAACAGTAAGCTCGATGGGAATAAAAACCACCACAGTGATCGTCAAAGCTCATAAGCCCTGCGATGAATGCTTCTTTCTTGGCAACAGCAACATCCGTTCTCCCTAACCAGAGTAGAATCACCTCTCGCCAGGAAGCATGAAAGACTGGAAAATCGTGAGCCGGCTCAAAGAAGAACTGCCAATCTGAAATTGCCTGTGCTGCAAAATACTCCTGGAAGGTGGGGTGGTAAAAGGCATAAATCTTCTCACCTGTGGTCGCTGAAACTCCCACTTGATTGAGCCAACCCAGCTGCAATGCCAGGGGCATCAAGTCCAATCTCTTGGCAAACGCTGCTTGAGTAAAGGAGTGGGACAACCGAAAGCGCATTTCCCTTTGCAGGAGTGCCCGCAGTGCAACCTGCCCTAATGCCTCATTTAATTCTTGTCGTTGGGCGATCGTTGTGGGAAAGCAATCCTGCTTCCACTCATAAATTGTTTCGACAAACTGCCGATAGAGCAGGGATTTGGTCTGGGGTAAGGCTCCTTGAGCCAGTGACCAGGAATGGCAAAGCAAGGCTAACCGGAGTGGATTTTTGATTGCATCCCTGATCCGCTTTCGCTGTGGGGTGCTCAATTCCTGTCGTAGGCGATCGCCTAACTCCGGATTATTCTGAAACCAGCGATCGATGAACTGCCCTACCTGATCCCCGGCAATGCCACTTCCATAACTGAAGCTGCGATTGCAGTAGACCATAAACCCATCAAAGGCATTTTTGCCACTGTCCCAAACATTCGAGCGGCAGGTCAGCACAATATGGGCATGGGTAAGCCATCCTCGCAGTTGACGGGCAAGACTGGTCAAAGCAGTTGCCCCATCCATCGCCATCTCATCAATCGCATCCAGTAACAGCCAAACCCGCCCCTGCTTAAACTGTTGGGCAAACGCTTCCTGAAGCTCTAATGGAACACTAATCTTCTGGGTTGCCTGCTTCAGCCAGTCCTGTAAGAGATAGTTTTCAAATGTCGCTCCCTGCAAATCTGCAAGCGAAATCCAGATGGGTAATTCTCCCTGCTCCAGAAGCCAGAAGGCGATCTTTTGAAGTAGAGTCGTTTTGCCTGCACCCGGTTCACCCACGATCGCCACTCGTTGCTTTTCGGGCGATCGCAGATAGTCAAAAAATTCCTCTAAGGTCAGGGTGTCTTCTGGCTCGTCTCCTTCCTCAACGGGTGAACCGACCGATGAACGATTTGCTTCGCGATGCCGCTGTTTGCGTTCTATCAAGCCCAGTGGAAGATAGAGTTCATGCAGGTTGAAGGTCATGCCATCAGTGACAGTCAATGGATTGATCGTCAACCGCTCATATTGCTGTGTTTCCAGACTGTCACGGCAAAGTTGCCACCAGAAATCCTGCCCATCCACTCCCGAATCTTTTGACTCTATGGGTTCCTCACCTGTCACCTGCTTAGATTTCTGGGGACGGCGGTTTTCCCACTCTTGCTCGAATTGACGCAGATTTGCTGGACGATCGCTCCGCTTGTGCCATAAGTTGAGGGTGAAGTGCCACACCTCCGATCCGCCCTTGTTGGGGCGATTGTCGTCCAGGATCTCCAGACAATCCTCAAATCGTCGTAACGCCTCCTTGATCTGTTCGCCATTCAGAGGCGACTCCGCCAGTTTAGTCAGAGCTTCTAAGAATCGAACTTTTGTTCGCACCACTAACCGTTGCTCGGTTTGCCAGTGAGTCTGAATTTGCGATCGCAGCGCATCCAGTACCACCTCATCGCAGTCCAACTCGTCGTTCGCGTAGTCGAGCAGGGTTGTGAACAGGTGGAGCGATCGCTTTTTCGCTTCAGGTCCGTAACTGGGTCGTGCCATGGGTAAAGGAATCGATGCTGTAAGAGGGATTTCGAGACAAATTAACAATGCCTCACGGTTCTAACTCACATTTTCCCCCAGAAGCCAGGGGAATTCCTTCGGTTCAGTTATTCCCCTAACTTCAAAGCTGCTGTGGAGCAAGCCTTTCAGCCACTTTTGTGTCGATTCGCTTAGGGGAAGTTGTCCTTCCTATTCTTAAGACATCAAACAAACGGAAAAGAAGGACACGAAACCATGCCTTACGAAAAGTTAGATCTCTCCACTTCCAAGCCTGTTCTCTCCTGGGCAAACCATCAACTGGGTCAAGACGAGACCAAAATGGCGAAGAATGTAGCATCCCTGCCCTTTGTCTTCAAGCACGTTGCCCTGATGCCCGATGTCCATTTAGGGAAAGGTGCTTTAGTGGGTTCGGTTGTGGCGACGAAGGCGGCGATTGTTCCTGCGGCAGTGGGAGTGGATATTGGGTGCGGCATGTGCGCCATCAAAACGCCTTTTGTAGCTGACCAGCTAGAAGGCAAATTGCAACAGATTCGGCACGACATTGAAGCTCTGATTCCCGTTGGCTTCAACCAAAATGACGAAGCAGACGCACAAGTATTGAACTGGCAGGGCTGGCAAGACTTTAACCATCTGCACGCTGGAGTACAACACCTGGAAGCCAAGGCTCTGAAGCAAATGGGATCGCTGGGAGGCGGCAACCACTTCATTGAAGTCTGCGTGGATGAGCAAAATCAGGTTTGGTTGATGCTGCATTCAGGTTCCCGTCATATTGGCAACGTGCTGGCACAGCGCCATATCGAGACGGCAAAGAATTTGGCAAAGCTGTCAGGCGAAAAATTGCCTGATCCCGACCTAGCACATTTTGTTCAGAGAACTCCAGAGTTTGACGCGTACTGGCGTGATTTGCAGTGGGCACAGAACTATGCCCGTGTGAACCGCGAGGTGATGATGGCGCGATCGAAGCGAGTGCTAGAAAAGCATCTGGCAAACGGTCAACCCTTCACCCCCCAGTTGCAAGTCAACTGCCACCACAACTATGCCGAGCGGGAAGTGCATTTCGGCGAAGAGGTGTACGTGACTCGTAAGGGTGCAGTCCGGGCACAGGCAGATGACTACGGCATCATTCCTGGCTCGATGGGAGCTAAGTCTTACATCGTGAAGGGAAAGGGTAATGCAGCAAGCTACTGCTCTTGCTCTCATGGGGCTGGACGGTTGATGTCCCGCAACAAGGCGAAGCTCAACTTCACGTTGGAAGACCTGATCCAGCAAACTCAAGGAGTTGAGTGCCGTAAGGATGAAGGCGTGCTCGATGAAATCCCTGGAGCCTACAAGCCGATCGACCAGGTAATGGCAAACCAGTCTGACCTGGTAGAGGTGGTGGCAACCCTGAAGCAACTTGTTTGTGTGAAAGGTTAGGGATGGATGGCAACAAAGCTAGGGGAATCCCCCAGGTCTTGAACCTCCCCTAGCTTCTGAACTTCAATAATCACAAGCTCTTTAGCCTTTCATGCTCAATTCGCCTGAGGGAAGATGAACCGCCTATTCTGGATTCATCAAAGGGAAGGGAGGCGAGATAACGCTCCTCACCTCCTACCCTAACGTTCAATCATGTGGCGGCTAGCTCAATAGTAGAGCACCAACGATTGCCCGAAAGGGACGCAGATTGAGGGTTATCGCTTTAGACGACCTTCCCCTTAATCGCCGGAGATGCGGGTGCAACCCCCGCGCCGCTACACCAAACACTGGCAGGTAGTTTAACAGTAGAACGCCTAAAACATCCTTGTTCACACCTTGCCCGAAAGGGACGACGAATGAGGGTTATCGCCTTCTAAGCGGGTGATGTGGGTGCAACTCCCACCCTGCCAATTTCCATACATTGCCCTAACGGGCTGGAGGTTGTGATGACTTATAAGTTTTTCGTCCAGAACAAAACGCAAACCCCGCAAAGCCAACCGATTCCCGGACGGGAAGCAGACATGATTGAGGGACGTTCCGGTGGCTGGATGTTCAAAGCTGACATCTGGAATGTGCTGCGTCGCTGTCTGCTGATTGGAACGGCTCAAGGGGCTTACTACGCAGGCAAGCAGGAGTTGACGGGTGAATTTGTCGAAGTATTGAAGCAGGCGATCGCTCTCAACTCCGATCGGGTTGCCTCAGAAATTCTCTATGCCAGCGATGGACGGGCAATCAATAACAGTGCGCCATTATTGGCGTTAGTACTGCTGTCGATGGGTGAGACAATCCAAGCAAAGCAAGCTTTTCAGTCCATCTTTCCCAAAGTAGTGCGAACGGGAAGCCATTTCTATGAGTGGCTGAGCTACACCAAAGCAATGCGTGGTTTTGGCAAGATTGTTCGCGAAGCGGGTAAGTCCTGGTTATCGAATCCGGATGTGAAAGGGCTGGCATATCAACTGCTGAAGTACCAGCAGCGTCAGGGATTCTCTCACCGGGATGCCCTGCGACTATTCCACGTTAAACCGCTAACAGAAGACCACAACCAGCTATTTCAGTGGGTGCTTCAAGGCTGGGAAAACCTACCAAAGGAAATCCCTTCGGATGCTCTAGCTCAGATCTGGTGGTATGAGTGGCTGAAGCGCGATCCTGACAGAACTCATGAGGCGATCGCGAAAGGTCGATTGACCCATGAAATGGCAGCTCCCGTAGGCAAGATGGACAAGCGAGCCTGGCAACTGCTGTTCAAGGATATGCCGATCGGTGCAATGCTGCTAAATCTGGGATCGTTAACTCAACTGGGTGTGTTGACGGCTGATAACCGTGACAACCTGAAGCGGGTTGCGAAAGTACTCAACAGTGCGGAGCATCTGCGGAAAGGACGCATCCACCCGATCGATGTCTTGAAAGCCCTCAAGACCTATCAATCTGGTGGGCAGTTGGGACGCAGCCAGAAAACCTGGCAACCTGTTCCCCGCATCGTGGATATTCTGGAGCAAGCTCTGGAACTCTCCTTTGATGTGATGCAGCCAACGGGCAAGGTGTTTCTGCACGCGATTGATGTTTCCGGTTCCATGTCTTATTACAGCGTGAGTTCGATTGGGCTGACCTGCTGTGAAATCGCAACCACAATGGCACTAGCAACGGCAAAAGCCGAACCGCACTATGTCATTCGAGGATTTGCAACCGATTTCCGTGACCTGAAGATTACAGCACGGGATTCGTTTAGCGATGCGATCGCCAAAGCCAGCAACCAGAACTTTGGGGGAACGGATGCGTCAGTGGCGTATGACTGGGCAATCAAGCACAAGTTCAAAGCAGATGTGTTCTGCTTCTGGACGGACTGTGAAAGTTGGGCAGGGCGAAAGCACCCCAGCCAGGCATTGGCGGAGTATCGCCGTAAAGTGAATCCTCAGGCAAAAGCCGTTTACGTAACCCTGGCTCCCCAAAATATCTCGCTGGTTGACCCACAGGATTCAATGTCGTGGGATATTGCTGGATTCGATCCGGGAACACCTCGGTTGATCCAGATGATTGCAGCAGGAGAGCTTTGATTTGCTTAAAGTTGGGAGTATCCTTTCCACCGAAAGTACTCCCAATTTGTGGTTCAGAATTATAAGAAACAGCAAAGCAAAGCAGCTACTAAAGTCTTGGTAATCTGCTCGAAAATTGGCTCAAACTTGTGCTTCGCATTATCGAATTCTGGCACCTGCTAGTCTGGGACGGAAGAGCAATCCAGTTGCTTCGCGTTCAGGTCAACCGGGTAGCGGACTTCAATTTGTAATGCTTCAACCTATGGCATTCGGCTGTAGTACGCGTGATATACCCACCACTAAACACTTTATTGCGAACAACCTGATAACTTTCTGAGCAAAAGGCAGATTCAATAACGGAAATGAGGTGTTCAGAACAAGTTGTACTATTTGTACTATTTCCGTTACCCAAACAGATTTCATCCTCGATTAATCCAAGGAAACTGTGTAAATCCAGCAAATACACCTTGCCAAATTGCTCAATTTGCTTGTTTAGCAAAGCTTGAAGCTATTGGTGATGGGGACGATAGTATTGCTCAACTCGCTGCTCAACCTCTTCTCTTGAAGGCGGAGTTCGATAATCGCTGTGTTGAACGCAGTCTTTTCAGCAACAACCGATTGCCAAAAGTTACCCAAGAACGGTTCCTGGAGCGATCGATTGAGGTCAACCACGTAACGGCTATAAACACCGCTACAAAAGGCTTGCAAGACGGTAATTCCTAAATAAGGCATTTGGTATCACCCAGTTTTACACAGACGGTTGGGGAGCCTATGAACAGCATCTTGAACCCGTGTCTTATACCGTTGGTAAAGCCAATACTCAAACCATTGAGCGCAAACATCTGACCTTACGCACAAGAATCAAGCGACTGGCTCGCAAAACCATTTGCTTTTCCAAGTCAAGCTGGTTGCATGATGTGGTCATCGGACTATTCATCAATCATTATAAATTTGGCTTACCTATTTAGTATCGATCCACAGGTCTAGAACATTACCAGGCAGACGTTGGATGAGTCATAGATGCAAATCTTACCGAGGATTAAGTGAACGTTCGTTTACGGTTCTGTCGCAAAAATAGGAACTGAAAGTATCATCGGAGAGCAAATTTTTCTTTGGTTTGAACCTAATGGCAGCTTCTGGGGTTTGAGTATCATCCGACGCTGTTGGCGAATGTGCTACACGCAATCTGGCTGAGGTGCTACTCAAACCCCATGTACTAATCAGTCTCTAACGTATTTGACACAAAGATCCTGAACGGCGTATACAGGGGGTAGTCTACACGTAGCTTCAATACAGGAAAAAGGCGGGATGGATTGAGTCAAGCCAAGGCAACCTTGAGAAAAAGTCGACCCTGTCTTTACTCCCGCACGAACTCTCGACACCGTCTTAAGCATTGTTTTTGTGATCGCTACGGGAACACCAAACAGAGGGATATAGCCTTACGTAATTTTTTGTATGGCTACGCAATGAACGTCACCACCGCAAGCGGACGGTGGATTACTTCGCTACGCTTCACACGCTTTGCGGCTCGACTCCGCTCGACAGCGCCCATTCGGACGGCTGTACCACGTGCGCCCCAAAGGGCAGGGAATCTACCCGTAGCGATAGAAGCGTTTACAGCTCTTTCAAAAGGTAACTTATCAAGAAGTATCCCTCAAGTTTGCGGGGATTCTATTGTCTTAGTGGTGCGTGCCCTAAACACAATGAGATCGCCAATAACGTCTGACCGCTTCAGCTTGAGGGCTTCACTCACCCGGCAAGAGGTGTAATAACAAATGGTAGATAGAAATGGAGTGTTATCAATATTTTTTGGGTGTTTGCGTACGCTGTGCCTATCTAAATGGACTAATCGATCCCAAAACCTGCCGCACTCCCGACTTGATATAGCTTTTTTCAGAAAATTCCGAAGTTTATAGATTCCCTGAAAACTGAATTAAACTTATTTTTAATGAAACAGCAATTTTGTGAAGGAGCATCAATGGCTCCTTCACAAAAATCTGTTTTCTCCCTCAAAATTAAGGCAGTAAAAGTTCGGAACTTTTTAAGTTAATTACCAACTGATTCCAAATTGTTTTTGGAAAGTCTTTGATTAAGCGAGAAAACTTTGGTAGAGAATCATCACTCAAAATCGATGATTTCTTACGGAAATTCACTGGCTCTAAGTTGTTTAAGTGAGCATTATCTTGAAAATAAAAAGCGTAGGAACAGTCTTCATACACTTCATACAGAACAATGCTAACAATGCCTTGGAACGATTTGCCAGCAACTAGTCTAGAGGTATTTCAGAAAGTCAAAACTTTCTTAAAACTTACGCTCTGAAGCTGAAAGGAAACCTTAGAACACTTGTTCTATACTGTATCAAGAACACTGAAATTAAATTTTTATGATTGAAACTCCTTCTAATCTTCTCGATGTCTTCACATTGTATTTGAAAACTAAAGAGACAAAATCAGGAAAAAAGTTAGTTAGTAATTTAAGAACAATCTTTAGAAAATACTTGCTGACTAGCCTTCCTGGCTATACTTTTAACGAATCTGACCTGAGTGGTAAAAACCTTGAGTGTTGCTTGAGCAAAATTCCTATATCTTCATTTATTGAAGCAGATCCTATTGCAATATTTGGCCAACTTTCAAAAGAGGCAATTAGCAATAATACTATCGGAAAAGAGGTTGTTAGAACTACCTACAATCCTACGATCACAAACTTTATCAAATGGATGCAGAATCAAGATTGGCACACCCTATTTGAGAATGTTCGTCATTGTAACTATGCACCTAAGGTAGTTCCAAAAGTTACCTTAGGGCAGGCCAGAAAAGGGTACCGAAGTCATAAAGCGAATCCCTACAGTTTAAGAGAAGATCAACTAACTTCAAAGTTAATTCAACAGATTGAAGATTTGCGCGAATTTTGCACTGCTAAGGAGGTGATATCTCGGCAGAATAAACCCATGCGTACGATCTCTTTTGAGGATAATATTCGTCGCTCTATCCTATTCTTTCTAGGCTGGCTTCACAAATTTGAAGAGTGGCAACTAGAGGAGTTAGATATAGAGTTAATGCTTACTGATGGAAAAGAGTCTCCAACAGAAAACCTCCTGTTACTGAAAGAGTTTGTCTCGTGGGGAATTAATACACGTGGCAACGGTTATGGATGGGGCATGATGATTTTAAAGGCTCCACTAAGTATTGCGAAGTGGAAGTACGCTAGCGAGTCTAAACGCTCCATGTACCGGGATATTGATTTGATTGAGAGATACGCCTTTACATGATGGGGCTATCTCATAAATATGACGACAGCAAGCCGTCAGCAAGGATTAAGAAACAGGATAAGGAAATGACCTTTGAACAGTGTGTAGAGGTAGTCCGCTTTCTGCGAAAATGTTGTGCACCCTACGCAAACAATCATTGTCGCAGATCAGATATGGCAGTAATGCGATCGTGGCAGCGATATTTAATCATTGCTATTTTAACGTACTGTCTACTCAGGCAGAGAGAGATCCGTGAACTTGAGCTTGGAAGAACACTCTTCAGAGAGGATGGCTATCGAATTATTTTAGGACCAGAGGACAATAAAACTGGTGATGACCGAGATTTTCGTCTAGTCGATCTATTACCGTCAGAGGTAATCAATGATTTGAATCATTGGCTTGATCACTGGAGAGCTAACTTCATTAGTTTTGCACGCCAAGCAGTGAAAACATTGGACACGTGGATAAATTTTCTTGGGTATGACAGAGGGGAAACGGAAAAGCAAATCAAGGATTTGTCTTTAGAGATCCAGACTAAACAAAATTCTCTGGGGGAGATTGATATTAAAAAGGCACAGAGGAAGTTACAAAGTCTACAAGCAGTGGTGAACTCCTGGCATAATGCACCATCGGTTCTCCAAAAAGAATATGTCTTTCTAATTTTTGGAGGGACAACTGGCAAAGCTTCTAAGTGTCACCCATTATCTAGAGAAAATTTCAGAGATTTAGTTGTTTCTGCGGTCTACAATGCAACCTCTGCGTTAATTGAGTTGGAACATCCCTTGTTCAAAGGATTAGACCCTAAACATACCAATCCACACTTTTATCGCAATATTGGTATCACTCATGAGCGGCGGCATGGCGATCCGTCAAAACGGGAAGCGTTTCATAAAGTAATTGGCAACTCCCCTGCTGAAGGAGATAAAACCTACAATGAAATGCATCCACAGGAGAAGACAGTCAAGGCAACAGGGTGGTGGAAACCTTTTAATGATGGAAGTGATACTATTTCTCAGATCCAAATGTTGTTGGAGCAGCTTCCACCGGAAGAACGTTTACAGCGGATTGCAGTCAGATAGAGGACAATGAAGGATTACAACGTTGGGTCAAAAATGAAGCCGTATTCCATAGACTTTCGAGAGAAGATTGTAAGTGCTATGGAGAAGGGTGATAGCTCGATCCGAAAAGTTGCTGACAGCAAAGCGGGCAGCAAGAGTTGCGTCGAGAGATGGATGATTCAGAAGCGCACAGAAGGTCACGTCGTTCCCCTTTCATCATGTAGGGTTGATTCATTCTAGCCAGAGGGAAAGTCCAGCATGGGCAATAACTGATTCAAGTCATTGCTGAAGCGGTCGATGGCAGCCGTAATCGAGTGATGCCCTGCTCGACGAAATAAGGTAATTACTAGATTGCGAATGAACGCCATCAAGGTAGCAGCAGGTTTCGCTGCAATCGAGCTTTGGTCTTCGCCGAGCACGACATCTTTGACCCAATGCAGCGGATTCTCAATCCCCCAATGCGACCGAATGCGGGCTTGCAAGGCATCTGCCTGCTGCGACCAACTGGTGATGTAGTATCGACGCTCATAGTACGGTTCTCCCTGGCGCTTGCCCAGGCGGATCACCTCCACTCCTTGTTGAGCACCGCTCCAAAGGTGCTTCAGACTATCTGGCAAGGGAAAAACCGCAGCAATTCGGGTCGTTTGACGGTCCCGCGTCTGTTCGGCATCAAGATGAATACTGAACACCGTATCCCTCTGAGCCAGGTCTTGTAATTGCTGATAAAGCGTTTTCTGATTCGCTTTCACACTAATCACGTAATCATTTCCTTGGCTGTGAATTAATTCCACGGGTTTTTTTGAGTGTGCAATGCGTCCAAACTCACCGTTACCCCAGATAACTGCAAATGTTCCAGCAGTTCATAGACCGCCTTAATCTCGCTCTGATGCTGATTTTCAAAGACGGCTTGTCCCACCACCAGTCCCTGTTCTAACTGAAACACTGACACGACATTGACAAAGTTTTGCTGTGCCGTGTCAGTGTCGGTGAGCGTGTTCTTTAAGCTTTTGCCATCCACTGCACAGTTGTTTCCAGCTTTAACCAATCCGGCACTCTGCGCCCATTGGTTAAAGGCGGTTGCGACTGCATTAAAGTCAATCTCCATCAACAAGCGTCGAATGGTGGAATAACTCGGTAACTGCGCTCGGCGCAAGCCTAAGCGCTCTGCCAGATGCTCCTGGTGGCGGAGCATGAAGCGCGATAAACCCCGATACCCTCGGTAGCCACTCATCGTGCCCAGAATGATTAACAGCAGAAACACCCACAGGGGATAGCGCTGTCCAGCACCGCGACGATGGTCTGGAATCGTTTGCAGAGCTTCTATCAAGGTCATGGTCGGATGGGAGGGACGCGAATTAATTGCTGCCTCTGTTAGCTTGAATTTTCTTCCCCTAGAATGAATCAGCCCTACATAAGCAGGGTGGTTCGGTGAGTCCTGTGATGGAGCACAAAGACCAGTTAGTGGCGATCTTCGAGAACCAGCGCGATGCGACCTTAGCGGAATATTGTGAGCTACTCTTTGATGAGACTGGGCTATGGGTTAGCCAAAGTACTATGTGCCGAACCTTTCAGAGACTCAATTTACCGCGCAAAAAAAAACGCTCCGCTCCAGCCAAGCCACCAGCGAACGAGTCCAACTCCTGAGACAGGAGTACTGGGCACAGGTGACGAGTATAGAACTCAAAGATTTAGTGTTTCTCGATGAGATGGGTGTTCTACTGGGACTCATGCGAACCCATGCCCGTGCTGCACCTGGGGAACGAGCGTATGACTTCAAACCTTTTTATCGGGGCAAGAAGGTGAGTGTCATGGGCGCGATTACCGTCTCAAAGGTGCTGGCTGTGATGACGATAGATCAGTCGATGGACGCGGTTGTCTTTGAGGTGTACGTCTCAAAGTGTCTTGTGCCTCAACTGTGGAAAGGGGCTGTCGTGGTCATGGATAACCTGCCTGCTCACAAGGTAAAAGCCATTGCACCTTTAATTGAGGCGGTTGGAGCGAAGGTTCTGTATCTGTCTCCTTACTCTCCCGAATTTAATCCGATTGAGCATTGGTGGTCACAGTTAAAGGCTTTCCTAAGACAGTTCTCGCCGACAACCTCGAAAAGGGTAGATACCCTCATTGCCACAGCGATGGATTTGATAGATCCTCAACATTTGCACAACTGGTTTGCACACTGCTGTTACTGTCCCTCTTAACACTGCAATCCGCCGTAAGATTGAGAGATTTACTTTGATTTTCTATTCAAAGATCAATGGTATAAACCTGACTGCCTGACACAATCTTAGTCAATGAAAGTCAAATCAAGGCTTTCAGGTGAGGGAACGAATTCGAGTAAACCAAACCTAGTCATAAAAATCTCGTTCAGCCCGCTTCAAGACAAAACAGGGTTGTGGGTCTTTGGAGAGCAATGCAATCGGGCGCAGGAGTTGCCGCCCTTTATGGACAACACCCACTCCGCTGAGTTTAACTCCGCTGCTATAACTGAGCCAAGCCTCAATTCACGTTTGCGATTGAGTTGAGCAGAGCGACATACAACCTAACCATTGAAGGAGAAATACACAAAATGACCGCGAACCTATGGACCGCTGAGCAAATGGATCATTTGTTTGAAACGGGATTTTTGACCCATCGAGACCGCGCCTTTTTTGGCATCTTGCGTTACCTGGGTGCTCGACAGCGTACAGTGATTCGATTGACGGTTCAAGACGTGAATCTGATTGGGGGTTTGATTATATGCAGCGGTGATTTTTCAAAGACAGGTGAAACGCACTATTGTACGATTCCAGAGCCGCTCCAACGGTTATTAGAGTGCTACCATCCGCAGATAGAAGCGTTATTTCCAGATTGGATAGAGGGTGGGTCGCGCTCCCACTTACAAATTAGCAGGATCTTGCAGGAAGCTTGTCTACGAGCCGATTTACCCTATGTTGGGGTTCATTATTTTAGACGCTGGCTATATCAGAATCTATTACAAAATGCCCAGGCTGGTGAGTCGGGGCAATAAATTCGCGTATCGACCACTGATTCGGGTTGATGGAGCTTTTAGATGTAGAATCTCAAGCAGTTAGCGATCACAGAGATCTATCAGGCTATTGAAATTCATGTATCTTCTAATCAACTACCGAGTTGGTGAACTAGTAATAGGGGGATGACATCGTTCCTGAACATTAAGTGACACATCGGCTGAAACCTTTATTAGGCAGTAGTTCCAGGAGACAATCTTTCAAGAAAATCATTGATCCGATGACGTTTGGGGGACGACAGGGGATACCAAAATCAATGGGATGAGGGCAATGGTCCACGTCCAAACTGTAGCGACCAAACCGATTAATGTGCTGCGTCCAATAAGGACTGAGCGCAGCGATAGTTTCGGGTTCAATGCAAACGAAACGAAGCAAGTTGGAAGGTCGCAGACAACCATTGATCAGTGCTACTGAAGATGGAAAAACCATACTACAGATGTGTTGGACTTTTTCTTACTACAGTTTACTACAGTTGTAGATCCTCATCTCCGAGGCCGTCTCATATAAAGATTCAACGTCTCAAAAGTCAGCAGGGCTAAAATCGAACTAACCCAATCCTTCACAGTCCGCTACAACGCCCTAAACTCGTGAGACTGTCGCCTCGGTTAGTCCGACCGGAAACGCGCGCTCAACCAAGATAGGGCAACGGTGACACCCCTGTCTCATCTTCTTGGCTAGTGTTCAGTCAATCAAGAAGTGACGAGTAGAAGGAGTAAGATTGAGTCAGTCCTTTCAACGGTGCTGGTATGGTTAAAAAGTACATCGTTAACTTAAACGAAACAGAACGGCAGTCTCTCGAACAACTGGTCACGACCGGCAAACGAGCTGCCTACACGATCAATCATGCGCGGATTCTTCTGAAAGCGGATTGCAATCAACCGAACGGGAGTTGGCGTGACCAGGACATCAAAGATGCCTTTGACATTAGTTTGCGAACGATTGAGCGGGTGCGGCAACGATTTGTCGAAGAAGGTCTGGAAGCTGCGCTTAAAAGCCGTCCGGGTGGAGGACGAAAAAGAAAGTTGGATGGGGAAAGTGAGGCACATTTGATCGCATTGCGATGTAGTGAGGCTCCCGAGGGAAAGGGGCGCTGGACGTTGCGATTATTGGCAGATCAAATGGTGGAACTGGGGTATGTCGAACAGTTGAGTCATGAAAGCGTGCGACAAGTGCTGAAAAAAACGAACTGCAACCCTGGCGGCAAGAGTGCTGGGTAATTCCACCGGAGCAAAACGCAGAGTTTGTCTGGCGAATGGAAGCAGTGCTGGACCTGTATCAAACAGCTTATAACCCCAACGTTCCAGTGGTTTGCATTGATGAGGCAACCAAGCAATTAGTCAAAGAAACCCTCGTTCCCATGCCAGCAGAGCGGGGACAACCGGAACGGGTCGATTATGAGTATGAACGCAACGGCACAGCGAACTTGTTTATGGTGAGTGAACCGATGGTGGGATGGCGGCGGGTGGAAGTGACAAAGCAACGCACAGCCCTCGATTATGCCCACTTGCTCAAAACCTTGGTCGATGTAGATTATGCCCAAGCCGACAAAGTGATCGTCATTGCCGATAATCTCAACACCCATTCACCCGCTTCACTTTACAAAGCCTTTGAGCCAACCGAAGCGCAGCGAATTTTGAGCCGCTTGGAGTTTTGTCATACTCCTAAGCATGGCAGTTGGTTAAACATGGCTGAAATTGAACTGAGTATTTTGAGTCGTCAATGTTTGGATCGTCGCATTCCTGATATGGATGTGCTCAAGCGGGAAGTTGCAGCTTGGCAGGACAACCGCAATCATGAGGAAACCTGGATTGACTGGCGCTTTGCGACGGCGGATGCCAGGGTGAAATTAAAGCGGCTTTACCCGTCTATTAATAATTGACTAAACACTAGTTGCTTGACCGGCAAGCACTCAACCACTCGCTTCCACAAGAGCTTGCACAGTGCTGAAATCAGCTTCATTGTCTGCCACTACTATTGCTCGATGCAGCGGTGGCTAGCCAAAGCAAGGGCAACGCGAAGACCATTTTTACAGACAGTCGATCAGCGATGTCTGCGACTGTGCATTCTGGAGGCACCTCTACGGAATGAACCATTAGCAGTTTTCGCCACCGCATGGCTAACGCTCGACGCTTGAAGTGGTAGAACTGGGCAATCGCTTGATGCCGTCGTCGCCATGAGGACCAATGCAACAGCTGTCGAGGACTCAATGGAGGCTGCCAAGCTAAGCGCCATAGCAAGTGACGCAGTTCAGCCACACTCAAGGGCACACGGCCCATGCCTGCGACGGCTGCACCGGAGGGCGGTACTGGGCAGCAGTCACCGTTGAAAGCCCTTTTTTAGCCGCCTGCGCTCGCGTCACCGTTAAGAAAGCGTGGGCCAGTAGCGCTAACGTCATATGGCGATACCAGCCATTCCATGAACGCACTTCATACTCATCCAGCCCGACTTCCCCTTTGGCACTCTCGAAACAAACCTCGATCGTCCAGCGCCGACCGGCAACCTGCACCATCGTCTGCAAAGACGTTCCAGGCGGCGCAAACACCAGATAATAAGCCCAGTCTTCTGGGTGTTCGATGCCCCGTCGGACGAGTGCCCAGTGCTGCCAATCGCACCCTTTGGGACTGTTAATCGGCATACAAGTCCAGTCAAAGTAGCGTTCTCCCTTCGTGCCCGTCCCACAACTGAGCCGGTGCCATTCTTCAGCGGGCCAACTCATGGCGAGTTCCTCGATGCGCATCGATAGGGCATCGCGCCCAACGTTCTCTTTTGACCAAGTGGTCAGGACATACGCTTGATGCCGTGCTTCTAACCATTGCCGCAAGCGGGCATCGCGCCCGTAGACTTCATCCCCAGTCACCCAACGGCCTGGCAGTCCCGCCGCAAACGCCCGTTCTAACAGGCGTTGTGCCAGCATCGGCTTGGTCGCAAAGGCGGCCTCTGGCGGAATGCCAGCTTGAGCACATCGCTCTGGCTCATCCAGCCAACGTTGCGGTAGATACAGTGTTCGATCAATCAACGTGTAGCCATCGGCGGCGGCATAGCCGAGAAAGACGCCGACCTGACAGTTTTCAATCCCATTGCCGGTGCCACTGTACTGCGGTTGCACCCCAGCTGAGTGGTCGCCTTTTTTGAGAAAGCCTGTTTCATCGAGCACAAACACCGCTTCTCGATCGCCCAACGCTTCATTCACATAGGCTTGCACGTCGTCTCTCACTAAATCGGCATTCCACTGGGCTCGACCGAGGAGATGTTGCATCCCATACGGTGTGGGCTTGCCCAGTTGTTCTGCGATTTGCCAGCTATTCTTCCGCTCAGCTGCACTGAGCAATCCTTGCACATACTCTTTCGCGCGCTCTCGCAGCTCTGCGCGTTTGAAGCGCGGGGCCAGCCGAATCATGAGGGCATCGAGGTCGCTGGCCCAAGTCTCAAGCTGTTTCAGATTTGACTCGACCTCGGCTTCACTGAGGTCGATTTGGGCAAGGGCGAGAGTCATCACGCATCACCTAGAACACTGGTTTGACGCTGATTCTAGGCGAAATACAATCATAAATTCAACATCTACAACTGTAGTAAAAAAAAGCCCACTCCATCTGTAGTGTGGGCTTTCCATCTTTAGTAGAACTTATCAATGGTTGTCTGCTACCTTCCAACTTACTTCGTTTCGTTTGCATTGAACCCGAAACCATCGCAGCGCTTAGTCCTTATTGGACGCAGCACATTAATCGGTTTGGTCGTTACAGTTTGGACATGGACCGTTGCCCTCCTCCCATTGATTTTGGCATCCCTGTCGTCTTCCAAAAGTCATCGGATCAATGATTTTCTTGAAAAATTGTCTCTTGGAAGTACTGCCTAATAAAGGTTTCAGCCGATGTGGTACTTAATTGCCAGGAACGGTGTCATACGTGCGATTCGTTTAGCTGAAACAAGCGAAAGCTTGGGGATAGCTAGCAAGGAATAAAGGAGGTTAACAACTCAAACAACCTTGTAACTGAATAATCATGAGGGTGAAAGCCCCTCCCCACAAGTGCAGTGGTGACAGCATCACCCCTACGGTAGCGACTAGCCATCAATCCGTAAAGCGGGGTGAAAAGGCGGTATCTGAGAGCCTTACTTGGAAACCCGTCGAGCAGAGAACCGATGAGTAACACCCGTGAAGATGCATTGAACCATCGTCACCGTTAACCAGCCAAATCAGGCTGATAGGCTGGAGCCAAAAGGCAAAGGATAAGGGGTTGGCGTGTGTATGAGCGACCAATTGCACTCCCAATAAACCCGGTGGAGAGCATCACTCTAAGGGTTCTAATCAATGGTTATTCGGAACGAAGTAACTCACCATTTGCTCTTGCCCCCTGGGTCAGGCGGGCGAGTAGGTGCTAACCGCAAGCAAATGGTGAGAGGGATTGCCTAAGAAGCTAATGCCAGCGGGAAAGCCGCAGGATATGCAGACGTAGGCACGGTGATTTGGAATGAAGGGGAGTGATTAGCAATGAAAATGTCTAAAGCACGGGTAAACCCGATGATGGAATGGAACACGATCCCCTGGTGTCAGCTAGAGCGGCGCGTGTTTAAGTTGCAAAAGCGCATCTTCAAAGCCTCGCAGCGTGGCGATGTCAAGGCAGTTCATCGACTTCAAAAGACTCTGATGAGATCCTGGTCTGCCAGGTGTCTCGCGGTACGTCAGGTGACTCAGGATAACACTGGCAAGAAAACAGCCGGAATTGATGGAATCAAGCAATTGGTTCCATCCCAGCGGTTGAAACTGGTCAGTATGTTACACCTAACCCATCGAGCACAACCCGTTCGCCGGGTCTTTATTCCGAAGCCTGGAAGTTCGGAAAAGCGTGGGTTAGGTATTCCGACAATCCATGACCGCTGTGTGCAGACATTGGTAAAGCTAGGACTAGAACCCGAATGGGAGGCAAAGTTTGAGCCCAACAGCTATGGGTTTCGACCAAGCCGCTCATGCCATGATGCGATTGAAGCGATTTTCAGTGCCATTCGGCAAAAGCCCAAATTCGTTTTGGATGCAGATCTCGAAAAATGCTTCGACCGGATCGACCAGTCCGCCTTGCTGGCAAAACTCAAGACCTTTCCAACGCTACGACGACAAGTTCAAGCTTGGCTAAGTGCTGGGGTGATGGAGAGAGGAGCACTGTTTCCGACCAAAGAAGGTGTGCCACAAGGGGGGTGTTGCTCTCCGTTGATGGCAAATATCGCCTTACACGGAATGGAGGCAGTGGTGAGCCAAGTCTCTAAGACGGCACGGCTCATTCGCTACTGTGATGATTTTGTGGTGTTACACGAAGATATTACAGTGGTACAAGCCTGCCAGCAGGCATTACAACAGTGGTTAGGTGGCATGGGCTTAACCTTGAAGCCAAGCAAAACCCACATCACGCATACCCTCAAACCATTTGAGGGACGAGTGGGATTTGATTTTTTGGGTATGCAGATTCGGCAATTCCACGTTGGCAAATATCAATGCGGTAAATCTGGAACCCGAGGCAAGCATCCCCAAGCACTTGGGTTTAAGACTCTCATCAAACCCAGTCCCGCTAAGCTGAAACAGCAACTTGAAGCAATCGGGTGCATTATCAAGACCCATCGAGCAGCCCCTCAAGCGGCATTGATTCGTCATCTGAATCCACGTATTCGAGGGTGGGCAAACTATTATGCATCCGTGGTCAGCAAAGCCTGTTTTGAGAAGCTTGACCATCTCATCTTTCAGCAACTGCGGGCTTGGGCACGTCGTCGTCATCCCAATAAGTCTCTTTACTGGATCATTCACCGTTACTGGAGAATGGAGAGTGGAGAGAATTGGCGCTTTAGCGTCACACTCAACGGACAACCGATGCACCTTCTCAAACATCGTGATACGCCCATTGTGCGGCATATCAAGGTGCAGGGAAATCGAAGTCCCTATGATGGCGATTGGCTTTATTGGAGTACAAGATTGGGCAGCAATCCAGAGGTGCCAACCCGAGTGGCAAGGCTACTCAAGCGCCAGAAAGGACAATGCCCAGCCTGTGAACTGTTTTTCAAAGATGGGGACCAGTTGGATATTGACCACATTCTTGCACTCTCACAAGGGGGTAAGGACGAATACAAAAACCTCCAACTGCTCCATCGACACTGCCATGTGGTTAAGACAAAACGGGAAAGAGCAACCGTTCAATCCTAGTTGGTTCAGTAGGTATGCATGACAAGCACCAAATTGCTGAGGAGCCGTGTGAGGTTACAAGCTTCAAGCACGGTTCTGAAGACCAGCGGGGTGGGCGACTGCTCCGCTGAGTTTAACCCCTCGACGGGATGCGCTGCTGGCGTGTGGTATTGGCGGAGAGACGCTGTATAAATACAAAGACCTCTGGCATCCTGAATTCTTGCTGCCTGTGGAATCCCCCCCGAACCCCCCCGATGCAAATAAAACCATTGGGCGCGAAGAGGGCGCGCCCGAGTGTCCAAGCTTATTAGTCAGTAAGTCCAGTACTACCCCTCTAGGTAGACTTTTCAAAGGATTTGAACCGAGTCCTTGTCGGGTAATATCCAGTATTGCCTATCCCGATCTCAAAGTGGCTCAAGAAAGGGAGCGGCACATCATCAAAATGCGGCGATATCGTGATTCAGATGACCCGATTTTGATTCG
Source organism: Leptolyngbya sp. Cla-17 (assembly GCF_016807185.1). Taxonomy (GTDB): domain Bacteria; phylum Cyanobacteriota; class Cyanobacteriia; order Leptolyngbyales; family Leptolyngbyaceae; genus ULC077BIN1. The sequence continues at coordinate 2,473,845 of NZ_JAEVYN010000002.1, forward strand.
AGCAGCAGAAGAATGGGCGGAATGTAACCCCGGTTTGCTCTGAATCAGCTCCAAAATTCACTTCAGCCTATGAAGGTGTGGCTTTGCTATGAGCTGATCGAAGCCTGTCTAAAATTTATCGGCGACTAGAAGGATTTTAGGGGTTGAGCCGACATAAGCCTAATTTAATGCAACAGGGGGCTGAAACCTCGATTCTGTCGTGAAATTTTGATGCTTTCTTCCCTGTTGGGGTCTTTATTCAGAAACCCGACGGAGAAAGACTTATAGCCTCATATTGCACTTTTTTGTGCTTATGTCGGCTCAACCCCTAAAAAGCTAAAATACCTATCCAGTCTGCCTTTCAAGTCCATATGATAAAAATCACACGTATCCCAGCTCAATGCCAATTAGTACCACGAACTTCAGCCCCTCGAATCAGACTAACACCCCGTTCAACTAACCTTAATTACCAACCCTCGCTTCAATCTGGATAACGTTTTGAGGTATGAAACACCCGCAAAATTTCTACTGCATTCCCTCTCACTCGATAAATCACAACGTATGGAGTATTTGCAATCACCAGTTCCCGCGTACCCTCTACCCGTCCGACCCTGCCCAGCATAGAGAACTCTGCTAACTGCTCTGTCGCTGCTTGAATCTTGAGTACTACCCCGATCGCAGCATCCCCATTGTTTTCAGCAATATAGTCATACGCTTGCTCTAGGTTCTTTAACGCCTGACGTAGCCATTTAACGGACTTTGCCACTCGTCAACCTTGCAAATACAGCATTCACCTCTTCTTCAGTTGCAAAGTCTCCTGCATCTGCCTCAGAAACACCCCGTTGAATTTCCTCAACTTGCCATTGATGCATCTCCAGATAAATCGCGATCGCTTCATTGATGAGATAACTACGATCGCGATCAATTCCTGTTGCGATCGCATCCAGGACGGCTCGTTTTTCACTATCCAACCGAAAGGTAATGTTTTCCTTACTCATGACAATGCTCAAATCAGGAAAAAGATTTATCCCTCTATCATGCGTTGCAATACGTCGCAATGCAAATCTAATTTATCGAAATGCATATTTATTTCATCGACTGCCGATAGTCCTAAGGTTTCTGATCAAAATTCAACAAAACAACCCGCAATCCATCCAATCTGATTTGGGGTAATTTGTTTATCAAGATCAGCTACTGCACTAAGCGCGATCGCCCAGTACCTCGGTAAAACAGATGTGAATTCAATCACCTCACTCAACAAACGGGTGGCGACGTTGGAGCAGCAGTATAAGAAACTAATTCAATTGATGTGAGAGAGGAAAGGGTAATTACTGATTTATTACGCTGCGTGAGTGTCTGATTGGCTTTCGAGTCCTCTCCAATCGGCTTTCCATTGTGGGCAACGTCCGGAGATCGCTTGCCCGCACACCCAGAATGTCAGCAAGCATGTGATGCTTCGTGGCATTCTGGTTATTATAGCGGTTTTCTGTCGGATGAGGTACGGGCAGAATAATAGAGAGCAAGGGTTTGAGCCTTTAGTTTGTACCTCACAGGAGCCGGAAACGCTATAGTTGTCCAGCGGTTTGAACGACTCCGCACCCAGCAACAAGAAGCCGAGCAACAGGCGGAGCAATTCTTTCAAACTGTTCTTCATCGCGCCTTTCGGAACGAGTTGTAGAGCGCCAGCAAAATTTATCCAGCATTTACAAATTTCCGACTCATCAATATCCTTTCTTTACAAGCAAGCTTTGATTCTCCTCCACAAATTGGCAATTATAGAGTGGGGCCTTATCATTGCTGAGGATGCCGGAGTCGATGCCAAGAAAAAAGGATTTTTGGGAATTAGCCGACTCCACCATTTTGGGGCGCACCAAAAAGAATGAGCTATTGCAGATTGCCCGCAGTGAACACCAACAGGTTCAGTTATATCGCGCCCAGGTCGAAGCACAAGCCCAGCAAACCAACTCGGAAAGACAACTGCTTGACCAGCTACGAAGCCAGATGAAGCATTCAGACGACGTGCATCGGCAGGTACTAGAGGAATTGTTCGTAACCTTTGAAGACCAGCAGCAAAACCACGAACAAGAACTTCATCGCCTGCAACGAGAAGCCAAAGACTGGGAAAACGTAGCCCAAAACTACGAAGACGCGATCGTCACCTATCGCAGCGAAATCACTTACCTTCAATCCATCACCCAACGCCTCAAGCAGTTTGGTCAAATGTCTCCCCTCGAAGCAGGGCAAGCATTTGTGAAATGGCTGTTTGGCGCTCAGGCAGAAGAAACAATAGAACACTGCCCCGACTGCAACAGCATCATTTCCTCGCTGGACTATCACTTTTGCCCCTACTGCGGCAGCGATCGCCAGTCTTCTCGCCCTGGTCAGCAAGCATAGTCCTCTATGAAAACCGTCACCCGCAAGCAACTTGTTGAATTGGGAGCCAGCAAATACCAGGCTAATCTGGTGACAAAACCCCTCATCCCCCTGCGAAAACAGGGCAGCGCCAACGTCTATGACCTATTTGCAGTCAGCGATCGCTGCAAAGATTTACTCGAAAACAAGCGACTGAAGGAAGCCACCTGCACCGCTATCCAATCCCTACGCTGGGCAATCCTATCCCTTGCCGAGCAGATTCAAGACGCACCCTTTGGCATGAGTGGCATAGAGCAACTGGAATATGCCGCCACTTTGCACCAACGCGCAGAAGACCTGTTCACTCAGACTAAAGCCAAGTCGCAGCAAGTAAAAAAGACCGCCTCCACCGCAAGCGCCAAGGGTAAAAAGAAATGAGCGAATTAGCGAAGTTCCTTAGCTCAGAAGCCGCCTTAGCTCAAGCCGAGGCGAAAGTCGCTCAGACCAAACAAACTAAGGAGAAACTAAAACAACGACGCAACGATGGCCAGCTGCTTTACAGCAGCTGGCAAGGCAGCAGCGACTGGCAGCAATGGCGGATGCAGCAGTTAGAACGACAAAACTGGAAATGCACCTATTGCGGCAAGCGGATGGGTTTTGGTGAAAGAACTTACCTGGCGAATGGAGACTTTTCGCTAGAGCCTCATCACCCAACCGTTGATCATATTCTGCCCAAGTCCCTGTTCCCCGAACTTACCCTTGACCTGAAAAACCTCACAATGATCTGCTGGTCATGCAACAGAAAGAAGGGAAATAAAATGGCGATTGCCTCCAGAATGCGTCATAGTAAGCTGACACAGCAGATGAACTCCTAAAAACGGAGCTTGATACCTATGGGGTAGGGTGCATCGTAGTGCCGCTAGAAGCATTTTTCTGATCTGGAGTGAATTGCTGCTCTTGCCCGACGTTGCCAAAAATATCGTTTCTCTATGGCATCTCTCCGCTATACTCAAATCGCAGCCTTACAGCTAAAGAACCAAGATGCTAATCGGCGTGATCAACCAGAAGGGAGGCGTGGGTAAGAGCACAACAGCAGCTCACCTTGCTTATTGGTTAAGCCACTTCCACAAACAAAACACCCTCGTCATTGACTCTGATTCACAGCAAAGCTCAAGCCAATGGCTGCAAAGCATGGGTATGGAGTTCCGCGTCATTGATGACCCAGAAGAACTATTTGAGACTGTAACCAATTTCGCTGAACAGTACGATTCCATTGTCGTTGATGCCCCCGGCGTGCTGGGCGAAACCACAAAATCTATTTTGTTGGCGGTCGATCTGGCACTAATCCCGGCTCAAGCTGCCCAACTCGATTTGGCAAGTACCGAGAAAATTGCCCGTCTGGTTCACAATGTTCAGAAGGTGCGAAAAGGGCTTCCCCATGCCGCCATTTTTATCAACAAAGCTGAGAAGCGCAGCGTTCTGTTACGAGAGGCTAGAGTGGCATTATCCGACATCCCTGGAATCAAATTATTAGAGACAACTGTTTACCGCCGTCTAGTCATCGCTGACGCTCCCGGTCAATCAGCCACCGTTTTCAATATGTCAAGTGAAGCAGCTCAGCTTGCCGCCGAGGAATACAAACAGCTATTTACGGAGGCATTGAACTATGGCGAGACACAGCCTGAGTAAACTGCGCGACAGCCTCGATCAGGTTGAAACTCAAGCAGTGAGCGATCGTGCCCTCCCCCTCACTGCTATTTGCTTACCCGCTCAACAACCTCGACGCTATTTTGACCCAGCGAAGCTAGAGCAACTGGTTCTGTCTGTTAAAGAACACGGCATTCTAGAACCCGTCCTGGTACGTCCAGTTGAGAATAAACCTGAGCAGTACGAACTTGTTGCAGGAGAACGGCGCTACCGAGCAGCCCAACAGCTTAAGCTGACCGAAATTCCTGTTGTCATTCGAGAACTAAACGATACCGAGGCGCTTCAACTTGCCCTGATCGAAAATCTGCAACGAGAAGACCTCAACCCCATCGAAGAAACCGAAGGCATCCTGCAACTACTCAGCATTCAACTCAAGCAGGATGTAGCTGAACTCCCACCTCTCCTTCATCGCCTCCAACATGAGCGCAAAAAATCTTCCAACAACGTTGTTGGAAACCCAAAAATTGACGAGATCGAAAGCGTTTTCACTGGACTGGGGTTGATGTCATGGGAGTCTTTCGTGAATCATCGGCTACCCTTATTGAACCTACCATTGGATGTCTTAGAGGTTCTGCGCCAGGGCAAGATTGCCTATACCAAAGCCCAAACACTCTCCCGCATCAAAGACGAAACTCAGCGCTGTAACTTAGTTCAAACCACCATCCATGAAAACCTTTCCCTTAGCCAAATTCGAGAACGAATTAAAGCCCTTCAGTCGGAGCCTGACACAAGTTCCCCTAAAGCCACTGTTGAGTCCCTTTCTCGTCGAGTGATTAAGGCAAAGCTATGGGAAGATCCAAAAAAATGGAAGCAAGCTCAAGCACTCTTAGCAAAGCTAGAAGCCCTAGTATCAGAAAAATAAAGGGTTGAAATTAGTCCCAAACAAAACCAACTCTTAACCTTGCAGGTGTATTCAATAGTCCTGCCAAGTGTTCAATATTTTCTAATCTTAAGTCTTGGCAAGTAGGTTGTATGCCAGTTGCACGCCTCTCAAAAAGGGCCGTTTGTGAGGTATGTCTGCGGGCGATCACACACTCACGGCAGAATCGAATTTCTGGTGTCCCAAAACCTATCTCACAATCAAGTTCTCAAAACCGCACTGTATTGATGACTTCTGAAACATGAACTGTGCCTGGTCTATTATTCTGCTGACAAACATAGTCATAGTTTTGATCAGCAGTACTATCATGCCAGTGGTCTCAATCTTGTGACGGCAGCGATTGTGCTATGGAATACGGTCACAATTTTGGCTTTCTTCAGATAGAGGGCGATCGCTTCTCTGAGCAACCGACTTTGAGTTAGCCCAGTGGCATTTTGAATCTGTTGCAAAGCAATATAATGAGCGGGTGGAATTTTTCCCGCAATGTGGAAATTCTTCGTTTGATTCATCAGGTTAACTTGTGAACCCTCACCCCTTCCACACTTTATTTTTGAGACGGTCAAAAAGGGGCGTTAGTCCAAGTTTAGTCCATAGTTCTGGACTGATTCTAAACGCTTTACCCATCAGCAGTTACAGCTCATTGATTAATTGCGGATCAAGCAATTAGTCTACGAGTTTATTAGCTTTCAGCCTTTTCGAGCAGTGGATTTAGTCCAATCAGTTTTGCTGATTAATTGCCGTAAGCCTTTTGGCGATCGCGTCCATGATGAAGCGGTTAGGAAAAGACCTATTCGGGGTTAAGTTAAACTCAGCGGAGTGGGTGACTGCTCCGCTGAGTTTAACCGCTATTTAATGTCGTCGCAGAGGTAACGATCGTCTTTGTCCACATTAGGATCATTATTGAGATAATCTTGAACCCAGCTACAACTACGCTTCAGTAAACTATCCAATGTGAAATCTAGGAATTTAACCTCATTGCCAGTTGCAACAGCGATCGATTTACCATCAGTAAAAAGCAGATCTGAAATTTGATTATTTAAGGAGATTGAAACGTTTTTAGCCCAAATACTATCGATTATGTAAAGCTCGAATGTTGTAGTAAATTCGCTGCCGCGAATAGCTAACATTTTGCTATCAGGACTGAATCGTACAATCGGCTGAGACTGAGAAGTTCCTCTAATGACGGTTACTTCTTTACCATCGCTGTCCCACAGTTTAACCGTACCATCTTTGCTAGACGAGGCAAGAAACTTACTATCTGGACTGAAGCTAACTGTTTTAACTTTATCGTCTTGTAGAAGCGTCTTTAGAAACGTACCATTACTGTTCCAGAGTTTGACCGTTTTATCATCACTTGCCGAAGCTAGGAGTTTACCATCCCGACTAAAACTGACGCTATTGACTTTCTCGTTGTGTGAGAGCATTTTAATTGGCGTACCGTCAGCTTTCCAAAGTTTCACGGTCTTATCATCGCTCGCGGAAGCCAAGAGTTTGCCATCCCGACTGAAGCTGACGCTATTGACTTTCTCGTCATGCAGAAGGGTTTTAAGTGACGTACCGTCAACTTTCCAAAGTTTCACGGTCTTATCATCACTTGCCGAAGCCAGGAGTTTGCCATCCGGACTAAAAGCAGTTGCATTGATTTGGTCTGTGTGACCTCTAAAGGTGCGAAGAAAGCTACCGTCTAGATCCCATAGTTTTAGCGCACTTTCTCTGCTGGCCATCACAATTGAGTTGCTAGCCTGATCAAAATCAACCTTATCAGGACTTTCTTGGCGACCGCTTTTCACTGTTCTAATTTTTTGACCAGTAATGCTCCATAATTCAACTTTGAAGGAGTTTTTACCTGGTTCCATGTAAAAAACATACTTGCTATCGGCACTAAAGCTTACATCGATGACTTTAGGGATACCATTAGGGATACCATTATCATCATTGTCCACTTCTGTTGTTAGCTCTTGAAGGGTCTTTAACTCCTTACTATTTTTTAGATCTTTGCCGTCTAAACTCCAAAGTTTGACAGCCTTGTCACCACTGACAGAGATCAACAGTTTACCATCAGGGCTAAACAGCACTCTTTGTACTGCGGACTCATGTCCCCTTAACAACACAGGATTTTCAGTGCCATCCAGTCTAGTCAGTTTGATTGTGTTGTCATCACTTCCAGTTGCTAATAGTTCTCCATCTGGGCTAAAAGCAGCCTCATTGATGGAATCGTTGTGCTCTACAGTTGGTCTGCTTATCGGTGTGCCACGGAGGTCAAAGAAGTGGACAACCTTGCTATATCCAACAGTAGCAATAGTATTACTATCTGGGCTAAACACAACCTTATGAACTCTGTAACCAGAAATTGATGCCAGTGAAGCGCCATTCTGGCTTTGCCAAAGGTTGATGTTGTTATCCCTTAAACCACTGAGAGAGACTAGGAGTTGGCTATTCGGGCTGAAGCTGATGCTCTTGACTCTATCGGGATGACTAACCAATTTTTTAATCAACGTTCCATCGCTTCTCCAGAGATAGACAAAATTGTCATCACCGATGGAAGCAACAAACTCACCATTTTTACTGAACTGGATATCCTCAATACGTGTAAAGTGTCCTGAGAGGCGCTTAATTAAACGACCCTCCTGATTCCAAAGATTAATCCAATTGTCATCTCCGATCGAAGCAAGAATATTTCCATTGGGACTAAACACAATCTTTGATACTGGCTTCGTATGCCCAGTTAGAGTTTTAAAGAGCGTACCATCTTGATTCCAAAGTCTGATAGCCTTATCTTCGCCTACCGCTGCAATTAGCTTCCCGTCCGGACTGAATTTCACGGCTCTGATGCTGCCACCATATCCTTTCAGAATCACGTCTCGATTCTTGTCATTCCAGATATGCATGACATCATTATTACTACTCGTTAATATAGTTTTATGATCAGCGCCAAACTCTAAAATTGAGTCATTTGCTGCAAGTTTTTTTTGTGAATGGTCATCTTTTTGTATGAGTTCTACTTTATCTGCATACCCAACAGCAATTGTCTTTCCATCAGCATTAAGCTGTAGCCGATCAATGGTGGTTTTATGATCATCCAATGCACTGGAGGGGAAATCAATTCTCCAAATTTTGACTGTTTTGTCCTGGCTGGTAGTGGCGAGGAACTGACCATCAGGACTAAAATTGAGATTCGCAGCAAAAGCACTGTTTCCAAAAAGCCCTCTTAAGCGTGAACAAGAATTCTCTTCTTTACTAGAGTTCATTGTGAGAAATACATATTGAGGATTGTACTGCGGGACAATTGCAAAAAATTTGGCATTTGGACTTAAACTAATACCACGCACAGGACCCACGCACTGGGGGCTTATGCTTTTTATAAGGACTCCATCTACTAAGGACCATACTTTGGTAGTTCCATCTTTGTTTACTAGAGTCAGAATCTTTCCATCAGAGCTAAATCTCAAATCTACTGCACCGTAATTGTTGATAGTTTGAGATGCCTGGTCATTTAAGTTCCGAAGCTGAACAACATCATCTTTACTGGCAGCCGCCAGAATTTTGCTGTCAGGACTGAATTTGACAATCGTTACTATCGCCTCGGTGCGTATTGTTTTGAGGAGCTTGCCATCTACCCGCCAAACTTTGACCGTTCTATCTTTACTAGCAGTCGCAAGTATGTTTCCGTCAGAACTAAAGTTCGCATTTGTTATACCGTCAGTGTGACCGGATAAGGTTCTCAGAAACGTCCCATTTTGATTCCAGAGTTTTGCTGTTTTATCGGCACTGGATGTTACCACCATCTTGCTATCGGGACTAAAGCTAACATGAGTTACTTTATCGGTATGTTCTTGCAGGGTTTTAATTAGTTCACCATTGCGCTTCCAGAGTTTTACTGTTTTATCTTCGCTGGCGGTAGCGACCATTGAGCCGTCCGGGCTAAACTCCATATACGAAATGTCGCCTGTATGACCTTCCAGACGGCTGACCTCTTGCACTCCATAGACAGCGTTAGCCAAATTGAGTGCTGTCATCCGTTGAAACTCAGGCATTGTCGCCAGCGCGAGTGTTTTCTGTTGTTTGCCTACCTTTAAGTTTGCAACCAAGCGATCGAGTTCGGTTTTTGTAGACGCATCTAAACTTTGGCTTGACATATAAGTACTAACTCCAGCTAGCGTTGAGACAATGGCGAAGCCTCCGATCGCCATTAGTAACCCCGCCAACGTCAATATCCCCCGTCGTGCGGTTTTCAACTGCTGCTTTAGCGCCTGATTCAGCTTCGCTTCCGTCAGTTTCCGCTGCTCTCGTTCCTTCTCCAGTTCCGCGACTAACCCCGCCGACTGCTGCTGCCGCAGAAATGGCACTAAGTAATCATGCACCAGTTGAAATCTATCTGCCGGGATTCCTGGCACCTGAAAGACCAAACCCGACTTCACCAAAATATTCAAAATCAGGTCCAAGCGCTCTGGTGCAATGGCTAAATCCGCCTCTAGTTCTGCCCGCGTCTTCAGGGGACGAGTCAGATTATCATCGGTCAGTAAATACAAAATAATCCTGGCGAACTGTTCGTTATTTGTGCCGCAGTCTTTTACGACCTCTTCCAAAAATCGCCCGACAAAGCGTTCCTTGGGTCCAGCTTCCTGGTAATGCGCCAGGGTCATTACCTGTTCCGTTTGCATCTGTGCTCCCACTACCTGAAGCTCGATTGGACGCACTTCTTGCAACTCCCCCGCCAAATCCTGCACCAGTGCATCGATCAACGTGGGTTCTAAATTAAACTGGCAGGCATCTGTCAGGCTCTGGATAACCGCTCTGCCATCCTCCGGTGAAAAATTGCCCAGGTGATAGAGAATCTTCTTGTCCAGAATATTATTGTCAATCACATCCAAGTGGGTCAGCCGATTACATTCCAGTAAATAGTGCAGATAATCTTCCCGCAACGACAAAATTACTTTGACATAGGGCACATTCAAACAATCGCGCAGGAACTCAAAAAACGGTCGCCGCTGAGTCGGGTCTTTGTAGGCAAAAAAGAACTCCTCAAACTGATCAAAAATCAGCACCGTCAAGAGATTTTTATCGCCACTTTTGCGAATTTCTGACACGAACGCCGCCATTGAATCCAGCAGCAGCGGCAGGCTTAGCCCCCGTACTTCTTGCAATGACTCGGACAGGCGATCGCCCAAACTTTTCGCCCAATCCGTATAAACCTGCAATAAGACGGGCACCACATCCCGCGCTTCGATCGACCGTTGCTTCAAAGCTGGTACCAATCCTGCTTGCACCAGCGAACTCTTGCCCACCCCCGATTGACCATAAATCACTGTCAATTTATGGTCAGTCCGCCCAATGCGCTCTAACAAGCGATTCACATCCAGTAGTCGCCCCGATGCCGCAATTTCTTGGGTTACTGCTGCTCTGGTATCTGTCGTCGCCAACGCTGGATTAATTACCTGTCGCCGCGACTGCAACCGCCCTGCCCCCACAAACGCTCGCAGCCCATACTGCTGCTCGATCGAACGCTGCTCCTGCTTCGTTTCAAACGCCCGCAAATATTGCCCTTGCTCAAAATAGAGCGATTGCAACGCCTCTAAAATATGAATGTAAACTGTCGGATCATACTGCGGTTGAAAGTTGGCTTTCGCTGTTTCTAGATTCTCGATTGCTTGCCCATCTTGCTTGAGATGGCGTTGCGCCTGGGCGAGCAAGAAGAGATAGCGATTTTTGCGTTGGGCTCGATCCAGCGACCAATCAATGGACGATGACGATGGCAACTCATTGGTCTGCAATGCCAACTCCGCCTGAGCTTTTACCGTTGGCCAATCCTGCTGCTGCAACGCCACTTCTGCTAACAGCCCATAAGCAGATGCCAACCGAATTGGTTCTGGATTAGCCTGGTGTAGCTGCACGGCTCGCTGCGCTATTGTGGCTAACTCATCCCAATGCCCTAGCCGAGTCAGCACTTCTCCCAATGCGTTGATAAACTTTGCCGCCAACTCTGGTCGATCGGTGCAATCAAACGCTGCCAAACTCTGCTGATAAAACTCCTTGGCTTTCGCACATGCCGTCTTATACTCCGCCTGATGCTGCGTCGCGTATTGCCGCCACCATAAGCCCAGGTGAAACAGCACACAGCCATAACGCGCCCAGTCATTCGCTGACAGCCCCTCTGGAATGGCAATCTGAGCTTGCCAAAAGGCGATACTTTCCTCATAGTCAGCTTTGGCTTTGGCTTTCTCGCCCCGCAGATCGGCTTCCCGTCCAGCCCAAAATTTTAGGCTGGCCTGTAAGCGATCGTCCACCCCCGATCTCAAGTCAAGTAATGCCGACTCCCATTCGGCACTCAGGTGTGCCCCTTGGGGGTAGAGTGCTGCCAACGGTAGAAATTTACCCTCCCCCACGGTTAAAATTGCCTCAAATAGCTCCTCTACAGGTTGCTGGAGACTCTGAGCTAATTCCGTTGGGGTAAGTTCAAACTTAATTGAATTGCCCGTCCAGCTTTTGAAATCGGGCATTAATTGGATGAGGCGTTTCAGCGTATCGTCATTCACCCAAAGCACGATCGGAAACAGAAAATGCTTGCGAAACTCTTCGCGAACTTGATTCGTTGAAATTAAGATCTGGTCGATTGCCCTTACCTGCTCCAAACCAAAAATCATCAACGCTTGTGGATGATCATCTCCCAACGCAGCGCGAATCGTCGTGTAAAGCGTCTTCGTCGATGCGGATAAATGCAATTCGTGAAACGCAATTGGGCATTGAGCTTTCAACCGCTGGACTACCTGATCTCGCAAACTACCGTAATTACAGCGAGCCAAAATCAGCGAAAAGTTGCCCTGGGACAGGGTGATCGCGCGAATTAACTTGTTGAGGGCGCGATCATTGATCAGAATCTCTTCGGGCGGTTGAGCGTCAGTCATAATCCCTGCCTAAATTTCTTCGATTCAGCGATCGCGGGGTTAATAGCAACCCACCGCCCTTCGTCATCGCAATACTCAAATAAGAACATGCTCCGGAGTAGGGTCTGATATTCCTCCTCTCCCTTGACATTGTCCTGATTTTGCAGAATTTGGTGCAACAACGTCCATTCTTCGTTACTGATGGCGGAAATCAAATCATCGCGATATTCCCGAATCACCATTTCGAGACAGGTTTGTTGAATTGGGGGATCGGCTTCTTGCAAACAACTGTAGAGCAACACCAGTAAATTACGGACATGCCCACCGCTGACGCGACAGAGCCGATCAAGTGTTGCCGCCGATTCAAAGACATTAGTAATCTGCTCCAGTTGCTGCGCTGCACTCAGCCCGGGAAAAGCACGCGACATGACCATTTGCCGCATCAGGTTCATGCCCTCATCATGATCGCCTCCCCCACGCGCTTTCACCTTGACCATGGGCAACACCGTTGGTTTTACCCCAAAGCGATTCGTCAGAGTGCTGAGTTCGTTAGAAAAAATTAGTACCAGTGGGATCGTATACACCACATGGCAATTTAGCTTTTTCAACTGTTCACCCCGATCAATGAACAAATATTCTGGTTGTGATCGGCCAGAGGCTTTGGGAGAACTATCGACTCGATCAAGATTGTCAATAATCACCACTAATCCGGCATAGCCCTGCGCTTTCAGCAGTTCCGTTGCCTTTCCCAAGACTTCGGTATTAATTGCTTCCAAAATGCTGCTGGTCCGCGGTTCTAAATATTGCCGTAATTGGCTACGCAGTTTAGGACTATCTTTCGTTTTAGCCGTCACCTTGCCAATACCCATAGGTAGCGAAAACCCAGCTTCAGTCGAGAACTCGATCGGCGTCTGTAGAAAGTCGGTAATCTCCCCAAATAACTGGATGAAGTAGCTCGGTTTTAGCCGTACATTCACCTGTTCAAGACTGGCACTCACCTGCCGTGTAATCGCCAGCAAAATATCGCTAATGTCCACATCAGCCATATCTAGATCGGCGCTAGATTCAAAATAGACGACATGAAACTTCTGCTGCTCCAGCTCTGCCTTCAGGCGAAAGAGTTCGGTGGACTTGCCACAGCCAATATGTCCCGTGAACAATTGGCAGGTGGCAACATTGGGTTGGAGAGTAATCGTCCGTTGCAGTCGTTGAATCACATTGCCACCCCGAACGGCGGAAAAATCAATGTAATACTGACGGTCTTCAGGCTGTTCTACTTTGAGGGTTTTGCTGGGGTTGCAAGCATTAAAAAACTTTTGGGCATCGAGCAGCATAGGAATTCTGTCAGCCTGCCTAAACATCAATTCTGTTTCTCTATTTTCTATTAAATTCTCCTCATACAGTATAAAATTCTCGACTTGCGCCTTGCGGTAATATCTACTGGCATCGTGCCGAGATAAGTGCGGAAGTTTATCAGATGGTTGCTAAAGATGGGGTTTGGGGAGCAGTGGAACAGTAAATGTACTTAAGGCTCAAGTCTCTCTGCAATCACCTGATTACGCGCAGCAAGCGCGATACTGTAGACGGATGCACATTGAACAGCCGAGCTGCATCGGCAGCGGTCTTTTGTCCTGAATCCACCAAGTGTTGGATTTCTTTTTCCTGGTGTGCTTTGAGTTTGGGCGACGACCACCAACGCGCCCTTCCTTTCGAGCCGCATTTAAGCCATTACAGATAGGTTCGCGTAGCATAGCGTGCTTGAACAAAGAAGGTCACGCAGTGCTCGATACTGACGTGGCTCGACTATCTCCGTTAATTTATGGCATACCCACAGGCTGGGACGTTATTCTTTCGCAGTACCAGAGGCGGTTTCTAGAGGCGAATTGAGGACGCTGCGTAATCCATTGGAGGAGCCTTAAGTACATTTACTGTTCCACTGCTCCCCAAACCCCAAAGCCGCGCCGTGTTGTCTGTCGATAGGCTTGCTCCATCGATTCAACGGATGCAAAGCTTTGTAAGCCGCGATCGTCTAAAAAGCGCACAGCCGCATAGATCTCTTCGAGCTTGACGGGTTCGCGCATCCCTAAAACTTTGAGAATACCTTGGCGATCGCCATATTTTTTAACGTAGGTCTGCGATGTCTGATAAATCATCTTTTGGGTTGCTGCATCTGCCGTCTTGCCAAGCATCCCCAAGACTTTGCCGCTGCCATCCCACACCGTTTTGATAACAACTTTGCCGATCTCAGCCGCAATGGCTGTAGAAAGTGGGTCAAGCACCATACTTTTCTCAGGAGGTATTTAGTAATAGGCACCACTAGCCTAATCTAAGGATCAGGAGATGGTTCAGAAAACGCCCTATTTCTCACTCAGACCGAGATCGTCTTGGTTTGGTCGGGATTGGTGAGCAGCCTCTGATGACCTTGTGGTGCTACATCCTGATCTCACCGCCCTTCTATTCCTGATAACATTGATTATCGGGAATAGAAGGGTGGAAGCAGATAGAGATTCTGGTAGAACTCATTGAACATTGCCGCAGGGATTAGACTTGTCGGGTAATAGCGAAGAAAACGGCTAAAACACCTACGGTGCAGGAATTACAGCGATTTTGGACCTAAATGGCTTACTGGATAGAACTTTCAAGGCTTTTTTGTCTTAATTTCTAGACAACTCTACTAATCCCCATAGACAATCTTGACAAAAAAATCAGATGTCCCTATTGACCCCGTCTACTTTAGGGACTATGTTATGCTGCCGCAATCAGCATCTATCTTATGCTGCAACTCTGCAATTGCATCCAAAATCGTAACGAAGCGTCGCCCCAAATCAGTGAGTTTGTATTCAACCCGTGGTGGAACCTCTGGGTAAGAGAATTTCTCTAGAATGCCAAAACCAACCATTTTGCTTAGGCAGTCATTTTGGACTTTTGTTGTGAGTCCATCAACGGACCGTGTAATTGCTCCAGGGCGATCGACCCCTTGATAAACTAAGCTCAAAATTTGCATCGACCACTTGCAACCGACAATGTACTCTACCATTGCGGCGGCTGAGGTGGCTTTTCGGGCTTGTTTTCCATTCATCTGATACAACTTAATTTTTCCTAGATTCCGTCTTAATTTCTACCTGAAAGTGCCTACCTTACTGGAAGGTACATACTTCCTAAACCCATTGAAGTTTGATTACTATGCTTGCTGGAAGCGCATTGCTCTCAAATACTACAGGAAATCAACTATGTACCAAGAATTCCAGCATCGGCAAGCATTAATTATTGGTGGGAGTAGTGGTATCGGACGGGCAGTTGCAGAAACTCTTCTAAATTATGGAACATCTGTAACTGTCGTCGCACGCAATTCTGACAAGCTTCAGGCAGCCTTATCTCACTTAGAACAATTCGGTAAAGTTCAGGCGTGGCAGGCAGATATCAGCAATCGCCAGGAAACATCTTGTCTAATAGAACGCATTTCGACTGAGCTACCAAGTGTGCATTATCTGGTCAATTCTGCTGGCGTTTTTCTGCCAAAGACTTTTCTTGACCATTCTGAAGCAGACTATGATCGCTACCTCAACATCAATCATGGAACCTTTTTTGCTACCCAACAAGTTGTCCGTAACATGATTCAGCGTGGGCGGGGTGGTGCAATTGTTAATATTGGCTCAATGTGGGCACATCAAGCTGTTCTGGCTACACCCTCCTCTGCTTACTCAATGGCAAAAGCTGGTTTGCACGCCCTCACACAGCATTTAGCAATGGAACTGGCGCAGTATCAAATTCGCGTTAATGCCGTTGCCCCAGCAGTAGTGGAGACTCCTATTTATGGAGCTTTTATCCACCCAGAAGAAATTCACACAACGCTACAAGGGTTTAATAGCTTTCATCCCCTGGGGCGTATAGGACAACCGAATGATGTTGCAGAGACTATAACTTTTTTACTTTCTGATCGAGCTTCTTGGGTAGCTGGAGCTACATGGAATGTAGATGGTGGAGTAATGGCTGGTCGTAATGCTTGATGCTGAACGTCACCAGGCAATCTTAAAACATTCGTCTGTGTCGAGGACTTGCGGCATAACGACCAAGTTGAGCGGCGGCAGACAACCTAGAGCGTAGACGAAAAGGCTTCAAACTGCCGCTCCAACAACTTGTTAGCTTGTGACGCGAGGCTAGAGATGCCTAGCTGCGAAGTACACCACTGCGGATCACTGGGATCAAGAATGTTGCACTAAATACTGTATTTGAAACAGCGTTGAGCCAGAAACCTGTGGCAATAGACAAGATGCTATCTACTACGTACCAAATGATGATCGATGCAGTCATCCCAATCCAAATACGTTTACTAACCTGTTTTTCAAGCTGGTTTGCGACTTGAATCACTGCCATCAACGTCAAACTCCAACCCATCGTCACGGCTCCGAGTATTGCAAGGCTAAAACGCACATACGGATTGAGATCAAGTTCTCCCGGACCGTTCAAAACATCAAATAAGATGCGAACTGGACCGCTTGTGGCTTCAAAACCACTTCCGACAAGAATCATGCCAAGTAAGCTTACCGCCGCACACCATCCTGTCATCCATGCTAGGTTGAGTGGCTGTGGTTTTGTTGCTTGAAGCATCTGAGTCATAGTTCTTCCTCCTTAAAACTCCTGTAAGCTGCAAATACGAGGATTACCTCGCATTCACAAAATACGAGGATTACCTCGCGTTTGTCAACCCACAATTTGAACGAATGACCGACAGCCCTCAATTCACTCCGTTCTGGCGCGTTCCTCAACAAGCCCGTAGCTGGGAACGATTCCATCGCATTCTCGATGCAGCGGCTGAGTTGTTTACTGAGATTGGCTATGAATCCGTGACAACTGACGAGATTGCCGCGAGAGCAAACACCTCCGTTGGAGGGCTATATCGTTTCTTTCCAGACAAACTCGCTGTTTTTCATGCGTTGCTCGATCGCTATCTCAATCAACTGAGGCAACTGTCGGCAGCACTCCATACAGAGGAAGCGATGCAGGTTACGCTCAACGTTTATGTAAATCAATTAGTGGATGGCTTTGATCAGTTTGTGAGTGCCAATCCTGGATTCCGTACCGTGTTCGTTCAATCTCGCTTGATTCCTACAACGCTTGCAATGAGCGCAGCCTTCTATCAAGAGCTTGCACAACAGTTTACAGTTTATTTTGCGGCTCGTAATCCGGCCTTAGAGCAAAGTCATCGAGAGCTAATTGCTACCATCAGTGTTGAAGTTGCTTGTACGCTGGATATTCTCGCTGTATCGCGCGATCGCACCTTTCAACACCAAGTTCTGACAGAAACTAAGAAACTACTGATTGCTTATTTAGAACAGTATTTTCCAGATTGATATTGATGCTCAATGAGTAGCCTAAAAATGCTGGCCTAACCGATAACGTAGCAGGCTAACGGCTCAAATCAGCGGCGGCAGATAACGGGGTTTCAGCCCCCCTTCACCTGGCACCTTTTTGCCTCTATGTCGGCTCAACCCCATAATCTTATGTCAAGACTGAACGGAGTTATTCTCCTGCAACTGCATCAAAACTCGGCTCATCGGTTCGATTTTGATACATAGATTGATTGACAAGTTGTTTTAGAGAGTTTTAGAGAGTTTTAGATCTGAAACGCCAAGTTGCGATCGCCCATCTGACTGTCTCTTTTGGGGTCGTTTGATTGACAGATAACGGCAAAAGTCAGCGGTTGCAGATTTCCTCGAACTCAGCACTAGGATACCCATCAATCCGCTGCACTTATGGGTTAGCTAGGTGTTGTCGAGCTTTTTGCATCACAGACTCCTCAGTACAGGACAAAAGCTTGTAAAAGGAGAGTAGAGAAGGGTTTCATGAGAATTACCACATTCTGAGGATGAAACCCTACGAATCAGGTTACGCTAATCTGCAAAACGTTGCAGCCTCATCTTGGCTGGCATGGCGCAAGGACTACATTTCTAGCTCTGTTTCTGATTGCTCTATTTTTCCTCAACCCTTCAGGGCATCATGCTGATGTATTCCACCTATCCCAAAAACCTTCTGCTTGAAGCAATTAAAGCACAGGCGATCGCAGAGTTCTGCCAGGATGCTTTGTAATTTTTCTTCTCGCCCAAAGAGAGCCTGTTCTTGTGCTAGACGAGCTACTTACCACGCTAAGTTCTCCGCTTTGATCGGTGACAACTTACGGCGGATTGCAGTGTTAAGAGGGACAGTAACAGCAGTGTGCAAACCAGTTGTGCAAATGTTGAGGATCTATCAAATCCATCGCTGTGGCAATGAGGGTATCTACCCTTTTCGAGGTTGTCGGCGAGAACTGTCTTAGGAAAGCCTTTAACTGTGACCACCAATGCTCAATCGGATTAAATTCGGGAGAGTAAGGAGACAGATACAGAACCTTCGCTCCAACCGCCTCAATTAAAGGTGCAATGGCTTTTACCTTGTGAGCAGGCAGGTTATCCATGACCACGACAGCCCCTTTCCACAGTTGAGGCACAAGACACTTTGAGACGTACACCTCAAAGACAACCGCGTCCATCGACTGATCTATCGTCATCACAGCCAGCACCTTTGAGACGGTAATCGCGCCCATGACACTCACCTTCTTGCCCCGATAAAAAGGTTTGAAGTCATACGCTCGTTCCCCAGGTGCAGCACGGGCATGGGTTCGCATGAGTCCCAGTAGAACACCCATCTCATCGAGAAACACTAAATCTTTGAGTTCTATACTCGTCACCTGTGCCCAGTACTCCTGTCTCAGGAGTTGGACTCGTTCGCTGGTGGCTTGGCTGGAGCGGAGCGTTTTTTTTTGCGCGGTAAATTGAGTCTCTGAAAGGTTCGGCACATAGTACTTTGGCTAACCCATAGCCCAGTCTCATCAAAGAGTAGCTCACAATATTCCGCTAAGGTCGCATCGCGCTGGTTCTCGAAGATCGCCACTAACTGGTCTTTGTGCTCCATCACAGGACTCACCGAACCACCCTGCTTATGGGGAACGACGTGACCTTCTGTGCGCTTCTGAATCATCCATCTCTCGACGCAACTCTTGCTGACAGCAAAGCGGGCAGCAACTTTTCGGATCGAGCTATCACCCTTCTCCATAGCACTTACAATCTTCTCTCGAAAGTCTATGGAATACGGCTTCATTTTTGACCCAACGTTGTAATCCTTCATTGTCCTCTATCTGACTGCAATCCGCTGTATACTTCCAATCTTTACCGTATTTACGACCAATCTCAAGCTGAGGGCTTCGAGCCATTTGACCCAGTGCATCAATGATGGATTCAGGAGCCTTACTTTTTTGAAGCAGTAGGGTGCTATATCCCTCATATGTCACTCTAGTTAAAGTAAAATCCAGGCAAAACGCTGAAAGTCTTTCACCGACTGCTGTCTGGTATATACGCTTCATTGTCAAATGTTTTGAAATATCGGAAATAAGCTGCGTATGCTAAGACTCAAGCCGTATAGAAGCTTCAGCATTTTTGATTAAATTTGCTTTTCCGAAAGTGATTCAAGAGGGATATAGCGGTTTTCTGTCGGATGAGGTACGGGCAGAATAATAGAGAGCAAGGGTTTGAGCCTTTAGTTTGTACCTCACAGGAGCCGGAAACGCTATATTGCTTGACTGGTACTGAGCGCAGGGTTCGCGTTTTGTACAGTGCCAAATTAAATGACGTCGAGACAAATTCGTGTCGTGCAGCAAACTCATTCTGCTACAGGCTGACAGAAAAAATTGCTAGTGATTAAGTCATCAGGTCATCAGAATTGGCAGGTGGCTTTCCCACTTGAAAGCCGCCTTCTCTAGCTTTACTGCTTTAGCGACATTAATGTGTCTCCGCGACAAATAAAAAGTCACTGTACAGCAAAACTACCAGCCGCTTCAACCAACCAAGCCAAAAACTTGAGGATCAGTGTTTCTTTAGGGTGGTCCATGGCATACACGACCGAATAGCTAAAACCGTCTAGTGCCACATCAAGGGGTTGCACTAAAAAACCCAAGGCCACATCATCAGCAACATGAATGTTGCTACATAGAGCGATACCTTGACCGGCGATTGCGGCTTGAATAGTTAAACTTTCTTCGTCAAATTTAATGCCATCATTTGGGTCAGTCGTGTTCAGCTCTGCCAGTTCAAACCAGTTTTTCCAGTCAGGGGCTTCGGTGCCAAAATGAATCCATTCAAAATGCAGCAGAGGATGATGCAATAGATCACTTGGCTCTTTAAGCGGCTGCTTTTCGTTCAATAAATGTGGACTACAGACGGGCATAAAGACATCTGACATCAGCTTCCGCACGGTCAGTCCCGGATAGTTGCCTTTGCCATAGCGAATCGCCACATCAACCGTTTGCCGATGTAAATCGACGACATCATTTGAAGTTTGTAGCCGAAGATCAATGTTGGCATGTGTTCGTTGAAATTCAGCTAAACGAGGCACTAACCACTTAGCTGCAAAGACCGTTGTCACGCTCACAGTTAATGTAGTCGCTTCTGAAACTTGCGTTGATTGAGTGATCGCTGCTGCAATCGCATCCAAGCTTTGGCTCACGGCCGGATACAAGCGTTGTCCTACTTCTGTCAGCGCCAGCGGTCGGGGGCGGCGGCGAAACAAGGACACCCCCAAGTGATCCTCTAGCACTTTGATTTGGTGGCTGACTGCGGTTGGCGTGATCGCCAATTCTTCAGCCGCTTGCTGGAAACTCAGATGTCGAGCCGCAACCTCAAAGGTATGCAAAGCGTTGAGGGGTGGCAGCGATCGCATAAGATTCTGGATGAGTTTTTTTCACCTAAGCATGAGTAGATTGAATTTGCAATCCCCTACTGTCCCTTGCTACTGTTCAAGTGAAGGAAACGAAACAGTTTTCTGATCACTCATCAGCTGACTGAAAACCCTTAGCGGTTTCTAAAGATGGTACTGAACTTAAACTCAATCCAAGTGCTCACCGCCTCCCAACTCTCGAATCATTTTCTAGGGGATGCCATTGAGATCTGCATTGTCACTCGCAATTATCAGCAAACGATGACCGGTCTCGTCCAATTGGGCATTGGACCCTGGCGAGTTTATACCTTTAACGCTGAAACCGTTACGGAACAGACTTACAAAGGGCAGCCGACTGAGTACTCGATTAAAGTCTGTTTTGCTCAAGCGAAGAACGTCGTCTGGGAAATTATGCAGCCGCTCTCTGGTCCCACCATCTTTCAAGAATTCCTTGATCGACACAACGAAGGGATTCACCACATTGCCTTCAATTGTGGCGACCGCCCCTGGGAAGAGCGTATCCAAGAGTTTGAGTCCAGAGGGTTCCACCTGATTCAGTCGGGCAAGTGGATGGGGCAAAATGCTTTTGCCTTTTTTGATACTGAGCATGCTAC
Organism: Leptolyngbya sp. Cla-17; assembly: GCF_016807185.1. Taxonomy (GTDB): domain Bacteria; phylum Cyanobacteriota; class Cyanobacteriia; order Leptolyngbyales; family Leptolyngbyaceae; genus ULC077BIN1. Next base: position 2,495,003 of record NZ_JAEVYN010000002.1, read on the forward strand.
CACCACTATTTTTGAAACGTATTTCTTTCCACCCGGTTTTGAGTATCCAGAACCGGAAGATTGGTTCCCTGCACCCCCTCCCTAGGAGATGACAAAAATGGCTACAGTATTGAAAATTGACGCTAGTGCACGCGTGACCCGTTCTCTTAGCCGAGGTCTAACGACTGCATTCACTGAACGATGGTTGAAGTCTAGACCCAACGATACCCTCATTACGCGGGATGTAGGGCTAAATCCACCGCCAGCCATTAGTGAAGCTTGGATCGCCGCCGCTTTCACGGCACCGGAGCAGCGGACTCCCCATCAACAGGAAGTACTCAAGCTTTCCGACCAACTGCTCGAAGAGCTAGAGCCGGCTGACCTCATCGTGATCGGTACGCCCATGTACAACTACGGCATGCCAGCAGCACTAAAAGCTTGGATCGATCAGGTGATTCGCATTGGACGCACCTTTTCCTTTGATCTGGCGCGTGGTGAACAACCGATCGAGCCGATTGGGACCGGCAAAACTCTAGTCATTTTGTCGTCATCGGGGGAAGGCGGCTTTGAACTTGGTGGCGTTCAGGCCACTATGAACCATCTTGATTCCCACATCGTGACAGCTTCAAGACTATTGGGAGTCAGTGAACACCATGTCATTCGCATTGAGTACCAGGAATTTGGGGACGAGCGACATCAAAAATCTATTCAGTCTGCTCATGCCGCGATCGCTGATTTAGTGCAACAACTAACTCAGAACATGGGGAACTGGACGAGGCTGATAGCAGCAAAGCAAGCGGATGAGACTGCATTCAGGTATTGATTAAGCACAGCTTCAATGCTTAATCAATCCATCTCTATACTGCTCAAATTTATCCTGGATATGGAAGTCTGTCCGCTTCCATCGTCCGGTCACACAGCCTAACACGGCGATCGAGCGAACGCTTTAGCCTCAAGGACGCGCCCGGCGAAATCTCGCGCCTCATTTCCGACTTCATCACCTAACCAGGAGAACAAACATGCACGTTTTAATAGTCTTCAGCCATCCGCAGCGTAAGAGCTTCCCGGAGCGGTGCTCGACGTCTTCGTCGAAGGCGTCGTCCAGGCCGGTCACACGGCGGAGGTCGCCGACCTGCACGCCGAAGGCTTCGACCCGCGCTTCACCGCCGAGGACCACGCGCACTTTTGGGGCGGCCCGCGGCCCGCCGAGGCCGCTCGGGAAGCGGCACGCGTCGACGCCGCGGACGCGATCGTGCTCGTCTTTCCGGTCTACTGGTGGTCGTTCCCCGCCCTGCTCAAGGGTTGGATCGACCGCGTGTTCACGTCCGGTTGGGCCTATTCGGTCGACGCGGAATCCAACACCCGGGGGCACCTGAGCGCCAAGCCGGTCATGTTGATTGGCACCGGCGGGACGCGCCCAACCACCTACGCCAAGTACGGCTACGGCGACGCGATGCGCACACAAATTGACGTCGGCATTTTCGGCTTTTGCGGCATGACCGACGTCGAGACGCACCTGCTGCTCAACGCCGACGGTGACGCCAATGCAGAGCGTCGGGCGGGGTACTTGGTCGACGCCCGCGCGCTCGGGGCCGGGCTGGTCGCTCCCGACCGCATTCCTAAGCGCGTGCAACACGGTGCCGTGCGTCTGAGCGCCTAACGAGCGTTCGACACCCAGACTTGGCTTATGAGCCAACTACGATTGGAGCCGACTTGACGGACGCTCGCAATTTTCACGACCAGTAGAGCCTTAAAGGAGATGAAGCTATGGCTAATGATACATTGCAGACACCAGCGCAAGGCCAGATTTGCCGCTCGATGGCCGGCCTCGGCAACTACAACTACGCCGCCGATGGACGGAGCGGCGTCGCTGCCTTGGCCGGCAACCTCCGTGGAGGGGTCCACTTCCGCCAGATCGGAGAGTTCCGCGACTTGGGAGACGGTCGCTCGGAGGGGGAGTTCGAACACATGTTCGTCACTGAAGATGGGTCGACGCTGTGGACACGCGACAAAAGTTGGGGCGTAGCCGTTCCGGGTACCGATTATATCGTCGGCGGCGCCGCCTACACCGTGGTCGAAGGAACCGGCGAGTTCCAAGATTTCAAAGGCACCTTCCGATCCTGGGGCACATTCGCTCCGAAGGAAGGCAAAGCGATCTTGCGCTACGAAGGGCAGATCTGCCGACCGGCCTAGTCTCACTGCGCTTCTTCAGCTTCGCCTCCGTGAAATTCACTGACCCGGGTACTCACGGCCTTGAACTTGCTCCCGTCCACTGCCGCGAGCCCCCCGAGAAAACAGGCCGATCTCCTGACGGAGCACGACCTTCGCCCCGGGCGCTTGGACAGCATCTCGCGGATGGTGGCTGCGAGGTAACAGTCGTGAACGGCTTGAGGACAAGTCCTATCCCGGGCTTAGCTGAGGCCCGGGTGAGGCGAAGCAGCAGCGGGCGGCATGAGCGCGGCGGCGGCTCGACCAAGTCGGAGAACTTGATACTGCTATACCGCCGACGCAGTTGGATGGAGACACCAGCGCATTGGATTGGAGCACCTGTATGGAGGAGCGAGATGGAGGAGCGAGATGGAGGAGCGAGATGGAGCACCTGTATGGAGGAGCGAGATGGAGGAGCGAGATGGAGGAGCGAGATGGAGGAGCGAGATGGAGGAGCGAGCGGCTGACCTCAGGGCGATCAGGGACCTCATTGAACGCCAGTTCTCGAGCATGAGCTGGTCGGTAGGAGGAGGCCCTGACACGGCTATGTTTAAAGGTGACTTCCTCCCGGGCGCGCCGCTTTATCCGTCCGCCCGTCCCGTTTCGGTGAAGTCGCTTGATGAGTTCACAGAGCGCATGGGCGAACTCGCTCGAACGACGCTGACGTCCCTCCATGAGCGGGTGATCGGAACGCAGATATTGGTCTTCGGCAATGTCGCGGTGGCCGCAGCGGCCTGTGAGAACACGGAAAACCAAGGCGAGGTCAACCGCAATGTGGAGATGTTGCTGCTCGTCAAGAGCGAGGGGCATTGGAAGATTGCGGCGCAGGCTTGGGACAAGGAAACGAACAGCGTGCCGATACCAGCCGAACTACTGGTGGACTTCTGACCCGTTGCTCAGAAGCGCGGCAGCCAAAAGAGTGACCCTACCCCAATAAATAAGTACCGATGGATTCAACCGGTCGATGCAACACGTTCGGTTCAATCAATTTGAAGAGGGCGATGAATTCTGTTTGCCAGCTCGGGGGGGTAAAGACCTCGTCGCTGGACAGGTTGGCGATGCATGTCAATACATCCGGGTACGCCCGCGCAGCGTAAAACTGGCTTGAATAGTCATGCTCCCTCCATCGAGCTGTCGCCAAACGTGGCGGCCAGTTCGCGCATCGTCATGGGTGGATAGGTTTTTGTCGGCGTGAATATTTCGTGCTTGCCCAGGTGAGCAAAGAGCGAGCCCTCTTCGCTGAACGCTGACGATCCGGTGAGGATATCGAAGCGGAAGTCGCGCCGTTGGTATTTGCCCTTGCCTAGGTAACCCTATTCGCAAAAGGTGATGGGGTGGCCGTCCTGGTCGCGCATGGTCAGTGCGGCGCCGTGCACAAGGTTCTGAAACAACACATACGATGCGGCATGGTAAATATCGTTTGTTTCATCGAGGTTTAGGTACTCGGCAAATACTTCCAGTACGTTGACACGGCACTCTGCGATGTTGTCCGCAAGCAGTTCGATACCGTAGATGCACATCAGCGCAAGCAGTGCGTAATGCCGCCGCTCGAAGTCAGCGAAGACACCGAGGTCATTGAAATCGCCATTCTCGATGGAGAAGGTACGATCCTGCTGGAGGAATTGGTGAAGTCGATCGGAATCATTGAGGAAGGTGCCCGCGCGGTACACGGTATTACCGACGACGAACTGGCCTCAGCGCCCGGCTGGCCGGAAGTGGCGCAGAAAGTCTCCCTGCTGATCGAAGGCCGGCTGGTCGTATGCCACAACGCCGACTTCGAGTTGCGCATGTTGCGGCAGTCCTATACGCGGCACGGACTGCCGATGCCGCAATCCTAATGGAATTGTACGATGGTGCTGCTGACAGAGGTCAACGACGGCCGCTGGCCAACATGGCCGAAAAAAGTGGTCGCGCCCTTGCTTGTAGCCCGGCTCAAAGCGCTGCTGGGAAAGGGGTTAGAGAGAAAAACATTGCCACTTAAAAGCCTTTTCGGTCTGGTTACAAGCGCTAACGTCGGCGTTGACGACCTGTTAGGACTCAAAGCGCGCCTTCCCCGTTCACTCGGCTGCTGGGGGTGATTGAGGAAAGTGAGGCAGTCTTTGATCAAGGCAAACCCACGATTGCGCACTGGACGTCCAGATATCGAGCAGCGGCTGAAACGCCGATGGATCATCCAAGGAGGGAAAACGGATGGACGTGAATGCTGGATTCGCTTCGCCCCATGTGCATAAAGGAGTTCCACACTCCGAGCAAAAGCTGCGAGTCGTGAGACCACCGCTGCTGCCACGCACTGAGTACGTCTTCGGCGTACCGCTGACCTGAAGGTCAGTCGTCATGACGACGACCCCGGACGCGAAAGGCGCGCCACTCGAACGCTGGCAATCTCGGCAATGGCAGTTGAGAGCTGCGATGGGCGCACTCGCACATTCGTAGCGAATGGCTCCGCATGTGCAGCAGCCGCAAAATGGAATGTTCATGTCGGAGTTTCCTCTGGAGGCCTAACGATCCCCCTCACCGGACGCGGAGGAACTTTGCGATCTAACGATAGCTTGGATTTGTTCTGGTGCGGCGGGCTTGTTGGGCGGCAATTACACTGGTGTCTGCTGGTGAAGAACTAACTTCCACACTCCATCACTGAGTTCATACGTGCGAGATTAGTAAACGCCTTGCAGAAAAAGCCTTTCAAGCGAAACCGTAACTTTCTGTTCATCATTTTCTTGAAGTAAGGTTAGGCGCACCCGAGAGCCATCCGGAATTTGCCACTTGAAATAATCGAGCTTTTCTGGCTCAAGCATCGCTTTACCCCTCACCTCGAAGCACCGCCTCACCATCAATTTCACACTGACTTTAACTCAGGACACCAACAAATGATCTTGCGGTTACTTCCCTACCAAGGACTAAGCGGCATAATGATGCGTTTGAGCGGCTGCAAACAACTTTCGCAATATACCAAAATCTTTTGGCAATCCGCTCCAAGCGAATTGTTCGACCACGACATCAAACAGTGCTGCGCTCTTCATGACCGCAGCACTGTTTGATGCCTATTTGCTCCATTCATTCCATACTGTTTGCGTCACCTTTGCTATCACTGCCTCACGGGTTGCATCGTCAGCCGTCGAATCTGAAACAAAGACTGCGATCGCCAAATGTTGCCCATTCGGAAGCGTCACGAGTCCCACATCATTGGTTGCAGCTGTCACTCCATTGACCGTAGATGAGGTACCAGTTTTGTGTGCTACAACCGTCCCCTTGGGCAACAGTCCTTTAAGGCGCTTTGGACCTGTGGTTGTCTCTGTCAGCCATCGCCGTAATAACGCTTGACTAGCGTTTGAAAGCCCTTTTCCCTCCTGCAAGGTGCGTAATAGCACGACCATTGCGTTAGGCGTGGCAGCGTTACGATACTGCACTGCGGGGTCTTGCCCTAGCTCCTTCTCTGTGTTTGCCACAACAATATCGTTTATGCCAAGCCCCCGCAAATACTGGGTGACCAGCTTGGGTTCACCAACGAGTCGTAGCAGCACATCACAAGCGGTATTATCACTTTCAGAAACCATATACTTCAAGAGTGCAGCCAGGGTTAATTCCACTCCTTGCGAACTCTCGTCTAGAATCCGACTACCCTGAACGATGTCGCTGGTCTCAACCCGAATTTTTTGATCTAGCTTGAGTTTTCCTTGATCGACTTGAGCCAGCACAGCCATCGCGATCGGAAACTTGTAAACGCTTTGCATTGGAAAGCGCTGATTCCCATTTAGAGATACTGATGCTCCGGTTTCTACCACGGTGCCGCTCACCCCAACGCGCCCTTGAGCCGCACGAGCGATCTGTTCAATGCGATCGCGTAAATCGTTTTCTTGATTAGTGTTGGAGGCTACGACCTCTTTGGGTGCATCTGCTTGTCTGTCATGGTTGTCCGCTCTGTTGCTGAAGTTATTGTTCATGCAGCCAACAGTCAATACAGACAGGCAGAATATGGAAAGCCACAGTTTTTTAAAGGTTGTTTGGATCATAAAATCTGAATTGAAGCCGTGAACGACCTAGAGCTACACTCGCTAATTGTGAGATTTCGGATTCCGGGAGATTTGATTAGATTTTGTGTTTAGGACTGGCAGAGAACCTCTAAAATACTCCCTAGCGACGCATCAGTTTTTGCACCGCACCCTTCTTATCCTCGTCTCACCGTCCCTCGGATCTGGTCACGGAACCATGCTTGTCCAGCATCACTTTCGATCCGAGGATGCCAGATCATGGTGTAGGGGAAGTCACCAATCTCTTGAGGGGGCAATACTTGCCGAAGGTTTGCCAATTTTGAGAGTTCGAGTGCGACACGCATGGGGACGGTGAATATCAGGTCGGTGCCCACAATATTGAGCGCGGTTGCCATGAAGTAGGGTGACTGGAACACAATATCTCTTGCCTTTCCCAGATCAGCCAGCGGACGATCGATCATTGTTTGCTGTCCTTCTGCAACGGCAACGATCGCATGGGGACGACGCAGGTATTCGTCCAAAGAAAAACGCTTGTCTTTAAATGGGTTGTCTGCACTGATTAGGCAGATAAACTGCTCCTGGTACAGCACTTCCACCTTTAATCCCTTGGGCGGGGTTGGGACGCTGCCCACCCCGAGCGCCAAATCACAGCGTCCCGTTTCTATGTGACGGTAACTCTCTGGTGTCCAGCCAACGACCTCAACGCGAACGCCGGGAGCAAGCTTGCGGCAGAGTCGTACCGTACCGCTGACGATTACGGCGACTGCGTAGTCGGTGCCGGTAACGCGGAAGTATTGCTGCGAAATAGCAGGATTGAAGTCGTTGCTTCCGATCGCCGCGTTGAGGCGAGGCAGGAGCGCTTCTAATTCTTGCAGCAAGCGATCGCCACGGGGCGTTCGTTCGTACCCCACGCCGCTACGGACGAGCAGGTCATCGCCGAGCGCCGTCCGCAACCGACCCAGCACCCGGCTCATCGCGGGCTGACTGAGCGAGATGCGGACGGCGGCACGAGTAATGTGTTTCTCCTCCAGAAGGGCTTGTAACGCCAGAAGCTGGTTCAGGTCGATGCGGGAGAGGTTAGGGAACTTTTGAGTCATAACCTCATCATATTGTTATTGATATAATCCCTATGCCAAATATGCATTGGACGCATTATGAACAGCGTGTGATGATTGACCTAGTTGCATTCGTGTTTGCCATTAATGAAGGATTTCATGCATTCATCAGCGACGATTCAAACTTCAGCGATGTTTTTTACGGTAATGAGTTATGACCAACAGCAACCCGAAAGATGATGCAAGACCCAATCACAATGATTGCCGTTCAGCAAGGAGGCGAAAGGTTTCCCGTCGGTCTGCGCTGGGATTGTTAGGACTTGGTGCTACCGCTGCCTTAACACCCACTTTTTTGAAGATGGCTCAGGCACAGAATCAACCGCTGCCGTCGCAACCTGCTTTAACTCAGCCAGCGCCGATCATCACGAAAGAAATCCCGCGCACAAAGGAGAAACTGCCTGCAATCGGTCTGGGCACGTTTATGACCTTTGATGCTTTGTCTAATCAGCCACGCGATCGTCTTCAGCAAGTGATGCGCCGCTTTTGGGATGCAGGCGGGCGAGTGGTTGATACCTCACTGCTCTACGGGATGTCGGAAGTGAACGTGGGCGAGTTTGCCAGAACACTCGGCTTGACCGATGCTTTGTTTATTACTAACAAAACCTGGGCAACAGGTGAGTATCTGGGCGATCGCAGCCAAGTTCAGCGTCAGTTAGAACAATCACTGAAGCGCTTGTTCCGCGATCGTATTGATGTCATGCAAGTTCATAGCTTGGTGAATGTAGACGCGATTTTACCCCTACTAAAGGCATGGAAAGCAGAAGGTAGAATTCGCTACGTGGGCGTTACCCATCACGATCCGTTGTATTTTGCTGCGCTTGAAAGGTGGATCGAGAACGGCGATCTGGACTTTGTTCAACTGCGCTACTCAATTCGTCAGCGTGGAGTGGAAGACAGAATTCTTCCGGCGGCGGCGGCGCGAGGAACAGCCGTCTTAGCTAACATGCCCTTCGAGAAAGCCCGTCTTTTTGCCTTGGTCAAGGGGCAACCACTACCCGATTTTGCCAGCGATTTTGGCTGCGAGAACTGGGCACAGTTTTTTCTCAAGTATGTGATTTCTCACTCGGCTCTAACCTGTGCGATTCCCGCAACCACAAACCCCGATCACGTTGTTGAGAATATGGGAGCACTAAGAGGATCGCTACCTGATGCTTCGATGCGCGCCCGGATGGTGAAACACATGGAAAGTCTTCCCGGTTTTGACAACCTTCTCCAAACGCCCTGGTACCCAGGCAAGCATTTTAGCGGGTTGGTTCGCCTGCCAAAGCCACGTCCAATCGGTTGAGATGGAGTATAGATTATGCTACCTAGCTATCTGCTTTCCCTGTTTGTTTTGACCTTTTCGGTGAGTGCGCTAGGGTCGCCGGTACTCAGTCAAGCGCCAAGTCAGTTGCCCTATTGAACTGAGGCTGCACCCGCAACGGTCGCTCGGCAAGAGCTTTATCCAAATCACTTGTATAACGAAACAACAGCACAGGGCACTCTTCAAGAGTGCACCTACAACAACTCTTGAAGAGTAAACGTAATATTGCTTGGACACCTTCAATATCACGCTTCGGAAGGACGAATTGGTAGAGGGGGTTCAGACTGGCGAAGCTGTTATTTACCGTCATCAAACCGCTGAAACCAAGTAACGGCGACAATCTTAGAAAACAAGACTTGTAAGATGCTGCTTAGGCTGGAGAAAAGGAAAATTTCGCCCACTAAGAACGGTTGCGAATCCTTAACGTACGATTTTTCCCGAAGTCTGAAGTGCCCCCTTTAATAACGATCAGGGGTCTCGCTATGTCTTTCACATTTGATGATTTAGAACGTCTGGCAGAAGAGGAATTTGAGCTTTCACCAGGGATGGCACTGACAGCGCAACAACAACAATTTCAGTCAGTACCTTTGGCAGAAATCCTGGTTCTGTTAGACTCAGACATCAGCAGTCTATAAAGCGCTCCAGCCCTACTTAACCGCAACTCTGCAGGAGAGCTCTAAGCAAGACACTGAATTTTATGCTTCATTAGTGTAGGAGCGCTGCTCTTACTTACCACGTTCTGTTCAACCCAAAGTTACAGCAGATAGCCTAAACTCATTACAGAGCGTGATGTTCGCCATTGATGCCATTTTCTCTTACTGCTAGTAACGTTGCAACTCAAGCCAAAATCATTGGTGTCTTGATTACGATCATTTGGATGCTAGAGATTGTGGATCAATTGTTGTTACAGCACCGCCTAAATCGTCTGGGTATTGTGCCCCGTACTCAAATTGGACTACGGGGCATTTTGTTTGCTCCACTGCTGCATGGCACCTGGAATCACCTGATTGCCAATACGTTACCTTTCGCTGTGCTCGGCTGGTTTACGCTGCTGCACGGTGTCACAGAATTCACGGTCGCCACGGCTGTGATTTGGCTCGTCAGTGGTTTAGGCATTTGGCTCTTTGCAGCACCTAACACGATTCACATTGGCGCTAGCGGCATCATTTTTGGCTATTTCGGCTTTTTGCTGTCCCGGAGCTACTTTGAGCAAGAGCTGTTCTCTGCCGCCGTTTCAGTCGTGATAGCTTTGCTCTACGGTCCACTCATTTGGGGCGTTTTACCCTCACGACGACGCGGCATCTCTTGGCAAGGACATCTATTTGGCTTTGTGGGCGGCATCTTTACGGCACGTTATTTACCGGAGTTGAGGCAGTTGTTTGAGCTGCTTTGAGATCGCCCAAGATTATGTATATCTACGTCCCAAACGGTGATGTAGAAATGGAAAGCAATAACTTAGTTGGGGCAGCAGCTCAAAACCTCTTCAGCTAAGCAGTTTCACGGGTTTTATCGTCTTGAATCGCCAAGAAATATTTCTTGGCGATTGAAAGCCTTTCACTGAAAGGCTTTCAGGGCTATTGCTTAGATGAGGGAGATGGTTCTTTTGTCGCAGGAACTTTGCAAAACTAGGCTCATTGACAGCACAAAACTAAGTGCTTTAGTACAAACGGAGTACGCTATTCATAGGCTTCACTGCCATTCAGTGCTTCCTGGGGTGGAGCCGACATATGCGCCTTTGCGTAGCAACGGAATAATTCCCAACGCTAAGCTCAAAATGCTGAATTTGGCTTAGACCTCTAAGGTCGATCCACACGTCTAGAACACAACTTGGTAAAACATGGCTCATTCTTGGATTGATTTAAGATGCTGCTTCAGGCACTGGTTTCTAAGAGTGTAATGCTGGGTAAAAGCTGTATGTAGTCCACAAGCCTTTTACTTGAAGCTGCGGTTTCCTAATGCTTGAGCTAAGCAGGCAATACCTGCTGAGATTTGCTCTTCGTTTAGATCTCCATAACCAAAAATGAATTCTCCTTGATCGTCAGGACTGAAATAGTGAGGTTGAGCAGACATGAGTCCCACTCCAACCTGGACGGCACGTTCAATCACCTCCGCATCGCTCCAAGGTGTGTGCAGCTTGACCATGACATGAATGCCTGCTGTCTCGCCAAAAATGTCCACGAGATCGCCAAAATGACTCTTTAAAGCTTGCACCAATGTTTGCCGGAGTTGGTCGTAGTGCGATCGCATTTTGCGGATATGACTTTCCAGATGACCAGCCTCAATAAACTCGGTCAAAACCTGCTGTTCGAGGGTGGGGAGTTGGCGATCACTCAACCATTTTGCCTGAGCCAACAGCGGCACAAGCGGTTGAGGAACGACTAAATAACCCATTCGCAGAGAGGGAAACAAGACTTTGGAGAACGTGCCGACGTAGATCACAGAGTGGTGGCAATCAAGTCCTTGTAAAGCCGGAATGGGACGCTCTCCATAGCGGTACTCACTATCGTAGTCATCTTCCAAAATTAGAGCCTTGGTCTGCTGTGCCCATGCCAGCAGTTCCAATCGACGTGCCAGTGACAGGATCGCTCCAGTGGGAAACTGGTGGGAAGGGGTGACATAAACTAACCGCAGGGAGTCCGAAGCGAGATCGGTTAACTTTTCTACGATTAAACCAGACTCATCAACGGGCACTGGAAATAGTTTTGCCTGGTGGCTCAGAAAGACACGGCGGGCACTCAAATAACCCGGATCTTCGATCGCAATCCCATCTCCTGGATTGATCAATAATCGCATCACCAGATCGAGTGCCTGTTGGGTGCCATTAGTCATGATGATCTGCTCCGGGTCACACTGCACCGCTCGCGCCCGTCCTAAGTAACGAGCGATCGCTTGGCGTAAAGGTCGATACCCTTGAAAATCTGTGGTGTAGTCCAACCAGTCCGAAGCCGCCATGCAATAGCGCGACAGCAATTTGCGCCAGAGGGCAATGGGAAAATGCTGAAGTGCGGGTTGTCCATAGCGGAAGCTGATAGGCAAATCTAAGCTGGGTTGTAGCGTGAAAGGGGTTTGGCTCAGGCAGTCGCCATAGTGCGAGAGTTGAATCGGCAAGGGAGTTGAGTTTGGTTCTACTGCCATTGAATCGGAATGCAGCAGGTCATCGGGGAGTTGAGCACAAACGTAAGTGCCAGAGCCGGCGATCGTTTCTAGATAGCCTTCACTCAGTAACTGGTCGTAACTCTGAGTTACCGTTGTGCGCGAAATTCCTAACGATTTTGCCATCGATCGCGTCGATGGCACTTTCTGTCGAGGCAGTAATCGTCCACTCAGAATGACCTGCCGCAGTTCTTCGTACAGTTGCTGGTGTAGCGGCAGAGAGGAGTGGCGATCGAAGGTAATGGCTAAGTCCATATAAATTTTACGCATCGACCGCATGTGCAAAATTAGTCAGGACATTACAATAAGACATCACGTATTTGAACCATTGTGCGTATTGCAATGTGACATACAGTCTCACGCAAGTAGATTTTATTATTTTGAATACTTACACCCATAAGTTGGCTTTGAGAATTAATAGCAAATTGCCTGTTTTGAGTATTTTTAATTAAAGTTATATCGCCATCTCCGTGAGTAAATGCAACCCTGATTCCCCACAATGCTTGAGCCCTTTCTTTCAAAGTTGAATTTGACGGCGGCATGATACAAGTATCCCAATTTGGATCATCATCGACTGGAAGTGCTTCTATAACATTCCTGGTAAATGATGCATTTCCATTCACAACTTGTTGTCTAGCCTCCTCACAAGCTGTTAACCATGTTATGAACATTCCAATAACCCTCGAAACCGTCTCTTCTGGTGGATCATCAGAATATCCATAATTTGATACTCTATGCTCAGCTATTTCGATAGCTGTCATTATATTATTTGCTCTAATTTCAAAATCTGACATTCTACTCATACGTACTCAGTTCTCCATAGCATTTAACTACTAGTGGACTGGTATTAAAGCATGAAATTGGCTATTGTAAGAGTCCAATCCATTGGCTAGGCTCAGGATAGCAAAATTCAAGCCACGTCATCATGTTGACGCAACCACTCATTCAAACTAGAGCAGCAACGCCTGAAGAGGATGGTCTGATCGCTCGTCATTTTTATCAAATGTGGTTGGACAATCAGATTGCAGAGTCAGCCATTGCGATCGATTGGTTAGAGCTTACTCTAAAATTTATCGACCAGGCTCGTCAGAGTCTAAACTACCAGGCATTTGTGGCGGAAGTAGAGGGAGAGGTGGTTGGCTCTGCCGGATGCCAGCGATTTGCGGGACTCTATCCCAATATTATGCAAGCCACTGAACGCTGCGATGGCTACATCTGGGGTGTTTATGTAGAGCCTGCCTATCGAGGTCGAGGGATTGCCACTCAATTAACACAACAGACGATCGCCTACCTCAAAGCGATCGGTTGTACCCATGCGGTTCTCAATGCCTCCCCATCTGGTAAGCCTGTTTATTCTCGTTTGGGATTTGTAGACGGCAACTTGATGCGACTTGATTTACAACTACAACTAGCACCATGAATTCATCAGATTTAGTCATACAGTCAGACTCGTTAGCAACCACGCAACGTACTCAAATCAAACGCTTGCCTCAACGCGGTGACTATGATCGCACGCTGATCCATCAAATTCTAGATGCGGGTTTAGTGTGTCATGTGGGATTTGTCGTCGAGGCTCAACCTTTCGTGATTCCCACTGCTTACGGCAGAGTCGGCGATCGCCTCTACATTCATGGTTCTCCTGCCAGTCGAATGCTGCGGACGCTGAGGGAAAGTGTTGAAGTGTGCGTGACAGTGACGTTGCTGGATGGATTAGTGCTGGCGCGATCGGCATTTCATCACTCGATGAATTACCGCTCTGTGGTGATCTTCGGCAAGGCAGAGATCGTCGAAGATGCAACCGAAAAATTGGAGGCATTGAAAGCTTTTACAGAGCATGTGATTCCGGGTCGCTGGGTAGAGGTGCGTCCGCCCACTCCTCAGGAGCTTGCCGCAACCCTAGTCCTCACGCTTCCGCTCAACGAAGCCTCTGCCAAAGTGAGAACGGGTCCGCCTAAAGATGATGCAGCCGATTATGAGTTGCCGATTTGGGCAGGAGAGCTACCTTTGCGCCTGACTCCTTTGGTCCCTGTTCCCGATCCTCAGTTGCCGCCAGATATGCAATTGCCGACCTCGGTGCAGCAGTACAGCCAGGGTCTTGCAGAGGCTACGGCATGAGAGCAAGATTCAAAAATTCATTACTCTGCGATTCGTCGCAAGGATTTCACTCGGAAACGATCGGTTTAATCTACGGATTTCTAGGCGTTCTCACGTTCAGTCTGACCCTACCCGCGACTCGCGTTGCGGTACTTGAGCTAGATCCAACGATCGTGGGGTTGGGGCGCGCGATCGTAGCAGCCATGCTGGCGGCGGTGCTGTTAAAGGTGACTCGGCAACCACGACCCTCCCAGCGCCAGATTCCTGGTCTGATGGTCATTGCTGCTGGCGTGATTGTTGGGTTTCCGCTGCTTTCTGCCTGGGCGATGCGATCGCTCCCAGCCGTTCACGGGGCAATCATTCTGGGAATTTTGCCCTTAGCAACTGCATTGGCAGGAGCATTACGAACGGGCGATCGTCCTTCTCGCACCTTTTGGTTGTGCAGTAGCCTGGGTAGCGCGATCGTCGTTGCCTTTGCTCTGTTTACGGGAGGCGGACACCTCCAGATAGCGGATCTGGCTCTGCTGGGTGCAGTGGCATCTGCCGCAGTTGGGTATGCCGAAGGCGGACGGTTATCGCGAGAGTTGGGCAGTTGGCAGGTGATTTGTTGGGCGTTAGTCCTATCCGCTCCTTTTCTGGCTGTACCCGTCGCGATTACCATCGTTCATCATGGACTGCACGCTTCCTTCCAATCTTGGTTAGGCTTTGGCTATGTCAGTGTATTCAGTATGTTTCTCGGCTTTTTTGCCTGGTATCACGGACTGGCGATCGGGGGAGTCGCACGAGTTAGTCAAGTTCAACTCTTGCAACCCTTTTTAACGCTCTTTGCTTCAGCATTACTGTTGCATGAACCAATCACACCATTAACCATTGGGACAGCACTGATTGTGGTGATTGTGGTGGTTCTAGGCAGAAAGGCACCGATCTCGAATACCACCAAAAGGCGCGGAAAAGTTTAGTCAAGGGCGGGTCGAGTAGAGAGGGTTCCTCCAATGTTTAGGCTTGCTTTGTATTCCCCGTTGCTCTCCCCTTTCGGAATACGAGAGTGTCACACGATTTAGCCTTGCATCGTTGGAAACCTCCCCCTCACAGAAGCCTGCCTGCGGTTTTCCCGCACAAGCCTCTTCATTGAGCCATTCACCTGCTCTAATAAAGCGACACTAAGCGACCAGGTCTGGGGAGAGGATGCCACGCTAGATAGCGTAGAAAGCTCTCCCAGCGAAAGCTACGTCGTTGACTCCGTCGATTCAGCCATTTGAAGACCAGCTTGTGAACTGCGTCTTCAAAGTGGTAGAGCGCATGACCGTTGTCGGTGACCCCAAAGTAGTTGAAGTGTCCGCGCAGCTTTTGCCCGATTGCTTGCCATAGCTGAGGCAGCTTATGAGCATTGCGTTTTTGCTGCAACCATTGATTGAGGGTGACTAACGCACGGCGAAATCGTTTCTTTGAAGTCTTGCGCTTTAATCGGGCTTTTCCGTTGCGACTCTTGCCCCAGTAATGGGTGAACCCCAGAAAATCAAAGCTGGGGAATTTTCTCCGGTAATGGACTAGACCTGTGGAATAAATCTAAACATTTAAGCCAAACTCATAGCGGTTGATGAACAATCCAATGACGACATCATGCAACCAGATGGATTTGGAAAAGCAAATGGTTTTGCGAGCCAACCGTTTAATTCGGGTGCGTAAGGTCAGATGCTTGCGCTCAATCTTCTGAGTATGGCGTTTACCCACCCTGTGTAGACTTGGATCGAGGTGTCTTTCATCTAAGTACAGGACAAAAGTTGTAGGGATTGCACAAAGTCGGACTCATTGGACAAGGATGGATTGAGTACCAAATGGCGCAAATAATCGAACCCTAAGCGAAACAGACTTTTGGCGCGACGACCGTGTTTTTTAATCTTAATGGGCTGCCATTGATGCAACCATAACCCGGTTCGCATCGCCCAACATAAAGCTAAAGTCAACAAGGCAAACAATTTACTCAACCGTTCATCATCGGTAAAGTGCGTCGATTCCAGACAGAACCCGCGAGTTTTGAAAATACCAAACAGCGTTTCAATTCCCCAGCGCAAGGCATAGTCTTTGACCAAATCTTGCGCCTTGAGGGGAGCAATCACCACGAGTAACTCCCCATCATCAAGTCGTAGCGCTTCAACGGCAACTGGGTAGCCCCAGACTCGGCAGGTGCCTGTGAGTTGTTGGGATTGACCGGGTTGCAGATGGGCAAAGACGACTCGCGCCGCCAGCACCCTGCCATCATGCTCAATCTGGTCACTGCTGCGAATCCGTAAGCGAAAGGCGAGGGTAGGTTCGAGTAGAAGATAGCGCACCCAGGCTTGCCCAATGAACTCGCGGTCGGCACACAAGTAGTTCACTCTAGCGGTGGGGAACCGTTTGGCAAAGGTCTCCATTAACCGCATCCGCTCGTCACTGTTGGAATTCCCCCGCTTGTCCAACAGCCACCACAGTACCGGGAAGGCAACTCCTTCATGAACTATGCCCAAAGTCAAAATGTTGTACCACTGAGTGCCAAATTTCCAGGTGGTGCGATCCAGGCTCAACACCCAGTCCTCCGGAATCTGCATCCAACTCACCACGACGCTAGCCAGTTGAGCTTCGTCGAGCGCAAACCCTCGGAAAAATCGCTGCAATCGCTTGTAGCTCGATTCGGGCAATGCCCTACCACCAAAGCCTACACACAGTTCGCTCAAGTTCACTGTCTTGACTTTCAGCAAGGCTAACAAGAACAATGCCAGAAATGAAATCCTCGCTCCGTGCCAGTTCAATTGTTCTTGGAGGACTCGCTTTAATTCGCTATATTGGCTCATAGGGTTTCTCCAGAGTGTGGTAATTCTGATGAAACCCTACCCTGCTCATCCTTTCAAGCTTTTTGTCCCGTACTGAGGTCTTTCATAAGCACCCCAAGCATCGGTGTAGAACTGCATAATCCCAAAGGGTTCTAACAACGCTTTGAGTGCCAAGAAAGCACTGTCTTGATGATGAGACAACACATACGCCAACACTTCACCCGTCTGATGGTCAATGGCGTGCCACAACCACCGTTGCTGTTTCTTTGAACCGACGTAACTCCACATTTCGTCAGCTTCAGCCTCCAGATCTTCCCACTGGCACAGTTTCACTATCGTTTGAGTCGGTTCAAGTTCTGCCAAACGAGCTTCATTGATTGCTTTGAGGTGACGGTCTTTTTTTTAGCGTTTCAATCACCGTTGTGCGGCTAATCTTGAGAACACGGGCGGTATCTCGAATCCCACTCCCGTTGACTGCCATATCTGCAATTTGCCGTTTCACTTCTGGGAGGTATCCACGATACCGATAGTCGCGAATAAAAGTAGAGCGAGAACATTGGGAATTGCGACATTTGTAGCGTTGCTTGCCTTCACCTGATTGACCATGCTTGACGACATCGTTACTTCCGCAGGTTGGGCAAAGAATCGGTTCAAGCACCATATTCAAGTCTCCAGACAACTACCCTTTTGATTGTTACCTGTTTCTACAGGTCTAGTCCACTACCCAGTAGAACACCCATCTCATCGAGAAACACTAAATCTTTGAGTTCTATACTCGTCACCTGTGCCCAGTACTCCTGTCTCAGGAGTTGGACTCGTTCGCTGGTGGCTTGGCTGGAGCGGAGCGTTTTTTTTTGCGCGGTAAATTGAGTCTCTGAAAGGTTCGGCACATAGTACTTTGGCTAACCCATAGCCCAGTCTCATCAAAGAGTAGCTCACAATATTCCGCTAAGGTCGCATCGCGCTGGTTCTCGAAGATCGCCACTAACTGGTCTTTGTGCTCCATCACAGGACTCACCGAACCACCCTGCTTATGGGGAACGACGTGACCTTCTGTGCGCTTCTGAATCATCCATCTCTCGACGCAACTCTTGCTGACAGCAAAGCGGGCAGCAACTTTTCGGATCGAGCTATCACCCTTCTCCATAGCACTTACAATCTTCTCTCGAAAGTCTATGGAATACGGCTTCATTTTTGACCCAACGTTGTAATCCTTCATTGTCCTCTATCTGACTGCAATCCGCTGTAAGTGGACTTAGAGAAGCGAATGGTTTTGCGAGTGAGTCGCTTGATCTTTGTGCGTAAGGTGAGATGCTTGAATCTGCTACGAACACTAGCTTGTAAATCAGGGTAGGTAAGACTCGTTGTTTGGAGACTAGACTGCTATGGGTTCTATTTTGTTAGCCACGCCATTTGATCCCGCTGCCTTAGAAGAGGCTGAGACCACTACCTTAAAATCCAGCCTACTGAAACACGTAGAGGGGCGAGATGCAGATCTGATGGCGAAAAAAGTCCGCTTTGCGAACGAGACTCTAATGCCACTCTTCAACGAACTCGAAAAACGTAATCCTACCCCAGATTTAAAGCAACAGATCCCACTATTGAAAGGGATCTGGTTTCCCGCTTGGTCTACAAACCCGTTTCAAGACATCATACCGGGACGAGTGCGCCATGAATCCTATCAAATCTTTGATGACAATGGCTATTATGCCAATTTAGCCCGTTACAAACCTGGACAAAAAGCCCCGATCCTTAGCTGGCTCTCTCGCTGGTTACTCAGTTACGATTTAATGATCATGCAGAGCTATGCCGTCCAAGTTCAAGCCCCTGCTGAACCTGATCACCCATCAACACCTCAGCAAACGGGTCAAGCATACTGGCACATTCAAAATGTCTGCATCCAACAGGTTCTGCGCTTCGGCTCCCGCACCTTCAATAGTGAAGCCGCTCAAATTTGGTTTAATCAAGCCGTGTCCAATTATCAAAAGGATATTGAAGCTCAACAGCAAGTTTCCATTCCCGCTCAAGGGTTCAATCGGGTCACCGCTAAGCAATACCAACAAATCTCCAAAGCTAGCCCCCGACTGGATAACCTTTACATTGACCAGGACTTTCGCCTGGTCAAAACCCAACGTGAAAAATCCCAACGCCCTTCATACACTGTAGCGATACGCTTAACCTAAGCTTCAGGGAGAAGACCCACCCCTCTACTCAAACTTAGATAGATAGAGGATGTCAGTCCAAATCCCAGAAAATTCCGTCAGCCCAAATCCATTCCTCCTAGGATCTCATTCGGGTTGATAACCGGATAGGCTTAGCAGCAGTAAATCAATGAAATCGATGCTGGCAGGAAGTTTCAACCATGCATATCCGGCCTTACCTTTAGGGCACTCCCCAAAGCCGCGTAGCAAAAATCTAGAATGTGTTGACTGTTTGTAACGTTTTCGTTATATTTATTTACATAAAGTTACAAGCACAAATGAGGAAAGCGCAGGATGTACACCGTTGATGAAACTGGACTCATGAACAACTACGCTGTTGAGCCTGCTATCTATCCCGCTGAGTATCCTTCCATAGAGCAGCAGCAGCAATATGTTCTTCAAGCTGCTTTTGCTGCTTTGTTTGTAACGCTGACTGTCCTCACCGCAATTGCAGTTAGCTAAACCACTTAGAGTTTTCTTTGGAAACACCCAGGCGTTACACCTGGGTGTTTCATTGTTTGTCGCTATGCTCGTTGGAAAATCTTGGAGAGTCCTAAGAGGCAAGGCCTCTCGTGCCCATTGCGCGATCGCACCTTAAATCCGTGAAATTTTATAGATTTAAGGTGCTGGTTTTTTAATTTGAATACTAAAGACAGCTATACTACATTGCTCAAATTTACTCTCTGGCTTAGTTTCAATCTCCATCAACTGCGCTCAATAGCAGCGAATCGCAGTCATTGATCGCGGTACGCGACAAGAGGTTTAATCATCAGTATGAAAGCCATCAAGTCATTCATCAAAATTCCGCTGTATGGACTGCTCATTCTCACTAGCGTCTTGTCGCTCGGCATTCCGTTTTGGTGGAGTTATCCGCTAGAGTTACTGAGCCATTTTCGCGTCTATTACCTTCTCCTGTCGGGTGGGCTGGCGATCGCCTTTTTCTTAGCTCACCTTCATCAACAACGGGTTAGGCTAGCGCTCTTAATTTCTCTGGCATTGGTCGTTTTTAACGGAACTTGGATCATTCCCTGGTATTTGCCTCACCCTCAGCCAGCTGCAGGAGATTTAGTGCGGGTGTTGGCGTTTAATATCAATGTTGCCAATGACCAGTGGGATGCGATCGCCACCGCCGTGCGATCGGTTAATCCAGATATCGCTGTCTTGATGGAAACCAGCCCCGAAGCAACGGCAGAGCTATCCCAACGATTGGGCAATGTCCTTCCCTCGGTTTATCGCACATCGGGTGGCGGGTTGACTATTTTGAGCCGATTCAATCTCATCTCGCCTGAAAGCAAACAATTGAATGGGGGCACGATTTTATCAACCTCACTACAAATCAATCAAAAAGTGGTGAAGGTGGTTGCCGCCCACCCGATCGTTCCAGTGAAGCCAAATCTATTTCACCGACGCAATACGCTTTTAGCCGAAATCACAACCGATCTTCAGCAACAGTCCCAGAAATCGCTCATTTTTCTAGGCGATCTCAACCTGACCCCCTGGTCGCCCTATTACAATCGGTTCGTCCGTCGTACCAAACTTCACAATACTCGCTTAGGGTTTGGCATAGAACCTTCTTGGATTGAAGCGGCGACACATGTGCGTTATCCACGATGGGTAACGGCTCTGGTTAAATTGTCGATCGACCATATTTTTGTCAGTTCAGATATCCAGGTTGTGAGTTGCACAACCAGTAAAGCTGCCAATTCGGATCATCGAATGCTGTGGAGTGATCTGACGTTATAGGATGGTTGGAAAGGATACAAATGTACCTCCTTCCATTGAGTGACAAATCTTTTCCCTTTAAATCCCTTCTCCCACAAAGCAAGCGGACGGTGTATCACTTCGCTCCACTCGCACGCTTCGCAAATCGATTCCGCTCAACAGCACCCTTCGGACGCTGTATTCTCCGGACGCAGCTTGCTGTGGGGAAGTGACCCGAAGGAATTAAAGAATTTTTTGCCCCATCGCGTCAAATGCCTTAACCATGGCTGCTGCCGCTTTACTCGTTGGGTAATCTTCGGCAAACAGCGACCAAACCATCGAGTCTCGTTTGCATCCCTCATGATCTTCTTCGCGCTGCCGCAAGGTTGCTTCATGAGTAAAGCCCAATTTGCGTGGAACCGCTGCGCTTGCGAGGTTGGTTGGAGCGCAGTGAATTTCTACTCGTGTCACCTGGTTCACCTCAAAGGCAACTTTAGTCAAAGCCGCTGCCGCCTCAGTTGCTAACCCGTGATTGATGTGATGGGCATCAACCCAGTACCCAATCTCTAGCGCATCGTCGTAGCTGTCAGTATGCAGCCCGATCGCTCCCAGCACTTGCGTTTCGTCAAGATTAAAGATGCCATAGTTAAAGTTCTGTCCTAAGTCGAACTCGCCACGAGATTGCCTGAGCCAGGCCACTCGCTGCTGCAAATCTTTGGGTTCCTCCCGCGCCCACGGTAGCCAGACTTTAAGATGCTCTAAACTTTGGGCGATCGCGGTTGATAACAACGGTGCATCTGCTGGATTCCAACAGCGGATAACCAGTCGTCCAGTATGAATTCGATAGGCTGGACTGAGATGTTCTACTGGCATAGTAGTTGGAACTCCTGCTGCTGAACCTGGTAAGGGTCTCTACAGCACCCCCCGTTCCCAATCCAGACGCTGATGCAAATCACTTCAGCAGCCTACTACAGCCTGATTGGACTAAACTGGACTTAAGTAGTACAGAAAATCCCATGCTACAAGCGTAATCCTGGCCTGTTGACCCACCTACGATGTCGATTCTGTGGATGACTCATTGCTCGTTTCGCAACTATTCAAGCTCTACAAGCCTATTAATAAAATTAATGAGTTGCCTGACCGATTAGCAATTTTGGTAAGTATTAATACTTCTCCAGCGCGTATGGCCCTTCCTTACACGAATCGTTGCTATTCGCCTATAAATGTCGCAATTCTCAATGTTCAAAATAGGTCTATTGATTAGACCTACGTCCTTAACTTTTAGTAACCTAGAGTAATTGGAATTGAGATAAATTAAGCCGCAAGATCAAGATCCATCGGTTGTTGAATTGGAATTTCAATAACAAATTCTGTACCCTGTGTCGGTGCTGAGTGGCAGTGGAGTTTTCCACCATGCTTTTCTACTACAATCTCGTAGCTAATCGACAGTCCCAATCCAGTTCCTTGACCCACAGGTTTAGTGGTAAAAAAAGGATCAAACAGCCTATTTTTCACATTTTCACTGATTCCCATTCCATTGTCAGCAATGCGGACAGTAATCCATTTATCGCCGACAACCTCAGTGCTTATTTGAATTCTGCTGGGTTGTTTGACGCTATCTTCAAACGATCGCTGCTGATTGTATTCCTCCAAAGCATCAATAGCATTGGACAGGATATTCATGAACACCTGGTTGAGTTGTCCTGCGTAACATTCAATGGGTGGAAGTTGACCGTATTTTTTAATAATTTCGATCGCAGCGTGTTCCGGTCTAGCCTTCAATCGATGCTGCAAAATCGTCAGCGTACTGTCAATGCCCTCATGGATATCCACAGCTTTGGCACCATTTTCATCTATACGGGAGAAGATGCGCATCGAATTGACAATTTCATGAATGCGTTGTGCCCCAATGGTAATCGAACTGAAAAGCTTTAGTAGATCATCTCGGATGAAATCTAGCTCGATCGCGTCCTGTTCTGCCTGAATCCGAGGGGTTGGATTTGGATACTCAGCTTCATAAAGATTGAGAAGTCCCATAATATTCTCGATATAGTCTTTGGCATGGGTCAGGTTGCCATAAATAAAATTCACCGGGTTGTTGATTTCATGAGCAATCCCAGCCGCCATCTGTCCTAAACCAGACATTTTTTCACACTGAACTAGTTGGATTTGCATTTGTTGCAATTCAGAGTAAGCTTGACCCACTTCCGTAACTTTCTGCTCTAGCAGAGCATTTTTCTGTTCCAGGTTCTCAGCTAGGTCAGAAATTTTTAAGTGCAGCTTGATGCGAGCTAATACTTCCTCTTGTTGAAATGGTTTTGTGATGTAGTCTACGGCTCCAAGTTGAAATCCTTGGACTTTGTTTGCGGTATCTGAAAGCGCAGTCATGAAGATAACTGGAATATCTTTGGTTTCTGGATTTGCCTTGAGTTGGCGGCAGGTTTCAAATCCATCAATTTCTGGCATCATCACATCCAGCAGGATCAAATTGGGTCGGGCATATTTAACCCGTTCCAGAGCAATTCTTCCTGATTTTGCTACCCAGACTTCTAATCCTACTTGGTCAAGTGTGTCTGAGAGGACCCCTAAGTTTGCTGGGTTATCATCAACGATGAGAACGATTGCATTGTGATCACTAGCTAGATTCATAGTTTTTACTTGAATAGAAGCAGCGGCAGTTTGATTAATAGTTAAATTCATAGTTTTATACTTGCAGGTCTAGTGAACGGGACTTACTGATAGGAACGAATGAAAGCGAGAATCTCTTCGTCTTGAAATCCTTTTGCCAGTTGATGCAGCTTTTTGGCAAAGGGACTATATTTTTGATCTGTCTGCTCAAGCAGTGCGATCTGTTTCATAATTCCCTTGAAGTTGCCTTTCATCGCTAATTTATACAGCATTTCTAATTCGGCTGGGGGTGGGGCAATTAGTTCCGTATCGTTTACATCTGAATCGATCGCGAGCTGCTGCTCTTCGTAGATCCATTCCAGTTGCAGATGCTTTTGCAATTTCTGGAGTAACTCCGCTGCCAATACAGGTTTGGGCAGAAAATCATTGCCGCCTGCTTCAATGCTGCGGTACTGATCTGCCTCAAACACGCTGGCAGAGGAAACAACGATGATCAGGTCTTTGAAAGTTTCTGACTCTCGCATACGCTTGATCAGCTCAAAGCCATCCACATCGGGCATCACCAAATCAGTAATCATCAGGTCTGGCTGAACCTCTACCGCTTTGTGCCAGCCCTCCTGCCCACTGACCGCTTCAACAATATCAAAGCCGATCGGACTGAGCAACTTGGAAACCACAGAGCGATTTTCCCATCGGTCATCGACCACTAAAATCTTAGGTCGGCAGCCCTTAATGCCAATAATTTGTCCATGCACATTGGCTTGAGCAGTTTTTACCCACTCTGCCGCCTCAATTAAGTTGACATCAAACCAGAAAATACTGCCAGTCCCAACCTCGCTTTGAACCTGAATCGTGCTGCCCATCAGTTCCACAAGCTCTTGGCTGATTGCTAGTCCCAAACCTGTTCCCTCCGACTGACGTTGAGCATCACTCACCTGCTCAAACGGCTGAAAGATCGCCTGGAGTTTGTCTTGTCGGATGCCAATGCCTGTATCGCGCACTTCAAAGCGAATTTTCCCCTCATCTGCAAAGCTGATGGTGAAGGTGACACTGCCTGCATCGGTGAACTTGATGGCGTTGCTTAACAGGTTAATCAAAACTTGTCGCAGGCGTTTTTCATCCGCCCGAATGCCGATCGGCAGTTCAGCAGCCGATTGATATTGGAATTGAATCCCCTTGAGTTCGGCGCGAATGCGGCACATTTCAGCCACGCCTTGCAGAAAGGCTGGCAGATGAAAATCAGTGGGCATCAATGCCACTTTCTGCGCTTCGATTTTTGACAAATCCAGAATGTCGTTAATTAAGGTCAGCAAATGTGATCCGCACTGATGAATCACTTCAATCCGCGATCGATCTTCTTCATTCAGGGTGTTGGCACGCTGAAGAATTTGGGCATATCCAATCACCCCGTTGAGCGGAGTTCGCAACTCGTGGCTCATGTTGGCAAGAAATTCACTCTTGGCTCGATTCGCTGCTTCTGCCGCTTCTTTAGCTTGAGTAAGCGCCATCTCCGCTTGTTTGCGATCGTGAATATCGGTGCAAGTACCCACCCATTCTCGGATGCTGCCATCTTCATTAAGCACTGGAACGCCCCGAACAACAAAATAACGGTAGTTTCCATTCGATGCCCGGATTCGATATTCGGTTTCATACAAACTTTTCGTCTGCACAGCCTGTGCCCAAACCTGAATCGTTTGTTCACGGTCATCTGGATGAAGGGCATCTAACCAGCCGAAATCAGCAAACTCAGCTTCAGTCTGTCCAGTAAAAGCTCTCCAAGCGGGATTAGATGCAATACTTCCTTCTAGATTCGCCTTCCAGACAATCTGGGACGTTGCGGTGATTAGAGAACGGTATCGTTCTTCACTTTGCTTAAGAGCATTCTCTGCCTGTCTGCGATCAGTAACATCGCGGCAAACCACAACAGCTCCTTTTAATTGACCGGATTCATCTCTTAAGGGTTTAGCATCGGCTAGTATCCAGCGCCCATCGGGTGCTTGAGCATGACGAACAAAGAGTTCGCCATCTTTGGTACTCTCACCTTGAATTGCCCGTACTAGAGGCAGTTCATCCGTTGGGAAGGGGGTGACTTGATCGGGCAGGAATAAGCCATAGTGCTGCGACCATTCATTCGCCTCAGTGTCTGTTACACCGCCACCAAACATTTGCTCGGCGGCTGGGTTGAAGATCAGAAACTGTCCTTGCTCATTGGCAACCACAATACCGTCGCTCATTGAATGAAGGATGAGTTGCAGCAGGTTAGTTTGGTCTTGTAAGGCTACTTCGGCGCGTTTGCGATCGGTAATATCAGTGGAAAATCCACACGTCGCATAGGGAATCCCCTCTAGATCCAAGAGGGGAAATTTCAGCGATAGATAGGTATGTAGCCCATCATCATGAGGTGCTAGTTCTTCCCATTGCATCGCCGTTCCGGCTGCCAACACCTTCTGGTCGTTTGCATCAAAGGCTTCCGCTAGCTCTTGATCAAACAAGTCGCAATTCCGCTTACCCACAATCTCAGTTTTACTTAGGCGAAACAGGGATTCAAATTGTCGGTTGGCGGTCAAGAATCGTCCCTCAGTATCTTTCATATAGATGACCGCAGGCGAATTATCGAGAATGGCTTGTAGACGCTCTTCACTTTGACGTAGCGCGAGTTCGGCATCTTTGCGATTCGTAATATCGGTGCAGGTGCCGATCCATTCATGGATACTGCCATCGTTTGCTAGAACGGGAACTCCGCGTACCCAGAAGTAGCGGTAGTCCCCTGCCGCTGATCGAAGGCGGTATTCAGTTTCGTACAGGCTTTTTGTTGCAACAGCTTGTGTCCATTTCTGAGCAGACTGATCTCGGTCATCCGGATGGACCGCATCTAACCAACCAAATTCTTTGTACGCTTCAGAAGTTTGTCCCGTAAAGGCTCTCCAACTGGGAGAATCTTCTAAAACCTGTCCATCGGCACTGGTTGTCCAAACAATCTGAGAGGTTGCAATGGTCAAAGAGCGAAAGCGCGCTTCACTCTGACGCTGTTCTTCCGCCCGTTGTCGGCGAATGTCTATTTTGCCTAAGATTCTCGCATTGAGCCAAATGACGACAGCAAACACGAAGATGCTGAAGATGGCAGAGAGCGCTAAACCAACTTCACCACCATAGAGTTTGGTTCTATATCCAGCGAGAATCATCCCACTCAAAATGGGTGGGATGACAAGCACAGGCAGGAGCAGTCGCCTTGCCATCACACCACCCGCGTTCTGACTGGTAATGATGCCCATGATTCCTTGGTCTGGATGCAGACAGAGGATGCCCGTGCTGAGAATGATGAACGCGATCGCAGTGTGGACTGCCATTTTGGTATACGAACCAAAACCATAAAACTCTTGAATGTTGTAGATGTAGCCAAGCAAGCCCAGCAGGGCAATAAAAAAGGCAACAACTGTGAATGCTTGAATGCCTGGTTGAAACGATCGAGGTTTGCTTAATAAGAGCAAAGCAGACCCCAACAACAAAAAGTTCAGGGCTGTGTTAACGGACATCCGCCCAGGAGTAGAGGTCGCTACAGCAGTCGCTAACTCCCTAAACAAAAGCTGGTCAATGCCCAGGTTTACCCCAAAGCCATATTGAATGAGAGTCAGTAAGCCAAGACCGACAACAATCGCAGCTAAGCTTTTGGCATAACGAGTGGAACGTCGGGTGGGTTGAGAAAGTTGCCGCAGGGCACAACCACTGAGGATGAAGCCGATCGCAGTATTAGCTTTCATCGTCACCCATATGGGCAGAATGCTCTTCAATCCTGAGATATTGAAGAGCCAACCGAGGATAACAACACAACCGATCAACGTAACAAGGACACTTGCTCCCTTCGTTAACGATTTAAGAACGATGGGCAAATTGTTATCCCCGACTGCCCTACTACCGACAAAAGGACTATCCACTAGGCTTCTCCAGTCTTAGTTGGCTCGTACCATGGTGCACATACGACTTTTTCAAACGCTTCACCTGTTAAAGGCAATCGAGCCTCTGCTTGAAAGCGTCTGCTTGGAATCGCTTATTCATGGCTGCTCCCGCACATCAGCTTAAAAATGGGAACCTTTACTCAAGCCAATCCTGGGACGAATATCCTGCTGCTAGCGCTTGCTATACAAAGAGTTCCCAAAAAACAGCGAAGGAAACATATCTTAAAATTATTGTCAAGTTTAATAACCCTTAAGGGAAGGATAAGAAATGTTTCCCTCAAAGCACTCGTTTACGCGACGAGTCAAAATTCAGTTTTTTCGGTACGTCACAAAAAAGCTGATCAGGTAGTCAATATAAAATCAATATGATATTTAAAGAAATGTATCAAAGATTACTTGAATTCGTGTAGAAATGTTGCCATTCTATACCTAGAGATAGGTTGACTACGTATCAAAAGCCTGAGCTAGCTTCCAGGCTCAATTTCACCCTTTTGAATAAGTTTCATCAGGGCAAAGCGATTTAGAGCAGTAACTGTATCAGTTCGCTATGGGTTGCTTATGTTGCAAATTCCTCTGATTGCTTGTTCCAACTATAGCTAGGAAAACGCAGATGTCAGTCCTTACCATTCCATCTACTACCACTCTCGAATCTGCTCCTCGCATGATCCCAGAACAACAAATTACTTTGTTCAAGTTCTACATGGATCAGTCTATGCAAGATGGAGTGACCTATGGCAAGGAGCTGTATCGGCTAGCAAAACAGTTTGTTGTAAGCGATCGGTTAGAGGCTTATCGCTACGGATGTGAGCTGCTTGGACAAGGTGTTCCAACCCTCATTAGCGTCTCGAAACAGCGATATATCGTGTGGACTGGCTTACGGAGACCTTTAGCTGTTCCACAGTGATTGCAAATTCAAACTCGTTAGTATCAGTCTCCTTAATTGTTACATCAGGGCTTACGGTGCATTATGTCTCTCTCCAGAGCGATTCAAGATTCGTTTGCCTTAACTAAAAGATGTCAAGGCAAACTCAGTCCAGCTAACTACTCTGACGCAGCTAAATATGAGGGTGAGAAAGGTGAAAGGTTTGCAGTATGTGCCGCTTCTGAGCCAGAGCGGCAGCAACTTGCAGCGATGCTGTATAGCTACGAGCGAATTGTTTCCGCCACCCCTGATTGCGTGGCCTTAATGGATCGCAACTATATTTACCAAGTCGTCAACCAGACCTATTTAACCTGGCATCAGAAAGCCTACGATGAAATCGTGGGGCATTCATTCGGCGATTTACTTGGTCAAGACTTTTTTGAGAATATCTGCAAGCCTTTACTGGATAACTGCCTTGCAGGAGCAACTGAGCAGACCGTGGAGTTATGGAAGGACTATGGTGATGGTCAGCGGCGCTATGCCAAAGCCACCTATGCGCCTTATATAGAACTGGATGGCACGATTTCCGGTGTGGTGATCAATGTGCAGGATCTGACCACACTTAAACAGGCAGAACTCGAAAATCAAGCATTGCAAGAACGGATGCAATTTCTCCTTGCTGCCAGCCCTGGCGTGATTTACTCTTGCGAAGCAGGGGGAAGTTTTGCCTGTACCTACATCAGCGAGAACGTGACCAGGATGTTTGGCTATACCCCGGCTGATTTTTTGGGAGGGTCAGACTTTTGGGCTAAGCGTCTGCATCCCGACGATGCGCCGAAGCTCTTCGCTGGACTGCCTGCTCTATTTGAGCAAGGACACCATAGCCATGAATACCGCTTTCAGTATCGCGATGGACACTATTGTTGGGTGCAAGATGATCTGAGGCTGATCCGAAACCTTGAGGGAGAGCCGCTTGAAATCGTAGGGTGTTGGATGATTATTGACGATCGCAAAGCTGCTGAAGCTGCACTGGAGCGGTCGCAAAAACAATACCAAACCCTGGTGGAAAATTCTCCCGATATTATTGAACAGTTTGATCCACAACTGCGACATCTCTACATCAGCCCAGCCCTCACCAAAATTACTGGCATTGCCACAGATGCCTTGTTGGGCAAAACCTGCCGCGAATTTGGTATGGATGAGGCTATGGTCAGAACCTGGGAAGCCGCCGCTTGCTCTCTGATCACAACGGGTCAAAAGCAACTCATCGAGTTTAAAGCGCCGACGCTTGAGGGAATTCGTTCCTATGAAATGGCGATCGCTCCAGAGTTATCCGATCAAAACACGATCGAGTCACTGCTTTGTATCTCCAGGGATGTGACGGAGCGTAAAGCTGCCGAAGCGGCATTGCGGGAGCAGCAGCAGTTTACCGAACAGATAGCCGACTCTACCCTGGCAATTCTGTATGTGTATGACCTGATTGAGCAACGCAATATCTACTGCAATCAACAGATTGCAGTAGTTTTGGGCTATTCCGTAGACGAGATCCGGCTGATGGATAGCGATCTCCTGCCGGGGCTGACCCATCCAGACGACCTGCCCCATCTAATGGCAAATCATCAACGTCTTTTGATGGCTCAGAATGACGAATTTGTGGAAACGGAATACCGGATACGCCACAAAACAGGGGACTACCGCTGGTTTCTTAGCCGCGATCGGATTTTTAGTCGAACCGCGGACGGGTTGCCCAAACAACTCTTGGGCGTGGCAACCGATATCACGGTTCAGAAGCAAACCCAGGCAGTTCTGCATCAGCAGGCAATGCGTCAACGGTTGCTGATGGTGGTCACCCAAAATATTCGGCAAACGCTTGATTTAAGCCACATCCTCGAAACCACCGTAACTGAGGTGCGGCAGTTCCTGCAAACCGATCGGGTGTTTATCTATCAGTTTAATTCTGATTGGAGCGGTAGCGTTATTGCGGAGTCGGTAGCAGCGGGATGGCAATCTATCCTGGGCATGGAAATCACTGACACCTATTTTGTGAATACTCAGGGAGAAGCCTATAAGAGAGGTCGAATTAGGGTAAGCGATGATATTTACGCTGATAATCTAGAGCCTTGCCATTTGGCACTGTTAGAGCGCATACAGACACGGGCGAAACTGGTAGTTCCCATTCTGCAGGGCGATCACCTGTGGGGATTTTTAATTGCTCAACATTGCCGATCTCCCCGGCACTGGGAGGCATCGGAAAT
This sequence comes from Leptolyngbya sp. Cla-17, assembly GCF_016807185.1. Taxonomy (GTDB): domain Bacteria; phylum Cyanobacteriota; class Cyanobacteriia; order Leptolyngbyales; family Leptolyngbyaceae; genus ULC077BIN1. The sequence continues at coordinate 2,525,251 of NZ_JAEVYN010000002.1, forward strand.
TGAACTGCAACGACAACTGGCAATGCAGCTTGCGATCGCCATTCAGCAAGCAGAATTGTATCAGCAGGTACAAACCTGGAACACTAGTCTGGAATTGCAGGTGCAGGAGCGCACAGCACAACTCCAACAGGCTTTAGACTTTGAGGCGCTGCTCAAACGCATTACGGATCGAGTGCGCGATAGCCTGGATGAAGGACAAATTTTGCAAGCTGCCGTGGAGGCGCTGGCTCACGGATTGCCAGTTGCTGCTTGCGATACAGGTATCTATAACGCTGAACAAACTACGTCTACGATCGCCTATGAATATACCAACACCCTCACTCCCGCTCAAGGCTATACGTTTGAGATCGCGACCGCGCCCCATGTCGAGGTCTATCCCCAATTGCTCAGTGGGCAAACCTGTCATTTCACCGACATCACTCCTGATCCACTCCGTCTTGATCAACAGCGGCAGACTACGCTGGCAGTGCCTATTGTAGATGATCAGGGCAGCTTAGGGGATTTGTGGTTGTTCAAACCACCCGGTAGTGTGTTTCATGACCAGGAGGTGCGCCTAGTGAAGCAAGTGGCAACCCAATGCGCGATCTCCCTGCGGCAGTCACGTTTGTATCAAGCGGCTCAGACACAGGTACAAGAGCTGGAACGGTTTAACCAACTGAAAGATGACTTCCTCAGCACCGCCTCCCATGAATTGCGTTCTCCCATGTCCAGCATTAAAATGGCAATCCAAATGCTAGAAATTAGTTTGGAGCCGCTCGGTGTATTGGAAGATAAAGCCAACCCGATCCATTGCTATTTCAACATCCTGCGAGAAGAAGCAAACCGCGAGATTACTTTAATCAATGATTTGCTTGATATGGCCCGACTTGACGCTGGGACGGAGCCTCTCACCCTCACCACCATTGCGCTTCAGTACTACATTCCTCACCTGGCAGAAGCTTTTAGCGAACGCACTCGCCAACAACAGCAGCACTTAGCTATTCACATTCCTGATCATCTGCCAGACTTCAGCACCGATTTGCCTTATCTGGAACGCATTTTAACCGAACTCCTGCACAATGCCTGCAAATACACCCCTGCTGGAGAAACAATTACCGTGTCTGCTCAATCGGCTTCAGGAATCCTGGAGATTTTCGTCAGCAATACGGGGGTCGAAATTCCAGCCGCAGAATGCGATCGCATCTTCGACAAATTCTACCGTATTCCTAGCAGTGATCCCTGGAAGCATGGCGGCACTGGGCTGGGGTTAGCCCTGGTAAAAAAACTCACCGAACGTTTGGGTGGTCAGATTCACGTTTGCAGTGGCGATGGACAAACAACCTTTAGGCTGGAGTTTAGGTATGGCAGTGGTGCAGCCAATAAACTCCATCCATAAGCCCTCTAGCTACTTCGATAGGACAAATTGAGATGCTCTTCTCAAGGAAGCCTGCTCAAACTTTCCACATTGCAAGGATTGTCCAGATTCAGACTGACTGACCTAGCATAGTCAGGGGCAATTGTTGAGATTATTAATTGATCGTAGGAAATTTTAAGTTAACCCGCTAAGTAACCTGTGAGTAACCCTTCTAACCATGTTATTAAAAACTGTAAGCCGATGGTCGGTGACTGGGCAGATGCCACTGCGCCTGATTCTGGTTGTGCCGTTCGTAATGCAAATTTTTGTAGCGGTGGGCTTGACGGGTTATCTGGGTATTCGTAATAGTCAAAAATCGATCAACACTGTGGTCTCTCAACTCCGCAGTGAAACCAGCGATCGGATTAATCAGCAGATTCTCTTTTATCTAGAAAAGCCCTACCTCACTAATCAAACAATTGCGGCTGGAATTTCGGAAGGACAAATTGACATCAAAGATATTAAAGCCTTAGAGCATTTCTCCTGGCGGTTGGTGAACCAAAACACCGTGGGCTTTCTCCAAACCGCCACGCCTCAGGGAACTAGCGTGACGGTTGAAAGGGTAGAGAATGGCTCGATCGAGGCTCGTGTTGTCACCAGTCTACCCAATCGCCAGACTTACCGCCTGGATGACCAGGGGAACCGAGCTGAATTGCTGGAAACTAAAAAGTTTGACCCACGGACTCGACCCTGGTACAAGGCGGCATTACAAGCGGGTGAGCCAAGCTGGAGCAAAATCTTTGTCGGGGCTTCAGGAAAAGTGACAATTTCTCTGTCGCAACCGATTTACGGCGAAATCGGCAACCTTTTGGGTGTGCAAAATAGTAATTTTCGCCTTTCACGGATTCACGAGTTTTTGAAAAGCGTCAAGGTCGGACTGACTGGACAAACGTTTATTGTGGATCGCTCTGGACAGTTAATTGCTAGCTCGCTGATTGAGCAACCTTACAAGATTCAGGACGAGGAATTAGAGCAAATTCCAGCGACAGCCATTGAAAATCTTGTCATTCGTGCCACAGCCACAGCTGTGCTTGAGCGCTTTGGTGATTTCAGCCGCATCAATCAGAGCCAACAGCTTGATGTTGTGGTAGATGGCGATCGCCAGTTTGTGCAGATTTCACCCATTCGAGACGAGCAGGGCATTGACTGGTTCAGTGTTGTGGTGGTGCCGGAGTCCGACTTCACAGCAGAAATTGACGCCAACACGCGCACGACTATGTTGCTTTGTCTAGCGGCACTGGTGGTTGCAACCATTTTAGGGATCTACACGGCACAATTAATTGCTCAGCCCCTTAGACGTTTAAGCCAATCCTCTGAGGCGATGGCGGATGGGGCACTCGATCAAAACGTCGAACTCTCAAATGTGCGAGAGCTAAATGTGCTAGCTCGTTCATTTAATCGAATGACGCAGCAGCTACGCGGCTCATTTACCCAATTAGAACAAACCAACGAGCAGCTAGAGCATCGGGTGGAAGAACGAACAGCGGATCTGAAGGAGACGCTGCAAGAACTGCAACGCACTCAAACTCAGATGATTCAAGCCGAAAAAATGTCGAGTTTAGGACAGTTGGTGGCTGGAGTCGCGCATGAAATTAATAACCCTGTGAACTTCATTCATGGCAACGTGACTCACATCAATGAATACACTCAAAATCTCCTGGAACTGCTGCAACTCTATCAAACTGAATTTCCAGACTCTACTCCAGCCATTCGAGACAAGATGGACGAGATTGATTTGGAGTTTCTGAATGAAGATGTCCTGAAGCTACTGACATCGATGCAAGTTGGAACGGAGCGCATTCGAGGGATTGTCACGTCGTTGCGGAACTTCTCACGGCTGGATGAAGCGCAGGTGAAAGAGGTGGATATTCACGAAGGCATTGAAAGCACGCTCCTGATTTTGCAGCATCGCTTGAAAGCCAAAGTGAATTGTCCACCGACCACGCTGATTCGGGCTTATGGCGACCTGCCGCTGGTGGAGTGCCACCCTGGGCAGATGAACCAGGTGTTCATGAATATCTTAGTCAATGCGCTTGATGCTTTAGAAGAAAGTAATATCAACCGCACCTATCAAGCGATAGAAGCTAATCCTAATCAGATTACAATTCGTACCGCAGTGATTGATGCCGAGTGGGTAGAAATTGCGATCGCTGACAATGGTCCTGGAATGTCAGAGGAGACCCATCAACACATTTTTGATCCATTTTTTACCACCAAGCCCATTGGGAAGGGCACGGGTATGGGCATGTCCATTAGCTATCAAATCATCACCGAGAAACATGGCGGCAACTTCAGCTGTTGCTCTACCCTTGGCAAGGGGACTGAATTTGTGATTCAGATTCCTGTAAGACTGAGTTGCAGGAACGAAAAGATGTTGGTCGGCACAGCTGAAAATTCATGAGTTGAAGCTTATAGCGATACAATCGAAACGCCTATTCTCAGTCAAAATCATGAAGATTTCGGAAACAGGGTAGTTTTGTCCGTCACCTCGTCCTACTAAGTACGCCGTTGCTTCTCACTGAACAGGTAATGTAATCACAAACTCTGTGCCCTGACCCGGTTGAGAGTGGCAGACTAATTGACCTCCGTGTTTTTCAACAATCTGATAGCTGATAAATAAGCCCAGTCCGGTTCCTTTCCCTATGGGTTTAGTAGTGAAGAACGGGTCAAACAGCTTGGCTTGAATCTCCGGTGTAATGCCTCGACCATTATCTTTGATCGAGACTTCTACCCAGTCAGCATTGACACAGCGAGTCGAGATAGTGACGGTTTTGGATGATGTATGGCCTGTGGCAGTGGTTTCTAATTCATCGATCGCATTGCCAATCAAATTCATAAATACCTGATTGAGCTGTCCTGCATGGCAATGAACTGGAGGCAATTCTTCATAGTGTTGTTCAATCTCAATCGGCTTTCCAGAAACTAATTTCAAACGATGCTGCAAGATCAGGAGCGTACTTTCCAATCCTTCATGCAGGTCTACCGCTTTGACCGCCGCTTCATCCACTCGTGAGAAGTTGCGCAACGATTCAACGATTTCTCCAATTCGCTCAGTCCCCATTTTCATTGATGCACATAGTTTGGGGAAATCTGCTTCAATGTAAGCAAAATCACTGTCCTCCAAAAGCTGTAGTAAATCCGGCGACGGGGCTGAAGTATGTTGTTGATACGCCCGAACCAACTCAAATAAAGTTTGAATATACTCCTGGATATGAGCCAGATTGCCACTAATAAAGTTAATGGGGTTGTTCACCTCATGGGCAATCCCAGCAACTAACTGCCCTAGGCTGGACATCTTCTCACTGTGGAATAACTGAACTTGCGTTTGTTTCAAGTCATTCAACGTTTGTGCCAACTGTTCAGTTTTCTGTCGGGTTTGAACCAGTAGCTCTGCATGTTGTAGAGCGACTCCCAGTTGCGCTGCAATCTGACTGACAAACTCAATTTCAGAGGGTTTCCAGTGACGCGGCGCAGAATGTTGGTACACACCCAGCAAACCCCAAAGCGCTTGACCGACAAAGATGGGCATCACCATGAATGCCTTCACCTGAAACTGCTCCAGGATCTCCACATGACACTGAGCATAGCCCTGCTGGTAAATGTCATGCACGATTGAGCTGTCACCCGTGCGGTAGCGTCCACCTTGAGTCTCCTGTAAGTGAGTATCGTTCCAAACGGTATTCACTCCAAGCTGACCATTGTTCTGCCACTCAGGCGTGACCGCTTCATAGTTGCCGATAAAGGCTCCACCCCAATCCGCATTAAAGCGGTAGATAGCAACCCGTTCTGCTGTGACAACGTGGCTCAGCGACTGAGTGGCAATTTGAAAGATGGTGTCAATGTCTAAGGATTCACGAATTTTGGCAACGATTCGAGACAGCGTCATCTGCCGTTCCACGACCCGTTCTAACTCGGTGTTGGACTGCTGAAGTTGCTCAGATTGCTGTTTCAGTGCTTCCGTACGCTCTTCCACCTGCCGTTCCAGGCTGGCATTGAGCGATTGTACCTGCTGATACAGCCGATATTGTTTCACGGTCGCCGCAAAGCGTTCCCCTAGAGCTTGAGCATATTTGATCTCTTCTTCTGTCCAACGCTGCGCCTGCCCTTTCTTGATCTGCCGCCACACTTCAAAGGATTGACGGGGCATTAACTGACGCGTATCCGGGTTGTGATAGCCACCCCACTCAATCTCGGTATCAATTTCGCGACGGAAGAAGGTTAAGCACCCCATGATTTGAGTCCCATGCTTGAGGGGAATAATCAGAGCACTGCGAATGTTTGTGCCATCAAAGAAGGGTGCGAGGGTGCGAAATAGCGGTTCTTGGTAAAGATCATCGACTGCCCAGGATGAAGCGCCAGGCTTGAAGCTCTGAGACGGTTCTACTAGTTCGTACACCGCTCGCATCCACTCAGGTGACCAGGGAGTACGCCCCGTTTCATCTACAGAATGATTTAGGACAGAGTGCAAGTATTTTTGCCACACTAGATTCTCTTCAATCGAGCGCTCTTGGGTGGGATCAATGAGTGCGGGTTGCTCCCCACAGGTATAAATTTCTTTAGGTGAATCAGTCTCTGAAGCTAGATACAACCTGCCGCCTGCACTCAGGGTGTGCGAGGCTAATTCCAGCGCCTCTTGCCAATCGACAGTCGGCGACATTTGCAGTCGTGCCGTAACCTGGTTCATATTGGCTTCGCGGCGTGCCTGAGATCGCACCTGCTCTAGCAAAACCGATTGCGCAATGGCAACCGCTACTTGATCCACCACTGCCTGGATGAACTGCAACTCCGCTTCCGTCACGCTACGAGGTTCAGCGTGATGGGAGACTAGAAGCCCCCAAAGATGGTTGGCAGACTGGAGGGAGGGAGGATCGTAAAACCCGGAGGCTTCCCCTTCGAGCACAATTGGCACAACGATTGAGGATTTGACTCCCATTGCTGTCAGGTATTCCTGGTGGCAAGGGTCAACTGGACGATACCGAATATCACCTGTGTTGAGGGCTTCTCCGGTTTCTGGGCAGTTGAGTGGGCTAATCCCAATCGTATGATTGCCTAGATCGACGATCGATCGCTGACGGGCACGCACAAACAGTTCACGGGCATAACGAGGAATGTCGTCTGCGGGAAAGTGAAGTCCTAGAAGAGACGGTAAGCGATCTGCTTGAAGTGATTCTGCTACAACGACCCCATGACCATCCGGGTAGAATTGGTAGATCTTGACTCGATCTGTTCCCAGGTAGGCTCGAACCTCTGCTGCTGTAGTACTTAAGATACTCTCAAGTTCCAAGGATTGGCGCACCCGGTTCGCAATGCGGTGAAGTAACCCTTCCTGAGTTAAGGGCGAAATAGCGTCGTGCGATGACAGCATAGGGAGGTTCGCTTAAGGAGAATTTGAAGTTGCCAAGCTTAAAGTTCCCTTGAATGATGCAAAATGCTCCTACTTTCGGTAGTGCGTCAGGACAATGCGAGATAAGCTGCTAGCTTGTGCCAAGTCCAAGGACGAGAGGCGAATCCTACCCGTTGTGCGGTGGTGGAGTTGAAGCGACTGTGCCGCCAAATCCAATTGAAGTCGCTTACGACTAACCGAGTGGTCACTTTCGTCTGTCCACACACCTCGCCAAACTGGTTCTGTCGTCGATGCCATCTTCCTGTTTGTTGTCGAACAATCCCATTCGTACGCTCTAATCGCTGTGTTGGGGGATTTTCAAGTCAGCATCAATAACTAATGACACCCCCTCCAAGTGCAAACCCTTAGTTGCTAGTGCCACGTTCACTGCCTTCTACGTGTTTTTCCAGCTCTTCATTCAATAGCAGGCTTAATTGAAGATAGTCCCCTTTCAGTTATTTAACCGAGGACAAGAGCCGTTCATTTGGGTAGCTTAGGCTACATAAGCATCTTTTGCAGCCTAAGACACCTGAACTCGCCACTTATCTAGGACTAAGCTATGAACCGCACTCTCTCCTCCCTATCCCTTTCTGCTCTCGCGATTGGTGTGGCTCTCGTTTCATCCGTTGCCGCTATCAATCCAGCCGAAGCCTTTACCATTTCACTCGACCCCTCCCAAGGCAGTACCGAGAACACTGGCTCTACTGCTTTGCTTGACTTCAACTTTGTCCAAGATGGCTCTAACGTCAAGCTCAACCTGGGCTTCCAAAACACAACCAATGGGTCCACTGGGTTGGGTGCTACAGCCTCAACTCTAGTTGGCGTTGGATTTGATCTACCTGCTTTAATCAAAGGCTTTAGCTACAACGCCTCAGGCAGTGCGTTTACTAAGCTTTATGGCGACTCCAGCTTGAATCAGTCGGTCGTAGGTGAGGCAGCTCTAAACCCCTTTGGCACCTTTGATGTCGGTATTCGTTCTGCCGGGCCAGGGACCTTTGCAGGCGGCAATCCTCAAACAGGCTTAACCGCTGGGAACTCTACTTTGGTCAGCTTCATATTCTCTGGTACTGGACTAACGGCTAGCTTGGTTGAGAATTCCTTCCTGAGCGGTATCAAGAACAACTCCTTAAATATCGTTGGTCGCTTCCAGCAAGTAAATGCAGGAGGTGGCAGCGATAAAGTTTTAGGTGGTCTGGTGAGTGGAATCTCTTCGGCTCCTGAAATTACGCCTATTTCTGTTGGTGAGAACTCTGCGGCGGCTCCTGAACCCATGACCATTTTAGGTGCAATTGCAGCAGGGAGCGCTATTCTAGGTCGCAAGAAGCTTCAGCGTAAAGCGAATGCTTAAGTGCCATAGGATGAATCCGGCACTGATATAGATAAGCTAGGTGAGAAAGCTATGAATGCTGCACTGTTGAGACTCGACAGTGCAGCATTCTTCTTATTTAGAAAGCTTGTGGGCTAATGGAACCAAGGAGTGTCAATCAAACGACCGTTTGTTTTACGGCCAGGGTTTGTAAGGGCAAAGTAGCGTTTCAGCCTCCAAATACTGTAAAACAACTTGTCAATCAATCTATGTATCAAAATGAGTTAGGTGTGACGGGTTTTGATACCCCTACTTCTACGCCTTTAGGAAATTAATGCAAAAGCCCCGACGCAATGATCAGGGCTAAAGGTTTTCTATCAGGTGCCAAAGTGTGGTTGCTAGATCAGTGTGCCCAATGGTGAGAGGGAATGGGGTCGAGCCGACATACGACCAAAAAAGTGTAACATGAGGCTGAAACTCTTTCCCTGTAAGAGTTTCAGGAAATAGATGATTTAAGCTGTACTGCTGAAACCCTTGAGTAGTAGAGGTTTGGACTACTTTTGGACATTGTACTAATCAAAAATCAGTCGTACATAGCCTCTTTTGATGTGGTTTCAACGGCTGAAAGCCCCATTCTCTCGTAGCACTTCTGCCGCTCCCACAGAAGTGCTGCTGCTGAGCCTCGCCTTCAATAGATTCTCTGAAACTCAATCCAAATAAGGCTTTCCAGCTCATCTTGCACTTTTTTGGTCGTATATCGGCTCGACCCCGTAAAGGCGTGCTTGAACCATCTCGTAATTCAGCAGCTTCTTCTCTTCCGTACTTTTTCCTGCTGTTACAAAAACTTCTGCCAATAATTGACCTTCTCGATCTCGCTCTGACGGAAACACAATCACCTGATTCCCTACTGCACTGACGAGCGATCGCAACTTTTTACGTGCATCGTTACCGACTGGCTGCCCTAATGAAGAGTAGAAAATCAGCCTGACTGCTTGGATTGATTAGGGGTAGCCAGTTCTACCCCCTCCCTTTCGTACTTCATCTATGATCCAAAAAGGTCAATAGCGCAGGTGTTGCAATTGAACTTTCTAGTTATTCCGTGTACTCGTAGGTGCCGCCATCGCACACACTCACGTTAGATTGAATGAGCGCTCCGCTGCCGACCCCGTTGCCGGCACCCAAAACGCCCTTGAAGTCGTAAAGGCAATCTTCTCTACCATCATCCATATTGATCTTGACCGACGCTCCTGGTTCAAGAACATCAACCCCCAAAATGTCTTCTTCCCAGTCGTCTGTGGATGGAGGAGAGGCATAGAATTCTTCTAGGGTGCGGCTGGTTTTATTCACTAGCGTAAAGGTAGCGGACTCAGCCTGGGCAGGTAGGCTGGCGAATAGTGAGATGGTTAATAGCGCGATCGCTGCTGCAACGCCTCGGATCATGGTGTTTTTCGGCATATAGCCCCTCACTGGGATAGTACTAACGCTAGTTAAACACCCGCGTTCAAGGTAACAAATAGTACTTCCACTTAAACAAATCCGTGATCTCTCTTCTACGCAGGCTAAGAACCGAGAATCTACTCATGTCAATGACCTACCGCTGCTTTCAATGACAGCAGCCATGAACTACTGCCGCCTGAGACATGGGACATCGAGAGAGGGGATGAGAAGGGTAATGGACTAGACCTGTGGAATAAATCTAAACATTTAAGCCAAACTCATAGCGGTTGATGAACAATCCAATGACGACATCATGCAACCAGATGGATTTGGAAAAGCAAATGGTTTTGCGAGCCAACCGTTTAATTCGGGTGCGTAAGGTCAGATGCTTGCGCTCAATCTTCTGAGTATGGCGTTTACCCACCCTGTGTAGACTTGGATCGAGGTGTCTTTCATAAGCACCCCAAGCATCGGTGTAGAACTGCATAATCCCAAAGGGTTCTAACAACGCTTTGAGTGCCAAGAAAGCACTGTCTTGATGATGAGACAACACATACGCCAACACTTCACCCGTCTGATGGTCAATGGCGTGCCACAACCACCGTTGCTGTTTCTTTGAACCGACGTAACTCCACATTTCGTCAGCTTCAGCCTCCAGATCTTCCCACTGGCACAGTTTCACTATCGTTTGAGTCGGTTCAAGTTCTGCCAAACGAGCTTCATTGATTGCTTTGAGGTGACGGTCTTTTTTTTAGCGTTTCAATCACCGTTGTGCGGCTAATCTTGAGAACACGGGCGGTATCTCGAATCCCACTCCCGTTGACTGCCATATCTGCAATTTGCCGTTTCACTTCTGGGAGGTATCCACGATACCGATAGTCGCGAATAAAAGTAGAGCGAGAACATTGGGAATTGCGACATTTGTAGCGTTGCTTGCCTTCACCTGATTGACCATGCTTGACGACATCGTTACTTCCGCAGGTTGGGCAAAGAATCGGTTCAAGCACCATATTCAAGTCTCCAGACAACTACCCTTTTGATTGTTACCTGTTTCTACAGGTCTAGTCCATTACCGATGAGAAGCAACGGAACAGAATGTACCATTAAGGCTGAAAGTCTTTACTGGCAGATGTTTCAAAAAGCACTTTTTAGTCTCAACGAGACATACCACTTGAACGGTACAGCCATGAGAAACGGCATAGCAGAGGTTTGAGGCTCCTAAGTGTCAGAGGGTTCAACTGATACACGCTGATCTAGCAGCTTAACGGTACTCTCTGTTCGGATGATACTCAAACCCCTAGTAGGAGCGATCGCAGAGACTGTTACCTTTTGGTGGAAAAGAGAGAGTTCACGCTGGTGATAAATGACACCCTTTGGGAACGCTAAGTTCACTTGCTAATTACAACAGCAGCCTCCCTGAGACCGACACAGGTTTCAAGCCAAAGCACTAAATTACCCGCAGTTGAGACCAAACCATGAAAGCAATAGGATATCCTTTCCTCCTAGCCGGAATTGGTATGTTGGCAGCCACATTCTTTACGTACATAAATACCAATACTTTCCTTAAAGATGCCATCAAAACAGAAGGAACGGTGATAGAGCTTATACGGTCTCGATCAGACGATTCAATAACATACCAACCGGTTGTAGTTTTTGTTAGTCAAAAAGGCGAAAAAATTGAGTTCACCTCGTCATCAAGTTCTAACCCGCCAAGTTACTCGAAGGGACAAACAGTAGAGATTTTTTATCTGCCAAATGAACCCCAGAAAGCAGAGATTAATGGATTCTTTTCGCTGTGGGGTGCGCCAACTATTTTGGGTGCAATAGGCAGCATATTCTCCACAGTTGGCGCTAGTCTGCTCATTGCGCTCATGAGGAAAGAACGGGAAGAAAAATACTTGAAGCAGCAAGGAACTCCCATCGAGACCAAATTTAAGAGCGTAGAGATTGATACCACAGAATCGATTAATGACAGGCACCCTTTCCGGGTCATAACACAATGGCAGAATCCGTCTACTAAAGAGATACACGTATTCGAGAGCAACAGCATATGGTACGACCCATCCGAATTTATAACGAGCGACCTAATTACCGTCTTTATCGAGAGAGAAAATCCTAAGAAATACTTGGTTGATCTTTCGTTTCTTCCCAAGTTAGCTGAGTAATACGCCCGCATCGAGTCAATCAATGGTAGTCCTCGTGAGATCGCCCAACAGGTCTAGCATTGATGGCAAAATTGATGCCGCATAACAACACGATGGAGCGGGAAGTAAAAACCTTTTCATCTATTTTTAAGGTCGTATCTGCTGCTCATCTTTGCCGTTAGGCTGCTTAATTTCCTGGTTGAGGCAGTATTTTAGACTCGTCTGTGTGAAGTTTGGAGCACTAGACAGAGAATAAGGGTAGTTCTCTATGGTCAGCTAATGGCTAATGCTTTTATCTCGCTCAAACGACTGCTCTATGATGATTCAGCTTGGCGTGTTGAAATTAGTGCTAGCAATGGTTATTTTTCTGGGGTTCAAGACTTCTACACTGAGCCAGAGGATTTAGACGCTCTTGGAGCAGATTTTTACAAGTTTCCGCACAGCATACAAGACGAGGTGCGATTAGAGTTAGGTGATCGAACTGGTAAATGGGCTTACTTCGTGCTTGTTCGGGCTTTTCTGTTTGATTCGGTTGGCCATGCTGCCATTGAATTTGCTGTTGATAATAATGCAACGTCACTTGATCATGCCCAAACAAGCTTCTTTATTCGTACTGAAGTTTCTGCCATCAATAATCTTGGACAACAACTTCAAGCGTGGGTTATTGCACATGATGCACCGCTAATCTGGTCGCCTCATGCTGCCTAACCCTTCATTGCACCAGACTGTTGAGGGCGATCAGTTGGGATTGAGAGGCGGCTAACAGCTGGTGAATGTCGCCGTTATGCATTTTACCCATCACCTTTCTGTGTGGCTCTAATTCTGTGTCGTTCCAATTAATCAGGTAGAAAATGTCATCTTCTGAGCCAATTAGCATTCGTCAGCTTTCCGCTAACGACTTATATCAGGTCGGCTTAAATGACCATAATATAGAGATAGGCTCTTATCTTGGTTACCTTATCCCTCTTGAATCACTTTCGGAAAAGCAAATTTAGTCAAAAATGCTGAAGCTTCTATACGGCTTGAGTCTTAGCATATGTAGCTTATTTCCGATATTTCAAAACATTTGACAATGAAGCGTATATACCAGACAGCAGTCGGTGAAAGACGTTCAGCGTTTTGCCTGGATTTTACTTTAATTAGAGTGACATATGAGGGTTATGCCGAAACGCATCACCATTCAACCTCATTTGAGTCCAGAGGAATTGGTAACCCGATACCGCCAAGCAAGCGATCCGATTGAGCGATCGCATTACCAAATTATCTGGCTACTGGTTCAAGGACGACCGACTGAAGAGGTGGCAGCGATAACTGGGTACAGTCGCAGTTGGATCTATGAATTAGTCTGGGGCTACAACCGCATGGGTCCGGCAAGCCTGGGAGATGGACGACATCGCAACCCTGGAGCACCACCATTGCTCGATGAAGTGCAGCAAGCCCAACTGTTGCAGGTGATACGAGGGTCTGCCCCGGACGGTGGATTGTGGAATGGACGCAAAGTCGCCGATTATCTCAGTGAATTGCTCACTCGCCCAATCAGTCGTCAACAAGGGTGGGAATTGCTCAAGCAGATGGGACTGCGCTTACGAGTGCCCCGACCGATGCATCAGGAAGCAGACCTAGATGAGCAACAGGCGTGGAAAAAAAAACTGCACCAGAAAGTGGAGCAAGTGCAAGCCGACCATCCCGACGACGACGTTGAAACCTGGTTTGAAGACGAACATCGACTGGGCTTGCAACCGGTGTTGCGACGGGTGTGGGTGGAACAAGATGAGCAACCGATTGCTACCGTCAACTGGAAACGCGAATGGTTATGGCTGTATGCCTTTGTCCACCCTCAAACCGGAGAAACCTACTGGTGGCTGTTACCCTATGTCAACACGGACCTATTCAATCAAGTGCTCCAGGACTTTGCTGAGCATTTCAAGGTGGGCATAACCAAGCAAGTGATTCTCTCGGTTGATCAGGCAGGATGGCATCTGAGCAAAGCCTTGCAGGTGCCAGAAGGCATTCATTTGTTCCCCCTGCCACCCTATTCACCAGAATTACAACCCGCCGAGCGCTTGTGGGTGCTTGTGGATGAGCCATTGGTCAATACAGCGTTTGACTCCATTGCACAGGTTGAACAGATTATCTACCAGCGCTGTCAAAGCTTACTCAAGCAGCAAGAATTGATTCGTGGACTCACCTCTTACTACTGGTTGCCAGATGTAAAGGCTGTATCTTAATTATGGGTATTCATCCTGACTTGATATTAGCACTGATGGAGGGCTTATTGGTACCTTTGGCGAGGCTTTCGATGAAGTTGATACCTATAGCTCATCTCGCCCCAGCAATGCCTATCTCAAGCGGTTGCTAAACAGCAATTATTTCATCGCGCTTGCAGCGTTGAAAAATGGATTAGTAGTTGGAGGTATCGCCGCTTACGAACTTCAGAAGTTCGAGCAGGAGCGTAGTGAAATTTATATTTACGATCTGGCTGTTGCCGCAGCGCATCGCCGCGAAGGCATTGCCACAGCATTAATTCAGGAATTAAAGAAGATCGCTGTAGCGCGAGCAGCCTACATTATTTTTGTACAGGCAGATATTGAGGATGACCCTGCGATTGCACTCTACACGAAGCTTGGTGTACGCGAAGATGTGCTTCATTTTGATATTGCTGTTGGGGTCAGCGATGACGATGCCTAACAATTCTACGCGGGCAGTCGAGAGATCTAGGTGTTAAGGTCGAGGTTATTTGTCGCTGCTGCATTTTGCCGTTGTGCTGCGAGTCTTCGATGGGGGTAAGATTGCAGTTTGTTTGTTGATACTCAGGAAAGAACCACCATGACTGAAACAGTTGAAACTCAGATTATCAACGCCGAAGAACGGCTCAGGCAGGCAATGCTTGCTTCTGATGTAAGCGTTTTGAATGAACTACTAGCTCCCGAAATTATCATCACTAGTCATCTTGGAGAATTATTAGAAAAACAAGATGACCTAGCCGCCCACGAATCTGGTTTGATTAAGATACATGAGTTGAAACCTTCTGAGCAGCATATTCAAATCCATGGAGAGGTAACGATCGTTTCAGTCCGAATGCAATTGTCTGGTAGTTATAATGGCAGCCCTGCAAATGGTGACTTTCGCTTCACGCGAGTTTGGGTTGTCTCTTCGAGCGGAACTTGGCACATCGTCGCTGCCCATATCGGTATGGTGGCTTAATAAAGGGAAATTCTGAAGCGATCTCGTTCTATGATGCTGTGTTGCCGACGTTGAGCTGTAAGCGATTGATGGAGCATCCGGGAGCGATCGCGTACGGTAAACAATACCCCGAATTTTGGGTGGGAACCCCGTTCGATGGGCAGCCTGCAACCGTTGGCAATGGTACTCACATTTGCTTTATCGCTCCCACCAAAGAAGCCGTCCACGCCTTCTATGAAGCGGCCTTGGCAGCAGGCGGCAAAGCCGAAGGTGCGCCCGGTGGCAGAGCCGAATACAGTGAGCCATATTATGGCTCACTGTTCGCGATCCCGATGGCACAAGGTAGAAGCCGCCTTCTGGGATGAGCAGCTTGAGCAAGAACTCAGCCAGAGCACTGGTTGACTTGGAGATGCCCCTTACCTGTCCCTAAGATGGATGTTGACACTAAAGCAGCTTGCTACCATTATAGCGGTTCTCAGTCGAGTGAGGTACAGTAGCAACAATGAGTAAACCAATGACGAATATCTTTAAGCGACACTTGAGCAAACGCTTGAGTCATCGCCTCGTCTAACGCTTGTTTGGTTCGTGGAGCAATCGCGCGGAGGATTGCTTTGACTTTTGACCAAAACTGCTCAATGGGATTAAAGTCGGGTGAGTAGGAGGGTAAATAGACTAATTTTGCACCCACTGCTTCAATCGCTTGGGCAATGCCATCGACTTTGTGAGAACTAAAGTTATCCATAACGACACAGGCTCCCTTCCACAAGTTTGGCACTAACACCTGTTGGACAAAAGTTTGAAACGCCCGTCCGTCCGTTCCCCCTTCAAAGGTCAGTGCCGCAATGATGCCATCAAGGGTGAGCGCTCCAATGATGGTTTGGTTTTTTCCTCGGTTCTGTGGACGATGACTGTAAGCGCGGTGTCCTTGAAGGGCTCTGGCATAGAGCCTTGCCATTGCTAGATTTACTCCGGCTTCGTCGATGAATACTAGGTCTTTGGCTTCGACTTGAGTAATCATTTGCCAAAACTCAACCCGTGCCTGCTGCACCTGCTCCTGGTCTCGTTCAGTTGCTCGAAAGGTTTTTTTTGACGGTGAGCTTTAAGCGTTGCACCGCTCGTCCCATCGTTGAACGACTTACTCGCATTCCTACTTTCGCCTCGAATTGCTCAGATAACTGGGCAAGCGTGGCATCATTGGTAGCCTCGACTAATTCGGCAAGCACTTGATGATGCTCAAGCGTCAGTTGAGCGGGCTTACCTCCTCCATGAGGTTTTGGCTCAATGCTGCCCGTTTCTCGGTATTGTTTAAGCAGTTTGATAATGAAACTGGTTGCCACGCTAAATCGCTTGGCTAGTTGGCGTTGAGAGATGGGTTCGTCTTTGTAAACGTCAATGATTTTTTGGCGCAAGTCTGTAGAATACGCTTTCATCACTACCGATTCATTTAGGCTACTAAACATTACTAGAATCGTACCTCATTCAATAGGAAAAGGCTATAATGCTGTGTTTTGCAGGAAACAAGGATGTCAAACTCCTGGCTCATTATCAGTGGCATCACGACTCTGGTTGCCTTTGGCAGTTTCTTTTTTAGACCGCGTGATATTCCCTGGGCTGCCAGACTTGATCGCCCCAAGTGGTTATTCTTTGAGCCTGCCATTCCGCTCATATGGATGGCTGCATTTTTCTGCGGTGCTTGGTCGGCGGGGCTAGTTTGGCAAAATGAACCAGGCAGTCTCAAAACCTGTATCTTTATGGGGCTTTACCTGTTGGTGGAAGTAGTGACAGTCGCCTACATTCCCGCCACGTTAAGATCGCGGAGTTTGGCGCTCGGGACGTTTTTAGGTGGTTTGGGAGTTGTTTTAGGTGCTGTGTTGGCGGTGATGGTAGGGCAACAATCCCTTGAAGCTGCCCTGTTATTACTGCCCTATCTGCTCTGGAGTCCGGTTGGAACCTACACGACTCGCCGTATGATTGACCTGAATCCAGAAGCAGTGTGATGGACCCAGATGAATGGTAATGAGTCCAGCCAATGGGCATCAGAGGTGTGGGAAGCTTTTCGGGGTTAAGTTAAACTCAGCGGAGCAGTCACCCACTCCGCACACCAAAGAGCGAGAATAGGAGTTTCAAATATGGCTTTAGATCAACTCGAGGCATTTTTAAAGAAAATGCAGTCTGAACCTGCACTTAAAAATGAGGTGCTTGCTTCATCAACAGCAGATGAAGTTGCACAAATAGCACTAAAGCTTGGTTTTGAATTTTCAGGTGATGAATTATTGAGAATGTCAGGTAAGAAAGTTGGCAGGGTTACTGTTAAAAGAAAGGATCTTCCTGGAGAGTACTGGGGGAATTGAGCGATCGCTCTACCTACTGATTGGACTAAATCCACTGCCTAAAACGGCTGAAACGCAATAAACTCGTAGACTAATTGCCATTTACACAATTAGTCAAGCTACTATATAGCTTGTTAAATAAGGCGCTTAGAATCAGCCCAGAAATTTGGACTAGACTTGGACTAACACCCTGTTTTTGCATCTCTATTTTCTGAAGTGTGGAAGGGGTGATGGGTCACAAGTGAACCTGATTAATCGAATGAAAAATTTTCACATTGCGGAGAAAATTCCACCCGATCACTATACTGCTCTGCAACTGATTCAAGATACGACCGGGCAAACTCAATCTGAGGTTCTGATACCAATTTAAATGGTTTCAATGACAGATAGTGCATTGAGGATAAAGGGGTAGCCCGTGAGAGAAGCAATCACTTGAGGGGTTAACTGGGATAAGAGTTGATCTACTCTGGATTGCAGTTGGTCAAGCGTTTTGAACGAAACCCACTTGAGATCCGCCTTGAGATATTCCCATAGCCTCTCAATTGGATTTAACTCCGGACAGTAAGGCGGTTGGAACACCAGGATAATGTTCTGTGGCACAATCAACGCTTTGCCTTTGTGGAACCGTCCGTTATCCACTTGCAGGATATTGAGACTATCGGGGTAAGCCTTGGAGAACTCATCCAAGAAGCATTGGTAGCACTCGGTATCGACATGGGAGAACTGCCAGAAAAAGGATTCTCCGGTGGCAGGTTCCACAGCGCCATAGAGCCAGAATGCTTTGAACACCCGTTGCCATGAGCCAATGGGTTTCACTCCAAAGGCTGTAATCAAACGCCCGATAATGGTATGCAGCCCAAAGCGGCTCTCATCCCCAGCAAAATAGCGAATAGGTCGTTTATCCTGGCGCACTTGCCGAGCGTATTGGCTCAACAAATCGAGGTCGTCTGCAAGGTTTGCTTAAATGCCTCTCGTTGTGCTCGGTTCTGCTTGAGGTTGTTGGGGACGAGCCACTTTTAGCTTGGCTTTGAGCCGATAACGGGTCATCTGGTAGACCGCATGATACTGGGCTTCTATTCCTAAACTCTCCAAGAGCCACTGCTGCACCTCCCCATAGCTGTCAAACCCATTGTCCGGTTCCTGCAATCGCTTTGCTAAGGCAACTTCTGCCCACATTGGAATCATCCGGTTGCCTCCTCCTGGCGTTGGCTTGACCACCAGCAATGCCTCTAATCCTTGTGCTCGATACAGCGCTAACCACTTTTGCACCGTGCCTCGATGCCTGCCAATTGCAACCGCGATCTGGCTGATGCTCGGTGCTTGCGCTCGTTTGAGCCAGTACAACACTTGCAATCGTTCTTTAACTATCGGCTGTTCAACCGTTCGCAAGCGGGTGCCTAACTCCTCGAGACTTTCTTTAATTACGATTGCGCTGACACCAGCCATGATTAGACTCTCACCTCTACATTCCTCAGTTTATCTGATCTGTAACTACTCCAATTTAATTTGGTATAATCCTGCACCATTCGCTAATGTTTCTACCACTGTACCGACTTGTCCTCGCAACAGATTGTATTGGGGTAGGTCAACTATCAAAGCCATAACATCTAATACGGAATTGCGGAAGGCAGTACTTTTTGACCAGATTAAATTGCTTGAATCCAATCAAAGCCCACTTTGCCTTGAACTATCACAGGATGCTGCATCAACCATTGGCACCGCTTGACTAAGACATCCTCTAAAGCATCAAGATTGTCAAACACTTGATTAGCGATTGCTTCGCGCAGCAAAGACCAGACACATTCAGTGGGTTGCAGTTGGGGGGTATAGGGCAATAGCGGGTAGAAGAAAATGCCGGGGGGCACCTGAAGTTTTTGGCTCATATGCCACGCGGCCTGATCAACCAATAGAATGATCAACTGCTGACGATGGGGATTGACCTGAGCCGCAAATAGCTCTAACGCCATCTGCATCATGGAGACATTGGCACGGGGCAATAAAAGGAAGTAGCTCGCTCCAGTGGCAGGATGGACAAAACCATAGGTGTAGACCCATTGATAGCGGCGACAATGATGCGCTGATGGGCGCTCTCCTATGGGTGCCCAAACCCGCCTGACAATGGGTTGCAAGCCTAATCGAGCTTCGTCTTCCGCCCAAATTACAATCTCCCGATTGGGAAACAACGAGCGCAACCACGCCACATGACCTGCCAATCCTGCTTTGAACTCTGCTTGCTGCTCAAGGGTTGCGCTTTGATGATGCACCGGACGCGGCACCTGCAAGCTCAACCCCAAACGTCGTAGATACTTCCAGGCTGTTGAGGAGTGTAAAGAAATGCCAAAGTAGGTTTCGATGTACTCCCCGACTTTCGGACCGCTCCAGAGTCCGCCATCCTCAGGGGGACTCTGTAAGCGCTGCTGCAATTCTTGTTGTTGCTCATCACTTACAGCGGTTCTTGCTTGAGTCAGCCACAATTTGCCAGTCT
The DNA here is from genome assembly GCF_016807185.1 of Leptolyngbya sp. Cla-17. Taxonomy (GTDB): domain Bacteria; phylum Cyanobacteriota; class Cyanobacteriia; order Leptolyngbyales; family Leptolyngbyaceae; genus ULC077BIN1. The sequence continues at coordinate 2,544,912 of NZ_JAEVYN010000002.1, forward strand.
AAGAGGCAACCAATGCAATATCAAAATTGTCGCCTATGCCAGCCGCCTTATCTGTCGATTTACGTCAACGAATTATGGCAGCGTATGAAGCCAAAGAAGGGTCACAGCGGCAACTGGCAGAGCGCTTTAAGGTGAGTTTATCCTTCATCAGAGATCTGAGACGACACCATCGTGAAACGGGCACCGTGCAACCCAAGCCCCACGGGGGAGGAGCAGTTGCCAAGTTAGGGAAAGAACAGTTGCCCATCGTTGAAGCGTTGGTTACGGCCCAACCGGATGCCCTGCTCGAAGAGTTGTGTGAGCGCTTTGCAAGGGCAACCGGGGTGGAGGTGAGTGTATCGACCATGCAACGAACTGTCTGTAAGCTCAAGTTAAGCGTCAAAAAAAACACTGATTGCCTCTGAACAAGACACGCAACGAGTCAAAGATTTACGATTTGCTCATCGGATGTGGAGTTTCACGATAGACCCGCGTAACTTGGTCTTCATTGATGAGACTGGCATCCATCTGGGCATGACTCGGCTCTATGGTCGCGCCCCAATCGGTGAACGCTTGTACGACAGTGAAACTCCTGGCGATCAAGGAAAGAATATCTCGTTAATCGGAGGGATGAGTATCGATGGTTTGATTGCCACGATGAGCCTTGTCGGCAGCGTCAATACTGAGGTGTTCTTGTTCTACATCCAGGAGATTTTGATTCCTCAACTGTGGATAGGAGCGATTATTGTCATGGATAACTTACCTGTTCATCATGCCGTAGTGGTGCGAGAGGCAATTGAAGCGGTGGGGGCAAAAGTTGTATTTTTGCCCCCTTATTCACCAGATCTTTCACCCATTGAATTGTGTTGGTCAAAACTGAAGCAACTTTTGCGCTCGGCTAAGGCTCGAACCCGTGAAGCACTCGACCAAGCCTTGAGCAAAATTATCAATGACTGTATTTCCGCTGATGACGCGCTCGGTTGGTTCGCTCACTGTGGCTTATTTATCTGAAAATCGCTGTAAAGCCAGACGATTGCCTCCAGGGTTCAAGCGCTGACGATTCACCAGTCCCACTGCACCCTCGACGTTGTAGCGACGAGCGATTTTTCGCACTCCACTACAACTGAGTCCACAAATTTCAGCGGTTTGTTCAATGCTCATCGGAGTCTTTGGATGACTGAGCAATCGAATCACTAACCAACGGTTTTTCTCGCCAGCATCTTGGCACTGAACATACCGCTGAGTTAGATCTGCGTAGTCTAGATGAGGGCTAATTTGAGTGCGTCGCCGAGGCATTGACAGAGTACCTTTTTCATCTTGTTAAATGATACTCCCCTACTCAATTCCGTATAATCACCCGATATCCTTCGTTTAGCAGAACCAAGACCTGCTTCTCCCAGGAATGTCCGTTCAATGGAAATCCATGAATGAGAACAATCGGTTGACCTGTCCCAAGATCTTCGTAGTAGAGATCAATGGTTGCAGAATTTTCTTGACCGACAGTAACGTAAGGCATAAGAGTTTCTCCTGTGTAAATCGATGGTGTGTTTTTGTCTGTGTGAAAGCGTTGCTTTGCCCAGTGGTAAGGCTCCTGCGTTTTTACAAATTGTCACGAAAGTTTCATCCTGAGAGAACCTCCCAGAGTAAGGACAACGCGCCGTCCGCTCCATTAGCTGGTTATCCATCACTTCGGTTATCGTTCCGATTGGGTAAGAAACGGGTAGCATTTACGTGGGTCTTTCGTCGCGAAATATTGGGCAGGTACAGGTGTTAAAGTCGTCGCAACCTAGCAACTGCTTCCACTTCCACAAGCGTTGCTCTAGATGCAAGGGAGGAAACGCCAATTCCCGTGATTGCCGTGCGAGACTTACCGAGGAAGTTAGATAAGATGGGTGCCAATACTTCCATATGGTCTTCAAGCTCCCCTCGAACATAGATTCTCATATGTAGAAGGTCATCCACATTAGAGTCCGCTTCGGTAAGGACTCTTCGCATATTCTCCAGGGCCAGGCTAAACTGACCTGCGACGGAATTGTCGGAGACTAAGTGTTGAAGGTCCCAAGCGACCTGCCCGGAGATGAACAATAGCGAACTTTCTTGGTCAATTGTCCCGTGCGATAAACCCAACGGACTCCCATCGTACAGACTTGCCGGATTAACTAATCGCTTCGTCATTCGATTGCCTCAAATAGTTGGTATGGAGGTTATCACTCGCCGGACAATTTGTTTTGCAAGAAGACATCCTGACGTTGGCAAATTATTTACGCCGAGCTACTGGTTTCATCCTTGACCTCGGTTTTGATGACGAAAGCCCTTGATTGAACATCAGGTCATAAAATGCTGTGACCGTCTGTTTGTTCTGCTCAAGTTTATCCGTCATCCGTTCCACACCTCACATTACCCGAAACGCCCAACTACCCAAGCTCAGCGACCCGGCCCTCGATGACAGCGCGGATTGCAACCGGAGCGCGAGGGCCGGTTTCGCTGCAGCGCATAGTAGGCGTCGTAGGCTGCTATTACACCTCGAACTCCGGCTGGTTCGGAGCGATTTTGATGGTCCAAGTCCCCTTCTGGCTGAAAGTGCGAGCGGTCGCGAAAGTATCCTCCATGAACTGAAAGTACACGATCTTCCCGTTGCGCACCTTTGCGTGAATCGAGAACGGTGAGGTCACCGCCTTGCTCAGCGAGACCGAGCGGTACGTGAACCTGCCGAACACAGCGACGTTCTCGCCTTCACCGAAGAGGGCGGTAATGGCGAAGTCCTCATGCGTCCACCATTGCGCAACCCGGGAGAACGTATCGATGAACGCTTGGGGACCTTTGGAGGTTCCCGTCCAAGGCAAGATTTGCTTCAGTTCAGGGTTGTCAAAATTCAGGGAAATGTATGTTGCGTCCTCCGCGACGAGCCGTCGGGCAGCCGCCTCAACCTTTTCGGTTGCCGTATTCGCCAGAAACTCTTTGATCACTTCGGTCGGTTGGGTACTCATGGTAACGATTCCTTTCTTTAATTTTGTGGTGGTGAGGTAGAAGACACTTTGGACATCATCATCAACTCCTAAGTTCTCTTTGTCTTAGTTCACTTGAGTGTAGTCAGTTCCAACACTCAACTTCTTGCAGATTCCTATGGAGTTTCCTAGGTCATTAGCGAACCGATTTCAGTGTTGCTTTAGTGAGTCGCTTGAAGTGCTGTGTCAAACGTTTCGCACTGCCGATCTACTACTGCGCTACATAGCCACCATCTACCATCAACGTTTCACCTGTTGTGAACGATGCCAGGTCAGATGATAAAAACAGGACTGCATTTGCAACTTCAAGCGGTGTTCCAATTCGCCCGATCGGGTGAAGTCCTGCCATGTAAGCTCTAACTTCATCCTGCCCACCTGTCGCTGCTTCAAACATATCTGTTTCGATTACCGCTGGCGCAACGACATTGATGCGAATCCCCGCTTTTGCATATTGAAGCGCAGCCGCTTTTGTCAAGCCTATTACTGCACTTTTACTCGCGGTGTAGAGGGGGAAGGTAGGAAATGCAACGACTCCATTCGCAGATGCCGTATTGACGATTGAACCACTTCCCTGTTTCAACATCTGAGCGATTTCATATTTCATCGACAACCAAACGCCTTTAACATTGACGTTCATCGTGCGGTCATATTCAGCTTCTGTTTGCTCAATCAATGAGGGATTTTCGCCGATTATTCCTGCATTATTAAAGGCAATATCTAACCGACCAAAAACGCTAACCGCTTTATCAACCATTGCTTTAACATCAGTTTCTTTCGTGACATCTGCTTGCACAAAAACAGCTTCTCCGCCAACTTCCTGAATCAATCGAACTGTTTCTTCACTTTCATCAATTCGACGACCAACCACTACTACCTTTGCCTGTTGTTGGGCATAAGCGATCGCCGTTGCACGACCAATTCCTGAAGTTCCGCCAGTGACAAGCGCCACTTTATCCTGAAGTATCATTCTATTTTTCCTAAAATCTAAGTCCGGTTGTTCTCTCTTGAAATGATCGTGAAATCGCTTTAGAAGAAAGCTCAGACAAATCTTGCCAGCAAAAGGCTAAGAGCAAAGGAAAAGGCATGAAAGCTGACGTGGGATAACATCGCATCCTCAAGTGAGTATTGCCAAAAGAGCCAACCAAAAGCAATGCCAGCTATCCCATTGAGTAATATCGCTCGGATAATCACAAGCGGAGTGAGTGGAACTATCGCGGCAGTTGCGGGCAGGTGTAAAAGCCCAAATACCAGCGCTACTAGCACAATCGCACCTTGGTATATTCCTTGGCTTGGCAACGTAATACCTTGTTTTAAGACTTTCCACACTATCCAAACAAGCAGCGACATTAAGCCCCAGCGCATCAGAATTTCCTCAGTGATGCCGCCATAAAGCATTGCTGTAAGTGAACTCAGCCAATTCGGTTCTGTGTTATTGGATGCCTGTAGCGCTTCAGGTAGAGCATGTTTCATGAACCGATCGAGCAACAGGAGAATGATCATTGTCGCTGCACCCACACCCAAGCTCCATTTCATCTCAATGACAGAATATGGAATCTTAGAGGTATGAAGTACCCAGTAGTCAATCAAATGTGAGCGTAATCCAACGCGATAGGCACAGCCAATTCCAATCAGAATGCTGATTGCCAGTAGAACTGTAAGCTGTAGTCCTTGTAGGAGTATTAAAACCCACAGTGGCGGGACTTTTGCCAGTATTTCTGGAGACAGTTTCGCCAACTGTTGCTCAACTAATGGAATCGACGTAATCGTAACCATCGCAATGCCCGCAATGCCCAACACAAATAGAATCCCAAATTGTTTCAAAACTGCCATTGATTTAACCTCTAGAGACATCAGAATACTGGGTAAAAACAATGCCAAGATAGAGAATGACAACTGGTGACTAGTCTTTCCCGTGAATCACTTGAAGTGCTGCGTCAAATGGCTTTAACTGGAGAAGCCTACTTGTAGGGCAACGTCTGTGCTAAGCGAAGCTATCCCGGAGGGTTATCGCTAAAATCCGTTTTCACCAATTCAGCACAGACTTGCAGAACCAATTTCATATCCGTTTTCTCTGTCTTGTTACTCTAGCGGAACTTGAGTTGAACCATGCCCGCATATTTTAATCGTTCAAGAGTGGCGACATTTGCATTCCAATCAGTTCAATGGAGCGCATCAGTTGGGTGTGGTTCATCTGCGCGTTGTCCATTTGAAAAGTTACTCTCGAAATGCCGCCGAGCGATTCGCTATGACGGCGGATTTTCTCCGCCACTTCTTCGGGACTGCCGACCAGTAACGCGCCGGTCGCGCCGCGCTGCGCGTCAAAAGCGGCACGCGTAACAGGCGGCCAGCCTCTCTCTCTGCCGATTTTAGTGAAAGTTTCGGCGTAGCCCGGAAAGAATTTTTCAACGGCTTGTTCAGTCGTGTCGGCGACATAACCAATTGAATGCAATGAAACTTTTAATGTTTCGGGCGCGTACCCGGCGCGCGCTCCAGCATCGCGGTATAAATCTACGAGCGAGCGAAAGCGATGCGTTTCGCCGCCGATAATGGCAACCACGAGCGGCAGTCCAAGCATTCCGGCGCGGAGAAAGGATTGCGGCGTACCGCCGACCCCGATCCAGATGGGAAACGGTTTTTGCAGCGGACGCGGATAAATTGCTTGGTTTTCCAGCGCGGGGCGAAATTTGCCCGACCAATCGACTGTTTCATTGTCCCGAATTTTGAGCAAGAGTTCGAGCTTCTCAGCGAAAATCTCGTCGTAATCGCCGAGACTAAATCCAAATAGCGGAAAGGCTTCGGTGAACGATCCGCGCCCGACAACCATTTCGGCGCGACCTTTTGAAATCAAATCGAGCGTGGCGAATTGTTGAAACACACGTACCGGGTCAGCCGCGCTCAGCACCGTAACCGCGCTGGTTAGACGGATGCGCTCAGTGCGTGCGGCGGCAGCGGCGAGAATAACCGCGTTTGCCGAATCTAAAAATTCATGCCGATGATGCTCGCCGATACCGAAGATATCCAAGCCGGAACGATCCGCCTGCTCTATTCTCTCCAGCAGTTCGGCGACAGACTGCGTGGCATCCGCCGTTTCACCATTTTCACTCGTTCCAACCGAGGCAAAACTGTCAATTCCGACTTCCATATCATTTCCCAAGCGTTTTGCGAATGAAATAGACTTAATCCGAAATAGTAGAGAACCTTGCTGTACGAGTTAAGCTGCTGTTCTCTCGCTCAGCAAAAACGCCTAACCATCATCAGCTCAGAGGGGGCGCGCTACTACCGTGATCTGAATTATCAGGAAGCGGAATGAATTCAGTTTCACCGGGAACCGCCGGGAAGCGGCGGTCTTGCCAATCTCGTTTTGCCTGCTCGATACGCGCTGAGCGACTCGACACAAAGTTCCAGTACTTTGTGCGATCGCCCACTGGGGCCCCGCCGATAATCATTGCTTTTGCCTCAGCCCCCGCACGGATATCTACTGATTCATCCGACGCTAAAACGGCTAAACGATATGGCTCTAAAGGCTTTCCATTTATGAATAGGCCGGATGTGACGCTATAAACTGCCCTTTCTAAACCTTCCATTGGCGCTAGCTGAAATTCACTACCCTCCGTGAAAACGAGCGCTAGGTAAAGAGTAGCAGAGTAGATTTTAACGGGTGATTGGTGAGACTGGTAGCTACCGGCGATCAAGGTCGCGCTGGTTCCTGTTTGAATCCACCTCGGTAAATCAGTCGCCGGATAATGTGAAAAGCTGGGTTCAACTTCTTCAGCGATTTCGGGGAGGGCGATCCAGGTCTGAATGCCGTGAAGAGTAGATTCTTTCTCTCTAAAGCTCTCGGGCGATCGCTCAGAATGAACAATACCTTTGCCCGCTGTCATCCAGTTCACCTCGCCCGGAAAAATCTCTTGTACTGTACCTAAACTATCTCTATGCAGAAGGCTTCCTTCAAACAAATAGGTAACCGTCGCCAAATTTATGTGTGGATGGGGTCTAACATCGACGCCTTTTCCAGCCGGGAAAATAGCTGGGCCTAAGTGATCAAAGAAGATGAAAGGTCCAACCATTTTTAGGGTTTCACTCGGTAAGATGCGCTGTACACTAAACCCACCTAAGTTGTGCTTTTCAGGTGTGATTAATTGCTGAATACTCATTTTTGTACGATCCATTCTTAGTTGACGTTGTGGACGAAGATACAGTCTTAGTTCTGTTTCATAAGATAGTAAGAAATGTTGATACATTGAACACTTTTGCCGATTTGGCAAGACCAATAACATTGTTAATGATCATCGTGGGTTCGTTCATGGCTGTTCATGTTGGTGAACTGATAGGGCTGGTGGTCAATCAGTACCAGGATGATATCTTTTAGACGAAGCAGTCCTTCTAGACCGATTTTTTGATTTTCAGACATAGCTATAGGTTTCCTTTTAGAGATCGATGGTTGCAGAACTTTTTTGGAATGGCAACGTAAGGCAATGAAATCTCCTATGAGTGCTGCTTCAGATTCTTGCCTAACTTAAATTAAATGTAATGAGTTCCAAGGCTCGGTTTCTTTCAAATTCTTAGGGTGTTTTGTCAGATTCTTGTGCAATTACCTTCAAGATGCAGTGTGGAACCGATCTCTCTGTCGAGGAACGTGCGGATAAAAGCTGCCACCTCTTCCGCATGCGTCTCCAGCGCGAAATGTCCGGCGTCGAGCAGATGAATCTTTGCATCCGGGAGATCTCGCTGATAAGCGGCGGCACCAGCGGGCAGAAATGCCGGATCATGACTTCCCCAGACGGCGAGAAGCGGTGGACGGTGCTCGCGAAAGTACGACTGGAAGGCTGGATAGAGCGCGACGTTACTGCGGTAGTCGAGGATCAGATCGAGCTGGATCTCCTCCGCGTCTGGCCGCCCCATGTAGGCGATGTCGAGTTCGTAGCCGTCGGGCGACAAAAGGTTTGGATCGGCTCCGGTGCCATACTGCCAATTCCGGATTGTGTCTGGCGCGAGCGAGGAGCGGCAGGCTTCCCGGTTCGCTGCGCTCGGTTCGCGCCAATAGGTTTCCCACGGCCCCCATTCATCACTAAAACCCTCGATGTAGGCGTTGCCGTTCTGCGAGACAATCGCAGATACCCGTTCAGGATGGCGCATCGCCAGACGCAGACCTACTGGCGCACCGTAGTCGAAGATGTAGAGTACGTATTGATCAAGGGACAAAGCATCGACGAAGCCCTCGATTACGTCGGCAAGGCGGTCGAACGTGTAGTCGAACGTTCCGCGTGGTGGTACCTTGGTCTGCCCAAAACCAGGCAGATCCGGCGCGACGAGCCGAAAGCGATCGGCGAGCAGAGGGATCAGGTCGCGGAACATGTGGCTAGCGGTCGGAAAGCCGTGCAACAGAAGTATTACCGGCGCATCGCTTGCCCCCGCTTCGCGGTAGAACACTTCGACATCACCAACCTGTCGAAACCCGTAGCGTATTTTCATCTCTTTTCCTTTGATTGCGCGGGTAAAAGTTTTGATCTGCTTCGGACTGAACTGCGACGCTCAGATTTGGAATTCGCCGGCCACATCCACTACATTGCCGCTGATGTAGCCAGTGTCTGAACCTGCGAGGAAGCAAACGGTCGCCGCTACCTCCTCCAAGGTTACGATCCGGCGGATGGCGTGAAGATCCATGATCGCTTCCGCTGCTTCCGGCAATTTGTCGGCTGCGGCTGTTGCCATGTCCGTCGGCATGATACCTGGATGCACACAGTGATGTTGCGCGGATCAAGATCGCGCTGGACACCTTTCGCATACCCTACGATCGCCGCTCCTAAACCGCGAGAACCACCCGTTACCAGTGCAACTTTGCCTGCAAGTGTTGTCGTCATGATGGACTCATTTAGATGTATTACTGCTCAATCAAACACTGCTTAATATCGGGATGTCCTTGAGGAACCAACGGTATGGAGAGGGATCGAGCGGATGATGCAGGTCGATCGCCACTTGGTCCCAACCTTTCGCACTGCCGATCGACTACTGTGCTATATACCCACCATCTACCATCAACGTTTCACCTGTTACGAACGATGCCATGTCAGATGATAAAAACAGGACTGCATTTGCAACTTCAACAGGCTGGCCAACTCGTCCGATCGGGTGAAGTCCTGCCATATATGCCTTAGCTTCATCCTGTCCACCTGTAGCAGCTTCAAACATATCTGTTTCGATTGCCGCTGGCGCAACTACATTGATGCGAATACCCGCTTTGGCGTATTGGAGCGCGGCTGCTTTTGTCAAGCCTACTACCGCATGTTTACTCGCGGTGTAGAGTGGGACGGCAGGAAGTGCAACGACTCCAATCGCAGATGCCGTATTGACGATTGCACCACTTCCCTGTTTCAACATCTGAGCGATTTCATATTTCATTGACAACCAAACGCCTTTGACATTGACGTTCATAATGCGATCGTATTCCGCTTCTGTTTGCTCAATCAATGAGGGGTTTTCGCCGACCATTCCTGCATTATTAAAGGCAATATCTAACCGACCAAAAACGCTAACTGCTTTATCAACCATTGCTTTAACATCGGCTATTTTTGTGACATCTGCTTGCACAAAAATAGCCTCTCCGCCAGCGTCCTTAATTAATCGAACCGTTTCTTCACCTTCATCCATTCGACGACCTACCACCACTACCTTTGCCTGTTGTTGGGCATAAGTGATCGCCGTTGCTCTGCCAATTCCCGATGTGCCACCAGTGACTAACGCCACTTTGTCTTGCAGTATCATTCTGTTTCTCCTGTTGTAATTAAATTGACCTTCAGCACAAAATCAAACTCCGATCCGTTTAGCAATTACCAACCTCGTAAGGCTGGTTTAATCTTCTGTAAATTTCAGCACGATCTTGCCCCGTGTCCCTCCCTGCTCTAGACGCTGATGTGCCAGAATGACCTGATCCCAAGAAAATACTGAATCAATCACTGGCCGAAGCTGATGACGCTCGATGAGTTTTGTCAAAGCCTCTAATTTTGCTCGGTACTGGGGTGAAAGAACAAAATGAATCGTCAGATTCTTGCCCCATGCTTTAAGAAGCGATTGCGGTATTGCAATGTCTACAATGCTTGTAAGCCTACCAAAGGGACGAATGATTTCTAGACTACGCTGAATTGTTTCCCCGCCGATCGTATCTAGAACTAAATCCACACCCAGTCCATTTGTTTCTTGACGAATGACTTCTACGTAATCTTCATTTTTGTAATCAATCACCCGATCTGCGCCCAGTTCTGTCACGAAATCTCGGTTTCTAGAACTACACGTTGCAAAAACGTATGCCCCCATCGCTTTGGCGAGTTGAACTGCGATCGAACCCACTCCACCCGCACCCGCATGGATGAGAACTGTTTCACCAACTTGTAGATTGCCCCTAGTCACTAGACAATCCCAAGCAGTTCCGCCTGCAAGCGGAAAAGAAGCTGCTTCAATGTGCGATAGATTTGCAGGCTTCAATGCAACAATCGCTGCATCAGCCACATGATACTGAGCGTAGCTACCGAATTCTCCAAAAATTTGCGGCGAGTAATACACGTTGTCTCCCACCTTGAAATCAGTCACAGCTTCGCCAATTGCCTCAATCAACCCTGAGACATCGACTCCAAGGATGGCGGGTAATTGAACCAGTTCCTTGTAATCACCACGACGAGTTTGGTAATCGACCGGGTTAATCGAGGTTGCACAAACTCTGACTAACACCTGATTCGCCTTCAGTGTTGGTGTGGGAACAGTTTGAATCTCAAACTTCTCAGCATCACCAAACGCAGTTAATACGGCTGCTTTCATAGATTCCATCTGTGCCAACTCTCCTTGATTTAGAATAAACAGTGCCGTTGTACAAACCGGCCTTCACCCTACCAGCACTCAACTGTTCAGAACATCGTGTTATCGTTAGCCGACGCTTCCGGGATGGTCTGCTTCCCGTCGGCCACCGCTGGGTTGTGCTGGATGTACACGTCGCTGACATATTTTCTCGATGGTTTCTGCGGGCTGACACTAAACGATCCTGGTTGCAAAATGGCGGGTTTAGGCATTGATGTTTGCTGACTCCTACACTTAGTCGCGCTCGATTAGTGTGTTTGAAGGTAAGTTGGGATTGATCGCCTTACGCGCACTGTCAACGCCCACGACGGGAAGTGTACCCGGATCGAGCAAGCCGACTTGAACCAATACACTTGCCTGATCCCAGTAAATGTGTTCGTGGGCTAGTTTGCCGTCACGGAACTGGACGACCGCTACTAGTGGCACTTCCACCCGTTTTCCGGTGGGAGCAACGCTGGGTAATATCCATTCCATCCAAACAGTATGAGTGAACTTAGCCACCATTTCATCCACGAGTTGATCTGTCCCGATCGTGCGCGAGATTGGGGTCAACTCCATGGCCGGCGGCATCTGTGGAATGAGGTATTTGGAATAAAACTCGCGCAGTGCTGGTTTCCCGACTCCCCCAGTCATTACCGGGATGTGGTTAACGTAAGCATCTTCAACCATCGTAGCGAGGGCATCTTCAGCACTGTGAGTGCCAAACTCGTACTGTAAATGCTCTTCCCAAAGTGCTTGCAAAGACTCCTGGGCTGGTGTCAAATTGGTAGCTGCTTGCAAATTTGCTTGTCCGTCTACAGTTTGCTCTTTGACCATGATTAGATACTCCTGGTTCTATCTAAAGTGTCTTGAGTTCCAATGCTTGACTGCTTTCAGATTCTTAAAATGATTTGTCAGATTCTTGTGATGTTAGTGAACTTGTTTCAATGGACGTATAAGCATTCAGCGCCTGTTTCGCGAATCAGTTTGGCGGTTTTTTCACCTTCTGCGTCGCGTCTGCCTGAAAATACTACCTTTGCTCCAGCAGCACCGAAGGCGATAACTTCGTTAAGCTTTCCTTCGGAACGCTACGCGAACGCTAACGCGGTTGCACGACCAATTCCTGAAATTCCACCAGTGACTAACGCCACTTTATCTTGCAGTATCATTTTGTTTCTCCTGTTGTAATTAAATGACCTTCAGCAACGAACTGACGAGATCACCAACGACCAATCCGATCGCTCTGAAAAACGGGTTCGGATGCCTTGTCGCGTTTGAACACCTTGTAGGCGATCGCCAGGAATATGGGTATTGCAACCAGCACTGATAGCGCCCCGTAAGTCGCATGGAATTTGCTGATTGTGAACAGAGCCGGTGTGGTCACGGCACTTCCAGTGATGTTAAACAGGAGTATGCTGCCGATGTTGTTCGCGAAGTGTGCGCCGATGGCGAGTTCAGTGGTTCCGTCAATCAACGAGACCACGGTCCACAACAGACCCGGAACGAGGAAGTAGTTGGAGAAAACCGTGAGCCAGCCGCCTGTGCTCACCTCCGGGTTTAAGAGGTGCGGCAAGGTGAATACCATGGCTGCCGCGAGCGCCAGAAAAACGCGGTTGGTCGAGATCATGCTCGCGCCCTGCACGATGTATCCGCGAAAGAAAAGCTCCTCCGTGGTGGTCTGGATCGCGGTGAAGACCAGTGCCAGTGGCACGAAGAGCGCGAACGTCGCCAGGTAGGAGTTGAAGGAAAAGGTGTCGGGGTAGAAGAGGTACTGTCCCAGCACGCCTATCAGACACGCTGGAACGGACCACGCCACAAACCCCTGACCGATGCGACGCCAATCGATCCGCTCCTGCGCCGTAACCAGCGTCCGGGGGGAGCGGCGCAGGATAAGGGTAACGGCGATGAGAACCCCCGCGAGGAAAAATGGGAAACCTGCCATAACAAACAGGAACTTCCCGAAAGGACCAAGCACGAAGTAATCCAGCACGAAGTAATCCTGGCCGGTGAGCGCGCTCGCGACGAGTACGCTGGCACCAGTTCCGACCACCAGCCACGCAAAGAGGATGATCACTAGTCCCAGAACATACCGCCACCCCCGATGCTTACCCCACCGGGCGGCCTCCACGTAAGTCGCATCTTGCACTTCTGTTTTGATTGCGTTGATCTTCATCTTTGTCTCCTTGACTCGTGCGTGTATGTAGCGCTTGGACGTTAGCGAATCTGTTTTGGGGTCATTCCCGTAATGCGCTTGAATTGTTGTGTCAGATGGCTTTGGCTAGAGAAGCCGACTTGTAGAGCGATGTCTGCGATCGCCAAATCCGTTTTCGACAGCATCAATTTCGCTTGCTCCACTCGTTGTTGAATCACATACTGGTGTGGAGAAATGTCGATCGCTTGTTTGAATGCACTGGCAAAGTAAGTTGGGCTAATGTTGATCACTTCTGCAAGTTTGGACAGTGACAAATCTCGATCAAGGTGAGTCTGAATATAGTCAAGTACTTGCTGCAATCGGGTGTGCGTTAAGCCTTGGTAATTGGCTTCAATGGTTGGCGTTGTAGTTGTTAGCATGGTTCAAAAATTGGCAAGTTGTTCAACAAAACAGGTAAAACTAGCGATCGCGCATTCGATCGCTGACTGGCACTAACCAACAAGTCAGATGTGAATCGGGAGTAAGGATCGGGGAGCTTAATGACTTGCAGCAATCATGGCTGCCATCAACTCCGTCGTGTTCCAGTGCCCGATATACCGACTTCCATTGATAAACAGGGCTGGGGTAGTCGTCACTCCACTCTCTATTCCGCCGTCGATATCTTCATTGATGCGATCGACATGCACTTGTTTAGACAACTCTTTGAGAAATTGAGGAATGTCAAGCCCTAAATCATTGGCGTACTCGACAAGATAACCGTTCTCCAACCTTTGTTGATGGTCAAATAAAGTATCGCTCATCAACCAAAACTTTCCTTGGGCGGCGGCGGCTTGAGCAGCTTGGGCAGCCCGTTGAGCATGAGGATGAATCTGTACTTGCGGAAAATGACGGAAGATCAAGCATAAATAATTCTCTCCAAAGGAAGCCCTAAGCTCTCGTTTGATGGCTTTAATCAGCTTGTAAACGTCTGCACTTCTGGAGCATTGATAGTCTCCATACATCACCAGCACTACCTTGGCACTCAACACACCTTGAATATGATCTTGGGTTGAAGGTGGTACAAGCAAGGAACTGTGGTTACGATCGTCGTTCATCTTTCTACATCTGCATCAAGCAAGGAACTTTGCAATTAACTTGCTCAATTCATTGCCTGCGTGACTGTTCGCATAAATTCAATGTAAGTGATTACCTTCAAGCTGTCGTCTACAGTAAGTTAAAATTTTTGCAGTATAAATTGATAGAGCAACCATGCGATCGCAGAGTAGAAGGCGGGCTATAACTTAAGTTAGAATCGGGCTTATCGATTCGTTTAGAAAATATATCAATTCGCAAACTAACTGTCAGAGTAGGCAGTATCGTTCGTCAAAGGTTTCTTTCCCAATAGGGCAGATTCCCAAATCGTTGAATCAGGAAATCAATAAACACCTGAACACGCCGCGAATGCTTACGATTCGGTAAATATAATACATAAAAGCAGTTCGTCCAGGTTAATTTTAATCTGGACGAACTGCTCAATTTATAGTTGAACTTTAGTCGCTAGCAGCGTGACCACATCAGCATGAGCTAACACCACATCAGGGTTACGCTGAAACGCCGTATCATACTTCACAGCAAAGTCATTTCCAACTTCATCAGGTGTGAGTAGAATCTGAACATCAGCAATGAGAGCAGCGATCGCCTCGGAGGTGATAGGCTCATCAGAGTGGATTAACTCATCAATTTGCACAATCAATTCTGAGAGGTGATGCAACCAGGCAAATTGATCGTGATTGATCACCAGTTGCAGCAATTCACCTTTAGAGACCTGTCCGCGCACTTGTTCGTAACGAATACGCTCTGTATCCAACAACAGTTGATGCAAATGCAATAGCTTGATGCGTATATCGGTCAGCAGTTGATCTTGGGTAATGCGGTTTTGAAGCGTGTTAAGCATGAATCTGTCCCATCCTTCCATTTCGGTAATCGTCGATCGCTTGCTGTATTTCGGCTTCAGTGTTCATCACAAAGGGACCATAGCGCACCACAGGTTCATTCAGCGGCACTCCAGCAATTAGCAGTAGATCGAGGGGTTGGGTGGCATCCGCAGGATTGGCGATCGCCACTTCCTCACCATCCGGTGCAAAAATCACCATTTGCCCATCCTCACCCCGTTCCTGCTCAGTGCCAAACAAACCAGACCCATCGAGGACATAGGTAAAGGCGTTGTACTCTTTCGGTACCGGTTGAACAATGCTTGCTCCCGGTTGTAGCGTGAAGTGCAGGTAGATAATCGGGGTGCGGGTTTCAATCACCGCTTTCGCCCCCAACGCTTCTCCCGCAATCACGCGCACCGTCACGGACCCATCTTTGGTCTGAGCCACCGGAATCTGCGCTGATGGAATTTCCTGATAGCGAGGAGCAATCATCTTGTCCCGCTGCGGCAAGTTGACCCAGAGTTGAATGCCGTGCAGTCGCCCACCCGTGCGAGTAAACTCAGCTTCTGGCATTTCGGAATGCACTACGCCTGCCCCAGAGGTCATCCACTGCGCATCACCGGGATTGAGCAGTCCGGCATGACCGACCGAGTCCTTGTGTTCCAGCCGTCCATCCAGGACGTAGCTGACGATTTCAAAGCCACGATGGGGATGATCCGGTGCGCCCTTTGCTTGACCGGACTTCAGATTCACGGGACCCAATTCATCGAGGAGGAGAAAGGGATCAAACTCGGAAAAGCTACTCTTGGGAAAGGGACGACGCACCAAGAAGCCTGCTCCTTCAAGCGTTTCTACACTATTAATGATTCCAGCAACGGTTCGGAGTGTTTGAGTTTGAGTTGTCATACAGTTGCCTCCAATCAGACAGTTTATAAGATTTATCCTATATATGATTAGTCATATACTAGCATAGAAGGATATAAACTCTATGGGTAGGGCTTGTCCTCCCTGTTCGTTTGGTAAACCGCCTATGTCTCTTGCCCATGTGATTCTGGGTCTGCTCCAGCAACAGGAGCGGACCGGCTACGACCTCAAAACCGAGTGCTTTGACGATTGTATTTCCCATCTGTGGCCAGCAGATCAGGCACAGATTTATCGGACTTTAGACAAACTGGAGTCACAGGGGTGGATTACCTGTACTGTTGAGATTCAGCACGATCGCCCCAATCGCAAGGTTTACCGGATTACCGAAGCAGGTGAAGCAGAGTTAACCCACTGGCTTCAGACGCATCATCCGTTGCCCGTGTTGCGAGAGCCGTTACTGGTGCAACTCTATTTTGCGGCTCAGTTGCCTAACGAAGCGATCGTGTATCTGCTAGAGCAGGAACTGGAAGCACGCCAAGAAAAGCTAGCCCAGTGTGAGGCGATCGAGGCTTTATCTTTGAGTAATCCGACTGCATCGTGTGAACAAAAACTGCATCGATTGGTTTTGGACTTAGTGAAGCAACGGGAACAGACTTATTTAGATTGGTTGGAAAAGGCGATCGCAACAATCCGTAGCCAATCAACGTAAATTCCTTTGAATATATTGCGATGGAAAGTCAACAGAAATTCAAGCATTGGCTACGACGCATGGAGACGGAGAGGTATGTCATCTGCGCCAGTGCGTTGATAGGGCTTTTCGCCTCGCCATAGCGCCCGAGCAGTGCCCGCGCAGGCCCTTCCTGCGGCACGTCGGACGGAGCCAGGTAGACGCTTTGCGCAGGCGTGTTTTCTTCCGCAGCGGGCAAGGCGATCCAGAGCTGGAGGCCTTTAACCTGCGTGTCGCCAACGGGGGTGCCTGAGTGCCACACGCCGTTTCCTGCCTTGATCCATTCAACACCGCCAGCCGCCAAAACGCCTTGCTGACCGGTCGTGTCCACATAGCGAAAGTTACCCTGAGTCATGAACGTCAGCGTCGCGATGCCGGAGTGCGGGTGCATGGGGAACCAAGGGTTCCCCACAGTGGCATCAAAACTGGCTAGGTCAAGGAACACGAACGGTTTTAGCAACTCGCCAAGGTCACCAGAACTTTGCGCCGTCCATGGCGGCCATGAACGCCATCGGGTTCCAGTACTCGCGGTAGGTGACGATTAGCCCGTTCTTGACCGTGACAAACGTGGCGTAGCTCATTTCATAGGGGTTGCCGTTACTGATCACCCGGCCTGAGACGCTCCATTCGGCAATAGCCATGTTGGGGTCATCGGTAGAGTTGATCTTCAGCGTGGGAGTCCGCTGCACGTCAATGACGCTGGGATAGTTCTTCAAATACTCGTAGATAGCCGCTCGGCCCACCAGCTTTCTGGACGCCACGTCGGGCGCGAAGGGGAATTCGACGATGACGTTTTCGTCGCAGAGTTCAGCCCAGCCCTTAATATCTTTGGCTAGGAAAGTGTCCAGACTGCGCTTCAGCAATTGCGCTGCGGTCAGACCCTTGCCAGCCTCTTGCGTGTATGCGGGTGCGGCGGTGGCGAGCGTGACGTCGCTTGTGAGATGATCTTGTTTCATGTGATTGTGTCCAAGTTGGGGTTGATGATGTTGACTTGCCCCTGCGGCAAATCTCAGAGCTATCGCTCTTTTGGGCGGGGTTGCTTTCACTGATTGCGTACTTCTCTTAGGCCATCCGGGCAGCGATGCTTTCGGCCAGCATCATGGTCGGGAAAGCCGTTGCGACGGAGGGCACGTCAGGCCAGATCGAGGCATCGACGACTCGCAGGCTCTTGACGCCACGAACGTGCCCGTCAATATCCACCACGGCCCCGGCATCGCGCGGTCCGCCCATGGGTACAGTGGAGGTCGGATGCTGATAGCTCTGCACAGAGGTCGCGAGCGCGGCGTTGATCGAAGCGCGGTCGCTCTTTGCCGCGCCCGGCGCCAGTTCTGCACCCACCATATCGGCAAAAGGCTCCTGACGCGCAATGTTCCGGATGACTTCGACACCATCGACCAATCGCTCGCGGTCACCGCTGTCCGTCAGGAAGCCGAGATCGATGATGGGCGCAGCATAGGGATCACGGCTGGCGATGGTGAGGGAACCTATGGAACGCGGTCTCACGAGCGCAGCAAACAGCAGGAATATCGCGCCGTCGGAAGTCTGCCCACCGTCGGGCAGGGTCGCGGTGCTGATGTTCAGATCTGCCTCGCCGTTCGTCGCGTGGTTGGATGCCGTCCACAGCATTGCGCCGATGGGTGGATACGGAAGGCCTACTGCTTCCTTGCGAATCGACCAGACGGTCGGGACCATCGGGTGATCCTGTAGACGGCGACCGACCGGCAACTCGGACACGACCGGGATGTCAAGGCCTCGCAGCACCTCAGAGGGGCCAATGCCGGAACGCATCAGGATCGCCGGGCTGACATAGGTGCCCGCTGAAAGGATGATTTCACCGGCTAGGATGATCGCCCCGCCAGCCAGTCGGACGCCTTGGGCCTGGCCATGCTCCACTAACACGGCATCGACCAGCGTCTCGTCGCGGATGGTCAGATTAGGTCGGGCGCGCACCGCATCGCCCAACAAAGTCATTCCTGTGTTAAGCCTCACACCCATGCGGGTATTCATCACATAGGGACCAACGCCCAGCGGCTGCCCCGTCGTAAAACCCGATGTGCGCTGGTAGCCCGCAGCCAGTGCCGACGCGATGAAGTCGCGATGCTGGTCAGACACTTCTTCATCGCCGAGCTGGTGGATGGGGACGCAGCCGTCGCGGCCGTCGCCGCCAGTGCCGGAGGTACGCTCCAGCGAACGATAGAAGGCCTGCGAGCTTTGCCAGTTCAAGGCGTCGAGGTCATGCGCCTTGGCCCAGCGATCGTGGTCGTATTTCGGCACCCGCATCGCCACTGCACCGTTGATGGCAGACGAGCCACCCAGCACCTTGCCGCGGTTGAGCTGAAGCCTTCTGCCCAGCACGCCAGGCTCGCTGTAAAAGCCCCAGTCGTGCTGCGGATCGCCACCCACTAGGTCCTGGCGGCGGACTGGGTCGGGATAGGCGTTTGGGGGATAGGCCTTGCCCGCTTCGATCAGCAAGACACGGCGAGATGGATCAGCACTCAGGCGATTGGCCAGCACTGCGCCGGCGGATCCGCCACCGACGATGATGACGTCAAACTCTGCTCGGCCAGCGCGCCCAGCAAAGTCTCGGCGGCTCTGTTCTGTTGCGTTGATTGTTTGATTGCCTTTCATTTCATTACCCCTGTAAGGTCTTCTCCGCACGGCACATGCCGCGCATTGGGGTGGCATTGGCGCGGAGCACTGGGAGTTCAATGTCACGCACAAGTTGGAAGAGTCCGCTTTGACGATCAATCAGCAGCAGCACGCTGTCATTGGGATCGATCATTGTGTCGATGGTGTTGCTCATGGGTTTGTCTCTCTTTTGATTCAAATTCAATCAATGTCGTTTTTTCCTAGCTATCTGGGGCGTGTCCAGTTCTAGTACTCAGCTTCTTTCGGAATAAGTTCAATATAGGAGATCGCTTTCAAGCCGTCGTCTATAGCGAGTTAAAACTTTTACAGTACAAATTGATAGAGTAACGATGCTATCGCGGAGTAGAAGGCTGGCTCTAACTTAAGTTAGAAGCCGAATTGATCGAAAGTACACCCTACAAACTGACAATGCCGCGCTTAACGGCAACAATCACAGCTTGGGTGCGATCGCTAACATCTAGCTTATTCAAAATCCGATTGACATGGGATTTAACAGTACCTTCACCGATGCTCAAAGCCGCCGCAATATCAGCGTTACTCATCCCCTGTGCCAGTGAACAGAGTACCGTTAGTTCTCTTTCACTCAGTTCTGGATTGCTGAGGCGCTGTACCAACTTTGCTCCCACATCGGGCGGAATATACTTCTGACCCCGATGAACGGTACGAATCGCATTCAGAAGCTCGTCAGGTTCAGTTTCTTTCAACAAGTATCCTTTTGCGCCTGCCTGCAATCCCCGGTAAATATCTTCGTCGCTATCATACGTGGTCAGTACAATAATCCGAGCCGATTTAGCAGCAGCACAAATTACGCCGATGGCAGCAACTCCTTCCACTTCCGGCATTCGCAAATCCATGAGTGTAACATCCGGTTGATGTTCCCCAAATAGAGCGATCGCCTGTTCCCCATTCTCGGCTTGGGCAATCACCTGCATATCTGGGTCATGGTTAATAATCGTGGCTAATCCTTGCCGAAAAATAGCATGGTCGTCCGCAATCAAAACCCGAATGGTCGTAGCTTGGCTCATCGTGATGCTCACTCAAGGGTTGACGGTGACGATAATCTCTGTTCCTTGTCTAGGTTGACTCCTAATCGTCAGTTGTGCGCCGATGCGCTCTGCCCGTTCGCTCATGCCGAGTAAGCCAAAACCCTCAGAGGATGGCATACTCCCAACTCCAAAGCCCTGCCCATTGTCTCTCACGCGCAAGCAAACCTGATCGCGATCGTAGACTAGCTCCACTCGAATTTCGTCAGCATTGGCGTGTCGAATCGCATTGGTTAAGGCTTCCTGCCCAATCCGCAGTAGGTTACTCTCGACTTCAGTCGGTAGAGCATACACCGTACCTTCAATCTCATAATATAAAGTGGTATCCAGTGCGGCAGTTCTGATTTGAGCGATGAGACGGTGCAGAGCGCTCTGTAAACTACCCTCCTCCAAAAGCTGAGGACGGAGCGCGACGACTGATCGCCGCGCTTCAGTCAGTCCAGTTCGCGCCAATTCTTTGATCAGGTCTAGGTGTGCCTGAGCTGCTTCTAAATCATCCGTTAGCACCTGGTTCGCAGCTCCTACCTGAGCCAGAATGCCTGTAAACGCCTGAGCGAGTGTATCGTGAATCTCGCGTGCCATGCGGTTGCGCTCCTCTAAAATTGAGGCTTCTTCTGCTTGCTTCAGCGCCGTAATATCTCGCACTAACCAAATCACCTGCTCGTGCCGAATCGGGGCAATACGAGCCGAAAACCAGGTTTCTCGTCCAGCTATCCACTGGCTGTATTCAACAGTGAGGACTTGTTGGGTTCTCAGCGCCTGCTGAATGTAACTCAGGAATTCATCGGCTTGTTCCTTGGCATGGAGTTGATGCAGTGTTTTACCAATTTGCTCCTCGATTGGTTTATATAACTGATTGGGCTCTCTCTCGACGGCATCGAGTACTTCCCCTTCAGCAGTTAGTACATACAGCGGGTCGGGAATTGCCGCAAATAAAGTTTGCAGCTCTGTTTCTGAGGCTTGTAGAGCGGCTTCTGCTCGCTTGTGATCGTTAATATCTGCAATTACACATTCTATGTGTCCATCGGCTGTATTCGGACGAGAGGAGTAAAGTCCCCAAAATAGCGTGCCATTTCGTTTTCGTATCTGCACTTCAATGTTTCGCACATGCTTATCAAAGATTTGCATCTTACCCAGATGCTTGTGCGATTCAACTGGATTCACATAAAAGTCTGTGGTGCGTTTGATGCCAATAATCTCATCGGGTGAATCAAAGCCAAACAGCTCTACCAGGCGTTGATTGGCATCGAGAATTAATCCATCCGAGGGGCGAGTGCGGTAGATACCAACCTGTGAGTTTTCGAAGATTGTTCGGAACTTAGCCTCACTGCGTTGTAGTGCCTCTTCTGCTTGTCTACGCTGGGTGGTGTCACTGCCAACCGATAAGATTTCAATGACATCTCCCTGGTCATTGAAGATGGCTTGATTCGACCAGGCCATCCAAACTCGCCGACCGTCTCGACACAGGTTTTCACTCTCGCCTTGCGGGTACGATTGAGGATTACGAAGTAAATCGTGAACAAATGGTTTGACATCGCGTCCAGAGGTTTCGATGTCTGGAATGATGGTTTCAAATAAGGTTCGCCCTACAATCTGATGTTCTTCATAGCCCAGGAGTTTTACCCCATAATCGTTGATGTATCGAATTCGTCCTTGCGTGTCATAGCGAATGATGACGGAATTCGCGGTTTGTAGCAGGTTGCGGTAATTGGCTTCACTTTGTCGTAACGCAGCAGTTCGTTCTGCGACCTGTTGCTCTAAAGTGCAGTTGTAGTCGGCTAGGAGTTTCTCGGCTTGTTTGCGCTCTGTAATGTCCTGAAAGGTAGCAATCGCATAAGTGATATTGCCCTGTTGATCAAAAACTGGTGTTCCCCGTGCCTCAATTAGAGTTGTGACATGATCTCGACGAATTTCTATATCTTCAGTCCTAATGCGTTCGCCCCTTAATGCCCGCACAGCAGGCAAGCTCTCCGCTGGATAGATTTGATCCGTTCCCGCTACATAAAGCTGATAAGCCTCTGAGAGCTGCTCCGGTGCTATGGAAGTATCAGTTTCTTTGCCCAGGAGTTGATTGCCGCATTGGTTGGCATAGTAAGGGCAACCCGTCGCATCCACGATCGCAATTCCCACCGGAATCGCTTCGAGGAACTGGGTGATCTTGCTTTCCTTAGCCTGCAGTTCTGAGTAAAGGTTGGCATTTTCGATGGCGATCGCTGCTTGAGTCGATAATAGCTGCAAGACCTGCGATCGCTCTGGTGTAAATACTCCAACTGCTAACCGATTTTCTAAATACAATACACCGACCAGCTTGGCTTGATTTAGCAGCGGCAAACAGAAAATAGATTGAGGCTGGTGCTGTTGAATGTATGGCTCATTAATAAAAGCACCTTCACGAGTCGCATCATTTAAGGTGACAGGCTTCAGAGTCCGAATTACATATTGAATGATTGATTCTGGCAATTGATCGGCAATTGGAATAGACTGTAACACCTGAGTCGCACAAGCATTCTCATCGGCATTGAGTTCACAAGCCGCTTCAATCGACCATTCTCCTGAATTTTCTAAAATCAGATAGCCGGTTTGTGCGCCAGCATTCTCAATCAAAGTTTGCATCAGTGATCGCAGCAATTGCTTCAGTTCAATTTCACGAGAAATCGCCTGTGAAGCTTTCATCACTGCTGCTAAATCGAAAGCAGTATGGAAGGGATGAGTGATAGTTTCAGCAGTAATAGGAATTGATGTGGAAGCGGCTTTAGGCGACTGACAAAAGAACTGTGGATAGCGGTTTTCTAAGTCTTTAACTTTAGCGGTTGCGCCCCAGCGATCGTAGCAATAGTGCGCCTCTTTCATGTAGGTTTGAGCAATTTTTGACCGACCTCGCGCTAGATAATGCTTTGCCGCTAATTCATAAGCTAATGCTTCTTCCTGGATATACTCATTTTCGGCAGCACCTGCGATCGCTCGTTCATAAAGTTCCTCGGCCTCAAAGAATTGTCCTGAGACTCGCGCTTTCTCTGCTTCGACCAGATGAAATTTATGGAGATAATTCATTGGGGCGTGTTCTGCCCATTTCTGCATCTTTTCTTGATTGGAGCTAACACAATTTAGCCAAGCTACTTTTTCAGAGTTTGAAGCCTCAAGCCATAGACTCAAAAGCGCCAGAGAATGATAGAAACAGAATATAGGTAGAACCGTTATTGCTGTCACCTCTTCAAAATATTGCCTTGCCAAAATAGCAATTTGTACAGCTTGGTGGTGTTCTCCAAATAGATAACACAACATGACTTTGTGCAAATAGAGTATTTGGATTGCAGTTCCATCTTTGATTGCAATAGCGTGTGGCAACGCCTCATCTTCAATACATAGTCTACCGATTAAGCGGCTGGGATTCTCAGCCCCGTCTAGCAAGTTAAGAATGGTCTGCCGCAATATTGCCAGCCAATTCGAGGGGCTTTCTCGTCTGATCTGGTTAATCGCTTTGCTGTAAATTGCTGTTTTTTGTTTTAGTTGGGTAAGTTCCTCTCCAGCAAAAAATGAGTTGTGGCACACGCCATACGCAGCATAACCAGCAGTTTCAAAGTCTCCAGTTTCCACTCCATTTCGATACACATCAGCCAGAATGGGTATTATCTTCCTAAGATGCACCTTCCAGTGCAGGATATGGAAACTCGAAAACATTAATGTTTTCGAGTTTCCATTTTTGGCATTCAATCGTTCTGCCAAACTGAGAGCCAATTTGCCGAACTCATAACCGAATTCAATGTCTTGAACAACTCCACATAGAACAAACCCATAGCAGGCATAATACAATGATGACCAGATAGCATTACCGTAGTTAATTAATAAATTTATTGTTTTGCAAGTAATCAGTATCCAAAGGGCTGGTAACATTATAAATGCAGCAGATCCCATATTTGATAGGATTGACATAGCTGCCAGCGGTTCTAGTGCAGTCATCTCTGGTAAATTAATCAGGTCTTCGATTTCTCGTTCAGCAAGTAGTGCAGCCGTTGACTTCAATTCCTTTTGAATATCTGACTGACTTGGATTTTCTATTAAATCTATTCCCAAGAGCTTTAGCGCTTCCAATCCAGTTTTGAGTGCTTCTTTCAGGTTGCCCTGTGACAAATATGCTTGAATGCTGCTATCGTAAGCCTGCACTTTGTCAACCACTGTTTTGGCACGATCGAGTACCACTTTTACCAACTGTTCCATCTCATCAAAGCGACCCTGGAGATACGCCGCTTCTGCTGCTTCTGAATACAGCGCTAAGGTCAGGTCATACTCACTCTGCCAACTCTCTGTATCGAGAAGTTGAAGACCTGTAGTGAAATACTTAAAAGCTGCTTCATAAGCCGTTGCTGTTTTTGCTTTCTGACCTGCCGTTAAATTCAATCTGGCAATTTCAGTTCGTTCTGGTTGAGCAGTGACAAGCTCCGTTCCTTGATCGAGATGATCCACAATAGTAAACAGTCGATCGAATCGTTGCTCCGGTGAAGTTTTTTCGAGTAAATTGCGACCGATTTGGAGATGAACCACTTGTTTGCACGACTCATCAATTAGGGCATAAGCCGCTTGCTGCACGCGATCGTGCAGAAACTTATACTCTTGAACCAACAAATCTTCGTCCAATTCAGACAGAGGTTGAATTAATCCCGCTTGTATTGCTGCTAGTAGGTCCTGAAAAACTGCTTTCGGTGACTTTTCGCAAACGATCGCCAATGTCTCTAAATCAAATTCAGCCCCAGTACAAGCGGCGATGGAGAGAACTTGCTGTGTTGCTTCGGGCAATTTCTGCAACTGACGCAGTAGCAACTCCACCACATTATCCGTGATATTTTGAGCTTCAATCTCTTCCAGGTTCCACTGCCAACTCAATTGTTGGGCATCAAAGGTCAACAGATTTTCGCTATGCAGCAGCTTCAAAAATTCACCCACAAAGAAAGGGTTGCCCTCGGTTTTACGCAACACGACTTGGGCTAAAGAACGAACGGTATCAGGATTGCGATGTAATGTCTCAGCCACCAGTTGAGTTAACGGTTCCAGCGTTAAGGGGGTCAGGGTGATTTCTTGAAGCGCTGCCCCCTGCTTTCGCAAGCTTTCCAGCATCAAAATTAATGAATGCGTTGGAGATACTTCATGATCTCGATAGGCTCCGATCAAAAACAGATACTGGCTTTGCTCATCCAGTAAGATGAGTTCGATTAACTTCAAAGTCGCAGAATCGATCCACTGTAGATCGTCTAAAAAGATGACCAGGGGATGCTCTCTGGCACAAAACGCCCGCACAAACCTTTGAAACGTGAGATTGAAGCGATTCTGTGCCTCAGTTGCTCCAACTTCGGGTATAGGCGACTGCTTGCCAATGATTAACTCAACTTCGGGAATGACATCAATGATGATTTGTCCGTTGCTGCCCAGAGCCGTGAGCAGGCGCGATCGCCACACTTCCACCTGCTCCTCCGGTTCGCTCAAGAGTTGCTGCACTAACTTTTGCAGGGCATTCACAATGGCGCTGTAGGGAATGTTGCGCCCAAATTGGTCAAATTTGCCAGAGATAAAATAGCCTTGGTTTGCGGTGATCGGTTTATGGAGTTCCTGCACCAATGCCGTTTTGCCGATGCCAGCATAACCGGAGACCAGCATCATTTCACGATGCGATGGTAGGGTAATGTCTTCTTCTAATCCCCCACTTCCCCATTCCCCTACTCCCTCATTTCCTGCCACCCTGTCGAACGCCGCCAATAAGGCTGCAATCTTCGCTTCTCGCCCATACAGTTTTTGAGGAATGCAAAACTGTTCAGAAACATCTTGCAGACCCAATGGCATCGGTTCAATTAAACCCACTTCTGCCAGTTGCTGGGCACAGCGTTCTAAATCTGCTTTGATGCCCCAAGCACTTTGATAGCGATCCTCCGCATTCTTTGCCATCAGTTTCAAAATAAGATCTGAAACAGGTTGGGGAATCGTTGCGTTCAATTCATGCGGGGGAGTCGGCGGTCTGGCAATGTGGCAGTGGACTAGCTCTAGGAGATCTTTAGTGGGAAACGGTAATTGTCCCGTCAACAGTTCGTAGAAGGTTACGCCCAGTGAGTAGAAATCAGTGCGATAGTCGAGCATCCGGTTCATTCGTCCGGTTTGCTCTGGCGACAAATAGGCGGGGGTTCCTTCTAGAAGATGGAGACTTTTGAATGTGGGATTGGTGCGACTGAAGCGAGTGGCAATGCCAAAATCAATGATTTTAACAACGCTAGTCCTCGGATTAAAGACAATGTTGCCAGGATTAATATCTTTATGGATGACATGAGCCGCATGGATTTTGCCTAGAGTATCAGTAATGGCGATCGCCATATTCAAAAAAACCGACAGCGGCATGGGACAGAAGTCTAATTGTTGCCGCATCCAGCATTCTAAAGACTCACCGCCAAAGTCTTCCAAAAGAATAACCAGCGTGCGCTGGTAGTCTTGCTGGCTGTATGCCTTGACTACGCCTTCAATGTTGAGAAAGCGAGTAATTTCATACTCCTGCCTATAGCGAGTTAAATCCTGAGGAGAGGGATAATCCTGCTTGAGAACTTTGGCAATCACTGCACAGTTATCTTGCTCTCTGATGCCCCGATACACCAAAGAAGCTAAGCTCTCATAGATTTTGCTGTGGATAGTAATTCCAGGCAGGGTAATCATTGAATTCTCCCCCGATGAAAGACTGTCATCCGTTTCCCAAAGTATATTGCTTGCCAAACTCCAGAATATAAAGCTCGGTAATGGACTAGACCTGTAGAAACAGGTAACAATCAAAAGGGTAGTTGTCTGGAGACTTGAATATGGTGCTTGAACCGATTCTTTGCCCAACCTGCGGAAGTAACGATGTCGTCAAGCATGGTCAATCAGGTGAAGGCAAGCAACGCTACAAATGTCGCAATTCCCAATGTTCTCGCTCTACTTTTATTCGCGACTATCGGTATCGTGGATACCTCCCAGAAGTGAAACGGCAAATTGCAGATATGGCAGTCAACGGGAGTGGGATTCGAGATACCGCCCGTGTTCTCAAGATTAGCCGCACAACGGTGATTGAAACGCTAAAAAAAAGACCGTCACCTCAAAGCAATCAATGAAGCTCGTTTGGCAGAACTTGAACCGACTCAAACGATAGTGAAACTGTGCCAGTGGGAAGATCTGGAGGCTGAAGCTGACGAAATGTGGAGTTACGTCGGTTCAAAGAAACAGCAACGGTGGTTGTGGCACGCCATTGACCATCAGACGGGTGAAGTGTTGGCGTATGTGTTGTCTCATCATCAAGACAGTGCTTTCTTGGCACTCAAAGCGTTGTTAGAACCCTTTGGGATTATGCAGTTCTACACCGATGCTTGGGGTGCTTATGAAAGACACCTCGATCCAAGTCTACACAGGGTGGGTAAACGCCATACTCAGAAGATTGAGCGCAAGCATCTGACCTTACGCACCCGAATTAAACGGTTGGCTCGCAAAACCATTTGCTTTTCCAAATCCATCTGGTTGCATGATGTCGTCATTGGATTGTTCATCAACCGCTATGAGTTTGGCTTAAATGTTTAGATTTATTCCACAGGTCTAGTCCATTACCGTAGCGCTAGCTTTGGCCAATCCGATCGCTATGCTGCGGCCGATTCCGCCATGCCCGCTAATTACGATAGCAACGCGTCCGGTGAGATCGAACAATGTATGAGTTTTCATATGCTCCTTTCGTTGTCTCGAGTAGCAGCCTAACGTTCGTTTTGAAAAGTTTTCCATAAATTATCTTCCCTGAATGAATTGGTTTTGTAGGCACAGGAACTGCAAAACTCGTCGGTTGAACTTCTCTGAATTTTCAATAGACATTATTGGAAATAGCGAAGCACTAGAAAGCACGACAAGAGAGTACTTCTAGCAATTTTAAGCTTAGGCGGTTTTGAGTTGAGGATGGGTGAGTTGACGATGAGTGAGCCGAAAGTTGTGCAGTCCGCAGGCAGTTTCCATCACATCATCCGCATAATAGCCAGTTCGGTTGCGAAACTTGTGTGCCACAATGTTGCAGCGTTTGATGCCACTGATTTGATGTTCTATTTCGACTCGTTCGCTGGAAATCTCCCGGTTGTGGTGTTTATCTTGGTCGCTTAACTGCTGGTTTCGAGGCTTTTTCTTCGGTTGTCTAATCGTCACTCCAGGGGGTGCAAACCCTTGAAACCCTCTGTCTTGCCACAAGGTACTGCCGGGTGGAAACTGGTATTCCTCGCCGTCACAAATGGCTTTGTCATGCACACTGCCACAGTAGGTGTCGCTTAAAAACACAACCTTTCCCCCCCGCTCACTGATGATATTGTTGGTCATCGTATGACGCTTCTTTTTGCCACTGTAATAATCCTGCTGGCGCTCTGGGTCTTTTGGCCGATTCATCGGGCGCTCAGTGCCGTCGATGATGAACTCCAAACTGGGACACTCCCTTAACACCGCTTCTAGCCGTGCGGGTTCTCGCTCCGGTAATTGTTTCTCATAGCCCAATGCTTGATTCAATATTCGGCTCAACTTGTGAATCCATTCCCAGGCTTGGGTTTGTCCAATCCCAAACAAAAACCCTTGCACCGTTTGGGTGGGATACACTCGGAAGTACACCAAAATAAATAACAGTTTGTCTGCACTGCTGGACACCTCAGCGTGTCGTCCTCCCCCATAGCGACGGGCACGAGGTCGCTTAATGTATT
Organism: Leptolyngbya sp. Cla-17; assembly: GCF_016807185.1. Lineage (GTDB taxonomy): Bacteria > Cyanobacteriota > Cyanobacteriia > Leptolyngbyales > Leptolyngbyaceae > ULC077BIN1. Next base: position 2,573,785 of record NZ_JAEVYN010000002.1, read on the forward strand.
CCCGTTCGATATATTCTTGCCATGCCACCTCAAAGCTTTCCAGCAATTGCTCAAATTCCGCAGGCTTTAATCCCGTGAGACTTTGCAACACGTAGGGCTTACCTTGAACTTTGCTATAGCTCAACATCGCTGGTTCCGTTCGACTTGCGTTATCTTTTTCGCATCCTATTCTATTTCCGATTAAGTCTAATAAACATAAAATGTCCGCCGCCTTCAGCGGCTTCAAAAATTTCTAATTCAGAGTTCGGAATGCTTTGATGAATCCAGGCTTGCGATCGCCATGGGATGATACTTTTTCTTCTAGAAATGACCAAAGTTGGCTTGCGAATTCTGACAATTTGATCGCGCCAGTCGGTGTGAGCGTGGTTGTACAGCAGTGTCGCAGCGATCGCCCGTGGACAGCGCAGATTGCACTCGACAATCCATTCAAACTGATCCTTTGACATCATTGGCGTGACCATTGAAACCAGAAGATTGCGGGTAAATTCCTCAGCTTTACAATTCTCTAGTGCGTGTACTGCTGCATCGAGTTGGTCGGCAGTAAACACTGCCCCGGACTCTACTATTTCTTGAGCATTCCAATGCATCCTCGAAATGACCAACGGCGATTGATCAACCAACACTAATCGAGCAATTTCATTGAATCCAAACAGATCAAGATAGCTCCAGATTAGGGAACACCCCATTGAGTGACCGAATAGATGTGTGTTTTTAAGTTGCAGAGCGCTGATTAATACCAATTTAAATGGTGTCAATGACAGATAGTGCATTGAGGATAAAGGGGTAGCCTGTAAGGGAAGCAATCACTTGAGGGGTTAGCTGGGCTAAGAGTTGATCAACCCTGGATTGCAGTTGGTCAAGCGTTTTGAACGCAGCCCACTTGAGATCCGCCTTGAGATGTTCCCATAAACGCTCGATAGGATTTAACTCTGGGCAGTAAGGCGGTTGAAACACCAAGATAATGTTCTCTGGCACAATAAGGTCTTTGCCTTTGTGGAACCGTCCGTTATCCACTTGCAGGATGTTGAGACTATCGGGGTAAGCCTTGGAGAACTCATCTAAGAACCATTGGTAGCATGCGGTATCGACATGGGAGAATTGCAAGAAAAAGGACTCTCCTGTGGTAGGTTCCACAGCACCGTATAGCCAGAATGCTTTGAATATCCATTGCCACGCCCCGATGGGTTTAACCCCAACTGCCGTAATTAATCGTCCGATGAGCGTGTGAAGTCCAAAGCGACTCTCATCTTGTGCGAAGTAACGAATCGGTCGCTCATCCTGGCGCACCTGCCGATAGTACTGACTCAATAAGTCGAGGTCGTCTGCGAGGTTTGCTTAAATGCCTCTCGCTGGACTCGGTTCTGCTTGATGTTTTGAGGACGGGCGACCTTGAGTTTCGCTTTGAGTCGATAGCGCGTCATCTGGTAGACCGCATGATACTCGGCTTCTACCCCTAAACTCTCTAACAGCCACTGCTGCACCTTCCCATAGCTGCTAAACCCATTGCTCGGTTCCTGCAATCGCTTGGCTAAGGCAACCTCCGCCCACATTGGAATCACCCGGTTGCCTCCTCCTGGAGTGGGTTTAACCACCAGCAATGCTTCTAATCCTTGCGCTCGGTACAGGGCTAACCATTTTTGCACCGTGCCCCGATGCCTGCCAATTGCAATCGCAATCTGACTGACACTCGGTGCGTGCGCTTGTTTGAGCCAGTACAACACTTGCAATCGCTCTTTGAGTATCGGCTGTTCAACCGCTCGCAAACGGGTGCCTAGCTCCTCGAGACTTTCTTTAATTGCGATTGCGCTTACTCCAGCCATTGTTAGACTCTCACCTCTACATCGCTCAGTTTATCTGATCTGTAATGGCTCCAATTTAATTTGGTATAATTCATGAATATCTTGAGCCAAGCGAGCAATGCGATAACCGAACGTCACTTTTTCTGACTCACCGTGTCCTCGTGGATCGATCGCGATCACATGATACTGTTCGGCAAAAACGGGAATTTGATATTTGAATTGCTCCGCCGATTGCGACCAACCGGGAATCATCACGATCGGTTGTCCTTTGCCCGCACTGATGTAGCTTAAGTGGACATCATCGGACGTTTTGAATGTGTTTCGTTGCATGTTGTCCTTTGCGCTGTCTTCGCCGCACTGGATCGTTAAACGCTCGGTCTCATGACATGCTCTGTTTTAAGCAGGGTGATTGATGCTTTTAGAGCAGAATGTAGAAATGTCGCAACCTGCTGTTGCTGAGTTTCAGTCTTGGCATTCTCAGTCAATCGAGCTGATTGCAGCACCGCCCCAACCCAATGTTGGGTATGCCAAAAAGCCTGACCATCAAGAATCGGAAGATTGGCGATGTCTGGATATGGATAAGGGGACACATACCAATAAGATTCTGGAGGTAATGTTCTAGACCTGTGGAAATGCGAGAATACAGACAGGCGTTTACCCGTGAACTTACAGCATGGTTTTAGAACCTGTTCTTTGTCCTGATTGTGGAAGCAATAACGTGGTCAAGCACGGTCGCTCTGAGGAGAGCAAGCAACGTTATAAATGTCGTAATTCGGAATGCGCTCGCAGCACCTTCATTCGAGACTATGCTTACCGAGGCTACTTGCCCGAAGTCAAACAGCAGATTGTTGATATGGCAGTCAACGGGAGTGGCATCCGAGATACTGCACGAGTGTTGAAGATTAGTCCGACTACGGTGATTGAAGAGTTAAAAAAAAGATCGACATCTCAAAGCAGTCAATGAAGCTCGTCTAGCCCAGCTTGAACCGACTCAAACCATCGTCAAGCTGTGCCAATGGGAGGATGTAGAGGCAGAAGTGGATGAGATGGGTCGTTTTGTCCACTCCAAGCAACAGCAACGTTGGTTGTGGCACGCCATTGATCATGCAACAGGCGAAGTATTGGCATATGTCTTGTCGAACCATCAAGACACGGCTTTTCTCGAACTCAAGTCATTGTTGGAGCCATTTGGGATTATGCAGTTCTATACGGACGGCTGGGGTGCTTATGAGCGACATCTGGAGCCAGCGTTTCATACCGTTGGTAAACACAATACTCAGACGATTGAGCGTAAGCATTTGACTTTACGGACTCGGATCAAGCGATTAGCTCGCAAAACTATTTGCTTTTCTAAGTCCATCTGGTTGCACGATTAGTCATTGGACTGTTCATCAATCGCTATGAATTTGGCTTGCTGGTTTAGAGCTATCCACAGGTCTAGAACATTAGTGCGCCGAGCGAAGCTCGGCTCTGCCAACCAGGGGAAGAACCTGGTCAGGGAAGCCTTGGCAAGGCACCAAGTACCGAGTGTTGCGCTGTCATCGGCAACGAGGACAGTGAAGCGTACACAGGGAGATGATGGGCTGCAATGCGAAAGCGTGAAGGGATTGAGCCCCGAAATTAGACATACACGTGGATGCCGACACAGTTCGTGTTGTGGAAGGCAAAACCAACAGAGCCAACTGCCAGGGTTCTGGAGGGTCCACCGGGGTCGGAGACCGTAGCACGTCATCAAGGTAGAGTCGGGAACTTGGGAGGTCCCATGAACTCCTCCATCGGGGGGTAGAGCCGCACAACCGGCAAACCGGAAGAACGCTCAACGATTCATGGGAAGTCGGATGTCCCCATAGTAGTGAAGAAGTGGGGTAACGCCCACGGAGCGAAGGGGGACACATTGGGTCGAACACTCGAAGGCAACATCAACCACACTCAGAGGTGGAAGTATGGTGACAACAGGAATCGAGCGGATAGCCGAACGGGCTCACAGAGAACCAGGGACTGTCTTCAGTGCCCTGATGCACCACTATAGTGTGGAGAATCTGCGAGCCTGCTTTCAGTCGCTAGACAACAAAGCGCCTGGAATCGATGGAGTGACGAAAACGGAGTACGGACAGAACCTGGAGGAAAATCTACAGGGGTTGCACCGGAAACTGAACCAGATGTCGTATCGACCCCAAGCGGTACGACGAGTCGAGATTCCCAAAGAAGATGGCAGCTTGCGCCCTCTGGGAATTAGTTGCGTTGAAGACAAAATCGTTCAGGAGATGACTCGTCGGGTCTTAGAATCAATTTACGAACCGGTATTCCTCAGTAACTCCTATGGGTTTCGACCCCATAAAGGATGTCATGATGCCCTGCGGCAACTGCATCAGGAGGTCATGGGGCAACCCGTTGGGTGGATTGCAGACCTAGACCTGGCTCAATTCTTCGACACCATGCCGCACCAGGAAATCCTCAAGGTATTAGCCCTGCGGATTCGGGATAGAAGATTCCTACAGGTGATTGCGCGAATGCTCAAAGCCGGAGTCCAAACCCTAGGCGGCGTAGTACAGGATGAATTGGGTAGCCCGCAAGGCTCGATAGTCTCCCCCGTCATTGCAAATGTGTTCTTGGATTTTGTGCTAGATCAGTGGTTTACCACCATTGTGCGCCAGCACTGCCGAGGCTACTGCGCTCTGATCCGGTATGCGGACGATAGCATTGCCTTGTTTGAGTTCGAGGACGATGCTCGACGATTCATGCGGGTTCTGCCCAAGCGATTGGAGAAGTTCGGCTTGCGCCTCAATGAGGAGAAAACCCAACTTCTTCCCTGCGGCAAGCGGCAAGCGGGTCTAGCCCTCAAGTACGGGAGAAAATTCCCCAGCTTTGATTTTCTGGGGTTCACCCATTACTGGGGCAAGAGTCGCAACGGAAAAGCCCGATTAAAGCGCAAGACTTCAAAGAAACGATTTCGCCGTGCGTTAGTCACCCTCAATCAATGGTTGCAGCAAAAACGCAATGCTCATAAGCTGCCTCAGCTATGGCAAGCAATCGGGCAAAAGCTGCGCGGACACTTCAACTACTTTGGGGTCACCGACAACGGTCATGCGCTCTACCACTTTGAAGACGCAGTTCACAAGCTGGTCTTCAAATGGCTGAATCGACGGAGTCAACGACGTAGCTTTCGCTGGGAGAGCTTTCTACGCTATCTGGCGTGGCATCCTCTCCCCAGACCTGGTCGCTTAGTGTCGCTTTATTAGAGCAGGTGAATGGCTCAATGAAGAGGCTTGTGCGGGAAAACCGCAGGCAGGCTTCTGTGAGGGGGAGGTTTCCAACGATGCAAGGCTAAATCGTGTGACACTCTCGTATTCCGAAAGGGGAGAGCAACGGGGAATACAAAGCAAGCCTAAACATTGGAGGAACCCTCTCTACTCGACCCATTTTTGGTGTCAGGAAGTGTAATCAGCGTTGCGATATCAAAATGGTGGGGCAGATGTGAATGGCTGAAGTATTCTTATTCGTTGTGGCAAGCGTCTGAAGCAGCCGCTGCGTAGTAATGTAGTAGCCGCTAATTCACGCAATGCAGTGCCAAGCTGGCATCAAAGGATGCACCATGAGCAAGGGGATGATCGGGAAAGTCATCCGGTGGATAGTCTAAAAACACAATTTTGCTGACATCGGCACCAAGTTTAGAAATCGCTTGCTGGAGCCAATCCAGCCCTTCTCGTATGGTCTTTCCCTGTCATGGCAAAGATGAGATCGTGTCATTCTGATCATCTAGCACGATTAAGATGGGGCTGATAGGTTCGAGGGCGATTTGAAAGGGCTAAGTCGCTAGAATCGTTGATCCAACAAACGCTTCTAAAACTGGATTCCATCAAATTCAATATTGAGATTGCACACGTGAAAGCTAGCTCTGATCAGAAGTCACGAGGCGATAACGATCGGCGGCGTGTACTTGGTTGAAATTTGGGATCATGCTCTGTCGAGCAGCATCGAAAGTATGCCACTGCTCTACATCGGAAAGCGACGGGATGGTGATTGTTTCGCGGCGATCGAAGCCAATCAGGGCAGCATCCACCAGTTCATCCACTTCCATCAAAAGCGGTAGCGCATTCATATCCCACCCTGAGCGCTCCCAGACTTCTGTCCGCGTTGCTGCTGGTAGCACAGCTTGAACATAGACCCCTTTAGGTTCAAGCTCAAGGTGAAGCCCCTGGGTGAGGAAGAGGACAAAGGCTTTGGTAGCTCCATAGACGGTCAGACCAAATTCCGGTGCCAACCCGACTACCGAACTGATGTTGATCATCGCGCCATTGCCAGCCTTAACGAAGCGTGGGGCGACGGCACTGGCAAGCCGCACCAAGGCTGTGGTGTTGAGGTTGATAATTTTAGTCACCTCGTCTGGGCTTTGATCAACGAAACTGCTGGCAATGCTGGCACCTGCGTTGTTGACCAGAATACTGATGCGCATGTCGGTGCGTAGCCGCTCCTCCACAGGGGCGAGTTCATCGACGTTGGTGAGATCCGCCTGAAGGATGTCAACCGTCACTCCGCTTTCCCGGCGCAGTCGTGCGGCTAGAGCTTCCATGCGAGTGCGATCACGCGCTACCAGCACGAGATCGTAACCACGCTTTGCGAAGCGATCGGCATAGACGGCCCCAATTCCGGTGGATGCCCCCGTTACAAGTGCGGTCTGATTGATTAAGTTACTCATGATCTTGCTCCTTTATGTCTGTGTACAAACGTTGTGCAGTGAATCAATGTTTAAGAGAGGTCACCGTCCAGGAGCCCGTGTCTTCACCTCCTGGAGCACCCAACCGTTGCCGTCTGGATCACTGAAAGAGGCAAACGAGCTATAGTCACGATGCTCTGGATCGGGTCCAGTTACCTGTCCTTCGTTCCCAGCGTGGTGGAAGATCCCTCCCTCGTCATGGAATACCTCACTCACCTCAACGCCGCGATCTACAAGTGCGGCGCGGGCTGTCTCAATGTCATAAACGATGAGGTGTAGACCCTGCATTGATCCCGGCATGGCTGACGTAACTCCGTTGCCGATGATAATCGAGCACTCTGGCTGGGAGGAGTTAGCTGCACTACCCGGAAGTCCTTACTGGTAACAAAGTCGGCATCCAACCGCCATCCCAACGTCTCATAGAAGCCCTTGGATCGATCGACATCCGAAACGGGCAATACCAGAACTTCGAGTTTCATGTTTTGACTGTTCACGTTAATGTTGCTCATCTTGATTGTTCTCCGTTATGTTGGTGAGTCTGCTGCTCACCTGGTTATACCAAATCAAAAAATGCCTGCGACAGATAGTGCATCTACAATAAAGCTAAAGCCAGTCAGAGAAGCAACGGTTTTGGTCGTTAAATCGGCAATCAATTTGTCCACTTTCGTTTGTAGTTGAGTTAGGTTCTTGAACAGTGCCCAGCGCAAATCCTTCTTCAAGTGCTGCCACAACCGCTCAATGGGATTCAACTCAGGGCAGTAAGGCGGTTGAAACAGCAGCATGATATTGTCTGGAATCACCAGGTCTTTGGCTTTATGAAAGGCTCCGTTATCGACTTGGAGGATGTTGAGGCTATCTGGATAGGCTTGCGAAAATTGGTCGAGGAAAAGCTGATAGCATTCACTATCGACATGGGTAAATTGCAAAAAGAACTGCTCTCCGGTGGTCGGTTCCACCGCACCATAGATCCAAAAGGCTTTGAACTGCCATTGCCAACTGCCTAGTGGTTTGACTCCTAAGCTCGTGATCAATCGTCCAACTGTCGTTTTCAACCCAAATCGACTTTCATCCTGAGCGAAGTAGCGAATCCGTTCAAACTCCGGTTTTACTAGCGTTGCATACTGTTTGAGCAGAATCAGGTCGTCGCTGAGGTTTGCTTAAAGGCCTCAAGGGCTTCTGGGTTCTGCTTGGCATGAACCGGACGGGCGGCTTTCAACTTCGCACCCAAGCGGTAGCGCACCAGATGATGCACGGTGGCATACTCGGCTTCTACGTTCAAGGTCTCTGATAACCATTGCTGCACTTGTGTGTAGCTGCCAAAGCCTGTTTCAGGGTCATCCAATCGTCGTTGCAGGCTCTTGAGCGCCCACCCTGGAATCACCTGCGGTCGTCCTGAACTTTGGCGAGTTTCGAGCAATCCGTTCAGTCCCGCTTCCCGATACTGGCTCAACCAGCGTTGCACACTCCCCCGGTGCCGCCCGACCACTTTTGCAATCGCACTAATACTCCTGGCATCCGCTAACTTCAGCAAGTACAACACTTGCAACCGCTCTTTCCGGTTTGGATTTGATTGCTGTTGAATCAGAGCTTCTAGTTCTGCCACTGTTTCCTGGATTTTGATGCGAGTGACACCCACCATTGCTGTTGTTCTCCACACGGTAGAACTTAGTCTCCCATTTGTTACTCCCTTTTTTCAATTTGGTATTACCCTTCATTCTTCAGCGATCGCCCAATTCAAACCACTCAAGTTCTTTGAGTTAAAACGCGATTTAATCGTTTTGCTTTGGAGGGTAAGCCGCAGTTGCGCTGTGAGCTTGAGCTTGAGCGCACAGGGGCGCTCCGACGATCCAACTATCGTACTGCTGTCCCAGATCTATCCAACCATCGGGTGGCGTTTGACTAATTTCGGGGAAGAATTCGTCGATTCCGCCGGGTATAGCGCTACGCATGAATGTTGGAACACTGATTGAACGCAGCATCGACACACTCACGAAAGCTATCAAACTCATCCCACCGTTGCCTCATCCAATTCTTAAGCACAAACCACCAATGCTCAATCTGATTGAAGTCAGGAGAGTAGGCAGGCAGATACCAAAGCTCACAGTCAGCCGCTGCTACCCTGTCCTCAATGCTTTGAGAATGGTGAAAACTAGCATTATCGATGACGATGACATCTCCTGGCTGCAGTTGCGGTAATAGACACTCCTCTAACCACACCTCAAACAAATCCCGGTTACACGAGCCGATAAACGTCAGCGGTGCAAAAAGCTTCCCCTGTTTAAGTGCCGCAATCCAACTGACTCTCTCGGTGCGTTTGCCCGACTTGAGGGCATGAAAGCGGTGTCCAATCTCGCAGTAGCCATAGGGATACTCGTCTCGATTATCAACGCCTGCTTCGTCGACATAAACCATCTGAGCCGCTGTCTTGGTCTTCAATCGCGCTTGAAACTCTTGGCGCTTAAGCTCATCTCGCTCTTGATACCCGTACGTCTTTTTTTTCGACTGATTCCCAGCTTTTGCAACGCATCACTGATGTTTTGTTGCGTCACACCCTCTCCCCATAAAGTTGCCATTTGCCCTTGGGTCTTGCCGCCATGCTCTTGCACAAACTCCCTAAACCGTTGCCAATCGGTGATTTTATGTCTACACCCCTGCTGATAGTTGCGTATGGCTCCACACTTCCCGGTTTGGGCTTCTCGTTTGAGCCACTGGTCTAAGGTATTGCGGCTGATATTTAACATCCGGCTGACTTCGGTTTTACGGTCTCCTCGTTTGACTGCTGCAATTGCTTTCTGACGAAGGTCGTCACTGTAGGGGGCTGGCATAAAAGGTCATTGATATTCTTTGCAATCTTAACTATACGTCCTCATAAGATTTCGTAGTGCTATACCCCTCTTAAATCACTCTGACTAGAGACTATCTATTATAGAGGTACGTTTGTCCAGATTCAATTGCCATGCCAGCATCTAGAGCCGCCCGCCCGACGATACATTTTGTGGATGAATACTGCCAATTGTATGAGGACTTATTCCCAGAAGTGCGCAGCTATGAAGCCTTTAAGCTTCTGCATCTGGGGATGATTAGCGAGATTAAACGCAAATCCTTACCTGCCATTGCCAAAGCAGTAGGCTTAAACAATCAGCAAAACTTACATCACTTCCTTACCGAGTCTCCTTGGCAGGTGCAACAGTTACGCCAGAAGCGATTGGAGTTGACCCTCAAGGTACTCAACGGTCGGTCATTGATATTACTGATTGATGAAACTGGAGATTGTAAGAAGGGAAAAAGCACTGATTACGTCAAACGGCAATACATCGGCAACGTCGGTAAGAAGGAAAATGGCATTGTCGCTGTCACTGCCTACGGCTTAGTCGATGGCATGATTGTGCCATTGAGTTTTGAGGTGTATAAACCCAGAGAACGACTCAAAGAGGGAGAAGAGTATCAAAGTAAACCGCAAATTGCGGCAACCATGATTCGACAATTACAAGCACTAGGATTTGAGTTTGAACTGGTGCTCGCCGATAGCTTGTATGGCGAAAGTAAAGTCAACTTTGTCGATGTGCTAGATGAATTAAACCTACCTTACATCCTGGCGATTCGCAGCAACCATGCTTTGTGGCTACCGCAAGACCAGGAGGTGTACCAGGAGCCTTGGCAGACCTTCAAGCGCACCTTTAGTAATGGCACGACAGAAACCCGTCACATGGCTGAGGTGATTTACGGCAAAAGCCACCGCAAGCAGTACTGGCTGTTGACCACTGACCCTGACACGTTACCGGACAACTCAACGTCCTATGTCATGGTCTGTGCCCCGGCAATCAAACTCAAAGATATTGGTGACAGTTATGGCTTTAGAACCTGGATTGAGTATGGTCTCAAACAAGCCAAAGATGCACTCGGGTGGGCAGACTTTCGTATGACCCGCTATGAGCAGATTGAGAAGTGGTGGGAGTTGGTCATGAGTACGTTTTTGATGGTCAGTTTGTTTGCCGACCCATTCAACGACTCCTGTCCACTGGCCCATCAGCGGTTTTCGCAGCACCCGTGGTGGAATAACCAGAGCGGTTGGAAGAACTTACTCAACAACTTGCGTTTAGTTATTCAACCTTTAGTTTGCTTCAATTGGCTTAAACACTGGTTGACGGTTTTTCCCATTGCTTCCCTTCAGTTAGGGTTTGAGCAACTGACGCAGAAGATGAATCAGTTTATCTGTCCACGGGTGCATCAGCTAAACCTCCAACTTATCTTTTCATCTGCTTAGAGTGATTAATGAGGGATACGAAGGTAAAGAGCAACCGAGCTGCTTCTGGTCCGAGGTTCACCCATCCATGCACGCTGTTACGGGGCACAACAACTGATCTTCCGGGCGTGACCTCAAACTCTTCACCCGCGCAGTGAAAGCGAAATCTGCCTTCAAGGACTTCAAATATTTCTTCCCTCTCTTCGTGATAGTGGAGTGGCGGTCCTATGAACGGCGGAACGCGCACTTCGATGATTGTGAAAGCTCCACCGACATCTCTGCTGTGTACGCGGATAGCCATCTGCTCTCCAGGCAGGGTATTGAACCAATTGAGGTCCTCACTCTGACCAACAATTGCAACTTTGCCTTTACTAAATTCGGTGCTCATCGTTTTGCTCTCCATTAGTTTTGCTCTCCATTAGGTTGGTGAGTTTGCTGCTCACTTGGTTACCCTTCATTCTTCAGCGATCGCCTCATTTAGATCGCTCAAGTTCTTTGAGTTAAAACGCGACTTAATCATTCGGCTTGGAGAGAAGCTGTACAATGCCAACTTATACGGAATTGCGGAAGGCAGTACTTTTTGACCAGATTAAATTGCTTGAATCCAATCAAAGCCCACTTTGCCTTGAACTATCACAGGATGCTGCATCAACCATTGGCACCGCTTGACTAAGACATCCTCTAAAGCATCAAGATTGTCAAACACTTGATTAGCGATTGCTTCGCGCAGCAAAGACCAGACACATTCAGTGGGTTGCAGTTGGAGGGTATAGGGCAATAGCGGGTAGAAGAAAATGCCGGGGGGCACCTGAAGTTTTTGGCTCATATGCCACGCGGCCTGATCAACCAATAGAATGATCAACTGCTGACGATGGGGATTGACCTGAGCCGCAAATAGCTCTAACGCCATCTGCATCATGGAGACATTGGCACGGGGCAATAAAAGGAAGTAGCTCGCTCCAGTGGCAGGATGGACAAAACCATAGGTGTAGACCCATTGATAGCGGCGAGAATGATGCGCTGATGGGCGTTCTCCTATGGGTGCCCAAACCCGCCTGACAATGGGTTGCAAGCCTAATCGAGCTTCGTCTTCCGCCCAAATTACAATCTCCCGATTGGGAAACAACGAGCGCAACCACGCCACATGACCTGCTAATCCTGCTTTGAACTCTGCTTGCTGCTCAAGGGTTGCGCTTTGATGATGCACCGGACGCGGCACCTGCAAGCTCAACCCCAAACGTCGTAGATACTTCCAGGCTGTTGAGGGGTGTAAGCAAATGCCAAAGTAGGTTTCGATATACTCCCCAACTTTCGGTCCACTCCAGAGTCCGCCATCATCCGGGGCACTCTGTAAGCGTTGCCGCAATAGCCGTTGCTGTTCATCACTTAAAGCCAACCGATTGCCCCCAGGGTTCAAGCGTTGCCGATTGACTAGTCCGACCGCACCCTCGGCGTTGTAGCGACGGGCAATTTTCCGCACTCCACTACAACTGAGTCCACAAATCTCAGCGGTTTGTTCGATGCTCATCGGAGTCTTTGGATGACTGAGCAATCGAATCACCAACCAACGGTTTTTCTCGCCAGCATCTTGGCACTGAACATACCGCTGAGTTAGATCTGCGTAGTCTAGATGAGGGCTAATTTGAGTGCGGGGTCGAGGCATGGACAGAGTACCTTTTTCATCTTGCTAAATGATACTCCCCTACTCAATTCCGTATTAGGCAACACCATGTGTCTTCACGACAAACCACAAAGTCACTTGATTCTTGACTCGTCATTGTTGCTGCTTTCTTACATGTTGGGACAGGTTGGCATATTATCTCCAACAAGTAGCCTTGCCAGACTGGGCAATGCCTCCCCATACGTTGGGTGAATGTGAACCGATTGTTCGAGTACTTGCCACGTTGCTTTAGCTTCCATGAGTGACAAAAAGACATGCACGAGTTCAGCCGTTTCGTAGCCAACTAGCGTTGCGCCTAAAATCAAATTTGTTTGGGTGTCGATGACCATGCGGTAGAAACCCAGATCGTGCCCCCACTCAATGCTACGAGCGATGTGAGCCATCGGCAGGGTCACTTCGCGGGCAGCGAGTCCCTGTTCCTGAGCCTGCTCTAGCGTCATGCCCACTCGACCCACTTGAGGCTCGGTGTAAACGGCATAGCCAAGCACGCGATCGCTGCGTGTCCGCTGTTCGCCACACAGAATGGCTTTCAATCGACGGTAGTCTTCCCAAGCAACATGGGTAAACGCAGGCTGCTTAGCAACGTCTCCAATCGCATAGACCCCAGGGTAAGTCGTCTGAAACTGGTCGCCAATTTTGATAAACCCCTGGGCATCTAATTCAACGCCAGTCACCGCAGCATTTAATGCCTCAGTATTGGGTTTGCGCCCGGTTGCAAGCAGCAGAGCTTCTCCGTCGAGCACTTTGCCATTGCTCAGCGTGAGAGTAAACACACCGTTAGCATAAGCAACCTGCTGAACCGTCCTATTGAAATGCAGTCCGATGCCGTCTTGCTTAAAGGCATCTGCCAGCACAGCACTGACATCAGATTCTTCTTGAGCCAGCAGGCGATCGCCCTGTACAATTAACTCAGTCTGGCTGCCTAAACGTGCCATTCCCTGCCCTAACTCCAGGGCAATATAGCCTCCACCGACCACGAGCAACCGGGGCGGAATCTGCTGCAAATCAAAGAAATTTCGGTTGGTGAGATAAGGCGTTCCAGCTAAACCAGGAATGTCAGGAATCGTAGAGGATGTGCCTGTGTTAATGACGATGATCGGAGCCTGTACCGTCACACCGCCTCCGCTGACCGTTCGCTCTCCGGTGAAAGCGGCTTCAGCGCAAACGACTTTAACCCCTGCACTCTCTAATCGCCGCTTGGTACCCTGGTTAAACTGGCTGCGAATGCCACGTACTCGCTCCATCACCGCAGAAAAATCGACTTCAACCTGCGCGTGTATGCCGAGCTTTGTGGCTTGTCGAGCGCGACCTGCGGCATGGGCAGCGGCTAAAAAGGCTTTAGAAGGCGTACAGCCATAGTTTATGCAACTGCCGCCTAACGCATCGCGCTCAAATAAAACAACGTTCTTACTTGTAAGCATGGTTGTTAGGAAGTAGCGACGATTATGGTTGATTTTTTTGGACACGTGCTGACCTCCCTGTCGTTGCGTTCGGATAGGTCCAGTGGAATTAGACCCAAAAAGTGGCGGCGTTGATGTTTGTTTTTTTCAAACGTTGATCTTTCTCCAAATTGATCTTTCTCCAATTGGATTTAACTGAGGTTACGTATTGTCTGTCGGCACGACTCAGTTGTGAGGTGGGGCCAGTGATAGATGCGAGTTCCGTGCTAAGCCCCATCCCTCAATTCAGTAAGAAAAAGTTCGTCTAGAACCCAACCTGGCAAATGCCATTCTGATCACATCATCTGGAAAGAACAAGAAAAGCCTCTTTCATGTAACGGTCAGCGGCAGCGGCTGCATCTTCTGAACTGCTGCCATTCTGACGCGCATTTAGATAGGGCGCGTACCAGTCCCACCAATGGTGCTCACCGTGAGTCTTCTCGTAGTGGTCGTGGTGCTCTGCCGTCTCGCGGAGAAGAGCTGCAAGGGTTGCAACGTCTGTTTGTGGAGAGTCCCACAAACGACCAGGAAACCGCGTCGTGATTTCCTGAAGCAGCCAAAGGTTCCCGTCCGGGTCCTCAAACGAGGCAAAGGAGAAGTAGGAACGACCTTCTGGGTCACGACCACTAACGCGTGGGTTTTCCACGGCGTTGTTGAAGGGTCCGCCAGCGTAGTGGAAGATTTCGCTCACGTTGACACCACGGACTATTAAGTTTTCGCGGGCGACATCAAGGTCGTCCACGGCAAGAACCAGGTTTTGCACCGAACCAGGATTGTTCAGAGTGACTCCCTTGCCGAAGATAATTGAGGTGTCTGAGTTGGGTGGCGTCATATGCACGTTGTGGTAATCGCCCGCCGCGATGTCGATGTCAAGCCGCCAACCGAGCTTCTCGTAGAATGCCTTGGCGCGATCAACGTCAGAAACGCTGAACACCACAACTTCGAGTTTCATGTTTGGACTGCTTACAAGATTGCTACTCATCTTTTTCTCCTTTTGGTTAACAAATTTGATGTTCAGATCCGTTACTTTTCATTCTTCTGCGATCGCCTCATTCAAACCACTCAAGTTATTTGAGTTAAAACGCGACTTAAATGGGTGCCCTTGAAACTTTCAACATCTAAGTGAATTTAGCTTTGATGAATCAAGGGGTGGAATAAATTGAACGACAGTTTGAGTTCTATCGATCGCCTCACCGCTCACTTCACCGAGGAAAAGGCAGTCGGTGCCAACAACTCGTTACTGATGTTCTGCACGAGTGGAGCGTCCTTCTCGGTTTCAGTTTTTATCGCGATCCATTCGGGGTCGGTGAGGAAGGCACTCCAACGCTCCTCACGCTCAGCCAGGCTGTTCCAGGCAAGTAGGTAGGTGAGCTGATTACTCTCGCTCTTGCCAATCAGCGTTGTCCAGAATCCTGCCTGGCGGATGCCGTGCTTTTCCCAAATCCGTAACGTGTGGTTCTGGAAGCGCGATAGCAGCGCGGGTAGTCGTCCGGGCATGGTGTGATAAATGCGTAATTCGTAGATCATGCCTGTGTTCCTTTGTCAGGAGGGTGTGCGATTTTGTCAGGAGGATATGCGATCGTGGAATCTTGTTTGAAAGCGTCAGAGGCATTCCTCTGATTGCAAAGTGGTATCAGTGCCCCGCACTCTGTCCACCATCAACGTGAAGGATTTCGCCGGTCACAAAGTGGGCTGATTCGAGGTAGAGGATCGCATCGACAATGTCGGAGATCTCGCCCATACGACCGTTCGGATGCATGGAAGCAAGCTGGGCATGAGTCTCGGCAGGGTGCATTGGCGTCTTGATGTTACCCAGCGCAATGGCGTTCACCCGAATACCACGCTTGGCATACTCAATCGCCAGCGATCGAGTTGCGCTATTCAGTCCACCCTTCGTTAGCGATGCCAGTACGGACGGTACGCCAGCGATCGGGTTGTCAACCAGGCTCGTTGAGATCTGCACAATATGACCACTGTCCTGCTTCTCCATCTCGGCGATCGCAAGTTGTGTCATGTGAAAAAAGCCAGTGATGTTGGTGCCCAGGTATGCCGCGTAGTCTGCCTCGGTATACTCGGTAAACGGCTTAGCGATGAAGATGCCAGCGTTGTTGATGAGCGTGTCGATGCGCCCGAAGCGGGTGACGCCTTCGATAATTGCACGCTCGGCAGTTTTTCGATCAGCGATGTCACCTGACACTGCGAGGATACCATCATCATCTGATGGCTCAATTGAGCGTGAAATTGCAATCACTCGATAGTTGCGATCGCGGTATGCCTTGACAAAAGCTGCGCCGATGCCCTGCGACGCGCCGGTAATCACAGCGACTTTCTGTTCAGTGCTCATCGTAAAACTCCTTGGTAAATACTGTGTGAATGTTGCAGATCAGGCGATGGTCTAAGCCGCAATGCGGTGGTCATGGTTGGTGCTGGTCGCAACTGGCAGCCATGCTTCGATTTCCTCTGCCATTTTTGCAGCGTTGTTCTGGTACATCGCGATCGCGTCCTTACCGACGGGCAGATGCAGCGGTGGACGGTCTGTATTGGCAAGTTGAACGATCACCTGAGCAAACTTTTTCGGATCACCGGGCTGGTTTCCATGTAGCGCATCGGCTCCGCTCCGCATCTGACCTACCGTTTCCTGGTAATCATCGATCATAGTTTTAGCGGCAACATAGGATTCAGTGCTCAGGAAGTCGGTCGTAAAAAGACCGGGAGCAACTGTCGTAACGTGGATACCGAGCGGTGCCAATTCGACCGCCAGCCCTTTCGAGAGACCTTCAATCGCAAACTTAGTGGACCCATACAATCCCCAACCCGGAACAACATCGTAGCCAAACAGCGACGAGATATTGATCACCCGTCCAGACTTTTGCTGACGCAGGTACGGCAACACAGCACGAGTCACGTTCAGTAACCCAAACACGTTGGTATCATACTGTTTGCGGACTTCGGCATCCGTGGCTTCTTCGATCGCCGTCACTATGCCATACCCAGCATTGTTGACTAAGACATCGAACCGACCAAAACGAGCCATACCCTGCTGGACAGCCGCTTGTACCTGGTCTTCCTGGGTGACATCCATCTGCACCACATACAAATCCTCGTGGTTGTGTAGGGTGGCGGCGAGTTGTTCGGGCTGACGACGAACCGTTGCTACGACCTGGTCGCCCACTGCTAGGGCTGCTCTGGCGATTTCTAACCCAAAGCCCCTGGAGGCTCCGGTAATGAACCATACTTTCTGCGTTTTCATTGTGTATCCTCGTTTTAGGTGTTGTTTAGTGCGTTGGCTTGAACTCGGCTAGTGCATGACTGCTGTACGGATGGGGAGTATCAAAAAGACCGAAAAGCTTGATACTCTTGCCCCCCTTTTATCATTAAGCGATTGATGTCCTAACCTAGTCGCCGATGTACTCGGCGGATGTGGAACTCTAACCACATCATCTGGAAAGAACAGGCAAAGCCTCCTCCACATAACGGTCAGCAGCGACGGCGGCATCTTCTGGACTGCTGCCATTCTGACGTGCACTCAGATAGGGTGCGTACCAGTCCCACCAGTGATGCTCGGCGTGAGTCTTCTCGTAGGGGTCGTGGTGCTCTGCTGTCTCGCGCAGAAGGGTTGCAAGGGTCGCAACGTCTGTTCGTGGAGAGTCCCACAGGCGACCAAGAAGCCTCGTTGTGATTTCCTGGAGCAGCCAGACGTTCCCGTCCGGATCTTCAAACGAGGCAAAGGAGAAGTAGGAACGACCTTCTGGGTCGCGTCCGCCGCCGCGCGGATTCTCCACCGCGTTGTTGAAGGGTCCACCAGCGTAGTGGAAGATCTCGCTCACGTTGACACCACGAGTGATCAAGTCTGCACGGACAGCATCGAGGTCATCCACGGCGAGCACCAGGTTTTGCACCGAACCAGGATTGTTCAGAGCGACTCCTTTGCCAAAGATGATCGAGGCGTCCGAGTTGGGTGGTGTCACATGCACATTGCGGTAGCCGCCCGCCGCGATATCAATGTCAAGCCGCCAGCCAAGCTTCTCGTAGAATGCCTTGGCGCGATCGACATCGGAAACGTTGAATACCACAACTTCGAGTTTTAGGTTTGGACGGTTTACATGATTGCTGTTCATCTTGTTCTCCTTTTGTTGGTAAGTTTGCTGTTCGAATTGGTTACTTTTCAGTCTTCAGCGATCGCTCCATTCTGACCACTCAAATTCTTTGAGTTAAAACGCGGCTTAAATAAGTGTCCTTCTAGACTTTCAGCATTCATTTGAGGAATCGTTTGTTGATAATGCTGCCATCAATGGCTCAATGCTCCATTGATTCGTGTATTGAATGCCATTAATAAACAGGTCTGGTGCGACCGTTACTCCACTTCGTATTCCGCTTTCAATATCGTTATTGATGCGATCGACATGCACTCCTCTCGATAAATCTTGCAGAAAGTGACGAGAAATCATGCTTGAGTAGAAATAGGGTCGATGTCATAACACTGTCCTCATTATTTATAATTCAGTGAGTAATCTAGGCCCTCAATGGGTGACTAATAAGATCTTCGTTCAGTCCCAACCGCTGAAACAGGCGATCGTACTCTTCGATACACTGCTTTGATTGGCTCAATTCTTCAACGAGTTGCTCAAACTCACCTCTCTACACCATCAAAATTGTGTGAGCGGGTGCATCAGGTTTTACCTCATTCGCTCCATCATCCTGAGATACGATATAGTCATCCGCTTCTAATGACAGGTTGAAAGCACGGAAAAATGTTTCAAGCGTATTCTTATCAACTTTGACTTCGCAACTTAACAATCGGCTGACAGTACGCATATCCAGGAGCGATCGCTCACTCAATTGTTCATAAGTGAAACGCTGACCAAATTCGTTATGCAATACTCCAGCTTGAGTTAATTTTTGCCATCCTTACTGCGACAGTAACGTACCCCGATTGCGACTACGTTTTGCAGACGAGAGATGAAATTGAGGCGGATCAAAAGTATTCTGTCGGCGATATCCATCTATT
The DNA here is from genome assembly GCF_016807185.1 of Leptolyngbya sp. Cla-17. Taxonomy (GTDB): domain Bacteria; phylum Cyanobacteriota; class Cyanobacteriia; order Leptolyngbyales; family Leptolyngbyaceae; genus ULC077BIN1. The sequence goes on from NZ_JAEVYN010000002.1 coordinate 2,592,669, forward strand.
GAGGCAATCGAACTAAATTGAGTGCGTAGAATTTGAGACACTTATTTTACCCCGACTTTCTGATTGATTTCTAACTGATTGAATTATTCGAAGTAATAAACATCACTATCAATTATTTTGTTTCAAGAAGTAGTATTTAATTTCATCGGAAAAGACTGCTGTTTTTGCATGAGTTGAATATAGGCAATCAACTCTCACTTGTCGTCCATTCGGAGTTCATACTTCTTTCCAACAGATGGATTGATGAGCCAATCCATCTCAAATTTGCAGCTTGGCTCCAACTAAAGTTGGTATCCAAGTATGAACTAAAGCACAACTTACAAATTGACGAAGTCATGTTAACTTACTGATCTTGCCTGGTCTGATGCGATCGATTCTTGTATCCTGGCTGAAGCGATTACCCGCAGGGAAAATGCTTTGCACCGCACCAAGAGTCGTCCTTCCCGGTCGATTGCAACAATGGCATGAGAGTCGCAAAATGAACAGATCGCACCTGAAAGCATGGATTTTGGCGGGCAGTAGCTTGAACGTATTACTCTATGCTCAGTTGATCGCGGCTCAGGCGATTCCTGATGCGACGCTGCCTACGGGAGAGCGATCTCAAGTCACGGGCAATCTCAACGCTCAAATTGATGGCGGAGTAAGACGAGGGGGCAATCTGTTCCACAGCTTCAGCCAGTTCTCGATTTCTACAGGTGGGTCTGCCTTTTTCAACAATGCGGCTGATGTGCAAAGTATCTTCAGTCGGGTCACAGGTGGATCTATTTCCAACATTAATGGATTAATTCGGGCAAATGGAACAGCAAATTTATTTTTGCTCAATCCCAATGGAATTTTGTTTGGTCCGAATGCGTCACTCAATATTGGCGGTTCGTTTGTGGCGACGACTGCCGATCGCTTTCAATTTCCTGATGGCAGTGAGTTTAGTGCCGTCAATCCCCAAGCCCCACCGCTGTTAAGCGTGAATCTAACACCAGGGTTGCAGTATGGCACGAGTTCACCGGGTGCAGTGATCGTCAATCGCGCCCATCTATCGGTTGCCCAAGATCTCACCTTGGCAGCTAGCCAATTAGATTTGAAAGGGCAACTGCAAGCCGGACGTGATTTATCGCTGCTGGCAGAGACAGTTCAGATCAGAGATAGTGCAGCCGCTCCGTTTCTGGCAAAAGCGGGACGCAATCTCACTCTGCAAGGTAATCAGGGCATCGATATTCTGGCACTTAATCACCCCATGCAGCCTTCGTTTGTGAGCGGCGGCAACTTGAGTTTAATCAGTGATGGGGTGATTTCTGGAGATAGCCGCTTTGTGAGTGGAGATCGCGTTCAGATCACAAGTGTGTCAGGCGGTTCGGCAAATTTTGTCAGTTTGTATGACCCCATTATCAGCGCGACGGGCAATGTAGACGTAGCAGCGAATTATACTGGAGCGTCCCTGTTGATCGAATCCCAGAGCAACATTCACTTACAGGGTAATGTCACAATCACCGGTCCAGACACCGCTGGATTGCCGCCTGGACCGGATACCGAAACACTCCGCACGAGTTCTGCGTTAGTGCTGCGATCGGGACAAAGCACCTTAGCCTATGGCGGCACAAATTCTGGAGCAGTTCCTACGAGCAGCAGTACAAGTCCTATTCCGACAGGCATTACGCTGGGTGGAGCAGTTGTTTTGCAGCCCTTCAATGGAGTAGGCGGAATTGTTAATTTGACCACGGGTACTGGCAACATTAGCACTCGGGCGATCACAACCAACGGCGGAGCACTCAACATTACCAGTGCTGGATCATTTACCAGCAATCAACAACCCCTTGATACAAGCAATGGTGCAAATGACGGGGGCAGCATCACCGTAAATGCAAATGGTGATATCAGTACGGGCGCGATCACCGCTCTCTCATCTCTCTCATCCTCTATTCAAGGTAATTCAGGTAACGGAGGAGATGTCACTCTGAGTACGACTATTGGCAATATTGCGATTGGCTTCACCAGGACTGGCTCGATCTCTTCCTTAAATAGCGGCAGAGCAGGAGATATTACCGTGAGTACCGCCAATGGCAGCATTATTGGAGAGGAGTTGTATGCTGTCACTAGCTCTAACTCTGGTAGCGCAGGCAGAGGAGGGAACATTAGTCTAACCGCCGCTAATGGTAGCATCAATGTCGGCAGTCCGTACTCAAACTCAAACTCTACCTCTGGCACTGCGGGTAATGGTGGTCGGATTGCCGCGAGTACGACCAACGGTGACATTAGAGTAAGAGGTCGGATTCAATCTGGCTCCAACAGTTCTAGCGGTACTGCAATCAATGGTGGAGAGCTCACTCTCAGTGCTACCAATGGAAATATTATTACTTTTGGCGTAAATTCTAGCGCCAGAGGTAGCGCTAACTCTACTACGGGTTTTGGTACCGCTGGAAATGGGGGTGCAATTACTCTAACTGCGATCAACGGCAACATTTCCACGTCTCGATTAGAATCTGATGTTTCTGCTCAATCTAATACCGGGAATGGAGGAGCAATTACGTTAACTGCCCCAAGTGGCAGCATCATTACCACAGAGTGGTTGTCTAGTGGCTCGTTCTCCACAGTAGGCAGGGGAGGCAGGGGAGGAGATGTGACCTTGATTGCAGAGGGAACTATTCAACCCTACGATCCCACGCCTATTAGTCGTGGTTTTATCACCACCACCACCATTAACTCTACAGGTGCGTTGGGTTCTGGCAACGTCACCATTGAGACGAAAGCTCCGTTTGTTTTACCTGCTACTTTCTTGATCTCCAGCGATACCTTTGGTGCGGGTCGTGGCGGCGATATTCAAATTACAGCTCCATCGATCGCGTTGACGAATGGTTCACAAATCTCTGCCTCCACTCATAGCAGTGGACAGGGAGGCAACATCACCTTACGTGCCTCTGACTCCATCCAACTAAGTGGAGCAACCACAGTAAATCCGTTTGGTACTAATTTGCGATCAGGTTTTGCTGGGCTGCCACCCGGTACTTATGTGGGGGGCTACATTCCCACTGGCGCTAACCCCAATGCTACAGGGAATTTTCAACTTCCGACTGGAACTGTATTTCCCACGGGTGCGTTCACTCAAACGACCGCTGGCGCTACAGGCAGCGCAGGCAACTTGATCATTGAAACCGGGCGCTTAATCATTCAGGATGGAGCCGCTCTGGCAACGACCACCTTTGGACAAAATAGCAATGCAGGCAGCATCTCCATTCAAGCTAATGATTCGGTTTCTCTGGCAAATGGCAGAATTTTGAGCGGCGTGGCAGGGGGCGCGATCGGCGACAGCGGCGGAATTGCAATCAACACGCCTTCTCTAGTGATTACAGCAGGCGCGATTCAAACTCAAACGCTGGGACAGGGGCGGGCAGGAGACATTCAAATCACTGCACCAAACCAGGTCAATTTATCAGGGATCAATAGCAATATTCTATCTGGCAGTGGCGGCAGCAACACGCTGTTGGGCAGAACCAGCAATAATATCGGCGCAGGCGGCAATATTCGCGTCACGACTGACAGCTTGAATGTTGCCAATGGAGCAATCCTCAATGCTCAGACTCAAACCAATGCCAGAGGCGGAAATATCGTCGTCGATGCCGATCGCTTGAATGTGACTGGGGCAGGACAATTGCTGACTTCGACCTCTGGCAACGGTCGAGCCGGAGATATCACCATTAATACACCCAACCTGCAATTGTCAGGGGTAAACAGCGGTCTGTTCGCTGGCACTACCAGCGCTGGAGATGCAGGGAACTTAACCATTCAACCCCGCGACAATGGTCACAGTGTGCGGGTGAACCTGCAAAACGGCGCACAAATCTCTGCTTCTACGTCTAGCAGTGGGCGGGGAGGGCAGTTGACGATCACCGCTCCCGAATCGATCACGCTCACAGGCAAGGGTTCCATCATTGCCGCCGGAACCGGAGGCAGCGGCGCAGGCGGTGACCTGAGGCTGCAAACTAATACGCTCAGTGTTCAAGACCAAGCAGGAGTAACCGTCAGCAGTTCAGATGTTGGCAACGCTGGCTCTTTATTTGTGGATGCAAATCGGGTTGTGGTCAATAATGGGGGCAGCATTCGGGCAGGCACCTCCAGCGCTGGACGGGGAGGGCAGTTGACGATCACCGCTCCCGAATCGATCACGCTCACGGGCAACGGTTCCATCATTGCTGCCGGAACCGGAGGCAGCGGAAAAGGCGGTGACTTGAGGCTGCAAACTAATACGCTCAGTGTTCAAGACCAAGCAGGAGTAACCGTTAGCAGTTCAGACACGGGCAACGCTGGCTCTTTGTTCGTGGATGCAAATCGGGTTGTTGTCAACAGGGGGGGCAGCATTCGGGCAGACACCTCCAGCACTGGACAGGGCGGTCAACTGACGATCGTCACTCCCGAATCGATTACGCTCACGGGCAAGGGTTCGGTGATTGCCGCTGAAACAGAGGGCAGCGGCGCAGGGGGAAACTTAACGCTTCGCACCGGAACTCTCAACATCCAAGACCAGGCAGAAGTCACCGTTAGCAGTTCGGGCACCGGATCGGCAGGTAATTTGTTTGTGGACGCGAATCGCATCTACCTAAACAATGAGGGCAGTATTCGAGCCGATACGACGGGCGGTGGGGGCAATATTAACTTGAGATCGCCCTTCATCCTCCTCCGCAATGGCAGCAACATCACCACCAATGCTACAGGAGCGAACATTCCCGGTGGCAACATCACTATTGATACTCGATTTCTGATTGCAGTACTGAACGAAAATAGCAACATCAGCGCCAACTCTGAAGACTTTCGGGGTGGCAATATCCGCATCAATGCCGTTGGGATCTATGGTATTCAATCCCGTCCGTTTCCTACCCCTTTGAGTGACATCACCGCCACAGGTGCAAACTCCGCCTTGAGTGGCACGATCAATATCATCCTCACAGGTATCGACCCAAACTCTGGATTATTGCAACTATCAACCGACCTTGTAGACTCATCTGGGTTAATTGCTCAAGGCTGTCCCGTCAATCAGGGCAACTCGTTTGTGATCACCGGGCGTGGTGGCTTGCCGCCCACACCAGAGCAGCAATTAGATGACGATGCGGAATGGAGCGATCGGCGTAGGTTAGTTGTGGCTCAACAAGCTTCCCACTCAACACCCTCCTACACGCTACATCCCACATCCCATCATCCCGCGCCCATTGTCGAAGTCACTAGAGTACAAATAGCTCCCACTGGAGAGATTTTCCTGGTTACCAATCAGTCTGATTCAACAGTTCAAAACTGGTTGAATTCACCAGTCGCTTGCCAGAAAAGGTAGTAAATCAGGAGCCAAAAATCCTATGAAAGAAGGACGCTGGAACAGGCGAATCAATCGAGGAACGTTCATCCGGGAGCTTTTCTCAGACGAGAGATTACGGCAATTCCTGCGATTTGCGCTGTTAGGATTGTTGATTGTCAGTCTTCATACAAAGATTGCAGTGGCGATACAACCCGCTACCACTAATTCCCCTGCTCAATTATTAGAGCAGGCAGAAGATCGCTATCAGGTAGGGCAACTCTCAGACGCGATCGCACTTTGGCAAGAGGCGACCACTCGTTACGAGGATAGCGGTGATCGCCTCAATCAAGCTCTCGTGCTGAATTTCCTCGCTGCTGCCTTTACAGATTTAAGACAATGGAAGCAGGCGAATCAAGCGATCGAGCAAGCCATCGGGTTGTTGAATACTCATAGTTCCAATCCAGGTAGTTCACAGGTTCTCGCCCAGGTACTCACGACTCAAGGAAAGCTGCAACTGTCTCAGGGCAAAGTCAGCGAGGCATTGGCAATCTGGCAGCAAGCTGAAACGGTTTATCGCAACACCAATGATGAGATCGGCATCCTGGGTAGTCAAATTAATCAGGCAAGAGCATTACAGTCGGAGGGACTTTACAGACGCGCCACTGCTCTTCTGACACAGGTAGAGCAGTCATTGCAAAATCAGCCAGATTCGCGTTTCAAGGTGACTGGGCTGCGGAATCTGGGCAAGATGCTGCGCTTAGTAGGCAATTTGAGGCAGTCACGGATTGTTCTGGAGCAAAGTTTGGCGATCGCTGAGAGACTTCCAGACAAAACAACTCCATCCGATATCAGCGGCGTTCTCCTGAGTTTGGGCAACACCACCCGCGCCCAGGGAGATACCGATACAGCACTGGCGTTCTACCAACGAGCCGCCGAGATCGCTCCTTCGCTAACTGCAAAAACTCAAGTTCAAATTGCCTGGTTAAGTCTGCTCGTTGAGAGCGATCGCCCAGCCGATGCTCAAAGCCTATTGCCACAAATTCAATCCCAACTTGCCCAGTTTCCTCTCGGGCATCTGGCTGTGTATGCCCGCATCAATCTGGCTCAAATTGCTACCAAGATGAGCCGTCAGGGAACCGAAAAAGCGTTACCTGCCAATCTACTCAAAACCTCTGCCCAAGAACTTGCGATCGCGATTCAGCACGTTCATACGCTGGGAGATGCTCGTGCCGAATCCTATGCTCTCGGTACGTTAGGAAGTCTGTATGAAACAACCCATCAATGGGGCAGTGCGAAAACCCTGACTCAACAGGCGCTCCGTTTAGCTCAGTCAATTAACGCGCCTGACATTGCTTACCAGTGGCAGTGGCAGTTAGGGCGAGTTTTCTGTCAAGGAAAACTGTCCTGCACTTCAACTGAAAATCTGCAAAATGCCACAGCTGCCTATGCTGAAGCTGTTAAAACCCTGCAATCTCTCCGCAGTGACCTGGCAGCGATTAATCCAGAAGTGCAATTCTCATTCCGGGAAAGCGTCGAACCTGTTTATCGACAGTTTGTGGAACTACTGTTGCAATCTGACAATGCGCCCAATCAGGAAAACCTGAGACAAGCGCGGGAGGTGATTGAAGCACTCCAATTAGCAGAACTCGACAACTTCTTCCGAGAAGCCTGCATCACAGCACGTCCGGTAAAAATTGACCAGATTGATCCGCAAGCCGCCGTCATTTACCCAATCATATTGCCCAACCAGTTTGCAGTGATCCTGTCTTTGCCGAATCAACCGTTGCATTATCACAAGACCCTGCTGCCGCAAACAGAAATTGAGCGGATTCTCATTCAGATGCGACAATCCCTCAGACCCACTGCCTTTGTGGAAGATTGGTTGCCCGTTGCTCAGCAGGTTTACAAGCTGCTCCTACAGCCTGTGGAAACAGAACTGGCGGCGAATGGCGTGAAAACCCTCGTCTTTGTGCCCGATGGATTGCTGCGTGGTGTGCCAATGGCAGCCCTACATGATGGTCAACAGTATCTGATTGAGAAATACAGTGTTGTGCTAACCCCTGGTCTTCAACTGCTTCAGCCCCAACCACTACAGCGTCAGCGGCTACAAGGACTATTAGCCGGGTTAACGCAAGCACGGGAGGGATTTGCGGCATTGCCCAATGTTGCCGTGGAAATTGATCAAGTTAAGTCAGAAATTCCGGCGCAAGTGCTGCTCGATCAGTCGTTCACGAATCTATCGTTTGAGACAAAGATTGACACTACACCTTCACCGATCATTCATTTGGCAACGCACGGTCAGTTTAGCTCGAATGCAGAAAACACATTCATCTTGACCTGGGATGGACGCATTAACGTTAAACAATTGGATCAACTGCTGCGTTCTAGAGAGGGAAGACTTAATCCGATCGAATTGTTAGTCCTTAGTGCCTGCCAAACGGCAACGGGAGACAAACGGGCAGCGTTAGGAATGGCAGGCGTAGCAGTGCGATCCGGGGCACGCAGCACTGTCGCCTCATTATGGTCGGTCAGCGATCGCTCCACCGCTTCTCTGATGATTGAATTTTATCGTGAGTTAGGAAAGCCAGGAGTGACGAAAGCCGAAGCATTGCGTCGCGCTCAGATCAATTTGTTACATCAAGATGATTACACCTCGCCTTACTACTGGGCACCGTTTATTCTGTTAGGAAATTGGTTGTAAAAAACGTGATGGCTAGCTCTAAAACCCTGCTGTATTGTTTACCCGTTGGCATTGCTTTGACACTAGAAGTGGCGATGCAAATTGGGGTAATTGCGCCCAGTATCGCTTCGCCAACCCAATTCCAACTTTCCTCAGCAAGCCAGTCTACCATTCAACTCGCGCAGAGCAACCCGCCACCGCCACCCAAAAATCCGGGTCGATCATCGCCAGGAGGACGACGTAATCCATCTAACTGCCCTCAAGATGCGGAAGCACCAAGCAGCCCATTGCTGACTGCCCTCAGCCCCGCGACTAAACCGGGCTTCACCTTAGCAGAGCGCCCCACCTTCCTCGTCTACGTGCCCAAAACTAGCGCCAAGAATGCCGAATTTAGCCTCCGCAGTCGAGGCGGTCGCGGCATTTACCGCACCACGGTTGCGTTGACCAACACTCCCAACCTGATCACCCTCACCCTACCAGCCCAGGCACCGCCTTTAACCGTGGAGCAGCCCTATACCTGGTTGTTTGCAATCATTTGCAGTCCCAGCGATCGCCTGGACGATCGCTTTGTGACAGGGATGGTGCAACGCATTGAATTCGATTCCGCTCGTTTGCGCCAAATTCAGCAAGCACCACCCAAAGAACAGGTGGCACTCTATCAGAAAGCAAACGCCTGGTACGATACCCTTGCCGTTCTGTATCAGTTGAAGCGCAGTCAACTCAATGATCCAAGTATTAGCACTGCTTGGCGTGAACTGTTGCAATCAGGGGGAGTCGATACCCTGATTGATAGCAACTTAGAGAAAGAAAACCTGCGTTGAGCGATCGCATTAACCTATGTGGACAATTCTGAAACAGCAAATTTGGCGCTGGCGTGGGGTCGTCTTACTCACGGTTCCCAGCGTTGCTGGAGGTTTGCTGCTTTTGCGGTTAACTGGCGCACTCCAGTTCATGGAACTAATGGCACTGGATCAGATGTTTCGTCTGCGTCCCTCTGAACCGGTTGATTCTCGCATCGTCCTCGTCACGATCAATGAGTCGGATATCAAACAGCTTGGTCAATGGCCCATGTCTGATGCCATGCTGGCTCGTGCCATCACTTTGCTCAAACGACAGCAGCCCAGAGTCATTGGGCTGGATCTCTTTCGCGATTTACCTGTAGAACCCGGTCATCAAGACCTGAGCAACGTTTTCACCTCTACCCCTAACTTAATTGGAATTGAGAACGTCATTAAAGCCGCAAATGGTGAAGTCATTCCAGCCCCGCCGCTCTTAAAACAGCGAAATCAGGTCAGTGCCAGTGATCTGCTGTTGGATGGAGATGGTCGAGTGCGTCGCAGCTTGCTGTATTTGAGAACTCAGGATGATCGATCGATCTTTACGTTGGGCGCACGTCTGGCATTTTTTTACCTTGATAAACAAGGTATCTCCCGTCAACCTCTTAACCTTGAGCAGACGAAGTTTCAGTTGGGTCGAGCTATCTTTACACCGTTGCAGCCCAATGATGGCGGTTATGTGGGGATGGATGCAGGTGGGTATCAAATTCTGTCAAATTTCCCCAAATTCCGGCATGGGTTTCACACGATCTCGCTCACGGATGTTTTGCAGGGACGGCTGCCACTTGGCTTGGTGCGCGATCGCATCGTCCTGATTGGAGTGACCGCAGAAAGCCTGAAAGACAAATTTTTCACCTCTTACACCACTGACTCTACTGCTGTACCCGCTGGTGTTGAAGTTCATGCGCTGTTAACTAGCCAATTGCTGAGTGCCGCGTTAGATGGACGGTCACTCTTGCACACTTGGTCAGAGCCAATGGAGTGGTTGTGGATCGTGATTTGGTCAACCACTGGAGCCGTCATTGGCTGGACAGCCTCATCACCGCGACAAACCGTATTGAAAGTTGTGCTATTGGGCATGGCTTTTAGCGGTGCTGCCTACGGTTTCTTTCTTGTGGGTTGGTGGATCATCATCGTGCCACCGCTACTTGCCCTTGTGGGCTCTGCGATCACCAGCAATGGCTACCTGCTCTGGGAAAATCTTAAGGAGCACGCTCGCACCCTAGAACAAAAAGTAGAAGAGCGAACCCTGAATCTAGAGCAAGAAATTATTGAACGCAAACAGGCGGAAGAGACATTAAGCCAGCAGAAACAGCTTCTTCAAACGATCGTGGATCACATTCCGGTGATGATTACGCTTTACGACGCAACCGGGCGCGTTGAGTTTGGCAATCGTCAGTTTGAGCAAATGTTGGGCTGGTCAGCCGCCGATTTGCAGAATATTGACCTAGTGGCTGAATGTAGTTCTGATTCGGAACAGCGGCAGCAGATTTTAGACCATATGTTAGCCGCGACTGGCACCTGGTTTGATCTAAAAATTAGAACAAAAGACGATCGCTTCGTCAACACCGCCTGGGCAAATGTTCAGCTTGACAACAAGTTATTTGTGGGGATTGGGCAAGACATCAGCGATCGTAAACGGGCTGAAGAAGCCTCAATTTTAGACGAGCGCAACCGGATGGCACGAGAGATTCATGATACCCTCGCCCAAGCCTTTACAGGTATCCTGCTGCATATTGGAGCTGCCACCGAGCTGATTACGAAAAAACCAGCAACCGCACAAACTCACCTGGAAACCGTAGATGAATTAGCCCGCACAGGATTGGCTGAAGCGCGGCGCTCAGTAACAGCACTGCGTCCTAAACTATTAGAAGAGGGCAACTTATTTGATGCTCTTAAACACTTAACCAATCAAATGCAAGTTTCCAGTCAGACCCATCTCACTTACGAGGTTATGGGTGTAGCCTATGCTTTAGCACCATACGTTGAGAATCACCTCTTACGGATTGGACAAGAGGCACTCACCAATGCCGTTAGATATGCCCATGCCACTGAAATTCACATTGAGTTAGTGTACGAGGAGACACAGTGCTTTTTACGGGTGAAGGACGATGGACGGGGCTTTAACGTGGGTCAAGTATCTCTGGAGCAGGGCTTTGGTTTATTGGGCATGAGTGAACGGGCTGAGCAGATTAGGGGTGAATTACTCATTCAAAGCCAGCCCGGTCAAGGCACAGAAGTTGTTGTGATTGTGAATCGGGAGTAGCGTCTATGAGCCAACCAGCAGTCATACGTGTTCTGATTGTGGATGATCATGCGATCGTTCAGCAAGGAATAGCTGCCATCATCAATGAAGAAGACGATATGACGGTGGTTGGTCAAGCACAAAATGGGATTGAGTCGATCGCGTTGTTCCGCGAATCACAACCGGATATCACTTTAATGGATTTACGGATGCCCCAAATGGGAGGCGTTGAAGCCATTAAAGCGCTTTGTGCGGAATTCAATACGGCTCGTATTATTGTATTGACCACCTATGACGGCGATGAGGATATCTATCGTGGCTTACGGGCTGGGGCAAAGGGCTATCTGCTCAAAGACTCCAAACCTAACGAACTCCGAACCGCTATTCGTACTGTTCACCGTGGGCAACAATATATTCCACCGCATGTTGGCGCTAAGTTAGTGCAGCGCATGAATAACCCAGAGTTGACCGATCGCGAATTAGAAGTCCTTCAATTAGTCGCTCAGGGCCTGAGCAACTTAGAAATCGGTGCTGCCCTCAATATTACTGAAAGCACTGTTAAATCGAATGTCAACCGCATTTTAAGCAAGTTGGGAGCGAAAGACCGCACACAGGCAACCATTATTGCCTTAAAGCGAGGGATTGCCATCCTATAGGTTGGTCATGACCAACCTAAGTTTGATCTAAACCTTGAACTTAAGTTTGATCTAAACCTATACCTCGGATCAACCAATCATTGATCGATTTGTTGCTTAAACGATAGACCCTGAATGGACGACAACTTTGAATTAGTCCCCTAAATTAAGGTCATGCAAACGGTTGCAGGGTTGATGCAAAGAAGATGGATTACCGTAAAGGGTTGCCACTTCTTCATGACTAAATGTGGAGCTAAAAATGAAACTCATCTCTGTCAATGTCGGGCTTCCGCGTGAAGTGACTTGGAAAGGGAGAACCGTTAGCACTGGTATTTTCAAAGAGCCAATTCGCAATCGCGTCATGGTGCGATCGCTCAATTTAGACGGGGATGGACAGGCTGATTTAACCGTTCATGGTGGCTTGGAGAAAGCAGTCTACGTTTATCCGTTTGAGCATTACGATTATTGGCGCAGTGAATTGCCTGACACAGAGTTAACGCTAGGTAACTTTGGTGAAAATTTCACAACTACTGGATTGAAAGAAGAGGAACTGAATATTGGCGATCGGTTTGCGATCGGCACTGTTCAACTGATGGTGACCCAACCTCGTCTACCCTGCTACAAACTAGGGATTCGGTTTGGACGACCAGATATGGTGAAACGGCTTCTTTCCAGTCGTCGCACCGGGTTTTACTTCTCTGTTTTGCAAGAGGGTGAAGTCGGAGCCGGAGACACTTTAGAGTTGGTGAGTCGAGATAACAACAATATTACGGTTGCTGATATCACACAACTGTATACCCATGAGAAGACCGATCCAGAGTTGCTTCAACGCGCAGCCCAACTGAAAGCATTACCCGTAAGTTGGCGCGATTATTTCCAGGAGCAAAGCCGTCGTCAGGACGAGAGATAGATTAATCCGCCCGAAAAAGTCACCATTTCACCTTTATAAATAGCAAGGAGTAATTTCATGACTACTTATCGCACTGTTTCGATCGATGGTTTAGATATCTTCTACCGTGAAGCGGGTTCCCGCAGCAATCCTACGATTCTGCTGTTACATGGTTTCCCAACCTCCTCTCATATGTTCCGCAACTTGATTCCTGCGCTTGCTGACAAATTCCATCTGGTTGCTCCCGATTATCCAGGCTATGGCAACAGTTCCGCGCCAGGTGTAGATGAATTTGACTACACTTTTGATCATCTGGCTGAAATTATTGAGAAATTCATTACCGCTATCGACCTTAAAAAATACAGCCTCTATGTGATGGATTACGGTGCCCCTGTTGGCTATCGCATTGCAGCGAAATATCCAGAGCGAGTACAAAGTCTCATTGTGCAAAATGGTAATGCCTACGAGGAAGGTCTGCGGGAGTTCTGGGAACCCATTAAGGCATACTGGCAAGACAAATCGCCTGAAAATGCAGACAAGCTCAAATACCTTGTCACCCTGGAAGCAACAAAGTGGCAATATACCAACGGCGTTCGCAATCTGGAAGCGATCAGTCCCGATACCTGGACGATCGATCAACATTTCCTTGATCGCCCCGGCAACGGTGAAATTCAACTGGCGCTGTTGTATAGCTATGGCACCAATCCACCGCTCTATCCACAATGGCAGGAGTATTTCCGCAAGTATCAACCACCGACCCTGATTGTTTGGGGCAAGAACGACTACATCTTTCCTGCTGAGGGTGCTTATCCCTACAAACGCGACCTGAAAGACGTTGAGTTCCATTTACTCGATACAGGACATTTCGCACTAGAGGAAGAGGGGAAAGCGATCGCAAACTACATCAGTCAATTTCTCGCGTCACGGTTGCAACCCATTCCTGTCTAATCATTGCCATTCATGAATGCTTTCTCAATTTGAGTTAGAAGCTTGAGCATTGATCACACAAATTACTTACCCACAGGGACATCATGACACAAACTCTCTGGTTATTTGGCACTCGTCTCACCATCGTTGCAGATCACACTACAACCGGAGGTCAGTATGATCTGATCGAAGGGTACTTCCCACCCGGCGCACAAACTCCTCCCCATCGTCACACGCGCTATTCCGAGCAACTCTATGTGCTAGAAGGGGAGTTCACAGTCTGGGCAGGTGAGAACAAAGTGGTGCTAAGCCCTGGTGAAAGTTATCTCATTTCTTCAGGCACCCCTCATGTGGTTGCTGTGCTCAGTGATAAGCCAGCCCGTGGGTTAGTCGTTGCTGCCCCCAGTGCCTTTGCTCGGTTGATTGAAGCTACTGGAACAGTGGATGAGACAGAACAAATAGACATGGCGCTGTTTGACCGCATTTCTGTCGAAATTGGCGATGAACTTTTGGGCTTGCCTGGAGATTTGCCCAATGCATAAGGTGGCAAACGCGTTCCATGAATCTCCAAGGAATAATTTCATGACTACATATCGCACAGTCTCAATTGATGGTTTAAATATCTTCTATCGTGAAGCAGGTTCTCGTGATCATCCAACAATTTTACTGCTGCATGGCTACCCGACTTCATCGCATATGTTCCGCAATTTAATTCCTGCGCTTGCTGATCAATTCCATCTAGTTGCCCCTGATTATCCTGGTTTTGGGTATAGTTCAATGCCCACAGTAGATGAATTTGATTACACCTTTGCTCATCTCACCGAAGTCATCGCAGGTTTTATCGATGCGATCGACTTGAAACGCTACAGTCTTTACCATGATGGACTATGGCGCTCCTATTGGCTATCGTCTTGCCACGCAGCATCCAGAGCGAGTAGAGTCATTGATTGTGCAAAATGGCAATGCCTACGAAGAAGGGTTAGGTGATTTCTGGAAGCCAATGAGAGCTTTTTGGCAAAATAAGACACCGGAGAATGCTGATCGAGTACGTCAGACGATGACATCGGAGGCTACAAAACGGTATTACACCACCGGAGCCAAGAATCTAGAAAACCTCAGTCCGGATACCTGGACTTTAGATCAAGCGCTTCTTGATCGCCCTGGCAATCGAGATATCCAACTGGCACTGAAGCACGACTATCAATCCAATGTGTTGCTATATCCGCAATGGCAAGCTTACCTGCGTCAGTATCAACCCCCTACGCTAGTCGTGTGGTGAAAAAATGACCAGGGCTTTTTAGTCGAAGGAGCCGATGCCTACAAACGTGACTTGCAGAACCTTGAGTTTCATGTGCTGGATACTGGGCACTTCGCTCTGGAGGAAGAGGTCGAGGTGATCGCAGATCATATCCGTCAATTTATGACTACTCACGTTGTCAAGCAGGACACCATGCTAGCGACTGGCAGGAAATGATTTCGTCTAAAAATCAAAGTCAATCGGAAGTGATTGTCATTTCACAATCATTGCTCATCAATTCACACTGTCAAGTTAATAGGCTTAACAGTGCTGTTTCAACAGATTGTTTACCACTTATCAAAAGGAGAACATCATGGTTGCTCAAGTATATTCACCAGCAGCAAACGGTTTGAAAGTTGCAGATGATCCACGTCTTTCCAGAGAAGTGAAGGCATTTTTGAAAGAACTGAATTCAGCAGATGTGGCATTAGAGAAATTATCTCCGATCGAAGCGCGTCAAGTACTCGTGGATGCACAAGCCTCCGTCACAGTGGATCTTTCAGGTATTGAAGAGTCTGAGAAAACGATTACTGCGGACGGCTACACGATTACGCTCAACATTGTGCGCCCTGAAGGAGTTCAAGGCACATTGCCTGTTTTCATCTTTATTCACGGTGGCGGTTGGGTATTAGGCGATTACCCAACGCACAAACGTATGGTACGTGATCTTGTAGTGCTCTCAGGGTTCGCGGCTGTCTTCGTCAACTACAGGCGCACTCCAGATGCTCAGTATCCCCAGGCGATCAATGAAATCTATGCCAGTATCAAATGGGTTGCCGAGCATGGTGAGGAGATTGAGGTAGATGGCAAAAAATTGGCAGTTGTTGGCAACAGCGTGGGCGGGAATATGACGGCTGTGACTGCGTTGATGGCAAAAGCGAAAGGTGGTCCACAGATCAAGTTGCAAATTATGATGTGGCCGATTGTAGATGCTAGTTTTGAAACGGATTCTTATCATCAATTTGGTGATCAGCGGTTCCTGACAACACCGTTGATGAAGTGGATGTATAACATGTATATTGCTGACCCAGAAAAACGTCAAGACATCTATGCCTCTCCCTTACAGGCTACGGTTGAGCAATTACAAGGATTACCGCCGACGCTCATTCAGGTTGCAGAAAGTGATATCTTGCGTGATGGCGGTGAAGCCTATGGACGCAAGCTCGATGAAGCGGGGGTAACTGTAACAACCGTGCGTTACAACGGCATGATTCATGACTTCGGGCTGTTGAATGGTTTAGCTGAGGTTCCGGCAGTGCGTTCGCTGTTTGTCCAAGCAGCCGCTGAACTGAAGAAATATCTTCAATAGTCAGCGATTGGTTCTTGTATTATTCGTTGCCATACATTCTTGTTCTTGTTGGGTTGGGGTTGATCACAAGCTAAAGACTGCTCTGGCTTGTCTAATTCTTCGCTGGGTAAGTCAGAGATCGGTTGATAGTTGGCGATCGACTCCACATTTTCAAGAACTCATTAAGGGCCGTTTTTGTAAAATCAATTGTTGCAGGATTCATCATGAACAAACTAGAAGGGAAAATTGCGCTGGTCACAGGTGGCACTAGCGGCATCGGTCTTGCTACAGCCAAGCGCTTTATCGCTGAAGGTGCTTATGTCTTCATAACGGGTCGTCGCCAAACCGAACTGGATGCTGCTGTAAAGGAGATTGGTAAAAGTGTCACGGGGGTTCAGAGCGATGCCTCCAACCTAGCAGACCTCGATCGCCTCTTTGCCACAATCAAGCAGGAGCAGGGGCACCTTGATGTCATCTTCGCCAATGCGGGTAGTGGCGAACTCGCCCCACTCGGATCAATCACTGAAGAACACTTTGACAAAACGTTTAATACTAACGTTAAGGGGCTGTTGTTCACCGTCCAAAAGGCGCTACCGCTGCTGCCAGACGGTGCTTCCATCATTCTGAATGCCTCGATCACTTCCATCAAGGGTACTCCAGCTTTCAGTGTTTACAGTGCCACCAAAGCCGCTGTGCGATCGTTTGCCCGGAATTGGACACTCGACCTCAAAGATCGCAAAATTCGCGTCAATGCCATCAGTCCTGGCGTGGTTCCAACTCCTGGTTACGATCACCTGGGACTAAGTGAAGATCAATTGAAGGAATTTGTGGATAGCCAAGCTGTCACCATCCCACTGGGACGAGTCGGCACACCGGATGAGATTGCCAAGGCCGTTGTCTTTCTCGCTTCGGATGACAGCAGCTTTGTGAACGGTATTGAGCTGTTTGTCGATGGCGGTATGGCACAGATCTAAAGTCCTCTAACAGCGATCGCAAAGAGAAACATGAACATCAATAAAAATGACACTGCAATTGTCGTGATTGATCCACAGAACGATGTTTTAAGTGAAAACGGAGTTTCTTGGGATTTAGTGGGCGACAGTGTGAAAGATAATAAAACTGTTGAGAATATCGAGCGCATCTTCAAAGCCGCGAAGCAGAACGATTTTGAGGTGTTCATTTCGCCCCACTATTACTACCCTACTGATTACAACTGGAAATTTGCCGGAACTCTGGAGCAGATGATGTTTGGGGTGAAAGAGTTCACTCGCAGTGGACCCTTAACCCTCGACGGTTTCTTGGGATCGGGTGCCGACTGGCTCGATCGCTACAAACCCTTCATTGAAGATGGTAAGACGATCGTGGTCAGCCCTCACAAGGTCTATGGACCGCAGAGCAACGACCTCGTTTTGCAACTGCGTAAACGCAATCTCAGCAAAGTCATTCTGCTCGGTATGCTGGCAAATCTTTGTGTGGAAGCTCACTTGCGCGACTTAATCGAACAGGGCTTTGAGGTGCTTGTCGTCAAAGATGCAACAGCAGCTCCGCACCATCCAGAGCTAGGTGATGGCTACAAGGCAGCATTGATTAACTTCGGGTATGTCGCTAACGCCGTTTTGTCTACAGATGACGTTGTAGTAGCGATGCAGTGACGGTAGCAATTATGATTACCTTTATTTACAGCTTGACAAGGTCTTTTCGCCTGTGTTTGTCTCCATCAACGTCATGCTGCTACGTTAAGTAAAGTTGGGATAAGTATGATAGTTCCAGTACATTTATCCATGCTTAAGGAGACATCTGAGGTATGTACGAACAAGAGTTAGCAGCTACTGCCAAAGCAATGGTTGCCCCAGGCAAGGGTATTTTGGCGGCGGATGAGAGTTACAGCACCGCGAATAAGCGGTTTGAGAAGCTGGGCATTCCCACGACCGAAGAAATGCGTCGGGCATACCGCGAAATGCTCTTTACCGCTCCTGGGATTGGTGACTTCTTTAGCGGCGTGATTTTATTTGATGAGACGATTCGCCAATCCACCAAGGATGGTACTCCGTTTACCAAAGTTCTGTCGAATGCTGGCATTATTCCCGGCATCAAGCTCGATGCAGGTGCAAAACCGTTAGCCAAAGCGCCTGGTGAGACGGTGACTGAGGGCTTGGATGGTTTGCGCGATCGCATTGCTGAGTACTACCAAATGGGTGCCCGCTTTGCTAAGTGGCGGGCTGTGATTACGATCGGTGACGGTATTCCATCCAATCGCTGTATCAAAACCAATGCCCATACCCTTGCCCGGTATGCCGCGCTGTGTCAGGAAGGCGGATTGACCCCAATCGTTGAACCAGAAGTGCTGATGGATGGCGATCATACGCTGGAGCATAGTTATGCAGTGCATCATGAAGTGCTCAAAATGGTGTTCGATGAACTCTACAGTCAGGGGGTCGAACCTGATCAGATGATCCTCAAGCCCAGTATGGTGATTCCAGGTGAAAAGAGTTCTCAGCAGGCAAGCGTTGAAGATGTCGCGCGATGGACTGTGAAATGTCTGCGAGAGCTCGTTCCGGCTGCCGTTCCCGGTTGTGCCTTTCTGTCCGGCGGACAAAGTGATGAACTCGCAACTGCCCACCTGAATGCAATGAACGCTCTCTTCAAAGACCAATTGCCGTGGATCCTAACGTTTTCCTACGGTCGGGCGCTCCAGCAAGCCGCGATGCAAACCTGGAATGGACAGGATGCAAATGTGGCTGCGGCTCAGAAAGAACTGTATCATCGTGCTCAATTAAACGGTGCTGCCGCGTTGGGGCAGTATCAACCTGAAATGGAGAAAGTAACTGTGTGAACTGCTTTGCACCATCACTGGGCTTTATCCGTTAAGGGGCGATCGCCCCTCAACAACCATCTCTAGCAGGCAAAACCTCTCTTTAGAAAATTGCTTCCTAAATGATTTCAGCCTCATAAACAATCTCAAAAGATTAGTGCAAAAACTCTGCGCGGAAGCCAGCTAACGTTATATTTTTGCAGCGGCAAGCAGCCTTGAACTCTCACTGACAAACTTTTACCGTCCGCACCAACGTAGTGTTTGAGCAGCTATCGGTACACTGCAAAAAACGCGGTGAGACAAAAGACGCGCCAAAATTTTAGCCGCCAGCTAGAATGCCAAGAAGCTTTTGAGGTAATATGTAAAGCCATCTTAATATTGAGCTGACTTCAAACCTCTTCGTGAGACAATTAATAGTATAAATGAACTATTTGGAGATTGATAAGCAAGGTGTTACACCGACAAAAAGCCCTACTAATGATGCTTCAGCAGGTTGGGGGTACAGCTTCCAACTTGCAAATGATGAAGTGGGCGTTTTTGTTGTCCTGCGAAACGTTGTCTCATGGAGGAAAAACGTTTTATCAATTTATTCCGTATCGGTACGGTCCTTACTCTTTTACTCTTAATCAGGAAACAGATTCACTCATTCGTAATGGCTTCCTAGAAAAAGGACTTGACAATCGATGGAATCTCACTCCTCTAGGAAAGAATCTAGACATAGCTTTACCTAATGATGTCAGCAAAGATATTTGCCAGATTTCTGAGATCTATGGGAAATTATCCGGACAAAAGTTAATCAATCTAATCTATGACAAGTATTCTTGGTTTACAATCAACAGCGATCTTCCTGGAAGAAAAAGAAAACGCCCAGTTGCTGAGAAGTCTATCTATACTGCTGGTTATGAAGGCAAAACCGTTGATGAGTTTCTAAATCTCCTTATGGAATCTGGTATATCGCGATTGATTGATGTCCGATATAATCCAATCTCACGCCGATATGGTTTCCATAAAAGTACTCTTCTGCGCCTATGTAGTTCTTTGAAAATAGACTACCAACACCTTCCTGGTCTGGGAATACCAGGCTCAGAACGAGAACATCTAGGCTCTGATCATCAATACACATCTTTGTTCGAGAATTATCGTTGTAGTCTTCCTTCTCGTGAAAAGGATTTGACTAACGTAAGTCGGTTGTTGAAGTCTGAGCCTAGTGTCCTCATGTGTATGGAAGCTAATCCAGAATTTTGCCATCGCAACGTTTTGGCTCAACATCTAACAACTTTAGTTGATATGCCGGTTAAGCACTTGGGATGTTAGCCATGAGTAATCAGGCAATCAGAACTAAAGTTCTTATAACTGTGATGACCTACCCACATCCATCTAGAGGTTATCAAGAACTTATTTGTACGGCTGGTGTAACTGAGCAGGGCGAATGGGTACGACTTTATCCAGTAGACTACCGTTACAGACCCAGAAATCAACAATTCCGTAAATATCAGTGGATAGAAGTTGATCTCTTCCCGCATGGAGCGGGTAATGATCGGAGGAAAGAAAGCAGGAAACCGATTTTGGATACGCTCCGCGTTCTAGGAGAACCGCTTTCCACGAAACATGAATGGAAAGAGCGTCGTCAAATTATTGATCAAATTCCAATTCACACGGTAAAGCAGTTACGAGAATTGCATGGATCTGACCATGTATCACTTGGTATTGTGCAGCCTACAAGAGTACTTGATTTAAAGATTGAACCCGCTGATCCTGAATGGAAATCAGAATGGCAAGCTTTATTTGACCAATTGACCCTTTTTGGACCTGTTCAAAAACCTCTTCGCAAAATACCATACAAGTTCAGTTATGTTTTTGAGTGCGATGACAGCCACAGACCTCACAATGCCATGATTGAGGACTGGGAACTCGGGGTGCTTTGGCTAAATGAAGTAGCTCGTTTGGGCGATGAAGAGCAAGCAGCTTTGAGCGTTCGCCGCAAGTTTCTCGACGAGCTATGTAACCAGAGCAAAGATACCCGTTTCTTTATGGGTACAGTATTTCCGTATAACACATGGGTCGTCCTCGGTGTTTTTTGGCCGCCTAAACCAAGCAATTCCCAGCCAGAGGCAATTCAAGGAACTTTATTTTAAGACGCGTATCTGATAGCTGATTTTGGGGTGCTTATCCAGGATTGGGGCGAGACTTCGTATCATAGGCGAAGGTCTGCTGGAAAAGTGGGGCACGACTCATCGCTTCGGATTAGGCAGCATCAATGTCACCGTTTCGCTGGTGATGACGTTGTGCGTGGGATCGGCTAGTTCGATCAGCACCTTGTGTTGTCCAGGTTCCAGACCACCCAGGATAATTGCTTCGCCGCTAGCATCCACAAAGTGCTAGGGTGCATCATCCGTAATGTGGATATGACCAATACGTGGCGATACGTCGAGGGCACCTTTGCCGAATACTGGCACCACGCGCAGGTTCTCCGTCCGGTACTGGATGAAGACACGACCCTGAGCCAACGGTTCGGGCAGCGGTGGATCGACAATTAGCTTGGCAGGTGGTTCGCTGGCGATCGCAATCAATGGTGATGAACCACGAATATCTTTGGCGCTCTGGGTTAAGGCAGCGGTGGCGATCGGGTTTGGGTCAGTCATGATGGTCAATTCCAGTGAGTAGCTATCTAAAGAAAGGCTTGATGGATGAGCGGTGCCATGATACCAATGTTTTTCACCAACTCATGCGAGAGTGAGAACCGCTGTTGTAAGTAATGGGCATCGTTGTAACTCAGCCATACTCTGCCATCAGCTGCTTCCCATGCCAGCACTTTCAGCGGTAAATCCAGGGCGATCGTGGGTTCTACCACCATGAGAGGTGTTCCGGCTTTGGGGCTGCCAAACAATAACAACTGTGTGGGACGCAGATTTAAGCCAACTTTCTCAGCTTCAGTTTGTTGATCAATGCGGGCAAAAATGGTGATGCCTTTTGCCTGAAGAACGGCGGCTAAGCGATCAATAATTTCAGTCACCGAATAGGAACTGGGCTGGCTGATAATGCCGTCAGTTACAGTCATAGCGATGGATTATAGGATAAAAACTGGGTGATATAGCGTTGCTCCGGCTGCTCAAAGAGTAAGGTCGGACAAGCTGGGATGATCATCGGGACGACGACCCAGTGGCCAGTGGTACTTGCGATCGCTCTCCTGAATTTGTAGGTCATTGATGCTAGCAATCCGCCACCGCATGAAGCCGTGTTCGTCAAACTCCCAATTCTCATTGCCGTAGGAACGGAACCAGTTGCCAGCATCATCATGCCACTCGTAAGCAAACCGGACAGCAATACGGTTGTCCCGAAACGCCCACAGCTCTTTGATCAAACGGTAATCCAATTCTTTCAGCCACTTCTGGGTCAAGAACTGGACGATCGCCTCACGACCGACTAGAAATTCTGAGCGATTGCGCCAAACGCTATCCGACGTGTAAGCGAGTGATACTTGTTCGGCATTGCGTGTGTTCCAGGCATCTTCGGCGCTGCGGACTTTTTGAATAGCGGATTCATAATCGAACGGTGGCAAGGGTAGTCGAAGCTTTTCGGGGTTGTTCATAGATTGTGTCCAATAGCGTTTCAAGCGTTTTTATCATCAGTCTCAGCACTGCTTTTACGAGCCGTCGTCAAAAGTAGTCTGATCTACATCAATGCAGACTATCCGCGATCACTAGTGTTTCACCAGTGATCCAGGCTGAATCAGAGAAGGAGAAGAAGACAGCGGCAGGGGCGATGTCCTGTGGTCGTCCGATGCGACCCCATGGGGGTTGCACTTCTATTTGTTTGCGGAAATCATTCTCCAGCACGCCCAGTGCAGGATGTTGTGCTGGCTGCCTCACAACTTTGAGAACAACAAATTTAACCCTTCAGTCATCGTGGGATGAGTCAAAACACCATCGCGCAGGACAGTGTAGGGCAGTTGAGCCTGCATCACCATTTGCACCGTCGAAATCACTTCACCCGCTGCATGGCACAAGAGTAAGCAGCCAAGAATACGATCTGTCTTCGCATCCACGATCACCTTCAGCAGTCCATCGGTTCGACCCGAAGTTCTTGCTCTGGGAATGGCAGAGGCATCCAGCGTTGCCACGCGAATGTCATACCCTTGTTGCCGTGCGGCGGTTTCAGTCAGACCTACCTGCGCTAATTCTGGGTCAATGAACAAGCAAGATGGAACTAGGCGATCGCTCGTACTGCGGTTACCGCCATCAATGAGATTCGCTTTAATGATCCGATAGTCATCCAGCGCCACATGGGTATATTGCGGTCCTCCATTGATGTCGCCTAATGCCCAGATATTCAAAACGTTGGTTTCCAGATGATCGTTGACTTGAATAAAACCGCTGGCATCCATTGCAACACCCGCAGCCGCCAGGTTTAAAGTATCAGTGGTGGGCGCACGACCCACAGCTACCAGTAAATGGGTTCCTTGAAGACTGATCTCACGATCGCCCACCTGAATTTGCAGCCTGGTTTCATTGCGAGCGCGATCAACTTTCAATACTTTCGACTCCAACAGGAATTCAACACCGTCTCGTTCTAAGAGGGTTTGAACAGCGATCGCGATATCAGAATCTTGCGATGACAAAATTTGCCCACTTTGCCCAACTACAGTCACGCGAGCGCCAAAGCGCCGGAACATCTGGGCGAATTCCAAGCCAATATAACCGCTGCCGAGAACGATTAAATGCTCTGGCAACTGTTCCAATTCCATCATCGATTCGCTGGTGAGAAATCCAGTTTCTTTAAGTCCCGGCACTGATGGAATCAACGGTCGCGTACCAGTATTAATAAACAGCCGTCCGGCGGTGAGGTGTCGAATAGTGCCTTCAGCCGTTGCCACTTCAATGGTTTTAGGAGCGATAAACCGCGCTGTGCCGATGATGAGATCGTGACCGAGAGCCGTTTCAAGATTATGCAAGTTCGCTGCCCGCGCCGCTTCCACGACCGATCGCTTGCGTTGGATTACCGCTGCCAAATCTACGATAGGTGCACTAGTGTTAACCCCATACGTAGCACTGTGCCGCACGGTATGGGCGACCTCTGCACTTGCCACCATCGTTTTTGTGGGAATGCAGGCGATATTGATGCATCCGCCACCAATCATGGTTAAGCTGCGTTCTATCAAAGCGGTTTTATGTCCAGCCGCGACTAGCGCGGGTGCCAGTGTTTTACCGGCTTTGCCACCGCCGATAATGATGTCATCGTAGTATTCAATGTCCACTGACTTCTCCTTTGCGGTTGACAGCCAAACAATATCCGTCTCTGATGTCTAGATTGCTTTGCCTGGAAAGCCTGTCTCGTTTGATGATTGATCTTCCAATGCCCAGAGTTGCGATAGCTGTGCTTAGGTGAATGAAAAACTAGAGAATTGATCTGACTACACCGCCATCCACCCGCAGTGCTGCCCCATTTGTGGCGGATGAGAGCGGGCTGGACACATAGGTCACTAAGGCGGCGACCTCTTCGGACGTGGCAAAACGCTTGAGCAGCGAGGAAGGACGCACGGACTCAAAAAACTCTTTTTCGACCTGAGCAACCTCAACACCGCGATCGCTTGCCATTTTTTCGACAAAATCGCCGACTCCTTCCGAGCGAGTGGGTCCAGGCAGCACGGAATTGACCGTTACACCTGTACCAACCGTCATTTCAGCCAGACCACGGGCGATCGCAATTTGGGCTGTTTTGGTCATGCCGTAGTGGATCATTTCCACCGGGATTTGGACGGCAGATTCGCTAGAGATAAAGATAATGCGTCCCCAGTCTTGCGTTAGCATGGCAGGCAAATACTGACGACTGAGGCGAACACCGCTCAAAACATTTGCTTCAAAAATTTTGAGCCAATCATCGTCTGAGATATCACTAAATGCTTTTGGCTCGTAAAAGCCCAGATTATTCACCAAAATATCTACAGTGGGCACTTGCTGAAAGAGTTGTTCAGCACCTTCACGAGTAGACAAGTCAACTGCAATACCTGAGAGTTTAATCTTTGGAGCGAGTCCGTTGATCTTGTTGATCGCTTGCTTTACTCGTTCCTCTGAGCGTCCATTGATGATCACTGAGGCTCCCTCTTGGGCAAGCGATTGCGCGATCGCAAAGCCGATGCCGCCTGTAGAGCCGCTGACTAATGCTGTTTTCCCTATTAATTTCAAATCCATAATCATCGTCCCCAAAAGTACTGATAAACCTAGCGCACCTGAAGCTCAAGCGCCGGGTAATCGATGTAACCTCTCTCATCGCCACCGTAAAAGGTTGATGGATCGGGTGCATTGAGTGCGGTATCTGATTGAAAACGTTCTGGTAAGTCGGGGTTGGCAAGGAAGAGAGTGCCAAAGGAGACTAGATCGGCATCGCCACGAGCGATCGCAGCGTTGGCTTTGTCGCGATCGTAGCCCCCGTTCGTCATCAGGAGACCCTTAAAGAATGGGCGAAAATAAACCGTAGGAGTGAGCGTACCCCCATGTCGTTCATCGGCTTCACTGGGTTCAATCAAATGCAAGTACGCTAGCCCAAAGCGATTGAGTGCATTAATGGTGTAACCAAACGTCGCTTTGGAGTCAGAGTCAGTCATGCTGTTGAAGGTGTTGCTGGGCGACAGCCGGACACCCACACGATCAGCTCCCCATACCCCAACGATCGCTTCGGTCACTTCCAACAGCAACCGAGCACGGTTTTCAACGCTGCCACCGTAAGCATCGGTGCGCTTGTTGGTGCCATCACGCAAAAACTGATCAAGTAGATAACCATTCGCGCCGTGAACTTCAACCCCATCGAACCCAGCGGCTAGAGCGTTCTCAGCACCCTGGCGATAGGCTTCAACAATGCCTGGAAGTTCATCTGTTTCCAGGGCACGCGGTGTGACATAGGGCTTGGAACCCTCATAAGTTGCAGCTTCTCCCTCTTCAGGTGCGATCGCGCTGGGTGCAACTGGCAACACTCCGTTAGGCTGTAGCGATGGATGCGAAATCCGTCCCACATGCTGAAGCTGCAAGAAAATGCGTCCACCACGGGTATGCACCGCCTCTGTCACCCGTTGCCAACCCTTAACTTGCTCAGGTGAATGGATACCTGGAGTGGCTGGATAGCCCTGTCCATAAGGCGTTACCTGGGTTGCCTCGGTAATCAGCAGTCCCGCTGAGGCGCGTTGAGCGTAGTAAGTTGCATTTAACGCAGTAGGCACGTTGCCTTCGCCAGCACGGTTGCGGGACATCGGTGCCATAACAACCCGATTCGGCAGTGTATAGCAACCCAGTTGAAGCGGCGAGAAAAGATTGATAGCAAGACTCATAGCGTATTCTCTCCAATAGTCATGATTGTGATTCTCCTGTTTAAAGACAACAGGTCAAGTGAGCAGGCAGAACAATTCTTCCCAGAGAAGTGTCATCATTTGCCCCGATTCTATTTCGCAGCCGCAGCGTGCTCGATGAGCCTGGCAACGGCATCCGGATGGGAAATCATCACCACATGGGACGCGCCCTTCACGGCGATCGTCTCCTTTGATCCAGCGCGCTTCGCCATGAAAGCGTGCACCGCTGCTGGAATGTTCAAGTCGCGATCGCCATAAATGAACCAGGACGGGGTGGACTTCCATGCCGGTGCGCCAGATGCCTCATTCAGTGCAGCGTCCGTGGCTGGTCGCTGGGTACTAGCCATCAGCTTCGCATCTGCAACGGGCACATCCGCAGCAAACTGCGCGTGGAACTTGGACTGCTGGATGTAGAGGTCTTTTCCACCATCGGGCAGGGCGATCGGCGGCGCGAGTGTCAGTCCGAGCGTGCTGCCTGGGTAACGACCGGAGAGAGCGACGGCAGTCTCACCCGTCTCAGGGGCAAAGCCAGCAACGTAGACCAGTGCCTTCACGTTCTGGTTGCCATTAACTGCATTGGTAATCACTGAGCCTCCATAGGAGTGCCCGACCAGCACGATTGGACCCTTGATATCCTTGAGAATGCTGGCAACATAGTCCGCGTCACTCTTGACTCCGCGCAGAGGGTTGGCGACGGCGATCGTCGGATACCCTTTTGTGATCAGTTTGGTCAATACACCGTCCCAACTGGCGGACTCGGCAAACGCGCCGTGGACGAGGACGACGGTGGGCTTGTTGTCTTGGGCGTTTGCAGGGTTCATGATGGCTCCCAGGGAAGTGATCAGGATGATTCCCAGGGAAAGTGCGGCGATCAAAAGTAGGCGGATGCCGTTCCTGCGGATGAGCATATTCATGTCGTAATCTCCTTTGTGTTTGTTGATGTTGTTAGGTGGCGAAAAGATGATTGCCCTAGCCGATGCGATCAAGCGCAATGCCCTCTTCTCAACAGTTGCCCCATCGGTTTATCAGCGGCGGCACTGCTCTAAATCTTTCGGGTAAAAGAGGGAAAGGACTCCTTCCTTGAGGTTCAACTTGAAAACGATACCTCCCAGAGTCGATCGGCGTTATCTGGGTCAAGGGCATAGGGCGCAACGCCGCTGTAGTCTTCGGTTCGCCGAGGTACGATTGCGGCTTCATTGCAGTCCTCAAAGTAGCGACCGTCGATGCCCTTCAGCAACGGGGTCGTTGCCAGCAGCACTGAGGTAGCAGCACCCTGTTCCGGTGTCTTCTGCCGTTCTGGTGGGGTCTGGATACCACCAACATAACGCTGAAGGTTAGTCGCGATCGCGCCAGGCATTAAAGCATTAGCCGTAATACCATCCTTGAACCAGCGGGTAGTAGCACCAACCGCAAAGAGAATATTGGCGGTTTTGGATTGCCCGTATGCCAGCCACGGATCGTAACGACAAAACGCGAAGTGGATATCGTCGAAAACAACGGGCGAGAGCATGTGTCCGCTAGAACTAACGGAGACGAGCCGTGCCGCACCAGCCGCAGCCAGTGCGTCGTGGAGTCCGAGTGCTAGTGCAAAGTGTCCGAGGTGGTTGGTGGCAAACTGCATCTCCCAGCCTTCGGGCGTGTATTGTTCGGGCAACGCCATCACCCCAGCGTTGTTGACGAGAATGTGCAATGGTTTATCCCATGCGGCAACGAATGTGGCGATCGATCTGCGATCGCTGAGGTCAAGCGAGGCAACATAAATGTTCTGGTTTCCGGTGATAGCCGTGATGTCAGCCGCAACCTGCGCTCCTGCCTCGGTGTTACGCACAGCCAGTGTCACCTCAGCTCCTGTACTAGCCAGTGCCCGCGCCGTTTCTACCCCAATGCCGGATGCTGCTCCAGTGACGATCGCCCGTTTGCCAGAAAGATCAATGCCCTTGACGGCCTCAGCAGCGGTGGAATGCTGACCAAAAGGTGTCTTAATCTGTGTCATCATGTGCTCTTTGATGGATGTCAAGTGTTAAGTGCAGATTCTTCTCATCAACAGATGAACTTTTACCACTCGCGATCGCCCATTCCCAAATAAATTGAGTGCGCTGGATTCTTGATGTTGTACTGAGTCATCAGAGTTTGTCGAGTACGACTGGCCTTAATGAAGTCCGCCGCCTTTTCGCCAATCATGATCGTGGGTGCGTTTGTATTGCCAGTGGTGATGGTTGGCATGATGGAAGCATCCACGACCCGCAACCCTTCAATCCCACGGACTCGCAGTTCCGGGTCTACCACCGCCATGTTGTCAGTGCCCATTTTGCAGGTGCCGACAGGGTGATACACTGTGCTACAAGCGTCTCGGACGTAAGCTTCGAGTGCCTCATCACTTTGAACCTCAGCACCCGGAGCAATTTCCTTGCCGCGAAACTCGTCAAACCCTTTGCTCTGAAGCAATAGACGCATTAATTTCAGCGCCGCTACCAGCTTTTGCACATCGACTTCACTCTGTAGATAGTTCATCCGAAACATCGGTGCATCGTTGGGGTCAAGCGATCTCAATTCAACATTGCCCACGTTTTGGAGACGGGTTAAAGAGACGGCACCCGTAAAGCCAAACTCCGCTGAGGCATAACCAGGCGGTAAGAACTGAATGGGACCGAAAAAGAACTGTAAATCGGGCGCAACCTCCCGATCTCCCTCACTATGCAAAAACAATCCGGCTTCGACCCCATTACTGGTGATAGTCGGATGTACGGCTTGGGTGGCCGCATACACCACAGAGACAAGCAGGTGATCTTGCAAATTTTGACCCACGCCCGGCAAATCAGCGACCACTGAAATTCCCATTGCTTGCAGATAATCTGCATTCCCAATACCGGATAGCAGCAATAGTTTCGGTGAATCAAACGCACCCGCGCTTAAAATCACTTCCTGGTTGACTCGCACTTGCTGGAGCGTGCCCTCGTGCAGATATTCCACTCCAACGGTGCGAGTACCTTCAAACAGTAATCGAGTCACTAACGCGCCTGTCGTCACAGTCAAATTGGGACGTTGCAGAATGGGTAGGAGAAAAGCCGCCGCCGCACTATGTCGCCTACCATCCTTGACCGTTAGCTGATAAGGTCCCACCCCTTTCTGCTGTGCCCCGTTAAAATCAGGATTATAGTCATAACCCCTTGCGACACAAGCATCGATAAAGCGTTGAGACACGACAGCAGAAGGCTTGATATCGGTGACGCTCAATTCACCATCAATGCTGTGATATTCAGAGGTTCCTCGTTGCTGGTGCTCTGACTTCTTGAAATAGGGTAAGACATCCTGATAACTCCAGCCGAGATTTCCCAATGCTTGCCAATGGTCATAATCGTGATGATTGCCTCGAACATACATCATGAAATTAATCGAACTGCTGCCTCCCAAAACTTTGCCACGCGGACAAAACATTTTGCGATCGTTCAAGTACGGTTCCGGCTCAGAGAAGTATGCCCAATCGACCTCGGAACCCAATAGGCTCAAGAAAGCCGATGGGATGTAAATCTCCGGTTTCGTATCCGGGTTACCTGCTTCGAGAAGTAACACGGTTGTGTCACTATCTTCGGTCAAACGGTTGACGACCACGCAGCCTGCCGAACCTGCACCAATCACAATATAGTCATATTGAGTCATGGCATCCTCCTTCTGGGTTCTGTGTAATGGATGAATGTAGGCAGAAATAACGAAAATTGATGGCACTCTGACATCAGAACAAATTTGTGTCATTAAGCAAACTTACTTGCTGCACACTTGCAACCTCTGGTGCTAGTGCCACCTGTAGCTCTTTCTGTAATCACTGGACATCAAACGTCAATCTCAGATTTACCGACCGTACTTACATAACTTTATGCCTTGTTGATAGTCAAAAAGACTGACTGAACCGCTTGGAGGAAAATAAGCACGGCAACCTTCTGGAGCATCCTCTACCTTCACTTGGTCATCTTTACGAGTATCTAATCGAGATTTAGGTTGTCCTGGCTGGCTGGAAATAGGACTGGCTAGCTGAGTATTGAAATCACTTGCTGCTCTAGTCGGTTTTTCTAAATCGGCTCTTTCCATACCAGTTAATTGAGAGATAGTTTGGTTAGGCAGAAACTCAAATAACTCAACTGCATTTGCACGCGAATCAATAGAGAGAGCTAATGAAGCAACTCCAAATAAGAGTGCTATAGGAATCGAAGAGCTAAGTCTAAATGCGGTAATTGTTGCAACAATCTGGCTTTTCATCACAGTTCTCCTTGGTAAAATAGATGACTTAAAAGTGGATACATTTCAGGTTTAGGCATATTATTTTCAGGTGCCTCAGAAAGTTTTAATTCCTCATAAAACTTCTGAATCAATTTTGCAGTGTGGCTAACACCGCTTGAATATCTTTGCCTAGACTGACTTCGCAACGCCCAGCGATCGCTAAATAGTTAAACAACTATGGCTAATTGAATTCTGTTGCTTGCAATTGAAGACTTTCATTCACCTCGCCCAAATTAAGTAAATGAGAAAGGTGCCTCAAATCCTGCATCAACCGTTGATAGAGTTCAATGAGTTCCTGATAGGATAAAGTTGTCTCAACGGTATGAACGGTTGAGTTTAGATAGAGTGAAAGGTTTGTGATGGGTTGACCAACGGGATGAAATTCAGCGGTCATATAGTCATCCCTATCAAGCTGTAAATCAAACGCTGCAAAGAAGATTTTCAGTGTTCGCTTGTCTACTCTTACTTCGCAACTGAGAATGCGGCTGATGGTGCGCTCGTTGAGTGAGCGATCACTCACTCAATTTTCATACGTGTAACGATTGCCCCATTGAGCATGGAGAGCACTTGCCTAAGTCAATTTCTGCCACCCTAGGTCTGACAGCATGACACCCCGGTTACGATTGTGCTTGCGAGACACAGTAGAATGCACTCGATCATGATTAGGGAATGAAATTTGGTACATGACTTTACTCTCTGTCTTTATAGAAAGGTTGGGTTTAGAAGCTAGAGAATATGAAACTTAATCAGCAACTAATGCAGCCTCTGAATGACTCAAGTTAACTGCTTACCAGTGGTGTATCCACAAAATGTTCTGCCAGAAACCAAACCTGTAGCTCATTCGTTCGCAGCGCTTGGCTCACCAACAAATCATTCGTACCGCTATCTTGATTGGCTGCCGTTTTATCGATCGCCACTCTCAAATCTCCAATAATCAATTCGTGTGCTTCTAGCAACCGTGACAGCATTACGGGCACTGCTTCTACACCATTGGGAGGACGCTGAATTTTGGTGACTTCTGCGACATGACGTGGGTCAGCGATCGCCACACCGCCCAGCGTTTGAACTCGTTCGCCCAGTGCATCGATTAACTCAAGCTGCTCACTGGCGTGTTTGTCGAATAGCAAGTGCAGTTGATAAAATGTGTGTCCACGCATCAGCCAGTGATGTTTTTTGTAGAGGTGGTAGAGAATGATGGTATCTGCCAAAATTTGATTGACTAACGCACAACTTTCGCTGCGGACACTAGGGTTGAGGGTGATCGACAGATTGAGTAGAGTACCGTACTGTTGAATTTCATGTCCATATTGATGTAGCAAAGGCTGGCTGCGATCGACTTGAGTGATTTTGTTTGTATTTTGAGTGGGCACAATTGGCGCTCCTTCTGTGGAAGTCAATGGTTGTATCTTTTGCCTGTGTCAAGAGACTATTTTTTCCAGTCACTAGCTTTTTTGTTGAGCTAATGGAATGGCTCGATCTAGCGAACCAGACCAGAGCGGAGTGCCCGAATCGCGGCTTGAGTGCGATCGCTCACATAGAGCTTCTTCAAGATATTGCGAACATGAGTCTTCACCGTACCCATCGTGATATGTAGCCTGCCAGCGATCGTGGGATTATTGTGTCCCTCCACAATCAATTGCAACACTTCTAGCTCACGAGCCGTTAATGGTTCGATTTCCATAACTTGCCTGTACTCTGGATCGCTCGCCCGAATCATGATCATCTCAGTGCGATTAATGCTGTCGGTCTGAAAAGGATGAGATTGCTTCAGCAAGCCTACAACCTCTTGTGCAACAGTGATGAACGCTCGATTCACAGAAGAACCACCAAAGGAATCAATCTGAGTGGGAGCGCTTAAGCGCTCAAGTTCATCTTCGATCAGTAATGGAATGGATGCCATAAAATAATCCTCATTGAGCTATTCATTAGGGTTAAAAACTAGCGGACTTAATGACTTTTGGTGGTTATAGCTGCTATCAACCGCTCCGTGTTTCAGAGATCGCTATACCGAATGCCATTGATAAATAAGGCTGGGGCATTTATTACTCCACTCTGTAAGCCACTTTCAATATCTTGATTGATGCGAGCAACATGTACTTTCCCGGCTAAATCTTGCAAAAATTGGCAAACATCGAGTCCTAAATGATTGGCATATTCCACCAGGTAACCGTTTCCTAACGCTTGTTGATGGTTGAATAGTATGTCATGCATCTGCCAAAACTGCCCTTGAACCGCCGCCGCGATCGCCGCTTCAGCCGCACGTTGAGCCTGAGCATGAATTTGGCGCTGTGGAAAGTGTCGAAAGATAAAGCACAAGTAATCCTCTCCCAAAGAAACATCGAACTGTCGCTGAATGACTTTAATCAATCTATAAACGTCCGCACTCTGAGAACATTGATAGTCCCCATACAGCACCAGCACCATGGTGGCATCTAGCAAGCCTTGCCTGTGATCTTGGATGGAAGGTGGGACGGATAACGAACTGCGATCCCGGTCTTGATTCACTGCTACCTCTGAAGGAAGGTATTCATCACAAGCAATCTCTATACCTTCTTTGTATGATTGGTGTATAGCAAACTCTAAACCTGCAACTCGGTTGTTGTCTGTGTTTGTATGCATTCAATATAGGCAATGGACTTTCATTTGTCGTCCACTCAGAGTTGACACTTTTGTATAATCAAGTGATGGGTGAATCAATCCATCTCACTATGGAAGGCTAGCTCCAACTAAAGTTATACGGAATTGCGGAAGGCAGTACTTTTTGACCAGATTAAATTGCTTGAATCCAATCAAAGCCCACTTTGCCTTGAACTATCACAGGATGCTGCATCAACCATTGGCACCGCTTGACTAAGACATCCTCTAAAGCATCAAGATTGTCAAACACTTGATTAGCGATTGCTTCGCGCAGCAAAGACCAGACACATTCAGTGGGTTGCAGTTGGAGGGTATAGGGCAATAGCGGGTAGAAGAAAATGCCGGGGGGCACCTGAAGTTTTTGGCTCATATGCCACGCGGCCTGATCAACCAATAGAATGATCAACTGCTGACGATGGGGATTGACCTGAGCCGCAAATAGCTCTAACGCCATCTGCATCATGGAGACATTGGCACGGGGCAATAAAAGGAAGTAGCTCGCTCCAGTGGCAGGATGGACAAAACCATAGGTGTAGACCCATTGATAGCGGCGAGAATGATGCGCTGATGGGCGTTCTCCTATGGGTGCCCAAACCCGCCTGACAATGGGTTGCAAGCCTAATCGAGCTTCGTCTTCCGCCCAAATTACAATCTCCCGATTGGGAAACAACGAGCGCAACCACGCCACATGACCTGCTAATCCTGCTTTGAACTCTGCTTGCTGCTCAAGGGTTGCGCTTTGATGATGCACCGGACGCGGCACCTGCAAGCTCAACCCCAAACGTCGTAGATACTTCCAGGCTGTTGAGGGGTGTAAGCAAATGCCAAAGTAGGTTTCGATATACTAGACCTCTTGCGTGAATGTATGTAAGCAGCTAGAACTAGGTCAAGGAGGAGGATATAGCACTACGAAATCTTATGAGGACGTATAGTTAAGATTGCAAAGAATATCAATGACCTTTTATGCCAGCCCCCTACAGTGACGACCTTCGTCAGAAAGCAATTGCAGCAGTCAAACGAGGAGACCGTAAAACCGAAGTCAGCCGGATGTTAAATATCAGCCGCAATACCTTAGACCAGTGGCTCAAACGAGAAGCCCAAACCGGGAAGTGTGGAGCCATACGCAACTATCAGCAGGGGTGTAGACATAAAATCACCGATTGGCAACGGTTTAGGGAGTTTGTGCAAGAGCATGGCGGCAAGACCCAAGGGCAAATGGCAACTTTATGGGGAGAGGGTGTGACGCAACAAAACATCAGTGATGCGTTGCAAAAGCTGGGAATCAGTCGAAAAAAAAGACGTACGGGTATCAAGAGCGAGATGAGCTTAAGCGCCAAGAGTTTCAAGCGCGATTGAAGACCAAGACAGCGGCTCAGATGGTTTATGTCGACGAAGCAGGCGTTGATAATCGAGACGAGTATCCCTATGGCTACTGCGAGATTGGACACCGCTTTCATGCCCTCAAGTCGGGCAAACGCACCGAGAGAGTCAGTTGGATTGCGGCACTTAAACAGGGGAAGCTTTTTGCACCGCTGACGTTTATCGGCTCGTGTAACCGGGATTTGTTTGAGGTGTGGTTAGAGGAGTGTCTATTACCGCAACTGCAGCCAGGAGATGTCATCGTCATCGATAATGCTAGTTTTCACCATTCTCAAAGCATTGAGGACAGGGTAGCAGCGGCTGACTGTGAGCTTTGGTATCTGCCTGCCTACTCTCCTGACTTCAATCAGATTGAGCATTGGTGGTTTGTGCTTAAGAATTGGATGAGGCAACGGTGGGATGAGTTTGATAGCTTTCGTGAGTGTGTCGATGCTGCGTTCAATCAGTGTTCCAACATTCATGCGTAGCGCTATATCCCTCTTAAATCACTCTGACTAGAGACTATCTATTATAGAGGTACGTTTGTCCAGATTCAATTGCCATGCCAGCATCTAGAGCCGCCCGCCCGACGATACATTTTGTGGATGAATACTGCCAATTGTATGAGGACTTATTCCCAGAAGTGCGCAGCTATGAAGCCTTTAAGCTTCTGCATCTGGGGATGATTAGCGAGATTAAACGCAAATCCTTACCTGCCATTGCCAAAGCAGTAGGCTTAAACAATCAGCAAAACTTACATCACTTCCTTACCGAGTCTCCTTGGCAGGTGCAACAGTTACGCCAGAAGCGATTGGAGTTGACCCTCAAGGTACTCAACGGTCGGTCATTGATATTACTGATTGATGAAACTGGAGATTGTAAGAAGGGAAAAAGCACTGATTACGTCAAACGGCAATACATCGGCAACGTCGGTAAGAAGGAAAATGGCATTGTCGCTGTCACTGCCTACGGCTTAGTCGATGGCATGATTGTGCCATTGAGTTTTGAGGTGTATAAACCCAGAGAACGACTCAAAGAGGGAGAAGAGTATCAAAGTAAACCGCAAATTGCGGCAACCATGATTCGACAATTACAAGCACTAGGATTTGAGTTTGAACTGGTGCTCGCCGATAGCTTGTATGGCGAAAGTAAAGTCAACTTTGTCGATGTGCTAGATGAATTAAACCTACCTTACATCCTGGCGATTCGCAGCAACCATGCTTTGTGGCTACCGCAAGACCAGGAGGTGTACCAGGAGCCTTGGCAGACCTTCAAGCGCACCTTTAGTAATGGCACGACAGAAACCCGTCACATGGCTGAGGTGATTTACGGCAAAAGCCACCGCAAGCAGTACTGGCTGTTGACCACTGACCCTGACACGTTACCGGACAACTCAACGTCCTATGTCATGGTCTGTGCCCCGGCAATCAAACTCAAAGATATTGGTGACAGTTATGGCTTTAGAACCTGGATTGAGTATGGTCTCAAACAAGCCAAAGATGCACTCGGGTGGGCAGACTTTCGTATGACCCGCTATGAGCAGATTGAGAAGTGGTGGGAGTTGGTCATGAGTACGTTTTTGATGGTCAGTTTGTTTGCCGACCCATTCAACGACTCCTGTCCACTGGCCCATCAGCGGTTTTCGCAGCACCCGTGGTGGAATAACCAGAGCGGTTGGAAGAACTTACTCAACAACTTGCGTTTAGTTATTCAACCTTTAGTTTGCTTCAATTGGCTTAAACACTGGTTGACGGTTTTTCCCATTGCTTCCCTTCAGTTAGGGTTTGAGCAACTGACGCAGAAGATGAATCAGTTTATCTGTCCACGGGTGCATCAGCTAAACCTCCAACTTATCTTTTCATCTGCTTAGAGTGATTAATGAGGGATATTATGACCTACGAGCAACTTAGCCAACTTAAACCCGGAGCTTTCAAACGTCGATGTGGGGTTCACCTTGAAACGTTTGAGCAGATGGTAGCAATATTGCGTCCCGATCTTGACCGCAGGGGAAAACGGGGTGGACAGTGCAAATTAAGCGTAGAAGACCAATTGTTGGTCGTACTTGAATACTGGCGAGAATACCGGACACAGTTTCATATCGCCACCACGTGGGGGATGAGCGAGTCAGCCGTATGTCGATTGATTCAAAAGGTGGAAGGATTATTGACCAATTCAGACCAGTTTCGGCTACCCGGCAAAAAGCAACTCTACCAGAATGCCAGTACTTGGAGCGTAGTGGCAGTGGATGTGACTGAAAGCCCCATTGAGCGTCCCCAAAAAAACAGCGAGGCTACTACAGCGGCAAGAAAAAGCGGCATACCCTAAAAGCTCAAGTGGTAGTCAATCAAGCGACTGGACAGATTATCTGCACAGCCTTTGGCAAAGGGCGAGTCCATGACTTTCGCTTGTTCAAGCTCCATCGCCTGCCGATGCTGCCGGAGCAGTTGTGTTTAGCGGACAGAGGCTATCAGGGTATGGCAAAGCTACATCCCTGTAGTTGCACTCCAACCAAAAAGCCCCGTAAAGGCAAACTGAGCAAAGCCGAGCGTCAGCACAACCGCACTCTAGCCCGATTACGAGTGGTCGCTGAGCATGTGAATCGGAAGCTCAAGATTTTTCGGATTCTCGCTGAACGGTATCGAAATCGACGCAAGCGCTTCGGGTTGCGCTTCAACCTGATTGCGGCGATCATCAACTGTGAACTTTCGCTCTCTTCTTGATTCACGCAAGAGTTCTAATCTATCCCCCTAACTAGATCTGCATCCCCAGGAGAAGACTGAGCCGCCACCCGTTCTAATAAAGCTGCCACAAAGTCGATCGCATCTAGCTCTAGTGCCACAGCCGCTTGCTGACACTGCCGTAGCGTAGGCGATCGTTTTCCTCTGAAGTACCGACTCCAGACAGCTCGGTCAATTCCCGTTGCCAACTTTAACTGGGCATAGGACTGAGCAAGTTTCTGTTTCGCGTCCTCTGAAGGAAAGGCTGAAGGATGATCGCGATCCTGGGCTGTCATTGCATTCTCCGGATGGTGCAGTCAATCGTACCAAAATGTTGACTAAAACAACAACAGGAGTCCGGCTGATTCAGCAAATTTTCCGGAATGGGACCAGCGGGGGCATTTACGAAAAAACCTACGGTTTTGACTTGTCAAGAAACTTGCAGCTACGCTACCTTTGCCCCTAAAACTCCGCAACAGTGAGTACTACAAGGAAGCCGTCCAGTGGCTTAGACCACTGTCTCGACACATCTAACACAATTTCGTCCCGCCGCTTTAGCAATATAGAGGGCTTGATCAACGACTTGCATGAGAGACTGACTGGTGTCCCCATGTTCAGGGAATAACCCGACCCCCAGCGAAAGTGTCGTGCAGATAGTTGCAGAACCAAACTGCACGCGCATTGCTTGAAAGGAGCGTCGAATCTGTTCTGCTCGCTGATAAACATCCTTCAGCGTTATAGCAGGCAGCGTCAGTACAAATTCTTCACCACCGTAACGACACGCGATGTCGCCTTGTTGGCTGTGATCGCGCAGCAAACTACCAAAAGCCTGTAAGACGCAATCCCCACCTTGATGCCCGTAGGTATCATTAACTTGCTTGAAAAAATCGATGTCCATCAGGATCACAGCGACCGGGTAAGCTTCCCGAGCCGCGCGTGCCAACTCTCGAGGGAGCGTCTCCTCAAAATAACGTCGGTTGAATAAGCCCGTCAGAGCATCGCGGATCGCCTGTTCACGTAGCTGCGTTTGGAGTGCCTTGATCTCATGCAGCTGTGCTTGTAGGCGTTCGTTTGCCTGTCGTAGTTCAAGGTCAGCTTGTTGCCGTTGAGTGACATTGCGCAAGACAAGCAAGCGCCCAGTGAGACCTTTACAGCGATCGCGTAAAGGTATGACGTGTAACTCCACATAGCAGTCTGCGCTCACCTTAAGGAGCAATTCACACTGCACTGTTTCAGACGCTTCGCAAAGCTGAGCGATCACTTGCCAGCTTGAGAATAATTGCCTGAGCGGTTGCCCCAAGCAAGTTACTCTGATCCCAGTGAGCTGCTGGGCAGCTGGATTTATATCAATCAACCGATTGTGTAAATCTAGTACTAAGACACCATCCGACATACTCTCGATCAACGTGTCTCGTGCCACTGGTACAAGATCAAACAGACGAAAGCGAAAGAGCGTGACGAAATAGATGATACCTGTCAGCAAAAAGCTCATGGGAGTGAGGTTTAAACCGGCAGGCGTGAGATTGAGCATATATGCGCTACCACCGAGCAACGGGACGAGCGCTCCTGCTAACGCCAGCCAGGATTGTTGCTGCTGGAGTCGCGCGGATTGCTGCATCGCTTTAACCAGTAGCAGTGAACCAGTGAGTGTATAAAGATAAACGCAGGACATTACCCAATAAAAACCTGGACCATGCTGGTAAACAATCTGGTTTGTGCCCTGGGAATATGGCAAAAAGCCACTCCAAACCAACCGATGCTGTTCGTTGGTTGCCACTAAAACCACATTGAGACTGGGGAGTAGCCATAACAAGACGGTGTTTTTGAGTGTGAGCCACTGCCTTTTGTGCGTGAAGTGGATAGCAAAGATGAGAAAGAACGTAACCACGCAGCCAGAGCCAACATATTCCAACTTAGACCAAAAGATTTTGTCGGGTAGAGCGATCGCTGCCGCTTCGAGAGCGGCAACAGTGGCATAGAAAGCAATAGAAAGCAACGATAAAATAAATGGTCTGCTGGCAGAGGAGGCAGCACGCCTGCGCCAAGCAGCCGCCGCAACCGCAACCGCGAGCAGCGCTGTGAGGCTGAGGATAGCGAAAGAGGTATTATGTTTAAAGAGCATAGTGACATTGGGTTCCGGGGCAGGCTCTCACCGCGAGAGCCGCTAGCGAGTTTTGGCTGCTTAGAGCTATTTGGATAGTAAACAAAAAGCCTTAGAAGTCTTAGAGACTGTGCCAAAAGTCTGCTTGAATGCATTTTATTAATCAGCTACATAGAAACTACCAAGACGGAATAGGCGCTTTGAGAGCCTTAATCTAGTGAGTCCAGGGTTATGTCAAATAATTTGTTTCGAAGGTAGGGAACTGTAGTAGAAAACGATCATCGTAAGTGATCTCAAACCGATTTAAGGCTGGTCGCCAATCTTTAATCGGCATCGTCCATTTCTTAGTGGGACTTACGCAAAGGCCATTTTGAGCGATGGGTGTTTGAGTTGCTGGCACAGGTAATTGTCTAGCAATCCGTGTTTGAGTTGGTAAATCGTTTGCCCTGTTTGCTTAGATTTGCACAAATTTCTAGCAGATTAATTGGCATATGCTTTTACACGACAAGTGAAAATTCAGTCTTTTCGGTAGGGTCACAAAAAGCTGATCAGGCGGTAAATATAAAGTTCAAGTAATCTTTGAAGAAATGTATCAAAGATTACTTGAATTTGTGTAGAAATGTTGCAATACTCTATCTAAAGATAGATAAAATTTCAGGAAAACCTTGAATTGAATTCTAAAGTCATTTCCTACTTTACGAGTAAGTTTTATAAGGACAAAACGATTGGGAGAAATAACCGCATGAGTTCGCTAGGAGTTATTTATGCTGCAAAGTTCCTACTCGTTTGTTCCAATTTGTTCCAGCAATAGTTGGGAAAGCACATAATGTCAGTCCTTACGATTCCATCTACCATCGCTCTAGAATCCAGGGTTATTTCATTCTAGACAGTAGGTGAGCATAGGGTCCAGAGTATGGAAGTCCATTCTCCCCCCTTTGATCGTGATGAGTACGCTTGCAATCGTAGAAGTATTTTCTCACCTACCCGACCCCCGCCGAGGCGCGGGCAGCCGTCATCAGTATGCCGTCTGTTTAGCCTTGTTTACCTTAGCGATCAGTGCAGGCTGTGGCGGATTTATCGCGATGGGAGATTGGTTAGAGGAATACCGTGAATCCCTGATTCTCCTGTTTGGGTCACCGAAACATGGACTACCATCCTATAGTACGATCCGTCGGGTGCTATTAACGCTGGACTATCAATCCTACGGAGCTTGTATCTCAGAGTTCTTCACAATAGAACCGAAAGCGGGAGAAACGATCGCTCTTGATGGTAAGGTCTTACGGGGTTCTTACCAGATTGAGACGAACGCGAGTACGACAGAATCTCATCCTGCGATTCAATTAGTCACGGCATACGTCGTGGAACGAGGACTGATCCTACCTCCCCAGCCCGTGGATTGCAAAAGTAATGAAATTAAAGCGATTCCGCCGATCTTAGAGCAACTGGCAAAACGCGGAGTGGTGTTTGCTTTCGACGCTTTGAACACTCAAAAAAAATATCTGCGCAAATCATCGACTCTGAAAACGACTATCTCGGCGCATTGAAAGGAAACCACGGCAATTTTTACGCTGCAATTACGGCACAATTTCAGTCCGAATCCCATATTAATTGCGTTGAAACGGGGCATGGTCGAGTCGAACGCCGAAGCGTCAGCTTGTGGAAGACCTGGGATGGGTTGCCCGGAGCAGAAGAATGGTCAGGATTACGAAGCATTATTCGAGTCAAGAGCTATCGGCACATCCTCAAGGGGCAATATATCTTGATTAAAAAGCCTGAAATCCGTTATTACATCAGTTCGTTAGACGAAACAGTCGAACAGTTTGGGCGACGGATACGGGATTACTGGCACGTTGAGAATAAAGTCCATCATGTGCGAGATGTGACTCAAGGCGAAGATGGTTCTAGAATCCGAGTCAGCGCACTACCTGTCCTATTTGCCACTGCCCGGAATCTAGCCCTCAACCTCTATCGGGATGCCGGAGAAACTAATATGGCACAGGCAAGGCGGAAAGCAGGTTATGGGCTGAAGTTGTTGAAGAAGCTATTTAGAATGAAATAACCCTGCTCTAGAATCTGCTCCCAACATGATCCCAGAACAACAAATCACTCCGTTCAAGTTCTACATGGATCAGTCTATGCAAGATGGAGTGACCTATGGCAAAGAGCTGTATCGGCTAGCAAGACAGTTTGTTGCAAGTGATCGGTTGGAGGCTTATCGGTACGGATGCGAGCTGCTTGAACAAGGGATTCCAACCCTCATCAGTGCCTCGAAACAGCGGTATATCGTGTGGACTAGTTTACGGAGCCCTTTAGCGATTCCCTAACACTTGCAAGTTCAAACTCCTTAGTATCAGCCATCTCAATCACTAACATCAGGGCTTACAGTACATCATGTCTCTCTCCAGATCGATTCAAGATTCGTTGGCTTTATCGAAGAGAGGTCAAAGCAAACTCAGCCCAGCTAACTACCCTGATACAGCTAAATGTAAGAGTGGGAAAGGTGAAAGGTTTGCAGTATGCGCCGCTTCTGAGCCAGAGCGGCAGCAACTCTCAGCGATGTTGTATAGCTACGAGCGGATTGTTTCTGCCACCCCAGATTGCGTGTCTTTAATCGATCGCAACTATATCTACCAAGTCGTTAACCAGACCTATTTAACCTGGCACCAGAAAGCCTACGATGAAATCGTGGGGCATTCATTCGGCTATTTACTCGGTCAAGATTTTTTTGAGACGGTCTGTAAACCCTTGCTAGACAACTGCCTTGCAGGAGCAACTGAGCAGACCGTGGAGTCATGGAAAGACTATGGTGATGGTCAGCGGCGTTATGCTAAAGCCACCTATGCGCCTTATGTAGAACTGGATGGCACGATTTCCGGTGTGGTAATCAATGTGCAGGATCTGACCACACTTAAACAGGCAGAACTCGAAAATCAAGCATTGCAGGAACGGATGCAATTCCTCCTCGCTGCCAGCCCTAGCATGGTTTACTCTTGCGAAGCAGGGGGAAATTTTGCCTGTACCTACATCAGCGAGAACGTGTCCAGGATGTTTGGCTACACCCCGTCTGATTTTTTGGGAGGGTCAGACTTTTGGGCTCAGCGTTTGCATCCCGACGATGCACCGAAGATGTTCGCTGGACTGCCTGCTCTATTTGAGCAAGGACACCACAGCCATGAATACCGCTTTCGGCATCGCGATGGACACTATTGTTGGGTGCAAGACGATCTGAGGCTGATCCGCAACCTTGAGGGAGAGCCGCTGGAAATCGTAGGGTGTTGGATGATGATTGACGATCGCAAAGCTGCCGAAGCGGCATTGCGGCAGCAGCAGCAGTTGACCGAGCAGATAGCCGACTCCACCCTAGCAATTCTGTATGTGTATGACCTGATTGAGCAACGCAATATCTACTGCAATCAACAAGTTGAAGCAGTTTTGGGCTATTCCGTAGACGAGATCCGACGGATGGACAACGATCTCCTGACGCTGCTGATCCATCCAGACGACCTGCACCATCTGCTAGCCAGTTATCAACGTCTTTTGATGGCTCAGGATGACGAATTTGTGGAAACGGAATATCGGGTATTATACGGAATTGCGGAAGGCAGTACTTTTTGACCAGATTAAATTGCTTGAATCCAATCAAAGCCCACTTTGCCTTGAACTATCACAGGATGCTGCATCAACCATTGGCACCGCTTGACTAAGACATCCTCTAAAGCATCAAGATTGTCAAACACTTGATTAGCGATTGCTTCGCGCAGCAAAGACCAGACACATTCAGTGGGTTGCAGTTGGGGGGTATAGGGCAATAGCGGGTAGAAGAAAATGCCGGGGGGCACCTGAAGTTTTTGGCTCATATGCCACGCGGCCTGATCAACCAATAGAATGATCAACTGCTGACGATGGGGATTGACCTGAGCCGCAAATAGCTCTAACGCCATCTGCATCATGGAGACATTGGCACGGGGCAATAAAAGGAAGTAGCTCGCTCCAGTGGCAGGATGGACAAAACCATAGGTGTAGACCCATTGATAGCGGCGAGAATGATGCGCTGATGGGCGTTCTCCTATGGGTGCCCAAACCCGCCTGACAATGGGTTGCAAGCCTAATCGAGCTTCGTCTTCCGCCCAAATTACAATCTCCCGATTGGGAAACAACGAGCGCAACCACGCCACATGACCTGCTAATCCTGCTTTGAACTCTGCTTGCTGCTCAAGGGTTGCGCTTTGATGATGCACCGGACGCGGCACCTGCAAGCTCAACCCCAAACGTC
The DNA here is from genome assembly GCF_016807185.1 of Leptolyngbya sp. Cla-17. Lineage (GTDB taxonomy): Bacteria > Cyanobacteriota > Cyanobacteriia > Leptolyngbyales > Leptolyngbyaceae > ULC077BIN1. Next base: position 2,636,245 of record NZ_JAEVYN010000002.1, read on the forward strand.
GTAGATACTTCCAGGCTGTTGAGGGGTGTAAGCAAATGCCAAAGTAGGTTTCGATATACTCCCCAACTTTCGGTCCACTCCAGAGTCCGCCATCATCCGGGGCACTCTGTAAGCGTTGCCGCAATAGCCGTTGCTGTTCATCACTTAAAGCCAACCGATTGCCCCCAGGGTTCAAGCGTTGCCGATTGACTAGTCCGACCGCACCCTCGGCGTTGTAGCGACGGGCAATTTTCCGCACTCCACTACAACTGAGTCCACAAATCTCAGCGGTTTGTTCGATGCTCATCGGAGTCTTTGGATGACTGAGCAATCGAATCACCAACCAACGGTTTTTCTCGCCAGCATCTTGGCACTGAACATACCGCTGAGTTAGATCTGCGTAGTCTAGATGAGGGCTAATTTGAGTGCGGGGTCGAGGCATGGACAGAGTACCTTTTTCATCTTGCTAAATGATACTCCCCTACTCAATTCCGTATAAGACCTACATAGCTCGCTTGCTTGCTTCCCACAAAGTAACCTATCACTAACCCAGCCTACAGCGATCTCATTCGTAAAGGCAGTCCTTGACAGTAAAATGTCAGGAGATTTTGCATTGAGGCTGTCTAAAATAGTCCCTGAGGTGGACGGAGTCAATAGAGAAGTCTGAACCTTTAGTTTTGGTGTATTACTTGCTTTTGGATGCCCAACAAAATCGTCTGTAGTTGGTTAGTGAATTGTTTTTATTCTCAACTTCAGATTTATTCAGTTACCTATTTCAGGCTTGCTTGATTTTTACATTTGTCTCGCAGTTGTTTTTTCTGTTGATTTCTCCATTGTTTATTTGATGTTTAACTGGTTTCATTTGTCAGGAAAATGAGTGACTAAATTGCCAACCGTTTGACTAACGGTGATTGCTTCTGTCTCAATGCAGCAACATACTTCTCCTCATCATAGGGAGTGTTGTCCTGCCAACAGCGCCACAAAATTCTGCCCCACTTGTAAGCCAGCGATCGAATCGCTTTTTGATGACTTTTGCCCGCTTGTTTTTGCTGTTCATAGAACGCCTGTGACCAAGCCGAAAACCGTCTTGCCTGGTTGACCCATTCCACAAACGTCTGCCTCAAGAAAATCGGACAAGACCAGCGCCAGTGAACCCATCTTTTCTTCCCACTTTCCTCCTTAACCGGAGCAATCCCCACATAACTCATGAAGGCTTGTGCAGAAGTGAAACGGGAACGATCTTCTCCAAACGCCACGAGTAATCGGGGTGCTAAATGGGGACCTGCTCCTGGCAACTCGGCAAATAAGGGCGCATCCGGGAGTGCCTCAAACAAGTGGGCAATGGTGTCATTAAAGCGGGTTATACGGAATTGCGGAAGGCAGTACTTTTTGACCAGATTAAATTGCTTGAATCCAATCAAAGCCCACTTTGCCTTGAACTATCACAGGATGCTGCATCAACCATTGGCACCGCTTGACTAAGACATCCTCTAAAGCATCAAGATTGTCAAACACTTGATTAGCGATTGCTTCGCGCAGCAAAGACCAGACACATTCAGTGGGTTGCAGTTGGGGGGTATAGGGCAATAGCGGGTAGAAGAAAATGCCGGGGGGCACCTGAAGTTTTTGGCTCATACCAATTTAAATGGTTTCAATGACAGATAGTGCATTGAGGATAAAGGGGTAGCCCGTGAGAGAAGCAATCACTTGAGGGGTTAACTGGGATAAGAGTTGATCTACTCTGGATTGCAGTTGGTCAAGCGTTTTGAACGAAACCCACTTGAGATCCGCCTTGAGATATTCCCATAGCCTCTCAATTGGATTTAACTCCGGACAGTAAGGCGGTTGGAACACCAGGATAATGTTCTGTGGCACAATCAACGCTTTGCCTTTGTGGAACCGTCCGTTATCCACTTGCAGGATATTGAGACTATCGGGGTAAGCCTTGGAGAACTCATCCAAGAAGCATTGGTAGCACTCGGTATCGACATGGGAGAACTGCCAGAAAAAGGATTCTCCGGTGGCAGGTTCCACAGCGCCATAGAGCCAGAATGCTTTGAACACCCGTTGCCATGAGCCAATGGGTTTCACTCCAAAGGCTGTAATCAAACGCCCGATAATGGTATGCAGCCCAAAGCGGCTCTCATCCCCAGCAAAATAGCGAATAGGTCGTTTATCCTGGCGCACTTGCCGAGCGTATTGGCTCAACAAATCGAGGTCGTCTGCAAGGTTTGCTTAAATGCCTCTCGTTGTGCTCGGTTCTGCTTGAGGTTGTTGGGGACGAGCCACTTTTAGCTTGGCTTTGAGCCGATAACGGGTCATCTGGTAGACCGCATGATACTGGGCTTCTATTCCTAAACTCTCCAAGAGCCACTGCTGCACCTCCCCATAGCTGTCAAACCCATTGTCCGGTTCCTGCAATCGCTTTGCTAAGGCAACTTCTGCCCACATTGGAATCATCCGGTTGCCTCCTCCTGGCGTTGGCTTGACCACCAGCAATGCCTCTAATCCTTGTGCTCGATACAGCGCTAACCACTTTTGCACCGTGCCTCGATGCCTGCCAATTGCAACCGCGATCTGGCTGATGCTCGGTGCTTGCGCTCGTTTGAGCCAGTACAACACTTGCAATCGTTCTTTAACTATCGGCTGTTCAACCGTTCGCAAGCGGGTGCCTAACTCCTCGAGACTTTCTTTAATTACGATTGCGCTGACACCAGCCATGATTAGACTCTCACCTCTACATTCCTCAGTTTATCTGATCTGTAACTACTCCAATTTAATTTGGTATAACAAGCCGGCTAGACGAAGCGGTGCTGGAGGACTAGATTGACCCGTACTTGACTCCTGCTGCTGTTAAGAGACTGATTACTGAAGTTGGGAAGGCAGGAAAGACAGTTACCTCCGTAACATCCTCAATTTCTGAAGAGCTATTCTGGAGGGAATACATAGGGAAGCGAACCAGCAGATCTGTGATGAATTAACATGGCAAGCTATACCAGCACGAATCTAAAGTTGCGCGTTACGACTAATGTTACCAATAAGCTACGTCTGTATACGCGGAACGAACTTAGTATTATCAGCGTTTTACTCCTTGTGACAGGCCTTTATCTTTGGTCTTTGACCAAAACGCCAGTTTTAGAATGCGATCACACTTGGTGGCAATATCCACCCCGGGGTTTACGCTGTCGCGCTAAAACAGTCATGTTTTTTGGGACTGAACCGAGTGATACGGAAGTAGAAGTCAATCCTGTCGAAAGCGTGGCCCTTGTACCTGCAACTCCAGCTAGCCCCTCACCTTTTGGCCAGTTCCATGCTGACTCAATCAACCATCTGCGTATTAGCGGTTCAAATCAGCTTGCAACCATTGATATTCCACTCACAGCGACCTGGCATGATGCAGATACGTTAGCCGCTCATTTACGAACCGCGATCGCTAATCCTGAATCACCTGCCGTTCTCGTCGCGTCGCCGCTAGGAGCCATTGCCATACAACTGACCCACATTATCAAGAAGACGAAACTTACCCCCATCATTATCAGTTATCCAATCCCCTGGCAACCTTATCTGCCTGGGTTGCTAGTGGTGGTAGCAAGCTTGTTGTATGCCCGTAAACCAGGGTCGTGGTTTGAATTTGACAAAGCAAATGGAATGCTTACCCTCAAACGGCATAGCCTATCCCCCACCCTCAGGTATCCTATTCAAGCTATTCAAGCAATTGCAATTGAAGAAGAGCGATTTACATCGATTAAAGAAGTCGGTGAGCATCAACGGAGTCGCCTGGGATATCGAGTTAGCCTGGTTTTAGACTCCGGCCAGATAGAACCTCTAGCTAAAACCTACAGTGCTAACCTAAGCAGTAAACGTGAAGCTGCTGAAGTCATTCGCACTTTTCTACAACTACCCCCCCGTAATTTTCAAACAGGGTGAGTAACAACGAGTGCTGTTGGTTTTTCATATGGATGTGTTTCGGGGCACTTAAAAGCACCCTTTTTTACATTTTGCAATTGCTGTCTAAACTATCCTGTTGCACCCGATGGAACGTAGTGGCTCAGCGAGTATGGTGAGATAATCTTCCACGGGTGAACCAGGGCGTTAGCTTTTATTATAGAAGCGGAATTGCTTGATCTCCGTCAAATCTGTCGGGTACATCAATAAAGGAGTCGCCGTTTTGAAAGAATGGAAACGATCTCTGCGTATTAGCCTCAAGTACGCTAGGAGCTTGCTTTGTGGCTACCCTTTTTTTATGCTCGTCAACAAACTCCCCATCGGTCATATCTTTACTCTCATTTATGGTGTGATTCCGTCACAGCCATTCCAAATCGTGGCAGTCCAGAAATTCGAGAAAATCGTGTCTTAAACTTGCAACTGGCTGCGAGCAAAATTCACCAACTTCAACTTAACCCTGGGCAAATCTTCAGCTTCTGTAATTGCGTAGGCGACCCAACCTTAAGTAATGGGTTTAAGGCAGGACCCGTGTTTGTGCGCGGTCAAGTACAGACGGGAGTGGGTGGCGGACTATGCTTAATTGCTACCAACCTGTTTCATATGTTTTTGGTTTCAGGCTGCCAGATTCTGGAGCGACATTGCCATAGCATCGATGCTTACGGGGGCGATCGCTTTTACCAGCTTGGTCAAGATGCTTCGATCTCCTATGGCTATAAAGATTTGATCGTCCGGAATCACAGTGCTGTGGCACTACAGTTGCGCTTACAAGTACTGCCGGAGACAGGTCAAGTGGTCTCTAGCTTATGGGGGCAGTCTCCTTGCCCCTGGAAGGTTAAAGTTGACTCTGTGGTTTTGCAAGAGTTGTTATCTCCTTCAACAACTAACTCAACAACTAATACCAATTTAAACAGTATTCAAGGCAGATAGGGCATCCAGGATAAAGGAATAACCTGTGAGAGAAGCAATTACTTGTGGTGTTAACTCAGCCAGGAGTTGATCGATTTTGACTTGTAGTTGGTCGAGCGTTTTGAACGCAGCCCACTTCAAACTTGCCTTGAGATGTTCCCACAACCTCTCAATAGGATTTAGCTCAGGGCAGTAAGGCGGTTGGAATAACAAGATGATGTTCTCTGGCACCACCAACGCTTTACCCTTGTGAAACCGCCCGTTATCCACTTGCAAGACGTTCAGACTATCCGGATAAGCGTTGGAAAATTCATTCAAGAATCGTTGATAACACTCGGTATCAACATGAGAAAATTGCAGAAAAAAGGACTCTCCCGTGGCAGGTTCAACCGCCCCGTAGAGCCAGAACGCTTTGAACAACCACTGCCACTGCCCAATCGGTTTGATGCCACACGCCGTGATCAATCGTCCCATCAGAGTATGCAGTCCAAAACGACTCTCATCCTGAGCAAAATAGCGAATGGGACGTTCATCCTGCCCCCGGTGGCGAGCATACTGACTCAGCAAGCTGAGGTCGCCCTTGAGGTTTGCTTAAAAGCAGATCGCTGTTCACTATCCTGCTGGCAATTTTGAGGACGAGCAACCTTTAGCTTGGCTTTGAGCCGATAGCGGGTCATTTGGTAGACCGCGTGATACTCCGCTTCTACTCCCAAGGTTTCTGCCAACCACTGTTGTACTGCTCCATAACTTTGAAAGCCGTGTCTCTGTCGTAACCGCTTTGCCAAAGCATCCTCTGCCCATTGGGGTATCACTCGCACTCCCCCCGGCGATTTCTTGATTTCTAGCATCGCCCCCACTCCTCCAGTGCGATACATCAATAGCCAGCTTTGCACCGTGTTTCGATGTTTCCCGACCGCTTTGGCAATCGCACTAATGCTCGGCGCATTCTCTTGTTTCAACCAGTAGAGCACTTGCAATCGTTCTTTAGCGCTTGGCGTTTCGGCTTGCCGCAACTGTTGAGCTAAGTCATCCAAACTTTCTTTCACGTCTATTGACGTTACACCTGCCATGACTAGACTCTCCAAACAACTCCGCTCAGTCTAGTCCATTTGCCGCTTACTCAATTTAAATTGGTATAACATTTCTGGTTGGATCGTTGAAACTCGACGATCTGTGTGTGATCGGGCGGACAATTCAAGAGCAAAGACTGGAGCGAAACTCATGACTGAAGAACTGTCATGGCAACTTGATTACCGCGCCATTATAGCCTTTTCCTATTGAATGAGGTACGATTCTAGTAATGTTTAGTAGCCTAAATGAATCGGTAGTGATGAAAGCGTATTCTACAGACTTGCGCCAAAAAATCATTGACGTTTACAAAGACGAACCCATCTCTCAACGCCAACTAGCCAAGCGATTTAGCGTGGCAACCAGTTTCATTATCAAACTGCTTAAACAATACCGAGAAACGGGCAGCATTGAGCCAAAACCTCATGGAGGAGGTAAGCCCGCTCAACTGACGCTTGAGCATCATCAAGTGCTTGCCGAATTAGTCGAGGCTACCAATGATGCCACGCTTGCCCAGTTATCTGAGCAATTCGAGGCGAAAGTAGGAATGCGAGTAAGTCGTTCAACGATGGGACGAGCGGTGCAACGCTTAAAGCTCACCGTCAAAAAAAACCTTTCGAGCAACTGAACGAGACCAGGAGCAGGTGCAGCAGGCACGGGTTGAGTTTTGGCAAATGATTACTCAAGTCGAAGCCAAAGACCTAGTATTCATCGACGAAGCCGGAGTAAATCTAGCAATGGCAAGGCTCTATGCCAGAGCCCTTCAAGGACACCGCGCTTACAGTCATCGTCCACAGAACCGAGGAAAAAACCAAACCATCATTGGAGCGCTCACCCTTGATGGCATCATTGCGGCACTGACCTTTGAAGGGGGAACGGACGGACGGGCGTTTCAAACTTTTGTCCAACAGGTGTTAGTGCCAAACTTGTGGAAGGGAGCCTGTGTCGTTATGGATAACTTTAGTTCTCACAAAGTCGATGGCATTGCCCAAGCGATTGAAGCAGTGGGTGCAAAATTAGTCTATTTACCCTCCTACTCACCCGACTTTAATCCCATTGAGCAGTTTTGGTCAAAAGTCAAAGCAATCCTCCGCGCGATTGCTCCACGAACCAAACAAGCGTTAGACGAGGCGATGACTCAAGCGTTTGCTCAAGTGTCGCTTAAAGATATTCGTCATTGGTTTACTCATTGTTGCTACTGTACCTCACTCGACTGAGAACCGCTATAGTGTTTATAAACCCTGTACTGACAGCAGTTTGGAGACTACTAGTAAGATCGATAAGATTGTATGAGCAGTGCTTGTGAAAGCGAGGCCATCGTTTATGGAAGCTGTTGGTGGCAAAAACCAGCTAACAAGTCAATGAAACGGACCGTTGAGAGATCTATAGTGACGGTGCGAAAGTTGTCAGCTGCCGCTTATCTTGGTCATTTTCTGTCAATCAAAGGACCTCAAAAGAGACAGTTGCAAAGTGCAACGGCGATCTGGCGTCTCACCCTCTAAACTTTGTAAAACAAGTCGCCAATCAATCTATGCATCAAAACGGAGTAAGTGCAGCGAGTTTTGATACACTGGGTTAAATAGCAGCACGATGTAGAGGTGGAGTGTTAGAGGATTAGCATAATTCTCCCCAGTTGGACCAGCGAGCGCATTAGAAAAGAAAGTTACGGTTTCGGCTGAAAGGCTTTCTCTACATAGTTTTCAGTTATAGGTCGTCAATAAAGTATGTCCCATTGGGCAATACATGCCTGAATGGAAGCAGAGAGATGTGAGAGAGGGCTTCGTTCGTCATTCACTCCCCCTTGTGCCCTAAGGCTTTCGACAATATCATTGATCTGGATAGTGTTCCAGTAAAGGATCGCATTGGAGACTCAGCTCAGGCAACTAGCCTTGTTCATCATCTCCTCGTAATCCCCCGTCGTGAACTCCGCTTGATCTGCGAAGAATACCCGTCGTGGCAACTTGTGCCGGTATCTGCCCTTATTAGGGGTCTGGTTAGTGATCAATCCGTTCAGCACGGGTTTTGACTTCGTTCATGTGGATTCATTGACGGCTAAATGCTCAGCCAGAGAGGTTTGGATAATGGACTGGGGCGACACCCCTAAACGGCTGGCTTCTTGATCGATCAACTCCAGCATCCAGACGGGCAGATCGATGCTGATGGTCTTTTGCTCAGACTGATGGCGATTAGCGTTGGATAGGTCAAGCATTTGAGTGATGTCTTCACCCGCATCAAATTTTCGGTCAAATTCTTCAGCTTTCATACAGTGCAACCTCTTCTATGCGCGATCGACGAACGGAGATGAGCCGAATGTTTTGCCCTCGATAGGTGATGACCGCTGACCAATGTTTGTCCTCTATCTTACCCACGATCAAAAACCTTGGCTCGTCGTGGGTTTTGGCAGGAATTTCTAGCAGGTTGGAGTCGTTCCATAGCGTTTGTGCTTCCACAAAGCCAATGCCATGTTTGGCGAGGTTGGACTGACTTTTGTTTTCGTCATATTCGAAGATGGTCATGATGGCTCATCTTTTGAGGCCTGCAAACGTTGGCGGGCGGAGACGATCGCGTCGTGCAGCTTGTTTTGCAGGACCTCTTTAGGAGGCAGGACGGTCAGGTATTCGGCAACATGGATGCCGCTTTTATCAAGTTCTAGTAGCTCAATCTGCTCTTGCTTTTTTCCTGCACATAGGATGATGCCCAGTGGCGGCTGTTCATCACTCTCCTGGTCGTATTTGGCAAGCCAGCGCAGGTAAAGCTCCATCTGGCTTTTATATTCGGGACGGAAGTTGCCTAGCTTTAGCTCGATCGCGACGAGGCGTTTGAGTTTGCGATTATAGAACAGCAAGTCAATGTAAAAATCGTCGTTGTCGATTTGCAGTCGTTTTTGGCGGGCAACAAAGGTAAAGCCTGCACCCAGTTCTAGCAAGAATTGCTCGATTTCTCGCAGGATGGCATCTTCGAGGTCGGTTTCGAGATAGCGATCGCTTAAATCCAAGAAGTCCAGGATGTAGGGGTCTTTGAGGAGTAACGTTGGGGAGAGTTGCTGGTCGTGGCGCAGTTGGTCGAGGTCGTGGCGAATGGTGTCTTCGGGTTTGCGGGAGAGGGCAGTGCGCTCAAACAGCATGGAGTTGAGCCGTTCTTGTAGTTGGCGAACGCTCCATTGTTCGAGTTGAGTAATCTCGATGTAGAAATCACGTTTGAGGTGATCTTCGATGCCAATCAGCAGCTTGAGATGCGACCAGCTCAATTTTGCACACACTGTCTGCAAAATCTCCCGATCTGGAAACGCATCTGAAAGCACAACGCAGTAGTGCAATTGCCGTTCACCCCAACCTTTACCGTAAGCCTGGGTAAGGGCTTGAGAGAGGTTCAGGAGTACCTGTTTGCCGTATTCGGCGCGCTGACCTTGCAATATTTCGGTCTGAATGCGTTTGCCAACTTGCCAATAGAGCAGGGTGATCTCGGCATTAATGGCAACAGCAGCACGTTGTTTGGCGGCATCAATCAGTTGCCTGATTTCTTGAAACAGAAGATCGCTCAATTGAGACAGGTCATTGCTCATTACTCTAGAACATCCAGATACTTCAGAAATAGCAGCCAGGACGTTTGCTCTGTATAGTCCAATTCTGTCGTGCAGCCCGCCTCCTTCCAGAGAACGTCATCAATATTTCTAAACGTTTGCTCGAACATCTAACTTTTCTACAGAGGGTTCAGAAAGGGGAGTGAACAATTGAGCCGCACTATAACGCTGTTGCATTGACTGCAAGACCACCCCATCTTGGCATCAAGGGGGCATAATTGAGAAGCGTGAATAACAAACTTTGACATTCCTTGCCATTCACAGCATCATTAAGAGCGTTCCTTTCGGTAGCTTTTTTGAAGGCTTCGCTCATGAACGTCTCCCTTACCCCAGAGCTTGAGCAATACGTCCACGGAAAAGTCAAAAGCGGGCGCTATCTCTCTGCCAGTGAAGTAGTACGAGAAGCTTTGCGCTTATTAGAAGATCGCGATCGCTTGCGGGAGATACAGCTGGCAAAGCTTCAAAAGGAAATTGCGATCGGCGTTGAGAAGGGCGATCAGGGAGAAGTCTTCGACGGTGAAGCAGTGATTCAAGACCTATTGGGACTTGAGCAGCCTCATTAGACTCACTGACGCAAAACGCTATACGCTCAGCACCGGTAATGTTCTAGACCTGTGGAAATGCGAGAATACAGACAGGCGTTTACCCGTGAACTTACAGCATGGTTTTAGAACCTGTTCTTTGTCCTGATTGTGGAAGCAATAACGTGGTCAAGCACGGTCGCTCTGAGGAGAGCAAGCAACGTTATAAATGTCGTAATTCGGAATGCGCTCGCAGCACCTTCATTCGAGACTATGCTTACCGAGGCTACTTGCCCGAAGTCAAACAGCAGATTGTTGATATGGCAGTCAACGGGAGTGGCATCCGAGATACTGCACGAGTGTTGAAGATTAGTCCGACTACGGTGATTGAAGAGTTAAAAAAAAGATCGACATCTCAAAGCAGTCAATGAAGCTCGTCTAGCCCAGCTTGAACCGACTCAAACCATCGTCAAGCTGTGCCAATGGGAGGATGTAGAGGCAGAAGTGGATGAGATGGGTCGTTTTGTCCACTCCAAGCAACAGCAACGTTGGTTGTGGCACGCCATTGATCATGCAACAGGCGAAGTATTGGCATATGTCTTGTCGAACCATCAAGACACGGCTTTTCTCGAACTCAAGTCATTGTTGGAGCCATTTGGGATTATGCAGTTCTATACGGACGGCTGGGGTGCTTATGAGCGACATCTGGAGCCAGCGTTTCATACCGTTGGTAAACACAATACTCAGACGATTGAGCGTAAGCATTTGACTTTACGGACTCGGATCAAGCGATTATAGCAGTACGCTGTTGTCTTAGGACACATTCTTAAGCTAGGTTTGTTTTATTTCAGGCTCGAAATGGAGAAAATGTCCTGACGCGCTTTGGTATTGCTATAGCTCGCAAAACTATTTGCTTTTCTAAGTCCATCTGGTTGCACGATGTAGTCATTGGACTGTTCATCAATCGCTATGAATTTGGCTTGCTGGTTTAGAGCTATCCACAGGTCTAGAAGACGAGTGCGCCGAGCGAAGCTCGGCTCTGCCAACCAGGGGAAGAACCTGGTCAGGGAAGCCTTGGCAAGGCACCAAGTACCGAGTGTTGCGCTGTCATCGGCAACGAGGACAGTGAAGCGTACACAGGGAGATGATATGAAATCCGGGTGTAAACTTACTGCATAAAGTTAGCCTAGAAAGTCCTATGCCCAAACGCCTAACCCTTGAGCCTCATCTCAGTTGTGAAGAATTGGAGGAGCGGTATCGTCAAGCGAAAGAGGGGATCGAACGTAGTCAGTACCAAATTCTGTGGCTACTGGCGAAGGACAAGCGGACGGCAGAGGTGCGCGAGGTGACAGGGTATTCGTTGCGCTGGATACGGGTGATAGCCAATCGCTACAATCGAAAGGGAGAAGCAAGTGTGGGGGATGGTCGGCAGCACAATTGTGGAGCCGAACCTTTACTCGATGAAGTTCAACAAGCCCAACTCCTGCAAGCGATTGCAACGCCTACGACTGAAAACGGCTTGTGGAATGGACGCAAGGTTGCCGATTGGATGAGTCGAGTGCTCGAGCGTCCAGTGTCGCCTCAGCGAGGGTGGGAATACCTCAAGCAGATGGAGTTTCGCCTGCGAGTGCCGCGCCCTGAGCATCAGCAGCAAGACCCGCAAGAACAGGAAGCCTGGAAAAAAAACTGCCCGTGCGAGTAGAGCAGTTGCGTCAGCAGTATCCTCAGGCAGAGATTCAACTCTGGGCAATGGATGAACATCGAATCGGTCTCAAGCCCGTGCTGCGGCGCATCTGGGTGCCTTGGTGGGAAAACCCAATTGCTAAAGTGCAGTGGCGTTATGAGTGGGTCTGGGTCTACGGTTTTGTTCATCCTGCCTCCGGCGAGACGTACTGGTGGATCATGCCCAAAGTCAACATCGACTTGTTCAATCGAGTCTTAGCAGATTTTGCTCAGCATTTTGGATTGGGTCAGCACAAACATGTTTTATTGAGCGTTGACCAAGCGGGTTGGCACACGAGTGACAAGGTAGTATTACCCGAAGGTTTGCACCTGGAATTTCTCCCCCCCTATTCACCTGAGTTACAGCCCGCAGAACGCCTGTGGTCAATTTTGGATGAACCGATTGTAAATCGTATCTTTGAGAAGATTGAAGACCTTGAACAAGTACTCTGTGACCGCTGCTGTGCACTGCTTAAACAGCACGAATTTATTCGAGGTCTGACTCATTTTCACTGGTGGCAGGAAGCTAATGCTTAACGATAACTACTTAGCCGGATTTCATATGATGGGCTGCAATGCGAAAGCGTGAAGGGATTGAGCCCCGAAATTAGACATACACGTGGATGCCGACACAGTTCGTGTTGTGGAAGGCAAAACCAACAGAGCCAACTGCCAGGGTTCTGGAGGGTCCACCGGGGTCGGAGACCGTAGCACGTCATCAAGGTAGAGTCGGGAACTCGGGAGGTCCCATGAACTCCTCCATCGGGGGGTAGAGCCGCACAACCGGCAAACCGGAAGAACGCTCAACGATTCATGGGAAGTCGGATGTCCCCATAGTAGTGAAGAAGTGGGGTAACGCCCACGGAGCGAAGGGGGACACATTGGGTCGAACACTCGAAGGCAACATCAACCACACTCAGAGGTGGAAGTATGGTGACAACAGGAATCGAGCGGATAGCCGAACGGGCTCACAGAGAACCAGGGACTGTCTTCAGTGCCCTGATGCACCACTATAGTGTGGAGAATCTGCGAGCCTGCTTTCAGTCGCTAGACAACAAAGCGCCTGGAATCGATGGAGTGACGAAAACGGAGTACGGACAGAACCTGGAGGAAAATCTACAGGGGTTGCACCGGAAACTGAACCAGATGTCGTATCGACCCCAAGCGGTACGACGAGTCGAGATTCCCAAAGAAGATGGCAGCTTGCGCCCTCTGGGAATTAGTTGCGTTGAAGACAAAATCGTTCAGGAGATGACTCGTCGGGTCTTAGAATCAATTTACGAACCGGTATTCCTCAGTAACTCCTATGGGTTTCGACCCCATAAAGGATGTCATGATGCCCTGCGGCAACTGCATCAGGAGGTCATGGGGCAACCCGTTGGGTGGATTGCAGACCTAGACCTGGCTCAATTCTTCGACACCATGCCGCACCAGGAAATCCTCAAGGTATTAGCCCTGCGGATTCGGGATAGAAGATTCCTACAGGTGATTGCGCGAATGCTCAAAGCCGGAGTCCAAACCCTAGGCGGCGTAGTACAGGATGAATTGGGTAGCCCGCAAGGCTCGATAGTCTCCCCCGTCATTGCAAATGTGTTCTTGGATTTTGTGCTAGATCAGTGGTTTACCACCATTGTGCGCCAGCACTGCCGAGGCTACTGCGCTCTGATCCGGTATGCGGACGATAGCATTGCCTTGTTTGAGTTCGAGGACGATGCTCGACGATTCATGCGGGTTCTGCCCAAGCGATTGGAGAAGTTCGGCTTGCGCCTCAATGAGGAGAAAACCCAACTTCTTCCCTGCGGCAAGCGGCAAGCGGGTCTAGCCCTCAAGTACGGGAGAAAATTCCCCAGCTTTGATTTTCTGGGGTTCACCCATTACTGGGGCAAGAGTCGCAACGGAAAAGCCCGATTAAAGCGCAAGACTTCAAAGAAACGATTTCGCCGTGCGTTAGTCACCCTCAATCAATGGTTGCAGCAAAAACGCAATGCTCATAAGCTGCCTCAGCTATGGCAAGCAATCGGGCAAAAGCTGCGCGGACACTTCAACTACTTTGGGGTCACCGACAACGGTCATGCGCTCTACCACTTTGAAGACGCAGCTCACAAGCTGGTCTTCAAATGGCTGAATCGACGGAGTCAACGACGTAGCTTTCGCTGGGAGAGCTTTCTACGCTATCTGGCGTGGCATCCTCTCCCCAGACCTGGTCGCTTATAGCGTTTCCGGCTCCTGTGAGGTACAAACTAAAGGCTCAAACCCTTGCTCTCTATTATTCTGCCCGTACCTCATCCGACAGAAAACCGCTATAGTGTCGCTTTATTATAGCGGTTCTCAGTCGAGTGAGGTACAGTAGCAACAATGAGTAAACCAATGACGAATATCTTTAAGCGACACTTGAGCAAACGCTTGAGTCATCGCCTCGTCTAACGCTTGTTTGGTTCGTGGAGCAATCGCGCGGAGGATTGCTTTGACTTTTGACCAAAACTGCTCAATGGGATTAAAGTCGGGTGAGTAGGAGGGTATAGCAACGGACGGAAGACTTAGGACAAGGGTCAATTCACAAAGCTCACGGGTGTTGATGTTCATCACCAATCTGTCCTAACACACCCGGCGACAGCTATAACCCTCATATGTCACTCTAATTAAAGTAAAATCCAGGCAAAACGCTGAACGTCTTTCACCGACTGCTGTCTGGTATATACGCTTCATTGTCAAATGTTTTGAAATATCGGAAATAAGCTACATATGCTAAGACTCAAGCCGTATAGAAGCTTCAGCATTTTTGACTAAATTTGCTTTTCCGAAAGTGATTCAAGAGGGATAAATAGACTAATTTTGCACCCACTGCTTCAATCGCTTGGGCAATGCCATCGACTTTGTGAGAACTAAAGTTATCCATAACGACACAGGCTCCCTTCCACAAGTTTGGCACTAACACCTGTTGGACAAAAGTTTGAAACGCCCGTCCGTCCGTTCCCCCTTCAAAGGTCAGTGCCGCAATGATGCCATCAAGGGTGAGCGCTCCAATGATGGTTTGGTTTTTTCCTCGGTTCTGTGGACGATGACTGTAAGCGCGGTGTCCTTGAAGGGCTCTGGCATAGAGCCTTGCCATTGCTAGATTTACTCCGGCTTCGTCGATGAATACTAGGTCTTTGGCTTCGACTTGAGTAATCATTTGCCAAAACTCAACCCGTGCCTGCTGCACCTGCTCCTGGTCTCGTTCAGTTGCTCGAAAGGTTTTTTTTGACGGTGAGCTTTAAGCGTTGCACCGCTCGTCCCATCGTTGAACGACTTACTCGCATTCCTACTTTCGCCTCGAATTGCTCAGATAACTGGGCAAGCGTGGCATCATTGGTAGCCTCGACTAATTCGGCAAGCACTTGATGATGCTCAAGCGTCAGTTGAGCGGGCTTACCTCCTCCATGAGGTTTTGGCTCAATGCTGCCCGTTTCTCGGTATTGTTTAAGCAGTTTGATAATGAAACTGGTTGCCACGCTAAATCGCTTGGCTAGTTGGCGTTGAGAGATGGGTTCGTCTTTGTAAACGTCAATGATTTTTTGGCGCAAGTCTGTAGAATACGCTTTCATCACTACCGATTCATTTAGGCTACTAAACATTACTAGAATCGTACCTCATTCAATAGGAAAAGGCTATAGAGCAGGTGAATGGCTCAATGAAGAGGCTTGTGCGGGAAAACCGCAGGCAGGCTTCTGTGAGGGGGAGGTTTCCAACGATGCAAGGCTAAATCGTGTGACACTCTCGTATTCCGAAAGGGGAGAGCAACGGGGAATACAAAGCAAGCCTAAACATTGGAGGAACCCTCTCTACTCGACCCGCAGCAAAATTCGACAGCAGCTTGCTCCTAAAATCCAACTGGGCTACACCGTGCGGCTGAAAGTCTATTTGTAGTCGTTAACTCGCTCATGACGTGTGCATTGCGACTGACAACTCTACCTTCCCAATTGCTGTGTCTCCGTCTGCATATCCTCTGGCTTTCCCAAAGGCGTTGGCTTCTGAGACAATCCCTCCTCCTCAACCCATGCGGCTGACGACCTACTCTGATATCGACCGACCCAGAGAGCAGTTGAAGAGGTTACTTCGTTCCCAACTTCCGTTTTGCGCTGCACGTAGGCTCCCACTTTCCACCGGGACTATGTGAGAGTGTTAACAGGTCAGCTCGGCAACTGCCTGCCTCGAATCCGTTCCCTTTTGGGCAAGCCCTTGAACCCGCGTGGGCTTGTTCACGTTGACGATGGTTCAGACATGGATTCACTGACGTTAGCCGTATGCAGCTCTGCTTGACAGGATTCTCAGTCGGGTTCTGAGTGACTGCCTTTTAGCCCTGCTTCAGACGCTTGAGAGTCAGTCGCACACCTGAGGGCTAAGCTGTTACCCCAACACTAGGGGAGATGGAATGGTCCAAGTTGGACGCACCACACAGAAGTTGAGTTATCAGGGTTCGAGGCCCTGACTCTGCTTTATTTCAAGCCTGGTGGAGGGGCTTGACTTGGGCAGAAACGAATCGCACGCCGAGATACGTGTAAAACAGTGCCACCAATTTTGAGTGGACTAAATTTGGCATAGATAAATCAAAAATTATGGTCTGAAACCCTGATTCCGTCGTCAGAGTCAGTCACTGAAACGCCCTGAGAACGTCTGGTTAGTTGCTAAAACAGCAGTAGGTCAACCTCAAGTTCTCTTATGCAACCGTTGTCTACAATCCAATCTGTACAGTAATTCCAGCGTTCTGTGGCATAAAATCAGACGTATCTCGGCTCAATCCCATTAGGGGTCTCCGAGCGACCCCTTTACTCTACCTGACTACCTTTTCAAACAGGTTCTAAAGCAAATGACGCTGTGCCCACAATGCAGCCTGAACCCGATCGCGCATCTCTAGCTTACTTAAAATCTGAGTCACATGATTTTTTACGGTTCCTTCGCTCAGGAACAATGTCTGTGCAATTTCTTGATTATTTTTGCCCTCACCCACAAGCTTCAACACATCAACTTCGCGCTTACTGAGTAGGTCAGGATAGGAGTTTGAAGGTAATGGTTTGAATTGGGAGAAGGCTTTCGGGGCGATCGTGGGTCCCAATTGGCTATAGCCTTGCGCGACGGAGCGGATCGCGGCTGCAATTTCTGGAGCCGGGGTGCGCTTGAGGAGATACCCCAATGCACCTGCTTGTAATGATCGCAAGATATATTCATCATCATCAAACGTCGTTAGTACCAAAACCCGAATCCACGGATAGTATTGATGAATTTCTTGGGTGGCTTGTACTCCATCACACACAGGCATTCGCACATCCATCAGAATCACTTGAGGTTGCCATAGCTTCGCCGCTTGGATTGCTTCTTGCCCATTGGTTGCTTGTCCCACGATGTCTAAGTCCGCCTCAATCGAGAGCATCGTGGCGAGTCCTTGCCGGAATAAGTCTTGGTCATCGACCAGTAACAGGCGGATCACAACGGGAGCGTGATGTAGATTTGAGTGCCTTGGGTGTGAGCCGTTTCGATGTCGAGTTGTCCGCCTAATAATTGAACTCGTTCAATCATACCCTGAAGCCCAAAGCTCGGATGAAATGCGGTGCGATCGAAGCCGATTCCGTTATCTTTTAGCTCCAGAATGATTCCTGTGGTTGTCTGATATGCGAAGAAGTTTACTTGAGAAGCTTGTGCGTGTTTTTGAACATTCATCAAACCTTCTTTAACAATGCAGTAAATCTGGTAGCTTTGATAGATCGGCATCTCCGGTAACTTAACTTTCCACTGAACTTGCAGCGTTGAGGTCTGCAGTAGTTGTTCGAGTAGCGCAATCAGTGCCTGGTTTAGGTCGAAGTCAGATTGACGCATTCGATCGAGGGCTTGGCTGACATCTTCAATGCATTGTTTAGCTAGGAATTTGGCAGTGTCAACAGCTTGAAACGCTTGATCTGGATTGTGCGATCGCAAAGTCTGCGCGACAGCGAGTTGAGTATCTAAATCTGTCAATGTATGCCCTAACGAATCATGAATTTCTCGTGCAATTCGCGTTCGTTCTAATGTAGCAGCTAGCGATTCGACTTGTCCTGAAAGTTCTTCAATCTTCTGGTAGTTTTTCTGCTGCGTTACAATCATCTCACTGAGCATAATCGTAAAAAAACTTACAGCCGTGTAAATTGCCAGCGCAAAGAAGACGAAACGAACAGGATTATTTGGATTAAGTCCTAGCGGGTCAACTCCTGTAGACTGTTGTACTAGGCTCATGTTTCCAAGATACTCACTGAAGACAGTAGGAATCGCAGTGATGATGACCAGTACGATCGCACTGCGATGCCCTAGTAGAAAATAGCTTTTACCAAAATAGATAAGTTGAAGGATACCTAAATCAACATCGAGACTTCTTGCCCACACAATGATGAGCAATCCAAGCACGATGTAACTCAAACGCTGCCAGCGAGGGCGATTGATGGGGAATACCCAACTCATCAGAAACAGTACGCCACATAAGCCCAATACCAAAGGCAAATTGTAGCTAGACGCGCTTAACGACATTCCCAGATATGCGCTCAGAAAAATCCATTCCAGTGAGCGAAAATTTTGACGCAGCGATCGTAGAAAAAACATTTTGAAAAGGGAATGTCAACATCTTCTTTTGATCCCTATGACTATACTGCGTTAGCTCAAGTCAGAAACCGTGACCTGGGTCATGGTTTTTCATGCTGCGGAGGACTATTGTCATTCTGTATTTTCCGTTAAATTGTTGCTCAAGCGGTTACTAATCGGCTTGCTGCTCATCAAACCCTTGAACGACGCAATGCTCAATCAATTTGAACTTAGCAAACTCAAACTCAAACGCCCAAATCTCAAATGGGTTGTTGGGCTAGGTATTGCTCTAATGATTGGAACTGGACTGATCGCTTTGCGGTTGAATTCATCTCGTCCAACCAGTTCTGGACCAACTGCTACGCCCTCATCTCCTTTTCTCCCTACTGTGAATGCACTAGGGCGATTAGAACCGCAAGGCAAAGTGATCAATGTTTCTGCTCCAAGCCAATCAATGGGTGGGAGCCAAGTGATCGAACTGCGAGTTAAAGAGGGAGATCGAGTACAAGCGGGTCAAATTCTTGCAGCGTTAGATTCGCGCGATCGCTTGCAAGCCAGTTTACTAGAAGCACAACAGCAAGTTCAAGTGGCGCGATCGCGCCTTGAGGATATTAGAGCAGGTGCAAAACGTGGCGAAATTACTGCTGCACAAGCTGAGATCCAGAACTTGGAGGCGCAACTTGCGGGAGAACTGAAAACCCAGCAAGCCACAATTGATCGGTTGAAAGCCGAGTTACAGAATGCTGAAATAGAGTTGCAGCGCAATCAACTACTCTCTCAGGAAGGTGCGATCGCCACATCTACGCTCGATAGTCGCAAGCTTGCAGTCAAAACGGCTCAAGAACGTCTCAATGAAGCGATCGCGGCTTCTGATCGCACTCAGCGCACTTTAACGGCACAGATTCAAAAAGCAAGGGCAACACTCTCCCAGACCGCAGAAGTTCGACCAACGGATATCAGGACAGCACAGGCAGAAATCGATCGCGCGATCGCGGCTGCGAATCTAATTCAAGTTGAATTGAATCAATCTTGTGTCCGCGCTCCGAAAGCAGGTAGAGTCTTGAAAATCAATACACAGGTAGGAGAAATTATTAGTAGTAATGGCATTGTTGAACTCGCAGCTACCGATCAGATGATTGCGATTGCAGAAATCTATGAAAGCGATATTAGCAGGGTTCAGCAAGGTCAAACGGCAATCATTACTAGCCCTAGCAATGTTTTTCCAAATCAATTACGCGGAACAGTTCAGCAACTTGGATCGCAGATTGCTAAAAAAGATATTTTGAACACTGATCCAACGGCTGCAACGGATGCCAGAGTAATCGAGGTCAAGATTCAGTTAGATCCAGCGGCAAGTAAGCAAGTGGCGAATTTGATCAATCTGCAAGTCAATGTGGAGCTTCAACCATGATCAGACGTAGAATCCCACTGGCTTGGCGGCAGCTAATGAACCGAAAAGGGCGATTTCTAGTTGCATTAGCTGGAATTGGCTTTGCAGATATTCTGATTATGACGCAGTTAGGATTTAAGAGTGCGCTGTTAGATAGTAATACTCGCCTTCCTGGACTCTTGAATGCTGATTTGATTCTCGTGAGTTCTCAAGCTCAGAACTTTGGTTTACTCAAAGAATTTTCGCGCCGTCGATTATTTCAAGCCAAGAATTTACCGGAAGTCGCAACGGCTGAACCGCTGTACTTGAGTTTGGCGAATTGGAAGAATCCTCAAACAAACTCAGAGTCTTCAATCTTAGTGTTTGGATTTAATCCAGCGAGACCTGCTTTTCGTCTTCCAGAATTGACACAGAATTCAAAATTGATTCAGTATCCCGATGCTGTTTTGTTTGATCGTGCCTCGGATGGACAGTATGAAACCGCGATCGCTCAAATTGAACAAGGCAAGCGAGTCAACACAGAAATTCAAGGGCGAAAAATTACGATCAGCGGACTCTACCAAGTTGGAGCTTCATTTATTGCAGAGGGTGGTGTAATGACCAGTGACCAGAACTTTATGCGCATCTTTAATGGTCGAACCGCAGGGGAAGTCAGCTTAGGACTGATTACTCTGAAACCTGGGAGTGATCCAGATTTAGTTGCAGAAAAATTGCGAAACGAACTACCTGATGATGTGAAAGTGTTCACGCAGCAAGCGTATGTTCAAAGTGAAAGGACGTATTGGGAAACGAGTACCGCAATCGGGTTTATTTTTTCTTTTGGAGCAATTGTTGGGATTTTTGTGGGTGTGATTATTGTGTATCAAATTCTGTTTAGTGATGTCTCCGATCACCTTTCAGAATACGCCACGCTTAAAGCAGTTGGATATGGCGATCGTTATTTGCTGAGCGTGGTATTTCAAGAAGCTATTATTCTTGCAGTCGTTGGCTTTATCCCTGGTGGTTTGATTTCAATCGGTCTCTATAGCGTCATTAGCAATGCAACGGGCTTACTGCTGGTAATGACAGCGACACGGTTGCTTGAAGTTTTTGTGATGACCCTTGGAATGTGTACCCTATCAGGCGCGATCGCAACACGAAAACTGCGATCGGCTGATCCTGCTGATATTTTTTAGGAATCAAGTGTATGAAATTAGTTCAATGTGCTTCAACAATCATTGCAATGATCGCCATTACAAGCGGCAATAGTTCTGCTCAGAATGTCAAGCTTCAGAACCAATCTGCATCAGAAGCGATGAAGCTCTCTCAAGCCTCTGAGACAGGACAGCCAGCCCCAAAAGAGCGACGGAGCTATATCGGACTTGGTGGAGGTTTGGGGATACGTGGAGGTGAAACCGGATTAGCAGATGGCGGCTTTTCGATACTATCTCGGATTGGCATTACCGATAATATCTCCATTCATAACTCTACCGTTTTTGGAGATCAGACTGCTGTAATGCCTGCATTGACGATTGGTATCCCGATTCGGAATACGAATACTACCGAGGTGGTTGCTTATCCCTTTATTGGTGGTGGCATTAATATCAATACCTCACAGGATTTTGAGGTTGACCCGCTTCTTGTTGCAGGGGTTGATGTTCCACTTGCCGATCGCATTATGGCAACTACCCGACTCAATGTTGGTTTTGGTGAAAGTAAGACCGATGTCGGTGTTCTGTTAGGGATTGGCTACCGTTTTTAATTTCTTATGATCCAACTCTCTTCTTCACGGTCATTTTCTAAAGCTTTGGAAGTAAGCCCACTCATTGCAATTCGCGACTTAAATCATTTTTTCGGTCAAGGACGACTTCAGAAACCTGTGTTATTCGACATCAATCTTGATATTCAAGCAGGTGAGATTGTGATTATGACAGGTCCTTCTGGATCAGGAAAAACCACACTGCTTTCTCTGATTGGCGGACTGCGAGCTTGTCAAACTGGCAGCTTGAGAGTGATTAATCAACAACTTTGTGGAGCAACGCGATCGCCGTTAGTTCAAGTCAGACAACAGATTGGCTATATTTTCCAAGCACACAATCTGCTCGCTAGTTTAACAGCCCAGGAAAATGTGGAGATGTCTTTAGAATTACACCCGAAGATTCCTTGGCGAGATCGCAAGCAAAAAGCAAGACAAATGCTAGAGACAGTCGGTTTAGGCAATCGCATTGCTTACTATCCAAACAATCTTTCGGGTGGTCAAAAACAACGAGTTGCGATTGCTCGTGCATTGGTCACGAATCCCAAAATCGTGCTTGCCGATGAACCGACAGCGGCACTCGATAAAAAATCAGGGCGTGATGTTGTAGAACTGATGCAACGACTGGCTAAAGAGCAAGCTTGCACCATTTTGCTCGTTACCCATGATAACCGCATTCTCGATATTGCCGATCGCATTATCGAGATGGAAGATGGGCGCTTGATTCAAAACAATTGAGTCTGCCGAAACATATCTGAAGAAACTTTCCAGAAATATTAGCATGGGGACAAGAATGAGAAGTTCATCGATTGGGTTACTGTTAGTATCAACGTTGGCAGGATGGATGGTGACATCAACTGCGAATGCGGCTCCCAATAGCCGCTTGACCGTTGAGATTGGTGGATTGAGAAACCAAGACGGAACATTGTGTCTCAGTTTGTTTTCGAGCGAACAAGGTTTTCCGAATCAGAGCGATCGCGCCCTTGCTTTTCGCTGTATCCAAGCTGGAGAAACCTCAGCTACCTTTGATCAATTAGCTCTTGGTCGTTACGCGGTTGCAGTCATTCACGATGCCAACAATGATGGAAAGCTCAATACTGGCTTTCTCGGCATTCCCAAAGAAGGCTTTGGCTTTTCGCGTAATCCTAGAATTGCAACTCGTGCACCAAACTTCAGAGATACTGCCTTTCTCGTTTCAAGAGAAAGCACCAAGATCCAGATCAGTTTGAAGTATTTACTGTAAGCATCTTTCAGCTAACCCTGTCATTCCCAAGGAGTCTCTAACAATGAAATTTTCAAAATTAGGTCTTACGAGTTTCGCGATCGCACTGACCAGCTTTTCTATCAACCTACCTGTTCAAGCTTACCCCTCTGCCTCAAAATCTACATCAGTTCAAGCTTCCGCCAAACAGACAAACACGATCGTCGATATTGCCGCATCAAATCCTAACTTCAGTACGTTAGTTGCAGCGGTGAAAGCCGCAGGGCTGGTTGAAACGTTGTCTGGTCAAACGCAACTAACCGTTTTTGCCCCGACGAACGAAGCTTTTGCTGCATTACCCAAGGGAACGTTAAAGCAGTTGCTGAAGCCCGAAAATCGTGAAGCATTGAGAAAAGTGCTGACCTATCATGTTGTTGCAGGTGCATTAGAGTCAACCGCGCTTCGCTCTGGTCAGGTGAAATCGGTTGAAGGTAGTCCAGTCAATGTTCGGGTGATGAACAATCAAGTCAGGGTGAACGATGCCAACGTAATTTCTGCGGATGTGAAAGCGAGTAACGGCGTGATTCACGTCATCGATCGCGTCATCTTGCCTCCAAACCTGTAGATGATTGCTCTCTAAGAGACTGAGGAGCCTACTTCAGATTCATCAAAGTGGTAGGCTCCTTTTCTTAATTAGAAGCTGTTTGAAAAGTTTGAGGACAGCTTACCCAGCGTGAGTTGGTAATGTTCTAGACCTGTGGAAATGCGAGAATACAGACAGACGTTTATCCGTGAACTTACAGCATGGTTTTAGAACCTGTTCTTTGTCCTGATTGTGGAAGCAATAACGTGGTCAAGCACGGTCGCTCTGAGGAGAGCAAGCAACGTTATAAATGTCGTAATTCGGAATGCGCTCGCAGCACCTTCATTCGAGACTATGCTTACCGAGGCTACTTGCCCGAAGTCAAACAGCAGATTGTTGATATGGCAGTCAACGGGAGTGGCATCCGAGATACTGCACGAGTGTTGAAGATTAGTCCGACTACGGTGATTGAAGAGTTAAAAAAAAGATCGACATCTCAAAGCAGTCAATGAAGCTCGTCTAGCCCAGCTTGAACCGACTCAAACCATCGTCAAGCTGTGCCAATGGGAGGATGTAGAGGCAGAAGTGGATGAGATGGGTCGTTTTGTCCACTCCAAGCAACAGCAACGTTGGTTGTGGCACGCCATTGATCATGCAACAGGCGAAGTATTGGCGTATGTCTTGTCGAACCATCAAGACACGGCTTTTCTCGAACTCAAGTCATTGTTGGAGCCATTTGGAATTATGCAGTTCTATACGGATGGCTGGGGTGCTTATGAGCGACATCTGGAGCCAGCGTTTCATACCGTTGGTAAACACAATACTCAGACGATTGAGCGTAAGCATTTGACTTTACGGACTCGGATCAAGCGATTAGCTCGCAAAACTATTTGCTTTTCTAAGTCCATCTGGTTGCACGATGTGGTCATTGGACTGTTCATCAATCGCTATGAATTTGGCTTGCTGGTTTAGAGCTATCCACAGGTCTAGAACATAACCAAATCACAGGTGAGTTTCATAAGGGGAAACTCAAGCAGTAAATCTCTGGTAATCCAGGGATTGAACAGCGATCGCGCACGGTGTGTTTCAAAGCCAATCGCAATGTTAGCCTCTTGTTCAATCTCTAAAGCCTTGCCAAAGAAATCAACATTTTGCTGCCAAGACCAGGCATCACAACCACACATTGTTGAAACAAACATTGCCCCCATTTCTGTGGCATGTTCAACAGTCCAGCGTAAGTCATCAAGATGATCCTGAATGGTGCGATCGCGTTGGGGAATCCACCAATCTTTATCGGATGAAAAATCAATCCCTGTCGTGGCTTCGGCAATGTAGACTAGATTGTGTTCATCCAGCTTTTTACGATATTCGCGCCGTTGTTCAGTTTCTTTGGGAATTGGTCCCTCTAACCCATCAAATCCATCTTTGATAGTTTGTTCTATCAATTCATCTAAATCAGATGAACCCGTCCAAACAGATCGCAGGATCAGGAGTTTCATTGGTTGCTATCCGCTTGAATTTGCTGCGCTAGATACTGTTGAAATAGCCAAATTGGCATTTCCAAGTGTCCTAAAGGACCAGGTGAATAGAGTGAAGAACGTAGTCCTCGTTGCACAGCGGTACAGACCTCTACATCTTCCAGGTGAAATTTTCTGAGTGCAGCAATCTCTTGTTCCAATACTTGCTCAAACCCAGGCATCTCCTTACTTTCGGGCGTAACCAACAATGTGGTATGGAGAGTCATTTCACCGGCACTAGTGGGCAGTAGTAAATACCAATAAACCCGATCAGGACCGATAAACAGCAAGAAATTAGGAGTGCCAAGACACACAGAATATTCATAGTGATCGTCAGGCAGCAGGTTGCTTGGAGATTGAAAAACAGATGGAGAATTCCCTGCTTTCACCTGGTCTACGATCGATTTCGCTAAAGGTAAATGGCAGACAATAGTATTTACTAATGCTGGTTCTGTCCAGGTGCCAGCAGCAGGCATCATGGGTTCAAAGGTTTTGCAGTGAGTACCCAAATGGTGGTAGGGTTCCATAAAGTTTTCCACCAACACTTTCCAGTTAAATCGGCAATCCCACTGCAAATTTGCAACCATTTCCATACTTCCCATGTTCCACCGTTCTACATAGGGAAGTAGTTGCGCGTAGTGAGTGCTGACAGATTCAAGAGTGGCATCAAATGTGACAAAAACAAATCCCTGCCAAATTTCAGAGCGAAACGTGGGTAAACAAATCTTATCTCGCTCAAATTGCTGGCTCTGATGCATTTCTGGTGCACCGAATAGATGACCATCTAAACCGTAACTCCAGTGATGATATGGGCACAGAAAACTGCGGCGATTACCTTGTGCTGGATGCCCGAAACCCTCTGGCATAATGTCCATGCCACGATGGGCGCACACTCGCGATAGCACTCGAATTTGATCGTCTTTGCCATGGACAATTGAAATTGGCTCATCTAGTAAATCAAGATTAATGTAATCTCCTGGCTTAGGAACCTGGGAAATGTGCCCTACACAAAGCCATTGCTTCTTGAAAATATGCTCGACTTCCCACTGATAGAAATCTGGAGCAGTATAGGCTTGAGCTGGAAGAGCAGTCGCACATTCTAGAGGTCTAGCGGCAATGTACTGAATCTTTTCCTGAAGTTCGGTCAATCGCACTCTATCTGCAAGCTTCGTAGTTGGTACCAGCATTAGAATTCATCCCCTTACTGATTGGAATCAAAACCAAATTACAAATCAATCACACTTACATTGCGTTTATCGAACTTTAATCGACAATAAACAGTAATATTCTCATTTTTAGCACAGGTTTAAAACGAAAACCTTTATAATCAACGACTTTTGTTTGAAAAACGCAATATAAAAAGAGGACTATACTGGAATTTCTTAGAGTGATCTCCTCTTGCACTAGTCGTAACAAGCATCCGCGAATGAATACCGAGATGGTTAGGCAAGTGCATTAAAATACACTCAAATCCTTGTCCAGTCTTCTACTCTGCGAGAACGCTGCGCGAGTAGAAGACTTTCACCCATTAGCTTGCAGGGTGTTGATGGATGAATACCGATATACGGCGGATTGCAGTGTTAAGAGGGACAGTAACAGCAGTGTGCAAACCAGTTGTGCAAATGTTGAGGATCTATCAAATCCATCGCTGTGGCAATGAGGGTATCTACCCTTTTCGAGGTTGTCGGCGAGAACTGTCTTAGGAAAGCCTTTAACTGTGACCACCAATGCTCAATCGGATTAAATTCGGGAGAGTAAGGAGACAGATACAGAACCTTCGCTCCAACCGCCTCAATTAAAGGTGCAATGGCTTTTACCTTGTGAGCAGGCAGGTTATCCATGACCACGACAGCCCCTTTCCACAGTTGAGGCACAAGACACTTTGAGACGTACACCTCAAAGACAACCGCGTCCATCGACTGATCTATCGTCATCACAGCCAGCACCTTTGAGACGGTAATCGCGCCCATGACACTCACCTTCTTGCCCCGATAAAAAGGTTTGAAGTCATACGCTCGTTCCCCAGGTGCAGCACGGGCATGGGTTCGCATGAGTCCCAGTAGAACACCCATCTCATCGAGAAACACTAAATCTTTGAGTTCTATACTCGTCACCTGTGCCCAGTACTCCTGTCTCAGGAGTTGGACTCGTTCGCTGGTGGCTTGGCTGGAGCGGAGCGTTTTTTTTTGCGCGGTAAATTGAGTCTCTGAAAGGTTCGGCACATAGTACTTTGGCTAACCCATAGCCCAGTCTCATCAAAGAGTAGCTCACAATATTCCGCTAAGGTCGCATCGCGCTGGTTCTCGAAGATCGCCACTAACTGGTCTTTGTGCTCCATCACAGGACTCACCGAACCACCCTGCTTATGGGGAACGACGTGACCTTCTGTGCGCTTCTGAATCATCCATCTCTCGACGCAACTCTTGCTGACAGCAAAGCGGGCAGCAACTTTTCGGATCGAGCTATCACCCTTCTCCATAGCACTTACAATCTTCTCTCGAAAGTCTATGGAATACGGCTTCATTTTTGACCCAACGTTGTAATCCTTCATTGTCCTCTATCTGACTGCAATCCGCTGTAAGAGTTGGCAAAAACATCGGCGCTACCCAATCCCCATAGCTAGGATCGTCCACAGCAATAACGGCAAGGCAAGAGCAATGGCAGTCAGCACCAATTCAAGCCATTTTGGAAGCTTCTGTCGAATCCAAAAAAAAAGAAGGCTTTAAATAGCGTCAGTGACAAAGATGCACTCACACTGTAATCCCTTTAAGGAAAGAAACATCTATCACAGAATCAGCATTAACTGTCTTTGTCATCAAGCCTGCTTCTAGCCAAACCTTTTGCGCTTGAGCAAAACCTTCAAAAAATGGAGCTGAACTATTTCCTTGTAACCCAAAATAGGTAGCGTTTTCCGGGTAGTCAGCATACTTGCATCCTTTCAGCATCTCACTCAGTTCTTGGTCAGAGACTCCTAATCCCTTCGCAATTGTAGAGTTAGCTTGAGCCGGGTTGGTTTTCCAAAATTTAACGGCATCAAACCAGGCTTTAATCACTCCATTGACGGCATCTGGATTTGCTTTTGCATAATCACTGTTAGCGAGCAATAAATCCAGCAATAGCCCTGGCTTTTCACGAGTTGTCACCAAGACATGGGCATTGGGCGACTGCTTTGTCGATGAGGATAGATAAGGTTCCCACGTCACGGCAGCTTTTGCCCGTCCTGCAGTAAACACCGCTGCGGCATCACCAGCCGTTGGCATAAACAGCATCTGTACATCCTTAGCAGTCAAATTCTCTTCCTTCAACATGGAAAGCAAAAAGAAATGTGAAGGCGATCCTTTTTCCACAGCGATCGATTGACTCCGTAAGCCTGCAACCTCGGTAATATCTTTGCTGGAAACAATGCCGTCTGCCCCGTAAGAATCATCTAGCTTGAGGATACAGGTAGCGGGTAGTCCGTGAGCTGATTCGATACGAACCAGTCAAGCGTCGTGATAGAAAACTGCACTTCTTGTTTTGCCAATGCAGTCCGACGGGGAGCAGCATCCTCAATTTTGAGAATCTCTGCATTTAGCCCGTATTTCTCAAAAAATTTCTGCTCTTTCGCTACGAAAAAAGGTCCGTAACCCACCCAGGTCAAAATAGCGATTTTAATGGGTTTTAGGGCGTTGGATTGTACTGACGGTGCAGTCCCAGATATATTTGTACAAGCTGCGATCGCACTTGTAGTTCCAGAGATCGCACCATACTTAAGAAATTGACGACGTTGCATCACTTTAGAATCCCTCTAATAATTCGGAGCAATCATGTAGTAATTCAAAGACAGTTCAAATCTCAATGACTCATGTCCTGAATTTCTACAAGCCTAAGTACTAGTCAGAGAGCGGAAAATTGCTTCGTAGAAACTGCTTATCAGATTAAGAGTATTC
Organism: Leptolyngbya sp. Cla-17; assembly: GCF_016807185.1. Lineage (GTDB taxonomy): Bacteria > Cyanobacteriota > Cyanobacteriia > Leptolyngbyales > Leptolyngbyaceae > ULC077BIN1. The sequence goes on from NZ_JAEVYN010000002.1 coordinate 2,664,903, forward strand.
CTGACTTAAAAATGTACTCAAAATATCAAAATCGCATTTTAATAGCCAATTTGATACGAAAAACTCTAAATTTTATGAAGAAAATTTGTTTATTTAAGATTTTTGACAGAAGAAATACGAATATCGAAATAAAATGTGTTGACTTGCACAGAGTTAATAGAAAGAGTTAATAAGCTGATGATTTCGATCCTCTACTTCAGAGTGTTGGCTAAAAGACTTAATTCCACCACTGTTACGCAGCCAGATATTATGCTGAACAAAGTTTATGTTGCGAAATTCGTACTATGTCTGATGAAGGTGAGAATAAATTTCAAGGGGATGAAGATACTCAGTTAGACCTAGACGAACTTGATGTTGAAATTGTTCAATTGCTGCACAAGGATGGGCGGACGGCATTTACAGAAATTGCCAAGAAAGTTGGTGTATCAGAAGCAACGATTCGTAATCGCGTTCAACGATTAACCAGCTCTGGCGCAATTACTATTCAGGCATACTTAAATCCAAACAAGTTAGGCTTTCGCAACATTGCGTTGATTGAGTTGAAGATGGCGGATCTGGATCGAGCACAGACGATCGCATCTGAGTTAGTTGATCAAGACTCTGTAAGCTACGTTGCTTTTGTAGCAGGCAGCTACGACTTATTTGTAGAAGTCACCTATGACACAAACGAGGGACTACTTAATTTTCTAGCTGCTTTAAGAGCAAAAACTGGAGTCAGCAATTGCGAAACGGCAATTGTCCTTAAACTACTCAAAACTCAATATTCATTCCAAATTAGGTCTACCAAAACTTAGGTATAGCGCGACGATTTAGGAGTAAAGTCAGCGGGGTGGGCGACTGCTCCGCTGAGTTTAAACCCTGATAGGCTCCCCAATAGGTAGCTTGATTGGCTTCATCAGTACGGTTGGTGAATGCTGGTTCGGTCTCGTAAATCAAAATCGCGTATTGCATGGTTGACTCCAGTATCGGCTTTGTAGAAAAGCATTTGGTTGCCTTCTGTATCTATAACGAGTGAGGTTTATCCATTTCGACAGTACCGCAGGTTTTTCTCAATCTTTTTTTGATTGTGCTTCCGATGCCTTACTAGCAAATGCTCTTATTTTATGAGTTTTCAGGCTAACGACCAAGATAAGCGGGCGCAAATAACCGTTAAACTCAAACAGCCAAATCTCAGCGTTCCGGTGCACTGACTTGTTAGGTGGCGATCGCGTTTGGTGTAGCTTCAACCTACAGACTATGTTCAGGCTATCCGTAAATGCTCAATGTCCCGGATCGGCGGAGCACCAAACATCCGAGCATACTCGCGGCTGAACTGTGAGGCGCTCTCATACCCCACCTGATAGGCAGCATTAGACGCATCGGAGTTTTCAGCAAGCATCAGGCGACGCGCTTCTAAAAGTTTTAATTGCTTTTGATATTGCAGCGGACTCATGGATGTCACGGCTTTGAAGTGGTGATGAAACGAGGAGGCAGACATTTGAGCTTGTCCAGCCAGATCCTCAACTCGCAACGGTTGTGCGAAATCAGCTTTGAGCCGTTTTATTACTGCTGCAATCCGCTGCATATTACTACCCGATGTGGCAATTTGGCGCACCGCTTTGCCTTGTTCACTCATTAAAAGGCGATAGTAGATTTCACGAATGATTAGCGGTGCCAGGATTGGAATGTCTTGTGGTGTATCCAAAAGCGTTGTCAGTCTGAGAACGCAATCGAGCAACGGCATGTCAATCGTACTCACAAACAAGCCTCTCACCGCGTTCTCTTGCTGACGCTGAATCGCGCTGGTTTGGGTAACCAGGTCACACAGTTGACCGGGGTCTAACGTGAGCTTAAATCCCAGATAGGGCTTGTCGGGGGTCGCCTCTGTAATAAATGCGCTTAACGGCAAATCAACTGAAACAAGCAGGTATTGAGCGGCACCATACCGATAGATTTCCTCATTAAGCAACAGTTCTTTTTTACCTTGAACGAGAATCGCAAAGGTCGGATCACAGACACCGCGGAGTACCGTGGCAACTGAAGATTCTCGCTGCAATTCCAATTGAGCGATCGCGGTTTGATGAAACCCATCCCCTTTGCCATCCGTGTGACGAGTGATGAGGGTCGCCAATTCTTGGCACTGATTTGCAATTCTCTCCGAGATGTGTACCGGCGCATCTCGATTGATGACTGAGCTGATTTCAGTTGTCATGTTTTTACCGACTCATTGAATCATGCTCCAATCAGCATTATAGAGCACCGATAAAAGCTCAGTTTGGAGGATTAGGCAATAACCTCCGAGGTTTGTGTATTTAGCATTCTTGCTTTTACTTCTACTGTGAACACATGCAGACCAATCAATCAGGAAAAATGACTATATGTTAAGCGTTGACAACAAAGTGGTCGTCGTGACTGGAGCCAGTAGCGGCATTGGCGAAGCAACCGCTCGATTGCTGGCTCAAAATGGTGCAAAAGTTGTTTTAGGGGCGCGACGGACGGAGAAGCTCGGCAAGATTGTCGATGAAATTCGTGCTCAAGGAAACACAGCAGAATTTAAAGCGGTAGATGTCACGAATCGTGAGGATATGAAAGCATTCATTCACTTTGCCAAAGCTAAATTTGGTCGCGTGGATGTGATTTTTAACAATGCAGGCGTAATGCCTCTATCGCGGCTGAATGCCTTGAAAGTCGAGGAGTGGGACAGCATGATTAATGTCAACATCCACGGCGTCTTGAATGGCATTGCGGCGGGACTGCCGATCATGGAAGCACAAGGCGGTGGACAATTTATCAATACTGCGTCAATCGCCGCACATATGGTCGGGCCAACCAGCGCTGTCTATTCCGCCACAAAATATGCGGTGTGGGCAATCTCCGATGGGCTGCGTCAAGAGTCAAAAAATATCCGTGTCACTCTCATCTCTCCTGGCGTCGTCGAAACTGAACTTGGCTCTGATATCACGGATGATGCCAGCAAAGGGTTTTTACAAGAACTTCGCAAGACTGCACTCATGCCAGAGGCGATCGCCAGAGCCGTTTTATATGCGATCGCTCAACCTGAAGATGTGGATGTCAATGAAATCATTGTTCGCCCGACCGCAAGCGCCCTCTGAAGCATTGCCTATCCATTTTCTTCAGATCACATTCAGGAAACCAGCAAATGTCAGAAACGACTAAGCAGAACACTGCGATCAATCTCTCTTACGGACTTGCGGCTCTCAGCCAAGGCGAGCGCCTCGTTCCCTGGACATTTGAGCGTCGGCAATTGCGACCGACTGACATCACTGTGAAAATCCAGTTCTGCGGCATTTGCCACAGTGATCTGCACGCTATTCGAGGGTCGAGCCGCTTTCCACTCGTGCCAGGTCACGAGATCGTGGGCGAGGTGACGGCGATCGGCACGGATGTCACGAAATTCCGAGTCGGTGATGCAGTGGTTATCGGCACGATAGTCGATTCTTGCGGTCATTGCTCATCGTGCCAACGCCAGCTAGAACAATATTGCCTGGAAGGGGTGACTACTACCTATGATGGCATCGACAGGCATGATGGCAGCATCACGCGCGGCGGGTACTCCAGTGACTATGTCGTCGATGCCAAGTTTGCCTACCACCTCCCCGCCGGTCTCGACCCGGCAAGTGTCGCTCCGCTACTCTGCGCGGGGGTAACCACTTGGTCACCCCTACAGCATTGGAATGTAGGGATCGGCAAGACAGTTGGGATTGTTGGATTGGGCGGTTTGGGTCATATAGCGGTGAAATTCGCACGCGCGCTGGGAGCTTATGTTGTGCTGTTTAGTACCTCTCCAGATAAGCTTGCCGATGCCAAGGTGCTGGGAGCAGATGAGGCGATCCTATCAACCGACGAGACGCAAATGGCAAATCAAGCCTCTCGCTTCGATTTCATTCTCGATACCGTTTCATCTCGTCATCCCCTCAACCCCTATCTGCGATCGCTCAAACTTGACGGTACGCTCTGCTGCTTGGGCATTCCCGCAAATCTGGATTTCAGTCCCATTTTCCTGACACTGGGACGGCGACGGCTGGTAAGCTCAGGGGTGGCAGGTACGCTTGAATCGCAGGAGATGCTGGACTTCTGTAGTAAGCACGACATCTCTGCTGATGTCGAAATTATCTCTGCTGCGGCTATTGAGGATGGGTTTGAACGACTCGATCAAGGAGAGGTACGCTATCGGCTAGTAATCGACATGTCTACGCTTGATGTGCCAGTCGGGACTATCGCCCTATCTTGATTGTCACGAGATTAAAGCAAGTGGTTCGCTACCTTGCTTGCAACGGGCAGCAGAATTGCACCTAAGTAGGTGAGATGTCTCCACCAAAAGACAGAGCAGCCTAACGTTCTTGGTCACCGGACGTAGATAACCTTTGCAACTCAACCGACTATAGTAAAACGTTCCGGTGCAGAGCGGTTTTATCTCGCTGTTAACGATTATCAGTCCGGTTTTTGGCCGGAGTAGACGGCAAAGCGATAATTTTTATACCAACAGTCCACATGAACAAAACCCACTTCGGACAGCCAGTTGAGTTGGTTTTGCAACGTAGCTGTTTTATCGGCCTTCATGCGCTCGATAGCAATTTCTATATCGCGGTCAGTGCAACCTTTGGCTTTAGTACCGTTGAGCCAAGCCTGAGCATATTTTTCTTCGTTCTCCAGTGTGCTGCCTAGAGTTTGGTCTGCATTGATGAAGTAGCCGCCATTTTCAAGAGCATCATAAATCTTTTGGAACACGCCCTTTAGCTTCTCCTGCGGTGTGTGATGCAACGCCAAAGCCGACACCACAACATCGTATTTCCCAATGATTGGCGCATTGATAAAGTCCAAAGTCGAGTACTCGATGTTTGGATTTGAGTTGAAACGCTCTCGCGCCTTGCTCAACATTTCATCTGAAATGTCGGCCAAAGTGATAGCAGCCTTTGGAAAAGCCGCCGCAACCAAGCCGGACAACAGACCTGTGCCAGCGCCGATGTCAAGTACTTTGATGTGGGCTTGGCTCTCGTGAGGAATGAGGCCGAGAGCGGTGCTATAAAACTCATCAAAACACGGAATGTATTGAGACCGAGTACGATCGTAGTCTTGTGCGGCAGTATCGAAAAGAGCTTTGATATTCACGATTGCAATGTTGCCATTCCCGGTAGAGTTGCGCGCAGCGAGATAACGCCAGGCATGGACCCGCCCGCTGATGCCCTTGATTGTATATGACAGCCTTCGTGTCGCGGGTCAGGTGCATCCCGTTGTTAGGCGGCATGTGTCTCGCGAACAAAATCCTCACGGGCTTCGGTCAGGTAGCGAACCGCCTTCTCACGATATCGCCATGACTTCGTACCTTTAGGCATTCGACTAAGCCAGTGGCTGTTAGGTCCCGCGCTCATCCCGCGCTCCGTCGATAGCCGCCGGGTTGTCGGCAAAATCTTGCGCGATAGGGTTGCGACGCAGACATCCAACTCGGCCAAAGAGGCAAAGCGGAACGTAAAGCCATCAAACTCCACGCAATACACCGGCCATCCCCGACCAGGCAAGGGTTTCGGTGCAGGCGGGTCAAACTCCTCAGCGTTGTACCACGCCTTACCGTCTGCCTCAACGTGAACCCAGAAGGTCATCGGCTCATGTCGCGCCCATGACTCCCGATATTCAATCCAGTGCTTCTTCATGGGCGATATGTGTAAATGCCACCTAATACGGAATTGCGGAAGGCAGTACTTTTTGACCAGATTAAATTGCTTGAATCCAATCAAAGCCCACTTTGCCTTGAACTATCACAGGATGCTGCATCAACCATTGGCACCGCTTGACTAAGACATCCTCTAAAGCATCAAGATTGTCAAACACTTGATTAGCGATTGCTTCGCGCAGCAAAGACCAGACACATTCAGTGGGTTGCAGTTGGAGGGTATAGGGCAATAGCGGGTAGAAGAAAATGCCGGGGGGCACCTGAAGTTTTTGGCTCATATGCCACGCGGCCTGATCAACCAATAGAATGATCAACTGCTGACGATGGGGATTGACCTGAGCCGCAAATAGCTCTAACGCCATCTGCATCATGGAGACATTGGCACGGGGCAATAAAAGGAAGTAGCTCGCTCCAGTGGCAGGATGGACAAAACCATAGGTGTAGACCCATTGATAGCGGCGAGAATGATGCGCTGATGGGCGTTCTCCTATGGGTGCCCAAACCCGCCTGACAATGGGTTGCAAGCCTAATCGAGCTTCGTCTTCCGCCCAAATTACAATCTCCCGATTGGGAAACAACGAGCGCAACCACGCCACATGACCTGCTAATCCTGCTTTGAACTCTGCTTGCTGCTCAAGGGTTGCGCTTTGATGATGCACCGGACGCGGCACCTGCAAGCTCAACCCCAAACGTCGTAGATACTTCCAGGCTGTTGAGGGGTGTAAGCAAATGCCAAAGTAGGTTTCGATATACTCCCCAACTTTCGGTCCACTCCAGAGTCCGCCATCATCCGGGGCACTCTGTAAGCGTTGCCGCAATAGCCGTTGCTGTTCATCACTTAAAGCCAACCGATTGCCCCCAGGGTTCAAGCGTTGCCGATTGACTAGTCCGACCGCACCCTCGGCGTTGTAGCGACGGGCAATTTTCCGCACTCCACTACAACTGAGTCCACAAATCTCAGCGGTTTGTTCGATGCTCATCGGAGTCTTTGGATGACTGAGCAATCGAATCACCAACCAACGGTTTTTCTCGCCAGCATCTTGGCACTGAACATACCGCTGAGTTAGATCTGCGTAGTCTAGATGAGGGCTAATTTGAGTGCGGGGTCGAGGCATGGACAGAGTACCTTTTTCATCTTGCTAAATGATACTCCCCTACTCAATTCCGTATAACGACCCCAGCCAGCGGTGGCTAGTAACCTGAACCTTAGTACCAGCAGCGTTCAAGAGGCCGCTGCACTTGGTTTGTCAGTCTGTTTTAGACTTAGACATACTTTAGCGCTCGTCTAAACTATGAGCGATGCAATAACATCCCGATTAAACCACTCTTTTGTGGTGGCAAGCGCTAAACCAAGGTTTTTGACACTAGCATTGCAGATGTAGTTACGTTACAAGCAATGGAAGTGGCTGCATTTCGCCCAAAACTGTGGGAATAAGCTCAGATACCGTTGGATGAATGGGTACAGCCCCTTGCAGGGTGATGTAGGGCTGGTCAGCATTCATCATATCAAGCAGTCCGTGAATTGCCTCATCGCCACCTGTACCCAGGATTGCCGCACCGAGAATGCGCTGGGTCTCGGCATCGACCACAATTTTTATAAAGCCCTGGGTCTCACCCTTCTCAATCGCGCGACCAACTCGCGTCATCGGTCTTGTGCCCATGAGCAGCGGGCGACCGGAAGCTCGCGCCTGCCCCTCTGTCATGCCAACGCGTCCCAGTGGCGGATCGATATAGAGGGCATAACCGAGGATGAGATCGCTCACCCGTTTTGCAGCACCGTCAAGTAGATTAGCAGCGACGATCTCAAAATCGTTGTAAGCCGTATGAGTGAATGCACCCCGACCATTGCAGTCGCCCAAGGCCCAAATACCAGGTACATTTGTGCGGAGCTGATCATCGACCGTGATATAGCCATAGGTATCAGTTGTGACCCCAGCGAGATCGAGACCCAGATCGTCGGTGTTAGGCTGGCGTCCAACTGCAAGCAAAACATGGCTGCCAATCAGTTCGGGTTCCCCCTCGGCACAGTCAACACGCACAGCCACTCCCTCAGGATGGGGCGCAAAGGCAATGCACTCAGACCGCGTGTGAATCTGCACACCTTCAGCTTCGAGAATATCTCGGATTGCGGTAGACACATCCTCGTCTTCGTGAGCAACGAGGCGCGGACCTTTTTCAACTACTGTGACTGCTGACCCAAAGCGGCGGTAAATCTGGGCAAACTCCAGCCCGATGTAGCTACCTCCCACCACCACTAAATGGCGTGGGAGACTGTCCAGCGCCAGCATAGAGGTATTGGTCAAATAATCAACCTCTTGCAGACCGGTCATCTCAGGCACTCGTGCCCGTCCCCCAACATTGATGAAAATTTGCGGCGCGGTGAGGAGTTCGTCGCCAACCCGCAGCGTGTTCGCGTCCTCGAAGCAAGCCTGCCCCTGGAACACCGCCAAACGTTCCATACTGCGAAGCCAAGCCTCGAGACCATTCCGAGAGTTTGCCGCAACGGCGTCAGCACGCGCCTTCACTTGCTTCATATCAACATCGATCTCCCCCGCGATGATCACACCATAGTCGGCAGCGCGGCGAGCAAGATGAGCGGCATAGGCACTAGCGACCAGCGTTTTAGTGGGTGTGCAGCCCGTGTTGACACAGGTGCCGCCAAACAGATGTCTCTCAATTAGCGCTACCCTCATTCCCGCCGCAGTCAGCCGCCCAGCTAGCGGTGGGCCTGCCTGACCGGCACCAATAATCAGGGCATCAAAGGACTGACTCATCGCAACATTCCCACCACTGATATTGCGCCGATGATGGCGATGACATCTTCGATCAGCGCCGCCGGTAGGTCACGACCAAAGGCAGTGGCGAGCCGAGAACGCATCGCTGCACCACCTAACGTGCCAATCACCGCACCGATAATGCCTGCCACTAACCCGCCTAAGAGCGTGCCACCATTGACCCCTACCATGGCTCCCGAGAGTGCACCGCTGACAAGGCGAGCCCCAAACTGAACAGGTACTTTGCGGCTTGGCGTGGAAGGCAGTTGATCTGTCACAAATTCGCCCAAAGCCAGTACGGAGAGAATCCATGGCGTGAAGCGGTAGCCCATAAAAGCGAGCCAGCTCCCGCCGAGATTGAGGTAACCCAGATAGGCTGCCCAACTCATTGCAGCGGGCGCAGTCATGGCGCGCAGACCCGCAATAATGCCTATAACCAAAGCAAGGAGATAAACCATCGCATCCATTTAGATTTGTGCTATGCCACTATCGATAAACAACCAATGCCGTTCAAGCTAACGAAGACCACCCGTGATGTACAGCGTTTCACCCGTGATCCAGGCTGAATCAGAAGACGCGAAGAAGACAACGGCAGGGGCAATGTCCTGCGGCTGTCCGATTCAACCCAGTGGGATTAGCGCTTCAGTCTATTTGCGACCTTCGCTCGAGAATCCCTGCGGTGTGTGTACCCTCCGTTTCCACCATGCCAGGATTGATGGCATTGACGCGGATGTGGCGAGAACCCAACTCTTTGGCAAGCGACTTTGTGATGGCATCAACCGCTGCTTTGGTCGCGCTATCGACCGAGGCGTTCGCGGGTGTCAGCGTGCTAACAATGGAACTAACGTTGACAATGCTACCGCCCTCTTCGCCAAAGTGCTTTACGGCCTGCTGTGAAGTTAGAAGCAAGCCTAGCACATTCAGATCAAATTGCTTATGGAAATGTTCTTCAGTGATGCTTTCAAGCGGAGAAAATTCGTAGATGCCTGCATTATTAACGCAGGATATCGAGCTTGCCAAAGGCTTGTTTCGTTTCAGCAAAAAGCTGTTGAATCTCTGCCTCTTTAGCAACATTTGCCTGCACTGCGATCGCCTTTCCACCTGTACTAACAATCTCGTCAACCACGCGATCAGCACCTGCTTTGCTAGATGCGTAGTTGACAACCACGGCTGCACCTTCGGCGGCCAGATGTTTGGAGATCGAAGCACCAATCCCTTTGGACGCGCCTGTGACGACTGCGATCTTTCCATCCAGTTTTGCCATGTCTGTGATTCCTATAGTTGGTAAGCTTATTTGTCTGAAACAGATGCGAATCTACAAGAGTGCACCCGTTCGGATCGTTAACAGTGATGTCTCCCATCCGCGTATCCGCGTCAGGACTTGACGAATTCCAGCAGATCCGCGTTAAGTTGATCCTTACTCGTGTCGCCGAGGCTATGCGACCCGCCGGGATAGATTTTCAAAGTCGCATCCTTGACAAGCTTGGCAGACAGGAGAGCAGAAGCACCAATCGGCACGATCTGATCGTCATCGCCATGGATAATCAGTGTTGGTACGTCAAACTTCTTCAAATCCTCGGTGAAATCTGTTTCCGAAAACGCCTTGATGCAGTCATACGCGTTCTTATGTCCAGCCATCATGCCCTGCATCCACCACGAATAGATCAGCCCTTGGGAGACTTTGGCACCGGGTCGATTGAAACCAAAGAACGGTCCGCTGGCTACATCTAGGAAGAACTGCGAGCGGTCAGCCAAAAACGCTGCGCGAAAGCCATCAAAGACTTCAATGGGCAGCCCACCCGGATTCGCTTCTGTCTTGAGCATAATGGGTGGCACTGCGCCCATCAGCACTGCTTTGGCGACACGCGATGTCCCATGACGTCCGATGAAGCGTGCCACTTCGCCGCCGCCAGTAGAGTGCCCGATCATCACTGCATCCTTAATATCCAGCGCCTCGAAAAGCTCCGCCAGATCGTCGGCGTAGGTGTCCATCTCATTGCCGTTCCACGGTTGACTCGATCGACCATGACCGCGACGATCGTGTGCGATGCAGCGGTAGCCGTGCGAGGCAAGAAAAAACATTTGTGATTCCCAAGCATCTGCGCTCAGGGGCCAACCGTGGCTAAAGACGATGGGTTGTCCTGTACCCCAATCCTTGTAGTAAATTTCCGTGCCGTCTTTGGTCGTGATGGTGCTCATATTTTCCTTGTTTATTTGGTGATTTTGATGCGTTCGTAGACTAAATGCTGCTTAGTGCGATCGCCCCACCCATCTCTCTTGGCTGACATAAATAGGCTGACTTGATACAAAACACTAACAAGTAATCTTTGAAGGTACACTCCCCACCCCCCAAACGTTGCCCATCACCCGCCGCAAATAACCTCTGCAATAAACGATCAACTCTCGACGGTCGGTGTGCATGGGCGGTGTTATGCTACGGCAACACAAATTGCTCTTCCAGTAACCTTTGTTTATCTCAATTACTAACCTTGTAACTATAGAGTGCTCATGCCACCATCAATGATCATCTCGCTACCCAGCATGAAAGATGATTCATCTGAGGCAAGGAACACTGCTGCTTTGGCTATTTCAATCGGCTCACCAAATCGTTTTAACGGAATCTGATTACGAATTGCTTCTGCCATCTGCTCGACATTCTCGGCTGGAACCCCCATCTTTCCATAGATGGGGGTAGATACAGGACCTGGACTAATGGCATTGACTCGAATACCTCGCTCAACCAGTTCACCTGACAGAGTTCTTGCTAGCGAGATCATCGCAGCCTTACTTGCACCATAAACGCTAGAGTTTGGCATCCCAATATGAGCATTAATTGAAGTATTCAGGATGACCGAAGCGGGATTCGCCAAAATGGGCAACAGACTTTGTATCAGAAAATAGGGTCCTTTGAGATTGACTGCAATTTGATTGTCGAACGATGCTTCATCCCAAGCGGCAAGTGGTTGAAAAACACCAATTCCAGCGTTAAGAAATACGGCATCAACCTGATCAAAAACTTCAGCGATTTGCTCCGCCAAGCGCTTTTGTTCGCTGACTTCACCCGCCTCGCTCTTGATGACGATTACCTCTTTGCCCAGTTCTTGCTGTGCCTGAGCTAATGTATCTGGGCTACGTCCAGTGATGACTACACGCGCACCCTCTGCCAGAAATTGCTTGGCTGTCTCAAGTCCTATACCTGTCGTGCCACCCGTGATGAGGGTACGTTTTCCTTGCAAACGATTCATGAAAACTCTCCTAATCTAAGGCTTTCAAGGCTCTCGCTCACAATAGCACGAGGCTTTTGGGTTCAATAGTCGCTTACTTTACATCGACAAGATTGGCAATCGCCCTCACAAACAACAACACGAGCCGCATAACCGGTTCTGGTCAGCGGCTGCAAAAGACTTTGCAATCCCCAAAGCAACTCCGTCAGTCCGCTGCATCAGAATGGTTATACTGCGTCTCAGCCGATGCATTCAACTTAGTCATGTAAGCGCAATGAATTCCTCACTCCCCCAGTTTTTTGCCCGTAGTAGTCAATTCCTTCAAACAACCCTCTTTAAAGTTGGAGATGAAGCCATCTCATTGCTTTGGCTTCTCAAGCTGACATTAGCATTCCTGACGGTGGTGGGATTTTCAATGCTTTTCAAGCGACTGCTCAACGACCGCTTGCTGCTGCGACTGGGTATGAGCCAGGGACACCGAGAAGCGATCGCCACGCTTCTAAGCTACGGTGCTGGTACGCTGGGCTTCATCCTAGTTCTGCAAGTGAATGGACTCAATCTCGCACCCTTAGTGGTGACCTTGGGTGGTTTGGGCATTGGCGTTGGATTTGGGCTGCAAGAAATCACCAAAAACCTGATCAGCGGGTTGACCTTGCTAATCGAAGGCAAACTCCAGGTCGGCGACTATGTTGAGTTCGACAGCTTATCTGGCTACATCAAAGAAATTTCGCTGCGCTCCACCGTCATCCGCACCTTTGATGGCGGCGATGTAGTGGTTCCCAATAGCAACTTGACGAGTAATCGCGTGTTGAATTGGAGCTACAAAAGTCTCACAGGTAAACTGCACTTATCCATTAACGTGGCTTACGACAGTGACCCCATCTTAGTCACCGAAACCTTGTTGGATTCGGCTTATATGGAAGCGGCTGTGCTGCACGACCCACCGCCAAAGGTTATTTTCAAAGGCTTTGGCGACAGTGCTCTGGAGTTTGAACTGTGGGTATGGGTGGCTCAAATTGACGAGGGTATTTCGGTGCGAAGTTCCCTCAATTTCATTCTTGAACATAACCTGCGCCAGGTGGGACTCAAAATGCCGTTCCCTCAACGAGATTTATGGCTACGGAACGCCGACATCCTTAAACTGAATCCCCCTCAACCTCAAGAGCCTGAAGCGTCAACCGCTGCTCCCAATGCAACCAGCCAGCCCAGTTTGCCGCCTCACTCAGATCTCCCCAGGCGATCGCGGCAGTCCATTTCCATTCGAGATGCTTTGCGACAATTTCCTCACTTCAACCTTTGCTCTGACCTTCATCTGCGGGAGCTAATTGAAACGGGCTATCGCAAGTTTTTTGCCGCATCAGACGTGGTGTTTACCGAGAACGACTTGGGCAGCCACTTTTATTTGGTGCTGTCCGGTTCTGTAGAGACCGTAGTGACTCGACTCAATCAATCGGTCAAGGTTTATCACCCTGGAGATGTCTTTGGCGAGGTGGCGATCATGCTGAATCTGCCTTACACCGCCACTGCTCATGTCTTGGAAGACACTAGCTTGTTTGTGATTCACAAGCATAGCTTTGAACGCTTGCTGCGCCTGCACCCCGCCTTAGCAGAAACATTCACTCAAGAAATGACGAAAGAAAAAGAACTCTATCAAGGCATTCGACAACAGTTGCAAGACCTCGGTTTGTTGGGCATGACTGAGCACAAGCATCGCTTTACGGATTGGGTGCAAGAAAGGCTAAAAGGTATTTTTGCCGCTGGAGCGCCGATTGCATAACAGCGCGATCGTCTAAGCCTGCTCATAAAACACCCCATCGCGGATGTGTTCAAGGGCAACCGCTGCCTGCCGCAAAGAGACCGTAAAACTCCTTCAGGTTGTCCCTTTTCGGACGTTGCTGAATAACGCAATGAATCATTAGGGCATTGAAACATCCTGAAAGTTGCAATGGCGAAGTAATAGCCGAATCGAGTGTCCCAGCATTCTCACGGATTTTGAGTAGCACTGACAAGCAACACAGATATAATTTTATATGCTCGCATCATGCCGTTCTTACAGATAAGATTAGAGCCGCATTCATGACATTGCATCAGACTTAGCCTCAATTCATAGCCCTATTATGCAACGCCCCAAAATTTATGTCCTGTCAACATCTCAATGAACTGACACTAGAAAATCTAATTCCAAAAGCCAACTACCCCGTATTTCAGTGTGAGGAATGTATGCGAATCAATGCTCGTTGGGTGCATCTTCGCATTTGCCAGACCTGCGGTAAGATGTTGTGCTGCGACTCGTCTGAACATCAGCATTCTCGCCGTCACCATGAAGAAAGCGGACATGCAGTGATCAGTTCAGCAGAGTTAAGAGAGCAATGGCTGTGGTGTTTTGTGGATGAGCAATTGAAGAACTATTGAAGTGGCACTTAACCTAATCACTTTGCTTCATCAATAAGCGATCGCGAGTTGATGCGTAAATTTTTCTGTTGGAGCATGGCTAACCATGTGATGGTGAAGCTGTATCTAAGGCAATCAAAGCGCCTACTCCATTGCTTGCTTTAATCAGCCTATTGAGTAGTGCCCCAAGTGCTTGTGCCGTCGCGCGGTCTGTAAATTCGCCCTGATCATTCAGCTTGGCAGAAACAGCGGGGATCAGCAGGGTTGCCCCCTCCACAATCGTCGCCATCATGACCGCAAGCGTCTGAATGAGTGCGGCATGAGCATGAGCGCCACCATCAGGCGATGGGGAAGCACTAATAATAGCCGTGGGTTTATTGATGAATTCTCCCGAAGACACAATCCAATCGAGCGCATTTTTCAAAACTCCGGGTATGCCGTACGCATATTCGGGTGTGCAAACGATGACACCATCGGATTCTTTGAGGAGAGAGCGCCACTCTTTGACCGATGCAGGCACAGTCTCGTTGTCAAGGTCGGGATTAAAGTGGGGCAGTTCACCTAGTGTTTCATAAACTGAGATGCTAATATCAGGCGGTGCTAAAGTAGCTGCTGCCCGCAAAATGGCTGTGTTTGAAGAACGCTCACGTAAGCTGCCGGAGATCGCCAAGATTTTTAACATGGGTTGAAACTCGATTTACGATCAGCAGTAGAGCCATTCTAAGATGACCTTAAGCGTCTAGCAGGAGGTTTATGCATGGCACATCTAATCAAACCGCCTGGTGATGAAGGAGTGATTCGTTCAAAATCCCCTGCTGCTCCCTGTCGGCAAAACGCCAGAGTGTGAGTACTGATCGCCACGATTCTTGGCTCCAGCATGGCTGTCAAAAATCAGACTAATCTCAAGTATGGACGGCTTCGGGCTGGCAACGGCAAACCGCTATCCAATTTTACAGCGATTTTCAGGTAATCAGCCCTTTTTGGTATAATGTGAGTTGAAAAACTACCCGGTCTGTAAAATGCCCGTCGCTTACTCTACTGACTTACGGACTCGTGTCATTGATGCTTGGACGGCTAAAGAAGGAACTCAAGCTCAACTGGCCGAACGATTCAAAGTGAGTGAAAGTTTTGTCAAACGGGTGCTGCGTCGGTACCGCAGCAGTGGACAAAAAGAAGCCAAGCCGAGGGGAGCAACCCTTGCTCCCACGATAGATGGAGAACTATTGAAGCTAGTGCAAGGGTGGGTTGAGCGCAAACCTGACATCCATCTAGACGAATTGTGTAAGCAATTAGAAGCGCATCAAGGAATTAAAGTGAGTCAGCCTACGATGTGTCGAGCATTGCAACGCTTGAAGCTGCCCCGTAAAAAAAACACTGTACGCAAGTGAGCAAGATTCTCCTAGAGTGCGGGAGCAGCGAGATGAGTACCGTCGCACTCTAAAGCAGGTGGATGTGCGAAACTTGGTGTTCATCGACGAAGCCGGCATTCATCTGGGCATGGTGCGCTTGTTTGCACGAGCTTTGCGAGGACAACGAGCAGTCGATGCAGTGCCTCGCAATCAGGGAACGAACGTTTCTGTGATTGGGGCACTGAGTATAGATGGGTTGATTGCGTCAATGACATTGAAGGGGAGTGTGGATACGCCAGCATTTTTGAGTTACATCCACGATGTGTTAATTCCCCAACTATGGACAGGAGCAATTGTGGTCATGGATAACCTGAAAGTGCATCATGCCCACTCGGTCCGCACTGCCATTGAAGCAGTTGGAGCACAGGTGGTCTTCTTACCTCCTTACTCACCAGACTTATCTCCCATTGAGCTGGGTTGGTCGAAACTCAAGCAATTTCTACGTTCCAAAGCAGCTTGTACTGACCAAGCCCTTGACCAAGCTATGACGGAGGCGGTCCACTACGTCACCGAAAATGACGCGCTCGGTTGGTTTAATCACTGCGGTCTATTCACTTGAAAATCGCTATAAGTTGGGTCTCTTCCAAGTTGTAGCCCCCGGACTTAAAATCTCGAAACATGGGTTCGATGGAAAAGCGCTTCGAGTAAACCCCCTAAAGCGTCATCAAGAGTATCGAGGTCGGTGAGCAGATACCAGACTTGATTCGCTTTACCCTGATGGTACACCCGCTTCCATCGCGTGACCAAATTGAAGTTGCTGAAAACTTGCACTCATCGGTTCGGTTTTGATACATAGATTGATTGACAAGTTGTTTTACAGGATTTGAGGGCTGAAACGCCCAGTTGCGATCGCCCTTTTGCTTGTCTCAATTGGGGTCCTTTGATTGACAATTAACGTTGTCCATCACCCGCGCCCTGCTGCCGTACCGGATGAGAGACCTGCTAATTGGGCATCGGGTGTATGCCGTTGTTATGCCTCGTGCGGGGAACTGCCAACGAATGGTTATTTTAACCCTCCCAGAAATCATTCAACTGCCGCCACCATTTTGCCGATTCAGGCTTCAAGTATAGAGAGAACTCTTCAGGGTTAACGCCGGAATTTCCTGCGACATTCTGTATTCCTTCAAGCATCCCGATTGTAGCTGCCTCTCTAACATAAGCATCGCCCTCAAGATGAAGCCTCTCAATAACCTCAAACACCGCCGGAAAAACCTCCGTCTGCTTGGCTTTATGCATCTCGACAAGGTGGTGCGCGAACTTTCCTAATTCGGGGTAGAGCAAATCATCATCTTCATAGAAAGCACGCTGCTCCTTCAGCTTTTCATTGAAGGAAGGGCAGGCTTCCAAGAAGAGGGGCATAACTTGCTCTTTCGTTATCATCGCATCACTCAACAGAGGCATAACGTTCCGACTGAAGCGGACTGCTGGGAGATCTTGGTGCATTGCAAAGGTTACTTGCAGCCGCTCAGTCGGGTTGTTAGGCTTCATTCCTTTTTATTGATGGCACCAAGTGCATCATGTAATCTCGTTTTCCAATTGGTACACCAGCCATGCGAAGAATATCGTAAGCCGTGACCATATGGAAGTAGAAGTTTGGAATTAGAAATTCATTTAAATAGGCATTACCAGACAACTCGAGGTAGAGGCCCTGCCCCAATTCAATGCGCGTCACCTCAGCTAGCTTTACATCTTCAGCGTTAACACCCCGAAGAAGATCCCTAGTGTTTGCTATGTGCCCGTTTGCCTGTGCGAGAGATGTGACATCTGGATTTAGATTATTCGCAGGTTTACCATCACACCAGAGCGCAAAGTTGCGTGGTTGATTGCAGGTGAAAGCAATCTGTGTGCCGAACGGAAGCATATCAGCCGCAATGCGCTTTTGAAGGAACGACTCATCATCACAAAAATGAGATTGAGCTGACTTCAAGAGATGTTCAAGAGTCGCTAAGCGGCTTTGGAAGAGGGTTTGGATTAAATTTATAGCCTGACTTTGCATTTTGCGATCCCTCAAGACCTACTCTATGAATCCTAGCTGTATCTAGAACGAATTTCAGCCTAACGAGCAAGATAAGCGGCTGTCAAAGTCTTTGCCACCCTACCAAGGATGCCCAATAGTCCGCTTCATCAACTTGTTAGCTGGCTAGCACCACTGATTGCCCCAACTCCTTTGGAATAGCTCAAACTCAATATTTTCCCCCTCTTGCTCCTCCTAATCCTTAAACCTAATAAAGACCAGAGGACTCTAGCGACCGGATTAGAGCGTTGATGAATCTTGTGCCCAACAAGCTCGATAGTAACCCACATGATACAACCAACAATGATGCAGCCCCGATGGTAAGCAAGTTCAATTCTACAGACGACAACAAGAAAGGGATAATTACCATGAAAAGACCAAGTGCAGATCCGCCAAGAAATCGGTAGACAAAGTTAGCGGCAGAGTGCTGTTTAAGATCAGTATCTTCAGAAGCCATATAAGGATTTTCTAACTCTTTAGTGAACATGATATCTACACTTTAACGTGGGGGCTTAACAGCATAGTTCTCTGATTGCAGACAACTTTCAGCACAAGTGGTGTCCATCAATTCAGTGCAGCACCGTTAGGTTAGCTACATCTCACTGCCAATCCTTCTAACTACTTCACCTCTTAACCAGTTGATCGCCTCCTAAGCGTTTTCAGGGGTCACCAATACCTCGAAGAACAAGTGCAAGAGCTTTGTGAGAAGCCAGCTAACGTTCCGCCTCACCCGCCGCTAGTACCCTCTCGAATTTAACGAAAAGACTCCAAACTGTCGGGTGCAGGCGGATTGTTAGCTGACCGTCAACAGCTATTGAACTGTTTTAGGATTGAAGGAATCTCATTCAGTTCATTGATGATCGCATCCGCTTCTTTCGCCTCGATCCACGATGAATTACGCTTCCAAATCGTCTTCATCATTGCACCTTTTGCTCCGGCGATATCAGCTTCAGGGTGATCGCCAACAAATACACTGTCGAAGGCTGCTACGCCCAATCGATCCAGCGCACGTTGAAAAATCTCCACTTGTGGTTTCCTGACTTGTTCAACTTCAGAAATGAGAATGGCATCAAAGTAGTCTCGAATCCCTAATCCATTAATTGCACGAGCTTGAAACTGCCCTCGACCATTTGTGATGATGCCGAGCAAATAGCCTTGCTGTTTCAATTCATTCAGCATCTCGATGAGGAACTGAAATGGTACACAGTGGAACTGAAATCGCATTTCATAATCTTCAAGCAGTAACTGCCAACTTATTGCCTCAATAGAAAACTCTGTCACCAGAGCTTGATAAACCTTGTCTTTCCAAACATGACCGTGACAATCTAGCTCGATAAATCGTGTAATGTAATCAATTTTAGAAATGTGACTTAAATGCTCAGTCAGCCGATCGTATTGCACTGAAACAAATTGCTCAATTGAAGCATCGCGATCGAGCAATGTGCCATCTAAATCGAAGATAACTGACTTCAGCATTTCCTGAATGACTACTGATAATTTTGAAACTGCCCCACCCAACAAAACGAAGCCAGCTAACGACCAAGCTCACCCGCCGCTGAAGTGAAGCGAGGCACGAGCGCAACGGAAGCGGTCGGGTGCAGCGCCTTGTTGTGTTGTTGTCATTAGCGTTTTACCGGCTAAACCTCCAGCCTGATAAGCCGAAATTGCTAATCCAAAATTCCGTTAGATAGATTTGATGATGTCAATGAGCTTGAATCGTTCGCAATACAGCAGCATGTTTGGCGCGAAGTTGCCTTGTCGCTCGTAATAGTTGCGGTAACCCGCTCTCCACGATGCGAGCGTTCTATCGTCCTCGCCGCTATCATAAGCGAACGCTTCGTCGACCTCATCGTAGCGGAGTAGCCGGAGTTCTGTCGTCTCGATTACCGCCACAGGAGAGCCATTCCCATCCAACACTACATGCTGTTGCCCTACCTGTGTTTGCTGGCCTTCGTTTTGATGCCATGCTGAACCCGTTTTTACCCCACTGACAACCAGCTGTGCCAATTTATCTGCCAACTGCGGCGTATCACCAAAAGAAAATTTGTTAAGTGTTGACCACCATTGCTCGCTCATAAATGTCATTGTAACCAGTTTGTCCGACCGCTTCTATCCGGTGGGGCGCAACAATACAACGGTGAAGTGCAGCGGCGGCATGCAACTTCAAAATCCACATCGACTGTTTTCGCCCGTCCGCTGCCACGCAGTGTTATGTGGTTCCCAGATTTGGCAGATTGGACAAGTATTCAACGCAGACAGAGATGTTTTCACGAGCTTCATCTTCATCCTCCTGCGCGCGCTCTGGTGTCCAGTCGCTTACCGGCCACGTCATGATTTCCAGGCACCGCATTGCTGTAAATACATCGAGATTGGCAGAGATCATAGGCTCGGTCTCTGGAAGGATAGAGAAGTATCCACGGATAAGATCTCCGCAACGCCGTTCCGCGACATCAGGCTCATCCAGAGCGGTCTCTGCCACAGCTACGCCGAGATCCCAGAACAGCACGCCTTGCCCGCACTCGGCGAAATCGATGAGGCTCCCAACACCTTCGTGTACGAGGACATTGTCGCGGTGTGCATCGGAATGAATGATGCCGGTCCAGACTCCATCTTCGAGGTATCGGTTATAGACCGGCGCGACTGACTCAAGGCTACGGAGCACGACTGCTTTCTCACGTTTGGAAAAGAGCCTGAGCAAAGCCGGATCTGTGTAGTGAATGGAAATGCGTTCCACATCCCACGCTCGACCCGATTTGAGAATCTTACCCCGCGTAATCTTGTGCAACCGTGCGATCGTTGCTCCGAATGCGAAAAAGTCTTCCTCACTCTCGAAGTCTGGATGGTCGCCGCAGACGTAGCTCAATTCTATGGCGAGGCCTGTACCGTCAATTACGTGCCGACGGAGCGGTTGAGGCGCTGGTGAATCGTTGGACTCAGAAAGAAGAGTCAGCGCGTCCCAAGCAGCGGCAAGATCATCAAGCCGACGTTGGTCGCCCACCGTGAGCTTCAACACGGTTCTGTCACCGTCCGGCGTAAGCAAAAGGCACGTTGCCGAATAGGCATCGGCTGATAGGATTCTTGACGACTTGCCGGGGGCAAGATCGCGAACGATGCTACTCCATCGCTGGGGATGTTCTAGTCTGCCCAAGCTATCTGCTTTGGATATAAGCCTTAGAAAACGCTATTGTGGCACATCAATTGCCAGCAGTCAAAGCTGTGCCGTACTGTAATAACGACCATCTGCAACACCCGAAATCCACATAACGGCAAAGCTCACCGGACGCAGGCAACCTTTGCCTCTCACCAATAACCTTGATACGTTCCGGTGCAGCGAAGTGTTGGGCTGCTGTTGAAATCATCAAAGTTTATCCTCATCAGTTTGTATCATGCTTAGAAACTCTCTCAGCAGATCTGGAACTGCTTCAATATATCTGTTTCGATTTGGTGCATCCATACTTGATAAAACTGGCAGCCACCTCAAAATTGCAAGAATAGGTGACAATTGTTGGGCTAGCTCAAACGCTTCTTCTAGTCTTTCTTCTGTCTCATATTCAGTCCACTCCTCTAAGTAGCACTTTCTGAGTTGCTTGAACCAGAGCGAATTTTTTCCCAAATCAAATCTCCTCTCTAAACTGCCATAGGTACTGTGTAAGCTGAAGAAAGGATGAGCGATACTACTGTCGCCCCAGTCAAAGAACATGTATCGTTCATCGTCAACAAAGACGTTTCCATCATGTAAGTCTCCATGATGAAGTGTTTCTGGTATGCTAAAAGTCGCTAGTTGTTCACATAACTTGACCAATAAATCAGCCTTATTCTGCAAACACTGATATTCGAGTAAACTGAGTCCACCGGGATGATTAAGACCTAGCGTTTCGGTATCCGTCAGAAGTTGTTGAAGCCTAGCAGGTAAAACCACTAAACGGCGATCGGGGACACCCAGTTCCAAAAATTCATTTAGATAGTTGGCAGAATCCTGCTGCACTTTTGCATAGATTGGCAAGAGATTCTCCCAGTGTTGAATATCATCCTCAATTTTCAGAGTTTCCCGAAGCATCATCCCTCCATCAGGCATAAGCAGCCAACCCTGTTCCCTAGCGATGGCTAAAACTTGTGGCATACAGTGAGGATACCGATGCGATAGAACTTGGGTGAGTGCTGCTTCATAGGCAAGATCTGATACAACTGCTTTGAAGTAGATACTGCCTATGCTTGTGGGAACTTGAAGTATTGTTGACCAATGACGAACGCGAAGCTGCTTAATTGAACCAATGCGTTTGATACCTTGTTGATGTAACTCACGATCAATCCAACTACTGGCTTGAGCAAGCCAGCTTTGTTGTGTCCAAAGTAGTCCACCAAGATGAGCCACAGAGATCCCAAAAGGTTTTTTTCAATTACAAATGCTTTTTCGTTACCTTGAAGACTGACAGGTAACCTTGCTGTACAGTCTCACCAGTAACGCGAAGCCGACCAACGGCACAAGTCAGCGGTTGCCGATCACCTCGAATGCCCCAACGATCTCCCGTCAATCCGCTGCACTGCCGTGTTAGCTGGAGCACGCACCGATCGCCCCCCAACTACGTCTCACCCACAATCTCCTGGATGCTTTCAGAATGACCGATCGCTCTTTGCTACCGTCTCACCGATCGCCTCCTGAGCGTTTGCGGACTCACCGATCGCCCCTTGCTACCGCCCCCAGTCTCCTGAGTGCTTTTGGATACTGAGAAAATTTTGAGTGACGATCGCAACCCCAGACTCCTGGGCGTTTTCGGACTTGTCAATTGCCGCGCGGGACAAGTGCAAGGACTTTGAGCGGAGCCAGCTACCGTCCCCGTTCACCCACCATAGATAACCTCAAACGCTCACAGATAACCTCTCTGCGGTCGGCGTGCAGGGGCGTTGTTATGCACTCAACGTAGTCAGATATGATAATGCTGGAGTGGAATTGCTTCAGTTTGAATATAATTCAATATCGTCTGAGAATCAAAATTTGGCGGGATGTGTACTAACCAGAAAGAAGCCATTGAAACCACTGAAGCACAGCCATTTTTTTCTAAATAATCACTAAATTTAATTGCATCTTCGCCGCGACAACCTGCCCTTGCCATCAGACGTAGCGTTGTATAACCAGATTTTTCAATGATTTGTGTGACCGAGAGATGTCCGTACTCATTGGGCTGAGCTTCAATGATGTCGTTTAAGCCGAGGTCTAAAGGATTGCTATGGAAGAACAAATCCCAATAGATATCTTTAATGATGTAACGATTTTGCCCGATTGATTCACCGGCGAAATAGGGCGCGTCTTCTTCGCCATCGTTACAGAATAACTCGGTTAATCGATTCTCGTTATCCATGTGGGGATCTATTGAGGGGACAAGTGCAACGACTTTGAGCAGAGCCAGCTAACGTTCGTATTCAGCGGATATAAATCACCTTTGCAACTCAACGAAGAAGACTAGTTGTTCCGCTGCAATACGGTTGTTAGCTGGCTGACGCGCAACAACCTAACCAACCTCAAACTCGGCACCATCACCGATCGCCCCCGCTACAGCAAACCGCTCTGAACCTTGAACCGCACCACCGATCTCCCTTAAAACTCACCCTCTGACACTCACCCCAAAACTGCTGGAACTTTTGCCACTCATGCGATCGCTCTCACTGACCCAACCTCCGCCAACTCAACCGCTGCTACCAACAAATAACCTCGCGGTAACAACAACCTCGAATCAAGGAAGACAGCTAACGCTTGAGATGACGTGGGGCGAAACCGAATACACGCAAGTTCAGGGTAAAAGAAACCGTTGATAACAAAGTCTCTGTTTCGCCCTCACGTCCATTGAATTGTTAGATACGTTTCCGATTTCACTACGCCGTTTCCCTTCACGCAACTACGGCAACTTCACTCTCCCGTCGTAATGTACGTGTAGCTTACTTCGGTGTCTCTCAGAACCTTTACTTGGACACGAGAGTTGGCTACGCTCGCACGAGTGACATTAACGAGTTTGTTTGTTCCGTCCAAAGTCTTCTTTTGGCTATCCCAGCCTAACCAGCCGACTCCATAGCGAATCTTTACCTGCGCTCCGGTTGGGTTTTGAAACCTGCAACTGTAAGTGGCATTCCAGCCAGATTCCAACGTTCGCCAGTCTCCAGCTCTTACAAACTTATTCCGCGCAATCTCTGCCATAAATAATCTCCTTTCGGTATTTATCCATCTTGAAACTCCATTGGTAGGTATTCAAATTCCTCTGTGGTGCTAATCAATCAATGCTCCGCTTAACGAAGCAAGCATTAGCTCAAAACATGAATACCTGATGCTCTTTTGTTACCGGGCAAAGTAATATGCAATTTAGGCGTTTCTCCAAATCGGTAATGCCTTATGAGTTTCTTACATCACAACTTAAGGACAGTTTGTAACAACAACATTGGCAAATGTACCATTAGGATTAGCATCTTCAAATGCTGTAAATGTTAATCGAGCACCAGAATTACATGCAGCAGAACGTCTAGATACAAAACTACCAGATCTCTCTACAGTTTCTGAAATTTGTATCTGGCGGAGTCGATCATCAGTTATTCGAACAACAACTCGCCTATTTGGAGTGAATCTATTTCCCCTAACAGTGAAAATTGTGGACGAGCCAGATCCTTCACTTGAAACAGTAATGGATCTTAGTGTTGGAGCTCCGCTTTCAGATGGTGTTGTGTAGAACCCGCCCATGTCTATGTATGCTATCGTTCCCGCAGGTGCCACATTCAAAAAGCAGTTAACGCCATCATTCTTTCCAGATGAGCATTGGTCGTACTTCATATAAAAGGACTTTCGTTGGTATACGAACCCAGTTTTCGGCACTGGCCCAACATAGCAGTTGAGTCCATCAAATGTCCCAAGTGCGCACTGATTGTTGCGTAATGGTGTTGTGTAGAACTGGTTCTTATACACGAACGCTTTCGTTCCCGCAGGTGCCACATTCAAAAAGCAGTTAACGCCATCGTTCTTTCCAGATGAGCATTGGTCGTACTTCATATAAAAGGACTTTTGTTGGTATACGAACCCAGTTTTCGGCACTGGCCCAACATAGCAGTTGAATCCATCAAATGTCCCAAGTGCGCAGGACTTAGCTTGTGGCAGTCCAGGTTTGATAGAGCCGGTTATGACCAAGCCAGAAACGATCATCGTATTAAAAAAAAGCTTTATTAATGTATTCATCATTTTTCCGGGTATAAAACAACATGGTTATTCCAGAACACCTATTCTGCCTAACTATTGATTATGCGGAAACTTTCCGTATATCTTCCTAATTTAGGCAGATACCCCGAAACTTTCCGTATATTTCCCTGATTTGAGTGAGTACTCGGAAGCTTTTATGCAGTTGGATCGAGAGGCAAGCAGAAATCAGAGGCGTGCTCTCGAGCAGCAGTCTTTATGTCAATTGAGGAAATTAGCTCTGTGTTCATGATGTTGATTGTGAAATGTTTTATTGAGGAAGTTGACGTAGCTCAATTATGAGAAACTCAACACAGCATTGACGGTACCCTCAAGGGTTATTTCTTGTACAGTATTTCAACGCAGAAGTGTTGTCAGGCTAACGTTCCCAATCACCGGACGCATAAGAACTTTGCATCACAGCGTAGAGCATGAGGCGTTCCGGTGGAGTGGGCTTGTTAGCTGGCGTTAGATCAGCGGATAATTAGGGGTTAAACTCAGCGGAGCAGTCGCCCACCCCGCTGGTCTTCAGAACCGTGCTTGAAGCTTGTAACCTCACACGGCTCCTCAGCAATTTGGTGCTTGTCATGCATACCTACTGAACCAACTAGGATTGAACGGTTGCTCTTTCCCGTTTTGTCTTAACCACATGGCAGTGTCGATGGAGCAGTTGGAGGTTTTTGTATTCGTCCTTACCCCCTTGTGAGAGTGCAAGAATGTGGTCAATATCCAACTGGTCCCCATCTTTGAAAAACAGTTCACAGGCTGGGCATTGTCCTTTCTGGCGCTTGAGTAGCCTTGCCACTCGGGTTGGCACCTCTGGATTGCTGCCCAATCTTGTACTCCAATAAAGCCAATCGCCATCATAGGGACTTCGATTTCCCTGCACCTTGATATGCCGCACAATGGGCGTATCACGATGTTTGAGAAGGTGCATCGGTTGTCCGTTGAGTGTGACGCTAAAGCGCCAATTCTCTCCACTCTCCATTCTCCAGTAACGGTGAATGATCCAGTAAAGAGACTTATTGGGATGACGACGACGTGCCCAAGCCCGCAGTTGCTGAAAGATGAGATGGTCAAGCTTCTCAAAACAGGCTTTGCTGACCACGGATGCATAATAGTTTGCCCACCCTCGAATACGTGGATTCAGATGACGAATCAATGCCGCTTGAGGGGCTGCTCGATGGGTCTTGATAATGCACCCGATTGCTTCAAGTTGCTGTTTCAGCTTAGCGGGACTGGGTTTGATGAGAGTCTTAAACCCAAGTGCTTGGGGATGCTTGCCTCGGGTTCCAGATTTACCGCATTGATATTTGCCAACGTGGAATTGCCGAATCTGCATACCCAAAAAATCAAATCCCACTCGTCCCTCAAATGGTTTGAGGGTATGCGTGATGTGGGTTTTGCTTGGCTTCAAGGTTAAGCCCATGCCACCTAACCACTGTTGTAATGCCTGCTGGCAGGCTTGTACCACTGTAATATCTTCGTGTAACACCACAAAATCATCACAGTAGCGAATGAGCCGTGCCGTCTTAGAGACTTGGCTCACCACTGCCTCCATTCCGTGTAAGGCGATATTTGCCATCAACGGAGAGCAACACCCCCCTTGTGGCACACCTTCTTTGGTCGGAAACAGTGCTCCTCTCTCCATCACCCCAGCACTTAGCCAAGCTTGAACTTGTCGTCGTAGCGTTGGAAAGGTCTTGAGTTTTGCCAGCAAGGCGGACTGGTCGATCCGGTCGAAGCATTTTTCGAGATCTGCATCCAAAACGAATTTGGGCTTTTGCCGAATGGCACTGAAAATCGCTTCAATCGCATCATGGCATGAGCGGCTTGGTCGAAACCCATAGCTGTTGGGCTCAAACTTTGCCTCCCATTCGGGTTCTAGTCCTAGCTTTACCAATGTCTGCACACAGCGGTCATGGATTGTCGGAATACCTAACCCACGCTTTTCCGAACTTCCAGGCTTCGGAATAAAGACCCGGCGAACGGGTTGTGCTCGATGGGTTAGGTGTAACATACTGACCAGTTTCAACCGCTGGGATGGAACCAATTGCTTGATTCCATCAATTCCGGCTGTTTTCTTGCCAGTGTTATCCTGAGTCATACCAAATTAAATTGGAGCCATTACAGATCAGATAAACTGAGCGATGTAGAGGTGAGAGTCTAACAATGGCTGGAGTAAGCGCAATCGCAATTAAAGAAAGTCTCGAGGAGCTAGGCACCCGTTTGCGAGCGGTTGAACAGCCGATACTCAAAGAGCGATTGCAAGTGTTGTACTGGCTCAAACAAGCGCACGCACCGAGTGTCAGTCAGATTGCGATTGCAATTGGCAGGCATCGGGGCACGGTGCAAAAATGGTTAGCCCTGTACCGAGCGCAAGGATTAGAAGCATTGCTGGTGGTTAAACCCACTCCAGGAGGAGGCAACCGGGTGATTCCAATGTGGGCGGAGGTTGCCTTAGCCAAGCGATTGCAGGAACCGAGCAATGGGTTTAGCAGCTATGGGAAGGTGCAGCAGTGGCTGTTAGAGAGTTTAGGGGTAGAAGCCGAGTATCATGCGGTCTACCAGATGACGCGCTATCGACTCAAAGCGAAACTCAAGGTCGCCCGTCCTCAAAACATCAAGCAGAACCGAGTCCAGCGAGAGGCATTTAAGCAAACCTCGCAGACGACCTCGACTTATTGAGTCAGTACTATCGGCAGGTGCGCCAGGATGAGCGACCGATTCGTTACTTCGCACAAGATGAGAGTCGCTTTGGACTTCACACGCTCATCGGACGATTAATTACGGCAGTTGGGGTTAAACCCATCGGGGCGTGGCAATGGATATTCAAAGCATTCTGGCTATACGGTGCTGTGGAACCTACCACAGGAGAGTCCTTTTTCTTGCAATTCTCCCATGTCGATACCGCATGCTACCAATGGTTCTTAGATGAGTTCTCCAAGGCTTACCCCGATAGTCTCAACATCCTGCAAGTGGATAACGGACGGTTCCACAAAGGCAAAGACCTTATTGTGCCAGAGAACATTATCTTGGTGTTTCAACCGCCTTACTGCCCAGAGTTAAATCCTATCGAGCGTTTATGGGAACATCTCAAGGCGGATCTCAAGTGGGCTGCGTTCAAAACGCTTGACCAACTGCAATCCAGGGTTGATCAACTCTTAGCCCAGCTAACCCCTCAAGTGATTGCTTCCCTTACAGGCTACCCCTTTATCCTCAATGCACTATCTGTCATTGACACCATTTAAATTGGTATCACCTGACGTACCGCGAGACACCTGGCAGACCAGGATCTCATCAGAGTCTTTTGAAGTCGATGAACTGCCTTGACATCGCCACGCTGCGAGGCTTTGAAGATGCGCTTTTGCAACTTAAACACGCGCCGCTCTAGCTGACACCAGGGGATCGTGTTCCATTCCATCATCGGGTTTACCCGTGCTTTAGACATTTTCATTGCTAATCACTCCCCTTCATTCCAAATCACCGTGCCTACGTCTGCATATCCTGCGGCTTTCCCGCTGGCATTAGCTTCTTAGGCAATCCCTCTCACCATTTGCTTGCGGTTAGCACCTACTCGCCCGCCTGACCCAGGGGGCAAGAGCAAATGGTGAGTTACTTCGTTCCGAATAACCATTGATTAGAACCCTTAGAGTGATGCTCTCCACCGGGTTTATTGGGAGTGCAATTGGTCGCTCATACACACGCCAACCCCTTATCCTTTGCCTTTTGGCTCCAGCCTATCAGCCTGATTTGGCTGGTTAACGGTGACGATGGTTCAATGCATCTTCACGGGTGTTACTCATCGGTTCTCTGCTCGACGGGTTTCCAAGTAAGGCTCTCAGATACCGCCTTTTCACCCCGCTTTACGGATTGATGGCTAGTCGCTACCGTAGGGGTGATGCTGTCACCACTGCACTTGTGGGGAGGGGCTTTCACCCTCATGATTATTCAGTTACAAGGTTGTTTGAGTTGTTAACCTCCTTTATTCCTTGCTAGCTATCCCCAAGCTTTCGCTTGTTTCAGCTAAACGAATCGCACGTATGACACCGTTCCTGGCAATTAAGTACCACATCGGCTGAAACCTTTTCTGGGTGGAAGGTTCAGACTGTGATCGTGCCTATTTTAGACACAATTGATGAACAGAATCCGCTGCGAGGGAATAGTGGCGGTGCTTGATTGATAATTTCTGCTCATCTTGTTTTTGGTGATCACTCATTGCGAAACGAGCAACTATTCAAATGCAGGTTGCTTCAACATTTTGCCAGATTCCTTATCTTCAAACCACTGCACGGATGCTAGATCGTGCCCGTGGCGAATTAGCCATTGCTCAATTTCGGCTTTCTGGCTATCCGTTTTCTGGGTGCGAGAAGAGACCCGAAGATAACACGCGATCAAGCGGGACATGGTGAAGCGGGAAGAGGATGCCAAATAGAGGATTGTGCGTTAAAGGATTGTGGGCTTGGTAAAGGTTAAAGGATTGTGGGCTTGGTAAAGTAGGATCAATTCTTTCCCCTCAAGAAGCTATGGAATGCCGACTTTGTGGTCATCCTAAGTGTCATAAGCATGGCAAGCTGCCCAATGGACACCAACGCTATTTCTGCCCTCACTGCCAGCAAACCTTCTGTGAGAGCTTTGACACGCTGTACTACTGGCGACGAGTGAGTCCGGAACAAGTTCAGCAGGTGCTACAAGCTCATAGTGAGGGCAGCAGCTTACGAGGGATTAGCCGAATTACAGGCTTGGCATACAACACCGTGGTCAGTATTGTTCGGGCATCGAGTGCCAAGGCTCAGCTAATTCATAACGACCAGGTCAAGCAAGTGGCAACCGCAGAGGTGAGTGCGGATGAGATGTGGTCTTTCGTGCAAAAAAACAGAAGCAATGTCTTTCCAATGAATTAGAAGTGGGAGACTGCTGGATAGGTCTGAGTTTAGCGGACTCCAGTGGACTGATTTTAGCGGCACGAGTGGGCAAGCATACAGACGAACTTATTGAGGAATTGGTAATTAGTACACAGGGAAAAACGGCTTGCAAACAGTGGAACAGTGATGACTGGGGAGGCTATGAACGAGTCCTTCCGCCTGAAATTCTGCACTATGTTGGCAAAGACAAAACGCAGCGCTTAGAGCGAACCAACGGCATCGTCCGACAACAAACTGCTCGATGGCACCGCAGGCAAAACAAGTTCGGCAAACGGTGGGAGCAAACGAAAGTGACAACACGCTTAGTAGTCAGCTATTTCAATTGGATTTGGCGGCATAGTCGATTCAAAACAACTGCGGCTCAACGAGCAAAACTGGCTGAGCAGCCTTGGACCTGGCAGGATGTCGTTACCTACCCCACAATCCTTTAGTGCACTACCAAATAGAGTACACTCTTTTTGGCGGTGTTTTTCCGCTCAGTCAACGCCTGAAATTCCTGGTCATTCAACAGACGAATTGGAATGAACCCTATTTGTCAGGGTGAGCCGAGGGAAATTGACTCAAAGTGCAAAATCGCGTTGAAGAATTAGTGCACAAGAAGTCGGAAATTTACAGCTCAAGCACCGGAGTGTGATCCCAATCGGAGTTCGCCAACGGTATCCGGTGGTTTGATTGACTATTGGGGGTTGAAGCTAAGTTTCTGTATTTACAGTTCTACCAACCCTTTCAAATCTGACTAGATATCAGCGCCAACAGACAAACTGCTAATTGTCGCCATAACGTGTAGCCGAAGCCGCATAACGACTTTAGTCAGCGGTTGCCAGAGACTTTGCCATATAAGGAGCTTTTGGAAATCCACTGCACCAAGGTGTTAGCTGTCTATCAGTCGTAATTCCCTAGAGATTAACCCTTTCGCCAAACCTCGGATAGTTGAGCTACTCTCGCCCAAAATGACTCTAAGCTGGTGGAACCATCTTTACGCATCTCGTTGAGTTTCTCGTTGAATAGTTGAGTTACTTTTCCATAAAACAGGTCTAATGTCTCTTGAGATAGTTTCTTCCGAATAGATTCAGATATACGTGGGTTTTCTGAGATTGCCTTACCTAAGGCTAAACCAAACTCTCTTTGAATAAAGTCTTCTGACGCTACGGAGTCGATTAATATTGATGGCACTTTCTCGGCTAACAATGTCAGTATTTGTGCGGAAGCATTAGGATTCGTAGCTAGCTGAATTAACCCGTGATAGGACAGAGTATGAGGAGGAAGTATAGGATCGTAGGGTTGTTCTCGAACTAGAAACTCAAGAATTTCTGTAGGAGTATTAGGGTGCCCAGCAACAAGATTAATTACCCTATCCTTTCTTTCAGCAAGTACTGTTAATATTTCTGCCGGAGCATTCGGATTTTGTGCTACTGCAGAAACTACATCCAATTCTTTATCCTTAACTAATCTCTCTAGGACTTCAATAGAAGCATTAGGATTCTCTGCTATTGCTAACCGAATATCTTTTAACGGATGGGTAACTAGTGATTTTAATCCAACTTTAGGAACATTTAGGTTGGCAGCAACTGCTTTACAAACAAACCAGACTGGATCGATAGCTAACTTTTCAAGAATTGAAGCTGGAGTTTTAGGATTCATGGCAACTGCTTCACGAACTACAGCATGAGAATTTTCGGCAAAAATTAACAACACATCAGCAGTAGCTTCTTGATCCCTAGCATATTGAATCTCTTGCTTAAAAATGCACTTACAAGCTTCTTTAGCTCGAAGATTCTGAACATCAGTGTCTTCTGATAACTTTTCAAGAATAGGCAAAGTTGCATTAGGATGGGCAGCAACTCTCAGACGAATTGCACAGTCTTTATCCCCGGCAAGTTTTTCCAATATGGCTACTGTTGCATTAGGGTTGTTTACAATTTGAGTACGGACAACCAAGTGATTGTCTTTAGCGAATTTTTCTAGAGCTTCCGCTGGAGTTTTAGGATTTCTTGCTATTTCTTTACGTATTTGCCAATTTTCGTCCTCAGTCAGCTTTATAAGGATTTCTAGTGAAGTATTATGATCCTTAGCAGCTTTTAACTTCTGATTAAAACTGTTGAATTCTAACATTCATTAGTCTCCAATTGTAGACTTCCACCCCTTAGAGAGTTCGGCTGTGTGCTAGATACATATAGATATATAGAAGAGGGTTTAATCACGCTGCTTTTGGCAGAAATCTTTAGCCCATCAACCGCCGCAGGTGCCCCTTGCATCACAACCGATTAACTCTCGACGGTCAGGTGCATGGGCGTTATTTAGATCGCTCTGACCATTGCATGAATGAATATCTCTGAATATCCCGGCAGACTTAAGTTTGTTGACTTACATTACGAAGACAATACTCCATTCTGCTAAAAAGAACATTCCAATTAATAAGTTGGCATCCCCACGCTCTATAAATAAGAACTCTTTGGGGGTAGTAACCAGAAGGAATAAAGGTACAATTCTGAGAATTAAGCTTTTCACCTTGAGGTTCTCTATTAGAACCAAAGTATAGCGGTACGCCCTTTTCCTCAGTAGCCCATCCAACCTCTACTGCAAATCTGTCTCTGAAGTTTTCATACTGTTTGTGAGCAGGTTCATCATTGTCGGTTGCATAAGATTTGACAATACTTTCCCAAATTCTACTTTGGACAGAGAAGCCAAAGCGTAAGCCATTAGCTCGCAACCAGAGGTTATTGATGATACATAGGTCTTCGCAGGGAACCATCTCAATACTGTCGCTACTTAAATGACCTTCAGGTTGTCCTGCTGCTCGCGCCATCACTCTAAGAGTTTGGCGGTCAGCCTCTTCCCAATTTTGCTCTACAAGTAGATTGTGTAGTTGGCTGTAATTATTACCGATAGTAGATAGAAGAGGGGTATTCCCGAAATTTGGTAAGTTGGTCATAAACATACCCTTGTAGCTTAGTAGGGTTGGATTTTAATTATGTTCACTTGGCTGATTTAATTCCTTAACTCATCACGATATAACTCTACTAAAACAAGACCTTCAGTACTAGCAATCATATCCCTATGAAAAGCCTCTAATCATACCCTAACCATGAACTCATGCTTCTTTGACATCCCAACTTAACTGCTGCCTCAATAGAAAAAGTTGCAGTCTAACGGTCGTATTCAGCGGCTGCAAATTCAACTCAGACATCAACATCGCTGTTGGGGCTGAATCATCTTGCAAAGCGGAGCCAAAGAAGTCGGTTTTTGCTGACGCTGTTGTTTCGTCATACCAATTTAAATGGTTTCAATGACAGATAGTGCATTGAGGATAAAGGGGTAGCCCGTGAGAGAAGCAATCACTTGAGGGGTTAACTGGGATAAGAGTTGATCTACTCTGGATTGCAGTTGGTCAAGCGTTTTGAACGAAACCCACTTGAGATCCGCCTTGAGATATTCCCATAGCCTCTCAATTGGATTTAACTCCGGACAGTAAGGCGGTTGGAACACCAGGATAATGTTCTGTGGCACAATCAACGCTTTGCCTTTGTGGAACCGTCCGTTATCCACTTGCAGGATATTGAGACTATCGGGGTAAGCCTTGGAGAACTCATCCAAGAAGCATTGGTAGCACTCGGTATCGACATGGGAGAACTGCCAGAAAAAGGATTCTCCGGTGGCAGGTTCCACAGCGCCATAGAGCCAGAATGCTTTGAACACCCGTTGCCATGAGCCAATGGGTTTCACTCCAAAGGCTGTAATCAAACGCCCGATAATGGTATGCAGCCCAAAGCGGCTCTCATCCCCAGCAAAATAGCGAATAGGTCGTTTATCCTGGCGCACTTGCCGAGCGTATTGGCTCAACAAATCGAGGTCGTCTGCAAGGTTTGCTTAAATGCCTCTCGTTGTGCTCGGTTCTGCTTGAGGTTGTTGGGGACGAGCCACTTTTAGCTTGGCTTTGAGCCGATAACGGGTCATCTGGTAGACCGCATGATACTGGGCTTCTATTCCTAAACTCTCCAAGAGCCACTGCTGCACCTCCCCATAGCTGTCAAACCCATTGTCCGGTTCCTGCAATCGCTTTGCTAAGGCAACTTCTGCCCACATTGGAATCATCCGGTTGCCTCCTCCTGGCGTTGGCTTGACCACCAGCAATGCCTCTAATCCTTGTGCTCGATACAGCGCTAACCACTTTTGCACCGTGCCTCGATGCCTGCCAATTGCAACCGCGATCTGGCTGATGCTCGGTGCTTGCGCTCGTTTGAGCCAGTACAACACTTGCAATCGTTCTTTAACTATCGGCTGTTCAACCGTTCGCAAGCGGGTGCCTAACTCCTCGAGACTTTCTTTAATTACGATTGCGCTGACACCAGCCATGATTAGACTCTCACCTCTACATTCCTCAGTTTATCTGATCTGTAACTACTCCAATTTAATTTGGTATCAGTTTAAGCGCTACGACTTACCTCAGCCTGCCAGTTCCTCAGCCACATACTAAAAAGGTGCCCCTCAGTTGAGGGGCACCTTGTCGATTCTATTAACCTGTAACTTAACCGTTGATGGCAGGAGCAGTCAGAGCAACCGGAGTCGCTTCGCCCGCAGCCAAGTCTAGTGGGAAGTTGTGAGCATTGCGCTCATGCATCACTTCCATTCCCAAGTTGGCGCGGTTCAATACATCCGCCCAAGTGCTCACCACTCGACCTTGCGAGTCGATGATGGATTGGTTGAAGTTGAATCCGTTCAGGTTAAACGCCATGGTGCTGATGCCCATGGAGGTCAACCAGATGCCAATCACAGGCCATGCACCCAAGAAGAAGTGCAAAGAACGTGAGTTGTTGAAGCTGGCGTACTGGAAGATCAACCGTCCGAAGTAGCCGTGGGCTGCAACGATGTTGTAGGTCTCTTCTTCTTGACCGAACTTGTAGCCGTAGTTTTGAGACTCAGTTTCGGTGGTTTCACGAACTAAGGAAGAGGTGACCAACGAACCGTGCATTGCACTGAACAAGCTACCACCGAATACACCTGCTACGCCCAACATGTGGAAGGGGTGCATCAAAATGTTGTGCTCTGCTTGGAAGACAAACATGAAGTTGAAGGTGCCAGAGATGCCCAGAGGCATGCCATCAGAGAAGCTGCCTTGTCCGATGGGGTAGATCAAGAAGACTGCGGTCGCTGCAGCAACAGGTGCGGAG
Source organism: Leptolyngbya sp. Cla-17 (assembly GCF_016807185.1). GTDB lineage: Bacteria > Cyanobacteriota > Cyanobacteriia > Leptolyngbyales > Leptolyngbyaceae > ULC077BIN1. Next base: position 2,699,683 of record NZ_JAEVYN010000002.1, read on the forward strand.
TATGCAACACAGATCCAAGGGCGCATTCCAAGACGGTAGGAGAGTTCCCATTCGCGTCCCATGTAGCAGAAGATGCCGATCAAGAAGTGCAATACAACTAGTTGGTAAGGTCCACCGTTGTAGAGCCATTCATCCAAGGATGCGGCTTCCCAGATGGGGTAGAAGTGCAAGCCAATCGCGTTGCTGGAAGGAACAACTGCGCCGGAGATGATGTTGTTTCCAAACATCAAGCTACCTGCAACAGGCTCACGGATGCCATCGATGTCAACGGGAGGAGCAGCGATGAAGGCGATGATGAAGCAGAGGGTGGCAGAGAGCAGGGTAGGAATCATCAGGACTCCAAACCAGCCTACATACAGGCGGTTATTGGTGCTGGTGACCCATTCGCAGAAGTTCTGCCATACAGACTGGCGCTCGACGCGCTGTAGTGTCGTGGTCATGGTTTGAATAATTGCAGTGTAGGTTTGAATAAATGGGCTAATTTCTTAGCCATGGGAACAATATAGCGAGTTAGTTAAGCATTGTAAAGAAAATGAGTGACGGTTTCTCTTGGTAACTCACATAACTTAGTCTGTATAAAACTCTGTCAGTAGGACAAATGTACGGTGAATTTATGTGGGTCGTCGGGCCAAATTAATGTCATCGATCGTACATAGCCTCTTTTGATGCGGTTTCAATGGCTGAAAGCCCCATTCTCTCGTAGTACTTCTGCCACTCCCACAGAAGTGCTGCTGCTGAGCCTCGCTTCAATAGATTCTCTAAAACTCAATCCAAATAAGGCTTTCCAGCCCATCTTGCACTTTTTTAGTCGTGTATCGGCTCAACCCCTTGTACGATTCCAGAGCCGCTCAAGAGGTTATTAGAGTGCTACCATCCGCAGACGGAAGCGTTATTTCCAGATTGGATAGAGGGTGGGGCGATCTCCCATTTGCAAATTATTGCGATCTTGCAGGAAGCTTGTCTACGAGCCGATTTACCCTATCCTGGAGTTCATTACTCCAGACGCTGGTTGTATCAGAATCTATTACAGAACACTCAGGCTGGGAAGCCTGGGCAATAAATTCGCGTACCGATTACTCGTTTGGGTTGATGGAGCTTTTAGACAGTAGGAGATCGAGCAGTTGGCGACAACAGGAATCTATTAGCCTGTTGTAAGCCTTTGCTGGCTCATTATGTTGTTTTGATGTGGTGTGATGGTGGCTTGTTTGCAGAGAGGGTCTTCTGGTCAAGATTAATACAGTCGCTGTGTCAAAAAGACGACTCCGTCTTTGGGAGTATTAGGGTGTCTAGAGATTCGTTAACCGCTTTGCTTGCTTTGGAGGTCATTCTCGAGAAAAGCGCAGACATTACTGCCCAGATCCAACACGGTCTAGCACTAGAAAGCCTTTTGCAGTGGGTGATCACCGATGCCCGAGCCCTGCTGCAATGTGATCGTGTGCTCATCTATCGCTTCCTAGAGGATCAGGATGCTGTTGTCGCTTTTGAGTCTGTTGGTGCCGATGGCACACCGCTGCTGGGACAACGGCTCTATGACCCGTGCTTGGGTGCCACTTGGGTCGAACGCTATCAACAAGGACACACCACTACCATTGCCGACGTGCACAACGGCAGGATTGACCCTTGCTACGTCCAACTTTTGGCACGCTTACAGGTACAAGCCAATCTGGTGGTACCAATTTTCAGCCAGAGTACCCTCTGGGGCTTGTTAATTGCCCACCACTGTCGCAGCCCGCATGAGTGGCAACCCCTGGAGGTGCAGTTCTTGCAGCACATCGCTCTGCCACTAGGGGTCGCTGTCCAGCAGGCTACACTGCGCCAACGCCAGCAACACTTAGAAAGTCAGATAGAGCAGCAGACAGCAGACAGTGCCACCGACTGCAGCTCACACCAACAGTGCCTAGTGAGTGTGAGCTGCGATCGCCCAGGCACCACCTTACGCTCAAGTGAAGCGCAGTACTATAACCTGGTCAACCACTTAAATACCGGTTTGGTAGTACATGCTCCAGATACCCAGATCTTGCAGTGTAATGACACTGCCTGTGCTTTATTAGGGCTGTCAAGGGAGCAAATGCTGGGTAAAGTCGCGATTGATCCGGGCTGGCAGTTTCTGCGTGAAGATGCCAGCGTGATGCCCGTGGAGGAGTATCCGGTCAACCGCGTGCTAGCGATGCATGCACCCCTCAAAAATTATGTGGTCGGGATCAGGCGGGGCGATCAGTCACAAAAGTGGGGCTTAGTCACGGCCTTTCCAGAGTTTGCCGCTGACGGGTCCCTGCTGCAGGTGGTGGTGACCTTCATTGACATTAGCCGTTTGAAGCAGGCAGAACTGGACCTGCAATGGCAGTCTGAGCAACGACGGTTGCTGCTGACGGTTACCCAACAGATGCGTCAAACGCTCGACTTAGACCACATCCTCCAGACCGCTGTGTCCGAGGTGCGGCAGTTCTTGCAGACCGATCGGGTGATCATCTATCAGTTTGAACCCAACTGGAGTGGCAGCATCATTGCGGAAGCCGTGGCGGTGGGATGGACATCAATCCTGGGCAAGCAAATCACCGATACCTATTTTTTGGAAACGGAGGGAAAACCCTATATCCAAGGCAGAGTGAAGGCATCCAATGATATTTACACCGATGAGCTTGATCCTTGCCATGTGGCACTGTTAGAACAAATGCAGGTGCGGGCCAATCTGGTTGTGCCGATCTTGCAAGACAACCACCTGTGGGGGTTGCTAGTCGCTCAGCAGTGCAACGCACCGCGCCTATGGGCAACTTTAGAAATTGAACTACTGCAACACCTAGCGACCCAGCTTGCGATCGCCATTCAGCAAGCAGAATTGTATCGGCAGGTGCAAACCTGCAACACTAGACTGGAATTGCAGGTTCAGGAGCGTACAGCCCAACTCCAAAAAGCCTTAGAGTTTGAAGCCCTCCTCAAACGGATTACCGATCGTGTGCGCGATAGCCTGGATGAAAGGCACATTTTGCAAACGTCCGTTGAGGCACTCGCCCAGGGATTATCGATCGGTGCCTGCGATGCGGGTATTTACAACGCGGAACAAACCACGTCTACAATCGCCTACGAAGTGACCAACACCCTCGCGTCCGCTCAAGGCTGCACCTTTGAGCTGGCGACAGCTACCCATCCCGAGGTGTATCCCTACTTGCTCAGTGGGCGAAGCTGCCAGTTCAGCGATGTTACGCCTCACCCGCTGCGTGCTGATCAACAGCGACAGACCACCCTGGCAGTGCCTCTTATAGATGACCAGGGTGTCTTGGGGGATCTGTGGCTATTCAAACCATCCGGTGAGGTGTTTGATGACCAGGATGTCCGCCTGGTGCAGCAGGTGGCCAACCAATGTGCGATCGCGCTGCGACAATCGCGTCTCTATCAAGCAGCCCAGGCGCAGGTGCAAGCGTTGGAGCGGCTTAACCAACTGAAAGATGACTTCCTCAGCACCGTCTCCCACGAACTCCGCACGCCCATGTCTAACATTAAAATGGCGACCCAAATGCTAGAAATTAGTTTGGAGCCGTTGGGCGTTTTAGACGATGCCGCCAACGCGATTAATCACTACTTCAAAATCCTGCGCGAGGAGGGGAAACGTGAGCTGACGTTAATCAACGATCTGCTAGATCTGGCGCGACTGGATGCTGACACAGAACCACTCACTCTCACCACCATTAACCTCCAGATCTATCTGCCGCACCTGGCAGACTCTTTTAGCGAACGAACCCAGCAACAGCAGCAGCACTTAACCCTCCATCTTCCTACCAATTTTCCCCCCTTCACCACCGATTTACCTTACCTGGAACGGATTCTGACGGAACTCCTGCACAACGCCTGCAAATACACGCCGACCGGAGGCACCATTACGGTGTCAGCTCGAGCTACGCCAGCAGCCTTAGAACTGCGCGTCAGCAATACGGGTGTCGAGATTCCAGCGACCGAATACGAGCGCATCTTCGACAAGTTCTACCGCATCCCCAACCACGACCCCTGGAAACATGGTGGCACCGGACTGGGGTTAGCCCTGGTGAAACAGCTCACCGCACGTTTGGGTGGTCAAATCCACGTTGAGAGTGGCGGTGGACAAACCACCTTTGTGCTGACGTTCGGACCTAGTAGCGTCGCCGCCGATGAGATCCATCCATAAGCACTCCTTAAGGCGCGATCGTCGGTACGTGGGGTAGGGCAGCGATGTCCTACTCGACTGCATCTTAACCCCTTACACAGCAACGCTTTCCGGCTTAACACTCTTTTCTCTGCCGCTGCTCGTTTTCCTCTATCCCCATCCCGGCGTATGGCAACAATTCGTGTGAAAAAGGGCCATATGCGCTAGAGAAGTATCAATACTTACCAACATTGCTAATCGGTCAGGCGACTCATCAATTTTACTAATAGGCTTGTAGAGCTTGAATAGTTGCGAAACGAGCAATGAGTCAACGATGAGATAGGGCTTTAGAGTCCTTAAAGCCCGCAAGATTACGCTTGTAGTATAAGATTCTGGAATTGAATCAGTCCAGAAAAAGTCCAACCCATCGTAAAAGTGGGTAACCATCAGATGGTGCTAGCTACTCCAAAGCTACCCACTACATTCAGCCTGGAATCATTACATACTATGAAATCCATCACCTTTGAAGATCCCTTAGCAGCAGTCGCAACCCAGTTCATTGAAGTGACTGATCAAATTGGGGTTATATTAAGCCACCCCGTCACCGAGGCGGCTTAGTATAATCCCGTGTAGAAATTCGTAGGCAGCCATCGTTTGCCGATCAGACCCTGGGAAACAAATGATTGAATATCGTATGATGAATCAGTCCAGAGTATTTGCCGAGCTACAAATGGTGCACTCTGGTTCACAACCACAACAAATAGCTTCTAGCTGCTGCTAGTGATTAAACGCGAGCAGTATGATAGGGCAAATTAGCCTTAGCTTCAGCCTCCAATCACTGATTTAAGAGGAAATCAGGGCCAAATTGTCGTGCTGTTTTGTTGAATTCCCAAACTTTAGATTGTTGAGCCAGAAGCTTGAGTGGTAGTTAATGTTGTTGGCGAAGGTGTTACAGACGCTCCTACACAAGCCCTGAATTGCAGCATTCCCCCGTTGAACGGTAGCGAACAGACTGTATGGAAATATGGAGTGGCACCTGAGACGCTAGACACAGTGGTTTTCTCCTTATGGACCAGCGGGCGCATTTGAACAAAAAGTTACAGTTTTGGCTGAAACCCTTATGCCACAGGGTTTTCATTTCCCGTAAAGGCAACAGCTAGGAAAAACGACCGTTTTCTTTGTGCCGCGCTTTTAGCCGCCATCAGGTTTTGATCAGTACAAGAAAACTTATCAAGAAATCAGAATCAGGTTACATGGTTAGCTCTGAGTTTCCTGACACATCGAAACCGTAACTTTCTGCATGGATGCGCCCGCTGGTTCATAATATTTAGTAATTGTGATTATCAATTTTATCTATTCAATAATCTTGAAACTGTTCAATTCAAACTATTCAATAAAAAACTACTTATAGCCAATTAAAGGTATTCAAAAAATATAGATTTTTTATAAAAAATATGAGTGCATTTTTTAAGTTTTAAAGCGTTAAAACCAGAATAAATGTGTTTTGCCCAAAAACAATTCGTATCGGTTAAACACAAGACCTTTTATTGCTCTCAAGTTGTTCAAGTGTCAATGGTCAGACCATGATTTGCTTCGTACTGAATTTAGTACGAAGCAACAATCAGTAAAATTCTTACAACCCTTTCTAATCAATGGTTTTAACGATTAAAGAATAATTTAAAAACGCAAATTAAGCTCCAACCCCATAGCTATCAGGTTTACAGATCTGGATCATGCGATTAAGAGCCGCACATTTGATAAACAATTCAACCGCTTGATTGTCAAACTTGCGCGGACTAAGATTCCCCCCAAAGATCGTTTTGAAACGAAACATCGTGGTTTCAGCCAACGAGCGGCGATGGTAATTGCTCTCTCGCTTCCAGGCTTTGCGCCCACCTTTGCGGATGCGACGGAGATTTTCATCCCGGTTGTGCCGCTCGGCTTTAGAGTTGCCATGCTGCCAGATTTTGGCTCCTTTACGCGGTGGAATGGTCGCTCTAGCATTGCGTTCTCGAATCGCGTCGTAGCACTTGCGCTGGTCGTAAGCTCCATCTGCCGACACCTGCTCAATCTCATCCTCAATTCCATCGAGAATATCGGCTAGCACTGCTCCATCGGTCATATCGTTCGTTGTCACTACTGCTGCCAGGATTTCACCCGTTTCCTCATCGACTCCTAGATGCAACTTGCGCCAAGTGCGGCGCTTGCTGACTCCATGTTGGCGGGTTTTCCATTCTCCTTCCCCATACACTTTTACCCCAGTCGAATCGACTACCACATGACGGGCACCGCTCTTCGGCAGCACTGGTAACGCGATGGCAAGCTTACCCACTCGCCGTGACAGAGTGCTGTGCTCTGGCACCGACAACTCAATGTCCATCAATTCAAAAATGGATTCTAGAAATCCCTGACATTGCCTTCCTGCCAATCGATACACGGCTTTCACCGTTGCCATCGTCATAATCGCCAAGTCGCTATAGTAGACAGACGCTCCGGGGTTACCGCTCAAGTACGGGTCAATCCATCCCTCTACCACTGCTTCGTCGATCCAGAAGGTGAGACTTCCCCGTTGCTTCAGCGCAGCGTTATACTCAGACCAGTTGCGGATGCGGTATTGAGCTTTCATGGCAGTTTTTGATGTGGTAATTAAAACCTACCATTTCTCTCCCTTCCGCAACTCCTCTTCATGCAACAACGCCACCCCAATTTATAAATTGGGGTAAGGGTATGTTCACATTTTAGTCTTGCCACTGAGTATGAGTAACCGGGCTGTAATTCTGAAACTAAGTAGTCAAGCTCATCCTCATCATAAGGAAGTTGAGGTCTGTTATGGCGTGCCCCAAAAACAAGCTTGTAAATAGCCGTGTCATCTAGATAAAGCATTCGCTCTTTATAACGAGCATAAATGCTATAGAGTATTTCATCCGGATAAGGATCGGGAAAGCATCCAATCATCAGGATATCCTCTCAAGAAGGTATTCAGCAACAGGACGAATGAGTTCTGCTTGCCGAAGGGCTTCATAAGCACTAAGCTTTTGCTTTTCTCCGGATGCTGCAATCTCAGGTAAACTTCCTTTCAAGGGAGCAGTTTTCTTGCGCCTTCCAGAACCTTTTTTAACGGGTTCAGTGCCGTTACAGCGGATTGCAGTCAGATAGAGGACAATGAAGGATTACAACGTTGGGTCAAAAATGAAGCCGTATTCCATAGACTTTCGAGAGAAGATTGTAAGTGCTATGGAGAAGGGTGATAGCTCGATCCGAAAAGTTGCTGCCCGCTTTGCTGTCAGCAAGAGTTGCGTCGAGAGATGGATGATTCAGAAGCGCACAGAAGGTCACGTCGTTCCCCATAAGCAGGGTGGTTCGGTGAGTCCTGTGATGGAGCACAAAGACCAGTTAGTGGCGATCTTCGAGAACCAGCGCGATGCGACCTTAGCGGAATATTGTGAGCTACTCTTTGATGAGACTGGGCTATGGGTTAGCCAAAGTACTATGTGCCGAACCTTTCAGAGACTCAATTTACCGCGCAAAAAAAACGCTCCGCTCCAGCCAAGCCACCAGCGAACGAGTCCAACTCCTGAGACAGGAGTACTGGGCACAGGTGACGAGTATAGAACTCAAAGATTTAGTGTTTCTCGATGAGATGGGTGTTCTACTGGGACTCATGCGAACCCATGCCCGTGCTGCACCTGGGGAACGAGCGTATGACTTCAAACCTTTTTATCGGGGCAAGAAGGTGAGTGTCATGGGCGCGATTACCGTCTCAAAGGTGCTGGCTGTGATGACGATAGATCAGTCGATGGACGCGGTTGTCTTTGAGGTGTACGTCTCAAAGTGTCTTGTGCCTCAACTGTGGAAAGGGGCTGTCGTGGTCATGGATAACCTGCCTGCTCACAAGGTAAAAGCCATTGCACCTTTAATTGAGGCGGTTGGAGCGAAGGTTCTGTATCTGTCTCCTTACTCTCCCGAATTTAATCCGATTGAGCATTGGTGGCTGGTTGACTGACACATCTTTTCGACTCTAGCCTTCTAAGCAGTGCTGAGACTTTGTTCCAGAGAAATCGCACAATCAACAGTCGTGCATCTGAAATAGAGCGGTTGTTGCTGTGCCGCTTGAGATTTAGACGAAATGCAGGGAGCAGGGTCAAGGGCAGATTTGAGCGCCAGAGTCGTGGGCAGTCCCCAACCTTGCACGAGGGCTTTGCGAATCCAATGCCAGCCAATCTTGAAATAGCTACTGCCCCGAAACCAATGCGGGTCAACCTGACGACGCTCACCTCGCTCCACCACTGCTGTGCCAGCACTGGTCAAATAGAGAGTGGCAACGGCGAGTACCAAGCACAAGCGTGAGAGCATGGCAGCAGAACGGATGTGGGAGGATTCAAGTTGAAAACCGTTGGACTTATCATCCAAAAAGTTCTCCTCAATATCAAACCTCAAGCCGTATTCAACAAAGGTTTCGGTCGTAGTGGGTTGGTCACTAACGACATACCAACGTTCCCGACTGGGATAGTGATGAGCTAAGGCTAGATGCACCAGCCCATAGCGAGCTTTAGTGATCTTGACTTGATGCAGAAACAGGGCATGACTGGTCGATAGCGTGTAGAACGAGATGGGTGTACCCTGCTGACCGCGATACACCAGAAAGTTGGACTTGACCCGAATCCGGTAGTGCCAGCCCAAACGATGCAGGTGTTTGAATAACTCCACGTCAGCAAAGCCTCGGTCTGCCAAAAACAAGACTTCAACCCCTGCGGGCAATACCTCAACGACGGCATCCAACAGCGGAGCGTAGGTGGCATAAGCAACGGTACTGCTAGAATGCTTCAGCACCTTCCAGACCACTGGAATTCCTCGTCCTCGGTATACGACCACAATCCGGATCACACAGTATTGCTCCCACAACCGGGTCGTATCGAGTGCCAGAACAATGCGCTCTTGCTGCCAAACCGATAGGGCATATCCAATCAACCGGGCATATAACGAATGCTCGTGTACCCGCTCATTCCCAAGCCACCGTGAAAATCGCCGTTGCGTACTCTGAGCATAAACCGCACGACTTCGCACATAATCGCTCCATGCCGTTAAGCTGATTTGTCCGCTTGCAACCAGTCCTGCGACCATCCAGACCAGAGGGTACAAGTGGCGCTGATCTCGCCAGCGACAGTGTTGACCCAGCAACGCTTGCAGCGCATCATAGAGGCGAGGGGTGTTTTCCATAACGACTTCTGTTGATGTGGTAATCCTCAGAGTACTTGGATTTGCCCCTCTTCCAAGTTTTTGTGTCAGTCAGCCAGGCATTGGTGGTCACAGTTAAAGGCTTTCCTAAGACAGTTCTCGCCGACAACCTCGAAAAGGGTAGATACCCTCATTGCCACAGCGATGGATTTGATAGATCCTCAACATTTGCACAACTGGTTTGCACACTGCTGTTACTGTCCCTCTTAACACTGCAATCCGCCGTATGTGTGGTTCTGTTGAATCGAGCGCGACCGGTGACGATTGTTTTTGGAAATTGGTTGTTCGTGTCTTGGCTAATGTTTGGTGTTGTTCAGCTTTATTCAATTGGTTTAGGGCATCCTGCAAAAACTGATCGATATCAATAGGATGAACATCCTCAACACTGGCAAGAATCCGAGTGTCGTTGTTTTTCAGGGCTTGTAGAATAGGATGCGCCAACCGTAGGTTCTCTTTAACCACTAGTCGAATTCCTTGCTTGGTTACGACTTCTTCGCCATTTGCGATCGCCCGAATTTGAGCCAACATGTAGACCTTGATGGCAAAGTCAGTAATGCCTTGCGTTTCCTCATACAACACATCGCGCAGTTCTTGTGTCAAGTGAGATTGCTTTTTAACATACTGGTAGCTCCACAAACAATTCACGAACCATTTCCAATCATCGTCATTCTTCATCCTGTCCCAAACGAGATCGCCCTGCCCCGTACCTCTGCGAGTCTGTCGAAACTCTCCACTGAGAAGAGAGCGCGCTTTATAGGTGCCGACAAGCACGACTGGTAAGCCAATCGTGTTGATTAATTGAACGAAAAAATTCAGCATTTTGCTGGAACCGCCACTTTTAGCTTGGCTAAGGTGCTGGATTTCATCAATCACCAGTACACCAATCGAGTGAAGCGAAGCAACCAGGGCCATACGCGGCAGCAATTCATCCACTGTTTTACGACCACTCGCATAATTGTCGTAGTAACGAGTTCCGAGCAGGTCATCGACCGCTTGGAAAAAGTTTAAGCATAAGCCCTTGACCGAACCGTCAAAGGGGCAGTTTTGCTTGAGCCAGACAATTTGAGTGAAGCTAAAGTCATGATCGTGATAGTAGCTATGGAAGATAACCTGCGGATACAAAGCCAGAATAGCTTCTATCGCCGTGGTCTTACCAACTCCGCTAATGCCGACAATAGTAAATCCTGTTGCGGTTGAACGGGGAGATCGGCGAACCATGCCTAAAGATTGAACCCGCGACTGTACATCTCCCCAAAACCCTATCATCGCAGGATTCCGTGCCTGGTATCCTAACCGAATCATGCGAGAAAATCGTTGCTCCAGATCAAAATGAATCGGTAGAGGAGCAAAAAATTGCAATGTATTTTGAATCAAATGGAGTCGAAGATGGGCGGGCATCTTACGATGCTCTTCGTCATACGGTGGGTAGAATGCAAGATGCTCTGCGGTTTCATCCTGCGTTAGGATGGGAGGGAGAGCTTCTATCAAGGGATTACCTTGATAGTTTGGAATGATTGGATCAAGGTAAGTTGCGTGCTCAACTCTACCCTTGTTTACTAAAAGAGATGGGATGTGTTGACTATTACTCATCGTCGCTCCACATCTTTGGACGTAGTCTACGCAGTTTGTCAATTAGTTGGGATTGAGGAACATGGGTTGAGTCTTCTTGATTATCGATTGGCTCAGCGGCTGAGACTTCATGCTGAGGCTCTTCAGCATCCTTGTCTAGTTCTGAATCTTGAGTTGGAACAATCAGAGGAATCACCTTGCCAGAAAAATCAGCAGGCGGCTTTTCTCCCAACTTCCAGGCTTGAGCTTCGCGTTCTATATCGCGTTCTTCTTGGCGATTTGGACGGATGCCTTTGATGCGCGATCGCTTGCTTTGCCCTGTCACCTGCTCCAGCGCCGTCAAGGTTTGTTCCTGACCTTCATTGATTACCTGGTCCATTTGAGCATTCAGAGCAGCGCTAGATTGCTGCTTGCGGCTTCTAGACAAATTCTTCTGCTGCTTGCGAGTTTCAAGGTAATCAAGAGTTTCATACAAATCTCGTCCTCGGAAGGTATGTTCTGCATCAATCAACTGGCAACGCTCCAGGCGTTGCCCTTCGTCAAGACGCAAGTAAATGTCAGTTAGGCTACGAGGATCATAAGCCACATCAATCTTCCAGCCGCCTCGCTCTCTAGCTCGTACAAACCACTGCTCTCGTAAAGCTAAGTCGCAAGAGTAAAACAAGCCTTGAAAACGGATGCCGCGATAAGTGACAGAAGCCTGTTCAGAAGGTAAAAGGTTCAAGCGCAGAATGTCACGGGACTTAACCCTCAAGTGTCCTGCCCGGTTACGAATGCCCCAGTTCCACAGGTCTAGGGGATATGGCTCAACGTGCTCTTGGATCATGAACTCATCCATGCGATACCAATCCATCCGGTGTTCTTTATTATGATCTAAAATCGCAAGAATCATGAGCTTCCGGAATTGATGCAAATCCAGCACAGCATCCAGTCGGTAGTCATTATCTCCACTCTCACGCGGTTTATAAACCGCTCCCGGCATCCAATGAATGACTTTGTCATTACTCAAGCGGAAGTTCCGCTCTACGATCCCTTTCCAGTCTGCGCGGTAAGGCGGGGTATTGGAAACAGTTACATTCAACGCTTTAACGAGGTTATCCGCGTTATAACCCTCTAATTCTCCTCGGTCTGCAAGAATGACTTCCGGCAAATGACGACAAGGCCAGTCTTCTTCTGTAATCTCAATTCCATATTCTTGGCAGAACGCGACTTTGTCTACCGCCGCATTTTCTAACGCCTGCATTGCCCCTAGCCAACTTGGACCTTCCAAGGTGACACTCAGCCCAATAATCATGCGGCTAAAAACGTCAATCAGAACGTAAATAACAGGGCGACCGATAATGCGGGTGCGATCAAGCGAACTGACTAGATAAATGTCTCCAATCGTGGCATCTATCTGGTAGATGGAGCCTGGACCGAAAGCCATCTGAGTTGAATCTCCCAGTACCTCACGATGGCGCAGATTATAACGGCGTTTTCCTCCTCGTGAAGTGAGAGCGTGGGTTGCATCTCGCTCCTTCTCATACCAGTAGCGAAATTGCCCAAACGTCGGTAACTCATGGGCTGGTGGCAGACAAGGAATCAAGACTCCATCAGGGGAAAGCATGTAGCCTTTATGAAAAGACTTTTCCAGTGTTTTCTGAAACGCATCCTGGAGCGTTCGTCCCTGAGCATTCTCATAGAATTGGCGAATGCCTCGACTAAATTTCTCCCGTATCTTGTCATCTACATTTACCCCTACGGGCATTTGAGTGACTTTACTAATTTTGCTTGGGCGTCCTCGCTTTTTCTCCTGGCTTTGGCGTTCTTTCCCAGGTGCGCCGCATTTACCAAAAAGAGGCAAGAGAGCATTTCTCGTCTGACCGCCTTGCCAGTAACGTCTGAGATACTTATAGAGAGTCATTTTTGTGCAGCCCGTTTTTTCAAACCAGGCATTTAGAAGTGCTCCACGACCATGGGAGAAGAAGATGCGCCCATCCTTATCTTCTACAAGAGGGGCAATTATCTCCCATGCTTGGTCTCGTCGCTCCCGATGTTTCGCAGGAATAGTGTCTTCAGGCTTTAGGAGAGAGGCATAAGGATCTATCTCTAAGACATAAGCTTGTTGTGTAACAAGTGCCTCTTCCAAGTCTTTACATTTCTGCCAAAGAGGAAGTGCTTTGGGATTCAACAGCTCAATTGTAGCTACATCTATGTAGGAAGGATCAATCCAGAGTAAGCGTTCCACACGCGAAGTTTCAGTATCGTCCTGCCATTCCAGAAGCATATTTACAAAAAGTTTCATCCCACACCTCCGATCGCCTCATGCAAACCTGTTGACAGGGTAGAAAGGAGTTTGAGTGTCTTACTGGGTTGGATACGCTGGCTTAGATCAATATGCCATCGTCGATTAGCAATTAAATACCGCACAATTGACAGGCTAGTACCAGGAGATAGCCCTAGCTGGTCGTCACATGTGTTTGTAATCCTAGTTAGTGCTACTTTCCCTTGTAGAATCTGCGGCGTTAGCACTGTTTCGATTCGTGTGATATCACCCTGATCTAGTGGAGCCAGATCTTCAAGCCAGTAACAGGAGCGCAGCCATTTGAGATTTGCAATAAGGTTTTTTGGAATTTCTTGCTCGGTAACGATTCCCCAATCGATACTCCGACGCTCCCAATAACGTCGCTCAATCTCCAATTTCTCTAAAGTGCGCTGTGACTGGAGATCAGCAGCAGGTTTAATGGCACGCGATTGTTCTACCTCACGATCACTCTGCTTTAAGGTGATCAAAAAATCTGTGGTGATGACCACAGATTGCTGAGTTTGAGGATCAGTAGGATGGATAAATCCGCACTGCTCTGCAATTTGTTGAGTTTCTTCCAATGGTAGTAAGGGAAACTGTTCTCGGACATCCAGTACTGATAGTGACCAATCCAAAACAAAGAGGTAACTGGTTTCTAGGTTGCTCATTAAATGATGCTCCCTACCTGTCTTCCAGCCTTTAGCTCGGCTAGCTAATCCTTGAGAAGGAACATCCTGAATTCGCAGCCAAGGTTGGTAGTCAGCCCCTCTCCCATCCCCTCGACCTTCCTTCAGTCGTTTTTCGATATTCTGCTGGTCAGTACCGCGATTACGTTTAGCCATTGGATAACTTCATCCAGCAGATCTAGTAACTCTAGACGTAGAGAGGCACTTTACTAGCACTAACCTCTCAGTCCTATACCAAAGTATACGACTTTATTTGCTAGTAGAAAAGTTTATTTTTTAGTATACGACTTTATTTGCTAGTATTCAACTTTATTTGCGTTTTACAAGATCTGTGGAGCGATAAAAAAGTTAAACAATTTCGTGACCTGAAAGTACTGATTCTTCGTTCATCTTTAGAAGCACCAAAAAATAAAGTTAAACAATTTCTCACTTTTTCTTGGGTTTTGAGACACGCAATAACGAGATTTCACAATAAAAAAGTTAAACAATTCTTGAAACCCTTGTAAGTGCTTGGTTTGAGGCATCTCCAAAAAAGAGATTTAACTGCTCTTTTTTGAAGATACCACTAGACTACAATGGGTAGTATGGGATGCCTTCCTAGTAATTGCCCAGTACGAGTCCGATCGATGACTTCTGTGCGGTCGCATTGCCAACCTTTGCCTAAGTCAAGTAAAAGCAAGCTCAGATTGAGCATTCGCGGCATCGTTTCCAGTCAACTGTTTTGTCAACGTTTTGGGTGGACTGATTGCCTATTGCCATCAGCCAAAGAAGTCTGCAATTGCCATTGACCACAATTTGCTCCTTCCGGCTTAACCCGAACTCAGGTTATTGGACGAACGTGCGAAGTTGGAAGCTGCCAGTCCAGAGCTTCAATTGGTGGTTTGGTTAGAGGGACACGCGCTCGGATATGAATCGAGTAGGGAATATGTTCCTTACTCGATTCAAGGTGTGAAGATAACTGAGAAAAAGAGGCTTTCCCTTAGGGATTGACCGTTGACAGCAGTGGAGTTAATCAGTGGGACACCCCAATCGAGGCGGGCGCGAAAGGTATTGCCCATTTTCCATTGAAGACCTAGTCCAGTGCTGATCAGGCTAGCAGGATCGGGTTGCTCTTCGCCCTGATTCCAACCACGCCCCACATCAAAAAACGGCACCAGTTGCAGAACTCCTTTCACTTGAGGAATTCGGAGAATTGGCAAGTAAAACTCAGCAGATGTAAACCAGCCATTGTCTGCTAACAAGACGCTGGTACGGTAACCACGTACAGTGTCGATGCCACCTAAGCCGATCTGTTCAACAGGCACAAGCGGACGATTAGCAAACTGTAATTGTCCTTTGAGGGCAAACAGCGTGTCTGGAGCAAAGGAATGTACCCAAAAGCCGCGCCCCTGCCATGAGAAAAAGCGACCATCGGGTGGGTCATCTAACCGGGTGGCATTGAGGGCGTTAATCCCTACCCCAAACTCGGATTGCAGCGAGAACACATCCCGTTCGCTCCGCTTCAGCCACTCTTGCCCAAACCGGAGGGCAGTGATCCGGGTTCTGCCGTCTATGTCTGTGCCCCGCGCCGGGAAAGGGATGGCAACACCGTCATTAAAGGCTTCCAGAAAAACGCCTTCATTGCGATAGTGGGTTCCCCTTAGGCTGAGGGCAAACAGTTCTGTGGAGGTTTGTTTGATTGGTTGCCTGAAGCCAATTTCGTAGGTTTGAGATCGCGACTTGATGCCCAGATCCCGAAACGGCTCTTCAATCACCTCACCCTGACTACTGCCATAGAGAAAGCTGAGAGTGCCATTGCTGGCATTAATTGGAATTGAATAGCCCAAATCTAGACTGCGGCTGCCTTCACTGCGGTTGTAACCCACCTGGAAGCGATCGCCCAAACCTAGTAGATTGGCATGACTCAACCCGGCTTGCTGGCGAAATCGCCCCACGCTGGGCGCGCGCCCATTATCTATTGAGAACGTCAGATTAAGAGGCGGAGCCTGCCGCACTTTCACATTCAACACACTTCTGCCCGTGGTAGTCCCCGGTGCAAGTTCCGTCGAAATGCTGGTAATCATCGGGTCTTGTTCCAGCAATCGTACGGCATCTGCCAGTTGATCGATTTGCAGGGGCGTTTGAATGGCGCGATCGAATCGGCGACGCACGTAGTTAGGTGAAAGCGGTCGGGCAAGCCACAACGGTTTAGCTCGTTGCACTTGGACATTGATTTTCTCTAGTTTGCCTTCCACTACCCGAATTTCTGGAGTTGCACCGCTCAAAACTTCGGCGGGTACATAGGCTCCAGAGTTGATGTAGCCGCGATCGATGTATAGCTTACTAATCAATTCACTTGCCTGTACCAACTCCGCTGGAGAAATTTTAGTGCGATCGCTCCCAGCCGAGTTCGGTGTAGTGGTGGAACTCCCAGATGAAATTACTGTGCGGACAATCGCGGCAAGTTCTTTGGGAGAGAATCGCGTACTGCCTGTGATCTTCAACTGATCAACAGAGATCTGATTTTGCAGATCAGGGAGTTTGGCAATTGGAGGGGGGGAGACTGGAACTGGCTGGATTGAGGGCGTTGTTGGGGGGGGGCTTGTTCCAACCGTGGCAGGGGGATTTTGGACGGACGGGGACTGAGGTGGGCGAGGGGAAATTGGAGTTAACGGTGCGGGGATGACCTGAGGTGTGGCTGGATTGGTGGCAGCCCGAGGAACGATCGCCACAGTTTCAGTAGAGCGGTTGGATGGTGGCGCTTCCAGCAGGGCGGCAATCAGTGCGACTGGGAACGGACGAGACGACTTCTGGGGAGGGGCAGACGTGAGCGAGCGTTGACCAGCAGATTGGCTGACAGCGGTTTGACCTGAGATAGCTTGGTTCTGAGGTTGCTCCTGGATCAATTGCTTCTGGGGCGGCATGGATGACTCAAGAGTCGGATTTACCGCGGTAATGGAGGGCTGAGCCACTGCGCCAAAATCGTGGCTGGTGCGCGTGGTTTCTGTCTTAGCGGGTTGACGGGGTTGAGCTTGGCGATGAATGGGCAGCGGTGGCGATGCCACTGAATTAATTGTTTGTTGTGGCATGATCACCTGAACCCGATCACGTAGGGGCGCTGATTGAGGGGCGCTGCCAGGTTCTGGAATGGGCAACAACAATTCGTTAGGATCTGGAGTCAGAAGTTTGTGTCCCAGCCAGACTGTACCCACCCCTAGAGCAGTTAGTAGACCTACCAGACTCACTGCTTTTAGTCGATCTGACAAAGAAATAATAGGAGGGAACGGAACAAAAGCTGGGTCGGTTATGGGCAGATTGCCACTGGGCATGGCAGGGATAAAAGCGGGTTGGTTCGCTCGATCAGGGGTCCTCATCACCAAACTCTCCGACTATAAAATGGACGACTTAGCGTTGGGTAGATGGAGCTGCTGATTGATCTGACAACTCTTTACGGGGCAATTCTGGACTTAAAGGGACCAATCCTGCTGCTCGGAGCAACTTTTGTCCTTCGGTTGTCCGCATCAATTCCACAAACTTCTTGCCGATCGCTGATCGGCGATTATTACGCGGGTAGATCACCACAATCGGGTAACTAATGGGATAGTTCGGAAGATAACTACCCATGTGAAACCGATCCGGATCGGGTGCAAAAGCTCCTTTGCGATCGCATAAATCGGTTGCTGGGGTAATTTCCTGCCTATTGCTTAAAACTAACGGTTGCACGGCTGCCTGTCCAGAAACATTCAGCGCTAATGGATACACCGAACATTGCCCCCACATTTCACTGAGTGGCATAACACCAATACTACCAATGTTTTTATCCTCAAAGTCACGGATCACCTGACGCAGCAGTTCCAGAGAAGGTAACTGCTTTACCAGAGACGCTGACACTCTGGAGTTCAGCACTTGCTGCTCAAAAATGGCGATCGCCTCCGGATTGTTAGAAGCATAGCGCTGCACTGGCAAAGCGAGACCACCGATTTTCTGCCAATCGTTAAGCTCCCCATTGAAGAGTTGCTGCACTTGGGTCAGGCTGAGCTGACCCTTTAGCGCTGTTGGCAGCCCCTGTTTTCGGTTCGCATAGCTGAAGGAAACCACCGTTGTAAGTCCATCGTAAGCAATGGTTTGAGCCAGCATGTCTCCTGGTAACTGAGCGATCGCTGGCAGCACGGCAAAATCTACGGCTCCAGAGCGCACCTGCGTTAACACTGGAGCAAAGATATCCGGGTTAAAGGTCGTGCTAGTCGGATTAGTTGGGTCGGAGGTCGGGGGAACGTAGCGCAATCGCAGTTTAGGCTGCGCCAGTTCCAGAGCAGTAGTAAGGCTCTGTCCCCGTTTCAACAAATTCTGTTGTTGCAGTATAGTCCACCAGGTACCTCGTTGCACGGCTGTGTAAGTAAATTCACCTGCTGGAACGGCGCTCACTTCAGATAGACAACAGGTAGAGGAGACTCGCATAACCGGATCAGAGCGAGATGCCGTAGATCGCAGCCGGGGAAGCAGCACCAGCGCCCCTACTAGCAGCCCCAACAATGACAATAGTAGCAGCGGCGACCAATTGGATGAAGCCGGGGCAGCCGTTGTAGTTTCAGCCACTGGAACTAGGACGTTGGGCGCGCGATCGCCCAATTGAAGCAATTCCCGTCGCGCTGTTTCAGCGCTGGCAAATTTACCCGTTTGTAGAGAATCAAGAATGGAATACAAGGGCGGCTTGATGACGGAAGAATTGGGCTGATATGCTTCCAGTGGCTTAAGGGCGAGTCCTTGCAGCAGGAAGAACCCGATGTCACCCACAGCGCGCAAATCTTGTTGCACCATCTCGGCAGTTGGCTGCGTCGATCGCCCCAGTTGCACCGATGGCTCAAAACATTGCTCCCACACCAATAGATCAGTCAGATAAACAAACAACTGTGCTGATTGCTCTGTCCACAGCACACTGTCTAGGCTTAAATTTCCATGAACCAGCCCCGATTGCAGCGCGCCAGAGGGAAAATTAAACTTTTGATTGTGCAAAAAATCCAGGGTTTGCAAAATCTGGCTCAATACCTCCTGCACTTGCTCAACCGAAAGCACCCTAGCAGTTTGTAAAAGCTGCCGCAGCGTTGGCGATCGATCTCTATCAGGAGTCACCAGGAAACAAAGCGATTGAGACTCAGTATCAGCAATCGCTTCCAAGGGTTGTATGACTCGAAAATCCTGAAGTCGTCCATCTGCTAGTTGAATTCCGCCTAACCGCTGAAAGTTACTCTGGCGATGCAAAGCTTCCGCTTTAGTAAACTCCGACTCAGACAAGATAAATTCTTTGATGATGACCGGACGTTTTGAAGTCGTCTCGATCGCGCTGAACATGTGCCCGTTGCCACGTTGACCCAGATAAATTTCCGCTTTGTAGTAGCCCATCCGTCCTCGAATGTGCGATCGCTCTAGGATACCCAATACTCGCCCATCGGGTGCTGGTGAGACAGCTTCAGCGGTGGCTGGTTCCAACGCATCAGGGCGAGGTGGAAATAGCTCCGGGCGCAACTCCTCCAGGATGTCCTTCAGCCAGGCATATTGTCCCAGGAAGCCAAACAAGCTGACTCGCGTCGGTAATGGATACCGCCGCAAGAAAGCGCCCAGCAAAACTTCAGCCACCTTTTTCATGGAATGTCGTGAGTTATGGGCTACAGAATACGGCGATGTCATGGCTTTTGAAACTTGACGGAAGTTAGTACTTGGTTCTCTGCAAAACTTGCTAAGCTACTGTTGCACGTTAAAATCAGGAGAATTGTGATGGCAAAGGAGGCTGTTGCCCAATTATTTCGAGCGGCTAAAGCTGATCCGACGCTGCGTGACCGGCTTAATCAGGCCACAACAATTGAGCAATTTGCTGAAATGGCAAAGAGCTATGGCTACGAATTTACGATCGCCGAGTGGCAATCTATGACTGGTTTTGCTGTGGAAGAATTTGTTGGCGAGTTATCCGAAATTCCAGGACTGTAGCGATCGCTCCCAACCCGATCTCGCCTCCCATTTGTCCCCCTACCGATCCCACGTCCCCTCAACAGAGATCGCTAGAAGATTGGCGATCAAAAAGTGGCACAGAACGTGACTCTTACGATCTCGCTACCAAATGACATTGACAGAGTACTGACTAATTAAGTGATCCATAGTCAAAAGTGGAAGGTTCTCAACTTGACTTTGAGCAATCAGGAGACGGTCAAAGGGATCGCGGTGATGGTCAGGGAGTGAGGCAATTTGTAGAACGTGTTGCATTTCCACAGGCAGGGTTATACCAAATTAAATTGGAGTAGTTACAGATCAGATAAACTGAGGAATGTAGAGGTGAGAGTCTAATCATGGCTGGTGTCAGCGCAATCGTAATTAAAGAAAGTCTCGAGGAGTTAGGCACCCGCTTGCGAACGGTTGAACAGCCGATAGTTAAAGAACGATTGCAAGTGTTGTACTGGCTCAAACGAGCGCAAGCACCGAGCATCAGCCAGATCGCGGTTGCAATTGGCAGGCATCGAGGCACGGTGCAAAAGTGGTTAGCGCTGTATCGAGCACAAGGATTAGAGGCATTGCTGGTGGTCAAGCCAACGCCAGGAGGAGGCAACCGGATGATTCCAATGTGGGCAGAAGTTGCCTTAGCAAAGCGATTGCAGGAACCGGACAATGGGTTTGACAGCTATGGGGAGGTGCAGCAGTGGCTCTTGGAGAGTTTAGGAATAGAAGCCCAGTATCATGCGGTCTACCAGATGACCCGTTATCGGCTCAAAGCCAAGCTAAAAGTGGCTCGTCCCCAACAACCTCAAGCAGAACCGAGCACAACGAGAGGCATTTAAGCAAACCTTGCAGACGACCTCGATTTGTTGAGCCAATACGCTCGGCAAGTGCGCCAGGATAAACGACCTATTCGCTATTTTGCTGGGGATGAGAGCCGCTTTGGGCTGCATACCATTATCGGGCGTTTGATTACAGCCTTTGGAGTGAAACCCATTGGCTCATGGCAACGGGTGTTCAAAGCATTCTGGCTCTATGGCGCTGTGGAACCTGCCACCGGAGAATCCTTTTTCTGGCAGTTCTCCCATGTCGATACCGAGTGCTACCAATGCTTCTTGGATGAGTTCTCCAAGGCTTACCCCGATAGTCTCAATATCCTGCAAGTGGATAACGGACGGTTCCACAAAGGCAAAGCGTTGATTGTGCCACAGAACATTATCCTGGTGTTCCAACCGCCTTACTGTCCGGAGTTAAATCCAATTGAGAGGCTATGGGAATATCTCAAGGCGGATCTCAAGTGGGTTTCGTTCAAAACGCTTGACCAACTGCAATCCAGAGTAGATCAACTCTTATCCCAGTTAACCCCTCAAGTGATTGCTTCTCTCACGGGCTACCCCTTTATCCTCAATGCACTATCTGTCATTGAAACCATTTAAATTGGTATTACAAATCGATTAGCGGTAAGACGAGATAGGATATAGGTTTCGGGTGATTCGGGTAACGAAAGTTTGCCTGTACGTTCTTTGATGATGATCTCCCAAGCACTGACGACGCTGAGGTAAATGATGTTGGCTGGCTCCGCAATTATCGCTTTCGCGGTGGTGGAAAGCTGTGCATCATCAATTACCCACCATAGGAAAGCGTGGGTGTCTAGGAGCACGTTCATGGGTTGGGTAGGTTGGAGCTGAAAAAGTCATTCAGGATAGGGTCTGGAAGAGGGGAGTTAAAGTCGGGTGAGATCGCGACTTTGCCTTTGTCTTGACCAGAGATGCGCGGTTGGGTGTGAGGTTGAATCGGAACAAGTCGCGCGATCGCAACCCCGTTTTGAGCGAGGAGGATTTCTTCCCCTGCCTGAACACGACGGAGAAGTTCGGTAAATTGAGCGGTAGTTTCGGGGATGTTGATCGTAGTAATCATATGACCAACCTTTTGAACAAATTCAATTATAAATTCTGAATGCGATCGCCCTCTTGCCCTTAACTACGATCGTCCCTTCATTCCTGTAATAACCGCGATCTCCTTTCTCCTTTTCAACCGCATTGATCTTCAACCCATCTAAAGCAATGACAGGGATGATGGGAGAGTAGAGTGGGCATTGTCAACACCAAATTTTGTCATCAAAAAAACGTAACAATGCCTACTGGACAAGATTGTCTCATTTTCGCTTATGTCGCGGTTGAGATGGTGCGTTCTCATCAAGACTTATGCTTTGAGATGAAGGATGGTCTGAAGGAAGGCACCTTATGAGAGGGGCGATTACATTACTTTACGCATGAGCAACATAAATACCCTCAAATCCAGGCAGGCCCAGGTCATCTCGTGCTGTTGCTTCTTGATTTTGTACCAATTGCCTGTATGTACAAGATTTAACTTTTCCTTTACCCTTAGGCAGTGGATCGTTTAACGATACCATCGTTCCATCAACTGTCCCATCGCCATACATACGTGTTACAACACGCACATGTACTCCATCACCCATGGCGCCAATCATGAACAAGGGACCATTTGTTTTAAGCATTTCCCTAAAATCATCCACTGTATATGTCTGAGGGGACTCTGGTATCAGACCCCAGACAGAAAAAATAGTTGGATCATCGCAGTTATATCCTTCCTCGTACTGATTCCAGTATCCTGATCGAGCAGCCACCTGCAATGGATTTATTGAAATCTTATCTCGCCAACCAACAATCATTGCTGCTGCTGCCGCCCAACAAGACATATCTGTTAGCTGAGGAACCATTTGAACTTTGTGACGCACATCAAAACTTTTTTGTCCGGCTTTTTTCCTACCGCTACATTGTATACCCAGTGCGTCAAGGCTTTTTAACCGAGTTGCGCCCGTCTGCTGCACCACATGGGTTAACTCATGAGCCGTGAGGTCATTCTTTCCGGGAGATTTGCCTGCTCCAAAGTAGATATCCTGCTTATACGTAAACGCCTGTGCGCTGAGATCCTTGTTCATTTGAACGGCTTCGCTGCCCATATGCACTCGCACCTGGCTAAAATCTGTACCGAAACGCGGCTCCATGAACGATCTCACTTCTTCCGACAACGCACTTCCATCACCTTTACTCGCATTCAGGCGACTCTCCAAATTGGGTTGAGCTTGAGTGGGGGTATAGCGCTACGCATGAATGTTGGAACACTGATTGAACGCAGCATCGACACACTCACGAAAGCTATCAAACTCATCCCACCGTTGCCTCATCCAATTCTTAAGCACAAACCACCAATGCTCAATCTGATTGAAGTCAGGAGAGTAGGCAGGCAGATACCAAAGCTCACAGTCAGCCGCTGCTACCCTGTCCTCAATGCTTTGAGAATGGTGAAAACTAGCATTATCGATGACGATGACATCTCCTGGCTGCAGTTGCGGTAATAGACACTCCTCTAACCACACCTCAAACAAATCCCGGTTACACGAGCCGATAAACGTCAGCGGTGCAAAAAGCTTCCCCTGTTTAAGTGCCGCAATCCAACTGATACCAATTTAAATTGAGTAAGCGGCAAATGGACTAGACTGAGCGGAGTTGTTTGGAGAGTCTAGTCATGGCAGGTGTAACGTCAATAGACGTGAAAGAAAGTTTGGATGACTTAGCTCAACAGTTGCGGCAAGCCGAAACGCCAAGCGCTAAAGAACGATTGCAAGTGCTCTACTGGTTGAAACAAGAGAATGCGCCGAGCATTAGTGCGATTGCCAAAGCGGTCGGGAAACATCGAAACACGGTGCAAAGCTGGCTATTGATGTATCGCACTGGAGGAGTGGGGGCGATGCTAGAAATCAAGAAATCGCCGGGGGGAGTGCGAGTGATACCCCAATGGGCAGAGGATGCTTTGGCAAAGCGGTTACGACAGAGACACGGCTTTCAAAGTTATGGAGCAGTACAACAGTGGTTGGCAGAAACCTTGGGAGTAGAAGCGGAGTATCACGCGGTCTACCAAATGACCCGCTATCGGCTCAAAGCCAAGCTAAAGGTTGCTCGTCCTCAAAATTGCCAGCAGGATAGTGAACAGCGATCTGCTTTTAAGCAAACCTCAAGGGCGACCTCAGCTTGCTGAGTCAGTATGCTCGCCACCGGGGGCAGGATGAACGTCCCATTCGCTATTTTGCTCAGGATGAGAGTCGTTTTGGACTGCATACTCTGATGGGACGATTGATCACGGCGTGTGGCATCAAACCGATTGGGCAGTGGCAGTGGTTGTTCAAAGCGTTCTGGCTCTACGGGGCGGTTGAACCTGCCACGGGAGAGTCCTTTTTTCTGCAATTTTCTCATGTTGATACCGAGTGTTATCAACGATTCTTGAATGAATTTTCCAACGCTTATCCGGATAGTCTGAACGTCTTGCAAGTGGATAACGGGCGGTTTCACAAGGGTAAAGCGTTGGTGGTGCCAGAGAACATCATCTTGTTATTCCAACCGCCTTACTGCCCTGAGCTAAATCCTATTGAGAGGTTGTGGGAACATCTCAAGGCAAGTTTGAAGTGGGCTGCGTTCAAAACGCTCGACCAACTACAAGTCAAAATCGATCAACTCCTGGCTGAGTTAACACCACAAGTAATTGCTTCTCTCACAGGTTATTCCTTTATCCTGGATGCCCTATCTGCCTTGAATACTGTTTAAATTGGTATGACTCTCTCGGTGCGTTTGCCCGACTTGAGGGCATGAAAGCGGTGTCCAATCTCGCAGTAGCCATAGGGATACTCGTCTCGATTATCAACGCCTGCTTCGTCGACATAAACCATCTGAGCCGCTGTCTTGGTCTTCAATCGCGCTTGAAACTCTTGGCGCTTAAGCTCATCTCGCTCTTGATACCCGTACGTCTTTTTTTTCGACTGATTCCCAGCTTTTGCAACGCATCACTGATGTTTTGTTGCGTCACACCCTCTCCCCATAAAGTTGCCATTTGCCCTTGGGTCTTGCCGCCATGCTCTTGCACAAACTCCCTAAACCGTTGCCAATCGGTGATTTTATGTCTACACCCCTGCTGATAGTTGCGTATGGCTCCACACTTCCCGGTTTGGGCTTCTCGTTTGAGCCACTGGTCTAAGGTATTGCGGCTGATATAGCAACGGACGGAAGACTTAGGACAAGGGTCAATTCACAAAGCTCACGGGTGTTGATGTTCATCACCAATCTGTCCTAACACACCCGGCGACAGCTATATTTAACATCCGGCTGACTTCGGTTTTACGGTCTCCTCGTTTGACTGCTGCAATTGCTTTCTGACGAAGGTCGTCACTGTAGGGGGCTGGCATAAAAGGTCATTGATATTCTTTGCAATCTTAACTATACGTCCTCATAAGATTTCGTAGTGCTATACGACATGGGAGCGGCGTACCCGTTCATCCCCTTCACACGCCTCATATTTGGCTTGAACGGTTTCCTCCTCCAACTCCTGACACTGTCGGCGTAATTGTCTCAACCAAGGGGTTTGCCTGGATTTCTTCCTCGTCGGTTCGACGTTGCACATTGGGAGTGGCAGGAGGAGCCATGCTCATCACTTGTTGGGCAACCCGGTCAGCTTCCTGCTCGTACACATCGTTCGGCGCACCGACGGTCAGCTTCGTTTGCACCGGATTCATCTGCACCGGGGAACGTTGTGGCACGTGAGTGAACACATCGACTGGCAAAAAATGGGGAAGGATTGCCGTGGGGAGGCAACAGGTTTGAGCTGTAATGGGTTGTCGTTAGATGGCTGTGGATTGTCGGGCGGTGCGTGAGTTGTTGTCTCTGGCTCGATCGCGCGATCAAGTAACTCATCTTGCGGTTCATCAACGTGTCCAGCGTTCAGCTTCAGTTGCACCGGGGAGCGCTGTGGCGCGTGAGAAAATAAATCGACATGGGAAAAATCGTGAACGGGCAGCGGTGACGGCTCAACCTGCGGCTTACCCCAACCGGGCGGCTGAACTTGGGCAGTCGGTAAGGGTGATGCTTCGTGAGTTGGACGCGATTGCTGGGAGTGTTCATGCCTGATCACCAGGTGTAGCGGGACAGCATAACCTCTCGTGGCTCGATCTTGGGGGATCTCGCCCTAAACTGACAACTTGACTAAAGTTAGCGATCGTGTTGATCTGGCGATTGTTCCTTTCATCTTTCTCTAATCAATGGAGTTAGGGCATTACTTCGTTAACGCGATCACTCAGACGATCGGAGATCGCCCACTTCCCTTTTCAACAGCGATCGCACGACGAGAGTGGCGATTGCACTATCAAAGCCCGTGGACGTTGGGTTTCATGTCTCAATCCACCAACACGATCAGAGATCGCACTCCTGCTGTGCGATTCTACCCTGGCTGTACTGGCGAGCGGTGAAGATGGACCGTCGCGCTTAGCTCTGCCCCGGCCCCTTCCAGCGCAGCTCAAAGTGCATCGAATCCGGCGTAGACCACGTGGCCCCCAGGTTGAAACCGTGCTTGGCCATACTCTTGACAAAGTTGACATCGAAGGCGCCTTTGCCAGTCCCCGGCTTGCCACGCAGCGTGAAGAAGCCCTGGTCAACCAACTGCGTCAACGGCGGGTTCGAGACGGCTTTGTCAGCGGTGGCGCCAAAGACAAACGATGGGTTGCCGGTGAGTGCACCCTGCAACGTGCTCACCCGGTCCAGCCATTTCTTCTGCACCAACGCCGCCTGGCGCTGATTCACCAGGTTGAGCAGGCGATTCAGCTCTGCCACAGCCGCCGCATCATCCGCCAGCGGGTGTACGGCTTCTGCGAGCAGCTTACGCGCTTCGGCAATCAACTTATCCACCTGCGTACCCTGCCCCTTCTTGAGCGTGGCACCGAGCTTGTCCTGCAAAGTCTGCATACGCTTCGCCAACCCCTGGACTGCGGTGATGGCGGCCGTGAGTTTCTTATCGGAGGGCAGGTCGGCTGGATTCAATCCCACGTCTGTAATCTTTTTTTCCGTGGTCTTACGTTGCGTCTCCACCTTGTCCAACCACGGCTTAATCACCTTTAGCAACTCGGCCAGGACCGCCTGTTTTTCCTCTTCATTCTTAGCAGCAATCGCCGCAAACCACTTCTCACGCAGCTCTTGCAGCTTGGGAGCCAGATCAACGACCTCTTTCTTGTCATTGGTGGTGGTGAGGCTGGCGCGGAAATCTTCGGAAGTCTTACTTAGAGTCTCGACCCCTTTCCCAATGTTATCAAGCCACTCTTTGACTTTGGGGTCGGCCTCCAGCTTGGCTTTTTCCTCATCCGTGCCACCGGTAAAGGTCTCACCGACTTGACGGGTATCCAGCCCCTTCGGCGTTTCGTAGCTCAGTGAAGCCGAGCCGCCGGTGACGATCTGAATCATGTCAAGAATACGCTGGTCTTTGAGATGGGGAGTCTGGTAGGCATTGTAGTCAACCGCATAGCCAATGTTGTGCAGGTTTCCCAACCCCTGCTTGCCGGATAGCTTACACTCCGCGCGCGGCCAACCCACACCGCCGCTGGTCGGCATCGCGTCGCCAAGCTCAGCCTGCACCGCCTCCAGCCGAGTAGCTGCCTTGTCGTGAAGCCACGTCGTTGCCCCCTTGACGTTGGCCTTGCGCATCCTGGCAAAATGCGCCACGGTGTTTTCATCCGTGCCAAAGTAAGCGCGCATCTCCTGGAAAAACGCCGCACGCTGTTCCGGCAGGTTCAAGAACTTGATCTGCTTGACAAAGTCCGGCAGCCTGGCATCGAAGGCCTCCATAGCCGATTTTAGGACCACCGTGCCTTTGCGGGCAGTGAAGCCGCCGAACGCGGCTTCACTGCCCGCAAAGGCGTAACGTTGCACACTGGCATCACCGGGTGTGGTCGTCGTGGATGCGCCGGTCTTCGCTGGTGGCTCAATCCAGACCGTTGCATCCAGGGTAGTCATCGCCTCCGTTATCTCACACTCGGTAAAGGTTAGCCTGATCTTTTCATTTTCAAAGCGCCCAGAGACCTGGAAGGGCAACGACTGTTCGGCACCCGCGGCCAGCTCAAGCGTCAGCGTCTGGCCGCCCAGCACCATTTCGATCTTTTTGGGGTCGCCGGTTGGCTTGGTCGCATCGAAGGCCGTCTTGGCCACTTCGCGTACGCGCGCCTTCAGGTCGGCATCCTTCCTTGGCATCTCTTCGTTAGTCAACAAGCCCTTGCCACGGATGGCCATACGCCCGGTGATATAGACCCTGAGCGTTCCTAAGGCTACCGAGGAAGTGCGAAAGACAACGGTATCACTCGGCCCGATGGGAATAGTTATGTTACGGGGCTTGGAGGGGGTGTTTTTCTGCCGCTGCACCGTCAAAGGCATTGCTGCCCTGTCCACCTGTCTTTCCTGCACGCTGAACGATTTCGCTTGAAGCTCCCCGATCCCGCCCTGTTGAACCACATGCGTCAATCCGTGGGCCAGCAAACGCCGGACTTCATTCGTCCCCGGTTCGAACCCACCCAACGATCTCACCTTATCCGGTAATGGGCTATCCCCTCCTTTGTTGGCATTCAACCTACCATCCAAATCAGCTTGGACTTGAGGAACTCCGTTATACGATCGCTGCGCCTCTTGTTCATATTGGTCATTGGGTTGCCCGACAGTCAGCTTTTGCCGAACTCCACTCGTCTGCTGCACCACATGGGTCAACTCATGGGCAGTCAACTCATCCTTCGCAGGAGCCTTCCCTGACCCAAAGTAAACATCTTGCTTGTGGGTAAATGCCTGAGCATTCAAATCCCGGTTCATTTGCGCGGCTTCGCTGCCTGTGTGGACTCGCACTTGGCTGAAGTCGGCACCAAAGCGGGGTTCCATGAACGATCGCACCTCATCCGGCAAGGCATTTCCTCCACCCTGACTCGCATTCAGCCGATTCTCTAAGTCTGGCTGGGCTTGAGCAGGGCTATCGCCAAAGCGCTGGATCGGTTCTTCTGCTTGACAATCCTCACACTTCGCCTGAATGGGTTCGTCTTCCTCTGCTTCCTGGCGCTGAACGAGCGGCGTAATTGTCTCAACCAAGGGTTTTGTCTGGATTTCTTCCTCGTCGGTTCGGCGTTGCACATGGGGAGTGGCGGGCGGAGCCATGCTCATCACTTGTTGGGCAACGCGGTCTGCTTCTTGCTCGTACACATCATTCGGCGCACCGACCGTCAGCTTCATCTGCACTGGGGAACGTTGCGGCGCGTGCGTGAACACATCGACTGGCAAAAAATGGGGGAAGGATTGCCGTGAGGAGCCAACGGATTTTGGCTGTAATGGGTTGCCGTTGGGTGGCTGTGGATTGTCGGGTGGTGCGTGAGTTGTCGTCTCTGGCTCGATCGCGCGATCTGTCAACTCATCTTGCGGTTTATCAACCTGTTCAGTGGTCAACTTCAGTTGCACCGGAGAGTGCTGTGGCGCGTGGGAAAATAAATCGACGTGGGAAAAATCGTGAACGGGCAACGGTGACGGCTCAACCTGCGGCTCACCCCAGCCGGGCGGCTG
Organism: Leptolyngbya sp. Cla-17; assembly: GCF_016807185.1. Classification (GTDB taxonomy): domain Bacteria; phylum Cyanobacteriota; class Cyanobacteriia; order Leptolyngbyales; family Leptolyngbyaceae; genus ULC077BIN1. The sequence goes on from NZ_JAEVYN010000002.1 coordinate 2,728,954, forward strand.
AATTTGGGCAGTCGGTAAGAGGGATGATTCGTGAGTTGGACGCGATAGCTGGGAGTGTTTCATGCCTGATTACCCAGTGTAACGGAACAGCATAACCTCTCGTGGCTTTATGGTGAGAGATCTCGCCCAAACTGGCAACTGACCAAAGTTATCGATCGTGTTGAGCCTACAAGCATCATCTCGTCTCCAATCTACTACACCCAGCCCCGAATTTCGGCATCGGTTAAGGGGCGCTCTAGCTTGATATATTCGCTTTGCGCTGCCTGCAAAATGTGCTGCATTTGCACGGGTGATTCGGATTCGGCTGCCAGAAATGCGGCATTCAGGGCGATGTTGCGGATGTTGCCACCGGGAAGGTTCAGTTTTGCCAGCTTGGAGCAGGACAAGTTCTCGGTGGGGGTGAGGGTGGGGAAGACACGCTGCCAAATTTCGGCACGTTGGGCAGCATCGGGAAAAGGAAACTGCACCACGAAACGGAGACGACGCAGGAATGCTTGATCAAGCGAGTTTCGCAGGTTTGTCGTCAGAATTGCCAGACCGCGATAGGCTTCCATGCGTTGCAGCAGGTAGGCGACTTCCATATTGGCGTAGCGATCGTGGGAGTCTTTTACCTCGCTGCGTTTACCAAACAGGGCATCCGCTTCGTCAAACAGCAAAATTGCGCCACCCGTTTCCGCTGCATCGAAGATTCGCCGCAGATTCTTCTCCGTTTCGCCAATGTACTTGCTCACTACCGAACTCAAGTCAATCCGGTAGAGGTCTAGCTGCAATTCGGTTGCCAGTACTTCCGCTGCTAACGTTTTTCCAGTGCCACTTGCTCCCGCAAACAGGGCGCTAATCCCCAAGCCCCGCTGTCCTTTGTTGCCAAAGCCCCATTGCTCGTAGACCTTTGCCCGTTGTTTCACCTGAGCAACGATCGCCTGCAAGGTTTGCTTTTCCTTCAATGGCATCACCAGGTCATCCCAACCCACTTGACTGGCGATCGGTTGTGCCAATTCTTCCAGGCGCGGTCGAGCATGGCTTAAACAGGCACGCCACAGGCGGTTTGATAAGGTCGGATCGGTTGAGTGGCTGACTTGACCAGACAATCCTTGAGTGCAAATCGTTTGAATCGCGAGGGGAGACAGGCTAAAGTGACTTACCAGCTTGTCAACCTGGTTTGAGAGGGTGAGATCGTCTGTCTTCAACATCGCTCCCAGAGTTTGTAGCCAAAATTGTCGCTGTTCGATCGCTGTCGGTTGAGTCACCTCAAAGCTGAAAACAGAACGCTGACGGGCGGAACGTCGATCGCGGCTGAACACAAACATCGGCTGCTGACAGGCTTCCATCATTCGGGCGATCGCGCTGGTTTGGGCGGGGTAAGGGTTGGCTGCTTCAGTCGGCTCTGCCATATTGTCACAATCCAACAGCAACAGGCTGCGAGATAAAATCGCCTCTCGCTGCCACAGAGTTTGGATGGAGCGAAACTGCTGAAAGTCAGCAGGCAACAACTCCGCCGTCAGGTCTAGAAGTCCATAGCCCAGTTCGGCACACACTGCCGCCGCGATCGCCTGCTTCATGGCGCTGTCCGCACCACTCAACTGCACCAGTGGCGGCGACGACGCTTGTTGAAATAGGGTGGCGATTTCCGTCACAAGCTGCTGTTGCGACGGTGGCAGCGGAAAGGGATTAATTGGCAAGGCGGTGACAAGCCCCAGCAGTTGCAGCTCTAACTGATTATCTCCCACCAAAAAATGTAAGATTCGCTCGTTAATTCGCAGTGGACGGTGGGATAGCGTGGGCGCGTCTCCCAGTTCGACCAGGTGCCAGCGGCGAAGGGGTGATTCTGGAGTTGTAGCACTCCAGTGTGCATGTGGCAGACGGCTCAGGGCAAGGCTGAAGGTTGGCGTAATGGATTGACCGGGGAAAATTTCGAGTTTGGCAATTTCGCTATGCAACTCCATGCCGGCACACAACAACAGCAGCGATCGCTCAAACTGCGATAGCCCCAACAGCTTGCACAATTGTTCAATCGCAGCGGGTGGATTGAGCGGTTCTAGGGGCGCGGTGGTTAGCGCTTCTGGTTGCAGAAACGCGGCTACCTGTTCGATCGCCGCCAGCAAGTAGTGGTAATTTTGCCCTGTCCAGTGGGATATGACTGCCGTAGCTGCGCCAGCCGGGATCGCCTCAACCATTCAGTTGCTCCGTTGATTGGATCAAGGTTTGCAAATAAGCAATGGCTTCCTGAGGCTTTAGTAGCACGACTTGATCCCGTTGCAACAATTCATAGTCTCCGCCCCGATAGCCGTGCCCCACAATTACACCCAGCGTGATCGCCCGATTGCCCAGGGTGTTGAGTTGGTTATAGTCCGGCTCGACGGCTTCAGGTTCAGGGTGGTGGTTGTCGATTGGGTCTGGCATAGATGAAGGGAGAAGGGGAAAGAGAGAAGGAGGCTAGCGAATGAGAATTTTGGGACCTACATACCAGTCGTAGGTGGAGCTATCGGGGTTGGTGTCTACTTGGAGTTGGCTTTCAGCGCCGTCGATCATCAACCGGACTAAATAGTCTCCCGGACTGACATCGTGAAACGGCACGATAACAGAAGTAGCATCCTGAGTCCGAACTAGCGCATCAAACAGATAGGATGTTGGGCGATCGGTGTGCCATTCGTTGAGCGCGACTACGACTCGCTGTTTAGCTCCAATCGTCAAGTTGACTTGGAGTTGCAGCCGTCCAGATCGCAGTTCATCGTCTTCTCCGCCTGTGGAGGCTTGAGTCACCGTCAACAAGCGTGGACGGAGCACAAACGGAGCAGCGTTGGATTCCTTGCCTCGCCTGCGGGAACTGTCGCTCGCTTGAGGCGGATGAATCACTTGCAAGCTTTGAATTCCGGCTTGCAGCACGGTTGACGGGATTAGAGAAAGGGGTAACACAATCTGAGAATCAGTCACGTCAGTCGGCATAACTTCAACCCCGCAGAGCCTCACTCCGGTTGCCCAAGCGCCTTTCAATTGTCTACCTGTAATTACCAATGTGCTATCTGCCAAAATTGCTTCGGCAACGCCTCCTTGAGCGCTAATTTGCTCAATTTGCGGTTGACTAAAGTAGGGTGAAAGTCCATTCGTGCGGCGATCGCGAATCGGTAATCCTCGGGCGGGTGACTCTTCGCCCTCTATCAACACCACCAAAACTTTATAGGCAACCGACAGCATGTAGGATGTTTGGAAAAAGACCGACCAGGTTTTAGAGAGGTCATCTAAGTTCAGGTCAAGTGGCACAATGCTCATCTGCTGCACTTGCTCTGCTAGGTTTGATTCCTGCAAAAACGGTAGCGTCGAGTCGCGGCAGGCAGTCCGAATCATCTCATTGGAAATCACTCGCTTGTCGTTTAGCGTTCGCATCACACTACCCATCAACCGTTGGGGTTCTAGCTCAGTGTCATTGCCGTAGAAGCTGAACATATAGTATAGATCCAGCGCCGCTTGCCGTTTAGTCGGCATTCCCCGAGATCGAAAGGGCGTGGCATCCATATTGTTTAAGGTTGGATTGGCGATCACCTGGTACAGGAACAGATTCACTCCAGACTCCGGTGTACCATTGCCAATATCGCTAGGACGCACAGTGGTAACTCGCGCTCCTTCAATGTCCATCTGCACGGCTGCTTGAAGCGTTCGCTGGAGCGTTGCAGTGACAGTTGCTACGGCGAGGTAGTTACTCATGAAGGGGAAGAATATTAAGGAGTGGGAGTAACGGAAAACTGACCTAGGCTGAGATAAGTCCGAGTTTGAGAGCTTGCAGAGCGGCTTGAGTGCGGCTGGAGACGTTGAGTTTCTCAAAGATGGTAGTCAGGTAGGCTTTGACGGTGCCGACAGTGATATTGAGCTGCCGGGAAATCAGGTCGTTGGATGCACCTTGTACCAGCCAGTACAGCACTTCTCGTTCTCGCTCGGTCAAATGAATAGTGTGAGTACCGGGCATAGAACGCCCAGCACAGAAGTGAAATCGATGAAAAAATTGGGTAGCAACTTCAGGCGATAAGTAAATCTGATTTTGCAGCACGGCTTGAATTGCTTCTAACAACTGGGTGGAAAGGGTGTGTTTAAAAATATAGCCTTTCGCTCCGGCTTGCATCGCTTTAAACACCCATTCTTCTTCGTGATGCCCTGATAGCACCAGAATGTGATTAGTTTTGGAGTGAGATCGCAGGTGTTGCAACACTTCGACACCGCTATCTTGGGCTAGTTCCATGTCGAGCAAGATTAGCATGGGAGATTGCTGAATTGCCAGTGCGATCGCTTGTTGCGGTGATGCGGCTTGCCCCACAATTTGAAACTGGAGAGAGCTGGTTGTGCTGTGAAAGTCGAGCAAGTTGCGCAACCCCTGCCGAAAAGCTGCACAATCATCGACCAGTAGAGTTGAAATGGGATGCGTAAAAGGGGAAGCGATAGGAGGAAGAGAATACATGGGGGCGGTTCCTTCGAGGCAAAATCTAAATTTGATTCGTTTAATCAATGAATACGGATGTACAGCGGCAATAATGCACCAACCATTAATCAATCAATACGGATGTACAGCGGCAATAATGCACCAACCATCTCCGTTGGTCTCAGGAACTTCTTGGTAACACTATGCAGAACTGTGCGCCGCCATCCGGTAAGTTACTCCCCCATAAACTACCCTGATGTTCCAGAATGATTTGCTTGGCGATCGATAGCCCTAGACCCGTTCCGCCAAGGCGACGCGAGTAAAATGGAGTGCCCAGTGATCGCAAATCTTCTCCGGATAGACCCGGTCCGTTATCGTTAATTTTGATTAACACCTCAGTTTGAAAGGTTTGCCAGGTGCAGGTGATTTGTCCAGCAATCGGACTGAAGGCGATCGCGTTGGCGAGTAAATTCTGAAATACCTGCTTGATCTTCCACTCGTCTACCCGCAGCCACAGTGGTTCAGCATCGCAACTCAGTTTCAGCTGCTTCTGTTCAATCCAGAGATGCATCCCTTGAAGGCACTGGTGCAACACCTGTCGCAGATCGCAGGGAGCAAGCTGATTAGCGGAGTCAGGCGATTCAGTCAGGTGATCGAGACTGATATGCATCTCCTGGATCGTGGTATGCAGATGTTGGATCCAGTCTTGGGATCGTCGATCAACAACAGTCTTTTTTAACAGATCAACATACAGCAGCATGAGTGCCAGAGGCGTGCGAAGTTGGTGGCGCTGGCGCTGCAAAATTTCTTGAAGCTGGGACTGACCCATCTCGGAAGTTAACTTCACTGGCTGGGAAACTGTTTGGGAAACTGGCTGAGGGAAAAGCTGGGAATTTATGGCTTGAGCGTACAGGCAAATGCCATACTGCTGATGCTCAGATAGCGGTGTGTTCTGCCAACTCATCAGGTAATAGCTGTTGATTGCGCCACTTACGCCGTGACACCAACAACCGTAAACATGTTGATCAGGAAATGCTCTCCATTCTAGCGATACTAGTTCAAATGATTCCGCTGTGCGTGATTGAAGCGCAATCGCTATTTCTAATAATTGGGAGAGATCTGTATCAGCTAAATTCAGAGAAGCGTTGTAATAGCTTAACAGCTGAAGTTTATGATTGGAATCAAGTCTGAGCAGGCAACCACCCGCCAGTCTGAATTGCTGAATAAATTGGGTTAATGAGGTCTGGAAAACGGTTGGATAACAGTCAGCCTCTAAATAAGTTTGAATCGAAAATTCCGAGATTGGAATAGACACCTGAATCCCCTTGGTACAAAGATCTATCGAAAGAAGGAGTCCGGCTTAGCCACGGATCGGTAGAATTGACGCTTTTAAATTCATGTCTAGTTTTACCCACGTTACACGGCGAATAGTTTTTCTCCAAGAAACTACTGAGTACAATTCATTTATTTTTAGAATTCTTAACTTTACGGCGGATTGCAGTGTTAAGAGGGACAGTAACAGCAGTGTGCAAACCAGTTGTGCAAATGTTGAGGATCTATCAAATCCATCGCTGTGGCAATGAGGGTATCTACCCTTTTCGAGGTTGTCGGCGAGAACTGTCTTAGGAAAGCCTTTAACTGTGACCACCAATGCTCAATCGGATTAAATTCGGGAGAGTAAGGAGACAGATACAGAACCTTCGCTCCAACCGCCTCAATTAAAGGTGCAATGGCTTTTACCTTGTGAGCAGGCAGGTTATCCATGACCACGACAGCCCCTTTCCACAGTTGAGGCACAAGACACTTTGAGACGTACACCTCAAAGACAACCGCGTCCATCGACTGATCTATCGTCATCACAGCCAGCACCTTTGAGACGGTAATCGCGCCCATGACACTCACCTTCTTGCCCCGATAAAAAGGTTTGAAGTCATACGCTCGTTCCCCAGGTGCAGCACGGGCATGGGTTCGCATGAGTCCCAGTAGAACACCCATCTCATCGAGAAACACTAAATCTTTGAGTTCTATACTCGTCACCTGTGCCCAGTACTCCTGTCTCAGGAGTTGGACTCGTTCGCTGGTGGCTTGGCTGGAGCGGAGCGTTTTTTTTTGCGCGGTAAATTGAGTCTCTGAAAGGTTCGGCACATAGTACTTTGGCTAACCCATAGCCCAGTCTCATCAAAGAGTAGCTCACAATATTCCGCTAAGGTCGCATCGCGCTGGTTCTCGAAGATCGCCACTAACTGGTCTTTGTGCTCCATCACAGGACTCACCGAACCACCCTGCTTATGGGGAACGACGTGACCTTCTGTGCGCTTCTGAATCATCCATCTCTCGACGCAACTCTTGCTGACAGCAAAGCGGGCAGCAACTTTTCGGATCGAGCTATCACCCTTCTCCATAGCACTTACAATCTTCTCTCGAAAGTCTATGGAATACGGCTTCATTTTTGACCCAACGTTGTAATCCTTCATTGTCCTCTATCTGACTGCAATCCGCTGTATTAATTCGAGAAAAACCATGACTCAACTTCTAACAACACTCATAATTCCTAACTAAAGTCGAGTTTCGTCTATCAAATCCTTTTCCTAAAGTATGGAAATAGGGTTCTTGGATTCCTGACCTATGATTTCTGCTGCCTCACAGACCTTAGCTGGGTTAATCGCTCAGGAGATGTCTCAGATCTCTAAAGAACAGATCTCGTTTGAGCATCCGCGTCTATGGCAGAAGGGCAAACCAGGGTTAAACCTGTATTGCTATCACGTTCAGGAAATAGACCATCTAAGAAGCTCTGATTGTCGTTGGTTCGATCTGACTTTTTTAGTTAGCGTTGCCGATTACACCAGTCTGGGGGAACAGGACTTGCTCTCTAATGTGTTAGCGATGCTCTCTCAGCATCAATCGTTGCCTGATGCCGTTTTGGATCGGACGCTCTGCGGAGGGGGGGCGATACGGTTGCGTTTTTTTCCGCAGGCACTGGCTGAGTCTATTCAGTTCTGGGCTGTACTGTGTACGCCTTTACAGCTAGCGTTACACGTCACTTTAACTGTTCCCTACTTGCCTCTAAATCAGGTTGCGCTGATGCCTTGAGGTTTTTCTGTTGGTTATGCCTGTAGGCGATCGCGTCTCTGGGCAATGTGCTTTCCATCCCTCATCCATAAACGGAGTGTGAATCATGGCATTGGATTATTTTGCTCCTGGTGTATACGTTGAAGAGGTCGATCGCGGCAGTCGCCCCCTCGAAGGCATCAGCATGAGCGTGGCGGGGTTTGTGGGCTTCACTGAAGACGTGCGGGGCGATGCGGATTTATTTAAACCCCTGTTGATCACCAATTGGGGACAATACCTGGAATGCTTTGCCAAGCCGGGTTCAGATGGCTTCACAGACTTTGATGCCTACCTGCCCTTCGCGGTGCAGGGCTGGTTTCAGAACGGTGGCGGACGCTGTTGGGTAGTGAGCATTGGCACCAAGCTGCCGGGAACTCCAGCCCCCTCGCCCGATGAAACTGCGACCCGATTGCTCACCTCTGCCCGCAAGCCTTCCCTCAGTTTCAACCTCAAGCCGTCGGAAGCGGAGGAGGATGGTGCTTTGGCATTACCAGGTGCAGATCGAATTACGGTCACCATCCAGGAAAGTGAACCCAAGCCTGTAGAGGATGCTGACTCCGACGCTGAACCACCGTTTAACACGGGGGAATTCTTCACCGTGCTGGTTAGTAGCGACGGTCGGGTGCTGGAAACCTTCCCTCATCTGTCGATGAACCCACAAGTGGAAACGGCTGTGGCAGATTATGCGGTGACGGCTCTGGAAGCATCCGAATATCTCACGGTTGCCGACCTATCCGCCGAGACTGGTCGCCCCCTGTCGCGCCGCCCGAACAATGGGCGCTACGAAGTGGCACCGCCGCCTTACATTGCCCCCGTTGAGCGCCTGTCGAGAGACATGCACGGGGTGCGGGATGAACGATGCGGCATTCAAGGCTTGTTTGAAATTGATGAAGTGGCGATGATTGCCTGCCCCGACCTGATGCGGGCATTTCAGAACGGCATGCTGGATCTCGACCAGATTCACGCCATTATGGAAATGATGGTGAGTACGTGCGAAAACTCTTTCCCAGGTCCTGCTTATCGCATGGTGGTGTTGGATGCACCGCCCGTAAAATTGCGACGGGGTGAAGCGCCAGTCGCGCCAGAGGAACAAAAACCCCAGGATGTAGCGCAGTGGCTGAGCCATTTCAATCGGCGCTCAATGTTTGGCGCACTCTACTATCCCTGGATTAAGGTCGCCAATCCGCGCAACAACAATCGCCCGATCATGATCCCGCCCTGTGGACACATGATGGGGATCTGGTGTCGCACCGATGAGTCTCGCGGCGTATTCAAAGCCCCCGCAAACGAAACCCCAAGAGGTGTGTTGGGATTGGCATATGAAACTAATATGCGCGAACAAGAACTGCTGAACCCACTAGGGATCAATTGCATCCGCAACTTTGCCAACTTCAATCGCGGGTATAAAGTTTGGGGTGCCCGTACCCTAGTTGAACCCGATAATGTGCAATGGCGGTACATCAGTGTGCGGCGCTTGATCAGCTACATCGAAAAGACGATCGAACTTGGCACCCAATGGGTCGTTTTTGAACCCAACGATGAAGACTTGTGGGCGCGAGTTAACCGCACTGTCGAAGGCTTCCTGACACGGCTATGGCGGGATGGAGCGCTATTTGGAGCCAGTCCTAATGAGGCGTTCTATGTCAAATGTGATGGGGAGTTAAATACCCCTGACACGATGATGCTCGGTCGTCTGTATGTCGAAGTGGGGGTTTGCCCAGTGCGTCCGGCAGAATTTGTCATCTTCCGCATCAGTCAGTGGGCTCCGAACCAGTAAGCACTTTTCATGCGGTCGTGCTTTAGACCGATGATTGACCATAGGCAGGGATGTTCCACTGACCTCCCTACCTATGAAACCAACATTGTGACAACACTCCCCTTTTATTTCAAAGGAATCGATTATGCAAGCAGGTGGAAATCCGGTCAAACCAATTACAACGAGTTATTTCTACGTTGAATTTGATCGCTTGACCGAGAAGCCGGTCAAAAGTGTGCAGGAGATTAAGTTCTCGGGACAGGTGAAGGGTCACGAAAAAGCCCTAGCATCCACCAAAGGCGGTAAAACCTTGCGTCAGAGTACCTCAACCGGGTTTGAAGAAAATCCCAACTTCACGATCGAAGTGTATCTGCGTGAAGGCGACATGGATTTTTACAACTGGTTCAACGAAACAATGCCTACCAACTACTCGGCTGGTACGGGTGGGGCTGCGGGCAAAGGGAAATGGGCCGATAACCGCCGCAGCGGCGCGATCACGGCTTACGATCCCGGCGATAAACCCATTTTGCGATGGAACATCAAAAACGCTTGGATTAAAAGCTACAAGCTGTCCGATTTTGCCGCGGATGGCAGCGATTTTGCCGTTGAAACGCTGGAATTGGTTTGTGAAGATATTCGTCGCGTTGATCCGGGGAAAACGGATTATGCGACACAGTAGATGGCGCTAATCAGCTTTCTCTAATCATTGTTTGCCCCATTAATTTGATCACTGGAGAGTTTCATGGCAAAAGATGAAGTTTTGGCGAATTCAAAGTTCTATTTACTCATTGGCGATTACACGGGACTAATTGTCAAAAAAGTGAGTGGGCTGTCCGTTACGTTCGATACCGCTGGCGATACGAAGTCGTTCGGGGTGCGTAAAGACGCAGCCAGCTTTATGCAAGCCACGGTGACGGGGGTCACGAGTGGAGCGATGACAGTGGAATTTGTTGCCACTCAAGAAGATAAATCGATGCATGATTGGTATCGAGCCTCCCATTCATCTGGGGGACCGACGGCAGGCAAAGGGTCGTCTAGCGGTGGGGAACGCAAAGATGCAACGCTCACGGTGTATAACCAGAAAGGAGAAGCGGCGGCTGAGTGGAACTTTTCGGGGGTTTTCCCTCAATCCTACACAACGTCTAAACTGGAACCAGGAAGTACGGAATTGTTTACGGAGAAGGTGGAGTTTGTGTATGAAACCTGTCACCGGACAAAATAAGGTTTGGGTGCCATGTCATCCCTGACTCAGGCATAAGGTTTAATTGGCTGATTATCCATGGGGGAGGTGATTGCTGTGACGGCACCCAAATATGAAATTTTAAGTAGTTCTCGGTATTATCTGGAGATTACCCTAGCGGGGTCGAAGGATGAAATTGATGGCTACTTTATGGATTGCCAGGGATTTAAGCGATCGCAAGAAGTTATCTCCGTTTGTGAAGTGATGCCGCAAAAGTGGGGCAGCAAGGATGCCAAAGTGGGGCGAGTCGTACGGACGAAGCTACCCGGAAACAACAAAAGCGAAAACATTATCCTCAAACGTGGCTTGAATGTCTCAGATACGCTCTGGCGCTGGTTTAAGGCGACGGAGGATGGCAAATGGGGAGCGCAACGGCGGGATGGAGACATTACCCTGTACGATCAGAAAGCGGCCATTAAAGCTCGATTTCGCTTTTACAACGCATGGCCTGTGAGTTACAAAATTTCAGATTTGAAAGCGTCTAGTAGCGATTTTGAACTGGAAGAGTTGGAACTGGCGGTTGACGATTTCGTTCGCGTGGATCCAGAAAAGGGCACGGAAATTTCATCATAAGGAGGGGCTGTGCTACAAACCGAGTTTGAGTTTACGTTACCCAAGGGCTATCTGGATGAAGCCGGAAATTTGCACCGCAAAGGGGTGATGCGTTTAGCCACCGCGATCGACGAAATTGTGCCGCTCCGTGATCCACGAGTTCGGTCAAATCCGGCTTATGCCACGGTGATTATCCTGTCGCGGGTGATCACCAAGCTAGGCGCATTAGAAGAAATTTCACCTCAAGTCGTGGAAGGGTTCTTTGCCTGCGATCTGAGCTACCTGCAAAAGTTTTATCGGCAAGTCAACGAATTGGAGGAACCAGAGCGATCAACGAATGGCTCTCCTACACTGGATGCGATCGCGATCTAACAGGTGATTGAACGATGGAGACAGCCCTTCTGACCGAATTTAACTTCAAGTTGCCTCGCGGTTTGGTCGATGCCGGGGGCGTGGTGCATCAAACTGGGGTGATGCGGTTGGCAACGGCACGAGATGAACTGGTGGCTCACAAACATCGTCAGGTGCAGGTGTATCCTGAATATCTAACGCTGGTGCTGTTGGCTCAGGTGATTACCCAACTGGGAACACTGGAATCCCTTACACCAGAGGCTCTAGAGCATCTGTTTACCCAAGATCTCGCCTACTTGCGCGAACTACATAACCGGATTAATCAAGTGGGAAGCGCGAAGATGCCTGTGGACTGTCCTCAATGCCACCATCACTTTGAGACGGAGTTGGTGTTGTCGGGGGAGTCGTGAGCTACCCACTGGAACGGCTCCACCAGGAGGTAGCATTTATCGCGTTACATTTTCATTGGTCGTTGGCAGATATTTTGAACCTGGAGCATCGCGATCGTCGCCGTTGGGTTCAGGAAATTCAAGCCACTCTAACCTGATCCCGTAAAATAGTCGTCTCGACTGGCTGGACGGGCAAGATGCCCACCAACATGAATTGTTCTTGATGCAGCCAGCCCTACTTTAGTCAGGAATCACCTGTATGGCACTCGGAAAATCATCTTTACGTTCCGTGCTCAAGACCGTGTTGTTGACGAGTCTGGTGTTTGTCCTGCCGATTGTCGCGGTGCGATCGCTGGGTGGTTTTGAAGGCGTAGAGTTAGCTGCCTACGATGATTTTTTGCGACGTCGTTCGGTCGAGCAACCCGACGATCGGATTGTGATCATGACCATTAGCGACAATGACATTGAGCGGTTGCAACAATTTCCGATTCATGATGGCACATTAGCTCAGGCACTTCAAAAGCTGGAGAGTTATAAACCACGGGCGATCGGCATGGACATTTCGCGAGATGTGCCTCAAGGTGCGCCTGCTGGACGCAAGCAACTGATTGAGACAATCGCCAGCAGTGAGACGATCGTCTCTGGCTGTTTGCTTAGTACAGAAAATCATCCTGGCTCGCCGCCTGCTCCTGGAACACCTGAGGGCGGAGCCGCGTTTGCCGATTTTCCCCCCGATACCGATCAGGTGATTCGACGAGTTCGTCTGATTTCTACCCCAGCTCCATCGAAAAAGCCAGGTCGGACTCAGCACCTTTGTAACAATGCCAGCGCCGAGAATGAAATTCCCTCCCTTAGCTTTCAGCTAGCGGTGATGTATTTAGCGGCAACGGGAATTAATCCCGAACCGAATGCCAGGGGTGAAATTCAGTTGGGTAAGCGAGTGTTGGAACGCATCGATCCCAGTTTTGGTAGCTACGTCCGGGCTGACGTGAATGACTATCAAATGATGCTGAACTACCGGAGCGCCAAACCCGTGTTTCGGGAGGTGTCGATCAGTGATGTGTTGCAAAATCGAGTTAGTCCTGGGTCAATCCGCGATCGAGTGGTGCTGATTGGCAACACATCCGAAGTGTCAAAGGATTTTCTGGCGACTCCCTTTATTCAAACTCAGCTTGGTCTGCGAAATATGCATGGGGTCATAGTTCATGCTCATGCTGTCAGTCAAATTCTCAGTGCCGTGTTGAATCAACGCCCTCCGATCCGGAGTTGGTCAGACGTGAGCGAGCCATTGTGGATCTGGGTCTGGTCGATCAGTGGCGGCTTGCTTGCCTTTTACAGTCGGCGACTGGGGCTGTTGATATTGGCGCTGATTGGCACGGGTTTAGCGTTGTGGGGAATTTCCTATGGGCTATTTCTGTCTCAGGCGCTATGGATACCATTTGTGCCAACCTTGATCGGCGCAATTTTAACGGCGTTGGGTGTACGATTGGCAGATCTGGCGCAACGGAGCGGCTATGCTCAAGCGCTGTACGAGCAGTTGCGAGAGCAGATGCAGTCGGGTGGGGCGGGACGCGATCGCAAAGGCGATTACCTGGAAAACTTAGTCCGACGCGCCCGGGCAGCCCGACAGGGAGAAGACGCAGCAGCGTTGGTTTCGCTGGGGATGGAACCTGGCGTAACCGCCACACCTGCAATGAAAGCGTTGTATGAGCAAATGGCAACCAAGGTTAGACAGGAACTTGCGGCGGAACAGTTTGCTCAAAAGGTGGCAACAGCTCAAACAGGCAGTGGTACCAGTAAAACCAATCGGATGCAAGCGTTGTTAAGCCGTGCCCAACAATCTCGCACTCAACCTGCAACGGACGCTAACCTAGAATCACCCTCACCGGAGAATTCCCATGCCTGACGATCTCGCCCCCAAACTCGGCTCAGAGGCTCCCTACAACTCGCGTCCGATCGCGGCGGTTAGCCCTGGCGAATATGCGGCTCCGGCTCAGTTTTTGGAAATTGACTCAGCTGAACTAGAAATGCTATCTCAGCTTGCTGCTCAATTGCTGAATGACCCACTGGCAGTTCAACGGTTGAGCGATCGAGTGGTGGAACTGATGCAACAGGATTTGAAATTGCAACAAGAACGAGATCGGGGCTATGGGAGGCGCTGGTAATGGCAAAGTTAAATGAACTGAATTACGTCACAACCAATCGGTTTTATGTAGAGATGGAAAGGCTGGTTACTGCCGCGTTTAGCGAGTGTTCTGGCCTGGATGTGGAGATTGAGAAGGAGGTGTATCAAGAAGGCGGACTGAACAACCAACAGCGGATTTTTCTCAAACAGACTAAATTTGGTGACATCACATTAAAACGGGGGATCACAGATGATCCAGTCTTTTGGGATTGGATCAGACAAAGCGTGACTGCTGGCAATTATCGGCGGCGCAATATCAACATTCTCGTATTTAACCAGGCAGGAGAAACCATGCAGGCGTGGAAGTTAATTGGAGCCGTGCCTGTTAAGTGGAAAACTCCCTCCCTCAACGCTGACTCAAGTACCGTTGCCCTGGAAGAATTGGTGCTCGCGTATGAAGGACTCACGGTGTTTCATAAAGATAGCGTCGATCCAAAATATCGAGTGGATAAAAGCGGCGGGGCTGAGGCTGGTCAAACGATGATGCGCGATCAAAAAGGCTACTTCCCAGGTTCGGAATAGAGTTACCGCCAAGTATGGAAAATTGCCTGTATGACAAACGCCTATAACCCATCCTCTACTTTTTCTTTGCCACCCGAGGAGCAGCCACTCGGCATTCGACGGCCCCTCCTGCCAACTGCACCGCTGGGGCAGGCAATGCTGCAACCCAAATTTCTTACCCCTTTAGGCGCGAAACCGTTAACAGTCCTCAATCCAGCGGTCTTCTTATCCAGGCAACAATCGGCTGAACCTGACTGGCAATCTCCCTTTGAAGCTGATTTTTTCGACCCACCAGAGACTCTGAGATCGCCCGAAGCCGCTCCCCCTCAAGTGCAGTTGCAACCATCTCCAAATTTGATCTCCCCTGCCCCCCTTAATAAGAGGGGAGTAGAACTGAATGAAGTTTTCCTTAACAATGAGGGGGAAATCGGCGTGAATGAAGTCCCCCTTATCGAGGGGGATTTAGGGGGATCTGATTCAACATCCGTCATGGAGAGTGAAACAGGCATTAGTGATGCACCTATGCAGCGAGAGCTAGTTAGCCGCGAGGTTTCATCGATTCCCTCAACACTAGAACAATCATCAACGATCGCGGCTGCAATCCAGCCTGCTCGCATCGAAAATCCATCTCAATCCGCCATTCAACCAGCACCAGAGACTCAATCATTGACTCCAGATGCGCCAGTTCACGGCGATCGCATCGAAAACCTCTCACAATCTGATATTCAACCAGCATCCGAGCAACTATCTGGTAGTGAGGCATTAATTCAGCCGGAGCGAACGGAGTCAACGTCCGAGCCAACAGTTCAACTGAAAGCAGACCAATCGGGTGCTGATGTATCGCAGCCTGAACCAATACGTTTTATAACGCCTCAGTCAGACAGTATCAACGTATCGCAGTCTGATTCAGCAAGAGCTACTTCATCACTTCAACCAGAAGTAAGCCAATCAGATGTCAGGGTTGATGCCGCGATCGAGCCTAGCTCAATTGCAATTCCGTCTCCAATTCAACGATCGCCAGAGTCTCAATCTAATTCCTCTGCTTCACTTCAGCCTGATCGCATCGAAACGACTCAGACCATAAATCAAGAGGCTGTTATTGACAGTGACAGATTGAACGTTCACGATCTCGTTGAAGCGACTCAAACCACAGATCAACTCGCTGAAAATCAATCAGATAGCACTGATTTGCTGCAACTTGATCGTGTTGAAAGTGCCACGGTAACATCCGCTCAGTCCATTCTTAATGAGCAGTATGATCAACCCACTTTGACAGATGCACCAACTAAAGTCGATCAAGTTGCACCTGTCCCATCGCCAAAAGTGAGTCAGGCAAATGCTGCCACTCAGCCCAAATCAATTGAAACTACGACTCAACTAGTCAGTCAACCACCCACCAATCCATTATCTAATGCTGCACTTCAACGAGAATTGATCGCAGATGTCAGCAGTCAACCGATGACTGAGAAGATTGAAACCGAACCAGAGATCAGCAATGCTCCAGTTCAGCAAGAGCAAAGCAACCTTATTTCATCAATATCGCCAGTAGAGTCACAGTTAACGATCTCAGATACTCCAGTCCAGCTTGATCGTCTTGAAACTTTGGCTCAACCAACCATTGAAACCCGCTCAGACATTACTGAGACTTCAGAGATTGCAGATACTCCAGTCCAACCTGATCGCGTTGAACCTCCTCAATCGCCTGTTGAGCACGACTCAGACATTACTGAGACTTCAACGATTGCTGATGATCGCATTGAAACTCCTCAATCAACCATTGAAACTCGCTCAGACATTACTGAGACTTCAGTGATCGCAGATAGTTTAGTCCAACCTGATCGCGTTGAAACGCCTCAACTGCCTGTTGAGCACGACTCAGACATTACTGAGACTTCAACGATCGCTGATGATCGCATTGAAACTCCTCAACTAACCATTGAAACTCGCTCAGATGTTGCTGAGACTTCAGTGATCCCGGATACTCCAGTCCAACTCGATCGCCTTGAGACTTCAGTGATCCCGGATACTCCAGTCCAACTCGATCGCCTTGAGACTTCAGTGATCCCGGATACTCCAGTCCAACTCGATCGCCTTGAGACTTCAACGATCGCAGATACTCCAGTCCAGCTTGATCGCCTTGAAATTCCTCAACCAACCGTTGAAACTCACTCAGATGTTGCTGAGACTTCAGTGATCCCGGATACTCCAGTCCAACTCGATCGCATTGAGACTTCACAACCAGCTATTGAAACTTACTCTGATGTCACTGAGACTTCAGCGATCGCAGATAGTTTAGTCCAACCTGATCGTCTTGAAACTTTTGCTCAGCCAACCATTGAAACCCACTCAGACATTACTGAGACTTCAGTGATCGCAGATACTCCAGTCCAGCTTGATCGCCTTGAACCTCCTCAATTGCCTGTTGAGCATGACTCAGATATTGCTGGGGTTTCAACGATCGCCGATAGTTTAGTCCAACCTGATCGCGTTGAGACTTCACAACCAACCATTGAAACTCGCTCAGACATTACTGAGACTTCAGCGATTGCTGATGATCGCCTTGAAACTCCTCAATCAACCGTTGAAGCTCACTCAGATGTTACTGAGACTTCAGTAATCGCAGATACTCCAGTCCAGCTTGATCGCCTTGAGACTTCAGTGATCGCCGATAGTTTAGTCCAACTCGATCGCATTGAGACTTCACAACCACCTGTTGAACATCAATTAAATGTTACTGAGACTTCAGCGATCGCAGATATTCCAGCCCAGCTTGATCGTCTTGAAACTTTTGCTCAACCAACTATTGAAACTCACTCAGATGTTACTGAGACTTCAGCGATCGCCGATAGTTTAGTCCAACCTGATCGCATTGAGACTTCACAACCAACCATTGAAACTCGCTCAGACATTGCCGACATTTCAACGATCGCAGATACTCCTGTTCAACCCGAGCGTCTTGAAACTTTGGCTCAATCAACCATTGAAAGTCGCTCAAATATTGCTGAGACTTCAACAATCGCAGATACTCCAGTCCAGCTTGATCGCCTTGAACCTCCTCAAACACCTGTTGAAACTCGCTCAGACATTGCCAACATTTCAACGATCTCGGATACTCGTCATCCTGATCGCCTTGCAACTTTTGCTCAACCGATTATCGAGCATTCAGGTATCAACGATACTCAAGCTGATGCGATTGAAGCGGAGAATTACTTAGATAATGTCGATGCTCCTGCTAATGCAATCGAATCCTCTGCTTCAACAGCGATTCAGCCGAAGCTAGAGCCAGCGATCTCTGAAGTGTCTCAGAGGCGTGAAAAAGAGGGTCAATCGAATCCTCTGCCTGAACTGCCTGTGGTGTTGCAACGGTTATCCGTGTTGGAACCTCTGGTGCAAATGCAATCCCTAACTCCAGTACCACTCTCTCCTGTAGCAAGCCACGATCAGAGTACTACGCCAACAGATGAACCAGTGATCACCCATTCAAACTGGCAAACCGACTGGAACGAGCCACAATCTCTCAATCAAACTGGCACCATTCCAGGTATGTCATCTGACTCACCAACTGAGTGGTCAAGTATTGCCGATCTATTTCAAGCGGAGAAAACGCCACGCCCAACTTCAGCGCCAAGTGTTTCGGAGTGGGCAAGCATCGAAGAATTATTTCAATCATCGACTGAATCTAACCCTGCGCCTCAACTGCAAACCAGGGTAGAACCAAATGATCTGTTCCAATCGCAGTCCTCACAACTAGATACAGCAGAAGGTTACGCGGATTTGAATTTGTATCCCATTACCGCTGGGGTTGATCGGATTCAACGAGAACCAGACTCCTCAATTACCCTGCCTGCAACTCCTTTACCTGCAACTATTGAAACCAGCGAGGAGCCGTCTGCCTCTCAGCAAGACATCGCCTCACCGGAGCAGCTAGAGCGGTTGGCGCATGAGGTGTATCGATTGGTGCGGCATCGGTTAGCCCTGGAACGGGAGAGAGTGGGACAGTTTTATTCAGGACGGCTGTAATTATCTGGAGGTGAATCATCATGCAGTTAGAAAAAGCGGTTATGCAGCCAGCCCAGGGCGAGACGGCCCAAAAGATTGAGTTTATGTTTAACCCGACTGAGTTGAAATTTGCTCGTAGCGTCAGTATCGAGCAATCGGAAGGAGCGCGGACAGACTCTGGACAAAACAAAACTAGCTTCAAACATCCCAACCCCTACACGCTAACGATCAGCAACATTATCCTGGACACTTACGAGAAGAAGGAAGGCGATCGCAACGTGCTGAAACCGCTCAAACCGTTTACGGATGCCGTTGCCTACGCCAAAGGGGGAGAGGGAAATCAGCAGCGTCCACCCATCTATATCTTCACCTGGGGCACTAACACCTACCTGCGCTGTTTCGTCAAAACCTGCAACTTTCGCCTGACCCTGTTTCTGCCTGATGGCACACCCGTGCGGGCAATTCTGGATTTAAATCTGGAGCAAGCAGATGACAGTACACCTCAGCCATCGCTGGGCACACCCAATGTGAGTCTGGCACAGCGCCAAACTCAGGGCAGACCACTGTTTGAATAGCTAATTTGAGTTACCAACCGGGATACCACAATGCCACAATATTTTCCCGAACTGAAACTAGAGATTAATGGAGCAAATGCGTCCACTGAGCTGATGAATGACATTTTGCAGGTCTCGGTAGAGGAGAGTTTGCACCTGCCTAGTATGTTCACCATTGTGTTAGAGAATTCAGCGTTTTCCGGCCGCTCAGACGAAACGATGTGGGAACACGGCAACGATTTTGCGATGGGTACCGAGATTCGGATTGGCTTTAGTAACAGCACGACTCAAGCCGGCAAATATCAGCAGGAAAAAACGGGTTGGGTGATTTCGGGTGAAGTGACGGCGATCGAAACCCACTTCACTGACGGATCGCAAGCACCGATTATCATCCGGGGTTACGATCGCTCCCATCGTCTGCATCGTGGTCGGTATAACCGTTCTTTCCAAAACATGACCGACACCGATCTCGTCAGAAAGATAATTGGCGAAATCGGGATTCAAGCAGGAACCATTAACGACAGCGGCGCACCCCACGACTACGTGTTTCAAGAAAACCAGACCAACATGGAATTTTTGCGCGAACGGGCTGCCCGCAATGGGTTTGAGCTATTTGTTCAGGATGGTAAACTGCATTTTCGCGCCCCCAAGCAAGACCAATCCCTGACGATGACATGGCTGGATGACCTGTCCAGCTTTCGGGTGCGAGTTACTAGCGCCGAACAGGTGAACAATGTGGAAGTGCGCGGTTGGAATTACAAACAGAAACAGGCGATCGTGGGGACTCACAGCACCAACGGAGTTCTGACTAAAACCGACCACGGTGAAGGTCAAAGAACCAGTTCCAAGTTTCAGCCCCCAGCCCCCAAACTAATCGTGGTTGACCAACTGGTTGATAACATCAACGAAGCACAAAAGATGGCAAAAGCGCTGTTCAACGAACTGTGTGATGAATTTGTCCATGCTGACGCTCAGGCGCCCGGCGATCCTGATATTCGCCCCGGACGCGTGGTAACGCTCAGTGGTGCGCAAATGGGCAAGTATGCAGGCAAGTATTACATCACCGAAACTCATCACGTGTTTAACGCACGCACCTATACCACCTCCTTCAGTGTGCGCGGTTTGCGCGGCGGCGATTTGTTGTCGCTGCTTTCTCCTGCCACGCGGTTGCAACCGGGGCAAACGTTGCTCATTGGCAAAGTGACCAACAATAATGATCCAGACGGCTTAGGGCGAGTGCGGGTGAAATTTCCCACCCTGACAGAAGACCACGAAAGTCAATGGGCTAGGGTCGTGGCGATCGGGGCTGGCAAGAACCGTGGCTTTGATTGTTTGCCCGAAATCGATGATGAAGTGCTGGTTGGGTTTGAGCATGGCGATATCCACCGCCCGTTTGTGATTGGTGGTTTGTGGAACGGACAGGATAGCCCACCCGAAAGCGTCAGCAGTAGCGTAATGGGAAGTAAGGTGCGACTCCGCACCATTAAAACCCGAACAGGGCACCAAATACAGTTTGTTGAAGAACCCAACGGTGGCAGTCAAGCGGGCATCACCATCAAAACCGTTGGCGGGCATCTGGTGCAGATGAACGATACAGATCGCAGCATCACTCTATCATCAACTGGAAACCTGAAGATCCAAGCCGGGGGCAACATTGACATCAATGCCACTGGCATGATCACCGTTCAGGGAGCCATGATTAAACTCAATTAGAACCAACACTATGGGACAACCCGCTGCCCGCCTGACTGATCCTGTTGCCCATCCGCTCCCACCCGTACTCACGGGTGGACCCGGTAGCCCCACTGTTTTTATTGGTGGACTTCCCGCCTGGAGGGGGGTGCCCCTGGCTGCCGCTGCTGCCATTCAAAACGCCAAAGCAGCTTCCGATACCACGATTAAAACCACGGAAGCCGCCACCCTCGCTGCGGCTGGAACTCCCGGTGCCCCAGCCGCCAAGGCAACCGAAGAAACCACCAAAGCGACGGCAGCAACCACAATGGGCAGCACTATCACAGCCAGCGCAGGCGGAGCCGATATTCACAATTGCGCGACTCCCTTGCCAATACCACCCCATGGACCCGGTGTCGTGATTAATGGTAGCCAAACCGTGTTGATCAATGGGTTGTCTGCCTGTTTTCTAGGTAATACGATTGTCGAAGCAGTGGGTCCACCAAACAAAATTGTGATGGGATGCCCAACCGTTTTTATTGGTCCATAAAAAAAGTCCTGACTTTAGTCAATGGTCAGGATTAAAAAAGTGCTTCACAATCGCATTACCTATAAGCATTCTCCCGACCCTATTGTGCTTGGAGCCTCCTTATGCAGATTCGCTCTTCCCTTCAGCGTCGCAGCAATTCTGAATCAAGCGATCGCTTGGTTGCCAACATTAAGCCGCGATCGTGGAGTGACCCACCACAGCAGCAGGACACCCACCCGCAACCCACCCGACACGACTTTTCCCACGTCGATTTGTTTGCCCACGATCCGGGACCCCGTACCATTAACTTCGGCATTCAGCCCAAGCTAACGGTGGGTGCGCCGAATGATGTGTATGAGCAGGAAGCCGATCGCGTGGCGGCACAAGTCGTGCAGCGTCTCAACGCCCCGCCCCCGAATCCACCATCACCAGGGCGATCTCAGTCCGACCCATCGGTTCAACGGGAAACTTTACCCGACGAAGAAGAACTCCAGATGAAACCAATGGCTGACCGAATCCAGCGCGTGGACATGCCAGAGGAAGACGAATTGCAGATGCAACCAATGGTCGACCAAATCCAGCGCGTGGACATGCCAGAGGAAGACGAATTGCAGATGCAACCAATGGCTGACCAGATCCAGCGCGTGGACATGCCAGAGGAAGACGAATTGCAGATGCAACCAATGGTCGACCAAGTCCAGCGTGTGGACATGCCGGAGGAAGAAGAACTCCAGATGAAACCAATGGCTGACCAGATCCAGCGCGAGGACATGCCAGAGGAAGAAGAACTCCAGATGAAGTCTATGGTGCAACGGCAAGCCGGAGGGGAAGCTGTCACTGCCAGTGCAAACTTAGAAAGCTCGATTCAACAAGCTCGTAGCGGAGGACAACCCCTCGCTGACCCCATCCGGCAACCCATGGAGCAGGCATTTGGGGCTGATTTTAGTGGAGTAAAAGTTCATACCGATACGCAGTCCGATCAATTGAATCGCTCGATTCAGGCGAAAGCATTTACCACCGGGCAAGATGTGTTCTTTCGGCAGGGAGCCTATGAGCCGGGAAGCCGGGGGGGACAGGAGTTGATAGCCCATGAGTTGACCCATGTAGTGCAGCAGACTGGCAGCCCAGCCACTCTGCAACGAGACTATGATACATCCCAAAATTTGCCCACCTCAGCTAGTCTGACCACCGAGTTTCAATCTAAAAAACAAATGGGACGGGCCAAACCTTGGCGGTTTGGCAAGGCAAATGCCGAACTTAAGAAGGTTTTTGGAGTTTTAGATGAGTATCAGTCATATTTAAACGCCTATGGAGTGATTGGTCCCGCAGAGTTTGAGGTGGAGGATCAGGTAGAGAATTTGCAACGTAGCCTGAATGGTGTGGTTGCGACAGTCGGGCGTTACGTTCGCAAACGCCCTGAGGGAAAGAAAACTCCTACAGTTCAGGCGCTAGGAACTTTAGCAACCGACGTGTTAAAAAAGCTGACTGTGGTCGGCAGTAACCCCACTAAATATTTAGGGGTGGCATGGAAAAGAATGCTGGTAGTAAGTGGTGGCGACTTAACCGAGTTTCAACAGAATATTGACGTTGTACCTGGTCACGTAAGTGAATTTGAAGCTGATGAGACGGCAATTAACAAAGGCGTAAAACAACTAGATCCTGA
Organism: Leptolyngbya sp. Cla-17; assembly: GCF_016807185.1. GTDB lineage: Bacteria > Cyanobacteriota > Cyanobacteriia > Leptolyngbyales > Leptolyngbyaceae > ULC077BIN1. The sequence goes on from NZ_JAEVYN010000002.1 coordinate 2,751,857, forward strand.
AATAGCCGCAGCGATTGAAAAAACCAATAAAGGAATTAAAACGGGTAAAAATGAACAGGGCGAACCCGTAAACATCAGACAGGTGGGAGGTATGGTAGGTCACAATGGAGGTTTATCAGGTGCGTATCTAGTCCCCGATGGGTTCTTCAAACCGTTCTTGCAATCTCCTGTTAGAAATAACTCCGGGTTGGCAGCAGGCTATCAGAATTTTCGGGAAGTGCTTGCTTATGAGATCTCTAAGTATATTAAAGGCTTATTTAAGGACCTTGGGATTGATCAAGATCTCGGTGTTGTAAAAACGAGTTTTGCCGCCTTAAGCAGTGAAAAATTCGCTGAGGGAGGCAAAAGTTGGAATAAAAAAATGACGCAAGCGGGGGCAAAAGCAGTGCCTGAAGCAGAAATGCCAGAACAAGTTGGCATTTGGCAAGAGCGATTGGATATCGATGGTACGATTAAAGATCATCATTATGTAGAGAATGAGAATACTAAAAAGCAAGTTCAGCAAATTGCATTTTTTGACTTAATGACTGGCAACTATGATAGACACAGTGGTAACTTAGTCTTTGACAAAGGCGGTAATCTGCGACCCATCGATCACGGAGAGATCCTGCCTAATTTTGCTCTGTATAAGGAGCATAATTGGGAAGGACATGAGGGGGAGGGTGGTATAGAATCCAAATTCGCTTGGACTAAAACGAAGGCTTCACACAAAGGTTTTTCAGAGGATTTTAAAAAGCTTGCTGAGGCGATAGATCCAGGAACAGTGGTTTCAGATTTGAAGAGGATCGCTGCACAAACTAGTTTGGCACTAGGGTTGGAAAAACTTAGCCATAGAGGAATTAGTGAAGAGTCTTGGCAAATCATGCATCTACACCTGGTGGCTCTTAAGGAAGGGATTATGGCAGGGCTTTCGCCGCTACAATTAGCTATGATTTTCGCCAAGGGTATGAGTGCAACTAGAGAGGACCAGGGCGAGATGTATAAAACCATGGTTAAACTCGACGAAGAACTTCCTATCAGGCAAAATGATCGCACCCAGAGTAGGGAGTTTACACGAAAAGAATTGGCAGAAGCTGAGGAAAAAGTGAAACAAGCGATCCAGAATGGAAAAGAACGCCTTCATCACTATCAGCCAAAATGATCGCACCCAGAGTAGGGAACTTACACGAAAAAAATTGGCAGAAGCTGAGGAAAAAGTGAAACAAGCGATCCAGAATAGAAAAAACGCCTTCGTCCAGATAAGCGGCTAGATGCTAACGCTAAGGCTTAATTATGGAACAAATTTTTGATTCGATTGTTGCGTTCTTCCAGGAGGATGGCTGGCAGGTTGAACTAGACTTTGACAACTGGAGTTTAATGACGAATTTCCAGGGAGCACATGGACAATGGCGTTGCTATGCGTCACTCCAAGAATCGCCAAAGCAGTTTGTGTTTTACTCGATTTGTCCCATCACGGTAGCCACTGAAGACCGTCTCGCCATGGCTGACTTTTTGACTAGAGCGAACTATAATTTGCTCGTGGGCAACTTTGAAATGGATTTTGAGGATGGCGAAATTCGCTACAAAACCAGCCTCAACTTTGAAGGCACACAGTTAGACAATGCCTTACTGAAGCAATTGGCTTATATCAACGTGGTGATGATGAATCAATATCTACCAGGAATCAAAGCCGTTGTTTATGCCAAAGCCTCTCCAGCAGAGGTGATCGCTCAAGTTGAACACTAGCCAAACTTACCGCTTCAGTGCGATCGCCGATCATGTAGAGTGCATTCCTCCAACCAAACCTTCAGCTCAACGCACACATCTTGATGAGAACGCACCATCTCAACCGCGATGGTCGATTATGCTGTGAGATCGGCTTTGCAAATGTGGCGCGATAGTTGTGTGAAAAATGAGAGGGGCGATCGCTCCTGGTGAAGCAGGTGTTTGTGGTGGGCGGGAAAAATGCGATCGTGTGTCGTTGTCACGCGCTGGCTGTAATGGGGGATGACGCGATCGTCGATCCTCTAAGATGAAACTAGATTCAGGCATAGGGGAAGACCAATGGTGCGAACGCTGGCAGCAGATAAAGTAACGCTTTACGACCTGGAACATCGATTCCAGCTACAGCAAACCGAAGATCTATCCTTTTTCTTAGAGTGGCAGGCAGATTTTCCAGCCTTAACAGAAACTGAACAACAACGACTAGTACGGGTTCAAGCGATCGTGGCAAATTTGGAGCGGCGATCAGTATTAGAAAATACCGTCAAACTTGCAGTAGTCGCACCTTTGTTGGATTTATCAGGGCTGTTCCTGCCCCCATTTTATGTCAGCACTGAAGACTCCATAGACATTGAAGCCACAGATGAGAGCATCGTAGTGCGAGGTCGGATCGATATTCTGGTCTTACAGGATCAGCTTTGGGTGCTGGTGATTGAGTCTAAACGAGCCGAATTTTCTCCCAAAGTGGGTATCCCTCAAGTGTTGTCTTATATGCTGGCAGCCCCCAATGGAGATTTCCCCTGTTATGGATTAGTCACCAATGGTACAGATTTTGTCTTCTTGAAGTTGCTCGTTCAGGAAATCCCCCGTTATGCACGATCGCGACAATTTGTTCTAGGGCAAGACCATGATCTAGAACGAGTGTTGCAGATCATGAAACAACTAGCGGAAATTGTTGGCAAGCGGAAATCTGAATTCAAGTTGAATTGAGTGGTCGTGAAAGAGCGATCGCTCGACAAAAACAATTTAATTTCGACTAAAGTTATTGAGAGCTTCGGTCAGGTTTTATCCGGTGATTGATATGGAACGTTGTTACGGATCTCGCCCCACTCACGAATCGTCCGATCGCATGGTTGCGAATGTTCAGCCTCCCGGTTGGGGTAAGCCACGCCAAGATCAACCTCAACCCACGGTTTACCACGACTTTTCCCACGTTGATCTGTTCTCCCATGCGCCCCAACGTACTCCAGTGCAGATGAAACTGACTGTGGGTGCACCGGGAGACCAGTACGAACAAGAAGCCGATCGCGTGGCGGCACAAGTCGTGCAGCGTCTCAACGCCCCGCCCCCGAATCCACCATCACCAGCGCGATCGCAGTCCGACCCATCGGTTCAACGGGAAACTTTACCCAACGAAGAAGATTTGCAGATGCAACCAATGGCTGACCAGATCCAGCGCGTGGATATGCCGGAGGAAGAAGAAGTCCAGATGAAACCAATGGTGCAACGGCAAGCCGGAGAGGAAGCTGCCACCGCCAGTACAAACTTAGAAAGCTCGATTCAACAAGCTCGTAGCGGAGGACAACCCCTCGCCGACACCATCCGGCAACCCATGGAACAGGCATTTGGGGCAGATTTTAGTGGAGTCAAAGTCCACACCGATGCCCAATCGGATCAACTCAATCGCTCGATCCAGGCAAAAGCCTTTACAACTGGACAGGATATCTTCTTTCGTCAAGGAGCCTATCAACCGGAAAATCGCGGAGGGCAGGAGTTGATTGCTCATGAGTTAACGCATGTGATGCAGCAGGAAAAAGAGCAGAGAATTCAGCGAATTAAAAATGTAAAAAGTGGAGAGGAGGAAAAGATAAATTGGGATACTCTAAGCGCAGAAGCAGCAGAAAGTTACCTTCAACGAATAGAAAAAGGTGAACTAACAGCAGAAGAGTCTGAAAAGTTGCGGTTAGTGAGTATTAAAAGGGCGCAAGCAAGCGATGCCATTTTTGAACTTCCTCAAGAAGACGCGCCAGATCCAATAAAGAAAATAAAGTTTGCAATCTTGGATAAGACGTATGCTCTTTCAATAGGTAATTCGCGCCCTAAAATAGTCTACTTATTCGATGACTTAGGAGAGAAAACTAAGAGAAAGCAAGACGCGAAGTACATGATTGATACGGAAATGGGTGAATTAGAGTTTTCTAACCTGAAACAAGTAGAAAGTCGAGGACTTAAAATACCGAGAATCTACGGTCTCTACCAATTAAAGTACCCAATTATCCAATGGCTAAGTGACCAATCCACTATAGGCGGTGCAGGAGCGAAGCCCTTAGTGCCAATGGTTAAACAAATAATGAAGCTCGACAACTTGCAGAAAAAAGCTTTTGCTAAAGATAGGTGGCAACGGACATTAGAAGATGTTGAACAACTAATTGCTCTTAATTTTACTAGTCCCGACTTGCAATTCATGATTGACAACTCAACAGGTCACATCTACATGATGGACCTTGAAGCCAGCAACACTCCTCATTTTGGAGAAGATCCAGACAAAAGATTAACAGATTTGAAAGAGTTTCTAGAAAAAGCTATAGAAATAGGCGGTATACCAGACTCTCCAGAGTTTTCATCTTTGTCGACAGGGATGGACAAAGGTAGTCCATTTGGCATATCCTCCGAATTTATGATAAGCAAACCCCCTGTAAGAAAGGGCGGTAAATCGAGCAGTTTAAACCCATTTAAACCAAAGGGTTTATTGCGGAAGAAGATATAGAAGCCATTGCAATATGTGGCAGGCGACCGAGCCGCTCGCTTAGGGTGGGCAAATGGAGGTGACTGCGGAAATAGAAGCAAGATAGGAATTTTGCCCACCTTACTCTCCCATAAACCCCGTCATCTTCTCAAAATCTGCAATCACAGGCTGTCTCTCCCACAAACGCAACCCCAATCGTTTTCCTAAACCGTCGTTGCCAAACGTCACTTTCTCGATGCTTACGGCGAGAGGCTGACACTGTTTCGATCACGGCTCCTCTGCCTCGTAGTGATCGCGTAAACACTGAGATCGCCACGGACAACGGTTTACAATCATTGTCGAAATCAGAGGCAAAAAACTTCGCACAGGCTGGATTTTGGATGATCAAGGTATATTAAAGCTAGTGACCCCGTTCTCCGGATTCGCTGATGGAGGAAATTAATCATGGCACTAGAACCCTATTCTCTAGTAGAACTCCGCACGGATCGTTATCAAGATCGAGGTACATTCATCGGTGCGGTTGGCACCATTCTGGAAGCTTACGAAGACGGAACTTACGAAGTTGAGTTCTCCCATGAGGATGGAACCACCATTGCTTGGTTTGCAGTTTCACAAGATGAGATCCAACCTTTCATTGAGAATCATCTAGTTTCTATCCCTTCTCAGAAAGAATCCGCGTGATTCTCAATTTCAACGCTCTCGCTACTCAAGGCGATCGCCGCAGCTTTGTTTCGGAACAGGCGATCGAGCTATAAGGCGATTATTGGTCTGGGTGCGATCGGAGATCGTCAATTGGTTGGCAACGCGATCTCGATTTCCTCTCTGCTTTCCCACCCAAAAATCTGTATCATTGCAGTATCACTTTTAAAGGGATACCTCTGCTCCAACCCGATAGACAGATTTTCCCACTGCCGAACTGCCATGCAAATCACCCTGAGTGCCCAGCAAAGCAAAATTCTCGAACGTCTCTCGCAACAAGGGGGTTATGCTTCCCTGGAAGATGCGATCGACACTGCGCTTGTCCTACTTGCTGATGAGATTGGTCAACCAGACCCCAATGCCAATCCAGACTACTTAGCCTGGGTTGAACAAACCTGTCTTAAGCTTGATGCAGGTATCCGGGCTGCCGAGCAAGGTGATGTTTTAGGCGCAGATGACGTGGTGGCTCGACTCCGTCAAAAGGTCAACGCCGCCAAAATTGCCTCTGCATGAAAAGCCTGCGGATTACCCTTCCAGCCGGTCAAGATCTAGATGAGATTTCCGACTATTTTCTGGCACAGAGTCTTGATGCAGGCGATCGCTTCGTGGAAGCGTTCAACCAAAAGTGCACCCAACTCGCTCGTTATCCCTACATTGGCAAAATCCTATACTTACCTTAGACCTGGCTTACGCGGATTATTACTGACGAATTACATCATCTTTTACCGTGTGATAGACGATAATGTCGAAATCCTTCGAGTCGTCAACGGTTAGCGTAATTTGCAGGATGTATGTTCAGAATAGAGCGCTCGTCCTTATGGGTTTGGAGCGTTGGCTCAAAGGGGCTAGTGCGATCGCAATTTTTGTACTCTGCTGAAAATAGCGCGATCGCGGCTTAAGATAGGCTGAAACGCGATCACACTACCAAAGAGAGGAGCGATCGCTTTTGGTCAGACGCTGAACCCCAAAAATGGTGTTGAATTGCTCAATCCCTAACTTTCGTCAAATACCGTCAAAGTGAATGGCTCACTACAGTTGAAGGGACTCCCAGAGTTTGGAGCGTTGAACATGGCATCGCATATTGGTAGTGGCATTGGGTTTCCATTAAAGACGGGCGTTTCCGGCAACTTGCAACTGAGCGCTGAAGGGCAAAATTTAGAAGAATCAATTCATGTGATTCTCCGCACCAGCTTAGGAGAGCGCGTTTATCGTCCAGATTTTGGTTCTCGACTGTCGGAGTTGGTGTTTGCACCTTTAAATACGAATACGTTGCTACTGTTGCGGCTATATGTGGAGGAAGCGCTGGATGCGTGGGAACCTCGGATTGAACTGGATGAGATTTTGACCGATCCTGATCCCATGCGAGGGCGAGTGGATATTACGATTCGGTATCATCCCAGAGATAGCCACGACTCTCGCAGTCTGGTCTATCCCTTTTACTTATTGCCTGCCGACGTAGTCCAGTAGAGAACCGATGCAATTGCCCATTCAGTGGTTTATGGTGAGGGATTTTTGTGGAGTTTGACTTTTTACCGCAGCTACCCAAATCGGATCTCGACGATCGCACCTTCAAAGATCTGGTGGATGAATGTCTATTGCGAATTCCCCGCTATTGCCCAGAGTGGACCAACCACAACCCATCCGATCCTGGCGTAACACTAATTGAACTATTTGCGTGGCTAACCGACCAGATGTTGCTCCGGTTCAACCAGGTGCCACGCCGCAACTATGTTACCTTTCTAGAACTGCTAGGCATCCGGCTTCAACCGTCCTCTCCGGCTCACACGGTTCTCACCTTTTACTTAACCCGACCGCAAGATATGTTACGCTCCGTCCCCGCCATTCCCGATGGGGCGGAAATTGCTACGGAGCGCACAGAAAAGGATACGGCGATCGTCTTTAGTACAAGCCAGGAGTTGCAGATTGGGCTACCGCTGATTCGCTACTTTCTGACAGAGGAGGGCGCTGGAATACAACCGCAACAGGTGCGCGATCGCCTGACCAACCAGTGGACGCGGGATAATGGGGGACGCTGGACAGGGCGGCAGCAGACCGTATTTCAGATGATGCCCCAGACAAATGACTGTTTCTATTTGGTGTTTGATGCAGCAGAACCGTTGGATGGCAATGTGATTGTGTTAACGATCGAAGGCGAACCCGCAGGTTCTACCGGAATCAATCCCAATCGTCCACCGCGCCATTGGGAAGCTTGGGATGGACTGGGCTGGCAATCGGTGCTGTTGCGGGAAGAGGACGATGGCACCAAGGGGTTTAGTTTTGATGATGTGGAACGGCGAGGATTGACAGGATTAACAGAAGCAGAGGTGACATTGCATCTGCCGTTAACCTGGGTGACGACGACATTTGGTGGCTATCACGGACGCTGGTTACGCTGTCGGTGCACCCAATCGGAGACGGAGCGGTTTAGTCGATCGCCCCAATTAACCACTTTGTATGCTCAGGCGATTGGTGGGCGGGTGCAGGCAAGCGAATGTTCCCATGTTGTGAATGAACTGGTGGGCGAGAGTGACGGCACACCAGGACAATCATTTTTCTTGCAATCGCAGAGTATTCTGGCGCGGCAGGAGGGGGAATATCTGCAAGTCTCGCCACCGAATGAACCACCGCAACGCTGGCAGGAAGTGGAAAACTTTGCCAATTCGGGACCGAGCGATCGCCACTACACCCTAGACCCGCGCACCGGACGAGTACAATTTGGCCCCTTAATTCGAGAGCCAAAACACTTGCAGGAAGAAGTGCAACTCCGGCGACAGGTGCAGTGGCAAGGACACACGCTGAGTCAATCTCACTTGGAGCGAGTGGAAACCCTGGAACGGCAATATGGGACAGTTCCCCCCCGCAATGCACTGCTGCACATGGTGGCATATCGGACGGGCGGCGGCGATCGCGGCAATGTGCCCAAACATGCGCTGCGGATTCTTAAAACCGCGTTGCCTTACGTCAAGCAGGTGACCAATCACGAACCCGCACGGGATGGAGCTAATGAAGAGAGCCTGGAAGAAGCGGTGTTGCGGGTTCCTCGCCTACTCCGGACTCGGAATCGGGCGGTGACGGCAGAGGATTACGAGACGCTGACGTTGCAGGCAAGTCGCACGGTCGGACGTGCCTTTTGTCCCACTCAGCAAAATGGCAACCCGCCCGGAGTGGTCACGGTATATGTGGTGCCACGGGTTAGCCTGCAAAATTTGGAGCGGGGGATCGCCCCAGAAACCTTTGCCCTGACCACACCGCTGCGGCAGGAGTTGGAGGAGTTTTTGGGCGATCGCTGTCTGTTGGGAACTCAGGTAAATTTACGAGAGCCGAATTACGTCGGAGTCTCCGTACAGGCGGTGTTGGGCGTGGAACCAGATTATCAAGTCGGTGTAGCCCGTGTTGAGTTGCGCCATTCTTTGAATCGATCGCTGTACGAATTGCTAAATCCGCTCACAGGTGGACGGCAGGGAACGGGTTGGAGTATGGGAATGCCGCTGTACCAATCTGACTTAATCGGGCTGTTTCAAAGCACTAAGGGAGTGCAATACCTGGACACGGTGCAACTGTTTGAACTAAGACGAGAAACGGGGTGGCAGCGACAAATAGTCATAACAGGGTTCGTTGACCCAGGGCAGACGGGTGTGATTTGTTCTTGGGCAGATGTGCAGCGACAGTCGGCACACCGGATTCAGATTTTAGGCGGGGAGGCAGAGCTATGAGCCAACGCGCCGATCGCCGCACGATTAGCCTCAAGTTGTTACCGATGTCTGTGCCCAATCCGCCCAACGTGGGAGCATCATCTCTGGCAACTTGGGGCGCACTGGCAGACACCCAAACCACCACCCAACCCAGCCTTTGTCTCTGTCCAGGTGAGGTGGGCGAACTGATCGTTCGCCTAGAGCATCGCGGCGATCAGTCTTTGAACTACCGCTTGCAAGTCAGCGGCAACATCCCTCACGCATGGTACAGCCTCTACACAGAGGGATCAGCCCTCCAGCGCGAACACCCAATTGAGGCAGTGGTGCGCTTCCGTCCAGATCCCGATTTCTTCGAGGGACGGGAAAGCCTCAGTCCAGAACAAATGTTGAACCTGGACTATCACGGCGAAGTGCGGGTTCACGGCGAAACAGGGGAATTGCTGGCGAGTGAACCGTTTCGCCTCTACTTGCGTCCACGCAGTCTTTATCCTGAGTTTTTGCCAGCGGTGTATCGAGAAGTGGATTTCATCGGGCGGTTGATGAAGATTTTTGAGCAATCGTTTGAGCCAGCAGTGAACACGCTTCAGACCATGTGGGCATACCTTGACCCTATGACTTCCCCAGAATCACTACTGCCGTTTCTGGCACAGTGGGTGGGCTGGCAGAACGAAACTGCCTGGAGCGTGGAGCAGCAGCGATCGCTAATCAAGCGAGCAATGGAGATCTATCGGTGGCGCGGTACCCGGCACGGCTTACAGTTTTATCTCCACATTTATACCGGCTTGCCAATGCATGACCCGATGCGCTCGCCCTATGAACAACCGATTCAAATCCACACGGCTTCCCGACGCGGATTTGTCTTAGGCGAAACCGAGCTCGGACCCACAGCTATCCTTGGCGGCGGTAAGCCCTTCCACTTCAGTGTTAGACTCTGCCCCAACGCCGGACACCTGCTGGATGAAGCCTTGGTGCGGGCAATCATTGAGCAGGAAAAACCCGCCGTTTGCACTTACGATCTGGCAATTGCGCCCATCCCCGTTGAGATTGCCCCGATCCAGGAGACTGCTCATGTCTGAGTTCCGTGCCTACCCGCGCTTAGAAGCGTTTGAGCGGTTGCAGATTAGTGATGGTTTGACGATCAACGCGGAGCGATGGCAGCAGGCACACAAGTACCATCGTCAGCGGCAAAATTTTCAGTATCAAGCGTTGTATGAGCCGGGAATTGTCTATGGGTTGGGAGTTGCGCCCATCCCGGAACAGCCCGACGGTCGGTTGCTGCAAGTTCAACCCGGCGTGGCGATCGATGCTCAGGGCAACCCGATCATCGTAAAACTGCCGGAAGAGTTTCGCATCACCTCAGAAGCCACAGAAGGACACATGCTGCTGGTGTATCTCGTTGTTAACTATGTCGATCCCGATGATTTGCGGCGTAGTCCAATGACAACAACCGTGTCAGAAACGTTTCGAATCGTGGAGAAGCTCTACCTTGATCCCAACGATGTCGAACTCTGCCGTATTCAACTATTGCCAGAAACCACGCTGATTCAAGCTCCGGCTGATGTCTATGTGCCCAGCCCCAACCAGCTTGATTTTCGCGGACGCTGCCACCCTAAACACTATCCCCAATTCTCCATTCAGGTGGGCCAGGTGACAGGTGATCTTACGGGCGACAATGCCCCACTAAACGGACTGACCGACTTGCTGCGATCGCTGAATGGTCTGTATCCCAGTTTGCGCTCGGCTCCAACCGTGCAAACCTGCGCTGCTAAAACCTTGAGCCGTGAGTCTCCCCTCAACTGCCAACTGCTGTATGTTTCTTACAATATCCTGCTAACGCTTACAAATCCAGGATTACAGCGGTTGCAGACCTATCTAGCTCAAGGCAACGTGCTACTCGTTGCGATAGATTTTGCCGAGGCGAATCTGCTCAATCTGCTGGATATTGGGCAAGAGTTGAGATCGGGATTAACGGAAGCCGAGCGCGACGGCGATACCCACACCGTTAGGCAATTGCAGACAGAAGTGGACGCAAACCAGCGGACGATCGCCCAACGCCGGTTCGAGTTGGAACAAACCCTGACCGCGATCGCCCCTCGACTGGGGCTAACCTTGACTGGTGCCAATCTTGTTTCTGGCGATCTGAGCTACGACCATCCTCTGCGATCGTTCCCCTTCCAATTCAGTCAGTTACCCCACCGTTCAGGGCATCCGATCTACGTGAAAAATTGGGGTGGCTTAGTCTGGATGGTGGGCGACTTAAGCCAATCCTGGGGACGCAACGCCCAGCCTACTATCCCCCGCGAAGCCCTCCGTTCTGCCCAGGAGTGGGGCATCAACCTGCTTCACTTTGCTGCCCAACGCTATCATTGGCTTCAATCTATGCATCCCCTCCCCCCCGCGATTCCCATCCCCTCTCCACTGATTGATAGCCTCCAACACCGCATTCACCCTAATCTATAACCTTTATCTCCTCTTCTCCCCATGCCTGACCCAGCCACTACCCAAAAGCAGATTGTGACGGAGCTATCCAGTCGGCAGGTGACGCTGAGTGCGGGACAGACTATGGCGGTGTTCAACGCAACGGTTTACAACGATAGTGATCAATTTGCATCCTTTCAACTGAAATTGTTGGCAGCCGGGGCAACAGGGGGAACTAGCAAACCCTGGTATCGCCTGACACCCTCGGTTTCCTCCAAAATTCCCGCTGGGGACAGCACCCGATTTCAGGTTGAAATATTTGATCTGCCCTCGATCGCCCAAGAGTTTCAAGGATCGATCGACTTGACAGTGGAAGTTACCTCGCGGGAACTGTATAACCAGTACGATCGACAATCGTTGCGATTGCTGGCAACCGGACTTCAAGGCAAACCACCCGACCTCTCGCTTCTGATGCCTACCCTTCAAGCGTTCCCCGGCGATCGCGTGGAGATCGTCGGACAGGTATATAACTCTACTGCCATTCCAACAGAAGCGGTTTTGCGTTTAACCGGGTTGCCTGATCGCTGGTTTCCCGACGGAGTGCAACAGCTGCTGCCACTCCCGTCTGGCAAACTGCAAAAAGTGACTTTTGAGTGTGAAATTCCGGCTCCAACTCAGGCGTTGAGTCAGGTGTATCCCTTGCAACTGGAAGCAACTGGGCGATTTCCCACAGCGATCGCCGCTGGAGAACTCCATATACTTCCCGCCGGAGAAAGGTTCTTCACCTGCGATCCGCTGGAATGCGCTATCCCCGAACAGTTAGGACGCTGGCAAAATCCAACTCAAGGAGTAGCACAATTCACCCTCCAGTTCAACAACTTAAGCAACCTGGAACCTATGGCGCAAGTCAGGGTCAGGCAGTTGTCAAAACATCGTCGCTGGTTTTGGCAGAAAGAGCTATTGCCCGCCGAACCTGTGTTCGCTTTGCCTCCCGGTGTGGCTCTAGAATTGCCCAACCCTCTGCCGATTGGACTCAGTCCTACCTCCCTCCAGATTCATCGGCGTTTGCCCTGGTTGGGGTGGGCACGCTTACAGTGGTTTGAGGTGAAAGCAGAAACAGGGGACACGATTCCATTTCAACCGGAAACGCAAACGCTACAAGTGCATGTATTTCCAGTGATTCCCTTGTGGCTGCAACTGCTAGGAGCGCTGTTAGCGCTAGGATTTGGGGCGCTGCTGTTGGCGCTACTCACCGATCCGGGGCATCGCGGCCCAGTCAACTCGGTGCAGTTTAGTGGTCAGGGGACAGAAGTGTTGAGCGGCTCGGATGACCAGACGATTCGACGGTGGCGGGTGCAGGATCAGAGCCTCACTACCCAAAATCGGATTGGCAACCTGGATAAGGCGATTCGAGTTGTGCGCTACCGCCCCGTAAACAACGATCAAGCGGCGATTGGGTTTGAGAACGGTGAAATTCAGCTTGCCAACCTACTCACAGGACGACGATCGCGCTTGATTGCCGACAAAGACGATCGAGTATTCGACCTGGTGTTTAGCCGCGATGCTCGAACGCTTTACAGCGGTCATGGCAGTGGTTTAGTGCTGCAATGGGATACCCGCCCTATCCTAGAGCAAACGGCACCCCAGCGCGCCTACGATACAAAATTTGCGATCGAGGCGATGGCGTTAGTGGGCAACGATGATAGTCATCTGGCGATCGGTGGTCGCTACAATCGGTTGCTAATTTTGGAGACTAAGAAAAATGCCAGCACTGCCAAAACCGCTCAGTTTCTGGAAGTGCCCTATCCTTCCGGTAGTTCCACCGACTACATTTCTAGCCTTAGTGCTGCCGATCAACAGCCAAACCTTTTGGTGATAGGCGATACGCAAGGACGGATCAGCTTGTGGGATGCCCAAACCTGTCTCAAGAATCAAGGACGCTGTGGCTCAATCGAGCCACCCTGGCTAGCGCATGGCGGTAGTCCTTTGCGATCAGTGGCACTCAGTTTTGATGGCTGTTTTGTGGCAAGTGCGGCAGATGACGGCGAGGTGAAACTGTGGGCATTGGATGGTCAGGGGTTGCGCCGTTCCAGTGTTCGGGAAGGGCGAGTGCTGACGCGGAGCCGTAAGCCGATCAATGCCGTAGACCTGATCCAGGATCGAGATAGCATCTGGGTGACAAGCGGGGGTGACGACGGTGAAGTGCGGCTGCATCGGGTTCAACTGGGAGGAGATGGACGGATGATCGATCGCTGTCCGGTGTTGGCAGGAGACGGATTATGAACGCGAACGATCTTGGCAACGGGGCTAAGCTGTTGGAAGGGACGATTGTATTTCAGCCGTTAGCGCTGATGGTTGCTGCCTGGGATGGCGATCGCGTCACCCCAGGAATAAAACATTACCTGGGAGTCACCCTAACCAACCGGGGCGACCAGGATGCGGTGGTGCAGGTGCGGTTAGAATCACCCTCTGAGTTGCTGCAACAGTGGTGTGTTCAACCGGAACAATGGCTAGCCCTGAGCAGCAACAAAAGCGGCGAACTCACTTTCTGTGTTGAGGTGCCGGGGGATGCTGTGCCCCAGTGGTTGGATTATGAGGTGATCGCCCGTCCGCAAGCTGCTTACGCCGACCACTATCTGCCGCCCACCCGTCGCCGCCTGCAAATTCTCGCACCTGAAATTACTGAAACGACTCAAGATCCCACCTTCAGCTTGAGTCCCGTGACTACGCCCGATCGCCCGGAAGTTGTCCAACCAGGAATTCCAATTTTAGTGGAACTACTGGTCGAAAATAGATCGGAGCGAGTGGATCGATTTAGGCTGGAATGTACTGGTTTACCAGAAGATTGGGGCATCCAGATCACCTATCCCCGCGAGGTGAGCGGATTGGGTTTGATGCGAGCTGACGATAGCGTGGGGATTAATCCGGGCGATCGTGGCATGATTCAAGTGCTGCTGCAACCGCCACCCTTACCGTTGGCGGGTAGCTATCTGCCCACCTTCCGCCTCGCCTCCGAAAATGATCCGACTCTAGGTGTTTTGGGACTGGTGTACCTGAGAGTCGAGCCAGTCTATCAACTCCAGGCATTGCTGCTACCAATGCAGGAGCAAGTTCGCGATCGTCCGGCTGAGTTCAACCTCCAATTCACCAACCTGGGGAACACTGATCGCCAGGTTGAGGTTAGCCTCACGCCGCTGAAGCAACCGGGTCCCTGCGTCTATGCTCTGCCCACCTACGCTGTCACGCTGCCGCCGCAATCCGTCGCCCAACTGCCGCTCAAAGCCACGCCGCAGCGCTGGTGGGTGCGCCCCTGGATTGGTGGGGGCAAGGTGTATCCCTTCCGGCTCGATTTTGTTGATCCCGATCAGCAACCTGTCACGCCCGCAATCATTCAAGGTGAGCTAACCTGGCTGCCCCGTCCCTGGTGGCAACTCTTGTTAGCTGCTCTCGCCGCCCTAGGACTGGTAGGAGCGCTGGCATTCTTGGTCTGGTGGTTTTTTCTGCGTCCGCCCACTCCTCCTCAAGTTACAGAGTTTGCAGTGGAGGATAGCCAGTATGCTGAGGCGAACGGTGATATGGCGCGAGTCCGCTGGCAGATTGAGCAACCCCAGCAAATCAAAACCCTGAAGCTGACGGGTTATAGTCCTGACGGAGACATGCTTAGCGGTCCGTTGGTGTACGAATTTGTCGACGGTCAACTGCCTGCCGCGCTGGAACCGTTTTGCACCCAGCAGAAAACCTTGCTGACATGCAGCCAGATTCGCAGTGATGCTTTTCTACCCGGAAAATACGTATTTGAGCTAACGCTGATTCCTCAAGGGCGACGATCTACCCCGGTCTCGCTCAAATCAAGTCCGGTGGAAATTACCGCCAAACCTGCACCCACTGTTACGGCTCTCGTGCCCCGATCGTTGTTTTATCGAGAAGCTGCCCCCGGTAAACCCACTCCGGCGGAGCAGGCGATTCCAGTTGCCGATCAAAACGGAGTCCGGCTTGATTGGGCGGTGACGATGCCGCAAGACTTGGCAGCACTGCATCTGGTGGGGCGCGATCAGGATGGCAGAATGGTAGGCGATCGCTGGTACGAATTCGCCGCACCCGGTCAATTGCCTGAAGCGCTACGCCCGTTTTGCAGCCTGGATCAGGTTCTGATTTGCCGCAATGTGCCCACCGGACTGACGGCAGTTGGGGACTATCGGTTTGAGTTGCAAGCAGTCTCAGCCACCAGCGCTGCCAAAACCGAACCAGAACCAGCCACGACCGCCAAGCCCAAAACCACTGAGATCGTCAGAATTCAGCCACAAACGCCACAAATTCTCAGCTTTCAAATTAACGGTCGGGAGGCTCCGGCTAAGGTGTTGATTCCAGTCAGCCAAGGTCAACTGCTGCCGCTGGTGCAACTCAGTTGGCGCGTTCAGGGCGGCTCCACCACCCGCGTTGAACTCGCTCCCTCACCGGGAAATGTGCCGCTGACTGGTCGAGTCAACTTTCCTCTCAGTCCCACCGCCAGCACGACGATCGCCCTTCAGGTTACATCTCCCAGCGGTAAACCACTCACTCGCTCTGTCACCGTCGAAGTCTTTAACCCCAACCCACCCGACCCCACTGCCGCCGTTACTGCCGCGATCAAAGCCGCTGCTGCCGCTGCCCGTCCGGCTCCGTCCCCATCACCCGCCGCATCTCCAAGTCCCACCCCTTCCGTCCCGAAGCCTGGAGCCACACCCTCCGATTCAGCCCCCTTCGGTGTTCCCTCTCCCACTACACCTGATCGGCTCTCCCCCTCGGAACAGCCACCTCAGTTCAATAACTAGCGAATGGTAAGGAGTAAGGGGGTAAGCCATAGAGTAGAAGGTCAATCACTAACAACCAATGACCAATGATCAATCTGCCCCTTCACCCTAAATGGATGCCTCTAGCCTTGCTGGGAATCGTCCTGTTGCCGTTCCCTGTGATCGCCCGTGATCCATTCCAGAATCTTAAAGACCCGAACTATTGGATTCAACTGTGTAACATTTTGCCCAGGACGAAGGCGGCAGAAGCGCTAGCAGCCTGTGAACGAGCAATCGAATTGCGTCCGGGAGATGCCAAATTGTGGGCACGATATGGCGCATTGCAAGTGGGACAAAAGCAATACCCGGAGGCGATTGCGGCTCTCGATCAGTCGCTTAAACGGCAGGCAAATAATTCCCAGGCGTTGACCGATCAGTGTATAGCGCTGGCGGAGTTGGGACAACCCGATCCAGCGCTGGCTGCCTGCAACAAAGCACTGAAAGTGAATGCAAACTGGGGCGATCGTTCGCCTGTAACGGCTCAACGCTACCGTACAACTATTCTGGGCACATCGGCAGCCTACGAAGCCGCGATCGCCTTTTATGATCAGGCATTGATCAAGGAACCGCAAGACTCGTTGGCTCTGCTATATCGCGGCGAAGCAGTGAAAAAGCTGGGACAACCGACCAGCGTTGTGATTGAATCCTACAAACGGGCATTGGAAGGCAACGGTAATTGGGGTGTAGACACTCCCGTGATCGCCTGGAACGCCCGTGCCTCGACGCTCCAAGAAGCGGGACAACTGGAGCTTGTCGTTCAGTCTTTAGACCGCGCCTTGCAGATTACCCCCAAAGACGCTGCTACCTGGCTGCAACTGGGTAACACCCTACGGCAACTGAAGCGCCCCACCGAAGCTCTCATCGCTTACAACCGGACGATCGATCTGCGCCCAAACTGGTCGCAAGCTTTGCTGGCACAATGCACCGTGTTGAACCAACTGCGACAGGCAGAACCCGCTCTTGCCGCCTGCCAGAAAGCGATCGGGGGCGATGGCGATTGGGGCACAGGTGATAGCGCCAATGCTTGGAACCAGCAAAGCGTGGCGCTGATGACTACCAACAAACCGGAAGAAGCACTTGCGGCGGTAAATCGCGCCGTGGGGATGCGCCCGGAACTGGGAGAAGCCTGGAACGATCGAGCAGTTGTGCTGTGGTATCTCAAGCGCTACAAAGAAGCCCTCGCCTCTGCCCAAACTGCGCTAGAACTCAACGCCGATGATGCCCGTGCCTGGGCAAATCTGGGACGAATTTTACGATCGCTGAACCAACCTGATCGGGCATTGACCGCTTACACCGAAGCCATCAAACGAGAGCCGCAAAACGCGATCATCTGGGCGAACCTGAGCGCTGTCCAGTGGTCATTGGGCGAACATCCCGCCGCCTTAGTCTCCGCCAATCAAGCGCTTGTCGCCAATCCTAAGCTGGTGCAAGGCTGGCAAAATCGGGCGATCGCCCTGGTTGCCTTGAAGAACTATCCTGACGCCCAGCACAGCTACGAACAGGTGGTTCTCTTAGACAAAGCCAATGCTGATGCCTGGACAGGATTAGGCTTAGTGCTTGCTCAAATGCAGCAAGTGCCGCAAGCGATCACAGCACTGCAAACCGCCGTTAGCCTCAATCCGGAGCAGTCGATCGCTCAGAAAGCCCTCAAAGCTTTGACTGAGACACAGCAGAAAACTCCAGTCCCAAAGCAATCAGGTTTGTAGGCGTTCGGAGTTGAATATGATCAAGCAGCCAATTTGTCTTTAATAAATGTATCTAAAACCCGCATTTGAACGGTTCTTGATGAAGCTTGTTTGAAGCACTGACCATAGTCCATTGCCAAATGCGCCCAATCAGATAGAAATTTGAATATAGCCTATTCCTTCATTTACCTGCCTCCTCCTGCCTCCCTCCTCCAATGACCAAACTCCTGCGTCGCGGATTACTCTGGCTCACAGCTTTTCTGCTCTCGATTATTTTGAGCAATCATCTCGCCATTGGTCAAACATCTGAAGCCACTGCACACCTACTTCGACAGAGCCGCCAGCGTTACGAAGCCGGACAGTTGAACGAAGCTAGGGCACTGCTTCAGCAGGTGCAGCAGCAAGCTCAGGGTCAAGAGAATGGCTTGGCTCTGGCGATTGCCCTCAGCAATCTTGCCTTAATTGACAGTGAACAGGGAAACTGGACGGGAGCAAATCGGGAGATCGCCGCCAGTCTCCAAACTTTGCAAACGACTCCGAATACGTCTGAAAAGTCAACTGTGCTGACGCAAGTGCTGAATGTGCAAGGACGACTGCAACTGGCTCAAGGCGATGCCCAAGCTGCCCTGCAAACCTGGAAGCGCACCGCATTGATGCAGCGACAATTGGGCAACATCAACGGCGAGATTCAAAGTCAGGTGCGCCAATCCCAAGCACTTCAAGCAATGGGTTTGCACAGCCGCGCCTATCAGGAAATTTTGCTACCCCTACAAGACCGATTACAGCAACCACCGGAGTCTAGCGTCAAAGCCGCTGGACTCCGGAGCGTGGGCGAGGCAATCGGGATCGTAGGCAACCTTATCACAGCTCAAGAAGTGACTCAGAAGAGTTTGGCAATGGCTCAACGCCTGAAAAATCCGCTAGATATTGCTGCAAGCCAACTCACTCTCGCCAACTTGCTCTATGCCAAAATCCGTGAAACTCGCAGCATTGGCGGCTTGAGAACTCAGGAACAGCAACAGATTCAGAGCGACACCAATACGGCTCTAAATCTGTACGAACAGATTGCCTCTACTCCATCACCCAACCAACTGCGGGCACAGTTGAATCGGCTGGCACTGCTGATTGAGATTAATTCATCGGAAACTGCCACCGAACTCGCTGCCACTTTGCAACCAGAAATTTTGGCACTGCCCCCCACTCGTCCTGGGATTGAAGCCCGATTAAACTTTGCCAATAGCTCTCTACGATTGCAGAAGCTGAAGTCAACTGTTGATCTTGCAAGGACTATAACCCTGCTAACCACCACGGTTGAGCAGGCAAGAAACTTGAATGATGCTCGACTCATTGCCAATGCGCTGGGCAATTTGGGGCGATCACAGGAACTGAGTCAGCAATTTGGGATAGCTCAAACTACCACCGAACAGGCAGTATTAATGGCAAAAGCTGCCAATGCCCCGGAGCAAACCTACCGCTGGCTGGCGCAACTGGGGCGACTACAAGAGCAACAGGGCAAACGCGCCGCCGCTACTCAGTCTTACACCCAAGCAGTCACCACCCTGCGAACGCTCCGTAGTGACTTATTGGGCATCAACGCCGAAACGCAGCTTGTGGATCAGGAAACGCTGGAACCAGTGCATCGTCAGCTCATTAGCTTATTGCTCCCCAAAGATAATTCCCAACCTGACAGGGACACTTTGCGCCGTACCCGCGAAGTGATCGAGTCGCTGCAACTGGAGGAGATTAACAACTACCTCCGCGCTGCCTGTTTTCAATCTCAGATAGAAATCGACAAGATTCTTGTGCCGCAAAAAACCGCGATCGTTTATCCGATCATTTTGCCTGATCGGATTGCCATTATCGTTAGCGCTGCCGGACAGGAAACCCGCTTATATAACCAGCCCGTGTCCCAACCGACCGTCGCGACCACCGTAAGAGCCTTACAAGACGGCTTGCGGAATCGCATTAGCTTAGAGTTTCGCCAACCGTCCAAACAGTTGTATGAATGGCTGATTACACCGATTGAGGCTGAACTGCAACGGCAAAAAGTGGAAACTATTGTTTTTGTGCTGGATGGGGTAATTCGCAATATTCCGATGGCTGCCCTGTTTGATGGCAAGCAGTTTCTAATTGAGAAATACAGCCTTGCCACCACTCCCGGACTTAAGCTCACCAGCCCGCAGCCGCTTCAGGCAAAAGCTCTCTCTGGCGTTGCTTTTGGGTTAACCGAATCGCGCACAGTAACTCTACCCGGTAGCGCTCCTAAGTCCTTTTCGGAACTGCCGTTCGTTCAGCCTGAATTAGAAGATTTACAACGGGAAATTCGTCCATCCACAGTTCAACTCAACGCCCAGTTTACCCGTGACCAATTTCAGCAAACGCTGCAAAAATCCCAGGCACCGATCGTCCATCTGGCAACCCACGGACAGTTTAGCTCTGATCGCGACCAAACCTTTCTTCTGGCATCCGATGGCGTAATTGGAATTGACCAACTGGCGATCGCGCTCAGTAGCAGCGGTGCGACCCGCACAACCCCAATTGAACTTCTGGTGCTCAGCGCTTGCGAAACTGCTAGTGGCGACGATCGCGCGCCCCTCGGTTTAGCTGGAATCGCCTTGAAATCCGGCGCTCGTAGCACCGTTGCCAGCCTATGGAAAGTGAGCGATGCTGCCACATCCCAGTTGATGCAGCGCTTCTACAAAGAGCTGGCAACCCGTCAAGTTTCCAAGGCAGACGCACTGCAACGGGCACAGCGATCAATCCTGGACGACCCACAGTTTCGTCGTCATCCCTACTATTGGGCTCCATTCATTCTTGTTGGCAATTGGTTATAAGTGGAGGTTTTGATGTTGCAAGGTAAATTTGATTATTGGCGTTTTGACAAAGGCAAAAGACAGAAAACAAAAAGCAGCAGAAATGCCCTTTTTCTCGCCTCCCGTCTCTTGTCTCCTGCTTCCTGCCTCCTGTTCTTGCTCAGTCTTGCCACTCCAACTGTCGCTCAGGTCGTTCCCGATGCTAGCCTCGGTTCAACCACTTCCATTAATGGCATTCGCACCGATATCAACGGCGGCTTGCGGCGCGGGTCGGCGCTGTTTCACAGTTTCGAGCGGTTTGGGATTCTTACTAATCACCAGGTTTATTTTTCCAATCCCGCAGGCATTCGCAACATTTTTAGCCGCGTCACAGGTGGCAGCATTTCCAACATTGATGGACTGTTGGGTGTGAGCGGTGGTGCCAACCTGTTCTTCATGAACCCCAGTGGCATTATCTTTGGTCCGAATGCCCGACTGGATGTGTCCGGTTCTTTTCTGGCAACTACTGCCAGCGCCCTCGAGTTTCCCGATGGTCAAAAGTTTGCAGCAACGGGCGATCGCGCCGTTCCCTTAGTCGAGGTCAACATCCCGATCGGGCTGCAATTTGGGGCAAACCCGCCCGCCATGTTGAATAATCAGGGCATTCTAACAGCGGGGAAAGACCTGACCCTGGCAGCGGCAACTGTCACTAGTAGCGGCAGTTTAAATGCACCCAAGGGAACCGTTATAGTCACCGCCGGGGGTGGAGATGCCTCTGTTCGGAACCTGACCGCCCAAACCGCCACCCTATCCGCCAGCAACAATCTTGTTCTAAATGAGAGCCAGCTTCAAACAACAGGCGACCTCACTCTGGTCGCTGACAACACGGTAATAGCACGAGATAGTAACACAACTCCGTTTTTGGCAAGAGCCAGGGGCAATTTGCGGATACAAGGGCAGCAAGGGATTGATATTCTGGCACTGAGACATCCAGCGCAAACTCCATTTCAAAGCGGCGGCGACTTAACTCTGGTTAGCGATGGCATTATTTCCACCGATGCTCACTTCTATAGCCGGGGCAATTTTGCCATCAAAACTTCGTCTGGCTTACCTGCCAACTTTGTTAGCCTCTACGACCCGATTATTAGCTCTCAAGGAGACGTTAGCTTTGGCAGTTACACCGGAGCCGCCCTGAAAGTTGAAGCGATCGGCAGCATCACCATTACCGGCGACATCATCATCACAGGCCCCGATACCACATCTCGCTCCGCTGCCTACGGCGATTTTGACATCACCACTGACGCAAATGGAACGGTTGTTTTTCTGAGAAATGGTCCCAGTTCGGCAACAGCGGGAACGCTAGAAAACGTACTAGGGCTTACGGCTGGAAGCTTAAACGGGTTAAATGCGCCAACCCAAGCCATTGAAGGGTCAGGACTTCAATCAACTGTTACAACCACCGCAGACAACCAGATCCTTTCATTTAACTGGGAATTCCTCACAAATGAGGGTGGTGCTGCGTTCAACGACTTCTCCTTTGTCTCCACTACTCCAAATGGGGGGTTAGCTGAACTGGCAGACCTCAACTTTACCCTCACGGCTGGCAACTCGGGATTTGGCCGCACAACCGGAATTCAAACCTTTTCCACTACTATCCCAATTAACGGAACTAATGTAGACCTGGGGTTGGGAGTGGTGGATGGGCGAGATGGTGCAGTTAACTCTGGCTTGCGAGTGTCTAATTTCCGTTTAGGCGCTGACCCAATCCCCGCAAATAATCAAGTTTTACCCCTCACGCTTTCAAGCGATCCAGATATTGCCATCCTCAATACCGGACCCGCCCTGATTTTGCGGGCTGGGGTTGCCCAATTGGCAAACCCAACTGACGGACCGCCTCCGGCTACGGTGAATGCAGGCACCTTAAACACAACCTTTAATCTATCAGCGCCACCCTCTCCTGGAACGATCACTATCAATGGCGCGATTAACACCTCAGCGGCAGGGAACGGGGGGCAAGTAATTATGGATGCTTCTGGTGACATTACGTTAACAGGCAGTATCTCATCTGCTTCGACCGGAACTGGGAACGCTGGATCGATCAACCTATCATCCGCTGCTGGCAACGTTTCTCTGACGGGGGGCGGCATTGGGCTAATCAACGCCAGTTCGGTTTCCGGTAACGGTGGAAACGTGACGATCAACACGCCAGCAGGTACGGCTTCCCTAACAAACCTGGGACTTAACACTGATACAACAGGGCTGGGTAAAGCTGGAAATGTCGTGATCAATGCCCCCACAATCACCCTGACTAACGCCCAAGTTTCGGCTGGAGTTGCACCCAGTGCTGTGACATCAAACCCACCCGATACCCAACTGTTTCTGTTCAATAGTGCGGGGACGTTGATAGCTACTAACGATGATCGCTCCTTGTTGTCCCTTGATAGCGGTAGCGTTACCCGGTTGGATTCCTACTTAGATGTCATATTTCCAGCCGCAGACACTTACTACCTCGGCATCGGTGAGTTTCCGTCCTCCAGCACAGGTAGTGGTGTTATCACTGGTCAGTATCTCGATTTAGGCGACAACTACACTCTTCATATTTCTGTTGAAAACCATAACCTGCTTGATCCAAATGCGCGAGGAGATTTAAATACTGAAAATGGCACCAACAACTCCTTTGCCCAAGCGCAAAACCTGGAAGCTCTTTCGTTTTCTGTTGCTGCCAATCCCGACATCGACAATGCTATAACCATTCCTCACATTTCAGTTACGGGCAGTGGCAATGGCACTAGCGCCGATTTCTTTGCCTTTAATGCTGCGGCTGGTACGATTGGGATTTTCGATATCGATACGAGTGGGGGAGGGCAAGCGGGCAATATTAGCCTGAATGCGCCGGGTGGATTAATCACCATGACAGGCAGCAGCCTTTCTAATCGGGTAAGTGGACCGACTGCCAACACAGCTGATATCAGCGTTGTCGCCGCCCAGTTTCAAATGCTGAGTGGTTCCCAGATTGATGCAAGTACAGTGGGCGAGAAAGGAGACGGTGGCAATGTAGTTATAAACACTAGTACACTGACGAATATCGACAGTAGCAGTATTCAGACGACTGTTGGGGCCGGAGCAACTGGAAGCGGTGGCAATATTGAGGTGACAACTAGACAGTTCAGGATGACAAACGGTGGAAGCTTAGATACGGGGAATGATAGTACAGGCTGCGGATCGGCGGCAACCTGTGCGAACCCGGTCATTACAACGGGTGGCGATGTTACTATCACCGCCTCGGGGTCTGTTTTATTAGAGAATAACAGCACTATTCGCACCGCAGTGGATTCAAATGCCAGGGGAAATGGGGGAAACATTACGATCACCGGAGCTTCTTTCTTATCCCTCACCGGGGGGAGCCGTCTCAGTGCCCAAACTGCCGGCGTGCTAGAGCCTGGGCAGGACAACGCCCGTGCTGGCAACGTTTCGATCAGTAACATTGCTGGAGCGATCGAGATTTCTGGCAGTAATTCAACTGGATTGGTCAGCGGTTTGTTCACATCCACAGAACGACAGGAAAGCGGCAGAGGCGGCAACATCACCATTAACTCTTCCAACAGCAACCTGCAAGTTACAGACCGGGCAGTGCTGAATGCCAGTACTCAAAGTGCCTCTGATGGTGGAGACATTGAAGTGACAGTAGATCGCCTGGGTGCTCTAAATGGCGGACAACTAACGACAACCGCGTTTAGCACTGGCGCAGCCGGAGACATTACAGTGACGGCTCCAAGCGGAGTCAACTTTTCTGGCAGTGCCCCACCTCCCAGCATCGCAGTCAGTCCGTTTGCTGGAGTTACTTCAATCACAGAACTGACAGGCGCTAACTTCAATAATCTAAATTCCGACCCTAATATTGAATCAGCCACCACAATTCCCCACGTCACACTGACTCCAATTGGTAACGGTATAGACTTCCCCTACTTCGGCTTTACGGTGAGGGCCGCTGGCAGCATTGGCATCTTTGATATTGACGCGGGATATGAAACATTTGGCGCACTTGGCAGTATTGATACTGAGTTGTTTCTGTTTAACAGAGATACCGGACAACTGTTGGCAACCAATGATGATAACTTTGCTACGCCCTTACCAGGTGCTGGAGGCAGTACCAGCGGTCTTGACTCCTATATTCGCCATGCGTTTCAGTCACCCGGAAACTACATTGTTGGAGTGGGCGAGTATAACTCGTTTGCCTCCACAGGTAGTTTGGTCAGCGGCGATGCACCGGACGCAAATGATGTTTACACTCTAAACATTTCACTGCAAGCCTTTGGCACACCCGATACCGCAAATCCAAGTCAAAACCCCAACAGTGGGCTATTTGCCCAAGCGTTAGGAACGGGGAATGCAGGACAAGTGACAGTAAACAGTAGTCAATTGACGGTTGCTAACGGTGCTGAAGTTTCTACCTCAACCCGATCGGGCATAAGCGGCGACATCTTGGTGCAAGGAGTGAGCGGAGGATCAACGAATTTGCAGGTGGTTAATGGTTCTATCTCCGCCTCAACCGATGCTGGGGTCGGCGGCAGTATCATTCTGAATGGGTTAAATGACCTCCAGTTAGATAATGGTCAGATTTCAGCATCTACTCAGACCGGACAAGCAGGGAGCTTAAGTGTGAATGCGGCGAACTCCGTCACCCTCAACAACGGTAGCGCTTTATCTGTAGCGGCAACGGGTAGCGGTAATTCAGGTGCAGTCTCGCTAACGACCCAACAGTTGACTGTCAACAACTCGCAAATTTCAGCCACAACCACTTCTGGTGTTGGCGGCGATGTGACACTGCAAGGGTTAGACTTCCGGCTAGATAATGGTCAGATTTCAGCATCCACTCAAACTGGGCAAGCCGGGAGCTTAAACGTCAATGCAGCCAACTCTGTCACCCTCAACAACAGTAGCGCTTTATCCGTGGCAGCAACGGGTAGCGGTAACGCCGGTGCAGTTTCGCTAACGACCCAACAGTTGACCGTCAACAACTCGCAAATTTCAGCCACAACCACTTCTGGTGTTGGCGGCGATGTGACGCTGCAAGGATTAAATACGCTCCAGATGGACAATGGCCGGATTGCAGCTTCGACGGAAACGGGACGGGCAGGTAACTTGTCAGTGGATGCCAGTAACGCGATCGCCCTCAACAACAATAGTTTATTGTCGGTGGCTGGAAACGGTGCGACGAGCGGAGACTCTGGAAATATCACCTTGACCACCCCGCAGCTCACGATCAGTAACTCTCAAATCTCGGCTTCCACCGGCGGCGGGATTGGCGGAAATGTCAGTCTGCAAGGGCTGAGTACACTGCAACTGGACAATGGGCAGGTGAGGGCGTCCACCGAAACCGGACGGGCCGGCAACTTATCAGTGGATGCCAGTAACGCGATCGCCCTCAACAACAGTTCATTATCTGTTGAAGCAACGGGGCAGACTGGTAATTCGGGCAATGTGACCCTAACTACCCCGCAGCTCAGCGTGAATAACTCTAAAATTTCGGCTTCTACGGTTGGGGGAGTTGGCGGTAACGTCACCCTGCAGGGATTGAATTCATTGCAGATGAATAATGGCCAGGTCAGCGCTTCTACTGAAACGGGACAGGCAGGCGATTTAAACGTCAATGTGAGTGGAGACATTAACCTAACCAATAACAGTCGGCTGGCAGTTGAGGCCACAGGGGCCAACGGCGTTGCCGGTGACATCACCATTAACGGGCGAAACATCACGCTCCAGAACTCTGAAGTGCTGGCCAGTAGCCGCCAAGGAAGATCAGGTAATATTAGAATTACGGGCCGTCGGCTGGATTTGCAAAATGGCACGATTAAAGCCGAAACTGGGCAAAGCACAGGGGCGCGCTCCGGCAGCATCGATCTGGACTTGAGTTTCAGGCTTACACTCGAAGATGAGAGTGAAATCTCCACTCTGGGACTGAATGGGGCAGACGGTGGCGATATCACCATCCTCAATGTGCGGTTCTTGTTTGGCAAACCACCCACTGGTTCCAATGGCAGCGACATTGTGGGCCGGGCCGATGGTGGCGGACGGGGGGGGCGTGTCTTTCTAGAGCGCAAAACCCTGGTGCAGGGCTTCTCTTTCCGGCGAGCCGAACCGGGCAACCGCACTAATGACATCGATACCAACGGGCAGTTAGCAAACTTCTCCACCGATGCCGATGTGGGGGCACGGGGACTCTCCACCGCGCTAATTGTGTTCAACGATGTCTCTCAGATTGTTCGCAGTGCCTGTGAGGCGGCGGGAGCAAATACAGAAACCAACACCGAACTCAAGATTAGTGGGCGTGGCGGTGTGCCTATCAGTCCCACAGTTTCCCTCTCAGCGAAAGATACAACCAGTGATTGGGTGTCTCTAGAACTTAGCCCGCAAGTTTCCGTTGGCATAACTCTACCAGACGGTACGACCGAGACGCTCCAACAGGGACAGATCTACCACCTTCAAGCAATCTGTGTTAATGGATGGAAAGGACAACAGCGATCTCTCCTCTAAATCATATTTTCATCCTCTACACCCTCCTACTAAACCTATGAAATCTTTTCAGTTCATCCTAATTTTGTCTGCTGTATCCCTGCTGGTAGCTAGCAACGGCACTGCCAGTGATAAAGTCCAGACGCGCGATTTTACTTCTGTAAACAATACTCAATCTACTCGTATTCAAACAGCCCAGCGCAGTCGCCGATTGAATTGGCGCGTGGGAGTCCGTCCCTCCCGCTATCGGATTGGTGGACTTAGCCGCAGCAGCAGTTGTGCCAGTCCGACAAAGTTGATGGCATTTGTGCCACCAGCGAGATCGGAGGAGAAAGTCAATATCTTCAGAACCACCGTCGAGATCACCTTGTCGAGTCGCCCCACCCTCTGGATCTATGCCTCGGCGATCCCAAAAAACGCAGAACTGGAATTTTCGCTGCAAGATGCAGCAGGCAACCGAGAACTTTACAACACGCGATTCATGGCGAATGGGCAAACGGGACTGCTGGGAGTGCGTTTACCGGACACCGCGCCCGAATTGGTAATAGGCGAAAATTACTTCTGGGAGATTGCGATGCGGTGCGATCCGGAGGGGGCTTCGACTAATTTAATCTCAACTAGCAGTTGGGTTCAGCGAGTTGACCCCAATCAAATGCAGACTACTCCAGCCTTTGATCCTAAATCCTTAGTACGCGAGTTGGCCCGTGCTTCTAACCTGAATAAACCCTCGATCTACGCCGATTTAGGAGTTTGGCAGGATGCTGTGACGGCGCTCATCGACTTGCAACAGAAACAACCGAATAATCAGGAATTGAAGCAGGATTGGCGCAACTTGCTAACTGGGGCGCAAATGACTGAGTTCATTAACGTACCGATTTTAGAAGTGAAGTAGTTAGAAGATTTGTGATTGACTTGATCTGCTCGATTTCCTGTCTCCAGCTTTCTGCATAAGTCTCAAACTCTAATCGTACAAAGATAGTGTTGCGGCTCCAAATTGACCGTCCGAATTCACTAGTCCATTTCTCCTAATTGAGGTGTCCCATGAGGTTCTCTAGAAACATTAAAGCTGTATTCCTCGCGCTGCTGCTCGGCACGATCGCCGCGATCGACTTAGTTGAACCCGCATTAGCTCGTCCTGTCCAAAGTTCAAACTCAGCTAAAACACAACTGGCTCGGCGGCGATTGAATTTTCGCGTAGGAGTGCGTCCTTCTCGCTTTCGGGTGGGCGGCTTCAGTCGGGCGGCAAGTTGTGGCAATCAACCGTTGACTGCCCTAGTGCCGCCCCAAACCCAAGGTCTCGCTGCTGGTCAGAAGGAGGTGCAAGATCCCGTAGACAAAACGACCGTTGATCGCCCCACCTTTTTTATTCATCTAGCGGCGCTTCCTGCAAAAACGGCTCAGTTCACCTTGCAAAACGAAGCAGGCACAGAGCAACTACACAGCGTCAAATTTAATCTGACTGACAAAGCCGGGATCGTGGGAATTACGCTGCCGAAATCTGCGCCAGCGTTACAGGTGGGACAAAAGTATGTTTGGCAGGTGTCGGTCGCCTGTGATTCAGAGAATGCCGCTAACACGGTTGTGGTTAGCAGTTGGGTGGAGCGGGTGCACCCGACCACCGCAACGGGAGATCAACTGATGGCTTTAGCTGAACAGGGAGTTTGGCAAGATGCACTATCTCTGCTTGCCCTGCGGCGGTTTCAACAACCCGGCGATCGTGCTGCTGAAGAAAATTGGTCAGCTTTGATGGAAGATGCTGGATTACCTCAGTTCAAGCAAGCCAAAATTGTGCAAATTGTTAGAAACTAAATAATTTGAGGTCATTCTGCAAGGTTTGCTGGTAGTCCTAAAGATGTAATGATACAGAAGTAGAGTTTTTTGCTTTTCCACTTCCATGCCGTCCCTTTTGTGCGTCATCTCAAACGGTCAAGAATGGTCATATCCATAACAATAAACAACGGTTCAACGGTTAGCTCGTAGAACCATTTGCTTTACTAAGTTGATATGGATGCATGATGTTGTCATTGGTTTGTTCATCAGCTGCTACGAACTGGGTCGAGCTGTATGATACTTCGTTCACAGGTCTAGAACGTTATCGATAACTCGACCTCATCTAGCTTCATGCATTTGACATCAATCTGTTGATCCAATTGCGAGATCGCCCTTTTCACCTTCTCTGAATAGTCTGGTCTCAGTCCTGCCATTCTGACCACCTTCCAGCTCAAAACTTCTTCACCCCGCTGATCGAGCAGCGTAGCCGCCCACCGCACCCGCCGAATCTGGTAGTCCTCAATGCTTTCCACCACGGAATCCAGGTATGTCTTTGTCTGTGGCATCTGGTCGAGATGCTGTTCGATCAGCGCCACTTGCCCGATCGCCTTGGCAACTTTGCTTACCGTAATTCTGATTGGCTTCTCGATTGACAGTAGTCTTTGCACTGCTTCCCTGAGTTGAGTCAGGATCTGCTCATCTCGTTCCTGCCAGTTCACCCGATTGTTCTCATAAACAGGTCTTTGAGTAAGGGGTGAGTTCTGATTGAGCCACTCTCGGTCATGCCGATAGAGCCAGATATAGGGGGCAGGCGCTAACCGCCGGAGCGCCGTTTTTGAAGCCAGAGGGTGTTGGCGCTGAAGGGCACTCCAGGTATTCCGGTGTTGGGTTTTGATGTCGTCGGAATCGCTTGCTTGGGTGCAGGTAAACTCTGTTGTCTCTGCGTCCTGGGGTTCGTTGTGCGATCGCCACTTCGCTGTCAGTCTGAGGAGTTGGACGTAGCGATTGATGGTTCTGGAGTCAACCTGAAGCCGTCTGGCAGTTTCCCGCAATCCCAGTTGCTCAACCTCGACCAGATGCCTTAATTTCTGCTGCCACAAGTCACCCACGGCTTTGATTTTACCAATGCGGCGGGTATCTGCTTCAGTCTGATCAGGTCCAGTGCGGCAGTAGATAAAGCCACAGGAGCAAGCAAAGGTGCCAACAGGCTTTTTTGTGTCACAGCACAAACTAATGCTCATACGGAATTGAGTAGGGGAGTATCATTTAGCAAGATGAAAAAGGTACTCTGTCCATGCCTCGACCCCGCACTCAAATTAGCCCTCATCTAGACTACGCAGATCTAACTCAGCGGTATGTTCAGTGCCAAGATGCTGGCGAGAAAAACCGTTGGTTGGTGATTCGATTGCTCAGTCATCCAAAGACTCCGATGAGCATCGAACAAACCGCTGAGATTTGTGGACTCAGTTGTAGTGGAGTGCGGAAAATTGCCCGTCGCTACAACGCCGAGGGTGCGGTCGGACTAGTCAATCGGCAACGCTTGAACCCTGGGGGCAATCGGTTGGCTTTAAGTGATGAACAGCAACGGCTATTGCGGCAACGCTTACAGAGTGCCCCGGATGATGGCGGACTCTGGAGTGGACCGAAAGTTGGGGAGTATATCGAAACCTACTTTGGCATTTGCTTACACCCCTCAACAGCCTGGAAGTATCTACGACGTTTGGGGTTGAGCTTGCAGGTGCCGCGTCCGGTGCATCATCAAAGCGCAACCCTTGAGCAGCAAGCAGAGTTCAAAGCAGGATTAGCAGGTCATGTGGCGTGGTTGCGCTCGTTGTTTCCCAATCGGGAGATTGTAATTTGGGCGGAAGACGAAGCTCGATTAGGCTTGCAACCCATTGTCAGGCGGGTTTGGGCACCCATAGGAGAACGCCCATCAGCGCATCATTCTCGCCGCTATCAATGGGTCTACACCTATGGTTTTGTCCATCCTGCCACTGGAGCGAGCTACTTCCTTTTATTGCCCCGTGCCAATGTCTCCATGATGCAGATGGCGTTAGAGCTATTTGCGGCTCAGGTCAATCCCCATCGTCAGCAGTTGATCATTCTATTGGTTGATCAGGCCGCGTGGCATATGAGCCAAAAACTTCAGGTGCCCCCCGGCATTTTCTTCTACCCGCTATTGCCCTATACCCTCCAACTGCAACCCACTGAATGTGTCTGGTCTTTGCTGCGCGAAGCAATCGCTAATCAAGTGTTTGACAATCTTGATGCTTTAGAGGATGTCTTAGTCAAGCGGTGCCAATGGTTGATGCAGCATCCTGTGATAGTTCAAGGCAAAGTGGGCTTTGATTGGATTCAAGCAATTTAATCTGGTCAAAAAGTACTGCCTTCCGCAATTCCGTATAATTGCTTCTCTCACAGGTTATTCCTTTATCCTGGATGCCCTATCTGCCTTGAATACTGTTTAAATTGGTATGAGGTCATCCCAGATTCCCTTCTCCGATCGCAGCAATTCTTCGCAGCCTATTTTCTTTTTCCTGATTTTCGGGGACCAAAACGAGCCGTCATCAATCTCTCCAGGTCCATCTCGCTACTCCCATCCGACGGTGATTGCGGAGCAGACGGTTGAACCCCTTCATTTTTGTCAGATTTACGCTGGTTACGCTCTGACGTTTCCTCCGGCAAAACTGATTTCAAAGACTTCAATTGAGTTGCGAATTTATTGTCTTCGGGTGTTTTCTTCCCAGCGGGCTCTATTTTTTCAGGCAGGCCTTCATGGGCTTTTTGGAGCTTTTTACGTAAAACCTTATTTTCCTTCTCTAGACTAGATACTTTTGTTTTCTGGACAGTTAGCTGTTTCTTGAGTTCTTCAACAATGCTTAAAGTCTCTTTTTTAGCGTCAAGCAGTTCCTTCACCTGACGCTCTAAGTCGTGTCTTCTATCAATTTCCTGTTTAAGCTGTGTCTCCGCTTTATCTAGAGCTTGGCTTTTTTGGTTTAAGGGGTTATTTTCGCTATCCATGATTGAATTCAAGGGGCTTAGGGGTCTGTGTCGATCTTAAGCTTCAGGCCGTTATTTTTACTATCATCCGTATCTTCTATCTCCAAAAGCGTAGTCAGCCTAGTCCTTAGCGGGTACGATGATGCGTGATCTAGGCGTGATCTAAGAGGGGGCGATGAGGGCTAGATATCAGCGTAGTTGGAATGCGATCGCACTAAGAGACAACTATGTAAAGCAACAAGCATAAATATAGCAACGGACGGAAGACTTAGGACAAGGGTCAATTCACAAAGCTCACGGGTGTTGATGTTCATCACCAATCTGTCCTAACACACCCGGCGACAGCTATAACCCTCTTGAATCACTTTCGGAAAAGCAAATTTAATCAAAAATGCTGAAGCTTCTATACGGCTTGAGTCTTAGCATACGCAGCTTATTTCCGATATTTCAAAACATTTGACAATGAAGCGTATATACCAGACAGCAGTCGGTGAAAGACTTTCAGCGTTTTGCCTGGATTTTACTTTAACTAGAGTGACATATGAGGGATAAGTAGCAATTCCCAGCCCCCATACCAATGGAACTTGCTGAGGTAGAAACGCAATTCCCCACCCTAAACTCAGCAGCCAGAGCAGCACAACGCTGGTGAATAACTTGGAATAGCGGTAGTGAGCAGCCACACCGAAGAAATTCTTTTCCAAACCGCGCACCATATCCGCTAGGGAGGAGTACCAAGTCAATCCAATCTCATCGGTGCCTACAAGCAAGCAACTTTTAGCACCAACGCGATGCAGCATCAAGCCAAGTCCTAAGTCGTCAACTACCTCCATGCGGAGCCAAGAAAAGCCTTCGGTCTGGTCAAACATCGATTTGCGTACTAAGTTGAAAGCTCCAATCCCCGCAAACCTATCCGAGCCGGGTTTACCAATCTCCGCTACTTTCAGACTATTGAAGAACGTTAGAGTAAATGCAGCCAGAGTCACATCTAGCCAAAAAGACTGGCTGTAGACTTCGGGAGCTACGGTGATACCAATTTAAATGGTGTCAATGACAGATAGTGCATTGAGGATAAAGGGGTAGCCTGTAAGGGAAGCAATCACTTGAGGGGTTAGCTGGGCTAAGAGTTGATCAACCCTGGATTGCAGTTGGTCAAGCGTTTTGAACGCAGCCCACTTGAGATCCGCCTTGAGATGTTCCCATAAACGCTCGATAGGATTTAACTCTGGGCAGTAAGGCGGTTGAAACACCAAGATAATGTTCTCTGGCACAATAAGGTCTTTGCCTTTGTGGAACCGTCCGTTATCCACTTGCAGGATGTTGAGACTATCGGGGTAAGCCTTGGAGAACTCATCTAAGAACCATTGGTAGCATGCGGTATCGACATGGGAGAATTGCAAGAAAAAGGACTCTCCTGTGGTAGGTTCCACAGCACCGTATAGCCAGAATGCTTTGAATATCCATTGCCACGCCCCGATGGGTTTAACCCCAACTGCCGTAATTAATCGTCCGATGAGCGTGTGAAGTCCAAAGCGACTCTCATCTTGTGCGAAGTAACGAATCGGTCGCTCATCCTGGCGCACCTGCCGATAGTACTGACTCAATAAGTCGAGGTCGTCTGCGAGGTTTGCTTAAATGCCTCTCGCTGGACTCGGTTCTGCTTGATGTTTTGAGGACGGGCGACCTTGAGTTTCGCTTTGAGTCGATAGCGCGTCATCTGGTAGACCGCATGATACTCGGCTTCTACCCCTAAACTCTCTAACAGCCACTGCTGCACCTTCCCATAGCTGCTAAACCCATTGCTCGGTTCCTGCAATCGCTTGGCTAAGGCAACCTCCGCCCACATTGGAATCACCCGGTTGCCTCCTCCTGGAGTGGGTTTAACCACCAGCAATGCTTCTAATCCTTGCGCTCGGTACAGGGCTAACCATTTTTGCACCGTGCCCCGATGCCTGCCAATTGCAATCGCAATCTGACTGACACTCGGTGCGTGCGCTTGTTTGAGCCAGTACAACACTTGCAATCGCTCTTTGAGTATCGGCTGTTCAACCGCTCGCAAACGGGTGCCTAGCTCCTCGAGACTTTCTTTAATTGCGATTGCGCTTACTCCAGCCATTGTTAGACTCTCACCTCTACATCGCTCAGTTTATCTGATCTGTAATGGCTCCAATTTAATTTGGTATGAGATGGTCAAGCTGCTGTTCCAAGCATAAGGCGATCGTCTTGCGTAAAACGTCGGGCTGAAAATGAACATCTGCATCCGTAAATAAAATCCAGTCCCCGCTAATTTTCTGGGTAGCAACGTGGAGAGCGTGAACCTTACCCAGCCAACCGTCGGGTAGATGAGATATATGTACGGGATTGATGCGAGGGTCTTTGGCAGCCATCTGGTCAACTACGCTGCTAGTATCATCGGTAGAACGATCATTGACAAGGACGATCTCTAAGTCTGGATAGTCCTGTTGTAGAAGCGTAGTCAAGGCTTGCTTAAGAGTATCCCCCTCGTTACAGGCTGGAATGACAACACTAAGCTTGGGCCAGTTTGGCGGCAGTTGCGGTTGTAATTGCTTGAGCAATTGCAATGAGAGTAGATTTTGGCTCGCTCTGAGATAAGTCAAGCTCCACACCAGGCATGCAAAAACTGCCCAGATTGCTAATAGCCAGCTAGCTGTGCTCATCTAACTCTCCCGTATTATCAAACATCCACACCCGCATTTGAAGACAATTGAATGTAACCAAGCTGAAGCGAGTCATCTTGAGCCACAATTAGAAACCCTTGAGGGGTTGGGTCGAGTAGAGAGGGTTCCTCCAATGTTTAGGCTTGCTTTGTATTCCCCGTTGCTCTCCCCTTTCGGAATACGAGAGTGTCACACGATTTAGCCTTGCATCGTTGGAAACCTCCCCCTCACAGAAGCCTGCCTGCGGTTTTCCCGCACAAGCCTCTTCATTGAGCCATTCACCTGCTCTAATAAAGCGACACTAAGCGACCAGGTCTGGGGAGAGGATGCCACGCTAGATAGCGTAGAAAGCTCTCCCAGCGAAAGCTACGTCGTTGACTCCGTCGATTCAGCCATTTGAAGACCAGCTTGTGAACTGCGTCTTCAAAGTGGTAGAGCGCATGACCGTTGTCGGTGACCCCAAAGTAGTTGAAGTGTCCGCGCAGCTTTTGCCCGATTGCTTGCCATAGCTGAGGCAGCTTATGAGCATTGCGTTTTTGCTGCAACCATTGATTGAGGGTGACTAACGCACGGCGAAATCGTTTCTTTGAAGTCTTGCGCTTTAATCGGGCTTTTCCGTTGCGACTCTTGCCCCAGTAATGGGTGAACCCCAGAAAATCAAAGCTGGGGAATTTTCTCCCGTACTTGAGGGCTAGACCCGCTTGCCGCTTGCCGCAGGGAAGAAGTTGGGTTTTCTCCTCATTGAGGCGCAAGCCGAACTTCTCCAATCGCTTGGGCAGAACCCGCATGAATCGTCGA
Source organism: Leptolyngbya sp. Cla-17 (assembly GCF_016807185.1). Classification (GTDB taxonomy): domain Bacteria; phylum Cyanobacteriota; class Cyanobacteriia; order Leptolyngbyales; family Leptolyngbyaceae; genus ULC077BIN1. Next base: position 2,787,175 of record NZ_JAEVYN010000002.1, read on the forward strand.
GCATCGTCCTCGAACTCAAACAAGGCAATGCTATCGTCCGCATACCGGATCAGAGCGCAGTAGCCTCGGCAGTGCTGGCGCACAATGGTGGTAAACCACTGATCTAGCACAAAATCCAAGAACACATTTGCAATGACGGGGGAGACTATCGAGCCTTGCGGGCTACCCAATTCATCCTGTACTACGCCGCCTAGGGTTTGGACTCCGGCTTTGAGCATTCGCGCAATCACCTGTAGGAATCTTCTATCCCGAATCCGCAGGGCTAATACCTTGAGGATTTCCTGGTGCGGCATGGTGTCGAAGAATTGAGCCAGGTCTAGGTCTGCAATCCACCCAACGGGTTGCCCCATGACCTCCTGATGCAGTTGCCGCAGGGCATCATGACATCCTTTATGGGGTCGAAACCCATAGGAGTTACTGAGGAATACCGGTTCGTAAATTGATTCTAAGACCCGACGAGTCATCTCCTGAACGATTTTGTCTTCAACGCAACTAATTCCCAGAGGGCGCAAGCTGCCATCTTCTTTGGGAATCTCGACTCGTCGTACCGCTTGGGGTCGATACGACATCTGGTTCAGTTTCCGGTGCAACCCCTGTAGATTTTCCTCCAGGTTCTGTCCGTACTCCGTTTTCGTCACTCCATCGATTCCAGGCGCTTTGTTGTCTAGCGACTGAAAGCAGGCTCGCAGATTCTCCACACTATAGTGGTGCATCAGGGCACTGAAGACAGTCTCTGGTTCTCTGTGAGCCCGTTCGGCTATCCGCTCGATTCCTGTTGTCACCATACTTCCACCTCTGAGTGTGGTTGATGTTGCCTTCGAGTGTTCGACCCAATGTGTCCCCCTTCGCTCCGTGGGCGTTACCCCACTTCTTCACTACTATGGGGACATCCGACTTCCCATGAATCGTTGAGCGTTCTTCCGGTTTGCCGGTTGTGCGGCTCTACCCCCCGATGGAGGAGTTCATGGGACCTCCCAAGTTCCCGACTCTACCTTGATGACGTGCTACGGTCTCCGACCCCGGTGGACCCTCCAGAACCCTGGCAGTTGGCTCTGTTGGTTTTGCCTTCCACAACACGAACTGTGTCGGCATCCACGTGTATGTCTAATTTCGGGGCTCAATCCCTTCACGCTTTCGCATTGCAGCCCATCATCTCCCTGTGTACGCTTCACTGTCCTCGTTGCCGATGACAGCGCAACACTCGGTACTTGGTGCCTTGCCAAGGCTTCCCTGACCAGGTTCTTCCCCTGGTTGGCAGAGCCGAGCTTCGCTCGGCGCACTCGTCTTCTAGACCTGTGGAAATGCGAGAATACAGACAGGCGTTTACCCGTGAACTTACAGCATGGTTTTAGAACCTGTTCTTTGTCCTGATTGTGGAAGCAATAACGTGGTCAAGCACGGTCGCTCTGAGGAGAGCAAGCAACGTTATAAATGTCGTAATTCGGAATGCGCTCGCAGCACCTTCATTCGAGACTATGCTTACCGAGGCTACTTGCCCGAAGTCAAACAGCAGATTGTTGATATGGCAGTCAACGGGAGTGGCATCCGAGATACTGCACGAGTGTTGAAGATTAGTCCGACTACGGTGATTGAAGAGTTAAAAAAAAGATCGACATCTCAAAGCAGTCAATGAAGCTCGTCTAGCCCAGCTTGAACCGACTCAAACCATCGTCAAGCTGTGCCAATGGGAGGATGTAGAGGCAGAAGTGGATGAGATGGGTCGTTTTGTCCACTCCAAGCAACAGCAACGTTGGTTGTGGCACGCCATTGATCATGCAACAGGCGAAGTATTGGCATATGTCTTGTCGAACCATCAAGACACGGCTTTTCTCGAACTCAAGTCATTGTTGGAGCCATTTGGGATTATGCAGTTCTATACGGACGGCTGGGGTGCTTATGAGCGACATCTGGAGCCAGCGTTTCATACCGTTGGTAAACACAATACTCAGACGATTGAGCGTAAGCATTTGACTTTACGGACTCGGATCAAGCGATTAGCTCGCAAAACTATTTGCTTTTCTAAGTCCATCTGGTTGCACGATGTAGTCATTGGACTGTTCATCAATCGCTATGAATTTGGCTTGCTGGTTTAGAGCTATCCACAGGTCTAGAACATTAGTGCGCCGAGCGAAGCTCGGCTCTGCCAACCAGGGGAAGAACCTGGTCAGGGAAGCCTTGGCAAGGCACCAAGTACCGAGTGTTGCGCTGTCATCGGCAACGAGGACAGTGAAGCGTACACAGGGAGATGATGGGCTGCAATGCGAAAGCGTGAAGGGATTGAGCCCCGAAATTAGACATACACGTGGATGCCGACACAGTTCGTGTTGTGGAAGGCAAAACCAACAGAGCCAACTGCCAGGGTTCTGGAGGGTCCACCGGGGTCGGAGACCGTAGCACGTCATCAAGGTAGAGTCGGGAACTCGGGAGGTCCCATGAACTCCTCCATCGGGGGGTAGAGCCGCACAACCGGCAAACCGGAAGAACGCTCAACGATTCATGGGAAGTCGGATGTCCCCATAGTAGTGAAGAAGTGGGGTAACGCCCACGGAGCGAAGGGGGACACATTGGGTCGAACACTCGAAGGCAACATCAACCACACTCAGAGGTGGAAGTATGGTGACAACAGGAATCGAGCGGATAGCCGAACGGGCTCACAGAGAACCAGGGACTGTCTTCAGTGCCCTGATGCACCACTATAGTGTGGAGAATCTGCGAGCCTGCTTTCAGTCGCTAGACAACAAAGCGCCTGGAATCGATGGAGTGACGAAAACGGAGTACGGACAGAACCTGGAGGAAAATCTACAGGGGTTGCACCGGAAACTGAACCAGATGTCGTATCGACCCCAAGCGGTACGACGAGTCGAGATTCCCAAAGAAGATGGCAGCTTGCGCCCTCTGGGAATTAGTTGCGTTGAAGACAAAATCGTTCAGGAGATGACTCGTCGGGTCTTAGAATCAATTTACGAACCGGTATTCCTCAGTAACTCCTATGGGTTTCGACCCCATAAAGGATGTCATGATGCCCTGCGGCAACTGCATCAGGAGGTCATGGGGCAACCCGTTGGGTGGATTGCAGACCTAGACCTGGCTCAATTCTTCGACACCATGCCGCACCAGGAAATCCTCAAGGTATTAGCCCTGCGGATTCGGGATAGAAGATTCCTACAGGTGATTGCGCGAATGCTCAAAGCCGGAGTCCAAACCCTAGGCGGCGTAGTACAGGATGAATTGGGTAGCCCGCAAGGCTCGATAGTCTCCCCCGTCATTGCAAATGTGTTCTTGGATTTTGTGCTAGATCAGTGGTTTACCACCATTGTGCGCCAGCACTGCCGAGGCTACTGCGCTCTGATCCGGTATGCGGACGATAGCATTGCCTTGTTTGAGTTCGAGGACGATGCTCGACGATTCATGCGGGTTCTGCCCAAGCGATTGGAGAAGTTCGGCTTGCGCCTCAATGAGGAGAAAACCCAACTTCTTCCCTGCGGCAAGCGGCAAGCGGGTCTAGCCCTCAAGTACGGGAGAAAATTCCCCAGCTTTGATTTTCTGGGGTTCACCCATTACTGGGGCAAGAGTCGCAACGGAAAAGCCCGATTAAAGCGCAAGACTTCAAAGAAACGATTTCGCCGTGCGTTAGTCACCCTCAATCAATGGTTGCAGCAAAAACGCAATGCTCATAAGCTGCCTCAGCTATGGCAAGCAATCGGGCAAAAGCTGCGCGGACACTTCAACTACTTTGGGGTCACCGACAACGGTCATGCGCTCTACCACTTTGAAGACGCAGCTCACAAGCTGGTCTTCAAATGGCTGAATCGACGGAGTCAACGACGTAGCTTTCGCTGGGAGAGCTTTCTACGCTATCTGGCGTGGCATCCTCTCCCCAGACCTGGTCGCTTAGTGTCGCTTTATTAGAGCAGGTGAATGGCTCAATGAAGAGGCTTGTGCGGGAAAACCGCAGGCAGGCTTCTGTGAGGGGGAGGTTTCCAACGATGCAAGGCTAAATCGTGTGACACTCTCGTATTCCGAAAGGGGAGAGCAACGGGGAATACAAAGCAAGCCTAAACATTGGAGGAACCCTCTCTACTCGACCCTTTCACTCCATACTCCTTGGATAACGTTTCCCAAGAGTCTCCCCTTAATCGGTGCAGCACCAAATTTTGAAAATTAATCTGGGGGCAACTCTTAAGCTGTTTGCTTTTGAATAGATTTTCTGGGTCTTCTTCAATACACTGCTTAACTTCTTCAGAAAGAGATACTTCAGATGGAATGGCTTTGTCTAAATCAGAAATATTTGAAACATAAGTCAAACGAGATTTTGCACTCTGGTAATATCGGTCTCTGGCATCAATGAATCGCTTGTTTAGCAAAAAGTTTACCCATGTCATCACTCTGCTTTTACTGGGATCGTATTTGTTAATATTGCAGGAAACTTCTAGCCAAAGATCCTGTAACGCTTCCTGATAGAGATAGGTGTACACCTCCTGAGATAAATCACCTCGCGGACAATACAGTTTTTGCGATCGCTGAATCAGACAAATTAATCGACCTAAGGCAATTTGTCGTTGCTTTGTTTGGGGGGAATATCGTTGGGCTTCTAAAGCAAGCTGTTCCAAGGACGTAGCAAGTTCATTCTTCATGGCGGCAGCTTTGAGTTGACATTCTTTATCTACTCATCTTTGCTATCAAAATCAGAAATCTCCACTTTAGTCATAAATCTATGGAAAAACGTCTCTATATATTCTTCAGAAATAGGCGAGTCAATTTATACAAAAGGCTGGGTCGATAGGGCAGAACTTTGATAGCTGTAGTGCAGACATCTTGCCTGCACTACAAAACGGGCATCAGGTTTACGCCACAGACTACTAGATCGATCACTCAATCACATTTCATTTCAGAGGATGTCTGGGAAGTACCCGTCACTTGGGGCAAACTGCTGGAAGCCATTCCACCCCAAAAGCGAACTTTTCACACTCAAGGCAGCCATCTCCACGACATCCGTAGGCAACAAAGTGATCCCGTAGGCAGCATCTCCTTTTCTAAAATCCGCAAAATTGAAGCCAACTCCGTCCGCATTGTTTGTGCAATCCACAAAGACCTTCAACCTAGAACCTCCGCCACTGATCCAATCATCTCGAACCAGCGGGTGCATTTGAACAGCAAGTTACGGTTTCGCTTGAAAGGCTTTTTCTGCAAGACGTTTACCAATCTCGATCATATCCTCAAGACCCTCTACATCTTGCGCCATCTCACCGATCCCAGTTTGCAGCAGACGGTGCAGTACAGCTGAATAAGGGCGAATATCGGAACAAGTTGCCACGACAGGTATTCTTTGCAGATCAAGCGGAGTTCACAACGGGGGATTACGAGGAGATGATGAACAAGGCTAGTTGTCTGAGCTGAGTCTCCAATGAGATCGTTTGCTGGAACACTATCCAGATCAATGACATTGTCGAAAGCCTTAGGGCACAAGGGGAGTAAATGACGAACAAAGCCCTCTCTCACATCTCTCTGCTTCCATTCAGGCATATACTGCCCAATGAGACATCCTTTATTGACGACCTATAACTGAAAACTATATGGAGAAAGCCTTGCAGCCGAAACCGTAACGTTTTGTTCCAATGCGTCCGCTGGTCCTACACAGTTTGACCACCATCAATGACCAGGGCGTGCCCAACAGCAAAGGAGGACGCATCTGAACACAGCCAGACGACAGCATTGGCGATCTCTTCGGGCTGACCCATCCTGCCAATTGGTTCCTGCGAGATCACTCGTTCTCGCCCTTCGGAGGTGCCACCGCTGAAGCGATCCATCATCGGGGTATCAATGATGCCGGGACACACAGCATTGCGGATGTTCTGCGCAGCGTAGTCAAGCGCCGCTGCCTTGGTCAGTCCGACCACGCCGTGCTTTGCAGCCACATAAGCCGCTTGACCTTTGAAGCCTTTGACTCCAGCACCTGAAGAAGTATTCACGATCGCGCCGCCCCCAAGCTTTTGCATCAGTGGGATTTCGTGCTTCAGGCACAGAAACACACCGCGCAGATTGATGTTGACGATGCGATCCCACTCCGCTTCGTCCAGTTCCGCAGTTGCCGCTATCTTCTGTTCCACACCAGCGTTGTTAAAAGCAAAGTCCAACCGCCCAAAGGTCTCGATGGTCTTATCCAGCGCTGCTTTTACGTCCTCGGTTCGCGTCACGTCGCATTTGACCGCGATCGCTCGTCTGCCAAGGTCTTCGATCATGTGGGCCGTTTCCTGATTGCCCTGTTCTGAGATGTCAGCGACCACCACGTTAGCGCCCTCACGGGCAAACGCTAGCGCTGTCGCTCGACCAATGCCGTTTGCTGCTCCGGTGACAAAGGCCACCTTGCCTGTAAAGTTCTGATTGTTCATGGGATTTTTGGTGATCCTAAAGATGTGATGATAGCTGAAAGCCCCTGCCAGTCTTGAATCTATGGATCATCACTTGCCGCAAGGGGTTGAAGTTCCCGCGCAATATGGAAGCGAGAACACTGACTATGGCTCAGGCTGGCGCACTTTCGACTCAAAATCAGCCTATAGACTTAAGGCGTAAAACTGCTAGCTGTATGCCTGCAACGTCTGTTCAGTCTTCATTGCAGGCATCATTACCTTTAGGGCACTACCGGAATATGAATGGGTACTAGTGGATGGACCAGCAACGCTCAGTGAAACAACCAGAGCACTTCTGCTTTGGGCTGACTTAGCCTTGATTCCTTGTCAGCCGGCAGGTGTTGATTTAGCGAGTGCTTCCGATACCGTGCGACTGGTACGGCAGGCACAGGCAATTCGGGGTGGCTTGCCTAAAGCGGTTTTGTTCCTCAACAAAGCGATCAAGGGAACCAAATTGAAGGATGAAGCCTTTGCGGTTTTGCAGCAGGTTCAGGATGTTGAACTGTTGAAGGCAATCATCCACCAACGTCAGATTATTACGGACTCTTTTGGTCAAGGGGCTACAGTGTTTGATTTAACTGGAACGCCAGCAGGAACAGCACGACGTGAGTTAGATAGCCTCTTCAAACAGGCAATGGAGGTCTTAAATGGCTAGAGAGCACAAAAGTCTCAGCGATGCCGTGATGAAGCGTTTCGTCGCTGATCCCAATAGCATTCAAATTCAAACCAATCACCCATTTACGACTATTCCTCTTAGTGCGATTAAACTACCAACAAAACGGCAACCCCGCCGTTATTTTGATCCTGAGAAAATGGCACAGCTTGTGGCATCTGTTAAAGAACATGGCGTTCTAGAACCAGTTTTGGTTCGTCCTCTAGGAGATGGTCATTATGAACTTATTGCGGGAGAACGTCGGTTACGAGCAGCCCGAGCAGTTGGGCTGACTCAAATCCCAGTCGTTTCACGAGAGTTTTCTGACCAGGAAGCCTTTCAAGTGGCGTTGATGGAGAACCTTCAGCGCGATGACCTTAACCCAATCGAGGAAACTGAGGCAGTTTTAGACCTACTGGCGATTGCCCTAAACACCAGTACTGAGGAGGTGAAGTCAGTGATCTATCAAGCAGCGAACGCGAAAAACCGAGGGCAAACGTTGAAGGAGAACGTTTCCCTTCAATTAGAAAAGGTTGAATCCTGTCTAGCAGAATTGGGGCGCTTTAATCTGGAATCTTTGCGTAGTAGCCGTTTGCCCCTGCTCAACCTCCCCGCTCATATCCTGGAGGCTCTGCGGGAAGGGCAACTAGAGTACACCAAAGCACGTACGATCTCTCGTATGAAAGATGAGCAGCAGCGGGATGCTTTACTCAAGCAAACGATTGCCCAGAATCTTTCTCTGAACGAGATCAAGGCACGGGTCAAAGCAGCAAAGCCAGATGCCAATCCAGAAGCAACATCGGAGCAAGTGTTAGTCGGTCGGATGACAGAAATTACTGAGCAGTTGAAGAAAAGCAAAGCCTGGGCAGAACGGAAGAAGCACGATCGGATTACCAAGTTACTTGATGAGCTAGAGCGTCTGACTGGAGATGCTTAGTAGGGAATTTCGACCGCTATTAACAATATTTTATTCTCAGTACGGGACAAAAAGCTTGAAAGGATGAGCAGGGTAGGGTTTCATCAGAATTACCACACTCTGGAGAAACCCTATGAGCCAATATAGCGAATTAAAGCGAGTCCTCCAAGAACAATTGAACTGGCACGGAGCGAGGATTTCATTTCTGGCATTGTTCTTGTTAGCCTTGCTGAAAGTCAAGACAGTGAACTTGAGCGAACTGTGTGTAGGCTTTGGTGGTAGGGCATTGCCCGAATCGAGCTACAAGCGATTGCAGCGATTTTTCCGAGGGTTTGCGCTCGACGAAGCTCAACTGGCTAGCGTCGTGGTGAGTTGGATGCAGATTCCGGAGGACTGGGTGTTGAGCCTGGATCGCACCACCTGGAAATTTGGCACTCAGTGGTACAACATTTTGACTTTGGGCATAGTTCATGAAGGAGTTGCCTTCCCGGTACTGTGGTGGCTGTTGGACAAGCGGGGGAATTCCAACAGTGACGAGCGGATGCGGTTAATGGAGACCTTTGCCAAACGGTTCCCCACCGCTAGAGTGAACTACTTGTGTGCCGACCGCGAGTTCATTGGGCAAGCCTGGGTGCGCTATCTTCTACTCGAACCTACCCTCGCCTTTCGCTTACGGATTCGCAGCAGTGACCAGATTGAGCATGATGGCAGGGTGCTGGCGGCGCGAGTCGTCTTTGCCCATCTGCAACCCGGTCAATCCCAACAACTCACAGGCACCTGCCGAGTCTGGGGCTACCCAGTTGCCGTTGAAGCGCTACGACTTGATGATGGGGAGTTACTCGTGGTGATTGCTCCCCTCAAGGCGCAAGATTTGGTCAAAGACTATGCCTTGCGCTGGGGAATTGAAACGCTGTTTGGTATTTTCAAAACTCGCGGGTTCTGTCTGGAATCGACGCACTTTACCGATGATAAACGGTTGAGTAAATTGTTTGCCTTGTTGACTTTAGCTTTATGTTGGGCGATGCGAACCGGGTTATGGTTGCATCAATGGCAGCCCATTAAGATTAAAAAACACGGTCGTCGCGCCAAAAGTCTGTTTCGCTTAGGGTTCGATTATTTGCGCCATTTGGTACTCAATCCATCCTTGTCCAATGAGTCCGACTTTGTGCAATCCCTACAACTTTTGTCCTGTACTTAGTATTTTATTATGCCGAAACAACCTTCTCTTTTTCCTGACAACTACGATGACTTTTTTCGCAGTCTGAAAGAGCGTATTCGTTCGACTCAAGTAAAAGCGGCTCTAGCAGTTAACAAAGAGTTGGTGCTGCTCTATTGGCAAATTGGACGGGAGATTCTGCAACGACAGCAGGAGGCAGGTTGGGGCGCAAAAGTCATTGAGCGTCTTGCCAGGGATCTGCGTCTGGAGTTCCCTAACATGAGCGGATTCTCTCGCACCAACCTCCTTTATATGAGAGCGTTTGCTGAAGCATATCCAGACGAGCAATTTGTCCACCAAGCTGGTGGACAAATTCCCTGGAAGCATAACTGCGTACTTATAGATAAGGTGAAAGTCCCAGAACAGCGCCTTTGGTACATCCAAAAGACGATCGAGAATGGTTGGAGCCGTAATGTCTTAGTCCACCAAATTGATACCGATCTGTATAGCCGTCAGGGTGGCGCACTAACGAATTTTCAGGCAGTACTTCCGGCTCCTCAGTCTGATCTTGCCCAGAGTCTTCTTAAGTCAGAATATAACCTGGAGTTTCTGGATTTACGTGAGAAAGCCCTCGAACGGGATTTAGAACGTGCCTTGCTCGAACACATGCAGAAGTTCCTGCTGGAACTAGGTGTCGGCTTTGCTTTTGTGGGCAGTCAATATCGGCTGGATGTTGAGGGGGATGAGTTTTTCGTCGATTTACTCTTTTACCACCTTGCCCTGAGTTGCTTTGTGGTGATCGAGTTAAAAACAACTGACTTTAAACCTGAGTATTCAGGGCAGATCAATTTCTATGTCAATGTCATCGACGATAAGTTACGTCGCCCGACTGATAATCCGACGATCGGAATCATCCTTTGTCGCTCTGAAAAGAAGGCTGTTGTCGAATATGCACTACAGGGTATGAGCCAACCGATCAGCGTCTCTACTTACCGCACCACGGCTGCACTTCCCGAAGAATTTAAGACTAAACTACCCTCTATTGAAGACCTACAACATGAGATTGAGGCTGTGGTCGAGGAGTTCGATCAAGATGCCGACCCAAATTAATAACCACCTCATCGTAAACGCACTTATTAACCTGTTGTACAGAGCTAAATTAAATGACATCAAGACAAACTTGTGTCATCGAGCAAATCTAATTGCTGAATGCTTCCAGCGATTGAAGTTGATGCAATTTAAAACACAGACACCACAGCCTCAACGACCTTGACTTGGCACTACGACAAATAAAAAGTCAATGTACATCATACCCCTCATATGTCACTCTAGTTAAAGTAAAATCCAGGCAAAACGCTGAAAGTCTTTCACCGACTGCTGTCTGGTATATACGCTTCATTGTCAAATGTTTTGAAATATCGGAAATAAGCTGCGTATGCTAAGACTCAAGCCGTATAGAAGCTTCAGCATTTTTGATTAAATTTGCTTTTCCGAAAGTGATTCAAGAGGGATACAGCGGATTGCAGTCAGATAGAGGACAATGAAGGATTACAACGTTGGGTCAAAAATGAAGCCGTATTCCATAGACTTTCGAGAGAAGATTGTAAGTGCTATGGAGAAGGGTGATAGCTCGATCCGAAAAGTTGCTGCCCGCTTTGCTGTCAGCAAGAGTTGCGTCGAGAGATGGATGATTCAGAAGCGCACAGAAGGTCACGTCGTTCCCCATAAGCAGGGTGGTTCGGTGAGTCCTGTGATGGAGCACAAAGACCAGTTAGTGGCGATCTTCGAGAACCAGCGCGATGCGACCTTAGCGGAATATTGTGAGCTACTCTTTGATGAGACTGGGCTATGGGTTAGCCAAAGTACTATGTGCCGAACCTTTCAGAGACTCAATTTACCGCGCAAAAAAAAACGCTCCGCTCCAGCCAAGCCACCAGCGAACGAGTCCAACTCCTGAGACAGGAGTACTGGGCACAGGTGACGAGTATAGAACTCAAAGATTTAGTGTTTCTCGATGAGATGGGTGTTCTACTGGGACTCATGCGAACCCATGCCCGTGCTGCACCTGGGGAACGAGCGTATGACTTCAAACCTTTTTATCGGGGCAAGAAGGTGAGTGTCATGGGCGCGATTACCGTCTCAAAGGTGCTGGCTGTGATGACGATAGATCAGTCGATGGACGCGGTTGTCTTTGAGGTGTACGTCTCAAAGTGTCTTGTGCCTCAACTGTGGAAAGGGGCTGTCGTGGTCATGGATAACCTGCCTGCTCACAAGGTAAAAGCCATTGCACCTTTAATTGAGGCGGTTGGAGCGAAGGTTCTGTATCTGTCTCCTTACTCTCCCGAATTTAATCCGATTGAGCATTGGTGGTCACAGTTAAAGGCTTTCCTAAGACAGTTCTCGCCGACAACCTCGAAAAGGGTAGATACCCTCATTGCCACAGCGATGGATTTGATAGATCCTCAACATTTGCACAACTGGTTTGCACACTGCTGTTACTGTCCCTCTTAACACTGCAATCCGCCGTATTTTCTAACTAAAAACAAGGAGCTGACGGTCTGCTGATTATTAATCAAAGGTAACTACTCAGTCTGCCCTCACCCTAAATCCCTCTCCCAGAGCGGGCGAGGGACTTTGAACTGGTTCGGCTCCCCTTCTCCCTTTTTGGGAGAAGGGGCTGGGGGATGAGGGCTGTTTATAGCCTGAGTAGTTACAGTCAAAGCGCAATTAATTGATGGAGCTTAGCTTTTTAGCCAGAAGCCAGCTAAGAGTCAGCTAAGAGAATGATGACATCTTGAGGCTTAAACTCGACGAGCTGATCTTTTGGGGGATTAAGCACAACCCCATAGGATCTTGCCATGTTATTGGCATCTGCTTTGCGACGATAGCCGATCGCGGATTCTCCCCGCTGTCTAGCCGCCTCCACAACCGTGTAAAAGTTGATAGGGCGATCGCTCTTCACATAATCCTGAACGGGCTTGAGATAGATTTCTGAGCCTTCTGGGTTGAACAAGTCCATCAACAGCGCATTGATGCTTTTCTGTTCTGACACTTGAGCCATCATCAAACTAATGATTTGCTCACTGATTACAAAATCATCAGGACGAGCCACCTGAGCCAGCGTTTGATTCCGCACATCCAACATTTCAGTAACGATCTGATAGTTGTGATCATCCCGATTGGCAATGTCTCGGAGATGCAGCAAGGTCATCAGGGTTTGGGCATCTGATTGCTCCGGTTCTAAGTCAGGATTACACAAAACAATAATGTGGTCGTATTTGCTCAGATGCAGATTTTCTAAGACCTGGCGATCAGTAGGTTCACCCTGCTGATATTGCGCCATTTGTCGCTGTAACGCTTCAGCCGATAAATCCACCTCTGCGGCTGGGAACCCGGCAACAACAGTCACCGTAGAGCCATGGGCAACGTACTGATCAAGCTGCTGAATAATGTGATAGACGCGATCGTTCCAACCCAGAATTAACGTATGCTCTGCCTCGGCAGGTTTTCGCTCTGCTTGCTGAATGATCTGATGATCAATCCAAGACTCAGAGTAGCTGGAGAGATGGATGGTATCGTCGTCCTCACTGATAAAGATGAGCTGTTCATCGACCTGTAGCCTTGTGCTGCTAGGTGGGTTGAGCTGAATTGCACTGTCCGAGCGTCTAATCCCAATGACTGTGGAGTTGTTGTAGGACAGGAGTGCATCGCCGTAAGTCTTGCCCTGAAGCATCGGCTCTGCTTTGAAGTAAATTTCATCCCCACTGAAATTGAGCAGATCCATATAGACGATCGATAAACCTGACTGCCGACAGGTTTGCACCACAATGCGCGAAATCAAATCGTTCGTCATCAGCGGCTCTACTTCGTGATGCCCAATGAGTTTGATCACATCTAGGGTTTTGGAGGTTTGGACTTGAGCCACGATGTGATAAGGCAGCGATCGCGGAATGTTGGTAATGGCCAGCAGCGTTTTCACCACTTGAGCATCAGAATGTTCGTTGGCAGGATTCAAGACAATGATGGAGCGAGCCGTCTGAATACTGACGATGCCTAAATCAGCTATATTGCTAGGGCTACCCGTCCGGTACACCAACCGAATGCGAGGCAGCTTACCCAGCGTATCTTGAAGGGCAGTCTCTGCCTGCACTTTATCTCCTTCACTGAGGATAACAATGCAGGTATCCGATCTATTAGAATTCGCCAGCGCCAGCTCAGAAATGAGTGTGAAAATCTGAAGTGACCAGCCCAGAATGACAATGTGATCGGTTTCAATTACCCGCGATCGTCCCTTACGCAAGTCTTCTAGCTTGGCATCAATGCCGCTGCTGAGGAGACCAATTAAGGTACTGACGACGAAGATGCCGCCAAACGTGACGAACAGCATCGTCAGGCGGAAAAACCAGCCCGTATCGCCCCCGACTGTGCCAGAGTCGAGGGTGCGCATCAGCACACCCCAGATGGCTTCTGGAACACTGAGGCGATCGCTGCCTTCAGGCGCAATTCCCACCAGGTTGACCAGAAATGCCGTCACAAGAATAAATGCCAAACACACCAAGGCAAGTCCACCGATAAGGGCGATCGTGCCTTTGGACATGAAGTTGTCAAACTTGTAACGCAACTGATCGGCAAAGCTGTTGACTCTACCGCTGTTTACCTTGCCACGAAATCTTTTACCGTTAATTAGTTTTTGCATAAGGGATGGGGGAATCATGAAACCTTCTAGCCGTTAAGCCAGTATTCCCCTGATACACTCCAAGCTTACTTTTCAAAAAATGGCGTTGCCGATTTCAGGTATGCATCTTTAACGATTCATACCCAGATTAAGCAATGTCAGTAGAGCGCAACCCAAAACCCCGTTTGCGATCTACTGAATGTCCAAAAAATGTCCAAAAAAGAGCCAATAAAATGAGATTCAACAACTAATGCAACAGCTCCACTAAGCCAACACCTGCAAACAGAATAAATAGCGCTCCGCCAATTCCCAAAAGCGTCCGTTCGGACAGCTTGCCACAAACATCTCCCTACTCGCTAGGGAAACCAATTGAATGGAAACGAACACAGACGGCGATCTCGGGAATCAATAGACCTGCTTTGAAAATAGAGGACTAGCTCGGTGGTTGAGGGGCGGTAAGGGGCGTTAATTGAACCTGATATCCCAACCGCTCTATCCGGTGCTGCAAGGTTTGGAGCAGTTGGTGTTGGGTGCGTTGCCCCGAATCGGTAGTGCGGTAGTCGCGGTAGGGTTGGTGTTGTTTGAGGATGTGATAGACCGCAATCAACAGGCGGTGGGCGACGGCAACAATGGCGCGTTTGTGTCCCCGACGGGACGCAAGTCGGCGATAGACCGTAGCAAAATGGGAGGCTTTGCAGCGCACAGCAGCATTTGCCATTTGTACCAAGATGCTTCGCAACCAGCGATTTGCGGGTGGAGTTTTGCCAGAGTATTGTTTGCCCGCACTCTCATGATTGCCCGGACAAACCCCAGCCCACTTACACAGATGCGCGGCGCTGGGAAAGCGTCGCATATCACTCCCGATTTCTGCCAGCAGCAGTTGAGCACTGTGACGGGCGATTCCCGGAATGCTGTCGAGCAACGGCATCGCTTGCTGCCACGCCAACGGCAGGTCAGAGGAAGAATCTGTCTGAGGCTTGGATTCAGCCGCCGGAACGAGGACTTCGACCGGAGGCATGTGCTGCTCAATCAACTGCTCGATTCGCGCGTCAAACGGTTTGAGCTGGCGGTCGAGAAACTCTAGATGGTCGAGATGCATTTGGATCAAGAACCGATGATGGTCCCGCACTCGACCCGAGAGCGCTGCAATCAGTTCGGCTTGCTTGGATCGCATGCGTCCTCTGGCAAGTTCAGCGAGGGCTTCTGGGTCTTCAACTCCTGCCACCAGTGCTTTGAGTATGGCGCGCGACGAGACTCCCCCGATGTCACTGACCACCGATGCCAGCTTCAGATTTGCCCATTCCAACACTTTTTGCAGGCGATTGATGACACTCGCGCGTTCGCGAATCAGCGTCGTGCGCTGGCGGGTCAAGTCGCGCAAATCACGTTGGGGCAGGGGTGGAATAAAACTGCCACGGACGAGTCCATAGCTCAGTAGCTCGGCTAACCACTCGGCATCTTTGACATCGGTTTTGCGTCCAGGTACTTGCTTGAAGTGATGCGAGTTCACGACTATCACCTCAAAGCTGCTCTCCAATACGTTGTACACGGGTTTCCAATATTCCCCTGTACTTTCCATGGCAATGTGCGTGATCTCGCTACTCGATAGCCAGTCGCACAGATTTAACAACTCGCGGATGGTCGTACCGTAGGTGCGGGTTTCGCGCTGCGGTTTCCCATTCATATCCAAACTTAAGCAACAGACCACGACCGTCTTTTTGTGAACATCAATTCCAGCGCAGCGCTCATGGGTGACTTGCATCAGGCTTCTCCTTGATTAGGGTTAAGCTGGTTCACCCGCCATGTCGTTAATTGATCCTGCTTTGCGTGCTGTCTCGCAGTCGGCGAAATGCACAAATGGGTGTCCCAAGGGCGGGTACGGTCAGTCTCCTGCTCAGGCTGATTGGCACTAGTTCCAATTCGACCTCTAAACCAGTTCATCTGACGTTACCACTTTCATCCCAGGGTGTGAGCAATCGCTCATGATGTCTCCTGCATAAATCATGAGGCATGTGCCAATTCGCAGTTCAACAAGCCAGCGATCAGATTTAAGCGTAAGCCAAACCGCTTTCTACGATTACGATAACGTCCTGAAAAAATGCGGAAGATCTTGAAGCGGCGAATCACATGTTCAACTCGCACCCGCAATCGTGCTAAAGCTCGGTTATGCTGCTTTTCGTCTTGTGACAGCGGTTGTTTGCGAGGTTTTTTGGTCGGAGTACAAGCGCCAGCGTGAAGTTTAGCAAAGCCTTGGTAGCCTCGGTCAGCTAAACACAATTGCGAGCAGACAAACGGTAAACGACTGCGCTTGAGCAGCTTAAAGTCGTGCGTTCTGCCAGTAGCAACTGCGGTACAAATGATTTGCCCGGTGTCAAACTCCGCCACCACCTGTGCTTTCAGGGTGTGGCATTTTTGTTTACCCCTGTAGTAGCGTTTCTGTTTTTTCTAGGGCGCTCGATTTCTATCTCTCCCACATCGACCATCATCACCTTCCACTCCCAACCGGCTTGGTACAACTGCCGCTGACTCGGTAGCCGGAACTTGCCACACTTGACCAAAAGGTCTTCCACTTTTCGCACAATTCGCCCCACTGTGGTCTCGTGCAATCCCCAACTCACCCCGATGTGAAACTGGCTGCGATACTCTCGCCAATATTCCAATGCCACCAGCATTTGGTCTTCCACACTCAGTTTGGCTTGTCCACCCTTGCGTCCTCGTCGGTCTAGAGCAGGGCGCACCACCTCGACCATCGCACTGAATGTTTCACGACTCACGCCACATAAGCGTTTGAACTTAACACCTGAAAGAGACTCTAACTCTCGGTACGGCATCGCTACTTCTCCTGACTTGATCCTTGCTTGGTTCTACCCCATTAAGTAACCCTCGATCACTAACTGTCACACTGTTTTGCTATTCGTGCAGGAGACATCATGAGCGATTGCTCACACCCTGGGATGAAAGTGGTAACGTCAGATGAACTGGTTTAGAGGTCGAATTGGAACTAGTGCCAATCAGCCTGAGCAGGAGACTGACCGTACCCGCCCTTGGGACACCCATTTGTGCATTTCGCCGACTGCGAGACAGCACGCAAAGCAGGATCAATTAACGACATGGCGGGTGAACCAGCTTAACCCTAATCAAGGAGAAGCCTGATGCAAGTCACCCATGAGCGCTGCGCTGGAATTGATGTTCACAAAAAGACGGTCGTGGTCTGTTGCTTAAGTTTGGATATGAATGGGAAACCGCAGCGCGAAACCCGCACCTACGGTACGACCATCCGCGAGTTGTTAAATCTGTGCGACTGGCTATCGAGTAGCGAGATCACGCACATTGCCATGGAAAGTACAGGGGAATATTGGAAACCCGTGTACAACGTATTGGAGAGCAGCTTTGAGGTGATAGTCGTGAACTCGCATCACTTCAAGCAAGTACCTGGACGCAAAACCGATGTCAAAGATGCCGAGTGGTTAGCCGAGCTACTGAGCTATGGACTCGTCCGTGGCAGTTTTATTCCACCCCTGCCCCAACGTGATTTGCGCGACTTGACCCGCCAGCGCACGACGCTGATTCGCGAACGCGCGAGTGTCATCAATCGCCTGCAAAAAGTGTTGGAATGGGCAAATCTGAAGCTGGCATCGGTGGTCAGTGACATCGGGGGAGTCTCGTCGCGCGCCATACTCAAAGCACTGGTGGCAGGAGTTGAAGACCCAGAAGCCCTCGCTGAACTTGCCAGAGGACGCATGCGATCCAAGCAAGCCGAACTGATTGCAGCGCTCTCGGGTCGAGTGCGGGACCATCATCGGTTCTTGATCCAAATGCATCTCGACCATCTAGAGTTTCTCGACCGCCAGCTCAAACCGTTTGACGCGCGAATCGAGCAGTTGATTGAGCAGCACATGCCTCCGGTCGAAGTCCTCGTTCCGGCGGCTGAATCCAAGCCTCAGACAGATTCTTCCTCTGACCTGCCGTTGGCGTGGCAGCAAGCGATGCCGTTGCTCGACAGCATTCCGGGAATCGCCCGTCACAGTGCTCAACTGCTGCTGGCAGAAATCGGGAGTGATATGCGACGCTTTCCCAGCGCCGCGCATCTGTGTAAGTGGGCTGGGGTTTGTCCGGGCAATCATGAGAGTGCGGGCAAACAATACTCTGGCAAAACTCCACCCGCAAATCGCTGGTTGCGAAGCATCTTGGTACAAATGGCAAATGCTGCTGTGCGCTGCAAAGCCTCCCATTTTGCTACGGTCTATCGCCGACTTGCGTCCCGTCGGGGACACAAACGCGCCATTGTTGCCGTCGCCCACCGCCTGTTGATTGCGGTCTATCACATCCTCAAACAACACCAACCCTACCGCGACTACCGCACTACCGATTCGGGGCAACGCACCCAACACCAACTGCTCCAAACCTTGCAGCACCGGATAGAGCGGTTGGGATATCAGGTTCAATTAACGCCCCTTACCGCCCCTCAACCACCGAGCTAGTCCTCTATTTTCAAAGCAGGTCTATGGTATGGAATGAACTCCCTACTCCTAGGGAAACCAATTGAATGGGGTAGTGCCCTAAAGGTAATGATGCCTGCAATGAAGACTGAACAGACGTTGCAGGCATACAGCTAGCAGTTTTACGCCTTAAGTCTATAGGCTGATTTTGAGTCGAAAGTGCGCCAGCCTGAGCCATAGTCAGTGTTCTCGCTTCCATATTGCGCGGGAACTTCGACCCCTTGCGGCAAGTGATGATCCATAGATTCAAGACTGGCAGGGGCTTTCAGCTATCATCACATCTTTAGGACTACCGGATTTTTTACCTTGTTTTTTGCTTTGCTCTATTGCAGATGTTGGGTGAAAAAGGATGTGAGCTTGTCAAAGGGGATCAGGTTCACCCGATCGTACAAATCAACGTGTCCTGCATTTGGAATCCGGACGATCGCCTTCGGCTCGACCGCGCGGTTGTAGGCGTCCTCGCTGAACTCCCGGGAGTGGGCGTCGGTGCCGGTGACAAAAAGCAGCGGCCGAGATCTCCTCGATCCTTTCCAGCGGGTAATAGTTCATAAACCGCACGACGCTGGTCAGCGTCGGCTTTGTTGTCCGCTCCGGAGACGAGCCTGGCGGGGTAAATTCACCCCGGGGAGTTCGGTAGAAGTCGAAGAACTCGCGCTGCACCGGGTCGGTGCTCGCCGTCAGTTCATTTGTCGTGCCACCCGCGTAGGTGGTCTCGCCGCCCGTGAACTCCACGTAACGCTGCGCCGCCGCTGCCGCGATCATCTGCTGCCTTTGCTCGGCAGTCACCGACTTCCTAAGCCCGTTGCGAGCCGCCGCTCCCATGTCGTATAGCACTACGAAATCTTATGAGGACGTATAGTTAAGATTGCAAAGAATATCAATGACCTTTTATGCCAGCCCCCTACAGTGACGACCTTCGTCAGAAAGCAATTGCAGCAGTCAAACGAGGAGACCGTAAAACCGAAGTCAGCCGGATGTTAAATATCAGCCGCAATACCTTAGACCAGTGGCTCAAACGAGAAGCCCAAACCGGGAAGTGTGGAGCCATACGCAACTATCAGCAGGGGTGTAGACATAAAATCACCGATTGGCAACGGTTTAGGGAGTTTGTGCAAGAGCATGGCGGCAAGACCCAAGGGCAAATGGCAACTTTATGGGGAGAGGGTGTGACGCAACAAAACATCAGTGATGCGTTGCAAAAGCTGGGAATCAGTCGAAAAAAAAGACGTACGGGTATCAAGAGCGAGATGAGCTTAAGCGCCAAGAGTTTCAAGCGCGATTGAAGACCAAGACAGCGGCTCAGATGGTTTATGTCGACGAAGCAGGCGTTGATAATCGAGACGAGTATCCCTATGGCTACTGCGAGATTGGACACCGCTTTCATGCCCTCAAGTCGGGCAAACGCACCGAGAGAGTCAGTTGGATTGCGGCACTTAAACAGGGGAAGCTTTTTGCACCGCTGACGTTTATCGGCTCGTGTAACCGGGATTTGTTTGAGGTGTGGTTAGAGGAGTGTCTATTACCGCAACTGCAGCCAGGAGATGTCATCGTCATCGATAATGCTAGTTTTCACCATTCTCAAAGCATTGAGGACAGGGTAGCAGCGGCTGACTGTGAGCTTTGGTATCTGCCTGCCTACTCTCCTGACTTCAATCAGATTGAGCATTGGTGGTTTGTGCTTAAGAATTGGATGAGGCAACGGTGGGATGAGTTTGATAGCTTTCGTGAGTGTGTCGATGCTGCGTTCAATCAGTGTTCCAACATTCATGCGTAGCGCTATATCGGTGCAAATATTCAAGTAGAAAGTCACTCTAACCGTACTTGTTTTGTGGTCGAGATCTAAGCGTGAAAATCTAAGCACTTGTTAAAAAACAACTGTATTAGGGATTGCGACAGGATACGTGTAAAAACCTGCAAGATTGTCCTCAAATGCCCATTTCTTCGCTAGCTTTTAGTGCTAAAATCACGAAAATTTAGAAATGCTGAAATTACTTCAAGGCAGAGCTTTCAAGCTTATATTGCAGAATTTTGCATGTATCCTGTCGCCCGACAACTGCTGAAGCTTGAGTGATTTTGCCATCCCGCAGTAAAGTCATATTGAACTAAAAGTCATATTGAACTAGCAGTCTCCCTCGCAGCTGAGCGCAGCTGCTCCACATCACGCACTGGCGGAGCGCCAAAGAGCCGCTTGTACACTCCCGATTGAAGTGCGAGGCATCGTCATAGCCCACTTGGTAAGCCGCACTGGTCGCATCCAGGTTTCGCCCCAGCATCAGACGGCGAGCCTCCTGGAGTCGCAGTTGCTTCTGAAACTGCAACGGACTCATGGCAGTGACCGACTTGAAGTGATGGTGGAAGCCTGAAACACTCATGCCAAGCTCTCGTGCAATATTTTCAATGCGAAGCGGCTGGTTAAAGTCTTTCCGCAGTCGATCAACTGCTCTGGCAATGTGGTGGGTGTAACCCCCGAGAATGGCAATCTGACGCAGCCGATTCCCTTGCTCTCCCATCAAGAGTCATAGGATAATGCCCCCTTTCATCATGTAGGGTTGATTCATTCTAGCCAGAGGGAAAGTCCAGCATGGGCAATAACTGATTCAAGTCATTGCTGAAGCGGTCGATGGCAGCCGTAATCGAGTGATGCCCTGCTCGACGAAATAAGGTAATTACTAGATTGCGAATGAACGCCATCAAGGTAGCAGCAGGTTTCGCTGCAATCGAGCTTTGGTCTTCGCCGAGCACGACATCTTTGACCCAATGCAGCGGATTCTCAATCCCCCAATGCGACCGAATGCGGGCTTGCAAGGCATCTGCCTGCTGCGACCAACTGGTGATGTAGTATCGACGCTCATAGTACGGTTCTCCCTGGCGCTTGCCCAGGCGGATCACCTCCACTCCTTGTTGAGCACCGCTCCAAAGGTGCTTCAGACTATCTGGCAAGGGAAAAACCGCAGCAATTCGGGTCGTTTGACGGTCCCGCGTCTGTTCGGCATCAAGATGAATACTGAACACCGTATCCCTCTGAGCCAGGTCTTGTAATTGCTGATAAAGCGTTTTCTGATTCGCTTTCACACTAATCACGTAATCATTTCCTTGGCTGTGAATTAATTCCACGGGTTTTTTTGAGTGTGCAATGCGTCCAAACTCACCGTTACCCCAGATAACTGCAAATGTTCCAGCAGTTCATAGACCGCCTTAATCTCGCTCTGATGCTGATTTTCAAAGACGGCTTGTCCCACCACCAGTCCCTGTTCTAACTGAAACACTGACACGACATTGACAAAGTTTTGCTGTGCCGTGTCAGTGTCGGTGATACCAATTTAAATGATGTTAATGACAGATAGTGCATTGAGGATAAAGGGGTAGCCTGTAAGGGAAGCAATCACTTGAGGGGTTAGCTGGGCTAAGAGTTGATCAACCTTGGCTTGCAGTTGGTCAAGCGTTTTGAACGAAACCCACTTGAGATCTGCCTTGAGATGTTCCCATAGCCTCTCAATTGGATTTAACTCGAGGCAGTAAGGCGGTTGGAACACCAAAATAATGTTCTCTGGCACAATTAAGTTTTTGCCTTTGTAGAACCGTCCGTTATCCACTTGCAGCAAGTTGAGACTATCAGGGTAAGCCTTGGAGAATTCATCCAAGAACCTTTGGTAGCACGCGGTATCGACATGGGAGAACTGCCAGAAAAAGGATTCTCCTGTGGCAGGTTCCACAGCACCGTATAGCCAGAATGCTTTGAATATCCATTGCCACGCCCCGATGGGTTTAACCCCAACTAGCAAGTGAATTTAGCGTTTCCAAAGGGTGTCATTTATCACCAGCGAGAACACTCTCTTTTCTACCAAAAGGTAACAGTCTCTGCGATCGCTCCTACTACAGCGGCGATCGCCCTATAGCCTTATAAATGTTGTAGAGATTGCTGAGGGTCAATCGCAAGACTGATGCTCCTCAACCCCCAAAAGCCATTTTGTCAGCGCGGTAGGCATTGCGTTGATCGCCAACACATGTTTCACTGCTCCCAAGGCGATCGCCTCTTTTGGCATACCAAACACGATGCTGCTCTGCTCATCTTGAGCAATGGTGATGCCGCCTGCCAGCGCAACATCCTGCATGCCACTGGCACCGTCTCGACCCATACCAGTCAGTAAAATGCCGATTAGCCGACTGCCATACTGTCGAGCCGCCGATCGCAGCATCACCGTTACAGACGGACAGTGACCATCCACCGAAGCCGATGCTGTGCAAAGAAACTGCCCCTGACGACCAAACTCTAGATGCGATCGTTCGGGTGCAAAGTAAATGACTCCGGGTAAGGGTATCGCTCCCGCCTGAGCGATTTTAATGGGCAGACGACATTCTGCTGCCAGCCAGTTGACCAATCCTTGTAAAAAGCCCTCGCTGATGTGTTGTACACAAAAAACGGGCACCGCCAAGTTATCGGGCAATTGCGTGAGAAGGGTGTGAAGTGCCTGCGGTCCGCCTGTAGAAGCTCCAATGGCGATCGCCTTGATCGCAGGCGAAGGCGACTGAGAGAACACTATTGGTGTGTGGATGCCTTCCAGTGGTTTGCTTACTTGCTTTGTCGATGGTGTAAGAGAAGTTGATTCTTGCCTTGCAGCAGTTGTTTTTGGAGTGTAGCGTGTGAAAACTTTGACCCCAGCAAGCACTTTGATTTTGTTGATCAGCACGTGTCGAAACGACTCATAATCCTGGTCACTGTTGACTTTAAGTTTAGGAAAGATATCCACTGCGCCTGCTTCTAAAAGACGAAAAACATTATGTTCATTCTCCTTAGGATGCACCGATGTGCTGATCACCAAAATGGGACGGGGAAACTGGCTCATTACCCGTTGCGTGAATTCCAGACCGTCCATCACGGGCATGTGGTAATCCACACAAATAACATCTGGTTGCAAGGCTGGTAGTCGCTCCAGCGCTTCCTGCCCATTGCAGGCTGTGCCAACAACTTCAATATCCGCAGCTGTCGCCAATAACCGCTTTAAAACCGTTAAGACAACGAGAGAATCTTCAACTAACAAAACGCGGATAGGGTGAGTCATGAGTCTTTGTTACTGCTGATTCATAGCGATTGATCGCTGTTTACAGATTATGGATTACACCAATCGTTTCAAGGTTTCAATCAGCACCGTTTGATCAAAACTACCTTTCGGAATGTAGGCATTGGCACCCGCTTCGGCGCCTCGCCGTTTGTCTTCATCACTGGCTAAAGACGTGACAAGAATGATCGGTAATTCGCTGTATTCTCTGTGCTGTCGCACTTTGGTAGTCAGTGCTAACCCATCGAGATTGGGCATCTGCACGTCAGACACGATCGCATCAAAGGTACGAGTCGGCAGCTTGCTCAATGCATCTAAGCCATCCACAGCCGTGACAATTTCATAGCCTGCACTTTCGAGAATACGTTTTTCCTGCGTCCGAATGGCGATTGAGTCTTCTACAAGCAGCACGACCTGTTTGATAGTGGTGGTTGGCACTGCACTGTGAGCAGGCGCGACGCTGGTGCTCTTTTGCA
Organism: Leptolyngbya sp. Cla-17; assembly: GCF_016807185.1. GTDB lineage: Bacteria > Cyanobacteriota > Cyanobacteriia > Leptolyngbyales > Leptolyngbyaceae > ULC077BIN1. Next base: position 2,811,013 of record NZ_JAEVYN010000002.1, read on the forward strand.
CAGACTTGATCAAATCCTGTGGGTTTAGCACCATACACACCTCGCCTGTACCCAAGATAGTGGCACCAAAAACGTTTCGTACCCGTTGCAGCAATTTGCTTTGCGGTTTTAACACCACATCTTGCTCGTCTAAGAGTGCATCGATCAAAAGCCCCAATCGTTCTTCACCGATTTTAAGAATGATGCAGGGGAAAGAGTGAGCAGGCGTAGATTGAGGCGGCGTGGAGGAAAAATGTTTGAGTTCCAGTAAATGGGCGAGTTTAACGATCGAAACAGGCTGCTGATCCAGCCGGATCGCGTTACGTCCCTCGATCGTAAAAATCTCATCTGGCTGTACAAGCAGCGAGGTTTCCACAAATTCAACCGGAATGGCATAGGTAATGCCATCAACCACTACTAACAGCACATGAGCCGTTGCTAACGTTGTCCGCAACTGGATTTGAAAGGTAGAGCCAATATTATGATTTGACTCTACCTGAATTGTCCCTTTGAGGCGATCGACATTGGTTTTCACAACGTCCAAGCCAACGCCACGCCCAGAGACTTCGGTAATGAGGGAACGGGTCGAAAAACCGGGTGCAAAGATCAGCGCTTGTATCTGGCGATCGCTCATCTTTGCCAGGTCTTCTGCACGGCAAATGCCCCGCTGCAAAGCGGTATGTTTGATGGTGTCAAGCATCAACCCACGACCATCATCAGCCACTTCAATCACGATATTGGTGGCAGTTTGATAGCCGCGCAAGGCGATCGTTGCGGTGCGTGGTTTACCTAGATGTTCTCGTTCAGCAGGCGACTCAATGCCGTGGTCGATCGCGTTTCGCAGCAAATGCATTAATGGATCTTTCATTTCTTCGAGAATGCGTTTGTCGGCGCGGGTGTCTCCGCCTTCGATGACTAATTCAATTGCCTTGCCTTGTTGCCGTGCCAGGTCGCGCACCATGCGAGAGAACTGTTGAAACAGAGACGATAGCGGCAAAAGGCAGAGAGAGCGAATATCCTCTTCCAGGTCTGTGGCAACGCTTTCAAGACGAGAACTGTCTTCATAGGAAGCCTGTTGCAACTGCTTGAGCATCTGCCCGACCTGCTCCAGTCGCTGTTGATGGCGCTGGTAGTAGCTCTGGGTTTGAGTAAACTGCCTGCTGCCTGCACCCCGCTCCAGATCTCGAAAGGCTGTACGGTGGTTAAACGTATCGCGGCTCCAGTCTTCCCATACGCTCAGCAAGGCTTCAATATCAACCAGGCGACGATTGATCCGAGTTTTAGTCACGGTTAACTCACCTGCCTGCGTCATCAGCGTGTCGAGTTTTGCCGTTTCTACCCGAATGGTATCAATGCGGTAGGTGGGTAGGTGAGGCTGTGGGAGGGCGGGAGCATAGGCAGGAGAAGAAAACTGATAAGGTATCGCTTCCAAGTTCTGTGCCAATGTGTCCCTGTGCCCGTTAGATCCGTTGATGGTTGCCGCGTCTACTGCCGTTTCCAGCTCTATTGCTCCTGTGGGTTCTTCTGCGTTTTTGCCATTACTCCCATTTTCGATCGCCTGCTCTTGTTCTTTAGGCGCACCCATCAGATATGCCATGACCGACAGCAGGTTGACACCTGCCGCTGTTCCCGTTACGGCTTCCTGTACAAGTTGACGGATAGCATCTAAACCGTGACAAAGGCGATCGCTCAATTCTGCAGAAAATGGTGTGTCTCCCCGCTTCACAGTGCCTAAAAGGTCTTCAAACTGATGTGCCAGGGTGCCAACCTCTTTGATGCCCAACATATTGGCATCACCCTTAAGGGAGTGAATTTCTCGCAGCAGATTTTCAAGCGTGGCGCTATCATCGGGATATTTTTCAAGATGCAGTAGATTGGCTTCGATCTGCTGCAAATGCTCTTCGCCGGTGACTTTAAAGACTTCCCGAAGCTCATCATCGTCAATAAACATAGATTGAAACTTCCTTAAACGATCGCCTTTAGATTCAATGCAGCATCATTCAATTTCTGCGTGCCAACTTTGGTTTGAGTAATGCCTAATGCTGTTTGGACGGCTCCTTGATTGAGAGCATTCATGGCTTCACCCACCTGTTGAATGGCGAGCGCCTGTTGTTTAGCCGTTAACGAAATTTGCTGGCTGGTCAAGGAAATGTTATTGACTGCCGAAACGATCGTCTCCACCATTTTGCTACCCTCATCCGTCACCATCACGGTCGAATTTGTAGCATTTTTAATATCAACAACGAGTACGTTAATCCGCTCTGCCGACTTCTTACTTTGGTCAGCTAGTTTGCGAATTTCAGCAGCAACAACACCAAAGCCTTTGCCATGTTCACCTGCTCTCACTGCTTCGACAGCGGCATTGAGAGCCAGCATATTGGTCTGATTTGCCAGATCGCTCACCAACGTTGAGATGATGCCAATCTGACCCGTTTGTTCACTTAAGCGCAGCATTTGTTCAGCAATATCGCCCACTTTCTGACGCAAACTGGAACCACTACTTAGATTGTCTTGACCTTTACCATCCACCAGGATCATGATCTGCTGGGCACTTACTGCTGCGGTTTCTGCCTGTTCAGTAGACTGGCGGGATGAGGCTCCCAGTTCATCCATAGTGGTGGTGGTTTGGCTCACGGCTGCTGTTTGCTCTTGGGCAGTGTGCTCTTGTTGAGCAACAGTGGCAGCAATTTCTGTTGAAGAGCTAACAATCGTACTGGCTACTTGACTTAGCGGTCGTACAACTTTGTTTGTAATGAACAGCAGCAACAATCCTCCCAAGCTAATTACTACCAGAGTAGTACTGATTGAAACCCACGTTGAAAATTGTTCAATTCGCTTTGCTTCTTCCCCACGCTCCGTTAAAAGTTGATCCTCCACATTGCTCATTTCATCAACCTTGCTACGGATGTCATCCATGTATTTCTTGCCTTTTTCTGAGAGCACTAACTCTCGCAACTCTCTCTCCTGTCCTTTTCTTTTCAAGACAATGGTCTGGGCTAATTCATCCTGCTTGAGCTGAGATAGCTCTTCCACTTGATTCAATCGTTGAATTTGCTGAGGATTATCACTGATCAGCTTTTTTAACTCTAAAAAATGAGTTTTTAGACTTTCTTTTGACTGCTTATAGGGTTCCAGAAAACTCTCTTTATTGGTAAAAATAAATCCTCTTTGTCCAGTTTCTGCATCAGCAAGGTCTTTTTCTAATGCCTTTAAGTTTGCTTTGACTTCATGGGTATGCGTTACCCAGCCAATAGATTCCACTAAGCCATTCATGCTAATTTTAGAAACAGCACCAATGCCAATTATCATGACGATAATTGTTCCAAAACCAGCTTGGGTAGCCTTGTTAAGTTTAAGGCTGCGTCTCATTTGTTGGGTGTTCATAGTTGTTATTCCTGGAAATTGGATTTGCCAGCATTGATGAAGAGAGTGAACCGTTTGGCATAATTAAAGCAACCTAGATCGAATGAGTTGTAGATCGATGAATTAGGAGCCATGCTGCATAGACACCAAGATGATTTCATCTTTATCTTGAGTTAAAGTGCCCTAAACGATCGCCTTTAGATTCAACGCAGCATCATTCAGTTTTTGTGTGCCAACTTTGGTTTGAGTAATGCCTGCTGCTGTTTGTAGAGCGTTCTGATTGAGCGCATTCATGGCGTTACCCACCTGTTGAATGGCGATCGCCTGCTGTTTGGCCGTCAACGAAATTTGCTGACTGGTCAGAGCAATATCGTTCACTGCCGTGACGATCGTCTCCACCGTTTTGCTACCCTCATCCGTCACCATCACAGTCGAGTTCGTAGCATTTTTGATGTCAACAACCAGCGCGTTGATGCGTTCCGCCGACTTCTTGCTTTGGTCAGCCAGTTTGCGAATTTCAGCCGCAACAACGCCAAAGCCTTTGCCATGTTCGCCCGCTCTCACTGCTTCAACAGCGGCATTGAGTGCCAACATATTGGTCTGATTCGCCAGGTCACTCACTAATGTCGAGATAATGCCAATCTGCCCCGTTTGCTCACTTAGGTGCAGAATTTGCTCAGTGATCTGCCCCACCTTCTCACGCAAGCTAGACCCATTGCTGCCGCTGTAACCTGTTTGTACCATGTGCCCATCAACGAGGGTTAGCACCTGCTTCGCACCATTGGCAGCGGTTTCTGCTTGTTCTGCTGATTGCCGCGAGGACGCACTCAGTTCATCCATCGTGGTCGTGGTTTGATTGACAGAGACAGCCTGTTGTGACGCGATACGCTCTTGTTGCTCAACCGTGACTGCAATTTCTGTAGACGAGGTCACAATGGCATTGACGATCGACGCAATTTTGGCTCCTAGTGGTTTAGCAATAGTTTTGCTGAAGTAGATACCAAAGATGATTGCTGTCGTGGGACCAACAATCATGCCGAAGACAACCCAAAAAGAAATGCGCGAGACATCCTGAACCGCTAGAGTTTGAGCGTTTGTGGCGATATCACCGTTGAGGTCCACAAGCTGGCGCAACTTAGCTTCTGCCGTAGTAAAAGCAACACGCACATGACTATATGAGAAATTGTTGAGCGTGCTCAGTTCTTTAGTAGAAAGCCCACCAACTTGAGCAGTTTGGTACAGCAGCAGAAACTCTTTGTGGTCTTGCTTCCATTCTTCCCAAGCCGATTGAAATTCTTTATAAAGCTCAGACTCTTCTTGTGTCTGAGGAGTGGTTTCATATTCTTTAAAGCCTTCATCAATTCGTTGCCAAGCCCGACTGATTCGAGTCAACTCACGGCTTTTATCATCCTGACTCACAATTGGATTTGCCACCGCCCGTTCCGCAGATTGAATTTGGGTGTGCCCTTCGTCTATTTTCGACAAGGCACGAATGCTTGGTACACTGTCTTTGCTCAGTAGATGGATGTGCTGGCTCAATTGAGAACTACCATTCCACCCTACAAGGGCTACACCTAGAACAATGGAACCCATAAACATAAACGAACCGATTAACCGATTCTGAAGAGTCATGCTCTTAAACATAGGTCTTATCTCCATCATTAGCTCGGCAATTATTACAATCTTTCCCAAACACTTCCTTGTCTCCCAATACTGGAGCAAGAAAGAAGAAAACTTATTAATACCCTGGTGCAAAATCTGAGCAAAGACACAAGCATTTTGGGTAATAGTTTGCTTAATTGAATTTGCAAGTTCAGATGACGGAGCGAAACGGTTGCCGCGATCAAAAAGCGTAGACTGTAAAGAGTCGGCTATAAACTGTAAAACGATGACGTGTAAGCCACGTTGAATGAGCGCTGAGGCGATACTGCATTCATTGCCTGGAGGCGAAAATGCTTTAAACGATCGCCTTTAGATTCAGCGCAGCCTCGTTCAGTTTTTGCGTGCCGACCTTGGTTTGATTAATGCCTAATGCTGTTTGCACTGCGCTTTGATTGAGGGCATTCATCGCGTCACCGACTTGTTGAATGGCGATCGCTTGCTGTTTGGCAGTCAACGAAATTTGTTGACTGGTCAACGCAATCTCATTCACCGCCGTGACGATCGTCTCCACCGTTTTGCTGCCTTCATCTGTCACCATCACGGTCGAATTTGTAGCATTTTTAATATCAACAACCAGCGCATTAATGCGCTCCGCCGATTTTTTGCTTTGGTCAGCCAGTTTGCGAATTTCAGCGGCAACAACGCCAAAACCTTTCCCATGTTCGCCCGCTCTCACCGCTTCAACGGCAGCATTGAGTGCCAGCATATTAGTCTGATTTGCCAGATCGCTTACCAGAGTCGAGATGATGCCAATTTGACCCGTTTGCTCACTCAAGTGCAGAATTTGATCGGTGATCTGCCCCACCTTCTCACGCAAACTTGAACCATTGCTGCCGCTGTAACCCGCTTGTAATGTATGTCCATCAACCAGGCTCAACACTTGTTTAGCGCCATTTGCAGCGGTTTCTGCTTGCTCTGCCGATTGCCGCGAGGAAGCACTCAGCTCATCCATCGTCGTCGTCGTTTGGTTAACTGCTGCCGCCTGTTGCGTGGTAGTTCGTTCGTGTTGCTCCACCGTAACCGCAATTTCAGTCGAAGAGGTGCTAATGGCATTCACTGCCTGCGTAATCGTACGAGCCACGCTAGAGGAAATCACAAGTGCGATGCAAGTTGCAAGAATGATTAAGAGAATCGAACCAAGGATCAGAGCCGTTAATAAAGTATTCATTGCTGCTCTGGCTTGATCGGTCTCCTTAACCAATAGCTTTTGTTCAACCTCTTCCATAGCCAGAGTGACCTCATCAATTTCCTTTACAACCTTAGGAAGCTGACTGTTCTTAAACAGAGCGATCGCTTCTGCTTTTTTCCCTTGACGAATCAACCGAATCATAAAATCGGAACCTTTAGTCTCATCATTACCCTGGTCATAAATGATGCTCAGTTCCAGTACGCGCTTCAGGCGTTCTTTTTGTTCTGGTAAAACAATCAGTGGTTCAGTCTCTTTAGCAAGCGCTCGCACTGTTTTCAGGCTATCTGCATACTCTTGAAGAAACTCTGGCTTTTCAGCAGCCAAATAGCCTCGGAAACTACGCACCATTACATTGGCACCGACGTCAATGGCATAAAAATTTGAAATTACCGTTTGAACTCGCGCGACATCTTGAAATGTCTGTGAAACCTGGCTGGCAGTGGAATAAACCAGACCAGAAATGCCTAGAAAAATGACTGTAGGGATGGCATACCCGATCAGCATTTTGCTTTTTAGTTTGAGATTAGCAAACATCAATAGACTCCTTTATTCTGTAGACTTTGTTCTGTGGTCTTTGTTCTATGCGTGTTCATTTACAACCAGTTCTCCCTGAGTCAGAAGCCTGGGTAAATCTAAAAGGGTCATCATTTTATTAGCGTAGGCAGCCATGCCGTTTGAGTAAGTTTGACTCTCCACTCGTGCAGCAGCAGGTAGTGGCTGAATGGTGGATGGATGAATGTAAATGACATCCAAAACTTCATCAACTGTGATACCAGCAATGATGTCTTCAACCATGACTACGATCGCCTTCTTAGTATCTGCCTGAGCAGTGTTGAGAATATGATGCAGCGATAATAAGGTGATAATTTCACCGCGCAGGTTCAGATTGCCAATGATGTAATCGGGACAGCAAGGAATGGGAGTAACGTGGCTGACATCCGTGAACTCGCGCATGACGGTTGTCTCAATCCCAAAATATTCCTCCCCGATTTTTAACACTGCAAACGACAATAACCCTGCCAGCTCTTGAGTCTCCGATCGCTGGCTCAAACTACGAGCGCGATCGTGCAAGATGATCTGCTCTTCTGGGGAAACGTGCGAACCAGTGGTTGGCGTAGCGCGAGCGACCTGCTGCAACGAAGCTGATGCACCATTCTCGACTAAAGTCGTCGGTAGTGTTAATGACTGAAACAGACTTTCAACTCGGAGCAATGTAATGAGGTCGTCATCAATTCTGGCAATACCTGAGATGAATGGTGCTACATCTTTGGTTGCTTCGTAAGTAATTTCTGTACTAATGCAAGCCCAATCAATCGTTTTCACATCATGCACTTGATGGACGATCATGCCTATCAATGCATCTTGATGTTCGAGAAAGATAATGCGATCGCTCAACTGGTAGGCACTGGGTTGATATCCAAAATGCAAATCCAGATCCATGATCGGCACAATGCGTTCGCGCAGGTTAATGATGCCCACAATGTCTACTGTTGCTGAAACCAAAGGCATGAGTTCGGGCAAAAGCACAATCTCTCGTACGTGTAGGGTCTCTACGCCGTACATCAAGCCATGCAAGCTAAATAATAAATAGGACTGATTCTCCATCCCAACTCCAGTTGAACGCAATACCGGAAAGTTGCGTTCAGCAGTTGAGTGAAAGGAACCCTTAGTTGCCCAGCCTGAAAACTCAGCGCTTTGCTTAAGCTATTATTCGCTATGTCCCTGACTCTAAAAAACTGCTTTTAGCGTTAATTCCTGACGCTAGTGTTCCCGCAGAGGCGACGCTTATCCGTTGTCAACTCAGCGTTTGCTTACAAATCGTTACTCCCTGAGATAGAGATAGTTGAGTCTAAAGGACTAATGCGTCTGAGGCGGTTTGCTGCATTAACCCTAGCGCAGATGAATGCATTTTTCTCGCTCTACTTGTATCTCCTTCTTGCGTATAAAGAGAGCTTAATTCTAAGTAAGCTGTAATAGATGCAGGATCTAAATAGATAATTTGCTTCAACAGTTTTTTGGCTTGATCCAGATGACCCTGCTCACGAGCAAGATGAGCGAGTAAATAGTAGGGCGAAAGGGCGAAGGCATTGATGGCGATCGCTTTTTCACAGTAAGGCTTTGCCTGATCGTATTCTCCTAACCCAGCATAGGATTGAGCAATTAAATGATGCAATTCAAACGAGGGTGGAGTCTGAGCGATCGCTCGTTGAGCAATCTGAATAGCGTTGCCATAATCCCCCTTGCAAAAGCATTTTTCGGCTTCGGACAGGGTGGCTGTGAGCTGCTGCGGTGGGGACGAGGGCACGATCTCGCAGTCAGATTGGGAATGGGTAATGCCAAAATCTAGTACTTGAGTGCTCGGCTGAGTCTTTACTAACTTACTGCGATCGATATTAGCAGACTGATTTTTATTAGCAGATTGATTTTTGGCTAAAGTTGAGTCAAAACGTTGATAAACGAATGATTCAGGGAAATTTTTGGTTTGAAAGTACTCCACTGTCTGCCCATGTAGTTCAGCATGACCTGTCATCAAATAGCCATCTAAACTGAGTGCCGTATTTAGCTTCTTCAGCACTTTTGCAATGACTTCAGGAGTGAAATAAATAAAAACGTTGCGGCAGATAATTAAATCAAAATTGCTGAGATTAAGCTGAGAATCTAGATAATGATCGGTTACCAGATTGCCTGGATAAAAAGTTACTAGCTTGCAGATCTGCTCGTCTAGTTTCCACCCGTCTCCATAAGCGCGAAAGTATTTTGCCTGTATGCCTTCATCCACAGTGCGAAAAGACCAGGAGCTGTAAAGACCTTTTCTGGCTTGGTCAATCGAGTCAGCATTGAGATCTGTTCCTAAAATTAAAAGATCCCAGTTCACTAGATCCGGAATTAATTGATGCACCAGTATCGCTAATGAGTAAGCTTCTTCTCCAGTCGAACAACCCGCGCTCCAGAGTCGGAGGGTGGGTTTAGTGTTGTAGGTCGCAGCATAACGCGATCGCTCACGGATGAGTTCGGGTAATAGTTGCTGCTGTAATAACCGAAACTGCCCGCGATCGCGAAAGAAATAGCTTTCCCCAGTTGTAAGCAATTGAATGAGCTGTTGCCATTCCTGATTGAGTTGAATTGAAGCCGTTTTATCTAAATCTAAACAGCTAACTAAATACTGATAATACTGTTCGGGTGATGTCAGTTTAAGCGCTCGCATTCGCAATTGAATCTTCTGCCAGAGGAGGCTCAGGTCTTGCCCCCGAACATGCAAACCCGTGTAGCCTTCAATCATTTCTGTAAACTGTTGGGTAATCACGCGCGTATAACCGAAAAATATACTTTCTAACTACTTTTTTTCTCACTTAGTGCGGCAAAGCATGAGTGCTAATGAGCTTTCTCATCACTTGACGCAGTTGTTCGGCATCAAAAGGCTTTGTTAGATAGTCTGTTGCGCCCGCTATCCGACCTTGCACTTTATCAAAGGCACGATCGCGCCCTGTCACCATTATGATTGGTAGATCCTGAAACTTAGGAATGCTCCGAATGGTACGGCAAAAGTCCAAACCATCGATTTCAGGCATGGAAATATCGAGCAATAAAACAGAGATTTCCTCCTGATTAATCATCGATAGCGCATCGATCGCACTCTGACACAGCAACACCTGATAGTCATCAGATAAGGCTCGTTTGATTAACTCTTGAACAGTAGGACTGTCATCGACTGATAAAACTTTGGGACGTACTTGTACATCGATACACATGAGTCTAATTCCTTACTCTAAGTTCTTTAATTCATTATTTGGTAGGCGTTGTCGGCAGCTGGATTGGAATCTGTAGCAAAAACTCCGTTCCCTGGCCTATCGCTGATGAACAGCTCAAACTGCCCCTATGTTTCTCAACGACAATCTGATAGCTGATGGATAAACCCAACCCTGTACCTTTGCCAACAGGCTTTGTTGTAAAGAAGGGATTAAACAGTTTTTGTTTAGTATCGTCACTGATGCCAGTGCCATTGTCTCGAATGTGAATAGCAACTTGGGGTGTGCAGGTTATTTGCTCCTCATTTGAAGCATCGAAATCAGGACAGTGAATGACCTCAGTTTGAATTGTAATCATGGGATCGGCGCAATCATCCACAGCGTCGATCGCATTACTCAAAATATTCATAAAAACCTGATTGAGCTGTCCCGCATAGCATTCCACTGCGGGCAATTCGCTATACACTCGGTTAATCCGAATCGGGCGACCTTTGCTCGTTGCTTTCAATCGGCTTTGCAGAATCAGCAGGGTGTTCCCAAGACCTTCGTGAATATTGACGGGTTTAACGTCTGCCTCATCTAGGCGAGAGAAGTTTCGTAACGACAGCACAATTTGACGAATTCGATCTGACCCCATTTCCATTGAAGCCAGCAGTTTCGGCAGATCTTCAACAAGAAACTGAAAATCAATCTCATTCGCCTTTGCTTGAATGCTGCTTTCTGGTGTTGGATAATATTCTTGATAAAGCTTCAGAAGCTCCATCAAATCGCGAATGTAGCCTGAGATATAAGTAATGTTGCCGCTGATGAAATTAACAGGGTTGTTGATCTCGTGAGCCACGCCTGCAACGAGTTGACCGAGGCTCGACATCTTCTCGTGCTGGATTAACTGTGCCTGAGTCTGTTGTAGCTTTCGCATCGCCTCAACTAAATATTCAGCTTGGGTTTGAGCTGCCAGAGCCGTCGCCCGTGAACGAGACAGGAGTTCTGCTTGGTCAAGGGCGATCGCCAACTGCTCAGTGACGGTTTGCAGCAGATTGACTTCACGGTCTGTCCACGTCCGGGGGCCATGACCATCGCTACAAACAACGGCTCCAAGTTGCCCTGACTGGGTTTTGAGCGGCAGTAATAAGGCTGAAGTAATTCCCAGCCGCATCAATTCAACTTGAGCCTCCGGTGCCAGTGCCGTGGTGGTAAGAACATTGTCAATTTGCTCTCGCGTCTGATTGGAGATGGTTGTGGTTAAAAAGGCCCCATATTGACCAGAGAAATCGTCTAGCAGACTTGGCAAGGCTGGCGTTTTCGCTTCATGGGTCATCGTAGAAATGAGGTGATCGCCGTCAGATATACACCACAAAAAATGACAGCGATCAACGTGCAGTAACTTGCGAATTTCGTCCACTGCGGTTTGCAGAATGGTGTTGAGGTCTAGAGAATTGCGGAGCTGATTCGCTAAGTTCAGCAGGATCAACTCTTGCTGGCTAAAAAATTCCTGTTCAACAAATTGCTGCTTTAACTGCTGAATCTCGATCTTTGTTTGCTGGAGTTTGAGCGTCTGCCGCTCTAGCTCTAGTTGCGCCATCACCTGATGACTTAAGGTTTCTAACCGTCTAAGTTGCTTCTGGCTCAGGTCACGGGGTTCATAATCGATCACACACAAGGTGCCCAGCGCAAAACCTTCTGGTGTGAGCAGTGGCATCCCGGCATAAAACCGGATTTTGGGATCTTGGGTAACTAACGGATTATGGGCAAATCGTTCATCTGCCAGAGCATCCTTCACAATAAAGACTTCTGCCTGCTGAATGGCATGAGCGCAAAACGCTACACTGCGTGGAGTTTCGGTAATTGCTACCCCCACTCTCGACTTGAACCACTGTCGATCGGCATCCACCAGACTGATAAGCGCGATCGGTACCTCGCAGATCTCGGCAGCTAAAGCAGTTAACTCATCAAGAGATGGTGCTGGTGGCTTATCTATCACCCCATACTGATAGAGTGCATTCAGTCGGGCAGTCTCAGCACTCAGTTGCAGGTTTTCAATGACACCCTGTGGCTCTAAAAAAGCTGCTGGACTCAGCCAGTTGCCTTGCTGCGGCTTCAAAATTGTGTCAGTGCATAGTGTCGCCGGTAGAAGCAAATCTGATTCCGATGCGTCTCCGTTCATCGCCCCGCCTTACCTTATGGAAGTCTTCTCTGAGCTAAGCTCAACGCCATCGGTTTTACCACCAAGGTTTTACTGACTTTACTCACTATGTTTTTAATCTAGTCATGGTAGTTCAGTAACTTACCTAGCTGGCGATCGCTCTAAACATCTTCCCTGCATGCATTTCCCAACAAAAGAAGCTTATTAAGAAAAGATAACTTAGGAGGTTTCTGAGAAAAAAGATACCAATTAAGCAGGTCGGATGAAAATGTCCCATTTAGGCAAAAGTGGATTCCGTTCTAATAGACCTCTTGCGTGAATGTATGTAAGCAGCTAGAACTAGGTCAAGGAGGAGGATATTATGACCTACGAGCAACTTAGCCAACTTAAACCCGGAGCTTTCACGCCCTGTACAATGTTGCAAACAATCTTTATCAGAGTCAGGCACAGGTGAAAGGGGTTCGACTCTGAAGACGACATTGACCTGATCTTTGTCAATTTCTACCCGCTTGACCAAGGTGCGAATAATGTCCCGGCGCTGTTGCCAATCCAACTGTTCTAATCCAGTTTTTACTTGAGTGGCAAAGTCTTTTAATCGGCCAATGATCAGCCGAAGCTCTTGTTGGCGGGTCATTTCTGAGGTTGCTTGCGCGATCTGAGTTTCTAAGGCGGCGATCCGGACTCGCATCTGAGTGATGCGCGGCTCAAACTCAGCTTTGTGAATCACCCCCTCAGCATAACTATCAATCAGGCGCTCCAGTCCGCGTCGCAGTTTGGTCAATTGCGTTTCCAATGCGGTAAGGTGTTGTCCCTGTTTGGGCGCTTGTGCTCGACGGGTATACTCCTGAGTCAGTCGCTGCGGATTCTCTAGTAACGCCTGCACCTGCTGCCATACTGCCATTTCCAGCAAATCAGTGCGGACTTGCAAATTGCTGCAAATGCGATCTCCGCCAAAGCGATAAGCATCGGTGCCAATACAGCGGTAGTAAGCATACTCTCGAACCTTGCCTTTCGCCGCTTTGTGACTGACAGGTTTACCGTAATAAGCGTAGCCACACTGCTGACAAACTAAGAGTCCTTGCAGGAGATATTTTGCGCCTCTTTGACTTTGGCGGGCGCGTTGGCGATTCTCCTGCAACTGTTGTTGCACGGCTTCAAGTCAATCAACGCGGGCACCGGAATCAAAATCCACTGCTGCGGGTCTTTGTCGTAGATCGAATAATCTTGACGAGGAAAGGGCGACTGTCTACGACCTGGGCGTAAGCGCGGTCGCTTTGTCCCGATCGCGTGCCTTTATAGGCTGGATTGTTCAGCATTCCCCAGATGGTGGAACGATCCCAGACAGGCTTACCCTTGGGTGAGGGAATGTCCGCTTGCTGGAGGCGGCGACAGGCTTCGCCAATCGTTGCCTGTTCTCGCCCTATCCAATCGAAAATTTGGCGCACGACTGGTGCCTGTTCAGGATGGACTTCATAACGCGCTTGCCCATTGCCTTGTTGGGTATCAATGTAGTGATAGCCATAAGGCGCACCGGATAGCGGATTGACAGAACCTGAACGAGCAGCATGGCGCTTCCCACGGCGGCTTCGTTCTAGGATTTTGGCTCGTTCATATTCCGCCACCATGCCTTGAACTTGCAGTAACAGGTCATCCTCGGGAGAGTCGCCTAAAGCCCGATTGAGAAACACAATTTCCACCCCAGCTCGTTGCAGTTCATCCAGGAGCAAGACTTGATAGGCATATTTGCGAGCCAAGCGATCTGGGGAATGAATGTAAAGTCGGTCGATGCTGCCTGTCGCTGCCAGATCACGCAGTTGTTCCAGAGCTGGACGCAAGAGTGTCGCACCACTATAACCTTCATCAATAAATTGCAAATCGGGTTGTAAGACACATCCATCAGCCGTGATCTTTTCCCGCAATATTGATAGTTGACTCTCAATCGTATGAGAGGACACTTGTTGTTCTGAAGAGACACGCGCATAGATCGCCACTTGAATATCATGACTGTTCATAATTCTCTTCTCCAATTCGTTTTTCTATAGCATTGATATCGATAACGGATGCTTGTTTTGGCATTGAAGCGACGCGCCGTACAGGGGGCAAAATCTGTTCATAAGCACTGGCAAGGTACTCAGGGGAGAGTCGGGAAACTTCAAAGCTAGCGCGAACCTCCAATATCCGTTTTCGCTTCGGGTTGGGCTGATTCATGGTGGCTTCCCTCAAAGTGAGAAGAAGGGGTTAAAGCCACTTTAGGAAAAATGCACATTCAAAAGTTTGGCTCCTCCACCAACGGGATACCAAGATATCTCGAAACCTATCATTTCAGTAGTTCTGGGAAGTTTGAGCTTAAATGAAATGCAAGGGGGCACCCTGAAAGCCATCTCCATAATCAGGGCGCAGTTTCTCTCTGGAAATCGAAATTAAAAACTTTAGGGAGGTGTTTGCAACATTGTACAGGGCGTGATCAAACGTCGATGTGGGGTTCACCTTGAAACGTTTGAGCAGATGGTAGCAATATTGCGTCCCGATCTTGACCGCAGGGGAAAACGGGGTGGACAGTGCAAATTAAGCGTAGAAGACCAATTGTTGGTCGTACTTGAATACTGGCGAGAATACCGGACACAGTTTCATATCGCCACCACGTGGGGGATGAGCGAGTCAGCCGTATGTCGATTGATTCAAAAGGTGGAAGGATTATTGACCAATTCAGACCAGTTTCGGCTACCCGGCAAAAAGCAACTCTACCAGAATGCCAGTACTTGGAGCGTAGTGGCAGTGGATGTGACTGAAAGCCCCATTGAGCGTCCCCAAAAAAACAGCGAGGCTACTACAGCGGCAAGAAAAAGCGGCATACCCTAAAAGCTCAAGTGGTAGTCAATCAAGCGACTGGACAGATTATCTGCACAGCCTTTGGCAAAGGGCGAGTCCATGACTTTCGCTTGTTCAAGCTCCATCGCCTGCCGATGCTGCCGGAGCAGTTGTGTTTAGCGGACAGAGGCTATCAGGGTATGGCAAAGCTACATCCCTGTAGTTGCACTCCAACCAAAAAGCCCCGTAAAGGCAAACTGAGCAAAGCCGAGCGTCAGCACAACCGCACTCTAGCCCGATTACGAGTGGTCGCTGAGCATGTGAATCGGAAGCTCAAGATTTTTCGGATTCTCGCTGAACGGTATCGAAATCGACGCAAGCGTTTCGGGTTGCGCTTCAACCTGATTGCGGCGATCATCAACTGTGAACTTTCGCTCTCTTCTTGATTCACGCAAGAGTTCTAATCTTCTCTCTATGACTCGCATCGCTGTTTTTGTGAGGAGATGCCTTTTTGATAGCCCTTCTGGTTCAAGTGAATGATGGGATGTAATCCTTTCCACGTCATACTCTGTGCCCATGTGTACAGTGACTTTTTAGGTAGTGCTACACACGTAATGATGCATTGTAGTGATGGATGAAATACCAGATGGCACCAATGTGATACCAAATTAAATTGGAGCCATTACAGATCAGATAAACTGAGCGATGTAGAGGTGAGAGTCTAACAATGGCTGGAGTAAGCGCAATCGCAATTAAAGAAAGTCTCGAGGAGCTAGGCACCCGTTTGCGAGCGGTTGAACAGCCGATACTCAAAGAGCGATTGCAAGTGTTGTACTGGCTCAAACAAGCGCACGCACCGAGTGTCAGTCAGATTGCGATTGCAATTGGCAGGCATCGGGGCACGGTGCAAAAATGGTTAGCCCTGTACCGAGCGCAAGGATTAGAAGCATTGCTGGTGGTTAAACCCACTCCAGGAGGAGGCAACCGGGTGATTCCAATGTGGGCGGAGGTTGCCTTAGCCAAGCGATTGCAGGAACCGAGCAATGGGTTTAGCAGCTATGGGAAGGTGCAGCAGTGGCTGTTAGAGAGTTTAGGGGTAGAAGCCGAGTATCATGCGGTCTACCAGATGACGCGCTATCGACTCAAAGCGAAACTCAAGGTCGCCCGTCCTCAAAACATCAAGCAGAACCGAGTCCAGCGAGAGGCATTTAAGCAAACCTCGCAGACGACCTCGACTTATTGAGTCAGTACTATCGGCAGGTGCGCCAGGATGAGCGACCGATTCGTTACTTCGCACAAGATGAGAGTCGCTTTGGACTTCACACGCTCATCGGACGATTAATTACGGCAGTTGGGGTTAAACCCATCGGGGCGTGGCAATGGATATTCAAAGCATTCTGGCTATACGGTGCTGTGGAACCTACCACAGGAGAGTCCTTTTTCTTGCAATTCTCCCATGTCGATACCGCATGCTACCAATGGTTCTTAGATGAGTTCTCCAAGGCTTACCCCGATAGTCTCAACATCCTGCAAGTGGATAACGGACGGTTCCACAAAGGCAAAGACCTTATTGTGCCAGAGAACATTATCTTGGTGTTTCAACCGCCTTACTGCCCAGAGTTAAATCCTATCGAGCGTTTATGGGAACATCTCAAGGCGGATCTCAAGTGGGCTGCGTTCAAAACGCTTGACCAACTGCAATCCAGGGTTGATCAACTCTTAGCCCAGCTAACCCCTCAAGTGATTGCTTCCCTTACAGGCTACCCCTTTATCCTCAATGCACTATCTGTCATTGACACCATTTAAATTGGTATGATTCTCCAACGATTTTGAAAAGGACAAGGTTTTTCGCACTAGCCGCGATACCCGCTGCCTCAACGTATTGTTGAAGCGCTCAATGTAGCTGGTTTTGCCCGTTTTTTTGCCCACGGCTCGATGGCGCTTGCTGGGTAGTAACCGCTCCATATGCTGTCCAACAGTCGGTATAGGCGAACGCGCATTGACGATAAACAGGCGGCAAGGAGTGCCACGGTTGGGGTGCTGCCGCTTCATCGCGTGCGCCAATGTAAACACCCACAATCTCACGAGTAT
>NZ_JAEVYN010000002.1:2829079-2920440 GCF_016807185.1 Leptolyngbya sp. Cla-17
AAACTTAAGCAACAGACCACGACCGTCTTTTTGTGAACATCAATTCCAGCGCAGCGCTCATGGGTGACTTGCATCAGGCTTCTCCTTGATTAGGGTTAAGCTGGTTCACCCGCCATGTCGTTAATTGATCCTGCTTTGCGTGCTGTCTCGCAGTCGGCGAAATGCACAAATGGGTGTCCCAAGGGCGGGTACGGTCAGTCTCCTGCTCAGGCTGATTGGCACTAGTTCCAATTCGACCTCTAAACCAGTTCATCTGACGTTACCACTTTCATCCCAGGGTGTGAGCAATCGCTCATGATGTCTCCTGCATAAATCATGAGGCCTGTGTCAGTTCGTAATTCAACAAGCCAGCGATGATATTTAAGCGTAAGCCAAACCGCCTTCTACGATTACGATAACGCCCTGAAAAGATGCGGAAGATCTTGAAGCCGAATCACATGTTCAACTCGCACCCGCAGTCGTGCTAAAGCTCGGTTATGCTGCTTTTCTTCCTTTGGTAATAGCTGCTTGCGAGGCTTTTTGGTTGGGGTACAAGCGCCAGCATGAAGTTTGGCAAAGCCTTGATAGCCTCGGTCTGCTAAACACAACTGCGAAGAAACAAACGGTAAACGACTTTGCTTAAGCAGTTTGAAGTCGTGCGTTCTACCTATATCCACTGCGGTACAAATGATTTGCCCGGTGTCAAACTCCGCCACCACTTGCGCTTTCAGGGTGTGACATTTTTGTTTGCCGCTGTAGTAACGTTTCTGTTTTTTTAGGGCGCTCGATTTCTATCTCCCCCACATCGACCATCATCACCTTCCACTCCCAACCGGGTTGGTACAACTGGCGTTGGCTCGGTAGCCGGAACTTGCCACATTTGACCAAAAGGTCTTCCACTTTTCGCACAATTCGCCCAACCGTGGTCTCATGCAATCCCAACTCACCCCGATATAAAACTGGCTGCGATACTCTCGCTAGTATTCCAATGCCACCAACTGTTGGTCTTCCACGCTCAGTTTGGCTTGACCGCCCTTGCGTCTTCGTCGGTCTAGTGCAGGGTCTACCACCTCGACCATTGCACTGCATGTTTTACGGCTCACCCCACATAAGCGTTTGAACTCACCATCTGAAAGAAACTCGATCTCTCGGTACGACATGGCGATTTTTCCGGGACTTGCTCTTTGCCTGCTATATGATTGTGCAACGACGCGATCTCAACTGGCACACTGTTTTACTATTCGTGCAGGAGGTCTAGTAACGCTTTTACCCAACACCCCTACTGCGGGTATTCCACATCAGGACGCGGAGCAACGGACGCGGAGCAAGGTTTACCGCTTGCGATCAATTTTGACTCGTTTATAGGGGTCTTGCTTGTGAACCCAGGCTAAGAACTTTTGAAGCGGCGGGTCTTGCTTTAACTTTTCTAAGGTGTTTAGGTGCAGCGCCAAATAGGAGTTGTCGTAAAGGGTGTGAATCTGACGGTGGCAAGCAGCGCAGATTTGAATCGTGGCGCTAGGGTCAAGACCTTTGCGTTTGGTCTTTTGAAGAGGAATCAAGTGATGCTCTGTGAGGGCGGGCATCGCTCGATGGCAGAGTTCGCAGGATTGCGGCATCGCTTAGAAGTGAGGGGATGGTCGGGGAATAACGATGATGGCTAGTTTGATCTTAACGATCACCCTCCCCGTATGACAGCAAAAGCCTCTCAAATTCCACCCAATCACACAACTTCTGTGCAATCATCCTGAGTGATAGGACTTAGCTCAGGCAGCATGGTTGCCAAGCGTCCCCTGGTTCAAACATCCAACTCGATAATTTGTGCTTGCATCGCCGTGCCATCAAGATGCAAATGTGCCAGTGTGATCGGCAGCTTAAATCTTCGCGGTTCCGCACTCCCTGGATTGAGAAAGAGGACACCGTTACGCTCTTCCACTAATGGTTTGTGAGAATGTCCACTAATGACAACTTGGATGCCTGCGGTTTGTGGATCGATCGACAGATCTTTGAGTATGTGAGAGACCTCTCCAATCTCGACTATTTCGCGCTCAGCTATGACGTCTGCCCACGTGCCCTGGGCATTATTGCCTCGCACTGCAATGACAGGTGCGATCTCCTTCAACGCTTCGAGCACTGCTGGCTTACCAATATCACCGGCATGAAGAATCAGGTCGGAACCCGCTAGGGCATCGACTGCTTGGGGGCGCAGCAAGCCGTGTGTATCAGAGATGACACCAATCTTCATGTCTAGGTTGCGGTTTAGATGGATGTTCACGGTATGGATTGACAACTAGTTCTAGTAGCCAATCCTCAATACCATTAGTTTAACGACGCCTGAGGCTGGTAAGACGATTCCATGCTTGAATAATCCGTTGAAGTTTTGGAGGTGTTTGATCTTGAATCATATCGACGGACTGAATGCCTTGATCGCCTCCTGGAGCCATGAGCGCGATCATGAAAAAATCTGCTCCACCTGACTTATTTATAGCAGCGGAAAAATTCTGGTCGTTAGTGAGCAGTAGAAGTAAACTGGGTTGAGTCGAGGGGGGACATTACTCCCCGCCCCTCTCAGTTAGATCCGGACGTGCGAGTTTCCCTGCATCCGGCTCCCGATGTTCTTGGCTTTCGCGTTTGCGTCTATGGAGATACTTGTGACAACTTTCGTGAATGGCTAGAAGGTTCTTGGTTCTCCAATTGTTATGATTGCCATCTACATGATGGAGATGGACCCTCTCGTCACTCAGCGTTTTTAAGCCACAATAGCCACAGATATGGTTCTGACGTTTTAAGGCTTGAGCAGTTTCGCCATCATAGAGCTTGCTGTTGCGTTCACTCCAATAGGTCATATCACCGTCAAAAGGTGATTTCTCCCCCTTGACGTTACCGTGTTTATTTTCAGAGTAAGGAACTGATGGAAACGCTATGTTCACCAATTTCTTGCTGGTGTAACGGTTCTGTTTAGATTCCTTGTTAAATACCCTGAATGCCCTGTTTTGGACATGCCACAGCGAGAAACGTGACCCATTCATTTTGCAGAAGCGGTGATAGTTTCTCCAGCCTCTAACGATAGGAGCTAATTTCTCAGCCTTAGTTTTCGCACCATACTTCGAGTTGTTGACGATGTCTTTTACTTTCTGACGGAACGCCTTGAAATTGTTCACGGAAGGAACACATCTAAACTTTCCATTGCTTTGCACTCGAAAGTGCCAGCCGAGAAACGTAAATCCATCTGTCGTAGCAGTGACCTTGGTCTTCTGTTCGCTAACCTTCATTCCTCGTTCTGCAAGAAACTGGCTGATTCGCTCAAGGATTGCCTCTGCATTGTCTTTGGGCTTAAGCAGGAATACCATATCATCCGCATATCTCACGGATGGGTGGATGTGCTCTATCCCATTGAGGGCAATGTTGGCTAGTAAGGGACTGATCACGCCCTGTACAATGTTGCAAACACCTCCCTAAAGTTTTTAATTTCGATTTCCAGAGAGAAACTGCGCCCTGATTATGGAGATGGCTTTCAGGGTGCCCCCTTGCATTTCATTTAAGCTCAAACTTCCCAGAACTACTGAAATGATAGGTTTCGAGATATCTTGGTATCCCGTTGGTGGAGGAGCCAAACTTTTGAATGTGCATTTTTCCTAAAGTGGCTTTAACCCCTTCTTCTCACTTTGAGGGAAGCCACCATGAATCAGCCCAACCCGAAGCGAAAACGGATATTGGAGGTTCGCGCTAGCTTTGAAGTTTCCCGACTCTCCCCTGAGTACCTTGCCAGTGCTTATGAACAGATTTTGCCCCCTGTACGGCGCGTCGCTTCAATGCCAAAACAAGCATCCGTTATCGATATCAATGCTATAGAAAAACGAATTGGAGAAGAGAATTATGAACAGTCATGATATTCAAGTGGCGATCTATGCGCGTGTCTCTTCAGAACAACAAGTGTCCTCTCATACGATTGAGAGTCAACTATCAATATTGCGGGAAAAGATCACGGCTGATGGATGTGTCTTACAACCCGATTTGCAATTTATTGATGAAGGTTATAGTGGTGCGACACTCTTGCGTCCAGCTCTGGAACAACTGCGTGATCTGGCAGCGACAGGCAGCATCGACCGACTTTACATTCATTCCCCAGATCGCTTGGCTCGCAAATATGCCTATCAAGTCTTGCTCCTGGATGAACTGCAACGAGCTGGGGTGGAAATTGTGTTTCTCAATCGGGCTTTAGGCGACTCTCCCGAGGATGACCTGTTACTGCAAGTTCAAGGCATGGTGGCGGAATATGAACGAGCCAAAATCCTAGAACGAAGCCGCCGTGGGAAGCGCCATGCTGCTCGTTCAGGTTCTGTCAATCCGCTATCCGGTGCGCCTTATGGCTATCACTACATTGATACCCAACAAGGCAATGGGCAAGCGCGTTATGAAGTCCATCCTGAACAGGCACCAGTCGTGCGCCAAATTTTCGATTGGATAGGGCGAGAACAGGCAACGATTGGCGAAGCCTGTCGCCGCCTCCAGCAAGCGGACATTCCCTCACCCAAGGGTAAGCCTGTCTGGGATCGTTCCACCATCTGGGGAATGCTGAACAATCCAGCCTATAAAGGCACGCAATCGGGACAAAGCGACCGCGCTTACGCCCAGGTCGTAGACAGTCGCCCTTTCCTCGTCAAGATTATTCGATCTACGACAAAGACCCGCAGCAGTGGATTTTGATTCCGGTGCCCGCGTTGATTGACTTGAAGCCGTGCAACAACAGTTGCAGGAGAATCGCCAACGCGCCCGCCAAAGTCAAAGAGGCGCAAAATATCTCCTGCAAGGACTCTTAGTTTGTCAGCAGTGTGGCTACGCTTATTACGGTAAACCTGTCAGTCACAAAGCGGCGAAAGGCAAGGTTCGAGAGTATGCTTACTACCGCTGTATTGGCACCGATGCTTATCGCTTTGGCGGAGATCGCATTTGCAGCAATTTGCAAGTCCGCACTGATTTGCTGGAAATGGCAGTATGGCAGCAGGTGCAGGCGTTACTAGAGAATCCGCAGCGACTGACTCAGGAGTATACCCGTCGAGCACAAGCGCCCAAACAGGGACAACACCTTACCGCATTGGAAACGCAATTGACCAAACTGCGACGCGGACTGGAGCGCCTGATTGATAGTTATGCTGAGGGGGTGATTCACAAAGCTGAGTTTGAGCCGCGCATCACTCAGATGCGAGTCCGGATCGCCGCCTTAGAAACTCAGATCGCGCAAGCAACCTCAGAAATGACCCGCCAACAAGAGCTTCGGCTGATCATTGGCCGATTAAAAGACTTTGCCACTCAAGTAAAAACTGGATTAGAACAGTTGGATTGGCAACAGCGCCGGGACATTATTCGCACCTTGGTCAAGCGGGTAGAAATTGACAAAGATCAGGTCAATGTCGTCTTCAGAGTCGAACCCCTTTCACCTGTGCCTGACTCTGATAAAGATTGTTTGCAACATTGTACAGGGCGTGATCAAACGTCGATGTGGGGTTCCCTGTTCAGGATAGGCTGGATTAACTCCTGCTTTAAGACAACGGAAGATTCCGGTCTTGATGCCTCTTGGGGCGATGAGTTGTTCCAGGATGGTTGAGTGATTGATCCGGTCGAAGCATTTTTCGATATCAAGTTCGATAACTCGTTTTTCGATTCCATTGGCATGAGAATTCAAGTTTGAAAACAGGATTTTGTGGGCATCATGTGCCGAGCGTCCTGCTCTAAAACCGTAGCTTCTAGCATGGAAGGTTGCTTCGTGTGCTGGTTCTAAGGCGGATTTTACCAGGCACTGCCAGGCTCTATCTGCGATAGTGGGGACTTTTAGGATGCGGGTCTGCCCATTCTGTTTAGGAATGGGAATTTCCCGAAGCTTCTGGTGTTTCCAGTTGCTGCCTTGCCAAGCGAGTTCTTCACTCAGTGCAAACCTTTCCTCAAAGGAAAGAAATGCTTGACCATCGACACCTGCTGTCCTTTTGCCAGCATTTAGTTGCGTGACTTGACGGATTGCTAGTAATCTTGCTGCGGTGGATTTCAGAATTAGCTTTTGCAGAGACCGAGCTTTCCGCTTGTCTCCCACTTGAATCGCTTTGAACACTCGCTTTTGCAGGCGGAATTGGTTACGGCGGAATTGCTTCCACGGTAACGCTTTCCAAGATTCACTAGCATTGCTGCTGTGTCTAATCATGCTCTATCTCCAGACCAGTGTTTTCTGAACACCTCAGACCAGTTACGGTCTGTCCTACCCAAACTAAAGGAATTGTGCTGCTCGTCTAGCCTACGAAGGGGTTCGACCTCCCCCTTGACCCTCAGTTCGTTTCTTTTCGTTCCCTCGGTTAGATTGCTCGTTCCGTTAGGTGGAGCCACTTCAACCACTGGATTCCCTAGACTCTTGCTGCTGTTATGGGAAGACGCAGCGGGAATTATCTCCAGTAGAGTCAGGGTTGGATGTTGTGCCCTGCTCTCGTATAGGTCGCTTTTCTAGGCTCTGTTTCACCGTAGGAACTCCCTGTTAGCGCCAGTGTCACTCCACAACGAATGTCTGATTGCGCCCTGCTCCCAGCTTCACCCTCCAGAAACCGAGTCTGGTCAGTGTGGGCAGATAAGGAGTCATACCTGAGTCTGGTAGGCAGGACTTGCACCTGCATCAGACCGAGAGTTCAACCGTCTCTATTGCTAGATTTGGTTGGTGAGGTTATTTACGGACTGGTTACCGTGATTCACCTCACAACGAATCGCACTCCCATTTACGAGGTTTGGTCGATCACGGCTGAGGAGCCTGTAGAGGCGTAAAATCATTGGTTGTGATTCGGACGGTCCCATTTGTGGCTCAAGATGGGGCAGTTAAAGTCATCAGATGCCCAAGTAAAGCAACCGCTAAAAGCTTTCATTCATAAGTCTTTCAGCCTTAGCGACCACTTTTTGTCCGTTGCTATAACTAAGCCGATCAGGAATCAATTTCCGACGGTTCATAGGACAATTCGCAGGAAGTATCACAACAATCGAGCATCCGGTGAATTTGAGCGCTCGCCCGTTCAACAGGTGTTCAGGGTGGGCAGTTCAAAATCCTTCTTTTATTATATTCCGGATAATAACCATTATCTGGAATATACAATTGTCAGACGAAGAACGAGTGGTCAAGAATCTTAAGAAAAGGCTCTAGCTCTTGGCTTTGACCTCATTGCTCAACCCACTGCTCCAGAGTATATTTCTTAGCAACGAATTCAATGGGCAATGCCAGCAATATTGGTTCTCCGAGCAAATTTGCTTAATCAACCGAAAATTGACAGGTGGAACCAATTTGACTACTAGAGCACCTTTTTTATGGAGTTCTCTAATCTGAGTAGTTACGAAGCTTCTATAAAGCTAGCAGAATGGGTATTTACAGGTACCTCACTGCCTTGTTATCCTTTCACGTAAGGTCTTTAAAGTAGAAGGGTTATAGCTGCGGAGTGACCGACAAAATTTTTGTATAGGTTGGATTAAGGTCATATATGCTCTATGGTGCTATGTTCACGTACTCGGAAATAGCAACCTAGCAATTATTGAATCGACATCTTTGAACCCAAAACCACTGAAAACGCTAAATTTCTCCACATGATTTATATTGTCAGGGTAGTCGCTGAAAATTACTTTTTGCATACTGCGAAATCAAGGAAGGATTGAGCCATAAGGCTTAATTTGACTCACTCCAAGATTGAAACTGTCTATTTTAACGTATGAGGTCATTGAGAACTATGAGAATTTTAGTAACAGGTGGTGCGGGTTTCATCGGTTCCCATCTAATTGATCGGTTGATGACCGAAGGACATGATGTGATCTGCTTGGACAATTTTTACACCGGGCGGAAGCACAATGTTCTGAGATGGATTGGGCATCCCTACTTTGAGCTAATCCGCCATGATATTACAGAACCAATTCGCTTAGAGGTTGATCAAATTTATCATCTGGCTTGTCCCGCATCGCCTGTCCACTATCAATATAATCCAGTTAAAACGATCAAGACCAATGTAATTGGCACATTAAACATGCTGGGACTGGCAAAGCGGGTCAAGGCGAGGCTCCTGTTAGCCTCTACCTCCGAAGTTTATGGCGATCCAGAGGTGCATCCTCAAACAGAAGAGTACTGGGGCAATGTGAATACGATTGGGATTCGGAGTTGCTATGACGAAGGCAAGCGGGTCGCCGAGACGTTGGCGTTTGATTATCATCGTCAGAATGATGTTGAGGTGCGGGTCGCCCGAATTTTTAATACCTACGGTCCTCGTATGCTTGAAAACGATGGTCGAGTGGTGAGTAATTTTGTAGTGCAGGCGCTTAAGGGAACTCCATTAACGGTCTATGGCGCAGGGTCGCAAACTCGCAGCTTTTGCTATGTTTCTGATATGGTTGACGGCTTAATCCGGTTGATGAATGGGAGCCATACAGGACCTATCAATCTGGGCAATCCAGAGGAATATACCATTCTTGAATTAGCTCAAACGGTTCAAAAAATGGTCAACCCAGACACCGATATTCGATTTGAGCCATTGCCTCAGGATGACCCACGCCGGCGTAAACCCGACATTACCAAGGCGCAAAAGTTGCTGAGTTGGCAGCCTACCATACCTCTATCAGAAGGGTTACGCCATACCATTGAGGACTTTCGCGCCCGCTCAGGCATTTCTGGCTCCACGCATCCTGTTGATTGTGTCGGTGTAGATTAGCCGTGCCACGTTTTTTGTGCATCCGATGTATTTTGCCCGTGTTTGATTCTGCTTGATTATGTTGTGTCTTTTAGAGAAAGCCTTATGCGTGTATGTGTGATTGGTACGGGATATGTGGGTTTGGTTACGGGAGCTTGTTTGGCTCATATCGGTCACCACGTTGTTTGTGTAGACAACAACGAAGAGAAAGTCAAGCTGATGAAATCTGGGCAGTCTCCTATCTTTGAGCCGGGACTTTCGGAAATTCTGCAATCGTGTATTGAGAATAGAACGATTGAGTTCACTACGGATTTAAAGGCAGGGGTGGAGCATGGGCAAGTTTTGTTTATCGCGGTCGGAACTCCGGCGTTACCCAGTGGAGAAAGCGATACTCGTTATGTGGAGGCGGTGGCGCAGGGAATTGGCTCCCATCTGAATGGTGAGTACAAAGTAATTGTGAATAAATCCACGGTGCCGATTGGGTCGGGAGACTGGGTGCGAATGCTGGTGCTAGATGGTTCTGCGGAGCGAAAGGCTGAGTCGGAAGCGCCTGTGATGGTGGGTGCAGCTGGGATTGATGTGGTGGCAACTGCGGCCAACTTTGCAAAAGAGCCGGAATTTGATGTGGTTAGCAATCCTGAGTTTTTAAGAGAAGGTTCAGCGGTTTATGATACTTTTAACCCGGATCGAATTGTGTTGGGTAGCAGCAGTTCTAAGGCGATCGCGCTGATGCAGGAACTGTATGCTCCTATTGTGAATCGCCACTTTGCCGCAGATCAGACCTTGCCACTGGTGCCTATCGTGGTGACCGATTTGAGTTCGGCAGAGATGATTAAGTATGCTGCTAATGCTTTCTTAGCAACTAAGATTAGCTTCATTAATGAGGTTGCCAATATTTGCGATCGCGTTGGGGCAGACGTAGTAGAAGTCGCTAAGGGCATAGGCTTAGACTCTCGGATTGGCAACAAGTTTTTGCAGGCAGGAATTGGCTGGGGCGGCTCCTGTTTTCCCAAAGATGTATCTGCACTAATCCACACAGCAGATGATTATGGATTTGAAGCGCAACTGATGAAAGCGGCAGTCAGTGTTAACCAACGGCAACGTCTAGTGGTGGTAGAAAAGCTTCAACAGGTGCTCAAAATCCTGAAGGGTAAAACCGTTGGGCTGCTCGGTTTAACCTTTAAGCCGAATACAGATGACTTGCGAGATGCCCCTGCTCTGAATATTATTGAACAGCTTACCCGTTTGGGAACTAAGGTAAAAGCCTACGATCCAATCATCGCCCAAAGTGGATTGCGAAGTGGATTGTCAGATGTCATTGTGGAAACCGATCCAGAGCGTTTAGCCGACGGCTGCGATGCGCTGGTATTAGTCACAGACTGGCAGGAATTTCAGACTTTGGACTATGCTCATTTAGCATCCTTAATGCACAGTCCTGTGATCATTGATGGACGAAACTTCTTGCAGCAGCAGACCTTGGAAGCTGCTGGGTTTCGCTATGTGGGCATTGGGCGGTAAGGGCGAAGATCTTTATCAACGCCTATTGACAGCATCTACCGCAGTCAATTGACGAGCAACGGGCAAGCTGCTCAACTGCGGCAGATGCTGCGGCAATTGCTTAAGTGTGATTGGTCAATAGCTACTGTGAATTTAGTAAAGCTCAGTTGGCTTAGTTGTTTCGATGCTGTTATATCTATTAAGGGAGAAGGTGTCAGAGTGAGCTTCACAAACGATATTCACCATGACACCTCCACTCGACAAGACTCTTTAAGATAGACCATCAAACCGCTCTATTGAAAGCTGTGCGCTCCACGCAAAATTGGGACATCTAACCATTCATTACAATGGAGGTGCCTTCAAGAGGCTCAAACTATATGCCACGAAACTTGCCTCACGGGCATTCTACAAGCTTTATTCAACTCATTACAGGCTTCACGATATCAACGCTGTTGACGGTTACGACATCTTTACCCTGTCTGTCTCAGCCAGGGGTTTCCACCAATGGAGGCTCAAGGAGTTTGGGAGCAACTTCCACCCTCATAGGTGATGCTTATACTCTAGGTCCCGGCGATCGCGTCCGAATTGATGTACTTAAATTGCCCCAATTCTCTGGCGAGTTTCAAGTTTTAGCAGATGGATCCTTGACCCTTCCCCAAGTTGGTAGCATCCCTGTCACAGGGATGACGCTCAAAGAAGCGGCGAGTGTTGTCTCCCAAGGGTATGCCCGAATTCTTAAATACCCAGTTGTAAGTATGAATGTACTGACCCCTCGCTCAGTGCAAACCAGTATTTTAGGGGAAGTTAATCGTCCAGGAGCTTATACTCTGACGGAAACCGGACAAGTTCCTACAGTATCACGAGCGCTTCGACAAGCAGGTGGCATTACTCAACTGGCCGATCTGCGCCAGATAGAGGTTCGTCGGCCCCGGCATTCAGGTGAGCAGGTGATTAAAGTCAACCTTTGGGATTTTCTACAAATCGGTGATTCTCGTCAGGATATTACCCTCCGTGCTGGAGATTCTATCTTCGTTCCTACCCTCGCCAAAACGAATTTGGCTGAATCTATCCAACTGGCATCAACTAGTTTTAGTGCGGATAAAAGTCAGGCATTAAACGTTGCTGTTGTCGGTGAAGTTTACCGTCCTGGTCCACACACAGTCACCGCTACCGCCCGCACCGGTGCCGCTGGGGAAACCGGGCAAGCAAGTGGTTCTGGAGGAGTTGAAACACCACCCACCATCACCCGCGCCATTCAGATTGCAGGCGGAATTAAACCCCAGGCAGATATTCGTCAAATTCAGGTTCGGCGTTTGACCAAAAGTGGTGCTGAGCAAATGATCACGATCGATCTCTGGAAATTGTTAAAGGGAGGAGACGTAAGCCAAGATCTGTTCTTACAAGATCGAGATACAATCGTCATCCCAACGGCAACGACTATCTCTCCGGCAGAATCAATCCAGATTGCGACTGCCAGCTTTTCTCCTGATAGCATTCGGGTAAATATTGTCGGCGAAGTGAAGCAGCCTGGAGCCGTGAAAATTCCGCCGAATACTCCGCTTAATCAGGCTGTTCTGGCAGCGGGAGGCTTTACAACCCGGGCTCGTACTAAGTCAGTCGATTTGATTCGGCTAAACCCAAACGGCACGATTACCAAACGCAACATTGCTATCAATTTTGATAACCAGCTCAATGATCAAACCAACCCTCCGCTTTATAACGACGACATTATTATCGTGAATCGCTCTGCGTTAACCGCTTTTTCAGATAACTTAAGCTCCGTTTTGGTTCCCGTCAATAACTTTCTATCGTTATTTAGCATTTACAGACTCATTACTGGCAATTAGTTATTTGCTAAATTTTCGCAACGCAAAAAATTGCGTCTAACATATTATTGAGGAACAACCGTGTCCATGAATCAAATGGAAAATCAGGTAAGGCTTCGCGTATTTTCTCACCCTAGCCGCCCAACGGACTAATACAAAAATGGAGAATCATCAAAATTCTCAGCCATTGCCACCAGAAAACCATACTGCTCGACAGTTCCAGTGGCTACCGCCAATCAACCCAGCCCGCTCTGGCGACGAGGATGAAGGCGGTTTAAACCTCGGGCAAGTCTTTAGTGCGCTGAAGCGAGGGTTACCCGTAATTATTGGAGTAACCATCGTTGTGACCTCTGCCGCAATGCTCAAAGCATTAAGCAGTAAACCTATCTATCAGGCTGGGTTTGAGATTCTGACGAAACCAGTGACGGTTGAAAGCCAGGTTATATCCTCTGTCCCTCAAACTTTGGGGAACAAAGAGCGTGAAACCACATCGGAAAGAACTGTGACTGTGGATGCCACTAAGCTAAAACTGCTAAAAAGCCCTAAAGTACTTTCGCCGATCGCCGACCAATTAAAATCTAAGTACCCAACGATTAGCGAGGAGGAAATAGCGACCAATCTTTCCGTAATCCCTGTTCCCAGCAGTGAAATTCTAGCCGTGACCCTTCAAGATTCAGACTCTGAGAAAGTGAAAGCAGTCTTGAAGCTTGTGGCAGCCTCCTATCTAAACTACAGTTTGGAGGAGCGGTTAGCCGATGTGCGGCAAGGGATTGATTTTGTGAATGCCCAAATACCTCAATTGCAACAGCGGGTTGATGCGGTTCAGGATCGGCTGCAATCCTTTCGGCAGCAGTACAACCTGATCGATCCAGACTCAACGGCAGAACGACTATCAGATCAGACGAATACGGTGAGTCAACAAGGTCTTGAAACTCGGATCAAGTTGAATGAGGCGCGTGCACTTTATAACGATTTGCAGGAGTTGTTACGCCGAGCAGACGATCCAGCCTCTATAGCGTTGAGTGGTAATGCCCGCTATCAGGCTCTGCTTAGTCAGCTTTTGACCGTAGAGGGGGAAATCGCAAAAGAGTCATCGCTATTTAAGGACAATACTCCCAATGTTCAAGTTCTGAAGGAGCAGCAGCAAAATCTAGTACCGCTTCTACAGCGGGAAGGGCGACGAGTTCAGGAAGAAGTTGCCAGTCAGATTCGGGCGCTAGAATACCGCGATCGCATTTTGGGGCAGGCGGCAAATCAGCTTAATCAGCAAGTGAAACAGCTATCTGTTGTGTCGCGCCAATACACCGACATTCAACAAGAACTGAAGATTGCAACAGATAACCTGAATCAATTTCTCACGAAACGAGAGGCACTGCGGATTGATGCCGGACAACGAAAAGCTCCCTGGCAAATTTTGACACCCCCTGGAGAACCAGTTCCATCTGCCGCCAACGTTAAGCGGACAACTATGTTAGGCGTGATTTTAGGAGTATTGCTGGGGATAGGTGTTGCGTTGCTATTAGACAAATTGAGCAGTGTTCTCCACGATCCCGAAGAGATCAAAGAAATTAGTAAATTTCCCGTTCTGGGTGTGATTCCACATAGTCGCGAGTTAGAGGATATCGAGGAACTGGGATCTCTTGGGAAGCTCGTATCCTTAGGTGACATTGGTGGACTAATGCAGCAGATGGGGCAAAAGATCAAACTCAATAACGGTGCCAAATCTCGTTATTACACAGCCTCTCCTTTTTCAGAAGCCTTTCGTTCGCTGTATACCAATATCCGTCTGCTTAGTTCTGACACTCAGGTTCGCTCCATTGTCATCACTTCATCCACCCCAGGAGAAGGAAAATCTACGATTTCTGTGCACCTCGCTCAAGCTGCGGCAGCGTTGGGGCAGCGGGTTCTGTTAGTGGATACCGATCTGCGCCGTCCGAAAGTTCATGAGCAAATGGGATTGATAAATACCTCTGGACTCAGTAATGCTATTTCGTCAGATCTCGAAGTTGAACGGCTGATTCAGCAATCTCCCGGCGAAAGGAATCTTTTCATCCTGACGGCTGGACAGATTCCTCCTGACCCAACTAAGCTTCTATCATCCCAGAAGATGCAAAATTTGATGGGGCAGTTTAAGTCCGCCTATGATTTGGTGATTTACGATACTCCTCCACTGGTCGGGTTAGCCGATACCAAGCTTATTGCTTCTAAGACCGATGGCATAGTTATGGTTGTGCGTCTGAGTAAAACAAAGCGCTCAGTTCTGTCTCAAGCTCTAGAAGGAATTAAAGTATTCTCGGTTCCAGTTTTAGGCATGGTTATAAATGGTTCAAGGGAACAAACCTCACTCACCGATCCTTATTATCACTACCAACCGATGGAGCTAGAAAGTCCGTCTGTTGTGGAAAAATCTACATCGTCTGTATTTAAACAACTTGACCAATAGCGACCAAATTCAAAACGATGCTTCTAGAGGAAGTGATGAATTGGTGATAAGTCTAATATGGAAGCTTTAATCCTATTGACACTGATTGGAATATTTTGGCTGATCAGCTCTCGTCGTTGGCGGCGGAGAGTGATCAAGCCCATGACGGTTCTGGTTCTAGCTGGATTGCTAGTGACTTCGCCCTGGATGGCTCAACTGGCAACCTGGGGCTTAACCATCCCGCTACCACTAGATAAGGGGGATCGAACGGATGCCATCATCGTTTTGGGACGCGGGGAGGAATTACAAGGACACCGCGTTGATCAGATTCATAAACTCTGGCAAGCCGATCGCGCTCCCCGTGTATTTGCCAGTGGAATGATGGATGCCCGACCGATTATTGAACGGCTTCAGCAAAAAGGGCTTCCAGGCTCCATTTTAAGTGGTGAGGAATGCTCACAAACTACGGAAGAAAATGCCCTCTATACCGCCGCGATCCTTTATCCGCATGATGTCCGCAAGATTATTTTGCTGACAGATACTCCGCACATGTTGCGATCGTTCCTGCTGTTTCGCAGTGCTGGATTTACAGTGATTCCTCATTTCAGTCCGCTGCCGGATAAATGGAGTTCTCTCCAGCAAATTACAGTTATCTTTCGAGAATATATCGGGTTGGTTCAATATGCGCTAACGGGACGATTTAAGCAACGGTCAATTGCTGAGCTTAAACATCCACCCGCTGCAATTCTTGAGAAATTTACTGAATGGAACTGTCAAGTACGGGGAGTATAGCTAGGTAGCAATGCTCCCTGCAAAAAATTGTTTGGCTGAATCAAAAATTCGCATAAACTTTAATCGTTAAATAAACGCCAATTATCCTCTCTTGTTCCCACTGGCTCATCTTATGAACGATTTTCCAGATTTTTCCCACTACCATTACCAAATTGAGAAGGAGTTGGGTCATAACCGGGCAGGAGGGCGCGTCACCTATTTGGCGAACGATATGCGCAATCAGCAGCTCGTGGTGATCAAACAGTTTCAATTTGCCAAATTGGGTTCAAGCTGGCAGAGCTATGATGCGTACGATCGCGAAATTCAATTACTTAAAGAGCTTAACTATCCAGGCATTCCTCGATATTTAGATGCCTTTGAGACCCAGGATGGTTTTTGTATGGTGCAGGAATACAAGCAGGGAGTTTCTCTGGCAACGTCCCGTAGTTTTAACCCAGACGAGATTAAACAGATTGCGATCGCGGCTCTGGACGTTTTAGTTTACCTGCAGAACCGGATTCCACCCATTATTCATCGGGATCTTAAACCAGACAATATTCTGGTTGATCAAGTCGGGAATGTCTATCTGATTGATTTTGGCTTTGCTCGCGTGGGAGAAGGCGAGGTCGGTGTCAGCAGTGTGGTCAAAGGCACGCTGGGCTTTATGCCACCTGAGCAGTTGTTTAATCGGCAGTTGAGCGAAGCTTCAGACCTTTACGGGTTGGGAATGTCCCTAATTTGTTTACTAACCAACACGAAATCTGATAGCATTGGCGACCTAGTCGATATCAGCTATCGCGTTAGCTTCAAGCATCTTGTTCCCAAGCTCAATATCCATTGGGTGAACTGGCTGGAAAAGATGGTAGAACCACGGTTGAAAGATCGATTTCCCAATGCAGTCTCCGCCTTAGCTGCTATCCCGACCTCCCCGGTACGCCCACCAGAAGCTCAATTTAGCCAAACAACATTGGAATTCAGTGCCAGTCGGCGAAGCGCATTGCTGACCAAAACGGTGAATATTACAAATCCAATTCCAGAGACCCTCTTAGAAGCGCAATGGGAAGTTGCATTCCATCCCCACGATCCATTAAATGAGGTAGGTCGCTGGATCGCAATCGAACCGCAAACCTTTACTGGCAATCAGGTCAAATGTCAGATTACTGTGGACACGAGCAACCTGATGACGGGCAAAACCTATCACCGCAAATTGCTGTTGCATAGCAATACCCTGACAAAAACCTACTGCCTCAATGTCCAAGTGCAGACAGCCCGTATGCCTGTTCCCAACTACCTCGTTTCCTACGGGCTTCTGGGGCTTTTGGGAGTATTTTTTATGGGCTTAACCTGGTTAATTAGCTCTTTCGCCTTCGTCTTCGGTACGATAGCGGGATCTGTGGAATCAGCGGAAGTGGGCACGCTGGTGGGAGGTGTAATTGGTTTAGAAGTTGCTACCTGGTTGATCCGCTCCTCTGGTTGGCGGTTTGGAGTGGTAAGCACCATACCAGCGGCAATCCTGGGCAGTATTGTAGTCACCCAGGTTTTCTCAGGTGCAATTGAAACGGTTGTCGGTTCAGCAGTCTTATTGGGAGCAGGGTTAGGGGTTGTGACTGGGGCGATCGCTGGAATTGCGCTTAATTTAGCGATCGCAAAGATGATTGCGAATGGGAATCAAAAAATATTAGCGATCGTCCTCAGCCTGCTCACAGGAGCGTTTGGAGTCAGCCTAGGATTAGGTTTTAGAATCGGTTTAACCAAAGCATTTGTTCTGCTCCCCCTAATCAGCAGCAGCATCGCCCTTATCGTTCTCCTAGTTCAAATTCAATTACAACAAGCCAATGTTGTGCTTAACCATAGAAAAGCACAACACTTTTCAATTAAGCCATAAGTCGAGCTTTGCCAATAACCGTTAAATTCTATACAGAAAAAATATTGAACACTCTTTAATAAAGATTCCATGAATCTCTCCTAGCATCTCGCCGAACTGCTACGTAGATCTGCCATATTCATGCGTGAATCCTTGATAGAATATTCTCTAGACACTGGGAAAGTTTACGCTCTCCTGTGCGATTTTTGTCACTAGAAAGAAACCTATAAATCTTCGTTGTCAGATGAGGTTGATTGCCCAATCTTTACTGCTCAGAATTTATATCTAGATTTGCTTTATAGCAACGGACGGAAGACTTAGGACAAGGGTCAATTCACAAAGCTCACGGGTGTTGATGTTCATCACCAATCTGTCCTAACACACCCGGCGACAGCTATATTGATTACTCATCAGTATTTAGAAACTTATGAATACTCCTAAGATCGCTGGGAGTTTTACAGAACATTGTGAAGGAAAGTGTGATGCCTACTGAAGCTCTGGGAAAAAACGATCTCGACAATGCAGAATCGTTCTGGATGCAGCAATTTAAAGGAATTACGTCTACAACGGCGCTCGATATTAATCAGACACGATCGACTGGCTCTAAAGGTAAGCCAGAATTTCAGACGCAATTGTTTTCATAAAGAGATAATTTATCCAATAGAAAGGTTTTAATCAAGTTGATCTTTGTTTAACTTTTGTAATAGAGAGTCATGAGTATGCCTGTAAAAATGGAAGATGACATGTATAAAAGAAGCGTTGAGATTATTGAAGAGACTTACCTGCTTGAAAAAGAGTTAGGGACTCGGTTAAAAAATTCTACTAAAGCAGAGCGGCAACAACTCTATATTTCACTGTACGATAACCTCTTTCAAAAGTTAACCTTTAACCCGATTTTGCACGAGAAAACTGATCCGGAAGTGGGTGCCTGGGTTGTCGCTCGTCGGATGGAACTTGTTGAGCCTTTCTTAACGCCTGGCACTGTTTTTTTGGAGATTGGGGCTGGAAGTTGCGGCGTGTCGCTTGAAGTGGCAAAGCATGTAAAACGAGTGTATGCGATCGATGTTTCGTTTGAAGTTGGACAACAGCTAAATCCTCCAGCCAATTTTGAATTTATTGTTTCAGATGGATTGACTATTCCTGTACCAAATAACAGTATTAGTCTCGCATTTAGCCATCAACTAATGGAGCATCTCCATCCAGAAGATGCAGTAGAGCAACTCCAAAATGTTTATAAAGCGATCTCACCAGGTGGGTCTTACATTTGCGTGACTCCCAATCGCCTTTCTGGACCGCATGATGCCTCCCAGTTTTTTGATGATGTTGCAACGGGTTGGCATCTAAAAGAATATAGCCTCAGCGAACTGTATGATTTGTTTCGCCAGGTTGGATTTACCAAAATCAGCTATTACAAATATGGTAAAGGAGCGAACATTAATTTCCCCCTAAATTCAATTACGATAACGGCAATTAGAACCTTAGAAACATTAATCGATCAACTCCCTGTGTCACTAAAGCGTAAAACAGCAAAGGCTCTACTTTTTAGAGGAATTACAATGATTGGAGTCAAATAATTCCAATGCGATCGTGTTAACTCTACACAGATTTTCAGGCAGGGTTATTTCATTCTAGACAGTAGGTGAGCATAGGGTCCAGAGTATGGAAGTCCATTCTCCCCCCTTTGATCGTGATGAGTACGCTTGCAATCGTAGAAGTATTTTCTCACCTACCCGACCCCCGCCGAGGCGCGGGCAGCCGTCATCAGTATGCCGTCTGTTTAGCCTTGTTTACCTTAGCGATCAGTGCAGGCTGTGGCGGATTTATCGCGATGGGAGATTGGTTAGAGGAATACCGTGAATCCCTGATTCTCCTGTTTGGGTCACCGAAACATGGACTACCATCCTATAGTACGATCCGTCGGGTGCTATTAACGCTGGACTATCAATCCTACGGAGCTTGTATCTCAGAGTTCTTCACAATAGAACCGAAAGCGGGAGAAACGATCGCTCTTGATGGTAAGGTCTTACGGGGTTCTTACCAGATTGAGACGAACGCGAGTACGACAGAATCTCATCCTGCGATTCAATTAGTCACGGCATACGTCGTGGAACGAGGACTGATCCTACCTCCCCAGCCCGTGGATTGCAAAAGTAATGAAATTAAAGCGATTCCGCCGATCTTAGAGCAACTGGCAAAACGCGGAGTGGTGTTTGCTTTCGACGCTTTGAACACTCAAAAAAAATATCTGCGCAAATCATCGACTCTGAAAACGACTATCTCGGCGCATTGAAAGGAAACCACGGCAATTTTTACGCTGCAATTACGGCACAATTTCAGTCCGAATCCCATATTAATTGCGTTGAAACGGGGCATGGTCGAGTCGAACGCCGAAGCGTCAGCTTGTGGAAGACCTGGGATGGGTTGCCCGGAGCAGAAGAATGGTCAGGATTACGAAGCATTATTCGAGTCAAGAGCTATCGGCACATCCTCAAGGGGCAATATATCTTGATTAAAAAGCCTGAAATCCGTTATTACATCAGTTCGTTAGACGAAACAGTCGAACAGTTTGGGCGACGGATACGGGATTACTGGCACGTTGAGAATAAAGTCCATCATGTGCGAGATGTGACTCAAGGCGAAGATGGTTCTAGAATCCGAGTCAGCGC
The DNA here is from genome assembly GCF_016807185.1 of Leptolyngbya sp. Cla-17. Classification (GTDB taxonomy): domain Bacteria; phylum Cyanobacteriota; class Cyanobacteriia; order Leptolyngbyales; family Leptolyngbyaceae; genus ULC077BIN1. The sequence continues at coordinate 2,848,792 of NZ_JAEVYN010000002.1, forward strand.
ACTACCTGTCCTATTTGCCACTGCCCGGAATCTAGCCCTCAACCTCTATCGGGATGCCGGAGAAACTAATATGGCACAGGCAAGGCGGAAAGCAGGTTATGGGCTGAAGTTGTTGAAGAAGCTATTTAGAATGAAATAACCCTGACACGAGATCCTACCCCGAAAGAAACGGACTCGACCGAGCAACTGGAGCCTCCGGGAAATCATTGATGGCATTCTCTACCAACTTAAAAATGGTTGTAACTGGAATGATTTACCAAGAGATTTTCCACCATTAGCTCTAGCTTATTTACTTTCCTATGCCTCCTCTTTACCAATGGTTCGGACAATTTTTGACAAGAAAGCTATCCATCGAATAGGGTGCAGTTACAAAGAAAAAGCACCGGATAGATAGCTATGGAAGTTATTGTACAGAGCCTACTGGCAAAAGTGGGCGGTTTCGCAAACCGCAAGTGACGTTTTTCGTGACGCTGTTTTCGACGATTTTGGTCGTGTGTGGCAAAGTCAACTTCACGAACTTGAGCCGCTACAGTCGCTTCAATGAGAAAACGTATCGACGGCACTTCAAGGCAGCGTTTGACTTTATGCCGTTCAACGTCGAACTGGTCAGCCTCGCCCAAGGTTCAGGACAGCCTCTGCTATTAGTGATGGACGGCTCGTTTATTACCAAGAGCGGCAAGAGGACGGAGGGCATCGACTGGTATTGGAATGGCTGTGCGAGTCGCGCCGAGAAAGGGCTAGAGATCTCGTTAGTCGGTGTAGTGGATATTGAAACCGAGACAGCATACGCCTTATCTGCTCAACAAACCCTTGCCCAAACTGAAATTCCCAGGGACATTACGCGCCTGGATCAATATCTCTATCATCTCGAAGGCGTGCGTCCGCATTTACCTCCTCAAGTGCGCTATCTAACCGTGGATGGAGCCTATGCCAAAGCCCACTTTGTCAGCGGGGCAGTGGGCTGTCAGTTGGACGTAATCAGTAAATTGCGTTTTGATGCCAATCTGCGCTATCTCTACACGGGGGAGCAGAAGCCACGGGGTAGACCCCGCAAGTATGATGGCAAAGTCACCTTCACAGACCTGAGCCGCTTTACGTTCCTCGAAGCCGTGCAACCGAATGTGGATTTGTACACCCAGCGGGTGTGGCACGTCTCCTTAAAGCGGCAGATTCGCGTCGTCTACCTCATCGACCGTCGTTCCCCTCACCGAGTCGGCACCTGCTTGCTATTCAGTACCGATGTCGAACAAGACCCGCAGCAAATCGTTCAGTTTTACAAGTTGCGATTCCAGATCGAGTTTCTCTTCCGCGATGCCAAACAGTTTGCAGGGCTGGAGGATTGCCAAGCCCGTGACTTAGTGAGGACCGAGTTCCACTTCAATGCCAGTTTAACTGCCCTAAACCTCGCGAAAGTGGAAGCCAGCCAGCAACATTCCGGGCAGGAGCGGGTGCCCTTCTCAATGGCATCGGCGAAGCGACGGGCGCTTAACCAGCATCTCCTCGACCGATTTATTGAAACCTTCGACTTGGAGCCAACTTTGATTAAATCCCACCCCAACTACTCAACCCTTTGCAATTACGGCATCATCGCCGCTTAAAATTGTCCGAACTATTGCTTTACTACAAATAAAATTAAAGATAGTATAGCCTTATAAAGCATTCAAACCCGTGTGGGAGAGCGAGGAGTGATGCTATCTGGAGGTCAGCGCCAGCGGATTGGCATTGCACGGGCTTTGTACCATGAGCGCGAGATTTTGGTCTTAGATGAAGCAACTTCTGCTCTGGATAATGAAACGGAACGGCGGGTAAGTGAGGCGATTCGGGCGTTAGCTGGCAAGAAAACGGTGATTATAATTGCCCATCGCCTGACAACAGTAGAACACTGTAACCAAATCTACTTACTAGAGCAGGGCAAGGTGATTAGGTCAGGTAGCTATGTTGAGGTAGTTAAAGCTTAATTGAAGAAACCAGTAGGACATCTAAAAGTTTATTTTGAGGGATTTAGTTGTGGAACTTTGTAAAATTCATAAATTGCAAGCTAAGCCTTTACAAGTACTGCCCTGTGAGTCAGAAGAAATAATACATATTGTTTTCTGCATAGACAAAAACTATATACAGCACTTAGGATGCGCCATGACTTCTGTGTGTGTTAATAACCATTCCAGAAATATTGAGTTTCACATAATCTGTGATGAATTACAGGAATCAGATCTTGAAAAATTCTCAATACTATCAAATCTTTACAGGAGGTGTATAAGCTTTTATCTACTTGGAAAAGACAATCCATTTAAAGAACTGAAAATTTCGCTCCATGCCTCCCCGGCAAATTACTACAGATTAGCTATTCCTTATGTACTTTCAGAGGGTATTCATAAAGTCCTTTACTTGGATGCAGATCTAGTATGTAATGCTGAACTAACCGATTTGTGGAATACCAACATAAATGACTTCCCTTTAGCAGCCTGTCCAATAAATGACCAGGAAAGAATTGATAAACTTGAGCTAGCGAGTGGAAGATATTTCAATACCGGAGTCATGCTAATAAATTTAAACAAATGGATGAATGATCAAGTTTCAATAAAAGCTATAGAGTTTATTGAACAAAAACCAGAATTAATCCGTTTTTGGGATCAAGATGGAATTAATAAGATTATAGATGGTGGCTTTAAGTCTTTAGATGCTAAGTGGAATAATACTATATATATGGATAGACCAGTATTTAGACAAGTTGAGGGTGCAGCCATTATTCATTTTGTCGGTGCACTTAAGCCTTGGCAAAAGTGTTCTGATACCAGAAAAGAGATCTATTGGAATTATCTAAAAATGTCTCCTTGGTCAGATGCCTATTTGAATCGAGAAAGAGTGATTGAAGAGATGATTATTGAAAAAATAAATTTTCTTATTCTTTCTGTCTTTAGAAAAGCTAGACAATTTAAGGAGCAAAACCAGCTTTTGAAGAAGCTCACGAAAGCTTTTTAAGCATCATAAAATTTATCAAGAGTGTTTTTAGTTTGGATCCTAATTACTGTTTTTGAGTCAAATAACTATGAACACAGCAGTTGCTCTTTTTATTTTTAAACGTCCAGATACGACTCAAAAAGTTTTTGAGGCAATTCGACAAGCACAACCAACTCAATTATTTGTAATTGCCGATGGTTCTCGCAGTGATCGACCTGGTGAAGCATAAAGGTGTGCTGCCGTTCGCGCGATTATTGACCAGGTTGACTGGGAGTGTGAAGTAATCAAAAACTATTCTGAGATCAACCTGGGCTGTGCTAAGCGTGTCTCCAGCGGCTTGGATTGGGTTTTTGGCCTTGTCGAAGAAGCCATTATTCTTGACAGGGTTATTTCATTCTAGACAGTAGGTGAGCATAGGGTCCAGAGTATGGAAGTCCATTCTCCCCCCTTTGATCGTGATGAGTACGCTTGCAATCGTAGAAGTATTTTCTCACCTACCCGACCCCCGCCGAGGCGCGGGCAGCCGTCATCAGTATGCCGTCTGTTTAGCCTTGTTTACCTTAGCGATCAGTGCAGGCTGTGGCGGATTTATCGCGATGGGAGATTGGTTAGAGGAATACCGTGAATCCCTGATTCTCCTGTTTGGGTCACCGAAACATGGACTACCATCCTATAGTACGATCCGTCGGGTGCTATTAACGCTGGACTATCAATCCTACGGAGCTTGTATCTCAGAGTTCTTCACAATAGAACCGAAAGCGGGAGAAACGATCGCTCTTGATGGTAAGGTCTTACGGGGTTCTTACCAGATTGAGACGAACGCGAGTACGACAGAATCTCATCCTGCGATTCAATTAGTCACGGCATACGTCGTGGAACGAGGACTGATCCTACCTCCCCAGCCCGTGGATTGCAAAAGTAATGAAATTAAAGCGATTCCGCCGATCTTAGAGCAACTGGCAAAACGCGGAGTGGTGTTTGCTTTCGACGCTTTGAACACTCAAAAAAAATATCTGCGCAAATCATCGACTCTGAAAACGACTATCTCGGCGCATTGAAAGGAAACCACGGCAATTTTTACGCTGCAATTACGGCACAATTTCAGTCCGAATCCCATATTAATTGCGTTGAAACGGGGCATGGTCGAGTCGAACGCCGAAGCGTCAGCTTGTGGAAGACCTGGGATGGGTTGCCCGGAGCAGAAGAATGGTCAGGATTACGAAGCATTATTCGAGTCAAGAGCTATCGGCACATCCTCAAGGGGCAATATACGGCGGATTGCAGTGTTAAGAGGGACAGTAACAGCAGTGTGCAAACCAGTTGTGCAAATGTTGAGGATCTATCAAATCCATCGCTGTGGCAATGAGGGTATCTACCCTTTTCGAGGTTGTCGGCGAGAACTGTCTTAGGAAAGCCTTTAACTGTGACCACCAATGCTCAATCGGATTAAATTCGGGAGAGTAAGGAGACAGATACAGAACCTTCGCTCCAACCGCCTCAATTAAAGGTGCAATGGCTTTTACCTTGTGAGCAGGCAGGTTATCCATGACCACGACAGCCCCTTTCCACAGTTGAGGCACAAGACACTTTGAGACGTACACCTCAAAGACAACCGCGTCCATCGACTGATCTATCGTCATCACAGCCAGCACCTTTGAGACGGTAATCGCGCCCATGACACTCACCTTCTTGCCCCGATAAAAAGGTTTGAAGTCATACGCTCGTTCCCCAGGTGCAGCACGGGCATGGGTTCGCATGAGTCCCAGTAGAACACCCATCTCATCGAGAAACACTAAATCTTTGAGTTCTATACTCGTCACCTGTGCCCAGTACTCCTGTCTCAGGAGTTGGACTCGTTCGCTGGTGGCTTGGCTGGAGCGGAGCGTTTTTTTTTGCGCGGTAAATTGAGTCTCTGAAAGGTTCGGCACATAGTACTTTGGCTAACCCATAGCCCAGTCTCATCAAAGAGTAGCTCACAATATTCCGCTAAGGTCGCATCGCGCTGGTTCTCGAAGATCGCCACTAACTGGTCTTTGTGCTCCATCACAGGACTCACCGAACCACCCTGCTTATGGGGAACGACGTGACCTTCTGTGCGCTTCTGAATCATCCATCTCTCGACGCAACTCTTGCTGACAGCAAAGCGGGCAGCAACTTTTCGGATCGAGCTATCACCCTTCTCCATAGCACTTACAATCTTCTCTCGAAAGTCTATGGAATACGGCTTCATTTTTGACCCAACGTTGTAATCCTTCATTGTCCTCTATCTGACTGCAATCCGCTGTATCTTGATTAAAAAGCCTGAAATCCGTTATTACATCAGTTCGTTAGACGAAACAGTCGAACAGTTTGGGCGACGGATACGGGATTACTGGCACGTTGAGAATAAAGTCCATCATGTGCGAGATGTGACTCAAGGCGAAGATGGTTCTAGAATCCGAGTCAGCGCACTACCTGTCCTATTTGCCACTGCCCGGAATCTAGCCCTCAACCTCTATCGGGATGCCGGAGAAACTAATATGGCACAGGCAAGGCGGAAAGCAGGTTATGGGCTGAAGTTGTTGAAGAAGCTATTTAGAATGAAATAACCCTGGATTTTCAGGGAGTTAAAGCGCTCAGTCCAAATGCTAAATCAGGGTCATTAAGACGTGATGCAAATAAGACATTCATACTATAGGTTGTCTAATAAACTTGAACTGCTTACTTATTATTCTGAGTAAACTATGAATGCCTTTCCCAAAGTCAACATTCTTCTTTCAACTTTTAATGGTATGGAGTTTCTGGGTGAGCAGCTTGATAGTTTACAAGCTCAAGATTATCCCAATATTTTTATCTATATTCGAGATGATGGCTCAACGGATGGCACAGTTGCCTTCCTACAAACCTATCAAAAACAGTTTTCTAACGTCGATTTAACACTAGGAGAAAACGTTGGATATAAGCGTAGTTTCTTTGAGTTGACGCTGCGGTAATGGACTAGACCTGTGGAATAAATCTAAACATTTAAGCCAAACTCATAGCGGTTGATGAACAATCCAATGACGACATCATGCAACCAGATGGATTTGGAAAAGCAAATGGTTTTGCGAGCCAACCGTTTAATTCGGGTGCGTAAGGTCAGATGCTTGCGCTCAATCTTCTGAGTATGGCGTTTACCCACCCTGTGTAGACTTGGATCGAGGTGTCTTTCATAAGCACCCCAAGCATCGGTGTAGAACTGCATAATCCCAAAGGGTTCTAACAACGCTTTGAGTGCCAAGAAAGCACTGTCTTGATGATGAGACAACACATACGCCAACACTTCACCCGTCTGATGGTCAATGGCGTGCCACAACCACCGTTGCTGTTTCTTTGAACCGACGTAACTCCACATTTCGTCAGCTTCAGCCTCCAGATCTTCCCACTGGCACAGTTTCACTATCGTTTGAGTCGGTTCAAGTTCTGCCAAACGAGCTTCATTGATTGCTTTGAGGTGACGGTCTTTTTTTTAGCGTTTCAATCACCGTTGTGCGGCTAATCTTGAGAACACGGGCGGTATCTCGAATCCCACTCCCGTTGACTGCCATATCTGCAATTTGCCGTTTCACTTCTGGGAGGTATCCACGATACCGATAGTCGCGAATAAAAGTAGAGCGAGAACATTGGGAATTGCGACATTTGTAGCGTTGCTTGCCTTCACCTGATTGACCATGCTTGACGACATCGTTACTTCCGCAGGTTGGGCAAAGAATCGGTTCAAGCACCATATTCAAGTCTCCAGACAACTACCCTTTTGATTGTTACCTGTTTCTACAGGTCTAGTCCATTACCGACGCTGCTTGCTGGATCTGAACCAGAGGAGTTTTATGCTTTTTGTGATCAAGATGATGTTTGGAGTCCTCAAAAGATTTCTCGTGCAGTAAATTTTCTGCAAAAGTCTTCTGACCCTCACATGGGTTTGTATTTCTGTCGCCTAATTTTTGTGGATAGCAATCTGCGATCGCTGGGGCTATCTCCCAATCCCCGATATTTAGATTTTGGCAATGCATTGGTGGAGTGCGATCCATGCGGCTGCACAATGGTGTTTGGCTCCAAAATTCGAGATTTGTATGTTCAAGGAAAGCCTTACGACAAGTTTTCGCACGATGGGTGGGTTCATTTAGTCGCCACTGCGTTTGGACACATTGTTTATGATGCAGAACCCCAAATTCAGTTTCGAGAACATTCTGCCAATACCTCGATCGGTCACAAATTAAAAACTGATCCGGTGTTCAGGCTCAAATTTAGAGTGAAAGATTTACTACAGCGACTATTTCAAAATAATCCCATTGTTGATTTCTTAATTCAAGGGGAAGCCTTTTTGAAAACTTACCCTGATATGCCGACAAATCAACGACTCTTAATAGAAGAGCTTTTTCACTTAAGAAAGCCTAACACTCAGAGACAGCGCTTGAGTTATATTTTTAATTCTAAAGTTCATTTCAATGATCCATTAGAAGATTGGCTACCGATTTAAGCCGGGACAGTGGGTAGGAAGGGAGTTCTAGCTTTGGCAGCAGCTTTGCCGCGCCGCGCTTGCGGGAGGACTGGCATCTGTTGAACTAGCCACTCGAAGAGGTCAGGAGAGGGTTTACCAAAAAGACGTTCAGCCGCTGTCGAGCCATCAGAGCGTTGGAGGTGGAAGTTGTGGATCGTGGTCATCACCCGTAAGCGTCGGGTCGATAAACCTCGGCGATTGTGATGAATCTGACTCAGGTAGCCGTTGCGTCCTTCAACCGGAGAAGAGGTTCGTTGGAATTTAGTCACCATCGAGGTTGCCCAAGTTTGCCACTGGGTGAACTGCTCACAAGACATCGCCGTGGTGATAGGGTGGCGCATTAACGCGGCTTGAGCGTGTTGGGCCGCGATTTGGTAAGCAGCCTTAAGGGTTGGGTTTTTCGTGCGAACACTTTGCTGGTGCCAGTAGTGGACCGGCAACAGGTGTTGCTTCACCCAATCGCCCGTGGATCGCTCACAGTCTCGAACGCTCAAGCTTTGCTCGACCCACTTCCACCAGAGGTCAACCACGGCTGCCAAGTCGTGCCGTTGACGCTCAAACTTGGAGAGACTGCCCGGTTTATCTGACAGTTGATCGGTTTGTTTCAGGGTGCGCAGGGTGGTCGCTTGCTGCTGGAATTCAGATTCAACCATTTTGCTCGTCTGAGGAATGCCCAACCGAATCGCAAAAGGATGGAGCGTGGTCGTCAGTTGATGCAAGATGGATCGGTATTGGGTTTGAGCCTGCTCTAACCCACTTTGCTGGACTTGCAGTTGCTGCTTTAAGGAGGCATTTGCTGTCGAGTCATCCAACTCGCGCAGTCGTCGGTTGACTCGAAACAGGTGTTCAGACAACTCACTGCCTATCCCTTGCGACAGTTCCCGCAACGCATGAAACAGATCGGCGATACTCGGACACCCCAGTTCATCAAGCGCAAGTTTGACCAAGGCTTTGGCTCGGTCACTGACACAGTAATGGATGTTCAACCCTAGTTTGCTCAACGCTTGCTGGGTATGCTGTTGCCAGGTTTCGTAGCGATAGTCTTGGGACATCTCCTCCACCAGGATGAAGCCACTGGGTAAGTCCAACAGGACTAACACTACCTGGTCAAGGAACGTTTCATCGACGCTGACACACGCTTCAACCGGCGTTTGAGGGTGCTCCAACTGAGACTGTTGCAGACGTTGATAGTCCAGAATTTGCGTCTCCATCTGGGTACGAATCTGGCGCAAGGAGCTAACGGAAACCCCCACCTGTTGTTCTAGTCCCAGCAGTCGGAAGAACTCAGCTAAGCTCTCACAGCCCACTCCTCGCTTGAAGCAGAAGATAAACACCGTGGCAACCACCAGCCGTTTTAACCACTGCGCTCCGATGGCACTCTCCCACACCCTTGACTCTGGATACTGATGCCGACGCGTCATGGCTTGCTGATGTCGATGCACACTACTCTTGGAAATTCCGGTTGCCTGAGCAATGGCTCGAATCGTCAGGGGTCCTTTTGCAGAAAATGCTTGGAAGACTTTTTGACACCGTTCTCGTATATTGAGTCTCATCCGTTCCCTCATTTAACTCTTGAGGGTAGGATACTTGCCCTCGCGCTTAGTCACAGGGTTTTTCTATGATGAGGCCAATTCTACCTGCTCAGGGCATTGCTGTCCCGCTTTATGTTGGTAGCCGAAGATTTAATACTAAAACTCATGATTGTTTTGGGTCAATATTAATCAATCAGTAAAGTGCAGTTTACTCTTAGAGAGTGTCTTAGAAGTCTGAATGTTAGTAGCAAATCATCTAGATCCCCCTAAATCCCCCTTAAAAAGAGGGACTTCAAAGCTGTTTCCCCCTTTTAAGGGGGGCTAGGGGGATCTTTAAGTGCTTAACCTGACAAATAGAACCTTTTCAAACATCCTCTTAAAGACCTATTTAGAATGAAATAGCCCTGGAAGTATAGTAAGCCCCTTGCCCATACCTCGCCAGAATCGGAAACGCTGTACAGGAATAAGGAAACAACTTTAAATTAACTTTATTTAGGTTTTTAGATTTTAGGTAAAATAATAATATTCTAGGTGAAATTTCTAAGTGAAATAGTAATACGGATAAAATTTTTAGTTATGAAAACACCCGTTGCGTTCTTAATCTTTAATCGCCCCGAAACAACTGCAAAGGTGTTTGAAGTCATCCGTCAGGCAAAACCTGCAAAGCTTTTAGTTGTTGCAGATGGGGCAAGGGCTAATCGACTAGAAGAAGTTGAACAATGTTCTAAGACTCGTGCCATCATCGATCGCGTTGATTGGGAGTGTGATGTCTTAACAAATTACTCAGATATTAATCTAGGGTGTAGAGAACGGATATCCAGTGGGCTGAGATGGGTTTTCGACACGGTTGAAGAAGCGATTATTTTAGAAGACGACTGTGTTCCCCATGCAACATTCTTTCCCTTTTGTGAACAGCTACTCGATCGCTATCGAGATGATGAGCGAGTGATGGCAATTTCTGGACAAAAATCTCAACTACAGTATCACCGGACTCAATACAGCTATTATTTTTCTCAATATTTCCATGTGTGGGGATGGGCATCTTGGAGGCGAGCTTTCCAAAATTTTGATGTTCGTCTTGACCTATGGCCCGAGATTCGGGATGGTGGTTTTATGAAAGACCTTTTAATTGATGATCGTAGTGTCAAGTATTGGTCAGAAATTTTTCAGGGTGTTTATGATGGCGAGATCAATACTTGGGATTATCAATGGCTTTTCGCCTGCTGGATACGCAGTGGTTTAACGATTCTTCCCAGCGTCAATTTGATCTCTAATATTGGTTGTACGGTTGGGGCAACTCACACCGTAAACATCGATCATCCTAATGCTAGTGATCCAGTTGAGGCAATTACCTTGCCTCTAAAACATCCATCTTTTGTAATTCGTGATATGCAATTAGATGCGTTAATCCAAAATGTAGGTTTTACTCCTAATCTTTTTACACGACTTCAGAGAAAGACTAGAAGTCTATTGAAGTAGCTCTTTTCTAGCGGGTGTTTTTGATGTTTCCGCGTTTATCACAAAGTCTTATCCGGTAAGGTAGTTGAAATCTATGCTTAAGCCTACTGCTCTAAAGGACTATGTAGCTTTTCGCGCTCGAACTGTTTATAGGCTTGTACTCAAAGTTTTGCCACTCCCTCAAACTCCTCCCAAGTCAGAACAAGATCTAACGCTCGTTTCAATGTGTGGAGCTAAATATATCGGCTTGCTTCAGCAATCGCTTCTTTCCCTCTATCGGGAATGGACGCTGTTGCCAAAGTTGCACATTGTTTCTGATGGCTCAGTAACCGTATCAGAATTGCAAAATGCCCTGCATTGGTGGTCGGGCACCAAAGAGTTTAGCTCTTGGGAAGAGAGTGTTGCGTATCATGAGCAGCGAGGACGGCGATCTATTGTCCAGTTTGCCCAAAGTAACGTCATGGGTAAGAAATTGGCGGTAATTTTGAAGGCAGGTGAGCAAGGACCAACCCTATGGTGCGATTCTGATATTCTTTGGTTCAAACAACTTCCAAATATTCCTAAAGTTGATCAGACGAATACGCGCCCCGTCTTAAAAATTTCTGAAGACTTCCAACCCTCCTATGATCCTCGGCTGATTGAGTCCGGTCTCAGCCATCTGACTCAGCCTCCTTATCGAAATGCAGGCTTAATCTACATTCAAGGGGAAGTGTTAAAGCATTGCAAATTGCAACCTTTGCTAGACTTGGCTGCTGAGAAACCCTGTAATGATGCAGAACAAACTATTTTTGCAGAAGCAAATTATCAGTTGAATAGTGGCATTTGGTTAAGAGATGAAATCGCTTGTTTTGCAGAAGATGCGATAACGACTAGACCGCAATATGCAGGTAAAAACTGGGTCGCTCGTCACTACATTGGACCAGTGCGGCATTTGTTCTGGCGAGATGCTCTCATATTAAGAGTTGGCGGAAAGGATAATCTATTTAAAGCGACAGGAGACCCAAAACTGCCAGCCGAAACTGAAGAAATTTCTGAGAGCGTGACGAACCATGAGCACTAAAGTTCTTCATTTGAGTTCTTTTGATACATCTGGCGGAGCAGCACGGGCAGCCTATCGCATTCACCAGGGATTACAGAAGATTGGCATAGATTCCGAAATGTTGGTTCAATTTCGTTCGAGTAATAATCGAACAGTCATTGCAGCCGAAAATAAGCTCTCTACTAAGTTGAGATCCATTGCGGACTTGTTAATTTGGAAGGTAAATACTCCTACCGCACGGCTTTTTTCACCCCAATGGTTTCCTGATGCGATCGCGGCTAAGGTTGCTCAAATCAATCCAGATATCATTAACTTAAACTGGGTTTGTAATAGCTTCCTGCAAATTGAAACCCTAGCAAAATTCAACAAGCCGTTGATCTGGACGCTACAAGATATGTGGTCTTTTACGGGAGGGTGCCACTATAGCGAAGGCTGCGATCGCTATCAGAGTTCTTGTGGCAATTGCCCTCAATTGCACAGTAACCAGGAGAATGATCTTTCCCGCTGGGTGTGGCAGCGTAAAGTAAAGGCATGGAAAGATTTGAATTTAACGATTGTGGCTCCAAGTATCTGGATGGCAGACTGTGCCAAAGCTTCAGCCCTATTTCAGGGACTCCGAGTAGAAGTGATTCCCTTTGCCCTGGATACGCAACGGTTTAAGCCAGCCGACTTAAGGGCTGCTCGTGATCTATTAAATTTGCCGCAAGATAAGCAGTTAGTGTTGTTTGGTGCAATCAATGCAACCGGAGATCCTCGTAAAGGATTTCACCTTTTGCAAGCAGCCTTAAAACGCTTGAGCCAAGATGGATGGGGAGATCGCATTGAATTAGTGATCTTTGGCTCCTCTGAACCAGAAAACCCGATCGATTTAGGCTTCAAAGCCCACTATTTAGGATCATTGCAGGATGATCTCTCTCTACGCATTGCCTATGTTGCAGCAGATGTGATGATTGCGCCCTCGATCGAAGAAGCCTTTGGGCAAACTGCATCGGAGTCTCTTGCCTGCGGCACGCCCGTTGTCGTTTTTAATGACACAGGGCTACAGGATATTGTTGATCATCAAGAGAATGGCTATACCGCTGAGCATGGCGATACTGAAGATCTGGCTAGAGGAATCGCTTGGGTGCTAGAAGATCAAGAACGCCATCATGTTTTACAAAAGAATGCTCGAAAAAAAGCTGAACAAACCTATGCACTTGAGATACAGGCTCATCAATATGTGAATTTATTGACTCAAATTTTGAAGACTTAAACATTCATCAAAATGCCATAGGGCTTTAATGTACCGTTGACTCGCCCAAAATGACCTCTTGATAACTACCAGACTTAACCACTTGCCCTTGGCTCAGAAGATACAGCGATTCTTGATTGAGTAAGCCACATTTTGATAGATTGAGAAGCATTGAGTGAAAGAGGAATCGTCGCTGATGCGAGCCCCACTTTCTGTTGATTTACGAGAACGGGTGATTGCAGGCTATCAAGCCAAAGAAGGGTCAATGCGGCAACTAGCAGAACGCTTCAAGGTCAGTTTATCTTTTGTCAGAGACCTGAGTCGGCACTATCGACAGAGTGGCACAGTTGCACCAAAAGCGCATGGAGGTGGGGCGGTTGCTAAACTGGGGGTCGCCCAGCTACCGATTGTCAAAGCGTTAGTGGAGGCTCAACCCGATGCCTTGTTAAAGGAGTTATGTGAGCGCTTGACTGAGAAAACAGGCATTCAGGTGAGTCTATCGACCATGCAAAGGGCTGTACAAACTCTTGAATTGAGCGTCAAAAAAAACATTGATAGCCTGTGAGCAAGAAACACAACGGGTGAAAGACATGCGTTTTGCTCATCGACTTTGGAGTTGCAGTGTAGACCCGCGAAATCTGGTATTCATTGATGAAACCGGGATGCATTTGAGATTCACCCGTCTGTATGGTCGCGCTCCAAAAGGTGAGCGCTTGTATGATACAAAAACTCCCGCTAAACGAGGACAGAATATTTCGTTAATTGGGGGCATGAGCATCAATGGCTTGATTGCCACCATGAGCATTGTCGGCAGCGTTAATACCGAGGTGTTCTTATACGGAATTGAGTAGGGGAGTATCATTTAGCAAGATGAAAAAGGTACTCTGTCCATGCCTCGACCCCGCACTCAAATTAGCCCTCATCTAGACTACGCAGATCTAACTCAGCGGTATGTTCAGTGCCAAGATGCTGGCGAGAAAAACCGTTGGTTGGTGATTCGATTGCTCAGTCATCCAAAGACTCCGATGAGCATCGAACAAACCGCTGAGATTTGTGGACTCAGTTGTAGTGGAGTGCGGAAAATTGCCCGTCGCTACAACGCCGAGGGTGCAGTCGGACTAGTCAATCGGCAACGCTTGAACCCTGGGGGCAATCGGTTGGCTTTAAGTGATGAACAGCAACGGCTATTGCGGCAACGCTTACAGAGTGCCCCGGATGATGGCGGACTCTGGAGTGGACCGAAAGTTGGGGAGTATATCGAAACCTACTTTGGCATTTGCTTACACCCCTCAACAGCCTGGAAGTATCTACGACGTTTGGGGTTGAGCTTGCAGGTGCCGCATCCGGTGCATCATCAAAGCGCAACCCTTGAGCAGCAAGCAGAGTTCAAAGCAGGATTAGCAGGTCATGTGGCGTGGTTGCGCTCGTTGTTTCCCAATCGGGAGATTGTAATTTGGGCGGAAGACGAAGCTCGATTAGGCTTGCAACCCATTGTCAGGCGGGTTTGGGCACCCATAGGAGAACGCCCATCAGCGCATCATTCTCGCCGCTATCAATGGGTCTACACCTATGGTTTTGTCCATCCTGCCACTGGAGCGAGCTACTTCCTTTTATTGCCCCGTGCCAATGTCTCCATGATGCAGATGGCGTTAGAGCTATTTGCGGCTCAGGTCAATCCCCATCGTCAGCAGTTGATCATTCTATTGGTTGATCAGGCCGCGTGGCATATGAGCCAAAAACTTCAGGTGCCCCCCGGCATTTTCTTCTACCCGCTATTGCCCTATACCCCCCAACTGCAACCCACTGAATGTGTCTGGTCTTTGCTGCGCGAAGCAATCGCTAATCAAGTGTTTGACAATCTTGATGCTTTAGAGGATGTCTTAGTCAAGCGGTGCCAATGGTTGATGCAGCATCCTGTGATAGTTCAAGGCAAAGTGGGCTTTGATTGGATTCAAGCAATTTAATCTGGTCAAAAAGTACTGCTTTCCGCAATTCCGTATTAGATATCAAATAGGCTCTATATGTGGGACATTAAGGTAATTAATGGCGTTGTTGCATGAAGAGGAGTTGCGGAAGGGAGAGAAATGGTAGGTTTTAATTACCACATCAAAAACTGCCATGAAAGCTCAATACCGCATCCGCAACTGGTCTGAGTATAACGCTGCGCTGAAGCAACGGGGAAGTCTCACCTTCTGGATCGACGAAGCAGTGGTAGAGGGATGGATTGACCCGTACTTGAGCGGTAAGCCCGGAGCGTCTGTCTACTATAGCGACTTGGCGATTATGACGATGGCAACGGTGAAAGCCGTGTATCGATTGGCAGGAAGGCAATGTCAGGGATTTCTAGAATCTATTTTTGAATTGATGGACATTGAGTTGTCGGTGCCAGAGCACAGCACTCTGTCACGGCGAGTGGGTAAGCTTGCCATCGCGTTACCAGTGCTGCCGAAGAGCGGTGCCCGTCATGTGGTAGTCGATTCGACTGGGGTAAAAGTGTATGGGGAAGGAGAATGGAAAACCCGCCAACATGGAGTCAGCAAGCGCCGCACTTGGCGCAAGTTGCATCTAGGAGTCGATGAGGAAACGGGTGAAATCCTGGCAGCAGTAGTGACAACGAACGATATGACCGATGGAGCAGTGCTAGCCGATATTCTCGATGGAATTGAGGATGAGATTGAGCAGGTGTCGGCAGATGGAGCTTACGACCAGCGCAAGTGCTACGACGCGATTCGAGAACGCAATGCTAGAGCGACCATTCCACCGCGTAAAGGAGCCAAAATCTGGCAGCATGGCAACTCTAAAGCCGAGCGGCACAACCGGGATGAAAATCTCCGTCGCATCCGCAAAGGTGGGCGCAAAGCCTGGAAGCGAGAGAGCAATTACCATCGCCGCTCGTTGGCTGAAACCACGATGTTTCGTTTCAAAACGATCTTTGGGGGGAATCTTAGTCCGCGCAAGTTTGACAATCAAGCGGTTGAATTGTTTATCAAATGTGCGGCTCTTAATCGCATGATCCAGATCTGTAAACCTGATAGCTATGGGGTTGGAGCTTAATTGAGGAGCCTCTCAGGTACATCCTCTGTCTCTTTCTCAATCATGCAACAAAGCCGTAATTAATGACAATGATGAAAAACTGATGAAGATCTGTCAGAGTACTTTTAAGTCAATGGAAAAGCTTATATTCTACTCAAAACAGGAATTCTGTGAGATCAATCTCAAGATGAAATGCCTAAACGTTTTATTTTTCAAAAACTAGAGTAGAGGCAAAACTTTCATGAAGTCGCAAACTCTTCTTGAGGTACCATCAGGGGATTTGAAAGTACTTAGCTTATCTCATGCTCAGACGGCAGATAATAATGATTTTACCGAGTCAGATAAATTAGAGTTATCTTGTTCTATTTGGCTCTCTCTGGTGCTTCCAACTTACAATGAGTCCAGCAATATCAAGGATGTTGTCCAGTTATTGACTTCTTTACTTGATAAGGCTGAGCTAGTGAATAACTACGAATTGATTATTGTAGATGACAATAGTCCAGACCAGACCTGGGAAGTAGCACAAGCTTTGATAGATGACTATCCCCATGTACGGGTAATGCGCCGTCAAGGCGAACGAGGGCTATCATCGGCTGTAATTCGAGGATGGCAGGCAGCAAAGGGAAATTTACTAGGTGTCATTGATGCCGATTTGCAGCATCCCCCAGAGGTGCTATTAAACCTTCTAGATGCAATTGAGCAAGGAGCGGATCTTGCAGTTGCCAGTCGCCATATAGAAGGTGGAGGTGTAAGTGAATGGAGTATTGCCAGACGGTTTCTGTCACGTGGTGCCCAGCTTTTAGGTCTGATTGTATTACCCAAAGTAGTGGGTCGTATTTCAGATCCAATGAGCGGTTATTTTCTGGTACGTCGTCAGGCAATTGCTGGACCAACACTAAACCCAGTGGGATACAAAATTTTGATTGAAGTGTTGGGTCGGGGGAACATTGAACACATAGCTGAAGTTGGCTATGTTTTTCAGGAGCGACAAGCAGGGGAAAGCAAGGTTTCCTGGGAGCAATATGTAGAGTACATTCTGCACCTTTTGAAATTGCGCTCACGAGGACGTATCGGACATCTAAGAGGGTATTTGAGATTTCCGATGGATCGGTTTATCCGATTTGGATTAGTAGGATTAAGTGGCGTTTTTGTAGACATGACGATGTTTTACTTGCTGAGTGACCCAACAACATTGGCTTTGGGTCTTACTCGGAGCAAAATAATTGCTGCTGAGATAGCAATTATCAATAACTTTTTTTGGAATGACTTTTGGACATTTCGTGATGTATCCAGTCATCAAAAAGGAAACTATCAACGACTAAAACGGTTTATCAAATTCAACATTATTTGCCTAATGGGGTTGATTTTGAATGTCCTCATATTGAACTTTTTCTTCAATGTCTTGGGTATCAATCGGTACGCAGCCAACTTAATAGCGATCGCGATCGTCACCTTATGGAACTTCTGGATCAACTTGAAATTGAGCTGGCGAGTAACTGAGGTGAAATCAAAGTATTAGAGACTTCCAATAAAAGATTAATCCATTAATGCTGATAAACTAGCCTGTGTCTGTCTCGTCATAGCCCTTATTGCAATGATTGAACTCAAGGACGCACTCAAAGCGCTCTATATCAAAACGGCTCAAAAGCTCAAAGGCACCGACCGCCGCCAATTTATGGCAGAAGTGGTCAAAGGACTTGGCATCGGTGGACAGAGCCAAGCTGAACAACAACTGGGCTGGAATCGTGGCACAATTCGCAAAGGGATGAGGGAGTTGACCACTGGACAAGCAATGGTGGATGGATACAGTCGTAGTGGACGCAAGCGGGTAGAAACCCGGCTACCGCACCTACTTGAAGATATCCAAGCAATCGTGGATGCTCAGAGCCAAATTGACCCCAGTTTCAAGTCCAGCCGCTTATACACTCGACTGAGCGCGGCTCAAGTGCGCCAGCAACTGATTCTTCAGAAGGGCTACCCAGACGAAGCGTTGCCGAGTGAAGAGACTATCCGCCAACGCTTGAACGAATTGGGATACCATCTCAGACGAGTCGCTCAGATTAAGCCCAAAAAGCGCATCGCTCAGACAGAAGCCATCTTTGAGCATCTGCATCAGGTGAATCAGCAAGCCGATGCTGAGCCTCATGTATTGCGCTTGTCAATGGATGCCAAAGTCGCGCTCAAGGTTGGAGAGTTTGACCGAGGCGGCAAAACGCGAGTCCCGACTGTGGCCTTAGACCATGATTTTGGCGAAGTACAGAGCCTAACGCCCTACGGAATTTTCTTGCCTGAGCACAATGAGCTATCGTTATTTTTCGTCTACTCGACACTTACGGCAGATTGTATTGTGGACTTGCTAGAACAATGGTGGCAGCGGGAAAAGGAGCGCTTTAGCTACATCCAAACCCTAGTGCTCAATCAAGATAATGGGCCAGAGAATCACTCTCGTCGCACGCAATTTATGAGGCGGATTATTGAGTTTGCTGACAAGCACAAATTGACGGTTCAACTGGCCTATTATCCGCCTTACCACAGCAAGTACAACCCGGTAGAGCGCAGTTTTGGCTGGCTAGAACAGCATTGGAATGGTAGTTTACTCGATTGTGTCGAGACAGTCGTGCGCTTTGCCGAGACGCTGAGTTTCAAGGGCAACCATTCAGCTGTTAGTTTGGTGAAACAGGTTTATGAGACTGGAGTCAAATTGTCTAAGCAGGCTATGGCAGAGACTGAGCAGCAAATTCAGCGACTACCAAGCTTGCCAAAGTGGTTTGTCGAGATTCGGGGCAAGTCGCCCTAGCTATTGGACTAATCTTTTCTTGGAGTTCTCTTAGGACAATTTTAGCTTCTCGTCTGTTCAAACTTTAATGTTGAAGATTACTTCTAATGAACATATCACTTCTGCAACACCTTTGGCAGTTCATCCTATTTCTTGTTATCCTCCTCGGTCCTGTCCCTACATGTCTCTGGCTAGTTTCAATTGCTCAGAGTGAGAAACATCAGTCAAGTTTAGCTCACGATATACTAACGGGTCTAAATTGCTGGTGCGCTGTGCAGGTCTTTGTTGCTCTTCTTTTAGGAGCCGTTGGTCAACTTTTTCTGGTTTCAGTAGTTGTACTTGAATTGGGCATTTTTATATTTGGAACAGCCCTATTTTTGTCGGTTAAGAAGCGCTTAACATTAGCTTCATTCAGAGATACTTTTAAACTTGAAGAGCGACTTACTAAAGCTGAGATTCTTATCATTACTTCTATACTTTTAGCTGCAATTATCTTAGTAGTAAAGTTGGCGACTGAAGTAATTATTAATTATGACTCTCTATGGTACCACCTTCCAACAATGGCAAGGTGGTATCAGGAGGGAAAATTTGTCAGCCTCGATGAATTTTCAAGAACTGGCGAATGGGCTACAGACGCTATTGCGTACTACCCTTTTAACTGGGAGATCCTATGCACTCTCTTTGTAATGCCTTTCCGAGAAGACTTTTTGGTCACTTTACCAAACTTAATCTCATGGTTTATTCTTGGTCTGTCAGTTTATCTTCTCAGTACTAAGGTTGGAGCAGAAAGAATTTACAGTATTGCAGCGGCTGCATTGGTTCTAACAATTCCATTGATTATTCAACATGTGAATTCGCTGCATATTGATTTGCCCTTTGCAGCCTTTTTCCTGACAAGTTTATATTTTGCGATCTCCTACAGCCAAAATCGCTCGTTCGTGGACTTGTCTTCATTCTTTATAGCCATTTTCATGCTGCTTGGAATTAAACTGTCTTCGATTGGTTATGCGGTCTTACCAATCACTATATTTCTATTTTTAGAAATTAGAAATACTTTCCTCTACAAAGTATCCTTTAAAGATGTACTAAATCAGTCCAGACTTGCGATTCCTACGATCGTGGTCAGTATTTTAGGGGCATTGTTTATAGGATTTTATTGGTATCTAAAGAATTTTATTGAAGCTGGTAATCCTCTGGGCGACATTAAGATCAGTCTTGCTGGTGTTTTACTCTCTCCTGGGTCAATGGAGCTTTCTACTCTCCAGCAGACCAGTTTGGCAAATTTATTTCACTTTACGGATCTTTCCCATTGGAAGATTATGGTGCTGCAAGCAATTGTGCGATTGCAGGTACCTTTCTTGGCATTAGTCTTTCAAGCGCTTCTCCTACCAAAGCTTCTCCTGCCTAAACAGAGATTTACGTATGCCCCATTGTTGTTTAGTCTTTGTTGCTTCGTTCTAGTCGGTACAGGGTATTTATACTGGAAGACACCATTTACTGGAACAAATCTTTTACCCCCCCTACCACCACAACCAATTAACCAGTACATCGGTCAACAAGCAAGATTCGCGATGCCATTCATGGGTATGCTAGGAGTTATTGCCGCTGTGACCGCTAGCAGCCTTCGTACTTCCAGTTATTTGGTGGCAGCGGTCGTTTTTGTAAGCAGTTTACTTGGAATTGTTAGTAGTACAGTTTTCGATATTATTCGGGTATCGACCGCATTTAGAGGAGGTGTCGGGTGGGCAAGTGCTATTCTGGATGGTTTTAGGAGCAATCCTACGACTGCCGTTGATCAACTCCTTAAAATTGTTAGTAGTAACCTGATCAATGTGCTGATCTACATCTTGATTTACGTTATCGCTTTTGTCCTGCTTGTTTGGGGGGCATCACGATCGCGTGTTAACAGGATACTAGCGGCAAAAGCAAGTCAACTATTTAACAGACCAAATCGATTTGCAATTATATCGATACTTCTTGGGCTGTTGGTGATTACCAGTTGGGGAGCGCGGGAAGCAAGAGACATTCACCGCAAAGAGGTTTACGGTGGCGTTTATGAATATATCGCAGGTAATCTGAAGCCGACTGAAACGCTGGGATATTTATTGAGCTACCGCAGTTACTTTTTCTACGGGAAGCATTGGGAGCAAAAAGTTTTGTATGTACCGTCTCGCTCAGAATCGCTGTCTCAATGGGTAGATGATCTCAAACAACAGCAGGTTAGTGGTGTTGCAGTGGGTCCGTTGGAAGAAAAGATGGGATGGCAACCTCGGGAGGTTCGCTGGTTGGAAAACCCTGCTGGGCATTTTACGCTTGTATTTGGTCAAGACCCTAAGAAAGAACCGACAATCTATCGACTTCAAAATGGACAGGGTGGGTAGTGTCAGGACTTACGCGGTTGGTGAGAGGGATAACCAGGGAGCAGCCAAGTACGATCGCACCGCCTCACGAACAATGCTGAGCTTAGACTCATAGCAACTGATGCCCGTATTAAACCAATGCATCTCCAGGCGCAAGAAGGCTCGAATGGCTAAACCAATATGGTTGCGTTGAGAACGCGAGGAACGCACTTGGGCTTTTTCAACCCCGCAGCACTGCTTTAAGCCGCGATGGTATTCTTCAATCGACCACTCAAACTCAGCCCACTGCAACCGTTGTAATTCACTCATTTTCAAGTCGTTAGTTGCCCAGTAGTCAATGTCGCCGTCTGGGGCAACAATCTTGAATACCTGGATGTCAGAAACCAAACCCAAATATGAGTATCCAGGATAATTACGGGTCGAGTAGAGAGGGTTCCTCCAATGTTTAGGCTTGCTTTGTATTCCCCGTTGCTCTCCCCTTTCGGAATACGAGAGTGTCACACGATTTAGCCTTGCATCGTTGGAAACCTCCCCCTCACAGAAGCCTGCCTGCGGTTTTCCCGCACAAGCCTCTTCATTGAGCCATTCACCTGCTCTAATAAAGCGACACTAAGCGACCAGGTCTGGGGAGAGGATGCCACGCCAGATAGCGTAGAAAGCTCTCCCAGCGAAAGCTACGTCGTTGACTCCGTCGATTCAGCCATTTGAAGACCAGCTTGTGAACTGCGTCTTCAAAGTGGTAGAGCGCATGACCGTTGTCGGTGACCCCAAAGTAGTTGAAGTGTCCGCGCAGCTTTTGCCCGATTGCTTGCCATAGCTGAGGCAGCTTATGAGCATTGCGTTTTTGCTGCAACCATTGATTGAGGGTGACTAACGCACGGCGAAATCGTTTCTTTGAAGTCTTGCGCTTTAATCGGGCTTTTCCGTTGCGACTCTTGCCCCAGTAATGGGTGAACCCCAGAAAATCAAAGCTGGGGAATTTTCTCCCGTACTTGAGGGCTAGACCCGCTTGCCGCTTGCCGCAGGGAAGAAGTTGGGTTTTCTCCTCATTGAGGCGCAAGCCGAACTTCTCCAATCGCTTGGGCAGAACCCGCATGAATCGTCGAGCATCGTCCTCGAACTCAAACAAGGCAATGCTATCGTCCGCATACCGGATCAGAGCGCAGTAGCCTCGGCAGTGCTGGCGCACAATGGTGGTAAACCACTGATCTAGCACAAAATCCAAGAACACATTTGCAATGACGGGGGAGACTATCGAGCCTTGCGGGCTACCCAATTCATCCTGTACTACGCCGCCTAGGGTTTGGACTCCGGCTTTGAGCATTCGCGCAATCACCTGTAGGAATCTTCTATCCCGAATCCGCAGGGCTAATACCTTGAGGATTTCCTGGTGCGGCATGGTGTCGAAGAATTGAGCCAGGTCTAGGTCTGCAATCCACCCAACGGGTTGCCCCATGACCTCCTGATGCAGTTGCCGCAGGGCATCATGACATCCTTTATGGGGTCGAAACCCATAGGAGTTACTGAGGAATACCGGTTCGTAAATTGATTCTAAGACCCGACGAGTCATCTCCTGAACGATTTTGTCTTCAACGCAACTAATTCCCAGAGGGCGCAAGCTGCCATCTTCTTTGGGAATCTCGACTCGTCGTACCGCTTGGGGTCGATACGACATCTGGTTCAGTTTCCGGTGCAACCCCTGTAGATTTTCCTCCAGGTTCTGTCCGTACTCCGTTTTCGTCACTCCATCGATTCCAGGCGCTTTGTTGTCTAGCGACTGAAAGCAGGCTCGCAGATTCTCCACACTATAGTGGTGTATCAGGGCACTGAAGACAGTCCCTGGTTCTCTGTGAGCCCGTTCGGCTATCCGCTCGATTCCTGTTGTCACCATACTTCCACCTCTGAGTGTGGTTGATGTTGCCTTCGAGTGTTCGACCCAATGTGTCCCCCTTCGCTCCGTGGGCGTTACCCCACTTCTTCACTACTATGGGGACATCCGACTTCCCATGAATCGTTGAGCGTTCTTCCGGTTTGCCGGTTGTGCGGCTCTACCCCCCGATGGAGGAGTTCATGGGACCTCCCGAGTTCCCGACTCTACCTTGATGACGTGCTACGGTCTCCGACCCCGGTGGACCCTCCAGAACCCTGGCAGTTGGCTCTGTTGGTTTTGCCTTCCACAACACGAACTGTGTCGGCATCCACGTGTATGTCTAATTTCGGGGCTCAATCCCTTCACGCTTTCGCATTGCAGCCCATCATCTCCCTGTGTACGCTTCACTGTCCTCGTTGCCGATGACAGCGCAACACTCGGTACTTGGTGCCTTGCCAAGGCTTCCCTGACCAGGTTCTTCCCCTGGTTGGCAGAGCCGAGCTTCGCTCGGCGCACTCGTCTTCTAGAGTTGTGGATCGCCCTTAGATTTAGATGTCTAAGCCAAATTCATAGCGGTTGATGAATAGACCAATGACAGCATCATGCAACCAAGTGGACTTGGAAAAGCAAATCGTTTTTCGAGCCAGTCGTTTAATCCGAGTACGTAAGGTGAGATGTTTACGTTCAATGGTTTGAGTATTGGCTTTACCAATGGTATGCACAGCAGGCTCAAGATGGCGTTCATAGGCTCCCCAACCGTCGGTATAGAACTGGGTGATGCCCAAATGGCGCTAACAAAACTTTGAGTTCTAAGAAGGCTATGTCTTTGTGATCTGATAATACATAAGCCAGCACCTCACCGGTATTATGGTCAAGAGCATGCCACAGCCAGCGTTGGTGCTTCTTGGATTGAACAAAGCTCCACATCTCATCGAGTTCAGCTTCTACGTCCTGCCATTGACACAACCGCACGATGGTTTGAGTGGGTTCAATCTCGGCTAAACGGGCTTCATTAATCGCCTTCAGGTGACGCTCTTTTTTTTAAGGCTTCGATCACTGTAGTCGGGCTGATTCTGAGGACTCTTGCTGTGTCACGAATCCCGCTGCCATTGAGTGCCATATCAACAATTTGCTGTTTGACTTCAGGCAGATAGACCTCGATAGCCATATGCTCGAATGAAGGTGCTACGACGGCACTCCCTATTTCGACATTTGTAACGTTGTTTGCCTGCCCCAGAACGACCATGCTTAACCACATCATCACTGCCACAGTCGGGGCAAAGAACGGGTTCCAAAACCATATACAAATTGAGGAAAAACGACCTGCCTGATTCTCCCCCATTTCCACACGTCTAGAACATTACCGATATATTTAAGAGGATGAAAACACCAACCGATCTCAGGATAGGACTGAAATATTTCAACTATCTTTTCAATTTTATTAATGGTGTAAAAATCATCTGAGTCGAGAAAGCAGATGATCTCTCCATGACTCGCAAGAAAACCAGCATTCAATGAAGATGCTTGTCCTCCGTTGCTCTTAAGAATCAGGGTTATTTCATTCTAGACAGTAGGTGAGCATAGGGTCCAGAGTATGGAAGTCCATTCTCCCCCCTTTGATCGTGATGAGTACGCTTGCAATCGTAGAAGTATTTTCTCACCTACCCGACCCCCGCCGAGGCGCGGGCAGCCGTCATCAGTATGCCGTCTGTTTAGCCTTGTTTACCTTAGCGATCAGTGCAGGCTGTGGCGGATTTATCGCGATGGGAGATTGGTTAGAGGAATACCGTGAATCCCTGATTCTCCTGTTTGGGTCACCGAAACATGGACTACCATCCTATAGTACGATCCGTCGGGTGCTATTAACGCTGGACTATCAATCCTACGGAGCTTGTATCTCAGAGTTCTTCACAATAGAACCGAAAGCGGGAGAAACGATCGCTCTTGATGGTAAGGTCTTACGGGGTTCTTACCAGATTGAGACGAACGCGAGTACGACAGAATCTCATCCTGCGATTCAATTAGTCACGGCATACGTCGTGGAACGAGGACTGATCCTACCTCCCCAGCCCGTGGATTGCAAAAGTAATGAAATTAAAGCGATTCCGCCGATCTTAGAGCAACTGGCAAAACGCGGAGTGGTGTTTGCTTTCGACGCTTTGAACACTCAAAAAAAATATCTGCGCAAATCATCGACTCTGAAAACGACTATCTCGGCGCATTGAAAGGAAACCACGGCAATTTTTACGCTGCAATTACGGCACAATTTCAGTCCGAATCCCATATTAATTGCGTTGAAACGGGGCATGGTCGAGTCGAACGCCGAAGCGTCAGCTTGTGGAAGACCTGGGATGGGTTGCCCGGAGCAGAAGAATGGTCAGGATTACGAAGCATTATTCGAGTCAAGAGCTATCGGCACATCCTCAAGGGGCAATATATCTTGATTAAAAAGCCTGAAATCCGTTATTACATCAGTTCGTTAGACGAAACAGTCGAACAGTTTGGGCGACGGATACGGGATTACTGGCACGTTGAGAATAAAGTCCATCATGTGCGAGATGTGACTCAAGGCGAAGATGGTTCTAGAATCCGAGTCAGCGCACTACCTGTCCTATTTGCCACTGCCCGGAATCTAGCCCTCAACCTCTATCGGGATGCCGGAGAAACTAATATGGCACAGGCAAGGCGGAAAGCAGGTTATGGGCTGAAGTTGTTGAAGAAGCTATTTAGAATGAAATAACCCTGTCTTAAGAATAGGAATAACTTTCTCGCCATAATCCTTAATAATTTGAGGTGAACAGTCAGAAGAACCATCATCAACAACAATAATTTCAATTGGTTGATAGCTTTGTTCTAATACACTATCAATCGCGTTTGCTAGATACTGCTGGTAATTATAGGAAGAAATAATGACTGAAACTAAAGGATGATTGGTGGATCTGTTCATATACAAATTCTCTTCATTTACTAAAATTACTAAGTAACTGGTGATTCGCCTAGAACAACTTCTGCATAGCTACCTTCCTTGTCAATTCTTCCCTGCTTCATTAAATAAATGCGATCGCAGTGTTCAACCGTACTCAAACGATGAGCAATAATAATCAGTGTTTTTTGACCACTCAATGATTTGATCGCATCATTCACTAGCTGCTCCGTCTCGTTATCCAATGCCGCTGTCGCCTCATCTAAAACCAATATTTCGCGCTCATGATACAGTGCACGAGCAATCCCAATTCGTTGTCGCTGTCCACCCGACAAACGAACGCCCCGCTCTCCAACTTGAGTCTTAATTCCCTCTGGTAACTCAGCCATTAATTGAGATATTTGAGCCGCAGCAATTGCTTTTTGTAACCGCTGTGAATTGATTTGATCGTCGGGCACACCAAAGGCAATGTTGCGTTCAATCGTATCGTCCATCAAGAAAATAGACTGAGGAATATATCCAATTAAGTTTTGCCACTGGCGTAGGTCGTCATAAATTGAGATGCCATCAACTTTTATATCTCCTGATTGGGGACACAAAAGACCCAAGATAATATCCACTAAGGTGGTTTTACCTGCCCCTGATTTACCAATCAAGGCGATCGCCTCCCCTTTCTTCACCATCAGAGAGATATTTTGAGTGGCTAAGCTAGCTGAATTAGGATAACTGTAGGACACTTCCTGCAAAACAACCTGATCAGAAAAAACCATAGCTTGCTGCGACTCTTGCCATCCTTTCTTTGATCCGTCTATGCCAAACTTAGACGCACCCAAATTAGCACCATACTGTTTATCCTCTACCTCCTTTAAATCAAAATAAAGCTTGTCAACCACATAGCTATAGCTTCTTACGGTGGTTACAGCCCCCAATAATGCACTAGCAGCCGGCAACATACGAATTGAAGCAACCGCAAAAATACTTAAGACAGGGATGAGTCGCTGTGGGTTTTGACCAGAAATTAGAAATAAAGAGGTAAAGCCAATCAAAAAAGTGATTAGAAAAACTTCAATTAAAATTCGTGGTAAGTTACCAAACACCAATGAAGAACTCATTGAAGTGGCATACGTTTTAGCTAAACCACTGATTTGATCTTCAAAGTAAGACTCACAACCAATCACTTTGGACTCTTTAATTCCACCCATACTGTGGTTAACGACCTGAATAATCTGCTTCTGTGCAATGTTACTTTCTTGATTCCATAGCGACATTTTCCCCTTAAAACTATTTGAGATAAAATAGGTAATCAATATAGTTCCCAAGACAGCCGCTGTACAAACTGGACTTGTCCACGCCAGAAGAATTAATAAAAACGATAAAACAGCTACGTTGGAAGTTGAGATTAAAATTGGAATTAAAACTGCATTTGCGAAATGCCCGGTTTCAACTAGAATCGTTTGTAAAATTGCAGAGGTGTTTCTTTGCAGGTGAAACGTATAGTCTGCTGCCAGATAAGCTTGAATTAATCTTTCAACTAGCTTGCCCCATTGACTAAAGCTAAACCTGAATACATACGCTTGCATTTGAAAATTTAGAAAAGACTTTAAGCAAAAAATCAGAACAATGAGAAATCCTATAAAAGCAATAAATTGATAAGGAGATGTAAATCCTAGCTGAGTATAGAAGCTGTTCAAAAAATTATTTTGAACAACAGTATTTGGAGAGGTTGCTAGCCCCATAAAGGGACCAATTAGACCAATTCCAACGGTATCCAATAATGAGACGGCAAAAAAAACGAATGCCATGATTAGGAGTTCAATTTTTTTACCTGTGACTACATACAAGATTCTTGAAAGGTAGGTAAGCATTTTTAAGGAGTAATATAAACTAAACAACAAAAAGACAAGACCCAAAGCGCTATCTGCTTAAAAGATACTCTCTAAAAGGCTTGACTGATGAGTTAAAGTCAAAGTGTGCAGCAGCTTTAAGGCAATTTTCACTCAACTCCTCATGCCTGTTATCAATATATTCCAGAGCTTGTAAAACTTCTTCTGTGGAAATATTTTTCAGTAAAAGACCTGTCTCGAACTCCTTGACGCTAATCAATCCAGGCAAACTAGACCCGATTACTGGAACTCCAGCGGCATAATAATTAAACAGCTTACCCGAAGGGACAGAAACGAAATTAAATCGAGTTGTATCGTCAGTACAGCTTAGATCATAGAAACAAAATCCTACATAAAACTGGGATAGATATTCGATTAGCTCATCCTGTTCAAGATAGCGATCGTCAATGATCACTTTTTTACTCTTTAACAGATCAGCATACTGAGTTTCTATCTGCTTTCTGTCATCACTCGAAATAGTGCCCTTGATCGTTAAAGAGATATCCTCAATATTCCGAATGGCTTCGATACAGTAATAAACTCCATTTCTAGCATTTGCATTACCCAAAAAGATCGCTTTTTTAGAGGTTATGTCTCTTTGCTTGATTAAAGATGGCTGATAAACGGGAGCATTTTGAATGAAAGAAGTTTTAATGTCTACATCGCCAAATAGATAATCATATCGTTCTTGAGTTTGAATAATGACTGACTCTATTAAACTCAAATCACATTGTTTAAATAACAGATCTGTAAATAGCTCCAAAGACATAAAGTGGCAATTACCAAAAGCTTTTTGAGCAATCCATAACCCTGCTGAATCGATCGCAATCACCTCATCAACCTTGCCAACATAGGCTTTTGTTCTTATAAAAAGAACTATGATTTTTGCTAGTTGATAAAATTTTGAAGCACCAAACGCATTAACTAACCAGGATTGCACTTTAGGAATCAAAGGATGAATTGGAATGAAATCAAACTGCTCTCCTGAAAGAGCAGAGTTTTTATAAGTGCCATCATCGATCGTTAAGACTTTAAAGTCAAAATCATCAGACGTTTCCTTAGTTAAGTTCAACAGTGTTGGGGTATACGCCAGCCACTCATTAGGAAAAATAACTAATACCTTCTTTTTCATCTCTATTTAGGCTCTACTTTGAAAATCTTAAAATAATTTTTTTTGCACTTTTACGGCATAGTCTAACTTTGCAGAGTAGAAAAATTGAAATATTTCAACTCTTTTAAAAAATGCATCAGAAAATAAATCTGACTAACTATTTTTAACTACTCAGTCAAAAAAATACCGCGAAACACAACTGAACTACTTAACCGTCTAATAAAGCAGTCTCACTTGTTCGACTACTTCATCCACTAGCTATTAATGTATAGCAACTTCTGACTCCACGCAGATCGTTCGATTTAGCAGCTTACTAAGTCTTCGCAGAAAAATTGTGGAAACTAAGCCTTTGTTAAAGAATTGGCGAAGTTTCCGATGACGGCGTTTGATCCCACAAAAATATTTTGTATTGTACAAGTTGTAAGATGAACTTTTAACTCTTTATAACGATCTAGATTTAATGAGCTATTGTACTGCTAAATAGTCAGATACAATTCCTCAAATTGTTAAGTTGACTACCCTATGCTAAAACTTGTGAGGCTTTCTAAACTATATGTTTACTGCCATCAGCAATACAGATATAGAACCTAAGCCGGGATTGGGGCTGACTGATTTCAATTCTCGCATCATCGTCTTCGATCTTTCAGTCTTGGGGCACCATGCCTCTTATATCAAACACTTACTCCGATATTGGATTGATCTGCAAGCACCAGGCGAATTAATCTTTATCGTCTCGCCTAAATTCCTTCAAGCACACTCAGATGTTGTGCAATTAGCCTCAGAAAGTCATGTAGAGGGCATTCAGTTTATTGCTATTACTGAAGAGGAGGAGGAGACACTTAACTCGCGAAAGACCAAATTTGACCGGGCATTTCGTAATCTACGGGAATGGAACTTACTTCAGAAGTATGCAGAGTCCATTGCTGCAACCCATTGTCTATTGATGTATTTGGATACTTGTGAACTACCCTTACTGATAGGCGCGAAGCTACCCTGTTCTTTCTCAGGAATTTATTTTCGACCCACCTTTCATTACAGTGATTTAAGTCAGTTCGTTCCATCGTGGAAAGAGCGGATGCAGCAGGTTCGAGAGAAACTATTTATTACCCGTACACTGCATCACCCAAAGCTGCAAACGCTGTTTTGTCTTGATCCCTTTGCTGTCGAATGTTTAAATTCTGGCTCTAAAAAGGCGATCGCAGTCTCTCTACCCGATCCCGTTGAACCGATCGTAATTTCAAACTCTGAACTAGAAAACTTCCGCAGCCAGCTAAATATTCAGCCCGATCGCCAGGTTTTTCTATTGTTTGGGTCATTTGAGGCAGAGCGCAAAGGCATCTATCAACTATTGGATGCATTGGCACTTTTACCCGCTAGTGTGTGTCAAAAAATTTGTATCCTGCTGGTTGGCAATGCGAACGTCGAAGAACAGGCTCGAATTCAGGTTCGCATTGATCATCTTTGCCAACATCAACCCGTTCAGATAGAAACGCGGTTTGAATTCATCCCAGATCCGGATGTTGAAAAATATTTTTTGGTGACAGATGTGGCGCTAGCGATTTATCAGCGGCATGTGGGGATGAGTGGTATTTTACTGTTGGCAGCAGCAGCCCAAAAGCCAGTGTTAAGTTCAAACTACGGTTTGATGGGAGAGCTAGTTAAGCGCCATCATCTCGGTTTAACAGTCGATTCAACCGCGCCTGAAGAAATTGCAACAGGGCTAACCCAGTTTTTGTCGGAATCTTCTCAATCATTTAGCGATCGCACAGAAATGAAAACATTTGTAGAGAAAAATTCAGCCCGATTGTTTGCCCAAACTATTTTTGAGCATATTCTCAAATAGTCATAATCACACTAGTTTAAGACTGAGTGATGACAAGCTAAACGTTAACTGCATTGATCAGCTTCAAAGGTATTTTATGGATGGGAATGAAAGTCTGCAAGTTGCCTGGTTGTTACCCGTTGCCTGGTTTTATTGGCAACCAGTTTTGAGCGAGTTCACTCGAATATTTCCTAAAACAACGGTATTCACAGGATTATTTCCTGGCTTTGCTAAAGGATATGAGGATTCTGTCAATATCGAGTTAGTGGGTGAAATGAAGGTCGTCGGGCTAACTAAATCTGAGACAGGGTACGGTGATAACTTCACCTACTTATCTCCCGCCATTATTGGACAATTGCTTAAGTTGAGACCCAATCTAGTTTTTACCAGTTCTTTTGGAATCTGGACTTTATTCGCAGTCTTATTAAAGCCAATTGGTGGATGGCGTTTAATCATCGCCTATGAAGGCAGTGCGCCGGGAGTTGATTATCGTAATTCTTGGTTGCGCTTAACCCTGCGACGCATCATGGTATCAGCAGCAGATGTTTGTATCACAAACAGCCATGCAGGCAAAGCCTATTTAACCGAATTTCTCAAAGCTCCAGCAGAAAGAGTGTTTGTTGAACCCTATGAAATTCCTGTATTAGATGCATTTTTGGCTGAAACATCAGATTCCAAGGTAGATTTCTCTTCATTAAAACATCCAACATTTTTGTTTGCGGGTCATGTGGTTCCTAGAAAAGGGCTTAAATGCCTGTTAGAAGCCTGTGCCATTTTGCAATCCCAGGGACACTCTAACTACACCCTGCTGGTGGTTGGAGATGGAACTCAACAAGAAGAACTTGAAGCATTCTGTGAACAAAATGATTTAATAGATTGCGTTCAATGGCGGGGAAGAGTTGACTATAAGGACATTGGATATTACTTTCAAGCGGCTGACATCTTTGTTTTGCCCACCCAAGAGGATACCTGGGGTGTTGTCGTGCTTGAAGCAATGTTGTTTGGCAAAGCTGTTTTGTGTTCTAAAGGCGCAGGCACTTCAGAGTTAATCGTTGATGGTGAGAATGGGTACACTTTTTCACCGGATGACTCAGAAGCACTAGCGAATCAGATGCTTCAGTTCATTACTGATCCCACTCTGTCTACGATAATGGGTGAGAAATCACAGCATATTATGTCGCAATATACTCCAGCCGCCGCCGCGAAAGTTTTAGCGAAGATTGCGGAAACTGCTTTGGCTTAACAAATCGGCTAGGCGAGAGACACTTCAAGAAAAACAATGAATAAGCGTAAAGTTGCCATATTGACACACGACATGGACGGGGGGGCATTTGCTAATCTGGCACACTCTTTGTCTCGTGGATTTGAAGAATTGGGTGTTACTTGTGACATCGTTGTCTTAAACGCTAGCGCTGATAATCGTCGTCGCTATCCAGACGTTAAGATTGTCTCTCTTGATGCCAAGCGAACCATTCTTTCTTTGCCTCAGACCGTCAAATATATCTGTGAACAACAACCTGATGTTATTTTTCCGATGCCCTGGTACTTTAATGTGATTGCAATTTGGGCAAAGGCTTTAGCCCGATCGCAGACAAAAATTGTGATTGGAGAACATAATATCGGGAGTTTAGAGGCAAAAATTGAACATCAAAATAACCCTCGAATTCGGTATGTTCTGCCAGTTCTAATGCGATATACCTATCCTTATGGCAATGGATTAATTGGAGTCTCAAAAGATACGATTTCTGATCTCGTCACTGAAATGAAGGTGCCGCTGTCTATTCCAATGCAGGCAGTCTCTAATCCCATTGATCCGGTTCGGATTGAGAAACTGGCTGAAGAACCTGCAAATCACCCGTGGTTTCAAGCAGGCAGTCCGCCAGTCATTTTGACCGTTGCCCGACTTGCCAAACAAAAGCAGCTTGATGGTTTAATTCGAGCCTTTGCTCAAGTCGTGAAACAGACCCCCGCTCGGCTGCTCATTTTAGGAGAAGGTGCATTACGGACTGATCTGGAAAAACTTTGCCAAAGTCTAGATGTGCAGCAATGGGTGGAGATGCCGGGGTTTGACCATAACCCCTATCGGTTTATGGCTCGGTGTGGTGTTTTTGTTTTAGCGTCTGCCTGGGAGGGCTGTCCGATCGCACTTCAGGAAGCGATGGCATGTGGTGCCGCTATTATCGTGAATGATGCGCCCGGTGGATCAAAGGATGTGGTGGATTATGGCAAATTTGGGATGATGGTGCCCAATGAAGATGTGGATGCTTTGGCAGCCGGAATTGTTCAAATTTTGAGTGATTCACATCTACAGCAGCATTATCAACAGCAAGCAAAGCAGCGATCTCAGGATTTTCACTACCTCAAAATTAGCAAACAATATCTTGAGTTCTATGAATCACTGTACCAGTTAGAGGGATAGGAACCATGAAGGTATTGCTATCTGCCTATGCCTGTGAACCGGGACGCGGCACAGAACCGGGAGTGGGTTGGAATACGGTCTGGGAAGTCGCCAAGCATTGTGAAGTGTGGGTGTTGACCCGCCCAGATGATGGACGCGAGGCGATCGAAGCAGAGCTAGCCCGTCACCCTCAGCCCAACCTCCACTTTATTTACTTCACCTTGCCGATCATTGGCGGCATTTGGAAACTAGGAGTGGGTGCCTTTCAGATTCACTACTACCTCTGGCAAATCCAGGCTTACTTTGTCGCTCGTAAACTCCATCGTGAAGTTGACTTCGATCTGGTTCATCACGTTACTTTCGTCAAATACTCTAACCCTAGCTTCTTATCCTTGTTGCCTATTCCCTTTCTTTGGGGACCCGTCGGCGGCGGTGAATCTGCGCCAATGGCATTTTCACAAGATTTTAGTCTGCGAGGCAAAATCTATGAAGCACTACGTAACGTTAGCCGTTGGCTAGGGGAACGCGATCCATTCACTCGGATGACAGCTCGACGAAGCTGCTTGACCAGAGCGACAACTGAGGAAACTCGACAACGCTTACTCAAAATCGGCGCAACGCCTGTAGAGGTTTATTCTCAAGTTGGATTGCTAACTGAAGAAATTGCTCGCCTCTCTCAATATTCGATCGCCGACAGCACCTCCATCAAATTTATCAGTATCGGTAGACTGTTGCATTGGAAAGGCTTCCACTTAAGTGTCCAAGCATTTGCCAAGGCTAATCTAGCCAATTCGGAATACTGGATCATTGGCGACGGTCCAGAACATCAACCACTGATCACGCTGGTAGAGAAATTAGGCGTTGCAGATCGGATCACCTTCTGGCAAGAACTCCCCCGTGACAAGGTCTTTCATCTGCTGTCAGAATGCCAGGTGCTAGTGCATCCTAGCCTGCATGAATCGGGAGGATTTGTTTGCTTGGAAGCGATGGCGGCAGGTCGTCCGGTGATTTGTTTTGATTTGGGTGGTCCAGCCGTTCAAGTGACAGACGCTACAGGGATTAAAATCCCCGCTGTAAATCCCCAACAAGCAGTAGAAGATTTGGCGATTGCCATGACTCAGCTTAATCAGAGTGGAGCAATGCGAATCCAGATGGCTCAGGCTGGACGAACGATGGTGAAAGAAAAGTTTGATTGGTCAGCAAAAGGACAACAACTGGTGCAGACTTATCAAACCATTTTAGATGAATCAATGAATTCAAAAAAAACTGATGATTCTGATGAGATTGCGGGTTGACTAAGGAAGTGCGATCGAACCCACTAAGAGCGCTGAACAATGGATAGGAGATCTTTAATGCGAGTTTTAATGGTTCACAATTACTATCAACAGCGAGGTGGAGAAGAAAGTATCTTTGAAACAGAGTCAACAATGTTGGAAGCCAAAGGGCATACCGTCGATTTATATAGTCTTCATAATGATGATATTGCAGGTGCTAATCCTCTTGTTCTTGCTGCTAAAACCCTTTGGAACCAGAAAGTTTATCAGGAGCTACGACAAACGATTCGCAAAACTCGCCCTGAAATTGTCCATTTTCACAACACTTTCCCCCTCATTTCTCCCGCTGCTTACTATGCTGCACAA
This sequence comes from Leptolyngbya sp. Cla-17, assembly GCF_016807185.1. Taxonomy (GTDB): domain Bacteria; phylum Cyanobacteriota; class Cyanobacteriia; order Leptolyngbyales; family Leptolyngbyaceae; genus ULC077BIN1. The sequence continues at coordinate 2,883,342 of NZ_JAEVYN010000002.1, forward strand.
GCAGAAGGCGTGCCAGTCGTTCAAACACTCCATAACTATCGATTACTCTGCCCTAATGGTTTATTTTTTCGGGAAGGTAAGGTGTGCGAGGATTGCTTAGGCAAAGCTATTCCACTACCCGGCGTGATTCATGGCTGTTACCGAAACAGTCGGGTTGCTAGTGCGGGAGTCGCTGCCATGCTCAGTTTGCACACATTTCTCAAAACATGGTCAAAAGCAGTCGATGTCTTCATCGCCTACAGCCAGTTTGCCAGGAATAAATTTGTGGAAGGCGGAATTCCCCGCGAAAAATTAGCATTTAAAACCAATTCTCTCCATCCAGCACCGGATGTAGGTCAGGGACAGGGAAACTATGCCTTGTTTGTTGGGCGGCTCTCAACAGAGAAGGGGTTAGGAGTGATGCTAGATGCTTGGGAGCAACTAGGGCAAAAAATTCCATTAAAAGTTGTGGGAGACGGTCCCATGGCACCCCTTGTGCAAGCGGCTCAAGCACGGGTTCCCAACTTAGAATGGGTAGGACGTAAGCCCTTGGAAGAAGTTTACCAACTTATGGGAGAAGCATCCTTTTTGGTTTTCCCTTCGGAATGGTATGAAACGTTTGGACGGGTCGCAATGGAAGCGTTTGCCACAGGCACGCCTGTGATTGCCGCCAACATTGGAGCGATTTCAGAATTAATCACTCCTTACCAGACAGGTCTGCACTTTAAAGCAAGCGATTCTCAGGATCTCGTTACCCAGGTTGAATGGGCGTTGAGCCATCCTCAAGAAATGTTGCAAATGCGGCAAACAGTCAGGGCTGAGTTTGAAATGAAATATACACCCGATAAAAACTATCGACGATTGATGGAAATTTACACCTCTATCTTGCGCGAACCTCAAAAACAATCTGAAATCGCTTCTTCGATAAATTAATAAATCAATCAACTTAAGTCAATCAACTATTTCCTATTATGAACAGCAACGAACGTGAACAGTACGAACAACAGGGTTATGTAATTTTTAAAAATTTAATTCCAGGCTCCTTAATTCAAAGTGTTTTAACTCATTATCACCAAGATATTGTAGAGTCTTCTCGTCCTTTCTTTCGGCAAAGTACTTACTCTTACTCTAAAAATGAACTGACTGAATTTGGTTATGTCAAGGAATCTTTTTTAGATATTCACGACTATCACAACTACCCTGAATTTAGCCAACATGTTCGTAGTATTGTGTGTAGTGCTGAAATTCAGTCTGCTTTGAAACAGATATTTGATAATGAGTCTTTTAATCTTGTACAAAGCATGATGTTTGATGCCAATACAGGTACATTTCCTCATCAAGAATGGTGGTATTTGGATACCATTCCCAATGGTCATTTAACGATCGCTTGGATTGCACTGGAAGATATTGATGAACGAGCAGGCAGATTTTACGTGATTCCAACTGATGCAGACAATTTAGACTTTCACAGCGATCGCCCAGGCATCTCGCATGAAGAGTGGTTGAAACGGATCAAAAACTATGTGGATTCCCATCCAGAAAAGATTGATGCGCCGGCTCTTAAGCAAGGGGATGTTCTACTACTAAACTCTAGAACTATTCATGGTTCATTACCAACAATTGACCCAACTTTTTCAAGAAAATCAATCACGGCTCATTATATTCCGGCCCATTATCAGTTTGGAAATTTATTCAAGCAAAAACCAATTGCTTATAAAAAGATGGATGATGTTCTTTGCTACAGTGCTCATCCAGAATATTCACTCTTGAATCAACTTAACTTTAAGGCAAATTGGTTTCTTCGTAGCTCTAAACTACTCAAGCCTATCCGTGAGCTAAAGGCATCACTGCTTCAGGCTAGTGGTAGGTCTGAGAAGTGAAAATTTTTATTTGGTTTATAAAGATTTTAAGCTTGGCAAAGTCTATTTTTACTCTATGAATCAAAGAACTATTAATCCAAAACTTATGACTTCTACAGATCAGGGTAATCGTATCTTTTTTTTGGATCTTCTAAAAGCAGTGAATATCAGTATTGTAGTTTTTTTTCATGCACTTTTTTTACCGATCGATACTTACTTTTCGGTTGCTATTCCAGAGCTTATTCTCTCTTGTCCTTTAAGATTTTGTGTGCCACTTCTATTGATTATTTCTTTCTTTCTACTTGAAAGAGACTTGAATAAATCCAAAACTATCTCTCCTTGGATAATTTGTAAGAAAAGATTAGTGCGTATTGCGATTCCCACAGCATTTTGGTTTGGCTTGACTGCTTTTCTAAATTTACTGAAAGGAAACTCATTAAACAAAATTGCACTTGAAATCCTAACCGGAAATATTTTTATTGGAGCTTACTTTTTACTGATATTACTCCAGCTAATCCCAATTTTTGTATTAACTCGTGTCTGGTTTCAGAAGACTAGAAATGTTTTGATTATAGTTGGATTACAGATAGCGATATTCGTTGCTATTAAAGTTTGGGCACATAGCAATGGAATTTTTGGCAATGCTGCGGTCTATATGTTAAGTCAGATTGATCGTCCATTTATTATTTACTGGTTTGTCTACTTGCCTTTGGGATATTTCTTATATCACCATCATGAATCACTATTAAAATTATCATCTTCAATAGCTTTCAAATATAAAATAGGTGCTTTTTTTACGATTAGCTTTCTACTCTTACTAGAATACGCCCATCTTATTCCAAATATTGGAAGTCATTTTTACACGTTTGAATATGCGTTGATTGCTTGTATTGGCAGCGCTCTTATCGTATTTTTCTGTGCTTGCTCAATTCAATCAAACCAAATTAGTCCAATCCTATTACCAACTATTTATTTACTTTCTAGATATAGCTTAGGTATTTTTTGTATTAATGGCATTCTTAGTCAAGTATTTTCGATCGCAGGTCATTCTATTTTTAAGGGTGAAACATTTGGTCTACCAGAAGTTATTGCATTTAGATTAATCGGCTGGATTATTTTGCTATTTATTTCGTTGGGTGTGGCTGTTCAGATCGATCGGTTTGGCTTCAAAGCTCTTGTACGTTAGAACATCAGCAAATTAAGTCTTTTATCAATAGGTTTTTTTATGTCATCCAATGAAGTGTTGCTTGTAACAGCGTCTATCAATATAAAAGCTACTCCCTATGTATCTATTACGGATAAGGAAGAAAGATTACTTCAATATTTAATTGGTTTGGTTTCCTGGATCAAGCTAACTAATATTAAAACAATTGTTTTTTGTGAAAATACGAATACTCCTTATGATTTTTCAAAGATTATTGAATTTGCAAGTAGTCAGGGAAAAATACTAGAAGTCATTCTTTTTCAAGGCAATGATGGTGCCCAAAAATATGGCAAAGGATATGGAGAGGGCAAAATTGTTGAGTATGCCCTTGAAAATAGCCAATATTTAAGGGATTCAGTTGATTTTTATAAGATCACAGGACGGCTTTTTATTCCTGAGTTTAATAAAATTCAGCAACTTCATCGAGAAATTTCTAATGTTTTCAAAATACCTGCCTTTACGCCTGAGGATGACCCCTGGTTTGGAATTGAGCAGATTCAACCTAAAACTCCAACTCAACATATAAGAGTGATCGCTCGTTTTTTATATGTGTACTTTGGCAGAGGAAGGGGACGTGGTCCACACAATTATCAGAATCATGTTTCGACAGTTTTTTACAAATCAAACGTTAAGTTTTTCAGAAAAAATTTAGTTCGTGCTTATAAACGAGTGAATGACCACAAGAGCTATGCCCTTGAGCACACTTTTTATGAAAATTTAACTAAAAAAGACTTTAGTCCTTTTTTGGCTGACTACACTATTGTTGGTAAGAGTGGTGCTTCAGGAAAATTATATTCTGAGCAGGATTCTGAGCCGGAAATTAAGGCGATCGCCAAGACTTTTTGTTGACTAGTATCAAAAAAATCAGAATAAATTTAGATAAGCTATAGAAAAATTTATTACTGCTCAATTGATGAGCCATCTAGATACAGCATTTCTCGATTTGCTGAGGTGCATCGTAATTCCTTGACTACCTTGACTCCCTGAATGTGGTTGCACTTCACTGGCTTGAGAATTGCTATAAGAGATTCAAGCTTATTTTTTTCCAAGTTGCTAAATTATTTTTTATTTTGATAGTCCGTTTCTTACCTTAAACATCGTGAACTTAGAAGTAAATCCTACAAAATACGAACCGAAAGAACGTACAAAAGGCTTTGTTGATAGCTCAACATTGGCTCTATTGGCATTTTGTAGCGGTTTTCTTTCTAGATGTCTCAGTGCATTAAAGATTCCGGGAGCTATTAATCTACTTCACATCTTTGCAATTCCATTTGTTTGTGGAATTGTAGTGGTTAAAGTTCGGACAAAAGACCCAAAGCAAATTGCGATGTCTCAGGCACTTTTACTGGGTCTTTTTCTATTCTTAATCGTCGTTTTTGTTAGCGCTCTAATCAATGATGCCGGAGTTATTAATGCTGTCATGGGATTTGTGCTGTTAGCAGAGCCATTTATGCTTTTGCTGACCATCGTTAGCTTGCCGCTCACATTTGAACGGTATACTTGGTTCCGAACATGGATACTGAGATTCTGTTTTTTTCATACCTTTCTAGCTTTTGTTCAGAATTATGCTCTCAGGCTTTACCGCCTTGATGGTAAGGAAGATAATATTCAAGGGATCTTTTACCGTTCAGGTGCAGGTCATGTAGTTGGAGCATCAGTTGCACTGACCTTTGGGCTTTATTTCCTGTTAACTTCCAAGCAGCCGCTTTGGGTTCGTGGATTGGTTTTTCTTGCAACCTTCTGGCACCTGCTTTTGGCAGATGCAAAGCAGGTGCTTCTATGTTTTATGTTGGCAGGTGGATTGCTTTTACTTACAAAGTTGAAAAACGTTGTTGAGGCAATCAAATTTACTGTAATCGGATTGATCGGCGTTATTATTCTGGTTTGGTGTGTTCAGAATGTGCCAGCATTTTCTGCTTTCAATACCTGGGTTAGACCTGAAATTTATGGTCCTGACGGTGAGGCAACTCGATTAAAGATGGCTACGTTTCGGATTGTTCCTCAATATTTTCATTCTCCGCTCAACTGGTGGTTTGGTTTGGGTCCAGGGCATACCGTCGGTCGTTTAGGCGGGTGGATGTTAGATTCTTATTGGGATTTATTGGCACCATTAGGGGCAACTAAATCTCAAGTGAGCGGAGCAATTTGGACAGTCACTGGGGCAAGTTGGTTGGGAGATCAATCGAGTATGTTCTCGCCAATGTTTGGGTGGGCTGGCATTTGGGGAGACTACGGTCCTGTTGGGCTATTTGCCTATCTTTTTCTCGTTTGTATAACCTGGTTCTATGTTGCTCAAGATGACTTTTCTAAGTATTTAATGCTGTGCGTATTTTCATTTGGATTAGTTTTTTCGCAAATGGAAGAACCTGGTTATATGCTTTTCATTGCGATGCTTATTGGATTACGATGGCATGAAATGAAGTATGAGAAGAAGTTCAAATCATTAAAACTAAAAACGTGACTTTTTTATCCTAAAAAGAGTGCGGATAGCAGAGTTAAAAAATGAGTGTGATTCAAGGAAATGTAAAGGTGGCATGCTGACAGCATTAAGGCTCCGAGCTGACTGCCTGACACATCTTAGTAAATGACAGGGGGTCGAGTAGAGAGGGTTCCTCCAATGTTTAGGCTTGCTTTGTATTCCCCGTTGCTCTCCCCTTTCGGAATACGAGAGTGTCACACGATTTAGCCTTGCATCGTTGGAAACCTCCCCCTCACAGAAGCCTGCCTGCGGTTTTCCCGCACAAGCCTCTTCATTGAGCCATTCACCTGCTCTAATAAAGCGACACTAAGCGACCAGGTCTGGGGAGAGGATGCCACGCCAGATAGCGTAGAAAGCTCTCCCAGCGAAAGCTACGTCGTTGACTCCGTCGATTCAGCCATTTGAAGACCAGCTTGTGAACTGCGTCTTCAAAGTGGTAGAGCGCATGACCGTTGTCGGTGACCCCAAAGTAGTTGAAGTGTCCGCGCAGCTTTTGCCCGATTGCTTGCCATAGCTGAGGCAGCTTATGAGCATTGCGTTTTTGCTGCAACCATTGATTGAGGGTGACTAACGCACGGCGAAATCGTTTCTTTGAAGTCTTGCGCTTTAATCGGGCTTTTCCGTTGCGACTCTTGCCCCAGTAATGGGTGAACCCCAGAAAATCAAAGCTGGGGAATTTTCTCCCGTACTTGAGGGCTAGACCCGCTTGCCGCTTGCCGCAGGGAAGAAGTTGGGTTTTCTCCTCATTGAGGCGCAAGCCGAACTTCTCCAATCGCTTGGGCAGAACCCGCATGAATCGTCGAGCATCGTCCTCGAACTCAAACAAGGCAATGCTATCGTCCGCATACCGGATCAGAGCGCAGTAGCCTCGGCAGTGCTGGCGCACAATGGTGGTAAACCACTGATCTAGCACAAAATCCAAGAACACATTTGCAATGACGGGGGAGACTATCGAGCCTTGCGGGCTACCCAATTCATCCTGTACTACGCCGCCTAGGGTTTGGACTCCGGCTTTGAGCATTCGCGCAATCACCTGTAGGAATCTTCTATCCCGAATCCGCAGGGCTAATACCTTGAGGATTTCCTGGTGCGGCATGGTGTCGAAGAATTGAGCCAGGTCTAGGTCTGCAATCCACCCAACGGGTTGCCCCATGACCTCCTGATGCAGTTGCCGCAGGGCATCATGACATCCTTTATGGGGTCGAAACCCATAGGAGTTACTGAGGAATACCGGTTCGTAAATTGATTCTAAGACCCGACGAGTCATCTCCTGAACGATTTTGTCTTCAACGCAACTAATTCCCAGAGGGCGCAAGCTGCCATCTTCTTTGGGAATCTCGACTCGTCGTACCGCTTGGGGTCGATACGACATCTGGTTCAGTTTCCGGTGCAACCCCTGTAGATTTTCCTCCAGGTTCTGTCCGTACTCCGTTTTCGTCACTCCATCGATTCCAGGCGCTTTGTTGTCTAGCGACTGAAAGCAGGCTCGCAGATTCTCCACACTATAGTGGTGTATCAGGGCACTGAAGACAGTCCCTGGTTCTCTGTGAGCCCGTTCGGCTATCCGCTCGATTCCTGTTGTCACCATACTTCCACCTCTGAGTGTGGTTGATGTTGCCTTCGAGTGTTCGACCCAATGTGTCCCCCTTCGCTCCGTGGGCGTTACCCCACTTCTTCACTACTATGGGGACATCCGACTTCCCATGAATCGTTGAGCGTTCTTCCGGTTTGCCGGTTGTGCGGCTCTACCCCCCGATGGAGGAGTTCATGGGACCTCCCGAGTTCCCGACTCTACCTTGATGACGTGCTACGGTCTCCGACCCCGGTGGACCCTCCAGAACCCTGGCAGTTGGCTCTGTTGGTTTTGCCTTCCACAACACGAACTGTGTCGGCATCCACGTGTATGTCTAATTTCGGGGCTCAATCCCTTCACGCTTTCGCATTGCAGCCCATCATCTCCCTGTGTACGCTTCACTGTCCTCGTTGCCGATGACAGCGCAACACTCGGTACTTGGTGCCTTGCCAAGGCTTCCCTGACCAGGTTCTTCCCCTGGTTGGCAGAGCCGAGCTTCGCTCGGCGCACTCGTCTTCTAGACCTGTGGATAGCTCTAAACCAGCAAGCCAAATTCATAGCGATTGATGAACAGTCCAATGACCACATCGTGTAACCAGATGGACTTAGAAAAGCAAATGGTTTTGCGAGCTAAGCGTTTAATTCTTGTGCGTAACGTTAGATGCTTACGTTCAATCGTTTGGGTGTAGGTTTGCCAACCGTGTGCAATGCCGGGTCAAGATGACGTTCATAAGCACCCCAGCCATCCGTGTAGAACTGCATAATCCCAAATGGCTCCAACAATGACTTGAGTTCGAGAAAAGCCGTGTCTTGATGGTTCGACAAGACATACGCCAATACTTCGCCTGTTGCATGGTCAATCGCGTGCCACAACCAACGTTGCTGTTGCTTGGAGTGGACAAAACTCCACATCTCATCCGCTTCAGCCTCAACATCCTGCCATTGGCACAGCTTGACGATGGTTTGAATCGGTTCAAGCTGGGCTAGACGAGCTTCATTGACTGCTTTGAGATGTCGATCTTTTTTTTAACTCCTCAATCACCGTAGTCGGACTAATCTTCAGAACTCGTGCGGTATCTCGGATGCCACTCCCGTTGACTGCCATATCAACAATCTGCTGTTTGACTTCAGGTAAATGCCCAAGGGTAAGCATAGTCTCGAATGAAGGTGCTGCGACCGCACTCCGAATTGCGACATTTATACCGTTGCTTGCTCTCCTCAGAGCGCCCGTGCTTAACCACGTTATTGCTTCCACAGTCAGGACAAAGAACAGGTTCCAAAACCATGCTGTAACTTCAGGGGTAGACGTCTGCCTGTATTCTCGCATTCCCACAGGTCTAGAACACGACCTGGACACACAGTAATAATGAGTGATTACATCACAATTTATCTAAAAACGTTATTCGTAATTCAGAATTGCCTTGTAAAATTAGCTTAATTCAAGCACTGTTCACAATAGAAATCGCTGTACGCTAGAGGAATTTATGATTATTGCGATCGCAAATCAGAAGGGAGGCGTAGCGAAAACCACCTCGACGATCGCGTTAGCCGGATTGTTGGCAGAAGAGGGAAATTGTCTTGCTGTGGATTTTGACCCCCAAGGAAATTTAACAACGGGATTAGGAGTCAAAATTCAAAGAGGGCAACCAACAGCCTACGATGTTTTGACAGACGAATCTCAAGATATTAATGAAGCTTTAGTTGAAACCGCCTTCGGCATACACTTACTTCCAGCAGACGTATCCCTGGCGAAGGGAGAGAAAGAAATCTTGGGAGAGTTGGGGAGCACAAGCTTTCTCAAGCGCCAATTAATCCCGATGAAACAACGCTTTAACCACATCTTGATTGACTGTCCACCCAGTTTGGGGTTGTTAACCATCAATGCCTTGGCTGCCGCAGATGCTGTGCTAATTCCGGTACAATGCCAATTCTTTGCATTGGAAGGTCTACGACAGCTTTTAGAGACCATCAAAGGTATTCGGAATCGGGAAGTGAATCCCCAGTTACAGATTCTGGGAGTGTTGCCCACAATGGCGGAGAAAAATACCCTAACAACCCAAGATGCCTTAACTACCCTTAAGAGCATGGTACCAGGGGTCCAAATTTTCGAGCCAGTTCCTAAATCAGTCAAATTTGCTGAGTCGAATCTGGCACGGGAGCCAATCCATATTTACTCCAAAGATAGCAAACTTGTAAAACCCTATCGGGCAGTGGTGAAAGAACTAATGAGGCTGATGTAGTAATGACAAAGCGACGGCTTTCAATGGCTGATGAATTTTTAAACAAGACAGAAGAATTTTTAGATTTTGTTGGCGTGAATAGTGCTCAGCCTTTGTCCCAACTGGGGGATGAGGGACAAGAAGAGGTGTATCCAAGTAATCACTTGCTTGCGATCTCTCAAATTCAGCTTCCCGCTGGACAACCCCGCCGCTACTTTTCTACTAAAGCAATGGAGAGCCTAATTACCTCTGTTAGGCAGCATGGGATTCTACAACCGATGTTAGTCCGCCCAATGGCATCTGACACCTATGAATTAGTGGCAGGAGAGCGCCGTTATCGAGCAGCACAAGCAGTCGGTTTAACGGAAGTGCCTGTTGTAATTCGAGATTTGACATCGCAGGAAGCCATTCAAGTTGCCCTACTGGAAAACCTTCAGCGAGAAGACCTTAATCCAGTCGAAGAAACCGAGGCAATTCTGCAACTGCTATGTATTAACCTGAAATGCTCTCGTGAAGAGGTTGTTTCCCTTCTCAATCAAGTTGCTCATATCAAGAAACAAGGGGGCGAACTTACGAATAACGTTATTCGTGAGCAATGGGAGATTGTCGAACGATTGTTTAACATTGTTGGCAGACTGACTCCCGATAGCTTCCGCAGCAATCGCCTGCCGTTGCTGAACTTACCCGACAACATTCTTGAATCACTACGGCAAGGCAAGGTTGAATATACAAAAGCACGGGCGATCGCTCAACTCAAAGATGAAAACGAACGTCATAAGCTGCTAGAGAAAGTAGTTGAGGAAGAGCTATCCGTTCGAGAAATTCGTGACTATATCAATACTAACAAACCATCTCAACACCAGGATGAGCTACTCAACAGAGTAAATTTGGCATATAAAAAGATGAAACAGGTGAAGGTTTGGGAAGATTCTCAAAAACGTAAGCTGTTAGAAAAGCTAGTGCTTCAGCTAGAAAAACTCATAGAGTAAAACACTGGAAGACTGGAAGTGAACTTTTAATCTTCTACTTTAAACAACGATTGGAGACGATCTTGCTCCTCACGTAGCCATTGCTTTAACTTTGCTTCGGAAGGCAATGCCACCAAATAGCGCGAAACAAATAGTTGATTGTCCATTCCAGCGGTGGCAAAGTGAACCTCCTCAGCATCCTTTTCAGAACAAAGCAGAATTCCGACAGGCGGGTTTTCGTCTGGTAAAGTCACTTCTTGTTTAAGGTAGTTTAGGTAGAGATTCATTTGCCCAGCATATTCCGGCTGGAACTCTCCCAGCTTAAGGTCAATCGCAACTAAGCAGCGTAAACGGCGATGGTAAAACAGTAGATCTAGAAAGTAGTGTCGGTTAGCAACCGTAATGCGAAACTGACGCTCCATAAAGCAAAAATCTCGTCCCAACTCGTGGATAAAATGCTGCAAATGGTTTATCAATGCCTGTTCAAGATCGGATTCTGTATAAGCTGACTTTTCCTCTAATCCCAAAAATTCCAGGATATAAGGATCGCGCAAGACAGTAGTGGGTGTATCAATCAATCGCCCCTCCTGCGCCAATATCAAAACTGCGTCCTTGTCCTTTGACAAACCAGCTCGTTCATAGAGCATACTGCTAATCTGTCGCTTCAACTCTCGGATTGACCAACCGCTTTTCACGCATTCCAACTCGTAAAATGCTCGCTTTAAGGGGTCATCCATCCGGCAAAGTTCCATCAAACTTGACCAAGCGACATTGCGCACCAACCGTACGTAATATCGCTCGTCCTGCCAGGGAAATATCTGCATTGTATAAATCCGTGCTTCTAGAGAAGGAAAGCGGATCGTCCAATCATTCGAGTCTTCAATCACTGGGGGAACGCCAAGTCCAGACGTATTCGTTTCAGATTCCTCAGATAAGTCAGACAGTATCTGGCTTTTTGCTAGGGCATCCCCAGGAAAAGGAAATAAGTCAGACAGTGTTTGGCTTTTTGCCAATACAGGATAAGTCAGGGCAAATTTACGGAAATTTTTCAAGTTGCTGAGGGACAAACCCTCATAGCCGCGTTCTGTCAGATCAGCCGCAATACCTCTTAAAAGGGCTTCCCCATAGGTTGCTCGATCTTCACCATTTTGCTCATACTCAACAATATGTGCACCAATGAGCCAGTTCCGTAGAGTAAGGGCTTGGTTAACTGCCTTTGCGATCGCAGCTTGGGCTGAAGTATTAATTTGCCCAATTCCGTCCAGGAGGCGTTGATATTCCACTCTCAATCCCTCTTACATCAATGCGAGTAACGCTATGTACTGTAGCAACAAGGCATACAATCCTGACAACAAACTCACAACTAATTGCAGCGCAATTTTTCAGGATTAATTTGAAATTGGATATTAGGCACTTTTTTCTTACCAGGCAGTTCTTGTGCTCCCAAAACATAGCCTTCTTGTTTGAGTTCATCTACCGTTCGCCAAAAGATTTGATTATTTCGAGATGAGTTGCTGCCCAGCAAATCCAAATTCTTAAACAAGTATTGCTTAGAAATCACCAAGTACTGACCATCTTGGGGAATATCCCACTTCATCCGACTTGCTAAATAAATCAGTAGCTTCGTTTTATAGTCACTCTTTGCGTTGTTGCCCAGCTTTTGGGTAATATCAATGCTGTTAGCAAACAGCACATAGTCGCCTGTACGACTGGGACCCTCAAAGAACTCCAGAGACACAGTATAAGCATCTGCCAATTCATACGTGTAGTCTGCGGCTTTTGCCAGATCAAAATCTCGCGGAACATTGTCAATTTCGTAGTCTTTAATCCGTAATACGCTTTTAATCATGACTTTGGCACCAATGTTATTCCCCTTACGGAGGGACTGTGCCAACACCAGCTCTGTGCGATGAAGAGCAACCAGATCGCGATTAAGTTGAGATCGCAGTTTTGAAGCAAAACCTCCGTCTTTCGTGCGGGTATATCCTAGACTTTCCAGCAAATCATTTGAGCGAAAACATACTGACTGCCCCGTCCCCTGTTGCGCGGCTAATCGGTACAAATAAAGCACAATAGAAACCTGTCGGGGATTGAGAAATGTCAACAACGCCATAATTAAGCGTTGAATCCGTCGATCTTGAATTTTCTCTAGCCCTTTACTGATTCCCTGATCAGAACATGACCTCAAATCAAGTTTGGCGTACTGATCTTTCAGATCTTCCCACTCTTCAGCCGACAGATTCTCCAGAGGCACTCGGCGAGTCACAGCTAGCTCGCTTGGATCACCAATATCAGCTTCTACCCGCATTTCTAAATAGTATCCATCCGCATCGGAGCGCAAGATGGGCAACTGCACATCAGGATTCTTGAGAGCTGCTGCTGCTCTAGGTAACACCATAAGGAGTTGCCCATCTACTGGAAAGGATGTGTCGTTTCGCTTGCTCACAATTCGCTCCTATAGCGTGAGCAAATTGTACCAGTCATGCATTGAACTGATACCAAATTAAATTGGAGCCATTACAGATCAGATAAACTGAGCGATGTAGAGGTGAGAGTCTAACAATGGCTGGAGTAAGCGCAATCGCAATTAAAGAAAGTCTCGAGGAGCTAGGCACCCGTTTGCGAGCGGTTGAACAGCCGATACTCAAAGAGCGATTGCAAGTGTTGTACTGGCTCAAACAAGCGCACGCACCGAGTGTCAGTCAGATTGCGATTGCAATTGGCAGGCATCGGGGCACGGTGCAAAAATGGTTAGCCCTGTACCGAGCGCAAGGATTAGAAGCATTGCTGGTGGTTAAACCCACTCCAGGAGGAGGCAACCGGGTGATTCCAATGTGGGCGGAGGTTGCCTTAGCCAAGCGATTGCAGGAACCGAGCAATGGGTTTAGCAGCTATGGGAAGGTGCAGCAGTGGCTGTTAGAGAGTTTAGGGGTAGAAGCCGAGTATCATGCGGTCTACCAGATGACGCGCTATCGACTCAAAGCGAAACTCAAGGTCGCCCGTCCTCAAAACATCAAGCAGAACCGAGTCCAGCGAGAGGCATTTAAGCAAACCTCGCAGACGACCTCGACTTATTGAGTCAGTACTATCGGCAGGTGCGCCAGGATGAGCGACCGATTCGTTACTTCGCACAAGATGAGAGTCGCTTTGGACTTCACACGCTCATCGGACGATTAATTACGGCAGTTGGGGTTAAACCCATCGGGGCGTGGCAATGGATATTCAAAGCATTCTGGCTATACGGTGCTGTGGAACCTACCACAGGAGAGTCCTTTTTCTTGCAATTCTCCCATGTCGATACCGCATGCTACCAATGGTTCTTAGATGAGTTCTCCAAGGCTTACCCCGATAGTCTCAACATCCTGCAAGTGGATAACGGACGGTTCCACAAAGGCAAAGACCTTATTGTGCCAGAGAACATTATCTTGGTGTTTCAACCGCCTTACTGCCCAGAGTTAAATCCTATCGAGCGTTTATGGGAACATCTCAAGGCGGATCTCAAGTGGGCTGCGTTCAAAACGCTTGACCAACTGCAATCCAGGGTTGATCAACTCTTAGCCCAGCTAACCCCTCAAGTGATTGCTTCCCTTACAGGCTACCCCTTTATCCTCAATGCACTATCTGTCATTGACACCATTTAAATTGGTATGAGAAAATTTTCATGAGCTTTGTCGAGCTCCTACATTTAGAGTTTTTTACCTACCCTTATCTAAAAAGCTGCTAAATGTGGACATCAGCCTGTAACTCCCGCGTATAGCTTTTTGACAGCCTGTAACTCCGGCGTATGATTTTAGCTGCTTAGCCTGTAACTCCGGCGTATGATTTTAGCTGCTTAGCCTGTAACTCCCGCGTACAAATTAGCCTGTAACTCCGACGTATAGTTTTTTAATAGCCTGTAACTCCAACGTACAAATTAGCCTATAACTCCGACGTATAGTTTTCTCCTATAGGCGATGTAAAAATCACTAGGCTCAAAATTTCACTTCAAAGGCCTGTAACTCCGGCGTACATTTTTACCTGTAACTCCAGCGTATTCTTAACTGACATGCCTGTAACTCCGGCGTACATTTTTACCTGTAACTCCAGCGTATAGACTACCTATAACTTTGGCGTATTACATACCTATAACTCCAGCGTACAGGCGATTTCAGCATGTTACGAATAAGTTTTTCCGATGTACACTGCTTCTATTCTTAGTTCGGATGTTCTTTGGAAGTTCGGATCAACATTGTTACTCAATGAGTAACTTTATTCATCTTTCTTCAAATAACAGAAAACCGGGACAGAGCCTCGCCAAAATCTCCTACATTCTGGCTTCCTAGTGATAGAGAGAACGATTGCTCTCTCTGTTTTTATGCAAAAGCATGATGCGTACGCTAGCAGGACCCATTTCTAGTGAAGAAGTCGGTCTGAAGTTTTTTGTGTTTATTTTGTGTGAAATAGGGCTATTTGGGGTTCTGTTCCATCTTCTTCTGACTGATGGAGCTAATGGATGCGTATTGCTAGTCAAACTACGGAAGAGTTTCAATATATCCAGGAGTGGGACGATAAATTTCTCGCGCTCTTTCCGCATCGCCACGACTATATCTACGCCAACCATCCAGAACCCGAACACACACCTGATTGGAAAACTGAAAGTCGCCATCCCCTCTCAGATCGCATCCTGCGTCAAGGCTCCTCCCTCTTCGGGGTACGCTTCGGCAAAGAAACTAACTACTGCATCCTCGACATCGATGCTGGCAGCCTCTATCATCCCCAGCGAGATCGCTTTGCCGTCTCCCGCATCCTCGCTGCCCTTGAACCCTTGGGACTCGTCAATGCCGTTCCCTGCACCAGTTCCTACAGCGGTGGTCTTCATCTCTACTTCCCCTTTCAAGTCACTCAAAACACCTGGGAACTGGCGATCGTCGTCACGACCCTATTAGAAAACGCTGGATTTCGCCTTACAGGCGGACAACTAGAACTATTTCCCAATCCTAGACCCTACGCCCTGGAAGGGAGTCTCAGCCTGTTCAATGCTCATCGGCTGCCTCTGCAAGCAGGCTCCTATCTACTGGACCCCGACTTCCAACCCATCTGGAGTGACCAAAGCACCTTTGTTCAACACTGGCAGTTTGCCCAAAAACGCAACACCGTTGAGCGCAAAACTCTACAACGACTGCTCAAACAATTTCAGCGCAAGCAGTATCGCATCTCAGGCAAAGCTGAAAAGTTTGTCAATGACCTGAATGCAGAAATTGAACTGGGCTGGACTGGCGCTGGACAAACCAATCGACTACTGGGTCGCATTACCCTGCGTGCCTATATCTTCCACCACATCCTTGCGGGTGGTGAACCATTGATAGGACGGACATTGATTGATCAGATTGTCACCACGGCTCAATCCTTACCCGGCTACGAAGAGTGGTGTCAGCATCAACATGAAATTGAACAACGAGCCGAGGAATGGGCGCGGTGCATTGAAGGCAGTCACTACTTTCACTATGGAGATGGGAATGGTAAATATAAATCGAAAGTTGAAGTCAGCCAGCTAGAACAACCCAGTTGGAATCAACGTCAATCTCAAGCGGCCCGAGACCGAATTCGACAGGCGATCGCTGACTTACTTAACCACAACACCTTACCCAGTCATGCCACCGCTCGGTTTCAAGCACTTACCCAATACAGCATTGGTGGTGCCTCCCTTTATCGCCATCGGGACTTATGGCATCCCAACTATCTATCGCTAGAAGCAATCGAACCTGTGGAAATCCCCCCCGACCCCCCAGCTTCAAACACGGATGCCCAGTTAGATTGCGTTGAGGACGAATCTAACTGGCACAATCCTACAAGCTTATTACCGGATAATGGCGGTAATGCATTGATAGGTGGGGATTTGAGCGATCGCTTGGGGCAACCGTTACCTTCAGTAGGCGGTAATGCTCAGGTATGTCCAACTTCTAGACGTTCTCAATGGGGGGCAGGGGAATCTAATGGAAGTGGTCACACGATTCAACTCCCTTTATTTGACCTGCAAACTTGGTTCGATCTAGGTCAAGCGGCGGCTCAATCGGCTGATCAACAGGTGAATCAAATCCGCCTTGAAGCAATGCAGGCAGCTCCAATTGCTCGGATGCAGCGATATTTGGAATCGGGTGATCCAATTTTGATGGCGGAGGCGATCGCGTGGGCTGAAATCAATCCGGGGGTGTTGCAGGTGGAGCGCTTGAATCTACCGTTATTCGAGACTTTGGAGTTGGATGACTCGGCACGGGATCTATCTGGGGTGCTGGCGGCTATATCGGTGCAGATTCAGCAATTAGGATTGACGCGAGAGCAGGTGGGCGATCACTTGGAGCAATTGTTGGGTAAGCGTAGTCAGGCTCAATTAGATGATATGGAGTTGGCGCAATGGAACATCTGGTTGGAGGAGCAAGAGCAATCTTAGAAGGCATGAACCGGGGAGTCAAAGCGGCGGCTATTCTAAGAGAACTGATGTAGAGTTTTAGACAGTCCCTGATGGACTATGTATCTCTCCTCTTCGCAAAATTATTCACATCGATATGGATGCGTTTTTCGCATCTGTGGAACAGCGGGGCAAGCCCATTGTGGTAGGCGGTAAACCCAAACAGCGCGGAGCGGCAGCGGCGGCAAGCGGTATTGTCAACTTAACTGGATTTCGCCCTATTTATTGAGAATAAGCACACTTAAAGCCACGAAGGAATGAGCCTTTCAGCCTCTAAAAATCAGCCGATTTCCATAAGCAAGCCTTTGAACGGTTAAGTTGACAATGCCTTTCCTGATCATCATCGCTGCCACAATCTGGACAAAGCACAGGTTCTAGAACCATCGGCTAATTCGAGGAAAAGCACTCATCTGAGTCTCGCATTTTAACAAGTCTAGAACATTACCAGCAGAGGCAGACGTTGGATGAGTCATAGATGCAAATCTTACCGAGGATTAAGTGAACGTTCGTTTACGGTTCTGTCGCAAAAATAGGAACTGAAAGTATCATCGGAGAGCAAATTTTTCTTTGGTTTGAACCTAATGGCAGCTTCTGGGGTTTGAGTATCATCCGACGCTGTTGGCGAATGTGCTACACGCAATCTGGCTGAGGTGCTACTCAAACCCCATGTACTAATCAGTCTCTAACGTATTTGACACAAAGATCCTGAACGGCGTATACAGGGGGTAGTCTACACGTAGCTTCAATACAGGAAAAATGTGGGCTGGATTGAGTCAAGCCAAGGCAACTTTGAGAAAAAAGTCGACCCTGTCTTTACTCCCGCACGAACTCTCGACACCGTCTTAAGCATTGTTTTTGTGATCGCTACGGGAACACCAAACAGAGGGATATAGCCTTACGTAATTTTTTGTATGGCTACGCAATGAACGTCACCACCGCAAGCGGACGGTGTATTACTTCGCTACGCTTCACACGCTTTGCGGCTCGACTCCGCTCAACAGCGCCCATTCGGACTGCTGTACTACGTGCGCCCCAAAGGGCAGGGAATCTACCCGTAGCGATAGAAGCGTTTACAGCTCTTTCAAAAGGTAACTTATCAAGAAGTATCCCTCAAGTCTGCGGGGATTCTATTTGTAGTAGCATCTCCGCAGATTATCTGGTAGTTTAATAGTGCAAGGATACTATTATCAACCTAATGAAACTGACCATTGGATATGCTCGTGTCTCGACAACTGAGCAGTTTTACTCTCAATCATTAGATCGGCAAATTGATATTCTAAAGGAACACGGCGTTGACAAAATTTTCCGTGATGTTGAATCAGGCGCAAACTCAGATAGAGCAGAATTTCAACAACTAATTAAATTGATTCAGCAGGGCGAGGTTCGTACTTTAAAGGCGGTTGCCTGGGATCGCTTGATGCGCGACCCTTCTATGGGATTTTTTGTCAAGAATCTATTACGTGAATACGACGTACAGCTCTTTTTGCTTAATCAGGGAGAAGTAGATTTAAGCACAGCCGCTGGTGAACTAAGTGCAGATATGCAGATACTGCTAGGCGCTTATGAGCGCAAGACGATCATCGAACGAATCAATCGAGTTCATAAAAGGCGAAGAAAAGACCAAATCGCCTGGCAGGTATTTCCATTTGGCTACAGAATTATTAACAACAAGTATGAGCTTGATACAACCCCTTGCGTCTGCCCCATAGAAGGAAGGCCAGCTAACTATCGAGAATTGAGTTTTGAAGATGAACCAGATAATTCATTAAAGCTATTAAGTTGGAGCAAAGCTAGGATTTCTCGAGAAATGGTCGAGAGTTTTCTAGAACTAAGAAAGGGTTCAAAAGTACTACAGCGGATGCACGCGAGGTTTGGTTCTTCAATAATAAAGAAGAGTAAACCAGCTGTAGGTTTAAAGAGTAAACCAGTTATAGGTTTAGCTATCTTTGGAACTATATCCGGCTTAAAGCGATGGTTAAGAAATCCAGTTCTTCAAGGACATACATGTTATCAGAAGTATCCAAGGAAAGGAAAATATCCTGATATTAGTGAGTGGAATGTTATTCCTAATACCCATCCTGGTCAAGCTCTGATAACTAGTGAGGAATATCAGGAGATTGAGGAAATTATAAGTTCCTCTTTTGGCAAATTAGGAAAACCTGAAAGAACTTATTACTTAACTGGAAAAGTAGTTTGTCAAAAATGCGGTGGTTCTTGTGATCTGAAACGTAGTGGACAGTATTCCTATTATGCATGTGGGCACTCAAGAACTTACTGCGATAGTCGAGAACACGTCAGACTTGAGAGAATAGAGGAAGCGATTATTTATCGAATTTCTACAAGAGCTAATGAAATTTACCTAGGCAACACTGCTCCTACAGAAGATTCGGCTGAGTTAGCTAAAATAGCTGAAATCAAGAAAAAAATACAAGATATAGAAAATCTTTCATGGTCTAAAGTAGATCGAGATCTAAACAATATTAAGCGGGATCTCTATAGAGTGCTTGAAACTGAAATGAACAAACCTAGAAATGTTAGTCAGGAAATTATTCGTCATCCTCAAGCTCAAAATATCAATTTTTGGTACACATTAACCAAAACTGAGCGTGAAATTTTTTATGGGAAATTGGTTGACCGTATATTAATAGTAGATGGAAAGGTAGTAGCCATAGATTTAAGCGTTTGAACTTACATTCCTCTACTTTCGGACCTCTAAAAGGATGTCTATGCTACCTCTAGATATTTTCGCTGCTGCTGTAAATCGATTCCTTAAGGCAGAGAAGATTGCACTGCAAGAGTGGCGAAAGGCGTGTGATTGCTCTGAACCTGGCCTAAGTAGCCAATGCCAAAGTTGTCCGTATTACAAAAAGCTTGGTCTTCTAATCCAGGCTCAAATTGCTTCTTCAGACAAAGATTTTGGAGCAATCATGCCTTCAAGTAATGAGGATCCCTACTCAGAGGACACTAAAAAGCAGGCGCTAAGGATGTTTGATCTTGGCTACTCAATTCAAGAGATTCAATATTTGCTTGATATACCTTCGCGTCGCACCATTAGGAAATGGTTTCGAGAATTTGGAAAATTGCCAGGACTGTCAGAGCAATATCCTGACAGCCTAAAAGAACAATGCCTACTGAGCTATGCCAATGGATTGCCTCCCAAGGAAATTGAGGATGCAGTCAATGTGCCAGCTGATACCATCACGCTCTGGGCTGCTCAAGCTGGAATTTCGAGGGAGAGGAAATACACTCTGGAGGAGAAGCAAGCTTGCTTGAAGCTATATGAGCGCGGAAATTCTTCCAATGCGATTTTTGAGAGGACAGGTATTCCTGCTGTAACAATCCGTAGCTGGATTGCTGAAGCTGGTATTGGCAGAGGACAGAAACGATACTCAGAGGAGGAGAAGGAGCATTGTATCCAGCTTTACTTAGCGGGCAAAAGTTCTACCGAAGTTGCGAAACTGACAGGCATTAAAGGTGAAACGATTCGGTCCTGGTTGAGAAAGGCGAACTTGAGCCGTGGAAGCCAAGGTGCCTCTGGACATCCCTCCGTTTAGCATACTAAGCACAGGGAATTGCCGCTGCTTTAGCCTCTTGCACGGGACTTACTTTATCTCCACCTCTAAATTTTGGGTTGATGGGTGAGAAAGGGCTAAGATGCAGTGAACATAGACAATCATAAAAGGGCACGATGGCATGTATTGAAGTGATTATTCGGGATGACGGGGGCAACATTATCAGCCAAGGCAAGGCGAAGGAAATCGATCTAACCCAGGCGAGTTTGGACCTGATCGAGATGGCGGTTGAGGATTGGCGGGTAGTGGACTAGACCTGTGGATCAAATCTAAACATTCAAGCCAAACTCATAGCGGTTGATGAACAGTCCAATGACGACATCATGTAACCTGATGATGAGACAACACATACGCCAACACTTCACCCGTCTGATGGTCAATGGCGTGCCACAACCACCGTTGCTGTTTCTTTGAACCGACGTAACTCCACATTTCGTCAGCTTCAGCCTCCAGATCTTCCCACTGGCACAGTTTCACTATCGTTTGAGTCGGTTCAAGTTCTGCCAAACGAGCTTCATTGATTGCTTTGAGGTGACGGTCTTTTTTTTAACGTTTCAATCACCGTTGTGCGGCTAATCTTGAGAACACGGGCGGTATCTCGAATCCCACTCCCGTTGACTGCCATATCTGCAATTTGCCGTTTCACTTCTGGGAGGTATCCACGATACCGATAGTCGCGAATAAAAGTAGAGCGAGAACATTGGGAGTTGCGACATTTGTAGCGTTGCTTGCCTTCACCTGATTGACCATGCTTGACGACATCGTTACTTCCGCAGGTTGGGCAAAGAATCGGTTCAAGCACCATATTCAAGTCTCCAGACAACTACCCTTTTGATTGTTACCTGTTTCTACAGGTCTAGTCCACTACCGGCAGCTTGCTGCCTTTAACAGCCAGTCATCGAATGCATCTGCCTGCCGTTGTCTTAACAGTTGCAAGAACTCATCGGCCAACTCAACCAGCAGCAGCACGTCCGGATGCTGCATCATGCGCTCTAGTAGATCAGTCTCTTCTGCCTGACGATTCTCTGGCTTGAGTACAACCAAATAGGCCGCTTGACGTGGGGTGAAGGGTGGCGACTGCAGGTCAACGACTTTGGGCAACGTCTGAGCAACCTTAATCCTCACGGGTAGTAGACCCTGTACTTTGCGCAGTCCGCTAATGTAGTGTTGTAGGGTACGAAGAGAGCCTTCAAAGCCGCAAGGTTTGAGCAATTGCATCAGGATGCTAGTCTCTCTAAGACCCGAGTTTCACCAGTTCAAAAGCTGTGGCTTGTATGGATTGAGTAGACTGCGCCCGAAAGTGGGACGGCGAGCGCATATCTCTGGAAAGTCTGGCAAGCGACTGTAGCGTTCAATGCTCTTGAGGCTAACGCCTAACTTCTGAGCAATCGCGGTTTGAGGCCATCCCTGTGCTCGTAAGGCTTTGATCGTCTTCTGGTGTTCTCTTTTTCGTTGTTGGTTCTGTCGTATTTGTTGCTGCGACTTCTCCGGGGCGGTTGGCTGTGGGATAGCCAAGACGGTGGCTTCAGGAGCGTCTGCGACGGTGGCTTGATGCTGCGATTGTTCAGCCGCTTTTAGCTCACTGCGGTAGCTCCCAAAAGCTTGCTCTAAGGTTTCACTCAAGTTCTTGACCCAGTGAAAGCGATTTGCGACTGGTATGGCCTTAGGTGCGCCTTGGGTCATCGCACTTTTATAGGTTTTAGAGCGGTCACGTGAGAGCATTTCGATACCAGGGTGAGCCTGTAGCCACTCGCTCAAGGTTTCTGCTTTACGGTCTGCCAGTAAGGCAATCGGTTGATGCGTTTCTAGATTAACCAAGGTAGTGGCAGTCGCTCAAGCTGGTTCAGCAGGGTACTGCCGCAGACAGCATAACCCAAGCAATGGCCTAATCGAGCACCTGCGGCACCCGCCAGCGCTAAGCCGATTGACTGTAACCGCTGTATCAATCGCACGGTCTTTCTCCCCCAAGGGGCGGCCACTTCAGGCAGTCGCTCTGTAAAGATGCGGCGGCGACACTCAGAGTTTGAGGGTAGTGCCATACAAGTAATGATGCATGTATGCGTGATTGATGAAATATCAGATGGCACTAATGTGATTCTCCAACGATGTTGAAAAGGACGATTCATCACACTCAATCAGTCAACCGCCCCTTTTTTAGGTGTCATCTGCACTGGGCAAGGACCTTCGCCTATTTCTCATTCTCATAGGTTTTGCAGCCATTACTCAGAAACTTGCGCTGCACGAGCGATTCTAGCCATAAAAAGGCACTCCAGCAGCAATCAGTTATGGGGCTATGCCCTGCCGAAGACATACAATTCCTAGGTGGCTAGGTCGGTTACTTTTTTAGTCAGCTGTTCCGCGAACTGTCATCTACAGTCTTGATATTTGAACCGTTTCTTACTGTTGTAGATACGACCATGCTTGAGCGTTTGGGAGGATGCACAAAAATCGCAGGCATAGAGGAGAAATACCAAGAAACCTTACTGCTCCATCGTTACATCTTGAGCACTACAAGTTTGAGCAGAAAAACTTACATACTTGAAGAGTCAGTCTAAGCCTGAAATGGATGCAGGGCAGGTCAGCTACCGTTCGCTCATAGTGGCTATGGATGCGATGAGTTAGACCACCGCACAGCGGACAGGGAACTATCGTTTGCGTAGGGGAAAGATTCAGCAACAGGCAATCGCCTGACTCAATGGCGTAGCTTTCCAACTGCAGCAGACTGGTACTAGGCAACAGAGCTTGAAGGAATTCCATCAGCAGATCACTGAAAGGGGTGATCTATAGTTTCCTCCCTACTTCTCGGCTTCACCAAAAGCTCGGAAGAGCCCAAGGTACTTGACACTTGATAGCATGCCATTGACCATCAGAGCGGGCAAGTGTTGGCGTATGTGCTGGCAGACCACAAAGACCGGGCGTTGATCGAGTTAAAGGCATTGCTAGAGCCATTTGGTGTACAAACCTTTTACACCGTTCGCGTAGCGTGCCGCAGGCATAGGTTGGGGCGCTTATGCCCGTTTGTTAGATGAAGACCAACATGTTGTTGGCAAGTGGAATACTCAAAAAATCGAGCGCAAGCACCCCACGTTACGAACCCGAATTAAGCGATTAGCTCGCAAAACGATTTGCTTTTCCAAGTCAGTGTGGTTGCATGATGTGGTCATTAGTTTGTTCATCAATCGCTATGAGTTTGAACGGGCAGTTTGACCTCATCGATCCCCATCTCTAGAACATGACCCCCCATACGTCTTCAGGTTGTGCCTTTGCGTATCCAAGCAGTCAGTAACCAGACCCAAAAAAACAGTGCGCTTGCAATGAGGCTACCCAAATTCCACTTAACCGAATTCTTGAGCAAACTTAGGCGCTGATTGCTTTGAGCATTCTGGGCTTGAGCCACCAAACTACTTTCACCTTGAGTCAGGGAAGATGTTAACTCTTTTTTAACGGTTTTAAGCTGCTGCGAACCTTCAATTTTGGGTGTATTATTTGAGCGATTTAGCTGGGTGATCAACTCCTGCATTTGAGCTTCGGTTGTGACGTTGCTTACTCGCTCCTGGATCTGTTTGATTTGAGTTTTGCTTTGCTCAATCTGTTTGCTGATTTGAGCATTAGCCTGTCGCTCAAGCCGAACCGTGTTTAGAATTCCAAGAGGAACAGCCAGAAGGAGCAAGATTCCAGCTATGAGAGACAACCATGACAGCCCTTTGAGCAGGGAAAACTCAAACTTAAACCGCCCACTGCGACCGCCCCAAAAAATGAGCACCAGTGCAATCAATGGAACAGCTATCCGATCTACAACAGCGCCAAACGTTTGAAATTCCCAGGCTGGGTTCATGAAACCAGGCGGAATAAATAGGTAGATGAAATCAAACAAGAATAGTAAAAGTAAACCATAGCCAACTCCACGCACCATGACGAAAAACTCTAGGAGCTCGGTAGAGGCTTTCCAAAGTGACTCAACTTTTTTAATGAGCTGTTGAGTATCAGAATCAGACATCATTTATGCATCTTTATAGGGTTGGAAAATTAGCCTGCCACCATTGATACCAGGTAGGCCAGGTCTTCTCTAAGGTTTGATAGGCAGCCTCTGGAGGGGAGCCTTCTAAAGGTATGGAGAAGTATGCCCAAAGACAGCGGTAATCTCTCAGGGGCTGTTGTCCGGTTAGCCAGTGCACAAAGCGACTTGGCTGCAAATCAACCGTGTAACGATTTTGAATAAACTGTGTGTAAGTGACGGCAGCCTTACCCCGAGGATTAATACAAGACCGTAGATACGCCTTGCCATCCTGCACAGAAAGCCCATAAGCACCAGTGGCATCATGCTGTCGTAAGATAGGTCGTGGCTGACCAGGAGCAACGGGAGTAGTCACCGTAGGGTCATAGTCACGGAACGGTTTTTCATTACTCAGGAGATCAGCCGCATAACGCATTTCAATTGTGAGTTGCTTATGTCCCTGCTTGTACTGATACGTTCTGCCGATCGGGTCAGTTAAAGGTTTGCTTGCCAGAAAGAGCCACCCTGCCAAAGAAACCTGCTCTGAAAAAACAGTCTTAACCTGCTGTTGCTTAGGCAAAGGGGAAAACAGTTCTTTACCTAAGGCAAAAAGAGTGCCACCAAAAACAAGCATTAGAAACGGAATCCGCGCATATTTCCAGAACATCATGGCTCCGGAGCTTCCAGCGAATTCTCTTCCATAACAGTTTCTTGGCGAAGCAGAAAGAGATAGAAAAAGCCGAAAAGCATCACTGAAATGAGTGAAAAGATCGGTGAGCCAGTACCACTATGCCAGTAATCAAAAGCGGACTGATCCGAGGTATTAGCGAGCAAGGTTACAAGAACAACACGAAAGCCATTCGAGATAAATGCTAGAGCGATCGCAACCACCGGAACAATCAACCTCTTTTTACCGCTTAAAGGGTACATCAACAGTGACAGGACTGCTAAACCCAACAGATAAAACACATTGTTGAAGCCAGAACAACCAGCTATGACATTGACCGCGCCGTTGGACATGACTAATTTGGTTCCTTGTAGGGAAACATCAAACCCGGTGTACCAGAGGACTACGGTGGCAAACTTGGCTGTGAGGTAAGAAATATCTAACGGTTCGCAGATAACTTTGGGAACACCCAGAAAAAACAGGATGGTTAATTCTCGCCAATACTGCTTCAGCCCTTTGAAGCCGGAAGCAAGGAGCGCCAGTCCTAAGCCGCAGAGAAAGGGAGAGATATTCAGCAGGTTTGGCGAAGGGTTGACGGCGCTATTGTGAAGCACCAGCACCAGCACCAGTAAACCGACAAGACTGGGAAATAAACTGCTGGTCAGGTTCAGCCGATCGCGTTTCTCCCAAACTAAAGAGGAAACGGCAGCCCAAAAAAGGGCACTCAAGACGAAAAAACTTTGCTCGACATGACGACCAACGAGAGTGAGATGAATTGCCACCAGACCTGCGGCTGTACCCAATAACCAAAATTGTGTGCCGAACGATCGCAGTCCGTCAAAAGAGAGTTTCTTCGTCACCATTGGTCAATCAACTGGTTCATTTTAAGAGTGAGGAAGGGACACGAGATCGTGCCCCAGCGAAATTAGTAAGGTCTTAAACTCGCTGTAAATGCGCTTGCCCGACCTTATGCTTTAGCTTGGGCTTTTGAGCGCTTATTCTGCTGCCGCTTGAACAGAGCACTAAACCCAAGCGCGCCAGCGGTACCCAGCATGGTGAAGGGTTCTGGAACATCTTTAGGGGTTACATTAGAGGTGCCGTACCAATCGCTCTTACCACCGGGTAAAGACTGGACATGAAAGGCGATCGCCAGCGGCGCACTATCGCCACCCTGGAAAGCATTAAACGCATCCTGGATCGTCTTACCCGAGCTCAAGTTAAAGGTAAAAGATACTGATTCTGCACCCGTGTTACCTACACCATTGGGAGACACAGGAGCGTTAGGGTCAGCGCCGTATACCGCGTCCCACTTAATACCTCCTCCTGGCTTGTTTAGCTTTTCTATTGCTATTGCCGAGAAATCAACTCCTGAGCTTTCTGCAATTTGCACCCCAGTCGTTGAGAAAAATTCGCCAAAACCGTCAGTACCAGATTTACCAAAGTAGATATCCGTAATGGAAGAAGATACGGGTCCAACGTTTGTAAAGGTAAATTTGGCTTGTCCAGTTGATAAACCGTCATCAGACAGGGTTACCCCAAACTGGCTGCTGATGTTGGCGTAGTCGCCAGAAACATTAGTCAGAGTAGGAGAAAGGTTAAACGAAATGGCTCCAGCAGGCAGGGCGTTGGCAACAAGGGCAACACTGGCACCTGCCAGGACTGCCGGAAGGAATGAGAATTGGTTCATTGTTTTTTGTGGAATAAGGTCAATTAACGAATCCAGAGCCTAGTGTTCTGTCAAGAATTTTTTGATGGGTTGCCCCCCAAAAAAGTTCAGCCCACAGGCTTTCCAGATTTAGCTCGCCCGTCAACGTTTAGTTGACAGACTATTAGTAGGGAAAGAAGAGCAATAGCAGTAAAATAATCTTCCTAAAGAAATACTATCCTGACTGGTTGCTGAGGGTACGGATATATTTCTTTGCTTCATCAAAAATTTATTCGATACGATCCGTATATGTACGGATTGTGCTGCTCTTAGGTTGGAAGGTCGTTTCACAGGCTTGGCAACGATGCTATGCTACACCTGGATAGATGCTGGTCGCAAATGACACCAGGGCATTAAATACCGCCCCTAGTAAACCGCTCCGCCCTAATATAGTGCTGTTCTACTGCCGCGCTAGGGTGGACTTAACAGATGATGTAGCTACTAGCACTCTGCACCGATGCAGCGACAGGTTTGAAAGCGTCATACCAAATCAAAAAATGCCTGCGAGAGATAGGGCATCTACAATAAAGCTAAAGGCAGTCACAGAAGCAACGGTTTTGGTTGTTACAGCGATTTCAAGTGAATAGACCGCAGTGATTGAACCAAGCGAGCGCGTCATTTTCGGTGATGTAGTGGACCGCCTCCGTCATAGCTTGGTCGAGGGCTTCACAGGTACGAGCTGCTTTGGAACGCAGGAACTGCTTGAGTTTGGACCAACACAGCTCAATGGGAGATAAGTCAGGGGAGTAAGGAGGTAAGAAGACCACCCTCGCCCCAACGGCTTCAATGGCAGTGCGAACTGAATGAGCATGATGCACTTTCAGGTTGTCCATGACCACAATTGCTCCGGTCCATAGTTGAGGAATTAACACATCGTGGATGTAACTCAAAAATGCTGGCGTATCCACACTCCCCTTCAATGTCATTGACGCAATCAAACCATCCATACTCAGTGCCCCAATCACAGAAACGTTGATGCACTTCTAATTGCTCACACAATTCGTCTAGATGGATGTCAGGTTTGTGCTCAACCCACCCTTGCACTAGCTTCAATAGTTCTCCATCTATCGTGGGAGCAAGGGTTGCTCCCCTCGGTTTTGCTTCTCTTTGTCCACTGCTGCGGTACCGACGCAGCACCCGTTTGACAAAACTTTCACTCACTTTAAATCGTTCGGCCAGTTGAGCTTGGGTTCCTTCTTTAGCCGTCCAAGCATCAATCACACGAGTCCGTAAGTCAGTAGAGTAAGCGACGGGCATTTTACAAACCGGGTAGTTTTTCAACTCACACATACAAAAAAGGGCTGATTACCTGAAAATTGCTGCAACTCTCTGCTCTCAAATTCATGCACAGTAGACTTTCCAAGCTCTGAACCTTCTGTTAAGTTGGATGCGATTAATGGATAGCGATTCCCTGGACTTCCAACGCTGTAAGTCTTTTACCGTTTCTCGTCTCACCTACTTAATTTGTCAACGACGCAGTAATTCGTTACGCGACACAAGCACTAAGAAACATTTCGCCAGCAGTATCAGTGGGAAGAACCCAGCTAGCATGGAACGCGACATCTACTCAACACATAGAACAGTATGAAGTTAAGGATCTGAGTTGAGACGAACTGGTGCAGAAACATTTCTACTGATTCACTGGCTTTAAAGTGCCATGCAGAAAGTCTCCATCTAATTACCCTTTTGGATGGGTTATTCAGACATTCTTTCATTAGCAAAGGACAGATCAAAATGTTGGTAGAAATTAAAAACGACAACCCTGTACTGGACGTTTTAGGTGACGACTACGAAACAGCGATTGTGGTCAAGGATCAGCCCCTGGCAACTTTTTTTTATGATTGCGAAGGGAGCCTTGGACAATATTTGGTCAGAAGCTCTGTGGAAAGCATTTCTTCCATGTTGGCTGAATATAGGCTGGCGACCCAGTTCGCAGAAAATCAAACAGCAGCTCTTGCTGTGATTGTCAGTACTTACGAAAAATTATTGGCTTCGGGTACCTATAGGGTAGGTAGATACTCCATTGCTGAAAGTAGTACATATTTTGAGTATGGGAATGATTGGAAAGTCGAATCAGACTCAGACTGGGAGTATCCAGATCCTCCTTGGAAAGTAGTTGCATTGCAGTCAAAGGATCAACTAAACACCAACACTATTGATGAGTATAAACAGATAATCAAAAGTGGGAGAAGTCCGCTTTGTATAACTCTTTCAGCTCAAGGCTTTGAGGAGGTTGAGTATTTAATTGATGGACATCATAAGATTGCGGCGTATCGTTCGCTTGCTATCCCAGCTCAGGCTATCGGTTTCACAAAGCAGAATTGTTCCAATTTAGTAAAAGAACCGCTCAAGGACTTTGTCCCTAAGCAGCATCGACTTCATAGGTCATACATCAGAAATAAGATCGCCTTTACGTAGCGACGGTTGCTGTTGGCGAATAGGGAAATGAGCCAAAACTGCCTCATTTTGTAGTACACCAGGGCTACTGAAGCAGAGGGAGCCTAAGCGCAATAGCATAAGGCAATCGCTACTCTAGCAGGAGTATCAATATGTCCCTCCATCCCTCTGCGCTGCCTCCTGTCCCTGAAGAAACGGCTCATATTGCCCAACTGGCTTTTCCGAAAGGGAATCGCTACCTCACCTTACGTGACCAAGTTGGCACCTTTTTCAACGACAGCGACTTCAAAGACCTCTTTTCGGTCTATGGGCAATCCACGATCAGTCCCTGCCAGTTGGTGTTGGTTTGTATCATGCAGTTCCTCGAAGACCTCACAGATAGACAAGCCGCAGAGGCTGTGCGTAGTCGGATTAACTGGAAGTACTTGTTGGGGTTGGAGTTGACGGACTCAGGATTCGACTACTCGGTACTTTGCTTAAGCTGGCGCAGGTTCGTTGAATTTTCGTTTTCCCTTTGCTACAGACATCATCGCCATCGCAATAGGCAACCCATAGTTCTTTGACATAGGTTAAAGCTTGATTCCGTATAGCTCCCAGCGGTTTTAGGGGGAGTCGAACTATTTCCAATCGTGGATCGGTTACAAACTTACCAATTACTGCATCGATCCAGACGTTCTTCTCAGCAATGCAGAGAATCACCTGGGCAATACCTGGGTCAGATAACACTGATTTCAATGTGTCACTTACAAAAGGCTGTTCAGCATCCGTCATAGCGGTGATGATCGCCGCTACATCGTTGAAGTCGTCGGATAAACCATCAGATTGAGGGGTGCTGAGCATGCTTTCTCCTGTTTCTGTTTCAAATGATCGGATAGTCTTAAGGCAAACGCCACAATCATAAAGGTGGAATTTGCTTGTCCAGAGGTTACAAAATTAGAACTGCTGGCAACATACAGATTATCAAGCCCGTGAATTTTGCAGTTGACATCAACCACGCCCTGTTGAGGACCTATGGACATGCGAGTGGTGCCGATTTGATGAAACCCATCTCCTGCCTGCTCCCACACACTGGCTTCAAGATCATTGGTCAAATATTTCAAGTATCCACAATTATGTTTTCTTAAATGTTCGTTCCAATACCAATGGGCGTTAATGACGCTATCGATATCCTGCTGAAGATAACGCAGATTAATGTCGAGGCGACGCATCCCTAGGGCATCAAGATCGCTGGATAAGCTCACCGTACTATTAGGGTTAGGCACCTGCTCACCATGATAATGCAGAGGATACTCATTGGCGGCACTGTAGACAAAGAGGGCTGGAATCTTTCTTTTTGCCACAAATCGCCCATAGGCAAAGCTGGGGATAAAGGATAAGGTTTGCCCCAGGTTCCTCAGAATATTTAGCACATGCAACCAGTAGATCCCTTGCTGATCCTTTCCGATCGCGGCCTTTCTCATCGCGGTGGAGGTCAGGTAATCTTTCAGGATGGGAAAGTTCAACGCCACATACGCAGACGATAAAATTCCATTTTGGTGAGATGGATCGCCAAACTTGGGTGATCCTAACCATGACACAATATTGGTCAGTTCTTTCTGATGCAAAAACTCGCGAGTAAACGAAAAGCGACGGCGCAAATAGATATCGTCAGCATCCCGATCAAACCCAAAAATTGTCTCCTTCGGTGGAGTGGTGAAATGGACTGTAGCAATTTCGCCCGAAAGATGCCCCATATAAAACTTGCCCAGCCAGCCGCTATGGTTACCAAGACCACCAGCGCAGTATTGGTCTGAGGCAAGTAGCAAGCGTGTTGTGTTGAGCGCTCCTCCCGACAGAATGTATTTACGGGATTGCAAGTACAGTGTTTTACCTCCCAGGGTTTTTGCCTGTACCCGTTCCACATATGCGCCGGAGTCGTTCGTTTCAATTTGAGTACAGGTCAGCCCATACAGTAGTTTGATCCGTGCATGCTGTTGTAATTCAGTGCTGTACTCCTTCCCAAAGTTGGTGGGCAAGGACCACCGCTCTAGGGTGGAAGTGAGCACCTGTTCATCGGGCAATCCCGGCACGAGCGAGGTTTGTTTGATGTCTGTAATATTTTTAATATCGAATTCAGCCCGCCCACAAAAGAAATAATCGCACGCTTTCTGGAAATAGCCTTCGAGTTCTTCGTAGGTGAGAGGCCAGTTTGAGTGGGGAATGTAGTCCCGCTGGTCAAAATCAACGCGATCGTAGGGTAAGCACCGCCCACCCCAGATCACCGATGTTCCGCCTAATTGGCGACGGGTACATTCTGGCATCGGCGCATGAAACTGCGGATCAAAGTAACTTGCTTCCCCCAACTTTTGAATCGCTTCTGAAAGGTCCAGGTTTCCACTTTCGATCAAAGCTACCTCATACCCAGCTTTTGCCAACTCTAACGCCAGCACAATGCCCGCCGGACCGGCACCAACAATAGTGATATCGGAATTGAAAGTGGTTTCGTTTGTAAAAGTCTCAGCATCAATAAACATATTTTTTAATCTCCTGGGCAAACTTTGTTGCCTTTTACATAGAGTAAATTGGGAACAGTGTCGAAATTAACTGAAACACAATTGATAATGATGATTAATTTAATATCAGAAGGATTAGAAAGTTAATGCATTTGAATTTGCCTAACGCCTATATAAGAGCAATTCTGTTTCAGAAAAAGTAGAGGAAATTAGAAGTTATCATTTATCATCAGAGATTTGTTGAAAAGAACATACCCTTCAATAAGAGTCGGCTTAGTCTTAAGCTTGAGCTAATGCTGTTCAGATTTGACTAAGTCTATCCTTATCAGTTATTCTATTTCGCAAAAATCCCCCCAAGAAAATAAATTCAGAAAGAAGCTTACAAGCACTGTTTTCAGTAGATCTTTATCTGGAAAAGGTTAGCTATCTAGACAGAAAGTGTGCAACGGGAAAATTTTTCATTAGTCGCAAGCATGATGAGTTGCAGGAGTAAGTTCCAACTCAAAGCACACTAATTAAACTTGAATCTCCTTTGAAATAAAATCGCTTATTGTTATTAAGTTGCGTTGTTTATTTGAACAATATTTCAACTAAGGTAAATCCGAGTTATTTACTCTTAGGTTATATTTTTCCCCTTTATAGTTTAAACCAACTCTTCAACTTTTCTAGCTATTTTCACGAAGATTACACAGGCAAGTCGTGTAAGTTATTCATAGGGTAATTTTCCAACGCTGCTGATAAAAACAGTAAGCAATGAACCACCAGATCAAAAGCATCCCCAGAGCAAGCACAAAACCAGCAGTAGCAGCACCTATGCTTTTACCAAAAAGGTGCTGACTTAACCACATATAGCTAGACGGTGAGTTAATTGTGTTGCCAATTCGTGTATTTTCAAGCAGCTTAATTGCCAATTCTGAGGTAACAAATACAAAAATTGAGTTTAATCCCAAAACCTGTGCTGGGTAGCTCCATCGCCGATTGCCTCGCACCTCAATGAATTCGTAGCAAATGGCAAGGAAAAGCAGTGCTAAACCAACAGTGAATAGGGCATAGGAGCTAGGTCCATAACTTCTTGTTGATGGGCAGTGAAAGACTCCACAGTTTTCCTAAGGCAATGCTGCCAACGCCCCATAGAACCAATGTCATGCTTTGGCTAGAGTTATGGAATTTCTCAATCCCTGATTCAGCTCGTAACCACGTTCCTGTAAAGTATCCCATCAGCACGATTCCGAGCGTTGTCATCATCCCAAACGCACTCATGATGCCAAAGGTGCCAATCTGATGAGTCGCACCTTCCACATAAGTAGGTTCGGGAACTGGAAAAGTAACATAAGCTGCCCAATACCCCAACAATAACAGTCCAGTAACTACCCATTGGGCTTTTTGGGGAAGCTTGAAGACAATTAACGCAGTTGCCAGGTATGCCAAACTAATTCGCTGTAAGACACCAGTTACCTAAATCGCCCCCCATCCATCGCTCCCAACGTTGCTCACAAGTACACCCAGAGCAAATAGAATCATCCCGCGTCGCAGCAGTCGCCAATACACGGCTCGCGTAGGTGATGGTCTTGGGTGTACTTGGATAGCGAGAAGGATAGAGAAATACCCGTAATCCACAAGAAAAAGGGGAACACCCAAGCTGCCAGGGTACAACCATTCCAGTGAGAGTGAGCTAACCAGGGATGAATCGAGGGGGAAAGACTCAGCGTATTCACAAGCAACATGAGCGCGATCGTAATGCCGCGAAATACATCAAGTGATCGCAAACGAATCGATTGTTTTGGAAGATGCATAGATTGAGTGATCTAAGAGCAATTTCAAAGTTGACTTTGGTCAATTTAAAGTACTGAAGCCACTATTATTGGGTTAAGCCAAAATATCCTATGCGATCGCTAAAACCTTTGACTAAAAAATGACCAAAGTGAGTACCGTTGCGTGCTCATCACAACTTCTTGTTTTTTAACTTGCGGTTTTATACGAGAAGCAAAATATTGTCGAATTACTTGAATTGTCTGCTCAACTTCATGCCGAGAATACCGTGGGTAGGTTGGCAAGTAAAACAATTCTTCCTCAACTTTCTTGGCATTTGGACAATCCCGATTAAATTTCTCAAATTGAGGAGTATCAGCGTTGCTAGTAAAGTGACCCGCTGCTACATCTCGCCCTTGTTTGAACATAAACTCCAAGAGTTCATCTCTATTGGCATATTGGACTGGAAACCAGAGATAGGTATTTGAGCCATCGTTCCTTACAGGAGACAGGATGAGTTCATCAATATCTTTAAGACCCTCGTAGTAAAGCAGACCGTTTTCAATTCTTGTCTTGATATCTCGATCAACATGATTGAGTTGGGATAGCCCAATACGAGCCTGAAATGGCGTGTACCTGGATTTATATACATCTGGCAGTTCTGCCGCCGGATCACTTTCCTGAGGTTGCCTGCGAGCCATGTTATTAACGGATTCCACTTTGTTGAGATAGCTGAATCGCAAAATTGGATAAGTCAATAACTGAAAGACAATGGGGGAACAAGCAAGGTCGTGCATCAACCCTTTTTTCACTTTGCGAGTGATGCCAGGCAGGGGAGGATAGGAGAAATCCGTTAACTCAGTCTGAATCTTCTCGATCATGTCGGCTCGGTCTGAAATTACTACTCCACCTAGCCACGTGGGTATATTCTTGTGCATTTCAAAACTAAAGACACCTACATCACCGATGGTGCCTACAGGTTTTCCTTGCTCATAAACACCAAATGCTTGGGCACAGTCTTCAATCATTGGGAGGTTAAAACGATCGCAAGTGTCCTTAATACAATTTGCTTCGGCAGCTACTCCATGCAGATGTGTGATCAAAACTGCTCCCGTATTTGGGTTGATTAACCTCTCAACTTCAGCGACAGAGATATTGCAGGTCTCCCGATCCACATCTGCAAATACGGGACGTCCCCCTGCAAAGATCACCATGTTGATAACATCGGCAATGGTGTAAGGCGATAAAATGACTTCTTGGCCAGGCTTGATCAAAGCTTTAACCGCAAGATAGATGCCAACGCGACACTGATACACACAAACCGCATACTGAACACCAAATCGTTCACTAAGCACTTGCTCAAAAATTTTTATATCATGTCTATCTTTCTGAAAACGTCCTCTCAGAAGATATCCTAGAAACTGCAAATAACTATTAAGATTTGTATAAAGCCGATTTTTAGGATCTGGACTTAAAGCCAACATTTTTCTATTCCTTAATCTTTGCAGGGGCTTGCTTGAGTGGATTAGAACAACATGTGTAAAGTATCTCACCATTATTGTTCTTTGATCCCGATCTAGGCGCAAGACGGTAGTGTTCTAGACATGTGGGAATGCGAGAATATAGGCAGACGTTTGCCCGTGAAGTTACAGCATGGTTTTGGAACCTGTTCTTTGTCCTGACTGTAGAAGCAATAACGTGGTCAAGCACGGTCGCTCTGAGGAGAGCAAGCAACGGTAGGTAGTGAATCAAGATGTAGTGGGTTGGGTAAAGTAGAGGGATAACTACTCCCCAGCAAGACTTATGGAATGCCGTCTGTGCAGTCATCCCAGCACTCATAAACATGGTAGAGCACCCAATGGTAGCCAACGGTATTTCTGTCCGCAATGCAAGCAAACATTCAATGAACGGTTTGACACCTTGTATTATCATCGCCACATCACGCCTGAACAGATTCGGCAGGTGCTACAGGCGCATAGTGAGGGTAGTAGTTTGCGAGGAATTAGCCGAACGAGCTTGCTTGCCTACAACACTGTCGTGAGCATTGTTCGCGCTGCGAGTCAGCAGGCTCAGTTGGTTCACAACGCCGAGGTGCAAGCTGTACAAACCGGGGAAGTAAGTGCGGATGAGTTGTGGCCGTTTGTTTCAAAAAACAGAAGCAATGCCTGCCCCAGGAGCTAGAAGCGGGAGATTGTTGGATTGCAGTGAGCTTGGCAGATTCGAGTGGGCTAATTCTGGCCGCTAGAGTAGGAAAGCACACGGATGAATTGATCGAAGAATTAGTGGTCAGCAGTGAAGGAAAAACCGCTTGTAAACGTTTCAATAGCGATGATTGGGGAGGCTATGTGCGAGTCTTGCCTCCCGAAATTTTGCACCATATTGGCAAAGACAAGACCCAACGCTTGGAGAGAACCAATGGCATTGTTCGACAACAAACCGGACGATGGCATCGCAGACAGAATAAGTTTGGCAAGCTGTGGGAGCAAACGAAGGTAACAGCGCGATTAGTGGTGAGTTATTTCAACTGGATTTGGCAGCATAGCCGATTGAAGACGACCGCAGCGCCACGAGCAGGATTAGCCCACACATCTTGGACGTGGCACGAACTCGTTACCTACCCCACCATTATTTGATGCACTACCCAGTATTGAGGCTAAAACTATGGGAACACTGGGTTAGGCTGTTTCACTGTTTCTTCCAGTAGTTCTTGTAAATCCCCCCCTTCATGATTAATGAGGCTGATACCTGCCGGAAGTATGTCTTACCCAAGCTCACTGCATGGGAACAAGTGCCTCATTTGATCACTGAGCAATACTTTATTGATGCGGGACGGATTTTAACGGCTGGAGGGCGCGATCGCCGTCGCAAAAAGAAGTTTGCCGATTACCTCCTCTGCTACACGCGGGATTATCCGCTAGCCGTGGTGGAAGCCAAACGGAAACACAAACGCTCTCAAGATGGGTTAGATCAGGCAAAGGAGTATGCCGAACTTTTGGGGCTGAAGTTTGCTTATTCAACCAATGGCACAGACATTGTAGAGTTTGACTTCACTACTGGATTAATGACCTCCATGAGTTCGTTTCCCTCCCCGTCTGACCTGTGGGCACGACATAAACAGGTAGAAGGGTTGAGTGATGACGTTGCCGATAAGCTGCTGACTCCGTTTGATTTAACGGGTGGCAAAGTGCCCCGCTTATCAATGAATTGCAATTAACCGAGTTGTACAAACGGTTTTGAATGGTCAACAGCGGCTTTTGTTGACGATGGCGACGGGTACTGGAAAAACGACTGTTGCCTTCCAAATCTCTCAGAAGCTGTGGGCGATGGGCTGGAATGCGACTGGAGAATATCGCAAGCCCAGGATCTTGTTTTTGGCGGATCGGAATGTGCTGGTGGATGACCCGATTCTTAAGGACTTTGCAGCGTTTAATGAGGATGTCCGCCACAAAATTCAAGGGGAAGTGGTTAAGAGCCGTGAAATTTACTTTGCTATCTATCAAGCGATCGCGGGGGACAAAAATCGACCAGGTATCTATCGAGAGTACAGCCCCGGCTTTTTTGACCTGATATTTCAGTGCATATTCAGCGATTATAATTGACGCGAGAACACGTGGGCGATCTCTTGAGGCAACTGTTTGGTAGGTGTAGTCAAGCGCAATTAGACGATATGGAGTTGGCGTTGTGGAACCTTTGGCTGGAGGAGCAATCTGCTCCTAAAAAGCATGAACCAGAGAGGTAATAGGATTGGTGAAGTTAAAGGCTGACTCTTCCGGTGCAGCGAATTACGACAGTATCAT
>NZ_JAEVYN010000006.1 GCF_016807185.1 Leptolyngbya sp. Cla-17
TGGGTTGGGAGGTGAGGATTACGGTGTAGGTGTCGGTTGCGCCACCTTCGGTAATCGCGGTAGTGCCATCTAATTGGGTAATCGTGACTCCAGCGGTGTCGTTGTCGGCGATGGTGACTGGAACAGAATTAATCGTAATCCCGTTGTAGTTGGCATCAGTGCTGGTGGCGGTGTGGGTAATCGTGCCACTGTGATTGCCTTCAGCCACGTTGTCATTGACGGCGCTGACGGTAACTGTTTGAGCAACATTCCAGTTGGCAGCGGTGAAGGTGAGCGTGTTGCTGTTGGTGCTGGTTTGGGTGCCAGGGTTCAGGGTGACAGTAACATCGGCGGTGGGTTGGGAGGCGAGGATTACGGTGTAGGTGTCGGTTGCGCCACCTTCGGTAATCGCGGTAGTGCCGCCACTTTGGGTAATCGTGACTCCAGCGGTGTCGTTGTCGGTAATTGCAGCGGTAACGGAGACAATCGGGATGTTGTTGTAGTTAGGGTCCGTGCTGGTGGCGGTGTGGGCGATGGTGCCACTGTGAATCCCTTCAGCCACGTTGTCATTGACGGCGCTGACGGTAACTGTTTGAGCAACATTCCAGTTGGCAGCGGTGAAGGTGAGGGTAGGAGCGCTGGTTGTGGTTTGAGCACCGGGATCTAGAGTGATGGTGACATCACTGGTGGGTTGGGAGGTGAGAACAACGGTATAGGTATCGGTTGCGCCGCCCTCGGTGATTGTGGTGGTGCCGCCACTTTGGGTAATCGTGATTCCAGCGGTGTCGTTGTCGGCGATGGTGACTGGAACAGAACCAATCGTAATCCCGTTGTAGTTGGCATCAGTGCTGGTGGCAGTGTGAGTAATCGTGCCACTGTGATTGCCTTCGGCGATGTTGTCATCGACGGCGCTGACGGTAACTGTTTGAGCAACATTCCAGTTGGCAGCGGTGAAGGTGAGCGTGTTGCTGTTGGTGCTGGTTTGGGTGCCAGGGTTCAGGGTGACAGTAACATCGGCGGTGGGTTGGGAGGTGAGGATTACGGTGTAGGTGTCGGTTGCGCCACCTTCGGTAATCGCGGTAGTGCCGCCACTTTGGGTAATCGTGATTCCAGCGGTGTCGTTGTCGGTAATTGCAGCGGTAACGGAGACAATCGGGATGTTGTTGTAGTTAGGGTCCGTGCTGGTGGCAGTGTGGGCGATGGTGCCACTGTGAATCCCTTCAGCCACGTTGTCATTGACGGCGCTGACGGTAACTGTTTGAGCAACATTCCAATTGGCAGCGGTGAAGGTGAGGGTAGGAGCGCTGGTTGTGGTTTGAGCACCGGGATCTAGAGTGATGGTGACATCACTGGTGGGTTGGGAGGTGAGAACAACGGTATAGGTATCGGTTGCGCCGCCCTCGGTGATTGTGGTGGTGCCGCCACTTTGGGTAATCGTGATTCCAGCGGTGTCGTTGTCGGCGATGGTGACTGGAACAGAATTAATCGTAATCCCGTTGTAGTTGGCATCAGTGCTGGTGGCGGTGTGGGTAATCGTGCCACTGTGAGTGCCTTCAGCCACGTTGTCATTGACGGCGCTGACGGTAACTGTTTGAGCAACATTCCAGTTGGCAGCGGTGAAGGTGAGCGTGTTGCTGTTGGTGCTGGTTTGAGCGCCAGGGTTCAGGGTGACAGTAACATCGGCGGTGGGTTGGGAGGTGAGGATTACGGTGTAGGTGTCGGTTGCGCCACCTTCGGTAATCGCGGTAGTGCCATCTAATTGGGTGATGGTGATTCCAGCGGTGTCGTTGTCGGCGATGGTGACTGGAACAGAATTAATCGTAATCCCGTTGTAGTTGGCATCAGTGCTGGTGGCGGTGTGGGTAATCGTGCCACTGTGATTGCCTTCGGCGATGTTGTCATTGACGGCGCTGACGGTAACTGTTTGAGCAACATTCCAGTTGGCAGCGGTGAAGGTGAGCGTGTTGCTGTTGGTGCTGGTTTGGGTGCCAGGGTTCAGGGTGACAGTAACATCGGCGGTGGGTTGGGAGGCGAGGATTACGGTGTAGGTGTCGGTTGCGCCACCTTCGGTAATCGCGGTAGTGCCGCCACTTTGGGTAATCGTGACTCCAGCGGTGTCGTTGTCGGCGATGGTGACTGGAACAGAATTAATCGTAATCCCGTTGTAGTTGGCATCAGTGCTGGTGGCGGTGTGGGTAATCGTGCCACTGTGATTGCCTTCAGCCACGTTGTCATCGACGGCGCTGACGGTAACTGTTTGAGCAACATTCCAGTTGGCAGCGGTGAAGGTGAGCGTGTTGCTGTTGGTGCTGGTTTGGGTGCCAGGGTTCAGGGTGACAGTAACATCGGCGGTGGGTTGGGAGGTGAGGATTACGGTGTAGGTGTCGGTTGCGCCACCTTCGGTAATCGCGGTAGTGCCGCCACTTTGGGTAATCGTGACTCCAGCGGTGTCGTTGTCGGTAATTGCAGCGGTAACGGAGACAATCGGGATGTTGTTGTAGTTAGGGTCCGTGCTGGTGGCAGTGTGGGCGATGGTGCCACTGTGATTGCCTTCAGCCACGTTGTCATTGACGGCGCTGACGGTAACTGTTTGAGCAACATTCCAGTTGGCAGCGGTGAAGGTGAGCGTGTTGCTGTTGGTGCTGGTTTGAGCGCCAGGGTTCAGGGTGACAGTAACATCGGCGGTGGGTTGGGAGGTGAGGATTACGGTGTAGGTGTCGGTTGCGCCACCTTCGGTAATCGCGGTAGTGCCGCCACTTTGGGTAATCGTGACTCCAGCGGTGTCGTTGTCGGTAATTGCAGCGGTAACGGAGACAATCGGGATGTTGTTGTAGTTAGGGTCCGTGCTGGTGGCAGTGTGGGCGATGGTGCCACTGTGAATCCCTTCAGCCACGTTGTCATTGACGGCGCTGACGGTAACTGTTTGAGCAACATTCCAATTGGCAGCGGTGAAGGTGAGGGTAGGAGCGCTGGTTGTGGTTTGAGCACCGGGATCTAGAGTGATGGTGACATCACTGGTGGGTTGGGAGGTGAGAACAACGGTATAGGTATCGGTTGCGCCGCCCTCGGTGATTGTGGTGGTGCCGCCACTTTGGGTAATCGTGATTCCAGCGGTGTCGTTGTCGGCGATGGTGACTGGAACAGAATTAATCGTAATCCCGTTGTAGTTGGCATCAGTGCTGGTGGCGGTGTGGGTAATCGTGCCACTGTGATTGCCTTCAGCCACGTTGTCATTGACGGCGCTGACGGTAACTGTTTGAGCAACATTCCAGTTGGCAGCGGTGAAGGTGAGCGTGTTGCTGTTGGTGCTGGTTTGGGTGCCAGGGTTCAGGGTGACAGTAACATCGGCGGTGGGTTGGGAGGTGAGGATTACGGTGTAGGTATCGGTTGCACCGCCTTCGGTGATTGCGGTGGTGCCGCCACTTTGGGTAATCGTGACTCCAGCGGTGTCGTTGTCGGTGATGGTGACTGGAACGGAGCCAGCAGTAATGTTGTAGTTGGGGTCGGTGCTGGTGGCAGTGTGGGTGATGGTGCCACTGTGAGTGCCCTCAGCCACATTGTCATCGATGGCAGTCACGGTGACGGTCTGAGCAACGTTCCAGTTGGCGGCGGTGAAGGTGAGGGTGTTGGTATTGGTGCTGGTTTGAGCACCGGGATTTAGGGTGATGGTGACATCACT
Source organism: Leptolyngbya sp. Cla-17 (assembly GCF_016807185.1). GTDB lineage: Bacteria > Cyanobacteriota > Cyanobacteriia > Leptolyngbyales > Leptolyngbyaceae > ULC077BIN1. Next base: position 3,659 of record NZ_JAEVYN010000006.1, read on the forward strand.
GGTGGGTTGGGAGGTGAGGACTACGGTGTAGGTCTCGGTATCGGTTGCGCCGCCTTCAGTCACTGCGGTATTGCCCGCACTTTGGATAATGCTGACTCCGGCGTTGTCGTTGTCGGTAATAGCAATCGCTTGAGTGGTGGTGCCGAGGGTGATGCCACTGGAGGGATTGCTGAGAGTTAGGGTGGCGGTTTCTAGTCCTTCCGCTATGGCATCGTTGACGACGGTGAAGGTAACAGAACCCGTGGTTTGCCCGGTGGGAATAGTGATAGTGGAGTTGCTGAGGGTATAGTCACCAGCAGTGATGCCTGTGCTGGAAACACCAAGGCTGACGGTTTGGTCGCCAGAGACTGCACTAGAAGCAGTGGCGGTGACGGTGATGAGGGTGGTGTCTGCTTCTGTGCCTGCGGTGGTGCTGACGGAGAGGTTGACGGTGGGCGCATCGGCAATGGTGAGGGTGGCAGTGGGGGCATTGTTCAGCAGCACCGAGACATTGCCATTGACATTGTTTGCGGCGGCAAAATCCGCCTTGCCATCGCCATTAAAGTCGCCGATCGCCACAGAAATGGGATTTGACCCAACCACAACGTTGGGGGTAGCCGTGAAGCCGCCCAGTCCATCACCCAGGCGGATCGAGACATTTCCACTGCCAAAGTTTGCGGCGGCAAAATCCGCTTTGCCATCGCCATTAAAGTCGCCGATCGCCACGGAACGGGGAGATGCCCCAACCACGACGTTGGTGGTGCCCGTGAAGCCGCCCAGTCCATCACCCAGGCGGATCGAGACATTTCCACTGCCAAAGTTTGCGGCGGCAAAATCCGCCTTGCCATCGCCATTAAAGTCGCCGATCGCCACAGAAATGGGATTTGACCCAACCACAACGTTGGGGGTAGCCGTGAAGCCGCCCAGTCCATCACCCAGGCGGATCGAGACATTTCCACTGCCAAAGTTTGCGGCGGCAAAATCCGCCTTGCCATCGCCATTAAAGTCGCCGATCGCCACAGAAACGGGACTTGACCCAACCACGACGTTGGGGGTAGCCGTGAAGCCGCCCAGTCCATCACCCAGGCGGATCGAGACATTGCCATTGCCATTGTTTGCGGCGGCAAAATCCGCCTTGCCATCGCCATTAAAGTCGCCGATCGCCACGGACCAGGGATTTGACCCAACCGCGACGTTGGGGGTAGCCGTGAAGCCGCCCAGTCCATCACCCAGGCGGATCGAGACATTTCCACTGCCATTGTTTGCGGCGGCAAAATCCGCCTTGCCATCGCCATTAAAGTCGCCGATCGCCACGGAATAGGGATTTGACCCAACCACGACGTTGGGGGTAGCCGTGAAGCCGCCCAGTCCATCACCCAGGCGGATCGAGACATTGCCATTGCCATTGTTTGCGGCGGCAAAATCCGCCTTGCCATCGCCATTGAAGTCGCCGATCGCCACGGACCAGGGATTTGACCCGACCGCGACGGGGGTGGCAGCAGTAAACGGGGTGGTGGAGTTGTAGCTCGTGGTGTAGCCGCTCCCTGCTGCCAGGTTGAGTTTGACCGTTTCGTTGGGGTCGGCAATGCCATCGTTGACGGCATTAACCAGGAGAGTGGCGCTGGTTTGTCCGGCGGCAATGGTGAAACTCGTACCTGCGACCGCAGCGATGTTGGTGCCTGCGGATAATGTGTAGTCAGCGGGGTTGGTGGCGGTGCTGCCCGCGAGGGTGTAGTTAATGGTTAAGCCGCCCGTCGGGGCAGGGGCATTGAGGGTGACGGTGTAAGTGCCCTGGGTGCTGACTTCAGCGGGGTTGATGCCTGCCGCAAGGTTGACAACGGGTAGGAAATCGTTGTCGATCAGGGTGATGGTGCGGCTAGGGGTGCTGCCGAGGACAATGCCGTTAGAGGGATTGCTGAGGGTGAGGGTGGCAATTTCGTTGCCTTCGACCAGGACATCATCCACGACGGTGAAGGTGGCAGTCCCGGTGGTTTGTCCCGCAAGAATGGTGATGGTGGGGCTGCTGAAGCTGTAGTCGCCTGTGGTGATGCCTGTGCCAGAAACACCGAGGCTGACGGTTTGGTTACCAACAACCGCACTAGAGGCTGTGGCAATGACAGTGACAACAGTAGTGCCGGCTTCACTGCCTGCGGCGGTGCTAACGGAGAGGTTGACGGCAGGAAAGTCGTTGTCGGTGATTGTGACTAGAACAGGATTAATCGTAATCCCGTTGTATTTGGCATCAGTGCTGCTGGCGGTGTGGGTGATGGTGCCAGTATGAGCGCCTTCGACGATACTGTCATCTACAGCGCTGACGGCGATAGTTTGAGCGGTGTTCCAGTTGGCAGCGGTGAAGGTGAGCGTGTTGGTATTGGTGCTGGTTTGAGCGCCGGGATTTAGGTTGATGGTGACATTGGCGGTGGGCTGGGAGGTCAGGACGACGGTGTAGGTGTCGATCGCACCGCCTTCGGTGACCGTAGTGCCGTCTACCTGAGTGATGGTGACTCCAGCGGTGTCGTCATCGGTAATCGCTGCGGTGACAGAATCAATCGTAATCCCGTTGTATTTAGCATCGGTGCTGGTGGCGGTATGGGTGATGGTGTCAGGGTGATTGCCTTCGGCAACATTGTCATCGACGGCGGTGACGGTGATGGTTTGAGCGGTGTTCCAGTTGGCAGCGGTGAAGGTGAGGGTAGGAGCGCTGGTTGTGGTTTGAGCACCGGGATCTAGGGTGATGGTGACATCGGCGGTGGGTTGGGAGGTGAGGGCAACGGTGTAGGTGTCGATGATGCCGCCTTCGGTAATCTCCGTGGTGCCGCCACTTTGAGTGATGGTGACTCCAGCAATGTCGTTGTCGGCGATGGTGACTGGAACAGAACCAATCGTAATCCCGTTGTAGTTAGGGTCCGTGCTGGTGGCGGTGTGGGCGATGGTGCCAGGGTGATTGCCTTCGGCGATGTTGTCATCGACGGCGGTGACGCTAACCGTTTGACCAACGTTCCAATTGGCAGCGGTGAAGGTGAGGGTAGGAGCGCTGGTTGTGGTTTGAGCACCGGGATCTAGAGTGATGGTGACATCACTGGTGGGTTGGGAGGTGAGAACAACGGTATAGGTATCGGTTGCGCCGCCCTCGGTGATTGTGGTGGTGCCGCCACTTTGGGTAATCGTGATTCCAGCGGTGTCGTTGTCGGCGATGGTGACTGGAACAGAATTAATCGTAATCCCGTTGTAGTTGGCATCAGTGCTGGTGGCGGTGTGGGTAATCGTGCCACTGTGATTGCCTTCAGCCACGTTGTCATTGACGGCGCTGACGGTAACTGTTTGAGCAACATTCCAGTTGGCAGCGGTGAAGGTGAGCGTGTTGCTGTTGGTGCTGGTTTGGGTGCCAGGGTTCAGGGTGACAGTAACATCGGCGGTGGGTTGGGAGGCGAGGATTACGGTGTAGGTGTCGGTTGCACCGCCTTCGGTGATTGTGGTGGTGCCATCTAATTGGGTAATCGTGACTCCAGCGGTGTCGTTGTCGGTAATTGCAGCGGTAACGGAGACAATCGGGATGTTGTTGTAGTTAGGGTCCGTGCTGGTGGCAGTGTGGGCGATGGTGCTACTGTGATTGCCTTCAGCCACGTTGTCATTGACGGCGCTGACGGTAACTGTTTGAGCAACATTCCAGTTGGCAGCGGTGAAGGTGAGCGTGTTGCTGTTGGTGCTGGTTTGGGTGCCAGGGTTCAGGGTGACAGTAACATCGGCGGTGGGTTGGGAGGTGAGGATTACGGTGTAGGTGTCGGTTGCGCCACCTTCGGTGATTGTGGTGGTGCCATCTAATTGGGTGATGGTGATTCCAGCGGTGTCGTTGTCGGCGATGGTGATGGCTTGAGTCGTGGTACCGCCGAGGGTGATGCCGGAAGAGGGGCTACTGAGGGTGAGGGTGGCGGTTTCGGTGCCTTCAACCAGGACATCATTGACCACGGTGAAGGTAACAGAACCTGTAGTTTGTCCGTCGGCAATGGTGATGGTGTTGCTGCTGAGGCTGTAATCGCCAGCGGTGATGTCGGTGCCAGACACACCGAGGTTGAGGGTTTGTGCGCCGACAACGGCACTGGAGGCGGTGGCGGTGACGGTGATGAGGGTGGTGCCGGCTTCACTGCCTGCAGTGCTGTTGACTGAAAGGTTAACCGCAGGAAAATCATTGTCGGTGATGGTGATGGCTTGAGTCGTGGTACCGCCGAGGGTGATGCCGGAAGAGGGGCTACTGAGGGTGAAGGTGGCGGTTTCGGTGCCTTCAACCAGGACATCATTGACCACCGTGAAGGTGACAGAACCTGTAGTTTGTCCGTCGGCAATGGTGATGGTGGGGCTACTGAGGCTGTAGTCGCCTGCGGTGATGTCGGTGCCAGACACACCGAGGTTGAGGGTTTGTGCGCCGACAACGGCACTGGAGGCGGTGGCGGTGACGGTGATGAGGGTAGTGCCGACTTCCGTGCCTGCGGCGCTGCTGACGGAGAGGTTGACGAGTGGTAAATTTGTCAGGAAGAAATCGTCGATCGCCAACCCATCCTCCAATTGACCAGCGGCATCGAAGTCTTGCCAGCGAAACCAGAAGGTGGCTCCGGCTGGAATATTCAGACCCGAAAGCGTTGTGGTGATAGCCGTCCGGTTGGCGCTAATATTGCCATCTTTTGCACCTAGAGTCCCTGTCGTAACAGGCGCAGTGAAATCTAGCGTATCAACATTTGTCCAGGTGCCTGTGGACAAGGATGTTGCATTCAAGCTGTATTGAAAATCCAGGCGATCCGTTCGACCTGTTGCACCTAAACGCCATTGTTCCCCGGTGTAGCTGACTTGAAGTGCAGTGATTGGGCTACCAGTAGTATTGGTAAAGCTGGCACCAAATGAGGGAAACACAGTATTAGACCGTAACAAGCCCAACGCTCGTTCGGTGTTGCCCGCCGCAGTCCCATAGCTGTAGGTATCTCCATTGTTTGAACCACCATTATCACCCGCGTATAAACTATTGGCTCCTCCTCCAGTTTCTGAAATAACCCAATCTGTTGGAAGGGTGCTACTAAGTCCTGTGGTTGTCAGAGTATCGAAGTTTTGGGTGTACGAGCCAGTGAAGTTAACGGGCATGAATGGACGCTCCAGGGATTGAGGTAGTTAGGCGGGGCAGGAAAGTGAGCGTAGTGAGATTTTTAGACAGGATAGAGCGATCGTGTATCATCGAATACCTTAACCGTGAGTTCTCAGTGGTATCCGCATATCCTGGTGACGCTTATGAAAGAGATATTTTATGGAAGATACGCTTTATGAAAGCCTTACCCAGCCTATGACAATCAAACATTCCAGATTTTTTGGATAGGTTTTAACGTTTCAGAGCTACTCCTCTGCATACTTTCACAGAAATGAAGTATTCACCACTACTGAAACTACCCAGAATTCCTAACTACAAGATGACCAAAATCCCGTGAATTTCTAGGTGTAAATTGTTTGAATGTATGCACGTCCTACTTAAAAACTGCTAGACATTCGAGTTCTTGAAGAACTTGAATGTCTAGTGAAAACTGGAAGTTTAAGAGTATGGCTGTTCTAATAAACCGCTAAGGTTGTAAAGTCACCTGACGGAATTGCTTTAGGTAAAAAGGTTTGATCGGAGCGATCGCGCAAGCGCTGACGTGTCAACTCGCAGCTCAGTGGTTTTGATTCCGCTGTAGATGGCGTAAAGGTAGCGAAACCTTGCCCCTCCATGGCTGATGTGGCGCAAATTATTGCCTACGTCATGACACAGGGCTGTACCGAAGCGATTTTGATCTATCCAGAACCGTTACAAAAATCGTTGAACGTACGGTGCAAAATATTCGCGTCTGCACCCTTACTTTTGCGGTAAATGGGGATCTGAAGCAGGCAGGCAGCAGTTTTTTGGAGAGCTTGTTTGAGTAGACTTGCTTATTTGCGATCGCAGTTACGGCGGATTGCAGTGTTAAGAGGGACAGTAACAGCAGTGTGCAAACCAGTTGTGCAAATGTTGAGGATCTATCAAATCCATCGCTGTGGCAATGAGGGTATCTACCCTTTTCGAGGTTGTCGGCGAGAACTGTCTTAGGAAAGCCTTTAACTGTGACCACCAATGCTCAATCGGATTAAATTCGGGAGAGTAAGGAGACAGATACAGAACCTTCGCTCCAACCGCCTCAATTAAAGGTGCAATGGCTTTTACCTTGTGAGCAGGCAGGTTATCCATGACCACGACAGCCCCTTTCCACAGTTGAGGCACAAGACACTTTGAGACGTACACCTCAAAGACAACCGCGTCCATCGACTGATCTATCGTCATCACAGCCAGCACCTTTGAGACGGTAATCGCGCCCATGACACTCACCTTCTTGCCCCGATAAAAAGGTTTGAAGTCATACGCTCGTTCCCCAGGTGCAGCACGGGCATGGGTTCGCATGAGTCCCAGTAGAACACCCATCTCATCGAGAAACACTAAATCTTTGAGTTCTATACTCGTCACCTGTGCCCAGTACTCCTGTCTCAGGAGTTGGACTCGTTCGCTGGTGGCTTGGCTGGAGCGGAGCGTTTTTTTTTGCGCGGTAAATTGAGTCTCTGAAAGGTTCGGCACATAGTACTTTGGCTAACCCATAGCCCAGTCTCATCAAAGAGTAGCTCACAATATTCCGCTAAGGTCGCATCGCGCTGGTTCTCGAAGATCGCCACTAACTGGTCTTTGTGCTCCATCACAGGACTCACCGAACCACCCTGCTTATGGGGAACGACGTGACCTTCTGTGCGCTTCTGAATCATCCATCTCTCGACGCACCAGAAAGTGGAGCAAGTGCAAGCCGACCATCCCGACGACGACGTTGAAACCTGGTTTGAAGACGAACATCGACTGGGCTTGCAACCGGTGTTGCGACGGGTGTGGGTGGAACAAGATGAGCAACCGATTGCTACCGTCAACTGGAAACGCGAATGGTTATGGCTGTATGCCTTTGTCCACCCTCAAACCGGAGAAACCTACTGGTGGCTGTTACCCTATGTCAACACGGACCTATTCAATCAAGTGCTCCAGGACTTTGCTGAGCATTTCAAGGTGGGCATAACCAAGCAAGTGATTCTCTCGGTTGATCAGGCAGGATGGCATCTGAGCAAAGCCTTGCAGGTGCCAGAAGGCATTCATTTGTTCCCCCTGCCACCCTATTCACCAGAATTACAACCCGCCGAGCGCTTGTGGGTGCTTGTGGATGAGCCATTGGTCAATACAGCGTTTGACTCCATTGCACAGGTTGAACAGATTATCTACCAGCGCTGTCAAAGCTTACTCAAGCAGCAAGAATTGATTCGTGGACTCACCTCTTACTACTGGTTGCCAGATGTAAAGGCTGTATCTTAATTATGGGTATTCATCCTGACTTGATATAAAAGATTGATTTTACGTTGTTTTAGCTTTCTTACTGCAACTAGAGCAAACTACGTAAGCGGGACAGTTTGTCCTTAGCGACCATTTTTTCTCGGCTGCTATACAAAAGCGAGCAAGTCGTGTAACCGCTACCCCTATTGGATTAGCAGGATCAGGTTAGGTGACATAACGGTTACGCTACCTCCATTAGATTTTAATACTCTGAAAACCTTTGTCTGTAGAGCATTCGGTTTTCTAGTATTCACGCTTCACTAGTTCTTCACTAATATTCTTATAAAGATCATGCAGGGAAAGGTGCTCAAATTTATCCACTGGGAGTCTAGAAAACCAGGAATGTTGTGAGTCTTGAAAAGCTAGCAAGCTACTTACTATTTTGACTCAAGCTGAAGACCTGCAAGCAAGAATTAAACTCTATGAGACCAAAGAAACGCTCTAATTAACACCATAATCCTGCTGAGAGCTTAGCAGGTTAAATACCATAGGAAAACTCCCTCAAGAGAGAACTACGCTATCTCGCGGGTGTCTTGTTCTACTGTACGAGGACGGCACATTTGAAAGACTGTCTCTTACAGCAGGACTGCTAATCGCAACTTGCCTAACAATCTAAATGCCAAAAATTTGACAGACGTAGAGTTTTAGCTGAACCTCACTTCTCCCTCAAATCAAAAGAAAAGTCTGAAGTCAAAGCTAATCCTGCCCCATCGTACTGCTTGCACTGAAATTGCTAGCAAGAGCTAGAAGCTATTTGTTGCAGTTGTGAACCAAAGGCACCTTTTGTGGCTCGGTAGCTGCTTTGGTCTGACTTATTGTACAACATTTAATCATTTATTTCACCGAATCCACCGTTTGGCTGGAGGCACTGCGAGGGCCTGCTGACATCGCTCAACCTCCCACTGCCACCGAGGTAGCCCAGAACCGGGAATCGTCATGTCCCGACAATGGGTCCCGACTTTGAACAGCCCCTTTCGCCGCAGTTTACGCAACTGTTCGGCGGAGAGACCCAGGACTTGAGCGGCGTGAGCGGTTGGCAACCAGGCAGAAGGAGGCTGTAGATAGGACTGGATGGAGGTTGCTGCTTCGAGCCGAGTCAGATCATGAACTGGAAGGGTGATTAGGGTCGCAGGGGCAGAGGGGTTGGAGGCGACTGGATCTAAATCGGGTTGGATGTGGTATTCCCAACCGTGGGAACGAATGAAAGTCATGCCGATGATGCAGCCCGTTTGTCGCTGCCAGACCCGTTGGTCATTTTCACCCGCCCATTGCACTCGCTCACCAAAGTGAAACTGAGGTTCGGTGAAATCTAGCTGAGGCACTACCACTAACCAGACTTGGTCAAGCGGATGCGGAGACGTTTTAGAACGAGACATAGTGATCATCCTTTTGTAAAAGTTGTTTGGGTGAATTCTCCAGTCGTCATCTCTCAGGTGCAGCGAAGAGAGACAGGCGAACCGGACTTAGTGAACCGAACTAACTGAGCAAAATTAATGGTTCAGAGCTGAACGATCAATTCTGAGTAGTTCGATGGCAAAGTAGATTAACAGAGCGATTCGGTTGACCAGGGGAAGTTGATCTAATCGGTTTTCTGCGTCAAATCCGTTTCACTTTGTCGGTGCAAAGCTGTGTCCTGGCTGGGTGTCGCGGGTGTGGCGATCTCGCCAGTCCATCAACGATACTCCTAATAAAAACTCCCTAGGTTTATAGCTGAGGGAGTTACTTTTTTCGTAGGTGTGACCAGTAGGTAGCAACACAGGTAGCAGCAGGTTGCAAGTGGGAAGCGCTACCCAGGTAACGGGAGGTAGCAGCCAGGTAGCAGGCGTTACCTCCCCAAAATCGATATGTTTTTCCTTTGCTACCCGCTACCTGTTTCCCACTTGATCCACTCCCCTTTTCCTTCGCTTGGCGTGAAGGTTGATAGTAGATGAAGCTCCATTAGCTCGATTAACGAATGGTCGATCGCTTCCGAATCAAGTGGATTTTTCCGTCTAGCTCTTCCCCAATCTTTCAAGGTAGATACTGCTAATTCCCCACCTTTTGAATGGATATACCGGGCAACATCGTTCAGCGGCTCAGGTAGATCATCAAAGGAATTTTTTGTGGGTAAAACCTCATGAATCACTGTAGGTTCTATAGAATTTAGCCGATAAGAATCTTCCAGTTGTTCAACGGGCGATTCGTTCCCCGATCCCTTTGGGAATCGCGGCATTTCTGGCAGCGGCAACCCGTAGGCAGTGGCGATCTCTTCAACCTTCTTTGGGGTGAGTGCGGTTGCTGCCAACAATTCATCCATGTCATTCCGTTCGCTGCCCACCTCTGCCACTTCAGCCCCTGGACGCAAATCAATCACATTGGGGACGGCTTCCCAAGTGGCAAACTGCGGAATATTGCCAGGTGCAGCCAAAGCAGGGTAAACCGCGTTGCTCGTGAGCCAAACTCTACCCGGCGGTAAGGTTGCCTCATCAAAGGGAATTGCGAGGGTGTCACAGATATTTTTGCAGCCAGTCCGGTCCGGTCCGGTCCGATCGCAGAGATCGCGGTAAACATCGCTCTGTTTGATCGGCCACTAAAACCCAAATCTTCGAGCGTGACAGACTGACCCGACAGCCATACCGCCATGTTGCAGCCTCGCAGCAGGGAAGCTAGAGCTGTAATCTTTGATTTGAATGCCTGTTTCTGCTTGGGGGTGAATAGCCCGATCAGGGCGGTGATCTCTTCAAGCAGCAAAACAAATGGCTCATAATCACCCGGTTGGTTATTGCGGCGGCTGCCTTCGTAGCTAAATAGTTCCAGCGTTGCCATCAAATCTGAAAATATCTGATCATCCTGTTGCAGGCGATCTTTGAGGTAATGCTTTTCCGCCCTGGCCCAATATCCCGCTTCCTCTAGCTTGTTTTTGGGATTGAAGATCCAATAGCGTAAGCTGCGCTCTTTCACACCCAACGAAAGGGCGATCGCTGCCAACATTCCTTTTCCACTGCCAGGAAGACCCGCAAGGATGACAGGTTGGAGTGGCGCAGAGGTGAGCGATCGCAAAAACTCTAGGGCATTGGGCGGTTGAACGGGCGGCGCTTCTCCAAATGCTAAAGCTAATTCATCAAGAGCTTGAGGCAGCATTTTTGGCGCTTCTACTTCCTGCACTTGGGCTTCAATCGCATCCTTACGGCTCAATGCTTCCTGTCGTTCCCACAATCTGAAAGCCACGTAATCAGCCGGCGTAAGGGGAACGGATTCGCCATCATCAAAAGTGAGAATGCCCCGGAGTCCATAGTAGGGATGCTTTTTATCTTTAGTGAAGTTGCACAATTCACAATTGCCGATCATTGGCTCAATCAGGCTGTTGATCGTGTCCTTGCCCCATTCCTTGCACCAGTCCGCGTAGGAATCCGCAATGCTCTTATGCTTGGGCGATAGTTTGTAATGCCATAGCTCATCCCGGCTGTGGCACCAATCCGCATCCTTTACCTTTCCGGTAGAGCGGAACAGCTGATAAACGGTCGCCAATGCCAGGGGCGCGGCAAACAGAACGTTGCCCCCAACCGAAATCAAGATGGTGCCTGCGGTGACAATAGCACTGAGCTTCAGAATGTGCCCTAATCCTTGGGGATTGTAGTCATTCAGCGAGGGGCTTTCACGGGTTGCTAAAGCGCTCATTAGTATTCCCTCACTGGCTTCTGTTCTGCTTTTTGGTACTTGATGGACTGCGGATCAATGATGTTGCTAATCAGGGTTAAACCCAGGATCACCACTTCAACACCAAACACGCCTAACAGCACTCGCATCAAGGCTTTTATGTCTAGCTCTCCCATCTCGTTGAGGGGGGAATACAGCCAACTCATTAGCCCTAAATCGAGCAAATACATCACCCATGAAAAGGCGAGTAGGGCACCTAAAGAACGTTCTACGATGCTGTTGTGTTTTTGCTTGAGGCGCTTAACGGCGGCGCGATCGCGTTCTTCCTCATCCACTTGCGGCGCGGTTTGCATCTTGCTGAGTAGATTCGAGAGGAAGGGGATATTAAATGAGTTGGCGATCGGTAGCAGTTCCACTATTTGGAATATTGCCCACACAATAAACCCAGCAAGGCTGTAGATAACGGCTCCAAAAAAACCGCACACCCCTTGAAAGATGCCCCCAACAAAGGGCATAAACCCTAATACGTCGCAAGTGTCTACACCTTTGGTATCACTGAAAATCAGTTGAGTGACGCTGATATACGGCTCAATATTGCTGACGACGAGAAAAGCCCCGGCAATGATCAAAAGGAATTTAAGCAGCTTCAACATCTTAGATTTCTCCCTTTTGCACTTTCAGGTTCTCATTGCGGAATGCCCGTTCTTGATAGGCTTTCCGCACTCTGGCACTCACGCGAATATCAGAGATAGTGCCATCGGGGGCGACTGTCGCCGTTGCCCCAGTTTCATCGAATAAACAAGTGCCCTTGGCTAAGGGTGTGCGGCTGCGAATATCGAGCGGGGTTTCTCCTTCAATCAAGTTCGGTGTGCCATCGGAGAGCACAAAACCCGAACTACAGTTGCCAAAGCGTTTCTCTGCGATGCGGCTATCTCTGGCAGCACTGCTGGCATTGCGGCTTACGAGGGATTGGGCGTTGATGCCTTCGATTTGCTCACCGCCCTTGAGCAGGAGCAGGACTAGAAAGGATAAGCCCAATACTCCATAGATGATTTTGTCTTGCTGGTCTATCTGGTTCATGGGTTCATCCAAAACTACATGGGCAAGCAACCAAGGGCAGATGAGACGGAGATCGCGGGGATTTCCCAGTCTCCAATGGCATCGAAGGCTTCGACCAAGGCATCGATCGCGGTGGGGGTGACAGTCGCAACGGCTGCGGGCTGGTTCCCTTTGAGTTTCTGTTGAGCCAGGTTCAACAGGTCATGCATGAACAGGTTTTCGTCTTGCAGGTAGGCAACCCGGTCGGATAGGCGATCAAGTACTTCATGGCGGCGCTGTTCGGCTTTGTCGAGGGCGGTGGTAAGTCCAACTAACCGTTCCTGGTTGGCAGTGACTAAGGCAATTTTGGTTTGTTCGGCCACTCGCCCTGCATCGGCTTGAGTCTGTGTAAGGCGAGTGGGGTCAATCCCTCTAGCTTCTACAGGCGGCGTTTTGAATTGGTTCAGGATGGCTTTGGTGTTTTCGTCACTGTAGCGGTGGTCGTCGTCAGTAGGGAGTCCCAGGTCTGCGATCGCCCGTCTCAATTGGGCATCACTCACCGTGCCTGGAATCATTCGCCGGATTTGATGGCGTTTCATAACTGTTAACTCCTTAAATATCGGGAAGATTGGAGGTTTTACCCCCTTGTGAATAGTGAATGCAAAGTCTCATTAGCCGCTGCAAGTCGGATTCGGAATACCGGAATTTGGGTGAGATGGATAGCTCTCCAATCCAGCGGTAGAAAGTGGCTGAAGAGATAGACGGACGAGAAAATATAGCGTTTCCGGCTCCTGTGAGGTACAAACTAAAGGCTCAAACCCTTGCTCTCTATTATTCTGCCCGTACCTCATCCGACAGAAAACCGCTATATACGCCGTTGATGAGAAAGCAAATGAATAATCTCATCCCGGCTATATCCCTCTAGCACCAATGGCTTTACATTTCTCATGGCTGCTTATGGCTTCCTACACGAGTCTCATAAGAATCTCGTCGCGTTTATGATTTGGATGTTAACATAAATCACATCAAATGAATCAATTACCTCATTTGATTCATTTGATTGGTTTGGTGCAAGAATGAGATCAACTTGAATTCAAGGATATGATTTATGCATTCCAAACAGGTGGCTGACAACATGCGGCGTACAACCGTATCATTTGAGGATGATCAGTTTGAGATCCTTGAAAAATGGGCAGATAAGGAGATTCGGACAGTTCCGAACCTCATTCAAGCGATCGTAGTGAGTGTTTTGAGAGGGGAACCGCCAAACGTTCCAGATTTGCCTGACTTAGGGAAGCTGAAGGAAAAGTAAGGGGTGATCTTTATGGCACAACTGCTTCAACAATCCACTGACCAGCGCATCGTCATCCAAGGAACATGGGATCACTTCACACTCATCCAGCAGGGTTTTGAAGCAACCCCCGGTGCCAAATTGTCTTACTACCAAGGGACGATAGAAATTCTCATGCCTGGAGAGGACCACGAATTTTTTGCCCATGTCATCGGCTACTTACTGACAACCTTCTTGTTAAAAAAAGGAATTTCCTTCAAGCCCACAGGAGCAAAAACTCAAGAGATGCCAGGTAAAGCATCCGCTCAGGCGGATCAGTCCTACTGCATCGGTGGCTCCAAGCTAATTCCTGATTTGTCCATTGAGATTGTTTTTAGCAGCGGAGCGAATAAGCTACCGCGATACCGAGCCTTGGGCGTGATTGAAGTATGGTTCTGGGATGATGGAGTCCTCACCCTGCATCATCTGCGCGGCAACGAGTATGAGCAGATTGAACGGAGTGAATTACCTGGATTAGATCAGTTGGATGTGAACTTACTAAGGCGCTGCATCTTGATGGCTGAAACTGATTTTGCCGAAGCAGTACAAGTTTTCCAACGGTCGATTTAGAGGAGTTTTTGAAAAACTACGACATTTTCCCCGATCTGCGCTTAGATCATTCAAGCGACTCACTCCAGCCCACGTGCTGAGTGTAGATAAGCGCCCGATCACGAACCAGTTTTCCCGTTTGAAACTCCAGGAGGTCAGCCCGTGACATAGAAAACCCTTTAAAAAGTCAGAACCCCCACTGCTGTAACAGAAGGGGTGAAAGACTTGATTTAGTTCTGGATAGGATTCGGAGACTCTAACTGCGCCGTCGAAAAGCAAATGTTAGGTCATCCAGCTTTGCTATACAAATTTTAGTAGCAATTCGTCAAAAGGTGCAACATCTTTGACGAATTTCACTGATTTTGCATAGCTTCCTATCTGCCGTTCCTTCACAAGGCATAGGGAGTTCATCATGCATCGAAGATTTTGTGACTATTGGGAGGACAGACCATGACTCTGCCTCTCATCCCCTCATTCAAGGGGTTTGGAGCTAAACTCCAACCCAAACGTTCCCATCCCAGTCCTCAGTTTCAGTCAGTAGCAGAAGGGGAGGATACCTTCCTAGCGCTGTTTCCCCATCGCCATGACTACATCTGGGCAACGCATCCCCAGCCCACCGCCAAGCCAGAGTGGCAAACCGAAAGTCGTCACCCCCTCTCAGATCGCTTGATCCTTCAAGGCGGATATCTCTATGGGGTGCGCTTTGGACCGAAAACTAACTACCTGCTGTTCGATATTGATATCAGCAGCCTCTACCATCCCCGGCGTGACCCGTTTGCGATCGCGCGTCTGGTCGCTGCCCTGGAAGTGCTGGGACTGGTGAGCTACATTGCTGTGACCAGTTCTTACAGTGGCGGTCTGCATCTCTATTTTCCGTTTGAACGGGCGCAGAAGTCCTATGAATTGGCGGGGGCAGTACAGGCCCTGTTGGAGAACGCAGGTTTCGTTTTCTCTCCGGGGCAACTGGAACTGTTTCCCAATGATCGCGGGTTCGTAGACGGAAAGCCGACGCTGTATGCGGCTCATCGGCTGCCGCTCCAGTTGGGTTCTTATTTGCTTAACTCCAATTGGGAACCGATCTTTAGCACTCCAGCGGAGTTTGTGCACCAGTGGCAGTTTTGTCTACGTCGCAACCCGATTACGTCTAGAGCGATCAGGCAGGTGCTGAAGGCGGCAAAGCGGCGGCGCTTTAGTCTATCGGGCAAGGTGGACAAGTTCTTGAATGATTTGAATGCGGAGATTGAACCGGGTTGGAGTGGGACGGGGCAAACCAATCGGATTCTGGGACGAATTGCTTTAAGGACGTACATCTTTGCCAAGATTCTCTATGGCCATTGCTTGGAGGGCAAGGCGCTGGTGGAGAAGATGATGGAGATTGCGACTGCGCTACCGGGTTACCGGGAGTTTTGCCAGCATCAGCATGAGATTCGGCAGCGGGCGGAGGAGTGGGCACAGTCGGTTGAAACTACAACCCGCTATTTCCCTTACAAGGGGCGGAGGGCTAAACCGAATCGGTCTTCTAAGCCAGCGGAGACTCCAAGCTGGCATGAGCAGCAGTTGGAAGATGCGCGGGGGCGGATTAGCAGGGCGATCGCGCTCATGCTGGACTCTGGCACTCTGCCGATAGGGGCGACAGCGAGGTTTGGTGCTCTAACCCAAAGTGGCATTGGTGGGGCGACGCTCTACAGGCATAAGGATTTATGGCATCCCGAATATCTGATGCCTGTGGATAACCCCCCGCACCCCCCTAGTTTAGACATTGAGCGCGAAGGGAACGCGCCAAAGTGTCCAAGCTTATTAGCACTCAAGTCCAGTAATGCTCCATCTGGCAAGCATTTGAGCGGTGCGAAAGACTCGAATACTGACGCAATAAGTAGTAATACTCAAGAACAGAAGGAGGGGATTGAGTTTGTCAGGCAGAAATTGGCTGACGTGGAGGAGGTGCAGGCGTATAAACGGGCGGCTCAGTTGGAGCTTTGGCAGCGGTATGGGCAGCAAGGGGGGCAGGTTGCTCATCCTTCTCCGGCTCATGTGGACAAGATGCGGCAATGGCTAGAGTCGGGGGATGTAATTCTGGTGGCTGAGGCTGAGGTGTTTTTTGGTTTGATGCAGGAGAGTTTAAAGGGGTCTGAGTAGAAGGTTAATTCGTCATTCGGTGAGGTCGATTCAGTCAGCAACCTAACCACTTCAATCGATTAAAGTGGTTAGGCTCCTTTGGTTGTTTCCATTCCATGGGTTTCCCTAGCAGTATCCGTTGCTTCTCAGACCCGAGGTTAGGGGCAGCGCTAAATCTGGGAGAAGATGCGATAAGTCTAGACGCACCTAAATATTAGGGGGCTGTTTGGCTATCCTTAATTTGCTGAGTTAGAACTGAGTAGAAAAGGGGGATTCTAGAGGGACTCTGCCTCCCAACTTATTCTGTTTCTGGATCGGCACAATGCCATTATCCCCAAATTTTGAGTTTCTTAAAGTACACGACCCTCAACTTGTTAGGCTTGGTAGTCTGGCTGAACGCTACTTTGTCGATGACCCCAATACTTGCCTGATTAAGTTACGGCAGTTTGGAGAAGTTTTGGCACAGCTAACGGCAGCAAAAGTCGGGATGTACGCTGATTCAGAAGAGAAGCAAGTTGATTTACTGCGGCGATTGCGCGATCGCGGCGTTGTGAAGGGTGAGGTTGACCGTCTCTTTCATGAGCTACGTAAGGCTGGCAATAGTGCCACCCATGGGTTAGCTGGTAATCAGCGCACGGCTTTAAGTGGTCTCAAGTATGCTCGTGCGCTAAGTATTTGGTTCCATCGGGTCTTTTCCGGCGAGACTCCAGAGGAGCGGCTTCGCCTACGCACTTTTGACCCTGGTCCATTCATTCCACCTACTGATCCTGCCGTTGAGACCCAGGATCTCCAAGCTGAGTTGGCACAGCTACGGCAAGAAGTGCATGCTAGTCTTTCTGCTACGGCGGCGGCAGAGGCTCTGGCGCAAGCAGAAGCCCAACGGCGGCTGGAAGCGGAAGCCTTAGCGCAGGAAGCAGAGGCAAAGGTAAAGGAGGTTCAGACCCACCTCATTCAGATTCAGAGTCAAGCGGCTGGAGCATCGCAGCAAGCGATTCAACAGACGATCGTTCAAGCACAAGTTGCCGAAACGCAAGTCAGTTTGGATGAGCGGGAGACTCGACGGTTGATTGATGCCCAACTCCGGGCGGCTGGGTGGGAGGTGGATTCGGAGCTCTTAACCTTTGCGAGTAGAGCACGGCCACAAAAAGGTAAGAATCGGGCGATTGCGGAATACCCCACAGCGAAAGGACGAGCAGACTATGCCCTCTTTATAGGGCTGCAAATTGTCGCATTCGTTGAGGCTAAACGCCAGAGTAAAGATGTCTCTGAAGGGGCACTCAACCAGGCAAAGCGCTATAGCCGGGGCTACGAGCCTCAGGGTGATGAGATATCATCTGGCGGACCTTGGGGAGAATTTAAGGTGCCGTTTGTCTTTGCCACCAATGGTCGTCCATTCTTGCAACAGCTGCAAACAAAGAGTGGCATCTGGTTCTGTGACTTACGTCGTCCTGATAATCTACGCCAATCCATCGCGACCTGGTACAGTCCGCAGGGACTGATGGAGGCGTTGAAGCAGGACATCGACCAGGCACAGGCTAAGCTCCAGCAGGAACCATTTAACTACGGCATTGCACTACGGGACTATCAAATCCAGGCGATCAAAGCAGTCGAAGCGGCTCTGGAACGAGGGCAAAGAGAGTTGCTGGTAGCGATGGCAACCGGCACTGGCAAGACCAAGATGTGCATTGCACTGGTCTATCGACTCTTGAAAACAAAGCGCTTTCGGCGAGTGTTGTTTCTGGTTGATCGCACCGCGTTAGGAGAGCAAACAGCCAATGCCTTCAAAGACTCTCGCATGGAGAACCTCCAGACGTTTGCAGATATTTTCGAGCTGAAGGAACTGAAGGACGCAGCGCCAGAGACGGACACCAAAGTGCAGATTGCCACTGTGCAGGGCATGGTCAAGCGCATTCTTTATCCCTCTGACGAAACGGCAATCCTCACTGCCGACCAGTATGACTGCATTGTCGTGGATGAGTGTCATCGGGGCTATTTGCTCGATCGAGAATTGAGTGATTCCGAGCTGGAGTTCCGCAACTTTGATGACTACATCTCTAAATATCGGCGCGTGCTGGATCAATTCGATGCGGTCAAGATTGGTCTTACAGCCACCCCAGCCCTGCATACCACACAGATTTTTAACGAGCCCGTTTACACCTACACGTATCGGGAAGCCGTGATTGACGGTTGGCTGATTGACCATGAACCACCCTTTCAGATTAAAACCCGACTCTCGGAAGAGGGCATTGTCTGGAATGCAGGTGACCAGATGGAGTTCTTCAATCCTCAGACGGGGCAGCTTGACCTGGCTCATGCCCCCGATGCCGTCAAAATTGAGGTGGAGCAGTTCAATAAGAAGGTGGTAACGGAAACGTTTAATCGGGTGGTCTGTGAAGCGTTGGCACAACACATCGATCCGTCACTGCCTGAAAAAACGCTGATCTTCTGCGCTACTGACCACCATGCTGACATTGTGGTCTCCCAGTTCAAACAAGTATTGCAAGAGCACTATGGCAGTGTGGATGATGAGGCGATCGCCAAAATTACAGGCGCAGCAGATAAACCACTGGAACTGATTCGCAAGTTTCGTAATGAAGTCAATCCCAAAATTGCGGTGACGGTCGATCTGCTGACAACGGGGATTGACGTACCGCCGATTTGTAACCTGGTATTTATCCGTCGGGTCAACTCTCGCATTCTCTACGAACAAATGCTGGGAAGGGCCACTCGCCGCTGTGACGACATTGGCAAAGAGGTGTTTCGGGTCTTTGATGCGGTGAGGCTGTACGAGGCGATCGCTCCCGTTTCAACCATGAAACCTCTGGTGGTGAACCCCAAGCTCTCGTTCACTCAACTGGTGGAAGAATTGGGCACCGTCACAACACCCGATGCCGTAGACAGCATCATCGATCAGCTCTTATCGAAATTTCAGCGTAAGCGCAGGCACCTCAGCGAGAACAGCCAGGAACAACTGGAGCAGTTGGCTGGGATGCCGCTTCAGGACATTGTGCCCCATCTGAAGCAGAGTGGTGCGGCTCAGGTGCGGGACTGGTTTGAGCAGCGCAAGGCGATCGCTCAAATTCTGGATCGTCAGGATGGTGGCACGCAACCGATCCTCATTTCCTATCATGCTGATGAGTTAGTTGGGATTGAACGGGGCTATGGCGTGTCTGAAAGTGGGGTGCCCTACGGCAAACCTGGAGACTATCTCGACAGCTTCAAAGCCTTTTTGCAGGACAACCAGAACCAGATTGCGGCTCTAACTGTGGTGGTGCAACGCCCCCGTGACCTGACGCGCCCTCAGCTTAAGGAGTTGAGAATGCTACTGGATAATGCGGGCTACTCAGAGACGATTTTGAGATCGGCGTGGCGGGACTCAACCAATGAAGATATTGCCGCGTCGATTATCGGCTTTATTCGGCAGGCGGCGTTGGGCGATGCGCTGGTGCCTTATGGCGATCGCGTTGATCGTGCTTTAAAGAAAATCCTCGCTAGCCAGAACTGGGCTCCACCGCAGCGCAAGTGGTTGGAGCGCATTGGCAAGCAGTTGAAGGTGGAAGTCATTGTTGATCGGGAATCGTTGGACAATGGCGAGTTTAGAACTCAGGGGGGCGGGTTTGATCGCCTCAATAAGTTGTTTAACGGTCAGCTAGAGACGATTTTGGCGGGCATCCGCGATCAACTATGGCAAGATGTCAGTTAACGTCCAACCCATAGCCGTCATCCTGATCAATATGTTGAATGAATCTGATGAGAGTGATGAATTACTGAAGCAAGATCGTGAACCGGAAACTTTACTCAGCGGCGAGGAGAAGGAAATCTCGGTTTTGTTCATTCATCTTTATGGATTTGAACGCTTGGCAGAACAAATGGACGTTGAACTCCGTGTTGAATTTTTTAACCAATATTTTGAATCAATGGTAGAAGCTATTTTTGAGTGTCAAGGCAGATTAGACAAATACATTGGCTCAACCATTATGGCTGTGTTCGGTTCACCACTACCGCTCGAAAACCATGCATTGATGGCGATTAAAGCCGCATTACAGATGCGGGAGCAATTGCCAGGCATCAATCGTCACTGGTTTCCAAACGAACCACAGCCATTGACGATTGGCATTGGCATCAATACCGATCAGATTTTTCAAGGATATGTGGGAACTCCTCAAGCGGCGGAATTTACAGCCGTTGGACATGGCGTGAACGTGGCAAACCACTTGAGTCAACAGGCACAACACTATGGGTGCGACATTTTAATTGGGCAAAAGACTTATGAAAGTTCTGCTGCGTCTATTCAAGCGAGGGAAAGAGACTTGACTCAACTGACACCTGAGGGAACCCCAGTCAAAGTTTATGAATTGATTGGATTGCATACTTAATTGTTGTTGCCGCACCAAACCCTTTTATGACCGCTACTACCGACATCGTTCAAAAGCTTTGGAATCTGTGCCATGTTCTGCGGGATGATGGCATCACCTACCTGCAATATGTCACTGAGTTGACCTACCTGCTGTTTCTCAAGATGATGCAGGAGACGGAGCAGGAGTCACAGTTGCCAGAGGGCTATCGTTGGGGCGATCTGGTCAGCCGAGATGGGGTGGAGCAACTGACTTTTTACCGAGCGGCCCTGTTGCATTTGGGTTCTGAGGCAACGTCACTACGAGTACAGGCTATTTTTGCCAACGCACAGACCGCGCTAAAGCAGCCGCGCATTCTCAAGAAGCTGGTGCAGAGCCTCGACGAACTGGACTGGTATTCGGCGAAGGAAGAAGGCTTGGGCGACCTGTATGAAGGGTTGCTGGAGAAGAATGCTAGTGAGAAGAAGTCAGGCGCAGGGCAATACTTCACGCCCAGACCGTTGATTGATTGCATGGTGTCGTTGACCCAGCCGCAACCGGGGGAACTGGTGCAAGATCCGGCAGCGGGCACGGGCGGTTTTTTAATTGCGGCAGACCGTTATATTAAAAAGCGCACCGATGACCTGTTTGACCTGAGTGAGTCGGAGCAATCATTTCAGCGGCACCACGCGTTTTACGGCATTGAACTGGTACAGGATGCCCATCGGCTCTTGCTAATGAACATGATGCTGCATGGTATTGAAGGCGCGGTCGATCTGGGCGATACACTCTCATCGGATGGGCAGCGATTGGCTAAGGCAAATGTGATCCTGACGAATCCGCCGTTTGGGACGAAGAAGGGGGGGGGGTTGCCGTCGCGGGAAGACTTCACCTATGCCACGTCAAACAAGCAGTTAGCATTTTTGCAGCATATCTACCGCAATTTGAAGCCGGGAGGACGGGCTGCCGTGGTGTTGCCGGATAATGTGCTGTTTGAGGATGGGCAGGGACGATCGATTCGGGCTGACCTGATGGATAAGTGCAACCTGCATACGATTCTCCGGTTGCCGACGGGCATCTTCTACGCTCAGGGGGTGAAGACGAATGTGCTGTTCTTCCAGCGAGGCACGACCGAGAAGGGCAACACAAAGGTGGTTTGGATTTACGACATGCGAACCAACATGCCCAGCTTTGGTAAGCGCATTCCGCTGACGCGCGAACACTTTCAGGCGTTTGGGCAGTGCTATGGGGATGACCCGAACGGGAATAGATCACGAGTCGATCAGGGAGAAGAGGGACGCTTCCGCTGCTTCACGCGGGAGCAGATTACCAAACGGGGTGAAAACCTGGATATTTCTTGGCTGCGGGATGAGAGTTTGCAGTC
Organism: Leptolyngbya sp. Cla-17; assembly: GCF_016807185.1. Classification (GTDB taxonomy): domain Bacteria; phylum Cyanobacteriota; class Cyanobacteriia; order Leptolyngbyales; family Leptolyngbyaceae; genus ULC077BIN1. The sequence continues at coordinate 25,429 of NZ_JAEVYN010000006.1, forward strand.
GGGGGATGACTTGCCGGAACCGGAGGTGATTGCCACTGAGATTATGGAGAAGCTACGGATTGCGACGAAGGAGATGGAGGCGCTAATGGTGCTACTGGAAGGGGAGGAAGCAGCGGAAGCTGTGAGCGCTTCGGTAGGTCTGCCCACCGTAGAATAGGAGGATTCGCGATCGCGTCTTAGCCGAAGTCATTGATATCTGATTGAGCGAACTCGAATGCCAGTTGAGTGAAAAGCAAGGAGGAAACGATGCAACAGATTAAAGTCCGTCAACGAGTGGGGACAGATGGCATTTTGCATCTGGAGATTCCTACAGAAATTCATGAAGGCGAGGTAGAAGTGACGGTGAGTTATCAGCGTATACAGCTACCCGTAGAGCCTGAACGATCACTGGCTGACTTCTATGGGATTTGTGCCGATGATCCGATCGTCGTTGATGGCGGAGGCGTTGATGACAAGCTAGACGATGATATGGAAGAGGCTTTTGATTAGCGATGCTCTATCTGCTGGATACAAATGTTTGTGTGATGTATATGAACGGTCGGTCTCAGCTAGTTCGAGATCGTGTGCTTTCCACTCCAACTAATGAAATGGCAGTATGTTCTGTGGTCAAGGCAGAGCTTTTTTATGGATCAATGCGAAGCAGTAATCCCGCTCGTTCTCTAGAGAGACAACAAGGTTTTCTAAGTCGGTTTGTCTCTTTGCCTTTTGATGATGAAGCAGCCTTGCTGTTTGGGCAAGTTCGGTCTCAGCTTGATCGTCAAGGAACCCCGATCGGCTCGTATGACCTGCAAATTGCTGCCATTGCCCTTACCCATAACCTGACGCTGATTACCCACAACACAGCCGAATTTAACCGCGTGGATGGTTTGCTGCTTGAAGATTGGGAGATCGAAGCGTGAGTGACGAATTAATGGAATTGCCAGAAGGTTGGGAGTGGATAACGTTTGAAGAATTAGTTGTTAACCACGACGGGAAAAGGGTACCTGTAAGTAGCACTGACAGACAAGAACGACAAGGGAAATTCCCATATTACGGTGCTTCTGGAATTATTGATTATGTTAACGATTATCTATTTGATGGCGATTTCCTACTAATTGCTGAAGATGGAGCTAATTTAATCAGCCGATCTACCCCTATTGCCTTTGAGGCAACTGGAAAGTTTTGGGTAAATAATCATGCTCATGTTGTGGAACCGTTGAAAGAGATAATCCTCACCTCATATCTACGGGATTATTTCAATTGCACGGACTTAAAATTCTATATTTCTGGATCAGCACAACCGAAACTTAACCAAAAAAATCTTAATCGCATCCCAATTCCCCTGCCGCCACTCAATGAGCAAAAGCGGATTGTTGCAGCGATCGAGGCATTGAGAGAGCGGAGCCAGAAAGCGCGATCGGCTCTTGTAGCCATCCCTGAGTTGTGCGACAAGTTCCGGCAATCTGTCCTCGCCGCTGCCTTCCGGGGCGACCTCACTGCCGACTGGCGCAAACAAAACCCAGACGTTGAACCTGCTTCTGTGTTGTTGGAGAGGATTAAAGATGACCGCTACAAAAATTGGGAATTAGAGCAACTTGCCAAGGCGAGTCACAGAAGCACAAAGTTAGACAGTGGAAAAATGAGGATGAAGTATGAACTTCCAACTTCTCCTCAAGAGGATCGGCTTTTTAGGGAATTAGAAGAATGTATTCCTGATAGCTGGGCAATTACAAGCTTAGACAGTGTAGCAAGATTGATTACTGGTAAAACTCCTTCTACATCCGAAGCTGATTACTGGGATGGAGAAATACCGTTTGTAACACCAACCGAAATTGACCCATCAGGCTTTATCTTGCCATCGCGTAGATTAGTAACCCAACTAGGCGCGAAACAAGCCAAAACCATTCCAAGTAACAGTACGCTAATCGTATGTATTGGTACTGTTGGGAAAGTTGGTATCCTAAGCAATCCCTCAGTGGTTAACCAACAAATCAATGCATTAGTTTCTTTAAAGTCTGTGTCATACAAATTCATCTACTACTGGGCACAAGCACTACAGCCTTGGGTAGTAGCAAATGCCGCTGCGACTGTGAATGCAGCTATTCTTAACAAGTCCCGATTGGGTATGGCACCAATACCAATCCCTCCTTACCTAGAGCAGTTACACATAGTTTCAATGATTGAGGCCATGTTATCTGAAATATCTAGCCTAACTTCAAATACAACTAACGCGTATGAATGGCTTAACAGCTTAGATCGCTCCATTCTCACCAAAGCTTTTCGGGGTGAACTCGTCGAGCAAGACCCCAACGATGAGCCTGCCTCTGTGTTGCTAGATCGCATCCGTGCCGAGCGAGAGCAGCAGGCGCAGGGGAAGGCAAAGAAGCCTGGAGAAAAAAGCGGACAGTAGCACACACAAGCGCGATGTCCTTTAGGCTCTTTGTAAGCAGGTCAAAAGGAAAGCTCCATCAGCCTATCAAATCTCAGTCGTTAATTGATCTAATTCGGTCAATAGTTTAGTAATGCGATCTCGTTTCTTGCGATCGCCCCAAGTCTCACTCTTCCGCAATCGCTTGCTAATCTCACCCAATCGCTCAACCAGCACTTTCTCAGGGGTCGGCTCTGCTTCGGGTGCGAGTTCTTTAATCACTACCTTAATCTCATTCAGCGATAGGTTCTTAGCAATTGCCTGCTTGAGCAACTTAGACCGCTGCCCTTTATCTTTTACGCGGGCGATCGCCTGTGCTTTGGTATATGCCAGCTTCCCCTGGCGGAGAGCATTCAACACATCTTCCGGCAAATTTAGTAGCGGCAAGCGGCTAGAACGAAAGCTGTCAATGCTAAACCGACCCACTCCTGCCATCACATTTTGAACGGTTTCCAATTGGGACAAAACGTTTTGTCCCAATTCCTGACCTCGATGTTTTGCCCGATGCGCCTGATAAAACAACGAGGTCACATCTTCTCTCGTTGTCTCCAAGGAGATTGCCAGCAAATCAAGCACTGCATCCGTTTCTTCCACCGGGTTTAGGTCTTCCCGCTGTAAGTTCTCGATCAACGCAACCTGGATCGCCTGTCGATCGTCCAACTCGCGCACCACGATCGGAACTACTTTTAGCCCCACCTCGCGAGCTGCCCGCAACCGACGCTCTCCTGCAACCAATTCATACTCCCCATCCTTGAGAGGACGAACGAGAAGTGGCTCTAGAATGCCATGCTCCTTAACCGATGCAATCAGTTGAGCCAGCTTATCCGCATCGAAAAAGCGACGAGGCTGCTTTGTAGGCAGATGGATTTGAGCAAGTGAAGCAGATTGAGACGACTGCTCAACGTGTTCAGCCTCAGCGGGTGCCTCCCGGTTGAGAATTGCGGCGACATTGCGAAGTTGTGGTTTGAGTGCAGTTTTACGGGGTGGCACTATAAGGACTCCAGGCTTTGAGTAACAGCAGTCAGGACTGCAAGGGCAGGATGTTTGGGGTCATATAGCCCCAAGGGTAGGTGTTGCATAGAGGCATCGGCAAAGGCAACAGCCCGTGGAATGGGCAGGAAAACAGGTGCAACACCGCTAAATTGCTCCGTCACAGCCTGTAAGATTTCCTTTCCTTGAGCCGTGCGATCGTGCAGATTAGGAATGACCCCAGCAAACTTCAGGTCTGATGCAACCCCTTCCTGTTGAAGCTCATTGATTGTCCCCAACAGCAGATCCAGACCCACAAAGCTTTTATACTGCGTCTGCATTGGGATCAGGATATGTGTCGATGCCACCAGTGAGAGAATGCTTAGCACCCCCAGTGTCGGTGGGCAGTCGATCAACACAAAATCATAGTTCTGCTCAACTGGAGCGAGCGCCTTCTTGAGACGGGTCTCTTTCGCGATCGCGGTCGCCAACCTGACATCGGCTGCACTCAACGTCAAGTTGCTAGGCACCAAGTCCATCTGATGAATGTCATGCAGAATGGGGAGAGGTGCCCGGTCTAAAATACTTTGAGCGATCGTGTCCTCCAGCTCATGCGGCTGTAATCCCATGAATACTGTAAGGGAGGATTGCGGGTCCATATCTACTAATAGAACTCGATGTCCTCGCAAAGCCAGAGAGTACCCTAAGTTCATAGCAAGGGTTGTCTTGCCAGTTCCTCCAGCTTGGTTAAATAGTGAAATGACGTTGGTCACGGGCTGAGTCTATCGCTTACAGGGCTAGTGTACAGCGAGTTTACATAAACAAAACAGGGTAATTTGAAAAGCTAATCCTGTCCGTTCTCCAACTCAAAAATCGCTGCCTCTAACTCCATCTCTAACTGCTCAACGGTTGGTAGGCATTCTTGTAACGTAGATGGCAGCCCATCCCGTAACTTATAGGTGGAAACGCCAATCGGGTTATGCACAGTGTCCAGAGCAAATTCAACGACTGTCTTTTTCTTCGAGCGGCAAAGAATAATCCCGAGCGTGGGATTTTCGACATCGGTACGCAGAAGGTTGTTGACCGCTGAAATATAGAAATTCATTTTGCCGGAATACTCTGGCTTGAACTCGGTTACCTTCAAATCAATCACAATGTAGCAGTGCAACTTCAGATGATAGAAGAGCAGATCGATGAAGTACTCGTCGCCTTCGACCTCCAGGCGGTACTGGCTACCAACAAACGCAAAACCAATGCCCAGCTCTAACAGAAATTCGCGAATACGCTCCACCAAAGCCTTCTCTAAATCTCGTTCCTTAGCATTCTCAGTAATAGTGAGGAAATCAAAGTTGTATGGGTCCTTGATGATTTGATGAGCGAGGTCAGAGTCCAGACCTGGTAGAGTGCGCTCAAAATTGGTGATTGCCCCGCCTTGACGAGTGTAAAGGTTAGTTTCAATCTGCATCACCGGATGTCCCGGCTCCAGCCGTTCTCAAACGATTTTTGAGCATACCAAAGCCGCTGCTCAGGCGTCTTCAACTTATCTAGAAGCACCTGATTGTGCCGCCAGGGGATTTGTGCAGCGTAGCGCTGCACAAATTGCTCATCAGGATACGCTTCGGCAAACGCCCGCATATATTTGAGGTTGCGCGGTGAAAAGCCGCTCATGTCGGGAAATTCTCGTTTCAGGTCTTGCGCCAGTCGTTCAATGACCTTCGATCCCCAACCTTCCTGCTGCTGGCGGCTTAGTATTTCTCGCCCCATCTGCCAGTAAAGTACAATTAACTCGTTGTTGACGGCCAGTGCTGCTCTGATTTGCGCTTGCCGAATCCGTTCTTTCAGCGATCGCAAAAAGGTTGTGTAGTTTTCGTCAGTAGGGAATAAGGAAGCAGATTTTGACACAAGCAAGTCAGCTCTGAGGAACAAATAGATAATAGCGACTTGTGGAACGGAATAAGGTTTGTATTTCTACTGTATAGTGCCAAATAAAATGACATTGGGACAAATTGGTGTTATCAAGCAAATCTGATTGCTGCACCCTTTCAGCAAATGAGGGAGATGCAATTTACTCATTCTCTTTGTTTACTCGCAGCTAATGGCGCGAAGAGACATGCGCCACAGCCGTAATGATATTAATTTGGCACTACAGCAAATAATAAAATCACTGTACAGTTTCTTTCGATGCGTTCATTTATTCACAGATGAAACGGCGTTCACAATGTTGCTGCTTTAAGGATTAAGTGCTTTGCTGTGAACCGGCGTTAACAGCGCTAACAAAATCAGAAAAACTTATCAGTCATCCTCAGAATGGGACTTTCAGCCGTTAGCCCCGGGCGCTGAATCATAAGTTTTTCGTAATTCCACAAGTCCTCTTGGTCCCATCCCTATAAAGTATAGGAAACTCATTTGCTAAATTAACGAATGAGCAAATGAGGCAAGATTGTGAAATGAAGGTGAACCGGAACGGGCAGGCGGAAGTTTTGGCAGCGGATCAACTTGATGAACTGTTCGCCACGTTGCCTCATCCCCACCGTCTGATTGCCGCCATTTGTTATTACACCAGTTGCCGGGTGAGCGAGGCGATCTCGCTCCAGGTTGACGACCTTAGCAATGGACGCATCATCTTTAGACGGGCCAATACCAAGCAGAAACGCACGAAGGAAATCAGTATTCCAAGCAAGCTACAAGCGGAGCTGGACTTAGTCAACCTGCCTCAAACGGGGTACTTGTTTCCGGGTAAGTATGGCGGACATATCGCCCGGCAATCGGTGGATCATGCCATCAGGAAAGCAACGGACTATATCGGATTACAAGGGGTGAGCAGTCACAGTTTCAGGCGTACGGCCATTACGAAGATGTACCGGGCGGGTGTGGATCTGAAGACGATTCAGCAGCGTTCTGGACATGCCAGCATTGCCAATGTGGGGATTTATATTCAAGGGTTAGATGGGGCGGCGGATACGGCAGGGGAGTTACTTTGATCGCCAGCAAGGGCGATAGGGGTCTATTCATCAACCGTTAAGAATCTGGCTTGAATAGGTCAATGCGATCCACCTGTATCAAACATGATTTACCTACCCCTATGGATATATAGGTTGATTGACAAGTTGTTTTACAGAGTTTGAGGGCTGAAACGCCCAGTTGAGATCGCCTGCTTAACGCGAACTGACGTTAAACGATGTTCCAACCGCTTGAGAGAGGGACAGTTCCTACACTGAAAAAGTTATTCAGAGTGGTGCCATTCATTCCCCACACGCTAATGCTGCCATCTAAACTGTTGTGCCAAAGAATGTCGGTTTTGCCATCTTGGGTGAAGTCGCCTACCCCGGCAATTTTCCAACCCGAACTCGCAGGAACTTCAACCTCACTGAGAAAAGTAGATTTCTTGTAAGCCGTCCCATCCATTTCCCACACCACATTGAGCCCATTGATACTATTGCGCCAGAGTATGTCAGTTTTGCCGTCTTGGGTGAAGTCACCCGCTCCCACGACCTCCCACCCCGTACTCACAGGAACTTCAACCTCACTGAGAAAAGTAGATTTCTTGTAAGCCGTCCCATCCATCTCCCACACCACATTGAGCCCATTGATACTATTGCGCCAGAGTATGTCAGTTTTGCCGTCTTGGGTGAAGTCACCCGCTCCCACGACCTCCCAACCCGAACTCGCAGGAACTTCAACCTCAGTGAGAAAAGTAGATTTCTTGTAAGCCGTCCCATCCATCTCCCACACCACATTGAGCCCATTGATACTATTGCGCCAGAGTATGTCGGTTTTGCCATCTTGGGTGAAATCGCCAGTGGCAACCGCATTCCAACCCGTACTCACAGGAACTTCAACGTCAGTGAGAAAAGTGGATTTCTTGTAAGCCGTCCCATCCATTTCCCACACCACATTGAGCCCATTGATACTATTGCGCCAGAGTATGTCGGTTTTGCCGTCTTGGGTGAAGTCAGTCGTGTCGGTGCGGTCAACTTGGAGGGATGCGGTATCAAACTGCACACTGAAAGCGGAAGGGGTGCCGCTGGTCGTGGTGTCTGCTGTTGCCCCGTTGGTGCCGCTGGTTTGATCCCAGGCTCGGTAGGTAATGGCATTGGCAAGGGTGCCGGTGTAGCCAGTATTGGGGCGGAAGTACAAGCGGCTGCTGGCATCGTTGGATAGCAGCCGGGCATTGGCATTGGAGACTTCACCGAGGGTAGTCCAGTCCGTACCGTTGTTGGTGCTGTAGAACCAGGTGCCGTTGCTGGTCTCTGCTTGCGTGATGGCGATGCCAGCCAATGCGCCGGCATCGGGGTCGATGATATTGTTTTGTCCACTGCCGCCTAGGAAGTCAACGAGTTGGGAGATGCTCGTGCCGACGGTGTCGATCGGTAGGGGAGCGTTGAAACGAATGCTGTTCAGGGTGACGACGGTATCGTTGAGGATGGGAGCATCATTCAGGTCGTTGACGATAATCGAAATCTGTTCGTCGTAACTCAGTCCACTAAGGTCGGTCGTGCGAACCAAAATGCTATAGCTGGGTTGGGTTTCAAAGTCAGGGGAGTTAATGATCTGTAGTTGGTCGCCTGTGATGGTGAAGGCGCTATTGTTAGTGCTACCTATGCCAGGAATCAAACTATAGGTGAAGGTGCCGCCATCGGGGTCAGCGGTTTTGAAACTGCCAATGATGGTGTTAGCTGCGACGTTTTCGTTAACGGTGGTGACACTGAGGGTAAGGTCGGTCGGTGGATTCTCGTTGTCGGTGATGGCAGCGGTGACGGGGGCAATCGTAATCCCGTTGTAGTTGGCATCGGTGCTGGTGCTGGTGTGGGTGATGGTGCCAGAATGAATGCCTTCGGTCAACACGTCATCAACCGCTGTGACTGTCACAGCTTGAGCCACATTCCAGTTGGCAGCAGTGAAGGTGAGGGTCGTCGCGCTGGTCGTGGTTTGACTGCCAGGATTCAGGTTAATGGTGACATTGGCGGTGGGTTGGGAGGTGAGGACAACGGTGTAGGTGTCGGTGATGCCGCCTTCGGTAACCGCGGTAGTGCCGCCACTTTGGATGATGCTGACTCCGGCGGTGTCGTTGTCGGTAATGGTGGCGATGAAAGAGCCACCATTAATAATGTTGTAATTGGGGTCGGTGCTAGTGGCACTGTGGCTGATGGTGTCGGTGTGATTGCCTTCGGCAACATTGTCATTGACGGCGGTCACGGTGACGGTTTGAGCCACATTCCAGTTGGCGGCAGTGAAGGTGAGGGTCGTCGCGCTGGTCGTGGTTTGACTGCCAGGATTCAGGTTAATGGTGACATTGGCGGTGGGTTGGGAGGTGAGGACAACGGTGTAGCTGTCGGTTGCACCCCCTTCGGTAACCGTGGTAGTGCCGCCACTTTGAGTGATGGTCACGCCAGCATTGTCGTTGTCAGTGATGGCAGCACTGACGTCACCAATGGTGATGCCGTTGTATTTGGTGTCGGTGCTGCTAGCGGTGTGAGTAATGCTGCCATTGTGAGGACCTTCTGCTACCGCATCATTCACTGCTGTTACCGTCACGGTTTGAGCCACATTCCAGTTGGCAGTGGTAAAGGTGAGGGTGGTCAGGTCTGTGCTGGTTTGGCTACCGTTGCCAAGGGTAATAGTGACATTGGCGGTGGGTTGGGAGGTGAGGACAACGGTATAGGTATCGGTTGCGCCGCCTTCGGTGACGGTGGTAGTGCCGCCACTTTGAGTGATGGTCACGCCAGCATTGTCGTTATCGGTGAGGGTGACGGGGACAGGAGCAATGGTGAGGATGGGAGTGTTGTAGTTCGGGTCGGTGCTACTGGCGGTGTGGGTGATGGTGTCGGTGTGATTGCCTTCCGCTATCAAATCGTTCACGGCGGTCACGGTGACGGTTTGAGCCACATTCCAGTTGGCGGCGGTGAAGGTGAGGGTCGTCGCGCTGGTCGTGGTTTGACTGCCAGGATTGAGGGTGACGACCACATCAGCGGTGGGTTGGGAGGTCAAGACGACGGTATAGCTGTCAGTGACGCCGCCTTCGGTAACCGCGGTAGTGCCACCACTTTGGATGATGCTGACTCCGGCGGTGTCGTTGTCGGTGATGTTGATCGCTTGAGTGGTAGTACTACCGAGGACAATGCCAGCAGAGGGAGTGCTGATAGTCAACGTAGCGGTTTCTGTTCCTTCCGCTATGGCATCATTTACAACGGTGAAGGTGACAGAACCCGTGGTTTGTCCGTTGAGAATGGTGATGGGACTGTTGAGGGTGTAGTCGCCTGCGGTGATACCGATGCCGGAAACGCCGAGGTTGAGGGTTTGGTCGCCAGAGACGGCACTGGAGGCGGTGGCGGTGACGGTAATGACAGTGGTGCCGGCTTCACTGCCAGCGGTGTTGCTGACGGAGAGGTTGACGGTGGGCGCATCGACAATGGTGAGGGTGGCAGTGGGGGCATTGTTCAGCAGCACTGAGGCCGTGCCAGAGTTAGAGTTTGCGGCGGCAATGTCCGCCTTGCCATCGCCATTGAAGTCACCGATCGCCACAGAATAGGGAAATGACCCAACCGCGACAGTGGTCGTGCCTGTGAAGCCGCCTGTTCCATCGCCTAAGCGAATGGAGACATCGTTAGAGCCATGGTTTGCGGCGGCAAAGTCTAGCTTGCCATCGCCATTGAAGTCACCGATCGCCACGGAATAGGGATTTGTCCCGACGGTGAAGTCGGTGGCGGGGCCAAACCCGCCCGTGCCATTTCCCAGCAGCACCGAGACAGTACCAGAGCTCTTGTTTGCGGCGGCAAGGTCTAGCTTGCCATCGCCATTGAAGTCACCGATCGCCACGGAAATGGGATTTGACCCGACGGTGAAGTCGGTGGCGGGGCCAAACCCGCCCGTGCCATTGTTCAGCAGCACGGAGACACTGTTAGAGCCACTTGCGGTGGCAATGTCTGCCCTGCCATCGCCATTGAAGTCGCCGATCGCCACGGAAATGGGATTTGGCCCGACGGTGAAGTCGGTGGCGGTGCCAAAGCCGCCTATGCCATTGTTCAGCAGCACCGAGACAGTGTTAGAGGTAACGTTTGCGGCGGCAATGTCTGCCCTGCCATCGCCATTGAAGTCACCGATCGCTACGGAATAGGGATTTGTCCCGACGGTGAAGGGGGTGGCGGTGCCAAACCCGCCCGTGCCATTGCCCAGCAGCACCGAGACAGTACCAGAGCCATAGTTTGCGGTGGCAATGTCTGCCCTGCCATCGCCATTGAAGTCACCGATCGCCACGGAAAAGGGAAATGACCCGACGGCGAAGTCGGTGGCGGTGCTAAAACCGCCCGTGCCATTGTTCAGCAGCACCGAGACAGTACCAGAGCCATAGTTTGCGGTGGCAAAGTCCGCCTTGCCATCGCCATTGAAGTCACCGATCGCCACAGAAGTGGGAGTTGGCCCAACCGCGACGGGAGTGGTAGCAGTAAACGGGGTGGTGGAGCTGTAGCTCGTGGTGTAGCCGCTACCCGCTGCCAGATTGAGCTTCACCGTTTCGTTGGGGTCTGCAATGCCATCGTTGATGGCGTTGACCAGGAGCGTGGCAGTAGTTTGTCCGGCGGCAATGGTGAAACTGCTGCCTACGACGGCGGTGATGTTGGTGCCTGCTGCCAGGGTGTAGTCGGCGGGGGTAGTGGCGGTGCTGCCTGTGAGGGTGTAGTTGATGGTTAAGCCACCAGTGGGGGCAGGGGTATTGAGGGTGACGGTGTAGGTGCCCTGGGTGCTGCCTTCAACGGGGTTGATGCCAGCGGTAAGGTTGACAATGGGAAAGTCGTTGTCGGTGATGGTGATGGCTTGGCTGGTGGTGGTGCCCAGGGTGATGCCAGCAGAAGGGTTACTCATCGTGAGAGTAGCGGTTTCGCTGCCTTCAATCAAAACGTCATCTTTGACTGTGAAGGTGACGGCACCTGTAGTTTGTCCGTTGGCGATGGTGATGGTGGGGCTACTGAGGCTGTAGTCGCCTGCGGTGATGCCGGTACCAGACACACCGAGGTTGAGGGTTTGTGCGCCGACAACCGCACTTGATGCGGTGGCGGTGACGGTGATGACGGTGGTGCCGGCTTCACTGCCTGCGGTGCTATTGACTGAAAGGTTGACGGTGGGCGCATCGGCAATGGTGAGGGTGGCAGTGGGGGCATTGTTCAGCAGCACCGAGACAGTGCCAGAGCCAAGGTTTGCGGCGGCAAAGTCCGCCTTGCCATCTCCATTAAAGTCGCTGATCGCCACAGAATAGGGACTTGTCCCAACGGCGACGTTGGTGGTACCCGTGAAGCCACCCAGTCCATCGCCTAAGCGAATAGAGACAGTGCCAGAGCTATCGTTTACGGCGGCAAAGTCCGCCTTGCCATCCCCATTGAAGTCGCCGATCGCCACAGAAATGGAACCTGTCCCAACAGCGACATCGGGGCTAACTGTGAAGCCGCCCAGTCCATCGCCTAAACGGATAGAGACCGTGCCAGAGCCATAGTTTGCGGCGGCAAAGTCCGCCTTGCCATCGCCATTGAAGTCGCCGATCGCCACGAAATGGGGCTGTGTCCCAACGGCGACGTTGGTGGTACCCGTGAAGCCACCCAGTCCGTCCCCTAAGCGGATAGAGACATCGCCAGAGTTAATGTTTGCGACGGCAAAATCCGCCTTGCCATCCCCATTGAAGTCACCAATCGCCACAGAATGGGGACGTACCCCGACGGCGACTTCGGGTCTAGCCGTGAAATTGCCTGCTCCACCGCCTAAGTAGATGGAGACCGAGTTGGAACCAAGGTTCGCGGCGGCAAAGTCCGCCTTGCCATCCCCATTGAAGTCACCGATCGCCACGGAATAGGGATTTGTCCCGACGGCGACGTTGGTGGTGCCCGTGAAGCCACCCAATCCGTCGCCTAAGCGGATAGAGACATCGCCAGAGTTAATGTTTGCGACGGCAAAATCCGCCTTGCCATCCCCATTGAAGTCACCAATCGCCACGGAACGGGGAGCTGACCCGACGGTGACATTAGGGCTAACCGTGAAGCCGCCCAGTCCATCGCCTAAGCGGATAGAGACATCGCCAGAGTTAATGTTTGCGACAGCAAAGTCCGCCTTACCATCGCCATTGAAGTCACCGATCGCCACGAAAGAAGGATTTGACACCGCGACGGGGGTGGCAGCAGTAAAGGGGGTAGTGGAGTTGTAGCTCGTGGTATAGCCGCTACCCGCTGCCAGGTTGAGCTTAACCGTTTCGTTGGGGTCTGCAATGCCATCGTTGACGGCGTTGACCAGGAGGGTGGCGCTGGTTTGTCCGGCGGCAATGGTGAAGCTCGTACCTGCGACCGCGGTGATGTTGGTGCCTGCTGCCAGGGTGTAGTCGGCGGGGTTGGTGGCGGTGCTGCCTGTGAGGGTGTAGTTGATGGTTAAGCCACCAGTGGGGGCAGGGGTATTGAGGGTGACGGTGTAGGTGCCCTGGGTGCTGCCTTCAACGGGGTTGATGCCAGCGGTAAGGTTGACAATGGGTAGGAAATCATTGTCGATTAGGGTGATGGTGCGGCTAGGGGTGCTGCCGAGGAAGATGCCAGAGGAGGGGCTACTGATGGTGAGGGTGGCGGTTTCGGTGCCTTCGATCAGGACATCATTGACCACAGTGAAGGTGGCAGTTCCGGTCGTTTGTCCGTCGGCAATGGTGATGGTGGTGTTGCTGAGGCTGTAGTCGCCTGCGGTGATGCCGGTACCAGACACACCGAGGTTGAGGGTTTGGTTACCCACAACGGCACTGGAGGCGGTGGCGGTGACGGTGATGAGGGTGGTGCCAGCTTCACTGCCTGCGGTGCTATTGACTGAAAGGTTAACCGCAGGAAAATCATTGTCGGTGATGGTGATGGCTTGAGTAGTGGTACTGCCGAGGACGATGCCAGAGGAGGGGTTGCTGAGGGTGAGGGTGGCGATTTCGGTGCCTTCAACCAGGACATCATCAACGACAGTGAAGGTGGCAGTTCCGGTCGTTTGTCCGTCGGCAATGGTGATAGTGGGGCTACTGAGGCTGTAGTCGCCTGCGGTGATGCCGGTACCAGACACACCGAGGTTGAGGATTTGTGCGCCGACAACCGCACTTGATGCGGTGGCGGTGACGGTGATGAGGGTGGTGCCGGCTTCACTGCCTGCGGTGCTATTGACTGAAAGGTTAACCGCAGGAAAATCATTGTCGGTGATGGTGATGGCTTGAGTAGTGGTACCGCCGAGGGTGATGCCGGAAGAGGGGCTACTGAGGGTGAGGGTGGCGGTTTCGGTGCCTTCGATCAGCGCGTCATCAACGACAGTGAAGGTGACAGTTCCGGTCGTTTGTCCGTCGGCAATGGTGATGGTGGGGCTACTGAGGCTGTAGTCGCCTGCGGTGATGCCGGTACCAGACACACCGAGGTTGAGGGTTTGTGCGCCGACAACGGCACTGGAGGCGGTGGCGGTGACGGTGATGAGGGTGGTGCCCGCTTCACTGCCTGTGGTGCTGTTGACTGAAAGGTTGACAGTGGGCGCATCGGCAATGGTGAGGGTGGCAGTGGGGGCATTGTTCAGCAGCACTGAGACATTGCCGGAGTTAGCACTTCCAGCGGCAATGTCTGCCTTGCCATCGCCATTAAAATCGCCGATCGCCACGGACCAGGGACCTGACCCGACCGCGACATCGGTCGTGCCCGTGAAGCCGCCCAGTCCATTGCCCAAGCCGATCGAAACACTGTTGGAGTTAGTGTTTGCAGTGGCAAAGTCTGCCTTGCCATCGCCATTAAAATCGCCGATCGCTACAGACTGGGGATTTGACCCGACCGCAACATCGGTAGTGCCCGTGAAGTTGCCCAGTCCATCGCCCAAGCGAATCGAAACCGTGCTGGAGTTAGTGCTTGTAGCGGCAAAATCTGCCTTGCCATCGCCATTAAAATCGCCGATCGCCACGGAATAGGGACGTGGTCCGACCGCGACATTGGTCGTGCCCGTGAAGCCGCCCAGTCCATTACCCAAGCGGATCGAAACATTGTTGGAGAAATAGTTTGCAGCGGCAAAGTCTGCCTTGCCATCGCCATTAAAGTCTGCAATCGCCACGGAATAGGGATTTGACCCGACCGCGACATCGGTCGTGCCCGTGAAGCCGCCCAGTCCATCGCCCAAGCGAATTGAAACCGTGCTGGCGTTAAAGTTTGCAGTGGCAAAATCTGCCTTGCCATCGCCATTAAAGTCGCCGATCGCCACGGAACGGGGATTTAGTCCGACCGGGACGGTAGTGGTGCCCGTGAAGCCGCCTGAGCCATTGCCCAAGCGGATCGAAACAGTGCTATCGCTATTTGCAGTGGCAAAGTCTGCCTTGCCATCGCCATTAAAGTCTGCAATCGCCACGGAAAGGGGACCTGACCCGACCGGGACGTTGGTGGTGCTCGTGAAGCCGCCCAGTCCATCACCCAAGCGGATCGAAACACTGTTGGAGTTAAGGTTTGCGGTGGCAAAATCTGCCTTGCCATCGCCATTAAAGTCTGCAATCGCCACGGAATAGGGCTGTGTCCCGATCGCGACGGGAGTGGCAGCCGTAAACGGGGTCGTGGAGTTGTAGCCCGTGGTGTAGCCGCTCCCGGCTGCCAGGTTGAGCTTCACGGTTTCGTTGGGGTCAGCAATGCCATCGTTGATGGCGTTGACCAGGAGGGTGGCGCTGGTTTGTCCGGCGGCAATGGTGAAGCTGCTGCCTGTGACCCCGGTGATGTTGGTGCCTGCTTCCAGGGTGTAATCGGCGGGGGTGGTGGCGGTGCTACCTATGAGGGTGTAGTTAATGGTCAAGCCGCCCGTTGGAGCGGGGGTATTGAGGGTCAGGGTATAGGTGCCCTGGGTGCTGCCTTCGGCGGGGTTGGTGCCAGCCGCTAGGCTGATGATGGGAAAGTCGTTGTCGGCGATGAGGATATTTTGCGTCGTAGTGCTGCCGAGGGTAATACCAGTGGAGGGAATGCTGAGGGTGAGGGTGGCGGTTTCGCTGCCTTCAATGATGAAATCGTCTTTCACGGTGAAGGTCGCGGTGCCCGTGGTTTGTCCGTTGAGAATGGTGATGGTGGAGTTGCTGAGGCTGTAGTCGCCAGCGGTAATGTTGGTGCCGGATACTCCTAGGCTGAGGGTTTGGTTACCAGTAACGGCACTGGATGCCGTGGCAGTGACGGTGATGACGGTGGTGCCTGCTTCACTGCCTGCGGTGCTGGTGACGGAAAGGTTAACTACCGGAAAATCATTGTCGGTAATTGCCGCAGTGACCGAAGCAATCGTGGGGATGTTGTTGTAGTTGGGGTCAAGGCTGGTGGTGGTGTGGGTGATGATGCCGGAATGATTGCCTTCGACGATAGTGTCATCGAGTGCCGTGACGGTGATGGTTTGAGCCGTATTCCAGTTGGCACTGGTGAAGGTGAGGGTGTTGGTATTGGTACTGGTTTGACTGCCGGGGTTTAGGGTCAGAACGACATCACTGGTGGGCTGGGAGGTGAGGACGACGGTGTAGGTGTCGATCGCACCCCCTTCAGTCACTGCGGTATTGCCCGCACTTTGGATAATGCTGACTCCGGCAGTGTCGTTGTCGGTGATCGCAATCGCTTGAGTGGTAGTACTACCCAGGACAATGCCAGTAGAAGGATTGCTAAGAGTCAACGTAGCGGTTTCTGTTCCTTCCGCTATGGCATCATTCACAACGGTGAAGGTGACAGACCCTGTGGTTTGCCCGGTGGGAATAGTGATAGTGGAGTTGCTGAGGGTGTAGTCACCTGTGGTGATGCCTGTACCGGAAACACCGAGGCTGACGGTTTGGGCGCTAGAAACGGCACTCGATGCGATGGCAGTGACGGTAATGAGGGTGGTGCCTGCTTCCGTGCCAGCGGTGGTGCTAACGGAGAGGTTGACCGTGGGCGCATCGGCAATGGTGAGGCTGGCAGTGGGGGCATTGTTCAGCAGCACCGAGACGTTGCCGGAGCTAAAGTTCGCTGCGGCAATATCCGCTTTGCCATCATTGTTAAAGTCTGCAATCGCCACGGAAAAGGGATTTGCCCCGACGGCGACGTTGGTGGTGCCCGTGAAGCCGCCCAGTCCATCGCCCAGGCGGATCGAAACCGTGCTGGAGCTATCGTTTGCGGCGGCAAAATCTGCTTTGCCATCGCCATTGAAGTCACCGATCGCCACAGACCAGGGACTTGACCCAACCACGACGTTGGTGGTGCCCGTGAAGCCGCCCAGTCCATCACCCAGGCGGATCGAGACATTGCCATTGCCATTGTTTGCGGTGGCAAAATCCGCCTTGCCATCGCCATTAAAGTCGCCGATCGCCACAGAAATGGGAGCTGACCCGACCGCGACGTTGGTGGTGCCCGTGAAGTTGCCCAGTCCATCGCCTAAGCGGATCGAAACATCGTTGGAGTTAATGTTGGCGGCGGCAAAATCTGCCTTGCCATCGCCATTGAAATCACCGATCGCCACGGAAAAGGGAAATGACCCAACCGCAACGTTGGTGGTGCCCGTGAAGCCGCCCAGCCCATCGCCCAAGCGGATCGAAACTGTGTTGGAGTTACCGTTTGCGGCGGCAAAATCTGCCCTGCCATCGCCATTGAAGTC
The DNA here is from genome assembly GCF_016807185.1 of Leptolyngbya sp. Cla-17. Taxonomy (GTDB): domain Bacteria; phylum Cyanobacteriota; class Cyanobacteriia; order Leptolyngbyales; family Leptolyngbyaceae; genus ULC077BIN1. The sequence goes on from NZ_JAEVYN010000006.1 coordinate 42,407, forward strand.
GCCGATCGCCACAGAAGTGGGATTTGTCCCAACCGCGACGTTGGTGGTGCCCGTGAAGCCGCCCAGTCCATCGTTTAGGCGGATCGAAACCGTGTTGGAGTTATAGTTTGCGGCGGCAAAATCTGCCCTGCCATCGCCATTGAAGTCGCCGATCGCCACAGACTGGGGATTTGTCCCAACTGCGACGTTGGTGGTGCCCGTGAAGCCGCCCAGTCCATTGCCTAGGCGGATGGAAACCGTGTTGGAGTTAGCGTTTGCGGCGGCAAAATCTGCCTTGCCATCGCCATTGAAGTCAGCGATCGCCACGGAATAGGGACTTGTCCCGACCGCGACGGGAGTGGCAGCAGTAAACGGGGTGGTGGAATTGTAGCCTGTGGTGTAGCCACTACCCGCTGCCAGATTGAGCTTCACCGTTTCGTTGGGGTCGGCGATGCCATCGTTGACGGCGTTGACTAGGAGGGTGGCAGTGGTTTGTCCGGCGGCAATGGTGAAACTGCTGCCTGCGACGGCAGTGATGTTGGTGCCTGCGGCGATGGTGTAGTCGGCGGGGTTGGTGGCGGTGCTGCCCGTGAGGGTGTAGTTGATGGTTAAGCCGCCCGTCGGAGCAGGGGCATTGAGGGTGACGGTGTAGGTGCCCTGAGTGCTGCCTTCAGCGGGGTTGATGCCAGCCGAAAGGGTAACGATGGGAAAGTCGTTATCCGTAATGGTGATGGGTTGGCTGGTGGTGCTGCCCAGGGTGATGCCAGCAGAAAGGTTACTCATCGTGAGAGTAGCGGTTTCGGTGCCCTCGATCAAGGTGTCATCTTTGACGGTGAAGGTGACAGACCCTGTGGTTTGTCCATTGAGAATGGTGATGGTGGAGTTGCTGAGGGTATAGTCGCCTGTGGTGATACCTGTGCCGGAAACGCCGAGGCTGAGGGTTTGGTTACCCACAACTGCACTAGTAGCGGTAGCAGTGACGGTAATGACGGTGGTGCCTGCTTCACTGCCAGCGGTGGTGTTGACGGAGAGGTTGACCGTGGGCGCATCAACAATGGTAAGGGTGGCGTTGGGCTGAGTGTTCAGCAGCACCGAGACGTTGCCGGAGCCAAAGTTTGCAGCGGCAATATCTGCCTTGCCATCACCATTGAAGTCTGCAATCGCCACGGAATAGGGATTTGTCCCGACCGCGACGTTGGTCGTGCCCGTGAAACCGCCCAGTCCATCGCCCAAGCGGATCGAAACACTGTTGGAGCCACCGTTTGCAGTGGCAAGGTCTAGCTTGCCATCGCCATTGAAGTCTGCAATCGCCACAGAAGTGGGCAATGACCCAACCGCGACATTGGTGGTGCCCGCGAAGCCGCCCAACCCATCGCCCAGGCGGATCGAAACACTGTTGGAGCCAGCGTTTGCGGTGGCAAAGTCTGCCTTACCATCGCCATTGAAGTCGCCGATCGCTACAGAATAGGGATTTGACCCAACCGAGACGTTGGTCGTCCCCGTGAAGCCGCCCAGCCCATCGCCTAAGCGGATCGAAACCGTGCCACCGTTATAGTTTGCGGCGGCAAAGTCTGCCTTACCATCGCCATTGAAGTCGCCGATCGCCACGGAACGGGGATTTCCAACCGCGACATTGGTGGTGCCCGCGAAGCCGCCCAGTCCATCGCCCAGGCGGATCGAAACACTGTTGGAGCCATAGTTGGCGGTGGCAAAGTCTGCCTTACCATCGCCATTAAAGTCGCCGATCGCTACAGGATAGGGATTTGACCCAACCGCGACAGTGGTGGTGCCCGTGAAGCCGCCCAGTCCATCGCCCAGGCGGATCGAAACCGTGTTGGAGCTATAGTTTGCGGCGGCAAAATCTGCCTTGCCATCGCCATTGAAGTCGCCGATCGCCACGGAATAGGGACCGAACCCGACCGCGACATTGGTGGTGCCGCTGAAGCCGCCCAGTCCATCGCCCAAGCGGATCGAAACATTGTTGGAGCCATAGTTGGCGGTGGCAACGTCTGCCTTGCCATCGCCATTGAAGTCGCCGATCGCCACAGCCCAGGGCTGTGTCCCGACCAAGATGGGAGTTGTAGCAGTAAAGGGGGTTGTGGAATTGTAGCCCGTGGTGTAACCACTCCCTGCTGCCAGGTTAAGCTTGACCGTTTCGTTGGGGTCAGCAATGCCATCGTTGACGGCGTTGACCAGGAGAGTGGCGCTGGTTTGTCCGGCGGCGATGGTGAAACTTGTGCCTGCGACCGCGGTGATGTTGGGGCCTGCGGATAATGTGTAGTCAGCGGGGTTGGTGGCGGTGCTGCCCGTGAGGGTGTAGTTGATGGTTAAACCGCCCGTCGGGGCAGGGGTATCGAGGGTGACGGTGTAGGTGCCCTGGGTGCTGCCTTCAGCGGGGTTGGTGCCAGCCGCAAGGTTGACAGTGAAGAGTCTAGTCAATGAGAAATCGTCAATGGCTAAGCCATCGTCTTGACCAGTGGCATTGAAGTCTTGCCAGCGAAACCAGAAGGTGGCTTCGGCTGGAATATTTAGACCCGAAAGCGTTGTGGTGATAGCCGTCCGGTTGGCGCTAGCATTGCCATCTTTTGCACCTACAGTCCCTGTCGTAACAGGCGCAGTGAAATCTAGCGTATCAACATTTGTCCAGGTGCCATTGGACAAAGACGATGCATTCAAGCTGTATTGAAAATCCAGGCGATCCGTTCGACCTGTTGCACCTAAACGCCATTGTTCCCCGGTATAGCTGACTTGAAGTGCAGTGATTGGGCTACCAGTATTATTGGTAAAGCTTGCACCAAATGAGGGAATCAGTCCAGCCTGTAAAACGCCTAATGCTCGGTCTGTATTGCCCGTAGCCCCATAGCTATAGGTATTACCCGCGATATTGTTACCCGTGTCAGCCCCGTAGGTAGTATTGGCTCCTGTTCCAGACTCTAAAATGACCCAATCTGTCGGAAGGGTGCTGCTGTTTCCTGTGGCTGCCAGGGCATCGAAGTTTTGGATGTAAGAGCCAGTGAAGATAACGGGCATGAATGGACGCTCCAGGGATTGGGGTGGTTAGGCGGGGCAGGAAAGTAAGCGCAGTGAGATTTTTAGACAGGATAAAGCAATCGTGTATCATCGAATACCTTAACCGTGAGTTCTCAGTGGTATCCGAATATCCTGGTGACGCTTATGAAAAAGATATTTTATGGAAGATATGCTGTATGAAAGCCTTGCCGAGCCTATGACAATCAAACATTTCAGATTTTTTTGGATAGGTTTTAACGTTTCAGAGCTACTTTTTTGTATTCTTTCACAGAAAAGAAGTATCCAATGCTACTGAAACTACCCGGATTCCTAACGACAAGAAAACCAAAATCCCGTGAATTTATAGGTGTAAATTGTTTGAATGTATGCTCGCCCTACTTAAAATCACTAGACATTCGAGTTCTTGAAGAACTTGAATGTCTAGTGAAACCTGGAAGTTTAAGAGTATGGCTGTTCTGATAAAACCGCTAAGATTGTAAAGTTACCTGACGGAATTGCTTTAGGTAAGAAGGTTGGATCGGAGCGATCGCGCAAGCGCTGACGTGTCAGCTCGCGGTTCAGCGGTTTTGATTCCGCTGTAGATGGCGTAAAGGTAGCGAAGATACCGTTGGCGAAGTGAGAGACCTCAAGGGTTTATTTGGTCAGCGGTTGAAGCGGCTTTGAGGGAATAGGGATTGATGGATAATGGTGATACGGCAGCATAGAACTATGCCTCTCTACAATGAACAAGCTCCAGATAATGGGGCTTTTCTGAAGCTTATTTGGTTAGGGCGATCATCACCTCTGCGACGAAACCAAAGGGTGTATCCCCTACGTTGAACCCAACAGGATCACCCTTTCTTCCGACTCTATTCTCAGTCTTTTCATCGAAGCGCTGCTGCAAGCGATGACTGCACAAAGTGTCTTCAGGACACGCAGTGGTTTCACAGCGACCATTATGTGTTCTGATTAAGCCTTAGGTGAATGCTCTGATGTCTTGCTGCTTAAAGAACAAGCAAGATACCCCCAATCCCCTTGAGCCTCTCTCAAATACAGAAGGAACGTGGTCGTGAGGAAATTACTGAACTACTATTCACCGGGTTTGACCCTTTTAGGGCTGATCGCTGGAACCGCCCTGAGCTTCATGCCATCGCTAACGAGTCAGGCGGTAGAAGCGCCCAGCCTCTCACCCGCGACAGCTCATGCTCTCGATGCGCCTCGTACCCTGAAAGAAGCCAAGATTTCCACGGCTGAGATTCTGGGTCAAGCGCCTGAAACACCTGCCGTTCCTGCCCCCTCTACTCCTGCGACTCCTGCAACCCCTACATCCTCTTACACTCCCATCCCGATTCGCGGTGGCGTTTCTTTCAACAGCGGTCCCGGGGTGGGCTACGAAAGCTCCTTCTTCGGACTCGAGGGCTTTGTCCCCCTAACCCAAACTCCTGGCAAAACCCTAACCTATGCTCAAGGTCGCTTACTGCTCGATACCAATGGCGGCAATCCAGGGAGCAATTTTGCTCTGGGCTATCGAGATTTTGACCCCAGCAGCGGCAGAATTGTAGGCGGCTATGTGGGAGTGGACGTGCGCGACACGGGCAGAACCACCTTTAGCCAACTGGGTGCTGGAGTGGAAGTGGTGTTACCGGGTGTGGAGTTTCGCGTCAATGGCTACTTGCCCGTGGGAGATCGCCGCCGCGAAGTGGCCAGCCAGAGTTTCACCGATACTGCCAGCACCAGCACCAGTACCAGCACTAGCCTGAGTGGGGGCAGTGGCGTAACCGCACCGACCACTCTTCGCTTTCAGGGCAATAGCCTGCTGTTTGACTCGCCTACTGCCAGCACCTTAACCACCACCACCCGCAACCAGACGACCCGCTTCACCCGCGCCCTCGATGAAGTGTCCCTTGCTGGCTTGGATGCCGAAGCCGGAGTGAAGCTGGCACAACTGAGTCCCGGCAGTGACCTGCGCTCTTACCTGGGCTTGTATTACTACAGTGGCGAAGGCGTGAGCGGCTTTGTGGGTGTGCGCGGACGGTTGGCGCTGCGGGTGAATGACACCCTGACGGCGGGTTTAGCCGTGCAGGGTGATCGCGAGTTTGGCACGACGGCGGTGGCGACGGTCAGCCTCCAGTTTCCCACCATCGGACGTAAAACGACGGGACAACCTGCTGATAACTGGGCGCGAGTGGGCGATAGTGCGATCCGCAATCAAGCGGTGGCGGTGACAGAGCGGACCCGAACCAGCACCCGCACCGAAATCACTCAAACCACTCAAACCGTGGGCAGTGGCAGTGGGGGCACTGTGATTGTGCAAAACCCGGCGACGGGACAGCCCTATGTGTTTCAACATGCGGTGTTAGGGGCAGCGGGTGGGAGTGGCACCTTTGAAAGTCCGTTTGGCACGGTGCTAGCAGCAATCACAGCGGCTCCTGGAGATGGCAATGGCATTGTCTATGTGCAGGCGGGCACCAATCCAGGGATTCCGGCGTTCACGATTCAGGATGGCGTGCAGGTGCTGTCGTCGGGAGTGGCGCAACCCCTGGCAACGGTGCAGGCGGGGACGGTGCAATTGCCGCTGTCGGGGACTGGCACCCTACCACGAGTGGCGGGCACCGTGACGATGGGCAATAACACCACCCTGGGCGGGTTCAACATTACGGGCTTTGGTGGAGTGGGCGTTAGGGGGACAGACTTACGGAATGTGACGATTCAAGATAACGTCATCACTGCCGTGGGAAATAACCCTGGGATATTTTTGGATGGCAATCTGACCGGGGCTGTGACGCTTCGCCGCAACACGATTGGCACAGGTCTTAACATTGGTATGCTTCTGAGTCCCAATCAAGCCGTCGCCACGCCGCTAACGATTGATGTTTCCAACAACACGGTGCAAAACACGGCTGATGTTGGCATACGTGTGCAGGCTCAAGGAAACACTACTGCCACCGCCACCATTGCGAACAATACCGTTACCAATACGACTGTCGTTGGAATTGATGCTAGTTCTCAGAGTAATTCTCCAGTCCGGGTGCAGATTGACAATAATCAGGTCAATAACGTCCAATTTGCGGGGATTGGAATCCGTGTGATATCTGCTACAGCGCAGATGTTTGCTTCGGTCACCAACAATCGCGTTGCTAACCTCAATGCATACGCACCCGGCAACCAGGTGGAATACCAAATTGTTTCACAAGGTACTGGAACGCTCTGTTCCCGGTTACTCAACAACACTGCCAGTCTCTCCGGGTACGAATTTCGGAATGCTGGTAGCACTCTGCAACGAGAGCCATTGGTGGGCAACACCGGACCCGTGCAACCCGACATTGGCGTGATTACGCCTGTCGCTGCGGGTACTTGCGGGTTCTAAACCTAAACATCCTATCCACCCTAACCGGGCTGACGCAGTGGGTTTAAGATCGAAACGAGGACCTGCGAGAGGGGCATGAACTGCCAATATCGAACGCAAGGGGGGGGTGCTCCCTCCACTGGTTTGATCGCACCCATCCTTTTTTCTCAACGGCGTCACTCCGACTTGATTGTCTTTTTCTCACCAGCTTCGCTCCGTGCCCATCTCCGTTACATCGGCCTCAATGAAACAATCTTCTAAATCTGCTTGAGCGTGCATTTCGTCCAGCAGATCCTCAACCTGTTGATTGAGGTCTTGATCGTCTTGATAGGTGATCGTCAATTCATACTCCCAACTGTCCTGGTGCTGCTTCCGCATCCTATAGCGAGATAGACACACTCGTTCGATCGTCTCCCTCACTTTGTTTTTGTGCCGCACAAACTTGTTGTTATTCTCCACTCTGAGCCAAAGATGCACCTGTGTTGTTTGGGTGGTTGGCGCTCGCTCCCCTTTAGGGCTGATGTATCTGTAGAACGTGGGGCGACTGATTTCCAGATGCTCACAGATCGAAGTCACCGTTCGGTTTGGATCGCTGGCCAGCGATCGCCCAATGGCAATTTGCTCTGGCGTTAACTTCTGTCGTCGTCCCCCGGTTCGCCCTCTGGCTCTCGCCGCCTGCAAACCCGCTTGCGTTCGTTCTCGAATCAAGTTGCGCTCAAACTCAGCCAGCGCCCCGAACACATGGAAGATCAGCTTTCCCCCGCTCGTTGTGGTATCGATACTCTCTTGCAGCGAACGAAACCCAATTTGTCGGCGCTCCAAATCCTCGACCAGCGCAATCAAATCTTTGAGCGATCGCCCCAAGCGATCGAGTCGCCAGACGACCAGAGTGTCTCCCGGCCTCACATAATTGAGTGCTTGTTGCAACCCAGGGCGATCGGCTTTCACCCCACTCAGTTTGTCGGAAAAGATTTTGTCGCACCCAGCCGCTTGCAGTGCGTCATGTTGCAACGCCAGATTTTGGTCATCAGTTGAGACCCGTTCGTATCCAATCAGCATGGTCAGACGTTCTAAGGTACTGCAACTGTATCAGAACTCGTTAAACCTGCCATATTTTGATACATAGATTAATTGACAAGTTGTTTTACAAGGTTTAGAGGCTGAAACGCTACTTTGCCCTTACAAACCCCAATCGTAAAACAAACGGTCCTTTGATTTACAGTTGGAAGGATTAGAATCGCTAGGCTACTTGTCAAGAGGACAAAGCCTAGTCAAGCCACTGAGTCTCAAGGGCAAGCCTAACTCCTTCACTCCACACCTTTCAAGCTTACCCACCGACATGAACACTACCGAAAAAGTGTAGTAGAGCCAGACACAATCATATGAAATCCGGGTGTAAACTTACTGCATAAAGTTAGCCTAGAAAGTCCTATGCCCAAACGCCTAACCCTTGAGCCTCATCTCAGTTGTGAAGAATTGGAGGAGCGGTATCGTCAAGCGAAAGAGGGGATCGAACGTAGTCAGTACCAAATTCTGTGGCTACTGGCGAAGGACAAGCGGACGGCAGAGGTGCGCGAGGTGACAGGGTATTCGTTGCGCTGGATACGGGTGATAGCCAATCGCTACAATCGAAAGGGAGAAGCAAGTGTGGGGGATGGTCGGCAGCACAATTGTGGAGCCGAACCTTTACTCGATGAAGTTCAACAAGCCCAACTCCTGCAAGCGATTGCAACGCCTACGACTGAAAACGGCTTGTGGAATGGACGCAAGGTTGCCGATTGGATGAGTCGAGTGCTCGAGCGTCCAGTGTCGCCTCAGCGAGGGTGGGAATACCTCAAGCAGATGGAGTTTCGCCTGCGAGTGCCGCGCCCTGAGCATCAGCAGCAAGACCCGCAAGAACAGGAAGCCTGGAAAAAAAACTGCCCGTGCGAGTAGAGCAGTTGCGTCAGCAGTATCCTCAGGCAGAGATTCAACTCTGGGCAATGGATGAACATCGAATCGGTCTCAAGCCCGTGCTGCGGCGCATCTGGGTGCCTTGGTGGGAAAACCCAATTGCTAAAGTGCAGTGGCGTTATGAGTGGGTCTGGGTCTACGGTTTTGTTCATCCTGCCTCCGGCGAGACGTACTGGTGGATCATGCCCAAAGTCAACATCGACTTGTTCAATCGAGTCTTAGCAGATTTTGCTCAGCATTTTGGATTGGGTCAGCACAAACATGTTTTATTGAGCGTTGACCAAGCGGGTTGGCACACGAGTGACAAGGTAGTATTACCCGAAGGTTTGCACCTGGAATTTCTCCCCCCCTATTCACCTGAGTTACAGCCCGCAGAACGCCTGTGGTCAATTTTGGATGAACCGATTGTAAATCGTATCTTTGAGAAGATTGAAGACCTTGAACAAGTACTCTGTGACCGCTGCTGTGCACTGCTTAAACAGCACGAATTTATTCGAGGTCTGACTCATTTTCACTGGTGGCAGGAAGCTAATGCTTAACGATAACTACTTAGCCGGATTTCATATGACTCATAATTTCGCCGGGAAATCGAGGATGGGAGTACAGGGGTCAGGAATCGTAAACCGAGTGAAATCAGGACGATGATTTCACCTTTGGGTTCAGTTGACCATACCGTTAGACCGAAGCAGTACCGATGCTTACAGCTTGAAGTGCTGCAACACCTTAGACAGTAGTACAAAGCCAAGCCCCATCAAGCAAATCCCTATGAGTAGTAAACTACTGACTAGCACGAGTCCAAACCAGCGGTTGGCCGATGGACTCACCGTTGGAGATTGGAGATGGGCTTCCAGTAAACTGACATTGCGTGTATTCGCTTTCCACGCTGTATCGAATAAGTCACCCAAAACTGGCACCGAACCGACCACCCCATCCAACAAAATATTGAAGAGCATCTGTATCAGCAGTGATCGCGGTAGCCCCAAGGAGAACGCTTGCAGCAGAATATAACTGGATAAGAGTAGACCAATGGCGTCTCCTCCGATGGGTAGCAGTCCAATGAGCGATTCCAAGCCAACACGCAAGCGAGTGCCTGGCAGACTAAGCGAATTGTCCCACAGTCGGCTTAGCTGACGTAGGTGCTGCAGTTTTGCCAACTTGGCATCAACTAACGCATAATCGCGTGGGGTATCAGGCATCAGCTTAGCTTAAGTCGTAGTTGCAGTAAGGGCACTTGCTAATCTTAGCTAGGAAGTTGAGTACTCGGTTTTCCATAAACTTTAGACTATCAGTGTTTCCTGAAATTGCCTGCTTTTGCGGCATTACCTTCTGTATAAATATGATGAGAGTTATGGAGCATCACCGTAACTGTTGCAGATGTGGCGATCGTACTCTTCCAATTTTGGATTTGTCTTCAAATAATCGTGTAGCCACTGACAGCTAAAAGGTAATAGCGCTTTCAACTCTGAAAGCTGTTGCTTAGTGCTATCGAGTTGCCAAAGCCTGGTTGTTTGATCGCGGCTGGCAGATGCAAGTAGTTTACCGTCGGGGCTAAAGCTGACATGCCAGACCCAATCGGTATGACCAGAAAACGTTTGAAGTGGGCTACCATCTGATGTCCGCCAAAGTTTAATGGTTTTATCGAAACCTGCTGTGGCCATCACGTTGCCGTCAGGGCTGAAACTAACAGATATGATGCGCTCAGTGTGTCCGGTTAAGGTTCTCAGGAGCGTGCCATCCAGCGCCCAAAGTTTGACAGTTTTGTCATCGCTAGCAGTCGCAATGGTTTTTCCGTCTGGGCTAAAATTAATGCCATTGACTTCATCACGATGTCCTTTTAGCTCTCCAATTGCTTTACCATCGTGGCTCCAGAGTTTGACAGTTTTGTCATCGCTGGCAGTTGCGATCGCACCTTCGAGCATGGCTCCGCTGATGGTCTGGTTAGTACCCAACGGCAGACTAACGTTAACGGGGCTAAAGCGAACATCCACAACGTTCCCCTGATGACTGGTGTGCCACTTTTGTTTAATCTTTTTGCTGCTAACGCTCCAGAGGATTACGCTTCTGTCGCTGCCTGTTGACGCGACCGTTTGACCATCGGGACTGAAGCTAACGCTCATAACCCACCCGCTGTGTCCGGTCAAAGTGCCAAGCAGCATACCGTCGCGTCGCCAAAGTTTGATGGTTTTATCCCAACTGGCAGTCGCAATGGTTTGACCATCTGGGCTGAAACTGATGTCCCACACGCGATCGCGATGTCCTTTCGAGGTTGTGATCGCTCTGCCATCCCGGTGCCACAGTTTGACGGTGCGATCGTAACTTGCCGTTGCGATTGTCTGCCCATCCGGGCTAAAGCTAGCTTTATAAACTTCGCCAGTGTGTCCTTGCAGAATTAGGGGCAAACTGCCAGCCTTCCAAAGGCGAATGGTTTGATCAAAACTAGCGGAGGCGATCGTCTGTCCATCCGGGCTGAAACTGACGCTGGTAATGCGGTCGTTGTGTCCCTTCAGAGTTTTGAGTAAGGTGCCGTCCTGACGCCAAAGCTTGATCGTTGTGTCGCTACTCGCGGTAGCGATCGTCTGTCCATCCGGGCTGAAACTGACGCTCATGACGCGATCATTGTGCCCCAACAACGTCTTTAGTGGCGTGCCATCGCGCCTCCAAAGTTTGACTGTATAATCCCAACTTGCCGTTGCTAGCATTTGACTATTAGGACTAAAGCTCACACTGTAAACTTTGTCGCCGTGACCTTTGAGGGTTTTGAGTACTTTACCCTCTCGGTCCCAGAGTTTGACAATGCTATCTTCACTAGCAGAGGCGATGGTCTGTCCATCTGGGCTAAAACTGACGCTGGTGACGGCACTGTTATGCCCGGTTAAGGTTTTCAATTCAATGCCATCGCGCTTCCAAAGTTTAATGGTTTTGTCGTCACTAGCCGAGGCAATGGTCTGTCCATCCGGACTAAAGCTCACACTCGTGACAGTCCCACGATGTCCATTCAAAGTTTTTAGCTCAGTCCCATCACGCTTCCAGAGTTTGATGGTTTTGTCGTCACTAGTAGAGGCAATAGTCTGTCCATCCGGACTAAAGCTCACACTCGTGACAGTCCCACGATGTCCATTCAAAGTTTTTAGCTCAGTCCCATCACGACTCCAAAGTTTGATGGTTTTGTCATCACTGGCGGATGCGATCGTTTGCCCATCGGGACTAAAGCTGACGCTGTTAACGGAGTCGTGATGTCGCTCTAATCGATTAGATTCCTGAATCGCATAGATTACCTGTTGCAGAACATTTGCCGTTTTGGTTTTTAATTCTCTTTGGTTACCAACAACGTCTTTTAGCTGCTGACTTGCCTTCACGCTGGCAATCAGTGCCTCTAGTTGCTGTGTTTCCAATTGTTGATTGGAGCCGAGTAGCTTCTCAGAAACTGCATTCAACGCTTGAATCTGTTCAACTTTGTGCACCATACTTGCCAAAATAATCGCTGTCATCGTCCCAACCAAAGACAGACTTAAAAACGTAGACCCAACTCTGATCTGCCGCTTCGCAGTTCGTTGTGCCTCGCGTTGTTCGCGCTCCTGGCTGGCATTCAAAAATTGATAATCTTCAGTACTCAGGCTCTTACCGGCTGCCCACGCTTGCGCGTTTTGGAGTGCCTGCCCTTGCAGCAGCGGTGATACGTCTGCTTGATTGGAAGCGATCCAGGCATTCAGCGCTTCAGCGTAGGGACGTAAATCTGACAGCGCTTTTTCCACCCAACGGTGATCGAACACAGAGGCATAAATGCGGTTGTAAACTTTTAATTTGCCCTGCTGTTTGACCACTAAGCCCGATAGCTGCAATTCCACCTGCCCAAAACTGCCATCGGCTGCGATTTCGCCCTGCTGCAAAATTTGCTGATACAGTCCTAACTGTTGGGCTGCCCGTTGTTCATTCCGCAACAGGCGATCGCGAATAGTTTTGAGGTGCTCTGGTTCATCCTGTGCTTCCCAATTTTGAATAATGTGAGTGTGAACGAGACGGTCTAAGTGGGGAGCAGGGAGTAGAGAGTGGGGGGACGTTTCCCCATTTTCCATTCCCATTTTCCCATTCCCCGCGCTTTGCGCTGCCAACTGACATAGCTTTTGGGTCAAAAAGGGCTGCCCCCCAGTCCAATCTAAGACTGCACCTAACACGGCTTCTGGGTTAGTGACCTGCGCTGCTAACCCCTGAGCAAGCGGTTGGGTTTCATGCAACTCGAAGCCACTCAGGTCAATGATCTGCCCAATATTAAACGGTGTGCGGTTTTTGTCTTGCACTAGATCGGAGGCAGTTGCTACGCCCAAGAGGGCAAAGGTCAGGCGATCGTAGTCTGGGACATCCGCACGTTTGTTGTAGCAGGCGCGAATAAACGCAAAGAAATCATCTTTGAACGTGAGACTGAGAATGCTATCAATCTCATCAATAAAAATCACGATCGGCTGGCAACGCTCGACCAGCAGTACTGACTCAATGAAAACGCTCAAGCGATTCACACCCGAAAGATGCTCATGCTCACGCCACCACGCTCCTAGATTGATCTGAAGCTTCAAACTGTTGATGATCGTGCCCACAAACCCGGCATACCAGCGATCGGGCGTGACCTGCTGAGTGCCGATCGCAGTTACATCAATCACAACACAGGCAATGTGATCACCTTGCAATCGACGCATGGTGCGGACGCGCAGACTGGATTTTCCCATCTGCCGAGAATTCAAGACATAGCAAAACTCACCTGCTTTCAGCTTTCCGTATAAATCCTGGTCTGCCTGTCGCTCGACATACGATAAAGCGTTCGGTGGTAAGCTGCCTCCAACTTGATAGTTATAAGTTGAATGTTGGTTCATTTGGTGTCAATCAAGTTAATTCAATATCACTACAGACGTTCACAAAAATACTGTTGGTACAACTCACAGCGTGGGGTTACTTGATTGCCTACGATCGTCGCTAAACCCAAACTGTTGAGTTTAAATGCCAGAGTTGACCTTAATGAAACTGGAGTCGTTGCCATCACCACATCGCTAAAGGCGCTGGCTAATTCTGGATATCGTTCCAGGTGCTCCAAAAGATGACGAAGATGGTCGCTGTAAACGCCTAATTCGGTTGCGGCTTGTTCAAGTACCTGTTCAAAGGCGATCGTTTGATGGGCAACCGCATACATCGCCACTCGCAACAAGTAAGGATGACCGCCAACTAAACGCATCAATTCCTCTATTTGACTGAGTGTCCAATCTAGCTGATAGCGCTGGGTTAAATCTTGTACCTGCTCTAGTGTGATTTCAGGTAATTCGATCGAAAGCCCTACATTAAATGGCGATTGATTCAAATTCATCGGGATGTAGACCTCGGTAGAATGAATCACGATGAGTCGGAGCTTTTTCCAGGTATCGCTATCGCGATCGCCGTATCTTGCCTTCTCATACCAGGCTCGCAGCAGTGCAAAGAAATCAGTGGCGATTTCTGGATGTTCAAAGACGCGATCAACTTCATCTAACCCAATCACTAACGGGCTACTTGCTGCCAGCAAGTAATCCTTAAAATAAACCGTGCTGTTGTAGTTTCCATCATAAATGTCGTCCCAGTGTTGATCTAATTGGTTAGGTAAGTGCAATCCCTCACTTACACAACGACAAAACCATTGCATGAGTTGGTCTATGTTGCTCAATACTTTACTGGGTGCGCTTTGAAGGCTCAGATGAGTGGTACGACAGCCCTGTTCTCGTGCCTGCTCAAGAATTCTTGCCGTCAACGATGTTTTGCCCATCTGTTTGGGTGCTTTAATGCGAATCAGTGCCCCCGGATGCACGATTTCTTGACAACACTGCGCTTCGATCGGTGGACGCTCGACATAAAAGGCAGACTCTAGCGGAACCTGACCTACCGGACGCTCTGGCCCTATAGGTGAATCAGATAGTGTCACAGGTAGAACGACAAATAAATCTTCTTGTTGATCAGTGCGTCTAATGTGTGTGCGGTGCCATTCATCGGGATCAATAATGTCTGTCGGCTGCAAATTTAAGGCAGCGACAATTCTTCGCACCGAGTCTCGATCAACTCTCTCGCGCTTGATCAGCCGCTCCAGTGTATCTAGCGCAACGCCTACCCGATTTGCTAACGCCTGACGAGTCCAGTCCTCATTCACCCGTCGTGCTTCCAGGCTTTCAACTCCTGCCGCAGTGGCTTGAACGCCGCGACTTCTACGATTTTGAATCATCAGTTCACCCCAACTGAATGATGGCTAACAACACTTTAGCGAGTTGCAACCGCTAGTTTTAGGGCAGATCACTGAAGTTAACGTATCTGCCCTTATCTGCGGTTTCTTGCCTCTGTCCAAAGCGTCAGCACGTAGATATTCTGATGGAATCATTCAGTGAGCATTTGAATTTGGTTGGTGTGGGAGAGGCACCTGCTTCACTTGGAAATCATTAGCAAAAGAGCTAGAGCAATGATAAACCCGCATAGTCAGCTATTTCGTTTCGCTTGTAAAGCTGTCAAATACTTCTTTGTTGGCTTATTTGGTGTCGGCATTACAGGTTTGATTGCCGTTACGTTTGGTTTTTCCCATCTTTTTGTGATGCTTTTGCCTTACCTGTGGAGTTGGTGTTTGCGGTTTGGTATTACGATCGGCTGCTTATTCGCAACCGCTGTAATTGCGGAATCGCTCAGTTCTTGACAAATTTTACTTCCTTTAAATTGAATTTTTTTGATTTAGCTTGAACACATTTTGGAGATTAAAACCATGCAACTCCTAGCAGTTCAGTCCAAGCAAGCCTTTTATGCAGGCTGTGTCGGTTTAGCGCTAATGATCGCTCCGTCCAGCAGCCTTGCTGTCATGGTAGAAGAAGTTCCCAATCCAAGACAAGCAAATAGAGGTTGGGTATCTGATACAGCCAATATTCTCAACGCTGCTACTGAAAAGAAACTCAATCAAACAATCTCGCAATTAGAAGCTAAAAATGGAACTGAGATTGCAGTTGTAACAGTGCCAAATACAGCTCCTTCTGAAACACCCAAAGCATTTGCAACGCAGTTGTTTAACCACTGGAAAATTGGTAAGGCAAATTCAAATAATGGCGTGCTGTTTTTGGTTTCCAAAGGCGATCGCCGAGTTGAAATCGAAACAGGTTATGGCATTGAGCCAGTTTTGCCGAATGCTCAAGTTCAACGTTTTGCCAGATTCCTTATCTTCAAACCACTGCACGGATGCTAGATCGTGCCCGTGGCGAATTAGCCATGGCTCAATTTCGACTTTCTGGCTATCCGTTTTCTGAGTGCAGAAGAGGCCCGAAGATAACACGCGATCAAGAGGAACAGGTGAGGCGGGAAGAGGATGACAGATAGAGTACACCTTTTTGGCGGTATTTTTCCTCTTAGTCAACGCTTGAAATTCCTGATCATTCAACAGACGAATTGGAATGAACCCTATTTGGGGTCCGGTTAGACTAACCAGACCCCCTTAAGTCGCAATTGACAGACCTAAGGAGCATTGCCCCATGCTGCACGGCGTAACGTTAACCAAAGTTTTCGACTTCATTGAAGGTAATTATCAAGATGCCATTGGCTTGTTTGAAGTAGCTCAATTTGTCGGATATTCTCCCGCTTACTTAACCGATTTAGTCCGTCGCCAAACTGGGCGACCTGTGCATGACTGGATTATTGAACGGCGACTGACGGAAGCCTGCCTCCTGTTATGTGAAACTAACGACTCCGCTAGCCACATTGCCGAAATTACAGGCTATCAAACGATTGGATATTTCTTTCGGCAGTTTCGCCAGCGATACGGCACGACTCCGCAAGCCTGGAGAAAGATTCAACAGACAAAAATGCTGTCATCAGATGTCGATCGTGTTGCCAAATCCTAAAGGAAATCCCCTCACTATGAAACCCTTACATCGATTGTTTCACCCCTCCGCCTGGTCATTGATGACCCTACTCTCAACAGCCATGTTGGGGGTCACGTGGACTCCAATCCTGCTCCTGGTCTTTGCTCGCTCACATTACCAAAATCATTACAGCGTTTGGACATTAGGCGCGATCGCCACCCTCATTCCATTGCTCTTGGCTGGCTGGCTGCTTAGACCTATGCGCCGCCTGACAAAGGCAGCAAAGGCAGTGGAGCGAGGAAATTTTGCGCCTCCGGCATTAGCTGAAATCTCCCAGGCTCAAAACGACATCGGCTATCTGGCGCGGGTGTTTGCCAAAATGGTTGCCAAAGTTAAAGCCGCCCAAGAACAACACATGAGCCAGCAGATTACTGATGTGATGCTGCGGGAGTTGAATCATGGTGACATTCAGTGGTTGGGTACTGTGGGGCACTGTCGGGAAATTGGTGTTGGAACGGTGCTGACTCAAGCAGGACGAATGATCGACACGTTTCATCTGGTGTTGGATGGCTGCCTGGCGGTGACGGCGGCTACGTTTGAGGGTAACTACCTCGATCGTGTCTATGCCCAGGATGATGCCATCTCGGATTTGGAAGTTGCCCGATTAGGGAGCGGTGAGGTTGTGGGAGAAAGTCTGTTGACGGGTACTCAGACCACTGCAAGTACAACCATCAAAGCACTCAAACCCTCTCTAGTGCTATCAATTTCTCAGGCTCAATTAGTCGCTCAACTAAAGCAAGATGTTGGGTTTGCAGCCCGGTTTTATCGGGCGATCGCCGTCATCTTATCTAATCGATTGCAGACTCTAATCGGTCAAATGGGTTGCAACTCGCTGACTCAAGACCAACCCCTGCGGGATGTGCTGTCTATTTTAGGAGCGTTGAATGACAGCGATATTGATTGGCTGGTGGCGATCGGTCAGCAACAAAAAGTCCCGGCGAATTCAGTTCTGATTCATCAAAGTAAACCCATTGAGGCGCTGTATATCCTGCTGGATGGCATCTTAATGGTTTCCACTTTTGATCAGCTTCGTAATCCCTTTGTCCAAGCTTTTTCAGTGCTGGATGCAGACGAATCGGGTCAAGAAATTACCCGATTGTCGAAGGGCGAGATGGTGGGTGAAACGCTATTTCTAAATGCTCACTTACCTCCTGCCACCATTACGGCGTTGCAAGATTCACTCGTGTTGGCAATTCCGCGATCGCACCTCGCCATCAAACTAGAACAAGACATTGGGTTTGCCTCCCGGTTCTACCGAATGCTGGCAAACTTACTGTCTAATCGCCTGCAAGAATTGCTTGATCGACTTGGCTATGGTCAGCAGGTGGACGATCGCGTCACGTCGCTCAATGGTGCCATTCAAGCGGAGGATGAATTGAATTTTAATGTGCTGGATCAGATGGCGATCGCGGGTACTCGCTTCGACTGGATGCTTCGTCGATTAGGCGGCATTGAGGCAGCTTAAGCGATCGTATAGCTAACTGTTTAAACCTCTAATTTTTCAAGAAGTTAGAGATAGTATCTCAAGTGGGAAAAGCCTATATTAGTCATCTCGAAAGTAGACGTTGAGTTTTCACTTAACGTCTATTTTTATGCTCAAAAATTCTTGATTCCTCAATCATTTCATTTAAAACAAAAACTTGATTTTCATCTAAATATTGTTCATTGTTATCTCGTTTCCGATTATTTATAGTTGTAGTATCAAGAATAAAAAAGGAATTAAAAACCTTGTTTCTTGAGGTCTGGGGGAGAGCAATCTCTATCAGAAGTAAGCAAATCCATCATTTTAAGGAGAAACGAAAATGGAAATGATCAAATCAGTACGTCTAGCAAATGTTGAAGTTGAAGCATTGGATGAGTTAAGCGCCGAGGAACTTAATATGGTTGCGGGCGGTTGCCCGCCTCAACCGCCTCAGCCGCCTCAAGTTGATGATAGAGATTTTATCGATTTGAAGGGATCAGTCTTTGACTTCCTCAATCCAGGATTCAGGATTGGAAGAGCTTCTGTCTCATTCAAGAAGAAATAGTTCTTCTACTTTCAATTACATAGGCTGGATCAAGGCGAAGAGCATAGTAGTAAATTACTTCTGATTTGCCTTGATTCAGTATCTCCAGAAAATAGCTTCCCTGTTTTTCACGACGTGGACCTGAACATAAACCTTTTTGGGTAGGGTCGCTTCTTAGATAAACCACTTTGGTCAATTCATCAAACGAGCTTAATCTTAGTAAGCTTTCTAGGTTGAGTTGAGATATAAGAAATACTTTAATAAGTCTTTGCTTATCTCAACTCAACTCTTCTTCAAAAGAGTGAAAAATTCTATCAAACAAAAATGAATAAGTAAAAACAATATTTCGTAGGATTGTTTTCTTAAATAATTTGACCAAGTTGGAGATAGGAATGCAGATTCAACGGCAATTAGATTATCGACTTTATAGCCTGGGCTGGCGGAGCGGTTTACATAGAAATATTTCCAAAATTCAACATTTATTGCTGAGTATTTTTTTGCTGTATCGTCGAGGGTTTGCAGAGGGTTCTCAATGTATTGAAGAATACCATCCTGGCAAGAAATTCTCCAAAAAGCTCAATGAAAGTAAGTAATTGAGGGTGATTGAAATGGTTACTCAAAAGCGGGATTTGTTTCGGAAGGAATCGTTGGAGCGGTTAGCGTCGCCGGAGCGGTTAGATCAATTGATGCAGGTGGTGAATCCGAAGAGTTGGTTGCCGTTAGCGTGTTTAGGTTCTTTAGTCGCAACTGCGCTGGTGTGGAGTGTGTATGGACGGATTCCAGTGACGATCGAAGGCCGAGGCGCGTTAGTTTACCCTAGCAAAGTGGTGTCTTTGCCAGCCAAAAGTGTAGGGCAATTGGTAGCGCTGAAGGTCAAGGTTGGGGATGTGGTGAAAAAGGGCGATGTGCTGGGAACGATCGACCAATCGGAACTACGAAAACAACTGCAACAACAGCGCACGAAGTTAACCGAATTGCAGTCTCAAGATCAGGCGGTGGTTTTTTTGCGGGGCGTGCGGAATACCGAAGAACGGCGATCGGTTCAGCAGCAACGTGAGTATCTCCAGCAACAGAAGCGGGACTTACAAGAATCCTCCTTAAAGATTAAACGTACCGATAGGGAGGCGATTGAGGAACAACGGCGGAGTTTGAAGCAAAAGTTACGCCAAACAGCGGCAATGGCTCCGATTCTGGCAGAGCGACTAACCGTGCGGCAACAACTCTATGCTGAACGGATTATTACCAACGATGTGTTGCTGGATGCTCAGATCAAAGATAAGGAAAACCGGGACGCGATCGCCGATCTCCAGGCGCAACTGAAACAACTGGATGCCAAAGAAACCGAGCAGGAAAAGAGCAACCGGGATAACTTTACTTCGATCATCGATGTAGAAGCGAAATTGAAAGAACTGAATAGCCGCGAGGCGACGCTGGCACAGCAAGATTTGGAAGCTTCCACTACGCGCACCAAAGAGATCCAGGAAGTCCAGCGCGAGATTGCCAAACTGGAACTGCAACTGGGCAACAGCAGCCAGATTATCAGCCAACATAACGGGCGGATTCTAGAAATTGCCGTGCATCCGGGACAAATGTTGGAGGCAAGCACCCGAATTGGCAACATCGACACCGAAATTAGCTCCAGTAACCTGGTTGGCATGACCTACTTCAGCATCAGTGATGGCAAAAAGATTCAACCCGGAATGACAATCCAGATCACGCCGCAAACGGTCAAACGTGAGCGGTTTGGCGGCATTGTCGGCACGGTTGCCAGCGTTTCCACCTTTCCGATTACCACAGAATCGGCTGCCAGCATTGTCGGCAATCCGGAAATGGTGAAAGGCTTGGTGGCTGACAAACAAGAAGGTGTGATTCAAGTGTTCGCCAAGTTGAAGCCCGACGCTGCCACCGCCAGCGGCTATCAGTGGTCATCCTCAAAAGGACCCAACCTGAAGATTTCATCGGGAACCACCACCACTGTTCGAGTCTCGGTGGAAGAGCGCGCTCCGATTACCTTTGTCTTACCTATTTTGAGGTCTACCAGTGGCTTCTTCTAACATTTCATCGCCACCTGCATCTCCCTTGCAGAGTTTGAAGCAGCGAGTTAAGGGTCAGCGAGTTAAAACTCCCACGCTGCTGCAAATGGAAGCTGTAGAGTGTGGTGCAGCCGCTCTAGGAATTATTTTGGGATACTACGATCGCATCGTGCCCCTACCCGAATTGCGGCAGGAATGTGGCGTTTCTCGCGATGGCAGTAAAGCTGCGAATATTTTGAAAGCGGCTCAAACCTATGGACTGCAAGCGAAGGGTTACAAGAAAGAGCTAGAGCACCTGCAAGCGTTGCGCCCGCCCTACATTGTGTTTTGGAACTTTAATCACTTCCTGGTGGTGGAAGGCTTTGGCAAGCAGCGAGTGTATCTGAACGACCCTGCCTCCGGACCGCGCACCGTTTCTCACGCAGAATTTGATGAAGGCTACACAGGCGTGGTGCTAGTGCTAGAACCCAGCACGGAGTTTGTTAAAGGGGGCCGCAAGCCCAGCATGACTTTAGCTCTATGGGAGCGATTACGCAGTTCTAAAGGGGCAGTTGCCTATTGTGTGCTAGCGGGATTTCTGCTGACTCTGATTGAACTAGTAGTGCCAGTGTTTAGTCAGATTTTTGTCGATGAAATTTTGATTGAAGGGCGGCAGCAATGGCTACGTCCATTAATTATTGGCATGGTAGTTGCAGCGATTCTCCAGGCACTGTTGACCTTATTTCAGTTGCGTTACCTGCGTCGATTAAAAATCAAGTTATCTGTGGGTATGTCCAGCCGTTTTCTCTGGCACATTTTGCGATTACCTGTGGGGTTTTATGCCCAACGATTTGCTGGGGAAATCAGCAACCGCACCACGTTGAATGATCAGGTGGCAGAGGTGCTTTCAGGAAAATTGGCGACAACCGCGATCGATGTCGTGATGGTCGTGTTCTATGTCCTAATCATGATTCAGTACGATTGGGTCTTGACCTCAACTGGAATCATCTTTGCTGCTATCAATATTTTCACCTTGCAGTGGCTTTCCCGCCGCCGTATTGACACGAATCAGCGTTTAATTCAGGAATACGGTAAAGTCTCTGGCACATCGATCTCTGCCCTCCAAGGTATTGAAACTCTAAAAGCATCCGGGCTAGAGTCAGATTTCTTTGCTCGCTGGGCAGGCTATTACACGAAGGCGATCAACTCCCAGCAAGAATTGGGCTTAAGCAACCAGACTTTTTCCGTGCTGCCAACCCTCCTCTCCGCCCTCTCCGCCATGCTCTTGCTAGTAGTTGGTGGCTTACGGGTGATGGATGGATACCTCAGCATCGGGATGCTGGTCGCGTTTCAAGGTTTGATGCAAAGCTTTCTCGCTCCCGTTAACAGCCTAGTGAGCTTTGGTAGCTCCTTGCAAGAACTCGAAGGAAATTTGGTGCGCCTCGACGACGTGTTGCGAAACCCAACAGACCCACAATTGAAGGCAGAAGGCAGGAGGCAAGAGGCAGAATCTGAAACTCAAAATTCAAAATTCAAAATTCAAAATCCTCGGCTCCAGGGTGCGATCGAGTTACGTCATCTCACCTTTGGCTATAGTCGGTTGGCGGCTCCACTGATTGAAGACTTGAACTTGCGGCTGAAACCGGGAGAGAGAGTCGCTCTCGTGGGTGGCAGTGGGTCTGGCAAGTCTACCGTCGCCAAGCTGGTGAGTGGACTATACGAACCCTGGTCCGGGGAGATTTACTTTGATGGTGAACCAAGGGCACAGATTCTGCGCCAGATCTTGACCAACTCTGTGGCGCTGGTGGAGCAAGATATTTCGATGTTTGGCGGCACGGTGCGAGAGAATCTGACGCTGTGGGATGCCACCGTACCAGAGAAACACATCATTCAAGCCTGTCAAGACGCGGCAATTCATGAGGTGATTCTGGCATTACCAGGGGGCTATGATGCCGAGTTGAGCGAGGGAGCCGTGAACCTGAGCGGTGGACAACGACAACGATTAGAGATTGCCAGAGCGTTGGTCAATAATCCCGCAATTTTAGTGATGGATGAAGCGACAAGCGCGTTGGATACGGAAACGGAGAAAATCATCGATCGCAATCTGCGTCAACGCGGCTGCACTTGCCTGATCGTGGCGCATCGCTTAAGCACCATCCGAGATTGCGATGAAATCATCGTATTTGACCGTGGCAAAGTTGTGCAACGTGGCACTCATGAAGAACTTTGGCAAGTTGATGGCGTGTACTCACGCTTGATTCGCACTGAAGGGGAATCACTTTAAGGTTTTTGGCATTGAGTGTTTGTGAATGACCTAATGACTAAAACCAATGATTAATAAGGGGAAACTAGTATGGTTATCCAACTTGATACAAAATCACAGGGGCAAGTATGCAAGTTTCGCGGCAATCAGCCGATGTTGCTGAATCAGCCAGAAACAATGTGGGTGATTCAATCTGGCGCTGTTGCCCTGTTTGCAGTCATGGTTGGAGATGGGATTGAAGGCACTCGGCACTATTTGTTTAGTGCAAGTTCTGGAGATGCACTATTTGGGACAACTCCCAGACCTGAGCCGCATCACTGCCAGATTTTAGCAGTGCCGATCGAAGAGACAGAATTGTTGCAAGTTCAGTCAGACGATTTGAGGCAACGGCTGGTTAGCAAGGATGAATCAACGATCACCCAAATCGACCACTGGGTGAACCAATTAGGTGCAGTGCCGTCTCAGGCACCTGTGCCAGTGATTCTTACCAAAGTGGCGGGTGCAGCACGAGTTTCATTGAGCCGCCAGCAAACGTTGCAACCCGCAGGGGATACTGTTATTTGGATGCAAATCCAGCAGGGTAGTGTGCGCTGGCTGGCGTCTGAGGCGTTGGTTCTTAGCCCAGCGACAGGGTTAGTACCGCTCAACGATCGCTTGTGGATTGAAGCTGTCGATGATGTGCAACTGGTGACGCAGCCAACAAGAGACATCCAAAACCTTGATGCACTACTGGCAGGGTTGTCTCAGTTGCAGACGTATGTGCTTTACGGCATCGATCGCTTGGAGCAGCAAGCAACGCAGGCGGAGTGGCGACGGCTTCAGGCACAGGAACGGCTGAATCAGCAGGTGATAAAGGAAGCTCTAGGCGAACTGGTATCCACTCTGGGGACTCCAGCCACAGACTTTTCTGCTGACGATTCGCCACTTTTGGCTGCAGCAGGGGCGATCGGCAAAGCGTTGGGGGTGAAGATCCATCCCCCGGCTGAATCGGAGGACTTTAAACGGATCAAAGAACCGCTAGAAGCCGTTATGCGGGCATCTAGAGTTAGAATGCGGCGGGTGCTGCTGCGGGACAACTGGTGGGAGAAGGATGGCGGAGCGATCGCCGCCTATACTCACGAGATGAATCAGTTGGTCGCACTATTACCCATCTCTGCCACTTGTTATCAATTGTTTAATCCGGTCGATCGCACCTACACTCCGGTCAATGCAGAAGTGGCGGCGACCCTGACTCCTGTTGCCTACATGTTCTATCGTCCCTTACCGGACAAGGCCCTCAAGACTCTGGAACTCCTGCGATTTGCGCTGAAGGGATGCGTGAAAGATCTGCTGGTCATCTTAGTGACTGGGATTGCGGCGACCCTGTTGGGGATGTTCACGCCGCAAGCAACCGCAATGTTGATCGACAATGCGATTCCCGATGCCGACCGAGGATTGTTGCTCCAAGTGGGACTGGGATTGTTGGTAGTTGCCCTAGGCACAGCCGCCTTTCGGATTGCTCAAGGACTTGCCATTTTACGAGTGGAAACTGTCTCGGATGCCGCAACCCAAGCGGCAGTCTGGGATCGGTTGCTGAATCTACCTGTCTCCTTTTTCCGCCAATACACCACAGGCGATCTGCAATCCCGTGTCACCTCCATCAGTCAAATTCGGCGGCAATTGAGCGGCACGACGGTGATCAATCTGGTGAGTGCACTGTTTGCCTTGCTCAACCTGGGGCTATTGTTTTACTACAGCGTCAAGTTGGCGTTGGTCGCGATCGCCGTTGCCCTAGTCGCGATCGCCGTCACCACCTTATCCGGTATCATGCTAATCCGCAAAATTCGCCCCTTGCTGGAATTGCAAGGTACCATTTTTGGACATACCGTCCAACTAATTAATGGCATTTCCAAATTGCGGGTGGCTGGAGCCGAAGAGCGAGCGTTCGCAACTTGGAGCAAGCACTAC
Source organism: Leptolyngbya sp. Cla-17 (assembly GCF_016807185.1). Classification (GTDB taxonomy): domain Bacteria; phylum Cyanobacteriota; class Cyanobacteriia; order Leptolyngbyales; family Leptolyngbyaceae; genus ULC077BIN1. Next base: position 66,820 of record NZ_JAEVYN010000006.1, read on the forward strand.
AGTCAGCAGGTAAAACTCAATCTCAGTACGCAACACCTGGAAGATTGGGTCGCTCTATTTAACACCCTACTGCCCACGCTGACCTCGGCAATCCTATTCTGGCTAACGATGCAACTGCTAGAAGAAGCGAAGACGGCTGGTACAGCCGGGCTGACGGTCGGCACATTCCTCGCCTTCAACTCAGCATTTGGCACGTTCATTGGCGGAGCCATGAATTTGAGTAATACCGCCACCAATCTGCTGCAAGTCATTCCGTTGGGAAAGCGCGCCCAGCCGATTTTAGCAGCCGTTCCTGAAGTAGACCTGAGCAAAACCGATCCGGGGCGGCTGACGGGCAAAATTAGCATCGATCATGTCACCTTTCGCTATCGGGACAGTGGAGCATTGACCCTGGACGATGTTAGCCTTCATGCGGAACCTGGAGAATTTATTGCTCTAGTGGGTGGATCGGGTAGCGGTAAATCAACGCTCTTCCGGCTACTGCTGGGTTTTGAGAGACCCGAATCGGGAATAATCGCCTACGACGGTCAAGACTTGGCGGGATTGAATGTGGAGGCGGTGCGGCGGCAATTAGGCGTGGTGCTGCAAGGTGGGCGATTGCTCTCAGGGTCAATTTTTGACAACATTGCCAGTGGGGCCCAAATTACCCTGGATGAAGCCTGGGAAGCCGCTCAGATGGCGGGGTTTGCAGAGGATATTGCGGCAATGCCGATGGAAATGCACACTGTCATTAGTGAAGGCGGCGGTAATCTCTCCGGCGGACAACGACAACGGCTCCTGATTGCCCGCGCCCTGGCATTGAAACCTCGCATTCTGCTATTTGACGAAGCCACCAGCGCGTTAGACAACCGCACCCAGGCGATCGTCAGCGATAGTTTAGACAGACTTCAAGTCACCCGGATTGTGATCGCCCATCGGCTCAGTACCATTCGCAACGCAGATCGGATCTATGTACTTCAAGCTGGTCGTATTCTACAGCAGGGCAAGTTTGAGGAACTAGCAAATCAAGCAGGGTTATTTGCTCAGTTGATGACTCGGCAAGCTGCGTGAAGTCATGTGGGGGTTGAGTTAAACTCAGCGGAGCAGTCACCCACTCCGCTGAGTTTAACTCAACCCCTAGATGCCTAACACCGTAGTACGATCGCCCCTCGCCATAGATTGGGCTAAACCCGCGAAACCTCACACTTCTGCTCTAGCGCGATCGCCCCTCGCCTTGCCATCAACAAATTGCCATAGCTGTTCCAAATTGTTTGTGAACAAAGAGAGTTGTGCAAGCCTTATCCTCGCGGGACAGTACTTTCACACACACCCAACTGATGCTACTAACGAACGCTGACCGTAAGACTATATTCTGCTGTTACCCCCCGCTTTTGCTCCTCAGGCACCAACCGCGCGCGCACTCGGTAGTCTCCACTTTGGCGTAACACAGATGACCAGTTGCGGCTGCCTGTGTAAAGGGTGCTGCCATTGGGGGCAAACACTTGTAGCTGTAAAAAGGAGCTGGTGCCGACTGTGCTCAGGTTGAGCGTTTGACCAGCTCTAGCATTCACCAGATAGTCGCGAGACTGAGCACCTTGCACCTTACCCCCTACAGTAGCGGCTGACGTACCGGGCGCAAACGCGATGCGTTGAGTCGAGGAGCCCCCATAGTTGCCACCGACCCTTAGCAAGTCGGCTCGAATCCAACCCCGTGCACCGGAATTAGGAAACTCGACAAAGTACCAACGGTAGCCATCTGGGGCATTGGTCTGGTTGAGAATGTTGACACGATCGCCGCCCAACCCATAGTGCCGCACAGGAGCGCTTGTAGAAGGCGTTGCGCGTATGTTCACACGACCAGCCCCCTGAATTGTCCCTGTGTCTGTCAACCCAGGCAGCGCTGTAATAAGTGAGATGATAAGGGCTGTCACCCATGCTGAACCGTACTTAAACTTCATCACAATATAGTCGCCGAAAAAGTGCTCAGCCTATCTAAGCTCAGAATCGCTCAATCGGCTCATGTTTTTCAAGGTTGATGATGCTCATACCAGTGACGGGCGCTGTCAATCCGGCGTCTGAGCCAAACGCGATCTGCGGTTTCAAAATCCAAGGCAACAAAGGTCGTCATGATGCAGTCTCCAGCATGAGCCGTTAAGGGGTATGCCACCGTTTCTGTCAATTAAGTACCACATCGGCTGAAGCCGTTTCTTGATGGAAGTTTCAGACTGAGATCTTGCCTATTTTAGACACAGTTGATGAACAGAAACATTTGCCAGGGAAGGATGGCGGGGCTTGATTGATAACTTTTGCTCATCTTCTTTCTAGTGGTTGACTCATTGCGAAACGAGCAATGAGTCATCCACAGAATCGACATCGTAGGTGGGTCAACAGGTCAGGATTACGCTTGTAGCATGGGATTTTCTGTACTATACTACAGTTGTAGATGTTGAATTTATGATTGTATTTCGCCTAGAATCAGCGTCAAACCAGTGTTCTAGGTGATGCGTGATGACTCTCGCCCTTGCCCAAATCGACCTCAGTGAAGCCGAGGTCGAGTCAAATCTGAAACAGCTTGAGACTTGGGCCAGCGACCTCGATGCCCTCATGATTCGGCTGGCCCCGCGCTTCAAACGCGCAGAGCTGCGAGAGCGCGCGAAAGAGTATGTGCAAGGATTGCTCAGTGCAGCTGAGCGGAAGAATAGCTGGCAAATCGCAGAACAACTGGGCAAGCCCACACCGTATGGGATGCAACATCTCCTCGGTCGAGCCCAGTGGAATGCCGATTTAGTGAGAGACGACGTGCAAGCCTATGTGAATGAAGCGTTGGGCGATCGAGAAGCGGTGTTTGTGCTCGATGAAACAGGCTTTCTCAAAAAAGGCGACCACTCAGCTGGGGTGCAACCGCAGTACAGTGGCACCGGCAATGGGATTGAAAACTGTCAGGTCGGCGTCTTTCTCGGCTATGCCGCCGCCGATGGCTACACGTTGATTGATCGAACACTGTATCTACCGCAACGTTGGCTGGATGAGCCAGAGCGATGTGCTCAAGCTGGCATTCCGCCAGAGGCCGCCTTTGCGACCAAGCCGATGCTGGCACAACGCCTGTTAGAACGGGCGTTTGCGGCGGGACTGCCAGGCCGTTGGGTGACTGGGGATGAAGTCTACGGGCGCGATGCCCGCTTGCGGCAATGGTTAGAAGCACGGCATCAAGCGTATGTCCTGACCACTTGGTCAAAAGAGAACGTTGGGCGCGATGCCCTATCGATGCGCATCGAGGAACTCGCCATGAGTTGGCCCGCTGAAGAATGGCACCGGCTCAGTTGTGGGACGGGCACGAAGGGAGAACGCTACTTTGACTGGACTTGTATGCCGATTAACAGTCCCAAAGGGTGCGATTGGCAGCACTGGGCACTCGTCCGACGGGGCATCGAACACCCAGAAGACTGGGCTTATTATCTGGTGTTTGCGCCGCCTGGAACGTCTTTGCAGACGATGGTGCAGGTTGCCGGTCGGCGCTGGACGATCGAGGTTTGTTTCGAGAGTGCCAAAGGGGAAGTCGGGCTGGATGAGTATGAAGTGCGTTCATGGAATGGCTGGTATCGCCATATGACGTTAGCGCTACTGGCCCACGCTTTCTTAACGGTGACGCGAGCGCAGGCGGCTAAAAAAGGGCTTTCAACGGTGACTGCTGCCCAGTACCGCCCTCCGGTGCAGCCGTCGCAGGCATGGGCCGTGTGCCCTTGAGTGTGGCTGAACTGCGTCACTTGCTATGGCGCTTAGCTTGGCAGCCTCCATTGAGTCCTCGACAGCTGTTGCATTGGTCCTCATGGCGACGACGGCATCAAGCGATTGCCCAGTTCTACCACTTCAAGCGTCGAGCGTTAGCCATGCGGTGGCGAAAACTGCTAATGGTTCATTCCGTAGAGGTGCCTCCAGAATGCACAGTCGCAGACATCGCTGATCGACTGTCTGTAAAAATGGTCTTCGCGTTGCCCTTGCTTTGGCTAGCCACCGCTGCATCGAGCAATAGTAGTGGCAGACAATGAAGCTGATTTCAGCACTGTGCAAGCTCTTGTGGAAGCGAGTGGTTGAGTGCTTGCCGGTCAAGCAACTAGCCAAGAAGATGAGACAGGGGTGTCACCGTTGCCCTATCTTGGTTGAGCGCGCGTTTCCGGTCGGACTAACCGAGGCGACAGTCTCACGAGTTTAGGGCGTTGTAGCGGACTGTGAAGGATTGGGTTAGTTCGATTTTAGCCCTGCTGACTTTTGAGACGTTGAATCTTTATATGAGACGGCCTCGGAGATGAGGATCTACAACTGTAGTAACTACTTGAGGCCCGTTTTAGTCCAATCAGGCTGTGATACGCGGCTGAAGCCAATGAGTAGAACTTATAAAACCCGCCTGTTGCTCCATGTCCCAATTAATCTGCTAGAAATTTGTGCAAAGCTAAGCAACTGAACATCACCGAAAAAAGGGTGGTAGTTCTAAACAAAGTTGCTGAACTGGTGGGGAAAGGGTTGGCTCTGCCAGGTTGGAAACCGTGAGTCCTAGTAATCGAACTCTGCGAGATCGATCCAAGTGTTCCTCCAACAATGAGATCGCCCGATTGCAAAGCATCTGTTGATCCTTAAACAGCACATCTATTGTTTGGGCACGAGTAATCTGCTGATAGTCAGCGTATTTAATCTTCAGAGTCAACGTGTAGCCATACCGCTGGTGTTTTTCCATGCGAGTCACCACTTCTGCTGCCAGCTTTTCCAAAGCAGCGACCATCGGTTCAATGGCCTCCAAGTCTGCGGCAAACGACTGCTCTGCCCCAATCGGCTTGCGAGCCCGGTTAGGGTTGACTGGGCGATCATCTACGCTTCTCGCGACTCGATAGTAATACCTACCCGCTTTGCCAAAGTGAGTGACCAAATCTGCCTCTGCCCATTGCTTCAAGTCCGCTCCCGTCTGAATTCCCAGATTTTGCATCTTTTGTGCCGTCGCGGCCCCCACTCCGTAGAACTTTGCAACGGGGAGGTTAGCCACAAAGGCTGCTGCCGCTTCGGGAGCAATCAGGTATAGCCCATCCGGTTTATCTAACCCAGAGGCAATCTTGGATAGAAACTTATTGATGGACACTCCGGCGGATGCGGTCAGTCCGGTTTCTTGTTGAATAGAACTCTTGCGTGAATCAAGAAGAGAGCGAAAGTTCACAGTTGATGATCGCCGCAATCAGGTTGAAGCGCAACCCGAAGCGCTTGCGTCGATTTCGATACCGTTCAGCGAGAATCCGAAAAATCTTGAGCTTCCGATTCACATGCTCAGCGACCACTCGTAATCGGGCTAGAGTGCGGTTGTGCTGCCGCTCGGCTTTGCTCAGTTTGCCTTTACGGGGCTTTTTGGTTGGAGTGCAACTACAGGGATGTAGCTTTGCCATACCCTGATAGCCTCTGTCCGCTAAACACAACTGCTCCGGCAGCATCGGCAGGCGATGGAGCTTGAACAAGCGAAAGTCATGGACTTGCCCTTTGCCAAAGGCTGTGCAGATAATCTGTCCAGTCGCTTGATTGACTACCACTTGAGCTTTTAGGGTATGCCGCTTTTTCTTGCCGCTGTAGTAGCCTCGCTGTTTTTTTGGGGACGCTCAATGGGGCTTTCAGTCACATCCACTGCCACTACGCTCCAAGTACTGGCATTCTGGTAGAGTTGCTTTTTGCCGGGTAGCCGAAACTGGTCTGAATTGGTCAATAATCCTTCCACCTTTTGAATCAATCGACATACGGCTGACTCGCTCATCCCCCACGTGGTGGCGATATGAAACTGTGTCCGGTATTCTCGCCAGTATTCAAGTACGACCAACAATTGGTCTTCTACGCTTAATTTGCACTGTCCACCCCGTTTTCCCCTGCGGTCAAGATCGGGACGCAATATTGCTACCATCTGCTCAAACGTTTCAAGGTGAACCCCACATCGACGTTTGAAAGCTCCGGGTTTAAGTTGGCTAAGTTGCTCGTAGGTCATAATATCCTCCTCCTTGACCTAGTTCTAGCTGCTTACATACATTCACGCAAGAGACATCATGAGCGATTGCTCACACCCTGGGATGAAAGTGGTAACGTCAGATGAACTGGTTTAGAGGTCGAATTGGAACTAGTGCCAATCAGCCTGAGCAGGAGACTGACCGTACCCGCCCTTGGGACACCCATTTGTGCATTTCGCCGACTGCGAGACAGCACGCAAAGCAGGATCAATTAACGACATGGCGGGTGAACCAGCTTAACCCTAATCAAGGAGAAGCCTGATGCAAGTCACCCATGAGCGCTGCGCTGGAATTGATGTTCACAAAAAGACGGTCGTGGTCTGTTGCTTAAGTTTGGATATGAATGGGAAACCGCAGCGCGAAACCCGCACCTACGGTACGACCATCCGCGAGTTGTTAAATCTGTGCGACTGGCTATCGAGTAGCGAGATCACGCACATTGCCATGGAAAGTACAGGGGAATATTGGAAACCCGTGTACAACGTATTGGAGAGCAGCTTTGAGGTGATAGTCGTGAACTCGCATCACTTCAAGCAAGTACCTGGACGCAAAACCGATGTCAAAGATGCCGAGTGGTTAGCCGAGCTACTGAGCTATGGACTCGTCCGTGGCAGTTTTATTCCACCCCTGCCCCAACGTGATTTGCGCGACTTGACCCGCCAGCGCACGACGCTGATTCGCGAACGCGCGAGTGTCATCAATCGCCTGCAAAAAGTGTTGGAATGGGCAAATCTGAAGCTGGCATCGGTGGTCAGTGACATCGGGGGAGTCTCGTCGCGCGCCATACTCAAAGCACTGGTGGCAGGAGTTGAAGACCCAGAAGCCCTCGCTGAACTTGCCAGAGGACGCATGCGATCCAAGCAAGCCGAACTGATTGCAGCGCTCTCGGGTCGAGTGCGGGACCATCATCGGTTCTTGATCCAAATGCATCTCGACCATCTAGAGTTTCTCGACCGCCAGCTCAAACCGTTTGACGCGCGAATCGAGCAGTTGATTGAGCAGCACATGCCTCCGGTCGAAGTCCTCGTTCCGGCGGCTGAATCCAAGCCTCAGACAGATTCTTCCTCTGACCTGCCGTTGGCGTGGCAGCAAGCGATGCCGTTGCTCGACAGCATTCCGGGAATCGCCCGTCACAGTGCTCAACTGCTGCTGGCAGAAATCGGGAGTGATATGCGACGCTTTCCCAGCGCCGCGCATCTGTGTAAGTGGGCTGGGGTTTGTCCGGGCAATCATGAGAGTGCGGGCAAACAATACTCTGGCAAAACTCCACCCGCAAATCGCTGGTTGCGAAGCATCTTGGTACAAATGGCAAATGCTGCTGTGCGCTGCAAAGCCTCCCATTTTGCTACGGTCTATCGCCGACTTGCGTCCCGTCGGGGACACAAACGCGCCATTGTTGCCGTCGCCCACCGCCTGTTGATTGCGGTCTATCACATCCTCAAACAACACCAACCCTACCGCGACTACCGCACTACCGATTCGGGGCAACGCACCCAACACCAACTGCTCCAAACCTTGCAGCACCGGATAGAGCGGTTGGGATATCAGGTTCAATTAACGCCCCTTACCGCCCCTCAACCACCGAGCTAGTCCTCTATTTTCAAAGCAGGTCTAATGAGGATAGTTCGTGATTCATCATACCCAAATAGGGAAGCAGCTGAAAATTCAGATGTCCTTACTCTTCAAAACTTTCAAGCGGGTATAGAGTTATAGGCTCAGCAAAAGGCATCCATTGGTCGTTCGCTGCCAAAACTTTGATTCCGCTTTCGCTTCTTGTACTAGCAATAACTAATCCTTTTGCCCTTGCTAATGGAAACCACTCATTAAACGATCTGAGATCGTTTGTCTTGTCAGTCTGGGAAAAGTTGTTGTTGGGCTGCCATCGCTCCTCGACCGCTCGCCTCAGCCATCCGGCAGGATTTTTGATTGCACCAGCAGTCATCACTTCTTTCAGGGCTTCCAGAGCAGATAACACCGTTGCTTGTGGGGCAGCCTCAATCACCTTGTTCAGCGTTGAGTTCAGTTTGATATTAAGGTTTGAAATCTCCGATTGAATCTGGTTGGCTCTGTTTTCTAGGGCAACGGCAGTTCGCTCAGGTAAGTCGATGACATTGTTGGGGTGAGCGGTAATAATTCATTTGCCTCTTCAGCTCAATATTCTCTTTCCTAAGAGCCTCGGTCGCTTCTCGCAACCTCTCAACCTGTTCATCAGCGTAGACCGCGATCTGCCCAAGATTTCTTCAATGTGCTGTTGTAATCCCTGGTTAGTCACCCGGAGCTTTTTGACCTCCTGAAGCAGCATCTTCACCTTGGCGGCATTGAACGCATCCGAGGCCTTTTGACTTGGTGGCACACCTTTCTTGGGAGTCTGCTGATTGCGAAGGAACTGAATCCGTTGTTGAACATCAGGTTCCTTATTGAGCCAAGCCCTTGATACCCCCGAAACTTCAGCTACAGTCGAAAAGTGGTAGTGCCCTAAAGGTAATGATGCCTGCAATGAAGACTGAACAGACGTTGCAGGCATACAGCTAACAGTTTTATGCCTTAAGTCTATAGGCTGATTTTGAGTCGAAAGTGCGCCAGCCTGAGCCGTAGTCAGTGTTCTCGCTTCCATATTGCGCGGGAACTTCAACCCCTTGCGGCAAGTGATGATCCATAGATTCAAGACTGGCAGGGGCTTTCAGCTATCATCACATCTTTAGGACTACCGTTTAAAGTTGTATTGGGAGAACGTTCTAGGTTCTCCAAGTACCTCACATAACGGGTGATAGGTTTAATCGGCTGGTAGTCATCATCGAGTACTAACCAACTTACCCTACCATCCGGCAACTTAATGCGTTGAGGCTTCATACCGCAAAATAATAAACTCGTACTATTCTACAACACTATTCATCCTCGAATAAAAAACATCGATGTACTTTGAGTACATCGAGTACGTTAAAGGCAAGCAGGATTATTGTGTGTAAACAACGAACATACCAATCCTGTTTTGTTATTGTTGTTTACTTTGTAGACACTCAATCATCAGGATCTTACTTGAACTGGCATAACGAGGTAGGTCATCTTTAAGCCGCCGAGGGGAGTGAGGATAGCGGGGCTAGTGGGGGTGTTGAACTGAAGCTGGATTTCGGTCGTGTTGAGAGCTTTTAAGCCGTCGAGCAGGTACTTGACGTTGAAGGCGATCGCCATATCTTCGCCCGTAATTTGAGCCGGGATGGTTTCTTCACCACTGCCCACATCCGGTGCATCCACCGACAGCGACATTGCCTGATTAGTCGTATCCACACTCAGCTTAACGATGTTGTTCTTCTGGTCTGCCAAGACTGCGATGCGCTCCAAAGAACTAAGAAACAGGCGGCGATCAATGGTGGTCTGGTGAGTAAATTGACGTGGAATGAGTTGGCGATAGTTGGGATATTGCCCTTCCAACAGACGACTGGTGAGGCGTTGATCCACCCATTCAAAAATCACCTGATTGCGATCGAGCTTCACTGCAACCGAACTGCCCGTTTGTCGCTCCAGCATTTTGGCAAGCTCTTGCAACGCCTTTGCCGGAATCGTCACATCCAGTGCTGTGGCATCTTCTGAAGTGCTATCTTTTGCGCCATTGCCGTTATCATCTACATTGGTCGTTTGCACTACCGACAAGCGATGTCCATCCGTAGCAGCAAACTCTAACTCTTCCGCCGCTAAAGTCAGGTGAACACCGGTGAGCACCTGCTTCGTTTCATCGGCGCTGGCGGCAAATAGTGCGCCTCTCAACCCGTCTAGCATGGCTTCTGAGGGGAGGTGCAAGCTCTCGCCATCGGTGACTGTGGGCAATTCAGGAAACTCTTCGGCGCTCATACCGCGCACCTGATAGCGCCCAGAGGAACACGTGAGGGTGGTGAGAAAGCTAGCATCGTCATCAGAGCTACTTTCTAGGATAATATCGCCTTCTGGCAAGCGAGACACGATGTCGGTGAGCAGTTTGGCTGGCAGCGTCAGTTTCCCTTCGGCTTCAACCGTTGCAGCAAAACTGGTTTGAATGCCGAGGCTCAGGTCAAATGCACTGAGGCTGACTTGCTGGGTTTCTGCGTTGGCAACAAGCAGCACGTTGGCTAAAACTGGATGCGTGGGGCGAGTGGAAACAGCGCGGCTAACTAAAGAAAGGCTTGTGCTGAGGCTGTTTTGGGTGCAGACCAGTTTCATTTGGGGGCGCTCTGAAGTCTTTGTCTGGAGATCCTACCACTGTTGCCTGAAACGATCCACCTGAGCCTGTTTTGAGATTTTTTGCCGTTAACGAGATCGATCCGGACTTAAGAAAAACTTATTTAAATAGTAGTAGTAGAGGCTGTGGAAACTGTGGAAAAGATCGTCAGATCAAACTGGGATAGGAATCTAACACTTTTTTGCTTGTGGATAACTTGTGGAAAAAAACAGGTCATTTCCACACAGTATTTATACTTAGTGTGTCTTTCCACGATCGCTAGATCGTTATAAACTGATTTTCCCCAGACTTATCCACAGAAATTGACAGTTTTTCCACAGGTGATCTCAGGATTTACAAATGTTTACATTCTTTAAACGCAAAAATTTACTGACCTGATTTACTCGAATTTAGGAGAAGCTAAATTATTTAAACACATAAATTTGGTTTTCTGGGGAAAACTCTATTTTTTCCCCAGATAAGTCAACCTGATCAATGAGCAAAATAATCCCTAGCAAAAAATAGTCTGAAATCCATTGGTTTCAGACTACTGAATTAAAAATAGAAGTTTTTTAGGATTTATTGCGGGATTGACTTGCTTGATTGATGCGATCGCTTAACTGACGAAGCGTCTGCGCCATTGATGTGTCATTTTCCTTCAGTTGGGCAATCTTGTCGCAGCTATACATCACGGTTGTATGGTCTTTGCCGCCAAACACTTCCCCAATTTTGGGCAGGCTCAACCCGGTGTGGTGGCGCATGAGATACATGCCAATCTGTCGTGCTGTGCTCACTTCCCGCCGCCGAGAATGACCTTTCAACTCCTCAATCGGCACATTGAAGTTTTCTGCAATGATGGTCATTACTTCCGAGGGAGACGCTTCCACTTGTTCCACCGGCGGGTTCAGCACGGGCGAAATATTGGCTACTGTCATGGGTAACCCAGAGATGGAAATATAAGCGACCGCCCGAATCAGCGCTCCTTCTAACTCTCGGATGTTGGAGGTGTAGCTGGAGGCGATATATTCAATCACATCGCGCGGCAAACGCATGTTTTCATACTCAGCTTTCTTTTGCAAAATTGCCATTCTGGTTTCTAAGTCGGGCGATTGAATGTCGGCAATCAATCCCATGGAAAACCGAGAGCAAAGCCGTTCTTGTAGCCGGGGAATCTGATTGGGGGGACGATCGGATGCCAGCACAACCTGTTTTCCTGCCTCATGCAAGGTATTAAACGTGTGAAAAAACTCTTCTTGGGTGTACTCTTTGCCTTCAATGAACTGGATATCATCGACTAGCAGCACATCTGCCGCACGATAGTGCTCCCGAAAGCTCTGCATACTGTCGCGTCTGATGGCAGTAATCAAGTCGTTGGTGAATTGCTCTGTGGACACATAAAAAACCCGCGAACTCCGGCAAATTTCCAAACGGTAGTGCCCGATCGCCTGCATCAAATGGGTTTTGCCTAATCCAACGCCACCACACAAAAACAGCGGATTAAATTCTCGACCGGGCGATTCTGCTACTGCCAGCGATGCAGCATGAGCCATGCGGTTATTCGACCCAACGACCAAACGAGAGAAGATATATTTTGAATTGAGATCGCTAGAACGGGGGCGATCAGCTGGCTCAGGCAAAACGGTCACAGTAGGAATCTCCATCGGGCTAGTCAGATTGGCAGCGTTGGGTTCCATCGGCAATGCCCAGAAGAAATCTGAATCCACTGGGTTGCCCTCATCATCACAGGCAACCGTCATTTGAATTTCGATCGGGCGCTCCAATATTTCTTGAACCACCTCTGTCAGTGTTTTGAGGTAATACTTCTGCAACCACTTTCGGGCAAAAGGATTCGGCGTTCGCAAAACGAGTCGTTCCTCGGTCAACTCTTCTACGATCGCCGTTTTAATCCATGCCTCAAACGTCGGGCGACTCAGCAAAAGCTGAAGGCGGTCTAGGGCTTCTGCCCAAAAATTTTCAATTGCCGTTGCTTCCACAACTGACCTCATGTTCTAGCGGACGGTAGGGAGAATAGAAAGCTGCATTTGAGGAGAACGGTCAATAGTTCCCTAAATCATTCCTGCTGACTCGCAAATTTGGGAGCCATGCGCTTTTGAAAGTCACCTCAACATAAGAAAAAACGCTATAGGCAGCGTTTAAACATTTTGAAGGCGCTACATCTAAAGTAGCAAACATAAAATTATGGCAAGGTGGAGGCGGATACCAAATGCCAGAAAATCCCTTTAACTGGACGACAGCTAAAGTAGTCTACAGCACCCACCCCATGAAAAGCAGGTAACTCCAAAGATATTTAAAGATTGACAAACCAGGAATATTTGTGCCGAGGCGATCGCCAATTCAGCCTTTCTTCGCCCACTGCACTTCGTATTTTGTACGCTGCACCCCGATTCGCTCTATCCTTCTTTGCCTGTAAAAGTCGGTGCCGCTTCAGCCTTCTCTACGGGCGCAGGTTTGGCTTCGGGAATGCTTGCTTCTAGTTTCAAACAGTTTTTTCCATTTACCTGCAACCGATATTCCACCCGATCCATTAGCCGATTTAAAATCAACCAGCCATAGCCACTCTCCTGTTTTGCTTCTGGAGTAGGAGGAAGATAGGTAGACAAGTCAAACCCTTGTCCATGATCCCAAATCTCTAGAGCAATATCCCGATCTTGGAGTTCCAAACGAATTAAAACGGGCAAGTTGGGCTGATCTTTGTGAGCGTGGCGCACCACGTTGGAATAGGCTTCTACCAGCACTAAACGTAAACGGTTGGATTGTCTGGGCCAATCTACATGGTCGCCTAGCTCAACCTCTAAACTGCCTAGCAGCCAATTCTCGACGATGCTTAAAAACTGTAGATCGCTGGGGATGTGAAGTTCAGTTCTCATTCGCTACAGAACCTCCAAAGAGAGAATAGTTTGGTCGTCTTCTTGTATATCATTGTGCGATCGAATCCGGGCAAGCAAGTCTTTCAGATCCAAGGATGATTGATCTTGAATCAATAATTGCCATAACCCGGTTTGTTGCAGCATGGCAGTGGCTTGATTGCTGCCATTAACTTGATTGGTACCATTAATCGGTTCCGCATTGTGGATGGTTGCTTCAGTAATGCCATCACTGGTAAGCAAAAGAATCTCGCCGGGGTTAAGGTCAATGCTACCAGCAGCAGCTTTCCAATGCGGCAAGATGCCAAGGGGCACACCTCGCACTTTCAGATAATTCGGTTCGATTGTCACGGGTTGTCCTTGAGCGAGATGGGCTGAAACTGCTTCTCTAGACCAGACTAAGGGGTAAATGTGTCCGGCATTCGCATAGATCAGCTTGTGAGTGGATGGGGTGTAGCAGACTAACACCATGGTAATGAAACAGTTGGTGCTGACTAAATCTTCAGACAAGCTGCGATTTAAGTTTTGCATCACAATATGAGGCTCTGGCGGCATTTCTTGAGAAAGTTCTCGCCGTAAGACAGAAATTGCGCTTGCCATGAACAGGGCAGCAGGAACGCCTTTTCCAGAAACATCTCCTACTGCTAACCAAACATCGCCTTGAGGATGGGCATAAACCTCAAAAAAGTCTCCGCCAACCTCCCGTGCCGGATAGCAACATGCTTGAACTTTCATCCCCTTCAATTCGGGTAAAGTTTGCCGCAGCAGGTTGCCCTGAATTTGACGGGCAACTTCTAACTCTGCCCGCATTTGCTCGGCTTGCGTTTGCGTTTGCAGGTAAAGCTTCGCTTGAGAAATGGCAAGGGCAGCTTGTTCGGCAACTTCTTGAATAAGGGTAATGTCTTCGCTAGACCAAGGTGCAGCATCCAGTTCCCGATGCATGGCAAAGATAGCGAGGAAATCTTGCTGATAGGTGATGGGAACAACTAAGCGGTGCGGGCTACCTGTGATTTTATCGGTCTGAATTTGGCGTGTACTAAGGACATTTTGAATCAAGAGATCATCTGTGGACAAGGATTGTTGCGCGGGATTGCTGTTGTCTGCGTTGACGATCGCGGAGTGATAAAAAACCTCGGTCGTCAGGCGATCGCCTTCTATAGGCTGTAAAATGCACTCACTCGCATTAAACGTTTGTACTAGAGTCGCTGCGATGGTTTGCAGCATACTGTCATAATTGAGCGATTCACGAATGGCTGTAGTTACAGCATTAAACAGCGACTCTCGACGCAGCGCCCGCCTGAGTTCGTTGGTGCGTTGTTTGACGATGCGGTAGGTTTCCCCTGCCTGCTGGATTACAACCTTAAGTTGGTCGGGCACCCACGGCTTGGTGATGTACTTAAACACCTTCCCGGCGTTAATGGCTTCCACTAAATCTTCAACATCCGTGTAGCCCGTTAACACAATCCGAATCGTATCGGGAAAGTGATCAACTGTTTTGCTGAGAAACTCAGTTCCTAGCATTTCTGGCATTCGTTGGTCGGAGATGATGATTGCCATCTCGCCCTGTTCATCTAAAATCTTCAGCGCCTCGATCGCGCTTTCTGCCTTGACGACTTCAAAATCTCGCCGAAAAGTCCGGTACAACAGCGCCAGGTTATCTGGTTCGTCATCAACGACCATCAATTTCAGCTTGCCATCGATTTCCTCAGCCATGTGATACCCCAACCTTGTACACCATGGCAAATTGCAGTCTCATGCGCCATTATGCCCCTTGCTTGTCTAACTCAAAATACCCCAGATGACAATCAACCTAACAGGCAGGAATGATTTGGGGAGGAAAGGGAATAAGAGCAGGAAAAAGGGAATAAGAGCAGGAGAAAGGGAATAGGGATTGAGAAAAGATGCACAGACTTTATTGGCGACGGAAGTGGTAGGCTTCGGTTTTTGCGCCCCAAACTTGTTTGCCTTGAGCATCGAAGCCGCGATCCCAAGTATTCATGCTGGCAGGAGCGAGTTCGATGTGGTTAGTGATACGAACGGCTCCTCGTACTTTGGCGGGACAGCCATCGACCGGCGTGTTGCCCATGTAGCCCGTGCCGACCTGTTTGAGGAAGACGTTGCAAACAGGAGTGCCCAGATCGCTAAGGTTGACAGTTCGCTCTATGCTGTCTGATGTGCGATCGCACAATCCAGCCCAGCGAGTTGGGTCAGTGGGCTTAAAAGAGCGCGATCGCACACTTTGGCTAAGGGAACTGGGCGAAATTTCCAAAAATCGCTGACGATATGGTTTGTCAAGCGACGTAGACATTGCCTGTTCTTGATATAAAAAAATGGACTGCGGTTCAGCCTGAGCGACTAACCCGATCCGGCAGGTTGTCATTTGTACGTTGGGCGCTTTAGGATTGGCGATCGCTTGGGCTGAGGTATCCATTTTGCCTACTAGCAATGCAGCGACTTCTTCGGCTTGCTGTTCTAACGTGCTAGAAGTTTTAATAATCGGCTCTGCGATGGCAATGGTGGGATGGAGGAGATACGCGATCGCGATCGTCCCACTCACTGTCGTGGGGAGTTTGCTTATAAAATTTTGCAGAGAAAACGCCATGGAGGAATCCTAGCGCATCTTTAGCGAGTTGCGATCGCGCCATCAGCCTTCAGCAAGATCGATTGCCAGGCGGCGTATCCTTTAGCGTTGAGGTGCAATCCATCGGTGGTCAGCTCTTGTCGCAAATTGCCGTTGGTATCTGCCATCTGACTAGAGAGATCGAGAAAATAGGCTCCGCTGCGGGTGGAAAGTGCCCTGAGTTGGCGATTGAGTTGGGCGATGCGATCGCTGGATGCAATCACCGAGCGGGTTGGCAGCACTGACTGCACAATCAAATTCGCTTGAGGCTGGGTTCGCCGAAGTTGAGTAATAATCTGGCGCACATTCCACAAAATTTCGTTGTCGGTGGCTCCCTGTTTCAGGTCGTTGATGCCTGCCATGAGATAAACGACACGGGGACGAGTTGCCGCAAAATCAGACAAACGGCGGAGAATGCCGTGCGTGGTGTCGCCTGAAATAGATTGGTTCAGCCACGTTTGGGGTTGCGGCAAGCGATCGCTAGGAAACCACAGGCTCAAAGAGTCGCCCAATAATACACCAGTGCGTTGAGTTGCTTTGGCAGCGATCGCGGCTTCCCGTTTCATCAAAGTGCGCCACTGCTCGTAAGTCGGTTGTTGGGTGGCATTGCTCCAACTAGATTGAAAGCTGTTGGGTGGTAAGTGAGTGTAGAGATGCCCGGTGCTGACTGCGGCGACCCGCTGAGAATAAAGCTGGCTTCCCGACCTCGGCACGGCCACTGAAGAAAATTTTGTGGAGGAGATCGATTCTGGGCGACTGTGAGATCGCAACCTCAGCAAGATTTGATTCAACCGCTGCTTTTCAGCTTGCACTGCTTGATGATGGGTGCGAAGTTCGTCTTTTGGAACGCTGGTGTTGGTTTTATCAGGAATTTGGGAGGCAAGTACTAACGAATCAAGCATGATCAAATGGCAGCAAACTCTGCTTACTATTCACAGCGATCGCTACTTCGTTTCAGGATAGTTATGACCAGACTTCAGTCTTATTCTCTCTACTACTTCCGCAGCGATCGCCAGTTTTATGCGGCACTACTTCGGCGATCGTGCGGATCAAGTAATCAAGGTCAACGGGTTTAGAGAGCCACCTTTGAAAGCCTGCGGCTGCAGCCAGTAAATCGTCGTTTCCCTGGATGTAAGCTGAAACAGCAATGGCAGGCAGAAATTGATTAGACTTCGCTTCTAAGGCTCTAAGCTTGCGAATGAAGATATAGCCATCTTCATTGGGGAGAGCAATATCGCTGACCAAAACATCGGGCGTGAACTGGGTGAGGAGAGTGAAGGCTTCGCACGCCGAAGCAACTACTGCCACCACCGCTCCGATACTTTCTAAGAGACAGGTAAACAGAAGTTGGGTGTCTGGATCATCGTCAACAATCAGAATCTTTAGCCCAGTGAGATCCAAAGACTGATCCTGCACGTATCCTTCCATGATGAGTTCTCTAATCACAAAATCCCAAATGCGTATTTGAATTTTGAATCGAAGCAAACGAGTTTTGAAATCTGCAAGCTCATCCCTGCGCTCTCCCTAGCAAACACAGGTTTGAATTAATTACGGCTCTAGAAGCAACTCAGTAAAGCTTTTCTTGTAAAGAAGAGTAACATTTCTCATACAAAGAAGTCAGTACGATCTTAAACAAACGAGTTGACTTTTGGTTATTCTCTCGAATGCTGAGGCTATAGCCTCAGCATTCGAGAGAATTCGTTTCTGATCACGCCATAACACTCGCAGGAAAAGTCCTCCAGTCCATGTCGGCTCACAACCTCAATCTTGCCGCGCGTGTAGCGGATCAGTCCTAATTGAGCTAGGTTGCCTGCTGCCACCGTCACTCCTGCCCGACGCACACCCAGCATTTGACCAATAAATTCTTGAGTGAGCAAAAACTCCTCCTTGGAAACGGCATCAGCGACTAATAGCAGCCACCGCGCCAAGCGTTTTTCGGTTGTGTGAAAGCGATTACAAGCCACCGATTGCGAGGTTTGCACTAATAGTGCTTGCACATAGCGCAACAATATCTTTTGCAGGCTGCCTCCCTCGCCAAACTCTGCTTGCAACACCGTTGCCTCAAGTCGAAGTGCATCGCCTGCAACTTGAACCAAGGCGCGATGAGTTCCGGTTGTGCCGCTCAAAATCACTGAAATCCCCGCCATGCCCTTGTGTCCTATGATGCCGACTTCGATCGTTGAACCATTCAGCAAGGTGGAAACTAAAGAAATCATCGCGCCAATTGGAAAATAGACGTATTGAATGGCGTTATTTGCTTCGTAAATCACCTGATGAAGGGGCAATGAAACCCACTCTAAGTGAGGAAGGAGACGTTGGTAATCTTCAGGCGGCAGTGCTTTCAATAACCAATTTGCAGCCACACCATCAGATTGAGACACAGGCATAGAAATTATTCCTAGTGAAATCGAGTTGAGAAAAAACAACTGACAACATAAGGAAGCGTATTAACGCTTTAGCCCTCATTGCCAAGAAGCAATTTTTCTAGTTCAAAGCAAAATGCTAAACCTGACTCATGACAGTAGCTAAAACTATAGATTTGTAGTAGACCACAATCGCATATTGAGCGTCTGTACGGTTCTCAACCTAGTTCCCTTTTTCCAAATCCATTCCAAGGCAGGCTGCGGGTAGTGTTCTCGCAAGGACAGATCATTTCAACGCACAAAGACGATCGCAAAGTCCTAGTCTCTGCAATCGCGCTATTCAATCTGAAGCAACTGTCCTGGATTAACCCACTTAGACTCCAGCCCAAAGACAAAAGTTGAAAACGAGAGCGGTAAAATAACATCTGAACACTAATTTTTAACAAGCTGAGTTTGAGATGGAGAACACTACGATTAACTGCGCTGTAGCCTGTATCAACGGCTGCGTGCTGGGTGACAAGTGCCCTAACCTGGAGTACAAATCGAAAGCGGTGAGTTTTGTGAATGAAACATCGCTGGATAAATTGCTGGAAATTGCCGAGTCAGCCCGCATGAAAAAAATGACGGAGCCGCCCAAATGGGTGCTGCCAGAAGACTAATCACGGTAAGTGGCAGGGACTAAGGGGCAAGTGGGTGCAAAGCCCTCCTCCCAACGCCGCACTTTCCTAGAGATCGCCTTTTTCTTGTCCTGGCTCAATCACTTCTCGTACTCGATAAATCGGTCGTCCTTGCGATTCGTGATAGGTTCGCATTAGCAGTTCTGCCAATAGCCCAAAGCAAAACAACTGTACTCCTGTCAAAATCAATACGACGACTAAAATCAGCAGGGGACGGTTAATGCTTTCCCCAAAGCTGAGCTTTAGGGTGGTGAGATACAAACCAATTACCGTTCCTAAAAAGATCGATAACACGCCCATGGAACCGAACACATGCATCGGGCGCGTCAAAAACTTACGCATAAAGAAAACGGTTATCAAATCCATGATGACGCGAATCGTGCGATCGAGTCCGTATTTGCTTTTGCCAAACTGCCGGGGATGATGGCGTACTGGAATTTCGGCAATCCGCGCACCTTCAATAAATGCCAGTGCGGGCAAAAAGCGGTGCAACTCACCATAGAGATTCATATCGGCGATCAGTTCTGAGCGATAGGCTTTGAGAGAGCAGCCATAATCGTGAACCTTGACCCCGGTCACTTGGGCGATTAGCCAATTAGCAATTTGAGATGGAATTAACCGAGTGACCGTGGCATCCTGCCGATTTTTACGCCAACCGCTGACCAGGTCATAGCCTTCGCTCAGTTTGCTAAGCAGGATGGGAATATCCGCCGGATCATTTTGCAAATCTCCATCCATCGTCACGATGATTTGCCCTTTGGCGTGGCTAAACCCTGCTGCCATTGCGGCGGTTTGCCCATAGTTACGCCGCAGAATCACACTGCGAAGATCGGTGCGATCGCTGGCAATTTGCTTCAGCCGATCAGCGGAACCATCGGTAGAGCCATCGTCAATACACAAGATTTCGTAGCTGATGTTGGCAGTGATCAGCGTGGCAGAAATCGCCTCTAATAAATGGGGCAGATTTTCGTATTCATTATGAATCGGGACGACGATAGAGACCTGAGGCTGGAGGGATGATGCCCACAATTTGCTGTTTTCAACAGTGAATGTCATGCGGAATTGAAACGTTAGGGTGCATTGAGGGTGAGAAGACGCGATCTGATTCTACAGGGTTTGGCTGGGTTGATAGGTGGCAACGATGCGTCCGGCTCCCCGCAACTGAGCATAGTAGGTTTGACCGATGCGGCTTGCTTGATCTGATAAGACATCGATCGCGATGCCATTGTGCCCCTGATCTTTGCCGGAACTGTGAATATAGTGGTTGTCGCCCAGGTACAGTCCAACATGGGTGGCTTTTTGGGGAGTGCCAAAAAAGATCAGATCGCCGGGTTGCAACTCTGAAACCGCGATCGCTTGAGTAAATGCTTCTTGCTGGTAAGCATCTCTCGGCAGCCACACGCCCACCGATGCAAAGGCGGCTTGCATCAAGCCAGAGCAATCGTAGTTGGGTGCCACTGTGCCGCCCCAGAGATAATGGTTGGGCTGATCTTTTGCTGCCTGAGTAAAGGCGATCGCGGCTGGAACTCTCGCTTGAATCTCTGTTGTAGAGAGCGAGATTGGCTGATAGGGATGAACTGCTTTCTCTAAATAGGCAAGATCTGCCATTGAAATCCAGCCGGGATAGTCATCTTCACACAGGCAAACGGCGATTGCGGCTGTGCTCTGATCAGCAGCCAATTGTTCCAGCACTGTGGAAGTTCGCAGATGTCTGCCAACCGCTGCTTGAGTTGCCAACCGCTCTAACGCTGGCGAATCGAACACATCTAAAGATCGGCTACAACGGTACTCTGATTGAATTTCAGCCGTGTGAACCTGATTCGCTTGTAAAGAAATCACGGTTAAAATACTCCCTGTTATTACACCTACCGTGTATCCATATCTCGATGTTAAGAGTCTGTGCCGGGAGACTTCCCCCGCTCCTTGGAGGACTCAGCCCCCCAAACCCTTTGCATAAGAGTTTTGTGGTGTAGCACTAAGACTCAGTTCATTCACAGGGCACATCATATCAGCAAGGGTCGAGTGTGCAATGCTGGCGCAGAGTTTTTAGAAAGTTTTCGGAGTTTTCCGGATAGAGCGTAGGAACTCGGAATAGTGGAGTGGTAGATGCACCCTGATTGTCGCCCTCAGCCACAAGCTGGGGGCTTTTTGTTGGGATATTACGACAGTTAAAACTGGGCGATCGCGCCCTTGTGATCAATTTGCAGAACTTGGACAGTCGCGTCAATGGTTTGATCTTTCCAGGCAGTGGCGATCGCGGCTTGCACCTGTTCTGCTTGGGTCACCTCCGCCAGTGCTAACAGAGTTGGTCCTGCGCCGCTAATCACTAATCCATAGGCACCTGCGGCGATCGCCGCTTGATGCACTGCTTCGTAACCCGGAATCAGCGCTTGCCGATAGGGTTGATGAATTCGATCTTGCAAAGCGGCTTGCAGCCAGTCGGCGTTTCCTGTTTCTAAGCCGCGCAGCAATAAACCTAAATGAGCCGTGTTGAAAATAGCATCCGCCCGACTATAGCTAGTAGGAAGAACACGGCGCGCCTCCGCAGTGGATAGCTCAAAGTTGGGAATAGCAGCGATTGCGGTAATGCTGGGATGCCAAGGAATGTCGCAAATTTGCCATTCGTCATTCACTCCCTTTGCTGCCAAGCGACACCCTCCCATCAATGCTGGCACCACATTATCGGGATGTCCTTCAATATCTACCGCTAGTTTCACCACGGCTTCCAGGCTCAGCGGTGACCCTGCCAAAATATTTGCCCCCAACATTCCCGCGGCGATCGCCGTTGCCGAACTTCCTAAACCCCTTGCCAGTGGCACTCCTAGTTGAATGTCAATTTTTACGGAGGGCACTGATTGCCCAATCTGTTCATAGAGTTTGGCAAACGCTTTGTATGCCAGATTTGATTCATCTGTTGAAACCCGTGCTGCTTCTGTGCCCGTTGCGGTGATCACAACCGCCGGTGGGCTAGATAACAGCGAAAATGTGAAGGAGTTATAGAGCGTCAGAGCCGCACCCAAACAGTCAAAGCCGGGTCCGATATTGGCGGTGGTGGCAGGAACCGCGATCGCAACAGAAGTAGGATGAGACATCAAAAAAACCAAATCTGGCAAATGACAAAGCATTGCTAATGATATAGCAGGGGAGGGCACAGTTTTGAGTGCGGAGTGCGATAGGTTGGATTCAGTGATTCTTCATTATCCTGTGAAGCCTCAATGAGGTTGAAGCAGTAGATATACGAAGATATACGGAGTTAAACTAAAATCGTAAGATACTTGCCGCCTTGCTCTTGCTCCACATATATTGCCGATTGCCAACGCATAGTGGGTCTCAGATGTGTCTTAGGTTGGATTGACCCAACGCTTAAAGTGTCACAAGGCCTCTGTTTTAGATTGGATCAAATCGGTAGTGTCATGGTTCAGCTGATATGGATTGGTGGCGATTGCACAGATTAGAACAGTCTCTTTTATGCCTTGTTCTTCGTCTAAAGTTTCTCAAATCAAAGCCTCTACGCAATCAAAAGACTCTATGTCACTAGAGCTTCAGCTTTGGAATGAACGTTGTGTAGCTTCGCTAGGACAGCGGATATCTGAGTTTGTAACTGCTTATTTAGAGAATGAAAAGACAGTCCCGCAGGAAAGTGTAGACCAAGCGGAATTGGCGCTTTTTCAACGGGTTGCCTCTGAGTTGAGTCGCCTGTTAGAAACACCCGTCGCGATCGCGCTGCCATTGACCCATCACCCTAAAGCCGAATTGACGCTAGCCTATGTTGCCGGATATGGGCGATCGCAGTTAATGACATGGCAGTTGTCGAAAGGCAAAGAAATTGCTTTGAAGCAAGGACAGCCAATTAGCCGATCTGACTTCGCTAAGTTGCAGCAGTGCGTTGATTCCTCAGGGCACCCGTATCGTCTCTATGAAATTCGCGGATCGCAGTGTGAAGCATGGCTGCTGATTGGTCATTCAACTGATGATCTAAGCAATCCAGATGAGTCGCCTCAGCTACGCTGTTCCCCTGAAACACTTGAGCGCATCGCTCAACAGTGTGTAGGTGCGCTGCACCAGATTAGACTGATTGCTAGCCAGCGTCAGCGCTACCAAACTCTACTAACAAAAAATCAAGAACTTGAGCAAGCTAATCAGCTAAAAAGTGAGTTTCTTGCCAATACCAGCCACGAAATTCGTACACCCCTCAGCTCCATTCTTGGATTTACCCATCTTTTGCAGCAACAGGGCTTCGACCCGCTGAATTTGCGCCACCAGGAATATCTCAGAATAATTTTGAGTAGCGGTCGGCACCTATTGGCACTGATTAACGACATTTTGGATTTGTCCAAAATTGAAGCCAATCAAATGACCTTGCAATGGGAAACGATCAATATTGAGGAACTTTGTAAAATTTGCCTGACCTTGGTGCGCGAGAAAGCAAGTGATAAGGGCTTGAGTGTGCAGTTAGAGTTGCAGCCAAATCTGAAAACAGTTGGGGGAGACGGCTTACGGCTCAAGCAAATGCTGTTTAATCTGTTGTCTAATGCAGTCAAGTTTACGCTTCGAGGCTCAGTTGGGCTGCAAGTGATGACCACAAAGGATCACATTCACTTTACCGTGTGGGATAGCGGCACTGGAATTTCACCCGAACAGCAGAGCCTGCTGTTCAAACCTTACTCGCAGATCGCCAACGTCGCAGTAGAGCGCAGCGAAGGAACCGGACTGGGGTTAGTGCTGACTCAAAAGCTAGCCGAGCTTCACGGTGGACGGGTTGAAGTTTGTTCAGAACTAAATCAAGGGTCTCGGTTCACGGTGGTGCTACCGCTCAGTCCAATTGGGTTAGCAGAGGATTTTGAGCGGTGTGATGCCGAGGCGAATCATAAAGTGCCTCCATCTGCTCACGCGAAACCCAGTCCAAAACTGGCTCGCCAGGGAATCGTGGCTAAACAGGTGATTTCAGAAACGGTGAAAGAAAGCGATAGAACTAGCGCGGTCGCTCTACCGGATGACGACCCAGACTCAATCGCTCTGCTTGCGGAGGAGTTTACTCAGCAAGATCTTGCATTTAACCGAGTGTTAGTGGTGGAAGACAATATTCCGAATGCAAAACTGATGCTGACTTATTTGAGCCGTTTGGGCTATGAGGTCACTTGGGCAAAAGATGGCATGGAAATGTGGAGTGCGCTGGAGCGATCGCTGCCTGCGGTCATTTTGATGGATGTGCATTTGCCTGACGCAGATGGACTTGTCCTGACTCGTCAACTGAAGCATCATCCTCGCTATCAGACCATTCCAGTAATCACTCAAACGGCAATGGCAATGAAGGGCGATCGCGCGGTTTGTTTAGAATCTGGAGCTGACGATTATATTTCTAAGCCGATTGATCTAGATGCCCTGGCAAAACTGATGATGCACTACGCCAAACTTGGCACGAAAGTGAATTAGCTTAAAAGTGCTTTAAAAGTCTACGCCCCGCTTCAGGTCTACGCCTTTTTCGGCGTAGTGTTTGTGGCAAATCATTTCAGAGTGAACGCTTGCTAGATCAAAGTAAGCAGGCAAATTCTTGCAGCGCCCAGTGATGATGATTTCAGTATCACGTGGTTTGCGAAGCAGGGCTTGCATGATCGGTTCTTCGGGCAACAGTTCGAGATCGACAGTAGGATTGAGTTCATCCAAAATCAGGGTTTTATAAAGTCCAGAGGCGATCGCGGCTCTGGCAATTTCCCAACCCCGCTCGGCTTCCACATAGTCCAATTCTTGCTGCTGCCCCCGCCAAACGATGGCATCGCGTCCGCAGCGCTGATGATCCACCAGGTTGGGATAACTTTGGCGCAGGGCGGCGATCGCTGCATCCTCGGTGTAGCCTGAGCCACCCTTCAGCCATTGCATGATCAGCACCCGATGAGATTTATCCTGACTGATGCCGCGCCCGATCGCCTGTAGTGCTTTGCCAAGGCGCTAGTAGATTTGCCTTTCCCCTCGCCAGTGTAGATTTCAATGCCCTCAATTCCGTTGTTCTGGGCTTTGGAGTGTAATGGGGCGCATTTCTGAGTGCAAATCAGCAATATCAAGTAGGGTTTGAGGGGCTGCACGTCCGGTGGCAATCACTTCCATATGGTCAGGTTTACGCTGAAGCGTGCTAGCCACTTCATCCACAGGCAGCAAGCCTAAATCGAGGACGGGGTTCAACTCGTCTAGCACCACGACAGAATATAAACCAGACGCGATCGCGCCTTTTGCAACATCCCAACCGCGCTGCGCTTCTAGCTTGTCGAAGCGGGTGGATTTGGTCGGCCTCCAAAAAACTCAGCCCGTCCGGTGCGAACCTGATCAATTAAGTGAGGAAAGCCGCGTTGCAAAGCTTCGATCGCGGCAATCTTCATCATAAGTGCGTCCTGGACCTTTGAGAAAAGCGCAGCAACAGCACACGGGTTTGCAAATCGCTGTGAATGCCTAAGCCAATTGATCGCAGCACTACTCCCAATGCCGCTTGAGATTTACCCTTTCCGGCACCGTCGTAGACATGAATTTGCCCAGTCAACCGTTCCGATCGAGTTTGAGCCGTCCGAATGCCAACCCCGCCTCGTGCCATTGTTCTCACTGTTCCCATACTGCTCCATCCTAGCGAACTCTGCTTCGCTGCTGCTGGGAATACTTTAACCTACTCTACCTATAGCGTCTTTTAAGAAAGAATTCATTAAATCTGGCTATAGCTGGATTTGCACAATAAGGGCTGAAGCGTCTTGATGAGTACAGTAGAACTCTTGCACAGCTAGATCAATTCTTCTAGGGTGGGCTGCAAAAGTTTTTGAATTTCAGCAGGCGTGCAGCAGATACATTGGGCTGGGACGATTGGATTCAGGTCAGCGCTTGCGTTTCCTCTCTTGAGCAAGTGCAGACTGCGACGAATTAAAGGAAAAGCACTTCCGCCGACGATAAGGGCAACCACTAAACTAACGGCGACATCTGCCCAAGTCCAGTGCCAGAGCCAAACGGCGATCGCGGCTAGCAGCACGCCGATTGAACTAAACAAATCGCCTAGCAAGTGTAAAAACACACCCTGCACGTTCAGATCTTGGTGGCTGTGCCCATGCAGCAACCGCACATTGATCACATTAGCAACCAGGCTAAATCCTGCCATAGCGACCATGGCACACTTAAAATCTCTGGAGCCGCTTCACCCAGGCGATGCAAACCCTCCCACAGCAACTCTGCCGAAATGCCTAGCAATCCCAAACCATTGACCAGCGCGGCGATCGCTTCCAAGCGAGAGGTGCCTGTCGCAGGCTGTTTTTTGCAAGCCCACCATGCTGCAATCACCGATAGCCCAAAGGTGGCTGCATCCGCAAACAGATGTCCAGAGTCGGCAAACAGCGCTAGGCTGTGGCTCCATGCGCCAATCGCAACATCAGCAGTAGCAGTCAAAACAACAAGACTCCAGGCAATCGTCAGCGATCGCAATTTTTGCAGCGGTTCTCGAGATGTTGAATCAGATGCCAAAGCGTTTCACGTTTACTACAGGCTTCAATCATAGATAGAAAAGCTGGTTAAATGTTCCTCGGTCGCTTAGTTGAATCTGCACGGGATCGACAAAGCCCAAGTCACGATAGCTAACGCAATTGAGTTGCAGAGTTGAAAATAACTTTTTCAGTTTTAGGTGTAAGCCCTGGTTGACTGACACATCTTTTCGACTCTAGCCTTCTAAGCAGTGCTGAGACTTTGTTCCAGAGAAATCGCACAATCAACAGTCGTGCATCTGAAATAGAGCGGTTGTTGCTGTGCCGCTTGAGATTTAGACGAAATGCAGGGAGCAGGGTCAAGGGCAGATTTGAGCGCCAGAGTCGTGGGCAGTCCCCAACCTTGCACGAGGGCTTTGCGAATCCAATGCCAGCCAATCTTGAAATAGCTACTGCCCCGAAACCAATGCGGGTCAACCTGACGACGCTCACCTCGCTCCACCGCTGCTGTGCCCGCACTGGTCAAATAGAGAGTGGCAACGGCGAGTACCAAGCACAAGCGTGAGAGCATGGCAGCAGAACGGATGTGGGAGGATTCAAGTTGAAAACCGTTGGACTTATCATCCAAAAAGTTCTCCTCAATATCCAACCTCAAGCCGTATTCAACAAAGGTTTCGGTCGTAGTGGGTTGGTCACTAACGACATACCAACGTTCCCGACTGGGATAGTGATGAGCTAAGGCTAGATGCACCAGCCCATAGCGAGCTTTAGTGATCTTGACTTGATGCAGAAACAGGGCATGACTGGTCGATAGGGGGTAAAACGAGATGGGTGTACCCTGCTGACCGCGATACACCAGAAAGTTGGACTTGACCCGAATCCGGTAGTGCCAGCCCAAACGATGCAGGTGTTTGAATAACTCTACGTCAGCAAAGCCTCGGTCTGCCAAAAACAAGACTTCAACCCCTGCGGGCAATACCTCAACGACGGCATCCAACAGCGGAGCGTAGGTGGCATAAGCAACGGTACTGCTAGAATGCTTCAGCACCTTCC